>CBDFGN010000006.1:2062500-4844794 GCA_965247065.1 Cyclobacteriaceae bacterium | reverse complement strand
TGGAGAAAGAAACCATACGTGATGAGTAGAATGAAAATAATAGGAATCCGAAACTATGTTCTAGTAAATGTTTTATTGCTATGCACAGTTTATTATGTCGGATTTCGGCAAGCACCGATTCAATTAGAACAAGAAAGGAGTGAACACCTCTTTTTGGGGATAATTGCTGATTGCCAATATGCAAATACCCCACCATTAGGTTTAAGGCATTACAAATTGTCGGATAAAAAGCTGGATGAATGTGTTGATAGATTTAATTCAATGAAACTTGATCATGTTTTTCATCTAGGTGATTTTATTGACAAAGAGTGGAAAAGTTTCGACGTTGTATTGCCAATTATTAATCGATTAAGAGCTCCCTTTACGCTTGTTCTTGGTAATCATGACTTTTCCGTTGCAGAGGAGTTTAAGGAAAAGGTACCGGAAATCATGGGATTGAAAGAACGCTACTTCACTATCACAGTTAAGGGTTGGAAATTTATCATACTTGATGGGAATGACGTGAGCCTATTTGCCTGGCCCAAGGGAAGTCAAAAATACTTTCAGGCTCAACAGAAATATGAAACAAAGTATAAAGATCAACAGACCTACAATGGAGCTTTAGGTGATGCTCAGATGGACTGGCTTGAGAATGAATTGGAAATCGCAGAAAAAACATCTGAAAAGGTTATTCTCCTTTGTCACTTTCCAATCCTTCCGGTTGATGCTCATGTTCTTTGGAATTCCGTCGAAGTTTTGGACTTGATAAGTGATTATTCTTGTGTCAAAGCGTGGTTTAACGGCCATAATCATAGCGGTGCATATGCTCAACGCCATGGAATTCATTTTGTTACTTTTAAAGGAATGGTGGATACTGAAGAAAATAGCTATGCTACGGTCCGATTGGAAAAAGGAAGCCTATATATTGATGGAATTGGCCGGGAGGAAGATCTAGAGTTAATCTTGAAAAAGAATGATTAATATCAGTCAAAGGAACTCAAGTGGAGATATTGGGACAGCCAAGTTGAATTACCAGATACTCATAAAGTGTATTTAATATGTGTTTCCAATCAAACAACATTCGTGCACTGGCTTAGCCAGACCGGGCGATGCCTGGGGACTAAAGCGGGAAAAGTGGGATTCAGCCTTATTCATTACAAGAACCAAAGATTCATCAAAAGGGTATTTCCAGGAGCTTAAATTGTACATAGAAATTGATGTCTAGGTCGAAGTGTTTTCGCATCTTCCCAATCAATTTTGTTCAATGCCAAAAAATGAACTTCAAAATACTATTTATAAAATTCAATGATCTTCAGTTTCCCATTCCCCTTATCCATGTAAGATAAATGTAAACGATTTTCTAAATAATTGTAGATTCTTATAGATAAAGGTCTTATATGATTTGAGGACAAAAAGGATTCTATCCTGTCATTGGCGGTAGTGAAGTTTTTGTATTGGGAAATATCCATTTCTGGATAGGTTAAAAAAGCATCAAAGAAAATACTTCCCTGCTTGGTTCCGGTTAATTGTTTATCACCTCCAACAGCAAGTCCTCCACGCGTGCCAAAAGACCCCAAAGCACCTCCTATGCTTATTCCAGAAGAGAAGCATTATAAGCTCCCAAGGTTAGCACAATGCTCCTATCATTGACTCTTTCAGCATAAATGCACGCAGTGCCCTGAGAAAATGTTTTATATAACTTATCGTTTCTCACCCCACTTAAGGTTTTAAACTTGCCTGTTTCATCTTCAAAATAAATCGGCCCCTTATTAAGGGCAATAGGCTGTTCTCCAGTGTAGGAGTAGCTCTTAGTTAATGCCCGGCTTTCGATATCGTAGATGGAAAGATCCAAACTTGTTTTGTCCAAAGTGATACGAAGTAAATTATTTTCATAAAGGAAAGAGTTTGAAGATGTACCATACGTGAATTTTTCTTGTGGAAAATTTATTAATTCGAAAGCTCCTTGCTCCCAGTTAATTATCCAAACATAGGTTTTGAAATGATTCGGCATATCAAAAGTAAAATAGATTTGCTCCCCTTGTAGATACACCTTTTTGGCAGCCTGATAACTATAAAT
Organism: Cyclobacteriaceae bacterium; assembly: GCA_965247065.1. Taxonomy (GTDB): domain Bacteria; phylum Bacteroidota; class Bacteroidia; order Cytophagales; family Cyclobacteriaceae; genus CBDFGN01. The sequence goes on along the minus strand of CBDFGN010000006.1, from coordinate 4,842,738 downwards.
TGATTTAATGTCAATGTGGTCAACATAAAGAAAATCGCCGTTAAGCATTAATGACTGATCAATAGGGGCCTGATATTGGAACGACCTGTTTTCGGGCTGGCTTTCGTTCAACTTTGCAATTTTTAATTCATTGTTATTGTTCGAAGCTATCAACACAAAAAAGTCTTTGCCATTTGACAAATGTCCAATGAGCTCTACATTTCTATCACTTTTGAGCTTAAAATTTGAATGTTCTTTGAACTTTCCATTTCCTTTGTTGACAATAAAAGCAGCAATATCTCCTTCTTTTTTGGTGGATCTGGGTTGATAGTAAAAAATAAAGGAGTTTGAATTATATCCCCCTCCTAGTAGATGGGGGTTGTATTTAAACGGCTGTTTCTCCTGATGTTGAACTTCCCCATCCTGGCCAATTATGTAAAAGAACAAGAAGGACTTTTTATAATAAAAAAAGCAAATTATTCCTTCGTCATCAGCCACCATTAAATAGTTCTCAATATTTTTTTCAGGGAGCTGTATACTTGCAAATTCATGTTGGCCATAAGCCGTAAAAGCAAATCCGAATAACAAAATTGTAAGCCGGAATTTAATCCGTTTAAATATCCAAGTTCTAGCCTCTATCATTTAATAACCTACTTAAAGATTCTGCATTTCTTCTTAATACTAATGCTTAGTTGACAAATAGAGTTCCTCTATACAACGGAAAAAGACCGATTGCAAAGCTATACTGGCAAAAGTCCAAAGACCTAAAATTTGTCCAAATATTATCGTTTAAATAGCTCAGCTAAGGGGCCGGTTGCGCTAATGATTTTACTTAAGCGAAAAGATTAGGTCTTCGAATTGCCTGATGCATCTTCCTCCCTCCAAGACTCCCATTCTATCATAGCTAGCCAAGATGTCCAACTGGTGACATTCCTTGGTAAGCCGGCAATAAGAACTAAAGCGGGAAGATGGGATGTCGAAGCCCAGCAAAAAGTCTCTTTGGAATACCGGAATTGCTTGGCCAAATAAAACCGGTCGATGACCGGCGGCTCGCGGCCGGGGCTAGTACCGGTTTCCGTTTCTCAGGCCCTCACACAACTTCTGAGCATTGATTGGCTCGAAATATAAATCCCGTTCCGGACCCAAGCCGAATTCCTAGAAACCAGTCAAAATTGATGGATTTTGAGGGCTTTGGATGTTTGAGCCATTTTAAGGCGCTTTGAGCGATATTAGGGATCGATAAAGTAGTGCTAAAAGAACAACTGCATTTACGTTAAGATCAGTAAGTTTGACTTGATAAATAGTGCTTATGGAATACAGAAGATTAGGTAATTCGGGCTTAAGAGTTTCTTCTCTTTGTTTCGGGACAATGACATTTGCTGATGGCTCAGATGAAGCAATGAGCAAAGAAGTTTACACTGCATGTCGTGACAAAGGAATAAATTTTTTCGATTGTGCCAATGTTTATGCCAAAGGGAAGTCGGAGGAAATCCTGGGAAAACTGTGTGCGGGTCATCGGCATGAAGTTGTTCTGGCTACCAAAGGCTATTTTCCCATGACCGGCGACGTGAATGGGAGAGGAGCCAGTCGCTTTCACTTGACTAAGGCACTGGAAGGCAGCCTCGTACGTCTGGGCACTGATTATGTTGATGTATACTATATCCACCACTTTGATGAGAATACACCACTCGAGGAGACCTTATCGGTATTGAATGATTTTGTAAGACAGGGTAAAGTACTCTATCTCGGTTTAAGCAATTTTGCGGCATGGCAAATCATGAAAGCCATGGCCATTTGTGACGGATCGAATTTTACCTCCATTTCATGTATTCAGCCAATGTACAGCTTGTTGAAACGTCAATGCGAATCAGAAATTTTGCCTATGGCAATAGCTGAGGGTCTTGGAGTTTTTACATACAGTCCACTTGGAGGGGGTTATTTGACTGGGAAATACCTTGAAAAAGCAGGCACAGGAAGGTTTGACACCAGTAAAATGTACCAGGAGCGTTATGAAGCCAAAACTAACCTGGCCACGGTTATGGCGTTTACAAAATTTGCCAAGGAGAATGATTACAACCCGGTGACTTTGGCGATCGCCTGGGCTGGCTCCCATCCCGGTATAACCGCCCCAATCGTGGGTGCTTGTAATATGGGGCAGTTAAAGCCTGTTTTGGATGCGGCAGATTTTTCAATGACAACCGAGTTGAGAGAGACTTTGGCTGATTTTTCATTAACTCCGGCACTATCAACCGACAGATCTGAAGAAGAGAAGCAGGATTGACCTTATGAACACGAAAAGGTTTTGTTTCTTAGTAATTCAACCAACTATGGGAAAAGTACTTGGAATATCCTCAAGCCACTATCAAAAGTTTCCTGGGAACATAAGTACTGCTTCATATTATTTTTCCTGTTCCCTGATAGAACAAGCGATTTTAAATGAAGATGTCAAATTTGGTGTATAAGCAAAGTCTTAAAAGGCAAATAGTTTTCAAGATCCTCTACCAAGCTTTCTGGGATGGCAGTGTCTCACTAATCGAATCCATCTCAAAACCAATGATGCTCTTCATAAGAACTATTATTAGATTCATTCAATAAAAGTGTCTGAATACTATTTTATCAAACTACTGAATCATGGAAAAAACCGAAATGAATCGAAGAACCTTTGCCACGAAAGCAACTTCATATACAATAGGTGCTGTAGCCTTTGGTAGCTTGGTTACGACCGTAAAAGCGAAGGAAAGTAAGAAGCAATCTTCATTATTTTTCATTGGGCCAATGGAAGGATACTCCCCTCAAATAGGAACTATAGTTTCTATGCTAAACTATAACCGGCAAACCATATTGGACCTTGTTAAATCCATGACCCTTGAGGAGCTGGATTATTTGCATGACCCGGAAGCCAACACCATTGGAGCTTTGCTCCTTCATCTCGGAGCAACGGAGAGATTTTATCAATTAAACACATTTGAAGGTAGGGAGTATAATGAAAATGAGCAGAAGGTTTGGGGAGCAGCAGCAGACTTGGGGGACAAAGGACGTAATACCATTAAGGGGCAGAGGCTCGGTTACTATTTGGATATGATTACGGAAGTCAGGAGCAAAACCTTGGCAGAACTAAAGAACCGAGATGACGAATGGCTACTGGCCATCGATCCGCTCTGGTCAGACAATGGGGCTCTCAATACTTACTGGAAATGGTTTCATGTATGCGAGCATGAAGCCAATCACCGAGGGCAGATTGCCTGGTTGAAGAAGAGACTTCCGTAATAAATGTTTCATAGTGCTAGCGGCTCCAAAGAGAAATTGTCACACATAATTAGTCTCACTAAACGAATATTATGAATGTTGAAGATTAAGTAATAAGCCTGATATCGGTACGTTGCACAATGGTTTGGCAAAAAGTGATTTCGTGCTCTCATTTTACAGTAAACAGCGCCAAGCTTCGCTCTTTACCGCGTAATGCAATATCTCCCATCATTTTAGGTGTATATGCATTTGGTTGCAGGTTAAGTTTGTCCAACAGGAATTTTGACAATAAAATATTCACACCCAGCTCATTGCATTTGGATTGAATACGTGCTGTAGTATTTAACACATCCCCGGAAAAAGCAATCTCCCGTTTGACCACCCCGATCTCTCCAGCCATCACATAACCGTAGTGCAAGCCTGCTTTAAATTCAGGCACTACACCATACTTTTCCTGATAATAACTGGCTTTTTCATTCAGTGAGTGCTGGATATTGAAAAAGCAGCGAATACAGTTGGCATTTTCTGTACCCTTATGGGTTTTCCAGGAGATCACAATTTCATCACCTACATACTGGTAAATCTCCCCTTTGGAATACAAAATACTGGGCGTGGCATGTTGGAATACGTCCTTTAGGAAATTGAAATAGTGGGTTTCGCCCAACTTTTCGGCAATGGTGGTGGAAGCGCGAAGATCCAGGAACATGAAAATCCGTTCTTCTTTCCTGGGATGGAAGTATTTCCCCAATAAAAAGGCTGCGAACATTTCGGGACCATATTTGTCATTCACCAGCAAAATCACCAGTGTGCCAATCAGAATTAAAAGCCAAAAAAGGAAATTTTCCAATTCAGTCGGATCATCAACAATATGGCTAATCACAAGTTGCCAGAGCTCGGGATCTGAGATCGATAGATTGAATTCCCTGCTGTGCAAAAACAGACCACTGATTAGGTGCACTATTAAATAAAGTAAGATATAGGTCCAAAAAATACTGCTTAGAGCCCAACCGTAATTTTTGGTCCTGAGCCATTTTTCCCACACAAACACCATAATACTGCCGCCAATGATGCCAGCCGCAACACCGGATACAAGACTCGTCTTAAAGAAAAGTATTGGATCCAATCCTGATAACTCACATTTGAATTGAGGGGCATGTATAGTGGAATAAACGCTAAAAAAACGGAACAAGGCAACCATGGTCCAGCCCACTGTGATCCAGAAAATCTTGATCAATTGACTGGTAACTTTGTTTGATGTGATGAAATCCATAGAATAGAGGTTTGGTATATCACAAGTTACGAATCTCATATGGGTAAAAGGCGTATATGGTTTTAGGTGTAAGCAAAAACGCTCGAGCCTTTAAAATGACAGAGCCACTGCTGCAAAATAGAAAAGCATTTAACCAAAGTTGGAGTTCTATGAGCCAGCAGCCACCCGTCGTCAATGATCAGTGGATGGCTATTCTCCCACAATCACAAAACCTCTCCAGCAGTAAGAATTTCCTTATCTTTCTTTCTAAATCAACTAACATGATTAATCCTATTCTCTTTCACAAATTGAAATCCTCAGCGGTTATAATAGCATATACCACGCTGGTTAGTGTTTGCTATCAGCTGCTTTCTGATGGTTATATCTCATTCCTTGGCGCTACTATTGGTTTTACCCTAGGAATCCCATTAGCTTTCTTCGAAGAATTCGTTTTTCCTAAAAGGATGAAAACCCATTCATTCTCCAGGACAGTAATAACTAAAACGGCTACTGATTTGGGCATCATCACCCTGGTATTCCTAAGCTTTTCATTGTTCGTGGGTTGGTTGGCCGAGAGCAAAACCTTGGAGGACTTTATAAACGAGGCTATCTACGGATCTGAAACTTATCAGAAAATCGGTATTACTGCACTCTTTTTTTCGATCACGATCTTCTTTATTCAACTCAATAAGCTACTTGGCCCCGGCGTATTGCTAAATTATGTCAGGAACCGTCCATTGTTTATTTTGGGTCCCTCCGGTCTCATTATTAGGCTTGACTAAAAACATCTTATACATCAAAAACATGGTTTGCAACCGATGCATAATGACGGTTGAAAAAGACTTTCATGACCTATCCATCCCCTTCAAAAATGTCCGATTGGGAGAAGTGAAGCTTGAAAGGCCTATTGGGGATGACCAAAAAGATAAATTAACGTGAGTTCGACAATAAGGAATGATTAAAGAGCGAGAAAGAGTTGACCGGTGTCCTGGTAGTTCAATTTGATTGAGGGCTTTTTTTCGCAAAAGTTGTAAGCGATTAAAGCCGAGAAAAGGTTGGTAAGGAAATTAGTTGGGCTCCTGTGCCTGGAGTGTTCAATCTGGAAGATGTTTTTAAGTTGATCAATGATAGTCTCACAAATAGCCCTTTTACGGAGCATTATAGCATCCATGATGGGGGTTAAGGATGAGGACTTCATATTGCGTTTGAGTTTGGTTATCAGATGGACTCCGCGGAAGAACAGATTTTTAAAAAGTTCCTTACTGATGTAGCCTTTATCACCAAAGAGCTTTCCGAATAATTTCTTAATAAACCGTTCAATTTTAAGAGGCTTTCTGTCATCCACATTGCCCGGTGTGAGCATAAAATCGATGATTTCACCCGTATCAGCAGTGATAAGATGGAGCTTAAACCCGTAGAACCATCCGATGGAACAATGGCCTCTTTTAGCTAACCCTTCAAATACTTTATGGTTATGGATCCGTCTGTTATGACAGACCCTTAACGGAGTGCTGTCTATAAAACTTATACCTGTACACTGTCCAGTCCCTTGTGTTTTCAGATAAATAGCCATTGGCAGAAGACTTCCACTACAAAGTTCTACCATTCGGTTATAGCTTACCACATCAGGAAAGAAGGAGCGCAAGTGGCCACAAACGTATGTGTTGTAAAAGGTCTTGAAATTTCGATATCCTGAGATCTGGAACAAGACCTGTATAGTCATTACTTCGGATAAAGAAAGCTTACCAGGTTTGTTGCGCTTTTTACTTCCCAGCAATCTTTTTTCCAATTTTGGGACAAAATCCAGACAAAAATCGTCAATGGAACAAAAAATTTCAGTAATTTTAGTAGCAGTTAACATAGGTAGAAATATTAGTTATTTTGTTGATTGTCAATGACTTAATATACTAATTTTCTGCCTTTTTTCTATCAATAAACTACTCTATTTTATATCGAACTCACGTTAAATTATCAAAAGTGCTGGAGGCACAAGGATTTGAGCTCCTTGAAGACAAAAACGCGGCGTTAATTGAAAGGGTCAAAACGTTGATTATCGAAATGATCCATTATTCGGACAGTCCTCCCAAAACGAAGTATTCAGTATATATCGCGGAAAATGTTCATCATGATCGTAACCATTTAAGCAATCTTTTTTCTTCAGTAACGGGTATTACCATTGAGAAATTTATCATCGCACAAAAAATTGAAAGAATAAAAGAACTTCTTTATTACGATGAACTCACCCTTTCTGAAATATCCTTCCAACTGGGCTACAGTAGTGTAGCTCATCTTTCCAACCAGTTTAAGAAAGTTACAGGCATGAGCCCGACTGAATTTAAGAATCTCAAAAATCCTCAGCGAAATCCCTTAAACAACATTTAGCAAAAACTTACAAATCCTTCCCGGAATTATGTAACGGTTTTGCGAACAACTCACGCCAATTTTGAAAAGGCTATCAGGGGATAAAAGTAAAAGCGATTTTCCTTTTAGCTGGAAAAGGATACTAAAGTGAAGATATGAATTAATACAAATATGAAATCGCACGATGAAAACATGGTATTGAATCAGGCAAATGCTGACCCCATCCCAGTTGGAGATCTGGCTCAGGAACATCATCATCACTCTTCGGATAGCCCGATGGATCACCCCGTCAGAGACTTTTATTACTGTCCCATGCTTTGCGAAGGGGACAAGAAATATGCTGAACCCGGCAATTGCCCAGTTTGCGGCATGCACCTGGCAAAAGAAAAGAGCAATGCTGTAAGTGAGGTTGAATATACCTGTCCCATGCATCCTGAAATCATTCGGCAAGAGCCCGGATCCTGTCCTATCTGCGGCATGGACCTGATGCCAAAAACACCCCAGCCGCCGGATCAAGAGGATGAGGCCTACAAGAGGATGTTGAAACGATTCAGGGTAGCAGTGATTTTTACTGTCCCGGTTTTCATCGTCGCCATGGGTGAGGTGTTAGGCCTTCCCATCAGCAAACTTGCCAGCTCAAAAATGCTGGGATGGATCCAGTTGTTTCTGTCCTTGCCGGTGGTTTTGTATTCCACCCCCGACTTTTTCAAAAGAGGTTATGCATCGATCATCAGAAAGTCGCCCAACATGTGGACATTGATATCCCTGGGTGTAGGTGCTGCCTATGTATTCAGTTTTCTGGGGCTATTATTCCCTGGCCTTTTCCCAGATCAATTTAAAGCCGATGGCTATGTACATCTGTATTTTGAAGCGGCCACAGTGATCCTAACACTTGTTCTGCTAGGCCAGGTATTGGAGCTTCGGGCACATAGCAAGACCAGCTCAGCTATAAAAGAGCTTATGAATTTAGTGCCTCCCACAGCTACTGTCATTAAAAACGGGGAAGAACATCAACTACCTCTGGAACAGGTTCAGATTGGGGATATAATCAGAATTAAGCCTGGGGAGAAGATTCCAGTAGATGGTGTGGTTACTAAAGGCCATAGTAATGTGGATGAATCCATGATAACGGGTGAGCCCATACCTGTTGAAAAAGATGTTGATGACAACCTGGTAGGAGGGACCATCAACAGTACCGAGTCATTTGAAATGAGAGCTGAAAAAGTAGGTGCTGATACCCTGTTGGCACAGATAATAGAGATGGTAAACCAAGCAAGCCGGTCTAGGGCGCCCATCCAAAATCTGGCAGATACTGTTTCCCGATACTTTGTCCCAATTGTGGTATTGGTTGCAATTCTTACCTTTTTCGCCTGGTTTTTGTTCGGTCCTGAACCCTCTTTGGTATATGCTTTTGTCAATGCAGTGGCGGTCCTCATCATTGCCTGCCCCTGCGCATTAGGACTGGCTACGCCGATGTCTATCATGGTGGGTGTGGGACGGGGCGCCAAGTTGGGTGTCTTGGTAAAAGATGCCAGGGCGCTTCAAGAGATGGAGAAAGTGGATACTTTAGTGATCGACAAGACAGGTACCATCACCGAGGGAAAGCCTTCCTTCACCTCTGCCGTTGCCTTTGGGGATCATTCCAAGAAAAAGGTGTTGCAGTATGCTGCATCGATTGATTCTCAAAGCGAGCACCCCTTGGCTGAAGCCATTGTCTCCGGGGCAAAAGCTATTTCCCTTGATTCGCTTCCGGTGGATAAATTCGAATCCATTACCGGACGGGGTGTGAAGGGATTTGTCAATGGCAAGAATGTAGCAGTAGGTAATAAGAAGTTGCTGGAGGATATGGCCATTTCGGTTGAAGGGGAGCACCTCAAAACAATTGAAGAAATGCAGGGAAAGGGAGAAACCGTAATGTTCGTGGTTATCGATAAGGTAGTGGCTGGAGTGGTCAGTGTTGCTGATGCTGTCAAAGACACTTCAAAGCCAGCCATTGCAAAGTTGCGCGAGCTTGGCCTGGAACTGATTATGCTGACAGGAGACAATGAAAATACCGCTCGAGCTGTGGCACAAGAACTGAATCTGGATGGTTTCGAAGCGGAATGCCTTCCGGAAGATAAATTTAGAAAGATAAAACAGTTGCAGAATCGGGGTAAGAAAGTGGCGATGGCCGGGGATGGGATCAACGATGCTCCAGCGTTGGCCCAGGCAGACATTGGCATCGCTATGGGCACAGGGACGGATGTGGCCATGCAAAGTGCCGAGATTACTTTGGTAAAGGGAAATTTGGGTGGGATTGCCAATGCTCGCCGACTCAGCAAAGATGTGATGGGAAACATAAGGCAGAACCTATTTTTTGCATTTGTCTATAATATCCTTGGGGTTCCACTGGCAGCAGGTATACTTTTCCCCGTTTTCGGGTTGGTGTTAAGTCCCATGATTGCGGCGGCGGCCATGAGCTTCAGCTCGTTGTCCGTTATCGGAAATGCCCTTCGGCTGCGAATTATCGACTGAATGGCAAAAAATTATAACCATACAAAATGAAAATAGACAAACTCTACATAAAGAATATGGTGTGCGACCGCTGCGTTAAGGTGGTTCGGGAGGAATTACAAAAACTGGGGTGCGACATTAAAAGCATAGAACTTGGAAAAGTTGAACTAATCGGACCTCATCAGATTAACAAAAATGAACTCGAACTCAGTTTGACCAAAGAGGGATTTGAACTCCTTGAAGACAGCCATAACAGAATGATCAATGACATCAAGAGCATCATAATAAACCTGGTGTATTTACAATAAGAATAGCAACCCACCACAAGAGAACTTCTCCCAGATATTAGCGAAGGAAATTGGGCGTGATTACTCCTATATAAGTAACCTTTTCTCTACAATTGAAAGAAGAACAATAGAAAAGTTTATCATTCAACAAAAAGTAGAGAAAGTTAAAGAACTTCTCAACTATGGAGAGATGACGATCAACCAGATTGCATTTGAGTTGAATTACAGCAGTCCCCAATACCTCTCTAACCAGTTCAAGCAAATCACCGGGTTTAGACCTTCGCAATTTCGTACGATGTTAGAAGCACTGCGAAATCAAATCGACAAAGTCTAGCACCCAAAAATCTTATACCTTATTTCAATAATTCCGTAACATTCGCTGGGATAAATAGATGCAACTTTGTGTTATTATAAACCTAAACTAATAAATAATGATACGCACATATTCAATTACCGGCATGCAATGCACAGGATGTGCAGGCCATGTTAAAGACCAGTTAGAACAGCATCCGGATGTTACTCTGGTTGATATATCGCTCAAACAAAACGAAGCGGTAATCAACATGAACGAACGCATCCCGATAGCAGAGTTACAAATATCCTTGGATCAAGACAGCAAATATTCCGGCAGATATTCCATTTTGAGATCACAACTAGGAGGATGACCCATGTCTATTACCCATAGCGAGAGGGCCCGACGCAGAGCCCTGCTTAAATCCCACTATGACGTTGAGAACGGCCACGACATGAATGGTATTATGGCGACCTTCTCACCCGACGCTGAGATGCTTTACAACCGAATCCCGTTCACGGACCCGCAAAGCATTCTTGCCGCGCACAGACTTATGGGATATTCCGGCACGGACGGGGCTTTTGAAGACATTCACCACTATATTGACGGCGAACATTTCACAGACAACGAAATCATCGTCGAGGGACGCCTCTGTGGCAAACATGTCGGTGAATTCCAAGGCATTGAAGCCACGGGCCGCAACGTCGAACTGCCGTACGTCGCCTTTTATCACTTCGACAAGACCGACAAACTCATCTCCGAGCGGGTAGTCATGAACCTCGGGGTGCTTGTCGCTTCGGGGTAGTCAATTGTTGTTAACATCGCGCGAACGCATACCGGTTAAAAGATGAAAAGAATAGTCTGGGTGGCGAGCCCAGAAGCCTTGATAGATTATAATTTTGGAATCAAAAGATTAAATCATAGTAATTCATTATCTAACCAAAACCGAAATCATGAGGACTTTATCATTTTTTGTTTCATTGATGTTGTTTGCTGTCCTGACGACTAGTGCACAGGAAATAACCCAGCCCAAAAAGGGAGCTGTTTTAAGAATGCCTTCCTACAATTTGGAATTGCCAAGCGGAGGTAATTTGAATACTGACGTTTTTCTTATTCGATCAAAGGTAAATCGAAAAACCAAGCTCGGAGGTATCCAGGCCCAGACATCAGGTGAAATAGAAGTAGGAATTAATGCCGATGCAAATCACTCAGATGTTTATCATTTGGAGATCAAAGTTGACGACTCGGTGGAGCCTGGCAAGTACTTTATTCTTCTGAGAGGAGCTGGGCGTAACAGCCACCTTATTAGAGGGATCATTTTCTCAGTTGTAGTCGGTTCTGATAAGGATTCTGTTGTAAAGTCTTTGTAATCCTATTCCCCGGTTAAAAGAGGAAAAGAATAGTCTGGGTGACGAGCCCAGCATATGCCTCACAGAGCGATTTGAAAGTGATCTGCAAATCCGCTAGACTAGAAGATATTAAGAATAATGTAAATGTAACCAGGAATAATCCTGTGCTCAAAAGTGGGAAGGATGGCTGTTGGTCCAGTCCGTCTTTTAAGTTAACGGCTTTCTGCGTATTCTGATCAAGCTGACCACCCAATATTATGATACTGACCACCCATTCTGGTGATATTGACCACCCCCGGATAAGCATTCTCTGTTTAGGCATCGAAAGTAGGGGGGCAATGCCCATTTCTTTTTTTTGCCGGTGAAAAAGAAAAAGTCGCCGTGAAAAGAAAATAACCTGTTATCTCAACAGAAAGGAAAAATGAAATAAAGAAGGGACTTGGGATATGACCTGGATCGAGTTTGCGGCTTAGAACCGATTTATGGAAGTCGTATTTCGGAGAGATTGCTTTTGCCATGTAATGTCCCGATATTGTTGCTAAGGCCGATATTGGCAGTAGAATATATGTTATACACTAATGAAAATTCACCAAAAAAGAGGTGGTATCATGTCAAAAGATATACGATATATCTTCTTTTGTAGCATTTTTCTATTGGCTGCTTGTAAGCCAGCCACTGAGCAATCGTTAACCGATTCACAACGATCTGAGATCATCAACACCCTCGAACAAAGTTTTCGTGAATTTTCAGATCAGTTTGTTCAACTTAATCCAGAAGGGATTATGCAAAGTTTTGCTGATGAAGACGATGTAGTCTTGGCAATTGATGGAGCCATTGTTAAGGGACGAAGCGCTATTGAGAAGTGGACGCGGGAAGCATTAGAACCGATCCAAGTTTGGAACTCTATGGAATATGGTGAGGCTCAAATATACATTTTGGCAAATAATGCCATTGTTCACAGTGTTGACTTTGATGAGGGTTTTACCTTATCAACTGGCGATACAATCCGTGTTCGCGGCGCTTGGACAAATGTATTCAAGCGAATAGACGGCAAGTCAAGTGGAAAGTAGTTCATTCGGCTGCATCTCATACTCAGGATTCTAATCTAGAATTCTTAGAATAGTGTTTGATTTTCAGGGAAGAGGTCATTTCAGTTATTTGATATTAATAATCATAACTTTATGATAGATCAAATATTACAACAGCTGTTCAAATGAATAAATCATGGGGATGATGGAAGTTCATTTAGAGGCGAGGACACTCATCAATGAAACTAGCCATGGTGTATTGTCTACAATTTCGGTAAAATTGGAAGGCTTTCCTTTTGGTTCGGTCGTTCCTTTTTGTTCTGATAATAATGGTTGGCCAATAATTCTTATATCCGAAATAGCAGAACACAAAAAAAACATCAAATCCAATCAAGGAGTTTCTCTAACCATTTTGGCACAAAATGAAGGAAACGTACAAGCCATGGGGCGTATTACTATCGTTGGAACTGCGGAATTGGTAAAAGGAGAAGATGAACTCAAGGAGCGATATTATAGATACTTCCCACAATCCAGAACGTACGACACTGTCCACGATTTTAGTTTCCATAGAATTAAACCTAGAGCAATTCATTACATAGGAGGTTTTGGAGTCATTCATTGGATTAATCCGAAAGATTTCTTTCAGACGAATCCATTTCACGGCAAACAAGAGGTTCATATCATCAACCATATGAATGATGATCATCGAAAGGATTTAATTTTGTATTGTACCTATTGCAGAAACATCAAAGTAAGTGATGATGATATAATTTCAATGTGTGGTATAGATGCTGATGGATTTGACGTGCTATTGAATCAACAAAAAATTAGATTTAATTTTGAATCAAAAATTTCCACCGTGCTGGATGCCAGAGAAGCCATGGTCAAAATGTCTAAGTCTGCAATTCCGAGGGGCTAAAATAAGATTTTGATATTCCTATCTTTCCTTCTGCATGAGAGACAACCACCGGCTAAAAAGCGGTGCTGACCCGAAGGGCAGAATTGTTTCCTTAGTCTTAAGATAAGGACCAGGTTTTTTAAATTTCCGGGTATCACGGATATGGCCTATCTCGAGATCGTAGCTTTGAAGCGATCTATTAAGCCAAATTTTCGGTGCAGATCCAGGAAAATAAACAATTTTGTTGGGTTCATGGGAGTTTGAGGGATTATAAGCATGAACGCCGCCGACCAGTTCAATATAAACTCCATGTGGAGATACGACCAAGGCAACAGGTACTTCCCGGCTGGAAAAGAACAAACCGCTAACTCTAATCCAGAATTTCGTCGACAAGTCTATCGATGAGCTTCCTAAGCTCATCAGTAGCCTGGACATCCCGGTCCCGGATGGCCCTGTTGATGGCTGATATGATCTGACCCTTGAGCCTATTAATACGATCCTCCCGTTCTAGAAATACCGGCTCCTTCTCGGCCAGCTTTTCCTGGGCACTCCCAATCCTGGCCTGCTCGATCTCCTTGACCTTGCCTTCCATCTCCTCAAGGGCGCGATCTTTGATCACTTTGGACTTATTGTACAAGTCGGCCTCGTTCTTGACGGTCAGATTTTCCTGATCCTCATGATCTGCCAATACCTGGACGTCGGACTTTTTCACCACGGCCTCGCCGGAAAGGATCCTCATCTTGAGCTCCGGATTATTGCGGCCGATCAGCTCCAGTCCCTGGGCAAATTTGGCATCCCGCCGGATAGTCCGCTCATTTACCCTAAACTCTTCAGCTAACCGTTCCGAGGTCAAATGGACATTTTGTCCTTTTGACAATGCGCTCTGAATTCCCCCTTTTTGCTTCTTCAAGCTTTCATACTTCAGGCCCCGGTAATAGCTCATCTGGTCACCGGTAAGGTTCCTTCTCCCGAGCTGATTGTTTAACATCCAAACTTTGGCCTGCTCAAAATGCTTGAACCTTTTGGCCCTGACCTCATATGGGATATTGTTCTTCTCGCAGATCTTCAGGCGGTTGTGGCCATCCATCAGGATATTCTTGCCGTTCTGACTCCACACGACCAAAGGGTCGTGGCACCCTTCCTCTAAAATGTTCAACTCCAGCTGCCCATACTCTTCCTTGCTCAGAGGAATGATAAACCGTTCAAAATCCTTGGAGATGGTGACCTTAACTGTCTCGTTTGTCATATGGTTCTTTGGTTAGTTGTCGATGATTCAGCTGGCAAAGTTATAACAACCCCTTCGAAACCCACTTACTTTTTGCCTTGGATATATACGCAAGCCAGTCAATATGTAACCGTGTGGATGTGCTAGGGTTCCCTTTGGCGGTTAGGCTTATTCTCATTGATTATCTTTTTGGCACAACCCTTGCAATTCCATTTCATGTTCTGGCCACCAGCTTTGTAACTTTGCGCTAGCAGGAATCAGGGCGGAGAAAAAAATGCTTGTTGGGGAGGCCAAATTTTTCAAACCTGAAAAAGCGATTTAGGGAAGGGCTTTTTCTCCTTTGCTCTCCCCCGCGAATGATCATGCAATGACAAATTCACTGAGAATAAGAAGGGACTTAGAGAAAATCGTAAATACTGAAAAACCCAGAAACTTTGTACATGTGGAGACACTGAATAGCGTGGCGAATTACATAAAGGAGGAATTTCAAAAATCTTCATCTGTGGTATGCGAACAGGAATTTGAAGTGGAAGGCGCGACCTATAAGAACATCATCTGTTCCCTGGGTCCTGACGAGGGCGAACGCATTATAGTAGGCGCACACTACGATGTGGCTGGTGATCAGCCGGGAGCTGATGACAACGCCAGCGGGGTAGCGGGCTTATTGGAGCTTTCGCGGCTGTTGAGAGATGAGAAATTACCCTACCGGGTTGATCTGGTGGCCTTTGCACTGGAGGAGCCCCCGTTCTTTGGCACCAGGCAGATGGGCAGTTATGTGCATGCCAAGTTCCTGCATGACCAAAAAAATCCGGTAAAAGGGATGATTTGCCTGGAAATGATAAGTTACTATTCGGAAAAAAAGAATTCTCATCACTATCCCATTTTTTTCCTGCAGTGGTTGTATGGAAGGTATGGGAACTTTATTACCGTGGTCCAGAAGCTTTGGAGCGGGGAGTTCGCTGGGGAAATTACCGAGCAGCTGCAAAAAAATGCCAGAATCAAAACCCGGCTGTTCAAGGGTCCCCGGCTGATTCCCGGAGTGGACTTTTCTGATCATCTTAACTATTGGAAATTTGGATATAGTGCAGTGATGATCACCGATACCGCCTTTTACCGAAATCCAAACTATCACGAACCAACAGACACCATAGATACGTTAGACATTCCCAAGATTGCCCTTTTTGTTGAGGGTTTGGCTGAAAGTTTATTGAGAATAGAGTAAGTCCGTTCTTCTAACCCAAGTAGAGTTTTTCTATACCAGTCTTTCTTAAGTTTTCCTTCTACCAGAAAGATCTGCCGGGTATCAGAGGCTTTCTCAGAGTTTTTGACCATTAGGAGAAATTCTTTTTGCTGCTTCTTTGAAAGCAGTCGCCGGTAGTTTTCTATGGTGATAAGCTTGCCATCCTGAGGCCATGTGAATTGATTGAACGCTTTCTCAAAAGCCCACTTCCTGGCATAACACATCAACCCACTGAATTTTTTGGGACATTTCTCATTGCGTGCCTCTTCATTGGCAGGATGAAAATCACAGGACCGATCGCGGTTAGAATACGGCCGGTAGTCTCTGCAGATAAAGATTTTGTGAAGCTCCAGGTCTCTATATTGCTCGACTTTCATTTTTAAAAAATTCCTTCCTGAATTTATTACAATCATGGCCAAAAGGGAATTGCCGGTGAAAAGAAAAAGTAGGCTAGATCCAATGTGGCAGAACTAAAGCGGAAGAATCTCGCTCCAGTAGCATTGCACACACTTCACACCAATACTCACCCTCACACCTTTACGGCGGGACCGCGATTTGACGGGTTCTGTTTTGGAGTTATATTGAAATAAGGGCAAGGGCATTTTGCTTTTGCCGGTTAAAAGAAAAAATGGGTCTCAAAATTCTGGGGTCCTAGGATATGGACCTACAACGTTTGGAATTTAAGGAGGTTTTGGAACGTACTGAGCAAAATTTGGGAAACCGAAGTGCAACCTGATCCTAGTGAAGCGGAGCCGAATGAAGAAGTTGAGTTTTCACGGTTATCGGGGTAATGTTTATGTAAATGAAAATATCAGAAATATCAATGCTCCCTAAAACAAAAAAGATTGTAACAACTATTTTCTTCTTTTTCTTAGCCGGACTTTTAGAAATAGGTGGGGGATATTTAGTATGGTTGTGGTTGCGCGAAAGTTATAGCTGGTTGATTGGTGTTATTGGAGGTTTGGTGTTGTTCTTGTATGGAATTGTTCCAACTTTTCAGCCATCTCATTTTCATAGAATCTATGCTGCTTATGGTGGAGTATTTATTACTATGGCAATGTTATGGGGTTGGATTTTTGAAGGAATTGCACCAGATCAATTTGACATAATTGGCGCCACAATTGCGCTTATCGGAGTTGGCATAATATTCTATTGGCCAAGAAAGGGGGAATCCATATGGCATCAGCAGTAGTAGTCACCACACTGGCATTATTTTTTGCAGCAGCACTATTTGAAATTGGAGGAGGATATTTAGTATGGCGATGGCTGAAAGAAAAAGGAACATGGCTTTATGGATTGCTAGGAGGATTAGTTCTTTTTGGATATGGAATAATTCCAACACTACAACCTGCACATTTTGGAAGGGTGTATGCAGCTTATGGGGGAATTTTTATTGTTTCGTCAATTATTTGGGGCTTTATCGTAGATAAGAAAAGTCCAGATAAATATGAAATTATCGGAGCACTAATGACATTGATAGGCGCATTGATAATCTTCTACGCACCACGTTGAAAAACATTGCCAATCTCCCAAGAGGGAAGGGACTAAAGCGGAAAGAATGAGGGGAGGGGTTCCAATGGATTTACTTGAGCGGGAAAATGATTTTGAGCCCGCCAAATGCCCGGTAAGACCAACCAATTGGTAGCAAAATCCCTTGGCCAAATAAATCCGGTCTGTGACCGGTGGGCTAGAGGTACTTAAGCGGGAAAAAATTGTCCATTGGCCAGTTGACTGCCCCGACCAAGGCTCCCTATGAGCACGACACTACCTTGGCCAGATAAAACCGGTGCCTGCGGCCGGGGCTAATAGTGCTCCCCTCTTTTTAGGCCTCTGTAGAGTTTCTGAGCATTGACCAGCTCGAAATACCGATCTCTTTCTAAAGTCAGATCGAATCTTGTCCGAGTTTGCTCAAGCTCTTTCTTTGAGACGCTACCAATTTCTACTTCCATCAGGTCCACGATAGCCCAAAGGTAGTCCGGATCTTCTGGATCCTGATTGATCAGGTACCAGGTGCCATGCCCACAGGGATTGAAGATCTTGGCGATAACATCCTGGGCTTCCAAGTCATTGCCTTTAACATACTGGGCTTGCAGCTTGCTTTCGATTTCCTTGGTGAACAGCTTCATGATTTTGAAATTTTAGTGAGACATCAATTATGGCAGCCTCACCAAGGGTTCTGGCCGGAGTGGACGGGCAAGCGGGACGGCCAGCTGCGACCAAAAGGAATCGGAATAAACTAGAGGTGGCTTTTGCCGGTGAAAAGAAAAAGGTGAGTGGGAATTGACTTAAGCGGAAAGATAGAGGGGCCTCAGACCCTGGAGAGTCTACCGTGCATGCCCGCCAAACCCACCGTTAAATTACCAGCACCCCTTGGTCAGGTAGAACCAGGCTGAATAAAAAAGGCCGTCCGTGACGGCGGCTTTATGCCGAAGTCTTTTGGGAGCTGTCCGGCCAGGTTCCTTATCTTGTAGCCATGATTGATGGGAAGGGAAAAGAGGGAGTCGGGATGGGGAGGGTACGCTAAAAGATATTTATAATCGAAAGGTCAAATTGCCCCTTGATTCGAGAGGTTAAAATTAAGGGGTACTCTTATAGGGTCAGACCTGAGATCATTGGTTAGAAGCGATCTATTGAAGTCAAATTTTGAGAAATCCTGAAAATCCGGATTAAAAACTAGGGCGGAGGGATTTAAAACACAAAGCACCCTCATTTCATCGCGTTTACACCCACTTTAGTATTTCTTTTTGTCCAATCGAATAATACCCCTTATATTACTTTAATCGCGCTATTGGCAGCAAAATATATGTAAGCGCGAGCCAAAGGAATATTAATATGAAGCTTCTTCTTCTTTTGATTCTTTATGCGATGGCACTTTCAGCCGCCTTGGTGCACGCAGGGTTCACGTCTCAGATTACAACCTCATCTCGGATATCTCGAAAGCGCCCCCCACGACTGTTGATCCTAGGTGCAACTGGTGGAACCGGTCGTCAACTCGTAATGCAAGCATTGGAGCGAGGCTATACGGTGACGGCGCTCGTTCGAAATCCATCAAAGCTGAAGATTGAACATCCGCAACTGAAGATCCTTCAGGGCAATATGCTTGACTACGCCTCCGTTGAGGCGGCTGTTCGAGGCCAAGAGGCGGTGATTTCCGCTCTTGGCCACAAGCGATGGTTTTATCCAACACGAATTCTGTCAGAAGGGACTCGGAACCTCCTCCGTGCCATGGAGACTCACCGCGTTCCACGGCTCGTCTGTGAGACCTCTCTCGGCATAGGGAATAGTGTGGGGCGTATGGGTCTTTACTACACCTTCTTCGTCATTCCAGTGATTCTGCCCTTCTATTTCTGGGATAAAACGCGCCAGGAAAGGTTGATTGCGGCTAGCGATGTGGAATGGGTGATTGTGCGACCCGGCGTCTTGACAAATCGAAAAAAGCGAAATGCGTATCGTCATGGTCCTTATGTCGGTAACTTCATTTGGACGGTAAATATCTCCCGGGCGGATGTTGCGGATTTCATGCTGAACCAAATTACTGATGACACCTATCTTCGAACAGCAGTCGGTGTGTGTGGGTAGGGCCGCTATTTCAGTGCCGCAAACAATTTTTTGCAGCCGCTGGCGGAGGGGGCGATCTACCTGCCCCCAAGGACCATATGCACTGCTTTGCCGACCCGAAAAAACCGTATTACCCATCGCTCCAATATCTTGAGCAAATTGATTATTACGATGAGGACGGCGACCGACCGCCGGCGCACTCCCGGATCGCCCAACACCTGGACATGTCCTACGCCAAACTTATACGCCTCTGCCACCTCCTTTATAGTGATCTCACCGTATTCCTCTCCGGATGGGGAGAGCCGTGGGGGCTGAAAGACACCACCATCCCAATCTCTTCCTACCAGATGAACCTGCACTTGTATTCCTTCTTCAACCTGTCGGCCTACCTTTCCCTGCAACTGCCCTTCGTGCCTAGAGTCGGGGAGAGGATTGCCCTGGAGCTGGGGACCCACCTGGTAGGATGTAACCAGTTTTACGTGTGCGATATATGGCATCATATCGACCTGCAGGAGCAAGATATCACCCTCTACCGCAGCTACTATGAAGAGGATGTGGGGGAAAGTGGCCTGGACCTGTGGCAGAAATACCGGGGGAGTGTGAGCGAGTTGATCAAGATGAACAATGCATAACAAGTCATGCTTTCATGACTGCTTCGTTACCTTTCGTATCCTTTCTAGAGCTTGTCTACTCTGATACTTTTGATGTTGATAGAGCCCTTCAAAGGTTCTTCGAGAATCGCCTCTACCTGACCGTCCTCATCGACAGGCGGTTCTTCCAGGGGCCTGCGGTAGATCGTCACGCTGATCTCGTCACTGCTGATCTGTTCCTTTTCCAGTAAGTTTTTCACAGCCTCTCCTATTTCCAAGGACACTATTCCTCCCTCGGACTCAGTCCCTTCGTCGGTATTCATGAAGCCAAACAACCCGATATTCCCGACATAGTAGATACTTTCATATTCCGGCTCGGTAATCTCCTGCGGAAGGTTAATGTAAACCTCAAAAGACCCCGTCGGCGGCTCGTCATAGGTAATACCCTCCAGGTATAAAACATATTCTGTACCTTCAACGCTTTCCAGAATCAGCTCATCAGTGGGTTGGGGTACAGCCCCTATCGAAAGCGTCGTCAATTGCTCGCTCACCTCCTGATTCACATTCTCCTCATAGATCTTTTTAGCCCCTTGTTGCATAGCCTCGAATGTTTCACTCTCGTTTGATCCGTCGTTAGCGGATTCCATAGCAATTAATGAAGAACTTTCCGGTTGATCATCATATTTGTATCCCAATTGAGTCACCGTGTTCAAAATATCCGCCCCGGTCAGTGTTACCCGATTGCCGCTCTCATTGAAGAATTCAAAAAGTGTCGTCATCCAAACCTGGTCGTTGGTAGGATTGGTCCGTCCATTACCCAGGGCTAACCATTGTTCCCAAAGACGATCGATGTTGGCATGGTGCAACCAAAAAATGGGGTCTTGAGCGGCGGTGTTGGGATCACCCATCCAACCTCCAATTCCGACGTGTACCAAATCATGAGGCTGGTTCTCTAATCTTCCGTGGGGACCATTGAAGTGCGAAGGGGCAGAAAGCCGTTGACCTCCAAAACTTAGACCCGATCCCTGGGAACTGACAAAATTCGTCCTTTGGAAAGCAATGGAATAGGACACGTCACTAGCATTCAATCGGCTACCCAGATTGATGCTTGGGTTACGCTCGGGGTTATACAGAGGATTGCCGCTTGTCGGTTGCCTAAAGACCTCGGGAAGCCTTCTTTTATCCGGATCATCACTATAATTCCAGTAAGGCAACGACCAAGTGGGATCGTTGGAGGCAGCTCTGACAATTCGTTCGAAATAATAAAGGTACATTCTGTGCCAGGCCAGGAAATAGAAGCTCCCATGCTGGCATTGATCCCACAGAACACGAGCAGGAGTTGCGTACGTACCATGAATAGCCGCTTGGTAGGACCAGCTGGTGGGATCCGTGGCGCTGCGGGCACGCATAGCGCTGATGCCATTCTTATAGGACACCACAATTGGGTCGTCGGAAGCCAAAGAATAGATGTCTTCTCTGATAAATGTTTGCGCCGGATCTGCAGGGCCTGTGGCGGGTGTGGTGGGCGTGCTTGGCTGGGTAGTTGGTTGCTTGGAACCGCCGCAGCTGACTAAAATGAATGCGATAACTGTGACAATGATGGATGTGTGTTTCACGAAGCAGTTGATTAAATGGTATTAAACGAGTTTAACGGTTAGCTTAAAATCCCCTTTCCCTGAATAACTTTTCACTAGAATATGATGTCTGGCAGCCTCCACGGGGTCGATTGCGATCTCTTCATCGGAACTAACCGTCCAAGCCCTGATGTCGTAGTCGGAAGTTGTGGGCTCTGCGCTCTTCTTTACATAAAGGTCGAAGTCTGCGTCCTCAGGTCCGTCTAAGTTGATTTTTGCCTTTTCCGGGATCATTAACGAAAAACGCGCCTCCTTACCTTTTCCAGAAAGATGGCCGTTTTCAACAGCCAGGAATTCCATTTGAGGTAAGCCGTATAAATCCTGTATCCCGGCGATATCATCATCTCCCAAAGTCAGTTGGGCAGGGTTATATGTCGGGAACATGATGGCCGACCTCTTATCGGAATGGCGCAGGCCAAGCAAATGGCCGATCTCGTGGATGGCCACGGCCCTTAAATCGATTCTCCCCGGTGCATGTCCATTGGCGAAACTTTCGGCATCATCAAAATGCATCTTGCCAGAATGCGGCCCACCGCAGGGAGGAGGATAAAAGGCATGCGCCAGCGTCCTCCCCACCCCGTCGAAGGCGCTACCATCTCCGTGTTGACCCTTTTCCCAGGAAATTCGGAATTGAGGGTTTTCCCAAACCGAAACTTCTTGAAAGTTGAGGCGACAAACCCTTTGCCATTCTCCAAAAGCCTCCCTTACCAGGTGCCTAGCTTCCTCGGGATCGCTGAAATCTTCCGAATTATTTTCAAAGGCGTAAGTCAGAATATTCGTATTCTCGTATTTGCATCCTCTGAGGACAAAGCTGGAAGAGAATTGGTCTTCTTCGGGCAGGCCGCAACGGGGGGATGACAATGATTCTTTGGTCTGCGGTCCTGCAACTCCGTCAATTGATAACTCATGAAAACGCTGGTATTTCATCACGGCTTTGCGCGTATTGTTGCAGAAATCCCCTTTGTCGAAACCTCCGCCTTTCAGGTAACCCAATTTGGTTAGTAATTGCTGTAGCAGAGCCACATCCTCTCCGTCGGGTTTCTCAACAAATCCAATGTGCTCATCCTGTGAGTTAAACAGGTGATCTTTATACTTTCCCATGATTTATTCCGGTGAAGAATGAAAATTAAGCAAATAATTCATCATTAACAAGATTATTGGTCCGTCTTCAAATGCGGCGTAATTCCTTCCAGCAAATACTACACCCGTTCAGGCATATGCTCATTTGGGTCGCTTTCCAGAGATTGGTTGGAATCTAGTCAGCGCAATGTCATAAGAATTTTTCGATCAGCTCCAGCAACTTTTCGCGTGCTAATGGTTTTATGAGAAATCCGTTTACCTCCGGATATTGCTTTGATTCCTCTTTATCCCCCGGGTAGATAGAACCGGTCAGTAGAAATAGAGCCACGTCTTTATGAATGTTTAGCTTCAGGAATTCCTTTAAAAAACCCCAACCGCCTATTCCTGGCATATTAAGGTCCAGAAGGATCATATCAGGCACTTTAGAAGTCTTCAAACTTTCACTTAGAAATCCTAAGGCAGATTCTGCTGTAAGGCAAGAATAGATTTTCACGTTCGCTGTGGATTGGGCTACAAATTTTTCTAGAATGAAATTGTCCACGTCGTTATCGTCAATTAAGAGAATCGATTTGCTGTACATGGCTGGCTAATGTATTGTTCAGCCTGTAGCAATCAAAAAAGCTGTTGCTCGAGAACCTACAACGTAAGTTTTTTGGGTAGTTCATTGTTCCGATCACTAATCGGGCATTATTCCTATTGCTGGCTATTGAGGACCGGTCTCGGAATTACCTCTTAGGTTTGATCCCAATAATCGACAATTTGCACAATCCAATAAACAAAATCAAATATGCCTAGACCAAAGAAACCGAACATCCACGCTATCCAGGAGGCCCGACGGATAGCCAAAAAGGGAGCGATTTACCTTCCTCTGATTCTAAAGGATTCCATCCAATATTCCGTGATCCCAAAAGCATATTATCCCCCGCTCACCTACCTCGAACAGTTCGATTACTACCATGGGGATGGGCAACGTCCACCTTCTCATTCGCAAATTGAAAAACACCTGGGGATGTCATATTCTAAAGGACACGACCCTAGAAATCGCCTCCTACCAGATGGACCTGCACCTCTATTCCTTCGTCAACCTGTCGGCCTCCCTCTCCCTGCAACTGCCTTTCGTGCCAAGCGTGGGTGAAAGGATATCCCTGGAGCTGGGCAACTACCTGGTTGGATGCAACCAGTTCTATGTATGTGACATCTGGCACCATCTCAATCTGCGGGAGCAGGACATTACCCTTTACTGCAGCTCGAACCAAGAGGATGTGGGACAAGACGGCCTGGACTTGTGGCAACAATACCATGGGAGTGTTACAGAGCTGATCAAAATGAAGTAAGCGGCATCGGCATTGCCGGTTTTGTTATAAAGTTTTCACTATATGGCAAGCACAACTAAAGTGGGAAGAATGATTCTGTCTTCTCAGCCTAAACCCCTATACCGCTCCAAAGGATGACCCGCCCCGTCAGAAAAACCGGATGATGCCTGGCGGTGTCCGGGCCTGAAGTGGGAAGATGCAAAAATCGCTCAAGCACCGGCAACCCAGATGTCATTACGGATCCCAGCAAGCAAAGCCGGGCTATGCCCGGCCCGGTCGAAGGGTCAAAATGGCCCATTGGTCTTGGATTAAATAAGTCAAACGACCACTTTGATTTTGTTACTTACTATTCCTATATTCATCAATGCACTAGAAGAAGAAATCACTTGCACGTATATTAAATGTGACTATGCCTATTGGTAACTCTAATTATTTCAGGGTTCAGAGGATCGTCATACCCCAAGTCTAAAATAGTATTTAACGTGAGTTCGATATAAAATAGAGTAGTTTATTGATAGAAAAAAGGCAGAAAATTAGTATATTAAGTCATTGACAATCAACAAAATAACTAATATTTCTACCTATGTTAACTGCTACTAAAATTACTGAAATTTTTTGTTCCATTGACGATTTTTGTCTGGATTTTGTCCCAAAATTGGAAAAAAGATTGCTGGGAAGTAAAAAGCGCAACAAACCTGGTAAGCTTTCTTTATCCGAAGTAATGACTATACAGGTCTTGTTCCAGATCTCAGGATATCGAAATTTCAAGACCTTTTACAACACATACGTTTGTGGCCACTTGCGCTCCTTCTTTCCTGATGTGGTAAGCTATAACCGAATGGTAGAACTTTGTAGTGGAAGTCTTCTGCCAATGGCTATTTATCTGAAAACACAAGGGACTGGACAGTGTACAGGTATAAGTTTTATAGACAGCACTCCGTTAAGGGTCTGTCATAACAGACGGATCCATAACCATAAAGTATTTGAAGGGTTAGCTAAAAGAGGCCATTGTTCCATCGGATGGTTCTACGGGTTTAAGCTCCATCTTATCACTGCTGATACGGGTGAAATCATCGATTTTATGCTCACACCGGGCAATGTGGATGACAGAAAGCCTCTTAAAATTGAACGGTTTATTAAGAAATTATTCGGAAAGCTCTTTGGTGATAAAGGCTACATCAGTAAGGAACTTTTTAAAAATCTGTTCTTCCGCGGAGTCCATCTGATAACCAAACTCAAACGCAATATGAAGTCCTCATCCTTAACCCCCATCATGGATGCTATAATGCTCCGTAAAAGGGCTATTTGTGAGACTATCATTGATCAACTTAAAAACATCTTCCAGATTGAACACTCCAGGCACAGGAGCCCAACTAATTTCCTTACCAACCTTTTCTCGGCTTTAATCGCTTACAACTTTTGCGAAAAAAAGCCCTCAATCAAATTGAACTACCAGGACACCGGTCAACTCTTTCTCGCTCTTTAATCATTCCTTATTGTCGAACTCACGTTAGATTAGGCTAATTGGCAACAGGGTACGTCGCTCTTTTACTATGAAACTACTTATGGATGCTTGTATCAGTTTGATCTTTGCTGCGTTGCCAACTTTAAGCTTCATAGGACCATTGTTTTTTGAGATGACTTCAATTTGCATGCTCTGTTTTGGATGAAATGTGGTTAATTGGTATCTGCCGTATCCTTGTGAGGTAATCGGATTTATCTTCATGTTTTCGTCCAGCACAACGGATGAGAATACTTGAGAGCTTAACACTTGATCCCCGCTATCAAAACTGGTTTCGATGATTACACCTGAAAACATCTGGTTGGAGGTGATATTGCTAAGTGTGATTTCGTGATAGAATGTTGGGTCTTCGATAGCAAGAAATTCAGGTTTATCTAAATGTAGCCAAGGCTCTACTTTGGACAGTGAGTCGATTTTGACGAGGAGCGGTTCAGCAATTCTAAACTCGATGTAAGGATCTTCCTTTACTTCACTTACAAGATAGGTAATTATGGAACCGACAATCGCGAAAATTATTCCTAAGAAATAGGGAAGCTTATCAATTAATATGAAGTTTCCGAATATGTCTTGGGTTGAAAATGCACCCGCTTTCACCTTTCTGCGTGGCTCATATCTAAATTTTTTCTTTTTCTTTACGAACTTGATTTGATCATCGGGCTCATAGATTGTCGTCACTTGGGTTTCATCAATTCCGTCCAAAAGCCTGGCCCGAAGGTTCGCACTATCTTTTCCCGTCATGTAATCGTTTAGATCAATCAGGTACACGAAAAGCTTGTAGTACACGGACTGATTACCAAGACCTTCTTCCAGCTTTGATACAGTTCTCTTGTAATCATCAAATCCGCCTTCATGGTCGGTCTCCTTTCTGTAAATCACGTTGAGTACTTCGTCATTCGAAGCTTCTTGGAATAGGTTATGGCATCTTCTTAAGATGAACGTTATTTCCTTGTTGGCCTGATCTCCAAGTTGGAAGCGGTAAAGGTATGAGTGGTAAATGAATTGGGGCAAATGACCAACGGCAATTGTTGGAGAATCAAAGTTTGCAATTAGAAAATGCAAGTCATTCTCAAGGTGTTCGTGCAGCGTGCTTTCAGAAGCTTCCACAAATGAGCAATTGCCGATGAATTTCTAATTCACCTAGTGTTATATAGGTCACGGAGATGTATCAAATTGATTTTCTCACCTTCCTGGCTCAGAACCAAAAAAACATGAAAGGTTGAAAGAAAGATTAAGAGCGATCTTATCATACCGGCTCGGGCACTTTGAACCTTATTCTCTGAATAAAGGTAGGATCTGGATTTTCAGTAGCATCAGCAACCAGCTGAACAACTTGCACGCTGTCAATATAGTAGGTTCTCTAATCTGATCAGCATCGTCCGCAAAACTCGCTACCGCGGTGATGGGCTTGATAGAATTTCCAATCAGGCTCTGTCCCTGGCCAATTGGTTCATTGGAAATTGTGTCCTTCCCTACCGCGCTTCCATCAACGTTATCATAGGTTGTGTGGCATATCGCGCCTTGTCCTACGGTTACTGACAAATGATATGTTTTGGTTAGATCTGTTACTTGGAAATCGATAGGTTGATTTTCTACTATAGACATAATAATAACGTTTTTAACAAGGCTCCAGTCCGTGATTCATAAACTAGTGTCATGTCAAGTTCGAATTGACGGATAAAGCTTTTTTAATTTTATCCGTGCATCTTTTGTTGTAAAGCGCCAATCAATACTGGCGTTCTTGTTGTTTCGATGTTCCTCCCATGCTTTCACTTCTTTTCGGATTATCTCCATACTGTCAATTCGTCTACTTAAGCATTGTCTGGAAAGCACACTGAGTTCAATTTCTGCCATGTTCAGCCAGCTTCCATGTTTTGGTGTATATACAAGCTCAAACCGATCCCATATTCTTTTTGCTTCTTCGGGAGGATATGTTTCATATAAGGAGGCAGCTGTATGTGTGATATAATTGTCCATCACTAAGGTGATCTTCCCAGAATCAGGATACATCTGATCAGCAATCTCTTTGATGAACTTAGCCCAGTCTTTCCGGGTTTTCCTCTCGGTAAGCTTAACCATTCGCTTTCCTGTGACCGGCTCACTGGCAATAAACACATTACACACCCCGCAACGCCGGTATTCATAATCCACCCTGGTTGCTTTGCCCTTTTGCATCGGCTCGGTTATCCTGGTTTCCTTAATCAATTGTTTGGGCGTTTCATCCATGCATACTACCGGACTTTCAGGATCATAAGGCCGTTTATACACATCTAATACCTGCTCCATGTGTGCCACAAAGCTACTGTCGGATTTGGGGGGAATAATCCACTGGCTTACCTTCCAGGGTTTTAAGGCGTTTTTTTAAAACGGTACGCACCGTTTCGTGAGAAATGCTGTCAGTATATTGAAGCTCTACCATCTTATCTGACAGCAGCCGAAGCGACCATCGGGCATATCCTTCAGGTGGTTTACTGCAGCACAGCGCTATCAGATGCGCTTCGATGTCACCATCTACCTTACGACTATAGGTCCTGGTGGTTGGTTTGCGCTCCAATACCGCCTCAAAGCCTTCTTCTACAAATCGTTTTTTGACCCGGTCAATGGTACGCATGCCTACCTTCAGTACCTTGCTGATCTGCTCATTGGTTACCTTCTCTGCATATGGTCCCTTATCACAGTTCAACAAAATATATGCGCTGCGAAACTTTTGAGAAGTATGCTTGCCTTTGTTAATAATTGCCATTAGCTCTTGGCGTTCCACTTTTGCTAATGTCACTTTATATCTTGCCATAATCTTTAAGTTTGATGTACGGCAAAGATACAAAAATATTACGTCATATTATAATTGACATGACACTAGGACTCATGAAGAATAACAATGACGCACAGTTCTACATGCTGAATGGGGCGTCTTCACAAACTCTTAGAAATCAGATCAGAGGTTAGTCAATGAACATTGTCCCTTGCGGCCAATTGAAACATAGAGCTTTTTCATTTACCATGCAAGCAAGGGGCATTGAATTCTACCAGCCAATTGTCAAGAACATAGTTTGTTTTCCTCTTGAGTCGCAGTCGCCAGTGGTACCTTGATGATTATCACTCACCAATACTAGCTTTCGACCAATAATAGCAATGCCCTCAAGATTCGAATGATAAACTTCGTCTTTGGAGAGTACGGTATCGGTGATTTCCAAAAATTGGGTTTCAGAACTGTCCAAACTATCCGCTAGAAGACCATCCTTTTCTGCAATGCGAATGGTATCTATGAAGTATCTGCCCATGCCGTTTATCCAACTTGATCTTATGCAGTACAGCTTGTGGTCCTCCTGGTTGAATGTCATGCCTGAATACCGTTGCTCATCATGCTGATCGATGACCAAAACCCCTTTTTGCGAAAGCATATAAGATCCGCTATCTTTGGTTATCTTGAAAGTGTAAATTTCACTGTCATCATTCTCGTTTTTTTCGCGTAGGACATAGATTAATTTTTTCCGGGTATTGACAGCCACACCTTCCAGTCCCTGTTCTTCGTCGAAGTCCTTTTTTCCATTGAAGGTGATCTTGGGGGTAGGATTGATAAATTGCTCTTCCGCCAAATCAAAAAAGAGGATTTTGGTATTGGCTTCATCAGCCATTAGTAAATAATTTTCGTAAATTGTCATCCCTTCGATTTGCACCGTTTTATCCAGATCCAATTTATCAGTATCCATTCGGATGGTCCGATCATGATGGAGCTTTTGAGAATCTAGCACAAAGACATAATTGCATTTCTCGGAAGCCAGGTACAACTGGTCAGTCTGATTGGCAATACTCAATATTTCATATCTCAGCTCAAAGAAATCAGGTAGATCTTCGAATGTGAATGTTTGGCCATACGTCCATCCCATAAGACAGGGAAGGCACGTAAGGGTGATAATCAATATTTTCATATGTTCTTAAATTGCGAGCCTGATCCTCCGCACTTTCTTATTGGTTGGTGGAGGTTTCCTGAAAGAATGAGAGTCTGTACTGGATTAATGAATATAACCTAGAAAGTTTACCTTTACGCTGGTCGATGAGCCTATTTTTTAAGTAGGTCCCATAGGGATTTGTTTTATCTCATCGTTTTTAGTTAGTCTCAATAATCACAACCCATGAAATGGGAGAAGAATTCTTACCCAGGGCCTATTTATCCACTTTGCGGGGCTGTTACTTGATCAAGTTACGCATCTATTGCTATATATGACCTCAGATAGCCCAAACAAACTCACAGATCTGAACCAATCCAAGGTCAAAACGACCTTCTGGGTCGTCGGCTGACCCTGACATTATTAAAGGCCCTTTCAAATACCCTAAACGCAAATCTCTATCTGATAACATCTGTTCACAATTCAGAATGATTCATTTCTACAACGTTTCAAAAAAACGACAGTGAGTTAAGTTTGGAATCCAACTCCAGAGCAAATCATGGGTAATCTTTTCTCAAGGCCAATCGACGATCTTAAAGGGTGGATTTGCGGAGACCTCAATGCTAGCTGAATGTAGAATCAAGAACCATTTTGGTCGATTTTGGCGAATTTCCTCCAAACAAAAAACTTGAGGCTTCAATGTTTATTTGCGAATTTGATTCACATTCGTGGCTTCATCAAGCTTAGATATTTGGAGTTCTAGTTTCTGATCTTGCGCTGACACTCTCGCGTATCCTACCTTCATTTGAGTTCAATTGAACGTCTATTTGTAAAACTCATTCGAGAGATGAGTTTATGAGACTGAAGGTGATATAATTGGTGAGAATTGGAAGGCTTAATTAAACGGTCGTTTTATCAAACTCCCCATTTTTGGGATTACTAGAAAATCCCCTTGATTCATTATGTTTGACCCAAGAGACATAGTGTGAGTATACCACATATGTCGTATACTCAAATGTTAGCCACAATTAGAATAAAAAATATGAAAATTCTTCATATAGCGATAGTTCCATTTCTTTTGTGTTCACAGCTGCATGCACAAAATTTAGTTAAATCCGAAAAATTTAAAATCTCATTTGAATCGACTGAGATTTTAGAAAGTTATGAAACCAGATCAGACTCTAAATTAGGGTATGATAATGATGATTATGCTGTAGATATTGAAATAGTTCCAATTGAAGAAGAATCCAAAGGATTTATTAACGATATAAAATATGGTGCAAGAGAAATTGCCATTGATATGGGGCTTAAAAATATAGTTAATGGATCAAAAATTCCTACTATTAAAGAATCTTATTATGTTTTAGCATATGATAATGAAGACAATATTAAGACACCTGTTTATATTATTGCAATTCTGAATTATGATAGAAAAATAGCATACGAGATTACAATATATTGCTATAACCTAGATTCAATTGAAGGAGAGAAAATAGCAAAGAGTTTCAGATTAATAAAATAAAATAGTGGCTAATCGAGTAGGCGGCCCCGACTAAAATAATCGGGGTGCGCCTCTCACACCACTGCACGTACGGGTCGCGTATACAGCGGTTCGTTAACCGTCACCTCGCCGCTCTTTACATCAGCAAGACTATTCCCTATTTTCGTAAAGGGCTAAGCAAAGCTCTCCCTATTCGATTTCAGGAAGATTAACGTTCGGTCCTTCGTCAACTCGCGAGAACTCCGGCTTTATCTCTAAGGTGCCGGCTCATGTCCATTGACTACTATGACCTCTGCTGACTTCTCCTCTGCTAACCCGTAGCAGTGGAGATCTCCCCAGGTAAGAACATATTCCTTCATCCGATTCCTGCGGCATCTACCATCTGAGGGTTGTTGGTTACGGGCATCACAAAGATGTGCTTGCTTACCCCCCTCAAACAGCCTCTTATGCCGTTCCTGTTCGTCAGTACCGGACTTTGCAGTCTCGCTTCCTTCAGTGCATACCTCACGGTAAACCACCTTGCGACTTGCTAACAGGCTTCACCAACTCGCCTGTAAGGGTCTTGCACCCTCTGGAATATCTGACTACCTTCGGTAGCCTGCCCATGCTGGGCACAAAAAAAAAATAAACGCTACTAATACGAGCGTTTATTCAAAACGTTAGATCCAATAAAACGTGGTTGCCGAAAGTAAAAGCTGTAAATATTGTGGTTCTGAAATTGGATTAAATGCAATTTATTGTATCCATTGCAATCATTATCAGAACTGGCGGAAGTATGTGAATTTTGGTAATTCGTTTTTGGCACTAACAATTGCCTTGATAACAGTTCTTTCTGCTTTCTTACCATTAGTCAAAAAATCATTTGAAGAGAAGAAAACAATTTTGACTGTTTCTTTTCTAGAAGCAGTAGACAATGGATTTCTTCTTTTAGTAACAAATGAGGGAAACCAAAGAGGAATTTTGGCAAACAGTAGGATAAAATTAAACACGGGAGAGAATAGGGAACAATTTCAATTCGCTATTTTGCGAAATCAATCTGGAACAAGAATTATTGAACCTAAAAACGCAATTGAGTTACTAATTGAGGCACCCCAGTCAAATAAACTAGAGTTGGCAGAATTTAAGTACGTATTGAGGCTTATGCACGATGATGGTAAAGGGAGTCCTCAAATTGCAAGTCTGAATAACAATTACTTAATTATTAGTTTGATAGATCACAAAGGAACTAAAACCGAAGTCGAATTGGAAATACCTCAAGAGCAGTTCAAGAAATGGTTGGATAGTTTATTTCCAGAAAGGAATATCCCTGAAGGATTTCGTATACCTTAATCAAAATAAAGTAAAAAACTGAATCTAACAATTAAGCTTCAATGATGCGAAGTAGGGCTTTGGTTCATTAGAGCGGATGTTGGACTCCTACCTACGGTAGCGGGTTTGTGCTATGGGAATTCAATAGGATTAGTTCTCCCGATCCTTAAAATTGACTGGTTTTTTAATCTGACTTTCCGATAAGTGAGCCGATGCCTGATCATCAAAATCAAGCCTTTCCATGCCGCTATTACTGGTTTTTATCCAATGGCTTAAAGTAGCGTCAATATTCTCCCTGTGTCCCTTTCCGGAATTGTTTGTAAGTAGTCGATAAGCCGCTAGTCTAGCCATAGGGGAACTGATAAGGTGGTGGCCCTCTGTCTGGTTCCATGATTTTTATAATCAGCATTGTTTCCTTTTTGCAGCAAGGACATTGCAAAGGGTTGTAGTTGAGCTTTTCGGTGGCTATTTCTGTCCAGTTGTAGTTGATCTTCTTCCACCTGGGTTGGTTGAGATCCTTCTTAGCGATATTAAGGTCAACAGGCTTGTTCCGGGAAGCCAAAAAGCCGTAATGCCTGATGCATACAAATCCTGGTGGCAGGATATGAGAAGCAAACCGCCTGAGGAATTCCACACCACTGAGCGTAGCCTGTTTTTGTTTGCCACCTTCCCGGTAGTCTTTGTATTTGAAGCTTACCGTATGATCATTAACCTCCAACAAACGGTGGTTGGAAATGGCAATCTTGTGCGTGTATCTTCCCAGATACTCAACCACCGTTTTAGGAGAAGCAAATGGCCGCTTGGCATAGACGATCCATTTCTTTTTGAACGCCTTTTTGGCAATGTGCTGGGGTATGTCCATCTTTTTCCTGAGCTCGGCCATAAACCTTGCCCGGAACACCATACTCATAGCCCGTTTTGGAAAAAGGTATTTGTCTTTGTATTTGGCCATCTTCCACTTATCAGACTGGGTGATGCCACCACCCGGCACTATGCAGTGCACATGCGGATGCAGCCAGAGTTGTTGTCCCCAAGTGTGAAGGATGGAGATCATACCGGTTTTGGCTCCCAGATATTTAGGATCTGCTGCAAAAGATTGGATAGCTGACCAGGAGGCCGCAAATAAAGCGGAGTAAACCGCCCTGTTGTGCAAAGGAAGGAGTTCATTAAAGGTCTGTGGTAAAGTAAAGACAATATGGTAGTAAGGAACGGGAAGAAGTTCACTTTCCCGATCTATGATCCATCGTTCCCGGTTGGTAGCCTGGCATTTGGGGCAGTGCCTGTTGCGGCAGGAGTTGTAGCTTATAGTTTCCTTGCCACAGCTGCTGCATTTGGAGATATGGCCACCCAAAGCTTCTGTCCTGCACAGCGTTAACGCTCGTAAGATCTTTTTTACCTGTAGACGAGGCCGGTACTGCTGTTCGAACCGTGACCCATGAAGACGGATAATGTCTGCTACTTCATGTTTAGGCTTCAGCCTTGCTCGGGGTAAAGCCGATCAAAAGGGCTATGAGCCACACTTCTACTCACCTTCGCCACATGCAGGTACATCATCGTAGTCTGTATATGGGCATGGCCCAACTGTTCTTTTATGGTAACAATATCTACTCCTTGTTCCAGCAGATGGGTGGCAAAGCTGTGCCTAAGGGTGTGCACACAAGCATCTTTTCGGATGCTTGCTTTTTGCATGGCCAGCCTGAAGGACTGCTGAACGGCACTATGGCCCAGGGGCTTGCCCTTTTGACGACCATTGAATAGATATTCCTTCGGTCTGGCCCCTTCGATGTATTGCTTCAATCCTTTGGCTATGTAATTACTCAATACCGCATACCTGCTTTTGTTGTTTTTCGACTCACGGATATGGATTTGCTTGCGATGAAAATCAACATCGCTGATCCTGAGCTTGCACACCTCGCTCACCCGCAGTCCGGCTGAAATAGATTAGGGCCAATAATACCCGTTGTTTAAGGCGTTGAGGGGTTTTGAAAAGTCTTCGTAACTCCTCTTGTGAGAAGACAACCGGCAGCTTGCGGTTATTTTTCAGGTTCGGCAGGCGAATGGCCCGGTCTTCCAGGTCATACACCCGATAGAAGAAACGGAGTCCATAAACGGCATGCTTAAAATAGGTGTCACTCAGATCCTTATCCTGACGAAGGGTGTACAGGTAACTGTTGATCTCATCAGCATCCAGGTCTAGAGGTGACTTTTTGAAGTACAGACTGATCTGAGCTATAGCCCGGGAATAACTGAAAACAGTACTCTCAGAATAGCTCTTAATGGTGATCTGATGCTCGAACCTGCCAATATGATCGGCAAATCCGGGAACCTCCCTTTTGGCTCTTGCAATTAAGGTCTTGGCACTGTTGGATTTGGTATTTAACCATCCATAGTTTTTACTAGCTTTACTCATGATGTTTTTTTGAGCAAAGCTTACCCTAGCTGAGAACTTTAGCTACCGTAGGTTGAGTTCAACATACGCTATGAATGCATGGGATTTTTATCTTAAACGCAAGTTGGTGGGGATTGGATCTTAGCCACAAGGTGTAATTTTAAACAGCGATGTGGCTTGGTGCTAACGGAAGCGGTATCTCGTAGCAAGCCCCACGCATCATAGCCCAGACGTTATATTTAATTTCCGCCTACCATATCACTCAGGAAGAAAAAGGAAATCTGGAAATGGAGACTATCAATTTAAAAGATGACTTAACAGAAGCGCATCAGCTATTGCAACCGCAGGTTAATAGACTGAAAGGGCTAATCCAATTGTGGAATATTTTCGCGTCCTCTAAATCAATTGCAGATGAATTTCACCAAAATTATGATAATCTAAGTGATACACTTAAAATGGCTTGTACAAAAGGAATTGTTATCGACTATTGTAAACCTTGGTCTGACAATTTTAGTGAAGAGCTAAATTCTCTCAAAGTCTATGAGACCAAAAAGAAATGGAAATTCCCATTTTTAGATAAATCTGTTTCTAGTAATCTTCATTCTGAATTGGAAGAAATACGCAATAAAATGGTTGCCCATGTTGATAAGGATTTTGAAGGACTTGGAGTTACTCTTAAAGGAGCGACAATTCAAAATAGAATAGAAGCTAGACCTAGGCAGGATGGAACATTGGAGCATGTCTTTTTACCGGCTGCTGTAACTCTCACTAGTAACCGTGGAATGTGGTGGTTATCTGATAAGAATAAGTTAGGTGAGATCTGTAAACATATAAATGAGACCAAAATTCAGGTTGAGGAAGAAATACGAGAGTCTACTAGAGAATTCAGGAACCTCTGTTTGGATCATATGCATGTCATTGATAAGTTAACAGATCTAATGACCATCGAAGAACAACCTTATACAAATGGAAATGTTGAATTAACCAGTCACAGTAAGTTACCTAAACCGTTTTATGCCAGTGCTCCAATATCAACTAAAATTGGAGATGAGAAAATACAAAATTTAATCACCGTCTATGAGCCAAGCCCAATGTACCCTACAGGAATCGAAATATTAGGTAAAGGTTATCGACTTAAACTTGGTGACTTCAGTGAGGATGGGAAACTTGAAATGCAAGTGATTTTCCCAAAGTATCCAGCACCAAAAATTAAAATAAAATAAACATAATCGAGTAGACGGCCCCGACTAAAATAGTCGGGGTGCGCCTCTCACACCACTGTACGTACGGGTCGCGTATACAACGGTTCGTTAAGTAATGGGGTCACTTTTAGGTAGTGTTCAACCAAAGATTGGTAGCCTCGTTGCCTTAATCGTTTAACGGTAATGGTTGTCCGTAATATCGGACTCTGGGCAACTGCCCATCCACCCATCCGGGTTCGGCTCCATGCATAGGCTTGCCACTTGGAAACTCCTAATCGGATCAGGTTCTTCCTTTTCCTTTCAAGCTTTTTCCAGTGATGCCATATGCAGTACCGCAACCTGTTGCGCAGCCAACTGTCAACATCCCTCAGCTTCTGGTGAATACTCGCCAATCGGAAGTAGTTCAGCCAGCCTCGTTGGGCTTCTTTCAGCTTGGCGATGCGCTCTGTCAGGCTCATCGGAGTGGTCTTCCGTGTAACCGATTTTAAGGTCTGTTTGAGTTTACGCCATCCTTTTTCACTTACTATCAATTGATACTGTCCTTTCACTCCCTTCTGGTAGATCGGTACAAACCCGTAACCTAAAAGCTGAAATTGAACAGGCCTACGAATGCCGCTCTTGTCCCGGTTGATGGGAAGTTTTAACTTCTCTTTCAGGAACAAATAGATTTTGTTCCCTGCTTCCCGGGCTTGCCGTCTGTCTTTAGTATAAATGCTAAAGTCGTCGGCATAGCGTACATACTTTAAGCCCTGCCGCTCCAACTCCCTGTCCAACTCATGCAATATGATATTGGACAGTAGTGGGCTCAACGGACTACCCTGTGGGATGCCCTTACGCCTCTTGATCAATTTCCCCTCAATCATTATCGGGGCCCTTAACCATTTTCGGATCAACCGTAGCGTAGTGTGACATTTTACCCTGCGGTAAACCAGTTGAGTAGAACATAATGTTCTACTTCATCGAAGAAGTTCTTCAGGTCTATATCTACAATATGATGATGCCCTGAGTTGATGTACTCCTTCGCTTGCTGTACCGCCTGGTGGGCGTTCTTCTTCGGACGAAAACCATAACTATGGTCTTTGAAGTCCGGCTCAAACTTCGGGGCTATCACCTGACTCACCGCCTGTTGAAGCATCCGGTCGGTAACCGTTGGTACGCCTAACAAACGGGTTTTGCCATTGCCCTTTGGTATCTGTACTCCAAGGATGGGTTGGGCTTGGTAGCTGTGGTTCAGAATGCGGGTTACTAACCGCACCCTGTCCCTGTTCAGGTGTTCCCTTAATGCTGAAACCGGCATACGGTCAAACCCGGAAGAACCCTTGTTCCTCTCTACTTGCCTGCATGCCTTCAGCAGGTTTTTGCCTGTTATTACTCGCTCTATCATCCTTTCTGTAATCCTATCCCGCTCCTGAAAAGGCTGCTCACCATAGCTATCGGGACGCTCCCTTTCGAGTTTGGGACTACTTAACGTTCAGCCCTTCACTACTTTGTGAGCCCTCCGGATCTCTATTCCGGCTCGTTACCAGTAGCTACTATGACCTCTGCTGACTTCTCTGCTTAACCATCTCGTGGTTGCAGAGACCTCCCCAGGTAAGAGCATATTCCTTCATCCGATTCCTGCGGCATCTACCATCTGAGGGTTGTTGGTTACGGGCATCACAAAGATGTGCTTGCTTACCCCCCTCAAACAGCCTCTTATGCCGTTCCTGTTGGTCAGTACCGGACTTTGCAGTCTCGCTTCCTTCAGTGCATACCTCACGGTAAACCACCTTGCGACTTGCTAACAGGCTTCACCAACTCGCCTGTAAGGGTCTTGCACCCTCTGGAATATCTGACTACCTTCGGTAACCTGCCCATGCTGGGCACACACAAAACCTAAACTGCATTAAAACGCGGTTTAGCCAAAACGTTAAAATCACAAATTAAACCCTCTTATATTGTTCCATACCCTGATATGCTAATCCCTATCTGAAGCGGATTTGCCTATCTAATTGGAAAAAAGATTTAATCTGAATTTTTGGTTTCCAAGAATCTGTATAACGGAGCCATCTTTTAATCCAAGCTCGTATTTCCCCACTTTTTTTTGCGGGTGAAAAAAAAATGGGATCGGTGAGCATTTACAGAACTTTACTCAGGTCTGCACCTTTTTCTTTAGCAACTGGAGGTACGCAACACCGCTGCTATAATAGATGCTCCTTCATAGAATTTTTGGGAGCTCACCGGCTCGAAATGCAAATCTTTTCCCAAAGGCAGGTCTAATCTTACCATGCGATAAAGTACTGATCTTATCCGCAGCCATTAAGAATTCCAGTCTGAGATTTATAAATAATTCTTGGCAAGTACTTTCATAACATCCTCGCTATCCTGGTGAATTCGGCAGTACATTTTTTGGACTAATTCTCCATCAATATTTTCAGTATACATACCCATTATAATTTTTGGCCTTCCAAGATCAAATACCCTCTTAAGCGTTTGCAAATCCCTACTTAATACAGAATGTGCCTTTAGTACAGCATCTGTATCTTGTTCGTCAAGTTCTTCCCAGGAAAAAACTGCTTCAGTGGTACACCGTCATTTTCCATATTGTGTTAATTTTTCATTTCAGATTACATACCTTATAGGTAGTGTTGTAGTCAAGTTAAGGATAATTTGAAGCGGTTACAAGGGGTCAATTTCTGCGCTCTGTTTGGAAAGCCTGGGATATTATGTGTCCAGGAATTTTAAGAATTCCAATCTTTCTCTTTGACCGAACACTACGCCTGTGATCCTTGTTTTATTATTAACCTACTTGTATCTAAATTATATATCACGCAACTTGTAAGGAAATAACTACCCAACTCTTCAACCTGACTATCATGGATCCTAACCTTTTTTACCTGAATTGGGACCTCCTCTTTCAGGTCTTCATGACCATCATTATCCTGTCATTCGTGATTGAGCGTGCACTCTCTTTGGTTTTTGAGTCAAAATTCTATGTCAAAACCCTGTCCGGGAAGGGATTTAAACCACTGTTTGCCTTTTTGGTAAGTTTCGGCGTTAGTTTTTGGGTGAAATTTGATGCTCTCAGCATCCTTTTCGCAAGGGACAAAATGCACCTCATCGGCTATGTCATCACAGCCGCCATCATCGCAGGAGGAAGCAAAGCCTCTATCGCTTTGTTCAAAAACCTCTGGAACGTAATGAGTGATGCCGAAAGGAAGCGACTACAACAGCAGCAGGCAGGTGGTTAACGCAAATAGGTTGCCATGAAAAAGTTGCTCCTTTTCCTTGTTTTGTCTGTACTGGCCAATTCAGCATGGGCAGATTTCCTAGTAGTTCAGCGTCAGAGCCTGATCAAAAGAACGGCCGCCAGCCAGGGTGAACTTATTGAAAGGGTCAACGAAGGAGACACTTTGGTCCTACTGGATGATGGCGTCAAAACCAATGGATATTATCATGTAGTTGGTCCTACCACAGGTGTGCCAGGCTATGTCTACCAGAATCGGGTCAGGAGATTCCAGGGAGAAGTTTCGCCAACACAGGTCAGCGAAACCTTGGAATGGCCGGGAGTAATTCCGGAAGGGTATTATGATGGTACTGAGGGGTTGACAGGAGAAGTCCTGAAGGGTCGGCTTAATGATATTATCTAGGATCATGTGGAATTTACCTACACTAGCACGACTACCGATGTCTGGGATATCCTAAAGGAAACGGATAGGGCCTTGAGCAATCCCGATCACGTTCAGCTTCTCTATACGGAAAGAACCAGAGATGCTGAAGCCGAGTACGATCATGGCCTCGGTTGGACCCGGGAACATGTGTGGGCCAAATCCCATAGGAATTTTGGGACCAGCCGGGGAGCCGGTACAGATGTACATCATCTGAGGCCGGTAGACGCTACAGTAAACAGTTCACGGAACAATAAAGATTTTGATACCGGGGGTACTGAATATGTCGATAGTAGTTACCCCACCGGAAACTTTGGTGACGAGGACTCCTGGGAGCCTGCGGATCAGGTGAAGGGTGATGTGGCTAGGATGTTATTTTATATGACCGCGAGGTATGAGGGTGAGAATGGCGAACTTGATTTAGAATTAGTAGAAAACGTGAACACCTATCCCGAACCGCGACATGGCAGGCTATCTACTCTGCTGGAATGGCATGAAATAGACCCGGTTGACGCTTGGGAAAGAAGAAGAAATGATTTCATTTATGAGCAATTTCAGCGCAATCGCAATCCTTTTATTGATCACCCTGAATTTGCTATCCTGATTTGGGGAAATTAGAATGATCTTCAATCCTTCCACCATTAAGCAGTTATTTGTAAAATTTCATTTATCTCTTCCGGGGAGGAAGGGACATAGGAAGAAGCCGATACAGCAGTTACGAGAGTGGACAAATCAAATGTTAACACAGTATTTTCTGCAGCCGACTTGCTAAATTATCCATGGGTCATTTGAATATTACTTGAAGCATCAAAGAGGGAAGTGTTTTAATTCATTACTGCTTAAAATACGAATGCTCTTGCTAAGATTCGTTTACTGAGACTTTCGTTTTGTGAGACTCCCTACCCTTTCCTTGAGAAGCACTATCAACAAAAAAGAACCCATTCATTCCCAATAACCTTATACAGGCAAAAAATGGGAAGGCTACATCCCTAGCTCAGTTAAATGTTCAACTCTTTTTAAATCGAAATTTTTATAAAAAATTCATGTTGGTGAAAACAAATCATACAATCCCAAGAGGCAATGTGCGTATCGATACCACCGTCCTATTTTCGTGCTCGGGCACATCGAATCCGGACGAGATAGTTCCATCCTTTCTGAAGTATATGCAAGCTACGCCTGAATTCGCTAAACTTTTGAAAGTCATTCTGTCATTGTCGAGGAAGGTGAATTGAAGGATTCGATACAGTGTTTCATGAGATAAAATAAAATGAGCAATACACGCCCCTTTATCCCTGTCAAATATTATTAGGCTGATATCCTACTTTTGCGGCTATATGCAATACTAGGAAAGCCTATCAATTTCACTTAAAAACAAGCACATACTCTAAAAGATCCTTCATTAATTTGGTTCTTGTACTATCGGGCACAGATGTGGTGAGATAAACGATGACGTAGCGTTGGGTGCCGTTGTCAAGAATTAATGCATCGTGCTTCCATACGGAATTGTTCTCAGGAAAGTATCCACATTTGGCTTGTTCTATATAGTTGTCATTAAATGGGGATGGAACATAATAACAACCTCCTTCAGTAGCATCCAGGTTTTTGGATATTGCGTTACTTATCCAGGCATGACCTACCAGTCTTTTTTGTGCAAGTAAGGTGAAGTAAGCAGCTACGGATTGGGCGTTGATATAGTTTCGCTGGCGTCAATTTTACGGTAAGGATTCCTTCTTGGGGAGGTACCAAAACCCGAATTCATCCAAATTCCTTTATTACTAGATGAGTCAAATAAACCTGATTGAATCAGAAGGGAGTTGATGAAATCAAATCCAAGCAAACCGATCAACTCATTATTTTTCGCGTTCGTTCCCACGGGAGGGGATCCAGCACCACTTATGTCATTCAAGACGTTCTTCCAATCAGTTCGGATGTCAACTGCATTTGGAAAGGGGTTGCCGGTAAGATCAAAAAGCTGCTGGATACTAGGCAACTTATCTTCAATGTTCAATGATCCCCAAATGGCATGCATGTCTATTTCCAAGGCCGCAATGGTAGCGTATCTAGTTCCGGTATTTGTTTTTTCTTTCAAAAAAACGTTCAGCTCATATTTCAATTGGTGAATGGCATATACGGATATGATTTTAGCAGTACTTACACCATAAACCTCATCTTTCTCACGCCATCCAATAAATTGAGGATGGTGAACGTCGTTGATGTTCACAATTGCAATGCTAACCCTGCTTCTTATGGATAGATAATCCAACTTTAGAAACCGCTTAAAGTCCTTCTGCAATTGACTTGTACCTATCTTAAAAGAAGCCCCTAGTTTCATAACATCCGGAGACAGTCTCAGATTTGTCCCCGTAACCCAAACATTTAGGTCACCATTGTAATACTTGTGTATTCGATGTTCTAATAAAGCAGGGCTGGAGGGGAGAGGTTTTGGAATCGGAACTGCTATTGGAGTCGTTTTTATCTCATCAAAATCAATCGCCTTCATCCACCAAGGATCAGCATCGTCAGCGCCCGGGTTCTCAAAGTATTTTCCATATTGGCTATGGCTTTCAAACCAGGAATTATCGTGTTCATCCTTTAGATTAGGGTCGTAAGGTTGAAATGGCTTGGTAATTTTTCCAAACCTTTTTAAGATGGCTATCACATCGAGATGATTGATCTTATCGGGGTGTAAGTTGATGTGGTAATCGCTGAGTATTTGCAGCGCTTCCAGCACCCACTTTTTAATGGCATTGTCATCACCATCAGGTACTTCTTTTTCAGCTTGCGTCCAAAGATGCATGAACAACCTGCTCCATCCAATCGCGTTTGGACGGGGGAGTATACCCACTTCTTCAACCCTGCCCTTCCGTAGTCTTAGAGGAACAATAGTATTTTGTTCTTGCTGAATGTTGACCAGCAGTCTAGTCATTGGTATAGCTTTTGTACACTGCGAATTCAACGCTTCTTCTTTTAAAAGCTTGATTCGTTTGTAGTACGGTTTTATTTAAGGATAATCCCCCATACTGCCAATTCTCCAAAAGTGATTCTATGTAAGCGCACATGTGCGCTATTGGAATAGTCCTCTCAGTCGCCACCACGGTCTGTACACCAGCTTTTAATGAAGCCCCCACTAGTCCACTTTGAATACCATAACAGGTATTGAAAATAATGATTTTTGGTATCCTATTGGTTTGAGTGTGGAGCATCGATCCCAACTTATCCCCATTGACGTTGGCATTTTCTCCGATGTACATCCCTTTTTTTCTTTCGGAATGAGCTAAGAAATATATGATTGGTGAGCGATTGTTTGCAAGTTGCTGTTTTAGTATCGATAGGTCATTACACCTCGGTTCACCATTATCGCTGCTAAAAATTGACGCCAGCTTTTTAAAATGGAGAGACGCATTAAGTCGCTGGTTTAGCCTATTGCTGCTTAAGTACATGCAATTGATTGATCCGTTTAGAACTCCCATTATATGGTTATGCTTCATTATTGTGTTCTTAGAAAATTGACTTTTTAGCAAATGGCCGGCAATAAAATGCTGTTGTAAAAGGTAAAGGTTTCCTTGTCATAGTTCTCCTGGTCTTGCTTCTTTGGAAATTCAATCGTGATATCATAGATACCATATGTTATAAGATGGATGTGGTTTCCCTTCTTTTTGTGCACGGGTGTGGTGTTTGTATTTTCGTGGAATACATAAGGTTTGACAAACGCAGTCCATAACGTATTGTTCTTTTTCTGCCAAAGTGTCCCTATTGAAGCCCCCACTTTCGCCTTATACGCATCATAAGAAGTCCAGTTTGATTTCAGAGAATCGTGAGGCTTTACATGGGTATAATTAAGTTCCACCACCAATCTAAAGTCGCCTTTTTTCAAACACACCCTCTGCTCCACCTCCTGTACTGAAGTGGCCTTCACGAAGCCCTCTTCAATGATTGGATGTACTTTGGTTGTGTCATCCAAACTTCTGTACTGATCCTCTTTCTTGAAGTAGATCCTCGATCCAAGATCTATGGCGTAATGCGGGAACAACTCGTCTATTCTTATGGGAGACAAGTAATAATCGTCTTCTTTGATTACCGCCTGTTGATTTGCATTAAGTTTAAATGGGCATTTCAGCTTGGACAATAGTAACTTATCGATGAAATCGTCTCTTAATAATGAACGGTGATCCTTGTAGGCTTGCCTGCTTGAAAATTTAGTCCACTTTTTGTTCTTTAGCTGGTAAAGTCCAAAGCCCAACACACTACCACTATAGTCCAGGTAGTCGCCAATTGAATCCAGTAGGAGCTTTTTACCTACCTTTTTTACTATTTGTTTGGTGATTTCATTCTTATCTGGCGTAGTGATGGTAATGCTATAAGGAGCATCCGGATCTCTCTTGCTATTTCTTAAATATCTCTTGGGTAACTTTACTTTTCCACGGCGATCGGTTTCAGTAGTTTCTTTTTTCCCGTTCCTACTTCTTACTCGCCTTCCACTTAAATCTTTTACTTTTCCATGGACATCCGTAATCTTTACCGTGGCATTTCTGACGGGAAAGGAAAGCTCTTCATTTCCTGATTTGAACCGAATCTCAATTGCAATCCTTGTAAGCCTTTTCCTCCATAAACCCGCATTGACACTTAGGTGACTATCCCAGACCAGATCGCCCTCGGTGATCTGGTCCATTTGATCATTTAAATCTGCGACGAGTTGTTGATCCGGAGATTTGATTTGATAATCTGAATCTATCGTTATCAGGTTCTTAAACATTAAGTCATAAGCAGGTAGGTGGTATTCTGATGATTGATAGTCAATCAGACCGTAATCCTGGCCGGTATTTTTATTTTTTACCTTTCTAGAGGATTTTCTGGGCAGGTGTAATGAAACAGCATATCCGGTCTGAGAAAAGTCGATCCGGTCTTGGATCAGCCCGCCATACCGATGGTTCAAATGCCTGACAGCAATTGGACGATAATCATTGTGATCCGCAGATTTTATATGCTCGCTTGCCCATTGATATAAGATACTTGCGGTCTCAAAAGTGGTCCAGCTGCGTTCAATGACTTTGGCTTTGAGGGTTTCATCAATGATTGGATCATACATAATACCCATCCATGGCGCACCATAAAATTGCCCCCAGGAATTGGAAAAAGTATCCC
The DNA here is from genome assembly GCA_965247065.1 of Cyclobacteriaceae bacterium. Lineage (GTDB taxonomy): Bacteria > Bacteroidota > Bacteroidia > Cytophagales > Cyclobacteriaceae > CBDFGN01. Next base: position 4,798,321 of record CBDFGN010000006.1, on the reverse strand, counting down.
ATATTCGATGATTCGACGAAACAAGTTCTCCATCAATGATTGACCGGTTTACTTCTTCTTCGTGCTTATCTTCCAAAACCTCAACTTCTCTTGCTAGGGCTTTAAACAGACGAATACTCTTTCTTAGGGATTCAGGGTCCGGCGTTTTGTTGGTAAGTTTAACTTTACCCCTTATTGGATTGTCCATTTCATCAAACACTTTAACCTCCAAACTGCCTGAACCTTCACGGGAGGTTGTGTGACTGCTCACGGAAGTGTCAGTGCTTTCCACGATTTCAAGTTCATAGATCCCGGGAGGCACATTTTCCAGTATCCCCAGGCCTGTTCCATCTACCTCCAGATAATGGGTGCCTTTTTGAGCCGGTATGCGGAAACCGAAATGTCCCAGCCCCATTTGCAGGGCATAGGCGTAAGCTTCGTCGGTTTCATAATCATTTTTTCTGGGAAATGGTATAGGCACTAGGGTTTCGGGATCAGGTGGCAATTTAGCTCTCAGCAGCGCATCCATGGCCACCCACTCATCATAGGTCACTTTTACTTTGGATTGGTCATCAGAGGGTAACCCCTTCCAATTTTTAAAAGCTTTTTCAGTCTTGTTGCCAAAAATGCCATCTATCTTTCCAAGATCAAAGCCCAGCATCCTCAGCCAGAGCTGTAAAGTCACCACGTAAATACCGTTGCTTTTTAATTCCAGTTCCTTAACATCTTCCGGAACCGTAGGCACTAATTCTCTTAAATCCATGACAAATTACTTTATCATCATTTCACCATAACTCGTTATACTCATTACTTCATAATCGACTGTCGTGTTGGGTGGTTTCACAAAGGCATCCTTATAGCGGAAAGTACCTTCCCAGCTATCGGCCAGGAAACGGTCCCGGCGTTTGACAATCTTTGGTTTGGGTACCCACCCAAAGGCAACAATATCGCTTTGCGGGGCCTTCCCCTCCTGCTCCAACTTTCGAACCACCCCATACGCATTCTGAGGTTGTGACCAACTGTCTTTATCTGTTCGGATAATTCCGGTGAGTTGGATCCTGCTTCGTTCGTTATTGTTAATAAGTAGCGATGCAGTCACTACCAATTGGTCTTCATTTTCAGGCAATGCCTCAAAATTGTCGTCAGTAGCTTCTGGTTGGTTAATGCCTAATTCAAAAACAAATCTGTCACTTCCCTCAGCTTTGGTTATATTTTTAATGTTTTACCCGGAAAACCATTGTTGATCACCTTAGTTTTAGTGATTTCAAAGGTCATGCTTTCGACCGTCTCCAATTGAAAATGGACCGTTCGCCGAATTTTAACTTCCAGCTTTACTTTCCAATTCGCAGGTACGCCGGGCAGCAGTTGAATTTCGGGATAACAGAGGTCTTTTCCACCATAAACAGCTCTGTCGAGGCCTAAAAACAGGTCACCTTGCACCAATTCCTGCGCCGCAGCATGGAGGCGGCGGTTAAAGATGGGGTCTTGCCAGGCCAAGCCATAAAAAGCAAAAGGCTCCGGTCCGTTCATGGCTTCTACAGAACAGGTGGGCCATTCCGTCTTTTCAGACTCAGCCACATAGTTGGGATCAAAAGTAAACAGCTCTTTCGGCAGTGGTACCGGACGTGGAAAACGGAATTCATTGGCCCATGATCCTCCCCTGCGCACGATATTATCCTTGCCTGCCATCAGGGTAGCGAGCCGAAAACGCATCATGGCTCCCGGTCTGCCGGAGGTGAAGATGTGCCCTACCCTCGGACTGAGGAAGGGGTTAAGGTTGGCAACTTCCACCTCAGTTTCATCGAAGCTGATTTTTCTTGAAGCGGATAATAATACACCGGGCTCCAAAATAGAGGTTTGCTCACTCCTGGTAATGTCTTCAAAAACCACATCACGAGTCATTTCCAACCAACGCTGATAATTGTCATCGGATTTGCTTTGTGGTTGCCTGGATGGATTTAAAGGACCGGCAGCCGTTCCGGCAATCTTATGGGTGAAACCCACGGCATTGCCTGCCGCTGGAAACCTAACGAGCACATAAACTTCAAATTGGTCTATTATTTCGCCAGCGGCATCCGCTAAAGTGAGGATGTAAACCGTCGTGCTGTCCGGTTTAAGCACCTGGCTATCACCATCCAAAACCAAGGATTGTTTTCCCTCACGATCGTTAAGCTTCAGAACTCCGTCAGCTTCAAATTCCCAGCTAAGGATTGCGGATTCCCCCTTGTTGAATCAAGGCGGGTTCCACCTTTACAGATGATATGAATGCCCCGCCATGATTTATTATCCAAAACCGGTTCGGTAGGCTCAAACCAAGTACGCGGTTCATAATAAACTTCACCTCTGAGTAATTCCGGCCCGGCTGCCAGAGAATCTGTATAGCTCGCTTCCGGCAACCGCTCGAATCGTGGATCAACGGAAAGCGGCTGATTGGTATTGAGTTCCTTTCTCTTTGACTTTTGAACGGCACCACCCGATAAGCGGGATTCCACAAGGAAGTACTTTCGCTCTACCAACATCTTTGATGGAGTCAGCAATCGCACTCGCAAAAGTGGAGACACATCCACATTGAGCCGAGTTTTTTCACCAGCTACCCATTCCCAGATACGTTTTCTTACTTTTGAAAAACCGGCCGTGTTGGTAGGCGGAAAAAGCACTGTTTCCCAGCTATCGACATCTGTAATACCCAATAAAAACACATTTTGAGAAGCTAATCTTGGTTCTGCAAGGTCGCTGCTACTACCCGGTAACCAGAATTGAACACTGATGCGTATTTCTTCAAATTTCAATTGTTCAAATGAGAAATCATATTGATCCTTTGCGACTGCATAAATGAAGTCACTCAGTTTATCCAACCCAAAGCCTTGAATTTCTAACAATTGTTGCAAATGGGTAAATGGGCCTTTCTGTTGTATCCTTTTTTGGATACGACCAGCCACCAATTTCCCAATGCCGTACCCTTCTTCTGTTTTTGAAAACCCTCCGGGTGCATCGGGAACATGACTTCTTAACTGATCAACCGTAAAGCTGTTGGCCCATCCCAGCAATTCTTCAACCACGCCAGGTGGAATGTAATTCAGCTCATCGGCGGTGATCCCCTCCCATTCCAGGAAAATTCTGGGCGTTCCTGCTAGCTGCCGGAGTGAATGCGTACTTGGCCTAAAGGGAATAAGTGCCTCATCGAGTGCCACCGCCGGACTGGTTATGTAATATGGGTTGATCTTAAAGGAGTCGGAGCCGGGCAGGCCCTCTACCTTAGGCACTGCTTCCGTAACTGCCATCTGAACTACCTGTTGGTGCTTGTTTAAAGCATGAATACTACTTAGCGTTGATCCAAAGGGTATTCCACGACTTACATCGTCTTTATCATCGAGTTTCCAGTCGTAAAAGCTGAGCCATCCCGGTTCAAAATTACGCTGCACCATGGTATAGGGGAAAAGTCTTTCATACGCAACAGGATCAAATATTACAGGATCCATGCCTGAACTCATCTCCACTTCATTGGGTTGGTTGTCCAAAGAAAATTGATCGATTTCTGATAATTTAAGCAGGCTTTCCCTTGAAAGAAATAGGGTTTTGGCATCCCAGTTCTCAGTGTGGCCATCAACCACCGGAGGTTGATTTGATAACAGTGCCTCCAGCGCTGCACTTTTATTGTTGCCAATGTACCGCCTGGAATCGGTAACAAAAGGTATGGCCAATCGGGCCCAACTCACTACATCCGTTTTGCCGGAATCATCAAAATCCTGGTCAAAAGTGGGTAATCCGCTAACCTCCATGGATTTTTTGCGCCATAAGTCGAAAGGAGAGCGTTTACTAATGTCGTCGGCAAATGACCTGATCCAAAAGGCTTCGGAAGCGTCAATGACCATGATGTCCGGGTTTTTCTTTAACAGCCTTTCTAATTCGGTGCCCAGAGCACCTACAAATCCCATTTCAACTGCTTCGGATGGCTTAAAATTGACGGCCATATCACCAAACCGATATCGGGCATTACGATCACGATGTCTGGTGCTGTACTCCAACGCGGGCAATTGAACCGAAACACCGCGTAGCAAGATTTCTTCGATATAGGATTTAGGAGGAGCAAGACGGATGGATTGTGAGGCCGTCCATTGCAAAATCATGGAACTGCTGCTTCCGTTTTGCATCATCAGGCGATGGTTCGCTAAACATGGCAGCTCGATCATACCTGTGACCGCTTCATTTTGACCGGAAGCACCTTCGTACTTAGGCCGGAAGAAGGCATCCCCCTTTGATGCCAATTTGGACCCAGCCAGGTTGGCATGCCTCAAGTAAATGTCCATTTCATGAGCATAGGCTCGTTGATCTCCTGCGGACCAGCTAATTTCATTTGACAAACGAAGTATTCCTGTTAATTTAATAGCTAATTGAGGCGGCATACCACTGTTCAGTGAATAGCTGATCAGGGTTGAAAGTGTATCGGGTGCAGCAATGGCCGTTTCGATCACCATTTGCAGGGTTTTAAGCGGGGCACGGTTAACCTCCCCGGTTGCCGGAGGACTTACCACTTGCAGAGACAGATAGGCCTGCAAGCTTTCTTCATCGGAAATACTCCAGCCGGGCAATAGCTCAAATTTCGATTTGTTCTTCCTCCATCCTGTGGCTTTGTTGATGGCCAAGGTCAATTTGCCGGGAGATAGTTCAACGGCTCCTTTTTCACTGCCACTTAACGAAATCAAGTGATTGGAATCGCCAAACGACAAGATATCGGCTTTTGCCAATGACAATTGGTTTTTTCCTTTATTGAAAGCGTAATCAAAGTCCATGTCCAGCAGGGATCTTTCTGTACCGCTCTCATGGGTTACCACCATGTTGAAGGCCAGTTGTGAATTTTTACTATTTCCCTTTCTTTTGAGGCAAAAGGTGCCTGAAGTTGGCATTAGTGTAGCATGTACGGCACTTTCATCCGGGATCAATTCAAAGTTGAAAGTGTGATCGTCTGGAACCACTGTCGAAAGCCGGCTATCGGCAAAATTGACCGGAAGTTTCCAGGTTCTTTCCATAAAACTGAACCATACTGTTGCAGGTTGGGTGGTCTTTCCAAAAACCAGGGTCATTTTATCGCCGACTTTCTCGGAATTTACTGCAGCCGATAACCAGGGTAAGGGATCGGGCATTTTTTCGGTTTCGGACAAGTCCAGTGCCAATTCATAAAATGGCCATAATACGCTTCCTTCAAATTCCTCCAACTCCCAGCTGTTGCCCTTTCTAACAAAGGTGACCTGCACGCGTTGTGTATCGATGTCGGCAAGGTGAATGGTCTTCGATTTAAAATGCAGGATCCCATCAAATACAATTTTGGTCGGAATGTTAGGTGTGGTATTTTCTCCTTCGTTAAAATACATCGCTATGATGTTACAAACCTGGTAGCTCAATCCCCAGAAGTGCAACTCGCCAATACTACCCCAACCGAAATCCCTGAACTGCACAGATTTCACGAGGTCCAGATCATCCAGATAGGCCCACTTCCCATTATCGATAATGAGGGGAATGTTCGAAAAGTTCAGTTGAACATGGCATATGGAGGTGGATAGGTCCAATAGCTTGCGAGACCACAGCCAGGCTTTCTTCAGGGCTTGATCACCGGCTGAAGAAACCAACACTGCCCTGCCCTTTCGATCATCTTTTATTTGAAAAGATCCCATGCCCTGTTGGTCGAATGTTACAAACTCCTTGTCCAGCTTGTATTTGTGGGGAAGCAGCGTACCTGCTACCATTCTGACCGGTCCATTGGTCGAAACCGGAAGTAATTCGAATTTTTTTTGTGTGGCATCGTATGCTACCTCAAATGAGGCATCGATCCCTTTCAGCAAGTGTTGCTCCGTAATGGCATTGACGGCATCTGTTCCTGCTGAAAAATTAAGCGAAGCCGTTGGTGGTATGATTTGCAGGTTGGCAGAACCGGCAAACTCCTGACCGGCAAACAAGTTTTTAAGTTGAACCTTCTTAGCATTTTCTGATAAAATGGCACTCTTTTTCAAATTGACACTGGACTTCATCAACAAGGAACCGCGTATTTGCGAGAGGAGGTATATCTCTTTTAACTGATCCGTCCATTTGACTCTTGGCAATTCCGTCTTACCTTCTTCTTCCTTTTCGTCCTCATTGGAAGCCCTCAGCGCATTGATTTCATCAAGGATGGGCAAGTCATGTCGCCATATCCAGTTGAGCTTCCCGGCAGCAGGCATTCCATCAGCCAGGGTGATGGGGGAATTGGCATTCAATTCAAGTGCTATTCCCGGAAGTTCCGGTATCACCCAATTGAACAGGGAATACTGCGATAATTCAGAAGTTTCTTCCGGCACCTCAAAAGACCCACTCATCAACACCGGAACTTGCCAATTTATACCCGGTTTCAAAAAGATAGAAGGCGCTTCACTGGCTTTCAAAGCCATGAAAGTTCTTTTGTCATTCACGCGGTCACCTGCTCTCGGGTCACCATAAAGCGGTAATCCGGGAATCCAGTGTAATCCAGGTGGTCTGTACCAATACCGAACGTCCTTGATCCTGTCGACCGGTATCTGTACCTGGGTATGGCTGTTGGTCCAGTCCCCCTCAATCAAGGCGTTTTTATCCGCAATCCCCGGTTGAAAGGAAATATTGACCTTAAAATTGGTGTCGGCCGAATCCGGTTGGTAGTCCTTTCGACGTATCAGGCTCAGGCCCAAAAAGTGGTTCCAGGGATTGTCTTCCCCAAAGGCTGTAGGGGTTGGTAAGTCGGGAGGCCCATCGCCGAAAATATCTTGTCCGTTGAGCGGTGGTAAATACACAGGCAGATAATCCTCCAGTCGCAGCTCTGGCTCACTGATTTGAACGTCTATCCCTGTGCAGGTGAATTCATCACCGGAGTTGAAACTAAAATTGGCCTCGAATCCTCTGGCATTCATGATAATCAGCGATGAATAGCCGATCTGGCTAATGTCAGGTCCGGGTGGTAGTTCTTTAGCATCTTTAATCCAGGGAACCTCGCTAAAGCGCAGTAAACCTTTAAACAAGCCATCTGCCGCAAAAGAAGTTTGACCCTTTGAACTGTCTGAACCTTTCTGCAAGGGCAGTTGAAGCGCTCCCGACTCAGTTTGAATCCAGGCCCTGTCTTCATCAGCTTCAAGGCCATATTGCTGCATGAGTGTGCCCATCAATTCCCGTCCCTCTTCTTCCAGTTCTGCATCAAAGGCTCCGGTCCACAGACTGCTCTCCCCGCTATTGAACTCATAATTCACGTTAGCATCGCTACTCACCTGTATTCCAGACTTACAACTGATTTTTTTACCTCCATCTAAGATAGAGACTTCATCAAATCGAAGCCGGGACGTAGCGCCCGCCGCACCCCTTATTTCTCCTTCAAACATACCGGGGTCCGGTATAAATAACCATTGGTTTTTTACGAGTTGCCAAAATACCTTGTCGGGAATCTCTGAAGAGACCAGCCCTACTCCAGGTGAATCTACTTCCGGTAAACCATCATCGTCCTCCTGATGCGCCGTGGCCTTAATAATCTGGTACCGGTAGTTGCGCAAACTGCCAATCCATTCCGGGTTTTTCTCTATTTCCAACCAATGTGTACCATCGGGTCGAAAGCGGTACCTGAATTTACCGCGCAATGTCGATGCGGATTCCCAGGGCACCGGTTTCACACCAATAAGCGTCAATCCATCGGGATTCAGCAGCAAACCATCCCCTTCTCCGGGGTCAGTTAAGCCAAAGTGAGATTTAAGCAATGTATTGAGGGTGATGGATGTTTCGTTACCCGTCTTGAGGATTTTGAGCACAGCATGGGAAATGAAATCAGGCCATCTAGCACCTGCTGTACCCAAAATCTTCACCTTTAATGCCGTTGGCAGGAAGGGCCAATCTTGCAGGGCATTGATTTCCTGCTCACTGTCAGTGGGAAAATCAAAGACACCAGGGGTTTTTGGCGCATGTTTGTTCAAGTGAAGGACCAACAACTTATTGGCAGTAGGTAATTCAATTTCAATTTTCTTCAATTGCACAAGTCCGGCTATGGTTCTAAACCAATCCCGGGAATTGGTAGCCGTTTCTTTGGGCCAACGGCGGCGGCGCAATACGTCAATGACCATGCGTTTTTCATCCCTGTGCTTTTTCTTATCCTTATGCCTGCCTTTCTTCTTATGATCTTTTGATTTTTTGGCAGGTTTAAAGGTGATGCTGTCAAAGACAAAGGAGGCCTTCCATCCTCCATTGAGGGGGTATGCGTTGAAGTTTCGTATGCGTTTTTTTGCCATGATTATACCTCCACCGTTGATTTGTTGGTAATGATGCTTTCAGAAATCCGACTGTGCCCATACCCCCTGGTACAGATCAATTCAAAACTAAAGTCCGTTTCCACTGCCATCCAACGGAACAGTTTGTCATTCAATTTGAGCTGCAGCCGTATCTCGGGATCAAATTTGGATTTAAGTGCCACAGGAGCGAGCTTTTCAACCTTCCCGTCTTTCTCATGATGCAGGTAACTGCCCGATGTGGTAACGGCATATTTTCTGGATCCCGGCAGGTTGTCAGGATCTACGGCCTCTGCCTGAACATAAACCAGTGGCATGATGACCCCCTGTCTGCGGATGCGCAGGACAAACTTCAAGTCAAAGTCCCAAAGACGCCGTGCAAAAGGAGCCTCGCTTTTCCAGAGTTGGGTTTGCACCCTGGTAAAGCTCTCCCAAACCGAAGGCACCTCCCACCAAATGTCAATTTCATTGTCTTCTCCAAATGCCCATCCGGCGGCGTTTTGATCTATCGCAGGTATTCCTGAAGGCAAAGAACCCACGGCATCGGTGATTTTCACCGGTGAATCCACATCATCGGCACGGGCAAAGGCCCTTTAGATTAGGCCTCTAGGATTATTCCAAGAATCAAGGTTTATTTTTATGAGGTGACCAAGGCGGTCATGAGTTAACACTGGCAGAGGCGAATTATGCAAAGGCCTAGGTTTGCGACCTATCTCGCGATTCAATCCTCTGCCAGCTTTTTTGAACAAGCATCAAATAGAAATTTGGGACTAGACCCATTAGTAAGGTTTTGATCGTGTCCAAAAATGTTAACCCACTTGATAAGTCTTAATGGTAAAGTTATGAATTTCAATTATTTCGTGGGCATTGATGTTTCAAAGTCAACCCTTGATTTTACGGTAGTACAAAATAGTCACAGGTTGTTTCACCTAAGAACTGCTAATAGTCTGAAAGGGATTAAGAGTTTTATCAAGAGACTTATGCAGCTGCCTGGCTACCAGCCTGACCAGGTTTTGTTTTGCCTGGAATTCACTGGGATCTATAACAATCATCTGCTCAATTACTTTGAAAAACAGCAGCTCAATGTGTGGCTGGAATCGGCCCGGCAGATCAAACAATCCCTGGGTGTTTTGAGAGGAAAGAACGATCAGGTGGATTCCTATCGAATCGCTCAATATGCCTGTCGAAACCAGGACAAAGCCCAGTTATGGAAGCCTTCTCGAAAGAAAATCCGCAATTTAAAGTTCATGCTATCACTCAGAGAACGACTGCTCAAGACTAAACTGCAGTTGGCAACTCCTTTAAAGGAGGCCTGTGGTTTTGTGGATGATGATGTGATGCAACTTCAGAAAACTACCCTCAAACCGGTACTAGCTAACATGGAGAAAAAGCTCAAGGCTTTGGATCTGAAAATTTATGATTTCATTCGATCCGATCAATCTTTAAATGAGCTCTTTGAGCAAGTGACTTCAGTGGATAACACTGGATCTACTATTGCAGCCCATTTCATTGCAACTACCAATGAGTTCAAAGACTTTACTGAGGCCAAGAAGTTTGCCTGTTACTCAGGGGTAGTGCCCTTCGAGTACCGATCCGGCACCAGCTACCGGGGCCGGAGTCGAGTTTCGCATCTGGCCAATAAGAAGATAAAAAAGCTCCTGCATCTGGCAGCCATGTCAGCGGTTACTCATCCGGGGGAATTAAGGGATTATTATGAACGGAAAGTGGAATCAGGGAAAAACAAAATGTCGGTGTTGAATGCAATCCGGAACAAACTTATTCATAGAGTTTTTGCTGTAGTCCGAGAAACCAGAAAATATGAAAAAACATATACCCTGACTCTTGCTTGATCCATAGAAATCGCATTCCGATTCGCCATTCACCTGTACGGTTTCATTAGCAGAGCCTTGTTCACCCCAGCTAAGGGAGCGGGACTTACCTCCATCTACACTGGCCGAGGCTCCAATGCTACCGCCACCGATGAATTGGCCACCAAACGAAGCGGAAACTCCCGCGGACGGTCGAAAGTCATCTGACTTACAGAGCTTGACGGTCGTGTCCATAAGGGCCCATTCAATCCATCAGCCACATTGCCGGGACTAATTCTTAGCGGCTGCTCAGCTCCTATCGATGGGAAAACGCTCGTAGGTGTTGGCGTGATGATGTCCCCGAGAGGGACTCCAATATTGCTCACTCCTGAGCGAAGCGCGAAATTACCTTCATCAGTGAGCTCATTGATTATCTCCAAAAACTTAGTTGCATCCACGCCTATTTTCATCAGCATCTCTGCCAGGTCAATCTCAAGATCCTTCTTGTGCCTGGTGGGGTCGTAGTCCCGGTCGGTCACAATGCCCTCATGCTTGCTCATCACCGCATCCAGCCATTTGGATACAGGATCCTTTTTAGGATCTATTCCCAAGGCTCCTATGACCGCTTCTGATTTGGCCCGTTCTGATTCAACGCCTTTGCGCATTTGCTGCCTGGTAATAGACAACAAGCGCTGCTTGGTCGGATTGGTATGCTCATAAAACGTCTGGCACTTGGCCCGCGTGGAGCGTGGATTGACGATAAACTGGGCTTGGGTTCTTTCTCGGACATCGAGCAGGCTGCGAAGGGTGAGCATTGGCTCATAGGCCTGACCCCGCACCGAGGATTCGAGGGTCAGATCCATGATCTCGGTGCCGTTCACATAGGCATAATCGTCGGCCAAACCCTTGCCCTGAAGACGCACCTCTACATGTTTGAGCTGCAGCACCTCATTCCTGGGTGGCACCAGGCAATGATTGGGAGAGCGAAGCAGGGTCAAATCGGCGATTTCAAAGCGTTGGGGCGCAATAAAGGGCTCCTTGGTCCTGTCCCAAACAAACTCCAGTCGGTAGTACCGACTGGCCACTTCTCTGGGGAATTTGATGGTTTGGCCCCAATGAATATTGGATTGCGATTCGTCATCCATATTAGAGAAGTCCCAAGTGTAATCACCCAATGAATCCCAGCCAGGACGTTCGCTGTCTTGACTACCGGCTATGTGTGGGTCATCCCGTGGCTAAGACAGTAATTTTCATTTGGGGGCTACGTGGGGCTCCTTCCGGGGTGAAGTCCAGGTAGCTGTACATACAAGGCCAGCGATCCACCGCGTAGATCGAGATGCTGCGGGGAAGGCCGAAATTATGAACCGGACCCCGATCGTCATGGAGGGGGGGAAACAGCAGGTTGCCCAGCATCGAAACTCGGGAAATGGTCACCGGGCGGCTGGTGTCCACCCGGCATTTTTCAATCATGTTTTGAAGCACCGATTCAATGAGCTCGTGGAAATGTCCAGGTCTGCCACCGCCGGGTATATTAGCTCTGGGATTTTCCGGTTGAGTAGTGGGCTCACAGGAGTCGTCGGACGGGGAGACGATCTTTCCGAAATCCTCATATCCCGGATCCGACGCCGGTTCCTTGCGAAGATTCACCACAAACACCAACTCCGGGCGAAGCTTGGCGCCAGGCCTGTCCCAAGCTTTGGCCAGGACGCGCAGGTATTTGTTGTCCAGTTCCGGCAACGCAATCCGATGCGCTGCCCTCATGAAGCGTGAGTGGAACGGTCCGGCTGGATCGGTGGTTTGGTCTTTTTCTGAAGCGATACGGTCGAATGTGACCGGTGGCTAGTCTTTTGGTTGTTTCGGTCATTTTTTTCCTTTTCTTTTGGTTGGCACTGGCTGGTCATCTTTTTCGATAGGAATTTGCTTATGGAACAGGGTGGGAGTGGGCTCCAGTCGAAAGCCCACAATTTGGGCGTAATCTCCTTTACCCAGTTCGATCTCTTCCTTCTGATCTGGGCGCAAGGCCCGGAACTGCGGCATGGCGGCTTTTGCAGCACCTGAGCCGATTTCCACAAAGAATGTTAATCCTCCATTAGACAGAGGGTTTAATCTGGAGGTGTCCACTAGAAGCCTTGCCGCCTCGTCGTGTCTATTCTGAATACGGACGGATAGAATGCGTCCCGGAAATAGTGGAAGGGGAAAATCAATGGCGACAGGGAGTTCCCCGGTCTTAGCATTTCCTCGGAGCAGGTGGGGCTCGATACGGCATCCTTCCCCTCTGTCCAAATTCTGGTCGGCGTCCATACCGGTGATCTGGACGGGGCCACCTTCGGTCAGTTCAAGGCCGAGGGCATTTGACTTTGTTTCCTGGGCAGCATCAAGCACCGATTTTCGGTGTTTCAGACGTCGAACGACATCTTCCAGGCCCTCTTCCAAGCCCAAGGTTTCGGACATGGTCTGAATCAGAGCACGGTCTTTTTCAGTGAGTTGATCTTTGGTTGGTTTTGGCATAATGGTACTCCTTTTATGGCGAGGTGGAATCTGATGTTAAGTTAATCATTTGAATCATCAATTGCTGGCGAATTAATCACAGGCCTTCCTTCGGGGGTAGGAGGAACTTCCTGTCAAAAAGATCATCAAAAATGTGGCGACCTATACTTCCCGATATAGTACCGGTCGTGACCGGTTTTCCTTTAGGACCGGCATTGTTTGCTCAGATCTTGATGCAATTTCTTCCCGCTCAAGTAAGGATTCGAAGGGTCAAAATGGCTTTTCGTTAGGTTGATAGGAATCAACCAAGATCAAATCATTGATACCCATTTCTCATCTAGATCCGCGATGAGGTATTTATTTTCTTTGTTGGGGGGTGAAATTTGGATAAATTTCTGTGCGTGTTAACCTAGAGAGAAATAGCCTGAACCAATCTATCTTTGAGATCTATGGGAGTGATCAGGCTAAATGCATGATTTCATGAGTAACCAACACAGAAAGAACAAAAAGAAATTCTTTGGCAGGCCGGTTTGGCAGAATAGCACTAAGACCATCGAGGTGACGCCTCAGAGGTACTATCAACCTGAGACGCTTAAAGACCTTTTGGATATGGTCCAGGAAGGAATTGATACTGGTACCCCGGTGCGGGCGGTAGGTTCGGGTCACTCTTTCTCCCTTGCTCCCAAGGCCGAAGGCATTCTGATAGATACCGACAAAATCAATAAGCTGAACGCCTATGAATTTGCAAACCAGGGTGGTAATTATTTTGAGGTGGAAGGGGGGATAAAGCTGCGGGATCTTAACCGCCGGCTGGAGAAGCTGGGTTATTGCATTCCTACGATGGGAGGAATAGATCACCAAAGTATGGCGGGAGCCATATCCACTGGAACCCATGGCAGTTCGCTAGGATTCGGAGCCATGTCGAAAATGGTGAAATCCATGGTATTGGTCACCCATGACCTTGATGCACCCGGCAAGGCTAAAGCCTACCGCGTTGAGCGGGCTGGATCCAATGGCCTGACCAACCCCGCAGATTATAATGGGCCGGAGTTAGTGCAAGATGATGATGTTTTCAATACAGCGATGGTTTGTTTTGGATCGATGGGGATCATCTTTTCCTATGTCGTGGACGTAGACAGAATGTTTTACCTGCTGGAAAAAAAGGAGATCATGGATTGGAGTGAGGCTAAGAAGCTGTTAAAGGACGGAACCATCTTCAGCGAGCACGAAAGTGTTTTTGTTCAGGTAAACCCATACCTTCATAAAGGGAGGCAACTCGCCCTGGTGGTCTATCACGACCGCTATGATGATCCAAGCAAGAATCTGTCCCTGGAGAATTTCAAGCACAAGTTTTGGCATCGGCTCAAAAGGTCCACCCGCTCGCTCCAGTTTGAATTGGCCAGCAGATTTCAGATCGTGCTGTGGTTGACTGTTTGGCGGATAAACACTTGGCCCGGATACGTGCCCCGGTTTTTAGATACGGCGGTAAAGTCCCAGCGGGATGAAGAGTATTTTAACAAGGGGTATAAGGTCATGTACCAGGGTCTTGACTATATAAAAGAAAGGGCGTTCGACTGCGAAATTGCAATCGCGATGGATGCTGCTGGCAATTACCTGGAGACGCTGGAGGATCTAATGGAGTACTTACGGTCGCTTCGGGACCAATATAAGATGCATCTGACTTCCCCGATGGGGTTGAGATTTGTAAAAAGTTCTGAGGTGTTTCTAACCCCCGAAAATGGTCAGGACGTGTGTTATGTGGACACCCCGGTTCTTTTGCACGTTTACGGCCGGGATACGATGATCAGCAGGATCCAGCAATTCGTTTTGGCCAGAGATGCCAGACTTCATTGGGGCAAATTGAATTATTATATGGACGCAGATTACGTGGAGGCTCATTATCCGCGGTTTAATGATTTCATGGCGGTGATGAAAAAATTCAACCCCTCAAAAATATTTTCCAACATCTTTACAAAAAGGGTACTGGGTTACTAAACGAAGGGAAGTCCATTCGCTGACTCGTAGGGGAGTTACTCAATGCCTATTTCAAAAGAATACTATCATGTCTATAGAGGGTGGTACCTGGGTAACTTTTTTTGGTTTCAATAAATCGGTTAGAAATATCTTGCAAAACCCACCAGCCTACCTTACAACGATCCTACTAATATTACAAACGAAAACAAGCCAAGAAAAGGAGACCGAATCTAATAAACCCTTCAAATCCTTAGGCACTCCCTAGCGTTCTGCAGAATGTTTGACGAACCCTAGAACGGCAGCTCCACAGTACTCTTGATCGTCCATGAAGGTAAATGTTATATAGTATATCCCAGTCTTTTGACAATTGTGCTTTATTACCTGTATGAACTTCTTGTCATGATTGTTCGAGGTCAACTTTTGTCGCTTTGAATCATAAAGAGTAGCAATAATCTCTTGGTGGTGGCCCTGTTTAAAGCCGTTGAAATAGTACTGATAATCGAATCCGTCCACCAAGGCAATGGAATACTCTACCTTTTGTTTTGCCCCGAATTCGTTGTCGATCTCATATTCCTTCAGATAGTTGAAATGATCGTTGGTGATATATGTCTTACAGGAATCCAAATATGCCTGGTAATTGCATTGGGCTCGGACAAACACGGGGGCGCATAACCCTACACTCAAAACTATCCACAATATTCGGGAAATACCCATGATCAAAATAGATGGTGCTTGATCCAATCAATATAGAAATAAACCACCCAACAATGATACCAAAAAAGCATTTCGGTTGTACACATGTAAGACTAATGCTCTCCTGGATGATTACTGCTTACATGTGAAGCAATAATGAGCCGAATCATACTGCTCACCCCCGCCCAAGTTGCTTGGATCTATCAATCCACCACTAGGCTATCATAACTATACCATTGGTTAGGATCAAGAACATCTTGTGGAGTCATAGGGTCGCCGAGTATGGCAATCATAGTATCGTCGAAGCGGTGTCCGCTGGGTCCTTCACCAGCGGCAGGTCTGTAGGTGCGGCCTTTGCTATCCATCCAGGCTTCCCATATTCGATCGACATTGCAATGATTCAGAAAAAAGGCGGGGTCATTGGGAGATGTTCCGGGGCCCATATCACCACCAATCCACACATGAACCAGGTTATGGAGCTGGGGTCCATTAATCCAACCCTCAAGACGATTGCGATGCCCAGGGGCTGACTGGGACCATGGTGGCTGATCGTAGCTGTTCTCTTGCATGGCGGTGCGGACGTGACTCTTGCGAGGTAGAAAGTCGAATCTGGTATCCAGGCCTGCCTGCCTCACTATGGGCCTTGGGTCTATGGACCATAATATTGCCGTTCTTACGTCTTGCCAGAGGCGCACTTGCATTGCCGCCAGGGGCCCGCTGGCCACTTGATTTCGTGACTCCCCCAGAAAACCGCTGCTCCAAAGTTGGGTCTGCCATTGCTCATCTGAGGACAGCTCACCATCGGAAGCCCAGTCCCAATAGGGGAGGCCGAAATCGTCATTGCCGAGCACGCGTTGCAGCTCTTGCTCTAGGCGGATCAGATACATGCGGTGCCAGGGCAAAAAGATCGGTCCGCTGTGGGCAGCGTTTCCAACTGAGAGGGTGAAGTTCATGGCGAAAACGTGCCAGAAAACGAAAAGGTCGTAGGTGGAAAGTTCCTGGTTGATCCCGGCCATCTGTACACCAGGTAGATTTCTCTGCAAGAACCCGTATAAGTCAGCGGCAGTTATGCCTGATTCTTCCTGATCGAGCTGCACTATTCCATCAAGGAAGTTGTCGCGGGCAGATTGACTTGAGCGAATATTTTCACGAATAGCGGCCATGACCTATGTCTCCTTATCGTTAGTATGTTGTGTATAGCCTCTGCCCAGATCATCATCAGGTAATTCTACATCAGAAGTTTCGATGATCTTTCGGGCCATATCCATTGCTGAAGCGAATGAATATTGAGGCAATCCATGATAATGTACGGTACCGTCATCGAGCACCATCGTGTGGGCCATAAGGGGTTCTCCATCTAATAATATCTTATAGGTGGTATGGATTTCGATCTCTTTATCCTGGTGGGTTGCCTTTCTTATGGTAGTAAAGGAGTCGGAATGTCCGTGTTCTTCTGGTGGTGAAGTCCCCTCGGGGACAGCCAATTTATCTGCACGTAGGGGAGCAAGCAGACGTTCAAGTTTTTCATTCTGTTTATCCATATTCGATAAGGGCTAAAGGTCTAAATTGATAATGTTATCTATGATTTTGAAGCAACTAAATTCCTTTGAATATTTGAGCCAATTCAGTTGCTTCCTCCGGTGGCAAAGAGATATTTTTTATTCAGAAAGAATTCTGTTATCTATTATTGATGATTAGCGCTTTTACAATTTCATCAAATATTCATTCAAAAACAATACCTAGTTTCTGGCCGAAAGTGACACCCACTACCTGGAAGATCAAAGTAGAGGTTCAGGCCATCCTGGAGGGTAGGGCAGGGGAGGAAGAAGGGGAGGAGGTGACGGTTAATTTGTTGGATTAAAAGGAAAGCACAGCATTTATTTTTTTAATTCACCTAAGGTAGCTAAAGTTCAACACTCGCTCTAATGAACCAAAGTCTCGCTTCGCAACATTGAAGCTTAATTGTTGGTAGCCGTTATTTTTTCTTTTTTATATACTCCTTTGTCAAGGTGAACATATTCGTCCTCTCCGATTTGGATGTATTCCCAAAGTCGGTCGGGAAATGTTTCTATTAAGTCAAGTTTGTAAGTTGTCAGGTCGAGTCGGTAAAGTTTGTTGTTGCCCATGTTGGGTATAAACAAATGTCGGTCAGTGATAAACAAACTCTCCGGGTAGCTCAAAGGTTCGTAGATATGGTCATAGGTGTACTCGCCAATTTGATATTCCTCTTCTTTAGTGTCCAGCGATACCTTAGTTACTGTCTGCCCTGTCGGGAATGCAAGCCACATGGAGTTGGGAGATTGAAATTTAATGTCGTAAATACAATGTCCCTGTCCAATTTCCGGTGTCCACTCAAATTTTTTATTACCGTCTTTGTCAAACCCATAGATAACGTCAGTTTGGTAGAAGCAGAAGTATCTGTCTCCGTTTGGTCCTACTGTTGAGGAAAAGTCATGGATTGGCCGTCCTAATTGATTTTGAATTTTCTCGAATTGATAGCCGCCGATTGCGCTGCAAAATTCCTTCTCTTGGATTTTTTGAAGTCCTTTGTCATTGTTGAAAGCGAAGAATATTTTGTCCCTGTCAGTCCACTCGATGAACAATAGTCGGTTGTTGTCACTCACGAGATAATCTCCCTTATCTGCTATTTTGGTCAGGTCCTTCATTTAATGGCTGCCAACTAAAAGGATTGTGTACGAAAATAGGCAAAGGAGAACAAAGGGAAAGGATTTTGAATCCAAGAATTCGGGTAAAGATGAAAAAGGGCCAGGAATTTTTAGTATTAATTCAGTTGACTAAAGCGAAAGAAAAGGTGACCTACAAGTCCTAATCTTTTTTGAGAACTTCTGCTGAGCGGCTATGATGTCCTGGTTGCTTCCAATCACCGAAGTTTCTAAATTGTATATCCAACCATAAACTTAACCGGCATGGAAAAAAATGAAGAAGAGCCTAAGCAGGATCTTCATTTTCCAGACAAACCTTCAATAGCGGAAAAGGAAGCAGTAACCTCCAACACAGTCATTAAATCAATTGCGAGTATTGCTCTGTTTGTTCTGGCTTTTTACCTCTTATTTGATGCTGACTTAAAATTCATACTCATCTTAGTAGTCGTAATATTCATTCATGAAATGGGGCACCTTTTGGCCATGAAAATCTTTAACTACAAGGATGTAAAAATGTTTTTTATTCCATTGCTGGGAGCACTGGCGACAGGGAAAAAGAATAACGTTTCCCAAAAACAAAATGCCATCATTTTGCTGGCCGGGCCAGTACCCGGAATATTGATAGGCATCATTATGTACTACCTGAGTATTGTGAATAATAGTCCCGATTTAGAGATGACGGCAAATATTTTCATATTCCTGAATATGTTCAATCTTTTGCCCCTAACTCCTTTAGATGGGGGCCAGTTGATTGGAACACTATTCTTCACTAACAAGGAAAAACTACGCGCCATTTTCACAATCTTATCTGCTGCAGGGCTGGCAATTATCGCTATTTCTCTTGAGGAATACTTTCTTTTAATAATTCCTATTTTTTTATTAATAGGACTCACTTCCCAAGGTAAGTCCAAAAAAATCCGAAAAGCCTTGGATCAACAAAGCATTGATTATGAAAAACCATTTGAGGAATTAACAAGTAAGGAATACTGGCTGATAAGAGACCAGATTGTAAGTAACTATCCCCACCTAAAATTGCAACCGGGCAATTATGCTGCATCTTCAAAGGAGAATTCTATCATCAATCTGATAACAGCGATATTGACGACCAAGCCGATAGTTGACCTTTCCGGAATGGCAAAAGCAATCCTTGTGGGGATCTGGCTACTATTTTTTGTGGGGCCGTTTATTGCCTTAGGACTGATGTATACAGATTCAACTCCTGAACAAGCCATTGCCGACTACACCGAGGCTATTGAATTAGACCCGGATAATGCAATGGCTTATAACAATCGGGGGCTTGTTTATTACAATTTGGGCGACTTAGAGCAAGCCATTCGGGACTACACCAAGGCCATTGAGTTAGACTCTAAGTTTGCACTTGCGTACTCAAATCGAGGATTTGCTTATTACCATTCTGGCGACTTAGAGCAAGCCATTAGTGATTTCAACAAAGCCATTGAGTTAGACCCAGGTGATGCCGAGGCTTACAACAATAGGGGGTTTGCTTATTATGAATCTCGTGAATTGGAGAAAGCTATTGCTGACTATACCAAAACTATCGAGCTAGACTCTAACGATGTATATGCCTACAACAGTCGAGGGCTTGCTTATAAGGAATTTGGCGATTTAGAGAAGGCCATTGCTGACTACAGCACGGTTATTGAATTGGACCCAGACGTTGGAATGGCCTACATCAATCGGGGGAGTACTTATGATGTTTCGGGCGACCCGCACCAAGCCATACGAGACTACACCAAGGCCATTGCATTAGAGCCGGACCTTGCACTGGCTTACTACAATCGGGGGAAGGCTTATTACAATTCTGGGAACTTTGAGAAAGCCATTCGTGACCACAACAAAGCCATTGAGATCGACACAGGCTATGCAGTGGCCTACACCGATCGGGGAACTTTATATGCTGACATTGGCGACTTAGAGCAAGCCATTGCCGACCATACCAGGGCCATTCAGTTAGACGCAGATCTCGCGCTGGCTTACTACAATCGGGGGAAGGCTTATGCAAAACTTGAAGACTTGGAACAAGCCATTCAGGACTTCACAAAAGCCATTGAGTTGGACCCAGCCGATCCGGAGGCCTATAACAATCGAGGGATTTCCTATTCAAATTCCGGTAACTTGGGGAAGGCCATTGCTGACTATACCAATGCTATTGAGTTGGACTCCAACTATACAATGGCTTACCACAATCGAGTGATTGCTTATTACAATTCTGGCGACTTGGAGGAAGCCATTGCTGACTATGAGCGGTATCTGGAGCTTGCCCCCTATGCTCCGGATCGAGAGGAAGTTCTAAAAAGCATTGAAAAATTGAAATCCCAACTTGGAGAGTGAAATAAGCATGGATAGTGACACAATAGCCCGGAATTATGTCGATAAGACGGACCAAGAGCTGTTGGATCTTCACGCTACCGGCACACTCACCGAATTAGCCTATGAAGTTTTGGAGGAGGAACTTACAAAACGCGGGGTTTCCATTCCAAAACGTCCGCCCCCCAAGGAGGAACAAATAGCCAGGGAAAAGGAACAAGCATGGACAAAAGCAAAGATAGAGGAACAAATAGCCAGACAGTTTGATAAGTGTAGAGATCAGGAACTATTGGATTTGTTTGCTTTGGGCAAACTTAAGGTAAGAGAGCACAACTCATTAACCGCCCAAATGGCAGCACGTGGAGTAACTATCCCGGCCAGCAGGGGTCAGCGATCGGGAAATTTTATTCTGGACTTTGCCTTTATTTATGTTTTAGCAGTCTTGCTAGTATTTTCATGGCCTGAATTCTTTACCGAAGATGCAAATGGTTATGCTGTCAGTGTGGTATTATATATCATATATTACCTTCCTCAAGAGGCTGTTTGGGGCAGAACCATAGGAAAACATATCACTGGAACAAAAGCGGTTAATCAAGATGGTACTGAATTAACATTCAGGAGCGCTGTTGGAAGAACACTTTGCCGATTTATTCCTTTTGAAGTATTATCGTTTGTTGGGCGAAGACCAAGGGGTTGGCATGATAGCTTTTCAAAAACAATGGTTATCAGCCTCAGAAAATCACCATCCGATAAGAGGGAAAAATCAGCAGAGTTCGATGTGAAGAAAGCCGAAAGGCATATAAGGAATGCCTGGATCATGGGATTAGCATGTGCCACAGGAACCCTAATTTTCTCCTTTCTAAGAGCTTATTACGAGAATGATCCACCCAAATTTCACGTTGATATTTGGGGCTTGCTTGATGCTGTGTGGATTTTAGTTCTAACTTATGGAAGTTATAAAAGAAATCGGTTTTTTACATTGGGGCTGCTCCTTGTGGGACCTCTAATTTTCTTCCTAGGCTCCGTGGCAATGCCCGGTAAGGCAGGATATACCCTTTTAATAGGAACAACGATTCTGATTGGAATATCAATTGTAACTCTCATATTTGGCTATTTCTTCTTCCGAGGAACTATTTCTATGTTTCAATTGTGCAAATTTTCTAAAGAGGCCGACCAGTTCTCAAAAAAGAAAAGTGGTGCCGTCTGATCCTGGGTGTTGTAGCTACTTGGCAAAAGACCTAAGAATGAGTCTAGCTTAGACACTAATTCCCATTCTTATTTCCCCCTTTCTTTCTGCTTAAGTCCTTTTCGCCTCGTTTCCAAAGTGTGGTCCACGTATTTTCGGAGATGCGCTGATCTGGCTTCGCTAAATTTAGCAGGATTAGATTTTGTTGGGGCAAGTGCCTGCCTGAATTAGCCAGAAAACAAGTGAAACGCTTCTTGTGGCGGGGGGATGCTTATAAAGAATCTGGTGACCTTGAGAAAGCCATTGCTGACTACACCAAGGCCATTGAGTTATACCCAGACGATGCAAGAGCTTACAACAATCGGGGGGCTGCCTATAAAGAATCTGGTGACCTGGAGAAAGCCATTGCTGACTACACGAAGGCCATTGAGTTAGACCCAGACGATGCAAAGGCCTACTACAATCGGGGGGGTGCCTATGCAAATTCTGGCCACTTGGAGCAAGCCATTGGGGATTGGGACAAAGCCATTGAGTTAGACCCGGACTTTGCAGGTGCCTACATGGCCACTGCCTTTATACGATAAACTCCTCTTTCATTCAGACCGAGGCGTTCAATATGCCTGCAGTGAATTCAGGGCCATTCTAGCCAACTGTAAGCGAGTCACTCAAAGTATGAGTCGGAAAGGTGATTGTTGGGATAATGCTGTGGCAGAAAGCTTTTTTAAAATCATAAAATCCGAATTGATTTACCACAATCGCTTCCGATCTAAGGCACATGCCAGACTGGAGGTATTTGAATTTATTGAGATCTGGTACAACAGAAAAAGAAGACATTCCTCATTGGGATACCTTACTCCAATGGAATTTGAACAAAATGAAATCTTAAGAAAAGTTGCTTAACCTACTGTCCAGTTTTTATTGCAAATCCACTCAGCCTGCTTTCGATACTCGGACACTCAAATACAAAGTGATTAAAGGTTCAAAAAAGTGACTAACCAGTTGTTTCCTTGAAATCTTATTTAGAATAACGATGACTCATAAAAACCAGAAAAATGGCCAAGCGAAGTGAATTCTTGATGTTCGGGCGTCGACTTCATAATGCTTTGAAAAATGCAATAGAAGATGGTGATGGGAAAACGGATGAAACTTGGGTAAAAGAAGAAAGACCCTTGTTTGAGCACTAGCGGCGATAAATTGACCACCACCTATACCCACTAATTGGATTAATACAATTCATGCCTTACCCTTATGTTACAATAATTTGATTTTTTTCTTACATTGTGGTTGATGCTATTTAAGGTTGTAGTCTATAACCACCACTAGCCAACCGTTACAAAAAGGAAAGATTTTGCCTGATTACAAATGGGTTTCTTGTGGCAAATCCGATTCCAGATTGGAATTGTTCGGGAAAACGGAAGAATCTGATCCGGGCGTGGAAAACGCTCTAGACGAACTGTCTTCGGTCACGGCTATCAGATTAAGTAACTATTCGGATGTAGGAAGTGAAGAGGAAGCAAGTAATCAACCAAATTGATCTTGAGGAGCTTGATCTAGAGTACCCCATCTTATTTCAAAGTGAAAATCTTGAAATAGTTTCACTCACATCAGAAAGCCTGATCTTAGAAGGGTTTGAAGGACCCGAGAATAGGTTCATGGATATGATTGAAGTTGCGGGTTGGAAGTTGGTTTTAACCCAGGTTGGCGATGAAATTTCTTTCGAGTGGTACCTGTTGTCGGACTGGCAAATCGATGCTCATCCAGATTATTTTCCGGGAGACACCTTGGGGGAGATATCAATAATTGGAAGTTTTGGCGGTGATGAAGAAAGTGATGTGTTGGTGGAAATTCCCTGGCCGATGTCTGCAGAGGGTCGGCTTAAAATGGGAGTTCCAAAAAGACAGGAGGACCGATGGAGAGCGCCGGTAGAGCCCAGGAAAATACTATCTATTTTCGATGGTGCTGGAGCTTTACTTAAGGACTTTCCATTTGGCAGCATCGACCTGTCTGCGGTTAAAGATGCTGTGGGCGATTTAATTGACCAGTACGACGATTTTATCCACCTCGAAACCGGTGTTGACGCCTTTGGACGGGTGTTTTTCGATGTGGTTATCGGCCCTCCGGATCAGATTGACATTGCCGAGTTTGGTGGGCTGAAGCTGGCCTTATTCGGAGAAGCAGCCATCATCCTTTCCTCAGTAATGGAGGACGACCACCTGGAATTGTCCCTGCGATTGTTCTTGTCCAACGAGGCCGGACTAAAGCTGCATGGGCCGTTTATTCGAAAGGTGGAAGGGGCGCTCGACGATGCCAAGGAGATCATGGCTATGTTGCCCATTGAAGATGGTATAGAAGTACCCGAATTGCCCGACCTGCAAATCTCCTTTGAGCTGGGTGATGAACCCATTGACAAAACCCTGGTCTCTGCCAACCTACCACTGCGCTGGGACTATGTGCCTAGGTTGAACCCCATTACCAACTTCTTTGCCGACCTGCCTTTGAACATCGACCCTTCGCAACTGGTGGGTTTCAAGTTCGGCAGTCTTGATGGTGATGCTCCACAGGTGGAAATGAGCATCGACAATGCCAGTTTCTACAACGAAGGAGCGGTATATGGTATTGACTTCGTCATCGGGCTGAAGGTGAAAATTGATTCCGGTGACCCTATTCCGTTCATTGCCGATTGGCGCTTTACGCTGGATACCGATACCATGGCCTTTGATCCGGCGGCCAGTCTGAAAATTCGCACGGAGTTTAAGGAATTTACCGTTGCTGGTCTGACGGTCACGGGGCTGGATACGCTCATGGTGGCCTTTGAAGCCGGTCAATTGACTTTGACCGCTAGCAAGCTTCGGGCCTACTACGGTGGTATTTCGGAAGGTGATGACGGTGGTTTCGAAATGGAGGTGTCTAACCTGCTCATTGACGGAGGTGGGATTGACATGGAGCTGTTCCTGAAAGGCGGGGTCACCAAAGTATCGGGAATAGGGGAATCGTTCAAAGGTGCCGAAGGACAGGTGATCTTTAGCCGCAGTAAGTTCCAGAGTGGATATATTAAAGCGGAAGGGCCCCTTCCATGGATGGACAACGCCACTGGCAGCATCCTGCTATCGTTTAAGGAAGGCTTTGAGTTGGACAGGGTGCAGGCCGACTTCCAACTGGGTTTACATGCTAAAACCGACTGGTGGGTGGAGTTAGAGCTTAAATCAGTGAACATCGACATTCACAAGGTCAATGGCAATCTGAGCCTCATCCTCATGGTTACCGGAAAGATAAGCATTGTACCACCAGAAGGAGCAGGGGGCTTCCTGCTATCCGACTTGAAGTCGGCCAATTTGGAGTTTAAAGACCTGGTGCTCACCAAGTCCTTCGATAAACTACCTCCAGGCATCAAATTGTCAATTGTATTGGCCAAACCGGTTACAGTACCCATTTTGGGCATTTTTGGCTTTGAAATGCGAAGCATTGGCATTGGCACCGGTTTTGATGAAGGGCAGGCTGCCATTACGATCGGCGGTCAGGTATTCTTTAGCAGTAATGACCTACAAAACAAAGATCCTGAATTCCACAAATTCAAAATCGGGAAGCCAAAACCCAATGAACTGCTTCCGCGCATCGCCCTGGAAAACCTCGGATTGGAATTCGCTTACAAACCTTCTATTGCCATTACAGGCTCGGTCAATTATAGCGATACCGAGGCATGGAAAGGATTTAAAGGGCATGGTAAGTTAACCATTAGTAAAACGGTTAATATCAATGTGATACTGGAATTCGCAACCGTCATGCGGGAATCGGATTCGAAGAAGTTGAGGGTATGGATGGTGTATGCCGAATGGAGCGACATAGATATTAAATTCATCGATGAGTTTTACCTGCGCGACCTGGGTGTAGGTTTCGGATGGCGCAAGACCTTGCATGCCATGGATAACCCCAATCTGGTGCTGGATAATCCTTCCCAGGGCACTATGACCATTGGTCCACACCTGCCCACCTCCTGGACCAATGACCTGGAAGGGGATTCAGCCCGCTGGACAGTAGTGATATCCGCCTGGATGACTTACGGACTCGACCCAAGGAAAGAACCTTCACCCATTGTAGGCGACATTTTACTTGGCATACGCAGCGACCTCACCATCTTACTCTCTATGCGTGGTTGGTTGTTTGGTGTTATTGATGAAGTGAAAAAAGGATCGGGAGGATTGCGGCCCTCCATCATTGGTTTAACGTGAGTTCGATATAAAATAGAGTAGTTTATTGATAGAAAAAAGGCAGAAAATTAGTATATTAAGTCATTGACAATCAACAAAATAACTAATATTTCTGCCTATGTTAACTGCTACTAAAATTACTGAAATTTTTTGTTCCATTGACGATTTTTGTCTGGATTTTGTCCCAAAATTGGAAAAAAGATTGCTGGGAAGTAAAAAGCGCAACAAACCTGGTAAGCTTTCTTTATCCGAAGTAATGACTATACAGGTCTTGTTCCAGATCTCAGGATATCGAAATTTCAAGACCTTTTACAACACATACGTTTGTGGCCACTTGCGCTCCTTCTTTCCTGATGTGGTAAGCTATAACCGAATGGTAGAACTTTGTAGTGGAAGTCTTCTGCCAATGGCTATTTATCTGAAAACACAAGGGACTGGACAGTGTACAGGTATAAGTTTTATAGACAGCACTCCGTTAAGGGTCTGTCATAACAGACGGATCCATAACCATAAAGTATTTGAAGGGTTAGCTAAAAGAGGCCATTGTTCCATCGGATGGTTCTACGGGTTTAAGCTCCATCTTATCACTGCTGATACGGGTGAAATCATCGATTTTATGCTCACACCGGGCAATGTGGATGACAGAAAGCCTCTTAAAATTGAACGGTTTATTAAGAAATTATTCGGAAAGCTCTTTGGTGATAAAGGCTACATCAGTAAGGAACTTTTTAAAAATCTGTTCTTCCGCGGAGTCCATCTGATAACCAAACTCAAACGCAATATGAAGTCCTCATCCTTAACCCCCATCATGGATGCTATAATGCTCCGTAAAAGGGCTATTTGTGAGACTATCATTGATCAACTTAAAAACATCTTCCAGATTGAACACTCCAGGCACAGGAGCCCAACTAATTTCCTTACCAACCTTTTCTCGGCTTTAATCGCTTACAACTTTTGCGAAAAAAAGCCCTCAATCAAATTGAACTACCAGGACACCGGTCAACTCTTTCTCGCTCTTTAATCATTCCTTATTGTCGAACTCACGTTGGTTTATTGTATTATTCTGCCAGAAACAGGCATTTGCTGGCCACGTATGTGGTAGATCCGTCGGCGGCAAGCCCCAAAGGGGTGCCACCTGCTTTGGTGCAGGCATTGATCAAAAATCCCTTCAGTTTTGTGTTGGAAACCAAACCCAATATGTTCAGAGTTGAGCTGGGATGGCCACGGCAGTTGACTTTCCCGTTGGGTGCCTACACTGGTCGGGCCGGGTTTATGATGCGGACTACACCTACCTCATTGATCGTGGGAATTGGCTTTGAAATCGCCATTGATCATGAGTACACGTTTGGTTTCTCCTTTGGCATTGGCAGCATTGGTATCTACATCAAGATCTACATTGGTATCTATGGCATGATTCAGGTCAGAATAGGCCACAGACCAGCTTTATACGGCATTGTGGGTATTGATGCCATCATTATTATCGCCATTAAACTAAATGGTGGATTTTAAAATCTTCTGGATACGCATCAGGTTCAGTATTGGTATTGAAATTAATATCATCATCAGTGCGAGGGTTGATTTTGGTATATCTGATGCAGGATTTGGCATGGAGGATTATGCTTCTGCGTCATTGAGAATCTGGAAATTCAGCTTCGGCGCTCAGGTGTCCTTTGCCATTAATAAACCCGCATTGCAAGAGGCCAGAAGCCGGGTATTTGAAGGGGTAACTATAGCCGGAGATGATGATGAAAGACCGATCAGATACCTTCCCGAACCACTGTTCCTACAGCCTCCAGTGAAGAAACAGGTCCCCCGATGGCGGGTAATGCCCGTTAAAAAAGACGACTACATCTATCTGCTGCTACTACCCGAAGAAGATTCCTGGTTTGCCTGTCCGGGTATCAATCAAAATGGCACTTATAAAAAATCAGCCGACCCGGCTTATGAGTTGACCTTTGTATTGAACAATGTAGCATTGGACAGCATCTCCACTGACCAAAAGTTGAGTACTGCCGGCAATAAAAGCACGATCAGGGCAAGTGTTCCCTGGAACAAGGAAGTTCAAATAAAAGCCGTTGAAGGCCAGGAACAAGACCCTAAATTTAAGCTGGGTAGCCTGTATTTTGAACCGCAAACCGTACAAACCGAACACCAACTGATAGATCAAATACTGGAAGACAGTTACCTAGTGCCGGAATTGATCACCGACTGGCGTGTACGCACAGAAGAAGGAGCCAGAGATGGCATGGATGATGACCTGGAAGTGCGTCCGGATGTACGATCGCCCAAATTCTCGGCCGATGGCAGCATTTACGACCTCGCCCTGGAAGAAGCCTTCAAATACGGACAGGACGACATTTACTCCTGGCAGGCCCTCACCATCGCGCAAACACGATGGACTGAAGAGGTGATGAATAAGCCAGATGTTATGGAGTATATGTTGGGTCAAGGGTATGAGCTGGACGAAGTAGATTTGGAAGATGAAAAACAGGTGTATTCCCGCCGGAAGTTATTGCTCGATGGCCTGGAGAACATGCGTAGCATCCGCAGTGGGCTTTCAGGAACTTTGCTGAGACATTACAACCGATTGCTGAACAGTGACATCGCAATGGAAGAGTTGGAAGTGCTGGCCACTTCAGGGCTTGCTTATCGGTTTAAAATTACAGATGAAGACAAATTCTCCCTGAAGGTCCATTCGCTAAAAATAGATCGGGGATATGGAAAGACACAATCAGTAAAAGCCAATCAAATTGAGCAGGGCAGCATCGACCAGGATCATTTTGGGGTTGGCTTTGAAAAAGAAGGAGTCAACTACCGGTTAAAAGATTTGTTGGAATTCCAGGATCAACAGGGTATCCATTTTTCATGGGAATTGGAAAGCTCCACCGCCGACGGTGAGATTAAATTGATGACCGAAAGAGAAGCCTCCGGCCTACTAGAGGAACACAAAGACTTTGAATACTTCGATCACTACCTGGTGGAAAGAAGCAATCTTTCAAGTGAGTCGAAGGAAGAAGGATATACGCGTTGGGAGGCCAAACCCGGTTTTGTACCTGCCATGGTCGATATTGGTGACGGCAACCGCAATTTCTATCTGGTGGTGCCGCGATTTGATTTCTCCGACATGTTCCAGGTACCCGTTGCTGTAGGTGACCAGCTCATCTATCGCTTTACTGCCGTCGATATTTTTGGCAATCATTCACAAACCCTTGAATACTTAACCACTAAGAAACACCTGGATGCCCCACCTCCGCCAGACAAGGCCGGTTGTGCCTATGAGGTGGAATTGTCGGCCACTAGCATTGATCAGGAGCATATAAGCATCCAGATCACTCAGAGCAAGGAGATGCTCAATTGGGAGGGAAGTGCTGTTCGCTACGAGATATGGACCCATGCAAAAGCGTTGTCCTCCGGTGGATATTACGGATTGGGCGATGACGTGGAAGATGTTGGCGATAGTGACGATCAGCCCATTGTCTCTCCAAAAGGAATGACATTATTAGGTGTGATTGATCATCCCGAACAGGCATTGATCTTAGATGATCTTTCGGCATTTGCACATGGACAGGTGCATACCATATATGCGCGGTCGATTACCAAAGAAGGCAATGCTTCCCGCCTCATTCGATGTGAACATTCAACGGCCATCAATAGTGCACCGGAAAAACCCTACGCCTACCTCGAACGTATTCCGGCGGCTTCCGATGCCGCTATTGAATGGGTAGATCACATTGACTTGCGCGGTGAGGTGGTGCCTTACCTTGTGCCGGTCTTACAAAGTGACTCCCACCAATTTAGTTTACTGCCCACAAATGATCCATTATTGCGGGAAGTAAGCATCAAGTTGCTGCACAATAACTACGTGGATGAGCAATTCAGATATCCAACCGGTGGATACGAAGTATATGTACGCGATCGGGATGCCAGTACCAGGGATGAGTTGAAAAACTACCGCAAACAGGTGGCTGTAGAAGTATTATCGGATACCGTTTATGGCAATTCTCCTTTCAGCACCGTCGATTTTGCCAAATGGGATTCTAATTTCAGTACGGAAGTGGCGCCATTGGACGCCGATATTGTTGAAGGTTACATTGATTGGGGTGAATTGCTGGTACCGATGCAGACCAAACGAATTAAAGGCTTGACCGAAGGCCTCCTGATTCATGCACAGTTGGAAGAATTGCTGTATCACCTCCAGGAATGGGCGAAAGAGAACAATGCTTACCTGGATATTCATGGGGGCGGGGTTTCGCCAAAGGCATTGTTGCAAGTGTCTTTTGATGGTCTGGGTGAAGAATTTGACCTGGAAAAAGACCCCTTTGGCGTGGGACTACTGAGATGGATGGGTCGCACTGTTGATCTTGCCATTTATCAGGATAGCGAAATATTGCGGGATGAAGCATTGTTCAATGTCATCAGGGCCGCATTACAACCTCACGAGCATTACCAACTGACCCTGGAATTGCTGTTGAACAGCGACCGCCAAACTTCCATGAGTTATTACCGACTTGGCTTACATCCGGTCATCAAAGTCTTGTCCATGCATACCGACGATGAAATCAGAGAAAATGAAAGGCAGGCCCAACGTACCGAATCCTTCCATCAGTTCAGGGATAGCTTACAGCTGATGGTTGGCACTGGTAAAGTATTAGGTGGTTTCGCACAGCTGGGTGTATTGCAACGCTATTTGGCTTTTACCGACCGATTCGTACAAACAAGGGGCATCACGGTTCCAACTGCTTTAACCTTTGGCTTATCCTGGTACAATGAACAAGGCGATATTGAGCGAACAGTGAGTAATGATGACAGCATCACCTTCCAACAGACCTATGAGGAGCCATTGGCCAGGCGATTCTCCTACCTGCTGAAAAGAATTGGACGATACTATCCGCTATATCAACAATTGGGCCTTATTGGGAAAATGGAAGAACTGCCTGAAAAACCTATGCTGGTAAGGTTGCCCAGAGTAGAAAATCCAAGGGTGCCCACCATTGAATTCCAGGGCAATCACCTCAGAGACGATATTCCATGTACAGAATGGCTGATTCGCGAACATGAAGAAGAAGCAATGGTGCAATCCAATGAGACCCTCAGGAACCGACTGGGTTACCGGAGCCTCGCCTGGAGCTTATTTGCAGAAGTAAACAAGGGCTGGCGACAATGGAGTGGATGGGACGGAGCAGACCATTGGTTAAACCATGAATTTACCGAGGAGGAAGGCGTAGCGCCATTGACTGAAGAAGAAATCACAGCCCTGAAGGCCGATGCCAAATGGTCGGGTGACAGTCAACTGAAACCCGACGCTTCCCTCAAAGGCCATCCGTTTACAGAATTGCTGGAACCGAAGGGGATGGTAATCAGGGCACCTGAATTACCTTATTATTATCGTTATAGACTGGCGATTTCTATGGATCAAGCAAGAGTCAGGGTATATGTTTTTTCATATTTTCTGGTTTCTCGGACTACAGCAAAAACTCTATGAATAAGTTTGTTCCGGATCGCATTCAACACCGACATTTTGTTTTTCCCTGATTCCACTTTCCGTTCATAATAATCCCTTAATTCCCCCGGATGAGTAACCGCTGACATGGCTGCCAGATGCAGGAGCTTTTTCATCTTCTTATTGGCCAGATGCGAAACTCGACTCCGGCCCCGGTAGCTGGTGCCGGATCGGTACTCGAAGGGCACTACCCCTGAGTAACAGGCAAACTTCTTGGCCTCAGTAAAGTCTTTGAACTCATTGGTAGTTGCAATGAAATGGGCTGCAATAGTAGATCCAGTGTTATCCACTGAAGTCACTTGCTCAAAGAGCTCATTTAAAGATTGATCGGATCGAATGAAATCATAAATTTTCAGATCCAAAGCCTTGAGCTTTTTCTCCATGTTAGCTAGTACCGGTTTGAGGGTAGTTTTCTGAAGTTGCATCACATCATCATCCACAAAACCACAGGCCTCCTTTAAAGGAGTTGCCAACTGCAGTTTAGTCTTGAGCAGTCGTTCTCTGAGTGATAGCATGAACTTTAAATTGCGGATTTTCTTTCGAGAAGGCTTCCATAACTGGGCTTTGTCCTGGTTTCGACAGGCATATTGAGCGATTCGATAGGAATCCACCTGATCGTTCTTTCCTCTCAAAACACCCAGGGATTGTTTGATCTGCCGGGCCGATTCCAGCCACACATTGAGCTGCTGTTTTTCAAAGTAATTGAGCAGATGATTGTTATAGATCCCAGTGAATTCCAGGCAAAACAAAACCTGGTCAGGCTGGTAGCCAGGCAGCTGCATAAGTCTCTTGATAAAACTCTTAATCCCTTTCAGACTATTAGCAGTTCTTAGGTGAAACAACCTGTGACTATTTTGTACTACCGTAAAATCAAGGGTTGACTTTGAAACATCAATGCCCACGAAATAATTGAAATTCATAACTTTACCATTAAGACTTATCAAGTGGGTTAACATTTTTGAACACGATCAAAACCTTACTAATGGGTCTAGTCCCAAATTTCTATTTGATGCTTGTTCAAAAAAGCTGGCAGAGGATTGAATCGCGAGATAGGTCGCAAACCTAGGCCTTTGCATAATTCGCCTCTGCCAGTGTTAACTCATGACCGCCTTGGTCACCTCATAAAAATAAACCTTGATTCTTGGAATAATCCTAGAGGCCTAATCTAAAGGATCCTTTGCGAGATGAGCAGCTTAAAAAAACCCACTTTTACCGCTGGAAGGAGAAGTCGGTGCGCTTCCAGGGTAGGGACACTGACATCATCACCATGCGGGTGCCGCTCGATCTTAACCTCCAGCCACACGAGTCCCCGCGGCTGCGGGATGCATTCCGTATTCGGGTAGACCATCTGCCTGAGGACGTAAGCATGGATGTAACCTTTGTGGGAGTTGCTCAAGCGATCGACATCACAAGAAAGGATCTATCATGAAGCGGAATCGACCACTGCGACCCAGCGAGCGCTACTTTCGCCACAGCGATGGAACCGTGAACGTGGCCGGTAATCCGGGCGAGGAGTACCGCTTGGCACCAACCGAAGAAGACACCACCTATCACATTTCGGGCCTTCAACTGGTGCTGGTCGGTAAAGAAATACTCACCAATCACCATCGGCTGGGAAAGTCCGCGGGCACGATCCAATTCTCACATTTGGTCAAGGACGATCTCGGCATTGTGTGGGATCGGCTTAATATGTACCGGACGGTTCTGGATTCAAGCCGGGATTGGCGCATCAGTCCGCAGAAACAGGGTGTCGGTGTTATGGAATCGACTATGGTGGCCGGAAAGAAACCAGCGCCGGCATCGCTGGCGCCCAATATTCGGCAGGAACTTTTGAAGAGCTCTGCAATGACACGTGACGGAGACTTTTAAGATTGGATTAAACCCGGCCCGGAATGGTATTCGGATAAGATGGCAGAAACGGGAGATGAGCTTATACAAGTTGCCTGGAAGCTGGCACCCCCATGGCAAGACGCGGACCTGGGATGGGAAGAGTTTGGCGATAATTATCGAATAGATCTCAAAATGACCTACCAAGACTCCGATGGCGCGGAGTTGGACGAAACGGTTTGCCTTACCCATTGGAAGGACACCAGCCATGCATCAACGTCGTTGGAGGCCCTACCACCACCGGCTTGGGTGCCCTTGGCCCGGCCCGACCTGGGAGGTCCCATTCCTTCGGTGCTCAAAGAGAAACAGCGATTTGTTAAACTTGAAATGCCTATGGGATATCCGGTCCGGGTTCAGGCCATTGTTTACTTTGACGTGCGCGACTCGAAATTGCCGGACCATGTTCATCCCGAAGATTTTCTAAAGCACCCCCCGGGATTGGAGAGTCTCGCTTTTTACTATAAATACAAAGAAAGAGACCTCTCTGGCGGGCAAGGGAAAAGAAGTCATGGCGAGTTCAATAGCCTGGCAGAGCTGATTGAGCTGTCTGGTGACATCGCCCGGGTCTCCACGCCAGCAGGCTATAGCGTAGATGGCGTTCCATATGAAGATGTGGTGTATCTTGATCTACCGTTTTCGGGAAGAATTTCAGGTAAATGGGAAGAGAAAATGACAGTGACTTATACTGGTCCTGGTTTGAAAATGTTAGAAGTTACCGCTCCTGATGCCGCGGCTGCGTTTGACGACCAAACTAAAAAGGAGGAATAAAATGGGCGCCGTGATCAATGGTCATTGCTGTGGCGAGCCCGCCAATCCAAATGTCACTGCGAACCAAAACGAATTGATCCCGTTAGCTCGGGAGGGCGAAGATAATAGTACAGACTTGTTGTTTCGGGGAAATCCTGGTGATGGAACCGAGTTTGCCGGTGTGAATGAGTCCGATCAGTGGGGGCCTTCCAGCTTTGATCCGGATTACCATTCCCTGGAATCGGATCCGTCATCCGGCAAAACGGCCCTGCCTGGTGATACATCGTTCAAAAAATCATCACCTAACACCGATAGTAGGGCCCAAGAAGGAAACGAAGAAGGAGCTGTTGCCTCGCCAGAACGTGAATCTGAAGACCGAAAAGTGTCTGACACTTCTCCACTGAATAAGAATAATGCTGGATCAGAATCAGATGGCGCTTCTGAAGAAGGGTGGGGTGGTTCGGGTGAAGAATCATCGGACATGGAGGAGGTTGATCCTGAGTGGGGTGAGGCGGGTAACCAAGAACAAGGGTGGGATTTTTCGGGCGAAGAACCACCGGACATAGGTGAGGTTGGTCCTGAGTTGAGTGAGGCGGGTAACCAAGAACAAGGGTGGGATTTTTCGGGCGAAGAACCACCGGACATAGGTGAGGTTGGTCCTGAGTTGAGTGAGGCGGGTGACCAAGAAGAAGGGTGGGGTGGCACGGGCGACTATGATTTGCCACGAGAGGAGATTGTGCAGCCGAGTCTGCTTCCTAGCGGCCCGTCTGGGTTGGATCCAACCAAAGATGAGAGGAGGCGACCACCTGCTCTCAGAATACGGAGTCAGACTCGTTTGCAGAAGAAAAGGGATAGATACGACCGGCTGTTTGACCTTTACTTAGAAAAAATGCTCAAGGTACAGCGCTGGTACGAGAAGAAAGGGCCGCGTCCGGGAGAACCAGGCATTCTTATGAAGAAATCTGGACTTCATGAAGTTCCGAAGCTCACAAGACATAGATTTAGAAAGCTTGATTCCGCACTCCGGAAACTGGAGTATGAGCTTGGTGTACCGAACCGAGGTGCTAGGCCTTGGAAACACAAAGGGACGAAACTCCCTGAAGGGCTAATACCTAATCCCAGTCCATCATTTTGGATTTGGATGTCATATTAGTAAAATCCCAAACAGCCCCAACAAAACGCAACGAGCCTTCTCAGTTAAAACTGAAAGGGCCCTTTTTCTTTCATCAGCGTAGCGGCCGGTGGTCGGAACTTAAGCAGGAGGTGATGATTCAAACCTGCTGTCCAAAAAATCATCACTCCACCAGCATATAGCTGGTGCTACGTCCCCCGGGCGGGGCTTTCCTTAAAATACCCCGAGCGATCAGGTCATTAATATCCCGACCAGCGGTGTCCTGAGAGCACTTAGCGATCTTGGCCCATTTTGACGAGGTCAGCTTGCCGACAAATCCCTCAAGCAGCTTATTCAACATGAGTTTTTCCCGGCTATTAAGTCCAGTCGCGGCATACTTCTCCCAGAACCGGCTCTTTCGGAACACGTCGGCCAGAATTTCTTCGGTGTTATCAAACGCTCGATCCAAGCAGCTCAAAAACCAGTCCAACCACGAGGTGATGTCCAGCGTACCCTTCTGGGTGCTCTCCAGGATGTCGTAATAGAGCTTCTTCTCCTGCCCGATCTGGGCCGACATGCTGTAGAACCGCTGAGGGGTGCCATCCGCACGGGCCAGCTGCAGGTCGGTGATCGCACGGGCAATGCGCCCATTGCCGTCATCAAAGGGATGGATAGTGATAAACCACAAGTGGGCAAGGGCCGCCTTAAGGACCGGATCCAGGGGCTCAGCCCCATTAAGCCATCCCAGAAATGCAGACATCTCGGCGGATACCTTATCGGAGTCCGGAGCCTGGAAATGTACCCGCTCCCGACCCATGGGTCCCGAAACCACCTGCATGGGATCATCCGGAGTATTCTCGCGCCAGCCACCCACCGTAATCTTGCGCATACCACTTCGGCCGGTGGGAAACAGAGCGCCCTGCCAACCAAAAAGGCGCTCCGGATCCAGTACTTTTGAATAATGCTGAGTGGCGTCCATCATCATCTCCACGACCCCCTCAACATGGCGGTCGGCCTGAACCAGACCGGCGACGTCAAGGCCTAGCCGTCGTGCCACCGATGAGCGTACCTGATCAGGATTGAGGATCTCCCCTTCAATTTCACTGGATTTTACAACGTCCAAGGTGATGGTCTGCAGAGTGGCCTCAGCCTGCAGGGCAAATCCCAGTCCCTCCAGTCGTCCTACCAATCTCCCTTGTTTGTGCCGTACCTGGGCCAGCAGATCGGCAATCATCTGGATGTCCCAATCGAAGGTTGGCCAGTCTTTTAGCTGATGAATGTACCTCATATTCTCCGCATATTATGCGGTAAATATAGGAGCTATTCTCCACACTTGCAATTATTCGCCGTAAATATTACGGAGTTTAAGGGGTTAATCTCCGTACGCATGCGCAGGCTAGGCGGCGGAGTTAATTTGCAACCAAACATTTCATAATTTTGAGAGTACACCACCCTCCCCTACCTTGGCACGAGCCAAAAAGCCCACCACCAAGCCTTCCCAAAAGAGGTCGGTAGACCCGGAATTGGAGAACATGGTCTTCAACCTCCAGTCCAGCCTGGAGAATGATGGTTTCGGATGGAAAAAGGATGGCTCCGGATTTTTCCGTGATATGTTCCTTAAGGATAAGCAATTTGAGCACCTCATAGAATTCTTTCGGATCCGCCCTTTAAAGTCGGACCTCGGGTCGCTCTACCGGCTCAGGCCGCGAAGTCAAAAACGAAAAAGCAGACAGCGGGGTGGCTAGAATTACTAAAGCGGGAAGTACGTAGGTGAACCGCGCGGCAGGAAGACTTTACCGTACTGCCTGCTGAAAAAGGCCGACTAGTCCCGTTACTTTTGAGCCGTAAGTAACTTGCCTTTTCGCTGAAACCGTGGCGCCGCCAAATTTCTTGAAAACCATCCTGCTAATGGGATTAGTAACTCCAGGGCTGAACCTGCCAATTTGGCGCAGATTCTTAGCCCCTTAGCCCACGGTTCTTTTGCTTTAGTTATTCTTATATGTGGTTAGTACAAAGCTTTTTTAAGTACTTATTTAAATAACGTGAGTTCGACAATAAGGAATGATTAAAGAGCGAGAAAGAGTTGACCGGTGTCCTGGTAGTTCAATTTGATTGAGGGCTTTTTTTCGCAAAAGTTGTAAGCGATTAAAGCCGAGAAAAGGTTGGTAAGGAAATTAGTTGGGCTCCTGTGCCTGGAGTGTTCAATCTGGAAGATGTTTTTAAGTTGATCAATGATAGTCTCACAAATAGCCCTTTTACGGAGCATTATAGCATCCATGATGGGGGTTAAGGATGAGGACTTCATATTGCGTTTGAGTTTGGTTATCAGATGGACTCCGCGGAAGAACAGATTTTTAAAAAGTTCCTTACTGATGTAGCCTTTATCACCAAAGAGCTTTCCGAATAATTTCTTAATAAACCGTTCAATTTTAAGAGGCTTTCTGTCATCCACATTGCCCGGTGTGAGCATAAAATCGATGATTTCACCCGTATCAGCAGTGATAAGATGGAGCTTAAACCCGTAGAACCATCCGATGGAACAATGGCCTCTTTTAGCTAACCCTTCAAATACTTTATGGTTATGGATCCGTCTGTTATGACAGACCCTTAACGGAGTGCTGTCTATAAAACTTATACCTGTACACTGTCCAGTCCCTTGTGTTTTCAGATAAATAGCCATTGGCAGAAGACTTCCACTACAAAGTTCTACCATTCGGTTATAGCTTACCACATCAGGAAAGAAGGAGCGCAAGTGGCCACAAACGTATGTGTTGTAAAAGGTCTTGAAATTTCGATATCCTGAGATCTGGAACAAGACCTGTATAGTCATTACTTCGGATAAAGAAAGCTTACCAGGTTTGTTGCGCTTTTTACTTCCCAGCAATCTTTTTTCCAATTTTGGGACAAAATCCAGACAAAAATCGTCAATGGAACAAAAAATTTCAGTAATTTTAGTAGCAGTTAACATAGGTAGAAATATTAGTTATTTTGTTGATTGTCAATGACTTAATATACTAATTTTCTGCCTTTTTTCTATCAATAAACTACTCTATTTTATATCGAACTCACGTTAAATACTTATTATGGCCGCTAAATCTGTTGAGTATCAACTAATTAGACCGGCTTTCTACTACCCAATGACGTAGGGGATGCTCGTTTCTGCTACTAAATGACGTAGGGGCCTTGTTTTGACCGCTTTGGAATGACGGAATCCACACTGTTTGATCGCTGCGCTTTGATGAGGCCTAAACCGTCTGCCTTCTACCGTCCGCCGTCCAGACCGTTAACACCGCCCTCCCCTACCCTTTTAAAGTCCGTTATTGACTACCCAATGACGCGAAATCCGGATAGATCCGCCGCACCTTGCTGCTACCAGATGACGTCAAACCAAAGAAGGAACTAAAGCGAGATGAATGGACCTTTATGGCTATTAGGTAGGTTCCAGGGACCTTCTACTGCTACCATTTGACGTGATTCAGGAGATTTTTGCTACCATTTGACGTCGGTTGAGCTGGAATGTATGGTCCCATGGGCCGCCCTGACAGCCTTAACAAGGCGGTCTGAGACCCGCGAAATGATACCCAATGACGTCCTTGGCTCATATTCTGCTACCAAGTGACGTTGATGGCAGAGCTTTCCGAATCGGTAGCCGGCCAAGGTCCTGGTGAATCATGGCCCGGAGCGGGTATGCGCCGACTATGCCGATTTGAGGTGCCCTGCCATAAGGTTGATTATTAGTGGGTTAGGCAAGATCACAATGCCCTATGCGCTACCAAGTGACGTTTAGGAGTATTCGACCTGACTAAAGCCGAAAGAATGGAGGAAGTTGACGTGAAAGGTATATACCCACGGGCAGTATCCAGCCAATTATATAACCGGTCCGTGACAACGAGAAGCAGGTACGTACCCAGAGGCAGTATCCACCCCATTATGAAACCGGTCCGTGACCGGGGGCGATGCCCGGTAGCTACCAAATGGTGGAATTTGAAAAAAGATCTTTTGCCAATAAGAGCCTTCCCTGGGTCCGCCTTCAAGGTTTATGACTACCAAATGACGTTGAACCCGTTTCTCACCTGCTACCTGTTTGTGTAATGGGTAGCACTTAACTATTTCTATGCCTATCTTGGGTCTCAACAAACGATATATATGGACACCACCACGGCAGAAGCAACCCAATCTAACAAAATAGCCCAGCTGGAGCTGCCCATAGAGTACGCCGTAAAGAAGGTGTCTCCGGACCTGTACAAGGTCATCCATCCCAACGTTCTCATCGAGGCCAGCAACATGGTCTTCAAAATTGCCGAACACCGCCTCTGCACGGAGATCCTGGCCCACAACCACAAAGAGGAGCCGGAGCAGCTGCTCTACTCCTTCCCTTATACCGTGGTTAGGCCCAACTCAAAATATGCTACTTCCAACGCCTGGCGTGATTCGGAGCCCATTATTAACAGCCTCCAAAGCCGGGTGCTGCGCCTGCCAAAAGAATACGTGGAAAAAGTTTATGGCAAGAAAGTCAAGCGGGTAACGTTCAACCCCTTCAACAAGGTTATCTACGAGAACGGCCGGTTCACCGTGCGCCTGGATGAGGACTTCAAGAGGATCCTGGTCATCACTAAGGATCACTTCACCCGGGGGGAGCTCAAGCTACTACGCACCCTCAAAAACGACTGGTCCCACAAGATCTACTGGCTGATTCGCGAGAAGCAGCCCTGGAAGGGCGTCCTGGAGATCGGACTGCCGGAGCTGAAAAGAAAGTTTGGAGTATCCAACAAGTACAAGGGCCGTTACAACAACTTCAAAGCTAAAGTGCTGCTTCCAGCCCAAAAGGAGCTGAAGAACACCTGGGCGGAATTTGAGTTCAAGGAATCCCGGGGGGGACGCGCCGGCAAGGAGGTTATCAAAATACGGTTTATGTTCCGCGACGACCTCAAGCAGCACCTGCGCCAGGAGAAAGACCTGCGGTTTAACTATGAGGTTATGCTCTACGAATGCATGATCCCTGTGCATACAATCCATGAGATC
Organism: Cyclobacteriaceae bacterium; assembly: GCA_965247065.1. Classification (GTDB taxonomy): domain Bacteria; phylum Bacteroidota; class Bacteroidia; order Cytophagales; family Cyclobacteriaceae; genus CBDFGN01. Next base: position 4,758,467 of record CBDFGN010000006.1, on the reverse strand, counting down.
CGCGGCAAGATCTACGACGAAGAACCTATCCTCGCAGACCGCCCTGAAAGGTGGGACTACTTCTACGTAGAGCAGACCGTAGACATCGTCCGCTCCAAAAAGAACATCAAGAAGCTCCCCGACTACCTCTACAAATCGCTCACTGAGGGCATCTTCCTCAACGAAGTCGAGAAGCGTCGCGAATTCTTCAACCCCGGCAAGCAGGTGAACATCTTCGGGGAAAAGATCGACGAAGGTAATAAGGTCAAGGGGTATACCTTCGACCAGTTCGAAGGCGATGCCCGTGAGATGGGCCTGTCGGTGGAAGAGCTGTGCAAGAGAGCCCGCTACCAGATAGTGGAAACCGAAGACGGGAAGTTTGCTGTGAAAGACGACTAGCAGATTACCTTCCCCAAAAGGCGCCTCCGTCGCAAACCACGGTCAAACTTTTACTAAAACTTACATTGGTATTGTATCAGGTGCATTGGTTCCGGATAGCAGTAAAGGCGCTCCTTTTCTAAACCCGCAAATAACACTGCGCAAACTTACATGGGTGATAATCTCGCAAAGCCTTAGTAAAACGCTGATGTGACGCTCTCAATGGCAGATATCAGTAAATCCTACCAAGAACTTACACAGCATCTCCCGCCAGCCGGGTGACATGGTTTCATTTCACAATAAAAAGCCGGATACTGGGAGCTCATGCCCATGGATACTCTGTCCGGCAACTGGATCTCGGGTGATGGCTTCGGCCTGAACCTACTCTGCCACCCCAGCGGAAGGATCGACGGCTCTTACCGCACCTCGCTGCTGGGAAGCCATATAAACCTTGCCTTTCACGGAATAAGCCACCACATGGGCTGCCACACAACGTTCGCCTCGGTGGTGGAATTCCGCCCCTGCCAGCTCCTGGGCTGGGCCGGCGAGATCACCCTCCACGGCACGGTCCATAGCACCCGACGCCACATGACTGTGCGATGGATGTCCACCAGCAGCGCCGAATCCCAACCCACACCGGCACGAGGAATTGCCGTGCTTCTGAAATGCGATTCTTACCTGCCCTGGCAGGCAGGCTACAGCTCTCATGAGCGAGCTCCACACGCGTCAGCTCAATCTCTTTCACCCTGTCCTCCATCTCCTCCAGAACCCGGTCCTTTATGACCTTGGCCTTGTTATACAGATCAGCCTCATTCCTGATAGTAAGCTTTTGCGGGTCCTCCCAGTCGGTAAGCACCTGCACGTCGGACTTCTTGACGTTAGCATCCCCGGAGAGGATCCTCATCTTCAGCTGCGGGTTGCTGCGGGCGATAAGCTCGAGGCCCTGAGCGAATTTGGCGTCCCGCTTGATGGTCTTCTCGCTAACGTGGAATTCCTGGCTTAGCCGCTCGGCAGTCGAAAGGTCTTTTTGACCCTTGGAGGCGACATTTGCGTATCCTCCCCTGTTCCTTTTGAGACCCTCGTACTTCATCCCCCGGTAGTAGCTCATCTGGTCGGCGGTCAGGTTTCTACGCCCCAGCTGATTGTTCAACATCCACACCTTAGCCTCTTCGAAGCCTTCGAACTTCTTGACGCTTACCTGATAATGCATGCCGTGCTTCTCGCAGATCTTTAGCCGGTTGTGGCCGTCCATAAGGATGTGCTCGCCCTTCTGATCCCACGCCACCAACGGATCGCGGCATCCTTCCTCGATGATGTTGGCTTCCAGCTGCTCGAACTCCTGGCGGCTCAGCGGGATGATGAACTGCTCAAAATCCTCGGAGATGGTGACCTTGATTGTGTTGTCTAACATATATGTTGATTTTACTTGGTTACCGATATTCTGCCCCCAAATTTATAACAATCGGCTGAATCAACGGCAGACTTTTCCTCGGAAATATGTACCTGCGAAAGAAAATAGGTAACCCGTGAATCCAGCGGGCTGGAAACAAACAAAAGAGGCTATGCCTCACATGCCCTGGCCCCAGTTTTTTTTTAGCGACTCTGCCAGATCCTGGTTGAAATCCTTGTGTACCGGCGTTTCCAAGCGCACCGCTTTGCCCAAATCCATTAGCTCCCACAGGAAAAAGAGCAGCCTGCGTATGGCGCCAAGATCAGCAGGGACCGACAGGTTGGCCACCAGGAAACCGCCGTCCACCTCTACCCTACCCTCTATCGGTGGCGCGACCTTCACTTGCTGGCCGACGAGGTCATCGGGGAGCACCATTTTAAGATTTAGCCGGGGCACCCCACCATTTTGGTCAGGAGCCTCAATGTCACCGCCGGAAGGAGAGTGGGCCTCCGAACCACGCTTATAAGGACGGGGCTGTGCCCCGGCCCTCTCAAAAGGGGGTTGGCCCCCCTGGGTCCCCTTCCCAACAAAAGGGGTCCGTGACCCCCGAATTTCCCCCAGGGGTAGCTGGTAGCGCTCGCTGACGTAGTAGGCCATCAGCTTCACGTTGAAAAGCTGCCCGTTGTAATCGTTATCACCCGCCAGCGCCAAGGCAATCTCCGACCCCCTTTCCTTATTTTGGAGCTCCACGGCAGTCTTGGCGATCTGCAGGGACTGGCTGCGCGAGGCCGACCCGATGGTCGCCAGGTACAAGGTACCTTGGTTATCGGCTTTAAACAGCTGGTAGTGACTGAGCGCGTCGATGGGTGACTCGAAAACAGCAACTTTGTTAACCCGCCGGGGGCGTGCCGCCTGCCAGAGGCCATTGGTCTTGTCGGAGTGGACTACCAGCCCGCGGTGGTCCACACCCCTTACCTCCTGCCCTACCACCTTGTCCTGGAACTTAAGCGGGAAGATGGCGATCGGGTGTTCGGGGTCCTTGTCTGCGCTATTGAAGACAGCATCCTCGAACCTGGGGTCAGCCAGGGTTTCAAGCCTTAGGCTCCTTTTGATGACCAGGTAGTTGGTATCATCAGGGGGAGAGGTCTTCAGGGCCTTGAAGGGCTTGGATCTGGTAGGCGCTTGCAGCTTGGTGAGTGTTTTGGATGCCTGCCGCACCTGGGGAACTGCGGCGGGGTCGAAGGCCACCAGGTATTCTCCAGCCTCCCGGTAGTCGGAGCTGATACCCTTGTTCAGCAGAAAATTGATGATATCGCCCCCGGCGGTCTCGTTGCCCAGGGTGGTATAATAAAAGTCTTCCAGGCCGGGGCCGTTTTTGTAGACCAAAAGCTTGTCATCGCCTTTTTCCAAAAACACCCGGTTTCGAGCGCTCTTCTTCGCCACCACGTTATACCCCTGAGCCAGGATCAGGTCGATCAGGCTGATATTACGTTTCAAGTCAGAGAAGTCGATTTTCATCGTGAAAAGTTAGGGAGAATTCAATGCTTAGAAAACTAAAGCGGCAAACAGGGAAAGATTAATCTAGTTGTGAACCAGAGATTAATCAAACCCGGTTGGCTCGGAGACGGAGAGTTTGCCGAGTTTTATTTGGAATTCTACTCATCACGCCGCGCTGAACTGCCGTTGAACCCGTCCATTCGCTTGGCCAAAAAAAATCGGGCGGTGCCCGGAACAAAAGCGGGAAGATGTCGGGGACTTAAGCGGGAAGTGGGGACTTGGCGCTATAAGAATTTGAAATCTGATTGCTCTATTGCCGACACGCCCAGGGGTGTCTCTACCTAAAGAAACTGGCTATGCGTCCGTGGGTCCCTTGGCCCTAACCGGTCCTTGACCGGTTTTTATGGGTGACCTTTTTTGCTTTTCGGCATAAAACCCTAACTTGAGTATATGGGTCCGGGCCGAGCCATGAATATCGAGTAGCCATCCGTCAAACAATAAAATAATAGATCATGCCAAGTTATTGGAGATTAAAGTACTTGCACGCCAAAGACAGAAAGAGGATCATTTCCAACCTAGAGTTGCTAAGGACTCAGCTGGACAAGGAGATCCCCCACAAAAAGGCCGAAGACTCCCTGCTGCTGGGGACTTGGAACATCCGCAACTTTGACGACAACCGATTTGGATACGGTTCCCGCCTGGAAGAGTCCTTCTGGTACATCGCCGAAATCATTTCGGCCTTTGATGTCATCGCCATTCAGGAAGTATGTGAAGACCTGGGTCCCCTAGAGAAAATCATGAGCCTGCTGGATCCTAAGTACGATTACATCATCACCGATGTTACCGAAGGACCTGGCGGCAATAAAGAAAGGTTAGGGTTCGTCTACAGTCGTAACAAAGTAGATTTTAAAGGGATAGCCGGGGAGATTGTCTTACCCTATAAAGACCTTATAAGCGACGTCACCAAGCAAAGGCAGTTTGCGCGCACCCCTTTTTCATGCTCTTTCCAATCCGGCTGGTTCAAATTTATGTTCTCCACCGTGCATATCTATTATGGCAAAGCCTCCAAATCCACTCCCGAGTACGCACGCCGGGTCACAGAGATCGAGAGTGTGGCCAAATTCCTGGCTTCACGAGCCAAAAAGGATACTTACAACCACGTCTTGGTAGGGGATTTCAACATTGAAGACTTTGAGGGCAAAACCTTTGACGCCCTGGAAAAAGCAAAGTTTGAGGTTTTCAAGAACAACAAGGGCAGCAACAGCGACCAAACCAGATTCTATGACCAGATATCATTCATCAACCGCGAAAATCAAGTTCAGCTGATGCCGGCATCAGGGACTCAGAAACAGCATGATGTTTTTAACTTTTTCAAAAAGCTTTATACTCAATCTCAATTGGACAACTACGCCCCCGTCCTCAAAGAAACCTTGAAGCTGGGGATCAAGGAAACCAGACAGGATTTAGGTAAGGCCAAAGCCAGGCTGGCTAAGGCAACCTCGACCAGCTCCAAAGAACGAGCCCAAAAACAGATCAACAGCTTAAACAAATCCATATCAAAAATGACCACGACTGTGGGCGATGAGGGCGAACTCAAAAAATATTATAAAGAATGGCGCACCTTTCAGCTCAGCGACCACATGCCTTTATGGGTAGAGCTCAAGATCAACTACAGCAGCGAATACCTTCAACGGATAAAATAACCAATGAGAGCTACCAAGATCGCTGCCCACGAGGATCGGTTTCGCACCACCGGTCGGGATTCTCAGGGCCGTAAATTCCTCCTAAGCCCGTTTGAGATAGCCATCCCCGGCACCGATGAGCAAGTGCCGATGGTGCGGGTGCGACCGGCAGACCAGGATGAAAGGTATTTCAATACACGGGCTGTGGACAAAAGCTGCATTGTCATCCACTTTACCGCGGGGTACATTAAAGGCGACATCGGTGCCCTCACCCGGGTGAGGAGTGATGCCAACAGCCGCGTCTCGGTGCCGTTTGTTATCGCCCGCGATGGGAACATTTACAACCTGTTCCCGTCCTCGGGGTGGGCCTTCCACCTGGGACCCGGGACCGTGGGCGGGAACGCCAAGAACAGCAAAAGATCCGTAGGCATCGAACTTTCCAACATCGGCCCGCTGGTGAAGCAGGAGGGCAAGCTTTACTCCACCTATACCGACCCCAACGGGCGCCACCATGACGTCTACTGCAACGAGAGTGAAACCGACCACTACCTAGAGCTGGACCAGCCGTTCCGAGGCGATTCCTACTTTGCCGCCTTCACCGAAGCACAATATGCAAGCCTGGATCAGGTGCTTAGATACCTGACCGCCCGATATAATATCCCCCAAAACTTTATCCTGGAAGCCGACCGCTATACGGCTACCCCGGACAATGCGGGTTTCAATGGCATAGCCTCCCACGTAAACTTCCGCAAGACCGGAAAATGGGATATCGGTCCGGCCTTTGACTGGGACCGCCTTCCCGGAGTCTGACGTTGAAGCTGTCCTTTAACCTTTAAAAAAAAAGCATATGCATAACCGTACCATCACCAGTCGCGAGTATAAGCTCATTCTGGATCCCCAAAAATTCACCGATCGTACCCAGGGGATCACCGACTTTTGGAACTTCGTAAAGCCCATCATCAAGGCCCACGGCGGCAAGGGCAAGCCCGATGAGGACCCCGAGGAGAAAAGGAAGACCTGGTATGTCGACACGCCTGACCGCGCCCTCAAGGGCAACCACAAGACCATCCTGCGGGTACGGTGCGAGGAAGACGCCGAACCCTCTGAGCAATACAAGATCACTGCCAAAGTGCGGGCGGCAGACCGCTACCATGCTGCCTCCCGCCCCTGGGTCCGCTGCGGGCCCAAGATAAAATTTGAGGAGGACATCACCCCCCAGTATATCAAAGACAACGACCTCAATGCTTTCCTGGCCGAGAGCCACTTTCAATTCGACGAGGACAACCCACCCTCCTTCGCCAGCAAGTTCTCACTGTCGGCATCAGTAAAACAGGCTGATAATCCCAAATTTACTTCCATACAAGATGCGGGACAGCTGTTTCCCTTCCTGAAGGAACTCGAAGATCCGGACACCCCTATCAAGACCGTCAACGGCTTTGAGGCTTTTGAGATCTACCAGAAGCTTTCCAAGGTCAAGTTCGGCGACCCCGACAAGGTGAAGCTGGGGCTCAGCTTCTGGTATGATAACCCGGACTACAGAGGCCTACCCCTGGTGGCCGAATTCTCGTTCGACTTTGATGCTATCAACGAGGAGGCCACCGAGCAGCTGGAGCTCTTTCCCACAAATACCATCGGCAATACCAACGCTTTCTTCCACGAGCTGCAGCAGCACAGCGAATGGTTCCGGTTCAACGGGGTGACCACCAAGACGGCCTATGCGTATGATTTCTCCAACCAATAATCCATAAAACGTATTATAACTTATCTGTTATTTGAGCAAATTAAAGAATTAAAAAATGGACAACGAAAAACAATCTGAACGCAAACCTCATTCGGAATCCGGAGAGACAGAAGGATGCCCATTGAGGGCTGGTATGGAACGGCATGTGTGGCCGGCAGGCAACGAGGAGGCCATCGTTACCAAGACATCCTCCGACGCGATATTTGGGCCCAAAGGTCTCGGGTTCGGCAATACCTTTTGGACGACCATTATCAGCTGGTTGGCGCGAAATGGTATTCAAGAACAGACCGGCTCGAATTCCGACGAGACAAACATCGCAAATTGTGTAAAGGGCTGGGGACAGGGACCCTATTCCAGCCGCGTGTTCAACGCGGAGACTGGGATCGACGAGACGCAGCTTGATCGCCTGATCTCACATTTGAAGGGAATCAGTGACGAATTGGAAGTGCCCGACCAGCGCCTCACGGACGATGTCCTTGCGTCCTTCGTCGAAACGCAGGAACCGAAACCCTATTCAACCTGGGACGGCATGCGCGAGGTTAAGAGCTTTCGTGATCGCCTCGGCGCTCGCTTTCGCGGCCACATCCAATGGCAAGCGCTGGTCACCCTGTGTGGGCAGATAGATCGCAGCGGCGTCAAGCATGTGACCCCCGAGCTTATCAGGACCTTCTTCAACAGCGAAGAGCCTTTTTTTCAGCGGATCGCCGACCGACGTCAACGGCTGCGGGAAGGCACACTTTCTCCAGGTGACCCATCCGGAATCCTAGCCGACGTCCCCCCGCACATAGATCTCGGGGCGACAGACCTCGAATACCAAAAGAACAAGAGTGGTCTTTGGATAATCCTCAAAATCGGCTGGTACATGCTTTTTCACCGAAAGTCCCGACTTGGTTCACTGCCTGGAACGTAAGCCCCTCCCCATACACCGGGATATGCGGGGTAAGACGAATTCTTTATGTCCAAAACAATAAGTTATTAGTCATCTGAATTTTCAAATATTACTACTACATGTCACCTATTATTGCTATATTTTCAATTACTTATTAAAGTATCCAAGAAGTAAAATCTAAGCTTAACACATATGTCAAATATTGCGGGAAAGGCCTATGCCATGAATCTATTGACCCCCATAAGATGGCCCTGGCTTTGGATAAACAAGGCTATTTTTCGCCTGGCAGAATTGCCGCTTTTTAAAAAAATGTCGTTCGGTGGATTACACACCTTGTCTCTCATTCATTATGCCCGATGGGTGATAATTGGGAGAAAGCAATTTCCGCACCTGCATCCAGATCAGCCCAAAGAGAAATTAAGATATAACTACATGTTTTTTTTCAGCAATTTCAATGGCAGCTGGACCCAGTATGTTGATTCATTTTCCATGTCAATTCCCGGTGGATTGAACCTTTTGTGGCTCAAAAACGTGGGCTGGCCCAATTCCGTTCCTGAGACACCTTTTAATGCCTATGTCATAAAGAACCAAATTTGGACCAATCACTACTACAATGCATATCCAATTAGTTCCTCTAATGATGTGAAATCAGCGCAAAAGGTGAAGAGTAAGCTTATTGAATTGAGCAAGGTATTGCCGCAGGCTTCTCCCTCCGAATTTAAAGAATACTATGATCGGGCAATACTCAACTTACAGGACGACATCAGCCGTATGGCTCCAACGCCCGTAGTGAGTTTGGCTAATGAGGCCATAGAGAAACGAGCCAGAATAGAAGACCGCATTGATTGAATACAACTAACACTGAGCCACCATGCCCAACAGTTCGGGAAACGCCTACGGTTTAACGACCTTATGTCCGATTATCAATGGAAGTACAAATGATCAGTCATTTGCTTCCGACACCCGGGAGTATTTACAGGAAATGCCCAGGCACGCGGAAAGTCCCATGGCAAGGGTTCCAAATACCTACCTGGCCAGGTTTTTTATTCTTAATGATGCCATCTATGAATCCCATCCCCACCACCTGGACCATCTGAAGTCGAAGTACATGGTTTTTACTTCTAATTTTTACGGTAAACGCGATGAATATCTTGAAGGCATGTGGGTGGCGATTTCTGAAATAATAAAGGAAATATGGAAGCATTGTGTCGGTTTTCAAGGTGTGAATGATGCCAAGTTATTTGTGGCATACATTAAAAAGTGCCAGGTAAAAACAACATACTATTTTAACGGTTCAACGGACGATCCCTTGGAGGAGCAACTGAAGTCACTTTATTTGAAGCAGGAATTTTCGGATTTTGCCTTTGAACATCAGGGAGCGGATGAACAGCAATTATGGGACGATTTTAAGCTATTTATTGAAAGAGTAAAACCGGAAGTATTGGCCTTTCCAACCTGGAGGGCGGGCGCTGATTCTTTGGATGGACTTGTTATTGACCAATAACCCGCTTGCAAGACCTATATATTTTTTGACCAAACATTTAAGATCATGAGCAAAGAACTGGACCTCCATGACATACAGGGTAATATTATGTGGGCCTATCCCCAATTAGGATTCCTTTCAGGACGCAATATATTCTTTGAGGTAACAAAAGGCCACCATGGCCGCTCGTTCATTACCGCATTGTTGCCCTATGTAACCTCTTCAGCAGCTTGGAAAGAGGGCAAAACCAGGAGTGAAGGGGTATTGCCGGAGGCGACCACTAATGTATCATTCACATATAATGGACTTAAGAAGCTGGGGATTTCCGTCCAAACCCTTCAAAGCTTTCCAGATGAGTATATCATGGGCATGAGAGGCCGAAGAACAATCCTGGGAGATGATGGATCCAGTGCACCCGAAAAGTGGGATCAAATATGGCGCACACAGGAAGTTCATATTTTTATTGGCCTTGGTGGTTCGGATGAAGCTGCGATTGAAAAAAGGTACAACCTGATACTTGATCTGAAAAAAGATCTGGACGGAGTAGCCCTTCTTGAGGGTCATGCCGGAACCTCGCCCGCTTATCAAGACACTTCCGTTCTCTATGATAAGAATGGGCTGCCGACCCCGAAAGAACATTTTGGTTTTACGGACGGAATCAGCAATCCTTTTTTTAGGGGCATGACCCCTGAAATGGGAGAGGTCATTGGCGGAGGTAAAAAGAGCAGTAAGGACAAAAATGGCTATGGAGATCCCCAGCTGGAATCAACTTGGGAGCCCCTGGAGACAGGAGAGTTTATATTAGGGCACAAGGACGAAGCAAAGGAATACCCGATGGCCCCAATGCCACCCTTGATGGCCAAAAACGGCTCTTTCCTGATTTATCGCAAGCTTCATGAGAATGTCGGAAAATTCAACGAATTCCTGGAAAAGCAATCAAAAGATTTTGCCGGAGGTAAAGAAGCTCTGGCAGCAAAAATGGCTGGTAGATGGCGCAACGGAGTGCCATTAACAACTAATCCTACTGATGAAAATGCAGCTTTGGGTGATAAGAGGGCAAAGGCGCAATTTGACATGGCGACCGCAAAGACCCCGGAGGAAAAGAAGGAAGCTGTCGATGCCTTTAGAAATATCAACAAGAAGTTTGTAGGGTTCGATTATGACAAAGATATCGATGGAGGATCTTGTCCGGTGGGTGCGCATATGAGGAGGATGAACCCTAGGGGATCTTTAGAGTTTGGTGTTGAGGGTGCCTTTGAAACCCCCAGTGCCCTGGCTGACCGGCGAAGGATATTAAGAAGAGGGTTACCCTATGGAAAGGATGTAGATCCTACTAGCAATGATGGGGAACACGGGATAATTTTCATGGCCATAGTCGCCAATATTAAGCGTCAATTTGAATTTGTTCAACAGCAATGGATGAATTATGGCAATGATTTCAGACTCGCCAATGACAAAGATCCGTTGTTAGGCAATCACCATGCTGACCAGAGACTATCGGACAATCGAATGATCATTGAAGGGGATATTGAAACAAAAAGGCCGCCCCACTTCTTAAGCAATATTCCGAGGTTCGTGGAGACCCGTGGCGGAGAGTACTTCTTTATCCCCAGCATAACTGCATTACGAATGATTGGAGAAGGTATAATAGACCCAACATAGTCGCGTTTGACTCTAACCAGTCTCCTTTAAACTATACCTTCTTCAATAAACCCAGGCTGCGACCGGGGGCTAAAGCCGGGAGAATGGTATGCTGATGCGGGGCACGTACATGGATACCCGGGATCTTCGAGCTAGAAGACTTGAGCGCGAAGATTGGGGGTGATAATTTGATCCTTGTATTCTGACCATAACGCCGTCCCAAGCCTGCCTTCGAGCCTGCTCCATAACCGTGGGCAATTTAACAGGCTTGCCTGAGGGCTGCGACCGGGACTAAAGCGGCAGAATGTTTTCAACCAAGGCTAAATAAACAGGCTTGCCTGATCGTTTTCTCCGCTTAAGCAGGTGCGCTCAAAAAGACATCCCCTGATCGCGACCCCGGGTCAGCTTATTCTTTAGTTTCTGATAGCTGAAATTCCTATCCACGGCGCTGCCCTTGATGGCGATCTGGTTTTTCCTGAAGGTAATGCCATTCACCCGGCCCGTCTTCTGCACCTGAAGATGGGTCTCAATACCTTTTTTTTGCAATACCGACTTCAGACGGTCCATATTGCTGACCCGGTTCATCAAACACTCCAGGATGGCAACCTTGATCTCTTGCTTTACCTGTTTCAAAGCGGGTATCTTGTCTGAGGCAACAACTTTGCCCCTCCCCTGGTCGCGCGCGACCGTCAGGTTGAATTCTTTTTCCAGCCTGTCACAGGCTTTGGCCGTGCGGTTCTTACACCATTTGTCGCTGACAACCTCCCCGGTAAAGCCCACCCTGTTGGCGACGATATGCAGGTGCTCGTGCTGGGTATCATGGTGGCGCACCACCAGGTACTGGTTTTTCGCAAGGCCCAGCTCGCTTAAGTATTTGCCAGCAATGCCGGTCATCATCGCACTGTTCACCTCATCGGCGTAGGCAAACGACAAGGTCGCATGCCACACCGCGTTCTGGATCCTGGGCCGCTGGCGCCGAATGACATTGAAATCCTGGGTGGCCACAGCCGCGGTGTCAGCGAAGATGCCGGCATAGTCGAGCACCTCGGCCTAGGGCTTGTCCATAACATACCTAACCGCCCCGCCGAAGCTCTTGCCAATGGTCACTTGGCCGATCATTTTAGCCTGGCAACTAGTTCACGAATGCCACCTATGGCCTCCTCGATATCCGAGACCAGCGCCCTTCGGGTGTGGGCCAGGCGGGCCAGCTGATTTAGATTCTTGGCCATGCCGGAGAGCTGGGCGTAATAGCCAGCCTCATCATCATTGAGACGGGGGACGAGCTTATTTTTCAGGCCTTTCTGCCTCAGGTAGCTGGACACCGACAGGCCATACCTGCCGGCCTCGCGCTCAATCCATTTGGCCTCAGCAAGCGTGAGTCTGACGCTGTATTGCTTGTCAAGAGTAATCGCTTTTTTGGGTCGTGCCATCTTGTTTTGTAAGTGGAACGCAACAAAACCAAGACCCGCATTTCAACCGCCAATTACGTAGTTTTTAGTGTTGAAATGCACATCTTGCTCCTACTGCGCGGGGGCCCATCCAAGCTAAGAAAAGCCGCTCAGAATTGCAAGCGACCCCGCCAAAGGCAGCTGAAATTCACCTCAAATGGTGCAGCTCCAGGAGACTCGCAAATGAGGAGCCCGCGGGCATGTGAAGATGGGACCGACCAGCTAGCGTACTAAAGCGGGAAGAATGGATGACCAAATTCCAAGCAGCCCACAGCCAGGGCAAAGGCCCGCCTCCTAATAAAAGCCAGGCAGTCAAGGATAGTCCGCTTACCTTGGAATAGAGTTAGCACCATTACCAGAATGAATGGGACCTATTCAGAATTACAACAAAAATATGAGAGGGAACCTTCTGAGCAGGAGCTGGCTGAAGTATTGGATGTTCCATCAGAGGAAGTTACCCATAATATGAGTATTTCTTATCCCCACACATCACTGCATGCTCCTATCCTTCAAGATGAACAAGGCAGCAACTTACTGGATCTGTTGGCAAGCGATACTGTGGATACTCCCGATTCAAAATTGATGAAAGACTCACTGAAGAAGGAGCTGCTGACCGCACTGTCTTCATTAAGATCCAAGGAAGCTACCATAATCAGCCTATCTTTTGGACTACATGGGAAGCCACCGATGAGACTGGCAGAAATTGCAGAAAAATTTGAACTGACAACAGAAAGGGTGAGACAAATAAAACAAAGGGCGATCAAGAACCTTCGCTCAAATCCAAAGAGTAGATCATTGAAGGCATATTTAGGATGATCAGTGTCTTCATAAAACCTTCTGAAATTCTCGGAAGAACTGGCTAGAAGGACTAAAGCGGAAAGTTGTTTTCAGCCCTTTTGTTTTATCACACCAACATCCACACCCGAAAGCTTCCCTCCTACCGCCCCCGGAAGAGCAGTACTGGCAAAGCACTAAAGCGCAAAGAGGGAAGGCCTGATGTTCATGCAGCCCATTTCGAGAAGTAGAACCATTCCGCTAATTAAACCGGTCCCTGACGGGAACTAAAGCGGTAAAGATGAGGGAATTGGACCCGACAGACTATCTCAGAGTGCCCCTAAGTCCTATACAAAACTAAGGTGATGAATAGGGCACTGCTGTCGGAAAAAGGTAGCCTGAACCGCAACCGTTCGAAACTGTCGTTGGGAGGCTTGGGCACGATTGATCTAAGGCCGCGGCCAGGGTTGGCCAGGTTGCCTGGCGACCTTCGTTCGAAGACAGGATCCCAAACCGAGAGATGGTCTACCCCACTACCCTGCACGAGACGGTACCCAAAAAAGTAATTGTTTTTCCTCGAGGTCTTGTCTATCTTAACCGGCCCGGCTCTATTTCTGAGCTGGACAAAATTTTTTACTATGCCCTGGGACGACTTTGAAACTGCGGACAGCCAGCTCGCATCTGCAGACAATGCACCCGAACTTTGGGGGAGACCATTGAAGAACGTTTTCTTATATTGTTGGGGACTTGTATTTCTTTTATGGATTGGACTGGCTCCCGAGAGTGTTGCGCAGCGCCTTTCTCTGGTCGGTTCAGACGGCAGCTCGATTGACCTTCCGGTGCCCGCTTCCGATACGGTGAAGCTCATGTTCTACGATACAGGCATCTTGGAGCGCCAGTATGATATTCTCCTGGGCGCTTTTCTGTCCGACGACGACGAAAGCGCTTCCGTATCTGTGGTACCACCGGCCGCAGGTAACACCACCAAAGCCACGGATCTACGATTTACCAAGGATGAGCACCTGGCGGACCTGGATCTGCGAATAGGCGATGTAATACCAGGAGTCAAATATACCGGAACCATCACGGTTTTTTTACCCGAGCCCCAATCCTGGCAAATCACGCTTCATCAGCCAGACCCCCTGGGCGAGCTGATAGCGGACGTAACGAAGGTGGAGCTAGAAGTGGAGATCTACAGCCTTTGGCGGATCTTCTCCAGGGATAATCCTAGCTTCTCGATAACCTTGGGGGAAAAAAGCGGCAAGAAATCCTTACAAGGTATTCGGATCCGCCGGGCAACCGACGCTGAAGTGACCCCTGAGCTGGATATCAAGAACCTCAAATTCTCTCTGGACGGCATGACTGTCGCCAACCTGGAAAGTTATCCGGTCGATGATACGGCCCAAATGGCTCGGCGGAACATTGCACCGGGCCAACAGCGGATACTTAAGCTTGAGATCATCGGTGCTCCGGTTGGAGAGCATACCTTAATGATCGAGCTAGGCGCTCAAAACGCCAAGCCGGGGACCGCCCCCAACATTGAGATCGTCGCCAAGGTGCGTCACGCGATTGGACTGCCTCTTTTTGCATTATTCCTGGCTATTGGGTTTTCGATCTTCTTCACCAGGGTGATAGTAAACTGGCGAGAGCGCCTTAATATGCACAAGCGCACCCAAGCACTGAATCGCCATTGGTTGGGAGAACTGGGCAACCTGGCTCCCATCGTGTGGCTGAAGGCCACCCGCAAACGGGCCCAGAAGGTGTTAGCAAAATTTCGACTGCTAACAATACCTGGGGAGCAATCAGAAAATCTGGACACTGCCGAGCGCCTTCTGGAAATGCTTCTCCAGTACCGGGATCTTGACCGGCAGCTTAAAACCCGGAATTTTCCCTATATGCTAAACTGGCGACTGGAAACCAAGCTCGACGACATCATTGGCCGTATCGAACCCGAAATGTTGGACCAGGTGGCGGCAACGGCTGTCCAAACCGAACTGGAAGGATTCAAGCAGTCGCTAATTGATCCGGCGGCAACCTACAAGGAAGATGTGCTGATGGCCCGACGAAAGGTGAAACAAAGGGTTTCCTTGGAAGCGCTGCAAGAGATCATGAGGCAGTTGAACCAAAGCGCTGAAGTCCAGAATGCCGTTTCCCAACTAATGACCGATCATATAGAGGCCGACCTCCCTGATAACCCTACCGAAGACCAACTGGTCCTGGTAGACCGGGTCTGTACTAGCTTGCGGATTTTGTGGAAGCACAGACAGGATGAGGACACACTCAAACAGCTCCTCGATCTGATAGCCAAGGACGATGCGAACAACATCCAATTCCAGAGGGTTCTGGCCCTCGCCAATAAGGCGGTCTGGGACAAAATTGTTGATGCTGTGGAGAACGGAAATGCCCAAATTTTCCCAAGTACAGCCAATCCCAGAGTAGATCCGGTTGAAGCATTGTGGCCCACCCGATACCAGGTGGTGTTCAAGGACAAGAAGCTGGACGACGACTTCATCGCCAAAACCCGGATGGAGGCCCACTGGTCCTTCATGCTTCAGACCGAGGCCAAAAAGCCCCGGTGGAAGGTGTGGCAGTCCTCAGCTCCGCCCCCAAAAACTATTGAATGGAGCACCAATGGCCAAGGCAAGACTCTTTTTCAATTCGCCCCGGAGGCCGGAAAGTTAACTACCCAAGTGGTCTTGCAACATGAAAACGGCCCCAGCGATGCCATCCAGGCGGAGATCGACATCCAGGCCTCCAGCCGAACGTTTTGGCAGCGACTGCTGGCGGTTGAACAAGGCATGCTAGTCGTGGTTTCGGCTGCCTTAGCCCTGATTGGAGGACTGGTGCTGTACTACTACTCTGAGCCCACCTTCGGGACCTTCAAAGACTATGTTGCGCTCATCACCTGGGGAGTTGGGGTGGACCAAGGCAAGAATTTCGTTGGTAACCTGGGACAGTTGAAGAGCCAGTCCACGCCGGATGACGGCTAGGTCGCCACACCACGCTTGTAAAGCCGCCATCCGGCGTGGAGGAGCGCTTGCCTCCCTCCTACCGTTTTGGCGATAAAACCACCAAAGAACCGACTAGAGCACAAAAGGCAGAATGATCTTAGCCTGCCTAACGCCCTAGCGAGACCTTGCCACAAGCACAGCATCCTCCTTGGCCTAAAAAACAGGTTATGCCTGCGGTTCATGACCCGGGACTAAAGCGGGAAGAATGTTTCACATTCTTTCCTCCCTGCCCTGATGAACCATTCAGCCAAATGCCACCGACACCTTGGCCAATCAAAACCGATCCGTGACCGGGAACTTAAGCGGGGAAGAACGGAAAGTTGAACCCTTTAGCCCGAAAATTAAGGGCAGCGGGAATTTAAAAAAATGGTAGAGAACCGCTGGAGCGGAATACGGTAGCACAGACAAATTTCAGTCTTTAACCAGAATTTCCCATATTAGATTAACCAAAACATTTACCGGCGATGAAAAGATCACGCTCCCTAGCATTTTTCATGCTGATTTCAAATCTCCTCCCCGGCCAAACCATCCTATTCAACGATTCGGATGATGAACTGCTGAAACTAAGTAACGAAAATTTCTATGAAATAGCTTTTCGTAAGTCCAACGGTTCTGTATTCTATATCATTGACAAGTCTACCAACCAGGAAATCTCTAAAGGTTCCCATTCCGAAAACCTCTGGTACGCCATATTACCACCGGCCCAGGAGCTGAGCTTCATAGGCGGATCCGATTACTCTCCGGAAGGGGTCAATAAATTTCAATACGCCTGGGATGATGACCTCAATAAATTGACTATGGATTATATCCCGGATCCGTCCAGCAACAACCGCCTGGAAGTGGAGATCACGGTCACTGCCTCTGACCAGAATTCCCTTGATTTCAAAGCCTCATTGGTCAATAACTATGGCTTCAACCTGGAGTATTTCAATCTGCCAGCAGACCTGATCTTACTCCAGGATGAGGTGGAAGAAGCACTGCTGCCCATTATCCCGGGATTAATCCTGAAAAAGTCGTTCTTCGAACAAGACGGCTCCTATCAGACCCAATACCCAGGCTGGATTGGATGTTTTTCACCCTTTGTTTCCATAAAGCTGGCCCAAGAGCAACTGGCACTCTATATGATCCACGATCAGAACGAGCCGGTGCAAGTCGTGGACTTTGGATTTCAGGATGATGATGGGTTTGTGGCCAACGCCACCTACATACCCTTCCAATTCCGCACTTTTATCGAGGACGGAGAAGAATGGGATAGTAACGTAATAAGAATTAGGATTGGCCAGGATCACATAGCCTCCATTGATGACTTTAGGAAAGATAATGAATTTGACCTGCTGGAATCAGTACTGGAGAAGTTGGGTGATGATTTCATCGCCGTTTCCAAGAGTACCTGGTACAACACCGATTTTGAGCTCAAATTCAGTGACATCAATCCGGTCATCGATGCGCTACCATCCCCGGGAATTGTTTATGCTTCGTCTTGGTACCCGGGCGGATTTGACCACAATTATCCGGATTTTCTTCCTCCCGATCCGAACTACGGTACCACCGAAGAAATGGCTGCCCTGATCCAGAGGGCCCATGACCGGGGTTTGTTCTCCATGCCCTATACCAATCCAACCTGGTGGGATCTTCAATCGCCCACTGTCCAAAACTTACCTGGATTGACCGCAGCAGACATTGCTGTGCAGGATCACGAGGGAGCCCCCTTAATAGAAAATTACGGTATCGACGGCATCGTGGTCTCTCCTGAACATCCGTTTGTCATTGAACGAATTGACAAACTATTGAATGACATGCGGGAACTGGTAGGCAGTGACTTCATCTATCTAGACCAGATTGGAGCCCGCCAGCAGTACTTCCTGGATTTCAACTCCACAGCGTCCTCAAAAATAAACTATCTAGAGGGTTGGCGGGAATTCACCCAGGATCACCGGGATATTGACCTGGGTGCTGAGAAAGGCTTCGACCTCCTAATCGACTCGCACAACTTCTTCTTCGGAACCCTGCTGCTGCATAAGTTAGTCGGAGACCTGGACCGTGATCTGGGTGCGAACAACTGGGCCTACTATCCACTGACCACCATTCTGGCAGGAGACAAAGCTCTATACTACCAGACCACGGGCGGTGGGGATGAGCACGTCATAAATATTGAGAATCTGTCCCTGAATATGGCGATGGGCACCATGATGGGGTGGTCGGTCCCTCCTGACCTTAACGACTGGGATGAATGGGTGGATGTTGCCTCGCTCTACCAGCAAAAGATAGCCAGCAGGTACGCAGGAGTCAGGATGTCGGATTACCGCAACCTGGGAGATCAGGTGACTGAGAGTTCGTTCGAAAACCTGATAATATTCAAGAATTGGAGTTCTTCCTCTTCATACACCACCACCGACGGTCACGAGATTCCTCCGGTAGGAGCCTTAGCGCTAAGCATGGATGGGAATCTGATTGGGGGTGTATTTACCTCTTACTTTGGAAACGAGCTGTCTTCGGGACATCATTACATTATTCAAGAAAACAAGGTTTCCAAGGACAGCATTCTGATATGGTATCCCAAAGGTGAGGGGACGTCTTTAACCCTGGCGATTCCTACCGAATGGGAGGACCCCGAAAGTGTTGGCGTGGAAGGAATTTCAGGGGAGAGTACGATCCGGGTGGAAAGTGAGATTTCAGAAGGAAACATCACCTTCACCATCAACCGGCTTATTTCGGGGGAAAAGGTTGACTACTACGTGCTCCGACCCAATGTGGTTACCGGTATTGACGATACCGAAGAATCAAACCGGCTTCAGCTGGGTCATAATTATCCCAATCCTTTCTTTAACCGGACCACCATAACTTACTACTTGCCTACAGCCCTCCAAACCAAGCTAAGGGTCCTGGATCTCTTTGGTAACGAGATGACCCTACGGGAGGATTCCCAGGGACCAAGGCATTATGCTCATATATTGAACGGTTCTGCTTTGCCTAACGGGATATACTTGGTCCAACTGCAGGCCGGCGATGAGGTGTTAACCCAAAAGATGGTTTTGTTGAAATAGTAAATAGAGAATATGAACCTTCGGAGTAGTAGTAGTTACCGCTTTGCCACCAGTGCTCCCCAGGCGCTTTATGAGAGGGAAATAGACGAGATACTTTTAAAAAGCCCTGACAGCGCGCACGTGGGCAGTGCCGAACTTGGTGAGGGTGCCTGGAATGCCATTGCCTAAATTCTGAGTCCATGCACTACTTTTTTGGGTCCCGAGATTTAACTCGGTTGAACTCCAGTACGTTTCCTCTGCAAACGCAGCCCCTGCATTTGCCGCTGTTGTGGCATTTATAGCAGCTTTGTTTAGATATATTTCGTTCAACTCGTTTTTTGAAGGCAGAAACCAATCGCCAAACCCATTAGATGTTAAGTTCATACATAAATCAGCTGCTGACCCGCTGGTGGTGCAACCGGCTAGTATGTCCAAGGTGTTTTGTGAACCGGTTCCGATGGCTTCGCCATCGGCGCCGTTTATTTCAGTTGCGGAATCGCACCATTCGGCTGCAGTGCCTTGGTCGCTTACCGCACATACCAAGCCGTGTTGTCCTGTCCCGTCCATATAAAAAATGACACCGCCTTGGTGAAAATCACCTATGGCTAGTGGCTCAGCGTCATTTGGCTTTGCCTCATCATCCGAACAGGAAATGAAACCCGAGATCAAAGCAATACATCCGAGCATTAAAATTGTTGGTGTGGTTTTCATGATATTATGATTTTATCTAACGCATAATTCCTACCTAAAATTGGTAGGCTTTGCAAGCTCCCGTCATCATTTTTATAATAGACCATGCGAGTTATGTAATCTACGGCATAATTTGGCCTATGGACATTCCCCAAGGTCAATTTAATAATCGTTTTTGCTGCTCGGGGGGACTTGCCTGAGGACAGTCAAACCCTGCAACCCATAGGGTTGCCTATTTCTTCGAAATTTGCCAAATTAAAGGTTGTAATCAATATAAAATCAATCCCACGAACCACTATGGCTAGGTTCCTGATATTAATCCTTTCGGTGTCCTTGGGCGGTTGTTACAGCCTGGTCGTGGTAAACAAGCAGTTGCCCCCCGAAATCCTTCTTCCCACGGATAAGGCTGAGATCCTTTTTGTCAGTCGGTTTGACACCACCCGGTTGGAATTTGCTAATGAAAACAAAGCTGAGGTTTTCGCCCTGGGAGCACGCAATCTTGTTCTCGGACTGAAGTGGGGATATGATGCCGATGATCATTTCCACCTTTTCCTTTCCGACACCCTGTTATCCGGGATGGCTTCCTTGGGGCCTGTTTCTGACCTTCAGCCTAAGTTGGTGCGAACCCTGTGTGAGCTGTGTGATCGGGAATACCTTCAGACCCTCGATGCATATACGCTTTATTTCGATCAGGAGATGGAGGTAACGGAAAATCAGGACGGCTCAAAGGACCGAAGAGCGTATTACGACCTGATAGTGGTTTCCTATTTCACCATTTACAACCAAAACGGGGTGGCCATAGCTCATTTCATGGAGAAAGGACGTGAATTTTATGACGATCGATCCGTATACAGTGGCTTGTTGGCTGCCGGTCCGTCAATGGGGAAGGCCGATCTGTGGGCTGCAAGAATTTCCCGGCAGGTCGGAATGAACTTCATGAGCAATTTTTACCCCCAGTCGATTGCTGTAGATCGAATATTTTTTGACACCCAAGAGTTTCAAACGGCCTATGAAGCGTTCCTGGCAAAAGATTGGAACCTCGCGGAAGAGGAGCTTCTGCGACACAGTGACAACCCGGATCCCAAGATCTCGGGGCGGTCAGCCTACAATCTGGCCGTATTATATGAGAATTTAGGAAGACTTGATGAAATGGACTACTGGTATGCAAAGTCAAAGCAGCTGTTGGGATCCAAAACACCCGATCTGACAATGCCGGAAGATGGGCTATGATTTTTGATCAGGCCTGAAATCCACCGACTTCTAAATGCCCTCGGTTCGGCGCTGTGGCAGGCTCGGACAGCGCTTGTGGATATTCTTCATGTCCCCGCTTTAGTCCCATCATATCATTGATATTTTATTCTTTTAAAAGCGAAAAGCATTTGAAATAGAATCAAACAAAAATCTGCTAGTCCGTAAAGATACCCAATTGACATAAGCTGTCAGAGGGCTTGGCGACCTTGTTGAAAAAAACATAGCCATGAACCTTGTAGAATTTATTAAACGGTTTCCCAATGAACAGATGTGCCGTGATCATTTTCGCGAGTATCGGATCAGGAAAGGGATTATCTGCAAGAAATGCAGTCACCCTTCGCATTATTGGCTTTCCGGAAAAGAGCAGTTTCAGTGCAAGCAATGCGGTTTTAGGACTACCCTTCGAAGCGGTACTGTACTGCAGAGCAGCAAACTTCCATTTTGGTATTGGTACATAGCCTTTCACCTGATGAGCTCCACTAAGAAAGGGTTTTCTGCCCATGAAGTCAGAAGACAACTGGGCCACAAACGCTATGAGCCGATTTGGTTGATGATGCGCAAAATACGAGCAGCCATGGGAAAGGCCGATGGGACTCAAACACTTGCCGGGATGGTAGAACTGGACGATGCCTATTTCGCCACCGGTACGTCCAAACGGGTTAAGAAAAGGCTTAAACGGGGCAAAGGAAGCCAAAAGAAATCAAAAGTAACTGTAATGGCGGAATCCTTTCCATTGGAAATCGACGGACGCACAGAGCATTTCTGTGGGCAGTTCAAGATGAAGGCTCACCGTTCAGAAAGCAAGGAGGCGATTCAGCAGGTCGTCAGCCAAGCCATTGATCCTGCCAGCGTTTTGTTCACTGATCAATCCACCGGTTATGTGGATTTGAAAAGCCTGGTAGATGTTCACGTGAGTTTTAAATCCTCCTGGGAGGGTGCCGATGAACTCAAATGGGTACACATAGCCATTGCAAATGCAAAGCGGACCCTGCTGGGCATTTATCATGTTATCAAAGAAAAGTACCTTCAGTACTATTTGGATGAGTTCTGTTATAAGCTCAATCGAAGGTATTCAACCAATCTGTTTGATAATCTTGTCTTTAGCTCAGTTTAGTGGTACGATTGCGGACTAGCATATTCTTTTTTGGTTTTATCCCGATCTTGTATGTGCTGCGACCGTTTATCATCACCATTTTATCAACTTCAAAGTGATGACTTGAGATGAACTTATTAAATGCGTTCTTTTTAGAACTGAATTCTTTCGCAATATCCCGTACCTCCAAATAATAAATACTCTTTTCCCAGGGAAGCATGATCTTGAGTTTCCAGTCCTCAATGTCACTTGGTTTGGTCCTGATCTCACGCAAACGGATCGAATCGCCCAGGAATTGATTATCCTTCCTGTAGGCTTGATAAGGGACTTTATGTATGTCAATAAATGCCTCGGTATACTTGATGTTTTTATCTCCCAACAGAGAGGACATTTTATAATACCCGGAAAGCATGGCAGCGGTAGTGTCATAGTTTTCCGGCACTTTTCGCAGTGCCTCCTTTAGTAAGTCCTCGGGGTCTTCCGGCTTCACGACCACCTCCTTCAGTTGAACAATATTCTGTTCAAGCATTATCTCCATTATCGGCTGATTCAGCCTGTGCAATGAGATCGTTATGGGTTTATAGCCCAGGCAGGATACCCTAAGTATTTCAGGCTGATGTTGTTCCGGATAGTTCAGAATAAAATCACCATTTAAATCGGATATGGCGCCCATGCGGGTATCTTCAATAGCTATGTGCGCGAATGGAATGCCTTCCCGTGTGTTCCTATCAATTATCCTCCCACTAATGCTTGTTGACTGCCCCTGAACATTGAGTAACCAGAAAAATGAACTTGTGAAAACGAGGAGTTTGGTAAAAGCGACCCTGTTCATAATTCCTCTACGATTCAGTTGGGTAACATCCCATAGATTTAATAGCCCGATCAATACCCCCATTCATCATTTAAAATTATACACAAAAGAACTTCGGTAAAAGGTCCTATCTTCTCCAATCTGAATTTTAGGTCTCGCAGAACGAAAGGTTTTGAAATCATTACAAACCAGTTAATTAATCGACGACATGGAGTTCATGGGTAGGTCGCAAATCCCTGTAGAATTTTATTAAGGGTCTTTCCGGAAGGAGTTTCTGAAATTTAAGATTAAACCGGAAACTACCAGAATTGAAAGGATCACCGGTAATAATTCAATTTGATCTGTGGATCTTAAATCAAATTCGATCACTCCCAACTGGTGCAAATAGATTATTGTCAGAATAATACCATTATTGACAAAGTGGGCCAAAATGGGGATCAGCAAATTTCCTGACCAGTAATATAAATAACCCAATAGAACCCCAAGCAACATTCGCGGCAGGAATCCGAAGAACTGAAGATGAACGGCGCTGAACAGAAAAGCGGCAATCCAAATCGCCAAATGGGGCCTGCTGGTAAGGAAAAAGATCTGGTTCTGAACGACTCCCCTGAAAAGCAACTCTTCGCCTACCGCAGGAATAATGGCAATAACCACAACCCCAAGAACAAATAGACCGGGATTATCAAAATGAGTCAAATACTGAGTCATCTGCTCCATTATCCATTCATAGTGCCTTGCCCATTCCTCAAGCGGGAAAAGAAAACCAGGAAGGGTCATATTGGCATTCCATTCAACAACCGGAGCGAGAACTACCATAAAAGTTACCGCGATGAAAGCGGTCTGAAGAATCGCTCTGACGCTTGGATATTGTGGTACTACCATCCTCCTGAAAAAGGGAATCTGGATTTTAGACAGATAAATCAAGGGTACGATTACAAATCCAATTAATGAGGCCGTACCCTGAATAATGTAAATGGGTATCTTGGCCTGGGGATTGTTTGCAGGATCAGATAAAATAGTCCCCAAACTATCTTGATCCAGATCAAAAACTAGCAAAGCCCCTGGGCCAATGACCAAAAAAGATCCTATGGAAACCAGTATCATCGAGATAAAGGTATGATTTGGAAGCGGCTTGGGGTTTTGGTCGGCTAATTCACTCATCAATGGTATAATTTATCACAAATTCATTTGTTATCCTCAGTCACATTGATTCAAGGATTGGGAGGGTTTCTAAAACGATTCCTTAGATACGAGAAGTGGACGATCAATGATCTGAACTACTATGAGACTGAATATGTCTCCAGAATGAAGAGTTCGAGGTGATCGAAAAGCCAACAGAAAATTGTCAGCCCTCCCGAACTCGTAATTTTCACCCTATATTTTGCGTATGCTATGACCAACATTTGGGGAAGTAATGGTTCTTTAAGAATCATTAAGCCAGTAATTTGATTGAGGAGTCTCACGAAACGAATCTTTGTCAATAGTCGAACTGATACTCTAATAGTGGCTAAAACTCTTTTGATTTTCCTAAATTCCATTGCGAACAAAAAGAAAGTCTGATAATGAAAGAATCAACACTACTCGAATTAGACGGACTAGGGAATATTCTATTGGGTTTACCGCTTATAATATTTCCGATTCGAGTAACCAACCTGCTAGGAATTCCTTCACCTGAAAGTACGTTTTACCCTATTATTCTAAGTGCCGTATTCGTTGGTATTGGGATAGCTTTGCTGGTGCAGCGATACCAACCGAGTGTAAGGGGACTTGGATTAGGTGGAGCAGTGAGTATAAATCTCACATTTGGTATCGCTTTAATCGCATGGTTGATTGGAAGTACAACTTCAATAACAAGTACTGGCAGTATACTGTTATGGCTGCTGGCAATAGCTTTGGTCTGTGTTAGTATTTTTGAATGGGTTTCTGTGTCGAACAAGGTTAAGTCAAATTGAAGTATTATCTATTTACACTAGTACCATTAGCACTGGTATACTCTCACAAAACGAATCCATCTCAAAACCACTTATGTCTTTTATAAAAACTATATTAGATTCATTCAATAAGCATTTCTGAAAACACTCCTATTAAACTACTGAGCCATGGAAGAAATCAAAATGAACCGAAGAAGTTTTGTCAAAACAACAACATCGTATACTATCGGTGTTGCGGGTCTCGGGGGCCTTACCCCAATGGCAGAGGCAAGGGAAAGTCAGCAGCAACCTTCATTATTCTTCATTGGGCCAATGGAAGGATACTCTCCTCAAATAGGAACTATAGTTTCCATGTTGAACTATAACCGGCAAACCATTTTGGACCTTGTTGAAAACATGATGATTGAGGAACTGGATTACTTGCACGACCCGGAAGCCAACACCATTGGAGCCTTGCTACTTCATCTGGGAGCAACAGAGAAATTTTATCAAGTAAACACATTTGAAGGTAGGGAGTTTAATGAAAATGAGCAGAAGGTTTGGGGGGCAGCATCTGAATTGGGGGATAAGGGACGTAATACCATTAAGGGACAGGGACTTGCTTATTATTTGGATGCGATTACTGAGGTAAGGAACGAAACACTGGCAGAACTAAAGAACCGAGATGATGAATGGCTACTGGCAATCGATCCAATATGGTCGGACAATGGGGATCTCAATACTTATTGGAAATGGTTTCATGTATGCGAACATGAGGCGAATCATCGAGGACAAATCACCTGGTTGAAGAAGCGCCTTCCGAATTAAATGTTTGACAGGGTTGATGACCTGGAAAATTTGTTGTCAGCCAAAGTAAAATCGTCTCACAAAACGAAAGCTCAAAAGGAGGCTATATGCCAGATCAAACCGATGAGACTTTTGATTCCAAACTTAGGAATTTTGCCATGCCTGGTTGATTGTTGAACCTCTGTAATACATTCCGATATGTGCTCCCTTTGGGTTTGTTGGATTGTTTGGTCCTTTTTCAAAGTCTTCAGTATACCTTTCAAGACCGATCACATTTACTCAAGATTAGAAAGAATGTTTATGCCACTTTTTTTCATTAATTCACTCGCATTGAAATCACTACATATGCCCTTGGTCAGCTTATAGTTAAAGGTCATTTCACCTTCCAGTATTTCGCTGTAAAAGTTGAAGTTAGCACCGATCTTAAGGGTACTCGCTAATTTTGCCAACTCCAAATCATGCGTTGAAATGATTCCAAAAGCATTGAGTTCACTTAACTGCTTGATTAATGATACTCCCCCCTTATGGCGATCCTGCGAATTGGTTCCCTTAAACATTTCATCCAAAAGAAAGAATATGGCTTGACCACTGTTAATTAGCTTCAAAAGCTGCTCTATCCTTTTCAATTCTGCATGGAATGAAGAACTCCCTTCCTCCAGGTTGTCCAGGGTCCTCATACTGGTAAATAATCTCATGTTTGATACTTGTCCGGACTTGGCGCAACAGGGTGCCCCCATTAATGCCAGAACCAGGTTCACTCCGATAGTTCTCAAGAAAGTACTTTTCCCTGCCATGTTGGAACCTGTGATCATGGCTATTTTTCCACGACCTTCTAAATCAAAATCATTGCAAACTCTGTGTTCGGTGCTGATCAATGGATGTCCGACCATTTCAAAAAGAATGCTATAAGGCTCTTTATTTATTTCTGCAAAAGTGAATGACGGATTGGAATAATAAAAGGCAGCAATGCTGTTCAAAACCTCAAATTCACTTACGGCAAAGGCCCAATCTTCTAAGTAGGGTCTGTTCTTGGATTTCCATTTTTCGGTCAGGATTATCCAATAAACATCCAGGAACCATAAGATGTTAAAAATAGAATAAAAGGAATTTCTCCTGGCGTCACCCATTTCAAATATCTTCTTCAGCTGGTTGATTTCATTTGCGGCCGAAAAACCATTGACTCGGAATACCTGCTGTAGCTTTTGAAGTTTGCCTGAATGAAAACTTCCTAATTCAATTTCAGCGATGAGGGATTGATAGCCAGCTAATGTCTTTTGATTATTGCGCGTATCCTCTATGATCTCATCTGCAATGGGCGTTATTCTTCTCAGGACGAGAAGATTGACTAACAAAACGATAGTCAATGGAATCATACCCATAAGCCAATCGGGCGAAAAGATGTAGGCCAGAAAAAAAACCGACGCTGACGTTGACAACAAGGATAGAAGGATAGATACGGCCAGGTATTTTGATTTATGGGGTAGTAATTGTTCTGGCTTCTTTACCCAAGACAACAGATCGAGATATGCACTCTTAGAATTCTGGTGGTGCCTACCCAATGCCTGAAAGTGCTGTCTCCAATCCACATTTGGAGCGAGTTCCTTTATGGCTTGTTGCCTTTCAAGAATGACATCCTTTGAAGCGGAATCAGAAAGCCATTCTGCCAGACATAAACTTCCAGACTCGGTAGTGGTTCGATTTAAAAGTTGAAAAAGTGAGTGTGGACCAAAAAAATCCAAATCTGAAACATATGGATGATCACGATTGACAAAAGCTTGCCCTGTTGGAAAGCCTGATAATTGGTTCCCTAGCTTTAAGAGCTCATCTTCATTTACTTCTCGTAAATGAGTTGTGTGTCGTTTTAGATAAGCAACCCGATTATGGCGTTTTATTAATAGACCAAAGCCAAACACAAACAGGGGAACAGCAATCAGCACTAAAGTCCCCAATCGTTCATTTGCCAGAATCGTAATCAGAACGGCGGAGAGTGCAAAAGCAGCCAGTCTAAGCGTGGAAAGCCAACCCAAAATCCTAGCCAACTTTAAGATCCTAGCCTCATATTTCTGGATATTATTTTGGTAAATTTTCACTTGTCTACCTCAGTCCTATATTTTCAACTCCTAAAATAGGCGCCATCCACTTGTTTAAAGTGGAAGCTAACAATTTATGTGAAGAACTACTCGCGTAGCACGACCATCCAGGAGAGGCCAAGAGTATAACCGCAGGACTTGGTAAGCCTGAAAGCTAGTGAGTTCTACGCGACCTTAGTTGATAGCGATCGGACTGAATTCCGGGGGCAGTTTCAGGAATCCGATATGGAGCCGCCGGAAATTGAAGCTTTTAAGATTGTGGGCGAGGATTAGGTGAAGGAGGATTTTAGGCGGATTAAGGCAGAGGCTAAGGCGATCTTGGAGGGGAGGGCCGGAAAGGAAGATGGGGATCAGGGTTAATTTTCGGTTGTCAAATTCAGGTCTTATTAGATCGGAATTTGCGCAACGGACCAAATATGAGCAGGTCGGTTTTCTGTGCCACCTGACTATGACCCGTTAATGTTTTTGCTAAATGTACTAAGTTTTAAAAAACTACTATCGCCCGGCTTGCTTATATTTATTGTTACAAACAGTTATTCTTCAAGTATTTTTCTTTCAGCTAAATTATATCTATCTCCTGCTTTTAGAAAATAGAATAAATTATTATCCTCAGGCAAATTTTTCAAATTACTTCCTTCTCTCGACCAAAAAGAATTGTCATAGATTAACACATAACCATTTCCTATCACTTCAAGGGTATCTCCTTGCACTATAATTGCCGTATTTTCATCAATACCCACCCCTAACAATTCAGGGCGATTTTTTAGAATATCAAACATATCAAATTGCCTGTTACGAGCCAGCACATGCTGATCAATTGATATATTCGTAATAAAACCAAACCCTGTTTCATGATCGCCCATCATTATTTGATTGTTTTTAGTATCGCCTCGGGCTAAATAAGATCCTTGAATTGTTGCTCCTGCTGACGAACCTGCAATTACACCACCTCTATCAAGTAATTCAAACATTTTTTCATGCGCCTTTGTATTTAAGAAGCCATCAGCTATTCTCCATTGTCTTCCTCCCGTAAAAAATATTCCAGTTGCAGTTTTTAATGGTTCAATAAAATTATCATCATTTGCTTGTGATGAATCTCTTGTATGTAAAATTGTAATGTCATCAAATCTGTATTTTTTAAAATAATTTTCTAATTCATAAAATGAGGAATCTTTCTGCAAATAATCATCAGGTAAAGCTGTGGGAATAACCACAATTTTGGCTGAATCACCACCTGCATATTTTCTAAATTCATTAACTATCAAATCATCATCTCCACCACCTCCATTAATTAATGTTCCGTTTCGATATCCATGTGTTAGATTGTCCCTTATGGTTTGTGAATGTGATCTTATAGCCCAAAAAATAAAAATCGAGATAAATATAAAAAGTCTCATGTCCGTTGTTTTATTAATTGTTTGTAACGGTCTGGCTATGAGCAGTGGCGGTTGAGAAGTTCATCACTGTCTGCCGAGAACCAAGCTTTGTGATATGTAAAATTTTTCCTTGGTTTCGCGTCAGTCGCTATAGCCTATGTTGTGCGTTCGTTAAGTTCATTTTGATTTTCTACAAAGTTCTTAAGGTAGCCAAGATGCTTCATCGACTGTTTTTTAAAATAAGAGGTTGGCAAAAGGAATGCCAATATTTTTGTAATTCCTTTAAAGCGAAATTCATTTTCTGCTATGTATTTTGTCTTGTTGCCGGAGAGGGAAACAAATCTGTTTTTTACAATGTTAAACACCATCTTATTTTCGTACGTGTGGTTGAATTCTTCAGGTAGATTTCTTGCTGTAATTGTTTCAATCACTTTTTCCCATTTATATGTTAGCCGGTATTTGGTTCCAGGCAGGCCATGAGTTCCGGTTAGGAGTTCATAGCTTTTAAGCCCTTTCATCCATTTGTTTACATTGTCAGGATTGTCAAAGAGTTCAACAACCTTCTCAATGGGACTGTCAATTTCAATTTCGGTCGTGTATTTCATTTACTGCCTTATCTTAATTTCCGGATGTCAAATTCCGGTCATATTATATCGGTTTTGTGCAACGCTAAGCATAGTCATTGCAAGTAGCTCATTAGTCTATGGATTTTAGCGTCTGTTATAGCTCGTTTTTCACTCAATTGTTAACTTAAAGTTATCCACGTACATTTCAATGCTATTTGATGTGCCGTTTGCAGTAACACCTATCTGGACTCTTTCATAAGCAATAGGTTTTTGCAGTTCAAATTCAATTCCGTGTGATGCAAATTCTGCACCAAAAAGCCCTGCGTTTGGCATATTTATTCCGTTACTTGAAATGGCCTCCTGTCCGTTTATCGATAATTTATTTTTTCCATTGGTTTCCGGGGATAATTCCATTTCCCAAGTGACCCTTACCCATTCAAATTTAGGAAAAGAAAAATCTGCCTGTGTAATTGTTGGACTTAATATTTTGCCTCGTTCAATGGATAGATATTCATTGTCTCCCCCTATTTTGAGCCTGATACCTGGGCACTGGTTGTCTGGCACACTCGGATCCCAACAAGAGCAGCATTCCAAATCCATCAAAAATAAATCTGTTAAATTTTCCGTCGTATTTATATAGAAGTCAGCTTCGATTTTAATTGTACTCCCAATTGATGCAGTAAAACCTTGTTTTTCAATGTCTGCTTTGGACAAAATGTCATCTGAAGGTTTAGCTAAAATCCTTAGAGAATTGTTTCCTTGATTTACAATATCCGTTGATATTGTGATTTCATTGGTTCCATTGTTTGGATTTACTTGCTGGATATTCGTCCATTTGCTACCATCGGAAGGAAGTAATTCAGAAATATCATTGCCTGCGACTTCAAATCCGTTCTGGAAGGAAAATGGTTCGATAGTTTTCATATTTTCCGAACTATCCCTACCACAGGAGATAAGAAACACAAAAGATAATAGTAGTATTGAATTTTTCATTTTTTTAAATGAGCTACGGCTGTCGAGTATATGGCGCGTTGCAATGCGCTATATACATTGTGTGTGCCCAGCATGGACACCTGCTATCTAAGATAGCAAATTATTCCAGAGGGTGTAAGTCCCTTATATTTTAAAATGAAGCACAAGGGTTAGCATAGGAATAGTCGCGGAATAAGGTCGCCTACACATTCAAACAACTATAAATTTGAAGCTAACTTCACACCTTGTATTTACAACTATCTCGGCTATTATTTTCATACTATGTTGTCATTTCGTTGTTTATTCCTTTCAATTCTAGAAGACAAACAACTTTCCATAAGGGATTCACAATATAGTTTTTCAAACATTTAAATTAATAACCAAAGCCGATTGAATGTTATCGGCTTTGGTTATTTTATTACTAATTCTTCTGGGCTTTTTGCATTTGTTCTAGAACCTGGTCCAGACTGAAACTTCCAACTGGCTGTCTTTGTGGATACGTTTTAAATGTAGATAGAAATTCACTAATCAGTGCTTGAGCTGGTACCAACATGAACATACGGTCTGCCATCCAGTGGCTATAATCTTCTGAATCATGAGAAGCTCTTTCAAATGGGTCACCCTTTAGGTCCATCAGTTTAGGAAATCTCAAGTCGGTATAACCTTTCTGCCAAACGTCAAAACCATGATGTTCCTGAATTCTAAAATGCATTTTCCATCTGTTATATCTAAAAGCATTTAGGTTTCCATCGTCATCAAAATAGAATATTTCTTGCCTTGGTCCTTTGTCAACTTCTCCTGTAAGCAGCGGCAACATATTGTAGCCATCTAAATGAACCTTAAAATTTTTACCGTCTGCAGTATGACCCTTCAATAGTTTCTCTTTTACATCCGGTTCACCAGCTGCAGCCAAAAATGTTGGCAACCAATCTTCACCAGAAAAAATTTCATTACTAATTTGCCCTGGCTTTATTTTGGCCGGCCATTTTACTAAACATGGCGCTCTAAAGCCGCCTTCCCATGTGGTTGCCTTTTCACCCCGAAACGGTGTCATTCCACCATCAGGCCACATAATGATTTCGGCTCCGTTATCAGTTCCAAAAATTACTATGGTATTTTCTTCAATACCTAGATCTGATAAAGTCTGCGTTAATTCCCCCACAATTTTATCCAACTTAACCATTCCATCAGCGTAAATCCCTAACCCTGTTTTGCCATCCTCTTCATCTGTTAAATGAGTCCAAACATGCATAAGAGTCGAGTTATACCACACAAAAAATGGTTTTTCATTGTCTGCAGATTGTCTAATAAAATTGATGGCAGCATCCTTGGTTTCTTGATCGATCGTTTCCATCCTCTTTTTTGTTAAAGGACCTGTATCCTCGATTTTACCATCCGCATAAGAGTAAATTACACCTCTGGGGCCAAACTTTTTCTTAAAATCAGGATCTTTAGGATAATCAGGATTTTCTGGCTCTTCTTCTGCATTCAGGTGATACAGGTTGCCTAAAAATTCATCAAATCCATGATTCGTAGGAAGATGCTCATCCCTATCCCCCAGGTGATTTTTCCCAAATTGCCCGGTAGCATAACCTTGGTTTTTCAATAATTCGGCAATGGTTGGGTCTAATGCACTTAATCCTTCTTTTGCTCCTGGCAAACCAACTTTTGTTAAGCCTGTTCTGTAAGGTGATTGCCCTGTGATAAATGCAGCACGGCCCGCAGTGCAGCTTTGCTGTGAGTAATAATCTGAAAACAGGATACCATCATGTCCGATTTTATCAATATTAGGAGTTTTATAGCCCATTATTCCCATATTGTAAATGCTAGGATTGCTCCATCCAATATCATCACCCCAGATTACGAGGATGTTTGGTTTTTTCTCGTTCTGCGCAAATGCATCTACTGTTTGAAATCCAATAAATAGAATCACCAACAACAGGCTGGCAAAGCTTCTTGATTTTGTAAAACAACTTGTTCTTTTCATTTTAATATTTGGTTAAATTAAATTCATTATTCAAAAACGAGAAATATCATACAACTTATAGTAGTATGATTGAAATTTGTACTAATTATTCCATTCACATACTTAAGTATTTCAAAAAATGTCAGTTTTAGCAATTTGTCGATTTCGCAGTCGCTGGCAATGAACGCCAACGGCCTTGTATATGAGCCGTTTTATGGCTTATATACATTGTTAGCGGTACTCTTTTTATATCTTATCGTATCCATTTTGTGCTAGCGAAAAGAGATTTATCTTCTCCTGTCTTCCTTTCAGTTCACATTCACCAATCGCAGTTAATTCATACACATCATCAATATCCAGTTGTGAAAGCAAATCCTGTGATATTAAAATATCTGTTCCAAATTCGTTACAACTGGCCTGTATTCTTGCAGTGGTATTTAAAACATCCCCCGTGAAAAAGATCTCCTTCTTTAGGACTCCGATTTCTCCTGTTGTCACTTTTCCGTAATGGAAGCCTGCTTTAAATTCGGGGACCAACTCAAATCTTTTGATATAACTTTCTGATAAAGTCTGGAAAGTTTCCTTAATCATAAAAAAGCAACGAATGCAGTTGTTGTTGGTTAATCCCTTTTTCAAATTCCAGGATACAATGATCTCATCACCTGCATATTGATAAACCACACCATACGTTTGAATGATGGCCTCTGTGGTGTCGGCATAGTACTTATTGAGCAGTCGGAAATACTCCACGTGTCCCAACCGTTCGGCAATAGTGGTAGAGGACTTCATATCAAGAAACATAAATATTCGATCCTCCTCGCGGGGGTGATGATATCTTCCTGTAAAGAAATTATAGAAAACTGAAGATCCCTGATTAGTGTTGACCACTTTTGGTTAATAATTCATCATTAAATATGGACAATGAAGGTCTTCGGTTAATTGGCAACAAGGACCAGTCCTTTTCAAAATCCATGGGTGAAACATCGTTTAAGTTTTCATGGGTTCTTTTTTGATTATAATGGTCAACCGCTCTTTTGACATACCTTTTCAGTTGATAGAAATTGGTCGGCTTCCAGTAATGCAAATATTCTTCTTTCAAGGTCCTGTGAAAGCGCTCTGCATACGCATTATCCTGAGCGGTTAGCCCCATGCTGATATCACATCGGTTGGATTTTAGTAGGTCTACATATTCTTCGTAGATGTATTGACCTCCTCTGTCGGAATGATGGATCCGGGGAGGGGGATGATCTTTCAAGGCAATGAGCAATGCCTTTACGTTCGCTGTAGCCCGCATATGATCCGATACCTGGTAGCCTACTATTTTTCGGGTATAGACATCCAGAATAAAGACCCCGTAATAAAACCGGTTTCCCACTTCTATGAAGGTGATGTCTGATTGCCAGACCGTTGAAGGAGACGTTAGTTCAAATCCTTTGATCAGGTTTGGATAATAAAGCTTCGAAGCCCGGGTAGTTCGTTTATAGTTCTTGGCTCTTCTCAAACGGTAACCAAGACTCATTAAAAGGTCTACAAAGCGATCTCTGCCGATAAATCCGGGTTTTAAGGTCCGGTACATTTTTTCCACCCCACAACCAGGATGTTCCTGGCGTATCCCATCAGCTTCCAGGACCAGCTGTTCTACCTTTTGATCAAAGACAGCTTGCCTGGTTGCATACTGATGTATTGCCTGTTTGCTGATTCCTATGGCACGATAGAGCTGATTCATCGAGAAATTTACTTTCCTTTGGTTTTTCCGGAACCAGTTGATTGTGGGGTGTCGAAGTTTTTTTTCAGATCGATATCCAATTCCTCCTTGGCCAGATCGATCATCTTTTCGTAATAATCAATCTTGATCTGTTTTTGACCTACCACACGTTCCAACTCCTTAATCCGTTTTTCTAAATCGTTAACCTTTGATGTAGTGCTTTTTTTCATCTCCAGAATTCGATAGCCTCTCTCGTTAAAGGTAGAGAATTTGTAGATCCAACGGTAAATGTTCGCGTTGTTGATCCCATGAAGTTTCTCCAGTTGAGGGACACTGTACTTTCCACTTTCAAATTCCGTAACAATGGCCCGCTTCAATTCATCACTGAATACTCGCTTCTTTCGAATGGCTTTTTGGGTTGCTTTCATATAAGTCGATCGTTTAAAAAGTGGTCAACCTATATCAGGGACGTACATGTATCCTCTTTCATTAATCATGCTTACTAAATCAGCACTTGTTAAATGATTCAAATATTCCTCGTCAATAATTTCCTTGGTGTCAAAAATGATTTGGTATTCTTCCTTATTAGCATTGAAAGGGTTTTGCCAATACCATTGTTGTGACGAAACATCAATTACGTGGGCCGAGTTTACGGTTAAGACTGATTCTGATAAAAAGGATTGACATGCTTCGCATTCCATTAAGTTGATATATCCTAAAGATATGAGGTGTTTAAATAACGTGAGTTCGATATAAAATAGAGTAGTTTATTGATAGAAAAAAGGCAGAAAATTAGTATATTAAGTCATTGACAATCAACAAAATAACTAATATTTCTACCTATGTTAACTGCTACTAAAATTACTGAAATTTTTTGTTCCATTGACGATTTTTGTCTGGATTTTGTCCCAAAATTGGAAAAAAGATTGCTGGGAAGTAAAAAGCGCAACAAACCTGGTAAGCTTTCTTTATCCGAAGTAATGACTATACAGGTCTTGTTCCAGATCTCAGGATATCGAAATTTCAAGACCTTTTACAACACATACGTTTGTGGCCACTTGCGCTCCTTCTTTCCTGATGTGGTAAGCTATAACCGAATGGTAGAACTTTGTAGTGGAAGTCTTCTGCCAATGGCTATTTATCTGAAAACACAAGGGACTGGACAGTGTACAGGTATAAGTTTTATAGACAGCACTCCGTTAAGGGTCTGTCATAACAGACGGATCCATAACCATAAAGTATTTGAAGGGTTAGCTAAAAGAGGCTATTGTTCCATCGGATGGTTCTACGGGTTTAAGCTCCATCTTATCACTGCTGATACGGGTGAAATCATCGATTTTATGCTCACACCGGGCAATGTGGATGACAGAAAGCCTCTTAAAATTGAACGGTTTATTAAGAAATTATTCGGAAAGCTCTTTGGTGATAAAG
This sequence comes from Cyclobacteriaceae bacterium, assembly GCA_965247065.1. Lineage (GTDB taxonomy): Bacteria > Bacteroidota > Bacteroidia > Cytophagales > Cyclobacteriaceae > CBDFGN01. The sequence continues at coordinate 4,722,863 of CBDFGN010000006.1, read as the reverse complement.
GCTACATCAGTAAGGAACTTTTTAAAAATCTGTTCTTCCGCGGAGTCCATCTGATAACCAAACTCAAACGCAATATGAAGTCCTCATCCTTAACCCCCATCATGGATGCTATAATGCTCCGTAAAAGGGCTATTTGTGAGACTATCATTGATCAACTTAAAAACATCTTCCAGATTGAACACTCCAGGCACAGGAGCCCAACTAATTTCCTTACCAACCTTTTCTCGGCTTTAATCGCTTACAACTTTTGCGAAAAAAAGCCCTCAATCAAATTGAACTACCAGGACACCGGTCAACTCTTTCTCGCTCTTTAATCATTCCTTATTGTCGAACTCACGTTAATTAATACTCGAACTTCACTATTATAGAATTTAGTTTTTTCAGAGAATTCTATTCTGCGAACTACAAAATCATTTGATAAGAATTTAATGTATTGTCCCTTTTCAAGGAAAATGGCTTTCTCTCGCCAATTGAAGTAATTTTTAAAATCGACTTGGATGCTTCCAGTCCCTGATAGAATATGTATAAGGGTGTGACTTTTTATAAAGTACACCTCATTAATTTCTGGAGAGAACTGTTCAACTTTCAATTTGTAGTAATGTTTGCTAACGGTCTGTGTCTGAAATGTAGGGCTTTATAACATCGTATTTGTCCTGCGAGAATAATGTTTATCAGAAGCACAAAACTTTCCAAAGCCCCTGTTAGACCTATATTTTATACACTTTGTTGGCAAACGTGATTTAATTTTCACAAAAATTCGACAGGATACTCACAGCTTTTAGTTGTGGGAGGAACTGCGACAAAATATTGAAAAAATATACAAATACCCTCATCCAGTTTGAATCCGATGTCTTTTACCAAAAGTGTTTCTAACTCTCAACGACTTTTTGAAATACTTCGTCCAAATTGTCGCCCATACTATCGAGAAAATCACTATTCCTAGAAGAAGCGGCAGTGCGTCAAGCAATCTATTATGGCTGGCGACCAGTTCCTCACCACTCAACGGAGGCAGACCGTCTATAACCCTCTGAAAAAAAATGCCAGATACTATACGTAGAGTGATCAAGATCGATCCGATCCACAACATAGCGATATTCCACCGCGGTGCCTTAGGGGATTTCAATAGAATGAGCAATAGTGGAATTGCAAGTAAGAGGAAGATCACGAGTACAAGAACTAAGGGGTACTCAAAAAACCACCCGGAGAGGCCCGCTGCATAGAACAGCAGGACAGGGATCGACCCGATGATATAGACCAATAGCCAACCGTTTATGCCTTCCACACCTTTTTTTAATTTTGCCATTGTTTATTCACCCTTTTAAACAAAACTATGCTTCCTATTGCTCCAATCAAGAATGCAAGTGAACCTAAGTAGAATATGCCCTCTAATTCCGTAAGAATCTCAATTACTCCCGTGCTAGATAAAAAACTGCCTATAACTGCAATAACAAAAAATAAAAAATACAATGTTGAGGAAAATCCGGTTAGAAGCAAAAATGCCTTTAACACTCTAGGTGTCTTTGATTTGAGAGTCATAACAATCAGTTTAACCCCACCTAATAGTAACGTAAAATAGAAAACGTAAATGATGAACCCAAATTCAGTATTTTGTAAAAAGCCAGTCAAAAAAGCTATAATGGAAAGTAGTATCAGTGCGTAAACTGTTCTTTTGACGGTTAGAAAGTTTGTGTCTTGACTGTTAGTTGCCTCCATTTGTTCATGTTTTACATGTTTGCCAACGCCCAGTGTATGAGTAGTAGCGGATTTCTACTCACAAACTTTTCAGTTTTGCACTGACCTTTGTTTTATGTTTATACTTTCGTTTTATCACTTAAACCGTTATTACTTATATACAATGTTAGCCACTGGCATTTTTATCAAATTCCTAATGTTATCAAGTGCTTTACCTTATGATATGTCAAAGAAGCTTTAATACATTCTTTTAATTCCTCTATAGGGATTTTCTGATTTAATTGAAAGACGATAGCTCGTTTTCCTTCGTATTGAAATTTGTGGTCGAAAACCAATCTGAACGTATCTACCAACCTACTTGTGCACTGAAAATACATAGCATATTGGTCGGGTGTCTTTGGTTTCCAATCCATTCTTAATGTACTTCCGTCTTCGGTTACAAAACTTGGTTCTCCCCATTTTAAGGTTTCTTCCAAATTTGAAATTCCTGCTGTTTCTTCTGCCGTTTCTATTACCAATTCCCGAAGTAGTTGCATTTTATCCCGAACAAAGTCGGGATAATTCGTAAAAACTACTTCTACTTTAGGGTTTGTTGTCAATTTCAATTTACCTATTCAATTAATTATTTACACCTACATAAAAATCCACTTCGGCATCTGACGGATTTTGGGCTTTTTCTCCGAAAACCTCAAAGTCAGCCACATAAGATCTATCTAATTCCATATCAAAAATTTTTGACCAATGATTGACGATTAAACCTTTCATCAAATCTCCTTTTGCAGTTGTTTTGAGATAATTTCCACCATTAAATGATTTACCGACCATTCCATTGGGTATTGCATCTAAATTTTCCACTTTACCACCAAGTATTGCAGTGTAAGGTTTTGTATGGTCGCCTTCATAGTCTGTGTATAGTGAATAAATTACACTATCGCCTTTATTCGGAATTTTAGTCAATATGTTTTCAGACATAAATTTGCCCCATAGTTCAGCAATTTCATTAGCTGCTTGCCCATTCTCGTTTGTTGTTCTTACCGAGATTCCGATTACCTTAAAAGGTTCAATTTTTATTTTTTGCATCTTTTTTAAATTTTTGATTCAATGCAAAGATAGATTGACCTTGTGCCAAAGGTGTGTCAGGGGTGTTTTTCCATTTTTCGCGACATTCTTCAAGGTATTGTTGCAAAGTCATTTTATGTGGTTCAAAGTTGCTGTTCAAGACTTTTAAATTTTGAATACAATCAAGTCGGAATGCCCTAAAATCATTTTTCAATTTGCAAAATGCGATAAGAACCCAATTGTCTTTTGTAGTATACAATGCAAACGGTTCTATTTCTCTTTGGCTTTGATGGTTTTCCAATGACAGGTAATCAATTTTTACCATTTGATAATTTGAAATAGTAGATTGAAGTTGAATGAGATAGTTGCTTATTTTTTCATTTTCACGATTATTCCGCACCTGTATTCTGTTGGCTAACAATTCCATTTTATCTTTTTGGGTGTATTTTAAAACGGATTTTATTTTGGTTATGGCATTTTCGTATTGTTCGGTCAAAGATTGGTCTTTGTTTTTTCTAATCAGTTTTTCAGCTGTTATGAGAGCATTCGCCTCTTCTTGGGTAAACATTACTGGCGGAATTTTATAGCCTTCCATAACGGAATAGCCCTTTCCTTCTTCGGTTACGATTGGAATTCCAGATTTTTCAAGTGTTCGGATGTCTCGATAAACCGTTCTGATACTTACATTATGTTTTTCAGCAATATCCTTTGCAGTTACAATCCGTTTCGATTGTAATTGGGTCAGGATTGCTGTCAATCTTGCAAGTCTAGGTTTTTCTTTATCCATTTGGTTTTTTTCAACTTGCGGCTAACGGCTTGTATAAACGCAGTAGCCCCATGTAGGGGCTATTTATACATTGTTGTGTGCTCGCTTTTTTCTTATTTTAATTTTGAGAATGCAAACCGATTCGGTTACCTTCCGTGTCAATAAATTGAGCAAAGAATCCAAACTCCCCAATATCTGTTTTCTGAATGATCAGTTTACCACCCGCTTCTTCAGCTTTACCTGCTTCAATAGCGACATCTTTACAAGCAAAATAGATGATGGTGCCGTCTGTGCTTGGTTTGCTATCTGGAGATTGTACTAAACATCCTGACGAGCCTACTTTGTCGGGTTCCCCAAACATATACATTCTATTATCGGGAATATCAATTAGTTGAAATTCCAAATTGAAAACTTTCGAATAAAAGTCCTTTGCTCTCTCGAGATCTGTTGTGACGATCTCAAACCATTGTACTGGATTATTCATCTTTAATTTATTTTTAATTTTTTAAAACTCTGATTTGATTTACATCCATATTGATACTTCATTCTCATTTTTTTAGTGGCATACAATGGTTAGCTAAGCTCCGTGCGTCAAGCAATCTTTTATGGCTGGCGACTAGTTCCTCACCACTCAACGGAGGCAGGCCGTCTATAACCCTCTGAAACAAAATGCCAGATACTATACGTAGGGTAATCAAGATCGACGCGATCCACAGCATAGCGATATTCCACTGCGGTGCCTTAGGGGATTTCAATAGGATGAGCAATAGTGGAATTGCAAGTAAGAGGAAGATCACGAGTACAAGAACTAAGGGATACTCAAAAAACCACTCCGAAAGGCCTGCCGAATAGAACATCAGGACAGGGATCGAACCGATGATATAGACCAATAGCCAACCCTTTATACCTTGCACACTTTCTTCTGCCATCACAACCTCTTTCTTTTTAAACAAACTATGCTTCCTATTACTCCACCCAAAAATAGAACTGAAGTTAAGTAGAATAAACCCTCCAATAATTCTAAATTATCGCTTAGCGACACGTTGGAAAGTATAGTCTTAACTATAGCAATCGCTATTAGTAGCATAAATGCCATTGTGGATATTCCTGTCAAAATCAAAAAGAATTTGGAGAAGCCGTTAATTTCAGGATTGTTGGCTCCATAAAATAATTTTACACCGCCAATAGCTAAAAGAAGAAATAGAAGGAGAGTGGTGTGTTCAAATGGCGTGTATTTCAAAAAACCAGAAAAAAAAGTAATGATGCCTAAGACTATCATTAGGTAAACTGTACTTTTTAATTTTATAAGATTTTTTTGACTCATGATTGTTTTTCCTTATTAAGTCATGTTTATCGACTATTCAAATGTTTGTTAATAGTTGTGATTTTGTTTTGATCAGTCATAGTATAAATCTGTTTGGATTATAATGGAATTTAGACTGAACTAAACAAATAATTGATTAACGTAGGTTAAGAAATGCCTTTTGCAAACCTTCTCCTTATGCGACTTAGGGATGGGGCTTTTACTCCAACATATGATGCAATTAAATATTGGGGTATCCTTTGAGTCAGATCAGAATATTGGTTTAAAAATCTTTTATATCGTTCTTCATGATTCTGCATATAGATTGCTAATAACTGGTTTACCATTACATCAAATCGGTGCTCAATTATAAGACGACCAATGAGGTTTCCATTTTTTGTGGTGTTGAAAATATTTTGAACACTTGGGTAGTCAATGATTAGCAATTCACAATCTTCAATGGCTTCTATATTCTGGATTGAGACAGTCTTGTTGTTGAAGCTTTGATAGTCAGCTATAAATTCTCCTTCTTTTGTAAATTCAAATGTTGATTCTTCATCGTCCTTATAAACAAAATACCTTACAAGACCTTTTTCAAGAAAACCTATATTTTCATTAACCTCACCGGCTTTTAAAAAGAAGTCGTGCTTTTTAAGTGACAAGGGCTTAAAACTCGATTTTATAAGTTCTTCCTCTTCATTGTCCAATTCTACAATTTCTCGTAACAGTTGCAGTAAGTTGGAATGCATTACTTATGATTTTTATTGACGTACATTCTGCTAAATAGCATCTAATGGCATACAACGTTTTGGACTTAAATCATTTTATTTGTTTCACGCTTGTACTAAGATAATATAAAGAGCATTGCAGTCGGTAGTGTGGGCACTACTGACAACTAGGTAATAATGGCTAAGACTATCATAAGGTAAACCGTTCTTTTTAGCTTCCGAAGATTGTTTTCACTCATGATTGTTTTTTGTTATTAAGGAGTGTTTACCGTCTTTTCAAATGTTTGCCAACAACCGTATAAACGTACCAAGTTACATTTATACTAATTATGTCACAATGGAGAATCGAGCGGATTTTGGATGCCCAGGAAGGAGTTCACGGCCACGTGGGTGTAGATTTCAGTGGTTTTGCTGGAGTTATGTCCCAATAATTTTTGAATGTATCTCAAATCAGTTCCATTTTCCAACAGGTGGGTGGCGAATGAATGCCGTAATGTATGAGGAGTTACCCGTTTGGATATACCCGCTTTCCTGGCGGCCCGGCTAACAACCTTCACAATACTCTCAGCACTATATTTTCCTCCAATTTGGACCTTCAAAAAGGTATCCCTTGGGCCTGTATCTGACATAGTATTTCCGTAAATCATTTAAGACAGATTTGCTTAATAGTGTGAATCGGTCTTTTCTGCCTTTCCCTCGGTTGACCTTGATCAACATTCGATTGCTTTCAATATCCTCGATCTTTAAGTCCAGGAGCTCACTTTTTCTTAGCCCTCCCGAGTATAGTAAACTGATAATACACTTGTGCTTCAGGTTGGAGGTGCATTCTATCATTTTTATTACCTCCTCCTTGCTAAGTACCTGGGGGAGTTTCTCCTGTCTTCGCGGGCGTTCTATGCTGTAAAACCGGTTAGGCATTTCCATTACTACCTCGTAGTAAAACTTAATGGCGTTGATGGACTGGTTAACACAAGAGTCTGATTTTTTTAGTTGGACCAAATGCTGCAAATACCTTCGAATGTCTTCTTCATTCAGGTCCATCACATCAAAAGGCAATCTTGACCCTTCGATTCCCTTAAATCTATGGAAGTAATCTGCCTGGAAACCGAAGCTTTTTACTCTTTAGCTGAGGAGGTAGTTAAGCGTATGAAGGACGAGGAGAACATCGAAAAGGACAAATGGATCCAGACCGAGGAAGTAATGCATTTGTTGGGGATTTAGTCGAAACGACCCACCAAAAATTAAGGGACGAAGGCAGTGTCCGGTTCTCCCAACCTCAAAAGAAAATCATTCTATATGACCGTGATTCGGTAATGGAGTATCTGGATAAACACGCCAAAGACATTTTTTAATAATGGGAGTATCAGAAGAATATGTAAAGGGTTTTAATAACGGATATCTGATCCGAAAAAATCACCCGGTCCTAGCCAAGACCCTGTTAAATGGGGCCAGTGGAACATCAGAGTATCTGGATGGACTCAAAGCTGGCAGCCAAGAGTGCGAAAAGGAATGGGCTAAAGACCTGGAAGAAATAAAGCGGGAACAAAAGGAGGAGAAAAGGAAAGGGTTGGATGGAGGGATGGAGATGTAGATTTACAGCAACGAGCTAATCCAGTTGTTTGGAGACAAATGTTTACAAATAGTTTACAAATAAAAAAGGGTTACAGAAACTAATCTGTAACCCCTTGATAACCAAAGTGGGCCCTACTGGATTATTTCGCTAACGCTCAATGATCCTTCTCCGGGGTGAAACCATGAAGTAAAGCCTAAAGGCTAATTTTTTTGTTCCTTCGAAGAGCCGAAGCAAGCTTCGCTCTCCTTTGAAGCAAAAAAAGCCATCTTTCGATGGCTTTTACTTCAATGTGTTCCCTACTGGATTCGAACCAGTGACCCCCTGCTTGTAAGGCAGCTAATTTTTGAATTTAAATACTTTCTTTTATCTTTATATAACTGTTCATCAGCTTGTTATCAAACAAATTGATTCAGGTAGAACCATTTAGGTTCATCATTTACGTGCAAATCACGTGCAAATTGTAAAGATATGGCAACCAGCATAGTTATTTCTCTTGATGCCAGGCGAAAGGACGCCATTCAGTTTCCTATCATATTTCGCCTTACTCACAACGGCAATACCACCAGTATTGCTCCTGGGATTCGAGTAAGGAAATCCGAATGGGATGATAAAAACAGAAAGATCCGGGCCACCTATAAGGGAACGGAATCTCCCGCACGACTCAACAATTATCTGCAAAAGAAGAAAGTCGTAATGACCGATGTACTGACTCGATTGGATGATAGAGGAGAATTGCAGTTTCTTAGCCTGAGGCAAGTCAAAGAATTGCTGGTACATCCCAATCAAAAGATTAGTTTTTTTGAATTCACTGAAAAATTGATTTCAGAAATGGTTGAAGCCAACCGGATCGGTAATGCAAGAGTGTATCGGGACACCCTCAATGCGATTAAGAACTTTTGCAATAACAAGGATTTTACATTCTATGAATTGAATACTAATTTTTTGCAGCGATTTGAAAATTGGCACCTCTCTAAAGGCAATAGACTTGGAGGGTTAAGTGTTTATATGCGTACAATCCGTGCCATTAATCGGAAAGCCATAAGAGCAGGTGTAGTTGAGGAAGAAGGCTATGCATTCAAAAACTTTAAAATCCGTAATGGAAAGCCCAGAAAACGGGCAATCCCACTTGATGCCATTAAGAAAATCAAGGAGGTGCAGTTGAAAGAGGATACAACTTCATACCGGGACCGGTCTATATTTCTAATGAGCTTTTATCTAAGAGGTATGTCCTTTACCGATTTGGCCCATCTTAAAGTCTCCAATATAGTAGACGGACGCATTCAGTATGATCGTAAAAAAACTAACCAGCCATTTGATGTAAAAATTCCTGACCAACTTTGGCCTATTTTAAAATACTTCAGCAAGAATAAAGGCAAAGAGGATTATATCCTCCCTATTATTATGAGGAATAATCCTGTTCAGCGGTATAAGGATATTGAATGGGCTAGAAAGCGTTACAATAAGAACTTGAAACAAATAGCTGAATTGGCGGGCATTGAAGAAAAATTAACAAGCTATGTATCAAGGCACAGTTATGCATCTATTGCCGATGAAATGGGGATTCCTGTAACAGCGATTTCTCAGATGCTAGGACATGAAAAAGTGAGCACCACCCAGGCCTACCTCGATAAGTTGCGTAAAAGCAAACTGGACGAGTACCAAGATGAAGTAATGAAGGGATTATAAAAACTAAAAGATTAATCAGGCTCATAACCCGAAGGTCGTAGGTTCAAGTCCTTGGATGGAACGTGCTAAAATCCCTTAATACTTCGGTGCTCTTCAAAATGCTCGATTTTTACCGATTTTCTCAAAAATCGACTTTCATACATATACCGAGGCATTTGAAAACGATTGCAGAATCATGGATCTTGACTTGGAAAAAGAAAACCACAGGGTAGCAGACCTTCCTCTCCTGGGGAGGCAGGGAAAACCGGAAGAAGTTGCTGCCGGTGTAGCGTTTCTTGCCAGCGAAGATTCGCCTTTCATGACCGGTGGCGACCTGGTGGTGGATGGTGGATATTTGGCGATATAGGGAAAAGTAGCCCCAAGGACTGATCACTGTGATATTAGTCCTGATCCGCATTGCACGAGGAGGACAAGAGAGCAGATGATAAAATGAACCCGGCTTTAGGAGTATCAGAATTGGTTTGATCAGAGATATTGCCGGTGCCCTCATCAACTCGCCCTACGGAGATTCCAATCCATGGGAACGTATACCGAGATTACAGACTTACCATACATCAGTTTACCAGGGTGCAAATCACCGACAAGGTCTGGACAAATTGATGGAATTTTTGGATTGGTGCGGTCAAAAATTGGATATGACATTACTATGGGAACCGACCACTGGGGCCACTTTAGAGTAAATGAGGCCATAAAAATCGCTCGCGCTACCGAACTCTATAACTTGGCTCATATCGAGATATAAAACCGGAGAGGATATCTATACCCTGGATGCTGGGTTCAAGAACCTGATCGACACGTTCAGTTGATATTGTTCATCCTCATCCCAAATACCGCCGGAGGTATTCTTGAAACCAAGAAGATTGGCGATTACGCCTCGGCAAATGGAATTGGCTTTCTGCAGACCAGGAGATTAGTATCGTACCAGGGGGGATCAAGGGGCTGGTTTGGAATAGGACGATATCTGATCCAAGAAATTTGATAATTTCACTAGACTTGGACTATTGAATAGACCATAAATATTAGCAATCGACCTACCTCAAAAATCGAAAATGGGCGCCAGAAGCGATCCGTTAATCGTCAATCGGAAATCTAGCGTCGTTTTAAGAAAGAACCAAAATTCCCTTTTCAAAGAATATCAAAAAAAAATGAAGGTGGTTTTAAGACCTGACGTAATTAATAGTAAACTTGTGGCAATTACGATATAGTGAATTATCAGCAATGCAAAATCGAAGATTTCCTGGCCGATGAGCGGTTTAAGAGATGGGTGATTGATCCGGATCCTGACTCCGATCATTTCTGGCGATCATTCCTGCAGCATTATCCGGAAAAAACCAAGGAGATTGCTACCGCTAAACGGCTGATCACTGGTCTTGAATTCCCTGAGCCTTCCAAAATACTGCAGCCAACTGAAGATGAATTGCATTCCATGTTCGACGCGGTATTTCAGGCACCGCAAGCCAACCAGCCAGTAAATTCGGAAATCTCAATTTTTATACATTATGGACTCGATTCGATTGGATTTCGAGAGTAGCTGCTGTGCTTTTAATAGGCATGTCAATAGCAACTTTTTGGTCGATAACAAATGATTATCCGGCCACTACTGAAAATGATATTGCGGTTGGGATTATCACGAAAAGTACCCTAAAGGGCCAAAAATTAACATTATACCTTGAAGATGGAACTCAGGTTAAACTCAATGCCAATTCGAAAATAACTTATCCGGATCGTTTTGATTCCCTTAGAACCATTCATTTGGTTGGGGAGGCATATTTTGAAATTGCAGAGGATCCTGACAGGCCTTTTGAGGTAATTACAGAAGGCTTCAAAACGAGCGTGATCGGAACTGTTTTCGGTATCGATCATGATTCGGGAAAGAGGCGAATAAAGGTGGCCGTTCTGGAAGGCAAGGTTAGGGTCGATGCACTGGGTACGGACGACTCGGGACAGAGTTACAGTATTCTTGAACCCAGTGAAATGGTGTCCATTTCGGTTGAAGATGAACTGTTTGAAGAGGGAACTTTTGACTATAATGCATTCTTCGGCTGGAAAGATGATCTGCTAGTGTTCAAAAATGCTGGGTTTACCGACGTCGTCGGAAAACTGGAAAATTGGTATGGAGTAAACTTTGTTATCCGCAAAGAGATCTCTACCGAGAAGGACTTTACCGGGGAGTACTGGAACGAGAGCCTGGAAAATGTCCTGGTGGGAATTGGGTATACCTTTGATTTTGAGTATGAGATCAGAGGTGCGACCGTACTAGTCAAACAATACGATGGGCCTTAGCTTCTTTTTGCCGTAGAAATGTCAGCTTATTTTCGACGTATATCTAAATGGTAAGAAATCCTCCGAGGGAGTTTTCGGACTGGAAATCGGGATCAAGACCGATCCCTATTTCGAGGGGCGTTCTGAGCAGGAGATATGGGACATGTTCAGGCACGGTCATCTCGGGGCTTTCCGGCATATCTACTTAGGCTACTATAGGCTTATTTTTGCCTATGGTTGCCGAATTACCAATGATCCTGAGGTGGTCAAAGATTGTATTCAGGAGTTATTTATTTCCTTGCACAAAAGCCGCGACCTTTCTCAAACCAGTTCCATAAAATACTACCTTTTCCGGGCTCTTCGTTGGAAGATTTACCGGATATTGGAGCGAAACAAAAGGATTAGGTCCCTGCAGGCAAACTATTTGGGTTTTGAAATGGATTATGAAGAGCCACACGAAACCTTGATTATAGAAAATCAGGCAGAGGAAATTAATAAGAAGCGGCTGAAAGCGGCCTTGACAAACCTCACTGTCCGGCAGCGGGAGGCCCTGTATTATTATTATGATCAAAACCTAAGTTACCAACAGGTTGCAGAGATTATGAAGTTGTCCCGGGTAAAATCCGCGAGGAATCTTATTTACGGATCCCTTAAACGGCTGCGCAAGGCAATTTAGGTTTAGTTTTCCGACAGTTCTGTACTGCCTTAGGTTGTCGCATGAAATGTTTCTCCCCAAAGCGCCAAGACGCCAAGGTTCCCTTATCCAAAACCAACTGGCTTTCTGTCCAGGCGGTCAGTGAATCAGTTAATTGTTAATTATGCTAGTCCGCAATCGTACCACTAAACTGAGCTAAAGACAAGATTATCAAACAGATTGGTTGAATACCTTCGATTGAGCTTATAACAGAACTCATCCAAATAGTACTGAAGGTACTTTTCTTTGATAACATGATAAATGCCCAGCAGGGTCCGCTTTGCATTTGCAATGGCTATGTGTACCCATTTGAGTTCATCGGCACCCTCCCAGGAGGATTTAAAACTCACGTGAACATCTACCAGGCTTTTCAAATCCACATAACCGGTGGATTGATCAGTGAACAAAACGCTGGCAGGATCAATGGCTTGGCTGACGACCTGCTGAATCGCCTCCTTGCTTTCTGAACGGTGAGCCTTCATCTTGAACTGCCCACAGAAATGCTCTGTGCGTCCGTCGATTTCCAATGGAAAGGATTCCGCCATTACAGTTACTTTTGATTTCTTTTGGCTTCCTTTGCCCCGTTTAAGCCTTTTCTTAACCCGTTTGGACGTACCGGTGGCGAAATAGGCATCGTCCAGTTCTACCATCCCGGCAAGTGTTTGAGTCCCATCGGCCTTTCCCATGGCTGCTCGTATTTTGCGCATCATCAACCAAATCGGCTCATAGCGTTTGTGGCCCAGTTGTCTTCTGACTTCATGGGCAGAAAACCCTTTCTTAGTGGAGCTCATCAGGTGAAAGGCTATGTACCAATACCAAAATGGAAGTTTGCTGCTCTGCAGTACAGTACCGCTTCGAAGGGTAGTCCTAAAACCGCATTGCTTGCACTGAAACTGCTCTTTTCCGGAAAGCCAATAATGCGAAGGGTGACTGCATTTCTTGCAGATAATCCCTTTCCTGATCCGATACTCGCGAAAATGATCACGGCACATCTGTTCATTGGGAAACCGTTTAATAAATTCTACAAGGTTCATGGCTATGTTTTTTTCAACAAGGTCGCCAAGCCCTCTGACAGCTTATGTCAATTGGGTATCTTTACGGACTAGCAGAATATATAATGACAGCGATTAATTTGGGGAAATTAATCAATACTAACAGCGACCAGGATCTCTTTGAAAAATTGAATTCTCCGGATGGGAAGATGAAGAGCATTTTACCCAAACTGGGTAAAGGATTGGCCGTTCAGGAAAATAGCCATGTGGGGAGTTTATTCCCCCAGCCAACATTAACTCATGTTGATGAACAGCCGATGCTGCTGGATGATTATTGCGGTTATGACCCAGTTTTATTGATCAGTCATGAATTGAGGGAAAGGCTTTCTGATGACCAATCTGCGGTTTTGAATAAGGTTCAAACAGAGGGCTTGTGCGTTGTGAGTTCTGAGTCAGGATCACATATTGCAGATATGCTAGAGCAGTTTCAATTGCGAGCCGTTTTGATTAGACCTGATAGATATATACTTGCGACCTCAACCGATAGCGATGAATTTGATGTATTGCTTGAGCAAGTACAGCGTGTTCTGCTATCTAGTGCGGAGCTGCCGAAGCACAGATGATGTTGAGCGTCTAGCTTCATCCCTTATTATCAAATGGTTAAAGTATCATAACATTACAGTATTCCATCATTACCACTATGCCTGAAGAACATGAACACTCAGTAGTGAGACAGGCGATAGATAACGCCAAAATTACTTCCTCTCAGATAGTAGTTTTTATCATTGGTGTTTTTCTCAATATGCTCGACGGGTTTGACGTGATGGCCATGGCTTTCACGGCTGATCCTATTGGAAAGCAGCTGCAGATTCCCGCGGATCAGTTGGGGCTTGCTTTCAGCGCAGCCTTGGCGGGGATGATGATCGGGGCGATGTTTGTGGCTCCGCTGTCCGACCGGGTAGGACGGCGCCCTATGATACTGTCGTGCACGGCGATCCTTGGTGTTACGACTTTACTAACCGGCTTATCGACATCGTTGTGGGAGCTGTTGCCCCTGCGATTGTTTACCGGCATAGCGGTAGGTTGTTTGCTGGCAAGTCTTGCCGCATTTGTTGCTGAATATAGTCCTCCAAAATATCGCAGCTTTGTAGTGGTATGCGTAACGGCAGGTTATCCCTTGGGCGCCATGATGGGGGGATTTATTGCTGATTATTTGATCCCACTGCACGGTTGGGAAAGTGTCTTTTATGCTGGCAGTACACTGACACTTGCAATGGTGGTAATTCTTCATTTCACGCTGCCGGAATCACTCCAGTTTTTGTTGACTAAACAACCACCCAATGCGCTGAAAAGGGTCAATACTGCACTAGCGCGGCTTGGAAGTGTACAGTTGGTTGAATTGCCAGAAATCCGTCAGGCAAGCAAAGGAGTAAAGTCATCAGTAGCCAGTTTGTTAACGGAACAGCACCGTCTGAAAACCTTGACCCTTTGGTCTTGTTTCTTCTGTTCCATTACCTGTCTCTATTTTTTGTTGAGCTGGCTGCCAAAACTAGTGATCGAGGCAGGTCTATCACTATCAGAAGGCATTTATGCGTCTATGGCATTTAATGGAGGGGGCGTTGTTGGCATCATGCTACTTGGCTGGTTTGCCGCGCATTTTGGGTTGTCTCGTCTGATTGGCGCAACCCTTTTAGGCGCAGTTGTGGGTATGGTGCTTTTTGCCACGACATCTGGTGTCGACCATTTAATCTTCTACCTGCTGTTGATCGGCTTATTATTACAAAGCGGATATACCGGGTTATATGCAGTGGCAGCCAAGGTATATCCAACAGAAGTTAGGGCAACCGGCGTTGGTTGGGCCATTGGACTGGGACGACTTGGTGCGGTTGTTGGCCCCTTTGTCGGCGGTGTGTTAATCGATCAGCAGGTGTCCATGGAGTTAAGCTTTATGATCTTTGCCCTGCCATTACTGGCCGGTGGATTATTGGCTTTTAAACTGAGCGTCGATTAGCGGAATGTGTTTGCGATTAAATCAAATCGATACGGTCTGTACTATTGTTCAATGATATTTTCAATACGCATACCCGAAATCTACGTCTCTTTGTGTGGTGAAATTACGCTGTTGCTGGAAATAGCCGATTCCATAAGCGGCGAGACTGTATGCAAACATGAGAGTTAGTGCATGAGCAGAAAACCAGTCTTTAAAATCGTACTCGTTGTCATCACCGGCGTGTTTCTTGGACGATGTAACGACTCACGGGAAACCTCGGTCAGTACTGACACAACTATCGCATTAAACACCTGTCCTAATATCCTGCTGATAGTCGCGGATGACATGGCCTACACTGACCTAGGCTCTTTTGGTGGAGAGATACCAACCAGTACCTTGACGCATTTGCCAATTCAGGCGTCCGCCTGTCCAACTTTCAACGGTCCAGAAGAGGACATTGGCTGGGAGCTGCACGGACAGCGTGCACTAGTTCGCGGCGACTGGAAGTTGTTGAGTACTCAAAACACCAGTAAACCTACCTGGGAGTTGTACAACCTCGCGAACGACCCGGGTGAACGAAATGACCTCTCAGCAGAACAGCCCGGCCTGCGCGATGAGCTGGTCGCGGCGTTGTTTGCCTACGCTGAAGAAGTGGACGTTGCCCTGGATTAATCTCCATAAATCCGTTTCGAACTTACTTTATTATTTACTACAGTGTAGATGCTATTTGTCCACTTGAAAGGCCAGATACAAATGTAATTCAAGCACTGTTGGGCATTGGTATTAAAACCTTACTTGGGAAGAAACAGGTAACTAAATGTATCTTCAAGTAATCTAAAAAGCGAGTTAATTTAGCTCGGAATCGTTTCCCTCAAGACTCGAACAGGATTTTGCTTAGGAGCGTGTCGGACTAGAAATGTCCACCCTGAGTTTGAATAGAAGTGGTTACAAACCGTGCCGGCAAGGGTTGATTTGTTCAGTTGCGCTGGTATGGCCAGTTGGGGTCGCTGGTTTTAAAAAACTGCAACCGGGAGGATAAGAATAATGGAATAGGCTGGAACGACTATATTAGCAATCGGAACTCCGGCTTGATTACACGAAATGTAACTTATCTCAAACAAAAAACAGACCTTCTCAAATGGTCCGCTGAAAATAAATCAAAGGCCTTCACTTTTTGATCCTGGGATTTTTAACCGTCTATTTGCCCCAGTTAGGCAAAGTGGTCCAACATCATTTACCGGCTGGTCAATAACTGTGGACTGGGAGATATTAGCGCTCAGGGTGATTTTGTGCCCACTCTTCGAGCGCCGCATAGTTAGCTTGATGTAATTACCCAAATGAAGAGACTCCTTTTGACAATTAACCTCATTGCCATCACTAGTATCCATGCCCACTCGCAGGTATTAATCACTTTGATCTTTGGCGACAAGCTTAATACCGATAAACTAGAATTTGGCCTGATAGGCGGGCTCACAGCTTCCACCCTGCGAAATGTGGCAGATAACCCCGATGCGAAATACCTTTCTGGGTTTAATCTGGGTTTCTATTTTGATATAAAGCTAACCGAGGCTCTCTTTCTGAACACCGGCGTCTTAGTCAAATCTCCTATGGGAGCCAGTGGAATAATGCCATATCCATTGGGTGATTCCGATCTTGATTCGGTCCTCGTTGATTCTCAGGTCAATCGTAGGCTACGCTACTTTCATGTTCCGATTCTGGCCAGATATTACCTGGCTAAACCGATCTTTTTCATCGAAGGCGGCGCCCAGGTTGCTTTAATGAACAAGGCATTCGATGAGTTTACTCTTGATGTCTTTGAAAAGGAGGATTTAGTATTCAAAAAAGACATTATTGACCAACTAAACCGTATTGATGCCGGACTGATCGGGGGATTGGGTTTTAAATTACAGAAAAAGCTCGGCATGACTATTGGGGCTCGGTATTATGCTGGCTTATTGGATATTGTGAAAAAAATCCGGAACCGGATCCGACCTTGAATTCCGCTTTTTATATCTACGCCACACTCCCTGTTGGAAAAGGCAAAGCTGAGGCGCGACGTCAGGCCCAAGAGGGCGAATAACCTAGCGATCGACAGCGGATGGCACAGTAAGGGCCAGATTGGTTTCACCTTCCTCCAAGAAAATGCTATTGCATCGTGAAAAAACCTCGGCATATGTCAGCGCTTTGCTGCATATCTCAGCATTATGGTTTAGGAGTACTCATTCGCAAGTCAGGTAATCTGTTGCCTAAGCTATTTCCCGCGGGTTTCAAGGAACCACCAAGATTCGCTGATTTTCCAAAGACCTTTGGTCCAAACTGCTATAAAGAGTGGGCTGGAAATTGTAAAAGCAGGCGGATCTCCAGATATTGAAAAGTTAAAGATGGACCAGATACCGGTTGGTTCTTGTGTGTCCAAAATAGTCCACCAAAAGTATTGGGCAGATTGAACAATATTTAATAAATAATACTGGATTTAAAAAAGGTATTAGCGCATTGAAACGCTATAGCCAACCGTTAATGGCAAGGAAAGAAAAACATAATAAATGGAACAATTAATGAAAAGACCAAATCAAGCGGAGTATAGTCCGGCCTATCAAAAGTATGTTGATCTGGTAGAAGAAGGTTCTTTTGAAGACCTACTCATTGCAAATACAAACGAAACAGTTGATTTTTTCAGATCAATAGATCGCCATAAGCAAAATTTTCGATATCAAAAAAATAAGTGGACTATAAAGGAAGTTTTTATGCATATGATTGATACCGAAAGAGGATTTTCGTACAGAGCAATAGTTTGTGTCCGTAGAGATGACAAAACCCCACTTTATGGTATGGAAGAAGATTTTTATGCCTCAAACGTTGATGTCACAAATAGAAGTATGGAAAATTTGATTGAAGAATTTTTAGCCGTTAGAGAATCATTCGCTTTTATTTTCAAAAATAATCAATCTGAAAATTTAGAATTCTTGGGCAATGGTGTTGGGCATAAAATATCGGCAAGAGCTTTGGGCTTTATTGCTATCGGACATACACTACATCATGTAAATGTAATTAGAGAAAGATATCTATAGAGTAATTGTAAAATATACCCAACCGTGGGGCCTGCTTCTTGGGCGTTCGTGGCCAGAAAGTGTTATCTTATCCTCTAAGCGACGGTGCTGCACGTTTTACACTGTGCGTTGTGCTTAGTAAAAAATAGACGAATTCACATGATTCTGAATCCGCACTAAAAAGAGGAAATTGAACTTGAATGAATATTGAAAAACTTGAAAGAAGAAAAGGGACAGAAGGGAACCGAAAGCTTACCAAGGCATACGATAAGCTGCAGGCTCTGATTGAAGCGCTGGTTAAAAAAAACATCCCTTCAGAGGTAATGACATTTATCAATGGGCGTATTGAATTGATTAATTCTTTTGCTGGATCAGAAAAAGAACTGACAAAGACCTTAGAGAATAACTATTCTGAGATCCTGAAATTAATGAAATCGAAATTGAAATTTGTGGCTAAGCACCATTACCTCAGTCTTTGTATGGTTTTTGGCCTGTTAGCAGGGGTAGTGTTTTCATCCATATTTAGCAGTTTTGGATTTATGGGTTTGGGAAGTGCACAAGGTATTGGAATTTCAATGGGTATGTTGATGGGAATTATTGTTGGAGCCATGCTTGACCAACAAGCAGAAAAAAATGGTAATCAGCTTGAACTATAGTTCAAATACTAAGCCCAACAACCTAAATAAAAAATAGGGTACATTCCTCAATCGTTCGGCATCGATATGCTTTGAGGTGAAAAAGGGGGAAATGGAGTGCGAATTGCCGTCTATCCAGCCCAGAAAACTTGAATATTGGTGGAGTACCAGCTCCATCTTGAAGTCCCGATTTATAAAGAAACCGTTTTTCGGGTATTTGTCAATAAATGAATCATTAAGGTTTTTGCGAATGACCGTCAGGCAATGGCATTTAACCAATATCATGTTTCACAGAATTGCCTTTAGAATCGCTTCATGGGTACTGATTAACTCCAGCCTATGGGCAAATTTCACCTCGGCACAAACGGGAGATGATAAAATTCAGGATGGGGAGTCATGGACCACCATTAAATTGAATATTCCGGCAACACCTCCCAGTTGGGCCTTTTGGGAACGTCATTTGTTGAGCGAACTCCATCCGGCTGCATTGGAATTCGTACAAAAATACACCAATCCGGATGGCACTTTGATCTGGCGGGATGAGTGGCCCGGAATGGACGGTTCGGATGATGGTTACGAAAGTTTTTACAACTTTCCCCTCTATGCGGCTTTAGGAGGCCCGATGGAAATTGATAGCCTGGCCCGACATTTATGGGAAGGGGTTACCCGACAGTTTACCAAATACGGTCAGATATACGATGAGTTTGATGCAGGTTACGATTGGATGCATCATGGATAGTCCTACACTTATTTTTATTTCTTCGGTCTGACAAATCCCAGAAACCAAAAGTTTCGAGATAGGGCCCTCAAATTTGCAGCCTTATACCTGGATGAAAGCTATGGGAATTATGATCCTAAATTAAGAATCATAAGATCCCCTCTAACGGGCAGCAAAGGCCCGAGATTTGTCAACACTGCAGAGGATTGGGTGACCCATAGACCCATCCTGGCAAATTATCTCCTCCCTTACGAAGACATACCTAATGTCGACTCAAGTGCGGCCTGGAATGATGATGATAAATTCCCTCATATCCTCGGAGCCATGAACCAAAGAATGATGCAAGGTGATGTACCTCTTAATCTCGCCAGCACAAGCCTGATACTGAATGCCTATTTGTACACTGGAGAAACCAAATACGAAAAGTGGATCAAGGATTATGTAGCTGGGTGGATTGACCGGGTGGAAAAAAACAAAGGCTTTCTTCCCGATAATGTAGGCCTTTCCGGGAAGGTTGGGGAAAATATGAATGGCAAGAAATGGGGCGGCTATTACGGTTGGCGCTGGCCTCACGGTTTGATGAATCAAATGGAAGCTTCAGTAATTGGGGCAAGCAACGCCTATTTGGTGAGCGGGGATAGCACCTTCCTGGAGCTACCAAAGGCAGTCGTTAGACTGGTTGAGGATCAATCTAAGGAAATGGATGGCAAAACTCTTGTCCCCCATAGATTTGATGACAAAGGCTGGTGGGATTTCAGACCGATGTCTCCTAAATATCCTAGTCACTTATGGTTTATCTCCAGAGACCCTGAAGATCGGGTCCGAGCCAAAAAACTTACCGATCCGCACAAATGGAACAAAACTGTTTACCGAAAAGGGAAAGGCGATTCGGAAAACACGGCCTCCTGGATGGGGTTTTTAGAAGGGGAAAATCCCAATTTTCCGGCGGAGATATTGGAGGCAAATTATGAAGAAGTGCTGAAAAGATTGGAAATGATTCGAACCGACACCACTACACCGGAACAACAGGATGTTCACCATTTTTTTCAGCGCAATCCGGTAATTCTGGAAGGATTGGTTCAATTGATGTTAGGAGCACCCAATCACATTTATCATGGGGGTATGTTGCATACAAGTCTTCGTTATTTTGACCCCACCAAACTACGCCCTGGAATTCCACCGGATGTAGCTGCCCTGGTGGAAAGAATAACTTCCACGAGTATCACCGTCCAGTTAGTCAATTTACACCCAACCGAATCACGAATAGTAATTATACAGGGAGGTATGTTTGGCGAGCACCAAATCAAAAGTGTCCGCCAGGTCGTCCATTACCCCTATCAATTCGACACAATTGATTCCAATTTTTTCCAGGTGGAGTTGGGGCCTGGTGCGGTGGGCCAGTTGGAGATAGATATCGATCGATTTGTGAATCAACCTTCCTATGATTATCCCTGGGACTAACCACCTGGAGCCTCATTCATCGCGATAGGGCCAAAAATCTATTGAATATGAATATCAAAAAGCCATTGATTATTGTCCTTCTGCAAATTCCAGGTAGGTTTTTGCGAATGACTTCGCAATTATGCAAACCGTCAACTTTTCTCAAGTCCGGGTATCATGTTTGTCGATCAACAAAGTTTACCGTTTGGATTATGAAATCGGACCTGGAAACAGGAGCGTTCACCAGGTAGAGAACTGCCGGGTGCAGCCGAAGCGTATGATCGAACTGCCCTGGCCGCAGCGGTGACGGCGAGCAATCATTTAGTCAACTACGCGCGACTTCGCCAATGATGTCGAGTTTTTCGTTGGTGAGATATGCGTAACGGTTGACCCAGAATCCGTGCTGGCCTGCTTCGTGGGCGACTTGCATACGACGGCGGAAATCGTCAATTGGACCGTACCCATGGGCCAGGACGTAGACCGGTGTGTTACCGGCATCGCGCTGGGCCTGGAGTATTTTCCGCTTTTGAGCCAGCTCTCCAACGGGATGGGGCACATCGGGCGAGGGATAGGTATATGCCTCGAGTGACTCAAATCCCTCGTCGTCGGCGATGTCGAGTAATTGGACCAGGGCTCGCGCAAGCAGGTCGCTGGAGAGTCCGGGGTTTGCCGCCATGATCTGGTCCCCGTAAAAGCGAAGCATCATTGGCCAATGCATGGTGTAAAGTTTGACGCTGATTGCGGTGCTGTGCCTGGCGACACGGCTGAAGTCCATGCCCGATGCAATGGTCCAGGGTGGCGGAAACGCGTTAGGAAGCATTTCCTTTTCCGCGCCTCCTGTGGCATCCATGACTTTCCGGAAGCCTGCCAGCATTTTCTCAACCAGCACCGCTTTGAAACGAATGAATTCTCCAATCCCCGGCTTGTCGGAGAGCGCCCGCAGGAGGCCGTAGCGTCCGGCATCGGCCTCCATCCAGCTAACCAGATCTGCGTCTCGCAGCCCTCCATGGATTTTTTTATAGAGTCCTACGACATCCTTTTGCATGGATCCGAAATCGAAGCCAAGTATATCCGCGGCCTGCCTGGCATGCTCTGAGAAATCCAGGAAAACAGAATCGAGAAAGTAAGGAGGATACTCTGGCCAATCGAAGCGCATTCCATCGATGTCCGGGTATTGGGTGAAAAGATCGCGGATGAGCGCGTGTTCATACCCGAGAATCTCTTTGCTTGCGAGACTTCCGTTTTTTGCCAGACGTTTTGCAGGAAGACTGCCGTCGGGCAAGCGTGGACGGTCCTCTTTGGTGGGGCCGCCAAACTGGACGCGGTATCCTGGTGGAATCGCGGCCTGCACCTGGAAGTAGACTTTGAGTCCGCTTTGGCCAGCAGTCCGGATGAAATCTCCCACTATTGGTCCCTGGCTCTTCGTTATAGGGGAAGGTTCGGGCGGCTGATATCGGAGTCCACGGTAGAGTTTTTTGTTGGGTACGAAGCTGGGTGCGGTGGTGACCCAGACTTCGCGTTTGCCCCAGAGTGGCCGGTCGAGCAAACGGACGCTGCCGGCACCGGCGTCACCAGGGGGTTCCCGATTTCCGGTTTCCCTGTCGGATTCCGCCATGACGTATGGAGAGACTGCGACAGCATTGGCGCCGACGCGATGGACCAAATTGTTGAGAACGCCGTCGACGCCCTCGCTTTGGATGTACTCTGGCAAGACCGTGATTCCGAGGAATCGGGCTTCGCTGGGCGTTGTTGACTGGCCAAGAGCCCGGGGGAGAAGGTCGGTCGCGCCGGCCACGAAAGTGAGTCCGGCATTCCTTACGAAGGTTCTTCGTTTCATGGTGCGATTATTTCAGAAGGGAGGAGTCAGTTTAAAAGTGCCTGGTTGGAGCATGCCTGGGCCGTTGAAAAATGCCAGCAGCAAGATATTGAAGATCCCTGATTAGTGTTGACCACTTTTGGTTAATAATTCATCATTAAATATGGACAATGAAGGTCTTCGGTTAATTGGCAACAAGGACCAGTCCTTTTCAAAATCCATGGGTGAAACATCGTTTAAGTTTTCATGGGTTCTTTTTTGATTATAATGGTCAACCGCTCTTTTGACATACCTTTTCAGTTGATAGAAATTGGTCGGCTTCCAGTAATGCAAATATTCTTCTTTCAAGGTCCTGTGAAAGCGCTCTGCATACGCATTATCCTGAGCGGTTAGCCCCATGCTGATATCACATCGGTTGGATTTTAGTAGGTCTACATATTCTTCGTAGATGTATTGACCTCCTCTGTCGGAATGATGGATCCGGGGAGGGGGATGATCTTTCAAGGCAATGAGCAATGCCTTTACGTTCGCTGTAGCCCGCATATGATCCGATACCTGGTAGCCTACTATTTTTCGGGTATAGACATCCAGAATAAAGACCCCGTAATAAAACCGGTTTCCCACTTCTATGAAGGTGATGTCTGATTGCCAGACCGTTGAAGGAGACGTTAGTTCAAATCCTTTGATCAGGTTTGGATAATAAAGCTTCGAAGCCCGGGTAGTTCGTTTATAGTTCTTGGCTCTTCTCAAACGGTAACCAAGACTCATTAAAAGGTCTACAAAGCGATCTCTGCCGATAAATCCGGGTTTTAAGGTCCGGTACATTTTTTCCACCCCACAACCAGGATGTTCCTGGCGTATCCCATCAGCTTCCAGGACCAGCTGTTCTACCTTTTGATCAAAGACAGCTTGCCTGGTTGCATACTGATGTATTGCCTGTTTGCTGATTCCTATGGCACGATAGAGCTGATTCATCGAGAAATTTACTTTCCTTTGGTTTTTCCGGAACCAGTTGATTGTGGGGTGTCGAAGTTTTTTTTCAGATCGATATCCAATTCCTCCTTGGCCAGATCGATCATCTTTTCGTAATAATCAATCTTGATCTGTTTTTGACCTACCACACGTTCCAACTCCTTAATCCGTTTTTCTAAATCGTTAACCTTTGATGTAGTGCTTTTTTTCATCTCCAGAATTCGATAGCCTCTCTCGTTAAAGGTAGAGAATTTGTAGATCCAACGGTAAATGTTCGCGTTGTTGATCCCATGAAGTTTCTCCAGTTGAGGGACACTGTACTTTCCACTTTCAAATTCCGTAACAATGGCCCGCTTCAATTCATCACTGAATACTCGCTTCTTTCGAATGGCTTTTTGGGTTGCTTTCATATAAGTCGATCGTTTAAAAAGTGGTCAACCTATATCAGGGACGTACATATTTCATAAATCTAATTTCGTTAATCGTTGCTCAGATATCAAGGATTTCCACCGAGGCGGGCCGCATTACCTGCATGAACGCCTTTGGCTCCGGTATCAAAGGTTAAACTATGAGAATAGGAATCTATCCATTAATATTGCCAGCATGGGCACTGGGAGAAACCATTGGCGATTCTGGATTGACACGGGAGGCACATTTACCGATTGTATGGCAATTAATCCGGAAGGTTTGTTTCTGAGAACAAAAGTACTGTCAAGTAGCCGACTTCGAGGCCGGATTGCTGAGGTAAATATGGACCACAAGCTGGTCATCGAAACTAAATGGAATGTATCAAAGGATATTTTCTTCGGATATGAATTGACTATTTTGGGAAGTGGGCTACCCCCATTAATCATTGATCATTATGATCCGGCGGAGTCCATTCTAATCATTCAAGACCAAGCAGATCTTGGTTGGGTGGGAAGGGACTTTGAGATCACGGGCCATGAGGAGGCTCCGGTCCTGGCATGCCGCCTTCTAACTGAGACTCCCCTAGCGGCAGACCTGCCTGAAATTGATATGAGGTTGGGATCAACAAAGGGCACAAATGCGCTTTTGGAACGGAAAGGAGCAAAAGTCACTTTCTTGGTGACAAAAGGATTCAAAGACCTGGTAGCCATAGGGACGCAGCAGAGACCTCACCTTTTCGAGCTGGACATAAAGAAAAAAACCCGTTATACCAAAGGGTTGTGGAAGTCAAGGAGAGGATAAAACATACCGGCAAGATTTCAAGAACTCTGGACCCATCGGAAGAGGCGAGAATTTTAAAGATCGTGTCTTCCCATCCCGACCACGCAGTCGCAATTGCCTTGCTTAACAGCTACCAAAATCCAATTCATGAAAACCAGCTCTCCTCGCAACTTAAAAAGAAGGGCCATGCCATGTTTCCATTTCTCACAAGCTGGCCCCAATGATTAAGATCCTTCCAAGAGCGGAGACGACAATAGTGAACGCCTATCTGGCTCCGGTGATAGAGAACTATATAAGTTCCGTTAAGGACCGGATCTCCAAAGGTCGTCTTAAGATTATGACTAGCTCCGGAGGATTGGTTGGGTTTGATCTTTATCAAGCGAAGGATAGCCTTTTAAGTGGTCCGGCGGGTGGAGTTGTAGGGGCTGCCTGGTCGGCTGTACAATCCGGTTTTGAGTCCATTATTACCTTCGATATGGGTGGAACCAGTACAGACGTTTCGAGGTTCGATGGAGACTTTGATTACCAATTTGAATCCAAAGTTGGCGATGCCCATATTTTCAGTCCGTCTCTAGCCATCAAAACCGTGGCCGCAGGGGGAGGCTCCATTTGTGGCTTTGATCGTAACAAATTCACTGTTGGTCCTGAAAGCGCCGGGGCGAATCCGGGTCCGGCATGCTATGGGTCAGGAGGACCACTCACCATTACTGACGTCAACCTGTTGCTGGGGAGATTGGACCACGTTTCCTTCGGACTTCCAATTGATCGGGCTGCCTCCCAGTCAAAATTAGACGAGCTCAAGGCCCAAATGAGTAGCGACTGCTCCTCAGAGGATACTCTTTATGGCTTTCTGGAAATTGCGAACGAAAAAATGGCGGATGCAATAAAGTCTACTTCGATCAATAAGGGATATGACACTCGCAATTTCGCCCTCTTGTCATTCGGGGGAGCTGGGGGCCAGCACGCCTGCCGGATCGCTGATTTACTACAAATTAACCAGATCATTATTCCATATGATGCTGGATTATTAAGCGCCTTAGGGATGGGGTATGCCCGCATCGAAAGATTTGCTGAGATCCAGATCCTCAGTCCGTTGAATGAAGTTGGCAAGAAACTGCCCAAAATTATGCAGAATTTGGACCAAAAGGCTTTGAACCAATTGCATCAAGAAGGCTTTGAAAGGGCTGAAATAGAAATCCGATCGAGGAAATTATTCATTCGTTTCAGTGGACAGGACACCCCTCTAGAGATTCCTTACGATGATCGAGCGGATATTGAGAACCTTTTCCGATCCAGGTATGAATCCCTGTTTGGGCACTGGATTGATGGGCGCCAAGTCGAGGTAGAAAGTGCTCGGGTGGTTGGGTCCTCCAAATCGAAACAGCGCGAAAGCCAGATTGGTAGCGAAGAGGAGTTGTATTCCCCAGCTAAAGCGAAATCCATGTCTGCTTATATAGAAACGGAGTGGATTGAAATTCCGGTGTTCAGGTGGGAAAAACTCGATTGTGGAGCTAACATAAGAGGTCCGGCTCTAATTACCAGTCAGACCAGCACGACCTTCCTGGATTCCGGTTGGACTTTCCGCTTAGACTTGCACAACCATGGCATATTAACTAGACAAGCCGCCTCCGAACATCAACGGGAAACAAATCAGCCGGAGGAAATTCAACTGGAATTGTTTACCAACCGTTTCGAGGCCATTGCACATGATATGGGCCAACTCTTACAGAGGACCTCCTTCTCAGTTAATATAAAGGAGCGCTTGGATTTCTCCTGTGCAATTTTGAATCGAGAGGGAGAACTTGTAGTGAACGCTCCTCATATCCCAGTGCATTTAGGTAGTTTAGGTATATGTACGCGTAAGATACTCGAGACCATGGAATTGGGGGATGGGGACGTTGTGATAACCAATCATCCTAGCTTTGGTGGATCACATCTCCCTGATATCACCTTGGTCGCCCCGGTTTTCTTGAACAATGGAGTTCTCCTCGGATATGTGGCAAACCGAGCCCATCATGCTGAAATCGGGGGCAAGCGACCTGGATCGATGCCGCCCGATGCTGCTAGCCTCGAGGAAGAGGGCGTGGTTATACGACCAACGTTACTCTATCATAAAGGAACCGCCAATTGGCAGAAGATTGAGGGGCTTCTTCTTCAGGATCCATATCCTACCCGTTCTCCGCAAGAGAATCTGGCGGATCTGAAAGCGGCACTGGCTGCAATTCGCTTGGGTCAAGAGACCCTGAGAGAAACAGCAATATTATTCGGCGACCAACAGGTGCAGTATTACATGGACAAGCTCCAAAACTACGCCAGTGAGTGCCTTGCAAATAGTCTCCTCCAAATTAAAGATGGTCTTTACACAGCCCAGGAATTTCTGGACGATGGCACCTGCATAAAAACTTCAATCAATGTAAGGGATGAAAGTGCCAACATTGATTTCAATGGATCTTCGGGCGTTCATCCCGGTAATTTAAACGCCAATCCGTCTATTGTAATTAGCGCCCTATTATACGTTCTTCGATTGCTTATCAACAGGGAGCTTCCATTAAATGAAGGATTAATGAAAACGATAAGCCTGTCAATTCCATCTGGATTCCTAAACCCGGAATTTCCGCCTGATCCATCGGAGGCACCAGCGGTCGTTGGCGGAAATACTGAAGTAAGCCAGAGAATCACGGATACCCTAATCAAGGCGTTTGGCCTGGCCGCTTGCAGGGTACGATGAACAACATATTGTTTGGAAATGACCAGTTTGGGTATTATGAAACCGTTGCCGGGGGGGTAGGAGCTGGTCCGGGGTTCCATGGGCAGAATGCAGTTCATCAGCACATGACTAATACCCGGATTACAGATCCCGAAATACTTGAATTTCGCTATCCAGCTCAAATTGAGCGCTTCGAAATTCGGAAGGGCTCTGGAGGACCGGGCAATTGGAAAGGGGGAGATGGTATTATACGCGAGATTTTATTCAGAGCCGAATTGGATTTAACAATAGTCTCGCAGCATCGAATCGAAAAGCCATACGGACTCTCGGGCGGATCACCCGGAAAAGTAGGAAGGCAGACTGTGATTCGCAAGAATGGCCAATTGATTACCCTGTCAGGAATAGACAGTTGCACAGTGTATCCTGGTGACAGGCTTGTGATAGAAACTCCTGGGGGAGGTGGTTATGGCGAGGAGTAGATTCTCAAGGATGTTATGATCCGGAAGAGGTTTTTGAGCATTCTATTTTGGTCCATCATCTCGGCAGCAATTATTGGTCCGGGAACAATAACGACAGCCGCCCTGGCTGGGAGCACTTTCGGACTTGATCTCATATGGGCACTTGCTTTCTCTACCATAGCTTGCATAGTTCTGCAGGAATCCGCAGCCCTGATCAGAATTGGCAGTGGAATGAGCCTTGGAGAGGCCCTAGCATATCGGTCTTCAACAAAGAAAGGATTCCACATCAAAATTCTGGTAGGTTCGGCAGTAATTTTTGGATGTGCGGCTTACCAAACGGGAAATATTCTGGGTTCGGCTGCTGGATTCTCACTGATCCATAATCTACCCAATTGGATCATCACTTCTTCTATTGTTCTGGGGTGTGCCCTGATGTTGTGGTTCGGTAACTACCGCTTGATCGCCCACTTGCTTGCAGTGGTAGTCGCGATAATGGGAATCTCCTTTGTGACTCTGGCCTGGCGTCAAAGTTTCGCGATTTCTGAGATTATAGTCGCAAGCTTTGTCCCCAGATTTCCTGATGAATCGGCGTTGCTTGTAGTCAGCCTGGTTGGTACCACCATCGTACCGTATAATTTATTTCTGGCTAGCGGGATCTCTCAGTCCCAGGACCTCAAGGAAATGAGATTTGGGATGACCACCGCTGTTCTATTGGGTGGAATTATCTCAATTGCCGTTTTGGTCTCAGGGACAGCTGTAATGGGTGATTTCAGTTTCCAGGCCGTTGCCGCTGCCATGAGCCATGAATTAGGTGACTGGGCCGGCATGATGGTGGGAATTGGATTGTTTGCCGCTGGGTTCTCTTCCTGTCTGACCGCTTCATTGGCCGCGGCGGTAACTGCGCAAACCACGTTCGCTAGGTCGAGCAGCTGGCATTACAAATCCACTGAGTATCGTTTGGTCTGGGGTTCAGTATTGGCCGTGGGTTTTTGGTTTTGGCCTGGCCGGTATACAACCTATTGCTGGAATTGTTTTTGCTCAGGCCCTGAACGGCATTTTGCTACCCATCGTGGCCATTTTTTTGGTTCTCGCGATGAATGATCAGAAACTTTTGAATAAGAAATTCCGCAACAATTTATTTACGAACTCAATATCACTGGTCGTAGTTTGGGCCGCAACATTGATTGGTTTGATCAATGTTTCAAAAGCTGTAGGTAGGATCCTTGGATTGGCAATATCAGGTGAATCATGGTTCCTTCCCGTAAATTTTCTCATTGCAGCCGCTATCTCCGCAATCACCGCTTATTGGTTGGCGGTGGACGGTAGACGGTAAGACGGGGGACGGTAAGACGGTAGACGGGGGACGGTAAGACGGTAGACGGCAAGACGGTAGACGGCCTTGTTTCCGATTCTCATGGGTTTCGGTATCCTGGTCAAAAGAAACAGCCGGGTAGCAGCCTGTTTGTGAATATGGGGAAAATAGCCTAACATGACGACGACATTCAGAAAATGAACATGATCCTTCACCGTATCTTTCTGTCAGGTTTTTTCCTTTCGGGTTTGTTGTCTTTTGGTATGGGACAGACTCCCAAACAGAAGCGTCCCAATATACTATTTTGCATTTCTGACGACCAGTCATGGGGTCATACCGGTGCTATGGGCGATCCCGTCGTCAGGACACCCGCCTTTGACAGGATCGCCGGTGAGGGTATTCTCTTTACAAATGCTTTTTGTGATGCCCCCTCCTGTGGTCCTTCACGCAGCGCTATCCTGACCGGACAACACATCTGGCGATTGGAAGAGGCGGGAAATATTCATAGTAAACTGCCCTCAAAATTCGCCACTTATGTTGATTTAGTAGAGCAAGCAGGTTATGCAATTGGTTCATATAGTAAAGCCTGGTCTCCCGGTAAGTTCAAGACCGATACAGGTTGGGTTCACAGCAGCCAGACAGAATTAAACCCTGCCGGTCCCGGGTTCAGTAGTTTTGAGGCTTTTTATCAACAAAAATCAAAAGATCAACCCTTTTGCTTTTGGCTTGGTAGCAGTGATGCACACCGTCCTTATGTGTTGAATTCCGGACGGGATTCGGGAATGGATCCGGCAAGGGTGATTGTCCCTCCCCATTTGCCGGATAATGCTATAGTGCGAAATGACATTCTGGATTATTACTTCGAGGTTCAGCGTTTTGACAGCACGGTATCAAAAGCCTTAGCTGTCCTCGAAGCGGCGGGAGAACTGGACAATACGCTTGTAGTCGTCACCAGCGATAATGGAATGCCATTCCCTCGCGCCAAGGCAACTCTTTATGACTTTGGGACACGTATGCCATTGGCCATCCGATGGCCATCGAAAATTGTCTCTCCCAATAGAGAGTATGAAGGATTTGTTCATCTAAGTGATTTTGCAGCAACCTTCCTGGAAGCGGCCGGCCTAAAAGCACTCGACGAAATGACTTCCCACAGTCTGATGGATGTATTTACAGTTCCGGGAAAGAATCTCCGGGAACAAGCATTTACTGCGATGGAGAGACATGATGGTTGTCGCAAGGGAGGCAAAGGCTATCCCTGCCGTGCGATTCGCAACAGGGATTTCTTATACATTCGCAATTATGAACCGGACCGGTGGCCGGCAGGTGATCCGGATGCAAAAAACTGCGCTCGTGCGATTCCCTTTGGAGAAGTTGCTCCCGGTCCGACAAAAACGCAATTGTTGGAAGAAATGGAGGGGCTCCCTATATTCTACCAACTGGCCTTTGGCAAACGACCTGCCGAGGAATTATATGACATGCGGGTAGACCCCGGTCAAATTCACAATGTGGCCTCGATTCCCCAATACGCAGAAATCAGGCACGACTTAAGTGAGCAGCTTTTGAAATATACAGCAAAGACCGATGATCCGCGTGCCTTAGGAAAAGAGGCGTCCTGGGACTATTATCCGTACTATGGCTATCGCAAAAACATGGAGTGGTCTGTAGACCAAAAAAAAGATTAACTACAATTGAATTCATCATTTCCATCATGCCGAAAAAACTCTCTTCTCTTGGACTCCCTCGCTCAGAGTTTCCTGCAAGGGACGCTAAGCATGCTGAGACGGCATCAGAGCGCAATCAGCTGAAGTTGCGTGTTGTTGTAGAAACAATCGAACAGATTTGTTAAATTTGAATAATCCCTGTAAGCACTCCTAAGTTCCATTTAAAGAAAACGCGCCGCGATGGCATTAAATATCAACCGCTTTACTACTTATTTCTGCTTGTTCGGAGCTTTTTCCTGTACTCAATCACCAAGGGACGGACAGGAGGCCTATCAGGAAATCCCCGATAAAATTGATTTCAACTTTCATGTAAAACCTATCCTCTCTGACCGCTGCTACAAATGCCACGGACCCGATGAAAAGGTGCGTAAAGCCGATTTGAGATTTGATGTGAAAGAAGTGGCCTTTGCTCTGCTGGATAGTGCTGAGAACCGATATGCCATCGTCCCGGGCGATTTGAAAAAAAGCCAATTAGTGCATCGCGTTTCAAGCACCGATCCTGACTATATGATGCCTCCACCAGAATCGAAACTTAGTTTGACCGACCGCGAGATCGAAATCCTCAAACGGTGGATAAAACAGGGAGCTGAATGGAAGCCCCATTGGGCCTTTACTCCTCCCCAACAAGTCGAGCCTCCGGCAGTTTCCGATCCGGATTGGCCCCAAAACCCGATCGATCATTTCATTCTGAACGGCCTGGACGCAAAGGGGCTCCAACCATCACCAGAAGCAACCAAAGAAAAGTTGATCCGACGGGTGTCTTTCGACCTCAGAGGAATCCCCCCCAGCCTGCCCGAAATCGATGCCTTCTTGGCTGATACCAGTCCTGATGCCTATGAAAAAGTGGTGGACGAGTTCCTTTCGGAGGAAAGTTACGGAGAGCGGATGGCCCTGGAATGGCTGGACCTGGCCCGCTATGCCGACTCGCACGGATATCAAGACGATCTTGAACGTAGCATGTGGCCCTGGCGGGACTGGGTCATTAAGGCCTTCAATGAAAACATGGCCTATGATAAGTTCCTTACCTGGCAACTAGCCGGAGATCTATTGCCCGATGCCACCTACGAACAAAAACTGGCAACCGCTTTTAACCGAAATCATAAGATTACCCAGGAAGTTGGGGTTGTCGATGAAGAATATAGGGTCGAATACGTACTGGACCGGGTAAACACCTTTTCAACCTCATTCCTTGGGCTCACACTTGGATGTGCTCAATGTCACGACCATAAGTTCGACCCTGTGTTGCAAAAGGAATTTTATAGCCTGTTGAGCTTTTTCAACAATGTTCCCGAAAAAGGACGGGTGGAATATGGTGTAGAGGTGGCGGAGCCGTCGATCCCATTGCCTGACTCGACCGTAGAAAAATACACCAGATATATGAAGAACCTGGTCGGGTCTCAGAGGCAGAAAATAGACAGTTACGAAAAAACCAAGTGGGAGAACAACCCGGATCTGACTTCTGTGAATGTCGAATCCAACCAGGAGATAGGAAGAATCCCGGCGGGACTTGTGGCCTATTACCCGCTCGACTATGCGGAAAACGAGGAAATTGCAGAGGAGTCAAATCGAAGGAAGCCAGCAAAGGTGGTCAACGACGCGATCACAATGCCGGGAAAATTCTCGGGAGGCCTTGAATTCAGCACCGACAATTATCTTGATCTTGGTCCCATCGCCGGAATGGACTTTGGAGGGCCCGCATCAGTTAGTTTGTGGCTGTATTCGATAGAAAGCGGAGCCCGGGGGAACCTGCTGAACCCAAAGCAAATCAAAGGAAAGTACCCAGGTTTCGCTCTTGGGGTTTACGATGATGGTATCAAATTTCAGCTGATCAACTCCACCAGCCTGACCACACCTAAGCGGGCAATTGAGGTACGAACCAGTCATATACTGCCTGGTAACAAATGGGCACACCTTGCGCTCACCTATGATGGTTCGGGCCGGGCCAAGGGCGTGAGGATATATCTGAATGGACAACCACAAGAGTTACTCATTCTAAAAGACGAATTGGGGGACCTACGACCGGGCTCGAATTCGATTTTGTTGGCACAAACGGACTACGAAGTATCTGATTTTGTTCGGGTTGAAAAATCTGGCTTAATACGGTCCCGCCTTGATGAGCTTATGTTCTTCAACCGGAAGCTTACCCAGCAAGAGATCCAGGACCTGGTCCGGTTTAATCCACTGGCCGATTTGGTTTCCAAGTCAAATAAGAGCGACAAGGATAGGAAGCGGCTCTTCTATCATCAGCTGCACCACGAAGACCCTACGTATCAAATATTGACAAAGTGGCACAGCGAATTCCAATTCAGGGAGGTGCGAATGCAACAGGTGATCCTAAAGCCAACCATGGTCATGGCGGATATGGACACTGTCCGGCCGACTTATGTACTGGAAAGGGGCCGATACAGCGCTCCAACCGTGCAGGTTTATCCAGGCACTCCAAAGTTTGTTCTACCGTTTCCGGAAGAATATCCTCAAAACAGGCTGGGCCTGGCCAAGTGGCTTTTTGATGAACGTCATCCGTTAACGACCAGGGTGGCAGTCAATCGATATTGGCAAATGATCTTTGGCAGGGGAATTGTCGCCACCCCCGAAGATTTTGGCAGCCAGGGAGAACTACCTACCCACCCCGAACTGTTGGATTGGCTAGCCCTGGAATTCAGATCTTCCGGCTGGAATTTGAAGCATCTGATAAAAACAATGGTCATGTCGGCCACCTATCGCCAATCAGTAGCGGTAGATCCGGTTTTGTTCAAACGGGATCCCAGTAATATCTATTTGGCGCGGGGACCCCAAGTCCGCCTGCAGGCAGAACTGGTCAGAGATCACGCCCTGGCCATCAGTGGTTTGATGAGCAGTCAGGTCGGAGGTCCCAGTGTAAAGCCGTACCAACCGAAAGGACTTTGGATCCAGGTAGCCAGCGGTAACCAATCGCTGAAAGAGTATATTCAGGACCACGGCGAGGATTTGTACCGAAAGAGCATGTACACTTTCTGGAAGCGTTCTTTGCCGCCTCCTTCAATGATTACTTTTGACGCTTCCACCCGGGAGCAGTGCATAGTCAGGCGACAATCGACCAGTACTCCCATGCAAGCGCTGGTACTTCTGAATGATCCTCAATTCACCGAAGCATCACGCCTGATCGCCCAAAGAATGTTAGCCGAGGGAGGCGTTGATGAAGCGGAACGCATCCGTTTCGCTTTTCGGTTGGCTACCTCTCGACAACCTCAAGAAGAGGAAATGGCACATTTGACAGATCTTTTAGCATATCAAATGGAGTTTTTCGAATCCGATCAGGCCAAAGCTGAGGGCTTGTTGAAC
Organism: Cyclobacteriaceae bacterium; assembly: GCA_965247065.1. Classification (GTDB taxonomy): domain Bacteria; phylum Bacteroidota; class Bacteroidia; order Cytophagales; family Cyclobacteriaceae; genus CBDFGN01. The sequence continues at coordinate 4,688,783 of CBDFGN010000006.1, read as the reverse complement.
ATCGGGGAATACGAACTGGATCCGCAACTTAATTTAAGTGAGCTGGCTGCCTATACAGTCGTAGCTAACGCGATATTGAATTTGACTGAAAGCATATCGAAAGGATAAAATTAGCTATTGGCTAAAGTTATATGAAGGAAACAAGAGCTAAAGGCCAAAAGCAAAAAAACAATGAGCCATACAAACTGTCCTAGTTGTTCCGACGACCTTAATCCGATGCAAATGACCCGCCGGCATTTTCTGTCACGCACGGGGACTGGCATTGGGGTGGCGGCCTTAGGTTCTCTTTTGCCGGGTTGTGTAAGTTCCTCTCAAGCATCCTTGTCTGCTTCAGGAAATACACTGATGCCGCATTTTACGCCCAAGGCTAAGCGAATCGTTTATTTATTCCAGAGCGGTGGTCCGGCCCAGATGGAGCTGTTTGATTATAAACCCTTGCTCAAGGAACGAATGGGCGAAGATCTTCCAGCCTCGATCCGCATGGGGCAAAGGCTTACCGGCATGACCGCCAATCAGGCGGCTTTTCCTTTACAAGGAGCTAAGTGGGAGTTTCGCCAGCATGGCCAGAGCGGTGCATGGGTTAGCGATATTCTGCCTCACACTGCCAAGATCGTTGATGACCTCTGCTTCATCAAAACCTTGCATACTGAGGCCATCAATCACGATCCTGCAATGACTTTTTTTCAGACGGGCTCGCAACAAAGTGGACGACCCAGTATGGGTTCATGGCTCAGCTACGGCTTAGGCACAGATAACGATAATCTCCCTTCTTTTTGTGTCCTTCTTTCCAAAGGAACGGGCAGGGTGGCCGCCGCTCAGCCCCTGGCCGCACGATTGTGGGGTACCGGATTTTTGCCCTCCTTGCACCAGGGGGTGCAGTTTCGTTCCGGTAAGGATCCGGTTCTGTACCTCAGCAATCCGCAGGGGATTACCGGTATCAACCGGCGAAAAATGCTGGATCACTTGGGTGAACTGAACCAGATGTATCATGCCGAAGTCAAAGATCCTGAAGTCAGAACCCGCATCGCTCAATATGAGATGGCTTATCGGATGCAAACATCAGTACCCGAGGTAATGGATGTTTCCGAAGAACCGGAATCCATCCATGAGTTATACGGACCTGAATCAAGGATCCCCGGGACTTATGCAGCCAATTGCTTGCTGGCCCGAAGGCTTATCGAAAGAGACGTGAAGTTCATCCAGCTCTACCATCAGGGCTGGGACCACCATGGTCAACTTCCGGAACATATGAGTGCTCAGTGTCGAGATACTGATCAGGCATCCGCAGCGCTGGTGATCGACCTAAAACGGCGTGGGTTGCTTGATGATACTTTGGTGATCTGGGGAGGCGAATTTGGCCGGACCAATTATTCTCAGGGCCTTGATATGGGTGATCGCTATGGTCGCGACCATCATCCCCGTTGCTTTACCGCCTGGATGGCCGGTGGCGGTATCAAACCAGGACTCAGCTACGGGCAAACTGATGAATTCGGTTACAACATAGCGGAAAATCCAGTCCATGTACATGATTTTCAGGCTACTCTTCTACATTTGATGGGTATCGATCACGAGCAGCTGATCTTCAAGCATCAGGGTCGCCGGTACCGACTTACTGACGTGCATGGACATGTGGTGAAAGATATCGTGGCTTAGGATAATAGGGTATTATGCCTAAACTCGTAATTTGCAATTTAAAATTGAGACAATGAGCGATTTAACTTGCGCCGGTTGTTCCGACGATCTTAATCCAATGCAAATGACCCGCAGGCATTTCTTGTCGCGGACTGGTACCGGAATTGGAGTTGCAGCCTTAAGTTCCCTTTTGCCAGGTTGCATAGGCCCATCTCAAGCATCCTTGCCAACTACAGGAAACACACTGATGCCTCATTTTACACCGCGGGCGAAACGTATCATTTATTTGTTTCAGAGCGGAGGTCCGGCCCAACAGGAGTTGTTTGATTATAAACCGTTGCTGCAGGAACGAATGGGTGAAGATCTTCCGGCTTCTGTGCGTATGGGTCAGCGCCTTACCGGTATGACCGCCGATCAGGCAGCCTTTCCGCTGCAAGGGGCTAGTTGGAAATTTCGCCAGCATGGTCAGAGCGGTGCCTGGGTTAGCGAGTTACTGCCGCATACGGCCAGGATTGTGGATAACCTATGCTTTATCAAAACCTTGCATACCGAAGCCATCAATCATGATCCCGCCATGACATTCTTTCAAACTGGATCGCAACAAAGCGGACGGCCCAGTATGGGATCATGGCTCAGTTACGGTTTAGGCAGCGACAACGATAATCTCCCTGCCTTCTGCATCCTTCTTTCCAAAGGAACCGGCCTGGTGGCAGGAGCGCAGCCGTTAGCAGCACGATTGTGGGGTACCGGGTTTTTACCATCCTTGCATCAAGGCGTGCAATTTCGCTCAGGTAAAGATCCGGTGCTGTATCTGAGCAATCCTAAAGGAATTACCGGCATGAATCGCCGAAAAATGCTTGATCACCTGGGTGAACTGAACCGGATGTATCATGCCGAAGTCAAAGATCCTGAAGTCAGGACCCGCATCGCTCAATATGAGATGGCCTACAGGATGCAAACATCCGTTCCCGAAGTAATGGATGTTTCCGAGGAACCTGATTCGATATACGAGTTGTATGGACCTGAATCAAGAATCCCAGGCACGTATGCAGCCAATTGCTTGCTTGCCCGGAGGCTTATCGAAAGAGACGTAAAGTGCATTCAACTCTATCATCAAGGGTGGGACCACCACGGAAATCTTCCGGAATTAATAAGCAATCAGTGCCGCGATACTGATCAGCCTTCCGCAGCCTTGGTGATGGACTTAAAGCAGCGTGGCCTGCTGGACGATACTTTGGTGATCTGGGGCGGCGAATTTGGCCGAACCAACTATTCCCAGGGTCTTGATATGGGCAATCGCTATGGCCGGGATCATCATCCCCGTTGCTTTACCTCATGGATGGCCGGTGGAGGCATAAAACCTGGACTCAGTTACGGGCAAACCGACGAATTCGGGTACAACATAGCCGAGAATCCGGTCCATGTACATGATTTCCAAGCCACCATTCTGCACCTATTGGGCATTGACCATGAGCAGCTGATCTTCAAGCACCAGGGCCGCCGGTATCGACTTACCGACGTGCATGGGCACGTAGTACATGATATTTTAGCCTAATGATGCCGTCTACCGTCCAATGACATGAAGTTGATTTAAATTGAAATTGAAATTGAAATTGTTTTGGTCTTATTCATGGACGTTGCTTGTCCTAATACTAGCATGCTGCCAAACTTCCATACCTGAGGATGTTGAACAGGCCTATCAAAATCTGCCTGTCAAAGTCGATTTTAATTTTCATATTAAGCCGATCCTCTCGGATCGCTGTTATAAATGTCATGGTCCGGACAACAATGCCCGAAAAGCTGAGCTCCGACTCGATCTTGAAGAAGAGGCCTTCTCAACATTAAAGAAGGACGGTGGTCATGCATTTGTCGCTGGCAATGTGGGTAAAAGTGTGGCCTGGCAAAGGATCACTTCCTATGATCCCGATTTCCATATGCCGCCACCGGAATCCAACCTTGCCTTATCGGCCAAGGAAAAAGCGCTAATAACCAAATGGATAGAGCAGGGTGCTGAATGGAAGGAGCATTGGGCTTTTATTCCTCCTCAAGAGCCTGAAATTCCTCAAGACTTTCCAAACAATTGGAAGGCCTATAATCCGGTTGATAACTTTATTTATGCAGAATTGAAGGAACAGGGGTTGAGTCCTTCTCCGGAAACCGATAAGGAGCACCTGATCAGAAGACTCAGCTTTGATTTAACCGGCTTACCGCCTACGATCCAGGAAATAGATGGTTTTCTAGCCGATGATGATCCCCGGGGGTATGAGGAACTCGTAGACCGGCTTTTGGCCACCGACTCTCATGCCGAGCGCATGGCCCTGGAATGGCTGGATGTAGCCCGTTATGGCGATTCACAAGGAATGCACCTGGATGCGCTGCGATATCACTGGCCCTGGAGAGATTGGGTGATAAAGGCCTTCAAAGAGAACATGCCCTACGATGATTTTATCATCTGGCAATTGGCAGGTGATTTACTCCCTGACGCCACCCGAGAGCAGAAATTGGCTACGGCCTTCCAGAGAAACCATCCTGTTACCGCCGAAGGAGGAGCCATAAATGAGGAGTTCAGACAGAAGTATGTTCAAGATCGAACCAATACCACAGCCACGGCTTTTCTTGGGCTGACTCTAGAATGTGCCACTTGCCACGATCATAAATTCGACCCGATCTTACAGAAAGAGTACTACCAGATGACCGCTTTCTTTAATAATCTGAGCGAAATTGGGATGGTAGCGGAGCATGGTCGTTCATCGGGCCCTGTTCTGCTGTTACCCGACCCGGAAAGCGAGAAGAAGTTGGTCCAGTTATCCGGCCAGATTGATCAGACAATTGAGAAAATGAAGCTAACCCGGTCACAGGTGGCTGCAACAAAAGAATTTGTCGAATCAGTTGGGAATCTGGTCGCAGACCCACCCATGGCCCAGGCGGTATACCCCTTCGAATCTCTCAGGCCTAAAAAGATCGAAGTGGATGAATATATCAACAGAGTCCTGCTTAACAACCCACTGACCAAGATTGTAGACGAAAATCCTAAATCGCTTTCATGCGGAGAGCCCCAGGTCGTACCGGGAAAGTTCGGCAATGGACTGCGGTTCCCAGAAGAATTTGACCTGGTCTTTTTCAAGGGTGTAGGCAATTTTGAGATCAATGAGCCCTTTTCGGCCGGTGGTTGGATAAAGACCGAAAAAGATGGCGAGTTGCAAACCATCATGGGCACATCGGGGGATCTGATAAGTTACTGGAGAGGCTGGGATCTGCTCATTGACAGTTTGAACCGACCCTCGGTCCAGATGACCAGCTACTGGCCCCATAACTATATGCAAGTCACTTCCGATGTTGCGATCCCTAAAGAGGAGTGGTTCCATGTCTTTTTCACTTATGATGGATCCGGGATGGCATCAGGTCTGCAGCTATACGTCAATGGCGAAAGGACCAAAATATCCATCAACCAGGACAACCTGTACCGCACCATTTTGCATGAATGGAAGCCATTCTATGGATGGAAGGAAAGACCTGTTATCGTCGGCAGAAGCGGTCGTTATTGGACCGGAGAAAACGGCGTGTTTACCGGAAGCATGGATAATCTGAAGATCTTCAGTAAATTTCTGACCCCACTGGAAGTGGCAACCGTGGTTCAGAGTGAAGAAGGTCTTGATCCAGGCAATCCACGGCCCAAATTATCTGATGACGACTACCTGGACCACTATTTGAATAGGAAACATCCCGAGTATCAAAGCCTTGTCCAGGAATTGCGCCGGTTGGTTGCCGACAAACTGAAGGTGATGGAAGATGTAGGGGAGATCATGGTGATGGAAGACATGCCCCAAACTAGAAAAACCTACGTTCTCAATCGGGGCCAGTACAACGAACCGACGGAAGAAGTGGGGCCGGGTACTCCCGCAAAAGTACTGACGTATGGGGAGGATTTACCTAAGAACAGGCTGGGATTGGCCCAATGGCTGGTGGATCCAAAGAATCCTCTTACCGCCAGGGTAACGGTTAATCGCTACTGGCAGATGATCTTCGGCACGGGTATTGTAGAAACGCCACATGACTTTGGTACGCAAGGAGCGCTGCCGACCCATCCGGAGTTGTTGGACTGGCTGGCCTTGCGTTTTATTGAATCGGGTTGGGACGTCAAGGAATTGTTGAAGACTTTGGTAATTTCTGCCACCTATCAGCAATCGTCGGTAGCAACACCATTACATATGGAAAAGGATGCCAAAAATCTATATTTAGCGCGGGGCCCCAGCTATCGTTTGCCGGCTGAAATGATCCGGGACAATGCTCTGGCAGCCAGTGGCCTCCTAACCCAAAAAGTAGGGGGTGCAAGTGTGAAGCCGTACCAACCCGAAGGTTTATGGCTCGAAAAAAACGGATTTGATTCGGCTTACAGACACAGTTCAGGAGAAAGTCTTTATCGCCGGAGTATGTACACCCTTATCCGCCGTACCATGCCATCCCCCGCTATGATTGCGTTCGATGCAACCAACCGGTCGGTATGTATTGTAAAGAGGGAAAACACAAACACCCCCCTTCAAGCATTGGTTTTACTTAACGATCCTCAGTTTGTGGAAGCTGCCAGAGTGCTGGCAGAGCGGATACAGAAGGAATCAGGAGAGGAATTGAGTCAGCAAGCCGTGTACGCCTTCAGATTGGTTACTGGTAGGAAACCGACTAAGAGCGAGGTTAGGCTTCTCATGGAACAGTACAAAAGCGAAATCAGCAGATTCAGGGAAGAACCAGAAAGTGCAGAGCAACTGCTCAATATCGGGGAATACCCTTTGGATAAGAACCTGGATAAAACTCAAACCGCAGCCTTAGCCATGGTTGCCAATACGCTGCTTAACCACGACGGGGCGTACATGAAGCGGTAGTCGCCTGCCAGGCGATTTCTAAGGATTAAACAAGGGCATGCTTATAAATTTTTTCATATTTCCTATTTTCTCTTACACAAGCAAATACTCGGTGGATGATTTTGTTTCTTACAGCATTAAGTACAGCCATTTTATTCTTGCCTTCCTCTACTTTTCTTAGGTAATAATCTCTTAATTCTCCTTTACCAGAGATGGCTGACATAGCCGCCAAGTGTAGTAGTACTTTCATCGACTTGTCTGCCCTGTGTGACACTCTGGCCCTGCTGCGAATCGTTTTCCCTGAATCGTATTGGAAAGGGGCTACTCCGCAATGACAGGCCATCTTTTTTGGGTCAGTGATCTGTTTAAACTCGTTAGTGACTACCAGGGTATTGATAGCTACAATCTGCCCTACTCCGCTTACCGATGTAATCAGTTGATAAAGTTGTTTAAGATGATGGTCCCCATCAATGAGCTGCTGGATTTTCTGTTCCACTTCTTTGAGTTGTTTTTCTATTTTGGCTATAACAGGTCGAAGTAGTTTATCATGTTCCTTTGCCCATTGTTTATTACCAAACTGCTTGTCTTCCTGTAGAGGATCAAGTAGCCTCTTTTTGGAAGTAAGTAGTCTTTTCCTGAGACGGATCATAGATTTCAATTGATTGACAACCTCTCTGGGAGCTTCCCACAGCCTTACTTTATCCCTTTTAGCATAAGCATACTCAGAAATTCTTAAGGCATCTAAAGCATCATTTTTACCTCGTTCCAACGCATGGTGTGCTTTGATTACTGCTGCGTTTTCTAACCAAACTGCCATGTTCTTTTCAACCACAAATTCCAATAAAGGGTTACAGTAGATACCCGTATGCTCAAGACATAATAACCAGTGGATCTGATCGGTCTCTACTTCTTTTAGTAATCTTTTGTAAAACAGATTGATCCCTTTTTTATCGTTACTTACCAGCAAGTGGAACAACTTTTTGCCTTCAGCAATCACTACAAAATCCAGAACCTCTTTAGACACATCTACGCCAATAAATACTTTATACTTCATAACTTTATTATTGATTAAAAAACAGGTCAACACACTTAAACACGATCAAACCCTTGATAATGGATCTTATCCTTCGCTGGATATTCCTAATTTCTAAATGATGCTTGTTTAAGTAACCGACAGAGGATTGAATCGCACGATGGGTCTTACCCTGGCAGGCAGATAATTCGCCTCTGTCGGTGTTGACTTTTTAAAGTTATCCACCTTGTCCACAAGTTATGAGTCTCCCCCAGACCCCCTCATAGGGGTAATAGCAATAATATTGAAATAATCATATCTTGTAAATCTAAAGGGCAGGTTGGGCGGACAGTGGACGGTAGACGGTGTGACGGTAGATGGAACTCCGGAGCAGTCCGAGGGAAATTGGACTTCTGTCCTTTTCTTCAGCCATTGAACTTGCTAGTGAAACGGGTATTAGGGCCTTTTTCTGAGCGACAGCGAAGAATCTGACACTAAGCACGTTAGATACAGGTTCTTCGGTCGTCCATTGGAACTTCCTCAGAAAAAGGCGAATAGAGTCTCCCCACCGCCCTGCAGAGTCTCCCGCAGGGGGACCCTGACATGATCCAAGGCGGCGGTATTCGCTGATCTTGTTGAGGCCCTAAGACCAAGGGGTGAGACGATAGGTTTGAGAAACGTGAACTTTGCTAAGACCATAAACACTGCCCAAAAGAACATCTACAATTGTTAATCAGCAATTCAACCACCCCCTAACCCCCGCCAGCGGGGGACAGGTCAGCAAAAGCATCATGTCTCCAAGTGGATTCATCCCGCTGGGTATTATCATGTAATATGTCTCTGAACAGATTTTCATCGCCAAGTAATTTCCCCCGCTAGCGGGGGCTAGGGGGTGGCGTTTTCGGAAACCATACGTGCGAAATCAACTGGTGGGAAAAACTGGTAACTATTGGAGGTAATTAGCTAATTTGCTTCTTGGAAATTGGACCCTTTGGTGCAGAGGTGTAACTTAGACATTAAAGACCACGGAGACACTTATTGTTTATAATTTTGCAGTTTCATTTCCTTAATTAATCGAATAATGGGAAAATACCCCTTTCCACATAGTGCTTTCTTGTCTCTGCTGTTGCTAGCCGGATGCGGTCAGCGGGTCCCGGAGGAAATCTCCCTGGTTTACGACAATCTTCCACCCATAGTCGACTTCAACTTTCACGTCAAGCCCATCCTTTCGGACCGATGTTACAAATGTCATGGACCCGATGATAATGCACGAAAGGCTGACTTCAGGCTGGATCTGGAGATACAGGCCTTCTCCAAACTAAAGAAAGAAGGTGGTCATGCATTTGTGCCTGGTAATGTGGGAAAAAGTGTAGCCTGGCAGAGGATTACTTCTGATGATTCTGAATTTAAAATGCCGCCTCCGGAATCCAACCTTGCCTTATCGGCCAAGGAAAAAGCGCTAATAACCAAATGGATAGAGCAGGGTGCTGAATGGAAGGAGCATTGGGCTTTTATTCCTCCTCAAGAGCCTGAAATTCCTCAAGACTTTCCTGCTGGCTGGATTGCCAATAACCCTATTGACTATTTTGTTCACGCACAGTTGAAAGAACAGGGATTTAGCCCCTCCAAGGAAGCGGATAAGGAGCAGCTAATTAGAAGGCTGGCCTTTGATTTAACAGGTTTGCCACCTACCATTCAAGAAATAGATGAGTTCCTTTTAGATGATGCACCTGGTGCTTACCGAGCCCTGGTGAGCCGTCTTCTAACGAAAGAGGCCTTCGCAGAGCGCATGACTATGGAATGGCTGGACGTAGCTCGATACGGCGATACACAAGGAATGCACGCGGACCGTGAGCGATATCACTGGCCCTGGAGAGACTGGGTAATAAAAGCATTTAAAGAGAACATGCCATACGATGATTTTATTACCTGGCAATTGGCAGGTGATTTACTCCCTGATGCTACCCGAGAGCAGAAATTGGCTACGGCCTTCCATCGAAACCATCCTGTTACCGCCGAGGGAGGAGCCATAAATGAGGAATTCAGACAGAAGTACGTTCAAGACCGGACCAACACGACGGCAACGGCTTTTCTGGGCCTGACGTTGGAATGTGCTACCTGCCACGATCATAAATTCGACCCGATCTCACAGAAGGAGTATTACCAGATGACGGCTTTCTTTAACAATCTGAGCGAAATTGGGATGGTAGCGGAGCATGGTCGTTCCTCGGGCCCCGTTCTGTTGTTACCCGACCCTGAAAACGAGAGGGATTTAGTCAAATTGACGAACCAAATCGACCAAACGATTGAGAAACTGGAACTCACCAGATCCCAGGTGGCTAAAACGAAAGAATTTATTGCAAAAATCAAGAACCAGGCTATTGACCCACCGGCAGCCGATGGCGTTTATCCCTTCGAATCTGTTCGGCCGGAGAAGATCGATGTTGAGCGTAGTTTCAACCGAGTCCTTCATAACAACCCGATAGATAAGATAGTGGATGAGAACCCCAAATCGGTTGCAAACGGAGAGCCCCAGGTCGTACCGGGAAGAATTGGCAACGGGTTGCGATTTCCGGAAGAGTTCGACCTGGTTTTTCTCAAGGATGTGGGCAATTTCGAAATTAACCAGCCCTTTTCAGCCGGTGGCTGGATGAAAACAGAAAAAGAAGGTGAGTTGCAGACCATAATGGGCACTTCGGGAGATCTTTTGAGCTACTGGAGAGGCTGGGACTTGCTTTTAGACAGCATGAATCGACCTTCGGTCCAGATGACCAGCTATTGGCCCCACAATTATATGCAGGTTACTGCCGACATTTCCATTTCCAAAAACCATTGGAATCACGTGTTCTTCACCTATGATGGCACCGGACGGGCAAGCGGTCTTCAATTGTATGTAAACGGTAAAAGAACCCAAATCACCATCAACCACGACAACCTTTATCGGACTATTCTGCACGAATGGAAAGCATTTTACGGTTTCCAGGAGAGGCCTGTCATTGTTGGAAGAAGCGGCCGCTATTGGACCGGAGAGAATAGCGTGTTTACCGGAAGTCTGGATCATCTCAAGATCTTTCATAGATACCTGACCCCTCTTGAAGTAGCAGCGGTGATTCAGCAAGAGATTGATCTTAATCCTGGCAAACACGGTTCAGATAACTATCTGGGCAAAGGAGATGAGAACGACTATCTAGACCACTATCTAAATCGGAGCCACCCGGTCTTCCGGAGACTTACTGAAGAACTGCAAGATTTGGTGGGCAAAAAACTGCGGGTCATGGAGAGTGTGGAGGAGATCATGGTGTTGGAGGACATGCCGGAACCCAGAAAAACCTATATTCTCAATCGGGGTCAGTACAACGAGCCCACCGAAGAAGTCGGGCCGGGTACCCCCCCCAAAGTGCTGATTTTTGGAGAAGAAACGCCAAAGAATCGGCTGGGACTGGCCCAGTGGCTGGTAGATCCAAAGAATCCTCTTACTGCCAGGGTAACGGTTAATCGCTACTGGCAGATGATCTTCGGCCAGGGTATTGTACAGACGCCCCACGATCTTGGTACCCAGGGAGCGTTGCCCACCCATCCGGAGTTATTGGACTGGCTAGCCTTGCGATTCATTGAATCTGGTTGGGATGTCCGGGAATTGTTGAAAACCATGGTCACTTCAGCCACCTACCGGCAATCATCATCAGCTTCTACGGAACATATGGAAAAGGATGCCAAGAACCGATTCCTTGCCCGGGGGCCCAGCCATAGATTACCTGCTGAAATGATCCGTGACAACGCACTGGCAGCAAGTGGCCTGTTAGCTCAGCAGGTGGGTGGAGCAAGCGTGAAGCCCTACCAGCCCGAAGGTCTCTGGGCCGAAAAAACCGGACTGGCATATAAGAGTAGCTCAGGCGACAGTCTTTATCGCCGAAGCATGTATACGTTCATCCGCCGTACTACACCGCATCCCGCCATGATTGCATTCGACGCGACCAATCGGTCGGTTTGCATTGTCAAAAGAGAAAGTACCAACACACCTCTGCAGGCCCTGGTTTTACTCAATGATCCACAGTTTGTCGAAGCCGCCCGTGTATTAGCCGAGCGAATACAGAAAGAGGGAGGAGTCGAACTGGCGGATCAAGCGAGTTACGCGTTCCGGCTGGTTACCGGTAGAAGACCCACAAAAAGTGAGTTTGGTCTCCTGATGGACCAGTACAATGATGAAATCACCAGGTTCACCGAAAACCCGGAAAGTGCGGACCAACTGCTAGAGGTTGGAGAGTATCCTTTGGATCAAAACCTGGACAAAACTCAAACCGCAGCCTTGGCGATGGTCGCTAATACGTTGCTTAATCACGACGGGGCCTATATGAAGCGGTAGACGGTGGATGGTGGACGGTGGACGGTGGACGGTAGACGGTGGATGGTAAGACGGTGGACGGTAAGACGGTGGACGGGTGGACGGTAGACGGTGGACGGTAAGACGGTGGACGGTGGATGGTGGACGGTAGACGGTGGATGGAGTGACCTTGCCTAAATAAGGTTGACAGGTTAGTAATTGATTTTAAGTGTGTAGTTTACTTTGTTTTGTTCATTGGCTCTTTCAAAGGCCTTAGGAGACAGGTAATTAGGTAATCTCCAGTGAGGTCTTTCATTGTTGTAAAGAGTAACTGCATTTTCCACCTTTTTGGTCAACTGGTCTACGTTCATTTCTCCTCTTTCTTCCAGGTACTCATTTTTAATAATGCCATTGATTCTTTCGGCATGCGCATTCTCCCAGGCTTTGTTCCCCATACTGATTTGAATCTTGTTTTCCTTTAGAAGCTTGACGTATTGAGGTTGCCCCCTTCAGAGCTCTGCTAAGAGCTTCTGCATTGGCCTTTGCCTGCAACCTATCGCTTACAGCCCAACCCACGATCTTCCGGGTGTACACATCAGTGATAAAAGTTAAATAGTAGAATCGGGCTTGGCTCTGATAATAAGTGATATCGCTTACCCATACCTGATTCGCCCGCTCCACCGTCCGGGAGCTTATTAGATTAGGATAGATATGATACTGCTGGCTGAAAGTTGTCCGCCGGTAATTCTTAGTTTTAGTTAGTTTAAGACCCTTTTCAGCCATTATTTGCTCGAATTGATCTCTGCCTACCCCTTTGGGTTTTACCAGGTGATAGATCTTTCGTAGTCCCATCCTGGGGTGATCCTTGCGTATGTTTATCACCTCATTGGCTAATGCAAATTGAGCCAGATAGACAGATCGTTGACGCTGGACCGCCTGGTGATGAGCCTGCCTGGAAATCCCTACCTGTTTATATAGTTCCCTCATTTTCCAGGGGAATTCCCTTTGGTTTTTTCGGAACCACTCAACGGTAGGTGTTCGCCCTTTTTTTCAATGTTAATTTGAAGGTCTTCTTCACTGATCTCAATCAGCTTCTCCAAATAATCGATCCGCATTTGCTTGCGTCCCAAGGCTGATTCCAGCTCCTTGATCCGGGCTTCTTACGCTTTCAATTTTGAGGAAATACTTTCTTTTTCCACTACTAAACGGGTCTTTTGTTTGCGCTGATTCGAATATTTATCCAGCCATTTGTACACGGCCGATTGGCTTACATCATAAAGTTGGGAAACTTCTCGGACTTTTAGCCGTCCCCTTTCTAACTGTTGGACGATCTCTCGCTTCAATTTCACACTAAAGTGCCGGTGATACATAGATTGACTTTCAACCATTTTCTTTCAAATTTGTGTCAACCTATTTCAGGCAAAGACAGAGCTCCGGAGCTGTCCGAGGGGAAATTGTCGGTCCTTTTTCTTCAGCCATTGGACTTGCTGGTGAAACCGCAGTATTAAGTCCTTAGACGTTTGAGAAATGTGAATTGCCAAGACCATAAAATGTAACAAGAAAAACATGGGTAATGGCTAATCATCAATTCAACCACCCCCTAACCCCCGCCAGCGGGGGACAGGTCAGCAAAAGCATCATGTCTCCAAGTGGATTCATCCCACTGGGTATTATCCTGTAGTATGTCTCTGAACCTTTTCATCGCCGAGTAATTTCCCCCGCTGGCGGGGGCTAGGGGGTGGCGTTTTCGGAAACCATACGTGCGAAATCAACTGGTGGGAAAAACTGGTAACTATTTGGGTAATTAGCTAACTTGATTCCTGGAAATTGGACCCTTTACTGCAGAAGTGTGTAATTTAGACATTAAAGACCAGGGAAACACCAATGTTTATAATTTTGCAGTTTCATTTCATTATTATTAGAATAATGGGAAAATACCTCTTTCCACGTAGTGCTTTCTTGTCCCTGCTCTTGTTAGCCGGCTGCGGTCAGCAAGTTCCCGAGGAAATTTCCCTGGTTTACGGCGATCTGCCAGCCATAGTTGACTTTAACTTTCATGTCAAGCCCATCCTTTCAGATCGATGTTACAAGTGCCACGGTCCGGATGATAATGCCCGTCAGGCCGAATTCAGACTGGATCGGGAAGAGGGAGCTTTTGCCAAATTGAAAGTTTCAGGGGGTCACGCCTTTGTTAAGGGAAATTCCGGAAGAAGTGTGGCCTGGCAAAGGATCACTTCCGAGGATCCCGAATTCCATATGCCGCCTCCGGAATCCAACCTTAGCCTATCGGCTAAAGAAAAAGCGCTGATCACCAAATGGATCGAGCAAGGTGCCGAATGGAAGGAACATTGGGCATTTATTCCTCCACAAAGCCCTGAAGTTCCGAAAGACCTCCCTGCTGATTGGACGGTAAATAACCCTGTTGATAATTTTATCCTGGGGAGATTGAAGGAACAGGGCTTGAGCCCATCCCCCGAAGCGGATAAGGAACACCTGATCAGAAGGTTGAGCTTTGATTTAACCGGTCTCCCGCCTACGATTCAGGAAATAGATGATTTTCTAGCCGATGATGATCATCTGGCCTATGAAAAACTTGTTGACCGGCTTTTGACCACCGATGCCCATGCCGAGCGTATGGCCCTGGAATGGCTGGATGTGGCCCGGTATGGTGATACACAGGGAATGCATCTCGATCGGGAACGGAATCAATGGCCCTGGAGAGACTGGGTTATAAAGGCCTTCAAAGAAAACATGCCCTACGATGATTTTATCACCTGGCAGTTGGCCGGTGATTTGTTGCCGCAGGCCACTACTGAACAAAAGCTGGCCACAGCCTTCCACAGGAATCACCCTATTTCTGCAGAAGGCGGTATCATCGATGAGGAATTCCGCGTCAAATACGTTCAGGACCGTACCAATACGACAGCAACTGCTTTCATGGGTCTGACCCTGGAATGTGCCACCTGCCACGATCACAAATTCGATCCGATCTCACAAAAGGAATATTACCAGATGTCGGCTTTCTTTAACAATTTGAAGGAGCTCGGAATGGTCGCAGAAAACGGTGGTTCTTCAGGTCCGGTTTTGTTGTTGCCCGAGCCTGAAACCGAGAAAAAGCTATCTGAATTGTCCCAGGAGATTGGTAAAACATTGGAACAATTAGAACTCACAAGATCCCAGATCGCGGCTCAGAAAGATTTTGTTAAATCAATTGAAGGCCAGGTCATTAAGACCCCCTCTGCTGATGCTTTCTTTCCTTTCGAAACTGTCCGACCTGAGAAGATCAAAGTAGAAGGAGTTGTTCACAGAGTACTAAGAAACACCCCAATTGACAAAATAGTTGACAACAATCCCCAGTCAGTTGCATCGGGAGAACCCCAGGTAGTGAAAGGAAAATTTGGCAATGCGCTCAGAACAGAGAAAGAGTACGACCTCGTTTTTCTAAGGGATGTAGGCCAGTTCGAAATGAACCAGCCGTTTTCAGCTGGGGCCTGGATACACACCGAAAAGGAAGGAGAGAACCAGAGCATTATGGGTATTTCGGGGGAGTTAACCCTAAATGCCTGGAGAGGCTGGGATCTGTTTTTAGACACTCTAAATCGTCCTTCCGTTCGGATGATCAGCTTCTGGCCTCACAATTACATGCAAATCACCGCTGACATTTCGATTCCTAAAGAGGAGTGGCATCATGTTTTGTTCACTTATGATGGCTTGGGCCAAGCCAGCGGAATTCACTTATACGTCAACGGAAAGAAGATCAAATGCTCTACCGATTACGATAATCTCTACAGAACCATTGTCTATGATTGGAAAAAACAGGAAGGATGGCACCAAAAGCCGGTAATGGTGGGCAGGAGCGGCCGGTTTTATACTGGTGATAATGGAGTTTTTATAGGAAGTATTGATCACATTAAATTATTCAATAGGTACCTGACAGCCCGGGAAGTAGCCGGTGTATATGAGGGTGAAACTAAAACCAGCTTAGAGCCGGACATTTTTACACAAGCCGATTATATCGACCACTACCTGAATCGAAATCACTCAGATTACCGGAGGTTAATCAAGGAACTACAAACGTTACTTGCCAGAAAACTGGAACTCCTGGAAAATGTTCCGGAGATCATGGTGATGGAGGACATGCCGGTGTCCAGGAAAACCTTTATCCTGAACCGTGGGCAATATAACTCACCGACAACGGAAGTCGGACCGGGTACTCCACAAAAAGTGTTGGCTTTCAGGGAGGGTTTGCCCAGGAACCGCCTGGGCCTGGCGCAGTGGTTGGTGGATGATAAGAATCCTCTTACAGCCCGGGTAACTGTGAACCGCTATTGGCAGATGTTCTTTGGGAGGGGAATAGTGGAGACGCCTCATGACTTCGGGACTCAGGGAGCGTTGCCCACGCATCCCGAATTGTTGGACTGGTTGGCCATTCAGTTTATGGAATCAGGCTGGGATCTAAAAGGTTTGGTCAAAACCATGGTAATGTCGGCCACCTATCGGCAATCATCTGTCGCTAGTCCGGACCACCTGTTAAAAGATGCCAAAAATCTGTTCCTGGCCCGCGGCCCAAGTCACCGCTTACCAGCCGAGATGATCCGTGACAATGCTTTGGCCTCAAGTGGATTATTAACTCAAAAAGTAGGTGGCCCAAGTGTAAAGCCGTATCAACCCGCAGGACTATGGGTCGAAAAAACGGGACCTAGTTTAGCTTATGAGCATAATTCGGGAGATAGTCTTTATCGGCGGAGTATGTATACCTTTATCCGCCGCACCACCCCTCATCCGGCAATGATTGCTTTTGATGCCCCCACCAGGTCGGTATGCGTTGTCAAAAGGGAGAAGACTAATACGCCCTTACAAGCCCTGGTATTGCTGAATGATCCCCAGTTTGTGGAAACCGCTAGAGTATTGGCCCAAAGGATTCAAAAGGAGGGTGGGGAAAGCCTCGAAGATCAAACCCAATATGGTTTCAGGTTGCTTTGTGGAAGAAAGCCAAATCCCGATGAGATGCGGTTGATGAAAAAGCAATATCAGATTGCTCTGGATAAGTTCAAACAAAACCCTAAAGCAGCGGATGAGTTGCTTCAGGTAGGAGAATATCCGTTCGATAGTAATTTGGACAAAGTTCAAACCGCGGCCCTGGCGATGGTAGCCAGCACCGTTATGAATTTTGATGAAGCGTATATGAAACGGTAGACGGTGGACGGTGGACGGTAGACGGAAAACATAAAACACAAAACGGAAAACATTATGGACGGTTGCAACCATTACCAACATATCCAAAGCCGACGGGATTTCCTGACCAAATCGGCAATGGGGTTCGGCGCGCTGGGGTTGGCTTCCTTGCTTAATCCATCAGAGCTGCTTGCCAAAACCGGGGAAGGATCCTACAGTCCGGTCTTGCCGCACTTTGCCCCCAAAGCCAAAAGAGTTATCTATCTGTTCCAAAGTGGTGCTCCATCCCAAATTGAATTATTCGACTACAAACCGTTGCTGAACAAGATGCGTGGACAAGAGCTGCCTGAGTCGGTCAGACAGGGCCAGCGATTGACCGGTATGACCGCCGGACAGACCTCGTTTTCGATGACCGGCTCATTTTCCCCATTTAAACAGCATGGACAATCGGGCAACTGGGTGAGTGACTTATTTCCCCATCAATCCAAGATTGTGGATGAGATCTGCCTGATCAAGTCCATGTATACGGAGGCCATTAACCACGACCCCGCCGCGACATTTATTCAAACCGGTTCGCAGTTCCCGGGACGACCAGCCATCGGCTCCTGGATAGATTACGGGCTGGGAAGTGACAATGAAAATTTGCCCGCCTTTATTGTTCTGATCACCAAAGAGCGTTACGGGCAGCCGCTATATGCTCGCCTCTGGGGCAATGGTTTTCTCCCTTCCCAGCATCAGGGGGTTCAGTTCAGGTCCGGTAAGGATCCGGTGCTTTACCTGAAAAATCCGCCCGGAGTGGATCAAAACGACCGGAAGGCGCAACTGGATATTCTCAAGGAAATGCAGGAGGGTCAATCGGAGCAATTCAACGATCCTGAAATAGAAGCCAGGATCGCCCAGTACGAAATGGCATTCCGAATGCAAACATCCGTTCCCGAAATCACAGATACTTCTGATGAGCCTGATTATATCTATGATCTGTACGGCCCGGAATCCCGGGATCCAGGAACTTTTGCGGCCAACTGTCTGCTCGCCCGCAGGCTGGCCGAAAAGGGGGTAAAATTCATTCAACTGTACCACCGCGGATGGGACCACCATGACTACCTACCCGAAAAAATCCAGCGTCAATGTAAAGACACCGACCAGGCTTCTGCCGCTTTGATTACCGACTTGAAACAACGCGGACTGCTGGACGAAACCCTGGTTATCTGGGGCGGGGAATTTGGCCGGACCAATTATTCTCAAGGGGAGTTAACCGAAACCAAATACGGCCGCGATCACCATCCCAAATGCTTTACCATCTGGATGGCAGGAGCTGGCGTCAAAAAAGGGATGACCTACGGCCAAACCGATGATTTTAGCTACAACATTGTAGAAAACCCGGTTCACATTCATGATTTCCAAGCGACCCTGATGCATCTTCTAGGCATCGATCATGAGAGGTTTAACTATAAGTTCCAGGGCCGGCGCTACCGGCTGACCGATGTACATGGCAAGGTGGTGAACGACATACTGACTTAAAGACCAAGCACAAGGGCAATTGCAATTTCAATATCAATGAAAGAACCAGTGGCAGCCCCGGTCCGGCATTTTCATAACCACCAATTATTGAGATTGACGTTGTTATTGACGTTGCCATTGTCATTATTTACAGGTTGCCAGCCTTCCTTGCCAGTCGATGTCCAGCAGGCATATAATGAACTGCCCGATAAAGTCGATTTTAACTTTCATGTAAAGCCAATCCCTATCAGACCGGTGCTACAAATGCCACGGACCGGATGACAAGGCCCGTCAGGCGGAGTTCAGGCTGGACCTTGAGGAGAAGGCCTTCTCTGAATTAAAAAAAGAGGGAGGCCACGCATTTGTGGCCGGCAATACGAGAAAAAGCGTTGCCTGGCAAAGGATCACTTCCGAGGATCCCGATTTCCATATGCCGCCTCCGGAATCCAACCTCAGCCTGTCGGCCACCGAAAAAGCTCTAATTACCAAATGGATCGAGCAGGGTGCCGAATGGAAGGAGCATTGGGCTTTTGTTCCTCCCCAAAAACCTCCAGTTCCCGAAGTTGATGAGGGGAGAATTACTAATCCAATTGACAATTTTGTCCTGTCCAAACTACAAGAAAATAGCCTCAGCCCTTCACCGGAAGCAGGCAAGGAGCGATTGATCCGAAGGGTGACTGTTGATTTGACCGGGCTTCCGCCAACACTCCGGGAGATAGAAGATTTTCTGGAAAATGACGATCCTCAGGCCTATGAAAAACTAGTGGACCGTCTTTTGGCCTCCGAAGCTCATGCCGAACGCATGGCCATGGAATGGTTGGACGTAGCCCGCTACGGCGATTCGCAGGGTATGCATCTTGATGCCGAGCGATATCACTGGCCCTGGAGGGACTGGGTAATAAAGGCCTTCCAAGAAAACATGCCCTACGATGATTTCATTATCTGGCAGCTGGCAGGTGATTTACTCCCTAACGCTACCCGTGAGCAGAAGTTGGCTACAGCATTTCATCGGAACCATCCAGTTACTGCCGAGGGTGGAGCGATAAATGAAGAATTCAGACAGAAGTACGTTCAGGATCGCACCAACACTACAGCCATGGCCTTTCTGGGTCTGACTTTGGAATGCGCCACCTGCCACGACCATAAATTCGATCCAATTTCCCAAAGAGAATACTACCAGATGTCTGCCTTCTTTAACAATATAAGGGAGATCGGGATGGTCGCAGAAAAGGGTGGCTCGTCGGGTCCGGTTCTGCTTCTACCGGATCCTGGGAGGGCGAAAGAGCTGGTCAGATTGCAAAACCAGATTGATGAAACTACTGAGCAACTTGAACTCACCCGATCCCAGGTGGCCGAGACCAAAGATTATATCGAATCTGTTGAGAACATGGCTATAGACCCACCCGAAGCCGATGGCTTCTATCCCTTTGAATCGGTTCGACTGGAGGAGATGAAATTCACTGATCACGAGAATGCCAATGACATAGTGAAGCTGTGGGCACGCCGACTCCTGGCCAATAACCCAATGAATAAAATAGTGGATGAGAACCCTAAGTCAGTTGCATGTGGAGAACCCCGGGCTGTGATAGGAAAATTCGGTAGTGCGTTGCGACTGAAGAAGGAGTTCGATCTGGTTTTTCTAAAGGAAGTGGGCAATTTCGAAATTAACCAGCCCTTTGCGGCGGGAGCCTGGATACGAACTGAAAAGACAGGCGTTCTGCAGACCATCATGGGAACTTCCGGGGACGTAGCGACCTTCTGGAGAGGCTGGGATCTGCTCATTGATAGTTTGAACCGACCTTCTGTTCAGATGACCAGTTATTGGCCCCATAATTATATGCAGGTCTCGACCGATGTTTCAATTCCTAAAGATGAATGGTCCCACGTTCTTTTCACTTATGACGGCTCGGGGATGGCCCGTGGACTCCAGTTGTACGTCAATGGCAAAAGAACCAAAATGACCATCAACCATGACAACCTCTACCGGACCATTATGCATGATTGGAAACCATTCTATGGATGGAGGGAAAGGCCCGTTATCGTCGGCAGAAGCGGTCGTTATTGGGCTGGAGAAAACAGCGTGTTTACCGGAAGTATGGATAATCTGAAGATTTTCAACAGATTCATGACCGCTCTGGAAGTGGCGGCGATGGTTCAGACTGAAGAAGACCTTGATCCAAGCAAACAACTAGTTGAATTATCTGAGGACGACTACCTGGACCATTATTTGAATCGAAACCATTGGGAATACCAAAGCCTGACCCAAGAATTGCGAAGTTTGGTAGCCAGAAAACTGCAAGTTATGGAGGATGTAGGGGAAATCATGGTAATGGAGGAAGCGCCCGAACCCAGAAAAACCTATATTCTCAATCGGGGTCAGTATAATGAACCGACCGAAGAAGTCGGGCCGGGTACTCCCCAAAAAGTGCTGGTTTTTGTAGAAGATCTGCCCAGGAACCGCCTGGGGCTGGCCCGGTGGCTGGTGGATCCAAAGAATCCACTAACCTCCAGAGTAACGGTGAATCGCTATTGGCAGATGATCTTCGGCCGTGGTATTGTGGAAACGCCACACGACTTTGGCACCCAGGGAGCCCTGCCGACCCATCCGGAGTTATTGGACTGGCTGGCCTCTCATTTCATTGAATCGGGTTGGGATGTCAGGGAATTGCTGAAGACCATGGTCAGTTCTGCCACCTATCGCCAATCATCTGTTTCTACCCCGGAGCATAGGGAAAAGGACGCTAAGAATGGCTATTTGGCCCGGGGACCCAGCTATCGTTTGCCGGCTGAAATGATCCGGGACAATGCCCTGGCGGCAAGCGGCCTCCTTACCCAAAAAGTAGGCGGTGCAAGCGTGAAGCCCTATCAACCAGAGGGACTATGGGTTGAAAAAACCGGCCCGGAATTGGCCTATAAACATAGTTCGGGAGACAATCTCTATCGCCGGAGCATGTACACCTTTATCCGGCGTACTACACCGCATCCTGCCATGATGGCATTCGATGCCCCAAACCGGTCAGTATGCATTGTCAAAAGAGAAAACACTAATACACCCCTACAGGCTTTGGTTTTACTTAACGATCCCCAATTCGTGGAAGCTGCTAAAGTACTGGCTCAGCGAATACAGAAAGAGGGAGGAGGTGATTTGGAAGAACAAACCAGGTACGCCTTCAGACTTGTCATCGGAAGGAAACCGACTACGACTGAGTTTGCCCTGCTTCTTGATCAATACCGGGACGAGATCGACAAATTCAAGAACGATCCAAAAAGTGCCGAGCAACTGCTCAATGTGGGAGAATACCTACTGGATAAAGATTTGGATAAAACTCAGACCGCAGCCTTGGCGATGGTTGCTAATACGCTGCTGAATCACGACGGGGCGTATATGAAACGGTAGACGGTGGACGGTAGACGGCGGAGAGAACTCCGGAACAGTACCAGGGGAAATTGGCTCCTGTCCTTTTCTTGAGCCATCGGACTTGCTATTGAAACGGCTGTGTTAAGGCCCTTTTCTGAGCGACAGCGAAGAATCTGACACTAAGCACATTAGAAACAGATTTTTAGGTCGACCTTTGGACTCCCTCAGAAAAAGGTGAATAGAGTTTCGGCAAACCATAGACGGTAGATGGCGGAGAGAACTCCGGAACCGTACCAAGGGAAATTGGCTCCTGTCCTTTTCTTGAGCCATTGGACTTGCTAGTGAACCGGAGTGTTAAGGCCTTTTTCTGAGCGACAGCTAAGAATCTGACACTAAGCACATTAGAAACAGATTCTTCGGTCGTCCTGTGGGACTCCCTCAGAAAATGGCGAATAGCAAGCAACGAAAAGCAAACGGGCATACGGTATGGCCCTGAACTTTGGGGAAAGCCAAGCCAAAGGCAGAAGGGTTCACATCGGGTTAATTTTTAATCACTAAAGTCATTATCTTTATCATAATTCCGTTCCCGGCGGCTCAAATGAAAGTTACCCACTGGCTCACTTCCTGGCTCCTGGTCACCGCTTTCTCTTGCGGCGATGAGGTACCCCTAGAGGTTCGAGAGGCCTATCAAAAACTGCCTGAGCAGATCGATTTTAATTTTCAGGTAAAACCGATCCTTTCTGATCGCTGTTATCCATGTCACGGCCCTGACCAGAATAAGAGAAAAGTTGACTTGAGATTTGATGTTGAGGAGGTTGCAAAAGGCGAGCTCAAGGAAAACCCTGGGAAGTTCGCGATTGTCGCCGGTCATACTAGCAAAAGCCAATTGGTCACCCGCATTACCAGTGATAACCAGGACTTTATGATGCCGCCTCCTGAATCCAATCTCCGTCTATCCGCCGTTGACAAAGCTACCCTGATCAAATGGATCGAGGAAGGGGCCCAATGGAAGCCGCATTGGTCTTTGCTGACCCCGGTTCGGCCTGTTCCGGCTGATGTGAAAAAAGAGGACTGGCCAACCAACCCCATAGACCGTTTTGTACTCGCTCGCCTGGAGGCAAAAGGTCTTGCCCCTTCACCTGAGGCCGATAAAGCAACCTTATTGAGACGGGTAACCTTTGATCTTACTGGACTGCCTCCATCGCTGCAGGAGATTGATTTTTTTCTGGAAGATAGATCGCCGCAGGCCTACGAAAAAGTGGTGGAGCGGCTCCAGGCCTCTCCGGCATTTGGCGAAAGATGGTGCTGGGATTGGTTGGATGCGGCCAGATACGCCGATACGAACGGCTTTCAGAATGATCCAACTCGTACCATGTGGCCCTGGCGCGATTGGGTGATTAACGCGATTAATGACAACATGCCTTTTGACCAGTTCACAGTTGAACAATTAGCTGGCGATTTATTACCGGATGCAAAAACCGATCAGATCCTGGCCACTGCTTTCAATCGCAACCATATGTACAACGGCGAAGGGGGACGAATCCCGGAAGAAACCCGGGTAGAAAACGTATTTGATCGGGTGGAAACGCTGGGAACGGTGTGGTTGGGGCTGACCCTGACCTGCGCCCGGTGCCACGACCATAAATTCGATGAGATTGCTCAAAAAGAATACTATCAGTTCTTCGATTACTTCAACCAGACTTCCGAAATTGGCTACGGCAGAACGGGCCAAATACGACCGCTCCTGAATCTGAGCGATTCGGTGGGAAAGGTGAAAATAGTAGCACTGGAGCAATTCGTTCTTAGTAAAGCTGAAAAGGTTGAAGCTCATGAATCAGAAATATTTCCTCACCAGGAGGGCGAGACTCCGGCCGATTCTCCAGCAGCGGAAGGGCTTCTGGGAGATAATCTATTCGGCCTTACAATTACTCCGGGAGAACGCGAAGAGCATCTGATCGATCTTTTGCAAAGGGCATACGAGGAAAAGGATCCGGTTTATGTGGAGCTACTCCAGAGTTTGAGAGAAGCCTCTAAAATTCGGGATGCTGAAGCGATCAAATATCCGCGGGTAATGGTCATGGATCAGTTGGATCGGTCGAGACCAACCTTTGTTTTAACTCGTGGCACTTACAACAAACCGCTGGAACAGGTTTACATGGGCGTTCCGGAGAGTTTACCTCCATTGCCAATGACCGCGCCGAAAAACCGATTGGGCTTGGCCCAATGGCTGGTGTCCGCCGAGCACCCCTTGACAGCCCGAGTAACCGTAAATCGATTTTGGCAGGCTTTCTTTGGAACTGGTATCGTTAAAACTGTAGAAGATTTTGGGGTCCAGGGAAAGAGGCCCTCTCACCCGAAACTGATGGACTGGCTGGCGGTGGAATTGGTCGAGAGTGGTTGGGACCTGAAGGCACTTATTAAGCTGATAGTGATGAGCTCCACCTATAGACAATCGTCCAAAGTGACACCCGAGTTACTGGACATCGATCCGGCAAATAGGCTGGTTAGCCGGGGCCCGAGATATAGGTTGCCTTCCTGGATGATCCGGGATGCAGCCCTGGCAAGTAGCGGTTTAATGGTAAGTTCAATAGGCGGAGCTCCTGTAAATTCGTACCAGCCCCCAGGGATTTGGGCCGAGGCTACCTTCGGAAAAAAGGAATATCAACAGGATCACGGAGATAAGCTTTACCGGCGAACACTCTATTCCTTCTGGCGAAGGATCGTAGGCCCGACCATGTTATTTGACAATTCGGCCAGGCAAACATGCTCTGTAAATGCATCTTTGACCAATACTCCGTTGCATGCATTGACCACTCTTAACGATGTAACCTATGTCGAGGCGGCCAGGGCCCTGGCGGAAAGGATCATGGTTAGTTCAGATGATGATCCGGAGCGAATTGAGACCGCATTCAAATTGGTTTTATCAAGAGATCCTCATGAATCTGAAAAAAGCCTCATGCTGGGCCGATTGCAAGTGCTTCTGAAACAGTATAACGAGCAGCCCTCTGAGGCCAAAAAGCTCTTACTTGTTGGCGAATCTCTTAGGAATAGCCAGTTAGATAATGCCGAGCACGCCGCTTTTACCGGTATCTGTTCGTTGATATTGAATTTGGATGAAGCGATTAGTAAACAATGATATGAAGCGGTTAGCCGTTGGCTGTTAGCTGTTGTAAATCAAGAGATGAACTTGGAATGAATTGCTAAGCCAAAAACGAATGGCGAATAAACAAATGAATCCTCTCCAAGAGCACAACGCGACCATAAATCGTCGGCAGTTCTTCCAAAAAGGGGCTCTGGGCCTGGGGTCGATCGCCTTGTCCGGATTGCTTAGCAATAGACTTTTTGGCACTCCCGGCGGCGCGCTCCAGAGTGTCAACTACGGGCTGACTCAAGTGCCCCATTTTGCGCCCAAGGCCAAACGGGTGATCTATCTATTTCAGAACGGGGCCCCCTCCCATGTCGACCTGTTCGATTATAAACCCATGCTGTCCAAATGGCATGGAACTCAGATTCCTGAGGAACTGACCAAGGGAAGACGATTTTCCACTATGACCTCGGGACAAGCTTCGATGCCGGTCCTTTCCGAGGTCACTGAATTTGCCCAGCATGGCCAAAGTGGGGCGTGGATATCCAGTTTCATGCCGAAGACTGCCGGGATTGCCGATGACCTTTGTTTTATAAAATCGATGCACACCGAGGCGGTCAATCATTCCCCGGCCATTACTTTTTTCCTAACCGGCTCCGAAATGCCCGGAAGGCCGAGCATGGGCTCCTGGCTGACCTATGGCTTGGGGACCGATTCCGAGGACTTGCCTGCCTTTGTGGTAATGACCTCCCGGGACAAAGAAGCCTCCTGCGGGCAGATCTTTTACGATTACTACTGGTCCAGTGGGTTTTTGCCATCCAAGTTGCAGGGGGTGAAATTCCGCGGAAGCGGAGACCCGGTTCTTTATCTATCGAATCCGAATGGAATGAGCCGAAAAATTCGCAGAGGAATATTAGACGACCTGTCCAAAATGAACGAGATCAACCTGGCCGAGTATGGTGATCCCGAGATTGCTACCCGCATTGCTCAATATGAGATGGCCTACAAGATGCAGATGAGCGTTCCCGAGCTCACCGACTTTTCTGATGAACCCCAGTGGATCCTGGACAGCTATGGTCCGGATGTCCATACCCAGGGAACGTTTGCCTACAATTGCCTGATGGCCCGCCGTCTTGCTGAGCGGGGGGTAAAGTTCGTTCAGCTAATGCATGCGGGATGGGATCAGCACCAGAATTTGAATCACCAATTAGCGATTCAGTGCAAAGACACCGATGCGCCCAGCGCCGCCCTTGTCAGGGATCTTAAACAAAGGGGCCTTTTGGAAGACACTTTAGTGATCTGGGGGGGTGAGTTCGGAAGAACTCCTTTCCTGCAAGGCAGAATGGAGGATTACAACCGCTGGGGAAGAGATCATCATCCATATGTTTTTTCCCTCTGGATGGCGGGGGGAGGAGTCAAACCTGGTCTGACATATGGAGCTTCTGATGATTTTGGATTCAACCCGGTTGAAAATCCGGTGCATGTACATGATTTTCAGGCGACCATTCTCCAGTTACTGGGATTCGATCACGAACAGTTTACCTTTAAGCACCAAGGCCGGCGATACCGCTTGACCGATGTTCATGGACATGTGGTGAATGATATTTTGGCCTGACACGAACGGGACATATTCGCTAGAATCGGATAAAGCCCGTTACTATCTTTCCTGATTGATAAAGAGGAAGTGTTAGGAATCCAACATAGGGCTCTGCTCTAAAGTGGCATATGTCCCCCTGATTGAGGGGAGAAAATACTACCCCTCTTAGGATCGCCTTTATCTCAGGTTTCCTAGCAATTTGGTTTGAACAAACACCTTTCCAATTCTGATTAAAGGAATGGACATTATGCACTTCTAACCATATCTTTGTCGCCGTCGCTGTCGAAAAATTTCTGGATGTTTCGAATTTGGTTAGAAAGAGCGCTGCCTTCAGTTTACACGTCTCTATTGGATGGCGAAGCTGTCATTGTTGGCACAGCCGAAGATATTCCTGATGAGCCGCTGGGATCGTTGGACCAAGCCGAAGCCGTCATTGCCGGGGGCCGTTTGGATTATGATGCCCCCTTAATGGATCGGGCTCCCAAGCTGCGGGTCATCTCGCGCACCGGCATTGGTATTGAGAAAATAGAAATAGAAGAGGCCACGAAACGTGGTATTGTCGTTTGTAACGCCCCGGACGCGCCTACAATTTCTACCGCAGAGCATGCCATAGCCCTCATGTTTGCCGTGAGCAAGAAACTGAGATGGTGTGACTTGAACATTCGGGCTGGTGGCCGATCGGACTTTTTTAATGATTATGATGGATTGGAGCTGTCCGGAGCCACTCTGGGATTGATAGGCTTGGGACGGATAGGTGGACATGTGGCTCGAATTGCGCATGGCATAGGGATGAAGGTTGTAGGACATGATCCGTTTGTGTCTGCCGACCGGGCCAGGGCAATGGGCGTTGAACTAGCTCCGACACTGGAAGAAGTTCTTCCCCTTGCAGATGTCATATCTCTGCATGTGCCATTGCTGCCCGAGACCCATGATTTGCTCGATGCTCAACGCTTCGCACAAATGAAAAAGGGCGCCATTCTGATCAATACCGCGCGGGGAGGTTTGGTTGATGAAGTGGCTTTGATCCAGGCTTTAGAAAATGGTCATTTATACGGTGCTGGGCTGGATGTATTGAAGGTAAAACCCGTTCCACCCAATCATCCATTGCTGGGGAGAGATGAAGTCGTGATCAGCCCCCACGTGGCCTCTGCAACCCGCACCGGTAAAGATCGCCTGTGGCGAAGTGCAATCAATCAGGCCCTGCAGGTGTTGAGAGGTCAAAAACCTGCTCATATGGTGAATGCAGAGGTTTGGCCTGTTGGGAAATGAAGGGGCGGTCGGTTTTCGGTTATTCAGTTTTCAGTTTTCAGTTTTCAGTTTTTGAGCTACAGTAGCTTGGCAAGAACAGCAACTCACGGCATTGGAATAATCGGCATGGGGTGGATGGGACAGGCTCACAGCCGCTCCTATCTGCAAGTGCCATTGCGTTTTCCGGAGGGAAGGGTAAAGCCCCGCTTGGTAATTTGTGCCGACAACGTAGCCGAACGCGCCTCTGAGGCCCAAGCCACTTTCGGGTTTGATGAAAGCACCACCGATTGGAGGAAGGTGGTTACTCACCCAGAAGTGAACGTCGTAAGTGTTACCTCGCCTAATAACCTGCACTTGGAGATTGTATCCGCTGCAATAGCGGCTGGAAAACATGTTTTTTGTGAGAAGCCCGTTGGGCGAACTGCCCAAGAGACCGTGGAAATCGCCAGAATAGCCGGTGAAACCAACCTTACAACCGGTATCGGCTATAACTATCGCTGGGCTCCGCTGGTACAACATGCCCGCAATATAATCCAGCAGGGAAAGTTGGGCGACCCGACGCATTATCGGGGGCGTTTCTTCTCTATGTACGGAAGCAACCCATATGGATTGCTTTCTTGGCGGTTTGACTCCAACATCTCAGGATACGGCGTACTGGGGGACCTTATGTCGCACGTCGTCGATATGGCTCATATGCTTACCGGCCCGGTGAAGCGTCTCAGCAGTCATTCCCATACGTTTATACCACAGCGGCCCAAACCGGTTCCCGGAGAAGGCACCCATTATTCCCTGGGCAAGCCAGGTGACCCAACCGGGGAAGTGACCAACGAGGATTATGTCGGTACTTTGGTGGAGTTTGAAAATGGCGTCCGAGGAACTTTTGAGGCATCGAGGACCATTTTTGGGCCGAAGTCACAATTCGGCCTCGAGCTCCATGGCACTAAGGGAGCTATTGGCTGGGATTTTGAACGCATGAACGAATTACAGGTATACCTTCCAAATCAGGATGATGAACACGACGGATATACGCGATTACTGGGAGGTGACAAGTACCCTCATCACGGAAATTTTGTACCTGGCTCAGGTAACGGCATTGGTTACGAGGATCTTAAGGTTATTGAGGCATATGAATTCCTGCAGTCCGTAGTAAACAACAGACGACACACTCCAGGTTTTGAAGATGCCCTCGCGGTTGCCAGGGTTAATGAAGCCATGATCCGTTCCTGGGAGAGCGGCAGGTGGGAAGATGTGAAGGCTAATTGAGCAATGAGGATCTGTTGAAGCTGAGGCTCAGTCAGCGCAGAATGGAACGAAACAGGGTGAAAACGAAATTAAGTAGCGCCGAATGACGGGAAACCCTAAATTGGTCATTGAACGATGAAACAAATGTATATAGGTGGTGAATGGGTGCATTCACCAGAAGCAATAGAAGTAATTACCCCTTATTCGGGAGAGGTCGTTGACACGGTGCCGGCTGCCACTCCCGATCAGTTGGAGGCTGCACTGGTCGCGGCGGAAAAAGGAGCTAAGGTGATGGCCGCTTTGGCGGCATTTGAGCGTGGCCAAATCCTGGTACGAACTGCGGAATTGGTCGCTGAAAACACGGAAGAATTGGCTCAACTGATTGCAACCGAAGTGGGTAAACCAGTCACCGAGGCACGTGGTACTGTTAAACGATGCGTCGAGCTCTTGCGCCTTTCGGCCTTTGAGGGAACTCAGTTGCGAGGCGAGTATTTGCCCCTCGATGCCAACATGGATACAAGAGGTAAGCTTGGCTTTGTAATGCGTGTTCCCTGCGGGATCGTATTGGCGATATCGCCCTTTAACTACCCTTTTTACCTGGTGTTACAGAAAATTGGTCCGGCGCTCGCAGCAGGCAATTCGGTTATTTTGAAGCCAGCCACTCAAACTCCGCTGATTGCACTGCGGTTGACCGAATTACTTCTGGAAGCTGGATTGCCAGAACTGGGTATTCAGACCGTTACCGGCAGTGGCTCCAAGCTGGGCCCAATCTTATGCTCGGATTCGAGGGTACGAAAAATCTCCTTCACCGGAAGTAAAGAAGTGGGCGAAACGCTTACCAGGGTGGCAGGGATCAAGCGACTGTCGCTGGAACTCGGATCCAATTGCCCCATGATCGTGCTGCCTGATGCCGATCTGGAACAAGCCGCCCAAGCCGCTTCAGTGGCAGGTTACGTGAATGCCGGTCAGGTCTGCATTTCTTTGCAGCGCATTATCATCCATAGTAAGGTTTATGCGGACTTTATGGACGCGCTCAAACCCATCGTGGAATCGATTAAAATAGGCCCTCCCCTCGAAGAGGAATCGAAGCTTAGTGCCATGATCTCACCAATTGAGGTGGAAAGGGTAGAGTCTTGGATCCAGGAAGCCGTTTCGGATGGTGCGGAACTGGTAACCGGCGGTGATCGGGAGGGAGCAACAGTTACGCCCACAATCCTGGCTGATGTTAAGCCTGGAATGCGTGTTTTTCAGGATGAAGTTTTTGGTCCCGCGGTGTCCACCACGTCGGTAGAAACCGTGGACGAAGCTATTGAACTGGCAAACCATAGCAACTACGGGTTAGCGGCTGGAATATTCACCAAAGATGTTACCAACGCCATGCGTTTCGCCAAATATGTCGAGGCCGGTAATCTGCACATCAACTGGACTCCCCTGTGGAGAGCAGATTTCATGCCGTACGGAGGACTGAAGGACAGCGGGATCGGCAAAGAAGGTCCCAGGTATGCCGTTGAATCAATGACCGAGGCCAAAACAATAGTAATCCATGGCTTGGAATAGGTAATACTACCGATTAGAATTCACTTCTAACAAATTAATCATAAAATGAATTTTTTCACAGCTCAAGAAACCATTCGACTTACACTTGGCCAGGCGATTGTGAAGTTCCTTCAGGCGCAGTACAGCGAACGTGATGGGATTGAAAGACGCTTCATTCAAGGAATGTGGGGCATCCTGGGACATGGCAATGTGTCCGGATTGAGCCAGGCCTTGGTGGAGTATGGTCAGGACTTGCCTTTTTACAAGCCCTGCAATGAACAATCCATGGTTCATGCGGCGAGTGGGTTTGCCCGGGCAAATCGGCGCCTGGCAACTATGGCCTGCACCACGTCTATCGGTCCGGGAGCAACCAATATGATTACTGGAGCTTCCACTGCCACTATCAATCGGCTACCAGTGCTGCTTTTGCCGTCTGACTATTACGCATCTCGCTTCCAGGGACAGGTGTTACAGGGTCTGGACCATCCGAATTCCATGGATATGAGCGTAACCGATTGCTTCCGGGTCGTAAGTCGATTCTATGATCGAATCACCCGCCCCGAACAAATCCTGTTCTCCTTACCGGAGGCTATGCGTAATCTTACCGACCCAGCGGAAACCGGGGCAGTTACCGTGGCTCTTCCCCAGGATATCCAGGGTTATGCTTTTGATTATCCCGTAAATTTCTTTGAGAAGCGTCTTTGGCGGATTGAGCGACGCCAGCCGGATGCGCTGAGGATAGAGGAAGCAGTTAAACTTTTGAAAGAGGCCAGGCGGCCCCACATAATTGCCGGAGGTGGCGTCCACTACTCCGAGGCCTGGGACGAACTGGCGACTTTTGCTGAAAGGTTTGGCATTTCAGTGGCAGAAACCCACGCAGGAAAAGGGGCCATCCGAAATGATTCCGATCTTCTGGTCGGCGGTACGGGAGTTACCGGCAACCAGGCTGCGGCCCATTTCAGCAAGAAGGCCGATCTTGTCTTTTGTATTGGTACCCGGTTGGCCGATTTTGTTACCGGATCCAATTCAGCCTTCCAAAATCCTGACGTCAAATTTGTAAGCATTAATGTTGCCGGGCTTGACGCCTTCAAACTGGGTGCAATGCCGATCATGGGAGATGCCCGGGAGGGATTGCGCGCCTTAATCAATGCTGCGGAAAGTGCTGGTGTACAGCCACACCTCGACTATGTTGAGGAGGTTTCTGCGCAGAAGCAGAAGTGGAATGATCTTGTAGCCACTGAGGTGAACGTGCAACACCCCGGCGAAACCATCAACCAGGGTCATGTCGTGAGCATCGTTAATGGCATGATGGAATCCGGCGATACCCTGGTAGCCGCCGCAGGAACAATTCCAGCCGATCTGACCAAATTGTTCGACTCCAGTAATGGGCGTACCCTCCACCTGGAATTCGGAAATTCATGCATGGGATACGATATCCCGGCTGGCATTGGGGCCCGCATGGCCCAGGAGGGAGGTGAAGTGTTCGTTTTGCTGGGAGATGGCAACTATCAGATGCATCCTATGGAACTGGTAACAGCCGTTCAGGAAAGAACCAAGCTCATTATAGTGCTTATCGTAAATTACGGATATCAATCCATCCATGGACATCAAAAGGCGTTGGTTGGACATAGCCTTGGAAATGAATTCAAGATCCGTGACCCTGAAACAAGCCTTCAGGACAACGGTCAATTCACCCAAATCGACTATGTCAAAAATGCGGAAAGTATTGGATTGTGTGGCTGCCTGGCCACTGACGAAGCAGAAATCCGTCAGGCGATTGCTGAAGCCCGGGCCGAAACACGCTCTTGCATGATCGTAGTGCATACTGAAAAGTATCGCTATACACCCGATTCCGGTATTTGGTGGGAAGTAATTGGAGCTGAAGTCACCAATGATCCCAAGACCCAGGATTTGGTAGCGGCTCGTGAAGCCGGTCGAAAGGATCAACGATTCTACTTTTAGCTGGAACAGCTGGGTTCGGTCATGGGTTCAAATGTTAATATCGGAATCATTGGCACCGGAGGCATGGGTGGCCGCCATGCCCGGAATCTCGCCCATCGGGTGAACGGAGCCAATGTGGTGGCCCTAATGGACCCGGACAGCCAGCGGGCTAAGCAGGTCGCGGCTGAGAGCAATGACGTGGCTGTCTACTCCGATGCGAATTCTCTTATCGCCTCCCCAGATGTTGACGCGATCCTGATCGCGGCCCCGGACCATGTGCATTCCGAGCTAAGCCTGGAGTGTATCAAAGCAGGCAAACCTGTACTTTGTGAAAAGCCATTGGCTGTAACTGTGGAGCAAGCAACCAAAGTAATAGATGCTGAAGTGGCCAATGGCCAACGGTTGCTGCAACTGGGATTCATGAGGGAATATGATCCCGAGCACCAACTGGTTAAGCAGGCCTGTGAGAGCGGTGACATCGGCGGCATGCTTGTCTTTCGCGGAATCCATAATACACTGCTGGACACTTTGCCACGTACCCTGGACTGGTTGATGATCAATTCTGTTGTTCACGATGTGCACTCAGGGCGATGGCTGATGGAGGACGAGATCCAACGGGTCAATGCCAGCTATATTCCGAATGCGCACGCGGAGTCCGATACGGTCCGCCATGCCATGGTTCAACTATATTTTCGCGATGGCGGCTTAGGTGTTATTGACCGCAATGTCGAATCAAACTACGGTTATGAGGTAGAAGTCAAAGGGACAGGGCAACTTGGTTCTGTTCAGACTAAAACATACGGGTATGTGGCAGATGAACGGCCACAAATCCACAAAGACTGGCTTGAACGATTTGAAACGGCTTACCTTAACCAGGTCAAGGCCTGGGTCCGATCATTCGTTAATGGAACGCCAACTGGTCCCAGCGCCTGGGACGGCTATGTTTCGATGATGGTAGCCCAAACCTGCATCGAGTCAGCAGTTTCCGGGCAGCCCGTGGATGTCCAAATCGCTGAGACGCCTGATTTATATACTAGAAAGGCCTTGAAGACATGATCCCTGGCAATCGTTTCAAAAAGCTGGTAGATTAGGCCGTTGAGAAATTTAAAAGCAACCCCAGAACACCAAAATAGATGAGGGAAAACCGATTAATCAAAATTTGGGAAAAAGGACAATCTGCATTAAACGGCTGGTTACATATTCCCAGTTCGTGGTCGGCGGAGGTCATGGCTCACCAAGGGTATGATAGCCTGACAATTGATTTTCAGCACGGGTTCCACGACATATCGACTGCCCTTACGATGCTGCAGGCAATTTCGACCACAAACGTGGTTCCCCTGGTCCGGGTTCCACTGAACGATCCGGCTTGGATGATGCGACTGCTCGATGCCGGAGCTTATGGAGTTATATGCCCGATGGTTAACTCAGGAGAAGAGTGCAGAAGGTTTGTCCAGGCTTGCCGTTACCATCCTGAAGGCAATCGCAGCCTGGGTCCGACTCGTGCCCGAATTTATGGAGGAGCTGATTACGCAGCCGAAGCCAATCACAACATCCTTACCTTGGCCATGGTGGAAACCAGGGAGGCGATGTCCAACCTGGACGATATCTGCAATACCCCTGGCCTGGACGGGGTTTACGTTGGTCCGGGGGATTTATCGCTTTCTCTTGGAGGAACTCAGCGAGTCGACGTTACTGAGCCTGACTTGGTCGCTGCCCAGGACCAGATCCTCGCCGCGGCCCAACGGCAAGGGATTGTAGCCGGACTGCACACCAATTCGAGCGAATATGCCAATAAAATGATTGATAAAGGGTGGCAATTCGTTACCGTGAAAACTGATTCAACTTTATTGGCCAGTGCGGCAAATAGCATTATACAGTCTCTAAGACAGGAAAAACCAGAGCAAGGAGATGAAGCCGCACCTTACTAGACGATTCCCTCTAGCCATTGGGGTGCCTATTAAACATGCTTTTCCAGGCGTCTTCAGGCATCTCCCAAAAGACATTACTTCAAAACTCATGTGGTCATTGATTCGATACTCATGTATTCTCTTGGGCCCAATCTTCCTATCTATCTCCTGGGGATGCTCCGATCCTGGATCCGAAAGTGGTTCTAAGACGCTCCGTATCACGGTGGTTCCAAAGAGTACGAACAACGTATTCTGGCGCAACGTCCATGGTGGTGTGATGAAGGCAGCCCACGAACTGGAAGTGTCTATCGATTGGCAAGGGGCGCCCAAAGAAACGGATCGGCAGCAACAGGTTTCTATTGTCCAGAATTTTATCAGTCGAAATATGGACGCTATCGTGTTGGCACCTTCAGATTCCCGTAGCATGGTAAAGGTAGTACGGGACGCGGGTAGGGCCGGAATTCCGGTAATCATTTTTGACTCCGGTTTGGAATCCAATGATTATATCAGTTTCGTAGCCACCAACAATTATAAGGGTGGACAATTATGTGCTGATAGGTTGGTGGAAATTTTAGAAGGGAATAAGGTAATAATGCTTCGCCACAACGAAGGCTCTGCCAGCACCAGTGAGCGGGAGGAAGGCTTCTTGGATCGCATTAAGGAGATCATGCCAGATGTGGATCTAATATCCACCAATCAATATGGCGGGGTGAGTGTAGAAAAAGCACTTCAAGTATCTCAAAATTTACTTAACCGATTTAGCGAAATCGATAGTATTTTTTGTCCAAGTGAGCCAACCACTCAGGCCGTCTTGCGGGCGCTGCAGATTGCCGGGAAAGAAAAACAAATCAAATTTGTGGGTTTTGATGCCAATACGGGCTTGGTAGATGGTTTGAAAAAGGAAGAAATTCAGGGCTTGGCCCTGCAAGATCCCTTTGGGATGGGGTATCTGGCAGTGAAAACCGCTGTTCAGCATGTTAGGGGTGAAAAGGTTGATGAAAGGATTGAAACCGGTGTTTATATGATAACACCGGAAAACATGGACCAGGAGGAAATGCAACTTTTGCTAAAACCCCCGGTCAAGCAATGGTTGGAGGAATAGGAGGCTTACCCGACAATCCATAGGTCAATTGAGATTCAGCAGGCTTTAACCGGAGAATAGACACATAGGGAACCAATGGACAAAAAAACTCCGATCCTCTCCTTGAAAGGAATCAGCAAGGCTTTTGGCCCGGTCAAGGCCCTCCAGGAAGTAGATATGCAAGTTTATGGAGGTGAGGTTCACGCCATTATTGGAGAAAACGGAGCTGGCAAAAGCACCTTGATGAAACTCTTAAGCGGCGTTTATTTACCGGAGCCTGGAGGTCAGATGATGCTGAATGGAGAATCTTATAGTCCGGGGCACCCGTCAGAGGGAAGGGCCGCAGGTATTGCCATGATCTACCAGGAGCTGAATCTGGCCTTGCATCTTTCGGTCGAAGAAAATATCCTTTTGGGAATTGAAGAAGCAACCCTGGGAT
This sequence comes from Cyclobacteriaceae bacterium, assembly GCA_965247065.1. Lineage (GTDB taxonomy): Bacteria > Bacteroidota > Bacteroidia > Cytophagales > Cyclobacteriaceae > CBDFGN01. The sequence goes on along the minus strand of CBDFGN010000006.1, from coordinate 4,652,853 downwards.
GGCTTCGTCCACAAGGGGAAAAAATAAAGGAGATTCTGGACTGGCTCGGTCATGGGGATTTGTCCCCTAAGGCAAAAGTGGGAGAACTAAGCATCGGGCGGCAGCAGGTGGTTGAAATTGCCCGGGCCCTGGCCAGTGATGCCAAGGTGGTAATTATGGACGAGCCAACCAGTTCCCTTTCCGGAGAGGACAGTCAAACTTTGTTCAGGGTGATCCACCAGCTGAAGGAAAAAGGAATGGCAATCTTGTATGTGAGCCATTTCCTTGAGGAAATAAAAGAGATCGGTGACAGGTATTCAGTTTTAAGAGATGGTGAGGTGGTAGGGACCGGGAAGGTTTCGAAGGTAGAGATTGAACAATTGATCGAACATATGGTGGGCAGGTCGGTGGAAGAATTGTACCCGGGAATTCCCCATGAGATTGGTGATATTGTGCTGGAGATAAAAGGGCTGAGTGCAGAGCCGGTCCCGCAGGACCTTTCTTTTTCCATTCGAAAAGGAGAGATTATGGGCATTGCCGGATTGATAGGGGCAGGTCGTTCTGAAGCAATCAGAGGCATCTTTGGGTTGCAGGAGGTTAAGGAGGGGAGGTTCTCAATTTCCAATCATCCCGATCTGAAAGCAACATTTATCAAACCTTCTAAAGCACTTGCTCTTGGCCTCGATTTCTTAAGTGAGAATCGGAAAGAAGAAGGCCTGGCATTGAATATGTCTATTGCTGCGAATATCACTCTTTCGTCATTGAAAAAATACAGCCGTTGGGGTTTCCTCCAGCTCCGGGAAGAACTAAACGAAGCAGCGCATTATATTGACCGGCTCAACCTCAAATATCGACATGCGACCCAGGATATTGCCGACCTGTCCGGAGGCAACCAACAAAAGGTCTCTTTCGCTCGCTTACTGCACCACGACAGCGATATTTTTTTCCTGGATGAGCCTACCCGGGGCATTGATGTGGGCAGCAAAGCGGAGATCTATCGCATCATCCAGGAATTAGCCGCGCAGGGTAAATCCATTGTTATGGTCAGCTCTTATTTGCCGGAGCTCTTTGGGGTTTGTGATACATTGGCCGTGATGCACCGTGGGTCAATGTCTCCGGTGAAAGCCGTAAAGGATTGGGAGGAGAAAGAGGTTATGTTGTATGCCACTTCCGGTCGCGTGACCAATGGAGAGTCGCGGAAATTAGTTTGAATACGTTTTGAATATGAATGCAACCCTAAGATCTCTTGTTTTCCAATTTGGCCCCTTCTTCGGTTTGTTGTTCGTCATAGCTCTTTTCAGCCTTCTGGGGATCAATCAGGAAGATTTTTATCCCTCCTTCTTTTCTTTTTACAACTTCAAAACCATCCTGACTCAGGCAGTCATCATTGGGATTGGGGCATTGGGAATGACCTTGGTTATCATCTCCCGGGGTATTGACCTGAGTGTAGGCTCGCAGGTGGCTTTAGGTACCGTGGTGATTGCCCTGGTCTTAGGGGATCCAAATGCCGAAAACCTGGGATTTTCCCGACCTTTTTTGGCAGCGATTGCAGCCTGCGGATTTATCGGTTGGTTTGGGGGTTTTGTTAGCTCGAGATTTAAGATAGTCCCCTTTATTGTAACCTTGGGAACCATGCAAATTGCCAGGGGAATGGCTAAATGGTTGGCCAATGAACAAACCATCGCAACACCTTATAATTGGATGCAGGAATTGATGAGTATTAATCCGGAGCCGTCCTGGTTGGTTTTTGCACCCGGGATTTGGATAACCCTACTATTGCTGATAGTGCTGATGGTGGTGCTGCGTAAAACCGTATTTGGCCGTCACGTTTTTGCCCTGGGGTCGAATGAAAATACAGCTCGCCTTTGTGGCATTAACATCCGGAGTAACCGCATCCTAATTTATACTCTGTGTGGATTGTTCACCGGGGTAGCCGCGGTCATGCAATACGGCAATCTAAGCATAGGTGACCCCACTTCGGCGGTGGCTTTGGAGTTAGATATTATTGCTGCCGTTGTGATCGGCGGGGGTTCGTTGATGGGTGGAGAAGGCAGCGCCTCCGGATCCATTTTGGGAGCCTTGTTAATTGCTGTTTTGCGAAATGGCTGCGTCATTTTGGGAGTCCCAACCTATTTCCAGGAAATAATCATTGGGGGTATCATCATCGGGGCAGTCCTGGTCGACAATTTGAAGCACAGAATGAAAAAGTGAACATGCGACAAACTCGGTGTGCAAGGGAGTATTCCCTTATTTCCATGAGCGCCCAACCCAGTATTCTTTAAACCGAAAAAACAGATCCATGTTGGTGCAATTCTTATCTTTTTTGGCATTTACAGGTTTCGTCGCTGCTTACGCAACCTGGCGATTACGACGTCTCAAATTAAATACCCAGGACGGCTACTTTTTGGGCGGTCGGAGTCTGACCGGGATTACCATTGCAGGATCCATGCTGTTAACCAATATCTCCACCGAGCACCTGATCGGCATGAATGGTTCCTCCTACAAAAATGGCGCTATCATTATTACTTGGGAGGTCACATCGGCAATAGCCCTGGTAATTGGTGCATTGTACTTCATGCCCAGGTATCTCAAGATGGGACTGACCACAATACCCGAACTCTTGGAGAAGAGATTCGATGGCCTCACCAGGACCATAGTAGATTTGCTGTTGGTCGTTTCTTTCATAACAACCATGCTCCCCTTTGTTCTTTACACTGGCGCCATCAATATCGAGAGCATTTTTGAGATCTCAGATCTGATTGGGGTCACTACTCAACAGGGTCTTTGGATAACTGCTGTGGTGGTAGGAGGTGTGGGCGCGGTCTACGCCATTTTTGGCGGGTTGAAGATGGTGGCCTATACAGATACCCTGAATGGCTACGGACTTTTGATAGGAGGACTCTTGGTGCCAATTTTGGCATTGTATGCAATCGGTGAGGGCAGTGTGGTGAATGGGTTGGTAACCGTATTCAATCATGCACCGGAGAAGTTTAACGTAGTAAGCCGCGAGCCTTCGGTGGGCCCTGGATCAAGAGATTCGATCCTGCCGTTTAGCGCCCTTTTTACGGGGATGATCATTAACCAGATTTATTATTGGACAATGCACCAGTCGTTCGTGCAAAGAGCCCTGGGTGCTGTCAGCCTGGAGGAATGCCAGAAGGGTGTGCTTTACACCGGGATTCTGAAGTTGTTGATTCCACTGGTCATCGTTTTACCGGGGATTATTGGGTTTTATTATTTTGGCGATAGCCTATACGAAAACCAGGATTCCATTTATCCGGAGTTAGTCAAGAAAGTTCTGCCCTTTTGGTTGACCGGCTTTTTCGCTGCTGTGGTCATGGGCGCCGTTTTGAGTACATTCAATAGTGCCTTAAACAGCGCAGCAACTCTTTTCAGCTTAGGCATTTATAAGAAATACCTCAACACGACCGTCTCTGATGCCGGTATCGTTCAAGTAGGCCGGTGGGTATCTCTTATCCTGGCGGTATTTGGCATTTCCGTGGCCCCGTTTGTGGCAAATGCCCCATCCGGACTTTATCAGCTTCTACAGCAACTGAATGGGATTTTCATGGTCCCCATAGGTACAGTTATAATATGTGCTTTTTTCATCCCCCGCATTTCGGCGGTGGCGGCTAAAGTGGGTCTGTTTTTTGGTTTTGGCTTTTACATTCTTACCTACTTCATCCTGGAGGTCGAGATGCATTTTGTCCACATCTGGGGACTCGAGTTTGTGCTCAATGTCATACTGATGTACGTGGTGTCCTTGTTCTATCCCCGGACCGAGAAGTCCTGGATTGTGGATGTGGGTGCGGTGCCGCTCACTCCCTGGAGGTTCACCAGGCCGATGAGTATCATTTTGGTGATAGTAACGATTCTGATCTATATCGCCTTTAATATAGTCTGATCATCGATTTTAGGCTTGTTAGCCGGGATTATCAGGTCGACAATTGTGGGAAAGACGAAAATCTCCTCGATCTGGAAACCAGACATCAGATTAGAAAACTTGAAAAAGTCGAAGTGACGCGATCATTCCCGGCCGCCGAGCCGGGAACTCTAACTCTGAAGTAAAGACGCCACAGGATAGGCGAACTCGGGTCAGCGCCCGAGGAGGGTTTCTTCTTTTTTAGCTTCTGGACCCGCGAACGGAGACCCCATCCTGATATTATCTGTGAGTTACAATTAGGCATATAATAGCCGCCATGAAAAACTCGATAACCTGCGTCGCACTACAACGTCCTTGTCTACCTCATTTCAGCCCAATCAACCCAAATTACGGTGCCGTTATTGTCCGAGAATGCCCTTGAAAGCTTTGCGAGGATGTGCGAAGGTTCTAAGGGGAACTGACCCCGTTTTGGCCTTTTCCCGGGAAAGAAGATATGAATAGCTCTCAACCTGCAAAATAAACATTACTGTGAGCAAACATATGATCTATGAAGGGCAGATCGATGCTGGATTAAAAGTTTTCGAGGCTATCCGAAATCGCTACGATGGTTACAAGCGAAATCCATTTAACGAAGGCGAATATGGTCACCGTTATTCCAGGGCCATGGCTGCATGGGCTGGAATATTGGCCTACACCGGATTTCAATACTCTGCCGTCGAGCGAAGCATTGCTTTCAATCCCAGGGCAGGAAGATATTTCTGGTCCAACGGCTATCAGTATGGGATCGTGGAGGTGAAGGACAACGCCGAAAGCAAAACGGTCAAACTCTCCTCATTGAACGGAGACTTAAGTCTGACCAGTCTTGCGCTGAATGGCCACGGACAAATAGAATTTGAAGGTTTAAAAGTTTTTGAATTGGGCCAGGAAGTAGAATTTGAAGTTAAGAAAAACAACGAGCAGGCAGGATTGCCGGTAAACGCAAGGTTTTAAGCTTTTGGAGGTGTTGCTTTCACTGCTGTGATATCACCTGCAAGTACACCCATCTCAAGGGGCTTTGGGAATAGGGAATACCACCCACGGAGATGGGCAATGGGTAATGTCCTCGAACACTGAACACCGATCAGGGAGCGCTGAATATCCAAATGAAGAGTGATTTCATTAGCCACTAACTTCAACATCTGATCAGTTTTTAATGTTCGATATTCCGAGCAAATGCCAAGTGTGATCAAGGATTTCATGTCTTCCCAACTGATGGCCCTCCCGCAAGACGCCTCACCAGGTACCACGCCATTATCTGCTCCGGACCTCCGTACGTATCCGGAAAGAACAGGGTGCTGGTCACCAGGCAATTGTCCCCCGCTGGCGGGGGATTAAGGGGGTGGTAAGATCGGATGATTCTGGACACCTAACAGTATTGGTCGATGTACGAAGGGCATTAGAACATATAAACATCTACTACCAATCCACGGTCATAAATGAAATGAGGTCCCATGGTACGAACTTGAAGCGGTGAACTGATTAAATGAAAGTCTGATCTGTTTATTATCTTTATATCGAGGAACTCGAGCCTCGATATTTTGGCTTAATGGCATTTTATTAGGCAGAAAGCTAACCGGGATTATGAGATGAATGTCAAGGGATGGGATCTGAGATTTAATTGTCTGATTGCGATAACGGCGATCTTCATTGGTTGCGACCGTGGACAGCCGGCAGACCTTGACTTGCCTGACAGGGTGGATTTTAACTACCATATCCGCCCTGTCTTATCGCAGAACTGCTACGTTTGCCATGGACCGGATTCGAGTACCCGGAAGGTGGATTTACGCCTAGACCACTTTGAAGGAGGCACTGCCTTACGAGAGCATGGGGGATTCGCTGTCGTGCCTGGGAAACCAGGCAAAAGCCTATTGATAGATCGTATTTCATCTACCGATCCCAGTTTTAGAATGCCGCCCCCGGAAGCAAAAAAGGTTCTAAGTGAACGTGAAATAGCCCTGCTCAAAAAATGGATAAAACAAGGTGCGGAATGGAAACCGCACTGGGCCTTTATCAAACCAGAACTGCCCGAGTTGATGGCTGATTTTGAAAGGGCTTCACCCAACGATATCATTGATCGACTGGTTGATCAGAAGTTGAAGGTCAAAAAGCTACAGCCCTCCCCTCTGGCAACCAACAATGCCCTGATTCGGCGAGTATCGTATCTGCTTGCCGGTCTGCCCCCGGATCCGGAAGACGTTCGGGCTTTTGTGTCAAACACTTCGGATCACGCATACGAAAAAATGGTGGATAAATATCTCTCTTCGCCTCATTTCGGAGAGCGCTGGGCCCGTCATTGGATGGACCTGGTTCGCTATGGGGAGTACATGGGCCACGAGTACGACTATGCTATTAGTGGCGCCTGGCAGTACCGGGATTATCTGATCCGGGCTTTTAACCAGGACGTCCCCTATGATCTGTTTGTAAAAGAGCATTTGGCTGGTGACATGCTCGATCAGCCCCGCTACAATCCCGATCAAGGCTTCAATGAATCTATAATCGGAACTGCATACTTTTTCCTCGGGGAGGGCAAACATGGCCCGGTGGATATAAAACTGGAGGAATCTGACAAGATCGATAACATGATAGATGTCACTTCCAAAACCTTTCAGGCTCTTACCGTTGGCTGTGCTCGCTGCCATGATCATAAGTTTGATCCCATTCCCACCACCGATTACTATGCCATGTACGGCATGATAGAAAGCGCTCGGATCGGCCCTCTGCCAGCCAGGAAGACCCTAGAGCAAGCGGCACAAATCGAAAGGCTGACTGAATTAAAAGGGGAAATCAGATCCGAACTTGGACAGGAATTAGCAATAGCTGCAGAGAAAACATCAACGCTGTTTGTAAATCAGGTTCGACAATTCGTCCAAACCACTGGAGAGGATGGAAAGGACTCGATAAAATACCGGGTCATCGGTGACTTTAGAAAAGGCTCATGGGAAGGATGGTATTCTGATGGCTGGGCATTCGGGGATGCGCCGTTGATGGGAAAGCCTATTTTTGACAAGAAATCTGGCAAGGTCAATGGCCTGGGAAGTGCGGTTGCTTCGAGCCGATTCTACAGCACTGGAATTATGGGAGCCTTGCGTTCACCAAATTTCATAATTGAAAATGATTCGATCGCCATAAGGGCAGCCGGGATAAACGGTTTGATCCGAATAATCGTTGACAACTTTCAGGTAATCCAAAGGCCTCTGTGGGGAGGTCTGGAAAAACTTGTCAATGGGGGTGAATGGAATACCTACACTTTTGACGTTTCCAGGCTGAAAGGACACAAGGCGTATCTGCAGTTTATTCCAGGTCATTATGACAATTATCTGGAAGGCAAACCTCCGCAGCATAAGTATCGGATAAAGCCGGACGACTATATTGAAATACAATATGCCATTGCCTTTGATCAACAAATTCCGGATTTATTAGCCACTGTCCCCAGTGAACAAAGTCAGTTTACATCAGAAGGGGAAGCATTGATCAAAGACTGGGTAAAAGGTCAAGCCAGTCCTGAGCAGATTAGCGCACTTGATCATTGGCTGATGGGAAAGGAAATAGGTTATTCAAAGAGACTATCCCGGTTAATAACGTCCTACGACAGCATCGCGGCACAACTTTACGATTCTACTCATTTTATTGGCATGACTGAAGGGGATGCGGTTTTTAGCCCGGTATTTATTCGAGGAAGCGTAAATCAATTAAGTGCCGAGAAAATCCCCCGGCGGTTTTTGAGTGCCATACAAGCCGGTCCCGAGTTGTTCCCGCAATATGGCAGTGGAAGATTAGCTTGGGCCGAGGCCGTTGTGGATCCTGAGAATCCACTTACAAGCCGGGTAATAGTGAACCGCCTCTGGCACCATCTTTTTGGAAGAGGGATTGTTGAGACGGTTGACAATTTTGGTATGCAAGGCAAGTTACCATCTCATCCGCAATTGCTGGATTATTTGGCACTTCGGTTCATCGAGGATGGTTGGTCTATGAAGGGCATGATAAAACATATCTTGTTGAGTCAAAGTTTCCGACGTTCTACTGAAGTTCTAGAAGAAAATCTTGCAATCGATCCCAACAACGATCTTTTACACCATTATCCAATGCGTCGACTGGAGGCAGAGGCAATACGTGATGGTATCCTGGCTGTTTCGGGCCGCTTGGACTCAACAATGTACGGAGAATCCATTCCAATTCATCTCACTGAATTTATGGGGTCCGGTTCGGGTAGACCAGAAATGTCTGGCCCGCTTGACGGAAATGGTCGTAGAAGCATATATGTTGAGGTCCGCCGGAACTTCCTTTCCCCTTTGATGCTGGTTTTTGACCGGCCCATCCCGTTTTCGACTTTTGGCAAAAGAAATACCACAAACGTTCCGGCCCAGTCATTAGCACTTGTGAATGATCCTTTTGTTCACCAACAGACAGTGCACTGGGCCAAGAATGTCTTAAGTGAAGAAAAGCTATCGGTTTCGGAAAGGATCCGAAAAATCTATTTCCAGGCTTTTTCAAGGGAGGCATCCCCTGAAGAGCTAAAAAGTGCCGAGATTCTGTTAGATGACCTGGCCAAAGAATATGGTCTGGATCTAGATGAGATGACCGAGGATACTCAAGTTTGGGTGGACTATTGCCATTCAATTCTTAATTTTAAGGAGTTTATTCATTTAATGTGAAAGTCGATCACGACAGTAGTTGCCCCATGAGCCGACGGGAGATGCTGAGTATCTGTCGAAATGGCTTTGGTTCAGTAGCCCTAATGGGACTGATGAGCAGTGTCCCATTTGGCCAAAGGCTGATGGCCGCAACCGGATCCTTGGGCGGTGGCTCTCAAGGTGGAAAGCTACCCGACTTCGCACCCAGGGCAAAGAGCGTTATTTTTCTGTACATGGACGGGGGGGTATCACAGGTGGATTCGTTTGATCCGAAGCCCAGACTAGACAAAGAACATGGACTGAATCCGTTTGACAAATTCAAAGTAGATGATACCCAGTTCAACGACATTGGGATAATTCTGAAAAGCCCGTGGAAATTCAAGCAGCACGGTGAATCCGGCATCTGGATGAGCGAACTGTTCCCTCATATGGCCACTTGCGTCGATGAGATGACAATGATCCGATCCATGGTCTCCGACTTCCCCGAGCATTCAAATGCCAGTTTTTTCTTGCACACGGGCATTGGCAGTCAGGGAAGGCCCAGCATGGGTGCCTGGGTTACTTATGGTTTAGGCAGCGAAAGCGAGAATCTACCCGGTTATGTGGTCTTGGATGGAGGCTTGATCCCTCCCGGGGGGCTGGATAATTTCAAAAACGGCTTCTTGCCAGCTACCTATCAGGCGTCAATTTTGCAGCCCAAGGACATTCCTATGGCCAATGTCATGCCCCAGGAGAACCAAGGAGGGATTCAAGAAACCAAACTGCGCTATGCGGAGCAAATGGGTCAAAAACTGCTGGACAAAATCGGCCCTGCAGATCAAATTGAATCTACTATCGCCAATTACGAGCTGGCCTATCGAATGCAGTCCTCTGTGCCTGAATTATCCGATATTTCGGGTGAATCTAAGTCCACTAAGAAACTTTACGGTCTTTATTCCGATGATGAGCACTGCAGGACTTACGGAATACAGTGCCTGCTCGCGCGTCGGCTGGTAGAACGCGGAGTTCGTTTCATTGAATTGACCTGCCCCAGGACCAGCATTGGTCGTTGGGATCAACACAGTCGGCTTAAAGAAGGACATGAAGCAAATGCCCACGCCGTGGACCAACCCATTGCTGCATTGCTCAAAGATCTGAAGACCAGAGGGCTGATGGAAAGTACCTTGGTCATTTTTGCCGGCGAATTCGGCCGCACTCCATTTGCTCAGGGTATGGACGGTCGGGATCATAATCCGCAGGCCTTTAGCATTTGGATGGCTGGAGCAGGTGTCAAGAAAGGACTGGTCTATGGCCGAACCGACGAGTATGGCTACCGGGTAATAGAGAACAAAATGACTATTCACGATCTTCACGCCACCATGCTGCACATTCTGGGCGTGGATCATATAAAACAAACCTACCGTTTTAGCGGAAGAGACATTAGACTCACCGATGTACACGGGCATCTTGTTCACGATATTTTGGATTAATGTGTGCCACGTAAAGCATTGACAATACTTTACTCCCTCTAGGTTTTCGATTTCATCGTTTATCCGACCAAACTTCAAACCAATGAACATAATCAAAAGTAGCTTTTACTCTCTGGGCGTTTGCCTTATTATCCTGGGTTGCACTCAAGCTTCGAAGGCACCCGAAACTGCGGAAGAAGATGTGCAGGCCGCGGCCATTTCGCATTCCTTTTTCGTTGCGGGACCGACCTTTACTGGTATTATTGACGAATCGGGCGAGATAGAGTGGGATGCCGGACGACCGGCTGCTCGAGATGGCTACGTCCTACCCAATGGTAATGTGCTAATCTGCTGGACCGATGAGGTTATTGAATATGATAGGGAAATGCAAGTAGTATTCAACTATCAAAAATCGGAAATTAACCAGGAATTGGGTACGGTCGCCAGATTAGAAAACGGAAATACCCTCATCACCGAGTTAGGCGATAATCCCCGGCTGCTTGAAGTGGATCCCGCGGGGGAGATCGTGGTGGAAGTACCTCTTGAGCCCGAAACTGACAATGCGCACATGCAGACCCGAATGGCCAGGAAGCTTGCCAATGGGAATTATCTTGTTCCACACTTGCTTGCCTTTGCCGTAAAGGAATACACCCCGACAGGCGAAATCGTTCAAATATTCCAAACAGATCTGCCGGAATTGGGAGGTCGAGAGGCTGAAAACTGGCCTTTTACTGCCATTCGCCTCGAAAATGGCAATACAGTGATCAACTTGACACATGGCAACAAAACAATTGAAGTGGATGGAGAAGGGAAAGTGGTTTGGGAAGTGAACAATGATGATTTTGAAGGAACGCCTTTCCAGGATCCTTGTGGTGCCCAGCGTCTGCCCAACGGCAATACGGTCATTGCTAGTTACGCGGCCAAGGAGGGGATCAAATTGTTCGAAGTCACCCCGGAAAAAGAGATAGCCTGGAGTTACTCCGGCGACCACCGGATCCATCATTTTCAGATCCTGACAACAAATGGTGACCCGGTGCCCGGTACGCCGATGAAATAGGCATTCGCACATTCGGACCTAAACTACGCCCACTATTGTGAATCTCAACCTACCCGTAATGGATTTGGCTATCATCATTTATCTGATCGGGATGATCGTCTTAGGATTGTGGGCCAGCCGCCATATGCGTACTACCAGTACTGGGCATTACCATTGCCGGATCTATGTAATTGACAAACATTTCCACCGAGCACCTTATTGGCATGAATGGTGCCTCTAAAACCGTGGAAATACGTCAAACCAATAAGCATGACTTTGATCATTATAACGGTCCTGATCTACCTTGCTTTCAATTCCAATAAAAACTAACCAGGGATATCCACGGGTTTTGGGAGTAATGTCTAAAGGTGCTTTCCCCGCAGGAAACAAGTTGGTATGAGGAGATACTGAATCCCATGGTTTAATGGCTCACTACTAATTTTTTGACTATTAAATACCCAGAGATTATTAATGCCAACACCTCATCGAGGAAAATGGCGCGGATCATATTCATCAGTGCTGTATCGGCCCTGGGCGGCTTTGTATTTGGATATGATGCGGTTGTTATTTCTGGCACGCTCAGCTTATTCAAGGCCCAATTTCAATTAACCTCAGTTCAGGAGGGGATGTTTGTGAACAGCGCGCTGATCGGAACGGCCCTGGGAACCTTGGTATCGGGCAGGGTAAGTGACATCTACGGTCGCAAATCTGTATTATTCATTGGCGCTGCCCTGATTATCGTATCGGTGGTCGGTTGCGTGATTCTAAACACCTTCCAGGGGGTGTGGTGGGGCCGGTTCATTGGAGGCCTGGGTACCGGGATGACCACCATGGTGTGCCCCTTGTACATTGCCGAAATAACCCCCAAGAATATTCGGGGCATGATGGTAAGCTTCTTTCAATTGTCCATGACAGTGGGGGGTGCCTCAGCTACCATTGCTAACGTTTATCTGTACCAGTATTCCGGCAAACTAAGCTATTTCGAATCAGACTTCCTGGTCTTCAGTTCGGATCTTATTAATAAGATTCTTATCGATGAAAGCTGGCGGGCCATGTTCGGCAGTGAGCTGGTATTTGCGGTGGCCTTTATCGGGTTAATTATGTTGATCCCGGAGTCGCCCCGGTGGTTAATGTCCAAAAACAGAAAAAGTGAAGCCGAAGACATTCTTCAAAGCCTGGTTTCTAAAGATGAAGCCAACCAGCAAATGGTGGAAATTGAAGACCTGCTAAGCGGGACAACCACCTCCAGGATAAGGGATCTGCTTAAACCCGGTTTCAAAAGAGCGTTGTATTTGGCCATGTTCTTTTGTTTTGCCTCGGAGGTCAGTGGTATTACTGCAATCGTCTATTACGGTCCCACGATCCTGGAGAATGCTGGTTTTAGCCTGGGCGGTGCTTTAGGTAGCTTCATTTACCTGTTTGCGACCAACCTCATCGGTTGTTCACTGGCGATTATGTTTATTGATAAAATTGGGCGGCGTCCATTCTTAATGACCGGTACAATAGGGGCCATTGTGACTCTAGCAGCATCCGGCATCATGTTGGGCCAAAACATCCAGGGATTCGCTGTCGTGATCGCGATTTGTGGATATATGTTTTGTTACTCATTTGCCATGGGTCCAATTAAGTTGGTCTTTGCTTCAGAAGTATTTCCGATCCGACTGCGCGGCTTTGCCGTTGCGATAGCCATGAGCGTAATTTGGTTTACCGGGGTGGTCGTCAATCAGTTGTTTCCTATAATTCGGGACACTTTCTCAGTTGGCCTAACATTCTACTTGTTTGCTTTTTTCCTGGTGCCCCAAATCTACGTGGTATGGCGCCTCATGCCCGAAACCAAACGCAGATCACTGGAAGAAATAGAAACGGCGCTATTGAAGGACCATCAGAGTTAGAATTCTCGGTTCACTTTGGTAATGGGTTTCAAGGCCCTCCTGCAAGGCAGAGATTTGGATTTTGAATAAGGTTGATTCCCTATTCCTAACACCTTATATTTAAGAAAATACCCATATAGCGCTCACTTCCAGACGGTACTCCTTAGCATCCAACTCCTGTAAAAGGTATGGATCTGACCCGAACTGGAAATCCAGCCTTACTAATTGATCGAAACACCGAACGAATGACTCAGCACATCAACAACTGCTTATTTTTATGCCAATACCTGGCAATCCTGAGTTGTGCACATCACCAAAGACTGAACAAGCCCACAGGGAGCCGGTGCCTGGGACGTCGATGAAATAGACCTTAAACAAACTCCGACCTAAACTACGCCCCCTGTATGAATCTCAACCTACCAGTATTGGATCTTGCTATCATAATCATTTATCTGATCGGGATGATCGTCTTAGGGTTGTGGGCCAGCCGCCATATGCGTACCACCAGTACGGGGTATTACCTGGCTGGTCGATCCCTAAGTTGGCCGGTGGTTGGAGCTGCCCTGTTTGCCTCCAATATTTCTACTATCCACCTGATTGGCCTGGCGGCTTCAGGTTATAATGAAGGCCTTGCCTGGGGTAATTATGAAACAATGGCAGTGGTCACCCTGATCATTCTGGGCCTGGTATTCGCACCTTTTTACTTCAGAAGTAAGATTGCCACGCTTCCGGAGTTTCTCGAAAAGCGATATAATCAGGCCTCGCGGATTTTCCTGGCCTTTACCGGCATAATGGGCGCCTTGCTTGTTCATATCGGACTGAGTTTGTTTGCTGGAGCAACTATTATGGAACAATTCTTCGGCTTGGATACAGTCACATCCATCATCATAATTACGGTTATCACCGCCATTTACACTATCATCGGAGGATTGAAAGCCGTGGTGGTTACTGAAACAATTCAGACAATCTTTCTGATCCTCGGAGCTTTCCTCGTTACTGGATACGCCATTGCAGCTCTTCCCGATTATGGAATCCATAGCTATGCCGAGCTTAAGGCGGCCGCCAAGGTGGATCAACTTTCTTTGATCCACACCGACAACTCTAAGGGTTTGGCCTGGTTTGCCGTGCTGCTGGGTTATCCTATTACCGGTATCTGGTATTGGTGTACCGACCAAACCATCGTCCAGCGGGTTTTGGGCGCTGAAACAGAATACGACGCGAAAACGGGTCCCCTCTTTGCCGGATTACTGAAGTTCTTGCCTCTCTTCATAATAATTTTTCCCGGCGTGATCGCCTATGTTCTGTTTTCGGATAAAATCGGGGATCAGGCCAATCAAGCACTTCCCGTGCTGATCCAGGAATTAATTCCGACTGGGCTAAAGGGTCTGATTGCGGCTGGAATCCTGGCAGCCCTTATGAGTTCAATAGCCGCTGCCCTGCACAGTTCGTCAACCATTGTATCGCTCGACCTTTACCGGCATTTCAAAAGTCGATTAGGTGAGGACAAGCAGATTCTGGTTGGCAGGGTCAGTGCGATCGTTGTAATGCTGCTCGCCATGCTCTGGTCAACCCAAGGGGATCGTTTCAGCAGTGTTTTTGAGGCCAATGCCATCATTGTTGGAAGCATTTCTCCTGCAATAACCACCGTTTTCCTGTTCGGCATTTTCTGGCGAAGAGGAACTGGCCAGGCGGCGGTTGCCACATTTATAACCGGTATCATCACCGGAACCCTGGCCTTGATGAGCGATATTCCTGTCTGGGGAGATAAGCGATTTATAACTGAAGTTCTGGCCATAGGCCCCCTGCTGCTGGCATGGTATGGATTTTTGATATGCAGCGGTGTTTACATTGTGGTAAGTTATCTCACTCCAAAGCCAGATCCGGAAGTGGTGGGCCCCCTTACCTGGAACAAGCCTTGGGAAGTGCTCAGCGGAAAGATCGAAAGTTGGAAGGACCCACGTGCCCTTTCGATTGGCCTGATGGTGATTTTTGTAGTCGTGTATATATGGTTCAGGTAAATAATTCGCCCATTGAATGATGCCGAACATGGGTAGTCGGATGTTGAGGGGAGCGCTGGCTATAGTTCTTTCGTTGGTTATGAGGGCAAACCGGCATCAAAGTTCGTTGCAATAATGACCTTATTCTTCCATTGCCCTCCTACCCTCTTCTTAAGGCTCCCATGTATCGGGCCACAGCTTAACCATCGGCTTCCCGGCTTTAGGATGATAACCTACATACCGTAAAGAACTTTTTCGACGAGCTTGGAGAGCGTGGTCCAGGCTTTATGAATTTGACTATCTCCATTTTATAGGGATTCCGCCCAACGCCCCATCACCGACACTGCCGCCGTCATGTTGTTTGTGGCAGGTATTGGATTTAGTGCAATTTCTTGTGACCTTATTCAATGATGGTGGTACCATGCGAACAGAAGAGCTTTTGAAATGATCTATATCATCACAGGAGTCTGTGGTTCAGGAAAGACTCTGATCGGCAAATCCCTCTCCGATAGTCTGCAAATTCCATTTTTTGACGGCGATGACTTCCATGCTCCGGATATGGTTGAAAAAATGCGACAGGGGATTCCATTGAATGATGCCGACCGCGAACCGTGGCTGAGATCTTTGGCCAACCACATCAGGAGTTGGGAGGAAAATGGTGGAGCTGTTCTAGCTTGTTCGGCCCTCAAGGAAAAGTATAGAAAAATTCTGAGATCGATTGGGGAGGATGAACTAACATGGATCCTTCTTTCAGGAACTAAGCAACTTATCGAAGGCAGGATGCGGAAACGGAAAGATCACTATATGAATCCTGGTTTGGTTGATTCTCAATTTGCGGCGCTCGAGGTTCCGGAATATGGACTTAAGATTGATGTGTCCGTGTCGCCATCGGATATTGTGCAGAACATCTTAGAACAATTATCAGGGAATCAAAAAGCCAATATGTAAATAGAAGTAACAATATGAAAAAGGTGGCGGCTATTGTCGGCGTGGTTTTAGTGGGAGGAAGGAGTACTCGTATGCGTAGGGACAAGGGTCTCCTAGACTATCATGGCATGCCGCAGCGGGAATTTGTCTACCAGATGCTTCACGAGCTTTGCCTCGAGGTATATTGTTCCTGCCGTCAAGATCAACTGGAGGAGCTTAATGCCTTGGATTTCAAAACCATTCCCGATAGGTATGGCGACAAGGGACCGATGGGAGGTTTATTATCAGTCTTCGAAGACGATCCATGGACGGCCAAGCTGGTAGTTGCCGTCGATTTACCTTTCCTCGATCATAAGACTCTTCAATTTCTGGTTAAATCAAGAAATCCTAATGCCGTGGCTACAGCCTTTAGAAACCCGGTTGACTATAAGCCTGACCCGCTGCTCACGATTTGGGAACCTCGGAGTTATCCCCTGATTAAACGAGCTTTGAAAGAGGACCGGCTTAGTCCTCGTGAGATATTGATCCAATCCGGTGTCACTTTGCTACAATCACCCGACAAGGCCGCTATTCGGAGTATCGACTCAGAACGGGGATACAAGGAAACCGTGAAACATCTTAAGGAAAACAGCGGTTCAATTAATCCGGATTAGCAATCGCCCTGTAGATAATATTGTGAGCAGCTTCTGGCAGGTCCAGCCCCAAAGCCTGTTTCTGACCCTTTTCAGACATCTTCTTCCAAGTCTTTCTGATAATGTTAATCACTTTATCCTCATCATGTTTATGAGAAAAGTCGTCAAAGTAACTTTCAAGAAAGACCAGGCAGACGACATCCTCCAACAGCTGAGATTCAGGATCCACTTTGATCTTTTCCTTTAGGATCAAGGATTGGACCTTACCAACGGTATCATCATCATAGCCGCAATCATTTAATATCTCCCCCGCTTTTTGAGCATGAAAATTTTTGAGATCGGTTCGCCACATCAGGTACCCCTTGCGATCCATGGGATAGTCATTTCTGGGCTTGGTCCAGCGGCAAATATGTTGGCTTCTGGCCGCCAATTTAAGGGCCTCGGAGACATCGGGGGCCAGTTTTTGCAGCCACTCGGACATTCGCTGGGCATAAAGAAGTTCCTTAGGATATTCTTGGCCTTTGAACACTTCAATGTTAGGATCTTGGCTATTTTCCTGGTCAATTTTCCGGATGGCCTGATCAAACCTTGATCGGTCTGCTATCATTTTTGGAACGTGTAATAATACTTGATAAGATACTCATTTCTGATTCAAAATGGGATTCCATTTTTACGGTAGTTGGTGAGGGTGTGCTGTCTGAGTCCCGGATCCAGGAATGACTGATTCTGATCTTCCGGGTTCAATCAACTGACGTCAGACTGCAGAACCGGGCAATGTATCCTGTTCCACACATTCTTCTTATCTTGCCCAGATTTGCATCAAACGTTAATTCCTTTAATGAACGCTTTTGTCAGCAATTCCTGCCGGGTCGTGGCCTGCGGGGCTATTATCTTGAGCCTGACTCAGTGCTCCCCATCATCCCCCGGCCTGAGACTTGAAAAAGGAAGTCATATTCTATTAGTGGGAAACAATCTCTGCTCCCGGATGATGAATTTCGGATTCTTTGAGACCGAACTGCATCTTCGCTACCCGGATAGTGTTCTGTACATCCGCAACATGTGTGATGGCGGTAATACGCCCGGATTCAGACCCCATGCAGGCCGGGTGTCACCATGGGCCTTCTCTGGAGCGGAACAATTCCAGACCGAACTAACGCAAAATTCCGGAAGCCAGGGTCACTTCGAGACCCCAGATGAATGGCTTACGCGTTTGGAGGTAGACATTATCATCGCATGCTTTGGATACAACGAATCATTCCGGGGACAGCAGGGTATTGAAACCTTCAAAGCAGAATTACAGGCTTTCGTGCGTCACTCGATAAGTCAGAATTACAATGGAGAATCGCCCCCTCAGCTCGCCCTGGTGTCACCCATTGCCTTCCAGGATCTCTCCCATGTATATGACCTTCCAGATGGTCAGAAAGAAAATCTAAATCTGGCCCTCTATACCAAGGCTATTAAGGAAGTGGCTGAGCTGAATAAAGTGCATTTTGTGGATGTTTTCACCCCATCTAAAAGGTGGTTTTCAAGTGGACGAGTGATGACCATTGATGGATCCCAGTTGGATTCTGATGGGTATTCCAAATTCTCCTCGTTTCTAGCGGATGCAATTTTTGGTGGGTCAGCTTCAAGAGCTGAGACAAATCGTCAGATGGTTCGGGATGCAGTGATTGAGAAAAACTGGTTTTGGCACAACGACTTCAAAACACCCAATGGGGTTCATGTTTTTGGTCGTAGATATAATCCGTTTGGCCCGGACAACTACCCCGCTGAACTGGTGAAAATACGGGAAATGACGGCTTTGAGGGATCAAGCAATTTGGCATGCTGCCAAGGGTGAAGAAATGGATTTGGCCGACGCTGATCAAAAAACTTCAGCTCTGCCACAGGTTCAAACCAATTACAGATCCGACGGCAGAATGGGGGACAAAGAGTACCTATATGGCCAACAGGCGCTGGATAGGTTCACATTGGCTCCAGGTTACGATATTCAACTTTTCGCTTCTGAAAGGGAATTCCCTGATTTAGCTAACCCGGTCCAATTATCATTTGACAGTAAAGGAAGGCTTTGGGTAGCCGTAATGCCCAGCTATCCTCATTACCGCCCCGGAGATGAAAAACCCAACGATAAGTTGCTGATCCTTGAAGACACCAATCTGGATGGTAAAGCTGACAAGCAAACCATCTTTGCCGACCAACTACATTTGCCGCTTGGTTTCGAATTAGCTGAAGAAGGCGTGTACGTAACCCAGGGTACTAATTTTAAACTATTAACCGATACCAACGGGGACGACAAAGCTGATCAATCCGAGATTCTACTGAGTGGTTTTGACGACCATGATACGCATCATGGTATCGGTGCATACTGCGCCGATCCTTCAGGAGCTATTTACATGGGGGAGGGAGTTTTCCTTCATTCCAATGTTGAGACGCCTTACGGTCCGATAAGGGGCACCAACGGGGGCTTCTTTCGCTACAATCCAGCTAGACGCCATCTCGAGCGTACTGCCCAACTTGCGATACCCAATCCATGGGGAACTGCCTTTGATGAATGGGGTCAGAACTTCTTTGCTATCGGGTCAGGACCGGATGTCCTATGGATGATGCCTGGCTCCATTAGGCCTAGATATGGTGTTGAGTCGCCAAAATCGACCAACTTGATTGAAGAAGCCCATCTGGTTCGTCCTACTGCCGGCCTGGAATTTGTGTCCAGCAGTCATTTCCCTGATGAAGTACAAGGTGATCTTCTGATCAACAACACCATCGGCTTCCTGGGTACCAAGCAGCACATCATAGAAGATGACGGTACAGGATTTAGGACTAGTCATCGCCAGGACCTTGTATCCAGCACCGACCTCAACTTTCGTCCCGTGGATTTGGAATTTGCCCCGGATGGGTCACTTTACCTGGTTGATTGGCACAATGTGTTGGTAGGCCATATGCAGCACAATGCTCGGGATCCACTGCGGGACCATGTCCATGGTCGGATCTATCGTATTACTTATCCCGCCCGGCCGCTGGTAGAGCCGGCCAAAGTACACGGAGCAGGTATAGCCCGGCTATTTGACAATTTGAAACTACCCGAGTACAGGACGCGCTACCGTAGTCGACGAGAGCTTAGGGGTAGGGATCCCCGAGCTGTCCTTGACGGCCTGGCTGGATGGGTACGCAATTTGGATGGGGAAGATCCCAAATATGAGCACCATCTGTTAGAAGCCTTATGGGTCAGTTGGGGATTGAATCAAGTTGACCAGGAAATCTTAAGGAGGTTGTTTGAGTCCGAGGACTTCCGGGTGAGGGCTGGCGCAGTAAGGGTTATTCGATACAGCGGTCATCAATTGGAGGACCAGGTTGAACTGTTAATGCAAGCGGCACAGGATGACCACGGCCGCGTGCGACTGGAAGCCATTACGGCCGCTTCCTGGCTTGATAAAGACCCGGGCTTGGCGATCCTGGCCCAGGCCGGTCAATTACCCCTTGATCCCTGGATCCTTGAACCCTTTAAATCCGCTGAGGCTCATCTTAATGGGAGGAAACTGGAGAGTAAACACGATCAGATTGACACTGAACTTGCTGGAGGTGATCTGAAGATGTATAAGAGAGGAAAAGAGATATATCAAAGAGAAGGTTATTGCGGGACTTGCCATCAACCGGATGGAAAGGGCCTGGAGGCCTCGGGATTCCCACCCCTCCTAGGCACTCGATGGGTCCTGGGTAGTAAAGAACGGCTCATCAAAATAACCTTGCACGGAGCAATAGGACCAATGGAAGTGCTTGGCAATAATTACCCGGGGCAGGTCCCAATGACTGCGTTCAAGGGACTTCTGAGGGATGGAGACCTTGCTTGTGTTCTAACCTATATACGCAATTCCTTTGGTAACAAAGCTTCGGTGGTCTTTCCTGGGGATGTCGCAGCGGTCCGTACAGCAACACAGGATAAAACCGGATTTTACACATCTGAAGAGCTGCTGGAGGAAAATCCGTTTGAGGAGGTCCAATAATTGAATATCCCTGATACCACCTCTTTCAGTGCCCGCAACATTCTCACTCTTTCAGTTGTCTTCAGCTAACGATCCAGGGTAGGATCTCTGGAACGAATCCCAGATCCACCAGGTGCCCCAGGATCTGGAATCAAACCCGGCTTCTGCGGGTAAGGTAACATGTCAGTTGGACACCGCGGAATAATGCCGTAAGACTTTCTCATCAACCTCAATACCCAGGCCGGGACGTTGCGGCACTTCAATGAAACCATCCTGCATGCTAACAGCCGGCAGGGTCAACGCCTCCCGAATGGCATTCTTACTCCGGTCATACTCGATATAAAAATCAGAAGCAAATAATCTTCCTGGAATGGGCTCCAAATTGGAAATGAAATGCATTGCCGCATGAAATGCGATACCTGTCCCCCAGGTGTGCGGCACGATTTCCACACCGTAAGTAGCTGCCAGGGCTGCAATTCGTTTGGCCTCAGTAAGGCCACCGGCGCCGCAAATGTCAACTTGCAAAATGTCTACACACTTATTATCAAGCAATTGATGAAAACCATACCGCAGGTATTCGCATTCTCCGCCAGCGATGGGTATGCTGGTTTTGCTTCTTAGTTCGCGGTACTGACCATAGAATTCAGGAGAAACCGGTTCTTCAAACCAGCCGATTTCGTATGGTTCTATGGACTTTGCTAATTCGGCTGCTTCCCTTAGAGAATAGGCGTGATTGGCATCAACCATGAGTTGGACATTGTCTCCGATCGCTTGCCTAACAGCTTGTACATGATGGAGGTCGGTCTCGATCGACAAACCCACTTTCATTTTAATGCCTTTGAATCCTTGGTCAACGTATACCAGAGCTTCCGAAGCCAATTTTTCCGCCAGGTTTTCCGTTTCAGAGAAATACAAACCGGTGGCGTACGGCATCACTCGGGATCGGTGTTGGCCCCCTAATAATAGGCTCACTGGTAGGTCCATCGCTTTTCCCTTAAGGTCCCAAAGTGCAATATCAATCGCGCTGATCGACCCTACTAAAACACCTTTGCGCGCATAGTCAAGGGTCTGGCGGTACATGTCAAACCAAAGCGTTTCCTGCTCTATAGGGTTTCTGCCTATCAGAATAGGAGCTAATAGATTGATTCCTTCCCGTAATACGTCGGCGGGGCCATATCCTTCGCCCCACCCATACAATCCAGCATCAGTGGTGATTTTCACGATGCAAATCCGTCGTTCCCTGTACTCCAACTGCGAAAAGAAAAAAGCCTCCTTTAGTTGATCGGATAGCACAAATGCTTCAACCTTGACAATTTTCATCCCGCAGGCACTTTCAAAGTCAAATAGTCCATATTGTTAGATTTTGACTGTTGGATTAACAATTTACAAGGTAAGCATGCTGAACAATGTTTCTGCATCGTCAGGCTGAATTTGCTTTGTGCAATTTAAGACGTGATCCAGGTAAAGGAATACGATGCAAAGGAACTATATGCCGAATTAGTAAAGGAATTAGAATGACCGGTTCAAAGTACCCGATAGGATTCAGGGGATGATCTTTAACATAGGAACCAAGTTAATTCATCAGACCATTGTCAAGGGCTTCTATATTATTTTGCACACACAGATCATTGCCCATTACCATTAATAAATTCAATGCGCCTGCTCACAACAGATTGGGTCGATTTCATCCAATCAGCATCAAAAAGATCCTTGGGTAAGTTCATTCGAAAATCCGATTTGACCATTTTCAATAAAGCTACGGTGTTCAAAATCAAGTTGGCTTCGCTTTCGGATTTGGCCTTCTTGACGATGTCCAATATCATTTTATTTTCGATCAGCTGGTCATTCAGAGCCAAAAACTCGAAGGCTCTTATTCGCACCAAATTCTCCTGGTCAGTTGAGGCAATCAAACCGGCTTCCTCATAGAAAAAAGCGGCCTGTTCAGCAAATGTGCTACAAACAATCAGGCCCCAATATCGCTTCCAGGGATCCGGAGATTTCAATGCTTTTTTGATGCCTTTTTTTGCTTTCGCAAAGGACAAAAGACTTAAGTCGGCAATGTCCACCAGTCCGGCTATATCCGTTTTATGGAGCTGCCCAAACTGCGCAGGGTTACCAAGACCATTTTCCAGGAAATAGGACTCTGGATAAAAACTCAAATCGGGCATGGATTTCACCAGCTGTTGCAATTCAGATCGCAAAGCCTTCAAAATCGTTTTCTGCGCAGGATGATCCACCAGGTTATTCACTTCATGCGGGTCTGCTTCCAAATCGTATAATGCCTCGGGCCTTCTGGACCGAAAAAACTGCTGCTGTAATTCATCCAGTTTCCCCACCATGAATAAGTCTCTCCATTCCCTGTAGGCTAGCATTTTATAGCGGTATGAATTGAATAAGCCATCAATATTGAAAGGCTGATAATTGCGGATGTATTTGTATTTTCCTTTTCGAAAAGCTCTAACCAAATCGTACTTTTCATCAAAACGATCGGCATAGCTGAAAGCGGAATTTCGTTGCTGTAGATCCTCAGCGGTTATGTCCTTGCCAAGAAAAGCCGTCCCATCCATTTGTTTGGGAATGGGGATACCTGCCAGGCTTAGAACCGTTGGCGCAAGGTCAATGAACTGGATAAAAGCATCCGTACGACCCCCTGGTTCTACGGGCACCAAGTGCTTCCAATTTGCAGGAACATACACAACCAAAGGAACATGCAACCCACTTTCATAAATATATCCCTTACTTCTTGGCAAAACGCCTCCATGGTCACCATAATAAAAGATAAATGTGTCGTCCATAACGCCTTCCTGCTCTAGCTGACCAATAAATTGCCCCATCGCTATGTCAGCCTTTTGATGCAAATCGTGGTACCGGGCGTAGGTATACCGATACGTCGCAGAATTGGGATGATATGGGAATGGACTAACACTATCTGGTATCGTGAGGGTAGCAGTAGTTCGCATTTCCTCCTGAGAGAAATGCAATTGTCCTTCGTGGGTAATACCAAAATTCTGCACATGAAAAAAAGGCTGTCCAGGTTTTCGGTTTTGGTAATTTGCCTCCTGGGATGATTCATCCCACACCTGGTCGGACTTGATGAAATTATAGTCTTCCTTGCTATTATTAGAGGCAAAATAACCTGCCTCCCTCAGGTAATATGGAAACATTTCCAAACCTTCCGGCATCGGTGCCAATTCCATTCGCCGATGAAACTGCGCTCCGACACGGGGCGCATAACAACCGGAAATGATGGTACTGCGGGCCACGGAACAAACCGGCGCATTGGAAAAAGCATAATTGAAAATAACACCCTGTTCCGCAAGAGCTTCAATACTGGGCATAGGTGCCCCTGTCGCCTCGTAAAGTCTCAAATGATGTTTGGAATTATCCTCGGTTACAAGCCACACAATATTGGGCCGGTCGGGATTGGTTTGAGCTTTAAGACCGATGATCCAAAACGCACAAATCAGAAGCAAAAAATGAAATCTGAAGTCGATAAAAGTGAAATTTCGTTTCATCGCTTACCTTTTATCAGTTAGAATATTAATAGCATTCTTAGTTTCCTGATCTTACGAGATCGGTTGGAAATATTCTCTCCGGTAATTATCTTAAATCGGATCAAATTAGCCATCAAAAAACTGACCCAAAAACAAAATCCCATTGGTTGTTCGAAGTGTTTGTGGGTCATTTGTTTTTTTTGGGTTTGGAGTACAGACTGGGCAGATCGTCCTCGAAAATTGTAAAGGCATCCTCCTTGAAGACCTGGAAGTCCCTGGCACTTTTTTGGCCCGGGTATGGTCCATAGTGATGTCGGGCATTTGCGTTTCGCCAAACCATCAAGTAAGCAAATCTCCCGGATCTTTCCATCTTCAGGGGTGGGGCAAGAATTTCCGTCCACCAATTCTCAATTGGAATCGACTCCAGTCCAGTCTCCGATAAAGCGGCAATTTTGTTTCGCTGAACCGCTATCGAACCCAAAATTTCTAATCGTCGGGCAAACGCACTGACCTCACCAATGGACTTTATACTCTGGTAATCGTCGAATGCCAGGATATCTACGTACTCATCTCCCGGATATCTTTCCAAGTACTCTCCCTCGGAATCAAATACATCAGTGGAGTATGCGTATAACAGGTTATGTATATTCCGGATGTCACGCAGATGCCTAACCGTAAAATGCCACAGCCGCTTGTAGTCGGCAATTGTACAATGGTTCTCGCCCCACCAGAACCAGCTCCCGGTATGCTCGTGAAAGGGTCTGAAAATGACCGGAATGCCTTTAAGATCTCGCAGAAAGTCTGCAAAAGCGTTAAGTCTGGCAACATAATCCCCATGCAGTGGGCCGCCCGGTAGGATCTTAGATACTGGTCTGTCGTTGGTATCCCATGAGTCCCCGCCAGTAGCAAAGTTGTCCATATGCCAACTGATGGTGATTGCGCCCCCTCTTTTGTACCCCTCTTTTATCCAGCCCTTCATCTTCTCGAATTCCACCGTGTCGATATTGAACGGCTGCTGACCAATCTTGCTGACATCCCATCCATAAATGGCGGGATAGCTCCCGCCAACATCTTTGACATCAGACTTTCCCGGCTGATCTTTCCATCCAACCCCATACGCGAGATCATCCTGGTGACCAAACAGGATTCCTGTTTGCGCCAGCAGCCGCAAATTGGCATATAAAGCTTTCGTCCTTTTGGTGGCTTTGGGATCTGCCGGCCCGCTGGTTTGGCTTATGGAAGCGTGCCAGGACAATAATCCAATCAGGAGCAGGAAGAATCGTATTCCACTCTTAATGACGTGGAGCGGCATGTTCATTAATTGGAAATAGGTTCCTTTTCATCGGTTAGATCTGTGAGCAGGGGCTGGTACCAAAAAGGTTAAAGCTACCACACGGGAAACACCGTGCCGATTCAAGGATGGTATCAAGACGCTTTCAAGAAAAGCCTCCAGTCCGGAGCCCCCGAAGCGCTTTGTGTAAATCTTTAATTCATAGAAGTCCCTTGTCGGGTTTTCCTGGGCGGCATTGGCCAGGGTGGACACCTCCGAGGTTGACAAAGCGGCTAGCGCCGTTTTCTCTGCAAATCGTCTTCGTTTCATTCCGTGTGGTTAGTTTTAAGTTTCCCCCAAATTTTGAAAAGACTGTAGGTCCCGATAGTTGAAATAATCGTAAGCGCGACAGCCGAGCCGGTTTGCCCATAGATCCAGTAACCGGTCGCGAACAAAGTGCCGTAAACTGTGATGCACCCAATTATCATGGCAAAGATTTCCAAGGGTACCTCAAAGCTTCGGTCAGGATCATCAATGAGGTCTCCCGCTGACTTGGCCCTGTTCACTATTTTCTTCCAGCCTGGTCCCCCTGGTTTTATGAGCCGATAAAAGCTGAGAAGCGTCTTTTCATCGGTTTTAGGCGTCAAGAAGGTGGCCACAACCCAGACAAGAGTAGTAAGACCCGCCCCTAGCATCGTTTTCATCCAGGGCTCCAAAGGTAAAAATCCAGTCTGATCATGGAAAAAAGTTAGGTAACTAGCGATGATCAATGAAGATATCATGGCGATTATCTCGGTGAACGCATTTATGCGCCACCAAAACCAGCGAAGAATATAAATCATTCCGGTACCTGAACCTAACAACAAGAGCAGGTTGAATGCCTGGCCGGCATCTGTCAGGGCAAGACCCAGGATTGTTCCCAAGGCCATACTGACAACCGTGAACAATCGACCCATCCGGACTAAGTGGGTTTCGCTGGAGTCAGTTTTTACAAAACGCCCGTAGAAGTCATTCACCAGGTAGGAAGCTCCTAAATTTAGCTGGGTGGACATCGTAGACATGTAAGCTGCAATTAGGGATGCCGCCACCAATCCTAACAGGCCCGAAGGTAACAAGGTGAGCATGGCGGGATAGGCAACATCATTTCCCAACTTCCCGGCTGATAACTTTGGAAAGGCCCCCTGAATATCGCTCAATTCCGGGAATACCACCAGCGAAGCCAGGGCTATAAGAATCCAGGGCCAAGGGCGAAGAGCATAATGAGCGGCATTGAATAACAGTGTGGCTCCGATGGCATTTTTTTCATCCTTGGCAGAAAGCATTCTTTGGGCAATATATCCTCCTCCTCCTGGCTCAGACCCGGGGTAATAAGAGGCCCACCAATTGACCGCTATGGGAACCAGAAGAACCGGAATCCAGGCTCCGGGATTCGAAAAATCGGGGAGGAAAGACATTTTCGAGATCACCAGTTCATTCTGTAACAGGCTTCTTATCCCACCAACCTGGTCAAGCCCTACCAAATAGATTGCCGCCCATATGGATCCGATCATAGCCATAAGAAACTGAACAAAGTCAGTAATAATAACAGCCCTTAGACCGCCCAGGGCGCTATAGACCAGGGTTATAGAACCTGCAATCAACAGGGTTTGCCACCCCTCCAAGCCTAAAATAATTTCCCCGAATTTGACCGCGGCCAAGGAAACGGAGCCCATTACCAGGACATTGAAGACCAGACCCAAATAAAGCGCTCTGAAACCACGTAGAAAAGCAGCAGCCTTGCCACTGTATCGTATTTCATAGAATTCCACATCGGTCAGGACCTTGGACCGGCGCCAAAGTTTAGCGTAAACAAAAACGGTGAGCATTCCGGTTATAAGAAAAGCCCACCAAACCCAATTTCCAGCTACGCCATTATCCCGGACTAGGTTGGTTACCAAATTAGGGGTGTCTGCGGAGAACGTAGTAGCGACCATGGACACACCCAGAAGATACCAGGGCATGTTGCGGCCTGACAAGAAGAAGTCTGTCGAACTGGACCTGGCCTGTTTGGAGACGTAAAGTCCAATTGCCAGGGAAACAACAAAAAATGCACCGATAAAGGCCCAATCTAGAACTGCCAAGTTCATTAAGGAAGTAGCTTAGAAGTTGCTGTAGGAATATTCAAGAATCAGAATTCGCGCAATATAAAAAAAGAAGAGTTATTTAGGCATGCAGGTTATACTAAATCGAAAGCTGCTGACCATCCCTATTGTTATTGAAATCTCTCACGGCCAAATCCTTTTCTGAAGAGCATCCGTCACACTCCCGGATCAATTATCGTTCTGGTCCAGTTTCGAGCCGGGGAGGTCGGAATGAATTCACAGAGGATAGATGAAAGTCTGTATATTAAGATCAAAATTGGTTTCCGCCTTTAGGCTAACTTCATATTCAAAGGATCATGAGAAAAATCGCAATGCTTGGATCGGGATTCATTTCCGGTTTCTACACTGAGACACTTCACGGCGGCCGAAATCCGGATCGGGTAAAAATCATACAATCCAGGAGCGAGGAAAATGCGCAGAGATTTGCCCAAAAATTTGATATCCCACGCTCGACCACCGACATGGAGAAGGCTATTAGCGATCCCGAAATTGATACCGTTGTTATTGGCCTACCCAATAATCTTCATCGGGATCCAGTGATTATGGCGGCAGAAGCCGGAAAGGCGGTCTTATGTACCAAACCGCTAGCTAGAAATGCCTTGGAGGCCAAAGAAATGCTGGACGCTGTGGAGAGCGCCGGAGTATTTCACGGTTACCTTGAGGATTTGGTCTATACTCCCAAGAGCTTAAAAGCGCTTAAATCAGTGAGAGAAGGGGCTTTGGGAAGAGTCCTATGGGCCAGGTCGAGGGAAACGCACCCTGGTCCCCACAGCTCGTGGTTTTGGGATAAATCCCTTTCTGGAGGGGGCGCAATTCTGGATTTGGGATGCCACTGCATTGAGATCAGCCGAAGTTACATCGGCAAGGACATCAGGCCGATAGAGGTGGTTTGCTGGGCGGATACCTTGGTCAAACCAATCGAGGCAGAAGATAACGCCATCGGATTAGTGAGATATGAAAACGGAGCGATCGGACAATTTGAAGTGAGTTGGTCCTTTCGAGGCGGCTTGGACCTTCGGGACGAAGTAACTGGAACCGAGGGTACCATTTGGATCAACAATTTCCTGAGGACCGGATTTGAAATGTTCACAGCCGCTGGAAAAAGTGGATATGTGGCCGAAAAGACTGAGACCGATTCGGGTTGGCTCTTCCCGGTAGGTGACGAGCTAGTGGAACTTGGATACACGAATATGTTTCTGGATATGTTCGAATCTATGGAGAATGGCCGGGAGGCAATTGAAACTTTCTACGATGGCTATGTTGTCAACGCGATTATGGATGCTTGCTATAAATCGGCCCAAACCAAGAGATGGGAGCCGATTGAGTTGGAGGTCTGGCGCGGACAGGAAGGAGCGGCCAAGTCGACGGTTGTTGCTGACTATGACGATAAGTACTCTCTGGTCAAGGAGGAGATCCTTCCCGATGGGACGACTAGGGTGATCCTCAAGGACAAAAATTCAGGTCAAATTATCGAAAAAGAAAAATAAGCGTTTATGGAATACCGAAGATTTGGAAGAAAGGCTTGGGGGGTAAGCGAAATAGGATATGGAATGTGGGGTATGGCGGGTTGGAAGGGCTCTCAAGAATCCGAAAGTCAGAGTTCATTAGACCTTGCTGTTGATTTAGGATGCAATTTCTTTGATACAGCCTGGGGTTATGGAGCTGGGTTAAGCGAGCAGTACCTGGGATCACTGGTCAAACGACACCCGGGGGATCGAATTTACTGTGCCACCAAGATCCCTCCCAAGAATTTCAAATGGCCTTCAAAATCGGACTACCGGCTGGAAGATTGCTTTCCTCCCAATCACATTCGTCAGTACGTAGAAAAAAGCTTGACTAATATGGACCTTGACCGTATTGATCTGATCCAGTTTCACGTATGGGAAGATTCCTGGGCCGAAGAAGATGGTTGGAAGGGGGAGATGGCAAAACTTAGGGCCGATGGCAAGATTGATGCCATCGGAATTTCGGTAAATCGGTGGGAGCCGAACAATTGTTTACAGACGATCCGAACCGGGATTATCGATGCGGTACAAGTTATTTATAACATTTTCGATCAGGCTCCAGAGGATGAATTGTTTCCCTTATGCCAGGAATTGGATGTCGCAGTGATTGCGAGGGTACCCTTTGATGAAGGCACCCTTACCGGAACCTTAAACAAAGAAAGTAGCTGGCCTAAGGGTGACTGGCGAAATACTTATTTCGTGCCTGAGAATCTGACCTCCAGCGTCGACCATGCCGAGAAATTGAATAAGGTCATCCCCGAGGGATTGACGATGCCGGAAGTGGCGCTCAAGTTTATCCTTGCCAATACGGACATTGCCACCACCATACCCGGAATGCGTAAGGCCTCTCACGTACGGTCGAACCTAAACTCCGGCGGGGCCAATCTCCATCCTGAACTGCTGGCTGAATTGAGAGATCATCGCTGGGACCGGCTGCCCACGCAATGGTCTCAGTAGGCTCTTTAGGTTTCAGTAGAACCCTGCAGATGTTGAGCAGGGCAGTTCTCCCAATAGGCCGCGGAAGGTCATTAAGGGTTCAACTCACCTGTGCAATATTTTTTGGATAATTTTAATGATTCAACTTTAAGATGAATTATGGAAGCCCGACCCTTTATTCTGGCTGAAACCAATTGGAAAACCGTTCGGACCCAGGATTACCAACTGGCGGTACTTCCCTGGGGAGCAAACGAAGCTCACAATTACCACTTGCCTTATGCTACCGACAACATTCAGTGCGACCATATAGCTGCGGAGGCGGCCGCCAAAGCTTGGAAGGAAGGAGCGAAGGTAGTAGTGCTACCAACGGTCCCGTTTGGAGTGAATACCGGACAGCATGATGTAAAGCTCGATTTGAACTTAAATCCCAGCACCCAGGCGCTAATACTAAGTGATCTCGCTCAGGTACTCAATCATCAAGGGATCTTTAAACTGCTGATTATGAACGGGCATGGCGGCAATGATTTCAAACAGACGGTTCGGGAAATGGGCTTGAAATTCCCGGAAATGTTTATTAGCACCTGTAACTGGTATAAGGCGGTCGACTGGAAGGATTATTTTTCGGATTTGGGAGATCATGCCGGTGAGATGGAAACCAGTGTGATGATGAATATCGTCCCGGAGTGGATATTGCCACTTTCTGATGCCGGAGAGGGTCAGGCTAAGAAATTCCGAATAGAAGCTCTAAACGAAGGATGGGCCTGGGCCGAAAGAAAATGGACCCAGGTAACCAAGGACACGGGAATAGGTGATCCCCGCCGGGCTACCGTTGAAAATGGAAAAGCCTATTTAGAGGCAACGATCGTCAAATTGGCTCAGCTCATTATAGATATTTCCAAAGCTGACCTCAAAGACCTTTACGACTAGGAAGCGCCACGACGTTGAGGGCTTTTGGATAGCTACGTTTTCAAAACGACGAATATTTCTATTCTTGGAGCATTGTTCGTGGACGCAGGCTCTAGTCTATACATTCTGACCGAGATGAATATCTCAATTTGTAGATTTCATTACTTACCTCAAATCCTGCGACAAAGTCGATTTGTTAGCCGGACAGCGCTGTCTCCAAAAAGTCACGAACCGGTCTGCAACTTGAATAATAATCTATTACCGTATCCACCAGATCCGGCTTCAGCAAAGTCAGTGGCGGAAATTTTGCAAAGAAATAGAAGGACTTATTTGCAATAAGAGGCTGCCTTGCCTCCAACGCTGCGAATTCGGGCGATAGCCGTTTGTTCTTTCGCCCAGAATTTGACCGAAACGTTCCGTGAAGAGTTTACCGGTTATCAACTTTTCAAATTCTTTCAGGTTGGAAGCAATGTGATTGCGTACGTTTTGAAGTTGATCCTTTTCCAGCAGATGGGCCCCACTATAGATCCTTAAATCCTCAGCACTGGCCTGCAAATATAGTCCTGGGGTGGTTTTGTCTTTTTTGCCCCCTGAAGAGATCAGAGCGGCCATATGATTCTTATATGGTGTTTTGTCTTTACTAAATCGAATATCCCTATTCAACCTGAAGATGGCATCCTTGGCCTCCCCCGGTATGGGGCCCTCAGATTCTGAAACCCGATCCATCAAATCCTGAACAAATGCCACGAATGGTCCCCTAACCGATTCATCATACTGTTTTTTGTGAGCCAGGAACCAGTCCCTGTTATTGTTCTTACCAAGCTCTTTAAAGAATTCAAGAAATTGCTTGTCAAAGTGAGGCATAGGAGAATATTATTTGTTTCAAATTAATTAACGAGTCGGTCGCTTAGCCAGTTCCCATTTCACCGTGGGCGGCGTTCAGTAGTTTCCGTATGGATTCCGCTACTGCAATAATAACCCCTGCACGGCCTATCGCTGCGTTATCCACATAGGCAATTTTCTGGCTAAGCTGAGAACCAGGTAGTCTATCATTAGATTCCAGCGTCGTCAGAGCCGTGAGTCCCAGTTGTGAGATTTGGGCCAACATCTCGGATAACTCCTGTACCTCCTTCAGCTTTTCGCAACTAACAAAATGATCAGAGAGCAAGCCGTGATTACTAGCCCATTTTTCCAGAGACGTACGAATTTTTTTTGCCCTTTCAAGGTCACGGAATTCCAGAAAATCGGTCACAAGGATATTGAAATTAACAGCGACCAAGCTTTCCGGACGGGCCACGTCCACTACTCGTTCCAATGGCGTGGTGGTCCTAAAAGATGTGTCAAG
Organism: Cyclobacteriaceae bacterium; assembly: GCA_965247065.1. Lineage (GTDB taxonomy): Bacteria > Bacteroidota > Bacteroidia > Cytophagales > Cyclobacteriaceae > CBDFGN01. The sequence continues at coordinate 4,620,834 of CBDFGN010000006.1, read as the reverse complement.
AGCGATGCGATCATATGATCTTAACTCCTCCAGTGCATCAATGAACGTTCTCAACGGTACCCTATTCTCCGGCGGGCACAGGGATTCAACAGATGCGGGGTAGTTCGAATTATGGGTTGCCCCGGAATAGTCCAGGTAGTGCGATATCCAGCTCAGCCGACGATACATATCCACAGGATTCTGGGTTAACTCGGACGGCGACCATAGTTTTTCCGCGATGGCGGCCATACGAGGCCAAATTCGGGAATCTATGTTGCCTGCATTCACTACATGGGTCCACATACAAGCCTCACCGCCAAGGATCATCTGCTTCTGACGCGCATCGAGCGACATATCCTCCGTCATTAGATCAGGACTTATCGAGTAGTGATACGACGCGGGAAGTTTACGGTCCAGAAAGTATTCGCCTGAAAGAATGCTAGGATTTCCCTCTTCGAGGGCCCTGAGCACCGACTCTTTACCCCGCCAGGATTGGATAACCGCTCCGGTTCCTAATCCAGCATCTTGCAGATCATCCCATCCAACCGGCTTCCTTCCATATTTGGAAACAATAGCTTTAACCCGGCTGGCAAAATAGGACTGCAGTTGCTTGTGATTCTTGTAGCCCTTATTTTCTTTGAAACTGCTGATCTCTTGATTATCTGACCAGGCGCCGGGGTTGACCTGGTCACCGCCAATATGCAAATAAGTATCCGGAAAAAGTTGCGCCCATTCCCCGATGATTTTATCAATGAACTGATAAACCTCTTCATTAGTCGGATCCAGTGCTGAGTCAAAGTTTCCAAGCCTGGTCTCCAATTGAAAAGGTCCTGGACCGCTCGCCAATTCCGGGTACCCAACCAACCACGAGCTACAGTGTCCGGGCATCTCCAGTTCCGGCAAAACGCGGATCCCCCTTTGGGTTGCGAAGGCCACAATTTCTTGGATGTCGTCATGAGTATAAAAATTTCCCCCGGATCCGAATTGATGCAGCTTGGGAAAAACTTTGCTCTCAATTCTCCAGGCCTGATCATCGGTCAGATGTAGGTGGAGAACATTTAATTTTACCGCAGCCATCGCTTCCAGATTGCGAAGAATAATGTCTTTTGGCAGCCAGTGCCTGGCGACATCGATCATGAGTCCCCTCCAGGAATAGCGAGGTTTGTCTTTTATCTCCACAGCTTGAACGAAGAAACTACCCTCCTGTTCATGCACCAATTGCAAAATCGTCTCAAGACCCCGGATTATGCCATACGGGGTGGGCGCTCTAAGTCGTGCTCCGTGGGAAAACACATGCAGAGAATATGATTCGTTTTCCGCCAATTGCTGTACTGCAGAACGGGCTGTATCGCAAATTATGATTAGCTGATCGGCATCTGTGGGATCTTCCAGGGAGAATCCGGTGATGCTTTTGAGCCGCTCCTCAAACCAGGAGATGGTCTGTTCCAATTGCGGATCCTGATGACCTTTCACGACTATTTGCAAATGAGAGGTAACGTCCAGTTTTCCACTATGAAAGGCCAATTCGGCCGGAAGGGGCATTAATTGCACCGATGACCGATCCTTCTCCGAGATCCGAACCTCCTGGATGTGGAAGACTTCAAGATAAGCGAAATATAGCCCGCCTAAGGCCATAAAAAGGATAAAGAGAACCTTTCTCCAATTCATAGAGCTCTGAATTTAATACCTGATTAAGAATTAATCGAAGGATATTGGCTTTAGTTTCTGTATCCGGTGTGCTGTACAACAACATCCAGTCTCCAAGCAAGACCGCACCAAGGACTCTAACAACCTGGACCTTAGTTTCGCCTAAATCAAAACCCAATAAATCATCGAGTGTTATCTAATTCAAGTTGGCTATGGACTTTCAGTGATCCAGAAGAATTGGTAGGGTTTAAGTTTTATTTTTCTATCTACAGAGACCAGTTCGGTTCCGGTGAGCTTATCTACTAATTTCCGGTTAATATCTAATAGCGCACCGGCCAGCACCCCGGAATCTAGCTCCTGAGATGCCTCTTTAAAGTTGCACACCACCAGGGTCCTCAATTTGTCACGATATCTTAGATAGGCTAACAAATATTGATTGCCCGTATCTATTATTTGGCGATTGTTGAGGTCTGCAAATTCCGGAGAACCCCGTCGAACTTTCAGGAATCTTTGCAGGTTTGAGAAAATAATGTTTTGGGTGGTCCCGCGCTTTTTCCTCATACCAACAGCCTCCCAATACAGTTTGGGACGATGTACCCAACGGTTATCATCCCTTTTGTACTTGTCATTCTGAAAGGTATAATCGTTCACGGTGGCCACCTCATCCCCATAATAGATCAAAAGAATGCCCCCGAAAGAAACGATGATGCTATGGAGAAGATATAAAAATTCGCAGCCAAGCGGGAGAAGAAGACCCTGTCTGACGCAATGGCCAGGTTCAAATCAAGACGGTCCATCAATCGATTCAGTAGAATGTTCGATTTAGGATCGTACATGGATTATGACTGCATGTCAACTGAGGATTTAATCAAAATTAGACGCAAGATTCAGCGCCTCATTCAGTGTTTTACTTTCCTTTTTTATCCTGCTCGGATCCCAATCAAAATAGTCGGAGAAAGCAGCAATAATCAATTCCTTGATTTTCTTGACGGATTGAATATCGAAATACATTCTTCCGGTACGACGCACGAGGAAGTCCAGTGGGAGACAGACCATTTCAAATTCCAGAGTGAACCAAAGCTCAGCTTTTGCCAATCTTATTTCCGAATCCGCATCGTCAAGGGTGTTATACTTCTTAAGTATTTGATCGGTTTGTTTGCCGTAATTTGAAACCAGATAGTCGGCCCTGGTACTATCAAAACCCTCCTGATCTAACATTTGGGTCAGATTCTTTCGGTAATGCTTTACTTCTTTAGGTCTCTTGAACTCACCTCCTGCGAGGACTATTTCATCGGTATGACAGTTCTTCAATGTTCTATCATGCCGGTCCTCAAACTTCTGGATAAGAATGTCCACGACTTTTTGGGCCATCTTGCGGTATCCGGTTAACTTGCCACCGGCGATCGAGATAAGACCGGTATTGGACTCAAATACTTCATCTTTACGAGAGATCTCCGAGGCAGATTTTCCCTCTTCATGAATTAACGGTCGAATGCCCGCCCAACTTGAAATAACGTCAGAGGCAGTAAGATTCAAATGGCTGAAAACAAAATTCACCCCGTCCACCAGGTATCCAACGTCCTCCTTTTTGGCTCGAACGTCATTCTTATCTCCATTAAAATCAGTGTCGGTTGTCCCGATGTAAGTAACTTTTCCTCTAGGGATAGCAAAGATCATTCTACCGTCGGGAACATCGAAATATACTGATTGCTTCACCGGAAACCGGGAGTGGGGAACCACTACATGAACCCCTTTGGTAAGATGGAGGTGTTTTCCGGTCCTGGATTTGTTTTTGTCCCGAAGCTCGTCTACCCAGGGTCCACCGGCATTCACCACATATTCTGAGTGGATTTGGAATGTTTGATGGCTTAGACTGTCCCGACAAAATGCCCCGCTGACCCTATGGTTCATATAAAGAAAATCTTCTACCTCCACATAATTCAAGCAATCCGCCCCAAAGTTGTGAGCGGTTTTCATTACTTCTATTGTTAACCGGGAATCATCGGTCCGATACTCGGAGTAAAGACCCCCTCCCTCAATTCTGTCTTGGGGAAGAAGTGGCTCAACTTCCAGAACTTCTGTTTTGTTCAGCATCTTTCTCTGATCGGCTTTTTCAACCCCCGCCAGCACATCATAGATCATCAGCCCTACTGAGGTCATGATCCTGCCAAAGGTTCCATCCTTGATGATAGGAATGAGCATTTTTTCTGAAACCACCAAGTGCGGCGCCAACTTGTGAACGATAGCTCGCTCCTGACCAACCTCACGTACCAGGGCTATTTCAAATTGTTTCAGGTAACGCAGCCCGCCATGTATTAGTTTAGTAGATCGACTGCTTGTCCCTGAGGCGAAATCATTCTTTTCCACCAAGGCCGTTTTTATCCCTCTTGAGGCGGCATCCAGAGCAATTCCAGCCCCCGTGATTCCTCCGCCCACAATTAGCAAGTCATATTGGATTGATGAAAGTCTTTGCAGCGAAGCTTTTCTTTCAAAAATTGTAAAGCCCTCCCTCATGACTGAAGCCGTAAACTATTTTAGCCAGTTCATGGTTCTGTCTACAGCCTTTTGCCAACCCTGGTATCTGGTTTCTCTGGAGTCAACGTCCATTTTCGGTTTGAAAAGCCGTTCTATCTCGCGGTTTCTCATTATGTCTTCTTTCTTCCAAATACCGGCGTGAATTCCGGCCATATAGGCAGAACCTAGTGCAGTTGATTCAATTACTTTGGGCCTTTCAACCTCTACCCCTAAAATGTCGGATTGGAATTGCATCAAAACATCATTGGCACAGGCCCCCCCATCCACCTTCAGCGTTTTGAGATCCAAACCTGAATCGCTCTCCATAGCTTGAATTACGTCCTTGGTTTGATAGGCCAAGGACTCCAGGGTGGCCCTGATGATGTGAGATTTTCCGCTGTCCCGGGTTAGTCCGAAGATCGCTCCGCGGGCATACATATCCCAGTATGGGGCACCTAATCCCGCAAATGCCGGAACCACGTAAACTCCATGATCGTCCGGTGCGCGCTGCGCAAAAAAGGCCGAATCCGCCGCTTCATCGATAAGTCTCAATCCATCCCTTAACCACTGGACCGCGGCGCCAGCAATGAAAATGCTGCCCTCAAGGGCATAATAGACTTTTTCATCTAAGCCCCAGGCTATCGTGGTTAACAATCCTGTTTTAGAATGGCCCAATTCCTCGCCGGTGTTCAATAACATGAAGCACCCCGTACCGTACGTGTTTTTGGCAGTTCCAGAATCAAAACAGGCCTGGCCGAACAGCGCAGCCTGTTGGTCGCCTAACACCCCCCCAATGCTAATGCTGCCTTTTTTGAAGGAGAAGTCACCAAAATGGTGCGATGATGGCACTACCTCCGGAAGCATAACCGCAGGAATGTTCAATTCCTCCAACAGCTTATTGTCCCAATGCAAGTCCCGGATGTTGAATAACATGGTTCGCGAAGCGTTGCTGTAGTCGGTCAGGTGGGACCTGCCTTCAGTAAGCTTCCAGATTAACCAGGTATCTACTGTTCCAAACAGCAATTCTCCATTTTCCGCTCTTTTTCTGGCATCATCGACGTTATCAAGAATCCATTTTACCTTGGTCGCTGAAAAGTAGGGATCTATAACCAGCCCGGTGTTTTCTCCAATGTACTGCTCCAGGCCTCTGTTCTTTAGTTCTTCGCATATATCGCTGGTACGCTTGTCCTGCCAAACTATCGCATTATAAACTGGCTCACCGCTGTCCTTGTCCCAGACTATTGTTGTTTCTCGCTGGTTGGTGATTCCCAGGCTCACAATATTATCCGGAGTTAATCTGTGCTCGCTCATCAGCGAGTTCATGACATCATACTGGCTCTTCCAAAGCTCCTCAGGATCATGCTCTACCCATCCGGCCTGGGGAAATATTTGACTGAACTCCTTTTGCTTTATCCCTTGGATTTGCCCCCCTTCATCGAAGAGAACTGCTCTGGAGCTGGTAGTGCCCTGATCCAGAGCAATTATGTACTTAGAACCCATTAAGAATCAGTCATCTTTTTGAATCTTGTAAACTGATATTCCGGCTACCACCAGGCTAATGAGGACCAGGGGCCAGAAATAGGTTGTTAATTCTCCCATAAACACAGCAAAATAGACCGCCGCACCAAGTGAGCCACCAATAACCGGTCCCACCACAGGAATCCAGGAATAAGACCAATCTGATCCACCTTTACCTTTTACCGGTAATAAGAAGTGAGCTATCCTCGGGCCGAGATCCCGGGCGGGGTTAATAGCGAACCCGGTTGTACCTCCTAGCGAAAGGCCGATGGCGGTAACCAGACCCCCAATCACCAGTGGATTGAACCCATTGGTAAAATTGTTGGCTCCAACAAACAGAATGCCGCCAACCAATATGAACGTACCAATTATTTCACTAACCAGATTGGTCCACGGGTTACGTACGGCCGGCCCGGTGCAAAATGTGGCGAGCTTCAGATCCTGATTTTCAGTTAGAGACCAGTGGGGCAGATAATGGAGCCAAACGATTGAGGCCCCTGCTATTCCACCCACCATTTGGGCAATTACATATCCTGGTACCTTAGTCCATGGAAATTCACCCACCGTGGCCAATCCAATAGTCACGGCCGGGTTAATGTGGGCTCCGCTAATTCGTCCTACGGCCAAAATGCCGAGGGCGACCCCCATCCCCCAGGCAGCTGTGATTACTAACCAACCCGAGTTTTCAGCCTTACTTTGTTTCAATAAAACTCCCGCCACTACACCGTTGCCCATGATGACTAAAATTGCCGTTCCGATAAATTCTCCTAGATACTCTGACATGATTTTATTTTTTTTTGATTTTAGGTAGGCGGACCAAGCCTTGGAAATTTCTTTTAATTATTAGTCCGTGTTGGTTTGACCAAATATTCTTCAACCAATTTAGAAACCACTTGGGGTTATTCTCTCAATATTAGTGAATTCCTGTTTGGATGTGGTCCTTTTCTCCAAAAGGGCATTGACCAATAGGAGGTTTGCTGCGATAACGGTCCTTGAATTCATGTGTTATGCAAGCGCGCTTATTTGTTTCCTGTTGTTCCAGTTTATTAATTGTCCACCTTTCTATTAATTAAATAATTGATCGTTGACCGTTTCCTGGACTAGGATTGGTAGTTTGGATGAATTTGAGCGGACTCAATTTGGGTTGGAAGGAAGATGTTCTAACGCTCAGATTAGAATCTCGATTTTCGAAGCCGGAATCATACGGGTTCAGGTTACTCGGGCTGCATCATTCGAAGATTTTTCATATGCCGTGATAGCTGAACCGTCGATTTCGGACTTTAACCTGGTTGATAAGCGCGACAAGGTGCTCCTTTCTACCGAGGCTGTCCAAGTTATCCTACAACGAAATCTACTTGGTATCACTTTTCAGGACCGGGAGGGGCGGGTTATCAACGAGGACGACCCTCAATTCGGTATCTCATGGATCAATACGGAGGTCACCAATTACAAGAAACTTCAGGACGGCGAGAGGTTCCTCGGGCTTGGTGAAAAAACCGGAGACTTGGACCGAAGAGGCTACGGGTACCTTAACTGGAATACCGACAGCTTTGCCTACAACAAAGAGCGTGACCCGCTATACAGTTCAACTCCCTTTTACATCGGCATCCATAATGGCCTCTGCTACGGTATCTTTTTTGATAACACCCATAAGTCACACTTTAATTTCGGAGCTTCCAACGATCGCTTCAGCTCTTTTATGGCTGAAGACGGAGATTTGGATTACTACTTCCTTTTTGGGATTTCCGTTCCTGAGATCTTAAAGCGGTACTCCCTTTTGACCGGCACATCACCCATTCCTCCGATTTGGAGTTTGGGGTATCAGCAATGTCGATACAGCTATCTATCGGACGTTGAGGTAAAACGCATCGCCCGGACTTTTAGGGAAAAAGAAATCCCGGCGGACGTCATTGTCCTCGATATCCATTACATGGATGAGTACAAAGTGTTCACCTGGGACCAAAAGGTATTTGGCTCTCCTGATGAATTGGTGGCTTATCTTAACGCCATGGGTTTTAAAGTAGTCGTTATTCTGGATCCGGGTGTTAAAATTGAGGAGGACTATGAACCCTATGCTGAAGGGGTGCAGAAGGAGGTTTTTCTGAAATACCCGGATGGTACTTTCTACAGTGCCGAAGTCTGGCTTGGGCTTTGCCATTTTCCTGATTTCACAAAACCTGAAACCCGAGAGTGGTGGGGCAGAAATTTCAAGGAAATGACGGAAATGGGAATAGAAGGATTTTGGAACGATATGAATGAAATAGCCACATGGGGTCAGTTCATGCCCGAATTGATTCAATTTGACTATGAGGGAAAAGGAGGCAGTACGAAAAAGGGTCGAAATGTATATGGCCTTTTGATGGCCCGCAGCACTTTCGAGGGCGCCCGGAGGCTCTTGAAGAACAAAAGAGTATTTAATCTAACCCGGTCGGCCTACTGCGGAATCCAGCGCTACTCAGCTCTCTGGACCGGAGACAATGTTGCGTCTGATGAAAATATGCTATTGGGAGTGAGGATTGTCAATAGTCTGGGGCTTACCGGGATACCGTTCTGTGGATACGACACTGGTGGCTTTGCTGAAGATGCCACTCCGGAGTTGTTTGCTCGTTGGATTTCAGTAGGAGCATTTTCTCCATTTTTTCGGGGCCACGCTTTGGTCAATACGCGCAGCTCAGAGCCTTGGGTTTTCGGGGAGGAGATTGAAGAAATCTCCAGGAATTATATAAAACTTAGGTATCGTTTGATGCCTTACATCTATTCGCTTTTCCATGAAGCCAGTCAAACCGGGATTCCTATCAACCGTTCTCTTGCCATTGACTATTCCCACTCACCTAAGGTCTTTGACCCTCAGTTCCAAAACCAGTATTTATTCGGACCATGGTTGCTCGTAGCACCTGCTGAGAGCTCGAAGGAAATCACCAAAGTCTTCCTCCCGGAAGAAGGTTGGTATGATTTCTACTCAGGACAAAGAGTGACCAGTGAAGTGGATGTCGTGTATGTTGATTGCCCATTGGATCGGTTGCCAGTACTTGTTAAAGAAGGCAGTGTTATTCCGATGCAATCCCAGATACATTCACTCAGCGAGGATCCGGAACCAATACTCCAAATTCATGTATACCAGGGTGGACATGAAAGTTCTTTTGCCTATTATGAGGACGACGGGGCGACCCTTGGTTACGAAAAAGGAGAATATTACAAAAGGTATATCCAGTACCAGAGCACTCTTAATGAGATGATTATATCAGCAGTGGAGGGTTCCTACGTTTCCAAATTCAAGCAAATTAAGCTACTGTTTCATGGCTTTTCTGATCTGGAAGAGGCTACAGTCAACTTTGTTCACCACCCGCTGTTGGCTGAAGAGATAGCATTTATGGCTCCCCTTACCCGATTCGAGCCAGGCAAAGAACAGCCTCCTGGAGAATCTCAGATGGTCCAAACCTTAGTCTTCGGCAACATACCGGAGCAAGTAATTGTAAAGTGGTGAGGCATGCTTGGGGTCAATTCGCATGTCAATCTTGAACAAAATGGTACTGGCTAGAAGTGTGTGATTATCTGTGAGTTATACTTACTAGTAGTAGACATAGAATCATTCAGGAATAAAAATTGGGTACGGAAATTTCCTGTGGACAAGAGCATTAAACTCCTGGTAACCCGAGGCCTTTAGACAATTCCCAAATATTTTCATTAATTGAGGGTCCAATATCCGATGAACCCCCGAACCAACCAGATCGTGTGGAGGCCAAACCCTCCGCCTCAGCAGTCTCCATGCCGAAACTAAGCTTCTGGCAGATATGGAATATGAGCTTTGGTTTTCTGGGAATCCAATTTGGTTTTGCCCTTCAGAATGCAAACGCCAGTCGAATCCTTCAGAACTTCGGAGCGGATGTTGAGCACTTGTCGTGGTTTTGGTTGGCCGCCCCGATCACCGGTCTCATTGTTCAGCCGATTGTGGGTCACTACAGTGATCGAACCTGGAACCGCCTGGGAAGAAGGCGTCCGTATTTTCTATTTGGGGCCGTTTTTGCCTCCCTGGCATTGGCCTTTATGCCTAATTCTTCCGTATTGGCCGCCTTTATCCCTCCAATGTTTGTCGGAGCCGGCATTCTGATGATCATGGATGCCTCGATTAATATTTCTATGGAGCCTTTTAGAGCCCTGGTGGCGGACATGCTTCCGTCCGATCAGCGAACCCTGGGGTTTTCAATACAGACTTTTTTGATTGGCTTGGGTGCGGTGGTGGGCTCGTTTTTGCCCTACGTGCTCGCCGAATGGATTGGAATATCCAAAGAGGCAGCGGTCGGTGAAGTGCCCGATAACGTGATATTCTCGTTCTATTTCGGGGCCATTGTCTACATCAGCTCCATCGTCTGGACCGTAACCCGAACCAGGGAGTATCCTCCTGATGAATACGAAAGGTTCCACGGCAAACATCAGGAGGAAGAATCCTCCGGACTTCTCAACATATTCAAGGATTTCGCGGCCATGCCAAAGACCATGAAACAACTGGGGCTGGTGCAATTTTTTTCCTGGTTTGCTTTGTTCTCCATGTGGGTATTTACAACCCCGGCTGTAGCCCAACACGTTTATGCGGTTCCGCTAGAAGATACTAGCTCCATGGATTACCAGGATGCAGGCAACTGGGTGGGAGTCATGTTTAGCGTTTACAACGGAGTAGCCACTATTTTTGCCCTTCTCTTACCTACACTAGCCCGTCTGACAAGTCGGAAGTGGACCCATTCCATTTCATTGATTTGCGGCGCAGCCGGCATGTTGTCTTTATATTTCATAAAGGATCCGGATTTTTTGATCCTTTCTATGATTGGGGTAGGCATTGCATGGGCCAGTATATTGGCCATGCCTTATGCAATTCTGGCCGGTTCCATTCCCTCGGGGAAAATGGGGATCTATATGGGCATCTTCAATTTCTTCATAGTGATCCCCCAGATCATAAATGGAATATTCGGAGGCCCAATGATTAAATATATATTTGGTGGACAGGCCATTTATTCTTTGGTCATTGCCGGAATATCATTGCTTTTGGCAGCCGGTTTTGTGGTTTTTGTCCAGGATGATGATTGACAATGACGCAGACTAATGGAAGGGCAAGAAGTTAGATTTCAAGCCACAAACTCTTCCGGAGAGGTTTCCGGTCTTTTGGTCAAACCTGCCAGCGCTAAATGGCTTTTGGTTCTTGCTCATGGTGCTGGCGCTGGGATGAGACATCCGGCGATGGCCGCATACGCCCGGTATTTGTCCGATCGTTCTATCGCCACTTTCAGATATCAGTTCCCGTATATTGAACGGGGAAGCAGACGGCCCGATCCCCCTCCAATTGCGGCTAAGACGGTGCGATCTGCCGTGGAGACCGCCGCCGGTTTGGCTCCCGGATTGCCTTTGCTCGCTGGCGGAAAATCCTTTGGCGGCCGCATGACTTCCACGGCGCAGTCCAAGGAGCCGCTAGCTATGGTGCAAGGTTTGGTGTTTTATGGATTTCCATTACATGCACCAGGGAAGCCTTCCGCCGATCGGGCGGATCATTTGTACCAGATCCGTATTCCGATGCTGTTTCTTCAAGGCACCAATGACTCATTAGCCAGTTTGGAATATCTTCGGCCCGTGCTGGATAAACTCGGTCGCTCTTCGACTCTCGAAGTTGTTCACCATGCTGATCACTCCTTCAAAGTTCCCAAAAATAGCGGATTGAGCCATGAGGATGTACAAAATGATATAGCGGATCGCATTGTGGCCTGGGCTAATGGAGTGCTTTAGGTCCTAGGATTTGGGCGGTTTTTGGAGGCTCTGAAAAAGTTCTTCGGCTTCAAGGTCCTTACCGGGTATCAATTCCAGGTATCGCCGAAGATTTGATATAGCTGCACTCAGGTCCTCTTTGAGGGCACAAACCAGACCCAGATTAAAAAAGACATTGGGGGAGGTGGGTTCGATTTCGGACGCTATCTCATAATGAGTGCGCGCCAAGCCGTAATTGCCGACTTCAGAATAGGTGTTTGCCAGATTGTAGTGAGCCTCGAAATGTCGCGGATCAACTTTCAAAGATTTGGTGAAACAATCTATGGCACCAATGCTATTCCCATTGCTGGATTTTATGATTCCAAGATTACAATATGCATCGGCAACACAGTCACCAACTTGTATGGCTTGTTCGTACAGACCCTTAGCCTTTTCGTTGTCAGCGTCATCCAGTACCAAAGCCTCTTCAAAAAACGATCGATTGGCTGAGAAGCTTATGACTTTAGCTTCGGCGTCGTTATTGGTTTGATCAAAGATGTTGAGCTGGGCCTGATTATCTACCGATCTTAGCCTCTGAGGCCTTCTCTTCTTAACCTTTTCAAGACCAAACTTTCGAGCGGGCTGAACCGGTAAATGTACTATTTTGCCCAAATTGGTTCCTTCTGGTTATACCCCGACCCAAACGATCTTGGTGTACGCCAAGGCCGGGGCCGTGATCTAATATTATCAGACTGCTTGCTTCTGCGTCTTGGTTTGCTTTGTCCCCAATTTCTTGGCCGATCCGGTTGCTTTCTTCATCGGCTTCTTTTGAGTCTTTGCCTGGTCAATGCTGGCTTTAAGTGCCGTCATTATGTCCACCACTGGCTTTTCTTCCTCCACATAAGTGACTACTTCCTTACCATCTATCTTGTTCTTGATCATTTCCTTTAACGCCCCGTTGTAGCGATCCTTTAGCTTGATCTTTTTCAATGTGGTCTTCATAGATTTTACCAGGGTATGCGCCAGCTTCATTTGCTCGGGGTCCACCTCGACTTCGGGCACCTCCGGAACCTCCTTAATATCCCGAAGTTCATCCGGGTACCTGAGTTTATACAAAAGGATGCCTTTTTCCTGGGGAGCCATGAGCATAATATTCTCGCGATCCCGCAAAACCACTCTGCCTACACCCAATTTTCCGGTCTCCTGCAGGGTTTTGCAAAGTAATGAATAAGCCTGTGCAGCCACGTCACCGTCAGGTCCAGCGAAATAGGGAGTGTCATAAAGTGCAGCCGGAATTTCAGACTTATCAACAAAACCTTCGATCTCTATTATTTTAGTACTTTTCAGTTTTACCTTTTCAAAGTCTTCAGGTTCCACGATCACAAATTGACCTGGTTCATACTGGTAACCCTTTACTATGTCCTCCCCCTTCACCGGCTTATCGGTGCCCTTGTCGATCTTCTCGTAGCGAATGGGATTCTTGGTTTCCTTGTTCAGTTGATTGAATCGAACCGAATGCCCGGTGTCGATCGCGTTATAGATTCTCACCGGTATAGTCACCAGAGAAAATCGTATATGTCCTTTCCAAATTGCCCTCATTGACTTGCAGGAATTTCTACTAAAATAAGAAAAATTGTAATGAATTGCATTATTTGAAGACCGGTCTTGGTTTTGGTCTTGTGGTTTTGGTCCACGGCCAGGTGTTAAATTGGCTGATTCTTCTTCGCCAGTGGTCCGGAATCTACCACTCTCAACAAATCAAGATTTCATTTATCCGGCCTCATCCTGACAAATACCGGTTCCCGGTAGGTGTTATTGGGAGTAATGGAGGCGAATTGAATTTCGCAATATAATTCCGGTTTGATCCAGGTGGTTTGGGCATCGTCCAGGGGCTTTTCCTTGATTGGTCTTTTGATGGGCTTACGCTTTTTCAGTTCCTGATGAATTTTCTTCAGTCCGCGAGTATCAAATCCTGATCCGACTTTTCCCCGGTAGATCAGGTGATCTTCTTTAATTTCTCCAATTTGAAGAGCACCGAAGTAGGGAGAGCGATCGCCTCTGCCTTCGGTGAACCCTAATATCAGGCAGTCCACGGTATGACGGACTTTGATCTTGAACCAGCTGGGTGATCTCTTGCCTGGATGATAGCGGCTCGTTTTGTCTTTGGCCATGATCCCTTCAAGACCCAGCTGTTTAGAGGCCTCAAACAGAGCCGCTCCGTCCTCCACCACATCGCTTACCCGGTATGGGGTTTCCTTTTTCACAACATCTGCCAACCACTCTCTCCTTCGATAGAGAGGCTCGTTAATGATTGCCCTTCCGTCCAGAAACAGGCAATCGAAGATGTAGCAATGGACCGGGTATTTGGCCGCCATTCGTTTTATGCCACTTTCCGTGGATTGCTGAACCCGGTTGATTACCCTTTTGAAATTGGGTCTGCCTTCCGCATCAAGACAAACGATCTCGGCATCGAAGACGCCATTGGTTGCTCTGAAACTCTTTTCGGGGATTAGCAACTCGGGAAATTTTTGGGTTATGTCATGCTGATTGCGACTGCGAATACGCATTTCACCCTCTTCAATTGAAATCATTGCGCGAATGCCGTCCCATTTGACCTCGAACACAAAGTCGGAAGATTCCGGAGGTTCCTGGCTGCTTTGAGAGAGCATAAATTCCACGACCTCCGTCAGGTAGTCTACCTGAGGCGGATCTACTCTTTCCAGTAGGTACTCCTTGTCCTTCGTATTATAGATCCGATATTCGGCATTCAGCCCCGGACTGTGCAGGTAAAAATAGAATCCATCTTTTTTCTTTTTGGTGTACTCATATTTGCCCGTAGCGTAGATCCACATATCACCTCCTCCATATTCCCTTTTTGGTATAGTACCTTCGAACGTTAAGTATTTCAGTGGGTGGTCCTCGGTGGCAACGGCTAATCTTTTGATTCCCGGACGGGGTGGCAACCCCCGGGGCACCGCCCAGGATTTCAATGTACCCCCATCTTCAAGTCGAAGATCGTAATGAAGGCGGGAGGCATGATGCCGATGTACCACAAAGGCATTGTCCTCTCCTGCCACAACCTGAGGTTGAGGCTCAGGAGTTTTCTCGAAATCTCTTTTCTTAGAATAAACCTTCAGCTTTTCAGGGGATTTGTAGCGTTTCGAAGGAGGTGGATCAGGAATCTCGGAGGGCACACGTTGATCGGTATGAAGATCTACCGCGTAGGCCGCCATTCCTTCCCATGGATCTCCTTCGTGGATAACCTTGTCGGCGGCATTGTGTATCGTGAATTCTTTTGGGTCCTTTAGCTGACTCAAATCCTCCCAGTTCAGCGGCATGGACACCGGTGCTTTCGAGCGACCCCGAACACTATACGGCGAAATAATGGATTGGAAGGGCCGATTACGATAGATATCAATTAATACCCGGCCCTTGCGTGATTCTTTTTTGATATGAAGTGTCGTGGTCTTGCCGCGTTCATCCACAAAGGGCTGGGCGATGTCTCTTGCCGCCTGGAAGGCCACATGAAATTCCCACTTGTTGTGAATTGGGGTTACAATATGAACTCCTTTTCCCCCGGTGGTTTTGGCGAAAGTTTGATAGCCAAAGCCCTCGATATGATCCTTTAAATCAAAGGCAATTTCAACCACCTTTTCAAAAGGGTAGTTTTCCGGCGGGTCGAGGTCATATACGATATAATCAGGTTTTTCGAACTCAGGCTTATGCGCATGGATTTGATGTAATTCCAGACAGGCCAGGTTTGCCAGCCAAACCAACGCTGCCTGCTCCGTGGCCATAATATAGGCTTTTTTGTCTTCTCCAAGGTTGATCGAGTCAATCCAATCGGGAGCCCAATCGGGCCTGGTTTTTTGATAAAATGTTTCTCCGTAAATGCCGTCGGGAAATCGCACCAGGGTGAGGGGTCGACCCTTTATATACCCTAGCAAGGTGGGAGCAATTTTGAGGTAATACTCCACAACTTCAGCTTTTACTATGCCATCGTCCGGGAATAGTACTTTGGTTAAATTGGAAAGCTCAAGTTTTCTTTTCCCTACCTGAACGAACTGGGAGGTTCTGGCCATGGTTAGTATATTTCGTCCTCGCGCGTCTGGCGGGCGCTTGGTTGTCAGGCCGTGCCCAACCCGACTTCCTATGGTCGGAAAGTAACCAAAAAACTCCAGAAAATCCCAATAGCGGGGCCACATGACTCGGCCAGACGGCAACTTTATAAAATCAATATTTCGCGTATTTTAAGCAGATATTTACTCAAAGCGGTAATATCGTCCCAGCCTTGGTCATTCTTAGAGGCTAAATCTAATCCGATTGTATTTGAGGGGTAGATCCCGAGAATGGAGCGGTCCGACCGTAACGGTCCAACCGGTAGAGAATCACAAGTCAATGCTACTGAGGACGGCTCAGTTTACTATTGGGCGCCAGTCAGTACCGGCTCCTTAACTGGTTCGAAGTTGTACAGTTGCTCGTAATACTCATGGGCCATTCGATCCGAATCGAAGTAGGGCACCACCGAGCTCTATGATTTTTTTACCATTTCTGACCATTCATCGGGCCGACCATAATACCTGGGAAGGATCTCTTTTTCCAGGATCTCGTACAAATGCTGGGCATCGATCCGGTCTTGTTCGTGGATCGGCAACTTTGGATCGACCATTGGGATGATAAAGCTGTTGATTCGGTCCTGGGCATATTCCAGGATCCATCCATCGTTTGTGGAAAGTTTATCGAACCGTTCATCGCCGCTGTCATGCCACTGGTTCCGGAGGCCTCTCTGGGTATTCTTGGCGTATTTAACCAAACTAAGTTGGAGCCTTAAAGTATATCATTTGTATGTACAAGCATTATATCTTAATTTTGTTAAATGAAACCTGTTGATTCTCAATTTAACGAATGTTTGTTTTACTCAGCCAGCGCCCTGGCCCGGAGCCTGGGTCGTATGGCTGAAGAGGAATTCGCGGCTGTAGGTGTGGCTCCAAGCTATGCGTTTCTGTTGATGGCCGTCAACGAGGACCACGGAGCAAATCCTTCGGCGATTAGCCAGAAGATGCAACTGTCCCCGTCCACAATCACTCGCCTGATCGAGAAAATGGAGTACAAGGGCTACCTTGAGCGCAAGTTGAACGGAAAATATACCCAAGTGTATCCAACTTCCCTTGGAGCTAACCTCGATCTTAAATTAAGGAAAGCTTGGAACAACCTACACCGAAGATACTTCAGGCTTCTGGGAGAGAAGACAGCCAAGACTCTTACCTCTGGGATCTACCAGGCTTATCATAGTTTAGAAGAAAACCGGGTAGACTAAATCCAGATCCGAAATAATCCGGAAATGATCTTGGAAAATGAGCCCTATCTTTGAGGAGTCCCGGACACGTCGCAGGTCTGGCTTTTAGCACGATTTGGTGGTCAGATGCCGGTTCACAAATGAGCCCTTACCACATGCAATACCCTTTCTCACTTACTTATCCGAGCCCCTGCAGCCCTCATCACCATCTTTTTTCTAAGAGACTTGGTACTAGCCTCATGACACCGGCATGGTGCCGCTCCTCGGTGCAACTGGACTGGTTTGGATTCTGAGATTAAACGGATTCTTCTGGGTAGGTCACGCTTTAGATTTCTGATTAAAAAGTTAAAATAAATTATTGCATGTACAAACAATATTTTAATGGGTGAATAAGATCGGAGTAATTGGCTCGGACGTGGTAGGCCGGGTACTGGCAGATGGACTCATCAAACATGGCTATCAGGTCATGATTGGCTCACGTAATCCTGGGAAACTTGATGATTGGAAACAAAAAGCAGGTGAAAAGGGCAAAACCGGCGCAGTTTAAGGAGACTGCGAAATTTGGAGATTTGCTCGTTTTAGCATCCAAGGGGAGCGCTACCAAAGGTGCTTTGGAACTGCCGGGGCCCAAAATTTGAATGATACAGTTATCATCGATACTACCAATCCTATTGCGGACATTCCTCCGGAAAATGGGGTCCTCCACTTTACCACCTCATTGGAGCGGTCGCTGATGGAGGAATTTCAGGAATGTTTCCCCCAAGTGCGATTTGTTAAAGCCTTCAATAGTGTGGGTAATGCCCTGATGGTCAACCCGGATTTTGGAGGGATAACGCCTACCATGTTCATATGCGGTAATGACCATCTTGCCGAAGAAGAGGTTAGGCTTATTTTGGATCAGTTTGGTTGGGAAACAGAAGATTTGGGCCCAGCCGAGAGTGCCAGGGCGATCGAACCGTTGTCCATCCTGTGGTGCATTCCAGGATTTCAGTCAAATTACTGGTATCCTGAACTGGATAAATTAACTTAGAGCGATGTATTTGGACCGAAGATGAAAAGCTCACTGTACAACCTTTTGTTTGTGGCCCTCATTTGTTCCATCGGCTGTTCATCAGAAAAACCGAATCAATCAGAATTAGGCCCAAAAGACAATTATACAACCTTCGAGACCGACATAAATTTCCTAAAAGAGTATTTAGATATCGTGGTTCTTCAGGAGTCCTCCGGCAAGGGTCAGGTCGCGATATCAGGAGCACTCCAGGCCAGGGTCATGACCAGTTCTTCCAACGGAGCGGGTGGCAGAAGCTATGGTTGGATCAATAGAGGCCTTTTTGAATCAGGGGATACACTTGACCACATAAACCCATTCGGAGGGGAGGAGCGATTTTGGCTTGGGCCGGAAGGTGGACAATTCTCAATATTCTTTCCTAAGGGGTCAGAATTCAATCTTGAGAGCTGGCAAACCCCGAGATTGATTGATTTGGAGCCGTTTGATTTGGTTGGTTCCAGTCCTCAAAAAGCGGTATTCAAAAAAAAGGCCTCTTTGGTTAATTACTCGGGCTTTCAATTTGACCTGGAAATTGAGCGGATAATAGAGGTGTTGTCAGTTATGGAGGTTTTCCAATCGCTCGAATTGAAAACGGACGCTAAGATCAAGGTAGTTGGGTATCGAACCAAAAATACAGTAACCAACCGCGGGGAGGTTGCCTGGAATAAGGAAACTGGACTTTTGTCGATCTGGTTGCCCGGAATGTATAATCCATCCGATGCCACAACCATTGTAATTCCCTACCACGAGGGTGACGAGACGGACCTGGGTCCAGTGGTCAATGATACCTATTTTGGAAAAGTTCCTGCCGATAGACTAAAGATTGGAAAAGGGATTCTATTCTTCCGGGGTGACGGCAAATATCGAGGTAAAATTGGCCTATTGCCGTCCAGGGCTAAGGACGTTATTGGATCATACGATTCAGAAAATCAAATCTTAACCATTGTAAAATACACCAAACCCGATGGGGTGATGGATTACGTTAATTCTGCCTGGGAGCTCCAGGAAAATCCTTACCGTGGAGATGTGGTGAATTCTTACAACGATGGCCCACCAGAACCTGGGAAGCAATCCATGGGGCCATTCTATGAATTGGAAACATCATCTCCCGCTTTGGCCTTAGAGCCTGGTGATAGTGGTACTCACATTCAACAGACCTATCACTTTGAGGGAGAACCAGGCGAATTAGACCAACTGGCCAAACAAATCCTGAAAGTTTCACTGGAGGATATCGAGTCGGCCTTTTAATTCCTAACTCCTTCTTACATAACCAAATAACTTCCCCAAATCAGGTTGCTCCCCTAGAAATTGACCCAACTCCCCTACAGTTTCAAAATCGTGGGTACGCATTGCGCCCAGTTCCTCCCAGTGTATGCTTATCCAGGCTTTTCGACTACCGGTTGGAAGTGGCCCATTACCTTTTTGAGATTCCAGTTCACCTGTTTCTTGCATTTTCAGAAAGGATTTTTGCTCCTTTCTATTGTACGAAATAGTTTGTCCGCTGACCAGTTGATGCTCAAATTCTGTTCAGATTTTAAACTGGAATTTTTGATGATCCCCACAAAGGTTATCCCTATTTTAGTCCTCCAGCATATCTAAAATTCCAGTCGCTTCGCCTACCTCGATAATATATCCATCCGGATCCTTAATGTAACATCTAATCTCTGCCTGATGGTCTTTAGGTTCGGTTATAAATTCAGCCCCTTGCTCAGTCCATTCTCTATGGGCCTTTTGAATGTCGGCCACCCGGATATTGAGAAAACTTCGGAAGGTCCTGCTGTCCGGGTTCGGAGCTTCCAGATGATGCTCAGGCTTATCGTCGGTGGGCCCTCCGCCTGTATTCACAATAATCCAGGTATTCGCCAGTTTGACAATTCCCGGTCCACTATCCATTAAAATGGTGCCACCAAAAACGGAAGCGTAATAATCAACCGATCGTTTAATATCCGTTACAGTTATGAAGTGGGTTACTACGAACCCCTCATCGGGAGCTGGAAAGTCTGTTCTCTTCATGTTGTTTAAATTTTACTTTGGAAAATTTAGAAAATATAGTCCATAAATATGAGTTCTACCCGGCTGCCCCATCGGATCGCTAGCTTCATACTACAAAAGATCCGTTACTGCGAGCTTTGAAACCAGAGGGAGGAAGGCATATTCCAGTTTAAAAATAGAATTCTTA
Source organism: Cyclobacteriaceae bacterium (assembly GCA_965247065.1). Taxonomy (GTDB): domain Bacteria; phylum Bacteroidota; class Bacteroidia; order Cytophagales; family Cyclobacteriaceae; genus CBDFGN01. The sequence continues at coordinate 4,600,926 of CBDFGN010000006.1, read as the reverse complement.
GTTTAGTTAAAATCCAAAGGTGTTGCTATCCCCTACCCAAATTATTTCCCATCTATTCCTGTTATTATTAACCCTATTGGGTTCCGGGAAAAATCAACCCAACCTCGGGTCACCTAATATCATCTTTTTATTAACCGACGATCTACGATACGATGCCCTCGGATTTATGGGTAACCCGAAGATTCTGACTCCTAACCTGGATAAATTGGCCTCAGAATCGGTAGTTTTCACTAATTCCTACCATGTCAGCCCAATTTGTAAACCAAGCAGGGCCGGTATTATGATTGGGCAATACCTTGGAGCTCATGGCGCAGGATTTGATCGGCCAACCAATCGGGTTATTACCGAAAAGGAGTTTGAGGACTCGTATCCAATGCTTTTGAAACAGGCAGGATATTTTATTGGTTTCATTGGGAAGTTTGGATTTCCGGTAAGGGGAAATGAAAAACTGGAAGCAATTGGCTGGGAGAACCGGGAAGAAAATTTACCCGTGGAGGCTTTTGATGTGTGGAATGGTTTCCCCGGTCAGGGTTCTTACTTTCCCAGGAATGGGATGTTCAATGGCCACCGGAATACCCAGAATTCTGATCATCTGAATAAGTTTATGGGACATCAGGCTATCGACTTTATAAAAAAGGCAGACGAAAATGGACAACCATTTTGCCTTTCGGTAAGTTTCAAAGCGCCACACGCACCTTTCACTCCCGAGCCGGATATGCGAGCATTATATGATAACATTACGGTTCCCAGAATGCACAACGACCATGCAGGAGCGTTTGCCCGCCTACCTAAAGTGGTGCAGAGCAAAAGCAGAAACGCCCTTCGGTATTTTGGAAAGACAAAGCCCCATCTCAAATCCTGGCATCTGGAAGAAGATGAAATTTACACGGAGTTCATAAAGAACTATTACGCCTTGATATCCGGAGTCGACAGGGTGATCGGGAGGATAACAAAGGAACTGAAAAAGCGTGATTTAACCGGTAAGACCGTGATCATTTTCACTTCGGACAACGGGTTCTTCTGTGGTTCCAGGCAACTCACTGGTAAAGCTCTGTTGTACGAAGAGTCCGTCAAAGCTCCGCTGGTTGTCTATGATCCAAATCAAGATGGGATAGGCCGAATTGAGGAAGGACTCATTTCGCATGTGGATATTGCTCCGACCATATTGGACTATGCCGGACTCAAGAAACCGGAAAGCATGCACGGCAAAAGTTTTCTTTCAATGGTTGATAACCTGGAAGAGGAAATCCATACTGCGGTATTCGGCGAGAATAATTTCGACCGCAGCCTACCTGTGGCTTCAGAGACCGAAAATCCCAATAATTACCAGTCTATCAGATCCAAGTTCGTCAGAACTAAAGACTATAAATTCATCCGCTATCATGAGTGCCGTCCGGTGATTGAGGAACTTTGGGACATCGGCGCTGACCCGGCGGAATCACAAAATCTAATTGATGATCCTCAGTACAAAAACACAGCGTATAGGATGCGGGAAAAGCTCGACCAATTCGAGGAAAGGTACGTTGAGTACTATAGCCAATAGATCTGAGGTGATTGTTGACTAATAAAAAAAATATTAATAAAATTAAAGTTATTCTAAATCAGTTATTATTTTGTAGTAGTAACAACATTTCCCTAGGGCGCACCACAATCAACACATTTCAGAAATAATCTGAAGCCAGGGATATTAGATTTCCGACTGATGATTTGGGTATCGTCATTAGATAACCGAAGGCTTCGATTTCTTCGTCAAATCAGTTTCTTCGCTGGGATAGTAATTATCCTGGCCGGGATCTTTCTGGAAATAAAGGGTACGATCATTATTGATCCTCTCCGCCTCAGAATCGCTTTGGGGGGCTTAGTTTTTCTCATAATTCTGGTGTCATACATTTCTGCATGGGCTCGCAGAAACTATCAGCTGCTGGTTTACGGTTTCATTTTAGCGGGATTCACCTGGGCCGAATACCTGCTTTATCTTAACCAGCTCAATCCTATTCATGCGTTGAATTATTTCATCCTGCTTTTGGGATGTAGTCTGGTAATGGATGACCGGAGGATATTAGGGATTTACCTGTTGATTGCCCTGACATCAGGCAGTGTGGTAGCTTTTGCAATAAATGGCCCGGCCTTTCCTCCGCTTGCTTTTGCAGTGGAAGGTACCATCATCGCTTTTTTGGCTTTCATTTCGGTTTCGAATTTTCTGATAAGCCGGACGGAGGCCTTGATTGGCCAGGGAAATTTCAAAACCCTGGCTGACAACACCAATGCCGCCTTGTTCCTGGTGGATTCCGATTTCAAGATTATAGAGACCAACGACAGGGCTGAACGTCAATTCAGATCTTCCTCAGGGGCCGTGCCCGGAGATGATGGCGATGTCCTCGACTTCATCCCGGAAGATTATCGGGAAGATTTTAGGGATGATTGCATCACTGTGATTTCTAACCGTCAATCATTCGAAAAACAACAAAAGCTAAAATTCCATTCGGGCGAAGAGCTGTGGTTTGAGATCAAGGGAGTTCCCGTTATCAGCGGTCAGCGAGGGAAATCAATCACCGCTCTCATCGAATTCCGGGATATTGATCGTTCCATGCGGTCAGCGGAGACGATACAGGCCCAAAATAGGGAACTGCAAAAAGTTAATTCGGAGTTAGACATGTTTGTCTATCGCGTAGCCCACGATCTGCGGTCACCCATAGCCTCGATGCTCGGGTTGATCCATGTGTCTGAACTGGACAAAGACCCAAATTCTGCGGGGCGCATTCTGCAGATGATGAAGGATAGCGCCCTTAGGCTTGACCATTTTATAGGAGAGATCATGGACTATTTGCAGAATGCCCGCAAGGAATCAGACAACTTGGAAGTCGATTTTCACAACATAATCCAGGACGCCCTTATGGACCACCGCTTCCTGCATGGTTACAAGAAAATCAAAACCGATATCGGGATATCCGGCCTGGCATTCGTTTCTGATCCTTTCCGGATTAGGATTGTCCTGAACAACCTCATTTCAAACGCGATAAAGTATCATGATTATTCCAGAAAACGACCCTTTCTTAAAATCATAGTAGAAACCGATTCTACCGGAGCTTCGATGCGAATTTCGGACAATGGTAAAGGAATCTCTCCCGCCGATCAGGAAAAGGTCTTTAATATGTTCTACCGAGCCCATGATGATTCTAAGGGATCAGGCCTGGGGCTATATATGGTGAAAGAAATTATTGACAAATTGGGTGGCAAAATCAAGGTGGACAGCAAGGTCAATCAAGGAACCACCATAAGCTTATTTATTCCAAATGGACCGGTCAAACGACCAGAATCTGCCGGTGTAGCTGTATCAGACGAAAGCCATTAGGCCCATCCGGTTAATTGCCCCTTCTTCTGTGAATGAGTGAATGAATTCATGCTTAGAGTCAGACCCGGACTGGAATTTCATCTCAATCCATGCCATTTTTGAAGGCCATTGAATAAAAAGTAAGAAAGAGGGAGAGAAATTGCTGTAAATAATACTAATGACATGAGTAATAAAACCTTAGAACAATTCAAACTGGATGGACAATCGGCATTAATCTTCGGTGGGAATAGGGGTCTTGGATTAGAAATAGCCAAAGCACTTGCGGAAGCGGGTTCCAATATTGCCATTGCGGCCCGGGATGACCATAAATCTGCCCAAGCGGTCCAAATGATTAAAGATGAATATCAAGTAAACTGTATCAGTCACGGGTGCGACGTCCTTGAAAGTTCCGAGATCTCAAACGCTGTCAAGGAAACCCACGGGCAGCTGGGCAGGATCGATATTCTAGTCAATTCGGCAGGAATAAACATTCGGGGAGCGATCGAGGATCTGTCCTATGAGGACTTTGAGAAAGTAATGGGAGTAAATATCACGGGCTCATGGGGTGCTTGCAAGGAAGTGGTGCCGATCATGAAACAACAGAATTATGGTCGCATACTGAATATTTCCTCCATGATCGGTGTGGTGTCAATTCCCGAAAGAACGCCCTACTCAACCAGCAAGGGGGCGGTTGTTCAGCTCACTCGTTCCCTTGGAATTGAATTGGCCAAGCAAAAAATAACAGTAAACGCCCTATTGCCAGGTCCTTTTGATACAGATATCATCTTACCCCTCAAGAAAGACCCTGAGGCTTTTGCCGCCTTTGCCGGCAAAATTCCCATGGGTCGTGTGGGAGAATTACATGAAATAGGAGCCCTGGCACTTTATCTTTGCAGCCCGGCTTCCAGTTTTGTTACGGGTTCCCTTTTCTCAATAGATGGGGGATGGATAGCCCAATGAGGTACTATACAGGTACATTTTTAGATTTTATGACACCCACTAATCTTGTCTCAGGGCTATGTCTTCTTTCGCTGACGGCTTGCAACACTCATTCTTCTAAAGAGGTAGCTTCTAGACCAAATATCGTGCTTTTGCTGGCAGACGACCTGGGTTGGAAGGATGTTGGTTATCATGGGGGAAATGTGAAAACGCCACACATTGATCGGCTGGCCGAAGGTGGGGTTCGACTGGAACAATTTTATGCACAATCTGTTTGCTCCCCAACCAGGGCTGCCCTGCTAACGGGTAGATATCCTATTCGGACAGGTCTACAGTCAAATGTGGTTAGGCCCTGGGCCTCGTATGGTCTGCCCCGAGCGGAGCGGACCCTGGCCAATGCGTTACAGGATGTGGGGTATCGAACGGCAATAATCGGAAAATGGCACCTGGGACATAACCACTCCGGCTATCTACCAACTCAACGAGGCTTTGACCTACAATATGGCCATTACAATGGCATGTTGGACTATTTTACCCACATTCGCGATGGTGGACTTGACTGGCACAAACAGGATAGGGTTAATACAGATGAAGGTTATACTACTGAACTGATTGGCAGGGAGGCGGTTCGTATTATACAGGAGCATGATACCTCTCAAAAGCTCTTTTTATATGTCCCATTTAATGCTCCACACAGTCCCTTTCAAGCGGTAGAACCCTACTTAGAGATGTACCGGGAAGTGGAGGATGAAAAGCGCAGAACCTATTTGGCAATGGTTTCCCACATGGACCATGCTATTGGGGAAATTATTGGGGCCCTTTCAGTTAAAGGCATCCTGGATGAAACATTGATCATGTTTTTTTCAGACAATGGAGGTGTTAAAGGAATTGCAGATAATGGGAATCTTCGAGCTGGCAAGGGCACTGTTTATGAAGGGGGTTTAATGGTTCCAGCCATCCTAAACTGGCCAGGAAAACTACCAGCAGAGAAAAAGATTTACGCACCCTTACACATGGTGGACATCTATCCTACCTTGATCAAATTGGTCGGAGGTTCATCTGTACAGGACTTGGTCCTTGATGGAAAAGATGCCTGGCCTTCCATATTAGATAACCGCCCTTCACCACATGCTGATATATTATTAGATCATACCCCTTTTCGTGGGGCCATACGGGTCGGAGACTGGAAGCTTGTATGGAATGGACGCTTCGGAGCACTGGAGGAAGAAGGAGGCGGTGAAGATGTATACGAATTGTATAATCTGGCAGAAGATCCCGGGGAGAAAAATAACCTTGCTTCGACTGAAGCAGTTCGACTCGAGAAACTTAAGCAAAGACTAAGTGCTTACGGGCGGGAGGCGGCTCCTCCCTTCTTGCCAGGAAATGAGTATCCGGAAGATTTTGATATACCGGAGGTATGGGGATTCTGAATTGACGCCAGAGCTAGGGAGTTTGTGTTCTAAATAATATTTTCGATCAGCGGGGAGATGTTGGAAAACCGGAATTGATTCTCTCTGGATTCAAATAAGAACACGCAGACTTATGAACACAACAGCATTCATTCTCACAATTGCCTCAAGCCTTTTGGCAGGCTTGGTAATTGAAAAAAATCATGGTGCTATCCGCAAAATAGGTCAGGAAAGCGATACATCGGCTACGACAACAGAAGCGTCAAAATGGAGCGAAGCTTTTAAAATTGTAGAGATAAAATCTCCAATGGATGACAAACTGCAGAAAGCTTACTTCTACGAGTCCAGCGGAATTCCATTACTCAAAAGCTTAGCATCAAAAACTTGACCCTATTGTGAAATATGATTACCTTTTTTGAAAGTTGCCAGCTACCCTGTATAGATCATATCAGGCACAATTCAATATTGGGTTAATGTCGAATTAATGTCGAATGAAAAAATTCAAAAGTCTTTCAAACATGAAAACAAACATGATCATGAAAACAAAAAAGATCAGGCGCCGAAAATTCATAAAAGCTTCAACCGCAATATCTGCTGGAGCCTTATTTATCCCTCCCTTTAATATCATCATGGGCAGGTCTGCGATGGGTAAGGAAATTGTCGGACACGGGGATTTTAAATACCGGGTTCACAAGGAATGGGGAGACCTGGATCCAGCCAAAACGCCGGTGACGAACTGCCATGAAATGGTCCAGGACTCAAAAGGACGGCTTATAATGGTTGGTGATCACGTCAAGAACAATATTCTGATCTACGATAAATCAGGCAAGCTGCTCGATTCCTGGGGAGTCAGCTATGAAGGAGGTCATGGATTGACATTGTGGGAAGCCGGCGGTGAAGAATTTCTGTTCATTTGCGATACCGAGGGCACGATGATCAAGGCAACTTTATATGGTCGGGAATTATTGCGCATCGGACATCCATCAAAATATGGAGCCTACGCAGAAGAGGATAAGTTCTCACCCACAGAATCGGCAGTGGGTCCAAATGGAGACATCTACGTTGCCGATGGGTATGGATCTCAATATGTGCTGCAGTTTACTCAGGATGGAGAGTTCATTCGGAAAATTGGAGGAGGTCGAGGCGATGGAGAAGATCAGTTCCAGACGGCCCATGGAGTTTGCATTGATGATCGCGATGATAGCAATCCAACCCTGTTGGTTACCTCAAGAGCACACAATTGCTTTAAGCGCTTCACCTTGGATGGAAAATACCTTGAAACCATGTGTTTTCCGGGGGCCTTCGTCTGCCGGCCGGTCATTAATGGTGAGAACTTGTATGCCGGGGTGTGTTGGTCTTCCAAAATAAAATTTGTAGTCGGGGATTCTGAATCTCATCCCTATTCCAATAACCCGTATTCCGGTTTTGTCACGATCCTGGATAAAAACAACAAGGTGATCTCCAACCCAGGAGGTACCGAGCCGAAATACGTAAACGGCGAATTACAACTAATGCTTCAGGATCAGCCGATCATAAAACACGGTCATGACGTTTGCATTGATGACGACAAAAACGTTTACATCTGCCAATGGAATGCTGATAATACCTATCCCGTTAAATTGGAAAGAGTATAGTGTTTGCGTGATCACAGCTGCTGGCCTTTCTCGGTGAGGATTCATCATTTGACGAATACTCGATTGGTGGCCTGCGGTCTAAAATCAAAAGGATTGGCGATTTGATCACTAAACCACATTGATTTGTAATCAAAAATCCTGCGAATGTTTCAGCCAATAAAGTGAGAGGACACTATCGTTGAAAATATACTAACAGGTAGAAATTGATTACTTTAGAACCCCGAATTCCCAATACCTCTGACCAGTCTTTTCCCAAAAATTCGAAAAAATCCGATGATGAGAACGCCTAAATGGACAATTCAATTTTTGGCCTTATTGTGGAGCGGTCTTTTCGTAGGTTGTAACCGATCGGCGGATGGCGATTTGTTATCAGACCTCGAAAACGCACCACAGGTCCTTATTGACGGGGTGCAGATTGAGCTATTGGCAAAAGAGCCGGATATCGTGACTCCAACCGGCGTTCAGGTGGACGATCAAAACAGGATTTGGGTGATCGAGAATCACACCCATGTCAGACAGGATGATTATTCCGGGCCGGAATATGACAGAATCCTTGTTTTTAGCGGGCACATAGATTCGGACAGCGAAAAGCAAATCACTGAGTTCGCCAGGGATTTTACGGATGGCATGTCGATTTCTTTCACCAGAAACGGCAAAGTGCTGTTAATAACCAGGGCGTCCATAATTCAATTCACGGATCACGATGGAGACAATGTCGCGGACGACCGCGATATCCTCATTTCGCTGGAGACTGAGGAAGATTTTCCTCATAACGGCATGTCAGGCCTTGTGGTTAGTCCTGATGGCAAAATATATTTTCAGTGCGGAGAAAATTTTGGGGCTCCATACAAGATTTCCGGTTCTGACGGCACGATGATTATTGGCAAGGAAAGGGAAGGTGGCAGTCTTTACCGATGCAATATGGATGGTTCGAATCTGGAAAGAATAGGCACTGCAATCTGGAACTGTTTTGCCATGACATTCGATCCTTTTGGTAATCTCTTTGCCGTAGAAAACGATCCGGATTCCAGGCCGCCCTGCCGGCTCCTGCATATTGTCAAAGGCGGCAACTATGGCTTTCAATTTCAACACGGTCGTGACGGACTCAGTCCTTTGACCTCCTGGTTTGGTCAGATCCCTGGCACGCTTCCTATGGTGGCGGGCACTGGTGAGGCCCCAAGCGGGGTTTTGTTCTATGAACAGGACAAATTGGGAAACTCGACCCAGGGATCTTTATTGGTGACTTCCTGGGGTGACAATGAGATTCAAAGTTTCCAGCTTAAACCAAAAGAAAGTTCCTTTACTGCTGAGGCTCAAAGTTTTGTTAAAGGTCAAAGAGATTTTTATCCGGTAGGATTAGCCCTTGACAATAACGCTGGGGTTATCGTTACCGATTGGGCGAGTGTCTCCTACGCGGTTCACGGTCAGGGCAGGATCTGGAGAGTATCAAGCTCCGAAAATGATCGGCAGGTCAGTAATTTCTCATCATTAGAAGAGCAATCAAAACAGGAGTTGATGGGATCCTTGAACGCCCGTGATTCGCGTGTTAGAGCAGTAGCTGCTGATCTGGTCATCTCAAAACACGGCACGGCATTGAAAGACATTTTTCGCTCAAATGAACTAAGCGATCGCGGTAAAATGAATCTTCTTTGGTCCGCACAATTGAACAATCATTCGGGGCTGGAAAGTTTTCTTGAATTAGCCCTAGATGAAGAAAACGACCTCCTTCGGGCGGCAGCGGTAAGAATGATCATTGAGCAAAACATCATTTCAGAAGAACAGTTTTTCATTGACTTGATAAAAAGTGCCAATTCCCCTTTTGTCATTCGTGAAGCAATTTATGGCTTGAGTTCTAGAGGGTCTTTTGAATCGGTCGTAGAGTTATTCGGGGATGAAGACCCTTTTATTCATACAGCTTTAATCCACACTTTCGGTAAGCCTGAGAACGTTGATTATCTTCTAGAGTTCGCCAGAAGCCCTGATTCCAACATTCGATTAGGATCAGTCCTTTGCCTCCGCCGGTCGGGATCTGAAAAAGGGAAAGAAGTAGTTCCTGCGTTTCTCAGCGATCAATCTACTACTAACCGTATAACTGTACTTAAATGGATTGCTGAGGATAACCTCAAAAGTTTCCGAGGGGATGTGGAGGAGTCATTCTCGAAAGTCACCAAAATATCACCCGAGCTGTTCGATGCCTATGTAGTTACCTTTCAATACCTGGATGGCGCATTCAATCAGGACATTCACTTCATGGAAGGAGACGAACATGTGAAGAAGAGCTTTTACAAGAGGCAGAAGTTTCTTCTTACAACGGCTAGCAATACAACCCTTAATTATGAAATCAGGTCCCGGGCGCTATCTGCGATAAACCCTAACCACGCTGACCTGGATGTTGAGGTTCTGGAGAAATTCGCGCAGGAGCCTAATTCCAGCTTTCAAATTGAGACCATTCGCTCCCTGAATGCCAGAACCGGGGATGATCTGGTGGTAAGGATCTTGCAGCAGGTGGCCGCTGATGCCAATCGTGGAGAGGACATACGGTTGGAAGCCATCGTTGGGCTTGCAAACAGCGCACGAAATAACAAAGAGACCAGAGGAATTCTTCTCGACCTGCTCCAAAACGAGAGTACAAATCAATCGATCCGGGACGAGGCAACTCGTAGCTTGGAATCCATTGCTGATGATCCAGAGGTAACTCCATGGATAGAAGAGTATAAAAAGTCACTTCCCGATGGAGAATCAGCTGTGTCTGAAGAGTTTTGGAGAGAGCTGGGCCAGGATGATGGGAACAGCATTGCCGGGGCACGAACCTTTTTTAGCACCCGGTATCTATGTAGCTCCTGTCACAGGATCAATGGCAGAGGGGGGATATTTGGCCCGGATCTTTCCCAGGTAGGAAGCAACTCAAATAGAGAAAGAATTTTGGAAAGCGTGCTGAATCCGGATGACATTATTAGTCCGGCCTATTCGGGATATTCCGTAACTACCCAAGCGAAGGAAACTGTTCTGGGCAGATTGGATGAAGATCTGGATTCTAAGCGCCATCTTCAAATGATATTGGCAAATGGGAAAAGAATGGCTATTCCTTACGACGAAATTGCCGAACAAAATATTCTTCCAAACTCACTTATGCCCGCCAACCTGTACCAGCGAATGACGGCGGATGAATTTCGTGATTTGATTCAGTTTTTAGCTGAGCTGAATTAACCGGCCGCACCTGGTGAAGGGAATCTCTCAGCCAATATGAGAATAAAGAGCTTCCGGTGGTGGATCGTCGGTTTGATCGCCCTGGCTACCGCCATTAATTACCTGGACCGGCAAAATCTCCCCGTCGCAATTGTCGAAATACGGAATAGCTTTCCCATCAGCGATTTGCAATACGGGTTTATCAATAGTCTGTTTCTCCTTGCTTACGGGACTATGTATGCGGTCGGGGGCAGAATCATCGACAAACTGGGTTCAAGGATCGGTTATGCCATCATGATCACCTGGTGGTCGTTGGCCAATGTCCTGCATGGCCTGGTCTCCAGCGTAACGGGACTGGGAGTTGCTAGATTTCTGTTGGGTATGGGTGAGGGTGGTGGATTTCCTGGTTCTGCAAAAGTGGTTTCCGAATGGTTTCCGGCCAGGGAACGCGCCATGGCGTTTGGAATTTTCAACACGGGATCCAGCGTTGGGGGGGCCATTGCACCTCCTGTGATTGCATTGATCATCGTGGTGCTCGACTGGCGATGGGCTTTCGTGATAGCCGGAGCGGCTGGCTTGGTATGGACTGTGATCTGGTTGCTGCTATATGCTAAACCGGCCAAGAGCCGATTAGTGAGCAATGAAGAAAGGGATTATGTAGAACAGGAGTTGGCCAGGGAAAGCTCGGAACCTGACTCCATTGACATTCCCTGGCTCAGCCTGTTTAAATACCGCAAGATTCAGGGATTATTGACAATAAAGTTCTTTACCGATGCCGCCTGGTATTTTTTCATTTTCTGGCTTCCCAAATATCTCGCCGATGTTAGAGATCTTGATATAAAGGCCATTGGGGCATACGCCTGGATCCCCTTTGTTTTCGCAGGGGCTGGGAGCTTTCTGGGAGGCTGGTTTAGCAGTTACCTCATCAAAAGGAATATTTCTCTGGATCTGTCGCGAAAAATTCCGTTAGGAATAGCCGCATTCTTATTACCGGCTTCGCTGCTCATCACCCAGGCTTCCTTAGGCACCGCTCTCATATTTTTTGGTTTGGCCATGTTTGGTCATCAGTGCTGGTCAACTTTGGTACAAACCTTGGCGGCCGATATGTTTCCTTCCCGGATTGTCGGCTCGGTAGCGGGCCTTATGGGATTCTTTGGCACCTACGGGGCGATGCTGTTTAGCCTCGGAATAGGCTTTTTAATCAAGAATTATGGGTATAACCTAGCCTTTATCCTTTCAGGGCTGTTCCATCCGATTAGTTTTCTGTTGATTTTCATTATTATTCGAAAGATAGAAGCTGAACCAATATAGCGAGCTATGGACAGCCCGGGCTGCGGTCCCCATTGGATGGTTGGCCTTAGGATTAATACCATAAATCCAAGTCGAAATCGCAGATGAAGCCGATGCCCCAGGATCAAAATTGACTACTTTGGATAAATGAAAAAAGCTATCCTTCCAATTGTAATCTGCATAATTATCCTGATGACGACATGCAAGCCGGAAACAAATCTAAACGTGCTGCAGTACAGGGACTTCGCCCATTATGTCGAGCAATTCAACCGGGTTGACAATGAGCTTTACATCCAACATATTTCTAACGACAGTGCGTCGAATTTCCTGGAACATAATATTCCCCTGATCGACATTCCGGATAAGGACCTGGAAAAGACCTATTACTTCCGGTGGTGGACCTATCGAAAGCACATCAAGTCCACTCCGGACGGTTTTGTGATCACTGAATTTCTTCCCGAAGTGGGCCAGGCTGGTAAACACAATACCATAAACTGCGCAGCTGGGCATCATATTTATGAGGGCCGATGGTTGCGCGATCGTACTTATATGGAGGATTATTTCCATTTCTGGCTTAACCAGGCTGGGGATGGCGTGAGAAGCTACAGCTTCTGGGTGGCCGATGCCTTACTGGCGTACAGCAAAATAAACAGAGGCGACACCTTTATCTCGGAGAAGCTCCCCAGTTTGATTCGAAATTATGAAGCTTGGGAGAGGGAAAAAAGGGACGCCGCTGATCGACTTTTCTGGCAGATCGACGACCGGGACGGGATGGAGGTCGGTGCAAGTGGGCAGGTTATTAATAATAGTCTAACAGAGATTCTCACCGCTGCTGTTCGGCCCACCATCAACAGCTACATGTACGGAGATGCCATGGCCATTTCCAAGCTGGCAGACATCTTGGGGGAGAACAAAACTTCTTTGGATTTCCGAATGAAAGCTGAACACATTAAGGGCCTGGTTCAAGAACGTCTCTGGAATGATTCCCTGTCGTTTTTCACGGTAATGCCGCGGGAATACAACCCGGACACTGAACCTTTGGACGTAAGGGAAATTATCGGGTACATCCCCTGGTATTTTAACCTCCCCGAGGATCGGCCCATGTTTGCCAAGGCCTGGATGAAGTTGATGGATAGCACCGGCTTTTATGCACCCCATGGCTTGACTACTTGCGAGCAATCGCATCCTTATTTTCAAGTTATTTATGAGGGGGACCAATGCCAGTGGAACGGTCCTTCCTGGCCTTTTGCGACTACCCAAACGCCTAAGGCTATGGCCAATTTTCTCAATAATTATGAACCCCTTGGCATGGTAAGCGATGCAGATTATTACACCTTATTAAAACAGTATGCTGACGGCCACCACATCACCCTGGATAATGGCGAGGAACGGACCTGGATCGATGAGAATAAGAATCCATTCACCGGCGATTGGATTGCCAGGACCCGGCTCAAAAACTGGGAAGGTGGTGGATGGCGCAATGGCCTTGTTGAACGCGGCAAAGATTATAATCATTCGGGCTTTTGTGATCTCGTTATCTCGGATCTTTTTGGCTTCAAACCTCAACTCGACAAAAGCATCAGGATCCAGCCCCTGGTTCCGGACAGCTGGGATTGGTTTTGCCTGGACCGGGTCAATTACCACGGAAAAAATTTGACAATCGTTTGGGATAGAAACGGAAACCGGTATGGTTTGGGCAAGGGATTCAAGGTATATGTGGATGGTAAGTTGATTTTTGAATCAAGTCGGATGGATCCCGCATTCTTGGATTCTAATCTAAATGTTGCCGGTCTTGAACCTAGACTTAAACTTAACTAATTATTCAAGTTGAGGTCGAAGTGTAAGATTAAGTTGAAATCTTGGATTTGGACATCATAACCAGTCTAATAACGTAAGATCAGGATTTAAAGTCCAGTCCTTAAGTTGCTGGGCACAATGCCTTTTTCCAGATAAGAATCCTAATCTCCATAAAGACACAGGCATTGATCCACCTACCCCTTTTGTTCCCCCTTTAATTAATGGGGGATTTGAGAGCCTGTTAAAAAGCCCCGTTGCTAAAGGGAGATTTAGGCGGTTGTTCCTGAATTTGAATCCAATTGGGTCAAATGGTAAATGTCTTTTGCTTCGGGTTTTAATGGATCTTCATCTTTACTCATTAATGCCACAACTCCCTTTTGTTCCCCCTTTATTAATGGGGAATTTGTGAGCACTTTAAGTCCCCCTTATCAAAGGGGGACTTAGGGGTTGTCCTGAATTCGATCCAATTGGGTAAAATGGTAATGTCTTTTGCTTCGAGTTGTAAGGGATCTTCATTTTTCACTTTTAATGATCCACAACTCCCTTTTGTTCTACCTTTATTAATGGGGAATTTGTGAGCACTTTAAGTCCCCCTTATCAAAGGGGGATTTAGGGGGTTGTCCTGAATTCGATCCAATTGGGTCAAATGGTAATGTCTTTTGCTTCGGGTTATAATAGATCTTCATTTTTCACTTTTAATGATCCACAACCCCCTTTTGTTCCCCTTTTATTAACGTGGAATTTGAGAGCACTTTAAGTCCCCTTTATCAAAGGGGGATTTAGGGGGTTGTCCTGAATACGATCCAATTGGGTCAAATGGTAAATGTCTTTTGCTTCGGGTTGTAAGGGATCTTCATTTTTCACTTTTAATGATCCACAACTACCTTTTGTTCTACCTTTTGTTCCCCCTTATTAAGGGGGAATTTGAGAGCACTTTAAGTCCCCCTTATCAAAGGGGGACTTAGGGGGTTGTCCTGCACTCGATCCAGTCAATCAAATGCTCTAATACACGTCCAATATCTGATTTCACGTCAGAGTCATCATATCGCAGCGTGTGAATACTAAGAGATTTGAGGAATTCTTCTTTCACAAGATCCCTTTTCCGGGCCGTTAGGTATCCGTGAGAATCTCCATCGATCTCAATCGCCAACTTGAGTCTGGAGCTATAGAAATCAACAATAAAATTACCAATTGGCTTTTGCCTCATAAACTGAAGTCCCTTTATCCTCCTCCCCTTTAATTCATTCCACATTAGAACCTCTGCAAGGGTACTGTTTTTCCTTAGATTTCTAGCTAATGTCTTTAGCCTCGGGTTATAATAGATCTTCATTTTTTACTTTTAATGATCCACAACCCCCTTCTGTTCCCCCTTTTATTAAGGGGGAATTTGTGAGCTTGTTAAAAAGCCCCGTTGCTAAAGGGAGATTTAGGCAGTTGTCCTGAATTCGATGCCAATTGGGTCAAATGGTAATGTCTTTTGCTTCGGGTTATATGGGATCCTCGTCTTTACTCATTAATGCCACAACTACCTTTTGTTCCCCCTTTATTAATGGGGAATTTGAGAGCACTTTAAGTCCCCCTTATCAAAGGGGGATTTAGGGGGTTGTCCTGAATTCGATCCAGTCAATCAAATGCTGTACTACACGTCCAATATCTGATTTCAAAACAGAATCAGGTTCGCAACGTGTGAATGCCAATAGATCTGCGAATTCGTCATCCTCCATTATCGAGGAAAAATGTTAGCTTTATATTTTCTGGCCAATTCACTGAAATCGTAGTGCCCCACCTATTCATCCAACACTGCTAAAAACCTAACAACCATGAATATCAAAAAGCCATTAATTATCGTCATCTTGCTCATGCCCATGATATTGGATCTGCAGGCCCAAAACAGGGCTTTGGATAAAGCAGATATTCTGGTCTTTCCGGAAGATCCGCCGGATCACTGGCCCACTTATCATTTGCTGCATCCAGGCAAGATATTTAGGCCTTTTCCCGCCGACCCCAATCCGGCTTTTTATTATAAAGGCCGATATCATCTACACTATATTTATTTCCCCACAGAAGATAACAACCTTGCTATGGCGCATGTTTCCAGCGCCGATATGGTTCACTGGAAATTTCATCCCACCGTACTGACTCCCCAAATTTTGGGCCATGGAATGCTCAGTGGCACCGGATTCTTAACTAAAGAGGGCAAGCCGGCAATCATCTATAGTGACCGCAAGAGGGTTTTGTTTGTCTATGCGCAGGACGATAATCTGGATTCGTGGACAGAACCGCAAGAGATCAATGTAACAGACAAGGATGGCAATCCTGTTCAACATAGTGTCTGGGATCCCGATTGCTGGCTGGACGGTGATACCTATTACTCTATCGGGGGAGGAAAAAATCCCGATATAAAAAAATCAACGGATTTAAAGAATTGGGAATATCTGGGTCATCTTATGCATGGTGATTTCCCCAAAAACCTGGGAGTAACTATGGATGACGATGTTTCGTGTCCGAATATGTTCAAAATAAGTGATAAATGGATGTTGCTATGCATCTCTCACGCGTTCGGTTGTCGATACTACATTGGCGATTTTAAGGAAGAAAAGTATCTCCCGGAATCACACAATCTTATGAACTGGGAAGATGTGAACAAGCCCTACCAAGATGTTCTTAGAACATATGGCACCTATTTTGCCCCGGAGTCCGTCCTAACGCCGGATGGTCGCAGGGTGATGTGGGTCTGGCTTTTTCCGAGCGGCGAAAGAATGCAGGAGGGTGTACAGTCCCTGCCCCGGGAACTGGAATTACCCGAAGACCAAATTCTGCGCATCAAACCATTACGTGAGCTCGAAGCCCTTAGATATGAGGAAAAAGGTTTGGCAGAGATTGTCCTCAAAAATCGAGTGGCTTATCCACTGAAGGAGATGTCAGGCGATGCGGTTGAATTTGAAATAGTATTCGGTCCATTAGAAACCAGCTATGAACTTAATGCCGCGAGCTGGTTTATTCCGAACAAGGGTGGCGATACGACAGAGGTAGGGCATATCCCTCATTCGTACGGCATTGATGTGCTTTGCGATGAAGATGGGAAAAACGGAGTGGAAATTCGCTTATATCCAGCCCGGAAAACCTTGAATATTGGTGGTGTGGCCGCTCCCCTTGATATCCCGATTGATGAAGAAACCGTACTTCGAGTATTTATCGATAAAGGAATTATTGAGGTTTTTGCCAATGATCGTCAGGCCATGGCCTATGCTCACAAGAGAACCCACGATCAGGCAAACCACCAACTTTTTTCCAATCAGGGTAGTATGCCAGTCAAGAAAGTCACGGCTTGGAAGATGCAATCAGCATGGGGTGAATAAATGTCTTTAACTGGATCCAGGAAAGGAACTGGATAACGGTTGATTACTACTAGCGTCTTATGGTCGCTATTTGCAGCAGGAGGGAAGGATAAACCTGCTTCAAACCGCCTCACTTTGTGGTTGCCGCGAATATCCCATTCAAGTTTGGGTGTAAAGGGTGATAAGCTTCCTGACAAGCGGAAGTGTTATGAGAATCTTTCATGTTCCTTGGCAATTCCCCGCCCAATTCATAAATGCGATGGCGCAAACTTGGATCAATACCACAATCTTTAACCGCACCTCCAAATTACCTATTTTCTGTACACTACCATTGCCGGCATTTCAAGAGGCATATTAAACTATTTTGCTTCGGGAACTACTGCAAGCGATACTGTTTTTCCATCGCGAAGCACAATCATCTCAACGGCTTCATAGGCCTGTAAATCGCCAAGAACGTAGGTGTAGTCATAGATGTTCTTGATATCCTTTCCAGCCAATTTTATAATAATGTCATCCCCCTTTATGCCGGCTTTATCGGCAGGTCCTCCGGGGCGGACACCGGATAGTTTTACCCCTTCAACCTCTGCTACATAATCCGGAATGGTTCCAAGATAAATGGAAAAACCACGGCTGCTTGCTGCTCGATTCTTGCTCATCTCGACTTTAGCATACTGCAATACATCCTGCCGCATTAGTTCTTTTATAATACTCGCCGAGAACGCGGTTATCCGTTCGAGTCCTTCATAATTTAGACGTTCCACATCATCGCTTGGTTTGTGGTAGTGATCGTGAATGCCCGTAAAGAAGCATAATACAGGCACACCGCCCTGATAGAGCGACATGGCATCGGTAGGCACATAAGGATCATCCTGTAATACCAGATTAAAGCCCGCCAAAATGTTTTTCTTCTCAACGATTTTCTTCCAACCTGGCGATGAGCCCAGGCCCTGTAAAATGAGTTGGTTGTTGTTGAGCATACCTATCATGTCAAAGTTGAGATAGGCCTTGGTGTTTTCCATTGGCACCACGGGGTGATTAGCATAATAATCTGAGCCAATCAAACCCAGTTCTTCACCAGACCACAAAACGAAAAGCAGATTTATAGAGATTGACGCTGGCTTATCCTTTTTCAACTGCTTAAAATATTCTGCCAACTCCATAACTGCAGCCGTGCCCGATGCATTGTCATCAGCACCATTGTGAATTTCATCTCCTTCAGCGTTATGTGCCATTGAACCGGATTTACCTTGGCCGAGGTGGTCGTAGTGTCCTCCAACAATCAAATATTCATTGGTGGGTCTGTCTGCTTCAATAACTCCAATAACGTTCCTGTCTGAGCTTTCAATTTTGTCCAACTGCACTTTTAGTTCCACTTGCTGGCCAGTAAGCTCAAATTCGTTCTCCATGTGGGGGTTGTAGTTTTCGAATTGGTCCAACAACTGTTTGAAATCCATTTCCTTCACTTTCAGGAGCGCTTCAAACCAACTGATTTTGGCCTTAAGAGCCATAATGCCGGCATTTCCAGGGACATCGTCTTTGTTTACCTCATCAAACCTAGCGCGTTGTGGACTAATAAAAATTATGGCCCTGGCGCCTAACTCTCTGGCCATTAGTGCTTTGTAGCGTGGAGTTGCGTAGCGGATCAACTCTTTCTTTGCTTCCCCATTGAAATGTGGGGGTACATCGTAGAAAACGACTACTACCTTTCCTTTCACATCAACATTAGCATACGAGTTATAGTCAATGCTTGATTTACCTGGAGTTTTGATGCCGTAACCGGCAAACACCATGTCGCCTTTAGAATCACCATTCATACTAAATGGCAGTGGTACAAAATCATCAAAAAGCTGCCAGCTTACATTTTTAGCATTATCGATGGTCTTCAGTGAAGTTCCGGCCCGGTTTACCTCAACCGATGAAATGAATGGAAATTCTTGTGCGTAAGTTTTTTCCCTCCCAACAGTTGACAATCCTAATTGACGGAAGTGATTGATAATATAATCCGCAGCCTTTTTGTTGCCCGCACTGCCCGTCATTCTGCCTTCTAGGTCATCTGAAGCCAGGTAGGCCACCTTCATCTTTAGTTCCTGAGCAGAAATTTCGCCCTGGAAAGTAGGGTTCTTTCGGTCTTGGACGCGCATGGGAGCCTGGTTCAACAAAGCGAGCGCGGCTTCATGATCCCACTCTGCATAAAAGATTTGCGATTTCTTGTCGCTTGTTCTGTTCGAAGTCCATGAAAGATGCTTACCATTTGGAGAAAATACGGGAAGCCCGTCAAAACCATCCGTATAAGTCACGCGGACCGGCTCTTTTGTACCTTCTTTGTCCACCAGGAACAATTCGAAATTGACAAAACCATATTTGTTGGACGCGAAAATGACGTAGGCATTGCTTGGATGGAAATAGGGTGCCCATGACATGGAGCCGAAATTTGTCAACTGCTTTTCCTTACTCCCGTCTAAATCCATGGCATATATGTCGGCTGTCACCCCATCTTCACTGAAACGCCTCCAAATGATATTCTTACCGTCAGGTGAAAAGAATGGCCCTCCATCATATCCTGGCACTTTGGTCAGTCGATTTTGATTAGAGCCGTCAGCGTCCATTAAATAGATTTCGCCAAAATAAGCTGGATCTACTTCCAAAAGCTTTTTTTCTTCCTTTGATAAGTTTCTATTGTAAGCATCACGCAGTGAGCAGAAAGCAATTTTACTACCATCAGGTGAGTATGATCCCTCCGCGTCATATCCATTAGCATCAGTCAACTGAACAATGTTTGAACCATCTCTTCTTGCCGAAAAAATGTCCATAGCAGCATCATAATCCCAGCTGTATCTCCTTTTTTTACCCGAAGCGCGAAAGTCTAACTCAGCTTGCTGTTTTTCTTTGGCTTTCGGGTCGTGATGTGTGGATGCATACAGCACCCTGTTATCGCTCGACCAGTCAAAGTAGGCGCAAGTGGTTTTTCCATGACCCGGCGAAACTCGATTGATGTCGCCTGTTCCAAAATCGAGCATGTAAATTTGATAAAATGGGTTGTCGGCCTTTCTTTCACTTTGAAAAATTAAGTGGTTCCCCGACTTTGAAAAATAACCTTCTCCTGAGCGTTTTCCTTCATAGATCAACTGATGCGCGTTTTTGATTAAGCGTTTTTCCGCCTCGGATTGATTTTGAGCTTGTAGAACCAGCTGGGATAAAAAACTAAATAGAAGTCCAATGCTAAACTTGTTCATTATCCACTGCTTTTGGTGCTTGCTTAAATGTTAACTCGATACCCTCTGAGTAGGTAATCAAGAGTAAATTTACGGTAGTGTCAATAATTATCGCCTTTAACGTTCGGCCACTAAAGAACGGCCTTGTGGCAAAAGCCACTTTCCGTTGATCAGCAAAAGTAAACTTAATTAAGGGCAGAGAAGTTTACCAACAGAAGTTCCCCTGTAGTATGTTTATATTACTTCAGGGGGACTAGTGTGTACTTGGTGGCTTATGGGTACGATACTTTTGTCTGCCCCTGCCGATTTGGGTTCACGCCCAGGCCTGATCGAAAGGCCATTTCAACACCGCCAGTCCTTCGATTAAAGGGGTGGCAATCGAAATGAAGCTGCACTCAGTATTATTTCATCAGTCCGGAAAATCACCTAAATTTGATTCCCATACCTGACCGCTGCTCCACTGGACGCGACTACAGGGTTGAGAATACCTAAATTAAGAGGCTAAATCATTGAGAACAAATTCGTTTTTACCATTTACTACTTCAGACCAATTAAAATGTTTATGAGAGCGATTGTCCTATTCTGTCTTTCTTCCCTAAGTACTTGTCTGTTTTCACAGACCCCGGAAGTTTATTCTGATCCCATTCATTTCACTCCTAAGCTGCCAACCAAAAAAACGGTTGGCGATGTCATGCCATTTTATTGGAAGGGAGAGTATCACATATTCTACCTCACCAATCCCATGGGAAACCATGATGTGAACTGGGAACACAGCTCCTCAACCGATCTGGTGAATTGGAAGGAATATCCGCCGGCATTAAAGCCTGATCCCAATGATCCAACCGGCCCGGAGGGCGGCTGCATGTTCACCGGTTGTATTGTGGAGAAAGATGATATTTTTTATGCCTGGTACACGAGTTGGAACCCGGACAATCCGGATGGCAGGGAGTTTCTTTCTCTAGCTACCAGCAAAGATTTAATCACCTGGGAGAAGCAACCCCAGCACCGGATCGCACCTGACGGCATTCATTATGCTAACCATCACTTGCGTGATTTCCGCGATCCCCAAATCTTTTGGAATGAGGACAAACAAGAATATTGGATGCATATCCTGGCCAACCAAGCGAATACTGACCAACCAATTGGCGGTGGTTGGAAATTTGGGTTGCTGAAATCCAACGATTTGATCAAATGGGAACAGAACTCTCCAGTAAATCTTGCAAACGCCGAAGGGGACGAATGCCCGGATTATTTCAAAATCGGCGACACCCATTATATCAATGGCTGCCATCGCTATTACTATTCTGATAACCTCGAAGGTCCCTACAAGCACCCTGGTCTGAGCCACACGCTTGACATTCCTTCCATCCGGGCCTCCAAGCGGGTTTGGGACGGAAAGAGGCATGTTTGGTTTGGGGGTTGGAGCGGGCACGTGATGCCGATGCCCCGTGAGGTTTACCCCGGGCCAGTAGGTCTTCTTTACATGAAGCCAGTTGATGAAGTGTACTCTGTTTATAAAAACAAGGTCATAGACCTGTCAGAGGTAACGTTGCCAAAGGAGGACATTGATGTGCCAGCTCATTATTTCCTAGACAGCGAAGTAACCATGGCCACTTACGGGAAGATCTCTTATCTCCTTGGAGATCAATACAAATTGACTCTCAATACAGATACCAGGCAACTTACCCTGGTCGGCCCTGAATTCAATACAACCATTCCCGCTCCAGTCGACACCAAGAAGTCTGTCAAGATCCAGGTCTTTGTGGAGGGACCTCTTATCGAATGCTTCGTCAACGATCAATTTCCCCTCAGCTGTGTGGTTAAGGCGCCGATGACCCAGAAGCTCGATATCGAGGCCAGAAGCCGGAACGTGAAAATTGAGAAGTTAGAGGTATGGACCTCTAATTGACATTTGCAAGTCCAAATTCAAAATCGAGGTTTATAATTAATTTCTGGAGTTTGGTCACCATCGTTTAAGGGGTCAAACTCTTTTTTCTCCGTTTATACTCTGCGGCACTGCTATATAACTAATCATAACTCACAGATAATCAGGAACTTTCGTTTGCGCGTTCAGAAAGCTGAAAAAGAAGAAACCTCCCCGACCCAATCTAAGGCTGACCTGGGGTCTCCTGATTAAAAACTGGTAGGCCTTCTTAAGTTTGAGATCCCGGCTCGGCGGCCGGGAATGATTCCACTTTCTAACTTCAGTTATCTATCTTGATGTTCGGTTCCTGGACCGAGGAGACTCTGTGGTAATTTATTCAAATCGAAGCTTAAGATAAATTCTGTTCCTGTCATGCAAGTAAATTCCGGATCAATACTAACCGGAATCATATCAAAATTCAGCCAAACAATAGCGTATCTCGGACTGGCGTTGTTGCTGCTTATGATGGTGTCTTGTACAGCAGATGAAATTAGACAGCTTTCAAATAACACCCTGAAAGTCACCGTCTCCCCCGCAGGTCAGCTGCTCTCGGTTGAGAATCTTCTGGCATCGGAAATGTATGTCTTTGAATCCGATGGCTTTGAATTGGATACAGATCAAGGGATTTTTTCAAACATCAACCAGAAACCGGTCAGTGTCATACAGGAACAAGGCGGCATAGTATATCAATTCAACTATGGGGATGTCCAGGTGGACCTGGCCTACGTACTCAAGGGAGAAAACGGTTTTTTCAGACGCACATTGAAAGTCGACAATAAGGTCCCGCTTAGGGTCAATAATCTGGTAATGGGCAGGACGACGTTTGAGCGGCAAGCTGAGGAAACTCTGCATTATCGGACCTTTATTGCCGCCCCGACAGTCAACTTCATTCGCTTTGAAAATGGGGGAATGTTCTGTGGAATTGAAAACTCCTATTTCCATTCGGATATAGATAATAAAGGCATGACTCTCGCCTTTGAACCTGCCCTGATTTTAAAGGCGGGAGAGGGTTATGAATCGGAACCCCAGTTCCTGGGAGTGTATAAGAATTCCGGGGTAAGAATTGCCGACAGCGGACGGCCCTTTCGCTACGATGCCAATGGCTCGGGTTATAAACCGCTGGACCGCAATGAGACCCGGGCTATGCGTGCTTATGCCCTGGACTATATTGATCCGCCTCAAAACTGCTTCCTCAATATCAACTATCAATTCTTCCATCCGCTGCCCCAGATGCCCAATGACCCTGAGGCGGCTAAGTATTTTTACAAGACCATCGACACCTTCTCCGAGATTGGAGGAGATATGTTCATTTTCAAACCTCTCCACCGCTTTTCTAAACCCACCGAAGACAAACCATATTGGAACGTGGTCCCGGATGACAGCAGTCATTGGGCCAAGAAAATATGTGACTATGCCACTCAAAAAGGGATTCGCTTTGGATTCTACATGGGCGTTGCCGGGGGCCACGGCAAAGAAGGCAACGCCGCCGGTTTGAATTTCCGGCCGGACAAGCCTGATTGGAAAAAAACCGACGCAAAAGGTGATCGTGGTCCCGACAACTGCATGGCTCATGATGAGTCTTACCAATGGTGGCTCACCATTCATAACAATACCATCAAGAAGTACAATCTGGTAAACTGGAGTTGGGATCCGAGTCTTGGCTCTGGTATGAATTGTCACGATGAGTCCCACGGGCACTTTGCCAATAGGGGCGGATACAAAGGCTGGAGGCGCTGTATCGAGCTTATGGGACGCCTGAAGGAAGAAAACCCGGGACTTTTTATCCAGGGCTTTTACGGCACAAAGAATTTCGGTTTATGGGGACTAAAACATGTCGACCAGCATGAGGTATTAAATGAGCAGACCATCATTGTCTCTACGAAGCACAAACAGATTTCCGATGACCGTCAGAATGCCGATGGACTGCGCTTTCAAAACAACTGGAGCATGCGTTTCCGGTTTACCCCTCCGGTCACTGGGCACGCCCTGGTGCACCGCATCAGCGAAGGCAATTTCCGACCCGAACTGATCAAGGCCTGGGACTATTATGGTTGGAAATACAGCGTGATGTCATCCCTGGCGATTGCCGGCTCGTTCATGCCCACTATTCTGCCATATGAAACCGAGCTGGTTCCGGGCTATGTTGATTTTTATCAAAAGTGGGGCAAGTGGGCCAAGGATAATTTCGAGCTAGTCAACTACATTGAACCGTTTGGCGAACAGGTGCAGTGCGGATCCATTGATGGCTACTCGCGCATCAAGGGTGATCAGGGGTTTGTCTTTTTGTTTAACGGCAATCCCCGCCCTGCCGAAATTACTTTCGAGGTAGGGGATGAGATCAATTTGCAGGAGGAAGGAACATTTCAGTTCACTGAACTCTACCCATCGGAAAGGGGCAAATTCCTGCTGGATGAAAATGGCAAATCGACTTTTACACGCGGAGACAAGGCCCGGATGGTGGTTCAGGATTGGACAACACTCAAGGTCACCGGCCTCTCCGGCAAACCAGGAACCAGTTTAGATTTTTCGGTGCAACTGGGAGGGGCTGAAAAGATCGAGGAGCTCACTGCCAACGGGGTTGGTCAGAAGTTCACTGCAAATGACAGCACCATCACCAGTACGATTCAATTTGCTGGCACCAGATATCAACGTGAGCTTGACCAATGGGTGAAGTCGGATAGTTCATCCTTCAGTTTTCCTTTGCACGGTGCCGGGAAAGATCTTTCACTCAAGAGTAGTTTCTATCTAAACCCACAGGTGCCCGAACTTTTGGCCCAGGCAAAACCTTCCAATTTCAACGAGATGGGCAAGGTGGTTGAATCCTGGTATAGGGCAGGAAATGAACCCAGGGATCTGAGCTATCACAACTTTATTGGTTGTCGCCCCGAACGGCTCTGGCTGATTATCCCAACCTATCGGCCTACCGAGGTCAACATCATCCTGAATGGCCGGCCCGTTGCCAACCAGATGGTCGACCTCGCCAGCGACTGGATACATGCCGATATTAGCGATCTGGTCAATCACGGTGAAAATAACCAGATCGAATTGCTCTTCCCCGAGATGAGCGAGAATAATTTCATGGGACCCTTTTTGATCTACCCCGAAGAGGGTAACACGACCGAGATTACCCCGGTACCAGGAGAAGTTTTAAAACCAATCGTCTATACTCAACCTCTGGATCCAACTCCTCCTCTGCGCTATAAAAAAGGAGCCGACCCAAGGGTAGAAGAAGTCAAGATGCTCGGTAATGTTAGGATCAAAGGGGAAGATCGCGATGCAGTAGTGGAAGTCAAGATTGCAGATTATCCTAAAGGGATCAGCAGGGTTATGTACTTCCAATCCGGTTTCCCCTGGATGGGCCAGCATGCGCTTGACTATGATACAATCACCAAGACCTGGCACGCCCCGGTCTCCCCCGGCCCAAGATGGAGAATTCAGGAAAATGAATTTATATACATTTGGGCGGAGGGTAACGACGGGCTTCGAAGCGAGTATTTTCCGGTCAGGGTGGATTGGGATTTCTGAGAGTGGAGTGCTGAGCAACAGTGTTCTTTTCAGGGTGACCCGGGACAACACCCTGCCACTTTCCCAGTCACCGCGAGGAGCGAAGCGACGAAGCAATCTCTTTAACTAACGTGAGTTCGATATAAAATAGAGTAGTTTATTGATAGAAAAAAGGCAGAAAATTAGTATATTAAGTCATTGACAATCAACAAAATAACTAATATTTCTGCCAATGTTAACTGCTACTAAAATTACTGAAATTTTTTGTTCCATTGACGATTTTTGTCTGGATTTTGTCCCAAAATTGGAAAAAAGATTGCTGGGAAGTAAAAAGCGCAACAAACCTGGTAAGCTTTCTTTATCCGAAGTAATGACTATACAGGTCTTGTTCCAGATCTCAGGATATCGAAATTTCAAGACCTTTTACAACACATACGTTTGTGGCCACTTGCGCTCCTTCTTTCCTGATGTGGTAAGCTATAACCGAATGGTAGAACTTTGTAGTGGAAGTCTTCTGCCAATGGCTATTTATCTGAAAACACAAGGGACTGGACAGTGTACAGGTATAAGTTTTATAGACAGCACTCCGTTAAGGGTCTGTCATAACAGACGGATCCATAACCATAAAGTATTTGAAGGGTTAGCTAAAAGAGGCCATTGTTCCATCGGATGGTTCTACGGGTTTAAGCTCCATCTTATCACTGCTGATACGGGTGAAATCATCGATTTTATGCTCACACCGGGCAATGTGGATGACAGAAAGCCTCTTAAAATTGAACGGTTTATTAAGAAATTATTCGGAAAGCTCTTTGGTGATAAAGGCTACATCAGTAAGGAACTTTTTAAAAATCTGTTCTTCCGCGGAGTCCATCTGATAACCAAACTCAAACGCAATATGAAGTCCTCATCCTTAACCCCCATCATGGATGCTATAATGCTCCGTAAAAGGGCTATTTGTGAGACTATCATTGATCAACTTAAAAACATCTTCCAGATTGAACACTCCAGGCACAGGAGCCCAACTAATTTCCTTACCAACCTTTTCTCGGCTTTAATCGCTTACAACTTTTGCGAAAAAAAGCCCTCAATCAAATTGAACTACCAGGACACCGGTCAACTCTTTCTCGCTCTTTAATCATTCCTTATTGTCGAACTCACGTTAACTACAATCACTCGTTGACTACTCAGATCACTTCGCCCTGAAGTAGAACATCTCACTTCAGGGCTCGTGATGACGGGTCGTAGGGTGGCCCCGGTATCACCAAACAACATCTCCTTGCATCACCGGCGAGAAATTAACCGGACCTGTATATTGCATTTGTTGAAGATTCAAGATATAATGACATGCCTTGATGACTCCTGGTTATGAATTTGATCAGGGCAAATGGTTTTTACCTGATCAGCCAGGTTTGGGTGTGCAGCTTTCCCCGGACTATGAGCAGTTTATTGGGGCATGTATTTCTACAAAATCAAAATTTCTAAAACATGAAATCATGAGTCCATCCATTTCCTTGCTCTTTCTTACTTTAATAAATTATGCTCAGATAAATGATACCATTTCATTATGGCCGAATGAAGTGCCCGGTAAAAATGAAGCGAAACACAAACCTGTGCAAATATTCAACACAAAACAGATATGAAAATCAAACAAGTACATGTTAATCATTTAAACCGATCACTTTGGGGACATCTTGCGGAAAGAGAAAAAACGCTGCCCCTAGTTACGCCGCTTGATGTCTATAGCGATTTCAAGGACACTCGTGGTTCCTGGTTTTGGGACTCGGGCATGGCCGTGGTCTATATTGAGACCGACAATGGGGTTATTGGTACGGGCTGGTGCGAAGACGGCTGTAGTGCCATTGGACCAATGATCGACAATCACCTAAGTCGTCTGCTCATCGATCAAAACCCGTTCGAAGTCGAAGGACTATGGGATCGTCTCTTTCGTGCAACCCTTCCGTACGGCCGCAAAGGCGCAGTGTTGCATGCTATCAGTGCGATTGATATCGCACTTTGGGATATCATGGGTCTTGCGCTAGGAAAGCCAGTTTACGAACTCCTGGGTGGACCGATCCGCAAATCCGTTCCTGTATATGCGTCAGCGCTGCATCCGGTCGGCGTGGACAAGGTTCGTGAGGAGGCTACCGACTACGTTGCCAAAGGCTACACTGCGATGAAGATGCGCTTTCCGTACGGCCCAGGAGACGGACCCAACGGCATGGTTGCCAACGAAGATCATATCGCCATTGTTCGTGAAACCGTTGGGGATGATATTGAGCTGATGGCCGACGCTTACATGGGCTGGGACTTCAACTACGCCAAGAAAATGTGCCGTCGGCTCGAGAAATACAATCTTGCCTGGATTGAAGAGCCATTCCTTCCTGATGATCTCAATAGCTACGCTAAGCTGCGACAGGAAACTTCGACTCCCATCTCCGGTGGCGAGCACGAGTACACCCACTATGGCTTTCTTCAGATTATTGAAAAGAAGGCGATGGATATCATCCAGCCAGACCTTCATCGTTGTGGCGGCTTTACCGCAGGACGAAAGATCGCCACCCTTGCCCAGTCCGCTGGTGTAACACTGATTCCCCACGCTTATCACGTCACACAACTTCACTTCGCGCTAGCCACCCCCGGGATTCCCATGATCGAGCATTTTCCGCTCCCCTGCTGGGATGACATACCCAAAGTCGATCAGGAGCCAATTATCGTTGGCGAACCTGCTCCGGCACAAGGCCACGTCACATTATCCAACAATCCCGGGCTTGGCGTTTCGATAAATAAAAAGTGGTTTGATTAAACTCGAGTTTGCGATCCTTACGCTCCCAAGCATGCCAACATAGCGGTGGAACCGCGCGCTGAGCCGGGCTGAGGAATGCGAACAAAAAGATTAATAATCCAGAGCCTAGAGGGTATGAAGTGTTAAGGGAATTCGCCTTTAAGGATCTTATTGAATGACAGGAGTATAACGGAATGGATTAAGCAATGCGGGATTCCACCAGCATCCCCCCGCATCGCCATCGCGAAGCGCTTTGGCGAAGGTGGCGGATTTCCCGGTTCAGCTAAAGTAGTTTCGGAGTGGTTCCCAACCCGGCCTCGCTTCGCTAAAGCTTCGCGGAGGCGATGCCGACGAGCCTCGCTCCCGTGTAGCGCGGCTGTGCAAAGGCTATGTCGGACCGCCCGTTTATGGAAGGGGCTACTTGTAATTAGGGGACCCCTCGCCAGGCAAAGCCTCGGCCGAGCGTGGCGGGTCAAGCCCGGGGAGGTTAATCTTTTTGAACTTTCAAAAGTCGCTGATTATCTGTGAGATATAGTTAGTTATATAGTAGTCCTCTCAATGACCTTGGACAGTTCGCTTTCCAACATTTTGTATCAAAGTTATGTTTCTTGCTAAGGCGCATAGGCGCAATGATTCCTCACTTTTAATAGATTCAGGTCAGGAAATGTCACCTCTTGATGTGATTTGGGCGCTGATATTTCCGGGCAATCTGCTTGACGTTGAAAGGTTTTTCTTGGTGTCTTGTTGATTGCTTTATCAAGATTATTTGTCAACCGTACCGAAAAATAGGCGGCTTTACATTTAGAGTACTTTATGATACTTTTATGGTGCTATTTGTCAAAAAGCGAGCATATGATGAAAGTTAGCCTTTGGTTGACTTCCTTATCCCTGTATAGTTTACTCTCCTGCAATGTAGAATTGCCGCCGGGCGTCCAGGCTGCTTATGAGGGGCTACCGGAGAAAATCGACTATAACTTTCATATAAAACCGATCCTTTCGGATCGGTGCTATCAATGTCATGGTCCTGATGAAAATGCCCGCAAAGCCAATTTGCGTCTCGATATCGAAGAAAATGCATTCTCGGAATTAAAAAGCGGCGGATATGCATTTGTTCCTGGGAAGGTGCGCAATAGTGAGGCCATTAGGCGCATTCTCAGCTCTGACCCGGAGGTAACCATGCCACATCCGGAATCCAAGCTAAATTTGAATGCTGAGGACATTGCTACCCTGGTCAAGTGGGTTGAGCAAGGCGCAGAATGGAAACCACATTGGTCTTTTACCCCTCCTCAAAGACCACAAGTTCCCGCTGATTTTCCAGCCGAGTGGATTGCGGACAATCCGATTGATAATTTTATCTATTCAAAGCTGCATAGAACGGGGCTTCGACCTTCAAAACCAGCCGATAAGGAGAGGTTATTAAGAAGGGTTTCGATGGACATTGCCGGTTTGCCACCCTCGATTGAGGAAATAGATGATTTTATGCGTGATCAATCGCCCGACGCATATGAAAGGGCAGTTGATCGACTTCTGGCCACGGAAGATTTCGGGGAAAGACTGGCTCTGGATTGGATGGATGTTTCCAGGTATGCTGACTCCCACGGGTTACATGCCGACGGCTGGCGAATGATGTGGCCGTGGAGAGATTGGGTGATAAACGTTTTCAACGAGAATTTGCCCTACAATGAATTTGTTACCTGGCAACTGGCAGGCGATCTACTTCCGAATCCCACTAAAGAACAGATCCTGGCCACCGCTTTCCACCGAAATCACCCGATGACAGCCGAAGGTGGAGCTGTAGACGAAGAATTCCGGGTGGAATATGTTGCCGACAGGACCAACACGACGGCAACCGCATTTCTTGGGTTAACCATGGAATGCTCTCGATGTCACGACCACAAATTTGATCCCATCACTCAGGAAGAATACTACATGATGTCAGCTTTCTTCAACAATCAGAAAGAGTTGGGGATGACGGGTAACGACGGCAATTTCGGACCGACTCTTCTGTGGGGCGATAATGAATCAGAGCAGCAGTTGGCAGCAATCGAAGAACAGATTGAGCGTAAGGAGAAGGAGATAGAAGTGTCCAGGGAAAACCTCAAAAAGGTTAGTGATTTTATAAGCAACATCCAGGTTCCAAAAAACCCCAGAGGTTTGGTGGGCCACTATCCGTTTGACAACGGCGAGGTTGTCAGGAACGAAGAAGCTAAGGAAGGTCTTGGAGGCCGGGATTCAAAAAGGGACTATATCACCGTACTGGATGGTAATAAAAGTGCTTTTTCCAATGGAAGACCCAAATTAACCCAAAGTAAATTAGGTAATGCAGTACTATTCAGTGGGGACGGATACGACGAGGTTTACCTTGAGGACGTAGGTCTTTTTGAGTTATATGAACCCTTTTCCGGTTCTGCTTGGATTCAAACTTCTCAATGGGACTCGACCAAAACCCAGGCAATAATGGGTACCGCCGGAAACAAGGATAATCTCTGGAGAGGATGGGATCTTTATTTAGACGGTTCAAACGTTCTCTGCTTCCGCCTGATCAGTTGCCTTCCTCACAATTACTTACATGTCTCCAGCGCCGTGTCCGTTGAGCCAGACCAGTGGACAAACGTCGCTTTCACCTATAATGGATCCGCGAATGCAAATGGAGTAAGACTGTTCATCAATGGAAAGCGTATTGAAACCATTGTTGAATATGACCAATTGTACAAATCAATTTTGCCCATCACGATGTCGGACCATAGCCGTGATCCTCGTCCGGTCCGCGTCGGCAAGAGTTACCGGGCATTTACCGGTGAGGACGGAATTTTCAATGGGCAAATTGATGATATATGGCTATACAACCGAAATCTTACCGAGATAGAAATTGGGGTCACGGCCGGCAACGCAATCGATCCTAGTAAAGAACAGTTACTCGAATATGCGATTGATCGCAACGGGTCATATCAAAAACAAGTTGCGGAATTGACCGAGCTGCGTAAAGAATGGCTGGCCATTATGAATGAAACTCCTGAGATCATGGTGATGGAGGAAATGCCGGAACCACGAATTACTAATGTTTTGTACAGGGGCCAATATGACTCACCTATGGAGCAGGTAACTTTCGGAACGCCCGGTGGGGTTCTCCCCTTTCCTGACGATCTTCCTAAAAATCGTCTTGGACTGGCTCAGTGGTTGTTTAGTGAGAAGAATCCGCTAACCGCCCGGGTCACAATAAACCGCTATTGGCAACTATTCTTTGGCCGGGGCCTTGTGAAAACTTGAATGACTTCGGTAGCCAGGGAGCTCTTCCCTCACATCCCAAGCTATTGGATTGGCTGGCTGTAGAATTCCGGGAATCGGGATGGGACATTAAGTAATCTTGTAAAGATCTTGGTGATGTCATCCACCTACCAGCAATCCTCTGCAGTCAATAATGAACTTTTAGAGTCAGATCCTGAGAATATTCTGCTTGCCCGGGGGCCAAGCTACCGGTTGCCGGCAGAGATGATCAGGGACAATGCACTGGCTGCAAGTGGCCTGTTAACCAAAAAAATAGGCGGGGAAAGTGTCAAACCGTATCAGCCTGATAGTTTGTGGGTCGAAATTAATACTACGTCTTATTACCTTTTGAATTACACCCCGGATTCTGGTGAGGATTTGTATCGTCGCAGTTTATATACTTTTATCAAACGAACATCCCCACCACCGTACATGACGACATTCGATGCTCCTTCCAGGAGTGTATGCACGGTGCAAAGAGAACGCACGAATACTCCGCTACAGGCTCTTATTTTATTAAATGATCCTCAATTCGTCGAGGCCTCGAGGATCCTTGCCGAGCGAATTCAAGAGGAAGCGGGCGGTAAATTGGATAATATGTTGACTCATGCTTTCCGTCTTGCTACCGGAAGAACTCCGGGCCAAAATGAGATCGCCGTCTTCAGGGATCTTTATCACAAGGAACACAAGCGATTCAAGAAGGACCCCAGGGCCGCCGAAGCACTACTTTCCGTTGGTGCACGTACCCCAAACCGCAGATTTGATCCCACCATCACTGCGGCGTTGGCAACTATTAGTAACACGATTCTTAATCATGATGAGGCTTATATGAAACGATAACACGGTAGACGGTGGACAGGCCTCCTTTTAACCCCTTGCCGCCAACCACGCTAAGCATAAATTTACGACTATGAATTGCGATCATACTAATCAAAATTATTCGAGAAGAGATTTTCTAACCAGAACTTCACTGGGCCTTGGGGCGCTTACAATCGGCTCATTCCTCCATCCCGGAAAGATCTTTGCGAATCCAATGGCTTCCAACAACCGTGTTCTGGGCGGAACGCATTTTGCTCCAAAAGCCAAGCACATCATTTATCTGTTTCAAAGCGGAGCCCCTTCACAAATTGATCTGTTTGACTACAAGCCTGTTCTCCACAAAATGGCAGGAGAGGAATTACCGGAAAGCATAAGAAAAGGACAAAGATTGACTGGTATGACCGCTGGTCAGGGAACCTTTCCTTTGGTCGGAGGATCCTTTAATCTGCAGCAGCATGGGCAGAGTGGCATGTACATGAGTGATTTGATGCCTTACACCGCCAAAGTAGTCGATGAGCTTTGTTTTATAAAATCCATGTATACCGAAGCCATTAATCACGACCCGGCGGCAACCTATTTTCAAACCGGTTCGCAGTTTCCCGGTCGTCCTTCGGCAGGTGCCTGGATCAGCTACGGGCTTGGCTCGGATAATGAGAACCTCCCGGTCTACGTAGTGTTAGTCACCAAAGGTAAAAGGGGGCAACCTCTGTATGCCAGGTCCTGGGGGAATGGCTTTCTGCCTTCCGAACACCAGGGCGTACAATTTCGCTCTGGAAAAAATCCTGTGCTTTACCTTTCCAATCCCCCTGGTGTCACTCCAATGTCAAGGAAAGAACAACTGGATCATCTTAGGCAGCTACAGGAATTTCAGTATGATGAATTCGGGGATCCCGAAATCAAGGCCAGGATTGCCCAATACGAAATGGCATTCAGAATGCAGACCTCTGTGCCTGAGGTAATGGACACCAGCAAAGAGCCCGAGTCAACTTTCGCACTTTATGGGGAGGATGCGCGGAGGCCAGGCACTTATGCGGCCAACTGTCTTCTGGCCAGACGATTAGCCGAAAAAGGAGTTAAGTTCATCCAACTGTTTCATCAGGGCTGGGACCAACACGGGCAGCTCCTGCAACAACATCCGAAACAATGCAAAGAAACCGATCAGGGATCGGCAGCCCTAGTAACCGATTTGAAACAACGAGGTTTGCTGGAGGATACTCTTGTAATCTGGGGAGGAGAGTTTGGCCGAACCAATTATTCGCAGGGTGATCTCAATTCCGAAGGCTGGGGAAGGGATCACCACCCAAATTGTTTTACCGTATTTATGGCCGGTGCTGGGGTCAAAAAAGGATTTAGCTACGGCCAGACAGATGATTTCAGCTACAACATTGTTGAAAACCCGGTGCATGTACATGACTTTAATGCAACCCTGATGCACCTTCTGGGCGTTGATCACGAGAGACTTACATTTAAGTTCCAGGGTCGGCGTTACCGACTAACCGACGTCCATGGTAATGTAGTTCATGATATTTTAGCCTAGCTGCAAAGGTGCATTAGAAGCAAATTTGGATTTTAGGATTTGTAGATTTGAGACTTTCTTCGATTGTTTCTACACGGGGCGTGGGCGCTCACACATACTTCAAGTAACGTTCCTTGACGACTTTGACCACTTCATCCGGATCACGTTTCCACCAGTTGCGCGCGGAGAATACCTCCACTTCATTGTAGCCCTGGTATCCAGATGCCTCCACCAGTCCGCGAAGTCGGGGTATATCAATTACGCCGTCGCCCATCATTCCGCGATCCAGACGGAGGTCCCGTGTATCCGGTAACCAATCGCTGAGGTGGAAAGCGGCGATACGGCCGCTGGCTCTTTCGATTTCTGACTCAAGTGCCGGATCCCACCAGACGTTATAAGCATCTAACGCAATCCTCAGTTCCGGACCACCCCCGATCTGGTCGCACCAATCATTGGCCTGTCCCAGGGTGGCCACGACCGACCGGAAAGCGCAAACCATTGGGTGCAATGGCTCAAGAGCCAACGTCACTCCTGCGCTACGTGCATAGGGAAGTAGGGTCGCCAAACCATCAAGACTTCGGGAGCGGGCAGCCTCAATATCCTTCGACCCCTCTGGAAGTCCGCCTACAACGAATACCACGCACTTTGCTTGGATGGTAGCCGCCTCATCGATGATTCTACGGTTTTGGTCCAAACTTTCCTGAAATTTCCCTTGGTTCGAGTCGGTGAGCAGCCCACCAATGCAATAACCCGTCACTGTCATGTCATGATCCTTCAGCAAGCGGGCCGCTTGGCTGGCACCCACCTCCAGCAATTTCTCCCGTACAATGGAAATGCCATGAATGCCGTGGCGCGCGTATCCCGCAATTGCTTCAGACAAGGACCAGCGCTCAATAGTAGTCCACTGGTTAATTGAAAGCCTATTGTATTCACTCATGGATTTTAATGAAAAGGTTAATAAGTGGCTGGTCTGATGCCGTGTTTCCCATCCCTCCGGTAACAACAGTCTGTTTGTCCCGACAGATTAAATTGATTCAATTGCTTCTAATCTAACCAGCAAAACCTAGAATTCTGACCAGTCGGTATAATTAAAGTAGTATAATTCACTATGGGTAAATAATAAATCATAAATCATAAATTGCAGCCCGGGTGATCGTCATCGAGCATATTGAAAATACTAAATAAATCCATTAGGAATCGAAGCCTCGTTAGCTCAGTTGGCAGAGCGGTTGATTCGTAATCAACAGGTCGCCGGTTCAAGTCCGGTGCGAGGCTCTTTGATTATCAAGGAGTTAATGCTAAAAGCCTTAACGCTTTTTATTTTAGGTAAAACAGAAGTGTAAACAAGTACTATTGAGCGGTGTTTTTAGATAACAAGCACTTGGAGGGAGATCTTGCTTGACAAACCATCCAGCGTATTACCGTCTACCATGTGTCGGAGTTGAAATTGATTGAGATTGAGATTCATCCGTACACCCTCAACCATCCACGGTCCTACCACCACCAGATCACAATGAGCGCCGTGAGAAACAAAAGGAGCGCCGATAGAAGGCGGTAATTCTGGTACCAGGGAAGTAAGCGAAGGTCTTCGGTCTCTTCGTGATACAGCTTCTTGGTCCATAGCAATCCCTGAACCTTACTCGCTTCGGGAGCGGAGGTTAGAAGGCTCACAGCAATCAGCACTAAGGAGCAAATAACAAAGAAAAAAGGAGCCAGGTAGAGGAAATGGGCCGTGAATTGGTAGCCGAACATGTCAAAAAACAGGATGCCCGCTTTCTGGGCATCGACATTCAGAAAAGAGAGCATAAAGATTATGACGACCGAAGTTGCAAGAAACGATGCAATTGCGCCGGTTCCGTTAGCCTTTTTCCAGAATAGACCAAAAATAAACAGGGCGACGATCGGAGGAGCGATGAAAGTGGCCACTAGTTGAAGATACCGAAAAAGCGAACCCACCTTAGACACCTGGGGTACCCACATCGCCGCGATTATCACCAGGATCAAGGTAGAAATTTGACCTACCCGCACCAGTTGTTTACTGGTCAGACCAGGTCGAAATTTGCTTACAAAGTCCATTGTGATAAGAGTGGAGGCTGAGTTTAGGGTCGCACTTATACTGGAAGCCATAGCAGCCAGGAGGGCAACCAAAACCAGCCCCCGCAGCCCCCCGGGAAGCATGTCGAACATTAGTGTGGGGAAAGCCAGATCGGCCCGCTGAAGGGTCTGCTCACCGGAGTAAAGAACTTGGGCCATGACACCAGGGAGCACCATGATAAACAGGACAGGCAGCTTTAGAAGCCCCGCAAAAAGAGCTCCCCTTCGTCCATGACTGATGTCTTTGGCACTGAGTACACGTTGCACCATAAACTGATTCGTGGCCCAGAAGTAAAATCCCAGCAGCGGAACCCCAAGGATTAATCCCGGCCAAGGGACCTGTTCGTCTCCAATAGGTTTAACGATCTTCAGCTGATCGTTAGTTATGATACCGGCTTCTTTGGCGGCATACCAGCCGTCCACACCCCCTATTGCATCCCATGTGAACAGGGTCAAGAGTACCGAGCCGGCGATTAGTAACAGGGCCTGAATAACCTCGGTGTGAATCACGGCATTAAGACCCCCGGGAATCGTGTAGATAGCAGCAGCAGCAGCCAGGCCGAATATTATAACATATTCGTTAACATCGGGAAATACCAATCCCATGATCACTAACCCGGCGTATAGTGGGGCCGCAGTATCGGCCAAAACGTTTCCAACAATAGTCAGAAATGAAAAGAAATATCGGGATCTTTTATCGTATCGCCGTTCCAGGAACTCGGGCATCGTGTACACCCCTGATCTAAGATAAAATGGCAGGAAGAACAGGGCAAAAAAAACCAAAACGAAAGCGGCCACCCATTCATAGTTGTACACGGCAATTCCACTGTCGTAGGCGTCTCCGGCCATACCTACCAGGTGGTAGCTTGAAATATTTGCTGCAAACAAGGAGATCCCAACAACTGGCCAGCTGATGTTTCTTCCCGCCAGAAAGTAGTCCTCGGAGCTTTCCTGCTTACCCTTCTTCAAGCCATACAGTACAATTCCAATGGCATAGGCAGCCATTAATATTAGATCAATGCCGGTAAGGGCAAAATCCGTCACTGGGAAGGAGTTAGAGAGGCCGCGATGTATCCTTTGAGATGCAAGTGGGGGTCAATTTAAGAGAAATACCTCAACCTAATGGGTTCTTACCTGATAGATCCCGTTAATTCCCGGATTCCATTCAACTTTCGGCCATCTGGATGTTGAACATTGGACAATGATTGTTCATAATGATTGTCTGTTGTTCGTTTAGGTTGGACCCCAGGGAACAAATGAATATCGAATGCATGACTATGTAAAATTTGAAGGCGGGCTGTTAAGACTCTTCCGGCCAACATCGCGATCCTCTGTCACCAGTGGGCAAAAGTCTAAATAGCCACAGACTCTTCGCTGTCGCTCAGAGAAAGGCTTCGCACCGCCTTTTTCCGAGGGGGCCTCAAACCACTTTTTTCTGAGGGAGCCTCAAACCGCCTTTTTCTGAGGGAGCGCAGCGACCGAAGAATCTGTTGTTCGTTTAGGTCTGTTGTTCGTTTAGGTTGGACCCTAGGGAACAAATGAATATCGAATGCATGACTATATAAAATTTGTAGGCGGGCTGCGAAGACTCTTCCGGCCAACATCCGCGATCCTCTGTCACCAGTGGGCAAAAGTCTAAATAGCCACAGACTCTTCGCTGTCGCTCAGAGAAAGGCTTCGCACCGCCTTTTTCCGAGGGAGCATCAAACCACCTTTTTCTGAGGGAGCGCAGCGACCGAAGAATCTGTTGTTCGTGCCGATTTGGGATTTTGCCCCAGGAATCCACTTCTTGTACTGGTATAATAACCCTGCGCGTTTTCAGCCTATTGGAAATTACAGGCAACATCCGTAAATTAAATGGCTCAATCTGTCTCCAAGGTTAACCCTCGCATTCAAGGGTGAATATTGGCTCTATCACCCTAAACTGAATCAATCATGAAAAACACATCGCTCCTCCTGGCACTTGCCATTCTATTACTGGCCTGCTCTGAAAAAAAAGAGGCTGATTCACCGAAGACCCAACCTGTTGTGGAACCAGCTCAACCAACCGAGGACTATACCTCCAAGGTTCCCATGTATACCTTCGCCACCACATTGGAGGAACAGGAGGAACAGTTGAAGACCAACCCGTTGCTGCTTCGTTTCAAAGAGTCCAGGAAAAAATTGTCGGGTGATCCCTACCGCCCAATTTATCATTACGTGAATCCTGAGGGAGCTCTGAACGATCCAAACGGCCTATGTTTCTGGCAGGGACGGTGGCATCTTTTCTACCAGGCGTACCCGCCCGAAGACCCTCGTCAGCACTGGGGTCATACTGTCAGTGACGATTTGATCCATTGGAAGGATCTTCCCCTGGCGATTTATCCCAATCCTGAATATCAGTGTTACTCAGGAT
Source organism: Cyclobacteriaceae bacterium (assembly GCA_965247065.1). Classification (GTDB taxonomy): domain Bacteria; phylum Bacteroidota; class Bacteroidia; order Cytophagales; family Cyclobacteriaceae; genus CBDFGN01. Next base: position 4,562,492 of record CBDFGN010000006.1, on the reverse strand, counting down.
CAGCACTGGTTGATGGGGACCGGGTGATCGCTATGTATCACGGTACCCGGGTGGGCAATATGGTGGCTACTTCCAGCGACCCATTGTTGCTGAATTGGGAGAAAGTAGCCGGTAAAGCCGTAGTACCCATGACCCCCAATAGCAATGACCTACCTTATTATGTCTATGATCCCAACATCTGGAAAAAAGACGATATGTATTTTTCGTTATCCGGAGGAGTGAAACCAGGGCCAGGAGGCAAGCAGGTATTCACGGCCTTCCTTCTACGATCCCCGGATCTCGCCAATTGGGAGTACCTGCACGAGTTCGTGGAAGGAGACCGCTTCACCCAGACAGGAGATGACGCAGCCTGTCCCTACTTCTGGCCTATCGGCGACCGCTACATAATGCCCTTCTCCAGCCACATCAGCGGCTCACATTACCTGATAGGAGATTATGATAAACAACGGGATAAGTTCGTGGCCACCAACTTCGGGAGATTCAATTTCGGCGCCACCCGGCCCGGCGGCGTGCATGCGCCAACGGCTACTCCGGATGGAGAAGGGGGTGTGATTATCATCTTTAACATAAATGCCGGCAAACCCACTGAGGGATGGGATCAAATTATGAGCCTTCCCCGCCGCTTGACGCTAATTGGTGGAGATACCGTCGGACAGGAACCCTATGGCGACATAGAATCTTTGCGATATGACCGACAGACTGTGGCAACGATGACGCTGCCGGCCAATGAAGAGGTTGTTTTGGAGAATATTAGCGGAAATGCCATCGAGATAATCGCCGAGATAGACCCCAAGGACTCGCCAATGGTTGAAATGAATGTTTTGCGCTCACCGAATAAAGAAGAGTTCACCCGGATTGCATTCTTTAAAGACCGGGGCGTGTACCAGGGAAGGGACTACAATCGGCCTGTATCTCCCTTCAACCCTCGGTTTAACAGCTTACTTACTATTGAATCCTCCTATTCGTCTACTCTGCCTGATGTGCGTTCCCGGGCTCCCGAAACGGGGCCATTTCGCCTTGAAGCGAACGAAACCCTTAAGCTGCGTATATTCATCGACAAGAGCGTAGTGGAGGTCTTTGCCAACGGTAAACAGTGCGTCGCTCAGCGGGTCTATCCCGGACTCGAAGAGAGTGTGGGAGTTTCCTTACGTTCTCAAAATCTGGATGCCGAGTTGTTGTCGCTGGAGGCTTATCAGATGAAAAGTATATGGGAGAATGAGTGAGTGGCTGGATGAAAGTTTGAAAGTTCAAAATGGGCAATGATTGATGGGCAATGTTTAGTGGGCAACGGTTAAGCCGAGGTTCCCAAGCCCATTTCAGTCTCTGACTTGGTTAACTTTTTCTCCATTTCCTCTAAAGAAACGCCTTTGGTTTCGGGCATCATGAAGAGCACGAACAGCAACTGGAGTACCATCATTCCTGCAAAGAATCCAAAGATGGGTCCTCCACTAAATTTCCCCAGGAGATAGGGCATCAACAAGGTGATCATGGTTGCGAATACCCAGTGGGTTCCAGCACCCAGCGATTGTCCAGAAGCCCGAACCTTATTGGGGAAGATTTCCGATATAAACACCCAACAAACTGATCCCTGCCCAAAACTATGGGATATTATAAAAACGATCAGGTAAATAAGAACTTCAGGACCGTCAAAATCTTGCAAGAAAAAGGCTCTGGAAACCAGGACTAAAGAAATTATATACCCGAAGGAACCGAATAGCATTAATTTAACCCTTCCCACCCGATCGATCAAAATCAAGCCAACCACCGTAAAGATCAAGTTAACAATTCCAATTCCGGCAGTAGATAGAAGGGCACCGCCAGCGCCAAAACCAGCCTCTTCGAAAATGCGAGGAGCATAGTATATGACAAAATTTATTCCCGATAGTTGATTAAAAAAAGCGATCAGAAATGCCAGTAAAATAGCTCGATTATATCTTCCCGACAGAAATCCGGAATCTCCCGTTTTTTCAGCTGAATTCTTGATTGAAGTCAATTCCTCCTCAACATCAGAGTCAGGATTAAGACGCATCAGTAATTCTCTGGCAGTCGAAACATCACCTTTCTTGAGGACTAACCACCTAGGGCTGTTAGGAATCCCCAGAACCATCAAGGAATAGACGCCCGCAGGGATAGCCTCCACACCCAGCATCCACCTCCACGCGTCCGCATCTATTCCTCCCAAAAGATAGTTTGAAACATAAGCCAGGAGGATTCCCGTCACTATGTTAAGCTGGTACAAAATAACCAGTCGCCCCCGTTTTTGAGCTGGAGCTATCTCCGAAATGTAGGTTGGAGCCGCCACGGAAGAGGCTCCAACGCCTATACCTCCTATAAATCTGAAGAACGAAAAAGAATACGGATCCAATGCTATGGCAGACCCCACCGCAGAGACCAGGTACAAGATACCTATCCAGAACAAAGTCTTCTTTCTTCCCAATGCGTCGCAAGGAATACCGCCAAATAAGGCCCCTATCACAGTTCCCCATAAGGCCATGGACATGATAAAGATCCCATGAAACAAATCTCCATGACCCCATAGTTTTTGAATGGGCTGATCTGCTCCCGAAATCACGGCGGTATCAAAACCAAATAAAAACCCAGCCAGCGCAACCGTGACGGCCCAAATGGTTACGTTATTCTTATTGCTAGAATTCATGAGCTAATACTAGTTGGCATTACGGGTAATCCTGCAATTCCTCCATGCGAGTAGGGAAGCAACTACGGCTTAGTTTAAACATTAACAATGGAGTCACCAAGAGAGTCCATCCTAAACTATGTCTTTATGCCAATTAAAAAAGCAATGCACCAAGCAAAATGATAAAATGGCAAACTTTCCACCCAAAATGACCTGTTTTTCATCCTCTAGCAAGCGGACAAGTACAGGTCTGAAGACCTGCGCCAGTTGGGCCCGTCCTCCCGTCTAATCAGCCAAACCAAGTTTCTTTTCAATCTCCTCAAGAGTCACTCCGTTTGTTTCCACAAACAGTTGTCGGACCAAAAAGAACTGGACTAGCATCGTGACAGCACCGAAAAAAAACGGAAAGCCGGGGGAGATCGCAAATATCGTTGGATATACAAACGCGGCGGCAGCGCATAACCCCCAATGGGTAAAGCTTCCCAGCGACTGGCCCTTGGCCCGTACCTTGTCGGGGAAGACCTCCGATAGATATACCCAGATTACAGAGCCTTGGGAGTATGAAAAGAACATTATAAATATTCCCAGGGCCCAGGGGAAAAGCTCAACCATTTCTCCTGTCCAGGCTATATACGAACATAGTAGCAAAGGCAGACCAGCCCCCCATGATCCGATCATAAGCAGCTTCCTGCGGCCAAAGTAATCAATAGTAAATATGGCCATCGTCGAGGCAACGACGCTAAACGTGCCGATTAAAACCGGCTGGTAATTCCCACCGAAAGTGGCTCCAATGGCATCGAGTGTATCCTTGAGATAATACAGATATCCATTTACAAAAGACAACTGATTGAAAGCAGCCACTGCAACTCCAAGGAATATGGCATACGCGTATTTCTGTTGAAATAAGGCCTCTGCTGTGTCTGTGGCTGGCTGCAGAGCGTCTTTAGATTCAGCTTCCTCAATCTCCTTCAAGGTGAATTCAGGGTCATCTTCGCCAATCTGTTTAAGAACTTGCAACGCCTCTTCACTCCGTCCTTTGCTTACCAACCATCGGGGACTGCGGGGAACTGTTAACAACGTAACCAGGAACAATAGGGCTGGAAGCGTTTCAATACCAAACATCACCCGCCACTCCACCTGCAGCGCATCCAATCCGAAACCCCGAATTACAGCATTGGTGAGATAAGCGATTAGAACTCCCCAGCATACATTATATTGAAAGATCATCACCATCCGGCCCCTTAATCGAGCCGGTGAGATTTCAGCGATATACATTGGACCAAATACTGAGGACGCCCCAACTCCAACGCCTCCAATAAATCTGAAGACAATCAAAGAGAATTCATCCCAGGCGAGCGCTGAGCCGATGGCAGATACCGCAAACAAGGCGGCCGTGATCACCAGGCAGGTTCGTCTTCCCCATTTTATTGCCAGTTGGGTCAGAGAAAAAGTCCCAAAAACGGTTCCTACCAGGGCCGAAGCCACAATGACTCCAAGCATCACCGTACTCAATTCCATCAGATTTGTAATCGACGCTGTTGCGCCCGATATCACTGCGGTATCAAACCCAAACAACAACCCGCCAAGGGCAGCTACAATTGCAGAGCGAATAAGTACTCCGGTGATTGTGCCTTTCTTGCTATTGGAAGTATTTGCGCTCATGGCATGGCAAGGGTTTGACTAATTAATTACGTTTTCTAGCGATTACGAAACTTTCATTTCCTGCGGACCTGATTTAATCTGGGCTTCAAAAAAGGTGAAAAAGTAGTACTCAAGAAAGAATTAATAAGAAAATGTGTATTTAAACGGCCTCTAATCTAGTCGAGCAATCGCGCGCCCAACTTTCCGGATATGGAAATCCAGAACAGATTGAGGGCGGATAAGGACCAACTCTAAACTTTTTTGGATTCTTCTAAACTCCTTCCGGTCTTTGACTCTGGGACAAAATGCATGGGATGACCGTTGAACCAAGAATCTGGCATTTTCTCACTTGGTTTTAGATTCTTCCCTATCTCTCAGAAAAGGCTATCAGATAACCTCCCGGGAGGATGCCTTACCCGATACAAACTCTTCCGGATCTCAAGTATTCGGAAGGTAAATAACGAATAACAGTCGACTGAAGAATCTGTCTCTTCATATGGAGCAGGAGACTCTTCGCTGCCGCTCAGAGAAAGGCGTTTAAGAACCGCTTCGACCACAACTGGCTGGCAGCGCGGTCTCGATGCTTCCTTTTGATTCTGTGCCGTTCTAAACTCTCTCCACCTTCCTCAGCAATTCATTCCCTCATTCGCTCATTCACTCATGCCGCACCTTCTGAGATCAGAAATCGCTTGTCCACCGAAGCCATAGGCGAAGGTTGGTTAATCCCTAATCGATTATCAAAAGAGGCTCCTCCCGATCCGGAAGGAGCCTCTCGCTAAGATAAACTATCAGGTGCGGAATTAATTCCGCACCTGATAATTCTGCTTCTCTGTACTCCTAACGGTATCCCGGATTCTGCTCATAAAGACCCTCGCTTATCACAATTTGACTCTGCGCGATGGGAAAGTATTCATTCTGACCTACTGCGAAGTTGGCAGTTTGCAAGTACTCCCTTCTCTGTCCTTCTGAGGCAAAATAGGCGTTTAAAGTCGGACCGGCGATCCCCCAGCGCACCAGGTCAAAGAATCGATGGGCTTCCATTGCCAGCTCCAGGCGCCGCTCCTTGCGAAGGATCTTCCTGGCATTGGCCTGGTCTCCCATGGTCGTGTACGGCCCTATTACCCAGTTGCCAACCGGACTTCCGTCAGCGAATACCAGTCTGGCTGTGCTGGTAGCAGCCCGGGCTCTGATCCGGTTGATTATGGGCAGGGCTTCGTCCTGCCGGCCCAATTCGATTAAGGCTTCGGCCTGCCATAAGAGCACGTCGGCGTAACGGATTTGATCCGTATTCCTGGCCCAGGTAAATAAGGGGCCAATAGGCAACCTTTCACTCTGGGGTGCGATCATTTTCGAAGGCCCAATTGTACCGTAAACTCCCGGGGCACGCAGCCAACCATCACTCCAGGTATGTTCCGGCTCATACTTAAAGGGCTGACCCAGGAATACCATTGTATGACTTATCCTGGGATCAACATTATTGGTCATCAAATCCCCCACAACCGATAGAATCGGCGGGTCATCAAAGGTATCAAAGATTGGCAGGCCATTGGCATCGGTCTTAAATGCCTGAGCCAGATTCTGTGAGGGTAGGTTAAACCAGCAACACCCTCCGGGTCCCCAGGTGTAATTGAACATGTTGGAAAATTCACTACGTCCTTCGGGGCTGCCATCAGCAAAGGATCTCATGATTGCCCAAACCGACTCGATCCCACTTTCAGTGGCCAACAAATAGTTGTCGGATATATCCGGAAACAGGTCGTATTCCCCCGTCGCCTCTATTTGATCGATCAGGGATACTACTTCATTCAGTTCTGAGGCAGTGATGCTCACGACCTGGTGGGCATCGTCCTGAACGTACGCTTTGAAGAGCAACGTCTTGGCCAGATAAGCCCGGGCGGAATTCCTAGTGGGCCTTCCTTCCTCGGCCTGTACATCGGGCAGTGCCGCCACACCGGCCCGAAATTCCTCGGCTATTCTTTGCCATCCTTCGTCATTCGAAAGCGCAACATTGGAAATTTTAACAATGTCTTCTCGTGGATCATTTTCATCGACGAAAACAATTCTCCTATAGACTTTCTTCAAATTGAATTCATGGAACCCCCGGACGAAGCGCATCTCGGCAATGCGTTGAGCTTTTTGCGGATATTCAGCGTCAGTAAGCTCATTTATTCTTTTTAGCGCATCGTTGGTTCTTGAAATAGCCTGGTAGGTATGCAACCATAACCTGTTAACATAAAAGAGGGTTGTTGGCATTCCTGTGAAGCGTTCTACAAAGTCATAGTCTATTACGTCACCGTTACCTCCCCCTCCTTTGTATGAATCGTCGGAGGCAATATCCCCGTAGGGAAACAAGTTTCCGTAGGGGGCCCAAAAGTGATCATTCCCCAGGGAAGCGTAAGCGGCAATAACCATTTTTTCGACATTTTCAACCGAATTCAAATCGGCACTGGCTACCACTCCCTTAGGATTATAGTCCAGAAACTCCTCCGAACAACCATAATTAACGAGCATGGCAACTGCGATTGCTGCGATCGATAGATATAATTTTAGATTTTTCATTTCATTCATAATTCATAATCCATAATTCAATACACCAGCTTTTTAAAAAGTAACATTAAGCCCCAGCGTATATCGGGGTACTTTTGGATAAATTGCAAAACGATTCGTAAGCGCGTGGCGCCCATCGTTCTCAACCTGCCAACCGGGAGCGGTCCATTTATCCTGCCCCTTGCCTCCGGTTATATAAAACAGGTTTTCCCCGCTGATATACACCCTCAGAGCAGACACTACCGACCACGGGATGGCATATCCCAGGGTTACCTGTCTGAGTGTAAAATAGTTTCCATTACGCCAGGTATAAGAACTCCCGGGCTCTTGTCTATTGAGGCCGGAAGATCTAAAATTAGTGGCATCGAGGGTTTGGGCTGGTATGTGGGTGTCAGTATTGGTGAAATTCCAGGCATCAAGATTTAATGCTCCAAAATTTTCCTCAATCAATTGCACATCTGCATATTCACGACGGGGGACATACGCATCATTTTTTTTCCGGCCCGCCATTCCCCAGAAGAAAAGAGTAAGATCAAAATCACGGTATGATACCTGCCCGTTAATCCCATACTGAACCTTGGCCAATCCGTTAGTTCCGTGGAACTCCTGATCCAAAGCATCGATGACACCGTCACCATTAAGATCTTTAAAGCGTAGTGCTCCAACTTTCGCACCTGCCTGGGTCGCGTGGCCGTCCACTTCTCCCTGATTCTGGAATATCCCGTCGGTAGTATAGGCAAAGAAAGCGTCAGGGGAATGGCCAAGGATGTTTTGCTCCTGATTGCCGGGAAATGAGGAGAACAGACCCTCGGGCAGGACGGTGATCTTGTCCTGGAAGTGGGAAAGGTTTGTACTTATAGTGTACTGCCAATCGCCGGTAAGTTGTCTGTATTCCAGGAATGCTTCCCAACCGTTGGTCTCCATTGTAGCTCCATTTACAAATCGGGCGCTGCCGTCACCCAGCGCATCGATGGCAACCTTCTGAATCAGGATATCGTCGGTTTCTTTATTATAAAACTCAAAAGAGCCGACCAAACGATCGTCTATAAATCCAAAATCAAGACCAATATTGATCTCGGTTTGTGTTTCCCACTTCAGATCCTGATTTTCAGTCTGGGTGGCCAGGAAACCAGAAGGGAGAAGGCCAGTGTTATTATTGCCTATGTCATATGATGTTGCATTAGGGACAGTGCCAAAAAAGGCCACATCCCAGGGCAACATAATGCTCTGATCCGCATATAAAGCCTCGTAAAGACCGAACCTGGCATTGTCCTCAATATTCTGGTTCCCGGTCTGACCATACGCTACCCGCAATTTCAGATCAGACAGCCAGCTGAGTCCTGACATAAAATCCTCGTTAACTATTCTCCAGCCAACCGACGCAGCTGGGAACACGGCATATCGGTTTTCGCTACCAAATCGAGAAGATCCATCCCTTCTAACGGTAGCGGAAACCAGGTATTTGTCCTGGAACGAGTAGTTAACCTTACCGAAAAAGGAGTAGAGTGAAAATCCCTGGCTATTGCCGAAACTGGTTCTTGAGCCCGATGCCGCATCCAGTTGAAAGTAATCGTTTGTCTCCAGAGCAAACTCCTTACCATTTGCGCCGAATCTGGTGATAAAATTTTCGATGGCTTCGGTACCAGCTAATACGGTAAAGGTGTGATCATTTATAGTCTTACTATAAGTCAGCGTATTATTCCAAACCCAGTTGGTCCGATGGGTTTGTATCTCGGTAAGCTCAGGGACAGGAATACCTATAGCTCCTCTTTGGTAACTTCGAAGGATATCCCGGGAAAAGATGTTGTCGTAGTCAGCACCCAGGTTGGTTCTAAAACTCAATCCTTCAATTATCTGCCAATCCAGATATACATTCCCTAAGACTTTGACTTCATGAATGCGATCGTCTTTATTGTCTTCAACGTCGGCCAGGGGGTTGGTCCGTAAAGAAAACCCAGCCCCGGGAGTACCGGTGAGCTTGCCGTCCTCGGTAAAAACGGGCATTATGGAATTTTGTCTTATCCCTCTCACTATCAAAGACCCTCCCCCTTGAGTTGTTTCCGGAATCCAAAGGGATTCTGAATTTACAAACGCTATATTCTGGCCAACAGTAACCTTGTCGTTGGCAAACTTGTAATGTGAGTTAAGACGTATCGATATTCTGTTGTAATCTGAGCCTATTCCTACCCCCTTGTGATTAAAGTAATTCATAGAAAATCGCGCTCCTCCTCTGTTACCGCCGGTAGATAGGCTCACGTCGTAATCTTGTACAATCCCTGTTTGGGTTATCTGTTCCCACCAATCTGTACCTGTCTCAATGTTGGGCGCGCCAAATTCTGTTCCGGTCCATACGCTCTGTGGATGGCCCGCAGGTCTCAGTTGTTGTGCCGTTTGATCCAGCCAGTCAGGATAGATAATCTGGTCGAGTACGGGCACTCCGGTACCCTGGAAACCCACTCCTAAACCTGGATCAAGATGCCATTGATATTGATAGGGCATACCAATGATATTAGGATCCGCTCCATCGTTTACCGCTTTTTGCCACAGGATGGTAGCTCTCCCTTCCGAGGTTAGGACCTCGTCATAGGCGTTGGGACCCCAATTCTCCACTCCAAACGTAGCCCTTACTGTGACTTCAGTCTTTTGAGCCACGGCTTGTTTGGTAGTGATAATTACCACCCCGTTGTTGGCTCTTGACCCATAGATAGTGGCAGCTGAAGCGTCCTTCAATACCTGGATTGATTCCACGTCACTGGGATTCAGCCAGGATAGATCATGCAGTTTCACTTCCTGTCCCTGGTCAAAAGTTGCAAATGGTGAAATCGGTACTCCGTCTACAATATATAAAGGGTCATTAGTGCCCAGAGTACTTCTTCCTCGAATTAAAACGTTAGCACCCTGGCCCGGTGCAGGATTCAAATTCACCGTGACGCCAGGTATTCTGCCCTGTAAGCGTGCCAGTACATTGGGATAAGTGACATCCTTCTGCATCTCCATGTCGACTACCGATACCGCTCCTAAGAGATCCTTTTTCCGTTCTACAGAGTAACCGGTCACAACCAGTTCTTCCAGTTGGGAAACTTCCACAGTCATGGCTAAATCCACCACGGACTGCGCTCCCAAAGCAATTTCCTGGCCTTCATATCCGATATAGGTATATACCAGGATTGCTCCCTCTTCCACCTCAAGACGGTAATTGCCGTCAATATCGGAGAGGGTACCGGTAGTGGTACCTTTTACGATGATGTTTACCCCGGGCAACGGGGATCCGTTTTCATCGGTAAGTTTACCGGAAACGGTTCTTGCCTGTCCATACGCCCAAATCGGTGACAACAGGAGCAACACCGCCAATAGAATTAATTGGACGGGTTTTCCTCCTGGCCCGAAAGGCACATTTCGAAATTCATGTAACAATTTCATCATAACCGAGATTTTTAATTGACTTTAACATAGGCAGCTTAAGTAGCCGCCCTTAGAATGTGATATTAATGATTATAACTTTAGTGATTCGGGGTGTGCTATCGGCTACACCTCAATGGTTTTGGGGATTGAGTAGAGCTTTTCTCCATAGATTATAAATTATTGGTTTTAAGATTTATGGTATAAAGGTTTGAAAATTCTGCCTAATAGTCAAGGATAATAGCTATAAAACTGGGAGAAGCAGGTTATCACCGCCCCCCCAAGTGGATTGTACTGTTTGAAGATGGGGTATTAATAAAAATTGCGCCTAAAGTGCCGAAGATCATTCCAAAACCAGATCCCGGCACAAGGCCGGGAACGATGCAGCTCCATATGTTTGATTCGTCCCCGGACTCGTTCCGGGGCCTGGGTTTCACTGATCGTCCAAACGGGCACATAACCCCACCAACCCGCAGACAGTATGGCATTAATGGATTGCTATGATCCAAAGCCAGATCCCGGCAAAAGGCCGGGAACGATGCAGCTCCATATGTTTGATTCGTCCCCGGACTTGTTCCGGGGCCTGGGTTTGTACCTGGAAAGCAATAGGAAAGGAATAGCTCCCTTGTTCGATCAAACCATTAAGCGAATGTTGCTCCTCGCGTTCGCAAAAAACCATAGGAAAAAAAGGAGCCCCCTCCCGACGTGGCAGGAGACTAAATTATCAGGTGCGGAATTAATTCTGCACCTGATAATTCTAATTCGGCACTCCTACGGATACCCGACGTTCTGCTGGTACAAGCCCTGGCTTATCGAAATTTGACTTTCCGGAATGGGATAGTATTCGTGCTGACCTACAGTAAAGCCAGCTGACTCCAGGTATTCTCTTCTCAGACTTTCAGATGCAAAATACGCATTCAGGACTGGCCCGGCGATGCCCCAGCGAACCAGATCAAAGAACCGGTGGGCTTCCATGGCCAGCTCCAGGCGCCGCTCTTTACGAAGGATCTTCCGGGCATTAACCTGATCGCCCATAGTCGTGTACGGTCCTATCACCCAGTTGCCAAACGGGCTTCCATCGGGGAAATTCAGTCTGCCCGTGCTGTTGGCCGCCCGGGCCCTGATCCGGTTGATTATAGGCAACGCCTCGTCCTGCCGACCCAGTTCAATCAAGGCCTCAGCCTTCCATAACAGCGCGTCGGCATAACGTATTTGATCCGTATTCCTGTCCCAGGTGAATAGGGGGCCAACCGGAAGTCTTTCACTTTGGGGTGCAAGCAATCTCTGAGGCCCAATTGTCCCATAAACTCCTGGTGCACGCAGCCAGCCTTCGTCCCAGATGACACCTGGTTCGTATTTAAACGGCTGGCCTCCCAGAAATACAGCGGTATGACCCAATCTGGGGTCAATATTATTAACGCCCAGGTCTTGCACAACCAGCAGAATCGGAGGGTCATTGAACGTATCGAAAATTGGAAGGCCATTGGCATCTGTTCTAAAGGCCTGAACCAGGTTCTGGGAGGGAAGATTGAACCAGCAACAGCCTCCGGGCCCCCAGGTATAATTAAACATGTTGGAGCCATCACCCCGGCCATCCGGGGCTCCATCATCCTTGGACCTCATGACTGCCCAAACCGACTCTATCCCGCTTTCACCTGCCAACACAAAGTTCTCGGCAATGTCGGGAAACAGATCGTATTCACCGGTGGCCTCGATCTGGTCAATCAGCGATACGACTTCGTTCAGTTCTGCAGCAGTAATGCTGACCACTTGATGATTGTCGTCCTGCACGTAAGCTTTGTACAGCAATGCCTTGGCCAGGTAAGCTCGGGCCGCATTTTTGGTTGGCCTGCCCTCTTCGGCCTGAAAATCGGGCAGCACTGCCACGCCGGCCCTAAAATCATCTACTATCCATTGCCATCCGTCCTGATCCGAAAGTTCCCGATTGGAAATATTAATATATTCCTCCGGTGGATCATTTTCATCTACAAACACCGGGAACTTATAGATCTTCTTCAAGTTAAAATAAAAGAAACCTCTAACGAACCGCATTTCGGCAATGCGCTGATTCTTTTGGGGATATTCTGCATCTGTTAGTCCGCCTATTCTGGTCAGCGCCTGATTGGCCCTTGAGACAGCCAGGTAGTGATGCTTCCAGTTCCGCGTTGTAAACGAGTTTGTTGTGGGATTTCCAGCAAAGATTTCCAGGAAGTGCAGATCTATCTGGTCACCTGTACCACCGCCACCTTTGTAGGTATCATCGGATGAGAAGTCTCCGAAAATGTTCAGGTTTCCGTGAGGTGACCAGAAGTGATCATTACCCAAAGAAGCATATGCTGCAATCACCATTTTTTCAACGTTCTCTACCGAGTTCAGATCACCACTGCTGACTACCCCTTTTGGATTGTAATCCAGGAATTCCTCCGAGCAGCCATAAATGACCAGGATGCCAACCGCAATTGCCGCGATCGATGAATATAATTTTAAATTTTTCATTTCATTCATAATTTTATGGTCTCTAATTCAATCCACCGGATCGTTAAAAAGTAACATTCAGACCCAACGTATACCGTGGTATTTTTGGATAGGCGGAAGCCCCGGCACCACGTCCGTCCAAAGAGGTAGCGGTTTCAATCAACCATCCAGGACCCGTATACTCATCCTTGCCCGAGCCCCCGGTTATCCAAAACAAGTTTTCCCCGCTGAAATACACCCGTAGAGCCGATACGACACTCGAGGGGACCGTATATCCAAGTGTTGCTTGTCGGAACGCTAAAAATCCTCCATCACGCCAGGTATAATCACTAGACCTCTGATTTGAAGCATCCCAGCTCTGGGCCGGAATATGGGTGTTGGTATTGACCGTGGTCCAGGCGTTAAGATTTAAGGCTCCCCAGTTTTCCTCGGCCAAATTCACGGGACCGGCTTCTCGTCTAAAGGATTGGTTGTCTCTTACTTTTTGTCCGGTTTGGCCCCAGAAGAACAAGGTGAGATCAAAACCCTGATATGCTACCGTTCCGTTGAGTCCGTACTGAAGCTTGGGCCGACCATTTACTCCATGATATTCCTGGTCCAAAGCGTCGATCGCACCATCCCCATTTAGATCCTTGAAGCGTAGTTGTCCGACCCTTTTGCCGGGCTGAGCAACGTGAGCATCAACCTCGGCTTGATTTTGGAAGATCCCGTCAGTCGTATAGGCAAAATACGAATCCGGAGAACGACCGAGGATATTTTGCTCCTGGTTACCGGGAAAAGAAGCAAACAGGCCTTCAGGTAGTTCTGTGATCTTGTCCTTGTATTGGGCGAAGTTGGCGCCGATAGTGTATGTCCACTCTCCGGTAGGCTTTCGGTATTCAAAAAGCGCCTCCCAACCGCTAACCTCCATCGAGGCCCCGTTGGCCCATCTGGAACTGCCTTCACCCAGGGCATCGATGGCAACCGGCTGAATCAGGATATCTTCGGTGGTCTTCTGGTAAACCTCGAAGGAGCCAAACAACCGATCATCCAGGAATCCAAAATCAAGTCCCACATTAAACTCAGTTTGAGTCTCCCATTTCAGATCCTGGTTTTCAGTTTGGGTTGCCAGGAATCCAGAGGGGAGAAGGCCAGTGTTATTATTCCCTATGTCATATGATGTGGCATTGGGATGCGTGCCATCACTCACTTCACCCCAGGGGAATAATATACTCCCGTCGGCGTAGAGCGCTTCGAATAGTCCGAACCGGGCATTGTCGAGAATGTCCTGATTTCCAGTCTGACCCCAGGCTGCGCGCAATTTTAAGTCAGACAACCACCCGACCCCGGACATAAAGCCCTCATTGACAATTCTCCAGCCAACCGATGCTGCGGGGAAGACTGCATATCGGTTTTGAGACCCAAAACGGGAAGATCCGTCCCTTCTAATGGTAAAGGACGCCAGGTACTTGTCCTGGAATGAATAGTTCGCCTTACCGAAAAATGAGTAGAGGGAAAATCCGGTGCTGTTGCCGCTACTGGTTCTGGCTCCCGATGCCGCGTCCAACTGAAAGTAATCGTTTGTTTCCAAAGCGAACTCCCGGCCACTACCTACGAACCTTGTAATGAAATTCTCCACCGCCTCAGTCCCGGCAAGTACAGTAAAGGTGTGGTCGTTGATGGTCTTATTGTAGGTCAAGGTATTGTTCCAAACCCAGTTGGTCCGGTGCGTTTGGGTTTCGTCTAGCTGGGCAAAAGTTATAATTATGGCTCCCCTTGAATAACTCCGGGCTATATTCCGGGAAAAGATGTTATCGTAGTCCAGACCCAGGTTGGTCCTAAAGGTCAGACCCTCGATGATCTGCCAATCCAGGAACACGTTGCCCAAAATTTTGGTGTCGTGAATTCGGTCGTCCCTATTGTCAGAAACATCGGCCAGGGGGTTGGTTCTCAGAGAGAATCCAGCGCCGGGTGTACCCGTAAACTTACCGTCTTCCGTAAAAACCGGCATGATGGGATTTTGTTGATATCCTCTATTAAGCAGGGCCCCGCCGCCCTGGGTTGTCTCCGGGGTCCAAAGGCGCTCTTCCTTAACCACCGCGATATTCTGACCCACGGTCACCTTATCGTTGGCAAAGGTGTAATTTGAGTTGAGACGGACCGATAGCCGCTCGAAACCTGAGCCTTTGCCAACTCCCTTGTGATCAAAATAATTCATAGAAAGTCGCGCACCCCCTCTTTGACCTCCGGTGCTCAGGCTAACATTGTAATCCTGTATGATCCCTGTTTGTGCAATCTCTTCCCACCAATTAGTCCCTTCTGCGAGGGTAGTTCCCTGGTACACACTTTGCGGGTGGCCCGCAGGTCTTATCATCTGGGGGGACTGAGATAAATAGTCAGGCCAGGTGATCTGATCAAGTACGGGCACGCCGTTGCCCTGGATACCGGGTCCTAAACTGGGGTCGAAATGCCATTGAAAAGTATAAGGAAAACCGGTGGCATCCGGATCCACTCCATCGTTCACCGCTTTTTGCCACAATGTCGTTGCTCTTCCCGTCGCATTTAGCGACTCGTCGTAACTCTTAGGTCCCCAGTCTTCAACTCCAAAGGAGGCACTGACGGTTACCTCAGTTTTTCTAGCTTCCGCTTGCTTGGTGGTAATAATGACAACTCCGTTATTAGCCCGTGATCCGTAGATCGTCGCCGCCGATGCGTCCTTCAACACCTGTATTGATTCCACATCGTTGGGATTGAGCCAGGATATATCGTGTCGGCGGGTTTCCTGACCCTGATCCAACGACTGATACGGCTGCAGTGGTACCCCGTCTATGATGTATAGCGGATCATTGTTCCCCAGGGTGCTGGGCCCCCTGATAAGTACCGCAGGACCCTGGCCTGGTGCAGCGTTCAAATTTACGGTTACACCGGGGATTCGGCCCTTCAGACGCTGCATGACATTGGGGAACGTAACGTCCTGCATTGATTCCATGTCCACTACCGATACCGCTCCTAAGAGATCCTTTTTCCGTTCTACAGAGTAACCGGTAACGACCAGTTCCTCCAGTTGGGAAACTTCAATCGCCATAGCCAGATCCACCACAGACTGCGCCCCCAGAGTTATTTCTTGGGCTTCATACCCGATATAGGTGTATACCAATACGGCTCCCTCTTCCACCTCCAGACGGTAATTACCGTCAACATCAGAGAGGGTACCGATAGTTGTACCTTTTACGATGATGTTTACCCCAGGTAATGAGGCTCCGTTCTCATCGGTAAGTTTGCCCGAAATTGCCCTCGACTGGCCATAGGCCAAGATGGGGCATAGACTGAGCAACACCGCCAATAGAATTAATTGGACGGCCTTTCCTCTAGGCCTCAAAGGCCCTGTCGAAATGTTCAGTAATGAATTCATCATAAGTATGATTTTAATTGGATTACAAAAATTTATGGGAGTACGGCCTCCCGAACTATGTTTATGGAGATTCGGCTGTTAATTACCGCAACAGCCAGGAAAATCTAGGGGCGCGCTATCTGCTGCGCCTCAATGGTTTTGGGGATTGAGTATAACTTTTCTCCATAGATTATGATTATTGGTTTTAAAATGCCGGGCCAAGATTCTAAAATTATTGCCTAATAGTCAAGTGGTAATAAAGAAAAGTGTTAGAAGCGGGTACCCCCCCCCCACGATGGATTGTACTTTTTGAAGATGGAATATGAGTTTACGCCGTTGATTTAGATCCCACTGTCGATGTGATATTTTAGGATAACCGGACGGCAAGCTTGGCGTCAACCAGGGATGGGGCTTCTCGCAAAGTCCTCACTGTTTTAGGAACCGAATCTAAAGTAGATAACTTGAAATAGTGGATACAGTACCAGTCATTCCCGGCTGGCCGGGCCGGGATCTCCAACTCTGGTCAAACAGACGCCTTTTGATAGAAGACATCTCACCAGTTACGGGTCAAGACCGGGGAGTGTCTTAAAGCGTCTGATTGTCTGTGAGTTAAGTTAGCTACATAGTAGCACGCAATGCCATTAAAGAACTTCATTTACCCCCGATTCAAGCACTCGCGGGTCGTACTTAATAGCCTGAAGTCTCCCTTGGTTGTTGGCCACCAGGATCACAAGGCTCTTATTCTTTCCTTTGCCGAGAGTGATCCTTTTCATGTCCTTGGCATCAAATGCAGCTAGGAATCCGGATCGAGAGGGCGGTACGGGTGTGAAATTGCCGTGTCCATCGCCGGTTAAGTACAGACCTATGCCGGCGTCATTCCTGGGAGTTTCTACCTCCACCGAAAAGAGATTCCCGGAAATTAACAGGTCAGAATGGCCATCAAGGTTGAAGTCTTGGGTCAGTATATTGTTTACAGATGAAACCTGGGCGAGATTCGGCAGGTTGTGCATCTTGAAGGTCCCGTCAGCCAGATTCTCAATATAACCGCTTGCAAAAGTGCTAGCCTTATAATTCAGAGCCTCATCTAGTCCTGCGCCATACACATCATGTAAATTGGCGCTGCCAAAGGATTCGTAACTGGGAAACTTGCCGGCCAGCAGAGGAAGTTGTTCGGTCGAGCATTCCTTTCCCCGCAAAGGAACCAATTCCCCATGTTCATGATACCCTAATACAATATCCAAGCTGCCATTATCATCAAAATCGCCGCTATAAACTTCAAACGGTTCTTGTTCCGATGCTTTGTATTTATAATTAAGACCTAAATTCCCCACCACAAAATCATAATCGCCATCATTATCGAAATCCCGGGAGGCAATGCTGTAATACCACCCGGTTGTATTCTCCAAACCAACGTCGGTGGTCACATCATAAAATGTGCCTTGACGGTTTTCCAATAATGTTACGGCCATCCATTCTCCCACTATAGCTAAGTCCAGGTCGCTGTCTCCATTGAAGTCCGACCATACGGCAGAGGTCACCAAGCCGGCCTCAAGGAGAGAAGGGGCGATTTGAGACGTAACGTCGGTGAATGTACAGGCTCCTTGCAAGGGGGTATCATTCCGAAGGATGTAACTCCGGGCCGGCCAGGGATATTTTCCCGGAACCAATCTTCCGCCCACAAACAGATCGAAATCACCGTCCTGGTCATAATCCGCAGGGACGACCTTGGATCCGCTGGTATACATTTTAGGCAGGGCATTGGTGGTTGATTTGAAAAAACCCTTGCCGTTATTCAGATACAATCGATCTTGCAGTTCCGCGGCGCCCGGTTCGAATTCATTGCCCCCGCTGACCACATAAAGGTCCAGGTCTCCGTCCTGATCCGCATCAAAAAATTCCGCCCCCAGATCTTCATGGACCTTATTATTCTCCCACGTACCTTGGTTTGACCGGGTGAATTTCAGTCCTGTATTCTGGGTAAACAAGATTCCAGCGTATCCAGAAGCACCCCCTACATAAAAGTCCTCCAACCCATCGTCGTTTACATCCCCTACGGCCAGACCGGGCCCGAAATTGGACATTTTATGGGGCAGCAGAACCTCCTTTATATAGTCGTCATATTCATTCTCCCGATGGGTGTAGTCAATCCCCAACTCCTGGGTTACCTCGTGAAACAAAAGCGCACTCGTCGATCGATCAAGATTATTTGTCCGTGCCAATTCTTTCTCATCGTTTGTGACTTCCTCGCCTTGGGCTTGCACGATTTTCAAGACCTGATTGGCCTGCACGTTCTCCTGAATGGATATTTCCCCATTCGGCCAGATTAGCTCCAGCCGATCAATCCTCTCCACTGGACCCAAACCGAAGTGCAATATATCCTCACTCTTTGATTCATATCCCCTGGCATTGCTCAATTCATGCATTTGCCAAAACTCCCCGGCTTGGTATAATTTGACTCGTGCACCGTAGGCCGGACTGCCTTGGTCATTCATCACCATCACCCGTAAGAAATTCCCGTAGCTTTTTTCTATGGCGTTATTCCGGTAAATGTGGGCGTAATCATCGATGTTGTTCATGACCAGATCAAGGTCACCATCCAAATCAAAATCGGCATATGCGGCCCCGTTGGACAATGAGGGCAGGTCCAATCCCCATTCCTGAGTTTTCTTGGTGAAGGTCAAATCCCCATTATTCTTGAAGATATAGTTGGGCATTTTCTCTTCCTTAGCCAATCTGATAATTGCCATTATATCCAGCATCTCATAAAAATTTTTACCGGTAGCCCTGGCAGCGTTCTTCAGACTGTCGAAAGTCCGGTCACGGCGAGCGACATAGTCGCTGTTTCTCATGGCCCGCCGAATCCCATTGGTTATGAGCAAGTCTTTCCAACCGTCATTGTCGAAATCGCCAAATAGAGGCGACCAACTCCAATCAGTATTGGAGACGCCAGCCAGATGAGCTACTTCGCTGAAAGTTCCGTTCCCGTTGTTACGCTGCAGGGTGTTGAACATATATTGGTAGTGATACCCTTGATCAACGGCTTCCCAAAAAGCTTGGGGGTCCATACCACCCATGTTGGTCTTGATCCTGAAGTGATCTTCCGCAACCATATCGGCGACCATGACATCCAGGAAGCCGTCGTTATCAAAATCCGCCACATCCGAGCCCATGCTGTAGTTGGACATATGCTTTATGGCCTGATCTATGTGGTTTTCAAACCTTCCATTACCTTGATTCAGGTAGTACCGATCTGGCCTTTCGTAATCGTTGGCCTGGTAAACATCTGGTCGCCCGTCGTTATTGAAATCTCCGACCGAAGCGGACAATCCCTTGGCAACGTACCTGATTCCTGCAGAATCGGTGACATCGAAGAAGGTTCCATCTCCCATATTCCGGAACAACTGGCTAGACAGGCTTTGGAAATCGTCCAGCTCGGCTTTTGGTATTTGATGGCCTATGGTATAACCCGAGGAGGGTAGCTGATTGACCAGGAAGAGATCTATAAGACCGTCATTGTTATAGTCTAGAAATGAGGACTGGATCGAAAATCCCTCGCTATCCAAACCATAGACAGAGGCTTGCTCGGAAAAGGTAAGGTCACCGCTATTAACGTACAGGAGGTTTCTGGCAAATTTTCCCTGCAGGTAGTCGAATTTACACACGTAAATGTCCATGTTACCATCACCGTTCACATCACCAAAAGTTGCCCCTGAAGACCAAATTACCTCCTCCAGAATCCCGGCTTCAGCTGTGATGTCCTTAAATCTAAATCCACCTTGATTTAGATAAAGCCGATCCTGAACCTGGTTACCTGTAAAGAACAGGTCAGGCAAGCTGTCATTATTGATATCACCCACAGCAACACCCGCACCGGTAATGAACATTTCATTGACCATGTGGTTGTATTGGTAATTCTCGGTCAGAGAATTCTGAAAAGTGACACCACTGTAAGAGGCCGGGACGAAACTGAAAAGCTTACCGGTATCTATAATCTCCTCAGGTGGGGATTGGCAGGATATCAGAAATAGAACAAAAACTATTTTTGTCCTTAAGATTAAATGACGCTTCATGATCATATTCTTATTCAAAAATAAGAAAAGTTCACTGGTAACTCTTCCCGGCGCAGTTGAGTTCTGGGATGACTCCTTTTTAAAATTAGAGTTTAAGGATTTTGTCCTGAAGTTATGTTTCTTATACTTCAGGATGAATTTTGGGCTTTGGGCTTTGAATTTCCTCAGGGTTGTTGCGGTACGAACGAGTCAGGAGACGCGCACGATGTCGGGAGGTGGAACGCCGTCGGAGACGATTTTGAGTTTTGAGTTTCCATCATTTATCCGACAAAAATGATCGGATATGTTCCTGCACCTCGAATTTATGCCGATCGCCGTCTACGTATTTGGGGGTCACTTTCTTGAATGTACCCAGATTGAGATGAGCAGCAATTTCTTCACCCATGAATAACGGATGAAGTGGATCCTGTTCATTGGCCAGGATCAAGGCCGGGATTTGTAAGCCCTCAACTGCCTCCCATTGGGTAAAAGGAGCATCTTCAGTCAGCTCCTTTAGTAGGAAGTATGTTTTCTCCGCTTGTTCGCGACTGAACTGATCCCTTAAGGACTTCGCACAATTGGGCACCCTTTCTGCTATGTCCTTATATATAGCCGTTTCCACAAATCGCTGACGCCCTTCCTCGATCCCAAATTGTTCGATATGATCAGCTACCAGTTTTACCGATTCCAGGTTTTCGGGATCCGGCCGATTGATCCAAGCCGGCCTTACCAAGATCAGCTTGGATACACTCCCAGGGTGATTTATGGTGTACTTCAAGCTGATCGCCGACCCCAGGGAAATCCCTCCCAAAACCAGGTTCTCTAATTTCAAATGGCTCACCAGGTCGTCAAGGTCCTTAGTAAAGGTTTCCATGCTGGCAGAAGGGCGGTCAATACCCCCGACGGTTAGCCCGTGACCCCGATAGTCAAATGATATGAATCGGATACCTTCAAGGCCCTGGAGCAGTTGGTAGGGTTGGTGCAAGTCACCCCCTAATCCGTGGAGAAAAATGACCGGTAGTCCCTCTCCCTGATCCCGGTAATGAACTTTGGCATCGTGTATTTGAAAAAAGGGCATTTCCGGGGGAAGATAGCGATTGTGACCCATGATATGCAAGTGCCAATTATCCCAAATCGTTTACCCCTGAATTGCTGCTGAACCGGGTGGGCTCTCAGCGTCCTCCCCTCGCTACTTTGCGATTTCTTTGCATGAACCTTAGGGTCTTCCCGAAAAAATGTATTTTGGAAAATGAATAACCGATTGCCATTTTTGTTGAGAGTTTACCCTCTGCGTACGAAATTCTCTCGATCTAATTGAATCAAAATTGGAAAGCACAAATTCCCATACTCACCCTTGCCAACTCCCTGGACGAGCAGGAGAAACAACTGAAAACCAACCCTCTTAGTAGCCCTCAACAAGAGACTAAGGAGTTTCCAGTCGGGTATCATGAAGACTACAAACTCGCACGGATTGTAAAATATTGGGCCCTGGGCGTGCTGGGCAACAGCAGGTTTGATCTTGATTTTTTGGTGAATTATGGTGGCGGTAAGGTTTAAATTTTGAAGTTTAAAGTTTAGTCGGTTTATACAGCTAATCATAATGCAAAAAGACTTTGCAATTCAAATGGGCAGTTCCAATCTGCGCTTTGGCCCCGGAGTGACAAGTGAAGTGGGCATGGACCTCCTGGATATGGGAGTTAAACGAGTACTCCTGCTCACAGATGCCAATCTCACCAACTCAGATCCAGTTCAAACGGCCATCGAAGCTATGTCCAGGGAGGGAGTTAGCTTTGACGTTTTTGATTCCGTGCGGGTTGAGCCCACGGACGATTCCTTCAAAGCCGCTATTGCCGTTGCTACCGCGGGTGAATATGAGGCCTTTGTAGCAGTAGGTGGTGGCTCCACCATCGATACCGCCAAAGCGGCTAACCTCTACACAACCTACCCAGACGATTTTTTGGCCTACGTCAATGTACCAATCGGGCAGGGCAAGCCCATTCCGGGACCGGTTAAACCTTTAATAGCGATCCCGACCACGGCCGGAACTGGTAGTGAAACAACGGGAGTGGCTATTTTTGATCTCACTGACCATCATGCCAAAACGGGCATCGCTCATCGGTACCTGAAGCCCTCGTTGGCCCTGGTGGATCCTGAAAACACCCGAACCATGCCGCCGGTGGTAGCGGCTTCTTCGGGCCTGGATGTACTTTGTCATGCCCTGGAGTCCTACACCGCAATCCCATTTAACCAGCGTCCGCTTCCAGAACGTCCCGTACTCAGGCCGGCTTATCAGGGGAGCAATCCTATAAGTGACATATGGTCCCTGCGCGCTATCGAGCTTGTTTCTCAATACCTGGAGCGGGCCTATCGCGATCCGGACGACATGGAGGCCCGCTCTAACATGATATTAGCTTCCAGCATGGCGGGCATGGGCTTTGGCAATGCCGGGGTTCATCTTTGCCATGGCATGTCCTATCCGGTTTCAGGCATGGTTCGGGATTACATGCCACCCGGAATTAAAACCTCTCATCCGTTGATACCCCACGGGATGTCGGTGGTGCTAAATGCTCCGGCTGTTTTTAGATTTACCGGTTCTGCCTGTCCGGATCGTCATCTTAAGGCCGCCGCTTTAATGGGAGCCAAAATCTCTTCAAGACGCGACCAGGATGAAGTAGCCGGCTCGCTGCTCGCTGATGAAATTGTTCAACTGATGAAGGCGCTGGATGTCCCCAATGGGCTGTCGGCAATTGGATTCACGCAAGCGGACATTCCAGCCCTGGTGGAAGGTACATTACCTCAACATCGTGTCACCAAGCTGTCTCCCCGGGAAGCAGCTGGCGAAGAATTGGCCGAACTCTTCAATGATGCGATGCGGTGCTGGTGAACGGTAATGATTCGGGCAAAAGGCTGTGTTTGCCCATCACAGCTAAGAATGCAAAACTGCAAATGGAATGGGCAGGAAGAATCGGATAAAGGATTAAGAAAATAGGCAAGGCTAATTAATACTGGAATCCTGTACGTCCCTGATATAGGTTGACCACTTTTTAAACGATCGACTTATATGAAAGCAACCCAAAAAGCCATTCGAAAGAAGCGAGTATTCAGTGATGAATTGAAGCGGGCCATTGTTACGGAATTTGAAAGTGGAAAGTACAGTGTCCCTCAACTGGAGAAACTTCATGGGATCAACAACGCGAACATTTACCGTTGGATCTACAAATTCTCTACCTTTAACGAGAGAGGCTATCGAATTCTGGAGATGAAAAAAAGCACTACATCAAAGGTTAACGATTTAGAAAAACGGATTAAGGAGTTGGAACGTGTGGTAGGTCAAAAACAGATCAAGATTGATTATTACGAAAAGATGATCGATCTGGCCAAGGAGGAATTGGATATCGATCTGAAAAAAAACTTCGACACCCCACAATCAACTGGTTCCGGAAAAACCAAAGGAAAGTAAATTTCTCGATGAATCAGCTCTATCGTGCCATAGGAATCAGCAAACAGGCAATACATCAGTATGCAACCAGGCAAGCTGTCTTTGATCAAAAGGTAGAACAGCTGGTCCTGGAAGCTGATGGGATACGCCAGGAACATCCTGGTTGTGGGGTGGAAAAAATGTACCGGACCTTAAAACCCGGATTTATCGGCAGAGATCGCTTTGTAGACCTTTTAATGAGTCTTGGTTACCGTTTGAGAAGAGCCAAGAACTATAAACGAACTACCCGGGCTTCGAAGCTTTATTATCCAAACCTGATCAAAGGATTTGAACTAACGTCTCCTTCAACGGTCTGGCAATCAGACATCACCTTCATAGAAGTGGGAAACCGGTTTTATTACGGGGTCTTTATTCTGGATGTCTATACCCGAAAAATAGTAGGCTACCAGGTATCGGATCATATGCGGGCTACAGCGAACGTAAAGGCATTGCTCATTGCCTTGAAAGATCATCCCCCTCCCCGGATCCATCATTCCGACAGAGGAGGTCAATACATCTACGAAGAATATGTAGACCTACTAAAATCCAACCGATGTGATATCAGCATGGGGCTAACCGCTCAGGATAATGCGTATGCAGAGCGCTTTCACAGGACCTTGAAAGAAGAATATTTGCATTACTGGAAGCCGACCAATTTCTATCAACTGAAAAGGTATGTCAAAAGAGCGGTTGACCATTATAATCAAAAAAGAACCCATGAAAACTTAAACGATGTTTCACCCATGGATTTTGAAAAGGACTGGTCCTTGTTGCCAATTAACCGAAGACCTTCATTGTCCATATTTAATGATGAATTATTAACCAAAAGTGGTCAACACTAATCAGGGATCTTCACACAATGAACGATAGCTCAAAAATTAGTGATCAACCATCCAGAAAAATTCTACCATCATGTCGGGATAATAGCTACAATCGTTGTACCAATTTTGGGGCTAATTGCAGTTACGGGGCTTCCTTCATATAAGCCCCCGGACTCTCGCTGCTGGTTGCGTTTGCCTTTGGCGTGACTATTGGAAACAGCGGCCGGTAGGTGAGGGCTTGTTGAATCAGCTTCAGATGAGCAGCTAGTGGTTGCGGACCATTAACAGATTAGCGATACGTCAATTCATTAGTAATGCCTGATGCAATGAATTCTGTTAAACCAAAACAAATCAAAAAAAATGAAAATCAAGGAAAAAAATGACGGCTCAAAACCAAAGACGAGTCGTCGCAAGTTTCTGAAAAATGGGGTCGCACTAGGGGCAACCGGTGCTGTTACGTTATCCGGACTGCAAACCACCAAGGGAAGCCCTGATTCGCCAATCGCCCGGCAGAGTAAGGTCCCCAGTGGGGAAGTGCTGTACAATGGCATTCATTTGCCTTCTGAATGGCCACCCAGGGATATGAAGCCCGACTCCTACGACCCCATGCCGGTGCCCTACCTCACCTCTCCCCCGGAGGTTATCCCCATTGATGTGGGTCGGCAGATGTTTGTCGATGACTTCCTGATTGAGTATACTCAGTTGAAACGTGAATTCCATCAGCCAGTCAAGCACGAGGCCAATCCGCTGCTCAAGCCTGAGACCGAGGTGGAGATGAACCAGGGCTACTGTCCTATGGCTGCACCCTTCTCTGATGGTTGCTTCTACGATCCGGAGGATAGGCTATTCAAGATGTGGTATATGGCCGGTTGGTTTGACGGAACGGCGCTGGCTACCAGTTCGGATGGTATCCATTGGGAGCGGCCCAAGTTCGACGTGGTAAAAGGCACCAATTTGGTTTTCTACCCTAAGGAAGTCCGTCGTGATGGACTTTCAGTCTGGCTGGACCATGAGGCCAAGGATCCTGCGGAAAGGTTCAAAATGTATGTTTACGAACGTGGAGGCAAAATAGGAGGAGAATTGGGGAAGTCAGACCCTGATGGTTGGTTTCACAAAACTGCCGAACGCAAAGTGGGTGGATTTATGTATACCAGTACGGACGGCATTCATTGGAAGTTGCGGGGTCAGATTGGCAAAACCGGGGATAACAGCACTTTCTTCTACAACCCTTTTCGAAAGCAATGGGTTTTCACGGTGCGAACCGTAGGGCGAGCCACGCCTCCCTGGGCCGCCGATACCTGGAATGGAAACAGAAAGCGAGGGCGAGCCCGTTCCTATTGGGAAAATCCCGATTTCTTGGCCGCGCTCGGAGGTTGGGATGGCTTCGATCCGGTTTTCTGGTTAGGTGTGGATCGGCTCGATCCAAAGCATGCCGACTATGACATTGGACGGGAGCCCCAATTATACAAGGTCGATGCCGTGGGCTATGAAAGTCTTATGCTTGGATTGCTCCAGCCTCACTACGGGCCGCCGAACACTATCTGCGCTAAAAAAGGGCATCCCAAGCTCACCGAGTTGCAGTTGGCATTCAGCCGCGACGGGTTTCACTGGGACCGAACTTGCCGGGAAACCTTCATCGGCGGCAATCCCCATAACAAGGATAGTTGGGAGCGGGCCTATATCCACTCCATCGGCGGGGTGTGCAATGTTGTCAATGACAAACTCTATTTCTACTATACAGCCTTTCAGGGGAACGAGTCCAACCTTCACCCACTCCAGTATTGGAGCGGGCTATATGCTAATGCCTCCACTGGGCTGGCTGTTTTTAGACGAGACGGCTTCGCCTCGATGGAAGCGGAGGAAAGAGGAGGATTTCTTCTTACCCGGCCGGTCACTTTTACAGGGAAACATTTATTTGTCAACGTCGATGGTCCCCGAGGCAGGCTGTATGCCGAAGTCTGCGGAGAAGACGGAAGACCCATGGAGGGATTTTCCCGGGATGAGTGCCAGCCCGTCAGCGCTGACAGTACCAAACAGATGGTAGCGTGGAAGAATGGTGATAATTTAGAATCCCTGGCCGGAAAGATGGTGAGGTTTAAGTTTTATCTGACCAACTCAAAGATCTATGCTTTCTGGGTAAGCCAGAATCGAGAAGGTGCCAGTGGTGGTGCAACTGCCGCCGGTGGTCCTGGACTTACCGCAACCTGGGATACATAGGTGATGGGGTGATGGAATACTGGATCGTTGGGGTGATGGAATACTGGATTGTTGGGGTGATGGAATTGAAAGTGGATTGAGCACTGAGGATGAGAAAATCGGCGAAAACCGAAAAGCATAGGGCGAACAGCGAATTGCGCATTGCATCCAACCCATGGCAGAAATCATTGAAATTTGGCCATATTCTATTACTTTCCATAATGAACAGCTTACAGATCCCCACCAGTTGCTTGTTAATGATCTCGCTCATGATTGTTGCCTGCAATGGGCCGTTAAGTAGTGACGCAACTTCTTCCGATGAAAATCAAAATGTGGGTTCCAGGAAAACCCAAGCCAAAAGCTCGGATGGTCAGTACATTTTTTGGCAAGAGCACATCATCGATGATCCTGAAATTGGTGGGGTTGCGATCAGCGGAAGTGATGGTTTGACGACCGGAGATCTGGATCAGGACGGTTATATGGACATAGTCTCAGTTCATGAATCGGACACGGTTTACGATGGTGTGGCCAGAGGTCATATAAGGATCGCTTACGGGTCCTCAAACCCCGACCAATGGCACTTGGTTACTCTTGCCGAGGGTCAAGAGGCTGCGGCGGCGGAAGATGTGGCAATAGAGGATATCAATGGAGATGGCTTTTTAGACGTCGTTGCCGCATGTGAACTTGCCCATCTGATCTATTTCGAGAACCCGGGTCTTGATATTCGGACATCCCGATGGATCCGGATCATGCCACAAGTCACTCAGAATAGAGGTTCATTTATCAGGGTATTCACTGCTGATTTTGATCAAGATGGACAACCCGAAATCGTTGCCGCCAACAAGGGTGCCCAGCTCGGGTATGGTACTAAGGATAGTAATGTAACCGAACTCAAGCCGGTATCGTATTTCGAAATTGCAGGCGAGCCTCTGAACGACTCCTCGTGGATTGAGCATGAGCTGGTGCTGATTAGAATTCCTATGAACTCCCGACCCATTGATTTAGATGATGATGGGGATCTTGACGTCATTGCCGGATCCCGAGGTGAAGGTCGAATCATTTTGTTGGAAAATATCAGCCAGGATTCCATTAATTTCCTGATTCATCCTATCGAAATATTGAGAGACTTTCCTCAAAAAGATTCTGGACAGGCTTGGATAACCGGCTTCAATTTGGAGTTTGTGGATCTCAGCAGGGACCGAAAATTGGACATCATCTTAAGAGAAGGATTTACAAATCTTGTTTGGCTGGAGCAACCCTCCTCATTTTCCGAAAAATGGAGGCTTCATCCGATTGGAAGTATAAGCCCCGACGGTGTGTTCGGGATCAAGGCAGCTGATATCAATGATGATGGGCAGATAGATGTAATGACCGGAGGGTATAGTCGAGGGTCCAGAGTCAATGATGGGGAGGTTAGCGTGGATGACCCGCTTGGACGTATTGCATGGTTCGAACATCCTGGTGATCTGACAAAACCTTGGATAAGGCATGATATCTCACGAAGAAAACGAGGAATGTTTGATAAGTTTATAGCTCATGACATGGATAGTGATGGGGATGTTGACTTCATTTCAACTCGCGGCAATAGTTATCCTTATGATGGCGTATTTTGGATTGAGCAAAGAAGATCTGACAATCCTCAGCCATCATTCTTCAAAGCCAGGGACTTGGATAGTGAGGAAATGCCACTGCCTCAAACTGAATAAAACAGCGAAAAAGCGAACAGCGAAGGGCGAGCAACGAAGGGCTAACAGAGTATCCTTGTCAATCGATCCGTGTCTATCGATCTGTTTTTGAATTAGATACCGGTCTGAACTTCTGAACCCGTTTTCCAGGTTCAACTTCAGCGGTAAACAAATTTCCTTTTGAATCCATGGCGACATTATGGACCCAGCCGAACTGACCAGCATTTCTACCACCCTGGCCAACTGATCCTATAATCTCTAGATTCTTGCGATCAAGAATCTGAATTTTCATGTTCAACCCGTCAGCCACATATATATAAGCCTGATCCGTATCGGGAGACAAATCGATATCCCAGATAGAACCTGCCCCTAGAGTCATTTTGGCAATGACACTTTCCTTTACAAAAGTGCCATCTTTCCTAAATACCTGAATTCTATTGTTAACGCGATCCGCGACGTAGACCAGATTATCCTTCGATAGCCCCACTGCATGTACCGGATTGCGAAAGGACCGGATCGGTTCCACGTTAGGGTCAAAAGCAGGGAGTTCGCTATCATCAGGTGTTTCACCCTAGGCTCCCCAATGACGTTTATATTCCCCGGATGTTGCGTCGAATACAATTATTCGTCGATTGCCATACCCGTCAGCAATATAAACCTCGTTGGCCTCAGGATCTACGGCTATATCCGCAGGTCTCCCAAGATGGCCTGTGTCATTGCTGCCCCCAGTAATGCCCCATTCACCAATTTGCAGTAACAATTGCCCATCATGCGAAAACTTCAGGACCACGTGGTCATCGCCACCGTTACGGCCAAACCATACATTGTCATCACTGTCAACAAAAATACCATGCTCATTGGCGAACCATTGCTGGGTTGAATCCGGATTGCCCCAGGCCTGGAGGACATTTCCTTCAGGATCGAATTCAATTACCGAAGGTGCAGGGCTGCAACATTCTGATGTCGGTGGGTCTTGGGAGGCACCGGTTACACGATCCGATACGCTGTTAGGTCGTTGCACGATCCACACATGATCATTTGCGTCGATATCCACCCCAGCAACCTCACCTAGTATCCAATGATTAGGCAATGGTTTGGGCCAGAAAGGATCAACTCTGAATTCAGTTGGTGCTTTGAAAGAATAAATATCGTTAGAAGTCACTTGTTCTTTGTCATTGTCAGGCTTGCGAACATCCGAACACGCTGTTACGATCGCGATCGCAAGCACCGCACTAACAAACCCGCTTGTCGTAATTGAATTCATTGCATCCTTTTTAGTTACCGCTACAATACCAGATAATCGTACTAAAACTACTTATTTAATAAGGAATGTCGCAACAAAGAATTAGAAGGATCTTGGGCTTTTTGGATAATGCCGCAATCAGAATCAAGCTGGCGAACCGGAGAGCCGTATTCACTGGGCAGACGAACAACGATTTAGCTTGTAATTAGAAATTTTGTAAAAAGAATTGGTCAACTATACAAATATTGCAAATTATCCAGCCCAGCCTTGGGCTTACAGGCATTTTTATCAGGTTCTCTTTCAGTTTTAGGCTAAAAAATGTCATTTTCGCCATTCGCTAAATTTGGGGTCATGAAAATCCTGAAATTCGGGGGCAGCTCCATACGGGATGCCAACAGCATACAGCAGGTCGGGGCGATTCTAGTGAACTACAGTGTTGCCAGGGTTCAATACGCGGTGGTAGTATCGGCCATGAAAGGTGTGACCAACCTCCTGATCGAAGCAGGTAAGATGGCCGCGATCAACAATAATAAATATCTAAACATATGTTCCGATATTTCAAGAAATCACCGGAAAGCTGCCAAAAAGCTCATAGGAGGTCGGCTTCATAACCAACTAATAATTCAGTTTAAATCCCTGTCGGCTGAAATAGACAACTTGTTGCATGGGGTGTTCCTGTTGAAGGAGTTATCACCCCGGAGCTTGGATCTATTGCAAAGTTTCGGAGAAAGGCTGTCTGCCAACCTAATAACTGCCTATCTAAATCAAGAGGGAGTGCCAGCTGAGTATCTCGACGCCAGAAATGTGGTAATTACCGATGACAACTTTGGGTTGGCCAAGGTAAATTTTAGTAAAACCAACCGTAAAGTTTCATTGCACTTTAAGGAACGATCTAAGACTCAAGTCATCACTGGGTTCATAGGTTCCTCACTCAATGGAGAAACCACCACTCTAGGTAGGGGTGGATCTGACTACACAGCAGCCATATTCGGGGCAGCCCTTAAGGCAAATGAGATAGAAATCTGGACTGACGTAAACGGAGTTTTGACTTCTGACCCAAGGCAAGTGCGGGATGTACTTTCGCTCCCCGCCATTTCTTATCTGGAAGCGATGGAGCTATCTCATTTCGGAGCCAAGGTTATTTATCCGCCCACGCTTCAACCAGCTTTTAGTAAGAAAATCCCCTTACGGATCCGCAACACTTTCAATCCTGAATTCGAAGGGACTCTAATAAGCACGAAGGGCCAAGCCGGTCAATCTCCTATTAAGGGCATATCATCAATAGCCGAGGTGGCTCTTATAAACGTAACCGGCAGTGGCATGGTGGGAGTGCCCGGAATATCCTCGCGATTGTTCGGGACACTGGCACTACACAACATCAACATAATTCTGATAACCCAAGCCTCCTCTGAGCATTCGATTTGTTTTGCCGTTATGCCCGACGATGCCGAGGCAGCAAAAACCATCATCGAGGGGGAGTTCGAAGCCGAAATCCAATATAAAAAAATGGACCGTGTTCAGGTCGAACGTAAGCTATCGATTGTGGCCATCATTGGAGAAAACATGCGAAATACTCCGGGTATTGCAGGCAGGCTATTCAAGGCATTAGGACGTAATGGTATCAATGTAAATGCCATCGCCCAGGGATCTTCCGAGCTCAACGTGTCGGTGGTCATTCATCAGGATGACCTGTCCAAAGCTTTGAACGCTCTTCACGAGACCTTCTTTCTGTCGGATATACGAACTCTGAATGTGTTTATGGTGGGAGTCGGTCTCATTGGTTCCACACTCCTGAGCCAAATCCGGCATCAAACCAATTTCCTCCTTCATGACCGGAATCTTAAGATCAAGATAATAGGCCTGGCCAATACCAGTAAGACTTTGTTGAAGGCGGAGGGGATCAATCTTAAAACCTGGAAAAAAAGCCTGAATAGCTCAAAACAAAAAACTGATCTAAGCCAATTTGCAAAGGGTATGAAAGCCCTCAACCTCCCTTACTCCATATTTGTGGATTGTACCTCAAGCTCGGAGGTAATCAAATTTTACAACACCATTCTGACTTCAAGCATTTCGATTGTCACACCCAACAAACTTGCCAATTCCAGTAGCTATGCCAATTACGAGGACCTGCAGCAGGAGGCGCTGGCTCACGGTGTTCAATTCTTATATGAAACCAATGTGGGGGCGGGCTTACCGGTGATTGGCACCCTAAAGGATCTGAGGTATAGCGGGGATCGTATCTTGAAGATCGAAGGAGTACTTTCAGGAACACTCTCCTATATATTTAATTCATATAGTGGCGATGCTGACTTCAGTGAGGTGGTTCAGCAAGCTAAGGACCAGGGTTTCACCGAACCAGATCCCAGGGATGATTTAAACGGAATGGATGTGGCCCGAAAAATTCTGATTTTGGCCAGGGAAGCTGGGCTCAACCTTGAGCCGGGAGATGTGCAGGTGGAAAATATTCTGCCAGCCCCTTGCCTAAGAGCTAAGTCGGTCCAAGAATTTTTTGTAGCCCTGAAGAAGGCTAATCCTGAATTCAAAAGAAGGCACCAACGAGCCCAGAAGGACGGAAAGGTCCTACGTTTCATAGCTACATTGGAAGAGGGTAAAGCGAGGGTCGGGCTACAGGCGGTGGATAGCCATCATCCCTTCTACGGATTATCCGGGAGCGATAACATATTGGCATTCACCACTGAAAGATACAAGACTACCCCATTGGTAATAAAGGGGCCCGGAGCCGGTGCCGAGGTGACCGCTGCTGGGGTTTTTGCCGAAATTATCAGCATCGGAAACTTCCTGCTGCAAGACACTAAATAACGTGAGTTCGACAATAAGGAATGATTAAAGAGCGAGAAAGAGTTGACCGGTGTCCTGGTAGTTCAATTTGATTGAGGGCTTTTTTTCGCAAAAGTTGTAAGCGATTAAAGCCGAGAAAAGGTTGGTAAGGAAATTAGTTGGGCTCCTGTGCCTGGAGTGTTCAATCTGGAAGATGTTTTAAGTTGATCAATGATAGTCTCACAAATAGCCCTTTTACGGAGCATTATAGCATCCATGATGGGGGTTAAGGATGAGGACTTCATATTGCGTTTGAGTTTGGTTATCAGATGGACTCCGCGGAAGAACAGATTTTTAAAAAGTTCCTTACTGATGTAGCCTTTATCACCAAAGAGCTTTCCGAATAATTTCTTAATAAACCGTTCAATTTTAAGAGGCTTTCTGTCATCCACATTGCCCGGTGTGAGCATAAAATCGATGATTTCACCCGTATCAGCAGTGATAAGATGGAGCTTAAACCCGTAGAACCATCCGATGGAACAATGGCCTCTTTTAGCTAACCCTTCAAATACTTTATGGTTATGGATCCGTCTGTTATGACAGACCCTTAACGGAGTGCTGTCTATAAAACTTATACCTGTACACTGTCCAGTCCCTTGTGTTTTCAGATAAATAGCCATTGGCAGAAGACTTCCACTACAAAGTTCTACCATTCGGTTATAGCTTACCACATCAGGAAAGAAGGAGCGCAAGTGGCCACAAACGTATGTGTTGTAAAAGGTCTTGAAATTTCGATATCCTGAGATCTGGAACAAGACCTGTATAGTCATTACTTCGGATAAAGAAAGCTTACCAGGTTTGTTGCGCTTTTTACTTCCCAGCAATCTTTTTTCCAATTTTGGGACAAAATCCAGACAAAAATCGTCAATGGAACAAAAAATTTCAGTAATTTTAGTAGCAGTTAACATAGGTAGAAATATTAGTTATTTTGTTGATTGTCAATGACTTAATATACTAATTTTCTGCCTTTTTTCTATCAATAAACTACTCTATTTTATATCGAACTCACGTTAATTACCTATAATGGATAGTGTAAGGGTTTTTGCTCCTGCTTCAGTTTCCAACGTCGGCTGCGGATTTGATGTTATGGGATTTGCGCTGGAGAGCCCAGGAGACGAGCTTATCCTGTATCGCACGGACCAGCCCGGAGTGTCCATCGCAAGAATCACCGGGGATCAAGGCCGCCTGCCAATCGATCCCAAACTGAACACAGCAGGAGTTGCGGCCCAAAAATACCTGGAGAAGATCGAGTCCGGACAGGGCCTCAGCCTGGTTATTAATAAAAAGATGCCTTTCGGCAGTGGCCTGGGATCAAGCGCTGCCAGCGCAGTGGGTGCGGTCTTTGGAGCCAACCTGTTAATGGGTGAGCCTTTGGATAGGAAAGACCTGGTGCCGTTCGCGGTAGAAGGAGAAGAAGCGGGATGTGGTTCACCCCATGCAGATAATGTCGCTCCCGCACTACTTGGTGGATTTGTTCTGGTACGAAGTTATGAGCCGCTGGACATCATTGAGCTGGAGTATCCTGAAGATCTTTGGACAAGCGTGGTTCATCCTCACATCGAAATCAGTACCAAGGATTCCCGGAACTTGCTGAGCAAAGAAGTGACCCTGGAAAAGGCTATATCTCAATGGGGAAATGTAGGCAGTCTGGTGGCCGGTTTGTTCCAGGGCGACTACGATCTTATCGGTCGCTCAGTTGAGGACCACGTCGCCGAGCCGGTCCGATCAAATCTGATCCCTGCCTATCATGACATCAAGGAGGCGGCTATCGCCTCCGGAGCACTGGGCTGCAACATTTCGGGGTCCGGACCTTCTATCTTTGCACTTTGCCGCGGTGGCGAGATTGCCCGGAAGGTGTCTCAAAAAATGGAAGAAATCTATACCGGAAAGAATATCACTAATACCATTTACAATTCGCCGATCAATAAGCAGGGGCCCCGAATCCTGGACTAATCTATTCCGGATGAGATTCTATAGCACTAATAACAGGTCTGAATTGGTTTCGTTAAGACAAGCAGTTTTCCAAGGACTGCCCCCCGATAATGGTCTTTACATGCCCGAAAATATTCCAAATCTATCGCCTTCATTCCTGGACACAATTAACCGCCATTCCTTTCAGGAAATAGCTAAAGAGGTCATCGGCGAATTTGTTGAAGGGGAAATAGGATCCCGGTCTCTGGATGAACTGGTGGAGGACGCTTTCAACTTCAATATTCATATTCGATCCCTGGACTCCGGTCTGGACGTGGTTGAGCTTTTTCATGGCCCCACTCTGGCTTTTAAGGATTTCGGAGCCCGATTCATGGCGAGGTTGATTGGCATTTTACTGGAGAATGAGAATCGGACCATCGACATTTTGGTCGCAACATCGGGCGACACAGGAAGTGCAGTAGGGCACGGATTTCTGGGAGTTGACGGCACTAAAGTCACGCTGCTTTATCCAAAGGGAAAGGTAAGCCTCATCCAGGAGAGACAGCTGACAACGATCGGAGGTAATGTCCAGGCGCTGGAGGTAAATGGTACCTTCGATGACTGTCAGCGATTGGTAAAACAAGCTTTTCTGGACCGTGATCTGAAGGGATCCCTAAAAATGACATCAGCCAACTCGATCAATATAGCCCGGTTGATACCTCAGTCTCTATACTACTGTTACGCCTTCTCCAGAGTCGCTGATCGGGGTAAACCCGTAGTCATTTCAGTACCCAGTGGAAATTTCGGCAACTTGTGCGGTGGGCTGATTGCCAAGCAGATGGGTATTCAGATCGACCACTTTATTGCCGCGACCAACGTCAACCATGTCGTACCTGATTATCTGCGATCTGGCAACTTCCAGCCTAAGCCATCCATTGCCACTATTTCCAACGCGATGGATGTCGGAAACCCCAGCAATTTTGCCCGGATCCAGGACATATTTGACAATGACTATGAGGCTATCCGAGGGGAAATATCCGGAAGCTGGTACGACGATGTTCAGGTTCAGGAATCAATGAGGGAAGTTTTCGATAGGCATGGTTATCTAATGTGCCCTCATACCGCTATAGGCTATCGGGCTTTGAAGGAACACACGCAGGATGGATCGAAATCAGGCGTTTTTTTGTCGACCGCTCATCCGGCTAAATTCAAGGATGTGGTGGAGGATGTAACTGGAGCCAAAGTCGTCCTACCCCCGAACCTTAAGCAGGCGATGCAAAAGGATAAGCGAGCAACTCATATTGAATCATCGCTTAATAGCCTTAAAGACTACCTTCTAAACCGCTAACAAGGTAGCATCAGGTCTGGCTGGTGTCTATCCATTTTTCTACCTGTATCGGAAGGTAGTCCTGCATCCGGGCAACCAAACTTTGAGGATTGGAATCAACCAAAAGTATGTCCCGGTTCTGCTGCCTTAGAAAACCCTGCTCCACCATCTTATCAAGTTGAAGAATGAGATTATCGAAGAAATAGTCCACATTCAACACGCCTACCGGCTTCCGGATCAGTCCCAGTTGGACCCAGGTAAGAATCTCAGCAAGTTCCTCCAACGTTCCAAAACCTCCGGGCATCGCAATAAATCCATCTGCTAATTCGGACATCTTTGATTTTCTCTCATGCATTGATTCAACCAAGATCAATTGAGTTAGTTTATCGTGACCAACCTCCTTCTCCTTCAGGAATCGGGGAATAACCCCAATCACCTCCCCTCCGATGGTCATCACCGAATCAGCGAGAATTCCCATCAGGCCAACACTGCCACCGCCATACACCAAGGCTATCCCCTGACTCTCCAAAACTCCACCCAGCTCCGCGGCCCTGGACCTATACTCAGGATTCTCTCCGGTACTCGAACCACAATACACACAAACACTTTTCATCTGACAGGGATTCTCATAAATTGTTGATGCTTAAAATTAGCAGAACAACTTGAAGACGGAGAGAAGACACGCACATAATTGACTATAACCCGTAACAACCCCGGGGCTGATCCAACTTTTCATAAATAACAGACAGATTGAGCAATTTCCAGAATAAAAAGGCAGAGTTCCTGGATTCCCTTGGGCAAATTCGATTGCTAAAAAATTTCATGTCCCTCTCCTCCGTCCAGGCGACCAATACACTCATTCCCCTATTGATCTATCCCTATTTAATCCGGGTCATTGGGGTGGAAAAATTTGGGTTGATTGCGCTGGCGCAGGCATCAGCGAATCTGTTTGTCCTTCTTGTTAATTATGGGCACAACATAAGCGCCACTCAGCAAATCGCACTAAAGAAAGCAGAACCCGGATCTCTTGCAGTTATTGTTAACTCCGTGATAGGATCCAAGATGGTGCTGACCCTAATTTCATTTGTATGTTTTGGTACGGCCATTGTTGTGATTCCTGCCTTCTCCAGAGAGCGTGAGCTTTTTTGGCTGACTTCAACCATTATTCTGTCCCAGGGTTTTATTCTTAATTGGTTTTTCCAGGGCATTGAAAAGATGCACTACCAGACATGGTTGAATTTATTGTCGAAGTTGCTGTTTGCATCAACGGCTTTGGTGGTTGTCTACGAGCCTGAGGACTACATTCTTATTAATCTGCTCATTGGAATTGGGAATCTTGTAGCCGGCCTTCTGGGCCTGCTGGTGTTGAGATTCACATTTGGAATAAAGGCAGGTTTACGACTTGGGGGAATAAAGGAACAGTTAATCAGGGGCTGGCCCTTATTCCTTTCCAACCTAGCTGGGTATGGCTCGTTAAATGTGAACCTGATTATCCTTGGACTCGTCGGAACGCCCACCACCCTTGGATACTATTCTATTGCAGAACGCATCTATCTGGCAATGCGATCCTTACCAGTGATAATCTATCAAACCGTTTACCCCACGGTCTGTCAATTAGCCCTGGGTCCTTTCGACAAACTGCTTACCTTCTACTCCGGACTACTGCGGGTAATTCTGGCTATGCTTATTCCAGTTGGCCTGGTAATTTTCGGAATGGCTGATTGGCTGATTTACATATTTGCCGGGGAGTCGCTACCTCAAGCTGCTCTTCTGTTAAGAATTGTCTCTTTCGGACCTCTAATTGCAGCTCTCAACATTCCAGCTTGCCAAACTCTTCTTGCGTTCAATTTCAACTCGGGATATCTAAAGGTCACCCTCCTTGGCGCAGTCTTTAACCTGGTGATGAATACCCTCTTGGTCCCCAACTGGATGCATCTTGGATCAGCATTTTGTTTAATGTTAACCGAAACGATAGTTACCGTTTCTTTGTACTATTATTTACACCGGTATCATGGAAGCATTTCCGTCTTCAGAATATTCTCAATTTGAATTGTAATTATTCAGACCCAGTGGATTTGGTCAGCGACACTCTAGGAGTCCTGGTATTATTTGCAACCGGTTTCGATGAATCCGAATCGTATCTCAGCCTCCGCCAGAATCTACGGGCATCAGGGGCAAGCATGGATCTACTAGTGTTTGATAATAGCCCAAAATCTCAGGCTGTGCCACCGGTTAGTCCCCTGAACCCATTTAAAATTTTTTATGAACATCATCCCGACAATCCCGGGCTAAGCAAGGCCTATAATACAGGTTATGCCAGGGCAAAGAGACTGAATAAGAATTGGCTTTTGCTGCTCGATCAGGATACAGTTTTTCCGGAAAGCACCCTCGAAAAGTATTTTGAGGCCGTATCCGTAAACCCATCCGAGGTACTTTTTGTTCCAATATTGACCGACGGGCGTAAGATCTATTCGCCTTGCCGATACCGACATAAGAAAGCAAGCCACATGAAACAGTTGGAGCCAGGAGTACAGTTGCTTCGAGGAAAATCGGTTCTGAACAGTGGGATCTTGATCCAGGTATATGCATTCGACCTCGTAGGAAAATACAACGAAAGACTTCGTCTTGATTTCAGTGATTTTGATTTCATCGATCGCCTAAGGACCTCTTATCAGAATTTTGTGGTGGTCAATCTTTATTGCATACATCAATTCTTCGATGCTCAATCGGATCTACCCAAGGCCTTGGGAAGATTCAAGATTTATGCAGAAGGAACGACGGCTTTTGCTGATGGGTGGGCATCTCAAGCAGGGTTAAGGCTTCAGCTGTTCCAAAGAATGCTGGTTTTAACGATTCGCTATAAGACTTTGCAATTCATAAAGGTGCTTTTGCCAAAATGAAATCCCGTATTGTATACTGGCTTTCGCTCCTTATTCTGCTGGAGGTTTTCCTAGGCGGAGGGGGAAGACTTATTGATACAGGTCCGGTTTCAATACGAATGTTTCTTTATTCCCTGGCGTTGGCTGCGACAGCATGGATGGTATTTGATAAGCATCAACTGAGCCGGGAAATCATTTTCCTCATCAAGATATTCAGTGGGATGCTTTTCCTGGGCACATTGGTTGGAGCTTTGAATGGAGCCGATGGAGCTCTTATTCTGGAGGACGTAAAACCACTATTGTACTTTTATTTGCTCCCTTTTTTTTATCTCACAATAGTAACCCATAGACGGGTATCCCAGATTGCCAAAGTAGTTAAGATTTCCGGCGTGGTTTTAGCTTGCTCATACATCCTCATCTTTGGCCTGATCAATTTAAAGGTTGTGGAGTTTTATAATCTATACCGCTTGACCCTGGGCACTGGTGAATTCTTTTACCGGGGAGAAATTGCATTCTTTTACAAAGGCTTTCTCTATTTGTGTGTTGGATTCGTCTTTCACTACTTCCTTCCCAACAAAGCGCAATGGCCAATATATGTGATTGCAGTGGCAATTCTTCTTACATTTACCCGGGGATTTCTATTTGCGCTGTCCGTTACCTTCCTTCTATATTATTTGGTGGTGGAACGTGACTTTCACCAAAACTGGAGGCGAGTATTAGGATTTGGCATGATTGCAATTTACTCTGTGTTCTTCGCCTCCCTGAGCTTCACCAAGGTAAGTGAGGGGATCCTTTGGATGGACCCAGATTATGCTTCAAATTTATCTGGGCATTATGAGCCAAAAAGAAACGAGTTAGGAGAAGCAATTACACCGATACAACTTCTGGGAGACCGGCTGGAATCTGATAACATAAGAAGGAAACAGTTTCATCAGGTCCTGGAACGAGTAAGCTTGGAATCGGCCTTCGTGGGCCATGGATTTGGAATTGGAGTTCCCGTCCGACCGGTTCACATGGAAGTTGCATACCTGGAGATCTTTCACAAACAAGGTATTATAGGTATTGGGTTTTGGGCATTTATCTTTATATGGATTTGCCGAAAGTATGCCATGGTCAGACACAATCGAGAATCAACCCTGGCAACGGCGTTCACCATGGGGGCCTGTTTTGTATTCGTGCAATCGATTACTAACCAGTTCTTAAACAATCCTATTGGTATGACCATGGTATTATTAGCGATCGTAGTGTTGGGAGTGATTTCCGAAGATGCAGGCTAAGATATCAATATGCCTGGCCGTTTATAACGGAGAAAGATTCATAAAACAGCAAGTGGATTCGATAGTCTGTCAGCTTGGGACGATTGATGAAGTAATTATTTCGGACGATAATTCCACTGACGCAACGTTGCGGATTCTAGATCAGTATAAGTCTGACAAAAGGGTCACGGTGCTAAGAAACAATGGTCCCAGTGGAATTGTTTGGAACTTTGAAAACGCTCTAAAACGTTGTCAGGGCGAATACATTTTCCTGGCTGATCAGGATGATGTCTGGCATCCGAAGAAAATCGAAATGATGGTGGAAGCATTACTAGAATATGATTTGGTGGTAAGCGATTGTGCCGTAGTGGATCAGGAACTCGCAACTATGCATCCTTCGTTCTTTGAGTTCAATAGCTCTAAGAAGGGACTGCTGAGAAATCTTATAAAAAACTCCTACATAGGCTGTTGCATGGCGCTAAAACGAAACGTCCTGGAAAAAGCTATTCCGTTTCCGGCAAATGTCCCGATGCATGATCTATGGTTTGGATTAGTGGCAGAGCGATTTTTTAAGGTGCACTTTATGCCGGAGAAGTTAGTATATTACCGCAGACACGGCTCCAACGCTTCGGATTTGCAGAGTCGATCCAGCCTCTGGAAGAGATTTAAAATTCGGCTCCAAATATTAAGGGGCCTTTTAGAGATCAAGAATGACTAAATCCATAAGCGCCTCGATAGTGGTCTATAAAGATGAGCCCGCCACTCTGGCCAGGGCCATTGATAGCGTTCTCAGGACAGAACTTGATGTCGAGCTACTAGTGGTGGACAACTCACCCACGGACCAACTATCCCGTGTGTGTGAGGACCCAAAGATAAAATATATACATAACGAGAGAAATATCGGGTTTGGGAGAGGGCATAATCTCGCGATCAGGGAAGTTATGGGCGCCTCGAAATATCATCTCATCTTAAACCCGGATATATTTTTCAATGGCCCCACTCTGACCAAGCTACTAGAATTCATGGAAGATAATCCCCATGCGGGATTGGTGATGCCAAAGATCCTTAACCCTGATGGCAGTATTCAACACCTGTGTAAACTACTCCCAACCCCGTACACGTTGATTTCAAGAAGATTCCTAAAGTTCTTGCTAAGGAATCAAAAGAATAACTTCCGATATGAGATGCGTTTCACCGACTACAATGAAGTTATGGAGGTTCCGTTTCTATCGGGATGCTTTATGTTCCTCCGAACAAACGCACTTAAGAAAGTCGGATTGTTCGACGAAAGGATGTTCATGTATGTTGAGGATACAGACTTGACACGAAGGGTTGGCCGCCATTTTCAAACATTGTTTTATCCCGGCGTCCAGGTTTATCACCAGTATGCCAAAGGCAGCTACAAGAGTTTCCGTCTCATGTTGTACAACAGTTACTCAGCGATCATATATTTCAATAAGTGGGGCTGGTTCTTTGATAAAGAGAGACGGAAAATAAACCAATCCGTAATGCGCCTTTACAATGGAAAAGTTGAATCGAAAGGCTCTTCATAAAGACATCTACTACTTCTTGCTGCTCGCTTGCTTGCGTAGGATGTCTGCCCTTCTCACCCTTTTTATCCAATTGGACCATGGCCTTTTTGGTAATCAATTGGTTGATTGAGGGGAATTTCCCAGCCAAATGGAAAATCTTTATGAATTGTCCACTGAGTTGGCTGTACATCGGCTTATATGCGGCTTACCTAGTTGGGATGTTATACACGTCCAATCTGGAAAATGGGTGGGAAATCCTATCCCGAAAGTTTTCAATTTTGATTTTCCCGATCGTGATCGTGACTTCTGGTTCCCTCGGTCCTGCCCGGCTACGGCTAATTGCTGTCTCATTCGTAATATCTTGCCTTAGCATTTCAATAGCTTGTATTGGGTATCAGGGATACAAGGCTATCAACATGGAACACTTTCCTTCTCAAAATTGGGACCTGATTAACGGACCAGTCTATTTTGAACAGCATCCGGGAATAACTTCTATGATCCTTGATTACTTCTCTTATATTAATCTCGGTTCGTTGATTCAGATGCAACCCACGTATTTTGGCTTGTATCTGGGTTTTTGTGTA
This sequence comes from Cyclobacteriaceae bacterium, assembly GCA_965247065.1. Classification (GTDB taxonomy): domain Bacteria; phylum Bacteroidota; class Bacteroidia; order Cytophagales; family Cyclobacteriaceae; genus CBDFGN01. The sequence goes on along the minus strand of CBDFGN010000006.1, from coordinate 4,520,626 downwards.
CTGCTAATTTGCAATTACTATTTACCCCGGTTGGAAATCATATCTCCTCTTGAGTCTTTCTTTTTCATGGTTGCAGTGTGCTATTGCAGCATCTTTACTATTTTCTTGAGCTCCAGGATTGCTATTCTGGGCTATCTGATTGGGGTTGTTGGGTTTGTCTTTTATTGGTATAAAGAGCAAAAAATGATGCGAAACGGGCTCGCAATAATTTCTATCTATCTTATTATTTTCTTTGGAGTGATGTATTTAAGTCCTGTGACATACCATCGTTTTTTCTGGGAGCCAAGTAAGACTAAAATGGAGATAGCGAAGGATTCTGGAAGCTGGAATTCAACGAATTTGAGGTTTTATCATTGGTACGCCAGCTGGCTTCAGTTTAAGAATAATTGGCTCTGGGGAGTGGGAACTGGGGATGTCAGTGAGGCTATCGGTGGGAGCTACTCCCAAATGAATATGTCCCCGGCACCTATCAACGATTCCCACAACCAATATCTGGAGGTGGCCGTAGCCTTGGGCCTATTCGGTCTTACTCTTTTGGTGCTGGGCCTTATAATTCCTGCCATTCTTGCCCTGGAAAAAGGGGCAATTCTCTATCTATCATTTTTAGCCCTTTTTGCCATTGTCTGTGGTACAGAGTCTTTAATGGAACGGCACAAGGGCGTCATGTTCTACACGGTTTTCAACTCGCTGATGGCATTTGGGTATTTGGGCCATGAGGTTAGCCGGCGCCATTCCAGGATAGGCAGATTCTTCTCCCCTTCAACTGAGCCTCTTTAACATGTCGAGCCCGGAAAACTCTTTAAAATCAATTACCCAAGTAGAAGTCGGCATTCTCAAAACGATGTTGTACTATGACATTTTTGACTACCCCTTGACCGAGGATGAAATACTTCGTTCCAACTCCCGACCCATAGACGAATATGAATCCCTGAACGAGGAACTTGAATACCTTGTTTCTGCAGAAATGTTGTTCAAGATTCAAGGTTTCTATTTACTGCATCCAAAAACTGAACTCGTGGAACGTCGCCTGCGAGGCAATCATTTAGCAGAAAAAAAAATGAAGCTGGCCATTCGAATCGGAAGGTGGATAGGCTCTTTCCCTTTTGTTACTGCAGTGATGCTTTCCGGATCCCTTTCCAAGGGCTACATGGACCAACAGAGTGACATTGACTACTTCATTATCACTCAGCCGGGGCGTCTTTGGCTGGCCAGGACGCTTCTGGTCTTGTTCAAGAGGCTTTTCTTACTTAATTCCCACAAGTATTTCTGCGTTAACTATTTTCTGGATTCCCATCATCTGGAAATTGAGGACAAAAACATATTCACGGCTACCGAAATCGTTACGCTTATCCCTGCTTATAATCCGGACCTCTACTTTAAGTTTATTCAAAACAATCAATGGGTCCGGGAATTCTATCCGAATTTCCCTCCGAGAACTGCGTCATCTAATCTAAATGGATCCAAGGTTCTCGTGAAAAAGGTTCTTCAATTCGTGCTTGACAATCGAATCGGGGATAGGCTGGACGGCTATTTTCGCGAAATCACTAATCGAAGATGGGTTTCTAAGTATGCTCATTTATATCAGGACAATGATTTTGAACGAGCCTTCCGGTCCCGGAATTACGTATCAAAGAACCATCCAAGAGATTTCCAGAGAGTGATAACGTCCAGGTACTCCAGGAAGATCGCGGAGTTTGAGCAAAAACACTCAATAGAGTTGACCTAGTGGCAAAAATAATATTTACCCACTCCTATTTTTACCGCTTTGACTCCAAGCAGTGGGAGTTCCGACAACCCTATCCACCTTTGGGAACCCTAATAGCCGCCGCCCTCATGAGAAAGGTGGGTCATGAAGTGGATCTTTTTGATGCAGGCCTGGCCAGAGGACCGCACGAGCTAACGTCATTTCTAAAAGAGGCACCTGATTATCTGGTGATTTATGATGATGGGTTCAATTACCTCACCAAAATGTGCTTGACTAACATGCGCCAAGCGATTTCTATGGATCAAGCAAGAGTCAGGGTATATGTTTTTTCATATTTTCTGGTTTCTCGGACTACAGCAAAAACTCTATGAATAAGTTTGTTCCGGATCGCATTCAACACCGACATTTTGTTTTTCCCTGATTCCACTTTCCGTTCATAATAATCCCTTAATTCCCCCGGATGAGTAACCGCTGACATGGCTGCCAGATGCAGGAGCTTTTTCATCTTCTTATTGGCCAGATGCGAAACTCGACTCCGGCCCCGGTAGCTGGTGCCGGATCGGTACTCGAAGGGCACTACCCCTGAGTAACAGGCAAACTTCTTGGCCTCAGTAAAGTCTTTGAACTCATTGGTAGTTGCAATGAAATGGGCTGCAATAGTAGATCCAATGTTATCCACTGAAGTCACTTGCTCAAAGAGCTCATTTAAAGATTGATCGGATCGAATGAAATCATAAATTTTCAGATCCAAAGCCTTGAGCTTTTTCTCCATGTTAGCTAGTACCGGTTTGAGGGTAGTTTTCTGAAGTTGCATCACATCATCATCCACAAAACCACAGGCCTCCTTTAAAGGAGTTGCCAACTGCAGTTTAGTCTTGAGCAGTCGTTCTCTGAGTGATAGCATGAACTTTAAATTGCGGATTTTCTTTCGAGAAGGCTTCCATAACTGGGCTTTGTCCTGGTTTCGACAGGCATATTGAGCGATTCGATAGGAATCCACCTGATCGTTCTTTCCTCTCAAAACACCCAGGGATTGTTTGATCTGCCGGGCCGATTCCAGCCACACATTGAGCTGCTGTTTTTCAAAGTAATTGAGCAGATGATTGTTATAGATCCCAGTGAATTCCAGGCAAAACAAAACCTGGTCAGGCTGGTAGCCAGGCAGCTGCATAAGTCTCTTGATAAAACTCTTAATCCCTTTCAGACTATTAGCAGTTCTTAGGTGAAACAACCTGTGACTATTTTGTACTACCGTAAAATCAAGGGTTGACTTTGAAACATCAATGCCCACGAAATAATTGAAATTCATAACTTTACCATTAAGACTTATCAAGTGGGTTAACATTTTTGAACACGATCAAAACCTTACTAATGGGTCTAGTCCCAAATTTCTATTTGATGCTTGTTCAAAAAAGCTGGCAGAGGATTGAATCGCGAGATAGGTCGCAAACCTAGGCCTTTGCATAATTCGCCTCTGCCAGTGTTAACTCATGACCGCCTTGGTCACCTCATAAAAATAAACCTTGATTCTTGGAATAATCCTAGAGGCCTAATCTAAAGGTACTTTGAGATGATTCGATTGGGTAAAAAATCCGGCTGCAAAGTTATTGCCTGTAGTTCTGATTCCACCGACCGGCATGAAATGTATCTGGCACAGGGCGCAGATTTCGTGATATTCGGCGAGGGAGAGAAGACCCTGGAAGAGCTTATCGAAAGCCTGGAAAAGGGGGTTCAGGATCTGCGAGACATAGCGGGGTTGGCCTATTTAGATAGACAGGAATCTATTACCACCGGAAAGAGACCGGTTCTGACTGATTTAGATTCATTGCCGTTTGCCGCTTGGGATTTGGTCAATATGGAAGATTATCGTAACGCCTGGACCCGAAAGCATGGTTATTTTTCCCTAAACATGGCCACCACCAGGGGTTGTCCATTTAAGTGCAACTGGTGTGCCAAACCCATTTACGGCAACCGCTATAATACACGCTCTCCTGCAAAAGTCGCTGAAGAAATGGAGTATTTGCTGAGAGAATTTGAGCCGGATCATTTTTGGATGTGCGATGACATATTTGGGCTAAAACCGGGATGGGTACAGGAGTTTCGGGATCAGGTGAAGCTCCGCCATCTGGTGTTCAGATATAAAATTCAGTCACGGGTGGATCTCCTCCTTCAGGAGGATACCGTGGAGGCGCTAGCCGATTCGGGATTAGAAACGGCCTGGGTTGGTGCCGAGTCGGGTTCGCAAAAGATTTTGGATTCTATGGACAAAGGCACCACCGTTGAACAAATCCAGGATGCCACTAAAAGCTTGCGGCAAGCTGGGATCAAAGTTGGTTTCTTCCTTCAATTTGGCTATTTAGGTGAGGACAGTTCCGACATTGAAAGAACCATCGAAATGGTATTGGATTTGCTGCCCGATGAGATCGGCATTTCGGTGTCATATCCTCTGCCAGGAACAAAGTTCTATGACAAGGTAAAGTCCCAGCTGGTTGGCAAGGCTAACTGGTCGGATTCTGACGATTTGGATATGATGTTCTCTGGTCATTTCCAGCCACAATATTACAAGAGGTTACACCGATATGTGCACAAGACCTACCGTCAAAAAATGGGTTCTCAAATCTTTAGGAAGTTGTGGAGCCAGCCTGGCAATATCACTCAAGGAGAATTCAGAAAAATGCTTGGATCGCTCTACTATCTTCCCGCCTCCAAGGTCGATCGGTTTCGGTTAAAACAATTAGAGAAATCCAGGTAATGATTACAGTTTTTGACCGGATCGCCGAAGATTATGACCTTTCGTTTACCCACAGCCATATTGGTCACGCTCAACGCCTGGCAGTCTGGAATTACCTGGACAAACATGAGCGATTCAACCATTCCAGAGTGCTAGAAATTAACTGTGGGACAGGAGAAGACGCCATTTTTCTGGCCTCTAAAAACAATAAGGTTGTCGCAACCGATGTATCTGAGGCCATGATTGCGAGGGCTCAAAAAAAAGTAGTTCAAAAAAACCTTGAAGGATGCATTCAAACATCCGTTTGCGACTTAACCGACCTCTCCCCCATTAGCGGGAGTTTTGACTTGATTTTTTCAAATTTTGGGGGCTTCAATTGTGTAAATCCGTATCAGCTGGGGGCGACGGTTCTGGATCTGGCTGACCGGCTTGAGCCCGGAGGCCGGGTAGTTTGCGTATTGATGGGCAGGTTTTGCTTATGGGAAACTGCCTACTTTTTAATGAAAGGACAGCCAAGTGCAGCCGGTAGAAGGTCCCGTCCGGTACCGGTAGAGGTGGAATTTCCGGACGGATCACTACAACCTACCTGGTATTATTCCCCCCGAGGTCTCACGACCTTATTCAAGCCCAAATTTCGACCAGTAGCCGTAAGACCGGTAGGTTTCTTTTTGCCGCCCTCCTACTTGGAGCCTTTCTTCATCAAAAGGCCCAATGTTCTGAAAGCACTCGCTTCCCTGGAGAAACAGATCCGGGGCAATAGCTTGGTTGCATATGCCTCTGATCATTATCTGGCCGAATTTAGATTAGTTTAATGAAGACCCTTCTTACCCACGGCTATTTTCTCGATGAAGACCAAAAGGAAAGCAAGATTATGCGACCCTATCCTCCGTTGGGCTTGTTATGCATTTCGGCCTACCTGGAGCAGAAAGGCATTGACAATGATGTCTATGACACCACTTTCTCCAATAAGGCCGCTTTGTTTGATTTCTTACTGCGATACAGACCAAAATACCTGGGTGTTTACGTTAACCTGATGACCAAAGTGAATGTTCTTGAAACCATCCGGTTCGTAAGACAATCCGAGGCATTGAAGGATACCGTGATCATTCTGGGGGGGCAGGAAGTGAGAAATAGCGACTCTCGATTTTTGGAAAACGGTGCCGATTATGTGATTCTCGGGGAAGGGGAGGAGACCTGCCTTGAACTAATTCAATCCCTGGAGCAAGGAACCGGTTCTCCCGAGCAAATTCCGGGATTGGCACTGCGCAAGGAAGATCATATCATTCGAACACAGGAGCGTACCCAAATTCGGGAAATTGACCATTTACCGATCCCAAATCGACACAAGATCGACTTAAGCAAGTATCTCAACGCCTGGACCGAATTTCATGGGATAAATGCTATCTCAGTAAGCACCATGCGTGGTTGTCCGTATACTTGCAAATGGTGCAGCCGGGCGGTTTATGGGCTAAGCTACCGCCGACGATCGCCGGCCAATGTGGTTCGGGAGCTTAGACAGATAGAAGAACAATATCAGCCGGACACGATTTGGTTCGTAGATGATGTCTTTACTATAAGCCATAAGTGGTTGTCTGGGTTCAGGGAGGAGTTGGCTAAAGAGAATCTGCAAATCTCATATGAGTGTATCACGCGCTCCGATCGACTGAACGAAGAAGTGATCAGTACTTTAAAGGATACCGGCTGCTTCAGGGTATGGATTGGTGCGGAAAGTGGATCGCAAAAGATTATTGACCTGATGGATCGAAGAGTGAAAGTGGAGCAGGTGAGAGAGATGATCCAATTGGCCAAAAGGAAGGGCATGCAAGCCGGCACATTCGTTATGCTGGGATATCCAGGCGAGACTGAACAGGATATAAAAGAGACCATCAGGCACCTTAAAATCTCCAACCCTGATCATTTCACCATTACCCTGGCATATCCTATTCGCGGAACGGAATTATACGACGAAATTGTGCCCGTCATGCAAAACCATTTGGATTGGAGTACTACCTCAGATAGACAAATTGAATTCAAGCGAACTTATTCCCGCCGGTATTACGACTTTGCGGTCAGCCGAGTAAATAATGAGGTGAATTACCACAGAAGTAGGGGTAATTCGTTTTTAAGTGTGAATTCAGCGAAATACAAGCTAAAATCAATTGCCGCCAAAGCAGGAATGACGATTTACCGCATTTTGGCCCTATAGAATCCGATGCATCCGCGGTTCCTAATCAAAATTGATAAATCCGCCTGGCCCGTCACTCGGGCGGTTGAAGCATTGTATCAAATTATGCCTATCCGCATTCGTCACAGGCCTTCCGGAGATCAGAAATTGGTACTCTTCAAATTCTTCGGCATGGGCAGTATTGTGAGGCTGACTTCGATCCTTGAAAAGAACGGAGTCGACAAATCCCAGGTACTAGTTTGCACCCTGGCTGGCAATGAGCAATTGTGTAAACTTCTTGGTTATCCTAATATAGGAGTGATCAGAGACAGCCTATTCGGAGCTCTCTTCGATTTGTCGCGACTCATTTCTAGGATCAAAAGTTTCAACCCTGACATCCTGTTGGATTTAGAACGTTGTAGCAACCTCGTTTCCATATACCGGTTTACGGCCTCCGTCGTATCCGGTGCTTATTTTTACGGATTCGACAATCGACCTAAAACCAAAATATTCAAGAACGGAATAGTACAGAGCATTGCGGCAAATTCGGTGTGGCACTTTGCGGAGAAGTGCTTGCAATCCATGAGGCGGGAGCCTCCCAGGTCAGAGATTTGGACGGTTGAGGTCAACCGCACCAAGATCTTGGTAAACCTGAATGCAGGCCAATATTTAATTGAACGCAGGTACCCCTCGAATGGGTTTGAAACGGTTATCAAAGACCTGTACCATTGGGATTCGAATTTGATTTTTAAGCTTACCGGGGATGGCCAGGAAATAGCGTACGTAGACAAATCCCATAGATCTCTGGAGGCATTAGGGATTCCGGCTCATAATTGCGCCGGTGATTGGAGCTTAACCGATTTGATCAGCGAGTTAGCCGACACTGCCCTGTTGATCACCAACGACTCCGGGCCAATGCATTTGGCCGCTTTCCTTGGCACCCCCACAATCGCCATTTGGGGTCCAACTCATTTTTCTGATCTCGGATATAAGCAGAATAATGGCCTGGTCAACATTTCATTGGAAAAGGATTGCGCTCCATGTTTTTTGAGTCCCAAATCGATAGTAGGGGAGGCCTGTAACGGGTCTATCAATTGTATGCGTGACTTAGACCCACAAAGGATTGTCGCCGCGGCAAAAGCACTATTGCGAGATCAGCCCGAATTTCGAAAGGTAAACTACCCAGCTGGCACGAACTTGATTTCCAGCTCAACGGCAATAATGGAAAGAACATGAACAGGGTATTGTTTCTGAATCCGCCTGGCGACCGTCTTTTTATCAGGGACTACTACTGTTCTAAGGTCTCGAAAGCCGATTACCTCCCCCAACCGATTGACCTATTGATCCAAACCGGGTTTTTCGCGGATCCGGAGATCAACTCCCTGGTCATTGATTCCATTGCCGAGAAACTAAATCCCCGGGATACACTGCGGCGGGTTGTGGAATTCGATCCTGCCCTGATTGTAACCCAATGTGGATCTGTTTCATGGAGACAGGATTCTGCGTTCTTCAAAGATCTTAAAAGTCAGGTTGGATCTGCATCGATATTGGCCTCAGGCGATTTGTTCCTTGAAAATCCAGAAAAGTTCCTGGATGCTCATTCCTGGCTCGACGGGATTATAACTGATTTCTTCTTAGGAGGAAGCCTTGAATATTTCAAAGGAGAATTTCACAAGGTCCGAGGCCTCGTATTCAAAAGAAACGGTCACATAATAAACAACCCGAGCAACGGCTCCCTTGTGAATATTCCTACACCACTCCACGATAAGTTTAAGAATAAATTATACCGGTACCCCTTTGCAACAGGTTACCCGATGGCCACGGTATTAACAAACTATGCTTGTCCCTATCCCTGTACCTTCTGTATCATGTCGACTCTTCAGTTCAAATCCAGAACTGCCGAGGAGGTGATCAAGGAGTTGGAGGTCCTTCGGGAACTGGGCACTAAGTACATCTATTTTTCCGACCAAACATTTTATCTCAACCCCAAAATAACCGAACCGATATTAGACTATATGGCAAAGGTCAAACCTGGTTTCCAATGGGTTTGCTTCTCCAGGGTAGACTTAATGACCGAGGAAAAGCTGCTCAATATGAAGGCCGCGGGTTGCAATGTGATAATGTTTGGTGTGGAATGGGCTGAGGAAGAATATCTAAAAAGATATAAGAAAGAATATACTACCGAGCAAATAAGGCACGCCTTTGAACTGACAAAGGGCATCGGCATACGCCGTATGGGAACTTTTCTCATCGGAGTTCCCGGACAAAGCCGGAAATCCATCAGAAATACGGTGGACTTCGCTATTGAACTTGAAGCCGATTATGCCTCTTTTAACGTAGCCGTCCCTCGCGCCAATACTTCTTTCCGCCAGGAAGCTATAGATCAGGGTCTAATTACCGAGTCAGATCAAATTATGGATCAGTCGGGCAGCTTCATCACAATGGGCACGGGCATTCTTTCGGCTGATGAAATCATGGAGCTTAAGAAGGAGGCCTATAGAAAGTTTTACCTAAGGCCGCATTACCTGTGGAAGCGATTACGGTCGGTCAGTAATCGCATTGAGTTAGCCACGCACCTCAGAGAGGGCTACCAGATGATCAAAAACATTGTCTAGGTGAATGAATCGCATTCTCTCTTTTGCCAATAACAAGCCTAATTTCTGGCGCTTCGTTGTTATCCTATTCTTCGGGTCATATCTGGTAACCGGAATCAGTGTGTATCGTGATTATGGCGTCTCCTGGGATGAACCTGCGAGTCAATATAGAGGTTTGGTCGCCATTTCGTATGTACACCAGAAACTAGGATCGCCATTGGGGTCAAGCCTTTCAGTCCGACCGGGTGAAATGATGGAAAATGAACATCGCTACCACGGGGTCTTTTTTGAACTCCCTCTGGCGGCGGGCCAATTTATCCTGGGGCTTACGGACTCGCGCGCGATCTACTTTTACCGGCACTTCTGCAATTTTCTGCTATTTTGGATAGCTACCATTGTCTTCTGGTACTTGATTCGTGAACATTACGGAAACTGGTTAGCACTCGCAGGGGTCGCCTTTTTAATTCTTTCGCCGCGTCTTTTCGCCCATTCTTTTTACAATCCCAAAGACATACCGTTTCTCTCACTCTACATCATTTCGACCTACACCTTGGTCAGGACCCTTACCAACAAAAGCGTTGGTTGGACCATTATTCATTCTGCGGCCTGCGGTGCGCTAATCGATATCCGGATTCCAGGTATCTTCATGCCTTTGATTACCGTTGCCCTCGTCTTCCTGGACTCATCTTTGGGGCTCCCTAGAAGATTAGGAAGAGCTTTCATATTCACCGGCTCAGTGATGGCTTTTACGATCTTGTTCTGGCCCCTGCTTTGGGAGAATCCGCAACAGCACTTCATCAACTCGGCTAAATTCCTGAACAATTTCCCGGCACGAATAGATATGCTTTTCATGGGATCTCTGATAAACTCTCAACAGTTGCCTTGGTACTATCACCTGGTCTGGATAGGAGTTACTACCCCGATAATATACCTTGGATTTTGTCTATCTGGCTTTGTTAAGTGGGCTTCCCGCATTCCGATTTTGTCCTGGTCGGATATTCGACAGGAATTTCTTTTTGTCGTCTTTTTGACCGTATTGATTCCATGGGGTTTTGTTGTAATTGCTGACTCCGTATCCTATAACGGCTGGCGACATTTCTATTTTATCTATCCCGGTTTGATTGTATTCTCGGTTTCCGGATTGAAGTGGTTGTACGATAAGACGTCGACCAAACCGCTGTGGAACCGGCTGGTCCTGGCCGTTGTGTTGTTCGCGTTAATGAAGGCTACGTTTGACATAATTTCTTTTCATCCTTACCAACACGAGTACTTTAATTTATTGGCCGGCCGCGATGAGCGCTCAAATTTTGAAGGCGATTACTGGGGTTTGGCGTTCCGCGAAGGGCTGGAAACCATTGGTAAAGAACCTTCAGACTCCCTGTTTATCCACTCTAAATTGGGTTACCCTGCGGTAGCAAATCGGGCCATTCTTGACAAGGCCTTGCGAAACCGGGTTCACATTGTCCCCTTCCAACAAGCGGATTATGTTTTGGTGTCCATAAAAGAAACCCAGCGAGCGCGATTCATGAATACTTTCGATACTTCCGAATTTGAGATGCTTTGTTCAGTGCCAAGTTCTCAATATTCGCTGTTAGATATTTACAAAAGAAAATCAGCAGATCCGGAATGAGTTTCATCAGGAAATATTGGATCCGGGTCACCGTATTAGGATTAGCACTTCACCTTCTTCTAAAAGGCATAATTCCTGGGTGGGAAAAAATAGAAACCGATTTTCCCAATTATTTTGTCTCGGCCCAATTACTTGCTAAAGGCGAGCAGGTTGTGCAGTTCTACGATTATAAGTGGTTCAACGAACAGATACAGGCCTCCGGAATTTATGAAAAGGGCAATTTTGGCCCTTTTCCTCCTCTTACCGCCACCCTATTCTTGCCTTTGACTTTATTTGAGCCAATGCATGCCAAAAGAATTTGGCTAATCATAAATCTGTTTTTGCTCTATGGAGTGATCATTCTAGTGAAACAAGTGTCGGATTGGAATTGGCTTAAGAGTACCGGGCTCATATTGGGAACCGGGATCGCACTGTCCACAAACATTCGATTTGGCCAGGTTTACCTACTTATCCTTTTCCTGATGCTCCTAGTGCATCTTATAGAGAGGAAAGGCCCAAAGAGGATAGCAGGGCCCATACTAGGCGTTATTTCAGTATTCAAATATTACCCGTCCTACATACTTGCGGTGTATACCTGGAGGAAGAACGGGCAGTTAGTCCTCTGGTCGTTTGTCACCGTCGCGGTTCTCTTGCTGGGTCAATGGATTGGGTTTCAATCCGCCACTGAGCATTACTACGGTGAAGTTTTACCGGCTCACCTTTTTGGCAAAATCCCGGGGCAAAGTATCTTCGCGGTCCAGTTTCAATCCTGGAACAGCTTCCTAAGCAACCTGTTCGTCTACGATTCGGTCAGAAATGCGAATCCGATGGTGAATTGGGGGCCAGGCAAGTATCTGAGTTTGGTTGGCATTTATTCAGCGCTGCTATTTGGAACCTTGTACCTGGTTAAGCTGAGTAAGAAGGCTGCGGTGTCCGAGGGCCACGAATTGGAGTTCGGGTTGATCGGAATTGCCCTTATGACCATCCTCCCAGCCAGTGGCTCATACCATTTTTTAATGCTTGCATTCCCGGTTCTAATGCTTCTCAAGAAACCGAGCAAATACGCCTGGATCCTGTTGTTATCGTACCTTCTGCTGGGATTGACCCCGGTGGGCTGGATAGTATCCAAATCTAACTGGCCGTTGCCTTTTTTGTATCCCAGATTGTGGTTAATAAATTTCATTTTGATAATCTCCTGGGCAATGGTTTGGGACTGGTCAAAGGGTAAGATTTCCAAAACCGCTTTTCCCTGATATGGTAGCATTATTTTTGACCGACCCTGCCCTCAGTCTCCAATGAACCGGCCCGCTTTAGAAGAGGATAAATTCTGATTTTGCAGATCCATTGGCTAAAAATATTAAGACGGGCAAAGTACATTGTACTTAATGGTTTCTCCCGAGCCCTACAGCCTATAAGTACTTTCCTGGTTTCGTTCCTGATCATACGATTTACTTCTGTCGATTTTTGGGGCCAAATCGTTTATCTGCTGCTGATCTTTGAATTTGGCTTCAACCTGGTCAACTGGGGTAACCGACTTTATTTGATCCGGGAATTCAGCCTGCGGCCGGACCAAATGCGGTCGGCGTGGTTGCAGTCTATGCTCTCAAGAGGGCCTTTGCTGGCCCTTTTTCTGCTGCTCGTTGCCTTTCTTGAATATGATACCAGCATCCTGATCTGGCTGGGGCTTTGGGCGACCGCCAGGTTCGGTTTCCAATCATTCGAGCCATTGGTAACGTTCGAAAAAGATTTTGGATTCGCGGCACTTAACGACCTGGCCGGCCTCGTTCTTATCATCGTGCCTATCATCTTCCTTAAGGATCAGCTGGACCTGGAACTCATTGTTCAAGTGTATTCGATTGCAACGATCTTCAAGTGTGCTATTATCCTGGTCAGGTATCGACATTTTTGGGGCCAAGCGCTTACGAGCTCCGGATGGTCAACCTTTTCGGCTCCCGGCCAGATAGGACCATGGTTGTTTGCGGCCCTGCCGTTTATGTTCTTATCGTTAAGTGGGATGCTACAGCAGCGCACTGATCTTTATTGCGTGGCCCTGATCCTCGAGGCCCAGGAGGTTGGCCGATACCAGGTATTCACCAACTTCTTAGCATTTTCGCAGTTGGTTGCCAGTCTCTTTCTAAGCCCTTTTGCCCGTAATATTTACCGTCTCAAATATGAATCCCTAAGGAAGCTAGAACGCAATTTTATCTTCGCAGGCATCGGGATTACCCTCCTTTGTCTGTGGTTCACCTATATGTTTATGAAGCACTTGTACAACTTTGAGTTCAGCTTGATGCTTTACATTTTGGGTTATCTGTACGTTTTTCTTTTCTATGTTTACCTTATCCGAAACTTTGAATATGGCAGGCACAAAAGGCAGAATTTGGTGGCGGCATATTCCCTGGCTGGAGGGATAGCAAATTTATTGGGAAGTTTGGCTCTCACGCCAATTTACGGACTTGAGGGGGCACTTTTGGCGGGTATTTTTTCGCAGGCCTTGATTGTCGTTCTTTTTTATCGAAAGATGCCTTTTGTAGACAAATAATGGTAAGCGTCATAACCATCACCTACAATCGCGGCCATTTGATTGCTGAAACGATCCGATCAGTTCTAACGCAGACTTACCAGGATTTTGAATATATCATCATAGATGAAGACTCCAAGGACGAAACCGAACGAGTTGTTGGCAGCTTTGTTGATCCAAGGATCCGTTATTTCAAAGTGCCCAACACCGATGGCCACCTAAGTAAACTTCGTAACATGGGAATTGGTAAGTCCCACGGTGAGATCCTTGCCATGCTGGATTCAGATGATCTATGGGATCCCAAAAAACTAGACCTGCAAGTAGGAGCCCTTCTGAACAATCCGGAGGTGAATATCAGTTATACTAATGCAGACATCTTCACTGAAACCGGCGTAATCAGGCCATCTCTTTATCCCAACCAAGGGCCTTCTCCCTTGGTTATGAGTGTTTTGCCGCAACTGGTTGCCAATGAAATTGTAATATATCCATCGACTCTTGCCTTTAGACGTAAATGTCTGGCTACCACAGGAATGTATGACCAGGCCATGCACTCGGGAGCTCATGATTTTACGGTCCGCCTGGCCGCGGACCATGATGCTGTGGTCCTTTTTGAAAACCTGGTTCGGATCCGTAAGCACGATCAAAATACCACTAAGGATTCCCCTCCAGATCGCCTGGATGAGTATCAACACACCTTGGGGAAAATTTACCGGAATGGGGTAATTTCAAAGCCGCAGTTTAATCGCGCTTGTAGTGAACTCCTGTATCTCCGCGGAATCGAAGCCTTTCAACGGGGCGTCTCAGCACCGAAAGATTTTTGGGGGAGTTTCAGGTTGAATTGGCGAAACTGGAAAGCAATTATTCGAATTCCCATGATATTCCTGGGCTTTCATCTTATCAGAAAATCTCCGGGCAAATGATTTGACTTACGCCAGGCATAATAATACCTATGAATATGGGCTAAACTCGTCGCGGTGTCGTCAAGGACCGTTTTCCCGACCACTTCGTAAAAATGGATCCGATGCAAGTCTATGTCCAGATGATAAATTTGTTGCAACTCCAGATAGGACAAGGTGGACTCCGGCAAAGGGTGGTTCCAGGTTTGGCTGCGCCCGATAAAGGCAAAATCATCTTCAGGTCTCAAATCTCTAATGTGATTTTTGCCCATTTCATAAGCCCACTTATGCATGGCTGAATCCACTTTTGACAGGGTAAGTTTGCGAAATCTTTCAACCTGGCGGTTGGCCTTCCCTGCTTTCCTGAGCGAGCCAACATAATTCTCCGAATCCGCCGCACCATGGAGATCTGTTGGGAACATGTTTATGACACCTTTCTCCCCTATAGTGGCTATATGAATTTCTCTCGGAATTGAGTAGGCAATTCGTACCTGCTCGTAGTTATTGGGATCCAGATCAATATTCTGATCGGGTTTGTGCCTGTATCCGTCCCATAACGCATTCAACCATTGCTGATACCTGGGCAATAAGCTGTGCTCCCCATGTTCACCTCGATATAAATACAGGATCTGGTCTCCAAATTGGTGCTCGTCACAAGCTGCAAGGATAATTCGTCCCACGAACTGCGAAGAACTCGGGACTCCTTGCCATGTTGAATCCATTCGCGGGTAATCAAGGGAAATCCCGAATTGGATCTTGCTTTCGGACTTGTAGGGTCCATCCTGATGGGACGAAAAGCCAAGAATCAGGGGCCGGTACCCTAACAAAAGATTTGAATCGGAGACATCAAAAGTAGATCCATCGGCGAGAACTATGAAACTTCTGAATGGCCTGGTTAGTTTCTCAAATGGCAGGCAAACATACTCCTGGGATATTAGGTGGCCTAAAAGATGTCTTTTTAAGAAACCCTTCACCATCATGCTATCGCTCTAATTTGTTTGTTTATCTTTAAATACGACACAAGGCCTTGGATCTCTTAAACAAAATAAATCTTCACTACTACCCCCGGAGGTTATTTTACCCACCGGAATGGCTGGTGCTGGGCGTAAACAATATTTGCAATTTGCATTGCAAAATGTGCGATGTGGGAATCAATTTTCAAAGTAGTGTTTTTTTTCAGAATCTGATGGGCTCCCATCCCATAAACATGCCGCTCTCATTGTTCCACAAGATCGCCGATCAGGCAAAAGCCTTCTATCCGAACGTAAAATTGGGGTATGCTTTTACAGAACCTTTAATCTATCCCGATTTAATTTCATCGCTTGACTATGCAAATCATCATGATCTATACACCTCTATTACGACAAATGGGCTAACCTTGAGAACAAAGGCCGAGGACTTGGTAAAGGCTGGGCTTAACGAGATCTTCGTTTCCCTGGACGGACCTCCTGAAGTTCATAACCATATTAGGGGTCATAAGAATTCTTTTGAACGGGCAATTCAGGGAATTGAAGCCCTGGGCGGTTTTTCTAATCCACCCCGGGTTTCCATCTACTGCACAATTACCCAATGGAACGTCGGGCACCTGGTTGAATTTGCTAAATCTTTCCAATCCTTCGAATTGGAAAGAATCGGTTTCATGCATACTAACTACACCAACCAAGAGGTGGCCAACCAACATAATGAAGAATTCGGGGACAACTACCCGGCGACCAGCTCGAACATGGAAGAATTAGACCTGGAAAATATGGACCTGAAGCTATTGGAAGAGGAGGTTCAGCAGCTGAGAAATCTGGAATTGGGTTTTCCCATAGACTTTTCACCTGACCTGGGCAGCGCTTCAGAATTAAACCTCTTCTACCATGAGCCGGGTCATAAGTTCGGCAAACGCTGTAACGATGTCTTTAGAGCGGTAATGATAAAGTCAGACGGAAGTGTCATCCCAGCCCACGGCAGATGTTACAACCTGACAATTGGCAATCTGTACGCGAACGATCTGCGCGATATTTGGAATTCAACAATCATGGGTCAGTTTAGATCCGATTTGATCGGCGCGGGAGGACTAATGCCGGCTTGCTCCAGATGCTGTTCAGCGTTCTAGGTTATGAGCAAAGTCATACTTTTTAACCCCTGGAGTGCCCGTTATGGTTATCGGATCCCTAATTCAATTCTCCAGGTGGCTGCATCTATTCATGGCCATTGGGAATATACCATTGTAGACGGAAACCGGGAGAAAGAGCCATGGGAAAAGATCGAAGAATTGCTCCTGACGGAAGAGTATGGTTATTTCTGCAGCACTGTAATGCCGGGGCCCCAGCTTAGACAGGCTATTCCGTTCGCCAAGCGGGTCAAACATCAGTTCCCTAACGTCGTGAATATTTGGGGAGGCTATTTTGCTTCGAATCAGTTTCGGACCATCATGGGATCTGGTTGGGTGGACTACATTATCGATGGACCGGGTGATGAGGCGTTTCCCAATTTATTAAAGACACTGGAAAACGGACACGTGATTTCCGGAGTGCCAAACCTCATTTTCAGGCAAGAAAAAGAAATTCATCAGACCGGCAAGCAGGCACTTCTCGATCAGGATAAGCTGCCGGCACTTCCGTATGAGAACCTCTTCGACACTTATTCGCCAACAGGGTATTTGAAAAAAATCTTTTTGGGATCCAGAACAGCCGCCTACCATTCGTCAATAGGATGTCCTTTCACATGCTCTTTTTGCGCTGTGGTCCCCATTTACAATGCGCGTTGGAAGGGTAAATCAGCACAGAATGTCTACAGGGATTCGAAGTTTCTAAAGGAAAATTATGGGGCCAACGCTATTGAATTTCACGACAATAACTTTTTTGTAAGCGAAAAGAGAACCGTTGAGTTTTCGGAACTGATCCTTCCGGAGCAAATGAATTGGTGGGGCGAGGGAAGGATAGATACAATAGACAAATACCAAGACCGTTCCCTTGAAAGAATGCGGGAATCCGGGTGCAGGATGGTATTCTTTGGAGCGGAAAGTGGGAATGATGAAATCCTGGCTCAAATGGACAAGGGAGGAACTCAAAGCTCGGCCCAAATCCTTGAGTTTGCAGCCCGAATGAGGAAATTCGATATTATTCCGGAGTACTCATTTGTCTTGGGACTTCCGGCCGAATCCCCTCAAAAGGTCATGAATCAAATCGACCTGGATATAGCTTTTATCAAGCAGGTCAAAGAAATAAATCCTCAAACCGAAATAATTATTTATGTATATAGTCCGGTTCCAACCGAAGGATCTGAGTTGTTTGAGACGATCCAAAAAGCTGGTTTCAGATTCCCTGAGAACCTTGAAGATTGGCTATCCCCGGAATGGGAGAATTTCGACCTTAGGAAAAATCCACTCACTCCATGGTTAACCAGCGAGATGATCGATAAGATCCGGGATTTCGAAACGGTCCTGAATTCATATTATCCCACGGTCTCGGATTTCAAGTTATCCCGATTTCAACGCCAGGCAATGCGATGGGTTTCGAGCTTGAGGTACAGAAAGGATCTCTTCCGGTTCCCCTATGAGCTTAAGGTCTTACAGAAATTCTGGTTGAAATATCGAAGGCCAGAGGTTGAGGGTTTTTCAATGGAGCCATGACCAGATGGTTAAGATATGGACTCAGGAAAGGCCATCCGGTCCTGGCCTTGCTTTACAAATGGTATTCATCCTATTCTCATGATTTCCAATACAACGGCATCCAGATACGTGTATTGCCAAAGGTTTTTCATCCGGGATTGTTCATTAGCACAAACCTCCTAATCGAATACCTTTCCGAAAGATCCCTAAACGACCAATCCTTTTTAGAGCTAGGCTGCGGTACTGGTCTCATTTCCATTGTCGCCGCTAGGAACGGAGCCAAAGTATGGGCCAGCGACATAGTCCCTAGAGCCTTGGAAAATGGGAAATTAAATGCCATTAATAATTCTGTGCAAATCGATTTCATTCACTCGGATCTTTTCGATGCCATTGACAGGAAGTTTGACTGGATCGTGATCAATCCACCGTATTACCCTAAGGATCCACTTAACCCGGACCAGGCAGCCTGGTTCTGCGGTGCCAATTTTGAATTCTTTCAGAAGTTATTTTCTCAGCTTGCGGGCAATTCAAAACCCAACACCCAAGTGCTCATGGTGTTATCGGAAGATTGCGATTTAGCTAGCATTAACAGCATCGCGGGCCAGTACCAATGGGAATTGGTGGAGGTGACTCATAAAAAAGTGAAGGGGGAAGTTAATTATGTTTACTCTGTGCACTCAGCTTCCTCCGGAAGCTAGAGGTTATTAGCCACCACTCTTAGAATCCCGCGCATCGTTCTGGCGTGCCCGGGAAAGGTGCAAACGAATTGATAATCTCCTGCTTCTGAGGGCGCTTCGAAGTAAATGACGTCCGAGGCATTGGGTTCTAGTAGGGCTGTATGGTACAACACCTGGTCAGAGTCCGGAACGTATCCTTTTTCATGGCCCCGCAAACCCAATTCAAGAGCAGCAGCTGCCACATGATCCGCGGTCCCAGGATCAACGACCAACAAATTATGGATCATGTCATCGGGGTTATTCAGTACCAATTTGATCCTAGAGCCCGCCTTTACCTGGATCTCCGTCTTATCGAACTTCATTCCGGGCAAAGTGCCGACGCTGACGGTCCGGTCCGGTCCATTGGTCCAAGAGTCCGGCATAGAGACAATTCGTTTGGTCGATTCCGTCTCTACGGTCGCCGCAGCTACAACCTGGTCGTCGCTGGCCCCGAAATCAATTCCATGCCCTTCCGGGATATAATTTAAAGTGTAATATCCAACGTCATGAAGCAAACTTTGGCCTGAACGGCTCTTAACGCCTTTTGCAGTGATCTGGTAGATGTACCCCTCTCGCAGTCCAGGGACGAACAGTCTGACCTTTTTGGCCTCACTCGAGGCTTCAACCATGAAAACCCTTCGATTCTGTTGATTGATAACCGGGCTTCCGTAGATGTGATGATACTTATAAGTGAAATCTACAATCTCGTATGAACCCGGATTTGCTGCTACCGCTCGATCGACCGGGTGTGTAAACTCTAACTCAAAACCATCAGGCCTGGCCTGAATGGTCTTGATCTCAAATGGAGTCTTCCCGGTCCAAGCCAGCCGCTGCAGCCCAAAGGGCTTGGTGCCGGTTGAAGACCATCCACGATCGGTCATTCCCACATACAGAGATCTATCAGGGCCCCATTCCATCCTTAAAACCCCGGAAGAAAAACCTTCACGGTACGGAAAGCAGGCTCCTTGATAAACTCCTTTCACCTTCTCCTGGTAAACACGCATGATCTTGCAATGGCCTTGATCACCTACCAGAAGTTGTCCTGTGAATGGCCCAAATCCTTCGGGAATAACCTCAATGTCGGAGGTGGAAATTCCCATAAGGGTATGGGGAAACCAAACCGATGGGGGCTTGACCTCAGGGAACACTTCTTTATATTCATATAATGTCAGATCTTTGGTGTCATCAATATCCTCCATCTTCAAGGTTACCGGAGAACCAGGCTCAGCGGACCAAACTAGGCTTTCGGGATGACCGGCAAAGTCACCTTCCTCTAAATGGGTTATGCGTCCCGCGCCAACCCAATCCCCCTGATTCTCGGAATAGAATAAATCTCCAGCCGAATTAAAAGTAAAACCCGCCGGCGATCGTAAACCCGCCGCAATAGGTTTCATTTTTCCAGCTGGCGAAATTTCGACAAGCCAACCTCTCCATTTCACCAAACTGGAGCTCTTACCGATCCAACTTAGGTTAAGCGTAACCAGCATGTTACCATCCGGCTTAAAGAGGGGTCCGTAGTTATATTCATGATAATTGCCACTCAAGGGCCATGAATAGATTGTTTCATACAAATCAGCCTTACCATCCTGATCTCGATCCGATACTTTGTTCAGCTCGTTGAGTCAGGTAAAAAGAACCGTCACTAAATGCCAGGCCCAGGGGCTCGTGCAGGCCGTGGGCGAATCGTGTATAGGTTGGATTTGCGCTAGTTGGATTGGAGATCAGCCACAGATCTCCGCGTCGGGTTACGACTCCGAGGTTACCCAGATTATCAAAAGCCAGACCTCCTACTTCCAGCACAAAAGCTTCAGGGATGGGCACATCGGAAATTCGATAGTATTCGTTTTCCTCTTCACCTTTCAGGCTCTGACAATAGGCGTTAGCCGTTGCAATGGACATAACCAGGACCAATAGTGGGCTAATGATGATTCTGCGCGCTTGTTCCATGCTGGTAATCATTTTGAGTGGAGGAGGTTACCACAAGGCAGCATACTCTATTTCAGACGTAGGTGTTTTCGCCAGGACCGGCACCACAAGCTCCATTCCCCCAATGACCGATCTTAGGCTCTGCTGGGATTGGTCGCCATTAATCTGTAGGTAATACTGACCTCCGATGCTGTACAACCCATTGTCTAGTTTTTCTATGATATCCGCCGCAGCTATTCGAAACCAATAATCCGGTTGGCTTGAAGAGCAGGACACCTGAAGTTTACGAACCAGCTTGATACTGTCGGAACTCGGCATTAGACCATCTTGAATATTTACCTCTCCCATTTGAGCAAGAAAAACCGCGTGGCCAAGCTCATCGATCCTATATCCGCGACTCTTGTAATTATTTGCTTCATCAGGCCAAGCCAGGTTCCAGTCAGGGAGCTGGGCAAGCGGGACACCATCGGTGAATTCAATCGCATTGCTAAGTGGAAGCAACAATTGAGATGCCCCGCGTCCCCTCCACATATTAGTTACGTCCGCGAACCCCCCTTTCCAACATTTAAGTAGAGCCCCCTGGGAAAGATCGTAACTATAATGCACCCCACCAGGATCCCCAATTGAAATGGTGTGAGTTCGCTTTTCGGAGCCGTAGTTAACAAAACCGCGAATCATCTCTGGAGCTTTACCCGGATTTATGGTTATCACCGAGCCATCTTGGCGCCGTTCCCGAAGACGGAGGAGGTCAAGGGAGGCAAGTGTTTGTTTTTCGATTCCCGGTCCTTCATAATATATGGCGATGCCGGCAAACCAGACCTCTTCGTAGAATGTGAGCTCAAAGTCGTGAGTCCCCCTGGTTAAGAAAATTAATCCCCTTTCAACTCCAAAACCCGGGTCGCCATCGTTATGAATCACCAGCTGTCCGTCAATTGTTAGGTCTCCTCCATCATCAATTGCTGTTTCAAAAAGATATTTTCCCTCCAACGGAACTCTTAGGTTGCCTTCGAACTTGAGGGCAAAGTGATCTGCCTGCCCTACTAAATCCTCCAAACTGTCAAGCGACTCAATGAGGCCTGTCTTGGCAATGCTTAAGGTGTCAAACGCCGGAAGGTAGTCGCCGGTATTAAGAAAAGCCTGGTAAGTAATATTGCTTAATTCCAGGACCTGAGGGCCGAACCTCTTATATCGAATGTTCCTGAAGGCAACCGGGCCATGGTCGCCCTGGAACATCACAGGGGCTATCGCAACCTCCTGGTCATGAGAGGATCCGCGGGTTGGTCCGGTCAGTTCTACATTTTCGTGAATAAGAAAACCATTGTGATAAACATACTCGAAGCGCGCATTTTCAGTTTTTTGCCCGGAAGCATCAAATCGTGGGGCACGAAACAGGACATGAAATTTCTGCCACAACCCCGGAGCCTTACTAGCGTTAATTCTTGGGGCCGCACCTTCATAACCCTGTTCTCCATCAGGTTTTGATTCATCCCACCTTTGATAAATCCCTCCACAATCTCCATAATTGGGCTCTTTTACACCCCAACTATCAAGGATCTGGATTTCGTACCGGGCCTGAAAATAAATTCCCGAATTCGACTCCTTGGGCACCATGAATTCAATTTCCAGTTCCAGGTCCCCATGTTCCCAATTAGTGAATAAGTTGTCCTTGTCGTCTTCGGTCGCAAGGTTACTCAATACTCCGCTGCCTTGCTCCGACTCAAAGGAATGTCTTACCAGGAAGTCTGAAGAGACACTACCGACGGTTTGCCAATTAGCCGCCACTTCCCGGAATTCAGTCAAATCATTCAATTCGATCTCATTCAAAGGTAGTCTATCCGGCACAGGACTCGAATTCTCCTCTTCCCGGGTTCCCGGACTCTCACATGAAAGAAGTCCTGTGAGCATTAGCAGGAAAACAATCTGCGTGAAGGGTCTTTTCATCCTCGATCGTCACGGTCCATTATAAGCGCCTGAAGATAAACCACGTTTTTGTACGTGCCAACTTTAATTGATATAATCCGGCTCGAACAAGGAGGCTTCTCGAGCGGATTCAGGAACCGGAAGAGCATCATGCGGAGCCAGGGGATCGACTGCCGAACGCTTGTATAGGTCTCCCAAAAAAGGCAGCTCAGGGTGTAGATGGGTTGGCAGACCAGTCAACCTCTGATGGACGGCCTCGGGCCCGAGGCCCCATTCGTGAGCCAATCGGAATGCTGAGGGTTCCATGAATGAAATATAAAGGCGTTCCATCAGGGCGTGGTCCTGAGTTCTCGAGAAGTCGAGGTCAGAATTCAGGCCGTCGCGATATATTTGTATCTCCCCCATTCGCTGGTTTATAATAGCCCGAAACTCCTCCTTGGACAGGAAGCCTGGTACGAAAGGATCCGGAGTAAAAGACTGCTGTAGTGCTGTCTCGTGGCACCAAAGACATTTGGCGGGTTTGCCAGCCAAGGAAATCATGCTGTCTCCTGCGGTTTTGAGCATACCGGACAGATTGTATAAGCCAAACCTAAATTGACCGTTCGGCATGATATCAATGCATTCGAGTTCTTGAACCTTAAAGCTGCCATCTTCGACCTTGCCTACCCCCTCTTCAGCTATGAAAGCCATGCTGCTGAGCGATTCGCCAACCGAAAACTCAATTACTCTATTACCCTTGGCGATGGATGAACGGGCCACGACCACCCACGGGGATCAAACTCAAATCGGGAACGAAACAGGGCAAGGGATCTTGCTATTCCCGTAATTGCGAAGTAATGATTGGAGCTGTTTATGGTAAGGGCCAGAAATCTTCCAATGTCCAGTCCGTTGAAGGCCGTATACTCTTGGTTCTCTTTGATCCTTGTAACAATCAATTCAAGAGCATCCAAGGCCGAAGCTTCAAAACCCAGCCGGTTCAGGATCACCTCGATCCTGGTATCATCAGTCCAAACAAAAGCGCTTTTAACAGAGCCCTTCGGCAGATCAGCTCCAAGGTATGAAAAGGCCCACAGTAGGCCGGTTTCGACCTCTTGCCGGGTTTCTTCCGCGTGGGATGGGACCCATCGCAGGGTCAAATCAAGATCTTGGTCGGAAGGGGTAAGATTTGGGTCCCGCTCGTGGCTGTAATCACAGCCCACAAGGAAAATAAGGAAAGCTAGGTATCCGACTTTCATAAACAAAGCTTGAGATAAACAACCAAGATAATTACTGGCCATTAAGGCTCCAATCATAGTCTATGAATCTGATAATTGCGTCAGAGTCTACCGATGTCAAGCTGTACTGATTTATGTAATCTCTTAGAGTATGGCTTTCGGTGAAGTCTCCCTTATACCAACTGAATATTTTCGACAACCCCAGTTTATCAGAAGAAATCAAATTGCGACTTGGATCGTTTATATACAACCGGGTATCCTCATCCAGGAACCGCTCCATATTCTGTTCGGTGTAGGCCTCATTCCGCAGCCTTGGGCAGGACCTTGAAGCGCAGACAATGCTGAAGTGGATCCGCGGATCCCCAAATTTCTTTCTGAGAATTGAATGCTCGATATTATTAAGGTCATATTTCTGGTCGCCTATCGTTATGAACCGGATATCCCATGGCGAGCTGATCTTGGGTATGATTGGTTTGACACCGATATCCAGGATGCTTTCCAATGGATAATATTGCAGGATCAACTCGATAGTGAAGGCGTTATATGCGTTGATCCAATAAGCCTGGGCGTCGTTTCCCTGGTTCAGAATTGGGCGGTTAGCCGAAAGCAGATCAAGATACTGTTGCAACCGCTCTCGATCATCCAGGAAACCTGCATAGTCAACCCAACCCTCATGGGACACGTGGTTTTGCAGTAATTGATCCCAGATGGAATGATCAAGCCCCGGTTCTGCATCCTGAGCCATTACCATTGAAAGGCCTACCAGCATCATCGACAGGATTACCAAGAATGTTTTCACCATTTGCAACATTATTGTTCATTTAGCATAATCAAAATTTAGTCCAAAAAATTCCAACTGCACTTCTTCCCTTCTTCTCTTTCTACTTCTTCCTTTCCTCTCTTCTTCTCTTCTTTCTTCTTCTTGTCTCTTCTCTTCTTCTCTTTCTACCTCTTCCTTCTTCCCTTCTTTATCTATCTTTGCGGCATGTCAAGTCACGCACAAAACAGTGGCGATAATCTGTTGAAAAAGATAGTTGCCCATGCCAAGGAATATGGATTCATTTTTCCGTCCTCAGAGATCTATGATGGTCTGGGAGCTACTTACGACTATGGGCAGAATGGGGCGCAGTTGAAAAGCAACATCCGTAATTATTGGTGGAAAGCCATGGTGCAATTGCACGAGAACATCGTAGGCATTGACGCGGCTATTTTCATGCATCCCACTACCTGGAAGGCTTCAGGCCATGTTGATGCTTTCAACGATCCGCTCATTGACAACAAAGACTCCAAGAAACGGTACCGCGCTGATGTATTGATCGAAGATTATGTCGCCAAGGTTCAATCCAAGATCGCCAAGGAAGTTGATAAGGCGGCCAAGAGATTTGGTGATAGTTTTGACAAATCCCAATTCCTTGAAACCAACCCCAGGGTACTTCAATATCAGGATAAGATTGACCAGACCAATGCAAGGTTCAAAGAGGCTATCGAAACCAATCGGCTGGATCAGCTTAAGGAACTGATAGAGGAATTGGGAATTGCATGTCCGGAATCTGGTTCTCGCAACTGGACCGAAGTGAGGCAGTTCAACCTGATGTTCTCTACCGAGCTAGGATCCCTTTCCGATGAAGCCAGCACTATCTACCTTCGCCCCGAAACCGCCCAGGGTATTTTCGTAAATTTTCTTAATGTCCAAAAGACCGGCCGGCTAAAAATCCCTTTTGGTATTGCCCAGGTAGGGAAAGCTTTCCGCAATGAGATAGTCGCCCGGCAGTTCATCTTCAGGATGCGTGAGTTCGAGCAAATGGAGATGCAATTTTTCGTCAAGCCAGGAGAGGAACTCGTATGGTATGAGTACTGGAAGGAGAAACGAATGAAGTGGCATCAGAACATGGGAATTCCATCCCAAAAATACCGCTTTTACGATCATCTGAACCTGGCCCACTATGCCAATGCCGCCGCCGATATTCAATTCGATTTTCCCATGGGCTTCAAGGAGCTGGAAGGGATCCATTCCCGGACCGATTTTGATCTCACTGCCCATGAGAAATACTCTGGTAAAAAGCTGCAGTTCTTTGATACCCAGTCTAATGAAAGTTTTGTCCCCTATGTTGTCGAGACTTCGATCGGCCTGGACAGAACAGTTTTGGCCGTACTATCCAATGGATTTGCGGAAGAAATCCTTGAAGATGGCAGTCAGAGAATCTTGATGAATATACCTCCTCAACTAGCCCCCTATCAAGTTGCGATACTACCGCTCTTGAATAAAGACGGGCTTCCTGAACAGGGGCGCAGGATTATGGACCAATTGAAATTGGATTATTCATGTTACTATGAGGAAAAGGATACCATTGGCCGACGATACCGCCGGCAGGATGCAATAGGCACCCCTTACTGCATCACGATCGATCACCAGACCCTCGAAGACCAAACCGTGACCCTGCGGGATCGGGATTCGATGAAACAAGATCGAATTGGTGTTTCAAATGTCGCCTCCGTTATAGAACAGAAGGTGTCACTAAGATCCTTGCTTCAAAATCTTTGATCAATCGCTGGCTACATCGCCTCGGAATACTTGCCGAATGGAATGGGTACAATTGTTATCATCTGAAAGATCACAGACAAAGAAGACGGCCACCGTCCAGCTAAGAAGTGAATTCGAAAGAGACTTTGACCGAATTATTTTTTCTCATCCTTTTCGAAAGCTCCAGGATAAGACTCAGGTTATTCCCCTTCCAGAACCTGATTTCGTTCACTCCCGGCTTACGCACAGCCTGGAGGCCTCTAGCGTCGGTAGATCACTAGGTAAGAAGGTGGGAGAGCAACTGCTAGGGCAATACCCTGACTTAACAAAGGCTGGTTATGTCGATGGCGATATTGGATCGATCGTGGCCGCCGCCTGCCTGGCCCACGACCTTGGCAATCCACCGTTTGGCCATTCCGGGGAGGATGCCATATCCTATTTCTTTAGAAGCAACCCTAAAGGAAGATCATTTGAAAGTTCAGTGTCAGCAGCCGAATGGGCTGACCTGGTTTGCTTTGAAGGTAACGCCCAGGGATTTCGAATCCTCAATCAGGCGCGGTATCAGGGCCTGAACCTAACCCTTGCGACTCTGGCTTCATTTTCCAAGTATCCAAGGGGGTCTGACCCCCAAAGAGTGAATAAAACCAGGGCCAGTCAAAAGAAGTACGGTTTCTTCCAATCAGAAAAGAATTTCTTCCATGAGCTTGCAACCCGGGTTGGTTTGAACCAACTTGGCGATTCCGGGGACGAGGTTTGGTGCCGGCACCCACTGGCTTTCTTGGTTGAGGCGGCGGACGACATTTGTTATCATATAATTGATCTGGAAGATGGGTGTCGCCTGGGATGGGTACCGTTTAAAGACACCGTGGATCTGCTGGCTCCCATTTTGGGCGACCGTTTTAATGCTCAAAAGTTTGATGCCATCTCCGGTGACGGAGAAAAGGTAGGACTGCTCAGGGCAATGGCGATCAATGAATTGGTGGATCAGTCGGCCCAGGTTTTCTGGGACCATCAGGCGGAAATATTGGATGGGAAATTCGATCAGCCGCTGACTACGAGAATTGAAGCTAAATCCAAGCTGGATCAAATTATTGAGATTTCGGTGCTGAACATCTATCGGTCTCAGGAGGTTTTGGAAGCAGAAGCTTCCGGGCTTGAAGTTCTGGAAGAGCTCTTGGAATGTGTGACAACCGCAGCGCTAATATATCATGTCGAGCCTCAAAAATTGACCAAAAAACATCAAACGACCCTGGAAATTCTTCCGGATCAAGGAGGGAATCTGCTCAGGCAAAGCGGGTCAACCATTTATGGCATATTAATGGCTTGTATTGATGTAGTTTCTGGATTGACCGACTCCGGATCAATTTCCTTGAATCAGAGACTAAAAGGAATCTCCGGCAAGTCAAACCTTGATCATGCAAATAGGTAAGGATCAAACATATAGAACTAAATTTCCTTAACTTTGCCTCCGCCTTAGAATGTGGACCCTCGTCACCCATATTGTTTTTAAGTACAGGCTACCCTTTATTCTGCTAATTGCTGGAATTACAGCCTTCATGGGATACAAGGCCCAAGAAGTTGAGTGGTCTTTTGACTTTGCCAAAGCAGTTCCGGCCCATCACCCGGACATGATTTACTTTGAGGCATTTAAGCAAAAGTTCGGTGAGGATGGGAACATCCTGGTAATCGGCCTGCAGGACAGCGCCATTTTCCGGCTTGATAATTTCAGGAAATTTAAATACCTGACCGACGACATATCGGGCATGAAAGGAGTCCAGGCAGTTCTCGCACTTCCCTCCATTCAACGGTTGGTTAAGGATACCAAGTCCAAGAAATTTGCACTGGAACGGGTTTTCCAAGATTTCCCGGAGGATCAGGCGACGCTCGACATACTGCTTGAGAAAGTAATGGACCTTCGTTTTTACAGCGGGCAGATAATAAACGAGGATAACGGGGCGACTATTATGTTGATCTCAATCCAAAAAGAAATCCTGGACTCCAGGAACCGGGATGTGCTGGTTAACGACATCATTCGTTCGGGAAAGTACTTCAGTGAAAACACCGGCATAACACTGCATTACTCGGGTTTGCCGTTTGTGAGATCAGTTGTTACCACCAAAGTGGGTAACGAACTGCAAATGTTTCTTTTATTCTCGGTGCTGATCACCGGGCTTATCATGTTTTTGTTTTTCCGTTCAGGAACTGCCGTGATATTTCCGATGATAATAATTGGGGTGATTGTTATCTGGGTGATGGGAACCCTGGCCCTGTTGGGATATAAAGTTACCTTACTAACCGGATTGCTACCACCTATAATCGTGGTGATCGGAATTCCCAATAGTGTTTACCTGCTGAATAAGTATCATCAGGAGTACGAAACGCACGGGAACAAGACTCTGGCCCTAAGTCGGGTTGTTCGCAAAATCGGTTTGGTTACGCTGATTACAAACGTCACCACGGCCATAGGCTTTGGGGTCCTGGTGTTTATCGACATATTGATTTTGCAGGAATTTGGTCTTGTTGCCAGCCTCAATATCATGGCAACCTTTCTGGTGAGCATTATTCTAATACCGGCAGTATTTTCCTACTTACCCCCTCCCAACACGCGGCAACTCAGGCATCTAAAATTCAAACCCACGGGTAAGCTTTTGACCGCATTCGATCTTCTAGTACATCGCCACCGCTACTCCATCTTTGCAGCCTTTACTGTAATTGTGATCATCTCTTCATTCGGCGTTTCGAAGCTTTATTCGGTTTCTTACCTGGTGGATGATATCCCCGATAACAGCAGCATTATGAAGGATCTGCGGTTCTTTGAAGACAATTTCAGTGGGGTTATGCCCCTGGAGATTGTGGTGGATACCGGCAAGCGGAAAGGTGCCATGCGAATTAAGAACCTTGAAAAAGTGGACGAGTTGGAAACCTTCCTAGGAGAACTGCAGTACATTTCAAAGCCAGTTTCCTTAGCCAGTTTCGTGAAAGCAGCCCGGCAAGCCTTTTACAATGAGAATCCCGCCCGTTATGGTTTGCCCAACAACCAGGACAAAAACTTCATATTCCGTTATATAACCGAGGACAGGGAATCAGCAGAGGGTGAACTCCTCAGCCCATTCATGGATTCAACCTCTCAGACACTCCGCGTGTCTCTAAAGGTCGCCGATATAGGATCCATCCGAATGGATTCGTTGATCACTTTAGTAGTCGAACCTGGAATTCAAAGGATCTTCGCCGGGACCGACATCAACGTGACCTTAACCGGCACAACCTTATTATTCATAAAGGGCAATCGATTTTTGATCGAGAATTTGAGGAACAGCTTTCTCCTGGCCTTTTTTCTGATAGCCATCATAATGGCAATCTTATTCCGCAGTTTCAAGATGATCATAATGTCCCTAATACCTAACGTAATTCCATTGCTCATGACGGCCGGTCTGATGGGGTTTTTCAATATTCCTTTAAAGCCAAGCACGGCTCTGATCTTCAGTATTGCCTTCGGTATATCGGTTGATTATTCCATCCATCTCCTGGCGAAATATCGGATGGAACTCTATGCGAATAACTTCTTCGTACCGGTTGCGGTAAGCAACAGCATCCGGGAAATGGGTTCCAGCATGGTTTACACCTCAATAATCCTGTTTGCAGGTTTTATTATCTTCTCTTTCTCTGAATTCGGAGGCACCATCGCCCTTGGCATTCTGACCTCTTGCACCCTGTTCATTGCCATGTTCACCAACCTGATTCTGCTCCCGGCCATGCTTTTGACCTTCGACAGTGGCAAAAGGAAGAAAGGCTCTCATCCGATTATTGAGCAATACGACGAATTCTACCACGAGGAAGATGACGAGGAGATTGATTTGACCAGGCTGCAAACCGGAAAAAATGGGCTTGGGGTAGATGAAATCCTTGAGAAGAAAGACTAATCAGTTAATTTTACACCCAATTATTTCAACCTCATCAAAGCTTGAGGTGCGTCATGATTAAGAAGTATCCAGAATACAAGCATTTGGATTTTGCCCAAGTCGGGGAAGAGATTCTCAAGTACTGGAAGAAGCACCAAATTTTTGAAAAGTCAATTCAAAGCCGTGAGGGGCAGGCTTCCTTTACCTTTTACGAAGGCCCCCCCTCCGCCAATGGCACACCGGGCATTCATCATGTAATGGGTCGGGCTCTGAAGGACCTTTTTTGCCGCTACAAGACTTTGAAAGGTTTTCAAGTTGAACGCAAAGGGGGCTGGGACACCCACGGCTTACCCGTCGAGATCCAGGTTGAAAAGCAATTGGGTATAACCAAGGAAGATATTGGGACCAGAATTTCGGTTGAAGAATATAACCGTAAGTGCCGGGAGGCGGTGATGAAGTACAAAGACCAGTGGGACGACTTAACCGAGAAGGTGGGATTTTGGCTTGACCTGGACAATCCTTACATAACCTTTGAACCTAAGTACATCGAAAGCCTGTGGTCCTTGCTTAAGAAACTATTTGACAAAGATCTATTGTACAAGGGATACACCATTCAACCTTTTTCGCCCGCCGCCGGTACCGGGCTTAGCTCTCATGAGTTGAACCAACCGGGTACCTATAAGGACGTCAAGGACCTCTCGACGGTGGCTCAATTTAAGATCAAAGAGACCGATTTCGATTACTTTTTGGCCTGGACGACTACACCCTGGACCCTGCCTGCCAATAATGCCCTGGCAATTGGAAAGAATATCAAGTACGCCAAGGTCCACACTTACAACCAATATACCCATGCGTCCATAAACGTAATCCTTGCCCACGATGTGATTTCCAAGTATTTCGATCCCAAAGCTCGCGATATTGCCATGGAGGATTACCAACCAGGAGACAAATTAATACCCTACAAGGTATTGGAATCCTACCCCGGAAAGGAATTGGTGGGTTTGGAATATGAACAACTCCTGCCTTACGTGCCTCTACCACACCCGGCATTCACCGTGGTCACCGCAGATTTCGTATCGATCGAAGAAGGTACCGGGATCGTGCACATTTCCAAGACCTTTGGAGCCGATGACTTCCGGGTAAGCGTCAAGCACAATATCCCCGGGGTTTTTGTTAAAGATGCAGAAGGGAATGACGTTCCGATAGTCGACCGAAAAGGAAGATTTGTCAAAGAGATCACCGATTTCGCCGGCATGTACGTGAAGAACTACAACGAACAAGACGAAACGGATCCGGGTTACGAATCGACCGACCTCAAGATAGTCATGAAGCTCAAGGAAGAGAATAAGGCTTTCAAAATTGAGAGGTATGTCCACTCGTATCCCCATTGCTGGAGAACCGACAAGCCGATTCTATACTATCCGCTTGAATCTTGGTTCATCAAGACCACAGCTTGCAAAGATCAATTAGTAGCTCTCAACGACACGATCAACTGGAAACCTAAGTCCACCGGTACCGGCCGCTTTGGAAATTGGCTGGAAAATCTGGTGGACTGGAATTTGAGCAGATCCAGATTTTGGGGAACACCTTTGCCCATTTGGGTAACAGAAGATAAGAAGGAGGTCAAATGTATCGGTTCTATTGAAGAACTCGAAAACGAAATATCCAAATCCATTGAGGCCGGTTTTTTGGAGTCTTCTCCCTTTGAGGGCCAGCCGGAACTTGACTTGCATCGACCTTACGTGGACCAGGTAATACTGACAAGCGACTCGGGGCAAAGGATGTTTCGGGAACCTGATTTGATAGATGTCTGGTTCGACTCCGGAGCTATGCCGTCAGCCCAATGGCATTTCCCGTTTGAAAATCACACAAGCTTCGAAAAGCACTTTCCTGCGGATTTCATTGCCGAGGGAGTAGATCAAACCCGGGGTTGGTTCTTTACGTTGCATGCGATCGGAGTGATGCTCTTCAATTCGGTGGCCTTTAAGAATGTAGTCGCCAACGGATTGGTCCTGGATCAGGAAGGTAATAAGATGTCAAAGCGTCTGGGAAATGCTGTAGATCCCTTTGCCACAATCAAAAAATACGGACCGGATCCCACCCGGTGGTACCTGATGGCCAACGCCAATCCCTGGGATAATCTGAAATTTGATGAATCAGGCATCCTCGAAGTGCAACGCAGGTTTTTTGCCACTTTGCAAAACACCTATTCCTTTTTCGCACTTTATGCAAATCTTGATGGATTTGACTACTCTGAGGCCGACATTCCCCTGGCGCAAAGGGCTGAAAGCGACCGCTGGATCTTGTCCCGTCTTAACACGCTAATCTACTCTGTGGAAGGTGATTACGATGATTATGAACCTACGAAAGTGGCCAGGGCTATCCAGGACTTCGTTATTAATGACTTAAGTAACTGGTATGTACGTTTGAATCGGAAAAGGTTCTGGAGAACCACCGATAACTCGGGTACGGGCGATCGCAGGGACAAGCTTTCAGCCTATCAAACTTTATACACTTGTTTGTTAGGCGTCTGCCAAGTGGCTTCGCCTATAGCGCCATTTTACATGGAAAAGATTTTTGTTGATCTCAACAATGCAACCAGTAAAGAGCCTGTTGAGTCGGTACATTTGTCGAGTTTTCCAGAAGCTGATTCGCAAATTATCGAAACCGAACTGGAGGAGAAAATGAAAATGGCCCAAAATATCTCATCGCTGGTCCATTCTCTGAGGCGCAAGCACAAGATCAAGGTACGCCAGCCGCTTTCGAAAATATTGATTCCGATTTTGAACGCCAGGGATCAGACTCACATCGAGGAGATGACCGACTTGATCCTTGCTGAGGTGAATATCAAGGAAATCCAATTCATCGATGATACCTCCGGGATATTGATCAAGCGTATCAAACCTAATTTTAGAAAACTCGGAAAAGAGTACGGCCCCAGAATGAAAGAAATCTCCCGGACCATCAACTCCTTGAGCCAGGAGGATATTAGAAGCTTTGAAAGCCAGGAGACACTTAGCATCTCCACTCAAAGCGGACTTTTGTCTCTTTCGCTGGATGATGTAGAAATAACTTCAGAAGACATTCCAGGTTGGTCTGTGGCTTCCGAGAATGGATTGACCGTAGCCCTGGATATTAACATTAATCCTGAATTGCGGAAGGAAGGGCTCGCCAGGGACCTGGTGAATCGGGTCCAGAATATGAGGAAGGCAATGGGGCTTGAAGTTCAGGATAGGATTACCATCGCGATTCTGAAAAGCGACGATTTTGTAAATTCCGCCTTGGAAGAACATCGTCAATACATCTGTCGAGAAACCCAGGCAGTTAATTTGGTTCTGTGGGATGACCTGCCTGATGGAAGTCCACTGCAAATGGACAATCTGAACCTGGTAGTAAGGATCCGGAAGAGTTGAGAATCTGGGGCCGTTATTTCCTTCTTGGCCTGGGAGTGATTCTTATGGATCAACTGGCTAAATTCTGGGTTTACCATAATATGGAGCTAGGAGTTGAAGGGCAAATTGTTCTGATCAGTGATTGGCTCAAACTTCATTACACCACCAATCTGGAAATGGCCTTCGGGTTGAAACCGGGACTTGGGCGCCCAGCATTGTTCTTGATTCGATCGGGTTTAATCCTGATCATAGGATTGTTTATATTCAAATTGGCCCGGAACCGGGTCCAATCCAGAGTGGTTTGGAGCATGGCGTTGATCTGGGGCGGGGCGATAGGAAACTTGATTGATAGCGCTCTTTACGGGGTTCTGCTGGGAAATGCTCCTGATAGCGCCACCAGTCCATGGTTTAATGGACGGATCATTGACATCATTTATCTGGATCTCTGGAAGGGGATTGTCCCGCAGGATTTTCCAATCCTGGGAGGACGGTATTTAACCCTTTTGCCAATATTCAATTTAGCCGACCTCGCCATTTTTGTGGGTGTCATTTCAATTCTGCTCACCTCCCGCCCATACCGAACCTCTTCCTGATATTAATTCCTGATTACGTCTCTGTTGGACCAAAGGCATCGACCGCCAACGGCCAAGTGCGAACAGCCATCGTCCATAAGCTTGTTTAGAAGAGATTCCTCGCTTGTTCGGATAAAGGTAGTTTGAGTGCCGCCGTCTTTCCAGAAGAGAGACTCCTTGCTTGCATCCGGAAACGTATCTTCTTAACCGCATTTTTCAAAGGAAGGCGAAGGACAAAGTATCGGGCGCGACTGATGAATCCTCCTGTTGAGAGGATGATTCAATTTACTGTGGAGGCGGGACATTTGCTGTTGCTCTGAGAAAGGTTCGGCGAACGCCTTTTTCAAGAGGTTACTATATTTTATTAGATGTTATTAATAGTTTAGTTTATATTAAAACTTCGAAAATTACCTTTTGAACTAGCTATTTTATAAATTTATTACGAAATACTTTAACTATTTTAATTACAATTTTAACCCCTCGCCAATAAGCATCTTGTTCGAACCTTAATTCGATTCAAATCTGGCATTTTTTTAAATGGAAGAACCAAGCCGGCATGCGGGTAGATTGTCTTTTCAGCCAGGGATTTACTACTATATTGAACCGTATCTTTTACAAATGGTGCATTTAAAACCAATCGTCATGTCTGCGCACGATCAAAAACCAAAATTCAACCTGATCAGGCTATCTCATCTCTTCAATCCTCTTCACCGCTCGGGACCACCGCCAGGTAAATTGAGATGCACGCTGCTACTGGCAGCTATTATCACTTTATTGGGCGTTGGCCAGGCAGCTCTCGCCCAGGTAGTTATTGGTAGCACTACACCTAATCCAAATGCAATTCTGAAACTTGAAACGCCAAGCGGTAACACCATGGGTTTTTTGGTTCCCACGTTGACCACGGCACAACAGAATTCAATGAGAAACATTCTTAACCTCTCCTGCAGACGATGGTATGATGATTTTCAACAACGAGGACAAATTCTTCTACTACTGGAGGAATAACGATTGGACCCAGGGTTTGGGAGCACTATCCAATACTCAGGCTGGTGGTGACCTCACCGGGACTTATCCGGATCCGCAGATTGCAAACGATGCAGTGGTCACCTCCAAATTAAACGATGCTGCGGTTACAGGTACCAAGCTGGCAGCCGGAGTCGACGGAGACGGTTTGAACCGGGATTCCAACCAGGATCTGCAGGTAAATGCCGACGGTACCGATATCATCATTTCCGGCGACGTCTTGCAGTTAGCTACAACTGGCGTAACTGCAGGTTCCTACGGCGATCAAGCGACAACGATCACGGTAACCGTTGATGACAAGGGAAGAATCACAGGTGTCACGGAAGTACCCATTATGGTTTCTCCAGTAGGTCCGGCGGGGGGAGATCTGGCCGGGGCCTATCCGGATCCGACGATAGCCGACGGAGCCGTAGTTACTGCAAAGATAGCAGACGACGCGGTTAGGACCACACAAATACTGGATAACACGATTTCATCCAGTGATATCGCAGGGAGTGCTATAACGACCAATGAAATTGCGGATAATACGATCCAGAGTAATGATATAGGGAATGCGCAGGTCACCTTGGGCAAGATTCAAACAGGAGGCGCGAACCAGGTGCTGACCACTACCGGAGCAGGGATTCCTCAGTATGAGGACAAATCTATATTCAATACCTCAACTCTTGCCAGCGGTAACATCTTCGTTGGTGATCCGGGCGGAACGGCCACCGAAGTTACCATGAGCGGTGACGCGACAATTACGAATACCGGAGTAGCGACCATAGCGAACGATGCGGTAACCACCATCAAGATACTGGACGACAACGTTACTTTGGGCAAGATTGTGGACCCAATCAGGTTATCACTACCGACGGTACTGGAAATCCACAGTATGAAAACAAGTCCATATTTGCAACTTCAACGCTCGCCGATGGCGACATCTTCATTGGCGACGGTTCCAATGTGGCTACGGCCCAGACTTTGAGTGGCGATGCTACCGTAACTAACACCGGAGTATTAACCATCGCCAGCGATGCGATCACCACTGGAAAGATCCTGGATGGAGAAGTTCAGAACGGGGATCTTGCTGGAGATGCTGTTACCACTGATAAAATCCTTGATGCAACAATTGTCACTGCCGACATAGGAGCGGATGAGGTTC
Organism: Cyclobacteriaceae bacterium; assembly: GCA_965247065.1. GTDB lineage: Bacteria > Bacteroidota > Bacteroidia > Cytophagales > Cyclobacteriaceae > CBDFGN01. The sequence goes on along the minus strand of CBDFGN010000006.1, from coordinate 4,484,481 downwards.
AAACCACTAATATTGCCGGTAACAACGTTACTCTGGCGAAGATAGTGGATGGAACTGGGGATGAAATCCTGAGCACTGACGGATCAGGTAACCCACAATATGAAACCAAATCAGCCGTCCTTAGCGCATTTGCTGGAAATGGATTGGTTGCTTCCGGTGGCGCGCTGGATGTTAATGTTGACAACTCAACATTGGAAATTAATGCCGATGTGGTCCGTGTCGTGGCTCAAGGCATTACAAATAATGAAATCGGTCTTGACGCTGTCCGGGATTCAAATATTGATCCTTTTGGTTTTAACAATTCATTGCTTGTTAGTAATAATGCTGGTAATGCAATTTGGCTTCAACCTGGTAACGATCAGGTCCACACCCGGTGGACTGGTCTTTTCTGAACCCAGAAGCAATTTCGCTACTAAATACTCTTTCTGAGGGCTTCATGTTCGTTGGAAATTCTTCTAACATGGCGGTTCAAATTGATATGGCTGCAAGCGGTCGTTTGATCGTTGGAAATGGTGTCACGGTCACTTCGGTGCCCGTTGGTGGGGATGTAACCATGGATGCTGCTGGTGCTGTAACTATTAGCGACGATGCAGTAGAGGGGGTAATGCTTAATACGAACACTGCAGGAAGTGGTATTAGCTACAATCTCGTTGGAGATGATCGGTTGGACCTGGGTGGAGCATTAACCACAAATGCCACCATCACTACGACTGGAAGTTTCGATTTAATTGTGGACGGAGCCGGTAATTTCATAGCCAATCCCAATATCATCAACCTGAATAGTGGAGCCATAAATGTTGGAGATGCAGTAGGCGATGTTCTTGACTTCACCGGTATTTCCAATTTCAACACCGGTAATTTCACCATAGCAGATGCCGCAACTACCACAGATATTCTAAACAATACTATCAACATTGGAAACGCCAGTGGAGACAATATCACCCTAACCGGGAACTCACAATTCTCCGGGGGTACCAGCCTCTTCGATGGCGGAACGGTAACTGTTGATAACGGAACCCAAATCGACATCAATAGTAATACGATCAATATTGGCAATGCGGGTAGCGACAATATTACTGCCACCGGGGATTTCACCGTTGTTGATGGTGGATCTACTACTGACATCCTTAATGACTTTATCAATATTGGCAATACAGGGGGGGATGCTATTGATCTGACCGGGACTGTAAATGTAAACGCCGGAGATTTGACTGTGGCTACGAATCTAAACCTGGCGACTGGAACCAATGTCAACGAGATCATTGACTCGGGCACAGGCATTGACTTCGCTACTCCATCCGATGACGCGCTGGTAACCGAAGCCGTTGTGGCGAGTCTTATCAGCAGTCAAGACGGGAGTGGTCTGACTTTTGACCTCGTGGGAGACGACAAAATTGATCTTGGAGGCAACCTGGATGTGAATACCACAATTATCACCAACGGTTTCACCTACGAGGTTAGTGGAGGCGATCAAATTACCATGAACTCAGGGGCTTCTAATCTTATTTTATCCGGGGCAACCATAGATGTTAACGGTTCATCCGGAGTCACCATTGATGGGGCCGGTGCGTCCAATTTCACGACCTCGACCGGAACTCTGACCTTAGACGGTAATAGCGGAGTTCTGGTGGCTGGAAATGGCAATGAGATTGACATTACCTCGGCCGGAGCCCTGGTTGACGTCAATGGTGGGTCATTTGAGGTAGATGTGGCTTCAGGAATTTCGCTGGATGCCGGAACGGCTTCCAATTTAAGCACTATGGCCGGGGCCCTCACCTTATCCGGGAATGGAGGAGTAAATGTAGCCGGGAACGGGTCTGAAATCGACCTGACCACTACGGGGGCAATGATAGATGCAAATGCCGGATCCCTTGATGTAGATGTAACCGGAGCAATTAACCTGGATGCGGGAGCCGCTTCCAATTTGTCAACCATATCCGGGGATATCGATATAAGTGCAGCCGGCCAGCTCGATCTGGATGGTGGATCTACGGTAGCAATTGATGCCTCAACCGGGGTAACAATTGAAGCTTCCGGGGGTCCAATCTCCATTGGAGCCAATGCCAATGCCCAATCAATCAATATTGGCACCGGAGGAGCAGCTAGAACCATAGCGATAGGAAATAGCACGGGTGCCACAGCAGTCAATCTGGATGCCGGATCCGGGGATGTCAATGTGAATAATGGTGATCTCAATATAGCGACTAACCTGAATCTGGCGGACAATGACCCGGTCAACGGGATCATTACCCAACCCGACGGAATCGACCTTTCAGGAGGCGCTTCCGACGCCGAACTGGTTACCGAGGCCGCCGTGGCGGATATCTTTACTTCCAACCTGGCCGGTTCAGGACTTACCTTCGACGCCGCTGGTAACGATGAAATTGACCTGGGGGGTAACCTTTTGGTCAATACCAATATCACCACCAACGGCTTTACTTACGAAGTATCCGGTGGAGACCAGATAACCCTCAACGGAGGGGCGTCCAATTTGATATTAGCCGGAAATGCTGTGGATCTCGACGGTACCAATGCGGTTACCATCGATGCCGGGGCCGCTTCCAATTTCACCACTTCGGCCGGGACGTTAACTTTGGACGGGGCTGGTGGAATCAACGTCGCCGGAAATGGAAGTGAAATTGATCTTACTTCCACCACTGCCACCGTAGATCTGAACGCCGGATCTTTTGATGCGGACCTCACCGGCGCTATAACCCTTGATGCCGGAGCCGCTTCCAACTTATCTACTTCGGCTGGCAACCTGGCGCTCAGTTCCGCTGCCATAACCGACGTCGATGGAGCCACCGGGGTTACCATCGACGCCGCAGCTAACGATGTGGACGTTTCTGCTGCTACCAACGTGGATCTAAATGCCAGTGCGACTCGAGTTCAAACCGGTACTTTCGAGCTGAACGATGCCGACGCGGTAAGTGGAGTTATAACTCAGCCCAACGGAATCGACCTTTCAGGAGGCGCTTCCGACACCGAACTGGTTACCGAGGCCGCCGTGGCGGATATCTTTACTTCCAACCTGGCCGGTTCAGGACTTACCTTCGACGCCGCTGGTAACGATGAAATTGACCTGGGGGGTAACCTTTTGGTCAATACCGCTATCACCACCAACGGCTTTACTTACGAAGTATCCGGTGGAGACCAGATAACCCTCAACGGAGGAGCGTCCAATTTGGTGTTGGCCGGAGCTATTGTTGATGTGGACGGAGCCAGTGGGGTTACCCTGGATGCTGCTGCCAATGACATTGACATCAATTCAGCTGCAGCTACAGTAGATATCGATGGCGCTACCGGCGTCACCCTTGATGCCGCTGCCAATGACATTGACATCAATTCAGCTGCAGCTACAGTAGATATCGATGGCGCTACCGGCGTCACCCTTGATGCCGCTGCCAATGACATTGACATCAATTCAGCCGCAGCTACAGTAGATATCGATGGCGCTACCGGCGTTACCCTTGATGCCGCTGCCAACGACGTGGACCTTACTGCCGCCGCTAACGTGGATCTTAATGCAACCGCCACTCGCGTTCAAACCGGTACGTTCGAACTGAATGATGCCGACGCGGTAAGTGGAATTATAACTCAGCCCGACGGAATCGACCTTTCAGGAGGCGCTTCCGACACCGAACTGGTTACCGAGGCCGCCGTGGCGGATATCTTTACTTCCAACCTGGCCGGTTCAGGACTTACCTTCGACGCCGCCGGTAACAATGAAATTGACCTGGGGGGTAACCTTTTGGTCAATACCACTATCACAACCAACGGCTTTACTTACGAAGTATCCGGAGGAGACCAGATAACCCTCAACGGAGGGGCTTCTAACCTGGTGCTGGGCGGAACCACAGTCGATATTGACGGGACAAGTTCAGTTGTCATTGACGGGGCTGGGGCTTCCAACTTTTCTACCTCGGCTAGCAACCTGGCGCTCAGTTCGGCTGCTATAACCGACGTCGATGGAGCCACCGGGGTTACTATCGATGCAACAGCTAACGACATAACCCTTACCGCAGCAAACCAGGTGATCCTGACCGGCACGGGGAACGGAGTCGATGTGACCAATGGCCTAGATGTCTCAAGTGGAGATCTTACCTTATCGAGCGGCACCAATGTTAACAACATAAGCACGACTGTTGGTACCCCTGGGGACGACGTTACGCTTATAACTGAGGCGGGAATCAGGACAGCTCTTGATGCAAACCAAGCTCTTCCTAATGGAAATGTTTTCATCGGAAGTGCAGGAGGGGTTGCGACTGCCCAGGCTATGGGTGGTGATGCCACGATCATTAATGACGGGACGTTAACGATTGCCAATGGTGCAGTTGGCACTGCGAAAATGGCCGGCCTCACGAGTACTGAATTCATCATTGGTACGGATGGAACTCCAGCCGGCAACACGGCCGTAGCCATGAGTGGGGATGCTACCATGGTCAATACCGGGGCCCTCACTATCGCTAACGGCGCCGTATCTACCGGCAAAATGGCCGGACTCACCAGTACTGAATTCATCATTGGTACTGATGGTACCCCAGCCGGTAACGCTGCCGTGGCCTTGAGTGGCGATGCTACTATGGACAACGCAGGAGCGCTGACCATTGCCAACGATGCGGTTACCACGGTCAAGATCCTGGATGGCAACGTCACCACTGCGAAAATGGCCGGACTCACCAGTACCGAATTCATCATTGGTACCGATGGAACCGCAGCCGGTAATACGGCTGTCGCCATGAGTGGGGATGCTACTATGGACAACGCAGGAGCGCTGACCATTGCCAACGATGCGGTTACCACGGTCAAGATCCTGGACAACAACGTCACCCTGGCCAAGATCGCCGATGGCGGTGTTAACCAGGTCCTCACTACCGACGGGACAGGGAATCCTCAATACGAGAATAAAACCATCTTTGCTACTTCGGTTCTAACCGACGGAGATATATTCGTCGGGGACGGCACCAATGTAGCCACCGGCGTGACCATGAGTGGGGATGCCACCATGGTCAATACCGGGGCCCTCACTATCGCTAACGGCGCCGTATCTACCGGCAAAATGGCCGGACTCACCAGTACTGAATTCATCATTGGTACTGATGGTACCCCAGCCGGTAACGCTGCCGTGGCCTTGAGTGGCGATGCTACTATGGACAACGCAGGAGCGCTGACCATTGCCAACGATGCGGTTACCACGGTCAAGATCCTAGATGATAACGTCACCGTAGCCAAGATTGCTGGAACAGGGAATTGGTCGGTAATGACCACGGACGGTTCAGCAAGCCCAACCTGGTTGGCCACTCCTACAGGGCAAGACCGGGCATTAACTTGGGATGACGGGTTAGGAACCTTGGTTTGGCGGCCCTGGGATGGAATGGACGTGACAAGCGACGCCCGTTTGAAAACCGATCTTACAAAACTCCAAAACTCCAGGGAAAAACTCCAAACTCTTAATGGTTACAACTATTACTGGAAGAATAAGGATTTAGGACCATCTCTGCAATATGGTGTTGTTGCCCAAGAAGTTGAGAAATTGTTTCCTGACCTCGTTGTGGAAGGTTCAAACGGCTATAAAAAGGTTAAGTACATCGGTCTCATCCCTCTCCTCATCGAAGCCATCAAAGAACAGCAGCAGCTCATCGATAACCTTTCGGCATCGATTGAACGCGACGAGAGCGCGGAAAAGACTGTCAAATCCGAATTGCAGAAGCAACGGCATCTGATGGACTTGCAGCAACAGATCCTGGATCAGCTTCGTCAGGAGAATGAAGATCTGAAAAAAGATATGATCGAGATCAAAAAGGAATTAGGAATGGATATAAAAGCATCACTCAAATAAGTCAGAAGAGAATCCTTATCTTGAAGAAGATGGCCAAAAGTTTAACCATCCGTCTCTTTTTGAAGATCCCACTCCTGCTTTCGTGGGCGCTACCCCAGGTAATTCTGGGTCAGATCATGACGGTTGATAACCAGTTCGTCAGCGTGGATATGATGTTGGGTCCGGTTTCAGAGGTGCTGGTTACCGGTGACCTCGTTAATAGAGGTACGGTCACCAACCAAGGAATGCTGGTGATTGACGGCAATTTGGATAACGATTTCCGGTTCGACAACGAAGGAAGCTTGACCATCGGAGGAAACGCGAACAATTCCCAGGTTTTCAATAACACCGGGACCATGGCCCTTGCCGGTAACTGGACCAACCTGGCTTCATTCAACACGATGCAAGGTACCCTGATCCTGAACGGCGCGGGGAACCAGAATGTCGCCAATAACCAGATCCTTAACGTGGCTAATCTCGTGATTAATGGTTCCGGTAGTAAGACGCTGGACCGTGAAACCCAGGTCGATTCTTTGCTGGATCTTCAGCAAGGGCTGCTAATTCCTCCGGCGGCAGGAATGCTCCTGGTAAAGTCCGCCGGCCAAGCCCTGGGTGGAACCGCTCAATCCTATGTGGATGGTGTCATGTTTCACGAAGGGAATGGGTTTAAATACTACCCGCTTGGGAACAGCTCTGCTGGAGTCTTTGCGTTTGCCATCCTGGAGGATGTCCAAGGAGTAAGCCCGGTTATTGGGATGCAGCTAGTGGCTCCTAATGCAGTAGATCCCATGCCGGATGAGAATCTGCTGGGAGTCAATAAGGACCGATACTGGGTGATAACGGTGCCTTCAGGGCAGTTCAGTGGTTCAATTGTAACTCTTGCAGCTTTCCCGAACGACCTGGATGATGCCAACATGGGGACCAAAAATACAATAGCCGTGGAGGTAGACAAGTCTGTGATTGCCGAGGCTGATGATCCGGGAGGACCCTTCACCAGTTTGGGCAATGAAGGCACCCAGAACCTGAGTGCTGGGGAGCTAACCAGCGAAACGGAAGCAACCCGTTCCATACTTGCCATCGCCCTTTCACCGGAAATTCCACCTGACGGGGTTCTTTTTATTCCCAATGCGTTTGTGCCTAGTTCACTTGATCCGGACGACAATGTCTTCAAGATCTTTGGAGAAAAAGTTGTACCAGACAATTTTAGCTTAAGGATATTCGACAATTGGGGTTTACTGGTCTATGAAACCGATGATTTTGTTGAGGCCAATACCCTGGGTTGGAATGGGAAACAGAACAACACCGGTGCGGACTTGCCGCTTGGAATTTATACCTATATGGTAAGGATTCAATTTGAGAATGGTAATCTTACCGAGAAGCTTGGCACCGTTTCAATGTTAAAATAGAAAGGCAATTGATTTCAAACGCACCCTATAAGATCTGCTTCCCAAAGTACCGCGCCCTGGTGCTTACCTTGGTATTTTGTGCGCTCCTTAAGTCAATCTGGGCCCAGGATCCACAGTTCTCGCAGTTTTACGCTACTCCCTTGTACACCAACCCAGCCATGGCTGGCGCCGCATCGGATATCAATTTCGGGGTCAGTTATAACCGTAGCAAATTGAACCTTGAGACTCCCCGCGAATTGATGCAGTTTTCAAGCATTGTCCCGGTTTTCAAATCTACCGGGTCCGAGGCCTCCCAGATCGGAGGGATTGGCGCCACGGTATACCAGGACAAACTGGATATCTGGAAAGAACTGGGAATTTATGTTGCGGCCGCCTATAATATTCCTCTCAATTTTGACAAGAGTGAAGTGGTGATTTTTTCACTGCAAGGTGGGTACATCCAAAAGTCAGTGGATGAATCCAAGCTTAGACTCGGATCGCAATACAGCCCCTTCGTAGGATTTGATCCTTCACAAGCGGCCAACACCACTTTGGACACCGATAGGACTTCATTCCCGGTTATCAATGCCGGGGTGATGTACCACTTCAATCCCCAGCGGAATTTCCTTATCTACACCGGAAGCGCCTTTGGAGGCCTATCAGTGTCAAATATTAACCGACCCGACGAATCATTTTTAAGCGACGGTTCCAATAAAGTTCCACTAATACTCAAGGGCCACGCCGGGGTAGAATTTTATTTAACCTCTAAGCTCAAGTGGTCCCCGCAATTACTGGTCCTTTATAGAAATCCAAGTTTTCAATTTAACGCTGGAACTTACTTTTCATATGCGCTTGGAGGAGACGGCATTGGTTCCAGAACCTTTGAAGCTATTCTGGGCTTGTGGTATCGTTGGCAGGACGCAGCAATTTTCTCAGTTGGCTTTAATACTGCCAGCTTTACTTTGGGATTCAGCTATGACTTCAATCAAAGCTCTATTACTCAGGACTTTAATGATCCTGGAGCTGCTTTCGAAATCTCCCTCCAATATCGAATCCTTCGCAACTTAGGATTAAGAAGCATATCCACTCCTCTTATTTAACAGCTAATATTTCTTTAAAAGTTTATATTTTATACTTTTATAGTTATTATAGCTACTTTGAGGGTCATTTTCTGACCTCCAGTTATGGTGCAGAGATTGCTTGTGATTTGTTTCTTGGGAATTTTAGCAGGGGAGATCTCAGCTCAAAATCGGGTGGGGACCCGAGATATCAATAAAGTTGCCGACACTTATTTCGAGGCCAACCAGTATTTCAAGGCCGCTTCATATTATCTCCAATCTTTAGAAATTAATTCAAAGGACGGCCATGCCAATTATCAACTGGGCGAATGCTACCGGTATCTATTCAACTATTCCTCCGCCGAGGTCTATTATAAAAAGATCAGCGAACTTGAACTGAAGAGATTCCCCTTATCCCTGTACTACTATGGCTTGACACAAAAGCTCAACGGCAAGCTGGATCAGGCCATACTAACGTTTGATGAGTTCATTGAATTTGCAAAAACCAGCACCAGCAGGACCTTGGACAACTTTCCCCACATCAAAGAACAGGCCCATATTGACCGGGAAGGCTGCTTGCTGGCTCTCAACCAGCTGAGCCACCCCCAGGAAGATTTCGGATTCAAACACTTACCAGCCCCCCTGAATTCAGAATACAACGATTTTGCACCCTCGACAATAAGCGGTGATCAGGAACTGGCCATTTCTTCGGGGCGGGGAGGAAAAGGCAGTGGAGTAAATCAGCGTCTGGGAGAAGCTTTTACTGATGTTTTCCGGTTTAGAGAAGCCAATGGCGCTTGGGTGGAGATCAAGGCAAAGGATAATTTTGATGTCATCAACTCCAAATTCGGCGACGGCTCAGGCATGTATAATTCGGAGCGCACTAAATACTACTATACCAACTGTCACGAGGATCTTGGTTCTTCATGTCACATTTATGTTTCCAAGCTGGTTGGGGTACGCTGGCAGGAACCAGTGGCGCTCAATTCTAATATCAACCTTGGCAATTACAGTTCGAAGCACCCTAGTCTGTCAAATGGCGGAGACACATTGTTCTTTTCCTCAAATCGGCCAGAAGGTTTAGGAATGAGCGATATTTGGATGAGCATTGCAGCCGGGGAGGACAACTGGGGCCCGGCGATCCATCTGGGGGCCCAGGTAAATACTCCGCTCCAGGAAATATCACCCTTTTACTCGCATGTTGAACAGGCGCTGTTTTTCGCCTCCGACGGACATCGAGGATTTGGAGGGTATGACCTCTTCATGGCTAAGGGCAGAGATTTCAATGACCCCGAGATTTTTAATATGGGGTATCCCTTCAATTCGAACAAGGATGAACTCTACCTGTTCATGGGGAAAAACGCTGGATACTTGAGCTCCTTTCGGAAAGGAGGCCTGGGCAAGTTTGACATTTATTCCTTTGTTATTGAAACGGAAGAGGAAGTAATCGCCCAAATCAACAGGGATGAGTCGGTGGCCGGGCGAAATTCCCTGTTCTCTGATGACTACGAATTTGATAATGAGAATCGTGAGCAAATAGAAAAGGTCATTTCTCTAATTTTGGCCTCCCGTCTGTATGCAGTTGATCTTGCCTTTACCGATCAGGAGCTTGAATTCTATCAAGGCCTTAGCACGGAGGACAAGGGCAGGATCGACCGAATTGTAAAATCCAGGATTCGAAATTTAAGCGACTCGGATCTTACCGCCATGCGCGATGAAGACGAATTGTTTTACGGCAATTTGAGCGAAGCGGGAAAAGAACATGTCGATGGCATTATAAACAGTTACCTTGAAGAACGGGGTTTGTCGCCTTCCATCTCCTTGGAAGAAGGGGGACAAGGAATTTTACCAAAGCCTTTCGTCGCAGGACCAGGAACGGCTTGAACGGGTAATAGCCCAGCGCCTAAAGTCGGCTGAGGATTCTGACTACTATGGCGAATCGGCGGATGATAGGCAGTTTTACACCAACCTGACCCCGCAGGAAAAAGAACGTATAGACAGATTAGCCGTTGCGTATGTAACGGCCAAGGCTGATTTTCTTGACATGGACAAACCTACTGCAGATGATAATTACCTGGGAGGTTTGTCAGCAGTTAAGAAATTCAAAACTAACTCTGCGATAAAAAATCAGCTTCGAAAGCTGTTTGCGTTCGATAAGTTCAAGCTTAAGCCAGAAGATCAGCAGTTCTATCGCCCGAGGCCCGTGAGATTGTAGACCACATATCCTCCGCCTTTTTGATCTCCGACCTCAATTCGTTATCCGAAAATATCGACCAGTCTGATCTGAACTATTATCAAGCGCTGACCCCAGCCGAAAGAGTCAGGTTTGATAGGCTCATTGCCTCGAAAATCAAGAATTTGAGCGATGGTGACCAATACTTCTATCAGAATCTAAATTAACGTGAGTTCGACAATAAGGAATGATTAAAGAGCGAGAAAGAGTTGACCGGTGTCCTGGTAGTTCAATTTGATTGAGGGCTTTTTTTCGCAAAAGTTGTAAGCGATTAAAGCCGAGAAAAGGTTGGTAAGGAAATTAGTTGGGCTCCTGTGCCTGGAGTGTTCAATCTGGAAGATGTTTTTAAGTTGATCAATGATAGTCTCACAAATAGCCCTTTTACGGAGCATTATAGCATCCATGATGGGGGTTAAGGATGAGGACTTCATATTGCGTTTGAGTTTGGTTATCAGATGGACTCCGCGGAAGAACAGATTTTTAAAAAGTTCCTTACTGATGTAGCCTTTATCACCAAAGAGCTTTCCGAATAATTTCTTAATAAACCGTTCAATTTTAAGAGGCTTTCTGTCATCCACATTGCCCGGTGTGAGCATAAAATCGATGATTTCACCCGTATCAGCAGTGATAAGATGGAGCTTAAACCCGTAGAACCATCCGATGGAACAATGGCCTCTTTTAGCTAACCCTTCAAATACTTTATGGTTATGGATCCGTCTGTTATGACAGACCCTTAACGGAGTGCTGTCTATAAAACTTATACCTGTACACTGTCCAGTCCCTTGTGTTTTCAGATAAATAGCCATTGGCAGAAGACTTCCACTACAAAGTTCTACCATTCGGTTATAGCTTACCACATCAGGAAAGAAGGAGCGCAAGTGGCCACAAACGTATGTGTTGTAAAAGGTCTTGAAATTTCGATATCCTGAGATCTGGAACAAGACCTGTATAGTCATTACTTCGGATAAAGAAAGCTTACCAGGTTTGTTGCGCTTTTTACTTCCCAGCAATCTTTTTTCCAATTTTGGGACAAAATCCAGACAAAAATCGTCAATGGAACAAAAAATTTCAGTAATTTTAGTAGCAGTTAACATAGGCAGAAATATTAGTTATTTTGTTGATTGTCAATGACTTAATATACTAATTTTCTGCCTTTTTTCTATCAATAAACTACTCTATTTTATATCGAACTCACGTTAAATTACAACGACCAGGAGCGAATTGATGAATTGGCACAAGCCTATGTTTCGGGCGGCAATACCCTGGAGAATCTCACTTCCCAGTTGCCCGAAGAGGCTATCGCCTATTACAAGAGCCTGTCCGAGGACCAAAGGAATCGGATCAATCGAATTATAGTTGGTCGGTCTAAGAATTTGGGAAGCCCTTACTACCAGTATTACTACGAACTTACGGAGTCGGACTACTATCGCTCCTGGAGATTGGCTATTTCAGCCTATCTGTCGACTCATGACGCGAATGAATCCAGTCCTGCGGCCAAGGCATTTTATCAAAGTCAATCTCCGCAGGATCAAAGCAAAATCGAGAGCATTTTGGCGTCTCCGCTGAAAAGTGTTTCGGCCGGAGCCTTAGCCCATTATGCGAATCTGGACTCCGATAATAAAAAATCAGTCGCTCAACTTCTCGGAAAATATATCTCCGGAGGCGGAAATCTGGATGCCGCCAACCTTACCGCGGAACAGCAGGCATTTTATCAAAACCTAGGTTCAGCTGACAAAACCAAGGTGGATGAGATCTTGGCTTCTACATTCAAGAATCTTTCGTCCGAAGAGAAATCGTATTTTGAAAAACTGGATTCGGAACAAAAGGGTCACATAGGGCTGCTGGCTCAATCCTATTTCCTCAATCACGTCGGGATTCTCTCGTTTAAGGTTGGGGCAAAGGAAATCGCCTTTTACCAAGGTCTTAAGCCGGAGGAAAGGAAAATCGTAGATAATTTTCAGGCCGGGCAGATGACAGACATGAGCCCTCAGGAACAGAAGTTCATAGGCCAGCTGAGCTCTGGGGAAAGAGAGACAATGGCCAGCCTGGTGGGCGTGTCGGTCTTAAGCGATGGCAACCTAGTACCTGACTACCTGAGTAAGGAAGACCACCATTTTTATCAGAATCTGAGCCAGGAGGAAAAAGGGATCATGGGCAGTCTAGCCTCCTCTTCCTTATCGGGATTATCATCAACCGACGCCCAGTTCATAAATGACCTTTCTGATCAAGAAAAGGCCAGTTTAGGTAAACTTACCAAGGCCCATATTGAGATCGCTATTGCTGTCGATGCATCCGCCCAGGCAGAAGAAGAATTTGATTCGCCCGAGGTTGCCCGGATCGATGAGCTCATATCCCTAATGGTTGCCGCGCGCTTATATGCCGTTGAATTGGCATTCACTGAGGATCAGTTGCAATTCTACAACAGCCTTACGTCCGGGGACAAGGACCGGATCGAGCGAACCGTCCGTTCCCGGGTTAGAGTTCTTTCCAGTTCAGGTCTTACCGCCATGCGAGAGGAGGATGAGCTCTTTTATAACAATCTACCGGAGGATGACCGGAATAAAGTGGATGGAATTATTACTACCGTTCTGGAAGATAATGGCCTTACACTGGCCATGAGCATGGAATCTGGCCAAAAGGAATTTTATCAAAACCTATCGCCTGAAGATAAGGCTCGAACCGACCGTCTGATCGCCTACAGTCTGGCTAAGGATCAAAATTCCGAACTGAGGCGGGATAATTCAGCCAGCGCAAGGTTTTATCGGAATCTTCCTCCTGAAGACCAGCGCCGAATCAATCGCTACGCTCAAGCCTACATTTCAGGGACCGAAGGCTTTTCGGAGCTAGCTCATTCCAGTGCGGACGAAACTCATTACCAGGCCCTTTCAGAAGATGACAAGAACCTTACCCGGGAAGCCGTCCGGGATCGCGTCCTGGACCTGAGTTCTTCTGTAGCCTTCACAATCGAAGACCGGGATCAGCAATTCTACGCCTCACTAGCCGACGGTCAGAAGGAGGTGATTGACGAGCTAGCAACGGCTTTCATAATCAATGATCCGGAGTATCTTGGCCGGCTTGTCAATTCAGTAGCAAAGGAGTTTAGGAAGAATCTTTCGGAGTCTGAAAGTAAGCAGGTTGACCGCCTTGTGGTTACCCGGATCTCTAATTTAACGTGAGTTCGACAATAAGGAATGATTAAAGAGCGAGAAAGAGTTGACCGGTGTCCTGGTAGTTCAATTTGATTGAGGGCTTTTTTTCGCAAAAGTTGTAAGCGATTAAAGCCGAGAAAAGGTTGGTAAGGAAATTAGTTGGGCTCCTGTGCCTGGAGTGTTCAATCTGGAAGATGTTTTTAAGTTGATCAATGATAGTCTCACAAATAGCCCTTTTACGGAGCATTATAGCATCCATGATGGGGGTTAAGGATGAGGACTTCATATTGCGTTTGAGTTTGGTTATCAGATGGACTCCGCGGAAGAACAGATTTTTAAAAAGTTCCTTACTGATGTAGCCTTTATCACCAAAGAGCTTTCCGAATAATTTCTTAATAAACCGTTCAATTTTAAGAGGCTTTCTGTCATCCACATTGCCCGGTGTGAGCATAAAATCGATGATTTCACCCGTATCAGCAGTGATAAGATGGAGCTTAAACCCGTAGAACCATCCGATGGAACAATAGCCTCTTTTAGCTAACCCTTCAAATACTTTATGGTTATGGATCCGTCTGTTATGACAGACCCTTAACGGAGTGCTGTCTATAAAACTTATACCTGTACACTGTCCAGTCCCTTGTGTTTTCAGATAAATAGCCATTGGCAGAAGACTTCCACTACAAAGTTCTACCATTCGGTTATAGCTTACCACATCAGGAAAGAAGGAGCGCAAGTGGCCACAAACGTATGTGTTGTAAAAGGTCTTGAAATTTCGATATCCTGAGATCTGGAACAAGACCTGTATAGTCATTACTTCGGATAAAGAAAGCTTACCAGGTTTGTTGCGCTTTTTACTTCCCAGCAATCTTTTTTCCAATTTTGGGACAAAATCCAGACAAAAATCGTCAATGGAACAAAAAATTTCAGTAATTTTAGTAGCAGTTAACATAGGTAGAAATATTAGTTATTTTGTTGATTGTCAATGACTTAATATACTAATTTTCTGCCTTTTTTCTATCAATAAACTACTCTATTTTATATCGAACTCACGTTAATTTAATTCGTGCGGATGAATACTTCTATAAACATTTGCCTCGGGAAGATCAAGACCTGATTGATGAGATGGCTAAGGTAATTGGGGGTCTTGATTCCCCCGAGACTTATTTTCAAACCTTGTCCGGTCAAGATCAAGCATTCTACGACGGTTTGGAGGACAGCCAAAAATCCCGGGTAGAACGGCTTGTTGCCCTTAAATCCTCGCGGGTCAAGGGGCCGATCACCAAAGCTGACATTTCAATTAGCAAAGAAATTGACCCATCCTCACAGAGAGGCGCATTGGCAACCGAAGCGGTGATCAAGGGTGATATCGACTATTATAACAACCTGCCTGAAGCAGAAAGGCAACAGGTTGATCGGATTGTGGGCACCAGCGTCGCGCTCGAGCAGTACCAGGATGACCCGGATCTGAGAAAATCCGATGAACAATATTATGCCTCCTTGGAAAAGGCCGAAAAGGAAGCCATCGGTAGGTTAGGACGAGTGTTGGCCGGGGACCCTAACGCCTATCTAACCAATGAAGACCAGAGCTACTATGAGTTTATGGCGCCCGAAAAGCGGGAGCGAATAAATCGACTGATTGCTGTCCGTGGCATGAACAAGAGTCAGAAAGGTCGGCTGGAAATGGTGGAAGCCGACAAACGCTATGTGCGCGCCCTGAGTGACAATCAGGCCGCGCGGCTGTTTAGGTTAACCGAGATACGAAAAGCTAATGACCGAATTTTGGGGAAAAATCTCGAAGTAGATTATCAGGCGTTGACGCTTTCCGACGTGATTGCCAAGATCAATACCTATTCTGCTGAGGACTTCGAGTTCGTAACCGTTTCGGGGAAGTTGATAAATCTCATTTCCGGGCTGCCAACAGCCGAAATCGAAGTCCCTTTGGTGGATGATCAAAATGAGGTAATCAAGTTGACAACCACCGAAAAAGATGGATCCTTCCGTTACTCTAATCTGCCAGCGGATCAGAACTTCAGGATCACGACAGGCCAGACCAAGACTGCCGGAGAAGCCGACAGTTACTTTATCAAGGATCTTGACGTCAAGGGTTCGAAAAAAGTTGCTGGAAAGATAAAATACGAAAACATCTATTTTGGGTTTAATAGTGACACCTTAAGCAGGGTATCGGTGAAAGTTTTGGAAGAACTGGTGGAGTTGTCACATACCAATAAGGAATTCCAGGTAGAAATGAATGCTTACACCGACCGCATTGGAAGTGACGATTATAACCTGGCCCTAAGCGAACGAAGAGGAAAGGCGGCTTTCAGTTACCTGGTAAGCCAGGGCATGCCCCGAACATCCCTGGTTATGAATGCCAAGGGTAAGGCTGCTCCCGCGGGAGCCAATAACCGATACCGGCGCCAGCTCAATCGTCGGGTTGAATTTGAAATCTTCGGAGTGGACAATTACGACCCGAAGTATGTCACCTACATTGTAAAGCCCAAAACCACTCTGTTCAGCATCTCCAAGGCATTTCAGATGACGGTGGACGAGTTTGTCGAAATAAACGGACTTACCTCGAATGTAGTGGAGGCATACTCACCGGTAAGGGTTAAAAAGATAGATCGGAAACCGGATCCTGACCTTGTTTTTCAGGGATCGGCATCATTCCAGGGCTTGCAAAAATATGTGGTACAGCCTAGAGAAACAGTTATTACCATTGCCAAGAAACTGAATATCCCGGAGGAGTTGCTTATGGAACTGAATGGCCTCACCGATCATGAGCTTAGCCCGGGTCAGGAAATCAACATCTATAGCCAATAGTTAATCACCAATCATCACGAACGCCCCCCATATATAAGGATCGTCATACATCAGCCTGAATTCCTTTTGGGCTTTCTGAAAAGCTTCCCGCTTGTTACCTAATTCGACCCAATCCTGATAAAACAACATCATCAATTCCTTTGTGGCCTGGTCCTGCACCTTAACCAGGCTCATGATAATGGATTTGGCGCCGGCAACCTTAAAAGCTCGTTCCAGCCCGTATACTCCTTCGCCGTTTCGCACCTCACCCAATCCCGTTTCACAGGCAGAAAGAACGACCAAGTCGGTATTATCTAGGTTCAAGTTCATGGCCTCAAAGGCCGTTAATATACCGTCCTCAATAGCTAAATTCGACCCGCCACCCACTTGCCGTTGGTACACTGTATTACCTGATCCTGCCAACATTAGTCCGGACTGGAATAAAGGATTATCTGCCGAAACTCCGTACTTCTCAACAGAGTTTACCACATTCTGTGAGAAAAAACCGTGAGTGGCGATATGAAGTACTTTTGGACTTTGCACGGCTTTCACCACTTCCTCCAATGCCGTTGCTTTCATATAGGTTTGGTTCTCCCAATTATGAGATGAAGTAATCTCGTTAATCTTAACGATTTCTTCCTGTGCCCCGGGAAGATTCACAAAATACTGATACCCGTATTTGATTTTAGTGTAATCTATATAACCGCCAACTGTCTGGGGTACATACGGTTTGCCTTGCACCACATTGCGTCTACCCTCGGGAGAAATATCATAATCAGGATTCCCAATCATAACGGCAGTCCGAATCGGATTTTCCTTGACCGTTTTCTCTAGAATGTCCTTGCTATTGGTCACCTGTTCAACATCCAATTCATCAATAAGGAATTTGCCCGTTTTGGTGTCATAGAAGACATTTGGATTGAGTTTATTAAACACACCATCCGGAGAAATGAATACTTTGTTAATACCTTTTAATTTCTCAGCGATCTTGGCCCAATACTGGTCGTACGAATACCAATCCTCGACCCGGAATTTTAAGGAATTCTTGTAGTTGGAGAGATACTTTGCCTCAAGTTCATCTCCATTTTCCAACAACACGAGGTCTGGACCGTTTACATTCCCTTTGGTGACCACGAGGGCCACATAATGAATACTGGGGGTGAAGCCGAAATCAATTCGGCTCGCGGTTTTTCTAAACCCAAACTCTCTAAAGCGAATGATCTCTATGACCGCCTCATCAGGTGCAAGACTGGCTTGTATGTCATGCCAAGTGTACTTGCGCTGATCGGTCTCGTGGGCAAATATCTCGGAACGCAACGAAAGGCTCTTTTCCAGATCGTTGGCATGGTTCTCCAAATCCTCTAGATTAATTTTGCGCTTTTCCAATTCGTCCTTTCCCACTTGGTAATACCTGGCCAGATCGGCCTTTAGATTTCTCCACTCTAAAAACTCCTGGATCAACGCCTTGTCACCACTGGCCATTATGGTTCGCCTCATCTTATCGGTCGCGCTGAAAAGCATTGCCTTGGTTGCCAATTGGTTGTTGAAAAGTTCGGCGATGATCTTAGGATTCTCTCTCTCCAGGAGAACTACGAGAGTATTGAATCTCTCCTGATCCAGCCTAACAGTTTTGTAATAGTCCTCTTTCTCTTTTTCACTTAGTGACGGAAAAAGCGACTTAATGGACTCAATTTGTACCTGAATTGCTTCCGTAAAAAGCGGTTCGGCTTCGACCAGCCGATCGTTGGCAAGATATAGCAGGGCCAGATTGTTCAAGGAACGGGCATACTGCGGATGTTTCTTTCCCAAGCTCTCCCGCCGGATGTCCAAGGCCTCCTTGTACAAGGGCTCAGCCTTGTCAGTTTGAGCACCCGCCATATATAAAACGCCAAGGTTTGTCAGGGAGGTGGCGTATTGAGGGTGCTTAGGTCCCAAACTCTTCTTATCAATTTCAATCGTCTTTTCGTATAGCTCACGGGCCTGGTCGTCCTTGCCTTGGCCTCGATACAACCGGGCTAGGTTATTCAACGCGGTGGCGTAAAGCGGATGATCCTCTCCATAGTAGTTTAGATATATCTGGGCCGCTTCGTTATACAACGCCTCTGCTTCGCCTGTCTTACCAGATATTCGGTACACCTGGGCCAAGTTGTTTATAGCGGTAGCATATTGTGGGCTTTGGGCGCCGAGAATCTCAGAATAGATATTTCGCGCTTCCACAAAATACGACTCTGCATTTCGTATGTTACCCAGATTTCGATACAAACTGCCCAAATTATTCAAGGACCCGGCGTACTCCAACCGGTTTTCCCCGGAAAAATTGCTTCTCAGCTCTGCAGCAGCAACCATTGTCCTCTCGGCCTTACCAAAATCACCGGCGATTTCAAACAACCTGCCCAGATTGTCCATCGTATTGGCATAATCGTTTGCAAGGTCTGGCTGGACTGACTCGTATATGTTTAGTGCCTGTTGGAGGTACTGCTCCCCCTGATTCAATTCTCCCGTATTCGTATAGAGTCTTCCAAGGTTGTTAAGGGTACTTGCGTGGCTAGGATCGCTCTCGCCAAATAGGGATTGCCTTAATCCAAGAGCTTGCAGGTAAAGTTCCTTTAGATTAGGCCTCTAGGATTATTCCAAGAATCAAGGTTTATTTTTATGAGGTGACCAAGGCGGTCATGAGTTAACACTGGCAGAGGCGAATTATGCAAAGGCCTAGGTTTGCGACCTATCTCGCGATTCAATCCTCTGCCAGCTTTTTTGAACAAGCATCAAATAGAAATTTGGGACTAGACCCATTAGTAAGGTTTTGATCGTGTTCAAAAATGTTAACCCACTTGATAAGTCTTAATGGTAAAGTTATGAATTTCAATTATTTCGTGGGCATTGATGTTTCAAAGTCAACCCTTGATTTTACGGTAGTACAAAATAGTCACAGGTTGTTTCACCTAAGAACTGCTAATAGTCTGAAAGGGATTAAGAGTTTTATCAAGAGACTTATGCAGCTGCCTGGCTACCAGCCTGACCAGGTTTTGTTTTGCCTGGAATTCACTGGGATCTATAACAATCATCTGCTCAATTACTTTGAAAAACAGCAGCTCAATGTGTGGCTGGAATCGGCCCGGCAGATCAAACAATCCCTGGGTGTTTTGAGAGGAAAGAACGATCAGGTGGATTCCTATCGAATCGCTCAATATGCCTGTCGAAACCAGGACAAAGCCCAGTTATGGAAGCCTTCTCGAAAGAAAATCCGCAATTTAAAGTTCATGCTATCACTCAGAGAACGACTGCTCAAGACTAAACTGCAGTTGGCAACTCCTTTAAAGGAGGCCTGTGGTTTTGTGGATGATGATGTGATGCAACTTCAGAAAACTACCCTCAAACCGGTACTAGCTAACATGGAGAAAAAGCTCAAGGCTTTGGATCTGAAAATTTATGATTTCATTCGATCCGATCAATCTTTAAATGAGCTCTTTGAGCAAGTGACTTCAGTGGATAACATTGGATCTACTATTGCAGCCCATTTCATTGCAACTACCAATGAGTTCAAAGACTTTACTGAGGCCAAGAAGTTTGCCTGTTACTCAGGGGTAGTGCCCTTCGAGTACCGATCCGGCACCAGCTACCGGGGCCGGAGTCGAGTTTCGCATCTGGCCAATAAGAAGATGAAAAAGCTCCTGCATCTGGCAGCCATGTCAGCGGTTACTCATCCGGGGGAATTAAGGGATTATTATGAACGGAAAGTGGAATCAGGGAAAAACAAAATGTCGGTGTTGAATGCGATCCGGAACAAACTTATTCATAGAGTTTTTGCTGTAGTCCGAGAAACCAGAAAATATGAAAAAACATATACCCTGACTCTTGCTTGATCCATAGAAATCGAGAGCCTTATTGTAATTCCCCGCAGTCTCGTAGACCGTCCCCATGTTGTTCAAGGCCACAGCATACTCTGCAGAACCTTCCATGTCTGCCTTTTGGTACACTTTCTGGGCCTCCAAATAGAGATTCACCGAGGCATTCAGATCGCCTAGGTCCTGGTACAGACCGGCGATATTTACCAAAGCCGCCGCATATTCTTGCCCCTCTCCTTCGTAGAGCTGAAACTTTATGTCAAGCGACTGATTGAACAGTTCCTGGGCCAGATCAAAGTCACTGAGATGCCAGTGTCCCAAAGCTAGGTCGTTCAATACCGCCGCGTAGTGGTCGTCTTCCTTTCCCAAGTCGTTCTCGACCACCACTATTGCCTTCTCCAGGAGCTCTACCGCTTTTGCCCAATCTCTGTCGTAGTAGCCGCGAGCGTCCTGGTACATCTGTTGCCAGTCCTGCCCCCAGCTGAAAGAGCAAGAGAGCATGAAAACAAAGGCAAGAGCATTTCGGATGTTGCGCAAAAGCATAAATGATTTAGATGCTGGATTGATCACAAAAAGATTACGTCATTAACGACATCATGGCCGAATTCCTCCGTCAAAATTCTCAGAACCTTTTTTTTGGCAATGGTTAATTCGTGTTTAAGGGGTGCTGATGTTAACTCCACAACTAACCTCTTGTCTTTAATAAAAAGCTTTTTGGTTCGGTTTGCGATCGGCTTACCCATAATCTTTCCCCATGAAGATATTAGTTTGGTTTCGTCAAATTTGTCTTTGATATTGTATTGCAGGAGCAACTTCTCAAATGCTGCCCCTATGGTAGAGGTATTGTTTCCTCGCATTTCATCAGGTCGCTTCATGCGTCATGTTTGGTCCTCCCAATCTAGTTTATTAAAACTGGAATTTGATTTTCAATTCTGAAAATTTTCCCGCTCACCCCCATATCTTTGATCATGTCGGGTAGCTTCCTCTCCCCGGCATCTGTTACAAAAAGCTGGCCAAATTCCTTCTGAGTAACTATTTCGAAAAGACTTGTGATTCGATCGTCATCCAGCTTATCAAAGATATCATCGAGCAAAAGGATCGGCTGGAACCCCTTGTCGGCAGTAATAAGCTGACATTGGGCCAGCTTCAAAGCCAAAACAAATGACTTCTGCTGACCTTGGGAACCAAATTTATTAATGGGAAACCCATTCAGGTTGAAAACCAGGTCGTCACGGTGGATGCCCGTAGTAGTTCGGCGGCTCGCCAGATCTATTTGTAACCTTGACCGGAAGAATTCCCCAAAATCCGGGCGATCCAAATCGGACTTATAATCAATGCTTATTAACTCATTGTCCACGGTCAACCGGCGGTAATTCGTCAGGCAAGCGGGAGTCAGATCTGCCAACAGATCTTGTCGTTCTTTAAAAATCGTCCTTCCCAGGTCTATTATTATTTCATCATAAGAGGAAAGAAGATCACGGTCCAGGTAATCCTTCTTTTCAAAATCCTGCAATAAGGAATTGCGCTGCCTTATGGTGCGATGGTAATTAAGCAGGTTGTCCAGGTAGGGACCCCTTAGTTGTGACAAGAAACCGTCCATGAACTTGCGCCTGATTTCCGATCCCTCACGGATTAAGTCAGTATCGTTTGGGGCAATAATCACAACCGGAAACTGGCCTACGAAATCCCGAAGCTTTGTGATCTCCTTTCTTCCCAGCTTCACCGATTTCCTCTCAGCCTTCTTGTAGTGACAACTGACGACCGTTTTCTTATCATTCTTTATAAATGCGCCACTAACTTGGAGATAGTCCAATCCGTGGTGGATATTCTGCACCTCATAGTAGGTGAAAGCGCTTTTGGTCAAGCACAGATAGTGAATTGAATCCAGCAAATTGGTCTTCCCCGAGCCATTTTTGCCAATGAAGCAATTGAGCGTCGGCGATAAAAGCAACTGCAAATTCTTGAAATTCTTGAAGTGCTTTAGCCCCAGATTTTCCAGATGCATTTAATTTCTTTCTTAGGGGTTTTTCTTTAATTTCGCATTCCTGCATCAAAAGACCACAAATGGGGAGCGTGAAAGAAAAGGCTAAAACAAAAGTAACGTCAAGTTCTAAATATTCAAAAGACACTTATCTGTACTGGTACGAGACTATGTTGCTGATGAGGAAATTTGAAGAAAAGGCAGGACAACTATACGGCCAGCAAAAAATCCGAGGCTTTTGTCATTTGTATATTGGCCAGGAAGCCTGCGCGGCAGGGGCTGTGTCTGCACTGATAGATGGTGATAAGTATATCACAGCCTACAGGGATCACGCGCATCCAATAGCCTTGGGTACTGAGCCCGGGAGAATAATGGCGGAACTGTTTGGAAAAGAGACTGGAGTTTCAAAAGGTAAAGGTGGTTCCATGCACATGTTCGACAAGGAAAGGGGCTTTTTTGGCGGTCATGGTATAGTTGGGGGGCAGATTCCTTTGGGGATTGGCATTGCCTTCGCCGAAAAGTACAAAAGTTCGAAAAACCTTTGTGTTACCTATTTGGGCGACGGCGCTGCCCGACAAGGGGCCTTTCATGAGTCTTTGAACTTGGCGATGACCTACAAATTACCAGTAATTTTGGTGATAGAAAACAATGGGTATGCGATGGGGACTTCAGTACAGCGATCATCCAATGTGACAGAACTCTATTACTTGGGCGATGCCTATGAAATGCCTTCCAAGCCCGTAGATGCGATGAATGTAGAAGAAGTTCACGACGCGGTAATTGAAGCTGCAAAGAGGGCTCGAGATGGCCAGGGGCCCACCCTTCTGGAGTTTCGTACCTACCGCTATAAAGGACATTCGATGTCCGATCCAGCCAAGTACCGTACCAAAGAGGAAGTCGAAGAGTACAAGCAGCGGGATCCTGTAGAGCAGGTCCGTAAAACAATAGTAACCAATAAAATCGCTACGGATGGCGCCCTTGAGAAAATTGAGCTCAAGGTAAAGGAATTAGTGGCCGAAAGTGTGCAGTTCGCTGAGGAGTCAAAACTGCCAGCAGGCTCAGAAGCCTTGACAGATATTTACACCCACTCCGATTACCCGTTCCTGACCGATTAATCTGACTTCACTTAATTGTTATCCAACAATTTTGATTAATTTTGCCGTTCAAATTTTTGATTGGAGATGGCAAAAAAGGACAAACAGGCCAAGCAGCATGGCTCCGACATACTCGAGAATCCTGATGCACTGGCCGAACAAATCTCCAGGAGTGAAGCCTTCATCAAGGAGAATCAAACGGTTGTATTCTCGATCGTAGGGGTGGTTATTGCTGTTGTGTTGGGATATTTCACTTACGAATACTATATCGACAGCCAAAATGACGTTGCTCAGAGCGAATTATTCCAAGCGGTATACTACTTCGAGTCTGACAGCGTGGACCTTGCTCTGAACGGTGATGGCAACAACCTTGGTCTGCTGGACATTTCTGCGGACTATTCGTCCACTGATGCCGGAAATCTGGCTAACTTCTATTCAGGAGTTTGCTATCTGAAGAAAGGAGAGTTCTTGGAGGCTATTGATTATTTAGAGAAATTCAGTTCGTCTGATTTGGTTGTCAAAGCCCGTGCGTACTCTCTTATTGGAGATGCATATATGGAGTTGGGAAATTATTACGATGCCATTGATCAATACAACCTGGCCATCGACTACCTGGCCAATAAGTTTTTTACCCCCGAATATTTGGTGAAGGCTGCAACGGCTTATGAAAAGGTGGAAGATTACCAAGGGGCATTAAAGTGTTATCAAGAAATTGTAGATAAATATTTTGAGTCTTCGGAATTTCAAAGCGCCAAGAAACACATGGCAAGATTGAAAGGGTTGGCCTCATAAAAAGTCTAAGCTTAGAGTTTAAAGGGATGAGGCTGGGCTTTGTCCCTTTTTTATTAAACTGAATATATGACTCCATCAGCAAAGGGATCGGGTGGTCAGAACCCCATTGGAAAGGATTATTCAAAGAGTCGCATCGGTATCGTTGTCGCTGAGTGGAATGAGGCGATCACTGATTCTCTGTATTCCTCGGCCCTTGACACCTTAATAGACCGTGGCGTAATCAAAGAAAATATTGTGCGAAGTAATGTCCCGGGCAGTTTCGAACTAAGCCTGGGGGCTCAGAGAATGGCCAAGGATTCTTTTGACGCGGTGATTTGCCTGGGATGCGTAATACAAGGCGAGACTCGTCATTTCGAATTCATTTGTCAGTCGGTGGCCCAGGGCCTGAAAGACGTGGCCCTTAAATTCGACAAACCGGTGATCTTTGGGGTTTTGACTACAGAAAATTACCAACAGGCGGAGGCCCGGGCTGGAGGAAAACATGGAAATAAGGGAGAGGAAGCTGCCCTGTCGGCATTAAGAATGATTAATCTCTGAAGATTTCAATTATGAAGGTTCTAAAATTCGGGGGAACCTCGCTGGGCACTCCCGAAAGGATGAAACATGTGGAGTCGCTGTTACGTCAGGGATCGGAAGCCCGGTTCGTGGTACTTTCGGCAGTCTCCGGCACCACCAATTCACTGGTGGCGATTGACGAACTCCTCTGTCGCGGAGAAGCTGATCAGGCCAAGGCCGATATTGACAACCTGCACAACACCTATCTTCAATTTTGCCATAGTTTGTTCAGCCAAACGGACTCCCTCCAGAGAGGTAAAGAAGTTGTTAAGAATGAATTTCAGGTCCTGGATGAGTTGGCTGATAACCCCTACGAAACTAAATTCGAAAAAATCATCCTGGCATCCGGCGAGCTGCTATCCACCCAGATCTTTTCAATCTACCTGGATGAGCAAGGCTCCAGGGCGGCATTGATCCCTGCCTTGCATTTCATGGCTATCGACGAAAATGCAGAGCCGGATATGGATGCCATTCAAAATAAGTTGACACAAATCATGAAACGCTATCCGGATACAGGGCTTTTTGTGACCCAGGGGTTCATTTGCTTAGATCATTCAGGTCAGATTGATAACCTTCGACGTGGTGGAAGTGATTATACCGCTTCCATAATCGGGGCGGTGCTGCAAGCAGAGGAGATTCAAATTTGGACTGACATCGATGGAATGCACAACAATGACCCCAGGATAGTGCCAAATACTTTTCCACTTGCCCGACTTTCCTTTGAAGAGGCCGCTGAATTAGCCTATTTCGGAGCTAAGATTCTGCATCCTTCGACAATTTTGCCTGCCCAGAAATTTCAAATACCGGTCCACTTGAAAAATACTTTGAGGCCAGAAGCTCTGGGAACAATCATTAGCGACAGAACTGAGGCACCCGGGGTGAAATCCATCGCCGCGAAGGACTGCATTACGGCCATTAAGATCAAGTCCTCGCGTATGTTGCTTGCATACGGTTTCCTACGGATGGTTTTTGAGATTTTCGAAAAATACAGGACCTCGATCGACATGATCACAACATCTGAGGTAGCCGTTTCGCTTACCATTGACAATCGGGACCAGCTTGATAATGTTCTAGGGGAATTGCGCGATTTAGGTACGGTGTTCGTGGAAGATGACCTGACGATCATTTGTATCGTCGGCGACGCCGTGGTTGACAAAAAAGGAATAGTCCAGCAGATATTTGGGTCCTTGACCGATATCCCACCCAGAATGATCTCATATGGAGGAAGTCGCAATAATATCTCTATCCTAATCGATACCAAGCACAAAGAACAGGCACTACTTAGTTTGAACAACAACTTGTTTAAGGAGAAGATGGAGCCTGACCTAGGTCCAGTAAAAGAACACGAGCCACACCAAAACCAAAATGGGTAACAGGTAGGGGATGGACGAGCGGATTAGATAGCCAAAGAACGAGGGCATCTTGATTCCTACCTGCTCGGCGATCGACTTCACCATGAAATTCGGGCCATTACCTATGTAGGTCATCGCTCCAAAAAACACCGCCGCGATTGAGATCGCCTTCAGCGCGATCAACGAACCTTCATAGCCTCCCACGGCATAATTCTGCACCTGGCTTATATCGGTAATATTGGCCCCAACAACAGCCATTCCGGCCGCTAGAAAATTCAAATAGGTAGGTGCGTTGTCCAAAAATGCAGATAGGATCCCTGTACCCCAGAACAGGGTATTGGGTGTTATAAGGGCGGCGCCTTTTTCGGAACTGGCAAAGTTACCTACTAACTCCAGTGCCGGCATCATTGTAAAAAATATCCCAACGAAAATGAAAGCGACCTCTCTGATTGGTTCAAAGTTGAATTCGTTCTGCTTTATGGCATTCTGGTTGGCAAATTTGAACGACAAAAACGCGCACGAGAGCATAATCACTTCTCTCAAAAACGAGAATTTCTGGCCGTCGTAGTTAATGGCCGGCACCCAATCGAGCACATTAGGATCCAGGAATACCGATATGATCACTATCAGGAGCCAGAAGAAGTTTTTTGTCCCTTGTAAAGTTATTTTATTGGTGTAAGTTGGCGGCTCGTCCTCCAGGTTGTAATTAGACTTGTTCCTTGAGTCGATCAAAAAGAACAGTAGTGCCAAAAGGATGGAGGCCATAAGCCATGGTAGAAGATTGTTTTCCAAGGTCCAGAAAAATGGCACCCCTTTTAGAAAACCAAGGAACAACGGTGGATCACCAATCGGAGTTAGGCTACCACCAACATTGCTGACCATGAAAATAAAAAAAACGATGTGGTAAGGCTTAATTCTAAATCGGTTCATTCTAATGAAGGGCCTGATCAGCAACATAGAGGCCCCTGTGGTCCCGATTATGTTGGCAATTACGGTCCCCACCAATAAAAGGATCACGTTAGCTGTCGGGTTTACTTCCTTGTCCACGATAATCAAAATTCCACCCGAAGCAATGTACAGCGCGGCCAGTAATGAGATGAACTGTATATACTCAAATAACGCATGTACCGGCCCATGTACATTGTGGATCACAAAGAAATAATACAGGACTACCAAGAGTCCCAAAGCAACGGCTATCAATGGATAGTTCTTGTGCCAGAAGTGCTCGTAAAACAACGGTCCGGTGGCGATCATCAATAAAAGCAAAACAAATGGGATCACTGTCCAGGTTGGGGCCTGATGATGCTTTTCCCCCGGACCGTCCATCGGCGAGATGGTTGAGGACACTTCCTCCTTGCTGGTCGATACGGGAGCGGTGCCAGTCTGTGACGAGCAAGCAGCAAACGAAAAAAAGAATAAGGACAGGATAACGAAAGAAATTGGAAGGCTCAGCCGCATTCTAGCATATTCAGGATGCTAAACATAAGGATTTTTTTTTTACTTCTCTAGTTGTTTAATCTTAGCTTCCAATCAGCTGCGACTCGGTTACTTGGCCGGAAGTCTTGAAGGGCTACTGGACGGGCCTTTGGATAGAATCGCCTAGGCGCTGGGCCGGCACCAAGTAACGCTGCCCGTTCGCTTAGAGCATTTGTCTCCAGACAATGACCGGATTTGGCTTTTGAATCTGGTCGATCCAAAACTTTGTCTAGGTTATGCGTGAAGCGGGTTTGGGGCCTTATTTAAGATTAGTGGCCCAAACTTGACCCAGCGAAGAGTCCGCAAGTGCGCCAGTTACTGACTTGTAACAATTGATTTCATTTCGGACTCTCAATACTCCCATAAAAGCAAACACAAGAGCCTCCTTAAACTCAACGATGACACTCTCGGGAACTACAATTTCTGCTTCAGTCAGTTCGTGTAGCAGCTCAATTAGAAAGACATTGTAAGCTCCTCCCCCTGTGGCCAGAAGCCTTCGAGGCCTATTTCGAGATTCCATCTCGATTTCCGCGTTTACCACCGCAGCAATCTGAAAGGCAACGTGATGGGCAAACGTGCATAACAAATCGGGGACCGTGCCGGGATGAAGGTCCAGGATCGCCAAAACCTCTTGTTCAATCCATTCCCGACCTATGGATTTTGGAGCTGGTAACGCATAATATGCAAGTTCATTTAACCTCTTGAGAAGACCGGCATCCAACCTCCCTTTACTTGCCAGCATTCCTTGGTGGTCATAATTCAACTCCATTCGCCGGGCTAAATGATTCAGCACGGTGTTCGCAGGGCAAATATCCATGGCCACGCGTTGATTGCCATGATCATACGAAAGATTGGCTATCCCTCCCAGGTTCAAACAAAAATCAAAACCTCCGAAGAGCAGCCGGTCACCAATTGGAACCAACGGGGCCCCTTGCCCCCCAACGGCGACATCAAGAGTGCGAAAATCGTTAACTACGGTCAATTTGGTTTCGGCGGCAATAACAGACCCGCTTCCAATTTGATAAGTTAACTTCCTTCCGGGTTGATGGAAAACCGTATGCCCATGAGAGGCAATCAGATCAACCACAATAGAATTCCGGGTGATAAAATCATTGGTTATTTCCGCAAGCCATCGTCCAAAGTCCAGGTCAGCAATCAGTAGCTCCTCACCGGAAAGCCTCGATATCTCCGCCAGTCTCTTTTGCCATTCGGGAGTAAAAGGTAGTGTCTGGGCGGCGGCTGTTTCAAAGGACCATGTACCGTCGGCAACACGAAATATGGCATGAACCAAGTCAACTCCATCCATAGATGTTCCTGACATTAAGCCGATTACGGAATAATTCTGGTCCAAATTGTTATCTTTGCAGTCCGAAAAAAGCCAGGCTGGCTGGCTAAACAAAAATATGAATTTCGCTGCTGACATAGGGAATTCTTTCAGCAAATTGGGTCTTTTCGAAGGAAGCAAATTGGAAAAGGTTATTTCCGGGCTCACCACTGACGAATTGGTAAAAACTCTAAATGACTTTGGTACCGGAAGAGTAATTGTTGCCTCCGTCAAAATCGCTCCTGAGCAGTTGATTGATCGTCTGGTACCTACCCTGAAACCCATGGAAGTACACTATTCATTAAATCTTCCAGTCACGGTCAAGTACCATACTCCCGAAACTTTGGGTGTTGACCGTTTAGCTGCAGTATCTGGCGCACATTCTCTCTCCCCAGGCAACAACTGTTTAGTAATCGACATTGGTACCTGTATCACCTATGATTATTTAGATGCTGAGGGAAATTATTGGGGTGGAGCGATCTCACCTGGCCTGGGTCTTAAGGTAAGAGCCCTTTATGACTACACGGCTAAATTGCCTTTGGTTGACCTTGATTTCCAAACGGACTTGCTCGGCAAAAGCACGGAGGAATCAATATCGAGTGGGATCGTAAATGGAACGATTGGTGAAATTGAATTCATGATTCAGCACTTTCGGCAAAAAGTGGGTTCGGAGTTAGACATTTATTTGTGCGGAGGGGATGCGAAACAATTTGAATCCAAGCTAAAAGCACCCATCTTTGTGGTGCCAGAATTGGTCCTTATGGGACTGAACCAGATTTTGCTTTGCAATGAGAAGGTTTAGGAATAGAGCGGTTTTCGCAATTCTTGGTTGGTTTCTTTGGAACACAGCCCTCGGTCAAGGTGTTCAGTCTCCCTATTCCATTCAGGGGATCGGCGAGTTGGTTTCCCCCGCTTTGGTGACCAACATATCGATGGGGGGTCTGGGAATATCAGCAGCCTCCATTTGGAATTTGAATAATATGAATCCGGCGCTCCTGGCACGGAATACCTTCTCCTCGTTTGACATGAGCATTTCTGCCAACCTTAAAACAGTGGCAACCGAAGAGACATCTCAAAGACTTACGGGTGGTGCCTTGGATTATGTGGTCCTGGGCATTCCCGTAATCCCCAGTCGATGGACATTATCCTCTGGGCTGCAAAAATACTCGCACGTCAGTTTCAATCTCGTTTCGATTGATTCTCTTTCAGCAGAGGATGTACGGATTGCAACCAGTTTCATAGGAACTGGAGGACTGAACCAATTCTATATTTCCAACGGCCTGCAGGTAACGAAGAACCTCTTGTTAGGTGTCAAGGGATCTTACCTCTTCGGTCCAGTGGAGAACGAGCGAATCATTAGGATTGAGGGGGATAATACCCATACGGCCTTCGTGGACAGGGTAACATTCTCGGATGTTCAACTCGGTTTAGGTGCTGTTTTTATTCAGGAACTAAAGAACGACATTCTCCTGAACCTGGGTGCTATTTACGATATGGGTATAGACTTACGGGCAAAACGTTCCCAATTTAAGGAGACCCGAATAGCAAATGATGTCGCGGTTTACACCGACACCATCCTTTACAAGAACCAGGGTAATGTTGGATTACCGGCAAAATATGGCGTAGGGCTTTCCTTAGAAAAGACTAACCGCTGGTTGGCTGGCATTGAATTTGCAGTCCAGAATTGGTCCGAGTATCGAACTTTTGAGGGAAACCAGGAAGTGATGGCAAATAGCTACAAGATAGCTGTGGGTGGACAGTTTGTCCCGGATGCTGCCTCAGTGAACAGCTACTTGAAAAGAATGACCTACCGCATGGGATTCAACTTTAAGCAAACTCCATTCCTGTGGCAAGACCAAAACGTCAATGAAGTTGGTGTTAGTTTGGGATTTTCGCTTCCTTTGCGGGGCTATTCCAACCTAAACCTGGGAGCTGAATTTGGGCGAAGAGGCGACTTAAGCCAAGGCCAAATTGAAGAACGCTATACCCGGATATATTTCGGGGTATCCTTTAACGATCGGCCGTGGCAAAAGCGGCCGATTTATGATTAAGTCAGAAAATATGAAGGTGCGGATTTATATAACGCTTTTGCTGGCAACTAATTTGTGCGGCAGCGTCAGGGCGCAATGGAATTGGCCAGAAGACCGGGTCAAAGCAGAGGGAAAAAACGCTTATTATACTGACAATCTCAATAATGGGCTATATCGTCTAGCGGCTGATAAACTGTCTTGGTTATTGATCAATGCTCCTGATTTAAACCCATCAATCTATATTAATGGCGCTAAGATCTACGAAACATTGGCTGCCAACGAATCTGACCCTGGACTAAAATTGATTTACCAGGATTCGGCCCTTCTGATGTACGACCTTCGAATCAAGTATTTCGACAAGGAGGCGAGTGTTCTTAACCGAAAAGCGTATAAAGCCTATCGATACTATAGGGATCGAAAGGAGAAGTACGAAGAGTTGTACTCGCTTTTTAAGCGAACTTTTGAGTTGAATGGCAACCAAGTCCTGGATAACAATCTGGTAGCCTATATGGACATCACTCGTCGATATAAAATGTCCGGTGGAGCACTAACCGACGAGCAGGTTATCGATATATATAGCGAAATCAGTGAGGTAATTGAATTTAAGATGAAGGAGGCCGATAATATTGAGCGATTGAAAACCCTTCAGGATAACCTGGATAAGCTGCTGACTTCCACGATAACGGTGGATTGCAATTTTGTAGAGCAAACTCTGGCCCCCAAGATGGCTGATGAACCGGAAAATGTGAAATTAGCAAAGAAGGTGTTCCAGCTCCTATTGACCGGCAAATGCACGGATAGTCCGTTTTTTCTTAAATCAGGGAAAATGGTTCACGAGCATGAGCCCACTTATGGGTTAGGCGTTGTCATAGCCAAGAAGGAAATGGCGGCTGGCAATTTCAAGGTAGCCGAGAATTACTACCTGCAGGCCCTGGAACTCACTGACGATAATGCCAAGAAGGGTGAGATTTACATGGACCTGGCAACCAGCCATGCGGCCAAAAAAAATAGGGTTACTGCGAGAAAATATGCCTTTAAGGCTACCGAGCAGGATGCGTCATTAAAGGGGGCCTATTCCCTGGTAGGCATTTTGTACATGCAGAGTTATGACGATTGCCGGCAGGGTGTCAATAGAGTAGAAGACCGAGGATGCTATCTGGCTGCTTACAAGATGTTCCAAAAGGCAGGAAATGCAGAAGGCATGAGAAACTCCAGGCAGCAATTCCCTAGCATTGAAGAGATCTTTGAGTTGAATCTTGAGGAGGGGGACTCATTTACAGTAGGTTGTTGGATTGATGAAAAGGTTACGATTCAAAGGAGACCCAGCTAAATCCGCTGGCGCTCAAAAAGCAGTTAGCTCTTATCCACTGCTAGCTGTTTTTTTTATGTGGGTGATTCTGGTTATGGCAGCCTGTTCGAACACAGATCAGGAGATAAAGGATCTTGAAGAATACGGCGGACCCATTCAACAAAGTCAAAATATTGAAATCATTCACAGCGATTCGGCCAAAATAGCACTTCGCCTCAAGGCTCCGAGGCAGATTATACATCAATCTCTGGACCACGAATATCCAGAGGGCGTTGATATTATTATATACAACCGGGCGGGTGATCAAACCACCATATTAGCGGACCGGGGGTACTACATAAAAAAAGGTAACCTGTACCGGGTGGAGGGCAACGTTCGTCTTGAAAACACTCAACGAAATCAAAAAATGAACAGTGAGGAATTGATTTGGACTCCCAATGACAAAACTGTTCACACCGATCGGTTTGTTACGATCGTGACCGATGAGGAAATCATTCAGGGAGAAGGGCTGGTTGCGAATCAGGACTTCTCCTCATACCGTATCCTCAACCCAAAGGGGTCCATTAGCATTGAGGACAATTGAAACTGCTGGATTACATTCTGCTGTCTTTTTCAGTTCTTTTGTTCATCGTCGGAGTGCACCAAAGTCTCCTTTACGGCATCGGTGAATCTTATTGGGTTTTCATGTTTTCATTATCTATACTACTTTTATATAAGATGCGCAAGAGCTCGAATAGGGATCAGGAGTCGGAAGACCCAGACTCCGGATCCGGTAAATCCAAGCACAGATGATCGAGAATCAGGTCGCAATCCTGGTAATTTCGCTGGTTCTTTCAGCCCTATTTTCTGGAATTGAAATTGCCTTCATATCGGCCAATAAGCTGCACATGCAGTTGCAGAGCAAACAAGGAACCCTTTCCGGACGTATCCTTTCAAAATTCATGAAGAGTCCGGCCCGATTCATAGGAACTACTCTCGTTGGAAATAATCTAGCTCTGGTTGTCTACGGGATCTTCATGGCTAATCTGTTTGAACCGATCTTGACACAGAACTTGCCTGGTTTGATCAATAGTCAACCGGTGATTTTCGTCCTGCAAACTCTGATTGCAACGATTATTATTCTGGTCACTGCCGAATTCACTCCGAAAAGCTTCTTCCTCTTGAACCCCGACCGACTCATATCGATTTTTGCGTTGCCCATGTTGCTCTTTTACTACCTGCTTTACCCTCTGGTTTATGTAATAGTTACCCTATCCAAGTTCACCATTATTTATATCTTCAGACTTGAATATTCGGAGAATAAGCCCGTTTTTGGATTAACTGACCTAAACCATTATCTAACCAACTTCCTGGAGGGTGAGCACGAGTCCGACGTTGAGGCTGAGGTCAACACCAAGATATTGACTAACGCCTTGGAATTTAAGACAGTAAGAATTCGGGAATGCATGATTCCCAGAACTGAAATGATTGCTGTGGATATCGAGGACGAGATCTCCACTTTACAGAAAGCTTTCAGTCAAAGTGGCCACTCCAAAATTCTGGTTTTTAAAGGGAACATCGATGAGGTGATCGGGTATTGTAATTCCCTGGAGTTATTCAGGAAGCCAAAAAGGATAGAAGACATTCTAACCCATATAATCATCGTTCCCGAGACGATGCCAGCTAACGAATTAATGATTCAATTCATCAACGAACACAAGAACCTGGCGCTGGTTGTAGATGAGTTTGGCGGAACGTCAGGCATAGTTACCATGGAGGACATAATAGAAGAGATATTTGGTGAAATCCAAGATGAACACGACACTGAGGATCTTGTTGAGCAACAGATAGACGGCTCAACATTTGTATTGAGCGCAAGGCTAGAAATTGACTACTTGAACGATAAGTATGGCTGGAAAATTCCTGAGGGCGATTATGAAACTTTAGGAGGTTATATCCTTTCGGAGACCGAAAACATTCCAAAGGTCAATGACACCATCGACATCGCGCCATTCAGAATAACCATTATTACGATGCAGGATGCCCGTATTGACAAAATAAGGCTGATCCTTAATTCTAATGTTGAGAAGTAGTTCCTGCGGGGGCTGATTTGAGCAGCGTCCTGGGCCACGACCGGATCATAGTCCACCAAGTGGGTGACTTCTACAATTCTACACAAGAACCGCAAGTGCAATTTTCTCATTTATAAGTAATTAGGATTTCACTGATGCTGCTTGGAAGGTCGATGCTGAGTAAGATTTGTATTTTGGTTTTAGTCAAGAATAAATTAATTTTGCGGCCTTGCCAAAACTGAAAAAATGGCGTTGATTACCAAACTGAGGGAAAAATTAGGCAAAGTGATTGTGGGGGCCGTAGGCTTGGCCATTTTGTCATTTGTCCTGGCTGATCTTACCGGTCCAAATTCAGTGCTACTGGGTGGAAGGGATTTGACGGTGGCTGAAATCTCAGGTCAGGAAGTCCCTTTGGAGGTTTATCAGAGGAAAATCGATGAGTTGTCCTATAATTTCACTCTTAACCAAGGTAGAAATCCATCGGCGAATGAGTCAAACACCTTGCGCCAACAGGCTTGGGATTTGGTCATAGTGGAAACTGCCTTCGGTGAGCAGTTTCGCCAGCTTGGCCTCCAGGTTACGCAGGACGAGGTCGTCGATATGGTTCAGGGTAAGAACATATCCTTCGACATCCAGAGAGCTTTTTCCAATCCTCAAACCGGTGAATTTGATCGGCAGGTGGTTATAAACTATTTGAAAAACCTTTCCCAGCTTCCGGCTCAGCAGCAACGTCTGTGGTACTCCTTTGAAAATAGTCTTGGCCCCGGACGTTTAAGAATCAAGTATGACAACATCCTCGTAAAATCGGTCTTTACGACGACCGAAGAGGCTCGCAACGAATATGATTTTCAGAACAGATCGGCCGACGTTAAATATATATACATTCCTTATTTGTCGATAGCGGATTCTTTGGTTGAAGTTAGCGATGACGACCTATCGACTTATTTGGAGAATAATTCAGAAAGATACCAGGTTGAAAACAGCAGGTCTTTGAGCTATGTCAGTTTTCCGATAATACCCTCGAGTGAAGATTCTGCATATTCTCAAACCGAAATCGCGCAATTGAAGTCCGAGCTGGAGGAGATAAGCGAGGACTCCGTATTTGCCAGAGTAAATACCGATGGCCAAGACTTCTTTGTCTCCTATAGGCCCGGTAATCTTCCCGAGATAATATCCACCAAATTAGACACACTCCAAATTGGGGATGTGATCGGCCCCCTTTTGGAGAACAATATATACGAAGTTTATAAATTCTCGGCCCTAGGGGAAGATACCGCCTATGCGGCCAGGGCTAAGCATATTTTGATCAATCCCGATTCCGATCCCAATCAAACTAAGGAACAAGCCGAGTCTGAAGCTCGCCGTATATTGAGGGAGATCAAAAACGGTGCTGACTTTTCAGAAATGGCTCTCGCTCACGGCAGTGACGGCACGGCTTCCCAGGGAGGCGATCTGGGCTGGTTTGAAGAGGGAAGAATGGTACCACCGTTTGAAGCGGCCGTCTTCAATGCGACCCGAACCGGCTTGATTGAGGACGTGGTTGAGACTGATTTCGGATATCACGTAGTGGAGGTAACTGAGTTGAAAACCAATCAACTCTACAAGATAGCCAAGGTAACCCGGGAAATAACTCCTAGCGATGAAACCCGGGATGCCGCTTACCGCGGCGCCGACTACTTCGCGGGAACCAGCATCGAGCTGGTAACCTTTCGAGCAAACGCCGCCAGGGACTCCCTTGCCATCCTATCCGCCGACAAAATTCAAAAGAACGATAGACGGATAAACAATTTGTCAGAGGCACGAGGGATCGTAAGATGGTTGTTCAATGATGCCTCGGTGAGTACCGTTTCCACAGTGTTCGAACTGAATGATCAGTATGTTGTGGCGGCTATGACAGGGGAAACAGAGGAAGGACTGGCTGACCTGAGTGACGTTAGATTTGAGATTACTACCAAAGTTAGAAACGAAAAGAAAGGGAACTTGTTATTTGAGAAGCTAAGTTCTTTAACCGGAACCATGGAGGACATTGCGGATGGTTACGGCGGAGATGCTCGGTTACTCAATAGTGCTGATCTAAAACTTGGGTCCAACAACCTGCCCAATGTTGGGATTGCGCCTGAGGCAATAGGCAGAGTATTCTCATTAACTCCTGGAGCGCGGTCAGAGCCTATCAAAGAGGAGAATGGCGTAATCATCGTGGAACTAAATGAATTACCGGAAGTTCCCGAGATAGCTGACTTCGCAATGTACAGCAACCAGATAGATCAGAGAAGGACCGGCAGAACCTCTTATAATCTTGATCAGTTTGTTAGGGAAATAGCAGATATTCAAGATTATCGCTATAAGTTCTACTAATTACATTCTCTCGGGGGAGATCCTCATGTCCCAAAAACACGACCTGTCGGATTCATTCCGGAAGCAACTGGATCAGGAATATACTTGGCCAGCTGATTATTTGTTCAAGTTTATTGTCCCGGTGGAACAGGAATCAGAGCTCCTCAAGATTTTCGAAGGATTTCCCGTTGCCACCAAGTATTCCCGGAATAAGAATTACATTAGTGTCACTTCCAAACTATTGATCAACTCAAGCGAGGAGATTGTCAAAATATACAAAGACGCCTACATAATCAAGGGCATTATTTCTTTGTAGAGCGCATCTTCGGTTTCAAAATGTTCTAGTAGTTAGTACCTTCACTAAAACCTAAGTTCGAAATCTATGTGGCAAGAAGAAAACAACAAACTTACCCGGACATTTCAATTCTCAAATTTTGTTGAAGCCTTTGGTTTTATGTCAAAGGTGGCGATTATTGCCGAAAAAATGGATCATCATCCCAATTGGAGCAACGTATATAATTCAGTGATAATTGAGCTAACCACGCATTCAGCAGGCAATACGGTCACTGAAAATGACCGGGCCTTAGCCCGTGCCATAGATCAATTGCTCTAATAACTCTGAAGTTTGCTATTTATAGTCTCTACTCCGATAGGAAACCTGGGAGACATTACCCATAGGGCTATAGACGTACTAAAGAAGGTCGATTTGATATTAGCTGAGGACACTCGGACTTCTTCGATCCTTTTAAAGAAGTATCAGATCCCTACACCCATGCGAAGCTTTCATTCATTCAACGAACATAAGACGTTAACTACTATAACTCAAAAACTTATCGCCGGCATGGATATGGCTCTGATCTCTGACGCAGGTACTCCCGGGATTTCAGATCCGGGGTTTCTGTTGATCAGACATTGCCTTAAGCGAGGTTTGGAAGTACAATCTATTCCAGGCGCCACAGCCCTGGTCCCGGCCCTTATTTCTTCAGGATTGCCATGCGACAGATTCTGCTTTGAAGGATTTCTTCCTTCAAAAAAAGGGCGGTTGACCCGCCTAAAGGAATTGGTTAATGAAGAAAGGACCCTGGTTCTTTATGAGTCGCCCTACCGGCTGGCTCGAACTATTAAGGACCTGTGCGATCATCTCGGAGGCGATCGAGCGGCATCGATCTCCAGGGAATTAACCAAAATGCATGAGGAGACAATCAGAGGGGATCTAAATGAACTATTGCGTCAGACAAAAGCCAAATCTCCAAAAGGCGAGTATGTGATAATTATTAAAGGAAGAAATTAATATGGTACCAGAGGACATCATTGCCGGGGTTATTGAGATAAGCAAGGCAGTAGGCCACTTCGCGCTTTCTGAGTTTAATTCGTTTGACCGGTCCAAAGTTGAATACAAGGGATTTAACGATCTGGTCTCATACGTGGATAAAGAATCGGAGCAAAGATTGGTTGATGGACTCAAAAACGTTCTGCCAGGAGCCGGATTCATTACCGAAGAGGGTACGGGAACGCCAAGTAATAACCAGTATACCTGGGTAATTGATCCATTGGACGGAACCACCAACTTTGTCCATGGCCTGCCGGTATTTTCAGTGAGCGTCGGTTTGATGGAAACCCGCAATGATGACCATGGTCGCAGAATAGTCCTTGGTGTCATTTTCGACCCCAGCCGCAATGAATGCTTTCATGCCACCAGCTCAGGTCCAGCCCTTTGCAATTCCCGGGAAATAGCTGTGTCGACCAACTCCTCCCTGGCTCAAAGTCTGGTAGCTACCGGGTTCCCATTCACCAATTTCGACCAGCTAAGTAATTATCTGCCGTTGCTGCAAGAGTTCATTTCCAAGACCCACGGTGTTCGTAGAATGGGCAGCGCTGCTATTGATCTTGCCTACGTCGCCAGCGGAAAATTCGATGGATTCTTTGAATACAATCTAAATCCGTGGGACGTAGCCGCAGGTGCCTTGATCGTTGAAAGAGCGGGAGGAATTGTAACGGATTTTGGTGGTAGCAACGATTATGTCTTTGGCCGGCAAATCCTGGCTGCAAATCAAGTCCATGGCGAAATGATCAATTTGATAAATCAATACTTTAAGAACTAGAGCCAAACCGTGGTGCCTTCAGAGCAGTTACTACAAATATCAATTTGCCTGCGCGACTTGAATACTCTATGCCGAAACTGGCCGTAATCATCGCCGTTCCAAATCTCAGCAAGAGACTCCTTTTTTAGATCCCCTAGCAAGTGTTGTGCGTCCTTGTCGAAGCAACAAGGAACCACTTTGCCGTCCCAGGTGACGACATTAGAATGCCACATCTTCCAACATTGGTTTCTGAGTTTGTTCTTGATTTGGTATTGCCCTGTTCCGTTCTGTCGATATCTGGAATAACGACCAATGCTGGGGATCAAACTGGAACCACTTTGATGATTATAGATTTGGGTGGTCTTGAATACTACCCGGTCAACACCCAATTCCTTTCCCAATATCTTCATCCTCTCAATCTGATGCTGGTTGTGTCGCATAACCAGGAACTGAAGTAGAATCACAGGATTTCTTTTTCGCAATCTCCTTTTCCATTTTACCAGCGTGCCAGTTCCCTTAAGTACGCTGGACAGGCTTCCCCCAACCCGGTACTTGGAGTATGCTTCCTGATCAGCGCCGTCGATCGAAATAATGACCCGGTTCAGCCCTGATTCCACCGTTCTTCGGGAACTATCATCGTCCAGGTAGTGTCCGTTAGTTGAGGTCGAGGTAAAGATCTTGCGTTCCGATGCATACTTCACCATAGACAAAAAGTCCGGATTCAAATAAGGTTCCCCCTGAAAATAAAAAGTCAAGTACAGAAGATGCTCCTTAATTTCGTCGATTGTCTTATGGAAGAGATCAGGTCCTAAACTGCCGGTAGGTCTGGTAAAAGACCTCAATCCACTCGGACATTCAGGACAACGCAGGTTGCATGAAGTGGTGGGTTCGAACGACATACTGAAGGGTTTGCCCCAATGCACCGGATTTCCTCGCAGCCGGGAAATGTAGTAGCTGGCCAGGACCAAAAGAATATTGGCAGCTCTGGTACGCGTTAATTTGGAGATTATGGCTAAAGCTTCAGTCAAGGATTCAGTGGGTTAGAGGTCTTGTGATTACCTGACAAAAATCAGGAGTCCCTTGTAATCTTGATCATGGTAATCTAGGAAAAATCTTCATTACTTGACCACTTTAGGAACCAAAACAAAAGCCATGACGAGCTTCTTTACTAATGGGAATCGGGGCTAATCCATAAAGAACCCTCTTTCGCTCAAATACAAAACCAATCTTAAGGCCTACAGTTCCCTTCTTAATGCAAAACGCGAACACACTAGCAGAGAAAAAAGCGAAATTCAAATGTTCCCGGAGCATCGGATTGGTACTAAGGCCTCGCGACGGTAATTATGGCTTTCCAGTGGAAATTCTACGACCGTCAGAGTATGTTCGATTTAGGAGCTCTCAAAACCGACAATTTCGAAGACATTATGGACGTTCCCCTGACAGAACAACTTCCACCAGTACCCCCCAACTCAAAGAGTTGCAAACATTATGGAGGTGGATGACGAAGAAATAATGGAGAAATCGAAGTGGATTTCGACATTGAGGTTTCGGAGGAAACCATTGTAGCCGACGTTGTTTATGAAATGGATCTGGATGACCTGGATTAAGAGGAAGCTGAAGAAATATTCACGATTGTTGAACAGCAACCACGCCCCAAAGGTGGAATGGCAGCTTTCTACAAATTCGTTAGTTCTGAGCTTAAATATCCTGACCAGGCCGTAAGAATGCGTGTGGATGGGAAGGTTTTCATCCAGTTCATCATCGATAAGCACGGAAATATTACCAACGCCACCACCCTAAAGGAATTGGCGCCGGATGCGATGTAGAAGCCGTCCGGGTAAAAACAGGGCCCCCAAATGGGAGCCGGGCCGTCAAAGAGGAAGAGCGGTAAAAGTCCGTATGACAATTCCGATACATTTGGTATTGAAATAATCCGATTTTCCTTTGAAATCTTATATCGTCGGGGACAAGCCAGGGGGCTAACTAGCAGCCGGAATTTTTTAACTTTGGCTCGTAATTTGCCCCGAACCCTTCGTGATCCCCCACCTACGGCCGCTGCTTATTTTATTATTGCTGCCCTTATCCATGTCGGGACAGCCTCGTCTTTCCTCATTAAGCGAGATCAGCATTCTAACTCTGGGCCCGGACCAAGCCGAGGTGTATTCTGCCTTTTGGCACAGCGGCATCAGAGTGCGTGATTCTCAAAACGATCTGGATCGATTCTATAATTACGGGATCTTCGACTTTGACAATCCAAACTTCTATACAGATTTCGCCAAGGGGCACCTGCTCTATAGGCTGGGAGCTGCCCCTTTTGACCAGTATTATTCATACTACGTCCATAACAACCGTTCCGTAGAAGAGCAGGTTTTGAACATGACCAGAGAACAGAAGCAGCTGATGTTCGAATTCCTGGAGCGCAACAACCTACCCGAAAACCAGTATTACTTCTATAATTACCTGTTTGACAACTGCGCGACCAAAATTAGGGATGTAGTAGTTGAGATATTGGGTGAGCGAGTGCAGTTTGATGGAACCTACTTAACCAAGAAATCCTCATTTAGGCAGCTGATCGACGAATGTACAGAATACCAGCCATGGGGAGATTTCGGAATTGACTTGGGGCTGGGTTCGAAAATAGATCGAATCGCTACCCCATATGAACATATGTTTCTGCCCTACTATATACGCGACGCTTTTGCCCACGCTCACATTTTTTCTGAGGATAGCGTTAGACCCCTGGTCAAAGAAACGAGGGCTCTGTCCACTCCAAAAGCGACGAAAGAGAGCCGGACTTTCTTAACACCATCCCTGGTGTTTTGGGTTTTATTTGCATTTACTCTTGCCTGGACCTTTTACGCAGGCCGCAAGCTAACGACCCTGCTGGATGTCAGTCTCTTTTCCGTGGTCGGGCTAGTAGGACTAGGGGCGGCTTTGATCTGGTTCGCGACCGATCACGAATTGGCCTCAGACAATTACAATTTAATATGGATGAATCCCTTTCATTTTCCGGCTGCCATGTTCCTGTTGACAACTAATAAGCCTCGGTTTCTATCCCTTTATTTCCTGATCATCAGCATCCTGATGACCGGGTTACTCCTAACTTGGCTCTGGCTACCCCAGGAACTGCCTTGGGCCTCTTTACCCATTATCCTAAGCCTGGGTTTACGTTCATTCATGATTTACCAGAGCAACGCCAGGGCAATGACTACCATGTTCAGCAGGAAGTAGAAAGCTGCGGGCGATCCAGCGACGTTATCAGGTCGACTATGTCCTGGGCTGAAAATAGGGGGTTGCGATTCGAATTCATCTCAAAGGAAATGCAGAGTTCCTCGGAATCGGTACTTATCGAAAGAAATCCGGAGTCCTTCCGGATCCTAATCTTTCGGAACTTGATATTGGAGTGGTCGTTGCTCTCCAGGTAGATGCGCAACGATTCCGGATTGTCAAACTTTATCATGGCTCATACTTTTTCCTCTTAATAGCAGATAGGGCAGTTGGTCACCCAAACAAAAATCATATATGGATTTTACAACGAGCGTTTTGACGTACGCCATTCCTAATAGCCAGCCGTGTAATGGACAAATTTGGCAGTCAGACGCTACTTTTAGCTATATTTATAGACATTCCGGTTCATCGCGGGATTTACCAGCTAAGTATGGGTTACCTAATCCTTAATGTTCCATTAAAAAAGCAACCGTACGATGACCAGGTGGTGATTGATAAAATAAAATCGGGAGATGAAAATGAACTTGCCTCTATTTATAAGGAGCATCGATCGGAATTCTTGTTTTGGGTGACCAAAAACTATCGTTGCAATTTGGAAGAGGCAAAGGATGCGTACCAATTTTCAATTCTTGCTTTTTACGAGAACGTTGCTAACAACAAGCTGGTCCATTTGAGAAGTAGTATCAAGACTTACCTGTTCGCTATAGGGAAAAACAAGATACTGGAGAAAAAGAAGACCGATAGTAGGTACGACCGAGATTATGATGAGGTGGACCTTGTGATGGAGGAAGCTAGTGAGGAGGTTGTGGAGAAAGAAAGGCACCTGAAATTGGTAGAGAAATGCCTGGAAAAGCTGGGAGATCCATGCAGAAGCATGTTAGAATTATACTACCACAACAAAATGTCCATGGAAGAAATCACTACCACCTTGAATTACAAAAACGCCAACACGGCCAAGAATCTAAAATATAAATGCATGAATCGATTGAAGAGGTTGTTTGAGGAGGAAAATGCAAAAAGTCAAGGTTATGAATAAGGGGAAAATAGATATTGAGTTAATTGAAAAGTACCTGGACCAGGAGCTCAGCAAAGAAGAACAATCCGAATTTGAATCTAAACTTCAAGCTGAAAAAAGCTTTCGGGAAGACTTCGAGAAGTTTAAGCTGTTGATTGAGGGGATTCGCTATTCCGGAGCAAAATCATCCATACGGTCGAAAATTGAGCATCTTGAGGCTAGCTTGCCCGATATCGAAATCACGCCCCATAATCGGTTCCAAATTGCCAGAGCGCCATTTTTCAAATATGCCGCTTCGTTTACCTTAATCCTGGTGAGCGTTTGGCTTTTCAGGGATTTATCTCTCAAACCTGACCATGAGGAGATATTTGCGGTCAATTTTGAGCCATACCTTAATACAGGGAATGGTTCCTTGCGAGGCCATAGCGAAGCGCGAAGTCCTGAGCAACTGGCCTACGCCGCCTACGATTCAGATAATTTTGTCCAAGCAGCGCCCCAATTTGAGACGCTGCTGGCCGAAAATGATGATGCGGCCATGCGTCTCTACCTGGGTAATGCTCTTCTGGCGTTGGGAAAAATCGAACTGGCTAAGGAGCAGTTCAACATGCTTTTGGAGAATGAAGCAGGTCTAATAATTCAGGCCAAGTGGTATTTAAGCCTGTGCTACCTTAGGAACGGGGAGCTGGATCAGGCTAAAGAGATCCTGGTGGAATTGAGCCAGAATGGCAAGTCCTACCGCAGCAA
This sequence comes from Cyclobacteriaceae bacterium, assembly GCA_965247065.1. Classification (GTDB taxonomy): domain Bacteria; phylum Bacteroidota; class Bacteroidia; order Cytophagales; family Cyclobacteriaceae; genus CBDFGN01. The sequence continues at coordinate 4,440,828 of CBDFGN010000006.1, read as the reverse complement.
GGCTGTTAACATTCTTGAACAACTTTAGAATTGAGGTTCTGAACGCTATCCAAATATAGTACGTTCTGATAATGCCTCTGGCTCTATCACAATACCAATTCCATCATTTTCAATACCCATTGAATCAACCAAATTGATTGTAAAACTCTTAGTCTTGGGTTAATTTTGAGGCTTTCTCAAAACAAGATGAAAAGAGATCAACTGGTCTTCGACCTTATTAATCAGGAAAAACAAAGGCAAGAAGCTGGACTCGAGCTTATCGCTTCGGAGAACTTCGTATCGGCTCAGGTTCTGGAGGCGATGGGAAGTGTATTGACCAATAAATATGCAGAAGGGTTGCCGGCAAAGCGCTATTACGGAGGCTGCGAGGTTGTAGATGAAACCGAGCAATTGGCCATCGATAGATTGAAGCAGCTTTTTGGAGCCTCATGGGCCAATGTTCAACCCCATTCCGGAGCCCAAGCCAATGCGGCGGTAATGCTGGCAGTTCTGAATACTGGAGATACGATCCTGGGTTTTGACCTTTCCCATGGCGGGCACTTGACTCATGGCAGTCCGGTAAATTTCTCAGGAAAACTATATCGAGCGGTATTCTACGGAGTGGATCGGGATTCTGGATTGGTGGATATGAGCCTCGTCAGGGAAAAGGCGTACCAGGAGAAACCGAAGTTGATTGTGGTCGGTGCCTCCGCTTATAGCCGGGATTGGGAATATGCCCAATTCAGGGAAATTGCAGATGAGATAGGAGCCCTGGTGATGGCCGACATAGCCCATCCTGCCGGTCTCATTGCTAAAGGATTACTGGATGATCCTTTGAGGCATTGTCATGTGGTAACCTCCACAACCCACAAAACCCTTCGGGGACCCCGAGGCGGGATTATTGTCATCGGCGAAGACATTCAGAATCCCTGGGGTTTGAAAACCCCAAAAGGGCAAGTCAAAATGCTATCATCTTTGATTGATTCAGCGGTTTTCCCCGGTACACAAGGTGGACCGTTGGAGCATGTCATTGCATCCAAGGCTGTGGCTTTTGGCGAGGCGCTGACAGATGATTATGGCGATTACGTGAAACAGGTACAACGTAATGCTCGGGTCATGTCAGACGGCTTTATGGCTCGAGGCTATGAGGTTATCTCCGGGGGCACTGACAATCACCTGATGTTAATTGATCTCCGATCAAAAAATCTTACTGGGAAAGTTGCGGAAGCCGCCCTTCAAAAAGCGGATATCACCATTAACAAGAATATGGTACCCTTTGACGATAAGAGCCCTTTTGTTACCTCGGGAATGAGACTTGGAACGGCTGCGGTCACAACCAGGGGTCTTGAAGAATCAGACATGCAAAGGATCGTGGAACTCATAGATACAGCATTGCAGAACCATGATCAACCTGGGGTGCTTGTGGAGATCAGACAAGAGGTTAATCAACGGATGGCCAACTTTCCTCTTTACAAGACTGCTGTCCCATCCGACGCCTAACGGGCGCCGCCCTTAAATATTAGCAATAGTGGAAACGGAAAACAAAGAAATGAGCTTCCTGGAACATCTGGAAGAACTGCGATGGCATATCATCCGGTCTCTGGCCTCCGTTGTTGCTTTTGCCGTTATCGCCTTTGCGATGAAGGATTTCGTTTTTGGGACTGTTATCTTTGGCCCCGCCAGGACCGATTTCTTTACCTATCGCATGCTGTGTAAAGCCGGCATGTATTGCATTGACGAGCTTCCATTTATTTTACAGAGCAGACAAATGACCGGGCAATTTACCATGCATATTACTTCGTCGATAGTAATTGGGTTGATTCTGGCGTTTCCCTACACGTTTTGGGAAATCTGGCGGTTTATCAGTCCTGGGCTGTATGAGAAAGAGAAAAAGATCTCAACCGGTGCCGTGTTTTGGGTGAGCTTTCTTTTTATGATCGGAATTTTATTTGGCTATTTCGTCATAACACCGCTTTCGGTAAACTTCCTGGCCACCTATCAGGTAGACCCCAGCGTGAGCAACGAATTCGACATAATCTCTTATGTAACCACGATCACAATGCTGGTTCTGGCTTGCGGCCTTCTGTTTCAGTTACCGGTCATAGTTTACTTCCTAACCACCGCCGGACTGGTCACTCCAGCCCTGATGATAACCTTCCGGCGACACGCAATTGTAGTGATTTTGATCTTGTCTGCTTTGCTTACACCTCCCGATCCGGTAAGTCAGGTTTTGATTGCACTGCCCTTGCTGCTTCTTTATCAAATCAGTATCTTTATATCTAAAGTAGTTGCCGCTAGGCAAGAAAAGGAATCGCTGGTCAAGTCATGAAAATCGCAATTGGGGGGGACCACGCAGGGTTTGAATACAAGCAAAAAATAGCCGGAAAATTATCCGAATTGGGTTTTGACCTTAAGGATTTCGGATCGTACTCCCCGGATTCAGTTGACTATCCAGATTACGTTCACCCCGTGGCGCTCGGGGTGGAAAGTGGGCAGTTTGACTTCGGTGTTCTAGTATGTGGCAGTGGCAATGGGGTGGGTATGACAGCTAATAAACATGGCGGCATTCGAGCCGCTATTTGCTGGAGCGAGCTCCTTGCTACCCTGGCCCGTCAACACAATAATGCAAACATAATCTGCATCCCTGCTAGGTTTATATCCTACGAACTAGCTGAGGAAATTGTCCGGATATTCTTGGATACGGAATTCGAAGGTGGTCGTCATAAGCAACGGGTAGATAAAATCAGTTGTTGAGCTCTTTCAACTGGTAAACCCCGCCTCCCATTGAACGGTAACGAAGCGCGATGATCGGCAATCTTTCGAAAAGAGCAGGAACTCGATTCTCCAAATCAATGATAATGTTTGGCGGGTCGTCCTTGAAACTCCGAAAAATAAAATCCAGGTTGTCATAATAGTTCAGGCTTTCAAGGAGCCTTGAGCTTAGTTTCCAGTTCAAAAATGGAGTTGCAGAATGTGCGTTGCGATAAATGCTCAGATTATCTCCAAAGACCAGAACTGGCTTACCCTCCACTACATCATCCCATTGCGTTTGGCCCACAAGCAGGCTTTCATACGCAATTCTCGAATCCATGAATGGCGCTCTGAAAAATGACCCCCACTCCACCACAATTATTCCCCCTAGAAAAAGGCCGAAGAAAACCTCCCTGAGGAATCCGCGTCGGAACAACAAAAAAAAGTGACTTACGAAAAAGGCCACTGGTGGCACAAGTACTAAAGTCTGAACCGGGGTAATCTCGCCCGATATTACCAGGGTCGTCAATCCTGAAAGGGCGATAAACATCATCACATATTGGAATTGCACTTGGTAATTAACGTACCTTGCCCGCATAATTTTCCACCAAGCCAACAGGGTAAACAGAACTGGGACCAATCCAATAATCATCAGTGAGTTTCCATCCAAATAGCCATTTGAATCGGCCCATCCTAAAGAGCCTAAAAAAAAGTTGGTGAATTCGAAAGAAGCTCCAATCCAGTAGTAGTATGTCCAGATGATTCCAATTGGCAGCAGAAACCCATAAAGGAAAAGCAAATATCTTCTTAGTATGGAGGCTGTGAACAAAAGCAGAGATAGCATCATGGCCGGTGCGAACAAAACGCTGGGCAGGTAGAATAGGGTTGCTATTCCCAGGTAAATGCCGGTATTTAAGAAGAACTCATCTTTGGTCTGTTTGTCAATTCTTCTGAATATGTAATTCAGTGAAAGTAACAAGAATGTTATGCTAAGCAGCGCCGGCGATAGCAAGGTGTACGTGAAAAAACAATTCATCAATATAATGTAAATCAACGCCGGAATGTAAGTGCCCTGGTTATAGGCTTTGTTCCTTAGCAACAGATCATTGAAGAGATAACTTTGGATGATCACCACGAAAATTCCAATAAGTTGATGAGCCCAAGGCGAGCGGCCAAAGAGCCAGTCCAGTATCCAGTAAACTCCAGCCGACAACGGAGCCAGACCATCCCAAACGCCTGAATACATATTACTTCCATAACTTAGCTTTTCACCCACCAGCATCCAATTAAGCTCGGAAAGCGTAGGCGGAATACCTAAAATCATCAATGGGAGGCGTAGCGCGATCAGCAGCACCAGGATACCGACCATGCGATAGGGGTCGTTAAGACTGAACAGGCTAATCAATGGACGGTAAGTTCTATTGTGAGGGTATCGAAATTACGCCATTCTTGGTAAACTATTAAAATTTGTCTGATATTTGTGAGGTGACCACCAGGCAACTTAAGGTTTCGAGGTTAGTGCAAAGAGAGCTGGGAAATATCTTTCAGCAGGATATCAAAAGCCTCTTCCATAAAGCTTTTATAACAGTGACCCAAGTCCGAATTAGCCCAGATCTGGCTACCGCCAAAGTTTACCTCTCTTTCATGCTGGTGGACGATCCGAGCAAAGGGCTACAAATGATTGAATCAAGGAAAAAGGACGTCCGAAGAATGCTGTCTACCCGCATCGGACGGAAAATGAGAGTCGTCCCTGAGCTCCATTTCTACCTGGACGATAGTGCAGATTACGCTTCTCGAATTGATAAGATTCTTTCTGGATTGGACATCCCGCAGGAAACCGATAACGAAGATTAATTCGCTTTTGTGAACCTGCCGCTCTTCATTGCCAAACGGTATTTTTTCTCCAAGAAGAAAAAGAGCTTCATAAACATTATTTCTATTATTTCAATGCTGGCAGTTGGCTTTGGTACTGCCGCGCTGGTGATTGCGTTATCGGTATTTAATGGTCTTGAAGACCTTCTAAGGTCGCTGCATGGATCCTTTGATCCCGAACTCAAGATCAACATCGTTCACGGCAAGTCTTTTGAAACTACCCCAGAATTCGTAAAAGCCATTAGATCGATCCAGGGAGTCGCATATCTGACTGAAGTAATTGAGGACAACGTGTATGTTCGATATCGCGATTCGGAGTTGGTGGTAACTCTGAAAGGAGTCGGCGATCAGTTCGAAAAGCAGGGACAGATAGAGGAGCATATAGTGTTTGGACAGATGAACTTGCAGGCAAACGGAACTCGGTATGCGCTTATCGGTAGAGGTGTTCAATATGCGCTTAAGATCGTTCCCTCTGATGAACTTCACACGTTACAGATACATTATCCAAAGAAAGTGCGCCCTGGTTCAGCATTGCCGACGAGCCTTACCCGTCAGAAAAATATACTTCCGGGAGGTGTTTTTGCTGTGGAAAAGCAATATGATGAACGTTATATTCTCGTGCCTCTCGATTTTGCCCAAGATCTTCTCAATTATGGCGATCGAAGAACATCTATTGAGATCAAGACTACCCCGGAGTCAAAGGTAGAGGACGTACAGGAAAGGATCCGGGCCCAATTGGGCAAGGACTATTCGGTTCTGTCCAGGGAGGAGCAGCACGCTGACATAATGAAGATCATTCGAATTGAAAAACTGTTTGTGTTCTTGATATTCTCGTTTATTATCGTAATAGCCTCGTTCAACATATTCTTCTCTTTGACAATGTTGACGATAGAAAAGCGGAATGACGTTGCCGTGCTTTATGCATTGGGAGCCAATGATCTGCTCATCCGCCGGATCTTCGTAACTGAAGGTTCCATAATAGCATTTATGGGAGCAGCCAGCGGGTTAACGCTGGGCTTTTTGATCTGCTGGACTCAACAGACATTCGAACTGATTTCGATGGGAATGGAAACCGCAGTTTTGGAGGCCTACCCAGTGAAAATTGAAATGACTGATTTTGCTCTCACCGCCGTGACACTGGTCGCAATTACCATTTCCGCCTCTTTTCATCCCGCCATCCAGGCCACAAAACGGGGTATCGCCTCAAATCTTCTTTAAGATCCAATTCTATAGTGGAAAGTAACGGGCTAAATCATTGATTTTAGGCCTCAAATGGTTAATTTTCAAGTTTGCGGTTTTTCAGAATATGAAAGTTTCCACTAGCAAGGCTTTTAAAATAATCTACTCACTTTATCAACACGAGTACCTAGGATATCTGTTTGAGTCATTCGCTGTCCAGCTGGATCAGGCGGGAAAACTGACCCTCACCCATCAAAACATTTCATCCAAAAACGCACCGGAATTTTCATCCTGCCTCGATAGCGACGATTATAATCTCATTGATCTTATGGATTCAATGCATCAGGGGGCGGTCATTCAACAATTCCACAAAACGAAAGACAAACCCGAAGAATTCTTTCAGCGGTACTACCGGAACGATAGGTTCAAAGAGGCGCGTCTTGAAATAGACGAATATCTGGAGCTACGCCGTGCAAGGATCCTTGAGCTAATTGGGGGTAAGCCGCTCTTTGAAATGGGGCAGGATGGTGAACCGGCATGGAGGCCGATCCTTGTTAAAGTGAAGCCGGCCACAGTGTTGTTTCACTTTCGCCGAACTTCAGATAACACTAGATATTTCCCCACAATAAAACATGATGGATCCAAATTAGAGTTTCAGTATCGAGGAGGCCATCTGGTATGTCTCAAACCTGCTTGGCTGTTGGTTGATAATGCTCTTTACAGTTTCTCAGGAAACATTGATGGCAACAAGCTTAAGCCCTTCTTGAATCGGAGATTTATCCTTATCCCGAACAAAATAGAGGAGACCTACTATCAAAAATTTGTTGCTCCCTTAATTGGCTCCTTTGATGTTTCGGTCCGAGGTTTTGAAATCCGCAACCGACGATATGCTGCCCAGCCGGTTTTGCTGGTGTCAGATTACAATCCCGACGAAGTAGCGCGAGAAATGAACCAGGACGGTGCGCCGAGCCCACCGTGGATTCAATTCAGGATTGTCTTCGAATACGGTCCATATGCGGTTCATGGCAGTTCCAAGTCCATCAATGAGGTCTTTCTGGAAAAGACCGAGGACAGCTTTATCTTCCAGAAGGTAATTCGAGATCACACCTGGGAACATGAACAACTTCAAATTCTAAATAGAATGGGGCTGACCACAATCGAAGGTCGATCCATCTGGACCAGGAGCTTGGCTCTGCGTTGGCTGACCACTCATCAGAATACGCTTAGCACCCGGGGTTTCAACATCAGACAGTCTTTCATTGACCAAAGAAAATACTTTCTTGGAATATCTACTATCTCCCTCGACGTCAAGGAAAGCACCGATTGGTTTGACGTATTCGCGCAAATCAGATTTGGTGATTATCTCATTCCGTTCGTAAAGATCAGAGATCACATTTTGAACAGGAGTGAGGAATTCATCCTTCCCAATGGAGAGATTGGATTAATTCCTGCAAGTTGGTTTTCAGAATATTCCGAGTTGTTTGGGTTTGTTCAATGGAACCAGAATAATAATTCGATCAAGCTGGGTAAGCATCATCTTTCGCTGGCCAGAAATTTGGATCCGAATCTCAAATCGGCGGATTTCGACCGTCGATTGTCCAGACTGGAAAACGCCGACGGGATTGAACAAAGATCTTTACCACTTCACTTCAAGGGCGCTCTTCGTCCCTATCAACATTCAGGTTTCAACTGGCTAATCTTTCTCAATCAGAATGGCCTGGGAGGCTGTTTAGCTGATGATATGGGGCTCGGTAAAACGGTTCAGACATTGGCCTTATTACAGGATCAGAAGCAAACCGAGGAAAAGGGAGTTTCCTTACTGATAATGCCCACTTCATTGTTGTATAACTGGGAGCAAGAAGCGGCAAAATTTACCCCACAACTCAAAGTGTTGAACTACTCGGGATCAAACCGCTCGAAGAATATAGAATCATTCCGAAAATACGATCTGGTATTAACGTCGTATGGCATTACCCGTATAGATATCGGACTTTTAGAGAACTTCGATTTCAACTACGTAATCCTGGATGAGTCGCAGGTTATAAAAAACCCCTCGTCAATTATCTCTAAGGCGGTGCAGAGATTGCAATCCCGACGCAAATTGATACTTACCGGAACCCCGCTGGAGAATTCTACACTGGATCTATGGTCTCAAATGAACTTTGTAAATCCCGGATTGCTGGGTAGCCAAGCTTTTTTCATGAGAGAATTCATGAGGCCGATCGAAAAGAATGGTGATAAAAAAAAGGTTCAGCGATTGAGTGAATTGACCAAGCCATTCATCCTTCGGCGTCATAAGGGCCAAGTGGCCAAGGAACTGCCACCAAAGGTAGAGCATATTCACTATTCCTCCATGACCAAGGAGCAGGAAGAAACTTATGAACGAATCAAGTCCCAGTACCGAAATCGAATCCTGGAGAACATCGAATCCATCGGCATGGAAAAATCCCAATTCCTGATTTTGGAAGGCCTCACTAAACTTCGGCAACTGGCCAATCATCCCCAGTTGATTGATCCGGAATATGCTGGAGCTTCCGGAAAGATGTCGAATCTGGTGCACATGTTGCAAAGCATAGTTAGCGAAAGGCATAAGGTGTTATTGTTCAGTCAGTTTGTCAAATACTTGCGATTGATTCGAGAGACTCTAAATTCAAGTGGGATTGATTTTGCCTATTTAGATGGAAGCACTCAAAATAGAAAGGAGCAGGTGGAAAGATTTCAGTCCGAGGAAGATTTGAAAGTTTTCCTAATCTCACTAAAGGCAGGGGGGCTGGGCTTGAACTTGACCAAAGCGGATTACGTTTTGATTGCGGATCCCTGGTGGAATCCGGCAGTAGAATCTCAGGCGGTTGATCGCGCTCATCGAATTGGGCAGGAGAATAAGGTATTCATCTACAAATTTATTACTAAGAACACAGTGGAGGAAAAAATTCTTCAACTTCAAAATCGTAAGATCCATTTGATGGAGCAGCTTATAACACCAGATCAAAAATTTGTGAAGGGAATATCAAAACAGGAAGTTGAGCAGCTGTTATCTTAGCCGCAGGGCTAGAATGGTCATAGATTTGATTAAATCGTGGATTAATAACTGATTATTAATTACTTTTGACCCTAACCATTTGGCCTTGGAATCATAAAAAAGGACTAAGGATGAACACCAGAATTTTTGGCTTTACGTTAATTCTACTTTTGACGGCCATTGTGACTTTTGCCCAACCAGGCTGGAACTGGCCGGAGGACAAGGCGAAGGCTGAAGAAGAAAATGTGATGTATTCAGACTTGCAGCGAGCCGGGCAGTTTAAGGAAGCTGCCGATCACCTCCAATGGTTGTTAGATAATGCCCCGAATTTAAACGAATCCATTTATATAAACGGAATCAAGATTTACCAGGAACTGGCTGAATCCGAATCCGATGCGACCGCCAAATTGAGCCATCAGGAAAAATGTATGGAATTGTACGATAAGCGAATTGAGTACTTTGGGAACGAGGGTAAGGTCTTAAATCGTAAGGCCTATGCGGCCTATAAGTTATATAAGAACAACAAGGAAAAGTATGAGGAACTTTTCCGACTATACGAAAGAACTTTTGAGCTAAATGGCAACGATGTTAGCACCAACAATCTGGTGGCTTATATGGATGTAATCCGACGCTATAAACTGACTGGCGGACCCATTACTGATGACGATATTCTTGAGCGTTACGACGTTGTCATGGGCGTCATTGATTACAAGTTGAAAAGTGGCAAGAATACCGCTTCTCTTAAAAAGAATAAAGAGTTCGTGGATAAGCTCTTAACGACAATGGTCCAGGTCGACTGTGATTTCATTTCTAACAGGTTAGGCCCAAAACTACAGGACGACCCGAGTAACTTGAAATTGGCTAAGAAAATTATGGGATTGTCGCTCGCCAACAAGTGTACCGAGGAACCAATATTTTTAGAAGCCTCAATGATAGTCCATGAACAAGAACCTGCCTTTGGAATTGCTAAAGTCATAGCCTTGAAAAGTCATGCCTCGGGTGACTATGCAACAGCAGATAAGTATTACCTGCAAGCTGCTGATTTGGCGGATGATAACAGCGAAAAGGGCGAAGTCTTGTACGCTCTTGCCACCAGTCGGTACAAACGAGGCAAGAAACAATCCGCACGCCAATACGCCCTCGAAGCAGCCGGGGCTGACCCGTCCCTGAAAATGGCCTACAAGCTTGTCGGTGATCTTTATTACAACAGCTTCAGCGATTGCAAGCAAGGTATCAGCAGAGTTCAGGACCGTGCCGTTTACCTGGCCGCGTATGAAATGTACGAGCGGGCTGGTAACAGCCGTTTGATGCAGAGTGCCAGAGAACAATTCCCCTCGATTCAGGACATATTTGAATTGGACATGAAAGAGGGGCAATCTATTAAAGTCGGCTGTTGGATAAACACAAGCGTCAGGATTCAGCGTAGGCCCACCTAGTTCTCCTGATTATTCTTCCCTATAGGTTTGCGCAAAGCGAACCCATATCTCATCCACTAAGGCCGAATCTATCACTGAGTTCCGATCAACTCTCTTGATGTAACCGCGGTGCTTCCAGGCCTGATCCTCCAACTGGAGCTCAAATGATATTTCAGTACCCACCTGATCTGATCCGTTGGGATAAAATGATTCAATTTTTTCGATGTAGCTGTCTTCGCCTGAATAGACGTAAGGACCTCCACCACTGGCCATTACCTCATCGAATTGCCGGTTATACTTCACCCAAAAAAAGTGACTTGGAGTTATGAGCTTCAAATATCTGACAAAACTAGGATAGTCATGCCAGTCAGGATCCTGCTCAGAGCAGTATTGCTGCAGCTCCCAAGTCCCCTCTAGTGTTGCCACATTATTAGGATCTGGAATTATCCTGGACCATTTTTGCTCCACAGACATGGAGTCCAGAACCACTACCCCTCCTGAACTGGACTCAAAGCCGAAGGTTTTTTCGAGCCCTGTGCACAGCCATTGGGTTTGGTCCTGGCTGAATTCGTAGATTTGATGCTGAGCCGTTTTATTGGAACCCCGCGGCAAATAGTAATTGATTAGCTCAATGTATAGGTCTCATCGGTCGTGTAAGTCCCTCCGCCCATAGCGATCATGCGATCTTTTTTCGGATCATAATAGAACCAGGCAAAATGTGTACCGGTTAGGTGCTTTTGTATGATTGCATTTGGATAATCATGGGGCAGGTATACGGAGTCTCCCATTTCCATGGAAACAAGCGTCCAACTGCCCTCAAGTCCAGGTTTATAATCCGCGATCCCGCCCTGCTTTGAAGACTCGCAGGTTAACAGAAAAATGGCGGGAAAAAGAACGAACGCCTTCATCAAATTCACAACGGTCGCTGAACCAATCGTCATTGCCACCTCAAGTCTATATACTGCATGTTGCCGGGCTGCCTGAATCGGATCGAAAGTTGCCGCCACTGGTATTTATAATACCCATTCCCCTTAGTCGTTAGCAGGTTGTGATGTCTGTTGGCGGGGTGAATGACGAACTTAAGTGATGTTTGGGGTTCAGTGCGCAGGTACACCGATCATCATCAATTGCCGCCTCACATTGGCTGGTTGATATACCGCCTCCAAATCTCGTCCACAACCAAAGTGTCAGACCCGCCTGGGTTATTCATATCTGGTATCAAGGTCATGCCCTTGTGTATCCACATCCCATTCTCGGTTGTGGTCTTAAATTGGAAATCCGCATTAAGAATAGCACTTATAGGATGAATAATCCGTAAAGTCTCAATGTAATTCTCCCCGGTTAGGGTGTAGGGTCCTGCGCCCGCCGCTAGCACCTCATCTCCGTCGCGATTAAAGTGTATCCACACAAAATGGGAGGGCGTAACGTGTTTAAGGAAAACCACGAATGCAGGATATTCTGAATAAACGGAGTCAGCTACATCCCTATACGAAACTAACTCCTAGCTTCCATTGAGCCTAAGGTCATTGTCATGGCCTGCGTCGATAGGTTCCCATATTTCGTCGATTATGATGGAATCAGAAACAAGATTGTTACCGGACTCCGGGTCAAAATCGTATACCTTCACATATCCGGTGTGTCTCCACGCGCCGTCACCAAAATCCACCTTGAATTTTATTTTCTGACCTCTTTCATTAGATCCGGGAGGATAGAAAAAACTAATATCCTCGATGTAAGTTGAACCGTCGTATGAATAGGTGCCACCACCCGCACCCAGCAATCTACTCTGGTCCAGGTCAAACTCTATCCACATAAAGTGAGAGGATGTGATATGTTTATGATAAGCTATTTGGCTTCCATCGCGGCGGTTGGTAGTATCGTCGACCCCGTGTTCGATGGTCCTAATTAGACGCCAGGAGCCTTCCAGTGCTTCAGGATTGTCCATCTTTTGCTGTGGTCCTCCTTGTCCCCCGCACCGCGCCAATGTGAGCAGCATTAGAATTGAAACCATCAATGGAGTTGCAATTGGGCACCTTCATGTTGTAAGACATGGTTTGGACAACGTTTGGGATAATGTCGCTGACCCCGATCAAGTTATGCTATTTATGGATAGGAATCAACCATGGGTCCTGTCGATAAGTAACATCCTAAATAGATTTTAAATGAGCCTCTAGCATCCAAAATTAAATTTAGCTAACAATTCCTACTAGCAAGTCCCGGTGATGCGTAGTGGGTCGGCTGAGCCTCTGCGGAGCACGGGATCCTTGTGTTTTACCAAGGCAATTTCGTAATTTAGTCTTCAAAGGTTCTGATTTTGGCTACAACCTTATTCGTCACCCTAATAAGTTACATAATAATTGGAGTGCTTTTCGCCCCCATCTTTTTGATGGCCGGCATCCAGGTGATTGATCCCTCGACAAAAGATAGTAGCGTAGGATTCAAGTTGATAATCCTTCCCGGCATCATAGTCCTTTGGCCGATTCTGCTACGAAAATGGATCCGAGTCCGATGATTCAGTCCTTGCGCAAACGCCACCGATATATTTGGATTGTCTGGGGAGTAGTACTGCCATTTGGATTTGTCCTGGTCCTCCTCAACCTTAATGGGCCAAGGATACCATCTGGGGCTCCTCAATTGGAGGCTGAGCCCGATGCCTGGATGCTATTGGACGAGTCTGAGAATCTCTCTGTTTGGCGATCACAAAGTGAGAATGGTGAAGAGCTTAAGATCGGAGTATTCGAACCGTTAAAATCCCCCTTCGTGACGGTCTACCAGGATGATATTTCCGGAGGATCCCTGGGCAGGATTGCGGAGACAGGGGATTACTACTTCCGCACGGAGGGACACCCACATCAATTAGTCTTTTACGATGAGATCAAAAAGATCATTTTGCTAAAAGTTGATTTGAAGTAGATATGAGCGTCTCTTATGTTTCCGTAGGATGGAACCGGCAGAAAAAGCGCTACGACCTGATTCTGTGGGGTGGAATACTAGCTTACCTGATGATATTTCTGGGGGCTAACGCCCTGCTAAGCCCTGAGATCACCGAAGAGACGCTGCTGATACGGGGCACCGGTACTCTGGCAATTCTAATGTTGCACGTCATACTGTTAATTGGTCCATTGTGCCGTCTCAATTCAAAATTCCTGCCGTTGCTGTACAATCGAAGACACTTGGGGGTCAGCATGTTTCTGATCGCCCTGGTTCACGGTACCTTCAGTATAATCCAATTCCATGCCCTGAGTAATCAAGTGCCCTTGGTTTCACTCTTCATCAGCAACACCGATTACGGTTCTATGTCCAATTTCCCGTTTCAAACTTTGGGGCTGATGGCTTTGCTGATCTTGTTCCTGATGGCTGCAACCAGCCATGATTTCTGGTTAAATAACCTGAGCCCCAAAATATGGAAGTCTCTTCACATGATGGTGTACGTGGCCTATCTGATTATTATCTTTCATGTATTGCTGGGAATAGTGCAAAGCGATTGGTCCCCTATCCTGGTCTCGTCTTTGGGGGCAGGCCTTTTTATCATGATAGCCACGCACTTGATGGCGGCCTTCAAGGAATCCAAAACCGATCCGAAATACAACCACGTTCTGGATTCTGATTATCTTCCAGCCGGAGATCATAGGCAAATCCCCGAAAAGGGGGCCTTGATTGTTAATTTCGGGGAAGAACGGATAGCAATCTTCAAATATGACGGCAAACTATCCGCAGTGTCTAATGTTTGTTGCCATCAAAATGGGCCACTGGGGGAAGGCAGGATTATTGATGGTCTGATCACTTGCCCTTGGCATGGGTTTCAGTACCATCCCCATAATGGGTGCGCTCCGGAGCCATTCGTTGAAAGGGTGTCAACTTACGATCTTCAGCTGGCCGGCACTGATGTACTGATAAAACCCCAGCCCAATCCTCCGGGAACTGCCGTGATACCACTGGAAATATTCCCCTAACGATGAGTGAGAATCAAGGGAACAACTTTTATGTCGGCTATTTGCGTGAGGCCCCTAAGGCTTTGGTTAATTTCTTAAGAGCTATCGTATTTGCAACTTTCGCCGGACTCGTCTCAGTAGCATTGCTGGTGGTTTTGAGCCAGAGAGATTTTGCCACCAGTACTTTTGAGTATGGGGCTTACAGCGAACTGAACGGTCGGTTAAGTGCGAGACCCTATCCAATGCTCCGGGTAAGTTCTACCCATGGTGAGCTTTCCCAAAGCATACTTCTGGTTAATTTTGGTAAACGAGGAGTGCTTGACATCATCAAAGACGTTCAAAAAGAACTTGGGGACCTGGAAGATTTCCAATTCACACTCAGAGGCACCTTAATATATTACAACGGTAAGACGGCGCTTGAAATGACTGACGGTAGGGAGTCGGTTGTGGGATGGACCAAGCAGCCCGAGCTAAAGCAACGGCCATATCAAAATCTAGGGAAAGGGACATTAACAGGAGAGATAGTTGATCCCAAATGTTACCTCGGGGTAATGAAGCCCGCAACTGGGAAGGTTCACCAATCATGTGCAAGAAGATGCATCTCAGGTGGGATACCGCCGATGCTGGTATACCAAAATGACCGGGGACAAACGAGGTACATGTTGGTTACCGATCCCGAAGGTAATCCACTTCATGATGAGCTTAATAGTTTTATCGGGCCTTACATAAACATCTCAGGAGAAATCGAAAGACTTGATGACTGGCTCATAATCAAGACCGATCCCGGCAGTCAAATTCGTTCAGAATTCTCATTCATAGGTCAAGTTGAGAGTCTATTGAGTTATCTTACATCCGGGCCACCGCCAGCATGTTTAGTACATCCTGAAACTAATGTTTCGGTGTGCATTTGAAAACCTCGATTCGCTAAAAGCTTGTCCAAAACTAAGACCAGTTTCTTCTGCCAAAATTGCGGGGTCGAGTCTCCTAAATGGCTTGGTAAATGTCCATCCTGTGGGGAGTGGAACACTTTTGTAGAGGAGGTCCTATCCAAAACACCAGAAAAGGCCTCATGGACGAGAGCTTCGGTCCGATCATCAGCCAGCAGACCGGTAACTCTGGGAGAAATCAGCTCAAGTTCCTTCGATCGAGTACCAACAGCCGATCCTGAGTTCAATCGGGTTTTAGGCGGAGGCATTGTACCCGGATCGTTAGTGTTGGTTGGAGGGGAACCTGGAATCGGAAAGTCAACCTTGATGCTTCAGATCAGCTTAGGACTTAACGGGAAGCGTGTGCTTTATAGTTCAGGGGAGGAAAGTGAAGAGCAGATTAAGATGCGCGCACAAAGACTCGGGTTGACTTCGGAGAATTGCTACTTCCTATCGGAAACGTCTACTCCAGCCTTATTTGGGCACATAGATAAGTTGAAACCTGAGATAATAATAGTTGATTCGGTTCAAACCCTGAACTCTCCCCTGGTTGAGTCCGCCCCTGGGAGCGTCTCCCAGGTAAGGGAGTCAGCAGGTGAGCTAATGAAGTATGCCAAAGAATCGGGAACCCCGGTAATTTTGATCGGCCATATCACTAAGGAAGGCAGTCTGGCTGGCCCTAAGGTATTGGAACATATGGTTGACACTGTTCTTCAATTTGAAGGCGACCGACATCTTTCGTACCGTATACTGCGAACCATCAAGAACCGGTTTGGATCTACCTCGGAATTGGGCATTTATGAAATGCGCAGTAATGGGATGATCCCCGTTGAAAACCCCTCGGAAATTCTTATAACTCAACGAGAGGAGCAGCTTAGTGGAATAACCATCGGGGCAACGCTGGAGGGCAATCGGCCGATGCTGATAGAGGTGCAGTCGCTGGTCAGCACGGCCACTTATGGAACGCCGCAACGCAGCCCTACGGGTTTCGACCTTAAGCGGTTGAATATGCTTCTCGCCGTCTTGGAAAAGAGGGCTGGACTGAGGCTTGGAGCCCACGATGTTTTTGTTAACATCGCCGGTGGAATCCGGGTTCAGGATCCGGCTATAGACCTTGCACTGTGCGTATCGTTGATGTCCTCTTATCATGAAATCCCGGTGCCGGCCAAAGCCTGTTTCGCAGCCGAGATCGGGCTAGGGGGTGAAATCAGGGCAGTCAATCGAATCCAGGACCGAATTAGCGAAGCCGAAAAACTGGGCTTTAGCGAGATGTACATCTCTGCCCACAGTCGCAAGGGACTCCTAAAGTTTCAAACTATCCAGGTAAAGACTTTCACCAAGCTTGAAACGGTGATCGCCAGTCTAATCTAATCCCCAGATAATTCAGCCTCTGGAAAAAGGACTACTCGGGCGTACTTATCCATATTAGCATATTTGACGGCCGCCTTTTGAATATCTTCCTTGTTAATACCCTCAATTCTTTGCTCATACATCAGGGTTTCCCTGGGGTCCTGACCATTTACATAATAAGTTCTCAAAACTCCGATCCAATAATTATTCTGCTTAAGGTTCTCCTGCCGCTCCCTCTTTAAGGTTTCTTTCACTTTGCTCAAATCCTCATCGGTCGGGCCGTCTTTTTTGATCTTTTCGATTTCAGCAAACGCAGCGGCAATTAGATCCTCCACATTTTCAGGGGCGCACGGGAATCGTACACTTATCCTGTAATTCTCGTAGGGAAATTGGCTTAGATTGCCATTGGCACCGACTCCGTACACCCCACTCTTATCTTCCCTGAGAACTTCAATGAGCTTAATGTCCAAGACCTCGGTTAAGGCCAGCATCTTATACAGCTCCTCTCGGCTGTATTCCGCTTCGTCAGCCCAAATCAGGGTGACCATACTCTTGGGATCGCTGCCCTTTTCTACCCTCTTGTCAACGACCCCCGCTGGTGGTCGCACCCCGCGGTCCATCCATTTTTCCCCCCTATCTAAACGTGGTAAGCTGCCCAGATATACTTCCAGGAATGGCTTTATTTGATCAACCTCAAAATTGCCGACGAAGAAAAACGCAAAGTCGCTGGCGTCTGCAAATCGATCCTGGTAAATTTCATAAAGCCTTTCAAAATCGACTAGGTCCCAGTCTTCATCCTTAGGAAAACCACCCCCTCTTAGGTGATCTTGAGATAATGTCCGGGCCAATTGATCCTGGTAGAAATATTGAGGGTTGGAGAGCAGATTCTTGTAAAGTGCCCGGTTCTTAGCAATGTAGGATTGAAATATTTCTGCATCCTTACGGGGCGAAACAAATTGTAAATGGATCCATTGGAACATAGTTTCAAGGTCCTGGGGCGCGCAACTTCCTCGAAGGCCTTCGCTGAGATCATCGACATATGGCGATACCCCAACTATTTTTCCTGCCATATATTTTTGCAGGTCAATCGCGGAAAACTCCGCAACCCCGCTCTGGCTTATAACCGCCGAGGTGTTGATGGCTGAATAATAATCTTCATCGGGATAAAGCGAATGTCCCCCCGGGCTATAGGCACCAAACAAGATCTCGTCATTCTTGAAATCAGTTGGCTTGAGCTGAACTTTTATTCCATTGGAAAGTGTGAATTCCGTCACTCCTATCTCCTCCAATTCCCTGCGTGCTGTTACGCTTCCTCTCCTGGGCATCGTACTCAAAAGCGATGAGGCCACCACTACATCCTCATAGGCACTGATTTCCTTTTCCTCCACCCCTTTCAACACCTGTCGTATCTCCGCCTCTGTCGGCAACACAAGACCCTCCTTTTGAGGGGCGGTAATCACTACCACCCGGTTACCGGGAGTTATAAGTTTGTCGGTCAGTTCGTTGATTTCATTGGCGGTAATTCCCGGTAGAACTTTCTTAACAAAATCAAGTTCAAACTCGATTCCCGGGGTGGGCTCTTTCTCTAAGTAGTGACTTACATACTCACGTGCGTAATTTTCGGATTCGGTTTTGTCCCTTTCTTTGTATGCCGATTCGTACCCTATTAGCATATCCTTCTTGTAGCGTTCCAACTCACCGGCGGTAAAACCGTGCAAACGGACTCTTTCATTTTCCTCCAAAATCGTCTCCAGACCCCTGGGAATTCCGGTTTCATTTACCACTGCATAGGATTGGTAGGCGCTCTTAGTTCGCGCCCAAAGGCCGCCATATGTGGTGGAAGCAAAAAGGTAAGGAGGATCTGCCTTTTGGCGAAGCTCATCCAGTCGCTGATTTATCATCCCTGTGTAGATGCGGTATTTCAGCAAATTCCGGAAATCGGCCAGGTCGGTTGAGACCTCGGCATCGGTTTTGTAGAAAAGAATGATTCTGGTAAAAGCCGCTTCTTTGTCTGAAACAATTGAGACCAGGGTCTCATCATGGTCCGGAATAGGGTAGTTGGTACGCTCCCGGGCATCCTCAGACACCTTGATCCGGCCAAAATGACTAA
The DNA here is from genome assembly GCA_965247065.1 of Cyclobacteriaceae bacterium. Taxonomy (GTDB): domain Bacteria; phylum Bacteroidota; class Bacteroidia; order Cytophagales; family Cyclobacteriaceae; genus CBDFGN01. Next base: position 4,422,295 of record CBDFGN010000006.1, on the reverse strand, counting down.
GGATCTTTTGTTCCATCACCTCTATTTCCATATCGCCAACGGCTACGACGGCCATGAGCTCAGGACGATACCAGTCTCTATAAAACTTCTTGATCGTCTCATATTCAAAATTCTCAAGAATCTCTTTGGTACCGATTGGCAGCCTATCCGCGTACTTGGAATCCTTAAAAATAACCGGAAGGTATTTATCCAACATGCGTCTATCAGCGCCTTGACCCAACCTCCACTCCTCCACGACGACTCCGCGCTCTTTGTCTATTTCTTCATCGTCGAAAGTCACTTGATGGGCCCAATCCTCTAATATCTGAAACCCCTGATTCACAATCTCCGTCGAATCAGAAGGAAGGTGAAGCATGTAAACGGTTTCATCAAAGCTTGTATAAGCGTTGAGATCGGCACCAAATCGAACCCCAACAGATTGAAGGTAATCCACTAGCTCGTTCTTACTGAAGTTTTTGGTTCCATTGAAAGCCATGTGCTCTGTGAAATGGGCCAGCCCCAGTTGATCATCGTCTTCCATTACGGAACCGGTGTTGACTGCTAATCTTAGTTCCAACCGGTTTTCAGGTTTCTCGTTTTGCCTGATATAGTAGGTCATTCCATTTTCCAGTTTCCCGACCTTCAGCTTGGGGTCAACTGGTATTTTTTGAGATAAATCAAGTTCCTGGCCAATAAGACCCTGGATAGTGAAGACAAAGACTAGAAGGAATAGCAGTTTCGTAGATCTGGTCAACATAATCTTGAGTATTATTCTGGAGTAAAAAGGTTTGGAAATCAATCGGTTAAATGTTCTAAACAATATCTTAAACTTGGTTTCTTATTCAGGGGTTGCTTCATCCGGCCATTCTTTTTTGAAATCTGCCCAGTAGTCTTTCAGAGTTGTCTTCATGTCCCGGTGTAGCAGCAAAATCCCAACAAGGTTTGGAATCGTCATCAGCGCTATCGTTATTCCTGAAATCGTCCAAATGATGGTTGTATCGGTGAATGATGCCAGGAAGAAACCGACCACGTAAACAGCACGATAATAATTTACATATTTTATACCCCATAGGTAGGTGACCGCCCGGTCCCCATAATACGACCAGGAAATTGCAGTGGAAAAAGCAAATAACAGCAGTCCGATTGCAACAATATATTGCCCAAAATCGCCCAAAAGCCCTCGCTTGAAGGCCTCAGTGGTTAGAGCTGCGCTATGGATCAACGAACTTCCCATCCAAATGTAGAGGTAATCTGTATCCTGAACCGCTCCATTATAAACATCAATCGATCCTGAGAATGGTTGTTTATCCCGGTAAATCCTGACGTCCTCAGCTATTGACCTCGCATGAATCACCGTTACCTGATTGGTGATGATGCCATCCATAACTTGCAGTTTCCCGGTGAACGTAGGGACCGTCCCCCGACCGCTGAGATGATGGAAAAGACTTTCTACCTGCTCTTTGTTGTCCTCTGAATAGGTGTCCGACACGATCTGAAGATCCGCATATTGGAATTTATTTTCCAGCTTTTCGTTCCATACTCCGGAAGATAGCAGGACTAATCCCGTCACGGTGCAAATCACGATCGTATCAATGAACGGCTCTAGAATGGCTACCAATCCCTCCGAGATAGGTTCGTGAGCTCGAGCCGCAGCATGAGCTATCGGTGCCGATCCTTGACCAGCCTCATTGGAAAATAAACCACGGTTCACTCCTCGATTGAATGCGTAGGCGAATCCGGCGCCTAAAAAACCCCCACCGGCGGCGGATCCAGTTAGCACATCGCTGAAAACGGAGATAAAGGAGGGTACTATGGTATCGTAGTTGTAAAAAATGACCGCGAAGGCTCCCAAAAAATATATTATCGCCATTCCCGGGACTAACTTTTCAGTGATGCGCGCTATTCGTTTGATTCCGCCAATGATGACAAACCCCAAAATCACAGCCAGCACTCCGCCGGTGAGCATCGGGTTTATCCCGAAAGTAGCGAACATTGAAGTGGCTATATTGTTCACCTGTGGCATGTTGCCTGTACCAAAGGAAGATAGAACGGTAGAGAAGGCGAAGATGGCAGCCAGCCATTTGAGATTTAGCTTATTCTTCATGTAGTACATTGGCCCTCCGGCTATCGAGCCGTCCTCAGCCTTTTCCCGGTACTTGTGCGAAAGGCTGACCTCCACAAATTTGGTGGTCATCCCCAAAAAGGCCGTGGTCAGCATCCAAAACAACGCCGCGGGCCCTCCAAGGTGAACCGCCAAAGCCACACCTCCTATGTTACCTGTGCCGACGGTCCCGGAAAGTGCTGTACTAAGGGCTTGGAAATGAGAAGTGTCTCCCTCATCCTCCTTTTTATCATAGCGCCCGAGGACACAGCGCACGGCATGGCGGAAAAAACGAATCTGCGGAAACCCCAGGTAGATCGTATAAAACACGCCAGTGCCCAATAGTAGAAAAACAAACCAAGTGGAACCCCCGATGTGGTCGTTTAGCAGGTTTAGCAAGTCATTTGGTTGCGGCATAATGAGGCGGTTCAATGAGGGGAAACAAAAATAACAAAATAAAGCAGAGAGAAATCCTAACATGTTATCTCTCCGTCGAGGCAAGGTGTACTATATTGAACCGTCACTGTATCATTCCCTGACGGAAAGCCTCCAGTCCCAATTTCAAAATCTACTTACGCTGTTCATTATCAGCCTGTTAAGATCTTTGGCATTTAATTTGACTACAAAGCCAGAGTCTTCCATAAGAGCCTTATGGAGCACAGTTATTTCCGGAGGACCTTTAGGATCCTTTACCGCAACAAAACCTATAGTTTAGGACTTAGTGTTGGCCTTTCACTATTCCCTGATCGTAAGAAATGAAATAGTCGTAAGTGTTGAGACGTCGGCTTCCGGTACACGAACTGATCCCCGGATCCTATTATGCTACCGCCAAAGCTTTAAGAACTGATTTTCCAGAGTTGGAAAATTTGGTCATCGCCAAGCAAATCGAAGAGGTCCTGGCAACCATCGAACAATCGAGTGGAATATGAAAATTCCGCGAAGAAAGGACCCTGGGGTTTACTGAGAGTTCTTTCTTTCAAATATTTGATTTCCGGCTGGTAAGTGGTACAACGGAGGAAATCCTGGACAGGCCCAATGTGGTAGTTCTTTCAGAAACTATTGCCGACAAATACTTTCCCGATCACTTCATTTGGACATTTACCTTCACAATTGTTGTAGCCACTTTGACAGTAAGGTATCCAAACCAGTAGATTCACTGCAGTACGAGCAGGAGTCCCGACTCCTCCTTTGCCACGGGTTGGTACTCTGCCAGTCCATTGCAAGCATGCTTATAGTTTAAAGTCCAGATTTTCTTTAACTTAACTTGGTTCAATTTTCAGCTCTCGATGCGCGGGGTATTTCTCAAATATTTTGGTCTGGTGTTCTTCCTGGTTTACACATTCCAGGTAAAAGGCCAGTTTACGGTTGACGATACCGGCGATCCGGGGGATGATATCCCTGGCAACGGAGTGTGCGCTACAGCTGGAGGAGTCTGCACACTTAGAGCAGCCATTGAAGAGTCCAATGCTCTAATAGGCCCGAATACCATTGACTTTTTTGGACTGATCTTGGGTGACCAAATAAATATCGACAGCGAGTTGTTGATCAACGATGACTCAACGTTTATCGATGCCGATATGGACGGGGACGGCAGGCCCGATATCATTATAGTCGGCGGCAACGCAGGGATTGTTGGTTTCCATGTCATGAGTGCTGATAACACGATCCGGGGATTTAACATGCTGGGCTTCGACGCAGGAGGAGGAACTATTGCCCTTGATGATATGGGAGCGACTGGAAATCTTGTTGTTTCAAATTTCATAGGGACAAACTTCAATGGAGACGCCGTTGCGGTCCAGCCCAACGAATTTGGGATAGGGATTGTTAACGGGGCCTCGAATAACCGGATCGGTGATGGAACTGCCCTGGGACGGAACATTATTTCCGGAAATGAAACCGGAATATTCATCCCAGGATCTGATGACAACCAAATTTTGGGGAACTACATCGGTTTGAACTATGACGGCGATGCCCCAGTAGGCAACACCCAAAACGGCATTCTGCTTCAAGCCACCAGCCTCACCCTTATCGGGGATGGCATCAATGAGCGCAATGTGATTTCTGGAAATGGCGAGGAAGGGATTTTGATCACGGGAGGAGGCAACAACAGGATCTACGGAAACTACATTGGGACCAACGCGGCAGGCAATATCCCCATAAAAAACTCGTTCAGCGGGATCCGGTTGGATGGTGGGTCCAATGGAAATGTGGTGGGCAATGGCACGGCCGGAGGCAGAAACGTTATTTCAGGGAATTCAATAGATGGCATCTCTATTAACAGCTCCGGTTCAAATTTTATTTTAGGCAACTTTATTGGCCTCGATGACAATGGTGTCAACGCCATACCCAATACACGCCAGGGAATTCAATTAGAAAATGGGGCACAGAATAATCAGATTGGCGATGGCACCATGTCCGGAATTAATGTGATTTCAGGGAATGGCCAGCACGGTATTTTCTTCACCGGAGGCACGACCCAGATAAATGTAGTTGAGGGTAATTATATCGGAACTCAGTTCGATGGAGTAAGCGCCCGGGGAAACGGAAGGGATGGTATCAGAATTGACACTACCTCAACAATCGATTCCCTGATCGCCAATACAATTGCGTACAATGGTGAAAATGGCATCGAGGTGTCTGGTTTTCCGCCGGCTGCCATTGAAAATTCCTTTTTCGGCAATTCGATCCATAATAACACACTTTTGGGAATTGAGTTGATCAATGGGGGAAACCTTGAGGCACCTGCCCCGGTTATAAACGGGGCCGATGCCATGGGCAATATCACCGGCACCTCAAATAATGGAGCCCCGGTACAGATCTTTGCCGACACCGACGACGAAGGGGAAATCTTCCTTGGTGCCGTTTCGGCTGCGGGCGCTAATTGGTCCATAACTATTAACTTGGCCGACGTACCCTCCAATATGGTCAATTATACGGCCATCCAGGATGATTCGGATGGTAATACATCCGAGTTCTCGGCGCCTTTTCCGATTGTATTTCCCAATCCGTTGATAGTTACTAACACCAGCCCTGACCTGGTTATTGGATCGATCAGAAATGCGGCCAGTTTTGCTAATAGCAACCCCGGCCCGGATACCATCACGTTCGATGCTTCGATCCAGGACCAGTCGATCGTATTGGATGCGCCGGTATTTTTTACCGACGACTTCACGGTTATAGATGGCGACATAACCGGAAATTGTTTACCCAATATCACCATCTCCGGAGCAAACATAGCCATGCCTTGTACCGGATTCAATAATTGTGGTGGATTGGTATTTCAAAGCTCCCACAATGCCATTAAATATTTGAATATCGTGGAATATGACCAGGTGATTTGGGGCAACGGGTTACAATTGGCAGGAGACAGCAACCTGGTTATAGGAAACTACATAGGGATCAACCTTGCCGGGACTGACGCCGCTTCAACGCGGAATTATTATGGGATTTACAATCCCTTAGGTGGGCACAATGTAATCGGGGGAACGACACCCTGTGAAAGAAACATAATCTCAGGTAATACTTTTGGGGCCTCATTTCAGAGCGATTCCAACCAGGTTCTAGGCAACTATTTTGGAACCGACTTTAACGGAACCTCGGTGACCAATACCGGAAACGACCAAGCTGTGCAAATAGCCAATGGCGGTAGTTATAACACCGTAGGCAGCACAAATCCGGCCGGCAAAAACACTATTGCCAGTGATGTTGGAGGTGCCACCGGCATCCGCGTGACCAATGCCGCCTCCAGGGAAAACCTGATAATCGGGAATTACATTGGCACTGATGTAAACGGTACCACCAACCTTGGCGGTGGATTTAACGGGGTTATCTTATTGAATTCCGTGAAGAACCAAGTTGGTGATGGCTCAGCAGCTGGCCGGAACCTGATTACCGGATGGTCTTGGGGCATTCGGATCCAATCCTCAGACAGCAATGTTATCATTGGGAATTACGTGGGCCTGGATGTTACCGGTCAAATCCCGTTTCCTAACACCAATGTTGGGATCTTTCTTGAAACCGGGTCTGATTACACCCAGGTTGGAGACGGGACCGTGGGTGGAAGAAATATTGTAGCTGGTAATCCTACCGGGATCAGCATTAACAGTACCGGCGTTTCGGTGCTGGGCAATTATATTGGCACCAATGTGGATGGAGACATGGCTGTTGCAAATACCATTGGCATTGCCGTGGCCGGAGGGGGCCTTGATGCTCAAATCGGTGATGGCACCGCCGGCGGGAGGAATATTGTATCGGGGAACACTAATCGGGGAATACAATCCTGGGGCACCAGTACCAATGTGGATGGAAATTATGTGGGTGTACAAGCTGACGGGACCACCCCAATGGGCAATGGGCTGGCTGGGGTAAATATCGATATCCGGGGACTGGATATGGTCAGGACCAATGTTATCGCTTATAACGGAGGAAATGGGGTGGAAATTCAGGGGACAGCGGTTGACACTTTGAATTACATCTTTCAGAATCAGATAAACAACAACAATGGATATGGTATCTCAACCTCAAACAACGCCAACCCCAGAAAGAACACGTTTCACTTTAACAGCATTTACGGGAACACTGCTGGTGGAATCAACCAGGGCACGAATTCACAAGAAGGAGTGCTGTCTCCTAAAATAACCGTATTGCAATCCGACTCGGTATTTGGAACCTCTTCGCCTAACGCCATGATCCAGGTCTTTACCGACTCGGCCGACCAGGGTCAGCACTTTGTTGATTCGACCTTTGCCGATGCCTCCGGCAACTGGGCAATTGCGATTGATACCTCGTCATTTCCTGGCGGAATGGCCAAAATCTCGGCCTTACAGGACAGCTCTTTAAATACCTCGGCATTCTCAGTGTCAGTACCCCTGTCTATCATTCCTCCCCGGCTGTATTGGTCTGATTTCAGCCTGTCGGAAATTGCTAGTTCCCGCCGGGATGGTTCCAATGACGAGCAGTTCGCCATTACCTCAAATCTTAATGCAACCGGATTAGCAATTGACACTTCCAACCACTATCTGTATTGGGCTGAGGATGATGGCGAAATCTATCGAGCCCAGTTGGTAGACCCGGTTGGCACGTTAGAGAACATCATATCAACTGGCAGTTTAGGTATTCACTCAGTGGCGGTGGACCCAATAAACGGTCACGTATTTTGGGCCGATACCAGCAACAACCAAATTGGCAGAGCTAACCTTGACGGCAGCAGCCCAAATCCAGGTTTCATACCCACCATATCGCCCTGGGATGTTGAAGTGGATCCGATAAATGATATGATCCACTGGACCTCCGGTGTTGATGGCAAGATCAAAAGAGATATTTTGTCCGCCCCTGCCGGGGAGGTCGAGACTTTTGATGCGACTGCTGAGGTCCGGGGGCTGGCTTTGGACCTGACCAATCAACCGGCCAAGGTCTATTGGGCAGACGTAGGTAATAGTCTTATCGGGAGAGCCAATCTGGACGGGTCAGGGTCAGAATCCCTGGCTGTTACTTTCTTTGGCGCAAGCGTGGGCGGAGACCTGGAAATAGATCCATTTGATGCCCACTTGTATTACACATTTGGAGAGGCTTCATTAATCGTACGATTTGATCTTACTGATTTCTCTGATACAACGATCTTAACTGGCGCGAGTACCCACGTTACCAATCCGCTCTTCCTGGCCCTGGATCTGCGCGCGGCCGGATCCGCGAAACCTAATATCACCGCCGGAGGCCCTACCACCTTTTGCGCAGGAGGAAGCGTAGTTCTTTCATCCACTGTGGGAGATTCTTATCAATGGCTGGAAAGTGGTGCTCCTGTTGGCGGAGCTTCGGGACAAACCTACACAGTAACAACTTCCGGGGTTTACAATGTGGAGGTTATAACCGCTGGAATCTCCGACACGGCGTTGTTTGATGTTGTGGTTACTGCAAACCCCTTGCCAATACCAACATTTACCGGCGGTCCAAGCATTGTCTGCGTGGATTCCACTGGAAATACCTACACCACTCAAAGCGGGCAATCTAACTACTCGTGGAGTGTTTCAGCCCAGGGATCCATTACCGCCGGAGGTGGAACAGGGGACGATTTTGTTACAGTCACCTGAAATACCGCCCCGACAGGAACGGTTTCGGTCAACTATAATGATGCTAACGGCTGTACAGCTGCAGCTCCCTCCACTTTATCAGTCACCATTAATGTCTTACCAACAGCTGTAACAAGCGGGGGTGGAACCGTCTGTTCCATAGATCCCTTGCCAGACGTCACTTTCACCTTTACCGGAGTTGCCCCCTTTGACTTCACTTTTACCGATGGCGTAACTCCGACGACGATTCTTGGTCACGGGTCAGCCACCTACACCGTTTCAGGAGCCACAGCCGGTATCTATTCGGTGACCTCCCTTAGCGATGCCAACTCCTGTGACGCAACTTCCCTGGGTACCCCGGTCAATGTTACGGTAAATCCACAGCCAACATCCACTGCCGGGGCATTGCCCTTAACTATTTGTGCCAGCGAAACTACCGATCTTAGTTCCAGCGCCGCCACCGGGCTTAGTTTATTGTGGTCCACCTCAAGCAACGGTACATTCGACGACTCTACGCTTTTGGCCGCGACTTATACCCCGGGCTCAATGGATGTTGCCAATTCTCCAGTTACTTTGACGCTTACAGCCACTTCAGCGGGATGTGTTACGGCATCATCAAATGTTATCATAACCGTAACCGGAGGTCCATTCGCCGATGCAGCTGCCGTAGCAACCATGATCTGTGGCAATGGAACAGTTGACCTGGCACTTAGCGATACAACTGGGGCCAATTCACTAATGTGGACCAAAAGTGGAGATGGTACCTTCGACAATGCATCCTCATTAACTCCGATTTACACACCGGGTGGAGGGGATATTGCTTCAGGAACGGTTACCCTTACGCTAACGGCTAATGACCTGACCGCTTGCCCTGCCGCTGTGGATTCGGAAATCATTACCATAAACCAGCTTCCGGTAGCTACTGCATTAGCTGCGGCTACCTCCATTTGCGCCGGCGACATGGCCGACCTGGTGGGTAGCTCAATCAGTGGGGGCGCCACTACCAATAACTGGAGTAGCAGTGGCGATGGAACGTTCAACGATAGTACTATCCTGGAGCCACTTTATTCGCCGGGTCCTGTCGACATCACCAACGGGACTGTAGATCTTACCATAACTACAGATGCTCCGCCAGGTTGCACGGCCGCCGGTTCTACAATCACAATCACCATCGATCCATCTCCTGTAGCCAGTGCCGGGGTCGATCAGGCTGTGTGTGCCGGGGATCTCCTCAGCCTCACCGGCACCATTGGGGGTTCCGCCTCAACCAGTACCTGGGGCAGCTCCGGGACAGGGACCTTTGGTAGTCTTACCAACCTGAATACGCTTTATACTCCAAGTGCCTCGGACATAACTGCCGGTACAGTTACCATTACCTTAATCACGGACGATCCGGTTGGAAACTGCACCGCTGCCCAGGACGATATGCTTCTGACGATAAGTGCTCTTCCTATTGCCGATGCCGGGAACCAACGATGAGACCAACGGTTTGGTAACCTTAACCTTAACCACCGATGACTCCCCGGGTTCATGCATTGCAGGCACAGATGATGTCGATATTACCATTAACCTTCAGGTTACGGTCGATGCCGGCCCAGACCAGGCGGTTTGTTTGGGACAACCAATTACCTTGAATGGTTCCTCATCCGGGCCAGTATCCCGGAGTACCAATGGGACTGGTACCTTTGATGATCTTAACAACCCAATCGCAGTTTACACTCCCTCAGCGGGTGACATCACCTTGGGAAATATAACTTTCACTTTGTCTGGCAATGATCCTTGTTCGGGAAGTTTAGTGTCGGATCAGGCCGAGGCTACAATCAGCCAACCAATCCAGGCCATTGCAGTGGCCGTATCCGCATCCATTGATCAGGCCGAGGTGATCAACGTACAGCAGAGCGCAAATACCAATGCCGGTGATACGTTAACCACTACCCTTCTCAGTCAACCCACCAAAGGTATGGTCAGCCTGCTGGCCGATGGGTCGGTCGAGTACACTCCCAATCAAGGGACCGTTGGAGCCGATAGCATCGATTTCCGGATCTGCAACCAGTGCAATATCTGCGATGACAACACCATCCAGGTCAACATCCAGAATGAAGCACCGGAGATTGATCCGCCAACGGACATTACCACCGACGTCGGCGATGACGTGGAAGTGGGTCTGCTGGTTACTCTTTTCGATCCCAACAACAACCTGGACCTGTCCACCCTGGAAATCCTGGATCAACCGATCAGCGGGGCCCTGGCCTTCATCGATAACGATGGCATCCTGATAGTGGAATATTCGGGCACTTCTTTTACCGGAATTGACCAACTCCAGTATAGGATTTGTGACTTTTCCAGTGAGTGTACTACCGCTATCCTGGAGATCCTGGTCGAACCCAAAACTATCAATCCATTCAATGCGGTATCTCCTAACGGAGATGGCAGACACGACTTCTTTGAAATTGAGAACATTCAGTTCTTTCCCGACAACCGGGTGGTCATATTCAACCGATGGGGAAACAAGATCTTCGAAACCGACGGCTATGATAACAGGAATAACATTTTTGCCGGGGCAGCCAACGTCGGAGTCTCCGATGAAGTTCCAGAAGGCACCTATTTTTACCGAATTGATCTAAACGACGGGAGTGATCCTTATTCCGGGTTCCTGGTAATTAACAGATGATATGAAAAAGATCGGTTTGACCTTGAGCGCCCTCCATCTCAGCCTGGGTTTAGCCCTGGCCCAACAGGATCCCTTGTACTCCCAATATATTTATAACCCCCTGGCGATCAATTCAGCTTATTCCGGAGTACATCCCATGCTCAGTGCCGGACTTAACACACGATTTCAATGGACTGGCCTGGAAGGTAGCCCCGAGACTTACACGCTCACTGCCCATTCTTCCTTAGTCCAAAATAAGGTTGGGGCCGGGGCCATTATTATGAGAGATAAACTGGGCGTAACCGAGAATACCGAAGTCCATCTTACCTATTCTTATAACATCCGTTCCATCAACAATATCTTTGCCTTTGGTCTTAGGACCTCCCTTGTCAATCAGAAAAACGATTTTGGCCTGTTGAACCTCAAAAACCTGGATGATCCCAATTTCCAGCCCGGTGCTGAAAGTGTTACCAAGCCCAATTTCGGAGCCGGATTTGTCTTCATGGGAAATAACCTTTACCTGGGACTTTCGGTTCCAAGAATACTGAACACAGAATTCAGTGATGGCGTCAATTCCAGCACCCGATATCGACGCTATTATTACCTCCAGGGAGCCTACGTAATAAAGACCGTGACCCGCCTGATCCTGAAACCGGGAATCCTATTAAGAGGAGTGGAAAGAGGTCCTCTTTCCGTAGATCTGAGTCTCAGTGCCTTCCTCAATAACATGATCTGGGCCGGACTGTTCACTCGTGACTTCAATACCCTGGGGATTATGGGACAAGTCGAATTCAAAAATGCGCTCAAGTTCGGATACACCTTTGAACTGCCGGCCACCTCAAATATTGAAACCCGCTTTACCACTCATGAGTTGAGCTTAATCATGGATTTCGCAATTCTGGCCGACCATGACGTCCTTGAAAGATTATTTTAGTTAATTTTATCGGTTCAGTCAGGACCATGAGGTTATCTGTAGGTGAAATTTGGAGCTTCCTTGACCTTCAAGTAGAAGTTGATGGCAAATCGAGAGGTCTCAACCTCAACGCCGGGGATCTTTTCCTGGAAAATATCCCTCTTGAAACTATCCGGTCCATCCAGGAAAACGGGGAATACCATGCCGAAACACTGGAAGGGCTCTTTATCAATCGTGAAGTCCTATGGCAGCCAAATGTATACGATCGAATCCAGGTCTGTATCACCAACTTGAGTCTGTTCTCGGTTTTCTGCCAGGAGGAAATAGAGAAATTTGGTAAAAATGGAAAGAGCGGAGTTGAATTTTACACCCATTTGCTGGAGTATCTCTCCGATTTGGGACAAGGGTCAATTGGGAAATTCAGTAAAGTTCTTGACGAAGCCTCCGCCCCCAGCGAAGAAGAGGATTCGATACACGACCCCAAAAATAAGATCCCGAGGATCCTGGGAAATTTTCGGAAGGAATGCTTTCCGATCATTAAGATCTTTGTGGAATTGCTGCCACCCGCTGATCTGGCCAGAATCCACGCAGAGCATCGAATGGATTTTGCTGTTCAGGTGATTATTAATCAGTACAATCTGAAGTATTCTGATATTATTAATCCCTTTTGGGAAATTGTGAAAAACCCAGGCAAACCTTCGCAACCCAAAAGCAAGTCGAAGACAGAAAAGCAATCAGCAAAACCCGGGGATCAGACCCAAGTCAAGACTGAGGACCAGACCGAAGCCAAGACAGAGGATCAAATCAAGGATCAGGCAGAGGTCAAGACCCGCACCGAAAGTGGAGATGCCTAGACTAAGCGTACTTGGGGTTGAGGTTGAAAAAGTAAATCACCGGCAGTCCGGTTCAAAACAGGATCTGGTAGCGGTTGAGGAACCCTTAGAGATCCGGCTGAATTACGGGAAAACCATGGCGCGGACCCAAAAAAGTATTTCGGTGACCATGCGCACTCCTGGCAATGATTTTGAATTGGCGTTAGGATTTCTTTTTAATGAAGGAATTATCACCCACAAAGAGCAAATCAGGGAGGTTAGGCATTGTATCGAAATAAAAGATCCAAGCGAGGAGGGAAACATCCTTATAGTTTACCTCGATCCAGATTTTAAACCTGATTTGACCCACCTGGAGCGCAATTTCTATACGAATTCAAGCTGTGGGGTATGCGGAAAAACCTCAATTGAGCACCTCTCCCAAGTCGGGTGTCAAATCCTTCCGGATGACGATTTTGTGATCTCGCGGGAAATCCTAAAGCAGTTGCCAGCCAAAATCCGATCGGAACAGCTCGTCTTTGCTCACACGGGGGGGATTCACGCATCCGGTTTGTTTACCCAAAAAGGGCAAATGGTTCACATCCGGGAGGACATAGGGCGGCATAACTCTCTGGACAAATTAGTGGGGGCAAAATTCATAAAAGGCGATTTGCCTTTAAGACAATCCGTTTGCTTGATAAGTGGTCGAGCCGGATTCGAAATGGTGCAGAAGTCCATTGTGGCTGGGATACCGGTTTTGGCGGCAGTAGGAGCCCCTTCGTCCCTTGCCTGCCAGTTAGCCCAGGCGTACAATCTTACCCTTATCGGCTTTCTAAAGGAAAAGAGCTTCAACATCTACTCAGGCTTAAAACGGATTTCTGCTTAGATGAAATCACCCCCTTGAAATACCGCCTTTTGGATGGTATCTTTGACCAATAAGTGCGATGTTACACTACACAAACCTTTAATAATAAAACATCTGCAGATCGAATACTATCATGTCCAAGAATCTAAGTGAGTTATCAGGGAGAAAAGGGCTGGATGAGAACCTTTTTAACAAAATAGGCGAGTTGGGTCAATTCACCGGCAGCCCTGTGGTTGAAGACTTGGATGAGTTGGCCAATGAGTTCCTAATCGGCAAGGCAAACACCTATGGCACCGCCACATTTTATGATTTTTTGAAACTCGAGAATAAAGGGAAGAAGGTATACGTGTGCAATGGGACCGCTTGTCTCTGCGCCGGCACCCAGGATAAGGTTACGCAAAAGCTTAGGGGTCATTTTAAGGAGGATGAATTGGGTCACATGACCTGTCTTGGAAGGTGTCACGAAAACCATTCCTTTCACTTTAATGGAAAAAATTATTCGGGCAATGCTATTGACGAACTGGATAAAATAATTGGTGGTGGAGAGGAACTGGACCCCGATGAATATCATGTCAAAGCCTACCCAAAGGAGATCTTAACCAAGTCATTCACGGACATCAATCAATACTATGAGCCCTTCCTGGAAGCAATTAAACAAGACCCCACTGTTATTCTTGAGGAAATTAAGAGTTCCGGGGTAAGAGGGCGTGGAGGAGCCGGTTTTCCCCTGGGCTCAAAGCTGGAATTCTGCCGGAACGAGGAAAGCGATGTGAAGTTTATCATTTGTAACGCGGATGAAGGAGATCCAGGCGCATATTCAGATCGATACTTGCTTGAGCAAAGACCCCATTCGGTGCTTTTTGGTATGCTAATAGCGGGGTATGTGGCTCAGGCAAGCCACGGGATTATTTATATTCGGGCTGAATACCCGGACTCAACTATAATCGTCCAGAAGGCGGTCGACGAACTTCGTTCAGCGGGATTAATTAGCGATAACATCGACAGCAGTGGATTTGGGTTTGACTTCAAAATAATAAGCGCCCAGGGTTCTTATATATGCGGCGAAGAGACGGCTTTGATCAACTCAATTGAAGGGCAAAGGCCAGAAGTTCGCGTTCGTCCACCTTATCCCGCCCAGCAAGGGCTGTTTAACAAACCCACTGTGGTAAACAACGTTGAAACCCTGGCCACCCTGAATTACATCATCGAAAATGGAGGGGCAGATTGGAAGGCTATTGGCACTGATCGCTCGTCAGGAACTAAGCTCGTTTGCTTGGATGGCTTTTTTAACAACCCTGGATTGTATGAAGTCGAAATGGGAACTGCGCTGTCGATTGTGGTAAACCATCTGGGCGGGGGCTTCAACAAACCTGTTAAGGCCTTACAAATAGGAGGCCCCCTAGGCGGTTTGGTACCTATTTCAAAAATTGACGATCTTACGGTTGATTTTGAATCTTTTTCAAGTCAAGGCTTTCTATTGGGGCATGCTTCAATTGTATCCGTGCCGGATGATTTCCCAATAATGAAATTCATCGAACATTTGTTCGAATTTGCGGCATATGAAAGTTGTGGCAAATGCTTCCCTTGCAGATTGGGAACCAAGAGAGGTCATGAGCTTTCGGAAAAAGCCCTGAGTTCTGAATATAAGATAAATAGGGTCCTATTTGAGGATCTGCTTACTACTCTCGAGAAAGGTTCACTTTGCGCCCATGGCGGAGGAATACCTTTACCTATGAGGAACGCCCTAGAATACTTTGAGTCTGAGTTAGAAGAATATTTCAACTAGAAACAGGAAGGCCATGTTCGCATATATAGACGACCAAAAGTTACAGGCTAAGGATGGAGAGACGATTCTTTCCTTTATCAAAAGACATAAAGGGGCAAAATTGGTTCCAACCCTGTGCGATGCTCCCAACCTTGATCCCTTTGGTTCCTGTAGAGTTTGCAGCGTGGATGTCGCTATGGAACAAGGGGGTAATGTAAAGACCATGGCATCCTGCCATTCACCGGTTTCAGAAGGTCAGTACATTTATCCCAGCTCAGAATCCATCAAGGAGCTTAGAAGAAATATTATTGAACTTGTGCTTACGGATCATCCATTGGACTGTTTGACCTGCGAGGTTAATGGTAACTGTGAACTTCAGACCGTTGCAGCGGAGGTGGGAATCAGAGATGTGAGATATCCTCAAGGGGGAAACCATTTAGATAAACAGAAGGATCTGAGCCACCCGTATATGACCTCTGATTTATCGAAATGTATTAATTGCTACAGATGTGTTCGGGCATGTGATGAGGTACAGGGGCAATTTGTGTTGAGCATGGCAGGAAGAGGATTTGATACGCACATTGTTAAAGGACATGATGAGTCATTCATGGATTCAGATTGTGTAAGTTGTGGAGCCTGTGCTCAAGCCTGCCCCACTTCTGCTATCTCTGATGTATTTCAATCAAAGGCTATCCAGGCTACCGATAAAACAAGAACAGTTTGCACCTACTGTGGTGTAGGCTGCAATCTCGAAATTTCCACTAACAATGGCGATATTTTGAGTATCCAGGCACCCTACGATGCTGAAGTAAATCAAGGGCATACTTGTCTGAAAGGACGATATGCTTTTAAGTTCTATGATCATCCTGATAGATTAACCTCACCAATGATCAAGCGAAATGGTGAATTTGAAGAAGTGAGCTGGGAGGAGGCGTATGATCTCATGGTAGCTAAATTCATTTCATTTAAAAAGGAATTTGGCCCGGACTCAATTGCTGGGATTTCTTCTGCCAGGTGTACCAATGAAGAGAACTATTTGATGCAAAAGTTCACTCGGGCTGTAATTGGAACCAATAACATTGACGGATGCGCAAGAGTTTGTCATTCTCCCACGGCTATAGGATTGCAGCGAACATTTGGCGTCGGAGCAGCCACAAATTCCGTAGATGATTTGAAGGATACGAACTGCATAATGGTAATTGGTGCTAATCCTACGGATGCCCATCCGGTCACAGGGGCAAAACTTAAGCAGTTTGTTATGAAGTTGGATAATGTATCTATTGTAATAGATCCGAGAAGAACAGAATTAGCACGGTATGCGAACTACCATCTTGCTTTAAGACCCGGAACAAATGTGGCGGTTCTTAATATGATGATGTATTATATCATTTCAGAAGGACTGGCCAATGAAAAATTTATTGAAGAAAGAACCGAAGGCTTTGACTCCTATAAGCAAGAAATACTAAATCTTAATCTGGACAAGATGGAGGAGGTTTCGGGTGTGGACCGGGCTCTTGTCAGGGAGGCGGCAATAGCGTATGCAACCGCTCCCAACGCCATGTCATTCCATGGATTAGGAGTCACGGAACATTCCCAGGGAACTTTCGCCGTTATGCAAATTGCGGATTTAGCGCTCTTAACAGGAAATATAGGAAGAAGAGGTGTTGGGGTGAACCCACTTCGGGGACAAAATAATGTTCAAGGCATGGCCGACATGGGAGTTCAACCATATCAGGGTGCTGGATACCTCGATGTTACCGATCATGAAGTAAATAAGAATTATAGTGAGTTTTATGGGGTAGATGTTCCAAGCGTTGTTGGATACAAAATCCCTCAAATGTACGATGCGGCTCTTGAAGGCAACCTAAAAGCTATTTGGATTATTGGACAAGATCTGGTTCAGACCGATCCAAATTCGCAACACGTAATTAAAGCCCTTGAGAAGATCGATTTTGTAGTGGTGCAAGAGTTGTTCATGACCGAAACGGCCAGGTACGCGGATGTTATATTACCGGGAGCTTCATTTCTCGAAAAAAATGGAACTTTCACCAATGGCGAAAGACGGGTTCAAGCCGTCCGACAAGTTGTTGAACCAACGGAAGGTACCAGGGTAGACGGACAGATTATTGTAGACATCATGAACAGAATGGGGTATTCCCAGCCAGACTATACAGCAGAGGGTGTTCTTGATGAAATTTCACAAATTGTGCCATTTTTTGCTGGAATCAAATGGGAAGATCTAGGTGAAAATGGTAAACAATGGCCGGTTGCAAAAGATGGAACGGATACTCCAATTCTCCATCAAAACGAATTCAAAAGAGGTAAGGGTTTATTCCAGTTCAACCCCTGGGAAGAAAGTGTTGAGATACAAGAAAACGCCAAGGAATACCCATATATTTTAACCACGAACCGTGAGCTTGCGCATTATAATTGTGGTACCATGACCAGAAGGACGGCCAATGAACTAATACTGTCAAGCGATTATTTGATGATCAATCCGGAGGATGCGAAGGAAAATCGAATCAGCGATGGAGATTTTGTATGCCTGGAATCGCCGAGAGGTAAGGTGGATGTTCAGGCGCGAATTACTGATGAAGTAAAAAAAGGTGTTCTAAGTACAACTTTCCATTTTCCTGATATTATGCTAAATAATATTACCTCTAGTGTCAGTGACTCAGAAGCCATGTGCCCGGAATATAAAGTGGTGGCAGTTAGGATTCGAAAAAGTAAGGGAAGGCCAAAGCAAATGGCGGAAGCCCTGAAATAGATAAGAATATTTGATCGACGGCCGATGTCCGGCTTATAATTAAAGTTAAGCGACCCTTTCCCCAAAGTTCTTAAGTAGCCGACTACCGACATTGTTTCGTTTCCGATGGTTAGATTGCCTATACTCTTTACCAGGTGTATAACTTATTTCTGCTGGCTTAAGAATTTTGATGTGCACCCTCTGGGTAACTTAAGCGCAATATCCTGAAATAAACAAAGCCTCATGAAAACTTTGCTAATACTTGTTTCAATGCTGATAAGCATCGGGCCCGTAATGGGTCAGGATGTCTCAATTAGGAAAAAAATTACAACATTGACCGACCAACAGGAGGCAAATGTAATTAAGTGGCGGAGGCACCTTCATCAGTACCCTGAGCTCTCGAACCGCGAATTCAAAACTGCGAAGATGGTGGCTGACCATTTGAGGACGCTTGGAATGGAAGTCCAAACGGAGATGGCTTATACTGGCGTAGTCGGAATCTTGAAAGGCGGAAAACCCGGGCCAGTAGTGGCCCTGCGGGCCGATATGGATGGCTTGCCGGTTACTGAAAGAGTAGATATTCCCTTCGCATCCAAAGAAAGGACAACTTACCTGGATCAGGAAGTAGGAATCATGCATGCCTGCGGTCATGATACTCATGTCGCTATTTTGATGGGTGTCGCGACAATTCTTACTGAAATCAAAAAAGATCTGCAGGGGACGGTAAAATTCATCTTTCAACCCGCAGAAGAAGGAGCTCCCTCCGACGAAGGAGGCGGTGCCGAAATGATGGTAGAAGAGGGTGTAATGGAAGATCCTAAGGTGGACGTTGTTTTCGGATTGCATATTCAATCCAAATTAGAAGTGGGAACAATCGGTTATAAGCCGGGCGGCATGATGGCCGGAGCCGATTTTTTAAGGATCAATGTAATCGGCGGCCAAACGCATGGAGCATCGCCCTGGGAAGGGATCGATCCTATTGTTGTCTCGGCTCAAATAATCACCGGCCTCCAAACAATTGTTAGCCGACAAATGGACATTACCAATGAAGCCGTAGTGGTCACTATCGGTAAAATAAACGGGGGTGTTCGAAATAACATCATACCGGAAAGGGTAGAAATGATTGGCACTATTCGATCCCTGGATGCTGAGATGCAGGAAAAGCTCCACCAAAAAATAAAGCAGGTTGCCATCAATATTGCCGAAAGCGCTGGGGCCATCGCTGAGGTTGAAATCACTAAGGGGTATCCGGTCACCTTTAATGATCTAAACCTTACTGACAAAATGTTACCGACCCTGCAGGAATCCGCTGGAGCTGAGAATGTACAGTTGCTTAATGCAACGATGGGCGCCGAAGATTTTTCATATTACTCTCAAAAAGCGCCCGGCTTGTTCTTCAGACTGGGAGGAATGCCCAAAGGGGTTAACCCAGAGGATGCGGCTCCTCATCATACCCCTGATTTTTTTATTGACGATAGTGGACTGAAACTTGGGGTGCGGACCATGGTAAACCTTACTTTGGATTACATGGCCAATCCAGGGGTAGGTAGTTCGTCAAGCGGGGACTAGTGGTGAAAAGGTATGGTTCCTAATGGTCAGACCGGTCCTGGACCATTTTCTCCAAGCTCTCTATCCACAGAGGAGAGGTATTCAGGCTCTCTACCAACTGCCATTCCTTACCTCCGGCTTTCTCAAATATTTCCTTGAATTCCCCGCCTGCCTCCATGATAGTTTCCAAGCAATCCGCAATAAATGAGGGTGAAAATACCAATACCCTTTTTATTCCCTTTTTAGGCCATTCAGCGATTACCTCATCCGAATAGGGTTTGATCCAGGGACTCTTCCCCAGTCTGGATTGGAATGCAACCGTGCAGTTTCTAGGCTGAATTTGAAGCTCGGAACCCAGCAATCGCGCAGTTTCAAAACACTGGGCACGATAGCAAAATTGATTGTTTTTGTTATAGGAAGCGCAACATGCGTCGCTTAACTGACAGTAGTTTGAGTGCGAAGCCTTTAGGATCTGACGCTCGGGAATCCCGTGAAAGCTGAATAATATGTGATCATATTGCTCATTTTCGAGATACTTTTTCCCATTCAACGCAAATGCCCTGATGAAGAGATCCTGATCAAAGAACTTGGTCACAAAACGAATTTTCGGAATCGCCTGCCACGTTTTAATCAATTCCATTATCCGCTCAATCACTGAACCGGTGGATGCTGAGGCGTATTGGGGGAACATCGGGACAACGATAATCTCGTTTACCTTGGCCATTCTCAATTCCTCCAGTCCAAGGTTTATAGCGGGAGATTGGTACCTCATGCCTAGCTTAACAATATAGTTGGATCCTAGTTTCTCCTGAAGTAGGACTACTACGTCTTGGCCGTTAAAAAGTAGTGGGGATCCACGCTCTTCCCACAGATTACGATAAATTCTGGCTGACTTAGGAGCACGAAAAGGAGCGATGATCAGATTCACCAACAACCATCGGGACCAGTAGGATATGTCGATAACCCGGCCATCCATCAGGAATTCACGCAGATACTTACGGACATCGCCGGTAGATGGACTATCCGGAGTACCCAAATTCACTAGTAAAACTCCTGTCGTCATCTTCATTTGGATGCAGGAACTGATAAGTATGCATCAGTTAAACCGAGGTTAAGATGCCCGCTAACGTACTAATAACGGGGTGTAAAAACCGCTGCTACGAAATACGTAAATAAAAGTTACATGTCCAGATCCGCTCATTCTTTTGTCCGCAACCGGTCTAAAAGGCTCATCCTCGAAAATCACCAAAATTTTAAACTATTGATAATCAATCACTTATAATTTTGGTATACAAATTGGTTTCAAACGGGTGCCCGTCGATATGATCGTACATATTGCTTGGGTATTAATGTTTAATAGGTTTTAATTGTTTTGAAAAAGGGAGCTAGGCTCCCTTTTTCTTTACATTTTGGGGAGCTAATCTCCAAGAGACTTCAATATCTAGATCAGCGTCTTGGAAAGATCGGCTACTTTCCACTGACTTTTACGGTAAGTCTCATAAAGGTAAATCTGAGTTTTCCGCCAGCGGAACAAATTTAGAATTGACTTGTAGAATTTGTCAGCGGAAAAATTCTCTTTCATTACGAAATCCTGGAATCCGGAGGTAAGCCGAGCGCCGTAGTTTGAAGACTTGAGGAGCGCAATCGGAATATCACGGGTTTTATGATCATCGTTCATTATCCTAGTGAACGCCCGGATATCCGTTCGTTTCAAATTGTCATCCACAAGAATGTAGTTGGGCTTGCTCTTCGTCGCCCTGAGCCTTGCATCGCCAAGACTGAAGGTAAATTCGGTTATGAATTTGACTCCGTCAAACTTCCTCAAGTTTTCATATATCGAACTCAACTCGACTGGATTGTTACCAATAATCAGCACATTAATGGAGTTGCTCGTCTTTGGTTCTGACTCCATTTCCTTCATTAAATTTGGTAATAGTTGGGTACTAGCGATAAGGGTTAAACGCGGCTAGCTGAAGAAAAGTTTGTACCCAAAGCCGGTATTTATCCATAAAATTTTGTGATGGCTTAAGATTACCGATATTATACGATATCAATTAAAACGAATGATCCAGGTTTTGATCATCGGGGGTGGTTTGGCGGGGCTCATGAACGCCATCATATTGAGCCGGTCCGGCATTGAGGTCTTGCTCTTAGAGAAAAGATCTTATCCATTTCACCGGGTGTGCGGAGAGTATGTTTCCAACGAAGTTCTAGGCTTCTTAAGATCAATCGGTGCGTACCCGGAACACCTGGAGCCATCGAAGATTGATCGTTTGATGATTTCGAACACCGGGGGACTATCGGAAGAAATCGAGTTGGGGCTGGGAGGATTTGGTATAAGCAGGTTCGCGTTTGACGATTTTCTCTATCAGCGAGCCACCGAGGCAGGTGCTCAAATCAGACTCAACACCCAGGTCGTTGGCATTGAATCGGGCCCGGAATCGACGATTATAGAAACTGACAAGGGTGAAAAGTTGGAGGCCGAGCTTGTTGTTGCGGCGCACGGCAAAAGAAGTAGAATTGATTACATGCTCGGCCGGGGATTCATACAACAACGCGCTCCGTTCATTGCTGTCAAGTATCATTTAAGAACCGATTTGCCCAGCGATCTGATCGCACTTCACAATTTCACTGGAGGATATTGCGGGGTGAACAAAGTAGAAGGAAATACCTACAATCTTTGTTACTTGAGTTCAAGGGAAAACCTAAGAAAGTTCAAAAGCGTCGAGGCCATGGAAGAACAAATTCTGTTTCAGAATCCTTATCTAAAGGACCTTTTCATGAATTCTGACTTTCTTTTTGACAAGCCCGAAGTAATCAATGAAGTTTCGTTTGCCTCCAAAGCACCAGTGGACAATGATATTTTTATGACCGGCGACTCGGCTGGGCTCATAACCCCGCTGTGCGGCAATGGGATGGCCATGGCTATTCACTCTTCCAAGATTCTATCGGAACTGATGATTGAAAACTCCAGGGAGCTAGTAGCCAAAAAAGGCATTATCGCCAGGCGATATAAGCAGGAATGGTCCCGGAACTTCGCCTCCCGATTGTGGGTTGGCCGAAAATCTCAACACCTCTTTGGGGGTCCGGTAAGCTCGGGCATTGGGGTTGGAATATTGAGATACGTCAAACCTTTAGCTCGCGTGATTATCAGTAAAACCCACGGAAAGCCTTTTTGATCGACTGGGGTCTACGATGCTACTGATACTTGGACGCAATCTCGGCCAAACGGCTGTCAATCTCCTCCCGAGGCAACCATGTCCCTCGGACCATTACGCCGGCCGGATTGCGAAGATTTGAGATCTTATCCAACGGATTATCGTCCACAAGTATGAGATCGGCCCAGGTACCCTCGCGAATAACACCGAACTCGCTCTCTTTACCGAAATACTTTGCCGGGTTTATTGTCCCCACCTCCAGGGCTTGGTCCGGTGTCAGACCCGCTTCAATGTACGCTTCCAGTTCGTGATGAATAGAAAATCCAGGTACATTAAATACCTGGGGAGCATCAGATCCCAAAGCCAGCTTAGCCCCACCTTGATATAGATCCCGGATCAGTTTTCGACGGATCTCCAAAAACCTGGATATCGTCTTTTCTGTGAAAACTTCTTGACTCATGAAATCGACTTTACGCCTAGTCCAGTTCTCCAGCGTTTCCTTGGGAATGTATTTCATCTCAGGCTGGCTGGCCAGGGTTTGGGCGTCATCCAATCCAGCCCATCTTGTAAATAAGCTTTGTGTGGGCACTACCCAAACATCATTTTCCACGGTCATTCTGACCAGTTCTGGAATTAGGGACAAATCCGCCAAATCGGTGAAATTCAGTCCAAAAAATCCATTCTGATCAGCCTGCACTCCCGCTTCTACAGGTACAAGGCCCTCAAGGTAACCGTCCACATGGTCTATTGACAAATACTTTGCCTCGAGGGCCTTTCTAATTCCAACCTCCACGGAAACATGTCCTGCAAAACCAATTCCAGTTTGAGCAGCGGTTTCCACCAGAGCGTTAAAAACGTCCAGCTTAAGCCCCGGATGAAGTTTCAGAAAGTCGTATCCCGCTGCAGATTGTTCGGTCACCATTTCGCGAGCCTTTTCCACTGAGGGACTGCTGTTTCCATTAAAGGAGGGGCCGCTAGTATAGATCCTGGGACCCAGGATCTCCCCCGCAGCTACACTTTCTTTCAAGGCCAGGTGATAGGGATTGCCGAGCATTCCCCGGATGGTTGTTATACCGTTACACAAGTAGAGAAAAAGTACTTCCTTAACATATGTATCATCTCCATCCTCTGCAACCGGTATGTGAGCGTGCATTTCGGCCAATCCTGGAACCAGGTACTTGCCAGTGCCATCAATTCGGGTGGCTAGGTCTGGCACGGTAACGGTAGCAGCGCTGCCCATTTCTGCGATTCTGCCCTGGGAAATCAATAGAGTTTGGGCGGTCAAAATTCCCTGGTCCTGCATCGTAATGATGTTCACGTTCTCGATTGTATAACTAATCCCCAGGTCGGCCTCCTGCCCTTCTTGCTGATTTTCGTCCGATGTTGCACAGCCAAAAAGTAATAACAGGGTAAACATTCCGGGGATTTTATGATCTGAATGACTCATAATCATGGATTTAGGTGGACTGACAGATTAAGTTAGCCGATTCGGTACTGTTAAAAAAGTGTAAGTAACGTGAGTTCGACAATAAGGAATGATTAAAGAGCGAGAAAGAGTTGACCGGTGTCCTGGTAGTTCAATTTGATTGAGGGCTTTTTTTCGCAAAAGTTGTAAGCGATTAAAGCCGAGAAAAGGTTGGTAAGGAAATTAGTTGGGCTCCTGTGCCTGGAGTGTTCAATCTGGAAGATGTTTTTAAGTTGATCAATGATAGTCTCACAAATAGCCCTTTTACGGAGCATTATAGCATCCATGATGGGGGTTAAGGATGAGGACTTCATATTGCGTTTGAGTTTGGTTATCAGATGGACTCCGCGGAAGAACAGATTTTTAAAAAGTTCCTTACTGATGTAGCCTTTATCACCAAAGAGCTTTCCGAATAATTTCTTAATAAACCGTTCAATTTTAAGAGGCTTTCTGTCATCCACATTGCCCGGTGTGAGCATAAAATCGATGATTTCACCCGTATCAGCAGTGATAAGATGGAGCTTAAACCCGTAGAACCATCCGATGGAACAATGGCCTCTTTTAGCTAACCCTTCAAATACTTTATGGTTATGGATCCGTCTGTTATGACAGACCCTTAACGGAGTGCTGTCTATAAAACTTATACCTGTACACTGTCCAGTCCCTTGTGTTTTCAGATAAATAGCCATTGGCAGAAGACTTCCACTACAAAGTTCTACCATTCGGTTATAGCTTACCACATCAGGAAAGAAGGAGCGCAAGTGGCCACAAACGTATGTGTTGTAAAAGGTCTTGAAATTTCGATATCCTGAGATCTGGAACAAGACCTGTATAGTCATTACTTCGGATAAAGAAAGCTTACCAGGTTTGTTGCGCTTTTTACTTCCCAGCAATCTTTTTTCCAATTTTGGGACAAAATCCAGACAAAAATCGTCAATGGAACAAAAAATTTCAGTAATTTTAGTAGCAGTTAACATAGGTAGAAATATTAGTTATTTTGTTGATTGTCAATGACTTAATATACTAATTTTCTGCCTTTTTTCTATCAATAAACTACTCTATTTTATATCGAACTCACGTTAAGTACACTTTGTGCTTGCTTTAATCCCGGTAGCGCCGGTAAAGAAGTCCATTCGGAATTCGAGGCTGTGGAACTCACTGAGCAATGAAGACGGATCTGTTGCCGGATGGTTGCAAAGATGTATAAAGCAAAAAACACTAGTTTGCATAAGAGCACGGTCAAAGCAACTAATTACACTGTGAAGAAGCTCCTTTTGCTAAGCAATTCCACGTTGCCAGGGAAGCCATTTTTGAGTTTCGCCAGATCCGAGATCCAAAACTTTCTAAAAACTCCGAATTGCAGACTCGTCTTCATTCCATACGCAGCGGTGACCTCTAGTTATGACGACTATACCGCCAATGTCCGCAGGGCCCTCGATCAGATCAAGCCCTCAATAACTGGAATCCACGAGGTGGAGAACCCGGCAAGGACAATAAAGGAATCCCAGGGGATAGTGGTTTGAGGAGGTAATACATTCCATCTTCTGCGAGAGATTCATAACCATGGGCTTATCGAACCTTTACGACAAGCGGTTTCCAATGGGGTACCCTATATCGGGTGGAGTGCTGGTTCGAATTTAGCCTGCCCTAGTATTATGACGACAAATGACATGCGCATCGTTCAAGTATCCAATATGTAGGCTCTTGGATTAGTCAACTTCCAAATAAATCCCCATTATACCGACCGGGCCATCCCCCAACACGCCGGAGAAACCAGAACCGCCCGGATCCTTGAGTTCCTGGAGGTAAATCCCCAACAAACCGTAGTAGGCTTGCCCGAAGGTTCCTTTTTAAAATCCGAGGAGGGTCACCTGATATTTGACGGTTCAGAACGTGGTTTTATCTTTCGGCATGGCGGAAGTGCTAAGAGCATCGAGCCTGGTCAGGACGTGAACGAAATATTGGGACCTCCACGATAAACCAAGATTCCTTTTTTTGCGTTTTTACTAACTTTAGGAGATGGCGAAACACGCATCACGCAAATTAGCTGCGATCATGTTTACCGATATGGTAGGGTACACAGCATTGATGCAGGAAGACGAAACCAGGGCCAAAAGGGATCGAGATCGCCATCGCAAGGTCTTACATAAATTCATCGATGAGCACCAGGGCAATATTCTGCAATATTACGGTGACGGAACCTTAACCATTTTCGACAGTTCCATTGAGGCCGTCAAGGCATCGCTGGAAATTCAACTTGAATTTCAAAAAGAGCCGCGGATACCCATCCGTATTGGTATTCATACTGGTGATATAGTGCAGGACGAGGAAGGAGTCTATGGAGACGGGGTGAACCTGGCGTCCCGAATTGAATCCAAGTGCGTGCCAGGAAGTGTTTTCGTTTCCGAAAGAGTGTTCGACGACATCAAAAATCATCCCCAGTTCCATCTGGGATCAATGGGTTTGTTCGATCTGCGGCATGTAAGGAAACCGGTTGAAATTTTTGCCTTGCTTAATGAAGGCCTGGTATTGCCGGATAAAAGGAAAATCCGTGCAGAGGAGGGATCACCTACTAAGACGCTGGCGGTAATGCCCTTTCTGAACATGAGTAACGACCCCGAAAACGAATACTTCAGTGATGGAATAACTGAGGAGCTGATAAACGCCCTGGCCAAGGTTGAGGGTCTTCAGGTTACATCCAGAACGTCTTCTTTTTCCTTGAAGGGAAAAGATCTGGATGTGCGAAAGATCGGAAGTGAATTAAACGTCCATAACATCCTGGAGGGAAGCGTGCGAAAAGTCGGTCAAAAAGTGAGGATCACAGCCCAATTGATAAACTCAAGCGATGGATACCACGTGTGGTCGGATGCCTATGATGGTGATCTTGAGGACATTTTTGCACTTCAAGACGATATCGCCAAAAGAATTGCTAACACCCTGAGGGAAAAACTCAACCCTGACGACTTAGATGAATCTCTGGTAACTCCTTCCACTCAAAACCTGGAAGCGTACAATCTATATCTGATGGGGCTTTATTACCTCAACAAATGGACAATTCCCAATGTCTTTCGGGCCATCCAGTATTTTGAAAATACCATAGATCTGGAACCAAGATTTGCGCTGGCCCATTCAGGCTTGGGCGGTTGCTATAGCCTTCTAGGCGCCACCGGCCAAATGAATTCCAAGGAGGCCTATACCAATGCCAGGAAAGCCGCATCCAGGGCCCTAAAACTGGATCAGAATCTGCTTGAAGCTCATCAAGTCACTGCCGCCGTGCAGTTCTTTTTTGAATGGAATTTCGATGAGGGACTGAGATGGTTAATGAAGGCCCGGAAAATTAATCTCAATGAACCTGCCATCAGTAGCGGATTTGCTCTTTTTCATCTAATCCACCAGGAATTCGAGAAGTCCATTGAGGAACTGAACAAAGCGTTGAGGGTGGATCCCCTTTCGCTGAATCACAATCGAACCCTGGCAGATGCATATTACTTCGCCAGGAGATACGACGAGGCAATTCAACAGTATGATCGCACGCTGGAGCTGGATGCCAGTTTCAAGCCGGCGCTCGAATTCAAAGGATGGGCATACCTTTTCAAGGGAGACATTGCTGCCGCCTTGAATATCTTCACCAATCTGGGGGAAGAGACCACCCACAATCTCAAACCCTTAACCGCGTTAGGATACGCCCATTCAGTTTCTGGAAACACAGCAAAGGCACGCGACTGCTTGAATGACCTCCTGAACGCCCATCAGGAATTAAGCGGAGTATCGATGAGCATCGATTTTGCCACGCTTTACACTGGGCTGGGTGAAATTGATAAAGCGTTTGAGTATCTGGAGAAATGCATGGACGAAAGGTACGGAGCTATGGTATTCTTCAATTCAAGTCCCATATGGGAGCCTCTCAGAAATGATCCCAGGCACCAGGATATCCTAGACCGCATCGGCCTGAAAAACAAGTATGGATAAAGACCTCGTAACTGTTTGATCCCTAATTAATTATTAACATTTGTGGATCAATTTGTATATTCCAAATAAAATTGATTTACACCCTGGTTCAGCGTTTACTTAGTACCCATTTCAGGGTATATAGGGTATCAGCGCTGACCACCGATGATGCCTTGCTTGCGGTTAATTCTGTTTGCTCTTTTGGCTCAGCCATTCTGCCGGGCCTAGGACCGGGATGATGTTTTCCTGACATTTGAAGGAACAGTTTATGGGATAGACCTGAAACAGGAAAAGGGTCTCTTCAAGAAGAATATGGCATTCTATCTTGAGGGAGGGCTTGACAACGTCACCATCTCCATGACATTCCAGGATTCCACCATCAACCTCACCACCTTACCCAATGGTACATTTAGTTTGACACTGCCCCAGAATCAAATGGTTAGAATTGGTTTCTCAAAGCACAGCTATCAGGCAGTTACCCTGGTCTTTGACACCCGTGGGGTGCCAGAAGCGCTTTGGTCGTCTCGTCCTCTGTTCAGTGACCTGGAATTGATAATGCGGCGCCTAGGGGATATACCATTACCATTGGTTGACCAATTGGGACGTTTGTATTACAATTCTTCAAAAGAACACATCGATTTTGCGATAACCTCGAAACGAGACAAAAAAAAAGTGCCTGAAGCAGATAACGCAATGCTTTTGATGCAGCGGGCTGTTGACAGAAACAAAACCCTGGCCTCGCTCGAGGTTCTGGAGGAGGAAAAGCAACCCGAAAGGCCAAGGGCATCCAAGATATCTTTGGAACGGACCCGGATCATCCAAGTGCCCGATACGGTTACCATAACGTCAAGTTTCGATCTTTCTCTTCTAGGCGAAGGAGCCAGCATTGGAGAGGCGGAAATTGCAGGTAGACAAAAGGCAATTGAGCAGGCTCGTATCAGGTTGGAATTGGATCGATTCCAATCTACCACTACCAGCGATAGTTTGCTCCTGCTGTATCGAGCCAACCAAATCAAGGCCGCGGAAATGGAAATAGAATCTGCCAAGAGTCTTATAGAATTGCAGAAGTCGGAAATCAATTCCCAGGAACGATCCCTGAAATTCCTGGCTTTGTCTCTATCACTGTTTCTGATCTTGGCATCGGTTGCTTATATCTTTTATCGGGACAAGCTTAGGACCAACACGTTGCTTAAAAAGAGGAATCAAAGAATTGTGGAAAGCTTAAGTTATGCGAAACGTATTCAACAGGCTATCCTGATCCCTGAGTCAGAAATCCGAAATCACCTACCCAAGAGCTTTGTATTTTACCGTCCCAGAGATATTGTCAGTGGCGATTTTTACTGGTTTACAGAGCGCAAAGGAAAACTGGTTTTAGCCGCCATTGACTGCACTGGTCACGGGGTACCCGGAGTATTTATGTCATTGATCGGAAACACCTTGATAAACGAGATCATTTTGGAAAAGGAGATTCTGAATCCTGCACAGGTTTTAGAATTGCTGGATGAAGGCGTTAGGGAATCCCTGCATCAAAATGGCAATGGCGTAGTAAGTCAAGATGGCATGGAGATGTCGATTTGCGTTATCGATCCAAAAAGAAGAAAGGTGTCCTATGCAGGTGCTGTGGTGCCCATTTACGTTGTTGATAAGAACAAAATTCAAGTGCTAAAGGGCAGTTCTCGTTCCATCGGTGGCAATCGGCCTGCTAACGGGTCCCGGAAGAAAGTGAGATTTGGCAGCCATGAATTCCAGATGGACCTTGGCGCTGAGGTTTTCATGTTCACTGACGGATACATGGATCAATTCGGAAGCCCTGAGTACACTAAATTTAATGCCGGTCGGTTCAAGAAATTACTGTGTGATATCCAGGGGGATTCTGTCAAAAAGCAAAAGAAGCAATTGGAACAGGCCTTTGACCAATGGAAGGGTGAGACCCCTCAGACCGATGATACGTTGATAATGGGTTTTAAATTCTGAAAGGTTTAGGCACCAATTCAAACTCCAGATTCACGATACTTTGAATCTCTAAACCCTTGACCTCCATTAGTTCATCGCTGGTGTCGTAATGCCATTCCACCTTCACTCTATTAGTAGCCTCACCCATGCTTTCCAAAACTGAAAAGATCAGCAACAGTTGCTTAAGAGAACTAGAGTTAAAATATTCCAAATCAACAATTAGGCGTGTGGTAGGATTCGGAGCCCTTGCGTAGCTTTTGAACCACAAAATAAGAGGCTCATAAAATTTAACAGGATCCTCAGGCATCGACCTGCCCCTGAGTTCAAAATGCCCATCCTGAGGCTCAAAAATCACTTCGGGGGTATCGAAAGTAGCTGTTAGGTTCATATCCCGGGTCATGCAACTGAGGCTGAAAACGAAAAAAACGAAGTTCGGTTAGTGATCGGAATGAAGTCATAGTCAGGCCGCGATTGAGAATACCGACAGATATCAATAAGGCCTAATCCAGCCGTAGAACCTGGGCTGGGACTCGCAGCCAAATTCTTTTTATATAAAGCAGCCAAGCTATTAGAGTCTAGTTGAACTATTTCATCCAGGTACTCCTTCAATGGCTCCACTTGCTTGCCCTCCAACAAATTCCCGACCTTGACCAGGAATCGGTTACCGTCTTTAGCCACCAACAATATTCCTTCCGGGTTTTCCTGCATAACGCGACCATGACGGTTTACATTCTGCAGCAGTTCGATCAACACATATAACAGTTTCTTCTGGACTGCCTGAGCGATTTCAAGGTCACTCAAATTTCTCTCCATCATCTTAAGGAGAGGAACTATCGATGATTGACTGAATCTTCCTTTGTAGACCGCTAAAATATTCCAGCGACGCATCGTATCATAAAGCTCACTCATCTCTTCTATGGGAAGCTTAATCTGCGCCTTAGATCTTGTATTCAAATTCAGTTTTACCTGGAAATGAAACAAGCTGTAGTAAAAATTGACAAATTCGAAAAGATACCTGAATTTCTGGCCTGACCTTCGCGCCATCTCCAGAAGACCTAGGCCCGAACCGCTACCCGTTGTCTCAAATTGAGCTGACATCCGGGTGTATAAATGGCCCAGTTCTCTTTGGGACAACTGATTTAGCTTTCGAAGCTGTCCTTCCAACTGGTCGGTCTTTTCGCGCTCTACCAGATTTGTTGAACCAATAAAACAATGCTGGCTCATTTTTCGCAGCATGAACATGCTTGGCCTGTTGTTGGTTGTATTAATGATCTCAGGCCTTCCGGTGTGATTGATCACATTTCTTAAGCACTCATCAACTACGTAAGAAAGATTGTCCTCAATTACCTGGGAGGTGGCTCCTGGGGCTAAATTGCCGAGTTCAATAATCCGATTATTCAATTCGGGATTGAAGTCAGCCTGGTAAATAAAACTCAGAAAATCTCCTTGGAGGCGATGGAAAAAATTGAACAATAAATCCTGGTTCATTCTACAATTTCGATTCTCAAACGGCAGAAAACAATTCGAAAAAAGTTGGATAAACTATAAGTGTAAGGTTTTTATGCGAATAGTTCAACTATGCTTTAAACAATTCTGCGCAAAGCCCTCGAGGCAAAGGGTTTAAGGCGAACTCTAAAGTCGCAGCTTCATGCCATCATAGGCACAATTCAGATCAACTTTATCAATGTTACCCAACATTTCCGCACCTAAATGATTCAAGATCAACTTGCCACAGTTTAGTTCCGGTAAAGCTTTTTGGATTCTAAGATAATTAAGATGGATCGAGATCTGGGTGCTGTAGAAGTTGGACTCACAAATGAACAGATCAGCCTCTGACGCTATCTCAGGAAGGTGGTCAACCCAGCCTGTATCGCCACTGAAAGCAATTGTTTTCTCTCCGACCCTTATTTTCACAGCATGGGGGAGGGAAGCTGCAGCATGGACCACCTCGAATGATTCTATAGAAAGATTACCCAAAGCGATTGGTTTGAGAGTGGAATATTCTTCGAACTCTACTGGATAGCTAAAATCCTCTGATCTTATTCCAGGATAGAGCTTTTCAAGCAAGGCCAATACCTGTGCCCGCACTCCCGGAGGTCCGGCAATCCTTAGCGGTTCAGTCCTTTCTTCCTCAAAAAAAGCATCAATCATAAAGAATGGAATTCCTCCGAAGTGGTCACCATGGAAATGTGAGATTATGATGCTCTCAATTTCGGCCGTTGAAATGTTGTTCTTTTTCAAGGCCATAAGGGAGGTTGCACCGCAATCGATTAGGAAGTTATGATCTTGGGCGACGACTTGAAAGCAAGTCTGAAATCTACCACCGGAACAAAAAGCGTCCCCGGTGCCTAAAAAATGAACCTGTAAATCCGACATCGACCGAAAAACTTAATGCTGCATAGACCTATTGGGATTCCAATATAGTTATATTTGATCAGGTCCGAAATACAATACTTAGGCTGAAATTCTTTGATGCGGCGATCGGCAAACCTATACCTTTGGTGGACTGTGATTTTTCTCCAAAGTCCGCTTAATGCTCAGGAGGAATTCCCGGATCTACTGTTCTATACTAACACGGTCCTCGAAATCACAGTCGAAACCGACCTCCAGGCTCTTGTCAACGACATTGCCTACGAACGTGACTACCATCGGGCGGTCATTTCGTATCTAAATGACCATGGTTTCGATGAAATGATCCCTTTGAAAATTAAAACCAGGGGTAACTTTCGTCGCGGGAGAGACAATTGCGACTTCCCTCCGTTCCTCTTAAATTTTCCTAAGAAATGGACAATTGGTACCATCTTCGAAGATAGAAACAAACTCAAATTGGTCACCCATTGCGTAACAGCGGAGCCTAGTTACCAGGACTATATTCTTAAGGAGTTCTTAGTCTATCGGCTGCTGAACCAAATTACCGATTACAGTTTCAAGGTGAGGCTTACAAAGATCACCTACCTCGACTCCGAGGATACCATGGAATCCATGGTTCATTTTGGATTCATCATAGAAGATAACAAAAGCCTGGGACAAAGAATCGGTGGCAAGTCTTCGAGAGTGGTCCTCACTACGCGAAAGAATCCCGATTACCACTTGAGCACGATGATGTCACTCTTCCAATTTATGGTTGGCAATACTGACTGGTTCTTACCCGATCACAACGTGCAGATCTTCTCTCTCGAAGACGGTCGAGATACCGTGGCTATTCCTTATGATTTTGACCTCACAGGTTTCGTAAATCCTCATTACACCCGGCAGTATAAGAACTATGAGCTGGCATCACCCCGGGAGAGGCATTACCTTGGATTCTGTCGTTCTCACGCTGAGCTCAAGCCGGTGCTAGATCAATTTCTACACAAAACCCAAGAGGTAATCCAAGTTGTCTCGGACTTCGATTATCTAGACGGGCCTGCCAAGCTCGACTGCATGGACTATCTGCACGAGTTTTATGACCTTTTGCAATCCTCTCAGAATATCATGGAAGCAGTCAACGCTTCATGTAGTGATGAATTCTGACTCTGGGACGGCTTAGCTCGATTCTAGCAAAGGCCGATAAGTCTTTTTGTAATCCAACATCAAATAGACATTCAAAATGAATGCCATAGCCCCAGCTGTGATGCCTTCGAGATCATTGAACAAATGAAACAGCACGATGTTGAGTGTATCCGGCAACAGTATGAGCAGGGCAAGGGGTACCCACCGGTTTAGTATCAGAATAATACCAACGGCAGTTTCAGTCAACGCAATTAGGTACCAAAGGTACCCGGAAGCTGAAATGCCGGCGAAAAATATGCCAGCCGAGGATTCAGGGCTGTAAGGGGGAATGTCCAGAAATGGTAGAAGTTTATTTGTGCCGAAGATCAACAGGATCAAGGCCAATAAATACCGGGAGACTTGAGATATGTTATACATATGGCGGTTGAGGGTTGGTGTAACCTGGGCCAAAAAAAACCCCAGCAAGATCACTGGGGTTGAAATCGATGCGGGAATTAAACTCCCTCTTCCTTAAACATCCCTGAGTAGGTCCAGGCTGCGCCCGCAAGGGCAAAATCCTTGAGCAAGTTAGGCATGGATGCCTGCACAGTTGCCTCATCACCACTCATGACGCCGGGTATATGAAGTAATAGAACAAACAACACGAGCATTGCTCCTAGTAACAATGTAGCGAGCGAGGCCATCTTTTGAAAATGATGCTCACTGTCGCAGCAATCAGAGCCACGCCGGTAAGGTATACGATAAAGGTACCTGGCAAATAGGATGGAACCATGCCTGACATCGCTTCGGCATTCATTAAGTGCATGATGCCAAATATCCCAAATGGGATGGCAAACATGAATCGAGCTACAGTTGTGGTTAAGATTTGCATAATTCTTTAGGTTTGATTCAAATGTAATTTAGAAAGTTTCCTAAAATAAACGACAGAATAAATTATATGTAGTAACATTTAATCACACATCAGTTCTTTCAACCCGGCAACAGCTTCGTTCATAAATCCAACGATGATTTCCATTTGATCTTTAGCGCCTTGCAATTCGGAAATCTTGTCCGCCATCAGCAGAGCGCCTACCCAACCGTCCGTATTCCATTTCCCTGCTCCGGTAAAAGGGGGAAGTGGGGAAGCCGAAATATCCGGATAAGGCCATGGGGTTATGTAATAATAGGGGAGTTGGTGGTTATCATCACCAGGAGAAAATCCTACACCTATTGACCTTTTCGATTCAGGATCCGGGTTGGTATCCAGACTCACCAGTGTGGCAATATCAAAGTGGTGCGGCCAGCAGCGGACCTCCGAAGAGCGCTCCTGGCTGGATCGAAAATTCTCAAGAATCAGATCGGCATTGCCAAAGTAATTGGACAGTTCATGAAAAAGTTCCGGTTCGCTAATTCTAAAATTATGGCCCTCAATGTCCTGATTCGCCGGCATTTCATAGGGGAGTTTCTGGCTGAGCCGGTCGGTCGGTAGTCCCAAGTCACGTAATTTTTGTTCGATCCATTCAAGGATCTGGTTGGGGCCCAGACCGCTCAACTCCAACTCGGCTAAGGTCTCCCCGTCTCCCATTATATGCATAGACAGGTCCGAAACCCTTAGTGCGGTTTGAAAGTTGGAGGTTCCGAAAGCTTGGCTTAACAGCATTTGAAGAGTGGAATCCCATTGAAGACTAGCACCAGTATCTCCGGGGTCCGGTGGAAGAATCCCCCGGGGGACCATTGCAACCCACTGCACAGCTTTGTGCGCCCACATCCTGGCAATCGCCATGTCATTCCAGTTTGACTGAATCGAGGGAATGTATGGAGTATTCATGAAGACCTTAGTTTCAACTTCTCAACCAATTTACCAATTGACAACCCTTGAATGAGGATTGACATAACCACAACGACGTAGGTAATTAATATGAGGGTCGAGTTCACCGCAGATTCGGGTAAGGACAAAGCCAGCGCAATCGAAATTCTCCCTCTCAGACCGCCCCATGTCAAGACCACAATAGATTTTACGACAGAAAGATTCAATGAGCGCTTTACTAATTCATAGGAAGATGAGACCGCGGCCAACCGGCCGATAACAACCACCAGCCAAACGACAATGGCCAGCAGTATTAGATTCATCTCGAAGGGAAGTATTAGGATTTCCAAGCCAATTAAAACAAATAGGATCGCGTTAAGGATCTCATCCATAGCTGACCAGAAGGTTTCCATGGTTTGCCAACCTTTGGTTGAAAAGTGTTCCCGACCCCGATTTGCAACGATCAAACCGGTTATCACCATTGCCAATGGCCCTGAAACATGTAAGGCCGAGGCCAGGGCGTATCCGCCGGTCACTAAAGAGATCGAAACCAGGATGAGGATTCGCGGTTCTTCGGAAATGGAACGAAGCAGCAGATAGCCTACCTGGCCCAAAACCAATCCAAACGCAACGCCCCCGAGGGCTTCAGCGACAAATAGCCATATTACCTCTCCGAGGCCGAATTCCGTTCCATGAGATTCGGCCAGGTTTATGAGACTCAGGAACACTACTACTCCTATTCCATCGTTGAACAAAGATTCTCCAGCTATTTTAGTTTCTAAACTCTTACTAATTCCGAGGGTTTTGATTATGGCCAAAACAGCCACTGGATCGGTGGGAGAAATAAGCGCGCCGAAGACCAGGCAGTAGAGGAATGAGATCTCAACCGAGAAGGCCCTGAATATATAATAACTGGCGCTGCCTACCACCAGAGTGGAGATTAGAACCCCGATAGTAGCCAATACAAGAACCGTAACTTTTTCCTTGCTCAAATCCCGCAGTTTCAGCTCTCCTGCCCCCGCGAAAAGCATTAAGCTCAGCATCACATCCATCAGTACCGCTTGGAAATCTATGTCCTGAACGACCTGGCAGGTCCTGTGAAACAAAGTGGGGCTTATCATTTCTAGAAAGCTCATCCCAATAGAAAAAATAAGAGCCAGAAGCATCAAACCAATGGTATTGGGCAAGCGTAAGAGGCGGTAATTCACGTAACTGAAAAAAGCCGCCAGGGCTATTACAAAAACGAATGTTTCGAACAAAGGGTGTTTAGGAGCTTATTTATTGAATAATATAGCCTATCCACAGCCCAAAGCCTAGACGAGGATGCCTGAATGAGCCAAAATCCAGGCGTCCGAATCTTCGAGTAGTTTTTATTGATCCTTAATAGATATCTTTGCCCAAAAAAATATCCGGGAATGAAAATCAATTTAGTCTTGATTCTATGGGTTCAAGTTCTGGTTCTGAAAGCCCAAAATATCAGCGAGCTGTACGAACAGGTAAGGAAGTCGGTGGTAATTATACAGACGACCGAAAAAGTGCTGTCTATGAGCGAAGGACGGCGTACTATGGTTAGTCAGTCGGGCCTCGGTTCTGGGGTACTGATCAGCAAAGACGGAATTATCACGGCTGCCCACGTCGTGCAGGCGGCCGAGAATCTTAAGGTAACTTTCTCTTCAGGAGAGGAAGTCCCAGCCAAAGTAGTTTCCTCCAGCCCCGACGCGGATGTGGCGTTGCTTCGCTTAATCTGGGAGCCTAAAGATCAGACTGTCGCTACAATAGGTGATTCAGACCTGGTCAAGATTGGAGATCAAGTATTTGTAATCGGCGCACCTTACGGACTGGATCACTCCCTTTCAGTGGGTTACATAAGCGCCCGCAGGGAAAACAAGACAATTTCTACAGGATACACTCAAACAGAGTTTTTTCAGACTGATGCGGCCATCAATCAAGGTAATTCAGGCGGACCCATGTTCAATATGAAGGGAGAAGTAATCGGAATTGCCAGTTTTATTCTCACCGAATCCGGAGGCTTCCAGGGGCTTGGATTCGCAGCCACATCCAACGTAGCCCGTAGTTATCTTTTGGAGCGCAAGGGTTTCTGGTCAGGTATCGATGGGTACTTGGTTAGTGGTGAAATGGCGCGAATATTTAATCTTCCTCAGAAATCTGGAATACTGGTCCAACGAGTAGTTTTGCTTTCTCCGGCGGGAGCTATGGGGATTGAAGGGGGTAAGTACCAGGCTAACATAGAAGATGAGCAGCTGGTAGTGGGAGGAGACATTATCCTCTCTGTCAATGGCATTCAGGTGAGCAGTGCAGGTGGCCCAAAAATCCAGGAAAGCCTTCAATCTTCAAAATCCGGAGACCCACTCAAAATTAGTGTTCTCAGATCCGGTAAGATCGTGGAGCTGGAGGGAAAGATTCGCTAGTCACGGCGAGAACTAGAATAGCAATAACAACGGTTAAGTATATTTGGCCGGTAAGGCTAATAGCAATTGCGAGCGTTTGGGCCAAGTTGTTTTTCGGTAGTATGTCGCCGTAACCCAATGTCGAGAGTGTCACAAAGCTATAATACACATACCCGCTCAACTCATCCGGATTATTGATATTAAAAGAGCCGGACACAATCAACTCCAGGCACGCAGCCATCAAACCCCCAAGAAGCCCGAATAATAAGTAGCCCGAGACTGCCCCTGAGATCACTTCCGGACTCACTATCTTTTGGGCGTTTATATTTTTGAGGATATGGAATGTAGTAAAGGTCCAAAACGCAAAAAAAGCAAGAAGCCGCACTGCGTTAGCAGTGTTGCTGGTAGTTTCAAAAAAGGCCACCCAGTTCAGAAGTATAACCGCGACCCCTGCAATGATTGGCTGGGCAGGATGCTTCTTGACCCCAAAAATCACCCAGACGCTGGCAACCAGAACAATGGTCAGCGCCGCGTGTGCTAGCAAACCTTCCCATTTGGTGCCTTCAAAAATTGGCGGCACGAGCAGGAAGAGAATGATGGCGACCAGTAAAACCGAGAAATTGTACTTCCTTAGTTTGGACAAATAGCCCTGGGGTTCACTCATATTTGTTGTGAGAAATCCGATTATCGGAGCTAAATGAGGAGCTTTTTTTGACGGGAGCTGAAGATGGGTCTTAGCACTAGAATATCAAACAGGAATAAGGTTATCAGGCCCATTACGATCAGCGCTGTGCTCTTGAACAACTCAGAACTGCCCACAACAACAATTGCATTTATTGCCGGTTCCAAGAGCCGCGCTCCGGGAACAGAAGTCGAGCTATAAGTGCTAAAAGAGGTTTCTGCTCCAATTATAAATGCCGCGACCACCAGGCCAATCAAGATCAAAGTAAATCGCAGGGGTTTGAAATCGAATACCTTGCGACCAAAGGTCTGGATTCTCCATTTCTGAATCACCATGTCGGTGAAATTAGTCGATGCTCTATCCAGACCCAGGTTACCGGCGCTATGTTCCATGGCTTTAATCCCATCCAACTTTGCCCTGACGTCAGGATTCCTATCTATAATATACTGATACTCCCGCCTAATATCAGCAGGGCAATCTCCATCCAGAAAACGAAAAAGCTCCTCGTCGGTGAGATTCTTCATAGCAACGAATTTACTTCATTTTGTAAAATAAGCTGCAACTCGGTTGCCAATCTTTTGCGGGCCCTAAACAGCTTAACTTTTATGGTATTGGCCGCTATATTGGTGATTTCGGCGATCTCCTCCATGGAGAATTCTTTTAGGTAAAAAAGGGTGAGCATAGTCATATCGTCCGAAACCAGCCTATTCATAGCTATCTCCAAATACCGGCGGTGCTCTTTCAATGACATCTCATTAAGGTCAGTTGCATCGGCTTCCAGATCGTGATGTTGATCAAGTGTATCAAAGTGGTTCTTCCTCTTACGCAACTGACTAACGGCTAGATTGTGCACGATCCTATAAAACCAGGTCGTAAACTTGGAATCCTGATTGAATCCGTCGATGGACTTAAACGATTTCAAAAATGCGTCCTGAGAGATCTCCTCGGCCTCCTCCCGATTGCTCAAAACTCTATAGGCAATGGTGAAAGCATAATCCTTATGTTTGTGGACCAACAATTTACAGGCCGACTCATCTCCCAGTTTTATGCGTTCGATCAGATCAAGATCTTGCTGATCTTTGTCACAGACATTGGACGCAGCTTGTGGACCTGAAATTACAGTTTTTCAACAATTTGCCATTTTGCCGTAACCTGGAATCTCCCGGATGCGTCATAGTCTAAAATCTGATCCAGAAATCAGATGAGTAAAAACTAAACCAAAAAATATGGGTCCTGATATATTAGGAATTTGGTGGCTTATCATTACCTGTCTTGGAACTCTGGTCATGATAGTTTTTCTCCGCAAATACCAAAATGAGGAAAAACTGGCCATGATTGAAAAAGGTATGAACCCGCAAGAGAATCAAACACCCAAAATAGCTTCAATGGGGGCTTTGAGATTTGGTCTCTTGGTTGTAGGTGGCGGATTCGGCCTGCTTGTTGGAAATTTCTTGTCGCAGCTCGGAATGAAAGAGCCGGTTGCCTACTTCTCAATGCTGTTGATCTTCGGGGGTATTGGTTTGATTGCGTCTTACATCATTGAACAACGAAGAATCAAGAAACTAGATAACCGGTCCGAATAGTCCACGCGGTGGTTGCCCGGTAACGACCTGCCTATCTCGTTCGTCATCATCCATTACTAGGCCTCTAGTCTCCTATTCTCTTTCGTAGGAATTTTGCCAGGTTAAATTATCGGTACACATAACCGATGGTTTGACTTTCGGTTATTAGCTTTGTCACTTGATTACGAAAATGGTGGCCAAAAGTCGAATTCTTGTCGGTGTTCTATTCCTCCCTTTCCTGATGCAGGCTCAGGTAAATCGGCTCTTCAGCCAAATGAAAGATAAATATCCAGATAAAACGGCAGTTTATCTTGAGCGCAACAAATCTGTCGATTTTTATTTTTCGGACGATGCAATTCAGGTCAGGTCGACCCGTTCAGACGATTTGCTGTTTCTAAGTGAGAAAGCCACAGCCCTTGCCCAAGACAAGGTGTATTCTTCCCACCTAAACGAACTCAAGACCATTGAGGCCAAAACTTTGGTGCCCAATAAGAATCGTTATACTGAAGTTCAGGTAGAAAACTTTATAGAGAAGGACGAGACCTCGTCCGGTATTTTCTATGACGATTCAAGATCAACGTCCTTTGTTTTTCCGGCGGTACAACCAGGGGCAAGGGGCATTCTCAAGTACACGTCGCAAGTGACAGACCCCCGTTTTTTGACATCATTCTATTTTGGGTCATTTGTACCTGTAGAACGATCTGAATTGATGATCCGGGCGCCCATGAATGTGAAGCTGAATTTCAAATTGATGAATGCGGAAGGTTATGATATTCAACATAGTCGGAAAACGGAAGGCGATCACGTCATTTACACTTGGACCGCAAACGGACTCAAGAATCTGTCATATGAAGCGGATGCTCCAAAACTGGGCTACTATGCTCCTCATTTAGTCTACTTTCTCGAGGAATACAAGTTGAACAACCAAACTTTCTCTGTTTTGGCAAGTATTGACGATCTGTTTGAAATGTACTCTTTGTTCATCAGCAATCTAAATGAGGAGGAGGATCCGACTTTACGCCACATTGTTGATTCCCTAACACTGGACATTGATGACAGGGAGGAGAAGGTCCGGAATATCTTTTACTGGGTCCAGGACCATATTAAGTACATTGCCTTCGAGGATGGCATGCGCGGTTTTGTTCCGCACAACGCCAGTTTGGTTTGCGACAAAAGATACGGTGATTGCAAGGATATGGCTAGCATCACTCAAAATATGTTACAATTGGCCGGAATAGATGCCTATCTGACCTGGGTGGGAAGCCGGGATCTGCCATACCGATACACGGAGATCCCAAGCCCGATCGTCGACAATCATATGATTACGGCCTACGAAAAGGATGGGGAGTTCGTATTTCTCGACGCAACCAGTAAATACACCCCTCTTGGTTTTCCTTCTTCCATGATCCAGGGCAAGGAGGCATTAATAGCCAAGAGTACTAATGAATTTGTTATCGAGACCGTCCCGGTCATCAGCAAAGAACAAAACCAAAAGATTGATTCATCGCAGATCAGAGTATCGGGGGACAGTATCCTGGGTCAAGGCCGAATCCAACTTACGGGGTATCCCAAAGTGACGAACTCCTACCGAATGAGAGGTCTGGAGAAAGAGGGAGAAAAAAACTATGTTACCGGTCTGGTAAGCAAAGGAAATAACAAATTCTTTGTCACGGACTATGATGTGGCCGGCTTCAGAGATCGAGACAAACCACTTATCGTGGACTATCAATACGTTCTAAAAGACTATTTCAAATCCATCGATGATGAGATCTATATTAATCTTAGCCTAACTAAGACCTTTTTTAACAAACTTATCGACACCGACAAAAGAACGGCTCCTCAGGAAAATGATTACAAGTATACCTCAAGACAGGTTGCGGTTTTCGAAATTCCGGAGGGCTACGATTTGGAATATTTACCTCAGGATCAAAAGTCGGAACGGGAGCTTTTCGGCTTCGAAATTAATTATCAATTGGAAGCCAACAAAATCACTCAAAA
Organism: Cyclobacteriaceae bacterium; assembly: GCA_965247065.1. Taxonomy (GTDB): domain Bacteria; phylum Bacteroidota; class Bacteroidia; order Cytophagales; family Cyclobacteriaceae; genus CBDFGN01. Next base: position 4,380,402 of record CBDFGN010000006.1, on the reverse strand, counting down.
CAAAATTCTGTATATTAACTACCTCATTCTTGACCTCGATCAGTTCCAAGAGTGGAATCAGATGATTCAGGAGCTGAATGAAGCTTACCGGGAGGTACTTGTCCTCAAGAAGAAGGTTTAATATATCCCAAGAAAACGGCTTAAACATAATGATGATATTAGCAGCTTTGCTATCGCTTTTCCTGGGCTTGGCACCTCTTATAGTTAAGAGCGACTCTTATGAACACAAGGATTACAACTGGGTGCAGAACCGGGAACGGTATCCAATCTCCGCCGATGAAGAACTGAAAACCTCCATCTCTCTTAAGCATCTTGTCGCTCATGAATATCTGTTCGAAGAAGACTCAGGCGACTTAATTGTGTACAACACAGTACACAGGATAATCCGGGTTAATTCGGATGACGCCATTCAAACCTACAATAAGATTTACATTCCAATGAATGACGTTTACGAGATCGTCAACGTCCGGGCTCGATCTATTAACCCCTCGGGTAAATCGATGGAGTTGGATCAGTCTAACATTAAGGAAATTGAGGATGATGATGGGCTGGGAGCTTACAAGATCTTTGCCATTGAGGGTGTGGAGCAAGGCAGCGAGATAGAGTACTTCTACACTCGGAAGATGTATGCCTCTTACTTTGGCAGGGAATACCTGCAATCAGAGATTGATTCCAAGAATATCAGCTTCCATCTGATTTCGCCATCCCACCTGATTTTCATGGTAAAGGGCTACAACGGAGTTACCGGCTTCCAGGACACAGTATCAGGTTCCAAGCGGCATATCAATCTGAACATTATGCGGGTCCCAGGAATTCGGGAGGAAGCCTTTGCCTTCTCAAACGCAAATAGGGGACGAGTTGAATTCAAACTCGGTCTGAATGAAAACCGCGAGAATCGGGAGCTGCTGAGTTGGGCGGATGCAGCTCAAAGAATCCATTCAAACATGTATGATTGGTCTGAAGAGGAGTCCAAAGAGCTTGAAAAATTCTACAAAATCCTCAAGATCAAGGCCTTTGACGAAAAAGAGAAAGTAATGGCCATTGAGAATCATATCAAGGCGAACTTTTCCATTCAAGAGGGCTCTGGCCCTGAATACAACGACCTGATAGCCATCTTGAGCAACAAATATGCTAGTAAAAGAGGCATCTCTAGATTGTATGGAGCGATGTTCAAGACCGCAGGGATAGTGCACCAATTGGTTCTTACTTCGGATAGATCCAATGTGAAATTCGATCCTGACTTTCAATCATGGAATTACTTGGTTAAGTATATTTTCCATTTCCCAAAGTTGGATAAGTACCTGGCGCCTGAAGATCCCGAGCTCAGACTGGGAATGATCCCGGCCCGTTTGACTAACAATTATGGGTTATTTATTGAAATGGCCTCAGTAGGCGATTTTGAAACGGGTTTAGGGAAAATCAATTTCATCCCTGCTCTGGAACACAACCAGAATTTCGACAACCTCCGAGTGGAGCTCATGTTCAATGCCGACATGGACAAGGCTCTAATCAATATCACTCGCAAGTTGGGAGGGTATCCGGCCGCTTTCATTCAGCCGTACTACCGCTTTCTACCAGACGACAAAAAGCGGCAGGTGGCTGAGAATTACATCAAGCTGTCTGCCGACGATGCCCATTTTAATGATCTTGAGATCGAAAATTGGGAGGGAGATCTATCCCCGTTGAAAGATCCGTTTATCATTAAGTCCAAAATAGAATCGGCATCAATCTTCGAGAGAGCCGGCAACCGCTTCTTACTGAAATTGGGTGAGGTTATCGGGCCCCAGACGGAACTCTATCAAGAAAAAGAAAGAATCTTGGACGTAGAGAACGAGTTCAATCGCTTGTATGATCGCAACATTAGGGTTACAATTCCGCCGGGTTATCGAGTGAAGAATCTCGATGACCTTAACATGTACGTGGCTCATGAGAAAGACGGGGAACCGGTGTTTCTGTTCAGGTCGGAATATGATGTTGAGGGAGATGTAATTAATGTGCAGGTCGATGAATACTACACTATAATTGATCGCGAGGTGCAATACTTTGAGGAGTTTCGGAAAGTCATCAATGCGGCTGCTGACTTCAATAAAATTACGCTGGTCCTGGAAAAAATTTGAGATGATTCGCCTTTAGGGCTCAATCGTAACTGGTATTTGAAATGAAAAACGGGTGGCATCGCCTCTTCAGAAAGAAATGAGGATTCGAAAACCGTGCGCCGGATCTGACCGTAAGTCCTTCCCTCTCTAGCCCGGAAGACCCTTAAATTGATGCAAGAATGACCTATATTAACGTGAGTTCGACAATAAGGAATGATTAAAGAGCGAGAAAGAGTTGACCGGTGTCCTGGTAGTTCAATTTGATTGAGGGCTTTTTTTCGCAAAAGTTGTAAGCGATTAAAGCCGAGAAAAGGTTGGTAAGGAAATTAGTTGGGCTCCTGTGCCTGGAGTGTTCAATCTGGAAGATGTTTTTAAGTTGATCAATGATAGTCTCACAAATAGCCCTTTTACGGAGCATTATAGCATCCATGATGGGGGTTAAGGATGAGGACTTCATATTGCGTTTGAGTTTGGTTATCAGATGGACTCCGCGGAAGAACAGATTTTTAAAAAGTTCCTTACTGATGTAGCCTTTATCACCAAAGAGCTTTCCGAATAATTTCTTAATAAACCGTTCAATTTTAAGAGGCTTTCTGTCATCCACATTGCCCGGTGTGAGCATAAAATCGATGATTTCACCCGTATCAGCAGTGATAAGATGGAGCTTAAACCCGTAGAACCATCCGATGGAACAATGGCCTCTTTTAGCTAACCCTTCAAATACTTTATGGTTATGGATCCGTCTGTTATGACAGACCCTTAACGGAGTGCTGTCTATAAAACTTATACCTGTACACTGTCCAGTCCCTTGTGTTTTCAGATAAATAGCCATTGGCAGAAGACTTCCACTACAAAGTTCTACCATTCGGTTATAGCTTACCACATCAGGAAAGAAGGAGCGCAAGTGGCCACAAACGTATGTGTTGTAAAAGGTCTTGAAATTTCGATATCCTGAGATCTGGAACAAGACCTGTATAGTCATTACTTCGGATAAAGAAAGCTTACCAGGTTTGTTGCGCTTTTTACTTCCCAGCAATCTTTTTTCCAATTTTGGGACAAAATCCAGACAAAAATCGTCAATGGAACAAAAAATTTCAGTAATTTTAGTAGCAGTTAACATAGGTAGAAATATTAGTTATTTTGTTGATTGTCAATGACTTAATATACTAATTTTCTGCCTTTTTTCTATCAATAAACTACTCTATTTTATATCGAACTCACGTTATATTAGGGATGAATGAGGTCATCTCACTAGGGAGCGCCCGCCATTCCAGGAACAAAATAACCAATAATCGATTCTAAATTGGACGAAATGATCATGGGCTACCACTAACTACTTTTATGACCAATCTACCTCCACCTGGAATCAAACAATTTGACCTATCTGGAAAATGTGCCATGATCACCGGGGGTTCAAAAGGGCTGGGCCTTGCCATGGCAGCAGGGCTTGCCTCAGCCGGATCCAAGGTGATGCTGATTAGTCGCACTTTGTCCGATGGAGAGGCTGCCGCCTCCGAAATTCGGGATAGCTTCGATACCGAGGCCCGAGCTTACCGGGGTGATGTAACCGACCAGTCACAAATGGAGGCAATTGCTGAGGCGGCCGTGCGAGATTTTGGAAGTCTTGACATTTTGATCAACAGCGCTGGAATTAACATCAGGGGGGCCATTGACGAAATTAATACCCAGGAGTTCAGACAAGTCATGGAGGTCAATGTAACCGGATCATGGTTGGCATCCAGAGCAGTAGCCCCTCATATGAAAAAAATTGGGTCAGGACGGATCATAAATATCGGAAGCACACTGGGGCTGGTCGGGTTGGCAAATCGCACTCCTTATGCTACCAGTAAAGGTGCAGTAGTTCAATTAACTCGGGCCCTCGCCTTGGAGCTGGCGCCCTTTGGGATCAACGTAAATGCGATATGCCCGGGGCCGTTTTTGACCGAAATGAATATCGCGATAGCCGATTCAGAAGAGACTAAGAAGTTTATATTAGGCGCAACTGCCCTGGAGCGATGGGGCGAATTAAGAGAAATCCAGGGCGCTGCCATTTTCCTGGCTAGTGACGCCGCTAGTTACATGGTCGGTTCACTTATAACCGTTGATGGAGGATGGACTGCAAAATAACCTCTACCCGCCCTTTGGATAGCCGTCAACACTTGAAAACAATGATTTATAGAAGGCCAGCGGTTTTGGTGGAGACCATCGGATCCCTAAAGTGGCCGATTGGTATTGCGATCTTTTTGCGCCTCATCAGGTGGCATCTTACCTTGGAACGACTGAACACGGGGAGCATGCCAAGTCCCCTACCTCGGAATTCCATTTTTTGCTTAGCTGATGATTAAGGATTACCCTCCCGATCATAAAGCTGGTTTCGTTTCTATTATTGGTCACCCCAATGTAGGCAAGTCAACCCTGATGAACCAATTAGTTGGTGAGAAGGTCAGCATTATCAACTCCAAGGCCCAGACAACCCGCCACCGGATTTTTGGAATACTCAATAGCGAGGGGTTCCAGATCGTTTACTCAGATACGCCGGGAACGCTTGAACCCAAATACGCTCTGCATAAATCTATGATGAGATTCGTCCAAAACTCGTTGATTGACGCGGATCTGATCCTCCTCGTCATTGATCCTTATATCAACTACAAGGAGGACGATCCCGTGCTGACCAAGCTACAAAAAGTTGAGATCCCGATAATTCTCATTCTGAACAAAATAGATCTAATTGAGGAAGAAAGAATTATCCAAATAATCGAGTCATGGACCGATCGGATACGGGCGCTCGATTATTTATCCGTTTCCGCCCTGTCAGGAGCGAACCTCGAAAGGCTATTGGCATTGGTCTTAAAGAACTTGCCTTCGCATCCACCCTATTATCCTAAAGACGTACTTACCGATCGACCGGAGAGATTTTTCGCGGCGGAGATCATCCGCGAAAAGGTGTTTTCGAATTACAAAAAGGAGATTCCATACTCAACTGAGGTGGCCATAACTGAATTTAGCGATGAACCAACCATCATTCGCATGAGGGCTGAACTGTATGTTGAGCGTAAAACCCAAAAGGGCATAATCATTGGGCACAAAGGAAATGCGCTGAAGAAGGTAGGGACCGAAGCACGAATAGATCTGGAAGAGTTTTTCCAAAAGAAGGTATTCCTGGAAACCCATGTAAAAGTGGAAAAGGACTGGCGGAGGAGTGAGCTATCGTTAAAAAAATTTGGGTATTAGGATGAGAATAACTGGATGAAGAGTCCCTGGTCTGAGGACTCAGGAGCTGTTCACTTTGTTGGATTCTAGTTTATGGTTTCGATATTAATGGTTATCATTAGCTCCCTAAGCCACCCATCTCTTTGACAAACCGTAGTCCTAGCCATGTCGATTTTCTATTGTCTTTGTATGACTTGGATATTTGAGATTCGGAGTCCTTGAACCATCCAGCGGCGACCCCATAAAAATGTTGTTTGAGAAAACTCGGAGATTTTGGATTGAATAACGTTTATTCTCGCGGATCCCATCATTTAATTGCACTCGGCTTAATATTGTCTCTAATTCATAATTTGAAATTTGTAAACAGTACCTAAAGTGACCAACATTGTCGCAATCGTTGGCCGACCCAACGTAGGCAAATCCACCCTGTTTAACCGGCTCGTGGAGAGTCGGGAGGCGATTATGGATGACACCAGCGGGGTGACCAGGGACCGCCACTACGGGCAGGCGGTGTGGAATGGAATTTTCTTCAGCGTTATTGACACCGGTGGTTATGTCCATGGTTCAGAGGATATTTTCGAAGAAGCCATTAGGAAGCAGGTTGAGTTGGCAATCGACGAATCGTCGGTGATTTTATTCCTGGTTGATTGCTTCGATGGGTTAACCGATTTGGATAAGGATTTTGCTCATTATTTAAGGGCGTCAAATAAGCCAGTGGTCATTGGTGCCAACAAGGCTGACAATGCAGAGCGTTCGATAATGAGCAATGAGTTTTTCGCAATGGGACTGAAGGCGGAGCTGTTTCCCATCAGTTCAGTAAGCGGAAGTGGGACCGGGGACCTGTTGGATCATGTAGTTGAGCTTTTGCCCTCCCAGGGTGCTAAGGATCCTTTTGAGGGACTTCCCAAGATCGCAATCGTAGGGAGACCGAACGTGGGCAAATCCTCCTTTCTCAATTTATTGCTGGGTGAGAACCGTAGTATCGTTACCGACGTCCCTGGAACCACACGGGATGCAATCAACTCACGATATACGGCCTACGGAAAGGATTTTGTCCTGATCGACACGGCGGGTATTCGCAAGAAATCGAAGGTCAAGGAGGATATTGAGTTTTACTCGGTCATGCGATCTCTTCGCGCCCTTGAGAATAGTGATGTCATCACTGTAATGATCGATGCCCAACAAGGATTTGAGGCCCAGGATCTCAATATAGTTTCGCTGGCTCATCGAAAGCGTAAAGGCATCATGATAATGGTGAACAAGTGGGACCTGGTGGAAAAAGACTATCAAACGGCAAAATCCCATGAGCTAAAAATCAAGGAAAAACTAGGGGAAATGAACTATGTTCCGGTAATTTTTGCATCTGTTCTGAACAAGCAGAGAGTATTCAAGGCAATAGAACTGGCTCTTGATATTTACCAAAACAGGATTACCAAGGTGACTACGTCTAAGCTTAACGAGAGCCTTTTAAAAGCTATTGAAGGTACCCCTCCTCCGGCAATGCGGGGTAAATATATCAGGATCAAGTATGTCACTCAACTGCCTACGCCGTCGCCGACATTTGCTTTTTTTTGTAATCATCCTAAAGACATCAAAGCGGCCTACGAAAGATTTTTGATTAACCAGATACGGTTTCATTTCGGTTTCGAAGGGGTTCCGGTTACAGTTGTTTTTCGTAAGAAGTGAGCAATCGAAATTCGATCGTATACCATCGACTGGAGAAGCATCTCCCCTCAAACGCTGTACACTATTGTTTCGATCTCTGGGTTAATTATCCCTTCCAATTCCTGGTGAGCCGGGATAGGTCAAGCAAACTTGGCGATTACCGTTATGAACGGCGTCAAGAAGAGCACGTGATCACGGTCAACAATAACCTCAATCGGTTTAACTTCTTGATTACCTACATTCATGAGGTCGCGCACCGCACTGTGGGTCACAAAAGGGGACGAAATCGCAAGCCTCACGGCAGCGAGTGGAAGATTGAATTCCGACGACTGCTTTCTCCTATGATGACAGATCTTCTTTTTCCGCTTGAAGTGTTGGTGCCTTTGCGGAATCACATGAGAAATCCCAAAGCCACTACCCAGTCCGACGCTGTGCTATTAAAGGCTCTAAGAAGATTCGACGACTACCCGGACCGAACCTACCTTTCTGACATTGAACCAGGATTCCATTTCAGTTTCAAAGGAAGGACATTCAAGAAAGAAGCTGTTCGCCGAACCCGGGCGGTATGCCTTGATATCGCCACCGGCAAGAAGTTCCTAATATCAGAGATTTCAGAGGTCCAAAGTCTAGGTTAGAGCGATACGCCGGTTGATCTGGTTGCGCACCAGTTCAAAGAATGTCCTAGGCTGCATAGTCCGCCAGTTCTTGATTTGAAGGGTTCCTCCAAAGCTGATGTATGAATCGATGTTGTAGCTCCCCATTTCTTCCAGAACGAAATCTCTAAAGCTTACTGCAGCTATCCAACCAGGGTCTTCAAGCTCTTCAAACCACTCCTCATAATAACAATCATCGGATCCGTGAAAATTCAGGACATTCTCCCCCAGCAGAATAAACTTGCTGATACCCTGACCCATCATATGCTCGAGAATATTCCTCTTTAGGTGCATAATATCGTTATTCAAGGCATCATTCCATTCGCCAATAAACTCAATGATTGTGAATCCCCGTTCATAGTCCGTAAATAATATCTTCAAGTAAAGTGTTTCGGAACCCATGAAGTCCCAGCCGGGATCGATGAAGTATCCATATATCTCCTCCGTATAGAGATCGTAATTATACTCTTTGCCAAAATACGGTGACCGCTCGTCCTCGGAAACCTCATAGGACCGATACCAACCATAATATGGCTCGATCTTATGCATTGCGTGCCGCCTCTATCGCTTTTCTTACCGAGCCATGAGTTTTCAAGAGCATCTCTGCCTGACCCTCATCGAGGGATAATTCCTCCATTATCATCCGAGTTCCCCGGTTTACCAGCTTCTGATTGCTCAATTGCATGTCAATCATCTTGTTGCCTTTCACCCTTCCCAGCTGAATCATCACCGATGTAGAGATCATATTGAGGACCAATTTCTGGGCAGTTCCCGATTTCATCCGGGTACTACCCGTAACAAACTCCGGTCCTACGATCACTTCGACTGGAAATTCAGCAATCTTGGCCAATTCCGAACCGTGGTTGCTAGTAATTCCACCAGTTAGATTGCCATTTTTACGGGCATCACGGATACCTCCGACAACGTAAGGAGTGCGTCCTGAGGCCGCAATTCCCACTACGGTGTCCTCATCGGTAATGTGGTTACTGCGTAAATCCTTCCAGGCCTGCTCGTAATCATCTTCGGCAAATTCAACTGCCTTTCTGATTGCCGAATCACCTCCAGCTATCAAACCAATTACCAATCCGTGAGGTACTCCGTAGGTCGGTGGACATTCAGAAGCATCTACAATGCCCAACCTGCCAGAAGTCCCGGAGCCTATATAAAACAACCGACCTCCTCTTTTCATACGCTGCACAATCGGTTTTACCAGCTTCTTAATTTGAGGTATCACCCGCTTAACCGCCAGAGGAACTTTTTGATCTTCCTTATTGATGTTCAGGAGCAAATCCCGGAGCGGCATTTTCTCAAGATCGGTGAAGTTTGAAGAGGATTCAGTAGTTCCAGTTTTCATCCCGGCGTTTGGTTCAGATCAAAGGTAATATCAATTTGATCAACCCGAAATCTGATGGTGGTATAAAGTGAGACCGGCTATAGGCGACTCTAGAATGTTCTTAACCACCAGACCCCGGTCGCTGGCGACCTGCCTGAGGACGTCGGAGTAGTAATAGGCTATGGAACCAACAAAGTGGATCGGATAATCTTGATGATTCGGATGGCTCAAAACATTTCGATCCAAAAAGGTGCTGAAACCCCGCACCACCAAATCGTAAATGTAAGGATGCGTAAGGTTGTGGAATGCGAATTGAGAAAACCTCGCCAAATATCTATTGGGAAATTCTTTTTTATAAACGCTTTCCATTATCTCCTGGGGTTCCGCGGCAAATCGCTCTTTGAACCGAACTCTTAGGATCTCCGGCATGAGGCGCTTTAGATAATCAGCGACCAACCGTTTACCCAGGTAAGATCCGCTTCCCTCATCGCCCAGTATGAATCCCAGGGGAGGTACACGGTCGATGATCTGATGACCGTCATAAAAGCAGGAATTGGAGCCAGTACCCAGGATACATGCTATTCCGGGATCTGGCCCACATAGGGCCCTGGCCGCTGCAAATAGGTCATCGTAGACCTCTGCATTGGTGGTTTCAAAAGCCCGTAACAAAGCTTGCCGGACCACCTCTTTGTCCTCCTGGGTGATACAACCAGCGCCATAGAAGAAAATGCTATCAAGGGGTCGGTTTATATGAGGAAGGAGATGCATGGTTAGTTCCTGATGCATCGCTTCGGAATCCTGATAGAAAGGATTCATCCCAGCTGTTTTCAATTGACTGATATTACCAGAATCACCAATTAATCTCCAGTCCGTTTTAGTCGAACCGCTGTCTGCAATCAGAATCATATCGATAAATGCACTCCCAGGCCTCAATTTTCACTACTCAACTTTCAATGCGAATTGTAACAAGTTGAAAAAAAATTCGCTAATTATTATGGTTTGTTATATAAACTACTTTATATTTAAAATAAATCTATGACGCTATGAATACCAACCAAGAACAATTGACTGAACAGGAAAGTCTGGAAATGATCGCTCGAATGATACGTCAGGCAAAAGGTAATGTTTCTCAAGGCAGCTTTCACCTACTGTTGTGGGGGTGGTTGATACTGTTTGCAAGCTTAGGGCATTTTATCCTGCTGCAATTCACGGCTATCCCTGGCCCCTACCGTATCTGGCTGATTGTCATCCCAGGAATAATAGCCTCGTTCTATTATGGTTTCAAAAAGGTCGCCGAGCTAAAGTGCGAACCCACCTCGACAGCCTATACTTGTGGATCTGGATTTCGTTTTTTTTTTCCTTCTTTCTGGTTCAGCTTTTCTTGGCTGGGTCAATGGAAAAGTTTGCGCCTTACGTGCTCATGTTGGCCGGATACGCAACACTGCTATCGGGCATCGCATTGAAGTTCAGGCATTTAATTGTTGGGGGCTTTATGTTCTGGGGCTTTGCGATTGGCGGCTTTTTTTGCCGGCCCAATCTACGGACTATTGATCAATGGAATAGCGGTGCTTTGCGGCTACTTAATACCGGGGTACATGCTTAGGCAGAAGATGGCCGATGAAGGAGTTTAATGACCTGGACCCATTGCTTCACTCGCAGCTCCGGCTCGCTATTGTCTCTATACTCGTTGGCCTCGAGGCTGCTGAGTTCAACTACCTCAAGGAACGAACCGAAGCTACGGCTGGGAACCTAAGCGTTCAGATCGACAAACTGTCCCATGCAGGGTATATCAAAGTGAAAAAATCGTTTCGAGGTAAGAAACCAGTGACAACTTGCAAAATAAGCCCCAAAGGCCTTAAAGCATTTGAGAAATATGTGCAGGATCTGAACCATTATATTAAGAAATGAGCCTGCTTCCCAGTCTGTAAAATCCAGGTCCCTTAGCATGTTCACCTCTTCTGACGGGTTATCATGCGACCAAATGATTTTTATTACCTAAGGGGATTGGTAATGGCAGAGGGGATGCGAATGCGTCTAGAGAGACACTTAATTGGTTTTGCGAGGAACGCCTCTGGAGACGTCCACGAGGTCCATGAATCAGATAGCATCCTGCACGACCTCCCAATTCAGATCAAAGGGGATTTCCTGAAATTCCTCTGGCATATCAAATTCCAGAACTGATTCTATCCTATTCTTACTATGAGGATGGGAGAGAAGAAACTCCAACTGCTCTTGAAATGAGTTTGTTTTATCGAGCGAGCGAATGAAAAACTGGCCCATGCGACGCGGATTTATGCCACTCCTCAAGGCGAGTTGCATTGCAAATTCATCCGCCTCTCTCTCCTTCTCCCGGTCAAAAGCCGTGGAAACCACTATTTTGCTGATTTCGGAAACTAACACTGGATCGCCCCCTGTCAGAATTGCAAAGAGGATCTCCATCCCCAGTTGCTTGGCAAGTTTGTCCACAACATGTTGATTTTCGACATGACCAATTTCGTGGGCAAGAATGATTGCCAATTCCTCAGGCCCCTCCACGTATTTTAACAACCCGGTAAACAAGAAAATATTCCCACCAAACGTGGCGAACGCATTGACATGAGGTTGCTCTATGATTCTGACTTGATAGGTATACTCCGATGAATCGAGCCCATCCAGCAGCCGGTCGATAACTAATTGAACTGCAGAGTCAACCTGAGGACTCTTCAGGAAATCATACTCTTGCAGGATTTCTTCAAACAGCAGTCTTGCCAATTCTTCTTCTTTCTGTGGTGTAATTAGCTCCGGCGATTCCCCAAAATCAAAGTCAAACCGGGTAGCGACTATCCATACCACCAGGAACACGCCGGTAATGATGGCTAAATCTCTCCAAATTTTCCAAGTCATTCTATCTCTAGCTGGGCGGATTATTAACCGGCTTAATTTCTGAACGCTCTCTTTTTAAATACACAGAATGATATGCGATCCTGCCGAAGAACAAGAAGTAATACATCTGTCCCCCACGGGCCTTGACGGCCGCGATGATGCTGAATCCAAAGTAAACCAGGTTCACGACAACCATCATGGCTAGATATCCTTTGAAAATATTGGACATTTCCAGGGCCTGGAAAACATATATTCGCACGGCCCAGATAACAGCTATTGCATTTATGATGCTCGTTGGCAACTGACTTAGCAGAGATTGCAAGGCGTGGAAATGGACATAACGACTCTTGGATCGGTTAATGAAGTAATATACGATCGCCGCAATGAGATTAATAATGGGTAGAGGGAGTCCAGCGCCTATGGCGGCGAACATCATCAAATAGGCTCCCATGGCATCCTCCTTGTTCCTCTTGGTCAATTGGTCGGGCTGTTCCAGGGGATAGTATTCCATGCTCTAGTTACCCGAAAATACCGGATAGTCGTCTGTCATGAAACTCATGTAGAGATTCACTCTGAGACTCCAACGGAGGGTGCCCACGTTAAATTCAAACCACGATTTAGGATATTCACCGGTAAATAATACTACCCAGAACGCCACAAAAGTAAGAATCAACGTCCAAAGGACGCGGAAGAAAAGGATGAATCCGTGAGGGATCAGAACATAAAAAACCCCAAAGAATGCCCGAAGCAGCAAGATTCCCCGGCTCAACGTCTCTGGGTATGGAATATCCAGCTTGAACGCTTCATCTTCGACGTCAAGCCCAAAGGCCGGATAGCCATCAGAAAGGTTGTAAAGCCTAAGGTTAACCCGGGTGGCCCATTTAAAAAGTTTTACCTGGAATTCGTAGAAACTCTCGGGGTAACTACCAGTGAAAAGAATTACCCACCATGAAATAAAAGATAAGATGCCACTCCAAATGCTTAGAAAGAATAGTAGGAAAATGTGCGGGATCTCAATGTAAAAAATTCCAAGAAATGATCTTAATAACAATTCCACCCTGGAATACGATTCCTGGTGCTTGACTTGAAAATCCATGATTTTTGATTATAAGGTTAATAGGCGAAAGTTAACCGATCAATATACTGATAAATTAGATAAAGCCGGAATCCAAATATTAACAAACCAGCTCAAGAGCAAAGATCTCATAGTGAGGATGATTTTTGAAGGGAATCGAGTAGAGTAAAGTAAAGAAACTTTTAAACCTGCGGCAATCCACAAAGGAGATTCTTTACTTTAACCCTCTCACACCACCGGACGTACGGTTCACGTATCACGGCGGTTCTTAGTGTTAATCAATAGATGATACCGACTGTGTTCATGCTGCAATGTCACGAGACCAATTCGGTCAAAATAACCTGTGGGATAGGCAAAATTCATGTGCCTTGCCCCACTATTCCACCACGCACCGCGCTGGTTAAAGGATGATTGGATAGCGGTTTCCTCTGGAAGCCCTCTGCCAATCAAAGTTTGCGCACGTGTCCAGGAACGTTTCATCTGACGCCATTTTATCTTTCGTAAATGTCGCCTGATCCAGCTGTCCAGTTCATTGCTGAAACCTTTTGTCTCGCTTCCTGAAAAGTAGATAATCCAGCCTTTCAGTAGTGGATTAAGGTCGTCGGCTATGAACTTTCCTAGGTTCCGTCCCTTTCCCTGACGAAACTTCTCCTTTAACTTCCCTTTTAGCCTTTTAATACTTTCCCGTGATACCCGAAGCTTTGTTTCCTTGTGGGAGGTAAAGCTGTATCCCAGAAAGTTACGGTTCCAAGGGCGGTCAATGGCACTCTTGGTTTTATTGACTTTCAGCTTCAGCTTTACTTCAATAAATCCTGTCAGGTTGTCCATCACACGTTCTGCCGTCCGTTTACTCCCTACGTATATCTGGAAGTCGTCGGCATAGCGAACGAACCGGTGTCCCCTCTTTTCCAGTTCTTGATCCAACTCATCTAAAACTATGTTGGACAGCAATGGGGAGAGAGGACTCCCCTGTGGTGTGCCTTTGGTTCGGCGCTCTTCTATCCCATTCATCATCATGCCACTTCTAAGATACCTGTCGATCAGATGGATGACGCGTCGATCCTTGATCTCCTTACGTAGCTTCGATTGTAGCCTTTCATGATTTACTTCGTCGAAGAATTTGCTCAAGTCCATGTCTATGACCCAACGTTTCCCTGATTGGATATGGATTTTCGATTGTTGAACGGCTTGCAACGTGCTGCGCCTTTCTCGAAAACCATAGCTCCACTTCGAAAAGCCCCGGTCATATAGCGGGCTTAATATTTGGTGGATGCCCTGTTGGATTAAGCGATCTATTACCGTGGGTATGCCCAGTATCCGTTCTCCGCCTCCTGGCTTGGGAATCGTTACTTTCTTTACCGGTAAGGGATAATAGTCGCCATTCAACAAGGTGGCTTTGACATGTGACCAGTTGCTATGCAGATAGGCTTTTAACTCTGATATGCGCAGGCCATCTACTCCTGCTACACCTTTGTTCTTAACCACTCTTTTGTAAGCCCTGGTCATGTTCTCCCGACTAACTATTTGCTCCATGAGCTTAATCGGCTCCTGACTCTTGTCTTTACTGTTCCCCGTCTGGTTTGTCGCACTCATTCGGCTATCTCTTGTTTTCCGAACAATACTTCCTCGATTAGCTTGATCCATCTCAGGATCAACTTCTGCCACTCCAGCCCCGTACGTTAACAATAAATCCATAAGTCTTAATACTAAGTTCTGCCCTTCGTCCAGATAGTTAGCTGGACTACTATGGCTGCTGCTGACTTCTCGGGGAGGGTGCCCCCCCGAGATCTCCCCGGGTAATGCGCAAATACCTTCACACTTATACCTGCTGCATCTACATACCTACTTTCCATATAAGCATAGGGCTTTAGAGATAATGGCCTCCTCACCCAATAGGCATGCCTAATATGCAGTTCCTGTTCGTCAGGTCAGTGCTTTGCCTTCAGCTTCCTTCAGCAAATACCTCACGATAGTGACCTTGCCGTTCAGCTAATACTTCCCCTTATCGGGCGTATAGAGGACTTTCACCTCCAAGTATTTGCGCCCTGCCGGGCGCACCATAAAAAAGGCAAGCGATGACACGACTTGCGGTAACTTTGACCGACATTAACACGAAGGACCTGGAATTGTCTCAAGGACGTCGCTTTTGATCAAAGTCAATGCGGGAAAATCACACGACGCACATACAGAAGAATGTTGATGAATTCTGCTTTAGGTACAGTAGCAGGTCGGATCAGAACTCGTTTGAATAAACTTATTAGGGCTGTAATCTGGAACCTCCCTTGTGCTAAGCTGACAAGAACGGACCTTTTCTGATAGAGGAAGCTATGACCCTCTTAACAACCCTATAACCTCAAAACGATCAAAAACCTTTTCGGTGTGGGGGGCATCCGGGAATTCTCCTGTCAGGTCCTGCCCTGCCCAATGCTCATAATGCATCCCCTTTCGCCAAAGGCGTGATCTTGTAACGTCGTAAATCCGGCCTTGGAAGGCAACCCATACCTCTTCTCGGTCTTGTCCGTTACGAAGAGCCAGTTGGCTCAAAGTATAGGTGGGTAGTTGGATATTCATGACAACCATCCAAAATCACAATTTTATAACAAACATCTCCTTAAAAAATTTAATAAATTCACGACGTAAGGCTCAATCTACACTCTGCCCATGGAAACTTCCAGGATCTTATTTCTTATAATCTGCATTCTAGCCATTGATTGTTCATCCGGTCCTAGATCTCCGGGTGCAGACAAGGCCATTGCGGTCGATTTTGAGAGGCAAGCCATCCAACTGGCCAACAAAATTATCATTCTGGATGGGCATATCGATGTTCCATATCGCCTGGACAAGAAAATGGAGGACATCTCTAAGCGAACCAAATCGGGCGATTTTGATTATGTTCGAGCCCAGAAAGGTGGCCTGGATGCCCCATTTATGTCCATATATGTCCCGGCAGACTTGGAAAAAACCGGGGGAGCAAAAATGAAAGCCGAGGAACTGATCAGCCTGGTAGAAGGAATCATAGTCGATCATCCGGAAAAGTTCGCATCAGCCCATAGCCCTATGGAAATCGAAGCCAATTTTGCGTTGGGAAAGATATCTTTGCCACTAGGCATGGAAAACGGGGCACCAATAGAGGGTGATATCACCAATGTGAAGTACTTCCACGATCGAGGCATTCGCTACATTACTCTAACCCATTCCAAGGACAATCACATTTGTGACTCTTCCTATGATACGGCCCGGACCTGGAACGGTTTGAGTCCATTCGGTCAAATGGTGGTGAAGGAAATGAATCGGCAGGGAATTATGATCGACGTCTCCCATATCTCCGATAGCGCCTTTTATCAGGTGATGCGTCTTTCAGCAGCTCCAGTCATCGCTTCTCATTCTTCGTGCCGGCATTTTACTCCGGATTGGGAAAGAAATATGTCCGATGATATGATCAGGAACCTGGCTCGAAATGATGGAGTCATCCAAATTAATTCCGGCTCTACCTTCATAAGCGGAGAATCCAGAAAAAGCTGGGATGATATAAACAGGCATTATCAAGAGTGGATAAGTAAGAATAACCTGGATCAGGACGAGCCGGAAGCAGCTAGTTACTTGAGCGATTATCGAAAGAATAATTTTCTGTTTGTCGATATCGACCAAGTTGCAGATCATATTGATCATGTCGTAAAACTTGCTGGAATCGATTTTGTGGGCCTTGGTTCCGATTTTGACGGGGTGGAAGATTCCCTTCCCATAGGGCTGAAGGATGTTTCGCAATACCCAAACCTGATAGCTGAACTGCTCAGGCGCGGTTACACGGAAGAGGATATTGAGAAGATTTGCTATAAGAACGTTTTCCGGGTTTGGAATCGCGTCAGTGAGGTATCCGAATAACCGATCCCAGCTGGCAATGTATTTGCAGGTCTAAAAGTAGTGCTTCAAATGAGAGTCTCGATTGTTTGTTTAGTAGTTTCTCTTTCATCTCCTCAGCTTAGGGCTCAGGATGGGATGTGGATGTCCTGGGATTCCAGCCGGAAATTAATTTGGGAAGACTTTCAGGGCACGGTTGCCGACACTGAATATAAAGCCGAGACCCATTGGCGAATCTACTATGATTTTCAAGTATCCTTGCTAAATAAAATGCCGCTGCTATCTGGCTACACGGTTAGAACTGAATTTCGCAAAGACAAATCCTGGGTTAAAGAGGTTGGCGGCTCCGACCAACTGCTCCGGCACGAACAGGGGCATTTTGACCTGGCGGAAGTGTACGCTCGAAAATTCAGGGCCCAGTTGGATACCCTTAGCTTCAGCACTTCTAACTACCGAATGGAGATTGACTCTCTTTTCGAAATCATTTTAGCCCAGTGCGATGATGAGCAGAATATATATGATGTGGAGACCGGGCACGGGCTTAAAGTAACAATTCAGGAAGATTGGCTGGAAATCATCCAGAAAGAGCTAAATACCCTTGAGGATTTCTCCTTTTCTGAGTAAAATTGGTATTTGGTATCCGAACCAGACCAACAACAAGCTCATGGCTGGGAAAAGACTTACTCGCTCAAACAATCGCATGGTTGCCGGTGTTTGTACCGGCATAGCCGAATTCCTGGATTGGGATCCCACCATTGTTAGGCTACTTTATGCACTCATCACCGTAGCCACTGTGTTTACCGGATTGTTGATTTATGTGATTCTTTGGATCGTTATGCGCGAGTAACAGCGTTCCAATTCCTTTCGAATTCAGCAAATAGACTCTTCAGGTGTTCCGTCTTTTGCCCGGGTAGGCCATTCCCAATCTTAGTACCATCTAAATCCACAACCGGCATAATCTTTTTTGTGGTCCCGGTGATGAACGCCTCGTCGGCCTTGTAAGCTGACTCTAGCGAGATGGGGCCCGCCTCAATTTGGTATCCGGCGTCGTTTGCCAACCTCATGACTGTCTTACGAGTAATTCCCTGTAGGACGTCACTTGCTGGAGTTCTAATGATGTCTCCCTCCACCACGAAAAAATTACTTCTCGAAGTTTCGTACACTTCTCCCTGAAATGTAAACAGGACGTCGACTGCCTCCGCCTTGGCCAACTGGTCTCGCATGGAGATCACTTTGGCGTAGTTTACAGTTTTTACCTCTGGAATGTCCCTTCGGTACTCCGCAGTTAAAAGCCTTGCTCCGGTACGGTACAATTCTTCTTCCGGAAAGGTAATAGGTAGAATATTCATGAAGAAGTTAGACTTTGTTGGCGTTAAGCCGTCTATCGCCTCTCCCCCGGTCAATATGAGCTTTATACCGGCCATTTTGTAATCATGGCACTGGATCAATTCATCCACATACGTTTCAATTGCTGTCCTGGAATAGGGGATCGAGAGGTTCAATATGGTTGCTGACCTCTCAAACCGATCCAAATGATCATCAAGCATGAATGGCAATCCATTCTGAGTCCGGAAGAAGTCGAAGATCGCGAAGCCCCGGTGCAACGCCAAATCAGTGAAGTGAATCAAGGCTTTTTTTTCGGGGAAAAAAGAACCATTAAGAAAAACATACGGGCTCATGTCATCAAATCAGTTTGGCGTGCGTACTTATCCATCTTTCGGGCAGCACTCCCTTGTTGGCATTTTCGTAATCTGAATAACTGCAAGGGATGATGCAATTGCGGGAGTATCTTTTTCTCCCAGCGGGATATGGAACTTCCAGCCACCATTTTTCACTCAGCATACTCTTGAAGAACATCAGCGTTTCTGGTTCGGAAGGCATCGAAACTACATATTTCAGATAATCATTTTTGCTAAAATCGGGATCGTTTCGACGGTGGTAGAAACCTTCCACGAAATACCATATCATGGTAGCCATAACCGAGGCAGTTTTTCCATCAACATCCTTTTCGGGATTGAATTCGTAGAAGCCGGCTGAGCTCAGCTTCTCGTTCAAACCGGCATACCAGCAGATCTGACAGGCTTCTTCCCCGGTTAGCCCGAATGGTTGGGCATTCGAGTTTCCCGGTGCATCCGAAGACCTAACCGCACCTAAATCGAACGTCAACATATCCGCGTCCCGTACAATAGGCTCGATATCGGAAAGGTTAGGTCGCAAACTGCCAACCCTTCGAGCCTCGAAATAAAGTTTCTCGATCATGGTCAACATCTTCGAGTCAATTAGGTAAGTTTGATGGCCAAGTTGACTGTAATTGAACAAATAATTTGGTTCGTGCAACATTACTTTGTGTATGTGCTTACGAGCCATATTCTGATCACTTCCCTCCTCCATGTCCAGCAGAGCATCAACATTCAGGACGCTTATGAGCTTATCCAAATCCTCATATGCCCAAAATTGGCCATAGTCCAGGTCCTGGGATCCCCCAAACAGCAGCGGCAGAATGTTTTTTTCAAGAAGCGTCTGGCAAACTTCCCGGACCCTCTTGTAAGTCTCTTGCAGGTCAAGTCCGCTTCTTAAATTGCCCAGATCGACAATTTTGTAAGCTCCTGTTCCTTTTTGGAGTTTGTAAAGTTTCTCCCTGACCGCGTTGGCGGCTTCGGAGACCCCGGAATTGGTATTGGTCCCCCGGTTTTCCTCCAAGCCAATTAAGACCACATCGGCCGCGTCGTAGTCCGGCATTTTACCTTCATTAACTTCAATACTGCGATAGAAGGAACTGTGGGAGCTGACGTCAGCTCCCATGGCATCATCTACCGAGGAAAACAAAATCTTGAGGTCCATTTTTCCCAATTTAGCCAGACACCAACAACAAAAAAAGGGAGAACAAGCCCCCTTTTGTTTTGAGATAAATAAAAGCGTTGAGATGGTTATCCACCAAAATCGTCGAACCTAATATTCTCTGAGGGTACTCCGAGATCATCCAGCATTT
This sequence comes from Cyclobacteriaceae bacterium, assembly GCA_965247065.1. GTDB lineage: Bacteria > Bacteroidota > Bacteroidia > Cytophagales > Cyclobacteriaceae > CBDFGN01. The sequence continues at coordinate 4,360,661 of CBDFGN010000006.1, read as the reverse complement.
TTAGAACAGCCGCATTCATAAGAGGAGGTCCGCATAGATAATACTCCACTTCTTCCGGTTCAGGATGGTCCTTGATATAGTTGTCGTAAAGAACTTGGTGTATAAATCCTACATATCCCTCTCCATCATCCTCAAGGCTCTTTTTTTCGGTCCAATTATCTTCGGGAAGAGGCTCAGATAGTCCTATGTAAAATTTGAAGTTTGGACAGTCTTTTTCAATATTTCTAAAATGATCAAGATAGAAAAGCTCTTTCTTGGAACGCCCTCCGTACCAATAAGAAACCTTCCGGTTTGTTTTTTCGGTATGGAACAAATGAAAAATATGAGATCTCAAGGGAGCCATACCTGCCCCACCACCTACGTAGATCATTTCTCTTTGGGTAGGATTAATGAAGAATTCCCCATAAGGACCGGAAATAGTCACCTTGTCACCGACCTTGAGACTGAAAACATAAGAGGAGCAAATTCCAGGGTTGACGTCCATCCAGGCGCCCTTGGCCCGGTCAAAGGGCGGGGTGGCCACCCTGATATTAAGCATAACTATATTTCCTTCAGCAGGATGGTTGGCCATGGAATAAGCGCGAAAAATGGGTTCATCATTTTTCATCTTTAGTCCCCACAAACGGAACTTGTCCCAGTCTTCCTGAAACACATCCTGGGCATGACCAAGATCAGGGTGAGGTGTTATGTCAATTGTACTGAAGTCCGTTTCAATTTTCGGAACATCCAACTGAATGTATCCGCCGGAATGGAAATCCAGTATTTCTCCTTCTGGAAGCTTCATCACGAATTCCTTAATAAAAGTTGATACATTATAGTTTGAAGCAACTTCGCACTCCCACTTTTTGATGCCAAATATCTCCTCGGGGATCCGAATGTCCATGTCTTGTTTCACCTTAACCTGGCAAGACAACCGGACATGATCCTTCTGCTCCTTTCGGCTCAAATGGCCAACTTCTGTAGGTAAAACATCTCCTCCACCCTCCTCAATCTGACATTTACACATGGCACAGGTCCCCCCTCCGCCACAGGCAGAGGGCAAAAATATCTTCTGTCCTGCCAATGTGGACAACAGTGTTGAGCCGGCGGAGGCGATTACTGGATTATCATGATCTCCATTTATAACTATCCTGACCTCTCCGCTTTGCACCAGGCGGGATTGAGCATAAAGCAGTATCAATACCAGAAAAAGTATTACCAAAGTAAAGGCGACAATAGAGGAGATTACAACTGTGGTCATATCATCCCGGAATTAAGTGGGTCAGTATTACAAATATATTCAGAAAAATAACAATTCAGCCGAGGTCCATGTTTTTTGGATTCCTGGTTTCCACACAACCTTAATCCAACATTTTGAAGAGCTTAGTTAGCTCCCTTTTGAGGTTCCGTCGGTCCACTATGAAGTCCAGGAACCCATGCTCCAGAACAAATTCCGAGCTTTGAAAACCCTTAGGCAAATCTTTTCCGATGGTCTCACGAATCACACGAGGCCCGGCAAATCCTATTAAAGCACCTGGCTCGGCTATGTTGAAATCCCCTAGCATTGCAAAAGAAGCTGTGACGCCACCGGTTGTAGGATCTGTCAGTAGTGATATGTACGGGATTCCAGCCTCGGAAAGCTGGGTCAGTTTAGCGGTAGTCTTGGCCATCTGCATGAGCGATATGCCGGCCTCCTGCATTCTGGCGCCACCCGACTTGGAGACAATCAAAAGAGGGAAGCCATTCTTCACAGCAAAATCAATGGCCCGGGATATTTTTTCACCAACCACAGAGCCCATGGATCCGCCGATAAAACTAAAGTCCATGCAGGCAATGACGATATCGATCCCGTCCATCTTGCCCCTAGATGTTCGGATAGCCTCGTTAACACCCGCCTTGCTCTTGGATTCCTTGATACGCGTGGTGTACGGCTTGGAATCAGCGAATTTTAAGGGATCGCCAGCCCCGAGCTTGGAGTCCAGTTCCTGGAATTGATTATCGTCAAATAAAATCTCGAAGTATTCTTTGGAGCCGATCCTTACGTGATAATCATCTTCCGGACTTACGTAGCAATTATTCCGCAACTCCCGGATGTGAATGGTATTTCCCTTTGGGGTTTTGTACCACAGTCCGTCCGGGGCTTCCTTCTTCTGCTCGGTTGGAGTCTTTATCCCCTTCTCCTTCCGGGTAAACCAAGCCATGAATTAAGCTATGTCGATATCCCGGTTAAGATAAACGTCCTGGATCGAATGGAGGAGATTGGCACCTTCATCCATTGGCCGCTGAAAAGCTTTTCGACCTGAAATCAAGCCCGTACCTCCGGCTCGTTTGTTGATCACTGCAGTCTTAACTGCGTCGGCCAAATCAGATTCTCCGGAAGATGCGCCTCCCGAGTTAATCAATCCTGCCCGTCCCATGTAGCAGTTGGCAACCTGGTATCGGCAGAGATCGATGGGATGGGAAGAGTTTAGATCGTCATACATTTTAGGATGGGATTTTCCAAATCCAATGTCGGTAAACCCTCCGTCATTTTCAGGCTGCTTTTGTTTTATTATATCCGCCTGAATGGTCACTCCCAGGTGATTGGCCTGACCTGTGAGGTCGGAAGCAGCATGATAGTCGGTACCGTCTTTTTTGAAAGCACTGTTTCGGGTGTAGCACCAGAGTATGGTAGCCATACCTAACTCATGGGCTCTTTCAAACGCTTGCGATACTTCGACAATCTGACGGTTTGACTCGGCAGAGCCATAATAAATCGTGGCGCCTACGGCTACGGCACCCATATTCCAGGCTTCCTCAACAGTTCCAAACATAATCTGATCAGCATTGTTGGGGTAGGTCATTAGCTCGTTGTGGTTGAACTTAACGATGAATGGTATTTTGTGTGCGTATTTTCTTGCCACAGCACCCAGAACTCCAAAGGTTGAGGCCACAGCATTACAGCCGCCTTCAATCGCAAGCTTCACGATGTTTTCGGGGTCAAAATAAATAGGATTGGGTGCGAAAGAGGCGCCTCCGGTATGTTCTATTCCCTGATCAACGGGAAGAATCGAGACATACCCCGAATATGCAAGCCGCCCACTCCCAAAAATTTGTTGAAGGCTCCGCAATACTTGCAGATTCCTATTGCTATCCGTATAGACTTCGTCAACGAAATTGGGTCCGGGATGATAGATTAGATCCTTTGAAATTTTGGGTGATTCAAACCCCAACAAACTATCTGCCTCGCTGCCCAACAAGGCCGCTATGCTATCGGATGACACTCCACTCTGCGTATCGGAAATTGTATTTACAGACATTGTTTTAAGCGTTAAATTTGAGTGGCAAAGATATCTATATTTTTTAAATCTTTTCATGATTTAACCTTATTTGGAATTGGCCAGAAAGGGCTTAACTGGCGATCATTAATTCGAACCAGAATGCGGCAATCCAAGTGAATTCCAGTCAAGAATTTAAGCTTACTGTTGATGTATTGGTCTTGGGAATTAGCGGGTCTCAAATCCACATCTTGTTGGTAAGACGAAAAAACGATCCGTTCAAAGATCAATGGGCGATCCCGGGGGGTTTCGTAGAATACGATGAGGATTTGCTTGATGCCGCGCTCCGGGAGGTCCAGGAAGAAACCGGCCTGAAGCCACTCCTTTTGAAACAATATCATGCTTTCGGACATCCTAAGCGAGATCCCCGAGGACGGGCGGTTTCCGTCGCGCATTTCGGATTGATACGGTGCGATCAGCATTCGATACGAGCAGCTTCAGATGCTGCCGAGGTGGCGTGGTTACCGATTAATGAACTACCCAGACTGGCGTTCGATCATGAGAAGATACTCAGGACCGGGTTGAGCCAAATACTACATCTTTTGAGAACGGCCCGGAAGGAGTTGCGCAAATTTGATCTCTCGGGGCCAGAACTTGACCTGATCGAGAATGAATTGGCTCAGAATCCGGACTAATTGCGTTTTTGCAAGAAACCACTCTTTTTAAGTGCCTTGTACAATGATTCAACGAAATCGCCAACAGCCGCCTCAAGTTGATCATCAGTCGGATTGAAGGTTTCCGAGACTGCGGAGAAAATGAGTCTTCCCCTTTGTTCTTCCTTTATAACCTCATACAGGTTGGACTCAATCACCAGAATGGTGTTTCCAACCGTGTACCCGGGAACGTACTCATTACGATAGGACCTTAGGTATTCATAAAAATCAGGGTGATCCGGAGAGTAGGAGTAAACGCGCGATGTCGATTCAAATTTAGTGCCTTCCTTGATGTCTTTTAGTTCTAATGTTAAGACACCGTCAATTCTGGCGCTGTCTATCAATGGCAACAAATCCTCCTTTACGGGTATGGATTTGCTGGTCGGTAAATGCTTCATACTTGCTAAAGCATGGTAGTCGCCCTCGATAGCCAGTGTGAAGGACAATTCCTCCTCGACTAACGAGCGGTTTTGGTGATTTTTTGTAAGTCCCACAATTAGCAACTTTTCGATCTTCTTATCTGGCTTTTGATCGGATTTCCAGGATGTCGAAGTCGAAGTTGTAGAACACCTTAGGAGACATAAACAGGCAGTTATCAAAAAAGCGATACTGCCAAAGCCACATACTTTAATCATTAGTGTATTTTTGAGAAGGCAATAATAGAAAAAATTAAATCAACACAATGGCTGACTTATCTAAATGCATGCCTTAAAGGTGGAGCGAAAGCAAATTTTCGCAACATATGTTCGTTAAGTGAAAGTACCTTGTCATCAATCAATGAGATTAGAGCACCTTAAGTTCCTTTTGATTCCTTTCATCTTTATTTCCTGCAGCAAAACGGTTTACGTGCACCAAAACCAGCAGAGCTACGATGATTATAAGGTCTATAAATACAATAGGATTGAATCTAAGACTCCAAAGCTGGATTACACCAAGTACTCTAAAAAAAAGAAAAAGAAGGAAGAATAGCTAATCTACCTCTTCGTAGTCCACATACTCGCCGCCTTTGAACGAGTCGCTCTTCCGGTCCTTAGGTATATAGTCGACATCCACGTTACCATCAGATGGGTGCATTTTGGATTTGTTTCGTCTGCCGGTTTGAGCTCTTCGAGAGGAGCCTGTGGTAAACAGCCCCCGGGTGATAAATCCGCTGACCTTATAGATCAGGTAGAAAATTATGCCAAGTATTAGTAGGAATTTCAGCATATCGCCTTTTACTATAAGTACTTACCTACTCAAATATAGGTTACGTTCAGAGTAAATTTTGTAAAAATAATCGTCCATTATGTCTTCTATGAAATAAATCGACTCTCCGGTTGATTTCATCTCCGGGCCCAGCTCCTTATTTACATTGGGAAACTTATTGAATGAGAAAACTGGTTCCTTTATGGCGTAGCCCTTTTTTTGAGGGTTGAGAGTGAATTCACTTAGCTTTTTCCCTAACATAACCTGGGTAGCGTATTTGACATACGGCTCCTGATAAGCCTTGCAAATGAACGGCACCGTTCGGGATGCCCTGGGATTCGCTTCGATCACGTAGACAGTATTATCCTTTATCGCAAATTGAACGTTGATGAGCCCAACTGTTCCCAGGGCTAATGCTATCCTGTGGGTGTGCTTTTCGATTTGCCGGACCACAAAATCACCAAGGTTAAAGGGAGGCAACACTGCGTACGAGTCGCCCGAATGAATCCCGGCAGGCTCAATATGCTGCATAATCCCAATTATGCACACATCTTCCCCGTCGGATATCGCATCAGCTTCCGCTTCAATAGCGCCGTCTAGGAACTGATCCAGAAGAATTTCGCTATCCGATACTTCCGGGACTTCCTTCATGATTTTAATGACATGAGCCTCCAGTTCTTCTTCATTTATGACAATTTTCATGCTCTGACCACCCAACACGTATGAGGGCCTTACAAGCAAGGGAAATCCGATGTCCTTGGCTAGTTCGATGGCCTCATCGGCACTTTCAATAACGCCATACGGGGGATAAGGAATATTGTTCTCCTTAAGGAGATCAGAGAAATGTCCCCGGCTTTCCGCCAGATCCAGAGACTTGAAACTAGTCCCTATGATCTTAATCCCATTCTTATCCAACTTCTGGGCCAGTTTTAGCGCGGTTTGCCCCCCTAATTGAACGATCACTCCCTCCGGTTTTTCATGCAGAACGATTTCATAAATATGTTCCCAGAAGATTGGTTCAAAGTAGAGCTTGTCCGCCACATCAAAGTCAGTGGAAACGGTCTCTGGATTGCAGTTGATCATAATGGCCTCGTACCCGGATTCCTTGGCCGCTAAAACCCCGTGTACGCAGCAGTAGTCAAATTCAATGCCTTGTCCAATTCGATTGGGGCCCGAACCTAGGACAACGATTTTCTTGCGATCCGATGGGATGGACTCGTTTTCCTCGTCAAATGTGGAGTAATAATATGGTGTGCCGGCATCGAACTCGGCCGCGCAAGTGTCGACTAGCTTATACACCCGATTAATTCCCAGTTCCTTTCGCTTCTCAAAGACTTCGCTTTCCAAGCATCGCATGAGGTGAGCAAGTTGGCGATCAGCGTAGCCCTTTTTCTTGGCATTCAACAATAACACGCTGGGAATACTGTCCAGATTGTACGATTCGATCTCCTTTTCAAGAAGCACGAGGTCCTCAACCTGATGTAAAAACCATTTATCGATTTTTGTAAGTTTCTCAACAAATTTGAAGGGCACACCGATTTTGAACGCATCATAGATATGAAACAAACGGTTCCAACTAGGGTGTTCAAGGCTATCTAAGATGCTCTCATGAGATCGGGTTTCGCGGCCGTCTGCGCCAAGTCCGTTTCTCTTAATTTCTAAGGACTGGCAGGCCTTCTGAAGCGCCTCCTGAAAATTTCGGCCAATAGCCATCACTTCACCGACCGATTTCATTTGCAAGCCCAGATGACGATCTGATCCCACGAATTTGTCGAAATTCCATCGGGGCACTTTGACAATTACATAGTCCAGGGCCGGTTCAAAAAAGGCTGAAGTAGTTTGAGTTATTTGGTTTCTTAATTCATCAAGATTATACCCTATGGCCAGTTTGGCAGCGATCTTGGCAATAGGATAGCCAGTAGCCTTAGAAGCTAATGCCGAAGACCTGGAAACGCGAGGGTTTATTTCCACACCAATTATTTGGTCATCATCCGGGTTTACCGCGAATTGCACATTGCATCCCCCTGCGAATTGCCCAATGCCATTCATCATGACAATGGCCTGGTTGCGCATTTCCTGATAAACCGTATCGGGCAAGGTCAGCGCCGGCGCAACGGTTACCGAGTCACCGGTATGAATGCCCATCGGGTCAAAATTCTCAATGGAGCAAATTATAATAACGTTTCCGGACCCATCCCGAAGTAGTTCAAGTTCATATTCCTTCCAACCCCGTATGCTCTGCTCTACCAAAACCGTGTGAATGGGCGATGCATGCAATCCAGCGTTCAGCGCATTGTCGAAATCTGCCTTCTTATTAACAAAGCTGCCTCCTGTGCCTCCTAATGTAAACGACGGCCTTATTACCAAAGGAAAACCAATTTCCTGGGCTATTTCCTTGCCTTGCAAAAATGAAGTTGCAGTCCTTCCTTCGCAAACTTGGACACCGACCTCATGCATTTTCAACCGGAATAGCTCCCTATCCTCGGTAGTGCGGATCGCTTTAATATCGACTCCTATGATTTTAACCCCATAATGCTCCCAAATACCAGCCTGCTCGCACTCGATAGCCAGGTTCAAAGCGGTTTGTCCTCCCATCGTTGGGAGTACTGCATCAATGTGATGTTCTTCAAGAATTTGACGGATATACTTTTTCTCAAGCGGTTTGAGATAGATGTTATCAGCCGTGACCTCGTCGGTCATTATTGTAGCCGGGTTGGAGTTGATCAGAGTTACTTCCACCCCTTCTTCACGCAAAGAGCGAGCGGCCTGAGATCCCGAGTAATCAAATTCACATGCCTGACCTATAATGATGGGTCCGCTGCCGATAATCAGCACTGAGCGGATCGTTCTGTCTCTAGGCATATAAAGGATTTCTATCTAAAAATCGGCCAAAGTTAGAGCTTAATCCTATGAGATCAAAGGAGCCAATTTCGGTGAGTGCGATGCTCAAGGATATTCACCCGGTCCGACCGCTATAGCCATTCTACCGGGTGAGCCGTGTGAAAGCCCGTGGTGCAAAATGATGAGGACCCGTTGATCCCCAGCGATCGCGTTGGCAGCACTCTAATACCGCAGGGCGAGGCACAGTGGATCTGTGTCCCGAAGTTGGTTCACAAATACCTGAACCTTCTATCCAAGAAGTGGTTCAATCAATATACCAGGTGATGCTGGACCAGGTATTCGGCAATCTGGATAGCATTTGTGGCGGCACCTTTTCTCAGATTGTCGGAAACTACCCACATATTTAACGTTTTGGGCTGGGTATCATCTCGTCGAATTCTACCAACAAAAACCTCATCCTTGTTCTGAGCATGCATGGGCATAGGATATTTCAATTGCTCAACGTCGTCTTCTACCACAATTCCTGGAGCGTTGGCAAGCAAATCCAGCACGTCAGCTAAGTCAAATTCGGAATGAAATTCAACGTTGACCGATTCGGAATGGCCACCTATCACCGGAAGCCTCACGCAAGTAGCGGTGACCTGGATAGAGTCGTCGTCAAAGATCTTTTTGGTTTCATCAACCATTTTGACTTCTTCCTTTGTATAGCCGTTCTCAAGAAAAACGTCGACTTGCGGAATAACATTCATATCAATTGGATAAGGGTACGCCGGCTCCTGACCATTTTTTCCCGACCTTTCATTCATCAGTTGATCAACGGCTTTCTTTCCTGAACCGGTGACGGATTGGTAAGTGGACACGACAATCCTTTTGAGTCCATATTTCTGCTGTAACGGTGCCAAAGCGAGGACCATTTGAATTGTAGAACAATTAGGATTGGCTATGATCCTGTCATCAATTTTCAGGGCGTTGGCATTGATCTCGGGAACCACCAGCTTGAGCCTTGGATGCATTCTCCATGCCGAGGAATTATCAATCACGATAGATCCTGCTTCGGCAAACCTAGGTGCCCACTCCAAAGAAGTGCCTCCGCCAGCCGAAAAAATGGCTACATCAGGTTTGTTTTCAACCGCCGTTGACAGGCCAATTACCGTATACGCTTTCCCCTTGAACTCCAGCACCTTACCTACGGAGCGCTCTGAAGCAACCAACAGCAATTCGTCAAACTCGAAATTCCTCAGATCCAGGACTTTGAGCATTTCCTGGCCCACCAATCCGGTGGCGCCTACCAGTACAAGTTTCATTTCGAAACGATTTAATTTATAGAGAACCGCAAAGGTCAGGAATAAATGTCAAAATTCAAGGTCAAAAGTAAGATCAAAACTCACTAGGAATGCTCTTAAGGCTAGATGACCCTTTCATTGCCGCCGTCGACAGGCACTTGTGCCCCAGTAGTCTTAGAGAATGAGCCTCCTGCCATGGTGCAAACCATTTGCGCCACGTCACCGGACGTGATTATTTGTCTAAGCAAGTTACTGGTCTTGTATTCCTCCACTGATTTTCCGTAACTCTTGGCTCGCTGCTTTATCTTTTCCTCTGACCAAATACCGGTGTCAAAAACGGCATTAGGATGAACAATGTTCACCCGAATACCATAACCGGAAAGTTCCAGAGCAGCCACTCTCCCCAGCTGGCTCAATCCCGCCTTAGCCACTGAATAAGCGGATACCCCTGGGCCGGGGGCTGGAACATTTTTGGAGCCTATGATAATTATCGACGGTTCAATACCCAGTTTCAGAAATGGTATTGTGCATTTCAGCAGGGATTGATGACTTGATAGATTTACGGCCAAACTGTCGTTCCAGGAACTCTCTTCCAAGTTTTCAATGTATAACCCGGGAGGAAAAATTCCGGCATTGCTCACAACTACATCCAAGCCTCCAAAGCTGCGAATGGCTAAGTCCACCGCCGCTTGAAGCTTCTGAGATTGCGTCAAATCCACTTTGACACCCATGATCTCGGGCTTAAGAAAGAGGTTATTGATCTGTGGATCTATATCCAACGCAACCACGCAAGCTCCCTCGGCAGCAAATGTCTCGGCACAAGCCCGGCCAATACCGCTTGCAGCCCCTGTTACCAGAACCACCTTTCCTTGAAATGGCTTGGGTGCGCTAGCTTTCTTGAGCTTAGCTTGCTCCAATTCCCAGTACTCCATTTGAAAGACGTCCTTTTCGGAAAGCGCCTCCCAACCTCCCAAACCCTCGGCATTTTGGATGGCGAGTTGGGTGTGATCTTTAATGTCATTTATGATTTGAGCCTCCTTCAGGGAAGATCCAAATGAGAGAGTACCATGGCCCGGCCAAATCCCCCAACGTGGAGCCTGGTCCAAGCAAGTGAGATTACCATCTGTATTTCGATCGAAGTATTCTTTATAGGCGTGGACAAAATCATTCACGTCATCCCCTCCATCCTGCTTTATGATAACGGGAATTCGCTTAGTACGAATCACGTGATCAGGTGTCAGTGGCCCGCGTGTGGCTATCGAGCTCACATTGGGAAGATCAGAAAAATGCAGGGAGGATTTAGTTTGATCCAGGCGAGCAAGGACCGGCAAGGCTCTTACCGTCGAAACCGCTTTGCGGATACGGGCTAGCTCCAAAAGGTTCTCTTTTAGATGAATATCCGGGTAATCAGGGCTTTTTAGCTTAGTGTGAATATATTTCTGGGCCTGTCTGACCAGGGTAATCATATTCTCATAGCATGCCCGGGCTTCATCATCAAAAGTGAATATGCCATGATTCATCAAAATCATGCCTTTGTAATCGGACCACGCCAAATCACGGGTCATCTCATAAATTCTCCTTGCAAGGATAAAACCGGGCATCACATATGGGATGATCAACACTGAATCTCCATAAACCTCGCGGATTTTTTCAACACCTCCCGGGGTGTTAGTCAAGGTAACTACGGCGTCCGCATGCGTGTGGTCCACATATTTGAAGGGGATTATTGCGTGTAGGATAGCCTCCACTGACGGATTCGGTGCGTACGGATCGGTCATAGCGGTTCTTTGAGCTCGAACCATTTCCGTATCGCTTAGCGACTCCAATTCCGCCATCCTCTTGAGAGCATCCAGCCGCACTGGAGCAAACCCTTCTTTTTCAATTGAGGCGAGATCCCAACCACTACCTTTTACAAACAGGACATCCTCTTTTTGACCGAAGAGATCAAGCGTTTCTCCTTTGACCGAGGTATTCCCCCCGCCATGCAAAACCAGGTCAGGCTCTTGACCAATCAATCTGGAAGTGTAAACGCGAAGCTGCAAGGGATCCTTTTTAATTCTGGAAGCTTCCTTGTCATTCCACAAGCTATTCATCGTGAGTTAATTTGATTATGACGTTTTCGAGTTCGGGATAAACAGGGAGAAGCTCCGCCCGGTGAACCATCTCAAAGTCTTCGAAGGTAAATCCGGGAGCAACCATGCAACCTACCAACGTATAGGAGTTTGGCTCATTGACAGTGGCCCCAAAGATGGTTCCTGCCTTAACCACAGCCTGGGGGACCTCATTGGCTTCCAATTCCAATCCTAGCTTAATGGGCGCGTAGGTGCCCTTCGCATCAATCTGGTGGATGGTAATGGAGCTTCCATAGTGAAAAGCCCAAATCTCATCGGCTTTCATACGGTGAAAGTGTGAATATTCCTTCGAAGTCAACAGATAAAAAATGCTACTGACCAATCTCCTATCCGATTTGAATTGATCGGGGAGGCTCGTTCGGGATAGGTTCGTTTTGGAAATGAACACCTGATTAAAGTACCCACCTTCGGGCTCAAGTGGCTGAAGGTTTAGGTGATCAATCCAATATTCTACGGGCTCCATCTTTTGCCTCAAATTACAAATTAGCGACCGTGTTTTGCCTTCAGCGGACAGAAATACTCAGTTTCCTGGATCCCTGAAAATTCCCTTTCCATCGGTTCCCCTTCGCGATCTTATTGGCTCAAGGACTTTAACTGAAACCAGGGATCGAAAGGCCATATAGAGGTGAATGCAGCTGGGTATCATGGCGGAGACCCCCATTACGAGCCCAAAATAGATGTTCTGTAGGTTTTTTCCCGGGTCGTGCAGTGCCTCCACAATTCGGTCGCCGTACACAGACTGGCGAGTTTCCAGATCCTGTATGTCTGCCAGAGGGTCGAAATGTCGAATGAGCCAACTGGAAAATGAGAAGACAAAAAGCACCCAGAAGGTGGCTAAAATCGCGATTAACAGATCAATAGACAAATGACCTAAGAACTGTGTTGGACTAGAGGACTTGATAGCCAGTTTGATAATGATCACTGTTAGAAAGAAGGATAGACTATCGAACAAGGCTCCAAGAAGAGCCACCGGAATTTGCACTTTGAAGTAATACTGGAACAGCGCCCCGAATACGAGTTCGGGGAAGGCGGTAATCATGGCAAACCAATAAAACAGGTCATTCACCACCACAAAGAACAAGTATAGCAGTGGAAAGAGGACCAATATATGAGGCCTCAGCTGAAGATATGAATCAAGCAGCCCTTTTAGCGAGTATCTCCATTTTTCTATTACGACCTCCATCCAATAAACCTTTGGGATAGGGTAACGTTTTGTCCGGTTGATCTATTAATAATGGACCTCATAGGGACCCTAAGATATGAAAAAATGCTCCATTGTAGTGCTTCTGGTATGGGCTAGTCTAAATCCTCTTAGCTCCCAGGTCCTGGAAGACTTCTCGGATGGTAATTTTACATCGGCCCCGAAATGGGTTGGATCAGTCGATCAATTTGAAATTTCGAATTATGATTCGCTTCACCTCAATGACACGATAGCCGGAACCGCATATTTGAGTACTATTTCGACGGCTATAAATGAAGCCACTTGGGAAATTTATCTTAACCTGCAATTTAATCCTTCCGCCGCTAATCTGAGTCGCATTTACCTGGTAGCCAATCGGCCCGAATTGGATTTGGGGGTAAATGGGTATTACGTGAATATAGGGGGCTCCCGGGATGAAGTAAGCCTATATCGACAGGATAGTTCTCGTCACATTGTGGTCATACAAGGGGTCGAGAACCGGGTGGATTCCAGCCAGGTTAAGATAAGGATTCGGGCCACTCGCAATCAATTGGGTAGATGGAAATTATTCTCGGATGTTGGAAATAAAGGAGCGTTCGCGGAAGAAGGAGCGGCCACTGATAATACCTACCCTAAATCAGCTTTTTTTGGTATTTTCTGCCAATACACCACAACTCGTAGCGACAATTTCTATTTTGACCAAATAAATGTCAAAGGGGATCCGTATAAAGACACTGCTCCACCCAAACGGACGGCCTTCGAGTTGGTTTCAGATCGGATCTTGAAACTCACATTTTCAGAGCCACTTGATCCTCCATCGGCCCAAAACTCACAGAATTTTCTACTAATTCCCGGATCAATAAATGCTCTGCGATCAATTCTTATAGATTCGGCGTCGATTGAGGTTCATTTCCGCAACCCGTTTGGAAATGGTACCGAACACCAGCTGGTGATTTCAGGAATCAAGGACGACGATTTGAACGTCGCCGCTCGAGACACGGTAAGTTTTCGATACCTGCCTAATATTCCGGCTAAGTATAAAGATCTTGCGATTACCGAAATCCTTCCCGATCCAACTCCTGTTCTGGGATTGCCGGAAACGGAATTTGTTGAGATCCACAATTTATCCGAAAATGTTTTCAACCTTCAAGGCTGGATCCTGGAAGATGAAACTACCCAGGGTCGCTTGGATTCTACGCTTCTATTCCCAGGACAATATCTGATCCTATGCCCGCGGGATGAGGTCTCAGTGTGCTCTGAACTCGGGTTCTCGGCCGGAGTAGGTCCATGGCCATCTCTCAACAATTCTGGGGATCATCTTCGGCTTTTTTCCAAGGAAGGGACATTGGTTGATGAAGCAAGCTATCGTCGAAGCTGGCATGAGGAGGAAAAGGATGGTGGAGGGTATAGTCTTGAGATCCGGGACCCTAATTCCGATTGCCCGGCTGAAGTAAATTGGGGCACTTCCTGGGACGAATCCGGCGGAACTCCTGGAAAGATCAACTCGCTGAACGATTTGGGACCAGATCAAATGCCCCCCTTTGTTATTGATGTGGAAGTTGTGGAACCCAATCTTTTGCTGGTGAGTTTCAGCGAATCCATGGACAGCCTTTCGCTGACCCAAGGGACTTTTCGATTATTCAACAATCCTCCAGCTACTATTTCCTACATTGATTCTTCCCTTGTCGATAAGATTATTATACAACTTTCGGCTCCCCTTGACTCAGGTAACAGTTATCAATTGTTGATGGAGCACATTCGCGATTGCTCGGGCAATAGCATCGGACAATCTAAAATTGAATTCCACCTGGCCGCGCTGCCCCAACCCCAGGATCTAAAGATCACCGAAATAATGGCGGACCCAGCCCCGTCGATCGGTCTCCTTCCTGAGGCTGAGTATATCGAAATCTGGAATGCCAGTGACAAATTTATGTCGACACAAGGACTACGGATTACCGATGAAAAAGACACCGGCAAGGTTTCAAGTCGATCCCTAAGGCCCGGAGAGTATCTGGTATTAACTTCAAGCAGCAGCAGGGACCAATTTGATTCAGTTATCACCGTATCCAGTCTAAGTAAATGGATTGGCCTGAACCAAAACGGAATGGTAGCCATAATTGATAAATCCGGACACCTAATAGACAATGTTGAATATCAATCTGCATGGTCCGGAAAGGCACGAAACAACGGATATTCATTGGAACTCAGGGACCCCTTATATAGCTGCAATCCCCGGATGAACTGGACCTCATCAATATCTCCGGCTGGCGGCACTCCAGGTGCTAAAAATTCAGTGGCACAATTCGATTTCGATCAAATTCCTCCCAATATTCAGAGCACTCTTACCCTTGCCCCCGATCAGCTTATTCTGATATTTGATGAATGGATGGATACCGCTTCGTTTTCATTTGATGATTTTAACACTGAACCCGACCTCAAACTGGCCCAGCTGCAACCAATTGCTCCAGATACCATAATATTAGTTTTTGAGTCTGAACTTGACCAGGCGATATTGTATCATCTTACAATCGATTCGGTAATGGATTGTTCCGGGAATATGGTGGACGCCCACAGCACCAACTTTGGAATAGGCGCCTCACCAGAAAGGAACAAGTTGATAATCTCCGAAATAATGGCTGATCCCGATCCCTCTCGAGGCTTGCCCGAAGTGGAGTATCTGGAGATCTTCAACAATACCGGTAATCTGGTCTCCCTGGACGGCATTATCATCAATGATCTGACCGATTCTACCTTGCTTCCACCAGTGATGGTTCCTCCTTGGGATTATCTGCTGTTGTGTGCTCAAGATTTCGCTCAGGAATTAAATGGGTTCGGAAACACTCTGGGTTTGGCTAAGTGGCTGGAACTTAACAACGATCAGGACCATATTCAAGTAAGCTTTTCAGGAAACCCCATATTCAATGTCCACTATTCGCGCACTTGGTACGACGACTTCAGCAAGGAAAATGGTGGATGTTCCCTGGAAATAATTGATGCGGACAACCCGTGCTCCGGCGAACTAAACTGGGGGGCCAGCACGGCTTCGGTTGGTGGAACTCCTGGAGGTGAAAACTCGATCAAGGGAGTCAGGGTGGATCATCGCGGACCGAGTATTATAGCGATCTATGTCTATTCAGACTCATCCATAATATTAGAGTTCGACGAAAAACTAGACCCTAACAGGGTTGAGTTACACGATTTTAGATTGCTGTCGCCTCCCGGGGGATTAACTAACATTTCGATTGACCAGGATCAGGTCCAGTTGACTTTTGATCGGCCGTTTGAACCGGGCAGTGTATATGAAATTCAGGTGGACAACCTAACGGACTGTGTGGGCAACCTGATCGAGCCCTCTCCTTCACTGCAATCATTTGTTGTCCCTGAGGCAGCGGCACAAGGCGACATTCAGTTAAGTGAGGTGTTGTATGATCCGAAACCTGGAGGATATGACTTTGTGGAGCTATACAACAATTCCCCTAAGTACCTGGACTTAAAGGGTTGGTCTCTTTCCGACAACGCCCAGATGGTCGGTCCAACTTTAGAATCCGGAGATAAACAGTTGATAATTGGACCATTTACCTATATGGTATTTACTTCTAATCCTGCAGCAATTCAAAAAGATTACATCCGATTTGATCCAGTGGCGTTGATTCAATCCGATTTACCCAACTTTCCCAACCGAACGGGCACTGTAGTGCTGACCGATCCTTTGGGTGATACTTTTGATAGTTTCTTATATTCTGACGACCGGCATTTTGCTCTTTTGCGTGACACGGAAGGAGTATCCCTGGAAAGAGTATCCTTTGATGTGTCCACCAACGATCCGGGTAATTGGCAATCAGCTTTGCAGGATTTCGGATTTGCGAGTCCAGGTTTGCCAAATTCTCAATCGCGGACAATTGTTCCAGACGACAAAGTGATAAAGGTTATTCCGCGGGTATTCACGCCTGAAAAGGGCAATTCAAATTTGGCATCTATCGTTTATCAGTTCTCTAACCCGGGAAAAGTTGGGACGCTTTACGTCTACGATGTTAACGGGAGAACCATCAAAACAATCGCCCGCAATCATTTCTTAAGCGCATCTGGATTTTTCCTTTGGGATGGGACGGACGACAATCTGAATAAGGTTCGAGCGGGGATATACGTGGTTTACCTGGAATGGTTCGATTTAGATGGCCAAATTGGCAGCGCCAAAAAGACCATCGTAGTGGGTCAGCCGTAGTCTTTATTTATAAATTAAAACCTGAGGATTGTCCTTTCCGGATTAATCCCCCAACACTCCACTGAATTAAAAGGGTATGGTAATGTTTCTGTTTCGATCACCCGTACCTCCATGGATCACAAGGCTTAAAGGACCTGAATTTGGGATCTGACCCAGGCCTTATTTGTGATGAGCAGAATGATCCGAAAGCAGGAGAAATGTCACATACAACAGATTTTGGGACTCAGCATACCCAATAATTGAGGCTTGCATAAATATTAAAGAATATTTTTTGTTTATCTTTTATGATTTATTTTAGGGGCCTTTTGCAGAACCGCCACAGCGGTGGGGACTTAGCGTGATTAGCACATGAAGAAGGAAAAAAAGAATTACACCGTTAAAGAACTTAAGGAATTTGAGGAAATCATCAATTCGAAATTGGACAAGGCGACGGCTGAACTTAATTATATAAAGGAGTCACTGGGTAGGACAAACGACAGTGGCACTGATAGCACAGACAGCACGATCAAGATCCTGGAAGATGGTGCCGATACAATGGAAAAGGAGAACCTTAACCAGTTGGCGGCCCGCCAGCAAAAGTTCATCCGGAATCTAGAAAATGCACTGGTTCGAATAAAGAACGGCACCTACGGTATATGCGTTGACACCGGAAAACTCATCAGCAAGGAACGATTGAGAGCTGTACCCCATACCATGCATTCTATCGAAGCAAAATTGAGGAAATCCAATTAAATTGGATTTCCTGAAAAATCATATAGAAGCTCTGATTTTTTGCTCCCCCGGTCCGATCGAATTTGAAGAAGTTGAGAACTGCTTGGACGAGATGTTCGAGGCAAAAGTAAGCAAGGAGGATATTGAGAAGAGCCTTGACAGTCTTCTAGCCAAATACGATGCGGAGTCTTACCCTTTTCAAATTTACCGATTGGGAGGTGGGTATCAATTTCTTACGAAACCAGCCTACCGAACCAGCATAGGCATCCTGTTAAAACAACAATCCAAGAAAAGGCTGTCAACCTCTGCGATTGAGACGTTGTCCATAATCGCATATAAACAACCCACAACCAGGGCCCGAGTGGAACAGATTCGTGGGGTTAACTGCGATTACTCAATCCAAAAGCTGCTCGATAAGGAACTGATACAGATTCAGGGAAAGGCCGATACTGTGGGTAAACCGCTCATCTATGGCACCTCTCCAAGCTTTATGGAATACTTTGGGATCAACCACTTGAGCGAGCTGCCCACGACAAAGGACTTCACTAAGGAAGAAAATCAGCTTCGCGCAGACCAGCAGCAGGAATCAAAACCTGAGGATCAAGAATTAAATCCTCACCAACTTCAAGGGGGTATCGATTTCTAAGGATTAAACAAGGGCATGCTTATAAATTTTTTCATATTTCCTATTTTCTCTTACACAAGCAAATACTCGGTGGATGATTTTGTTTCTTACAGCATTAAGTACAGCCATTTTATTCTTGCCTTCCTCTACTTTTCTTAGGTAATAATCTCTTAATTCTCCTTTACCAGAGATGGCTGACATAGCCGCCAAGTGTAGTAGTACTTTCATCGACTTGTCTGCCCTGTGTGACACTCTGGCCCTGCTGCGAATCGTTTTCCCTGAATCGTATTGGAAAGGGGCTACTCCGCAATGACAGGCCATCTTTTTTGGGTCAGTGATCTGTTTAAACTCGTTAGTGACTACCAGGGTATTGATAGCTACAATCTGCCCTACTCCGCTTACCGATGTAATCAGTTGATAAAGTTGTTTAAGATGATGGTCCCCATCAATGAGCTGCTGGATTTTCTGTTCCACTTCTTTGAGTTGTTTTTCTATTTTGGCTATAACAGGTCGAAGTAGTTTATCATGTTCCTTTGCCCATTGTTTATTACCAAACTGCTTGTCTTCCTGTAGAGGATCAAGTAGCCTCTTTTTGGAAGTAAGTAGTCTTTTCCTGAGACGGATCATAGATTTCAATTGATTGACAACCTCTCTGGGAGCTTCCCACAGCCTTACTTTATCCCTTTTAGCATAAGCATACTCAGAAATTCTTAAGGCATCTAAAGCATCATTTTTACCTCGTTCCAACGCATGGTGTGCTTTGATTACTGCTGCGTTTTCTAACCAAACTGCCATGTTCTTTTCAACCACAAATTCCAATAAAGGGTTACAGTAGATACCCGTATGCTCAAGACATAATAACCAGTGGATCTGATCGGTCTCTACTTCTTTTAGTAATCTTTTGTAAAACAGATTGATCCCTTTTTTATCGTTACTTACCAGCAAGTGGAACAACTTTTTGCCTTCAGCAATCACTACAAAATCCAGAACCTCTTTAGACACATCTACGCCAATAAATACTTTATACTTCATAACTTTATTATTGATTAAAAAACAGGTCAACACACTTAAACACGATCAAACCCTTGATAATGGATCTTATCCTTCGCTGGATATTCCTAATTTCTAAATGATGCTTGTTTAAGTAACCGACAGAGGATTGAATCGCACGATGGGTCTTACCCTGGCAGGCAGATAATTCGCCTCTGTCGGTGTTGACTTTTTAAAGTTATCCACCTTGTCCACAAGTTATGAGTCTCCCCCAGACCCCCTCATAGGGGTAATAGCAATAATATTGAAATAATCATATCTTGTAAATCTAAAGGGCAGGTTGGAATCTGCTTCCGCCGAAAGAAATGAAGAGTAAGCAGTCCAGGAAATACTCCATAGACAATCGCCCTACAAAAGCCAGATCAAAAAGCAAAAAATCAAGTACCGGGCTCCTGCGGTTAAATCAGTACATCGCCCACGCCGGAATCTGTTCCCGAAGGGAGGCCGATGAATTGATCAGAAATGGAAAAATTACCGTAAACGGCAAACAGGTGACGGAGCTGGGAGTAAAGGTGATGCCCTCGGATAGAGTTGTTTTCAAGGGAAAGCTCTTAAAACCGGAAAGCAACGTTTACATATTGCTTAACAAGCCCAGAGATTTTATCACCACCACAAATGACCCCCAGGAAAGAAAAACAGTAATGCAATTGGTTGAAAACGCTTGTCCTCAACGGGTTTATCCGGTGGGCCGTTTGGACCGGAACACTAGCGGCTTGTTGCTTTTCACCAATGATGGTGCACTGGCTGAAAAATTGGCTCATCCTTCCCACCAAATCCGCAAGATATATCAGGTGGGTTTGGACAGGCCTCTGAATAATGAGGACCTCAAAAAATTGGATGACGGTATTGACCTGGAAGATGGACCGGCCATGGTGGATGACTTGGCAATCTTAACCCCGGATCGAAAGACCTTAGGTATTGAGCTTCATGCGGGAAGGAATCGTATCGTTCGGCGAATATTCGAAGCCCTTGGGTACCAGGTGGAGAGGTTAGATCGCGTGGCATATGCAGGTCTGACTAAAAAGGATCTTCCGCGCGGAAAATGGAGATTTCTCCAACCTAGAGAGGTTTTGCTGCTAAAAATGGAGAAAAAATAGGGGGTGTATCAAAAGCACTTCTACTTTTAAAACTAAAATTGGGTGGGTAGTCCACCATTCTTAGTTTTGATACCCCCCCTGGAAAGTTGGGTGGTGATGAGTGGATTCGAACCACCGACTCACGGATTTTCAGTCCGATGCTCTACCACCTGAGCTACATCACCGTCCTTCGATTGCAAAGGTAGTATTCCGCTACCAGATCACAAAATCACCTGGGGAGTTGGCTTGCAGTCATTTATAGGAAGATTTTGATTATTTTTACAGAGGGCTCAAAGTCCTGAAGATTATGTCTAAACAATTGGTTTTCATTCTGGTCACCCTGCTTGCTTTGGGCTTTTTTGGATACACACTTTCGCGGCTTAAGTCGTTCTTCGGACTCACCAAATCCTGGACCAAAATAAACCGGATTGGAGAGAGAATAAATCTCACTCTACGTGTCGCCTTTGGTCAGTCCAAAATACTAAGAAAGCCGGTTGTTGGATTTATCCATGCGCTGGTTTTCTGGGGATTCCTGGTAATTACAATCGGGACCATTGAAATGATTTTGGATGGATTCCTTGGAACGGAGCGTATTTTATCCTCAATGGGGATTCTTTATTCGGTGATCACTGCTTCTGGAGATCTTTTGGCAGTATTAGTGTTGCTCGCCTGTATGATTTTTTTGTTCAGGAGGTATGTGCTTACTGTTTCTAGGTTTGAAGGCACCGAAATGACTCGGGGCTCCAATATCGACGCCACGATTGCCTTAATGATGATCGCAATGCTAATGATCAGTTTGTTAGGTCTGAACACCGGATATCTAATGGTGAATCCGGAGAATTACGTAGGAACTTACCCCGTTAGCATCCTAGTAGCCTCCAGCATCCAGTCGGAGAGCTTTAACGGAAGGACGATGGAGGAATCCAGTTGGTGGATTCACATACTTTTGGTATTTCTGTTTGCTAATATACTTCCGTACTCTAAACACTTCCATGTATTCATGTCTATCCCAAATGTCTTTCTTTCGCGCCTGACACCGATGACCAAAATCCAAAGTATGGAAGCCGTGACTACTGAAGTAAAATTGATGATGAACCCTGAGACGGCGTTTGCCACTCCGGCCGAATCCCAGGATGCTCCCGGCCGCTTCGGAGTTAAGGATGTTGAAGATGTCACTTGGAAGAATTACCTGGATTCCCTCACGTGTACCGAATGTGGAAGGTGTACTTCTGTCTGTCCGGCTAGTATCACCGGCAAGAAGTTGTCGCCTAGAAAGATCTTTATTGATCTTCGCAGACGAATGAACCAAAAAGGCCCCGGATTGGTAAGGCAAGAGAATTTCTCCGACCAAAAATCCTTATTGGGTGATTTCATAACCTCCGAAGAGCTTTGGGCGTGTACTACATGCAATGCCTGCGTTCAAGAATGCCCGGTGAATATCGATCATCCTTCACTGATTGTAGATATGAGGCGTTACCTGGTCATGGAAGAGTCATCAGCACCAAGTGGTCTTAATAATATGTTTTCCAATATTGAAAACAACGGAGCTCCATGGCCGTTCCCTCAGTCGGAGAGAATGAATTGGGCTCAGGATATCATTCGAAACAGATCCTAATCAACATGGCGGTTGAGCAGAAAAAAAACCTGAAAATCCCGACTATGGCTGAGTGCATGGCGAAAGGGGAGCCACCAGAGATACTTTTCTGGGTCGGGTGTGCTGGAGCCTTTGATGACCGTTACAAAAAGGTTACTCAGGCCTTTGTCAAAATCCTGGATTACATAGGGATCCGATACGCGGTGCTAGGAACCGAAGAAAGCTGCACTGGAGACCCCGCCAGAAGAGCAGGAAATGAGTTCCTTTTCCAAATGCAGGCGCTTGGTAACATTGAAATTCTGAATGGCTACCAGGTTCATAAGATTGTTACCGCTTGTCCTCATTGCTTCAACACCCTTAAGAATGAATATCCCGATTTTGGAGGCAACTATGAAGTGCTTCATCATACCACTTTCCTTAGCCAATTGATAGAACTGGGAAAGTTCAGGTTGGACGGCCCCGGTGCCCCGCAGCAAGAGAAGGTGACTTATCATGATTCTTGCTACCTGGGAAGGGGCAACCAAATCTATGACGACCCGCGTAATATCATTGAATCCTTAAAAGTGGATATCGTCGAAATGAGTCGGAACAGGAGCCGCGGGCTATGTTGTGGAGCTGGCGGTGCTCAGATGTTCAAGGATGCCGAACCAGGAAACAAGGAGGTCAATATTGAAAGGACCGAAGAGGCGTTAA
The DNA here is from genome assembly GCA_965247065.1 of Cyclobacteriaceae bacterium. Classification (GTDB taxonomy): domain Bacteria; phylum Bacteroidota; class Bacteroidia; order Cytophagales; family Cyclobacteriaceae; genus CBDFGN01. Next base: position 4,338,120 of record CBDFGN010000006.1, on the reverse strand, counting down.
GAACCGGGGCCCAGGTGATTGCCACTGCTTGTCCCTTTTGCTTGACCATGATGAGTGATGGGATTAAAGCTAAGGAAAAAGAAGAGCAGGTAAGGGTTATGGACCTTGCAGAACTTATTACTCAAAGGGAAGGTTTATGAAATCAAAAATTGATCAACATGTTAGTAGACTTTAATGATATGCCCCCCGAAGCCCGACTATGGGTTTATCAGGCCGATAGGCCATTGTCATCTTCGGAGCAAGAACTCGTTAAAATACAGTCCAAGGCCTTCATCGAACAGTGGACGGCTCATGGAGCCAATCTAAAGGCGTCATTCGACATTTCTTTTGACCAGTTCTTAATAATTACCGTGGATGAAAATTTCAGCCAGGCCAGTGGCTGCTCCATTGACAGCTCAGTACGATTCGTCCAATATCTTGAGAAGGAGCTTAAGATCAGTTTTCTCGATCGTAGTAGGGTGGCTTTTTGGGATGTGGCTCTGGAACCAAGCCGGATCATAACCAGGAATCTCGACGAGATAAAGGAAAAGGTCCAGTCTGGTGAGATACGGGAGAATACTATTGTTTTCAACAACATGGTGACCTCCAAAGGTGAGTTTGACGCCAATTGGAAAATTGAAACTAAAAATTCGTGGTTGGGCAAATACTTTTAAGTTCTGATTTACGTATTACCATTAGATGATTTTATAAAATAGCTGCTAATTTTGAAGGAAAAGACCGGGTAAATATGAGAGGAGCGATAAGCAGGATACTGTGGATCCTAATTGCAGGATCATTGGGTCTTGGATGCAGTCCACTGAAAAAGGCTCAAAAGCACTTCCAAAATGGAGAGTACAATGCCGCGATAGCCATATACGCCAAATTGGTCAATGATCAAAAGTATTCTGCCGAGTCGAATTTCATGATGGGAGAATCCTACCGTTTGTCGAATCGCATTGAGCAGGCTCTCCCTTTTTACAACGCGGCTGTTAATTCCCGATATGAAAATGAGTCAGCAGAGTTATATTACGCCTATGCATTGAAATCTCAGGGCGAATACAATTTAGCCGAGGAGCATATCCAAAAGTATCTGGAAAATGCACAGGATGAGGCGCTTTATCAAGTAGCCACCAAAGAACTGGTTAACCTGAAGGAATTGGAGGAGCTTGCAAAAAGACCGAGCTACTACGAAATCCGGAACACAAAAGAAATAAACACAGCTGATGCCGAGTATTCCCCCTTTGTCAAGGATAATCGGTTCTACTTTACCTCGACTCGGGGGCAGGGCAAAATATATAAGGCAACGGGCACTTCATTCTCCAACATTTATGTTTCACAGGTTGATGGTGAAAGTGTTGATGGCAAGAATGTAAAGGGCGTCGGTGATTTCATTAACTCGTTTGATGTCAACGAGGGTTCCATAGCCATATCGCCGAACGGAAGAACTATGATCTTCGCCCGAGGCAACACCGGGAAAAGAAAAGGCACAAATGACGTCAATTTATATATCACCAGCTTTCGTAACAAGAAGTGGAGCGAACCCCGGATGATGAACGTCAACGATCCCGCTGCCTGGAATGCATCGCCTGCATTCAGGAGAGACGGGCGGGCTTTATATTTCGCCTCGAATCGTAAGGGAGGTCATGGGGGAACTGACATTTACGTTGCCCACCTAAATGCTAATGGCCGTTGGGGAAATGTTAAGAACATGGGCAGTATCATTAATACCCCCGGGAATGAAATGTTTCCTTTTGTATCAGAATCAGGCAAATTGTTCTTTTCTTCAAATGGACATCCAGGCTATGGCGCATTGGATTTGTTTGTTGCGACCCGAAGAAGAGGAAAAATCAAAGTGGACAACATGGGCAAACCTGTTAACAGCTCGCTAGACGATTTTGGGCTGTTCCTTACTGCACCCAATGAAGGTTATTTTTGCTCCAATCGTGAAGGGGGCAGCGGAGATGACGATATCTATCAATTTATCAATCACGATCCCAACATCCGGATTGTCAACTATTTTTTGGAAGGGAAAACCTTTACCATCAATGAAAACGATCAAGAGGAGTTTCTTTCGAACGTCAGAATGCGACTGTTTGATATAGACGAAAATCTGATTGACAGAGCCACGACAGACGAGGAAGGAAAGTTCCTATTCAGAGTGGACCCTGAAGAGGATTATATTCTGATCGGAGAAAAGCCGACCTATTTTACGACTCGTGAATTATACACAACCATGGGCAAATCGATTGACTTCTCCGGGCTCACCGAATATGAAACTGACATTGTCTTTGATACCCTTCTCAGGTTGGATCAGATAATCCTCGACAAATCCGTTGTCCTAGAGAATATCTACTACGATCTGAATAAGGACGATATCCGACCAGATGCGGGTGTGGAATTAGACAAGCTAGTGGCCGTGTTGAATGACAACCCGGAAATCACCATTGAATTAAGTTCGCATACCGACAGCCGGGCAAGTGATGATTACAACATAGACCTGTCACAGAGAAGAGCCGAATCAGCCGTTGAATACATCATTAGCAACGGAATAAATGCGAACCGCTTAGTTGCCCGGGGTTATGGCGAAACCAGATTGTTGAATAAATGCGAAAATGAAACCCCATGTACAGAGGAAGAGCACCAATTGAACCGGAGAACTGAATTCAAGGTTACGGAATTCGATACAGACCTCAATCAACAAAAGATTATTGACGAAGAACTGGAAGACCGTTTATTCGAGGACTACTGATCCTTATCTAAATACCAAGAAAAGCCTTCAGTCATTGAAGGCTTTTTTTATTTTTGCTGCATGACACGACGCTATGAGCAACGGGGAGTGTCTTCTTCCAAAGAAGATGTCTACGAGGCAATAAAACACTTGGATGACGGCCTTTTTCCAGGTGCTTTTTGCAAGGTAGTCCCGGATTACCTGGGTAAGGATGAATCGTATTGCACTGTGATGCACGCTGATGGAGCCGGAACAAAATCGTCATTGGCTTATATGTATTGGAAGGAAACTGGGGATTTATCGGTTTGGAAGGGTATTGCCCAGGATTCAATTGTAATGAACACCGACGATCTGGCCTGCGTAGGCGTGATCGATGATTTGCTGTTGTCGTCCACAATTGGACGAAACAAAAATCTTATCCCCGGAGAGGTCTTATCGGCAATCATATCCGGAACCGAAGAGGTACTTGAGCTACTTCAGGACCAGGGAGTGAACATTATTAGTACGGGCGGGGAAACAGCGGATATCGGTGACCTGGTGAGAACCGTGGTTGTGGACAGCACTATTGTGGGTCGAACGACCAGGCAAAACATAGTGGACAACAAGAATATCCAAAACGGAGATGTGATTGTGGGTTTGGCTTCTTTTGGAAAAACGAAATACGAAAAAGAATACAATTCAGGCATTGGTAGCAACGGCTTAACAGCTGCCCGACACGATGTCTTTAACAACTCTTTAAGAAACAAGTACCCGGAGAGTTATGATCCAGAAATACCAGGACATCTTAGCTATTCTGGACAATACGGACTGACGGATCCGGTTGCTAACTGCCCGTTGAATATGGGGCAGCTGGTCTTATCCCCCACCAGAACCTACCTTCCACCTCTTCGAGAGATTCTCAATACTTGCCGCCCTTTTATTCACGGCATGGTTCATTGTTCAGGTGGTGGGCAGACTAAAATCCTTCATTTCATAAATAAACTTCATGTTATTAAGGATAATCTGTTTGAAGTTCCCCTGGTCTTCAAAATTATCCAAGCGGAAAGCAACGTTGAATGGTCAGAAATGTACCAGGTGTTCAATATGGGCCACCGACTGGAAATTTATTTAGATGCCAGGCATTCTAAAGAACTGATCTCAATCGCCCATGCATTCGGGCTGGATGCACAAGTCATTGGCCATGTGGAAAGTGCAGCCCGAAAAAGACTGACGATCAAAGGTCCTACGGGAATTTTTGAATACTAAAGGGGACTTGTTCCTTAAATCGATAAATTCGACTTATGATTGCTCCCCCCAGGAAGGAACTGGATGCCTCTGGCGACAATCGATTAGCAGCAAAAAGCTCATGAAAGTCCAAGAGCCTGGATGCCCCAATATTACAACTGATGCGGAAAAACCAGTACATAAGATTAACCAGGGGCACTTGCCAAAAACGATTGGTGGATGATGAGATGTGAAAATCGGTGAAGATCCACGCCCCACTCAAAGACAGGACGGAACTCAATTTAACCATACATTGTCTGAGCTCGGGGAAGGAAAAAATGTCCAGAACAAATGGCGTTATAATGATGTCATAAAGTTCGTTGATCGGCAGGTTCTGGAATGACCCCTTCACAAAATTCACCTTGCTTTGAGATGAAACTTGGGTTCTGGCAAGGGCCAACATTTTTTCCGAAGGCTCCAGGTACGTAATCATCTCGGGATTCCTGTTTAATAAAGTCGGTAGGATCCTGCCAGTGCCCCCACCCAGAATTAGAATTTTGGACCCGGCAGGGATTAGTGGTAGAAACAAAGACTGGGATTCAAGTAGGCATTGCCGAAAAACCATCCGTGCCAGGAGGTCATAATAAGGGGCAATTCGGTCAAAATCGTTTCTGACCCTCATAGTAAGAGTATCAAGGGAAAGAGAAAAATTGAATCTCCCAGCAGGTGAAATTGGAGTTTGGCCCGGCCAGTTGTGGAAACCAGATGCAACCAACCCAAAATTGCCAGCATCACGCCAGTTATTAGTTGGCCATAAAAGACCTTGGGGTTACCCCCCCCCGCCAAAGAGACCCAAGAGTATAAGAGCGCCGGTAAGAATGAATAGCCCTTTCAGGAGACGTTCAAACTGGTGTTCACTCAACGACCTGGGTAGCGATCCAAATGCATAGACCTTATCATAGACCATATCCATTCGGGCAAACAACAATAGATTAATAAAAGCCAACAAAAAAAATTCCAGGATAAACACCACAATAGAAAATGATAATGGGGACTGATGTAAGGACATTGCAGGCAAAAAAATTCCCGCAGTGTAAATGAAAGCACCAAAAAGTTCTTTGTGATACAAGCGCCTGGTCCGCAACTGATATTCTAACAGGAAATAGAACAGGACGAGGAGAGATAAAACCACCCCGGCCTTCAGGGTTATAAGCGGTAGTTGAAAGGATAGCATTAGACAGCCAAAGGCGCATACCGTCCAAGCCACAAAAATAAATCGCCGGTATTTCTTGTGAAAAAAATGTCGGATGGCCCCACCAGCACCGACCCGAAATCCGTCTAGTAGATGATCGACAGTATAAATAAGCCAAACAGCCATAGCCAGGCAAGTAACTGTTGGAGGACTTAAATCCACACCGAGGATCTTGGCGAAAAATAGACTGCTGATGCAAGCTCCAGCCACAATATCCAAACTAAATAACCGAAAAAGGCTTATCACGGGCCAAAACATGCCGAAAGTAAACGAAAAAAGCTCATGCCTCATGAGCGTGCACGGTCAATTCTTTAGTTCTTAGCCCAGGGCTTCAGCTCCGGCTACAATTTCGTTGATCTCCTTGGTAATAGCGGCTTGTCGGGTCCGATTGTACATTAGAGTCAAATCCCGGAGTAGCTCATCAGCATTTTCGGTTGCTTTATCCATTGCAGTCATCCGAGCACCATTCTCAGAGGCATTGGATTCCAACAGAGCTTTATAATACTGGATCTTAAGAGCTTTGGGTATCAATTCCCGAGTGATATAGTCCCTTTCCGGTTCCAAAATATAATCGAGATTTCCGAATTGTTGAGTTTCATTTAGATCTTCCGCAGACGAAAGGGGCAGTAGTTGCTCAATTCTTAAAACTTGAGTGGCCACGTTCTTGAATTCGTTATAAATCAAAACCACCCGATCATACTGCTCCGACTCAAATGATGTCATCGCAAACTCCACTGACTTCCTGGCATTATCGAAAGACAGATCCGAAAAAACCTCCCAATATTGGTCCAGTACCTGGTAATTCCTCTTCCTGAAATAGTCGTATGACCTTCTTCCGACCGGCAGAATGAAGACATCTCCAGGCCCCAAACTATCGTATTCAGTTTTAATCAAATTAACCGTAGCCTTGAAGATATTACTGTTAAATGATCCACATAACCCTCGATCAGAAGCTACCGGGATCAAAAGTAAATTCTCCAGTTGGCGCTCTGTGGAAAAAACCGACACTTCCTCATATCCCCCGATTTGAGATTTCACATTCACGAGGATCTGCGAAAGTTTTTGTGAGTAGGGCCTCATTTGTAGAATACGGTCCTGGGCCTTATGCAATTTCGCCGCCGCCACCATTTTCATTGCCCTGGTAATCTGTTGAGTCGAGGTGACCGACTTTATCCTACCCTTAACTTCTTTTAAGTTGGGCATATCTACTTCTCAAAATTGGGTGATAGCGAAGTCGCTACTTGCCGCATAGTTTCTTCAGCTTCTTCGGTTAGTTTTCCCTCTCGTAATTCTTTAAGCACATCGCTATGCTCAGTGGTCATTGTCACCAGGTATTCCTTCGCAAATTCCCTGACGTTAGCTGCCGGAATATTGTCAATGGCTCCTTTGGTGGACACGTAGATTATAGCCACCTGCTGTTCGACAGGCATCGGACTGTATTGAGGTTGCTTGAGGATTTCCTGATTCCTCCGCCCACGCTCTATTGTCAGCTTAGTTGCTGCATCCAAATCGGAGCCGAACTTGGCAAAGGCCTCTAGTTCACGGAATTGAGCTTGATCAAGTTTCAACGTCCCGGCCACCTTCTTCATAGATTTGATCTGGGCGGCTCCACCAACCCTGGAAACCGAGATGCCTACGTTGATAGCTGGTCTGACACCGGAGTTAAAGAGATTGAGCTCCAGAAAGATCTGGCCATCGGTGATAGAGATCACATTAGTTGGAATGTAAGCCGAGACATCTCCGGCCTGCGTCTCGATTATGGGCAGGGCCGTGAGAGATCCTCCGCCTTTCACCAAATGAGCAATGGATTGGGGTACATCATTCATTTGCCTGGCAATACGGTCACTCGAAATGATTTTAGCGGCCCGTTCCAAAAGCCGGGAATGCAGGTAAAAAACATCACCTGGATAAGCCTCTCTACCCGGCGGTCTACGAAGCAATAAGGATACTTCCCTGTAGGAAACCGCTTGTTTGGATAGATCATCGTATACAACAACAGCAGCACGGCCCGTGTCGCGGAAGAACTCTCCAATAGCCGCCCCTGCAAAAGGAGCAAAGAACTGCATCGGAGCCGGATTAGAGGCGGTTGCTGATACTATTACGGTATATTCGAGTGCTCCCTCGCTTTCCAGGGTAGCCAGAACCTTTGCAACCGTGGAAGCTTTTTGGCCCACAGCTACATAAATGCAATATACTGGTTGCCCTTTTTCGAAGTTTTCTCGCTGGTTTATGATGGTATCGATTGCTACTGCCGTTTTTCCAGTCTGGCGATCTCCAATTATGAGTTCTCTTTGTCCCCGGCCAATGGGGATCATGGAATCTATGGGTTTAAGGCCAGTCTGCAATGGCTCGCTTACGGGTTCTCGGTATATAACTCCCGGAGCTTTTCTTTCCAAGGGCATCTCATAAAGTTCACCTGTAATACTACCCTTTCCATCGATGGGTTCGCCGAGGGTGTCTACAACCCGACCAAGCATACCTTCGCCGATCTTTATTGCGGCGATCAGACCCGTCCTCTTGACGGTATCTCCCTCCTTTATGCCCATGGAATCTCCCAATAGAACCGCACCCACATTATCTTCTTCCAGATTTAATACCAAGGCTTTCAAACCAGTTTCGAATTCCAATAACTCACCGGATTGAGCCTGCGTAAGGCCGTAAATTCGAGCTACGCCGTCCCCTACCTGTAGAACCGTTCCTATCTCCTCAAGTTCAGCTTTGGTTCTGAAATTGGATAACTCTTCCCTTAGTATTGCCGATACCTCATCTGGTCTTACGCCAGCCATCAATTAATATTTTATGTATGCACTCTATTCCTCTGTCAAACGCTTAATCGCCGTGTTGCTCTTGAATTTCAGGCTCAGATGCTGAAGCTTACTGCCTATGCTTTCGTCCATTTGCTTGTCTTCAATTTGAATAATAAAGCCACCTATTAAGTCTGGATCGACTTTTTCTTTAAGTTCGACTTTCTCGCCTGCTACGTGCTCTATCAATTCCCTGAATTCATTTTGAAGTTTCTCATCTAATTTGAATGTGGTCGATACCGAAGCCTCAATAACACCCCTTTGCTGATTGTATTGTTTTTGAAATTCAACGGCTATAGCCGGCAAGATAGGTCCTCTGTTCTTTCTGGCTGTTAATTCGAAGATTGACATGGTGATCCTGTCCACTCTGGTGTCAAATATTCGGTTTAGAATGTTTAGCTTTTTACCGTGTTTTATTATCGGATTTCTTAATACCAGTTCAAAGTCCCGGTTACTAGAGCACACTTGCTCGAAAAGTCTCATGTCTTTGGCAACCTGTTCCTCTTTTCTCTGCTCTTTGGCTAATTCCAATAGGGACTTGGCGTATCTGGCGGCTATGCGGTATCGAGACATAAATGCTAAGAAAGATTTATGTCCTCAAGAAATTTCTCTACCGTATCTTTTTGCGATTTCTGGTCGGCAAGATTCTGGCGCAACAATTTTGAAGCGATATCCAAAGAAAATTGGGCGACCTGGTTCTTTACTTCCGTCAAAGCTCTTTGCTTTTCATTAGTAATCTCGGTTCGGGCATCGCGTATTAACTTTTCTCCCAACTTAAGCGCATCTACCTTGGCCTCCTCCCTTATTTTGTTAGCGGCGGCGGTCGCGAGCTTCAGAATTGCCTCCCGCTCCTTGCGGGCCTGCTCCAGGAGTTTTTCGTTTTCGACCTTTAGATCAGCCATTTCTCTTTTAGCATCATCGGCCGCCCTGAGGGCATCTTCAATGGAGTCCTCGCGAATGCGCAGTGCGTCAATTATTGGACCCCAGGCGAATTTCTTTAGTACTAGGAACAACAGGAGAAAGACTACAGCCTGCCAGAAGATTAAACCGGTACCCGGAGTTATCAAATCCATAAAGTTGTCTTTTGTAAGATCTGGATAGAAAGCAATGGGCCAAAACCCAATGCTAATGGCCCATTCCTGCGTTACGCCTTAAAGGATATGAGCAAACAAATTACAATACCAAAGAGGGCAATTACCTCAATCAAAGCGGCTATTACCAACATCTGGGTTTGAATTTTTCCAGAAGCTTCAGGCTGTCGGGCCATGGCCTCCATGGCCGAACCACCGATACGACCGATGCCGATTCCCGCCCCAATGGCTGCTAAACCGGCTCCAATACCAGCTCCCATGATGGCGAAAGCCATATCCAATAATAGTGAAAGATGCATAAGTGTATATATTAAATTGAACAAGTTCTATCTAATGTCGTTGCACCAGTGCCATACCGATATACATCGATGAAAACAAGGTGAAAACGTACGCCTGAATAGTAGAAACCAACACCTCAATCAGGGCTATGAATGTCACAACAAGGGTACTGCCTAACCCGACCATGTAACTTTGAAAGATGAATATCAACGCAAGCAGACTGAGAACGACAATATGTCCCGCAGTAATGGCAACAAAAAGCCGGAGAAACAAAGAAAAGGGCTTGGTGAAGAGTGAAATTATCTCAATTGGGATCATGATGGGCATTAACCACAATGGAACTCCGGGCGGATTGAAAATGTGGCCCCAGTAATACCTATTGCTACTGAACAGAGTCAGAATAAAAGTAAAAAAAGCCAGTGTTAAGGTCACTGCAATGTTGCCGGTCATATTGGCTGCACCCGGGGTCAGCCCCATAAGATTGCCAAACCAAACAAAAAAGAACAAAGTCAAAAGGTAAGGGAGATAGCTCTGGTAACGATCTCCTATGGCGGGTTTTACTATTTCGTCTCTAACGTAAATAATGATGGGCTCAAAGAGGGATTGAATGCCCTTAGGCGACCGACCCTCATTGGTACGATAACTTCTGGCTACAGTTAGGAAAACCATACAGAGGATTGCGAAATTCAGAAAAATGGCCAAAACATTTTTGGTAATGGAAAAATCATAAACCTTGTAGCCGTCCCTGGAAACTACATGCTCGTGTTCCAGGGAGAAGGCACCATAGCTTATTAAATTATGCTGATCGTCATAGAACCTGGATGATGAAAACAGGCTCAAACCTGCCTCCCGAGTATAAACAATTACCGGGAGGTGCAGCGTACCGAAAGATCCATCCCAAAAATGCCAGGAGTGGGCATCCAGAACGTGATGCATGATCAAGTCACCGGGTTGGAATTCGGCCTGATCAGAGTCCGCACCAGGAGAGACAGAGGAAAAGCCGAAGCATAGAAAAGAGATCAGGAAAAGCGCAAAAGATTTAGGGGGACCAGGAGCTATAAGGGGCAATATCCTCATCTATGCGCTTGATTTTCTTGGGTCTGATTTAGAGTGCAAAAGTAGAGATTAATAGCCCCAAAAACAACTATTGGATGCTATTTGCTGGTATTATTTGCCTTCAAAATCGGAAGCAAAGAAATGATTTCAAAAGTGGTAAAAATGATGTATAAGATGAAGAAAGAAATCACCAATCTGGCTATCTGAGCCGGAAAGAGATAGGCTAAGAGTCCAACAACCATTACGCTTAAGATCAGCTTACCGGTGATGGTTATGATGAAATAGGGTATAGACATTTCCGCGCGATCCCGAGATGCTACAATTAATATCCCGTGGACCACCAGGGTAAACACATAAAAGTACGCCATGAGTTCTGGCAGAAGGTCAGGAAGAACAAACGAAGGTTCCAAATACGCGATGCCGTAAGCCACACCAGCTAGCGCAGCGGTAAGAAGAGTAAGCCTGAGAAGAAAGTTTTGGATTAATTTAACGTGAGTTCGATATAAAATAGAGTAGTTTATTGATAGAAAAAAGGCAGAAAATTAGTATATTAAGTCATTGACAATCAACAAAATAACTAATATTTCTGCCTATGTTAACTGCTACTAAAATTACTGAAATTTTTTGTTCCATTGACGATTTTTGTCTGGATTTTGTCCCAAAATTGGAAAAAAGATTGCTGGGAAGTAAAAAGCGCAACAAACCTGGTAAGCTTTCTTTATCCGAAGTAATGACTATACAGGTCTTGTTCCAGATCTCAGGATATCGAAATTTCAAGACCTTTTACAACACATACGTTTGTGGCCACTTGCGCTCCTTCTTTCCTGATGTGGTAAGCTATAACCGAATGGTAGAACTTTGTAGTGGAAGTCTTCTGCCAATGGCTATTTATCTGAAAACACAAGGGACTGGACAGTGTACAGGTATAAGTTTTATAGACAGCACTCCGTTAAGGGTCTGTCATAACAGACGGATCCATAACCATAAAGTATTTGAAGGGTTAGCTAAAAGAGGCCATTGTTCCATCGGATGGTTCTACGGGTTTAAGCTCCATCTTATCACTGCTGATACGGGTGAAATCATCGATTTTATGCTCACACCGGGCAATGTGGATGACAGAAAGCCTCTTAAAATTGAACGGTTTATTAAGAAATTATTCGGAAAGCTCTTTGGTGATAAAGGCTACATCAGTAAGGAACTTTTTAAAAATCTGTTCTTCCGCGGAGTCCATCTGATAACCAAACTCAAACGCAATATGAAGTCCTCATCCTTAACCCCCATCATGGATGCTATAATGCTCCGTAAAAGGGCTATTTGTGAGACTATCATTGATCAACTTAAAAACATCTTCCAGATTGAACACTCCAGGCACAGGAGCCCAACTAATTTCCTTACCAACCTTTTCTCGGCTTTAATCGCTTACAACTTTTGCGAAAAAAAGCCCTCAATCAAATTGAACTACCAGGACACCGGTCAACTCTTTCTCGCTCTTTAATCATTCCTTATTGTCGAACTCACGTTAAGTTAGCTATCCCCACTAGGAATCGCCCTCATTTAGGGCCCGGATCAGCATGTAAATAATCCCGATTAGAGCCGCTGTCAAAAACAAGATTGTAAAGATCGGAAACTTCAGATTCAGGTATCCTTCCAAGCTCAGTCCCGCCCAGATGGATAGTCCAAGAACCGCCAGCATTTGAAATGCCAGCCCAGTATATCGTAGATAATTCTTAGGCTGAGACGCTGGCCTGTTGGTGTTTGATTCCATTGGAGCCTTGTTCCGTATCTCCAATTTTTATGTCCTTTGTGGTGATACCCATTTTACAACCTCCATTGAAAGATGCTCCGGATTCAACTATCAGCTTGTTTGTTAGAATGTCGCCGTTTATGACGGCTGTCGGTCGAAGAATGAGAACATCGGCAATTTCGACGGTACCGTTCACTTCTCCTGCAATTTCGGCGTTTTGAGCAACTACATTCCCCTCAACATGACAGGACTGACCTAGCGCTACCTTGGATTTTGTTTTTACGTTCCCAATTACCTTTCCTTCCACTCTGATGTTCCCAAAAGTTTCAATATTGCCTTCCACCATGGTGCCCTTACCCACTATGTTGCTGGAATTGCTGATCTCATCCGCAACACGCCTGTCTTCTTTGTTTGTGAACATAGCTTATCGTTTTAGAATGATATTAGATCTTCAGGATTAATATGATTACCGTTATACCATAATTCAAAATGCAAATGGGGTCCGGACGTTAGTTCACCGGTATTGCCGATTATGGAAATTATCTCCCCTGCTGAGACAAAATTACCAACTTTTTTTAATAATGCCGAATTGTGCTTGTAAATCGAAACTAAGTTGCTCCTATGCTGGACCGCAATGACGTAGCCTGAATCGGAGAAATCGAAATCAGCAAAGATCACAGTTCCGTCGGCCACACACTTCACCGGCTCGTTACTCCTTGATACAATATCCACCCCGAAATGGCTTGTTGGGGGAGTGTATGATTGAGAAATTATTCCTGACAATGGTGAGAAAAAGAAGATTTCCTGCAATTCTACGGCATTTACAGAGCTGAAAGACAGTACGTCAAGCTCTGATTGTTCGAATTCTCGCCTAAGCTGAGAATCAATCGGCGGAACATAATCAGGGTCAATTAAGGCGGGATCTTTTTGTGAAACCTCCTCCGCCCTCAATGCGCCACCCTTTATTGGTTCTAACCCGATTTGGCCACTTACCAGCGTTTGAAAATTGTTTATAAACTGATCCTTCATGTCCACTTGCTCTTCTAGTGAATCAATTTCCAGAGAAAGTCTCACAAGTTGACGATTGAACTCAATCTGAGCTGTTCTGGGATCATACCATTGGGCCAGAATCGTTTGCACCAGGTACAAACTCAAAAGCATCAAAAGCGTGAACATAACCAACATAAAAACCAGTAATTTTGCGTAATTAAAGCTGAGCGTAGTTTTTTCAGCAAAATTTTCTTCATTCCGGATTATCAGTAGATAGCGGTTGGTTAACCAATTCGACAGGGTTTTCCTAGTTCTCACTGGTTCTCAGCGGTTTGAGTAGATTGTTAAAGTGAGGTCAAAAATATATATTATATCTCATTGATTATGAAATATTATATTAAATAAAGGCTCTTCTCCGTTGAATTTTCGTTCAGATTCAATAACAAAGTGAATTCAGAAAACCTGAGTCAAATGCTCAAGAAAGCCTTTTTGCTAGCTCTAATTGGCATGATCGGCTGCTCGGCTGAAAAAAACACCATGGTGAGCAAGGCATATCATAACACCACAGCTCATTTCAATGCCTATTTCATCGCCCTGGAGAAAATGAAGGAGATTGAGGAGTATGTCCAATCAAACACTGAAAACAACTTCAACCACATTCTGGACCTGTATCCTCAAATCGACTCAACTCTATCCCTAAATCTGAAGGATCTCACCGAAGAAGTCATCAAGAAGGCCTCTATCGCTATTCAAAGACATCAGAATAGCAAATGGGTGGATGATAGCTATGTGCTGGTGGGAAAGGCCAGATTCTATAACCTGGAGTTTACGGATGCAATTGAGACCTTCAAGTACGTTAATGCACGGGGTGATGACCCTGGTGCTCGCCATGAGGCCCTGATATTTCTGATGCGCACATTCGTGGATTACAAAGAGTTTAATAACGCAATCGCTGTCTCCGATTATCTACGGAAGGAAAAGCTTCACAGGAAAAATCTGAAGGACTTGTACTTGACACGTGCCTATTTATACCAGCGACGCGAGGACCACGACAATATGGTGCGGAGTCTGGCCCAGGCGGCCCCGTTGATGACGCAAGCGGAAGGCCAGGCCAGGATCTACTTTGTGATTGGCCAGGTGTACCAGCAGCTTGGTTTTGATGCTGAGGCTTATAATAATTATGGCCTCTGCCTAAAGAACAATCCTAGTTACGAATTCGCGTTTTATGCCCAACTCTATAGGGCCCAGGTTTTTGTCTTGCATCGTAAGACTGATATTAAGCGGGTGCGCAAGTATTTTAAGAAACTTCTTAAGGACCCGAAGAATAAAGAGTTCAAAGATAAGATCTATTTCGAAATGGCGGCCTTCGAAATAAAACAGGACGATATTGAGCAGGCAATAGAATTATACAATCGGTCAATACGCGCAAGCATCAACAATAGGCGTCAGAAAGCATTTTCCTATCTAAAACTTGGGGAAATATATTATGATCGGAAGAGCTTCGAACTTGCCAAGACTTACTATGACAGCGTGATCATTGAAATGCCCCAAGACCAGGAGAATTACCAGGAAATCGCGGACAGACAGGCCGTTTTAGCCGATTTCGTAGATCAATTGAACACGATACATTTACAGGATAGTTTGCTCATCCTGTCTAAAATGGATTCAATTTCGCTGGATGAGTACCTGGATGAAGTTATTGCGGAAAGGCTAAGGATGGAAGACGAACGTAAAAGACTTGCCGAAGAAAAGTCCAAAAAGGAAAGAGAGTCCCGGGACAGCAATACCTTTCCCACCAATTTTGATCAGGGTTACAGAGCGCAGCCCGGTGTTGAATGGTATTTCTATAATACTTCCGCGCTAGCCCTGGGACACAGTGAGTTTGTGCGTAGATGGAGTAACCGGAAACTGGAAGACAACTGGCGCAGGTCAAATCGCGGCACTACCACTGAAGCTCTGGATGAAGCTTCCAGTGATGAGCCGGTGGAAGATGCTGTACCTGGAAAAGCCGAGAAGAAGGAAGTTAGCGTGGATCCATCAGTGGCAAAAGGAGCTTTATACGCCACGATCCCTGACACAGAGGCGGAACTACAATTGGCTTTGGGAAAAATTGAGATGGCGTACTACCGTTTAGGAAATATCTATTACTTTGATCTGGAGGAGATTCCAAATGCCGCCGGTGCCTTTCAGACCCTTCTGCAAAGGTTTGAGCAGACCGAATACAAGCCTGAGGTATTATATCAATTGTACTTGATTTACAGAGATCTTGACAATCCAAAGGCTCAAGACGCAAGAATGGACTTGGTTCAGAATTTTCCCAAATCCGTTTATGCCCGACTCATTGAGAATCCTAATTATCGGGAAGAAAGCCAGGCAACGAATACATTATTACAAAAGATGTACCAGCAAGCCTACCAATTATTCAAGCTGGAATATTACGATTCTGCCAATTTCGTCCTTGAACAAGGAGTTTCCCAATACCCCGATAGTGAATTCAGCGATAATCTCAGGTTGCTTCAAATCTTAATTATTGGCAAAACTGAAGATATCTATCTTTATCAATACTCATTGGACCAATTCATACAGGAGTATCAGGAAAGCGATTTAAGCGGTTATGCCAAAACACTTCGTCAGGCGTCCGAAGAATATCTTTATCAGCGTACCGGAAATAAATACATAGAAAGCTTCGACAAGGAACATTCCTTCGTTATAATTTACCCCCGAGATGCCGAAATATCGGAAGCTTTCTTTGCTGAAGTGAATGAATTTGCCCAGGACCGGTTTTCCAAAGGTGAGTTGGTCTCGGCGAACCTCATATTGGATGATAATTATGCTATGGTCCTTATGGAGTCGTTTTATGACAAAGCTGAGGCACTTAGGTTCTACGGTGCTTTGAGTAGCACTCAATCCCCATTGACCAGGATCGAATATGCAAACTTTGATAACTTTGTGATTACAAAAGAGAACTTTCAAATCTTGTATCAGCTAAAGGATTTTGAAGGATATCTTAAGTTTTTTGCCCAACATTATTGAATATTAGAATTGGATCTTTCGAAACCACAAAGAGTATACCACCGAGCCTCCAGGATATTCTGGGCTCTGTTCTTTTCAATTCTAATCATCCTGCCACTGTACATTTACGGAGTGCGAATTGATATGCTGGGACTTTTTGGTGGCCTTCCCAGTTTGAAGACTCTGGAAAATCCTCAAAGTCAGTTGGCTTCGGTCATCTACTTCGCTGATGGAGTAGAGATGGGCAAATACTTTCGGGAAAACCGGAATCGGATTAATTATGACGACTTGTCACCGCATTTAATAAATGCGCTCCGGGCTACTGAGGACATTCGCTTCGAGCAACATTCCGGCATAGACCTAATCTCCTTAATACGAGTTGCCAAGGGTCTGATCACCTTTAACCCTGCTGGTGGTGGTAGTACGCTGTCCCAGCAACTGGCAAAGAACCTGTTCAAGACCCGAACCGATTTCGATGGTACTGTCGGTAAGCAAAACCGCTACTTCAAGCTGATCATTGATAAGACCAAAGAGTGGATTGTGGCAGTAATTCTCGAAAGGTCCTACAGTAAGAAAGAAATTCTGTCCATGTATCTCAATACGGTAGATTTTGGAAGCAACAGCTTCGGAATAAAAGCCGCAGCAAAAACCTTCTTTAACAAAACACCAAATAAGCTTAACCCGCAAGAAGCGGCATTATTAGTGGGCCTTGTGCAAGCACCCAGCCGACATAGTCCCGTGTCAAACATGGAGAGTGCTTTGAGCCGACGGAATGTGGTTTTGGAGCAAATGGCAAAATACGGATTCTTGGGTCCGGCCGAAACAGACTCAGTCGCTAACTTGCCCATTGCTCTTGAGTACAAAGTGGCCAGCCACAATGTAGGACCGGCTACCTACTTCAGATCAGTGGCGCGGAACTTCCTTATGAACTGGGCCAAACAAAATGGCATTGACTTATGGGCTGACGGTCTCAGGATCTATACAACCATTGATAGCAAACTTCAGCAATACGCAGAGGAGTCGGTCTTGCAGCACATGAGAGAGTTGCAAAAAAACTTTGATGAGCACTTGGAAGGACGGGCTCCTTGGATTGATGATAGAGGAAAGGAAATCCAGGATTTCATCGAAATCCACTCAAAACGCAGCCCATTGTATCGAGGTTTGGTGGCTCAATACGGGGAGGATCATGATTCTGTAGCTATTCTGATGAACGTGGCCCGACCCATGCGAATCTTTTCCTGGGATGGGGATATCGATACGGTAATAAGCCCGATGGATTCAATCGCATACTACAAGCATTTCCTGAATGCCGGATTCATGGCCATGGACCCTCATAATGGACATATCAAAGCCTGGGTGGGGGGAATCAATCACCGTTACTTCCAATATGACCACGTCAAGCAAGGCGCACGGCAACCGGGGTCTACATTCAAACCATTTTTATATTCCGTGGCCATCGATAACGGTTATTCCCCATGTTTTGAGGTCCAGGATGCACCTATTTCGTTTGAGGCGGTGGGCGACCAGCCTGCTTGGAGCCCATCAAACTCTGACCGAAGATTTGAAGGTGAACGAATGACAATCCGGCAAGCCATGGGCCGATCTATGAATCGAATAGCAGCTTATATGATCAAAAAAGTAGGCCCTCAAAAAGTGGTTGAATATGCCCATAGTATGGGTATGGTCAGCCCACTTGCCGCCGTGCCATCTCTTGCCCTCGGTACGAGTGATGTCTCCTTATTTGAGATGGTTGGAGCATACTGCACCTTCGTGAATGTAGGCGTCTGGACTGAGCCGTTTTATATAACCAAGATTGAGGATAAAAACGGAAATGTCGTGCAATCATTTGTGCCCAAGACCCGTGAAGCCCTGAATGAAGAAGTAGCTTACTTAATGTTGCATATGCTTCGGGGAGCAACCGAGGAGAAGGGGGGCACCGCGCTGGGCTTAGGTTGGGACCTGTTAAACGAGAATCAGGTTGGCGCCAAAACCGGCACTACTCAAAATGCTTCAGATGGCTGGTTCGTAGGTTTGACCAAAGATCTGGTTGGAGGAGCCTGGGTTGGGGGGGATGATCGAGCCATTCATTTCCGAAGCTGGGTTCAGGGGCAAGGTGCTAGGACCGCCCTACCAATTTGGAAGAAGTTCATGTTACGGGTCTATAGTGATCCTGCCTTGGGTTATGAAAAAGGTGATTTTCCTCAGCCCAGGAGGAAGCTGTCGGTCGAAATCGACTGCACTAAATACTCAAATCCGTTTGTCATCGAAAGTGACTCAATCGATATCGACAGCCTGTTCATGGATGAGGTAAAGGAGGACGAGATCTTCTAAACCGGGCTATCCACTTACCCTGACTAATCTTTTCCGTTAATTCCACTATGGACATTCCATATTTTTTCTCGGATCAAATAAAAAAGCTTCCCGATGCTCCTGGGGTGTATCGATTTTACAATCGAAACCGGAAGCTGATCTATGTAGGTAAAGCCAAGAATCTCAAAAAAAGGGTGACTAGTTATTTCAATCGTAACCGGGCAGAGAACCGCAAGACATTGAGAATGGTCGCAGAGACCAAGACCATTGAATTTACCATTCTGAACTCGGAATTCGATGCGCTACACCTGGAAAACAATTTGATCAAGAAAAACCAGCCTCGGTACAACATTCAATTAAAGGACGATAAATCGTTTCCCTTCGTTTGCATTACCCACGAAAGGTTCCCCCGGATCTATTCAACTCGTAGGTTGAATCCGGATATTGGCCGTTATTACGGTCCCTACACAAATGTTAAGGCCATGAACAATGTGCTTTACCTAATTCGAAATTTGTACACCTTAAGGACCTGTAAGTACAATCTGTCCGAAAAGAATGTCGAGGCCGGAAAGTTCAACGTGTGCCTAGAGTACCATATACAAAACTGTCAAGGCCCTTGTGAAGGGCTACAAACCGAGGGTGACTACAACAAGGATATCGAGATGGCCATCAATATACTTAAGGGCAAATTGGGCATTGTCAAAGACTACTTTAAAGAGCAAATGAAGATGCACGTGGAGCTTCTCGAATTTGAACTGGCCGATAAGTTCAAGAGTAAGTTGCAGCTCCTTGAAAAATTTCAATCCAAATCGCTGATAGTGAATCCCCGAATTAATGATCTGGATGTATTCACGATTGTTTCAGTAAACAATCTATCATTTGTAAATTATTTCCATGTAAAAAAAGGTGCAATAAGCATTGCTCAAACCATTGAGGTTAAGAAACGGCTCGAGCAGCAAGATGACGACATTCTTCCTAATGTGATATTGGAACTTAGGGAAAGGTTTGTCAGCAGAGCCAAGGAAATCATAACCAACATTCCACTGACAATACCCTGGGAACAGGTAAAGCATCAGGTGCCGCAGAGAGGTGACAAGAAAAAACTAATCGAGTTGTCCCTTAAGAATTCCAAATTCTACCAGAGGGAAAAGATCACAAGACAGGGTCCGGCCGTTGCCCCCGGGCTCCTTAGGCTTCAGAAAGACCTCAAGCTCAGAGATCTTCCCCACCATATTGAATGTTTTGACAATTCAAATATGGGTGGATCTCAGCCAGTAGCTTCCATGGTTTATTTCAAAGACGGCAAACCGCTGAAGAGGCAATACCGCCATTACAACATTAAGTCGGTTAAGGGTCCGGACGATTTTGCCTCAATGCATGAAATTGTCCACCGACGTTATTCACTGCTGCTCAAGTCCGAGGAAAAATTACCTGACTTGATTATTGTTGATGGCGGCAAAGGACAACTCAGCGCGGCCATGAAAGCCCTCAAAGAGCTGGGGATCTATGGCCAGATCCCAATAATAGGCATAGCAAAGAGGCTTGAGGAGATTTATTACCCGGAAGACCCATATCCCCTGCACATCGAAAAGAAATCAGAATCCCTGAAGCTAATTCAAAGGATTAGAAACGAGGCTCATCGTTTTGCAGTTACCTTTCACCGCCAAAAGAGATCAAAGGGTAGTTTGAATTCGCAATTGTCGGGGATAAAAGGTTTGGGCGAGCAAAGCATCAAGGCGCTGTTGCAGGAATTTAAGTCGTTGGAGAAAATTAGATCCGCCTCAGCCGAGGAAGTCAGCCGGGTGATAGGATCCCATCGGAGCAAGCTTTTATCGGACCACTTTTCGAGCCAATAAAAAAAGGAGCTCAAAGCTCCCTTTCTTTATTGGTATGTTTTATTTAGAATTCCCAAAGATCGTGCTCATAGCCAATAATCTCGTCCTCGAGCCATTGAGAGGCCATAACCCCTTGTTTGGGCGATTCATCATAAACATCGGTTATGTAATTGTCATCCGGATTTTCCACTTTGATGATCCTTGCACTAAACAACCGTAGATCAAAGGCGTCGGCCAGGTTCTTGTGCTCCCGGCTGTTTTGACGATTGAACCAAATAGCTTCCTTAGGCATGCTCTGAAACAGCTCGGCCAAATCCTTGTATTTGAAAGTAGCCACCGTCTTTTCCAATCCCGAAGGAAACTGATCCGCGGGAATGATCATTTTCACGGCCTGTATATCATAGTACAATCTCGACCTTTTGCGGTCAAAAATTATGTCTTCAACGATCTCAAGTAGAGTAATCTGGTTGGCGAAAAACAGGTCCGGAACTTCCTCAACTACTGGCGCGGCCTCGCCGTCAGGAGCACCTTCTCCATCCTCACCCCAGCCGCCGCCACCACCCCAGCCGCCGTCATCTTCCGTGAATCCAAGGGCTTTTTCTTCCTCAGTTAATCCTCCCCCCTCATCCGGAAGCTTCATATTCTCGATAAAGTCCTCTTTGGCAAGCCGACCTGTAAGGCTGTCGCTTTTATAAGGAGTCAAGGTGCCAGCATTTACAGCGTCAATTATGATTTTTGTGATTTCGGAGTTTGTAGCAAAAAACCCCTTGTTCTGTTTTTCCTTAAGGTCCATTCTTCTCCACACCCTTTTCTTATACATGATATCATTTTCATGTATGGGTCGAATAGAGTTTGGGTTGAAACCGGTATCACTTTCCTGAGCTAGCACAGGTGCACACATTCCAACCAGAAGCAAAGCGTAAATCAACTTACAAACTACTTTCATCATCTAACTCTTTTAGTGCAGTGGTATGGTCTTTATTACCGTACCGACATTAACGCTTTCAACCTTTCCTTTAAAGTTCATCCTCTGAACCTTCTTAACTTCGGCTACAATACGATCACCTGGCCGGGCCTTAGACGCAAACGCATTAAGATTTACCTTTTCGTTTGTCACTTTCTGAGTGGCAACGGGGCGGCTTCCACGAGCCAGGGTAACTTCCCATTCAGAAATACGGTAGCGCGCATCTTTCGGTAGGAACTGGGCGAAACTTTCGTCAGGAACGGCCTTAATCTCTAAAGATCTGGGGCCTGGAGCGGGCATTCCAACCTTCTCATTTACGGCCTTACCACGATCCTTAAGTTCAACAGTGGGCTTTGGTATCCTTCGGACTTTAAATTTTTCTGTACCGATAAAGTTGCCTCCGCTACTGACATTCAAATCTACATTGGCCGCGTTCGGGACAACTGTGACCTTTCCTCCACCTCCGTTTAGAGCTGTCGCACCTTTGGCTGTAAAAGTAGGTTGGTAATCTGCGCCCAAAGCGGGCACGTTCACCTGAAGCTCATTTCCACAATTCAAATACAGAGCCTGAACGGATGCCGACTGAATCTGGATCACGGGCCTAGCAACAATGTATTCGATATCATTTTCATAGGTGCTGTCATTGATCGTGATGGAAGCTTTGAATTTTTTACTGACATTTCCATGTTTGTCATAGGTCCCAGGGGTAGCGGTAAATTCAACGGTTCCCATACCGTCTATAACTTCAAGAGGCTTGTCATTTAAGGCCATTTCAGGAGTAATCCCTGAAGATGAAGCGGCAATGAACATCTCGGCTCGGTACTTAGCACCGGCTGCCACAATCTTAGATTCCGGTCGAACCATCACCACTATTTTGTCGAACTTCACATCATGAGCCCCTACCTGACGGGCCAGATCATCCAAAGCTGCGGTTTCGTAATTGATAACCTCCGCCTGAAACTGACTGAAGGTGGCTAGTCCTGCAGCCATTGGGGTGCTTTGGAAATTCAAGTGAGCAAAATCCTTTTTGTTCTGATTGGGATCATCTTTGAAAACGGGATTGTCCCAGGCATCTAAGGCCAATGGATGAAACTCCCTGTCTCCAGTTTCCTGAGACAGAAAGTCCGCATATTCATTGAGAAGTGATCTCACGTCCTCACCCCGGCCTTTGTTGATCATCATATTGGCGATCTTATCTTCATCCTTTACTCCAATATACTGGCCATTTTCATCTACCCCTCCAGTAAGTTCAATTACCTCATCTTTATATTCCTGAAGTCCCTTGACGACTTTCTGGGTCTCAACACGAACCTCTTTCGCCCGTTCCAAAACTTTTAGATCCTCGGGACGGTTACCGGCTTCCTCTACTGCCGCTGCTATTCTCGATACAACGGCTGAGTTACCCGCACCTCCTTCTTTTACTGTGTTCTCCAAAACTCTGTTGATGAAAATAAACTTTTCGAGAACGCTATTACTAACCTGCAGCGCCAGAAGAGCAGTGAGGACCAGGTACATCATCCCGATCATTTTCTGTCTGGGTGTTTCTTTGCCTCCGGCCATAACTTAAATTTTTGTATTAATTAGTTTCCTATTTTAACTCTGAGGTAGCTGGGGAGGTCTTTGTTCAGAAGACCCACTGTTTCCACCACCTCGCATTGCGGTAAGCATACTGCCATATACCCGATTCAGGGACGAAAGATTGTCCGTCAATCTGGTTAGTTGAGATTTGAACGCCTCAGTACCCTTACCGGCTTCGGCCATATTTTCCATGGCACTTCCCAAACTTTCGTAGAACTTCTTCATCGACTTAACGTGTTGGTTAGAGTCCTGAAGCTCCATTTCATATACTGCATTTAAGGCAGAAAGGTTTTTAGTGACATTTTGAACTTGTGAGTGATATTCCTTGGCATCTTTCGAGGCGTTAGACATTTCTGCCATGGCGGTCACAGTTGAAGCGTAGGACTTGTTCATCTCAAGAAGAGAACTCGAAGCCTTTTTTACATTGTTGGCGTAGTCGTTAGTGGCCACAGCGGCATCACTAAGATTACCCATTTTGGAGGCTGATTCAGCCATGCCTCGCATGCCTTTTCCCAAGCTCTCAATTAACTCCGGGCCGATTTTAGCTTTTTCCATCATCTGGTCCACCTGTTGAGTAGGGCTTGCCCCAGCTTGCTTAGGAATAGCTTTGGCACCACTGGGACCTTCATAGTCGTCAGCCAATTCGGGATATACCCTCGCCCATTCAGGTTCGGGATGTTTAGGTTCAAAGGCACTAAGAAAGAAGATCAAAGCTTCAACGGTGAGGCCCACCCCGAGCATTATACCGGCTCCCTCATAGTGCTGGATTTTAAACAAAGCTCCTACAATAACTACAGCAGCCCCAATCCCATATACCTTGGGCATTATAGTACTGAATAGTAGCTCTGTGAATCCACCTTTGTCTCTAGCCATATTTGTGTTGTTTTAGGTTAGTAATGCGTTTTGAAAGTAGAGAGAAATAAAGATAATGATATATTCAATTATATGTAATACTTGACTAAAATTCTTGACCGGAAGATCGGCCCAGGAGGGTCATGGCACAACGGAATCCAATAAAGGAGCGAGCTGAATCCTGGTGTTTATAGGCTCTGGTTCCAGTCTCCAAATAGTAAGCAACATCTTTCCAAGACCCGCCTCTAACAACTTTCTGGGGTTCGGAGTCTTCCCAATAGGTTGGGTTCAAATCCCAAACCAACGGATAGGACGCAGGATGGAAGGCGTCTTGCACCCACTCGGATACATTTCCCGCCATGCAGAACAATCCATAATCATTGGGGAAATAGGAATCAACCGGCGCGGTATAAGCGTAGCCATCATCGAAATAATTTCCACGACCAGGCTTGAAGTTGGCAATCATACAGCCCTTGGCGTTCCGGATGTAGGGATTGCCCCAGGGATATTTAGCCATGTCTCGGCCTCCTCGAGCTGCGTATTCCCACTCAGCCTCGGACGGCAGCCTGAAGTTTGGCAAGATGATCTCGCCCTGGCTTACTCTATAGTCATTAAGATGTTGGGTTCTCCACTCACAAAAATATTGTGCCGCTTTCCAATCGATCCCGACTACGGGGTAGTCGTCGAATGCAGGGTGCATGTAGTAATACTGGACCAAAGGATCTCCCATGTGATGTGAAAAATCTCTAGTCCAAACGGTAGTATCCGGATAGAGATCTTCGAACACATAATCGTCCCCTAGATCGACTTCAGATCCTTCGCTGATGTCCACTACAAACTGACGATACTCATTATTGGTGATCTCCGTATCGTCCATATAAAACGGACCGATGGTTACCTGCTTATTGAAGTTAATCTGCGTAGCTGGAACGTCTTCGTCTGCCTGACCCATGTGGAATGTACCAGGAGGTATCGGAACCATTCCGTAGGGTATGGTCTGCACCCACCCTTCACGGCCAGCGACACCAATGAGCTCCCCACGATCATCGCCTTTGTCACCACCAAATATCCTGAGACAACTTTGGGAGGGCAGCAACGATAAGACAAAAAGATATAGGACGATCCTTTTTAGGGAAAACGAATTTTTCATAACACCTTTATTAACCAGTATCCCGCGTGGTCAGAAGCTAATTACAAGAAAAAATGAAAACGACTAATTAATCGGAAAAAGTAATTTGTACTATTTTATAAAATTCTTTAATAATAGTAATGCAATTTTTCACAAATTGTACATTTTATAATTAACTGCAAAACCTTATTCCACAATTTTTAGTGCCTAAAACGAGGGGTTCTAATGATCTTTTTGCCCCCTGCAGTTACAGGAGGCAGCGTATAGCTTACAAGAAATTCGTGTGATGTCGCCTCCTTGGCAGCCTGCGCTTTGATTACGTAATCGAAGGCGTAACCAAGCTTCAAAGAGCTGTCCTTTAGCAAACTATAACCCAACAGGACAATCGCAGCCTCAGACTGTCTAAAGGCAAGCCCACCCCACATCTTTTCGTTGTAGGTCGCAATCGCTCCCAGATCGAAGGAATAGGTATTAAAATCAGTCTTCACCAGCAAGCTTGGAGTTATTACCAAGCGGTAGTTCACTTCGTAATCGTATCCTCCGGTTAGAATCATATGCTGCTCCAAGGCATTTCTTGATTCGGCCACTCCAAAATCAAATTCCGACTTCAACACATGATTAACGCTGACTCCAGCATAATATTTCTCCGCCCGGTAATAAACTCCAAATCCAAGATCGGGCCGGATCTGGGAATCACGGCCTCCCGCAATGATTGGGTCCGGATCTACATTGGGCCGGTAACGCTCTCGGTCAATGACCTGGGAATAGATTCCGGCCTTTATGCCGATCGATAATTTGGCATCTTTGATCGCCAGGTGATAGGCATAAGATGCCTGCGCTTCAATGTTATTCAGAGGTCCAAGCTTATCATTGACGACATAAAGTCCAAAGCCACTTCTAAGCTTGAGAATGGGGGAAGTCAAACTGATCAACTGGGTATTTGGATTGCCCCCGCTTCCATCAAACGAGGAGGAGTAACCAGCCCATTGCGTACGGGCCGTCAATTGGGCTTTGGTGACCCCTTCAACCCCGGCATAGGCCGGATTATAGAAAAGCGTATTGAACATGTATTGGGAGAACTGAGCGTCCTGCTGCGCCCATACAGACTGCCCGACCGAAGCCACCCACATAATTAACCCCAAAAATCGCACCTTTCCCATCGTCAATTACAGTTTAACCTTACAATATAACAATAAAAGGAGGCTTCAAATTTTAAAAGTACCAAAATTAATTCACGGAAAAACGGCTATTTAGGTCAATATCCTTGATCAAAATCAACCGAAAAGGCCCTGACCAGAAAGATTACAAAGGTCTAAGAGTTGGCCACTTTGATATAAAGCTCCAAGGCACCGGTCATGGATGGTGCATTGGGCAATGGTGCCTCGATGTCCAAAATGAGTCCGTGATCACGGACCGCCTTGGAAGTTGAAGGACCAAAACCGGCAATCCTGGTATTATTTTGTTTGAATTCTGGAAAGTTGACAAACAGGCTGTTAATTCCAGACGGACTAAAGAAGGCTATAACGTCGTAATTCACATCCGCTAAGTCGGAGAGATCACTGGCCACCGTTCGATAAATGGTAGCCTCGGTGCTTGTAAAGCCATTTCCTGTTAGGAAATCCGGGATATCATTCTTTCTGATATTCGAGCAAGGAAAGACAAACTTCTCGTCCTTATGCTTTTTGAGAATCTCAATCAGGTCCGAAGCGGTCCTGCTTCCAGTGAAGATTTTTCGTTTCCGAATGACGATGTACTTCTGAAGGTAATTCGCCGTCTGCTCTGAAATGCAGAAATACTTCATATCAGCGGGAACGTCAACCTTGTTTTCCCGACACAATCTAAAAAAATGATCTACCGCATTTCGGCTGGTAAATATTACCGCGGTATGTGCTAATACATCAACCTTTTGCTGCCGAAATTCCTTTAAGGTGACTGGTTCAATCTCAATAAAGGGCCTGAAATCTATTTTGAGACTATATTTCTCTGCAAGTTTCAGATAAGGAGAGTTAGAATTCTTGGGCTTGGGCTGGGAAACTAAAATGCTGGCTACCTTATTATTGCGTCTTTCCAAAATTAATCTTTCTACTTCTGATGTGTTGATCATTGCGTCCATAGATTTCAATTGGGACGGCAAAATTAAACAAAAAGCTTTAGAATAAATACTAGGGGGAGAATTTCGGTACTGCAAAGATAGGAAATCAAGTGCAACCTCCGGTTTGGGGAGTAAGAATTCAACTTGAGAAAAATAATCACCACCCGTGCGATCATAAATAGAAATGCGCTTTCGGCCAACAGCGAAACCAAACCATTGTTCAGCAACGGGGTGCTCAAATTCACAAGGACCAGTAACCCGAAAAGGGCCAGAAAAAATACCATTGACAACCTCAGATAATCCAGGAAGTGTTGATCCTGGAATTGTCTTAATCCGAATAATAATGATATCTGGACTATAGTACCGAATTTCAAAAAGTAAAAAAGAAATAGAACCACAGTAATTGCACCCCAATAGAGCGTATTAGCATAAAAGCTGCCGGCATCAAAACCAGGCAGAACCTCGGCCCAATCCGGTCGGGCGTTAGCCGCAACAACGACAACAAAAGCCACAAGAATTGAGTGAAATGACAGCAATAGCAGGTTGGCACGCTCAAAGAGCCGGAGAGATTGCAAGCCAGTTGTACTGGTTCGGAAGGAAAAAATGCTCCCCAGGTTGTAGAAAGATATAAAGGTCTTATACTGGAACCGAAAGAAACCAGCCAAAAAAGCAAGTATAGTTACAAGTCCAAGAACAAAAAAATTCCCAAAATCTTTATTTCCTCTTGGAATGGGTATTAGTTCCAGTGCGTCACTGGACACTGTATTAGTAGAACCCGGAATGACAATGGAGTACCGGTAATTGGAGAGAACTTGCGGATCAGGATTATAAATTGTGAAAAAAAGATGTCGCCCGGAGTAGTGATCCTTTAAACTGTCAATTTCAAAATCCTGACAAGCTGTCTGATTATAGTGGTAAACCAGGTTACCATCCATGAGCAGCGAGCTACCAACTTCCGCGCATACTTTAACCCATTTGCCCTGGTGCACGCCGGGCTTAATGATAAAGCTCAATGCTTTCAGTTTCTTTGGCCCAGGCGTAAAAGGTAAATAGGCACCGGTAGTCGGGTCGGTGATAAGCCATTCTCCCTCCCAAAATTGGGCCCCAGCTTGCTGGCAATCTAGCCCGGTGCTGAGTGCCACTACGGTTAAGAATCTTTTAAACCAGGTGGTGATTCTAAAAGACATTAACATATCCAAAGTGCACTTTTGCCAATTGAAAGCTGAATGGCTCTTGTTCCCAGCGGCCCATGGCAAAAGCAAAATTAAAAACTCCCGATTTGAGGCCAAGGCTGAGTCCGAGGCCAAGGCCCATTGGGAAATCTTCGAACTTGTCAGGCCCGGCATCCCTCCTAATAAAAGCCTGATCATATAATAGAAATAAATACGACTTGCTATCCAGATGAAGCCTCCCCTCAAGGTTAGACAAACCGTAATGGGAGGCAAAAAAGAAATTCTCATTAAACCCACGCAATGTTTGGAAACCCCCAATCCGGAACATTTCATTTAAGAATATATTCTCATTAAACAAAAGACCTGAGCGCAGATTGCTGTAAAGTACGACGTTAGAGCCCAGCCGAAAGTAGTGCTCTAAACCCGCCTGCAGCCGGATTTGAATATTGCGCAGATCAATACTATCGTAAAATTCGGGTTTCAAGGTGGAATTTGGATTAATTTTCTTGTCCCCGAGCGACCCTTGAAAACTGTATTTTCGACCTGTCCTGGGAAAAAACTGGTGATCCAAACGGGATAAGGTGTATCGCAAACCATAATAAGTTATGTCCACATCCGAAAAATCGGGTAGGCGGCTGGACTCTTCAAATTGTCCCGGATTCAGCAAACCCGAAGACTTATATTCTACTTCAAGGAACAGGGAACTTTCGGGATTCAATTTGAAACTTAGATCCAAATTGATTTTCCTGTTGATGAAAGTTGAGTCTTCCCTTAAAAGCTCAAAACCAGCCTGAGCACTCAAGACGGATCCAAGCAAATAAGGGTGGCTGTACTTGATGGCTAATTCAGACGATTGTTCTTTGTAACGCAGCCAATTAAGTTCCAGGCCTTTGCCCCGCCCGAACATATTTTTTAGAGCCAAATCCAATTGACCAGTTAGCAGCATGTTGCCGTCGGCCGAGGAATTAGGCAAAACACCGAGTACAAAGTCCAGGCGGTTGGCCGGCTGGTTGGTTATGTCCAAATAAACCCGCGCCTCAGAATTTTGGAAGGATAGCTGGGGGGGGCTGCATCTGTTGGATAAATTCCAAACTGTTCAATTCCCTGCCAACCGCGGCAACCCTTTGTTCAGAGAACGGTTTTCCAGGAAATATTTGAACGTGTTGAAATAAGAACTTGTGTTTTACCTTCGCACTTCCGGCTATCTCTATCGAATCGAAAGTTATGTATGGCCCACTTTGATAATTTAGACTGGCTCTCATGGTCGGTCCTGAAAGGCCTATACTGTCCAGCCTCACTTCAGCGAAAGGATATCCATTGTTCCCGGAATATTCCAGAATATGATCCATTAATGTGTTTATCTCACGGTAACGGAAGGGTTTTGCCCGGTAAAGTCTCTCGCGAAAGCCTATCTTTCTCAGCATTTGATCATCGACGTTCCCGGGACCAAGATAAGCCCAATGGTATTGCTGCCCAATACTAAAAATCAAGATGGTATGACCCCTGGCGGAGCTGATTGAATCGACCCTGGCTAGGAGATAACCGTCATTGTGAAGGGCTCGGACTATTTCCGGGGCTGAAAATGATCTTTCAAAATCGTACTTTTCAAGGATCCTGCGGTCGCTGGGAGTGGCTTTGATTTCTACCAAGGAATCAGTTTGAGCTAAAAGCCAGATATGGCCCAGAGTCAGCTGGAAAAGAAAGAATAATTTGACGAGCGATCGAAACATCCTGGCCACCAATCCATTAATTTAGGGGACAAATTTACAGATTCTTGGCAGGTTTATATATCCATATTCCTTTCTGTGCCCAAGCTTGTTTTTACTGTGACTTTCATTTCTCAGTAAATCTCGCTCCGGTGGAAGGAATGGTGAAGGCCATAAAAAAGGAGATGGAATTGCGCCGGCACTACCTTGGTCAAACCGATGTAGACACCATTTACCTGGGTGGAGGTACTCCCTCGCTTCTTCAAGGCTCCCAACTCAGGTATTTAATTGATTCAATTTCCAATTGCTATAAGCTTGCGGATGATACCGAAATCACCCTCGAAGCCAACCCGGATGATTTGACTCTACCCAAACTTCGCACCTTAAAAGAAATTGGAGTAAACCGTTTGAGCATCGGAATTCAATCGTTCGAAAACTCGACGCTAAAATACCTAAACAGAATACACGATGCCACTCAAGCTCTGGCCTGTCTAGAAAAAGCCCGGAGCGTGGGTTTCGATAATCTAAGCATGGATCTCATTTATGGAATCCCCAGTCAAAGCCGTCTTCGTTGGAGTCGCGATTTAAAACAGGCCATTGACATTAAGCCCGAGCACCTAAGTTGCTATTGTCTCACGATTGAGGAAAACACCGTTTTCGGGGATCGGCGTCGAAGAGAACAACTAATCGAAGTGCCTGACAAGCAATCAGAGGAAGAATATCAATTGATGACCGAAATGCTCACCGGTAGCAATTATGTACATTATGAGATTTCCAATTTTTGTCTGCCCCGAAAAATGAGCCGCCACAATTCGAATTATTGGAAGCAAATCCCGTACCTGGGTCTTGGCCCCGGTGCTCATAGCTTTGACGTAAGGTCGAGACAGTCCAATATTTCCAGTAATGGCAAGTACATGGCCGAAATTGCTTTGGGAAAACTACCTTGCAAAATTGAAAAATTGAACCCGGCGGATCGTATCAATGAGATTTTATTAACCGGTTTACGAACTATGTGGGGTGTAGACCTCCATCAGCTTAAGTCGGATTTCGGATGGGACCTGGTGCAAGAGAATCGTCAATTGGTGGATCGCTATTCCCGGGGAGGATTTATTCAAATAGAAGAAAATCGGTTGTTCCTTACCGACGCAGGTAAGTTGCTGGCCGATCAAATCTCTGCTGATCTATTCTTGGAGGATAATGATACTGGTGATCAAAATAAGTGAATTATGAAACTGAAGGCTAACAAGGTCTTGATAACAGGAGGTTCTATGAGGATAAGGTCTCGCTTTGGCACGTCAGATTAGATCCTTAGGCAACGAGGTCATCATTACCGGACGTAATGTCAACACCCTTCAGGAAATTGCCGTAGCCGAGGGTTTTGAATACATTCCAGGAGATCTGTCTAACCCTTCCGACCTGCATCATTTGATAAACGAGACCCAGGTCAACCACAGGGATCTCAACATTCTGGTAAATAACGCTGGAATTCAAAAAAACTACCAATTGGCTGAGCCAAAGAATTTCGAGCATGAAGTAGATCATGAACTCGCGGTTAAGCTGAATGCCCCCATCAAGCTCTGCTCAGCCTTGCTTCCAATTCTGGCTAACCAGGAGCAAAGTGCTATTGTAAATGTAAGCTCAGTATTAGCCCTGATCCCAAAGCAATCCGCGCCTGTGTATTTGTGGCTCCAAAGCAGGCCTGCACATTTTCACTAAAGCTTTGAGATACCAACTCGAGGGAAGTAATATAAAGGTTTTCGACATCGTTCCTCCATTAGTGGATACTTCTATGACTGAAGGTAGAGGCAAAGGTAAGATGTCCGCGGCGGATTTGGCCGCGGAATTTCTAAGGGGGTTCAAAAAAAATCGTTTGACTATCTATCCGGGCAAGGCTAAAGTACTCCGAGCCATTCAAAGAGTTGCTCCCGGAATGGCCGACGGAATCCTAAAGAAGAACTGATGGGTAAGATTGCGAAGTCGCCAAGTGAATCGCTAATCAAAGGAATATGGACAGGATCAGCAGCTCAATAAAGCCCACAACCGATATAACTACCAGCAATTTGGTCCAGGTTTTAAGCGTTTCCTTCTGGGAAAAGCCGCTGAGTTTTGCAACCACCCAAAAACCACTATCGTTCATCCATGAAATAGTCAAGGACCCAAAACCAATTGAAAGGAGAATGAGTATCGGCGGGTAGCCCAGAGGATCGGCCCCGGTTAAGATTCCGGCCATTATGCTGGCGGTTGTGATCATGGAAACCGTTCCGGAACCCTGGGCAATTTTCATGACGGCCGCAATTATCCAGGCCAGCACGATGTAGTTAATGTCGAAATCTGCCGTAGCATATTGAATGGCCTCTCCAATTCCTGAATGCTTAATCATGGCTCCAAAAGCCCCACCCGCGCTAGTAATCAGAATAATAACTCCGGCTATTTGAAGTCCATCCCCTATGGCTAAAGTAATGTCACCCATTTTCAACCCTCTCTGGCGCGCCCAAAGCCAAAGCGCAATTATGGTCCCTACGCTCATCGCCATATTCTTGTTGCCCAGAAAGTCTATAAGGGGTGGCACACCGGCAGCAGTCAAATTCAATACGGACACCAAACTGATTAATACCACCGGCATAAGAATGGGAAGCACCGAAATCCCTAAGGGAGGTAAATCGCTGGCCAACTGAGAGCTTTCTGGAACAGGATGCTCTCCCACGTCTTTTACCGGAAGCTCTAACTGCTTATCGACCCGGTTGGCGAACCACATTACCGCCAATGCTGGAATGAGGCTGGCAGCCAAACCGGCCAAAATGGTAATTCCCAGGTCTATTTCCAAGGCCTCAGCCATGATCAAAGGACCCGGTGTTGGGGGAACCAGAGAATGGCTTATAGCCGCCCCCCCCGCCATGGCGGTCACGTACAGGACGTAGTGCTTGCCAGTCCTTAGACCCAATGAGCGCGCTAAGGGAATTAACAGAAAAAAGACCGTATCGAAGAAAACCGGGATAGAAAGTATCAAACCACTCATCATCAGCGCTATTCCAACCCGCTTTTCGCCCAGAGAATTTATAAGGCCCTGAACAATTCTGTCGGCCGCCCCGCTTTCCATCATGGCGGTTCCTATGATGGCTGCTAATGCGATCACCCAGGCTATTTTGCCAGCCATGGATCCAAACTCTGTCATTGGCAATTCAACAGCAGTGACGATCCAACTTCGACCGATATCGGGCAAATCAGTACTTATAAGCCCGACCAGGATAGCGGCCACCATCAGGGCAATAAATGCATGCAGCCGCACGACCGTTATCATCAGGACAACCGCGGCAATACCCAGGATCAGAACAGCAAACGGCCAGTAGGGCGAAGATATGAGCAGTAGCATGGAGCCGAAGCTACAAACTCAAATTAGAAATTAAAAGATTCCGACCTGCTCAACCGAAATGAGCTGATCCTTGGTAAGTTGATCATGTCATATCACTGTCACCATGAACAGTCTCGTCGGAACCTGACACTGCCTGACCAGATTCAGTGGAAGCTTTTCCGTAGATCAGTGCAATCACAATTCCGCCTGCCCCTTGTTCTACCAAATGATAAATAGCATACATGAAAATGGCCTTTTTGGAATAAATGGTAATGACCCCGTAGCTTATTAGCGCGTAAGGAACAACCCATAATATCCCAATTACCACCCCGAATTTTAGCCCATCCATAATAAGGTTATCTCCTTCACGGCCTTTTGGGTATATCTAAACCATGAGCACGGCGAAAATGAGGTACCCCAGGGCGATATAAATTGATTGTCAACTAATTATGAGGGATGACAAGTTGATTAACATTAGTCCTTGACCATTAGCCACGGGATTGCTTGTTGAACATTTTTAAGGTAATACAATTAAACGTTTTGAAATCTGGAGATTATGGGATCGGGTCATTTTCAGTGTGCTCATAATTCAATTGGAAGGTAGACGGTCCACCGGCTGTTCTGTAGATAGGACGCCATCGTCACCGTCCTCAACTAAAACCAGATCGTTGGGCCAGGTTGCTCTCGCCACGGCGGACTTGGATGCCGATTTCCGGATCCCTTCAGAATTCAAGGCCATGCGTACATTTCGATATGCGTTGTCACCCTATCTTGCATCAAAGTATGAATGTTTATTTAAGCCCAATCCGATTGTTGATCGTATGGCACAGTTATCGGATAGCATAACCGAACAAACCCAAAAGGGACCCATTCCATTTAATCTAATTCTGGCTAGAATTGTCAGGTTTTCACTTAAACACTTATATCTATCTGCTCTGTTAATTACAGCTTTCATCGCATCCGTTCTGAATTATAACGGTAGGACCATGAGTGGATTGGTTCCGGCTTATCTGGATTTTGCCGATTTTTTTAGAGGCGGCTTTGATTTAACACAAGGAAAAGGCCTTACCGTCCAAACCTTCCCAATGTGGGGATACGGATTAATCTTCCTGGTCACTAAGAGCAAAACAATTATCATTGCCTTGCAACAATTAGTAAGTATTAGTGTCCTGCTCTTTGTTGATTATTCACTGGGAAATTTCGGATGGAAGGCATCCTCCAGAATTGTTTTCAGGGTGCTCACCATTCTCAGCTTTCAGTGGTTTTACTTTCATACCATTCTATGGCTTTACAGCATTGGGGCGAACCTTCTGGTGGCTGCCGTATTCCTCGTTCTGAATTATTTCAGGTTTAGAAGCGTCAAGTACTTGATTTTGGCTTCAATGTGCTTCGGCATCATGCTCAATTTTCGATCCGATTACTTTTTTTTTGCTCTTGCAATTCCTGTCCTCATTTTGATAATTGACTGGATCAAGAACGAGAAGAAGTTATGGCTGCATTATTCATTATGGTACTTGGTGATATTTGTCTGTTTGGTACCCTGGGGCATTTATTCATTAAAAAAAACCGGCTCCTACCTGCAAAAATCATCCAACGGAGGTCATGTCCTATTCATTAGTCTCGGCCAACTTCCGGAAAATAAGTGGGGAATCACACCGCTTGATGGGGATCCGAAAATGAGAAAATTGGTTGCCACAGCGTTTGGAAAGGGTGCGACAACCCTCTCACATCCGGCGGATAAGTTATTAACCGGAAAATGGCTGGGACTTATTCTTGATGATAAGATGGAGTTCTTCAGAAAATGCAAATTCAACGTGCAGTCGATTTATCGAAATCCATTTTATGTTGGCGAATTAAACCAAATCAGTGAAGGCTATGCTGACGTTGTAATCAGTTCAAAACTTGATAGAAGAATACAAGCCTTGGCAGACGGCCTTGCTGACAATAGTAGGTTTTTTCAAACTTTTATGCCAGTCCGGATCCTATATGAAAAAATGGGACTGGAACTTCCAAAACTGATTCTAGTAGCAATCGGGTTAGTTTTTCTGTTTTTTCGGTTCCAAATCTTTAAAGAAGAAACTTTCGTATTAGTGCTATCGGTAATTCTTTACCAATACGCGCTACTGATTTTGGCGTACTATATGAGAGGCTACCATACCAACATTTTCATATTGTATGAAGTTTTGCTTGTATTTCTAATCATAGAATTGAATCCATTCGGAGGCATTCATAAGAAATGGTTGGAACTGTTGAAGGCAAGGAATGTTCTCGTTAAATCATAATTGAACCAGGAACGGGCACAGGGTATTGAGCTTAACACCTTAAAGCGAAACTTTATGGGAGATAGCAACTAGGTTGAACAATCCGCCTTTTGGCTGGCAAATGTTACCCATCTATTTGCATTTGTTGAAGCCTGACATCTGACCAAGCTTAGACGCTGACAAGCTGGTCAGCTTATTCAAAGGCTCATCATATCTTTAAACTTTGCTGCCTGCCTACGACTGACTTCCACCTTTTCCCCCCCCTTGAGCATGACTATCAGGCCTCCGTTAAACCATGGTTCAATAGTATCCACCCAGCTTAAATTGATTATATGCTTACGGCTAGCTCTAAAGAATGTCTTGTCATCGAGCCTCTCGTCTAGAGCGTTCAACGACCTGTGGATCATAGGTCTATTCTGATCAAAGTAGACTTTTATGTAGTTTCCATCTGATTCGAACAGGCGCACGTTGGTAAGCCTAACGAACCAGCATTTGTCACCGTCCTTAACAAAAACCTGATCATTGGCGCCAAGTTGTTCCCGTGCCGGGGGACTCGGATACCGTTTTCCGGATTCCTCCTCGGTCAGGATTTTGCTCACACTCTCCCTTAGCCGGTCCGGTTGAATGGGTTTGAGCAAGTAGTCCAGTGCATTGAATTCAAATGCCTTTATGGCGTGCTCATCGAAGGCAGTTGTAAATATTACCTTTGGTGCCTTTTCCAGCATTTCCAGGAGATCAAAACCGGTTTTACCGGGCATCTGTATGTCCAGGAAGACAAGGTCCGGATCATGAGCAATTATTTTGTCATAAGCATCATCAGCGTTTACCGCCTCATCGACTATCTCAATCTCAGGGTAATCAGCCAAAAGGCTATTCAGCTCTTTGCGAGCTAGCCTTTCATCATCTATTATTATCGCTCTCATCTAACTTTCTGCGGGATCCTTATCTCCGTTTTGACTGTTTGACCATCCAAATTCCCGATCTTAAAAGAAGCATCCTCACCGTATATCAGCTTCAGCCTTTTTTCGGTATTGGGAATACCCTGTCCACTACCCTTCCACCGCGCACCGTTGATGAGTTGACCACTGTTTAGTATTCGTATGTTCATTGAGTAATCTTCTACCTGGGTTTTGATAACAATTTTTCCGCCCTCCTTCAACTGGGAAACTCCGTGTTTTATGCCGTTTTCAACGAGGGTCTGCAGCATTAAGGGAGGGATATCAAATTGATCAGAATCGGGATGCAAGTCTATCGCCACCTGTAATCTTTCTTCGAACCGGATTGATTCCAGGGCCAGGTAATCCCTTACCGTTTTTATCTCCTCCGCAAACTTCGTAAGTCGCTTTTTGTCAACTATTAAGGAGTTGCGCAGGATGTTGGATAATTGGGTAATTGCAATCTTGGACTTGCCCGGGTCCTCATCCACCAGCGCTCTAATACTGTTCAGAGCGTTGAATATAAAATGCGGATTAAGCTGAGACTTCAGATTGCTTAGCTCCATCTCCTTCATGGAAGCCTCATAGATGAGCTTTTGGCTATAGCTGCTAAGATAGTGGTAAAGGAAATAAATCAGTGACCAACTCAAGTAAAGAATTGCCGATGCCACAAGCCCCCCAAGAACATTGACCAACTCCAAGTCCAGAGGGTTTATAGGGCCCAGTGAATAGGATACGGCAATCTGGAAAAGATAGTTAGCCCCGGCGAGCGCCAGAACCGCGACAAATATCTTGGGCAGCAGCTTAGTTATGTAAACATTGAGCCATCCCCATTTGACTATACAGATTCGATATATATGAGTGGTACCGATATAAAATGCCGCCAGGATAGCGTAGCTCAATAGCTGACGTAACTCTACCTTACCCGTGGTCAGGAATAAAAAGAATATGTTGATGGCCGAGAAAGTTGACCACCCCCCTACCTGGAGGATCCAATAAACAGTCCTTTTGGTCATTAAATGATGCGTTACTCCTAAGCTACGAATAATAGACCTTCCAAAATGGCTTATTTACGCAAATGGTGGTTAGGGCATTTAAGCGGATTTCGGAGCCCGCCGTTTGACAAAAGGCCTGACTATCAGCCGAGTGCCCCGATCGTAAGTGAAATAGTTCCATAGCCAGTTGCTGAGTACCACCAACTTGTTGCGAAAACCTACTAATAGCATTATATGGACAAACATCCAGACGAACCAACCAATTCTGCCGCCAACTTTTATGTTGCCGGGAAAATCTGCAACCGCTCGATTCCTTCCTATAGTTGCCATCGTACCTTTGTCTACGTAGCGGAAAGGTTTGGCTTCTTTCCCATCAATCAGCAGGGGTAGGTTCTTCGCTAGAGCTGCACCCTGTTGCATAGCCACCGCCGCTAGCATTGGGTGGCCATTCGGATATTCGCTGCTACTCTGACATGACATATCCCCAAGAGCAAAAACACCATCGTAACCGACCACTTGGTTGAAATCATCTACAGGTATCCTTCCTCGATTCAAATCTACCTCCAGGCCGGGCACTTGATTCGCTTTAACCCCAGCCGCCCAAATAAGGGTCTTGGTTGGAATCCGGGTCCCATCCGAAAGGAAGACCATATCGCTATCATACGATTTGACAACCTTTTTAATATGCACTACCACGTCGAATTTCTTCAAATAACGGAAGGCACGGTCGCCAGCCAAGTCAGACATACCGTTCAAAAGACGAGGTGCCCCCTCTATCAGGTAGATTTCCATTTTCCTGAAGTCAAGATCCGGATAATCTTTGGGAAGAACATGCTGCTTCAACTCCCCCAGCGCACCCGAGACTTCAACTCCGGTCGGGCCGCCACCCACTATCACGTAATTCATCAAACTTTGTAGTTCCTGTTCCCCGTTGGTGAGAACCGCCTTTTCAAAATTCTAAAGGATATGACTTCTGAGATCAAGGGCGTCAGTGATTTTCTTGAGAGGAAATGCTTGGTCAGCTAGATCACGGTTCCCAAAGAAGTTGGTTTCAGCTCCACAGGCGACAACGAGGTAGTCATAGCTTGTATGTCCAATTGAAGTTTCAACCAGCCGATTAGATGGATCAATGCCTTTGACGGTGGCCATACGAAAGTAAAAATCCTTTTTAAAAGATATCAATTGACGAAGCGGTCCGGCAATGGAATCGGGTTCCAAGCCGGCTGTGGCAACCTGGTATAACAGGGGCTGAAAAGTATGGTAATTGTGCTGATCAAAAAGGACAACCTGAACCTTCTTATTCTTCAGACCCTGGGCCAGTTTGAGCCCTGCAAATCCACCCCCAATGATCACAACCCGGGGATTCGGTGATTCCGGTATTTTGATTGGAGGAAAGGAAGGGCGATTGGGCATAAGATTATAAACCCATAATTATTTCTTTTTGGGATAGCTTAATACTCCACATGCCTCTTAGCTGTCCTAATTCATAGCCAACTGCTTTGTCCTTTGGATACAGTGATCTAATGATCTCCCAATGGCTGTTTATCGTCTCTTCGCCGGGTTGGCCGTGGCAATTCAGGCAAAGCGGATTGTTCAGCACGATCGGACGAGAATACAAAAGATAGTTCTGGTCTATACGCTGTAGATTCGGCAAGAGATCGAGATCATGCTCAACATTGTAGGCATAAGCCTCCAAAATCTCAGCTTCCAGATCGGTTGGCTGGTTAGAGGGATTTCGAACTTTTAGACTGGTCCTTCCAATCATGGCCCCAAACTCTGAGGCCAACGAATCCGTCAAAGGCATAGCCTGCAAATTGCAAAAGCGAATCGCTTCTTCCAAACCATGTTCGGCTATTGCCATTTTTAGATTGGAGCCCAAAGTCCTCTGGCTGGCCAGGCTAATTTCATCCCCAATTCGGTTGGCTTCTGCGAATATCTCAGCTTCGGTAAGGCGCTTGATTTCACGGCTCTCAATTTCCTCTATGAGCGCCTCGCTATTTTCCGTTCTTTTGCGCATATCGCAAGAAGCCATCACGATTAATAGGACATAAAGAGCCAGTCTGGTCCAACACGAAAAATTTCGGTTCAGATCCATCTTAACACCACTGAGTCTGTCAAAATAAGGCATTCCAATTAACTCCTGTTAGGTAAAAACTAAGTATTCAAAATACTATAGAGAGAAATCAAAAACGAAAGGCCCGCTAATATCTATCCGGATCTGCAGGAAATCAAGGCTTCGGACCGCTACCTCAGCTTCTGCGCCTTTCAACATTCATCAGGGAATGCTGAGTACCACCTGCATTCCAGCGTCTGTTTTCTGAAACCTTCAAACTCTCCAGACTTTCAAATTATCAATTTCACCCACCCCACCCTTTTTACCAGTCCCATGTCCAGCGTTCAGTATTCGTTCAAAATCTCGGAATGCTCCCTCCGCAATGGTCTGAAACATCCCCGTTCCGAGCGCTTGGTCAGGACCGGGCAGGCAACAGGGCGCTGTCTCCCACCCAAGTCTATGAGATTTTCTTAGATCTTCCAACGCTTTGGTGGCCCGAAACGTACGGCCCACGTAGAAAAGGTAAACTGAGTAATTAACCCCGAACATTTACTAATTTCGGGATTCTAAATTTACGTCATGCTAGATAAACTCGAGGCAATCAAGGAACGATTTGAGGAGGTGGGGAAGCTAATGGTCGAGCCAGACGCCATGTCGGATATGAAGCGTTTCTCCAAGTTGAGCAAGGAATACAAAGATTTGGAACGAATAGTCTCCAAATACGAAAGTTACAAAAAGACGCTAGAAGGAATTGAAAGCGCCAAGGGCTTACTAGAAACAGAGAAGGATCCGGATTTCCGTGATTTAGCAAAAGAGGAATTGGAAGCTCTGACACCTCAAAAAGAACGCCAGGAAGACGAACTGAAGCAATTACTGATACCTAATGACCCAAATGACAGCAAAGACATTATCTTAGAGATACGGGCAGGTACAGGGGGTGATGAGGCTGCCATCTTTGCCGGTGACCTGTTTCGTATGTACCAGCGCTACGCCGAAAAGAACAACTGGAAGCTCAACATCCTAGACATCACAGAGGGAACGTCGGGTGGATACAAGGAAATCATAAGCACCATGTCAGGAGACAGCGTATATGGGCTACTTAAATTCGAATCCGGGGTTCACCGGGTGCAGAGAGTACCGGCGACCGAAAGCCAGGGGCGAGTCCACACATCGGCGGCCAGCGTTGCGGTCTTGCCCGAAATGGACGAAGTCGATGTAGAGATCGATATGAATGATGTTCGCAAGGATACGTTTTGCTCATCCGGACCTGGCGGTCAATCGGTAAACACTACTTACTCCGCAATCAGACTTACCCACATCCCTACCGGGTTGGTAGTAACCTGCCAGGATGAAAAATCCCAGCTCAAGAATCTGGACAAAGCTTTGAAAGTATTGCGGTCTCGACTGTATGATATTGAGGTTGACAAACACAACGAAGAGATTAGAGCCCAGCGAAAGTCAATGGTCGGAAGTGGCGATCGCTCTGATAAAATCAGAACATACAACTTTCCTCAGGGCCGGGTTACCGATCATCGAATCGGATACTCGGTCCACAATCTCTCTGGTGTGATGGACGGAGACCTTGATAATTTCATCGAGCAGTTGCGCATCGCCGACAATGCTGATAAGTTGAAAGAAGGAAGCTAACCCCGTTGAAGTATTTGCTCTTTTTTGCTGCCCTGGGCGTCTTGGTCTGGGCCTGTGTCCCGGAGGATGAAATAATTACAGCCACCCCGGACCAGGCCTTAATTTTCTCAGCTGACACCCTATTATTTGATACCCTATTCGCAACCCAAGGAAGTACCACCAAACGACTTTTGGTCTTCAACCCCAACCGGAATGCCGTGGTCATTGATAATATCTCCCTTTCCAGGAGTTCCTCACAATATACCATTTACGTGGATGGGGTTGAGGGAAATTCATTTGACGATCGGGTGCTGCTGGGTGAAGACAGCTTACTGATCCTGGTGGAGGTTCTGATCGATCCAAACCAGGAAAACCTGCCGTTCCTGGTGAAAGACAGTATCCTGGTCACAACCAGCGGACTTCTGCAAGGTGTGAGCCTGGTAGCTTGGGGTCAAAACGCCAACTTTCTGAGAGACTCCATACTTGCTTGTACCCAAACCTGGACCGACGAGCTGCCCTATGTGATCATGAATTCAGTCCTGGTGGACTCCTTGTGCCAGCTTACCCTGGAGGCAGGAACCCGGGTATTCTCCGACATAAATTCCTTCTTCTTTGTGAAGGGCAGTTTGAAGGTGGAAGGAAGTCAGCAAGCCCCGGTGTATTTTCTAAATGAGCGACTCGAGGAGCAATTCTCCGATTTGCCCGGTCAATGGGGCGGGATCTTCTTTCTGGAAGGTAGTAAGGACAATACTGTGGACTGGGCGGTGATAAGGAATGCCCAATATGGGCTAAGGATTGGGACACCTGACGACGATACTATTCCGGACGTAAACATTCGAAATACTATTATTGAAAACATGCTGACAGGTGGCATCGCCGGATTTACCTCCGACGCAAAGGCAGTGAACACACTGGTAAATAATTGCGGCCAGTTTGCGGTTGGGAATTTCGCCGGTGGAAACTATGTGTATGAACACTGTACGTTTGCTAATTTTGGTTTTGATTTCTTTCGGAATGGACCATCGGTCCTATTCTCAGACAATCTGCTTCTCGAGGACAATTCCCTTCTAGTTTCAGATATTCACGTTCGGTTGGTGAATACCATCATCTGGGGCAGCCAGGAGGATGAGGTTTTGGTCAGCAATGATGGTGGTGCGGATTTCAGCCTGGGCATGTCAACCAACAATATCCGATCCACAGATGATTTTTGGAATACAGCTGGCAACATCGTGAATCAAGATCCGATGTTTCTCGACCCGGAGGAATATGATTACCACCTTGATTCGCTTTCGCCAGCCCGGAACGCCGGGTTTGATATTGGCATTCTTAGCGATTTGGACGGAAATCCGAGGGATGATTTTCCTGATATCGGAGCGTATGAAAGAATTGACAATTAACACTGCGGAATGCTCTTTGCTCATCTCATTGCCTCATTGTTTATTGCCTCATTTTTTTCTTCCATAATTAATTACCTTGTCTTGAGTTATTAAGCCTAGCTAAATGAGAGAAAGTTTCCCACTGATTTGCCTTGTCCTGGTTTTGGGAGCGTGTACGGCAGAACAAGACCAGACCACGGCCCCCCGACCCAACATCATTCTCATTATGGGTGATGATATGGGCTATTCCGATCTCGGAATTATGGGTAGCGAAATAAGAACTCCCAACCTGGATCGGTTAGGTTCTAATGGCCTCGTCTTTACCGATTTCTACAACACAGCCCGATGCTGTCCTACCCGGGCCTCATTGATGACCGGACTGTATCCGCAACAGGCGGGAGTAGGACATATGATGAGGGATCGAGGTACGGTGGCGTATCGGGGTGACCTGAGCAATCGGGCTGTCACGATTGCCGAGGTACTTAAACAGGCCGGTTATTCCACATACATGTCGGGTAAATGGCATGTCACCCCCTATAAAGCCGAGCAAATCGATGATCCCCCCCAGCATAATTGGCCCTTACAGAGGGGATTCGATCGATTCTTTGGCACCATTCATGGAGCCGGAAGCTTCTACGACCCTAACTCCTTGGCCGAGGACAACCAGT
This sequence comes from Cyclobacteriaceae bacterium, assembly GCA_965247065.1. Classification (GTDB taxonomy): domain Bacteria; phylum Bacteroidota; class Bacteroidia; order Cytophagales; family Cyclobacteriaceae; genus CBDFGN01. The sequence goes on along the minus strand of CBDFGN010000006.1, from coordinate 4,295,081 downwards.
ATATCGCTCCTGACGAGGGCTTCTATTATACTAACGCCATCGCTGACGGGGCGGTTGGCTACATCCGAGACCACAATTCAGATAATCCATTTTTCATCTATGTGTCGTTTACCACCGCCCATTGGCCGATGCACGCCCTCCCGCAGGACATAGCTAAATACAAGGGCCGGTATAATTCAGGTTGGGACAAACTAAGATCGGAGCGGCTCTCACGGATGAGGGAAATTGGATTGCTGAAAGACGGTTGGCAACTGACCGAAAGGGATGCAACCGTTCCAGCCTGGAGCGACAGCATAGCGGATCGCAATTGGGAGATTGCGAACATGGAAGTGTACGCCGCCATGATAGACAACATGGATCAGGGGATTGGACGGATAGTTGACGCTCTGAAATCTCAAGGTCGTTTTGATAATACTCTGGTGCTTTTTCTGCAAGACAACGGAGCGTGCGCCGAGATTCTGTCATGGGAGGGAGATCGGGAGATCCCTGAAGATCCGGAGCCCATGCCTCCCGGAACCCTGCAAACCCAAATGATACCCCACCAAACCCGGGACGGAAGACCTGTAAAACTGATGAGGGACATCATGCCGGGAGCAGCTGATAGCTATACCGCTTACGGGCCAGCTTGGGCCAACGCCAGCAACACCCCATTCAGGGAATACAAGCACTGGGTTCATGAAGGAGGCATTTCTACTCCATTGATTGTGCATTGGCCGGCTGGCATTAAGGATTCGGGGGGATACAGAGGGGAACCTGGTCATCTGATTGACATTATGGCCACTTGTGTGGATGTTGCCGGAGCTATCTATCCTTCAACATTTCAAGAGGAATCTATAATACCATTGGAAGGATCGAGCCTGGTCCCGGTTTTTGACAACCGAGCACTGACCCGTGATGCTCTATATTGGGAACATGAAGGAAACCGCGCGGTTAGAATGGGGAAGTGGAAGCTGGTCTCGCAGGCAGATAAGCATTATTTTATTTGGGACGATGTTGAGGAACTGGAGTTGCAGAATTGGGAATTGTACGACCTCGAAGATGATCGAACTGAGAACAAGAATCTGGCCTCCGAGCACCCGGATCGGGTTGAAGAGATGGCCGCCATGTGGCTTGCCTGGGCCAGGCGGACGAACACAATCCCAAGACCAAACTAAATGATTTTTTACCAATCCGAGGTCAGTCTTCCTCCCTACCCTCGCGGATTTCATTTGATCACCGGAACCATTCAAAACGAGTTTCCCGATCTAAAAAATATTCAGATTGGCATGCTACAGGCTTTTATCAAGCACACCTCGGCCAGCTTAAGCTTGAATGAAAACGCTGATCCAACGGTAAGGGATGACTTCGAAAGTCACTTTAACAAGATGGTCCCAGAAAATGCTCCCTATTACCGGCACAATTACGAAGGCTCGGATGACATGCCGGCCCATATAAAGTCCTCACTGATAGGCAGTTCAGTGATCGTGCCAGTCTCCAAGGGGAGAATGAATCTCGGTACGTGGCAGGGAATTTACCTTTGCGAGCACCGAAACCGAGGAGGAAGTAGGCAGCTGGTGTTGACTGCGTGGGGAGATGCTGAGTGATCATCTGATCAAAGATCATGAATCAGATATCAAAGATCATGGATCAGAGACCAGGGATCAAAGATCAAAGAGTATGAAATAATGGATCACTGACCGTTAGGCAAAAATTCAAGGAAAGGGGGTAACATGGCTGGTCTATATGCAATTAACCAGTATGGGATTCAAGGAAGACCTTACCTCCCAAAAGGCTTTTGATTTTGCTGTCAAGATCGTAGATGAATCGAGAGCTAATTCCAAGAAAGACAAAGAATTTGTGATGACAAAGCAGCCGCTCAGGTACGGAACCTCCATCGGTGCGAATGTGGCCGAATCAACGGGAGCTATTTCCAAGGCCGAATACTCGGCCAAAGTTGGGATTGCTGATAAAGAGTGTTTGGAAGTCAAATTCTGGCTTAGATTACTGCGCCGAACCAATTATCTACCTCTCAAGAAATTTGACCAACTCTTCCAGGACACGGATGAAGTTGGTCGAATCCTTTATTCCATTCTTCGCACAACGCGGAGAAAATAGCCCTTACGTTTAGTCAATCGCTTCTTGACACCAGATCAGATGATATTTGTTCAGATGATATATGATTGGGTCTTAATGGTAAATTAAGGGAAGGAATTGATCTGCTAAAAGCACTGATTAAGTAATGAAATCGGATCTGTATTTTTTTTCAGTGGTTCCCGCTCAGCCTCAGCTAGATCGGTTGCAATTGCTTAAAGAGGATTTTGCGGATCACTACGATTGCCGCGCAGCCCTCAGGTCACCGCCCCACATTACGTTGATAGCCCCATTCAAAGAATTCCCTGATGTGATAGCCGAGCTCACCAACGATCTGGTTACCTGGATGAAAAAGCAACCGGGTTTCGAGCTTTCATTACTTGGATATGGTTGCTTCTCACCTCGGGTAGTTTATGTGAAGGTGGTAGCTAATTCCGAACTTTCCAGTCTCCAAACCAGCTTAAATCAACGAATTAAGAGCCTCCTGAGAATTCCTTTCAAGGGCTCTCACAATTTTGAGCCCCATTTGACCTTGGGAACCCGGGATTTAAGTAAAACACAATTTCGACAGGCATGGGCCGACCTGAAAGATCAGGACATAGAAGAATATTGGCGGGTGGAACAAGTCACCTTGCTTAAGCACAATGGGAGATCCTGGGATGTACTTCAATCCTTCTCAATGGCTCCTTCTTGAGACGGGAGTTGCAAAATCCACTCTGAATGTCGGAACCGATGCCAATTCACTTTCGCCAAATCCACTTCCGGGTCAATCAGCGGGGCAGGCGGCCGGGCGTTCAGCCATACTTTGGATTTGGCAAAGATCTGAAAATCTTTGAAACCTCTATCGTTCAAATCTTTCTTGACATGTTGAACATATTGCCAAATCATGTCTGGTCGAATGGCCATTTGGCTTTCTTGAAAGTCGGTCAAGTAATCCCTTGTATCAATAACCAACGACTTTCCGGATTGAGGGTCAACCCATTGAAAGTCAATTTGGCCGCGTTTGGCACGCAACATCATTTTCCAGGCCAGCCGATGACCTTCTTCCGTCCAATGAACATTTCCCGGATAAAAATGATGACGTAATGGCATCCATATTTGAAGGGCGAAGTGAAGAGCAAACACCACCACCAGAACCCTTTGCCCGCGACCGATGAAAAGGGGCCCAAGGCTTACTGATACACGGGGCCTTTGAGGGAAAAAGAGCCGGTTAACCTGTTCGGGGGAGTAAAATAGAATAGTGGTCGCGAGCATCAAATAAGGAAAAATTCCTATCTGGAATACTGCCGAATTGTGGAGGTGAAATGGGATGGAAACCACAAACGCGGTATTCCTGGTTCTCCGCCACAACAGAGCCGGTACTATAAGCGCATCGAAGGTTATTCCACCGTATGCAACAAGCAAATGCCACCACTCTTTTTGAAACAGCTCTCCCACCAGGGGAAACCCTATCTTAGCTCTGTACCACACGGCAATCGGATCCCCGTTCAGCCAATCGGAGTAAATTTTGGAAAAAGCCGCCGCCTCGTAAACCACAAATAATTGGGCGATCAAAACCCAATAGCACCATGCTGGGCATGTGTTTGAATTCAATTCTGACACTCTTCGACTATCAAAGGAATAATTGGCGTGAGCCGGAATAATAATCATGAAGCCACAGAGCAAAATCAACAAATAGTAGTGATTGTTGTAATGGGACTTTTGCATCAGGTAACTGGCGGTCCACATGATTGTAAACAGAACAATGGACAGTCGATAGTAAAAGCCGATCATAACCAGCAAGCCCAACCCCGACATCAGGGCATAAAAAAAATACATCCCGTCACCAGGGGAAGGTTGCAGCCATTCGAAGCCAATGAAGGTGAAATTGAGATGGACGTCAATAAAGGTTTCCTTGACCCATCCAGTTAGAATGGCACCACCCGCCTCAAGGAAGAGGAGAAGCCCAAAGAACACCCTGAACAGCACCAACCTTCCATTATCGATTGGAGCGAAAAAATCTACCATTAGTTGTCAAGAGTTCTGGTGACAACTCTTAGTTAAACAATTATTGGAACCCAGGGAAGTGAGGAGGAGCAAAAATTAACAAGCTGCAAGCTTTACATCAAGCAGCCGTTGATTCAACTTGTCGCACAAGACATCTACGGTAACCGAGTCCATGGCCGCTTTCATTGATAACTCAGCCGCAGAATAAACATCATCAACCAAAAACCCCAGGTTGCTGCTCACAGGACAATCAGGATTAACTTTTGGCTTGTGAAAGAAATCCTTGTCCCTTACAGCCTGATAAATGTCCCATAGGCTAATCTTGTCAATTGGTCGATTCAGAAAAAAACCTCCTTGAGCACCGTTGACACTCCCAATGATGCGGTGCTCCTTTAGATCAGCAATGAGCCTGCGGATTACAACCGGATTGGTTTTCACGCTGGTAGCCAGACGTTGAGACGAAACCAGATTCTCCCCGCTGTGTTTTAGAAATATACAAATGTGAATAGCCGTTGTAAATTTAGAACTGGCTTGCATACTCAATAGTACGAAACTGTAACTTAAAAAGTTTTAGTAGAGTCCATTGGAGCAAAAACGTCAATCACAGTTTAGGGTGTTAATTGGCGTACTTCTTGTGGAATCATCAGGCGAGATACCGAATAAGACTGGTCTTTTGCTTATATTGGTAGTATCCGGAACCTTATAAATGTAATATTTTAACCACTCTGTGGTCCCGTACCGCCATGGATCGGAGGAATCAAAACGTTCTGTACATTGATGATGAGGAATATAATCTTGTCGTCTTCAAAAACGCCTTTTTCAGGCACTACAACATTTTCACGGCCTTGTCAGGTGAAGAAGCCCTGCAAATAATGAATGAAGAGGATATTCACTTGATCATTACTGACCAGAAAATGCCGGGAATGACAGGCATAGAGGTTTTGGAAAGAGTAGTGGAAACACACCCCAATACCTTCCGTATGATCCTGACGGCATATAGTGATATCGAAATAATCATTAGGGCGATAAACAAATGCGGAATCTACCAATACGTTCTGAAGCCCTGGAATGCAGGGGAACTCAAACTGATGATTGACAATGCCCTGGAAAGTTATGAATTGACCAAAAGCAACAAACTCTTACTTCAAGACTTGAAGCGGGCCAATGAGCAATTGGAAAAGAAGGTCCAAATCAGGACTCAGGAGCTGCACGTCAAGAATGAGCAACTTCAGGAGCTAAATTCAATAAAAGACAAGCTGTTTTCCATCATTTCCCACGATCTCAAAACCCCAATGGCTTCTTTAAGCGTCTTATTGGAGGTCCTTCTCAATCTCAAGGACTCGGTTTCGGCAGAACAGATTGAAAAGTATGGACACAAGGTTCAATCCTATATCAGGGATGTGACTGATTTATTGGACAATCTGCTGCAATGGTCGCTTACGCAGCTAGGGCATAAGAAGGTTTCACTAACGGAACTGGATCTGAAAGAAATCCTCAAAAAGAACGTAGAGTTATTCGAATTGGTTGCTGAACAGAAGAGAATAGACATTATAAAAGATTGGGGCCCAGATGAGGTTCGCGTGAAGGCGGATGAAGAGATGCTAAACCTCGTGATCAGGAACCTGCTTAATAATGCTATAAAATATACTCCCTCCTCTGGCAAGGTTTGGCTAAAATGCCAAACCAACCAGGATCAGGTTGAGATTTTGGTTCAGGATTCGGGGGTTGGCATTTCGCCGAAAGCTCAGCAGAATTTGTTTAAATTTGATAAACCTACATCCACCAGGGGAACCGAACAGGAAAAGGGAGCAGGATTGGGCCTTAGTCTGTGCAAGGAATTCCTGGAAAAGCAAGGTGGTGAAATCAGCGTTTCAAGCCAAATTGGTAAGGGTTCTGAATTCCGTTTTACTCTGGATGTAGTGCAAAGTAAGGTAGGAGTATAGATGTTTCGGCGAGCAAATATTCGGTTTGCCCTTTGGCTGTCACTGCTGCTGAGCATTGTTAGCTGGACGGCACGAGCGCAGCTGATTCAAACCCAGCCCCGGACCGGTGAAAGCAGCATCGATTCTCTTTTGACCCAGATCCATAAATCCAGAATCGATGGTTATACCTATCGGGCGGTGGATCTGGGGCAGATCGCGTTGCAGATGGCGACCGCCACCAATAACAAAGAGGCAACAGCTCAGATCTCCGTAGCGATGGCTCAAGCATACCATGAACATCAGGAATTCGCCTCGGCATTGCAATATTATTTGCAAGCTCTGAAGGCCTATGAAAACCTGAACAACATAACCCAATTGGCAGCGGTGAATACCGCGGTTGGGCATCTTTTTACAGATTGGGATGCGCTCGAGAAAGCCCTCGAATACTATTTGGACGCCTATCAATATCATAAGGAAGTCAGCAACTGGAACGGTATCGTCGAGACTCTTTATTCCCTGGCTAACTCCTACGAGAAACTGATGGAATATCAAAATGCCATTGACTATTACAATGAGCTACTGGATAATTACGGAACCGGGGACAAGACCGCTATCCTGGCCACACTCGTCAAAATCTCCGGCCTGAACGAAAAGTTGAATCAGCATCCCAAAGCGTTGGATTATCAGCTTCAAATTCTGGCGGTAAACCAGGAACTGCAGGATTCAGTTGAAATTTCAAAGTCGCTGAATAACATCGGCTATTACTACAAATTTCTGGGCAATTATGAATTAGCCCTAAAGTACTTTGAACAGTCGCTCGAAATGGACCGAAATCTTGGGGAGCGGGGAGAAAATGACGAAGACGTTGACCTCCTTAATCTGGGGATCATCTATCGGTATATGGGGGACAAAAAGAGTTCCCTATCCTATCTATACCAGTCTCTGCGAATGAACGTAGAAAAGGAGGACAATCTAAAGATGGCTAGGGTCTACAGCGAGATCTCGCGGACCCACGTAAGTTTTGAAGAGTACGAGCAGGCGATTCCTTATGCTGAAACCTCCCTAGGTATTGCCAAGTCCGAAATCGATCCGGAGTTTCTGCTTCTCAATTATAAAGAGCTGTTTGAGCTCTATCAAAAAATAGGCGATGACAAGAATGCGCTCAAGCATTATATGCAGTTCGTTTCAGTGCGAGATAGCCTACTCGCCAAACAGACTCGTCAAGAGCAGGAGCTGTTTCAAAAGCAGCTCGAAATTGAGAAAAAAGAGAAGGAACTTAGGTTGCTCCCTAGTGGACAAAGAAATTAGAGAGCTGGAATTGAAACGAGCTCAAATTAAAGGCCGAAAAGAATGAAGCTGAGATTGGAATTTTGACCCGCGAAAAAGAACTGCAAGTACTTAGTCTGCTCAACCAACAATCGGACAAAGAGAAGGCCCTACAGGATTTGCTGTTGTCGAAGCAAAGATTTGAGACCCAAAGGAAGGATCAAGAAATCCAGTTACTACAAAAGGATAGACGACTTCAGGAAAGTGATAAAAAACTCGAGGAGAAAGAAAAACAAAAGGCCATCGAACTTTTGCACCAGCAAAAGGCCATTCAAGAACTGGAGCTCAATCGGGCAGCGGCTATCCGAACCATCATTCTGATTGTTTCCGGTATTCTCATTGTATTCTTGTTCCTGCTATTACGAAGTTATCAATCGAAGCGACGGGCTAATCAGGCACTGGCGCATCGGAATTTGGAAATCCAAAAGAAAAAGGACGAAATAGAACAATCCTACAACAACGTCAAGCTCCTAAGCGAAATTGCAAAAGATATTACTTCGGAGTTGTCTACCTCACAAATCGTTGAAAAAGCCTATCGGCATGTTAGTTCATTTATGGATGCTTCTTATTTTGGGGTGGGCCTGCACAACAAGAAAAAAGGCCGGCTAGAATTTGATGACTCCTATTCAAGGGGAAAAACGGTTAAGCGAGTCTACTTTCGCTTGACCGAAGAAAGCAGCCTCCCAGTAGTATGCTTCAATAAGCACCAGGAGATCCTGGTAAAAGATTTGCACGAAGAGCATCCCAACCAGGTATCCCGATTGCTGCCTCTTCAAGTAGACGCGGTGTGCTCTATGATATTCCAGCCTTTGGTTGTTAAAAACAAAGCAATCGGAGTTCTTATTGTACATAGTCATGAGAAGAATTCCTACAGCGACTATCATCGCTACATTTTGGGGAACCTGGCAGTACATATTGCAATCGCCCTGGAGAACGCGGGCACCTATCAGGAAATTACCGAGAAAACCGAAGAGCTAGGCCAAGCCTTTGAAAACCTGCAAATGGCCCAGGCGAAACTGGTGCAATCTGAAAAGATGGCTTCGTTGGGTCTGCTGACTGCGGGCATAGCACATGAAATCAACAATCCCATCAACTTCGTATACGCGGGCGTAGATGGATTGAAGGCCTCTCTTGAGGGCTTGTTAGAGGTTCTGGACAAATACCAGGAGATTGATAGTCTGGCCGACGTTGAGGCGATCTTAGCCATTCTTAAGGATATTCGAGTCTTAAAAGATGATATCTATTTCGACGAAACCAAGGACAGTATATTCCAGTTAGTTAATGCGATTCGGGAGGGAGCTTCCCGTACCGCAGAAATTGTAAACGGCCTTAGAAATTTCTCCAGGTTGGACGAAACTGACCTAAAGGTAGCCGACCTCCACCGAGGGTTGGATAGTTCCATTCTGCTGTTGAACAATAAGATCAAAAAGAAGCAAGTCAATATTGTTAAGGATTATGATCACACTTTACCCAAGATAACCTGCTACCCAGGTCAACTGAATCAGGTATTCATGAACATCCTAAGTAATGCTCTTGATGCGGTGGATACCCAGGGGGAAATCCGAATAAAGACGTTAATTCACGATGAACTGGTTACTATCAGCATCCGTGACAACGGCAGGGGCATGAGTCTTGAGGTGAAGGAGCGAATCTTTGATCCTTTCTATTCCACCAAAGATTTTGGAAAGGGAACGGGCTTGGGACTTTCTATCAGTTTCGGCATCATCGAAAAGCACAAGGGATCGATCGAGGTCCGTAGCGTAGTTGGACAGGGAAGTGAGTTCATTATTACCTTGCCAACCCACGTCAGTGAACCAGCCAGGGTTGCGTAAATCAAGCTGATCTCATGCATCCTGAACTTTTTCGGATCCCGATCCCTGAATACTTCCAAGGGTTCCTGCCAGACCACCTGACAATCTACTCCTATGGCTCGTTAATAGCGCTGGGTGCCTTGATAGGCTATTTCTACACGGCAAGGCAAGCAAGAAAAGAGTTTGATGTTCCTTCCCAAACGATTCGAACCTTTGTAATTCTCGTGATCCTGGCGGCTGTAATTGGAGGAAGGTTCTTCTTTTTTTTCGAAAAACCGGTATTCTTTTTCGCCAATCCCTCCAATATGCTGACCCTCTCCAATAGTGGATTTGTGTTTTATGGATCTTTGATATTCGCTGTTCCCACCATGCTCTGGTTTTTCAAGGCTAATCAGCTTCCGATATTACCCATGCTGGACATCATGGGGATAACGGCTTGTATTGTCCACGGCTTCGGTCGACTTGGTTGCCTGACCGCCGGATGCTGTTATGGAGTTCGTTATGAGGGGCCCCTTGCCCTGGAGTTTACCGATCCACAGTGTAGGGCTCCCCTGGAAACGCCCTTGTTTCCCACTCAGCCAATGAGCGCAGGTATGATATTCCTGATCTTATTGATTCTAATGACGGTCAAGAAGAAACGGAGCTTTGAGGGTCAGGTATTCCTTACCTATGTAGGACTGTATGCTATAGGTCGGGCGATTCTTGAGACCATCGCGGAGATTACCACAGAGGCTACATCGTTGAGGGCTTGGTAACACATTCGCAATTTATTTCGGTCATTCTGATCTTCATCGTGATATTTTCCTATTTCCGACTCCGGAATAAAAGCCGGGATAAGATGACTGAGCCCTAGTCGGATCCAGTAAATTGCGCATCTAACCTCATTAATCCCACAGGGTAAAATTTTTTGTACAGATTGGAAACCTTTCGAACCTTCAATTGTCGTTAGACCAGAAATCGGAATCCCCTTCAGACAAGCAGCAAACGATTCATAAATACCTTGTGAAGCGCTGCCAACAAGGAGATCGCAATGCTCAGAATGAGCTATTTAAGTTATACGTTGATGCAATGTATAACATCTGCAGGAGGATGATCGGGGATCCGGATGAGGCGAAGGATACGCTGCAGGACGCGTTCACTGATGCTTTTTTGAAGCTGGGCACCTTGAAGGACGAATCGCTGTTCAGCGCCTGGCTAAAGAGAATTGTAATAAACAAATGTCTTAATCGAATAAAGAAGCTGCAGGAACTTGAATATGTGGATGAAGAAGCGGACCTACCAGAAGAAAATGAAGACGACTCAGCGGAGCACGTTGAATACCAGGCTAAAAATATTCTAGCGGCGATGGACCAAATTTCAGAGGGTTGTAGAATTGTTATGAACCTTTACCTTTTTGAAGGATATGACCATAAGGAAATTGCAGAAATCCTTTCCATCTCCGAATCAACCTCTAAAGCTCAGTATAGCAAAGGAAAAGCTAAGATCCGAAAACTGTTGGGTCATTAGGGAATCATGAAAGATGATCTCAAACAATACGTAAACCAGAACCGGCGGGAGTTTGATCTGTTCAAGCCCCCGAGCCGAAAGATTTGGCAAGCGATTTCGGCTAATCTGGACAAAGAGACCTCCAGAGTGAGCCCGTTTAGGATTCTATCTCCATTTTATAGGATCGCCGCGATTTTGATAGTTGGTCTGGGCGTCTTATTTTATGCCTATCGAAGCCAGTATCAATCGATGCCCTCGAGTCAATTGAATGCTATTTCGTCCGAGTTGAAAGAGACAGAAAACTATTATCAGGGGTTGATCGATGAGAAAATGGAATTTGTTAGGGCTAATGCAAATCTCATTGACCCCATCATTATAGAAGATCTTGAGGTTCTAGATGAAGCATTTGTTCAGCTGAAAGATGATCTGGCCGAGAATGTGGATAATGAAGAGGTAGTTACTGCGATGATCAAGAACTACCGAATAAAACTGAAAATACTGGAGCGGATACTAAAACAAATTCAATCCAAAGAAACACCTGATGAAGCCAAGGCTAATATTTAAAGCAACTTGCCTGTTCCTGCTGGTAATTTGTGGAGGATCCCCACTGCTGGCCCAGAGTGATGCGGAACTTAGCAGGACTTTGAGGCGGGGATTTTATCTGCCCTCCAATGGCAATGTGGAAATAATCAATAAATACGGTCAAATCATTGTCAACTCCTGGGATGAAGATTCAGTTTACCTTGAGATCACGGTTATCGCTTACGGCAGGAGTGATGAGGTAGTTGAAAAAATGATTAACCGGGTAGACTTCGATTTTGATCAAACGGGAGACTACTTGACTCTCAAAACGATACTTGACCGCCAGTCTAGCTCCTTTAAGGAATTCGTGAATAGTGTAGGAGATGCATCCAAGGCACTTCTGAGTAAGAATAGGCTGGTCATCGATTACGATATCTATGTGCCAATCAGCGCCAATCTTGACTTGGAAAACAAGTTTGGGAACATATACCTGGATGAAATTCACGGGGCGCTTAAGCTAAACCTGTCGCAGGGAGATCTTAGGGCTAGAGAGATAAACGGATCCGCTCGTATTGACTTAAGTTTTGGCAAAGCCAATATCAAATCCATAGAAAACGGCTCCCTTACCCTTAAGGCCACTGAAATTGATATTGAAAAAGCCGGGAAACTGTCCATAACCAGTAGTTCTTCGGAAATGCATCTCAACTATGTGGATATGATCCAGTTGGAAAGCCGAAACGATCAGATTGAAATTCTGGAAGCCAAGGCAATCGAGGGTAGCGGTAGATTCACCAACATTGACAATGGCTTCCTGATAGACAACCTTGACTTAGATATGGACTACGGCGAATTGAATCTCTACCGAATAGAGGATACATATGATGCAATCCAGATTAGCGGAAAGTCTACGGACATCTTGCTGAAGTTTGAACCGGAGGCCTTCCTGGAAGTGGATATTACGGCTCGCAACGAAAACCTGGTATATCCTGATGTTCCTATGCACCTGGAGAGCAACTATTTAGATGACAGAAATAAACTCGTCAAGATAACGGGTACGGTAGGAAATAACAGGGTTCATAAGTCTACACTTAAGCTCAATTCCGAGGGCGACATCAGAATTGGATTCCTACAAATTCGTACTCAAACTAAGAGGGAGCCCTGATCTAAGTTTTTTTCTTTATTTTTATTGATGTTATGAAGCCTCTGGTAGTGAAGTTGGCTGTGGCATTGTTGGTGCTTTTGACTACATCGTCCGCGGCATAATTCTACGACAATTCCCTCGGACTAAGATTGGGTACAACCTCTGCAATGACCTATAAGAGGTTCATTACCAAGGACCAAGCCATCGAACTTCTGGTTAGCGGCCGAAAGGATGGTTTTCAGTTAACTACTCTTTACGAATTTCACCGGCCCACCAAACTCAATATCAGTAAGAATTTTTTCTTTTATTATGGAGTCGGGGCTCATGTGGGTTACGTGAAGGAATATGTTGATCAGTACAGGTTGAATAGTTCGGTTTTCACCGTGGAGGCAAATCGGGAAAGCCTTTTCGCCATGGGCGTCAACACAGTAATAGGAATTGAATACAGGTGGTTAGTCGTTCCGATGACGATCGGAGCGGATCTTAAGCCCTTTTTTGAATTTATTGGTATGCGCGAAACCGAATTTAGGATTTGGGACGCCGCCATTTCGATTAAATATGTATTCTGAGCAATGCGAAGAATAGTCCTCCTAGCTTGTGCACTAATCTGCTTGAGTCCATGTATGGCTCAAGACGATTATTACTACTCCGATCCGGATAAGGATCAAGCCCAGGTTAAGACACTGTTTAACCGAAAGGCTCTTATTACTGGCTTTGGAGCCTTTGACATGAAACTAGCTGAAGTTCTGGACCAAACTAGTTTTTGGATTGGGCTGAGCGGAGGCGTGACGCTGGATCATAAATTAATAATTGGTCTTGGGGGTTATGGTTTAACCAGTGAAATCAAGTACGAGTATCCGGAAACAGGTCAGCTTCTTGACCTCACCGGCGGATATGGGGGCTTGCTGCTTGGGTTTAACCTGGCCCATCAAGAGGTGCTGCATGTCACATTTCCAGTATTGATTGGAGCTGGCGGACTTGACGCTACTAATGATGTTACATTTAGACCGAATGCCAACCCGGATGTAATCGTTCCCCCTAATGGGTTCAGGGTTGACGCCACTAATTTCTTCGTTCTTGAACCGGGAATCCTAATGGAGCTTAATTTGACCACCTGGTTCCGGTTCGGACTAGGAGGTCAGTATCGCTTTATCCAAGGAATTAACCTTGAAGGAGTTACGGACGATAACTTTCGGAGCTGGGTTGCAAGTTGCTCTTTCAAGTTCGGGAAGTTCTAGCTCTCGGACCTTCTCCTGTCAATCATCCGAGGTCATTATAAACAACGGCTGTTTTACAAATGATTCATACTTCGGTCGTAGCCTCTCATGGTTATAGTATTTTTCGATGTCGATGACCTTCTTTCGGCCACGGATAACATCCAAAGGAACGCTGTCGTAAATACCATTTCTAAGGCTTATCAATCGCCCAGATTTCTTACCTAGGATCAAATCCAGGGCGATATTTCCAAAGGCCATAGGCACTATAGAGTCGAAAGCATCGGGCTCTCCGCAGCGAACCAAATAGCTCAGTCTCTGGTTCACAATATTGATTCTTCGACCATTGTTATATCGGGTAGAGAGTTCCTTCAATTCCGCTGACACCTTATCACCAATGCCTCCCAGTTTTTTGTGGCCATATTGGTCTACCTCTTCACCTTCAAAGGTCATGTCATCATGATGGGCCATGGTAGCCCCTTCAGAAACGAGCACCACCGCATATTTGCTCGGATTTTGATTCCGGTCATAAACCAACAGTTCAGTCAGATGTTCTACTTCAAAAGGATATTCCGGAATAACACACCGGTCGGCAGCGCCTGCCATGGTTGGGAGTAAAGTCGAAAAGCCGGCGTATCGACCGAAGACCTCAATTACCAGAAACCTCTCGTGCGAGCCAGCCGAAGTTCTAAGATTATGGGTGAGTTCAATAGTACGGGTAACGCAAGTACTGAAACCGATGCAATAGTCGGTTCCGGGTACGTCATTATCCATCGTCTTAGGTATAGCTACTACCTTCATGCCCTCCTCATGTAATCTCTGGCCATAACTTAGAGTATCATCGCCTCCGATCGGAATTAGATAATCGATGCCGAGCCATTCAAGATTCTTTAATACCTCCGGCGTTACATCATTTGCTTCCTCCTGATAGACATCTCTCAAGTGTTCTGGTAATGCAGTAGGAGGAATTTTTGAGGGCTTCGTTCTCGAAGTATGAATAAAAGTGCCACCCGTGCGAGCCGCCCGGTTAACGATGTCCGTAGTTAGCTCCTGATAGTTATCGCTATTATCGACATTTTTATCCCTAACCATATCGACCAAACCCGCCCAACCTCTTCTCAAACCAATAACCTTGTAACCTTCTCTCAGAGCTCGGAAGGTGACCGCTCGAATTGCAGGGTTAAGTCCGGGGACATCCCCTCCTCCGGTTAATATGCCAATAGTTCCTTTGCCTGCCATGTAGCTGTGGTTTTGTTTTTTGGTAATTGTGGGTCAAATATAATATCCCCAAATCTATTTATGACTGGCCCGGGAACAATTTGACCCGCCCTGCCTAATGCGCCTCTAACCAGTTGGCGCCAAAACCAGAATCAACTTCCATTGGCACCTCAAGTCGGATGGCGCTTCGCATCAATTCTGATACATGTTCTTCCACCAACTCCTGCTCTTCTTTAAGTACATCAAAGACCAATTCGTCGTGAACTTGAAGAATCATTTTGGTTTTGAGATTTTCAGTGTGGAGCCACTGTTGAATGTTGATCATGGCTATTTTGATTATGTCCGCAGCACTTCCCTGAATCGGAGCATTTATAGCATTCCTTTCTTCATAGCCTCTTAGGGTGGCATTCCTTGAATTGATATCCCTAAGGATTCTGCGACGACCCAGTATGGTTTCAACATAGCCCCGGTCGCGCGCTTCGTTCACCGTGCGATCCATATACTCCTTCACCGCCGGGAATTCCTGAAAATAGGACTCAATGATTTCCTTAGCCTCGCCTCGAGGAATGTTTAGGTTTTGGGAAAGTCCGAAAGGCGAAATGCCATAGATCATTCCAAAATTGGCGGACTTGGCCATTCTCCTGGTTTCGGAATCAACCTCCTCCAATTTTATCCCGAAGATTCTTGAGGCGGTGGTGGCATGTATATCCCGCCCTTGCCGAAACGCATCAATCATTTGCTTATCCTTGGCAAAGGAAGCCATAATTCGCAATTCAATCTGAGAATAATCTGCGGAAAACAAGATGTGGTCGGTATCGCGGGGAACAAAAGCTTTTCTTATCTCCTTGCCCTTGTCGGTCCGAATGGGGATATTCTGGAGGTTCGGATTCTTGGAGCTCAAACGTCCGGTGGCCGCGACCGCCTGTTGAAAGTAGGTATGAATTCGCTGGTCCCGAGGACTGATCATTTCAGGAAGCGCATCGACATAGGTGGACTTCAATTTGCTATATTGGCGGTAATCCAAAATGTCCTGGACTATCTTGTTTTCTACCGCCAGTTTGGATAGGATCTCCTCTCCGGTAGCGTATTGTCCCGATTTGGTCTTCCTAGGCTTTTCAAGAAGCTGCAGCTTCTCAAATAAGATAGGACCCAGCTGCTTGGGTGAGGCTATGTTGAATTCCTCCCCGGCCTGATCGTAAATTTCCTTTTGAACTTTCAAAGTTTCCTGTTCCAAGACCAACGAAAGTTCACTTAAGGCCTCAGGGGCCACTCTAACTCCCTCAAATTCCATACTTGCAAGGACAGTTAGTAAAGGGATCTCCACATCGTAAAAAACCTTGGAGACTGGACTGGTGCTGATGGTCTGAACCAATTTTGGCTTTAGCTGCAGACCTATGTCCACCTTTTCGGCTTTCCTCTCATAATCTTCCGGGTAGACGCCTTCCGGATCTCTTGACTTTCCGGGGTCTTTGGCCATCGAGTAGTCCAGGTAACTTTGAGACAGAATGTCCAAGGCGTGACCAGTGTCGGGCTCCAGCACATAGTGGGCCAGCATTGAATCGAAAATGCTTCCGCCTACCACGACATCATACCTCCTGAGTATCAATGCATCACGTTTCAGATTATGGCCTACCTTCCCAATCGTGAGGGATTCCAAAACCTCCTTGAACTCTCCAACTAAAACATCCGCCTCAGATGGCTTCTCGGGAACCGGAATATAGAACGCCTCTCCCGGGAAGTAGGCAAAAGCCAAACCCTTTAAGGTTGCTTCGATCGGATCTTCTCCAGAGGAATCGGTGGTGAAACAGAACTCGGTTTGTTTTTTGAGAAAACTTATTAGGCTCTTCCTGGTCTTGAAATCGTCAACCAAATGGTAGTCATGGACGACCGAGTAAAAGTCACTTTTCTCAGTTGGGATGGACACTTCGGCTTCCTGATCGGCGGTATCTCCTCGTTCAAAAAGCGACATCTGGGATTGCGGGGCTGACCCCGCGGATTCACCCAGTATCCGCTGCAGCAAAGTCTTGAACTCCAGTTCCTCGAATACCGGTTTTAGCCTCTCCGCATCAGGCCCCTGGTACTCGAGGTCCGGGATTTGGTATTCTATTGGAACATCAATTTTGATTGTGGCCAGATCTTTGGAAAGGATACCCTGCTCCCCAAAGTCGGTTACTAGCTGTTGTTGCTTGCCCTTTAGTTCAATGCCGTGGGCCACCAAGTTCTCGACAGTACCGAATTCCCTTAACAGCTTGGCAGCGGTTTTCTGGCCAATTCCAGGGATGCCCGGGATATTGTCGGAGGAGTCACCTTGCAATCCCAGCATGTCACGTACCTGATCCACCTCCTGAATATCCCATTTCTTTTTGACTTCTTCAGGCCCCAGGATCTCGACCGTGTTGCCCATATAAGAAGGTTTGTACAGAAGGATCTTTTCCTCAACAAGCTGCCCGAAATCCTTATCCGGGGTCATCATATAAATTTCAAAACCCTCCTTAACTGCTTTCTTGGCAATGGTACCAATTATGTCATCCGCCTCATACCCGTCCAATTCTAAGATTGGGATATTGAAGCCCCCAATAATCTCCTTGACAACCGGAATTCCGGTTTTGATATCCTCAGGGGTAGCTTGTCGGTTTGCTTTGTATTCTTTATATACCTCGTCGCGGAATGTAGGTGCGAATGTGTCAAAGGCGACGCCTATATGAGAAGGCTTCTGCTTGGTAATGATTTCAAACAGAGAGTTAGTGAATCCGAGCATGACACCGGTATTCTGTCCTTTGGAGTTGATCCGGGGATTTCGGCTAAACGCAAAATGCGCACGGTAGATAAGGGCCATTGCATCTAACAAAAATAGCTTTCGGGATTCCTGATCCATGAATTTGACCCTTTATTTGATCAAGCTCTAGTTACTCAAAAAAAGGATTTATTGAAAGTCACGACTAAAAAACTAGGGTCTGGAATTTGAATGCAGAAGAAGATAAGTACTGCATGGTGCTATCTGGTTTCCTAAAGGAAATCTCGCGACGACCTATCCTGACGGTGGATGGGCATTATCTCCCCGAGCAAAATTCACGTTTAGTCTCCGAAACTAATTCCAGTACCCCGAGCGGTCCTGACCAGGTTAGAATCTGTATCTACGAAGTTATATTTTTCGGTTGCGTCCTTCAAGGGTACAGCGATCACATCCTCGCCCCGGATCGCAACCATTTGTCCAAACTGGCCCTCCAGTACCATTTCGAAAGCACGCACCCCGAACTGTGAGGCAAGGATTCTGTCAAATGCAATCGGCACGCCTCCTCTTTGAAGATGGCCCAATACGGTTACCCGCACTCCCGCCTCCAGGCCCTCACTCTTCAACTCATCCGCCAATTTATAGGCTATCCCACCCAGGCGCTCCATGTAGTATCCAACTTCCTCGCTTTTTTTAGTAAGGGCAGCCCCTCCTTTAGGCATGGCACCCTCAGCCGCCACAATAATGGCGAAGCCTTTTTCATCCTCGAAGCGTGCATTTACCGCATCCAAAACCTTCTTAATGTCATAAGGAACTTCCGGGATTATGCAAACCTCTGCCCCTCCGGCAATGGCGGCGTGTAAGGCAATCCAGCCGGCTGACCGGCCCATAACCTCAAGGACCATTACCCGGTTGTGACTGGCCGCCGTTGTTACCAGTTTGTCTACCGCTTCAGTAGCTACTTGTACCGCAGTCCGGAATCCAAAAGTCAGGTCGGTGGCCGAAAGATCGTTGTCAATGGTTTTTGGAACCCCAATAATGTTGCAGCCCTTTTTGAACAAAGCCTGGGAAATTTTTTGCGAACCATCACCACCAATGCTTATGATCGCTTCGACACCCAGGAATTGAAACTTTCTTAGCATTTCGTCCGAGCGGTCGGCCGAATCCCAGCTTCCATCGGTATTCTTGATAGGCCAAGCGAAGGGCCCGCCCTTAGTGGTAGTGCCGAGAATAGTACCTCCTTGGATGTGAATTTCTTCCACCGTGGACTCATTCAGAACCATGATCTCGGTTGGCTCTCTTAATACTCCGTTGTACGATTCGACGCTACCTATGACCTCCCAGTCTTTCTCTTGCAACGCCCGTTTCACAATGGCTCGAATAACCGCATTTAAACCAGGGCAATCTCCGCCTCCGGTTACCACTAAAACTCTTTTTTTCATTTCCTTAGGTTAAGGGCCACTCCAGCACTGAAATGACCGCCCGAAGTTATGAAAGGCCACGAGACAAATAAAACAAAGCGCCAGAAATTAGGGCAATGACCCAAGAACTTGAATTCGACGAGTTCCAAAACCAAATCGACTAACCGATCGTTTCTAGATTAAACTTTTTGCTATCTTCGAAGGCCCTTCTGATATACTTGTTACCTCGTGGGTAAAACTTGTATCTAGTTAGATAGGCGCAAGAAATGAAGGATTCCTCTTGAGTGAAACGACGGCAACAAACCACAAAAGAAAACCACGCAGGTCCTCCGGCAGACTGAGAGGAGTAATTTGGATACTCATTTGGCTGTTCGCGCTTGGGCTTGGTGTACATTTCGCAGTAGTTCATTTTGTCAAACCTTATGTGGTGGGCAAAACCGGCTACGCTATTAATAAGTTTGTCGTTCACGGGGATGGAGTTCGCATAGACGATGCGGAAGTGCTGAGCCTATTCCCCGTCAGAATCCGGTTCTCGAACATCCGCGCAAGGGGCAAAGACTCCCAAGGAATCCAACAAGACGCCATCTTTGCCGAAACAGGCATCGTGACATTTGATCTTGACAATCTAATACAGATCCTGTATCTATTTCCTGATTTTAAACTCGACCAATACCGGGCGAATATTCACGCAATCGAATTTGACAACTGCGAGCTTAAATTCGAGATGCACAGCGACTCGCGGATGAACTTCATCCTTTTCAGACCCGATTTCCAGAACTACCTAAGACCGGATAACCGCCCCAATCAAATATTAATTGATCGCCTCGTTCTTCGAAACGCGGAATTTGAGGTTCTTTCCGAAATCCCGGACGCGATGGGGCTCAATTTTGCGACTCGATTCTTCGATTTCTCATTGGATTCGGTCGACCTGGGTCTCGACATCCGTAGAGATGATATCGCTTTCCAAGTGAAGGGCCTGGACGGACATACCAATTACGTCTCGTTTGATACGATCCGGATCCTCGAGCAAACTCCCATTGAAATGCATGGAGATTTTATCCTATATAAGATGGATCGAAGCCGCCGGGCCAACGGCGAGACTGGTACTAATCTATCCCTTGAAAACCTGAATTTCAGCGTTGGAAACCTCAGCCTGGCTTTGGGTGGCCACTACAAGGTGGAGAATAAGAAAAAGGTATATCAGTTGAATCTCAGCAGCTCAATAAAGAAGACCAAAACGACCCTGGATACCTTCTTGAAAATCTTACCCGAGAGCAATGCGGATCTTATCAGGCAGTACGACGTGCAAGGTGAACTCGCCATGGACGTCTCATTCACCAAAGATGACGCCGAATCGGTTGACCCACACATTGAAATTGATTTTGAGAGTACCAATGCGTCCTTCTTTCCAAGGATAGGAGTGTTCAAAGGTGATCAAAGAGTGAGAGATCTATATCTTTCCGGACGATTTTCAAACGGTGCCAAGAACAACTTCGAAACCTCATTCATTGAAGTAGACTCGATTCACGCCCGGCTTGGAGTACCCATCGACTTTAGTGGGTCGATCAGATTCGACAGCATCTACGACCCCGAAAAGATACACCTGACTACGGTGTTCAGCATCGACACAGCAAATTTCCCGGACGTCCTTACAATGGTTGATAGCATACCTCATTTCGATAGCGGGGGACAAGTTCAATTTACCTTGTCGCTCGAAGGGCTAGTCAAGAATTTCAATCTACACGATATGGACAAGCTGAAATACAACGGCCGAATAGATCTTCACGATCTTAAATTCCATAGTCATATAAACAATATGCCAATACGTTTGGACGAGGTTAGTGGCACTTTGGATTTGGTAAGAAACCATATAGAGATTACTGCATCCAACCCACTCGCTGGAACGATCAATTCTCAGAATGTGAATCTGACCGGCGTTATCTACAATATTGCCCAGTACGTGGTAAGGCAAAAGGAGAATCTGAACCCGGTTTGGAAATCCACCTTTCATATCCGTTTGGACGACCTTGGTATTGATGAATTGGCGGACAGTGTCACGGGTTGGTTTAACCAGAGGAGAATCTCATTGGGCCTGGACTCAATTCAGGGTATCCCACATGGTGGGGTAAATTTTTATTACGACATCAGCTCGCTAACCGATAACATGGATCTGGACCTTATTGTGGAGTCTAAGAATCTGGATTTCAGCGATATAATTAAGGACAACCTCCCCGGATCATTGCAGTTTGATGCTTTCCGAATGATTCTGCAGTTAAGAAAAGGAACCCTGGTTATACCTGAATTGAGCTTGTATAATTCGACAGACACCATATGGCTTAAACTTAGTTGGAATGGGCTTGAAGAGGAACGGATGCAAATAGCCTCTTCTATCAATTTCAAGACCAGCGACATGATCCGGTTTATATCCCATTTCGGGCCAACCGTTGAGCTTGGAAAAGTACACCATGCCCCAATAAGTGGACACGGCTCTCTCGAGATCCATGGGGTGGCGATCAAAGGAGAGAAAGGCGACTCTATTGCCCTCGCTTTGAGCCTGGTGGATTTTGACTTTAAGGGCTCCGACCCCAAATTTGACATTACAAATCTCAGAGGGCATACCAGACTTAACCAATCCCAGCTGTCCGGTGTCAGCAATCAGTCACTCCTGGTGGATTCAATATTTGTGCTTGTGGATGGCAGCAAAGTTGCCGGACAGGTGATGATTAAAGATTGGGCAAGGGAGGAGTTCGATCTTATTCTTAACGCCGGAGATTTGCCGTTGGCCACCATTCATAAATACCTGCACCTAATAACAAATCCGGATGGTGACTTGGAGTTGGCCCTGGAAAGGTTGGATGAGATAGGCGGAAGTTTGAGATTTCAAACCCATCTAAGCGGTTCCCTGGATACTCTCAACCTAATGAAATCGTTGCTTTATGCCTCTCAAGACGGGGAAATCCACTTTCAGGATATCGGTTTTGAGTACGAGTGGATCCACAAAGACCGTCCTTTGAAATTCGAAAAGATAAATGGGAACTTTCAGTTTAGCCCAGCAGGAATATCATTCGACCATTTTAGTGGATATTTTGGTCATTCGAATTTCCTCTTAACTGGCTCCGGCGAAGACATCCTGCCTTTTGTATTCGATCATCAACCCCTGAAGGCCTCCATAGAATTTGATTCGGATTTCCTGGACCTCACCGATGTGTTATCTAGCCTGTCAGTTGAACCGCCCGATTCGATCGACAATTATGAGGGTCGATCCTTGCTGGAAATCCTATACCCTGCAGACTTTGAAGCTGAAGCACGCATCAAACGGGCCTTCTTCATGGCCAATGAGAGCCAGACCGTCGAAGTTGATAATCTTTTTTTCCAAAGCCAGGTAAAAGATAAGGTGCTGAAGATTGACCCACTGGAGTTAGCCTATTCGAGCGGCAAAATCAGGGGAGATCTAACCGCTGATATTTCTGACTCTTCCAACATCGGCTTCACCACCAATTTTGAAATTGTGGGGTTCCCACTGAAGGGTGTATACCCCCTACTTGCAGTTGGTCGAGTCGAGCCCGATGGAGTGCGATTTGGAGGAGACTTTTGGGTAGAAGGTTGGATTCAGGATACTCTGCGAAACAAGGGCGAGTGGGAGCTCACTGACCATACCTCGGCGAAATTAAGAAACATGAAGGTAACCAATATATCCGTATCGAACCTCCACAAAGATCCTGTTCTTAACTGGGATGAGCTCTCTTCAGGTGCCCGGTTCGGTATCAAAACATTCCTGGGTCTCAATCAGGACACTTGGTTAAGTCCGGAACCCCGTGGGGTTTTATTTCACGATAGCCTTAGCATTTCCGATGGGGTTATAAGCGTTCATTATTTGGAGATGCAATCAAACAAGCTGAACGTATGGGTCCATGGTGATTATTCGCTGCAGGGCGGCGGAACACACCTCACGAGCCGAATCTTAAGAACTGCGAAACATGAGCGGCATTATGGCCGCCCGGAGTACGACGCGCTGCTTCCGAAGGACTATTCCCGGAGTCAGTTAAGACCTTACTTAAAGTATAAACTCTATTCGGAGAAAGAAAAAAATGCCATCGCTGAGGAAAGAGGCCTCAACTTCTCAGAAGTCGATGACGGGTATTATAAAGTACATTCAAATTTAGGATATACGTTGGGCACTTTGCCTCGCAAGCTCAAGTTCATCTTCGCCAAGAACCCAAACAAGGACCGGAGCCAATCGGAGTAGTCAATTCTCCACATGAAAAAGAGGATCAGATCTTCCTGCTTCAAATGGATACTGATCGAAGATAATTCCAATAGTCTGCTCGACGATCTCATCTTTTGAGACCTTTGATCGACTCTTAACCTTCAGATCCAGATTTCCTTGCCACACCAATCTACGGGTATCGGAATTCTTGAATTCGACAGACAAGGTACCCTGATCGTATTGGTTCTTACGGACATTATAATAGTTGTAGCGGCCATAATAGTTATAGTTATAACGAGAGGGATAATCGTCTATCCGGTAGTCAGTCTGCTGATCAATAAGGATTCGGTAGTAAACCAGTAAGTCCGCTGAATGTGATAATCGATATCCCCGCTTTTCCATTTGACCTATAATAGCTTCTTCCAACTGCTCCAGCGTCTCCTGGGCATCCTCTGAAAAATCCTCCTTATCTGAAGTGGGATTCACAACACGAAAAGTATTAAAATTCCCAAAATCCGCCCTCTCGTTGTAAAAAGATATGACCTGGGGAGTGCTGCACCCAACCAGTATCAGTAGCAAGAACGTCCTCACTCGCAATATCATGATCTTCATTAGCTTCCTATATTAACGACTCCAATACTACCGTCCTTTGGATTATCTTCCCGTTTCGTTCTATTTCCAGGGCGATCGTTTCTCCTGGATTCATTAAAATCTCCCTGATCTCAACCAGATCCAAACTAAATACCGGGGTAAAGTTTACCGCTTTTAGGATATCACCTTCTTGCACATCCACTTGATCCGCAGGAGAGTCTTCAAATACTTCGCTAACCCAAACATTCTCATTCTCACTCGTGTATCTTAAAACCAAACCTGAACAATCAAATTTGAAATCATTATCAAAAAGAGCATTTGGCTCCATGTATAATTTTGAGTTGATATGGTCGTACACCATGTGTTGAATCGCTTCAAAATGGCATTTCCTATCATGCCATCAAAAGTCTTAAAAGCCAACAAACCATCTCTGCCAACTGAATAGACAACGGAAATATCGGGCAGAAAGAAAGATGCAAAATTTATGCCGCTTATTTTCGAGTAGATAAATTCTGTGCGCGGGTTCTTAATTGTTTCTATGGTATAGTGCGGCCCCAGTTTTTTGAGCAAGCCATTTTTTTTCAGGAAATGAGTATTAAGAATCAATCCGTAATCCGAGCCCGTATCCAGGAGAAATTCACCATACAAGGTGGTGGTATCATTGATACCAATTTGGCCGTTGACCCTGGGAACATTGTACATAGTTGTAAAATCAACCATAGTTCCAGAACCCATGTAAACGTATTCCTCTGGATTAAATAACTTGATAACAAAATCATCGTAGTCGATTTCGATAACGTAGTTCGAAATGATGGGGAACCCAATAATTCCTTGTATTTTATCCCCGTTGTTAAATTCCTCAGAATCGTCGCTGTCAACCAGAACAGTCACGTCCCTTATGTTGACTCCACCTAATTGGAGGTCTTGTCCGCTGACTTCCAATACGGTTCTAATCTCGGATGCTGTCAATATGTCCCTGGATCCCGTAAAGTTCAAACCTAACTGCGAAGCTGCATCCGCGTTAACAATGGTCTCCATGGCGCTGATGTCGAATACGAAGTCCATCGGCGCCGATTGATTGATTCTGACTTGCACCAAAATGTAATTGCCATGTAATTTAAAGGGCAGCTCAGTTATGGGCTCGAGACCCGGCGAATGAAAAGAGATCAACAGGGAGCACATCAGGACCAGAACCGGGGTCAAATGTAGTCGAATCTTAATTCCTGATAATGGCGATATGCAGGTCATACATTCCAGATTACTGAATTATACGATTGACTTAAATTAATTAAATTCATCGAAAGTTATGTGCCCATCTCTAGGGAATACTTCCAACTCAGATCTTGCGATCTCCCATTCGATTCAACCGCTGAAAATTGGAGAAATAAGCCAGGGCCTTAAGTATTGACACAGAAGACCTGGAGCAATATGGCAAATTTAAAGCTAAGGTGCCCCTAAAATACATTGATCGACATAGGATAGAGCGTTCAAATCTCATCTTGGTCACCGCCATAACTCCTACGCCACCAGGCGAAGGTAAGACAACTACCAATCCCCAGCTATTAGGAAGAGTCAAAGGATTCGAACTTAAACGTTAAAGAAATTGAGATAGCATCAGGGCTGGATTCCTAATCCCCATCACCGGAAATATGCTTCGGATGCCCGATTTACCTAGTCATCCGGCTGCCGAGAGAATGGACATTGACAATGAAGGACTGATCAGCGGGTTGTCGTAGTTCCGATTTTGCCTCCTTTTATATTGTCTAAATAAATCTGAACCAACTGGGACTGGGGACGGCCCAATTTGTATAAAGCGTATATTTTGAGATAGATCCAGGACAATCGAAAAATTCCGTTGTCCCTGAATTTTCGGGCCGAGGTGACCACATTGTTGCTCATTAGCACAAACTGCCCGTACTTAGTCAATCTTTGCACCAAATCCTGATCCTCCATTAAGATCAGGCCGGTGTCATATCCCCCGGCAAAATTGAAAACCTCGGCCGAAACGAAAAGGCTTTGATCTCCAAAACGAAAAAAAGTTGAATTGAACTGGGTGAACCAGCATATTAGGTTCAGAAACCAGTGTTCCTGATCAAATTTAAGACGATAGCTGCCGGCAACATTGCCTTGCTCTACTTGGTCGATTACCTCCGAAACAAAGTTGTCAGGCGGCATCGTGTCGGCATGAAGAAAATACAAAATCTCACCACGGGCAATTTCCGCCCCCATATTCATTTGTAGGGAACGCTTACGCACTTCGGATTTTAGCACTCTGGCTCCCGCCCTCTGTGCCAAAAACATGGTATTGTCCGCACTCCATCCATCAACCAAAATAATTTCGATGATCTTCTCGTGCCCGGCAACGCCCTGTAGAAAAGCAATGAGCCTCTCAATATTTTTTTCCTCGTTATACGTTGGAATAATGACACTTATGTCCATGAATAGGGCTATTTCCAATCAATATAACAATTTTCTAAAACGCACTTGGAAATTATAAGAGCCTCATCCGGATGTTTTTTGACCTACAAAAAAGGTCCGGAGGTGGAAGAGCGGAATCTCCAGCTCTTTTCCGGTGAGTGTAATCCCGAAGCTTTTTAGCCCTGCCAATGGGAATGAGTACTTTTCTGAACAAACCTCGCCATCTCGCCAGAAATATTCCATTGCAGATTATTGCTAATCAAATAGGAACCCCGCTATCAATGTGGAATTCGGACCCCTCATCTCGGATCGATCTATAATTCTCACCAAATGCACTTATGGTAGGTGATATCGAAATCCCCAATTCAGAACATAATTGGTTTTGATGCTCCTGGAAAATCAACTCTGCTATTCCGATTTATGAATTCAACCCGTCCTGGCTGTCAGATATAGATTCAAGAAGTCCAAGGCCGACTCCTCTATTTTCCAAACATACCTTGCATCTGTTCTTGAAGGCTACTTTGACGATAGTCGCTGGGAATTGCGAAGGTTGTGGCGTCCAGATCTTGCTTGGTTATTTCCAGTACGGTTATGATTCGTTGTTGTTTTCCACCGTCGAATTCAACCATTTTAACTGGAATTCCCTTGCTGAAAATGGGGTTGTCTTCTCCCCCGAATCCAAAGAAACCGGAACCGGAACTGCCGAAATCTATTTTATCCCCGAAATCGGCCAGCATGTCCCTCATAAACCCGGCCATCTTTTCAAGCGCTACGAAATCAGTTTTGGAGTACCCCAGTTCGCTGTATTCAGCAATGAATAATTCTCCTTTCTTTTCTCCGTTTATCAAGCCCTCGTATTGAGAGCTTTTCCAGTCCCCCACGACCACGCCCGATTTGATTAACCTGTATTCATAATTCAATTGAGTCCCTTCTGATGGCATGTAGCCCTTCATATTCTTTTCCACCATTTCTTGTTGTTCCGGAGGCAAATTCTGGAGCTGCTGCTGCATCATGTCCATCATCACCTTGAGTTGTTGCTTCAGAGCCTCCATCTCAGCTTTGGTGATGATGGTAGCCTGCTTCTTTTGGTTGTCAATTATCGTGAAAGACTCGTTTGCGGAATCGAAGATTACCTCCTCGTTACCATCCACTACTTTTGTAGAATTCCTATCAATAAAAAGAGTCGTGCTCTTAGTTTCATTTTTATTAAGCTCTTGAGTTTCACTTTTCAAAACCAAGCCGGGCTCAGCAATTGTCGGAAATGCCGTAATCCAAAAACCGATTATAAACTTTAACAAGATCGTTGTCTTCTTCATCTTTTTCTTGGATTTTTAATTGATGAGTTAATTCATTCTGCTAGTCCGTAAAGATACCCAATTGACATAAGCTGTCAGAGGGCTTGGCGACCTTGTTGAAAAAAACATAGCCATGAACCTTGTAGAATTTATTAAACGGTTTCCCAATGAACAGATGTGCCGTGATCATTTTCGCGAGTATCGGATCAGGAAAGGGATTATCTGCAAGAAATGCAGTCACCCTTCGCATTATTGGCTTTCCGGAAAAGAGCAGTTTCAGTGCAAGCAATGCGGTTTTAGGACTACCCTTCGAAGCGGTACTGTACTGCAGAGCAGCAAACTTCCATTTTGGTATTGGTACATAGCCTTTCACCTGATGAGCTCCACTAAGAAAGGGTTTTCTGCCCATGAAGTCAGAAGACAACTGGGCCACAAACGCTATGAGCCGATTTGGTTGATGATGCGCAAAATACGAGCAGCCATGGGAAAGGCCGATGGGACTCAAACACTTGCCGGGATGGTAGAACTGGACGATGCCTATTTCGCCACCGGTACGTCCAAACGGGTTAAGAAAAGGCTTAAACGGGGCAAAGGAAGCCAAAAGAAATCAAAAGTAACTGTAATGGCGGAATCCTTTCCATTGGAAATCGACGGACGCACAGAGCATTTCTGTGGGCAGTTCAAGATGAAGGCTCACCGTTCAGAAAGCAAGGAGGCGATTCAGCAGGTCGTCAGCCAAGCCATTGATCCTGCCAGCGTTTTGTTCACTGATCAATCCACCGGTTATGTGGATTTGAAAAGCCTGGTAGATGTTCACGTGAGTTTTAAATCCTCCTGGGAGGGTGCCGATGAACTCAAATGGGTACACATAGCCATTGCAAATGCAAAGCGGACCCTGCTGGGCATTTATCATGTTATCAAAGAAAAGTACCTTCAGTACTATTTGGATGAGTTCTGTTATAAGCTCAATCGAAGGTATTCAACCAATCTGTTTGATAATCTTGTCTTTAGCTCAGTTTAGTGGTACGATTGCGGACTAGCATATAATTCATTACCAATATCCATACCACATTGTTGGGATGGCTAGGATCGTTCACTAAAACCTGACAAGGGGTTCGATTAAATTTCTTGAAGTTGAACGGCGTCAAATGAGGTAAAAACTGAAGAGGGCAACGAGTCGTACACCATAATATCGGTCAAGTGCCTCTTTCCCCGATTTCCAGATAGCAAAATATCCCCGTACTCATTATAATCCAGCCATGGATTGACGAATTCTGAGGAATCATTTTCATAGTGTCGAAAGAATTCCCACTGGCACACCAGTTTTGATTCCTGGTCCACGCAGATCTTATAGCGATTATCAGGAGTGTTCCCCACATTCTTGAAGGTCAGCTGCAGAACATCAGACATTTGTCCGGAGTCAGAAAGCTCTTCTCCCAAATACTTTAAAGTAACACCGCCGTCCTTAAGCTTGAAAGGCATCACCAGCCAATACGAATCGTTGATCCAAATGGCTTTGCCACGGTTTACGTACTTGGCTATTGAATCAGGTTGGGAAAGCTCTAAACCTTGCTTCTGGACTGCGCCCACGGAGGTGTGCACATTCATGAGAATAGTCAATTCTTTGTCCGGAACTTCGATGCGTACATTTCCAGACCACTTATCCCATACCAGAGTTCGAATTCCCAAGAAATTCCAGGTAATGATCCGCGTTTTATCCCACTTTTCCCTTCCTCCCATTGCCTCCATTACTTGATCAGCAATGGCCACAGCTTTAGGGTCAGAATTCTTCAGGTCAAAACCTGAATCCGCAGAATTGCTGGCGACTGGAACTTCGGCACTGGATTGTTGAAGATCTTTTGACCCATTGGACGGTCCGCAGCCGGCAACCAGACAACAGATTGGTAACAGAAGAACTGATAATTTCATTTTTAGGCAAATTGGTTAGGTCAATTTACGATTTATTATAAGACGATCAGCTTATACGGCTCCAATTTCCGCGGCTCTGTTTCAGCTCCTCAAGTTGGTGTTTGACTGGATAATTATAAGACTTGTTTAGACCTGGGTCTTCTTTGAGCAGATCAACCGCCGCTTCACGCGCCACTTGCAGGACCTTAACATCCTGGCTAAGGTCAGCTATGTGCAAATCAAGCACCCCGCTTTGTTGGGTTCCAGCCAATTCCCCGGGGCCCCTCAGTTTTAGATCCACATCTGCGATTTCGAACCCATCGTTAGACCTCAGCAGGGTTTCAATGCGAGTGCGGCTGTCTTTGCTCAACTCATGTTTGGTCATCAAAACACAAAAAGACTGCTCTGCACCTCGTCCAACTCTGCCCCTCAACTGGTGCAACTGCGCAAGACCAAATCTCTCCGCGTTTTCAACGACCATTACCGAGGCATTGGGTACATCAACGCCCACTTCGATCACGGTTGTGGCCACCATTATCTTCGACGCCCCAGAGACAAATCTCTGCATCTCAAAATCTTTGTCCTTGGGCTTCATCCTTCCATGAACTATGCTTATCGCAGTCCCAGGGAAACTCCGGCAAACGCTTTCATATCCATCCATAAGATCTTTAAAATCCATTTTCTCGGACTCTTCAATGAGTGGATATACAATGTAAATCTGCCCTCCAAGCTCGATTTGATGCCTGATAAAGCCGAAAACTTTTAAGCGATTTGAATCATATCTATGAATCGTCTTGATAGATTTGCGCCCCGGGGGCAACTCATCGATTATCGATACATCCAGATCTCCGTACAAGGTCATGGCCAGGGTTCTGGGAATAGGAGTTGCCGTCATTACTAGCACATGGGGATAGAATTCGCTCTTTTTCTTCCATAATTTGGCTCGCTGGGCGACCCCAAATCGGTGCTGCTCATCGATTACGGCTAAACCGAGATTGCGGAAAGTTACTACTTCTTCCAGCAGGGCATGTGTTCCTACCAGGATCGGCAAATCTCCATCCCTCAGCATCCGATGAATGATCCGCCGTTCAGAGGATTTAGTCGATCCTGTAAGTTTGGCGATCCGGATCTTTAGTTTATCTGCGAATGACTTCAGGCCACGGAAATGTTGGTCGGCCAGGATTTCAGTTGGAGCCATTAGAGCAGCCTGTGCCTGACTGGCCAGTACCACTAACATACAAATAAAAGCCACCATGGTCTTGCCGCTGCCTACATCTCCCTGGAGTAGCCGGTTCATTTGCTTCCCAGACTTTAGGTCCTGATAACATTCTTTGATAACTTTTTTTTGGGCGCTGGTCAGTTCAAAAGGCAAATGATGATTGTAGAAATCATTCAGTAATGATACATCTTTATATACCTGCCCCGGATAACGATCAATTCGGATCTGTTTTTCCTTCAGCAAGGTTAGCTGGATGTAAAAGAGTTCCTCGAACTTTAGCCGATAGAGGGCTTTTTGAAGTAGACGGGTATCGTCCGGAAAATGAATATTTCCAACTGCCAGCGGTTTGGGTATGAGTTTGTAACGTTCGATTATGGGATCCGACAACGTTTCTATGATTTTCCCATCGACCATATCCAGCAGGGCTCGGATCAATTTGGAAATAGCCTTGGAGTCCAGGTATTTGGCTTTAAGTTTTTCGGTTGAAGAGTAAACCGGTTGAAGGTACCCGTTTTTTTGAGCCGCCTCGGCAACTTCAATTTCGGGATGGGCAATGTTCATTTTCCGGCCATAAATGGTAGGCTTGCCGTAAATAATGTAGTCTACGGCCGGCTTGATCCGGCCGGCAAACCACTGGACACCCTTGAACCAGATTAATTCAATTTGCCCGGTTCCATCGGTGAAGGCGGCGATCAATCTCCTTTTGCGGCCCCCGCCGGCGTAACTCAGGTTTCTGATTTGACCCTTTAGCTGTAGGTAGGGAAGATCCTTGCCTTCTGCAAGCATCACGTGTATATCCTCAATGGTATAGAACTTAGTTCGGTCCTCATATCGAAACGGATACAGTT
Organism: Cyclobacteriaceae bacterium; assembly: GCA_965247065.1. Taxonomy (GTDB): domain Bacteria; phylum Bacteroidota; class Bacteroidia; order Cytophagales; family Cyclobacteriaceae; genus CBDFGN01. The sequence goes on along the minus strand of CBDFGN010000006.1, from coordinate 4,263,748 downwards.
GTAACAAATCTCCAAAGCTGACTATTTGTAGTTCCTTTTGTAACAGTGACGCTTTTGTGGGCCCCACTCCCTTAAGAAACTCTATTGAGGTATCAAGAAGAGCAGTCAAGGGGAGGGCGTGTGAGTGGGTTTTAACGAGGAAGCAAGGTGGGGCTTCCATTCTAAGGAGTTGATCATCTGGACCATATCGACCTTCATGTATTCAATCACCGGCCCGAGTGAATCGTTTTTAGTGGCCGTGTTGAAATAGAGGGCAGCCCTTAGAAAATGATTCACCGAGTCAGTGATAAAAAACTGAAATTGGCTGGGCACCTCACCGCTCAATTCCAACATTATGGCTGTCTTTCCAGTAGGAGTTATAGCCAGGCTTTCCTCAATGGAATAGGCCTTTACCTGATGTTTGGCGGCCAGGTTGTAGGCGTCATTAAGGTATTCCTGTAAAAGTTGTTGCTTGCCCAAAACGGGTTTGTAGGTTACTTGCACAAAGGACTCAAATTCAGGGTAAAAAAGTGTAAACCAGTACTTCTCCGCCATCCATGAGGAGTCCGGATAAATATCAGAGTGAACCGAATATTGGAAGCTGTAGGGTAACGTATCAGGAAGGATTTTGTATTCGTGTGCGGGGAGATCAATACGATTGTATCCTTTTGGCTTCGGCAAATATTGTCGTTGGCAACTGGTTATTCCTACGATGATTGGCGAGAGAATTATTAAGAAAAGCAAGACGATCGACAATGCTGGGAGGCTTGCGAAATCAGTCTTCATTGGCCCGGACATTGTCTTTGACAACCGGTTCTTTCAGAAAAACCCGGATCCGTCGTATTCGCTTGTTATCTACTGATACTGTCGTAAACACAAATCGGTTGAACTCAATTATCTCCCCGACTCGAGGCATCCGTGAATGCAATTCCAGAAGTAAACCGCCTAAGGATTCGCTCTCTCCTTTTATTTCATCAAACGTGTTGGTCGCGACATTTGCAATTTTGGCGAAATCGTTCAAGGAGGTTTTGCCATCAAATATAAAGGTGGTTTCATCCAGTTTGTTATAGGCAATTTCATCCTCGTCAAATTCATCTTTGATCTCGCCGACTATTTCCTCGATCACGTCTTCCATTGTTATCAGCCCAGAGGTACCTCCGTACTCATCCACTACAATTGCCATATGCACCCGTTTTTCCTGGAAATCCTTAAATAAAGCATCGATCTTTTTACTTTCCGGCACAAAAAAGCTTGGGCGTAAAAGTCGCTGCCAATCAAAGTCTTCATCCTGCTCCAAATAGGGCAATAAATCTTTTACGTAAAGTATACCTTCAATTTTGTCAATGTTCTCTTTGAAAACTGGAATTCTGGAATACCCGGTCTTGTTGATCCGGTCCATCAATTCATGGAAATCGGTTTCAATGTCGAAAGCAGTCAAATCAACTCGCGACCTCATGATCTGCTTTACGGTTAGGGTTCCAAAGGTGACAATACTTTTCAAGATGCCCTTCTCCTCCTCAGTCGTTTCTTGCCCAGTGGTGATTTCCAAGGCTTGTCCCAGTTCTTCTATTGAAAGCCTGTAACCCTTTCGTTCCACCCGGCGCTCCACCAAATTGCTAATGGCCATGAGAAACCAGGATAGTGGATATAAAGTGAATTCTGCGAGGATCAACAATCGGGCAGTGTACTTGGCGAAACGGAGATTATTCTGGTTGGCATAGACTTTAGGTACAACCTCCCCCAGAAATACTATGGCAAAAGTGACAGCGAAGGTCAGAGTCACCACCACAATACCCTCAGTGGTATGAAAACCTGCGATCTTCCAAGAAAGCAGTGTGGCCAATGTCACTATGGAAATGTTAACCAGGTTATTAAGAATCAGAATTGTGGCCAGCAGCTTCTTCGGCCTGGAAAGAAGCTTTGCAATTCTCTGTAAGGTAAAATCCTTACTGTTTTGGAATTTTACTACCTCTACCGGGCTAAAGGAAAAAAAAGCCACTTCCGAACCGCTGATCAGTGCGGACAAAAAAAGCAAAAACACAAAGAGAATTCCATATGCCAGGTAAAGAACAACCAAAGAACTCAGTTGAGCTAGAATCAAAACCGACGGGAAAGGGTCCTCAATAGCGGCTTCCAAATAAATGGTTTTTGGTTAATTTCAGAAAGGAAGGTCGTCCGTTTGCTCTTCAAGACTGCCAGCTTGAGGGGTTGAAACGGGAGCCTTGGTTTCTTCAGCAGGTGCTGCGGGTCCATCCGAATCCGGTCGAGAACCCAGCATTGTGAGGTTTTGGCCGACCACCTCGGTTATGTACTTCTTGTTTCCATCTTTGTCCTCATAGGATCTTGTAGTTAGTCGGCCTTCAATATAAACTTGTTTGCCCTTGTTCAGGTACTTTTCCGCTATTTCCGCCAACGGGGTCCAAAGCACGATGTTATGCCATTCCGTATGAGTAACCTTATCACCCTCTCGGTTTTTGTAGCTTTCGCTGGTGGCAATGGGAAAATTGGCTACGGCACGGCCAGATTCCAGGTGTCGCACCTCTGGATCTTTGCCCAGATTGCCAATTAGGATTACCTTATTTACTCCGGCCATAATTGTGTTCTTTTAGCTGCGTTATCCTATTTAAAGCTAATCAAAATATCTGTTCCTTCAAAAAATTGGCTACCAAAATTGGGCTCGGAAGATGGTCAATCTCCTGATGAGAGAATATACCCAGTCCCTGGCCTTCCGCTACATTTTTGAACAATCGCTGGCTTAGGATATCCACCCGATAAAAAGTGGCAAAAATCCGCTGATGGGACAATTTGTGGGTGTACTTGGAAGGTTCATCAATGACCATTTCTGAATGAGAAAGGATGGAGCTCACTGCCTCATGGGTGAGCAGCGCATCCGGATTTAGCGGCTCTGCACTTTCTACGAGGTAAAAATCATACAGCCCTCGCCATATGTCTTGATGTTCCCTTTTGCGCATCAGGATTTTGCCTTCGAACATAAAAACCAGATAATTAAAAAACCGATCGGTTGCTTTCTTTTTTTGGGGCCTGAAGGGTAAGCTTAGTTGTTGATTGAATCGATAGGCATAACAGTGTTTGGTCAAAGGACATGTGCTACAATCGGGCCGGGGGGTACACTGCAACGCTCCAAATTCCATGATGGCCTGGTTAGACTGGTCCGGGCGATCCTTGGCCAGGAACCGTTGGGCCTGGGCTTGAAAAGCCTTTTTACCGGCAGCTGAGACCGCCGGCTGTCGAATGCCAAAAAGCCGGCTCAAAACTCGAATTACGTTTCCATCCACGGCGGCCACTGGTTCTTTGAAAGCGATACTGGCTACGGCGGCGGCGGTATAGGAACCTATTCCTGGAAGCCCCAGCAGCTTCTCGTAAGTCTGAGGAAAGCTACCATTATACCGCTCCCGGATCTCCTGGGCGCAATTGAGCACATTTCGGGCCCGGGAATAGTATCCCAATCCCTGCCATTCCCGAAGGACCTCCGTTTCTGATGCCGCTGCTAAAGACGCCAGATCCGGAAAGGCTTGCACAAACCGCCTATAATAAGGGAGACCTTGGGGCACCCGCGTTTGTTGCAATATGATTTCTGACAACCAGATGTAATAGGGATTGTTGGTTTCCCGCCAAGGCAAATTTCTCTTGTGCGACTGATACCAATCCAGGATCTTGGACATTATGCTATGCACCGGCTCGAGCGAATAAACGTTTCAATAACAGGATGTTAAAAAATCTATTTTATTTGTTTTCTTTTTGATTTTCTTTTTGAGCGTCTAAATTTGTGACTGCCAAATTGAATTGGCAATAAGGTTCCAAATAATTTTTTAAATAGTAATAGAGTGACCAAGGCAGAAGTAATAAACGAGATCACTGACAAGACCGGAATTGATAAGGCGGATGTATCGGCTACCGTGGAGGCGTTTTTCAGCGTAATCAAAAACACCATGACCGACGGCGAAAACATTTACGTTCGGGGCTTTGGTAGTTTCGTAAATAAGAAACGCGCACGTAAGGTGGCGAGGAACATTTCTAAGAATACGGCTATTATAATTGACGAGCACTACATTCCAAGTTTCAAACCATCCAAGGTTTTTATTGAGAAAATCAAAACAAGCCATCGTATTAAATAAGATATCCATGAAATGTTGGAAAGGCTTAGCCGGGATTCGCGGCTAAGTCTTTTTATTTATGAAAAGGTCCCAGCTCATAATTACGGCAATTGGGATTGCGCTGGTGGTCACTTTGTTCCGATTACCAAAGGTGGTGGTCGATAACGAAGCCAACCCGGTGGGAGAACAACCTCCGCCCAAAACCAGCCCAGCCTTAGATCAGGCCCATGACCCCACCGTGCCAGACGATCAGGCTGCGTTCATAAAGGCTCTTGAACAGAGCATGGCAGACTCAGAAAGTAAAGAAAAAAGTGCTATCTTTGCAGACTCTTTGGCCCAAGCCTTTTTGGAATTAAGGATTTTGGATAGCGCCGTTCATTATGCCGAATTGGCTGTCCAATTTAATCCCAATGAGGCCTTTTGGATTAAGGCCGGAGATGTTTATTACGAGGCACTGTCATTTGCTGTTGATAAAGGACGGGCTGCGAGATTCGGTGAACGGACCCGATTCTACTACCAAAAGGTACTGGAATCCTCCCCGGGAGAGCTGGATTTAAAATCTAAGATCGCCATGACTTATGTCACGACCTCAAATCCCATGAAAGGGATCCGGATGCTGCGAGAGGTGGTAGAGGAAGACCCTGAGAATCAAGAGGCTATTTCAAATCTCGGGGTTCTGTCCTTGCAGTCAGGTCAGTATGACAGGGCCATTGAAAGATTTGAAAAGGTCATCCAACTGGATCCCGGGGATATTCAGGCCCAGGTCTTTCTTGGAATAAGCTACAAGGAAGCTGGACAGAAGGCAATGGCCCTAAGGCAGTTTGAAAAAGTCAAAGAATTGACCAGTGATTCTTCGATCTTGGCAACGGTCGAGAGTTATCTGGATGACATAAACTAAAGATTGTTAAACCTTCTCCGAAGGGGAAAATAAGTTATTGGAATTATGCCGTGTGGAAAAAAGAGAAAAAGACACAAGATTTCTACTCACAAACGCAAAAAACGTTTGAGGAAGAATCGGCACAAAAAGAAGTAATCGGTGCCGGTCTTAATCCAGACCTCAAGCTCTATACGTCTAACTTTTTCAACAGATTATTTTGAGTAGTGAATTAGTAGTAAATGCAACTCAAGAAGGATGTCGTGTAGCTCTCTTGAAGGATCGAAGTCTTGTTGAATTCCACTATGACGAAAATGGTCGCAAGTTTAACGTTGGTGATGTTTTCCTAGGAGTAGTAAAGAAGGTGGTTCCCGGTCTTAATGCCGCTTTTATAGATATTGGCTATGAAAAGGACGCCTTCCTTCATTACCTGGATCTGGGACCACAAGTAAGGTCCCTAAGCAAATTCACGAGACTTGCCCTCCAGTCAAAACGGACCTACAAGCTGTCCCAGTTTAAGCTCGAAAAGGACATCAATAAACTGGGTAAGATCAATGACGTTCTTAGCCGGAACCAGCAAATCCTGGTTCAAGTGGCTAAAGAACCGATATCAAGCAAGGGGCCACGGCTTTCTTGTGAGTTATCACTGGCTGGACGGTACCTGGTTCTGGTACCGTTCTCCAACTCGGTAAGTATATCCAAACGTATCAGCACCAGAGAAGAGCGCAAGCGTCTGTTGCGACTGCTATCGTCCATCAAGCCACCTAATTTTGGCGTGATTGTGAGAACTGCATCCGAGGGCCAAGATGTTGCAGAATTAGATAAGGATTTGCGAAATCTAGTCGATACTTGGGAAGAGGGCACCAAGGCTCTGAAAACAGCCAAATCCCGGCACAAGATCATCGGCGAAATCGGCAGAACTTCTTCCCTGCTTCGAGATGTCCTGAATGAAACGTTTGACAAGATCACCGTCGATGATAAGAAGCTGTATGGTGAACTCAAAGCTTACATCAAAAACATCGCACCCGATAAACAGAAAATTGTCAAGTTATACAACGGCAGGACTCAAGTTTTTGAGAATTACGGGATCGAGCGACAGCTTAAGAGCCTTTTTGGCCAATCCGTGAGTTTGCCGGGTGGAGGGTACATTATCATTGAACATACTGAAGCACTGCACGTGGTGGACGTGAATAGCGGAAACAAATCCACCAAAGAAGAGGATCAAGAGAATACGGCCTTGAACGTAAATCGGGAAGCGGGTAAGGAGATCGCCCGTCAACTAAGATTGCGGGATATGGGCGGTATCATTGTGATCGATTTCATCGACATGAGAAAGGCGGAGAATAAGAGGCTTTTGTTTTCCACCATGAAGGAGGAGATGAAAGCCGACCGGTCAAAATTCACTATCCTGCCCTTGTCAAAATTTGGATTGATGCAAATCACCAGGCAGCGGGTGAGACCTGAACTCAACATTGCTACTAAGGAAAGCTGCCCGTCGTGCCAAGGCACCGGTAAGATCACCGCCTCGATCCTAGCCTCGGATCTAGTCGAAAAAAACCTCGAATTCCTTCTCACCAAGCAGAATGAAAGAAAGGTAAAGATTAGATTGCATCCTTATCTGCACGCCTATTTCACCCAGGGATTCGTGTCACGGCGGTTGTCGTGGTTTTGGAAATATCATTCCTGGGTAGGCTTGCAGAAGGATTCTTCGCTTGGGATCACTGATTTCAAGTTTGTTGCCAATTCAGGAGAAGAAATCGAGCTAAATTAGACCGACCCCATGAACAGATCCCTTTTGGGGCTTCTGGTAATCTCAATTGTTCTTTTCCATTGCTCATCCGATTCCTGCCGAGAGCATCCCGATATTGATCCTGCGAAGATAGAATTACAAGTTGAGCGGCTTGAAGAGATCATGTTCGATTTGGACTCAAAACCTGCAGTAGCCAAATTCTTGCAATCCAAGCCTTCGTTGGTCTGGGAATTCCTGGGCCGGGCCCAGTACGCTCACGATTCCGTCCTAGTGAACAATATCCTTAGGCTGTCCAAAGATCCTTACGTCGATACCTTGCGCCTCGAAACAAGACGCATTTTTGGTGATTTCTCCGGTATTGAAGAAGAATTTCAGCAAGCATTTGCATATCTTCGGTTTTACTATCCCGAGGCTCAGCTGCCAAAAATTCAAACCGTGATTACCGGCTTCGGCCAGGATCTCTTTGTGTCCGATAGTGTGATCATTATCGGCCTGGATTACTTCCTGGGACCCACGGCCAAATATAGACCCTTGGATTATCCGGATTACATTCAGGCGCGTTTCTCAAAAGAATTCATAGTACCATCCTGCATTTTGCACCTTTCTAAGATCTACAATCAAACCGATTTCCAGGACAAGACTTTGCTGGCCGACATGATTTTCTTTGGAAAATCTTACTACATGGTGGAAAGAATTTTGCCTTGCACCCATGACAGCTTGATAGTTCAGTATACGTCTCAGCAAATCAGCGATATAACTGAAAATAAGGATATCATATGGGCGAATTTCGTACAGCAGCAGCTTCTTTACGAAACCAGCCACTTCGTTAAGAATAAGTTCATCGGGGAGCGCCCTTCCGTACCCGAAATCGGAGACAAATGCCCAGGCCGTATCGGCGCCTGGGTGGGATGGGAGATTGTCCGCAGTTACATGCGAGAAAACGGTTCTTCGTTGCCTGAGTTAATGGCCAACCATGACGCTTCGGAAGTCTTTGGGTTATCCGGCTATAAACCTTAGAACCCCAGGGCTCCTGGACCCTGACGGCTCAATTGCCTCTAAAAATTTTCGGATGGCGATCTCCCTAGAGAATTGGGTCTCGCCCAGGACCCGGGCATTCTTTTGAGCCTGGCGGAGCAAATCGGAACTACCGGTGTACTCCTTGATTCGTTTGGCGAGTCCGTGAGCATCGGTTCCTTGCCAATAGAAGCCGCAGTTATGGTCTTCAACCAATTGCCGAATCCATCCATCGAAATTCACGATTACCATTTTTCCGGCCGCCAAGCCGTCAAAGAATTTGTTGGGGCTGGATGTTTGCAAAACCGGAATGTCCTGGAATGAGACAAAGACCGCTTCACTCAAATTCAAGATCTCACGAACCGCTTCCCGGTTTTGAAACCCCAGGATACGGATGTTGGTTAACTTAACGTGAGTTCGACAAGTCAGGGGCAGCATCACCCCGCACTAATCGGGACTTTTCTTGAGTAAAGTGAATTCGCTGGTTTGGCTGGAGTTCATAAACGTCCTGGTAAAAAGTCAGGGGCTTTGGAACATATCCCCATTGTAAATAACGGTAGACAGCCAACTCATTGAGTTTTTTTGGTACCAGTCCCGAGCTTAGTAATCCCTTAATCTCTGAAGACGACACGAAAGAACTTTTGTCTTCGTAATAGTAGAGCGGTTTCATGCCAGCGGGATCACGTGCCATAACCAGCTCACCGAGACACTTATTGTAGTAGCCTAGCGCGAACATCCCATTTAAACGGCTAAGCACATCTACCCCCCACTTATGTAGAGCATAAAACAATACCTCGGTATCAGATTGCGTTTCAAAATGATAACCGGCGCTGAGAAGTTCGTTCTTGAGATCCATGTGGTTGTAGATCTCGCCATTGTATACCAACACGCCATCAGAATCAGCTCTTACCAAAGGTTGGTTGGCCTTATCCTGCAGTCCCAATACCCTTAGGCGGGTGGATCCAAGGAACAAGGTACCGGTGCCCATTTCGAATTTTTGAAAGCCTTGGTGGTCAGGGCCCCGGTGCCTGGTGGCACTATTCATTCTAGTGATCGATCCCGAATCCAGCTTGTTCCCTTTGTCAACAATGACATTGATACCGCACATGGCCCAGATTTTAGATTCCAGGAATAATCAGCCCATTCTTCTCGAAATATCGGCAGAAGAAGTGTATGGGGCATTGCTCACATTTCGGCTTGCGAGCCAGGCACACGTATCTGCCATGCAGAATTAGCCAATGATGGGCTTTGGATATATGTTCTTCTGGGATGTACTTGATCAATCGCTTTTCAACCTCAAGTGGAGATTTGGCGTTCTGATTCACCAGTCCAAGTCGTTTGGAAACTCGAAAAACGTGGGTATCAACGGCCATCGCGGGTTGATCGTAAATAACCGAAGCGATTACGTTGGCGGTCTTTCGACCTACCCCTGGAAGCTTTTGCAGATTCTCGACGCTATCGGGTACCTTACCCCCAAACTCATCCATCAGGACCCGGGCCATCCCCAGGAGATGTTTGGTTTTGCTGTTGGGATAAGATACACTTTTGATATAGGGCTGCAACGTGTCGAACGTAGCCGCCTTAAGATATTCAGCTTTGGGAAAATCTCGAAACAGGGCGGGCGTAACCTGATTAATCCGTTTATCGGTGCACTGAGCGCTGAGAATGACAGCAATCAGAAGCTGATACGGATTCTCGTAATTCAGCTCGGTCTGAGCTTCCGGTTTGTGGTGCGAAAAGTAATCAACAAACGCTTTAAAACGCTCTTTCCTTTGCATCCATGCAAGATACTACTTGATGGTATGCAAATTAAGGGATCTGGAATAGTTAAGTGCATTGTCGACTATCCTTTTGGGAGGATCTACTGTCCCCTGGTCCAGATCGTTTTTGATGTCTAAAAGTTGCTTGTAACGCTCCAGCAGTTCCGCGTCGCAAACAAGGGCATTTTGAAGTTGATTGCTTTCTTCGTCTGTTATGTCCTTGTAAATGAACCGGACTAAATCATCTTGGGTAAAGGTTTTGGTCATAGGCGATATTGTATTTACGCATTTTTTTGCGAAGATTGATCAGGGCATAACGCATTCGACCCAGTGCAGTGTTTATACTGACATTGGTCGTGTCTGCGATCTCCTGAAAGCTCATGTCCATATAGTGTCTCATGATCAGAACTTCCTTTTGAGGCTCCGGCAATTCCTGGATCAAAGTCCTTAATTTGGTCTTGGTATCCAATCTGATCTGCCGAGACTCATAACCTCCTTCTGAAAACTCCAGGGCATCAAACACCTGGCCTCCATCCTGCATTACAATAGTAGGGTAACGCTTGGCACGCCGAAAGTGGTCGATTGCAAGGTTATGAGCAATACGACTTACCCAAGGCAAAAACTTGCCCTCCTCATTATATTGGCCTGATTTGATGGTATTTACAACTTTTATTAGAGTTTCTTGCATCAAATCTTCGGCGACTTCAGACCGTTTCACGATCAGTACGATCGTTGTAAAAATCCTAGCCTTGTGCCTGTTAACCAATTCCTCAAAAGCCTCTTCGTTACCGCTTTTGTATAGTGATATCAACTGGCTATCACTAATCTCAATTCTATTCATCACCAGCCCTCAGTTTTAGTTAACGTAGAGGTCTATTCCATATTGCGTGTCTTGGGTTAAAAGATGTGAGCTCTTTTTTTAAGAGAGAGCCAAATGTATGTAAACGGTTATGAAGTTGCAAAAATAAAATGGGGGATTTTTACTAATTATCTTAAAAATTGTACAATTTCTAATTCTACACAATATTCCTAATTGTCCTTCGTTTTATTCGGTTTATCCCTTTATTCTCGCAGCCTCCATTAGGTAACCACCAGCCAAGTCTTTTGGGCAAACCATGTTATCTTTGCCCGGTCATGATTATTGACGACCCTCAGACCTCTAAATACGATGTGGACCAGTTGGATCCTCATCATTATATCATTATCAAAGGTGCCAGAGTCAATAATCTCCGCAATCTTTCGGTTGCCCTGCCCAGAAATAAACTAATCGTAATCACAGGCCTATCGGGATCTGGAAAATCGTCATTAGCCTTCGATACTCTCTTTGCCGAAGGCCAGCGGATGTACGTTGAGAGCTTGAGTTCCTACGCACGCCAATTTCTGGGACGAATGGAAAAACCAGAGGTGGAATACATTAAGGGAGTATCCCCGGCGATTGCGATAGAACAAAAAGTGAATACACGTAACCCAAGGTCCACAGTGGGGACTACCACCGAGATCTACGATTATCTGAAGCTGTTATTTGCTCGAATTGGCGTTACCCATTCGCCGATAAGCGGTGAAGAGGTTTCTAAGCAAACAGTATCCGACGTGGTGGACAGAATTTTTGAGAATCCGGAATCGAGCCGCTTGATGATATTATGCCCGCTGAAAGTCAAAGCTGGCCGTGATTTAACCAAAGAATTGGACATTCTTCTTAGCAAGGGATACACCCGGGTTAAAGTAGGTGAGGATATCCATTTCATAGAGGACTTCCTTGAAGATCGCCCTGAACAATTTTCGGATGTTGAGATCGACATCCTAATTGATCGCACTTCAGTTCAATTTGATGAAAATGCCCGGGACGGCCGCCAGGAGGACCTACTGTTCAGGCTTAGCGACTCAGTGCAAACAGCTTTTTTTGAGGGTGAGGGAATTTGCAAGATCCAAATTGAGGGGAAAGATCCTGTATCCTACTCCGACCGATTTGAACAGGATGGGATTCACTTTGAGGAGCCGAGCGTTAATCTTTTTACCTTCAACAATCCATATGGGGCCTGTCGGAGGTGCGAGGGATTCGGCAAGATCCTAGGCATTGACGAAGACCTGGTAATTCCCGACAAGAATCTATCGGTTTATGAAGGGGCTATTGCGCCATGGCGGAGCCAAGCGATGAAAAGGTGGCTGGATCGGCTGGTGTCACGGGCGATGGAAATCGATTTTCCAATTCACCGAACCTTCCATGAACTTACCCAAGAGCAAAAAGACCTACTCTGGAAGGGAAATAACCATTTTAAAGGTATCAGCGCGTTCTTTAAATTCGTTGAATCCAAATCCCACAAAATACAGTACCGGGTTCTATTGAGCAGATATCGTGGCCGTACCGTATGTCCTGACTGTCGTGGGACGCGGTTGCGAAAAGATGCTTCCTATGTAAAGGTCAAGAACCATTCGATAACCGACCTTGTACTCATGCCGATTGATGAAGTGTGCAAGGTTTTTAAGAGGATAAAACTTAGTCGGTTCGAAGAGCAAATTGCGAGCAGAATCGTTAAGGAACTGACCAGCCGTCTGGATTACATGAAACGGGTCGGCCTGGGCTATCTAACCCTCAATCGCCTTACAAGCACACTATCTGGAGGAGAGTATCAAAGGATCAAATTGGCCACATCCCTGGGAAGTGCCCTGGTGGGTTCGATGTATATCCTGGATGAACCAAGCATAGGTCTTCACCCCAGGGACACTCATCGCCTGATATCGGTTCTGACTACTCTACGGAACCTCGGCAACACCGTGATCGTGGTCGAGCACGAAGAGGAGATCATGAAAGCTGCTGACCAGATAGTGGATCTCGGTCCTGGAGCTGGTGTACATGGTGGAAATATTGTATTTCAGGGTACTTTGCAACAGCTTGATTCGTCTAGCGAGTCCTATACCGCCCGCTATATGCTGGGTCTTGACAGAATCGAACTTCCGGTACAGCGGCGAAAATGGAAGGATTCAATAAAGATAATTGGAGCAAGGGAAAACAATCTAAATAACATCGATGTTGAGGTTCCTTTGGATATCCTTTGTGTTATAACTGGCGTCAGTGGATCGGGTAAATCGACACTGATCCAAAAGGTCCTACATCCGGCGATAGGGAAAAACTTGGGCCAAATGGGAGAGTCAACTGGAAAGTTTGACCGGCTAGAGGGAGACTACGAAAAAATTACCCGGATTGAATTTGTAGACCAAAATCCGATCGGGAAATCATCCCGGTCTAACCCGGTGACCTATGTAAAAGCCTATGACGGAATTCGTCAGCTCTTTGCCGAGGAACCTCTTTCAATCCAGCGAGGATATAAGCCGGCACATTTCTCCTTTAACGTGGATAGCGGCCGATGCGAGATGTGTCAAGGCGAGGGTATTATCCGAATTGAAATGCAGTTTATGGCAGATATCCAATTGAAGTGCGAAAGCTGCCAAGGCAAGAGATTCAAAGACGAGATCCTGGATGTCAAGCATAATAGTAAATCCATAGCAGAGGTTCTGGAATTGACCGTGGAGCAAAGCCTGGACTTTTTTACCGGCTCATCTACCGTGATTAATCGACTTACCCCACTTTTCGACGTAGGGCTAGGGTACATTGGATTAGGGCAGGCCTCCAACACCCTGAGCGGAGGAGAGGCCCAAAGGGTTAAACTTGCTTCATTCTTAGGGAAAGGAACCTCATCCAATCCCATTTCGCCTAAAGATAAGGTGTTGTTTATTTTTGATGAACCTACCACCGGTTTGCATTTCCATGACATTAAGAAACTTCTGATTGCGCTGGATGCTCTGATCGAAATGGGTAATAGCGTGGTGATAATAGAACATAACATGGAGATAATAAAGTCAGCTGACTGGATCATTGACCTGGGTCCGGAGGGGGGCGACAATGGTGGGCGCGTCAACTTCACCGGTATCCCCGAGGATTTGATCAAGGAAGATACCAACCAGACGGCCCGGTATCTTCGCGAAAAAATTGTTGGCTGACGAATTCTATCAAACTTTACCAATCCTAAAAATATGAGAAAGAAAATTGTAGCCGGAAATTGGAAAATGAACAAGGATCATCAAGATGCTATTGCCCTGGTGAAGGAAATAGTGGACCTGGTGGGCTTGGAACTCAAAGACGAGGTTTCAATTATTCTAGCGCCTCCATTTGTGCATCTCAAAGCTGTGTCCGATCTGGTAACTGGTCATCCGAATATTTTTTCATCCGCCCAGAACTGCTATGAAAAAGCCTCCGGTGCTTACACCGGAGAGGTTGGCCTGTCCATGATTAAGTCTGTTGGAGCATCATATGTAATAATTGGCCACAGCGAAAGAAGACAATACTTTGCTGAAGGCTCGGAACAATTGGCCCAAAAAGTTGACCTCATCCTGGAGGCCGGGCTGACTCCCATTTTTTGTTGTGGCGAGCAACTGAGAATTCGAGAGCAAGGGCAGCATTTCGATTTTGTGTGCAATCAAATCACCGAGGGAGTATTTCATCTTAGTCAACAACAATTCTCACAATTGGTAATTGCCTATGAACCGATTTGGGCAATAGGCACCGGTGTGACCGCTAGTCCCAACCAGGCCCAAGAAATGCATCAAAGGATCCGTGGACACCTGGTTGAGAAATACGGCACCGAAATTGCTGAATCAACCACACTATTGTATGGAGGAAGTTGCAATCCGGGTAATGCCTCTGATATATTCTCATGTCGGGATGTCGATGGTGGACTGATTGGAGGAGCATCCCTGAAGGCCAGGGATTTTATGGACATAATCAATTCGTACTAAATTGTACCGCAACTGGCTGGTCATCCCGTTTATAGGTCTCTGCTCGTTCCTTATGGGGCCGACCTTAATGGATCCTTGTCGCGTGTATGGTGTGATCTATGTCGCCCCGGAACCGGAACGGGTAGATTTCTATATCTATGAGGAAACGACCGAAGCCTTCGCCGATATTTTAATCTTCGAAGAGGAGAACCAGCTTTTTGCTGACCGGTCTGGCATCTGGTTCTTTACTGAAAAAAGAAGCCTGGCCGACTTTACGGTCTACTTCGTGGAAGAACGGCGCGATTCCCACTTCTCCGTTTATTTTACGGAATCGGACACGTTTGCCGGTTGTAAATGATGACGATGGGGCTCATTGAAATAACGGCATCGCACAAACCCGAAGCAATATTGTACCAGAGCTTCAATTTACAACGTTAAAACTAAAAACTCTTACCTTCCCTTGGCCAACCTTGTCGGGAAAGAAATCATGAACCAGTTGAACATCTATGCTGAATTATTTGATGCCAGGGGAGCTTTGACGATCTCGGCATTTTACCCGTACGACGTCAACCAAATCGATGCAGCGGCCGACTTATTAGCATTCACATCATTGCAAAAGATGGTTCAGGATGCTCGTGCAGCCTGCATTTATCAATACCACTCCAAAATTAGTAACTTGTAAATTAAGCGTACGGGCTGGTTTATCCCATTATGAAGCATTTCATCTTCTTATTGGTTGTCTTGACTCTCTCCGTGGAATTAAGAGGGCAACGCCTGGAATTGCCAGATTCGGCGGAAGGCTTCGGGAAAGCCGTTGATGCGATGTTTTCCTTTTCATCTTCAATCTTGCAGGACAGCACATCAACCTCAACGGCGCTTGGTTTCGAAGGCCTGTGGGCGACTGGGCTGGATCAGAGTCAAAAAGAGATCATATTAGCCACCTCGCACCGGCTCTTGAGGAAAAAGAATCTAAACTCCAGGTCAGCGCTGAAAACCTATTTCGACAACCTGGTGATTGCCAGTGATCACCCGGAAGTTCCTGCCACGGAATTCGCGGATTTGATTGAAATAAGTCAGAAAGTCGTGGAAGCTTACAACGCCACTAGGATACGGAGCTACCTCACGTTGCTCAACGAATTCCTAAAATACCGAACCCTTTACTTTTCAAACTATAATCGTGTTTACATCGCGGAGGGTGAGTTTCAATTTGAGTTCATCGAGCCACCTATTCCTGAGATCGCCCAAGAGGAATTTCAGGAGGAAGAGGACGAATTTGTGGATGAAGCGGAAATTGCCCAAATGGACCTTGATGCCGATGATGGTTGGGGCGCTAACTCGGGTGGCGGCTGGGGCTCAGAGGATGGTGGAGAAGGCTGGGGGAATGAAGGCTGGGGAAATGATGATTCAGGCGATTTGGGTAGCAGCTGGGAAGAAGAAGATTCGTTTGAGGAAGATTCAGAAAACGAGGCATCCACCGATGAATTGTTCTTGATTGAAGATGAGGTGATTTACACCCCACCTGAAGTTATCTTGCCAGAAATCGTTGGGCCGATCCTGGGAATTCAGAATGCCACGCTGATAATAGTTACTCCATATGACTCGGCCTTGATCGTAGGAACCAGCGGAAGCTTTATGTTCACCCGCAACTTGTTTCTTGGCGAGGGCGGAAGAACCGATTGGGTTCCGGCGGGCTTGAATTCAGACTCGGTCTATGCTGACCTGGAAAGCTACTATTTTGATATATCCCGTCCACGTTTTTCGGCAGAGAATGCCTCTCTTTACTATTACGGAAAGCTAAATGGGCCTATAAAAGGCTCTTTTCGGTTCTCAAGTGTCAAGAGGGAATCCTATGTAAAAGCGAGGTACCCGCAATTCCAATCGTACTTCAATGACATAGAATACGCCGACGTTGGCGATCCCAAACTTTCCTTAACCGGGGGATTTACGCTTATAGGCGACGAATTATCAACCGCCTCCGCCAATCAGGGACTGTCCACCATTGTGGCTATTGACTCCGGGCGAGTCAAATTTGTAGCCAACGCGCTGAACTACTTTTTTCAAGATTCGCTGCTTCGATCGAATCGGTCCACTATCGTCATCCACCATTACGCCGACTCTATTTATCACCCGGCCATGAAATTCAATTATCACTTGAGATCATCATTGCTTCGCATGGTAAGGGATCATTCGGGATATAAGTATACGCCATTTTCCACTTCCTTTTTCAAGATGGAAATAAATGCAGGATTGCTTGACTGGGACATCACTACGGATAGTTTAAATATATCGGTGTTAAACGCCCGAAACCAGGTGCCGGTTATCTTCGAGTCTGAAGAGTATTTTAATGAGGTAAGATTCAATAGCCTTTCGGCCCTTTACCCTTTTAATCCACTGCTGATGGCGGTAGGCTACTCCAGGAAAATTGGAAGTCTCCACTTTCATTCATTCGATATGGCCGGTAATCTAAATCAAAAGCCCAATCAGGTTCGTAGTGCTATGATTGACCTTAAACACCATGGGTACATCGACTACAATCCTGAAACGGATTTGGTGGGCATCAAAAGAAAAGCGGTTCATTATGTGCTCGCCAAGTGGAGAAAACGTGATTACGACAACCTTTTAATGGCCTCCGTTTCTCCAGCGCTGCCCAACGCAACTTTTTTCCTTGAAACCCAGGAGATGAAGGTCAGGGGTATTGAGCGTTTCACAATAAGTGACGTTCTTGGTGTTTATATTGAGCCGGAAAACTCTGAGGTAAAGCTCCAATCCAATCGGGATTTTGAATTTGACGGGGCCGTCAATGCGGGTAACTTCAGATACATCGGAAAGAACTTCAGGTTCGACTATGACAGTTTTTTGGTGGTTTTGCCCCAGGTTGACTCCATTAAGCTGCAAATTGATGCCGAGGACGAAGATGGCAAGGACAACATTAACAACCAATTGGTGGAGACCGGAGGGGTCTTATACATTAACAAACCGGACAACAAATCTGCCCTCAAGAGCTATGCTCAATATCCCATTTACGAAGCATCAATTGGAGCAATTGTCTATTTCGACAATAACCAGATCCTGGATGGGGCCTATGACCATACCATCTACTTTTCGGTGCCTCCTTTCACTATCGATAGTGTAAGTAGTTCGGATCCCAGCGCCATTGGGTTCGAAGGGACATTCCATTCCGGTGGAATCTTTCCGGATTTCCAGCAGACGCTCAACGTGATGCCAGACAATTCTCTTGGTTTTGTACATCAATTGCCGCCTGAAGGTTTTGAGGTTTACGGTGGACAGGGGCAATTGTTCAGTGACCTTAAGCTTGACGGTAATGGTCTTCGGGCAAACGGCGAAATTACGTACTCTAGCAGCGTGGTTAAGTCTCCTGAATTTGTGTTCTTCATGGATTCCGTGGTCGCCATCGGAACTGAGGCCGTAATTGAAGAGAAACGCTTGCCAGATATGGATTTTCCCGATGCTACAGTGGAGCAATTCAAAATGCAGTGGTTGCCTTATCAGGACAGTATGTACATATCCAATCTGGAGGAGCCCTTTAAACTGTACAAGGAATCGGCCACGTTGGACGGCACAGCCATTGTATCGTCTCATGGTTTGTACGGTCAGGGCGAATTCGTAACCCGCGGCTCAGAAACCAACTCGCTGGACATGCGCCTGAAAAATGACGGGTTCCGGGCACGACACGCTGGCTTCGAAATAAAGTCCGATAATCCGGGAAAACCTGTTTTGTCAGCAGAGGATGTAAAAGTGGATCTAAGCCTGGTTGACGGATTGGCCCATATAAATCCCGAAGTAGAAGGGGTAGCAGCGCTTAACTTCCCCTACGCCCAATTTAGAACTTCAATTCCCAATGCCACTTGGGATCTGACAGAGGAGACTATAACGATGAAAAAAACCTCGGACGTCGATATTGGCAACTCCTATTTCTATACTACCCGCGAAGATCTCGATTCCTTATCGTTTAACGCGACCGGGGCCCTCTATAACATTAGCGAACTTACGCTTCAGGTGTCGGGAATACCTTACATAATAGTTGCCGACGCAAAAATCACCCCGTACGGAGGAGAGGTGATGATCCTTGAGAATGCCCAATTACAAGAACTGGAAAATGCTACCCTGGTGATTGACACGCTTAACGAATATCATAATCTCTTCGACGGGGATATTAGCATTATCTCCCGCAACAAATTCGAAGGATCGGCTACCTACCAGTATGTCAATGCCATGGAGGACACCTTTGCCATTAAGATGGGAGAATTCCAATTGGTAGCTGAGGAAATAGAGCGCGGCAGTCGCTTTGAGGAACCGCCTTTGCACACGGTTTCCAGCGGCCAGATTGGTGCCGACCAGAATTTGATTATTTCTCCTGGAATGATTTTTAAGGGGACTATGACCATGACTGCCAATAAGGAGGTTCTTGATCTTGATGGGGCGGTAAAACTCGATTTGCAAAACATCGAGAACTACGACACTTGGATCCAATATGAAAGCGCGGCCGATGTTCAGGAGGTGATCATTCCATTTAATGAAAGCGTTACCGAAAACGGAGATCCACTTACTGCTGGGGTCCATTTTGACCAGGATTATAGTTTGTACGGTACGTTTATTACCGATAGACGCTCCCCAGATGATGAGGATTTCTTTATTCCCAGTGGCCAGTTGTTTCATGATGTAAATAATGACAACTATAAGATCATCGATTTCTATAAGTCCACCGGCGAGTCCTTCGCTGGCAAGAGCTTTGTGTATAATGAGGTCACTTCAGATATCAGCTTCGAAGGAGGCCTTAACTTCTTAACCAGCACCAACAAAGTATCCATTCAGGCATCTGGAAGCGGCACTGGTAACCTGAATAACAGCGAATTAGAGCTGAATGCCTTCTTATCGATCAATTTCGATCTGTACTCCCAGGCCCTGGATGTAATGGCTACCGATGTGGCTCAGACAGTGGAAAGACTTGGATTGGTAGAGGCCGAATCAGATAAGACCGCTCTGCTGTACAAGGTCGCCGAGATCGTCGGAGACCGCCCAGCCAAGGATTATGAGGTGAGATCCTTAGAGACATATACGCCTCTGGCGTCGATCTCGCCCAATCTGATCCGAAGTATGGTCATATCAAGTGTTGATTTAAAATGGTCTGATGAATACAAGACATTCTACAGTGCCTCCAAAATTGGGGTTAGCAACGTGAAAAGGACCGACATCAATGCCAAGATCGATGGATTTGTAGAAATCAAAAAATCCTATGAGGGGGAATCGGTCAACGTGTTTCTTCAGGTTACTCCAGCGACCTGGTATTACTTCGGATTTGAAGAAAACCGGTTGGTGCTATTTTCCTCAAATACCGAGTTTAACGGTCTCATAGCCTCGAAGTCCAACCTCTCCAAAGCCGGTATCGGGGAATACGTTTATATGTTGGGTGATCTTCAGGAAACCTTGTATTTCATCAATCGTTTCAGGAACCTGTATTACGACATTGAAGAGCCCTACGAATTGGAAGAACCTCAGGAAGCGGCTCCACAGGCTTTCGAAACGTTCGAAGTCTCCGAAGACAGTAACAGGCGCTCCAAGAAGGAGAAGAAGGCTAAGGAGGACAAGCAAGATGACTTCGTGCCTTTTGGGGTGGAGGAAGAAGAGTCCAATGACAAGGATGATGAGGACGGCTTTTGACCTCACACTTTCCCGGTAAGCTATTGGAAAGCTTATGGACGGTTCCAGGAATAATCCTGGCCTATCTTTTAGGGTCACTACCTTCTTCGGTATGGATTGGAAAGGC
This sequence comes from Cyclobacteriaceae bacterium, assembly GCA_965247065.1. GTDB lineage: Bacteria > Bacteroidota > Bacteroidia > Cytophagales > Cyclobacteriaceae > CBDFGN01. The sequence continues at coordinate 4,243,701 of CBDFGN010000006.1, read as the reverse complement.
TTTTTACGGAGTGGACGTAAGAGCACAAGGAAGCAAAAACCCGGGAGCCACCAACACCTTCAGAGTTCTCGGTAAAACGGCCGGCTCGATAGTCCTAACTTTGGATATAGCCAAGGGTTATCTGGGGGCGTCGATACCGTCTATCTTGATCTACAGCCGTAACCTCCCTCCCGACCATGCCAGTGAATGGTCAATCCTTTTCGGATTGGTGGCGGTATTAGGTCACCTTTTCCCAGTGTTCCTGGGATTCAAAGGAGGTAAGGGCGTGGCCACCTTGCTTGGTATGGTCTTGGCCCTTCATCCGTTGGCCGCCCTTGTTTCAATTGGAGTGTTTGTATTTACCTTGTTCCTGTCGCGATATGTCTCTCTTAGTTCCATGGTGGCATCTTTAACTTTTCCTGTTCTTCAGCTTTTAGTTCCAGCACTGAAGCCACCTAGTGATATGTATATTTATTTCGGAGGGGCCGTTTTCGTTTTAGTGGTTGTTACTCACCATGAGAACATAAAACGACTTTTGAATGGACAAGAAAACAAAGCATCAGTATTCCGCTCTGGGCCCGACCAGTCTAAATAATTGGCTAAGTTTGTACTAAACCGATCCAAGTGACAATTACATGGCCCAAGAGTTTACAACCCAAAATCTTCAAACGATAATTGAGAACAACCAGCAACGTTATTTGGATGAGCTATTTGAACTCCTTCGAATTCCATCAATAAGCGCGGATTCCACACGACGGGCAGACGTCCTTAAAGCCGCTGCGTACTTGGAGCAAAAGCTGATGAAAGCTGGTGCGGACCGGGTAGAGGTTTGCGAAACCGCCGGCTACCCAATAATATATGGCGAGAAAATTGTAAGCAGCCAGAAGCCCACCGTCCTGATATATGGTCATTACGATGTCCAACCAGCGGACCCACTTGAACTTTGGAATTCGCCCCCCTTTGAACCTGCAATTGTGGATGGCCGGATTTATGCCCGGGGAGCCTGCGACGATAAAGGACAAATGTATATGCATGTGAAGGCCTTTGAGATCATGATGCAAGAAGGGGAACTTCCTTGCAACCTCAAGTTCATGTTGGAGGGAGAGGAAGAGGTCGGATCCGAGAACCTGGGGATTTTTGTAAGTCAGAATGCAGATCGGCTTATGGCGGATGTGGTGCTGATCTCGGACACAGCCCTACATTCTCTCGAAGATCCATCGATTACGGTTGGATTACGGGGGATGAGCTACATAGAGATTGAATTAACCGGGCCAAATCGCGATCTTCACTCAGGCGAGTACGGTGGGGCTGTAGCCAATCCAATCAATGTTCTTTGCCAGATGATTGCTTCTTTGAAGGACGATAATAATCGCATTACCATTCCCGGGTTCTATGACAAGGTGGAAGATCTTTCGACTAGCGAACGCAAGCGATTGAATGAAATTCCGTTTGACCAGGATCAGTACCGGAAAGAATTGGACATAGACAAAGTCCAGGGGGAAAACGGATTCACTACTTTGGAAAGAGTGGGGATTCGGCCAACACTGGATGTGAATGGTATTTGGGGCGGTTACACTGGTGAGGGCGCCAAGACGGTACTGCCCGCCAAAGCTCATGCTAAGATATCTATGCGATTGGTACCTCATCATAACAGCGCCGAGATCAGCGAACTATTCAAGAATCATATTGAATCCATAACTCCGGCCGGTACAAAAGTAAAGATCATAGTTCACCACGGAGGTGAGCCGGCCGTACTTCCTACCGATTCTAAGTCTTTTAAAGCGGCAGCTCTGGCTTTTGAGGAGGGATGGGGAAAAACTCCAATCCCCACCAGGGATGGGGGCAGTATCCCGATTGTATCCTTGTTCCAGCAAGAGCTGGGCATTGATTCAATCATGCTGGGATTTGGTCTTCGTCAGGATGCCATACACTCACCGAATGAGAGCTTTGGGGTCTACAACTATCTTAAGGGTATTGAGACTATAATTCTGTTTTATAAGCATTACCAACAAATTTGCATGGTCTGAGCAAACTAATGGCTGTTTGGTTCTGTTCAGGTATTGAACCTGGATCAACTGAACGCCGTACATTTACACCAGGCGCAATCGATGAACTTTCTAATGGCAAAAAGTTTGAGCAAATGGATGGTATTTGCATCGCTGTGTGTGATGCTTTTAGCTACCCAAACCGGGCGGGCTCAGATACTACAGCCAGCTTCCTGGTCTTACGACTTGTCGAAATTCGACTACCAAACCGGTGATGAGATAGATCTTATTTTTAGGGTCGACCTCATTCCCGATTGGTATCTCTATTCTACCGACTTTGACCCCGACCTGGGACCCATGATTACGACCTTCAACTTTCAACCAGATCCCAGTTATGAGTTGGTCCGCGAAATTCAACCCATAGGAGCCAAGCGCAAATACGACAGCCTATGGAAGGGAGAGATCTCGTACTTTATGCCCACAGCCGAGCTACGGCAAACAATTCGGATTTTGGGATCAGATCTGAAACTAGCCGGCGATTACGCCTACCAGGTTTGCACCGATGTCGACGGAAAGTGCATTCCGTTCCAGGACGAATTCACATGGGTCGATTTCGTTGGCTCTTCCCCCGGTCCGGGGGGGCCTGAAGCCTCGGTTGCAGGAGTGGAGGCGATGGCCCCCGAGGTCGTTCTAAGCACTCCGGACGTTGAGACAGGATTTCTGCGTCAGCGCGATGCCTATTCTCCTTATTCGCTGTTGACATTTATGATCGTTGCGTTTCTTGCCGGTTTGGCCGCGCTGTTAACACCTTGTGTGTTCCCAATGATTCCAATGACGGTTACATACTTTTCCAAAGGAGCAGATGGTCGGGGTAAAAAAGGAATCGGGAAAGCCCTGTTCTATAGCCTCTGCATAATCGTTATTTATACTTTGACCGGTTCGGTTCTGGCTCCATTTATGGGAGCTGAAATGGCAAATGAATTGGCCACTAACTGGATCCCGAATGTCATCTTTTTCCTGGTCTTTGTTGTATTCGGTCTTTCCTTTCTGGGCTTGTTTGAAATCAATCTGCCCAACTCCTTTGTCAACAAAATGGATCGCAAGGCCGACAGCGGAGGTTATGGGGGGGTATTCTTTATGGCCTTCACACTAGTGCTGGTTTCCTTTTCCTGCACAGGACCGTTGGTCGGTACGATTTTGGTGGAAGCTGCCGGTGGAATGGTCATAAAGCCAATACTGGGGATGTTTGCCTTTTCGATGGCCTTTGCTATTCCATTTGGACTATTCGCGATTTTCCCCGGTTGGATAAGCAACCTGCCAAAATCCGGAGGCTGGCTAAATTCGGTGAAGGTGGTACTGGGTTTCCTTGAGCTTGCTTTTGCCTTTAAATTCCTGAGTATCGCCGACCAGGCTTATCATTGGGGAATTCTAGACCGGGAAATTTACCTGGCAATCTGGATCGTCATATTTACTTTGATTGGCTTTTATCTGTTAGGAAAAATTAGGCTACCGAATGATTCAGACCTCAAAATCGTCAGTATTCCTCGCCTAGTGATGGCTATAATCAGCTTTGCATTTGTCGCTTACCTGGCACCTGGAATGTTCGGGGCTCCCTTAAAGGCCCTTGCCGGTTACCTCCCACCCATGTCCTCGCATGACTTCGCCGTGGCCGACATACTAAGAGAGAAGCGCTCCTCCCCACTTCTCGGTACCACAGGGTTATGCAGTGAACCGAAATACTCCCATCTCCTGTACTGGCCTCATGGGATTCAGGGATATTTTGATTATCAACAAGCTCTGGGGTGTGCCCGTGAGCAATCAAAGCCTTTATTCATAGACTTTACCGGACATGGCTGTGTCAATTGTCGAGAGATGGAAGCCCGGGTATGGTCTGAACCGGAGGTTCTGGAGAGGCTAACCGGCAATTATGTCGTAGTGGCCTTATACGTGGATGAAAAGACTGAGCTTCCGGAATCCGCCTGGTACCAGTCAAGCTACGACGGCAAAATTAAAAAGACGATTGGAAGGCAAAATGCGGATTTCCAAATCACTCGTTTCAACAACAATGCCCAGCCCTACTATGTTCTCCTTGGAGCGGACGAGGAATTGCTGGTTAGCCCAGGAGCCTACAACCTCGACATTAAGAATTTTGTGCGCTTTTTAGATGAAGGGCTAGCCGCTTACCGTTCCAAGAACTACTCCGACTCTCCTCAGGAGGTGGCCTCCTCAAAGAGGCTTGAATAGACGGATTATTTTGTTTTTCCTATTTTTTGGCGTTCTTTTGGCCCCTAACTGAGCTTAATTGCCCAAATGAAGGGGAAAGATTTTATTTATTTGGCAGTTCTTGCAGGGGTCCTGGCGGTGGAATTCCAGGATTCCTGGATGGCGCCATTTGAACCTAAAATATACCCACCTAAGCAGCTGGAATCTATTGTAATCAGGCCCCAAAAAAAGGTCTTTGGGGTGGTTGTGGATTCCTTATTGGTGATTGAAAGCAAAGTTCGACGCAATCAGAATCTGGCCGAGATATTGAGCGATTACAATATTGCATCGACCGATATCCATCAACTAACAATAAAATCAAAAGGAGTATTCGACATTCGCAAGATTGGTGTTAACAAAAAATATACGGTGATCTGCGAACTTGACTCGCAGAAAACCGCAAGATTGCTTGTTTATGAGCCAAACCCGGTGGAATTCGTGGTGTTCAACTTTCAGGATTCCGTAAATGTGTTCAAAGGCTTGCGAAAAGTCGATACTGTTGAGAGGACTTTAACGGGGGTCATAACGAACTCTCTTTACGAGGAAATGATGGCCCAGAATTCAAGCCCACACCTTGTCAACGATTTGGTGGATGTATTCGGCTGGCAGATCGATTTTTTTCGGATTCAAAAGGGAGATCGGTTCAAATTGATCTATGAGGAGACGTATACAGAAGGAAAGCCGGTTGGGTTAGGGAGAATTCTAGGGGCCTATTTTGAGCACTTTGACAATCAGTATTATGCAATCAATTACGATCAGGGCAACGGAGAGGACTTCTTTGATCAAATGGGACTTAGCCTTAGAAAGGCCTTTTTGCGAGCTCCAATTGAATATACCAGAATCTCATCCCGATATTCGGGACGTCGATATCACCCCGTTTTGAAAAGATACAAATCGCATCTGGGAACTGACTATGTCGCGCCCAGGGGCACTCCAATACGCTCAGTAGGGGATGGTATTATAGAAGAGGCCAAATATGGAATGTATAATGGCAATTTCGTAAAGATCAAGCATAACGGAACCTATGCTAGCCAGTATTTGCATATGCACAAAGTCGCCCGTGGAATAAGACCGGGAGTACGAGTAAAAATGGGGCAAACCATCGGATATGTTGGAAGCACCGGCTTAGCCACCGGTAATCACGTGTGTTATCGGTTTTGGAAGAACGGCAGGCAGGTCGATGCCTTGAAAGTCTATATACCTCCCTCAGAACCTATCTCCGAGGATCATTTGCCAGAATACCATTTACATCGTGACCGGGTTATGCAAAGCTTGTACTCAATTGCCTTCCCGGAGCATTCTTCTCAAGTCGCAGCGCAGGTCAGAGGGTTACATTAGACGAGCAACTTCCATTTATTAAAGAATCCCGACGGAAATCTCCGGCGTTCTTTTTGATTTATCTCTTAGCCAAGAAATGAACCTGTGATGAATTGGCTTAATGTCCGATTGTTGTCCTTACTACTTTTGCTCGCTACCCCGTTGCTGGGTCAGCGGGTAGGGGTCGTTTTGAGCGGCGGTGGAGCCAAGGGGCTTGCCCACATAGGTGTTCTTAAGGCACTGGAAGAAAACGGTATTCCCATTGACTATGTGGTTGGCACATCCATAGGCGGAATCGTTGAAGCGGCCTACGCATCCGGCTTATCCCCTGTTGAAATGGAGCAGATCTTCACATCTTCCCGCTTGCAAAAATGGTTAAACGGTCAGGGTAGCGACCATTATAACCTTTATTATAACCAGCAAGATCCAACTCCAGCATGGTTTTCATTTGACCTTGACTTTGATTCTACGTTCACCTCCTCATTCAAAACCCGAATCGGTAACGACCTTGCCATAAACTTTGCCCTGGCAGAGTTAACGGCACAGGCATCTGAAGCAGCCGGCTATGACTTTGATAGTTTATTTATACCATTTCGTACGGTAGCCGCTGAGGTCTTTACCCAGTCAGAGGTAACTCTGGATAGTGGAGAATTGAACAAGGCGGTCAGAGCCACATTCGCCGTTCCGTTTATTTATAGGCCCATCAAAGTAAATGGGCAATACCTTTTCGATGGAGGTCTTTACAATAACTTCCCCGTGGATGTGGCCGAGAAAGAATTTGATCCAGACGTAATAATCGGAGTAAATGTGTCATCCAAAAAGTTTGCCGAATATCCCTATGATGAGGATGAGAAGCTCCTATCACAGTCTTTGTTATTCATGTTATTGGACAAGTCGGATACCGCAGACTTGGGGGAAACCGGTGTTTATATTGAACCTGATATTGAGGATTTTTCGGCATTCGATTTTAGGCGAGCCCAGGCTTTGATTGATAGCGGGTATACAGCCGGAACCAGAAAGGTGCAGGAACTTCGATCAAAAATCAAGGCCCAGCAATCGTGCGAGGACCTCTCAACCAAACGAAATGAATACATACTTCGCCTCAAACCCCTACAGTTTAAGAAAATCAAGCTGTCCGGTTTTAACCAAAACCAGAAAAAATGGATCATGAAACGTTTTCAAACTGATAGGCCCACCCTGACCACGTCGGACATCAAATCAGGATATTACAAACTCGTTGCTGAGGACCATTTCAAGGACATTTTTCCTAATATCAAATACGATCAATTAGATGAGGCCTTCGTCTTCGAATTGGAAGGTAAACCCAGGAACACCTTAAACTTCGAACTGGGGGGAAACATCTCCAGCCGTAGCATCAGTGCCTTGTTTCTAGGTGCAGAATATCGGACCTTCAACAAGATACTGTCCGATCACCGGTTGAATTTTCACACTGGCCGATTCTATCAATCGGCTCACGCGTCGAGCCGATTGTCCTTTGCTACCCGTAGTCAGTTCTACCTGCAACCGGAATTCACTTACAATGATTGGGACTACTTCAACGCGGAAGAGTTGATCCTTAATGACAATCCTGCCACAGTCTTAAAGCAGATTGATCGTCGGGTAGGCTTGACTCTGGGACTTCCATCTGGAAAAAAAAGCCGGGTTGAGGTTAACGGATCTTACTTCAACAATACCGATCAATATAGCAACAACTCCGATTTTGTCTCGTCCGATACGCTGGACCTGTTAGAATTTTCGGGTTTCCGAGCCGGGATCATCTATACCCGAAGCAACCTGAACCGAAAGCAGTATTCTTCAGCTGGAGGCGCTTTGTCGGCCTCAGTTGATTACTTTAATGGCCATGAGCAATACACGCCGGGAACGACCTCGTCCAGGGGTCCCAATCAGCAGGACCATTCGTGGTTTAGGAGCAGGGTCTCGGGAGAACAATATTTTGGTACCGGCATCTTTCGATACGGATACTACGGGGAAGCTGTGGTTTCCAATCAACCCTTTTTCTCCAACTACGTGGGCTCCATTATAAACGCCCCAGCATTTTACCCCCTTCAAGACAGTCGGACTCTATTACTGGAAAACTTCAGGGCCTATGACTATTTGGCGATGGGAATTCGAAACGTCTGGATAATAGGCAACAACCTTGACCTGCGATTTGAAGGCTACGCGTTCAGGCCATTTCAACTCATCGAACAGTCACCTGAACAAGTTCCCAATTTGAACTCCGAAGTGAGCAAGATATTTTTTGCCGCTACTGCTGGCTTGGCATATCATACTCCCTTCGGCCCGATAAGTATCGGAGTGAACTACTACGACGACCCCCAAAACCAACTAGGTTTTCTCTTCCACTTAGGGTACATCCTCTTCAATCGAAAATCGCTGGATTAGGCCGAGATTTTTGGTAAGGTTATTGTCTTCTTAATATAGAATATAAAATTTTGAGGATATGTTATTTTTTAGTTATTTGGTTCAAATTACAGCAAACATGAAATTACTGGGCAGTTTTTTGGCTATTTTCCTTCAGCTATTGATCCTGCCAGGGATTGGACTTTGTGTCGAAACTAATGCCGATACGGTGGTTAAAGTTTTGGGAAAAGTCATCAATAGTAAAACTAAGGAGCCCGTGGCAGCCAACATCATCTATGAAAAATTACCCTATAGCGATGATATGGGCGTGGCGCAATCCGACCAGCAAGGTGAGTATCAGATGTTCATGATCAAGAATGCGGAATACAACATAAAAGTCAACGCCGCTGGGTACAACGATCTTGCGACCAAGATAACCGTTGATCGGTTGAATGATGGTGGTGAATTCGAACGAGATTTTGAACTCAACCCTGCCGGAACCCACGAAATCATCAAGTTGGATAATCTAATTTTCTCAACCGGCAAGGCAGATATCTCCGCCTCCTCTCACGAAGAACTTGATGGCCTTGCCAAAATGATGCATGATCGATCAACGATCACGGTTCAACTTGAAGGCCATACCGATTTTGCCGGAAATGCCCAGGCTAACCTGAAATTGTCGCAAGGCCGAGTCGAGGAAGTCAAGAAGTATTTGGTCAAAAAGGGGGTCAAGAAAGATCGAATTCTTCTGAAGGCTTTTGGAGGCTCTCAGCCAATTACCCGAGACCGAACAGATGATGGCAGACGAAGGAATAGAAGAGTGGAGGTAAGAGTCGTTGACTAAAGCGTCAAATTTTTGAACTATCACCTAACATAAGCCCAATGCGGAAATTATTACTGGCATGTACGTTCTTTTCTTCCAGCTGCTTGCTCTTTAGTCAAGATATCTACTGGGCTGACCGCGTGATAGAATCATCCACACAGTTAAGTCCGCTGCAATACTCGGCCGAGCAGGCCCTGGGCAAGCCCAACGTGCCGCTCACAGGCGGGGACAATCCCAACGCCTGGTCCCCAAGAAGAAATGATCGAACCGACTTCATAAAAGTTGGGTATAAGACTCCGGTTCGTATTCAGCAAATTGCGGTTCATGAATCATTGACTCCGGGTGCCGTATACCAGGTCTTCACATATGATGCCCGGGACAATGAATATCTGATGTTCACCCTTGAACCCAGACCGATCCCACTGACTGCCAGGATGCTCAATATATTCTTCCCGATAACCGAGCATGAGGTTTATGCCATTAAGATAGTAGTCGACGGAAAGGCCGTTCCAGGCGAAAACAGCATCGATGCAATCGGGATGTCTGATTCCAATATTCCGATAAGTGTTTCGATTCAGATCGCGGCCAATGTCAATATGGAGCTAGAGACTGAAAGGTTGAGCGAAAATGTCAACAGCCGTTATACCGAGCACAGTCCCCTTCTCTCTGCTGACGGAAAGACCCTGTTTTTCAGCCGGGCCAATCACCCGGATAACGTGGGTGGGATCGACGATTACGAGGACATTTGGTATTCCGAATGGGATGAGGAAAAAAAAGAGTGGAAAGAAGCTCAGAATCTGGGTGGCGCTTTAAATACCAAAGGACCCAATTATATCAGCTCTGTATCTGAGGACGGGAACAATTTGGTCCTGTTGTTAGGGAACCAATATACAAAAAACGGAAAAATGAGGGCCGGCGTGTCCATTAGTTCTAAACAGGAAAACGGTACCTGGTCCGAGCCGCAGGCGATTGAAATTGAGAATGACTACAATTACTCGCCCAAAGCTGACTAATACATGGCCAATAATCGCAAAGTCATGATCATGTCTATAGAGCGCGACGACACCTATGGTTATCGTGATATTTACGTTTCCTTCGCTCAAAGTGACGGCGAATGGACGGAGCCAAAGAACATAGGAAACAGCGTGAATACGGCATCCGAAGAAGCAGCACCCTTTTTGGAAGAAGATATGGAGACTCTTTATTTCTCTTCCAGCGGATTTGCCGGATATGGGGGCAGTGACATTTACGTTACCAAACGACTAGATGATTCATGGACCAACTGGACCGAACCAGAGAATATGGGCTCCGGGGTTAACTCTGAGAATGATGATAACTACTTCAATATTCCCAAGATTGGAAAATACGGATATCTGTCCAAGGAGGTCGAGGAGGATAATGCCGACATTTTCAGATTTGAAAAGGATCAATTGTATGCTGAACCCATTCCACCTAAGGTAATTGTCAAAGGTAAAGTGTTGGATTCTAAAACCGGTCAACCCTTGGCAGCTGTGGTCATAATTGAGAAACTGCCCGACGGGACTGAAGTAGCCCGGGTAAATACCGATCCCAAGACCGGGGAGTACCAATTTGAGCTGGACTACGGATCTCGTTATGGTTACCGGGCGGAAGTAGATGGATTTATTCCGGTAAACCAGAATCTAGACCTGAATGAAGCTGGTAAGGAAAAGACCATATCCGCCGATCTCATGATGACGCCGATCGAGGTGGAAGCCATAGTGGTATTGAACAATATCTTTTTTGATTTTGACAAGTCCGAGCTGAAAACATCATCCACTCCCGAATTGGACCGAGTGGCAGGATACTTCAAGGACGGGCAACTGAAGGCCATTAAAGTGGCGGGACACACCTGCGACATTGGGACCGACAATTATAACCAGGGATTATCCAAACGTCGCGCCCAGGCTGTGGGTCGATATCTGGCCTCCAGAGGAGTCGAAGCTGGCAAGGTCGACGTGAAATGGTACGGCGAGGCGCAACCTGCGGTACCTAATACGTCGGAAGAAAATCGAATTAAAAACCGGCGGGTGGAATTCCAGATCCTGGAAAAATAACTATTGCGAGACTTATTATTGCATAATTGAATCCGGTCTTTTTGGAGAAGGAATAGGTAATCCGCGGATGTCAGGGCCTTGTTCCTTTTGGGCATGAAAACCACATTTAGGTAAAGAATACAACTTACTATCATGACGCCTTTTTATCCTCCCTATGCTCAATAGGGCCTCTTAACAGGCAGCTAATGAAGTATCTATGCATTAATGCAATCTTTCGTGGCCCTACGCGTTAGATGGAAAACCTTGGTTTAGAATGTCCGTGACCCACCACTCAATTCTCTTACTGCTGCTGATAATTACAGCCTGTACCGGTAATCGAGAGCTTGCAAGTTCCAATCCCCATCAAACCTGGGTGGGGAAATGGGATGCACAATGGAATACTGGGCCCGAAGCCTTCCCTGATGTAAGTGGAATTGAGAATTTCAGTATGAACGGCAATGTGGAATTTAGCTCCGATGGATCGGTGGAGATTGCTGCTTTTGGTTTTCCTGGCTGCATTTTCAGCAGCGATACTCTACAACACCGTTTAACGTGGCAGATAAGCAATGACACTCTGAATCTCAGAAGTCCTGACGACCCGTATGGGATTCCCTACAACATCATCGACTTCAGTGGGGAAAAAGTGGAGCTCCAATTAATGGGCGACATTAACCTTACTCTTACCCGGTAGCCCAAACTCCAATGGATTGAGGTAAATTTCCAGTCCGGAATTTTTGAAAAAGATGCAGTTTCGGCAAAGAAATTGCGGTTAATTCTAACCTGTTTGTGTAAATTAAAGTAAACTATTACCCATGAAGAAGGTAATGATCGCTTTGGGCTCCGTAGTAGTCCTAATTCTTGCAGCCGCGTTTCTGGTCCCTATATTATTCAAAGATCAAATCAAAGACGCCGTGGACGAGGAATTGGCCAAATCTATAAACGCGGAGGTCTATTTTGAAGATTTCGGAATTACACTGTTTTCAGACTTTCCCAGATTGACAGTTTCCCTGGAGGACTTTGGAGTTATTAATCGAGCTCCGTTTGAAGGTGAGGTACTTATGGGCGCCCAATCGTTTAAGATCATTGTTGACCTGAATAGCCTAATCTTCTCCGAAACGCCAAGAATCAAAGGAATCCGGATCGTAGACTTGAAAACCAATATTATCGTTCATGAGGATGGAACGGCTAATTATGACATTACCTATCCGAGTGAAGAGTCTGTGCCTTCCGAACAAGCCGATGAAACGGCCACCCAATTCTCGGTTGGAATTGATAAATGGGAGCTTGTGAATGCCCACATTCGATACCATGATTTGGCGAGCCAGCTCATGACCGAAATTAAAGGGTTGAATCACAGTGGGTCGGGAGATTTTACACAAGACATTTTTGACCTTACGACGGCCACCGAAATTGAGGAGCTTGACTTTGCGCTTGGCGGGGATCAGCTCCTTAGTAAGAAGCAGGTTGCGGTGACAATGACGCTGGAGATGAACCTCCCTGAAAGCAAGTACTCCTTTAAAGACAATTCTATAAGGTTGAATGATTTCCAATTCGGTTTTGACGGATTTGTAGCAATGCCAGGCGAGGATATTGAAATGGACCTAACCTTCGCTGCCCAGGAAAATTCATTTAAAAGCATCCTATCCCTGGTTCCGGGTATGTTCACTGAGAGCTTTGAAGACATCCAGACCACGGGAAATCTTGAGTTTGCCGGCATGGTAAAAGGAATCTATAATGAAACGACAATGCCAGCCTTCCGATTAGCATTACAGGTCAAGGACGCCATGTTCCGCTACCCCGAGCTTCCGACTCCAGTTTCGAATATTTCGCTGGACCTGCTGGTTGATAACAAAGACGGGGTTATCGAGAACACAATGGTGGATATACAAAAGTTTCACATGGATATGGGGACTAACCCAGTTGACGCCAAGATCTTAATCAAAGACCTGGTTAGATATAATACCGAAGCCAATATCTCGGCAAAACTAAATCTACAGGAATTGAACCAAATGTTTCCAATGGAAGGCCTGGATATGAAGGGAACTTTTCATGTAGATCTTGACGCGAAAGGTGTTTATGATTCGGTGCAAAACATTATTCCGGCTATCAACCTTGAAATGGCTCTTGTTGGCGGATTCATACAATATTCCGAATACCCCGTGCCACTTGAGGACATACATTTTAGGGCGTCAGTTGTCAACCAGTCAGGAAAGATGGCCGAAACCATCATCAAAATGGATGACTTTAACATGATCATGGAAGGTGAAAAGCTGGGAGCCAACATGGTAATACAAAACTTGGACGACTACCAGTGGGATGTGCATGTTCACGGAGGCGTGGATCTGGCGAAATTAACCAAGATCTTTCCCCAGGAAGGAATGACGCTTAGCGGAAAAATCGAGGCCAACGTGGATACCAAAGGCAAAATGTCTGATATTGAAGCTGAAAAATACGACCGGCTTCCAACCAAGGGAACCTTATCCCTGACTGACTTTAAATTCGAGAGTCCTGATCTTCCCCAGGGATTTGGCATTAGTTTCTCGCAAATGACTTTCGATCCAGGCCAGGTGCACTTGGATAACTTTCAGGGTACCGTCGGCAAAAGCGATATGAACCTGAAGGGGTATTTGAGTAATTACATTGGATACCTGTTCGGGGACGATCAAGTCCTTAAGGGCCAGCTGGAATTTGTTTCAAAGACTTTTGATCTAAATGAATGGATGACGGACGAACAAGTGGAGTCTGATGATTCGGGCGTTGCTGAGGACTCTACAGCCCTGGAAGTAATCGAAGTTCCAAGGAACATGGACTTCGTGTTGAACTCTACAATCGACCGGGTGCTGTATGACAATATGGTTCTGAATAACTTGACCGGATTGATAACCGTAAAAGACGGCCGTGTCCGCATGGAGGGGATGAATTTCAATACGTTGAACGGATCGTTTGGAATGGCGGGTACCTACGATACGCGCGACATACAGCATCCCAAATTTGACTTTGACTTTAAGATAAAGGAGCTATCTATCGGGCAAGCCTACCAGACCTTTAATACAATTCAGACCATGGCCCCTATAGCCCGAAAGATCAACGGTAATTTTTCAACTGATTTTTCCATGTCGGGAGAATTGGGCCAGGACATGATGCCTAATTACAGCACGTTAAGCGGCAAGGGTCTGGTGGAAGTGGCCAAGGCCACCGTGAGTGGATCTAAGATCCTAGCCGGCGTCGCTAGCCTGACCAGGCTGAGCCTCGACCAGCAGAAGGCCGCAGAGGAAGGAAAAGTTTTGATTGAGAATCTGATGATGCAGACTGAAATAATGGATGGCAAACTGAACGTAAAACCATTTGATGTGATGTTAGGGAGTTATAAGGCAACTATTGCAGGAAGCAATAGCTTCGATGGGGCCATTGATTATTCCCTAAGGATGGATATCCCGGCCGGTGAGGTGGGAGAAACCATCAACAATGCCCTGGCCACATTGACCGGAACCCCTGCCACGGGGAGTTCCACTATAAAGCTTAACCTGGGGATTACAGGTGCCTATGACGACCCTAAGGTGCAAATAATTGGTGCTGACACCCAGGGAGCTGTAAAGCAAGCCGCCCGAGAAACGCTTAAAAAGGAAGTATCTAAGCAGGTACAGGAGAAATTTGGGCTTGGGGTTGGAGGTGACGACGCGCCGGTCACAACTGAAGAAGCCAAAGAGGAAGCCGAAAAATTGGCTGAAGAAGAAGCCGAGAAACTTAAACAAGAAGCCGAAAAGAAAGCTCAGGATGAGGTCGAAAGTCTCAAACGAGAGGCTAAGGAAAAGCTCAAGAAATTATTCGGTAACTAGGTACAGGTCCCTCATTTCTTTGTTTGCGTTCCTGGATAGATATCATCCGCTTGGATGTCCCGATCCCAATCTAACAACCCACGAAATAGCACCTGAGAGTCCTGCGGATCAAAGAAAAAAGTGCTCGCATAATTGGAAGGGTACTCTTGGTTGAGATACAGGTGTCTGCCAGGATTTTCCAAATACCGCTGGGCCGATAAACCAGGGTATCTTCGAGATCACGATAGTCGGAGTAGTATGTGCCATCCGCGTTGAACACGGCGAGGATTGGCCTGATTTTCAGGACTCCCGCCCATTCGGTCGGATTGCTTATCTCAAGGAGACTAGCCCGCTCTGTATTGTCCACACTATGGTGTCTCAAGTTCAGGCTTTGATTACTCCAGGACCCAATCATGGATTCCCGTTTGCCTTAGGGTCATTGCCCGTTTGATCCTTGCTGGTCTGATCACAGCCAAGCATGAAAAAGCAGAAGACCAGAAAAAGGACGCTCTTGATGATTGCCCTTAATCCCACATGCCGGTTTGAACCACTTCCAGAACGTTGTCTTCCGGATCCAGGAAATAGAATGACTCCAATTCGTCTTTCCAAGTCTCCTGGTGAATGATAGCAATACCAGACGCGCTGATTTTGTCCTTCCAAGCTTGATAATCCTCAGGATCTACCTCAAAGGCAAGGTGTTGATTCCCACTGCCGAAATGAGGCGGCAGTTCGGTTTTTTTGCTGGTAGATTCGGGTATGAAACATAAAAGTACCGAACTTCCGGCCCGAAAGAAAATATGCTGATTCTCGACTCTGCTGATCAGGGGCAGTCCCAACTTTTTATGATAAAAGCGAAATGCCATTTCCAAATCATAAATGTACAGTGAGGTTTCCTTGATCTGCCTAATTCTCATTTTGACCCTAAGTAGAGAAATGGATCTCAGTATTGTCGCCTATGTTCAGGCTTTGATTCAAGCCTTCAAGGCTGGTGTCGTTTCCTATGATAGAGTTTTCAAGCACAACGTGTTTCAATTGGCTGAAAGAACCAGCTATCGTATTCTTTACAATTGAGTAGCGCACGATGGTATTATCGCCCAGGGAAACGTTAGGTCCGATAATTGAATTTTCGATTTTACAATTGGCGCCGATACTGATGGGAGGGATCAGGATAGTTTGAGGATAATCACCCTTGGGCCTGCGCCTGAATTTTGGCTGATTGAACAATTTGACGTTAGCCTGAAGCACTGAAGCTTTTCTTCCGCAATCGTACCAATTGTCTACGGTGAAGGTCTTCATTTTCTCGCCTTTCTTGATCATGTACATCAAAGCGTCGGTAAGCTGAAACTCGTTATGGGTCTTGATATTCTGTTCGACCAGATGATCGGCAGCTTCGACCAGAAGAGGAGGGTTGAGTACTTTGTAGATACCTACTAGACTAAGGTTTGATTTCGGAATAGTGGGTTTCTCAACCAGTTTTTGAATAAAGTTCTTGGAATCCAGTTCAGCCACTCCGAACATGGTGGGCTTCTCAACTTTCATGACCCCCAGTGCGGAATTTCGACCCTTTAGAAATTTAGACAGCTTTAAATCCAGGATTGTATCCCCCAACATAATCAGGACCTCCTTTTCATCTTTTATGAAATCCCTGGCAGACCAAATGGCGTGAGCCGTGCCCTCACGAGGCGCTTGTATTACAAAATTCATCTTGTAGAGATCTGATGGGTACCGCGAGAAGATAAAAGATTCAACCTTGCTGCCAAGGTAGCCGGTTATGAATACAAATTCTTTGAATCCACCGACTATCAGTCCATCAACTATATGGGCCAAAATGGGTTTGCCCGCGACCGGCAATAAGGCCTTGGGTTGAGTATGTGTATGGGGCCGCAACTTAATCCCAATGCCGGCAACTGGAATAATCGCTTTCATTTCCTGAAAAATTGAACTTTGAATATGAGAATTATAATAATAATAATCACAAAAAACTGATGCTACCTGCCCATTCGGTGGTTCCATTTTACTAGTCCACTTTTAGGATTTCCTACCCATTGTAGTAACTTTGGCGCCTTGTTCTGAACCGCTTCATCAGTTGTGAAATTAAAGTTAAATGACCTATATGTACGCTTGTTAATCTGGAGGATCAAGCATCTGAGCGACCGCAATTTTCTATTAATATTGGGTGGGGTCATCGGCGTGCTGTCCGGATTTTCAGCAGTTTTGTTGAAGGAATCGGTTCATTTTATCCAGGGTATCCTGGTGGCCGGGCTAGAGTTCACATACGGCCATTTACTTTATTTCACTTACCCTCTGGCTGGGATCTTGATCACGGTGCTCATTTCGCATTTCTTCTTCAAGGAGCAAATGGGTCATGGAATTACTTCTATACTTTATTCTATTTCTAAAAACTCCAGTATCCTGGCCCCGGTAAAAATCTATTCGCGGATGATCACCAGTGCGATAACCGTCGGCTTCGGCGGATCCGTAGGTCTTGAGGCCCCCATCGTGGTTACCGGATCGGCAATTGGATCGAATATTGGACAAGGCATGCACCTGGATTTTAAAAAACGGTCGCTACTAATTGGATGTGGTGCCGCCGGAGCGATTTCGGCTATATTCAATTCACCGATCGCAGGGGTTATTTTCAGTATTGAGGTGATCCTTGTAGAAGTAACCACCGCAGCCCTTACCCCAATATTGATCGCGTCTGTTGCCGGAGCGCTAATTTCGTTTATACTGTTGGGTGAAGATGTCCTGTTTTCGTTCAGACTTCAGGATCCCTTTACCGCAGGTGATGTTCCCTACTACATCCTGCTTGGTATCGCGTGCGGAATTGTATCCTTGTACTTCACTAAAGTGGTTTACAAAGTGGAACGCCAAATTGGGAAGGTCCAGAAGTTCCTGCCTAAGGCTCTCCTCGGCGGCTTGCTCCTGGGTATTGTGATCTTTGTATTTCCTCCCATCTATGGGGAAGGATACAATACGATAAAGATTTTTCTGGCCGGCGGTGAGGCCGAGGTCGTGCAAGACAGTTTGATCTTTAGTCAGATAGAGAATAAATTTCTACTGTTAATATTCTTAGGGGGCCTAGTATTGATCAAACCGGTGGCTACTGCCCTAACAATTGGCTCTGGAGGCAGTGGTGGAGTTTTTGCCCCGTCGCTCTTCATGGGTGGGATAGTTGGATTCCTGTTTGCCAAGATCATAAATCTAATGCCCTACACCAAACTCTTAAGCATCAGCAATTTTACCTTGGTAGGAATGTGCGGGGTGATGAGTGGAGTGCTTCATGCCCCCTTGACTGCAATTTTCCTGATTGCCGAGATCACCAGCGGTTATACGCTATTTGTACCTCTGATGTTAGTATCTGCAATTTCCTACACGACCTTCACTTATTTCGAAACCTATTCCTTTTACACCAAGCACTTGATTGAGCGTGGAGACCTTATTCAATACGACAAGGATCGGCAAGTACTAAGCTTAATTCCTTTAGGAAAATTGGTGGAAACGGATTTGATGATCATCTCTCCTGAGGCAACATTGGGCAACCTGGTAGATCTGGTCCGCACCTCAAAGCGTAATATTTTTCCAGTGGTCGATGATGACCAGGTCCTGGTTGGAATAGTAACTTTAGATGACATCCGGGAAATTATGTTTGATGAACAATCCCGGAATACTCTGCGTGTCAAGGAATTAATGCACGATCCACCTGAGAATGTATCATCCCATGAAAAAATGCAATCGGTAATGTCCAAATTTGAAAAAACCGGTGCCTGGAACCTGCCGGTTATTGATGAAGATAAATATGTCGGGTTTGTGTCCAAATCCCGAATTTTCAACGCTTACCGAACCAAGTTAAGACGTCAACTACCTAATTAATTGCCCACCGAATCATGATGTAACATTGGTTCGGGCTTCTTCCATAAGGAGGATTGGTACAATTCATGTTCCACGAGGCGATTTTTCTCTAAAAAGGCTTCAAAATCGTAAGTGATTTATTTAGAGCCGGTTACCCACACAATTTGATTTAAAGAAAAAATTGTAACCCACTAAATATCAGGTCATTATGGGTATTGAATTTCCTTTTGTGGATAACCGACGAGTTTTGTGGACAAAAAAAGACGATATGGCCAGATTCTTTCTTTTGTATAATTTCGGCTTACCAATCTATCAGCTTTTTAGCTTTTCGGTATCAAATCTTACATACAAATTGCTGTTCTCCTGATCGCCCAAGCACACCTTACTTTGACTTGGATAGGTTGGAAAATGTATTTGCTATTAGTTAATCCATGGTTTACAGTCAGTTAACCTCACTAGATCGCCTAGAGACGCGCTCACCCGGTTGTCCCGATCCAGTTTCCTTGAGAAGTACAATTAGGAGGTTTCTCAGTTTTCCTGCCAAAAGGCGTTCCATCAGCGTGTTACTTATTGCCAAATTATTTTTTACCCAATTTTTGCCGGAGTAGTTTTTGCGGGCCGTGAAGAATTTCTTAACTTCATGATCGCCCGAGATCAAGGTGCAAAAAATGATAGGATGATGCGGAGTTGGAATCTTCTTATGCTGCTACTTCTGGTATATGTGAGCAAGGCACAGGAGGTTGAAGTGATCAAATTCCATCAATTGGAATCACTGATCCACCAACCCACCGATCAGATCCTGATCTTTAATTTCTGGGCGACGTGGTGCAAACCCTGCTTGGAAGAACTTCCTCAATTTGAGGCAGTAACTCGAGACCACGACCCCAGCGAAGTCAAGGTTTACTTGATTAGCCTGGATTTTAGGAGCCAGCTTGACTCGAAACTGATACCCTTTGTGACCTCCAGGGGAATACGCTCGGAAGTCAAGCTATTAGATGAAACTGATTTTAACTCTTTCATTGATAAGATTGACACTCGATGGTCAGGGGCGATTCCAGCGACCCTGGTTCTGAACAGTGTTGGCAAAAAACATTTTTTCGAAAAGCAGTTCCAAGAAGGAGAATTGCAACAAGTTATCAATGAGGTCACCAACTAAACACGCATCATGAAAAAACTAAGGTACCTGCCTCTAGGCATTATTTTGGCATTAATCTCTTTGTGGTTAATTGGGAATGCCCCTCAAGAAGCCGGCTACCGGGTCGGCGATATAGCAACGGGGTTTAGCCTGAAGAATGTCGATGGCCAAAAGGTCTCCCCTGACGATTATCCTCAAGCCAAAGGCTTTGCGGTCATATTCACCTGCAACAGTTGCCCATATTCCAAAATGTACGAGGAGCGAATCAAGGAGCTCCATCAAAACTATGAACCAAAGGGCTTTCCCGTGCTGGCTATCAATCCCAATGATCCGGACCGTAAGCCGGAAGATTCATTCGAAAAGATGCAAAAAAGGGCTAAGGAAAAGAGGTTCAAATTCCCGTATCTGATAGACGAAACCCAGGAAATTGCCCGGGCGTATGGAGCAAAGTACACCCCTCATGTCTTTTTGTTGGCAAAGGAAGGCACTGCCCTGAGGGTGAAATACATCGGCGCCATTGATGACAACTACAGCGATGCCACGGCGGTAAAAAAGACCTACGTGGAACATGCGATTGACGACCTGCTAAATGATCGTGAGGTTGGAGAGCCATTTACCAAGGGGATTGGCTGCTCAATAAAATGGAAATCCTAGCAGGGCCGAAACTGTCGCAATGAAGAGGCATCCTTGCCTGGTGCCCTACTCCTCGGATCATCACCGGATCCTGATCCTGGCTCAAATATTGAAGAAGAGCTCCCCTCCGTATAAGCGGTTGCCTACTGATATTATTGGCAAAAGGCAATATGCACTGGACAAATACGAGAACCTCCTTAAACCCCATGAAGCCCGGGAAGAGAGATTGCTTTTCCCAAACATTCGAAATCGAACCACTGAAATAGATCTTTTACTGGATCATCTGCAGGAAGAACATTTAAATATCGATATGGTCTTCAGGAAAATGAAGGACTCAGTTTTTGGCGCGGACGACATGGATTCATTGGGTATTAGTATCGATCGACACGTTCGCACCGAGGAGCGTGATTTGTTCGAACTCGTCCAGAAGGCCCTGTCGCCAAAAGATTTGGACCAGCTTTCCGGTAAACTTTAAGTTGTCTGAGGAACCAGGCCCAGGATGTCATCCACGAATTCTCGGGAATTAGACAATCGGGGGACTTTATTCTGGCCGCCCAATTTGCCTCTAAGCTTCATCCAATAATAAAAAGTCCCCTGGGCTAAGCTGTGGACAATGGGCGGTTCCAGGGCAATGTCCTTATATCGCTTGGCATCATAATCGGAATTAACCTCCCGGAGCGCCCTGTCTAGAATATCAGAAAACATCGCAATGTCTGATGGCTCCCGTTCGAATTCTATCAACCATTCATGCCCTCCTTTGTTGGTGCCGTCCATATATCGTGGGGCGGCAGTGAAGTCCCTTACCCTGGATGCAGTCTCGTAACAGGCCCGGGTGATGGCATGATCAGCATTTTCTATTACGACCTCTTCACCAAAAGCATTTATGAAGTGCTTGGTCCTTCCGGTAATTCTTATTCGATAAGGATTGATCGACGTGAATTTAATAGTGTCCCCAATTCGGTATCGCCATAGTCCACCATTAGTCGACACTACCAGCTCATAGGTCTCTCCCGGTTCAACTTCTCCAAGTTCCAGGGTCCGGGGCGAGACCTTTTCAATCTCTTCCAATGGAATGAACTCGTAGTAGATACCGTAGTCCAGCATCAAGAGCATATCCTTGGAGCCAATTTGATCCTGAATTCCGAAAAATCCTTCACTAGCGTTGTACGCCTCCATGTACCTCATGTCTGCCGATGGGAGCAAGGTTCTGAACACCGATTCATAGGGCTGAAAAGCGACTGCTCCATGAACAAACACCTCCAGATTAGGCCAGACCTGCAGAACATGCTCCGCACCTCTTATTTCCAATATTCGCTTTAACAAAACCACAGTCCAGGTAGGTACCCCCTGCAAGCTGGTGACGTCCCGCTGGGAAACGATTTGGGCCATTCTTCCTATTTTCTCTTCCCATTCGTCCATAAGTGCCAATTCCAAAGAGGGAGTTCGAACGTATTCTGCCCACCAAGGCAGGTTCGCCATAATAACGGCAGAAACATCACCGTACCGGGACTTTCCTTGCCGGTCCATATCGTTCAATTGATGACTTCCACCTATGGCCAGTGATTTGCCATCGAACATCCTGGTGTCGGGATAGTTATTGATGTATAGGCCGATCAGGTCCTTGCCGGCTTTGTAATGGCAATCCCTCAGCGACTCCGGTGTGACCGGGATAAACTTAGACCGTGCATTTGTCGTCCCTGAAGATTTGGCAAACCATTTTACCTTGGAAGGCCACAGAACGCCCTGTTCCCCTTTCATTACCCGCTCAATGTAAGGGAACAATTGCTCGTAGGTACTTAATTCGACCTGATTCTTGAAAACCTCCGGAGATGAAATGCAATTGAATCCGCGCTCTCTGCCAAATACTGTGTCGCGGGCCTGATTTATCAGCCTCTTGAGGCATTCAGCCTGAATTTGGTGCGGGTTCTGGACAAAGGCCTCTATTTGCGACATTCGTCGCCTTAACACCCCGGTAACTATGGAATTGAAAAGTCCCATCGCAATTGCACCAAGAATATATTATATCTTTCTCTTAAGTTCAAAGTGCTTGCCCAAATATACTCGCCGTACCTGTTCGTCACTAGCCAATTCCTCTGCCGTGCCCTCCTTGAGCAGTCTTCCTTCAAACATCAGATAGGCCCTATCGGTTATAGATAAGGTTTCGCTCACATTATGGTCGGTGATGAGGATCCCAATATTCTTTTCTTTCAACTTGGCCACGATGGATTGAATATCTTCAACCGCGATCGGATCTACCCCTGCAAATGGCTCATCTAGAAGAATGAAGTTGGGATCAACCGATAATGCCCTGGCAATCTCAGTTCTCCTGCGCTCACCCCCGGATAAGACAATTCCAAGACTTTTGCGAACATGCGTCAGGCTAAATTCCTCCAGCAGCAGTTCAGTTTTTTCCTTTCTGGCGGTCCTGGATAGATTGGTCATTTCCAGAACCCCCATTATGTTCTCCTCTACAGTAAGTTGGCGAAAGACTGAAGGCTCCTGGGCCAGGTACCCGATTCCTCTTTTAGCCCGCTTGTACATGGGAAGAGATGTAATATTCTCGTCGTTCAGGAAAATGCGACCTTCATTGGGCTTTATCAGTCCCACGATCATATAGAAAGTGGTAGTCTTTCCAGCCCCATTAGGGCCCAGCAAGCCCACAATCTCTCCTTGTTCCACTTTTACCTCAATGTGGTTTACAACCAGCCTCTTCTTATACTTCTTCACCAGGTTCTCTGCCCTGAGGATCGTTCCCATAGTTCTCTTCAACAGCGGCTTTGGCCCAAAACTAACTAATGAATTTCATATC
Organism: Cyclobacteriaceae bacterium; assembly: GCA_965247065.1. Lineage (GTDB taxonomy): Bacteria > Bacteroidota > Bacteroidia > Cytophagales > Cyclobacteriaceae > CBDFGN01. The sequence goes on along the minus strand of CBDFGN010000006.1, from coordinate 4,220,676 downwards.
CTTTAGCACCAGAATTAAAGATTTGTGCTCCATAAACTCGTTCTCCCCCAAATTGAAGGCAATTTTGAACGGCCCCTTATCACTTAACCTGGGGTGAAAACCGGCCATTCCAAAGCCGATGGCCTCCAGTTCGTTGGCATTACCATGCTGTTTTAAAAAGCATTTTAAATGCTTCTCCTTAATAATTCTTGGTGTTTTGGCCACGTACACATTTTCGGAAACAAAAACTGGATCCATATTTCCCGGGCCAAAAGGGGCCATCTGTTTTAGAATTTTGTAAAACTTATAATTTAATCGATCAAAGTTCACCTCGTGATCCACACTGATCCTAGGAGTTAGCAATTCTTCGGTGATCTGCTGAGAAACGATCCGCTCAAACCTCTTTTTGAAATCGGATAGCTTATCTGGATCAAGAGTCATGCCAGCAGCATATTTATGGCCACCAAAATGTTCCAGAAGATCAGAGCACTGGGTTAATGCCTGGTAAATGTCAAAGCCTTCAATGGATCGGGCTGAGCCTGTAATCTTTCCGTTGGATCCGGCAAGGATAATTGTCGGCCGATAATACCTCTCGATGCATCGGGAGGCCACGATGCCGATCACTCCCTTATGCCAATCGGGTTTATACAGTACGGTTGTCTTAGCCATTTTAAGATCTTCGTCTGATTCAATGATCCCAAGAGCTTCATCGGTAGTGGTGGAGTCGTAATCCCTTCGGGTCATATTATCGTCGTCCACCTGATTGGCCAGATCCGCTGCCTGTTCTCGCCGCTGGCTAATTAGAAGCTGCACCGCGGCCCTGGCATGCTTTATTCGCCCCGCGGCATTTATTCTTGGACCGATCCCAAAAACTATCCCGGTTGAATCAACTTCTTTTCTTTGCCGACTAACCCTCTTTAGGGCTTCCAAACCGGGCAGGGGCTCTGCATTCAGCTTCCTCAAACCGAAGTAGGACAATATCCGATTTTCGCCGGTCATCAGGACCAGGTCAGAAGAAATGCTGACCGCTACCAGATCAAGGAATCGGTAAAGTTTATTCAACTCTATATCCCGCTTGATACAGAATGCCTGGATTAATTTGAAACCCACTCCGCACCCGCAAAGTTCTGGATAGGGATAGGAGCAATCCTCTTGTTGAGGATCCAAAATGGCCTCCGCGGGAGGAAGCTTGCTTCCTGGCCGGTGGTGGTCGCAGATTATGAAATCTATGCCCAAGGATTGGGCCAACTCCACCAATTGAAAAGCTTTGATGCCGCAATCAAGGGCGATCACCAGGGAGAAGCCGTTCTCACTAGCCCAGTTGACCCCCTGGGCTGATATTCCATAACCTTCGGTGTACCGGTCCGGGATATAGAAGTCGATGTTGGAGGTGTAGTCCCTGAGAAATGAATAAGCTAAGGCTACAGCGGTTGTGCCGTCAACATCATAATCGCCGTATACTAAGATCTTTTCTCCGGATGAAACCGCCTGGTCCAAACGCTCCACGGCGTGATTCATGTCTTTCATCAAAAAGGGGTCGTGAAGCTGATCCAGTGAAGGTCGAAAATATGCGCGGGCGTCCTCCAAGTCCTTGATACCCCGCTGGGCTAGCAATGCCGCAAGAACCAGGTTGATATTCAACGAGGCCGCTAAGCTCGAAACTAGTTTGCTATCCGCCCCGGGGACAGATACCCACCTTTTGTCCATACCATTTAAAAGTAAACAATTCCTATTGTTAATTGCGGACGGACCGAAAATGTACCCAAAAAAAGAGCAACATCCGTTTGAATGCTGCTCCTTGGTTAAGAAGACTTTGGTCTTGTCTATTGAATAATTCCTTCCAGCACGTCCTTAATCGGTACGCGGGTGCCATCTTTGTACGACACAATCCAGGCTTGCTTCACTCCCATAGATCGAAGGTACTTTTTGAACTTATCGGCCTCCCAGTAATCCCTGAAGACTCCCAGAGTATATTTGGTATAAGGATCCTCGCCTTTGTCCTCGGCAAAGTTTTTCTGATTTTCGGCGTACTCGGTCAATCGATTGTCTTCGTTAAAGGCCCCAATTTGAACCTTGAAAACCAACCCGGTCACGTCGTCACCCTTGGCGACTGGTTTGGGTTGAGCCATTAACTGCTGTACTTTGCGTTTGGCGGAAGCCAATTCGGCTTTCATATTCTCATTCTCCTCGGTCAGTTGCTCTATCCGCTCGTCTTTTTCTCCAAATTTGGCCTGTAGGGCTTTCAATTGATTGTTTAAACTGGTAACTCTACTCCTCAACGCGTCATGCTCCTCAGTATACGCCTTGAGAGTTTCCGGATACTTCTTGTATCCCTTTGCTTTAGTCTTCCAAACCTTTTTTTCTGCTTTCGACAGTTGGGCCTGGGCAACATTCAATCCAAATACTAAGCTGATCAAAAGCAACAAAGATAGTCTAGCCTTCATGGGATTTTGAGTTTGATCTGTTCCAAATGTACAAAGGAAACTTGAATAAAGTCAATTGAAATTGTACTATTTTAAGCTGCCTATCATCTTAGTGGGGTCTACCCACTGGTCAAATTGTTCATTCGTAAGTAGTCCTAATTCTATCGCGGCCTCTCTCAAAGTAGTACCCTCCTTGTGGGCTTTCTTGGCGATCTTGGCGGCATTCTCATAACCAATATGAGTATTCAAGGCGGTTACCAACATCAGCGATTTCTCCAGCTTATCTGCAATCACCTCAAGATTGGCTTCGATGCCCACGGCACAATTGTTATTAAATGATTCGCAGGCGTCACCGAGAAGACGGGCGCCGGTCAGCAAGTTGTAGATCATCATTGGCTTGAACACATTCAATTCGAAATGGCCGTTCATTCCACCGATGGCGGTGGCATTATCCAGGCCAATGATCTGGGCGCACACCATCGTCAGAGCTTCGCACTGGGTCGGATTAACCTTCCCCGGCATTATGGACGATCCAGGTTCATTCTCAGGAATCTTTATTTCCCCGATTCCGCTCCGGGGGCCGGATGACAACATTCGGATGTCATTGCCAACCTTCATTAGGCTTACAGCCAGTTGCCGTAAGGCTCCTGAAGTTTCGACTATGGCATCATGGGCCGCCAAAGACTCGAATTTATTCCTGGCAGTCACAAAGGGCAGACCCGAAATGTCAGCAATCCTCTGAGCCACTTTCACATCATACCCCGGAGGCGTGTTTAAGCCGGTTCCAACCGCCGTACCACCCAGAGCCAGTTCCGACAAATGGCCAAAAGTATTCTTCAGCGCCTTCAGTCCGTGTTCAATTTGAGACGCATAACCGGAAAACTCGTTACCCAGGGTCAAAGGTGTGGCATCCATAAAGTGGGTCCGCCCAATCTTAACGACATTCGCAAATGATTTGGACTTTCCCGCCAGTGTGCCATGCAACTTCTCGATTTTGGGAATTGTCTCATCGACCAGGAATTTGTAAGCCGCAATGTGCATGGCGGTAGGAAAGGTGTCATTAGAGGATTGAGATTTGTTTACATCATCATTCGGGTGCAGGGTCTTGTTTTCATCGGTCAAACTGCCCCCGGATTTTACGTGGCCGCGGTTGGCTATCACCTCGTTGACGTTCATATTAGACTGGGTACCGGATCCTGTCTGCCAAACCTTGAGAGGAAATTGATCGTCTAACTCGCCGGCCAGGATCTCATCGCACACCTGCCCAATTAATTGAGCTTTTTCCTGATCCAGAACTCCAAGATCTTGATTAGCCTGGGCTGCCGCCTTTTTGAGTATGGCGAAGGCATTTATGATCTCGCGAGGCATTCTCATTGTATCACCGCCAATAGCAAAATTAACTAGTGATCGTTGGGTTTGAGCCCCCCAATACTTGTCTGCGGGGACCTCTACCTCTCCCATGGTATCGTTCTCAAGTCTATGTTCCATATTTATTATTCATTAAACATTCTTGGCGTCTTTGAACAGGTAAATTTACTAAAACAACTCCAGAAATACTGGCCTCTATGGCTCACGGTGGACATTATCAAGGGTAAACGGAGGTAAGCAAATGGACCAAAACTTGGCCGGATCATCAAACGGGTTGTAGAAACGGACCCGGAATCCTTTTCGAACCAGAAGAGACTCTGCCCGCCTGACCAGTAGCTTTTCGCCATCGATGTTTACCATCAACTTCCCTTTTAGCAGCAGGATGAATTCGTCGAATTCAGGGTTCTGGAAAGGTTCTTTCCATCGGGGTGGCGCCTCCATATAGGATATACTACAATCGGGATATTGGTTGCTGGCATTGCCAAAATGTTCTTCGATGAGCTTCAGGCCATCGGTTGGGACATTAAAGGGGTCGTTCTGGAGTATGTACTTGTTCATGGTTAGAACGAAAATACGGAATTATGCACTATTGGAACCCCAGTGGAAGAAAAATCCGATATGAGGGGCGAGGTTGACGGAGCAACGTTGGAGGTAGAGGGGGACGGGGGACGGACCTTCAACATCCTGCGCATTTCTGATGGGTTTTACCACTAGATGCGGAATTGAATCTCAGCATCTAAACCGGTGAATCGGAGTGACTTGATAATGAATTGCTCCTTCTCCTCCACTTTACCCTTTGGGCAAGAACCACTCTTTATCTAAAAATCTGACTAGCTCCCTCAAGGTGGAAAAACGCTCATTCCTCTCCTCGAGGGCCCCAGGACCGGAGCCGATCGGCACTGAAAGGACCGAAAGACTCCCTACTCGGCAACTTTGTTTAGAAATTGGGCAGACCTGCCTTTCGGGAACCAAATCAAAGTCGGCGAATAAATTTGGTCGGCTCCGCTCGGATGTCTCGCCTGTCAGATCTATGCTAGCCTTTGTTGGGCATTCTCCAGGACATTGCTGGATTAGAATGCCATTTCCCTGATTGTCTAGAGCGACCTCACTGTTGGGCCCTGTTTGTTATTCCAGGATCAAGTTTCAAAACCTAGGAATAGAGATCCGCGAGCGTCTCCCCGCATTTCGCAGTATGGATCGAGTAAAGTAAAGAAACTTTTAAACCTGCGGCAATCCACAAAGGAGATTCTTTACTTTAACCCTCTCACACCACCGGACGTACGGTTCACGTATCACGGCGGTTCTTAGTGTTAATCAATAGATGATACCGACTGTGTTCATGCTGCAATGTCACGAGACCAATTCGGTCAAAATAACCTGTGGGATAGGCAAAATTCATGTGCCTTGCCCCACTATTCCACCACGCACCGCGCTGGTTAAAGGATGATTGGATAGCGGTTTCCTCTGGAAGCCCTCTGCCAATCAAAGTTTGCGCACGTGTCCAGGAACGTTTCATCTGACGCCATTTTATCTTTCGTAAATGTCGCCTGATCCAGCTGTCCAGTTCATTGCTGAAACCTTTTGTCTCGCTTCCTGAAAAGTAGATAATCCAGCCTTTCAGTAGTGGATTAAGGTCGTCGGCTATGAACTTTCCTAGGTTCCGTCCCTTTCCCTGACGAAACTTCTCCTTTAACTTCCCTTTTAGCCTTTTAATACTTTCCCGTGATACCCGAAGCTTTGTTTCCTTGTGGGAGGTAAAGCTGTATCCCAGAAAGTTACGGTTCCAAGGGCGGTCAATGGCACTCTTGGTTTTATTGACTTTCAGCTTCAGCTTTACTTCAATAAATCCTGTCAGGTTGTCCATCACACGTTCTGCCGTCCGTTTACTCCCTACGTATATCTGGAAGTCGTCGGCATAGCGAACGAACCGGTGTCCCCTCTTTTCCAGTTCTTGATCCAACTCATCTAAAACTATGTTGGACAGCAATGGGGAGAGAGGACTCCCCTGTGGTGTGCCTTTGGTTCGGCGCTCTTCTATCCCATTCATCATCATGCCACTTCTAAGATACCTGTCGATCAGATGGATGACGCGTCGATCCTTGATCTCCTTACGTAGCTTCGATTGTAGCCTTTCATGATTTACTTCGTCGAAGAATTTGCTCAAGTCCATGTCTATGACCCAACGTTTCCCTGATTGGATATGGATTTTCGATTGTTGAACGGCTTGCAACGTGCTGCGCCTTTCTCGAAAACCATAGCTCCACTTCGAAAAGCCCCGGTCATATAGCGGGCTTAATATTTGGTGGATGCCCTGTTGGATTAAGCGATCTATTACCGTGGGTATGCCCAGTATCCGTTCTCCGCCTCCTGGCTTGGGAATCGTTACTTTCTTTACCGGTAAGGGATAATAGTCGCCATTCAACAAGGTGGCTTTGACATGTGACCAGTTGCTATGCAGATAGGCTTTTAACTCTGATATGCGCAGGCCATCTACTCCTGCTACACCTTTGTTCTTAACCACTCTTTTGTAAGCCCTGGTCATGTTCTCCCGACTAACTATTTGCTCCATGAGCTTAATCGGCTCCTGACTCTTGTCTTTACTGTTCCCCGTCTGGTTTGTCGCACTCATTCGGCTATCTCTTGTTTTCCGAACAATACTTCCTCGATTAGCTTGATCCATCTCAGGATCAACTTCTGCCACTCCAGCCCCGTACGTTAACAATAAATCCATAAGTCTTAATACTAAGTTCTGCCCTTCGTCCAGATAGTTAGCTGGACTACTATGGCTGCTGCTGACTTCTCGGGGAGGGTGCCCCCCCGAGATCTCCCCGGGTAATGCGCAAATACCTTCACACTTATACCTGCTGCATCTACATACCTACTTTCCATATAAGCATAGGGCTTTAGAGATAATGGCCTCCTCACCCAATAGGCATGCCTAATATGCAGTTCCTGTTCGTCAGGTCAGTGCTTTGCCTTCAGCTTCCTTCAGCAAATACCTCACGATAGTGACCTTGCCGTTCAGCTAATACTTCCCCTTATCGGGCGTATAGAGGACTTTCACCTCCAAGTATTTGCGCCCTGCCGGGCGCACCATAAAAAAGGGCCGCCCCACAAGCAAACGGGACGGCCTCATATTTACCTAAAAAAAAATAGAAGATGCTACCTGCTGACGGTCCCTGAGGGAAAACTGGCAGACACATTGTTGTTTAAACTTTCCGGACTTCCGGATAGGGCAGCGGGAATTCCGCCCGCCAGCGGTTTTAGTGTGAAAGGCGAATCGCTGTTGTCCGGATCGGGCTCTACAGAGATCACCGCCGTCATGCCCCGGATATCGGTCGGAAATACCAGGCCAGAGGGAGCATTGGTCAAAAAATCTTCCCCGGGAAACGGAGGTCCCGAATTCGCCCCACTAAACGGAGCACTGTCATCAGCGGCGTCTAAGCTGGTAAACGCGCCAGTAGTTACCGGGGTTCCGTTGATCACAACCCATCCTTCATATTTCCAACCTGCCTCAAGGGTCGGAAGATCCAATCCCACCGCTGGCGCTCCGGAGCTATTGTCTAAAAACCAGATGCCGCTGAACTCTTCCTCTGAGGCTCCCGTGCCGGTAGGAGTTGCGACAATATACTTGCCCGTGGAACTTGTGAAATCGGCTCCGACGGTTGCCGTGCTCAAGGTTGCCCCAGTGCCGGAAAATGCACCCGACAATATTTTAGTGGCTGCCGGAGATGGATCGGAGTCCGGCGCCGGCTCGATAGAAAGTACAAACATGGTAGCCGCCGTTAAACTGATGGCATCCATTGAGAAGGTGGTTTGTGACAAGGTGCCGCTCCCATCCACAGTGAACGTGCCGGTCGAAACCGGAGCACCACTGACAATGATCCACCCTTCGTAAGCGTAACCCGTACCCAAATCCTCAAGACCGGATATGCTAACTGTCAGATCTGAATTGGAAGGACCCGGTACCGAGTCATCGCTGCTGCAGCTCCAGAACATCATCATACAGGCGATGCCGAAGCCCACTGCGGTGCTAAAAGTAAGAATCTTTTTCATTTCATAGTTTCTTTTGGTTTCTAATCAAAGAAACGAGTTAGTTATTGTGTAATCTTCACAAAAATTTAACGTTTTTGTCTCATGCTCAAAAGGGTCCTGAATATGAGAAATAGGACGCTTGGAGGGTCTTTTTTTTAACAGCCAAACGTTTAAGTCAATGTGTTTGGTAGGATTTCTGAGGCTTTGGTACACGTGCCGTGATCTTTTTGTGATAAATAGTATTTGATGAGCTTCCGCCTCAGATCGACTTCGGACCGTTCGAATGTCGTACCATCGGCCAGTCTCAGGTTGTCTGAGTATTTTCCAGCAATCGTCGTAAAACTCGGTTGAGCAGAGTCCTGCATACAATTAAAGTGGGAGAAATCGTCCCGAATCTTAATGAATGAACCAATCGAAGGAACCAATCCAGGCGGGGGATGGACTAATGCCTCGAAACCCAGGACCGGATACACGGCTCCCGCATCCGCTTTCATTGTTATACTTAGCTGTAATCATTAAATTCAGATAAAGCAAAAAAAGAATGCCTTTTTCAAGATTCCTGGTCCTCCTTTTGCCGGTTCTAATATATTGCTCGTGCAAGAAAGAAAAATGCCCTGAGCAGCCGCCTGTTAACAGAGATTTGGGGTGGTTTCCTTTCCAGGAGGGTAATTATTGGAGAAGTAACCTGGTTTTGATTCCAGGACACGGGATCCGTTTGGCCTGGAATTGCTATTCCACAAGAGATTGTACTTCAGTTCAATAGGTGAGGTTTTGGAAGTAGCCGGACTTCAGGAAGGACCTGCACAGGTCTTCCTTGGCTTTCGACTTTCTATGATGGGCCTTTCCTCGGATGGGTTAAAGCTCTATTTTCTAGCCAGTGGAGATTCGAATGGATTTGGGATTATGTACAGGGCGCAACCGGGTGATACTATCGATGTAGTAAACCCCAGTCTTCAAGTCACGTTTCCCGCAGATCCATCAATAATTGAATTTCAGAATTATAGTAGAGGAATTGGACCGCTGTTTGGTTCTTTCAATACCCCCTGGCTTGACGCCCGGGTCAATGGCCTGCTTTACAGGGTTGATTGTTTGTGAGAGTAATTAACCCTCACCGACCCTCTATTTGGGGAGTCATAATGTACCGCGTCAGGAGACCCGCACCTTGCGCAAAAGAATGTAGATGGAAGGGCGATGGACGGCTAAATTGTAAAAGGGGACCGAAAGACGGTGGCAAGGGACGGTGAGTTGCCTCACCGAAATCCTGTTTTCGAAAGAAAATCCCACAAGACGATCCCTATGCTTACTGAAATATTCAAGGAATGCTTGGTTCCGAACTGAGGTATCTCTACCCAGTAATCCGCCAAGGGTATCAAGGATTCGGTTATGCCGTATACCTCGTTCCCAAAAACAAAGCACCATTTGTTATCAGACCCCGGATCGAATTCGGAGAGAGGCACCGACTGGTCAGTCTGCTCAAGCAAGACGATTCGATGCCCAGTTGATTTAAGCTCCTCCACGACCACAGCCGGGTCTTCCTCATGCAGCCAGTCAACCGATTCCGTCGCTCCCAGGGCAGTTTTATGGATCTCTCTATGAGGTGGGGTACCGGTTATTCCGCAGAGACAAATCCTTTCGATCCGAAAAGCATCCGCAGTTCGGAAGGCTGATCCTACATTATTCAGGCTGCGGACGTTATCAAGAACCAGTGTCACCGGCCGCTTGCGAACCCGCTTAAACTCTTCCACGGTAAGCCTTTCTAACTCTTCATTTTTGAGCTTTCTCATGGGGTAAAGCGGGGATGACAAAAATGTTCAAATCCTGCACCAAATCCGGCCCATTTAATTGGTACAACCATGATATTCGTGGTAAATTTAAGATAATTTGATTCAGCACCTCAGCCCTGTGTTTTCGTCTGCCTGATGCCCGTAACTCAACAGAAGAAAGAGTTAAAGGAAACTCCTTTGATGAAACAATACAATGCCATCAAGGCCCGGCATCCAGGTGCGCTGTTGCTTTTTAGAGTTGGAGATTTTTACGAGACTTTTGGTGAGGACGCTGTAAAGGCCAGCCAGGTCCTTGATATTGTTCTTACCAAAAGAGCTAATGGAGCATCCTCCCATATCGAGTTGGCCGGTTTCCCTCATCATTCCCTGGATTCTTACTTGCCAAAGCTGGTCCGTTCGGGGTACCGGGTCGCGGTTTGCGACCAGCTGGAAGACCCAAAAGCCGCCAAAGGAATCGTCAAACGAGGCATTACCGAACTGGTCACTCCCGGGCTCACATTGAACGACAAAGTCTTGGAGAAATCCGAGAATAATTATCTGGCCTCGATATTTCCTTCCGGAGACATCATCGGTATTTCCTTCCTGGACCTTTCCACTGGAGAATTTCTTGCCTCCAGTGGAACCCAGGAATATATTGATAAGCTGCTCCAAAGTTTGAAGCCTGCTGAGGTGGTGTTTTCTAAGGGTAACAAAGCCCAATGCCTGGAATTGCTGAATGAAGATTTCCACTATCTGGGTCTTGAGGACTGGGTATTTGCCTACGACTATGCCCATCAGAAGCTTACCGAGCATTTCGGGACCCAATCTCTTAAGGGGTTTGGCATCGATAGTATTCGGGAAGGAATTATTGCCGCAGGGGCGATCCTTCACTATCTGGAAGATACGGAACACAAGGAACTGGAGCACATCACCTCCATTTCCAGAATTGAACAGGATCAGCATGTTTGGCTGGATAAATTTACTATCCGAAACCTTGAGCTAGTCGCTCCTCAGCAGGAAGGCGGAATTCCGTTGATGCAGGTTCTGGACAAGACCATCTGCCCCATGGGGGCACGGCTGATTTCCAAGTGGGTCTTGCTCCCCTTGAAAGATCTCAGGAAAATAGAGGCACGTCTGAATATCGTAGAAGCTTTGGTAGATAACCCGCACCTTCTGGAGTCCCTGCAAGATCAGTTGAAGCCAGTGGGCGACCTGGAGCGCATAATTTCTAAGGTCGCGGTGAATAGGGTCAATCCCAGGGAAATGGGACAACTCAAAACGGCCTTAAATCAACTACCGCTGATTGAATTGTCGCTAACTCAATCTAAGTCTATTCAGTTTAAGGAATTGGCCCGTGAACTGGATCTTTGTCAGGCGCTGGCGATCCGGATGGAAAACGAGCTTAATCCCGAGCCCCCTCTGCTTGCCAACCAGGGAAACGTGATCAATGAAGGAGTCAATGAGGAATTGGATCAGCTTCGGCAAATAGCTTTTTCAGGAAAAGATTTCCTGGCCCAATTGCAGCGCCGGGAGACGGAGAATACCGGAATTTCATCGCTTAAAGTAGCCTATAATAAGGTCTTCGGTTACTATCTGGAGGTGACTCATGCCCATAAGGACAAGGTACCCCAAAACTGGATCCGGAAACAGACCCTGGTGAATGCAGAGCGCTACATCACTGAGGAACTCAAGGAATATGAAGAGAAGATCCTGACAGCCGAAGACAAAATCGCGGTCATAGAGAGTGGGTTGTACCAGGCCTTGGTTGAGGGCGCTAGGGAATTCCTGGCCTCCATTCAAATGGATGCCCGGATATTGGCCCAAGTTGACTGCTATCTTTCATTGGCTCAGACCGCTATCGACAACAATTACATCAAGCCCGAAATAAACAATTCCAAGCGGCTCGACATAAAAAAAGGGCGACATCCTGTTATTGAATGGCAGTTGCCCCCTGGAGAAGAGTATGTACCCAACGATCTTTTGCTTGACAACGAAGAACAGCAGATCCTGATAATTACCGGGCCTAACATGTCCGGTAAGTCAGCGCTTTTGCGGCAAACCGCCCTGATAGTGCTCATGGCCCAAATGGGTTCGTTTGTTCCCGCAGCGGCGGCCAACATAGGGATCGTGGACAAGGTGTTCACCCGGGTCGGAGCCTCCGACAACCTTTCCCGAGGAGAATCCACTTTCATGGTAGAAATGATCGAAACGGCTAGCATACTGAATAATCTCAGCGACCGCAGCTTGATCCTGATGGATGAAATTGGGCGGGGGACCAGCACCTATGATGGCATCTCAATTGCCTGGGCGATTGTCGAGCACCTCCACAATCATCCCCGCCATAAAGCTAAAACCTTATTTGCCACTCACTATCACGAACTGAGTCAACTTGAAAATGACCTTCGAGGCGTGCAGAACTACAACGTGTCGGTCAAAGAGGTCGGGAAAAAGGTGATCTTCCTGCGAAAACTGGAGCCCGGAAGCAGTCAGCATAGCTTCGGGATTCATGTAGCTCAAATGGCTGGAATGCCCAATCCCGTAGTCATCAGGGCTAACCAGATCATGGGTCAGCTGGAAAAGGATAAGATCGGCGAGGATGCCGGTGATACGCTCAGTGAACTACCAAGTAGTCAGCAACTGAACCTTTTCGAACTGGACCCCAACCTTGTTGAAGTAAAGAAGATCCTGGATGGACTCGACATAAATACCATCTCTCCGGTGGAGGCCCTGCTTAAGTTAAATGAGATCCAGACATTGATGAGGAAGAAGTAGGGGAAGAAGTACAAAGTGGGGGTCGGATTTTGCAGGGAAGGAAATCGTTTCAACATTTCAACAAACTTCCGGACCGCATGGATGGTCTCCGGAATATTGATACACTCCAACGGCCGTAGCGATGACCAAGCCGGTTCTTCCCCAAGAGGTAGCGAATTTGCAAGCAGGTCCTCCAAATAGGGAGTCTCTTAATTAAAGGAGTTCTGTTACTACAGTGTTACCAAGTTTTATTTAAACAACTTATTGTCAATAGTTTACAATCTTTCAATTGTACCAGGGGCGGGACTTGAACCCGCACGGCCCGAGGGCCACGAGATTTTAAGTCTCGCGTGTCTACCAATTCCACCACCCCGGCTATTGAGTGTGGTTGTGAGTGTGAAAACTCACCACAAATTGAGCGAAAGACGGGATTCGAACCCGCGACCCCGACCTTGGCAAGGTCGTGCTCTACCAGCTGAGCTACTTTCGCTTTTTCCCTTGTTTTCCAAGGGATGCAAATTTAAAGAAGGCACCCGAATTTACAATCAACATCCCCGAAAATTAAGATCTTCAATACATGCGATTTGGGCCGGTATTTTTGTATTTTGAGCTTGGCGGCGGCATTTAGCGCGGGTTACCTTTTGGAGATTTTCCGATTAATAGGTACCTAATTTTAACCGGTTGTCTTTTGGCCTTGTACTTTCAGCATCGGTGGTTATCGATCATGTCGGCTTTAGTTGGGTCGGTACCATCCTTTTCTCAACCCACCATCACTTCCACGCCACCTCTTACCGCCAATGAAGGTCAAACCTATAATTTTGAAATAGCAGTCTCCGATCCTTACGGGAAACCAGTGGTCATCGATACTCCGGCTATGCAACCGTTGCCTGCATGGCTAGACTGGCAAAACCCGGCAGAATCCAGTACCATTCAATTGGTTGCCGGTCCGACTGAGCTCTCTTCGATTTCCGCATTAGCTTTCGACAAGACCGGAATCCTTTATTTGGCCGACACTATAAAGAACATGATCTTCAAGGTGGACACAGCCACCGGAAGTGTGGACACTTTAGCCGGCACTGGGGGACAAGGAAATATGGGTGATGGGGGCTTAGCAACGGCCGCCGAGATTGATCCAACAGGGATCGCCGTTGACACAAGCGGAAATGTATTCGTGTCTTCCGCCACTTATCACGTGATACGAAGGATCGATGCGGTGACCAACGTGATTACCTCCTATGCAGGAACTGAGAGCACCCCTGGGGACGGCCCTGATGGCAGCGCCTCGGCGGCCCTCCTTGACAGTCCGGGGGCCCTCTTTTTCGATGCCGGCGACACGCTATATTTTGCCGACAATGGGAACCTGAAGATCAAGAAGATCGCTCCCTTGGGTAACCTAGTCCATATCGCCGGTAACGGCAACCTGGGTACCAGTGGAGACGGAGGGGCCGCCACCTCAGCACACTTGGGAAGGGTGGGACAATTGGTTGTCGCTCCAACCAGAGAGATCTATCTTCCTGACACCAGTCACAACGTTATTCGGATTATATATCCCGATAGCATTTCTACGTTGTCAGTTGGTACTCCGAGCCCACCGCTTCAGAGACCGAGTGCTTTGGCCCTCGACTGGCTGGGAAATGTCTATGTGTCAGATCGATCCAATAACATCATCAGAAAGACTTTGGCCGGGGAACTTGAGACAATCGCAGGTATCGAGGGTCAAGCGGGGTCAAGCGGGGTCAAGCGGGGATGGGGGATTGGCTAACCAGGCCCTCCTGGAGCTACCCGGACCAATGGTGTTGGGCCCCGATGGAGACCTTTACCTGGTTTCCGACTCGAACCTGGTCCGCAGAATTAGTCTCAAATACATACTTTCCGGAGCCATAGACAATAGCATTCCCCCTGGCTCGGCGCCGGTTTCACTGGTAGTGCGCAACGGGCTGGCCGATTCTCAGTTTGACTTCAGCATACATGTAAACTTGGCCCCCGTTATTCAACCAGATACGTTTTCCATAGCCGAAAGCAGCACCAAGGGAGCCCTCGTGGCTACTGGTCCAGAGCTCAGATCCCAATTCCGATAATCTTGGATTTCAATTCGAAACAGGCACCCCCGAGTTTTCGATCGATTCCGCGGCCATCATTAGGATCGACTCGTCAGAATTGGTGGATTTTGAGGTGACTCCCTTTTTCGATCTGACGGTCGTAGCATCAGACAGCCTGGGGCTCAAAACTTCACAATTCATAAGGATCGATCTGACAAACGTAGTGGAGACGACCGTGATCACATCGCCTGCCAACTTTTCAATTTTAGAGGATGAGCCGTTTTCTTTTCAATTTACCGTTCAATCCGAATCGTCAGACTTTGATTTATCCATCTCTAAACTCCCAAGTTGGTTGCAGGCTACAGCTGATTTTCAGCGAATTGCGGATGGGTCTTTGTACCCCGTTCTGGTAGGCGGTGCAACCGGTGGCCCCCCTACCAACTCAGCCCTAAATCTGATTGGAGATTTTGCCATCCTGGCCATTTTCGATGATATCCAGACCCTGGACGTAGATTCAGCTGGAAACACCTTTGTCTACCACAACGAGGATCACTTACTATACCGTATCAACCGAACCACCGGACGTCTCGAGCATTACGGTGGGGATGGAACTGATGCCAACAGCGGCGATGGAGGCCAGGCGACCCTAGCCGGAATCTCAGCGGTGGAAAAGCTAACGGCAGCACCATCGGGAGATGTCTACCTGGCCATATCAAGCCCGGATCACATCATCAGAAAAATTGACAGCCAGACCGGAATCATAAGTACCGTTGCCGGAAAAGGGGTGAGCGGGTTCAGCGGCGACGGCGCATTAGCCGTTGACGCTAGCTTAAACCAACCAAGTGCGGTCGCAGTGGACAATGAAGGCAACATTTTCATTGCCGATCAGAATAATCACCGGATTAGAAAAGTCGATGCAATCTCCAACCAGATCTCCACGATTGCCGGAAACGGCAATCAGGGATTAGCCGGAAATGGCGGACCCGCCGTTCAGGCGCAGTTGGCTCAGCCAACTGATTTGATCATGGACAGGAATGGTGATATTATCCTGGCTGATCTTAGTCAAATTCGAAGGATAGATTCCCAGGGAATAATTGACTCCATTTACAACTCGGGCAATGAGATCACAGGCTTGGCAGTAGACCTCAATAATGATCTGGCTGTCACCGACGGGTTCGCCTTAATTAAGGTTGGTGTTGATTCCGCGGAGCTCCTGATCCAGGCCGGATTTGGAGCTCAGGATGTAATCCAGGATGTGGCCAACGATCCATTCGGTAACGTGACCTATTCCCGGTCCGGAACGATCCAAAGATCGATACAGGCTTTGACTTTGGAAGGAACTCCCGATCAGGACAATGTAGGCATGGACACTATCGCAGTCATCTTGAATGAAGGTTCGGTCAAAACCACAAGTGAGATCTTTATTGAGGTCCAAAACATCAACGATGCGCCAATAGGCCAGCAATCGGTAGTTTCGCTGCCCGAAGATGCTCGGTCGGGAACTCTGGTACACGTTTTGGAGGCCTCGGACCAGGACGGTGACACCTTGACCTTCAAACTTCTAGCGACCAGTACGGGAGATAACTTCGAGGTCGACTCCAGCGGAATAGTCAACGTCAAGGAGAGTGGCTTTGATTATGAAACCACCCCACAATACGTGCTTAACATATCGGTAGCGGATCAAAACATGGGGTCCCACCAATTTGATCTGATCGTCAATATCACCGACGTGAACGAGCCTCCATTATTCATGACACAAAGTGTAGGAGGTATTGAGATAGCCGAAAATGACCCGACTGGCTTTACGATTAATACAGTGGCCTCAGATGACGATGGAGATCCGGTCTCGTACCAAATCGTGACCTCGGACCTTGATACGGTATTTAGTGTGACCCTGTTGGATACTTTGATTCAAATTGCCCCGATTGATACCGCTGGACTAAATTTTGAAAGTCTTTCTAATGAAAATATTTCTCTAACCTTGGAAGCGCGCGACACCGGAGGCCTTGCTGACAGCTTGGAAATAAACCTTACGGTTCTTGATGTAAATGAAGCTCCTCTGTTCCTGGATACCATCGCCGATCAAACCGTCACGGCAAATAGCCCCTACAGTTACGTCGTTGACAGAGAGCTATTTGATGATCCGGATAAGAGAGCGTTTCTGATCCCAGCGGTTTCGCTTGTTATCCTCGACTCGAGCACCGCCCCTGTGCAGGCACCGGAATGGTTATCATTTCAGCCTTCCAGTCTTACCCTTTTTGGGACCCCCGCCCAAGCCGACACTGGGCTTATCAACCTGGAATTCCGACTCACAGACGAAGGAGGATTGTTTGGGGCCGATACCTTTGCGCTAACCATACTTCCCGATCCATTGAACGAGGTTATTGACACAATGCCCACCGGGATTGGAGAAAAGTTCCTGGGTCAGATCAGCGTTTATCCCAACCCAGTACTCAATAGAGTGCACATCGTCCTTGAGGATCCGGCCTCCCATGAAGATAAATGGGTGAAAATAATAGATCTCACCGGCCAAATTGTTGTAACCGCCAAAATGCATCACCGAAAGGATCTTTTCAGCCTCGAAATAGACCTCGCACATCTGACCAGTGGGATATACCTCCTGGCAATCCAGGAGGGACACTTGAGTGTCTACGTCAACCGATTGCAAAAAGAATAAGAAAATTGAGGACCAATGGGTTATGATTTGACTGGTTTCAGTATTAAAGGGCATAGACCTCAACCTGTGACCCCAGATGTTATTCGGGTGGATAAATTTGCTCAGGGGGGCCCAATAGTGATTTTTTAGTATTTACTTTGTGGAAATTATGAAGTACATTGGATGGGATAATCAATTAGTTATGAAGAAATTGAATTGGATCTTGGGCGTAGCCTTGATCGCGGGATTGACTCTGTATTCGAATTGTGGTAGTGATGAGAGTCCGCCGCCTCCGGAGGATACGCCGCAGGATATCGCAAAGGCGAATCTGTCTAAGAGTTGGGGGTTGGGGGCCACCGGCAGCGTAAAACGGGACGCCCAGGACGTTACTATTGACTTTTCCAGTTTCACCATTTCCTTTACCGAAGGTGGCTCTTACACCTCGAGTGGAGGTGGAGACGTTTGGATAGACGGTACTGGCAGTTGGAATTTCTCCAGCACCAACACCGAAGACGCCTCCTCAATCGCTGTTGGTAGCGATGATATTGAGATCAATGTTTCGAGCTCTAGCCTCCTGATGACCTTTTCCATACCCGACGAGGGATCTGGAATTGGTTCAAGGATTTCCGGAATTGGCGGTGAGTGGGAATTCTCCCTGCAGTCGAATTAGTCAGAAGATCATCCTAATTGCAGAGCCCCAGAATTGGGGCTTTTTTTATGTCCGTAGGGAGCTCATCCAGTTAAAAATCGTTAAAAGTTCAGGCGAATGCTGGGATGAAATTGGGCCTAAAACTTAATTTCTTATTTTTGCGTTGAATTGGCAGAATCGCAAGACAAGATGATGGAACAAGTTGCGGAGAAAACTCCAGGATCGGAGAATCTGGATTTGAGGCAAGAGGATCAGGCGAAGATCAAATCATTATTCCGAGAAGTCGGGCAGGTAGTGGTCGGGCAGGAGTACATGATAAACCGCCTGCTGATCGGTTTATTCACACAAGGACATATACTGCTAGAAGGGGTTCCCGGTCTCGCCAAAACCCTGACCGTCAACACCCTGGCCAAGGTGCTGCACTTGGACTTTCAAAGAATACAGTTCACCCCTGACCTTTTGCCAGCCGACCTCATTGGTACTATGATCTTTAATCAAAAAAACAGCAAATTTGAGGTTAAGAAGGGACCCGTTTTCGCTAATATGATACTTGCCGATGAGGTGAATCGCTCACCGGCCAAGGTGCAATCGGCCTTGCTTGAATCTATGCAGGAAAAACAGGTTACCATCGGGGAGACTACATTTTCGTTGGACAGGCCGTTTTTTGTTCTTGCGACCCAAAATCCGGTGGAGCAGGAAGGAACCTATCCTTTACCGGAGGCTCAGATGGACCGGTTCATGATGAAGGTCCATGTAGACTATCCTTCCAGAGACGAGGAATTGAGCATCATGAGAAGAATGTCCGATCTCAGCTTTGACGGGGAGGTAAAAACCGTTCTGAACAAGCAAGATATCTTTCGGATCCGAGATGAGATCAACCGGGTGAAGATCTCAGATTCCATTGAGAAGTATATTATCGAATTGGTGTTTGCAACCCGCGAACCTTCTGAATATGACCTGCAGCAGGAGGGTCACTACATTCAGTTCGGTGCATCTCCACGCGCGAGCATAAATCTCAACCTCGCAGCAAAAGCGATAGCCTTCATGGAAAACCGAGACTACGTTCTTCCGGAGGATGTTAAGGAGGTAGCTTTGGACATACTAAATCACCGTATCTTATTGAATTATGAAGCCGAAGCCGACGGGGTAAGCACCCTTGATATTATCGATAAGCTTCTAAAGAAGGTGACAGTAAACCAGTAATTGGTTATCAGCCTTAGTGACCGGTCCTGAATCGCAAGATTTTGGAGAACCGATATTCGCTGACAACCAAAGGCTAAAGCCAGTGGCCAGTGACCATAGCGCAAAACTTGGGACTAAAGACTTGAGACTTGGAACTAACCGATGTAAATTAGCTGCTTGCTCATATCCAACCAGCCCTACCGGGCGCTTTCACTGACAAAGCAATGGGCCAGAGATACATTGAAATTATGGACACCACCCTCAGAGATGGAGAACAGACCTCTGGGGTAAGCTATTCCAGTTCGGAGAAATTAAATATATCCAAGGTACTTCTTGAGGAAGTGCGGGTCGACCGGATTGAGGTTGCCTCAGCTCGAATATCGGATGGGGAGTTTGAGGGTGCCCACCAGGTTCTTGACTGGGCGAAGGAAAATGGATATTTGGAACGTGTTGAGATCCTTGGTTTTGTAGATGGCAAGGAATCTCTCGATTGGATTCAACTGGTTGGGGGCAAAGTTGAAAATCTGCTGTGCAAAGCTTCCTTGAACCACGTTCAAAATCAGCTAGGGAAGAAGCCGGAAGATCATATTGCCGACATTATCAAATGTCTTTCCTACGCAAAGAGCCTGGGTATTCGTGTGAACATATACCTGGAAGATTGGTCCAATGGAATGGATACTTCACCTGACTATGTGTGGCAACTCCTGGATTCTCTTGGCGATCAAAATGTGGAACGTTTTATGCTTGCCGATACTCTGGGTATCCTTCACCCCGATGTTTTTTTCGAGTATTTCCAACAAGTAATTGAGCGCTATCCTAATTTGATTTTCGATGCCCACGCCCACAATGATTATGATATGGCCGTTGCCAATTCCTCAGCAGCCATCAAGGCCGGAGCCCATGGGGTCCATACCACCGTAAATGGGCTGGGCGAGCGGGCCGGAAATACCCCGCTTGCGAGTGTGGTGGCCCTTCTGAATGATCATCTGAAAATGAACACCTCGGTTGATGAAACCAAGCTGATCAAACTCAGCAAATTGGTATCTGCTTTTTCCAAAATTAGAATTCCCCAGAACAAGCCTATAATCGGAGAGCATGTGTTCACTCAAACCTGCGGGGTGCATGCGGATGGGGACCAGAAAGCAAATCTTTACTCCAACCATTTGTCCCCTGAAAGATTTGGCACCACCAGGAAGTATGCGTTGGGAAAAACTTCAGGAAAGGCCAATATTCTAAAGAATCTTGAGGATTTGGGCATTGAGTTGACCGTCGAGGAAATGAAGCAAGTTACCAACAAGGTCGTGGAATTGGGAGACTTGAAAGAAAATATTACACGGGAGGACCTGCCCTACATTATTGCCGATATCCTTGGCAGCGAGTTTATCAAAACCAGGATAAAAATCAAAAACTATTATTCCAGTCACGCCTTCGGACTGAAACCGGTTGCTACCCTGGCAATTGAGATAGATGGGCAGTCATACGAGGCAACAGCAACCGGTGATGGTCAATACGATGCCTTTATGAAGGCTCTTTCGCAGATCTATCAAAATCTGGATAAGAGGCTACCTTTATTGATCGATTATGAAGTCAGTATTCCACCGGGTGGGAAAACAGATGCCCTAGTTGAGACAATTATTACCTGGGATAATGGGGACAAAGAATTCAAAACCCGGGGCCTGGAACCTGATCAACAAGCTGCCGCCATCACCGCGACGATGAAAATGCTAAACATAATTGAGGATGAGGAATTGGTATCCTCCATTCAATCGTTACCCGAAGCTCCTAGGTTAGTTTGAGCAGCCCTTAATCAAACCACAATAAGTGCTGTTTCGCGGGCCGTGTGTATAGCACTAGGGCCACGGCCTCGAAACTCATTTTCACCTTGGATCCAATCTGGTTCCTGATTGCGCCGGTTGGTTTATTAAAAAGTGCTCTCAACATGGGATTGTCCTTCTTAACGGTTGGTAAAATTCCCCAGGTTCAAGCTAACATTGGAGTGTAAAATGTGCCCACAAATGATTATTCGAAAATCTATCTTAACAAAGAAACCGTTGAGATAACTGAGTTAGAAAATTACCTTTCACTTTCATTGGTGAAGGGACTCCCGTTGTGATTATCCAAGCTGATCCACCTACCGTCACCAATTCAGCTGGTGGGATATTGCTGTTAATTTTGCAACTGGTAGTACAGCCTATCACCGTTAGATTTACCTATTTGGTGTTTGATGCCGTTAAAAAGGAATCTTGGAAGTCGCTTAGCTGAACTTGTTGATTGTTTTTGTAAAGCTCCTCGGTCGCCAAATTCTGTAATTTGCGATTCAATTCTTTTCGCACTTTCAAGACTATTTTTTCGCGGGAATTTTGCGAAAGAGCTTCCTGCAGTCGAATCCTCTAGGCCTAGTTTAGGTCTATTTTGCGCTCAAGCGCAGATTCCTGACTTACTAATTTCTAATAAATCACGGCTTTTGAGGATGCAGCCTGCTCGGCAGCCTCGATTTTCCACTGCAGATTCTACACGAAAACGCTCCGGCCAAAGTTGAGTAACAGTTTCTCAACCTGTTGACTTATATCCGTAAAAGAGGTACGATCCAACCCATTAGTATCTATGCCCATTCAAATTTGACTTCGAAGTCCGACAGGTTCAGTCCTCGAAAAAAGAAACAGCTCGAAATCTCCACTAGAAAGGCCCTTGATATCGGTTGTGAGGAAATATCCGATCATTTTCTCAGTTCGACCATATCGCCTAAGATCTCAACAACGTTTTCTCAATCTCTTCACTTTTGTACGGCAATATGGAGGTGTGTCCTGAGATTGTTAATTGCCCGGTATCGAAGTCTCCCGGTTGGGTCGAAGGATGGAAAACCTGACCGTTTGTGGGGAAACAAATCAAGGCGGGAATAAGTAGTAATAAAACTTTCATTGGAATGATGTGGTCAGTATTTTATCAATTTAAACCAAATGAGATTATCTTAAGATTATGGGGGCAAAAGTCCTAATCTCCGGGGGAACTGGTCTTATCGGATCCGCGCTTATCCCCAAATTGACTAAAATTGGCTACCAAGTCAGGCTTCTGAGCCGGTACCGCAATTCAGATAAGTCAGTCAACACCTACACCTGGGATGTTCAACAGGGATTAATTGAAGCCAATGCCCTGGATGATATTGACTTTATAATTCACCTAGCTGGGGCAAACATCGGGGCTGGAAGGTGGACTAAATCAAGAAAACAGGTGATCCTGGACAGCCGGGTAAACTCCACCAAATTACTGTTGGACCAGACGAGGACTTTGGGACTGAGTCTCAAAGCCTTTGTCAGTTCATCGGCTGTTGGTTTCTACGGAATGGATACCGGGGACACGTGGATGGACGAAAGCAAACCCCAAGGAGCCGGGTTCCTGGCCGAAGTGACTAATCAATGGGAGAATGAGGCCCTGCAATTTCAGGACTTAAATGTCAGGACGGTGTGCCTGCGAAGCGGCATTGTCTTAAGTTCATCCGGGGGAGCGCTGGAAAAGATGGCCCTCCCTGTCAAGCTGGGTGCAGGGGCACCACTTGGTTCCGGAAAACAATACATAAGCTGGATACATATCGATGATCTCTGTGAGGCTTTTATTCTAGCTTTGGAAAACGATTCGTGGTCGGGAGTCTACAACGCCACAGCTCCAAACCCCGTGATTAATAAAGAATTCTTTCGTATTCTGGCAAGAACATTGAAAAAACCAATGTGGCTGCCCAATGTTCCCCAATTTTCGTTAAGGTTAATGTTAGGCGAGATGGCCTCAATCGTACTAGGCGGAAATCGAGCGAGTGCTAAGAAAATAATGGAACAAGGGATGATTTTCGGATTCCCGGAACTATACCAGGCCCTGGAAGATTTGCTGGATTAATCTGGAATGGCCCTTTTAGAATTTTAACCATAAAAATGAATTAACTGAAATTATGGCATCCGAAATAGACCTGGCATGGATACATCGCATGAAAGTAAGATCCGTAGCGCATTCGAACCAAAGACTTGGAGCGAAGTAAAAAGCACGGACTCCTGGGCCATTTTCAAGATTATGTCCGAGTTCGTGGAAGGATTCGAAAAGCTGGCCAAAATAGGCCCGTGTGTCACGATATTTGGATCGGCTCGAACCCAGGAAAATCATCGGTACTACCAGATAGCGGAGGAAATTGCCGCCAAGCTCGTCCAACACGGATATGGAATAATAACTGGAGGTGGACCCGGAATCATGGAGGCTGGTAATCGAGGGGCCAAAAACGCAGGGGGTAATTCAGTCGGAATCAATATCACCCTGCCCTTTGAGCAGGAGAGCAACATCTACATTGATGTAGACAAGCTCATTGCCTTCGATTATTTCTTCGTTCGCAAGGTCATGTTCGTTCGATATTCTCAGGGATTCATAGCCATGCCTGGGGGATTTGGTACGTTGGACGAGCTGTTTGAATCTTTAACCTTGATCCAGACCAAAAAGATCGGAAGGTTTCCCATCGTTTTAGTGGGGAAAGAATATTGGTCAGGCCTTTTTGATTGGGTTAAAGCTTTCCCTTTGGCCGAAAATAACATCAGTCCGCAGGACCTTGAGTTGTATAATTTGGTAGAGACACCGGATGAAGCCGTTGCGGTAATCAACGAATTCTATAGCAAATACCTGTTTTCGCCCAACTTCTAGCATGAAACAGGTCTTGATAATCGTCCAGTTAGGGATCATCCTGGCTCTGTTCGCTTACATCGGATCCAGAAAAGGAGATGATCCTCAAATCAAATCGCACCCTAATAGACTGCCCCTGGAGCGACGATACCAGGTCTTTACCTTTGACGTGCCTCGCGAGTTGCAGTTTGCCGGAGAGTCGGTCCCATTAGATAAGCCCGATATCAGAGAGAGGATGGACCGGGAGATACATACCAACATATATTGGAATACCAGCACGGTGTTTCTGTTCAAACGGGCCAATCGATGGCTACCGCAAATAGGGCCCATTCTAGAGGAGAATGGGGTTCCCAGCGATTTTAAGTATTTGCCCCTGGTAGAAAGTGCGCTTCGCAACAATAGTTCTCCAAAAGGGGCTGTTGGTTTTTGGCAAATTCTCAAAGGTACTGGCAAAGAGTTGGGGCTGGAGATAAACAATGAGGTCGATCAGAGATATGACCCTTTAAAATCCACCGAAGCAGCTTGCAAGTATCTCAACCTCGCGTATAAGAAATTTGGAAACTGGACCGCGGTGGCCGCTTCTTACAATGTCGGAGTCCGTGGGTTAACAAGGCGAATGCAACAACAAAAAGTCACATCGTTCTATGATCTTTTGTTAAATGAGGAAACCTCACGATATGTTTTTCGTATCCTGGCCCTTAAGGAAATTATGGAAAATCCAGAGCGCTACGGTTACGATATTCCAAGCCAGCATTTGTACCAGTATCCTGTCCTCGGAGAATTGGTGGTCGATGAAAGTGTTGCCAGCCTGGTGGATCTTGCCTTGGAAAATGGAATTAGTTACATGACATTAAAAAGGCACAATCCGTGGCTCCGGAAAAACTCACTGACCATAAAGAGATCTGGTAAGTCCTATGTCATCAAAATCCCCAAGGATCCGGTGAACCGGATTGACGTTGATATGCTTTTTGGAGATTCGTCCCTGGTCTCAGATGATAGCACTGAATTTCGGATTAGCGATCCCTCTGCCCAGGAATTTCTCTAAGACCCCGATTAAAAAGGAATTACTTTGCAGCTGGGTTTCGGCTCCCACCTTCTTTTCCGTAACTTTGCGGTTTCAAAACCAGGATAGCACTTGAGCGGGCACAAAACTCTCAAATCCAAGTCAATTAAGAAAGCGGGACGCAGGTCCGCAAATGGCGCGCCTGTCGCACAGGAGTACATTGAGATTTTTGGGGCCAGGGAGCATAATCTGCAGAACATTGACCTCCAATTTCCTCGCAATCAGCTGATTGTCATAACCGGAATAAGCGGAAGTGGCAAATCATCCTTGGCATTCGACACTATATATGCGGAAGGGCAAAGAAGGTATATGGAGAGCTTCTCCGCCTACGCCCGTTCCTTTATCGGGGAAATGGAACGACCCGATGTGGACAAGATTAACGGGCTGAGCCCGGTAATTTCCATAGAACAGAAAACCACATCAAGAAATCCTCGATCCACGGTCGGAACGATCACCGAGATCTATGATTTTATGAGGCTATTGTTTGCCCGGGCTTCGGAAGCCTTCTCCCATCGCACCGGCAAGAAAATGGTAAGGCAGACCGAGGACCAGATTACCGATCAACTGGTCAAACATTTCGACGGCTCCATGATAACTGTTTTGGCTCCGGTGGTCCGTGGAAGGAAAGGCCATTATCGGGAACTTTTTCATCAAATTGGCAAGATGGGATTCTCAAAGGTAAGGGTCAACGGAGATTTACTGGACATCGTTCCCAAAATGCAACTGGATCGATATAAGACCCATAACGTGGAAATCGTAGTTGACCGAATTACGGTAAAGAAAGGGGATAAGTTCAGAGCGAGCCAATCTATCAAAACCGCCTTGCTGCACGGGAAAGGCGTTATGATGGTCCTGGATGACAAAGAGCGGGTTAGTTTCTACTCAAAGCATCTTATGGACCCAGAAACAGGGTTAGCCTATGACGATCCTGCCCCCAATGCATTTTCATTTAATTCTCCCTATGGCGCGTGTTTCCAGTGCCATGGTTTGGGCGTTATTGAGGAAATCACCGAAGAAACCATAATTCCCGATAGATCCTTGAGCATTTCGAGAGAAGGCATTGCTCCTCTGGGAGAGTATCGTGACATTTGGATCTTCAAGAAAATAGATGCGATCCTCAAAAAATACCATTGCAATCTCAGTACTCCGATTAATAAAATCCCTCGTGAGGCATTAGAAATTTTGCTTTTCGGGGTTGAGACAGCTGTTTCAGTAGAATCCAAGAAATACCCGGGTACTTCCTGGCAGGTAAAATTCGAAGGGATCATCCGCTTCCTGGAAAAGCAAAAGAACCATGGGACTCACAATATTCAAAATTGGATCAAGGATTTTACCAGGATAACTACCTGCCCGGAATGCAAAGGAGCGCGTCTAAGGCTGGAATCGCTGCACTTCCGAATTGGAGGTAAAAATATCGCCCAACTGGCGGAATTGGACGTCCGAAAATTGGCTAAATGGTTTTCCGCGCTGCCCCAGAAACTTGATGACAGACAGATTAAAATTGGCTCCGAAGTGCTTAAAGAGATCAACAAGAGAATAGGCTTCCTGTTGGACGTAGGTCTGGACTATCTGCACCTGAATCGACCCTTGAAAACCCTTTCCGGGGGTGAAGCACAGCGGATTCGTCTCGCCACTCAGATCGGGACGCAGTTGGTAGGGGTTCTTTACATTTTGGATGAGCCATCTATAGGGCTTCACCAAAGGGATAACCTGAGATTAATTAGAGCCTTAAAGGATTTGAGGGATCTGGGCAACTCGGTTATTGTGGTCGAACATGACAAAGAAATGATGGTCAAATCGGATTTTCTAATTGACATTGGCCCGGGTGCCGGACGACACGGTGGCCAAATCGTAGCCAAAGGGTCTCCCCGCCAGTTCCTTCGTGAATCCAGCCTCACTGCCGACTATCTCAAGGATAAGATTCGAATTGAAGTTCCAAGGATCCGGAGAAATTCCAACAACCATAAAATTACCCTCAAAGGAGCGCAGGGAAACAACCTTAAGAATGTTGAAGTGGATTTTCCATTGGGCAAAATGATTTGCGTTACGGGTGTGTCTGGCAGCGGTAAATCCACTCTAATTCACGACACCTTGTTTCCGATTCTTAGCAGCCACATTTACCGCTCCCGGAAAGAACCCCTGGCCCATGAATCGATTCAGGGATTGGAATTTATTGACAAGGTGATTGAAGTGGATCAGTCCCCCATCGGTCGAACCCCCAGATCCAACCCTGCTACCTACACCGGAGTTTTTTCCGATATTCGTTCCCTGTTCACCCAACTGCCCGAGGCTAAAATCCGGGGGTATAAACCAGGGAGATTCTCTTTCAACGTAAAGGGGGGTCGCTGTGAAACTTGTAGAGGAGGTGGAATGAAGTTGATAGAAATGGATTTCCTGCCGACGGTTCATGTACATTGTGAGACCTGCAAGAGTAAACGTTACAACCGCGAAACCCTGGAGGTAAGGTTTAAAGGCAAGTCCATATCTGACATTCTCGACATGACCGTTGAGCAGGCGGTAGAGTTCTTTGAAAACCAACCTAAAATACTACGGAAAATCGATACCCTCAACCAGGTGGGCTTGGGCTACATTTCACTCGGACAGCATGCTACCACGCTATCCGGTGGAGAAGCACAGCGAGTGAAATTGGCCACAGAGTTATCCAAAAAGGATACAGGAAATACTTTTTATATTCTCGATGAGCCCACTACAGGACTTCATTTTCAGGACATTCAGCATCTCCTCAATGTATTGAATCAATTGGTGGACAAAGGAAACACGGTACTGATAGTGGAGCATAATATGGAAGTCATAAAGGTAGCTGATTACATTATTGATCTAGGCCCTGAAGGGGGAGCCCTGGGTGGATATGTGGTTTGTCATGGTACCCCTGAAGTGGTAGCCGAGGACCCACACAGCTACACCGGAAAGTTTTTGAAGAAGGAACTTCATTAAAGGTTTGCTGCTCGCAATTGACATTGGCAATTCAAATGTCGTGGTTGGTCTTCACAACCAGGACCGCTGGATCCATGTTTGGCGGCTCGATACCTCGGTGGAACGACCAATGGCCGGCTACGAGCTTTCGTTAAGTAATTTCTTCTTAGAAAACAGTCTCCCAGTTACCTCCATCGAGTCGATTATCTTAAGTAGCGTGGTCCCACCGCTAACCGACACCTTCTCAAGGTTGTCTAGTCGAATGTTCTCCAAAGCTCCTTTGATTTTGGGGCCTGAGCTTTATCCTCATCTAACAATCGGTGTCAATAACCCGCTGGAAATCGGCTCTGATCTTGTAGCAAACGCACTAGCTGCTTTTGACCGATTCGGAGCAGATTGTATAGTGGTAGATTTCGGAACGGCCCTTACATTTACAGCCGTTTCCGGGACTGGTAAAATCCTAGGAGTCGCTATCGCCCCTGGACTTAAAACAGCCTTGAAGGCTCTTTCAGATAGTACAGCCAAGCTACCGGAAGTTCCATTACTCGTCCCCAAGTCGGCCTGGGGCAGGACACGGTTCAGGCAATTCAAGCAGGTATTCTGATCGGGTTTTCAGGACTGGTAGAAGCGCTGATCTGCAGGATCAAAGAGGAGCTCAATCCCGATTGCCAGGTCATTGCCACTGGAGGATTGGCTTCGGTTCTGGATCCTGACCACAAGCATTTTGATCAGGTTGAACCTAACCTTACCCTTGAAGGACTGCGACTTAGTGCCGAGGCCTGGGACCGAATTCAGCCGCTGGAGTAACTTCCCACGATCTCGGAATAACGGAAACACCCTGTCACGTGGTCATTGACCAAACCAGTGGCTTGCATATGCGCGTATACGATGGTACTTCCCACAAATTTGAATCCTCGCTTTTTTAAATCCACACTCAGTGTGTCAGACTCTCGAGAGGTAGCTGGAATTTCGCCCAGGTTCGTCCAATTGTTTTTCAGGGGGTTACCATTAACGAACGACCAGATATAAGCGCTAAAGCTCCCGAACTCCAACTGAATCTTTAGAAAATTTTGAGCGTTCGTGACCGCCGAATGGACCTTCAGTTTGTTTCGGATGATCCGGTTATCGGCTAGCAGCGACGCAATTTTGGCCTGATCGTAGGATGCAACCTTCCCAGGGTCAAACAGGTCGAATGCTTGCCGGTACCCTTCCCGCCGGTTTAAGATAGTACTCCAACTGAGACCGGCTTGGGCTCCCTCCAGAATCAGGAATTCGAACTGTTTTCGATCGTCAAAGACTGGCACTCCCCACTCCTGATCGTGGTACTCCATGTAGACCGGGGATCCAAGACACCATTCGCACCTTTGTCTTCCGTCCATTTTCTAACTTTTCTCTAAATATCCTGCTTAATCTCCGGATTCAAATGGGGGAGTAAATTTTTTACTATTTTCAGTCCCATCTAACCGGCGAAGATGAAGTTTTTGATCAAAGTATTGAAGTTATTCCTGCTACTGGTGATCCTGGGGATCGCCGGATACTTCACCATGGACTTTTTTCTCGACCGGTGGCTGAACCGATCATTACCCAAAATCCTTAACAAAAACACCAATCGGCTTTACCAAGTAAGCTATGCGAACGTACAAGTAGACTGGATAGATCATACCATTCGACTTCGAAATCTGCGGGTGGAAAGAATCGATTCCACAGCACCGGGGGCATCGGTTATCGTCGAGTCCTTCCTTATTAGCGGATTTAATTTGCCGCACCTTGTTTTTCAGGGTGAGATCATCGCTGACCAATTGGCCGTTCATAAACCTTATACGGTATTTCGTATAGGCCCGCCAAATCCGGAGAGACCTAAGTCCAAAACTATAAATATCTTTTGGGATGATGTATTCACCCGAATTAATATTCGCAACGTTCGAGTTCAGGAATCGAGAATAGAAATCTTTCGACCAACGTCAGATTTGCCATGGCTTTCATTGGGCCCTCTAAGTGTTCAGGTCGTCGGGGTTTCAATTGACACTTCAACGGTGAACCACCCTTTTCCATTTGAGTATTCTTCCTACCGGTTGGATTGCGACTCCGTATTTTGGAGATTTAGTGACCTGTATCATCTTTCGGTTGGAAAGTTTTCAGTAAGTGAACATTCTATTCAGTTGGACTCCGTTATTTATTTCTCGCCTTTCAATAAGTTTGAATTTCAGGACCATATTGATTATCAGCAAGAGTGGTATAAGTTGTTGTTTCAACAGGTCAACCTTAACCAATACTCCTGGTCATTTCCCGAAGGGGATCTGAATCTGAGGGCCAATTCCCTCAAGGCGAAGCAAGTTGACTTCTCAATATACCGGGACAAGAATAAGCCCGAACCGGAATACAAGATAAAGCCATTATTCCCTACCAAGATTAAGAGATTGCCTTTTATTCTGGATATTGACACGGTAATGATCAAAAATAGCCGGGTAAAATACGAAGAGCGGCCCCTCAGGGGCCAAGAGGGGGCCGGAGTAAGTTTTGAGAATTTGTTTGCCACCGCATACTACCTGACCAACAATCCTGAAACCATAGACAAAGATCCGCCAACCACTGTGGACATAACGGCTGATTTCATGAGTGAGTCAGAGCTAAAGGCGCAAATTATTTGGGATATTGATCATCCCGATGATGCATTTAGTGTCTCCGGAGAGTTAGGAGCGATGTCGGCTTCTACCATTAGCCCGGTGCTCAGGACGCTGGTCGGGGTTGAAATGTCTGGGGAGATCATCGACATGGATTTTAAGGTTCAAGGCAATAATATAGAGGCCAGAGGGAGCATGGATTTTGAATTCGAAAACTTCAAGATTAGGGTCCTTAAGAAAAACAAGGATAAGAAGAATTGGCTATTGACCCAAGCCGGAAATGCTGCTATCAAAACCCGAAATTTAAAAGGTCAGGGCAAATTTCGGCAGGGTCGGATCTATTTTGGGCGAAATCAGCACAAGTCCTTCTTTAACTACATTTGGAATTGTATTAAAGAGGGAATGATTGACACCGTAGTAAATATTAAGACCAACAAGTCAAAGAAAACGGGAAGGCAAGAGGAGAAAAAGCAGAAGAGCAAGAAGGCCACCCCCTAATCAATGATCCATCAGGAGCTCCACTTCAAAAATCAATGTGGCATTTGGAGGAATTGCCCGCCCAGCCCCTCTGGTCCCATAGCCTAATTCAGGGGGCACTTTCAAATAAGCCTTGGCCCCTTTGTTCAGTAGAGCAATACCTTCATCCCAACCCTTTATAACTTTACCCATTCCCAGGACGAAGGTTAGCGGTTCGTTGCGATCAAAGGAGCTATCGAACTTGGATCCATCTTCCAGGTAGCCGGCGTAGTGCACCTTTATCTTTTCGCCTGGTTGTGGATAGGAACCTGGACCCTGGCGAATAATCTTTATTCCGAGTCCGCTGGATGTAAGTTGATACCCGATTTTCCTTCCTTCTAATTCCCAAACCTTCAGGGCCTCCTGGATGAACAGCAAGTCCATTGCCGAAAGCTTCAGATCTCGGCTTCTCGTCAATTTCAGAAAGTAATTCAGTTCCGGCTTAGGTAGCACCTCCAAAGGAATGGTCCTGGATTTCTTCCCCGAAACCAATGCGAAGGAGGGAACACCGTCATTAAAAGCGGCACAGTAGCCATCGAAATCGGAATTTACATAACACAGATCAGGCTCCTCCTCGATTTTTAACTTACAACCATCACACTGAGCCCTTGCCTGCAACTGAAGCAACAGGATCACATTAAAGAAACTAAAAGAAACCCATCTCACAAACCAAGCATTTCTAGGCCTTGTTCAAATTCTATATCAACCGGTATTCCAGCCTGATTTAGCCGCTCTAAGTCGTTTCCGAGTTGAGATCCAATCACTGCACGGTTCTCAACCAACTGATGCGCCCCTTCATAATCGCCATCACCCTGTAAGATGAGTATCTTTTGCGACAATGCATTCATTGCAGCTTGCATCCGGTCGTAATTTACCCGGTAAGTACCTGCAACCCGATCCCTCTCAAAGGCTCCATATTCCTGGAAAAAATTGAATCGGATCATATTCGCTTTGCCGTGAGCTGAAGCAGTGCCAAACCTGATTGATCTAAAAATCCCAGCCATGAACGTGGTGTAGTAATCTTTGAGGTTCCCGTCAATTTCATTTTGGGCATGCAGTTGAGTAATCATATATAATCCGAGGATATCGGCCTTTCCTTCTTCAAGTGCTGATGAGTGTTCTTTTAAAGCTTTTCGCACCGTACTTGCCCCATTGATGGTGCTCTTAATGCCAAGACCATGGGCAACTTCATGAAACATGGTGTTCGTAAAGAATGCGTCAAAATTAATCCGATCCCTCTGATCACGATCAATAACCTCATTGGCGATAGGCACTAGAATCTTTTCGAACTTGGCCTGCATGGCATTCTTAAGCTGAAGTCGTCGGGTACCTTTTTCAAGCTGGACGGTTTCGTCATTTGGCAGATTGATTGCGATGGCCTTAGGCCCGGCGTTGCAGTCTCCGGCATAATATATAACATCATATGCGTTCAAATCTGCATTGGTTCCAGGCGTTTCAGCCTTGTATTCAGGGGCCACAGGTAGCCCTTTCTGTAACTCGGGAAGGAGGGCCGCGTATTTGGTCAGACGCCTACTCCAATTGAGATCTTTGACCAAAATGTAGGCCTCGTGAGCGGCTTTATAGTTATACAAATTATCCTCGTAGTTTTCGATTGGCCCCACTACAAATTCAATAACATTAGTTTTGGAATCCATCCAGGCCAGGTCGCTGGCGCGGTACTCATCGGTCAGGAATGCCTCGGCTCTGAGTTCCAGGTATTTCCTGAATTCCTGATTTTCTGCAAGAGTCGCAGCCCGTTTCAGAAGTTCCGACGCGCGAGCCACCTGATCCTTAAAGGCCTCGCGATAGGGAACCGTTATCAGTTTTCCGTCCTCCCCTCTTCGGATTAACGTATAAAGGCTTCGTTTATCCTCAAGTTGGGCCCGCTCGAACTCATCCTTAGTCATATCCTGGGGATAAAAATTAGCGCCGGGTGGTTTAGCTCCAAAATTTGGCAGAAACGGTTTGTTTCCGTCGAGCCTATCCCAGGGCCCATAATTAATTTCGGCAAATCGTTGGTCGACAGGGTCAGTGATTTCCTGCAACAGGGTTTGCTTGTTTCCAAATGCTTCATTCCAAAACAAGTCGTCCATGATTTGAGCCACGTCGATGAGAATCGGGATCATCTTTTTTTGATTCTCAGAAAGAACCGTCAGGTCAGTTGTAAGCTTGAAGCTGGTATACTTCTGAAGTTTGGAATCGGATTCGAAGGATTGATCCGTTTTTGCATTCTCTATTTTATGTTGGGGTTGACATCCAAGAAGTATTACCCAAACCAATGGAGTTAGGGACTTGCAATTCATTGGTTAATTTTCAAAGAAGGAGCCTAATTTAGTTAATATTTCCAATTTTGTTAAGTAGTATCAAGCGGAACAATCATTGAATCGCTTCCGGCTAACGACCGTCATTTCTGAAAAGAACTGTCGCTTTTAGTTCACGAAAACCGAGGGATTTACAAAGGCTGTCTAGAGCGGCACTGATCAAAGAGCCGTTTCGAAAAGGTCTGTTCCGACGACGACGAAACCTTATTTTTCGATCTAGGTTTGCGTGGTTTCAGCAATTATGGAAGCGGTCTGTGAACTAGGATCTTTCAAGGCTGTTGTCTGTACAACCGCCCATTTGGCTCCTGCTGTGAGAATGAACCTTGGCTTCCTTTCCACACCGGATGAAAACCCTTTCTTTCAATGACCTCCACAATCTGTGAGCTGCTTTGTGGGTATAAAATATTCTGTGTTCAAAAGGCAATAATCCGGACCATTTTACTTTATATGAATGGCCCTTTTAAACCGTTCTGGAGCATTTTCCACACTTGATTATTTTATACATAATATTGTTTTGATATAATTATTTTTATTAGTTTTAAAGCCATCCTAAATCTAAGTAGGTTATGAAAAAAGGTCTGCGCTTTTTCAACTATCTATATATCGGCGCCCTGGGAGTATTTTTAACCTCCTGTTTTTTTGGACGAGGAACACATCCGACTGCATCCACTCCCGGCGGAGCTAGCACAGCCACTGGCCTGGCCTTCAACGAAGAGGATGGATTTCAGGTAAATGAATTTCTAGGACAACCTGACGGACCTAATCTAGTGTTTATTGAGGGTGGTCGTACGGTATTGGGCTCTTTTGAGGAAGACATTTTTAAGAAAAGAGATAACATTGAGCGCACCGTAACCGTAGCTTCATTCTACATGGACGAAACCGAAGTGGCCAACATCCACTGGTTGGAGTACCTGTTTTATGTCAAACTTGACTCATCCAGGGAATACTATGAATCTTCTCTGCCAGATACCACAGTTTGGGCCAAGGAATTAGCATTCAATGACCCTTACGTGAACCATTATTTACGGTATCCGGGATTCCGATACTTTCCAGTTGTTGGCATAACCTGGGAACAGGCCACCGATTATTGCACCTGGAGAACCGCACTTGTGAATTCTAAGCTCGCCCAGGAAGCAGGTTTGGAGGAATTTGAGGGTGCGGAGGCAGGGGGCGGGAGAATTCCCCTTGAAACAGGGGTTGTACTTCCGGATTACCGATTACCTACAGAAGCCGAGTGGGAATATGCAGCCCAGGCACTGATTGGAACTACCTACTTGGATGAAGTTCAACTCTACAAAAGATTGTATCCTTGGGATGGTCATTCTCTGAGAAATCCATACGGGAAGCAAATGGGTTATTTCCTTGCCAACTTCCGAAGAGGCCGTGGTGATTATGCGGGTATTGCCGGCAAATTGAACGACGGGGCCATGATCACAGCGTACATTTATGAATATCCGCCCAACGATTTTGGGCTCTATAATATGGGCGGCAATGTAAGCGAGTGGGTCCAGGATGTATACCGTCCTTTGTCGTTTCAAGATATGAACGACCTCAACCCGATTCGCCGAAATGGCTTCCTGGACCGGCAAGAAGAGTATAACAATATTTTCAAGGATCCTAATAACTTTAATTCACTGATCACGGATAGCGTGCGAGTATACAAAGGAGGGTCCTGGAATGACATTGCATACTGGGTGTCTCCTGGAACCCGAAGGTTCTTAGATCAGGATTCTGCAACCGCAACGGTTGGCTTCAGATGCGCAATGATCCGGGCTGGGTCAAACCGCTAGGCAAGAACTTTATTCGATAAAAGGCTTTTTTCTATGCTACTCATATTGCCGAGGCGATGGCGCCTACACTTACATTGGCACAGCCCGCGGCTGCCATAGTGAGGACGCAGGCCTCAAGTGTAGCTCCGGTGGTAACAATATCGTCTACCAGGAGGATTCTTTGACCCGCCTGCACATTCTCCATTATTTGAAACGCGCCATCCACATTACGCCATCGCTGCAATCTGGATTTCCTGGTTTGGGTTGGAGTGTTTCGAGTGCGTTTCAGTAGCCTTGTATGGGTTCTGGTTTCCAGGCCTTCAGCTAAACCCACGGCAAAGGACTCACTCTGATTGTATCCTCGACGCTTGATCCTGTCAGCATGTAATGGAACCGGGACTATTAGATCAAAGCGATCGGCAAATCCGTCCTAGCCCAACTCTCGGCCATACCATTTCCCCAGAATCACCCCGATCTCAGAGCAGTTTTTGTATTTGAGATGATGTAACAGGTTTTGAACCTTACCGCCCTTGACGAATTTCAAATAGGCCAAGGCCATTTTGACTTTTCCTGCCCCCATCATCTTGAGCATCAAGTCGTTGGCCGGGATCCGATGATAGTTCGTTCTGGGTAGTCTACCAGCACACTCTGTGCAGATATAATGCTCACCCCGAACCAAAAAGTTAAAGCAACCTCTACAATAGTCCGGAAAAATGATAGAAACAAAATCCTGAATTATCTTCACATGTTATATCGTATTACTAGTGGTCCCATCTATAGATAGGATGATCGCCCAGATTGTTACCTCCGGGGTATGTTAAAAAAGGATTTAGACCTTGACCGGCATTGGCAGTCTTTGCTCAAGGATTTGGAAAGCTCTGTTGGCAAAACGCCGGCCGATCTTAACAGTGTGTTGTTCCTGATTGGTCTACAAGAATTGGGAAAAGGCCCAATGCGCTTTTCCAAGGAAGAGAAACAAGATTTGATTCACATAGCAGTTTGCAAAGTATTGAGTTACTCGGGCTTCTATGAACTGGAGGGCCTGGATGAGGACGGATGGCCTCATTGGAAATTGATTAGGAAACTTCCCAGGTTCAATATGCTGGAACAGGAAAAACTATTAAAAATGCATATTCTTGAGTACTTTGATCAGCAGTATGGGCCGAAATAAATAGATCTTAGGCCATTCCAAAATTGGCCATTCAAATCTTTACCAAAAAATAGAAAACCTATAGGGCTGAAAAGATGTATAATTAGTTGCATTGTTTTTGTTAACAACCCCGGCAAGACATAATGGTAGACACTGGTTATGATTTTCTTATCCGCGACCTAAGGGCCTTTAAGCGAAAATTCTATTTGAACCGGCTGATACGTGGTTCGATCTTTTTTCTTGCCCTGGTATTTTCATTGATCCTGTTGATTAATTCCTTGGAGTACGGACTGAAATTCGACTCTCAGGCTCGGACCATTTTGTTCTTTGCCTCTGTGATTGCCGTAATAGGAATTACGTACATATTTTTGGCCGACCCCATTATAAAGATCTGGGCCAATAATCGCCAGATGTCCAATGAAGAAGCGGCGCGCCAAATTGGGAGATATTTTCCTACAGTGAAGGATAAGCTGCTGAACACCATACAGTTACACGGGATCGGCCAAAGCGAGCTGATAGCAGCGAGTATCCGCCAAAAAACCAAGCAGCTTTCACTGGTGGCTTTCCCATCAGCTGTGGACATGAATGAAAATCGGCGTTATGCCAAGTATCTGATCGCCCCCGGTAGCGTTCTTCTGCTTGTACTAATATTCATACCGCAATTGCTTACTGAGTCTAGTAACCGGCTTATTAATTTCCGCTGGGAATTTGTGCCGTTGGCCCCATTCGAATTCGTTCTGGAAAATAAAGATCTGAAGGCTTTCAAGAATGAGGATTTCTCGATAAACCTGAGGTTTGAGGGAGAAACCATTCCCGAAGATGCGTATATAAATACACTGGGACGCAAGGTCAAAATGAAGGATCTGGGTCAAGGTCGGTTTGAATACACGTATCAGCGTATTCAGTATGAATCTGATTTCTTTTTCGAGGCGGCTGGCTTTAGATCATTACGGCATGAACTTGAAATGGTGAGTCGACCTAACCTGAAAGATTTCAACGTGGTACTTAACTATCCTCGGTACATAAACCAGGATGTAGACCTTCTTGAAAATGTAGGCAACCTACGTATACCTGAAGGAACCTTGATCAGTTGGCAGTTCAATACTTTCCAAGCTGATTCGATGGCGCTGCGTTTTGGACCAAAAGAAGAAATTGTACGGCTGCAAATGCTTGATGATCAGCTATTTGAATATAAAAGAAGGGTTGGAGAGGCTCAGAACTACGCGATTATATTGAAAAATGCCCACAGCCAGAATAAAGACCCCATTAGCTATTTTATCGACGTAGTCAAGGACCAGTATCCCCAGATAAGCTTGGATCAATACCGGGATACCCCCTTATATCAATACATAATCCTGGGCGGGAATATTTCCGATGATTACGGACTATCAAGCTTGAAGTTATTCCACCGGATCGTCAAAAACGCCCGCTCCAATCAGTTCTTCAAGCCCGTGAATCTCTTTATCAATGAAGGCAGCAACACCCAGAGCTATTTTCACCAGTGGGATATCGAATCTTTTGATCTTAGCGAAGGCGACAATCTTGAATACTACCTGGAGGTGTGGGATAATGATGGGATCAACGGCATGAAGTCTAGTAGAACGGCACGATATACATTCCACGTTCCATCGCGCTCCGAGATCAAAAGCAACATTGAGACCTCCTCTTCAAATGCGCAGCAGCAAATCGATCAATCCTTAAAAGAGGCTCAGGAGTTGAAAGAGCGTCTGGAGGATACTGAAGAGAGATTAAGAGGCAAAAAGGAATTGTCGTGGCAAGACGAAAAACTATTGGAAGAGCTTTTAAAAGACCGTAAGGAACTGGAAGAGGAGCTCAGAAAGCTCAGAGAAATGAACCAAGCCTTCAATCAGCAAAGAGAAAGGTTTAGCGAGCAAAATGACCAATTGAAACAAAAAGTCGAGCAGCTACAGAACTTGATGGACGAGCTACTGGATGAAGAGACCAAGAAATTGTACGAGGAGCTACAGAAATTAATAGAGGAAAATCGGGATGTCGATCAAATTCAGGATATGCTTGCAAAATTGAATTCTAATGAAGAGAATCTCGAGAAGGAGTTGGAGCGGGCAATCGAACTTTTCAAGAGAATGAAATTTGAGTCCAAGTTGGAGGAGGTCATCACCGATTTGAATCAGGTGGCTGAGGAGCAGGAACAGCTAGCTGATGAGACTGGGGACAAAAAGAACGATACCGAAGAATTGCTTGAAAAACAGAAGGAGATCAGTCAGGAGTTTGAAGACCTCGAGCAGGAGCTTGAGGAATTGGAGGAATTAAACCAAGATCTTCAAAACCCTCAGCCAGTGCAGGAGACCTCGGAGGAACAACAATCCATTAAGCAGGAGCAGCGGAAAAGCCAGGACAACCTGGAGAATAATAAGCGGAAAAGAGCCCGGGAGTCTCAAGAGAACGCCTCGGACCAAATGAAACAAATGTCTCAAAAGCTTCAGCAGATGCAGCAGGGCATGGAAATGACCATGCTTCAGCAAAACCTGGACCACCTGAGGGACATTGTAGACAACCTGGTAAAATTGTCCTTTTCACAAGAGGACCTTATGGTGGATTTCAGAAAGATCAATCAGAGCGACCCCAGGTTTGTGGAGCTCTCACAGCAACAACTGAAAATAAAGGATGATGCGAGAATTGTGGAGGACAGCCTGCTTTCTCTGGCGAACCGGGTATTTCAAATACAATCGTTCATTACCCGAGAAGTAGGTATGATGAATGATAATATTGACGCTAGCCTCGAAGCTATCAAAGAAAGAAAATTAGCCCAGGTAACCGCCAAGCAGCAATTCGCGATGACTTCGGTAAACAATCTTGCTATCATGCTGGATGACATTCTGCAACAGATGCACCAGCAAATGGCAGATGCTATGGGCAAACCTCAAAAAGGCGGGAAGCCACAGAAAAGTAATCTTCCCAGTCTTTCCCAGCTGCAGCAAGAGCTAAACCAGAAGATAGAGGACCTCAAGAAAAGCGGTAAACAGGGCAGACCGCTTTCCGAAGAATTGGCTAAATTAGCCGCCGAACAAGAACGACTTCGGCAGGCTCTAAGGAAAATGAACGATGAGGCCACGGGCGAAGATGGTGGCAAGGGAGAAATCAATAAGATTGTGGACAAGATGGAGGAAACTGAAGCCGATCTGGTCAACAAGAACCTCACAAGCGAAACGATCAAGCGTCAAAAAGAGATCCTTACCCGGCTTTTGGAGGCGGAAGATGCCCTTAGGGAACGTGAGCTTGATCAAGAGCGGGAGGCTCAACACGCTCAGGAGTATCAGCCATCAATTCCTAAGGCTTTTGAGGAATACATTAAGGCTAAGGAAAAAGAAATTGAACTTCTTAAGACCGTCCCGGTAAAACTAAATCCCTACTATAAAAAGGAGGTAAACCGCTATTTCAAACGCCTTGAGAGTTCCAGTCAATAGAATTCTATGAGCGCGATTCATATTAAGATACCCTCCTTAGCGGAAAATATTCGCATAGTTGAGAGCTTCATTGATAACGCAAAGGAGAAATTTAGCCTTAATGATGATATCTATGGAAACATCATGATTGCGGTGACTGAATCGGTAAATAATGCCATCAAGCACGGCAACAATTTCAACAGGCATAAGAACGTATCGCTAAGCCTGTTCCTGGATGACGAAATGATCCGATTCACCATTCGCGATGAAGGTCGGGGGTTTGATTTCAGCAGGCTTCCTGATCCCACCGCTCCGGAGAACCTGGAAGAGCCTGGTGGCAGGGGCATTTTCTTGATGCGCCACCTTTCTGATGAAGTGCACTTTACTGAAGAAGGACGCGTTGTTGAGTTGCTCTTCTATCTCAACTAAATGGAGTCAATCCATTTCTTCTCTGAAGAAATTGACTTTGATCTAGCCAAAAAAGAAATATTCCGGTCTTGGATCAAACAGGTTATTGACCGGGAAAGCTTGAACCTGGGTGGGTTAAATATCATATTCTGCTCGGATAGTTATCTCCTGGAGCTGAACCAACAATACCTAAGCAAGAATCACCTAAGCGACATCATAACGTTTGATCATTCTGAATCTGGGATTATTCAGGGAGACATTTACATTAGCATCACCCGGGTTAAGGAAAATGCCTCTAAATTTCAGACCTCCTTTGAAAATGAGCTTAGCCGAGTCATGATTCATGGCGTGCTGCATTTGATAGGGTTTGGGGATACCTCGGACAAAGAAAAGGAGCTGATGAGAAAAAAAGAGGAAGCTTCTTTATCTTTGTTGCCGCATTAAGTGTTCCACGTGGAACGTTCTGCTTCAAATTGCGGAAAAAAGAGGCCGAAGTGTTCCACGTGGAACATCTAGAGCCAACGGAGATGTTTCAAAAATATGACGTTATAGTGGTTGGAGCCGGTCATGCCGGATGTGAGGCAGCAGCGGCGGCGGCCCAAATGGGCTCAAAAGTGTTGTTGGTTACCATGAACATGGCCAACATGGCTCAGATGTCTTGCAACCCAGCTATGGGTGGAGTAGCCAAGGGTCAAATCGTCAGGGAAATTGACGCACTCGGAGGATTATCCGGACTCATCACGGACAAATCCACAATCCAGTTCCGCATGCTGAACAAGTCTAAGGGTCCGGCCATGTGGAGCCCTCGATCTCAGAACGATCGACAACTGTTCACCATTGAATGGCGCCGGGCGTTGGAGGAAATCCCAAATCTTGATTTCTGGCAGGATATGATAACCGGCCTGATCGTCAGCCAAGGTCAAATATCGGGGGTTCGAACCGGCATGGGCCTCGACATCCCAGCCAGAGCAGTTATTCTCACCAACGGCACCTTCCTAAATGGTAAAATACACATTGGGGAAAAACAATTTGGAGGTGGCAGAACCGGAGAAAAAGCAGCAACCGGGCTCACGGAGCAGCTATTGTCGTTCGGTTTTGAGGGAGGCCGAATGAAAACTGGAACTCCCCCCCGAGTAGACGGAAGGTCCCTGGACTTCTCAAAAATGGAAGAACAACCCGGAGACGCCGTTCCGGGTAAGTTCTCATTCGCAGACACAACAACCCCACTAAACAAGCAAAGAAGCTGCTATATAACATATACCAATCCCGAAGTACATCGAACCCTGGAATCAGGCTTTGATAAATCTCCAATGTTCAACGGACGAATTCGGGGAATTGGACCCCGGTATTGTCCCTCAATCGAAGATAAAATTAATCGATTTAGTGATCGGGATCGCCATCAGATATTTGTAGAACCTGAGGGGTGGAACACGGTGGAAATTTATGTAAACGGATTCTCCACCTCATTGCCGGAAGAAGTTCAGTATAGGGCCCTGCAAAAAATTCCTGGTTTTGAAGGAGCAAAGATGTTCCGACCTGGGTACGCGATTGAGTACGATTACTTTCCTCCCCAACAATTGCATTTGACTCTGGAGACCCAACTGGTCGATAACCTTTATTTTGCCGGTCAAATTAACGGCACCACCGGATACGAAGAGGCGGCATGCCAGGGTTTGATAGCCGGAATCAATGCACACCGAAGTATTCACAATGCCGATCCAGTGGTGCTAAAACGGTCCCAGGCATATATCGGTGTCCTAATAGACGATCTCATTAACAAGGGTACAGATGAACCCTACAGAATGTTTACCTCGCGTGCCGAATTTCGGATTCTTTTGCGCCAGGATAACGCCGACCTACGGCTCACTAAACTGGGCCACAAGATTGGCCTGGCCTCGGACGAAAGATTAGACAAAGTTCTATACAAGGAAAATGAGACGAGGGCGTTGATTGACACTCTTTCAAAATTGAAGGTCGAGCCTCAAGACGTGAACAGGAGCCTGGACAATCTTAATACCGCCACCATAAAAGAAAAGGTGTCTTTACTCAAGCTGCTGAAAAGGCCCAATATCGGTCTGGCCCAATTGAGGCAATTGGATCCGGTAATTGACCGGCAGCTGACCGGACACAGCCTGGAGTCCCTTGATCAGGTGGAGATCCAAGTCAAATATCAGACCTATATTGAAAAGGAAGAACAACTGGTAAAGAAAATGGAAAAGCTGGAAAACTCCAGGATACTCCCTGG
The DNA here is from genome assembly GCA_965247065.1 of Cyclobacteriaceae bacterium. Classification (GTDB taxonomy): domain Bacteria; phylum Bacteroidota; class Bacteroidia; order Cytophagales; family Cyclobacteriaceae; genus CBDFGN01. The sequence continues at coordinate 4,178,729 of CBDFGN010000006.1, read as the reverse complement.
CTTCGACTACAATAAGGTCCATGCTCTCTCGGCTGAAGCCAAGGAAAAACTTACCAGAATAAATCCCGCTACCATTGGTCAGGCTGCACGCATAAGTGGCGTTTCACCGGCAGATATTTCAATTTTGATGGTAACCTTGGGTAAATGAGGGGAGTATATGTACCAGAAAATTGAGGAATGCCCACTTTGTCAAAGTGGGCATTTTGGTAATTATCTGATTTGTAAGGATCATAGTGTATCAGGCGAGAGTTTCGCCATTGTGCAATGTCAGAACTGCAATCTGCGGTTTACCAATCCTAGACCGACCCCAGATAGTATCGTAACATACTATCTATCAGAGAGTTACATATCAATTGCGAACAAAACTACCGGAATAACTGATTTCATCTACAAGTTGGCTCGTATTTTCACCCTAGGCTGGAAAGTCAGGTTGATCAGCTCTGTGGCGAATATTGGAACGGTTTTGGATGTAGGTTGCGGAACGGGGCATTTCTTAAAGGCATGCCAGAGAAAAGGATGGGAGGTTGTTGGCGTTGAACCAAGTCCAGCCCAAAATCAAGCCGAAAAACTTACCGGCGGCACCATCTATTCCGAGCTTAAGGATCTTCCGCCTCAGAATAAATACCAAATAATAACACTGTGGCACGTTTTGGAGCATATTCCCGACTTGAATGAAACGATGACCCATTTTAGAAAAATCCTGGGAGATAACGGACGGCTTATCATAGCGGTCCCTAATGGCGCTTCATGGGATGCGGCCAACTATCAGGAATTCTGGGCCGGTTATGATGTGCCACGGCACCTATTTCATTTCACCCCGGAAACGATGAAGCAGCTTTGCTCTGCCAACAAACTGAGAATCGAGGACACATATCCCCTGAAACTGGATTCGTTTTATGTCAGCCTGCTTAGCGAAAAGTATCGCAATTTGGGAATGCGCAGGAATATCTTGGCATTATTTTCAACGGCATTTTTCAACGGCTTGAAATCGAATTCCTGGGCAAGAAGAAATGGAAACAATTACTCAAGTCTTATCTATGTTATCGGCAAGAAATGATTCGGGGATTTGCAGCTCTTTTACTTATCATTTTTGCAATCCTTAGTTTGTTGCATTCGTGCGCAAACATCAAACCCCCCGTCGGTGGTCCCAGAGACACAATTCCTCCCCTAATTATCGAAACAGTGCCCTTAGCCCAAAGCCTTAATTTTAAGGGTGAAGTGGTCAGAGTAAAATTCCACGAACCGATAAAGGTCGATAATCTGAATAAGAAACTCATTATTACTCCCCGATTTGAGGAATTTGAGTACAAATCAACCAAATACGAGGTGATTGTATCGTTGCTGGAGCCATTGGCCGATAGCACCACCTACACGTTCAACTTTACTGATGGAGTAAGGGATTTGAATGAAAATAACATCGCACTAGATGTGTCGGTCGCCTTTAGCACAACCAATTTCATTGATTCCGTTACCCTGGTCGGCAAGGCCATCAACCTGTTCAGCAATGAGATCATTGCAGAGTCTGTAGTTGCCTTGTATGGTCTGGAAGACACGCTGGATCTTTTTACCGGTAAACCCATGTACTACGCCCGCGCCAATGAAAAGGGAATATTCAAATTCCAGAACCTAAGAAATGAACCATATCAGTTGTATGCATACACCGATCTGAACAACGACTTAGTCGCTGACTCTCGAAAAGAAGTATACGGCTTCCAGGCTGAGCCGGTTAACCAAGTACCCCAGCAAGTGGGAGACACGCTCATAGTTGCCCTCTCACCCTTGAACGTAACCGATTTGGAATTGATTAGCAGCCGTCCGTATCAGCATTATTACGATATCAAAATGGTCAAGACTATTGTTGACTTCAAACTTACCTTATTGGACTCAGCTAAGCTGATGGACCAAACGATTCCGGAAGCCCATGTAGATTACGGTCACGACTCAACCGCACGTCAAGAAGAAATCCTAGGAGCTGATCCTATTGAAAGAAGCTACATTTGGGACCATAAAGACATCAATCTTTATGGCAATTACCTTCCCGGCCAAGACCTTATTCGCATTTTCCAGACCTTTCCGGTTGCCGACAGCCTGGCTTTTCGATTTTGGGCCAAGGACTCAGTTGGGTTTGAAATCGATACAACCCTATACCTGCAATTTCGAGAATCAAACCGACCCCCATTACCGTTTGTGACTAATTTTGATCCACCAGATAACGACGCCGTTGATTTGACCTTCAAGGGCACTTACCGCTTTACCAAACCAATTACCCAAGCCGATTACGACAGTATTCTCCTGGAGTACGACAGCATTAACGTCTTACACTTTACCCCCGAAACTGAGCTAATATGGAACCCCTCCCGAACAGAATTAATCCTAAATAAACTCATAGACGAAGCTTTAATAGAGAGGCTCATACAGGAGAAGGAGGAGGCCGAAGTCACACGATCCAGGATGAAGGAATTGGAAAAAGTCAGATTAGATAGTCTCAAACAAGTTGAAACGGATAGTTTACGCCAAGTCATGGAGTCTATGGGCTTAAGTCACACAGCAGCAATCGATAGTCTAAAGGCAATACGGCAATCCGCAGATAGCGGTCAGATAGCCCTCGATAGCATAGTCAGGGCCAATTTGAACCACGATCTCGACAGCTTAGTGAACCTGGACCGCAAACAATTGAAGAAGCTAAGGCCGAAGCCCCCGGAGTCGAAACCGGTACTGGATAGTGCCGTCCTGGACACCTTGTCGATGGATACACTTGCCCTGGATTCAACTCTGGTGATGGAAGACAGTACCCTAACCAAGGGCCGTAAGCGCAAAAGAAAAGGATTCAAATTGAATCTGCCCAAGAAAAAAGACAAACCCATAATCACCCAGGTGGAAGAAGAAACCAAAAAGCCAATTCCATCAGGAGGCTTTCGAATATCGATTCCCAAAGGCTCGTTCATCAGCGTCGAAGGCGACACAAGTGGTTCCGTAAATCGAATTTACAGAATTAAGGATCCGGCAAAACTTGGTTTGATCAAGGGCCAAGTTCAGACTCAAGAGACCAAGTTCACTGTTCAATTACTGAATAAGTATTATGAAGTGGTCTTGCAACAGGCGGACCAAAAAGCGTATGAATTTGCCAATATTGCCCCTGGGGATTATTACATCAGAATACTGGTGGATCAAAACCAAAACGGACAGTGGGATCCCGGCAACGTTCACCAGCTCATTGAACCGGAACCCGTGATCTTTTATCCGCATTCAATTCCCGTTAAGGAGAATTGGGAGCTCGAAAACGAACTGATAAGGTTTTAGATTGTGGATAATAATGGCCAGCTTCGTCCATAACCTGTTAACATTATTAGAAATGCTGCTTTTTCTGGTTTGATCTTATTTTAGTATACAATCTCCAAGAATGTTACCAAGCTTTCTCACAACTAATTAACTCCGCAATTCGTTGTTGGAATAGAATTTGACTATTCCACACTCTGATCATAAGATGTTAACACATACTGGGTCAGGATAGTAGCTGTTTAAATACTGTGGATATTCGCCTCTTAACGGCTAAATAATAAACAATCGAGAAAGCCAATATAAATTTCTTGTTTTTATCAACATATCCACCTTCTAATAGTTAATAATTAATATAAAATTGAATACTTTAATATTATATAAAAGCCTTGTGAATTGTAGATATGTATATCCCTGGTGTTAAAGTTTCTAAACTTATCAGCCTAACGATTCTCGTTATTGGCCTCTCGCTAGAAGCGATTTTAGCGCAGGACAGCAAAAAGATCCAGCTGGCCAATGAGTACTATATCAAGGGTGAACTGTCTAAGGCCCGCGAAAGCTATGCCGAACTAACCCGAGACCAAAAGAACATACCTCTAATCCACAACAACTATTTCAACATTCTGATCAACACTAAAAGTTATCCAGAGGCGGAGAAATACCTGAAAAAACTTCATAGGCAATTCCCTGGAAACGTATTATATGAAGTGGATCTCGGAATTCTATACTTCCGAAGAGGTGAAATAGAAGCGGCCGACAAGGAGTTTAACAGGATCATAAAGAGCGTAGACAAGAATCAGAACCGATTACGGCTGGCTGCCCAGTACTTCGTGAACAACCAGTTTCCAGAATATGCTTTGCGAACTTACCAGCAAGGCCGGAAGGCAGTAGGGAATCCATCATTTTATTCCCTGGAAATGGCAAATACCTATAGGCTTCTTAGCGAAAGGAAACTGATGGTGGAGGAATATCTCAATTACGTGAACCTCCATCCCCGAAATTTGAATTATGTAAAGAACATTCTGCAGAACCTTCTTAGTGAGGAGGAAGACCTTATCAGTTTGGAGACGATTTTATACGAGAAAATCCAGAAGAGCCCGGATAAAGTGGTCTACACCGAATTGCTGATCTGGGTAAATTTACAACAGAAGAACTTCAGTTCGGCCTTTGTTCAGGCGCGGGCTTTGGATAAAAGGACCAAAGCCGAAGGGGATAAAGTAATGGAAATAGGAAGAATTGCATTGGAAAACTGGGATTATGACAACGCAATCCGGATGTTCAATTATGTGGTAAAAGCATATCCAAGGAGCATCAACTACGTAATCGGTCGGCGCTATTTGATACACGCTAAAGAAGAAAAGATCAAACACACCTACCCCATAATATCCGCCGAGATACAGGAATTAGTAGACAGCTATCAGCAGCTTGTGGATGAAATCGGCTTGAATAAAACAACGTTGCAAGCTCTCCGTAGCAAAGCGCTTCTTCATGCGTTTTATTTAGACGAAAAAGACGAGGCTATTTCGCTTTTGACCAAGATCATAGCCACCCCACAGGGTGGTCCCAGACTAATAGCCAGGTCAAAGCTCGATTTAGGGGATATTTACTTAATCACCGGGCAACCTTGGGAATCTACACTATTATACTCGCAGGTAGAGAAGGCAAACAAAGAAACGCCACTTGGTTATGAGGCCAAGCTTCGCAATGCCAAGCTTCATTATTACAAAGGAGATTTTGCACTGGCGATGAGTCACTTGGATATTCTTAAGGACGCCACATCGAGGGAAATATCTAATGACGCGATTTCCTTAAACCTGCTAATCAAAGACAATACCGTCTTAGATTCTTCCGACCTGGCAATGAAGAAATTCGCCAGCGTAGAGTTACTTCTTTTCCAAAACAAAAAAAATGAGGCACTGCTCGCGTTAGATTCCATGCTGATTCTTTATCCAGGTCACAGCCTAACCGACGAGATCTACTGGCTTCAGTCCAAAATATATATGGAAAAAGGAGATTTCGGGCACTCCATAAATTTGCTTCAAAGGATTGAACAGGAGTACAAGTACGACATTCTTTCGGACGACGCTTACTTCTTGATAGGCGAGATCTACGAAAAGCATCTTTTTGAAAAAGAACAGGCCATGCAGGTGTATCAGGATTTCCTTACCCGTTATCCGGGCAGTATCTACACAAGTGAAGCCAGGAAAAGATTTAGAAGGCTGCGAGGAGATATACCGTAATGAAAGGAACCCTTGTTATTGCAAGTGCGTTCTTTTGATGGTTACCGGGCTAAATTTGTTTCAGCCATTTTAGTATGCATGCATAATAAAATTGTTTATCTTTGACTTAGGACGATGAAAAAGAAGGAGTCGGTTGATTATCATATTAAGGTCTGCTGGCATGCCATTTCCCGCATGTACAACCAGCAAGCCGCCCAATACGACATTACTACTTCAATTGGCTTTGTCTTACTAAATATTGATCCAGCTGAAGGTACACCGGCAACTAAAATAGCCCCACTAATGGGATTGGAGGCCCGGAGCCTCACCCGCATTCTGAAGACCATGGAGGTAAAAGGGTTGCTCTACAGAGAGCAGGATACCAAGGATCGTAGGTCAGTCAGAATATTTCTTACCAAGGATGGTTTGAAGAAGCGGGATGTTTCCCGAGAAACTGTAAAAACCTTTAATCGGGCGGTTCGTGACCTGGTGGCAGAGCGGAAGTTGAAGGCATTTTTTGAAGTTATTAACCAGATAAACCAATTAATTGAGCAAAACCAAATCTATCAACCATCCGGGGAATGAAATGGAGGATAAATAGAGTTGCTGTATTAGGATCCGGAATAATGGGCTCCCGGATCGCCTGCCATTTTGCCAACATGGGGGTTGAGGTTTTATTATTGGACATTCCCCCGACTGAGTTAACGGATTCAGAAAAAAGCCATGGTCTGAACCTGGGTCAAAATCAGGTAAAGAACAGGATCGTGAGGGAATCATTTCAGGCCACTATTAAGGCCAAGCCATCTCCTCTTTACCATAAGAAATTTGCCGCACGAATTAAGCTTGGCAACTTCGACGGAGATTTGGAAATGGTTTCGTCCGCCGATTGGATCCTTGAAGCCGTTATCGAGAATTTGGAGATCAAAAAAAACGTGTACGAGAAAGTAGACCAATATCGCAAGCCAGGATCAATCATAACCTCAAACACCTCCGGAATTCCGATAGCCCTGATGACTGATGGCCGGGATGAGGATTTCAGAAGGCACTTTTGCGGAACTCATTTCTTCAATCCCCCCCGTTACCTGCGCCTGCTGGAAATTATTCCAACTGCCCAGACAGATCCCGACCTGGTCGATTTTTTAATGGAATATGGTTCTTTATTCCTGGGCAAGGAAACGGTCCTTTGCAAGGACACTCCCGGATTTATCGCCAATCGTATTGGGGTTTACGCCATTATGTCCGGCATGCATACGATTCAGGATATGGGCTTGAAGGTGGGAGAAGTGGATCGTCTTACCGGGCCTGCAATAGGCCGCCCAAAATCAGCCACCTTTCGCACCATGGATTTGGTTGGTTTGGATACGACCGTAAAGGTTTCCGGGAACCTGCATGAGATACTCAAATCCGATGAATCGAGGGACCAATTCAAGCCTCCTGCCATTGTAAAAGAACTTTATGATCGCAAATGGTGGGGGGATAAAACCAGGCAAGGATATTTCAAAAAAACTAAGGATCCTAAAGGCTCAACTGAGATCCTGGAATTGGATCTCCAGACTTATGAATACGGCCCCCGCACCAAAACTAAATTTCCGTCTTTGGAGGCCACTAAGGATCAAGATGACTTAGCGGAAAAACTACGCGTCTTGTTAGATTACGATGACAAAGCTGGGGAGTTTTATCGCCGTACATTTTACGACTTGTTCCGTTACTGCTCTTTCAGAATCCCTGAAATTGCCGATGATCTTTACAAAATAGATCAGGCCGTTTTAGCTGGGTTCGGTTGGGAGTTTGGACCATTTAAGACCTGGGATATCCTGGGAGTGAAAGAGACTGCAGCCAAAATGGTGGAAGCCGGCCAAAAACCGGCTCCCTGGGTTTATGAGATGCTTGAAACTGGGGCTGAGTCTTTTTTCAAATCGGATAATGGTCATTATTCCTACTATGACCGGGATTCCAGGCAGTACTCAGATCTTCCGGCAAAGGGTAACCTAATAATTCTGAATAACCTGCGGAATAACTCCAAGGTTTGGGGAAACAAGGGAGCCAGTTTGATTGACATTGGTGACGGGGTTCTTAATCTTGAATTCCACAGCAAAATGAATTCCATAGGTCCGGAGCTGGTAGAGGGGATCAATGTTGGAATTGCCAAAGCTGAGGAGAATTTCCGGGCCTTGGTAATTGGTAACGAGGCCCAGAATTTTTCAGTGGGTGCCAACTTGGCTCTGTTGTTTATGTATGCCTGTGACCAGGAATTTGATGAGATCAATCTTATGATTGCCCAATTCCAAAAGACCATGTTGCGCGCTCGATTTTCCGAGATTCCGGTCGTTGCGGCGACTGCGGGAATGACCCTGGGTGGGGGCACGGAACTATCGCTTCACTGTGATAGAATTCAAGCCCACGCCGAAAGTTACCTGGGGTTAGTTGAGGTAGGTGTTGGTCTTATTCCAGCGGGTGGAGGTACCAAAGAATTAGTGCTACGGGCAAGCGATTCCTACGGGGTCGGTGATCCGGAGTATAATAAGCTTCAAGAGTACTTTATGAATATCGCAACCGCCAAAGTTTCTACGTCTGCCCACGAAGCGATCGATATGGATATCCTGCAGAGAAAAGATAAAATAACGGTCAATCGATCCCGGTTGATTGCGGAGGCTAAAAATACTGCGATTAATTTGGCCGAAAGAGGCTATACCAAACCAATTCCAAGAAGCGACATAAAGGTACAGGGCCGCGGAGGAATGGCGCTTTTCGAGGCCGGTATCGCGGGAATGAGTTATGGCCATTACATTTCCAGCTACGACGTGAAAATTGCTCAAAAGCTGTCCTTCGTAATGAATGGGGGTGACTTGTCCTACCCCACCCAAGTGACTGAGCAATATTTGCTGGATTTGGAAAGAGAAGCGTTCTTAAGCCTTACTGGGGAAAAGAAGACCTTAGAAAGAATTCAGAGCATACTGTTTAAGGGCAAAACGCTTAGAAACTAACATTAAAGAAGGACTGGAATGGACCTGAAATTGAAAACATACAATTCAAACTGAAATGGACGCATTCGTAGTAGCTGGATTTAGATCCGCGGTTGGAAAGGCCAGCCGGGGCGTATTCCGATTTACCCGACCCGACGACTTAGCAACAGATGTTATCAAACATTTGGTTGGTTCAATTCCGGAATTCGATTCAACAAGAGTCGACGACCTGATTGTTGGCAATGCCGTACCCGAGGCCGAACAGGGATTACAAATGGGAAGAATGATTTCTCTTTTGGCCTTACCGATGGAGGTTCCTGGAATGATCGTAAATAGATACTGCGGTTCGGGTCTGGAAGCAATTGCCATTGCCAGCGCCAAAATTCAAGCGGGCATGGCCGATTGTATAATTGCCGGCGGGACCGAATCGATGTCCCTGGTGCCGATTATGGGTTATAAAACCGCACTGAACTGGAAAATTGCCGAAGGCCATCCTGAATACTACCTTGGCATGGGCCTGACGGCCGAGGAAGTTGCTCATGAGAACGATATCTCCAGGGAGGACTCCGACCGATTTAGCCTTTCGTCCCACAAAAAGGCTCTTGCCGCCATAAATGCGGGAAAATTTACAGAGGAGATAGTACCAATAACGGTAAACGAAACTTTTGTTAATCCGCAGGGCAAAAGGGAATCCAGGGAATACCTGGTGGATACAGATGAAGGACCCAGAGCGGATACTTCCCTGGAAGCTCTAGCCAAACTAAAACCAGTGTTTCGGCAAGAAGGAATGGTCACTGCCGGTAATTCCTCCCAGACATCCGATGGAGCTGCCTTTGTAGTGGTGATGTCGGAACTCATGGTAAAGGAGTATCAAATTCAGCCGATAGCGCGCATGGTCTCGTATGCCGCCGCCGGTGTGGATCCAAGAATAATGGGAATGGGCCCCGTGGATGCCATTCCAAAAGCCCTTAAACTAGGGGGCTTGAAACTGAAGGATATTGAACAGGTGGAACTGAACGAGGCCTTTGCCCCACAGGCATTGGCAGTAATGAAGCGTGTGGACCTTGATCCTGATCTGGTAAATCCTAATGGAGGCGCAATTGCACTGGGACATCCACTGGGATGTACGGGCGCCAAACTCTCCATACAATTGTTTAACGAGTTGCGACGCCGAAAACAAAAGTATGGCATGGTGACCGCGTGCGTGGGCGGAGGACAGGGGGTCGCGGGCATTTACGAACTGCTGAACTAAAGAAGATTGCCGAAATGGCCAAGAAAAGGGCACTAACGATTAACGACTAAAAGAATGGAAACTATTGACAAGGCAAAAGCACTCAGGGGAGGAGAGTTTCTCATCAAGGAGACGGATCCTCAGCAGGTGTTCATACCAGCTGAATGGACTGAGGAGCAAATCATGATTGCACAGACCTGCGAAGATTTTGTTGCCAAGGAAGTGCACTCACGTTTAGATGAGATTGACGCGATAAAGGACAATCCGGATCTGATGCCATCTCTTTTAGATAAGTCCGGTGAGCTCGGCTTACTGGCAACGGCGATTCCGGAAACCTATGGAGGCTTTGGCATGAACTTCAACACCTCGATGCTTGTAGCGGAAAAAATCGGACCCAGCCATTCATTTGCGGTTGCGTTTTCGGCCCATAGCGGCATTGGGACTTTGCCGATTTTGTATTATGGTACGGAGGAACAGAAAGCCAAATACTTGCCTAAACTAGCATCTGGGGAAATGAAAGCGGCATACTGCCTTTCGGAGCCAGATTCGGGCTCGGATGCTAATGGCGCTAAAACCAAGGCCATTCCATCTAAGGATGGGAAAAACTACCTACTTACAGGTCAGAAAATGTGGATCACCAATGGAGGTTTCGCCGATCTGTTTATTGTCTTTGCCAAAATCGAGAGTGACCAAAAACTTACTGCTTTCCTGGTAGAAAGAGAGTTTGGTGGAATTACGATGAACGAAGAGGAGAAGAAGATGGGCATCAAAGGCTCCTCGACCCGCCAGATATTTTTCAACGACTGCCCGGTCCCGGCAGAGAATATGTTGTCTGATCGCGAAAATGGATTCAAGATCGCCGTTAATGTCCTGAACATTGGCCGCATAAAGTTGGCTGCGTCTACATTGGGTGGAGCCAAGTATGCCCTGAGCACATCGGTTAAATATGCAAACGAGAGGCACCAGTTCGGTCAGCCTATTTCCAACTTTGGAGCCATAAAGCACAAGCTGGGAGAAGCCGCTGCCCGTGTTTATGCGTTAGGGGCAGCCTGTTATCGAGCCGGGCAGAATATTGACGATGCTTATAAAGATTTGATCGAGGGTGGCATGAAAGAAGCCGAGGCAAAACTAAAATCAGTTGAGGAATTCGCCATTGAGTGCGCCATCCTGAAGGTAAAAGGATCAGAACTAATAGACTTTGTGGTGGATGAAGGAGTACAAATTTTTGGCGGCATGGGATTTTCCTCCGAAGGTCCTATGGACCGAGCTTACCGTGACGCGAGGATCAATCGCATTTTTGAAGGGACCAACGAAATCAACCGCATGTTGACCATCGATATGATGATGCGGAAAGCCATGAAGGGTCAACTCGACCTGATGGGACCGGCCATGGAAGTGGCCAAGGAGCTTACCGGAATTCCGGAGTTCAATTTAGAGGAAGAGTCCGAGTTGCTAGGCAAGGAAAGAAAGGTGTTGCTTAACCTTAAGAAGGCCGGTTTAATGATTGCCGGATCGGCGGTAAAGAAGTTTTTGCAAAATCTTAAAGAGGAGCAAGAATTGCTAATGGCGATGGCTGATATCTTAATAGAAATATACGTCGCTGAATCTGTCCTGCTTCGAACTCAGAAGTTGATTTCGATCAAAGGGGAGAAAGCTTGCCTCAATCAAATCGAAATGACTATGGTCTATTTACACCATGCCGTTGATGTCATTAGCAGATCTGGCAAGGAGGCTATTTACGGCTTTGCAGAGGGTGATGAATTGAGAGTGATGCTACTTGGACTCAAGAGGTTTACCAAGATCGATCCATACAATTTGAAAGCGGCCCGCCGGAAATTGGCAAATAGCATGATTGAGGCTGATGCATATTGCTTTTAAGGTATGAGGTATGGATCTAACGCCTAATTATTTCCACTCGAGGAGATCGTCTATCGTGTTGGTGCTTACAAAGTGGTAATTTGACCGGGCCTTCTGATAAATGTTTAGAGCCATTTCTTTGCCTTCATCAGTTCTAACCATGGCACTATACAGAGGTACCAAAAATTTCCGCCGACCGGTTTGAACCAGGAACTCCTCCAGTCTCGGGTAGGCCGCCTCATATTTGACCGAGATGGCCTTCTCTAGCCAGGCCGCAGCGATTTCAGAATTGCTCGAAGCAGTAAATTCAAAAACATCATCAAGTTCTTTCATTTTTTGTGGCGTCATGCCCTGCGGTAAGCTTGTGATGAAAAACAACCATTCGTGGGAGCTCCACTCCTTAGTTCCATCAGCGGTAACTGGAGCTCCCGAGATCATCGAATTTAGCTTGGCGGTTACCAGCTCGAACCTGCCGGAGCTAGGATTGGGACAGTTGGCTGGCAACCCCTGCCCGTAGACCCAAACATTAACGGCGCCCGAATCGTATTCCAATTCCTGAGCCTCGAACAACTGCGTCTTCAAATATTCCAAAAAGCTCTCGGTGGTCATGACCTGAAAGGCCTTCTTAGCGAAATACTGTTTCAGAAAGGAGTCAAATTTCTCTCTTCCGACCGACTCCTCGATCCAGCGCAGAAACAGATATCCCTTGTCATAGGGGACAGAAGTCACGCCGTCGTCGGGATTTCTTCCGTTCAAATCCAGCTTTAGCTTTGTATCATCGGCCTTCCCACCGGCTATGAATTCTTCAATATCATCTTCCAATGCATTTTTACTCAATTGAGCCAACATTTCCGCATAAGACCGGCCGAATAACTCTTCCATGATCCTTTGTTCGAAGTAAACCGTAAATCCCTCATTTAGCCAGAAATCGTCCCACGTAGCGTTAGTTACCAGGTTTCCAGACCAGGAGTGGGCAAGCTCGTGAGCCACCAAGGAGGTCAATGATCGGTCGCCGGCAATAATAGTAGGGGTGGCAAAAGTCAACCTTGGATTCTCCATACCACCGAAGGGAAAGCTAGGTGGCAGAATTATCAAGTCATATCGTACCCATCTATAGGGGCCATATAGACGCTCTGCAGCTACCAACATATCTTCCATTTCACCAAATTCATAAATAGCGGCCTCAATTACCGAGGGCTCGGCATACACTCCTGTCCGTTGTCCAATAGGGGCAAACGTCACATTTCCAACTGACAGAGCCATTAGATATGCAGGAATGGGTTGATTCATTTGGAATGTATATTCCCCGTTCTCATTTGTCTGAGTAGGATTCTCAGCGCTCATGAGGGCCATTAATCCCGGTGGCACAGTAACCCGGGCTGAGTAAGTGAATCGGATGCCAGGCGAGTCTTGAATCGGGATCCAGGACCGAGCCAGGATGGCTTGGGATTGGGTGAACAAAAAAGGATCGGTTTTGTCGGCGGTCTGAATCGGGTTAAGCCATTGCAGGGCTTCGGCACCTGCGGTGGTTTGGTAATGAATTTGGACTTTTTGTGTGACCGGAGTGATAGGAATGGTAAGGGCCTGCCCCATGTGCTGATGTGGTTCTCCTAGCGAAAACTGAACCGGGTCAGCACCATCAGAGATGGTAACTTTACGGATATCCAAATTCTTGGTATCCAGAATCAGTTGTGAGGCATCATGGCTGGTTCGAATGTCGAAGCTGGCGACACCTTCAATTATTTCAAGATCAAAATTCACATCCACATCCAAATACAGATGGGTGATGACCGCATCAGGCTTTGCGTATGTATGTCTGTCCGGATGGCTAATAGTTTTCACTTCGCCAGTAGTTTTTTGGCACGATGCTAAGATCACTAATACCGCGGACACCACCACAATACGGGAGCCCAGGATGAATTGATAATTCATGAGTTTACATTTACTTTACCCTCAATTCTTTCAATGACCTCCAGCGCTTGGTGCACGGTGCTGATTCCCTCAATGTAAAGGATCAACTTGCCTTTCACTTCCTTCATCCTCATTCCACTGGGGTGCAGTTGCACGAAGGTCAATATTTTGCCAAAGATCTCTGAATTAAAGTAATTCTCGTTTTGAGATGAAACGAAATTGGCCTTCAAAGCCTCATTTTTCATGGTTAGTTTTTCGAAACCCAAGCGTTCGGCGATCCACCGGATTTTGACTGTTTCCAATAGGTCTTCAACGAAGCTCGGCATAGGCCCGAAGCGATCCTTGAGTGACTCAGCGAATTGCGTCAGCTCTTTTTGGTCTTTGAGGTTGTCAATTTGGGAGTAAAGACTGAGTCTTTCGGAGATGTTGGATACGTATTCTTCTGGGATGATGATCTCAAGATCGGTTTCTATTATACAATCGGCCACGAGTGGTCGAATACGAAATAGCAGATCTTTTTGAAACAGATCTTTGAACTCGGTCTCTTTTAATTCCGTGATCGTCTCATCCAATATCTTGTGATAGGCATCGAATCCCAAATCAGAGATGAACCCACTTTGTTCTCTGCCCAGCAGATTCCCAGCCCCCCGGATGTCCAAATCGCGCATGGCCACCTTGAATCCATCACCCAGTTCCGAGAACTCCTCAAGGGTCTGAAGTCTTTTTCTTGCTTCTGAGGTCAATCCTATGGTTGGGGGCGCCAACAAATAACAGAAAGCTTTCTTATTTGAGCGGCCCACTCTTCCTCGCATTTGATGCAAATCCGACAGCCCGAACATGTGGGCATGATTGATGATGATGGTGTTGGCGTTGGGAATGTCCAACCCGGATTCGATAATATTGGTTGATACCAAAACGTCATATTCGCCCTCTATGAATCGAACCATCGTCTTCTCCAGACGGTTTCCTTGCATTTGTCCATGAGCCACTCCAATTCTTGCATCTGGTATTAACTTAAACACTATGTTTGCCACTTGTTCGATGTCCTCAATCCGGTTATGGACAAAAAACACCTGACCGCCTCTCCTTAGCTCAAAACTGATCGCGTCGCGAATCTTCTCTTGGTTAAAACCATGCAATTCAGTGGTCACTGGCTGGCGATTTGGTGGAGGTGTGGTGATTACGCTTAAGTCCCGGGCCCCCATCAGGGAGAAATGTAAGGTTCTGGGAATAGGAGTTGCCGTAAGGGTGAGGGTGTCCACATTGACCTTAATCTCCTTAAGCCTTTCCTTCACACTCACTCCGAATTTCTGTTCCTCATCGATTATCAGGAGCCCCAGGTCTTTGAAGCGGATATCCTTATTTACGATTCGATGAGTACCTATAAGAATATCGGTCTTGCCCACGGCTGTGTTCTTAATTATCTTTTTCACTTCTGAGGTTTGCTTGAACCTACTCAAATATTCAATGCCTACCGGGAAATTATCCAAACGATCTGAAAAGGTATGGAAATGCTGCATCGCCAGAATGGTGGTTGGAACCAAAACGGCTACTTGCTTATTATCGCAGACTGCTTTCCAGGCGGCCCGGATGGCCACTTCAGTTTTTCCAAACCCAACATCTCCACAGACCAGGCGATCCATAGGGTGGGGGGCCTGCATATCCACCTTCACATCCTGGGATGCCTTAGCCTGGTCAGGTGTATCGTCGAAAATGAATGAAGATTCCAGTTCGGCCTGAAGAAAGGAATCTTCTGAAAAAGAAAATCCTGGAGAGGCCTTGCGCTTGGCGTATAGACCAATTAGATCGGTGGCGATGTCTAGAACTTTCTTCTTAACTCTTTTTTTCTTGTTCTCCCATTCCGGGGACCCAAGTTTGTTCATTATTGGGGGGACACCGTCTTTTCCGCCGTACTTGGAGATTTTATGTAAAGAATGGATCCCCACATAAAGCAGATCATCATCCCGGTACACTAGTCTCAACACCTCTTGCTGTTTGCTACCAACTTCAACTTTATCCAGACCAACAAACCGACCTATGCCGTAATCGATATGAGTAACATAATCTCCGGGGCTCAGGTTCTGAAGCTCTTTAAGAGTCAGGGCCTTAGCCTTTGAGTATCGGTTTTTATTCTGATAACGATGAAACCGGTCGAATAGCTGGTGATCTGTGTAACAGGTTACTTTGATAGATTTATCTACAAATCCAGCTCTAAGGCTGATTTCCAGATCCTGAAATTGTATTTGTGGACCAAGCTCATCAATAATGGTTATGAGCCTTTCCATTTGTTGGTGAGAATCTGAGGCGATGATCGTACGAAAATCCATTGCTTGCTTTTCGTCCAGATCCCGAGCCAGAAGCTCAAAATCCTTGTTGAAAGATGGTTGGCCCTCCGAATCGAAACTAAAGGACCTTGACTCCGGGCTGTAAAAGCGATTACCGAACTCGATTAGGGCGAAGGGCTTAAGATGATCAGCGAGGCTCTCGCCTGTTTCAAATAAATCAGCGGGTTCAAGAACAGCCTTGGAATTTCCACTTTCTGCAATGATTGTCTCAAAGTTATCCTGGGCCTTGGCAAAAAATTGATCCAAAACATCCTCCATTTGCTGAATATCCTTCACCCAGATCTTGGTGCTAGGGGAAATAAACTGCAGAAAGGACTGCCTGGTCTCCTCCAACAGTTTTGTTTGAACATTCGGTATTATGTTCACCGATTTCAGTTTATCTATGGACAATTGAGAATTCGGGTCAAAGGTCCTGATGCTTTCGATTTCGTCACCAAACAATTCCAGACGATAAGGCAGTTCATGAGCGTAGGAGTATATGTCGATTATGCCCCCCCGAATCGCAAACTGACCAGCTTCGTAGACGAAATCCGCCTTTTCAAAATCGTATGAGGACAGCAGATCCTGCAAGAATCTGGAATCTATCTCGTCGCCGACTTTTGTTGAGAACGTATTCTTTGCCAGGGAGCGCTTATGAATGACTTTTTCGGTCAAAGCCTCAGGATAAGTGACAATGAGTTCTCCTGAGGTCGATTTATGATTGATGCGATTTAAGATTTCGGCTCTTTGAAGAATGTTGGCGTTTTCGATCTCCTCGAATTGATAAGGTCTTTTATATGAAGAGGGGAAAAAGAGAACCTCCCGGTTCCCAACCAGGTTTTGCAGGTCGTTGTGAAAGTAGGCTGCTTCCTCCTTGTCGTGAAGGATTAACAAATGGTCCTGGCGGGTTAGCGTGTATACAGCAGCACACACCACGGCGTCCAGGCTGCCTGACAGGCCCTTCAAGTGAATTGATGGGCCGGCGTTGGTCCGGATCTCTTCAGCCAGGGTCTTAATAAGGCTATCGGCACTATATATTTTGACAAAATCCTTTGCTCTTATCACCGGTCTCAGGATTATCCCGCGGTTCTATCCCTTGAAACCCGTAAAAATAGTTCGAGTTGATGCAATCGAAGCCTAATCCGGAAATTAATCAGGCAAAAATTTTCTATCTTTAACTAAAATAACAGGCAAAGTTCAGAACTAGTTGTTGATTAATCTGTTTAAATAAACAGCAGCGAATATTTACTATGTATCAGCAGTGGCGGAATATTAAAGAGAGCGACAAAGAGACGGCCATTAGGCGGATCGAAAAACTGCATCCTCATAAGATGCTTGTATTATTGGCAGTAATGGCTAGTGGCTTGATTTCGCTTTTTTTGCTTTCCGGCTTTTTGGTGATGCGCTATCAGGTACAGGAGACTTTGTTTTTGCCCAAAGGTTTTATCCTCGGGATTATCGCCCTGTTATTCTCCTGCTTTCTGATCCACCGGGTTTCTCCCTACTTTGCTGAAGATCGATTACGGTCGCTTCTTTCTTCCATGGGATTAGCCCTGGTTCTAGGGCTCTTTTTTGCTTTTTGCCAGTATTTTGCCTGGAAAGAGCTGCTGGTTTACGGCATTCAGCTTAACGAGGAATCGGCGGGATCATACATTTACTTCCTATCCGGAGTCCATCTGATACAAGTTCTGGCAGGGCTTGCCTATATGAGTTTTTTGCTTTTCGAGATGTGGAAGTTATCTCTCGATCCCGTAAAATCATTGATCATGACCACAAATCCATATCAGAAGGTTAAGCTGGAAATCCTATCCTGGTCGTGGAATTTCTTGAGTTTCAGCTGGCTGGCTGTTTTCCTGGTATTGCTCTTTGCGATTTGACTTACCGAATTTATCCCGATTCACATTCCCCTTAAACTATTTTCTTCTTAAATTCTCGGCCCCAACTGAGTTTGTCATATGTATATCAACTTATCGGGTCTTACTATTCTTGTCACTGGAGCAAGCCGGGGAATCGGGAAGTCCATATCTACCAGGTTAGCTGAAGCAGGAGCTACAGTGGCCGTTCACTACAATAAGAGTATCAACAAAGCCGAAGCCCTTGCTCATTCCTTGGGTAATGATTCTCAATCGTTCCAGGCCGATTTTGGCAAATTGGAGGATGTAGTAAAGTTATTTGATAAGATAGTTGAAGAGTACGGCGTCATTGATGTTTTGGTGAATAATGCCGGTATTGCGATGGGATCAAATCTGGACTCAAAGGATAATGAATGGCTCCAGAGTTGGAATGAAACGATAAAAGTGAATCTTACGGCCACCGCGTTGATAAGCAAGAAGGCAATTGAGCACTTCATCAAACGCAAAAGCGGCAGGATCATCAACATTACCTCGAGAGCTGCTTTTATGGGAGAAAGCCCTGAATACCTGGCCTACGGAATTTCAAAGGCAGGATTGGTGAACCTAACCAAATCGATTGCGCGTGCTTATGGCAAAGATGGGATAAAGGTTTTTAGTGTGGCCCCGGGATTTACCAGGACTGAAATGGCTGATGAATTTGTCCAACAGTATGGCGAGAAGCATGTGTCATCGGATATCGCATTGGACAAACTGACGGAACCCAAGGACATCGCGCCGTTTGTCACTTTTCTGGCCAGCGGAATGGGAGATCACGCAACCGGTAGTACCATAGATCTCAACGCCGGAAGTTACGTCCACTGACGCTTTTTAGGGAAACTTTCTGAAATACTGCCTTGAAGCCTCCATTACCTTGGGTGCCAGCACAATGGCTGATGCCATTGTCGGTATGGCCATCATTGCATAAACGGTGTCTATCAAACTTATAACCACGGTGATCGAGGCAGTAGCCCCGAAAATAATGGTGGCCACGTAAAAGTAGTTGTACCAATGTTTGCGTTCCGCACCAAACAGAAAAGAGAAGCACTTAGAACCGTAGTAAGAATACGAAAACATTGAAGTGACGGCGAAGATCAGTACGCAAAGTACTAATATATACTGACCGAACCCGGGAATGGCGTTTTCAAATGCGGAGGCAGTTAGCGTAACTCCATTCGTTTCTCCACTCTCCCAAAGCCCCGTGCTCAAAATGGCCATGGCGGTCATTGTGCACACTACCAGGGTGTCGATAGCCGGTCCTATCATCGCAACCAGGCCTTCCCGGATCGGTTCTGTGGTTCTGGCGGCCCCGTGGGCCATAGGGGCTGTACCAATTCCGGCTTCGTTGGAGAATGCCGCTCGACGGGCGCCGGCAATGATAATGGAGCCAAGGGCTCCACCAAGAACAGCCTCGGCAGTAAAGGCATCAGTAAGAATCAACCAAAAGCACTGAGGAACTACCCGCCAATTAACCATCATGATAAACAGCACTGACACTACGTAGAGAATTAGCATAGAAGGTACCAGGCGCGCCGCCACTTGCCCGATCCTCTTAATGCCTCCGAATATTACTGTGGAGACAACTACCAACAGGGCTAAACCAATAGCAAAATTTGTCCAGCCGGAATCAGGATCGACCCAGTTATTGGGTATTAACACCACTTCTTTCAGGACCTGCGTGAGTTGGTTTGCCTGGAAAATGGGCAAAGTTCCAATCATTCCGGTGGCGCAAAAAAATCCAGCCAGAGGCTTCCATCGCGGACCCAGACCTTCTGTTACCACGTACATTGGGCCACCCTGAATTTCTCCTGAGGAATCTTTGCCTCGATACATTATTGCCAGCGAGCAGGTAAAGAATTTAGTGGCTATTCCAACAAATGCGCTTATCCACATCCAAAACAGGGTACCTGGACCCCCGGTCACAATCGCAACTGCCACTCCGCTAATGTTTCCCATGCCAATGGTGGCAGCCAAAGCAGAGGACAACGCCTGAAAGTGATCGATCTGACCAGGGTCATTGGGATCATCGTATTTTCCCCGCAGTACATTCAGGGCGTGCCGCCCATACCGGAATGGTAGAAACCGAGAATAAATAGTGAAATATAACCCTCCACCCATTAGCAAAATTAACAGCGGAGTTCCCCAAATGAGATCACTGAGGTTTACAAAAAAGTCTTCAAGTAACTGCATAGTCCTTTGCTGGCGGTAAGATAAGGAATATCAGTTTTAGAACATCCCATTTGAATTCAGGGCCATTTTATATAGCTTATGCTACTTCTTTGCCCGAATTGAGATAAGATGGTTAAAACGTTCGTAATGACTTTGGTGCTGGGCGCCAGCTTAATGGCAAATACTTCGGGGCAAGACTCACTCCGCGCTATCACCGATCTCAACACCTTGAAGACCAAGCCTTCACACATGGAGACTAGGAACTACTTTCTATTAAAATGGCATCCGGGAAACGTATATTTGTTCGATCAAAGAGTCATTGCAAATCAGCAGATCCGTCTGGACTTGGACAATAACCTTATCGAAATCAAAACTCAATATGACACCAAAATTCTTGAGGGATTTAAGGTGCAACGATTCGATTGGATCAACGACAGTGGCGAAAGGTCAGTGTTTGTTAATTGTGCCGGTTATCAATACGCCACCTGGGTCGAAGGGTTCTACAGAATACTGGTGGAAGGAGAAATAAGCCTACTGGAGAGAACTCAGGTAAAAGTTGAAAAGGATCAAATCACGGGTTCGATAGGAACTGAGAGGTACACTGAAGATTACGGCCCGGACGAGCTTGAAAAGCTGCTGTACATCGCGGAGAGCAAAATTGTCATGGACCTAGCCCGCAAAAAAGAAATACTCAACTATTTCGGGGACATGGCCTCCGATGTTGAAGCTCATGCAAAAGAGCATCGTTTGAGCTTTCGAGCAAATAAGGACCTAATCCAAATACTTGAGTATTTCAATAGCTTGCCTTAACCGATAACTTCTACGCCGTTCCAGAATGCCACATAGTCCTTAATGTTCTTGGCCAGTTCAGTGGGTTCGGGATAGTACCAGGCAGCATCGGCGTTTTCCTTGTCGTCCACACTAAGAGAATAATAATTAGCGGTTCCCTTCCAGGGACACTGGGTCTGGGTCGCACTTTCTCTGAAATATTCGTTTTGGATTGAATCTGAAGGAAAGTAATGGTTCCCTTCGATGACCAATGTTTGGTCGCTTTCGGCGATTACCTTATTGTTCCATATAGCTTTCATATCTGTTCGTTTTGTTTGTATACTGATTTATATCTGTATACTCATATGTAATGTAGAAAGTTACATTTTATATGGAATTTTTTTAATTTCAAGGTTTACCTAGTCCAATGCAATTATTCTCTATTCAACAAACCTTTTCTTCCTAATATCCTAACAATCAAACCTTTGATGTCATTATTTGTTAAGTTCGCATTCTCAGCAACAAACCGGCATCAACCTCATGAAAGAAATCAACCATACTTCAGTCTGGCCATTATTAATCTTGTTTGTCGTCCTGTTCACCCTACCTAATGATCTAGCTGCTCAGAAAACAAAGGGTAAAAAGAAAGGCGGAGACCCAGCTCCTTCAGAAGAGAAAAAAAATGAATTGATCGAAGATTTCGCCAAGAAGAGTATAAGGCATCCTGGGCTATTTGAAATGTATCAAGACTCGGTCACCGGAGATGCTTATATGGTGATCCGCGATGACCAGATTGGCAAAGAATTCATATACTTCTCACACACGATAGATGGGATAATGGATGTTAGGTTGATCCGGGGAGGATATCGAGGGTCTCGCATAGTTACCATAAACAAGTACTTCGAACGGATCCAAATACGTGTTCACAACACCGGATTTTACTACGATCCGGATAGCCAACTCAGCAACGCGTCCAAAGCAAATGTGAATGATCCATTGGTATTTAGTGAAAAGATCAAGGCATACAATAGGGAGAGCAACCAATATCTGATCGATGCCAATAAACTGTTCCTTACCGAGGCTTTGCAACAAGTCAAGCCTTCACCCCCACGTAAGCCCAAGCCGGCGCAGTTCAGTTTGGGAAGTCTTAGTAAAGACAAGTCTCGTTACCTTTCAATCAGAAACTACCCACAAAACTCAGACGTACTGGTAGATTATGTTTTCGAGACCCAATACCCAAAAAACTCCGGATCCACGGCCGTCAAGGATGCCAGGAGCATAAGCATCAAAGTGCAGCACAGCTTGATTCAAATCCCCGAAAACGACTATATGCCTCGAAGGGATGACCAAAGAATGGGCTTCTTCAGTACCCAAATCACGGACCTAACATCTGCCTCGGCTACTCCATACCGCGATCTTATCAATCGCTGGCACTTGGTGAAAAAGAACCCCGATGCACCACTCTCTGACCCGGTGGAACCGATACTGTTTTGGATTGAAAATACCACACCGCTTGAATTACGGGCTGCGATTACGGAAGGAGTCTTGCGGTGGAACATAGCTTTTCAACAGGCGGGATTCAAAAATGCCGTGGTCGTAAAGCAACAACCGGAGAATGCGGAATGGGATGCCGGAGATATCAGGTACAATGTAATTCGCTGGGTTTCCTCTCCCGATCCTGCCTATGGAGGTTATGGACCGCGGTTTGTTAATCCCAGGACCGGACAGATTATCGGAGCCGACATTATGCTGGAATACGTATGGGTCACTAATCGATTAAGGGATCAAAAGGTCTACACCTCAGCTTCAAGCCATCAGAATCCTCATCTCCCTGAATCCGAACTCTTCGGGTTTTGCAACCTTGGAGGCTCTATGCAGATGGACAGGTTATTCGGCAGACAGGTCATGAGCGCTTTCAATATGCCGGAAGCCGCGGAAAACCAAATGCTGACCCAAAGCCTTTATTCTCTTGCGCTGCACGAAGTGGGTCACACCTTGGGCCTGATGCACAACATGATGGCCAGTAATCTGCACTCAATTGAAGATCTACACAATTCGGAGATCACCTCTGAAGTGGGTCTCAGTAGCTCAGTAATGGACTATGCCCCAGTAAACATTAACAAATACGCTGAAAGACAGGGCGAGTATTTCGCCACCGTTCCAGGACCCTATGACTTGTGGGTTATAGAATATGGCTATTCACCCGGCTTGGATGATCCCGTGGCCGAGGAAGTGCGACTTGATAATATCTTGGCCAGGTCTACCGAAAAGGAGCTGTGGTCGGGCAACGATGCCGATGATATGAGGGCTCCTGGCCGTCATATAGATCCCAGGGCGATGATCAATGACCATTCAAATGACCCCATTCAGTATGCGCTGGACCGAATTGAAATGGCCAATACCACACTGGCCAAACTTAAAGAAAAGTATTCAGACCCTGGAAAGTCCTATCAGGAACTTCGCAATGCCTACGTAGTGCTCACCGGAACCTATGCATCATCGCTGGGTGTGATTTCGCGACAAGTAGGTGGAGTGTATGTGGACCGTTCCGTTACGGGTCAGAAAGGGGCAGATTTACCGCTCAAACCAGTGCCCTACGAAAATCAAAAGCGAGCCATGGACGCTGTGGCAAAACACGGCTTCAGCCCCACCGCATTCAGCGCACCCAACGACCTTTACAACTACCTCTTAAAGCAAAGAAGAGGACTCGATCATCATCGAAACAACGAGGATTTCAAAATCCACGACCGAATTTTGGGGCATCAGGAGGATCTTTTGAATCACCTACTACACAAATCAGTTCTTAAGAGGATTACGGATTCCGAATTGTACGGCAATAAATATGATCTGTCAAGCTTTATGACGGACTTGACTAATTCAATATATAAAACAGACTTGAACAAAAATGTAAATGCCATTAGGCAGAATCTTCAAACTGAATATATCAACCGTCTGATTAATATAATAGGTCCAAAGAGCGCTTACGACAATGTCGCGCAGTCCATGGCGTTGTATGAGTTAAGAAGAATAAGGAAAATCACATCCAATTCCAGTTCGCCTGGCTTGAGTACACTGGCCCACCGTGAAAGCATTATCTATCGAATCGGGAAGGCATTAGAGATTTAGGTCAATAGGTCTGCCATTAATACAATAGCCACCTCTTTCTACTCATTTATAGAATAAGTAGATTACGTTCCATTGGCCTTTTTTAAATGATCAAGAAGATCTTTTTAGTTCTGGTGATTCTGTTAGGTCTTGCAGTATTGGCGTCAGTTCTCTATCTGCAGTCCATAAGACCGAAATACCAGGGGACTGTTAACGTAGTCGGGATTGTCTCCGAAGTGTCCGTGTTCTTTGACCCTTACGGAATCCCCCACATTTATGGTGATATTGAGGAAGACGTTTATTTCGTATTTGGATACATACATGCCCAAGAAAGGCTGTGGCAGATGGATCTACTTCGTCGAGTTGCAAGCGGACGACTTGCTGAGATTCTGGGGCCGGATTTGGTCGAAACCGACAAATTCTTTCGAACTCTGGGAATACATGAGGCCTCTCGAAAATCGGTTCGGGAATACCTTTCGGATAATGATCTACCTTATCAGAAAGCTGCTAGTGCCTATCTGAAAGGCATCAATTATTTCGTTCGAACCGGCTTCACTCCTATCGAATACCAAATTCTGAGGGCTGATAAGGAACCATTTACCAAAGAAGATCTATACAACGCGATAGGCTACATGGGATTTAGCTTCGCTCTGGGCTACAGGACGGACCCCCTGGTCAGTCGAATTGCAGCACTTGGGAATGGATACTTGAATGACCTGGATGTTGAGGCCAATCCCAACACTGCCCGTATTCCAACTGACCTGATTCCTAAAAACCGTATGGCTTCAAAACTGATAGATATTCAGGACCACGTTCCGGTACCATCGTGGGAAGGTAGCAACAGCTGGGTCCTTGGAGCAAGCAAAACCAGGTCAGCGAGGGTGATCCTGGCAAATGATACTCACATGCAGTACTCACAGCCCTGCGTATGGTACGAGGCGCATCTCGAGGCACCCGGCTCAAGTTTTTACGGCAATCACGTGGCTGGCTTCCCTTTTACCGTTTCAGGGCACAATCGTTTTGCGGCGATTGGCGTGACCATGTCAGAAATGGATGACATGGATTTTTTCCGTGAAAGATACAATCCACAGGATCCTGGTCAGGTTTGGTTTATGGATCACTGGGAAGATATGCGCATAAGAGAAGAAGTGATAAAGGTTAAGGGAGCCGAACCTGTTTCAATTCAAGTGAAGGCTACCCGACACGGCCCGGTGGTCAATGAAGTTTTAGACAATTTGGGTACGTCGGATCCGGTTTCCCTCTGGTGGACATTTAACAAATTTCCCAGCCAGGCCATGCAGGCCGCTTATACACTAGCTCACGGTAAAAGCATGGCAGAATATCGGAATGCTGTTGCTCAAATTCATGCTCCGGGATTTAATATTATGTATGGTGATCGTAAGGGAAATATCGCATGGTGGACCACGGGCAAGTTGGTTATCCGGCCTACTCACGTGAATTCCAAATTCATTTTGGACGGGAGTACCGGAAATGACGAATATCTGGGGTATTTGGATTTTGAGCAGAATCCCCATTCCGAGAACCCTGCCTCAGACTTCCTGTATTCAGCCAACAATCAGCCGGACTCGGTTTCCGGTTTGTTGTACCCTGGATATTATGTTCCTGAGGATCGCGCCAGGAGAATCACCTCCTTGTTAAGAGCCGGGGAAGATTGGAGTGTTTCCAAAGTACAGGCTATGATTACTGATGTGCACGCGCCAGTCCAGTTGGAAATCTCAAACACTATCCTGAAGGTTTTAAGCTCCTCGTTGAACCCAAATCAAAAGCAGCAATATCAAAATCACTTGGACTCCTGGCAAGAGTGGGATGGTGAAAATCAGGTGGAAGATGTAGTTCCTGTCCTATTTAATAAAGCCCTGTACCTCATTGTTGAGAAGCTTTTCAAGGATGAACTCGGCAACCAGGACTTTGATGCTTTTATTACAACCCATCTTTTCAAAAGATCGATGGCGCCGCTCATTGATAACCCGGAATCATTATGGTGGGATGATGTCGCAACCACAGAAGTTGAGTCAAGATCCGATATTATTGTTCAGGCTTTTATTCAGGCGATTTCTGAACTGAACGGGTCAGCCCGTTGGGGGGATGTTCACCAAATAGAACACCCCCATGCTTTTGGAAGGAGCAGCCCTCTTGACAAGGTCTTTAACGTGGGACCGTATCCTATCAAAGGCACAAACGAGGTAATAAACAACACCATGTTTACCCTTAACGGCAGCGGGCTCTATTCAGTGAAGTCTGGTCCAGCTATGCGAAGGATAATAGATTTTGATGATCTGGAAAATTCCATAAGCGTGTTGCCCACCGGGCAATCCGGAAACATAATGAGCCCTCATTACGACGACCAGGCCAAGTTGTACAATCTTGGGGAGTTTCGAAAGCAGATGATGAACCGGCAAGAAATTGAAGAAACGAGCTCCCAGTTGGTGTTCAGGCCGGTCCCGAATTGAGATAGAACTTGGCGATATATAGTACTGCGAAGACGACCCCACCAAACAGCGTATTCAGAATATTGACTTCGTGGTTGTTGATCAAGCCCTTTCTCTGAGCCGAGGCCCCCAGGATCGAGTCCAGCAGGTTTCCTGATATACCAGCAATGAAAACCCAAAGCACGTTAAGACTGGGATCAGTAAGAAGCCCGTATTGTAGAGCAATAATTGCACTTCCCAAAAATCCAAAAAGAGTTCCCTCGGGGCTTATCACGCCATGCTCCCCTCGAGGTTCGCGTTTAAAGTTAAGAATATTGAAGAATCGTGAGCCGTAGACATTTCCCAATTCAGACGATACAGTATCTGCCAACGCTGAAGCTAAACTCGCTGCGGCCATCCCCTGAGCCATAAACGAAATTTCAGGAATGAGCCAGCCTAGCAACCCGCAGGTCCCGGCGACACCGCCATTGGCAACCACGTGCATTACGCCTCTTTTTCCGTTGTGAGATTGGGCAACTTCCATGGTCACTTTCCATCGGAACCTCCATTGGGTTGCTGCTGTGCCAAGAACGAAGAAAGTCACCAGCAGGCTGAAGGCGTTCCATCCCCCACCTACGAATATTCCCATGGAAAGAAGGCCTCCCGCCAGGGCCCCGGTGAGGTTGATTCTTCCGGTTACGACGCTGGCCACCACTAGCACCCAGATAATTGCAAAACTTATTGGCCAATATGAGGGGAGTATTAAGTCGAGTCCGGAAGGCATTTCTTGAACTGCTGATTACTAATATGCTCGAACAACCAGGCAATTGGCATTGATGTCGTGCACCGCTTGTTTTTTTGGGTAAATCCGGCTAAGACGTATCCAATCATAAGGATCATCCCCGAAAGGGTCTTTCCAAAATACCGGATGGTGGCCCGACCGAAATCGACCTTATCTCCGTAATCGTCAAGTACCCTAATTCCCACAGCCATTTTGCCGAATGTCGCCTGTTTTGGACCCGATTCCATCAGGGCATAATACAACCACCCGATGATAAATGTAATTAGGCTCAAGGCCATTCCTCCGCTGATTATGCTTACGATGAATGCCAATAATTCCTGGTCACTGAAATCATCCAAGTTCCAGGGGATCGCAAAGCCCAACATGGTCAAAATCGGTGCAATTAATACTATTTGAATCGCCCCCAGAATAATGGAGTCGATGATGATTGCCCCGAAGCGCAACCAAAGAACCGGCATATTCCACCTGCTCATTTGAGGTAGGTGGCGGGATGTCTCCATGGACTGAGTTTTGGATTGGATTAAGATACTTATATGGCCAAAGGAAAACAAATATATCGAAATCAGAGGAAGCCCTTTCTAAAAACAAGGCAGGCCATGGACCGTTGTTTGTCAACCACGACCGATTTATAGGGCTCTACCAACGTCAAAGGATACCGGGATAGAACCTGCTCTAGAAGATGTTGGGTGAGAAGGAATCGTACGCTTTTATCTGGGTTTTCAAATCGGCCTTCAGGCAATGCTGTAAGTTCTTCCGTGATGCCCAGGTCGGAAGCCATTCTTACGAAGTATATTCCATCTTCCTTTAGAACTCGCACGGCTTCGGCAAAGCAATTAAAGAACTCAATCGTGTTTTCGCAAAAATGTAGCACTGCACTGGAAACAACCGCGTCAAAATACGAACTTTCGTATGGCAGGGATTGGATATTCCCAACTTGAAAGAATTCCGAATTTCTTTTCTTTGATCGGGCGATGAAGCGTGCCATTAGTACGGCCTGCTTATTTTGGTCGAGCCCATGAACTTCGAAGCTATTGTTCAGAAAATAAACCATGTTTCGCCCTTCTCCACAACCGGCATCCAGAATTCGAGCGCCCGTCTTGAAAGCACCTTTCAATACTTGATCCAATAAATAGATGTCCATGTTTCCAAGTTCACGATTTAACTCTTGAATAGTCATTGACCACGGTTTTCGGTTTGAATGAAAGATATCGCTTGAATTTAGCGTTTATTTTTGCAGTGATGTATTATTGCAAGATTTACCAACGGCCTTAATGCAGAGGACATTTTCATTACTGTTCTTCATCGCCGCGCTGGTTCTGGCTAGAGACCTGCGATCCCAAATTGATCCTGAGTTGAATATCGTAGGATTCAAGTTTCTGCACTATACGGACAAATTACCTGACGATCTGCTATCCAAAAGGTCCGCGGTATTCACAATTGTTCCTGACGATAAAAACAATCAAAGGGGGGACTGGAAAGGGATGTCTGAATCTGCTCACAAGACCCTCAGATCTGTAGGCATTGATCCAGTGGCATATTATAACTACCAGGACCTTTCAGCCGGCGAAGATGCCTCCAAGCTCTATTCTCAATTACTCAAGAAGAGGGAAGTGGCTAACATAGTCTGGATCGCAGCGGTTTATGTCCAAGAAGAACACCGCAGAACCCTCCGATTTGTAGCGGTCGTAACTCCCTTCAATAGCTCTACTAACTTTGTGGACCATGGTGAGCAAGCTTGGAGGTACCAGGGTCGCACCTTTGAAGAGGTTATGAAGGTACTTCGACGAGCGGTTCTAATGCAAGAACTGCCTCGAGCGAACCACCTAATTCCAGAAGTACCTGAATTCTTTTCAGGGACCAATATTCTTAAAGGCAAACGCTACGAGGAATACAATTCGGACCTAAAGATTGACGACCTGGGAATTCAACCATTCGCTCAAATAGAGATTCCCCAGGATTGGCCGGTTTCAGATCTAAACGATTCCATAGCCAATGAAATTACCGCCAACAATGAATGGATTCAAGAGCAAAACCAACGGTTGCAGGAGATCCTGGTAGAATATCCATATGAATACTATTTGGCAGAACTAGGGGCAGGGCAAAGTGGCATTTTCAAAAAGGGCTATCAATATGTCTTGGTAAGCCTGAATACCACAGGATTCAACGTCAAAAAGATGCTAGGATTTACAACCGATCCTAACGAATCAGACTACATTACGGTCAGGTATCAGAATGGTCAGCCATCCCTGGAAACCCTACCCGTTCAGACCACGGTTCATAAATTCTACGTAAAACACATTCTTACAGGCGCGGTCTATCTGGGCTCCAAGTGGGACGCCGACACAACTTGGGAACAGGCCTTGATCAATTACATTGAGAATATGAAATCCGAGCTAAAGATCCGCAGGCGTAATTAAATTGGGAGATTCCGGCAAGCCGATTAGCTAAGGAACTATCCTATCGAATCCACGGCTGCCAAGGCGGCGTCGTAATCCGGCTCGGTACCGACAGCGGGAACAAGTTGGCTATGACGCACAGTATTAGCACCGTCAACAACAAATACGGCGCGGCTAAATGCTCCTTTCAGACCTCCGTCAACCATTACAACGTTGTACTTATCCCCAAAATCATTATATCGAAAGTCGGATGCGCTGATGATATTCTCTATGCCATCGGCTTCACAAACTCGTTTCATGGCGAAGGGCAAGTCCATTGAAATCACCAGACCCACGACGTTATCCCGTTGACCCAATTCCTCGTTGAATCTCCTGGTTTCAGCTTGGCACACCCCGGTATCCATGCTCAGTACGGCCAGAATTACCTTAGTTTTATCACCATATTCGTAAAGAGTACCCTCGCTAAAATCGTCTTTTACGAAGGTAAAATCAGGGGCTTGCGCGTTTTCGGTGGGAAGATCACCTTTTAAGGAGACTGTGTCGTCCCCGAGCAATACAGTTGGCATCTTTGATATTTTTATGGTTTCTTAATTATTTAGGCAGCTAATATCGTAAAATTCGAATATATGAAAAAGCCTTGTAGTGGATTCCCCTACTTTGACCAATAGATTCAAGTACCTTTTTACCCTAGGGTTCGGCCTGT
This sequence comes from Cyclobacteriaceae bacterium, assembly GCA_965247065.1. Taxonomy (GTDB): domain Bacteria; phylum Bacteroidota; class Bacteroidia; order Cytophagales; family Cyclobacteriaceae; genus CBDFGN01. The sequence goes on along the minus strand of CBDFGN010000006.1, from coordinate 4,148,687 downwards.
GGGTAACCGGCGCTTCAGGCCAAGGGGGTTTGCTTGGTAAAGTTTTTGACTCCTCTAACAACAAGCCGTTACCCGGTGCTTCGGTCATCCTTAGGAATTTACAAATGGGTACGGTGACAGATGATCGAGGCCTTTTCGATTTGGAGGCGGAATGGGACGATTCCGATACCTTGCAGATATCCTACTTGGGATATGAAACCGTAATGATCAACTCAGGGCTTAATGAATTCCTGCATGTTGGGATGCGGACCACTGGATCGGAGTTACAAGAAGTGGTTGTGGCAGCTTATCAGATTGGAAAGAAACTAATGTCCGCGCCCGGGGCGGTGGCGGTGATACCCAAGCGCGAAATAGATCGGGGAAACCAGGTCTTGATAACTCCGGTTTTGAATCGTGTTCCTGGTATATATATGCATACAGGGGCTCTGAACACCCATAGAATTACCATCCGCGGGATTGGCACCCGGTCCTTGTTTTCTACCAACAAGGTTCGAGCTTATCTTAATCAAATCCCTTTAACCAGCGGGGACGGAGAGACGACAATTGAGGATATTGACTTAGGTTATATTGACAAAATTGAAGTAATCAAAGGCCCCAGTGCCAGTCTTTATGGTGCGGGCCTCGGTGGAACAATAAATATGGAGAGCTCAAAGGCCCGCTACAAGCAAGCCGCTGTGGAGGTCGACGGTATGGCGGGCTCTTACGGATTGTACCGGGTCCGAACCCGGGCGTATTCAAGTTCTGACAAGGCGAACCTTAACCTGAGCCTGGGTAAGGTACACTCTGATGGGTACCGCCAAAACAGCACCTATGACAGAGAATTTCTTCAACTTCTGACACAGTTCTATCCCTCCTCAAAGAGCGAGGTTTCGGTATTGGGAAACCTTATTCACGTCAAGGGTTTTATCCCAAGTTCAATTGATAGCGCCACCTTCTATTCCAACCCCAAGGCCGCAGCTCCAGCCTGGGCCCGGTCAATGGGTTTTGAAGAATATGACAAAGGGCTGCTGGGAATTTCTTATCTATATGAATTCAATGAGCGCCTGGAGAACACAACCGCTCTGTTTTCAGGATTTCGGAATGCTTTTGAACCCCGGCCATTCAACATTCTTAAGGAAAGATCCAATAATGTAGGAATCAGGACTAAATTCGCATTTTCCTCCGGGGATCGGTTAAAATCCAAGTTCATTGTGGGTGTTGAATACTTTACCGAATGGTATGACTGGAACACTTTTGAAAACGATAACGGCCAATTGGGTAGGGCAATAAGCCAGAACCAGGAGACTCGGCGATATAACAATCTATTTGGACAGTGGGATTCGCAATTTGGTGATCGAGTTCAGATGTCTATGGGAGCAAATCTTAATCAGACATCCTACGACCTCACCGACCTGTTTGTGGGGGACAGCCTGGATCAAAGCGGAAGCTACGGCTTTGATCCTATTTTTTCGCCGCGAGTTGGTCTTAGTGTTGCCTTAAGCCCCGATCTAAGTCTGTATACCAATATGAGCCATGGCTTTTCCCCGCCGACTCTAAGTGAAACCCTGACTCCGGATGGGTTGATCAATCCCGATATTAAACCTGAAACTGGATTTAACTACGAAATGGGTTCAAGGGGTAAGGTGGTGGAGAAGCGATTGTTCTACGACATATCTATCTATTCCATGCAAGTTAAGAATTTGCTCGTAGCGAAAAGGATCGGCGAAGACCAATTTGTCGGAGTCAATGCCGGTAAAACAAGTCATAATGGCTTTGAAAGCAATCTCACCTATCGCCTGCTAAATAGAGCCAGCCCATCGGATCGTTACCTGGACTTGTTTCTGACCTATACTTATTCTGATTACAAATTCAAGGATTTCGAAGATGACGGGGAGAACTTTTCCGGTAATCAGCTGACCGGAAGCCCCAAGCACGTTTTCAACGCCGGAATGGACCTGGCCATTTCAGGGCTGTACGGAAACATGAACTATCAGTTTGTGGACCAGATTCCGATTACGGACGACAATTCGATATTCTCAAATTCCTATGATCTGCTAAATCTAAAACTTGGCTATCGGAGGGAGCTGGGCACTAATTTCAGGTTTGATTTGTACGCAGGAGTGAATAACATTACCAATCGAATATACGCATCCATGCTATTGGTGAACGCGGTAAGTTTTGGCAGTGCGCCGCGATACTATTATCCAGGACTTCCTCGTAATTACTACGGCGGTATAAACCTAGGGCTGATAATTAACAAACCCTTTGATTAGATGCAACCTGGTTTGTGTTTATATCGTTCCACTAATAACCCCGTCAATTGGATTATTTTAAGACCTGCAGGTCGAAACGGGGTTTGACCAAACCTACCATACAGAAACCATGAAAGTACCTGCACACCCACACTCCGTTCCATTCAAGACCAATTTAAGTCTTACTAATCTCATCGGCTATTGGCAGGCCAAAGCGGTAGATAAGGCCGACATGTTGAGTGCAACGGCTCAGCGAATAGTCGAGGAATTGAAAGAGGCCCCGCAACTTCTTCAACCTATCGAAAATCTTGAGGTGGTAGATAAACATCGCGCGCTAGTCGATCTCATTATGACCGCCGTGATTCCCCCGGGTCTGGTTGAGGACGATATGATAATGGTTGTGCCTCCTTTCAGACATGAGGTTGTCTTTGCCACCACTAGTTTCAAAAAGATGCTGGACCTTAGCAACCCTAATTTTACCACCAATATTACTCTTGATGAGTTGGCCAAGAAAAAGGCAATTTTCGCGTACACCTATGTGCTGAAAACCTTTTATGGTATTGCGCTGCCGGTGGACTACGAGATGATCTTTACGGTGGTGGATAAAGACACCGGCATGGATCGACACCTTAAGACCTTGGTGACTCCAAGATACTGCCAGGTAAAAGCGCTTGGCGACATCCCAAAACTTGCAAAGGACGATCTGGATGACATCATTCAGAACATGTATGATATCGAGGTTTGGCAAAAGCACTTGCCCTCAGAGCTCTTTGAATTCGAAGGTTTCACAATCATACGGATGCTGGATGTGACCGGTCCATACTTACTATCTTCCATAAAAGTTGACCTTCTGAAAAAGGACAGTATTTCCTCGAAGGACAACTTCAAAAAATTAGAGAAGAACCTGCAGGTTCTCTTCAGTATTCCGGACCTGAAGCTCGGGCTTTCATCATTTCAAAAAAGGGGTGAGGGGGTTCACAACTTTGGCCAACAGATCCATCACAGTTTTCTAATCGATAAAAAGAAAGGGATCAGTTGTTCGGTTGGATTCAATGAGATTCACAACCACTTCAATAAGGACCGGCGACCACATATCATTCCCGATCTGACCAAAGATCCAGAGTGGTCTCAATTTGAGGACCTCGTCAAGAAGGGTATTAGAAATTTCGTGGTTGCTCCACTTTTCTACGACGATGTGTTGCTTGGATTGCTGGAATTGGGTTCTTCTAAACCCGGATCTCTGCATGCGACTGAAATGAACAAAATCGAGGAGATTGTGCCTTTGTTCGCCGCCGCCGTACAAAACAACTCGGAGGACATGGTGAATAGAATACAGGGAATCATCAAGGAAGAGTATACGGCCATACACCCGAGCGTGGAATGGCGATTCACTGAGGCCGCTCTTAACTACATCGATCTCCAGGAGCGAGGGAAAAAACCGGAACTGGAAGAGATTGTATTTGATGAGGTGATCCCACTATTTGGTGCATCGGACATCCGAGCGTCCTCAACCACTCGCAATGAGGCGATCAAGGACGACCTCATTACCCAATTAAAGCTGGCCAGAACTGTATTTACCCGGGCCTCAAAGGCTCAGAGCCTACCGATTTTTGATGAACTGAACTACCAGTTGGAAAGAAACCTTGAAAAGTTGAAACAAGGACTTTTTTCGGGTGACGAAACTCATATTGTTGATTTTCTAAGAATGGAAATTGAGCCTTTGATGACCACGTTGGAGAAAAAATACCCAGGTCTGGCCAAGCCGATGAAGTCCTATCGGAATGCTATTGATCCCGTTCTGGGAATTGTCTACCAGAAGCGAAAGGAATTTGAACAGAGCCTCACTGCGTTGAATGATCTAGTTTCAAGCTATATCGATCAGGAGGAGGAAAAGGCCCAGAGTATGTTTCCCCATTATTTTGAAAGGTATAAGACTGACGGGATCGAGTACAATATTTACATTGGAGAATCAATCGCTAATAAGCAAGCCTACCATCCAGTTTATCTAAAGAATATGCGGCTTTGGCAGCTTATAATCACCTGCGAAATTGCTCGCATGACTCGCGAGCTCAAGCCAAAGCTCAGTGTGCCCCTGGATATGACGCATTTGATCCTGCTTCATAGTACGCCTCTTTCAATAAGATTCCGAATGGACGAAAAGCAATTTGACGTGGATGGAGCGTACAATATTCGCTATGAGATCGTCAAGAAAAGGATTGACAAGGCCTTCATTAAGGGTACCGAAGAAAGACTCACTCAGCCCAATAAAATAGCGATTGTCTATTCTCAGGACCGTGATTTGCGCGAATACCACCAGCATATTGATTTTTTGCGCAGCAAAGGATACATTGTTGGGGAAGTTGAAAATCTGGAATTGGAAGACCTCCAGGGAGTTAAGGGACTACGGGCTTTAAGAGTTGAAGTTAGCAGTGAAACTCTTCCCGATGAAATGCACCAGGAGAGTCTCATCGATGAGATCAAACAGCTTACTGAGATTTCGAAGAATTAGCATAATTATACGTTCAGAAAGAAAGGCTCGCGGCTTACCTCGAGCCTTTTTGCTTCTGGAGAAAGTTTAACACGCAAAATCCACTGTTGAACGAAGTTGGGACTTATTCTATAGAAAATCGTAGCCAGACTTAGCCGGGATATCCTATTTTTGCCGGCGAACAAATACGTCGTTCCTGGGAACGCGCTGAGCAACTTATTCAAAATGCCCATTTGTATTGTATGAAGTGACAATAATTGCAGACTTGCGATTCTTGTTACTTGTTATCGTTATTGTGAGCTCGGTGGAACTAAATTATCTAAATTTCATGAAATTCAGAAGTAGGATAGTCACCATTCTTGCCATCGTGCTGGCCGTAAATTGTCCAGCTTTGGGCCAGGATGCCGAACCTGTGGATACCACTAAAATTTGGACCCTTGGTGCAAAGGGAGCGATCACATTCACCCAGCAGAGCTTTACCAATTGGGCGGCCGGAGGGATTAACTCGTTGTCATTGGCAGGGTTTCTCGGTTTTTCAGCAGATTACAATAAGAATGGAGTGAAATGGGAGAATGACCTTGAAATGGCATATGGGTTTATTGATCAGCAAGGCCGGACTTTTCAGAAAACGGATGACAAACTGCGATACAGAGGTAACCTTGGATTTCAGATCAGTCGGACTAATGATAGATTGTTTTGGAGCAATGGATTGGAATTATTGACCCAGTTTGCCGATGGATTTAATCCAGACGATGACAGCACGTTGATATCTACTTTTATGGCCCCAGGGTATATTGTTATTACGACCGGGCTGGAATACAAGCCTGTACCCTTCTTTTCCATCAACTATGCACCCTTAGCCGGCAAGATTACTGTCGTAGCCAATCAGGAACTGGCCAATCAAGGACGTTTTGGAGTGGAGCCGGCGGTACTGGACACGGCGGGTAATATCATCCAGGAGGGGAAAAAGATCCGGACTGAATTGGGTACGGCGCTTTCTGCGCAGTTTAAAAAGGATATCGCCAAAAATGTAAATCTGGAAAGCAAATTGGGCTTCTTTACTAATTATCAAGAATCGTTTGGAAATATTGATGTGAATTGGGAAGTCCGTTTTTTACTCAAGGTAAACGATTGGTTATCTACAAATCTATTCATGCACCTACTGTACGACGACGACGTAAAGTTCCCGGTTAAGGATGAGAACGGGCATACAATTGGGGAGACTTCCAAGGTGCAATTCAAACAGATTTTTGGTATCGGGTTAACCTATAGTGTTAGTAATAGACGGCTAACGAACTAATTACCAGCGTCCGGTCAAGGTTACCTGGTCCGCAAACCGACCCAATCATCCTCAAGGTGGATTTGAGGCTCCAGGCAATGGTCCCATGGCTGTTGGTTTGTTTATTCGATTAACATTTTCGGTGTAAAGCATTCATCTTGGATGCATTGTCTACCCTCGATAGGTAATACCAGCTGGTAATCCTTTTTTCTAAACGATAATTCAGTTATCTTGACCGAATGCCGCGGGTGAAGACTTACGATCGCGAAGAGGTATTGGCCAAAGCCATGTGGGTCTTTTGGGAAAATGGCTTTTTAGGTAGTTCGATCCAGGACCTGGTCGAAGCTATGGGCATAAACCGTTTCTCCATTTACGACTCGTTCGAATCCAAGGAGGAGTTGTTTACCCTCTGCCTGAAGAAGTATCGATCGCAAATTCTGAATTCTCAACTGGCTATCCTGAGTGATTCTAATGAGGGTTTGGAATCTGTTTCGGTATATTTAAGAACCTTTGTGAATCTGACCACCTCAGGAAAGGTCCCGAACGGTTGCCTGATGGTCAATACACTGGCCGAGTTTGGAAATAAGGAGCCGGTCATTGCCGAGGTTACTCTCGAGTATCTTACGGACCTTAAATCCGGCTTTGACCTGGCGTTAACCCGGGCTCGGGAGTTGAAGGAGATTTCCCCCCTAGCCGATAAGAATGGACTGGCGGAACTGATGGTAGGAATTGTGCACGGCCTTGGGGTACTGGTTCGTATTCAACCCAGGATGGAGCTTGAGCCCCTGGTAGATCAAGCATTGATGGCTTTGAAAGAATGATATCGGAATGATCGTTTAGAATAAGCTGAGTACCACTCAATTGGTTCTGGGCATTTCCCGGGCCTCTTTTTCGGCCAAGCCCCCTACAAGCTTTAGACAAAGGTATAACCGTGCTTGCTCAAAGGTAATGAGCGGATCCTCTCCCCAGATGCGGCGAAAATCGCGTTTGTCAGTGCCGGGGCAATTGGCGGTGTTCCTGGCTCTCCCACTCCTCCAGGATATTCGTCAACGTCCATTATGTGCACTTCGATCTCGGGCATGGTGTTCATCTGAACCATTTTATAATTTGGGAAATTGTTCTGCACTATTTGCCCATTCTTCACCGATATCTCTCCATACAGTGCCGCGGTCAATCCGAAGACTATTCCACTTTGCATTTGACTTTCTACGATCAATGGATTCACGACCTGACCGCAATCCACAGCGCAGAAGACCTTATCAACCTTTATCTTTTTTCCCTCAAGAGAGATTTGAGCAACTTCACCCACGATTGAGCCAAACGATTCATGCAGGGCAATGCCCAGTGATTTGCCCTCGTCCATTGAGTCCCCCCAAGCGCTCATTTCTGCAACTTTGTCTAAGACGGCTTGATGTCTTATTGATTTCTGTAGCAAATGCCTTCGCAATTCATAGGGATCCTGGTTCAGTTCATATGCACATTCATCCATAAAGCTCTCGCTGAAGAATGCATTTTGCGAGTGACCCACACTTCTCCAGGTTCCTACTGTCATGGGTAGGTCCATTACGGTAAGATCGGTGTATGCTGCACCCATGTGGTAAGGCAGTTCTCTCATACCTTCCGTTGATGAAGGGTCATCTTCTGCACTCATGTTCATGAGGGGAACATTCCGCTTCATGAGACCAGCCAAAGCGCCCTGGGTGCCAACCTTCTTTTTCCAACCTAGAATTTCTTCATTGCTTAGGGCAGCTTTCAATTGACTTATCACAGCTGGGCGGTACGTGTCGTTTCTCATGTCTTCTTCGCGAGTGTAGACCAGCTGGATAGGTGTTCCTGGAAACTCCCTGGCCACTTTTGCAGCTTCCAATACAAAATCAGTCTCTCCCCTCCTTCCGAAGCCGCCACCGAGATAGGGAATATTGGTTTTGATGTTTTCCTTGGAAATTCCTGCTCCATCAGAGACTCCATTAATTACCATAGTCGTTGATTGGTTGCCGGTCCATACCTCGGCGGAATTGCCATTAATCAAAACCGTACAGTTTAGCGGCTCCATGCATGCATGCGCCAAATATGGTACCTGGTATTCCGATTCTAGTACCTTCGTTGCCTCATTCAGAACTTTTTCAATATCTCCTTCCTGCTCCCAAACTTTTGCCGGCTTACCTTTCATCGCTTCTCTTAACCCCGAAATAGCATCTATGTGGCCCAGTTCCTGATTCTCCACCTCCTCAGTATCCAGTTGGGCGGCGGCATTTTTGGCGTGCCAGGTGCTTTCAGCTACGACTGCGACCCCTTCGTCGATCTCAACTACCTGGTGAACGCCTGCCAGCGATTCTACTTCGTCCAAGTTTCTGACAGACTTAATCTTTCCGCCCACATAGGAAGGATGCCGGATCACTGCGTATTTCATATTTGGCAACCTCACGTCTAATCCGAATTCCGCCTTGCCATTTACTTTATCGGGTATGTCTAATCTTTTTACCGGTTTTCCCACCAATTTGAATTCAGATTGAGGCTTTAACCTTGGGTTCTTGGGTGCTTTTTCCTTGGAAGCATCGATAGCCAACTCCCCGTATGAAAATGACGCCTTGTTCTTTGCATTGAGAACTTGTCCGTTTTCAGCCCGGCAATCCTCAGGGCCTACTTTCCATTTCTTCGCCGCGGCGGAAATCAGCATCTCGCGAGCCATTGCGCCTATTACCCGTTGATGAACGTAAGCGTCCCTAATTGAGGTACTGCCTCCGGTTATGATGTTTGGAACAAAAGAAAATATCTTTTCTGTAAAAGTCAGGCTACCATCTGCTGCCCTAGGTTTCATGTTGGCCATAAACACATTGGCATATGGCCCTTCCGGTTGGGGATGTACAACTTTTACCGCGGAAAGGTTGATTTCCAATTCTTCGGCGATTAACATTGGCAACGAGGTATAAACTCCCTGACCCATTTCGGTTCTGGCCACTGCCAGAGTAACTGTATTGTCCGGGTGAATGCGAATCCAGGCATTGAGGGACTCTCCCTCGCCCATTCCCAATCCGGTGTACACTTCAATCTTCCGGTTAAAATAGGAGATACCACCACCGATACCGACTACTAATCCACCTCCCACAATTCCACCAGTTACAAGAAATGTTCTTCGTTTCATAAGATTTCGTATTCAGGTAATTAAATCTCCTCTATCCTGGATCGGGCGGCAGTTTTTATTGCCGCTCTAATTCTTTGGTACGTCCCGCAGCGACAGATATTGGTTATCTTCTCATTAATCTGCTCGTCCGTGGGATCGGCAATTTCATCAAGTAATCCCTCCACGGCCATGATCATACCGGACTGACAATAACCACATTGTGGAACTTGATGCTCAATCCAGGCTTTTTGCACTGCAGACATCTGAGCATCTCCGGAAATACCCTCTATGGTTTGGATTTTCTTCCCTTCTACTAGTGCCACAGGTAGTACACATGTTCTGGTTGGAACGCCGTCCACATGAACCGTACAAGCCCCGCAGGCAGCTACTCCGCAACCGTATTTGGTTCCGGTCAGGTTCAATACGTCACGAAGGACCCATAGCAAGGGCATCTGGCCCTCTACTTCAATATCATATTGTTTGCCGTTGATTATTAAGTTCATAGCCTTTAGTGATAATTTAGGTTAAGATAATGACTTAAGGGCAGGAAGTAAAGTGGTCTGACTGGAAAAATTCAGGCCCTTTAGCCAAGGGCTTCGACCTGTGGGAGCTTTGCCTGACGTAGCTTAATTCTGCAGGAATCTAACTGGTGAGACCATTCACATCTGTGACTTTATTGTTTACCTCAGCCGCCAATGTTGAGCCATGGGAGATCAAAACTAGCCAGGTGTATAGTGGAAGTGGAAGCCTTGAACTACTGCGACGATGGTTAGCAGCCCAGGCCTCGGGATTGTATTACTTCGGGGCTTTCTTCTTCAGTTCCGGTTTATCACGTTCCCGGATCCGGTTATTTGAGTGTTGATTTCAGGATTTCCTTTGTAGAAGACGGTGCCGCTGCCTGTAATGGATACAACTAGTTCGTCGCGGGCAGAAACTTCGACATTGCCCGACCCGGTTATTCTCACAGTGCTTCGATCTGCAAGCATCTCAAAGAGGTGCATGTTTCCAGACCCGGTAACCATAATATCCAGGTCTTCAACCTGGCCACTCAGCGTAGCATTTCCGGAACCAGCTATGTTTAATTCAAGCGACCCCAGATTCAGATCATTGTCATTGCTGATATTTCCGGAACCAGCAAATGTGATCGAGTGTATTATCGGCATGGTAAGATATAAATCGATGTTGCCTGTATTATTTACGCACCTGTCCAAATACACTTCTAGTATATCTCCCACCACCTCAGTCTTAATTTCGTCAATAATATTCTCCCGAGCCTCGAGGACTACATTTGAAGTACTGTCCTGCCGAATGAACATGTTACCTGAAAAACCGGCAGATATTCCTTGGAATGAACCCACTTCCCGGGTTTCCCTGATTGTCTTGCCTTCCCCTTTGAGGCATGGACCGTGCTCGTCACTTCCATCGAAGTTGCATGAAGTCAGAGCAACCAGGGCGAAAAGGAGATAAGAAGGATTGAATTTATTGACTATCATAATACCAGTTAGTTTTAGCTTTCTGATGTTATGACAGCAAGCAGGTGGTTGACCCTTAATTCTATCCTAACTTTAGGACCAATCCACCTTAATTTCTTTTGTGAAAGAGAATCAGCACCTCCAGGTCCTGGTCGTGCAGAGTATGAAAATAGTGGCCAGCGCCCTCCTTGGCACAGACAATCGATTCGCGGTGCAATTCGACCCGGGTTTCGTCGATTGAGAATTGGGATGGTCCCAAGGATCACCAGATTGACTTCATCTACTGTATAGATCAATGTGTAATCCCACCTTGCTCGTCGCCACGTCCAGGAACTGATCCCAGACATTTTCATCCGGCTGGCCTTCAATCGAAGTTCCGCTGTTTCAACACCAACCCATCGGGGTCGCTAGATCCTATTTACTCTCTGAAAAAACTACCGAGGTCTGCAAATCCTCCTGATGTTTTTGAATTTGCAGTCTACCTCAGCCTTCACAAATACACTGTTTCCACGACCAATTTCATATTCCTTTTTACCAATCTGAATCTTGGCCTTTCCGTGAGTAACGTAGTAGATCTGGTCCAGATCATCAGTTATCATAACAATACAAATTATCATATAACTACTACCCCTGGCATGACGACTCCGTAGGTTCTATTAATTAAATCAATTCAAAATTCTTTTATTTCGCCACCGCAAATTCTTTCAAACAATTTTACTTTAGAGTTATGAACGTGATCGAGGTCAAAGATTCCAAACTAGCCCGAGAATTCATTAGGTTTCAACCGAAACTTTATCGGTCGGAAAAGTGCTATATCCGACCACTGGATCAGGATTTGGAAGCAGTATTTGATCCTAAGAAGAACAAACTTTTCCGTCATGGAGAAGCGATAAGATGGATCTTAGTTGACGATCGGGGTAAGACAATCGGCCGTGTGGCTGCGTTTTACAATGAGAAGCAAGCAAACAAAGGCAATGATCAGCCCACTGGTGGAATGGGCTTCTTCGATTGCGTTGATAATCAGGAAGCAGCCAACCATTTATTTAAGAATTGCCAGGATTGGTTAACGGACCAGGGCCTGGAAGCAATGGATGGGCCTATAAATTTTGGTGACCGGGATAAATGGTGGGGTTGCTTAATTGACGGATTCGAACTAGAGCCCAATTACTGCACACCTTACAACTTCCCGTACTACCAAAAATTGTTCGAGAGCTATGGGTTCAAGGATTACTTTCAACAATTTACCTTTGCAAGAAAGACAAGGGCGAAACTTGGGGACGTTCTACAAACCAAGGCAGACAGGATTTTCGATGACCCCAATTATACCTTCAGATCGATAGAAAAGAAGAGGATATCCAAATATGCCGAGGACTTTCGAACGGTATACAACAGAGCCTGGGCTCGTCATGGAGTACCTAAGATGTCAGCGGCTCAGGCTAACAACATAATGAATCAAATCAAGCCAATCATGGATGAGAGGATCATCTGGTTTGGTTATTATAAAGAAGAACCCATTTGTTTTTACGTTAATCTACCTGAAGCGAACCAAATATTCAAATACCTCGATGGCAACTTGAACTTATGGGGAAAGCTTAAGTTTCTCTGGTACAGATGGCGAGGTGTCTACGACAAAATGTTCGGTGTCGCCTTTGGAGTGGTACCGGAGCATCAAGGTAAGGGCATGGAGGGTGCACTGATTATGGCTACCGCTTCTTTCGTCCAAACCGAAGCCTGCCCGTACGTAAACTTAGAATTCAATTGGATTGGAGACTTCAACCCCAAGATGATCAAAGTCATACACCAGGTCGGGGCCTATTCTGCTAAAACCCATATCACGTACCGCAAACTTTTTGACCAAAACAGACCCTTCAAGCGTCACCCGATCGTAGGTTGAATAATTGACACCGAGGTTACTTTTTCGGACCACGGACGAATAAATAGATCGCCTTAATTCTCAGATTTATCGTATTTTTCCTTTCGGCTTGACCAGATACCACCGGTGAAATGGCTAATTCAACCAACCTAGCAAAAAATTTGATCTTGGATATAACTCCCGAGGTGTATCAAACCCTCTTTGATAAGTCTCCAATCGGCATAGCTTTGTTTGATGTTGATGGAAGATTCGTGTCCTTCAACGATGCTCTATTAATTCCCGGAGGTTATTCTAGAAGTGACTTGGAAGATCTGGAAAGTGACCATGAATTGTACTGTGACCCAGATGAGCGGGAGAAATTAATATCTGACTTCCGGGAGGGACAGGTAGTTGAGGGAAGAGAGGTTCGACTCAAGAAGAAGCATGGATCTTTTTATTACGCCTCGGTCAGCCTTGCAGGAACGTCATTGGATGGCAAACCCTGCACGATGGCTTTGGTTGAAGATATCACTCAGCGTAAGCAGGCGGAGCAGGAAACCCAAAAGTACCAAAGACTCCTTGACGCTGCCGAATCGTTAGCGAAGTTGGGCAGTTGGGAGATCGACCTGAAGACGCAAATGGTGAAATGGTCGCGGGAGAGCTACAACATTTATGAATTGGATCCTGAAAAACCCGCTCCCGCAATCCATGAATCTTTCGAACTTCTGGAGCCAGAAGATCGTGCGCTTGCCCGGGATCGATTCAATAGAGCTGTTAAAGGGAAAGATCGAACGCCACCTTTCAAATTTCGGATGATCACACCCTCGGGCCAAGCGAAATACCTCCTGGGAAATTCCAAACTTGAAACCGACGCTAAAGGAAAGGCTGCCCGTTTGATTGGTACTGTGCAGGACATCACCGAATTACATCAGGCAGAAGAAGCCAGCAAAAGATACCAGGGCTTGCTCGAAACAGCCCAAGCTCTCGCCAAATTGGGTCACTGGGAATTGGACCTGGTTACCAGCGATCTTGAGTGGTCACCTGAATGTTACAAAATTTATGGTTTGGAGCCAGAGGGCCCGAGGGTAACTTTGGAGCAAGCTTTTGGATTCATGGCATCGCCCGATCGGGAAATAGCCCAACAAACTGTAGCGGATCTGATTTCTGGACGGACGGGACCTAACTCACTGGAATTCAAGATCAAAACTCCTAGCAGAAAGGATAAATACCTGATCGGGAGGTCCCACCTGATCAGGGACATAAATGGGCAGCCAGCCAAGCTAATCGGGACCGTTCAGGACATCACGGAACAGAAATTGTCCGAAATGGCTCTTGTGGAAAGCGAGGCCAGAAACAAGAAAATTGTTGAGAATGTCCACGAAGCAATTATGCTCTTTGACCCCCGGACCAAGCGGTTTGTATCGCTCAACCATAAAGCCGTTGAGATGTTTGGCTACTCAGAGGAGGAGCTTATGGAGAAAACGCCCCTCAGCCTAAGTCCGGAACTACAGCCAGACGGATCAAAATCTGCGGACATTATGAAGAGGGTCTTAGGTGGACTAAAGAAGGGAGATAGGCCTGTGCTGGAATGGGTTCACCTGAATGCAGAGGGCAGGGAATTCCTTACCCAGGTGTACTTGGTCATAGTTCCGTTTGAGCACAGGGAAATGGTGATGGCGTGTATGGTCGACATTACTAAGCGTAGGGCGCAGGAACGAGAACGAGAAAGCCTGATAAGCGAGTTGGACCGTTTCGTGTACAGCGCATCCCACGACCTGAGCGCGCCCTTGAAATCACTGTTGGGGTTGATAAACCTGGCCAGGGTCGAAACCCAGGATGAAACTCAGAAGAACTACCTGGATCGGATTGCAGAACTCAATCGAAAAGTTGGAAAGCTTCATAGAGGACATAATAAACTATTCACGCAATTCAAGATTGGAGACCGCCTATGAATGGACAGACCCCCAAACGCTCATTCAGGAGGTTATTGATCACCTTAATTTTCTGGAGGGCTTTGACCAAATTGATTTCCAACTGAAAATTGATGGGGACAAAATCTACGCGGACCGATTTCGGCTCAAAATAATTCTTAACAATCTGATCTCAAATGCCATCAAGTTCCATTTAAATATTGATCAGAAAAAGCGCTTTATCAAGGTAGTGGTTAATGCTGATGAACACCAATATTCCATCTGTGTTAGAGATAATGGAATCGGCATTGAGAAACAATATCTGGATCGAGTTTTCGATATGTTTTTCAGGGCATCGCGCCATTCCACGGGCTCTGGACTAGGATTGTTCATTGCTCATGAATCAGCAAAAAGAATGGGAGGAGATTTGACCGTCAAATCCAAATCCGGAAAAGGCAGCGACTTTGAGCTCAAGGTTCCATACATGACACTCCAAAAAAAGGCATAATTGACCTTTCCCAGCTCCAAGGAAATTATCCAGGCTCATTCCAGAATCTCGGAATGGGTGCATCGCACTCCAGTACTGACTTCGTCAAGCATAAACCTCAAAATCAATAGTGAGCTGCTTTTCAAATGCGAGAATTTCCAAAAGGTCGGAGCGTTTAAGTTCAGGGGAGCTACCAACGCAATATTGAATCTCAACCATCAGGAACGAGCCCTTGGCGTGACAACCCACTCTTCTGGAAACCACGGTCAGGCACTGGCTTTGGCTGCTCGATTGCGGGGCATCAAGTCCTATGTGGTAATGCCGGATAATGCACCCAGGGTTAAAAAGGAGGCAGTCTTAGGATACCAAGCCCAGGTGATTTATTGTGAGTCAACCTTGGAAGCCCGAGAAGCAACGGTAAACGAAGTAATCCGGGAGCATGGCGCCACTCTGGTCCACCCTTACAATGATTACCGCATAATCTGTGGGCAGGCTACCTCCGCTAAGGAACTTATTGAAGATACGACCGCCTTGGATTACATAGTTTGTCCTGTGGGAGGAGGAGGACTGATCAGTGGTACGGCGCTTTCTGCTAAATATTTTGCACCAGAACTTGGTGTCTATGGGGCCGAGCCACAAGGCGCCGATGATGCATTTCGATCCCTGAAAGCGGGTAGGATAATTCCTTCAACCGCCCCTAATACCATCGCCGACGGCCTTCTAACATCCTTGGGGGACAAGACCTTTCCGATTATCAACGAGTTTGTCAGGGGAATCTTGACTGTTAGCGATGAAGAAATCATCTCAGCTATGAAATTACTTTGGGAGCGTATGAAAATAGTGGTTGAGCCATCGGGCGCAGTTCCTTTGGCGGCGGTGTGGCGAAACCGTGCGATCTTTGAAAACAAAAGAGTAGGGATAATATTGACCGGCGGCAACGTAGATTTGGCTAACCTACCATTCGAATAAAGTGAAAGCGCTTACCCTGCAGGGCAAATTGGAGATTGCTTTAGAAGACGTCGAAGATCCGGTAATACTTCATCCGGGGGATGCCGTTGTGAAAGTGGATCAATGCGCCATTTGCGGATCTGATCTGCATATATATCACGATCGTGAAAAGGGTTGCGATCGTGGTACCATTATGGGTCATGAATTTGTGGGTGAGGTAGTGGATGTCGGTGCCAAGGTTCGGCGGTTTAGGGTAGGGTCAATGATTCTCAGCCCATTTACTACGAGCTGCGGACGCTGCCATTTTTGTCAAATCGGGCTGACGAGTAGATGTTTAAAAGGACAACTCTATGGTTGGAAACAAAATGGCCTTGGGCTTGGCGGTGTGCAGGCGGAGTTTGTGCGAGTACCATTAGCGGATACCACCCTGGTGGAAATTCTGGATGGCGTGACCTTGGAACAGGCACTTTTGTTGGCAGATGTATTTCCAACCGGGTTCTTCTGCGCCCTGCAGGCCGAAATTTCCCCTGATCGAGTCTACGCGGTTCTGGGCTGTGGACCGGTTGGTTTAATGGCTATCGTGGCTGCTAAAACCCTGGGAGCTCAGAGACTTTACGCCTTGGATTCCGTTGGGGATCGTTTGGTGCGAGCTGCTGATTTTGGCGCGGAAACAATAAACATTTCGCTTCAGGATCCGGTGGAAGACTTGCTGGAACATACACACGGCATCGGCGTTGACGGGGTCCTCGAGGCCGTCGGCTCTCCAGAAGCGGCGCGTTTAGCTTTCAATCTTATTCGGCCTGGTGGAATTGTAGCTTCGGTGGGTGTCCATACATCCGCTGAGTTTGCCTTTTCCCCGGTGGAGGCATACGACAAGAACATGGTTTACAAATCGGGCCGATGCCCGGTACGGCATCTGGTTGAAGATCTGCAGGCGATGATCTTATCCCAGGAACTTGCAATTGAATCTATTATAACTCACCGGATGAACTTGCCCCAGGGACCTGAAGCTTACGAAATATTTGATCAAAAAAAGGACGAATGTTTAAAGGTTGTCCTGACCCCCTGATTCAGTTGGTCCGGTTCTTGAATTGCTGAAACATCGTTGGCTCGTCGACTTGGGGATAGCTATTATTGGTAATATTGATATCCGCGGTTTCGCCATTAGGATCTAATTGTACCTTGGTAACTTGTTTGTCCTTGACAAATACTTTAACCACCTCAGTCTCGTCATACCTCCATATCTCAGCGGGTATTTTTTCGATTTCGGTTGTGCCGTCGTTGTAGGTCCATTCAAGTATTATCGGCATTACCAATCCTCCTAAGTTTTTGAAAGTTATCTCATAGAAGTTCTTCTCGCCAAAACGATCTCTAATTTGACCGCCATCAAGCCTGGCCAGAAACTCCCGGTAATCCTGATCCCCAGTGTCTTTGAGGTAGAACTCTTCGAATGCCTCTAGACCCTGTTGTTTGTTCTGAAGACCTGAGCCCTGGTTTCCAAGCGATTGGTTAGTCCGAACTTCTCCTTCCATTTTTGGGCTATCGCTATTTACTCGGAGCCACCGAACCTGATCCACACCAAGATCGACATGGTCGGTAGTATAAAACCAGCCTCGCCAGAACCAGTCCAGGTCCACGGCTGAGGCGTCTTCCATTGTTCTAAAAAAATCCGCGGGAGATGGGCCTTTGAAGGCCCAGCGCTGCGCATATTCCTTCAAGGCATAGTCAAACAGTTCGCGACCCATTATCGTTTCGCGCAGAATGTTCAAAGCCGCGGCTGGCTTGGAATACGCGTTAGCGGAGAATTGGATCAACTGTTCGGAGTTGCTCATAACTGGCCGTTGGAATTCTTTGCTACCTCTCATATAGGGAATAATGGTCTCCGGAGGACCTCTTCGATGGGGAAAATCTTCGTACCAATGGTCCAGAGTCAGGTACTGTAGAAACGAGTTTAAACCCTCGTCCATCCAGGTCCATTGCCGTTCGTCGGAATTAATGATCATAGGAAAAAAATTGTGGCCTACCTCGTGCACGATTACCGAAATCATGGAGTTTCGAGTGCCCTCTGAGAATGATCCATCCGGATTGGGACGCCCTAGGTTAAAGCAAATCATGGGATACTCCATCCCTAACGAAGCAGTGTGCACGGATATGGCCACCGGATACGGATAGTCTATTGTGTGTTCCGAATACGTTTTCAAAGTGCGGACTACCGCGAGGGTAGATTCCTGGTGCCAAAGAGGATTGCCCTCTTTGGGATAAAACGACATGGCCAAAGGGATGTGATCGCTGATTCTAACCCCCATGGCATCCCAGATGAATTTCCGCGAAGTAGCGAAGGCGAAATCCCTGACATTAGAGGCTTTGAACTTCCAGGTTTTGGTGCCTTCAGCAGGGGCGCTTTCTTTTTTGAGTGCCTCCGATTCGGAGACGATGACCACTGGTTTTGTAGCAGCTTTGGCCTTCTCCAGCCGCTCAATTTGCTTAGTGCTCAAAACCTCTGTTGCATTTGCCAACGTTCCCGTGGCGGCAACAATATGATCGGATGGGACCGTAATCTCTACATCGAAATCACCAAAGTTTAAGGCAAATTCGCCATCTCCAAGGAACTGCTTGTTTTGCCAACCGTTGATATCGTCATAAACAGCCAAGCGGGGATAGAACTGGGCTATGGTGAATAGGCAATTGCCATCTTGTGGAAAGAACTCATAACCCGATCGCCCTCCCACCAGCATTCTGTCGTTGATATTATACCACCATTTCAGTTGAAATGTGAATGATTCGTTTGGCTCGAGTGGGGACGGCAACTCAACCCTCATCATTGTTTGATTGATCGTGTGTTCCAGAGCTTCTCCTAAGGCATCCGTAAGCGAACCTATTTTAAAGCCCCCATCAAATCCATATGCTGCCGTCATATCGAGAATTCCCCGGCCCGAGACCGAATCTCCAGGGACACCCGCAATATCTCCGTTATACAGACTCAATTCCGGGTTGTTAGGTCTGGCCTTGTAGGTGTCGGATTCCGGAGCCCTGACGTTCTGATCTAATTGGATCCACAAGTACCCAAGCTCGTCGGGAGAATTGTTATAGTAAGTAATCCTTTCAGCCCCGTATATTCTTCGATTCTTCTCCTCCAAGGTAACTTGAATAGCGTAGTCAACCTTTTGCTGCCAATACTTGGGTCCTGGACTTCCGGACGCAGATCGGAATTCATTGGGGGATGGAAGGACCGTTCCCAGCTGCTCAAACTTGCCCTGATTCAGTGTTTTTTGACACCATCCGAGCGTCGACCAAGCAAAGCAGACTAACATTAATATCCTGTTCATTTCCGTGCCCAACAAAATGGGGTACATTCGGAGATTTTGCAATCAAATCCGACCAAATTATAAAGGACATAAATGTCCATATTTAACGTGAGTTCGATATAAAATAGAGTAGTTTATTGATAGAAAAAAGGCAGAAAATTAGTATATTAAGTCATTGACAATCAACAAAATAACTAATATTTCTACCTATGTTAACTGCTACTAAAATTACTGAAATTTTTTGTTCCATTGACGATTTTTGTCTGGATTTTGTCCCAAAATTGGAAAAAAGATTGCTGGGAAGTAAAAAGCGCAACAAACCTGGTAAGCTTTCTTTATCCGAAGTAATGACTATACAGGTCTTGTTCCAGATCTCAGGATATCGAAATTTCAAGACCTTTTACAACACATACGTTTGTGGCCACTTGCGCTCCTTCTTTCCTGATGTGGTAAGCTATAACCGAATGGTAGAACTTTGTAGTGGAAGTCTTCTGCCAATGGCTATTTATCTGAAAACACAAGGGACTGGACAGTGTACAGGTATAAGTTTTATAGACAGCACTCCGTTAAGGGTCTGTCATAACAGACGGATCCATAACCATAAAGTATTTGAAGGGTTAGCTAAAAGAGGCCATTGTTCCATCGGATGGTTCTACGGGTTTAAGCTCCATCTTATCACTGCTGATACGGGTGAAATCATCGATTTTATGCTCACACCGGGCAATGTGGATGACAGAAAGCCTCTTAAAATTGAACGGTTTATTAAGAAATTATTCGGAAAGCTCTTTGGTGATAAAGGCTACATCAGTAAGGAACTTTTTAAAAATCTGTTCTTCCGCGGAGTCCATCTGATAACCAAACTCAAACGCAATATGAAGTCCTCATCCTTAACCCCCATCATGGATGCTATAATGCTCCGTAAAAGGGCTATTTGTGAGACTATCATTGATCAACTTAAAAACATCTTCCAGATTGAACACTCCAGGCACAGGAGCCCAACTAATTTCCTTACCAACCTTTTCTCGGCTTTAATCGCTTACAACTTTTGCGAAAAAAAGCCCTCAATCAAATTGAACTACCAGGACACCGGTCAACTCTTTCTCGCTCTTTAATCATTCCTTATTGTCGAACTCACGTTATTTATATACCAAATTCAGCAATTTTGCTCTGTGTTGGCTCCATTGTACTTTCTTCACACCTCCGTGCTGCTGATCCTGGGGGTCGCCCATCCTTTCCATATCAGCGTTTGCGAGATTAATTACAACTCTGAAAGTGAAGCGCTGGAAATAACCCACAAACTCTTTTCGGACGATTTTCAAGCAGAACTAGTAGCCCTTCATGGTCAGAATTACGAAGGTTTGGACTGGGGTAGGAATCAGCAGGAGATTGTTAAATACTTTGAGGTCAACTTCAAGATATGGATCAATCAGGAGCCTGCGCGGCCTATTTTCCTTGGGCTGGAAGTAGAGAATGACGCAGTGTGGTGTTTTTTAGAAATAGCCAAGATCAATCAGCTCAGATCGGTACGAATCAGAAATACGGTACTTACGGGGTTGTTTGACGACCAGGAGAACATTATCCATTTTACTTACCGTTCCATGATCAAAAGTCTAAAGCTCGATCGTTTTGTTCCAGAGGGTGAAATAAGCTTTGCTGAGTAATCACAGAATCCTTTCGAGCTTGAATTTCTTCTTGATGGTTTGGCCGTTTCTCTCCACAATCAAGACAATATTCTTTTGATTCTTGGATCTAAAGATATTGCTAACGTCTTGAAGATCCAGGTCTTTAATAGGCCGACTGTTAATTGTTTTGATAATATCACCTTGTTCCAGTCCGGCCATAGCGGCCGTGCTTGATGGCAGAAGTCGATTTATTTTAATTAGCTCCAGTGAAGGACCATCAGCGATCAAATCAATGCCACTCATATTGTATTCGAATTTGGCCCGGTACCCACGATTCCTTCGAACGTATATCTTTTCCTGAAAATAATCGAATGTGACGTTAAAGCGGGATATGATTCCTCCTCCAAGCGTCCCTTGTCGCCCGGTTTGTTTAAACACTTCGGAGTAGATAGATTCAGCTGGGTAGGACACTAGTACCTTCCGAAATGAATATTTCCCCAGCCTCAATTCTTTGATCCGGCCGATTCGGCCGAATAGATCACCTCCCAACCCTCTTCCTAGCAACCCCTCCACGCTTGGGTCAGGGAGGATCAGCCTTTCGTCCGTACTGAGATTGAGCAGTAATGAATGGCTGGCACCAGTATCCATCATCAGTTTAGCCTCGATCTCGCTACCATCTTGCTGGGTAACTATGGTTTGTACATATGGCTTGGTGTCTTCAATTTTTATGGGTATCTCCTTAAAGCGTTTCTTTACTTTATGCGACCCTGCTTCGGTTAAAGTCAGTTGCTTTCTGGAGTAGTTAATATTTACAACGAAACGGCTGAATACCTCGTATCCCAGGATTCCGTGCACGTCGATTCCCAGGCTGTTCTTGAGCATTAAATAATCCTCTCTAAGAACCAACAGGGCTTGACCATAGCCAATTACCCCGGGCATTCGTAACGAAATATCAGTGGCCACGTAGGCCTCAATCTTAGTTACTCCGTCGGCTCCAAACATGCTTAACACGCGATCGTATGAAACTTGCAGGATGTCGCTATACGTCTTTTCAGTTAGAATAGCGGTCCGTACTCCGGTATCAAGTACAAACTTTAATGGAATCGTATTATTGAGGATAATTGGAATAACGATCAGGTTGTTGTGAATTTCAAACGGAATCGTTACCGATGTTCTGTTATCGGTGATTTTGAAACCCAAATGCGGATATTGCGCCCTTAGCCAAATACAAGGAACAAGCATCATCAGTAACAAGGCGAAAAGTCTCCACAACCAATTGAAGATCATTCCAAGAATATTACCAAAAAAATCGAGAACTTCTACTATTTATTAGACAACGACTTAGATCAACTAAGGTTAAGTTTTAACCGGATACAATAAGAAATGGGTCCGGAGACATGCTAGCTTCCGGTTTCAACTGCCGCAGCCTGACATAAAACCAATGGCCTCTCTCCTTATCATTCCATGTATCTGGAAAACCTCACTAACTATTTGTACTTTTGCCATCTTTCGCTTTTACGCAGGTGACTTTGTTATGAAGATGAAATTAGCTGGTCCACTTTTTGGTTTGGCAATCCTTTTCGGATGTGGTCCCAGGAACACGCAAACTTCGGAAAGTCCGGCGATCTTGCAGGAAGTCAACGTCTATACACATCGGCACTATCCCTCGGATCAACAGCTCTTTGCTGACTTCACCAAGAAAACCGGGGTAAACGTAAATGTGGTTAATGCCAGCGCGGATGAGTTATTGAAGAGATTGAAGCTCGAAGGGGAGCAGTCCCCGGCTGACGTTCTGATCACTGTGGATGCCGGAAGGCTCCACAGGGCCAAAGCGAGCAATCTGCTGAGCGTTGTGAATTCTCAGGTTCTGGACGGCAATATTCCGGAGCATTTCCGCGATCCGGAAAATACCTGGTACGGACTAACTTATCGTGCCAGGGTTATCGCCTACTCTTTGGAACGAGTCAATCCTGATGATTTGTCCACCTATGAAGATTTGGCCAGCAGCAAATGGAAAAACCGAATCTTGGTACGTTCTTCTTCCAACATCTATAATCAGTCGCTTTTGGCCTCCATTCTAGCAGCGGACGGCCCGGAAAGCGCTCAACAATGGGTCAAGGCAGTGGTTGGGAATTTTGCCCGAGATCCTAAGGGCAATGACCGCGATCAAATTAAGGCGATCGCGGCCGGGGTGGGAGACCTTGCCTTGGTCAACACATACTATATTGGTAAACTATTGGATTCGGATAACCCGGAAGAGGTTAAGGCAGGGCAGGCGGTAGGCATATTCTTTCCCAACCAGAATGAAAGAGGGGCACATATTAATATCAGTGGGGCGGGGGTAACTCGTTATGCGCCGCATCCTGAAAATGCGGTCAAGTTTCTTGAATTCTTATCCGGGGAAGAAGCTCAGAAGGTCTTTGCCCAGGCAAATTTCGAATATCCGGTAAAGATTGGCGTAGCGGTTGCCCCGCTACTGGATTCCTTGGGTGATTTTAAATCCGATGAACTGAGCCTTTCAATCTTAGGAGAGAAGAATTCCGAGGCGGTGAGAATTTTTGATAGGGCTGGCTGGAAATAGGGTTCAAAAATTGTTTTTGGTGCGATTCAAACCTTCGATTTGGCACCTATATGTGCTGATCATTCTTTTAATCACGCTAGCTCCAGTGTTGACTATTCTCAGCAACCTATCTCAGGGACCGGGGCCAACGTGGGCGCATCTTGTTGACACGGTGCTGTTGGATTACGTGATGAATACGTTGATCCTGATGGCAGGAGTTGGCGGAATTTGTGTGGTCATTGGAGTAGGTGCTGCATGGTTCGTTTCAAACTTTGATTTTCCCGGTCGAGGTTATCTTCAATGGGGACTCATTTTACCCTTATCCATTCCCACCTATATAGTCGCCTATACCTATGCTGGCATTTTCGATTTCACCGGACCCTTGCAACGGCTTCTAACGCCATTCCTTGACCGGAAGGTTTCACTTCCAGACATTATGAATATCGGAGGAGTAACTGTTGTTATGGCCATGGTATTATTCCCCTATGTGTACCTCATTTCAAGGGCTTCTTTTCTCAATAATTCCCGCCGATTGATTGAGGCAAGTCAGATACTCGGACAATCACCAACCCGGACTTTTTTTAAGATCGCATTCCCGGTAGCCAGGCCTGCTGTTGTAGCCGGCTTATCGCTCGCGTTCATGGAAGTCCTCAACGATTACGGAGCTGTAAAATATTATGGGGTTACCACCTTTACCACCGGGATATTCCGAGCCTGGTTTTCTCTGGGAGACTCGTCTGCTGCCATATACTTGTCCTCAATTTTGATGCTTTTCGTTTTACTCCTGCTGGCTATTGAGAAGTTGCATCGTGGTAAGATGGGTTTTGCCGAGGACAAGTCGTCGTTTGGCCATTTTTATCGGATCAGACTCTCAGGAACCAAGGCCCTAGCCGTGTCTATCTTTTGCTTCCTGCCTTTTCTATTTGGATTTTTGATCCCAGTAGCCCAACTAGTTTCTTGGTCGATCCAAACGGCCGGAGGTCTGGTGCCATTGGAGGTCTTGCGCTGGGTCGTCAACAGCTTCGGATTAGCAGTTTTGGCCAGCTTTATTACGGTAGCCTTCTCGGTGATCCTGATCTTTTGCAGCCGAACTCTTGGCGGATCATGGATCAGGCCAGCCGCTAAATTGGCTACCATAGGTTATTCGATTCCAGGTGCCATCATCGCGATTGGGATACTTATTCCGCTTTTAGCTTTGGACCGTCAAATATCAGTCATTTTCAACTCTCTTTTCGAAGGTCCGGGTCCTGGTCTGGTGCTGTCTGGGACGGTTTTTGCTTTGGTTGTGGCTTACACGGTCCGCTACCTGGCTGTGGCCTTTAACCCGATAGAATCTGGCTTTGAAAAAATTGGGGATCCGCTTATTGAGGCATCAAGGTCCCTTGGCCGGGGTTTGTTTGCGACCCTTAGGAGGATCAACCTTCCCTTGCTACGGACCGCTGCACTAGCAGGGGCAATTTTGGTATTCGTTGACCTCCTTAAGGAACTTCCTTTGACTTTGATCCTTCGGCCTTTCAATTTTGATACTTTGGCTACTAAGACCTATGAATTGGCAAGTGATGAATTAATCCCGCAATCGGCAAGCCCTTCGTTGATCATAATTGGTATTGGCATTATCCCCATATTCCTACTCAACAGACTTCTGGAAAGAAAGCCTGATCAGTGAGAGCGCTTGAGATCAAATCTATAAGTAAGACGTTTGGGTCCGGGCGGAGACATGCCGTAGATAAAGTAGATCTGGCTATTTCAACCGGTGAAATAGTCGCGCTTGTAGGTGAAAGCGGCTCTGGAAAAACTACTCTTTTGAGATTGATAGCCGGTTTTGAGAGGCCGGAACAAGGTCAGATCTTGATCAATGAGGAGCTCGTAAGTGATTTCAACTACGTTGTTCCTCCAGAAAAACGAAAGTTGGGCATGGTTTTCCAGGACTATGCGCTGTTTCCTCATTTAACGGTCCTCCAAAACGTCGAGTATGGCCTCTCCAGGTTACCCAAAAAATCGAAAAAGGACAGAGCCGGGGAAATAATGAAATTGACGAATATGGTGGGGAAGGAATTCCAATATCCTCATCAACTTTCAGGAGGGGAGCAGCAACGGGTAGCCCTTGCCCGTGCTCTGGCTCCGCAACCCAGCTTGATATTGATGGATGAGCCATTCAGTAACCTTGACGAGCCTCTAAAGGATCAGATGAGGTTGGAACTACGCAATATTATGAACCGTGCGGGTGTGACGGTTCTCCTGGTTACCCATGACACTAAGGATGCCCTGTCAACTGCAGATCGGATAGCAATCTTAAGGTCCGGTTCATTATTGCAAGTTGGAACCCCCCAGGAGCTGTACAATTTCCCGGAGTCGCCATACGTGGCTAGTTTCTTTGGACCAATAAATCTCATAGAGATGGAATCGCAATCTGAGGGTTGTAAGTTCCTTCTCAAAATCTTCAACCGGGCCCAGCAACCCGGTGGGCGAATTAGATTCGTCATTCGGCCAGAAGATTGGAGGCTCTCGCAGGGATCGGATCAAGCTCTTAATGGCGTCGTTAAATCGGTGCGTTACTTCGGTGACCATTGGGACGCCACTGTGCAGGTAACAGGACCGGTAGATGTGCCAGATTTGACCATCCGGACCCCCACCAGGCTGCATCCAGGACAATCGGTGAGCATAACTTGTAGTGGCAGAAAAGTCCAGATTATCGACACCAAATAAGATTCCCATATGAACTTTATGTGGGTGGTTGTTGCTAACTTACGGTTCGTGCGATTGGAATTATGAAAGGATCTGCAGGTTTCAAACATATTGCACTTAAAAGATTTGAGGTATTTCTTGACCAGCACAGCTATCGCAAAACTTCCGAACGTTTTGCAGTTTTAGAAGAGTTGTACTCCTTGGATCGCCACATTGATGTTGAGGGTTTGTTTGTTGTAATGAGAAACAAGCAACACTCCATTAGCAGGGCGACAATCTACAATACACTCGATCTTCTGGTCCAATGTGGGCTCGCGGTTAAACATCAGTTCCGGGAGCAAAATGCCTTGTATGAGCAGGCATTAGTCTATCAACATCACGACCACCTGGTATGCAATGACTGCGATGTCATAAAGGAGTTCACTGATTCCAGAATCGACGACATAAAACAGATGGTGAGCGAAGATCTGAAAACTGAAGTAAAGAACTATTCCCTTGTCCTTTATGGAGATTGTAAGATTCCAAATTGTGAGAACAAAGGGAAATCCTCACCTAACTTTTAGATGACTTTTCCAGCCCCGAATACCGATCAAGGAACTCGGAATATCAAATATGCCCTCATTCTGAACCTGAGTTTCACTCTGATCGAACTGATTGGAGGGCTATTAACCAACAGCGTCGCCATTCTATCCGACGCTCTGCATGATCTCGGGGACAGCCTGGGACTTGGATTAGCTTGGTTTCTGGAGAAGGTCTCGCACAAAAAGCGGGACACGAGATTTACCTACGGTTACCGCCGATTCTCATTGCTTAGCGCCTATATCAACAGCATTATCCTGATAGTGGGATCAATGTTGGTGTTATACATTTCCATTCCACGTTTGTTTGTACCAGAACAACCGGACGTTGACGGGATGCTGCTACTCGCTATTTTAGGAATTGTCTTCAATGGAGTTGCAGTCCTAAAACTTCGGACTGGAAATAATTTGAATCAAAGGGTTGTTTCATGGCATTTGCTTGAAGATGTTTTGGGCTGGGTCATCATTTTGATTAGCAGCGTGGTGATGAGATTCTGGTATATACCCGTTATTGATCCGGTCTTATCAATTCTGATAACCGGTATTATTTTAACCGGGGTCTTTAGAAATTTCAGGAAGACCCTGAAAATATTTCTCCAGGGGAAACCTGACAATATAGAAGTACAGGACCTAGAGGAGCGGTTACTGAAGGTAAACGGGGTGAATTCGGTGCATGACACCCATATATGGACTATGGATGGTGAATTCCTGGTCATGACAGTGCATGTGGTAGTGGATGACTCCATCGGTAAGGAGTCCATTCTTCACATTAAGAGTGGAATCAAGGAAGTGGCTCGAGGATTGAAGATTCAGCATATCACTACTGAAATAGAACTCGAAAGCGAATTATGCGCTCTTGAGGATTGCTAGTCAATCAGTCCGTGGTGCTAAGTGTGGACTTATTTCTATCCAAACCGAACGAGCGTAGCTAAGCAGTGTTCCATTTTCTGAATGCAACGCGGTAATTGCGTTCGCTTTTCGACCCTCTTGCCCGATCTTCGAGCTGGTCACAATAACTTTAGTGCCAATCGGAACCCTTTCAACGATCCTTGCGGACATTCTTCCAAGAAGCATGGCGTTTGGATGGTGACCGGCTATGGCAAAATATCCCGGACAGTCCATCGCCGCCCAAAGAAATTCCGACCTAACCAAGCCGTTTGAGTCTGCCAGTTCTTTGCCCGGTATCCATGGGGCCGCGACCATCTCACGGCCTGGAACCGGCCCGGCAAAGATCCTCAGACCCTCTCCCTCGTTTCGATCCGGTCCGCACACAAAACAAGTTGGAAATTGATGCTTATGGAAACCGATGTAATGATGGGATGAATCCACCGCCATTTCAAAAGAGGGCGGTTTGGGGGGCTTTATGTCAAGATCTCCAACTCGGCCCTCGGCAACGATCTCGTTCCCATTGTTAAGAGCCAATTGACGCTCTTCAATCAGGACCTGCATCCTCTGATTTAGTGGAACAGGCTGCCTCAGGGTAATTTCGGATACTCCATCAAGGAAATTGTTCAAAATGCCGCACACATAACCCCCATTTCCGGAGTTGGGCGGCCCGCAGTAGCGCCGGTTTATGATTACATTATTTGACAATTGGGAGACATCGTAGTGGTTGCCGTTGAGTCGTGATGCCCTTCACTAATCAATCTTTTAACCTCTCCCGAAATTTAGCGATTTGTGCTCGAACTCTGCTAAATTCGTATCAACTAAACCAAAATGAATTATATCGACGAGATAAATCACCTAATCCGCAATCGGAGATCCATTTATCCCAACGCCTATTCCAAGGAGGTAATCCCGGTCGAAATTATCCAAACCATCCTGGAAAATGCCAATTGGGCTCCTACTCATCGCTTAACCGAACCCTGGAGATTCATTGTTTTTTCAGGAGAGGGCTTGCAGCGGCTGGCCACTTTTCAGGCGGAATTGTACGCGGAGGTATCCAGGCGGGACAATTCGTTTGATGAAAAGACTTTCCAGAAATTGCAGACCAAGCCTCTTTCCGCCTCCCACATCGTTTCTATTGCGATGAAAAGGGACCCAAGGAAAAGCGTGCCAGAGATCGAAGAAGTTGCCGCAGTAGCATGCGCCGTTCAAAATATGTACCTTACTGCGGCAGCTCATAAAATAGGTTGCTACTTGACTACCGGAGGAGTTACTTACATTGATGAAGCCAAGCCCTTCTTCGATCTGGGGCCTGAGGATAAACTTATCGGATTTATGTACCTGGGGATACCCAGCGGAAAGTGGCCTCAAGGGCGCCGCAGACCGGTTTCAGAAAAGGTTCGGTGGGAAATGTGACTAGGAGCAATTGATGATCCATTGCCATCGGAAAGCCCACCTCCAGTTCAAATAGAACTCGTCTAAATTGGCTCGCTTCATTATTCTGCGGATATCATCTTTGCTAAATCCCCTGAGAACTGAAATAGGGCCATCATTCTTTACCATTTCCGATCTTGATAGTGCCTGGGTCAAGGCTCTAATTGAATAATAAGCGAGCCAGTGACGATGAAGATCGTTTATTATTATCCATGCTGAAGTGCGATTCCGCAATTCCCGTAAGAATTGGGACAATTCTTCATTGGTGAAATGGTGAAGGAACAAAGTACAAAGTACAACATCGAATGTTCGCTCAGCAAACTGCTCGGACAGAATATCCTCGGAAAAGGTGGTTATCTCGGGGAAATCTCGACTATGCTGTCGGGCGTATTGGGCAATGAACGGGTTGGCGTCATACCCCTCCAGTTCAACATCCAAATTTCGGTTCCGGGCCCAAGCGGCCACCCGTCTTAAGATGTCCCCGCTCCCGCACCCAAGATCAGCTATGCGAAGCTTACGCTCGTCAACTCCAACACAGCGAGAGAGAGCATCCATGGTCAGCGCATTCCCTCCAAGCCACAGGTTAATAAAATCAAGCTCCCGAAGTGATTGTTCCACAATTTGACCTGAAGACCCTAAATCGTCCATAATCTCTTTACTGGGTGACCTTTTAGAGAAATCCGGAGACATCCCTAATGAATCTCAATGCGTAATAGCATGGATTCCAGCGCTAACCCCGGCCCGAAGGCAAGACTCAGGATCCTCTTGTCTCTGTCGTCCTGGCTGAGATCCTGCCAGATCGACTTTAAAATAAACAAAATCGTGGGTGAGGACATGTTGCCGTACTGGGCTAAAATCTGTCGTGAATGCCAATTCCGATCTTTGGGCAATTCCAACTCTTCTTCGACGACCTCTAAGATTTTCTTGCCACCTGGATGTATAGCATAATAGCTAACCTCTTCCTGGTTTAGTTTCATGGATTGCAGAAGGTATTGTGTGAGGCAACGGATGCCTTTTCTTAATATGTCAGGGACGTGCGAAGACAGCCTCATTTGAAATCCTAAATCATCTATTCCCCATGCCATATCCGATTTCCCCTCCGGCATTAAGTCGCAAAAAGTACTCTCTGCCTTCAAGGATAATTCTGTCCTTGGATGTGAGTTCATTACCATAGCGGCTGCACCATCTCCGAATAAGGCTTGCACCAAAATGTTGTCTTCTGTCTTTCCCTTTTGGAAATGTATGCTGCATAATTCTACACAGACGATCAAAACGCAGGAATGCGGATCGGCCTGGCAGATCGAATCAGCCATTTTGATTGCCGTTAACGCTGCATAGCAGCCCATGTAGTTAATGGCAGTTCTTTGGATACTTGTGTTTAGGCCCAACCGCTCTATTAAATCAATATCCAGACCGGGAGCATACATACCCGTGCAGCTAACGGTTACGAGGTGACTGACATGCTGCAGAGAGAGATCTGGAATTCCGGTAACGCAATCGCTTACTGCAGCTACCGCTAGCTCAACCGCCTCTTCTTTGAAAACATTCATCCTGCGACCCACCCCGGGGATGGCCTGCCTATTGCCATTAGCCGAAAAAAGCCTGACCCCGCTACCTTTGAAATCATCAAGAACCGAATACCTGCTTCGAATCCCAGTGGCTCTATAGAGCGCCCCAAGTCTCTTTCTTTCATTGGCATTCATGTTATGCGCGTCAGCCATGAAATCCGATAATTCACTCTGAAGGATCCTATTTTTAGGGGTCGAAGTCCCAATGGATGATATGTAGGAATTCATGATTAATAATAGTCAAATTTGTCCTATTTTGTTTCGCGGCCGGTCAACTTCGAATGTCTCGATCCACTCTTCTTCATCTTCGCATTCCATTTTCCTTTTTCTTGCTTCCGGTTTATCTTTTTGCTCTTGCCCTAAGCGATAACATTCAATGGCCCGAAGTGGTTTTGGTCTTTGTAATCCTTCACCTATTACTATACCCCGCCAGCAATGGGTACAACAGTTATTTCGACAAGGATAAGGATAGCATTGGGGGCCTCCGAAATCCTCCGGCTGTGACCCGGGATCTCTACTATGTTTCCTTAACGATTGATTT
This sequence comes from Cyclobacteriaceae bacterium, assembly GCA_965247065.1. Lineage (GTDB taxonomy): Bacteria > Bacteroidota > Bacteroidia > Cytophagales > Cyclobacteriaceae > CBDFGN01. The sequence continues at coordinate 4,117,721 of CBDFGN010000006.1, read as the reverse complement.
GATAGCCCTTATTCTGGGCTTTTTGATAAGTTGGGATTTCGTCTTGATGATCTTCATATACGGGCTGGTTTCAAAGGCCTATAGCTATCCAGGGATCAGGCTGAAGAAATACCCATTAGCCGGTTGGTTTGTCGCCGGGGTTTTTCAGGGTTTCTTTACCTGGGTTTTGTGCTACAAGGGTATCAATCAGGCTGAGTGGCGGGGTCTACTGCAACCGGAGTTCCTATTGGCAGCAAGCCTTTGTACATTGCTCTTATGGGGATCTTACCCTATGACCCAGGTGTACCAGCAGGAGGAAGACGGCTTAAGGGGGGACCGTACCTTGAGCATCATGCTGGGAATTCGAGGGACATTCTACTTTTCCGCCGGGCTGTTTGGGTTAGCTAATGTTGGTTTCATCTATTTCTTCTGGAGTAACTTTGGTTGGAGCCTGGCCGTGATCTTTCAAATTTTCCTATTACCCATCCTTATCTATTTTTTTTGGTGGCTGGCCCGAGTACTGAAAGACCCAAGCCAGGCCAATTTCGATAACACGATGCGCTTGAATTTTATATCAGCTTGTTCCCTGAACTCCTTTTTTCTGGGACTTCATCTATTCGGGCCTTGGTACTAATTATGAATTCTTCTGGCCTTGTTTTAATTTGATCTTCGAAAGGAGTGATTTTACTATGAGCTGGCAATTCTCAGTGTTGGCATTTTTATTTGGAATCTCAGCCTTTGCCCAAGAAAAGCAAAAGATTCTGTATGATATTGTTGAGCTCGATGACAAGGTTAACTCCCACTATCATGATTCAGCACCGGTAGTTTCTGCCGATGGTAAAGTATTGTATTTCTTCATAGCGGATCATCCTGAGAATCAAATGGGCCGGGATAACACTCAGGACATTTGGTTCACTCAATTGGATGGGAACGGCGAATGGACGGAAGCTGTTCATATGGGCCATCCTCTTAATAGCCATCGATTCAACCAGGTACTGAACGTGCTTGACAACGGCCATACACTTTTGCTCCGGGGCGGACACAGTAAGAAAACGCCCCGCTTGTCCATGTCCCATCGCGGGGGAGGCAAATGGTCAAGCCCTGAAGATATTGATATTGAAGGATATGTGGACATGAACAAGGGCCGGTTTTCCGGAGGTGTAATGACCGGTGATCAGAAAGTGCTGATTCTGTATTTTAGTCAAAGGTCCGATCACGTTGTAAGCGATATTTTTGTAAGCTTCCGAAGAGGCCCCAAATCATATACCAGGCCTAAGAAAATACCCGAACCGATAAGTACCTACAAGGATGAATTTGGGCCGTTTCTGACCGTCGACAACCAAACTATGTATTTTGCTAGTGACCGACAAGGGGGCATGGGCGGCGCCGATATCTGGAAATCTAAACGCCTGGATGACACCTGGATGAACTGGTCTGAACCGGTAAATTTGGGCCCACCGGTAAATACAAGTGGATTCGACGCCTACTTCTCGGTCGACGCCGAGGGCAAAGCCTTTACCACCCGGGCCTTCATGTCTGCCGATGGTGGACACATGGATATCCTGGGTCTTATTCCAAAACCAATTATTGTGCTATCGGGTGTGGTTAGAAACCGTGAAACTGATGAAACGCTAGTTGCCGATTTCGATTATAAGGTCGAGGGTAAAGATCAGGGCTTTATTACCACCGATGAGGAGGGTAATTATAAGGTTGAACTGCACGAGAAAGGGATTTACCACTTTTCAGGTTACCTGGAGGGTTTTCTGGATCTGTCAGATAGCCTGGATCTGAGTACTATCGAGGGTAGTGCCGAGGTAAAAAAAGACCTGTATCTCGATCCCCAGAAGGTTGAAATTGTCGTATTCGGCTTGGTGTGGGATCTGGAAGGAGAAAACCCGATTACAACTTCAATACATTTTGCCAGAGAAGGGACGGCCCCGATCAGTGCGGAATCCAATCCGGAAGAAGGCTATTACACAACCAGCCTTCCAGAACTTGGTCTTTACAGAGTGAATGTCAACGTTGCAGGTTTTTTGCCCTTTACGGATACGATCCTGATCGAAACCGATGAGTACTACATGGAAATAGAAGAGAACATCAACCTGATTCAGCCCATTACGCTGTCAGGTTATGTAATGAACGACCTTACCCAGGAACCATTGGCCGTTGAGGTAAAATACGAGTTGAACGGCTCCCAGCTGGGGGTCTTCAAATCTGAACCAAGTGAGGGATATTATTCTGTGATTCTTCCGGAACCTGGAAAGTACGTGTTGCGAGCTGGAACCGAAGGGTACCTGAATCTTACCGATAGTATCGAATTTAGCGAGTTTGATTCCCGCAGTCAAAACAAAGATCTCTTATTGATTCCAATTGAAATTGGAGTAACCGTCCGACTCAACAATATCTTTTTCGATTTTGACAAAACCACTCTGAGGCCTGAATCCTTCCCTGAACTCGACCGGGTGGTTGAATTGCTTAAGCAAAACCCCACCGTTGAGATCGAAATCAGAGGGCACACCGATGACCGCGGCTCAGATGATTACAATCTCACCCTGTCACAGGGACGGGCCGATGAGGTAAGGAATTATCTAATCAAACAAGGCCTTAAAGATTTTAGAGTGGAAGCCAAAGGCTATGGCGAGACGGTTCCGGAAGTTCCGAATAACTCCGATGATAATCGTCAAGTAAATCGACGGGTTGAATTCAAGGTCACCAAAAAGTAATGATGAGCGATAAGCGAGAGGGTGAAAAGGCCAAAACCGAGAAGCCAATTTGTAAGAATTGCAAGAAGCCGTTAGGGACCAATCGGTACTGCATAGATTGCAGAATGGCCAATCCCGACCTTATGGGTTCAAATTGATTCGGGCCGGGGATCTTTCGTGACTGGTCAGGTGCCGATTAGGCAAACCTTTCCCTGATATTGGGGCTCTGGAGCTCCTTGAGGGCTCCTCCAGCTATCCATTTGGCGCTTTTAGAATCGGATCCCAGTAGGCTTCGGGAAGTTGCCAGTGCCCGGGAGTGTAGATCCCCATTCCTTTTACCTATTTGTCTTAAAGCCCAGTTCACAGCTTTCTTAACGAAGTTGCGGGAATCATCCGCTTCCGCTTCAATTCGCGCGAAAAATGGTTCGAACTGCTGATCCGTTGCCTTCTTATCGTGAACTGCCAACCAGGCCATCAGAGCAAATCCAGCTCTTTTCTCAAATTCCAATTCCCGGAAGGAGTATTCCAAAGCCTTTTCATATCGCCACTCGCTTCTTACAAATAGATTTCCACACACTTGATCGCATAGGTCCCACGAGTTGAAATCCTTCACCCACGAGTCCATTTGATCAGGAGTTACGGCTTTCGGGTCATCTATCATGCTGGCCAGGATTCGTGCCTCATGAATTCCGGTCCGCCACAATTCCTGAGCTAGGTCATGATCCTTGCCGCTGGTCCTAGCGATTCTTCTGAGGTCCGGTACTTTGACCCCCAGAGCAGTTGAGATTTCAATTCCGAACCGGGTCATTCCACGTTTGGCTAGTGGATTGGCTGCTTTTTGTAACTCATTTAGAACTTGATCGAGTTCCATTCGATTCAATCTAGGCAAAATTTAATGATGAAGGTACGGGGAATGGTTTAGATTTAAGCTCGCATTCAAAACGATCTAGTGGCCCAAATAATCTCCATCAACGCCGGAAAACCGAAGACCTTTGATTGGAAGGGAGAACTGGTAACTACCTCAATCTGGAAAGAGCCGGTTCAAGGGACCATCAATGTTAACTATCTCAATCTGGAAGGTGACTTGCAGTCGGATCTTAAGGTACACGGGGGCCCGGACAAGGCGGTTTACGCCTATCCCGGTGAGCATTATAAGTTCTGGGCTCAGGAGCTTGAACAAGATCTACCTTGGGGAAGCTTTGGTGAGAATTTGACCACTAATGGATTAAACGAGAGGGACGTTCGGGTTGGGGATAAGTTTCAAATTGGATCGGCGCTGTTTCAGGTTACCCAGCCCAGGTTTCCTTGTTATAAACTAGGATTGAAATTCAATGATGCACGAATGGTGCGGAGATTTGTACAATCCAGGCGCAATGGATTCTACTTAAGAATTCTGGAGGAGGGTGCGTTCCGGCCCGGTGATGCGATAGGTCTAGTTGAAAAGAGCCAATCAGGAATCCTCATTCGCGATTTTATCAGCTTGTATCTTGGCGAAGAAAAAGAGCCGGGGTTGACAGCCAAAGCCATCGGGTCTCCAGGCCTACCCAAGAATTGGATAGAGTTTTTTTTGAAAATTCCTAATGGAAAGAACAATGAACCAGGCTAGAGATGAAATACTGGAATTATATGAGTTTAATTCCTGGGCAAATCGACGAATTCTTGCTGCGGCCTCAAAATTCTCAGAGGCCGAATTAAGCCGAGATCTCAAAGGAAGCTTCCCTTCGATACTGAGTACATTACTGCATATCATGTCGGCTCAATGGATCTGGTTGTCACGGTGGGAGGGACGCTCACCAACAACGGCACCGGAGGAGTGGCACACTTCAAGCTTTGAGCTCTTGAGAAGCATTTGCCAGAGGGTAGATCAGGATTTTACGACTATGTAACAAACTTGTCCACTGATGATCTTAGCCAGTTTATCGATTTTGGCAGCCTAAAAGAAAAAAAGTACAGTATGCCCTTGTGGATCTTACTCCGTCATGTTGTTAACCACTCTACCTATCATCGGGGGCAGGTGACCACGATGTTCAGGCAGTTGGGTGGGCAGGCCATAGGGACGGACCTGGTCACTTTCTACCGTGAACGGCATCCAAGCTTTTCCGGGAATGGAAGTTAACGTTGAACGGTTGCCAGTAACTGGTTTAGCTTTCCCTTGATTCTCGGGGCGGTCTTTTGGATTGCAAGCTTGTTGCATTCATTGAACCGGGCCAATGCCCATATTTTGGCCGCTAAAAGCTCAAGCAAATCTTCAGTTATCGAATCCAGAACCAAATTTACAACAGTGAAGGTTCTAGTTTTCCGGTCAACTTTCGGGTCAAGTCTGCCTACAAACTGGTTGCCCCAAAGGACCGGTAAGCAGAAATACCCGTAGCTCCTTTTGGTCGGAGGTAGATAGCATTCCAGCTGATAATCGAATCCAAAGATATCCATTATTCTTCTCCTTTGGATAATAGCATTATCAAAAGGACTCAGCAAATGAACGGATCTCTGCTCTGGGGATTTCCCAAACTCCAATGGATTGGCAAAGAAGGTTTCTTTGAGGCCATGCACTTCGACGCGTTGAATTAGCCCTGCATCAACCATATTGGTTAATTCGTTTTTTACCGCTTGTCGATAGATCTTTCTCTGATAATTGATCTGGTTTAATGTGATCAATCCATTGGCTCGTACAGATGATGTTGATCAGATGATGGGCATATTCCTCAGCAGAAGGCATGGATTGATCTACATGAGAGGGTACGATACGGGAAGGCAGGTCGTAGATTTTATGGAAATTGATCCTCTTGGTAACCATCAATTTACCTTCCATGGCCAATTGACCCAATGCAATTTTTGTGGCTCTAACCTGCCACTTCTGATCCGGGTTGACTACCTCAGATTCAAAATCTTTGGACATTAGCGGACCCTCCTCCTTGATCCGCTTCCAAACCAAGCCAATTGTCTTGGCGTCCCGGGGGTAAAATTTGATATCCCCTTCAGTGAAGGCCTTTTTCAATGGCAAGGAAAACCTGAAATCCTGAATTGGCAGATATGCCGCGGCATGGCTCCAGTATTCAAAAATTTGAGGCTCAGGTTGAGACTGAAGCCGGCCCAGCATCTCAGGGTTATAATTCTTTACCCGGCTCCAGAGTATGTGATGATGGGCTCTTTCAATTATGTTGATGGTATCAATTTGAACATAGCCCAGTTTTTGGATTGCCCCAGCCGCTCCTGGTATCCCTTCTCCGAATTCAAGATTACCATCTAAACCCTGGCTCGACAGTACCAGATTCCGGGCTTCTTCTTTGGGAATAACTATCGGCGGCAACATGAGCTACTTAATCAGATCCACAAATCTTTGGTTAAATCCTACAATACCCTGCAGGCCTCCAGTATGCAGGGCCAAAACAGTTGATCCTGTAGGGAAATATCCCTTTCTTATGAGGTCGTATATGCCAAAAAGCATCTTACCGGTATAGATTGGATCCAACCGCAAGTGGTGTTCATACCTGCAGCGATTTATGAAATCTATAAGCCCCGAAGTGAATCTGGCGAAGCCTCCAAAGTCGTAGTCCTGTAGCAAATTGAAATTGCTAGGATTGAGTCCCGATTCTTTTCGGAGCAAAAGCCTGATCCGGGACTCCAGGGAGGGGGCTTTGAGCACCGGAAACCCCAAGGCCCTTTTTTTGCCTTCCAGGCCTTGCAATAACCCTGCTAAGGTTCCGCCAGTGCCGACCGGTGTACAGATGAAGTCATAATTGACGTCGATTTCGTTTATCATCTCTGACACTCCCTTCAACGCCAGGCCATTGGATCCTCCTTCCGGAATGAGATAAAAACTACCGTGTTCACCTTCCAGGGCCATTAGAAAGGCTTCCTGGTCCTTTTTTCGATACTCCTGCCGGCTAACGAACTGCAAATTCATGCCCAGCCGAGCCGCGTAAGATAGCGTTGGATTCAAGGGTTTCATAAGTTCGCCCCGGATAATTCCGATGGTTTTCATTCCCGATTCAGCGCCTGCTGCCGCTGTTGCAAAGATGTGATTTGAATATGCTCCTCCAAAAGTGAGCAAAGTTTTCATTCGTCTTTTCTTGGCAATGGCAATGTTGTATTTGAGTTTGCGCCATTTGGTGCCCGAAACTGTGGGATGAATAAGATCGTCTCGCTTAACCAAAATGTTTACTCCGAAACTCTGAAGTTGAGGATCTTCAAGAGGTTGAATGGGCGTAGGCAATTGGGATTTAGATAACATGGGACAGCAAATTTATATATTTGTAATTATGGCCCCCAGCAATGAACTGCAAGAGCAAGCAGAGCCGGAAGATGAGCGTGGCCTTCATGAGCACCATCAAATTGAGGTCGATCCAAAACAATCCTCTGTTAGAATAGACAGATTCCTGATCACCCGCCTCTCGCACGTAAGTCGGAGCAAAATTCAAGCTGCCATCAAGGATGAATTTGTCCAGGTAAATAAAAGAGCTGTAAAGTCAAATTACAAGGTTAAACCTTTGGACTTCATCCAGATTTTTCTTCCTAATCCGCCGCGTGACACCGAAGTGGTTCCAGAAGATATACCGATCGACATAATACATGAAGATGAGGATTTACTTGTAGTCAACAAAGCTGCAGGTATGGTTGTACATCCCGCTTATAACAATTGGAAAGGGACCCTGGTAAACGCCCTCACCTATCATTTTCAGAACTTACCTCAAATGCCCAAAAATGAGGGACGCCCAGGTTTAGTTCATCGGATCGACAAGAATACTTCCGGCTTGTTGGTCATAGCCAAATCTGAAAGAGCCCTAAGTGCTTTGGCTAAACAGTTTTTTGATCATTCCGTTGACCGAACCTACTGGGCTTTGGTATGGGGTGAACCCGATTCGGAGGGGAGAATTGAGGTGAACCTGGGCCGCAGCCTGAAAGATCGGCGAGTCACTGCGGCATTTCCCCAAGGCGATCTCGGTCGCAGGGCTGTCACTAATTATAAGGTGGTAGAAGCAATACGCTATGTGTCCTTGGTGGAGTGCAGGCTTGAAACCGGTAGAACCCATCAGATAAGAGCCCATATGAAGTACCTGGGTCATCCCATTTTTAATGATTCCACCTACGGTGGGGATCAGATCCTGAAGGGCACGAAGTTCTCAAAGTACAAGACCTTTGTTGAAAACTGCTTTCATCTTATTCCTCGGCAGGCGCTGCACGCAAAATCGATAGCATTTGTACATCCCGCAACTGGGGAGAAAACCCTGTTCGATTCCCAAGTTCCGAAGGATTTTGAGTCCGTGCTGGAGAAGTGGCGGAATTATGTCAGGTATACGGATTAAGCCGTTATTCAGCGCCACCATCACTTGAGAAGAAATTCTTTTAAGGATTTTATTTTCAGGGCGTTAGGGTGACTTTTGCTCCCTGAGTCAATAAATATAGACTATCAATTTGATCATGGAACGACAGCTTGCAGCCATAATGTTTACCGATATCGCGGGCTACACGTCGTTGATGGGAAGAGATGAGGAAAGAGCGTTTCAATTGCTACGCAAAAACCGGAATATACAACGGCCCCTAATACAGCATCACGGGGGCACTTGGTTGAAGGAGATCGGGGACGGAATCCTTTCCAGTTTTAGAACGGTCTCCCAAGCCGTTTCTTGCGCCATAGAGATTCAGCATACTTGCCGAGGCGAGGCCGACTTGCAATTAAGAATTGGCATTCATGAAGGGGAAGTAGTGTTCGAGGACCATGATGTGTTCGGCGACGGCATTAACATCGCCTCCAGGCTCCAGGCCCTGGCACCTGTTGGGAAGATTTGGGTCTCTGAATCAGTGCATAAGAATGTTCTCAACAAGAAAGATATCAGAACCGCTTTCGTGAAGGAAAAAAATCTAAGGAACGTCAGAGAACCGGTCCGTATTTTCGAAATCAAAGATCCTTTGGAAGGGCCGGGCTCATCCCGACTTGAACTAAACTATCACCTGAGACGACTGCAAAAGGCCTTTTGGGCCTTTGTGCCATCAGTTGCGGTTTTGAGTTTGGCATATGTGCAACTAGGCTATCACCAGTTCAAAACTCCTGTCGACGAGTTCCCTGCCCGAACAGAGATAATAGCCCTTCTACCCTTTGCTCAGTATTCCGACGCCGGTGACGGCGATCCGTTTGCCGCCGGTTTACAAGACGATCTCGTGGCCCAGTTATCAAAAATTGAGGGGATAAAGATCGTCCCGGATGAAAAGGGTTTAGATATGAGCCATTCCATGGAATCAAATCAGGAGGTTGGGAACCCTCTTGAGGCTACAGCGCTCATAACGGGTATGGTCCATATCGACCGGAATGAAATAAGCTTAAGAGTTGAACTGATGGATGTTACCTCCGGAAAAGCAATTTGGATCGAAAATTATACCCTTGAGTTTACTCCATCCAATGTGCTCGAGGTGCAGCGGAAGATAACCCTGGGGGTAGCGGAAGCCCTTGACGTTGAATTGAGTATAGACGATTTGGACAGGATGGAGAAGATACCCACAGAGCACCTGCATCTTTATCAATATAACTCTTGCCAGCCAAGAACTCTGGAAAATTCGGTACGATAAATCCAAGACCCCTTGCTGAAGATCACAAGCGTTTGGCCTTCTCCCAATACTGATCCATTTCTTCAAGGCTCATTTCACTTAGATTCTTACCCTGTTTAATGGTTTCATTCTCCAGGTACTGAAATCGCTTGATAAATTTCTTATTGGTTCTTTCCAAGGCTTCTTCGGGATTAATATCCACGAACCTGGAATAATTGATAAGGGAGAATAATAGATCCCCAAACTCGGATGTGGCTCGATCTTTTTTCCGTGGATCGTCCTTGGTGGAGCTAGCCAATGGAGGAAATTCCTTTTTGAATTCGCCCAGTTCTTCTTCCACTTTTTGCCAGACTTGCTCCTTATGTTCCCAATCGAAGCCAACGCCCCTGGCTTTCTCCTGAATGCGCATTGCCTTGATCATGGTTGGCAGGGCCTTCGGAACCCCACCTAGCACGGATCGATTGCCCTTTTCTTTTAGTTTTATTTTTTCCCAATTTTTTTTTACTGCGTCGGCATCCTCGGCAACGATATCGCCGTAAATGTGAGGGTGTCGGTTGATGAGCTTTTCGGAAATTTCATTTAGAACATCGGCCAAATCGAATTCACCCAACTCCCAGGCAATTCGTGAATAGAACACCATATGCAGGATCAGATCCCCCAGCTCTTTCTTAATCTCATGGTAATCCTTCTCAATAATCGAATCGGCCAGCTCATAAGTCTCTTCAATGGTCAGATGACGTAAAGTCTCCATTGTTTGCTTTTTATCCCAGGGACAGTTTTCCCTGAGAACGTCCATGATAGTCAATAGACGGTCAAAAGCATCGAGCTTTTGGCTTCTGCGGGGGTCTGGAGGTGCTAGGTTATTGGACATGAGATTAAAACTAAATGAGATAACGGTGCGTAATAATGAAGGGTATGGTATTTTTGTGTAAATATATCAGGTTATGGCCACAGTATTATTGGCTATCGGTTTCATAGGGCTGTTTTTTGTTTTGATGTCAGTGCGGCTGATATTTCTGAAAAATGGAGAATTCAAAGGGACCTGCGCCTCACAGAGTCCTTTTTTGAACAATGAGGAGACCTGTGGGTACTGTGGAAAACAAGTGAATCCCGGAGACTCCTGTGCCGATCCTGAGAAACGACAATCCGAGGTAGAAAAGGTCCTGGCCAAATTCGACTAGGGTCTTCAGTCCTAATTAATTCCTTAAGAACTTTAAGTACCTTTATAGCGCCAAATTGAAGTGCATTTATGACTCTCATTAAGTCGATTTCTGGGATTCGCGGGACCATTGGAGGGGCTCCTGGCGAGGCTTTGACGCCCCTTGATATTGTTAAGTTCACCTCTGCCTTTGGCACTTGGGTGAAGGAGACCCGGGGAATTGCCAAAATCGTCATCGGGCGCGATGCCAGACCCTCCGGAGAGATGATCTCACACCTGGTATCCGGTACGTTGCGAGGTCTCGGTATGGATGTAGTTGATCTGGGCCTTTCGACCACCCCAACCGTTGAAATTGCGATCCCGCTGGAAGAAGCGGGCGGAGGGATTGTACTAACCGCCAGTCACAATCCCTTGGGGTGGAACGCGCTCAAACTTCTAAACGAGGATGGAGAGTTCATCTCGGGTGAGGAAGGGCTTACAGTACTGGAATTGGCGGAATCTGAAAAGTTCGAATTTTCCGAATACCGCAAACTTGGCACGTATCAACTTAACCCCACCTATTTGGATAAGCACATCGAAATGATTACTCTGCTTCCTGTGGTGGACGAAGAGGCCATAAAGTCGGCAAACCTCCGAATCGTCGTTGATGGTGTTAATTCCACAGGCGGCGTGGCCGTCCCCAAACTTCTTAAGGCTCTGGGAGTGGAGCAAGTTCGGGTGCTAAACGGAGAAGCGAATGGAATCTTTCCCCATAACCCGGAGCCGCTGCCAGAGAACATCACCCAGTTGTGCTCCGAACTAGAAACAGGAAATCATGATCTGGGTATCGTTGTGGACCCTGACGTGGATCGGCTGGCGCTGGTTTGTGAGGATGGGAATCCGTTTGGAGAAGAGTACACAGTGGTTGCTGCCGCGGATTATATTTTGGGTCATCTCACCGGAAATACTGTTTCCAACCTGTCTTCCACCCAGGCACTAAAGGATGTGACTAAGAATAAAGGCGGAACATATCATCCAGCGGCCGTCGGTGAGGTAAACGTTGTGGCCAAAATGAAGCAGGTCAATGCCGTACTAGGTGGCGAAGGAAATGGCGGGGTAATTTATCCGAATCTTCATTACGGCCGCGATGCGTTAGTTGGAATCGCACTGATATTGAGCCATATCGCCAAATCCGGTAAAAAGCCTTCCCGGCTCAGAGCGGAATACCCGAATTACTTCATTTCTAAAAATAAAATTGAATTGACTCCTGATTTGGATCTTGGCAAGGTCCTGGAGGAAATTAGGCACAAATACCAGAACAAACCGATTAATTCCGAGGATGGGATAAGAATTGAATTCGAATCGGAGTGGGTTCATTTGCGTGGATCGAATACAGAACCTATCATCAGAATCATTTCTGAATCGGATTCATTAGTTAAAGCCGAGCAGCTAGCCAATAAGCTCATCGAGGACATTAAGGAGGTAATTCAAGCTCCGATAAACGGATGAGTTCAATTACATGACAGCAAACCCATCCATGAAGGTATACTTTGACAATGCGGCCACAACCCCACTGGCACCGGAAGTTTTTGGAGCCATGAAGCCCTATATGACCGATTTCTTCGGTAACCCCTCATCCATACATGCTCATGGTCGGCAGGCCCGCTCGGGCATTGAAAGAGCCCGAAAATCGATTGCGGCCATCCTTAACGCGGCCCCAGCGGAAATTTTTTTTACTTCGGGAGGAACCGAAGCTGACAATACCGCCATTCGCTGTGCGGTGGAAGCCTATGACATCCAGCACGCCGTAACCTCACCCTTGGAGCATCATGCAGTCCTGCATACTCTTGAACTATTAACAGATCAGGGGAAGCTGGATCTGCACCTGGTTGAAGTGGATGAAAAAGGGCAAATTGATTATGATGATCTGGAGAGGCTCTTAATCGAGAATCCTGGTTCGCTGGTTTCTTTGATGCAAGCCAATAACGAGATCGGAAATCTGCTTGACCTCGAGAGAGTCAGCCAGGTGTGCGGCGAACATAAAGCCCTGTTGCACTCGGACACCGTGCAGACCATTGGGCACTACGAAATGGATTTGCAGAAGGTAAAAACCAACCTGATTGTCGGCTCAGCACACAAATTCCATGGGCCAAAGGGAGTTGGTTTTCTTTATGTCGGCGCAAACACAAAGATCCCGCCCTTGGTAATTGGGGGAGCTCAGGAGCGCAATATGCGCGGTGGAACCGAAAATGTTTACGGAATTGTGGGCCTAGCCCGGGCCATGGAATTGGCTTATGCCAATCTTGAAATGGACCGGCGGAAAATTACCTCCCTGAAGCATCGTATGATAGATCAATTGAGGGCTGGAATTCCAGGATTAGAATTTACCGGCCGATCAGGCGAGGATGATAGTCTTTATACGGTCCTCAATATCATTTTGCCGCCGTCGTTCGACAATGAAATGCTGTTGTTCAATTTGGACATCGCCCAGATCTCAGCCTCGGGAGGTAGTGCCTGCGCTAGTGGCAGTTTGGCTGGGTCCCATGTCCTGGAGGCTTTAGGAATTAACCCGGAAAGGGGAGCTGTTCGATTCTCATTCAGTAAGTATAATAATGCTGATGAGGTGGATTATGCAGTGCAGAAATTAATCGAGCTGAACCGGGTCGAGGCCTGATGCCTTCATTGCAAAGCTGAGGTATCCTACAATTTTCTAATAAAGATTAATAATTCTTAGGGCTACCGGGCCTTTGAATTGTCGTATTACTGGAAGTGATAAAGAAGCTAATTTTCCAACCCCTGAAACCTATGAAAACTATTCAAATAACATCGATCATCGTGATTTTTGCCTTAATATTTAACGGTTGCTCTGATGATCCGGTACCCGCTCCTGCGCAGGATGTCCCGGAAATGCCGCCATTGTCTACCATGGTGATTGATTTCACGGATTTTGCTGATAATGCCATAGATCCTTCGGGCGGAAGAGTCATGATGCTTAAAAACTGGGGCCGGTCAATGAAACTCCTGAATTTGATGCCGGTAATGCGTCCTGGGTATGGATCTACAATTTTGAGGCAGCAGGGATAGCCCATTCAGCGCGACTTACAGCCAAATTCGTTGCCGCTGGAGTTCAATGGGATATGTATATAACGCGGGATGGGGCATTTGAGGATTTCGCCTGGTATAGCGGAGTCTCAAATCTTACCGCCACCGAGGGTACCTGGAACCTCAAATCCAACCCCAGCGATCCTACTCCACTAATCGACATTGATTGGAGTCGTTCGGCGACCAGTGAAATCGCCGAGATCAGGTACACCAATGTTATCCCAGGTGATGATGGAAATGGGAGTTACCTGGAGTTCGGAATAACAGATGATCCCGATTATGACGCTTTCTATGGTATTTTCAACATTGAAAATGGAAATACCAGGGAAATCCAGTGGAACCGGGAGACCAAGGCTAGAAGGATAAAGGATCCGGCCCATTACGATGATGAAGATTTCCATTGCTGGGACCAGGAATTAATGGATACGGATTGTTAGCGGCTACTCGCTAGATTGATTCGAACGCGGCGCTCGGTCGCTCCTCAAAAGAAAACCAAGAGTAGGATCACCTAGGCAAACAGCAGGATGTAATGAATTAGATCCACCCTGATATAATCTTTCCACCTTCGGTATAGGTTCGCCGCTGCCCTGAACAGATTCATTTCTGAACATGAATATATCGATCCAAGGTGGTTGTTAAAAGATGCTACTTCATACATCTGGATCGAGACGTTAATCTCCAAAAGCGAAATTCTGGAAGAATCAATGTCAGTGATGGTTGCGGGCCCTGCAATGAAATTCCTGGAAACCGGGCATTGAATCAATCAGAAAAGCCACAATTCGTGAAAACCCAGGCACCAAATCTGGTTATGTGGCTGATCACAACTTTCTTCTCCGTAACGAGGCAGGAATAATAAGTTCGGTTAAATTCAGCAGGTATAAATAACGTGAGTTCGACAATAAGGAATGATTAAAGAGCGAGAAAGAGTTGACCGGTGTCCTGGTAGTTCAATTTGATTGAGGGCTTTTTTTCGCAAAAGTTGTAAGCGATTAAAGCCGAGAAAAGGTTGGTAAGGAAATTAGTTGGGCTCCTGTGCCTGGAGTGTTCAATCTGGAAGATGTTTTTAAGTTGATCAATGATAGTCTCACAAATAGCCCTTTTACGGAGCATTATAGCATCCATGATGGGGGTTAAGGATGAGGACTTCATATTGCGTTTGAGTTTGGTTATCAGATGGACTCCGCGGAAGAACAGATTTTTAAAAAGTTCCTTACTGATGTAGCCTTTATCACCAAAGAGCTTTCCGAATAATTTCTTAATAAACCGTTCAATTTTAAGAGGCTTTCTGTCATCCACATTGCCCGGTGTGAGCATAAAATCGATGATTTCACCCGTATCAGCAGTGATAAGATGGAGCTTAAACCCGTAGAACCATCCGATGGAACAATGGCCTCTTTTAGCTAACCCTTCAAATACTTTATGGTTATGGATCCGTCTGTTATGACAGACCCTTAACGGAGTGCTGTCTATAAAACTTATACCTGTACACTGTCCAGTCCCTTGTGTTTTCAGATAAATAGCCATTGGCAGAAGACTTCCACTACAAAGTTCTACCATTCGGTTATAGCTTACCACATCAGGAAAGAAGGAGCGCAAGTGGCCACAAACGTATGTGTTGTAAAAGGTCTTGAAATTTCGATATCCTGAGATCTGGAACAAGACCTGTATAGTCATTACTTCGGATAAAGAAAGCTTACCAGGTTTGTTGCGCTTTTTACTTCCCAGCAATCTTTTTTCCAATTTTGGGACAAAATCCAGACAAAAATCGTCAATGGAACAAAAAATTTCAGTAATTTTAGTAGCAGTTAACATAGGTAGAAATATTAGTTATTTTGTTGATTGTCAATGACTTAATATACTAATTTTCTGCCTTTTTTCTATCAATAAACTACTCTATTTTATATCGAACTCACGTTAAATACACAGAGATCTTATTTCCAGGTCGCCAGGTTTGAGCAACTCCAATGTATTAATCCTCCTGGGCCCCGTCGTCGACCCCAAGGACTTCTCCCGTTTCGCCATTGATCGTAATCTCCACCACAGTTCCATTGATCACTATTCTAAACTCAAACACCCACACCAAATCTCCCTGGTCAGTTTCCTCCAGTTCCAATCTCCATCCAACTATTTCTCCATGGACTGTTTCCAGGGCGATCTCTATTGCCTGAAGAACCGATATCAGGGCATCATGAGGATGATGTAAATCGATATCGAAGGGTCCTTCTTTAATTTCAATTTTGACCACATCCAAAGTCTCGAGAGCTATAACAATCTTCACGACAGCTCCTTCTGGGCCTCGAACATATAGTCGTATGAAGCTCCGGTCCCCGTCCTCGAAAACCTCTGGTTCGATTATTTCTCCATCCAAGATCGTTCGAACCAGATGCAACACCTCCTCGGGGATCTCGGGCCCTGTTTCCGAATTATCGCCATCTTCTTCTCCGCCATTTTCTCCATCACCATCAGTTTCTCCATTTTCTCCATCTCCTTCACCATCACTCTCCTGCTCTCCATCGTCTCCATTCTCTCCATCACCCTCTTGCTCTCCGTCATCCCCATTCTCACCATCACCCTCCTGCTCCTCATCATCCATGTTCTCCCCCTCTTCTTGACCATCACCCTCCTGCTCTCCGTCATCCTCGTTCGCTCCATCTGCCTCCTCATCAGTATCATCACCGTTTTGGTCTCCTTTATCCTCCTCGATATCTTCATCAATGTCTTTATCGGCGTGGTCCACTTCAAGATTTATTATTTCACCCGTTAAGGCATTGATAAGTATTTCTGCTTGGGCATCACCTATAATCAACTCAAACTTATATATCCAGAAAGCCTCATCGCTACGATGTCTACGGAATAGTTGCCATTCGCTGATCTCGGAATCAATTCTTTGGTGAACAATAGCCTTGGCTTCATCAAATGGAACAAAATCATCACCCAGATTTACTTCATAGTCGAAAGGAGGCTCCTTTCCTTTAATCTTGAATAACGAGAGACTTTCGGTTTGCAGGATTTTCAGTTTGACGATTGAGCCTACCTCGGTGCGGATATAAACCTCCCATACGGTCAGATCATCCTCGCGTTCCATCTCAGAATGAACAACCTCTCCCGGAACAATTTCCAAGGCGAATTCTATTACATTATCGGGTGCAGGATCGCCCGGATCCTCAAGTTCGGGCTCGTCGGTTTTGTCTCCATCTTTTCTTTTGATTCCAAGAATCTCTCCAGTGAAAGCATCAATCTCAATCTCCCATCTTCCTTCCCCGTTAATCAAGTGCAGTTCCCATTCCCAACGGTTGTTTTCTTCCAATTCCAATTCCCATCTTTCCAACTCGCCCTCCATAACAGTATGAGCGATTTCAATTGCTTCATTAAGAGAAATAAAACTACCCTCGGGATCAACGTCAAAATCGAACGGACCTGCCTGACCCTCTATCTCCAGGATCTTTCCTGCCTCCTGCACGATAACGATTTCGATTTTTCCTCCTCCTTCAAATTTTATTTCAATCTCCCAAACTGCCAATCCGCGTTCTTCGCCGGCCCTTATTTCAATGGCGACCCCGGAAAAAACCTCCTCCAGCCTATGGGCAATTTCATCGATGAAAGCCAGATGTGACGAAACCCGACCGTTCGGAATAATCCCTCCAAGAATTGATTCCAGCGGAGTTTCGAGCGCCTTAAATTCCTGCAGGCTTAAATCCGTAAAGTTTTCCGGAGCGTAGCTAGTTATGTCCAGGTTCTCGGGTATATTAAGTATCGAGCCGTCATCATCCTTACAGGTGGAAAACAAGAAGGAAAGGATTACGGCAATCGTCGCGGTTCTAAGTTGTCCTTTCATGATCCTTACAGTAATTTGTGATTATGAATACCTTTTCCTCGGATACGGTAACCACGACAGGGACGAAAGCGGGAAGATCCGGTTTGGGGCGAACACAAAATCTACTGGTCCTGCTTTTCGTCCTGGTGTCATGTCAGTCACCCCCTCCGCTGTATCCACCAGTAGTCGTGAGGGCAAATCCTCACCAGGGGCCTGTAAAGGCGAAAGCCATCAGGGGAAATACAGCCATTAAACTGGCTGATGGGCTAACCATGAATTTGTGGGCTTCGGACTCACTTGCCCCCGATCCAATCGCGATGTCGATAGATGATCAAGGAAGGGTTTATTTGACCAGAACTAACCGTCAGAAGAATTCAGAATTTGATATCCGTGGCCATATAAACTGGATGACCCCCTCAATAGGATTCCAATCGGTCCAGGACCGAAAAACCTTTCTTCGTGAGACGTTTGACCCGGAAAAAAGTACTGACAACGATTGGTTGGAAGACTTAAATCAAGATGGCGTCCATGACTGGCGCGATTTGACGGTGGAGCAAGATGAAGTTTGGCGTTTGGAGGATGAAAACGGAGATGGATTTGCCGATGTGTCCACCAGGATCCTAAGTGATTTTAATGACGAAGTGACCGATGTTGCGGGGGCATTACTGATTCGGGAAAGGGATGCTTTCGTTGGAATCGGGCCCGATATGTGGCGGTTAACTGATCAGGACCGGGATGGCTCATGGGACAAAAAAGAATCCATCAGTCGCGGTTACGCGGTCCATATCGGTTTCAGCGGACATGGGATGTCAGGGGTCATTGAGGGTCCTGACGGAAGGATCTACTGGGGGATCGGTGATATTGGTGCTAACATAAATGCCCCTGATGGATTAGTTCACAAGTATCCTAACCAAGGTATCATCGTCCGCTCAAATCCGGATGGGAGTGATTTTGAGGTATTTGCGGCTGGCTTGCGCAATACTCATGAGTTTGTTTTCGATGAATACGGTAATCTTATAGCCGCGGACAATGATGGCGACTATCCGGGAGAGAGTGAGCGATTGCTGTATGTGGTAGAGGGCTCCGATGCGGGTTGGAGAGCCAATTGGCAATACGGAAAATACACGGATCCTCTTAATAATAAATACAACGTCTGGATAGATGAGGAGATGTTTAAGCCACGTTGGGAAGGCCAGGCAGCCTATTTTATTCCTCCCCTAACCAACTATCACAATGGCCCGACTGGAATGGTCTATAATCCCGGCACAGCCTTAGGCTCGGCCTGGAAGAACAAATTCTTCCTGGTACAATTTGTAGGCAATCCGTCCCGGTCTCACCTATGGGCATTCAGCCTAAAGCTCAACGGGGCCTCATTCGAACTGGAAGAGGAGATCGATGTTGTAAGCGGAATATTGCCTACAGGTATCCGATTCGGGCCCGACGGGGCATTGTACGTGGCCGATTGGGTCAATGGCTGGGGTACCAAGAACTACGGTAGAGTTTGGAGGTTGGATGTGGATGAGGAAACTAATGACTGGAAGGAGGCAAGGAAAGAGACAAACCGCCTCATGCAGCTTGATTACGGATACCAATCGGAACAAACCTTATCCGGATTGTTGGAATATCCAGATATGCGTATAAGGCTAAAATCGCAATTTGAGTTGGTTCGTAGAGGACAAAGAGGGCACACGGTATTCAGTGAAGCGGTTATCCGGTCTGTCGACCAGTTAGCCCGTATTCATGGCATCTGGGGAATTGGCCAGCTGGCCAGGGAGGATGAGTCTTACGTCACGGCCCTGGTTTCTTTGTTAACGGACAGCGATCCTGAGGTTGTAGCTCAAGCAACCAAAACCTTAGGGGATGTAGAATACCCGGAAGCCGGAGCTTCGCTAGTTCCGCTGCTTAAACATCCGGCACCCCGGGTGAGATTCTTTGTCGCCCAGGCTTTGGGCAGGATCAAATATCAAGCCGCCGTTGGACCTATTTTGAATATGCTCGAAGCAAACAATGACCAAGACCTGTATTTACGGCATGCCGGGGTACTTGCCCTGGCCCGCATTGGACAGGAGGAACCAGTAACCGCATTGGTGGGCCACGACCTAAGGGCCATGCGGATTGCGGCAGTCATGGTTTTGCGGAGAATGGCCAGTGATAAGGTGGCAATGTTCCTCCAGGATGCGGACGAGTATATTGTGGCCGAAGCCGCCAGGGCCATAAATGATGATTGGTCGATTACAGCCGGTTTGCCTGGCCTGGCATCCTTGCTGGGAGAAACGCGCTTTTCATCCGAACCCTTATTAAGGCGGGCCATCAACGCCAATCTTAGGGTGGGTGGTGAAAAAGCATTGGAAGTGTTGATTGATTTTGCTAACCGAAAAGAAGCACCTGAAGCCATGAGGGCCGAAGCGTTAGCCACCCTGGCTACTTGGGCCAATCCCTCCGTGCTTGACCGGGTAGACGGACGCTATAGAGGACCCATGGAACGGGATCAAGTCCTGGCAAGAAATAAGCTCCAAGCTCACGTAAAATCCTTATTGCACGCCGAATCTGATGAAATGCTAAGGGCCACTGCAAAGATGATTGGTCAGCTGAAATTGGAGGGCCACAATGACGAATTGATCCGAATGATAAAGGAGCATGAGAATGGGGAAGTCAGATTGGAAATGATATTGGCACTGCATCAACTGGAATACCCGGAAATAGAATCAGTGATCAAGCTGGGAATGGAAGATCGCGATGGTGCGGTAAGAACTACCGCTTTAGGCCTGTTTGACGAAATGGATATTGCCAAGGAGCAATTGCCTGAAATGATAAAACCAATTCTTGAAAGGGGCTCTGTATCCGAACAGCAGAAACTGGTTCAGGCGTTGGGGAAAATGCCACTGGACAAGAGCGAGGACATTTTGGATCGATTGACAGATCAAATGATAGCCGAAAAGCTCCCGCTTGGCCTTAATTTGGATCTAATGGAAGCTATAGATTCCAGCAAATCTGAAAGGCTCATAGCTAAATTAAATCCCTACCGGTCCAGCCGCACCGGCCTGGATGAGTATCAAGAGGCGCTATACGGAGGGGACACCCGCCTGGGTCAGCGTTATTTTTTCTCGAACCCGTCCGGGCAATGCACCCGTTGTCATTCCATACAGGACGGAGGCGGTACGGTTGGCCCTCCACTTGCCCTAATTGCGGACGAGCTAACCCGGGAGCAACTTTTGGAAGCATTAGTGGAACCCAACGCCCGTTTGGCTCCGGGGTATGGGATGGTGACGGTAACATTAAACGATGGCCAGGTAATAACAGGTACCCTGGAACAGGAAACAGAACACCTACTAATCCTTAAAACTTCGAGTGCCGAACCGATGGAGATCCCTCTATCTCGAATTGACAACAGGCAGATTATTGGTTCCGCCATGCCGGCTATGGGTACTTTGATGTCAAAGAAAGAGCTGCGCGATCTAATAGAGTTCTTGGCCAGTTTGAGGGCTCCTGAGCCGACCGTTGAGGAGAAAGGGCCGTGAGGAAGGTGTAGGTCTTATTGAGAATAAAGGCAAGCAGGAGCTTCAGTTAAAAGGATTCATGAAAATTGTGGCATTCTTCATGCCCGGCACATTTAAGAAGCACTCCATGAAATACCTCAAAGATTTCAAGAGCTTCGCGGAGAGTCAGGAGTAATTAAGATTCCCACCGTGCTTCAAACTCTATCTTCCAAAATTGAACGAGAAAAGTTTAGCCTTGCTTATTTCGAACCTCAATCGAATGGTATCCTCCTTTATTGGCTGGGAGATTTTTAACCGACCCTCCGTCATGGTGGCTGAGATTGCTTCTGCTTGGGAGATTTCCTTACCGCCCTCATCCAGGATGCTGACCTGGATCACCCCTCCCGGTTCGACGTCGGCCGTTATTTGCAGCTGCTGACCATCATAGGATATCGCAGTTGTGGTAATTGTCGCCGGCTGGTCCTTTGATTCCTGTTCATACCCGGCAAATCCGTCCGGCCGTAGTGTGGCAAGGCACAAATAGGCATTTCGCCAGTCGGTATGGAGCCAGTCACTACCGCCATAGTAGAGGCGGATCTCCTCTTCCAGAAACACTGGCGTGGCGCAAGCGTAAACACATCCCCAGTCGTACTCCAGTTCTTTTTCCGAGTTGGGGATCAAAGGGGTCCCGGGCGAAATTCTATGCCAGGTTTTTGTGTCAGGGCTCCAGGTTAGCTCCGTCCAGACCCTGTCAGAGCTTTGCTCGTGAATGGCAAGCAGACCCAGGTATACGCCCCCATAAAAGAAAACGGGCATGGCATAAGTTTGACGGTTGAGGCTAGTTCCCTCGAGAACCACCTCAGCTTTGGTCCAATTGACAAAATCTGCACTTTCTATTCGTGCCACTTGCCGCCCGTTCTTCTGGTCGTCTCCGATGAAGGTGTCTGTTACCCATTGGTCCTTTTTAGTTTCCTGCCCAACCAGTACCTCGTACGCGCCCCATTCACGGGTAATCCCCACATATTTGCCTAAGGTCGGAGCCCAAAAGGCGTTATTGTGAGTATCTCCAGGCACATCGGCCTCTGGACAAGCGATAGCGGGACTCCAGTGAATCCCGTCAGCGGAAAATGCTACTGAAAGAATTTCTCCTTTCAAGATTGCCTTGTACCGTCGATCGGGATCCGCGTCGAGGAGATCCTTAAATATGCCCGAACCATGAGGTCCACCCCAATGCTCGCCATCGTCTCGCTTTCCTCGCCAAAGGATATTATTAGCTTTGGTGTTCTCATATTCAACAATATCAAATTCCGGTTTAACCCAGGTGATGCCATCCTCAGAAGTGGCGTAGCAGATTGCCATTTCTCTGTTTTCCGGCGCCTTGTAGGGTCTTTCCTTTCGCTCTTTGAGGGTCATCCCATTGGCTGACTCATCCACGACAAACGGACTGTACCAACACTTGTAGAGCTTTTCTTCTTCATCATAGATCACATTGCCGTAAAGATTATCAAAGCGCTTTTCCCAAGGTTTATCCTCACCAAAAAGTGGGTTCTCGTTATGTTTCTTAACTGTACCCACTACCAGCTTGGCATTTTCCACCTTTTCCGTGATTCGGCTGTCAAGAAGGAGGAATCGGGTCCCTATTCCTTCGGTGGCCATTGGCGGTTTTAACTCGCCGGACTCATTTTGGTCATGGTTTTGCCCACAACCCAATAAAAAAATAGCTGAGTGCAGGATACTTTTTCTCACAGTCCATGCTTCGAAGCGGGATCTGTTGTTAGCATTTAGTTTCCTCATTACGGAAATAGGTGATCCTTATTAAAAGGATGAGCGTCAATTCAGAGTCTTTATTTCGGGCATGACCTGATCCGAAAGGTCAACAACCAGAGGATTCATTAAGGCCCGACCCATATTCTCATAGCTGATGCACATCTGATCATCCTGCTTCAGAGTTATGCCATCTCCGAAGCTGAACGCCGCGGTACCGAAAAAATGAACATGTAATTGTCCGGCAAGACGGTGCTGGTCATACTTGAAGTGATTGTATTCCAGGTTAGCTAAAGTGTGTGCCATAGCCTGTTCTCCTGATTGTACATTCTTTGCCCAATGCGTCTCACCTTGCCGCATCACACTGACTCTTCCCGGCACGAATTTGAAGTCGTGATCCAGCACCAGTTCGGGACCGACAGCACAGTTTCTCATCTTGGAAGGTGCAAGGTACAAGTAATTCTTTTTCTCCATGATATGATCGCTGAATTCGTTGCCCTGAGTGAAGCCCAACCGATACGGAATGCCTTCCTCCGAAATGAGATAGATACCTGCGATTTCGGGTTCTTCTCCACCGTCATCGGCATAATTAGGTACCACTAGGGGCTGCCCATGTGCCCTTAGATTATGCCCGTTGCCTTTGTAAAACCACTCTGGCTGTACCCCTATCCGGTTGTCGGCAGGTTTCCCTCCTTCTTCGCCCCAGAGGTACATCTTGATCGTGTCCGTCACTTCTTCGGTTTTTTCACCCTGGTGCATTTTATTTCTGTTTTCAGCACTGGCCTTATGGGTAAGACCAGTTCCTGTAAGAATGCACTTCATCGGATCATTTGTGAGGTCTATTGGTGGCAGGATACGCCATTCAGATCTTGATTCATAGATGAGATCATATTCCAGGCCTTGTCCAGTCTTCAGGTCGGTCAAAGTTGGCCCCACTTTCTTGCCCTCGTTGATGACCTCTACAAAGAGATCATAGGTGTTGGTTACGGACTCATCTAGCAGGATCACGTTCGGTTCTTCCACCAAGCCAACCCTGCGGCCATGTTTGGGATGTTCCAGTTGTAACAGATTCATGCGCTTTAATTCTCAATGTTAAATTTCGACATCTTCCAGAGATATTTTCCAAAGAAATGAAACTAGTCCTGGATGCTGGAAGAGAAATTCTTGATTCACCTAACCCTTCATTCCTCAGTCTTCTCCCAGGGTCTCTCCGGATCTTCTTCACCCAACTCCGGATACCTGTTCAGTTCACATTCTGCCACGGCTACCCCTTTTTTGTGTGCTTCTGCCAGAGCGACCAAATTTGCCAAAACTTCGGGATATTCTTCAGATCGGTTATATTTCTCACTGGGATCCTGGTTCACATTGAACAAAAGAGGATTTTCCAGTACGGTTTTTCTGGTGTCCGGAACGAACGAGGTCTCGGTCACAAAATGCGCCTTGTAGTCGCCTTTACGTACTGCATAAACATCCTGAAGACGATAATAAACAAAATGATCTCTAGGGCTGGGGCCTTTCTCCTTCAAAACATTCGATAAGTCATAACCATCCATTGGTCGATCATCCGGCGTTTTAGCGCCGGTTATTCCGGCAATCGTCGGTAAGACGTCTAAGGTCGAGCCCAAGTCGGATATCGTTCCTTGCTGCACAGTGCCGGGCATATAAAAAATCCCAGGAACCCGCATGCCGCCTTCCCAGGTTGTACCCTTGCCATCTTTTAACAGCCCTGCCGAGCCCCCATGCTCAAGCATCATCAGCCAGGGTCCATTATCTGAAGTGTAGATGATCAGAGTATTCTTGTCTAAGTTCAGAGATTCCAGGGTGGAAACTATCTGTCCTACGCTCCAATCTACTTCTGCCATAACATCTCCAAAGAATCCCCTGGGACTGGTGTTTAGGAATTTTTCTGAAGCAAACAATGGGGTATGAACCATGGTTTGAGGGAAATATAGAAAGAAGGGATTGTCCTTGTTTTGCTTAATGAACTCGATGGCTTTTTCAGTATACCTTTTGGTGATAGTATGCTGATTGGCCGGTCGTTCAATCTCGGTTTCATTTTCCAGCAAAGGAACGTTCCAAAAATCGATGTTCGGCTCCATAAAAAAGGTCTCCAGTTTCCAGCCCCCGACGGCATTCATATCGTTACTGTACGGGATGCCATAGTAGTAATCGAATCCCTGTTGCATTGGCAGGTATTCCGGAAGATGCCCCAAATGCCATTTGCCAATAGCCGCTGTAGCATATCCTTCTTCCTTGAGCATTTCAGCAATTGTAATTTCGGAGCTCGGCAACCCTCCGGTAGAAGTCGGGAAAAACACTCTTTTTTGACTATCGGTTGGTCCCAGGCCAATTCTTATCGGATACCTTCCAGTTAACAAGGCCCCCCGGCTGGGTGAACAAACACTGCAAGCTGTATAAAAACTGGTCCATTTCTGTCCTTCCCGGGCCAAACGGTCAATATTTGGGGTGGAAATCGTTGGATGACCGAAGCTGCTCAGATCACCGTAGCCCATGTCATCCATAAAAATCAGGACGACGTTTGTCGGGCGATCCTCCGGGTTTGCAGTATTCTCATTGCCAGGTTCTTTTTGGGCCTCACGACTACAGCCAAGAATCATTACCAGTGGGAATCCAAAATAGGTAATGAACAGAGATAGTTTCATTTAGTGGTATTGGTTTTCAATAGGTTGGACATTGGTGCTTTGCCAGGGTATGCATTCGGTCAACCGCATATGCTTCTGAAGTTCAGATTTAAGGAGACAATATACTCACTTTGGCCGAGATCGATTACGTAAGATGTTAACCGGGGATCATTATCGGTTGGGTCATTTAACCCGTTTGAAACTGTGAACCCCAATGCTCCATGGAGGAGCTTCTTCGAGTTATGTTCTCATAATGATTTGCTCATCTATCGGGCGTTACCGGCTGGGTCCAGGCCACCTCAACATCGCCTTCCTGAAAAGGGTTTGATTGAGGCTTATCGGAGATCACTTTAGCGCGTACAAAAAGAACTTCCCGCGCGATCTCAAAAATTGCCCTATCACCCATTACCTGCTTTAAGATACTGGGTACTTGCTCTGGCGCCCGCACTCCAATGAACTGGATTTCATAGTTCACTCCGGGCTTAGCCTCTACGGCAACAGTTAACTCATTATCTTGAAATGTAACTTCTTTCAAGTCCACTCCGGTGGAGGCATAAAACCGACCGTTTTCCATAGATTCCAAGAGGGAAGTTGCATCCAGAGAATCGGCGTTAACCATGATCCATCCGCGCCCGGCATTGCTGTAGGCACTCCCGGATAAATGATAATTGTGGGTGTCATCAGTAGCAATCCCATAAAGCAATGGTTGCTTTTTTTCCAGGTAGGCTATATTGACATAGTCCCACATCTGCTCCGTACTTAAAGCTGAAGAATCCCCGTAATTATCCACGATGGGATGGCCATTGTATACTTCAAAAAAGCGTTCACCAGTTATATCTACCATGTCTTGTAAAGATATCGCAGATCTGAAGTTGGGATGATTGACATGTGGAACAATGGGAACGCCTGTCTCTTCTCGTTGCTTGAGGACAGCATCTATATTGTTTTGCAGCACTTCGACTACGCTTTCCCCACCCTGAGGATCGATTAGTGCCTGGATATTTGTGGCGTTAACATGGATTGGGTAAGCCAAAAACTCATCAGTAATTTCCTCCGCTTGCAGGATCAGGAATCGGTTCTGATCTTCAAAGAGCGGTTTGTATTCCTGGAAGGTTTTGAGTTTCACCCTAAGGCCGGAAGAATCCCGGGTGAATTCCACCCAGTCGCTACCATATTTCTCCAGGTATCGGTCAAATGCATCCTGATAGAGCGAATCACTGGAAATTTTTTTCCATTTATCTCCCTCACCCAAAATGTTATGATCTGAAAGAGCCACGAAATCGTAACCGTTGGATTTGTACCAATCCATGATCATTTCAGGAAACTCATCCCCGTCACTCCAATAAGAATGGGTGTGTAGGTTGCCTTTGTACCATTGTTTTGAAGATTCTAACTGGTAGGATTGCTCTTTGTAATCGCAACTGCTAATTACCACCAGGCTTAGCAGGAGTGTTGTATTTGGGAAATTCATTGTGTGGATATCTAATATCTATGAAAATCAGCATTCGATCTTTGAGCATCCAAAGCTATTCTTACCAAAGCATTAGCTCAAGAGTCAATTTGCATCAATTTCTGTTGAATGCATAATAATACGGTACCCAACGTGGGTTTAAATTTGGTCGACGTTGTTGCCAAATATGTAATCAACTTGTCAAAAAGGTAGAAAGAGCCAAAGTCCACTCTCTGATGATCAAAACTTGAGTCCTGCTGTGAGTTGGTAGTCTCTAATCTGGAGCTGCTACATTGACTGGACATTAAGTTAAGCTTATAGTGTTTAATTTGATGTGCAATGAAAGGGAAAGAACACATTACGACAGGTCCTCGAACCAGCTGCTCCTCCTAAAATCCCGATTCGTTATGCAATGTTCAGCTTGCTCCTTGCCCGATGCTCCTGCCTTTACCCCTTAGCCTTTGGTCTACCAAAGTAGCGACTTTGTGCTGCATCCTTGGTACACCTTTTTCTATCCCTTAAATTACCGCCTCAGTCATCTCATACCCACCCATGTCCTTGTGTCATTTTATAACAGGGGGCGGAGGAAATTTGGCC
The DNA here is from genome assembly GCA_965247065.1 of Cyclobacteriaceae bacterium. GTDB lineage: Bacteria > Bacteroidota > Bacteroidia > Cytophagales > Cyclobacteriaceae > CBDFGN01. The sequence goes on along the minus strand of CBDFGN010000006.1, from coordinate 4,090,517 downwards.
CGCCCATTAGTCGCAAAGTTAATAGCATCTGGTGCCAAAGTAGTTGCCTTGGATTTGGATGATGGTATTTACCCGGAACTGGAGTCAGCAATTTACATTCAAGGAGATATCACCGATCAGGACCAGATGAAAGCGATCCTGGAGGAGCACAGACCTAATCAGATATTTCACATGGCTTCGCTTTTGTCAGGTAGTTCGGAGATTGATCGTCAGCGCTCCTGGGATATCAATGCGGCCTCGAGTGTTTACTTAATGGAATTAGCCCTGGAGTTTGGGGTAGACCGGTTTTTCTTCCCAAGTACCGGAGGAACTTATGGTTCGAACATCCCGGATCCATTGCCCGAAGATCACATTCAGTGGCCGGAGTCTTTTTATGGTGTCACAAAAGTCTTGTCAGAACGGGCAGGATTCTATTTCAAGCAGGTTCATGGCCTTGATTTTCGATGTATCCGGCTGCCCTTGGTACTATCCCCATTTGCACCAGAAGGAGCTTTGTCCGCATACGCATCCAGGGCCTTTGTAGCAGCGGCTGCCGGTGAGCCCTATGTTTTTCCGGTAAATCCCGATACGGGTCTTTCCACTGTTTATGTCAAAGATGCAGTTGACGGCATGATCAAGCTGATGGAGGCCCCCGTCGACAGGATTCTGAAGCCGGTCTATAACATTCATTCTATTTCTGTCTCGGCTGGTGAGATTGGCTCTGCCATAAAGCAAAAGGTACCAAATTTTGAATACGCATTTCGACCTGACCCAAAGGTTCTGAAGGTTGTTGATTCATTATCCCTGGTTAACATTGACGGGGCCGCAAGGTCCCATTGGGGCTGGAACCCGAAGTATAACCTCGAGGATATTGTGGAGGATTTTTTAGCAGATAATTAGCATTGCACTAACTTATATACCCTACCCGATCCCTGATTGTATCTTATCCCACTGGGGTATATCTTGTGGTTATATCAGACAGAATGCAAAAGCCGATAATGAAAAACCCGGTATGCTTACTTGCTGGGTTCCTACTTCTCGCGCATTGCGCTCCCCAAAAATCCGAACCGGGTCAAACTGAACGTCCGAACATCCTCCTCATCCTGGCCGATGATCTCGGGTACGGTGATTTGGGATGCTACGCTTTCACCGTTTATTTCTCTGTTCTCAGAGGAGATGTGGACGCCTTTAGCTATGGGCCTTCGGCTCGTGGCAGTTCGCCTGCCATAACCTAACCGATAACTCATAACTCATGACTCATAATTCATAACTCCTTAGGAGGGGAAGCTAAATGAGTACAGTTTTGATTCTCGCAACTCGAATCTCAATTTGATGCTTTGTCCTTTCAGATCCTCCAATGAGAATCCATCTTTCCACTGAATGGGGGCATCCGTAACTGTGGTGGTCACAAGCTCGCCTTCGGCCAAGATCTGGTCCGTTTCATCGAGGAGCGTTACTTTAACGAACCCCGACGGTGCAACGTCTGCACTGATGCCAAAAGATCCCTCTATTACTGAAACCGGTATGGTTGTCAGGGATCCGGTCTTATTGCTACCTCCTTCAACTTGCTCATAACCCGCGAATCCGTCAGCCCGTAACCAGGCCAGACAGAAGAAGCCATTGCGCCAGGCCATAAACCGGCCGTCATTGGCGCCGTAATACATGCGTATTTTATCCTTACCGATGAGTGGTACCGAAGCGAACACGCAGCCCCAATCATAATCCCCCATTATTGGACCGTTGGGAATGAATGGCGTACCAGGGTTAATACGGTGCCAATCAATACTGTTCGTACTCCATGCCAGTTCGCACCATTGCCTGCTGGCTTCGATGTCAAACAACCCAACCAAACCTAAGTAAACACCCGCATGACGAACCACGATCATGTCGTGTATCTGTTTGCTCAAATCAAGACCCTTGATGACCACCTCCGGTTTGGACCAGGTGAGAAAATCGGAGGAAACACTTCTGGATTTCTGTCGATGCCCACTTCTTCCATAGCGTCCCCCGGTCTTATCGCCGCCCCAGTGACGAGTAATGAGCACGTACTTATTCAGATCCGGGTCCCACCAAACGCTTTGATTGGTGTCACCATTGTCAATTGGTCCAGCATTAAGCTTCTCACCCCAGTGAGTACCATCTTCTGAGAACCACACCGCGCTGTTCTCGAGCTCCGGGTGAATAGCTTTGTATCGTTTCTTGGGATCGGTCTCATGTAGATCTTTTATGACTGCAACGCCGTGTGTGTATTCGATGACCAGGTTGTTCTTCTTGCTACCATTGAACTCGATCAGCCCAAGTTCCGGTTTTTCCCAGTGGATGCCGTCGTTAGAGGTAGCGTAACCGAGGCCAAAGCCCCGAACACCCTCTCGCCAATCGACCCAGGCCCGTTGGTCGGATGGCAACCCCTCACCTGGAAAACCCTCCTTTGGCCCCGATTTGATAAAGATGCTATACCAGCATTTGTAAATCTCCTCCTCCTCGTCGTAAATGACACTGCAGTACGGGTTGTCGAATCGTGGTTCCCATGGTTTATCTTCTTTGAAGAGTGGATTATTCTCGTCCTTCTGTACCACCCCCACAGTCAGTTTCAGGTTGTCTGTGCTTTCGACGATACGTGAATCCAGCAGGAGGTACCGGTCACGATCGGTATCAAGGGTTTGGTTTTTTCGCTCCTCTGAAGTTTCGGTAAGACTCCGGGGTTCAGAGCTGGCCAATAATATTATGGCCATGGTCAAAGTCAATACGGTTTGAAACATGTGTTTAGGATTAAATGGTCACATTTTAAAGTAAAGAGAAGCAAAAGTAACGAACCTCGCTGATTGATCAAACCCCCAGGCCCGTTATCCCGGACCAGGGGCGCTGGGATCTGGCCGAGGGATCCATGTCCAGGCCACAGCTAACTGCCGGCGGCGGGGAATACTTCAGATACTGAATGCATCGATGTTGGGTGTTTTGTAAAAACTACTTCCTGAATATCCCAAATCTGTCCACCCAGATAATTCACCAGGGATGAATACCCAATTTCGTAAATAATACACTAATGAAGAGGTAGTTGTGGAGCCCTTTTGGAAAAAAGCATTTGCCAATTCAAATTTACTGATAGGGACTCGAATAAACGGGTACCTAGAAATTTTGTCTCCTCCTACTCACTGCATTCTCGAAAAGTCTGGAAGTTATAATTTCCAAACATCATTTTGGGGAGAGGCATCGGTCTCTGTCAGGCAATTATACACCGCATCCTTCCTAAACGGAAATTGCCTTTCAAACTTCGGAGTGAGCCGGACGCCAAGTCCTGGTATATCGGGCAAATGAAGAATTCCATCTTCAATTCTCCAAGGCTGTTCCACCAAGGCGTCTCTAATGGGGTATGACGGCATGGGCCACTCGGCCAAAATTCCGCCACCGGCCAGGGCTGCATGATAGTTGGCCATCATGGCAACCGGACCCCCCCAGCTATGGACCATCACCTCAGTACTTTGTAGATTTGCGGCTTCGAACACTCTGAGAACCGCGCTTATGCCCCCGATCACAGTGGCATCGGGTTGGACAATATCATACCAATCCGAAACGATCCGGTCGATCAGTTCCTGTGGAGTAGTTACGATCTCACCACCGGCAATTTTCACCGGCAGACGGGCCCTTAGATCAGGATAATTCACAGCCGTCCAAATCCCAAGTACCTCTTCGAGGAAAAGCAACTGGCTTTTTGATTTAGCCGAAATGTTCTCATGAAATCCGACAACCTCCTCCAAAGTTTGACCTGGATTCGTCAGGTTTTGGGCCATGTCCACGGCAATATCAATGCCTCTTTTTTGTCCTAAGGCCATACACCATACCGCTTTCTCTACCTGGTGCCCTCGAGCCCGAATCTTGAATTTCTTAATGCCTAGCTCTTTCAAGAGCCGAAATTCCTGCCGCATGAATTCAGGCGACGGCGAGTCCCCTCCGCTCCCATATAGTTGAATTGAATTATTTGATGATTCGTGGAGCATCCGATAGATAGGTACACCCAGCACTTTCGCACGACAATCCTGAAAAGCAATTTCAAAAGCGCTGTGTACATGGCGGGCCGCCCCCTGCAAGCTCCAATAATCGGTGATCGTAGATAGATCCTGAAGAATTGCACGAATATTCATCACATCCCGGCCTATCATTTGGGGAGCAATCAGTTCGACGATACTGACGAAGACCTTTGGAGCAAATACGGCCAGGTATCCCTCCCCCAGACCGGTAGTGCCGTCGTCCAGGGTAATTTCCACCATGCCCGTCGTGCGGTATCCGCTTTTCAAATGAAGATCCACTTCGAGGTTCTCACCACTTCTGGCATAAGGTGCGCTCAAAAGAACGGGTCTTATTTTTGAAATCTTGGGCATTCGGGAAAACGGCTAGGTAATTGAACTACGGAAAATCCAAAAATCCACCCCAAAGTATATGAAATATAACTTCGGGGCAAAATGCCGAGAAAATCCCGCCTTGCGTGCCGATAGCCTACTCTCCCAGGACAGCCTCGGCATAACGCAAATCCCCGGTCAAACCATCGTAGTATTGAAATACGACCTGTGGCTTGGGATATGCTATCGAACGGCTACCCCCATTTTCATCGGGGTTTTCCAATACATTGTTGATCTGAACGACACAATATGTGGGATCCCTCATTTTCTCGCGCGCGGTTCCGGGCAAAAAGTACGTGGACCAACGGATATCAACTTCCCGAGGACCGTATTTGAACTTGCCGTTTGGAGGCCTGTCACCTTCATCTCCGCCATGATGGTTTTCGGAATTGTGTGGGCCTGAGGCAAATTCCCACACATTGTCTGTAATCCGGATCACAAAGCTGTTGTGCAGATCTCCAGTAAGAATGAACACCGGTTTGTCGAGTTGGTCCCAGAGCTCGACCAGGGATTCACGCTCGTCGAAAAAAACGGTCCAGGCATCATCCTTGTTAGTGGCCCTCACAGCGCCCCCACCAATATGCGGAATCATGAAGTTAACCGAAGAGACCACAAAGATGAAGTCGGCATCACTTTCGTCAACCCCATTAACCAGCCACTCTTTCTGTCGCTTTCCCAAAATTGAAAGACCTCTTTTATACGGGTCGCTAGTGTCATGGATCTCGCGCTGCCCTCGAGTATCAAGCACAAAGAAGTCACAGTTAGCGATTCGAAGTTTATAATAGGAATACCTCCCAAGCGAATAGGCTGCTTCTCCGCTCTCCGTTGCAGCGGGCTTGATATGAAGCCGATGGCGGTCAACCACCTCGACTATCTCGTAAACACCAGCATTGGCAATACCACCCACTTCATCCAGCGCTGTGTCGTTGACGCCGGCGGTTGGCTCACCCCAGTGAATGTGCAGGTTGCTCACTTGCTCGAAATCGATGGATTCAAAATCGCTATCCCGATCATAGAGCAAGTCGCTTCCAGCCTCTATTTCTGCTATTCCAAAGTGCACGCGCTGGGCAAATGGAACTGGATTGCTCCAGCCCAGGTAATCATACCACGCCCGCACCCCAATGTCCCTGAACACGGCCCGGCGGTCGCGCAGCCCGGGACTACCGGCACCCCAGACATCATTGAGAATCTCGTGATCATCGAACGTGAAGAAAGTAGGCACTAGTCGATGCCAATCGGGTAGGTTTCTGCCCCGGGTTAGAAAAAGCTTATAGTTTTCCCAGACTCCTACCAGAGTTGGTGCAATTTGCACATCGCGAGGCAAGTCAGTTCCGATGCGGTCAACTTGGGCAAGCCACTGATCAGGGGTGAAGCTTCGGCTATGCTCATAGAGCCAATCGCCGTTCAGAATAGCGAAATCAATTTTTCCGGGCAATTCCCTTACCATTGTGGCGAAAGCAGGCAGTTGGGGCCCCAGGCCCTGGCCATAATTCTGGTTATTACCACAGGCAAATTCAAAACTGAAATTGAACAGGCCACGGGGGTTGTGCTCGGGATCCCGCAAAAGCTCCACATCGGGCAGAGTCTTAAACCAACCACCTCTGCCGGTAGCCTGATTTGATGGTAATTTGAGCTCATAATAATATCGGGTGTCCGGGCGAAGTCCGGTGATGTTTACCCAGCCCGTGTTGTCGTTTGCTAGTAGGGTTTGAACCCGGGCAGATTCGTGGTCGAGTTTCTCTTGAGACGTGCCGTAAAGCACTAGGAACTCTCCGCTCTGGGCAGTCCTGGCCCAGATACCGACCCCCTCCGCGCTGAGCCTGCCTAGGATAGGGCCATGGGAGAAATAGTTCTCGTCGGAAAGTGTTCCCTGGGCGAACATCGACAATGGCAAAACCGATGCTACACAAAGGATATATCTTAATAAATTCATTTTCCTCCTCCCAATATGATCAAAAGGAAAACCTAAGGCAATCTGATCGGCTTGAAGTTGTGATTCAGATTGCAGATAAATTGAAATATTGATCAATCTTGCTCCCCGGAAATAATGTTTTGACTAGAGGCGCTGGATCGGATTATGACGATTGGTCAGAGCATGTTACTGCCAAAAAGACACTTGGTTAACATCTCAAACTTAGAAAATCAAAGAAAAGACCTCCCTTAGGCCAAATCCCCCGGCGGGCTCATCCCAGCAAATTTTGGGTGGTACCACATCTTTTCTTCCTGCAATTTAACCGGCGTATGTAGGCGTCAAAGTCGAAACTATCATGGTTAACAAAAGCTTCTGGGTCTTGCCAGGAATCCAAGAAAAAAAAGGTACTAAGGCTGAGGCGTACTTGTGTGAGAATCTTGCTTCGGTTGAATAACCGATTTAACAATCAATTACTTGCCAGCATGTAATTTCAATAGTTTTCCATTAAAACTGTGACTCCTGAATTTCACGGTGTATAAATAAAGACCGGCGGGTAAGCTGATGGCATTTTTGTCAGTACCTGCCCAGATGATCTCCGCTGATCCCGGTTCCAAGTTGGCTCTAGTAGCATGGAACAGGTCCTTACCGGTAACTGAAAATATCCTTAAATCCAGGTCTCCGGATTTGGCCAATTCAAAATGAAAAGTGGTTGAACTCGAATAGGGATTCGGATAGTTATTAACGGTAAATGAGGTCCCCTGTAATTCATCTTCCAGTCCGGTTATCCTGGAGTTCTCGCCTTCCTTCAGCCGCAGGGTTTGATTTACAGCCACATCAGAGATTGTTTCCACATCGCCCATAGGCCACCGGATCTCTATTTCATCGATCACTTGGGCGTCGGCCACTCCAAAATGGACAGGCGTCAGGCTTTGACTGAAGAACCCCGCTCCCTGATACCAGCGGTAGTATGACTTATTGTCAATGGTTATTTTCACCTCGGTCCCAATGGCGTCACGGTTGGAAACAGTACCTTCCAGCCAAATTTTGATCCAGTTTTTATCGGGAGGAGTCTGCCCGTCCTTTATCAGCTCGTTCCTGAATAGGAAGGGAGTTTCGACCGTGTTGCCAACCACCATATCCAGGTCACCATCATCATCGTAGTCAAATACCTCGAGTCCCCTGGCATTGGCCAGTTCATTGGTTTTCGACTCAACTGACCAGTTTACGAAGCTCTCGGTACCTTCCATGAAAAGATTCTTGTAGAAGAAGTTGTCTTCATCTTCCTGGACATCTCCAAACAAAACCTGATCCGGTTCGACCCCATTCACCACATAGAGGTCCTCGTCCCCATCGTGATCACAATCGAAGAACTTGGCCCCCCAGCCCCAGCCACTATCGGCAACGCCCATCTCGTCGGCCAGATCGTTATACGTTCTAACTTCACCATTATAGGTGAATAATGGGTTGGGGTGGTGATTGAATATGTTGGTTACATAGATATCGAACAGACCGTCATTGTTGTAATCTCCTATCGCCATGCCCATTCCTGCTCCATCATCATTTAATTGCCATTGAATGCTCCTTTCATCGTAACCGAACCCAAACTGGTTTTCGAACAATTGGTTTTCCTGGGCGTCATTTGCTAGATACAGATCCAGCAATCCATCTTTATTCAAATCCAGGGGCAGGGTGGTCCAGGTGATGCCAAATCCTGCCACTCCGAGTATTTCGGTGACGTCAATAAAAGTACCATCACCGGAGTTTTGGTACATGACGTTTTCACCTTTTAACTGGCTCACATAGAGATCGAGGTCCCCATCACGGTCATGGTCCCACCACAAGCCGCTTCCGCTGTAACATTCAGAACAGCTGGCAACACCAGCCTGCTCGGTGACGTCGACAAAGGTGCCGTCACCTTCATTGTGATACAGTTGATCTTCCCGGCTGTTGGTCAAAAAGAGATCCGGGTAGCCGTCGTTATCGTAATCTCCCCAGGAAGCACCCATTTTCTCTCCCCTTGATGCCGGGATACTGGTATTGATGAATTGGTTTTCGAATCCGGCCTGGAGGGTCACATCTTCAAAGGTGCCGTTACCGTTGTTGCTCAACAGGCGGTTCCAGGTAGTCCCATCGGCTGGATCGAATGCGTCGTAGCCAACCAGGAATAAGTCCAGGTCCCCGTCCTGGTCATAATCAGCCACCGACACACCGTGATTATTGGTTACGTGGCCCAATCCTGCTTCCTGTTCTACTCGCAGAAAATCTTGGGCAGAGGCAGGAGCGGTAGCCACCAGGAGGGTCAATAAAAACCAATGGAGTGAGGTTTTCAAGCTTTTGTTCCGACCCACCAATCTTTTCGCTCCCACAGGGTTAAAATTACAAACTATAAATCCAAAACAAGGCAAATTCAAAAATCAAGCACAAAAATTCAAAATAAATCAAATCTCAAAATCTCAAAATCAAAAACCACGGCCTCGAGAAATGGCCAAAGCATCTACTAGGAGATATGGTGTTTTCGGCTTTCTTTCCCCCGCTGACGGGGGTCAGGGGGTGGAATTCCCGATTTGCCAATCCACTCTGATATGACCTCGTAGACCCCATTTATGTGACTTAGCACCTCATCGTCGGTGAATCTTAAAATCGTGAAACCAGCCTGTTCAAGATGTAGCTGCTTTGTCCGATCCTGCTCAATGACCTCTGGGTAGGTGTGAATAATGCCATCAACCTCGATAATTAGCATCAGCTCTTTGCACATAAAGTCGGCGATGAAACTTAAGACGGCCTTTGCCTTCTAAATTGGAAATCCTTCATTTGCCGAGCGCCCTGAGTGCGTACTTCCAGATGCAGGCCTCCGTTTTAGTGCTATTGTGTCTCAGATCATTGGCAAACTCTGGAGCTCTTTATTGTAGCCATGGAGGTTTGATTTGGAAGCCTTCATATCTGTTAATTGCATAAGGGCCAGAATTGTTACCACCCCCTAACCCCCGCCAGCGGGGGACATCTCCGCGCATCCGCACAGAGAGAGACTTGAGTATTTGGTACTTTGTCCCGAAGGGATCCTTTTGGGGTAACCCTGAAGTTATATTTCATATACTTCAGGGTGGGATTTGGAGTTTAAAGTATGGAACGAGAGCCCCTCAACTTTCTAAGCCTACCGTATAATGCCCACCGTATAATTATCAGGAGCGGAATTAACTCCGCTCCTGATAATATCATTCACTCCTACAAATACCCCCGATTCTGCTGATACAAGCCCCGGGTAACAACAATTTCGAGCACCGGAATGGGAAGGTATTCATGCTGACCTATGGTGAATTCACCATCTAATAAGTATCCCAATCTCTGCCCTTCGGACTGATAATAGGCGTTCATGGTCGGGCCGGCGATACCCCAGCGAACCAGGTCAAAGAATCGATGTGCCTCCATTCCCATTTCCAGGCGCCTCTCCCACTGCAGGATCTTTCTGGCGTTGGCCTGGTCTCCCATGGTCGTGTACTGCCCAATAACCCAGTTGCCGTAAGGACTGCCATCGGCGAATACCAATCTTCCAGTGCTGGTAGCAGCACGGGCCCTGATTCTGTTAATTATAGGCAACGCCTCGTCTTGCCGGCCCAGTTCAATCAAGGCTTCAGCCTTCCATAAGAGCACATCCGGGTAACGAAATTGATCAGTATTCCTGGCCCAGCTGTATAACGGCACAACTGCTAACCGTTCAGCCAAGGGGGCGACCATTTTCTGATTCCCAATTGTACCATAAACTCCGGGAGCCCGGTTCCAGGCTTCAGTCCAAATATTCTCTGTCTCGTATTTATAGGGCTGGCCCAGAAGTACCAATGAATGACCTAGCCTGGGATCAACATTATTACTCATCAAATCCTCCACTACGCCTAGAATCGGAGGATCATCAAAGGTATCAAACATTGGCAATCCATTGGCATCGGTCTTAAATGCGTTGGCAAAGTTTTGTGATACAATATTAAACCAGCAACACCCTCCGGGTCCCCAGCTATAAGTGAACAAGTTTGAAAATTCGGCTCGTCCATGCGCGCTACCATCATCTACGGATCTCATGACCGCCCAAACCGACTCGATTCCACTTTCGCCGGCCAACAAATAGTTCATTGCCATATCCGGCCATAGGTCGAATTCCCCGGTTGCCTCTATTTGATCCACCAGGGATACTACTTCGTTCAGTTCTGAAGCGTTGATGCTCACAACCTGGTGTGCGTCGTCCTGAACGTAAGCTTTGTAGAGCAATACCTTGGCCAGAAAAGCCCGGGCGGCATTTTTATTGGGCCGGCCCTTATCGGCCTGTACCTCGGGCAGTACCGCCACACCGGCCCGAAACTCATCGACTATGTATTGCCATCCCTCCTGGTCGGTAAGTTCAACATTGGAAATGTTAACAACCTCCTCGTCAGGATCATTTTCATCGATGTAGGCTATGTGCTTGTAGAGTTTCTTCAAAATAAATTCAAAATGCCCCCTAACGAAGCGCATCTCGGCAATGCGTTGAGCTTTTAGTGGATATTCCGCATCAGTAAGCTCATTTATTCTTCCAAGTGCATCATTAGCTCTTGAAATCCCCTGATAGCATTTCTTCCATGTCGCTACCAGCCAGCGGAGATCGGTCCGCATTCCTTTTTTTCGCTCTACCTGGTCATATGATATTTGGTCGCCGAGACCACCCCCGCCCTTGTGCGAATCGTCGGACGCCACATCCCCATAGGGCCATAAGTTTGCGGTGGGGGCCCAGAGTTGATCATTCCCCAGTGCGGCATAGGTAGCAATAACCATCTTATCGACATTTCCTGGCGAGTTCAGATCATCACTGGCGATCACTCCCTTGGGATTGTAATCCAGGAATTCGTCCGAACAACTATATATAGCCAGCCCAGCAAACGTGAGGGCCGCAATTGATAGATATAATTTTAGATTTTTCATATCATTCGTAATTCGTAATTACTTAAAAGGTAACATTCAGACCCAGTGTAAATCGAGGTACTCTTGGAAAAGTTGGTTCCCGATCAATAGGAGGATCAGGCTTGTGATTCTCAATATGCGCTTTGGGACCGGTCCATCGACGCTGGTCCTTGCCTCCTATTATATAAAACAGGTTTTCCCCGCTAACATACACCCGTAGAGCGGATACTACCGACCACGGGATGGCATATCCGAGGGTTACCTGTCTGAGTGTAAAATAGTTTCCATTACGCCAGGAATAATCACTTATTCTAAAATTTGCACCATTAAGGGTCTGGGCTGGTATCCAAGCACCGGTATTGACAGTCGACCAGGCTTCAAGATTTTTTACATTAAAATTAGCCGCAATCTTAGCTCCAGGTATAGATTCTTTTTCTATCGCCCCAGTTTCGGGGATTCTCCCATCAAGTATATTCCGGCCTGCCTTCCCGTAAAAGAAAATAGCAATATCAAAATTACGATAAGATACCTGCCCGTTAATTCCGTACTGGACCTTGGCCAAACGCTCAACTCCGTGGAACTCCTGATCCAACTCAGTGATAACACCATCATTATTAAGATCTTTAAACCGTAATTGTCCAATTGCTGCACCTGTCTGAGTTGCGTGGGCATCCACTTCTCCCTGATTCTGGAATAACCCGTCAGTAGTAAAGCCAAAGAAGGCCAAAGGAGACTGGCCAATGATGTTTTGCTCCTGATTGCCGCCATAGGATGCATATAGCTCCTCGGGAAGTTCGGTGATCTCATCCTGGTAGTGACTTAAGTTGGTACTTATGGAGTACTGCCAGTCACCGGTAGACTTTCTGTATTCCACGAGTGCTTCCCAGCCGTTGGTCTCCATTGTGGCTCCATTGGCCCATTGGGTATTGCCATCACCAATCGCAAGGGCGAAAACTGGCTGAATCAAGATGTCTTCAGTGGTCTTCTGATAAACCTCGAAGGAGCCTATCAAGCGGTCGTCCAGGAATCCAAAATCAAGTCCAACATTGATCTCGGTTTGGGTTTCCCACCTCAACTCCTGATTTTCAGCTTGGGTTGAAATGAAACCAGATTGAAGAAGACCACTATTATTATTGCCTATGTCATACGATGTGGCATTGGGATTGACGCCTATGGCTTGATCCCATGGCAAATTAACGTTGTCCTCCGAATAAAGCGATTCGTACAGTCCGAACCGGGCATTATTTAGAATATTCTGGTTTCCGGTCTGGCCCCAGGCCGCCCGTAATTTTAGATCAGACAACCACCCGATGCCCGACATAAAGTCCTCATTAACTATTCTCCAGCCAACTGACACTGCCGGGAAAACGGCATATCGGTTTTCCGAACCAAAGCGGGAAGATCCATCCCTCCTGACGGTAAAAGAAGCCAGGTATTTGTTCTGGAATGAATAGTTTGCCTTACCGAAAAAGGAATAGAGCGAATATCCTGTGCTGCTGCCGCCACTGGTCCTTGTGCCGGATGCTGCGTCCAGCTGAAAGTAATCGTTTGTCTCAAGAGCAAACTCCTGCCCGAATCCCGAGAAATTTGTAACGAAAGTCTCGATAGCCTCAGTACCGCCTAGTACTGTAAAGGTGTGATCTTTGACGGTTTTAGTATACGTCAAAGTGTTGTTCCAAACCCAGTTGGTCCGATGCGCTTGCTGAAGAAGGAGTTTAGCAATAGTATTAGCTGTCCCTCCATATTGATAAGTTCGTTCGATATCCCGGAGCAAGTTGTTATCGTAGTCAATACCCAGGTTTGTTCTAAAGCTTAGTCCTTCAATTATCTGCCAATCCAAAAATACATTACCCACGATTTTAACGTCATGAAGGCGATCGTCTATGTTGTCATTAAGTGTCCCCACAGGGTTGAACCCCAAAGAAAACGTACCCCCGGGAGAACCGGCGAACTGGTCATCCTCAGTAAAAACTTGAAGTTCGGGATTTAAACGCCCAAAACCCGTACTTTGGTCCCAATGGGTTTGTGATTTTACAACCGCAATATTCTGACCAATTGTTACCTTGTCGTTGGCAAACTTGTAATTTGAGTTAAGACGCATCGAAAATCGCTTGAAAAATGAGTCTTTGGCCACTCCCTTGTGGTCAAAGTAGCCCACCCCAAATCGTACTCCCCCTTTATCACCTCCTTGAGAGAAACTCACGTTATAATCATGTATAATTCCTGCTCGCGAATTCACTTGCCACCAATCAGTCCCTTCCTCCACGCTGGCCCCGCCAAATTCGGTTCCGGTCCATTTGCTCTGCGGGTGGCCAGACCACCTTAGATTTTGGGCCTGATCCAGCCAATCCGGATAGATGATCTGGTCAAGAACCGGTGCACCATTACCCTGGATTCCCGGGCCCAGACTGGGATCAAAGTGCCATTGAAAGCTATAAGGAGCACCAATGGATTCAGGATCTAATCCATCATTTACCGCTTTTTGCCACAATATTGTTGCTCTCTGTTCTGAAGTTGAATTGTCATGAAAGTCGGTCCAATGATCCACTCCAAACGTTGCTTGAACCGAAATCTCAGTTTTTCCTTTTGACGCTTGTTTGGTAGTGATAATTACTACTCCGTTGTTGGCCCTTGCCCCATATATAGAAGCAGATGAGGCGTCCTTCAATACCTGAATTGATTCCACGTCATTGGGATTCAGCCATTGCAGGTCCATTCGTCGTTCTTCACCTTCGCCCAATACATCCTTAAACTGCTGAATCGGTACTCCATCCACAATGTATAAGGGCTCGTTACCTCCGAGAGTACTTCTCCCTCTGATTAGTAGTTCAGCACCCTGGCCTGGTGTAGGATTCAAAGTTGTGGTTACGCCGGGCATTCTACCCTGCAATCGTGCCAGTACATTGGGAAATGTTACATTCTGTACGGCAGCCATGTCAGCCACTGCAACCGCCCCCAGGAGGTCTTTTTTCCTTTCTACGGAGTAACCGGTCACCACCAGTTCCTCCAGTTGGGTAACGTCCAGCACAAGCTGGGTGTCGATTATCGATTGAGCGCCTACGGATATTTCCTGAGATGTATAGCCCACGTAAGTATATACAAGTACCTGGTCGGCACCGGCCTCAATAGTGTAATTACCGTCTATGTCTGTAATGGTACCTGTGGCGGTCCCTTTAATAACAACAGTCACCCCTGCGATAGGGGCAGAGTTCTCATCAAGGATCTTGCCGCTAACCTGGGCCTGGGCCCAAATCGGCGTAAGGAGGAACAAGGCCGCCAAGATCCATTGGACGGTCTTTTGTTTTTGCCTCCATGGCACTTTCAAAAGATGAGGTAATGAATTTTCCATAATTGATAGTTTTAGGTGTTTAAGTAAATTTTACAGAATAAATTAGACAGAAGGATATCCTCGCAAACGCTGTTGCGAAAGCAAAAAGCCAGTTGGTGAATCCTTTGAAACCATTAAATCGGTTGCCCAAAAGAAAAAAATAGTGGCCTAAAGAAAAAAACTGAATAGCCTAGCAGATACCCCGGAAAAAGAAAAGCCGAAGAAAAGCCGAAGAAAAGCCGAAGAAAAGCCGAAGTATCTCATTAGTAAGGTCTGAAGATTTTCAAAGACTTTCAAATGAAAGGATAACAAATGTGCAGAGAAGGGTGAAAAAATGACCCTTATAGTACCTTTTCCATGGCAAATGGTACTATTTGAGGATCGGGGGGGGGGCGATGATTGCAGATTGCGGATTTTTCCGGGGCTGGAGCAGGGGGGGCGTGGATGTTTAATGCTCACCACCCCCTAAACCCCAAGCGCCTTCACGCGTAGCTTTAGCGCTCGCGGAAGTAGGTCAAGAGGTTTTATGAAAATGCATGAAGGTCGTGTTGGTCGCTCGGCCCTGAAGTTATATCTTATCTACTTCAGGGTGGTGCTGTGGATTTGAAGTTTATTCAAACCACCCCCTACCCCCGCCAGCGGGGGACATCTACTTGGTGACGGCACTAGTGTTCTGTTGCGAATAGGAATCCGGACTAGATTGCCTGTTAATACTTGGAAGAGCGACGCTTTGGACCCCGCTGGCGAGTGACACGTCAGATATTATTCTGTGATGCAGGCATTACCCATGAATCGTCAGCCCATCGATTGTTTTGGAGTCCTTTTCAAAAACCATGCTTGCCATCCAGCCGATCACAAAAGTAGCCAGAATGCCAATAGAGGCGTAAAGGAGGAAACTAACTTCAGTATATTGTTGCACCAGCCACAGGCAAAGGGCCCCGGTTATTGCACCAGTGACAGCGCCTTTGCCGTTGGCTCTGGCAGTAAGAATCCCCAGCATAAATAGACCGCACATGGCCCCGCCCAATAGGCCGAGGATGCCGATGAAGGAATCCCAAAGAGATTTAATGTCCGCATAGGCGAGGAGAAGTGCGAACCCGGTGCCTAACATGCCAAAAAGAACAGTTAGGATCCGGGCAAGATTAAGGTATCCTTTTTCAGATCCGATCCGATCAAAGCGGCGAATGAAATCAGTGGTAAAGGCCGTGGAAATACTATTCATACTGGTGGATATTGTCGACTGGGCAGCTGCGAAGATACCTGCAATCACGATTCCCGCGACCCCAGCAGGCAACTGCCTCGCTATGAACAAGGGAAAGACAGCATCAGTCTGGTAAGTCGGATCAAGCGAGGTTGGATTGTTTTTGTAGAATACGTAAAGGGCGGTGCCCAAACCGAAAAACAGGAAAGTAGCAAAAAAGGCTAGTCCTGCGTTGGTCCAAATGGAGTTTGCTGCGTCCTTTTTGGTGGCAACCGACATATACCTCTGAACGACGCCCTGGTCGGATGAGTAGGGTATAAGGCTCTGACCCAGTCCGCCCAAAATGACCACCCACAGGGCCGTGCCAGTGTAGCTCCAACTCCAATTTACCATACGAAATTTTTCGTCTTTCAGTGCTGTAGTGAAAAATTCACTGGTTCCAATTTCGGGGCTGAACAGGATGAGTATTAGGCTAAGCAGTGCCCCCCCAAGCAGTACGAAGGTTTGCAGGGTATCGGTCCAGATCACTGCCTCCACGCCCCCCAAGGTGCAATATATGATGCTCAAAACGCCCATTACCAAAATGCTCATTTCAATTGATATGGGGGTCACGGCCGCGAGGGCAAGTGAAGGCAGGTACATTACAATAGCCATCCGACCGACTTGAAACAGGATGTAGGAGGCACTGGCGAATAGTCTTGCTGCCAGGTTGAATCGCAATTCCAGGTATTGGTAAGCACTGGTGGCGTCGATACGACGGAAGAATGGCAGGATTAAGTAGATAATGAAAGGCGCCAAGGCTATGATGGCCATGTTGATAAAAAAATACAGCCAATCGGTAGCATAGGTTTTGGCCGGGATGGCCATGAAGGTAAGCGAACTGAGCATGGTTGCAAATATGCTGCAACCGGCCGCCCACCACGGTACCCTCTGCCCGCCACGGAAGAAGTCCTCGGTGCTTTGAGTGCGGAAGGAAAAGAACACCCCGATTCCTATCAGGAAAAGCAGGTAAACGATGATAGCACTTATGTTGGCCCAACCGAATATGACCGCTGTTCTGACAGGAGAAATTTTCCAGATCTCGGGAGTCCTGGCTCTGGGTTTTACCTCCCCACTGGCTATGACGATTTGATCATTCCAACGAAAGGCATGGGTTGTGACTTGGTTGGAGGCCATACTTCCGGCCTCAAACCAGGTGTCCGTGATACTATGGTAACCGAGGATTGCTGTGGCAAAGCCTGGATGACGCTCTTTCAGATCATCGGCTTTGCTATATAATGTGCCATCAGCGCCTGCAAGCACGAAGATGTGACTTTGTCCTACACCCATTCCCGTACCTGCCATTCGGGCATACGGGATGTCCTTTCGTTGGCGCCAGGGAGGTTCCTTGCCTGCTGAGTATCGCTCCGGGCTGAATTCATAGACATCAATCATCACGTCCCATTCCCCGCGGTTGCCGCTTTCTCTCCGGCCGCTCATTACATAAATGCAGTCCGAGTATCCGTTGTGCTGGGCAACGGTAAGGTTAAAGGCTCGCTCGGGACCCGGCCAGGCGGGAAGTATTTCCCAAGCGAAATTCCCTTGACCGTAGCTGGCCAGATCGAGCCGCCAGAAATTGGTCATGGCCGTAGCGAGTTCAAGCCTTTCAGATCCCCCGGCAAGGTAAATGACATCACCTATCATAGCTGCACTAGCGTAGGAACATGGTTGCGGAAGCGATGGCAAGTATTCTTGCAAAACTTCTCCCGTCTGGGCATCCCACTTAAGCAAGAGCACCTCGTTGAAGGTTTGCTTGCGGTCGCTTCCACCCATAGCAATCACTCCCAGGTGGGTAGAGACCACGGCGCTGTACGCCAGCGGATGATCCAACTTTCCACCTCTGCTCCATTGTTTCTCTCCCGCTTGATTTTGCGTCAAAACCCAGATATCGTCGTGCCATTCCTTTTCATTGTCCCAGTGGGGTTTTCTGAAATTGGCTCCCCCGGCTACGATCATAACATTGTTGTGAACCCCGGCTATAGGACCGGCGACACCAAGCGCCTCTTCTTGGCTGCCCATCGCAGGAGTGGAGGCTAAGACTTCCCATTGAAGGTAGGTTGCTTTCGAGCCGTGCTGACCGATCACAGGTTGGAACGGCAAGCTGCAAACCAACGCGATCAGGATTATGAGAATTCTTGCAGTCATCCCGAAATGGAGATTTCAATGCAAAACGAAAATAGGAAAACGGACTTTATTAATTGAAGTTTTACAATTTTGATGATCGAATCGGGCTTGACGGCTCGTCTGACCCGTAATTCCCAAATGTATCACAACGGAAGTAGATATGCAACCTCTGAAAAGCGATCAGATAAAAGGTAACTGGGTAACTGTTTTGCTGCCCATTAACGCCGATGAATCCATTGACTTTAATTGCCTAAATGATGAAATAGATGTGCTGGTATCAGTCAAGCCTGACGGAATGTATTGTAACGGTACTGCTGGTGAGTTTTACAATATCACCGAAGCCGAATACGACACAATCGCAAGGATGTTGGCCGACAAATGCAACCAGGCCGAAATACCTTTCCAGATCGGCGTGAGTCACATGAGCCCGGTCATTTCATTGGAACGCTTGAAGCAGACCGTCGATCTGAAGCCAAGCGCGGTACAGGTGATCCTCCCGGATTGGTTCCGGCCCACGGATGCTGAAGCGATTGATTATATGAATGTAATGGCTGAGACTGCAAGCGACATAGGATTGGTCTTGTATAACCCACCTCACGCCAAGCGAGTGTTCAGTCCTGGAGAATTACTTCATCTACAGGAAAAAGTTCGGGGCATGGTCGGCGTAAAGGTGGCAGATGGGGACGATCAATGGTATGACGAGATGAAACCTCTGGCTCAAAGGATATCGGTTTTCCTGCCTGGTCATCGGATTGCTACCGGTTACAAAAAGGGAGTTTGTCAGGGCTCGTACTCGAATATGGCATGTCTGAATCCGAAGGCTGCACAATTGTGGAGCGATCAGATTCATGAGGATTTGGACGGCGCCCTGGAACTGGAAGTCAGGATAAACCGATTTCTGGATCAACATATTGTGCCATTTATTACCCAGCAGAAGTTCTCAAATCAGGCAGTGGACAAGATGCTGGCTCAAATCGGCGGCTGGTCAAACATTGGCCTGAAATTGCGGTGGCCCTACAAATCAGTGCCGGAATACCAGGCTAAACGTTTGCGGCCGATAGCCGAGAAGTTGATTCCCGAGTTTTTTGTGTCTTTGTAACCATTGCAGCAAATCCAGTAATAGTGTTGGAATCCCGGATAAGATCATTTGGGAGAAACGACGCCATATTGAAAGAACCCCAGGGCTTCTAATTCCGCCTTCATACGGTCCTGTTCTACGCCGCTAAGACGGTTGACAGCTAATCGGGGCCCACCAAGGTCCAATCCCACCATTCGCATAAAGTATTTTCCCGCTTTTACGGAACCCCCGTACTTGATTAGCACCCTTATGATTCTGATTGCTTCCAGTTGGAGCTGGCGGGCTCTCTTAAGATCCAAATCACGGAATGCCTCCATAATCTGCACGAAAAGAGGGGCCATATAATTGTTAAGTACTGCCAATCGCCCCCTTGACCCCGAGTGACAGACCGGCGATCAGTATCTCGTCGCGTCCGTGCAAAATATCGTAGCGCTGGTCCGCGTATTCAAGACATAACTTCATGTCCATAAGGTCGTCGTGGGTGAATTTAATGCCGGCCAGGTTAGGGATACGGCCTTCAGCCTCCTCAAGGAAATCGATCATAAGCGGATTTACCCCGCTGACAGAAGGGAAATGGTAATAATAATAAGGAAGCTCAGGCGAAGCTGATGCGACCTCGGAATTATAGGAAATGAGGTCCGAAATGCTTTCAGTCGCACAGGAATTGGGCGGGACCATCCCCACCCCATCCGCACCGATCTTTCCGGCGTGTCCGGTTAGTTCCTGGGAGATTGACCTGCTCGTATAACCCACGTGAATGATCACTTTGAAACCGGCCTCCTTCCGTTGAACCCAAGCGGCAGCGGCTATCATTCGTTCCTCGGTACTTAGAGTCCCGCCTTCACCAGTTGTGCCATTCACGAATACCCCGCAGACTCCGGACCTCTTAAGGTAATCTCCATAGGCAGGTATGAGGTCAACGTTGAAACGACCTTTTTGATCCAAAGGGCTATACGGCGCTGCAATCAGCCCTTCTGTCTTTTGCATTTGTAATTACTTTGTAGCTTCAATAGGTTGGTGCCCAGACGGAATATTCATCTGAATTAACGAATTTAAATTGAAATCGTGCCAAACGGCCTTTATGCACAATCTTTATTCGGATCTGAATCTAAAGGCAGTCTGTGAGACCAAAACTCAAAGGATAATTTTTCAGGACTTCGGAATCCACTACCGGCAAACTGCAAAGTTCTATGTGTAACTTGTGAAGGTCATGACCAATTCAAAACGTTCAGTAAATATATTCTTTTGCCTGGCTTTGGCCACTATTTATGCTTGCTCCGATGAAAACCGAAAATATCTAGTCTATCAGCAACCTCCCGAACCTGTTTTTGTGAGTGGTAAAGATGGTTACGCCTGCTTCCGCATTCCCGCTATCGTTCAGGCCCCAAACGGACACCTTCTGGCGTTTTCTGAGGGTCGAAAAGACGGCTGTTCAGATACCGGAAATATTGATTTGGTTATGAAACGATCTGACGATGGGGGTACGACCTGGGGGGTGATTCAGCTGATCTGGGATGACAGTTCTAATACCTGCGGCAATCCGGCTCCAATAGTCGACCTGGAAACGGGAGACATCCACTTGCTATCCACCTGGAACCTGGGAACCGACCATGAGAGTCATATCATTGACCAGACCAGTGAAGATACTCGCCACGTTTTTGTTCTTCAGTCCTCTAACGGGGGCATTGACTGGAGTAGGCCCCGTGAAATAACCGATCAAACCAAGCTGGGAGAATGGAGCTGGTATGCCACCGGGCCCGGATCCGGAATTCAACTTCAGCAGGGACCAAAAGCCGGAAGGTTGATGGCCGGCTGCGATCATATTGAAGCCACAAGCAAAAAGTACTTTTCACACATCATACTTTCGGATGACCATGGCGAAACCTGGCAGTTGGGTGGAACAACCCCAATCGACCAAGTGAATGAATGCGAAGTGGTTGAATTGTCCGATGGCCGTCTCATGCTCAACATGCGCAATTACGATCGCCGACAAAAATACCGGCAAACTGCCATCAGCGAAGATGGTGGCTTGACCTGGACACAACAACAACATACTGGTCTGCCGGAACCTATATGCCAGGCAAGTTTACAATCTTACAATTATCAAAATTTTTCGGCCCTACTATTCAGCAACCCGGCCAGCCAAGAAAGCCGGGCAAATATGTCTGTCAGGGTCAGCTTTGATGATGGACTTAGTTGGACGGATTCGGTGGTCCTTCATGCCGGTCCAGCGGCGTATTCGGATTTGTTGGTGATGAACGATGGGCGCATTGGCTGCCTATTTGAATCTGGGGAGGACACTCCGTACGAAAAGATTGTTTACGCCAGAATTGATTTGGAAGACAAAAATTGAGAGAGATCGTAAACGCTGGGGATTCTCAAATTGTAAAATGCCATCTAAAACCAGGTACTGATTGACCGGTGGAGACGCTTGGTTTGTTGGCTCTTAAAATAAAAAAAGAGATTTGGTCTATGATAATCCGCAGGTTTCCGAGCGTCCATTTTGACAGGACCGCAGTAACGGTCTCTTACTTGGGGCCATTCCTCATTTTTCTAATTTCCTGTAACAACCAGGTTCAAGATGAAACAGAAGATTCGAAACCCAATGTGCTGTTTATCCTTGCGGATGATTTGGGTTACAACGATTTGAGCTGCATGGGTAGCAAATTTTACGAAACCCCCAACGTCGACAAGATCGCCAACCAAGGAATGATTTTCACTCAGGGTTATGCGGCCTGCCAGGTATGCAGCCCGTCAAGAGCCAGCATCATGACCGGCACATTTCCAGCAAGGCATGGGATTACCGATTGGATTGGGGCTCGCACCGGCCAGGAATGGAGAAAAGCAAAACGCTTTAATCAACTGTTGCCCCCGGATTACGTATCCAATTTACCTCACCAAGCCACCACCTTGCCTGAAGCCATGAAACTGGCCGGTTATAAGACGTTCTTTGCGGGGAAATGGCACCTGGGTAGCGAAGGTTCCTGGCCTACCGATCATGGTTTCGATATCAACAAGGGGGGCTGGGATAAGGGAAGCCCGATAGGCGGATTTTTCTCTCCATGGACCAATCCAAACCTGGAAAATCAGGAAGATGGCGAAAATTTATCCATGAGGTTGGCTAAAGAAACCGTTGAGTTCTTGAAAGAAAATAAAGACACCTCATTTTTTGCCTTCCTCTCGTTTTACGCTGTGCACGCACCCATTCAAACCACCCGGGAAAAATGGAGCAAATACTGCCAAAAAGCCGAAAATCTTGGGATCGCTCAAACGGGGTTTAAGATGGGGCATTTTTTGCCTATCCGGCAGGTCCAGGATAATCCTGTATATGCCGGGTTGGTAGAAACCATGGATGATGCGATAGGAATAGTATTAACCGCACTGGAAGATCTGGCATTGAAGGACAACACTATAATAATTTTTACCTCCGACAACGGAGGCGTGGCGGCAGGAGACGCTTTCGCAACTTCCAACCTTCCTTTGCGTGCAGGCAAAGGATATCAATTTGAAGGGGGTATTCGGGAACCGTATTTCGTGAGAGTTCCATGGCTAAAGGGTGGACAAAAAAGTTCTGTTCCAGTTACCGGAACAGATTTTTACCCTACCATCCTGGAGCTTGTAGGAGCGGATCCAAAGCCCGGGGAGCATCTGGACGGGGTTAGCCTGGTACCTCTTTTGAAAGGTGACAGTATAAGAGCACGCCCACTGTTTTGGCATTACCCGCACTACGGAAACCAGGGGGGTGAACCCTCTTCGATAATTCGGGAGGGTGATTGGAAGATGATTCACTATTATGAAGATGGCCGACAGGAGTTGTACAATTTGAAAGACGACCTGGGGGAAGACACCGACCTCGCCCCCGAAAACCCGGAAAGAGTCAAGGAGCTGAGCGATAAGCTGTTCGCCTTCCTAAAAGAAGCCGGAGCGAGATTTCCAGTTAAAGATCCGGAATATAGTTCGGACCTGGAACTGAAATACCTGGAAGGCATTGTGAACGAGCGGTGGCCGCAATTGGAAAAGCAACGGATGGAGTTCCTGTCAGAAGATTTTGATCCCGGAGACAACTGGTGGGGCAGCCAGGTTGGGGACTAGCTTATGATTTTACGTCAGACAACGGAGGCATGGCGGGGGGCGGTAAATTTCCAAACAACCCCACAGGGGTTGAAGCTCAATAACCGCACGATGTTTGGAGAAAAAACTAAGAAACCCCAACCGCGCCCTGGCACGCCCCGGTCTCCCCGGCCCACGCGCCTTGCCATCAACAAGTGAATGAGAGATGGGAAGATTGAGTAGTTTGAGAAGGGTGAGAGGTTTGAAGCTCAGAGAATTGGGTTCTGGTCCTCCGAAAAACTACAACGTTGCTTAGGTAACACTTTAAGCGTAATTGCAATTAATTAGAAAGTTAGGTCAAAATGGACAGGTTATCCTTTATCCGAGACTTTCGTAAATTGGAAGAGCAATTAGGAAAAGAATCCAGTGATCTTTTGTTGACGATCATGGACAAACGAGAACAAATGCTGCTGGAACCTCTGGCCACCAGGGAGGATATGCTTAGAATTGAAGGAGAATTGAAGAATCTTGAAGTCAAGCTACTGGGAAAACTCCATCAGGAAATAGGAAATATGGCCTGGAAAATGACCGGCTTATTAATTCTGCAGGCAGGGGTGATTGTGGCCCTCATTAAATTGATTTAGAGTAACTCCTTCTTTCAATCGATTTACCGGTTCGATGCAAGCGAACTGGTAAAGTCAACTTTCAAATAAATTGACCAGGTTCAAATGGAGATACCTCCAGCCCACTTTTTCTCTGTGTAACCTCGGCTCCCCGGGGTAAAATTAACTTATCGCTCCTACCTATATTACTCATAATAACCTGCATACAATCAGACATTTCAAATCAGGCTCCGGTTTTGGCCGAGTTCCTTATCGATATGTTCCTAAACCGAGTGCCTCCTACGGGCAAGTTTATTTCTTGCCAAGACGCCGAAGCCGGCTCCAATTGAATTTTGGGTGTGGAATTTACTTGCGCCACAAACGCGTATGGGCTAATTTGTGAATTGCCCTGGATTAGATTGAAAGCAAGTTCACTCATGACCAAAACAATTTCCCTCTCTCTTTCAGTTCTTTCCTCATTGTGTCTCGCTTTTGTCCTTAAAGCACAAGCTGCTCAGCCAAATATCGTCCTTTTTCTGTGTGATGATTTGGGTTACGGAGATCTTTCTTCTTATGGTCATCCATTTATCAAAACGCCGAATTTGGATGCGATGGCTATCGAAGGCGCGCGCCTTACCGATTTTTATTCTACCGCCCCTGTCTGTTCTCCCTCCAGAGTTGGACTGTTGACGGGCCGTAGTCTATGACTGGATTCCTGCTGCCAAGAATGTAAAGCCTGATGCAAGGGAGCAGGTCCATATGCGCAAAGGGGAAACCGCGATACCCAAACTCTTGAAAAAAGCCGGTTATGCAACTGCAATGGCAGGAAAGTGGCATTGCAACTCCATGTTCAATTCGAATGATCAACCTCAACCTGGGGACATGGGGTTTGATCATTGGTTGGCCACTCAAAACAATGCTGCCCCGTCTCATGAAACCCCAACTAATTATGTGCGCAATGGAAAAGCAGTTGGACAGATAGCCGGATATAGTTGTCAAATTGTTGTAGATGAAGGGATTCGTTGGTTGAAGGATCATACCCGGCAAAACGCTGATCAACCATTCTTCCTGTACATGGCATTTCACGAGCCCCATGAGCCGGTTGCCTCACCAGCCGATTTGGTGGAAGGATATATTGAAATCGCTGAAAACAAAAAGGAAGCTACCTATTTTGCCAATGTAGAAAATGTGGACAAAGCGGTTGGGCGTTTCATGGCCGGCTTAAAGGAACTTTCATTAGACGAAAACACCCTGGTAGTTTTTACCGCAGATAATGGTCCCGAAACACTTAACCGTTATCCTGGTGCCGGTCATTCCTATGGGTCGGCAGACCCGTTACGGGGTATGAAATTGTGGACTACGGATGCAGGCTTTCGTGTAGCTGCAATTATGCGTTGGCCAACAGGGTTTAGCGGGAGGCAGACGGTTATTCAACCTGTTTCCGCTCTTGATTTTTTACCAACCTTCTGTGCTCTGGCAGGAGTGGAGCCACCAACTACACTACAACTCGATGGTGCCAATTTCCTGCCTGCCTTAACCAACGGGAAGATCAAGCGAGAAAAACCTCTCATTTGGGTATATTATAATGCGCTAAATGAGCATCGGGTAGCTATGCGGGATGGTAAATGGAAGGTATTGGCCAAATTGGACCTCAAAAAGAAATATCAAAACCTCTGTGACCAGAACATTGCCGAGATAAAAGCGGCTAGATTTGTAGAGTTTGAGGTTTATAACGTTGCAGCAGATATTGGTGAAAGAAATAATCTAATAGCTTCAAAGCCAACCAGAAAAGCGAGGCTTCGCAAGAAATTAGAGACCCATTACAAGCAATTGTTAAACGATTCCTTTATCTGGGCAGTCGATCCTCGTTCTTCCCAATAATACGCCAGGTTTCCAAAGCAGATGTGCTGCTCAAGGTAGAACCTCCCTTTGAAACGCTACATGATTATTCGCGTTGGCACGCACTGAACAAAGTTGGTTTTCGCCGGTATCACAATTCCCGCTAGAATTACCAAACTTTGGGAGACAGGAGAAAGGCCAGCCTCAAGCTACATAACCCTCCCTTTACTCTATCCCTCAATATGCCTACCTTTCTCTTCAGACACCGATGACCGAAAAAATCCGTCAACTCGCCGCCATAATGTTCACTGACATTCAGGGCTATACTGCCTTTATGCAGCGGGATGAGAACCGAGCCTTGCAAATGCGCGGAAGGCATCGGGAGATATTCAACGCAACCACCACCAAGTACAAGGGCCAGATTCTCCAATATTATGGAGACGGCACTCTTAGCATCTTCAACAGCGTGGTTGATTCGGTGAATTGTGCCGCTGAGATGCAAGTAATGTTTCAAAAGGAACCGCTCGTGCCTGTTAGAATCGGTATTCACCTCGGAGATATTATCGTCGCGGAGGATGAAGTGATCGGGGATGCCGTCAATGTTGCTTCCAGGATAGAATCCATGGCGGTGGTGGGATCGGTGCTGGTATCGGACCGGGTGCAGATGGATATCAAAAACCATGAAGGAATTCAGACTCAGTCTCTGGGGCTTTATGAGCTGAAGAATGTGGAAAAGCCGGTGGAGATCTTTGCCTTAACCAATGAAGGCCTGGCAGTTCCAGGAACCAAAGAAATGCTGAATAAAGGCATGATCGAAAAGGACTTACCGAATAATCTGGCCTATCCGGCAACCCGTTTCTTTGGACGAGAAAAGGAGTTGCACCAAGTGAAAGAACTCCTTGCCAATCATCGACTTGTGACTCTGCTGGGAGCAGGAGGATGCGGTAAGACCAGGCTGGCGACGGAAGTAGCATGGCAATCCATCGATCTGTTTCCGGACGGGGTCTGGTTTGTCGGCCTTGCTCCTGTAACCAACGCTGAGCTGGTAGCCGGTACGCTCGCTGAAACTTTGCAGGTTAATCCCGAAAAGGAAAAGCAAATTGAGGACACTGTAGCTGGTAGAATATCCGACAAGAAACTGCTGGTAGTAGTTGACAACTGCGAACATCTCATCGACGAATGTGCACGGATTCTGAGTCTATTGATCAGTCATACCCAGGAACCGCGATTTCTGGCTACGAGCCGGGAGGCATTAAACATTCTGGGAGAAGCGGTATTCCGAACTCCTACTTTGCCCGTTCCGGAAACCCCGGCCAAATTACATGAAATTATAGGTTTCGATTCAGTTCAACTATTCCGAGACCGGGTATTGATGAACAAACCTGACTTCGAACTGGATGAAAACAACAGCCAAGCGGTTTCCTCCATATGTCGGAAACTGGATGGGATACCTTTGGCCATTGAAATGGCGTCGTCGAGGATAAAGTTAATGGACCCCGAAACCATTTTAAGCCGGTTGTCCGATCAATTTAGGCTACTCTCAGCTGGGACTCGTAACGCCCCTCCCCATCAGCGAACGTTGAGGGCAACCATTGATTGGAGCAACGACTTATTGGCTGAAGATGAAAGGGCATTGTTTTACCGCTTATCGGTTTTTGCCGGAAATTTCGATTTGGAAGGTGCTGAAAAGGTTTGTGATTACGATCCCCTGACTGAATTCCAGGTTCTGGACCTTTTAACCCGTTTAGTGGATAAATCCCTGGTTATTACTGTTGAAAGAGAGGGGACAGTCCGTTACATACTGTTGGAACTTATGAAGCAATATGGGTTGGAAAAAGTTACCCAAAATGGTGAGCTGAGTCCGCTTCAGGACCGGTACTGTAACTATTACCTGGATAATGCGGGACTTGCTTATAAAGAAAGAATGAGTAATAGCCTGAAATGGTCTGGTTGGCTCAGTCTCGAACTTCCTAATCTTCAGGGGGCACTCAACATTTTTCAAAATCAACCTGCCAAAAGGCTGAGATTAGCCAGCCTTTTGGGTGAATTCTTTTTTACCCACGCTAACCTTAGTGTTGGCCACAAGATCTTAACTACTGCCCTGGATGCTTATACTGACAGGAATGTGGATCGGGCTCGTGCCCTTGGTGGATTGGCATATCTGGAAATATTAATAAATCCGGATTCGGGATATCAAAAAATGAAAGAGGGAATCGAAATAATTCAAGAACTGGGAGATGAACAGGCGAAAGTGGATGTTTATTGGGTGTATGCATCAATGAAAAGTCTTTATAAGAACTGGGATGATGCCAATAAGATCCTGGAGGAAGGTCTGCAGATAGCTCGGGACCAACAGGATCCTTGGATGGAGATCAAATACAAAAATCAAATCACATGGATGGCGATCACTCAGCAAAACCCAAAGCTTGTGGAAGCTGACATTAAGGCTAATGTTGAAGAAGCGATAAAATTGGGAAATAACTATTTCATAACTGACACGCTTCATATGTATGCTGATATTGCATTTCTAAAACGAGATTACAGACTCGCGGAAAAACGCTATATGGAAGCCGCCAAAACGGCTCTGGATTCAGGTAGTGGTCTGATAGTTGGGGTTTTAATACAAAGCATGGCATGGTCAATAGCCGGACAGGGCAGGCATGAAAAGGGATTGCGCTTGTTTGGTGCATGTAAAGCGAAACTTGATGAATTAGGAGCGGTCATACCCGCTGTGGACTCGGTAACGACCCGGATAAACCAGACGGTGGGCAAATCAATTGAAATCCTGGGAGCTGAAAGATCGCAAAGCCTCGACCTGGAAGGCAGGCAAATGGGCTTTGAGCGGGCCATTGAATATGCATTCGATTTGGACAAAGATTGAAATGTGGAGCTGAGACACGGAAAATTTTGAGCGCTCGATTAAATTCCCTACAGGCAGACAACTCAGCGGGACTAAGAAGGGACCTGTTTTAGTCGACGTCCGAGGTGAGCCCTGTTCCGGGCTAAGGTGGCCGAAAATGACTAGGAGCAGGAAAGGATGATGGTAGGAAAAAAGGAAGTCACCGACTTTACAGACATGCTGCAAAAGATGAAATAAGTAGTATGTGGTCAGGAATCGAATGCAAATCGAAGTACTATCTGGAACACTGAATGCAATTACGAAACAAGCTGGATTGAAGTGCTGTGGTGCTGTATACCGTCGCAAGCGCAGGTCTCCAGAAATCTCAAAGCATGCATTGCATGATTGGGATTCATTTCGTTCGTTTTTCTGGAGGAATCCGGATTATGTGTTCAATAAGGCATATTTAGAGTTTACTGTAAAATGTAAACATGTCGATCAAAATGGAGGCAACCCGGTCGGACCGCCAGAGCCGCCCGACCGATATATCTGAGTTCCTATATGATCAATGTCCCTCCATGACCAAATAGGTTCACTCATTACTCATGGAACGTCGTATATTTATCAGTCAGATCACTAGACAGTGAAGCCTAACACATCCAAAAGCGTTTTCTGGAGCATCCTGGGAGCCGCCGCCCTGCTCGTTGCCAGCTGCGAACCCAGATATTCCCCCGACGCAGCGATTCTAAGTGGGTTACCCGAGAAAATCGATTACAATCTCCACGTTCAACCAATTCTTTCTGATAGGTGTTATAGCTGTCATGGCCCTGATAAGAATGCTCGTAAAGCGGAGTTAAGACTTGACACTAAAGAAGGCCTATTCAGCATCCGGGCTGAAATAAACAGAGCCCCGGTTAGCCCGGGCAAACTCACCAAAAGTGCGATGTTCCACCGCATTACCAGCACTGATCCGGAATACCGAATGCCTAAGCCTGAGTCCAAGCTATCGCTCAATGATGAAGAGATCGCTATTCTGGTAAAATGGATCGAACAGGGGGCTGAGTGGAAACCCCATTGGGCATTTATTCCTCCCGAAAAGCCGGAACTACCTCAATTCCGACAATCAGATTGGCCTATAAACGAGATTGATTATTTCGTGCTTGATCGTCTTGAAAAGGAAAGACTAAAGCCGAGCCACGAGGCGGAAAAAGAGATTCTGCTTCGCCGGGTTAGCCTGGACCTTACCGGACTACCGCCATCAGTTGAAGAGATTGAAAGTTTCCTGGCAAATGATTCACCGGATGCTTATGAAAAGGCAGTTGATCGCTTATTGGCTTCGCCGCATTACGGAGAAAGCATGGCTGTGGACTGGCTGGATCTGGCACGTTACGCCGACACCCATGGATATCAGGTAGACTTTTACCGGCCTCATTGGCCCTGGCGTGAATGGGTCATAGATGCCTTTAATGAAAACCTGCCGTTTGACGATTTTGTCACCTGGCAGTTGGCCGGCGATTTGATGCCCAATGCAACACGAGAGCAGATCCTGGCCACCGGTTTCAACAGGAACCATGCCCAAAATAACGAGGGTGGAATTGTTGAAGAAGAGTTTAGGGTTGAATACGTTGCAGATCGAACCCAGACATTTTCAACCGCCTTTCTTGGCCTCACAATGCAATGCTCCCGCTGTCATGATCATAAATACGATCCTATTAGCCAAAAGGAATTCTATCAGCTGTTTTCTTTTTTTAACAACGTAGATGAATCGGGACAAAATACCTTTTTCAAGCCTGATATGCCCGGGCCAACCTTATTGCTTCCGGATGAAGACGTTGAGAAAAAAATCGCTTTCTTGGAGGACCTGATCAACGAAAAGGAAAAGGACCTCAAGAATCTAATACAAAGGCAGCGAGAAGACTTCCAGGATAGTCCGGATGAGCTGATTGGAAGGCTTGCGAATGTCTCCCACGAAGATCAGAATGCGAATGCCAATGGATTGATTGGATACTATCCACTCGAGCACGTTAGTAATGATCACTTGACCAATTATGTACCAGGAGGTAAAAGCGGGAAACTCATTAATCCCATTAATGAGGTCCTTGCCGAGGATCCACCTCAACCCGTGAAGGGAAGGATCGGTCAGGGGTTACAGCTTCCCGGAGATGTAGCCTTGTCCTTTCCCGGAGTAGGCCGTTTCAGCCGGGCGGAGCCCTTTTCAATAGGCTTGTGGGTTTATATCCCCAAGGATCTGGAAAGAGGAGTAATCTTTCACAGCAACAAGGGCGAGGTCCTATACACATTCAAAGGTTACCAGGTTTCAATCGAAAACGGCTTCTTGGATGTGAGAATAGCCCATAACTTTCCTTATAATTCCGTTCATCTGCTAGCCCAGGATCCGGCAATGCACGGGGAATGGGTTCACCTAATGTTGACTTATGACGGCTCCTCCAAAGCCGCTGGAACGCGTTTGTACTTGAATGGAGAGGAGTTAGAAATGAAGGTAAGGCGCGATAATCTATACAAGGATATCATTTTCCATCCTTCGGATCCATCCGATGATCCTCCGGTCATGACACAGCTGAAGGTGGGTGCAAGATGGCGAGGTAAAGGTTTTACTAACGGACTGGTTGACGAAGTTATAGTTTATGACCTTGAAGTGACTGCGCTTGAAGTCAATAGAATTGCCGGCATGGATGGGCTGAACCGCCTGATTCGAATGAAGCCCCCACAACTCACGGACAGTGAGAGAAACAAACTCGTTGATTATTACCTGAGAAACCACGATAGGAGATTTGCCAATACACTGCAGGAATTAAATGACCTTAGAAAACAACAAACGATGCTTGCCGAAGGGGTAATGGAAGTGATGGTCATGGATGAAATGACCGAGCCTCGCCAGGCCTATGTACTGAAAAGAGGAGCTTACGACCAGCCGCTGGAGGCCGTAAATCCGGGCACACCTTCAAGGGTCATGCCGTTTCATAAGGACCTCAGGACCAATCGATTGGGATTAGTAGAGTGGCTTTTTAATCCTCGAAATCCGTTACCCGCTCGAGTTACGGTTAACAGATTCTGGCAGCATTATTTCGGAAGGGGCATTGTTCGGACTACAGAGGACTTTGGCAGCCAGGGTGAGCGTCCCAGTCATCCGATGTTGCTCGATTGGCTGGCCACGGAGTTCATTGAATCAGGCTGGGACATCAAACACATGCAAAAGACCATAGTACTATCGGCAACGTATCGTCAGTCCTCGAGGGCAGGACCGACTTTGTTGAGCCAGGATCCGGATAACCGTCTAATTGCCCGGGGACCGAAGGCCAGGCTTTCTGCTGAAGTCCTAAGGGATCTGGTTTTAGCCTCCAGCGGGCTACTTGTAAGAAAATTTGGCGGTCCATCGGTTAAACCTTACCAACCGGAGGGCTTATGGCAGCTAAACAAATTCAGCGCCGGATACGAACAGGATCATGGTGAAAACCTGTATCGCAGGAGTCTTTACACTTTATGGAGGCGTACCAACCCTCCACCGTCTATGAATATTTTTGATGCTCCGAACCGTTCCTATTGCGTGGTGAGGAGGGAAAAGACAGCTACCCCACTTCAGGCTTTGGTGTTGCTGAATGATCCCCAGTTTCTGGAGGCGTCCCGGCTTTTGGCGGAGCGCCTGATGCATGAGGGTGGAGATTCGGCTGAAGACAGAATCTCATTTGGATTCCGCCTTCTAACCGGTCGTAGTCCTAATCAGGAGGAACTGGAGATCCTTTCAAGTCAGTATTCCGAGGCCAGGGATTCCTACGATCGGAGCCCGGAAAAAGCAGTGGGTTTACTTGGTGTGGGAGAATATCCAGTGGATGGCAAGTTGGACAGGACTGAGCTATCTGCCTACACGGCAGTGGCATCTACCATTATGAATTTTGATGCAACTATTATGAAAAGATGATGGGTTATGAATTGCTGTAACAATTATGATCATCACTACAATAGAAGAGATTTCCTGGCCAAGACTAGCATGAGATTGGGCGCCATGGCCTTAGGAACGCTACTTAATCCAAGCCGGATCTACGGTAACACGCCTTCAAACTTTGATGATCCTACATCAGGCATTCTGGGAACTCCCCACTTTTCGCCGCGGGCCAAACGAGTTATCTTCCTCCATCAAAGCGGGGCACCCTCTCAGCTGGACCTTTTTGATTACAAACCTCTTCTTAATAAAATGAACGGGGAAGAGTTACCGGACTCGGTCCGGAAAGGCCAGCGGCTTACCGGGATGAGTGCCGGGCAATCCACGTTTCCATTGGCGGGTTCTCAATTTCCCTTTGAAAAGCGCGGCCAATCGGGGGCCTGGGTCAGCGAACTAATGCCTGAAACAGCCAAGATAGTTGATGAGCTTTGTTTTGTAAGATCGATGTTCACGGAAGCTATAAATCACGATCCGGCGATTACTTTCATTCAGACTGGCTCTCAAATTGCCGGCCGGCCGAGCATTGGTGCCTGGTTGCATTATGGCTTGGGTACAGACAACCAAAACCTTCCATCTTTTATAGTCCTGGTAACCAAAAACAAAGGAGGACAGCCATTATATGCTCGACTCTGGGGCACTGGCTTTCTACCTTCAAGATACCAGGGAGTCCAGTTTAGATCCGGCAAGGAACCGGTTCTTTATTTGAATAATCCGGAGGGGCTTGATGGCCGGGATCGCCGCAAAATGCTCGACTATCTCAAACAATTGCACGAGTCGGCCTATGAATCTCTCGGGGATCCGGAACTGAACAGCCGCATTGCCCAGTATGAGATGGCGTATCGAATGCAAACCTCGGTGCCGGAGGCCCTGGATTTATCAGACGAGCCCGATTGGGTATATGATCTGTATGGTTCGGATTCCAGGGACCCCGGTACTTATGCGGCCAACTGCTTGCAGGCACGGCGCTTGGCTGAAAGGGGGGTCAAATTCATACAATTATATCATCAGGGTTGGGACCAACACTTGAAACTGCCCAGGGACATCAAGACACAAGCCAAAGAAACTGATAAGGCATCGGCCGCCCTGGTGTTGGATCTGAAACAAAGAGGTCTGTTAGATGATACCCTGGTTATCTGGGGCGGAGAGTTTGGCAGAACCGCCTATTCCCAAGGAAAACTCACAAAAGATGATTATGGTCGAGATCACCATCCACGTTGCTTTACCCTCTGGATGGCGGGAGGTGGAGTAAAGCCCGGATTCACGTTTGGACAAACCGATGACTTCGGGTATAATATAGTCTCCGATCCGGTCCACGTGTACGACTTCCAGGCGACGTTGCTGCACATTCTTGGCATAGATCACGAAAGACTGACCTTTAAGCACCAGGGCAGACGCTATCGGCTTACCGATGTGCATGGGAATGTAGTCCATGATCTTTTGGCTTAAATCCCAAAAGAGTCTAGGTTATTACGGGTTTCGCTGTCTTTGATGTACTGAACAGACTCAAGGAGAACAAGAAAAAAATCTCTGGCACCGTACCTGGCACATTCATAACTTAGCTGGTATGGCACTGAAAGTAAAATTGGGCATCGCCCCTATTGGATGGACTAACGATGATCTCCCCGAGCTTGGTGGTGAAATTACGTTCGAACAGTGCGTTAGTGAAATGGCCCTGGCTGGATTCCAGGGGTGTGAGGTCGGCCATAAATTTCCTGAGAATACAAGTCAATTAAGAAAGGCGCTTGAGCTTAGAAGGTTGCAGGTCTGCAACTATTGGTTTACCTATGAGCTAACCACAAAACCTTTGAGCGAGGTCCGCCAATTATTCGAGGAACGTCTCAATTTTCTGGAGGCAATGGGGACTACACTTATTGGGGGGGCTGAGTTCGGAAATAGCATCCACGGACAGGCCGTGCCTGTTCTCGATGAGAAAGTGGTTTTTACCAAAGACGAATGGGAAAAGGTCGTTAATGGAATTAATGAATTGGGAAAGATTGCCTTGGATCGAGGTGTAAAGCTAGCCTATCACCATCATCTGGGGACCGGAATCCAGTCAATGGTCGAAGTTGACCGGCTTCTGGAAAACACCGATCCCAATTACGTATTTTTGAATTATGATTGCGGTCATTTTGCTTTCGCTGGAGAAGATCCGGTAGCTGCACTGAATAAATATCAGGAACGGGTAGCGCATGTTCATTTGAAGGATGTTCGACTGCCTATTAGGTCCCGGGCCAAAAAAGACAGGTTCAGTTTCCTGGACTCCGTAATCGCCGGGGTTTTTACCGTTCCCGGGGATCCGGAAGGATCGGTAGATTTCCCGGCAATTTTCCGAATACTGAAAGAAGCGGGCTACGAGGGATGGCTGGTAGTTGAGGCGGAGCAAGATCCGGCCTTAGCAAACCCGTTGGAATATGCCATCATGGCCAAGAATTACCTGGATGATCAATTGCCAACAGGCCACTAAAATTGATTATGAGGACCACCTAGAATATGAAAAGAGATAACAAATACCCGCTGCTCTGTCACCCAGTAGATGAAGAAGTCTATCATCACATAACAGATCAGGAAGTCGGTTGGCCCTTGTTGAACTTTGCTGCCAGAGTCATTGACCGGGGAAAATCCTGGGATGGATTTACCGGAGATAATGAATATGGTCTAATCCTACTATCGGGCAATTATCGGGCTAAAACGGACAAAGGGAGCTGGGAAACTGTCAATGGAAGGAAGGATGTTTTTAGTGGTGTTGCACATAGTCTGTATTTACCCCGCAATACTGAATTCAGTATTGAGGCAACCAGCGATGTCCTGGATCTGGCTTACGGCTGGTGTGAGACCGATCAAGACCATTCTGCCCACTTTAAGACACCTGATGAGGTTTCTATTGAGATCAGGGGCGGAGATAACGCCACCAGGCAAATAAACGACTTAATTCAGCCCGGTTTTGATTGTCATCGGCTGGTGGCGGTGGAAGTTTACACCCCGTCCGGAAACTGGAGTTCATTTCCAGCCCACAAACACGATCAAAGGATCATCGATGACCAGGGTAACTTAAAAGAAGCCGAGCTGGTCGAAACCTATTTTTACAAAATCGACAAGCCTGAAGGTTTTGCTTTTCAACGGGTATACACGGCGGATAGTGAATTGAACGAAATGGCAATCGCGGCTAACAACGATGTCGTCCTGGTTCCCAGGGGATATCACCCAGTGGCAGCAGGTCATGGGTATAATGTTTATTATCTGAACTTCCTGGCCGGTAGTGATCAATCACTGGCCAATACTCCAGACCCGGACCACCAATGGATATTTGACAGCTGGAAAGGCAAAGATCCCAGAATTCCAATGGTGACAGCCGCAATGAATCAATAACCTCCTCATCACTTTCCAAACTTACCAAAAGCGATGTCTTCAGATAAAAAATATGATCTTTTAACTATTGGTCGTTCCTCCATCGACCTGTATTCCCAAAACATTGGGGCTCCTTTCGTGGATATAACCGGCTTCGATGCCTTTGTGGGGGGGTCACCCCTGAATATAGCCGTGGGAGCACAGCGATTGGGGTTGTCAACGGCGATCTTTACCGGCATTGGACAGGATAAGGTCGGAGATTTCATATTAAATTTTCTCCGTAAGGAAAACGTTTCTGTGGAGCTCATCTCCAAAGTTCAGGACGCCCGAACCAGTGCTGTCATATTAGGTATTGAACCGCCTGATAAATTTCCTTTAGTTTATTATCGGGACAATGCGGCGGATATGGAAATCACAATTGACGATGTGGACAAAATAAATATCGAACAGTTCAAGGTTGTGGAAGTTAGCGGTACCGCCTTGAGCCGGGAACCTTCCCGCTCGACGACGTTTTACGCCGCCGAAAAGGCCAACGATTCAAATGTTCCGGTAATTTTGGATATGGATTTTAGGGCCGACCAATGGCATGATATTCGGGCTTTTGGGGTATACATCCGTGCGTTTTTGAAGTACTGCACACTTGCATTAGGGACAACTGAGGAGGTGCTGGCGGCTGTATTGAAGAACAAGGATCAGGTCGTAATTAAGGATCAACAAATATCGGCTCCTGAGATTACCGGAAACCTGGAAGAAGGGATTAAGACGACTCTTGCCTCCGGGATCGAATCTCTGGTTCTTAAAACCGGCAGGGGTGGTTGCGAAATACACCATAAAAGCGGGAAAGTGCAGTCCGTTCCTGGCTTTCCTGTGGAAGTACTGAATATACTTGGTGCAGGGGATGGGTTTGGGGCAGGGTTTATTTATGGCTATGCCAAAGGTTGGGATATGTTCAAGAGCTGTCGGCTCGCCAATGCTTGCGGAGCGTACTTGGTGACCCAGCCAGGTTGTGCTAACTTCTCCCCGACATTTAGCCAAATCAGTGAATTCATAAAGGAAAGAGGCGGATATTGAATCGAGGAAAGAATTTGGCAATGAGTTGATAAATCCTCTGATATAATCAAAATATGGAAGTGCTAAGCAATTATATCAACGGAAACTGGCAAAACAGTAATGAGAGTCAGACTGTGGATGTCACCAATCCGGCCAACCAGGAGATCCTGGTAAAGGTGCCTAACGGCAAGGCGAATGCCAAAGATATTGAATCCGCGGTTGAAGCTGCTGCTACAGCTTTTCTAGACTGGAGTCGAACCCCGGTAAACCAGAGAGTACAATACTTATTCAAGCTTAAAACGCTCTTAGAGAGGCACAAAGAGGAAATAGCCCAGATTATTACAACCGAATGTGGAAAAACCAAGGGGGAATCATTGGGGGAGCTAACCCGGGCAATCGAGAATGTTGAGATGGCCTGTGGTACCCCAGCGCTTATGCAGAGTGAGTTTTCGGAGGATGTTGCGACCGGGATTGACGAGTTTGTGATCCGGCAGCCGGTAGGAGTCTGCGCTTGCATCGCTCCGTTTAATTTTCCCGGGATGATCCCTTTTTGGTTTTTGCCCTATGCCGTCGCCTGCGGCAACACTTTCATCGTTAAGCCATCTGAGAAAGTGCCCATGACAATGAAGAAGGTCTTTGAGCTAATCGAACAGCTCGACCTTCCCAAAGGCGTGCTTAACTTGGTGCATGGGGGAAAAGACACGGTTGATGCCTTGCTTACCCATAACGGAGTGAACGCGGTTAGCTTTGTCGGTTCTACCAAAGTGGCCAAGTACATATATTCAACGGCTACTGCTAATGGTAAAAGGGTTCAGGCCCAAGGAGGAGCCAAGAACCCGGTGATCGTTTTGCCGGACGCAGATATCGAAATGACCACTAGGATCATTAACGATAGTGTGTACGGATGTGCAGGTCAAAGATGTCTGGCTGCCTCCACCATCATCTCTGTAGGTGATAGCCAGGGAGATTTCCGGGACGCTATTGTGGAAAGTGCAAGATCAAGAACCACCGGCTTTGGTCTGGATGAAGGTATTGAGATGGGGCCGGTGATAACTCCCGAGAGTAAGGAAAGGATAAATGGGCTGATCCAGAAAGGGATCGATGAAGGAGCCCGCCCCTTGCTTGATGGCAGAGAGGCCAGCATAGTGGGCTACGAGAACGGAAATTTTCTTACTCCCACTATATTGGAGAACGTCGCTTTGGACGGTGAGATTATTAACACAGAGATCTTTGGTCCGGTAATGAGTTTGCTGCAATTCACTACTGTGGAGGAAGCTATTGCTTTCGTAAACAGCGGCCGGTATGGCAATATGGCCTGCCTGTTCACATCCAGCGGCGCCAGTGCCCGAAAGTTCAGAAAGGAGGTGATGGCCGGAAACATTGGTATAAATATTGGCGTGGCCGCTCCGCTGGCCCAGTTTCCTTTCAGCGGATGGAAGGACAGTTTTTTTGGTGACTTGCACGGGCAGGGACGACATGCGATAGAATTTTTTACTCAAACTAAGGTTGTTATCGAAAGATGGCCCAAAGAGTGGAGTCGCAAGTTTTAGATATTTGACCGGTAAGGGGTTCAAATTTGAACCGGAAATTGGGCAGACCGGGGAATGGAGATGTTTGGTTTGCAGGGAATGGTAATGTCCATAACAAGAGCGCCGATAATCATAGGTTTTACAGCACCGAGAATGTTCCAGAATCCTTTTCGTACAATTTCTTTTTGACAGGAAGCTAGACACCAACATAGACCAGATGCGAGCCTTTTGCATGCCGTCACCAAGGGGACCCGATGCTGGTGAGGGGTCGCGACGGACTTATGTTGATTGTTGTTGGTTTGGCCGCCACGTGCTCCCATTTGGAAAAAAGACCGATGAAAATTTCCGAAATACTTGGTTGAATTGCCACTGCTCAGACCTAGTTTGATAATTAATATTTCTTCGCTAATTGCTGAAATACAAATTTACCGATGATCTATAAGGATAAAATCGCGCTCGTAACCGGCAGCGCCAGTGGTGGGCTCGGCCAAACCATAGCCGAAAAACTAGCTGAAGAAGGTGCCACCGGGATTGTATTGCAAAGTCGGACAGACCGAATGAGTGCTCAAGCTATCGACGCAGTTGAACAACATGGTGCGGAAGTCCTCTTCGTACCCGCGGAACTGAGCAAGCCGGAAGATTGCCAAAAGATAATCGAGGCGATGGATCGGAAATTCGGAAGAGTGGATGGATTGGTCAATTGCGCGGGACATACCCATCGGGGCACAATCGAGAACACTACTGTGAACATGTGGGAATCGCACATGTCGGTTAACCTAAGGGCTCCCTTCTTGCTCATGCAAGGATGCATCAAAATTATGCAACGGGAAAAAACCGAAGGATCGATCATAAACATTCTCTCCACTTCCGCCTATGGCGGGCAGCCTATGCTTACTCCCTACGTGGCTTCTAAAGGTGGACTTATTGCGCTCACCAAAAATGTTGCCCACTCCCAACTCCGAAATCGTATCAGGGTAAATGCCATTCTCCCGGGATGGATGGATACTCCGGGCGAACACGCCGTTCAAAAGGAATTCCACCAAGCTGCGGATAACTGGCTCGAAAAAGCTGAAGCCGAAGTTCCAATGGGCAAACTGGCCCAACCCAAGGAGTTGGCTCAGCTTGTTACCCTAATCCTCAGTGATCAGGGCGGCGTAATGACCGGTGCGGTGGTAGATTATGATCAAAAAGTTATTGGGGCGTTTGACTGACGAGGACGGTAGACGGTGGAGGTTTGTAACTGAGGTTGCAATTGAGGTAGCAATAGGGACAATCCCAATTATTTGATCAATACATGGCCAAAGGATAGAGTGATGGACATCGGGCGCTTTTGTTTACATCTCTGAATGCGATTACAGCTTTTTGAATTTGAGGATTTACCATGGTTTCCCTCGGTGATTCGAGAGGGTATGGTGGACTATTTAGGATTCGTGCTTGGAGTGATTAACTTTTACCAACCCATTGTCCCATTGCTAAAAGAATGCTTAGAAAAATCGGGACAGAGGAGGATTATCGATTTATGTTCTGGCGGTGGGGGGGCCATTGAGCGTGTAAGGAGAAATTTGATGGAATTGACAGGTGAGGATCTTTACATTACGTTAACCGATAAATTTCCTAACCTTCGTGCCTTTGAGCACCTGGAAAAGCTCAGCCAGGGGAAGATAACATTTATCGCCCAGCCAATTGACGCCCTGGACGTTCCAAACGATCTAAACGGGCTCAGAACGATGTTCTCGGCATTTCACCATTTTAGACCCGCAGCCGCTAGGAGAATTCTGAGAAACGCAGTAGACAATGAAAGGTCCATTGCAATTTTCGATGGGGGAGACAAAAATATCGTACTGCTGCTTGGAATAGTCATTTTTCACCCTATTATGTTTTTCTTGTTTACTCCGTTCTTTCGTCCATTCAGAATAAGCAGAATATTCTTTACCTATATTCTTCCACTAATTCCAATATGTACCATTTGGGATGGGTTGATTTCCGTAAATAACGTGAGTTCGATATAAAATAGAGTAGTTTATTGATAGAAAAAAGGCAGAAAATTAGTATATTAAGTCATTGACAATCAACAAAATAACTAATATTTCTACCTATGTTAACTGCTACTAAAATTACTGAAATTTTTTGTTCCATTGACGATTTTTGTCTGGATTTTGTCCCAAAATTGGAAAAAAGATTGCTGGGAAGTAAAAAGCGCAACAAACCTGGTAAGCTTTCTTTATCCGAAGTAATGACTATACAGGTCTTGTTCCAGATCTCAGGATATCGAAATTTCAAGACCTTTTACAACACATACGTTTGTGGCCACTTGCGCTCCTTCTTTCCTGATGTGGTAAGCTATAACCGAATGGTAGAACTTTGTAGTGGAAGTCTTCTGCCAATGGCTATTTATCTGAAAACACAAGGGACTGGACAGTGTACAGGTATAAGTTTTATAGACAGCACTCCGTTAAGGGTCTGTCATAACAGACGGATCCATAACCATAAAGTATTTGAAGGGTTAGCTAAAAGAGGCCATTGTTCCATCGGATGGTTCTACGGGTTTAAGCTCCATCTTATCACTGCTGATACGGGTGAAATCATCGATTTTATGCTCACACCGGGCAATGTGGATGACAGAAAGCCTCTTAAAATTGAACGGTTTATTAAGAAATTATTCGGAAAGCTCTTTGGTGATAAAGGCTACATCAGTAAGGAACTTTTTAAAAATCTGTTCTTCCGCGGAGTCCATCTGATAACCAAACTCAAACGCAATATGAAGTCCTCATCCTTAACCCCCATCATGGATGCTATAATGCTCCGTAAAAGGGCTATTTGTGAGACTATCATTGATCAACTTAAAAACATCTTCCAGATTGAACACTCCAGGCACAGGAGCCCAACTAATTTCCTTACCAACCTTTTCTCGGCTTTAATCGCTTACAACTTTTGCGAAAAAAAGCCCTCAATCAAATTGAACTACCAGGACACCGGTCAACTCTTTCTCGCTCTTTAATCATTCCTTATTGTCGAACTCACGTTAATTAGGTTTTATGATCCGAAGGAATTACAGAAATTAATCAGTAAAGTAGACTCAGGTGACAAATATTTGTGGAAGACAGGCAAAGTGAGACACAAGCTGGGCTTAAGTGTAAACTATCTTCTGGGATATCCTCGTAAGATTGTGCCTCTTCATTGAGGATAGGAACCATTTCAAAACCGTTTTCAGGTTTGCAGAACTCCGCGCTTGCGTGGCGTAATGCCAAGTGTTACGTCACTCGTAAATGAGCGGGAGCTCTTCCGCAGCATCTGGGGCTAGATTAACCTACTTTGTGACTTTCGGCCAACGCAACCGTTTGCAAGTCATCTTTCGTTAATTTTCACCGCCAGTCGCTGTCTTAATTCATCAATCATTTTGCCGGCTTCAGACTTGCTTTCCCCAAAACCGTCTAGTGTCACCTGATCACCGTGCAAATAATCGATTATGATGCCCTCAGCCTTCACGAAAACCTCGCAGGCTTCGGGAATCTCGGAGGCTATCTCCAGTGGTATTGTAGTTACTCCATTTAGGTCACCATGCAGAAGATCTCCGGGATGGATGGTAATTCCACCTACATGGACCGATTCCTGGATTGAAGGGATACGGGTATAGCCGTGGGCACAAATAGTTCCATCAGTAAAAGCTGGAAATCCTAATGCCTGTACCTGGTCAAGGTCTCTTCCCGCTCCACTGGTGATTATCCCGGTTGCTCCAAATTTTTGATAGGATGTACACATAATTTCTCCAAATGTCGCCGCTGCTGTTGGGCTGTCAAGATCCTGAAAAACAATAACAGGGGGGGCCGGGCTTTCGCTAAAGGCTTTAATTTGCTGGTCCAGTGTCGAATACGAATCGGTATCCTGCCTTGCGGCTGAGCGAAACGTCGCCGTCAACGCATATCCAACCATCGGCCGCATTTCGGGAAAGCAGGCCTTGATTCTTTGGTCCATATATCCCGTATTTCTGGGGCGTACGTTGAATAGTTCGATAACATTGCAAACCGTAGGGGTATCA
This sequence comes from Cyclobacteriaceae bacterium, assembly GCA_965247065.1. Classification (GTDB taxonomy): domain Bacteria; phylum Bacteroidota; class Bacteroidia; order Cytophagales; family Cyclobacteriaceae; genus CBDFGN01. The sequence continues at coordinate 4,048,291 of CBDFGN010000006.1, read as the reverse complement.
TATTTCCCCAGCAATTGCAATTGTGAGGTGGATAATTGAGATTCTTTCATTGGTTTGGATTTAGGTGCTTGAAAGGGTTGGGGAATCATCGCCCCGGCAGTTAGGGTCGCTGACGAATTAACAAATTCCCTCCGTGTAATTGCTTTTGTTTTCATAAAATTCTGGCTTAGCTACCTACTAATGCAATCCCAATATAAGATGTCCTTCGCTGAATTGGAAGGAATTGATCTTGAAGCTTGGAAACATCTTATTTCTATTCCGGGACAGGAGGAATTGCTAACATAGGGGCCTCGGAATCCCTGATTCCCGCCAAACTTCAACAACCCACACTTCCGGATCTCCGAATCTTGAAAGTTGCATTGCAGGCTTCCGGATATGATCTTCGTGCGGTGGCTGGACAAAGGTTCTAAAAAGAAGTAACTTCAAAACGAGACCTCCGCAGTAACTCGTACAAATCTACCTGTGTCCAAGCCCATCCTGTTGCTTATTCCTCTCGCAATATTTGCTGTCCGCTGTTCCCCGGTAGATCAAAATATTCCCGAGCCCAATTACAATCCTCATGTCCTCAAGCCTGGAAAGTATGTTCCGGCAACTGGCATGATAATCAACATGGACTCGGTGGCACCGCCCACCTACGTTCCTGCAAACGGAAGATATATGAAAGCCGGCCCGCCGAAATATGTTCCATTGAAGTCGAACTATCATTTGGCTGGCGCGCCAAAATACGTCCGTGCGATTTCTAAGGATTAAACAAGGGCATGCTTATAAATTTTTTCATATTTCCTATTTTCTCTTACACAAGCAAATACTCGGTGGATGATTTTGTTTCTTACAGCATTAAGTACAGCCATTTTATTCTTGCCTTCCTCTACTTTTCTTAGGTAATAATCTCTTAATTCTCCTTTACCAGAGATGGCTGACATAGCCGCCAAGTGTAGTAGTACTTTCATCGACTTGTCTGCCCTGTGTGACACTCTGGCCCTGCTGCGAATCGTTTTCCCTGAATCGTATTGGAAAGGGGCTACTCCGCAATGACAGGCCATCTTTTTTGGGTCAGTGATCTGTTTAAACTCGTTAGTGACTACCAGGGTATTGATAGCTACAATCTGCCCTACTCCGCTTACCGATGTAATCAGTTGATAAAGTTGTTTAAGATGATGGTCCCCATCAATGAGCTGCTGGATTTTCTGTTCCACTTCTTTGAGTTGTTTTTCTATTTTGGCTATAACAGGTCGAAGTAGTTTATCATGTTCCTTTGCCCATTGTTTATTACCAAACTGCTTGTCTTCCTGTAGAGGATCAAGTAGCCTCTTTTTGGAAGTAAGTAGTCTTTTCCTGAGACGGATCATAGATTTCAATTGATTGACAACCTCTCTGGGAGCTTCCCACAGCCTTACTTTATCCCTTTTAGCATAAGCATACTCAGAAATTCTTAAGGCATCTAAAGCATCATTTTTACCTCGTTCCAACGCATGGTGTGCTTTGATTACTGCTGCGTTTTCTAACCAAACTGCCATGTTCTTTTCAACCACAAATTCCAATAAAGGGTTACAGTAGATACCCGTATGCTCAAGACATAATAACCAGTGGATCTGATCGGTCTCTACTTCTTTTAGTAATCTTTTGTAAAACAGATTGATCCCTTTTTTATCGTTACTTACCAGCAAGTGGAACAACTTTTTGCCTTCAGCAATCACTACAAAATCCAGAACCTCTTTAGACACATCTACGCCAATAAATACTTTATACTTCATAACTTTATTATTGATTAAAAAACAGGTCAACACACTTAAACACGATCAAACCCTTGATAATGGATCTTATCCTTCGCTGGATATTCCTAATTTCTAAATGATGCTTGTTTAAGTAACCGACAGAGGATTGAATCGCACGATGGGTCTTACCCTGGCAGGCAGATAATTCGCCTCTGTCGGTGTTGACTTTTTAAAGTTATCCACCTTGTCCACAAGTTATGAGTCTCCCCCAGACCCCCTCATAGGGGTAATAGCAATAATATTGAAATAATTATATCTTGTAAATCTAAAGGAAGGGCAAGGTGATCAATACGGATTCGGTGGCGAAGCCCAAATACGTTCTTTCTCAGGGCAAAAGGGTACCTACCTCCTGGCCCAAGTGGAACCCGGCGCAGGCAGCGCATCGGATAAACGCGCGCTACCACTTCTCCTACCTGGACATGGAACAAGGGCTGAATTCAGGTTCGATTCAGGCCTTGTTGGAGGCCCGGGATGGAAGGATCTGGATCGGTACACATGGAGGAGCGCTCAGCGTTTGGGACGGGGCCGGATTTGCCCATTTTTCAGTTGCCGACGGGTTAAGTCAAAACGACGTACGGAGTTTATTGGAAGATCGGGAAGGAAGGATCTGGATCGGGACCATGGGAGGCGGACTGAGCGTATGGGATGGGACCGTATTTACCCATTATACAACTGCCGATGGCTTGAGCCACAATGTTCGGAGTCTTTTGGAGGATCGGGAAGGAAACATCTGGATCGCAACTGAGGGGGGAGGACTCAGCGTTTGGGATGGAAATGGATTTACCCAGTATACAACTGCAGAAGGCTTGACAGGCGACAGGATCTGGGCCTTACTGGAGGACCGCGAGGGAAAGATCTGGATCGGAACTGAAGGGGGGCTGTGCGTGTGGAATGGACAGGGATTCACCCATTACACAACTGCTAATGGCTTGAACCACAATGTTCAGAGTCTTTTGGAGGACCGGGAAGGAAAGATCTGGATCGGAACACCCGGACCCAGTTTAAGCGTCTGGGATGGAGAAGGATTTGCCCACTATACAACTGCAGAGGGCTTGACAGGCGACAGGATCATGGCCTTACTGGAAGACCGGGACGGAAGGATCTGGATCGGCACTTTTGAAGGAGGCCTAAATGTATGGGATGGGAAAGGACTTACCCAGTATTCAACCGAAGAAGGTCTGAGTGACAATCGCATCTTTAGTCTGTTGGAGGACCGGGAGGGAAGGATATGGATAGGAACGGCCGAGGGCGTAAGTCTCTGGGACAGGGCCGAATTCACGCGTTTTACCCAGACAGAGGGACTGAGCCACAACGGTGTTTGGAGCCTTCTGGAAGATCAGAGTGGCAGGGTTTGGATTGGAACACCCGGACCCGGTTTAAGCGTCTGGGATGGAGCGGGATTTACTCAACATAATATCGCTGAGTTCCATAGGGTGGGCGGCCTACTGGCCGACCGACAGGGAAAAATCTGGATAGGAAAAATGGGCGACGGGCTGAGAGTTTGGGATGAAGAAGGATTCATCCATTATACCAGTGCCGACGGGTTGATTAACGACTTCGTCTGGGATCTTTTGGAAGATCGGCAGGGGAAAGTATGGATCGGAACTGAAGGAGGGGTTAGCATATGGGATGGCAGTGGTTTCACCAATTACACGATGGAGCATGGTCTAAGCAACAATGAGGTCCACACTATCCTGGAGGACCGACAGGGAAGCATCTGGATGGGTACCTGGGGAGGTGGGCTTAGCGTGTGGGATGGCAGTGGCTTTACCCGTTTCACTGAAACCGAGGGCCTGGGTGATAACTTCGTAGCGTGTTTGCTGGAAGACAGAGATGGGAAGATTTGGATCGGCTCTCCCAACAGAGGTTTGAGCGTCTGGGATGGAGAGGGATTTACTCATTACACGAAAGAACATGGCTTGAGTCATAGCAATATCTGGAGCCTCCTCGAGGACAAGTGGGGTGATATTTGGGTGGGAACCGTAAAAGGTCTTAACCGGCTCAGGAAACTGGACGACGCTATCGGACTTCAAACATATCTCAATCCCGATGGTTTGGGGGGGCTCACAGTCCGAACAATGCTTATGGACAGACGTCAAAGACTGTGGTTAGGAGGACCGGCTGGGGTTGATATACTGGACCTCAGCATCGAGAAATCTGACGCTACCCGGCCCAGCCTTCTTCTCCGCGATCTACAGGTCTTTTATGATTTCGTGGACTGGCGGAGGGTGCAGGCATCAGCAAACATGGGAGAGCCTCTGCTGGTAGGCGAGCAGGAGCTGTCGTTAGCTGAGGTTGCCTTCGATTCAGTGCGAGCTTTCACCAATCTTCCATTAAATGCCGAATTACCACATAATGTGAACCAGTTAACCCTCAGCTGGAGTGGCCTTCATGGAACAGCTCCCCACAAGCTGCAATACAGCCACCTGCTGGAAGGTAAAGATACGTTCTGGTCACCACCGGTCCTTGACACGAAAGTAACTTACACAGATCTTCGCCCTGGTGACTACACCTTCAAGGTAAGAGCGGTAGGTGGCAACGGCAAATGGAGCAACACCGCTGCTTATTCATTTGCCATACTTCCACCCTGGTGGCTAACCTGGTGGGCTAAAACGTCCTATGCCTTAATGGGATTGTTCCTAATAGCAGGCTACATACGCTGGCGAACTGTTGCGTTCGAAAGACGTCAAAGGGAACTGGAGCAAACCGTTACCGAGAGAACGGCACAACTGGAAGCCCAAAAGAGATTGATCTCTAAAGAAAAAGAGCGCTCTGAAGAATTGATGCTGAATATTTTGCCCTCAGAGATCGCCAAGGAGCTCATGGAAACCGGCCAAACCCAGCCAGTGCGCTTCGAAGAAGTCAGTGTCCTCTTCATCGATTTCAAGGGCTTCACTAACATCGTGGCCACCATGCCAGCCAAGGGTCTGGTACACGAGCTCAATGAGATTTTTCAACATTTCGATGATATCGTTCAAACAGAGGGTTTGGAGAAGATAAAGACCCTGGGTGATGGTTACCTTGCGGCAAGCGGAGTTCCCAAGGAAGATCCTGGGCATGCTATCAAATGTGTGCGGGCCGCCAAAAGTATGAACCAATTCTTGAATAAAAGAAACGAAGGAACCGGGGTTAAATGGAACGCCAGGATCGGGATTCATTCCGGCCCGGTTACCGCCGGGGTGGTTGGCAAAAGCAAATTTGTCTACGACGTATTCGGTGATACGGTTAACATTGCCAGTCGCATAGAATCATCTGGCGAAGAAGGCAGGATCAATGTTTCAGCATACACCTATGATTTGATCAAAGACGTTTACCCCTGTGAATACCGGGGAAAGATCAATGCCAAAGGTAAAGGGGAGATTGATATGTATTTTGTGAATTGACGGTAGACGGTAGACGGTAGACGGTAGATGGTAGACGGTAGACTGTGGACGGTAGACGGTGGACGGTGACAATCATGACCGGATTGAAATCGAGATTTGAATTTAGGATTTTGAGATTGCAGAACTGCGGAAGACACACGGCAGCGTATTTTGACCTGAAGTTATATCTGATGTACCTCCGAGTGAATTTTGATTTCCTTGGATATTCTTTTCTGCCGAGGACAATAAATAGGGGTTTGAGGTAGCAAAGTTGCCCGTGATGAACTCGATACTAAACAAACTTGGCCGCAGACTTCGATTAGGCATGATCGGGGGAGGTCCCAATTCCTTTGCTGGACCAGTTCATAGAACATCGGCTAGGATCAGTGATTATTATGATCTGATGGCTACTGTTTTATCTTCGGACCCAGAAAAATCCGCACTGTATGGGACAGAGATCGGAATAGTGCCGGATAGGGCTTATGGTAACTGGCAGGATATGCTGCAATCAGAATCGGGTCGCAATGACAAAATTGAGGTGGTAGCGATTCTAACGCCGAACAGTACCCATTACGAAATTGCATCATCGTTTCTAGGCGCGGGGGTCCATGTCATTTGTGAAAAGCCGCTGTGCACATGGTCGGATGAAGCCCAAAGTCTGGTCAAACAAGTTGAAGAGACCAGGCTTATTTTCTGTGTGACATTCAATTATAGCGCCTACCCCATGGTACGCCATGCCCGAGCCATGGTGAAGAAAGGTGAGATCGGTGAAATAAAGCAGGTTCATTTGGAGTATATCCAGGGCAACCTGGCTGAAGTAAAAGACGATCGCAGCAAATGGAGATTCGATTCGGAGCAAAGCGGCCCGTCGCTGACACTATCGGACATAGGCAGTCACGCCCTTCATATGGGAAGCTATGTCACAGGTGCGGATGTGAGTGAAATAATGGCCGACATCGGCCGAATTGTTCCCGGCAATGAAGTGGACGATTATTCATGCTGTTTACTAAGGTATGAGAATGGGGCGCATGGATCGGTTTGGGCGACCAAGGCTGCATCCGGGGCAGAGCATGGCCTGAGTTTTAAGATCTTTGGTGAAAAGGGAGGCCTGGAGTGGCACCAGGAGACACCAAACGAGTTGCTGGTCCGAAGATTGAACGACTTTAAGCAGATTCCCACTCGAAGGTCAGACGGACTCCTGTCAAAGCAGGTAGAGGAAGCAAGCTATGTGGCTTACGGTCATCCTGAAGGCTTTCAGGAGGCTTTCGCCAACCTGTATCGCGATGTGGCCAAGGCGATCGTTTTCAACTCTGATCGGGAGTATCCGAAGGTCGAAGACGGCGCCAAAGTCGTCAAGCTGGTCGAAGCGGCGGTGGAGAGTTCCAAGTTGGGTACTTGGGTATCCTGTGGCAGAAGTAATGAGTCGTGAGTTTTGCTATTAGTGGTTGGCTGTTCGCATTGGGTGATTGGTGATTGGAGTCGTCTGAGTAGACTTCGATTTTCAATATTCAATTCTCAATACCCACATCGTGTGAACCCTGGAAATTGGATATTCAATTGCTAACTCCCTGCTTTACCACTTGGTAGTTCAACTTCCCCTTCTCATCATAGAAACTAAAAGTGGCCTGAGGAGTACCCTTATCACGCTCCACTGCAACTAGCAGAAATCCTCCTGACGCCGACTCCGGCGTCCCTTGAACGTAGAATTGCTTGATCTTCGCCTCCGGATCGGTAGAATCGGGATCTCCTGCAACTCTTCCCGCCCGGGAATTCGCATCGACTAACGCTCCGCACGAAAATTCCTCAAATCCTGAGGGATGAAGCGCGTGATATTGCCAATGCCTGTCCCCGCAAACGATGAAGAAATTATCGGTGGAAAACCCGCTTTCATTCAACCAGTTGAAAAATGCTTCGCCTTCATACCTGAAGCCGTTTAAATTGGTATGGTTGTCGGTTTTGTAGCTGTCGTCCGGGCCAACCATGGGGGTTGCGGAGATCAGGATTTTGAAGGTCGCATCACTTTCAGAAAGTGTAGTCTTCAGCCATGCAAGTTGTTCTTTTCCCCATATGGTCTTTTCGGGACCATCTTCCATTTTATTATGACTGCGGTATTCTCTGCCCTCAACCAGCCAGATCTGAAGGTCCTCGTTCATTCTGTGGGTCCGGTATGGCTTGGCATCTCCCTCGTCCGGATCTACCACGGGCAACTGCTCCCGCCAGTTCTTCGCTCCAATCTCGTGGGTGATAGGGAAATCCCGGTAGGGATCCGAGTCATTGAATCGATAGTCATGATCGTCCTTTTCCCAGTATGTAGGCACTTTTTTGAACAACTCCCGAAACCGCTGCTGGATGAACTGCTGATGATATTTTTTTCGCATCCCCGTTTCGTCTATCACCGCTTCTCCGTCAAATCCACCAGGATGTGGGTTCTTGCCTTCGTTTTGTTTCCGTTCAAACTCCGAACGGTTTGGCTCATCAAAGTACACATTATCACCAGTACCTATGAAATAGTCGGGCGCCAAATCCAGAATGGTTTCAAGCGCGGGATAACCCTGATCCTTGTCCGGGCCGGCATAGGGCTCAGTTTGACCATGATCGCCATAATAAAATGCATAATAATTCATGCCAGTGACCGCGGCAAAAGAAATCCTTTCGACTCCATCTTCACCAACCAGCGTTTTGAAGGTTCCAGCGTCACTTGCGGTAAATGAATCCCCCGAGGTACCGTATTGCAAACGGTAGAAATAGCTGGTGCCTGACTGAAGCCCCCTGATCATGGTTTTAACCATAAAATCATTTTCCTTCGAAGCAATCAAGCTCGAAGAATTAATTGCATCTGTGAAATTCCTATCTGTCGAGACTTCGAATTTTCCCACTCCCCTTTTTCCAGGAAGATCGCCATCGATCAATGCATCCGATGTTGTCAATCTGGCTTGGAGTATTACCGAAGAGGTGGTCACTTCCCCGGCCATCATTCCCTGGCCTAAATAGGTTTGGTCTTCTTTCTCAGCATAGCAAGCAACAAGAATTACAATGTATACCGTGGAGAGAAGATTTGATTTCAATGTTATTGAGCTTTGGTTTCAAGTTATCAATTTTAGCAAATTTATGACCATCATGCGCCGCTTTGATCGTTTCTTTTCTACTCCACTGGATGAATCTTGATCTGTAAAGCCGGGTACAGAAGAACTTTTTACCTAGGGTCAGTCAGACTTGGTGATGGTTGCCTCTCAACTTGGCGAAAGGCCGGTTTTGGGACAGTTTTCGATCGTTTTTTCTTTCTCCGGACAAATGCGGTCAGTAACTCACCGACCCTTTACGTCAAATTTCCTTTTTCGATTCTCCTTTTGGACCTTGATTGGAGAGAATTGAGGCAATCGTTAAGTTTTTGGCTCTTAATGACGTTCGCGGACCCTCCATCAAGCGCGCGACAGGCCTTCAAGCATTGGATTGAAGATCACCACAACAAGAGGGCAGGTTGTTATGCTTTGCTTTATTGTTGTCTCTGGCACTTAGCCAGGCAGAATGTGAAACGTCAGCACAGGCACATCAACTGAGCCGTCAAATTGGTTGGCCACCGCAAGCTGATTCTCGCCCAAGAACCTTAAATTGGGCTTTTGCATGATTGAAAAAATCAAACAACTGGAGACCCTTTCCCGGCAATTGGAGCCAGGAGCAAAGGAGCGACGGGCCCTGCGTAACTCCGTGGTTGATTATTCCGAGCAATTCCTGGCTGAACTGGACTCTGGAAAAGCCTATAATGCCCAAGGACCCGAAGGTGACGAACTCTACAGCTTTCCATTTGAAGAAGGTCCGGGCTCGATGAGTAGTGCGATTGAAATTATCCGAGCTCAGCTTGATTCAAATGGCATCAATCCGGCATCGGGCGGCCATTTGGGTTATATACCGGGAGGAGGATTGTTTCCATCCTCTTTGGGAGATTATCTAGCGGCGATCACCAATCGCTATTCCGGCATATTCTTTGCAAATCCTGGGGCGGTTAGAATGGAGAATTTGTTGCTTCGCTGGGTCGCTGACCTGCTGGATTACCCACCGAACTTCGGAGGCAATCTAACGTCTGGAGGGTCCATTGCTAATCTGGTAGGCATAACGACGGCTCGGGATCAAAGGCTTATAGATTCCAGAGATTATCACAAGGCGGTATTCTATCTTTCTCAACAGACCCATCATTGTGTGCATAAGGCGATTCGCATAGCTGGACTAGCGGATGCTAAAATCCGAGCTGTAGATTTGGATGATCGCCACCGCATGATAAGTTCATCACTTGAAAGAATGATCACAGAGGACCGAGATTCAGGGCTGATCCCATTTATGGTAGTCGCATCGGCCGGGACTACAGATGTTGGCGCTGTCGATCCACTGCAGGATATTGGCGTCATAGCCAACACGCACGATCTTTGGTATCATATCGACGCGGCATACGGAGGCTTTTTCATGCTCAGCCAAGAATTCAAACCTATATTTAAGGGCATTGAACTTAGTGATTCAGTGGTCTTGGATCCGCACAAAGGACTGTTTTTGCCATACGGTACCGGATTGGTTCTGGTAAAGGATCTTGCCAAGCTCAGAGCATCTTACCACTACGAAGCGAGCTATCTTCAGGATGCTCAGGAGGATCCTGAGGACATTTCTCCGGCAGATGTCTCGCCCGAATTGACCAAACATTTTCGTGGCTTAAGAATGTGGCTGCCCTTAAAGATCTTTGGTCTCCGACCTTTTCGGGCAGCTTTGGTAGAGAAAATCCTGCTATGTCGATATTTCTATGAGCGACTCAAGGATGTTCCAGGGTTTGAACTTGGCCCCTACCCAGAGCTCTCGGTTGGGTATTTTCGATACCTACCTCAACATCAGGATGCAAACAAATTCAACCAAACCCTAATTCAAGCTCTTCATGCCGATGGCCGGGTGTTTTTATCATCCACCCGATTAAATGGCAATATTTATATCCGGTTTGCCATATTGAGCTTTCGAACCCACCTCGACACTGTCGATCGCTGCCTAAATATGATTTTTGACAATTTGCTTAAGCTCGATCCGGATTTCATCCCTCCCTTTCCGGGTCGTAAGTAACTCAATGCAAAAATTATCGGTTCGCGACCCTTTCTGGGTCTTACCATTCCCTAAGGATTTCATGTACGATCGAGATAATAGATGGAATGGTGGTAAAAATCATTTCAACCAGGGGAATGAATATAATGCTCGAATCGAGATGCTACGGCCGGATAGAATCAAGCTGGTAATTTCCATCTGGTTTATTTCCAGGATCTACTATTGGTACAGGGTCGCGGAATGATTGACGGGCAAGAGGTTTGAATTTAGTAGACCATTTGCCAGCGGCACGGCTGCAAGATCTCATCTGCTGAGCCCAAATGACAAGATCTGTTTCGATGGCCTAAAAGGGGGATGCTCGTACCTTAGGACGGTCAATACCTGTCGTGATCCCGGTCCTCCTCAATCGCCCCCAAACCAATGACTTTCTTGTCCAAATCTACCGGGTCGCCTCGATAAGAGATGTGCCCAATTCCCTTGACGCGGGCATCCAACCTGTTTCGGGCAAAAACCTGGGCTGCGCCAACCCCACTAAGTTGTATGGTGGTTTCCTCAGTCTCAAAATCATAGGCACTAAGATTGCCTGCACCTTTAAGGCTCACCCGCTGCAGGTCAGCGGCTCCATCCAATTCAATTAGGCCAACCCCGGAAAGTTCAACATCAATCTCATCGACTTCCACTTGAAGATTAATAATCCCAGCTCCCTTTAAGTTCAACTCGAGATAATCGGCAACCAGTGGACCCCGGTTTTCTATGATTGCTGCTCCGGTCGAGGTGATAGTTTCCAGGTTACGATAGGTAACCACGATTCGGATCCCTTCCTCGCTTCGAATGGACTTGTCATTGAATATCTTGAGGGTGCGACCGATGCGCTCCGTTTCAATGAGCTCGATAAGGTTCTCATCAGCTTCCACGAATACAGATTCATGGTCCCCTTCTTCAAGTAGTACCTCATAGAATCCTCTTACCACCAGTTTCTCAAAACCATCGATAGACCTTACCTCACTAACCATCTGGCCATTGCCGGTTTCATAAAACCAGGGGCGGTCGCAGCTTGTTTGGGACATGACCACAATCCATGCGCAGATAAGGATTCTTTTGTTCATGGCCGACTTACTAAGGAATTATAATGCAATTTCGTCAAAGTAAACCAAATTCAAAAAGAGTGACAACAAAACTTCGTGGAGGCGTTGTGGCGATGTTTGTGGCGATGGGATTGCCCTGGTCTTGCAGTGCTCAACTGGGCTGGGGGGTGATGGCCGGACTTCAGATCACAAACATAGGCAGCAATCTACCCAGTACCTCCCAGCTCCGTTTTCAGGGCGGGATTTTCGGGGAGGTGGATGCCATTCTTGTTGGAGCCCGGGCCAAAACTATGCTGTCTACCAAGGATGCCGAAGTTCAACTGGATTTAGAGGATCCTCTTAATGAGACCGTGACAGTTAAATCGAATATCGGCCTACTATATCTGGACCTGCCTTTAATGTTCAATCTTCACCTAATCCAGCCGTGGAATTTTACCTTGGTCCCTTATTCTCAATCAAGCTCAACGATAAAATTGAGTCCAGGATTGTGAACGGGGTCTTGAGCTCCCCGATCGAAGAGGTCGAGAGTCAGCTCTAATTCAACGGCCTGGATCTGGGTGTTCTTTTGGGCGTCGGCTTTAATGTTTCCAAATTTGACCTGGGGGCCCGGTACAATTTAGGAATCGACACGGCCGGAGATTATCGTGTAGGGACCACTACCGGTGATTTCTCCAATCGTGCCTGGCTCTTCTACCTGGGTTGTCGATTTTCGGATTAGGCCCAGAAGGTATATAGGCCTAACCCCACGAAGATCAATCCGGGTAACTTGGTGACCACAAGGTTATTCTGAAACTTTTGAAAATTCTGCGCCAAGTTGCCAACAATCAATAACAAAACCAGGGTTCCAAGGCAGATTCCCACTATGTAGGACCAGAAGTTTTCACTTGCGCTCAGGATCAGCATGCCGTGGTTCTGTAAATAGGCTGTCACGGCTACCCAGAAGGGTATGGCAAGGGGATTTACGGCGCTAATGATTACTCCATTCCTAAAACTCCGGCGCCCCTCCTGGATTGCAATCGGCCGCTTTCTTGGCCGTGCGCTCAGGTTTATGACGCCCAGAGTTATCATGGCCAAAGCCGAAATGATTTGGAAATTATCCGTCAAAGACGTGTTTTGGGTAAGAAACAGCTGGAACTCCACCGCTAGAGAAGCGTAAACAAATTCGACTGTGGTGGCTGCCAGGCTGAAGAAAAATACACCTCGCATTTGGTTTTTTAGGCCCAATTGTAAAACACTCAGGTTTATGGTTCCGGGGGGAATTGAACCCAGGAAGCTGAAGAAAAAGCCTACGACTACCGACTGGATCATCGGTGCAGCTACGCCTGAAGCTTCTTATAATGTAGCACCCGGCTCAAAAACCGAAAACCCTCGCGAAAAGTCATGTATTTAAAGCCGGCCTTGTTATTCAAAACACTAACTGTGAACAGGATCTTTAAGTGGGAGAGGATAACTCGGTAGGCCTCCCACAAAGAGGCTCCCGGATGATATATATGACTGGGCTCAGCACCAGCACCGTTTAACTCCATAATCTGGATCTTTCCTTTATATAGATCCGAGGTTGATTTGCATCGAATGTCGAAGCGTCCAAAATGAAAACCTTTAAATCCCGCGGAGATTCTATCAAAGATTTCAACCAGTCTGGGGTTTATGAGATTGTTTGCGTTGAGAAATGCTGTCCCCAAACGGTGATTACCAATAGGCACCAGGACTTTGCGCACACCCGGGGCAAGAACTCGATCTAATTCCGACTCATACAGTTTATGCAGAGCCTTCGTTTGCAATTTTGCCCTGGGATTGACACATATCAGATGCCTCAAAGTCGATTCCCCATCTCCCTTTACAGCCAGGAACTCCTTCGCCGTGATCGAGCTAATGTACCCCTTCGGTTCTCCGGGGAGATGATAGTAGAATATTCCTAGTTCCACCGGCAGGTCGACATACTCCTGGATCAGGAAGTCCACCGGCATGTCCCTGGCATACTCTAACAGATCCCTCTCCGAGTCTATTTTTCTTACTAACCAACCTCGTTCGCCAACATCGGGCTTCCCAATCAAAGGAAAGGTTAAAGAACTTTCTTTGATTCTGGCCAGAGCTTCCTCTGCGCTGACCGCTGCGCCAAACTTCAAAGTATGTGGTCTAAGATTCTCAGGTAGCTTCCGCAGAATTCGATACTTCGACTCTCCAAGCATGCCTCCGAATTCAATGCCGGGATTGGCTGCCGAAAAGAAAAAGAAAGATCGAGCCCTCAAACAAAGCCACGCCCAGTAGAACATTACTGGAAAATAAATAAGACCAAATGGCCAGTATTCCCAATGAGTCAATCGAATAAGGAAGTTGGAGCTTAGGAACCTCGCGAGAATAGACCGGGTGGAGTTTTTGGAATCTACTTCCTGGATGTCAAATGGCAAAATCTGGTCACGGGCGGCCTTACTCATTGAACGGGCAACAAGCTGTAGTTATTTGGTTTTCAAGTACCTGACCGTAGAACTGGCCACTCCAAAATCAGCTGGTAGCGTAATGTAGTTAGCATTTTCCTGAATACCGATCTTGATTATCGCCATGTGATGGATGGCATGTTCGATATTGTAAATCAATTCCCGATGATAATTTGACCTTACCTGGAACGTGTTCCCTGACCCTTCTGTGTAGTTTCCCTCCAGCAATAAACTGTAGTCGGAGGTATACTGATCGGTGAAAGATCTGATTTGCCGGATGATCTCCATAGCCATTGTCTTGCTGGTTTCAATTTTGGGGTCATGCTCGCGCTGATCGTAATTCACAGATCCCTGCCGTACACCGGTTTCCAGGCACAGAAAGAACTCCAGGATGTGCCGCACGTGCTGGCCAATCGTAGCCTGGTTCAAGGTGAAGGAGGGTTTGGAGAAGTCCTCGTCCCGGATTTCGCTTAACATTTTCTCCAACTGGCCCAAAATGTTACTTGCTGCACTATTGAGCTCCATAGAATGGGAGGGTTTTTCAGAGTCAAAAATAACGCAATATCCCAAAAATACGAATATCTAATTTTTCTTGTGAATCGATGGGATCTGTTGATTCAATTAGCCAACCATAAATTACCGCCAAATGGTTCCATCATCGGTAGATTTTGACATATTAACGAAATACCAGGGACCAATTTTCCTTGGCTGATGACTTCAGGCGCTCTTCATCTTTGTTCCACTTTTTCAAAGTGTTGGTAAAATAAAAGTTATAGAACAGGTATAATTTCCCCTCGATGATCTTGAAAGTTTCAGGGTCCACCTGAACCTTTTCTCCGGTCTCAGCCATCGCGTAAGCGCACCACCCTCCGAACTGGGGCTCAAAATGCTCTGGGGTCAGTTTGAATTGGTCCAAATTGTCTTCAGAGGCAAAGAAATATTTGATACCCTTATACTCATACGCCCATTCCATTTCGCCTTCCGTGGGCGCCTTATGAGAATGATAACTCACCGGATCATATCTTCCAACGCCGATTCGACTTGATTCAAGGTTGAAATGTCGTTTCCTTAGAGACTCCTGCGAATAAGCCTTCAGGCCTGGCAGCGTTATTATCAAAAAAATTAGAAAATGCCTCATTATCGATGACCTCAAAGTTTGAATTTACGCTTTGCTGCCAAATGAGGTTGCCCAATCTACCAATTTGCCTGGTTGATCTTGTCCCACACAAGACTGGGCTCAAATCCCTTTCCTATTGCGAATCTTGCTATCTTGTGCTTCCGGACCAGAGCATTCCCATCTCTAAGCGATTTTGATTTGGCAGCGATCAAGTCAGCTAGTATCCGAAGATACTCGGCTTCCTCTATTGTTTGTAATCCAGAAGTTACAAGGATCGATGGCAATCCCTTTGTTCTCAGTGCAGATTTAATCTTGAGCCTTCCCCATCGCTTGTTCCTGAGCTTACCGTGCACAAAGCTGTCAACGTAGCGCTCTTCATTAACAAAATTCTCCTCCGTCAATTCTTCGACAAGATCCTCGATCCTGGCTTGAGGAAGATCAAATGACAGGAGCTTCTTACGAACCTCATTTATGGTCCGTTCCTGGTAGGCACAAAATGAATAAATTCTTCGCCTGATGTCTGATTCGAGCAAAACGAAGCTGGATGTTATTTAATATACTCCTTTCGACGCAAAATAGTCTCAACGAATTTTATTTCATTCGTGGTATTGAACACCCGGAAAGGTAGATAGATGATCTGGGCTTTGCTCAGCACCAGGAGAAAGTAGTCCTTCCCATGGTAAGCGCGTTTGATCTTGTCCCAGCCGATGGGCATTCCCTGCTTGGAGCTGACCTTGATTAGAACTTGCTGACTGTTTATTTCGTAGCTGAGCCTTTCGAAAAGGACCTTGAATTGCTCCATTTGGGTTACTCCCGCGAACTGTATAAGCCAAAACAAGAAGTACCCTACTAATCCGATTAAGGATCCGATGATGAACCATAAGGTATCGGGAATAAAAAAGGTACCACTTGCGATGGCCAAAGCAATCAAAAACACCCACCACTGTTGGTGGATTATATTTCGAAGCGCCAGCTTGATATATTTACCGTTTTCCAATTTGAATTTCTTGGTCTTTACTATCATCCTGATTGTCCAAAAAGGTTTAGCGCGGGGCAAAATTAACATATAAAGCTTACTTCTCTCATACCCTTGGAGGGAGCTATTGCCCTGAGTGATGCATTTATATGCAAGATCATTTCCCCATGGTCTAAACTAGCCTGCGGAAAAACCAGTCCCGCTCAAACGGCCTTCAGGCTCATATCGATGCTTTTGGCGGAGTGAGTCAGAGCGCCTACGGATATGTAATCCACCCCGGTGTTCGCCACATCCTGGATATTCATTTCAGTAATACCCCCGGAGGCTTCCGTCTTGAATCTCCGATTAATCAGAGACACAGCTCGCCGTAAATCCGTGGGCAGCATATTATCGAGCATAATAATATCTATTTCACCTGTCTTTAGAATTTCCGCGACTTCATCCATGTCTCGAGCCTCTATTTCAACGGCAAGGTCCAGGCGGTTAGCTCGCAAGTAGTCTTTCACCTTTCTAATTGTCTGTGAGATCCCACCACCAAAATCAATATGATTGTCCTTCAACATGATCAGATCCGAGAGCCGCAGTCGATGGTTCTCACCCCCTCCAATTACGACCGCCCACTTTTCCATAATCCTGAAGTTAGGGGTGGTCTTTCGGGTGTCAAGGATCTTAGCCTTTGTACCAGAGATCGTGTTTGCCAGGAAACGGGTGTAAGTCGCTATGCCACTCATTCGCTGAAGGCAGTTTAGAAACAGCCTTTCGGCCGTCAGGATGCTTCTCGATCTTCCCTCCATTGTCAACGGGATGTCACCCGGTTGCACTTCCGCCCCATCCTGGACTCCTACGTTTATTTGTAGTTGGTCATCTACGGCCTTTAGGATCTCGAGTCCCAATTCAACACCAGCAAGAATACCGGTTTCTTTGATGATCAGTTCTGCTTTGCCTATGGCTGAGGCGGGTACCGTGGCCAGAGTGGAATGGTCAGCTGATCCGATGTCTTCTTCCAGGGAATCCGCTATGAATTTGGATAATATCTCTCGAGTAATATAATCCGGCCGCACCAGTCTGCGATAATTGTTGTAGCAGGACGATCTAGTCCTTGCTGAAGTCCAAAGTGTCGATCAGGAAATCCTGACCAAATTCCTTGATGAGCATATACACGCGGAAGGATCCTTTGTCGAAGCTGTATTTGCCGATCGCATATCGAAGTCCTTCCCTGGAAGCTCCCTGGTGAATATATTCAAAGTCAGTGGGAGGGTATTTTTTGAAGAAATCCCTAAGAACAAATTCAGCCTGAGTTTTGCTATACGTAGCCTTGTCCCCGTCGAAGCTCAATTCTACCACCCTGTTGCAGTATTTGGACAATTCTTTTGAGCTGCCGGACTTAATGGCCGTTTTAGCATTATCGATTACCACTTCCTGACCATGGGTCAGTGATGCCAGGAAGAGCATAATCAAAAGAGCCTGAATCTGCTTTATGCGCATATGATAAGGCAAGTCTGCCTACGAAGCCTCCAAAATTGTGCCATCCCTTCAAAGTCCCCAGGCTTTTTTGAAATTGGTTCAACGAGCCAGGCAAATATAGACCATTATCTGGGCCGAAATTCTATATTTGAACTTTGACTGATCAAAGGTATGAGACGTAGAATAGCAATTAACAGCGTTCTTGCAGGCTTTCTATGGACTGCTTGTTCGGTTCCTCCCGAATCACGGGAACCAATGGAAAAGCAATACTTTGACCTTTCCGCTTTAATGCATGACCAAGTCGTCCTGCTATCCATTCTCAATCCGAGATTCAAAAAAAGAATTGAACTGGACGGAAAGGCCGAGACCCTTGAAGGCCGCTTGGACAGTAGCCAGTGGGCTACAGAACTACAAGTTCTGGCAGAACTGGATATAAATCTACCGCGCCTGAAGGATTCCTATTCAGTTTCCGAATCTTACTTACAGGGGGATATAAAGGTAATCTCATACCAGCTTAATGAGCATCAAGAGTCCGGGATCCAGTACCTCCGGGTATTCAAGGATGCCGTATTGGATGAATTACTAAGAATCGAAGTTCGAAAACGGGTTGGAAACTTTCTGTACGATTCGGAATCACTGATCGAAATGACTTTTGATACAGATGATATTGGTGAAACCTTTCTCCGAACCTACCGAATCGATGGTCAGCAATCTATACTATTCTTGGAAGCGACTCGGTTTGAAATCGATGGCGATATCGAATATTAGATCAGCTTCAGTGCGTCAAGAAAGCCTAGATTCTTTTGCTTATTTTTTACAATAAGAAGGGGCACAATCTTATCATATTCCGTAACTTTTTCTGCGATGCTGCTCAGTACTAGGGATGCGGTTTTGGTCCTGCCTTTTGAGCCCATAAGAATCATGTCGACATTTTCTTTTAGAGCGGTTTCGTAGATCTTTTCGGCCAGATTATGATCGTCGTCCAAGGAAAAAATATATGAAACGGGGTAGTCTTCCAGATGATACCGCTTCTTAACCAGCTCCATTTTGTTGCGGGCATTTTGTTCCATGATTTTGGCGAATTCTCTGAATGATTTTCCTGAATAATGATAACCGGTGGGAACATCATAGATACTTTGGACCGTAATGTTCAATTGGCTTTTTTTGACTAATTCCAGGACAGCCATGATAGGGAGGTTTTCCTCATTATCGACATTTATCGGAATTAGCAATCCTTCAAGTGTACCCGGAGGATTCTCCGGCACGATTAGCACCGAGCAATGAGAAGCCCTTGTTATGGAACTAGCTAATTTTCCATTTCCTCCAGGAGAGACCCTTCGACCCACCATGATGAGATCGATCTCCTTGATCTGCGACCACTCGCGTATTTGCTTGTGTGCTTCTCCTACCCTTAGTTCAAACCGCACCTGGCAGCCCGGTGGAGTAATGAAATATTCCTTGGCCCTTAATTCCAGCTCTTTTAAGAGGATTTCATCTATTGGCGTATTTTCTCCTGAATATTTTTCTTTAAGGGACTTGGGTAATTTTAGTTTCTTACCAACGGCAAAAAGGTAAACCACCTCTGGGTAAATTTTGTCGGCTACCACGGATGCGTATTTCAGAAGTTGAACATCCATGCCGCTGAAGTCGAGGCCGATCAGGATTCTTTTCAGTTGGTACATTCGCTTCCAGAATTGACCCTAAATCGTTTTTTAAATTTGGTAAAATATTGGACAAGGCCAAGAATAATGGGTCTTTAATTGGGGTATCATATGGAGCTGTCTTGCATCTCAGTTTTTTTGAATAGCTTTGCCGACACTCTTTTGAGATATATGATTGAGGGGCCCGTAACTGCAAAGAATCACGATCAATTTAGAGATGGATCTTCCTGGTTAGAAAAACTTAGGGCAAGGTGGGGGCTCACCAGCCTGGGCCAAGTGGTTGTGATCCTTGTCGTTTTCAGTATTACGGGAATGAGCGTTCTATTTCTTAGAAATTCTTTCTTTTCATTTCTGGGCTTTAATGACCTAACCTCCATGTGGATAAAGTCAGTTTCATACGTACTTTTCATTATCCCCGCTTATCAAATCTTGATCCTGTTTTTTGGTTTTTTATTCGGGCAGTTTGCTTTTTTCTGGGAAAAAGAAAAACGGTTGATAGCGGCCATTAAACGAGTGATAATCCGTAAGAATGAATCGTAAAACCCAGCCTCCGCCCCTTTTTGGTATTCATTCTCATTATCGCTTGGGCCATTGTGGATTCATTCGCCACCAGTTGATCCCCGGTTATGTCCTTCTTCTCCTGGATTACCTCCATCGACTCCCTTAGTTGATCCTTGCTGATCCTTCAATTGCTTTTGCAGCTTTCTGATTGCCTTATTCTTTGACACTAATGAAGGCACTGAAAAGAGTGCGCTGGCCAGACCTCCCAAGCCAAAGCTGAATATGACCACCGCGGCTACGGGGCTTTCAGATTCCCAAAACCACAGATCTACTGTAACCAGTTCAAGGTTCTGCATGGAGAAAATTACTACCAGAGCTGCAATTACGGTGGACGCTATGAATTTTCGTTGCATATATCCATTGGCCACGAGCCGTGGGTTTGAACCATTATCTTACTGCAAATCATTGGAAACATTTAGATCATTTCCAATAACGTGAAGATCCCTTTGAGGAAATGGAATTACGATTCCATTTTCCCTGAATTTCCGGTCGATTGCAAATCTGAGGTCACTTTTTATCTGCTCGATACGGAACATATTGTTACTCCAAAACAGTATTTCGAAGATCAAAGCTGAGTCTCCAAAGTCCTGAAACCTGGCTTCGGCAGGATTCTCTGAGGTTACATCAAGATGCTCTTGTGCCGCCGATTCAAGGATCTTTTTTACGAGTTGAACGTCTGAACCATAGGCTACCCCTACGCTCAGGTTGAAGCGAGTCTCTTTCCTGTTATGGGACCAATTAATCACATTGTCATTGACTAACTTAGAGTTTGGCACGATAATTACCGTATTGTCTCGGGTAGAAATCTCAGAGGTCCGTATGTCGATCCTATCTACCTTGCCAACAATGCCCCCGACTTCAATTATATCACCCACTGAAACGGTTCCTTCAAATAGCAAAATAATTCCGCATACAAAGTCATTGAATGTTTGTTGCAATCCAAGACCTACACCGACCAAAAGCGCAGCCGATCCGGCCAATAGAATGGTAAGCTGGAAGCCCAACATTTCCAGGACCACTCCGATTGTAATCACGATGATTAAGTATTTGGCAATTTGGTAAATCGCCAGAGTTCTTCCCTCATCGAGATGGCGTCGCTCGATCTCCCGATTGATGATTCTTCGGGTGAATTTGATTAGCATTCGCATAAGGAATAGAATGAGAAATACTCCTATGAGATGGTAAACTTTGATCTCTACTGTATTAAAGGAGAGAAGCGATAACGACCAGATCTCTCCAAGAAGCTTCATAAATTCTTCAAATGCCGTCATTTATCGGATCTCCTTTTCTTTGTGAGCACTTAAGAACAGTACATTCCCAATACCGTCGAAGCCCTCAAAGACCTGACGGCCTATTTGCTTAGTGGCTTCTTCTAAAAAGCCGACCATTGTGAGATCGGCATCTACCGAATTCTTGTTAATAATTTCCTTGATACCTACGTTTTCCTTCATAAGTATCAGTTCAATATTGTGAGGAGAAATCGGGAGCCTTCCGGTTTTGATCATATCGAGAAGGTTTTGTTGTTGCACCGAAATCTCATCTTCTGGAAAAACGGCATAGATCTTAATTTGCCCGCCTTTCCATTCAGGATGTCCTAATATGACATAGCCGAGCAGTATCATTAGGCTGGCATTATCAAAATCCCCCGGAGTAATCCAAATATGAATATCACGTTTGTATCCGAACCCCTTCTCGCAAGATGCCAGCACTCCGAAGTCGAATTCTGCGGCCTTTACCAGGGGAATATTTTCAATTACCTCGGTAACATCGTCAAGTTTACTTTTGGAAAACTCGAACAAGAACATATTGTTCTCTTTACCTGAAACGCTCGGTAGCTGGAGACTCTGGGCTATGGCGGTTGTGTAGGAAGGCGAGATCATAGTGTCCATGTAAACATTGCTATTGCTGGCTCCTGATCTTTTGATCAGTCGGTTTAACTCCTCCCGGGCTTTGCGGTTGCTCTCGTTGGAAAAGTATCCATTAATGTAATGAATGTAAGTTCCAAAACCGTAGCGATGGGATATCCATCGCATCAGATCAGTGGCCGCAAGTCTTTCAAAAGTGTACTTGGAAATAGAGATGATCGCAGGGCGCCATGTGCTCACATCTTCTTTTTCCGCTTTTTGAATGAAGACCTGTAGGCGTCGACTTAATTGAAAGATTACCCCCTGGAAAATCTGGGTGAGGCCCTGTTTGTCTTTTCGGTAAAAAGTATAGCTCAGATAAATCCCGGTCATGACGGCAAGGGAAATGATGGCATATAGGGGATTCATCTGAAACATAATGTATACGCATAATACGGTGCCCAAGAGAGACAAATACCACCGGGACTTAAAAGCTGGCCGGTAGGAGGGGTCAGCGGCAAAATGTTGCAGGAACGATATGCAGCATATGGCCCCGTAGGTCACCATGAAAAACATGGAGATAATCTTAGCTACAAAATCAACGTTGCCAATGCTTACAAATACCATTGCCAAAGTCACAGTGATCAAAGTAGCGTTCAACGGCTCATTGTTTTTGAAGCTTCCTTTAGCCAGAAAGGCGTTAATGGGCTTGGTCGGGAATATATCGTCCGCCGCGAGAGCTTTGAGCGTTCGTGGGGCCACGATTATGGTTCCTAGTGCTGAGGAGATAGTTGCACAGGCAAGTCCAATTGGAATAATAGGGCCCCAAACGGCAATTCTTGACATGACCAACTGATCACCTACCAGATCCTCTGGAGAAGCGGATATTGTGAGCTTGTAACTTATAAAAACGTATACCAGCATGCCTACAAAGACCGCTGAAAGGATGCCGATCGGTAAGGATTTTTTAGGATCCTTCAAGTCTCCTGATAGACCGACGCCGGCCGTCATTCCGGTAAATGCAGGAAAGATGATGGCGAATACAGTAAAAAAATCATCGCCATTTACAACCTTGGCCAGTACATCGGGTGTTCCCAGTTGACTTTGATAGTCTGTTGTGCCGGCAAAGAACAACACCAGCGAAAGGAACAGAACGCCAACGACCACATAAATCGCCTTTACTCCAAGGTTGGCACCCTTTGTGATCATCAGGATCGCAAGGATTACCAAAGCCGGGATACTCACAAATCTCTTATCGGTGATATTCAAATCATAGACGGAGTTTACCAGGTCGAATACGGGTCCAAAAGCTTCGCCAAAAGCGATCACATAGAAAGCGAGGCTAATGGCCTGGGACAAAAACAAGGCTACGCCAATTGCTGCTCCAATATTCAATCCGAAGGACCTAGAGATAATGTAATATTCGCCACCACCCTCCACCTTTTGATTGGTGGCGATTTCAGCAATAGCCATTGCGGTGGGAATGGTCACCAAATGCCCAAAAACGACTATGGCCAGGGCACCCAAAAAGCCCAGGGAGCCGACAGCATACCCGAACCGCAGAAACATAATGGCCCCCAGGATTGTGGAGATTGCCGCGAAGAATACAGGGGCAGTTCCGAAGTTCGCTGTCGACTTGATCAGCCTAGTCATTCGTCTCGGGATTCGATGATTTTTAATATAGTAAGAAAATGGTTAAGGCAATTAAGGACAGGTAGTTGAAAGCAAGTTGAAGAAGGAAAAGGCGTGTCATGAGTATGAAATGCCCCTGTAACATTTCCTTAAATAATGTCGTGCTTTGGGAAGCTTCGGACACTGCTATCCGCTTTGTCGGATAAGAAAAGAGTTTTTTTCGATAAACGTGCGGAATTCTTAGATGTAAGGAATCGACCGGGTTTCGAAAATCATCATTTACTTCTTACCTGGTCCGGACCCTAAATTCCAAAAACAAGCGCACCATAGAGGGCTCCTTATTGGCATGCTTTTGAACCTTTTCACAACTTCAGAAATCATTCTTTTTGCTGTTTTTGCAGCCATAGTAGTTCTCTTTCTGGTGGTGGACTTGGGATTGGTCAACAAAACTCCGGAAAGGATAACCCAAAAATCGGCGCTAAACCAATCTATATTTTGGGTCCTGATCTCAATGCTTTTCGGAACACTTATTTATTTATCAGGAGAGGGGAAGGATGTCACCTTGGAGTATTTCTCAGCATACTTTACTGAGAAAGCCCTGTCCATGGACAATATTTTCGTAATTCTGTTAATCTTGAAATACTTCCAGGTTGAGGAAAAGTACTATCACAGAATATTGTACTGGGGCATTTTAGGGGCCGTGGTATTCCGGGCATTCTTCATTTTCGTAGGGGCTTACCTGATAGGCGAGTTTCACTGGATCCTGTACGTTTTTGGCCTGTTCCTGATATACTCTGGCATAAAGATATTCTATGACCAGGAGGAGTTGGATGTGGAGCCGGAAAGGAACATTTTTATCCGGTTTTCCAGAAAGTTTTTGCGCATCACCAAAGAGCATATAGGAGGGGAGTTTTGGGTCAAGAGGCATGGAAAGGTATACTTCACTACCTTGTTTCTGGTGGTGATACTTATAGAAACTACCGATTTGATTTTTGCCGTAGATTCGATCCCCGCGGCTTTCGCTATAACTCAGAATGAATTCGTCATCTACACCTCGAATATCTTCGCCATCCTGGGTCTTAGGGCGATGTTCTTTCTTTTAGCTAATATCCTGAACAAATTTTATCTGCTCCAAAAAGGATTATCCATCATCCTTATATTCATTGGCTTCAAGATGCTCCTGGAAATCATTCATGTTTATGTGCCCATAGGACTGTCATTCACGGTCATTATTGCTACTCTGGCGGGCTCGATTGTGTTTTCCTTACTGTTCAAGAAATCGCCTGTCCCCGGAGCCGTGAAGACTGACGCAAGCCCCGGATTTGCTCCGTCGAAAAAACCCCAGGTTTCTTAACTTAAAATCGCTGCCAGGGCTTCTTATCGAAAAACTTTTCGATGCGATTGTGAATCTGAGCGGTCCTTTCACCAGGGACGAAGGACATCAACATACTACACTCGCAAAAATGCGATTGCCTCCTAGCCGGGGGTGGATAGGGTCATAATCCGGGTGTATTGTAGTTGATCTTTAGATGAGGCGGTGATCTGCTACACCATTGATAGTTCCCGCTGGGGAGGGGTGTCATCGCTTCGTCATCGCTTTCCTTTCAGTAAACAGTCTCACAAAAGGTTTTGCGGACTCGAACGCTTATGGAAGACTACCTCTGATTGAAGCCCACCGGCCTCGGTTTGTGGCCTTAGTTTTCCATCCGCTTTGCCGAATCCTCTACCTTTTTTCGCATATCATCCCTGAATTTTTTTAAGTTCGTAGCCATCTTTTTATCGAAAATCCCAATTATCTGTGCAGCCAGGATTCCAGCGTTCTTGGCTCCATTCAAGGCAACAGTCCCAACCGGAACCCCGGCAGGCATTTGCAGAATCGAAAGTACCGAGTCCCAACCATCTATCGAATTAGAGGATTTGACCGGGACCCCTATTACAGGCAAAGTTGTCATCGAGGCCACCATCCCCGGTAGGTGGGCTGCCCCACCGGCGCCGGCAATTATTACTTTAATTCCTCTGCTACGGGCTCCTTCGGCATATTTTTTCATCCGGTTGGGCGTGCGGTGAGCAGAAACGATGCTCAATTCAAAAGCAACCTCAAGTTCCTCTAATACCTCGGCGCTTTCCTTCATAACTTTCAAATCGGATTGGCTACCCATTATAATCCCGACCAATGGTTTTTTCATGCTGTCGCCCTTAGGTTATTCTTAACAAATATGGCTTTTTCTTTAAGATTTTCAAGGTCGTCTCCCACTATGGTCACATGCCCCATTTTTCTGTAGGGTTTGCAAATTTTCTTACCGTATAAGTGCAGCTGGGCCCCTGGGATCTGTAGAATTGGTTCCAGACCTTCATACCTGGCAGGACCCTGGCATCCCTCCTCTCCCAAGATATTGATCATCACCGCGGAATTCTTGGCCCCGACATCTCCCAGTGGTAAATCCAATATTGCCCTTAAGTGCTGCTCGAACTGCGAAGTATAGCTGGACTCAATGGTATGGTGGCCACTATTATGCGTTCGGGGAGCTACCTCATTTACGAGTAACTCGCCAGACTGACTGATAAACATTTCGACCGCCAATAGACCCACAAGTCCCAGATCTTCAATTGTTTTAGTTGCTATTGCCTGGGCATTCTGGGCTGTTTTGTGGTCGATTTCTGCAGGCGAAAATAAGTATTCAACCAAGTTCTGCTTGGGATTGAATACCAGCTCGACGGCGGGGTAGGCCCGTATTTCTCCGCTATGGGATCGGCCGACAATAACCGAAACCTCTTTTTGTATATCGATCATTTTTTCCAGAACTCCGGGTTTGGAAAATGCGTGAATTAAATCTGCTTCAGACTGCAACAGTTGCACTCCGCGGCCATCATATCCCTCCCGTCGGAGCTTATGCACCGCCGGCAGAAAGGAATCATTTCGGAACACATCCTGGCGGTTTTTGGTGGCCATAAAAGCTGAAGTAGGTATATCATTTTTTTTGAAGAATTCCTTTTGCAGGAGTTTGTCCTGAATGATCTCAATTGCCTCTGGTTGGGGATAGACTTTTTTTCCGTAGGCTCTTAATTCCTTTAGAGCTTCGACATTCACATTCTCAATCTCGATAGTTACCAGGTCGCAATTTTGCCCAAAGTTTAGAACTGAGTCATAATCAGTTATGGAACCATGAACGAAATTTGGGGTAACGGACTTGCAAGGGGCATCAGGGTCCGGATCCATAAAGACCACGTCCAGATCCATGCTTATAGCTGATTGCAACAGCATGCGACCTAGTTGACCTCCACCCAACACACCAATCTTCAAATCGATAGACACTATAATTCACTGAATTTTCTCCAAAACTAAACCATTACAATTTCTGAGCAACCCCATTTCCGCGCGCCAAAATAAGGAGTTTCTCCGGCAGGTTATAAAATCGATGGATTTGCCCCCTGAAAGGTCGAAATAAAATGACCAGAACTTGGAATTCGAAAGGTCCTCACTTGGTTGATTAAACCTGCCTGAAAGTTAATCATCCGATAATTCGGCAAACAGGTTTGATTACTCCGAGTAGAAAACCCGCTTTACCCTTTCGCTTACCCCGGTCAGGATCTCATAGGGAATCGTATTGATTGATGAGGCCAATTCCTGGAGCGTCGGTTTCTCTCCAAATATCGTTACCTCATCGCCAACAGCGGCATCAATATCAGTTACATCTACCATAGTCATGTCCATACACACCCGACCAATAACCAAGGCCTCCTGACCATTGATAATCACCTTCCCGATTCCGCAGCTAAAGCCCCGTACAAAGCCATCGGCATAGCCAATAGCAATTATGGCGATTGTCGTATCCCGCTCCACTTTACCTGCTCTGCCATACCCAACCGTGTCTCCGGCTGCTAATCGTTTGATTTGAGAAACTGTGGTCTTAAGACTGCCGACTGGCCTTAGTTCCCTTTGGAATCGAGAATTCATTTCTATCCCATATAGGCCGATTCCAAGCCTTACCATATCGTACTGATATTCGGGGTATCGGATTATTCCTGAGGAATTAACCAAATGCTTGATCGGTTGGTGGCCGAGGATTTCCGTCACTATGGAATAGAGATGATCAAAAGTGGCCGCCTGTTGTTTCGAATAGCCTTCGTGCATGTCGTCATCGGCAGCAGCTAAATGACTGAACACCGAGATAACCTTCAGATTCGGCCGAGCTTTGATCAAATTCAAAGCATTACCCAGGTCTTCTTCCTTAATGCCTAATCGATGCATTCCGGTGTCGAGTTTCAAATGGATCTTAAATTCCTCGCTCCTAGAGTTGCAGAATTCCCCAAACTCCTTCAGAAACTGTAGGCTGTAAATCTCAGGTTCCAAATCGAAGTGGTGGATGTGCTCGAAGCTTTGAGGGGCGGTATTCATAACCATAATCGGCATGTGGACGCCATTCCTGCGCAATTCTACTCCTTCATCAGGAAATGCTACCCCTAAGTAGTCCAGGCGATGAAACTGCAGCAGATTTGCGATTTCAGATAATCCGCCACCATATGCGAAGGCCTTAACCATGGCCATTACTCTGGTTCCTATAGCCAGGCGGCTTCGGTAAAAGTTAAGATTATGGGTCAGGGCATCCAGATTGATCTCCAACCGAGTGTCATGAGTCCTTTGTTCCAGTCTCTGGACTACTTTTTCCAAATGGAACGGCCGTGCTCCCTTGATCAATATTAGTTCATCCTCAAAATTCAGGCTCGGCATGGATTTATGGAAGGTTGCGCTGTCTTTGAAAAATTCGGACTGCCCCGGGAAAAGCTGCTTATGATTACCTATTGCTTCACCTATCCCGATTAGGCGATCTATTCCGTTTGAAGCAACCAGTTGAGCAACCTCTTGATATAATTCGGACTCCACCAGAGCCGCCTGAAGTATGTCTGAAAGGATTAGGGTCCTCTTCTCTTTCTGCTTATGGCCATTCATGAATTCAAGGGCCATACGTAAGCCAGCAAGATCATTATTGTAAGTGTCGTCGATGACCATCGTTCGGTTTATCCCTTGCTTCAATTCGAGCCGCATGGAAATTGGCATAATCTCCTTCAGGCCCTCCTGGATTTCGTCCTGGGTCCAACCATTGTGCATCAAATAAACGATGCCATGGATGCAATTTTCAAGAGATGCTTTGTCTGTAAAAGGAAGCTTGTATGAAAACTGACCGGAAGCGAATTCTATGTTTATTCTGGTTGACGATAAGGTTTGGGCTCCCATAAGCACTTGGTAATCTGCGCTTTTGGCAAACGACCAGGATACCAGCTCTTTATTGTTCCGATATTCCAGGTTGAGAATATAGTCGATTAGCGGATAGTCTTTGCAGTAAATAACCGAGGGTGCGTATGCGAATAGCTTGGCTTTCTCCCTGATTTTTTGCTCTATGGATTCAAAGCCCTCCTCATGAGCTGAGCCAATGTTGGTGAAGATTCCAGATGAAGGCTTAATGATCCGCTCAAGATTTTCCATCTCCCCCGGCTGTGAGATCCCTGCCTCGAAAACCCCCATTTCATAGGAATGATTCATCTCCCAAATTGCCAGTGGAACACCGATCTGGGAGTTATAACTTTTGGGATTGCGAACCACTTTGAATTGGGTTGACAACATTTGGCCCAACCACTCCTTTACGATGGTCTTTCCATTGCTTCCAGCAATCCCAATCACCGGCATATCGAAGTGTCGTCGGTGATATTCAGCCACATCTTGCAACGCCTTAACCGTGTCGGGCACTACCAGGATATTGGCATCCCTCGGTGATGGAGTTGTTGCCTCAGCCTGGATGACGAATTGCCGAATCCCTCGTTGATACAGGTCCGCAATGTAATCGTGGCCGTTGTGGTTCACACCTTTGATGGCAAAAAAGATCGACCCCGAACTAATTACAGATTTCCGGCTGTCGGTTAGCAGATGGGTTATAGGCCATTCCCCGTTTTGGATGGCCAACTCGCCGCCGGTAATTTTTTCAAGCTCCAGAAAGGTGAACATGAAACGTTCTCAGACCTCTATGTAGGATTACAATAATGCAGGTCAAATTTACGGTAAAATGAAGTGGAAAAAGACTTTTGCCAGTTAGCTTTTCGCCTCTGGTTTTTGTAATAAGTGGCCGAAAACCTGGCTTCTTAGCAGGGAGGTCAAATTTTCGACATTCAATTCTCACCGAGAACTTTCTTTGGCTTGGAGCGCGGAGCGTTAAGTAGGGAGTGGATCCGGAACTGAAGGCCAACCTCCACAAGCTTTAATATACCACTCCCTTAACGGGCTCTAGTGGCGGAGGGATCTCCGATTCTCCAAGTTGCTGTTTAAGATCTATTTCAATCGTTCTGCAAAGAGAGGACATTGGGATGTCCTGAGGTTTGTTTTCAAATGGATTGGTCATGGCCCGACCAAGCTGATCCAGGGTAACAAACACGTACGCGACTGCGCTCCTCATGATAAGCGTCTGCCAATCGAACTCATCGGCTAAACTGGTGATTAGAACAGAGGCAAATAACCAGGTAAAAGCCATTGTAAAATAACCGTAGAGCTGAGGAAATACGGTTGTCTTGATCCGTTCACAGGACCCTTGAATATTGTATAGCTCGGTTAATGTTCGATCGAATTGCATCTGCCGATAGTCTTTTGCTGTCTGTAAATCGAACAGATCCCTTATCCGTTCACCCTGTTTCTGGATTATTTGGGTGGGGATATTTGCCGATTTTTTGTACTTTTCCATCTCTTGGGAATCGATAAATGGCTCGAGTTGATCCCAGCTATCCTGGTTCCTGAGGTTGATCCTAAGCGCATTGACAAAAGCCAAGTGACGCATAATCAGTTCTCGATGTAGTTCCTTAAGCTCAGCTTGATTGGAAACAAGCTTGGTCTGGTTCAAAGTAATTAAGGTGATGACTTGCCGGGCTAGGGTACGGCTGTAGTTCACCATGCCCCCCCAAAGCGTCCGGGCTTCCCACCAACGGTTATAAGCTTCGTTGGTCCGGAAAGCCAGGAAAAGAGAAAGAACGGTACCATAGACAGTGAGGGAAGGAAAAAGATACGTCGGATTCTCGAAATGGAACGATACGCTAAAAGCCCAGGTGATCAAACCTAGTAGCAGGACGATCGCTATGGTCAGAGGTTTGAACTGTAATAGGATCTTTAAGGTTATCCGGGGATAAGCTTCCATTAACTATTATGCTTATTTTGCCTCGAATTTAAGAAAAAATAATTCCGCTTTGGGGTCACCTATGATTTCCCCGCGGGGCCACCATTGCGACTGTCCAGGGAAGAAGAAGTTCAACTGTGAATGGAAGGATCTAAAGATGTAGGAAGTAAGGTAATCGGAACCGTGATAACGATCGCTGGCTTGTTAGCACTTGGGATTTTTGCCACCATGCGTTATGAAAGCCGTAATCCTTCTGATTTTGATTATTCATATCAGATTTTCACCGGCGATAAGGGCGAAAGTGTTTGGATATTCGATGCTGGATTCAAACCAACTTTTCACCTTGGTACCGACCTGGACTACCTTCCTTCCGTAAATAAGGCTTTGGATGAAATCGGATTGGAGAATGTGAATTCAATAGTCGAAGTGAAAGAAACCAATCTCACCACCGGAACACAAACCTATGAATGGGTTGATTATCCAATGGGTAATCTCCGAATAGAAGTCGCGGAATGCCTGGGGCCGGATAAGAATCGGTATCGGTGCATAGGGCGGGTGGTGTTGATGAATGAATGAGAATCCCAGTAGGTGCGGAATAATTCCACAGCTTATGCATAAACTCAGGTCACCTCGATTCTTCAATGATATCTATTTCAAAGCTAAACAAGAAAAGATCTTAAACGAGTTCGGCTTTCCGCGTTTCTTTCGGTGCTTTCTGGTTTTCTTAAACAATCCTACTCCCCGGTTCAAAGGAGGAGATCTGCTGAACCTTTAGCGAAGTTACCTGCAAAGAGTTGAACCAAATCCCCGAAAAATCCAGGATTTTAGATCGAGGGATAAGCCTCTCTTACCGGGAATGGATGGAATTTGGGCCTGATGAATGGGCCGGAATAGAAATCCACATGGGCGATGCTGGGGGTAAGCAAGAGGCTTGTCTATAGATTTGATCTTTAGCCAATTTCACAATTAAAATTCCTATTATTGCAGGACACAGTGGGTTGAATTATCCCAGAATTTATTATTAGACTTTATCAAGAGTTCAGAAAAATGAAGCACTTGGATCGATCATTTGGCGTGCTATTAATCCTATCCATTTTAGGCTGCAGTAGCCTAAAAACCTCGTATGACTACGATAGAGAAGCTGACTTCAGCCTTCTGAAGACCTACAAATTCGCCGACGCAGCAAGCGAATTGCCTTTGAATGATCTCAACAAAGCCCGATTGACCAAGGCGGTCAGCACCGAATTGGAAGCTAAAGGATTCAGCGTATCGGATAATCCTGATGTGATAATTGATTTGTTGCTTACAGCGCAGCAAAAACAAAGTGCCACTGCTACTACCACTGGCACCGGAATGGGCGGGTACGGTCGTAGAGGGGGTTGGGGTTATGGCGGAGGAATGACAACCACCCAGGTAAACTACAACGAATATACGGTGGGAACACTTTTCGTCAGCATGGTGGAGGCTTCCAAGCAACAATTGATTTGGCAGGGCAGGGTCGAAAAGACCGTTTCGGAGGGAGCGAGCGCTGAGAAGAGGGAGAAGAATATTAATAGTGCGGTAGCTAAGATTTTCGACAAGTACCCTCCCAAATAGATTGCTAAAAGTTTAAATTTGACAGCGTGGGGATTCCTCTACGCTTTTCTTGCGATGCTCCACCGCGTCCTCAATATTGCTATTTTGTTCATACAGGTTGGTCCCTTAATCGGCCTGGACGCAGCATAACAAGGAGTTCCACGATGGTTTTAATATGGCGATCCGTCCGAAGATGCGGCGGGAACGCTGGGCGTCGTTGCTGGTATAGCGATTCAAAAGGGTCGGTAGCGACTTATTGGACTTGCCCGTTTAATATACCAACGGGAAATTGACTAGTAATGATGGCTCGCCTTTATGGTCGTCGTCCTGGACTACGGTCCGGTCTCGATAGGCGATGTCCGGATTTGAAGTCCAAGTCTGAAGACTTGGACCAGTGGCTAATCTTAAGCCCCATTTCATATTGATCCAACTGATTCTTGAACCCCATTTTCGAAAGAGCCAGATTTGTGGATTCAGTTTCGGGCACATTGATCACTGTTACGGTCCGATCGGCGGATTCAGCCTGGACCTTACCAATCAGCTCCTTGCCCAGGCCTTTTCCGCGTAAGTCCTTTCTTACCGCCAATTGCGAAACCCGTCCAGTGGATGGCTGGTAGATCGTATAACCTGCGAACTGATCTTCGTACCAGCATTCCATTACTTTCTCATTTCGCAGGTTCCGATTGACTTTGATGTTGATATCAAGGAAGGACGCCTCGAAGTCCTTCAGGGGGTCGTATTTCAACCAACTGGGCCGTGTCACGCTCCCGATACGACAGGCCACCGATCCAGTGCGGATTGGCTGAACCATTTTATAACATTTGAGCACCCTGGTTTTTTCAAACCCCAGTTGTTCGTAAGCGCCAATCGCTCTGTCGTTGGTTGTGATAACCTCCAGAAGACATCTTTCAATTCCCATTTCCAGGAACCTTGGAATCAAGTATCTATAAAGGCGACTCGTTATGCCTTGTCCACGACATTCCGGCACCACCCCCGTGCCCCCGTTGTAAGCCGTTTTTACCCCTAAATAGTCATCGATGCTGGTGAAAACAAAGCCAATCATATCTCCATTCAGCCAAGCCCCGGCTGAGTGCTTAAACACCATCTGGAGCTTTTCCACAAATCTCTTTTCGAAATCGGTTCGACTTAAGTTGAATTTCACAAGGTAATCTGAGAACGCCCTCAGAAAGGTCTGGTGAATGGTGTGCAAATCATTATACCCAAGTCTAGAGATTTTGAATTCGGGGCCCATATGTTGTGAAGGTAATCCTGCCGGTCAAATTCGCAAAACCTTTTTTCCTCTGGTTTCGTTAGATTTGGTCAAAGAAGGTAAAAACTCAAATTCCCTTGAAAACTAAACGCAACCTAACCCTGGGGGTGCTTTCTTTAGTTCTAATTGGTTTATTATCCTTTGGTGGTCGAAACCTGCTTCATTCTGGCTATGCCAAAATCGATAAGATGGGCATAATTCAGAGCCAGATGGCATCATTGGATGATTCTAAGGAAACCGGACCAAAGTCAGAAGAGAGGAAGGAACCCGAATCGAATGAATTGGATGAGGAGAAGAGCTCAGTGAGTACACTGACCTTCAACTTTATCTATTATCTGATTTATAAAATCAAGCCGGTGGAGGCGCCCATTTAGGCGCTTAGCTGGAAACCATGAATTTCTTCAGATCTTCTAATTTTAGCTTATTTTCGAAATAGGCCTTTCCAAATATTACTCCGAAGATTCCCATTTCGTCCAATTTTTCTATGTCCTCGATTGAACGGACCCCGCCACTGGCGAGTAATCGGACATCCGGAAAACGCCTTAGAATTTCCTCATAAAGCTCAAACGCCGGGCCTTCCAGGCTACCATCCCTGGCAACATCGGTGGTCTTAACGTAAAGGAGTCCGCGCTCGTAGAAGTATGCAATATGATCAAATACGTCTATAGTGGTTCTTTTGGTCCAACCTTTTATAGCGATCTTATTATTCAGGCAATCAGCCCCCAGTGTTATCTTGTTTCTTCCGTAAGTCACCAGCCAATTGGCAAAAATTTCCTGATTGTGAACCGCGATCGTGGCCGCTGTTACATAGGCTGCTCCGGATTCAAAGGCCTTGTCAATCGCACCGTAGGTTCCGATTCCCCCGGCGAAGTCAATTTTTAGATCGGTATAGGATCCAAGTGTTTCAAGAACGCTGAAATTTACAGGGTCCCCTCTCCTGGCTCCGTCCAAATCAACCAGATGTAGGGTCTCAATACCGTGATCCTGAAACTCATAAGCAATGTCCAGGGGGTTCTCAGGATAGACGATTTCATTGGAAAAATCACCTCCTTTGACCCGAACGCATTTGCCCTCTCTGATCCAGATGGATGGGATAATTTGAATCATGGGAAAAGATCGATCGTGGGATGGTTATCAGCCTTTGAAAATAGCAATTTAAATCAACAACCCAAAAATGTATGAATCCTTGAATTAAAAAGTCAGTCGCTTACTACCAATTTGAAGCCTTGACCGTGTATGGTTAGGATCTGGACACTTTCATCTTCTCGCAGTAATTTTCGGAGTTTGGCAATGTAAACATCCATACTTCTGGCATTAAAGTAACTGTCGTCTTTCCAGATCAATTTTAGGGCCACCGAGCGGTCCAGGATCTGGTTTGAATTAAGGCACAGAAGCTTGAGCAGATCATTCTCCTTGGAGGTCAGCTGATGGGTGGTTGTGGGAGATTTGAGGATATGCTGATTAGGTTCAAATAGAAAACATCCAAACGAAAGCTCCTTAGGTTCGGTTGCCGGATTACCGGTTTCGGTGCGTCTCAGGATAGCGGTCATTCGTAAAACCAGCTCCTCCATGCTGAAAGGTTTAGTGATATAGTCATCAGCGCCGATTTTAAGACCTTCGATGGTGTCCTCCTTTAAACTCTTGGCGGTTAAGAATACGATAGGAACAGCTTTGTCAAGTGCCCTAATCTCTTTGGCCAGACTGAATCCGTCCTTTTTAGGAAGCATGATATCCAGAATACAAAAATCGAATTCACCGTCCCGGAAGGTTTCAAAACCTTCCTCTCCATCCTTGCACAATACGGGATAATAACCCTTTATCTCCAGGTATTCGGTCAAAATCTGACCCAGATTGGGGTCATCCTCTACAACCAGAAGCTTAACTGGCTCCCTGCTCATAGGGAAGATAAATTTCGAAATTGCTTCCTTTGTTCAATTCTGAAGATACTTTTATATTTCCTCCATGGGCTTCAACAAGTACTTTTACGTAGGCCAGCCCCAAACCAAACCCTTTCACATTATGCAGATTTCCAGTGGGAATCCGGTAAAATTTATCAAATATCTTTCCAATCGCCTCACTTCCAATTCCTACCCCCTGATCTACAACGTTTATCACAATCCCACGAGTGGCGTTCATAGTTCTAACCGTAACAGCAGGACGCTCGGGACTATACTTGATCGCGTTGTCCACCAGATTGTAGAGAATATTGTGGAGATGCAACTCATCCGCCTGAATGTGGTCCTCCAGCGCACCCATTTTCTTCATCACCATACCCTCGTTTTGCTCAACCTGTAGAGCAAGACTGGACAACACCTTTTCAATGGTCTCGTGGACCGAGACTAATTCCATTTTGAGTTCGAAGTCCCGCGCATCCAGTCGTGAGATTTGCAGGACCTTCTCAACCTGCAGGCCGAGGCGATTATTTTCTTCTCGTATTATTTGAAGATACCTTGACTGGATCCGGGGGTTCGCCGCAATCTCCGGCTCTTGAAGGGCCTGGGTGGCCAATGAAACGGTCGAGATAGGGGTTTTGAACTCGTGTGTCATATTGTTGATGAAGTCGTTCTTGATCTCGGATAACTTCTTTTGATTGATGATAGTGATTAGGGCGTATCCAAAGGAAAGTACTATGATCACTATGAGAATGATGGACGACCCTAGGGGCAGTATGACCTTGCCAAAAAGGTATTTCTGCTGCTGGGGAAAATTCACAAGCAGGTAGTTATTTCGGTTGAAAAGGTCATTTGGGTAAAGGCTGACTTTGAAACCTGATTCCTGGATCACCTGGGCTTGTTGAGGGTCTTTAGCGTTGGACAATACCAGCTGTTTCTTTTCACTGTCTAAAATAGCGTAATCGGCTTCAATCTCAATGCCCCTTTTAGTCAGTTCTTTTTTTAGGATCGAATCCAATTGAAGCTGATTTACTCTATTGGATATATTTTGATTTCTGGTGAACAGCTCTTGGAATAGATTGTTGATCGTTTGTGATTTGGCCTGGAGTCGCTGTTGATTTTCCAGCATCATCCGTTCCATTTCTTCCTGGGCTGAGCTAGCCGGGATTTGACCAACCCAGTCCTGAGGTGGTTGATTCTGAAATTGGATAACCTGGTTGTTACCTAGTCCATCGTTTATCTCGAACTGAAAACTGAAAAGCAACTGTTCCTGCTGGGCTTGTGCAGCTTTTGGTAGAAGCCCGATGGTTGGATTTATGGTTGGGTAAATCGTCGAAAAGGCCTCATGTTTTTCCAATTGCAAGACCACCGCATTTAAAGCCTCTCGAACCTCCTTTTCGAAACTTGCATGGTTTTCGTCCACCGCCCCTTTTATCCAGTAGAACTGAAAACCTACCAAGGTCAGAAGGGCAAGGCTCATTAGTAGTACAATGGAGCGTATTTTGGAGGTAGTCACTATAAACAAAAGTACGCCTCAACTATCTAAAGATTAGCTATTTAACATTTTTTAACATTCGGGATTTTGGAGTGGCTGGTGGCCCCTTTAACTGAGGTCAAAAAAACCCTCAAATATTTCCAGCTTAGCTGGACCATCCACTATCTTTACCAGCTCATTTTTACGGCAACATGAAACTAACTCGAGGCCAGTACGAGATACAGGGAGTAAAGCTCTTGGATTTATGCGAGGAGTTTGGGACGCCCCTGTATGTTTATGACGCGGAACAGATCAGTTCCCAATTCAAAAAGATCCAGAATGCGTTTTCCGAATTGGATTTAAAGATCAAGTACGCCTGCAAGGCGTTGACCAACATATCCGTATTACGGTATCTCCGTCAGATTGGAGCTGAACTTGATGTAGTTTCTATCCAGGAAGCGCAATTGGGGCTAAAGGCGGGTTTCCTCCCGGAAGAGATCCTGTTCACTCCTAACGGCGTCGCTTTCAGCGAAATCCAAGAAGGTGTGGATCTGGGATTGATGGTCAATATTGATAACATTTCGATTCTGGAGCAATTTGGCAATGCCTATCAGGATTCGGTTGTCTGTTGCATTAGGTTAAATCCTCATATTATGGCTGGTGGAAATACCAAGATCTCCACCGGACACGTTGATTCCAAATTTGGGATTTCAATATACCAGTTGCCCCATGTTTTGAGGATTGTGAAGACCTACGACATTAAAGTTGTGGGTTTGCATATGCACACCGGATCGGACATTCTGGATGCCGATGTGTTCCTCAAAATCGCGGAAATATTTTTTGGGGTAGCCAAGGATTTCGATCAATTGCGCTTCATTGACTTTGGCAGCGGGTTCAAGGTGGCCTATAAGGAAGGGGATATTACTACCAACATTTATGATTTGGGAGTCAAACTGAGCCCAGCATTCAATGAGTTTTGCCGGGATTACGGCCGGAAGCTTCAGATATGGTTCGAACCTGGAAAATTTCTGGTTAGCCAGGCCGGGCTGCTCCTAGTGCGCACTAACGTAGTAAAAACTACTCCTGCAACCGTTTTTGTCGGAGTTGATTCCGGCATGAATCACCTTTTGAGACCAATGTTCTATGGCTCCCATCATGAAATGATAAACCTTTCCAACACCAATGGGACCAAGCGAATCTATACGGTCGTGGGCAATATCTGTGAAACCGATACGCTTGGTTTGGATCGCAAACTCACCGAGGTTCGGGAAGGAGATTTTATCACAATCCAAAACGCGGGAGCCTATGGTTTCAGCATGTCTTCGAACTATAATTCCCGCCTTCGGCCGGCAGAGGTAATGATCGTCGAGGGCAAGGCCCGATTAATTCGTGAACGTGAGGTCATGGATGACCTTCTCAGGAACCAGATCGATATTTTTGAGGCGCCCGCTGTCAAAACAACGTAAGGTTCTTGTTCCGTCTGAATCTGCTGCAATCATATGCTGGAAGGCTCAGTTCCCCGAAGTACCGGTTTTTGCTAGATCTAAATAGTTGAGATATTGCATCGGCAATGTGACCATCACCTGTCATCCTGCGCCCCCATTCGGTGTCGTTCACCTTTCCACCATGCAGACTGCAGATCCCACGCCATACTTTATGGGCGCGATCAGGAAAAGTCTTAACCAGCCAGTCCTTGAATATATCCCCTATCGAGCCATTTAATCTGACCACCGTGTAAGCCACGGTGGACGCCCCAGCCTCGCGAGCATGTTTCACTAATTCCGGTATCTCGTGGTCATTGAGGCCTGGAATGATCGGGGCTGTCATCACCCCGGTAGGTACTCCTACGGAAGCAAGTTTCTCAACAACCTTAAGACGCTTGATAGCCGAGGCAGTCCTGGGTTCCATTTGTCGTCGGAGGTCTTCGTTCAGGGTAGTGATGGAAATAAAAACGTGTACCAGGTTCTCAGCAGCCAACTCTTGAAAAATGTCCAGGTCTCTCAGAACCAGGCTATTCTTGGTAATTACTCCCAGGGGATTTCTAAAATCTCTAAACACCATCATTATCTTCCGGGTAATTTCAAGTTCTTTCTCAACCGGTTGATAGCAATCCGTGTTACCGGATACCATGATTGGCGCTGGCTGCCATCCGGGCTTGAGGAAATGCTCCTCAAGCAGTTTCGGGGCATTTCTCTTTGCGATGATCTTACTTTCAAAATCCAGGCCGGCGCTTAAGCCCCAGTACTGATGCGTATTGCGAGCATAGCAATAAATACAACCATGTTCGCATCCCTGATACGGGTTAATGGAGAATCCCATGCTCAAGTCGGGGCTGTCAACAGGGTTAACAATCTTCTTCGGATTTTCGAAGAGTACTTGAGTTGCGGGTTTCTTTTCTATTAGTGCTTCATCAATGCATTCCGGATACTGGCTAACATATTCCTGTTTTAAGAAAGGGTTTCTTGGGTTGAATTGGGCTCCTTTGCCTTTGAGATAATCCATACTAACCTAATTAACAATAAGAGCTCAAATTACTAAATATATTAGTAAATAGAAACTTTTCCGTGATCCATCCAAAAGAATTCTATCTTACCCAAGGAATTGCATTGAAAGGAAATGAAATTCGGAACACCCGAGGATCTCGACAGCACCGATCTTACACTTCCCCAGGACCATCCCAGAACGACTGAAATATTGCAGGATTTAAAGGTTAGCGATCAACCTGTCAGGATATATGTGGGTTGTGCCAAGTGGGGTCGAAAGGAATGGTTGGGAAAGATCTATCCTGAACGTACCAGGGAAAAAGATTTCCTTGAAAACTACGTAAGGCACTTCAATTCGATTGAGCTTAACGCTACTCACTATCGACTGTTCAAGAGGGATGTAATTTCATCCTGGAGACAAAGGGCACCCGAAGGATTCAAATTTTGCCCAAAATTCCATCGTCACATCACTCACCTAAAGTGGCTAAAGGAAGTAGAGGAGTTTTCAGAATATTTTTTCCGTGCCATGTCATCCTTTGAGGATCGGTTGGGGGTTTCTTTGATGCAGCTTCCAGAAAGATTTACCCCCAAGGCTACGGAGAGGCTTTTTGATTATCTTGAAATCATTCCAAAAGAAATTCCTGTGGCTCTTGAGCTTCGTCATCAGGGATGGTTTGACGGCAGCTCCGAATCGGAAGCCTTGTTCGAAAAAATTGAAAAGCTGGGGATGTCCGTGGTTATTACAGACACTGCCGGTAGAAGAGATATTGTTCACCAGCGCCTGACCTCAGGAACGGCTTTTATTCGTTTTGTGGGTTATGACAAGCACCCGAGCGACTTCGTCCGGATTGATGCCTGGGTAGACCGGATCGATCAATGGATTCAGAAAGGCATCGAAGAGATCTATTTCTTTATGCACCAGCCTGACGAAGCGCATACCCCAGAGATGGCCGCTTATGTAGTTAAGGAGTTGAATAGGAAATGTGGTTTGGAAATGAAGGAGCCCGAGTTTATTAAATAAACGTGAGTTCGATATAAAATAGAGTAGTTTATTGATAGAAAAAAGGCAGAAAATTAGTATATTAAGTCATTGACAATCAACAAAATAACTAATATTTCTGCCTATGTTAACTGCTACTAAAATTACTGAAATTTTTTGTTCCATTGACGATTTTTGTCTGGATTTTGTCCCAAAATTGGAAAAAAGATTGCTGGGAAGTAAAAAGCGCAACAAACCTGGTAAGCTTTCTTTATCCGAAGTAATGACTATACAGGTCTTGTTCCAGATCTCAGGATATCGAAATTTCAAGACCTTTTACAACACATACGTTTGTGGCCACTTGCGCTCCTTCTTTCCTGATGTGGTAAGCTATAACCGAATGGTAGAACTTTGTAGTGGAAGTCTTCTGCCAATGGCTATTTATCTGAAAACACAAGGGACTGGACAGTGTACAGGTATAAGTTTTATAGACAGCACTCCGTTAAGGGTCTGTCATAACAGACGGATCCATAACCATAAAGTATTTGAAGGGTTAGCTAAAAGAGGCCATTGTTCCATCGGATGGTTCTACGGGTTTAAGCTCCATCTTATCACTGCTGATACGGGTGAAATCATCGATTTTATGCTCACACCGGGCAATGTGGATGACAGAAAGCCTCTTAAAATTGAACGGTTTATTAAGAAATTATTCGGAAAGCTCTTTGGTGATAAAGGCTACATCAGTAAGGAACTTTTTAAAAATCTGTTCTTCCGCGGAGTCCATCTGATAACCAAACTCAAACGCAATATGAAGTCCTCATCCTTAACCCCCATCATGGATGCTATAATGCTCCGTAAAAGGGCTATTTGTGAGACTATCATTGATCAACTTAAAAACATCTTCCAGATTGAACACTCCAGGCACAGGAGCCCAACTAATTTCCTTACCAACCTTTTCTCGGCTTTAATCGCTTACAACTTTTGCGAAAAAAAGCCCTCAATCAAATTGAACTACCAGGACACCGGTCAACTCTTTCTCGCTCTTTAATCATTCCTTATTGTCGAACTCACGTTAAATAACTTAACGGATGAGAACCTCTTCCGACGGTGATCTAAAAGAACGATTGGAATGGATATGTGCCTCTTGAGAATGAGCAACATGCAGTGGGATCTCGAACCATTCCACATATTCGAAGCAAAACACAAAGGCAATTCAGTATCAAGATTAGGGATAGCCTGAAGGATCCTTGTGGCGGTGCAGAGTCAGTATTGCAAGCGCAGCATGCCGATAGCGTGTTCTGATTTCATTTACAGTTGTTGTATGCAGTTATAATCTGTCCGTGTCTACTGCTTCTCCAATCAACAAAAAATGTTGACAATTATAAATCCTGATACCATTTTGCCAATTCCTCACCAATCAAATGTGGGTTGTCTTCTTGTATAAAATGTAACCCTTCGCCAATGTCGACTGTCTTTAGATTCTTAATATTTTGCTTGCACCAATCCAACATTTTGGCATCAATGGCGGTTCCAGGGTTTGCAAAGAAGAGTATTTTAGGTAAATCGGATTCCTGAAGTTTTTGGCTGTAATTCGAAATCATTTCATATGTGTCTGACGGCTGGCCATCTATAGGGATTTCGAGAGGCCATTGACGTACCGGCTTACGACTTTTAATTGTCTTGTAGGGAGTTCTATAAAAATCCTTTTCTTCCGCAGACAATTTTCGGCCAGTCGCTTTCGGCAACATCTGCGTAAGAAACAGATTCATAACACTGATCATAAACCAGCCAATACCTGATGCACGAAATAGCTTCATAGCTATTTTGAAATCACTCGGAAAACCCTTCCACGTAAATGTCTTCATCATCGCTTCCATGAAGGCAATTCCTTTAATGTTGCTCTCATGCCTCATAGCGTAATGAAAACCGAGAGCCGAGCCCCAGTCGTGGATGACTAAGGTAAGGTCAGACAAATCTAATTTTTCAATAAAGCCTTCCACATATTTTGAATGATCAATGAAACGGTAGTCGATATCAGGCTTGTCCGATTTGCCCATGCCGATCAGATCGAGTGCAATGCACCTCCCATGGGGGACGAGGTAGGGAATAACATTACGCCACAAATAGGAAGACGTGGGATTTCCGTGTAAGAACAGGATTGGGTCACCTGAACCTTCATCGATGTAGTGGATTTTGGAGCCAAGTATCTCAACGTACTTAGATTCAAAAGGAAAGTCAGCTGAAATTGTTTTTGTTGTCATTGTTTAACTCCTATTATTAATGGTGACCATATTTTATCAATATATAAGATAATGCCCCCGTGGACATTTTTTAATGAATGTTGACAGGAAGAAGAGCGGTTGGAGGACAATCTCCATACTCTTGATTGGAAGCATGATGGTAATTTGTTCTTTGAATGTGCTCACGAACACTATGTATCGCACCTTAGGAATAATGGCCAGCAGAGATCTTTTCTATGTGTCCTTAATTTTCAATCATTCTTGTCACAATACTTTCCACATGGATCTTTGTCGTATCAAGTATCTGTAAATCTTCAAAATCTGATTGGTTTAAAATTAAGGGCAACTCCGTACCGCCTAAAATCAACCCTTCTATCATTTCCTGTTGTTTCAATCCTTTCACAATCTCAATTAGTTGTTGTTTAGTCTCAGGAATAATATTGTTGTAAACCAGCTCCTTCATGTATTTGTCGTGAATAAAGTCCTGTTGGTCAAGGTCGGGAATTACAATTCCAATTCCGTATTTCTCACCGACTTTATGATAGAAACCTTTGGTCATAGTAGGTTTTGTCCCAAATAATGCTACCCGTTTCATACTTTTACCTGCAATAGCTTTGCAAGTCTCCTCAACTATACTAATCAGTGGGATACTTACTCTTTCCGCTAATCTGTCAAAGACGATATGGGGTGTATTTGCTGCTATAGCTCCATAGTCAACCCCTGCCTGTTCCAAAATCTTTATTCTATCAGAAAGAAAATTAACTAGCCTATCGAACTGATTATTAAAAACATAACTGATCATTTCGGTCATGTTGACACTTTTGATTATGAAGTCAGGATAATCGGTAGTGTTTAGTCTGTCCTGAAACCGCTTTATTATTAATCGATAATACTCCATTGTTGATGCTGGTCCAACTCCCCCGATCAGACCAATTCTATTATGATTTCTCATATCTCTCTTTTTTTGTTTTCGGTTGTACTAACGAGGATTTACCACGGGACAAGGCGGGCACAAGAAAAGTTACCATTCAGGCAGCCCACCGCCACGGGCTCATGTTCCGGGTCACATTCGATCGGACTTACACAACGATTAGTATATGAGGCGAGCCATCTCGAGTGGTGCTACTAGATGGCAAGAAAATCATTCTAGCAAGCCCAAATTTCATAATTCTGTTAAAAATCATTAATCGGCTAACGGATCCGGCCTGAGCTGAAACTTAAACACTTTGCTGGTGGTGCCTTTACCCCCTTCCATATGAAACGGCGCCCGCGTGCTTATGGTCGCCCACAATCCGCGACCCTTCCAACCTCCGTCTGGGTCATCGATACGACCATCCATCCATTTAGTATAAAATCCCAGCGGATAGGGTACACGAAGAACGATCCATTCTCCATCCTTGAGGACCAACAAGCCTTCTGACTCATTCCCTGTGTTGATTGGTATATTCTCACCCAATCCAAGTGTGTTAAATTGATCTACCCAGGTGTAATAGCTGGATTCTGCACTACCTGAACCTGATACCCCTTTCAGCTGAGGCAATGGCTCTGTATAGAATGTCCAGCCTTCCGGACAATGTTGGCCGGTGGCGTCAGGCCCGTTGAGTGTTCCACACTTGCGCCGGTCAAAGCTTGCCATGTGTCCGCTGGCCAGTGCCACCCAGGCGACACCGTTGCGATCTATGTCCATACCCCGGGGCGAGAATCCTTCGGTTGGCTCCCCATCACTGCCCAGGGGCAGCTCATAGTACTCGACCAGGGCAGTCGCAGGTGGACTTGTCCCAGGATCGAGCCGCACAACCCCGCCAGGATATCCCAGGGAAGATCCCCAGACAGAGCCGTCAGCCGCGGGGGCGACCGAATAGATCCCTTTTGTGATCCGCTTGTCTTTGGTTGGATCGACCGGTTCATCAGGCTCCACATATTCGTCTCGCTTGCCATTACCGTTCGTATCAAGGATCAATGCGGTCCACCCTTGTGAGGCCTCTTCGTCTCCCGTCTCAAGAAACTTTTTTGTATCCAGCCAGCCAATCACGTTACCACCACCGCTTGTCCATAACGTGTTATTCTCATCTTCGGCAAACATCAAATGGTGGGTACTAAAGCAGGTACTGCAATGGATATACGTTTGAGTTCCGGGATCATAAACAGCAAGATGACGACGGGCCCTGCTAACCGGGAAAAGCCTGGCTGAAGGATGATTTGACCCTTCCTTACAGAAAGAGGGATTATCCGGGGGGCGCACCGTTGCTGTAATCCAAACCCTGCCTTCTTCATCAAACATCGGGTTATGTACATTGGCCTTGCTGTTCCATATCGCCTCATCCCCCCAATAAGGTGAAGGCT
The DNA here is from genome assembly GCA_965247065.1 of Cyclobacteriaceae bacterium. Classification (GTDB taxonomy): domain Bacteria; phylum Bacteroidota; class Bacteroidia; order Cytophagales; family Cyclobacteriaceae; genus CBDFGN01. The sequence continues at coordinate 4,003,902 of CBDFGN010000006.1, read as the reverse complement.
GCGGCATTCCTGGACCAGAGGCTGGTTGGGTATCTGGATCGCGCACGGTTAATGGTACACGGCTAATCTTGTGTTGTACTGGATCAAGCACTGGGAGATAATCAGCGCTGGCCTCCAGGGCACCATAGATTGCACCACTAGCATTGACGGTGGGATCTCGTCTGTCCGTCGAAGCCAAATCATGAAGGTATGCTTTCTGGTCCGCCCAATCCCATTGGGTGATAACCACATTTCTTTCCAAACCATGGGGTCGGGGAGGGACCTCAGGCAATTCTCCTGCAGCGATTCGGTCGGTCCAGTCCGCTAGCATTTTGATGGATCCCTCAAAACCGATCCTCTGCATTCCGGAGAGCATACTTGCTCCGGCTTGTCCGGACTGTATGCGGCGGGCCCAGGCCTCATAAGAGGTATTAAAAGTACCCAGCGATTCCTGAAGCTCCCGGGTTCCTTTGCTGCCAAGTTGATGACAAGCCATGCAGTTGCCCGATTTAATGCTTCGGATAAAATTAGCCTGGGTTTTCATATCGGGCGAAATGCCATTTCCTTCAGCGCCAGTTCCAGGGAACTCGGTCTTTGCCGGCACATCGACAAGCGAAAACCAGTACCCTGCCGGATAGTATTCCGCAGCAGCCCCTGGAGAAGGCGCCATTACCGCAGTGAGGTTCAGATTTACCCCAGGTTTGGTTTTTTTCTTTTCAGAATCGACCAGCCCGTAACCCCGCACCCAAACCGTGTAATTGGCATCGGGCAGATCGGGGATCAGGTAACGACCCTCCTCGTCGGTTACCACGATCTTCGCAAATCGGGTGGGAAGATCATTGGTTTCTGCAATTACCCAAACTCCCGCCTCTGGCCCATTCGGACCCGTGACTATTCCACCAAGGTCATCGGAGCCGATCTTTACCGATGTTGTGTTGTCACAAGCATTTGACCCGGCGAGCACGACCGCAAAGAAGATTAGGTATCCCGCCATATTTGATTGGAAGTTGGGTTTCTCGGTAGGGTAAAGCAACTGATTAGGTGAGTTAAGGGATTCCATCAATTCCATGGCGGTATGAGGTTAGTTTGGGTGAAAACAGCGCATTTAAAGATTTGTATCATATCAATATATCAATTCTTATTGAGGCTGGCAATAGGATAAGGTCAGCAGCCATTATTTGGGTCCGATCTTCATTTCGATCTTCCCAAATCTGGGGGTTACATCTGATTATAGAAATGGAGCCGGGTCATTAATGGCTATTTAAGAGGAATCCAACTCAAAAACGATGATCAAACGGCGATCTTGACCCTTCGATTCATAGTGCTATGGAGGTCACCTGCCTTGAAACTGAATCTTTCTACATTTAGTTGAAGAGGTTGTCAAACGCGTCCTGGACAATAAGAACATAGAACAGGATAAATGGATCCCGACTGAGCAGGTGATGCAGGTCTCAGGGATTAAGTCCAAAACCTGAAGTCATGTTTTTTGGGCCTAGGCTTACAAGAACAAATATTTATCTGAGTACAATTCTAGTAACAATGTTGACCAGTTTTCAGTGAATTTGAGCACTTGCTTGGATCATTATCTATCCAAATCTTCTCAATCGTGTTCGCTGTTTATGCCCATAGCTTTTCAGTCCCTAAATTTGGCTACCCTAATTATGAAAATATCATGTAAAACGCAGTGCGCACTTGTTACGGGAAAACGGCAAGTTAAGAACCCGAAATAACTGTTCACTGGTCACCGTGGACTGACCATACCCTTAAAGTTTGGGAACATTGGAATTGGAATTTATTTAAGATTTATGATTTCATTTTCGATAATTAACTTGCACTTTGCCAGATAGTACTGCTAAAAGGTCCTAGCTCGATCACCGAAAATCATCACTTGGAAAATTCTCTGACATGAACAGGATAATTCAATTTGGTCACAAGGCTCACTGCATCTATTAGGGCTTTGAAGCCTATCTTGCGGCTGAGAGCACGATGGAGGAAAAAAAGAAAGGGAAGGATTGAGGGATGGGAAAACAAGAACCGATCTCCAACAACTGCTATTTGTCCCCTAATTGGAATAGTTTCTTCAATCAATTGGAGTTTCGACTTCCTACACCCTATCTTAATCAATCTGGGCTATTGACCCAGGGTTGATTCCCAAAAAAAGAAGAAAACTATTCAAACCTTCACACAATCATTTCGTATATTCACTTTGAATTACAAAGTACTTTTAGATATGAAAACGAAACAAGGGTATTTGGAAGATATTGTGGAGATAAAGCAAATGATGCAAAAATCTTCCCGGTTCATTTCATTGAGTGGGTTATCTGGAATCATGGCTGGAGTCTACGCCCTGGCCCGGCCCTACTTAGCTTATTCGAGATTGTATGTAGCAAATGAGGATTATTCTTACAAGGTGTTAGCCGAAGATTTAGTTTGGCGGCTGGTGTTTATTGCGGCTGGGGTCTTAATTCTTGCTATTTCAACTGGTATATTAATCACCACTCGGAAAGCAAAAGCCCAGAATCTTTCCATTTGGGATTACCAGGCCAAAAGACTGGTACTAAACCTATTGATCCCCCTGGCGACAGGAGGTATACTTTGTTTGATTTTAGTTTACAAGGGTATTATTGGAATTGTAGCTCCCTTAACCCTGATCTTTTACGGACTTGCTTTGGTAAATGCATCCAAATATTCACTCCATGATATCAGGACACTGGGGGTTATTGAGATAATTCTAGGATTGATGGCCAGTTTTTGGATAGGGTACGGACTGTTATTCTGGGCAATTGGGTTCGGGTTTTTTCATATTATATATGGAACGTACATGTACCTGAAATACGAAAAGTGAAGAGGATACTGAGCAATTTCCATAAGGCATTCGAAAGTAAGGTCAGGCTAGGAATTATGTCCGCTTTGGTTGTTAATGAATCGGTTGATTTTAATGCCCTTAAGGAATTGCTAAATGTGACCGATGGTAATTTGGCCTCTCATTTGAAGGCACTGGAAAAGAACGGATTTATAAAGGTTAAAAAAAAGTTCTTGGGTAGGAAACCCAATACCACGTACAGTTTAACTACTAAAGGTGGGAAGTCTTTCAAGCAGCACATTGAGACAATAGAGCAACTTATTTTGGCAAACAAGACCAAATAAAAAAATTTGAACAGTTACTTTGAATTACAAAGTACTTTTAGACAATAATAAAATGGAAAAACAAAAGGCAAGTACAATCGAAAATGCAGGTAATTGGATTAAGAGTTCAGTTACTCTTAAGCTCCTGTCGGTAGTGATCATAGGATTACTTTTATTGATACCCGCCTCAATGGTGAAGAATCTCATTGAAGAAAGGCAATTAATCAGGAACCAAGCTATTGATGAGGTAAGCACTAAATGGGCAAATGAACAGACTGTTTACGGCCCAATCTTGACCATCCCATTTGTTAAAGAAAGCGAAGATAAGGGAAAGATAAGCCGGCAGGTGCATAAAGCGTTTTTCTTACCTGAATACCTTGATATAAGTGGAAACGTCAACTCCAAATATGCTAGTCCGCAATCGTACCACTAAACTGAGCTAAAGACAAGATTATCAAACAGATTGGTTGAATACCTTCGATTGAGCTTATAACAGAACTCATCCAAATAGTACTGAAGGTACTTTTCTTTGATAACATGATAAATGCCCAGCAGGGTCCGCTTTGCATTTGCAATGGCTATGTGTACCCATTTGAGTTCATCGGCACCCTCCCAGGAGGATTTAAAACTCACGTGAACATCTACCAGGCTTTTCAAATCCACATAACCGGTGGATTGATCAGTGAACAAAACGCTGGCAGGATCAATGGCTTGGCTGACGACCTGCTGAATCGCCTCCTTGCTTTCTGAACGGTGAGCCTTCATCTTGAACTGCCCACAGAAATGCTCTGTGCGTCCGTCGATTTCCAATGGAAAGGATTCCGCCATTACAGTTACTTTTGATTTCTTTTGGCTTCCTTTGCCCCGTTTAAGCCTTTTCTTAACCCGTTTGGACGTACCGGTGGCGAAATAGGCATCGTCCAGTTCTACCATCCCGGCAAGTGTTTGAGTCCCATCGGCCTTTCCCATGGCTGCTCGTATTTTGCGCATCATCAACCAAATCGGCTCATAGCGTTTGTGGCCCAGTTGTCTTCTGACTTCATGGGCAGAAAACCCTTTCTTAGTGGAGCTCATCAGGTGAAAGGCTATGTACCAATACCAAAATGGAAGTTTGCTGCTCTGCAGTACAGTACCGCTTCGAAGGGTAGTCCTAAAACCGCATTGCTTGCACTGAAACTGCTCTTTTCCGGAAAGCCAATAATGCGAAGGGTGACTGCATTTCTTGCAGATAATCCCTTTCCTGATCCGATACTCGCGAAAATGATCACGGCACATCTGTTCATTGGGAAACCGTTTAATAAATTCTACAAGGTTCATGGCTATGTTTTTTTCAACAAGGTCGCCAAGCCCTCTGACAGCTTATGTCAATTGGGTATCTTTACGGACTAGCAGAACTCCAAAAAACTGAGAAGAGGGATTTATGAAATCGCTGTATACGATTCAGAGATTTCTTTCAAAGGAACATTTGGAAAATTGGATATACCGGGTAAAAGAAGTATCAAGGAAATATTGTGGGAAGAATCTTCCCTGACAATCGCAGTTTCGGATATGAGGGGAATAAAGGAAAATATAGAAGTTCGGTTTGGAAATAAAGAATTGGCCGTGGAACCAGGTTCACGGATAGCACCCGTAATCCAATCAGGGTTTACAGCCAACCTGAACAAGATCAGACTGGACTCCTCCCGGAAAGGGACCGATTTTAGTTTTGACCTAAAATTACAGGGAAGCAAACACTTGAATTTCATTCCTCTGGGTGAAACTACTCAAGTAAACTTGAGCTCGGATTGGACAGCCCCAAGTTTTGACGGTGCTTTCCTTCCCGATAAAAGAGAAATTACTGATAACGGTTTCAAGGCCCAGTGGAAATTGTTGCAGTTAAACCGGAATTTCCCTCAGAAATGGATTGATAGTCAAAATGTTGAAGATATTTGGGATTCCTGTTTTGGAGTCAAACTGCTAATACCTCTGGACGATTACCAAAAATCCATGCGGTCGGCTAAATATGCCTTGATGACCATTTCCTTGACCTTTTTGATATTCTTTTTGGTTGAGATCATGAATGATCTGAGAATCCATCCATTCCAATACATTTTGGTTGGATTGGCGCTTTGTTTGTTTTATAGTCTGTTGATTGCGATTTCAGAACACTCCAATTTCAACCTGGCTTATCTGTTTTCCAGCATAATAATTGTTGCTATGATTGGACTATACTCAATCAGTGCCTTTAAGATATCGAAGTTGTCCGCGGTACTCATAGCTGGATTGGTCGGAGTTTATGGGTATGTATATGTGATCCTTCAATTGGCAGATTATGCTCTTTTGTTCGGTAGCATCGGTTTGGCAATCATATTAGGATTGACCATGTACTTAACCAGGAGAGTGAATTGGTATAAATTAAGTAAGCCGGAAAAATAAAGTGGCTCATTAGCCTATGGATTTTAGCAAATGTTATGCTCAATCATTTTAAATCACATCAATACTAATTATTCCTCAAAAATATCAAGAGGCAATATAGCCGTGACACCTACGTTTGGTGCATCTACAAGCTGACCAATTCTTAGGTCTACTGCCACTGAAGTGATAACATAAGCCTGCAATCTGGAATATCCATAGGTTGTCGAGATGTACTCTATCATTTCTAATAAGGCGTTCCTGGCCGCTAGCGAAATATCTTCCGAAAGATTACTTAGGGTGCCTATTTTTTCTGAGGCCAAATAGTCCAAATTTCCAGGCACGAAATCCTTTTTCTTTTATTGGAAATCCGGTAGTCGCATAGAATCGCTGGGAGGGAATATCTAGTAATTGAGAAGGGCCATCATAATGTGGTCCCCTTGAAAGGTTCGGGCCCTTTATCAAAAGTTCAGTAGTCACGGCAACCCTAGCGTCCATTTCCACTGCTGTACCTGAAACTTTCGAAGAACCCTTCCCTTCAGGCGATCTCGGGCCATCTTGATATCATCCAGTGGAATGGGATTTGGCAGTTTCATATCAATTAAAGATCTACAAGGGTGCCGATGTTGTTTTCAGTTGCCTTTTCATAAATGTAATGGCAGGCAGCAAGGTCCTCTACGGCCAATCCGGGGGATTTAAACAGGGTGATTTCTTCCGCAGATTCCCGGGCAGTTTTTCTTCCCAAAAGTAAGTCCCCAATTTCTCCCCGGAGATGTTCCTCACCGAACAAGCCTTCTTTCATAGGAAATAAAAAGTCGCCCGACTCATTGAATAATGATTCCCGCCGGTCAGTGAACAACTTTGAGCGCGCAACCAATTCCGAATCAAGCTCCCTGTATCCCGCAGTACAAGCACCAACCGCATTGATGTGTACGCCTTCCCTGACCCAATCTGATCTCAAGACTGGTTCCTTTGCGGCAGTAGTGGTACAGATGATATCTGCTTTTTCAACTGCTCCCTGCGCATCTTTTATTGCTTCTATAGTCACTTTAACATTGGAGGATTCAAGTTCCGCAAACCGTCGGGCATGCTCATGGTTTTTGCTCCATACTTTCACTTTCTTAATATTCCTAACAAGTAAAATCGATTCAAAGTGTCTCCTTGCCTGTTCCCCAGAGCCCAGGATTGCCAGTTCTTTGGCATCTTCCCGCGCAAGCAAGCGCGTAGCAACCGCACTTGCTGCGGCAGTTCTTATTGCGGTCACCCGGTCTCCATCAAGGATGGCAAACATCTGCCCAGTTTCGCCTTCGAACAGAAGAACAGCTCCCTGGTGTGAGCTCAGACCTTTGCTATGATTTCCAGGAAAAACACTTATGACCTTTATGCCCATTACCCTGGTATCGCTCATGGAGGCCGGCATCATTCCCAGCAATCCAGTTTTATCCGGCAGCCACATAGTCGATCGGAGTGGTTGAATTGCCTGGCCATCTGCCAGTGTTTTGAATGTCTCTGATATAAGATCAATGCAATCTTTCATCGAAAGAATATCAGAAACCTGCTGTTTATTGATCAAGAGGACTTTCATCTTCAGGGTCTTTGCATTATTCTCAAGATTATATCCGCTAACTTATCCAGTTCAAAGTTGCCTCCATTTAAGATGGAAACAACCCATTGACCTTTCGCTAAAGGTATTTTTCCCGACAAGATCGCGGCGGTGGCTGCAGCTCCTGCTGGCTCCACAAATAGTTTTGTCCATGTTAGCAGGTCCCTTCCTGCGCTTGCTATCTCAAAAATCCGAAACTGTAATTACATCATCCAGGTACTTTTTGATCCTGCCGAACGGAACCTTCCCCGCCATTGGAGGGGCCAGGCCATCTCCAATGCTTCCCACTTTATCAAGCTGCAGTGGTTCATCGGCAGCAAGACTTTGCTGCATGGCATTGGCACCCTCAGGCTCGAGGCCATAAACTTTTATTTTTGAGTTCTGCTCTTTAACAACGATCGCAATTCCGGAACTGAGTCTCCATTTACGTCAGCAAAGTAAAACACAGTATGAGGACTTGAACTATTCCCATTTAGCGAATTATCATAAATTATGGAGTGAGCTCATTCAGAAGTACTTATCGTAGCTTGGATTGGCAAATGGTCAGATGGGAAAAGGCCGTCTTTATCTTTGAACTGGTTAACTTTGACTTCGCTTGCCTTTAAATTTTTCCTGGTAAAAATATAGTCAAGCTTTACAGTTCGAATGTCTTCAAAATTTCCTGAATATGTTGGTTGGTTATTAATGTCAACTCCATAAAAACCATTCTCATTAAATTTATTAATAGAACCAGAATTGGGCTTAGCATTAAAATCACCTAGAATTACAATTAGATAATCATCATCAATTAACTCAGATATTTTTTCTATGACTATTTGAGCGCTATTAATTCGTGATAATTCTGCTTCTCCAGTGTTGCCAGGTGTGAAATGATTATTTATTATCAAATATTTATTTAAAGAATATTTGTTTTCAATTTTCACCCATGAAGAAGTATTATCTATTTGATTCGGGCCTATTTTTCCTGTAACTATAAAGTGACCTCTATCAATTAGTGAAAACTTTCTTCTTTTCCATAGAATTGTTCTTGGGTACAAATTATCATATTGATGGAAATCATAGATTTGTGATACTTCATCAAACAACAATTCAACATCACCCTTTTTAATTTCTTGAATACCAATAATATCTGGAGACTCGTCTATAATTAGGTTGTTAATATCTATTATCCTTTCTAAAATTGGTTTTTCCTGATGCATACAATCGATAATACAAGTTGAACAACAGTTATATCTAATATTATAGGACATTACCTTGATTTGGGAGAAAACTGGTTCAGATTCAATTAGAATCAACAATATTAGAATAGTTCTTAATGTCATTTTTGTTTTTTAATGGGTGCTAATCTTATCAATGTCAATTAACTGAACGATATCTTCAAATTTGACGGGATATAAATGATCAAGTTGTTCTTTGTATTTCTGTAATTCTACCATCTACCATAATTGATGCTAACGCTTGGTTATGATGAGTGGGGATAAGATAGAACTGTTCTTTCATGTGGCATCAATCCAGACCGATTAATAAATCTACTCTTCGTGGCTGACTTTCCAAGTGCCCACCAAATTTCGGTAACCGTAAAGACCCCATTCATTTATGGCCGTTGTTGTATTCAGTATTATCACATTAAATGAAACCAAATCCAATTTCCAGAAAATCATAGTATTCCAATTCGTTAAATGAATATAAATAGGGTGCTTTAAATTTCATACCCCTTTGAATCTACGCGAGCTTATTCCAGGCATGAAAAAAAGCCCCCCAGGTTGTGGCGGGCTTTGACGTGGGTGGGACATACGGGATTCGAACCTGTGACCTCTTGCCTGTCAAGCAAGCGCTCTAAACCAACTGAGCTAATGCCCCTTAGATTCACTAGCAAATTACAAAATCTGGACAAAAATGAGTGGAAGTTCAGGGGTCTTTAGGAGCGAATATGAAATTGGGAGTGAATCTCATTCTGCACCGCCCAGGAAATTGGGTAAAGACACACTAATGCACGAACGATGGCACCGATTTGACAGCAACTGATCCCCCAGGTTTTGGAGCCCGGAATCTTCTCCCACTATTCAAGGGCAACCCGGTAACTTCTGCTCCCCATTTGAGAAAAATGAATGGATCACCCGCCGAGGCTCTCGGTTCATTCCCTAGCTCGTCGGAAGAATGGTATGATTCATCGAGTTTATTATTGGATTAATCAAAGTACACGAATTTGATAGTTCCATTTCGTTAGGTTTGCTAGCACATCAATCGGTATTTAAGTTTAGATAGATGAAATTCATTGATCGGGTACTTTCAATTGTATTCTGGTTGGTAGCCGTTTTGATGTTGGTAGCCGCATATAGCACCTGACCAACGTTAATTACATTCCAAAGAACTCCCCAGATCGAATCTGCGGTGGACTAGGATAATTTAAATATTTTGTTGGATTTTGGTTACCTACGCCCGCTGGTTCGTATTTATACCCGTTGAACCCAGGCACATTGGTGTCAAAAATCTGCATGAAAGTACTTGACCGTTTGTTGAATTACGTTTATTGGATTATTGTTGTAATATTTATAGTAAGTAAGTTGGTCTAGTCGATTGCCACAATGGCTCCGACTGGTTGGACACTTTTCGTTGCGGTTAGAGGAGGGTTGACCGATTAAGATGCTTGGGGTCTTTCGTGTCGGAATATTCGTTACTGGGATTATGAAAGTAATTTTCTCATGGGGATCGTTTTCTCAGCTATTGTCAATTTGGATGCGGGCTAGTGCCATTCAGCACTTCAGGTACATCAGGGGTGGTTTCAACGGAATGCAAGAGAGTCATCATGAGTAGGAGCTTGTTCTGCTGAGGATGATCTAATTAACCCATTTGTAAATCCAGGTCAATTAGCGAATAACGTATTCCGTTCCAAAAATTACCCGGCCTTTCCATATCGCAAACTAAATGGGCCCGATCCAATTTCTCAACGTCCAAGCGACCGCCGTGATCAGCCTGGGCCCGAGCCAGCTGATCTAAACAGACGAAAACCCGGCCACATACAAACATAACCTTTCTTAACAACCCTCTTTTGTTCGCTGGAGGATAATCCAGCTCCATGAACGCTCGGGTCATATGTCCAATTTGAGCCGTGAAGTATTGCCGCAACTCCCTGACATCCCGCCTTATGGTGGCCAACGTGGAGATACCTGCCTGCAGGTCCCGGTAAATATCGAATATGTCATTACACAGTTGCAGAAGTCCGCCCAGGCAAAACCAAGCCTCTTGCTCTCCTGGTCTGGGAGGATGTTTCCATAGGCCCCGAAACAACAACATGCTGGAACCCCCTTTTTCCCAGGTGATCTGCTCCAGGTCCTGACGATTCATTTTCGTACCGAGTTGGTCCAAGCTGCTTCGTTGAGCCGCATGGATTCGATCCAGGATATGGAAGAAATCGTCTCGATTAGGGATTTGAACGATTATCTCGGCTAGCAGGAATTTGCAAATTATAATCGGGCCCGGGTCATCTTCTTTTTGGTTTTCCAGAAGGGATTGCCAGCTAAAATATTGCTCACGGTGATCAAATTGATCGTCGTAAAATGGGATCAATGTTGTTAGGGACTGGCAAGCTTTTCTTTCATTGTGGGACCACGAAGTTCCTCTTAGGGTCGAGACCCAATTCATTAGTATTTCATTCACAAATGCGTATAATCGAAGTCTGGTAGTGTAAGAACTTTCAACGGTCAATCCCTTGGATTTGACGATCCGATTTACTTGCAGCAATTTGTATTTCCATTCCCGGTTTGCCGAACGCCAAACAATCCACGCAAAACGAAAAAAGGGTATTAGGTTGGCATAATTCGACTGGGAAAAATTCAAAATACTTTATTTCTAAAAAGGACCATCAGATACCATAGATCCAAAGAATTGCAGGTTTTCTAGCGCGGTGAGCTTTAGGTAATGATTGGGAAGCTCAAAGCCTACCCCAATCCGATTGTAATATTCCATTCCCCATTTGTCCAGATCCTTGTCCATGATGGAGATCCTGCCACTATATCCTCGCAAGAGAGCTATCATGACCTTTTGAGTGGTACTTTTTCCGGCGCCGCTGGGGCCCAGGAAGCCAAAGATTTGACCCGCTGATACCGAAAAGCTTATTCCATTCACGGTAGGTTGGGCATTTTTGGGATAGGTAAAAAATAGATCTTCAACCGCAATCATTGGAGCAACCGGCAATGCAGAGGAATTTAGCTCATTAGAACATGAAACCGAACCTGATGTAGAACAAAGTCTCCTCCTCGGATTTAGCCAGCTCAAAGGCTATCGGAAATAGATTCAAGGGTGCCAGCCATAATCCGCCGCCATAACCGGCATGCCACTTGTTTGATAGGCCGCCAGGCGCTGATGGGTCCATTCCATTCTGGTCCTGATACCAAACCCGTCCCACATCGTAGAATCCATTTATACCGATCGCAAATGGGACAATTTTATTGCGGAGGGTGAACAGCCGTATCCTCATCTCGCTATTGCTAAAAACTTTGGAATCCCCGAAAAAGCGGGTTTTGCGATACCCGCGTAAATGTTGTGGGCCTGAAAGGATTTGAGCCTGGAAGAACTCGTAGTCTCCAAAATTATGACCACCTCCGGCCCTGAGCGCTACAGTAACCTTGGCTGGAATTCGAAAGGAATAATAAAAGCTGAGGTCCCCTAAGAAGCGAGTAAAATCAGCTGAGGCATCACCAAAACCATTATAGCCGCGTAGATCAAGGTTAAACAGCATTCCTCTTTCCGGCATGGCCGGGTTGTTCCTGGAATCATAGTGAAACTCCGCTACCAGCCCGAGGTAGTGCTTTGGGTCAAAGAACTGGCTTGAATCGTTGCCGGAGAGACTATTGGCAAAATCCAAGATGGAGCGATCTTCCCCTTCATAATCTGACTCCACGATAAAGGTTTGATAATGAGTTCCAAATCCAATCTCGGTCTTATCTCCCAGTCTTTTGCCTAGTAGGAGTTCAGGGGAGACCTGTCGGAAGCGAACCCGATAATAGTCTATGGACGAACTTACATTGATACCCGTATCCTTGATCTGCTGGTCAAATACGGTTTCATTTCCTAACCCAAAAAAGTTAGTGACGTGATTGGGCCAGAATGCGTCTACATTGACTTTCAAATCCCATTTGCCAAAAGTTTCGGTAAATCGGCCCCGATATTTCAGATCCCACGAAATGGTTCGAAAGGCTATACTTCCGGTAAGCAAATGAGCCGATTTGTAAGGGTCATCCTTCCGAAATCCGTAGGTCCGATTGGCAAAGCCCCCGCCGATAAATACGCCGTCATCCTGATTGAAATTTCCGAGCAGCAGCGGGAGCGTCTGATTGTATTTAAACTCCCTTCGATTGTAGGCATTTACCTCGGGATCCTTGGAGGTCCTATTGCGGCTTTCGCCTCCAAGGTTCAGGGTGTTGCCCACCTTGGTATCGTAAACCTGAGTTTTGTGGCCCATTCCGCTAACCTTCGAATTATCGGTTATCTTATCCTTACCTTCTCCGCCGATGACTCTGATCTTTATGCCCTTTTGAGCTTGTCCGCCTATTTCGAATTCATCCTTGCCCTTCAGACCGTATAGGCGGATCTCCTTGGTCTCTTCGGTTTTGAAGGTTCGATCATAAAGAACTTTATCCCGGTCTCCATCTTTGCTGATCTTGTACATTCTAACCCGCGTGTCATCTGCACTTAACCGTTCCACCTTGAAGTACTCCCTTTTCTTAGATCCCCTAACGTTGACAGCTTCAGATAGGAACAAATAATGCTCGATAGCATACTTCTGCAGATCGTCCCGTCGGGCCTTGAGTTTATTGACAACCTCCTGTCCCGAGAGCTCATACACAGGAGGCGGCCATTTACGTATGGCGTCCTCAAATACTTCGTCGGTCATCCTTTGTTGGAGTTGGGCTGCGGCATCAACCCAATCTTCCCGCGTCAGCTCGGTTAGGAAATCACGATCAAAATACCTGGCGTTAAACATGAAGCCGGGTACATTCTCCAATTCAAAATCAAATCCCTGGAATTTGGGTAGGGCCCATTTCTTTTTGGCAATGCCCATTAGGAAACCCTGATTAACGAAAAAGGCCTGGTCGCGGTCCCTGGGAATCGGTTGGAAGTAGCGGCCCTTGCCGCCCTTCACTTTGAAGCTGGCCCATCGCCATTGATCATCATGCCGGTCCCAATCTCCAATGAGAAGATCGAACAAGCGGGATTTAAGGACCCACTGCTGATCGACATAATTATCATTGTCATCATATAATTCTGTCAACATTTTGGGGGTGCTGTAAATCCTTTTGGAGTTCCCAAAACTGTCGTATTCCCTTGCGTCGTCGTCGGGCCTTTCTTCGTAAAGAGCGACCAAACCACTAAAATCTTGTCGGTATATGCCAAATCTCGGGTCGTCGGGGATAAAAACCGGTCTTGGATTAGTGTGGTAAATTCCGGCGGCTTCAGCCAGGTCGGGCACTACAAAAGCGCCATAAGGGTGTGAGGCCGAAATTTGATCTTGAACAAGATTGGCAGCAAAAGTCTGTCTGAGGGCCGGAGGAACTGCGGTCTTAGCAAACTTTTCAACCGACCTGAGGACATATTGTTTGCCATTGTCAGCTTCAAGGCGTAACGATTTGGTCTGCATTCCACCTCCACGTTGTACTACTCTGAGCCCCCCATGTTCCTGGCCGATATCAAATACGGGCAATTCCAACTCCGCCGCCCAGACCTTGCGATAGTTGGCTCCAAGCAAGCCATATTTTTTCTCCGGAATCAAATACTGCCGACTGGCGCTTGTAAGTACGGTACTATCGGCATAGTTTAAACCGGCCGCCAGTTCCTGAGCACTTGGGGGTGGAACGTAAGGCCGATCCGAGATTTGCTTCTCGAAGATTACTGTGCCGTTTCCATCTGAATCCCGCGGCGACCAAAATTGCATGTTAACCCGTCCGTCAAGGTAGTAATCCAGCCTTGTGAATCCGATCTCTGATTTAACGAATTGGGAATACCCCTTTTTCTTTACCGGAGTTGTCTTGGAGCCAGAGCCGCTAACCACATAATGTACGCTGTCTTTATAGCTATATTGAAGAGAATGCTCGTGACCGGCAGCAAAAACTATATCGGGATGACCCTCCAGCGTTTCTCGGATAACCTGCCGGATGGCTTTATACTTAGGGTGTGCAATGTCCTGGATGCTTCCTATATATTTTCGATAGAATGGATAGATCGAGCCAATGATCGGAAGTGGAAGGTACAGCGCTTTATTTGCCTCGGTTAGAGGAAAGAGGTGCTCCCGGAGGGTTGCTCTTCCACCATGAATACCATAAGTGAATACTGGGTGGTGAGCTGCCAGGACGATTTTTTTACTTTGATTCCTTCTTAGAATCTCATCTAAACGGTCCAGTAGTTCAATCGTATTCATAATCTCGCAATCCTCTTCATTCCTGGGTTTGTCCCACGGATGTAGCATCCACTGACTATCGAATACAATCAGCGTAAGTTCGGCAGTCAACGGGATTTCTTCCGGGCCAGGACACCCATCATCGGGGAGGAAGACGTCTAAGCTGTCAAGGTACGCTTCTACAAATTCTTCCTAGTTCTGTACGTAGCCCCACCCCTTTTTACCTCCCTTTTGCTAGTCATGGTTTCCGGGTATCACCACCTTGATTCCGGGATAATCCTTTATAATTTCGATTTGTCCGGTAATGGACTTTTCGGCCTCTACGCGGGTCTTGTGACCAGGGGGTGGCATTCCTTTAGGGTAAATATTATCCCCCAGGAATACAATGGCACTTCGGGCTCCAGCTAAGTCCAGTTGATTTTTAAGAAGCTTCATATTATCGCTTCCGCCCACCTCCGGTTCACCTGCATCGCCTACCAGGAATACGGTATAGTCAGGAGCTTTATTAGAAGGTTGAGCCAAGGAGGCAATTTGGCACACAAGGATAGCGCCCAGACATGCCATGATCGTCCGTGTACCGGACTTAGCGTGGTAAACTATATTCGAAAGATGTATTGCCTTCATGAATATTCCGATACCAGATATTAAACTAAGATCATAAGTTAAGGTTCAAATTTATAGTTTACTGATGATAGTCAAATTCCAATATATAGCCATCTCCGCCCCTGCCCTCGCTGGAAATGTACATTGTTCCATCTGGTGAGAAGCAAATACCTTCCGGCTGACGAAATATTTTCGGATCCAGTTTTATAACATCTTCCAGTCCTGAATTCGAATCGAGAATAACCAGCAGCCGTCCTGCAAAAGAAACAATATAGTACCTATTTTCGAGAGGATGAACCGCAATTCCGGATGGCGCAAAATCGATTGACTCAGCGGTCTGTCCAGATTCGGTCAATGGAACCTTCAATTGCTTTTTGGTTATCGAAAGCACAGGATCCTTTTCAAATCCGGGGGGATTTCTACGGTATCCATATACAGCCTTGCCTTTGACTTTATTTTTTTTGATTTCTGGCGACCCTTTGCAAGCTATTAGCAATCGGTTTTGCCGGGGATCGAATCCTAGCCCCTCCACGTTATTGTTCGAATTCAATGGAGTTTTGATGATTTTGCTATCAACCTCATTCTCGTTACCGATCCTGAAGGTGTATATTCTCCCGGAGTTGGTGATGACATAAGCCTGATAATCAATTATCTCTACTCCCTCATAATCTCCGGACCCGGCGAAATTGAAACGTTGTTGCACCTCTTCCTCATCGAGGTCGTATATATAGAGCTTCCCTCCTTCGTCCTGGACGCAAGCTAGCCTTCCAGGCCGGTACCATGTCAAGCCGGATATTTCTTCCAACTCGAATCCCATAAAATGCTTTTTGGAGGGTTGGGAGAGATCATAGCCGAAAGCTGAAATTGGATTATGGTACAGTGTACGTCCCTGATATAGGTTGACCACTTTTTAAACGATCGACTTATATGAAAGCAACCCAAAAAGCCATTCGAAAGAAGCGAGTATTCAGTGATGAATTGAAGCGGGCCATTGTTACGGAATTTGAAAGTGGAAAGTACAGTGTCCCTCAACTGGAGAAACTTCATGGGATCAACAACGCAAACATTTACCGTTGGATCTACAAATTCTCTACCTTTAACGAGAGAGGCTATCGAATTCTGGAGATGAAAAAAAGCACTACATCAAAGGTTAACGATTTAGAAAAACGGATTAAGGAGTTGGAACGTGTGGTAGGTCAAAAACAGATCAAGATTGATTATTACGAAAAGATGATCGATCTGGCCAAGGAGGAATTGGATATCGATCTGAAAAAAAACTTCGACACCCCACAATCAACTGGTTCCGGAAAAACCAAAGGAAAGTAAATTTCTCGATGAATCAGCTCTATCGTGCCATAGGAATCAGCAAACAGGCAATACATCAGTATGCAACCAGGCAAGCTGTCTTTGATCAAAAGGTAGAACAGCTGGTCCTGGAAGCTGATGGGATACGCCAGGAACATCCTGGTTGTGGGGTGGAAAAAATGTACCGGACCTTAAAACCCGGATTTATCGGCAGAGATCGCTTTGTAGACCTTTTAATGAGTCTTGGTTACCGTTTGAGAAGAGCCAAGAACTATAAACGAACTACCCGGGCTTCGAAGCTTTATTATCCAAACCTGATCAAAGGATTTGAACTAACGTCTCCTTCAACGGTCTGGCAATCAGACATCACCTTCATAGAAGTGGGAAACCGGTTTTATTACGGGGTCTTTATTCTGGATGTCTATACCCGAAAAATAGTAGGCTACCAGGTATCGGATCATATGCGGGCTACAGCGAACGTAAAGGCATTGCTCATTGCCTTGAAAGATCATCCCCCTCCCCGGATCCATCATTCCGACAGAGGAGGTCAATACATCTACGAAGAATATGTAGACCTACTAAAATCCAACCGATGTGATATCAGCATGGGGCTAACCGCTCAGGATAATGCGTATGCAGAGCGCTTTCACAGGACCTTGAAAGAAGAATATTTGCATTACTGGAAGCCGACCAATTTCTATCAACTGAAAAGGTATGTCAAAAGAGCGGTTGACCATTATAATCAAAAAAGAACCCATGAAAACTTAAACGATGTTTCACCCATGGATTTTGAAAAGGACTGGTCCTTGTTGCCAATTAACCGAAGACCTTCATTGTCCATATTTAATGATGAATTATTAACCAAAAGTGGTCAACACTAATCAGGGATCTTCAAGAGGCTATCGAATTCTGGAGATGAAAAAAAGCACTACATCAAAGGTTAACGATTTAGAAAAACGGATTAAGGAGTTGGAACGTGTGGTAGGTCAAAAACAGATCAAGATTGATTATTACGAAAAGATGATCGATCTGGCCAAGGAGGAATTGGATATCGATCTGAAAAAAAACTTCGACACCCCACAATCAACTGGTTCCGGAAAAACCAAAGGAAAGTAAATTTCTCGATGAATCAGCTCTATCGTGCCATAGGAATCAGCAAACAGGCAATACATCAGTATGCAACCAGGCAAGCTGTCTTTGATCAAAAGGTAGAACAGCTGGTCCTGGAAGCTGATGGGATACGCCAGGAACATCCTGGTTGTGGGGTGGAAAAAATGTACCGGACCTTAAAACCCGGATTTATCGGCAGAGATCGCTTTGTAGACCTTTTAATGAGTCTTGGTTACCGTTTGAGAAGAGCCAAGAACTATAAACGAACTACCCGGGCTTCGAAGCTTTATTATCCAAACCTGATCAAAGGATTTGAACTAACGTCTCCTTCA
This sequence comes from Cyclobacteriaceae bacterium, assembly GCA_965247065.1. Lineage (GTDB taxonomy): Bacteria > Bacteroidota > Bacteroidia > Cytophagales > Cyclobacteriaceae > CBDFGN01. The sequence continues at coordinate 3,986,060 of CBDFGN010000006.1, read as the reverse complement.
ACGGTCTGGCAATCAGACATCACCTTCATAGAAGTGGGAAACCGGTTTTATTACGGGGTCTTTATTCTGGATGTCTATACCCGAAAAATAGTAGGCTACCAGGTATCGGATCATATGCGGGCTACAGCGAACGTAAAGGCATTGCTCATTGCCTTGAAAGATCATCCCCCTCCCCGGATCCATCATTCCGACAGAGGAGGTCAATACATCTACGAAGAATATGTAGACCTACTAAAATCCAACCGATGTGATATCAGCATGGGGCTAACCGCTCAGGATAATGCGTATGCAGAGCGCTTTCACAGGACCTTGAAAGAAGAATATTTGCATTACTGGAAGCCGACCAATTTCTATCAACTGAAAAGGTATGTCAAAAGAGCGGTTGACCATTATAATCAAAAAAGAACCCATGAAAACTTAAACGATGTTTCACCCATGGATTTTGAAAAGGACTGGTCCTTGTTGCCAATTAACCGAAGACCTTCATTGTCCATATTTAATGATGAATTATTAACCAAAAGTGGTCAACACTAATCAGGGATCTTCAATTAACCGAAGACCTTCATTGTCCATATTTAATGATGAATTATTAACCAAAAGTGGTCAACACTAATCAGGGATCTTCACAGGTCGGGATCTCTTTTTTGATAAAATTGACAGGCCGACAAAAACATCAAAACCAGCAATTGATGGGTCCATCCGCTGAAACATCTTAATCTGAGCTTCGACTTACTCATTTGGCTCGGGATTTGGTGTGATCTTTGCACTTTAACATAAAAATAAATTTTGGCAAAATATTGGACTCTAAATTGCAGTTAATACAGTGATAAACTACCAAACTATGCCATTTCGGAAAATTCTTATTTTTTCCTAAGTCTAATAATTAATGGTATATTTATCATATAGTGTTGTGCTTTTATGATAGTAGAAACCAACGTTCTTAAGAAGGTAGAGGAGCACGTTCTGGATTATTACGGCCGCGTGGATGCGGATAAGCAGCATTACTGCTACCACAGCCTAGACCATACCAAAGAGGTCGTGGAAGCCGCCGAAATAGTGGGTAAAGAACTTCAGTTTGACGAGGAGGCGATGGAGGTTATCCTGGTAGCGGCTTGGTTTCACGATACAGGCTATTACGAAGATCATGAAAATCACGAAATATTAGGCGTTCGGAAAGCCACCGACCTGCTCAATGAATTAGGGGTCCGGCTAGAATTTACCGAAAGAGTTGCCGGCTGCATCAAAGCGACTCGTATGCCTCAAACTCCTCAAAATATTGAGGAGATGGCGCTATGCGATGCTGATCTATATCATCTGTCCACAGATAAGTATTTTGAGAAGTGTGACCTTATGCGGGAGGAATTCGAAGTTGCGTGGGACAAGAGTTATTCAGAGCCTGACTGGATCAAGGAAAATATCCGGTTTTTTGAAAGCCACAAATACTTTACAGAATACGCTCTTCGGGAATTGGCTCCGGGCAAGGCAAAGAACTACAAGGCGCTAAAGAAAAAGGCTAGAGACCTTAAGAAGGACAAGAAATATGTGGCCGAGTTGGAGGTGCAGCTGCAGAAACTTCAAGCCAAGTATGACAAGATGAATGAGCTCCGCCCGGAAAGGGGCCGCGAGACCCTGTTTCGAACCACATCCAAGAACCACCTGGAGCTGAGTAGCATGGCCGACAATAAAGCCAATATAATGATATCGATCAATTCCATCATATTGTCACTGGTCGTATCAATTCTTATTCGCAAGTTCGAGGAAAGCCCTTATCTGATCATCCCGACTCTAATTCTTACTGCCGTTTGTTTAGTCACCATTAGTTTTTTCAATACTGGCCACTCGACCCAACGTTACCCGGGGGAAATTTACCCGCCAGGATATAGTGAACAAAAAGACGAACCTCTTGTTCTTTGGCAACTTTCATGGAATGCCAATTGACGACTATGAATGGGGCATGAAACAACTATTAAGTGACGGAAGCTACTTGTACTCCAGTATGATCCGGGACATTTATTACCTCGGCGTAGTATTAGGGAAGAAATACAGATTGCTACGAATTTCCTACACAACGTTCATGTTTGGCATTGTGATCGCAACACTTACCTTCATACTGTCATTGGCCATCGTTAGCGGATGACGCCTCCTCTTCCTTCTTCTTGAGCCAGTAATAAATATCCTTTTGCGCCAGTACCGGATTATTAGGGTCTGATGGCACCTTCAAATTGTTCATTTCCTTATCCAGAGTCACGGCCTTTGCGTTGTCCTGTAGTTGCAAATTCAACAGGGTAGTGATCTCTGCTATCAATTCTCGATCGTATACCGGAAACATCACCTCAATTCGACGATACAGGTTCCGGTTCATCCAATCGGCCGAGCCAAGAAATAGTTTCTCCTGACCTCCTCCCATAAACCAGAACGCCCGGCCATGTTCCAAGTATTGATCCACCAATCGCCTTACAGTGATTCTTTCGGACTGATTCTTAATCCCCGGAACCAGGCAGCAAATGCCTCTTAGGATAAGATGTATTTCCACTCCTGCCACGCTGGCTTGGTATAATTTGTCAATCATTACTTTGTCCTGTAAGTTGTTGAACTTGAGGACCATCTTGGCAGGTTTGCCCTGTTCCGCCCGCGCAATCTCCTCGTCCATCAGTTCAAGGAATCGATCCTGAAGGTTGAACTGGGACACCAGTATATGCTTAAAATTTTCAGGACGGGTGCGATCCAGGAGGTATTGGTATACCTGCTCTAGTTCAGCCAGGATTCCCTGATGGCAGGTCATTAAGCCATGATCTGAATAAATCCCGGCTGTTTCTTCGTTGAAATTTCCAGTTCCTAGAAAAGCATATTTTTGGGCACTCTGATTTGGCTTGCTTCGGTGTACCAGGGCCACTTTAGCATGCACCTTCAGACCCGGAATACTATAGATTATTTGGATCCCCGCTTGCTTCATCCGCTTGGCCCACCTCAGATTATTCTCCTCGTCGAATCGTGCTTTTACCTCAACAAAGACCGTAACTTTCTTTCCGTTTTTGGCTGCAGAAATCAGGGCATTACCAATCAGGGAATTAGCAGCGATTCTGTAGAAGGTCACCTTGATCTCCTCCACAAATGGATCCAGTGCGGCTTCATTGAAGAATCGCAGCACGTAATCGTAATTATAGTAGGGAAAATGAAGCAGTTGGTCACCTTGATCGATCGCTTCAAAAAGATTTCTACATCGATCCAACTGGGTTTTGATAAGTCCTTTAGGTTTTTCCGATTCCAGTGGAGTGGAGCTGGGATTCTTCAGCTTCATGAGGTCATGAAGATTGTGATAACGGCCCCCCGGAATCAAATCATCCTCATTTAATTCGAATGTTTGAGCCAGGAATTGGACAGTACCACTTGAAAGAGACTGATCATACAAGAACCTTGAGGGAACCCCAATATTCCGTTTTGCTACAGTTTTGCTGATTTTCTCAATAAGATCCCCAGTAAATTCATCTTCGATATTCAATTCAGCGTCCCGATTGAGTTTGATACTTCCACACTCCAGGATATGATAATCGGGAAATATAAATTCCAGGTTCTCGCGGATCATATCATCAAGGCTTATAATATGGTGGACTCCTTCCAAAACAGGAAGATTGTAGTACCGCGGAAGCTCGTTGGAAGGTATGTTCAAGTACGCATATTGGACTGCATCTTCAGTTGGAGCCGGGCTCTTTTTCCTTAGCTTGAATCCAAAATACAAATGCCGGTTGTATAGAAAGTAAGAGTGATTATCTGGTTCGATAATTTTAGGATTCAGAAAAGACAAGATTCGACTTTTGAAGTAGCGGTCGATGTAATTTCGATGTACACCGTTGATTTCTTGTCCCATATAAAGGCAGATCTGGTTTTTTTCAAGCTCCGGTATTATCAAATCGGCAAAAATCTGCCCGTATTCTTCCTGATGACGGTTAACCGTTTCGAGGATACTTTTCAAGAGCCGTTTGGGCTTTAGGTCGAGCCTCTTATTGATTTTCTTTTTTCCGATGTTGATCAGGCTGCGGAGCGAAGCAACCCGAACCCTGAAAAACTCATCGAGATTGGAAGAAAAAATAGCCAGGAACTTGATTTTGTCAAATAATCTAACCTCCGGATCTCGGGCTTCCAGCAGTACCCTGTAGTTAAATGACAACCAACTAAGGTCACGGTCAAAGTATTTATGTTCGAGCTTTTCGGCCTCCTTATGCTTCGCCATTTTAGCAGAGTGTTTATGACTATTCTGAGTTAAGGGCTGACAAATCTAAAGCTCCTACTTTACTCACCGTCAAAATCAACGCCAAAAATTTGGACCTCCTCATCTTTACCCCGGAGTTGGATGGAGGTCATTAGCTCCGTGCTCATTCCTGTATTGTCTAATTTGGCCTCCAGGGCTCCGGAGATTAACAATCCCCTGTGCTGTATATTGCATTGTTCCAGGATACGAGCCGCGGTATTTAGGACATCTCCATGGTAGGCAATCTCTGATTTTATGTCTCCTACTTCTGCCACCGATACTTTACCGATGTTAAGTGAAGCCTTAAATTTTGGGAAATGATCGTAATATTCAAGATACTGTTTCTCACGGTTCTTCAATTGGCGTTCAAATGCGTAATAAATCCGGATGCAGTTGCCATTGTTTAAGCCCGATTCCCTGGCCCAGGTCAGTACCGCTTCATCCCCGACGAATTGGTAAATGTTGGCCTGGTAATCCAAAAGAATATCTGATAGATCTTGGAAGCAATCCTGAATCAGTCGGCTGTAACGAACATGGCCCAGTTTCTCAGCGATGGTTGTGGAAGCAGTAAGATCCAAGAACATAAAAATGCGGTCCTCCTCTTTAGGTCGATGGTATTTGCCCACAAAAAGGTTCCACAGGATTCCGGGGCCAAACTTCTTGTTGACCTGAAGTAAAACCCCAAGCAGAACTGATATGAAAGTGCCGTAAATGAGAATTGGCAGAAAGGTTAATGAGAAAAAAAATTGAACCGAGGCCTCCAGGGCGTCAGCTACTAACAAGTTTTGGAATCCCACCCCATCGATCATAAGAACTACAAATACCATAGCCAGGATAGCCGCAACATACACTATCGCCTTTACACCTACTACCTCTCCAAAGCTCCGGTGGCTTAAATTCTTTGGAACAAGTAAGATTTCGAAAACTCCAGTCAGGAAGCCGATGCCCAGCCCAGCTAAACCGGCCACCAGGGATAGTTCAAATGGAGACTCCGGCAATTTTACCACGATTGCAATTTCTCCCATTGTATTCCAGCCGTAGAATCGGATGAAAATGAAGATCTCCAAAGCAAGAGTCCAAAAAGCCATAATGAACAAGATCTCCTTGATTTGAAACCACCGTTTTGCAGACAACTTCATGGCGGGAATCTAATAAATCTTGGAGGAACCCGGTGGGTGGAATGGCGAAAGTTTCTGTTTAGTACTCGTTCTGTGGGGTAGATGAGCCTTGGTCAGGCCTTAAATTCTTCTATCGCAAAGAAGACCGATGACAGGCTCGGATCTAACTATTGGCTACTAATAGGTCTGGTAATATTGTTCCAAAAGCTTTCGGAACGGCCCAGGTTTTAAGTAGCCCAAATTAGCCTGTAATAATTCCAGATCTGCGTTTAGCAGCAGAATGGTAGGGTACCCCTGCACTTCAAAGGATTTGGCAAGTTCCTTTTCGGTAATTTTCTGCCCCTTAAACGTGGTGATGCGCGTGCTTTCTGCGTTCAGTTTGACGGCGTAAAATTTACCCTTCACATACTCTGTAACCCTCTCATCCACGAAGGTGGTTCGATCCATTAACTTGCAGGGACCACACCAACTCGTATAGATATCAATAAAGATCTTGCGTGGTTCTTTTTTTGTCATCTCCTGGGCTTCCTCAAGGCTGATCCAGGGGATGGCCGTGTCTACTTTCCTTTTCCGCACATTTCCCGAGGTTAACGACAGAGCTAGTAAACCAAGGATCAGGGAAAAATAGTATGTTTTTGCTAGGATTCTTTTTGCCATTAATTAATTGATAAAACGTTTTTCAATTTCCTTTTGAAGGGCCTCCTTGTAGTGACGGCCGATTGGTACCTCTCTTGTTCCGACCTTAACTACACTACCTCTTATTTGATCTATGCGCTTAATGTTTACGATATATGATTTATGCACCCTTTGAAAGGTTGAAGAGGGCAGGATGCTTTCCCAGTGCTTCATAGTTTGTAAAACCAAGTTCGTTTCTTTGGTGGTAACCACTCTTACATAATCCTTCAATCCCTCGATGATCAGCAAATTAGCCAAATCAATTCTAACAATTTTCTTATCGGCTTTGAAGAAAACAAAATTTTCAGCAGAATCATTCTTCGGGCCTTCATCATTTTTACTTCCCAGCTGCGGTTTTGCCTCAAGCCGGTCAATAGCCTTGTTGACGGCTTTCAGGAATCGGTCAAATGAAAAGGGTTTTAGGAGATAATCGATGGCATTCAGTTCAAAGCCTTCAATGGCATATTCAGAATAAGCCGTGGTGAAAATGGTTTGAGGAGGTTCCGCCAAAGACCTTAGAAAATTTACACCAGTAAGCTTGGGAAGCTGGATATCGAGAAACAGAATGTCCACTGCTTGTTCCTTCAATACTTCCAGGGCGTCCAAAGCGTTGTTGCAACTTTGAACCAACTCCAGCGCTGGTACATCCTTTATATAGGTCTGTAAGACACGCTGCGCTGGAAGCTCATCTTCAACTATCAAGCACTGGAATCTCATCAGGGATTAATCTAATGGTCAAACTAGTCTCAAAAATGGTACCAGTTGAGCTTATATGCAGGTCATAACAGTCCGCATATAATAGCTCCAGACGCTTTTTTACATTCTTGAGCCCAATACCACCCCCGGGCTCGTCTGGTCGGTCGGACGTGTTGTTGATCGTACGAAAGTGCATCTCCTGGTGTTCGATTCTTAAAGTCACATCAATGTAAATATCGTTGATCTGGCTATCCTGGCTATGTTTGAAGCTGTTTTCCACAAAATTGATGAGTAAAAATGGGGCTATTGACTTTTCCGAAGGGTCTCCTTCCACCATGAAATTCACGGTTCCTCGATCCTCCATTCGAATTTTTTGCAGTTCTATGTAGTTTTTTAGGTAATTAATCTCTTTCTCCAACGGCACAAACTTTTCATTTGATTCATACAGCATATACCTCATGATCTCTGACAATCTGAGAACAAATTCCGGCACTTTCTCAGACTTCTCCAAAGCGAACGCATAAAGGCTGTTCAGGGTATTGAACAAAAAGTGGGGATTGATCTGGCCTCGAAGGAAATTAAGCTCATTTTCAAGCCTTAGCTTGTCAAGAGTCTGGTATTCATCTTCCCTTTTCAGATAGTCTCGAACCAGCTTGGCCGCTGCAAAGGCTATTACAAAAGCCGAAATTTGGAAACCGGCAATGGCAAAACGGTCGCCAGTAAGCGGCAATAGGCAATTGCACCCATAAAAGAGGTAATCGTACTTGGCTTGTAGAACGGCCCAAACGGATATAAACACCGTGATCATAGCAAAATAGAATGCGTATCTTCTGCGTTGGAAAAATTGAGGGAGAAGTACTAAATTGTTGGTGTAAATGATGATGGAATAGAATATGGCAAAGAGTGCCTGGGCCCTGAAATTGGAGTGATAGTGTTCTTCACCATGGCCCAAATTGCTCATTGACAAAAAAGTAGGGATCAAGAGAAAGCTGGCCCAAAAGAATATATTTAGGGCCACTCGGTTCAAGAGGATACGCCGCACTTGATCCCAGTGCTGAATCATAGGCTTAGAGTTTTCCAGGAGCAATCCAGTTTCGGTGCTGATCTCTTAACATCTTAATCCAGGATTTTGATCACAAACTGAAAAAAAATAGGTCTTTGTTTCATTGGTCGAGTCAGACCAGCAGTATGTCGATTTTCTCGCGATTCAAGTGATATTGAGCTTTGCCGCTGAACTACTACCCTCACGATCATGTTAAGTTAACGATAAATGGAGAACCCAAACACATTTAAGTTTCTCATTGTTATCGTGCTGACCTTGTTGAGTAATACCCTGGTGCTTGCCCAATGTTGCTCCGGAGGTGTTCCCCTCTCCAGCAACCTTGGTTTGCCGGCCAGCCAAGCCAAAGTTTGGCAAATGAGCTTGTCCTACGACCTGAACGTTCTGCGTACCCTAAAATCGGGAACCGAGGTTTTGGAAAGTGGTCAGCGGGAAAGACTTACTCATTCCATGATGTTCGAGGTTGCCTATGGCTTTACAGATCGGTTTTCGGTAAATGCTTTTTTTTCATACGTTGGCCAGGAACGAACCACTCGTCAATTTGGTGACGTCGATTTTGTTTCTAGCGCGGGGATTGGCGATGGCGTTCTGTTTGTGCGATACCAGATCGTTCCTTCTTTGACCCAGGGGGCGGGGGCAAAAGCCCCACTGGGAGATTATGATCGGACCAATCCCAATGGGAACATTGTCAGCGCCGACTTACAGCCAGGTAGTGGAGCCTGGGATTTGATCCTATGGGGCATGTACCAGACTCAAATTTCCCGTTCGCGCCCCTCAATCTCGTTCTCCTCGATATGGACCTTTCGTCTCACCGGCAAGAATGACGATTTCCGAAACGGGGCGCAGGTCTACCAATTCGGAAACGAAGTATTGATCACCGCAAATTTAACCGATCAGTTCCTGATCGGCCGGCTGTTGTTGGGACCATCACTTGGGCTGAAATACCGATCACAGGGCGTGGATCACACCGAGATCAAAGGAATTACCACCACTAAAGTGCCGTTTCCTAATTCAGGGGGAGATTTCATTTTCCTCAACCCCGGAATCACCTTTCACCTATTGGATGGCCTGGATTATCAAGTGAACGTTGATATACCCATCTGGACCCGGGTTGATGGCACACAGCTTTCACCCACCTTTAGGCTTAACACCGGCGTCTACTGGCGATTCGGTGGCCAGAGTAAAGTAATTGAATTTAAACCAGAAGTATGATTTTATGAGGATGTTAAGGTATTGCGTGATTTTGGCCACTGGTTTGGCTGGCTGTAGCGATGATGGCCCGACACCCGGTTCCGGGCTGCCTGGGGGCGGGTCCAGCTCCGGCGGGTTGGACTGGCTGGTCCCAGTAGATGAGGTCTTTGACGGTGGTCCGGGTAAAGATGGGATACCTGCTCTAGAGGATCCGGAAATGGTTTCGGCCTCGGAAGGCAGCTATTTGAGTGAATCCGAACTTGTGGTCGGATTTAAATCCGGTAGCGATGTTAGAGCCTATCCCCACGTTATTCTTGATTGGCACGAGATCATCAATGACACGTACCCAGACCAGAAACTGGCTATCACCTACTGTCCATTGACGGGGAGCGCCACCGCTTGGGACGCAACCATAAATGGGCAGCCCACAACATTTGGAGTCTCGGGCTTGCTATATCAAACTAATTTGATGCCTTATGATCGATTGACGAACAGCACCTGGTCGCAGATGCGACTCGACTGCGTGAATGGGGAGTTGATCGGAGTTGAAGCCCAAACCTATCAGGTGGTTGAAACCACATGGAGCACCTGGAAGGAAATGTATCCTGAGACCAAGGTTAACTCTATGAACACTGGCTTCAGTCGTGACTATCAGCGCTATCCGTACGTCTCGGGTAACCAGGATTACCGGACATCCAATTCTTTCTTTTTGTTCCCTTTTTCTCCTAATGACAATCGATTGCCTGCCAAAGATCGGGTCCTGGGTGTAATCATAGGTGAGGAGGTTAAAGTCTACCCGATTGCAAATCTTGAGGATAGGGTTACTGTAATAGAGGACAGCTTTATGGGCACCTTTCTTGTCATTGTAGGCGACCGGACCAAAAACTTCATCGTGGCCTTTGAGTCAAATACAGGTGAAGGACCTGGTCTGCAACTTAGCGCCGTGCAGGATCGATTGCCGGTGGTAATGGAAGACACCGAAGGCAATGAATGGTCAATATTTGGCGAGGCCTTGAGCGGGCCTAGAACTGGCGCACGTTTGAAATCGACGCGCTCGCTTATCGGATATTGGTTTACGTTCGGATCATTTTATCCCACCCCAGAAATTTTTGGTGAGGACTCCTAACGACGTTGGATTATGAAAACTCTTATACTGGGAATTTGTACTAGGAGCCGATAGGAAGAAGAGAGGGCACGGAACTTCAAAGATGGGTGTGTTCTGTGGAAGCTGTCACATCAACGCTGCGGCCACGGATTACAATTTCATGAATTCAACCAATACGAACAACTGAAATCGCAACCCTATCCGGATAAGTTGACTTAATGTGCTGAATTTCGTATAATTATTTGAAGTTAAAAGTGAGTGCTCAAATAGACGAGAATATGGGTTTCGAAGCAACCGGCACTTCGGTTGAGGGTGTAGCGATTCGTTATGGACTTTATACCACCGCTGGTCTGATAGCCTATTTCCTGGTCATGAAACTTTTTGGCTTGGTTCATGTCGTCGAACTGAGAGCGTTCAACTTGTTCTTTCTCCTGGCTGGGATTATTATGGCCCTGAGAACCTTCAAGCGACGTAAAGGGACAATCGTCTATTTAGAGGGCATCGGTTTGGGATTAATGACTTCGGCTATCGGGGTTGTATCCTTCTGCTTGTTCATCTTCATTTATTTACAGTTGAACCCGGCGTTTATGCAGGCAATCGTGCAAAACGAGTCCTTTGGAGAATACCTCAATCCCTATATCCTCTCGTTCGTCGTTGCCCTCGAAGGCACGGCCTCCGGTTTTATTGCAACCTTTGCAATAATGCAATACTTGAAAAAGAGCCACCTCACCAATCAATAGTACCACGAGCCGTCGCTGGTGATTTAGCCAAGTCAAATAAAGATTGAAAAATTTGTTATATGTTCAAACTACTAATGCCGTGTTGGTGTTAAAGTATCTAAACCAAAGAATAGTTCATCCATGAAGACAATAATCACACACCTGAGTTTAGCCCTTCTTTTTCTGGGCATAACCGCTTTTGAATCCGGACCTGAAAAGGCAACTGCCGCACCGGAATGGAATATTGACCGAGCTCACAGTTCCATTTCATTTACCGTAAGCCATTTTTTTACCCCGGTTTATGGATCTTTTGACACTTTTGAGGGCAAAGTATTGTTTGATCCTGATGATCTTGGATCGAGTAAAACCGACTTCACCATTGACATTACCAGTGTCAGTACTAAGAACGAAAAGAGAGATGGCCATTTGCAGTCTGAAGATTTCTTTAACGCCAAGAAATGGTCGAATATGAAATTTGTTTCTGAAAAGTTCGAATCCAAAGGAGATGGTAAATACGTGGTGCACGGCAATTTGACAATTCGCGATGTTACCAAACACGTAGCGGTTCCCGTCCAGTTATTGGGAGTCATGGACCATCCAATGAGGAAAGGAACGCAAATCGCGAGCTTCAAATCAGAGTTTACCTTGAACCGGAACGACTACGGGGTTGGGAGCGGAGATTGGGTAGCTACTACCGTAGTTGGAGAGGAGGTTACGGTGACCCTGTTATTCGAACTGAATCGCAAAGTATAGCAGGGATCTAGTGTTGTATTTTAGGGCTGTCCAATGAAACGACAGCCCTTTTTTTTTATTTTCTCATTGCGGATATTTTATGACAAACCAGCATTATGATATCATCGTAATCGGTGCCGGATCTGGAGGTCTGAGTATTGGACTGTCGATGCATGAACTTGGTTTCAGGGTATTGTTGATTGATAAACGCCCTGAGAATATTGGTGGAGAATGTTTAAACACAGGATGCATACCCAGCAAAGCTCTGATCCATGTTTCTCGAATCGTTCATAACGCCAAAAAAGCTGAAAAGTTTGGTCTGAATACCGGAGGTATGGTTGACTTGGTAAAAGTAGCCGATTATGTAAACAGTCGGCAGGAGAAGATACGAAGTCATGAGAACGCCCAATTCTTCAAAGACAAAGGGATTGATGTTAAACTAGGTGAGGCCAGATTTGTATCTAAAAAAGAAGTGCAGGTTGAAGACCAGGTTTTTAGCGCGAAGAGAATAGCCATCGCCACCGGCTCGAAGCCCATTAAGCTAAAAGTGCCTGGAGTGGAACTGGTACGGTACTTCGATAACGAGAGTATCTTTGATCTTCGGAATCTGCCTCCAAGGTTACTTTTGGTAGGAGCTGGCTCATTGAGCCTGGAATTGGGCCAGGCGTTTTCCCGGCTGGGATCAAAAGTTACGATCGTTGAACAAATGGATCGGATCCTCATCAATGAAGAACACGATGTGAGCCAAATACTAGTGGAACGACTCCGGGCAGAGGGGCTTGAGTTCCACCTGCAATCCCGGCTGATCGAGTTCAAAGATGCCAACACTGCCCTAATTGAGGGACCAGATGGTTCAATGACCATCGAAATGGATGCAGTTTTGGTTGGGGTAGGTCGCAGAGTCTCCGCAGAGGGACTAATGGCTGAAAACGCAGGAATCAAGGTTGAAAACGGCCGAATTAAATCCGATGCTTATTTGCGTACCTCAAATAAGCATGTAGTGGTGATTGGGGATGCGGCAGATTCCCTGAAGTTCTCTCATGGGGCTGAGTGGCATGCCATGATCCTGTTAAACAACTTTTTCTCGCCATTGAAAAGGAAACTGAGTTACGATCATTTCTCATGGGTCACTTTCACCGATCCTGAGATTGCCACCTTTGGCTTGAGTGAACAAGAAATTAAGAGTCGAAGGATTTCCTATGAAAGGCTCGAACTGGATTTTGTGGAGGACCATCGAGCCATTGTGGATGATTACCAATATGGCAAGTTGATCCTATATGTCAAAAAATCCAGGATTCCCATGGGTGACGCTAAAATACTGGGTGGCACCATGATCGCTCCCAACGCCGGAGAGATTTTTCAGGAGCTGGTTTTGGCCCGCTCGACTGGGCTGGGGATCAAAAGCCTGTTTAATAAGATCTACCCATACCCCACGTCGTCTAGAGTAAATAAAACCATCGCCCTGAACCATTATTTACCACAGTTTTCGCCATGGCTTAAACGGCTGTTACGACTTTTATATTAAAGCTTAGATTGTTAAATTCAGGTATGGTTCAATTGGATCTGATTACTAATGGACTGGTGGGATGCATTTGTAGATTGGTTTATGAGCTTGGGGCTGGAGTACGGGGTTAATCCCTTAATTTTCGGGTCCCTGTATGTTGGTGCTATTCCGTTTTTTACGTTGTCCCTGGCCTGGCTCATTCGAAACATCAGGTTGGGAAGGCCAATCCTTCTTCCTTTGTTCCTTACGGCCTTGTTCTTCATATCCTCATATCTATACTTAATCGTGGTTGGCCGCAATATTCCGTTTTGGGTCTATCTAATCATTGCCGCTATGATTGTTATGGGGGTGGTCGGTACTTGGAGGAGAATTCGGAGGCGAATTGGGTAGAAGATAGGAAAATGTCTGGATCATGGATTATCGCGGATTCTAGGATTTCGCGAATTGTTTGTTACATGACCACACAATCCGTCGAATCGGTTCCATCGGTGCCATCGGTGATCCAATCTTTGGAATCAAAGCAATCCGTTTTAATTCCGTGATCCATACATTAATTGCACGACCGGTCCTAATGCTACCTCATCCGCGATATTCTATCGACTTAAATCGATCGGACCGATATGGCGGTCCGACCGGACTTTATCAACGGCAGCTTCCTTGGCTTCTATTTGGGTCTAATAGGTTTCTCTTGCTGCTATGGCTAATGCTATTATCCTCCTACTCTATTGCTGACGATATAGGAATTACAAAAGCTCGGCTGATCCAGCAAAACGATTCCACCTACATCTTGGAAGCTGACATCAATCAGCGGTTGGTTTCGGCCTTCAAGCCTCCCATTTTTCCCGAGAGATTCAAGGTCTCTGAGTTGGATTATGTTAATCAATCGGGCTGGATAATAGCTCAATGGGTCATTGTGAACTCAGGTGCACCGCTCTCCCCTGAGGAGGTGATCTTGCTTCCTTGGGCCGGCAATGGAGCAAATCTAGCAGTTCAGTGGTTGGACAGGTCGGTTCACCAGGGTTTGTTCCTAAGATCTCCAGAAGGAATTAGAATCCCCTTGGATCTGATCATGGATTCCCACCATACGCTTTGGGAGGTATGCCGGCAGCACTTTGGCGCTGGGCTAGATCACTTTTCTTTTAAGACCATTCATTGGTTATTGATAATATCCCTGCTTCTAGCATTTACTGCCCGCTCCTCATTTCGGATGTTGTTGGGGCTGAGTTTTGGCCATGGGCTTTCAATGATCTTGGCGGAGTTGGAAGTACCTGGATTTGATCTCCTGATGGTAGATATTCTCTGGATTTTGGTGATCCTATTACTTTCCCGTACGGCGTTCGACAAGGAGAGAAATTGCTCATTTTTTTACATCTTCATTGTGATGGGTCCGCTTCATGGCATTGCCTACTTTCAGGAGATCAGAGTTCTTGAAATGAATCCTGATCAAAGGCTGGCGGCCCTATTTTCCTTCAACTTGGCTCTGGATCTATGCAGCTTTGGACTGGCGGGTCTCCTGGGCCTGCTGAGCTATCTGCTTCCGATAGCTAAAGTTAAGAAGGTTGGGGCATATGCCTCTGGTACCCTTGCGGTGGCACTGATTGTGATCCTATTTCAGGATAATGTGTTGAACGGAAAAAATGATATTCTGGAGATACGGCCGATCCAAAACGTTGCACTATTTGAATTGCCCGCCAACCTGAATCCACAAGGGGGTCAAAGACCGGTCGGCGCTCAAGAAATGACCGGCGCCATCATGCCCTATCTAACCGTGGAACCATATGAAGTAAGGCAGGAAATACTGATCAAGGCAAGGACGGCCGTTCAGTTGCTTGGAATCCAGGATGATCGAAAAGTACCTGCCCCAGTCGAATCCCTAGAACCGATAAAAGCACGAGTCCTCCAAATGACGCTGGATTCAACTTCCGTTAGCATTAACGGTCAGTCTGTAGCTCCGACCAGTACCCGGGTTGATTTTGTGACTTTGGGGGTAGCAGGGGTAGTAGTAGTGGATTCCGCGCTGGTGGAGAGTTTGGACCAGGGCACAATTGGATTGACCCTGGTGTATTCAACGAAGGACCTTGCCAATAAGATCCAGGTGCGATGGAATCTCTTTCCACCCGATGGAGAAACGGTTGAAGCCAGAACAGTAGATCCTTTTGGTGGGTCCACCACAGTGCTCAGTCCTGCTAGTAACAAATGGACTTGGGAAGCCCGTGTAGCTGGCCATACGGTTCCGGTTGTCGCGTAAATCAAAGTAGAAAAACCCCTGTTGCCCGTTCCATCACTGATGTTGTTATTCTTGTCGGCGGGACTGGTCGGCGTGGCGGTATTTAAAGGAAGGAAGATGAGAAAATCATGGGTCCTGGGCTTTTCCGGCTTGGCAATAATCCTTTATCCTTTCGCCCGGTTTTCATTGGATCTGCCGCTTGTATCGGAATGGAAACCATCAGAGGAACGTAGCTCGGATATTCTGGAGGGACTATTGACAAATATGTACCGATCGTTTGATGTTCGGGACGAGGACCAAGTTTATGACCGCCTTGCGAAAAGTGTTACCGGGGAGCAGTTAAGTGAAATTTATCTACAAAATCGGAGGGCACTTGAGTTGGAAAATCGCGGCGGTACCCGAGCTCATGTCGATGACGTGCAAGTCCTGGAAGTGGACCAGGTTACACGGAAAAAGAATGGCTTTGAGGTAGAAGCGCTCTGGACGGTAAGCGGCTCTGTCAGTCACTTTGGCCACACCCACTACCGCCGGAATCAATATCACGCCGGCGTGCTACTTGTACAAGACAAAGGAACCTGGAAAGTCAAGGAGATTGAGGTGTTGGACGAGGTGAGGCTGCTATGATTGGTACAGGTTTGAAAAATGGGTGACTTCTTTTAGCAATCTGGATTGGTGTCCCCAGACCAATCGGAAGGACTTGTTTTTTCAAAAAACTTCTAAATGTCCCTATTCAAAGCCCTTGATTACCGCACTTTTCATAGATGGCTTAATTTGAGCTATTTATTGAACGGCTTCGTTAAATCCACTAACACTCCCCAACAACTGTGTTTTTCTTCGCTCTGGGATATGCCAGATATGATTTCCTTAGGAGAAGGCAAAAGCCACAGAAAGGTGGCTTTTGCCCCTGAGTCGGGATGACTGGATTTGAACCAGCGACCCCTTCGTCCCGAACGAAGTGCGCTACCGGGCTGCGCTACATCCCGAATCCTATTCTGCAAAGCTGGTAAATCTTTCCAAAATCTCCAATCGGACGGTATTCTAAGACTTAACCAAATTAATAATCTAAGAAATGTCCGATTCTTAGGCTGCAAATTTGAGTGTGTCCACATAAGGGGTTCCTCTTTTAGCTACTGCGAAGACTCTGGCCACGATCTTGTTTCGGATAATGTTTAATGTAGACATCTTATTTTTGCCTTCAGCCAGTCTTCTTTGGTAATATACCCGCATTTCCGGATTATATTGAATGCAACTAGCAACGGCGTTGGACAAGAGGGATTTCAACTTCTTGTTGCCCAGATAATGCACCTTGCTCTTGCCTTTCCAGCTGATGCCCGATTGGTTGGGGAAAGGAGCTATGCCACTGTAACAGGCAAATTTCCTCCAGGTTTCAAAGGCGGTGAAGCAATTGGTATAGACCAAAAAACTGGATCCCAAAATTAATCCCACGCCTTTTACCGAGCTGACCAGGTTAAAGATTCTTTTTAACTCGCCATCCTCGGAAATGATCCGCTGGATCTCTTTTTCTACCCTTTTGATCTGCCGGTCCAAATGGCTGATCAGCTGCTCCTGGGCACGGAATAGCATCGGATTATCAACCACCTTCACAAAGGCTTTCATTTCCTGCAAAGATGCCTTGCATCCAGCCCTTTGTTTGACCATCCGCTCTCTAAAGGATAACAAACTTTTGAGATTTAAGATCGCCTTAGAAGGCAACTGATAAAGCTTGATTCTGTGGCGACGCAAATAGGCGTACTCGGCAATCACCCCCGCAGCAATTACATCACTTTTCCCCCGGGTGATCCCTAACGATCGCTTGATCTCTAAACCCGGCACCATGCAGAACAATATCTGGCGTTCAGTCAAAAAAACAGCCAGTGGCAGAGAATACAACCCGGTATGCTCAAAGCAGATGATGACTTTAATTAAGTCTTTTCCATTTAATCTTTTCGCCCACTGGAGCAATTGATTAAAGCCGGTTCGATTGTTAGCAAACTCACATTTGGCCTGGCTTAAATAATCATGGGCATCAAAAGTTCCTTTAGATACATCAATGCCGATTGCGTTGTGAAATTTCATGCTTTTAAATACTTTTAGATACTTTTGGATTTTTTAAAAATTGAGTTGCCAAACTAAGACCTTTAATAAGACCCTACAGTCTAAAATTCTAATTGGTTCTTAAGGCAACTTGTTGAAGGAACGGGGACTATAACCGACGATAGGTCTTACCTAGACCGCTATAAAGTTCACCCCGTTCCTTCTTTTTTCAAACCTAGCTTTGTATTCTCAACACTTATCCACAAGTTATTAAATCTCCCCCCGGACCCCCCTCTGGTGGATAACTATAATACCAATAATGTTCTTGAAATATTTATACTGGGTAAATCTAAAGGACCGCTAGAGGTCCGACTGTAATTTACGGACGGTCATATTTTTCCGTACATTTTCCTATATCTTCCCAGAGCCCAAATCGGGAAAATATTCCGGTAATTGGAATAGGATATCATACAATTCGAGTTGAAAACTCCCGAAATGCTTTCTTGTGGCCAGTCGCCATTGCCCTCTTGCCTGTCTAAAAGCAAAGCCACGCCTCGATCTATTGCATCGAGATCAGAATATTTTCCGGCCATCAGCGTCAAAAGGGCCCAGGACGTGGAGACTACTTGCGAATCGGAGGGGATGTACTCCTTTTGCACACAACTTTTGTAGGACTCTCCCCACCCACCGTCAGAATTCTGCCGGGCGATTAGAAATTTACAGGCCTTATCAATGTGGCTAGCGTAGAAGTTCCCTGTTACTTCCATGCCCGCAGCGATGAGGCCTTCCACTCCAAACCAGGTTCCATAAGTAAAACAGACTCCCCATCTGCCGATCCAGGATCCATCACTTAGCTGGCGGGATTGGATGAACCGGGCTCCCCGATCGATTGCTGTGCGGATTTGCCCGGGCTTGTGTCCAAGATATTTCTGATGAAAGCGTGCCAGGCTGCGGATGCAAGCTGAGGTGCATTCCGTGTAGCTATAGTCAATCATTATATCCCCAAAAACCTCCGAAGGGTTAAAGCTCTCTAACCAGGATGGTCCCCGGGTAAGTTCGTAGGTGGCCCAACCCCCGTCTTTGTTTTGAAAGGATAGCAAGAGGTCAGCCGCCTGGCCCAATCTTTGGGCATCAATGGTCTGCAAAAGGTCAATTCCCGAATCGTGGACAGCAAGACTGGCAAGCAGGCCTTCGGAGGTGCAATCAGTAATCGGCCAGCCATGATCTACGGTGGAAAAAGGCCACCCACCTACCGAATTGTGCCTGAAAAACCTTTTGGGGTTTCGTACTTCTTTTTTTACTTGTGATGTTTCCAGGTATTTGTAGGATTGGGCCAGAATGTTGGAAAAATCTTTACCCAGGTCGCTTTCTAAAATTGCCTGAGATGCAAACGCGGTATCCCACAGCTGGGAACCATTGTAACCGCTCATTTTCATACCATCTTCGGCCAGCCAGAGATAGTCGTACCACCGATCTGTGTGCGCCCTAAACTCGTCCGAATCCGACCCATACGCATGCCATATACAAATCGAATTGATGACCTTGTTTACCGGACCAATGTTCACGTAATTGGTCTGCTCATCTTCGGCCTGGACATATTCCAACACAAACTTCAACGCGTCTCGGCGTACACCCTTCAGCCTGATATCTTCATATTTGTTGAGCCCGCTAAGAAACCATTTCAAGAATCGCTTTGACCGGGTAAATCGATCTAGATCACAACAAGCATTGCGAGCTCTGATCCAGTCGATCTTATCATATTCTTCGGAGTATATTTCACCACGAATTTGTTGAATCAATGATGTAATTGGGCCCGTCACCTCGGCACCGAAGCAATAAGACATGGGTAGATACACCATACGACAATGGCACCAATATCTTCCGGGATGAACTGGCAAAATTCTAGGCAAAAGCCACATTTCGGGCAGAAGTGAATTGTTTCCCCGCCACTCATAGACTCCGAGTATGGACAGATAGAACTTGCCCCAACTGGGGATTCCAGTGGCTCCACCATTATCAAGTATCCAATCTCGAGCGGCCGCTAACTCTGGGTCCTCACTATTGCTCCCTAGTAACCTCAAAGCCACGTATTGCATTACCGTACCGAACATCGTGCTAGACCCCTCTATATGCAGGCCCCACCCGCCGTCGGAATTTTGGTGATTAAGCATGTACCTTTTCATAAGGATTTGGTAAGGGGGCGGAAACGGGGTGTCTGTTATATATGAGGCAATAACCAAACCTGGCAAAAGAAACATGGGACCGCCATAGTCTCCCGCCCAATGCCCGTCCGGTAACTGAAGGCTACCGAAATATGAAATACCCTTTTTCAGTGCTGCTTCGGGATTTCCAGAATGTGGTACGTCCTCAGAATCAGCTAGATGCGGGCGTAAACTTCGGAAAACGCGATCAGCGCTATTTGGATTTTCACTTTTGTCGAAAGAAAATGCCAGGCTGTGCTGGTCCAGGAATTCAATGCCATTGTTGGTCTTCCAAAAGTTGTCAACATCCGCTAATTGATCGGGGAATGTAAACCTCCAAACCTGCCGCCCTTGCGAGGATTCTAATTTCCAGCAACCCCAGTTTTTATCGCCCATAACCTTTTAACTAACTTCCCGTTTTCAAAAGTACAATATGAAACCGACTGTTCAAGCCGGGGTCATTTCAGCTCGGAAAGAATACAAAAATTGCCCTTGTGGGCACCAGATTTGTATTTCTTGTGTTTTAGATTCTAAACCTCCGATCATTCATGTTGAAAGAAATCATCACCGCTGCCAATCAACCCTTGAAAGTTGCCTCAATGTTGCGACTGGGATTTGGTGCGAATGGGCCAATCAGGAAAGAGCCTTTTGAACATTTAGCCGAAACTCTGAACGACCGGGATTTCTGTTATGAGGCACTTAATAGGGTTTCGCGTTCGTTTGCTCTGGTAATCCAAAATTTGCCCTTGGAATTGAAGGACCCCGTATGCGTATTTTACCTGGTTTTGAGAGGGTTGGATTCTGTTGAAGACGATTTGAAGTATCCCACAGCTCAAAGAATCGGGTTGCTAAGGGACTTCCACAAAAAAAGCTCGGATCCTAATTGGAACATTACGGGCGTAGGAGACTCGATGGATTATCGTATTCTGTTATCTAACTACCATAAGGTGACCAGGACGTTCCAGTCCCTGGATCCTCGATATCAGAGCGTTATTGCAGATACTTGTGCTAAGATGGGCGACGGCATGGCCAATATGTCAGAATCCAGGATCACTTCCACCGAGGACTACGATCGCTACTGCTATTATGTTGCTGGACTAGTGGGCATTGGCCTGTCCGGAATATTTGGTTGTTCCGGATTTGAAAGTACAGATTTGGTGGATCGATGGGAGCTGGCTAACTCCATGGGCACTTTCCTTCAAAAGACAAACATAATAAGAGACTATTTTGAGGATCTAAATTCGGAGCGCCAATTCTGGCCGGAAGTAATTTGGGGTGCCTATGGCGACAATTTAGTGGATTTCAGGTCCCGGCCCACATCGCGTTCTTCCCTGGGCTGTTTGAATCATTTGATCACGGATGCTCTCAGGCATGTTCCCCATTGTTTGGAATATTTGTCTCTAATACGTGACGAAGATGTATTCAGGTTTTGTGCAATACCTCAAACCATGGCGATAGCGACTTTGTCCAAGTTGTATGAGAACCCAGCAGTTTTTACAGGTAAGGTTAAGATCAGCAAAGCCCAGGCGGCCTGGCTTATGATAGAAACAAAAGGAATCGGAGATATCAACCAGCAATTCAGCCATTTTACAGAAAAAATAAGAACCCGCCTGAATTCTTCGGATCCCAATTACCGGGTGACCGCCGATCATATTGATCGAATCCTCGAAAGTGTGTAAGTCTATCTAGAATCACTATAATTGTCCTCTAAACTGAGGCTATTTTGGAAACGCCGGTTACTGTTCCCAAACCTGGTTTGGGAAAGCCCAAGCATCACCCGACTTATGATCTGGCCATTATAGGGGCCGGCGCAGCTGGGACCACGTTGGCTACTTTGCTGGGACGCCAAGGTTTGAGTGTAGCCGTTGTGGATAGGGACTTGTCCGAGCAGGATCGAATCGTGGGCGAATTACTGCAGCCTGGTGGGGTTACCAAATTGCAAGAAATGGGTTTGAATCAGGCTCTCAAGGGTTTTGGTGCCCAATCTGTAGTTGGGTATGCAGTTTTTATGGGAGAAAGGAGTTTCAGAGTGCACTACCCCGAAATAGACAATGTCAGGCAGACCGGCCGTGGTTTTCGTAACGGCAAGTTCGTTCAAAAGCTCCGGGAGGTGATCGCGGAGATTCCTTCGGTGGTCATGATTGAAGGAACAGTCAAAGAACTATTGAAGACCCCGGACGAGTCCCGCATTGATGGATTTAGGTACCGTCCCAAGGGAGCGAAGGATTTGATTGACGTAAAAGCTCATCTTACCGTAGTTAGCGACGGTTTTTTCTCCATATTCCGCGACCAACTTTCGCGGAACAACAAAAGGGTTGGCAGCTTCTTCCTGGGCCTCGTCTTGAAAAGTCCGGCGCTACCATATCCCAACCACGGACACGTTTTTATTGCCACTCCTTCTCCATTTCTAGCCTATCCTATTAGCGCCACTGAAACTAGAGTCCTGATTGATTTTAAGGGAGAACACGCGCCCAGACAAGGACCTGATTTGGTTAAACATCTACACGAGGTGATCGGACCACAAATTCCAGATTCGCTCCGTGAAGCTTTCCATGAGGCGGTTGCCCGGGAGAGATTCAAAGTGATGCCTAATCATACTATGGCGGCCCGGCCGAACTTGGTTGAAGGGGCGGTGTTATTAGGAGATTCACTAAACATGCGTCATCCTTTAACAGGTGGAGGCATGACGGTAACTTTTACCGATGCTCATAATTTGGGGACCAAACTGCTGCAGGGGGCTGACTTCTCTAACCGGCTGAAAATTCACGATGCGGTAAAAGATTTTTACAATTCGAGACATCGGCAGAACGCAACCATTAATATTCTGGCGGATGCCCTATACAAGATTATTTGTCATCCCGATCTGAGTACTGCATGTTTCGAATATCTCTCGAGGGGTGAGATCTATGCTGCAACTCCGGTTTCAATTCTAGCAGCTGTTTCCCGGCGTAGAAACCTGCTGATTTGGCACTTTTTCAGAATAGCCTGGTACGGAGCCAGAAAGGTTTTGAAGCCTTTTCCAACTTGGGGTCGCATCCAAAGATCCTATTCGATGATGCGGGATGCGGTTCACATCATTGACCCCCTGATCAAAAATGAAAGGCCCGGCCTGGGAATGCGTACCGCCTTGAGCATTTCCCGGATAATCTTCAGGTAATTCCCGGAAACCGCCTGGTGCCAGAGTTCGAACTACTTTTTTATCAAACGACAATTGCAAACCACCGAGCGATGTTCCTTTCTAAGGGCTGCTAACCATATAGCCCGAACCTATGCTAGTCTGAAGAGAAAAATCCCAAGCCTGGCAAGGCTCAATGTCCGGTTCTTGCTCCCAATTCTGGAGAAAGATTTCATGGCGGTGTAACTCGCTCGATATCAGATTGTTCCTTATAACCTTTAGGACTCAATTCCAATGCTTTAGAAAATGGCGCCGTGTGGTCAGCAAGGCCCAATGATAGGGACCTTCAAGTTGCATTGAACTCAAGATGTTCGATTGAAAACTTGCTCAGATCCGAGTAACCTTCCAGCGGCCCCTTCTGAAGAGGGCGATGCTGATAACGGCCAGTAGCGATTCCGCAATGGCAATTGCCAGGAAAACCCCATACGGTCCAAGGTTAAACCAAACCGCGAGTAGGTAAGCCAGGGGAATTTGAAAGGCCCAGTAACAAACAAGGTTAATTATCGTCGGGGTCCGAGTATCACCCGCACCGTTGAATGCCTGTACCATTACCATACCGTATGCGAAGAATACGTATCCAAAGCATACTATTCTCAGACAAAGGCTTCCGTAGTAATTAACCGTAGGGTCGGCCGAAAATATGGAAACTATCCCGGGGGCCCAGATCCCAAAAACCAAGGCCACTAATCCCAGGAACACGAGGTTGTAAAATGCACATTTCCAGACAGACTCTTCAGCCCGATCCGGGCTTTCCGCTCCTAAATTCTGACCCACCAAAGTCGCCGCCGCATTGGACAATCCCCAGGACGGCAAGATCGTGAAAATGATGATCCGGATCGCGACGGTGTAACCGGCCAATGCCCCGCTGCCAAACAGCGAAACTATCCGAACCAAGAATATCCAACTAGCCGAGCCTATCAGAATTTGGCCGGTTCCGCCAGCACTTACCTTAATCAGCTGCCGGATAACATTCCATTGGATTGATAGGCTCTCCCGGCGAATTATTATCAAAGATTTGCCATTGAAAAGATAAACCAGCTGATAGAGGATTCCAGAACCGCGCCCAATATTGGTCGCAATGGCGGCCCCTTGCAAGCCCAACTCTGGAAATGGGCCAATGCCTAGTATCAGACAGGGATCCAGAAAGATGTTGATTCCGTTGGCAACCCAAAGTGACCGCATCGCTATTGCAGCGTCCCCAGCGCCCCGAAATACCGCATTTAACAGGAACAATATCATGATCGTCGCATTACCACCAAACATAATCCGGGTGTAGCTGGAACCCTCTTTCACCAATTCATCCGAGCTTCCCATCAACGAAAGAATCTCTTCTGCATATATTGCTCCGGCCACCGCGATAATTCCAGAAACAGCAAGGGCCAAGTAAATTGCTTGTGCTGCCGCTATGGCCGCCATCTCTGGCCTCTTCTCACCGATTCTTCGGGCTACCATTGCGGTCGTGGCCATGCTCATCCCTATAGCGATGGAATACACCAAAGTGATAACCGACTCGGTCAGGCCTACAGTAGCTACTGCGTCCACCCCGATCTTACTAACAAAAAACACGTCGACTACGGCAAACAGGGATTCCATGACCATCTCCAAAATCATGGGAACGGATAGCAGAAATATCGCGCGGTCGATGCTGCCGGAGGTAAAGTTCTTTTCAGAACCAGATAAAGCGATCCTCAGGTTTCGAAAGAATAGAACAAGGAAACTACGTGATTTTGTAAAGGATTTCATATACAATCAAATGAGAAAAGCAACCGACAATAATCGTTAGCCAAGCTCTTGGAGCTAGCAGATGATCAAGACTACAGCGGTATCTGAGTGCATATGTGTGGAAATCAAAGGACAATGCTCGCGAATAAATGTGAAAGGGACAAAGGTAAAGTCCTTTTTTTAGTTGTGATCGAGGCAGCGCAAGTAAAAAGAAAGGGGCATTCCAACCGAGCCACCACCTTAACACATCTAATCTTCAACCAAAAAAGGTATTATTGATGCAGGTATGACTTGAATCTCGGTCAAAAATTTTTGTGGATTTTGACACAACTTGATCAGGCTAAATGAGGGTTTTCTATACACTTTATCGCCCATTGACGGGTTATGCATGGGTAGTTATATTAACAGCAATATCGCTGTCTGGATTAATTTTCAGTGACCTACAGATGGTTGTGAACTTTAGGAAGAGCGATTTTAAGCCAAACCGTGAACTTGGAGGGGGACTGTTTTATTTCTTCCTTCAGTGCAGGTAAGGAGACATACCTCCATTCAGAGGCTTCCTCCCGGTTAATCACAGGGAAACCGTCGAACCACCCTATGAAAACGTGGTCAAGTTCATTTTCGACTAAACCGTTTTCAAAATCGGCTGAATAGGTGAAATGAAATTTATGGTGGAGTTCACAATCGAATCCCATTTCCTCCTGAAGTCTTCGATGGGCGGCCATTTTCAAGTTGTCTCCCGGCCTGGGGTGGCTGCAACAGGTGTTGGTCCAAAGGCCTCCCGAGTGATATTTATGATCTGCTCTTTTTTGAAGCAGCAGTTGGTGGCCCCTATTGAAAATGAAGATAGAAAAAGCTCTGTGAAGCTTACCGGTGCGATGGGCTTCCAATTTTTCCATCGAACCTAATTCACCATCATCATGATCTACCAGAATTACTTTTTCAGTCACCCTCTTAGACAAGTTTTAGGCCGTACCTTAAGTAGGAGTCTAAAAGTAACGCCTATTCATTAGGATTGGTATTCTGATTCTTTATTCTATGACCAGGGGGGAGGTGTGCTGTAGTTTCCTGAAATTAAGCATCGAAAAAGTGGTAAACCTAAGCCGCTTATCCGGGAACCGTGATTTGATGTGGAGTTGCCATACCCATGCCGGAACTAGGATCAGATGTTTTGTTTTACTACCGCCCGGAAAGGAAAATTTTGTATCGCTGTTCCTTCAGATGCGCATAGTGTGAGCCTTTGTTCTGGATAGATGGTATAGATCCCTAATGCTATGATTACTCAAGCCCAATCTTTTGACGACGTAACTACGTAACTTTGAGGCCTACACAATTGTTTAAAAGTATTCTCATATTTCAAAAAAGCCCAGGGAATGATTCTATATAACGTAACCATTAACATTGACAAAGACTGCGAATTGGAATGGCTGGATTGGATGCGAACGGTTCATATACCAGAGGTATTGGCAACCGGGATGTTTATTCAAAATAACCTGTTCAAATTGATATCTCCTTTGGAGGAAGGACAGGGGGCCACATATTCCATCCAGTACTTTGCCGATTCAATAAAGGAGTTGGATGATTACCTGGAGAATTTTGCCTCCGGCCTGATCGATAAGCATGTCCAGAGATATCGAGATAGATTCGTTGCGTTTAGGACAGTTCTGGAGTCCGTGGACTAGTCAAAATCCAGATGACAATTGATCCATTCACCATCCAAAGTTGCCTTGTACCTCTTATAGAAATCAATTGCCGGCTCATTCCAGTCCAAAACCTGCCACATCATCCCGGTGCAATTGTTTTCTTTGGCGATGTCAATGGTTCGGTCAAACAATTTCTTTCCAAATCCCCGGCCTCTTTGTTTATCTGTGACTATTATGTCTTCCAGGTACAGCCGTTTACCCTTCCAAGTCGAATAACGGTAATAATATAACGAAAGGCCCACGATCTCATTAGAATTCAAGGCAACCAAAAAACCAAAAACCGGGTTTGGTCCAAAGCCATCTTTCTCCAATTCTTCAAGTGTATTTGTTACCTGATCTGCTGCCCGCTCGTATTCAGCCAGCTCTTTTATTAGTTCAAAAACCTGAGGTAGGTCCTGCTTCTCACCTGGGCGTATGTGCATCACATAGCAACCTTAGCAAATTCAGGGATAACACCCATGTTGTACCAGGCGAATGACCATCGATCAGCATACTCTTCTATTATTTTGGAAGTTGGCTTGCCTCCCCCGTGCCCTGCCTTGGTATCAATTCGAATAAGAACCGGGTTGGTACCATTGTGTCTTTCTTGGAGCGTGGCCGCGAATTTGAAAGAATGAGCTGGTACAACCCGGTCATCATGATCGGCCGTGGTGATCAGGGTTGCGGGATAAGAAACCCCTTCCTTAAGATTATGAAGAGGAGAATATCCTCGCAGATAGTCAAACATTGCTTTCGAATCATTGGCCGTTCCATAATCACTCGCCCAAGCCCATCCTATAGTAAATTCCTGATATCGAAGCATGTCCATGACACCAACGGCCGGTAAGGCGACTTTGCAAATGTCCGGCTTCTGGGTGATAGTTGCTCCTACCAGGAGTCCCCCGTTTGATCCACCAAATAATGCAAGATAATCAGCGGAGGTGTATCGTTGCTCAGTCAGGTGCTCCGCGGCGGCGATGAAGTCATCGAAGACGTTTTGCTTTTCTAGCTTGGTTCCGGCTTCATGCCATTCTTCCCCATACTCGCCTCCTCCCCGCAGACTCGGAATAGCATAAACTCCCCCATTTTCCATCCAAACTATTCGGGTAATGTTAAATGAGGGTGTTAGGCTAATGTTGAATCCGCCGTAGCCATACAAAATGGTTGGGTTTCTTCCATTCATTTCCAGGCCTTTCTTATGAATAATGAACATCGGGACGCGCGTGCCATCCTTGGATTGATAGAACTCCTGCTTTACCTCAAAATCCTCGGCGTTGAAGTCTACTTGTGGTTGCCGTTTCAGCTCTGATTTTCCGCTTAGTGGATCGTAATGAAAAACCGTCAAAGGATACGTAAAGGAAGTAAATGAGTAAAATAGATCTGCTTGGTCCTTGCCGCCCTCAAAACCGTAAGCCGTGCCTATACCCGGTAGGTCCACCGTGAATTCATAGTTCCCATCCAGGTCATATTGTTTTACTTCAGTCTTGGCATCCACGAGGTAGTTGGCGAATATTTTACCGCCGGCCATTGTGGCCTCTAAAACATTCTGGGACTCCGGAATTACGTCCTCCCAGTGTTCGATCTCCAGGTCATCTATCCGGAACTTCACCAGTCTTTGGTTAGAGGCTCCGAGATTGGTTTGAAAGTAAAGGTACTCTCCTTCACTTCCGACCAAAAGATGATCATTGTCAAAATCTTCTACCATTGGCACAAACTGGTTTCCAGGATCGGACAAATCCTTAATATTCAAAGAATTGCCGCTAGTGCCCTTGGCGCCGGAGACGATCAGAAATCTTTGGTCTTCGGTGACCTCGGCTGAAAAGGTCCTTTGACCATCCTCAATATTCTGGAAAACCAGGGTATCGTCAGCCTGATAAGTCCCAAGTTTATGATAGTATATTTTGTGAAAAGTATTACTGGATTTAAGTTCATCACCTTCTTTCGGTTCGTCAAATCGGCCATAATAAAAGCCGTCTTTGTACCAGGAAATGACAGAAAACTTCACCCAGTCGACCTCATCGGCAAGCGAAGCCCTTGATTCCACCTCCAAGACCCTGATTTCCCTCCAGTCAGACCCCGAGGTCGAGACCTGGTAAGCGAAGAATTTGCCGTCAGCGGAGGGGGTAGCTTCCGATATTGCCACAGTGCCATCGGAGGACAAGGTATTTGGGTCAAGTAATGTTTTGGGGGCACCGGCAATCCCTCGTTGATAATAAAGAACATCCTGGTTTTGTAAGCCACCGTTTTTGTAAAAGAAATAATATTCGCCGCCTTTGAAAGGAGCGCGGTATTTTTCGTAATTCCACAGCTTTTCCATCCGTGCGCGGATCGTCTCCCTATACGGGATTTCTCGCAAGTAGTCAAAGGTCACCTCGTTCTGGGCGTTCACCCATGAGGCGGTCTCATCCGAGTTGTCATCCTCCAACCAACGATAGGGATCAAGCACCCGTTGACCAAAGTATGTGCTAACCGTATCGACCTTGCGAGTCTCCGGATATTTGACAACCGATTGGGTCGTCGTTTCCGGGCTTTGGCAACTCAAGCCAACAGCCAAAGACCAAATTAATGGGACTTTGATATGCTTCATTTCTTTTTTCGAGTTAATTGTCTCTCAAACCGGCCAAATTAAGGTATGCGAGCAAATCTTGTATAGGCTTCCAGGATTTCCGGAATGTTGATTCCTTGATCGGTCTGATTGTTTTCTAAAAGAGCTGCCATGATTCTGGGCAGCGCCAGGGCGCTGCCATTCAAAGTATGTAGTAGCTGGGTTTTGTTGTCGGATCCTTTGTACCTCAAACGTAGCCGGTTGGCCTGATATGCCTCGAAGTTACTTACTGAACTCACCTCCAGCCACTTTTTTTGCCCTGCGGAATAGACTTCCATATCATGGGTCATCGCATTGGTAAAACCCAGGTCACCCCCACAGAGTCTGACCATTCTGTAGGGCAACTCTAGTTTCTGTAACAGTCCCTGAACATGATCGCACATCTCATCGAAAGCCTGATAAGAATTCTCCGGTTTCCGAACCTGAACGATTTCCACCTTATCAAACTGATGGAGGCGATTAAGCCCTCTAACATGGGATCCCCACGAACCCGCTTCCCTACGGAAACAATTGGAATACCCAACATTCTTGATGGGTAGATCCCGCTCAGGGATAATTACATCCCGATACAAATTGGTTATGGGTACTTCGGCCGTCGGGATGAGATACAGGTCTTCATCCTTAAGGCCATACATTTGGCCCTCCTTATCAGGTAATTGTCCGGTTCCGTATCCAGAATCCTGGTTCACCAGCACCGGGGGCTGAATTTCAATGTAGCCAGCCTTTTCAGCTTCTTCCAGAAAGAAATTAATCAAGGCCCGCTGCAGTTTGGCTCCTTTATCCTTGTAGACCGGGAATCCAGCGCCGGTTATCTTGTTGCCCAGTTCAAAGTCTATTATGTCATACTTCTTTATCAACTCCCAATGCGGCAGGGCCCCTGGATCCAGGTCGGGTAAGCTATCGGTCTGGTATAGAAGCTGGTTATCTCCTGGGGTACTTCCATTAGGAACCAGACCGTTGGGAACATTGGGAATGTTCAATAATGCCTCCCGGAGGTCCTGCTCATGACTTTGCATCGTTTCCTGTAGCGACTTCGCCCGAGTCTTGAGCTTTGCGGTTTCTGATTTTGCCTCCTCGGCTTCTTCCTTTTTCCCATTCTGGATCAAAGAGCCGATCAGCTTTGCTTTTTGATTTGTCTCGGCCAAAATTTGATCTAGTTGAGATTGAGTTGACTTGCGGAGGTCATCCAAGTGCAATACCTTATCTATCTCTTTTTCCGGCTCGGTGAACTTTTTCTTCAACAGGCCGTTTATTACCTTTAGTTTATCTTCCTTTATTTGAGAAACTAACAACATTCACCCTCGATTTTAGATTCGCAAAAATAAGGGATTTTGAGGGGAATTGGGAACATTCAGGCCCGTTTAAAGGGGATTCCAAGAATCAGAATATAGGTTCAGCACTTGGTTACTATTCCCAGTTGACATATTATTGCAATATCTTTCGACTATAGCTTATAGCATCTAACATAACTCGCCCTTAGTCTTTTTCATTTATTAATAGAATCATCATTTCATAGTAAAGCTATTCTCAGAGCTTTAACCTTACTAATTAGTCCATGTACAATATTGAAGAACTCAATGTAAGTCTGCTTTCCGAGCTAAAGGAAATTGCAGAGAAGCTTGGAATTAAGGACTATAAAAAGCTTCCCAAACAGGAGCTGATTTACAAGATCCTTGACAAGCAGGCGGTAACTGCGGAGGAGGATTTGCCCAAAAACAAAGAATCTCAAAACCAAACTGCACCAGCGCCGAAAGTGACGGTGGAAACTGCCGTAGAATCGGATCCTAAGTCAGAAACTGCCGTAGAATCGGATCCTAAGTCAGAAACTGCCGAGGATCTTTTGGAGTCATTTGATCTGGAGGTAGACAAAAGCATTACATCGTTTCAAGAGCAAACCGTCATTACCGGAACAGAGACCCCGTCCGACAATAAATCCGATGAAGAAGATAAAGCAGCAACCGATTCAGAGAAGAAGGGGCCAAATCAAGCCGGGATCACCGATTCGCCAGAGAAGACGGATCAGGCTGCGCGGCCGGAGAGAACCGATCGGTCAGATAGGTCTGACCGATCAGAAAGGACGGATAAGGCTGATAGAACCGACAGGAGCAAAAAGAGGGAGGTATTCAAGGTCATAAAGGAATTCGATGGAGTAATCGAGAACGAGGGAGTCCTGGAAATTATGCAGGATGGCTACGGCTTTCTTCGATCTTCAGACTACAATTACCTGGCCAGTCCCGATGATATCTATGTTTCACCATCCCAGATCAAGCTGTTTAGCCTCAAGACTGGCGACACCGTACAGGGCCAAATAAGGCCGCCGAAGGAAGGAGAGAAGTATTTTGCTTTGCTCAGAGTGGATGCCGTCAACGGTAAGACAACCGATGAAATTAGGGACCGGGTTCCTTTCAACTATTTGACGCCTCTGTTCCCGGAAGAAAAGCTGAGACTTAGTACTAAAGCGGACAACTATTCCACTCGAATTCTTGATCTTTTTTCACCAATTGGGAAAGGTCAAAGGGGTATGATTGTGGCTCAGCCCAAGACAGGTAAGACCGTTTTGCTGCAGCTAATCGCCAATGCGATTTCCGAGAACCATCCAGAGGTATATCTGATGATCTTGCTGATTGACGAACGACCGGAAGAAGTCACCGATATGGCGCGTAACGTCAAGGCCGAAGTTATTTCATCCACCTTCGATGAGCAGGCCGAGAGACACGTGAAGGTCTCCAGCATTGTCCTCAGTAAAGCCAAGAGAATGGTAGAGTGCGGTCATGATGTGGTCATTCTACTTGACTCTATTACTCGACTGGCCCGCGCCCATAATACCGTTGTGCCTTCCTCTGGCAAGATTTTATCGGGTGGGGTTGATGCCAATGCACTTCATAAGCCTAAGAGATTTTTTGGAGCCGCCCGGAATGTGGAAGGAGGTGGATCCCTGACCATTATTGCCACTGCCCTGATAGAGACTGGTTCCAAAATGGACGAGGTGATCTTTGAAGAATTTAAGGGAACTGGAAACATGGAATTGCAGCTGGATCGTAAGTTGGCCAACAAACGAGTTTGGCCCGCAATGGATGTCCCCTCTTCGGGTACTCGAAGGGAAGAACTGCTCATAGACAAAGAGGAGTTGTCCCGCGTTTGGATCCTTCGAAAATTTATGTCCGATATGAATTCTAACGAGGCAATGGAATTCCTGTTGGACAAGATGAAGGGCACTAGGAACAATGAGGAGTTCCTGATTTCGATGAACGGGTAAGCCTTCGATGCTAAATCTCCTCTCGCCAAGCTTTTCAGGCGATAAGTCTATTCAAATCCTATTCGGACCCATCAACAAAGTCTTTTAAATAGGCAAAGGGTTCGGTCAGCCTACCGTCCTTGGTTATCGTTGCCCTTTCCAGGATTCCGGATTGATCATTATCAAATAACCGAGGCAGTACCTGGGAGATTAACTGGTCGCCAAAATCCTGGGAAGCATCCCGGGGTAATTCTCCAGGTAGGTTATCGATAGCCATAACCGAGATGTTGGCCTCGTCAGAAAAGGGCAGCTCAATTGTATCCTCACTAGGATTGTAATCATATATAGCGTCCTCGATGGTCGAAGACTTTTTGGTCGAAGGTATGGAGCCCTCTACATCGCAAGTAATGTCGGCAATGACCTTGATACTGAAGTCCCTTTGAAGGACATCATGGCGGGTGAACAACACTGGCGCGTCAGGATCCCAATAAGCGGCTGCGATTAATATATCGGTAACCTGGGCAAACGATTCAAAATTAGATTTGTAATTCTGCGGCCTTTCGAAGAATTCTGCCCTGCTGAACTCCCTTCCCTGTTTGTGCAAATGATAATCCCGGCTATTAAGCTGAGTGAATGTTGGCTCATGGAACAGATCCTCTAGGTACTTAGCTGGACTAACGTGCCTGATTTTCATACCATGTAGTACCTCGATGGCACCTTTAGCTACCCGGCCACCTCCTGTTAACGCGACCTTCACCGGAGGCAAATTCACCTTTATAAACTCGGTTTTGAGATCTTTCAGATCAAAACACTCGTGGGGTGGCCTCAGATGAAATAGATTATATCTGCGACCGAAGGTCAGAATTCCATTGTACGCACCTACAATACCAGCATACCTCCCGAAAGCGATAATTCTGGAGCCGTTGGAATTTGTCAACATTTCATAATCAATTAGTCGTATTTTCTTGTCAATAATGTTGAGCAGAAGATCCCTGTTGTATTCCTGCTTCTTAATGGTGTGGCTAAAGAAAAAGTAGGTCTTATTATCGATCAGCTGGTCGATTGGAACCTCTTTGACTCCAAGAATTACATTGCAATCGGTGAGATCCTCAACTATTGGTATTCCGGCTTCAGCATAATCCTGGTCTTCGAAACAACGAATATCGCTGCCCTGAACATGGATCCGCAAGTTCGGGAACTGCTCTTGCACCAATCGAGCCTGGCTAGGAGTTATGGGAACCCGGCGGTCTACTGGTATTTTGCCTTCCTTGATTATTCCTAATTTTATCGCAGCCATAATCGTCATTCAAAATAGAAAAAATTGTCGTCTTAATCATGGACTGGCTTCCACTCTTAACTCTAGAAGAATGATACCTTGTTTTACGGTGGCATTGGCCCTGGGCATTATATTATCTGCTCACAGCTTCCTGGGGGGTGATAACATCAAATCGTGGTTGCCGCGACTCCTGGAACATCCCCGTCTCTATCGGCTGGTCACAGTATCATCTCAATCATCGGTTTGATCGGAGGTTCTGATGCTGAATGAATCCATTGTTTCGGACCTTTTGATCACAAAAGGTCTGGTGGACCCAATGATTGAGTCTGGTTGGGGGTGTTGTGATGATTCGACTGGCCTTCAAAATATACAGCCTCAAGGAATTCTTTGGCCTGTTTCTAAATCTGATGAGTTAGTGCTGTTGGAATGTGCCAATGCTGATTCCAAGGGAGTTTGATCTTGTCCCAGGTCAGAGGATTCCCACCAGGCACCTTAATCCATGTTGGCGATTTTCGGAACGCCGACTTCAATGGCCCTTGTTCTGGTAGGAAATCCTACATGACCAGCAATGGAAGTTTCCAAAGCCTGGTGTTATTCGGACGCCGGGGTTTCTGAATCCTTATCCTCTTTGTCAACGCCGAGATCCCCTCGATTCTTGAGCTTCTTATCATCCACTCTTGCGTCAAGGAATTTATTAATACGGCCGACGTCGAAATTGCTCCTTATCTCGCCGAAAGAATCAATTTTGATGTCGAAACCGTCCAGTTCGGGATCCACCTTGGGTTTCCCGGTTGTATCCGTCTTACGTTTTCCCATAAATGTTAATGCTCTAAATGTTCAGTTAATCGGGTTTGAGCCAGTTTAATCCTGTCAAGTGATTGGTCCTTACCGATGATCTCCATGATCGTCATCAAGTCCGGGCCCCCACCCAAACCGGTTAGACTAAGTCTCAACGCTTGCAATGGACCACCAATTTGAACTTTCTGGTCTGCCAAAGAAGTCATTATCGAATTTCGGATATTTTCCGCTTCAAAGGGCTCAATCTTGCGTATCGCCTGCCACAGTTTGTTCAAGACTTCCAAAGTATCAGTGTTCCACCTTTTATTAACAATTTTTTGATCATAAAATTCCGGGGGCTCGAAAAAATATCGACCTTTTTCCCAAAGTTCGTGGGCAAAAGTGATTCTTTCTATAAGCAGTTCCACTATTCTTGTTGCTTTCCTGGGTGAACACTGCACCTCCTTTTGGGACAATATCTTGGAAAATTGGTTGGCAAGTTCTGAGGTTGGAATTTTTCTCAAATATTGTTCATTGAACCACTTGGCCTTCTCAATATCGAATTTGGCCCCTCCTTTGCTCACCTGTTCTAAAGAGAAACTATCCACCAACTCGTTAAGACTGAAAATTTCCTTTTGGTTGCCTGGATTCCAGCCCAGCAAAGCCAGGAAATTGGTGAATGCCTCAGCTATATATCCTGCTTCCCGGAATCCGGGAAATTTGTGCAGAGTTTCTGGATCGTCCCATTCCAACGGAAAAATAGGGAAACCATGTTTTTCACCGTCACGTTTGCTGAGCTTACCGCTTCCATTTGGTTTTAACAAAAGAGGGAGATGGGCAAACTGGGGCATCGTTTCTTTCCAGCCCAGTAAATCATACAACAACGTGTGTAATGGGGCCGAAGGTAACCATTCTTCACCCCTGATGACATGGGTAATCTGCATCAGGTGATCATCTACGATATTGGCAAGGTGGTAGGTTGGCATTCCGTCTGATTTTAAAAGGATCTTATCATCCAACGTGGAGGAATGAATCTTTACCCAACCGCGAATAAGATCCTTAAATCGTATTTCGTCCTTGGAAGGTACCTTCAGGCGAACAACAAAAGGCTTCCCGGACTCCAATCTTGACTGTGTTTCAGACTGGGATAGCGTCAAGGAATTCTTCATGGTATAGCGGGTAATAGAATTGTAATGCAAAGCTACAACCTTAGCCGCCTTGAGCTTTTCGCGCATCGCCTGCAACTCATCAGGTGAGTCAAAGGCATAATAGGCATTTCCCTTTTCTATAAGAGCCTTGGCTTGTTGCTGATAAAGCTCCCTGCGCTCAGACTGGCGATAAGGTCCAAATGAGCCGCCTTGAGTTGGGCCTTCATCGGGACTGATGTTGCACCAGGACAAGGAATCAAGAATATACTCTTCAGCTCCCTGCACAAATCTACTCTGATCCGTGTCTTCCACCCGTACAATGAAAGCACCTTGATGTTTACGGGCAAATAGATAATTATAAAGTGCGGTTCTTAAACCACCGATGTGTAATGGGCCGGTTGGGCTGGGAGCAAATCGTACCCTAATTGATTGCATAGATACCGGACATAGATTAAAAGGTCACAAAGAACAAAGATAATGGCCTGTCCTGCGCAAGTACTAGGCGAGTTCCAGGTCATTTTGAGCCATAGCCACACAGGAGATTTCCACATTTACGTCCTTGGGAAGTCGACCCACTTCCACAGTTTCCCTTGCGGGAGGATCGAAAGGGAAGTATTGCCCATAAGATTCATTGACAGCCGAAAAGTTGTTAAGATCTGCTACAAAAATTGTGCATTTTACGATATGGCCAAAGTCCATTTGGGCTGCAACCAAAATAGCCTCAATATTTTTCATCACCTGGTGGGTTTCTGCTACTATATCTCCAGTAACGATCTCCCCTGTGTCGGGGTCAATGGGAATCTGTCCTGAGACGTAGAGTGTTCCTTGTACTAGCACGGCCTGACTATAGGGTCCCACTGGGAACGGCGCTTTGGAGGTCTGGATGATTTTCTTATCCATTTGTCTTTTATTCATTGCCAATTCTGTGGCAAAATAACAAAAATGGAGCTCCTTTTTGCGGCGCCAACCTTTGGCCGGTTCAGGAGCATACCCGTTGGCCATCCACCTTGCTTTGTGTTCCCCGTGTCGAAGCAAGGAAAGAGCTCTGGAAACTGGCCTCAGAAGTCGGTATCGGGTTCGGGAACATCCAATTCCTGCGCCCAAATATTTCGATACAACACTTCGTGGCCCTCAGCTTGCAGTTTAAGACCTCCCGGAGTGTCAGTGATCCCTTTTCCGCCATTATTCCCGCCGTCAATACCTGAATTGGCACCTCCCCAGACCTGATCGATGCTCTGATTGGCATGCACCTTTAGCCCGTTGAAATACATGCTAACTATCGCAGGAGAAACGCGTTGTCCGTCTTTGAATCGGGCCGCCCTAAACAAGATATCATATGCATTCCACTCGCCCATCCCATTGTAAGCGCTGTACGGGGATGGGGTTTCGTTTATTACCGCGCCCATCCCATGTTTTGACTTATCCCCATCCAGGATCTGAATTTCGTAGCGATTCTGAAGATAAACACCGCTATTACCCCCTTCATTCGCAACCAGGAATTCAACGTGCAATCTGAAGTCCCGGAATTTCTTGATTGTAACGATGTCGGCACTTCCGTAAAGACCTCCTGTAGCAGCTGGGTCATTACTGCTTAAGGCAGAGCCCTCATCCACAGGGTCAGGTATAAGTTGCCATTTTATCGGCAACTTTGATGAGAATCTGGGCCCTTCCCAATAAGTCCATTTTTGATCGAGCATTTGGCGGGTCCCGTCAAAGAGGATGTGGGCATTGTCCGGCGCCCGGGCACCAACGCCAATCTGTCCCACCAAGAGGCTCGGAACGCAGGCCCAAACTATAGTCGCCAGGAAGACCCAGTTCATTCCACCGTAACTGATTTGGCTAAATTCCGGGGCTGATCAACATCGCAGCCTCTCATTAGGGCAATGTGGTAAGACAAAAGTTGCAAAGGAATCACGGACACCAGGGGCATCAACGCCTCATGAGTTTTGGGAACCTCGATAACAAATTCGGCAATTTTTGGTATTTCTTCGTCACCCTCCGATACTATGGCAATCACCCGGCCCTTGCGGGCCTTCACCTCCTGAATGTTAGAAATAACTTTTTCGTACGAATTATCCTGGGTGGCTATGAAAACCACGGGCATTTCCTCATCGATAAGAGCAATTGGGCCATGTTTCATTTCGGCTGCAGGATATCCTTCGGCATGAATATAGGAAATCTCTTTCAACTTCAAAGCTCCTTCGAGGGCAACTGGAAAATTATAACCTCGACCCAGATACAGAAAGTTAGAGGCATCTTTGAAGATGGCACCGATCCCCTTGATCTGATCATTGAATTGAAGAGCCATCTCCACTTTTTCCGGGATTTTTTCAAGCTCCACGAGGATCTCGTGAAACTTCCCCTGGGTGATGGTACCTCTCCGATTCGCGACGATCAGGCCGATCATCATGAGCACGCTCAGCTGGCCGGTAAAGGCCTTGGTTGAAGCTACACCGATTTCGGGACCTGCATGAATATAGGCACCTTCATGTGTAGCTCTCGCTATGGAGGAGCCAACAACATTACAAACTCCGAAGATCACTGCACCTCTCGCCTTGGCCATTTCAATGGCCGCCAGTGTGTCGGCGGTCTCTCCTGACTGTGAAATTGCGATAACCACATCACCCTCACTAATTACCGGATTACGGTACCTAAACTCAGAGGCATATTCAA
This sequence comes from Cyclobacteriaceae bacterium, assembly GCA_965247065.1. GTDB lineage: Bacteria > Bacteroidota > Bacteroidia > Cytophagales > Cyclobacteriaceae > CBDFGN01. Next base: position 3,948,259 of record CBDFGN010000006.1, on the reverse strand, counting down.
CCTCCACCGGAATGCGGCAATACTCCTCCAGGAAGTATTCAGCTACCAGTGCGGCATGCCATGAGGTCCCACAGCCAATCAATACAATTCGATCGGCATTTTCTATTTTGTTCTGGTACTCTCGGATGCCGCCCAGCACTAAATGACCTTCCTCGGCATTTAACCGGCCGCGCATACTGTCGCTGATGGATTTGGGCTGCTCGAAGATTTCCTTGAGCATAAAATGCTCAAATCCCCCTTTCTCGATCGACTCAAGCTCCATATCCAGGGTCTGGATATATGGGGTCATCTGCATATCCTGGGTATTTTTGACCGTAAGCCTACCGTCCCTGATAACCCCTATTTCGAAATCGTTAAGGTAGACGACTTCATTAGTATATTCAACAATCGGAGTGGCATCCGAGGCAACAAAGAATTCATCTCGCCCCACTCCGATTACCAGTGGACTTCCTTTGCGTGCTGCAATGATTGTATCCGGATCATCTTCTGATAAAATCAGAATGGCGTAGGCCCCAACGACTTTGTTAAGGGCAATTCTTACGGCTTCAACCAAATCGCAATCGTTGTTTTGCTTGATGTCTTGAATGAAGTGGATCAGGACCTCTGAATCGGTTTCACTTCGGAGTTCATGGCCCTTGTTGGTAAGCTCTTGTTTAAGCGATGAATAATTTTCAATGATTCCGTTATGAATAATGGCAAGTTTCTTATCCGCAGAGTAATGAGGGTGGGCATTTAGGTCAGAAGGCTCACCGTGAGTAGCCCACCGGGTATGACCAATACCAAGCTTGCTTGAGGATTTATGCCCACGTATGCTTTCTTCAAGATCAGTTACCTTTCCTTTCTTTTTGAGGATTTTCAGTTCTTGCTCAAGTAAAGCAACTCCAGCACTGTCATAACCACGATACTCCAGTCGCTTGAGCCCCTTGATTATTACCGGAATAGCATCACGGTAACCGGAGTAGCCAACAATACCGCACATTACGTATCAGTTAAGAATTTTGAAAAATACTCAGTTCCGTCTATTATTGAGCGAATCTGGTATAAAAAACTTTAAGTACCACATTTTCCCTTAAGGTAGACGCCCGGTTTACAGTTGTATTACTGCCAGCCGGTAGAACGATTAATCGGTTCATTTCGATTTCTCCTTCAGCCAAAAGCTGCGTATAACGAGTAATCCGACCGTCGTACAACAGGTTTTTTTCATTAAATGCTACAATCAACGGACTGTTTTCCAATAAGTCATTTACCAACAAGGTGTCTGAAACATTTATTCGGTTGTCATCACTTACCGGAAGAATTGTCATCACCTGTGGGGCTGGTAAGCCTTGAGGGGGGGCCAAAATTGGGCCTATTTCAAGATCAGTTTGTGTTATGGTCAAATTGGATATGGTGTCGGTAAATTCCAAAAACGGCCCGAAGTCAAGGATAAAGGTTAATCCGGTGCCCCCCTGCAAATACAAGGAATCCGAACCTGGGATCAACGGCTGGTAGAAGTTGGTAAGATCCTGTAAAGCAGTGCCCTCGAAGTTGGCTTTGATGTAGCTATAATGGGTTACAGCGTTGAAGAAAAGATCAAATTCAGATGGGTCATCATCTCCGGGAGAGGAGTAATGAAGTCTTAGGAAAGAGCGGAGAGTATTTGGGTTTGCCCCGTAGATCGCAGAATTCAGCTGGCCACTGGTTATGGCGATGCCCTTGAATAACTGGTTAAATCCATCTTGATCCGTGTAATCAAATTCTTTTAGGATCTCGAACAATTCGGTCAGCGCTCCAGGGGGAGATTTAATAGTAAGCGTGGTGTCCTTGTTGAATGGAACTGCGAAATTGGCATTTAGCAGTGGCTCGGGCTTAAAAGATAGTTTGGTAGAAGTAATATTCCGGAGCTTCGGTATTGTGTCTTGTAATTCGTGGACGCTAAGATTCTGCAAAACATCAAAGTCGACCCCGTAATAATAGCTCAGATCCAGGCTCAAAGTGACTGAATCCAGTTCTGCATCATCGGCTATGGTATCAAGGAAGATCTCGGGGCGCAATTTGGAATATGCTTCAGCCGTAATCCTACCGGTAGCTGGATCTTGGTAATTTCCGAACATCAGCCGACCGGAATTAGTAGTTCCAATCGAATCAATCAACATTACAGCGCCGTTGATGGGAATTTCAACAAATTCTACCAGGAGGTCTTTGTCAGGTTTGATCTGTAATCCTATAGTATCCGGGTCCTCACATCCACTCGAAAACAAGGCTGATATTAATATCAGCCTTGTTTTCTTATCCAACAAGTTCATTATATAGGTTATAGTACGAGTCTAAAAAGTTATCGTCTTTTTCGATAGTGTCGATTTTTTTCTGATCGGAAAACTCGGTAAAGAGCCGATCCAAACTCTTGCTGAGCTCCTCTTCGGCCTTGATCACTGCGTCAGCATATTGGACCCCTATCTTGATAAAACCTTCGAAATCTCCCGACTCAAGGTGGGACAACATGCTGTCTTCGATATCCATCATCTTGACCTTGGTGATGAGGTCATCTTTAAATTTGTGGTTGATGACATTGTCATAAACGGTGAATACGGTCTTCGTATTCTTAAAAATGGGATCACTCTTGTAAGTGGTCTTCAGATACATTGGAATCAGACTGGTCATCCAATCATTACAATGAACTACATCAGGTGCCCAGCCCAGCTTCTTTACAGTTTCAATGACTCCCTTGCAGAAAAAGATCGCTCGTTCATCATTGTCATCATAAAAATTGTCCTGGTTATCAAAGAAGACCGATTTTCTATGAAAATAATCTTCATTATCAATGAAGTACACCTGTAACTTGGCATTTGGGATCGAGGCTACTTTGATAACCAGGGGCTTCTCCTCCTCGCCCACGGCGATGTTAATACCCGAAAGACGGACTACTTCATGCAATCTGTTCTTACGCTCATTTATTAATCCAAAGCGCGGAACCAAGATTCGAATTTCCATACCCCTTTCTTGCATACCCTGTGGAAGCTTCCGGACAAATTCTGCAACTTTTGATGTCTGAAGAAAAGGATTGATCTCGGTTGCCACGTAGAGTATTCGAAGTTTTGACATAACTTGTAGGATTAGATGGGTTCAAAAAACGGGACAACAAAAATACGAAAAATACTTGTAAAAAATCTAGTTTGGAGCCATTTTCGTGCCCTCACGCCCCGCCATGCTAGTTTTCCAAGAAAAAGCTCAGCTTCAAAAGCATCTAAGCAATCAACGTTCGTCCGGTCAGACAATAGGCTTTGTGGCTACCATGGGAGCATTGCACCAGGGCCATGAGGCGCTTTTGAGATCGGCCCGTGAACAAAATGATCATTTGGTGGCTAGCATCTATGTCAATCCAATCCAGTTTAACAATTCCAGGGACCTGCATAGCTATCCTCGTAGCTTGGATTATGACATGGAGACCATGGAGTCTCTGGGATGTGATGTTCTTTTCATGCCGGAAGATTCCCTAATGTATGAGTCTCCTCCGCAGGTGAGGCTAGAGCTGGGTTCCCTTGACCGGCAAATGGAAGGAAAATTTCGCCCCGGTCACTTCAGTGGAGTGGGGATTGTAGTTATGAAATTGCTCAATCTAATTCGGCCGGATCGATCCTACTTTGGGCAGAAGGATTGGCAGCAGTATGCCATAATAAAATATTTGGTCCGTGAGTTCTTTTTGGATTCCGAGGTAATTTGTGTTCCCACAGCAAGAGCCCCTAATGGCTTGGCCTTGTCATCAAGAAATAAACTTCTTGACGATTTGCAAAAGGAGGTGGCCAGCACACTTTACCAGGCCCTGAAGCTGGCAGCGTCCGGATTGTCGAAGGGTAATTCTCCAAACCAGGTCCATCAGCAGCTAACGTCTTTTGTCCAAGGCATCAAGGGGATTGATCTCGAATACTTTAATATTGTGGACAGCGCAACCCTAGAACCGGTAGAGGAATTGAAGCGGGATCAGAAGGTAGCCCTTTGCATCGCCGGCTATGTAAACGAGGTCCGGTTGATCGACAACATAATCTTCACCTACTGAATTACCAGAGCATTTGAGAATCCTAAAGGCGGTCCTACAATACACCCTCTCGCTGGCCTTTGCCCTGTGGCTGTTCTGGTTGGTATATCGGGACATGCCATTCTCCCTAATTTTGTCTAACATCGAAGATGCCGATTTGTCTTATGTCTGGTACTCCATCGGTCTTTCGATCATTGCCAACCTTATACGGGCTTACCGATGGAACCTGATAATTGAGCCTCTGGGCTACAGGTTAGATACCTTCCGTACTTTTCTGGCCGTTATGGGAGGCTATTTCGCAAATCTCCTGCTCCCAAGGGTTGGAGAAGTCACTCGATGCATCATATTGAGGAGAACAGACACGGTTCCCTTTGCAACGTCGTTCGGTACGGTGATAACGGAAAGGGTCATTGACCTCATCACCCTTTTTGGCCTCGTCCTAGCCGCCCTGGTGGTGGAGTATGACCGCCTATACAATTTCTTTTACAACCTGCTCTCGGAAAAATTCCAATTGAACACCAGTCTTTTGCAAATGGCTATTGCAGGGTTAGGTTCCCTACTGGCTGTAGGTTTAATCGGTTTTTGGCTGATCCGAAAGACCTCATTCTGGGACCATCCGCTTATGTGGAAGTTACGCAAAGCTTTTTCGCAGGTTTGGGAGGGCATGCTAAGTATTCGCAATATCCGGAGCAAAAGAATTTTTCTGTTGTCGACAGTTTGCATTTGGGTCCTCTATTTTTTTATGTCCTACCTGGTATTCTTTTCATTTTCCGGCACAAGCCAACTTACTGTGACGGCCGGTTTATCGGTACTGGTCATGGGAGGCCTTGGAATGTCTGCACCAGTGCAGGGTGGGATTGGTAGCTTTCATGTCCTGGTGGCGAGCTTACTTTTTCTATATGGCGTCGCCCCTGAGGTTGGAAAGTCCTTCGCGTTTCTATTGCACTCATCGGGTGCCTTGACCTTCGTGGTGATTGGAGGCGTGAGTTTAGTGTTAAGTTTCATAATTTCACCTAGGAAGACCAAGTTGGAAAATGGACAGCGTGGATAAGATATTCACATCAAAGACCCTGCAATATCAGTTGCAGGAGTGGCGGAGCCAGGGCCTCAAGGTTGTGTTTACCAATGGATGTTTTGACCTTGTCCATATGGGACATGTCGATTACCTGGAAAAGGCTCGCAAGCTCGGGAATAGGTTAGTGGTGGGGGTGAATTCGGATAATTCCGTGACTAAACTGAAGGGCGCCGGGAGACCCGTTACCGATGAAAGCTCCAGGGTCCGAGTTCTTGCCGCGATGCAGTTTGTAGACGCTGTGGTGGTTTTTGATGAGCCGACCCCTAGCAGAGTGATTGCCGAGGTGGTTCCCGACATTTTGGTGAAAGGAGATGACTATTTGGCAGAGGATATTGTTGGCGCGGATGTTGTTACCGGTAATGGAGGACAGGTGAGAACGATTCCAATAGTGGAAGGTTACTCCACCAGTCGGATAATTGAAAGAATCAGGACGTTTTAACTAAGGCACTATGTATTTCATAATCTTAATTGGCTTCATGATATTGAGTTTCGCTGTAAGTTCGAGGCTCAAGAGAAAATTCAGAAAGTACTCTCAAGTTCCATTAGCTTCAGGACTTTCTGGAAGGGACGTGGCCGAAGCAATGCTGGCCGACAACGGCATTCGGGATGTGAGAGTGGTTTCCGTGGAAGGCCGGCTGACCGATCACTATAACCCCGCAAATAAGACGGTAAATCTATCGCCCGAGGTATTCAACGGGCGATCGGCAGCATCGGCAGCAATTGCTGCTCATGAATGCGGACATGCTGTTCAACATGCCAATGCTTACAGCATGCTGGAGTTTCGGTCGGCTATGGTTCCGATTCAGAATGTCAGTGCACAGATACTAAATATGGTCATCATGGTCGCCTTTTTTGGTGGGTTCTTTTTCATGAGCCTGCCAATCTCCAATATCATCCTGGTCATCATAGCTTGTTATACCGTACTGACCCTATTTTCCCTGGTGACATTGCCGGTGGAATTTGATGCCAGCAAAAGGGCCTTGGCCTGGGTTGAACGACGCGGAGTCGTGAGCCAATCCGAGTACGGAATGGCCCGTGACGCTCTGAAATGGGCGGCTATGACTTATTTAGTTGCAGCACTGGGTTCGATGGTGATGCTCCTATATTATGTTTCTATTTTTATGGGAAGCCGGGATTAGTCCGGCTCGCTAATAACCTTCCAATGAATTTCGAATTTAGCGAAGAACAGCTGACGGTCAGGGATGCGGCCCGGGATTTCGCCCGCAGCGAACTCCTGCCCGGAGTTATTGAGCGGGACGAGAATCAGAAGTTCCCGGTTGAGCAGGTGAGTAAAATGGGAGAATTGGGTTTCATGGGAATGATGGTTGACCCTAAGTACGGAGGCGGAGGAATGGACACCATCTCGTATGTTTTGGCCATGGAGGAAATCTCCAAAATTGATGCTTCTGCCGCGGTGGCTATGTCTGTGAATAACTCGCTCGTTTGCTCGGGAATTGAAAGGAATGGAACCGATGACCAAAAGGAAAAATACCTTCCGGACCTGGCGACTGGAAAAAAGATTGGCGCATTCTGTTTATCCGAGCCCGAGGCTGGGTCTGATGCTACCGCACAGAAAACCAGCGCCGAGGACAAAGGAGATCATTACCTATTGAACGGCACCAAGAACTGGATTACAAATGGCAGGACGGCATCTGTATATGTGGTAATCGGCCAGACAAATCCAGAACTTAGGCACAACGGCGTAAATGCATTTGTCGTTGAGAGCGATTTCGATGGGATTTCAGTTGGTCGCAAGGAAAACAAATTGGGCATTCGCGGATCCGATACCCACTCAATTATGTTTAGTGATGTCAAAGTTCCCAGGGCCAATAGAATTGGACCAGAAGGCTCGGGGTTTAGATTTGCCATGGAGGTTCTCAATGGAGGTCGAATTGGCATTGCCTCCCAAGCTTTGGGCATAGCTTCGGGAGCGTACGAACTGTCTATCAAATACTCAAAGGAACGGAAAGCATTCGGCAAACAGATCGCTGATCATCAGGCCACTCAGTTCAAGCTTGCCGACATGGCTACCAAAATAGATGCTGCGCGACTTCTCTGTCTGCAGGCGGCTTACCTGAAAGACCGAGACAAAGAGTTTGCCAAGGAAAGTGCTATGGCCAAGCTGTTTGCCTCCCAGGCGGCCATGGAAATCACCGTGGAGGCAGTTCAAATCCACGGTGGTTATGGGTTTGTGAAGGAGTATCATGTTGAGCGATTAATGCGGGATGCAAAGATTACTCAAATCTATGAGGGCACTTCCGAAATCCAAAAATTGGTTATTTCCAGACAGCTTTTGAAGTAGTTTGATGCGGTCGGCCCACCTATTATTGAAAATATCCAATTTTCCCAATTCATTTTATTTTCTCAATTTTTTGTTTCTAAAATTTTTTTATTAGATTTATACAACTCTATTCTTCCATAGTTATATTTTAGCTATGGAAGATTTCATTGAAATAGCGTGAATGGAAGATTACAACAAAATAATTGAATCTTTAGGAGTCCGGTTCATTCGATCTCGGCATATTGGAATATTACAACCAGTAACCATAGAGAATTACTATGATGTTGAAAACACAATCTTAATTTTGAACAAAGGGGGAATCACCATCGGCGCAAACGATCCTAAAGTGAAGACAAGCGACGTTCTATTTATACCTGGTGGGAAGCTGGTGTCCGTTACATATGGGAGCGGTGAGCCGATAAGTCTTTCCAACGATGACTTCCTGAACAACAAAGAGAAATATTTCCAAACCTTGTCGGACAGCGACGACGAATCATCTTGGGGCGAGAATTATACCTACATAACTTTTGAGGCGAAGGTTTTCGATTCCGTCAACTTCTTCGCCTCGTTGGACATCCCTCCGTTCGTTATCAACAGCGAGATCATCAGCGCCTTAATAAGCACCATTTGGTCCGAATCCAAATCAGATCTTCCGGGTAAGGACCGCATTGTAAAACTGGAGACTGACAGGCTGGTTGTGGAAATAATCCGCCACATCCTGGAGCATCGGCTGTTTGTCGAACAGTTGGCAACCAATAGCACCTATTTTAAGGACCCACGTTTGATCGACATCTTTAACTATATCAGGGAGCATATCGGTGGAGATCTGTCGAATAAAGTTTTAGCCAATGTTGCCAATGTTTCAGAGGACTACGTTGGCCAGTACTTCAAGATGCTTACTGGAATCAATCCGCAAGACTACATTGAGTATCAACGAATGGAAAATGCCGTTAATTTGCTGAGGACGTCCAAGAAAAGCATTAGGGAAATTGGAAAGGAGGTAGGTTATAAGGACACCGCCTATTTCTGTCGAAGGTTTAAGATGATGTTCGGAATTCCAGCGGGAAAGATGCGGCGCCGGGAGTCCTTAATGAATGTCTAGAGTTTGGTTGAATTCGGTCATCGCGTCAGACACTTCTATTAGGAGCTTCTGATTCTTCTCAATACCGTTACCAACCACAATTACATCTGCCCCAGCTTCTAGCACTATAGAGGCCTTATATCCAGAATTGATTCCACCGCCGACTATCAGCGGACAATCTACTGCCTTCCTAACGGTGCTGATCATTTTTTCCGGAACGGCCATCTGGGCGCCGCTTCCGGCGTCCAAATAAATAGTGCTCAAACCTAACATCTCGCCCGCCATTGCCGTGCAGGCCCCTACCGAGTGTTTGTCGGCCGGAATAGGTAAGGTATTGCTGATGTATGATACAGTGGTGTGATTCCCGGAGTCAATCAGCATGTATCCAGTGGATATAACTTCCAGATTACTTCTTTTTACAATAGGTGCAGCGTGAACATGCTGGCCGATAAGCAGTTCCGGATTACGTCCCGATATTAACGATAAGAAAAGTATGGCGTCTGCGGAAGTGTCAATATGCATGGTGTTTCCGGGAAAAATAATCACCGGGATTTGGCTTTGGTGTTTGATCAATGTCACCACCTGGCTGAAGTTGTTGGTAGTAACCAAACTTCCTCCGACAAGAAAAAAATCGACTTTGTTTTCGATACAGCGGTTGATCAGAGGGAGACAGCTGCTGGAATCAGACATTTTGTCCGGATCGATAAGTACCGCAAATGACTTAATTCCGGTCTTCTTCCGCTGGCAAAGTTTCTGGAGGATGGGTTGTGTCATTTTCGGGTTTTTCCTTCAGCAGATGTGTTTTGAGCCTTTCCAGAGCCATCGAGAGTAAAAATAGAGCAATTTTTTCTTTTATCAATCCTGAGACAGAACTTTCACGGACCGGAATTTGCCCCTTTAGTACTTCGTCATCCTTCTTTTTTTTTCGAGGCTTTCGATCACCTAAAAGGCTGATCAAAGTATAAATCGATACACCCACTACTCCACCAATCCAGATTAGCCGGCCCATACGTTGCACTTCAGAATAGCCGTCCCTTAGTTGGGTTTCGATAACCTTCCTATACTCCGCTGATTGCTTTCGGAGGGCCTGCTTTCTCGTTTCACGCAAGACTTTTTCAGCCATCTACCTATCCTGCTTTTCCAGAATTCTCAGGATATACATTTTGATCGTTTCTGCAAGCTTAAAATAGGTGTTTAAAAACACCACCAGCATCACCAGCAAGGCGTAGAAAGATGTCATCAGGACATAGCCAAGATAGTTGCTGGAAAGAATATCATTCAAATATTGGCTTATCCCGACCGTTGCGGCCAACAGTCCCAAAGAAGCGAAAATTACTATTGCTACCAGCAAAATTAATCGCGAAGCCAACTCGGCAATATCCTCTTGCAGTTCGACCTTGATAAGTTCTGCCTTGATCTCAAGGAAGCTGGATATGTTTTCCAACAAGTTTTTCATTTCCTTCAAACTATTTCATGGACATTGAATTTAGGGAAAAATTCGCAACCATCAGAGGCAACTCAGGATCATAGGGCTAGTTCCATTTGAAATCTGAACATGAAAAAATCGCTTCTGGATTGTCTTTCGCGATATGAGAAATCGGTTTGGACCTTGAGATTGTGTCCAACGATGTACCTGGAAATGCCAAAGGTATACTCATTCTCGTCGATTACGCTGGAATAATCCAGTTCATCTGGTTTTACCGTGGTGTACCTACCAACCAATTCCCAGTTTTTCCCGAATAAGTACCCGGTTTGGATAACTAAGCCAGTACCGGTGGTATATCTTATTTCTCCACCTTCCCTGTATCCGAAAATGTTCTCTTCGGCAGATTTGTTGTGATACTCGGACAGCACGGATAGTCCGCGGTACTTGAAAATGGCATCCACAAATACGGTGCTTAACGAATTGTTGAGTTGATTCCCCAGACTGTCCTCCACAAAATCGCCCAGTTGTCCTCGTTGTCGAGCGGCACCATCGTTGTAATCGAAGGTCACACCGACGGCAAGCTTTGGCGCGTCCTCTCGTTCCAGATCGGAACCAAAATAATCTCCTTTGTTTTGGAATTCTCCCATTGGCAGGAATTCTATACGGCCGGTGTAGGCATATCCTCCCAGGTTATTGGTGATAATATCCCTTCCCTCCCCCATGGCGATTGAGAAAATCTCTCTAATCACACCTCGGCCGACATGGCTTTGGTGGCTGAGCTGGATTCCTAAATCTCGGTCAAGGTTATACCGCGCGTTTGCTAAACTTCGGTCGACAGTTTGAAGCTTCTGAGAGGAGATGACCCGCTCTCTGTTTCCAGGCAACTTGGTTTGTCCGAACCAAATGGTCCAGCTCCGATAAAAATTCCACTTAACCACCGCGTCCAATATGATTCTGGCGGTATTATTAAAATTAGCCCTATTACCGCCTCCCGTATCGCGGTTGCTTTGACCAAGCTCGAATTTGTAGACAATCTTTGGGCTAAAGACCCAGCCGTCGAATTTTAGCCTGAAGCGACGGATCAGCAGAACATCATTATACTGCTTTGAGTCAAAATCCTGGACACCTAAATACAGTGTCTGGAATCGGACACTGAACTTGTTGTAGAAACTGGAGTCATGAGCCATGAATTGAATTCCCTTGCCAAAGCGCGTATTAATTGCTTGCTGGCTGTTTCCATGATGGATAAAAAGGCAAGTTGTGATAGCAATCACCCAGGAGGTTTTTAGTAGGTTATTCATGGCGGAGGCAATAATTCCGTGGATTAATTCGTACGTGTAAAAGTTAAACAAATTGTTGTCAGAGTCCAGATGTTCATGATTTGTTAATCAATCAATAACAGTTTCTTAACATGCAAATCGCACCTTCAAGTTTGAGTTCAATAGTGGCTTTTTTCTACAATTCATTGAGGGAATCTCATCTATCGAACATGGACCATTATTAATTATATTGGGGCCCTTTGATCTGGAGTATCAGTAATTAACAACCGCTTGAAATGAAGTTCGGCTTAGTAGAATTCCTTACACTTCTCGGAGCCCTGGGATTCTTCATTTTCGGAATGAAGATCATGAGCGAGGGCATACAGAAGGTAGCCGGTTCGAAAATGCGCCAGATTCTTGGAGCAATGACCTCGAACCGTTTTGCCGGAGTTGTCACCGGCTTTTTCATCACAGGCCTGGTTCAGTCCTCCTCTGTCACCACGGTTATGGTAGTTAGTTTCGTAAATGCCGGATTATTGACCCTTGTTGAATCTATTGGTGTGATCATGGGTGCCAATATTGGAACCACGATTACGGCCTGGCTGATTTCTCTTATCGGATTCAAGGTTAAGATATCCTCACTGTCCTTACCTATTATTGCCATCGGATTCCCATTTCTTTTTGCCCGACGGAACCGTGCAAAGGCTTGGGGTGAAACGCTGGTAGGCTTTGCATTGCTTTTTCTGGGCCTGGAGGCGCTAAAAAGTGCGGTACCGGATCTAAGGTCCAATCCTGAGGTACTCGAATTCTTGACTAATTTCACGGGCTACGGCATACTGTCTACTATTTCCTTCATCCTGGTTGGCACTTTAATAACAATCGTTGTACAATCTTCCAGTGCTGCCATGGCCTTAACCCTGGTGGCTGCGAACAGTGGATGGATTCCGTTTGAAATGGCGGCGGCCATGGTTTTGGGAGAAAACATAGGTACCACGATTACGGCTAATCTAGCTGCGCTAATTGGAAACGTTCACGCCAAACGTGCGGCCAGGGCCCACTTAGTGTTCAATATTTTTGGGGTCACTTGGATGATTCTGCTATTCCCTTTTTTCCTTCAGGGGATTGATTATTATATGCGAGTTACACATGGAGTTTCGCCACTATCACCAGATCAGCCTGAAAGTATACCCATTTCACTCTCTATTTTCCATACCACTTTCAATATCCTAAACGTCGTAATGCTCATTGGCTTCGTGCCAGTGATTGAGAGGGCGGTGCAAAAGATGGTTCCCTCAAAAGGTGATGATGACGAGTTCCGTCTTGACTATATCGGAACGAATTTGGTGAGAACTCCTGAAATTTCCATTCTTGAAGCACGCAAGGAACTGGCCAAATTCGGAGCAATAACGGCCCGAATGTCCGGATTCATACGGGAACTGGTACAAAAGAAAAAGAACAAGAAGCGGGTCAAGCTGATGACAAAAATTGAGAAGCATGAGGAGATTACCGACCGCATGGAGGTGGAATTGGCGAAGTTTCTTTCCAGGGTCGCGGAGGGCAATATCAGCGGGGACTCTTCGGCCAAATTGAGAGCCTTGCTGAGCATCAATAATGACCTGGAACGAATCGCAGACATATTCTACCAGATGTCCAAATCGATTGAAAGGAAGAATGAAAGCGACTTGTGGTTCACTGAAAAGCAAACCGAAAATCTCCTTCAAATGCTGGACAAAGTTGATGAGGCTTTCAAGGTGATGAATGAGAACCTGCAGCCTTCAGAGAAACGAGTGTTTCTCAAGCAGGCGAAAGAAAAGGAGCGGAATATCAATGCCGAGCGGGACGTGTTAAGAAGAAGCCTACTGAAAAGCATTGAGGACGGTACATACCACGTACAAAGCGGAATGATCTATCACGATCTCTTCGCCTCCTGCGAAAAGGTGGGAGACCACATTATTAACGTCACGGAGGCGCTAGCTGGAAAAATCTAGTTTTCCTAGACCGTCAGTTCATTAACGGCAATCCAGGCCATTAAGCCGCATCCGATCTCCAGGGCTCCTTCATCCAGGTTAAACGTTGGGGTGTGGACCGTAGAGGTGAACCCCTTTTCTTCGTTCCTGACTCCCAACCGGTAGAAACAGGAGTCTACCTGCTGCGAATAATAGGCAAAGTCTTCGGATGCCATCCAAACGTCCAGATCCAGAACATTTTCTTCACCTAAGTATTCCTGTGCGAACTTCTTGGATCGACGGGTTAACTCCGGATTATTTTCCAGGAAAGGATATCCTTTGAGGATTTCAAATTCTGCACTACCCCCCATACCACTAGCAATGCTCTCGGCGATTTGCTTCATTTTCTGATGAGCCTTGGCCCGCCAATCTTCGTCGAGTGCCCGGAAGGTCCCTTCTACCCTGACCTCATTTGGGATGATATTGGTCGCACCCTCGGCTATTATCTTTCCAAATGAAAGCACGGTTGGAGTCAACGGATTGGCGCTGCGGCTAATGATCTGCTGAAGCGCAACAATAATATGACAGGTGATCAGGACCGGATCAACGTTTAAATGGGGAGTGGCTCCATGGCCACCTTTTCCCTTAATCGTCATGTAGATCTCGTCAGCGCTGGCCATATATTTTCCTTCCCTGAAACCGACCTTTCCTACTGGAATAAAGGTCATGACATGCTGACCTAACATGCTGGCAGGAGCAGGATTTTCAAGAACTCCCTCTCGGATCATCATGGAGGCTCCTCCAGGAGCTTTTTCCTCACCGGGTTGAAATATTAACTTTACGCTGCCATCAAACTGGTCTCGGATTTGACTGAGAATAGAAGCGGTACCAAGTAGCGACGCAGTATGGGCATCGTGTCCACAGGCATGCATGACACCTTCGTTTTTTGATCGGTAGTCCAGGTCGTTTTCTTCAAGTATGGGCAGCGCATCCATGTCCGCCCTGAGAGATACCACTTTGGTGTCAGGGTTATTACCTTCTATGATGGCAACAAGCCCAGTGCCGGCAATACCCTCGGTAACCTCCAGACCTAGTTCAGACAATTTTTTGGATACAAGTTTCGCCGTCTCGTGTTCAGTGAAAGAGAGTTCCGGATGAGCATGAAGATGCTGCCGGATAGCAATAACATCTTCCCTTTGCGCTGAGGCCAATTCTTTGATTTTTCGCTTGAGATCCATTTGCAGTTTGAAATTATCAGTGAGTCAGACGAATTCTTTCTGGAATGATAATGGCTCGAGGGAATTCAGGCTTCAACTGTCCATATACCCATTGGGCCTCTAGCCGGTCCACGAACTTTCCAACTTTTACCTTGAAATTTGGTTGTACGTATCTGATTTCAGGTTCGAAACCAACCAGCACTTTGAATACGTCAATCCTGGCTTTGGAGGCGACCTCGCGGCTGTTTCCTGAGTAGACCTGGACAGTGAATCCTTGAACGTACTCTAGCGACTGGTTTTGGGCTGCCAACATTTCCAGTAAAGTATCTAGTTCGGCCGTTTGGTCATTTGCAACTGGTAGATCGCTGAGCAAGGGGCTTTCCGGCTGTTTCTCTGCCGGAGAATCCTGGTGATAGTAACTAGGCCGGTAGAGTGACAGATCTTCGTAATAGTTGTTTTCTAACGAGGAGGTCTGGAGCGTCCTGGGGCTGCAAGCCATCGCAAGGAGCATGGTGAACATGCCTGGATATCGGAATGAAGCCATCATTGCATGCTAATCCTCAACGATGACACATTTGTTAGTGGCGATGTCCTCTTCTACCTTCTTATACTTCACATTCTTGAGCACCCGGCCATCGGCATATTGCACACTGACCCTGTCGTTACGACCCATTACTTTTTGGGACTTGGCCGGTTCGATCTTTTGCGCAGGTGGTCGATCCGCGGCTCCTCCTCTTCCACTGAGCAAAGACCGGGATTCTTCCTTACTTTCACTATAGTTGTCCCGACCCGAATGACGTGCCTCCTGAACTTCTTGCGGTTCCTGAACGGGAAGATCCGCTTTCATAAGAAACGAAATCGTATTTTCATTTAATCTGGCCAGAAATACCTTGAACAATTCAAACGCCTCGAACTTATAAATAAGGAGCGGATCCTTTTGCTCGTAGACGGCATTTTGGACCGATTGCTTCAGATCATCCATATCCCGGAGGTGTTCTTTCCAGGCCTGGTCAATAAGGGCCAGAGTAATCATCTTTTCCATGGCCCGGATCAAATCGCTTCCCTGGGAGTCAATTGACTTTACCAGGTTTGCGGCTACACCGAGCTGTTTCTTGCCATCGGTGAAAGGAACCAGTATCTCCTCGACGGTAGCCCCCCTTGTTTTGTGAATCTCCTTCAGGATAGGGAATGCCTTGGAGGCAATAGCATCGTTCTTCCTCTGGTAATGGGCAAAGGCCTCGTTGTAGAGGCGCTCGCTCAATTCATCTTCTCGATCTTGCTCAAACTTATCCTCACTGATCTGGAAGTCCAGTCCCAGGACTGAAAGGACATTTAATTTCAAGCTGTTAAAATCACTTCCCGCTTTGGCGTTAATTGTGATGTCCTCGCAGGTATCGTACAGCATGTTCATAATATCCAGCTGCAATCGTTCGCCAAATAGAGCATGATGCCGTCTCTTATAGATCACTTCGCGCTGGGAGTTCATCACATCGTCGTATTCAAGCAGTCGCTTTCGCATCGCAAAATTGTTTTCTTCAACCTTGCGCTGGGCTCTTTCAATTGACTTGGTGATCATGGAATGCTGGATAACCTCACCCTCTTCCAATCCCATGCGATCCATTAACTTGGCTATCCTGTCGGAGCCAAATAGTCTCATTAGGTTATCCTCTAGGGAAACATAAAACTGGGAAGAACCTGGATCCCCTTGCCGGCCAGAACGACCTCTGAGCTGTCGGTCTACCCTTCGTGACTCATGGCGTTCTGTTCCCACAATGGCCAACCCTCCCGCCCTCCGTGATTCGGGTGTAAGCTTAATATCTGTACCTCTTCCCGCCATGTTGGTGGCAATAGTAACTGTGCCTGGTTTTCCAGCTTCGGTAATTACATCGGCCTCCCTCTGATGTTGCTTGGCATTCAGTACCTGATGACCAATATTCCGCAAATTGAGCATCCGGCTTAAAAGCTCAGATATTTCCACGGATGTGGTGCCAACCAATACCGGTCTTCCCACGGATGTGAGGCTCACAATCTCTTCGACTACCGCGTTAAACTTTTCGCGTACCGTTTTGTAAACAAAGTCATGCCGGTCGTCCCGAACTATGACCTGATTTGTAGGGATTACCACCACATCCAGCTTGTAGATTTGCCAAAATTCTCCGGCCTCAGTCTCGGCTGTACCGGTCATCCCCGCAAGCTTATGATACATTCTAAAATAGTTCTGCAGGGTAACGGTAGCGTAGGTTTGAGTGGCGTCCTCAACCTTAACGTTCTCTTTGGCTTCAAGAGCCTGATGCAATCCGTCGGAATACCTTCGACCCTCCATTACCCTTCCGGTTTGTTCGTCTACGATCTTGATCTTACCATCTACGATGATATATTCCGTATCTCGTTCGAACAGCGTGTATGCCTTTAGCAACTGGTTAATGGAATGGATCCTTTGAGACTTGATTTGATAATCTTTGATAACTTCTTCCTTGCGGATGAGTTTTTCCGACTCATCAAGAGAGGGATCATCGTCTATTTGCGCCGTGTCGGTTCCAATATCCGGTAGAATAAAGAAATGTGGATCCTCGCCCTCTCCAGTTATCAGATCTATACCATTTTCGGTAAGGTCTATGCCGTTATGCCTCTCGTCAATTGTGAATAGCAAGGGCTTGTCGGCCTCCGGCATCATCTTTTGATTGTCCTGCAGATAAAAATTCTCGGTTTTTTGCATGATCTGCTTCATCCCGGTTTCACTTAGGTATTTGATAAGTGGTTTGTATTTGGGCAGGCCACGATATACCCTAAAAAGTGAAACTCCACCCTCCTTGTCGTCTCCATCGGCGATTAACTTTTTTGCATCCAACAGGAACTGCGAGGCTACTTTTTTTTGTGCTTCGACCAGCTTGGCAACACGAGGCTTCAAATCATGAAACTCGTGTTCATCGCCCTTGGGGATAGGCCCTGAAATGATAAGCGGAGTTCGAGCATCATCTACTAAAACCGAATCAACTTCGTCGACCATTGCATAGTGATGCTTGCGTTGCACTAGTTCACCCACCTCGCGAGTCATATTGTCCCTCAAATAGTCGAACCCAAACTCATTGTTGGTGCCGTAGGTAATGTCCGCCTGATAGGCCCGCTTGCGATCCGGGGTATTTGGCTGGTGTAAGTCAATACAATCTATGGTTAATCCATGGAATTCAAGGATGGGCCCCATCCAGGCCGCATCCCTGCGTGCCAGGTAGTCATTTACGGTGACTATGTGAACGCCCCGGCCGGCTATACCGTTCAAATACGCTGGTAAAGTGGCGACCAGGGTTTTCCCCTCTCCGGTAGCCATTTCGGCAATCTTTCCCTCGTGCAGAACGATGCCCCCAATTAGCTGGACGTCATAGTGGATCATATCCCAAATCACTTCCTTGCCGGCCGCGTCCCATTTGTTACCCCAAATGGCAGTTTCTCCTTCGATGTTAATATTCTCCCTCTCGGCGCCCAATTGCTTGTCCATCAACGTTGCGGTCACCGAAAGCTCGCCCACGTCCTTAAACCGACGGGCCGTTTCCTTAACTACCGCGAACGCTTTCGGCAGGATCTCCACCAGGATTTCCTCCAGGTCGTCATTTCTTGATTCTTCCAGTTTGTCAACCTCATTGAATATTTCCTCCTTCTCATGAATGTCCAAATTCGGATTAGCCTCGATCCTTTGGTTGAGCTGGCTTATCTGGCCATCAATCTGGCTCAATTTATCGGCGATGATCTGCTTAAATTCGTTGGTCTTCTCTCTTAGCTGATTATCGGTGAGCGCTTCCAGTTGTTTGAAGTAATCATTAATTTGATCTACAATAGGAAGTGCGTCCTTAATATCCCGGTCGGACTTGGTCCCAAATACCTTTGCTACAACGTTGGCAACTAAATTCATATCAAAAATGGGATTTTCCAACGTTAAATTTAGTGGGTTTCTGATTATTCCTTACCGGTTCGGTTTATTATTTGGGAAGCATACATCAAATATCATACTAAACCAGAGGAGCGGAAAAATTGGCAGCTATCACCCCGGAAATGAGCCCTCAAACACTATTCCGGCCGGGCCAATCAATTTGATGCTTGTGAAAACTCCTTCATCCACTTGCTCGTACTCAACCCGGAGATCACCCCCTGGAGTTTTTACGTTTACCGGACTAGCCACGTGGTGTAAACTGGCTGCAATCGAAGCTGCTACCACCCCGGTCCCGCATGAGAGGGTTTCGTTTTCAACTCCTCGTTCGTAAGTGCGGGTAAAAATTTCGTGTCCGGACAGTACTTCTACGAAGTTGACATTGGTACCTTTGGTTTTAAAGCGTTCACTGTAGCGGATCTGCCGGGCCTGTTCGTAAACGTTAATCTTAGAAACATTGGTTGCGAACATTAGGTAGTGAGGGCTTCCATTGTGAATAAAAATGTCGTTCCCAATAAATTCCAACAGATTGATATCCTTCATCTCCAAGACTATCTGGGAACCCGTTATCAAGGCATTAAACGGTCCGTCGATTGTCATGAAGGTAGCTCCGGCCTGGATGATTCCCAGATCCCGGGCATACATTACCGCGCACCGGCTCCCGTTGCCGCAGAGGCTTTGGCTGCCGTCGGGATTGAAAAACACCATCTCAAAATCAACTGACTGAGCCTCCTGGATCAGAATCAATCCATCTGACCCAACCCCAAACTTGCGGTCGCACAACCGTTTGACCAAATCGAGATTGGTAGCGTCAAAATCCCCATTACGATTGTCGATTAGGATGAAGTCGTTGCCGGTTCCCTGGTATTTGAAAAACGGAATGGACATGGTTGAACATAAAAAAAGCCATCCCCGGGGACGGCTTAGAAGGTCTCTCCCTGTATAATTATTTATTAATTTTTTCCTTAATACGGGCAGCTTTTCCCTGGAGGCCTCTTAAGTAAAACAGTCTGGCCCTTCTCACGGATCCCCGCTGAACTAATTCCACTTTGGTTATATTGGGACTTAAGGTAGGAAAGATTCTCTCGATCCCTATGCCATTGGAAACTTTACGTACTGTAAAGGTGCTCGTGGCCGAACTTCCACCTTTTCTTTGGATTACGGTCCCTTGGAATTGCTGAATCCTTTCTTTATTCCCTTCCTTTATTTTTACGTGAACGTTAACCATATCTCCTGCCTTGAAGTCTGGCTTTGCTGTTGCCTGAGATACGACTTCCTGTTCAAATTCTCTAAGTAGATCACTCATCTTTATCAGAACTGAAAACGGACAGCAAATATAGCAATTAACCTACGACATTTAAACAGGCCAATCGATAAAATTGGAAAACCGGTTGCCGCTGTTTTAGTCCTTAAGGAGATCCGGACGCCTTCGACTAGTCCGGTCCACCGCCTGGTCATGACGCCATTTTTCTATCAGCTTATCGTTACCGGATAACAGCACTTCTGGGACTTTCATTCCCTGGTAATCAGCAGGACGGGTGAAGACGGGTGGTGCCAAAAGACCATCCTGAAAAGAATCTGTAAGTGCCGACGACTCATCGGACAGGACTCCGGGCAGTAGTCGAATCACGGCATCGGTAACTACAGCCGCGGCTATTTCTCCACCGGATAAAACATAATCGCCGATGCTGATTTCTCGAGTGATCAGGTTCTCGCGTACTCTTTCATCGACTCCTTTATAGTGCCCGCAAAGGAGGATTATGTTCTTTTGCAGTGATAGCTGATTGGCCACCGATTGACTAAAGGATTGCCCATCGGGAGACAAAAAGATGACTTCTTCGTAGTCCCTTTGGCTGTTGAGATACTCCAGACATCTGGCAATGGGTTCGATCATCAGTACCATACCCGCTCCTCCCCCATAAGCGTAATCGTCTACGCTTCTATGTTTGTCGGTGGCGAAATCTCTAAGATCCAGCACCGAGACCTCTACCAAGCCTTTATCTCGGGCTCTTTGGAGTATAGAATTGGAAAGGGGGCTTTCAACTAGTTTTGGCAGGCAAGTAATAATATCAATTCTCATTACTCAAGATAAACGTCGAGGAGGCCATCGGGTATTGTGACCAGGACCATTTCCTGATCCTTGTCAACTCTTTGAATCAGATCCTTATGAATAGGGATTAATACCTCTTTTCCCTGGTGCTCGACGGAAAACAGGTCGTTGCTGGGCAGGTTATAGATGCTGCCGATTCTTCCTAACTGTCCCTTTTGGCTATCCACGAGCGTATAATTTATTAAATCATGGAAATAGAATTGATCAGGTTCCAGATCCGGCAGGGAGGACAATGGCAGATACAGTTTGTGTGACTTCAATCGAGCGGCATCGTCCAATTGGTCTATGCCCTCCAATTTCAAGATTGCGGTATTTTCACGGATTGCGATATGCTCGATGGAAAACGGTACCAGATCCTGGTCCAGGGCAATTAACAGGGACTCGAGATTTTGGTAACAGGCGGGATGGTCTACATCCAAAAAAGCTTGCAACTCACCCCGAAGGCCTTTTGTTCTGGTTAAATAGCCTAGTTCGAAGCAATCCTCAAGCTTCATGCACCGGGTTTAACTTTTCTTGGAATCAGGCTCGGTAGGGTCTTCTACGTCTGTTTCAGCATTTGTATCCTCGGTAGCGGTCTCTTCCTCTGTGGTCGGAGCCTCTGCCTCTGTTGTGGGAGCCTGTTCCTCTGCTGTTGGAGCCTCTGCCGCGGCTGTGGGTGCCTCTTCCTCTGCCGCCGGAGCACTTTCCTGAACCGCTGGAGCTTCTTTCTGTTCTTCAGCCACTTCGTGTTCGTCCTCCGCAGCCGCTTCTTCCGCTGTGGATTCGGCCTCGGGCACAGTCTCCGGCCCATGATCTTCTTCCGAGCTGGCTGCCTTTTCGACTTCCTTAACATCTGCAGTTGGTGTTTCAGCAGGCTCCTCTTGGGTTTCTTCTTTGGTCTTTGTTGGTTCTTCAGCCCCCTTCTCAGCGGAACTATCGGCTGCCGGTTCGGACTCAGGAGCTATCTCGACAACCTCGCCTTCGGCGACCTCTTCCCCGGTCTTATCGCCCTTGTCCTCTTTAATTTCGGCCGCCAGTTTTTCCACAGCTGCGGCCTTCTTCTGCTGGATCGTAATCAACCTTGCCTCCTTGACCTTGGTTTCAGCCTCTAACCTGGCATTATCCTTTTCGGAACTCTCCTTCTCCAATTTCTCTATCTTCTCTTGAATTTTGACTTCTTTTTTCTTGAGCCAATCTTCGAATTTGCCATCAGCCTGTTCCTGGGTAATGGCTCCTTTAATTACCCCAACCTGGAGGTGCTTTCGCAGCAGCACTCCTCTGTATGATAACATGGTCCTAACCGTATCGGTCGGCTGAGCCCCTTTCATCAACCAGTCCAGAGCCCGGTCTGAGTTGATATTGATATTAGCTGGGTTTGTGTTTGGATTGTAGGTTCCAAGCTTTTCTATGAATCTTCCGTCGCGAGGAGCACGGGCGTCAGCTACGACTACGTCGTACAACGCTAGCTTCTTCCTGCCCCTTCTTGCCAATCTAATTTTAACAGCCATGTAATGGATACATTTAATGACGGATCCCGTCCGCCCGTAGTTAAGAGTCTGCAAAGATATGATATTTTGAAAAACCAAGACTGCTTCATTCATGAAATTTTAATTATCCTGATTACCCCATTTTTGGGAAAAGTTCCAGCATCCTGGCGGTTGTTTTATTTAACATTTGCCTAACCGCATATAGGGTTTTCATAATACGATAAAATCCTTAAATTTGTTTTACCCAAACTCTTCCAGCATGGACCAATACTCCTATATAGCCAACGCAGACTCCGGATACATTGAGGAACTCTACCAGATTTACAAGCGTGATCCTGAATCAGTGGACCCCAGCTGGGCCAAATTCTTCGAGGGATTTGACTTTTCCCAGGCAAAATATGGGAGCAATGGCTCAGACCTTGATCCGGATCAAATATCCGAGATCGCCTATAAAGAAGTAAAAGCTCGATACCTTATTCAGGCCTATAGATCAAGGGGACATTTAATATCAACTACCAATCCGATCAGGCCGCGTCGGGATCGGAAGGCGGTATTGGACACAGAAGATTTTGGCCTTACTGATTCGGATAGGGACGAGGAATTTGATGTGGGAAAGGCCATTGGGATCGGCCGGGCAA
This sequence comes from Cyclobacteriaceae bacterium, assembly GCA_965247065.1. GTDB lineage: Bacteria > Bacteroidota > Bacteroidia > Cytophagales > Cyclobacteriaceae > CBDFGN01. Next base: position 3,925,829 of record CBDFGN010000006.1, on the reverse strand, counting down.
AGTTACGTGATATTGAGTCGGCCCTCAGAAAGGTTTATGCGGGAAATATCGGTTTCGAATATTCCTATATCAGGGAACCCGATATTCTACGTTGGTTCAAGCGCAAATCCGAAAAAGAGGCCATGGCCTTCAGCCCCTCAATTGAAGAAAAGAAACGTATTCTCTTAAAACTCAATGAGGCGGTTGTTTTTGAGAATTTCCTTCACACAAAATACCTGGGCCAAAAGCGATTCTCGCTAGAAGGAGGAGAAACCACGATCCCTGCCTTAGATTCGATTATCACTACATCCGCTGATCTTGGTGTTAAAGAATGCGTTATCGGAATGGCCCATCGTGGCCGGCTTAACATTCTGGCCAATATAATGGGAAAGACCTATGAGCAAGTCTTTAGTGAATTTGAAGGTACGGCCAAAGCGGACTTGACCATGGGCGATGGGGATGTGAAGTACCATATGGGCTATTCCAGTGAGATAGTCACCCCACACGGAAAAAAGGTGAACGTGAAACTGACACCCAATCCATCCCACCTAGAAGCGGTAAACCCATTGGTAGAAGGATTTGTTCGTGCGAAGCTGGATGCGTTATACTCTGGCGACTCTGACAAGATTCTTCCCATTTTGATCCATGGTGATTCAGCATTCGCCGGGCAGGGTATCAATTACGAAGTAATTCAAATGTCCCAATTGCCGGGATATCACACCGGAGGGACCATTCACTTTATCATCAACAATCAGGTCGGGTTTACAACTGATTTCGACGAGGCCCGATCCAGCATCTATTGCACGGACGTTGCCAAAATTATTGACGCCCCCGTTCTTCATGTCAACGGAGATGATCCTGAGTCAGTATATTTCTGCGTCAAATTGGCCTGCGAGTATCGCCAAAAATACAAAAAGGACATCTTTATTGACATGGTTTGTTACCGTCGTCATGGACACAATGAGAGCGACGAACCGAAATTCACACAACCCCTACTTTATAATTTGATAAGCAAGCATCTCAACCCCAGGGAGGTCTATAATCAGAGCCTTATCGACCGCGGTGACGTTGATGCTAAGTTGGCTGATTCTATGGACAAGGATTTCAGGGATTTGCTTCAGGCCAGGCTCAATAAGGTTAAGCAAAAACCCTTACCGTATGAGCATCAACCGCTTGAGAAAGAATGGAAGGCCCTCCATCGCTCCAGTCCTAAAGACTTTGATAAATCTCCGAACACTGCAATTTCGGCTGCCAAGATCAAGAAAATTGCCAATGCGCTGGTGGCCCTCCCTCAGGATTTCAAGCCAATAAAGCAAGTCGAGAAATTGATAGCGGCGCGCGAGGACATGTTTTTCAAGTCCAAGGAACTGAATTGGGGCTCCGCTGAACTGCTGGCGTATGGATCTCTCCTAATAGAGGGCAAGATCGTGCGGTTTTCAGGACAAGATGTGAAAAGAGGGACATTCTCACACCGTCATGCCCTGCTGCGTGATGCCGAAACCAATCGGCCCTACCTTAACTTGAATCATATCGACAAAAAGCAGCAAGTTTTTCAAATCTTCAACTCCCTTCTCTCAGAATATGGGGTTTTGGGCTTTGAATACGGTTATGCGATGGCTAATCCTGGAGCCCTGGTCATGTGGGAAGCTCAGTTTGGAGATTTTGCCAACGGAGCCCAAGTATTTGTTGATCAATTTATTACGCCATCCGAATCTAAGTGGCAGCGTATGAATGGTATTGTCATCTTGCTCCCCCACGGGTACGAGGGCCAGGGGCCAGAGCACTCCAATGCTCGTCCTGAAAGATATCTGCAGTTGGCCGCCGAGTATAATATGGTGATCGTTAATCTTACTAACCCGGCGAACATTTTTCACGCCCTTCGCAGGCAATTAGCCTGGCCATTCAGAAAACCGCTTATCGTATTTTCACCTAAATCGTTGCTGAGACACCCGAAAGTGATGTCTCCCCTATCGGAATTTACCAGGGGAGGGTTTAAAGAAATGTACCCGGATAAATTCGTCACTGCCGGCAAGGTATTCAAGGTCCTGCTTTGCACCGGAAAAGTATATTTCGACCTGTTGGAAGAGCAGCAATCAAAGAAGATAAAAGACATCGCAATAATACGCATTGAACAACTCCATCCTTTCCCCAAGAAACAGTTGGATACTGAATTGAAAAAATACAAAGACCCCAAGCTGGTTTGGGTGCAGGAGGAGCCAGTCAACATGGGTCCTTGGACTTACCTGACCCGGACCCTGTATAACTTGCCATTGGATCTAGTGTCCCGAAAACCCAGCGCCTCGCCAGCGACCGGCTATGCTAAAGTCCATCAGGAGGAGCAGGACAAAATTGTAAAAGCCGCTTTTAAGCGATAAACCAATAACCCAACAAAAATGGCCATTGATGTTAAAATCCCTACTGTCGGAGAATCCATAACCGAAGTAACAATTGCCTCCTGGCAAAGGAACGATGGAGACTACGTGGAAATGGATGAAGTCCTGTGCGAATTGGAATCCGACAAGGCTACATTTGAGCTTAATGCTGAAGCTGCCGGTACGCTGAGGATAAAGGCTGAGGAAGGAGCAACCGTAGGTATAGGGGATGTCATCTGCATAATCGAGACGGATGGCAAACCATCCAGCGCCCCTCCCCCGCCTGCGGATAAGCTGGAGGAAAAGGTGGAAAAGGAGCCGCCTGCTGTAGCTGAGGCATCCAAAACCGGGGAGATCGTTGAAATGAAGGTGCCGGAAGTGGGCGAGTCAATCACAGAAGTAACGCTGGGCTCCTGGGTGAAGAATGATGGGGATTTCGTCCAATTGGATGACGTTCTTGCCGAAATAGAGTCGGACAAGGCTACTTTCGAGCTGACTGCCGAAGCCCAGGGAATATTAAAGATCGTTGCCCGGGACGGACAGACCCTTTCCATTGGGGATTTGATATGCCAAATTGAGGTTGCCGAGGGGTCGGTGGCTCCAACTGCTGAAGCTGTTCCGATCGAAGAAGCTAAACCTTCTGCACGAGAACCATCTGGGGGGGCGAATTATGCAGCCGGTCATGCGTCCCCAGCGGCAGCCAAAATCTTGACCGAAAAGGGAGTTAGCCCCAAAGAAGTGAGTGGAACGGGTGTTGATGGCAGGATCACTAAAGAGGATGCCATGAAAATGCAGTCGGGGACCGATTCTAGGGGTGCCTCCAGTGAAGGAACCCCATCTGAAGCGCCGGCCCCTACAACTCGGGCAGAGAGACGTGAAAAAGTATCAAATCTAAGAAAGACCATCTCACGCCGGTTGGTAGCGGTGAAGAATGAGACGGCTATGCTTACGACCTTTAACGAGGTGGATATGAAGGCTATAATGGATCTACGTAGCCAATACAAGGAAAAGTTCAAGGAAAAATACGAGGTGGGTTTGGGCTTCATGTCCTTCTTCACTAAGGCATGCTGCCAGGCGTTGCAGGAATGGCCGGCTGTAAATGCGTACCTCGACGGCGATGAAATCGTGTATAATGATTTTTGCGATGTTTCAATAGCCGTATCAGCCCCCAAAGGATTGGTGGTGCCGGTAATCCGGAATGCTGAATCTCTTAATTTCCAGCAGATTGAGAAGGAAATAGTGAGGTTGGCTACAAAAGCTCGCGAAAATAAGTTGAGCATTGAGGAAATGACTGGCGGCACATTTACGATTACCAACGGTGGTATTTTTGGTTCCATGCTAAGCACGCCCATAATAAATGCTCCCCAGTCGGCAATTCTGGGCATGCACAATATCGTGCAACGCCCGATGGCTGTGAATGGGGATGTGGCTATAAGGCCGATAATGTACGTTGCCCTTTCTTACGATCACAGGATCGTAGATGGTCGAGAATCCGTTAGCTTCCTGGTAAGAGTCAAAGAAATGCTGGAGGATCCAACAAGGTTGTTGATAGGGATATGATTCTGTAGTCAATATTCGACTCTCCACACTCAATTTTCAATTTCAATAAACAAAATGCAATACGGTGTAATAATCATTGGTTCCGGCCCGGGAGGTTACGTTGCGGCCATAAGATGTGCCCAACTGGGTATGAAGACAGCGATAGTCGAGAAATATAACACTCTTGGTGGCACCTGCCTCAATGTGGGTTGCATACCTTCCAAAGCCTTGTTGGATTCCTCAGAACATTTCCATGAGGCTAAATCCAATTTCAAAGAACATGGAATTGGCATAACCAACCTCAAGGTCAACCTTCAACAAATGATCGCTCGCAAGAACGAAGTAGTTGGCAAAACGGTCGAGGGGGTGGCTTTCCTGATGAAGAAGAATAAGATTGATGTCTACCGTGGAGCGGGCAGTTTTGCTGACGCCCACACTATTGAAATTACTACAAAGGGCAAGAAGTCTCAGACAATAACCGGTGATAACATTATCGTTGCAACCGGGTCTAAGCCTGCTTCCCTGCCTTTTATCAAAATTGACAAAAAGAAGATCATAACCAGCACCGAGGCATTGAATCTTCCCGAGATCCCTAAGCACATAATCATCATAGGCGGAGGCGTCATCGGGCTTGAACTGGGATCAGTTTATGCCCGGTTGGGTTCGAAGATTACGGTAGTTGAATTCCTTGACCGGATCATTCCTACCATGGATGGAACCATGAGCAAGGAATTGCAAAAGGTAATCAAGAAACTGGGCTTCGAAATTTTTGTAAGCCATAAGGTCACGAAAGTTGAAGCCAAGGGTAAAAGGGTCCTGGTCCAGGCGGAAGACAAAGCAGGCAAGACCGTCAAATGGGAGGGAGATTATTGCTTGGTGTCTGTCGGGCGCAATCCCTATACTGCGGGACTAGGACTAGAGAAGATTGGCGTGAAAACGGACAAAGTGGGAAGAGTGGAGGTAAATGAACATTTAAGAACCAATGTGGAAAACATTTACGCTATTGGTGATGTAGTGAAGGGAGCTATGCTTGCACATAAAGCCGAGGAAGAGGGGGTTTTTGTTGCAGAACATCTGGCCGGACAAAAACCCCACGTGAACTACCTACTAATACCAGGCGTTGTTTACACCTGGCCGGAGGTTGCCAGTGTCGGTCATACCGAGGAGGAGCTTAAGGAGCAGGGGCGAAAGTATAAAACGGGAACTTTTCCCTTTAGAGCCTCGGGCCGGGCCCGAGCGAGTATGGACCTGGACGGGGTGATAAAAGTGATGGCCGATCAAGCCTCTGATGAGATTCTGGGAGCCCACATTATCGGACCCAGGGCGGCAGACCTGATAGCGGAGGCCGTCGTTGCCATGGAATACCGTGCCTCGGCCGAGGACATTGCCCGAATGTCCCATGCCCATCCAACTTTCAGCGAAGCCTTCCGTGAGGCCTGTTTGGCGGCAACTGACAATCGGCCGTTGCACCTTTAGATTTGTGAAAGGACCAAATTTCCCAAATAACTTAATTATCTAGAATGCAACGAAGGAAGGGGGGGCCTGAAGTTTGCCAAAGGCAGTCCTAGCTGAATAATCGAATCCCTCTGTCAAGTTGGAAAAAGCCTCAATCAAGAAGAACAGTGCAATACTAGAAAACAGAACACCAAGGCACAGTAGCACAATGAAAATTGTAGTCAGAAATGACCCCAAAAAATAATCGAAATTGGTTGCGATGTAGAAAATCGCTGAGAAAATACCAGTTATGACTACAATGTTTAAACCAGAATCAAGGGAATCACGCCTTTCGATTTCCTTGAAGTACCATTCCATGTAAAAATCAAATTTGTTCAATGAAGAGATTCCTGGGGGAAATTTCAATGTGCACTACTGAGGACAATAGAAAGACTGCACGGACTACTCCTCTTCCTCTTTGATTAGATCTTCAAGTCTGCGAGGCAAATTCTGCTTGACCCAGTCGGCGAAATCCCCGTTGTAGCCGGCCTTTTCCTGTAATTCTTTAATTCGATCATCAATTGACCCAATTACCTCTTCCGGCATTGGCTTTCTTTTTTCGATCATTTCGATTATCCGGCCAACTTCTTCGTCAATATGGTTTTCTGCTTCCCGTAAAGAAGTTTTGAAATCCTCTTCCAGCCAATCCAGCTGATGATCCATCACCTCCAGGGAAATCTCTCGTCCATGCTTCATAGATTCATTAATATTACCTCGTCCGGTTACCGCATTACCGAGGGCAAATACGTGGTCAAAGCCATCAACGCGGCAGGTTTTGAAGTTGGAAATCTTGAAGACCTGCCCGTCCACCGGAATGCCGTCTATAATCTCGGGAAGGCTACCTATCGAGGAAACGACTAGTGGTGACCTAAATTCCCGGTCACTATCCGGGACCGGAACCACAAGACCGTCTTCAATTCTGGTCTTCCTGAATACCATTCCGCCGAGCCGGTCACCCTCTATCACTTTACCAACCGGCATTTGGTTGGCCTCAAATTTGAATAGATACTTGCCCAAAAAATTATCGAGTATTTTCTTACTAACTGCCTGGGCCTTAATTTTCTGTTCGGGCGTTTTGGCTTGAATAGGGGACAGAGGCATGTCCTCGGCCCTCCTTCTGTAAAACAGGGTGCACCCCTTAAGGCCCAGGTCATCGAGCGTCAATCCCAGCTCGTCCAGAACCTTCTTTATACTGCGATCCAAGGTAAACATATCCACTGAGTGACCCCTTTCGGCAAGCGCTTTTTGCACAGTCTCGATCATCAAGATTTTGATCACGTCCAGGGAAGCCAGGCCTCCGCCAACCACGATCGCTCCGTCCTTCACATCAAAGTGGAGACCCGAATAACCGGGTTCATGGTAGTGATTGAACCAATAAACCAGTGGATTCTGATAATAGAGCCCCCGGTCCACATACTGGTCAATTCCCTCTACCGGTAACGGGCGATCTTTCCATGCCCCGGTACTTATCAATACGGCGGTAAAGCCCCAGTTCCTAACTACATCCTCAAAGTCCAAGTCTCGCCCGAGCCTCACGCCGGGTACGAATTGGACATTACCCATAGTTAGTCTTTGATTTATTTTTTCCTCTTCTTTGTCCCTTAACTTATCGTGCCATTTTGGAAGTCCATCTTCAATTTTTCCATAAGGGAGAGGATTCTGATCAAATACCACCACTCTAAAACCTCGCAGCGCCAGCTGATATGCGGCTTCCGACCCCGCAACAGCTCCTCCAAAAATTGCGATAAAGTGATGTCCTGAATGCTCCATGGGCTTGTCGGTTAGGAAAGTAAAATTCTAATTTAAGACAAAATTCTTATTGGCTTTTAAATGAAACCTTCAAAGAGTCGTAAATTAATCAGCTTAAACCTTTCTGAGATTTATTCCAAAGGCTAATGGCATTTATCAGCAAGAAGAAGGTACCGTTCAAAATTTCAACTAGTCTTAGGGGATATCTCTCGGAGCAGGGCCGTGAATTGCCCACCGTGGATTATCGTGACTTGGAGCGATACAATAACTCCATAGCCTTAATCAACAGCCAAGGAGAGGACACTTTGTGGGAGACCGTATTTTACTCACAGGCAGAGATGCCCGATATCCATGACAACCTTAAGAGAGTCTATTCCAACCTTAAGGCTGATGGGGATGTTTCGGTCATCAAACACCTGTACATCGACAGGATTGACATTTGTCCTTTTGGCAACTCCAAACCTTTCCGCATACGGATTGTCAACCAGGTGAATGACAACTTCGACTATTTCTATGTGAAGAATGCGGATGCGTCCCGGATCTACGGCCTGGAGTTAGAGCACCTACTTTCCCCCAATAGAATCAAATACATGGTAGATGGAGATTCGTTGGTGGAAGAACACATTGCCGGGGTTCCGGGAGATCAGTTCATCAAAGATTACCTTCCTCTGGGCAACTTGAATGAAGTACGGGTAGCCAAAGAATTTGTAAAGTTTAATGAGAGGTGCTTCGTGACCCTTCTGGGCGATATGCATTCGTCTAACTTTGTGGTAGACATCACTCCAGATTTCGAGGAGGTGCATTACCGGATTAGGTCCATAGATTTTGACCAACAATCCTTTGAGGGAAGAAAGGCCGTTTATATGCCCCAGTACTTCAAACAGAATAATGCCTTTATTGAATTGGCTATGAAGCACATGACTTCCGAATCGGTGTATCAGTATCAATTAGAGGAGCGATCGCTGATATTATCCCGAGTCAAGGCGGCCACGAAATTAAAACTCCTGCTTGCTGCCATGCGTGTGGATCGAATTTCGCTTGATAAGAACGTTCTGAGCTTACGCAAGGAGTTGTCAAGTCACTTCAACAATTCCAGGTACCTGAGTTGCTTAACTATGGGAGAAATAGTTAGCCTGAATCTGGAAACGTTGGTCCCTGGGATAACGGTCGATTAAACCCACTTTCATCGAGTCCTTCTAAGAGAAATCCAGCATGCTCAATACCCGTGCCTTCAATTCCTTGCAAGGAAGTCCTCTTAAGACGATTTATTGTCAGGATTAGGATCCAGAGGTCAGATGGTCTCCTCCAACAATTGATCAAAAAGCTCCTTTTTTATCCCAAGAGGCTGTGTTGTTAACGGCCCATTAAGCAGCACTGGCTCGCTATCCTCATAGGTTGCTTTATCAACCTTATACAGCAATCCCGTAGGGATCCTGGTATCCATTTCCATAGCTTTAGTCATCGCACCCGCAAAATCCGTGGGATCATGATCTGGCTCCTCTTCCTGTAAGTTGTAGACCCTTTCTTTAAACCAGGCGTAGGTATTAAGTTTGTTATAAGTAACGCAGGGGCTAAATACGTCGATAAACGCGAATCCCTTGTGCGCCATGCCTTGCTCAATTAGCGATTGCATTTGGGCCGGTTGTCCGGAAAACCCGCGTGCAACGAAAGTTGCTCCTGAACCGATTGCCAGAACCAAGGGGTTGATAGGCTGTTCGACGTTTCCTCTAGGAGTAGTTTTAGTTTTGTGGGCCTCCATAGTCGTTGGAGATGCCTGCCCGGTAGTTAGACCATAGATCTCGTTGTCCATTACCACGTAAGTCAAATCCAGATTCCTACGCATGGCATGAATAAAGTGTCCTACACCAATGCCAAAACCATCCCCGTCACCTCCAGTGACCACAACCTTGAGATCATGATTTGCGAGCTTAGCGCCAGTTGCAACTGGTAGCGCTCGGCCATGCAAGCTATGAACGCCATAGCCTTGTATGAATCCTGGCAGATTTGACGAGCATCCAATTCCTGACACCACGAGCATTTCATGGGGTTGTAATTCTTTTTGGACCGTTGCCTTATTGAGCGATCGTAGAACACCAAAATCGCCACAACCAGGACACCAGTCAGGTTCCATTACTATTTCACGCGTTTTATTAACTTCTTCGGTAATTGTATTTGCTGTGCTCATTATTGTGTCCTCCGCAATTGTTTTGTTAAAATGTAGTATTTCCAGATCTCATATAATCTAGTCTACAGGGTCCCATTTATGAGTTGATCCCGTTTCGACACCGATAGTCAGTTTACCTTTCATGGACCCGTCCTTCCGATCGGCAAGATCCACTTGCCAAACCGACTCTCCATAGCCGTTTTGGGAGATCTGAATAAGTTTGATTGGCCGAAGTTTATCTTTGAGATGAACCCGAATATAGTGAGCTGCCATCTGGCGTGCTTCGTTTTCGGTTACAGTCAAGTCAAGATCCTTGCCCTTCATTATGTCCAGAACACGATCCGTGATCATACGTGGCTCTAATGGTTCTCCATCGTATTTTAGGATTGTATCGCTAACTGCGAAACCGGTCTCAGCACGCAGGTGTCGAGCAAATTGACCGGTGGCGTTTAGCTCTACAACAATAGTCTTTTTGCATTGGGTCAAGATATCAAGGGCCTCTTTGGCGTGGAATGGAAACAAATATTTAAAATGGAGCTGGTTTGCCTGGATTCCGGCTTCTTCTAACTGTTCCATTGCCTCATGAATCACAGCCCAGGTTGAACCCCATCCAATCAGTGTTACATCCGCGTCTTGGGGACCTTCTAGTGCTGGTGGTTTAAGTTGCCGAAGTACGCCATCCATTTTGCGCATTCGCTTTTCATTCACCTTTCTTCTAATGGCAGGATTGGTAAAAACATCGCTTATCAAAACGCCGTCTTCATCATGATCATCGGTTGCCGCGGTATGGACCATACCCTCGCTACCGATTAGAGGTCGAGGTGAAACTCCGGACGGGGTAAAGGTGTATCGTTTGAATCCATCCTTCTCCTCCATGGTTTTCGGGACTTCCTTAATCAGTTGGCCCCTATCGATATCAACCTCATGAGACCATGAGCCGGGTTCAATGGTCTCATAATTCTCGCCCATGAGCAAATCTGATAAGACTATAACGGGCAGCTGAAACTGCTCAGCTATATTAAGAGCTTCACCCGCTATATGGAAACAGTCGGTGACGCTCTTTGGGGCCATGATTACCCTTGGAAAGTCACCCTGAGACGCCCCGAAGGCCTGGTTCAAATCGCCCTGTTCAGTCTTTGTGGGTAACCCGGTTGAAGGACCTCCTCGCTGCACGTTTATGATCACAACAGGCGTTTCAAGCATGCTCGCCTCCCCAATTCCTTCAGTCATTAGGGCAAAACCGCCTCCAGAAGTGGCGCACATAGATCGAACACCTGCATGACCAGCCCCAATAGCCAGGTTCACAACGGCAATTTCATCTTCAGCCTGTTTCACCACCACGCCGCATCGTTCACTATTAGTAACCAACCAATGCAAAATATTGGTAGCAGGACTCATCGGATAGGCTGCATAAAACTTTAAACCGCCAGCTACCGCACCTAAGGCCATCGCAGCGTTGCCGGAATAGAACGGCTTTCCGATTTTGGTAAAGTTCCAATCTAACTGAAGCTTCGCTTCATGAAAATGCTCCAGGGTTGCTTCGTAACCGGTTCGAGCTACATTGATGTTCTGATCAATTATTTCCTTTCCCTTGGCTTCGAAAATATCCGTCAGAACCTTTTCAAGCGTTTTAAAATCAAGATTTGCCACGTAGATCAGGGCCCCCAGAATCATGGTGTTTTGCATGATAGGAAGAAGTTTACCCATGTCCTTGGTTAGTTCGTTGAAGGACAAAGGAACAACGCTAACATTTTTCCTTAGTAAGGAAGGGTCGCAACTAACCTTATTAGAATTGAAAATAACAACTCCCCCGGGTTCAACATCGGGTGCATGTCTTTCAATGCTATCTTGGTTCATTGCCAACAAGAAGTTAAAGGAGTCGCCAAAGCAACCTTCCTTCCTCTCGCTAATCCGAAGTTTCAAGAAAGTGTGCCCACCCCTGATCAATGATTGATAACTATTATAGGAGATAGCGTACAGGCCAAGGCGATTTGTTACTCTTGCTAGTAGATTTCCAGATTTGTCCAGGCCGTCCCCGGCGGCACCCCCAAACCCTACAGTCATCTCAGTGGATTTCTTTTGGAGATTCCCAGATTTTGATTGTTCATTAACCATTACAATATGTCTTTTCGTGATTGACTGCGCCCGATCTTAAATTCTCAACAACAGATAAATACAGAGAGGAAAATTACGCTGTTTCTCTGAATTATGCTTCCACTTGCATTCGTTTTTGTAGAAATACAGATGCTCCATTGACGCAAGAGGCGACGAAGTTAGTAAGAAATCATCAATAAAGCCAGCATTGGATGCTAAGGCAGCGACGATGGACCATGGTTTTCGCGCTACCAGAATATTCAATTCCCTGTACCGTCCCGTTGGAAGATCTTGCCGTTTCTATTTGGCGTGTTTTGCATTCTCGTGTTCCTCGAACTACTCATACATGCCAGGCGCCAACTCACGACAATCTGCTCCAATCCTTCGGTCCCTGAGTGCCTGAAAGACATTGCTTACATTGCCATCACGAGCCCGATGGCATTCTCCTTATGCCACTTCCCAGGTGTTACCGCCATTTAAGAGTTCATCGATTGTGGAGTACTTGGCGTTCTTCCGACTTTCCTCGTATTGTCCCTGAACCAACTGATCGAAGGTAACCGCCTTTGTTGCCCGAATTATTCCCAATGCAACCGGAAACTGAGGCGCCTTCATCTTAACTAGCATCAAATGTAAGGTACTATCTTGGGTGTGGGCGTCATGGACAAGAATGTCCTGTTCCCGAACTCCAGCGTCATCCAAGTTGACGACTTCAAGATTCAGACCGTTAAGTCGCAGGCCTTTATTGCCATCCGCACCAAACAACATAGGCTTACCATGCTCCAGGTGAAGTTGGAAATCGTCTTTTTTCTCTTTGGCCGTTACTGCGGCGTGGGCCTTGTCATTGTAAATGACGCAATTTTGCAAGACTTCTATCAACGAAGTACCCTGATGCTGCGCTGACTCAAGAAAGACCTCCGCCATGAGCTTAGGATTGGAATCAATGGTTCGGGCAAAAAAAGCACCATTGGAACCAATCACTAACTCACCCGCGTTGAAAGGACGCTCAATTCCACCCTGGGGCGTGGACTTGGTAACCTTGCCTAGTGGGGAGGTGGGCGAGTATTGGCCTTTCGTCAATCCATATATCTCGTTGTTAAATAGCAGAATATTAATGTCAACATTTCTTCTTAGCACGTGGATGAAATGATTGCCGCCTATGGCCAGGGCGTCGCCGTCACCCTGGATTTCCCATACGCTCAAATCGGGGTTAGCGAGCTTTATTCCGGTTGCCACCGCTGGACCTCTACCATGAATGGTATGAAATCCGTATGTGTTCATATAATATGGAAATCGGGCGGCGCAGCCTATTCCGGAAACGAACACCAAATCTTCTTTTTTACGACCCAACTTTGGTAGTGCATTTTGCATGGCTGATAAAATGGCATAGTCACCACAACCGGGACACCATCTTATCATCTGGTCGCTTACAAAGTCTTTTTTGGTTAACGGTATTGCTTCTAATATTTCAGCCATTCAGTTACGTTTTGATGGGCCACTTATTGTGGGACCTCCATTTTCTGTTCCAGCAGCTTCTTAATTTGCTCCCTGATTTCAGTAACCATAAGGGGTTGCCCCTGAACCTTGTTATATTGATCGAACCTATGTTCAGGGAAGCGAGCACGCAGGTGGTTGACGAATTGTCCCAGGTTCAACTCGCATACCAAAATTCTTTCAAAATTACCTAGCACCTCCTCTGTGTTCCTGGGAAGAGGATTTAGGTAGTTGAAGTGTGCCAGTGCCACATCATGACCTTCGCTCCTCAACTCCTTAACGGCGGTCCATAGAGATCCGTATGTACTACCCCAGCCAACTACCAGAAGAGGTCCCGACTCCGCTCCATGAACCTCAAGCTTAGGGATATGATCTGCGACTCGGGCCACCTTTTCGGCCCTGATCTTCACCATCTTTTCATGGTTTTCCGGATCATATGAAACATGGCCGGTTCCTTCCTCCTTTTCGAGTCCTCCAATGCGATGTTCAAATCCCGGAGTTCCAGGTACGGCCCAATATCGAGATAGTGTTTCGGGATCTCGGGCGTAGGGCTCAAAGTTCTCACCGTTCGAATTGGGTGAAGGAACCTTTATGTCCGGCAGGTCCTTGAATTTAGGAAACAACCAAGGCTCGGAACCGTTGGCAAGATAACCGTCGGACAACAGCAATACCGGGGTCATATGCTCTACAGCCAATTTGGCAGCCTGAAAGGCAAATTCGAAACAATTACTGGGCGTGCTCGATGCTACAACAATCACCGGACTTTCACTGTTTCGACCGAACATGGCAATATTAAAATCCGCCTGTTCTGTTTTGGTGGGCAATCCCGTGGATGGTCCGCCTCTTTGAACATCGATAGCAACAATGGGCAACTCCGCCATAACCGCTAAATTGATCGCTTCTCCTTTTAGGGCAATACCTGGTCCGGAGGAGGCGGTGATCCCTAATTGACCGGCATAACTTGCTCCAATGGTGGCGCAAACTGCAGCTATTTCATCCTCTGCCTGAAGGGTGATTACTCCAAAACTTTTGTATTTAGCCAGCTCGTGAAGTATGTCTGAAGCAGGAGTAATGGGATAGGACCCATAGAACAGCCTTTTGCCCATTTTTTCAGCTGCCGCTAAAAATCCCCAGGCAATGGCTTGATTTCCGGATATGTGCCGGTATGTTCCTTTGCCGATCTTGGCTGAGGGAACCTGGTAATTTGAAGGTAATGCTTCTATGGTCAGTGCAAAATTCCATCCAGCATGCAGGGCTTTTTGGTTGGCCTCGATCAAAACCGGTTTGGACTTAAATTTGCTCTTCAAAAACTCTTCCGTTGGTTCCATCGAGCGGTCAAATAACCAATATGTGATGCCCAGGGCAAACATATTCTTACAACGTAGAATACTCTTGTTGTCTAATTCGACATTTTCAAGGGCGGTTCGAGTGAGACTGGTTATAGGGGCATCGATAAGATTAAAGTCGTCCAACTCCCCATTCTCAAGTGGATTGGAAAGATACCCTACCTTTTCGAGATTTCGTTTGTCGAAAGTATCGAGATCAACAATTATGGTTCCTCCACCCTTGACCAGGTTAAGGTTGGATTTCAGCGCCGCTGGGTTCATGGCTACCAAAACGTCAGCTTTGTCACCCGGAGTGTAAATATCAACCTTGCCGATTTGAACCTGGAATCCAGATACTCCGGCCTCAGTGCCCTGTGGGGCCCTGATCTCAGCAGGAAAGTCGGGAAATGTGGCTACATCGTTCCCACGGATTGCCGATGCAAAGGTGAACTGTGAGCCTGTCAATTGCATGCCGTCACCGGAGTCCCCCGCAAAGCGGATAACCACTTTGTCCAGTTCAATACTCTTCTTACTGTTGGGCATTCAATATCCTACTTTGTTTAGACCGTAAAATTAGGTTGTTCTAAATTAAATAATAACGATTTGGACCGAATTGTTCTTTCAAGAGCATCTTTGTTTGAAGTAGCTATGATCCTTTGTGTGCCGACTCAGGCTCGCCCTGCAGCTGCTGGACGGATTCAACTGAGAAGTATGGGAACTTTGATGGGTGCTACAACACACTGCCTGCAAATCAAAGGGCCGAGGGCTCTGAATGATCCTTAATAAGGTCCAGAATCTCTTCGCGATTTAGATACGAGGCCTGGGCTTTAGACTTTTCTTCGGGAAAAAATATCCGAATCCGGAACAACTGATATCCAAGGCCGTGGTCCACTGTGGCGATATCGGTTGCTCTTTCCAATTTCTGACGGTATTTCTTGGATGTACTATACCTGAAGCCCGTCATGGCAGTTGAGTACGCACTTTTCTTGGTATAATCAACAATATGAGCCAGCTCATGCCCAATTACCCCCACCAGGGCATTGAACGCAATGCGGTCTATCACCATTCCCCCAGCAGGGTCATCATTATTTGTCATAAGAATACGATAACCACGTTTCTTCCGGCGAGCCATTATCTTCCCAGGCTTGGTGATAAGGAATTCGCGTTGCTCGACGTAAACGAACTCTATTGGGATATGTCTTAATTCGGGGAAGTAAGACAGCGCTACCAGGGCTGCCAACTCGACATCTGCTGGAATGGTTTTGTTCGTACTAAATTCGGACCGAAAATCGTCAATCTGGGGGCGATAATCGTCCTCGATCAACGCGTTGTTTTGACTGTTGGCTGCCAAAACCAGCATGACCCCAAAAATTATGAACAGTATTTGCCGTTTTGTCATTGGTTAGTCCTCTGTTGCTCTAATTAATACGAACACGCCTAAGCAGGTAAGCTCTGTTTCTCCGTCTAATCCGACTCGAAAATACTTGCAACAGAATTCCACTACGAAATTACCAAAAATGGGACTGTTTTAGGGCTTTAGCCTGGAAAATTGTAATTAATAAATACTGGATTGAAAAATTCAAAGAAAGGCAAATGTAAGGTCAATCCTCCACCTGTCGTATTATTCGGTCAAAATCAAGTTCCCTCCAGTTGGTTTCAATTGAGGGCATTTTCATTACCTCATCCATCACCTTACGCTTCTTTTCTCCCGCGGCCAGGGCTTCGGCATAAGGCATGTGACTGAAGGTAACCATCGAGTACTGCGGAACCCATCTTTCCGGGAACAATTCATGAAGATGGGCCTCGATTTGTTTCCGAAGAAGAAAACGTGGATCTCCGACTAAATCTATCATTTCAACGAAGTTTTGAAGAGCTAAATCCCGAATAGCATCAGCGTCTTTCTTTCGTTGACTGTAAAACTTGCTCAAGATCAGATTCCAATCATGATCGTGCTCATCGATCAGTTCATCCAAAATTCGACAATCTTCGAACCCCGCATTCATGCCTTGGCCGTAAAAGGGGACAATAGCGTGGCACGCATCGCCAATCAGAAAGGTCCTATTTCGGATCCAAGGTCCACATCGGATAGTAATCAGCGACGATGTTGGGTTCTGGAAAAAATCCTGCTCCAAATCCTCGATCAAATTTTTGGTATCAGGGAAAAATTTTGAGAAGAACGAGCTCAATTCCTTCGGGGAACCGAGCGACTTGAAGGAGTTGGGACCTTCATAAGGTAGGAACAAGGTACACGTAAAACTGAAATTTGCGTTAGGCAATGCGATCAACATGAATCGCTCCCGGGGCCAGATATGAAGCGCATTTGGGTCCAATGCGAACTTGCTGTTATTATTGGGTTGGATGGTAAGCTCTTTATAGCCATGCTGCATATAGGTTTGATCATAATCGAATCGGTCAGTACCTTGCATAACCTTCCGGATCGAAGAAAAGGCTCCATCTGCGCCTACTATTAAGTCGCTTGTCAGCAGGGTTTGATGGCCGGTCGAGTCCTCGACCAAAATTTCAGATTTTTCAAAATCCACTTCCTTGCCCGCTTGCTCGAAGTGGAAGGTTACTCCTGATTCCTCGGCGACTTCGATGAGAAGCGAGTTAAGCTGCGCCCTGGAGATGGAGTTTATAGCTTGTCCTTCCCTTCCATAGGGTTGAAAACTTAACTCCTCATCAAGGCGATGAATGGCCCGGCCTTTCATCGGAATGATGAGATCCGAAAGTTGGGAGGTAATTCCGGCCCTCTGCAGAGCTAATATTCCACGGTCACTCAATGCAAGGTTTATTGATCGGCCTTCGTAGCGGCCCGATTTCCGGCGATCCGGCCGGCGCTCATAAACGGATACCCGATAGCCCTTTTTGATCAAAAAAATGGACAGAAGAGACCCTATCAATCCGGCTCCAACAATAATGACATTTTCCTTTTTCATGGTTGGACTTTGGAAATGATTCTCGCCAAGATCTGCCCGAAGTGGTAGACGTCCTGATAGCTGTTGTACAGGGGGACTGGTGCAACTCGAATTACATTGGGCTCCCTCCAATCTGCCACAACCCCCTCCTGGGTTATTTGCTCGTGCACCAGGCTACCGGAATGATTGAATGATAATGACAACTGGGAGCCCCTTTCTTCCGGGTTGAGGGGGGTTATGATCTCAAAAATATCTCCCCTACCCATATCATTTAGAACGAACTCCAGATACGAGGTAAGACTTAAACTTTTGGCCCGCAAATTTGAAAGCCCGGCCTCTTCGAATATCTCCAGCGAGGACCTTTGACAGGCGAGAGAAAGAACGTTAGCATTGCTCATTTGCCACCCGTCCGCCGATCTGATCGGATCAAAACCAGGCTTCATTCTAAATCTGTCTTTCTCATCATGACCCCACCATCCAGCCAACCGTGGCAAATCGCCGTCGTGATGATTCTGGTGGACAAATAGTCCTCCAGTTGCCCCAGGGCCGCTATTTAGATATTTGTAGCTGCACCAGACGGCAAAGTCAACCTGCCACTCATGCAGGCTCAGGGGCACGTTTCCAATCGCATGGGCCAGATCGAAACCTACCATTGCCTGGCATTCATGTCCCGCCTCTGTTATTTCCCTGAGGTCAAAAAATTGGCCAGTGTAGTATTGGACACCGCTAAGAAGTATTAAGGCCAAGTTTTCCCTGCGGTTTCTGATCTCTGTAATTATTTCTTCTGTGGCCAGCCAGGGTCGACCTTCTTTAGGTAGAATCTTCACCATGAGCTGGGCCGGATCCAGCCCGTGGATGGAAATTTGGCTTTCCAGTGCATATTGATCGGAAGGGAAGGCTCCATCTTCCATCAGGATTAAGTTCCTGGATGTTGTGGGCCGATAGAAGGAGGTTAACAGGCTGTGCAGATTGGTGGTAAGGCTGGCCATTGGCACCACCTCTGAGGTATGCGCTCCGGTCAGCATGGCCAGCGGCTCTTTAAGAAGTTTGTGATAATGGAACCATGGATTCCTACTCTTAAAATGGCCTTCTACTCCCAGTCTGGCCCAGTCCGCCAATTCCATTTCAACAAAGTCCCGAGTTTGCCTTGGTTGCAGGCCCAGCGAATTGCCACTAAGGTAAATTGTGTCTTTACCCTTGTGCTGTGGAATTAGGAACTTTTGGCGAAAGGACTTCAATGGATCCTGCTCATCCATTTGTCGAGCAAAATCAACCGAATTGACAAAGCCCATTAGCTTAGCTGAGGAGAGGCCATTGTAAAATGTTCCTGGGTCTGGCCCATCCACTTTAGCGCGTTGGCTCCTAATAGTTTCGACTTGTCAGATTCTGCAAAGTCAAGCGAACGGATCAATTCCCCAGGGTTATTCTCCCCCAGAGGGAATGGATAATCAGAGCCCAGAGCAACCTTATCGATACCCACCAGATCGATAATGTACCTTAGCATTGTAGGGTCGTGCACTAACGAGTCCAAGTAAAATTTTCCCAGGTAATCTCTCGGGTTCCTTTCGTTATCTACGGCGACCAGATCCGGGCGGACATTAAAACCATGCTCAATGCGTCCAATGGAGGCTGGGAAGGCGCCTCCCCCATGAGCAAAGGCAATCCTCAGATTTGGCAATCTTGCCAGTACTCCACCAAATATCACCGAACAAATGGCTCTTGACAACTCCGCCGGCATACCCACTAACCAGGGAAGCCAATACTTGGGCATTTCGGATTTGCCCATCATATCCCATGGATGAATGAACACGCAGGCACCGAGGTCCTGGGCGGCCTCGAGCACTTTGAAAACTTCGGGATCATCCAGATTCCACTGGTTTACATGAGTGCCGATTTCAATGCCTACCATGCCCAATTTAGTCACGCATCGGTCCAATTCCTTTACCGCAAGATCAGGATCCTGCATGGGAAGAGTTCCAAGGCCAGCGAAACGACCGGGATAGTCCGCAACAACCCCGGCCAAATGGTCGTTCAGAATGCGAGATAGGTCATGGGCGTCTCTAGGCCGGGCCCAGTAGCTGAACATAACCGGAACCGTGGAAAGAACCTGCAGGTCCACGTCGAAACCGTGGCATTGTGAGATCCTTTTCTTCGGATCCCAGCAGTTGTCCTCGATTTCCCGAAATACCTTATTGTCAATTTTCATTTCGGCCAGACAGGGCGCATGGTGCTCCAAACTCACAAATCCACCGTATCCGTATCGGGTTTTGAGATCCGGCCAGTGCTTGGGAAGGATATGAGTATGGATATCAACTACAAAAGTTTTCTCAGTCATATTGCGTTCCTCAAGGAATCAAAGTCCCAGGGTAGCTTATACAAACCTGGGATCTGCCTCCATGATCTGCTGACACTCACCGCAAGTCCGCATTTTTTCTGATCCATAGAACTCTCTGAAGCGCGGGATAAAGTCCTTCTCAATATTGGTCAAATGGAAGTAGGTCTGATGTAATGGATGATTGCAATTCTCGCAATACCATAGCAGCCCATCCCGATGGGTGTCCTCTCTCTTGCGTTCAATGACCAAGCCAACCGTTGCCTCTCCCCGAATGGGAGAATGTGGTACCTGCGCCGGAAGCAAAAACATTTCCCCTTGGCGGATTGGAATGGCTACCGGCCGGCCTTCTTCCTGGATTTTGACCGTAATGTCTCCTTCCACCTGGTAAAAGAGCTCCTCGGTTTCGTTAAAGTGGTAATCTTTCCGCGCGTTGGGTCCACCGACGATCATAACTATGTAGTCTCCTGCATCTTGATACAGGTTCTTATTGCCAACTGGAGGCTGGAGGATATCCCGGTTCTCCTCAATCCAGAGCTGGAGATTGAAGGGTCTTCGAATAGACATGTTGGATTGCTGTTGTTTTCTTAAATTTAAAAAAAATTGAGCAGTTGTTTAGAAATTTCGATTGACCAACCTTGACAACTCTAACCAGGACCATCGAGCTATGAACTTAGATCTCCACGGAAAGAGGGCGGCTGTGTGCGGTAGCACTAAAGGTATTGGCAAGGCTGTTGCGGAAGGATTAGCTAAGGCCGGAGCGGATATCACCCTTATAGCCCGAGACGAAGATGCCCTGCAAGTAATTGAGAATGAGTTGGACACCAAATCGGGCCAGTCTCATAATTATTTGGTTGCAGACTTTAACCACCCGGATAATCTGCGGGAAGTTATAGAGGTCTTTGCCTCTTCTCATCAGGTTCAGGTCCTTATCAATAACACCGGTGGACCGCCGGGTGGACCTGTCTTTGAGGCAAACATATCGGAGTTCAAGGTAGCGTTTGCAAATCATCTAATCTGCAACCAGATCCTGGCACAGGCCTTGGTACCGGCGATGAAATCTGTTAGTTACGGTCGTATCGTAAACATTATTTCGACCTCAGTGAAAATACCTATTGGCGGCTTAGGTGTTTCCAATACAATCCGAGGGGCAGTCGCGAGTTGGGCTAAGACGCTGGCCAGCGAATTGGCTTCGTTTGGGATAACGGTGAATAACATTCTTCCAGGTGCCACCGCAACTGACCGGTTGAGCAGTCTTTTGGAAATAAGAGCGAAAAAAGAAGGCATTAGTGTGGAAGAAGAAGAGGTGAATTGGCTGGGGGAGATACCCGCTGGACGTTTTGCCCAACCGGAAGAGATTGCAGCAGCTGCCGTCTTTCTTGCGAGCCCGGCTGCCTCATACGTAAATGGCATTAATTTGCCAGTGGATGGCGGGCGTTTAGGCTGCCTCTGACCACTCAGTTCAGCCTGCCATGTCAAACCGAAATACTTACCAGGATTTGGCGTGGTCGATCAGGTCGATCGGAAGAGTTGACAATTTCATAAACGGCCATACGGTAGCCCCGGAGGGCGACCTCTATTTGGACAATTTCGAACCAGCCACTGGATCTGTCTATGCGGAAGTCGCCGCTTCCGGAGCAAAAGATGTAGACAAATGTGTTAAAGCCGCGCTAGGGGCCTTTGATAACTGGTCTCAGATTTCAGTTCAGGAGCGATGTGCTATCTTGTTGAGGATAGCCGATCTTATTGATGCCAATCGGGACCGGTTAGGCGTCGCCGAATCCGTTGACAACGGGAAACCCCTGGCAGTCGCGCTGGATGTTGATATACCCCGGGCGTCTGAGAATTTTCGATTCTTTGGGACAGCCATTCAGTATTTTGAGTCCGAATCTCATCTGTCCACCGGGGTAGTTAACTATACCACTCGCAAGCCTCTGGGAGTTGTTGGCTGTATTTCCCCCTGGAATCTACCGTTGTATCTTTTCACATGGAAAATTGCTCCTACCCTTGCTGCTGGAAATACTGTTGTGGCAAAACCCTCGGAACTTAGCCCGATGACTGCCTTTCTTCTCACCCGGATTTGCGAGGAAGCCGGACTACCTGGAGGGGTGCTGAATGTTGTTCAGGGGAAAGGATCCGAGGCTGGGAATGCGATGGTAGAACACGCCGAAGTGAAGGCGATTTCTTTCACCGGGGGAACCGTTACTGGGCGCAAGATCGCCTCCGTGGCCGCCCCGAAATTCAAGAAATTGTCACTAGAGCTGGGGGGTAAGAACCCCAATATAGTTTTTGCGGATTGTGATTTTGATTTAGCGGTCCAAACCTCGATCCGATCATCATTCTCAAACCAGGGTGAGATCTGCCTTTGTGGGTCTCGAATCCTGATTGAGGAATCCATTTATGACAAATTCAAAGCCGCATTGATCTCGCTGGCGCAGGATTTGGTGGTGGGAGATCCGATGAAGGACTCTACCCAAGTAGGTTCGCTGATTTCAAAAGATCACTTGCAGAAGGTAAAAGACTATGTGGATTTGGCCAAACAGGAAGGGGGCGAGATTTTGGCCGGTGGTGAAGTAGTCGAACTCAAAGGAAGATGCCAGGAAGGATATTTTATGTCTCCAACCATTATTGGGAGCCTTGACGCTTATTGTCGTACGAACCAGGAGGAAATTTTCGGTCCTGTTGTGACCCTGCTTCCATTTCAAACCGAGGGCCAAGCTGTTCAATTGGCCAATGCTACCCCATACGGGCTCTCCACTACCGTATGGACCCAGAACCTTAGTCGTGCCCATCGTTTGGCCGGGAAGGTGGCTGGGAGGCTCTTCGGTTTTTTACCGAGCCCAAAAATATCTGCATCAAAGTCTAAAAAAAGAGGCTTTCCGAATGGGAAAGCCTCCAAAGTCTTAAATACACAAATATTACTCGGCGGCCGAGACCAATTCTTCCTGGGTCTTGGCAATGGTGAACATCCGGGATTCCTTATGTCCGCAATAGCCGCATTGATACTGCTTTTTTAGCTCACCCTCCTGATCCGGGCCAGCTTGTGTAACCACCTCTTCCTTGACCACTTTCAGGGTCTGGTAATTGCATGAAGGGCACTTCAGCGCATGAAGCCTACCGTTATATTTTTCGATTTTCGTATATCCAGATTCTTCATCAATCCATACGTCGTAGTCCACCGAAAAAGCATCCTCTTCTGCTTGCATACCTTCATCCAGATAAACATCTTCCTCTTCTTCACTAAGAAGTTTCATGGGTTTACCTGATTTAGGTGACACCCGAGGACTGTACCGAAGCTTCTTAAGTCTTTTTTCAATGTAGAAAGGATAGTAAAATTTAAGAACATTCTGCATGATGACGCCGGCAATAAACCCAAGCATAACGCTCACAAAGGCTCTGACGAAAACCCAGGTCCAGATAATGTCGCTTGTAAGTGTGTTGGCTAAAATGACTCCCCCAACAATAAGGAACAGGCTCGCATACCAGAGTAGATTTATTTCTGCCGCGTTAATGTAGTCATACTTGTTCTTTTTGTCGGTGATCGAAAGCAATCGAAAAAGAAGAAACACAACCACAACAATTCCTACCGCGAAAAGCGCGTAGGAAACAAATTGGCCCCATCTGTTCCAGGTCATTAATACATCAATGGGAACGTTTTCAGACATAGTTAGTGAGTTTTTGGTAAGATATTTATTCGATATGGTACCGGGTTATTGATGTAATATACTTCAAAAGAATACCCCTATAATACAAATTTAATAATTTGAATAAAAATTATTGCATTAGATTATTCTTTTTATTGCTCTAACACGTGAGTGGCGTCAATTCTTCTAATTAGATATGTTTTGGACGCTTTTGGTAACCTCCCTTTGCAGCGAATTAGGGCTACTTAATTTAATGGCTGACAATTTGGGACAGGTTCCCTTTCTTGTAAAAACCATAATGTACTGTATTTCAAAGCATTATTACGCCAACGGATTACTTGTTTTGAGCGAAAGCAGGAGTGACGATCTGAATCACCACCTTGGCGATGGCATTCGGATCAAAACCACATTCTTTGTGTAATTCCATTTGGGTACCGTGCTCCACTACACGATCAGGTATTCCAAGCCTTTTTATGTTGGCCGAATAGCCATGATCCCCCATGAATTCCAGTACCGCGCTTCCAAATCCACCCATTAGTGCACCATCTTCAACAGTGATGATATTCTTGAATCTTTGGAAAATGTCATGAAGCATGAGTTCATCTAGAGGCTTAACGAATCTCAGGTCAAAGTGCGCCGCATGAATATTGTGTTCATCGAGCATTTGGCAAGCCTCTACCGCGTAATTTCCGATATGCCCAATGGTCAGGATTGCTACATCTTCTCCCTCCCTAATAATTCTACCCCTCCCAACATTAATTTCCTCGAAAGGTGTTTTCCAATCTGGCATCACACCTTGCCCCCTGGGATACCGTATAGTGAAAGGACCCTTCTGGCGCATTTGAGCCGAGTACATCAGGTTTCGCAAC
This sequence comes from Cyclobacteriaceae bacterium, assembly GCA_965247065.1. Lineage (GTDB taxonomy): Bacteria > Bacteroidota > Bacteroidia > Cytophagales > Cyclobacteriaceae > CBDFGN01. The sequence goes on along the minus strand of CBDFGN010000006.1, from coordinate 3,901,862 downwards.
TCCTGCTCGTTCATAGGAGATGAAACAACCATGTTGGGCAGGCATCGCATGTAGACCATGTCGTAGCACCCGTGGTGGGTTGGGCCATCGGCCCCTGCAAATCCTGCCCGATCAAGACAGAAAATTACTGGCAGATCCTGAATGCAGACGTCATGAATAACCTGATCATAAGCCCTTTGCATAAAAGTGCTGTACACGTTGCAGAACGGAACTAACCCCTGGGTAGCCAGCCCGGCTGAAAATGTTACAGAATGTTGTTCGCAGATGCCAACATCGAAAGCCCGTTCCGGCATTTCCTTCATCATTATGTTCATAGAGGATCCTGAAGGCATAGCCGGTGTCACGCCGATGATCTTTTCGTTTTGCTCAGCAAGCTCAACTAGCGAGTGCCCAAATACATCCTGGTACTTAGGGGGTTGCGGGTTTTCATGCACTTTCTTGTGGATCTCTCCAGTGATTTTGTCGAACTTGCCCGGGGCATGCCATTTAGTTTGATTCTTTTCTGCCTGCTTGAAACCCTTCCCCTTGACCGTTACACAGTGTAAAATCTTAGGTCCGGGAATATCTTTCAAATCATTCAGGACGTGTACTAAGTGATCCACATCATGGCCATCCACCGGTCCGAAATATCGCAGGTTCAGTGACTCAAACAAGTTGCTTTGTTTGAGTACGAAGGTTTTAAGGCTATTCTCTAATTTTGAGATCACCTCCTGGGCGCTGTGACCGAATGAACTGAATTTGCCCAACACTCTCCAGATCTCATCCCTGACTTTATTGTAGGTGTGGCTGGTGGTAATATCGGTGAGGTAGTCCTTCAGGGCGCCAACGTTTGGATCAATGGACATGCAGTTGTCATTGAGTATGATCAGAAGGTTGGAGTTTGACACCCCAGCGTTGTTCATGGCCTCAAAAGCAATTCCTCCAGTCATAGCTCCATCTCCGATCACGGCAATGTGTTGCTTTTCAACCTTGCCCTGATACGTGCTAGCGGTGGCCATCCCCAGGGCCGCTGATATTGATGTTGATGAATGCCCCACTCCGAAGGTATCGTATTCACTTTCCTTTCGTTTGGGGAAGCCAGATAGGCCTTCGTATACCCTGTTTGTATGGAATTGATCCCTTCGACCGGTTAGAATCTTGTGCCCGTAGGCCTGATGCCCCACGTCCCAAACTAGCTGGTCCTCGGGGGTATTGAACACGTAATGCAAAGCCACGGTCAACTCAACAACTCCAAGACTAGCACCGAAGTGCCCGCCGTAAACGGAGACCACATCAATAATGTACTTCCTCAACTCTTGGCTAATCTGGACCAACTGAGATTGGTCCAGTTTCTTAAGTTGCTGAGGAGATTGGACCCCAAATAGGAGCGGTCCAGGTTCTATTAACATATGCAGATGAGGTAATTATGTGCTACTCAAACAACAAAATATACTAATTGTTTTCAAGCATCCCAGGTTTGTGGTGTAGGGGCCAAAGGTAACTTATTTTTGAGAATCAAAGTATATTTTAAACCGTTATTGTATCTAACTTTAACGTTCCGTTTTGAGAGGTAATTGATTTGAGTTTCGAAGTAAAAATTACATTGTTTGAGGGTCCTTTTGACCTATTGCTGTTTTTCATTGAGAGGGATGAACTGGACATACATGACATTCCAATTTCACAAATCACCAATGACTTTCTCGAGCACCTGCATCGTCTCCAGGAAATGAATATCGAAGTCGCTAGTGAATTCATTCTGGTGGCAGCAACTTTAATGAGAATAAAGGCTAAAACGCTGTTGCCAAGGCCAATTTTGGACGAAGAAGGTAATGAGATTGACCCAAGACAGGAGTTGGTTAAGCACCTTCTTGAATACAGGAAGTACAAGTCAGTGGTAAAGCAGCTGGGAGATATGGAACAAGACCGGCTGCAGAAAGACAAACGAGGAAACCTTGTTGCCGAAATAAACAGCCTTGCTGAGACCACCAACGTCGAGGCTGAATTGCAAAACGTGGATCTGTACAAGCTTTTGAAAGCTTTTGAAAAAGCTCTTCAACGGTTTGAGCTGGAGAAAGAGCGCCCGGTTCATACCGTTGTGCAGTTTCCATACAGTATGGGGCAGCAAAGGAAATTCATACTGCAAACGTTACAGAAAAAGGGAAGGCAATCTTTCGGGGACATAATTCTAAGTGAGCCCAATAGGATTGTGGTGATATTTAATTTCCTGGCGATTCTTGAATTGCTGAATCTTAAGAAGATCCGTTTACAAGTAGGAGAGGGGTATAACAATTTTTGGATAGAAATTGGAGAACAGCAATTGGTGAAATAAATGGATCTGGACCCTAAAAAAATTTTCAGGACCCTCAATCTTCGCAGGGTTTGGGTTCCGGTTTTGTTTGGATTGGGAATTGTAAGCTACCTGTTTATAGGTGATCCGGACGTCAGTCTTGAAAATTTTGGCCTCATCTTCGATGCCTCAATAATCCCCATATTACTTGCTCTATTGACATTTTTTGCGCGGGTTGGCGGTTACATCGTCAGAATGCGAACCCTGACCAATGAAAGCCTCGACTGGACGAGCTGCTTTTATGTGATAATCCTTTGGGAATTCTCTTCGGCAGTTACCCCGTCGGTGGTTGGGGGGACTGCCGTTGCAGTATTTATCCTTTATAAGGAAGGCCTAAACCTGGGGAAGTCTCTAGCTTATGTGATGCTCACTGCCATTCTGGATAACCTCTATTTTGTAATGGCCGCTCCCTTGATTCTGTTATTCACTCAGGGGATTATTTTTCCGGAATCCACCAACATAGAGCTGGAACTATTGAATTTCCGACTTCGGTTAGACTTCATTTTCTACATCAGCTACGGGCTGATCGCGCTATACACGTTTGTTATGTCGTACGCGCTGTTTATCAATCCCAGGGCCTTCAAATGGCTTCTTCTTAAGATCACTTATCTCCGTCTTTTTAGGAAGTGGAGGTATAGCGCATACGAGCACGGTAACGAAATCATCTGGGCCTCGTCCCTAATAAAGGGCAAGGCCTTATCTTATTGGATCAAAATAATCTCCATTACGATCTTCATATGGAGTTCGCGCTATTTAATGTTGAATTTTCAAATTGATGCCTATGCCGATCTGAATTTCCAAGATCACCTCTTGATCTTCAGTCGTCAGATAATCCTGTGGATCATTATGCTGTTTTCGCCAACCCCGGGGTCTAGTGGGACCGCAGAATTTTTCTTTCCTTTTTTCTTTGAAGGGTTTCTGGGCGATTATACGCTTGTTAATAACATCCTGTGGAGGTTATTGAGCTACTATCCATTTTTGATCCTGGGGGCTATTTACCTCCCACGATGGATAAAGAGAGTTTTCTTTGAGAAGAAAGACCCCGTACAAAATTCCGACGTTCAGGGCGCCTGATCTGGTTCAAAAACTTTCCAACTGTGAAAAGAAGAAGTCACCCTCCTTTATGGCATTTTCATCCGAGTCAGATCCGTGGACGGCGTTTTGCTCTATGTTCGTAGCAAATAACTTTCTGATGGTAGCCTCCGCAGCCTCCTCTGGATTGGTGGCGCCGATCAACTCACGAAAATCCTCTACAGCGTTGTCTTTTTCCAGAACCATAGCCACGATGGGACCCGAGGACATATAATTCCTTAAACTGTCATAAAAAGCTCGTTCCTTATGGACGGCATAAAATTGACCGGCTCTTTGGTAAGTGAGTTGCGTTAGTTTCATTGCCTTTACTACAAAACCTGCTTTTTCGATCATGCCCATGATGGCCCCTGTGTTTTGGGCAGCAAACGCCTCAGGCTTGATTATAGTAAATGTTCTATTCCCTGCCATGTCTATTCTAGATTTGCAAAATTTGGGGCAAAGGTATAAGATAATTAATCCAGCGCGAGGCCTAATTTCTTTTTTTGTAATTAATAAAATTCTTTTCACCTTTGCATTTCACTTTTGAAAGATTGAGGGTATGCCTGTTGAAATGCAGAAGTTAGAGGCCCTTAACCGTCTGCTCAATTCCCCCAAGAACATCGTAATCATCACGCATCAAAAGCCGGATGCTGATGCATTAGGATCTTCGATTGGACTGTCTTTGTATCTGAAGCAGATTGGGCACCCGGTAAAGGTTGTTTCGCCAACCGATTATCCTGCGTTCCTTAATTGGATGCCAGAAAACAATGAAGTGGTCATTTTCGAATCTAAAGACCAGCAACAGGCCGTTGATCTTATTAAGGCCGCTGAGATCATTTTTTGTCTGGATTTTTCCAGTCTGGAAAGAATAAACAACCTTGGTCAAATCGTACGGGCCACATCCGCATTGAAGGTGCTAATTGATCACCACCTGGAGCCTGAGCCCTTTGCCGACTTTGAATTCTCGGATACCTCTGCAGCGGCAACCGCCGAGATCGTTTTTGATATTATCAAGGAGAGTGGCAATCTTGGTATGATCGACACCAGAATGGCCAATTGTTTGTATGCCGGGATCATGACCGATACCGGCGGGTTCCGCAATGCCAATACCAGCCGCAAGAGCCATCTTGTTGCAGCTGATTTGATCTCCCAGGGGGCTGATGTTCCCAGTATCAACAAGCTTGTCTATGACAATAATACCGCGGATCGATTAAAGTTCACCGGCTTCGCATTGAGTCAGCGCTTGGTAGTAATAAAAGAGTTGAGAACTGCCTATTTCTCAATATCCAGGAGCGATATGGAGCAATTCAATTCTAAAACGGGCGATACCGAAGGGTTGGTAAATTACGCTCTTTCGATAGAAGGGACGGTATTGGCGGCCTTGATAACCGGACATGGCGATGGAGTCAGGCTTTCGTTTCGGTCCGTGGGAAATTTTTCGGTTAACGAGTTTGCCAGAAAACATTTCAATGGTGGTGGTCACAAAAATGCGGCCGGAGGAACCTCCGATTTGTCTTTAGATGATACTGCAACCAAATTCCGCGAACTTTTAGTTGAATATCGTGATCAATTGCATAACTGCGAACTGATCACAGCTACCTAGTGTCATGTCAATTATAATATGACGTAATATTTTTGTATCTTTGCCGTACATCAAACTTAAAGATTATGGCAAGATATAAAGTGACATTAGCAAAAGTGGAACGCCAAGAGCTAATGGCAATTATTAACAAAGGCAAGCATACTTCTCAAAAGTTTCGCAGCGCATATATTTTGTTGAACTGTGATAAGGGACCATATGCAGAGAAGGTAACCAATGAGCAGATCAGCAAGGTACTGAAGGTAGGCATGCGTACCATTGACCGGGTCAAAAAACGATTTGTAGAAGAAGGCTTTGAGGCGGTATTGGAGCGCAAACCAACCACCAGGACCTATAGTCGTAAGGTAGATGGTGACATCGAAGCGCATCTGATAGCGCTGTGCTGCAGTAAACCACCTGAAGGATATGCCCGATGGTCGCTTCGGCTGCTGTCAGATAAGATGGTAGAGCTTCAATATACTGACAGCATTTCTCACGAAACGGTGCGTACCGTTTTAAAAAAACGCCTTAAAACCCTGGAAGGTAAGCCAGTGGATTATTCCCCCCAAATCCGACAGTAGCTTTGTGGCACACATGGAGCAGGTATTAGATGTGTATAAACGGCCTTATGATCCTGAAAGTCCGGTAGTATGCATGGATGAAACGCCCAAACAATTGATTAAGGAAACCAGGATAACCGAGCCGATGCAAAAGGGCAAAGCAACCAGGGTGGATTATGAATACCGGCGTTGCGGGGTGTGTAATGTGTTTATTGCCAGTGAGCCGGTCACAGGAAAGCGAATGGTTAAGCTTACCGAGAGGAAAACCCGGAAAGACTGGGCTAAGTTCATCAAAGAGATTGCTGATCAGATGTATCCTGATTCTGGGAAGATCACCTTAGTGATGGACAATTATATCACACATACAGCTGCCTCCTTATATGAAACATATCCTCCCGAAGAAGCAAAAAGAATATGGGATCGGTTTGAGCTTGTATATACACCAAAACATGGAAGCTGGCTGAACATGGCAGAAATTGAACTCAGTGTGCTTTCCAGACAATGCTTAAGTAGACGAATTGACAGTATGGAGATAATCCGAAAAGAAGTGAAAGCATGGGAGGAACATCGAAACAACAAGAACGCCAGTATTGATTGGCGCTTTACAACAAAAGATGCACGGATAAAATTAAAAAAGCTTTATCCGTCAATTCGAACTTGACATGACACTAGTACACTTTCGCCAGACAGCATGCAGGTCTGCTTTGCCACAAATAATCAGAATAAGCTCCGTGAAATTCGACATCTCCTCGGAGACTCCATAACCATTGCAAGCTTAAATGATGTTGGCTGCACTGAGGTGTTGCCTGAGAACCAAAAGACGTTGGGAGGGAATTCTTTAGAAAAGGCTGAATTTGTCTACAACAACTACGGCATAGATTGTTTTGCCGACGATACCGGTTTAGAGGTATATGTTCTCGATGGGGCCCCCGGATTCCTATCGGCCCGCTACGCCGGAGACCAAAAGGACAGTTCAGATAATATGAATCTGCTGCTGCAAAAATTAGAGGGCCTCTCGGACCGGAACTGTCAGTTTCGCACCGTCATTACCTTGATGCATCAAGGAAAGTCTAGTCAATTCGAAGGAATTGTTAAAGGAATTATTACCGAAAAGCCTGCTGGAACAGAGGGATTCGGTTATGATCCGATTTTTATGCCGAAAGGATTCGATCGCACCTTTGCAGAGATGTCTTTGGCGGAAAAGAACGAGGTAAGCCACAGATCTCTGGCGGTAAAGAAGCTAGTAATGCATTTAAAGAAGATCATCATCGAAGCTTGAGGGGTAGATTGTTTTTGTTTCAAAAATAAGTACATTTGTCGCCCTAATTATGATCCGTATCAATTCCACAATAGGTACTCAAATGCTTCTACCAGCGATGGCTATGGTTATGTTGTTGTTGGCCTTGTGCGGTTCCCTTGATTCTGACAATAATAAGGTTCCTGAAAAATCATTGACCCAGCAGCAAGAATCCGACAAGCCGGTTCAGTTGCAAGAATTTCATGCTGTGGTTCCCATGCTGAAGGTAATCGTAAGCCATGATTTGTACCTGATTTTCGAACTAACTCTACTGGCTGAATTCAAGTATGAACAAGAACCTAATCAGGTTGGTTCAACCAGGGGCTCTTATCTGAGAACTCTTTTCGGACGCATCATCCCAATCAACGCACCCTAGCTTTTGTCTTCAGGGCATTAGAGGGTCCAGCTATCTTAGATACTTCTTTTTTAACAACCTAATACTTTTTAATCATGAGGAATAAAGGAGCGGTTATTGCCCTAACCCTTATCATCACCTTGCTTTGTTTGTATTACTTGTCGTTCTCGCTGGTTACCAACCGCATCCAGGCGGAAGCAACGGCTTATTCGCGCGATTCAATTGGGAATGTCGATTTTGGCCTGAAGCAAGGCTATTTGGATTCGATCTGGAATGAACCGGTATACAACTTCCTGGGCATAGAATACACTTTCAAGGAGATAAAAAACACCGAGCTGAGCCTCGGTCTTGACCTACAGGGAGGGATGCACGTAGTTCTTGAAGTCTCCCCCGTAGAAATAATCAAAGGACTGAGCGGGAAAAGTAAGGATGAGGACTTTAATTCCGCCATCCGGGCGGCTCAGAAGCGTCAGCAAAGTAGCCAGGAAAGGTTTACTGACTTGTTTTATGAAGCCTTTCAGGACATAGCTCCTCAGGGGTCCTTGGGCCCCATCTTTTCTAATGCTGCTAATCGTGAGCGGATTAGTTTCAATACTCCGGATGAGGAGATAATGAGCATCATTGACGCAGAGGTTGAAGACGCCATGGATAGATCGTTTACCATATTGCGCACCCGGATTGACCGATTCGGAACCTCGCAACCAAACATCCAGAGGCTTCAGAATACCGGCCGGATTCAAGTGGAACTGCCTGGGGCAGAGAACAAAGAAAGAGTTCGCAAGCTCCTGCAGGGAGTGGCCAAGCTGGAGTTTTGGGAAGTTTATACCCCGGAAGAAGTAATCGGACCCCTTCAAAGTATCAACCAATTGCTAGTTGAAGAACAGAACGCCAGGATCAACGGTGGAATTATCCCTTCCGAGAGCTTGGAAGATCCTCGCATTGAAGACATATCCAATTTGCTTTCCGATCAGGACCCGTTAATCGGTGACGACTTGGCGCAGGAGAGCATAAACGAAGTTGATACTGCGGAGAGCTTGGAGGCCCAACTAGAAGCACAATCCGACACAACTGGATTGGACTCTCTGGTAAATACTCAACTCTCCGATCTCTTCAGCAGCTATGGCTTTTTGGTTTATGATCTTAAAGACACCTCGAAAATTAACCGAATTTTCGCACGGAAGGATGTACAGTCCTTCTTACCGTCAGATCTAAAATTACTGTGGTCTCATAAGCCTAATGTTCTGGGCAATGCAACCGAGGTCCTGGAGTTGATGGCAGTTAGGGTAGGCAGAGGGGGACGAGCTCCTCTCGAAGGTGATGTCATCACCAATGCGCGCCAGGACCTTGATCAATCGGCCCGACCCGCGGTTTATATGAATATGAATTCCACCGGTGCCAAAAAATGGAGAAAGCTTACCGCGGAAAATATCAACCGCAGGATCGCTATCGTTTTGGATGACTATGTCTATTCGGCACCCAATGTTCAGGATGAAATTCCTGATGGAAGCTCCGTGATTTCCGGGAACTTTACTCTTGAGGAGGCTAAGGACCTGGCAAACGTGCTCAAGGCCGGGGCTCTTCCGGCTCCCACTCGGATAGTGGAAGAGGCAGTTATCGGCCCTACTCTGGGCAAAGAAGCGCAGGCCCAGGGAATCATTTCGATTCTGGCCGGCCTGGGAATTGTCGTGCTGTTCATGATCGCTTATTACGCCAAAGGAGGATTTGTTGCCAACCTGGCACTGATATTCAATATATTTTTCATCCTGGGAATCTTGGCCCAGTGGAATGCCGCTTTAACCTTGCCGGGAATTGCGGGTATTGTGCTTACCATTGGGATGTCCATCGATGCCAACGTCTTGATCTTTGAAAGAATAAGGGAGGAGCTACGCCAGGGTGTAAATCTCAAGCAGGCCATTGCGGCTGGTTACGATAAGGCCTACAGTTCTATTGTAGATGCAAATGTGACCACCTTCATCACCGGAGCTATTCTTTATGCCCTGGGTCAGGGTCCAGTGAAAGGATTCGCCATAACGCTGATGATCGGTATAGCATGCTCCTTCTTCTCGGCAGTATTTATTACACGCGTTATTGTGGAATGGATGACCAAAAGAGGTGAGGAAAGTAAGATTTCATTTGCCACTCCGTTTTCATCCAATTTTCTTACCAACATAAATATAGACTTCATGAGTCGCAGAAAGAAGGCTTATATCTTCTCAGCGGCTTTCATTACTGCCGGGATGATAACTCTGGTACTGCAGGGTGGACTGAACCTGGGAGTAGACTTCAAGGGAGGGCGATCCTTCATTGTGCCTTTCAATGATCCGGTGGTCGCCTCGGACTTAAAAACTGACTTGATGCCGGCTTTCCAGAATCAGGGCACCGAGGTCAAGACATATGGAGCCAATAACGTAGTCAAGGTAACCACTGCCTATCTTGTCACTGACGAATCGGCCGAGGCTGATCTAAAAGTAGAGCAAGCGCTAATCGCGGGCATTGAAAGTAGTACGGGCCTCCGATTTATTGTTGACGATTCCAATATGGGCCCGGGAAGGTTTTCTATTTCTGGATCTCAGAAGGTTGGAGCTACGATTGCTGATGATATTAAGAAAGCATCGGCCCAGTCGGTCGTCCTGGCGATGGTAGCCATCTTTCTTTACATCCTGGTACGTTTTCGAAAATGGCAATATGGCCTCGGGGCGATCGTAGCTTTACTCCATGACACATTGTTTGTTCTAGCCGCCTTCGCCTTTGCCAGTTTATCTGGGAAAAGTTTCGAATTTGATCAGGTCATTATTGCCGCGATGTTAACGATCATCGGGTACTCGATAAACGACACTGTGATCGTCTTTGACCGAATCAGGGAAAACCTTAGACTCAACGTCAAAAGAGATGTCCTTACCACTTTCAATCTGTCCATCAATAACACTATGAATCGGACCTTGGTCACGTCGGTAACCACATTGATTGTTGTCATCATTCTTTTCATTTTCGGCGGCGAGGTATTGAGGGGGTTCTCCTTCGCGCTTATCATTGGAATAATTATCGGGACGTATTCATCGGTTTTCATAGCGACACCGGTTGTCTTGGATCTTTCGAACACTAAGCCCACAGCAGTTCAGGGCTAATGCATCCTAAACGAAAAGGGGACTAGTTCCCCTTTTTTATTGCTTTTGCCAGAAGTAAGTAGTAAAGAGCAGCAATACTGTGAACAACTCAAGCCGGCCGAGCAGCATAAGGAAGCAAAGGAACCATTTACCCACATCGGGAAGATGGGAGTATGACTGAGATGGACCCACCGAGCCTAATGCGGGACCTACATTACCCAGACATGCAGCAGCCGAACCAATAGCGGTTTCGAAATCTCCGGAAATAAACCCCATTATGATGGACCCAGTTGCGAATACAAAAAAATAGATCATTACAAACGCCAGAATATTAAAAGTAATGTCCCGGGGGATGGCCCGCTTATTGAACCGTACCGGAATAACAGCGGAAGGATGTAATAATCTTTTGAGTTCTAATTGACTGTTTTTGAAAAGAATGAGGTGGCGGATGATCTTGATGCCGCCGCTAGTGGATCCCGCCGAGGCTCCCGCAAACATCAGTATAAAGAAAATCACGGTAAGAATGGGGGTCCACTGGGTGTAATCGGCTGTAGTGTAGCCGGTGGTTGTCATTATGGAAACCACTTGGAAAAGGCCATATCTGAAGGACTGTTCCAGATCCGAGCCCGAAACGGAATAAATAGTAAGAGCAACAGCCAGGGTGAATAACAAAATGAGCGCTATGTAGAACCGGAACTCCTCATTCTTTTGGATCGGTCGAAAGTTAAACTTCAAAGCAAAATAGGTGAGAGTGAAATTGGTACCCCCCAGGATCATAAAAGTGATGATCACATAATGGATGAAAGGATTTTCATAATGGCCTATTGAAGCTTGCTTTATGGAGAATCCTCCGGTAGCCATTGTAGTGAAGCCGTGATTTATAGCGTCGAAAATTTCCATGCCCCCCAGCTTGAGCAAGACGATTTCGGCAAGCGTGAGACCCAAGTATATGATCCATAGGCGCTTAGCTGTTTCCCGAATCCTTGGCTGAAGTTTATCGGGAGAAATGCCCGGAGCTTCGGCCAAAAAAAGTTGCATCCCCCCAATTCCCAATATGGGCAGTACTGCCACTGCGAGTACAATGATGCCCATACCTCCGATCCATTGGGTCAAACTCCTCCAGAACAGAATCCCGGGGGCCAGGGATTCTATGTTGTCGAGAATCGTGGCTCCAGTGGTCGTGAAGCCTGAAATAGTCTCAAAGAATGCATCGGTGTAGTTGGGAATGGCACCTGAAATTATATACGGAAGTGCCCCAAACAGGCTCATGGAAAGCCAACCAGAAGTTACTATCAATAACCCGTCCCTCCGTGTCAGGGCTTTATCATTATACTTCAGGGTGAATATCCACAGGTTGGCACCAACTAACAAAGTTATGCCTCCCCCGATAAGGAAAGAAAGTGCTGTGCCGTCACCATACAGGGCCGATACCGGCAAGCACAAGAGCATAAAGACCCCGTTCAAAACCAGAAGTAAACCCAGTAAATTAAGGATGATGGGATAGTTAAATCTCATTTACTTGAAAAAGGCTTCGACCGAATGGATACAATCCGGTCTAGAGAGCACGACCACGCGGTCCTTCGGTTCAAATTCAAAATCACCCATAGCGGTAAACGGGGCTCCGTTTCGTATCACTCCACCGACAACAGCGTTTGAAGGGAAATTTATCTCTCCAAGAATTTTCTTGGTGATTTTAGAGTTCTCCTGCACCTCGAATTCGAGTACTTCGGCATCTACGCCGTGAATACTGGTTAACGATACTACCTGGCCCCGACGAATGTAGCGGAATATGAAATTTGCCGCAATCAGCTTTTTGTTAATGAGCGTGTCTACTCCGATGTTTTGCGACAGGTGAATGTAGTCAATGTTCTCAACCAGCGAAATGGTTTTACTGACCCCATGATTCTTTGCGACGAGGCTGGAAATGATGTTGGTATCCGAGTTGCTGGTTAATGAAAGGAAGGCGTCCATATCAGTTATCCCTTCCTCTTTCAAAAGATCAACATCGCGCCCGTCTCCATTGATTATCAAGGTATCAGGTAATATTTCAGCCAGTTCCAGACAACGATCGCGATCCTTTTCCACCAACTTTACCTTATAAATCTTGCTAAGTCTACGGGCAGCGTTGTAACCAACATCGCTGCCACCCATTATCATGATATTCTTTATTTCTACTTTCCTGTTTCCCGAGAGTTTGAGAACGCTATTCACCCCTTGAGGTTGCGAAATGAAATAAGCGTGATCGTTTCTCTCGAAGGTTGTATCCCCATGAGGAATTATGGTCTGATTATTCCTAAGAATGGCTACTGCCCAGTTATCCTGCTGGTAACTCGCCTTGGTAAATTCCTTCATGCTTTTCCCAATAAGCGGACTTTGCCCGTTAATATTCACACCGACCAAGGTGAGAAGCCCGTTGTCGAACTCGAAAGTATCCGTAAGGGCCGTTTGTTTCAACAATCTCTTAATTTCCCGGGCCGCCAGGGAAGCCGGCAGGATTATCTCGTCAATCCCAAGTTTCCTCAGGTCGAGACGATCCCTTTTCAGGAGAAATTCTACATTGCTAATCCTTGCAATTGTTCGCTTGGCGCCCAGGTATTTGGCCAGTATGCAGGTTGTAAGATTGATCTCTTCTGAGGAAGTAACCGCAATCAGCAAGTCGGCTTTGGATACCTTCGCTTCAGTGAGCACGGCATGTGAGGTGGAGGACCCCTGCACCGTTGCTACATCGAGATGATTGGAGACGTAAGCCAGCTTTTCCTGATCGGTATCAATTACTCCGATATCCTGGTTTTCGTACGATAATAGCTTGGTAACATGAAACCCGACGTCTCCAGCACCGGCTATAACTATCCTCATTCTTTCACCCGTTAGATTGGGCCATAAAGAATGGCAAATATAACCAAATTCTTTTTTGGTGTTTGGTCAATTTTGGCCTTATCATTACTTTTGAGTTTAGAGATAACTGCTAATAGAGCCCTCTATGAGGATCAATTTGATCTCATTTCTTTGTAAATCAGAATCCCGGGGAGTATGGATGATCAGACTATAAGTACCTTCGAAGAGTACAAATCTGTTTACGCCAAAAGCGTCGATAACCCGCAAGAATTCTGGGCAAGAATTGCGGAGAATTTCACGTGGTTTGAAAAGTGGGATAAGGTTTTGGAGTGGGATTTTGACAAGCCTGAAATCAAATGGTTCTTAAATGCCAAACTCAACATTTCCGAAAACTGTCTCGATCGACATTTGGAACCCCGGGGGGATCAGCCGGCTATAATTTGGGAGCCCAACGACCCTACAGAAGGCAGCATGAGTATTACATACCGGGAACTTCATAAAGGAGTTTGCCAGTTTGCCAATGTGCTAAAGAACAACAGAGTTCAAAAAGGAGATAGAGTCTGCGTATACATGCCCATGGTGCCGGAGTTGGCAATTGCCGTGTTGGCCTGTGCTCGAATTGGAGCAGTTCATTCGGTGGTGTTCGCCGGATTTTCTTCATCTTCCTTAGCCGATCGCATAAATGACTCTGAATGCAGAATTGTCCTGACCTCGGACGGTTCTTACCGTGGGGACAAAACGATCGGCCTAAAGGAGATCGTAGACTCAGCTTTGGAGCAATGTCCATCCATTGAAAGAGCCATTATCCTTGAACGGACTGGCGAGGAGGTGAACATGGTATTGGGAAGGGACGTTTGGTGGCACGACGAACTAGCGAAGGTTGCTGACCAATGCGACCCCGAGATTATGGACTCTGAGGATCTGTTATTTATATTATACACGTCAGGCTCCACCGGCAAACCGAAGGGGATGGTGCATACCTGCGGCGGCTACATGGTTTATACCACTTATACCTTCCTCAATGCCTTTCAATACCGGGATAGAGAAATTTATTGGTGCACCGCAGATGTGGGATGGATTACCGGACACTCCTATATTGTCTACGGCCCGTTGGCAGCCGGAGCTACAACCGTCATGTTTGAGGGAGTTCCAACCTATCCTGATCCCGGAAGATTTTGGCAGGTTGTCGAAAAGCTCAAGGTAAATATATTCTACACGGCCCCTACGGCCATCAGGGCCCTGGCCCAGGCGGATGTGCACTATGTTACCCGTCACAACCGGTCCTCGCTGCGGGTTTTGGGAACGGTAGGTGAGCCAATCAATGAAGATGCCTGGAACTGGTATCACAAAAATGTCGGTGAGGAAAGATGTCCGATAGTCGATACCTACTGGCAAACCGAAAACGGAGGCTTTCTGATCTCCCCGTTGGCCGGGATCACTCCGTTGAAACCAACTTGTGCCACTTTTCCGATGCCTGGCATTCAGCCGGCCATCATGGATGAGAATGGCCAGGAATTGCATGGGAACGGAATTCAAGGTCGATTGTGTATGAAGTTTCCCTGGCCATCCATTGCAAGAACCATATACGGTGATCATCAGAGATATAAGGACACCTATTTCAATGCCTTCCCCGGCCATTATTTTACTGGCGACGGCTGCAAAAAGGATGATGACGGATATTATCGCATTACTGGCCGGGTTGACGATGTGATCATTGTGTCAGGTCATAATCTGGGAACAGCGGAGATTGAGGACATGATCGACGAGTTGCCAGAAGTAGTCGAAACTGCAGTAGTTGGGTATTCTCACGATATCAAGGGCAACGCCATATACGCGTTTGTGATTTGTTACGAGCAACCAGATGATGAGGATTCCCTGAGGAGCAGGATCCTTGAACAGGTAACCAAGACAATTGGCCCGATAGCCAAGCCCGATAGAATCCAATTTGTGGGTGGCTTGCCCAAAACTCGTTCCGGCAAGATTATGAGGCGTATTCTAAGGAAAATTGCCGAAGGGGACACCTCAAATTTGGGGGATACTTCAACTTTATTGGACCCCAAGGTTGTGCAGGATATTAAAGAAGGAGCGTTGAATTAACCCTGAGGGGATGCTATGATCCTTATACTAAAGGCTCTCTCACGACTGCCTCTGGGTTTTCTTTACCTCATTTCCGATGTGTTGGCTTGGGCGGCAGGGAGCCTGTTCAAGTACCGCCGGCAGGTGGTAGTTGAAAACCTGCGAAACTCCTTTCCCGATAAGTCTGAGGTTGAAATAAATCAAATAACTAAAGATTTTTATGCCCATCTCGCGGACCTCATCGTGGAAACAATCAAAGCCATCACCATACCATCAGCCGCTTTGGACAAAAGAGTTTTCATCTCTAATTCCGAAATCCTTGAAGACTGTGTCCGACGATTCCCGGCGGTAGTGGTTTTGACCGTACACCTGGGAAATTGGGAATGGATGAACCTGGCTTGCTGCACTCAACTTACTTTTCCAATTGCTCCATTGTATCTCCGCTTAACCAACAAGGGGGTTGATAGGTTAATGTTGACCACCAGGAGCAGATTTGGCGGTGAACCCTTGCCATCATTCAGGGCTTTGGTTAGGGCTATGAGGGACGGTTCCAAAAACAGAGCATATGTTTTGTTTGCGGATCAAACACCCCCGCCATCAACCAATAACCATTGGACAAGGTTCCTCAATCAGGAAACGGCCTTCCTTCCAGGTATTGAGGAACTGCCCAGGATTATGAACTGTCCGGTTTTCTTTGTGTCCTCCCGGAGGACTCAACGAGGCCACTATGACGTGAGGATCGAAAAAATTTCAGAGCCACCCCATGAGGAAGATGGACATGCCATATTGAACTCTTACGTCGGGCTGGCTGAGAAAGTGATCAGTAAGGCCCCCCACCAATGGCTCTGGTCTCACCGGCGATGGAAGCATTCCAAACCGTTGGAAGGGTAATAAAACCTGCGGACCATGACGGGTAAGAACCCGGCATCCATGTCAAAATGTGGTGCACGTCTTTCGGCGCTTTACCCTGCGATTGGGGACCGAACTCACGCGTTACCCTAATCGAGACACAGGTCAGCCCAGGATTTGGCCGATAATTTTGCTCAACCCTGCATCATGCTTGAGAGATTTCAAGGGGGATACGCCCAGGATTTCGGCGCGCACCTTATTGACCAGAGACAGCTCTAATTCAGAGGCGGCTGACTCATAATTGCTAATAAGTACCGCAATCGCCGTTTTCAGCGGCAAGGC
This sequence comes from Cyclobacteriaceae bacterium, assembly GCA_965247065.1. Taxonomy (GTDB): domain Bacteria; phylum Bacteroidota; class Bacteroidia; order Cytophagales; family Cyclobacteriaceae; genus CBDFGN01. The sequence goes on along the minus strand of CBDFGN010000006.1, from coordinate 3,885,468 downwards.
CTGGACGCTTGAAACGTAAGGGGAATAACGAGCCGGATGGAGGTGAACGTGGCGGTTCGATTTCTGACCCATTCGAAAAGTCCATCGAGATCCATCGGAAAGTGCTAAAATCTGGTATTTTTTATGTGACGTAAGTATCCATTCATTATAACTGCTAGGAGTTGAATGGTTGTTCTTTTTTAACTGCTTTCGAAAATGGTCCGCAATTTGTCTTGGTGGGATCTGCCCGGTGTAGAGATCAATCCTGGAATGCCCGATCATATTAAGTTCTAACCTCAGCTGATTAGGGCCTCTTCCAGAATCCTTAGGATCCTTGATGAAATGCTGGATATAGCCCAGATGGTGCTTCAGGCTATTGAATATGAACGGTTCGGGAACGCTGTAGGACTCAATCAAAATCTGCCAATTGTATAACTACCAGCCTTGGCTTTACAATTTACCACTATTTCAAGAAATCGGCGTCAAGGCCTGAATGCGTTTTGGTTTTTGCCCATGGCCCAAAACGTATCGCTTTTGATTCATTTCACAGCAGAAGGCAATCGGAATTCTCCCCTGACCGCGAAATATAACTCTTGTCCTGCAACTTTCTCCTGGCCGGTGAATTCCCCCTTTATGAATTCTCCCGGCACGTAATCTTCTACCACAATTCTGCCCGAAGTCAGATCTCCGTCCAAAATAGGGTGGATGTCCGCTAAGAAAACCCTGACTTTTGGAATGTTGGCCGGACTCTCAGGCAGCACAAATTCTCCAGCCTCAGAGCCCTTGAATTTCAGGGTAACTTGGTTCATCATGTTGACAGCTGATAGGTAGGTCTCATTTCGATCCTTGCGGAATGTGGCCCTCTGGTATTCGTTCAGTGGGATATTGATAGGGTTGGAAGGGATAATGACTCCACCCCCGGAGCGGATTGCGTTTATGATCTTTGGGTCCCCTCTCATTTGGGACGTATCCACTTCCACTCTCATATAAAACTGAGTAGACTGGGTAAGGGCCAGTTGCGGCAACGCGGTTGTACAGCTCATTAGAAAGAGCCAGGTTATTGGCCTTACGTGAACCATTATTGGGTCCAGCTCATCGGGTATGCCTCATCGACATACTGGAGTGCCTCCATAGTTAAGCGCAGCGGCTTGAATGTGTCAATCATAACAGCCAGCTCCTTCGTTTCTTTGGCTCCAATGCTTTTCTCCACAGTTCCAGGGTGAGGGCCGTGAGGAATTCCCCCAGGATGCAATGTGAATGAGCCCTTATCAATTCCCTTCCGACTCATAAAATTACCATCCACGTAATAAAGAACTTCATCCGAATCAATGTTGGAATGATTGTAAGGAGCTGGAACGGCTTGAGGGTGATAATCGAACAATCTGGGTACAAACGAGCATATTACATAGTTAGGAGCTTGGAAGGTCTGATGGACGCCAGGGTAGCCTCATAGACCTTGGATTCTCCCAAGCTCTTTACCCGAGTCGGCGCATTTAGATGGTACAGCAATGAGTAAATTCCGGAAAAGCCCTTTGACCCAACTAGCTCTTCAGAGTAAAGGGTACCGTCTTCTTTTCTGAATTGGGTGTGCCTTTTGGGAGGTACCTTGCCTAAACGGTGATAGAACGGCATTCTATTTCTGTGCTAAAGCTTCGGCCTCGTCAAATAGTTCCAGGGCTTGCAAAAACACTTCATTCGATTGATTGAATATTGGATAGAAACCCGGATTATCCCAAACACGGCGGGCGATTTGGGCCTTTAAATGAGTTCGCAACAGATCCTTGGAGTGTTCGAATTGAACCTCATCGAAGGGCACATCGACCTCTGCACCGGTTTGGATTAAGGCCTCTAACATTTCATCTGTAACCACAAAATCTCTTTTGAAGTCCTGATAATCCAACTCTTCGAGCTTTCTACGATTCTCCTCGTAATAGCCAAGGGTGAACTCGCCGATCGCATTGCTGGTAAACAGCGTACTTAGGTACCTGGAATTCTTTGATGTGTCAACAGGAACAAAAATGTCGGGCATTACTCCGCCACCTCCATACACGGTCCTTCCTTTCGCGGTCTTAAATGTTAGGTCCTCATTAACCCATGCGCTGTCCGCATTAAAAAGTTCGCCATTAGTATAGCGATCATACAATTCCTGGTCATAATCGCTACCATCGTCGTATGGTTTTTGGACCGACCGACCGCTCGGAATGTAATATCTGGAAATAACCAGGCGCAACTCGGATCCATCAGACAGCACTATGGGGCGTTGAACTAATCCTTTTCCGAAAGATCTGCGCCCGACGATCAGCGCTCGGTCATTATCCTGGAGGGCCCCAGAGACGATTTCTGAAGCTGAAGCGCTGCCTTGATCGATGAGCACGATAATCGGACCCTTTTCAAAAACTCCGGTCCGCTGTGCGCGGGCCTCTGAATCGTAACGTGATTCTTTTCCCTTGGTGTAGACAATTAATTTATCCTCTGATAGAAACTCATCGGCAATGTCCACTGCGCGATCCATGTACCCCCCAGGATTTCCCTGAAGGTCCAATATAAGCTTCTTCATTCCCTGCTCGGATAATTTCTCAATCTCGATCTTAAACTCATCGTAAGTGGTAGCGGCAAACCTGCTTATCTTCAAATAGCCAATTTCATCATTGACCATGTAGCTTACATCCACCGATTTTTGAGGGATTTTGTCTCTGATAATATTGAATACCAGAACCTCCTGAACGTTTCGGCGCCTGACCCCGACCTTGACCTCGGATCCTTTGGGCCCCCTTAGCCTCTTGAAGACTCCGCGATTATTGATCCCGATCCCAGCGACGGGCTCATTGTCGACTTCTATAATTTTGTCCCCCGTTTTCAGCCCCAATTTCTCAGAAGGCCCTCCACTTAACGGAGCTACCACGGTGATGGTGTCTCTAATGATCGAGAATTCGATACCAATCCCATCGAATCCTCCTTCGAGCTCTGATTTGGTCAGCTCCCGGTCTTCCGCCGGAATATAGATGGTGTGGGGATCCAGTTTTTTAAGCATGTCGCGAATGGCTCCTTCCACCAATTCATCGGTATCCACTTGATCTACATAATCCTTCTCAATGTGGGTTAATATCTCACGGAATTTCAGGACGCTGCTGAACACGCTGCTGGTTGTGGTTTTATTATCAACTATTGTCGCCCCGATCAGAATACCCCCGGCAATGGCGGCGGCCAATAGCAGTGGTAATCGAATATAAAACCTAGAGTTTCTTGGATCCTTCACTAAATCTCGCTCTTTCATGGAATTTATGATTGCTAACTACTAAAAATACACCTTTCTGTGAAAAAGGCCAGATAATGCCAGAGTCATTTTATTAACGGTCATTTTACCGGGCGTTAGTCATACATTACCCTTTCAATTGTTGACATCGGCCTAAACTTACCTTTTGAGTTGATCATCGCCTAACAGATTGATTATATTTGGACCATACTTCTGATGGTGAGTTTAGGAGAAAAGAGCATAACGGATCTGGTACGTGGATGCCAATGGCACGGCTCCATACTCTACCATTGGAAAATAGAATTCTGCCTGCATCACGCTAACAACCAGCTCCCGGTTTGTCACGAATCAAGGCTGAATATAAACAGCATTCTGGTAAACCTGGGAGGTCAGGTCACGGAGTTTCTTAATCCGATAGTCATCGATCATTGGGCATGGGCCGTTTGATTGGCATTGATTACGGCTCCAAAAGAATTGGTCTGGCGGTGACCGACTCCGACCAGCTTATTGCTTCCCCGTTTGATACCTATGAGATAGACGGGCTATTTAGATTCTTGAACGATTACCTGGTTCGAGAGGATGTAGAAGGATTTGTTGTTGGCTTACCTACTAATCTTGATGGTAATGATACGGACAGCACTCAAGGAGTCCGCAAATTTGTCAAAATACTGACGGAAAAATTTCCCCAAAAGAAGATACATTTGCATGACGAACGTTTTACCTCCAAAATGGCACTGGACGCATTGATCCAAGGAGGGGTAAAGAAGAAAAAGAGAAGGGAGAAAGGCATCATTGACAAAGTAAGCGCTGCGATCATTTTGCAATCATATCTCCAACGTTCCACATAATTATGGTTCATCCAATTGTTGTTTATGGGGATCCGGTCCTAAAGCGTCGAGCCCGTGAAATTGAAAAGGATGAGTTCGATATTGAGCGGCTTAGCCAGGATTTATTTGATACGATGGAGGCAGCAAAAGGAATTGGACTGGCAGCTCCCCAAATCAGCAAGAGCCTTCGAATGTTTGTTGTGGATGGTTCACGGCTTGAGGAAGACGGAATGGAGGATTTTAGGAACGTGTTCATTAATCCTTCCATTGAGAAAGAGACCGGGGAGGATTGGCCTTTTGAGGAGGGCTGTTTGAGTATTCCCGAAATACGAGAGGAGGTTTTGCGTAAGCCTAAAATCAAGATTGCCTATTACGATGAGAATTGGAAAAAGCACCAGGTGCAGTACGCCGGGATGAAGGCTCGAATCATTCAACATGAATACGACCATCTTGAAGGGATACTTTTTACTGATTATCTTTCCGCTTTCAAAAAGAGAATACTTCGCAGCCGCTTGCTGAACATTAGCAAAGGGAAGATAGAAACCGAATACAAAATAAAGTTCCCTCTCAAAAAATAGATTTTGGATCCCTCTATATTGCAGTCAAAGTTTCCCGACCAGGAGACAACTATTTTCACGATTATGTCCCGTATGGCCCTGGACCATGGGGCGATAAACCTCTCCCAGGGATTTCCTGATTTCAAAGTATCCGCCGAACTGGTGGACTTGGTGCACGAACATATGCAGCTCGGCCACAACCAGTACGCACCGATGCAGGGCGAGCCAATCCTTCGACAAAACATTAGTCAAAAGGCGTTGAAGACATCAGGGTACGAATTTGATCCGGATACGGAAATAATCGTCACAGCTGGTGCCACTGAGGCTATTTATGCAGCAATAACCGCCTTAATACACCCGGGGGATGAGGTGGTCATTTTTGAACCAGCCTACGATCTTTATGTTCCTTGTGTTGAACTTAATGGAGGCAAGGTTGTCCCCGTGAAGCTCGCTTTACCGGATTTCTCGGTGGACTGGGACCGGGTGGAAAAGGCGATTACTGGGCGAACCAGACTGATAGTTGTGAACACTCCTCACAATCCAACCGGGTCCATTCTTCGCCACCAGGATTTACTACAATTGGCGGTTGTTGCGGAAAAATATGGGTTGATAGTGCTGAGTGACGAAGCCTATGAACATATAATTTTTGATGGTGAACAACATTGCAGTGTGTTAAACTATCCCGAACTGCAGGAAAGATCGATAGCTGTATTTTCGTTTGGTAAGACCTTCCACGCAACCGGTTGGAAGATGGGTTACTCGGTTGCCCCTGATTGGTTAACCGATGAAATACGAAAAGTACATCAGTGGGTCAATTTCAGTATAAACACCCCGATTCAGCATGCCATTGCTGAGTACCTTGCTGATGAAGATCATTATCAAAACCTGGGGTCATTCTACCAGGAAAAGAGGGACCGGTTTGCTGATCTGATGAAGGGTTCACGATTTGAGCCAATCCCTAGTAAGGGCACGTATTTCTATTTGTTTTCTTATCGGAAAATATCCGAACAAAATGATCGGGATCTGGCTGCCTCTATCACTAAAGAGCATGGCGTGGCCTCAATTCCCATTTCGGTTTTTTATTCGGATCGTCAAGATGACCACATCCTTCGTTTTTGTTTTGCAAAAAATGACGAGACCCTTCGCAAAGGAGCTGAAGTTTTATGCAAGATCTAACCATTGCCCTGGTACAATGCAATGTCCACTGGCACGAGATTGAGGCCAATTTGGCCATGTTTGAGGAGAAGATTTGGCAAATCGACCAAAGTGTGGACCTGATCATCCTGCCGGAAATGTTTAACACCGGGTTTACCATGGAGGCTGAAAAGCTAGCCGAACCGATGGGAGGGAAGACTTTCAAATGGCTTAAGCAGCAGGCGGCCCAAACCAAAGCGGTTGTAACTGGAAGCTACATCGTCAAACAGGACGGACAGTATTTCAACCGCTTGATTTGGATGGATCCTAATGGTTCCGGTCTACTTTATGACAAACGGCACCTTTTCAGGATGGCTGAAGAGCACCACTATTTTACCCCTGGCAACTCGTTGCTGGTCACAGAACTTAAGGGCTGGAAGCTTTGCCCATTGATCTGCTACGACCTGCGTTTCCCATCTTGGAGCCGGAATCTGGACCCTGACGACGGTGGTTTTCGATATGATCTCTTGCTTTATGTTGCCAACTGGCCTGCTGCCCGGGTTAGCGCCTGGGACATCCTTTTGCGGGCGCGGGCAGTGGAAAACCTAAGTTACTCGGTAGGTCTGAACCGCATTGGACCAGATGGTTTGGGAATTGATTACTGCGGACATTCCGCGGTTATTGACTTTAAGGGATCTGCTCTCGCTGAGTTGGGTGAGGATGAAGCAATAAAAGTAGTGACCTTGGCCCCAAGCAGCCTTACGAAGTACCGCCAAAAATTTCCAGCGCACCTGGATGCCGACCCTATAAAGTTCTTGAATTCTTAGGCCTTGTTTGAGAAAAACTCCCGGATGAGCTTTTTTTGCCCTTGAGCAGGTAGGTTATGCAATCTATTCTGAACCTGAAAATCTTTCGCCATTTCCCTGGCGTTTTTGCCGTTTACAACCAGTTTAACGGACTTGCCCTCCAACCCCATGGTAGCTTGGATAAACTGTTGTATAAGTTGCATATTTTTTTCGATCTTGATTTCGATGATCAGCATGATCTGATCCGCTTGTTTGATAAGGTCCATGGCGTACGCGGCTACTGAAGTCTGAGCTAGAGTACTTAAATCGAATGTGGTAACAGCGGGATGAGTCTTTCGGGTCCACTCAATCACTGGATTATGAACTGGTATCTGGGTCAGACTGTTTGCCTCGATATGGATCAATACTTGCACTACCTCTGAATTATCAGTTTTTGAACGATTCGGCTGGTTTGCCCCTTTCCCTGGATTAAATATATCCCACCGGGAAGGTTTCTAACGTCCAATGTGTGCTCTTCGTTGCCTTTTATGGAAGTTTCCTGAAGAATTTTTTGCCCCAGTACAGAGAAGATCTCGATTCTGGCATTAGAGAGGTTTTGGTAGGGAATTGCTGCGTTTGAAATATAACTCTGACGTACAACTGCTCGATCCCAGCCTCGCGAATGGGTTTCAAGCACGTCCGCCCAGCATAAGGGGGTAATTCAACCGAAGCGGAAAATCAATTGTATCCTGCAAAATCAAATGTTAGAATTTCTCCCTGCCAGCGCATCATCTTATACCCCTTCTATTCGATAATCGCAAAACTACCCGATTTGTTTAATTTTCCTGACCTGTTATCTATCTTGTTAACGTATGATCGACAAAGTTTATTCTGAATTTCTTCTGAGTTCAGGAGTAACCACAGACAGCCGGAACGTTCACGAGAATTCGATTTTCATTGGCCTTGGTGGGCCAAACTTTAACGGGAGTGGCTATGCTGCCGAGGCACTAAAGAAGGGCGCGCGTTTGGCGATAGTGGATGATCCGGTCTACTACGAGGATGAGGCTATGGTGTTGGTGGACAACAGTTTGGGATTTCTTCAAAAACTTGGAAAGCATCATCGTGAGCAAATCGACATTCCGGTAATCGGTCTTACAGGGTCAAATGGTAAGACTACCACTAAAGAGTTGATAAATGCCGTCTTGTCTCAAAAGTTTGAATGTCTGGCGACAAAGGGCAATTTGAATAATCACATTGGGGTTCCGCTAACGCTGCTGGAGTTAAGAGATCATCATGAAATGGCGATCGTTGAAATGGGGGCTAACCACCTTGGGGAAATCGCTGCCCTGTGTGAAATGGCGAAACCCACCCATGGCTTGATAACCAATATAGGGAAAGCACACACAGAAGGTTTTGGGGGCATGGATGGGGTGATACGTGGAAAAAGTGAGCTATACCAGTACCTCAGAGCCAATGGCGGGAGGGTGTTTATAAACTCCAGTCAGGAGATATTGCATAATATGGCCAAGAGATTCGCTGACCCAATTCTTTATCCAAATAAGGGCGACTTCTATTTCTGCGAATTGATATCAGTGGAGCCCTTCCTGTCGATTAGAATTGAGAGTGGAGCCGAAATCAATACCAAGTTGATTGGTCGCTATAATTTTGAGAACATCGCTGCCGCCTTTTGCCTGGGAAAATTCTTTGAAGTCGATTCCAAACTAGCCGGTCAAGCCGTAGCTCGTTTCACACCTTCTGATAATAGGTCCCAAATCATCACGCAGGGATCAACTACATGGATCATGGACGCTTACAATGCCAATCCCAGTTCGATGATTGCGGCCCTGGAAAGCTTGCTATCCCTCGAGGCGAGAAAGAAGGCCGTGATCTTGGGGGACATGCTGGAATTGGGAGATCAGGCGGAAGAGGACCACCGGCTGCTTGGAAAAAAACTCACGGCCCTGGATTTGGATGCAGTATTCTTATGTGGGGAACTGATGCAGTTTGCGGCCAGGGAATGTCCTGTTTCTCATTACTTTGGATCCAGGGAGGAACTGACAACTACTTTGAGGGATTTTGACTTCAGTGAATCTACGGTATTGGTAAAGGGTTCGAGGGGGATGAGGCTCGAAGAAGCTGTACAAGGGATAATTGGTAAGTGATAGGGTGGTAGGTGAGTATGGTTTAGACTTTAACCTGCCAACCCTACTAACCTATCGAGCTCCCAAGCTGATCAGTGATCATCTTCTTCAAAATCAAAAAATTCATCTTCCTCCAGGACCACCTCGGCTTCCTCTTTCTTCCCCTTCTCCTTGAAGGTCTCCACCAGTTCCTGTCCTTCTCCTTTGATGTCTTCCTTGATCTTGTGGGCTACGGCCCTCTTATCATATGCTATTTTGTAATCGTCGGTTGTCCCTTTTATTGTAAGGAACAAATTCGCCCTGCCTGAGGCATCCTCCTCGATGGCCCCGAACATCTCATCCTGTTCTTTTTTGGGTTTATTGCTCAAAGGAACTTTTAATTTATAATCGATCAGCTGATTGAAGGTGTGACTACCTTGTATGCTAATATTGGAGACGTTGGAATGAATTTCCATTTTCGGGATGAATACAGTTCGGTCTTGGATGATCAAGTTATTTTTAAGCTCGGAAAATTTGAGCCTACTTAAATCGCCGTGCTTAATGTATTTGGTAAGTTTTTCCATAGGCTCGAAATCATTAAGTTCACCCTCCCGGATAGAAAAGCTTACCTCGGAAAAAAGAGTCTGAGCAATAAGTCTCAGTTTTTCGTCCAGGACGAACATCGTGTTCAAATCGGCGTCGATCTGTCCTTCCAAATGAGAGTCCACCAGGAAATCCTGGTTGAAGTTTTTGAAAACATAAAATACGCTGTCGATGTAAATTCCTTCAACGGAGGACCTTGAATGAATCCATGTTTGGCCGGAGTGTTGGGCATCTATTCTGATTCCAGCTGTAGCTTCGACTGCCGCCCTCACCTTACCTCCAGCTGATTTGAAGCTCAGGTTTGGGGCTGATATAGTCTGATCCTGTATAAGTATTTCTCCTTTGAAATCTCGGCCACTGAATCTCTGAAAGATCAGGTGAGCTACCTGGCAGTCCAGCACTATTTCAATATCGGGAGAGATGTTTAGCTGATACTCCTCGTTTTCCCCAGGCCCAGAGCTTAGAATTTCCTCGAGTTCAACCACTTTCGAGTCTAATTGGGCCTGGATCACCAACTGCTGGTTCTCAAAAAACAGATAGCGAAGCACGTTCTTGAATAGTCCGGATACCAGAAAATCCGTTTGACCCCAATGGCCATGAAGGTCTGAAATCGCCAGATCATTTTTGTTGAATATCAGATCTCCATTCAACGCTTCAAACGGATGGGCAATGTTATCAAGTTGAAGGGATACTTTCTTCAAGGACAATTGTCCTGAAGTCGAGAAATTGGTGGCGGTTTTTACATCCTTCAAGTCATTCAATCGGCCGTCAAGCGTAATGTCAATTTGCAGATTACCTTTGGCTTGCTTCAACTTCTCCACCGGATAAAAGTCAAGCAGCTTCTCCAATTCTTGTTCGGTTTCGAGTCTCAGCGAAATATGAGGATTGCTGAGATCCACTAACTCGAGGGACCCGGTAAATCCCCGATTTCCCAGTTTGCCGCTCATCTCTTTAATGGAAAAGCTCGTAGATTCAAGGTTGCTGCGCACGCCATTTTGAAACGAGCCTGCAAAAGACAGTTCCTCGATCCGTGTTTGGTAATCGGGATGAAAAAATGAGACGTCATCACCCCGAAAACGCACTTCTAGTTGAGCTGGTTGAGGATCAGCTAGCGCTCCCGAAATTTCGGCCCTGAAAAGAACTTCCCCCTGGCTTTCGTAGGCCTCTAAAGGCACGGAATATTTTTCCGGAAGTAAGGAAATTAGGCTTAGAAGGTCTGTTTTCCGGGCGTCAATGGTCATTTCAAGATCTCGGGATTCATCGATCTGATAGGTGCCTTTGATCTCAAACAACGATTTACTAATCGATACCGATGATGGACTGATTTCAAGGATATGAGTTTGCCTGTTGTACTTTAAATTGGCATCGAGTTCAATAGGTTTATCGCCTTCAAATTCTAATCCTCCCAACCCCAGGAATTTACCGACCAGGTTTCCGCTCACCGAGAAAAAAACTTCCGGCTCCGCATAGAGAACTGAAGATCGGATTGCCTCAATCTCAAATGCCATGATAAGATCGGTCCTGTGGTCGCTAAAAGAAAGACTGAAGTTGATCAATTCTAGATTGGGCAGATGAACTGTCTTGCCGGTAGATGCTTTGGAGTTCTTTTTAAGAATAAAGTAATTGCCTTTGCCCCCCTCGTTGATCAGGAGACCCAATCCCCCGTCCCGGGCCTGGATGTTTTTTATGCGAAGATGGTTGGTCATCAGCTCCAACAAACTTAATTCGCAATACACCTTACTAGCCGTGAAAACCGGATCTACCAGGGAGAAATCAGGTGCTGTGATTTTGACTTCTTCCAAAACAACAGAAAGATTGGGGAAATTAGTCCAGAAGGAAGTTCGGATCTTCCTTGCTTCAACCGGGTACTTCAGGGACTTGTTAATCTCGGACCAGAAAAGAGAAATAATGCGATCCTGATAGAGAATTAGACTGCCAATTGCGGCACTCAGAATCAAAACAATAGCAACGAATCCGATTAAGATAGCCTTCTTAATGGTGCACTGGTTTTATTAGCCTGGAATCACCAATTCTCATGCCACATTGGAAACTTTTAGCCCACTTCCCGGGATTAGGGCAATTGCAGCCAATTCTCCAACAACTAAAACGGTGATCAGATCAATCAAGTATAATATTTGTACAAGCTAACCACTAGGTTCAACCAGAAATATGTGGCAGGCCAAAGGTTCGATGGTGAACTGCACACCTTTGCTTAAATCTTCAACGCCCAAAGGTTCTGTTTCCGGGTTGAGGACGTCACGTAGCGAAAAACCTCCCTGAGAATCGAACCCCATGATCCGACCGGCAGCCTCCGGGACCCGGAGATGACATTCAGTTGATAATCCGGATTCAAAATTGGTGACCAGGATCATTTGTTGTTCAGTTGTAAATCGGCCCCAAGCGTATACTGTTGGGCTATAGCCCTCATAGGTCTCGGTGCGATGATATTGGTTGAGGTCCATGAACTTCCCCCGGAAGAGGGCTTCATATTGATTACATGCATTTAGCAAATTCGAATAAAAGGTACGAAGATCCCTTTGGTTCGGACTCAGCAGCATCCCATCAAATTTTCCGGCATTCATCCACTTTTGGTGCTCCGGAACGCCCCAGTAATCGAAGATGGTGGTACGACCATCGTCACTTTGAAAGCCTTCCTTACCCGCTCCGGGCTCCCCCACTTCCTGGCCAAAGTAAATTAGCACCGGACCACTTCCAAGAGCTGCGGTGACCAGCATTGCCGGCCGGGCTTTATTCGCATCATCGGCAAAGAAAGGGGAAGCAATACGTTGCTCATCATGGTTTTCCAGGAAGCGTATCATGTGGCGATCAATATCCGCAAGGGCTTGTTGCACCTGGGTAATGGCCTCCGGGGATGCGCTACCTTGAAGAATGTTTCTAAGGGTGTCGTAAAGCTGGACCTTGTCGTAGAGGTAATCGAAATGACCGATCTTGAGATAATCAGTATACACTTCCGGAATATAGATCTCGGCAATGAATAGAATCTCGGGGTTATTGGACTTAATCTTGGGTATTACCCAACTCCAAAATTCCACCGGCGTGAATTGAACAAAATCGCAGCGAAATCCATCTATCCCTTTTCGAGTCCAGAAATCCAGAATATCATGGAGTTTGAGCCAGGAAGAAGGAATGGGATCGAAGTATTTCTTCTTTCCATTTACATAATCAACCCCGTAATTCAATTTGACTGTCTCAAACCAATCGTCTATACTTGGGCTGGCTTTAAAGATATTGTTTCCGGTTGCTTTCGCAGGTCTTTCAACGTATTTCACCCTCTCGGTAGGGAAAGCATTGTCCGGTCCAAGTGGATCGTAAGCAGGAGGAACTTTAAATTCCTCACCCGGCAAGTAATAATAGTCGTTGTTTGGGCTAAAAGAAACCGAAGTATCATCCCCTTCACCCAGATCTTCGATTCCTTCAGGTTTAGAGACGGAGCCATAGGCCCTGGCTACGTGATTGGGTACAAAATCAATCAGGACCTTGAGCCCCTGTTGGTGGGTTCTATCTATCAGATCCTCAAACTCCTCCATTCGCCGATCAACATCCAGGGCTAGATCGGGATTGACGTCGTAATAATCCTTTATGGCGTAGGGAGACCCGGCCCGGCCTTTGACCACGTTGGCGTTATCCAAAGAAATGCCAAACTGGGTGTAATCATTAAGCACCGCGTGCTCGATCACTCCGGTATACCATATGTGGGTGCACCCGAGCTTTTTAAGTTGCGTCAATGCGGCAATATTGACGTCATTGAATTTGCCTACCCCGTTTTCCTCGATGGTTCCGTAATCCTGATTATTGGTGTTTTGGTTACCAAAGAGCCGGGTCATTATTTGATAAACAATAATCTTATCTTCCGGTTGACTGACTGGACTAGCCATGGGTTCGTCCTGATTGGAGGGAGACGAGCAACTAAAGGAAGTACCTAAAAGAAACGCAATAAATGGTATTGGAATGAGAGCGCTCCCTCTTCCAGGGCATGTCAAAATAAAGACTCCGATTGGTTCGAGGTTCTAATATCAGGATTATAAGCGTATAGAACAAAATCGGATCTTTGATTAGACCCTGTTCGAGGCGCGGTGCTGGTACGCAAGGGTGCCCAGCCCCATAAGCATTCCCAAAAACTCACGAGATTCTTCAACATATTTGCGGTTCGGTGACATGCCTTCGATTAACGATTGCCCACTAGCTATCCATTCAATCAGACTTGGAGAGAGGTACAGGCATCCAATTCCTAAAACAACCAGGCCTAGAACTATAGATCTTTTGGGGAAAAATGAAAAGATCGCCATGGCGTTCACTATCGCCACAAAACCGTAAAGCCCCACCCACATCAGGGGATCGGGGTCGTTGAGTTGAACCGTCGCAAAAAGGACAAAAAGTATGGTGAATATAATGCTCAAAGATCGGTGCAACATCAGCGTTTAGGTTGGGGCCCAACCTAGGGGAAGTTGAATACGATTTTCAAATGTCTTGTAAACATACCACGCATTTTGGGCAATTGTCAAATTCCCAAGCTCCCCGGGCGACGACACGGCTTTTTTGGCCCAGGCCTCATCTCGATCATCCCCTCGGGAACAGGATTCAGAAAATCTCGCTGTAACAGCTCAAGTACCGCCCGCCCGATGGGAATAGACTACCTTAGGCGCAACAAAATGACTAACCCACGTTTGAAATGAAGAACCTGCTGTTTGGTCCGTTAATGAAGTATCTATCCGGCCTTCGTTTCCCCCAATTGTTTTTGGTGGCCGCTCTATTTTTCGTAACGGATCTGATCGTTCCCGATTTCATTCCGTTCATTGATGAATTGTTGTTGGGACTCCTTGCTCTTATTTTAGGCGCGTTTCGCAAGGACAGGAAATCATCTGCAGAATCTGAAGAATGAATTATTCGATGGCAGGCTCTTCCGGATTGAACGCAATTGTTCTAATGGAGCCAAAGCCCCTGTGGGTTTCACTAGAGAATATAAAGTAAAGGTCTTTCTTACCCTTGATAACCGGTAAACTGCTGCTAGCTTCCACCAAAGAGTTATTCCCGGATCCAGTGGGAGTTCCATTTGAAATGTATTCGGCTGTAGACAATAACTCGCCATCGGCAGATCCAGCGCGCACCTCCAGTTTTGCTTCAATGGTCCCATTTCTAACACGCATCCCATCATAATCGCCTGCAATTAACTCCCTGGATTTTTGGTATAGATCAACGTCAGTGGCTGGTACCGTATTGGATCTCAAATAAATGGTTTGCTTTGACGTTATGGGCCCTATTCCTTCACCCCCTTTGTCAGTGTACTCCGCAGCCAGGTTATAATATCCTGTTTCTCCGGGAGCATCAATAGATCCCTGGAGCGGGATTATGTTTTTGTTGGAAAGTGACAGAACGTACCTGACCATCAACTCCGCATCCTCCCTGGTCAGTTGGGGATGGGCGGCCATTGCCTGTTCGCCCCAAACGCCCCCTCCTCCATTGATAACCTTATCGACCAGGTATTCTTTAGCCCTGGAATCGCCCTTGTACTTCAGAGCTACCTCTTCGTAGCTCGGACCAATCGACTTCTGGAGCTCATCATGGCAGGCCTTGCAATCACTACCCTGAATCAACGCGAGACCGCGGGAACCTCCCAGCCCAGCCTGGTGCCCCATTTGCTTGACCTGTTGTATTCTCCCTTCCGGATTGTAAGAATAGGTTGCTGAGATGTCGGTCTCGGCAATGGATCCCGCGGTACTACTGCCGTCCTCGAGGTCCTCTACCGTTACCTGGTATTCGATAGGCTGACCGTTGAAAAAGAACGTGGAATTGCCTGAAACCGTGAATTTGATATCGGGCGGATCGTTTCCGACTTTGATTTCAACTGCCTCACTGGCGCTATTTCCTTCTGAATCACTCACTTTCAGGGTAGTTTCATAGATCCCGGGGTTGGCATATGTGTAGGTTGGGTTAGGCTCAATGGAAGTGGCTCCGGACTCCCCAAAAAACCACTCAAAAGAAATATCATCTCTATCGTGGTCAATAGAGCCATCTGAGGAGAATGTCACTCTAAAGGGGGCAGCACCCTGAGTTCTGTTGGCTGCGATTTTAGGCCGTGGCTTTCGATTTCCGGCGGTATATTCTATTCTAACCAACCGGGCATCCTGGTTTCTTTGGTTCCAATTAACGCCGTATTCCAGCAGGTACATGGAGCCATTCCTGGCAAACGCCATACCCACCGGGTTGCTGAATTCAGTTGAGGGCATGAAGGGTTCGATATTCTTGAGATCACCGTTCTCATACATGGTCACGACCATGATCCAGCCTCTAATCCATTCATAAATGAAGAGTTTGCCGTCGTAATAATCAGGGAAAGTTTTATGAGACTTTGCGTAGGCGTCTGGATAGAACACCGGGCCTGCCATGGCCGTCCTTCCGCCATCACCCAGGATCGGGAATTCGGGAGCTGGCGCATACGGATACCAAATGAAGGCCTCTTGAGCTGGGGGCAGAATCTTCTGACCTGAATTGAAGGGCGAATCATTAAGCGGCTTCAGGGGATCAAAGGGATCTCCGGAGAGCTGGGTTGTAAAGTCATACTCCGTATAGGCCTTGTTATTTCCGACAAAGTGAGGCCAGCCAAAATTACCGGGTTCGCGGGCCTGATTCACCTCGTCATGACCTCTGGGCCCCCTTCCTAAGCTGTCTGTTCCGGCGTCTGGTCCTACATCACCCCAGTACAAAAACCCCGTTTTTTGATCCACAGAAATACGGTAAGGGTTTCGACACCCCATGACATAGATCTCCGGTCGTCCTTCAGACCCATCTGCGGGGAAAAGATTACCCTCCGGAATGGAATAGGAACCATCGGTTTCGGGTTTTATCCTCAAGATCTTACCTCGAAGGTCATTGGTATTGGCTGATGATCGTTGTGCATCCCAGGAACTTCGTCCGGGGCGCTCATCAATGGGATCGTACCCATCCGACGCAAACGGATTGGTGTCATCCCCAGTAGAAAGGAATAAATTGCCGTGAGGACCAAAGGTAATGGAACCCCCGGTGTGGCAACATTCGTCTCTTTGAGTTCCTATCTCTAGGATAACCTTTTCGGTGCTCAAATCCAGGCTATTTCCATTCATGATGAACCGGGATAGGTTCTGCTTAGGCTCATCTTCGACGGGAGAATAATACATATAAATCCAGCTGTTGTTCTCAAAATCAGGATCCAACGCGACGCCCATCAGGCCGTCCTCGAACTGATCGTGGACATCCAAATGGGCGATAATGCTCGTTTCATTAGTTTCCGGTTTGTACAGTTTAATGTCTCCGTGCCGCTCGACAAAAAGAACTCTTTCGTCTTTAAAAACCACCAATTCAGTGGGCTCGTAAAGGTTTTCCTCCAGCACCACCTTGGTGAAGCGGTTCTGTTCCGGCAACCGGGTGGTTGTTACCAACTGGTAGTTAAGAACCGTATTCGCACCTGAGGCGTATTTGATGCCCCCTAACAAATGCTGCAAAAAAAAGGGTCTTCAAAAGATTCAGGAGTATGACCTAATCCAGTATAAAAAGCGCGTCCTCCATCATATTCGTGATACCAGGCAACAGGATGATAGTCGCCCAAAGTGCCTCCTTCGTAAGAGGATTCATCAACAGTCATCAGCACCTTGACTTTCCGGTTAAGATCCTTATAATTATACCATTCATCCTCTCTCTCCCAAACTTCCGGTAAGTGAGAAGTCGAGGGATGGCCGTCTTCAACAAGATTCACCTTAGCGACTTGGATTCGTGGATGACTGTCGAAATAACCTCCAACCAGTTTACCGTACCAAGACCATCCATATTCAGTATCGGCAGCCGAATGAACGCCTACAAAACCACCCCCTGCCTGGATAAATCGTTCGAAATCGGCCTGCTGATAAGGATCCAGTACATTCATGGCCGTATTTAGGAATACCACGGCCGAATAGGTAGCTAATTTTTGTTCATCGAACCAGAGGGCATCTTCAGTGGCATCCACCAGAAAATCGCTCTCCTGACCCAGTTTTTGGATCGCCGCTATCCCCGCTTCAATAGATTCATGACGATAACCTTCGGTTTTGGAAAATACCAGGATCCTGGATTTCGGAGACTCACATGAAAAGACTAATGATACCAAATAAAGTCCTAATCCAAGTCGCCGCGAAATCTGTGAACAATAGGAAATCATTAACCTTCTAGTTTAGAATTTGATCTATTTGGGTTAATTCATCGGATGAGAAACCCGTGTTTTGAAGAGCACTCAGGTTGTCTTCAAGTTGACCCACAGTTCGCGCTCCGATAAGTACCGAAGTAATTCCTGGTTCTCTGAGTATCCAGCAGATTGCCATTTGAGCTAAACTCTGACCCCGGTTTTGAGCCATTTGGTGTAGTTCCGTCAGTTTGGCAATAAGCTTCGGATTAATCTCATTTTGCTGAAGAAATCCCTCGGGTCTGCTGGCCCGGGAATCCGGGGGAATCCCGTCGAGATATTTGTCGGTCAGCAACCCCTGAGCCAGGGGGCTGTAAGCTATAGAGCCGATCCCGTATTTCTTTAAAATAACAAACAATCCCTCTTCGGGAACTCGTTGGAGCATCGAATATTTTGGTTGATGGATGAGGCAGGGAGTGCCCAATTCATTGAGGATGGTTGCTGCTTTTTCGGTTTGGTCCGGTGAGTAGTTGGATATTCCAACGTACAACGCTTTCCCTTGCCGAACCATTAAATCAAGGGCGCCCATGGTTTCCTCTAGAGGAGTGTCCGGATCATAGCGATGGGAGTAAAAAATGTCGACGTATTCCAATCCCATACGCTTCAGACTTTGATCCAGTGAAGCCTGCAGGTATTTTTTCGTCCCCCATTCGCCATAAGGACCAGGCCACATGAGGTATCCGGCCTTTGAGGAAATGATAAGCTCGTCGCGGTAAGGGCCTAAATCAGACTTCAGGATCTTGCCAAAGGTTTCTTCAGCCGATCCCGGCGGCGGACCATAATTGTTGGCGAGATCGAAATGAGTTATGCCTCGATCAAATCCGGTGCTAGTTATGTCCCGGCAAATTTGGAAGTCATCAATACCACCGAAATTATGCCAAAGCCCCAGGGATAAAGCAGGCAGTTTAAGGCCGCTTTGACCACACCTCTTATACAACATTTTCTCGTAGCGATCCGGGTTTGGGGAGTAGGACATTATGTTATGGTTATTATGGCAACAATGGCTCTGCTTTAAGCGCGTGCAAATATGGTCATTGAATCTTCAGATCGCAATTAGTTAATCGGATTAGTGGGAACAGGACCAAAACCTCTTGCCGTCCGCCCAGCAGAGCATCTTAAAAGAGTTGATATCCGACAATCTAGTAAAGATTATAAAGCCTGTACGCCAGGAGCTTTTATCAGGAATCTCTAAGAAAACACAGTTTGAACTACTCAAGCTACACTTAAGTTATTTCCCCTAAACGCCCTTGGAAAGTGCCGATTTTGAGTTAGCCCCGGAATTCTTCAATCGATGTCGAAGAAGGGAAGACCATGGATCACATACGGACTTTCTGATCTGCGCCGTAGCTCATTCAAATAATTTTCAAATTTTTGCCGACGATAGAGATTTTGACCATTTCAAAAGAGTTTTGCCCATCGAACTTTTTGACTAGCTCATTAGCCCATCCCATCAAATATAGGGCTCAAGGTCTTTAAGTTACCGGGCAACAAATGAGTACCTAAACCACGCACCGGGGGAATAATCACCATCGTGGTGATCTGCGGTATTCTTAGTGATGCGTTTGGCTCAGATGCCAAGGATTTTCTTGTTCAAATCCTTATTAGCCGGGGTTGATGCAAAATCGTCAAAGGCCTTTTCCGTTACCCGGATAAGATGGTCTTTAATGAATGGAGCTCCTTCTTCAGCTCCTTGCTCCGGGTGTTTGATGCAGCACTCCCATTCCAACACTGCCCAACCATCGTAGCCATACTGAGCCAGCTTGCTGAAAATTGCCATGAAATCGGTGTCACCGTCGCCCAACGACCGAAATCGCCCTGGTCGGTCGATCCAGTCCTGGTATCCGCCATAGACGCCGGATCTTCCGGTTGGATTGAATTCGGCATCTTTGACGTGGAACATTCTTATGTGCTCATGATAAAAGTCTATGTATTGGAGATAGTCTAATTGCTGCAATACAAAGTGGCTGGGATCGTATAATATTTTAGCCCTGGAATGATTGCTAGTAGCCTCGAGAAACCTTTCAAAAGTCGCCCCATCATGAATATCCTCTCCGGGATGAACCTCGTAGCAGACATCCACGCCATTCTCTTCAAAATGATTTAGGATGGGAAGCCAGCGGTTGGCCAATTCCTTGAAACCGGCTTCAACCAAACCGGTAGCTCTTTGTGGCCAAGGAAAGATATATGGCCATAGGAAAGATCCGGAAAAGGTGGCATGCGCCGAGATACCTAAGTTCTTGCTGGCTTCGGCCGCCCATTTGAGCTGTTGAACCGCCCAATCGGTGCGTGCCTTTGAATTGCGATGGACACTTTCAGGAGCGAAGGAATCAAACAGGTCATCGAAAGCTGGATGTACCGCTACCAATTGGCCTTGAAGGTGGGTGGATAACTCGGTGACTTCCAGGCCTAAGTCGTTTACCTTTCCCTGTAATTCGTCAGCGTAGTCCTTGCTTTCTGCCGCCTGTTGCAAATCCATGCAACGGCCATCCCAGCTGGGTAATTGAACGCCTTTATATCCGAGGTCCGAGGCCCATTTACAGATATTTTCCAGATTGTGAAATGGGGGCTCATCACCCATAAATTGAGCCAGGAATATAGCGGGGCCTTTCATAGTGCTAACGATTGAATTTTAGAATTAATGAACGATAGAATAAGTGTAAATATGTCCACTCGTTCTAACAAAATCAACCGTAGGTGTTCTTTCGTGCTCTCGAAAATAATTTTAGCATTTCAACTATTTCTTCCTCTAGAGCACACGTTTTGTTATCGACAATTCCAGTCTCCCGCATTAGCTCTAGCCAGATAGAGCTTCATCTGCTTCTTCAACCGCGATGCTCATTTGAGTAGAACTCCGCCCGGCTACTGGCGTTACACGCCGCCCTATAATTACCACAATTGATGTAGATGGTTTTAAGAATTGCCTCCCATAACTCTAGACTCCTCATTCCCTCATTCACTCACTCACTCATTGTCTATCCTAACCCAAGCCTGTCCCCTTTCACTTGATTCTACCACAGCATCGATAAAGGCCATCCCCCTGACCCCATCCGCCGCCGTGGGGAAGTCCAGATTTTCGGGACTCGGCTGCTCCCCATTCATACTAGCTTGAAGGGCAAGGGCGAAATTCCGGTAAATGTTGGCAAACGCCTCCAGGTATCCTTCAGGATGCCCGCCCGGTACGCGAAGATTAGCCAGTGCCGGGCCTGAAAGATAGTCATGATTACCCCCCGCCCTATAGACCTCAACCGGTTTGTCCAACCATTTTACTAAAAGCGTATTGGGCTCCTGCTGGGCCCATTCTAGACCTCCTAACTCCCCGTATACTCTTATTTTCATGTTGTTTTCCTCGCCGGCTGCGATTTGGCTGGCAAACAGAACTCCCTTGGCGCCATTATCGAATCGCAGCAGAACATTTCCATCGTCGTCCAGCAACCGCCCGTCAACGAAAGTCGACAGTTCAGCGCACACTTCGGTTACGCGGGAATCCGTAATGTACTCGGCCAGGTTTTCCGCGTGAGTACCTATGTCACCCATACATCCGGCTTTGCCTGACCGCTTGGGATCAGTCCGCCAGTGGGCCTGTTTCTGCTCGCTGGCTTCCAGCTTGGTTGACAACCAACCTTGCAAGTACTCCGTAACAACCCTTCGTACCTTACCCAACTTTCCCGACTGAATCAACCTTCGGGCTTCCTTAATCATCGGATAGCCAGTATAGGTGTGGGTAAGCGCTAGCATCAAACCTGTTTCTCTCACGATTCTGTCCAGTTCTTTAGCCTCTTCCAGCGAAAAGGTCATAGGTTTATCAATGATGACGTGAAAACCATTCTCAAGAGCGCTCTTAGCTGGACCGAAGTGAACGTGATTGGGAGTGACGATAGCAACAAAGTCCATCCTTTGGTCATCTTGAAGCTTCCTTTCCAGGGCCATCATTTCCTCATAACTAGGATATATCCGGCTGGGGTTCAGTCTCAACTCTGCGCCTGAGGCCTTCGATTTTTCGGGGTCTCCACTGAATGCCCCACACACCAACTCAATTTCGCCATCCAAACCGGCAGCTAATCTGTGAACCGCACCGATAAAAGCTCCAATTCCACCTCCCACCATACCCATTTTTAATTTTCTGTTTTCCATTATTGTTTTGGGTTAGGTATTTAAATAGTTCAAATCATACGGGTTAATACACGCCAATTATTAATATTGGCATTGATAAAATGATATCTAATATTAAGAATGATTCTTTAGATTCAGATATACAATTTCTGTTTTATTGAACTCATTTCATTCCTAACCTCGGGATTAAATCACAAACTATGAACCCGGCGATCAAACGGCGCCTAAGCCTCATGATGTTTCTCCAGTTCTTCGTGTGGGGAGCGTGGTTTGTAACCATGGGCACCTACCTGGGGCATGTTGGCTTCACTGGCGGATTGATTGGATACTCTTACTTGATGAATAATATCGGCGCGATCATAGCCCCATTTTTTATCGGAATGGTAGCGGACCGCTTTTTTGCTTCTGAGAGGGTAATGGCCGTGCTGCATTTAGCTGGAGGGTTGGTGATGTACTACGCGGCGGGTGTGACCGATGTAGGCATACTGATACTCCTGTTGCTGCTTTACAACTCATGCTATATGCCCACGCTGGCGCTGGTCAATGCCATTTCGTTTTACCAAATGGAGAATCCGGAAAAGCAATTCCCCGCGATCAGGGTGTGGGGTACGATTGGTTGGATCATAGCAGGACTGCTGATAACCTTTATCCAGGTTCAGTTTTTCGAGGATGTGGAAAAGTCGAGTATACCGTTTAAAATGGCCGGGATCGCGTCCCTATTGCTAGGAGTCTATTCTCTAACGCTCCCTCACACGCCACCCAAGAATGTGGGCCAAAATGTTACTTTTGGCGAGATAATGGGCCTTAAGGCCCTTAGACTGCTGAAAAGTCGGTCTTTCCTAGTATTCACATTTTCGTCCTTATTAATCTCCATACCCCTCGCTTTTTACTACAGTTTCACCAATCTTTTTCTAAATGAGATTGGCATGACCGCCGTGGCTGCCAAGCAGACCATGGGTCAAATGTCTGAAATCGTTTTTATGTTATTGATGCCCTGGTTCTTCGTTCGACTGGGGGTGAAAAAGATGCTGCTACTGGGAATGCTTGCCTGGGTCATCCGTTACGGATTATTTGCGATGGGAGATTTGGGTCCTATGATCTGGATGCTGTACCTGGGCATTTTGCTTCACGGGATCTGCTATGACTTCTTCTTTGTAACCGGACAAATCTATGTTGACAAAAAAGCCGGAGAGGAGATTCGAGCGTCGGCCCAGGGCTTCATGACTTTGATCACCTACGGGTTTGGCCTGGGCATTGGCTCGGTTATTTCGGGACAGGTGGTTGATGCTTTTACCGTTGAGGAAGTCCGATCCTGGTCAATCATCTGGTGGGTGCCAGCTCTTTTTGCATTATCGGTCGTAGTGCTATTTGCCTTAACTTTCAAAGACAAGGTTGACAAAGCCGGTTCAACTGAAGGTTCTAGCAGGCCCCGGGCCGAACCAACCGGTGCGAATATTTGAGGACCGGGGAGTTGACGGTTGAAGCGCTTCATCTTTGAGAAAAGCCGTTACTCAACATCACCCAGAATCAAAGATTCCTGATTTCTTCCGGTAATTTGACATTCATAATTACGGGCTGTCAGGAATGGAGTATATTTCGTGTAGTTTGCGTAGGTTGATTTCAGTCAGGGAGGAAACCACGAAGTCTGCTTTCCCCAAGGTCTCCGGAGAGCCAACTCCAATAGCTCCCATGTTGCCGTTCAAGGCAGCTTCAATTCCAGCCACAGCGTCCTCAAATACGACGCAAAGCTCCGGGGCAATACCCAATGCTTCGGATCCCTTCAAAAATACCTGGGGGTTTGGTTTGGCCTCAGTGATTTGGTTACCATCTATTACGGCATCAAAATGCTTCAGCAAATCGGTCCGCTCCAAAATGGTCGGAGCGTTTTTACTGGCTGTTCCCAAGGCGCACGGAATGTCGTATCGTTTTAGCTCGTCAAACAGCTCCCTGGAGCCTGGCAAAACCTCGTCGGGTTTCATAGTCTTGATCAATTCCCGATACCATTCATTTTTTTTCTGGGCCAGCTCAAGTTTCGTAGGTTCATCGAAAGTTTTACCACCAATTTTCAGTAGTATGTCCAGCGATTTCATCCGGCTAACGCCTTTCAACTGCTCATTCTGCTCCTTGGTGAATTCAAAACCCAATTCATTCGCCAATTTCCTCCATGAGACAAAATGGTATTGAGCCGAGTCCACTACTACCCCGTCCAGGTCAAAAATACAGGCGCCAATTCGGTCCATGGTCATTCAGTTTATGTTAATCGTTCAGCTTAAGCGGATCAGCCGCGACCATAATTGGCGCGCATGATTTGTTTGGTTTCTTCGAGGGAATTGAACACATCAAAAGTTTTACCCTGGGTGCGGAATGCTCCCAACGTATTAGCATAGCGAGCAGCTTTCACAAAGTCATCCGCTCTTTCAAGCAATCCGAATCCCAACCCACCCGCAAATGAGTCCCCGCAGCCGGTCGTGTCAACAACCTGCGCAACCTTCACCGATGGCACCAGTTCGGCTTGCAATCCTCCATTGACCAGGGTGTACACCATACATCCTTTGGCATCCAGGGTAACAATAAAACTCTTCAAACCCAAATTGAGGCGGTGCCCGGCAAAATCTTCCAGGTGATCGGTGCTACCGTCGTCTAACGTCCCCAGTTCATCGGGGCTGTATTCATTTTTGAACCAAGAGCAGCGGGACTCTTCCAGTTTCATTTTAAGCACGTCTATGTATGGGAGCCATAGATCCCGGTCAATCCCGAATTTGACTAACCGATCCCCAAGAGCCGTAAGTGTATTGGTAGGCCCGTGGGCGTCGAAAATAATAATTCCATCACTATTCTCTTTAAGGTACTGAAGAGTATGTTTTGGGACCTCGTAATCGGTGATCGGGATGCAGACAAAAACGTCGCAATCCAAAAGCTCCTTTAAATCATCGGGCACTGTGGGATTCATAAAACCGGTTTGCTTCTCAAGCCGGTTGTTTTGATCCACGAATCGCAGGCTGATCACATCCCCCTGGTCCTGGTCGGAGGTGATGTGCTGAGTATTAATGCCAGCATATCCCTCCAACAACTCTCTCATGCCGGAAGCGTCTACCTTCCGCACATGAGATACTGGAATGACTACCCCATTTCCCCTGAGCAATTTGGATAAAGCGATTGCCGGGTGCGTGACGCACCCGTATTTCTCGATAACTTCACCCAGATGGGTTGTTATATGATCTCTGGGAATTGGCCCAAGAATGGCTATTTTGTGCATGTGGCCATCGTAATAATCTAAACTTAGGCTTTGTGCTCTCGAGTCCTATGGTCTGGCAGTAAGCCCCTGCCTCCCGGACCCCAAAGCAATCGAACCTAAACATAAAATTCCATAAAGCCAAAGTGGATGCCTCCGTTGAAATTGGCCATCTAGGCGGGCTACTCATTCACGGCAGGAAAAGTCAGAGAAACCATGGAGAAATTTTTGTTAATTTTAAGTATCAACAAAAGTTTGAGCAAATGGACCAGGATGCCTCTACCCTAGTGCGACAGATTACCACCGGCGAAGAATACATAGAAAGTCTTCGAGGACGGAACCTTACTATTTACTTTATGGGTGAAAGGATTTCGGAGCCGGTGGATCATCCAGTTATCAGACCCTCCATGAACGCAGTAGCTGAGACCTTTGATTTAGCGGCTGAAAACCCGGATTTGGCCACCACCATTTCACCTTTCACCGGTAAACCGGTAAATCGATTTCTCCACATCGTTGAAAGCACGGAGGATTTGGTTCTGCAGAATAAAATGCAGCGCAAGTTGGGTCAGCTGACTGGGACCTGTTTCCAAAGGTGCGTGGGTATGGATGCTTTCAATTCCCTTTTTTCGGTCACCTATGAAATGGATGAGAAGTATGGTACAGACTATCATCTGCAATTCAAAGAATTCATTGAATTTACGCATCAGCACAACTATGTGATTGGGGGAGCGATGACCGATGTCAAAGGGGACCGATCCAAGGCTCCACACGAGCAGGATGATCCCGACATGTTTGTCCACATTACCCGAAGGACCGACCAGGGAGTTTACATCACTGGAGCCAAAGCCCACCAGACCGGTTGCTTGAACTCCCATTGGATTTTGGTCATGCCAACCATGAGACTGGGAGAAAAGGACAAAGACTACGCAATCGTAGGGGCTATTCCGGTGGAAGCCGAAGGCCTTACCTATATATATGGCAGACAATCCTGCGATAGCAGAAGCATGGAAGGTGGAAATCTGGATGTCGGCAATGTTAAATTTGCCGGTCAGGAGGCCATGATCATCTTCAATGAGGTTTTTATACCGAATGAAAGGATTTTCATGGATGGCCAATACGATTTTGCGGCGTTGTTAGTGGAGCGTTTCACTACGTATCACAGGAGAAGTTACGTCTGCAAAAGCGGAGTTGGGGATGTTCTGATTGGAGCAGCAGCAGCTGTGGCTGAATATAACGGCGTGGACCAGGCTTACCATATTAAGGATAAGCTGGTCGAAATGACTTACCTTAACGAAACCATTTATTCTACTGGAATTGCCTCCTCCTATCAGGGATACCAGACCAGCTCCGGGTGTTTCATAAATGATGATATGCTGGCTAACGTTTGTAAGCACCATGTAACCAAGATGCCCTACGAAATCGGCCGAATTGCCCAAGACCTGGCTGGTGGGTTGATGGTTACAATGCCCTCCGAGAAGGATTACAATAGCCAGGAAACCCGTGAACTGCTAAGGAAATACTTGAAGACCAAAACGGATGTGGATCCTGAAAAACGAATGCGGATCCTGCGATTGGTGGAAAATATGACTTTGGGCCGCAACGCGGTGGGCTACCTCACTGAATCAATGCATGGAGCAGGGTCACCGCAGGCCCAGCGAATTCAAATTGCCCGTCAAATGCAACTGGAATATAAGAAGCGTTTGGCCAAAGTTCTTGCTGGAATTGATGCGGCGGGTGAGGATATAATCGAAGAGGCTTCGGATTATTTTACCCGCGTATTCTCAACTCAAAAGCGATAGGAACCGGATTTAGATCCGCTGCCTATCCTATTTCCGAGTCCTGATCACCCGGGTTCTTTACAGATTTCCTGGATAAAGCGTGATCCCAAGGCTAAGATGCCGGTAGCTCCCGCTTTCCCCGGGATTAAAAAGGAAACCGTATTCGGGTCTGATGACGTATTTCTGAAGATCATTGCTTATGCCCAATCCGAGATTTAAGGCGGCTAAATTGTCGCTATCCCCGGCACGGTTAATGAGGTACTTAACTGACGGGTTGAATTCGACATTCTTGTGTACGGCACAGTGAACAGCATCGTAGGATGAAGCTGCCAGGTTTCAGATGTCTCGATGTCTTCGCCAAAGGCAAAACCAAGTGGGACATAACCTGCAATGTGATCTTTCCAAATACTGAATTTGGGACCAACGCCAATTACCGTAGCGTTGATGTCATCATTCCATATATATTCAATCCGGGATCTTAAATCAAAACCCTCAGCAACCCCATAAGCTGCCTGCACCCCTACATGTTTTTGCATTTGATCTGATTCCCCATCCTCAAGGAAGGATACAGTAGAAAAGCTGGGGGTTGCCTCAATATTCCCCTTGCCAACTAATTTCGCGCTCTGCATTTCCGAAAACCCCGGCGCGCAACCAGAAAATCCAATTAATAGACACCAAAGTGCCGTCACCATCGTGATCTGGAGCAGAACCGGAAAAATGTACTGGTCAACTAACTTTTTCATGATTTCTAGCTTTTTAAGTTGAAGCTAGGTGCTGTCGCCACGATATCAGAACGGATGGGTACCAAACGGCTGGCAGAAATGGGACTAAACAATAATTGGGGCCGCTTTGATTTCGGGGAGTTACATTTTATCTCATTTTGGAAAAATTTTACTGGGTTTTTTGCGAGGCGCCGTATTAAAATTCAGGGCTCTTGCCACAAATCCGACGCTTATGTTATATTTATCCCCTCTCCCCTTTATTGGACATGTTTTTGGAAATGTTAAAGAATAAGAACCTGGTCATTATTGGCAGTAAGTCCGGCGCATGGAGTACGGCCCGCCCTCAAATAATTCCTAAATGAGTCCCAGTTTAGCCATTGGGATTGATCTTGGAGGCACTAATATCAAGGGGGTACTAATCTCTGCGGATGGCGACATAATCCAGCAAGTCGATCGGCCGGTTCCGCTGTTGGAAGATGGCCGGGAGGGAGACTGGAAGAATGAGGTCAAAACCATACTCTCATGGCTGAAGTCCAGGACTCGGGAAGAAGTTTCAGCTATTGGACTGGCGGCCCCGGGAATAGCGAATTCAGACAGTACGGCGATCGCCCACCAGCCGGTGAAGCTGGAAGGCTTGGTAGATTTCGTTTGGCAGGATTTCCTGGGAGAGCGACGTGTTTGGGTGATTAACGATGCCCATGCGGCTTTGATGGGTGAGGTTGGTTTTGGGGTCGGCCAAGGATTTCAGAATGTTGTGATGTTGACTTTGGGTACTGGAGTTGGAGGGGCACTGTATGTCAACGGCGAACTATATCTGGGGCGAAACCAAATGGCGGGCCACTTGGGTCATATTTCCGTGAATAGCCAGGGACCGCTGGATATTCATAAATTGCCCGGGAGCTTGGAGGATTCTGTGGCCAACTCGACCGTTTCGAAAAGAACCTACGGCCGCTTTAATTCGGTTTTTGACCTTGTGCAGGCATACAACTCGGGTGACACCTTGGGCACCTATTTTTGGTTGTGCTCCGTGCGGGATTTAGCTGCTAGTATCAGTGGGATAACGAATGCAGTCTCTCCTGAACTGGTAATCCTGGGAGGTGGCATTGCCAATGCCCGAGAAGCACTGTTCAAACCTTTGCAAGAATTTATGAACGTCTACGAGTGGGCGCCGGGCGGGAGCAAGATCGAGATAGTAAGAGCGAAATTTAACGAATACGCGGGAGCTATAGGGGCAGCTTCGTTTGCCCTGACAAAAAAATCCTAGTTTGCCGATGCTCGGGTTAGTAATTTGCCTGGATAAAGCTTTGCCAGGAGCACTTTAAGCCCCAAGAGCCTTCGATGGCGCCAGATTGCGGTTTTAGCCAGACAGCACGATGGGCAACCAAAAGAAATTAAACAGTATGGTTTTAGGAGCCAAGAAAATCCAGCAGGCGCTCTAGTAATGGAATTGATCAGGGCATTCCGGAAGGATGAAGAATTTCTAAAGGATGTGGCAAGAGCTAAAACCAGGCCCGATCATTTGCATATCTGGTGGTTGGGCCAAAGCGGATTCTTGGTACTATGGGAATCCACTTGCTTGCTGATCGATCCCTATCTTTCCGACTCACTTACTGACGAATACGCAGACACCAATAAACCTCATGTTCGGATGAGCGAAAGGGTGATTTCACCCGGAGCTCTGGATTTTATCGATGTGGTCACCTCCAGCCATAATCATTCCGACCATTTGGATAAGCTTACTCTTGTTCCTATACTTTCGGCCAATCCACAAATAGCACTTTTGGCTCCAGAGGCAAATCGACAGTTTGTTTGCGATCGTCTGGAGGTGGAGGGACCTTTCCTTTTTGGGTTAAACGATGATGAGACCATTAGTCTGAAGGGCATTGACATCTCCGCCGTCACCGCGGCCCATGAAGAAATTGAACGGGATGAGGCCGGATTATCCAAATACCTGGGTTACATTTTCCAACTGGGCCCCTGGTCGATTTATCATAGTGGAGACACCATATGGTATGAAGGAATGGTCGAAAAGATCAGACCCAAGCGGCTGGACGTCGCCATTTTACCGATTAATGGGCGCAATCCCAATCGAAAAGTGGCTGGTAATCTCAGCTGTATTGAAGCAGCCCGTCTTGGAATTGCCATTCAGGCCAAACTGGTCATCCCGTGCCATTACGACATGTTCAGCTTCAACACGGCTGATCCAAAGGAATTCAAGCAGGAAGCTAAGGAGATGGGCCAGCCTGTAAAGATCCTGGCCCAGGGGGAGAGGCTTAGTTTGAAGAAATAGGTGGTCCCGAGTCAACAATCTAAGCCAACTGCTGCCAAATACTTGCGTCGAGTTATTCAATTCTTTAATGTTGGCCTGTTTTTAAAATCATCCCGGGAAACATATGTTATGAGCAGATTTAGAAAAATAAAGATAGGCCGTCTTTCCTTTGGGTTCAGGCCAACTATCGCGTGTACTTATATATCATTGGCGGCTATTCCAATGCTCTGCGTCACTTCCTGTGCCGAAAAACGGGCTGATTCCAGGAGTGTCAAGCCCAATATCATTTATATTCTGGCCGACGACCTGGGCCAAGGCGATCTCCGTTGTTATAATAGTAATTCAGGGATTCCAACTCCCCATATCGACGAGTTGGCCCAGCAAGGCATGCGATTTACCGATATGCATTCCGGATCTTCAGTCTGCACACCGACTCGCTATGGCATTCTTACGGGCCGTTACAGTTGGAGGACGCGCCTCCAATCGGGGGTGTTGGATGGTCTTGATCCTCCACTGATCAAACCTGAAAATCTTACCTTGCCGGAGATACTTCAAGAAAACGGTTATTATACCGGATGTATAGGAAAATGGCATCTGGGTTTAGACTTTGTCAAAGTGGATTCTACCAAACCCCTTTACCAGGGCTCGTTCTGGCAAGGAGTGGGAGAGTTGAATGTGGATTACTCCCAGGGCATTACCAATGGTCCCACGGATCATGGTTTCGATTATTCCTACATCATCCCTTCTTCTTTGGATATTCAACCCTATTGCTACATACAAGATCATGAAATCCTTGGGTTGCCAATGGACACCACGGTGGGTAACAATCTCGGGGCCACGAAAGGGGGCGCCTTTTGGAGACCGGGTGACGTGGCCTCCGGTTTCAACTTTGATCTGGTGCTAAACCATCTAGCGGCCCAGAGCATAATATTTCTCAGGCAAAGGCAAAGATCGAGATCTGACCAGCCCTTCTTTCTGTATTTTCCACTTACTGCGCCCCACACTCCATGGCTTCCCGCAGAGCCCTACCTAAACACTACCAGCGCTGGAGAATATGGTGATTTTGTAGCTCATGTTGACGCCGTTGTCGGCCGGTTGATGGAGGAACTGCGGGCCCTGAAAATGGATGAGAGCACCATAGTGATTTTCACAAGTGACAACGGAGCACACTGGAGCCCGGCCGAGATCGAGCATTTTGGACATAGGGCGAATGGAAATTTCCGGGGGCAAAAGGCTGACATCTGGGAGGGCGGCCACAGCATACCGTTCATTGCTCGTTGGCCCGGTCAGATAGAACCCGGTTCCAAAAGCCAGGTCACCGCTTGCTTAACCGACTTTATGGCGACAGTCGCTGAACTACAAGAACGGTCTCTACCTGCTGCCGCGGCCGAAGACAGCTATAGCCTGTTGCCCTTGCTGCTTGGCCAGACTGATAAGCCATTTCAGCGACCTCCGGTAATTCATCATTCCCTGGCCGGGAAGTTTGCTATACGCAAAGGCAATTGGAAGTTGATCCCCTCTCGCGGTTCTGGTGGTTTCAGTGAGCCCGAAGACTACCAGCCGCTAGGGGATGAGCCGGCGGGCCAGCTGTATGATTTGCAAGCCGACATCGGAGAACAGAACAATTTGTATATGGACTTTCCAGACGTAGTTTCTGATCTACAATCCGAATTGGATCGCATCCGGAATCAGTAAAAACGTAGGTAAATATGGATCGTGACGATGGCACTCCGACAAAAATTGGCCCGAATACATCTGATTGAAATCCGATGTTTATGAATAAGTCGAGCCTAAAGGCTCTGAAAGAATGGAAACAAACATGAGTCCATGTGAATAGGCGTAGCCTGGATTGGTATTAAAACAGCAGGCTACGGTCCGCTGAAAAAACGTTTAGTAAATGACCAGAACCTAGGGATATATTTAGGATAGATGTACTTAACGTGAGTTCGATATAAAATAGAGTAGTTTATTGATAGAAAAAAGGCAGAAAATTAGTATATTAAGTCATTGACAATCAACAAAATAACTAATATTTCTACCTATGTTAACTGCTACTAAAATTACTGAAATTTTTTGTTCCATTGACGATTTTTGTCTGGATTTTGTCCCAAAATTGGAAAAAAGATTGCTGGGAAGTAAAAAGCGCAACAAACCTGGTAAGCTTTCTTTATCCGAAGTAATGACTATACAGGTCTTGTTCCAGATCTCAGGATATCGAAATTTCAAGACCTTTTACAACACATACGTTTGTGGCCACTTGCGCTCCTTCTTTCCTGATGTGGTAAGCTATAACCGAATGGTAGAACTTTGTAGTGGAAGTCTTCTGCCAATGGCTATTTATCTGAAAACACAAGGGACTGGACAGTGTACAGGTATAAGTTTTATAGACAGCACTCCGTTAAGGGTCTGTCATAACAGACGGATCCATAACCATAAAGTATTTGAAGGGTTAGCTAAAAGAGGCCATTGTTCCATCGGATGGTTCTACGGGTTTAAGCTCCATCTTATCACTGCTGATACGGGTGAAATCATCGATTTTATGCTCACACCGGGCAATGTGGATGACAGAAAGCCTCTTAAAATTGAACGGTTTATTAAGAAATTATTCGGAAAGCTCTTTGGTGATAAAGGCTACATCAGTAAGGAACTTTTTAAAAATCTGTTCTTCCGCGGAGTCCATCTGATAACCAAACTCAAACGCAATATGAAGTCCTCATCCTTAACCCCCATCATGGATGCTATAATGCTCCGTAAAAGGGCTATTTGTGAGACTATCATTGATCAACTTAAAAACATCTTCCAGATTGAACACTCCAGGCACAGGAGCCCAACTAATTTCCTTACCAACCTTTTCTCGGCTTTAATCGCTTACAACTTTTGCGAAAAAAAGCCCTCAATCAAATTGAACTACCAGGACACCGGTCAACTCTTTCTCGCTCTTTAATCATTCCTTATTGTCGAACTCACGTTAACTAAGCAAATACGTCACGTGGATTAGATGTCGGCAATGGCTTCATCGGTCTGATACCTCCGACCTCAATTCCTTCTTCAATATTTTACCGGTCGCCGTCATCGGCAGGTTCTCACGAATATCCACCACCCGTGGATACTTATAAGCAGCTATTTCATTCTGGGTCCAATCCTTGATCTCTTCGGGCGTGGCCGATTCGCCCTCCTTCAAAACCACGCAGGCTTTAATCTCTTCACCATATTTCTCATCGGGAAGGCCGATAACCGCTACAAGCGAGATCGCCGGATGCTTCATCATTACTTCTTCTATTTCCCGGGGATAAACATTCAACCCTCCTCGAATTATCATGTCCTTGGTCCGATCCACGATAAAGTAATATCCCTCCTCATCCTTAATGGCTACATCTCCTGAATGCATCCATCCGCCGCGTAATACCTCTTCATTTACCTCGGGTCGTCTGTAATACCCTTTCATTACATTATGTCCGCGATACACCAGCTGGCCTTTTTCACCAGCTGGCAAGGGGTTGTCCTTTTCATCAAAAATATCCACTTCGACACCCCAAACCGGTTTTCCAACAGATCCTGGCTTCGTGAATCCTCTTTGATTGAAGGTAACTACCGGCGAGCCTTCTGACATTCCATACCCCTCAAGAATGGGCACGTTATATTTAGTTTCGAAATCCTCCAGGACCTGCTGCGGGAGAGAGGCTCCTCCCGAGATACAGATTTTCAAATTTTTGGAAATTTCATCCAGGTTAAATCTATCAGGATCAGGGCAGTGTAAAAGACCCCAGTACATGGTCGGCACTCCAGCAAATACCGTAACCTTTTCGTTCTGCAACGTTTCGAATACAGTTTCAGGATTAAAACGGGCCAAAAGCACGCTCTTCACGGCACGATAAACCCCGCTGGTCATCAGCACCACCTGGCCGAAAATGTGGAACATAGGCAGTACAATGAGCAGGACGTCCTGCTTTTCCAGGTCCAGGAGATCGCGACTAACTAAACTATTTAGGAAGATGTTAGAATGAGTTAATTCCGCACCCTTGGGCTTGCCTGTAGTCCCCGAAGTGTATACGATCAAAGCCGTATCGTTCTCCTCAGTTTTAACCATGTCGAACACGGGTGACTGGTCTGCCATAAGGCCTCCCAAAGTCCTGAATCCCTCAATTGGAGAAGCGGCTTTTGGATCCTCGGTAATAATAAACAGATCGTTACACCCTGGAGCATCTTGAAAGCCAATGTAGCCTTCCTGGCCCATAGGTAATTCCGGGCTTCCTTGGAAACAAAAATAGGCCATGGCTTGTGAGTCAGTTAGATGATAGGCGATCTCATTATGTTTCAACAATACATTCAGAGGTACTATTACCGCTCCGGCCTTTAGGATACCAAAATAGATTATAGGAAAATAGGGGAGATTTGGGCAGCTTAATCCCACTTTGTCTCCAGGCTCAATTCCCAATTCTATCAGGCCATTGGCAACTTGGTTTGCTGCTGCGTCGATCTGAGCATAGGATAAACGGTTTTCCCCAAAAACGAAGGCTTCTTTGCCCGGATATCGTTGGGTGCTGTCTTGAAGTATTGTGGCTAAGTTGAACATAGTGCCGTTAACTTGTTGTGCATAAATTACAAAAAAATTACCGATCCGGATTACAGCTCAAATGGCAGATTTACAATCTAAATGGTAACACATCGCATTTGATTTTCCGGATAGTATATTTTCTTTAAAACAGAATAGTAACCTTAATCATATGACGGCAATAGCAATTGACTTGGGTGGGACCTACATCAAATTCGGGCTGTACCGAAAAGGATCAATCTTACACAACGAAAACTTCCCATCTAACTCCGAAATGGGATTAATGCCCAAGCTGGAGGACATCACTCAAAGCGTAATGGACCTGATTGCCAAATCCGAGGAACCAGTGGTAGGCTTGGGAATAGCTTTTCCGGGCATCGTCGACTCTCAGGAAGCGCGAGTGCTTTCCACAAACAAAAAATACCGGGACGCAGTGGGATTCAACTTTAAGGGTTGGGCATCCAAAACTTTTGGCCTACCGGTTTTCCTGGAAAGCGACGCCCGTTCGGCGCTTGTTGGAGAATGGAAATTTGGCTCGGCCAAAGGCAGCGACAACGTGGTTATGATCACGCTTGGAACCGGAATGGGGACTGCAGCGCTAATGCAGGGAAAGCTGCTCCACGGAGCGCATTACCAGGCAGGATCCATGGGTGGCCATTTCTCGGTGAATTGGATGGGCCACACCTGCAACTGCGGGAACCGGGGATGTGTGGAAGCCGAGGCCTCAACTTGGAGATTGCCGGATATCATCAAAGCGGACGATCGATATATGGGCAGCTTGCTGGCCAATCAGCCGGTCTTGGACTTCAAAACTGTTTTCGAATTAGCTTCAAGGGATGACCTTAGCCTGGCCATTAGAAACCAATGCCTGGAGATTTGGTCTGTAGCAGTTATTAACCTGGTGCATGCATACGACCCTGAAATCGTGATCATGGGCGGAGGGGTGCTGAAAAGTCATGACGTAATTGTTCCTTATGTCCAGGAAGCGGTTAGCAGAAGATCCTGGACCCCCTGGGGGAATGTGGAAGTACGTACCGCCAGCAATCCCGATTATTCAGTTTTGCTGGGCGCTGGGTATTTATTGACTCGAAGCGTTGACTGACTTTGGCTTTGCTGGCGATTTGATATGAATTGCTCCAAAGGCAAGAGTTTATTCCACCTGGGTATATCCGCTCCACAATGGTTTTGTGTAAGACTTTGGCACCAGTTGGAACTGATTTTCTTATGCCTGGTGATCCAGAATCAACCGGTTAACTACGGCCTGCATCTCGTCCTGCAGATGAATGATTGACTCTAAAAGCTGACGTTGGTTTAGATATCGGTGCAGGTTATGCTCCGGGTAGCTGGTCTTGTAATAAGGGTCACCGGCAAGGTAATCACTCAAAAAGCGAAGTGCTTGCTCATAAACGATCACAATACAGCCAAAGACCAAGGTGTTTCGCTCCTTTTCGGTTAAGACTCCTTTCAAGGAACTCAAGAATCCCGAGGTCACCGCCTCAAAAACATCGAGTCTCAATTCAACCCGGTCCAGGTCGCTTTCATTCCTTGCTGTGGTGCAAAAGGACCTCACCATATCACCAAAGTCGTATATTATATACCCAGGCATGACCGTATCCAGGTCAATCATGGTGCTGACTTGAGTTTGAGGATGAATCAATAAGTTGTCCATCTTGGGATCGTTGTGAGTGACCCTAATTGGGATTTGGCGTCGATCAATCAAGTCGCCTAACGGTTCCAGTATATGCTCCTGAGATTGTAGGTATCCTGATTCTGATTGAAGATGTTTGACCCGACCAGCCGGGTCGAGAGAAAAAATCGAGAGAAACTCTTGATATCGTTTTCTAGTATTGTGAAAATCCGGGATTGTTTCTTTTATCGCTGCAGGTTCTAGGGAGCTTAAGACTGCAAAGAAACTACCGTAGGCTCTTGAGGCGATGGCACTTTGCTCCAGAAGGTGGTCTCGGTCGGGCGGATGGCTGTCCTCTACGAACCCAAATAGTCGCCAGACATCCTGATTTCGATCAATGTAATAGGAATTGGCATCTCTGGTTCGGAATAGGCTAGGGAGTTCAATGCCCCTCGATTTCTATGGATCAAGCAAGAGTCAGGGTATATGTTTTTTCATATTTTCTGGTTTCTCGGACTACAGCAAAAACTCTATGAATAAGTTTGTTCCGGATCGCATTCAACACCGACATTTTGTTTTTCCCTGATTCCACTTTCCGTTCATAATAATCCCTTAATTCCCCCGGATGAGTAACCGCTGACATGGCTGCCAGATGCAGGAGCTTTTTCATCTTCTTATTGGCCAGATGCGAAACTCGACTCCGGCCCCGGTAGCTGGTGCCGGATCGGTACTCGAAGGGCACTACCCCTGAGTAACAGGCAAACTTCTTGGCCTCAGTAAAGTCTTTGAACTCATTGGTAGTTGCAATGAAATGGGCTGCAATAGTAGATCCAATGTTATCCACTGAAGTCACTTGCTCAAAGAGCTCATTTAAAGATTGATCGGATCGAATGAAATCATAAATTTTCAGATCCAAAGCCTTGAGCTTTTTCTCCATGTTAGCTAGTACCGGTTTGAGGGTAGTTTTCTGAAGTTGCATCACATCATCATCCACAAAACCACAGGCCTCCTTTAAAGGAGTTGCCAACTGCAGTTTAGTCTTGAGCAGTCGTTCTCTGAGTGATAGCATGAACTTTAAATTGCGGATTTTCTTTCGAGAAGGCTTCCATAACTGGGCTTTGTCCTGGTTTCGACAGGCATATTGAGCGATTCGATAGGAATCCACCTGATCGTTCTTTCCTCTCAAAACACCCAGGGATTGTTTGATCTGCCGGGCCGATTCCAGCCACACATTGAGCTGCTGTTTTTCAAAGTAATTGAGCAGATGATTGTTATAGATCCCAGTGAATTCCAGGCAAAACAAAACCTGGTCAGGCTGGTAGCCAGGCAGCTGCATAAGTCTCTTGATAAAACTCTTAATCCCTTTCAGACTATTAGCAGTTCTTAGGTGAAACAACCTGTGACTATTTTGTACTACCGTAAAATCAAGGGTTGACTTTGAAACATCAATGCCCACGAAATAATTGAAATTCATAACTTTACCATTAAGACTTATCAAGTGGGTTAACATTTTTGAACACGATCAAAACCTTACTAATGGGTCTAGTCCCAAATTTCTATTTGATGCTTGTTCAAAAAAGCTGGCAGAGGATTGAATCGCGAGATAGGTCGCAAACCTAGGCCTTTGCATAATTCGCCTCTGCCAGTGTTAACTCATGACCGCCTTGGTCACCTCATAAAAATAAACCTTGATTCTTGGAATAATCCTAGAGGCCTAATCTAAAGGGCCTTTGCCGGCCAAAGCAGTCATAGACCTTCTCCAGATTTTCCATTGCGATCATGGGCTCTTTGAACACCAATTTGTTGATTTCTTGGAGCACGAAGCGTTTCGAGGCGTCTTCTCCAGTTACTTCAACAACGAAACTCTGATTGATATTGCCGGTGCCTAAAGGTTCGATATCTATTTTCCCTGGAGGGACCTCAAACTGATTGACAATTTGCCGCAGGGGGTCCATCAAGTCAGGGAATTTAAAGGGGATTTTTCAATCTTGAGTTTTGGAGACATTGGCAGGGTTAGTTCATTGAGCCAGTATTACTTAAATTGTCAAGCAAAATAACCAATTGGCCCGTTATTTATACCTCAGTACCAGTTATGAATCTGACTCCATGGAAGAAATTATGGCTCATATTTGCCGTCTGGACAACGTTGTCCTGCCAATCAAATCGAAACATGACTGCTGACTTGATTCTAGACCAAAAGGCCCGTTTAGGAGAAGGGGCGATCTGGCATCCCGACGAGAATCGCTTTTACTGGATTGACATCGAAAACGGCCTGGTCCACATCTTTGATCCGGCTACTGGCGATAATCAAACCGTTTCTGTCGTTGAAAGGGTCGGGACGGTGGTTCCCGATAGTCAAGGTAATGCGCTAGTGGCATTGGAAAGCGGCATTTATCACCTGAATCTTAGAACCGCAAAGAAGACTTTGCTTGCGGCGCCCGAGCAGGGCATTCGAGGTAATCGATTCAACGACGGAAAATGTGACCCTGCCGGTCGGTTATGGGCGGGAACTATGACCATGGAGAATAAGAAGGGTGCCGGGGGGTTATACCAGTTGGATCTTGATGGAGCGGTTCGTCGTATGAAAGGCCAGGTCACCATCTCAAATGGCATTTGCTGGTCGCTGGACCACAAGACCATGTATTACATAGATACTCCCACGGGCATGGTTGAAGCTTTTGACTATCAAGTGGCGAGCGGCACCATTTCTAATTCGAGAGAAGTGATAAGGGTTCCAGAGGAAATGGGCTATCCAGATGGTAGCACTATCGATGAGGAGGGTATGATCTGGATCGCGCTGTGGGGAGGTGGCATGGTAGGAAGGTGGGACCCCAAAACAGGGCAATTGCTTCAGAAGATCGAAGTGGATGCTCTTAACGTAACTTCCTGCGCCTTTGGCGGCCCTGATCTGGCCACTTTATATATCACTACGGCCCGGGAAGGACTTGACGAAGCCCAGTTAGACCGATATCCCAAAAGCGGTGGAGTCTTTGCCGTTGATCCTGGGGTAAAAGGGGTTCCTGCCTTCTTGTATGAGGGTCATCCCAGAGAGCTGGTCTGGTCGGATGAGTTCAACTATTCCGGTTTGCCCATTGAAAACAAATGGAACTATGATGAAGGCGGCGATGGCTGGGGCAACCAGGAGTTGGAGTTCTATACCAAAGAGCGGCTCGAAAACGCCAGAGTGGAGGACAGCAGGCTGATCATTGAAGCCCGCAAGGAGCCAAACTCGGGAAAGGAGTATACCTCAGCCCGCCTCAAGACTCATGGAAAAGGTGATTGGTCCTACGGCCGGTTTGACATTAGGGCCAAACTTCCGGCGGGCAGAGGAACCTGGTCGGCTATCTGGATGCTTCCGACCCTCGAGAGGTTGGTGTGGCCTCAAGATGGTGAGATAGACATCATGGAGCACGTGGGACATAAAGAAGGCCTGATCCATGGTACCATCCATACCCAGGCGTTTAATCACCGGTTGGGAACTCAAAAAGTGGATACCATTCGCCTTGTTGATGCTACAACGGAATTCCACGTCTATTCGATTGAATGGACCAACGACAAATTGGAATGGTTCGTAGATGGCCAGACGTACCACACAGTATCCAGCCAAAATAGTAATCCCGACGAGTGGCCGTTTTTCAAGGACTTTTACCTGATCCTGAATGTCGCTGTGGGGGGAACCTGGGGCGGAGCGGAGGGAGTTGATGATTCCATTTGGCCTCAACGCATGGAGGTGGATTGGGTAAGAGTCTATGCGCCAATTGAAGAGAGCTAGCAGCCGTTGGGAATTGGCTTTTGGTCGTTGGTTTGGGGTTGGGAGGTTTGAGAGTTTGGTTGGAATCTGAGGTCGGAATTCTTGCATCTTTCGATCAATGCCTTCAAAGGTTTATTTGTTGATTCGTTTTTTGGCTGGGCTGAGAGTTATCGGCTGTTGTTTTTTGGATACTGCATTCTATATGTTGACCTTTTGTCATTCTGTAGGTAACATTTCTCCCCCGTATGCAATAGGATATCCGAGGCACAGAGGGCCGAATAAGCGCCCTTCAAGAAGAAATTGGCTCTTTCCGGAGAGAAATCGGTTCATTCAAGAAGGAAATTCGAAAAGCTTTAAAATCGTTGGCCACTAAGGAGGATTTGCTTCGACTGGAAGCAAAAATGCTTGAAAAGATGGGCAGCATGGCTTGGAAAATGGCCGGGTTGTTGATCCTGCAGGTTGGTGTTATGGTAGCCCTGATGAAGTTGTTTTGATGACTCCAATCTGGAATTGGCCGTCTGCCTTCCTCTGTTCCCTGTCCAACTCTATTACGGCAAAGCAAATGCCACGTAAGCATCTCCCGATTTAGTATCCAACTTGCCGCCGCCGGCAGCAATAATCACATATTGTTTCCCATTCACCATATACGTGGCGGGGGTGGCATATCCTGCTGCCGGCAATTGGTGCTCCCACAGGATTTCGCCAAGATTGAGATCAATGGCGTTCAAAGTGCCCCATGGTGGTTTTACCGCTGGATAGCCTTCCTGATCCTTGAACTTATTGTAACCTGTATGGGCATAGTAGGAGTCACTGCTTTCTGCGGGTAAAGGAGCTTCCCTAGGATTGCTAGCTTCAAACGGAGGCTCATTTAAAAATCGGAGCAGGGCTTCGATTTCGTCGTTTTTCAGAAAATGGAATGACGGCATCACCCCTTTGCCGGTGGTGATCCTCTCCCTGATCTCCTGGGAAGTAAGCCGGTCGGTCACGTTGACCAGGGCTGGAACGTTGCCCATGAATGCCCCTCCCCGACGATCGATCCCATGACAACTGGCACAAACCCGGGCGTAAATATTTCGACCCTTAAGAGTGGTGTCCCCTTGATCAGGAACAAGTTCAACCATTGTAAGTATCCAGGGCATCTCGTTGGCATTCAAGTACAAGATCCCTCGGTTTGGATCGTGAGCCGCCCCACCCCACTCACCTCCACCGTCAAAACCAGGGAAGATGACAGTACCCTCAACACTGGGTGGAATAAACCTCTCACCAGATCTTAAGTTCTTGAGAATTTCCCGTGTGTAGGCATTAGATTCTGGTGAAATGTCGGTGAGAAGGTCTTCTGTGAATACCTGTCTCACGAAGGGTGGAGGTATCTGGGGAACCGGCTGAGTAGCGTGGGCTTTTTCCCCTGTCAAATCGGACTTTGGTACTGCCACCTCATCTATCGGATACAAAGTTTCACCAGTCTCCCGGTTAAATAAAAAAACGAAGCCCGACTTGGTGATTTGGGCGAGGGCTTTTACCATTTGTCCGTTGTGCTCAACTGTCAATAAATTGGCTGGAGCTGGCAGATCGCGGTCCCATAGATCATGATGGATGGTCTGATAGTGCCATTTTCTTTTACCGGTTGAAGCGTCCAGGGCCAGTATGCAATTGGCGAACAGGTTTTCCCCATGCCGGTCTCCACCCCAAAAATCGAAGGAGGCAGAGCCAGTAGGTATGTAAACCGTTCCAGTCTCTTCGTCCAGGCTGAATCCACACCAGCCGTTGGCCCCTCCAGTTCGTTGGTAGGCACCTTTTGGCCAGGTATCGTAGCCAATTTCTCCAGGATCGGGAATTGTCTTGAAGATCCACCTTATTTCGCCCGTTCTCACATCGAAGGCGCGAATAGATCCGGGGGCCGCAGGCGTTGATTCGGAGACTCGGGTCCCCAGGATTAGCAGATCCCGCCAAATAATTCCTGGACTGTTGGCGGTCACGAACAGTCCTTTGGCTTGCTCTCCAAGACCTTTGTGTAAATCAACCGAACCCTTGGAGCCAAAGCTGACTATGGATTGGCCTGTTAATGCATCCAAGGCATAGAGGTTTGACCCCGCTGAGCACAAGATCCTGCGGTCCTCTCCCTCGGACCAATAGACAAGACCGCGGTTGACACCGGTTCAAAACATCTTATATCCTCCGGAAAACGGATCAAAGCCCCAAATCACCTCCCCGTTGGAGGCGTCCAAAGCAAAGAATCTTAAGGATGCGGAGCTGCCATAAAGTAGTCCATCCACAATTATAGGATTACACTGGATTTGAGAACGATTGTTGGGATCGGCATCACCAGATCTATAGATCCAGGCCACCTGCAGCTTCTCGACATTTTCAACGTTTATCTGGTTTAGGCTGGAGAATTGGGAACTGGACTTGTCTCCAAGGTAGACGCTCCAATTACGATAGGACTCGTCGCCCTGTGGCCGATCGCAACGGACTAAGAACGAAATAAGCATCAAACAAAAAATGACTTGGGAGCTGTTCATTTTTAGAATGGATCAAAAGTTGAATGAGAGACCGGATCCATCAATGTTTCAACTGGCCCTCAAACGATTCGTAAATCACTCGTTCAATCTCGGTCCGCGTGTTGAGTCGGTAGAGACGCGTGTTGGTGCCAAAGGGGTGTACCCGGTTGGACAAGAATACATAGACCAAGTTGTATTCAGGATCAGCCCAGGCCCTGGTGCCGGTGAATCCAGTGTGGCCAAAACTGGCCGGGCTGGCAAATTTTGAGGCGTTTCCATCAACGCTAAACTCAAGCTGAGGCTTATCAAACCCTAAACCGCGACGGTTTTGATTCTCTGGAAATTGAATCCGAGTAAATTCCCG
This sequence comes from Cyclobacteriaceae bacterium, assembly GCA_965247065.1. Taxonomy (GTDB): domain Bacteria; phylum Bacteroidota; class Bacteroidia; order Cytophagales; family Cyclobacteriaceae; genus CBDFGN01. The sequence continues at coordinate 3,843,101 of CBDFGN010000006.1, read as the reverse complement.
GAGGGTCGATTCTTGAATATATCTTCTTCCTCCGTACTCACCCAGGTTCACGTACATTTGGAATAATTTGGCAAGGTCGTTGGCATTGCCAAAAAGACCGGCATTTGATGAAATGCCATCCATCAAAGCGGCTCCCTCATCATGCACCTTCCCGTGTATCATAACCCGCCTGAATTGAAGGTCAAACTCGGTAGGTACGATTTTGTTCAGTGGGAAATTCTGAGACGGATTGAAGGTTAGCCGCGTGGCTCCCAGAGGCAAGAAGATGTCCTTAAAGAGACGGAGTTCGAATTGTTCGCCGGTCATATCCTGGATCATTTCAGGCCACAAATAAAAAGAAAGCCCTGAATAGAGATACCTTGGTTCCTGCTCCAGCGGTGATTTCTTTATGGCTCTGTAAATTTTCTTTTTGTAATCCTTATGCAAGAATAAACTGTCAGTGATCTTGATAGGAAAATCCTCAGAGTAGTTCTTTTGAAAAGTTTTACCCTTATAACCACCCTTTCTTTTCAACGTGGTTTTCCAATAAGGTATCCACGGTTTCAGTCCGGCCTGATGAGCCAGTATCTCTCTAATGGTCAAATCGGCTTTATCAGAGCCCTTCAAATAACCTACATATTCACCCAGCGTTCCGTCCAGATCCAGAAGTCGTTGGTCGACCAATTCCATAAGCAACGGTAGAGACGCAGTGACTTTGGTGATGGATGCTAAGTCATATAAATCGTCCGGCCGAACGGGTATGGTATCGAAATAGCTTTGATACCCATAGGATTCCCAAAAGACTACTTTGCCGTCCTTTGCTACCAAAACCTGGGCTCCCGGAGTAGCCTTAACCTCCATTGCCTGGTTAACTAACGAGTCAATGCCGGCCCTCAAATAGGATGATGACATCCCGACGTCTTCAGGTAGAGTGTACTTAAATCTAATACCTCCTCGACTGTCCAGCCCGTCTCCAGCGCGAAAGTGCTCATTGACCGATACCGGAAGTCTGCCTTTGGCCCCAATGCCACCGAACAGCAGTTGGGCCGCGAGGTCTTCAGAATTATCCGACCCCTCGTAGGACAAAACCAGGCCTTTAGCCTGGTGGATGCTTTTGAATTGAGACAGGGTATACGCGTTCCTCATGACACAGATGATGGCCGGAAAATCAGCAGCCAACTCATTCACCAACCCAACTACCTGTGCCGAATAGGCCTTATTGTTGGAAGGTCGCTTGCGAACCTGGTCAAGGCCCACAATTACCAGGCTGTAATCCGTGAGCTTTTCCCTAACTTCTTTAATTCCCGAAGTGGCGTCAAACACGAGGTTGAAGTGATCCATGGAGGCATAGTTTTCCAACATCCCCTGGAAGGCACTCTTTCCCTTTACTTTCTGAATTGAGAGAGTTGCAATTCGTTGAAATTCCAGATCTTGGATGGGGATCAGGTCGTCCTGATTGCGAAGCACGGTGACCGATGCTTCAACCAGATTCCGGTTTGTCAGGTTGATTTGGGGATTATTTAAATCCTGGTAAAGTCCGGAAATCTGTATAGGTTGATATTCTCCTAAACCGGCCCAGTATTTAACGGTCAGGATCTTGCGGCATTTCTCGTCCAGTTCCACCTGGGTCAGTGAACCATTTCTAAGAGCCTTCTTGACTGCTTCAATGGCAACCGGAATGTTTTCAGAGTACTCTACTACATCGTTCCCGGCCATTAACGCCTTTAGTTCGGCTTCTCCGGTGGGATGGTATTTGGTCACTCCCTTCATATTCATAGCATCGGTGACTACCAATCCTTCGAAGTGCATGGTCTCCTTAAGTAATTGCGAAACTATCGGGCGTGACAAAGTGGAGGGCAGATTCACGGTTGGCTCAAGAGCCGGAATACTCATGTGGGCTACCATTATGCCTCCTACACCTCTATCGATCAATTGCTGAAAGGGATACAGCTCAATCTCCTGCAATCTATCGTGAGTATGACGGACCACCGGAAGATCGTCATGAGAGTCCACATTAGTGTCTCCATGACCCGGAAAGTGCTTGGCAACCGCCAATACCCGGTTTGCTTGCAACCCCGCGGCGTAGGCCCAAGACTTATCAGCTACTTTTTGCTTGTCTTCTCCAAAAGATCGATAGTTAATCACGGGGTTCGATGGATTGTTGTTCACGTCCGCCACCGGGGCGAAATTCATGTGTACTCCCAACCTTCTGAAATTAAGGGCTATCTGCACCCCCATCTTATAAATCAAGCTATCATCCTCAATAGCACCCAACGTCATCTGGTAGGGAAAATTCACCGTGCTATCCAGTCGCATTCCTAAGCCCCATTCCCCATCCATGGCTACCAGGAGCGGAATCTGCGCCTTGGACTGGTATGAATTCGTTTGGCGTGCCTGTCGGAGGGGCCCCCCCTGAAAGAATAGAATCCCGCCAATTCTGTACTCTTTGATAAGTCGATTGACTTCATTATGGTGACTTTCGCCTCGGTTCGACCAGCAAGGTGCCATGAACAGCTGACCAATCTTTCCATCAGTATCCAGGCTATCAAAAACCGAATCAACCCAGGCCTCTCCTCCTGGATCCAGGGCCACTGGGTTTTGGGCGAAACTTACCGTGGTTAATACAAGCACCCCAAGTTTCATAACAATCGGTGTTAATTGGGCCGTGGGGTTCATCAGCTGGCAGGATCGAGTTGTTGCAAGTATGCTCTATGCATTTTGATTTAGTTCAAGACCAGGAATCCAGATACTTCTCGTGGCGTCTTGTCGGCCTACTGTGCAACTCAGATACACCCAGATTTGTTAATATTATGGATTAGACATTATTTTGGTTGAATCTAAAGATAAAAATTACCTCTGGTTATTAATAGAGTGGCGTTCCTTCTTTCAATTAACTTACCCGTGAAATCCAAAACGGTCATTCTGGTTGGTGTATCGCTGGCCCTTATCCTGCAGGGATGCTCGGAGGAGGATTTCAGCAAATTAACCGATTTTGATCCTCCGCAATTATCCGACCCCACTCAGCTTGAAAGCATCGCTTTTGGATCCTGTTCTCATCAGGATTCCGTTCAAAGGCTCTGGCCGGTTGTAATGGAAAATGCTCCAGATCTCTGGATATGGTTGGGTGACAACGTTTATGGCGACACTGAAAACATGCGGGCCTTGGAGAGCAAGTATTTCGAACAGAAATCTAATCCCGATTACCTGGAAATGAGAAGGCGGTTTAGAATCATTGGCGTCTGGGATGATCATGACTACGGAGTGAACGATGGAGGTAAGGAATATCCCAAAAAGAGAGAAAGCCGTGACTTACTGTTCGATTTCCTGGATGTAGAATTCGACGATCCCGCCCGCAAAAGGGCAGGAGCATACCAATCTTATCTCTATGGCAACCGGGGCAACGAATTAAGATCATCTTATTGGATACACGCTATTTCCGGGATCCTGTTGATACTGACAATGGTACAGGAGATATATTAGGTGAAGCGCAATGGGATTGGTTTGGAGACGAATTACGGACGAGTGAAGCACAACTCACAATTATTGGCTCTAGCATCCGCGTATTGAATGAAAGCGCAGGCGGAGAGCGATGGGGGCAGTTTCCAAGCGCGAGACAAAGACTACTGGATTTAATAGTGGAGATTAAGCCGGGCCCAATAATGTTCATCAGCGGAGATATCCATGTAGCGGAATTAATCAGGAAAGATGTGGATGGGCTGGATTTTCCGCTCTACGATTTTACTTCTAGCGGCTTGACCCATACCTGGGATGAAAAAGTAGATTTACCCAACCCCATGAGAGTTGGTGATTTAGTGATTCATAAGAACTTTGGTCTCATAAAACTTAACTGGGAAGTGCAACCTGTGGAACTTACGTTTCAGGTCAGAGGCCAGGCCGACAGTATCTTTTTGAACGAGATCATAATGTTCTGATTCCGTAGCTTTGAGGAATTCATAAGTCCAGTTGAAAAGCCAGGGCCGGGTTAAGGCGGGTGATTTTGTCGATGATGTTGCCGTTGATTCCGGCATCCATCATTGCCGGTACAAATTCTTCAAAGAAGAAACTAAACGGTTTAATTTCACCTCCTCCAGGCTCACCAACGGTGTACCAACCACGGTCTTGGGATAAAAGCAAATGATCCTCCAAGCCTTGATCTAAGATGTTTCGGACCAAGCCAATATGGTGCTCAATCGGCTTGGCACCTATGTCGTCAAATTCAACCCAAGCACCTTTTCTGGCCACCTGCAAATGAAAGGTTGAGTCTTGCTCGTTGCCCGCATGGACAAAAATATAGGCATCGGAAGCAATTTCCTCCGCGCTGAGAATATCCAATATCTCCAATGCAGCTGGTCCATGCGCCGTATGACATGCAATGCTTGCCCCAGTTTGTTTGTTGGTCTTAGCTGCGGCTTGAACAATTTTCTGCTGCAATGGTTTCAGGGGTTCTGGGAAGACGGCAATTTTTATGAATCCGGCTCGCACTCCGGTATCTCCGATTCCATGAAGAATTTCGTCGGTCCAGATCTCCGCCAGCTCATCCGCAGAATTCGAGAAAGCGTAACTAGGAAGAAAAGGTTCCTTATACAAGCCTGTGTTGGTCAGGATATGCAGACCGGTTTTGTCAGATAGATCCCTCAGAATGAACGGGTCCCGGGCCAGGTAATTTGGGGTACAATCGATGAAACCCGTGACGCCTTGTTCTGCGATGGACTCCAGATACGGAATCATTACCTGTTTGACCTCTTCGGGATTATATCGGTCGGGACCAGTTTCGTCAGCACCAATGAAATCTACAATGATGTGTTCATGAGGTAGGGTGATTCCCAAATCCTGTGGTTCGATGACCCCTTTTACCGTGAGGATCTTGCCGCGGGAATCACAGCTCCGAGCATTGGCGGCCGGTATTCCGGTCGTAGCAGCCATCGAGGCTAGGGCCAATGACCGGCAAAAGTCCCTGCGACCTAATTTGCTGCTCATCTGCGTTTTGAAATCCTCCAGCGTCGATCGGTTTCACTCACAAAGTGGCTTTCGCTATGGTCCCAGTCCATCCTCGAAACTCCGGACTGAAAACCCGCTGTGAAGGTAAAGGCCACCTCCAGGTATTGGCCGTTCAGATACAAAACTGATCGCAATGATTTTACTTTGACCTTGATCCCCAATAAAGTGCTTGGCCATCAAAAGGACCAAATTAATAGAGCAATCTAAGCAAGAAAAGGAGGAATTTATAGTGATTTACGGGAGGAAAAGTCAGGTCTGAAGTTTTGGTAGTTTTCTTTTAAATAAGCTCGAACCGTGGCGATGTCTTCCGGGGATGATAAGTCCGGAACATGCTCTGCAAATGGGATGGCCAAGACCGACTGGGGATGTTCTTTGATCATGTTGAGCAGCGCTGTCGGGAGCTCTTTCTCGTTTCGAATGGGATCCAAAGGACAATTCTCCAGATAACCATAGAACAGTCCTCCGTCAAATTTAAAAGCGTTCATGTTCACCCCCACTCTTCCTCGGTGATCCTTGTACTCCTCAATTGTTTCCGGGGATGGCTTTTCGGCGATATCAACCAAAAATCCCCTTGAATCGACCCTCATGACGGCAAACTTGGCGATTCGATCCGCAGGAAATTGCAGGTCATCCCGGTTGTAGCTGATGATGGCATTTTTGCTGGACGTGTTGCTAAGAGCGACTAGAGCTTCTACGGAGTAGAGGTTGTCACTATTGCATACCGAGAAGGGCTCGGTTGATAGGTCCGGATACTGCTGAAGGGTTTGCAGGAGTGCGTCGGCAGTCCCGGCCGGTTTTTCTCTTCCTTCGGGCAAATGCTGCAGGGCAAATTTAATATCTATACCCCGAAACATGTCAGCGACCCTGGCCAAATCGCCGTAGAACACCTGGAAAAGCTCATCGTCGGGACCAATGACAATGTAAACGGTTTGATATCCAGCCAGCTTCACATTGTACAGAAGGTAATCCAGGAATGGTCTCCCGTGATCACCGACTCCTAGAAGCCCCTTGCTCCTTGTCTTTGCCTGGTCGATATCCTCTTGGCTCAAAGTGTTCAAGCCTTCCGATTTCTTCATACGCGAAGAAAATCCTCCAGCCAATATTACGATTTTGTGGTGCATAAAGTGCTGTATTTTCCCGGCTATCAATTGGTTCGCATTCGCCGCGTAGCAGGGAAATTGCTGATGTCGTATATTTGATTCAAGAGGCAAAGAAAAGAAATTGTATTGGATGCGTGATCAGTAAATTCAAACTTGTTGATAAATGAACCTAAAGAATTTTACAGCCCTCTGGTGGACACTTCTGTTCCCCGTGATCATCAACTCTTGCCGGCCTCAATCTGAGCCTTCTAAAATAGGCCCGCCGACCCCAATGCCCAATGTCATATTGGTAATTACCGATGACCAGGGTTATGGCGATCTGGGCCTTCACGGAAATCCTTTCGTAAGAACTCCCACTTTGGATTCGCTAGCCCGAATAAGTACTCGACTGACCAGTTTCTACGTCTCCCCGGTCTGCGCTCCCACCCGGTCAAGCCTCATGACGGGACGCTATTCCTTACGAACCGGTGTCTATGATACCTACAACGGAGGAGCCATAATGGCTTCCAATGAAATCACTCTGGCTGAGGCGCTCGAGGGCTCTGGCTATGTTACCGGAATGTTCGGTAAATGGCATCTCGGTGACACTTACCCTCATCGCCCTCAGGACCAGGGGTTTACTCATTCATTGGTACATCCGTCAGGAGGCATGGGACAAGTAGGAGACGTAGCAAATTACTTCAAATTCGATAGCGCCTACTTCAACCCCACTCTTTGGGAAGACGGAGTGGAGGTGAAAAAGAAGGGTTATTGCTCTGACATATTCACCCAGGGAGCCATAAAATTCATAGCTGACAATCAAGACAATCCTTTCTTTTTGTACCTGTCCTACAACGCTCCCCATACTCCACTTCAATTACCTCAGGATTATCATGATGAGTATGCAGATGCCCGGGTGGACAATATTGAGAAGCTAAGTGAAGGTAGATCCGACGAAATGACCGAAAAGGACATTGATGATGCTCGACGGGTCTATGGCATGGTTTCCAATATCGATGACAACCTGAGGCGCTTGTTTGGACAAATAAACGACTTGAGACTTAGGGAAAACACCTTGGTAATTTTCATTACTGACAATGGCCCGCAGCAAAGGAGATATAACTCCGGGCTGAGGGGTCTGAAAGGCTCCGTGTACGAAGGAGGCATCAGAGTGCCTTGCTTCATGACGTTTCCCAGCCGACTGCCTCAAAACCAGGATGTTGGGGGAGTATTTGGGCACATCGATATATTTCCTACGATCCTCGGTTTGTGCGGGTTGGATTTTCCTCAGGGTGTAAAGCTGGATGGCAAGGATATTATGCCTGTCATAACCGGGGATGGCGCCGATTGGTTGGATCGACCAATGTTCAGTTATTGGTCCCGAGGATACCCTCAACCTTATCGCAATATCGCCGTTCGTAAGGGCGACTATAAGCTTGTGGGGCATGCATCGGCACAAGCTGGTCCAGATGAGTTTGAACTGTTTAATATCGCTGATGATCCTTACGAGATGAACAGCTTGAACGGGGTGCAAGATCAAAAGCTATTGGAGCTAAAGAATGAATTTGACAGCTGGCATAAGGATGTGATTTCTAGTCCCAACCTGGGGCAGTTCCCGCGAATCCACTTAGGAACTGACTTTGAGAATCCGGTTACCCTGAACCGTAATGATGCCAAGGTACCAGGTGGGATCTGGGCTGAAGAATCCAGATATTCATACTGGGATGTTACGGTTTCATCCCCTGGAGAGTATTCTCTTTCCTGCTATTTCAAAAACAAACTTGCTCTTGAAGGAGATCTGAGTATAAGGATCGGCACTGTTGAAAGAACAATTAACAACCGCGACACCACTTCGAACCTGGTAAAATTGAAGAGCATAACCCTGACACCGGGTGACTACCGATTTGAATCCTGGTATCGGGCTCTGAGTACACATCAATTGATCTATCCCTTCTATGTTAAGGTGGAGAAACTCCTTAAGGGGCTATAAGATACTCACTCAGAAAAAGCCCCAAAAGAAGATTTCGGGCTACGGATCTTAAGGGGCGTAGGCATAGAGAATTATTCCAACAAAACTATAGATGCTTAGATCATTAATTACAAATCATAAGGAGCAAGGTACTTTGGGCCTTTATCTTGGGTTGATTGTTGGACTCACATCGAACTGTGCTCCGGAAGCTCCGGTATTCAGAGAGCAATGGCCCCAAACCCAAAGGACATGGATCGGGCCTGCGTATTGGGCGAATCCCATGCAGGATTGGCAGGTAAATCAAGGCCAAGTAGAGTGCATTTCAAGCGGTGGCGATCGTAATGTTTTTTTACTTACCCACGAATTGGCTGATACAGCAGGATCTTTCGAGATGAGCGTGAATTTGGGTCGACTTGAATCGGGTACTGGCAATTTGGATTCAGGGTGGGTAGGGTTCAAGATAGGGATACGAGGCGATTTCAACGACTATCGGGACAATGCGGTTAGGGGAAGGGGATTGCGTGCTGGTATAACCACCCGGGGCCGATTGTTCATTGGCAACCTGGATCGGCCGGGGCCGGTTCTGGAGACCCGTTTGGATAAAATCAATCTAGAGCTCAATGTCAGACCTAAAAATCAGGATTACGAAATTACACTCATTGCCAGCGATCAAAAAGATGCGTCGCTAGGCCAAATACAGAGATCGGTCAGTTCGGATTGGCTACACCGCGGACTTGCTCTAGTATGCAGTCACGGCAGAATCGACCCTATGCCCCTGGAGCGGGGAGAACTGGATTATCCCAACTGGGGTACCGTGCCCGGCACCGAGAGGGCTGGGAATGTGAGGTTTTGGTTTGATGATTGGACCATTTCAGGGACAAAAGTGAGAGTGTTACCGGAAAGAAAGTTTGGCCCGGTACTATTCGCTCAACATACCCTAAGCAGGGGAACTGTAAAATTAACTGCCCAGATAGCTCCGATGGGATCAGATGACGATCAGAGCGTTTCTTTAGAGATTAAGACTGGCGACGACCAGAGGTGGACTGCGGTTGGAAGCAGTGCTATCGACCAGCTCTCCCGCACTGCCACTTTCCGAGTCGATGGCTGGGATGCCTCCAGCGACACGCCATACCGGGTAGTGTACAATTTTCTAGCCCGTGGCAATCAGATAAGCCCTTATCATTATGAAGGAACCATAAGACAAGAGCCTCTGGAATCTGAAATGGTGGTTGTGGCCGGTTTCACCGGAAACAATGATTTAGGCTTTCCCAATAATGATCTTGTCGACAATGTAAAAATTCAAGACCCCGATTTCCTGTTCTTTTCGGGCGACCAGATCTACGAGGGTGTTGGAGGTTATGGGACCCAAAGGTCCCCTTTGGAAAAAGCTAGTCTTGACTATCTGAGGAAGTGGTACCTATTTGGTTGGACCTACGCCGATCTGATGAAAGACCGGCCAGCAATTTGTTTGCCCGACGATCATGATGTCTATCACGGCAACATTTGGGGGGCCAACGGGAGAGCTACCCCAGAGGGCATGGAGGGGTCCCCGGCTCATGACGAAGGGGGATACAAGATGCCTCCTGAATGGGTGAATATGGTTCAACGGACCCAGACCTCCCATTTTCCGGAGCCCTTTGATCCAAACCCGGTGTTGCAGGGAATTGGTGTGTACTACACGGAAATGGTCTATGGAGGTATCAGTTTTGCAATTATAGAAGATCGAAAATTTAAGTCAGCTCCAAAGCACCTGTTGCCACAGGCCCAAATCGATAATGGGTGGCCTCAGAACCGGGATTTCAACTCCAGCACGCAATCGGATGTAAGCGGGGCTGAACTCCTGGGTGAGAGGCAATTGCAATTTCTAGGCGAGTGGGCCGCTGATTGGAGTCAGGGGACTTGGATGAAAGTGGTATTGTCCCAAACCATTTTCGCAAATTTAGCCACTATCCCGGCCGCTGAATTTCATGACCGGGTCGTTCCCCAATTGAGGATCATGAAGGAGGGAGAGTATGCCGAAGGCGACAAGATTGTAGCCGATTTTGATTCCAACGGCTGGCCTCAAACCGGACGGAATAAAGCCTTGCGAGAAAATAAGGAAGGCGTTTGCCGTCCATATCGCCGGTGATCAACATTTGGGAAGTACGATTCAATACGGCATTGACCAATTTGGAGATGCGGGCTACGCTTTGTGTGTGCCTTCAGTCTCTAACGTTTGGCCTCGCCGTTGGTTCCCGCCAGAACCAGGTGCAAATCGCTCTCCTGGTGCTCCTCGTTATGCTGGCGATTTTGAGGATGGCTTCGGCAATAAGATGACTGTGAAGGCGGTTTCCAATCCCATCTATTCAGGCAGAACTCCCTCAAGGCTATATGACCGGGCCACAGGGTATGGTATCGTACGTTTTAACCGCCAATCCCGGAACATTAAAATTGAAAACTGGGCAAGAGACTCGAATCCAAAAACGGGCAGACCCTATCCTGGCTGGCCGGTAATCATTAACCAGCTGGACAACTATAACCGGGTAGGAGCCGCTAACCTTCCCCCGATAAAGGTTACCGGACTTGAAAATCCAGTAGTCCAGGTTGTCGATGAGACCACTAACGAAATTGTCTATACCCTGCGTTTGCGTGGATCTACCTTCCAACCTGTTGTCTACAAACCGGGATTGTATTCCATATATGTTGGGGAACCTGGCACGAACCGAATGAAAAGCTTTTCTTCTGTGTCGGCTCAGGCATCCAGATCTGCGAATATACTGGAGATCGAGTTCTAGCCGTTTTGTGGAACAACCTATATAATAAGGCAAAGCTGTTGCCAAACGTTTTCGCTAAAGGAATCATCAAGAAGTCGCTTAAAAGAGCTAACGTTGGGGGCCGTGGAGCATTATGGTTTACTTTGGTTCTATGCTGATTAAAGGCTATGGCCGGTTGTCGGAAAGGTATTTCTCGAGTCTTTCGTTATTTTGGTAAATTGGCAGTTAAAGAAGAGCTATGAAATTATCCGCATCACCGTGGTCCGCAGATCTGGGGAACCTGGAAAATGAAATAAAAAGGGTAGACCCCTATGTCGATCGTTTTCACTTCGATGTTGCGGACGGAACCCTGGTGCCAACCTTGCTTTTCTTCCCGGACCTTGTCAAGACCCTGAGACCTGCGACCCAAAAAGATTTTGACGTACACCTGATTGTGAATGATCCGGTGAAATATATTGACATGTTTGCCGAAGCTGGAGTTAAAAAGTTGATTGCTTATTTGGGGCCCGTTCAAGAAAACCCCAATTTTTTGCAGCTGGTTAAAGAAAGGAACATGAAGGTGGGGCTTTCCCTTGCTTTGGAAGACCCGGTTGAAGAAGTAATGCCTTTTCTGGATGAAATTGATCAAGTGGAAATGATCGGGACCGACCCAGGTATCAAGGGAGTGGATATTGTCCCCGAAGTTTATGATAAAATCAGGTTGGCAAAGGAGGCTATCAAACTCAGGAAGCTAGATGTTATTATCGAGGCGGATGGCGGGATAAGGAGGCATACCGTTCCCAAATTAATAGAGGCCGGTGCCGATGCCGTGGTCCCGGGTTCGTTGATTTTCAAGGAAGATCCGGCCGAAATATTTGGTTGGATCCGGGATTTGTCCGCAAATGAGGACTCTATAAAGTTGCCCGGTTCCGGGAATTAAAGCGAACCCTCCAAGACATTCGGTTCATTTGCTTAATGGGATCATCGCTCCCTTATGCCGGCAAACAAAGGAAGCCGTCTGGCATGCCTGTTGGTGAGCTTGCTCAATGGAAAGCCCGGTTAATATCCCGACCACCAGTCCAGCCAGGAAGGAGTCACCGGCCCCAATAGTGTCAACGACATCCGTTTTTATAATAGGTTTGCTATCTGACTCAATCTTGTTAAGCAGGGTACTGCCCTCGGATCCCTTGGTTAATGCTACCCACTTCAGATCAAACGAATCCCGAAAATGTGTTATCTTATCCAGATCACTTCCCGACACGTCGAAAAACTCCGAGAGCACAGCTAGTTCATCCTCATTGATCTTTAATAGGTCAGTCTTCTGGAGTGATTCGCGGACCAGATCTTTAGAATAGTATGCTTCGCGCAGATTGACATCAAATACCTTAAGGCAGCTTTCCGGAGCCATATCCAGCAACTCATGGATCGTCTTTTTGGATGCGGGGCTTCTTTGAGCCAGACTACCGAAGTAAAAAACGTCGCAACGGGATGTCTGATCCAACCCGTCCTTATTCACTTCAATATGATCCCAGGCCACTTCTTCCCGGATTGTATACTGGGCGATACCGTTCGTTAATTTCACATCCACCTGGCTGGTGGGCTTTTCATTAGTTGTGATCAGCGAAGTGTCATAATTCAATTGATCGACTAAATCTCGTCCCTTTTGATCGTTTCCAACCGTAGTGATCAACTGGGAATCGATCCCGAGTTGATTGCAATAATAAATAAAGTTAGCGGGTGCCCCTCCAAGTTGTCGTCCCTCGGGCAACATGTCCCAAAGAAGTTCGCCGATACCCAGTATAAGGGGTGCATTGGTCATTAGAATTGGTTCATTGCCGCAAGTATCTGTCCACTTCGGCTAAAAGCGATCGATGTCCACAAAGTATTAATACATATGACGGGTTTCAGAATTCTTTACCCGGCCCTAACGTGGGCTTTTCCCTGCATCCTAATACCCGACAGGAACAAAACGGGTGGAATGAAAGTACCTACACGGACCGACTTTTGCAAACCTCCCCGACCACGGTCCGACCTTCAAGGCCTTGCGTCGGAAAGGGATCAGGCAGTTGGGAGGACCAGCCGAGGATCTATGTATGCGATCGCGCATCGAAGATTTGTGCATCCTTTAAGAATGGCTATGAACAATTTGTTAACTTCGTCTCCAATTGAGGTATCAATCTTAGAGATACAGCTTCTTGGCTACAATGGGATACATTTATCCGGCTGGGTCGAAGGACGAAACGGCCCTCTCTTAAACCGATTAATAATGATCCTTTAACCCGTTCCAAATGCTCTTGCTTGGCTTTGATCTCGGTAGTTCGTCAATTAAAGTTTCGGTGTACGATGCTGAGGAGGATGTTACATTGGCGACCGTTCAGTGTCCTGAGGTTGAAATGGATATTTCTGCTCCCCAGCCCGGTTGGGCAGAGCAGGATCCTGAAGAATGGTGGAATAATTTGTGTAGGGCCTGCTCGAAATTGTTTTCAGGAGGCCCTTATGATGCCAGCGACGTCAAAGCCATCGGTATTGCCTATCAGATGCATGGTTTGGTAATGGTGAATGAATCGCTAGATGTGCTACGGCCTTCAATCATATGGTGTGACAGCAGAGCCGTAAATATAGGAGAGGAAGCCTTCAGGCAGATTGGAGAAAAGACATGTTTGGAGCATTTCCTGAATTCTCCCGGCAATTTCACCGCCTCAAAGATCAAATGGGTGCGGGACAATCAGCCGGAGATTTATGACAAAACCCATAAGATCCTCCTTCCGGGGGACTACATAGCCATGAAACTAACGGGGGCGACTACCACCACCATCGGGGGGCTTTCCGAAGGGATCTTATGGGATTTCAAGCAAAACGGAGTGGCAGCTCCAGTTCTCGATTACTATGGGATTGATCATAGAATAATTCCAGAGGTCCTGCCCAATTTCAGCATTCAGGGTGAGCTTACTCAAGAGTCGGCCCAGCAAATTAGCTTGAAAGCGGGTATTCCGGTAACCTATAGGGCCGGAGATCAACCCAATAACGCTCTTTCTTTAAACGTGTTAGAGCCTGGAGAAGTCGCCGCTACTGGGGGTACATCGGGCGTAGTTTACGGCGTAGTGGATACCCTTTTGTTTGACCCGGAATCCCGGGTGAATAGCTTTGCTCATGTGAATCATTCCATGGAAGATCCCAGGGTGGGAATTTTGCTATGTATTAATGGGGCTGGTATCCAATACAAATGGTTGAGGAACGAAATGGCAAAAGAAGGCACATCCTATGAGGAGATGGAACGAATCGTGTCGTCAATCCCGATAAATTCAAATGGCCTTCAGATCTACCCATTTGGAAATGGAGCCGAACGACTTCTGGGTAATAAAGACGTGGGTTCCCGTATTCAGCAATTGAATTTTAATCGCCACCATAGCGGCCATTTCTTTAGGGCCGCCCTAGAGGGAATAGCTTTTTCGTTTGCTTACGGGATTGAAGTTCTGAAGCAAATAGGGCTAAAAGTGGATGTGATCAGGGTCGGGGATGATAACCTGTTCCAATCTCCGGTATTTTCCAAAACCATGGCATCCACCTTAGGCTGTCGAATAGAAGTTTTTGAAGCTACCGGTGCTGTCGGAGCTGCTAAAGCTGCTGGAGTCGGAGTGGGTTTTTACGGAGATGTCTCCAAGGCCGTGCAGCAGCAGGCTCCCATAGAGACTTACGAAAGTGAGGCAGATAGACCTTACACCCAGGCATACGAAACATGGCTAGTGGGTCTGCAAAAGATCCTTGAAGAGCAGTAACCATAAACTTTATTTTATTAATTTTAACAACACACTGCCTGCAGATATTCACCTAAACTTATAATAATGAGCAAGACATGGACCAATCTCGTGCTGATAAATCTGCTTCTCTCGCTGGTCAGCCTCGGAAGGGACGGCCAGGATGAGCGCCAGGATGCGTCGCCCGTTACATTTCAGGATGTAGTAGCCCGATTTGAGGAAAACAACCTGGATTATGTCGTTCTGCCCTTACAAGGGGAGGCCGTCATCGTCATCTCCAAGTACGGAGGCAGGATCTTAGGGCCGTTTCCGTCTAAATCTGAAGGCAGCATCTACTGGATAAATCCGGTTTTCGCTGACAAGGATGGCTTCAAGCAAATGATTGAAACCAAGGACCTTATGATCGGTGGCGAGCGGATCTGGATCGCTCCCGAAATTCAGTACAACATACCAGATAGGAGCGATTTTTTGGGGTCATATTTAGTGCCGGAGCAGCTAGATCCGGGCAACTATCAAATGAAACTAACCCAGGAAGGCCAATGCACTTTAACCCAAGCCATGGTCTTAAAGGCTTATAATATTGCTAGCGGGGAGAAAGAATTGCGTCTGGAAAGAACTATTACAAAGGCTGCAAATCCAATACGTTTCTTGGGGAAACAAGACGAATTGATGCAGGACGTGGCATTCATAGGTTACGAACATCAGATTGATCTTTCGGAGAGCAAATCGGATGATATTATGAGCGAGGCTTGGGACCTGGTTCAGCTCAACTCCGGTGGTCGGATCTTGATCCCGAGTTCCCAGCATCTCGAGTATACCGATTATTTTGAGCCCATGCCAGAAGACCACTATGTACGCAAAGCAGGTCATAGCGAGTTCAAGATCAGCGGAAAGCAACAGTATAAGGTTGGCTTAAAGGCCGCCCATGTTTCGGGTAGGCCCAGCTATTTCAACCAGCTGCCAGATGGAAGGGCCTACCTGGTAATATGCAATTTTTATATTAATCCCTCCTCAGTGTATGCCGAAGAGCCACCGGATGTGCAGGGTGCCAAAGGAAATTCGGTGCATATTTACAATGATGACGGATCATTCGGAGGATTCGGTGAGCTTGAATGCAACGGCCAGACCATAGGCGGATCTACCGGCAAATCCTCCACCTCTGATCAATTGGTTTTCTGGTTATATATTGGAGCTGAAGAAAAGGTGAAACAGATTACCCACCACTTGCTGGGCATTTCGCTTCAGTGACATCAGCAGACACTTACAAATCGTTCCTCTAGGATCAATTCTGTGAGTAAAGATGACCTTTCCTTGATATATGCCTAACATGATGGTATTTTTGTATTAAAATGACTGGGTGTAAGAAAACTCCAAACCGATGAGTCTGAAAAGATCCATCATAACCGCGATACTGGCAGTTTTCGGGCTGGGGTTGCTTCTGGGGGCGCTTGGCCTTTGGCCCGAGGAGCCGAACGACCCTACTTTGCCCGAGACCGTGGATTTTAATTACCATATTCGCCCAATCTTATCGCAGAACTGCTTTGTCTGTCATGGCCCTGATTCAAGCACCCGGGAAGGAGGGGTGCGCCTGGATAATTTCGAATCTGCGGTGGCCCACTTGGAGAATGGGGGAGCAGCTGTTGTGCCTGGAAAACAAGGGAAAAGCCTCATGGTTGAACGGATTACTTCTGACGACCCTGAATTTCGGATGCCACCCCCAGAGGCAAAGAGGACCTTAAGTTTGCGTGAAATTGGATTGTTGAAGCGCTGGATTGACCAGGGGGCAAAGTGGAAACCACATTGGTCCTTGATACCCCCAGAAAAGCCGAACCTACCGGAGTCGGTGACCACTGCCCAGCCATCCGATATCATTGATCACCTGGTTGATCAGAAACTTGGAGAAAACCAATTGGAGGCATCGGCGCCGGGGAACAAAAACAATCTCATCCGCCGAACATCTTACCTGCTGACCGGCCTGCCGCCAGCCAGGAAGGATTTGGAAGATTTCACCTCCGATAAATCCAAAAATTTCTTCGAGAATGTAATTGATAGGTATTTGGCCTCACCCCGGTTCGGGGAACGGTGGGCCCGGCACTGGATGGATCTGGTTCGCTACGCGGAGACCATGGGCCATGAGGGTGATTTTGCCATAAGCCATCCCTGGGAATACCGTGATTACCTGATCCGCGCATTTAACGCCGATGTTCCCTACGATCAATTTGTTAAAGAGCATCTGGCCGGGGATATGCTGATCAAGCCCCGCCGCCATCCTGATGAAGGATTTAACGAATCAGTTATTGGTACCGGATATTTTTTCCTGGGCGAGGGCAAGCACGGTCCAGTAAACATAAAACTTGAGGAAGCTGACAAGATTGACAATATGATTGATGTGACCTCCAAAACGTTCCTGGGCCTCACAGTAGGTTGCGCGCGGTGTCATGACCACAAATTCGATCCCATTCCTACTACCGATTATTATGCGATGTACGGCATGATCGAAAGTTCGAGGCTGGGCCCAGTGCCGGCCCGAAGCACCCTTAAACAGCAGGATCAGGCCAAGCAGTTGAGGGGTATCAAGAACGCCATTCGGTCTGACCTGGGGCTGCAGCTCAAAACCACTTTGGAAAACGCCAGTCAGGAATTTATAGACAAGCAAAAGCAGTTTATTCAGGGGCTGCCTGATATCCCAGAAGCTGATTCAAAGGAAGGGACCGGCAAAGTGCTGGTGGATTTCCAGAATGGAATAGGGGAAGGCTGGTATTTCGACGGCCTGGGATTTGGCGACGGCCCTTTGACCGGGGAACCTGTTGTTGAAATGAATTCGAACCGGGCAACTGGACTCAAAACTGGTTATGCGACCAGCAGGTTTTTCGAAACTGGAGTTCAGGGCGTATTGCGATCTCCCAATTTCATTATTGAGCATGACTCACTTGCCGTTCGCGCTGCCGGAAATACTGGACTGATCCGGATTATCATCGATAACTTCCAGGTGATCCAGGGCCCATTGTGGGACAAAATGGAAACGATATTAGAGGATCCCCAATGGAAGACCTACAAATTTGATTTGTCTATGGCCAAGGGTCATAAAGCCTACCTGCAATTCACACCAGGTCATTACGGAAGGAGAGCCGCACACTTGTACCGGATAAAGCCAGAGGATTATATCGAGGTACAATCTGCAGTGGCTTATGACCAAGGTTATTCGAAATCGCAACTCACCTGGTCGAAAGGCCCGCGGGTATATCCCCTGGAATCTCAGAAAAAAGCAGTTGAAGCCTGGGTGCGAAATGAGGCCACTCCCGAGCAGATTCATTTTGTGGATGGCCTCCTCAGATCCGTTCGTCCTGAGCTGTCGCCTGGTATGGTCAGACAATTGGTCACCTATGCAGCAATATCCCCGCAATTGCGGGATTCCACCCATTTCATTGGGATGACCGAGGGCGACCCCGTCTTCAGCTCGGTGTTCATTCGAGGAAGCGTAGATAACCAAAGCAAGGAAAAAGTGCCGAAGGGCTTCTTGAGTGCTATCCAGGTCGGCCCGGAGCCCTTTCCGCAAAAAGGAAGCGGGCGACTGGCTTGGGCGGAAGCGTTGGTAGATCCGGCAAACCCCTTGACTTCCCGGGTGATCGTTAACCGGATCTGGCATCATATTTTTGGCCGGGGGATCGTAGAAACGGTGGACAACTTCGGGGTTCAGGGCAAGCTTCCAACTCATCCCCAATTGCTGGATTACCTGGCTCTACAAATGATTGAGGAGGGATGGTCGATAAAAAAGATGATCAAACACATCTTGTTGACGGAGACGTATCAGCGATCGAGCGAGATCTTTCGGGCAAACCTGAACATCGATCCAGGCAACCTCTATCTCCACCATTTTCCGATAAGACGACTTGAAGGAGAGGCGATTAGGGATGGAATGCTGGCAATCTCCGGCCGTTTAGATACCGCCATGTTTGGAGTGTCTGTTCCAGTTCACCTGACCCGTTTTATGACTGCCACCAAGGGGATGCGATTCAAATCCGGGCCCATGGATGGAGACAGTCGAAGAAGTATTTACATCTCAGTCAGAAGGAACTTCCTGTCACCCATGATGATGGCATTCGACATGCCAACTCCGTTCACCACCTTTGGAAAACGAAATACAACTAACGTACCGGCCCAATCGCTGACACTGATGAACGATCCTTTTGTCCGGGATCAGGCTAACCTCTGGGCAAAGGAACTGCTTTCGACAACCGATTATTCCCTGGTGGATCGGATCAACGCCATCTATCTTGAGGCGTTTTCCAGGGAAGCATTGCCTGAAGAGGTCGAGAAGGCAAAGATTCTTCTGGAAGCCCAAGCACAGAAGTATGGCTCCTCTATGGATGAAATGAAGGATGATATTCGTTTGTGGGGTGGGTATTGTCATGCTGTGTTTAATTTGAAGGAGTTCGTTCATTTACTATAAGTGGTGACGTTACCCAGTTTGGTTTGCGAGCAGCGCTCCCTTGTTGGAACACTTTGTTGGCAAATGGATCCCGCGGACTGAGTACAGTTAAGAACGCATCATGGAGAAGACTTTAAATGGACCGATAATAGCCGGAATCCTGGTCGTGTTCGCCGGAGTGATTCTTACAGTATCACTTGGTCTTTGGTCCCAAAAAGGGATTGATCCAACTCTGCCGGAAACCGTAGATTTCAACTTCCACATCCGGCCGATCTTATCACAGAACTGCTTCGTATGTCACGGGCCGGATTCAAGCACCCGAGAGGCCGCGTTCCGCCTTGATAATTTTGAATCGGCCACGGCCCGGTTGGACCATGGTGGAGCCCCGATTGTTCCTGGGCGTCCCGGAAAGAGTTTGCTGATTGGCCGGATTAGCTCCGATGATCCTGGATTTCGGATGCCGCCCCCCCGTGCAAAAAAGACCCTGACCTCCCGCGAAATAGACTTGATGAGGCGATGGATTGCCCAAGGAGCGCAGTGGAAGCAGCACTGGGCTCTTTTACCCCCTGAAAAACCCGATAAATCCCATTTGGTGGCTTCGCCGTCCGAGATAATCGATCATCTTGTGGATGAAAAATTGATTGAAAACCGGCTGGTTAAGGCTGGTCCCGCCGATAAAAATAGCCTGATTCGTCGAACATCATACCTGCTGACCGGCTTGCCACCTGTAACGAAGGATTTGGAGGAATTTATCTCAGATAATTCCGAAAGCTCCTTTGAAACAATAGTTGATAAATATTTGGCCTCCCCCCCTTTCGGTGAACGGTGGGCCCGGCATTGGATGGATTTGGTTCGTTACGCGGAGTCTATGGGACACCAGGGTGATTATGATATTAGCCATGCCTGGGAATACCGTGATTACCTGATCCGGGCCTTCAATGCGGATGTGCCATACGATCAATTGGTGAAGGAGCATCTGGCAGGGGACATGCTTTCTAACCCGCGCTACCATCCTGAACAGGGATTCAACGAATCCGTAATTGGTACAGGTTACTTTTTCTTGGGTCAAGGAGAAAAAAGTCCGGTGAACATAAAACTGGAGGAGGCTAACAAAATCGACAACATGATTGATGTCACCTCTAAAACGTTCTTAGCCCTCACTGTGGGTTGCGCCCGATGCCATGATCACAAATTTGACCCCATTCCCACTACTGACTACTACGCTATGTATGGGATGATTGAAAGTTCCAGGCTGGGCCCGATTCCAGCCCGAAGCACGTTGACACAACAGGAACAAATCAAGAAGTTGAGGAGCATCCAAAACACAATTCGGACGGAGGTAGGACGCCAGCTGAAAATGACTTTGGAAAACGCGGGTCCAGAGTTTATCAATAAACAGAAGCGGTTCTTTCAAAACCTCCCTACTGGCACTAAATCGGATATATATCAGGGAGACCACAAAATGCTAGTGGATTTCCGTAGTGAAGAATGCGACGACTGGTATTTCGACGGCTTTGGATTTGGTGACGGTCCGTTGAGGGGAGAGCCAATCATAGACAGGAAGTCGAATCGGGCTGAAGAACTCAAAAGCGGTTTTGCTTCCAGCAGATTCTTTGGAACCGGGGTTCAAGGCGTTTTGCGCTCACCTAATTTCATTATTGAACATGACTCATTAGCGGTCAGAGCGGCTGGTAATGGGGGGCTGATAAGAATAGTAATTGATAATTTTCAATTGATCCAGAGACCATTATGGGGGGAAATGGAAGTGGCTGTTAACGATCCCGAATGGAGGATATACAAGTTTGATGTATCGCGGGCGAAGGGTCATAAAGCCTATTTGCAATTCACTCCGGGCCACTATGGAGAACCAGGAGACCACGTTTATCGGATTAAGCCTGAGGATTATGTTGAAATCGAATATGCTGTGGCTTATGATCAAGGGGTTTCTGAGTCACACTTACAGCTCTCACCAGATCGGACGGCATACTCTTTAGAATCCCAAAAAAGCGCGGTGGAACGCTGGGTTCGCAATGAAGCAACCAGGGATCAAATTGATCTTGTTGACGGCCTGTTGAGATCATACCGTCCCCAGCTGCCAGGGGATATGGTTAGCCGATTAAAGACCTTTGATACAATATCCCCGGAGCTCCGTGATTCCACCCATTTCATAGGAATGAGCGAGGGCGACGCCGTGTTCAGTCCGGTGTTCATTCGAGGAAGTGTAGATTACCCAAGTAAGGAAAAAGTGCCAAGAAGCTTCTTGAGTGCTATAAAGGCTGGTCCTCATCCGTTTCCCCAGGAAGGTAGCGGAAGACTGGCCTGGGCCCAGGCTTTGGTCGATCCCGCAAATCCTTTGACCTCACGGGTAATGGTGAACCGGATTTGGCACCACATTTTTGGTCGCGGGATCGTAGAGACAGTAGATAATTTCGGTGGACAAGGAAAGCTGCCCACTCATCCGGAGCTGCTAGATTATCTGGCTCTGAAATTTATTGAGGAGGGCTGGTCAGTGAAGAAAATGATCAAACATATCTTGTTAACCGAAACCTACGGTCGGTCAACCGAGGTTATCGAAGCGAATCTCGATAGTGATCCGGACAACTACTACCTCCATCATTTTCCAATACGACGGCTTGAAGCAGAGGCTATCCGGGATGGTATGTTGGCAGTATCGCGGCGTTTGAATAGGACAATGTACGGCAAGCCGGTGCCCGTGCATTTGACCCCATTTATGACCGGCCGTGGAAGACCCTTTGCCTCGGGACCTCTGGATGGCGATGGCCGAAGGAGCATTTACATTGCCATTCGGAGGAATTTCCTGTCGCCGATGATGACAGCGTTCGACTTGCCCACTCCGTTTACCACTTTCGGAAGAAGGAGTACGACTAACGTTCCGGCGCAGTCGCTTACCTTGATGAACGATCCGTTTGTGAAGGGCCAAGCCACCTTTTGGGCCGAACAACTGCTTTCCGAGAATCATCAAACCCCTGCCGACAGGATAAAGGCCATTTACCGCCGCGCATTCTGCAGAGAGGCACAGCCAGCTGAAGTACAGAAGGGGATAGATTTGCTGGAAACACAGGCCCGAACCTACGGTTCCAGCTTGGAAGACTTAAGAAATGACTCTAAATTGTGGGCTGGGTATTGTCATGCCGTGTTTAATTTAAAAGAGTTCGTTCATCTGCTCTAAAGTTTTCCTGAATGAACTCAAGAACACATTCATAAGGATGAGTTTAAAGAGAGCGACCATTACGGCAATACCGGTGCTTTTCATCGGAGGAATTCTCATAAAATCCCTGGGCCCTTGGTCACAAAAGGGCATTGATCCAACCTTACCCGAAACCGTAGATTTCAACTTCCATATCCGGCCGATCCTCTCACAGAACTGTTATGTTTGCCACGGGCCGGACTCAAGTACCCGGGATGGAGGATTCCGTTTAGATAATTTCGAATCGGCTACAACCCAACTGCAAAACGGTGGAACCCCCATTGTTCCGGGTCGATCTGGAAAGAGCCTGCTGATAGAGAGGATTACGTCCGATGATCCGGAATTCCGGATGCCTCCGCCTGATTCCAAAAGGACGCTGAGCGAGCGTGAAATAGCTTTAGTAAAGCGATGGATCGATCAAGGAGCTGAGTGGAAGCCGCATTGGGCGTTCCTTGTGCCCGAGGAACCTCAACTGCCACCCGCGGTTTCCGAGGCCACCCCAACTGAAATAATCGATCATTTGGTAGATGAGAAACTCAACCAAAATGAGTTGGTAAAGTCCGGACCGGCTGATAAGAGCAATCTCATCCGACGAACGTCGTACCTGCTAACGGGGTTACCACCTTCGAGAGATGATCTGGAAGATTACATGGCCGACCATTCCGAGAAATCTTTCGAGAAGATAATTGATAAGTATCTATCCTCCTCCCGGTTCGGGGAACGATGGGCCCGGCACTGGATGGATTTGGTGCGCTATGCCGAGTCAATGGGACACGAGGGCGATTATGATATTAGCCATGCCTGGGAGTACCGGGATTACCTGATTCGGGCCTTTAACGCCGATGTTCCATACGATCAATTTGTTAAGGAGCATCTGGCGGGGGACAAACTGGTCAATCCCCGTCGAAATCCGGAAGAAGGGTTCAACGAATCCGTAATCGGCACAGGTTATTTTTTCCTGGGAGAAGGAAAGGACAGTCCGGTTAACATTAAACTGGAAGAGGCTGACAAAATTGACAATATGATTGATGTCACTTCCAAATCGTTCCTGGGTCTTACCGTTGGTTGTGCCCGGTGTCATGATCACAAATTTGACCCCATTCCTACTACCGACTATTATGCGATGTACGGAATGATCGAAAGTTCGAGGCTAGGCCCAATTCCAGCCCGAAGCACACTCAAACAAGAGGAACAGGTTAGGAAGTTGAAAGCCATCAAAAACACTATTCGATCTGACCTGGGGCTGCAGCTGACTGACCTGGGGCTGCAGCTGAAAATGACTTTGGAAAGCTCCGGTCAGGAATTTATAGACAAGCAGAGGGTGTTTATGCAAAAGCTGCCCGATGTCCGGAAATCAGATCCCACCGAATGGGACTACAAATTGCTGGTGGATTTCCGTAATGGAGCAGGGGAGGGCTGGTACTTCGACGGTCTGGGATTTGGCGACGGACCTTTGAGTGGAGAACCTGTTATAGACAGGAATTCGAACCAGGCCAGAGGACTCAAAAACGGTTTTGCTTCCAGCAGATTTTTTGGAACAGGGGTTCAGGGCGTATTGCGATCTCCCAATTTCATTATTGAGTATGACTCGCTGGCTGTCAGAGCTGCTGGAAATGTTGGCCTGATCAGAATCATCATTGACAATTTCCAGGTAATACAAGGCGCGCTATGGCCTGTGGAGGCCATAGTTGAAGATCCGGAATGGAAAACGTACAAATTTGACCTATCGCTGGCCAAAGGACACAAGGCCTATTTGCAGTTCACCCCCGGTCACTACGGAGGGATTGCGCACTTATACCGCATAAAGCCAGAAGACTATATTGAGGTACAATATGCTGTTGCCTATGACCAAGACTTTTCAGAATCGCAATTCACGCCGTCCAAGATCCCTCGGGAATATCCACTTGAATCCCGGAAAAAAGCGGTTGAAGCCTGGGTGCGTAATGAGGCCAATACGGACCAGATCGATCTAGTAGATGGCCTTTTGAAATCAGTCCGTCTTGTGCTGTCCCCAAGTGTGGCCGACCAATTGGCTATCTATGAAGGAATAGCCCCGCAGTTGCGAGATTCCACCCATTTCATTGGGATGACCGAAGGTGACCCGGTATTCAGCCGGGTGTTTATCCGAGGAAGTGTGGACAATCCCACCAAAGAAAGGGTTCCCAGGGGCTTCCTGAATGCCATCAAGGCTGGCCCCCAGCCTTTTCCGCAGCAAGGAAGCGGACGATTGGCTTGGGCCGAGGCGCTGGTTGATCCGGCAAATCCCCTGACTTCCCGCGTGATCGTGAACCGGATCTGGCATCATATTTTTGGACGAGGGATCGTAGAAACGGTGGATAATTTCGGTGTTCAAGGAAAGCTGCCCACTCATCCGGAGCTGCTAGATTATCTGGCTCTGAAATTTATTGAGGAGGGCTGGTCAGTGAAGAAAATGATCAAACATATCTTGTTAACCGAAACCTACGGTCGGTCAACCGAGGTTATCGAAGCGAATCTCGATAGTGATCCGCCCAACTACTACCTCCATCATTTTCCAATACGACGGCTTGAAGCAGAGGCTATCCGGGATGGTATGTTGGCAGTATCGCGGCGTTTGAATAGGACAATGTACGGCAAGCCGGTGCCCGTGCATTTGACCCCATTTATGACCGGCCGTGGAAGACCCCTTGCCTCGGGACCTCTGGATGGCGATGGCCGAAGGAGCATTTACATTGCCATTCGGAGGAATTTCCTATCCCCGATGATGAAGGCCTTCGATATGCCAACCCCGTTCACCACTTTTGGAAAACGGAATACAACCAACGTTCCGGCCCAGTCGCTAACCTTGATGAACGATCCGTTTGTGAAGGAGCAAGCTTCACTTTGGGCTGAAGTATTGCTATCCGAGCAGTATTACAGCTTTGAGGACAGAGTAAACGCGATTTACCTGCGCGCATTCTCCAGGGAGGCGCTGCCGGATGAAATTCAGAAGGCCATGGACTTATTGGAAACCCAGGCCCAAAACTACGGTTCCAGCTTGGAAGACTTAAAAAATGACCCTAAATTGTGGTCAGGATATTGTCATGCCGTTTTCAATTTGAAGGAATTTGTCCACTTGTTATGAGTGATACTGGGAATTGCAATCGAAGAATGAGCCGCCGGGAGATGCTTTCCCTGGCGAGTACCGGCTTTGGCTCCGTTGCCCTCCTAGGCTTAATGAGCAGCGCTCCGTTTGGAGGGAGGCTTCTTGCTGCCGATCGATCCACAAGAGCAGGCGTCGCAGCCAAAAAGATCCCCCATTTTGCCCCCAAGGCCAAAAGTGTGATTTTCCTCTATATGGATGGGGGAGTTTCCCAGGTAGATGCCTTTGACCCAAAACCCAGGTTGACTAAAGACAGCGGAAAGAGCCCTTACGATTTATTTAAGGTAGATGCAACTCAATTCAACAACATTGGGAAGCTAATGAAGAGTCCCTGGGGATTCAAGCAATATGGAGAAAGTGGAATGTGGTTTAGCGATCTTTTCCCCCAGATTGCCACATGCGCGGATGATATTGCCATGATCAACTCGATGTACTCCGAGTTTCCTGAACACACAAACGCCAATTACTACCTTCATACCGGGATTGGGCTACAAGGCCGACCTAGCATGGGTGCCTGGGTGACCTATGGATTAGGAAGCGAAAATGAGAATCTTCCAGGTTTTGTTGTCTTGGACGGTGGATTAACCCCTCCTGGAGGAGTAGATAATTTTAAGAACGGTTTTCTACCGGCGACTTACCAGGCATCCATTTTAAGGACGGGAAACGAGCCTATTGCCAATCTTTTGCCTAATGAAGACGTAGAAGGAATCCAAAAATCCATGTTGCAATATATGGACCAAATGGATCAGGGGTTACTGAATAAGCTTGGGCCGGCTGATCAAATTGAATCCAGTATTGCTAATTACGAATTGGCATATAAGATGCAGGCATCCATCCCCGAATTGACCGACATGTCCGGGGAATCCAAAGCTACTAAAAGGCTGTATGGATATGACTCGGAGGATGAACACTGCCGCAGTTATGCTGCTCAGTGCCTGATGACCAGACGTCTGGTTGAACGGGGAGTCCGCTTCATAGAGCTTACATGTCCCCATACTGGCTATGATCGTTGGGATCAGCATAGTAATCTGAAACCAGGTCATGAAGCCAACGCACATGCCGTAGACCAACCGATTGCGGGGCTAATCAAGGACCTGAAGGCTCGGGGGCTATTGGAATCGACCCTCATTATTTTCTCGGGTGAGTTCGGACGGACCCCGTTCGCCGAAATGCGTAAAACGATAGGTCGTGATCATAATCCCCAGGCCTATAGCATGTGGCTTGCTGGTGGTGGCATCAAAGGAGGTGTAACCTATGGTCGGACCGATGAATATGGTTATAGAGCCATTGAAAACAGGACCAACATTCATGAGATCCACGCAACCATGCTGTATCTCCTTGGGATTGATCATGTAGCGCAGACTTTTCGGTTCAGCGGACGGGATATCCGCCTTACCGACGTGCATGGGCATGTCGTCCACGATATTCTGGCCTAAATTTTTGGTGCAAAAGCGCCGCTAAAACCAAGACTCTAAACGGGTTCAGCCTACGCTTCCAAAAATGTGCCTTGGTTTCAGGACCAACAGAATGATCAGGGTTACTAGGCCAAGTGTAACAAAAAGCCCGGCAAATACGGGCTGAAGCGGAACTAGAGGGACTACAATCGCCAATATCAGGAGCGTGTTCTTCCGTACAATCGGCAGGCCTGCCCCTTCCCCACGACCGAGGCTCACCACCGTCCTGAGATACTGCACGCCAAAGTGAATCAGGATCACGCTTAGTAAAAGGAGGGAATAAAAGCGGAAATCGTATGTCCAGGAATTGCCTTGATCAGCTAAGATTTTGGTGAAGGCATGACGAAGGATCTCAACGCAATGCCCCAGCATCAAAAATGAAATGATAAACCCGTTGAAAGCAATCCAGGCCAACGAAAATAAGCTCCAGCCACGCTTGTTTTTCTTCCATAGCCACCTGGTGAAAGTGCCCGTACCCACTAAGATAAGGGCTAAAGCAACTAAATCAGGGAAGGTTGGTGGCATTTTCAAATTAAACTAGGGCTCCTGCCCTTGAGGCACTATGGCGGCCAGTTTTTTGGGTCGGAGACATCAATTGCAATCTAAAAACCAATATAAGGAATACTTCAAGGTAAATTATGAAATGCGGCATTGGAACATTTTCTATAGGTTCTGAATAGTACTACACTGGGTAGCATCCAAGGCTCCTTTAATATCTGTAAACGCGGAACAATTGTTTATATTGGGATTACCAAAATTTCGCCAAATCGCTACGATTTCGCAGCATTGAGGAGTGGCCCGTTTGGCGGGATTTAGTGCATCTTCCCAAAACACACTTTGCGAATTGCACTCTCTGATGAATATTGACATTCGACCTGCAAAATCTTCTGACCGGTCATCGATCCTTGAACTCGATCACCTAGTTGCGACGGACGAAGGACGCCGGTCCTTCATAATACGATCCCTAAAGCAGAGAAACGCATTGGTAGCTGTCGACGGGCCTAAATTGCTCGGTTATGCTGTCTTTGATTACTCATTCTATGAGTATGGCTTTATTTCCATGCTTTTCATCGACCCGATGCAAAGAAGAAGGGGTTTGGGTGAAGGGCTAATTAGCCAGATTGAATCCATTTGCGAGACCCAGAAGCTCTTCACATCCACCAATCAATCGAATAAGCCAATGCGGAAGCTATTGAAGAAGCTGGGATATGTTCGTAGCGGGTTCATTGAAAATCTGGATGATGCGGATCCGGAAGTCGTTTACTTCAAAAGGCTTTCTGAATAGCCCGATGGTCTGCAGTTGAATATCCGGATGAAGTGCCTAAAATTTACTATACTGACTATTGATGGCTCGGACGACATGATCAAGAGAGTAAAAACGGAGTTGATGTGCCTGATTTGGGTGATGGGCATTACATCATCGATCTATGGGCAAGACTTTCGGAAAACAATCTGGAGCGTCGGTGACCCAATTCTATCATGCGGGCCGCCGGGTACCTTCAGTGAAGTATCGGTAAAGGATCCCTCAATCATCTTTTTCCAGGAGATGTGGCATTTGTTCTTTACGGCTCGAAGTCAGGATGAATACACCACGGGTTATGTTTCTGCTAAGGAGTTGCAAGGCCTGCGGTCAGCACCACGGCACGAACTCAACATGATCAGAGGAAAGACCCGGTACGGCTGTGCTCCACAGGTATTCTACTACGAACCTCAGGGCCAATGGTATCTGATATTTCAAAACCGCGACTCGAACTATCAGCCTGCCTTTTCCACCTCAGGCACAATTTCTAAGCCAGCCTCCTGGAGCAAGCCCGGACCACTAATCAAAAAGGATGAGAAGGCCAAATGGATTGATTTCTGGATAATCTGTGACCAAATAAGTGCCTATCTTTTCTATACCCAGGTGCCTGGTAGAGTCATTGTCCGGACCACCAGTTTGGATGAGTTTCCAGGTGGTTGGAGTGAGAGCAAAGTAGCCTTTGATGGAGTTCACGAGGCAGTTCACATTTACAAGGTGAAAGGTGTAAGCGAATTCCACATGATATATGAGCTGAACCAAGGTGGAATTCGGTCATTCGGGCTGGCGGTCGCGCAGGAACTCTCCGGACCCTGGAAGAAGCTGACCGACCACTATGCGACCGGTAACCAACTCAAGTTCGCCGGTCAGTCCGACTTGTGGACCCAGATGGTGTCCCATGGGGAGGTGTTACGCTCGGGCTATGATCAACAGATGGAATATAATCCCAAAACCGTCCGGTGGCTTATCCAGGGAATAATGAAAAATGAGTTGGAAAATCCATATCAATTCTTACCCTGGCAACTGGGAATTATGAGCCATGCCCTATCAGAGGATCATAAGCGCGATATTTTGACCGGCAACCCGTAGCTGCGCGAAATTATTTAAATCATGACCAATATTGAACAACAGATGAAGACATTATGGAAATGACTCGACGAACATTCGTAAAATCCGTCTCAATTACAGCTGGAGCCTTACTCACTCCGGGTCTGCCCTCTCGGGCCGCAAACCAGGATAGTGCGCAACTCCCATTCGAGATCAACTTTCCCCGCGATGCCATTGAGGATTTACACAGGCGCATTGACCAAACCAGGTGGCTGAACGTACCCTACGAAACCGGTTGGAGCGCTGGTACTAATATCGAGGTATTAAGGAACCTGGTGCAATATTGGAGGCAGGAGTACGATTGGTTTTCGGTACAGCGCCATCTGAATCAACAAGATCATTTCCTGCAACAGCTAGAAGGAGAGGACTTGCATTATATTCGTTATTCGGCAGGCGGAGAGAAGCACGAGTTTCCACTCTTATTGCTGCATGGATGGCCCAGTTCCTTTATGGAGTTTTCCGAATCTGCCCCACTGCTTGCTTCGGGTATGGAAGGTCACAAAGGATTTGACGTTATTGTTCCCTCTTTACCGGGTTTTGTTTTTTCGGAGGCACCCAAATCGCCAGGCATGCACTGCGCTCGAATGGCCGAAAGGATGCACCTATTGATGACGGCGCTTGGCTATGAGCGGTATGGAATTCAGGGTGGTGACTGGGGCTCCGTGATCGTAAGGGATTTGGCACGGCAGCAGCCACAATCCATAGTTGGAGTGCATTCGAATTCGGTGACCGGTCCCCGTCCACCGGCAGGGGTGGTGCCTTCCCAGGAAGAGAAGCAATACCGAAAATGGAGGGAGACCTTTGACAGAAGCGAAACGGCTTACTCGCGCCTTCAGGGTACCCGGCCGCAGAGCCTGGCCGTATCGCTAACAGACTCACCGGTTGGGCTCCTCGCCTGGATGTTGGAAAAGTATTGGGCGTGGTCTGACCATGGTCAGGACTTATGGAATACCTTCGATCGTGAATGGGTCCTTACTAACGCCACCCTCTACTGGCTGACCAATTCGGTATTATCCGCATCGAGGATCTACTATGAGCACTATAATACCTACGCCAAGGAACGACCGACAGGTCGGGTGGAGGTACCAGTCGGGTATGCCCATTTTCCGGCCGAGCCGTGGGCCGCTCCGAGGGACGTTGCTGAACGAACCAATAATATTGTCCATTACACTAAAATGCCCCGTGGCGGGCATTTCGCGGCTACTGAGCAGCCAGAACTTTGGGCCAAGGATGTGTCAGTGTTCTTTGCGGGACTCTAACCTTCCACCAAGGGCATACTGCACCGAAATGGTGGGTGTGGGAGCATTTAGAATCAGCAATCAGCAATCTAATTCTCTGATGATTGGGTCATTTTCATGATTAACAATTGGGAGATGGAATGGGACGATTGAGGATTGTTGAAATTTTTCCATTTTCAATTCTCAACTTTCAATCCTCAATCAATCATCCTGAATGCCGATCCCTTTCAGTTTTGGGTTCCGTCATTTGTCAATTATATTGCCAACCGACTTGGTTGATATACTATTTCGTCCTATGAGAACTCCAAAAGAGCTGTGTTGAATAAAGGCCTCCACCAAAGCTTTTCAGTCGGTATAACGGCTATCTCAATCTTGGTTGTTTCCACCCTGCTTGTGTGCGCTTCCTGTAGAAAAAAGAAAATTCTCAAACCTGACCCCAGCCGATTGATGGTCACCACTTTGCACACAGGGATGAATGAACCGATGGAACTGGCCATTTTGCCAGATGGACAGATTCTGTTCATTGAAAGGCCCGGAAATATCAAAAAATACGATCCGGTAAGGGACACGGTCCAAACGGTAGGCGTCATCGAGGTCCTGTATGAGTTAGAGAATGGATTGTTAGGCCTGACTTTAGATCCGGATTTTGGCAACAACCTACGGATATATCTTTTCTATACTTCTCCCGATACTTTAGTGACCCAACAACACGTTTCGAGGTTTGAATTATGGGGAGATTCCCTACTCCTTTCTTCCGAGAAAGTACTTCTGACGATCCCTATTGACCGGGACATTTGCTGCCACAGCGGAGGCTGTTTGGAGTTCGGCCCGGATGGGAATTTGTACATTTCGACCGGGGACAACACTAACCCAACCGAATTCGGGCCCATAGACGAAAGACCAGGCCACCGCAACGTTGATTCACAACGGACTGCGGCAAATACTCTGGATCTGAGGGGGAAAATTCTGAGGATCAGGCCTCAGGCTGATGGGACCTATACCATTCCGGAGGGCAATTTGTTCGATGCCAGGGATCCTTTAGCTCGAGCTGAGATATATATTATGGGCAACCGTAATCCTTTCCGGATGTCTGTCGATGCCCTGACCGGAGTTCTATACTGGGGGGACATGGGGCCGAATCCATCTGGGGGTAAGGATTCATTGAGGGGACCCAGAAGTCATGAGGAAATTAACCGAGCGGAAGAGGCCGGTAACTACGGTTGGCCCTATCTGCTGGCTGACAATAAACCCTATCGGGATTTTGATTATCAGGGACATGAACTGGGTGCTCCATTTGATCCAGAATCATTGGTCAACGATTCCCCTAACAACACTGGGTTGAAGAAACTGCCCAGCGCCAACGGAGCGCTAATATGGTATCCAAACACTCCCTCTGACTTATTCCCCGAGGTTGGGACTGGCGGCGGGGCGGCCATTGCAGGTCCGGTTTACCGCTACAATCAGAATCCAGGATCCAAATGGGCAATACCCGAACATTATGATGGAAAACTTTTTGTTTTCGATTGGATGAGAAGTTGGATCGTCGCTGTTTCGATCGACGACACTGGTAATTTCGCGGGAATTGAACCATTTCTCCCGGTAGGCGAATTTAAAAGTCCAATTGATATGGAGGTTGGTCCAAATGGTGGGTTGTACGTCCTTGACTATGGAAGCCATTGGTATATCCAGAATGCGGATGCCCGTCTGGCATTGATCACGTATGCTACTGAAGAGTTACCTTCCGCAGACAAAGTTGAGTCGGATCAATTTCTGCAAGCCGCTCCCGATCTGTCTATCGACTTTGCATCGAACCGTTCATTCTACTATCCTGATGAAATTTACAATTATGCCATAGAAGCGAAAGAATTGGAATCTGCAATCAGTGCCCGGGTCAATGATTACCCGATAAATGTAAGACTTCATTACTTCCCTGATCCAGAAGATCTCAACATCCTGGGAGAGCCGTTTTCTATTGGTAAGTCCTTGATCGAACAAAGCGACTGCGCTGCGTGTCACGTAGATAAGGGTTTTTCTCTTGGCCCCCGTTTCAGCAAAATTTCCAATCGCTACCAGGATCGAAAGGACTTAGTTGATTTATTATCCCAAAAGGTATTGACCGGAGGGGGAGGAGTGTGGGGCGAATTCAACATGCCCCCGCATCCCCAACATAGTATTGAGGAAGCCTCCCAAATGGTTCAATACATCCTTTCCATTTCCCAGGAATTGACCAAGGAGGAAATCTTGCCGATCACCGGATCATTCAAGACCAAAGGAGAAGTAAGCCAGGGACGTTACGTGCTTTCGGCTTTTTATTCAGATCCGGCAGGGGGACAAGATCTGATCGAAACCGGAGCTAATTTGATATTGAGACATCCTTTGGTCCGAGCCGTCAGTTATGACTCGGCCCGTGATGTGGCAATCCAATCGTCGGAGGGGAGAGCCCTACCATTCGTGAAAATTGAAAAAAATGGAGCCTTCCTTGCGTATCATGGCATTGATCTAAGAGGAATTGGCAGCCTGTTTTTTCGATTCCGGAGCTCAGCCCAAAGTTTGCGTGTTGAAGCCAGGCTCGATTCAGCAGAAGGGCTCGTTATCGGGGTTACCGAGAACAATTGGTCGGGAGACGACCATGAGGTGGACTACGTTAGCGAAATGGGGATCGATGAAGTAGACGGCCAACATGATCTTTATTTTGTCCTCGATTCGGATGATAAGGAATCTGGTGATGACGGTATCGCCCGGATAGAGTCCATTTATTTTCACTCAGAGGGACGGGTTGTCCCATTTTGAAAAGAATAAGGTCAACGCTACTTTCAAGCACCCAATTCCATGTTTCACGCTAAGCTCGCCGGCTTATTGCGCGGAATGCGCAAAGGTCTGAACTATCCCGGTTTGCCAATTTACACCTACCATATAACTCTTTGCAACTTGCAGACAATCAGGCACTTTAAAAACTGGGCGCGTTAAGGAGGCTAAAAAAGAAGAAGACCAATCTAAGGTTGACCCGGGATCTGTTGATTAACAGCTGGTAGGCCGTCTTAAGTTTTGAGATCCTGGCTCGGCGGCCGGGAATGATTCCACTTTCTAACTTCACTTATCTATCTTGATGTTCGGTTCCTCGACCGAGACTACTTTGCGATTTTTGCAAGGCCCCTCTCGATTTCTATGGATCAAGCAAGAGTCAGGGTATATGTTTTTTCATATTTTCTGGTTTCTCGGACTACAGCAAAAACTCTATGAATAAGTTTGTTCCGGATCGCATTCAACACCGACATTTTGTTTTTCCCTGATTCCACTTTCCGTTCATAATAATCCCTTAATTCCCCCGGATGAGTAACCGCTGACATGGCTGCCAGATGCAGGAGCTTTTTCATCTTCTTATTGGCCAGATGCGAAACTCGACTCCGGCCCCGGTAGCTGGTGCCGGATCGGTACTCGAAGGGCACTACCCCTGAGTAACAGGCAAACTTCTTGGCCTCAGTAAAGTCTTTGAACTCATTGGTAGTTGCAATGAAATGGGCTGCAATAGTAGATCCAATGTTATCCACTGAAGTCACTTGCTCAAAGAGCTCATTTAAAGATTGATCGGATCGAATGAAATCATAAATTTTCAGATCCAAAGCCTTGAGCTTTTTCTCCATGTTAGCTAGTACCGGTTTGAGGGTAGTTTTCTGAAGTTGCATCACATCATCATCCACAAAACCACAGGCCTCCTTTAAAGGAGTTGCCAACTGCAGTTTAGTCTTGAGCAGTCGTTCTCTGAGTGATAGCATGAACTTTAAATTGCGGATTTTCTTTCGAGAAGGCTTCCATAACTGGGCTTTGTCCTGGTTTCGACAGGCATATTGAGTGATTCGATAGGAATCCACCTGATCGTTCTTTCCTCTCAAAACACCCAGGGATTGTTTGATCTGCCGGGCCGATTCCAGCCACACATTGAGCTGCTGTTTTTCAAAGTAATTGAGCAGATGATTGTTATAGATCCCAGTGAATTCCAGGCAAAACAAAACCTGGTCAGGCTGGTAGCCAGGCAGCTGCATAAGTCTCTTGATAAAACTCTTAATCCCTTTCAGACTATTAGCAGTTCTTAGGTGAAACAACCTGTGACTATTTTGTACTACCGTAAAATCAAGGGTTGACTTTGAAACATCAATGCCCACGAAATAATTGAAATTCATAACTTTACCATTAAGACTTATCAAGTGGGTTAACATTTTTGAACACGATCAAAACCTTACTAATGGGTCTAGTCCCAAATTTCTATTTGATGCTTGTTCAAAAAAGCTGGCAGAGGATTGAATCGCGAGATAGGTCGCAAACCTAGGCCTTTGCATAATTCGCCTCTGCCAGTGTTAACTCATGACCGCCTTGGTCACCTCATAAAAATAAACCTTGATTCTTGGAATAATCCTAGAGGCCTAATCTAAAGGTACTTTGCGAGGACCTAAATCCATGTTTCAAGGCATCCGCAATCAGCTTGCTTTCTCAAGTACTTCGAAGATCCTCACCCGTTCACCTTTCCCTCGCAACAAGACTTCTCCCTTCTCGACTATATCATAGCTGCCGTCTTGCAGTCTTTTGACCACCTCTTCAGAGGCCAGCAACCGGGCGTTCTTTTCATTGCACTGACCCTGTATTCGGGCTGCAGTGTTCAAGACATCGCTGTGGTAGGCAATTTCGCGTTTTACCACACCAACCTCGGCAGCCATGGCTGGTCCTAAATTCAATCCCGCCTTAAACTCTGGCGCCACTCCATACCTTTGCTGATAATAGTCCCTTTTTGACTGCAACTGCCTATCGAAAGCAAAAAATGCCCTTATGCAATTGGAGTTCTCTATCGCCAGATCGGAACTCCAGGTGAGAACAGCTTCATCCCCAACGTATTGATACACCGTAGCGCTTGATTCGATCACCGCAGGATGAAGGTCTTTAAAGCAATCCTGTATAAAAAAGCTGTAGTCCGTGTGCCCCAGACGCTCGGCAATGGTGGTGGAGGACTTGAGATCCAGAAACATGAAGGCCCGGTCCTCTTCCTGAGCGGGGCGGTATTTTCCAATTAACAGTTCTAAAAAGATCTCCTCGCCAATTTTGAGTTGGAGGGTACGAAATACGCTGAGCACTATATTGCCCAGAAAGGCCCCGGCAAATAGGAATTGGACGGTGGGGCTGAAAACATATCTGCTAAAACCGGTTTGCATAGGATCGATGTTCCCTTTTTTGAGATCAAGGTAGAAATTTATGTAAGAAATGGCCGTTAGCATTGCCGCCGTAATAATAAATTGGATTAGGGTACGGTTGAACATGATCCTGGCAAGAGAGAAATGATAAAGGCCTCGGTGTTTAAGATAGATCTCCATCACCGTATAAGGTATACCAACCAGAACCCCCAGGATTATGCCGTTACCATAGATCCGGACCAATGGGATGTGTATATCCTGCTGCACAAAGGCGATATTTCCAATGTCATAATACCTGACCGCCAGGATAAACATGAACAGCAGGATCCAGAAAATAATATTCAGGGCAAATCCAATTGCATAATATTGCCAGCTTCTTTTCATGGGCAGAAACAACGGGCCATTTACCAAAGGCAGTCCATTGAAGGTATGAAATAGGTAATGGGTTATCAACCGCAGATTTAATTAATCTGATCCAAAGACTGTATCTTTTCACTGCGCTATTTCTCAATATCAAGGGGGACGGTCTTTAGCGGAGTGAAAAAAGCCAATTTCAGGAATGATTTGCTCAGCTAATTACTGATATTAATATTAGAATATATGCAAGGCAGCCAAGACGAGAATCCAGGATGAAAGCTTTCGTAATTAAAAGATACGGCACGATCGGTGATATTGAACAGGTGGAAATAGACGGGCCTACGGTTGGTATGGATGAGGTTCTGGTGAGGGTCAAGTCCGCCTCTATTAATCAGGCTGATATAAATGTCATCACAGGTACAAACGGGGCCCGGTTTATCCATTCTGCCAAATCCCCGATCCGTCTTGGATTTGATTTTAGCGGGGTCATTGAGGAAATGGGTGGTAAGGTCTCCCAATTTAAAACGGGCAATGATGTGTTTGGATTTTTGCCATACTCATCAAAAACCACTCAAGGAAGTTTTGCTGACTTTGTTGCTGTCAAAAGCAGCACTATTGCTCGCAAACCATCATCAATTTCTCATGCACACGCGTCGACGGTGGGTACAACCGCTAGTACCGCCCTTCAAGCCCTGGTGAAAATCGCCGGGATAACGTCAGGTCAAAAAGTATTAGTAAATGGTGCCTCGGGGGGAGTAGGAACCTACGCATTACAAATGGCAAAAAGTTACCACGCTGAGGTATGGGGATCCTGTAGTGAAAGTAATTCCGAATACGTCAAATCGATGGGGGCGGACCATTGCCTGGATTATAAGAAAACCAATATATATGACTTGAACCAAAAATTTGATATTGTCTTTGATGTCGTCTCAAATTCCTCTTTCGGTAAGTGTTCCGGGATTCTGGCCTCCAAGGGCGTGTTTATAACCCTGTTGCCCACGGTTGACTTTGTCAATGGAAAAATCCAGAGTTTATTCTCCTCCAAGAGATGCACTTTTTTCGGTGTCAAACCAACGACCGTGGATTTAATTAAAATTGCCCGTATGATTGACGATGAAGTAATATCTACGCCGGTCACACTTACCTATCCCATCGCCGAGTTGCAAAAGGCTTTAGAGAAAATTACACTAGGTGGAGTTCAGGGAAAAATAGGGATTGTGATAGAAGATTGAGAAGCCAGCCGAATAATGCCTTGAACAACTGGATGTCTGCAATATTGTGGCCTTCGACCGCATGGCAATTCCCGCAGGGCTAAAACTTTATGGGGCTAATAAAAAGGAGGTAAGGTATGCCAATCCTCATCGCGACAACCACGGGCGACCAGCCAACAGACCCAGCTAAACCGAACTGGGCCTAATTCGGAAAACCGGATCCGGCTAGTATAAGATGCCTCTTCTGTAACCAAGTGGAACGTCAGAAGGATTGCATTTGCTCCACAATGTGCCGATATTGTCGCTCATTGCTGATAATAAAAATGTGACGGTGTAAAACCACCCCTGCCGTGACCCTTAACCAAGCAGAACCTATGACCAGCCAATCACGATCAACCCGCCGTGCTTTTCTTCGCACTTCTCTAGCCTCTACAGCTGCGATTTCGATTCCCTGGATTGTTCCGAATAGCGCCATGGGAATGGGTGGAGCGATACCGCCTAGTGACAGAATTACCCTCGGAGTCATTGGAATAGGACCACGATGTAAAAAGGTTTTGACTGGAATGATGGAACATGCGGATGTTCAGTGCCTGGCCATCGCAGACGTACAGGCCAGCCGGCGGAATGAGGGCAAGCAGTTGGTAGACGGAAATTATGGTAATAAGGATTGCGTCCTGTTCCGTGACTTCCGGGAATTGCTCGAGCGAAAGGACATCGATGCCGTACTCATAGCGACTGGTGATCGCTGGCACGCCCCGGCGTCGATTATTGCAGCAAACGCTGGTAAAGATGTGTATAGTGAGAAACCCTGTGGGATCACAATCGCCAACTGCCAGGATCTCGCCGATACGATGGAAAAAACCGGCAGAGTATTCCAAGCGGGAACTCAGCGGCGTAGTGTGACCAATTTCATGCGGGCGGCTAAGCTAGCCCACGATGGAAAGCTAGGAGAGATTCATACGCTGCACGCCTCGGTGTATACGCCCAGACTCAATACGACGTGGTTACCCGGACAGCAGACGCCGGCCCCCGATGTAGTGGACTGGAATATGTGGTTGGGTCCCGCACCGTGGCGGCCATACAACGATGAATATGTCAAGGGAAAATGGCGTGGCTATTACGACTTCGATTCGGGTGCTACCCTATTGGACTGGGGCGCCCATACAGTAGATCTTTGCCAGTGGGCAAAACAGGCGGACGACACGTGTCCCGTCGAGTTTGAGCCTTCAGAGGAAGGCATAACCGCTTATTACGCCGATGGGGTCAAGTTGATCATGCATTTCCTGGAAACGCCCTTTGGAGAACGTCCCGGATGGTTCCAGCATCTGAGTACTTGTCCGGTTCGGTTTGTGGGGGATGAAGGCTGGGTGGAGGTAGGTGATAGCGGGGGAATCGAGGTCTCTTCTGAAGCTCTCAGGAAAGAAGTAGCTGATATGCCGACTAATGTATCGGGCTTAGGTGTTGGCGCTCATTCACGGAACTTTTTTGACAGTATCAAATCGCGCGCGCTTACAGCAGCCAATGCCGGGGTGATGCGGCATTCGCACATCGCCAGTCATGCAGCTGCTCTAGCCTGGTTGCTCAATCGTAAACTTACCTTCGATCCGAAAACGGAATCATTTGTGGATGAACCTGAAGCGAATGGACTGCGAAGCCGCCCTGAGCGGAGTTGGAGTTCATAGAATATCGTGGGAGTAAGGGGTTGTGATTAGTGCTCTTGCCCTGAAAATGCCTCTTGGACGCCCCTGACGCTGAACGCGTCGAACATAAAGCGGCACGGAATGAAATCCCCGTGCGGCGAGCAACATTCTCCCAACCGCAAAGCGGTTGAACAGTCCGTCCAGATCAATCTTTCGAGCCCTGTTCTTACTTCCTCCCTTCGGATTCTTAGAGACTCCCGACCATTCGAGGCAAACTCCAAGACTCCTAGTATTTTCTATCCGATCCCCCTCCATTAACTGCATTCAGGCCCAAAATGTTACTCGCATTTGCCGGACTTTTTTATGGAATCCCGAGGCAGTACCCCGTGGTTAGTAGCATCCCAGCAAACTGATGGTAGCGATTGCTGTGCATGACGCCGTAGGTGTCGAACAAAAATGCAATCACGGCTACGACGCCAAAGACGTCGAACATAAGAAAGCATGGGAGGCAGTCCCATGCGATCAGCATCGTTGTTCCCCAACCGCGAAGCGGTTGAATAATCCTTCCAGATCAGGGATTTTGAAAACTACTCCTTTTCCTTAGAAATCTGTCCCAGCCACCTGATATAAGGCATCAGCAGATCATAATCCGATTCAGGAATTATCTCCCTGTAAACCGGCATTTTATCGTTATTGTATTCTCTTGGATTTTGAATGTACGATCGCAACTCTTCGTCGCTGTACTTGACATAAGCCTCAGTTAGCTTGCCTATGCCAACTCCATCCTTGGCGTGGCAGGCACTGCATCCATACTTCTCATAAACTTCAGCACCCTGTTTCAATGCCTTTTTGTCAATTCTCTTGCTTTCATTGTTGCTCTGGGCATATGCAAATTCGTTACAGCCGAGCATAAGGAAAACAGAGATCATCGAACGAACAATTGCCCTAACCAAGTTATTTTTTGATCCGATTGTCAACTTTGGATACAGTCTTCAGATACGCGTAAATCGCTGAAATATCATAATCCGTGAGATCCACGAAGAAGGGCATGGGAAAGGTAACTATGTTGTTGTCCTTGCCAATTCCCTGGGTTAGGGCCATGTGAAAATGTTCTTCCGACCAACCTCCAATGCCCGTATTGTGAAAAGTCAAATTAGGACTGGCTACCGATTTTCCACTGTGATCTTTCAACTTGATACCTCCTCCCATGTAACCCTTGGACTTCTCTGGTTCCAGTTTGTCAATTCTCATGAAACTGGCAGAATGACAATCATAGCAGCCCAAATTATCAACTAAATAATATCCGTAGGCTATTTTGTCAGCCGGATCGGGCTTCAGAATCTCCTTATCTGGGTAAGGCAGCGGCTTGAACGAGCTAACTCCTATTCTGCCCAATATAGAATAAGATGTTTCGGGCAAATCAGATTCCGCTGCCTGCACCAATTCGTCATCCGATCTCAGAAAGGCGATGATTGCCTGAAGATCCCTATCGGCTAGGTTTGGTCTCTGCATATAAGGCATCAGTTTTCCGTCGCGGGAAACGCCTGTACGAATGAGAAATGCAAGCTCACCGTCCGTATAGCTAGTTATTTCATTTTCAGGATGGCGGGTAAGATTCTTGGAATATACCTTTCCCACAAATCCAGGAACATCCATCATCCGAATACCGGAAAGTCTATTGGTTTTGTGATCATAATGGCAAGGTGAACATAGCAAATTGGTGAGCCTCTTTCCGCTAGCAATCAACTCAGGGGTTGAGGACACCGTGAAGCTGACCTCACTGGTATCATAATGCAGTCTACAAGATTGGAGTATTAGGAGGATCGAGGTGGCAATCAAGAGGACTACGGCATGTCCTTGATCCTTGATGGTACTTTTCATAGTAATTCGGACAAATTCGTGATTCACCAGAAAGACAAATGTCATAATTTCAGTGCTTAAATTGGTAAAATAAATCAAGTACCAAAAGAGTAGAAACGAGATTATGAACCACAATCAAGCATTTCCAGTGCTGGCATTACTGATTGGTTCTGTACTTATATTTTCCGGCTGCGTTCGATCTGATCAAAGTACCTGGAAAACGGAAGCATTAAAAGCGGTTGAAGCCGCAATCCCTCAAGCCGAAAAAGACCCAACTCGTCCTCTTTACCACTTTCGTCCACCGGCCCAGTGAATGAACGATATCTGCGCGGCCATCTCTTATAACGGTTATCATCCCATCTTCTACCAGTTCAATCCCTTCGATGATACCTGGGAAGTAAATAGCTTTTGCTCACGCCAGGAGCAAGGACCTGGTTTATTGGGAAGATCTCCCCTGGGCGATCATGCCCATCCCAAGCCCTGAAACTCCAAGTGTTCATCGATTAGTCCGTGCTGGAGGTGTTTGTCAATGATGGGGCGGCAATCGTTACCCGGGTTGAGTATCCGGGGGAGCAGGGTCTGGGAGTATCTGTATTTGCTGAGGGCGGTGACGCCACCTTGGCGCCTACGGCCTGAGGGATGAAATCGATTTGGAGAGTTGACAATGATTGAGTGAGTTGGCGTGTCTCGGCGAAATAGCGTATTATAAAAACGATAAAAGAGTTGTAGCTCTATCGACAGCTTAACCAAGTTAATCGCTATTTTGTGATATGAAAATCATCTATTCCAAGGAGATATTGCTAGCGGCAATTCTCATTAGCTGTCAAACCCAATCCCGGCTCCAGGAAGACCTTGCAGATGTTTCCCCTGAAGAACTGGCCGAAGCCTTGTCCGCCATCGAAGAAGCTGTTCCGCTGGCTGAAAAAGACCCTTATCGTCCGATTTACCATTACCGCCCCCCGGCCCAATCACTAAGCGATATCTGCGCCGCTTTTTATCACAAAGGTTGGCACCACATCTTTTATCAGTTCCACCCATTCCAGGACCATCCCGGCAGAGGGACAGGGTGGGGGCACGCGCGGAGCAAAGGCCTCGTGAATTGGGAGTTTTTGCCACCGCCGTTGCTGCCTGACAAAAGCAATGGCAGTGACCGGGATGCTTCAGGCAGCGCTTTCTTCAACGGGGAAGGTGATCCCATGCTATTCTTTTCTATGACCCCCACTGGCTTTTACGATGAGGGCGCAACCAATAAGCGAGAACAGTGGGCAGCGGTTCCGGTGGATGAGGATTTCATAGGATGGCGTCGGATAGACATAGGACTGGCTCCGGGCAAGAGTGGCGTTCCTGAAGATATCCACCGTTTGTGGGCTGACATGTTCGTATTTGAGGCCGAGGGTCGAATTTTTGGGGTATTCAAAGAGAGCGAAGGGATGGTGGTCGAGCCTCAGAATCCTAATCTGCTGGAGTGGAAGGTGGTAGGGCGTCTTGACGATTTTCCTGGCGAATGCCCAAACCTGTTCCCCCTGAATGAGTACCATGTATTGATTATGTCCACGTATCCAATCCAATATCGGATTGGGTATTTCGATGCGGATAAAATTGCGCTCGATAGTACGGGGGGTGGAACGCGGGTGCTGGATTACGGACCGGGTCCGGAATTGGAGCGGCATAATCGGGGGTTTTACGCCACCACGGTGTTCCAGGACAGTCAGGGGCGTACCGTACTGCTGGGCTGGATTAGCGGTTTTAAATCCGACCGCGGCTGGAGTGGATGCATGGGGCTGCCCCGCATCCTGACAATTGATGAGAATCTCAATCTCATCCAGACCCCTCTTCCCGAACTAAATGAACTGCGCGGGAAGCGATCTGCCGTGAATAATCTGGTTTTGGGCAATGAAGAAAAGCGACTTAACGAGATAAATGGGGATGCTTTGGAAATCATAGCTGAGTTTGAGGCTGGGGACGCCACTGCCTTTGGATTAAAGATCCGTCAAAGCGCGGATGGTGGAGAGGCAATCACAATGAGATATGATAACGGGAATTTAAATATCGCCGGCACTGAGGTGCCCTTGGGGACAAATTCCGAGAGACTGAAATTACACGTGTTCCTCGATAAGTCGGTGCTGGAGGTGTTTATCAATGATGGTATTACCAGTGTCAGTCAGGTTGAATATGCCAGGGAAAAGGATATAGGAGTTTCTGTATTTGCGGAGAAAGGGAGCGTTAAATTACGATCCCTCGAGGCCTGGGAGATGAAATCCATATGGTAAGGTTAATGTAGAGAAAACTCCAAACCGAAAACTCCAAATCCTAGGCGATTCCAAAGTATCAAATTCAAAACATCAAAACAAATCCGGGATGATCCTTTAGTTTATTCCGGCTCGTGGAGGAAGTTAAGTCTTGTTTTTAAGGTTTGTTTTGGATTTGCCTGGATTTTTGGGTTCGCAATTTGGGATTTATGTAATTTTGGTGATTACCAGGATAATCTTCGCATGAACATCCGTTATTCGGTTGCCAGCTTAATGGCCTTAATCCTTATCGGCTGCCAACCCCAGTCTAAAGTCCAGAATCCAGTTGCAGATGTTTCCCCAGAAAAGCTGGCCCAAGCCATGGCGGCAATTGAAGCAGCGGTTCCGCTGGCAGAAAAAGACCCTCACCGTCCAATCTATCATTTCCGCCCGCCAGCGCAATGGATGAACGATGTCTGCGGTGCTTTTTACTACAAGGGTTGGCACCACATCTTTTTTCAATTCAATCCCTTTGCCATAAAACCTGGTAAGAACGTAGGTTGGGGGCATGCGCGCAGCGAGGATCTGGTGAATTGGGAGTTT
Organism: Cyclobacteriaceae bacterium; assembly: GCA_965247065.1. Classification (GTDB taxonomy): domain Bacteria; phylum Bacteroidota; class Bacteroidia; order Cytophagales; family Cyclobacteriaceae; genus CBDFGN01. The sequence goes on along the minus strand of CBDFGN010000006.1, from coordinate 3,799,659 downwards.
TTACCTCCGGCCCTCCTGCCCGACGAGAAGAACGGAAGTGTATTGGATGGCTCGGGGAGTGCTTCATTCGACCCAGCGGGCAACCCCATTTTATTCTTTGCCATGACGCCTGTTGGATTTCACAATGAAAAGGACCCCAGATCGCGGGAGCAGTGGGCTGCATTACCAGTCGACGAGGACCTGATTGGGTGGGGTAGAGTCGATATAGGACTGGCTCCGGGCAAGAGTGGCGTTCCTGAAGATATCCACCGTTTGTGGGCTGACATGTTCGTCTTTCAGGCTGAGGGTAGAAGTTTCGCTGTATTCAAAGAAAGCGAAGGAATGGTGGTCGAAGCCCAGAATCCCAACTTGCTGGAATGGAAAGCTGTCGGCCGCCTGGACAGTATTCCAGGTGAATGTCCAAACCTCTTCCCACTTGATAACAAGCACGTCTTGATCCTTTCGACATTACCCATCAGCTACCGAATCGGGCGCTTTGACGTCGATCAGATCGCTCTGGATCCGGAAACCGCTGAAGTACGCGTGTTGGATTACGGCCCTGGTTCCGAGATCAATCAGTCCAGGCCCTATAATCGTGGCCTGTACGGAACAAATGTGTTCACAGATGCAAAGGGACGCTCGGTGCTGTTGGGCTGGGTCAGTGGCTTCCAAGACGGCCGTGGCTGGAAAGGCTGCATGTCCTTGCCGCGCATTTTAACCCTGGATACGGATGAGAATCTCTTACAAACCCCAATCCCTGAATTAGCACAACTCCGAGGCCGGGAGTATAGGACTGATAGTATGATCATCGCCAACCAAACGAAACGCATCCAGGAGGTGATTGGCGATGCCTTGGAGATCATTGCTGAATTTACTAGAGGAGATGCTGAGGCCTTCGGTTTGAAAATTCGCCAAAGCGATGATGGTATGTCTGCTATTGAAATCCGGTACGAAAATGGAAATTTAAATGTAGCCGGGACTGATGTTCCTCTGGCCCTGGACCCCAATTCCAAATTACTCAAACTGCATATTTTCCATGATAAGTCAGTGCTCGAAGTTTTTATCAACGATGGCATGACAAGTGTAACCCGGGTTAATTATGCGGGAGAAAATGATCTGGGTGTTTCAGTGTTTGCGGAAGGAGGGAGTGTTACATTGAAATCGTTGACTGCCTGGGAGATGAAGTCCGTTTGGTGAGGTTGGAGAACCCAAAGTGGACCATTACAATGGGTATCTTTCCAATTGAAGATCCCTGATTAGTGTTGACCACTTTTGGTTAATAATTCATCATTAAATATGGACAATGAAGGTCTTCGGTTAATTGGCAACAAGGACCAGTCCTTTTCAAAATCCATGGGTGAAACATCGTTTAAGTTTTCATGGGTTCTTTTTTGATTATAATGGTCAACCGCTCTTTTGACATACCTTTTCAGTTGATAGAAATTGGTCGGCTTCCAGTAATGCAAATATTCTTCTTTCAAGGTCCTGTGAAAGCGCTCTGCATACGCATTATCCTGAGCGGTTAGCCCCATGCTGATATCACATCGGTTGGATTTTAGTAGGTCTACATATTCTTCGTAGATGTATTGTGAAGATCCCTGATTAGTGTTGACCACTTTTGGTTAATAATTCATCATTAAATATGGACAATGAAGGTCTTCGGTTAATTGGCAACAAGGACCAGTCCTTTTCAAAATCCATGGGTGAAACATCGTTTAAGTTTTCATGGGTTCTTTTTTGATTATAATGGTCAACCGCTCTTTTGACATACCTTTTCAGTTGATAGAAATTGGTCGGCTTCCAGTAATGCAAATATTCTTCTTTCAAGGTCCTGTGAAAGCGCTCTGCATACGCATTATCCTGAGCGGTTAGCCCCATGCTGATATCACATCGGTTGGATTTTAGTAGGTCTACATATTCTTCGTAGATGTATTGACCTCCTCTGTCGGAATGATGGATCCGGGGAGGGGGATGATCTTTCAAGGCAATGAGCAATGCCTTTACGTTCGCTGTAGCCCGCATATGATCCGATACCTGGTAGCCTACTATTTTTCGGGTATAGACATCCAGAATAAAGACCCCGTAATAAAACCGGTTTCCCACTTCTATGAAGGTGATGTCTGATTGCCAGACCGTTGAAGGAGACGTTAGTTCAAATCCTTTGATCAGGTTTGGATAATAAAGCTTCGAAGCCCGGGTAGTTCGTTTATAGTTCTTGGCTCTTCTCAAACGGTAACCAAGACTCATTAAAAGGTCTACAAAGCGATCTCTGCCGATAAATCCGGGTTTTAAGGTCCGGTACATTTTTTCCACCCCACAACCAGGATGTTCCTGGCGTATCCCATCAGCTTCCAGGACCAGCTGTTCTACCTTTTGATCAAAGACAGCTTGCCTGGTTGCATACTGATGTATTGCCTGTTTGCTGATTCCTATGGCACGATAGAGCTGATTCATCGAGAAATTTACTTTCCTTTGGTTTTTCCGGAACCAGTTGATTGTGGGGTGTCGAAGTTTTTTTTCAGATCGATATCCAATTCCTCCTTGGCCAGATCGATCATCTTTTCGTAATAATCAATCTTGATCTGTTTTTGACCTACCACACGTTCCAACTCCTTAATCCGTTTTTCTAAATCGTTAACCTTTGATGTAGTGCTTTTTTTCATCTCCAGAATTCGATAGCCTCTCTCGTTAAAGGTAGAGAATTTGTAGATCCAACGGTAAATGTTCGCGTTGTTGATCCCATGAAGTTTCTCCAGTTGAGGGACACTGTACTTTCCACTTTCAAATTCCGTAACAATGGCCCGCTTCAATTCATCACTGAATACTCGCTTCTTTCGAATGGCTTTTTGGGTTGCTTTCATATAAGTCGATCGTTTAAAAAGTGGTCAACCTATATCAGGGACGTACAATTCTCCACTTTCAATCTTCAACTTTCAACTCGATGGCCCTTCACATGGACCCAGAGTCTCACGCAGATGAATCGGAGATTCATTCTTAATGATTGGGTGGGTAAAGCCCTGAGCCTCAGAAAGGGGATTGATTAGATGATATTTGAGCTCTGACCTATGGTGAGGCCTGTGCCGCCGAATCTGATAAGGATTTACTACACAAAGACAAAATAATATTGAAAGAGCTCCGAGAATCCAGCGTGACACTGAGAATAATTGAAAAGAAGAAATATGTGGACGCTGAGCATATGCTTCCTTTACTAAAGGAAAATAATGAATTAATTTCCATTTTCGTAAAAGCATGTGAATCATGGAACTCAAACTAGGAATGAAGACAAAAAAGAGATGAATGATGTACCAGACATATCACAATCCACAATCACAATCGCCATCTACAATCATATTCGACAAAACCGATCTTCTCCCTGCCGGAGGATGTAGGTAGTCAAGCCAACTTCCTTCCAGGTTGATTGCACGTCGCAGAGCGTAGTTCCTCCTAAATTTAGATCAATATGAAACCCTATTATCATTTCATTTCCTTAATTCTTCTTGCAGCCCTAAGCTGCCAACCCCAACCCGATACTCAACCAGACGAAATCTTCGAAGATTTTGAAGGATCCGATTTTGGATCATGGACATCAACCGGTGATGCATTTGAAACCGGACCGCATCGGGAAGATGAAGAGTTCAAAGAGAAAAGGAGATGGGATATCGGAAATAGGGGGAATCAGTTCTTGACAAGCTATACTTATGGTGACGAAGAATCATTACATCCCTCAGGACAAATTTCTGGTGATAATGTGACTGGGACGCTCAGGTCACCATCTTTTGCTATTACCAGGAAGTATATTTCTTTCATGATCGGTGGCGGGAACCATCCGGAGGAAACTTATATCAGCCTGGTAGTTGATGATGAGATTGTGAGGAAAGCGACCGGAAGGGGTAGCACCCATCTGACCTGGCATACCTGGGATGTTTCTGATTTGCGGGAAAGAAAAGCAATTATTGAAATTGGTGATTTGATGAAACAGGATCCGGGGTTTCCGATGGCTCATATTAGTATTGATCACATCATCTTCAGTGATACACCAGTAATCTCAAAGCTTGAGAAAGTATTTACTGTAGACAGGAGATACCTGATCTGGCCGGTAGAGAGGCTCCCCATGAAGAAGACCCCGTCAAGTCGCTTCTTTCTGGACATAGAAGACCAGCTTTCAACTTTCATGGATGTTGAATTAGCCGACAATCCTGATTTTTGGGTTTTTACGGATTTGTCCAACTACCAGGGAAAGAAATTGACGTTGGAGGCCTTATTGTACAAAGATCATATGGAGCCATTCCAAAATGTCACCCTGTCTGACAGCGTCCCTGGAATGGACAATGTTTATCAGGAAGCGCTTCGACCACAATACCATTTCAGCAGCAAAAGAGGCTGGCTCAATGATGCCAATGGAATGACATATTATGATGGAGAATGGCATATGTTCTATCAACACAATCCATATAATTGGTTTTGGTGGAATGTCTCATGGGGCCATGCGGTCAGCACCGATCTTGTACACTGGGAAGAATTACCCACGGCCATCCCACCGGGTAAAGAAGGTGTGATTTTTTCAGGTTCGGGCGCTGTTGACTTCGGCAATACGGGTGGATTCAAAAAGGGTGATGATGAGACCATGATACTGGTTTACACGGCCAATAAGCACCATAGCACGGGTATTACCCAAGGATCCAGTCAATGTCTAAGTTATAGCACCGATCGTGGTCGCACCTGGACCAAATATCAAGGCAATCCCATATTACCCTTCATGTATCGAAATAACAGGGATCCAAAAGTATTCTGGCATGAACCTGCAAAACATTGGGTCATGAGTGTTTACGATAACACAAATGATGGGCAGTATGTCCTTTATACCTCGAAGAATCTGAGAGAGTGGAGCGAGACGGGAAGGTATCAGGCCGCCGGACATGAATGCCCCGATATGTTTGAATTGCCGGTTGGTGGGGATGAGTCCAGCAAGAAGTGGGTCATCTGGACGGGGAATGGGAATTATCGGCTCGGTAGTTTTGACGGAAAAGAATTCATGCCTGACACTGAAAGCATGACCAGTTATTTCGGAGATACCTATGCTGGCCAATCCTTCAGTGACGCGCCCGATGGCCGCCGGATAAACATTGGATGGCTGCGGGAGCACCTGCCCGGATATAACGCCGGGCATGTAGGCATGCCGTTTAATCAGCAGATGTCGCTCCCCCTGGAACTTACCCTACGCAACAGCTCCGAGGGAGTCAGGATGTTCATCAACCCGGTTGAGGAATTAAAAAGCCTTCGATCGGAAACAAGATCCTGGGAGGACCTTACCGTAAAACCCGGGGACAATCCTCTGGCCGGCACCAGCGGCGATTATTACGAAATAGAAGCTGAATTTGAGGTCCAGGATGCAGAAGAATTTGGCTTTCGCCTACGAGGAAGAACCGTCACCTATACTACAAGCACGAACACCTTGAATTGTGACGGAAAAGAAGTAACGGTTTCACCTGAAGTTGGAATCCTTAAGGTACGCTTGTTTTTGGATGCTACCTCGATCGAGGCCATTGTGAATGACGGATGGTTTTATATCAGTTCTTTTCGGGTCTTTGACCAAAATAATCATGATATCACTGTGTTTGTCAACGGGGGATCGGTGAAAATTAGGTCACTGAAACTGCACGAGATGAGATCTGTATGGGGAGTCTGAAGAATTATGGGTCCTTAGGGCCCATTCCAAAAAATGTCAAATCCGGTATTGGAGGAAAGCAACCATGACAACCAACAGGTCTTTCAGCGAAGCACATAATGCCCTTATCGCACAGGCACACCAGGTACTTCCCGGTGGCAGTGTAGGTAACGTTTACGACGACACGATCCTGAGCCATGGGGCAAAGAGCAAAGTTTGGGACGTGAGCGGCAATGAGTACATCGATTACTTGCTGGGATCGGGACCTATGCTTTGTGGGCATGCTCACCCGCAGGTACTAAAAGCGGTCCGAGACCAAATTGGAAAGGGGACCACCTTTTTCGCCACGCATGAGCTGGCCATCGCATTAGGACAGCAGATCGTAGATGCTCTTCCCTGCGCCGAGCAGATCCGTTTTACATGTACTGGCACTGAAGCGACCCTGTATGCCATGCGGGTGGCCCGGGCGGCCCGTGGGCGAGACAAGATCCTGAAGTTTGAGGGCGGCTTTCACGGCATGAACGACTATGCCCTGATGAGCGCTTTCGCCAGCGGTACCGCTGAGTTGCCAGCCGCTGAGCCCGATTCAGCAGGATTGCCAGGTTGCATTGCTAGCCAAGTGCTGGTAGCGCCCTTCAATGACATTGACAAGATGACAGCCATCATCGAAGGCCACCACCACGAACTCGGCGGTGTAATCATCGAACCACTTCAACGAGTGATCAAGCCAATCCCCGGCTTTCTGGAGACCTTACGCGAGATCACAGCAAGGTTCGGGGTTCCACTGATTTTCGACGAGATCGTCACCGGCTTTCGCCTGGCCTATGGCGGAGCGCAGGAATATTACGGTGTGGTGCCTGATCTCTGTGCTGTCGGCAAGGTTATTGGTGGAGGCTTTCCCATAGCTGCTGTTACTGGGCGCAAAGCCCTGATGGACGGTTTCGACCCAAAAGCGCGTGAATCGGGTAGGTATCTCCCCCAAATTGGTACCTTAAGCGGTAATCCCATCGCCGCTGCCGCTGGCCTGGCTTCGCTTGAAATTGTGCGTCAACCTGGTACCTACGAGCGGCTATTTGAAACCGGAGAACAACTAATGAACGGGCTCCGGACCGCATTTGATGACACCGGAATCCCAGTGCAGGTCATCGGAGAACCCCCGGTCTTTGATCTGTTCTTTACCGACCGACCGATCAGTTCCTATCGTGACACACTGTCAAACAACAAGTTACTGGTTAAACACTTCAACCGGGAATTGCTAAACCGTGGCATCTTTCGCCCTGACTCAAAATTTTACGTTTCCATCATGCATACGGCCGAGGATGTGGAGAGCACCATTGCTGCTTTTGCCGCAGCTGCCAAGGCAATATGCTGAGGTTTTGTGTCGGGTCGCTGGACAGCCCGGAGGGGGCAGTTGAAGGATGGTTCTAATTGATTCCGAATAATCAAAGAGGTAAACTATACTGGCAAAAAAGTTGAACTTGACATTGAGTAATCCACTCATGTTCTCCCGGAGGCGATGTATTGGCATTGTCAAAACGGTCCATAACCAAGGAAACGACCTGACAAATTCCGCATTGGACGAGATTGTGTTTCCCAATTTTACGACAACCCCCTAATCCCCCTTTGATAAGCGGGACTTTGTAATGCCTGCACAATCCTCATTTGTAGAAGGGGAACATGAAGGGAGGTTCTGGATAAGCTATCAACCTCTTCTAAAGTCTGCTGATCCTTCCGACCCGGGAGCCAATGGGGGTTTGAGTCCACCACAGAACAACCAGGATCCCCTATGTGAAAAGAGGAGCTTAAGTGCTGGAATTCCCCCTTTATCAAAGGGGGAACAAAAGGCCCGTCTTTTTAGGCTTCAGATCCAGCCCACAAAGGCTACAAACCCGGTCCAAAGCAATACAACGTGAGGTTAAAGGATTGATATAGGCCCGAAGAATGTAATATGGGCGCTAGTCACGATGCCTCTCCATAGTGGAATTTGAGGAGGATGTTGCAAGGTCGAGCAGGCCGTAAGAGGCCTCGGGACGGCCGTTGCCAACCAACTTCAACCTTCCCTGATCAATGTTCGAAATTCGATATTAAGGCAATCCCACTCCGTCCCACAAGGTGTGTTAGGAACCTCGGCCGGTAACAATGCCGCCCTTAGGTTCCCATCCACTTCCTCCAAATTGGTCGCCCCATGTCCTCCCTGGTGATAACAACCAACTCCCACGCTGCATCAACCTTTTGCTGGGCCGCATTTGCACTCTTCTGAGCGGCATCTGCTTTTTGCTGGGCGATAACATTCGCCTTTTTCATTTCAGCAGTTTCCTTCCTGATTTCAGTTATTTCTTTCACGACAGCTCGGGTTAGGTTCTTGGTTTCCCGGATCTCTTCGCTCAGCAGTTCTATGAGTCGGTCGCGCATGGACATATTCTCTAATATACATTAATAGGTTCTGAAGAGAAACTGTTACCCGTTTAGGATTATTTCGGTTGCCAGACCGAAGGGACTCTGCAGTTACCTCCCCATCACATCTCGTATAAGATTGAATTAACCACAGAGTGCTAAGAAAAGTCATGTTGCAAGCAGAGGGAGGGACCCGCATCTTACCGTCTACCGTCTTTATGTCCACCGTCTACGGTCCAGCTCTTTTGAAAAGGGCTGCGAAAATATTTGCATGATCATTTAAAATCCATTTTCTTGAAGGTTAGAACCGTCAAAAATCCGCGAAATCAGAATGTCCAAATTCGTTGAAGTAGCCAAAACATCTGAACTGGAGGACCAGTCCGCCATATGCGTGGAGGTAGAGGGCCAGGAGATAGCGATTTTCAACCTCGGTGAGGAATATTACGCCATTGAAAACGCTTGCACGCATATGGGAGGGCCCTTGGCTGAAGGTGAAATTAGTGGGGACCAGGTGGAATGTCCCTGGCACTGCGCCAGGTTTAGCATTACATCCGGTGAAGTACTGGAAGAACCCGCCGAGGAAAGTGTTGCAAAATATAATGTTCGCGTTCGGGGAGATATACTGGAGATAGAAATATAGATGGTTCGATAGCTTGTCGGGGTCTTGGCCCTACCAAATCCTGGAATTGCAGCTATTGTGATGGCATCAAAGGTGGAAAGGTGGGGTACCGGTTTCGCAACCAATTCCCCAACCCTCAGATTTTGATAAGGTGATCCCAGTCGAGCAGCCCTATAGGGCCGATCAGGAACTTGGGAACGATTCCTGGGCTATGATCTCTTTAATCTGGTTAGTATGCCGAATACTATGGCCTGACATGAACATAATCACCTGGTAGGAATCAACGACACCGAATGGAAACTCGAAATAGTGGCTTCTCAGATCCTCCTCAGTACTCTTAACAAACTTTATGCTTGCCTTACGTTTCGTCTTGAATTCATCAAGGGAACCGCTGTATGAACCAAAGCTGTTGGTCGGTTCGAGGTAAGGCTGAGTTTTGATCTTATCGGTACGGTTCATGATGAAGCCAAGTATCTGGTCATCAGACATCTTTACCTCAGATCGGCGAGTGGGATCGGCGTCCGGCTCCAAAGATTTGGTGACAATTCCGAAAAGAGAGTTCTCCGAAATGGCGAGGTGTTCCACGCACTCCGAAACGGACCACGACTCCTCGCCGCTTTTGAACTTCAATTGGGCGTCACTTAGTCCTTTTACTGTAGCTCGAAGTTCTTTCTGAGAACTCTTAAGATGCTCAACCGCCTTATCGCGGTCCGCTTGGGTAAATCCGTTTTGGGCGATTGCAGCTACACTGGTCAGCAACAGCGCTGCACAGGTGCTTGAGAATACAAGTTTTTTCATCATGATTTAGTTTTAGTTTTGACTTAATGACGATTGATAGTGCTTTTTCTGGACATGAAATGTAATAATATTCTAGGGATTGTGACGGCTCACGGGGACTCAAAGTCATTCAGGTGCTTTTTCGGCGAGAAAATCTCAAACCCGACCGTCAAAGACGAAGGAACACGACCTAATTAGTTATCCATTTGATGTTGGCTTTTCGGTACTCGTCTTCAGTTATTTGTTTTTTTAAGTTGGCTATTGTACCTAAAGGGTTATCGACTATAAAGGCATTAACCAGCCAACCAGGTATACTGCCACCAGGATCGTTCTGATATTGAAGGTTTACTTGCACTCTTCCTCCCTGCACCGGCTTGAACTTCCAAAATCCGTCCCCAATTGGCATTCGAACAATGCCCTTTTCCTCTGGAATCAAGGCTGGTTGATTGGTCAAAGTCACCGTAACCTCCCTGGACTCAGGATCTTGTCGAATATTCAAGTGTTGAATTAGATCCCGGTTGTCAAAGGGAAAGGGTGCCTTAAATTCCGAATAATAATACAGATCTTGGGGCCCGGTTTGATTCAACAATTTGGAAATCTTGCAATCTCTTACCCAATCGGGATAGGACGGAATATCCAGGAAAACTGCAACCACGGTTGTGAGATTGGTTTCAAAGTAGGTTGTGGCACGCAATTCTTTAACCCGGGTGGATTCCGAATCCCGGGTGAAAACTGTGATGCCGTTCTTCTCTTTGGCTTTCTTCCAACCTGTTTCCCGCGACTGCTGAGAGAATATAGGACCGTGGACCACATTAACAACTACCAGGATCAAAATTGATCTCATGCTTGTGATCTCAAATCATAAATAAATGGCAAATCCGAAATCTTCCGACAAAATCATAAAACTTATAACTTAAAATCATAAATCATAAATAAATTGCAAATCCAAGACTTCCTACCAAGACCAATATCATGAAAAAGATTGTGCTTTTTTTCTTAATCCCGTGTTTCGCTGCTTCCCAGGACAAAGCCAAGCTGATCATCGAACCTGTTGATGGGCCGACACCATGGACAAGTTTGGAAATGAACGACCAATCTTCTCAATTTCAGTTTGCCATCGTAACTGACCGCACTGGGGGGCATCGGCCTGGCGTTTTCATGGACGGAGTTAACAAGCTGAATCTGCTGCAGCCTGAGTTTGTTATGAGTGTCGGCGACCTCATCGAGGGTTATACTGAGGACCGGAAGGAACTGAACCGGCAATGGGATGAATTTGATGCCTTTGTGAAACAGTTGCAGATGCCATTTTTTTACATTCCTGGAAATCATGATATAACCAACCAGGTCATGGAAGACCTTTGGAGTGCCCGACTGGGCCCCAACTACTACCATTTTGTTTACAGCAATGTTCTGTTCCTGTGCCTTAATTCGGAGGACCAACGGCGAGGTGCTGGAAAGGGGACCATTTCTGAGGAGCAATTCCAATATGTAAAACGGGTCTTTACCGAAAATCCAAACGTATCCTGGACCCTGGTCTTTCTGCATCAGCCTTTATGGCACCAATCAGACACCAAGAAATGGACCGATGTTGAAAAGCTTCTATCCAACCGAAAACACACCGTATTCACCGGCCATGAGCACCGGTACGTGAAAGCCGATAGAAATAACGGAAAGTATTTTGTATTGGCCACAACGGGTGGTGCTTCCAGGTTGAGGGGCCCAAAACTGGGGGAATTTGACCATGTGGTTTGGGTAACCATGACCAACCAGGGGCCCATCATAGCCAATCTTCATTTGGAAGGAATATGGGATGAAAATGTGGTGACCCAACCTGTTTTGGATCATCTTACAATCGTAGCTAACCAATCACCGTTCCAGATAGAACCACCGTTTATTGATTCCCCCGATTTTGAAGGAACGGATCTTGACATCAAAATAACCAACGATAAAGATGTTCCCCTCTCTGTTGTACTAGAGGAAAAATTCAGTTTTGATTTGATGGCCGTCCTTTCCGAACGTGAGTTCACCGTTCCCCCCAATTCGATAAAAATGACAAGTTTAAGGCTTACGAGCCATAATCAATCCTACAATCGCCCGGTGGGTCTTAAGGCCTTTGCCACCTATCAAACGCAAGATCTGGCGGATGTAGCCGTCCCATTCAGGTGGAACATCAAACCTCTCACAAAACATTGGATATCCAAGAGCCAGAGCAAAATCACAATTGATGGCAACGACAAAGATTGGAAAACATATGCGCATAGCTGGCGGTCTAGTGATACAGAGGCTGAGGTCAAATTCAATGTAACCTTCGATGATCAGTTTGTGTACCTGGCGGCCTACGTTGTGGATGATTCTGTAGTAAGTTTGGGCAAGGGCTCGATCTGGCATCAAGACCATTTCTACATCTCCCTGAACGCCGATCCTTTGGCTAAAAGTTCTATGAGCACCGGCCAGCAAGGTCGCGAGTTCCACGTTCGGATAACCCCGGAAGATATTGATTTGAAGTCGGTGTTGAGCGGAGAGCTACCCGAGGGATCATTGCTCAAAAGTGTTATTAAGCAGGATGGATCGTTCACCGAATTAGCCGTTCCTGTTTCGTACGTCAAAAGCGGGCAAGGTGAGGAATGGGAGACCATTCGGGTCAATTTAGCCGTATCAGACGTGGACCAAACTGAAAATACTCTTTACTGGTGGCAACCGGATTGGGCGAGGGAAGAAAACGTTATTGGCTCAGGAATGTTCTTTAGGAATGAAAATTGAAGATTGAGAATCGAAGATTAGATATTCCTGAGACAGATTTAAGACTTGAAATTTAAGACTAACGACATTGCTACCCTAGCTGAACCCTGGGAATTGTTCCATAAGATTATCAATGATGTTCCTGGGGCAATAGAAGGAAAGCTATTCGGCGCACCGTGCATTAAGTCAACCAACGGCAAGGCAGCTGCGATTTTTTGGAAGAACGACATGCTTTTTAAACTTGAGGAAAAGGACCGCAAAGTTGTCTTCGAATTGGACGGAGCAGCAGTTGGCGCCCATCTTTATGATCCCGGTAGCCAATGAAAAGATGGGTGCTGGTCCCCGCTAAACATTCCGATAAATGGGCTGGTTTAACTAAAAAGGCGATTGAGTTTTCAACCAGTTTGGGAGAATGATCTTTTGCCGGCCCTCGGGGTCTTCCGGACTTGCAAGGATGGGACAGGCCGATTTGGAGTTGTGAGAAGGGCTAAAACCGAAAGACCAACGCTTACAGCTAATGGCCGTTTTTAGACTGTACGTCCACAAGCCCTGATAGAAATGGAAGTCAAATATGATTCGATAGGAGTTGATTATGATCTGACCAGGAAAGCGGATAAATATCTTTCTGAACGATTAAGGCATCATTTAAATCCCAAAGCCAAGGGATTGCATGCAGACATTGGTTGTGGAACAGGAAATTATACGAATGAACTTCAAAAAAAGGGCTTCCGGTTTATAGGCATTGATCCATCGATAGAAATGTTGGAAAAGGCCAAAAACAAAAATCAGCAAATTGATTGGCGAATTGGGACCGCTGAAAAGACGGACCTAAATGATAACAGCGTGGATGGAGTAATAGGTTGTTTGACAATTCATCATTGGATTGACTTACGAAAAGGCTTTCTTGAACTTAATCGAGTACTGAAAGCAAACGGTAGAATTGTGATTTTCACATCCACACCAGAACAAATGAAAGGTTATTGGCTTAATCATTACTTTCCAAAAATGCTTGGTAATTCCATAGTTCAGATGCCATCATTAGAAGAAGTAAAAAGTACAATGGATTATGCCTCAATTGAAATAGTCAAGACAGAGAGTTACTATGTTAAGCCCGCCTTGCAAGACCAATTTCTTTATTGCGGTAAAGAAAAACCTGAATTGTATTTTATAGATAAAGTGAGAGATGGGATTTCATCATTCTCATCCTTATCAAACCGACATGAAGTCGAAAAGGGATTGTCGAGGTTATGAAAAGACATAGATAGCGCACGAATTGATCAGATTACTAAGTCGTTTGAAAATGATTTGGGCGACTATCTTTTCATAATCGGCAAAAAAGTCAGTCGGTAACCGGTTTCAAAACACCTCTTCAGTTTGTCAGGGATCCGCAAGGTGAATCGTAATGGACCGGGTCCTTTGGACTCCAGACCCCAGCCTCATAACTTTAGACCACTCCTTGGAGGCCGTGACTGAAACCCTTATCTTATATTCCACACCGAACGTAATCCGTAAATGCTATTTTCAAGAAAGCTATATCACTGCCTCCTTGTTAGTATATTATTTCTCGGCTGTTCGGGAAAAAAAGAGAAACAAAATTTCGTATTCATCCTGGTAGACGACTTAGGATGGACAGATTTGGGCTATTCAGGAAGTCCCTTCTATGAAACGCCAAGTATTGACGAACTAAGTACAAGGAGCATTCAATTCACCAGTGCGTATGCTTCCGGTTCCGTATGTTCACCTTCCAGAGCCTCTATACTAACGGGAAAACATCCTGCGAGATTACAAATTACGGATTGGATCCTGGGGGCAAGGCCTAAGGACAGAAAATTAATCGGTCCAACTATTATGAACGAACTCCCTTTGAAAGAAATCACTCTAGCAGAGGCATTAAAACAAAACGGCTACACAACTTTTTTTGCAGGCAAATGGCATCTTGGTGATCAAGGTTTCTTCCCTGAAAATCAAGGATTCGATGTCAACGTTGGAGGCCATGATAAAGGGAGCCCTCCTGGAGGATATTACACGCCATACAAAACCCCAAAACTTCTGGACGGCCCCATTGGGGAGTATCTCACCGACAGACTCACCGATGAATCAATCCAATTCCTGGAAGAGGTGGAAGACAACCCCTTTTTCCTATTCCTCTCATATTATACGGTGCATACTCCAATCTAGGCATGTAAAAGACACATCGAGAAATTTGAGAAAAAGCTCCTGAATCTGGAGAACAAAGAAATTAAGCAAAAGATTGAAGGCACCGGTATGACTACCCTAAACCAGTTAAATCTAGCGTATGCCTCTATGGTGTACGCAATGGATGAAAATATTGGACGGCTTTTGGCGGTGTTGAAAGAAAAAGGGCTCTATGATAATACCACCCTTATTTTTACCTCTGATAACGGGGGTCTATCTACCTTAGATACTTCGTTTCATGATGCAGTTGGTCCAACGTCAGTATTGCCTTTGAGAGCAGGTAAGGGATGGTTGTACGAAGGAGGCATTCGTATACCCTTGCTCATCAAACCTGCTGGTTTTCGATCTAACAATAAAGTATGTACGATACCTGTGATAGGTTATGATTTTTATCCCACTATCATCTCTATGGCAGGAATCGACCTTGAACCCAATCAGGAAATTGACGGTATGGATTTAAGCCAAGTTATTAAGGGTGAAGAAAACCTGCATAGAACCGAACTTTATTGGCATTATCCCCACTGTCACGGTAGCGGATGGAAACCGGGAGCAGCCATTCGAGATGGAGACTGGAAGCTTATTGAATTTTATGAGTCGGATAAAGTAGAATTATACGATTTATCGGAGGATGTATCAGAAGAGAATGACCTTTCGTCGAGATACCCTGAAAGAGTGATAGCGCTTCAAAATAGATTGCACGCCCTTCAAGAATCAATGAATGCCAGT
This sequence comes from Cyclobacteriaceae bacterium, assembly GCA_965247065.1. GTDB lineage: Bacteria > Bacteroidota > Bacteroidia > Cytophagales > Cyclobacteriaceae > CBDFGN01. Next base: position 3,784,564 of record CBDFGN010000006.1, on the reverse strand, counting down.
AGGGTGACTTTTAATCCCGATCACATATCAAATGATAACAACAACTGAGCACCGTTTGCCGAAGCATCCGTTTGGTAAGAGCAAGAGTTTTTTCAAACCACTGAGGGCAAGCAAAATGACGTGAAATAGATGTATGTCTCGATCAACTACTATCCTTGGGTTGGAGCCTTTAGCTTTGGGCTCATCACTGAGCCTAGCCCGGATCGTCCGGGTAGATAGTGCTACCTTGGCTTGACCACAGCGCGGTTTCTGAACTGACTGGCGATTATTAAGCGTTCATCATACGTTCAATCCGGATTCTTTTATTAATTTCCGGCCTTATCTGAATTAACCAATCCAGGCATCGTTAAATTATTCAACCATTAAAACACTATGCAAAAAGAAACCATCAGTATCCACGGCGGATACGAATCAGAACCTACTACTAAATCTGTAGCTGTACCCATTTATCAAACGATAGCTTACGAGTTTGATAATGCCAAACACGGGGCGGACCTTTTTAACCTGGATGTCACTGGTAACATATACAGTAGAATCATGAACCCCACAGTTGACGTACTAGAACAGAGAATGGCTGCACTGGAAGGGGGCATAGCCGCTCTATGTGTCAGTTCAGGAAGTGCGGCGACAAATTATTCCATCTTGAATATTGCCGAAATTGGCGATAACATCATCTCTACCCCTCAATTGTATGGAGGTACCTATACCCTATTCGCACATATGTTGCCGAAGCAGGGCATTGAAGTCAGATTTGCTGAATCATCTGATGCCGCGGATATCGCTAAGCTGATCGATGACAGAACTAAAGCCGTTTTCTGTGAATCTATTGGGAATCCGGCTGGTAATATCACTGAACTGGAAGACCTTGCCGAAGTTGCACATGAGAATGGAGTGCCCTTGATCGTGGACAACACGGTGGCTACTCCAGCGATCATCAACCCCATTGACTATGGCGCGGATATCGTCATTCACTCTTTAACAAAATACATTGGTGGCCATGGCTCAACTTTAGGTGGAGTCATCGTAGATGGCGGAAAATTCCTTTGGGAGCAGCACACTGATCGATTTCCGATGTTCAGTAATCCTGAACCATCATATCATGGCGTGGTGTATAATGAAGCTTTCGGTCCTGCGGCATACATCGCAAGAGTTAGAACTGTAGCCTTGAGAAACACAGGTTCCTGCTTACCTGCATTGTCTGCATTCCAGTTATTGCAAGGTCTGGAAACTTTGAGCTTGCGGATGGAAAGACATGGCATCAATGCAATGGCAGTAGCAGAATACCTGGAAAAACACGATCAAGTTTCATGGGTAAGATATGGCGGTCTAGCTTCTAGTGAATACAACGAATTGGCCAAGAAATACTGTGATGGTAAACCTGCGTCCCTGCTTACCTTTGGCATCAAAGGGGGCTATGAAAAAGCGGAACTGTTTTACGATGCATTGGGTATGTTCAAGCGTTTGGTGAACATTGGTGACGCTAAGTCACTGGCATGTCACCCCGCTTCGATAACTCACAGACAGATGTCGGTTGAAGAACAAGCCGGTGCTGGCGTAACCCAGGACCTGTTGAGACTGTGCGTGGGCATCGAGCACATTGATGACATCATTGCAGATTTAGAGCAGGCCTTCGCTGCGATAAAATAATTTGTCAAAAATAAAAAGGTGCGTTTTCCCGGTTTATGGGCGGGGCCGGTTTTGCCATAAACATCAACCTGCGCAACAATAATCTATTTGAAATATGAAATCACTGTTTAAATTAATTTCAATTGGCATAATGGCATTTCTTTTCAATGGATGTGCTGACAGGCCGAAAGACCAAGAAAAAGATGAAGACCCATATTCCTTCAAGGGAAAAGTTGCCAAAACCTATGAGGAATCAGAAGAATATTGGCCAAAAAAGAAGCGTCCCCCTAATGATTCTCCAAACGTCATTATTTTCCTTTTAGATGATGTTGGCTTTGCGCAAGTGGGTTCATTCGGAGGATTAATTGAAACTCCTAACATTGACAGACTGGCGGGCAATGGATTGCGTTATAATAACTTCCATACCACGGCATTGTGTTCGCCCTCCCGGGCTACTCTTATGGCCGGAAGAAATCCCCACATGATTGGTTTAGGTTCACATGCACTGACCGCAATGGGATTCCCCGGTTACAATGCAATTGTTCCTCCTACCGCTAAATCTGTGGCAAATTATCTGGATGCAGAAGGGTATGTCAACTATGCCCTGGGGAAGTGGGACCATACGCCGCTTTACGAAGTTTCTCAGGTGGGGCCTTTCGATCGTTGGCCCAGTGATGAAGGATTCTCCCATGCTTACACATTCATGGCTGCCGACGTGCACCAGTTTATCCCGGTCATGTGGGACGACCATCACCCCGAGCCATATAAGAAAACAGAGCACCTTGACAAAGATCTTGCCGATCGGGCAATCAAATGGATTACCGGACACAAATCATTGGACAAGGAACTTCCATTCATGATGTTATGGGCATCAGGCTCCATGCATTCTCCACATCACGCTCCGGATGAATACATAGCCAAATACAAGGGTAAATTCGACCTAGGCTGGGACAAAGCTCGAGAGCAGATTCTCGAGAATCAGAAAAGATTAGGCATTGCACCCGAAAACACCAAGCTATCGGCACGAATAGAGGAGATACCGGCCTGGGAATCTCTCAGTGCAGATGAGAAGAAAATGTACGCCAGGCAGATGGAAGTATTTGCTGCACAAATGGACCATGTTGATCACCAAATAGGACGAGTTATTGAGACACTCACCCGGATTGGCGAATTGGATAATACGCTAATACTTGTCACTGCAGATAATGGAGCCAGCGGGGAGGGAGGGTTAACAGGAACGTTCAACGAGACCTATGTGCTCAATGGCATGCAAACGCCATTTGAAGCAAACATGCGCAACTATGATAACTGGGGTCAATGGGACAGTTATCCTCACTACCATGCCGGATGGGCTATGGCTGGAAACACGCCTTTCCCATATTTTAAGCAATCTGAACATCGGGGCGGACAGCAGGATGCGCTTGTAGTTCATTGGCCAAATGGCATAAAGGCAAAGGGAGAAATCAGAAGTCAGTACCACCATATCAGTGATATTGCTCCTACTATTATGGAAGCTGCTGGTGTTGAAATACCAGACGAATATCACGGAATAGAGCAACAGCCATTTACTGGTATTCCAATGAACTATTCTTTCGACAATGCCGACGCGCCAAATGCTAAAAAACGTCAGTACTATGAAATGTTTGGTAATAGAGCAATTTGGGTAGATGGCTGGAAGGCTGTTACATTACATGCCAATCGGATGCCCTGGGATCTTAACTTAAGAGGAGATTTTGAAGATGACGTTTGGGAATTGTATAATGTTGATGAGGACTTTTCAGAAAGCACTGACTTATCTGATGAGTACCCTGAGAAACTGGAAGAACTGAAAGCTATCTTCGAGGAGGAAGCCTGGGCTAACCAGGTTTATCCGCTGAATGATGATATGCTGGCCAGGTTGAATAAAGTAAATTACGTCTTGTTCGGGGATAAGAAGGAATTTACCTATTATGCGCCCGGAGCTAATCGTATCGCGGAAAAAGCTTCTGCACCAGTTAAAGGCAGATCGCATATGATTGAAACTACGATTGAGCTGAAGGGAAATGAAGAAGGGGTTATAGTGGCTTGCGGGGGTATGACGGGCGGGTATTCTATGTATGTGATGGACGATAAATTACACTTCGATTACAACTTTCTGGATGGCGTCCACTATCACTTGACCTCTCCGGAATTGCCAATTGGGAAAACAGATTTGAAATTCAATTTCATATTGGATAGATCTAATATAGACGGCACTCTGAAGCCTTGGGCCGGAACAGGTGAGCTCTATGTCAATGAAGAAAAAGTTGACCAAGATTATTTCGAAATGATGCACATCTCGACTTATTCTCTCGCCGAAACATTTGACGTAGGAGCTGATTATGGCACCCAGGTGGACAAAGCCTATGAAGGTGATCCATTTGAGTTTAACGGGGTCCTGGATCGAGTAATCATAACTCTGACCGACTAAATAAGCTGGTATTAATATTGTTGCAAACGGACCGTTTGGCAGCACATTGTAAAACGGTTACTTTCCCTCGTCAATGATTGTACAGATCGTTTTTTTTCAGAGAGCACCTCGGTTAGGGCAAGAATAAAAAAGATATTAGTACTTTGTCCAAGAATCCATGATCGCGTGAAAGTACCAGGTGTAAAGTTTAACGGACAAGATCACCCAGAATTCTTCAAGGAATTGATAAAAAGGGTGAACAAGCATTTCAAGGAGAACAACATATCGAAGTATGCCAACTTCAATATGAAGTTCAAAACAGTATTTATGCTCAGTTTGTACTTTGTGCCCCTGGTATTAATTCTTACGGGGGTTATTTCTACACTCTGGCCGGTTCTTCTGATGTGGGTGTTGATGGGTTTAGGGATGGCAGGGATAGGATTGGCCATCATGCACGATGCAAATCACCGGTCCTATTCCCGGAATCAAAAAGTAAATAATGTCCTGGGATACTTACTCAATTTTCTAGGAGGGTATCATTTGAACTGGAAGATTCAACACAATGTGCTGCACCATTCTTTTCCGAATGTAGAGGGGTTTGATGAAGACATTTCAATTGGAATCTTTCGTTTTTCTCCAAATCAAAGGAGAAAGGGTATTCATAAATTCCAGGTATTTTACGCACCCTTTTTATATGGGCTAATGTCTCTTTACTGGTTAATCAGCAAGGATTTTGAGTCATTGGTACGGTATAACAAAAACAACCTGTTGGCTGGTCAGGGGGTTACATTGAAAAAAGCTGCGATACAGGTAATATTTAACAAAACCTGGTATTTAGTATTAACGATCGTCATGCCCATGATTCTATTGGAGTTACCGTGGTGGCAAATCCTAATGGGCTTTTTGTTAATGCAATTTATTTGTGGATTGATATTGACTTGTATCTTTCAGCTGGCTCATGTAATTGAAGAAACGGAGTTTTACGTTACCGATCGTAATGGTAGCCTTGAAAACAACTGGGCCATTCACCAGATGAGAACAACTGCAAATTTTGCTAACGGAAGCGTGATACTTTCCTGGTTAATAGGAGGTTTAAATTACCAAATTGAACATCACCTGTTTCCAAATATTTGCCACGTTCACTATAGGAACATTTCCAGTATTGTGGAGCAAACTGCTAAAGAATTTAGGGTACCATACTACCAGCACAAAACGTTGTTCGGAGCACTAGTAAGCCATTTTTCCTGGCTCAATCAGCTAGGGACGGGAAAATACGACAGCAAGATGGCCAGTGCCAAAGCATAACAGCATCCTAAAGAGATAGAGCTTTGCCCGCGTCTTCTAGAAGTGAGGGATATTTGCCCGGGCCCTTTCAATCCTTGGTCCGATTTGGGATAGGGTTTAGAAATTGTTCCTTTCCCTTAAGAGTCAATGGTAAGGCGCCTTTATTCCCAGGCTTACCATCTTGCACCAATTCTCAATGAACCACGGATTACCTTCAGAATCCAGAGCCAACTCTTGGGTATAGGTGAATCCGTTTTTTGATTTGGAAAGACTGCTGATAAGCGCCGGTTCACCCAATGTAAATGATGGCACGGTGTAACGCCATTGCGGGTCAGATCCAATGAACCGGAAACTACAAATAATGAATCTTGGTGTCCGCTTTCTACGAATGGAGAACCGACGAAACGATAAAAACCGCAATACGAGTATCGATTTCAAAGTAAGTGTATCTTGGTTGAGAATGGACTAGGCAAAATTATGCCCGAAGATAGCCCTAAAGTTAAACCCTGCTATGAGTTTCCTGAAAGCTGAATGGAGAAAGCTGGCAATTGCTAACTACGAAATTGACCCATCGCTCGTGTCAGGTTATGTTCCCTTCGGAACCGAACTTGATCTGTGGAAGGGCAGGTGCTACCTGAGTTTAGTCGGTTTTATGTTCCTAAATACCCGGGTGCTGGGAATACAAGTTCTTTATCACGTAAATTTTGAGGAGGCAAACCTGCGATTCTATGTTAGAAGGTTTGAAAATGGCGAATGGAAAAGAGGAGTGGTCTTCATCAAGGAAATCGTTCCTAAACCCGCCCTCACATTCATAGCTAATAGGGTATACCAAGAAAATTATGAAACTATGCGCATGGCCCATACCTGGAGCGAGGCCGCTACCTCCCGCCAGGTAGAGTATAATTGGAATTGTAACTCCGGATGGCAGTCATTTCAGGTTAGGTCAAATAAAATAGCGGCAGAAATGGTATTGGGCAGTGAAACTGAATTCATTACAGAACATTATTGGGGATACGCCAGGGTGAATGAGAACAAAAGCTATGAATATGAAGTGGCGCATCCAAGGTGGTTAACATATGAGGTGGTTGATTACAAAATTGAAGTCGATTTTGGCTGTACCTATGGACCTGCATTCGCCTTTCTGAAAAACCTAAGGCCGGTTTCAGTGATGCTTGCCGAAGGTTCGGAGGTTGAAGTCGAAAGTAAAAGGGTGATAGAATAGGAGAATTTGAAAGTTGAACTTTAAACTTTTGGAACTTTGAAAACACCCCACGATTCTACATTGTGCGCCAGTTACGCTGGGAACCTTGCTTCATCAAAACCGGGGGCCATGGCGCAACCAATTAAGCACCAATCTGTTATTTTTTCCACCCATCAAAATCTCTATGGTATCGCCTATAAATGGTAATTTAAATCAACATAGAAGCCTAAATCGATGAAAATACAAGCACAGCTCAAATCGGATATTTCTAAGGTGATGGTGATAACCGTCCTGTTTGTATTGATAAGCCTGTATATGGCATTTTTAAATGATGGGGTTGCCTCCCAGTATTGTGTTGCCCTTTCGGAGCGGTATGATGCGAATCTCCATTACATAACCAGCACGATCTCAGGATTAATGGCCGGCATATTGGGTGGGTCGACTCTGGTATATGTGAACCAGCGCTTTTTCAGGAAGAAATCCTACGGCTACGCGATGAAAGCTACAATTCTGGCTTACACAATGGTATTTGTTTTTATTATGATTGTCACGGCCTTTGTCACGTCCCGGATCAGTTTGGGCCCGGAAGCAGGGTATGCCGAAATTCTCGAGGGGGCATCTCACTATATGTTCGGACGAATGTCGCTGATCTATTATATTTTCTGGGCGGTGATAACCATGCTCACTCTATTCTTCCTTCAGATCTATGACAAGTTTGGCTCAGGAATGTTCCTGAAGTTTCTAACCGGTAAGTATCACAGCCCCCGTGAGGAGCAACGCATATCTATGTTCCTCGACATGAAGTCTTCGACCGCGATTGCGGAAAAAATTGGCAGCAAGGACTATTTCAATTTGCTAAATGATCTTTTCACCGACATTACCGATGCCATTCTTTCCTGTGAAGGTGAGATCTATCAGTATGTAGGCGATGAAGTAATCGTTTCCTGGAGTACGGAAAGGGGAGTGACCCAGGCCAATTGCCTGCATTGTTTTGTAAAGATCCGGAAGAGACTTGCCGGCCTGGCCTCGTCTTATGAGAATAAATACGGTGTAGTACCGACGTTGAAGGCTGGTTTACATCACGGATTAGTAACGGCCGGTGAGATCGGGAGCATGAAAAAAGACATCGTTTATTCAGGAGATGTGTTAAATACAACTTCCCGGATCCAGGAGCAGTGCAACCATTACCAGGTCGACTTCCTGGTATCCAATGAAACTCTCGATCTGATCACAGCACCGATGCCTTTTGAAGCCGTTCCCTTGGGAAACATTGAGTTGAGGGGTAAGAAAAAGGGAATTGATCTAATGACCATTAGGCCTCTGGAAGGAAGCCTGGTAGCTTGATTGAAGGTAGGTTTGGCGTAATGAATATCGCTGACCCAGTATTTAAGGAAGCGATCGAAATTGACAAGTAATTATGGAAATATTAGATCGGCAGTGGAATCAGGAAAAGACCAAAAACGATTACAAGAAAGTGGTCTGGTTTTACAATTTCTGGAGTAGTCTAACGGAGTCTAAGGCGGCGAAAATGGTATTAGAATTGGCCGATATCAGAGATAATCAAAAAGTTTTGGAAGTTGCTTGCGGTACCGGCCTGGTTTTTGAAAAAATTGTCAATAAAAATCCGAACGGTCAGAACATCGGTATTGACCTATCTCCGGCAATGCTGGGGAAGGCAAAACAAAGACTTCAAAAATCGAATTACACCAACTATTTACTTAATCAAGGAGATGTTCTAAATCTGGGATTGTCGGATAATTCTTTCGACCTGCTTGTAAACAATTTTATGGTTGACTTAATGCCGCAAAAAGCATTTGACAAAATTGCGTCAGAATTTTACCGGGTCCTTAAACCCAATGGGATTGCCGTAATTTCCACATTTTCTTTGCGGGGAATTGCCTTGAACAGAATTTGGTACTGGATAGCCACAAAAATGCCCGGCCTATTAACTGGATGTCGTCCCATTTCGTTCAAAGAGCATTTAATAAAAGCCGGATTCGTAATAGAAAGAGAAGTACAGATCAGCCAGAATACTTTTCCCTCAGAAGTAATAAAGGCCATAAAAAACTGATAGCTGACGTTGAGGTGAACACCGGAACGGGACCCAAGAATGCTTTTGGATCTAAGGACTTTGGCCATCAGAAAATGAACAAATAAAGTGGTTGCAAGCTCCCAAAACCGAGAACAGAAAGCAGAGAACAGTCGCTAGTCCTAAGCAGTTGCTGTGCCTAAGTCTTTGATCATGGGCCCATTTGAATATCAATCATCGCTAAAAGGGCCCTCAGTTGCCGTAATCGATCAAAAAGTGGGCTATCAATCTGCCTCAGACATCGAGGGGCACAAAAATATAAAAATTTGAATAATATTTTGTATTTATAACGGTTACTTTTTGCGGATTCGCGGTATATATAGGTGTAAATTTAAAGTGAAAAAAGTTGAAATTAATTAAGTTACGAGACCAGAAAATTATAGTCATGAAAACTATGCAATCATTATTTATCGCCTTAATCTTATGTGTGTCTACAGTAGCCCAGGCTAACGATGGGTTTGTATTCAAAGTACTGGCCAGCAAAGGAAGCAGCCAGGTGAAATCCGGTTCAGAGATGACCTGGAAGCCCGTCAAAACGGGGACTAACTTTCATAGCGGAGACGAACTGAAAGTTTCGGAAAACTCTTACGTTGGTCTGGTGCATTCCAGCGGCCGAACTGTCGAGCTTACTGATCCCGGATCAGTTGACATCAATGAACTGGCCGCAGCATTAAACAGCCAAAGTTCCACTGCCACCAGCAAGTATGTTGATTTTGTATTGAACCAACTTGCCGATGCCGAAAATAGCCGCCGAGACCAATTGCTGGTGACCGGTGCTGTTGATCGTAAGATCGGTGACTCCAATGTAATCCGGCTCCTTATGCCCGCTGCAAGCGAGGTTTATGAATCAGATGCTTTGATCCAATGGAAAGCCGTTGAAGGCGCATCCAGTTATGAAGTAACCCTTAAGAACGTTTTTGACGAAGTCGTTCTGCATCAAATAACCTCTGAGAACAGCATTCAAATTGATCTTAACCAATCAGAACTGGCAGATGAAAGATTACTGATCCTGAAGGTGGCCGTAAAAGGTAAGCACCAGGTGAAGTCAGCAAATTACGGAATCAAGAGACTTTCTGACCAGGAGCATGACGTGGTTAAGGCCAAGATTGATGAACTTAGCAACGGGAACAGCCTAAGCTCACTTTCTGAGATCATGAAAGCTTCTTTGTACGAGCAGCACAACCTCATGGTTGACGCTGCCGCCAGCTACCAACGAGCCATAGATCTTTCCCCTGAAGTCGACGACTTCAAGTCAATGTATGACGCCTTTATCGAACGTAATAGTCTCAAGTAGTCCTAGTGGTTTAGGTTTAGCACAGGAAAGGCCGTCCCTCGGGGCGGCTTTTCCGTTTTTGGGACTGTTGGATGGCCTTTAACACTATCGCTTTTGGAAACAGAATTCCGGGGACATGAACATCCACGTGCGTTCTGCAAGTGGAATTGTCAATAGAACACTGAACATCTAACCACAGATTCTTAACCGGTGGGTGGAACATTAAACGGCGAACCTGAGCCGGGAGAACCCACTGGATTTTATTTTTGACATGGAGATCGAGCTCCTACACTAAAATCCAGATCCTGGCACTGTCGGCCGGGAATGAATTTCCCCTGGAGTTGAATGCTCCATAGCCGACCCGGGGCTTGCAGTCCTTCATACGCTGAGCCGCTGAAAAGAGATCTTCAATAGAATCCGGATTCCCTGCTTTTTGTTCAAAGCGAGGCAGGAGCACCCAGTTGTGCCATCCTGGTCCGTCTGCCAATGCGCAGCTTAGTGCTCTAGCCAGTGCAATCTCCGGAATGTGTTACTTTGTCTGCCGAACTGTCTTAGTCTGCCGTAAGCCGTACCACAACCCAAAAATGAGAAACAACAAAATTCAAGTTAGATCAGAACAAATCGATGGCTCTGAAGTGGCCTGGTTTGCCCCCATTTGCGATGGTGATGATGAATTCCTTGGGGAGCGGAATCCAAAATTTAGAAGCAGTTGGGTGAACGCTTCCAAGGTCCTCCTAACTGCAGACAGTCTAGGTTACCGGAATATTCTTTGCCCCTCCTCTTACCAGGTAGGTCAGGATACTTTACCGTTTGTAGCGGCGGCGGCTCCTCTCACCAAGCAAATTAATCTTCTGGCTGCGGTTAGATGCGGGGAAATTCATCCACCTATGTTGGGCAGAACGCTGGCGACCATAGATCATATTCTGAAAGGTCGATTAACCGTGAACATTATATCTTCGGATTTACCAGGTACCGAACTTGATTCGGAGAAAAGATACCAAAGATCCAGAGAAGTAATTGAGATTCTCAAACAGGGTTGGACACTGGACCACATAAATTTCAAAGGAGAATTCTATAACATAGATCTGCCTAGCGATCCGGTAAAACCATATCAGCAAAATGGCGGACCCTTACTTTATTTCGGTGGCTATTCACCCGCCGGTGTCGATCTTTGCGCTGAGTACTGTGACGTTTACCTCATGTGGCCTGAAACAGAAGACAGGTTGGAAGCCCATATGATTAACATGACCCAAAAAACTGCTGCTTATGGCCGCAAGGTAGATTTCGGATTGAGGGTGCACATGATAGTAAGAGAAACGGAAAACGAAGCCAGGGCCTATGCCAATCGATTAATTTCAAAACTAGACTTGGATTTAGGCAAGGATCTCCGGGAGAGAGCCTTGGACGCGAAGTCTTTGGGGGTATCTAAGCAAGCTGAAACGAGAGAGATTTCCGATGACGAGGGGTATGCGGAACCTCACTTATGGACCAAGATCGGCCTGGCACGATCAGGTTGCGGCGCAGCGCTGGTTGGTGATCCCGACCAGATATTGGCGAAGATGAATAAATATATGGATATGGGTATCAGGGCGTTTATTTTCTCAGGGTACCCCCATTTACAGGAATGTGAGCTTTTTGGTAAATATGTTCTGCCCCAATTGAATACCATCTCTATGCCAGAGGTACTGGAACGCATACCCAAACAAATGCCACCTACACCTCTAGGTGGCGGGTCCAGAAAGTAGCTGAATCTCAATCCTTTCGGTCAGTATGCTCAAGTTTAGGTATAATTACCCGCATATTCTGACAAGAGCTCACACCTTCCTTTGGAAATAGAAAACCTTACACTAACCTTATTCAGCTGCGCCTTTTTCATGGGCGTCGTAGCTTATATATCCTATCTCAAATCGAAGGGGGATGTAGGGACGGAAGAAGGCTACTTTCTGGCAGGAAGAAGCTTGACCGGCGTATTCATCGCGGGATCTTTATTACTTACAAATCTTTCGGCCGAACATCTCATTGGTCTCAATGGTTCTGCGTACGGTTTCAATCTCACCAGCATGGCCTGGGAGGTAACGGCTGTAGCGGCCATCATTATTATGGCCCTGTATTTCCTGCCGAGGTATCTGAAGGGTGCTTTCAGCACGTTGCCTGAGTTTTTGAGTTCCAGGTTTAACGACGATGTGCGAAAGATGTCAGTAGTCCTTTTTATGCTGGGCTATGGACTTATTTCCGGCCCAGCAGTACTTTACGCTGGAGCCGTTGCCGTGTTGCAACTTTTTGATGTACCGGGTTTACTCAACATTGGCCATAGCGGAGCCCTGATCCTGACCGTGATGGTGATTGGTGTTACAGGTGCCATCTATGCGGTTTTGGGTGGCCTAAAAGCGGTGGCTGTTTCTGACACGCTAAATGGGATCGGCCTACTGATCATTGGCGTACTTGTACCGGTTTTAGGATTGATGGCACTGGGACAGGGGGATTTCCTGGAAGGTATCCAAACCCTCACCACCACACACACAGAAAAGCTTAACGCAGTAGGAAGTGCGGCAGATCCTATCCCGTTTGGAACGATCTTCACCGGAATGATCTTTGCGATTTCTATGGATCAAGCAAGAGTCAGGGTATATGTTTTTTCATATTTTCTGGTTTCTCGGACTACAGCAAAAACTCTATGAATAAGTTTGTTCCGGATCGCATTCAACACCGACATTTTGTTTTTCCCTGATTCCACTTTCCGTTCATAATAATCCCTTAATTCCCCCGGATGAGTAACCGCTGACATGGCTGCCAGATGCAGGAGCTTTTTCATCTTCTTATTGGCCAGATGCGAAACTCGACTCCGGCCCCGGTAGCTGGTGCCGGATCGGTACTCGAAGGGCACTACCCCTGAGTAACAGGCAAACTTCTTGGCCTCAGTAAAGTCTTTGAACTCATTGGTAGTTGCAATGAAATGGGCTGCAATAGTAGATCCAATGTTATCCACTGAAGTCACTTGCTCAAAGAGCTCATTTAAAGATTGATCGGATCGAATGAAATCATAAATTTTCAGATCCAAAGCCTTGAGCTTTTTCTCCATGTTAGCTAGTACCGGTTTGAGGGTAGTTTTCTGAAGTTGCATCACATCATCATCCACAAAACCACAGGCCTCCTTTAAAGGAGTTGCCAACTGCAGTTTAGTCTTGAGCAGTCGTTCTCTGAGTGATAGCATGAACTTTAAATTGCGGATTTTCTTTCGAGAAGGCTTCCATAACTGGGCTTTGTCCTGGTTTCGACAGGCATATTGAGCGATTCGATAGGAATCCACCTGATCGTTCTTTCCTCTCAAAACACCCAGGGATTGTTTGATCTGCCGGGCCGATTCCAGCCACACATTGAGCTGCTGTTTTTCAAAGTAATTGAGCAGATGATTGTTATAGATCCCAGTGAATTCCAGGCAAAACAAAACCTGGTCAGGCTGGTAGCCAGGCAGCTGCATAAGTCTCTTGATAAAACTCTTAATCCCTTTCAGACTATTAGCAGTTCTTAGGTGAAACAACCTGTGACTATTTTGTACTACCGTAAAATCAAGGGTTGACTTTGAAACATCAATGCCCACGAAATAATTGAAATTCATAACTTTACCATTAAGACTTATCAAGTGGGTTAACATTTTTGAACACGATCAAAACCTTACTAATGGGTCTAGTCCCAAATTTCTATTTGATGCTTGTTCAAAAAAGCTGGCAGAGGATTGAATCGCGAGATAGGTCGCAAACCTAGGCCTTTGCATAATTCGCCTCTGCCAGTGTTAACTCATGACCGCCTTGGTCACCTCATAAAAATAAACCTTGATTCTTGGAATAATCCTAGAGGCCTAATCTAAAGGAACCTTTTCAACTGGTGCACCAATCAATCTATAATTCAAAGAACTCTTGGTGCCAGGAGTTTAGCTGAAGGTCAAAAAGGTGTGCTCTTCTCAGGCTGTTTTAAGCTGCTGGTTCCTTTCTTTATGATGGTGCCTGGGCTCATTGCATACCATTTATACGGACCTTCATTGGCAAGTATTGACCTGGCTTACCCCACCTTGGTGAGAAATGTGCTTCCTAATTATCTCACAGGGTTCTTCCTGGCGGTATTGCTCGGTGCGGTCTTCAGTTCCTTTAACTCTTTACTGAACAGTGCGGCAACTATGTTCATACTGGATGTCTATGTTCCGTTGAAGAAGACCCAGCCCAATACCCAACAGTTGTTGAAATCTGCAAAGATTGCCAGTATATTATTGGCCTTAGTTTCCTTCATCATTGCACCCCTGTTGCAATTTGCACCCAGCGGGCTTTGGGAGTTGATCCGGATATTTACGGGTTTTTACAATGTGCCGATTATTGCGGTTGTGCTGATCGGGCTCCTTACCAAGAGGGTACCTCCATTAGCTGCCAAAACAGCCATTATCTTTCACTTATTCGTTTATGGCGCTTATCGTTTCCTATTTGAGTGGGACATTCACTACGTACACATGTACGCCGTTCTGTTCGGAATTGAAGTGGCTATCATGTTGACAATTGGCAAACTACGGCCACTGGATCAACCAAGAAATCTGACAATATCGTCCAAAAGAGTAGATATGACGCCTTGGAAATTTTCTTTACCCATGTCATCCACACTCCTTATGATGATTATTCTACTATATATAGTCTTCTCTCCTTTAGGATTGGTAGGTGGGTTAAGTGGTTATTTCTGGCCATTAGTGATCGGTGTGATACTGTTAAATGGAGGATTTTGTTTTTGGGTTTTGAAAACTCGCCCTTAATCTCGGTAATGCCCAACTTGAAACAGTGTCCAGTCTTTTTCTTGGGAAGGTGGTTTTGGATCTGACTCTTCTTACCCGCTCGGAAAAAGCCTGGTCGCCCTAGAATATTGCGGGTTTTGGTGGGTAAGTGACCGAATAGAGATTTGAAATTCACCGATAATCATACTGCGGACATATTTTGCCGGATAAATCGGGCAAACCCCTCCTAACCCTTTTTGGTGCCGAAAATGAATTCCGGTAGCCTCAGATACGCAAAAACTTGATTTTATTGAGAGATAGAGGGCGGAAAACCTGAAAAATAAGGCCTAAATCCTACATTATAAAAGGCGATATATCGGCCGTTTTTAAAACAATTTCAGGAATTTTTTGTATTATAATTCTTGGGGTAAACGCCAAGCCTAAGCAATAATTTAGTTTCCAGGCACTCAAAGGTTAAAGTCATGAAGAAGGTTTTAGCGGTTATTATTATCATCTCAGGATCCTTTCTTTTCTCCTGCGAAGATCCAATGGAAGAGTCTATAAATGAGCAAATTGAATTCGTTCAAGAGTTACCTTCCACTGTCAGGGGGGATGTGGATGTAGACGCAGAGGTCGAACCTGTGGAAGCCTTGCCTGAATCGGGCAGTTCTGAGCAGTCGAATGAGTCCAACCAACCAATCGGAGGAAGACGACGATGATGATGATGATGATGATGATGAACGCTTTCAAAAGAAACAGGAAATGCTCAAGAACCTCGAAAATACTACGGACGACGATTAAGGTAAATACGGTCTAGAAGCGCTTACTCACTAGTTTCATTATTCCACCTATGAATGGATCAACCCTTGAATTCAAGCAAACATTTCTGGTCCACTCTTTTATATGTCACCATTCTCATCCCCTCCAGGCTGAATGGCAACCTGGAGGAGAACTATCAGCAAACTACATCACCTGAAAAGTCGACCCTTGAATCGGTCGAAATCTTAATCCAGCAGGCCACCGATTACTATCCCAACCAGCTTGAGAAGGTGATTGTTTACGGGCGGGAGGCCCTACGCCAATGCAAGCAATTAGACTTCAAAAAGGGAATAGCCGACAGCTATTTCATTCTGGCCAAAGCGACCAATAAGCTGAACAATTCAGAAACAGCCCTGGAATATCATTTTGCGGCCCTGGAGTACTATAATGAACTGGAGGACCGAAGAGGGGTTGCTGATGTATTCAATAATGTTGGGATCATCTACAAAAACAAGGGTAAATCCAAATTGGCACTGGACTATTATAATAACGCAATGGGAATTTTTGAGGAACTGGCTGACCCGAAGGGTGTAGGTAAGACCCTGATCAACCTGGGAGTAATACACAGAAAGAAAGGAGATCATAATAAGGCCCTGAACTGCTACCTAGATGCTCTGGAAATATACGAAGAGTTAGGGGACAAAAATGGGATCGCAACAACTCTCGTAAATCTAGGAAATCTATATACGGATCTGAGCCAAACCGAAAAGGCATTGGAGGCTTATAAGAGATCAGTTGAACAATTCGAAAGCCTTAACAAAAGAAGTAACACCGCCTCGGTGCTCAACAACATTGGTATCCTTTACGAAGAGATACAGATGTACAATATGGCGTTGGATTACTATCAAAGAGCCTACTCGATATTCACCGAGTTGAATTCTAAGAAGGGGATGGCGTTGACCTTGAACAATATTGGCAGCATTTACGCTTTTAAGAACGACCTTGACGCAGCCTTCCAACAAAATGAAAGGGCACTTAAAATATTGAACGAGATTGACCAAAAAGACTTGCTCGCCGAGGTCCATCTGGATATGGGATCTATTCTCACCAGGCTCAAACGATTTGAAGTGGCCAAATATCATCTGGCCAAAGGTTTAGACATAACAAGGAATATAGGAAACAGAAATAAGGAGTTGGAGAGTTTAGCCTTGTTATCACAATACTATGAGGAGGCCCAGGATTTTCCCCAGGCATTGGTTCACTACAATCAATTCAGATCGCTAAAGGAACATATTTTCAATCTCGAGAAGAACCTGGAGATAACTGAAATTCAAACAAAATACGAAGCCGATAAAAAGGAAATCGAGAATAATCTGCTGACGACAGAAGTGGAGCAGCAGGAATTGATAAATGCGATCCTGGCGGCAGGGTCTGGTTTTCTAATGTTGGTTGTTCTGTTGTTCTATCGAACTTTCCGAAAGAAAAAAAGAGCTAATAAACTGCTCATTGAAAAGCAAAAAGGCATTACGGAGACCAATGAATTGCTAAAGCAATCCCAAGTCAAATTAAGTGAGGTCAACCGGGAATTAACCAGGTTCAAAACTGGATTGGAGCGGGTGGTTGAGAATAAAACGTCTGAACTTCATAAATCCAATCAGGAATTGGATGCCTTACTCTTTCAATCCTCATACAATCTCAGGCGGCCTCTTCAGAAGGTTTTGGAATTAGCGAAATCGGAAAACGTTGAAACCACACCTTCAGAGGTAAGCAGAATATGTGCGGAAATTGAGCGAACAGCCCATGAAATGGATCGCACCATAAGACAAGTTGCCAAGATAAGTGAGATCAATCAACTACCTCAAAGTACGCAGGACATTGATTTTGAGGAGCTCCTGGAGAAGGCAAATGAAAACGGACCATTACCAAATAGTGAAGCCGGCCTCAAGATCCATTTCGACGTTGATAGCGACGTGCGGTGTCAAAGTGATAAACGCATAATAGAAATCGTTTTCGAAGAATTTCTTAATTACGTCGGCTTGAGCCGCGATCAAATTGCGGATGAGGTGGAAATTAGAATTGAAAAGCTCGGATCCAATGTGAAAATAAAATTCAATTATCGTAAGATGGTCCTTTCGGAAGAGGTCCAAAACCAGATTCCGGAAACGTTCATTTTTTCGGCAGTCGAAAGTAAGGTAAATGATTTAGGTTTTTACCTGGCCAGGCTTGCTTTGGATAAGGTACAGGGCACTATTAAGATCAGTAATGAAGACGACGGAATGGATACGGTTGAAATAGTGTTGCCCTCCAAACTAAAGCCCAACCTTAGGGCCGCAGCGGAAGACATCCTGATCGCTGATAACAAGTGAATATCGCAGATCCACAGGTCCGAATCTAATTACTACTGCGCAGCATTGAACACGAGACTCTCCCTGAAACCTTCGATGTGAAACCTGGGACTTGAAAGTCACGAAGTCCTCTTTGATATTTTTGAAATTTCGTCTAATTTTGTTTTCCCAAATCGCGGGGTGGAGCAGTTGGTAGCTCGTCGGGCTCATAACCCGAAGGTCGTAGGTTCAAGTCCTACCCCCGCTACAATGAGAAGCCTGGCACAAAGTGCTGGGCTTTTTTACGAGCAAAGCCCAAGCTTGCTTGTGGGTTTGTGAATAAAAAAGGCATCTGAGCGCAGCGAAGAAGGCTTTGAGGTGTAAGGCCTCCCAAAACGGACTCATCGAAGCGATAGCGAGATAAGTCCTACCCCCGCTACTCAGAAAGGCCGTTTTTGACGGTCTTTAGTATTTTGGGTACAACCTAGGTACAACAAACCGGGTGTTTCGCTGGAGCTTGTAGGTCACATTTAGAGCCTTGGATGGAATGTGTTAAAATCCCTTAATACTTCGGTGCTCTTCAAAATGCTCGATTTTTACCGATTTTCTCAAAAATCGACTTTCATACATATACCGAGGCATTTGAAAACGATTGCAGAATCATGGATCTTGACTTGGAAAAAGAAAACCACAGGGTAGCAGCCCTTCATCTCCTGGGGAGGCAGGGAAAACCCGAAGAAGTTGCTGCCGGTGTAGCGTTTCTTGCCAGCGAAGATTCGCCTTTCATGACCGGTAGCGACCTGGTGGTGGATGGTGGATATTTGGCGATATAGGGAAAGTAGCCAAGGACTGATTACTGTGATATTAGTCCTGATCCGAATTGCACGAGGAGGACAAGAGAGCAGATGATAAAATGAACCCGGCTTTAGGAGTATGGCCAGGCGAAATCAACAGCATCATCCTTCGGTGCACCATGATATTGTTCTAATTGTTTTCGGATTTTATTATCCTGGGTTTCCTCAGGTGCATTATAAGAAGCCAAAGAAGAGTTATTATCTTTATCTCCATTTTCATAATACACCCGGTAGAGGTCAGAATCCAATTTGCGACCTGGCGAATTCCTTCTCCAGCAATTCCCGCAGCAGGATGGTCTCAGAAATGTTATCTACTTCATTACACCCTTCCCAATCTATCCAAACGTATTCCAAACAAATAAAGCCCCGGTAATTCACCTCCTCCATAAGGCTTGCGACGCGGCGATAGTCGATCGTATTCTCCTTAACTGACGCTTGAAGCCTGTTTCTGTTGCCGCCACGGGCATGAAAATGGCTGGCACGCGCCATAAGAGGCTCTACATCGGCATCCTGAAAGCCCTGAAGAATGAAATGACCGTAGTCCAGGGTAAGGGTGAGGTCCGGAACCTGTTCCAGGAGTTGCGCTGCTTCGCTGGGCACCGGGACTATGGAACCCAGGTGGGCTTCAACCGAATAAACGACGTCATACTCCTGGGCCTTCCTACACCGCCAATCCAATTCTTCGCAACATCTGGCAAAGGAATCGGATTTGGATTCCGAATCAAAATGTGCCCCAGGGAGTCCACTCGCATGCCGCCCTCCGCAGGCGACAGTGTACTCCAGACTCTGCAAGAAAGCTTCCCGGGATTTTTGTCTTATCTTTTCATCCGGATGGTTGGGCGAGAGAGCATGAAAATCAGGGTCCGGAATGAGGAATATGTCGGCTGGCTTCAACCCCCGGTCGCTCAGTCTTTTGCCAAGTTTCCGAGCATTTCCCTCCACGTTCTGAAACTCTCCACCTGGTCGTAGATGGGATCGATTCTCAAATAAACCCACATCAACTGCTTCAAACCCCAACATGGCAATTAAATCCAGGGTCTGATCATGAGTTAGTAAGGGAAAAGTATAATCAGCACAGGCAAACTTAGGTTTCATGCGATAATTAAGATGATATATTAAATGGAACGCATTTCATTCAAAATGGGGAGGATGTTGTCCTCAGCCTTGGCCATGGGGCTTTCCATTGCTTTCTCCCGGAGTTCTTTGAGCTTTTTTGCACCCGTTTGTTGCTCTTTAGTCCATTCTGCTACAAATCCTCCCCCTCTGATATCCCGCATAAAGAACTCCCGCATCCGATTACGGACTTCATCATTAAGTATTTTTTGTGCACGGGAAAGTGTTCCGTATTGGCTGGTAGTTGAATGATCTGTCATTTGGGCGTAAAACCCTTTCCTGCCCATCTCTCCCCATATCTCACCGGTTTCCCCCGAAAGGTACAGTTCCATCACCAGCAATTCGGGCGACAACCCATTTTCAACTCCTATTTTGAAGCTTTCCTCAAACCAGCTGGACATGCCAGACCAAACGACCTGCTCAGCAAAAAGGTCCAGTTCAGCTTCCTCCCGGAAGGACGATTCTACAACCCCACCACGGGTACTTCCAATCCCTTTGGCGACTGCCATCATTCGGTCCCAGCCTTTTCCAGAGGCATCCTGATGCACGGCGACCAGAGACATCGCTCCTTTTCCCGCCTCGAAAAGCTTGCGAACATAACTCCCCGTCATACGGGGAGCGACCATCACCACATCCACATCCGAAGGGAGGGGTAGTACATTATAACCCACATTATAACCACTGGCCCAAACCAGGGTATTATCTTTGGACAAGCCTGGGGCAATTTGATCTTCCCAAATCAGCGGCTGAGATTCGTCCGTTGTAAGGATGAAAACGAAATCCCCCCGGTTAGCCGCTTCAGGAATGGGAAAAGTTTCAAACCCGTCTTCGTTGGCCGTTTGATTATATGAATCTTCCCGGTTCCCAACAATCACTTTCACGCCGTTGTCCCGAAGATTACGCGCCTGGGCTCTACCTTGATTTCCGTAACCCAAAATCGCTACTGTCTTATCTTCTAAAGATTCCAGAGAAGCATCCTTTTCAAAATAGATTTTCATGGGAAAGTTTTTAGGTAAAAATAATGGTTATTTGAACTCTAGTCGTCAATGGAAACTAAAATTATCCTTCATTTTCCCCGATTTCTACTCTTTTCTTGACCTATCCTGTGATGATCTTGACCTCCCTTCCAAGAGGATGACAAAATCTTTTGTTATACCCTTCTGGATAATTATATTCAGTACGATCCGAAACCTGAAGTCCGGTCAAAAAAAACCAGGAAATTGATGCTTTTTCCTTTAAGCGACACCCGTCCACCTCCCACATCCCGTTAGAGGATAACATCCCTGGAGCCTATTGGACCTTACTTTATAAATTATTGTCAAACCCTATCCAGTAAGTAATTCCGTTTTTGAAATAATTAAAATGAATTGAAATGTTTGAAGTTGTAAACCAAGGTGCGAAATCCAGTCTGCCTTTCAGTCCCGCCATTATTGCGGGAGGTTTTGTCTTTGTATCCGGTCAGGCGAGTGTGGATCCTGACGGGGGTGAAATTATCCCGGACTCATTCGAAGGGGAGATGCGTCGTTCATTTGAAAATGCGAGATTCATTCTTGAAGCCGCTGGCTGCGGGTTCCAAAATGTCATCAATGTACGCTCTTACGTGAATGATGAGGGTGACCTTCCCGAATATAATAGGATATACGCCGAATACTTTAATGAGCCATACCCAACCCGATCAACTATAGTAGGCGTGTTGGGAAGTCGACTGAAGTTCGAAGTAGACTGTGTTGCTTATAAAGGATAGTGCGCTTTTGGGGAACTGCCTCAACCATTGAAGTTCGATCTTCAAACACCTGGACTTCCGTAAACCAGGTAAGCTGCATCTGAACATGAAAATCGAAGACATTCATGTCTTGCCAATTAACCTGGAGCAGACTCTGGTGGAGGTAATCTGACTGGAATCGGAATCACCCATGCTCCCAGTATCATAATTCGTTCGATAGTTGAGACCCCAAAATAGGGATTGCGGGATTTGCTTTTGGGTTTAGACCCTCAGGACACCAACATGATCTGGAACCGGATGTTTCAGGACTGGCAAGCTCAAAGAGGCAGAGGGGCCGAAGGAGGTTTGGCTGTCAATGCGATGGCTGCCATTGACATGGCTTTGTGGGATCTCTTGGGAATAATCCGGGGTCTCCCGATTCACCAAATGGTGGGAGGTAAAATACAAGATGACATAATGGCCTACACCAGCGCCTCGGCATTCCATCGTGGACCGGAGGGTATAAACCCTAAATCGGACGGGGCTGGAGCAAGTTTTCCTTCCAACCAAATTGCGTTCTACACGCTGTTGTGCGCAGCTTTTCACTCATCACAAAGGCTTAGTAATCGTAATCATATCACCTTTGTTTATAATTCCGTTACTTAGAACATCTGCTCTTAATCCTCCTCTGTTTTTTAAAGGTTCTAATAATTCCTTTCCTGTAATTTTATTTAAATGTTTACAAGGAGGGCACAGTCTAATTCCTTTGAATAAAACACTTCCAATCATGAAATGTTTTCTAACTACATCATTAAGGTTTACTCCATTTGTTAAAATATTTCTTCGTGTTTCAATTGGACTTAAGTCTATTTTATAATTATTGTTAACAGATTCAATTACTTCGTTCTCAATTAAAGTAATTTCTCTTCCTGGACCAAATGGCTTAGAATTTGAATAATGACCTTCCTTGTAAAAATATCTATCTCCCACTAAGCCTTGGTTCATAACAACTTCAACTGAATCCGCTGAAATCATAGGTTCTTCGGATTTTCTACAAATATATATTCCTAATACTTTAGCCATGTAAGATCGATCTTCATTAATTTTTTGGGTGAAAAGTTGCGCACAACGGTCGGCCGGTAAAGGATGGCCTGTTCACTTGGGCACGAGCTTAACCAGAAAATCCAAATTAGCGATTTGCTGTAAAGTTTACTAAGGGTGGGACTAGGGCTTTCCTTTAACTGGCATGTTATGTGCTGGGCGTTTTTTGCTACCTTTGAATTATGAAGTCTATTGTCATAACTCCAAAGAGCGAAACCGAATTGGAATTCATTTCTGGGCTACTCAAGCGGTTAGGAGTAAGTAGTAAAGTCTTGACCGAAGAGGAACGTGAAGATATTGGATTGACATACCTAATGCGCGGAGTGGACAGGACCAAGAAGGTGTCCCCAAAAACCATCCTCAAGAAACTTCAATAACGCTTGGAAGTCGAATTCCTTGCAAGTGTTTAACCGCGATCTGGGCAAAATCAAAAACGCCAGGATCAAGAAATCGGTTGCCCAACTAATCAGCGAAGTTGAGCGAGCCAATTCCTCAATGGACATCAATAATCTTAAGAAACTCAAAGGGCAAAAACTAGCCTACAGATTAAGAATTGGAGATTACCGTTTAGGGGTATTCATTGAAAAGGGCTTGGTGCAATTCGCTAGACTGGTGCACCGCAAAGACATCTACAAGATATTCCCATAGCGGCAAAAAACGCTGGCACATAACGTTCAGCGGCCAAACGCTGCGCTGTACCTTCAGGCAGAGATATGACAGACATTAGCTAAAGTTAAAGAAAACCCGGGAACCTTCCTTTAGGCAGAGCTAAGCGTGGCGTTTAGGGCGCATGTTATTGGAAGTTTGACACAATCCTAGAGCAGCTTCAAAAGAAATAAATTTTGATCTCAATGGTTTCTAGTCCTTTGGATTTAGAACAAGCGGTGACCGTTGGCAGCTTCAATTCTTGGACAAAACGAAATGGCGTGTTAATGGGAATATCTAAAGCTAAAATGGGACGTTCGTAAAAGTTCCCTCGATTCTAAGTGGATCTGTTGGACCTCCCGATTGAATGACCCCCTCAAAGGAACCTGAGATTACTCGGTTTACGGTATCGTATTTATCGAGACTTAAAATGTCCTCGGGCCCCAAGCTGTGATCTGAGTAAGCATATGGGTAAAATCCTGTAAAAGTATAACTGACATTTGGATATATAGTTTGCCTTAATGCGGATGTGATTTTAGCCGACCACTTTGATAAGGAATTACTGGCCTCAGCCTCTCGTTGCCAGCTGATTCACTCGTTCAGCGGTGGGGTGGAAAGTCTCCTTTTCCCTGAATTACTTATAGTTCGGTCCGGGTGGCTTGCATGAAGGGTTGTTTTGACATTACTTCTGCCGAACATGGATTGGCGATGATGTTGATGATCTCCCGCCGGTTTTATTATGATCTTAGCAAAAGGCCAACCCGCCGATTTGATGATTATCAGATGGATAAGCAAACTGAACTCCGAGGGAAAACCTTGGGAATAATAGGCTTGGGGGGTATGGGGAAATCACTTGCGACTCTTGCCCAATGTATGGGCATGAAAGTGGTTGGCCTGGCCAGAAATCCCCAAAAAAACTACTCGGGAATTGATCAGGTTTTCAAGACCGGGCAACTTAAGGATTTATTGAAGGTTTCGGATTTTGTAGCCCTTTGTGTTCCTGTAACTGATGATACCAGTGGGATGATTAAAACTGATGAGTTATGGGCGATGAAATCAACCGCCTATCTCATCGATGTTTCGGGCCGGGAAGAACTGTATGACTTCCCATCCCTGCAAAACGCTCTGGGAGAAGGATGGATAGGTGGGGCTTACATACAATTTGGCATTCCCCCGCCTACAAACTCGCCCTTCTGGAGGTTTGACAATTTTCACTGTTCCTACCATCGGACTACCTCTCAGGAACAATACGAACGCTATCTCGATCGGATTTGCGAAAACCTGACCCGGCTGATTAATGGACAACCCTTGCTGGGTGAAGTTGATAAACTAAAAGGATACTGACGATATGGATCTACTAGCCAAAATCAAATGATCAAACAAACCAAATACCGAACCTCCCCGGAAAGCAACTTCCCAGGTTGATCATCCTGAAAGGAGAATACCCAGATCCTGCGTATTCAACGACAGATCAGGAGTTCACCGCCGGTGCTAATGCGTCTTCGATCGTAGGTTTTTTAGGGTCAAATCCATATCTTGGAAAAGATAATTATATAATACATAATACATTGTGCTACAAAACCCCAAGGTTATGAACAGGACTTTGCAGAATTACATCAACGGAGAATTCACGGATCATAGCGGGGAATTTATTCCAGTATTGAATCCGTCCACCGGTGAGACCATAGCCCAGGCACCCGAAACAAGCCTGGAAGAAGTGAATCGGGCACTTGAGGCAGCTGAAGCTGCCCAACCGGCCTGGGCCAAAGTTCCCGCGACAGAAAGGGCAACCTACCTTCACAAAATAGCCGACGAGATTCAAAAAAACGCCAAAGCTCTAGCCCGACAGATTACAGAGGAGCAGGGCAAAATTCTTGGCCTGGCCGATGGAGAGGTGGCATTTACTCTCCAGGGTCTAACATATAATGCCGAATGGGCCCGGCGTATCGAAGGTGAAATCCTGGAAAGTGACCGGCCAAATGAAAACATCTTTATGTTCCGCATGCCTATCGGTGTAATTGTCGGGATCCTGCCCTGGAATTCCCCCTTTTTCCTGATCGTGCGAAAATTGGCCCCTTCGCTGGTGGCCGGCAACACGATCGTGATTAAACCCAGCGAAGAAACACCTATCAACGCTGACGATTTCATCCGAATCGCAGCCAAAGTGGGATTGCCACCCGGAGTCGTGAATTTCGTCCACGGCAAGGGGGAGACGGTGGGGAATGCCCTGGCCAAAAGCCCTAAGGTGGGGATGGTCAGTTTTACGGGTAGCGTTGAAACGGGTTCTGCGATCATGCATGCGGCCGCTGACAACATTACCAAAGTAAATCTTGAGCTTGGTGGTAAGGCTCCGGCAATTGTTACAGCCAATGCTGACCTTGACCTTGCCGCAAATATGATCAAGCAATCACGGGTTATCAACAGCGGCCAGGTTTGCAACTGCGCCGAGCGTGTTTACGTGGAAAAACAGGTTTCAGATGAGTTCATCGATAAGTTGGCGACAGCGATGGCATCAAGCAAGTACGGAAATCCACTTGAAGAGGAAGATCTTGACAACGGTCCCCAGATCAATGAAGAGGGTCTTAGTAAAATAGACTCCCTCGTTTCCTCCGCGGTTTCTGCAGGGGCGACGGTGGTAACCGGAGGAAGGCCAGCTGACCGGAAACCGGGAAATTTCTACGAACCTACGGTCCTGGCTGATGTAAAGCAAGAAATGGATATAATCCAACGGGAGACTTTCGGTCCCGTTGCCCCGGTTGTGACGGTGGACAGCCTGGACGAGGCAATTGCCTTTGCCAATAAGTCTGATTATGGCCTGACCTCCTCAATCTATACAAAGGATATTAACGTCGCGATGCGGGCCTGCAAGGAGATCAGGTTTGGAGAGACTTATATTAACCGGGAAAATATGGAGTCTCTGAATTGCTTCCATGCAGGTGTTCGAAAGTCGGGAATCGGAGGAGCTGACGGTAAGCACGGCTTTTACGAGTATATGCAGACCCACATGGTGTACATTCAGTACGATAACTAGGTCCGAAAAAGGCCAAAGGCAGGTAAATGCCAGATCGCAAATATCGGCCTGCAGATTGGATTCCCTCACGTCATGTCGGTTCAGAGCGCTGAGACAATCTTGATTTCCCAAGAGTTGAACGAACGCTTTCAGGTGAGTCCGCTAATGCCGGTTATCAACACTTTTTCTTGCTATACTTCGCCTTGACCCGGCATCCTAAACTCATGGTGGACATCAGAAAAGCTTCGTAATACCGTAGACCCCAACAAGGATGATTGCAATACAACTTATCCAAAGCGCTCCATCGTAGATTTTGCCAGGGCGTAAAGCCACAGACAGTCTTTGGTAGCGGTAATGGATTGCGACAAACACAACAAGAACCATCATAACTGCATCGGCAATTCCACCAATTAATATCATAATTACAGGCAACTTAATCAATATGAACAGCAAGGACCAAATTACGGCAAACAGCCATGCCAGCATTGCTATTGTTCGCCGTCGTGCCTTCGAATCGTAGAAGTCAATCAACCCAATTTGCCCAAAGGCGTCTGAAAAAGTCCTTGTCCATGCCGCCAGCGCGGCAAAGAGCGTGGAGAAAAGGACCATTCCCGCTCCGAGCAGGAAGATCTCCTTCGCACTAGACCCTAACGTTTCTGTATACATGGTCGAAAGAGTCTTCACCATATCGTACCCCTCCGGGATCGCACCACGACCATGAAGAACTGCTGCCCCTAAAAGATAAAACGCCACGGTCGCTATTGTGTAGATAACCATGGCCAGGATGGCGTCCAGGTACATCACTTTAATCCAGCCTTTCGCGCGTCTGGCCCACCGATCGTCAGTGTGCCGCCCGACATTACGAGCGTAACCTTTCTCAAGGCACCAGTAACTATACTGCACGATTTCATTTGCGCCGACTCCAGTAATTCCAAAGGCTGCAATCGCAATACCAATGGCCTCTATGGGAAGCTTTAGCTCGAGGCCATCAAGGACATTCGTCCATGAAAACGCATAAGGCGTAAACTGCACGTTCCACAATGAGAGAAAGGTAAAAAAAACAAAGGCGCTGATCATAATCATGGATACGCGTTCTATGAATATATAATGCCCCCGAAAAACGAGTAGGGCGACCGCAGTAGCGGTAATCCAGACCCAAACCGCAACGGCAATTCCCGGCCAGGCAATATTTAATACGAGTGCAACTCCTTCAACAATCCCACCGAGCTGGAGGCATTTGAAGATCATCAGAAAAATCCACGACCAGATTACCCAGCTGGCGTTGCCAAATTTTGGACCAGGGAGTTTCCTAAATGACGCAATTGAAGATTCACCGGTGTCAATTGCATGCATCCCAAATTGCATCTGAGCAGTAACTTTGACTAAACAACTGAGGAGAATCAGCCAAAGTGTGACAAAGCCTGCTTTTGCACCCAGCGTGGTGGTTGCGATCAGTTCACCCGAACCTACGATTGCAGCAGACAAAATAAAACCCGGCCCAAGGTATTTTAGTCTATCAAACCAAGTGGAAGGTGGTTCTATGCCCTCTGAATCCGTTAGTACGTACGGATTTAACTCCGGTTTAGAATCTTCTTTTTCCATTGTGCACTATCCTATCCTTGCGAATTCATTTTCGGTTTGAATCTATTCGCAAACAAACTGCGCCGTTTGATTTCTCTCGATGAAGTCCAAATTGTATACAATCCCTGGTCCCGCCCATCGGAAACTGGTACAGCCATCCTCTCCCAGGCCGCTCAGGTTGACCGAATTACCTCCCGTAAACATTGGACGCATCTCTGAGCCTATCAATGCCATTTTGTAGCAATGCGTATTGCGGATTGCCGACATGGCGGCCCGGTGCGCCGGCCCGCAGGCATGGATTAGATATCTGTAATTCCAAGCGCATCTGCTGCTTCGAGGATCGATTGCCAGACATCATCATGGATCGGAATTCCATCGCGCTGACGGATCGCTCTCGCGCGGGCTTCCGGATCACCCGGAACAAGAACTTCTTCGAATCCTGGCGCTGGTGGGCAAGATCGAATTCTACGCTCTAAGTCGTCAGCCAGACTGGGATACTCCTTAGGTTGAAACAGGCCAGATTTAAACACAATCATGGTCACTCCCTGATTTCGAAACGTTTCACCGCCACGCTTGGGGTCTGCAAACTTATTTGTGCCACAGAAAACGGAGCTTAAGAATTCACATGCCATCATCAAAGCAAATCCTTTATGTCCACCAAAAGGTACCAGCCCTCCGCCTTCAAAATAATCCTTTGGATCCGTACTCGGATTGCCATGCTTGTCTACAATGACGCCTTGCGGCAATGATTGGTTTCTATTATAAGCATTCATTACTTTAACAGCGGACGTTGCCGACGTTGAAAAATCAGCGATCATAGGTGATTCCTCACCTGCCGGGAATCCTATTGAAACTGGATTCGCGGGGAGCATCCTTTTCTTTCCCCCATATGGCACCGCAAGAGGTGAATATCCGCCCAACCAGACCATTGAGATCATCCCCTGGGTCGCGGCCATTTCTGTGTAGTGCCCCAACCGGCCAACGTGATGGGTCTGAACCAGACTAACTAAGGTGACATTCTGCTTCTTGGCTTTTTCAATAGCAACTTCCATAGCAATCTTAGCTGCCACGTGCCCAAAGGTCCAATTGCCCGACACCAAAGCGGAACCAGGCATTTCTCTGATGATCTCTGGCCACGCTGTCGGGACAAATGCTCCCGTCCCGAATGGCGTCGACATATCTTTTCACATGGCATACCCCATGAGTGTCTACACCGCTCAGGTTGGAGAGCACTAAATGCTCAGCCACAACATCCGCGTTGCGATGATCCGCGCCAGCCGTTAAAAATATCTTTTTTACGAGTCGGCGAAGTTCGTCAGCCGATTTTACGATCATGGGTATTGTCAAATCCGGAGAATATACAGTATCGAGGAATTTAGAATTTGGTATTGTTGAATTGTTTAACTTATCATCAAAGTGGTTGGCTTCCCTTCCAACATCTAATTTAGTAACACAAATGAGAGAAAGAGAAAAGGAAAATTCTATAATGTTCAGATTTTAAAATTCAATCGTCTAACATTAGAATCAGCGAGATCATCAATCTTCAAAACATTAATTCTGTTCGCTGTTTACGCTATCCAGTTTCAATAGAAAAAAATAATTTCAGCGATGAATGATCAGGTTTATATGGAGACATTTGAGGATGGTCCAGGCGGCTGGTATGGCTGGATCAGCAATGCCGTAGGCCCGAAACCGCTTGATCATCAATCCGGTAGGGTCACTTCCCGCAGCCCCTGGTGGATAGATTACAACCATGCACCCCCCGGGGCAGGATATATCCATATGGTATTCTGCCTGAATACCTTCGGTCCAGCGGCTGAATTGTTCAAAGAAATTGGCGGTCCTAACCGGTTTACCCAGGGACATTACCCGACCGATTTCCGTGAGGCTAGGTTAACCGTAAGGTTAAGGGGGGAGGTGTTAAACAGGGGCGCCGAACTAGTATTACTTGTTCAGGGAAATATCGACGGTATCGTCAGTGGATGGATGCACACTGCTGAACCCATTTCGGTGGGGGAGCAGTTCAACTCTCAAACCATCGCCCTTGGACCAGACCCCGCTAAATGGACCCCGCTTGGGGGGCGCCATGATCGGAAGGATATGTATGATGTCAAGCCCCTGGACCAGGTACTGGGCAACGTAAATGTGAACATAATGCTGGTATTTTTTCCCCTGGAAATCTCACCTATGGGCCCGCTGGATGGTAATCCCCACATTCTGCGCCCCGAGCGCGATTACCCGGTCTGGCTCCACCGTCTCCCTGAAGGCTATGTCACGATCGACGAAATGAAGATTCATTTTGCATGAGTCCTAATTGAATCATCCTGACCAGGTCGATTTTACCAAGCATATGCCCCTGGCGCCTCTCCTTATCCGTCTGGTATCTCGACAATGTATCTATAAACTGCCCCCTGCCAGAAATGATCGGGGATTTGGCCGATCTTGGTAATGTAAATCTCTATATCCAAAGTTTCTCGATTTTCCAGTATTGAGAAATTGGACAGTTGTAGCTCCTCCGGTTCGTTTTCCTTCCGGTCATCAATTTTCACCAGGGTTTTTTTCCTAACCGCGGGGATGTCTTCATTGATCTCGGCAATAAATAGAGGATATCGGGGGTTGTTGCCCTCGGGGACATCCTCGACAATATTTGCAATCCAATACAGTTTCCCATTCTTAGAGGAGCGGATGAACATGTGAATACTTGATGGAGAATAAAAACGGCTTTCGTCATCATATTGTAATTCCTTGGCCGGTGAAAGCGTTCGGCCGCCGTCGGTGGAAAGCAGAAACCACTTTCGTCCTTCCAGGGAATCGGGATGCGTGGTGTGGGGCAGGCCTTGGGCATTACTTCCCCGGCATACCATAAGGATGTTGCCGGTCTTAAGCACTGCCACGTCTGGTTCCTGTAATCCCCGGGAGGAAACGTTCGGGCTGATGTATCTTCGATTGGAAGGGGTCCAATCCCCGATAGCAGGGTCTCTTCTCATCAATACAACTCCGCCTTTATTGATCACATTTTCTTCTCCACCACGGTAACACCATCGGGAAATAGGCCGTGCCGTCTTTGTCTACTACTACCCGTTGCCCCAGATAGGCCCGATTGGTCAAGCAATAGGTGGAATCGAAGGGATTTTCCGGGTCAAAATCCGGGCCTGGTTCGTATTTAAGTTCCCTTACCCGGCCGTTTTCCGTTACGAATGTATGGTCGTTAAAGGGATGTTCCGTGGTTTTCCAGTCAAATGTATACATCTCACTCCCCGGCCAGAGCCGCCGCATACTGTTTTGATATAGAATGTCTAGCGTAGGATCGTAAGTGTATTTTCCAGGGTACGTGACCATCCCTCCTTCAGGAAGTTGGAGTGTGACTCGCTCTATTGGTTCAAAAGGAAGCCAGGTCTTTCCATTGTCTTTCGATATCCTCCGCTGAAAATTTAGGTAGGCATCTGAGGCAGAAGAGGTACTGTGTATCTCTTGACGAGTCAGTTCACCATCAATGTAGCTGACATCCATCCAAAGTGCATTGTCCTCTCCTGCAGCCGGTAGATACATGTCCATTTTTACCGTGGGCTTTTCCTCTTTTACGGTAGGTTTTTCCTGGGTACAACCAAAACCCAAAAGGATTAATAATAGCGTGATACCCCGGTAAAAGAAATTTGGATGGTACAAGGACGTTTTCATAATGATGGATTCTTGTTCGATATGACAGCTATTTAAAACTCAGATTGTATTTGATGAAGATTTTTTTCGTGATACATTCCAGTCAACGCCAAAAGCCTCGGTAGCATTTCGCCAAAAGACATTTTCGATGTCATCCCTGGAGTAACCGGCAATTTCAGCAGCGTGTTTCATGGACAACAATTGTTCGTAGATGGCCAGTATAGGGCGGCTGTCACAGTGTTGAAAATTCATGTCGATAAGATCCGTATCAAGGGCTTGCCACGCCCGGCCCAGGGCCAAATATTTACCCCGAAAGAACATGAATTCGACTCCGTCGGAGCCAAAAAAAATGCGGCGTGAATCTTCTTCTGAGAACAAAGTGATCAGTGGACGTACGTCGGTCACCGCGGAAACGTCATACCAGATATTCGGCAGTTGCTTTAGACGTGCCACCGCCTGGCGGATGGGCCAATACGTGAAACTGCGAGCGCAATGGGCCAGGATCCACTTGACTCGAGGATAGCGCTTGGTAGTAAATTCCTCCAGATCATCTAGATTCTTGCTATCAGCGCAACCCTCGTATCGCGACAAGTGCATGGTAACCCAAAGGCCTAACTGATTGGCAAGTTCTAACTGATGGTGCGGTAAGAACTCGTGGATCCGGCATTGGTCCACATCGCCGGTTACTGAGAACAACCGGTAGGGTTTGAGTCCCACGAAACCGTGCTGGCGTACGTCCTGCTCAATGTCTTCAAGCTTACTCTGGGGTGTGGTCAGGCGATTCATAAAGGAATTTGGATCTGAGGCCAGTTGGTGGATAGCCCAATGGTTATGACTATCGACATCAATACCTGGGGCCGGAGAGCCCAGCACCAGAAAGTGTACCTGACGACCCGGATATAACTTCTTGGCCCAGGATTGAAGGTCTTTGAAATCAGCTTCGGTCCAATTCTGGTAGGCTTTCGGAGTCGCAGCCGAAAGATGTTCCTTTTTCAACATGTGAATGTGGGCGTCGAATATGCGGCTGGGAACGAATTCTTCCAATTCATCATCCCAAATGCGCTGGTCATGGCTGTTATAATCGTTAATTGATCTGGGCATATTTTTGGAAGTTTGATCCGGGCGGTATCAACCCGTCAACTTGCTTTCGCTAGATGTACCCGTTCGACTTTCGGCCAGGAATGAATGGGCGCTGCCTCCCTCATCAAGGAATCATTTGACCGGCCAGATTTTACCTGCGTGCAAATGATTTTATTTTATTTATTCTATTGTTAAATACGACGGATGGAAGTTGTTTGTATTATGTTATTCATATTATCATAAATAATATGTTTACATCTCAAAGTCAAAATACTTAACCCACTTATTCCTGGTTTTCAGGAATCCATTTTAACGGTAAACCTGAATCGACAAAAAATTTTCAAACAAATTGAATTCATAAAACAGAAACTGAATTAAAAGGTAGCCAGGTTCGGCATGTATAAAGAGCGCTTCAATGGAAAATCTACAATGGAAAGATAAAATAGCCAATAACGCCCAGGTTGGCGGAATTTAAACTTCGGTTATGGACAGCGGATTAGGACGGGGAGTCCGTGTCGCTTGGATAAATACCGGTTCAGAACTGCGCCATAAAGTTGTTCTTGACCGGGCCATGGATATAGCTGACGCTTTCCACAACCAGCATAGCCTGGCTTGGTTGAGCAATTTAGGAATAACCCACCTAATCCGGCTGCAAACCGAGAGATGGAATGGTTAAAGACTTTTTGGGGAGGGTTGATGGTAACGTGCGGCTTAACCCATGTGGGTGGACCAGAAACCGATGAGTACGGAGAAAGGGCCCTGCATGGTCGAATCAGTAATATTCCAGCTGAGGTTGAGTCAATAGTACAGCCTGACTTGTTAAATACTGTGGATTTTAGCATGACCGCCAAAATGAAAGAATTTGGTGTTTTCGGACCGCAGTTGGAATCAAAGCGTACCCTTTCCGGCAAAATTGGCCAACCAATCATCAAGATTCGCGACGAAATTGTAAATCGGGACCGGAGTTAGCTGGCTTCCTGGAGCAACTGGAATTTGACATATCCGGAGATGAAGGCACTATAAAATGAGTAGACGACTCTGTTTGATTATACTGACGCTTACTTAAAGAACCTCATATGAATGATTTGACTCTATCTTCCTCACAATTGCAGCTATTGGGCAAATTCGATACCCCGACCGTTTGCAACGTCATTGAACTTTTCAACGTGCGTCCCCGAAATACAGGATATATGGATCAGAGGATCCAAGCCTGCTTTCCCGATATGCCACCCATGGTTGGGTATGCCTCGACGGCCACATTTCGTTCATCCGGCATTCAGGCTACCAATTCCTACTCTACCACTGAACACCAGGTTATGGCTTTTGACCAGATCCCCAGTCCCCCCATCGTTGTTTTTCAGGATCTCGACAATCCCACTGCTCCAGCCACCTTTGGAGAGGTAATGTGCATCACCTACCAAAGATTCGGAGCATCCGGGATAATCACCAGTGGAGCAGGAAGGGATCTGGACCAGGTACAGATCTTAGGATTCCCCGGCTCTTACCGACGGAACCATCTGTTCCCACGGGTATTGCCATATTCCATCAATCATGGTGCCCGTACATGTGGGAGGAATGACGGTCTATCCGGGAGATCAACTACATGGAGACCGAAATGGAATGACCAAGATTCCCGCTGAGATTGCTTCGGAGATTGGACCAGCCTGCGAGGTTTTCATGAGGGCGGAAGCTGTAGTTCTCGATTATTTGCTGGGGGATGAGGTAACACCTAAGGGGCTTGCCGAAAGTATCTCTGAATCCGCGCGGGATGATCGAGCAGCTAAGGCAAAAGGTGGCCTTGAAAGGGAGCGAAAAAGCGGATGACTAAGTCCTGTTAGCATTGATCAATTAAGGGGTAGAAAGAATGGAGTAACAAAACAAATTTTGCTAATCACCGAATTTTTTTCTGACATTTAGGAGGGTAAAAAATAACTATAATGGCCATTAAAGAACTTCATGATCTGGGTGGGAAGGTGGCACTTATTACAGGTGGGGCCCGGCATTTGGGATTCGATGCTGCCGATGTTCTTGCCGAAGCAGGATGTGACCTGATCATTACTTCCCGGACGCTTGAGAATGCCCAGGCATCGGCTGAAAAATTGCGCAAACTGCATGATCACGAAGTCTTGCCTTTGGCACTTGACGTTTGTGAGTACGAAATGGTGTTTGAAGTCATTGAACAGGCCAGCCAGTGGAAGGGACGCCTGGATATCCTGGTGAACAACGCAGGTGGTGGAGTGGGAACCGGGCTTGCGAATTTGTTTGATAGAAAACCCGAGGATATGGAGAAACTGATCATGACCAATCTTCTGGGGACCCTCTATTGCAGCCGGGAAGCTGGGCGCATCATGTCTCGGCAAGGTTCCGGAAAGATCATCAATATTGCTTCAATAGCAGGCATGATAGGACGCGATCGGCGCATGTACGAACGCAATAATATGCCGGGACAGTCGGTTGATTATGCTGCCGCCAAGGCAGGAGTTATTGGTATGACCATGGATTTAGCCGGATTTCTTTCACCGATGGGTATACATGTCAATGCAATTTCTCCGGGTGGATTCGGTCCCCGGAATTTGCCGGAAGGATTCGACCGGGACTTCAGCGATCGGACTCCCCTGGGACGAATGGGCCATGATGAAAGAGACTTAAAAGGAGCGATCCTGTATCTAGCGTCTGAGGCTTCGGATTACGTCACAGGACACAACTTGGTGGTGGACGGAGGCTTTACCATATGGCATTGAAGAAGCGGCTTGTGGTGGTGGGTACCGGTTCAATTGGCCGTCGACACGCTCGGATTCTTTCCAAAAGGAAGGAAATTTCAGTTGAATTATGCGATTCGGATCCAGGCAGTTTAAAGGAGGCATTGGAGGAAACCGGGGATCTTCCTCAGCATCGTTCCTTAGATGAGATGCTTGAAACAAGACCGGATATGGTCGTGATCGCCACGCCCCATAAACTACACACTGAGCAAACACTTAAGGCGCTTGAGGCCGGAGCACACGTACTTTGCGAAAAGCCTATGTCGGACCGGCTTGATACCGCCCGCCAAGTGCTGGAGGCAACTTTGCATACGGACCGAGTCTTGGTATATGGATTCTCGAACCATTTTCATCCCGGTGTTCAAAGAATCAAGGGGATGATCGACAATGGCAAGTTGGGTGAGATACTTTACGTCCATTTTCACATAGGCACCTATGGTACTCTGGTCAAATCCCGATCGCGACATCAGGCAGACATTGAAGCCGCATTACTCATGGACTATGTCCATCAACCGGATTTGCTCTATTGGATACTGGATAAAAATCCCACGGGAGTTTACGCGACCGGCAGTTTGGGAGGAAAACTGGACCTAAAATCAAACCCCAACTCTATCACTCTATTAATGGATTATGATGGACCGCTTACTGCTAGCATTCATCTGAACTATCTACAACAACCTGATAGATACCACTATGAATTCCTGGGAGACCGCGGCTGGGCATTCTACGACCTGAATTCTAATACAATTCACTTGGGAGATGCCAATAACGAATCTGTTAGTCAGGAAAAGGTTTATTTCGAGCGCGACAGCTTATATGAAGCTGAACATCAGGCCTTTTTTGATACAATCGCCGGTATACGATCCCCTGAAAGTACTGCCCGGGATGCCCTGCAATCGATGATAGTTTTGGAAGCCAGCATTCAGGCCTGGAAGATGAAGCAGCGAGTAGCATTGGAGCAGATTTACCCCTAGATTATATAAAAATGATTTATTAAAACAATGGAAAAATCTTGGGTCAGGTAATCCGGGGTAAGGATCTGAAAGGTCCGGGATTGAAGACCAGCCCATTTGTGGTTTGATCAAACAGTTGGTTATTTTACAAAAAACCCTTCAATGAAAAAGTCCCTGCCTTGGTATCAGATTGGGAACATCACTTCGTTTGACACCCCATGTCTGGCAGTTTACCCGGACCGGATCCGGGAAAATATAAACAAAATGATGGATTTGGCCGGTAATGATCCGGAGCGATTGAGACCCCATGTTAAAACTTACAAAATGGCCGAAATCGTGGAACTTCAGAAGTCTAGGGGTATCCTGAAGTTTAAGTGTGCCACAATTGCCGAAGCAGAGATGCTGGCCCAAACGGGAGCTGAAGACGTGTTGTTGGCCTACCAGCCAGTTGGGAAAAAGGTCCAGCGACTTTATGATCTAAGCCAAAAATACCCTGAAACTCAATTTTCTACGCTCATCGACAACCAAACTGCTGCTTTGGCTCTGTCACGGTTCTTTGAGGCCGGGAATTCCAGGATTCCAGTGTTTATTGATCTGGATGTGGGCATGCACCGCACCGGGGTCTCACCGCATAAGTCGGCTGAACTGCTGAAATTCAGCCAGGATTTAAAAGGTCTGGTTCCAGTGGGGTTTCATATTTATGATGGACATCTAAGTGATTCGGATCCCTCTCTGAGAAAGGTCAAATGCGATCAATCGTTTCAAACTACAGTACCAGTTCAATCTTATTTCAAAGAACTTACTGGGAACAGACCCAAAATTGTGGCCGGTGGATCCCCTACTTTTCCTATTCATGCGAATCGGGAGGAGGTTGAAAGCAGTCCGGGGACTTGTTTGTTGTGGGATTGGGGATATCAGCGGATTTTGCCGGACCTACCCTTTCGTCCAGCGGCATTGGTAGTGAGTAGGGTAATTTCCAGGATCAATCGTCATTTGATCTGTCTTGATCTGGGCCACAAATCCATTGCTTCGGAAAATCCTCACCCCCGGGTAAAGTTTCTTAATCTGGGGGATCAGCAAGCAGTTAGCCATAGTGAAGAGCATTTGGTCCTGGACGTGGAGGACAATACTGGTATTCCATTAGGAACGGAACTTTTTGGAATTCCCATTCATATTTGTCCAACTTGTGCCTTGTATGATGAGGCGTTGGTGGTTGAAAGCAACGAAATAATTGGTGCCTGGAGGATAATGGCCCGGGTCAGAAAGATTACAGTCTAAAACCTTCCATTCATCTGGACATCGACCTCTTCCCTGCGAATCTGGCTTTGCCAGGGCCTTGACGACTAACATAATCTATGGTGTCTTACGGCCGGCCGGTCCCGAGGCTCATGCCCTGCCATCCACATATAGTTTTCTGCGGCTATGGTAAGGTTCTGGCCGCCGTGGGTTGCAGCAAATCAAAGCCAGCCGGTCCTGGATCCAAGGAAATAATTAACCTTTTCAAGCTGACTATTTGAATAAACACGATTTCTTTGGCCATTTTGATTTTATTCAATACCGGTCATTTCGGTAAATATAACAGCGCTGCAACTGGAACATTCGGATGCCAAAATAGTGGTAAAATTCATCAATCAGGTAGTAGAACCAGGATGCAATTGGGACTAATTTTAGAAGACTTGGGTAAGCCCACAAGGTCCTAATGAAGATTAGGAATGCACAACCTCAAACCTTAGCAGCCGACAAGTGATACTAAAACATTTCCAAAAATGGTAAACTCGAATGTAACCGATTGGCAAATAGAAACAACGGAATGGAAAGAGGCTTTCGACGCAGTCATTCAACTGGAGGGAGCGGATACGGCAAGAAAACTTTTGAACCACCTGAGAGAACATGCCATTAAAGCAGGAATCTCTTTTTCCGGAGAGACTCTGAATACACCCTATATCAATACTATCCATGTCAAAAATCAATCCCCATATCCAGGGGATGAAATTTTAGAACAAAAAATTGAAAACGTTATTCGGTGGAATGCAATGGCCATGGTCCTGCAAGCGCATGATAGTGGGGAAGGATTGGGTGGGCATATTGCTACTTATGCTTCTGCAGCCAGTATGTATGAAGTGGGCTTCAACCATTTTTTTCATAAAGGGGATCTGGTTTCCTTTCAACCCCATGCATCTCCGGGTATTTATGCCCGAGCGTTATTAGAAGGGCGATTATCACTGGAGCAACTCAAGAATTTCAGGAGAGAATTACAGCCGAGAGGAGGGCTTCCCTCTTATCCTCATCCCAGGAGAATGCCTACTTTCTGGGAAATTCCTTCCGCTTCAATGGGCTTAATCGGAGTATGCGCCATCTACCAAGCTCGTTTTCAGAAGTATCTGGAAAACAGAGGTTTGAAACAAAAAACCGGCCGAAAGGTTTGGGCTTTTGTCGGGGATGGGGAAATGGATGAACCTGAAACACTTGGAACCCTAAACATTGCAGTCAGGGAAGAATTGGATAACCTCATAATGATTGTTAATTGTAACCTTCAGAGATTGGACGGGCCTGTGAGGGGAAATGGTAAAATTATTCAGGAGTTAGAGCGAAATTTTTTAGGAGCTGGCTGGAATGTAATAAAAGTCATTTGGGGCAGCGAATGGGACGCTTTATTAGAAAGAGATAAAAAGGGCATCTTAATTGAAAGGATGGAGAAAGCCCTGGACGGTGATTATCAGATGTATTCTGTGTTACCTGGTGACAAAGTTCGGGCCCACTGGGTAAAAGATAATCCGGAATTGGAGGAATTAATGAGCTCTTTAACTGATAATGAAATTAAAACGATCAAAAGAGGTGGGCACGATTATAAGAAGATCTATGCTGCCTATGAGCAAGCGGTTAAGGTTAGAGGAAAACCGACTGTAATATTGATGAAAACCATTAAAGGATATGGGATGGGAAGTGTCGGAGAGGGTAGAAATACGACCCATCAAAAGAAAAATATGAGTCGGGAGGAACGGATAGAAATAGTGAAACGATTGGGTATCCCTTTAGGTGAAGAAGATGCAGCAGAAGCCAAATTCTATATTCCTTCTGATAAAAGTGATGCGATACAATACTTGCGGAAACAGGGAATCAAGTTAGGCGGAAACTTGCCTGCTAGAAGCGAGGATTGTCCTGATATCCAAACTCCAGAGCTTGGTTATTTCTCTGAGTTTTTGGAAGGTACAACCGATCGGGGCGTTTCCACAACTATGGTGTGTGTACGTTTGATTTCCAAGCTTTTAAGACATGAAAAGATTGGGTCCTATGTCGTCCCAATTATACCCGATGAAGCCAGAACCTTTGGATTGGATGGCCTTTTCCGATATGCAGGAATTTTTCAGCCCAAGGGACAATTATATCAGCCGGTTGATGCTGGAAGCGTGTCTTATTACCGGGAAAGCACGGATGGTCAAATTCTACAAGAAGGTATTTGTGAAGCCGGTGCAATTGCTTCATTTATGGCGGCAGGATCGGCATATTCCTTACACGGATTACCTATGATACCTTTTTATTTTTTCTATTCCATTTTTGGCTTTCAAAGAGTTGGTGACATGATTTGGGCGTGTGGAGATATGATGACCAAGGGGTTTCTAATTGGGGGTACTTCGGGCAGGACTACCTTGAATGGAGAAGGCATGCAACATCAAGATGGTCATTCTCACGTTTATGCTCAGACGATGACTAATCTGAAAAGCTATGATCCAGCTTTTGCCTTTGAATTGGCCGTAATCATCAGAGACGGGATCTATAGAATGTATGAACTTAAACAGAAGATCTTCTATTACATCACGGTTACTAACGAAAACTACTTGATGCCTAAAATGCCAAAAGGGGTAGAAGATGGAATAATCAAGGGTATTTATCGCTATTTCAAGTCTGATAAGGAATCTAAAAATGGCAAAAAGGCACATTTATTGAGTAGCGGATCTATTTTGCAACAGGTTATTAAAGCACGAGAAATGTTGGAAGCAATGCACATTTCAACAGATATATGGAGTGTAACCAGTTATACTGAATTACAGAGAGACGCCCTAGATACTGAGCGATGGAACT
The DNA here is from genome assembly GCA_965247065.1 of Cyclobacteriaceae bacterium. GTDB lineage: Bacteria > Bacteroidota > Bacteroidia > Cytophagales > Cyclobacteriaceae > CBDFGN01. The sequence goes on along the minus strand of CBDFGN010000006.1, from coordinate 3,744,298 downwards.
TACTCCATATGGAAAAAGAACCCAGAGTTGCTCATCTAAAGCAGGTATTTCAGCATGAAGACGGGGTATTCGTTTCTGTCTCTGACTATATGAAAAGCTGGGGGAATAGTATTGCCAAGTGGATGCCCCGCGCTTATTCGGTATTGGGCACTGATGGTTATGGGGTTAGTGATTCAAAGGCTGACCTTAGAGATCATTTTGAAATCAGCCCTAAGTTTATAGTATTAGCCGTTTTACAGCAGTTGAGAAAAAAAGGGAAATTAACAGACCAAGGTGTTTCCGATTTTATTCGTCAATCTGGGATTGACATAAATAAAATGAACCCAGCTAACTACTAATTAACGCTCGCCTTCAAAGTGGAGAAAATTAAACTACCCTCCTTAGGAGAAGGGGTTGAAAAAGGCTTGGTGGTATCCGTTTTGGTAAAAAAGGGAGACCGAATTGCAATGGAGTAGCCCCTGCTTGAAGTAGAAACAGATAAGGTTGCTGTTGAGATCCCTGCCGACAAAGGAGGTATTATCGAGGATATTTTGGTTAAAGTAGGTGAAGAAGTAGTAGCAGGGCAGGAATTAATGTTGTTACAACCTGAAAATGTGGATCACCCAGGAGAATTAGAAAATGGTAAAGACGTTACCAAGGCAACTCAAGGAGAACCAGAAATTGAAGAGGAAAAAGAATCTCTAAAAAGCGCTAAACCAAATTCTGGACTGGACCTTGATTCACCTGCGATATTTTCAAGATTTATAAACAAAAATCAAAAAACTATCTTAGCCTCACCCTTGGCCCGGAAGTTGGCCAGAGAAATCGGAGTTGACATTTCAGAGATAAGCGGGAATGCAACCAGCGGGCGAATTGCCGTTGAAGACGTAAAAGCCTATTCCAGACAACTTCACCAACAGTATACAACTACTCCGACAACTAGTGCTCCCGGGTTGCCGGATTTCAGTTTCTGGGGTCCCATTCGAAGAGAAAAATGTTCACCGATTACACAAGCTACTGCTTTAAATGTTTCGAACTCGTGGACTTATATTCCTCATGCGTGGGTTCAGGATAAAGCAAACATAACAGTACTTGAACCCAAGCGAAAAAAGTATAAGGATCAAGTTAAATTAGAAAATGGAAAACTCACGATTACGGCTATCTTGGTTAAAGTGGTTTCCAGGGTATTGTCAAAATTCCCACTTTTTAATAGTAGTTATGATTCTTCTACCGAAGAATTAATAAAGAAGGATTACCAGAATATTGGCATTGCTGTCGATACCGAAAGAGGCTTGGTTGTTCCAGTTATTAAAGACGTGGAGAAGTTGGCATTGACTCAAATAGTGGTCAAATTGAATACAATCTCCAAAAAAGCCCGTCACCGGAAATTGACGGCTGAAGATTTAAGTGGAGCCACATTTACTATTTCCAATTTGGGTGGGCTTGGTACAACAGGTATTTTTCCCATTGTGAATTATCCAGAGGTAGCCATATTGGGAGTGGCAGCAGGTCATTTCCAACCAGTGTGGGATGGGGCTGGCTTCAATCCGGAATTAATGATACCAATGACCCTGGGATTTGATCACCGGATTATCAACGGTGCGGATGCAGCAAGGTTTTTGAAAGCTATAAAACATCTATTGGAAAATCCAGAGGATCTGTTTTAACCTCCGGGTTTGATCAAATTTGATCAAAATAAATGGAGTCGGGTCACCCATCCCAATCAATGCCAATGGCAATGGATGGTGGAAGAATACCCTGGACTAAAAAAGGAGAAACTATTGCCGGGATCTTCCAGTCACGGAACCTGGAGAAGCAATATTAACAGATGGTCACTTTATTTAATTCACTTACTAATGAACGATAAACCTGTAGTAGTGGTCACCGGGGCTGCCAAAGGCATTGGAGAGCAGACCGCCAGGAGATTTGCCCAAGAGGGTTTTAGACTCACCTTGGTGGACATTGACAAAGAAATTTTAGATGCCTTGGCTGCTGAAATGAGCAGTTCTGGTACAGAGAACCTGACATGTTCCGGAGATCTTTATGATCAAACCTTTGCCCAATCTGTTATTTTACAAACCGTTGAGAAATGGAATCGCATAGATATTCTTGTTAATAACGCAGCCTGGGGTACCCATGAAACTATGCATACCATGTCTCTTGATACATGGGACCGCACCCTAAGGGTTTGTTTGACCACTCCGGCTTTCCTGGCAAAATGGGCGGCTGAGCATATGGAAAATCAGGGGAAAGGTGTAATTGTCAACATTTCCAGCATCATGTCCCAAAGTGCGGGCGGGTACAGTCCGGCTTATGTATGCTCAAAAGGTGGCATAGAAAGTCTTACATATGAACTTGCCGACCTTTACGGACCCAAAGGGATACGGGTAGTTGGCATTAAACCCGGTGCCATAGAAACTGTTGCGGGTGAAGATTACAAAGGGCCGAAAGGGGAGGATATAAGCCCAGCCCTTCTGAAACATATGCACGATAGAGTCCCATTGGGCCGCTCCGGGAAACCGAAAGAGGTTGCCAATGCCATTTATTGGCTGAGTAGCGATGAAGCCTCCTATATACATGGGACTACTCTAACCGTAGATGGAGGGATAGATCATAATCTTAGCGGTTACTCCATAAAAAGCCTCATGTTTCCCGATCAATTCTCATGAGTATTTGGAATTTCACCGAGGCGACATATTAGCATTAGACAAATATTAATGAATTCAGCTTTCATCATCACCCTCGCAGAGCGCCTTTGTTGGAAAGCCTGTAATTTTAGTCCCCTCCGGGGAGGGGTTGGGGTGGATTATTCTCTTGGGCTTAGGTCGGATGACCCACCTCTGCACCCCTCCAAGGAGGGGACTCTTTTTGATGGAAGGCTTCTTTTTTTTGTCGCTTGTTTGCAGCAGCGCCTAAGCCATTGGCAAACTTTGGCTACAGCAATAGAGTCTAACCTATTTGATACGCTGCCTACTTGGGCTGTAAATTTAGACCTGTCAAATCCTAATACGTCGCCTTTAAGCGAGGGTCACACGCCACTTAGCTTGATACCAGCCGATGGGCAAAAGGCATCTTGGGGACATTTACATCTTATGATTGAAAGTGCCAAAGGATCAGTTTCAGGTAAGGACAGATGTTCTTAGCGGAGAGCGACCAAATTCAATAAACGAAAAATGCAATCAGATAATGAATCCTTGAAAATATTCTCTCACCGGCTTGATGGTTCTCAGTTTGGTCCTCACCTGCTTATTACAGCAGGGGTACACGGTGACGAATACGAGCCTATGGCTGCTGCCCATAGAATGATTAAGATCCTTGACCCTAATACCATATCTGGTACGGTAACCCTGGTGCCATTGGTCAACAAACCCGCATTCATGCGAGGGGCCCGAACCGGAGACGATTTACTCGATTTAGCCCGGACTTTTCCGGGGAAACCGGATGGTACCCCTACCGAGCAAATCGCCGATCTTATAAGTGGAACGATCAGGAGAGCAGACTATTTTATTGACCTTCATACTGGAGGAAATCTATTTGAAATCTCACCCCTGGCGGGCTATGGACTGGCTGTTTCTAATAAGGTATTGAGAAAGCAACGTATGATGGCCAGGGCTTTTAACCTTCCCATAGTATGGGGTACCAGCGGGGAACACGATGGACGGTCTCTATCGATTGCCCGGGACGCCGGGATTCCAGCAATTTATGTTGAATATGGAGGAGGCGGAGGGGCAAAAGAGGAAATTATCCAAGCTTATATGACCGGTTGCCAGAATGTAATGATTTCCCTCAATATGTTAAAGGGTTCTCTGCCGGAATCAAAGGTCAGCTACTTTGTGGAAGATAATCGAAAAGACAGCGGTTATCTGCAAATTATGCTACCAGCACCCTCTGAAGGTTATTTTGAGGCTGAGGTGAACCTCGGTGACATAGTCGGGAAGGGAGATAGAATAGGAACACTAGTTGACTTAGCCGGGGGATCACCCATCCCAATCAATGCAGATGATAACGGAATGGTGTTTTTTCTTCGAAGAATACCCTGGTCTACAAAGGGAGAAACCATTGGAGGGATTCTTCCAATAATGGAACCTGGAGAAGTAACAATTGACAGATAACCATTAATCTAATCCACTAAACTTAATGAACAATCAACCTGTAATAGTAATCACCGGGGCTGCCAAAGGTATTGGAGAACAAACCGCCAGGAGATTTGCCCAAGAGGGTTTTAGACTCACTTTGGTGGACATTGATAAAGAAATTTTAGATTCTTTGGCGGCTGAAATGAGCGCTTCTGGTACAGAAACCCTGACTTGTCCCGGAGATCTTTATGATCAAAACTTCGCGCAAAATGTTATTTCAAAAACGGTGGAGAAATGGAATCGGATCGATATTCTTGTTAATAACGCTGCCTGGCGGACTATCGAAACGATGCGCACCATTACTCTGGAGACTTGGGATCGCACGATGAGGGTTTGCTTGACCACTTCAGCATTCCTGGCAAAATGGGCTGCTGAGCAGATGGAGAATCAAGGCAGGGGCGTGATTGTCAATGTCTCCAGTATCATGTCCCAAAGCGCCGGCGGATATAGTCCCGCCTATGTGTGTTGTAAAGGTGCCATAGAAAGTCTCACTTATGAACTTGCCGACCTTTATGGGCCCAAAGGAATACGTGTGGTTAGTGTTAAACCCGGTACCATTGAAACGGCTTTAAGTCAGGATTACAAAGGGCCGAAAGGAGAGGATATAAGCCAAGCCCTTCTAAACCATGTGCACGACAGGGTCCCATTGGGCCGCTCGGGGAACCCGAAAGAAGTTGCCAATGCGATTTATTGGTTGAGTAGCGATGAAGCCTCCTATGTAAATGGTACTACTCTAACCGTAGATGGAGGCATAGACCATAATTTTACCGGTCACTCTATAAAAGGTCTCATGTTTCCCGACCAATTCTCATGAGCATCTGGAACTTCGCCGACCTACTTCCCGAAATGCCGGAGGAGGCTCGGATCTCGTTGGGCGAGGGTCATACTCCTCTAGTTCGATCTCGCCGAATTGGTCCGGCAGCGTCTTTGTCAAATTTGTATTTTAAATTGGAAACTGTCAATCCAACGGGGTCATATAAGGACAGATTTGCTGCTTCCGCAGTTTCAGAACTTCGCCTCAGAAAAAGTCCGGTGTGCCTGGCAACCTCCAGTGGCAATACCGGATCAAGCCTGGCCGCTTATTGTGCCGCAGCGGACATTCGATGCCTCATAGCCACATTAGAACGCACCCCGGAGGGAAAATTGCGTCAAATGCAGGCATATGGCGCCCAAGTTTTTGCCGTAAGAAACTTTGGCTTGAGCGAAAAAGTAAGCACCGCAATTTTCAACGAGCTGAAGCGCCAGGCGGACAATTACAACTCTCCTGTCCAAATCAGCGCATTTAAACACAGTCCGGTCGGAATGAGCGGAGTACAAACAATCTCCTATGAACTGGCTGAACAACTGAGTACGCAAAAGATGCACCTGTTTTCGCCAGCAGGGGGAGGGGGACTCACCCTGGCAGTTGCTTTAGGGTTTCGAAAGCTGGCAGAAACCCAAACCGGTTTTTTATCACCAGCTATTCATTGTGTTCAACCTGATGGGAATGATACGATGGCGGGACCCTTGAGGAGAGATGAGGAGTTTGCCCGCAGTATTCCTCACTCCACTACCACGGTCGGTGGACTGCAAGTACCCGGAGTTATCGACGGGAATGAGGTGGTAAGATTTTGCCGGGAATCCGGGGGCACTGGGCATCTCATAGCCGACGACCAGGCGTTTGAAGTCCAGCAAATGCTGGCCGAGCAGGAAGGAATTTACTGCGAACCGGCCGGAGCAGTAGCCTTGGCTGGAGCACTTTCTGCAGTGAAAAAAGGGGAACTTGATCTCCAATCCAATATCGTTTGCCTTGTGACTGGGATCGGTTTCAAGGATCCTGATTCAACCCTAAAGATGACTAAAAATGCTAACTGTCCAATGCTGGAGAGCCCTGAAGAATTAGATGAATATTTACACCAAATGATTTAAAGATCCAGACCGATTGTTTTTAAAGAGCATCTTACGATAACCGACCGGGAAAACCTTTATACGCGTTTGAAACATGAAAAATCAAAGTAAAGAACAATTCCTCCCTGACCCCTCTGAGATCCAACCTGTCATCGTTGCAAAGCCGGACTTCTATTGTGAAGGCCCATGTGTGGATCAGCAGGGTAATATTTATTTCTCTAACCTGCAAGGAGGATTTATAACCCGGATCGATCTGGAAGGCAAACAGCATTCATGGGCGAAGGCAACCTGCCCAAACGGCCAGCGAGTAATGCAGACCGGAGAACATCTGGTTTGCGACAGTCTGGATGCCTCGATAAAACGCTTCGACCCTCAGGGTAACTTTGTGGAGCGGTCGGCCCAGGGAAAGTGTGAGGACTTGGAGATACGAGTGCCCAATGACCTTATCATCGACCACCAGCATGGATTCTATTTCACAGATTCAGTACGCCATACCGGCGCTGTATATTTCTTTGGATTTGACGGCTCTTCTCGTGTGATGGCTCGCTCTATCGACTATGCCAACGGAATTGCCCTTTCTTCCGACAGAACCAAACTTTATGTGGCAGAAAGCTATCGTAACCGGATTCTGACACTGGACCTAAATGATCCTGGTGTGCCAGAAGGGAAACCGGAGGTGTTTGCCGATCTTCCCCGTAATGAAAACAAGTCCGAGACTGGCAATTTACCCGATGGCATCGCCTTTGACACGGAAGGTAGACTATGGGTTGCACATTACGGTATGCAAAGCCTTCAGGTGCTTTCTTCAACTGGTGATTTATTAGCTACTTATGATACCGGGATACCCTTGACCAGCAATCTATGCTTTGCCGGAGAGAATAGATCTTCGGTTTTTGTGACCGGTGGATTGGGTGAACCGAAGCCTGGTCTTTTTACCCGGTTGGATGTTGGGGTCACTGGGCTGGATCTGCTGGAATAATTAATTCTTTGACTAGTTGAATTTCTCGTTCTCAAACTAATGAACTCAGAAAGTGATGTTTCAAAATCTATTTAACCAGTAAAAATGCTAAGCTATACCAAGTCTGCGCAATTCTTGGAGCGCTCCAAAAATGTACTGGCCGGCGGCGTGTCCTCCGAGTTTCGTAAATACAGCTACCCTCATGCACTTTTTTATTCTCATGGTAAGGGAAGCCGGTTATACGATGTTGACGGAAATGAATATATCGATTTTACCCTCAGTCAGGGTCCATTAATTCTGGGCCATTCCCATCCTCATGTCCTCCAACGGGTAAAAGCATATTCTGAAAAGGGTCAGCTATATGCCGGACAACATTTGCTCGAAGTGGAATTAGCTGAGAAAATGCAAAAATACATTCCATCTGCCGAGCTAATTCGTTTCTGTTTGGATGGTTCTACTGCCATTCACACCGCTCTTCGTCTGGCCAGGGCTAAGACCGGAAGGAATAAATTCATCAGGTTTGAGGGGCATTATCATGGTTGGCTGGATAACGTGGCCTGGGGGATTTCAATCCCAACTGGAGAAGATTTAGGCGCCAGGGAGAACCCCAATGTTTTTCCATGGACCATGGGATTGCCCGACGGAGTGAGGGAAGAGTTTTTAGTACTTCCATGGAACGACCTTGATTTAGTCAAAAATACAGTTGCCGAAAGCCGTTCGGAGATTGCTGCCATCATCACCGAGCCCATTATGTGCAACAATGGTTGCATTTTGCCTGAAGATGGATATTTGGCAGGACTGAGAGAAATTTGTGATCAGCACGGCATTGCCTTGATCTTTGATGAAGTAATTACCGGTTTTCGCACCTCATTAGGTGGGGCCCAGTCCTATTTCGGGATCACACCTGATCTGTCCATTTTTGCCAAGGCGATGGCAAGCGGATACCCAATATCCGCTATAGTCGGTAAAAAAGATTGGATGAACCTGCTGGCTACCGGTGAGGTAATCCATGCAGGCACCATGAACTCGGCTTGTTCTCTGGTAGCCGCTGCACTTGCTACGATTGAGGTGCTTGAAGAAGAAGGAACCTATGAACGCATTTTTGGCTTGGGGACCACTTTGATAAAGGGTTTGAAGGAGTTGGCCGAAGAAACTGATCAAAATTTACTAGTCCAGGGACTGGGGCCAGTGTTAAACACTTCATTTTCAAGCCTTGAACAGGCCAGAGATTTCCGGGACGTTCAGACTTTTGATAAGGAAAAGCTTGGTCGATTTATAGCCGGACTTCACGATAGGGGAGTTCGGGTAATTGGGAGGGGGGTGTGGTACATTTCCGCAGTGCATACCGATCAGGATGTCGAACATGCTTTGGAAGCCGCTGAGAAAGTCTTGAAGTCGCTTTAGGTTAGGAATGCATCATTTGATTCCTGAATTTCATCGGGTTGATTCCTTTTAATGACTTGAATTGCTTATTGAAATTGGAAATACTGTTATAGCCGCTTTCATAGCCTATCTCAGTCATATTTTTTCTGGTTTCAGACAATAGCTTGCAGGCATAACCGATTCGCATTTCGTTTACGTATGTGAAAAAAGTTTTACGGGTAATTCTCTTAAAGTATCTACAAAAGGCCCATTCGGTCATATTTGTAATATTAGCTAAATCTTCCAGGTGGATTTCCTTGTTAAAATTTTTTGAGAGAAAACTGAATACCTGGTTAATTCGTTCATCGTTCTGTTGGCTAAAATTGGATGTAAAACCTGGACTGGCGAGCATTTGATATTGATCGGAAAGTGAAAGTATCCTGAGAATATCTAACAATTCAATCATACCTCGAAAGCTTTCCATATGCGTCATGTCACACATTTTTGAGCCTACACCTTGACGAATTCTGCCTTTATAGTAAAAACCCAGAGGCGATCTCTCAACAAACCGGGCAATAGGTTCTAATTCGGGGCAACAGATGATATACTTGCCCAGAATATTCATGTTGAGCTGAACAACAAGGAATTTAGTCTCCTGTCCGTTCGAATATCCAGCACTCTTTTTCCAACAATGAGGAAGATTGGGACCTAGAAAGAAGAGATCCCCAGCCCGAAAGTCCGAAATACTATCTCCAATGATGTATTTTCCCCTCCCAGTCAATATATATAGCAGTTCACATTCGGGATGATAATGAGGGAGACCGTCAAATTCATCTACAATAAACTCACTTATGAGATATGAACGATTTCCATTAAAATGTATCTTTTTGAACCAGGGCTTCATAATTAAATTAATTCTGTAACACTTGCTCTTACAATCCTTTCCTTAATTTTCCGGAATGAGCTCATGGCATTTGAAAAAGTTGGCCTCACAGCTGGCAAGAGACTTTAAGAGGACCCGGCCAGCTATTTAACAAGATTGCAAAAGGGCTCAAAAACGATAAAAGTTGAATTTTGAATTGCATAACATAGGGAAGTTAAAAAAAGTTATTTAATTTGTATTATGTATGATATAATTATAATCAAATATGCTAGTCCGCAATCGTACCACTAAACTGAGCTAAAGACAAGATTATCAAACAGATTGGTTGAATACCTTCGATTGAGCTTATAACAGAACTCATCCAAATAGTACTGAAGGTACTTTTCTTTGATAACATGATAAATGCCCAGCAGGGTCCGCTTTGCATTTGCAATGGCTATGTGTACCCATTTGAGTTCATCGGCACCCTCCCAGGAGGATTTAAAACTCACGTGAACATCTACCAGGCTTTTCAAATCCACATAACCGGTGGATTGATCAGTGAACAAAACGCTGGCAGGATCAATGGCTTGGCTGACGACCTGCTGAATCGCCTCCTTGCTTTCTGAACGGTGAGCCTTCATCTTGAACTGCCCACAGAAATGCTCTGTGCGTCCGTCGATTTCCAATGGAAAGGATTCCGCCATTACAGTTACTTTTGATTTCTTTTGGCTTCCTTTGCCCCGTTTAAGCCTTTTCTTAACCCGTTTGGACGTACCGGTGGCGAAATAGGCATCGTCCAGTTCTACCATCCCGGCAAGTGTTTGAGTCCCATCGGCCTTTCCCATGGCTGCTCGTATTTTGCGCATCATCAACCAAATCGGCTCATAGCGTTTGTGGCCCAGTTGTCTTCTGACTTCATGGGCAGAAAACCCTTTCTTAGTGGAGCTCATCAGGTGAAAGGCTATGTACCAATACCAAAATGGAAGTTTGCTGCTCTGCAGTACAGTACCGCTTCGAAGGGTAGTCCTAAAACCGCATTGCTTGCACTGAAACTGCTCTTTTCCGGAAAGCCAATAATGCGAAGGGTGACTGCATTTCTTGCAGATAATCCCTTTCCTGATCCGATACTCGCGAAAATGATCACGGCACATCTGTTCATTGGGAAACCGTTTAATAAATTCTACAAGGTTCATGGCTATGTTTTTTTCAACAAGGTCGCCAAGCCCTCTGACAGCTTATGTCAATTGGGTATCTTTACGGACTAGCAGATAATCAAATATGGGAAATGGACATATGCGCTTATCGTACAATAAATTCAAGATGTTCAAATGTTTTTCACCAACCCTCCTGTAGATTGGAAAATATTCGGGTGGTATTATTTTCAAGGATCAGTTTGCCCTCTAAATCAAAAACCTAATATTGGACTAGTTAGTTGGTTTTAAGTTATGATAACTAGGATCGTAACATTGAGTCAAAATAGTGGAAAGGAAAATCAATTTGGTTGTAGTGCCTGCAAGCCTCATCAATTATTTTTGACGTGGCTTCTTGGTAATTGTAAGGATGTACCTCATATCACACTCTTGCCCTCTAAGCTTTCTTCACATCGATGAAACCTGCAATTGCACTTAAGGAGAAAATTAACGGCGAAGGTCTGACCCTTGGTCTTCTGGCCACTCATCACACATGGCCAGAGTTGGTAGAAGGATGTAACCGGGCTTCTCTTGATTATCTCATCATTGATATGGAACATGGTTACCACTCTGATCAAGAAGTGGCACAGGCCTGCCAGATAGGCCGGTTGTTGGATTTTCCGGTTCTCATCAGACCTGTTTCCTCCTATCCGGATACCGTTCGGCGGACGCTGGATCTTGGTCCCTGCGGTTTGATGGTCCCTGCCATAGAGGGATTAGATCAGCTTAACGAGATCCAGGAAGCCATTTTTCTGCCTCCTCGAGGGAACAGACGACCTGGGGGTATGGGAAATTACTGGGTTGATAGATTCGATATTGAAACTTGGAAATCGGATTTTGAAGACCATGTGATTGTTCTTCCACAAATTGAGACCCGTGAGGGGCTGGACCAGGTTGACCAAATTGCCAACCATGAAATTGTAACCGCCCTGGCTATCGGCCCCTATGATCTTTCCGTTTCTTTGGGGTATAGCAAGGATCCCCAAAACCCGACCTTCCGGAAAGCCATCCAGGACGTTCGCCAAGCTGGGATTGGTGTCGGAAAAAATACCTGGATTATGGGAAATGGCTCTTCCCTGATTGATGAGGGTTTTACCTTCCTGTGTATAGGCGAACCTAGCTTTATTCTTGAAGCCGAATTCCGTAAAAAAGTGGAGGAATCAAACCTATATTTTAAGGAGATAAGAGAAATTGTCGAGAAACGGGATTAATACGGAAATCCGATGATGGATTGGCCTTCGCTTAGTACAGAACAACGCATCAAGCACTTCGAGATTGAGGGATTCGTGGTCTTTCCTGAAATCCTTTCTCCTGAATTTCTGGATCTACTTAAGACCGAGGTTTCCGGATTTCCGACTACAGCGGTTGATTACAGCGAAAATCGAAGGTACTACAAGGACGTGCAATGGTCTGAATCCCCCAGTTGTATTGACCTGATCGCGCTGCCTGAAATGCTGAATTTTTTGCAAACTCTTTTTGGAGATGAAATCATATGTACTTCCTGCGGCTTCGTTGTTTCCGGTCCTGGGCACCCCGGTGTGTCCTTACATACCGATGCCCAACCCTATGGATCAGAGATCTTTGGTAACCAGGCAAGCGCCCCCCGTTTAGTCCGGGTGTTGTACTACCTGGATGATCTAACCTCAGAAAAAGCTCCTTTTAAAGTTATTCCCCATTCCCATTTGTCATTCCATGTGGATGGAAACCCGTACAATCGGTACGAATCCCACCCGGAGGAAACCATGATTACTTGCAAGGCAGGTACAGCAGTAATTATCAACCAGTCGGTATTCCATGGCAATTACCCAAATTTAAGCCAGGATGACCGTCGGATGCTGGCCATTGCCTACAGGCCAGCCTGGGCAGGCCCAGTATATGAAGTAGAGGAATGGCCGCCAGAAAAACTAGCCAGATTACCGGATCGTGTACGGCCCCTTTTCAAAAGTCTGAATACCAGGAAGGTTAATTATGAGGTTGCGAATCGGCCTGAGAATATGCCGGTTGAGGCCCTTGGAATTAACCCCAGCCGCTGGGATTGCTGATGTCCCCTTTTTAGAGTGTTTTCTTCAACATGAACAAACCCTTGAAAATCGGAATTATCGGTGCCGGAGCCAACACCCGTATCAAGCATATTCCTAACCTTCAAAAAATCGAAGACCTTCAACTTGTATCCGTTGCCAACAGAAGCATTGAATCAGGCCGGAAGGTTTGTCGTAATTTTGGAATTCCCAAAGCGGAAGCAGATCCGTATTCTGTTATTACTGATCCCGAAATCGATGCTATCGTGATAGGCACTTGGCCTTACAAGCATCATGAATTTACTTGTGAAGCCCTGAAACAGGGTAAGCATGTACTAGTGGAAGCGCGCATGGCCATGACTGGCGCGCAGGCCCGGGAAATGCTGCTCAATTCCCGTCAGAATCCCCATCTTACGGCCCAGGTGGTTCCTGGACCAATGACCCTTAGTTATGATGCTGTGGTTAGGAAATTGGTTGATAAAATTGGTAGGCTCATCCATGTGGATCTCCGGGTCAGCAGTGGATCCTTTCCGGACTTTCATTCCCCGGCTACCTGGCGCCAGGACCGCTCCCTCAGCGGTAATAATATTATGGGCATGGGGATCTTTTATGAAACCTTGATGCGTTGGGTTGGGCCAGCACTCAGTATGATGGCGCTAGGTTCGGTGATTGTGGACAAGCGAAAAAATGCCGAGTCAGGTGGTCAGTTGGATATTGAGATTCCCGATAATCTTCAGCTTATGGGGGAATTGCAAATGGATCAAGCTGATTATCTTATGAGTTTTTCAGAAGTGATTGGGCATAAGCAAGAAATGGTCTGCTGGATTCATGGAGATCAGGGGACCATCAAGGTTGATATGGCTTCAGACAAAGTTTATTTTGGTGAAAAAGATGGGAAACGTCTTGAATTGGTGCACCGTTCCTTGCCCGGTGATTCCGGATGGCGGGTTGAAGAGGAGTTTGTAAACAGCATTCGGGGCCTGGAAAAGGTGAAGCTCACTTCGTTTGAACTGGGATATGCCTACATGGTATTTACAGATGCGGTATGGGAAAGCATGGAGAGTAAGAAATCTATAGATATTGAAACTGAGGCTGGATAGGGTGATACTGTTAAAGGGATGATTTGGCCCCCAGAAAGACTAGCCCATTTGGGTTGATGAACCGAAAACAGGAATCGAAGATCTTGACGCTTAGCTATCGGCAAAGGACGGCACTAGTTGTCAGATTTTCGGCTGAAATTAGACAGGAAAAGCAACTTCTGGTAAGAAAACATCTAGACATCGGTAATTAGGTCTCTACAACGAGGAAATGCAGCTTAACCGGGCTTTTTGGTATGCCAATTTCATTAAGTCCCCGTTATAAAAAGGGGGATTAAGGGGGTTATTTGCACTCGATCCAATCGATCAAATGGCCTTGAACAGCTCCAATATTTGCTTTCACATCACAATCATCATATCGTAACATGTGTATACCAATGGAATTGAGGAATTTTTCCTTCCGTGAATCTCTTTTCTGAGCCTTTGTGTAGCCATGCGAATCACCGTCAATCTCAATTGCCAGCTTGAGCTTGTGGCAATAGAAATCGACTATAAAATTGCCGATCGGCTTCTGCCGCATAAACTGGAATCCCATTATCTTCTTTCCCTTTAGTTCATTCCACAGCAGAACCTCTGCAAGGGTACTGTTTTTCCTTAGGTTTCTGGCTAGAGTCTTGATTCTCGGATTATAATAGATTCTCACCGCTTAACCTTTATTCATTAATGATATACAACCCCCTTTTGTTCCCCCTTTGATTAAGGGGGAATATACATGTCAGAATCAATGCTGTCTATATGGCCTACGGTTTATCAAGGCGAAGTCTTCAAAGGTCAATACCAAATGATCACTCAGTTCCGCGGTATTGCAACCGATGCGAGCCAAACTTATCTAAAGGCTGCCTAGTGCTAATACGTCGCCTCAGGTCGAACTTATCGTGAAGCATTAATAATTGTAAGGCGCTTTCAAATTTTAGTTAGGTTCATGCTGGTTACTTTGGGTTTAGTCAGCCAGGTATGAGGCCTTGAGCAACCAGGGCCCTTTTTTCCTGTTCAAGATTATCTTTTCTGTCCAACTTGCCTTTAAGTTTTCAACAATCGACAAGTTATCAAATCTCCCCCCAGACGGGATAACTATAATAACAATACAATTCTTGGAATATATTATTTGGTAAATCTAAAGGCCGGACAAAGTACTGTAGCAGGCGGGTCGAGATTTGGGTTTTGGGAGTGGATGGCTAATACGTCACTAACTTAGACGGAAGCTTTTCAACCTCTATCAAAACTCTCTTGCAATTCGCAAGCAACTTAAATTGACTATTTTCTAATTCTTACTGACTACTGGCTCGGCAGTCTCGATACCGAGGATTCGTTCCGTACTAGGCGATAAGTGGTTTCGTATTGCCAGCATGAACTCCTCCGGATTTCCGGTTTTTAAAACATCAACCAGCTTACGGTGAGTAGCATACCCTGGGGGATAAGGATAGTCTTTAGTAAACAGACCGTTGTCAATAACGTACTGGAATATTGGTAAAAGCATACTTTGAAACCTTCGCAAGGTGTCACTTCCGGACATTCGGTAGAGTTTTCCGTGGAATTCCGATTCGTGCTCGGCCTTAAATCCGGCCACGGTTCGCTCTGATTGTTCTGCCCTATCAACAATATCATACAATTCCTCGATATCTTCTTCAGATTTACGAGCAAAGACAAAATCCCCCAAGCCAATTTCTAGTGCTATACGTAATTGAAAGATATCCTGTAGGGTGGAAAGGCTCAGTATTTTGGGGTTTAGAACTCTTTCAAAACCGGACAGCACATCGGGCCGCGTAAGGATCATTCCCCGGTTTTTTTTTGATTCCACTAAGCCCAGGGTCCTAAGTTGCGAAAAGGCTTCCCGAACTACCGTCCGGCTTACCCCCAATGCCTTGGCCAAGTCAAGTTCCTTGGGCAAAGGATCTCCTGGTTTCAAATTGTTTTCTTCAAAATATTCTCTCAGCCGAGTTTCTACCTTGTCAACAAGAGACAAAGTGCTGACCGGCCTGATTTTGGGAGGGTTGCCAGATTTCTTATCCATTTCTAATCTTAAATTGGACCGGGCAAATTTAAACCCGATTCCTTCTCAAAACGAATAAAATCGGATTTAGTATGTCCTACATAATAAAAATAAGATAATCCGAACTCAATTATTCCTTTTCATCTCTCAAAAAACCGAGGACTTTGACTAAGCCTTAATCGATATCAATCTTTGGTAATCGTACTGACACTGTTCACCCCCCCCCAGTTTTTTTCATTTCCAGCGGCTAATATCCTTAATCTAAGGCCAAGGGATAACAAATGGAAAAGGCAATTATTTTTTTGTTATGTAAAACATAATACATTTATAGTCTATTTGCATTCATGCTTTTTATAAGATTCTACCAGCAGTTGGACTCCGGGCAAATGGATGAAATGAAAGCTGACCTTGAAAAAAGTGAACCAAATTAATCTCTAGAAATACCAGGACTAGAATAAACAGACCTCAAAAAATATGGAAACATTTGGGCCTGATCCTGATTTTATCTGCAGGTATAGTCATCGCATGGCTTATTTTCAGAAAAAGGGTAGTGGTTTGGTCCGCAGCGTTTCCTGGTGTCGGTACAACATCTTCTCCTCGTGTGGCAGATCTAAACGGAGATAGCATTTTGGATATTGTTTTGGGAGCAGGAGGAGAGGAGTTTTCTAACACCGAATACGGGGTCCTGGCTCTTGATGGGGCCACAGGTGAACTTTTATGGAAAATCCCAGCCCTAAACCAGGTAGTGGGTTCAGCCATGTTTCGGGACATTACTGGCGATGGTGTTGAGGACGTATTTATAGGGGGCCGGTCCGCCCAACTCATGGCTATTGATGGAAAGGAGGGATCACTGATATGGGAGTTCTTTGGGGATATTGCTGGCAGGGATTTGCGGTACGACACCACACTTTTGAATTTTTATACGCCGCAATGGGTTCCGGACCAAAATGAAGATGGATTGGAAGACCTGCTTGTTTCTTTTGGTGGGTATGTCATATCTGCTCCTTGGGAGACTAACCGGCCCTCCGGTAAGCTGATGGTGATTAGCGCCCGTGATGGATCTCTTCTGGCTGAGGCCTATGTCCCCGACAGAAAGGAAACATATATGTCACCAGTAGTCTTTGATTTCCATGGTAAGGGGGACCCGGAAATACTTTTTGGTACTGGGGGTGAATCCATATCCGGTCGTTTTTACAGGGCAACCCTCAGCGAATTGATGGAAGGAGATCTTTCCGCGGCAATTATTTTGGATTCGGCTGTCGGAAGGGGCTTCATCGCTCCCCCGGTTCTGGCTGATATTAACGGTGACGATATTTATGATATTATTACCGCTGTTGGAAACGGAAGAATTCTTGCTTTCAATGGAATAGATAATTCCAAATTATGGGAAACCAGGATCCCATACACCGAAACTTATGTCTCATTGGCCGTTGGATATTTCACTGACGATGAAATACCGGATTTTGTTGGATTCTTTTGCAAGGGCACGTGGGAACAAATAGAAGATTCCTTCGAATCAACCAAGGCTATACTAGCTATGGTGAACGGTCAGAATGGAGAAATTGCCTACCAGGAAACACTGGGGGGATACATTGTCGCCTCACCGGTGGCAGCCGATTTTAACAATGACGGGTGGTTCGATGCATTGGTCCCGGTTAACTCCTTTACCAGGGATTCGGTTCTTCAGTACTTTACCGGGCTTTATGTGGTCGATTTTCAAAATAGCAATGTCTTCCTTTTTGCTGAATATCGCCATCCCGGTCAGAATCTGGGCACCACTCCGTTGATTACCGACCTCGATCACGACGGCAAAATGGATGTGGTACACTGCAGAATGACCGACGACCGACGCTTTTATTCATTTAACGGTTTTGTGGTTGAACGCCTTGAGACCCGAATCAGCCTTTCCGAATCACTTCCATGGGGGGCCTATATGGGCAGTGAGTGGAACGGTGTATTTAAACCCTAAGTATGTCCGAATGAACGATCGAAGAGCTTTGTTAAAAAACTGTGGGTATGATCTCAATATTTGAACGGAACGGAAAAGGGCTCATTCTACCAAAGAAGAAACCTTTGTGAAAATTGATGTAAAATACTCTATAGAATATTAAAACCGAAGAACCTGGAATTCAAAAAAAAAATGATATGCAACATGGCAGACGAAATTTCCTGAAGTTGGCAGGTCTTACATCCGGTCTTGGCCTGGGTGGTTGGGGCACTGTTTTCGGCTCAGAAAGAACCGGGGAAAATGGTTACCTCAAACCCTCTGATGACATCGATGCCGGCCTTACCCAGGCAGTCTATGTCAGTGCCGACTACAGATTGGAGGTTACCCTGGAGAGAATTGATGTCCTTATCAAATCCGAAGAGGAAATTGTTAATTTTCCCCGTCTCATTCGGCTCAAAGGCGATAAGCTGGTTCTTCCCTATGGGAGAGGCAGGCATACGGGTGACGAAAGCCGGTTGGCTGCATATTCGGATGACGGGGGCCTAACCTGGCAAGACCTTCCCAAGGGTTCTCACTGGAATGACAATGTACAGACTTCTGGGGTACTGGGATACCTTAATGATGGAACCATCGCTTACATCGACGTATTTCCATTGGAATTGGGCGATCCCTATAAGGATAATGGAAAACCCGGGTACAAGCCCTGGTACCAAATCTACCTACCAAAAGCATCTTGGCGGTTGCGCAGATTTTCCGACTCAGGGGAGTTACTGGAAGATGCTACATTCCAGGTCTCCAATCTACCCTGGAAGGAGGCTGCCTACTTTTGTTATGGCGATCTGCTGGATCTTGGGAACGGTGAGCTGCTATGTCCCTTGGGCGCCGAGGTTCCGGGGACCAAATTGATGGATGGAGAAGTCACAGCAACTACTACTTTTTTTGCCCGGTCAACAGACAATGGCAAATCCTTTCATTACCTGAGCCACATCCCTCCGGAGCTGGATGGCGCACCGTTTGGCCCTGAAGGATTCAATGAGCCGACTTTAAAGCTTTTACCTAACGGCGAGATCATTTGCCTGCTTCGAACCAATAGCTACACTCCCCTTTATCAGGTGCGCTCGAAGGACAAAGGGGCAACTTGGAGCACCCCGGTTTCCACTGGCTGGCCAGCTGTAAAACCTGATCTTTGCCTGCTGGAAAACGGAGTTCTGGCCTGCTCCTCAGGCCGGGGAAGCTATGGTCATCCCCAAATAACCCATGTAATGTTCAGTTTAGATGGACGGGGAGAGCGATGGGAGGCCCCTTTCGTAATTCATACCGGTCCAGGCTGTTCCTACACCAGTAACATGGAGAAGAACGGAAAGCTCTATGTGGCCTTTTCCGATTCTTCTTTTACTAAAGAAAAAGGTACCTACGCCTTACCCTATCAATCCATTAAATGGGCGGTGTTAACAGTAAATCGAACTGCCCGGCAATGAGCTGCGGCATATTATTTTGAACACAAACAGGAGATTAAATCATGAAAAAACGCATTTCTGAAACTCGCAAAAGTAAAATGGAAAGACGAACTTTTTTAAAGAAAGGAGCATTGGCCGCCACCGTTCCAGTCCTGGGGGCCGGGTATGTGACCGGCACCGAACTTGAATCGAAAAAGGAAAAACAGTTTCCCGCCGGGAAGAAGTTTGATGTTTGTGGCATTCTGGAGCCTCATTCCTGGATCTGGGAGAGGGCATCCAGGCCCAACCGTGACAAAGACCAATCCGAATGGGAAGCACTTTTGGACGCTCACTATGACCTGGGATTTAAGCAAGTTTCCTTAAGCCTGGGCCGCAGTGTGGTTACTTATCAGTCTGAGAATCCTCTGGTAACCATGTTTGGCCGGGAGGCGGATCAAAGCCAAATGCGACAAGGGGACCTGGAGTTCCTGCGGATAATACAGAAAGAAGATATGTTAAAAACATCCGTTTCTTATGGACATAAGAAGGGGATGACCATTTATGCAACATTGTTCATGAATAGGCATTACAGTGGAGGTTTAGGCAATTGCATGACCTCGATGTTGGCTCGGCGACCGGAATTGAGGGAGATTGGCATTGACGGCGAGCCGGATGGCAGCCGACTCTGTTTCGCCCTGGAGGATTACCAGCAGGAACGGTTGGCTATTATAGATGAAGCAACTCGGTCCGGAATAGATGGAATATGCCTGGACTTTGTACGTCAGCCCCCCATGCTCAGATACCATCCTGCACTAACAGAGGCCTACAAAAAGGATACCGGAAATGATCCCCCCAAGCTTCGACCCTATAGCCTCAACCATTTGCCCAAGGATCAGTATGAGACGGCTTTAGAAACCTTCCGGAAAAACGGTATGGATAATTCGGGTGCGGAGCCGGAAGAATTCATGGCCTGGTGCAAGTACCGGGCTGATGTGCTGACCGGTTTTATGCGCCGGGCACGTCAAACGGTAAACAAAGTTGAAGTGGATACAGGAAGAAGGATCGAACTCATCGCCCGTATTGTTGATGATGGTTTCACTGCCAATCTCATTTCAGGCCCCGACATTGAGACCTGGTGTCAAGAGGGCCTCATAGATACGGTGATGGTTAATCCTCTGCAATGGATTCATGGGATTTGGATCCACGATGTTTCACCCTATGTTGAGTTGGGTAGACGGACCGGAGTAAAAGTCTATGGGGGTGCCAACACCTATGCGGTTCAAAGGGGATTTCTGTTCAATCCAGTCCGGATTGCTCAACGGATCAAGGAACAATATGATGCCGGAGCGGCAGGAATATCCCTTTATGAGACTAATGATGCGGTCATGCACCCGGTATTGTATGATTTACTCCATGCAATTCATGATTATGATGATCTGGCTGCTCTTTTGTCGGATCAAGACTGGCTGAAGCAATGGCCCATCAGCGGTCTGGACTACAACTGTGGCATGGATAATCACTCAGGGAGGCCCCGGTTTAATTTATTGGAGACGTAGCTGAACGGATCTTAATAACTAACGCATTACCAAGTTATACTGATAAATATCAACCCTGTGATACGAGCTTTTCTTATGCCTATGATGGCGACCGGTTTGCTGTGCGTGTTTGTTTCCCCAGCACAGGCGCAGGCTGAACCAAACCATCTGATGGACAAACAGGACGTACTATTTGCCTTTGATAATGTGAGCATTGAAGCGACCCGGGGAGTGAAACTGGAAATGATGAGACCGGAGAAGCATCCGGATAACCCTATCCTGGAAAGAGGTAAACCAGGAGAGGTGGATGAGAAAAGGGCAAGCTACCTTGATGTGATCTACTACAACGGCTCATGGCGGATGTGGTATGCAGCGATTCCATCCCATGGCAATTGGTACAAATCGCTGGTGGCCTACGCGGAAAGCGATGATGGCATAGCCTGGCGGAAGCCGAACCTCGGACTAGTCGAGTTTAATGGGTCTAAAAATAACAATCTGGTTAAAACGGCTCGACCTATAAGTACTGTCTCAATAATTGTTGATAAAGAAGCCCCTTCCGAATACCGGTATGTTATGGCCGGTGAGGATATGAGCTGGTGGGAAACATGGACACTTGATGCCCAGTCCACTACCCGGGTGGACGTGAGTCCTGACGGCTTTAACTGGACACCCCTCAGGGATGAACCTGGCATAGTTT
The DNA here is from genome assembly GCA_965247065.1 of Cyclobacteriaceae bacterium. Taxonomy (GTDB): domain Bacteria; phylum Bacteroidota; class Bacteroidia; order Cytophagales; family Cyclobacteriaceae; genus CBDFGN01. Next base: position 3,723,200 of record CBDFGN010000006.1, on the reverse strand, counting down.
CGATGATGAACGAGACCTATGTAATATATAAGTTCAAGGGCAATTACCATATAGGTGGTCACCAGGTATCGCCGTTGTTACGGCTTCCCATGCAGACCTATCCAAGGGGCAAGGTGAACATGTTTGGGCCGCGTACGTTTGTTGTCTGGCGCTCACCCAGGATAGACCGGTGGCCCCTGGAAAACACAAGAGCCTTTTTCAAACCAATGCGTTCATCATCCCCTTATCTAATAGGCTGGGACGGTGAACAGGTCCATGCCGGCGCTTATGTCACAACTTACAGGAATATATGTCTGGGTGTTTACGGACAGTGGCATCATCCTCCTCTTCTGGATGAAGAAGGGTGGGAGACGGCATACGATGGCAATGCTGTTTCCTGCGATCTGGGTCTTGTCATCAGTAATGACGGACTGCACTTTCGAGAGCCTGCCCCTGGGTTTACCCTTGTCGCCCGGGACCAGGAACTTAGGTGGGACAGAGATTTCAGGGACAATCAAGATAAGGACAATATTATGCTCCTCCAGGGGCCTCTGATCAGTACCGATAAATTCACCCGGTTGTACTATGCCGCCACCACACCGGGAGGAAATGAGGCTGGACCGAATATCAATATCGGACTGGCCACCTGGCCCCGCGACCGTTTCGGGTATTTGAGCTTGATCGACGAAACGACCACCGGGCAGTTTGTGTCATTTCCGCTGGAATACCAGCAGGGCATGAAGCTATATGCGAATGCTGATATCCCTGCCGGTTCCACGTTGAAGGTTTATCTGCTGGACGAATACGGGCTTGATGTGTTACCGGGATACGGTGAGGCAGAGGGAGGTGAAGTCAAGGAATCCGGCCTTGATGTTGAGGTGGTCTGGAAAAACAAACCATTTCTGCCAGTAGGACAACGGTTTAAGATACGGTGTGAAATTAAAGGCCAAACAAAGGTGTACGCCCTGTACTTGCGCGAACCGGGCGATGGCGAGTAAATAATAAATAACGTGAGTTCGATATAAAATAGAGTAGTTTATTGATAGAAAAAAGGCAGAAAATTAGTATATTAAGTCATTGACAATCAACAAAATAACTAATATTTCTACCTATGTTAACTGCTACTAAAATTACTGAAATTTTTTGTTCCATTGACGATTTTTGTCTGGATTTTGTCCCAAAATTGGAAAAAAGATTGCTGGGAAGTAAAAAGCGCAACAAACCTGGTAAGCTTTCTTTATCCGAAGTAATGACTATACAGGTCTTGTTCCAGATCTCAGGATATCGAAATTTCAAGACCTTTTACAACACATACGTTTGTGGCCACTTGCGCTCCTTCTTTCCTGATGTGGTAAGCTATAACCGAATGGTAGAACTTTGTAGTGGAAGTCTTCTGCCAATGGCTATTTATCTGAAAACACAAGGGACTGGACAGTGTACAGGTATAAGTTTTATAGACAGCACTCCGTTAAGGGTCTGTCATAACAGACGGATCCATAACCATAAAGTATTTGAAGGGTTAGCTAAAAGAGGCCATTGTTCCATCGGATGGTTCTACGGGTTTAAGCTCCATCTTATCACTGCTGATACGGGTGAAATCATCGATTTTATGCTCACACCGGGCAATGTGGATGACAGAAAGCCTCTTAAAATTGAACGGTTTATTAAGAAATTATTCGGAAAGCTCTTTGGTGATAAAGGCTACATCAGTAAGGAACTTTTTAAAAATCTGTTCTTCCGCGGAGTCCATCTGATAACCAAACTCAAACGCAATATGAAGTCCTCATCCTTAACCCCCATCATGGATGCTATAATGCTCCGTAAAAGGGCTATTTGTGAGACTATCATTGATCAACTTAAAAACATCTTCCAGATTGAACACTCCAGGCACAGGAGCCCAACTAATTTCCTTACCAACCTTTTCTCGGCTTTAATCGCTTACAACTTTTGCGAAAAAAAGCCCTCAATCAAATTGAACTACCAGGACACCGGTCAACTCTTTCTCGCTCTTTAATCATTCCTTATTGTCGAACTCACGTTAAATAGGCTAATATTGCTAAGTCCCCCCGGTTTAGGAACCTAACATCAAGATAGATAACTGAAGTTAGCAAGTAGAATCATTCCCGGCCGTAGAGCCGGGATCTCCCTCCATATGAATATCCAATATCCAACAAGGCCTGCCTTCGCCGTAGCGGCTTCGCGCAGACGAGGAACATGGATTTTTGAAGTTACTTATTGCGATTCATGGTTATATAGTAGAATCATTCCCGGCCGTAGAGCCGGGATCTCCTTCCAATGGACAACCAGGGTCGCGGTTTTGATGCTGGATACAAAAATGGATATTAGTTCATCGTTTTCGGGCAATCGTCCCCGCCGAGACATTGGAATCACGGTGCAGATGCTTTTTTTTGATGATCTTAAGGCAAACGATTGTTTCGCGAATCCCGTCTTGATTCAGCTCCTTGTGGTTCTCCATAGTTTAGCACGGCAGAAGTGCCTGATCTTGCGAGTTGGTTGGCAAGATGTTACCTACAAAAGTGGACTCCACATCTTCAGCAATATCTAATATATTGACAGAGCAATTTATGAGCCGATCTTCCAAGTCATATCTATTCATTATTCTCCACCGTTTTAATGTTAATAGGACTCGAAAGGGCTTTGTTATCCAGTAAACTTTAAAAATCATGTATTCCTGCCTACCCTTTAGATTTACAAGATATGATTATTTCAATATTATTGCTATTACCCCTATGAGGGGGTCTGGGGGAGACTCATAACTTGTGGACAAGGTGGATAACTTTAAAAAGTCAACACCGACAGAGGCGAATTATCTGCCTGCCAGGGTAAGACCCATCGTGCGATTCAATCCTCTGTCGGTTACTTAAACAAGCATCATTTAGAAATTAGGAATATCCAGCGAAGGATAAGATCCATTATCAAGGGTTTGATCGTGTTTAAGTGTGTTGACCTGTTTTTTAATCAATAATAAAGTTATGAAGTATAAAGTATTTATTGGCGTAGATGTGTCTAAAGAGGTTCTGGATTTTGTAGTGATTGCTGAAGGCAAAAAGTTGTTCCACTTGCTGGTAAGTAACGATAAAAAAGGGATCAATCTGTTTTACAAAAGATTACTAAAAGAAGTAGAGACCGATCAGATCCACTGGTTATTATGTCTTGAGCATACGGGTATCTACTGTAACCCTTTATTGGAATTTGTGGTTGAAAAGAACATGGCAGTTTGGTTAGAAAACGCAGCAGTAATCAAAGCACACCATGCGTTGGAACGAGGTAAAAATGATGCTTTAGATGCCTTAAGAATTTCTGAGTATGCTTATGCTAAAAGGGATAAAGTAAGGCTGTGGGAAGCTCCCAGAGAGGTTGTCAATCAATTGAAATCTATGATCCGTCTCAGGAAAAGACTACTTACTTCCAAAAAGAGGCTACTTGATCCTCTACAGGAAGACAAGCAGTTTGGTAATAAACAATGGGCAAAGGAACATGATAAACTACTTCGACCTGTTATAGCCAAAATAGAAAAACAACTCAAAGAAGTGGAACAGAAAATCCAGCAGCTCATTGATGGGGACCATCATCTTAAACAACTTTATCAACTGATTACATCGGTAAGCGGAGTAGGGCAGATTGTAGCTATCAATACCCTGGTAGTCACTAACGAGTTTAAACAGATCACTGACCCAAAAAAGATGGCCTGTCATTGCGGAGTAGCCCCTTTCCAATACGATTCAGGGAAAACGATTCGCAGCAGGGCCAGAGTGTCACACAGGGCAGACAAGTCGATGAAAGTACTACTACACTTGGCGGCTATGTCAGCCATCTCTGGTAAAGGAGAATTAAGAGATTATTACCTAAGAAAAGTAGAGGAAGGCAAGAATAAAATGGCTGTACTTAATGCTGTAAGAAACAAAATCATCCACCGAGTATTTGCTTGTGTAAGAGAAAATAGGAAATATGAAAAAATTTATAAGCATGCCCTTGTTTAATCCTTAGAAATCGGCAGGCACGGCATGTATTGGATATTCATTTGTTCGACTTTATTCGGGAGACCCTCTGCCGTCGGGCAAATCAAGCCCGTGGAGTTTTTTTTACGGCTCTTAAATGAGCCAGCGGCGAAGGAATCTGACCTCTACGGGTAAATGCCAGATCTTTCGATCGCCGATCCAAAACAATGCGGCCGGGAGATTACAGATTACCCTAGATTTAGGAACGGAGGTAGCCTGAAAATGCGTAGTTTAAAGAGCCTGAGTATCTGTGAGATACAAATCAGTTATATAGTAGACCAAAAAATCATGAAAAATGATAGGCAACATGGGAGACGAAATTTCCTGAAGATTATCCTAATGGCGACCGGTTTGCTGTGCGTATTTTCTTTCCCAGCAGACGCACAGACTCAGGCAGCCAACTTAAACGATAAACAAGACATACTGCTTGCCTTTGATGACCTGAGCATTGAAGGCACCCGGGGGGTCAAGCTGGAAATGATGAGACCGGAGAAGCATCCGGGAAACCCCATTGTGGCGAGGGGCCGGGAAGGCGAGATAGACGAGCATTGGGCTTCTGAGCCCGCGGTGATCTATGACGACGGGTTATGGCGGATGTGGTATATAGCAACCGTATCCAGCGACTATCACAAATCGCTGGTGGGCTATGCGGAAAGCGATGATGGTATAACCTGGAGGAAACCGGAACTCGGTTTGACCGAGTTCAATGGGTCGAAAAGAAACAACCTTATTAAAACGGCACGAGGCCTGGCAACGATATCAGTTATGATTGACAAGGAGGCTCCACCCGAACGCCGGTATGTGCTGGCGGGTGCAGATATGAGCTGGTATGACGAATGGTATCTAAATAGCCCATCCACTACCCGCATCGACGTAAGCCCAGATGGCCTGCAGTGGACGCCGCTCAGAGATGAACCCGGCATCATACCTCAGATGAACCTGACCAGCACGATATACAAGTTCAAAGGGCAATACCATATTGCCGCTAAACAGATCTCACCTTTATTGATTATTCCTATGCAGACGATCTATGCTGATGGTGACTATGGCATGATGGGACCCCGCACCTTTGTGGTCTGGCGCTCACCCACAATAGATCGCTGGCCATTGGAGAACACCAAAAGCCTCACGATCAAGCCCATGCGATCATCATCTCCTTACGTAAAGGGATGGGATCGTGAAGAGGTCCATTTTGCCTATATCACCCCTTACAGGAATGTGTGTCTGGGAGTTTACGGGCAGTGGCATCACCCCCATCTCCTTGACGAAGAGGGGGAAGCCAGATACGAAGGCGAGCCTGTTTCGGTTGATTTAGGCATCATCATCAGTAATGATGGGCTGCATTTCCGTGAGCCTGCGCCCGGCTTTACCCTGGTGGCCCGCGACCAGGAGCTGAGGTGGGACAGGGATTACAGGGACAATGAAGACCAGGATAACATTCTTCTGATTCAGGGGTCTATGATCAATACCGATAAATTAACCCATCTATACTACTCCGCTGGCACACCAGAAGGGAATCTGGCCGAAGGCAAGTTCAATATCGGACTGGCCACCTGGCCTCGCGACCGGTTCGGGTATTTGAGTTTGATAGACGAAAAGACCACCGGGCAGTTTGTATCATGTCCGCTGGAATACCAGCAGGACATGAAGCTATATGTTAATGCCGATATCCCGGATGGGTCATCCTTGCAGGTCTATCTGCTGGATGAGCACGGGCTTGATGTTTTGCCGGGATACGGTGCGGAGGAAGGGGGTGTAGTCAAGGAATCGGGCCTTGATGTTGAGGTGGTCTGGAGAAAGAAACCATTTCTGCCAGTAGGACAACGGTTTAAGATACGGTGTGAAATTAAAGGCCAAACAAAGGTATATGCGCTGTACTTACGAGAACAGGGTGATGTAGAGTAAAGAAGGAATTTGATGAATAGAGTGCGATGCCAATTCGTTCCAGGTCTAGCCACCTTGATCGCGCTTGCCGCCTGCAAAGAGTCACCAGACCCAATGACCGGCGCCGGCCTGGAAAACCCTAACCCGACGGTTATTAAAGGCTGGGCGCTTCTTCCCGACGGCCGTGAATGGGGCTCCACCGCTGGCGTCGACATAGACCCGAAGGACGGGCACGTGTGGGCGTACGATCGGTGCGGCGCGAGCCAATTGGGCGGAGGTTGCGCCGATAACTTAGTCGATCCGGTCCTGAAGTTTCACCGCGAGACCGGTGAGGTGCTGGTAGCCTTCGGTGCCGGACTCTTTGACCTCCCCCATGGCCTCCACGTGGATGCCGATGGCAACGTCTGGATTACAGACATGGCTGGGCACCACGTAATCAAATTCGACCCGACCGGAGAAGTGCTGCTAATGCTTGGTACCCGGGGCATACCAGGGAACGACACGGAACACTTCAATCAGCCGTGTGACGTGGTCACTGCGCCCAACGGCGACATCTTTGTGTCGGATGGCCACAACGGGCAGATGATGATGACCGTAGAGAATCCGGAAGTGGCTGAGGGAGCGACGGGGCGTATCATGAAGTTCTCTGCGGATGGCACGTTCATCAAACAGTGGGGAGAGATTGGCACCGAGCCCGGCAACTTCCGTACCCCCCATGCCCTGGAGATGGATTCTAAGGGTCGCCTTTTCGTTGCTGATCGGGGCAACCACCGTATCCAGATCTTCGACCAGGAGGGCAACCTCCTCGACACCTACCTGCAGTTCGGCCGTGTCAGCGGCTTGTTCATCACCGACGATGACATGCTCTACACCATCGACTCGGAATCGAGCCAGAATAGCCATCCTGGCTGGCACACTGGAATCCGGATCGGCCATGCTACTCAGGATCGAGTGACAGGTTTTATTCCAGGGCACCCGACACAGGACTACTGGGGGGCCGCGGGTGAAGGCGTGGCGGTCGACCCCGAAGGCAATGTCTACGCGGCCGAGGGGCCAGGCTCGCGTACCGCCGCGGGCGGCGGCCTCACCAAGTATGTCCGATAGTGATCCTGGTCTTTCCCCAGAGGAGCTTTTTTTTTATTATGTAAAACATAATACATTGCCTTATGAAACGAACATTAGCACTACTCATCATGGTGGCGATTGCGGCTTCTTCCCCAACCCAGGCACAGGTCGAACCAAACCACCTGAAGGACCAACAGAACGTGCTGTTTGCCTTTGATGATGTGAGCATTGAAGCGACCAGGGGAGTGAAGCTCGAAATGATGAGACCAGATAAGCATCCGGGAAACCCCATTGTGGCAAGGGGCCGGGAAGGCGAGATAGACGAGAATCGGGCCATTTTCCCTTCTGTGATATTTGATAATGGGTTGTGGCGAATGTGGTATGCAGCCATCCCATCCAAAGCCAATTGGTACAAATCGCTGCTGGGCTATGCGGAAAGCGATGATGGCATAACCTGGCGGAAACCGGAATTAGCATTGTCTGAGTTCAATGGGTCGAAAGAAAACAACCTTGTCAACGCCGTACGGGGCCTGTCTACAATATCCGTGATGTACGACAAAGAGGCTCCACCCGAACGCCGGTACGTCCTGGCGGGTGCAGATATGAGCTGGTGGGACGACTGGTATCTGCATAGCCCATCCACTACCCGCATCGATGTAAGCCCGGATGGCCTGCAGTGGACGCCGCTAAAAGATGAACCCGGCATCATACCGCAGGCGAACCTGACAAGCACCATATACAAGTTCAAAGGGCTATACCATATCGCGGCCAAGCAGATCTCACCACTCCTGCGCATTCCTATGCAGACGATTTATCCGGATCCTATTTATGGCATGATGGGACCCCGCACCTTCGTGGTCTGGCGCTCGCCGACCATAGACCGCTGGCCTCAGGAGAACACCAAGAGCCTGACAATAAAGCCTATGCGTTCATCATCTCCTTACGTAAAGGGATGGGATCGTGAGGAGGTCCATTTTGCCTATGTCACACCTTACCAGAACGTGTGTCTGGGAGTTTACGGGCAATGGCATCATCCCCTTCTTCTGGATGAGGAAGGGGAAGCCAGGTACGAAGGCAAGCCTGTTTCGGTTGATTTAGGTCTCATCATCAGTAATGACGGGCTACATTTTCGTGAGCCTGCTCCCGGTTTTACCCTCGTGGCCCGTGACCAGGAGCTAAGGTGGGACAGAGACTACAGGGACAATGAAGATAAGGACGATATTCTTCTGATTCAGGGGCCCCTGATCAATACCGATAAATTAACTCATCTATACTATGGGGCTTCCACACCGGGAGGGAATGTGGGTGGAACTAAGGCGAATATCGGATTGGCCACCTGGACGCGCGACCGTTTCGGGTATTTGAGTTTGATAGACGAAAAGACCACCGGGCAGTTTGCATCATCTCCGCTAGAATATCAGCAGGGCATGAAGCTATATGTTAATGCCGATATCCCCGATGGGTCATCCTTGCAGGTCTATCTGCTGGATGAGCACGGGTTTGATGTATTGCCGGGATATAGTGCAGCCGACGGAGGTGAAGTCAAGGAGTCGGGCCTTGATGTAGAAGTGATCTGGGAAAACAAACCGTTTCTTCCAACTGGACAACGGTTTAAGATACGATGTGAAATTACAGGCCAAACAATGGTTTACGCCCTGTACTTGCGCGAACCTGAGTAAATAATTAATATCAATACCCCAAGAAATTATGAAAAATGACCGACTACTTGGCGGACGAGTTTGCCGGACGATCATCCTGATTGCGACCGGTTTGCACTCCCTGGTTACATGCACAGTACCGGAACAACTTGAGGTAACCTCCCTGAAGGACAAACAAGACGTACTGTTTGCCTTTGATGATGTGAGCATAGAAGGCACCCGGGGAGTAAAGTTGGAAATGATGAGACCGGATAAACATCCCGATAACCCCATCTTGGAAAGGGGCAAGGCAGGAGAGCCGGACGAGCACCGGGCTTGCTATCACTCGGTGATCTACGACAACGGGTTATGGCGGATGTGGTATATAGCAACCGTATCCAGCGATTATCACAAATCGCTGGTAGGCTATGCCGAAAGCGATGACGGTATAACCTGGCGGAAACCGGAACTCGGTTTGACCGAGTTCAATAGGTCGAAAAGGAACAACCTGGTCAAGATGGTTCGAGGCCTGGTCATTGTAAATGTGATATACGATGAAGACGCTCCGCCGGAATACCGGTATGTTAATGCTGGTGAAGATATGATTTGGTGGACCCCGCATACCATTGAATCCCCCCCTAATACCCGGTTGGATGTGAGTCCCGACGGCCTGCACTGGACCCCGCTCAAAGATGAAGGCATGGTATCCCAGATTATGGAGGTAGGCACCCTATACAAGTTCAAGGGCAATTACCACGCAGGAGGTCACCAGGTATCCCCAGTGTTACGTCTTCCTTTGCAGACCTACCCAAGCGGGGAGAGAGTGCATATGTTTGGGCCGCGGACATTTGCCGTCTGGCGCTCTCCCAGGATCGACAAGTGGCCCCTGGAAAGCACCAAAGCCTTTTTTAAGCCAATGCGGTCATCATCCCCCTACCGGAAAGGTTGGGACGGGGAACAAGTCCATGTGGGTGCACGTGTCACCGCCTACCGGAATGTCTGTCTGGGAGTTTACGGACAGTGGCATCACCCTCCGCTGGAGGACGAAGAAGGGTGGGAAACAAAATACGATGGCAGTGCCGTTTCTGTTGATCTGGGTCTAATTATCAGTAATGACGGGCTGCATTTTCGTGAGCCTGCGCCCGGCTTTACCTTGGTGGCCCGCGACCAGGAGCTGAGGTGGGACAGGGATTACAGGGACAATGAAGACCAGGATAACATTCTTCTGATTCAGGGGTCTATGATCAATACCGATAAATTAACCCATCTGTACTACGCGGCTTCTACACCAGGTGGGAATGTAGCTGAGGTCAAGTTGAATATCGGACTGGCTACCTGGCCGCGCGATCGGTTCGGGTATTTAAGCTTGATCGACGAAAAGACCACTGGGCAGTTTGTGACATGTGCGCAGGAGTACGAGCAAGGCATGAAGCTATATGTTAATGCCGATATCCCCGATGGGTCATCCTTGCAGGTCTATCTGCTGGATGAGCATGGGCTTGATTTGTTGCCGGGATACGGTGCGGAAGAAGGGGGCAAAGTCAAGGATTCTGGCCTTGATGTTGAAGTCGTCTGGAAAAACAAACCGCTTCTGCCTTCCGGGCAACGGTTTAAGATACGGTGTGAAATCACAGGCCAGACAAAGGTGTACGCCCTGTACTTGCGGGAACTCGATTAAATAATACATAGGATACTAACACACTAAACCCAAAAAATCATGAAAAATGATGGCCAACATGCCAGCGACAATCAGGAGGCACTGTTTTCTTTGAATGACTCGCCCATAGAGGTGAGGCATCGACAGTGGATTCGAGGGCCCCGAGGAGCAAGAACCAAAGGATTGAGGCTATTCTCATGAAACGTCGTCATTTCTTCTCTACATTGGGAGGAGTGGTGGCTCTGGGAGCATCCGCACGTCCACTTCGACTTTCTGGAGAGCCATCCTCGTCCAACCCTTTAGAGCAGCGCTGGAGGAAGTTGAAGGTCATCTTTCCCCGCACCGCAGGAGAGGCCTGGGACCAGAGTCCCTCAGCACCCCATGTTCTTCGTGTGGGGAATAAGCTTCGGATGTACTACATGAGCCTCGAACTGAATGACCTCCGGCGGATTGGATTGGCCGAAGCCGACGTCTCAGATCCTCTGACCTGGAGGAAAACGTCGGATCGTCCCATCATGGGCTTAGGTAAGCCAGGATCCATCGACTCCTACTGGGTCGGCTATCCCTGGGTGGTACCCGTCACTGAGCAGCACTGGCACATGTACTACGGTAGCTGGGGTGGGGAATACGCCGACTCGGGCCGGCGACAGAAGATCTGGTACACCACCCTGGCTGAAAGTGACGACGGGGGTCTCACTTGGAACAGGAGGGGGAAGCCCTTGATTCAGCTGGGTAGACCTTATTCCTACTATGAGCACAGTTCGGGCTCCTGCTCTGTCCTGAAAAAGGGACATGAGTACTGCATGTGGTATACAGCCGGAAGCCGGTGGCCCACCGGAGAAAGCAAGATTTCCATTGCCTTGGCCACCTCCACCGATGGGGGACACACCTTTCGACCCTATCCAGCCGGAGCCTTGATCAACATCCCGATAAAGCTCGGGGCAGAGTATTCCACCTGCTCCAAGCCCTTTGTGGAGGAGGTGAAAAACGGCTACCATATGTGGTTGAGCGTGGTTCGGGACCCCAATGAAATTTATCGCATTCATTATGCGGAAAGTCCAGACGGAATCCGCTGGAAGTGGACACCCGAGCCGGTACTGGACGTGAGTGCCACGGGTTGGGACAGCGAGATGACGTGCTATCCCTCCGTGCTACACCAGGAGGGTCGTACCTATATGTTCTACGATTGAAACAACTTCGTAGGCATCGGGGTGGCCGAGTTGGTATCCTCCTAGCCGATTCACCCCGGAATCCGTTTGGAGACCCATGGAGGGCCAGCCATGAAGTCGGGGATGGTTCGCCTGCACCACTTGGGCAGGAACAAGAAAGCGCGGAGCATCAAAGGCCGGTGTCCACAAAAAAGATTATTCAGGCGCTAAGACCAAAAAATCATGAAGAATGATACACTGATCATCGACGGCGATTACCCAATGACATACGGAGCGCTTGATTTGAACCGGGAACTGACCAGACCGATCGACGAGGTTCGAAAAGCGCAACCGATCGACGGACACGATGAATCGTCTATATTATCCCTCGGTGGATCGGATGCCGGAACGATGGCCTCGCTCCCGGAAATGCGTCGAGCCGGGATCGCTGCTGCACTCGTAAAAATCTGTCGGCGAATTTACCGTCAGGGCAGCCCTATGCCAGGCTTTCGAAGCGGCGAACAGGCATACGCAGCGGCCCAGGCCGATTTGGCTTACTATCGCATCCTGGAGTCGCTGGGTCACGCACGCATTCTGCAGACAGGCGACGATCTCCGAAACCACATGCTCGATTGGTCCAACGCACGCGAACGCTCCGAATTGCCCGTCGGGATGTTCCTGGGATTAGAAGGGGTGATCCGATCCTCTGGCCCGAACAAATACATTCATGGTGGAAGGCCGGAGTACGAGTCGTTAGCCTGTCGCACTATGGCCTCAGCACCTACTGCCACGGGACCAGCACGGGAACTTCAGGCGGGCTGTTCCCACCAGCTAAGGAGCTGCTTGGTCAAATGGAATCGCTAGGGATGATACTCGATGTCACGCATGCCTCGGATCAGTCGATCGTGGAGTCACTGGAACTATTTTCCGGCCCTGTCATTGCCAGTCACCATAACTGCCGCGCTCTGGTACCGGGAGAACGGCAGCTTCCTGATAGTCTGCTGCAGGAGATAATCCAACGGGACGGGGTAATTGGCGTTTCGATGGATACCTGGATGCTCTACCGGCCGGGAGTTAACTGGACCAGGGTTCCGGAGAAACGGCGTGATTTGTTTCCCCGCAGCGCAATAACGCTCGACGACCTTGCAGACCATATCGATCACGTGTGCCAACTGTCAGGAGACTCGCGACACGTGGGGATCGGTGGCGACACCGACGGACAGGGCGGCTGCGAAGGAGCCCCAGCCGAAATCGACACGGTTGCCGATTACCCGAAACTGGCCGAGGTACTCATCAAGCGCGGTTACAATTCCAGAGATATAGCAAACATAATGTACCGCAATTGGCAACAAGGTTTTGAAAAATGGCTGCCTTAGGTATAAGAACGGATCAGTGGTAGTGCTTTGTTGATTAGGAATATGGATGACTTTAGCCACTTTATGTGTGACAATGGGTTTAATGCCATAAAACTCAACTGATATGCTCAACTTAGTAAGGACATGGAAATGCGACTTTCGCCAACCGGTTTGCTGTCATTAGGTTTGCTCCCAATTATTTGTGTTGCATTGATCACTGGGTGCGATACCACCTCGCTTGGTCCTGAGGCTTTCCAGGTGACGGTCAACGGCAGATCCTCAACCGCGGATACGCCCTATTATGCTGTTTACCCTGGTCGGGCGGATGGCATCACCATTCACGCGGACTTTGAGGTGCTCGAACAGAAGGCGCTTACCGTCACCTTCCTGCGCACATGTCCTGACGGCCGTTCAAACGAATTTACAGCCAGGCTCACCCCCAAACAGCCTCAGACTGTTTTCGACCTTGGTGCTTTCGCAGTTCCCGCTGAGTACGATTACGAGAATGGAGTGGTGTACCGCCGTGGCTATCGGTTTAACCTAGCGGTGGCGGACGCGGCCTCTGGTAAGGGTCTCGCCAGGTACGATTTTTACCAGGGACCGGCGCGGGCAGCGAATTCAGAGGCACTTTGGATCGGCGATGTGGATCGTTACGTCTACAACAGCGGCTATGACGCAAGCGGAGAAGAGGTGTACAAAGAGATAGACGCAGCGATGGACACAGCCGTCGGCCGGACGGCGGGGGGCCTGAGGACGTACGGCGGCGGTGTATGGCAGCCGAACAAAGAGAGCGGGCGGCCGATGGATCCACCATTCCTGATGCACCTGGACTGGGCCGTACTCTTGGATCCAGACGACGTCCGTGTACAGTTTCGTCAGAAAGATGGCCTGGAGCTAGGGCATGTACCGGCGGAACTCATTGTCACGGGACTGCGCGACGGCGAGGCGATGCTGAAGAGTGACGTTACGATCGGCTCGGAATTGGCGACCGAGATACTGGATGTCTCCAAGTACGATGAAGGCAAGTACCAAATCGAACTGCGACCGATCATTGCCGACACTGAGAATCGGGAAGGCCCGAGACTGATCTACCGTCGCACGGTGCGGGATCTATCTGAGGTCCTTGTCTCACCTCTGGCTCCTTGGAAGCTAAGACGCGATCCCACTCGCAAAGAGCTGATCATTTCGGATTTTCAGGACGCCGTTGGGCGATGGGGGCAAGTACCGGACCCAAAGAAGTGGGTTGTTAGCCAGCAGCTTTTGGGCCAGGGCGATGTCTGGGCCAAACCCGTGCTACTACGTCCCGGGCTAAGGGGCCACTACGCTGTGTTTGCAAGCTCGGTGGGCACCTGCTACGTGAGTGCAGGCAAGGACGCGATCGTTCGGCGGCTTCTGGCATTCAGGCCTCAAGCCTCGCTGGTGGGCGACCATTTCCTGGTTGCCACAGATATGACGAACGAAGAGGTCGCGATTTACCAATCTGGCACGGACGGCCAGGGCCTCGCCTCCTTGCGCTTGGTGCCGGTCACCGCCGAGTCCGTGGCGGCCTTTGAGGCAGAGACGTCCAACCCGCCGACGCGCCTGGTCGGGCACGCCGACCAGATTGATTTCTTCTTGCCTGGCACCGAACCTCGTCTGGCAGGGGACCAGTGGGAGGCCTTGGTCAAGGGGCATGGCGAGCTGGGGATGAGCGACCTGCATTGGACCGTTGGGCGAAGCGCGCTCGAGTACGATACCAAACTTCCCAACGCCACCCGGTATCCGGCTGTGCCCTTGGATCAGCTTAGTCCCGAGATTGTCAAGAAGTACCCCCATTTTCCAACCGGGGACTACATGACTACCAAATACTGCCCGCTGACAGAGGCGGAGAGGCATCAGGAGCGCAATGGAGTGCGCATCTGGCCATGGCTTGCCATGCAAAGGCATTACGGCATGTCATACGAGGGAGTCTTTTGCTCCAAGTGGTTCAAAGCCCATCCCGAGTGGCGTCGCTGGCGCAAGCATGCGCCAGGGCCTGATGGCAGTGAGGTCTGCTACTTCTTTTCCGAGGTGCGTAAGGAGCGCGTGGACATATTGTGCGAGCTTGCAGAGAGGAACGTGAGCGGGATCGTGGTAGACTGCATCCGGCAGCCCCCGATGCTCCTGTACAACCCCGAGATGGTGGCTGCCTACCAGGAGGAGACCGGCATTGACCCCCAAGCGATCGACGCCTCCGCCGGCAAGGCCTACGAAGATTGGATCCGCTGGCGAGCTGACTTTTTTACCGAGACCCTTCGCGAGTTGAAGGTGCGCCTGGCACCAATTCGTGAACGCAAGGGAGAGGCAATTCCGGTCGTCATTCGTATCCCGTCCACGGGCATGTTCTACAGCATGGCCCAGGGGTTTGACGTGGAGACATGGTGCCGGGAGGAGCTCATAGACATCCTCATGCTCGAGCCGCTCGAGAACCTCGGAGGCCGTGGAAGCCATGACGTCCGTCCCTACCTGGAATTGGGGAATCGATATAAAATCGCGGTCCTGGGCGGCATCAACGCCAATACCTTCCATAATTATGCCGTAGTCATGAAGCGCGCCCTGGGGTTGCTCGGTGCACAAGTAGACGGAATCCACTTCTATGAGTCAAACGGATTCTGCATTATTGATCACCAGCGGTGGATGGTTCCGCTGCTGGGAAACCGGGAACGCTTGGCGGAGTTCTTAAAGACTTCCAACATCGAGGCCTGCTACCCTGTTCGGGCTACAAATGCCTGCTCGGGCTTTGATAATCACTCATTCAATTATAACTGGAATGTGTACGAAGGAAAAGATGGCACGCCACTGTAGATGGAGCTGGTGCTTAAATGACCCGGTTTATGGAACATAACCAAAAATAGATCAAAAAAAGATTGTGAACCTTCTGATTGACTCCCCGCTCACACCAGAAAGTGCCAAACATATTTGCTCCCTCTCATCAAAGCTGCGACTGCTGGATGGTATGTCGAAGGATCATCTCAAGGATGCACATGTAATTTACACCTTGACAGCCTCATTTGATCCAAGCGAGGCTCCCCGACTGCGCTGGGTGCAGACCAGCTCGGTTTCGGCGAATTACATTATGGATCAACCGATCGCCAAAACCCAGATTCCTGTAGCTACAGTCCAGGGAGTCTATACTATGGCAGTCGCCGAGTGCGCAGTAGGCGCACTCATCGCTTTGATGCGTAACTTTCCTGTGGCATTTAGATCACAGATTGCCAAAAAATGGCCTGAAGATATTAAGACGGTGCGGGGTACAAACTGTTACGGCAGAACCATCGGTCTCGTGGGTTATGGAAGTATTGGGAGACACATAGCCCGAATTGTCCATTCCTTGGGGATGCGTATTCTTGCCTTGAAACGCAAACCGTCCATTCACGTGGATCAAAGATTTATATTGCCCCAAACAGGTGATCCGGATGGAATCCTTCCCTCTGCCTGGTATGGCCCTAATGATCTTCTTGAAATGCTGGGGCAATGCGATGTCTGTGTGATTACATTGCCGATCACAAAAAGTACTTATCATATTATTGATGCTACAGCATTGGCGGCACTACCCGATCATGCATGTCTGGTTCAGATTGGGCGAGGCGGAGTGTTGGATGAAGCAGCCCTCGTAGATGCGTTGGAACAGAACCGAATCCGCGGCGCTGCATTGGATGTTTTTGAAACCGAACCTCTTCCACCATCAAATCCTTTATGGGAGTGTCCAAACATGATTATACTCCCGCACATTGGTTCTTATACCCATGACCAAGCCGAACTTGCCGTCAAAGTACTTTTTGAAAATTTGAGAAGGGATATGTCGGGACAGGAGCTTGTGAACGTCGTTAATTTTGAGCAAGGATATTGATAATGAAGATTCAAAGTCTAAAAACTATGATGCTTGAAGGTCCCCAGGAACATGGTGTGGGGGCCACTACCGACCGGATGGTAAATAAATTCATAGTCCAGGTAGAAACCGATACGGGGATTAGTGGATTGGGGGAGTGTGATTACAATCCACCTAAATACTTTATGGGCGTTGGGGAAACGATCGATTACCTCAGGCACTATCTAATTGGGAGAGACCCCTTTTCCATACGACCATTTGTTTCGGAAATGATGTACGGGATGTTGCCACCCTTACCAGAAAACCCGGCCTACGATATAGAAACCATGGATACCTGGTTTCGTACCCGCCCATGGGTTTCACCCACGGCAACCCCGACGGGTCCGATTGCCTGGGCGGTAAGTGGTGTGGAAATGGCCCTCCTGGACCTGGCTGGAAAACTGCTTGGCAGGCCTGTTTATGATCTGCTGGGAGGAGCGTTCCGCAACAAAGTTGAAATCTATCTCGATCGAAGTGCACCAGAACAACCCACGAAACTTGACTCGTGGCGTCGTATGGCGGAAGAAGATGTGAGCCGGGGTTTTAGGCACCTAAAATACGACGCAGAACACGTTGCCCCTGATTTCACCAGTGACCCTTGGAGCCGTTCGCTATCTACCCAACAAATCTCAGCTATTGTCGATCGTATAAGTGCCGTGAGGGATGTCGTTGGTGAAGCTGTGGAGCTCAGCTTGGATTGCCATATGAACTACACGGTACCTGATGCTCTTCGCCTGGCCGAAGCACTTGCTCCCCTCAAACTTCGATGGATCGAGGATCCTATACCCCTCATCAACGCCGACGCACTTGCTTCACTGCGTGAAAGAAGCCCAGTGCCAATCTGTTGTGGCGAGATGTTCATTGCCGAACAAGCCCGGCTTTTTATCGACCGGGGGGCCTGCGATATCATCCATCCCGATGTTTTGTTTTGTGGAGGGTTGCATGAGGCCAGACGAATCCTGGATTATGCGGAGTTGCATGCGCTTAATTCTGCCCTCCACAACAATGGTGGCATCCTGGCACTATTGGCCTCAGCACATGTGGCTGCAGCTTCCAGAAATTTCTTAAGCGCAGAATTTCACCATATTGAAACCGATTGGCTCATGGGCTATGTTCGCCGAACTGATGGTCTATCTCTTTTTGAAAATGGACAGGTGCCCCTTTCTGATGCACCCGGTCTTGGTGTCGAGCTTGACAAAGAGCTCTGCGAGTCATATCTGGTAAAAGGAGGAACCTATATTGAGGACCAATGACATTTATTGAAGCCGGCAAAGGCATATGGGATGGTTTTCTGATAAGATCTTTATCCCACAGCCTCTAACAATGTTATGAAGAAAAATACAAGGCTCATGAAACGAATGAAAAACCTACGGAAGCTCTTAAACATGATGATTGCGACCGGATTGTTGTGCGTGTCTGTTTCTCCGGTACATGGGCAGGCTAAGGCAAACGACCTAAGAGACAAGCAGGACGTATTGTTTGCTTTTGATGATATGAGCATTGAAGGCACCCGGGGTGTCAAGCTGGAAATGTTGAGACCCCATAAGCATCCTAAGAACCCCATCCTGGAAAGAGGTAAGGCAGGAGAGCCCGACGAGCATGAAGCTACCCTGCCAGTAGTGATCTATGACGATGGGCTATGGCGAATGTGGTATAGAGCCATCCCATCCAATTCCAATTGGTACAAGTCGCTCATCGCTTATGCAGAAAGCGATGATGGCGTAAGTTGGCGGAAACCGAAACTTGGATTGTCTGAGTTCAATGGGTCGAGAGAAAACAACCTTGTCAACGCCGAACGGGGCCTGTCTACAATATCCGTGATGTACGACAAAGAGGCTCCACCGGAACGCCGGTACGTCCTGGCGGGTGCAGATATGAGCTGGTATGACGAATGGTATCTAAATAGCCCATCCACTACCCGCATCGATGTAAGCCCGGATGGCCTGCAGTGGACGCCGCTAAAAGATGAACCCGGCATCATACCTCAGGCGAACCTGACCAGCACCATATACAGGTTCAAAGGGCTATACCATATCGCGGCCAAGCAGATCTCGCCACTCCTGCGAATTCCTATGCAGACGATTTATACGGATCCAATTTATGGCATGATGGGACCCCGCACCTTTGTGGTCTGGCGCTCGCCGACTTTAGATCGCTGGCCTCAGGAGAACACCAAGAGCCTGACGATCAAGCCCATGCGATCATCATCCCCTTACGTAAAGGGATGGGATCGTGAAGAGGTCCATTTTGCCTATATCACCCCTTACAGGAATGTAATTCTGGGAGTTTACGGGCAGTGGCATCACCCCCCTCTTCTGGATGAGGATGGGGAAGCCAGATACGAAGGTGAGCCTGTTTCGGTGGATTTAGGCATCATCATCAGTAATGACGGGCTCCATTTTCGTGAACCTGCTCCCGGCTTTACACTCGTGGCCCGTGACCAGGAGCTCAGGTGGGACAGAGATTACAGGGACAATGACGATCTGGATAATTTTCTTCTGATTCAGGGACCCCTGATCAATACCGATAAATTAACACATTTATACTATGGGGCTTCCACACCGGGAGGGAATGTGGGTGGAGGTAAGGCGAATATCGGTCTGGCTACCTGGCCCCGGGACCGATTTGGGTATTTAAGTTTGATAGACCAAAAGACCACGGGGCAATTTGTGTCATCCCCGCTGGAATATGAGCAGGATATGAAGCTGTTTGTGAATGCCGAAATTCCCGATGGGTCATCCTTGCAGGTCTATCTGCTGGATGAGCATGGGTTTGATGTATTGCCGGGCTACGGTGCAGACGTCAAAGAATCCGGCCTTGATGTTGAGGTTGTCTGGAAAAACAAACCGCTTCTGCCTGCCGGACAACGGTTTAAGATACGGTGTGAAATTAAAGGCCAGACAAGAGTATATGCTCTGTACTTGCGCGAAGCCGAGTAAATGTTTCATAGGATACTAACACACTAACCCAAAAATCATGAAGACTGAAAGGCCACCTAGCGGACAAGTTTTCCGACTGATTATCATGTTGGCGAGCGGTTTGCTGCCAGCATTTATATCCACAAACGCTCAGGCCCAGGCAAACGACCTAAAGGACAAACAAGACGTACTCTTTGCTTTTGATGATGTGAGTATCGAAGGCACCCGGGGAGTAAAACTGGAAATGATTAGACCAGAAAAGCATCCGGATAACCCGATCCTGGAAAGAGGGACTGAAGAAGAGCCGGACGCACACCGGGTCAGTTCACCTGCCGTTATCTATGAAAATGGGTTATGGCGGATGTGGTATGCAGCAACTCCATCGCATGGCAATTGGTACGGAAATCGGGTGGCTCATGCAGAAAGTAATAACGGCATAACCTGGCGAAAGCGGGAACTGGGATTGTCGGAGTTCAATGGTTCGAAAAGGAACAATTTTGTCAATACGGTGCGCGGCTTAGGCGGCGTAGCTGTATTGCTTGACAAAGAGGCTCCGCCTGACCAACGGTATGTGATGGTTGGCCATGATATGAGTTGGTACAAATCGTGGTCCTTGGAGGGACCTGCCATAACCCGTGTTGATATCAGCCCTGACGGTCTGAATTGGACGCCACTCAGAAATGAACCGGGCATCATACAGCAGGTGACCGAGACAAGGACCACTTACAAGTTCAAGGGGAAATACCATATAGGCGGGCAACAAAGCTCACCCATACTGCGGCTTCCGTTGGAGGAAGATATGCACGGCATGCTGGCGCCCCGTACATTTGTTGTCTGGCGCTCGCCCAGGATTGATAAGTGGCCTCTTGAGAACACTAAGGCATTTTTCAAGCCAATGCGATCATCTTCCCCCTACCTGGAAGATTGGGATGGTGAACAGGTCCATGTCGGAGCAGCTGTCACAACCTATCGCAATGTCTGTGTTGGTATCTACGGCCAATGGCATCATCCTCGTATCCTGGATGAAGAAGGCAAAACAAAATACGACGGAAGTGCGGTTTCCTGCGATCTGGGACTGGTCATCAGTAACGACGGGCTGCATTTTCGTGAGCCCGCCCCAGGGTTTACCCTGGTGGCCCGCGACCAGGAACTCAGGTGGGATAGAGATTTCAGGGACAATGAAGAAAAGGATAATATTCTTCTGCTTCAAGGACCAATGATCAATACCGATAGATTAACACACCTGTACTACGCAGCTGGCACACCGGAAGGGAATGCGGCCGAAGCCAAGTTCAATATCGGATTGGCCACCTGGCCGCGCGATCGGTTCGGGTATTTGAGTTTGATAGACGAAAAGACGACCGGGCAGTTTGTATCATGTCCGCTGGAATACCAGCAGGGCATGAAGCTATATGTTAATGCCGATATCCCTTCCGGCTCATCGTTGAAGGTTTATCTGCTGGACGAATACGGGCTTGATGTTTTGCCGGGATACGGAGCAGCCGAGGGGGGCGAAGTTAAGGAATCGGGCCTTGATGTTCAGGTCGGCTGGAGAAATAAACCTTTTCTGCCTGCCGGACAACGGTTTAAGATAAGGTGTGAAATCAAGGGCCAAACAAGGGTGTACGCGCTGTACTTGCGGGAACCCGACGAATTGGAGTGAATAATAGATAAAATGATAACTAAGCAAGACCAGCAACATGAAAAATGACATACAACATTGTGGACTAAATTTCCCCATTACCATGTTGGCGGCCGGTTTAATGTCCCTGGTTCACTTCTTAGCCCAAGCCCAGCCAAACGATTTGATGGACAAACAAGACGTATTGTTTGCGTTTGATGATGTGAGCATTGAAGGCACCCGGGGCGTCAAACTGGAAATGATGAGACCGGAGAAGCATCCTGATAACCCCATCTTGGAAAGGGGAAAGCCAGAAGAGCCGGACGCTACTCGGACTGAGTTCCCAGCCGTGATCTATGACAATGGGTTATGGAGGATGTGGTACGTGGCAACCGGATCCCATGGCGATTGGTACCAAGCTTTGGTGGGTTATGCGGAAAGCGATGATGGCATAAGCTGGCGGAAACCGGAACTCGGATTGTCCGAGTACAATGGGTCGAAAAGAAACAATATCGTTAAAACGGTACGAGGCATGTCTATAGTATCGGTGATGTATGACCAAGAGGCTCCGTCTGAGCGGCGATATGTTATGGCAGGATCGGACATGAGCTGGTGGACCGGATGGTATCTGGATAGTCCATCCACTACTCGCATCGATGTTAGCCCTGACGGCTACAACTGGGCGCCGCTCAGAGATGAACCCGGCATCGTACCGCAGATGAACCTGACAAGCACCATATACAAGTTCAAAGGGCAATATCATATCGCGGCCAAGCAAATCTCACCATTACTGCGTATTCCCATGCAGACGATCTATCCGGATGGCAATTTTGGCATGCTGGGGCCCCGTACTCTTGTCGTCTGGCGATCACCGACGATAGACTACTGGCCTCAGGAGAACACCAAAAGCTTGACGATCAAGCCAATGCGATCATCATCCCCTTACGTAGAAGGATGGGATCATGAAGATGTCCATTTTGCCTATGTCACTACTTACAGGAATGTATGTCTTGGTGTTTACGGACAGATGCATCATCCCCCTCTCCCGGACGAGGAAGGCTATGACATTTATGCTCACACCGCTGACTTGGGACTGGTCATCAGTAACGACGGGCTGCATTTTCGTGAGCCCGCCCCAGGGTTTACCCTGGTGGCCCGCGACCAGGAACTCAGGTGGGATAGAGATTTCAGGGACAATGAAGAAAAGGATAATATTCTTCTGCTTCAAGGACCAATGATCAATACCGATAGATTAACACATCTGTACTACGCAGCTGGCACACCGGAAGGGAATGCGGCCGAAGCCAAGTTCAATATCGGATTGGCCACCTGGCCGCGCGATCGGTTCGGGTATTTGAGTTTGATAGACGAAAAGACGACCGGGCAGTTTGTATCATGTCCGCTGGAATACCAGCAGGGCATGAAGCTATATGTTAATGCCGATATCCCTTCCGGCTCATCGTTGAAGGTTTATCTGCTGGACGAATACGGGCTTGATGTTTTGCCGGGATACGATGCAGCCGAGGGGGGCGAAGTTAAGGAATCGGGCCTTGATGTTCAGGTCGTCTGGAAAAGCAAACCGTTTCTGCCCACCGGACAACGCTTTAAGATACGATGTGAAATCAAAGGCCAAACAAAGGTGTACGCCCTGTACTTGCGCGAACCCGAGTAAATAATAGATAGGATGATAACCGCTAAGGCCCCTCGGTTTAGGATCCGAACATCGATACAGAAAACCGGTCCTGGTATCCGATTTCCAGCAAATCAGCAAAACCTTTGGTTGTGACCAGACAGACGGGCTCACCCTTATGTTCGAGAAGGGCATTGGTCGCGACGGTGGTTCCCATTTTGATGGTCTCTATCAGGCTATCCGGAATGGTGTGATCTTGCAGATCCAGAAGTTGACGTATCGCATGCAGACCAGGGTCCTCATACTGTTCAGGGTTTTCACTGAGGTATTTACGGATGTGCAGCTCACCCTGAGGATCACGTGCAACAACATCAGTAAAGGTGCCACCTCGATCGATCCAAAAAGCCCACTTATTGTGTGTTGTCATTGGTTGTGCTCTCCTAAAACAGTCCCACCACAGCCCCCTTAGGATTGATATCAATGGCTTCAACGGAGGGTTTTTCGGGTAATCCTGGCATGGTTATTTTCTTTAGGATGAAACCGAGGCTGAGGCCTTCTCACCCAGTAATCGATTTTTTCTAAAACGGTTATACGAGAACGGCTTGATCATCTCGGGGACCCTGTCTTCTGCAAGCATTTTAGCAGTATTTAGGCCACTTGCAGGACTGGCTTTAAAACCGTAGGTACCCCAACCCCCATTCACATAAAAGCCTTGGATGTCCTCAATGGGTGAAATAATCGGACAATAATCCGGGGTCATATCACAGAGGCCTGCCCATTGGCGCTGTACCTTAACATTATGCAGAATAGGAAACAACTCTAGCGTATGTGAAGCCAGGCCTTCCAGAAAACCAAGCGTGGATCGCATTCCATAATGGGGATAACTATCGATCCCATCTCCGCAGACCAGTTCACCTCGATCGGTCTGGCTCATATACATATGCAGGTCTGAGCTAACAACCACATGATGCAGCCAAGGCTTGTAGGACTCAGTTACCATGGCCTGCAATGGATGAGTTGTGATCGGTAAACGAATACCAACCTTTTGGCAAAGCTCAGAGCTCCAACCTGCGACAACTGAAACCAGTTTGTTACAGGTTATTTTACCGTGAGGTGTCTTAACTGCTTGAATTCTTCCGTTTGCAAGCTCAATATCCGTTACAGGAGTCAGGTTATGTATTTCAACACCAAGCCGATCAGCTCCCCGAGCATAGGCCCAGATTACGGCGTCATGGCGGATAATACCTCCGGGGGGATGAAACAGGGCACCCAGGATGGGAAAACGAGGCTTATTCGAGATATCAAGGTCAGGCAACATGGCCTTTATCTCTCGCGGTTTCAACATACAACTATTAACCCCTAGTGCCTTGTTTTGCTCTGCCCGTGTGGTCAAGATCTGTATGGAAGTTTCCGAATGGCCCAGAGTAAAGTGACCCTGTTGGCTGAACATGAGGTTAAAGTCCAGCTCTAAGGAGAGTTGTTCATAGAGTTTGAGACTTTGATCATAAAAACGTATGCCTTGTTCGGTACGATAGTTTGAGCGCAGTATGGCTGTATTGCGTCCGGAACCTCCGTATCCGATGAATTTTGCTTCCAGTACGGCAACATCTTTTACGCCCATTTTGGCCAGATAGTATGCGGTTGCCAATCCATGGGCACCACCACCAATGATCACTACATCGTAGTGTTTTTTGAGCTTAGGGATTTTCCACATTCTCTGAGGCATGGTGCTGTTCAGATAGAAAATGATACTGGGACCAACCGGAGACCAGAAGGTAGCATACCAACTCCTTTTCCCACATCCATTAAGGCATCAAATAGTGATTCTGTAAAATCACGATTAAGTAACAGGATATCCAATTGACTGGTGCGAAATATGGTGCATCTCATCATGTGTACGGTGGTTTGTACGACGGAACCTGGAGGTACTCGATCTCTGCGTAGATCCATGGCGGTGGATCGTTCCAGCACAGCATCCCTGTTGGTGCCAGCCAACACAAGGCATCCCATACCCCCACTTGCATCTATCACGGCACAGGCTTCAGGATCGAATTGTGCAATCCAATATTCAGTTTTCTCCGGGTGGCAGAGGACCATATATTCGTCGTCAGTAAGTTTTAACACAGCATGCTCGGGTCGGCTGCAACCTTGAAGCGGCTTCAGTCCCAGAGACGCCTCTAGGACCTTGCCGGCGTTTTGGGTAGCACCTAGTCCACGCAAACTGATCTTACCGATGTGCGACCAGTCAACCAGTAGCGAGCCTGTCTCCAGGCACTGGCTATCCAGTTCCGGTTGGCCAAAATGCTCAGCGATCAACCAACCGGCATGTTCCCTGCAGGCGACTTGGTTGCCACGGTATACTGCTGCCAAAGGGCTCTGTTTGGTGAGTCTCATGATTTCAGTCTTACTCCTTCGGGATCATAGGCAGCATGATCGAGAACCTCCCCAAAAACATCCTGGCCATTGGCCAGACGGATTCTAAATTGATCGCCCGGGTTTGCATGATCGTTTTTGACCCATGCCAGTCCAATTCCTAAACCAAGAGAAGGGCTGAACCTGGAGCTTGTCACGCGACCGATCAATCCGTCCTGGTCGAGTATTGTCACACCATCATCCGGTATGGGATCTTGAGGTCTCAGTTTGTAGGTGACAAGTTTGTTTTCAATTCCACGATTCTTAAATGATGCCAGGAATGCCTTGCCAACAAAGTCCGGCTTGTCATCTTTAATGGTAAAATCCACACCAGCTTCATAAGGATTGGATAGTGCGTCGGTGTCTAAACCGGGTATGAGGTGCCCTTTTTCCAAACGTAAGATCCGCTGTGGCTCTACACCAAAAGGTCGGAGCCCGTAGGGTTTGCCCCGCTCTAACAGATAGTTCCACATACTTTCCCCATATTCCGATGGAAAATGTACTTCATAACTAAGTTCTCCGGTGAAGCCAATACGGAATAGCATGACCGGCACCAATTCAATCTTCGCATCACGGCAATGCATGTACGGAAAGGCCTGGTTAGACAGGTCGATATCAACCAGGTCCTGGAGAAAGGCTCTGGACGTCTGGCCCGAAATATTCACAGCGGTCAGCACGGAGCCGAGGTTTTTCAGATGCACCCTGAACTTTTCCGTGGTGATCCACCACCAGAATAGAGACTGAATAGCATCCTGATTTCCAGTGGTTGTGCTTATATAATAGCGGCCTTCTGAAAGATGTGAGATGGTACCGTCTTCAAACAGGATGCCATCTTCACCAATCATAGTGGAATACCGGGTACGCCCCACTTCCAGTCTCCTATACTTGCCCGGAAGCATGAAGTGCAACAACTGCAGCGCATCCGGACCGCTTAGCTCGAATTTACCCAAAGTGCTGACATCGATCATACCCAGACCATCTCGAGCAATTTTGGCTTCTTCCTTTGAATCACCATAGGCATAGGGACGTTGCCATTGACCAGCATTGAGGAAGCGTGCACCTGCCTGGAGGTGACAATCATGCATGGGGGTGCGCCGGATCGGTACCAGATGGTGTGAGCGTCCTGCGAGGACACCAAGAGTGACCGGCCGGAACGGTGGACGCATCGTCGTGGGTGAGACCTGAGACTCTGTAAGGTCTGTATCGATAGCAGTCAATCTAGCTACTGCCTCATAACAGGACTTGCCTTGACAGGGTCCCATACCCATGCTGGTAAATCGCTTGAGGGTTTCAATCTGATCAAAACCCTCAGCAATTGACAGGGAGGCCTCTTTTCGGGTAACGTCCATGCATTTGCATATAAAATGATGGTTGCCTCCTGATTCGATATCTGCAGGCAAAGCCCCGATCCTATACTGTGGTTCGCGGACCGTTTTTTGTTGCGGTGCAACCTTGGCAGCTGCTTTACCAGTCTCCCATCCCTCCTGAATAAGGTTTACAAAGGGGGCATAGCCATGCACTTCGCCACAGGCATAGACTCCAGTGGGAAGCTCTTTGACCATGTAGATTTGCCGATCCGAATCCCATTCCGGTTTGGCGCCCACCATAGACAAGAGTTGCAGTTGAGGTTTGAAACCGACAGCAATCACCAGGAGATCACAGCGAAGCGTTTGGCTTCTCCTCTTACCACTTAGATCACCAAGGGTGACCCGTGACACCGCAGGATTGCCTTCTGCCGAGTGAATTGTCTTGCCTAGGATCACGGCGATCTGTAAATCTTGGATCGCTTTCACCCAATCAGCCTGGCTGCTTTCGGTGCGTGCATCCACCACCGCCGCAACCCGTGTGCCTGCTCCTTCCAGTAGTTTGGCGGTATGATAGCCACCATCGTGGTTGGTAATAATCACCGCCCGTCCAGAGGGCTTTATCGCATGTAAGGCAATCAACCTTTCCACCCCTCGCCCGGTCATGATTCCTGGTAAGTCATTGTTTTCAAATACCAGGTGCCGGTCGGTGGCACCTGTTGCCAGCACAACAGAATCGGCACGGATCTTCAAGTGATCGGGTCCACGCTGAGCGGCAACGAGATTATCTTCATACAGGGCAAAAACACTGGTGGCAGGCAATATTTCCAGGTTCTCATGCCCTCTAATCTTGGTTACTAAACGTTTGACTGCTTGGTAAGCAGGCTGCCCATTCAAAGCCGGGACCAAGCAGTTGGATACGGTTTCAATGCTGTGAAGAGCATGTCCGCCTAGTTGCGGATCTTCTTCAATGAGCAAGGTCTGTTTGCCTTCCTCCAGGGCAGCTAAACAGGCTGCCAATCCTGCAGGGCCTGCACCAATGACGCAGACATCCGGGAAGCGATATAGTTTCTCATACCGCTGATTGATCTCATGGCCAACAGTGTCGATTTTGCCCAGTCCAGCAGCCTTTCTTAACATTTTTTCAAAATAAGGCCAGGCCCACCGAGGCTTATGAAACATCTTATAGTAAAACCCATTGGGGAGCAACGATATAAGCGAGCCTAAGACCCGGGTCATGTCAAACTTTACAGATGGCCAGGCATTTTGAGACCGGACCTGCATACCTTCTTGTACAGCAATCCTGTCAGCACACAAATTGGGGGCATGGTCTACAGTGACCAACGTCTCCGGACCTAGGCCTTGATTATCACAGAGACCTCGTGGTCTATGGTACTTAAAACTCCGTGAGAGTATCTTTACACCAGCAACATGCAGTGCGCTGGCAATAGTATCGCCATGTTTGGCGATGATGGTTTTGCCATTAAAGGAGAATCGGACTTCCCCATTCAGTTTAGGCAGTTGGATGTAAGGATGGTGGTCGATCCGTCTGGAATACGTCATCAGAATCTCTAGAATCTGCTTTTTTTGGTTTTGGGCAAACTATCTCCAGACTGTACCGCCTTTTTGTAATCACTGAACCAAAAGCTTTGATGGTCGGTGTTGTTGGTAGTATTCCTTGTAACCAGAAACCACCGCTGACACCCTGCACTATGGTACCACCACTCAATTTGTCTGCCTTTGGCATTATTCCTAAAAAAGACATAGTCCGCCCAAGCGGCAAAATCTGCCTCCGGCGCAGGTCGTGGACTATATTCACCCTTATAGGTGAATTCTCCCACGTTACGCTTACCACAATTTGGGCACTCGAGTAAAAAGGCCATTATTGTAAAGTAACGAAAGACATTAGACTGTCGATAATATAAGTAAAAATGCAGGCTATAGAAGAGTTCGGTCCAACTAAGTCACACCAGAGGGGACAGACTCCATTCCCTTCGCTCCCGTCAGCTCTCCATTGATTATTCACTTTCGGGGCAATAATTACCCCTTTTCTTACCTTAATGCCGATTATCCATTGCTGATCATGCATTGTCCAATAGGATTAACCATTGCACACTGAAGATTAACCATTGCGCATGTACTTCAAAGAAAATCTTGGTTTGAGTTTTTGGATTTGGAACCTTGTAATTGCCTGGAATTTGGCGATTTGGAATTTGAGATGTCTATCCACCAGGCAGTTGCCCAAGTAAGCCATTCTCAAACAACTCGATGGCATTGTCTCTCAGGATCATCCGTTTTTGGTGGTCGCTGATTCCGGCGTGATCAATGCGGGCCCGCTGCATGCTGGCGGCGTAAAGCGGAGTGTCTGTGCCAAAGAGCACGCGCTCGGGGCCCACCTCATTCACAGCCCATTCTATGAGCTTGGGCATGATACTCATCGCACTAGAGGTGTCGGCATACAAGTTGCCATGACGCGATTGCTGGATCGCCCGGACCTGAAGCGTCCGGTCGTTCGTATCGCTGCAACCAATGTGGGCCAGGATTATCTTGACTTCAGGGAATTCATTGGCCCAGATGACGATGTCAGCCGGCAGACTTTTTTCCTGACCACTATGAGTCAAAACAACAGCTTTGCTCTTCGCGGCAAATTCGAAAAGTTTACGGCCATGTTCACGTATCGGATATACATGCTCTTCGGGGTGAATTTTTATCCCAACACAATGGTCCGCCGTTAACATATGGTCCGCCTGATCAAACGTGGCGGTATTCTGTGGGTCGACGATGACCCATTGCAATAATCCTGGAAAATTCGGTGTTTCCTTAAAAGCTTGGTCATCCCCTCACTTGCATCCGCCTTTCCTCGGGGCATCAGACCTGAAAGCGGCGAGGCGATGGTCCAGGCGATACGAGAATCCTTGGCCCGATCGACCACCGTTGCAGCATCCCCCGAACAGAGCTCGTTGGAAAAGGGGTGGTTTCCTTGTCGGAAATAGTCACCGTAGTGCCCGTGGACGTCAATCGCCCAAAGTTCAGAGATTGACTTATTTCTTGTTTCGTAGGACATGGGTGGACTCCCGTTTCGTTACCGAATATCCCAAATTGAGGTGATAAAAATAAGCAGTTCCGATTCAAATTACCAACAGGCTTGGAGATAGAGCCACTTCAGGGCTTTCTAAGGGCTCGATAGGCAAGTAAAATTTTGAGATCAGCTTTTCTTGTGAAAAAACGAATTTGGAATGGGTGATGGTGCTACTACCGGTTAGGTAATACCAAGAGCCGAATTGCCAAACCGGACTCCACCCACAGCAATCACAGCAATCGAATCGTGCAACAGCGACAATGTGAGTCTGCACCCTGTGTACACCAGTACGTGACCATGGCGTGGTTGGCGTCGAGCCGGATGATTCTGGGCGCTCCATAGGCGATCGCATCGTGGCTTGAAGGGTAAGTCGATGTGCGTGCCACCCCCAGCGCTTCCTTGCCATAAGCGTCCCAGATCACGAGGGGTTTGCTCACGTCGAAGGATTCACCGGCATCGTTCGATCTAGCCACCTTGATGCCGGGATGGTCGGTGTCCTCGCGATGTGAATATACAATCAGCATCCGGTTGTGACCCATGTCGACAGCACAGCTGGTCTGACCCGGAATGCCTAGCAAGCGAGGTCGACTCCACTTGCGTGCAGTCTGGTCGACCGAGGTCACCATTGATAGACCGAAGTATTTCTGCAGTTGCGACTCGGCTTGCCAAACCGAAAGGCACAACCGCCCATCGTCCCGCCGGACCGGTATTCCGTGGGAGTAGGACAGGTCCTCTGACTTGCCAACGGCAATGTCGACCCGCTCTCCCCAGGTTCGACCACCGTCCCTGGAAAATAGGCCGTAGAGGTTCAGCTCGAATGGACCCGCGTTGTCATACTTCTTCCAGGTTTCGAAAACCTGGAACCATGTCTCATCATCCAGTTCAACTACAGGGCCGAGGGATGCAGGTTCCATGCTGTTGTCGAAGTGGGGTGCGACATCTGCAATGACCAGGTCCGACCAGGTTCGGCCGCGATCGGTCGATCGCATGTAACAGGTCTCCAGCGGCATCAATCCCTGGGTCTTGGGATTGTAGGCGAGTCGATTCGGGTCGGTCTGATCAGCGCGAAGTATGCGCAAAACCAGCTCGCCATTGCGAAGGCTGGTAAGGTCACCGAATGCGTAGTTGTACTGAATCCCGTCTTCATTGCTGTTTCGGATGGGCCCTTGGCGCTCCCAAGATCCATCGCCAGCGCTTCGGAAGATCTCCAGCATTCCGTCCGGAGAATACATGGCCCCCCCACCTCGCAGCACACATAGCAGTTCACCGTCATCGAGCTGATGAAGGCTGGGAAAAAATGCATTGATCACCCGGTGCCCGGGCAACGGATTGCGATAGATCACGCCTTGGTCCTCGATTTTCAGTTTGGTCATGGCCGATTTCTATAAGGGTTTTCTCCTATGAAAGTTATCTATCTTGATGTTCGGTTCCAAAACCATGGGACTCAGTGGTTAGAACAAAAAATTACTTTTGAGACAGCCGCCGCCTAGAGATTAAGGATGGATTGACCTAAAAAACTATCTTTAATTAAAAAAATCTCCAAGATGAAGGTCTGGCCGGTGATATTCTGGGGCGTTTTTATGATGGCTTGTTCCAATGTGGAACAAGAGGATCAGCCCCAGCTGCTTTTTGAATGGGAGGAATTACCCGATATTCCTCAGGCTGTGGGTGGCCCTTTAGCGGGTGTGAGTAATGATGCCCTGGTGGCGGCTGGAGGAGCCTACTGGACAGCCTCAATGTTTCAGGGAGGGACTAAGATTTGGCATAACGATATCTATGTGCTTGAAGCAGGGGACCAGCAATGGCAAAAAGGAGGCAGTCTTCCCCGGGCCCTGGCTTATTCGGCAACAGTCAGTACCGATGATGGCATTGTTTGTATCGGGGGCCATGATTCGGTACGGGTTTATGCCAATGTTTTCCGCATGCAGTGGGACCCCCTGGAAAAAAGGATTGAAATA
The DNA here is from genome assembly GCA_965247065.1 of Cyclobacteriaceae bacterium. Classification (GTDB taxonomy): domain Bacteria; phylum Bacteroidota; class Bacteroidia; order Cytophagales; family Cyclobacteriaceae; genus CBDFGN01. The sequence continues at coordinate 3,691,648 of CBDFGN010000006.1, read as the reverse complement.
GATTCTCTACCGGATCTGCCAAGGCCGGTCACTTTCGCCGGCGCAGCGAAGGTTGGTGATGTTATTTATGTAGCCGGGGGCCAGGAAAGCATGGACGCCAAGGCAGCCCTGAAAAACTTCTGGGCCTTGGATCTTTCCCAAAAAGAAGAGGAGTTGGAATGGGAAGTGTTAGAGCCCTGGCCCGGTCCCTCACGTCTTATATCATTGGTGGCGGCCCAAAGTGATGGAGAGCAAATGGGTGTTTATGTATTCAGCGGGACCGAGATCATCGAGGCCCCCGAGGGCAAGATACCTCGCCGGTGTTTGTCGGACGGTATTCTAAGACTTAACCAAATTAATAATCTAAGAAATGTCCGATTCTTAGGCTGCAAATTTGAGTGTGTCCACATAAGGGGTTCCTCTTTTAGCTACTGCGAAGACTCTGGCCACGATCTTGTTTCGGATAATGTTTAATGTAGACATCTTATTTTTGCCTTCAGCCAGTCTTCTTTGGTAATATACCCGCATTTCCGGATTATATTGAATGCAACTAGCAACGGCGTTGGACAAGAGGGATTTCAACTTCTTGTTGCCCAGATAATGCACCTTGCTCTTGCCTTTCCAGCTGATGCCCGATTGGTTGGGGAAAGGAGCTATGCCACTGTAACAGGCAAATTTCCTCCAGGTTTCAAAGGCGGTGAAGCAATTGGTATAGACCAAAAAACTGGATCCCAAAATTAATCCCACGCCTTTTACCGAGCTGACCAGGTTAAAGATTCTTTTTAACTCGCCATCCTCGGAAATGATCCGCTGGATCTCTTTTTCTACCCTTTTGATCTGCCGGTCCAAATGGCTGATCAGCTGCTCCTGGGCACGGAATAGCATCGGATTATCAACCACCTTCACAAAGGCTTTCATTTCCTGCAAAGATGCCTTGCATCCAGCCCTTTGTTTGACCATCCGCTCTCTAAAGGATAACAAACTTTTGAGATTTAAGATCGCCTTAGAAGGCAACTGATAAAGCTTGATTCTGTGGCGACGCAAATAGGCGTACTCGGCAATCACCCCCGCAGCAATTACATCACTTTTCCCCCGGGTGATCCCTAACGATCGCTTGATCTCTAAACCCGGCACCATGCAGAACAATATCTGGCGTTCAGTCAAAAAAACAGCCAGTGGCAGAGAATACAACCCGGTATGCTCAAAGCAGATGATGACTTTAATTAACGTGAGTTCGATATAAATTCGATATAAAATAGAGTAGTTTATTGATAGAAAAAAGGCAGAAAATTAGTATATTAAGTCATTGACAATCAACAAAATAACTAATATTTCTACCTATGTTAACTGCTACTAAAATTACTGAAATTTTTTGTTCCATTGACGATTTTTGTCTGGATTTTGTCCCAAAATTGGAAAAAAGATTGCTGGGAAGTAAAAAGCGCAACAAACCTGGTAAGCTTTCTTTATCCGAAGTAATGACTATACAGGTCTTGTTCCAGATCTCAGGATATCGAAATTTCAAGACCTTTTACAACACATACGTTTGTGGCCACTTGCGCTCCTTCTTTCCTGATGTGGTAAGCTATAACCGAATGGTAGAACTTTGTAGTGGAAGTCTTCTGCCAATGGCTATTTATCTGAAAACACAAGGGACTGGACAGTGTACAGGTATAAGTTTTATAGACAGCACTCCGTTAAGGGTCTGTCATAACAGACGGATCCATAACCATAAAGTATTTGAAGGGTTAGCTAAAAGAGGCTATTGTTCCATCGGATGGTTCTACGGGTTTAAGCTCCATCTTATCACTGCTGATACGGGTGAAATCATCGATTTTATGCTCACACCGGGCAATGTGGATGACAGAAAGCCTCTTAAAATTGAACGGTTTATTAAGAAATTATTCGGAAAGCTCTTTGGTGATAAAGGCTACATCAGTAAGGAACTTTTTAAAAATCTGTTCTTCCGCGGAGTCCATCTGATAACCAAACTCAAACGCAATATGAAGTCCTCATCCTTAACCCCCATCATGGATGCTATAATGCTCCGTAAAAGGGCTATTTGTGAGACTATCATTGATCAACTTAAAAACATCTTCCAGATTGAACACTCCAGGCACAGGAGCCCAACTAATTTCCTTACCAACCTTTTCTCGGCTTTAATCGCTTACAACTTTTGCGAAAAAAAGCCCTCAATCAAATTGAACTACCAGGACACCGGTCAACTCTTTCTCGCTCTTTAATCATTCCTTATTGTCGAACTCACGTTAATTAAGTCTTTTCCATTTAATCTTTTCGCCCACTGGAGCAATTGATTAAAGCCGGTTCGATTGTTAGCAAACTCACATTTGGCCTGGCTTAAATAATCATGGGCATCAAAAGTTCCTTTAGATACATCAATGCCGATTGCGTTGTGAAATTTCATGCTTTTAAATACTTTTAGATACTTTTGGATTTTTTAAAAATTGAGTTGCCAAACTAAGACCTTTAATAAGACCCTACAGTCTAAAATTCTAATTGGTTCTTAAGGCAACTTGTTGAAGGAACGGGGACTATAACCGACGATAGGTCTTACCTAGACCGCTATAAAGTTCACCCCGTTCCTTCTTTTTTCAAACCTAGCTTTGTATTCTCAACACTTATCCACAAGTTATTAAATCTCCCCCCGGACCCCCCTCTGGTGGATAACTATAATACCAATAATGTTCTTGAAATATTTATACTGGGTAAATCTAAAGGCTACCGCTATGATCCTTTGGAAAAGGAATGGCAAAAGCTTGCCGATATGGACCAGGCCGCAGCCGCAGGAGTGGTAATTCCTTTTGGTCCCACCCATATCCTGGTTTTCAGCGGCACCGATTGCCAGCCGGACGATCAGTTCTGGGAGTTGAAAGATAATAATCCGGTCCTGCCCCCCACCATCCGGGCCTATCATACCATCACCGATACCTGGACCACAGTGGGAGAAATGCCTGGTGGAACCGGTGTCGTGACCTCCCGGGCATTGGAATGGCAAGGAGGTATAGTAATTGTCTCAGGAGAAGATCGCACCTCACATCGCTCCCCCAAAGTGTGGCTGGTTCGACTCAAGCGTGATATAGCTTCTTTCGGGCTAATCAACTACTCGGTGGTTGGGCTCTACTTTTTATTGCTAGTCCTGATGGGCTTCTACTTTTCAAAACGGGAAAAAACTACTCATGAGTTTTTCCTGGGAGGAAAGAGGGTGCCCTGGTGGGCTGTAGGATTGAGTATTTTTGGCACTCAACTCAGTGCCATCTCTTTCATGGCTTTACCAGCCAAGGTCTATGCCACTGATTGGACCTATTATCTGTCAACAATTGGTATTGCACTGATTGCTCCGTTAGTGATTTATTTTTATTTGCCGTTTTTTCGGCGATTAGACATCACCACTGCTTATGAGTATCTGGAATTGAGGTTCAACCTACTTATCCGCCTGATTGGAAGTTTTAATTTTGTGTTGTTTCAGCTGGCCCGGATGGCAATTGTACTGTATTTGCCATCGGTTGCTCTTTCTACGGTTACGGGGATTGATATGTATCTGTCCATTTTGACTATGGGGATCCTGAGTACGCTCTACACAGTGCTGGGAGGAATAGAGGCTGTAATCTGGACTGACGTAATTCAGGTTGTAGTGTTGTTGGGAGGGGCGTTTATAAGTCTTATTCTGATCGTTTTACACCTAGAAGGGGGAGTAGGTGATTTAACGAGGATAGCCTGGAACCAGGGTAAATTCGACATGCTGAATTGGAGTGGGGATTATACTATCACGGCGGTGTGGGTGGTACTTTTCGGTGGCATGGCAGCCAGTCTGGTCTCGTACACCTCGGATCAAACCGTGATTCAGCGTTACCTTACTACACGGACTGAAAAGCAGGCGGCCAAGTCACTATGGATCAACGCACTGATGTCCGTATCAACCGCCGTTATCTTTTTTGGCCTGGGTACTGGCTTATTTTTATTTTATCAAAACCATCCCCAACTATTGCAGCCGGAATTGCAGACCGATGCCATCCTTCCGATGTTCATTGTTCAACAACTACCGATAGGCATCTCCGGTTTGGTTATAGCCGCATTGTTCGCCGCCGCCATGTCTTCGCTGGATAGCAGCATGAACAGTATCTCAACGACCGTCGTGACTGATTTTTATAAACGGTTCAAGACCGGAACTTCTGACATTCAGAGGCTGAATGTGGCTCGTTGGACTACAGTATTAGCTGGGGTAGCAGGAATAGGAGGCGCCGTCGCGTTCGCTACTTACCAAATGCAGTCAGCCCAAGATATGATCTTTATCGTTGGCGGGTTGATTAGCGGAGGCCTGGGCGGTATTTTTATGTTGGGTATTTTTACCCGAAGATCCCATGGCCGGGGAGCTTTGGTTGGATTGATTGCCAGTGCCGTTGTTATGTATCTGGTTCGGCAACATACTCAGGTTCACTTTCTTTTGTTTGCTTTCATTGGTATAGTTGTTTGTGTTCTGGTGGGATACCTGGCCAGCCTCCTCATATCTGGTGGCAAAGGTTCTAAACTCGATGGTTTAACCATTTTCACCATTCGGCCCCGGGATCCTCAAGAGAATATTGAACATTGAACATCGATCAGGGAATGTTGAAGTTTGTACGTCCCTGATATAGGTTGACCACTTTTTAAACGATCGACTTATATGAAAGCAACCCAAAAAGCCATTCGAAAGAAGCGAGTATTCAGTGATGAATTGAAGCGGGCCATTGTTACGGAATTTGAAAGTGGAAAGTACAGTGTCCCTCAACTGGAGAAACTTCATGGGATCAACAACGCGAACATTTACCGTTGGATCTACAAATTCTCTACCTTTAACGAGAGAGGCTATCGAATTCTGGAGATGAAAAAAAGCACTACATCAAAGGTTAACGATTTAGAAAAACGGATTAAGGAGTTGGAACGTGTGGTAGGTCAAAAACAGATCAAGATTGATTATTACGAAAAGATGATCGATCTGGCCAAGGAGGAATTGGATATCGATCTGAAAAAAAACTTCGACACCCCACAATCAACTGGTTCCGGAAAAACCAAAGGAAAGTAAATTTCTCGATGAATCAGCTCTATCGTGCCATAGGAATCAGCAAACAGGCAATACATCAGTATGCAACCAGGCAAGCTGTCTTTGATCAAAAGGTAGAACAGCTGGTCCTGGAAGCTGATGGGATACGCCAGGAACATCCTGGTTGTGGGGTGGAAAAAATGTACCGGACCTTAAAACCCGGATTTATCGGCAGAGATCGCTTTGTAGACCTTTTAATGAGTCTTGGTTACCGTTTGAGAAGAGCCAAGAACTATAAACGAACTACCCGGGCTTCGAAGCTTTATTATCCAAACCTGATCAAAGGATTTGAACTAACGTCTCCTTTAACGGTCTGGCAATCAGACATCACCTTCATAGAAGTGGGAAACCGGTTTTATTACGGGGTCTTTATTCTGGATGTCTATACCCGAAAAATAGTAGGCTACCAGGTATCGGATCATATGCGGGCTACAGCGAACGTAAAGGCATTGCTCATTGCCTTGAAAGATCATCCCCCTCCCCGGATCCATCATTCCGACAGAGGAGGTCAATACATCTACGAAGAATATGTAGACCTACTAAAATCCAACCGATGTGATATCAGCATGGGGCTAACCGCTCAGGATAATGCGTATGCAGAGCGCTTTCACAGGACCTTGAAAGAAGAATATTTGCATTACTGGAAGCCGACCAATTTCTATCAACTGAAAAGGTATGTCAAAAGAGCGGTTGACCATTATAATCAAAAAAGAACCCATGAAAACTTAAACGATGTTTCACCCATGGATTTTGAAAAGGACTGGTCCTTGTTGCCAATTAACCGAAGACCTTCATTGTCCATATTTAATGATGAATTATTAACCAAAAGTGGTCAACACTAATCAGGGATCTTCAGTTTCTTGTCAACGAAGCCCTGTCAATTCAGTATTCAGTGTTCTCGCCTTGGCGTAGCCGCTTCGGGCGCCTGCGCTGAAGCTTCGGCGACAGCGTGCGGAGCCAGGCCTTAATCAGTGATCAGTGTTCCTTCAAATCCTCGTCAAGGCTTCGCTCAGGTCCAGCTCGCGGAATGATTGACTCAACCGGCCGCTGGCTACCCGCTCCTGCCATTGCCCGCGTAGCGTTTGCGATGTCTCGTCGTCAGGCAGAGAGTCAAGAACGGCCAGTGCCCAGTCGCCGAGCGGCTGACTCTTACACTCAATGGCTAGATCGGATGATGCGGTGGTACCGGTTTCGGAGTAGGCGAAGCAGTGTTTGACAGTGCGTCTTGCACTTTCCAGTTCAACCGGTTCGATGGTCGCCTCAGCTCCATTGTAGTCCGGAACCAGCAGCACGGTCGCACCCCGCTCGGTGATGGCCTGCACGGTTTTCTGTGTATCCTGTGAAACGTAGACGTTTTTGTGATCCGGCCAGATATCGCACATACAATAGTTGGCACAAGGGGATTGATACTGAAACGTAAAGAAATCCGGATAGGCGAAAAACTCCGATCCACGCTCACGGTAGCGATCATAAAATGCCGTTGCGTACGACATGACCAAGGTTATGGCCCCCAGACCCTCGAACCGACGGGGAGTAACAACGCCGACACGGTCGGTAATATGAACCGACGAAAAAAATTCAGAATGCGGAACCGTCTTACCACGCCATGCGATCTGGAAGTCGGTTCCTCGAAGGCTGCTGCTGTGCATAAGTGCTGAACCTAAACTCTAATGCCAGTACCGGCATTAGCCACAGAATCGTGCATATTTTGGTTTTGATGCCTTCCGGATTTCAGATATTTGATTATCCGGAATTTCGAGACCAAAATGTTGCTACTGTAAAAATCTAGAAAATGTATAACATAATACAAAAAAAAATTTATAAATAGCCAAGAAATCTATCTTAAATTCAAGTGATATTTTTCTCTAAATAAAACCTCGTCGTGGACATCCAAGAAGCCAAAAAATTCCTTCAAAGCCAACAAATAAAATATATCCTGGCTCAATTTGTCGATATCCATGGAACAGCAAAAGCTAAAGCCGTTCCGTCCGAACATTTGGAAATGATTTTAGATGAAGGCGCCGGATTTGCCGGGTTTGCGGTCTGGGGCTTTGGCATGGGACCACACGGGCCGGACTTAATGGGCAGGGGAGATTTGGATACCCTGGTCAAAACCGATTGGATGCCGGGTTTCGCACGCATCGTCTGTGACGGTCACGTCAACGGTGAACCCTATGAATACGATTCAAGAGTGGTACTAAAGCGTGCAATAAAAAGATTAGAAGATGAAACCGGCTACCAAATGCAGACAGGTTTAGAACCGGAATTCTTTCTGGTCAAAAAAGATGATCAAGGTAGAATTTCTCCAGCTCTAGATGAAGACAACCTCGACAAACCCTGTTATGACTACAAAGGGTTGGATGGCACTCGTGAGATAATCGATCAAATAGTGACTTCAATCAGGGCCTGTGGAATGGATGTCTATCAAATTGACCACGAAGACGCCAATGGTCAGTATGAAATCAATTTCAACCATGCCGATGCCCTTAAGACAGCCGATCAATACATCCTCTTTAAGATGGCGGCCAGTTCCATTGCCAAGCAACACGGGTACATTGCCAGTTTTATGCCTAAGCCGTTTTCAAACAAAACCGGCAATGGTATGCACGTTCATTTTTCCCTCAGCAACAAAAGTGTTGAAAACGCCTTTCATGACGATAGCGATAAAAATGGCCTCGGCCTTTCTAAAATTGCCTACCAGTTTATAGGGGGCATGATCAAGCACAGTGCTGCACTCACCGCAATCTCCTGCCCTTCGGTCAACTCTTACAAGCGCTTAGTAGTGGGAGGGTCCGATTCCGGTGCTACCTGGGCTCCAGCTCATGTTTGTTACGGCGATAATAATCGAACCGCAACTATTCGAGTACCCTACGGCCATCTGGAGTTACGCAGTTTTGACAGCTCGGCTAACCCTTACCTGGCAACGGCGGCCCTAATTGAAGCGGGTCTGGATGGTATCCGCAACGACATGGACCCCGGCGATCCGGTTAATCTCAACCTCTATGAAACCACAGCACAGGAACGCCGCGAATTAGGGATCACGGATTTGCCCCAAAGCTTGAACGAAGCCTTGGATTGCCTAAAGAAAGACGACGTCATCCAAAACGCCATCGGCGCTAATCTAGCGAAAGAGTTCATTAAGCTTAAAACGGACGAGTGGATCGATTACCATCGCCATGTATCCGACTGGGAAGTGGACCGTTACCTGGAGTTTTACTAATGCAATGTGTGGCATTATAGGTTTATTCACTAAGGATAGTTCTTTCGAGTCCCAACTGGGCGAACTCTTCGAGCCTATGCTGGTGGCTATGGCGGAACGCGGACCGGATTCGGCGGGGATTGCCCTATATAGGGACGGTGCCGCAGAAACAGAGTATAAATATTCCCTTTATGAATCTGATGAAGCTTTTGATTGGCAAAAATTTGAAAATGCAATCGTAGGAGACATACAGTCCAAAAGCTTCAAGCAGGTGGCAAAATGTGGGGTCCTTATTTCACCAGTGGGCATCAGCGAGCTACAACAATGGTTAGCTCAACATTACCCCACCGTAAAGGTCATGGGGCGTGGTTCTGAAATGGAAATTTACAAAGACGTGGGATCTCCTTCCGATATCGCTGAGCGCTACCGTATTCGTGACATCAAAGCCAGTTGTATGATTGGTCATACTCGCATGGCGACGGAATCCGCGGTGAACGTGGAGGGTTCCCACCCCTACACTTCAGGTAGCGATTTATGCATCGTCCACAACGGTTCCTATGCCAATCATAATAGTATACGTCGAGTCGTCGCTCGCGATGGCATCCTTTGTGATAGCTGGAACGACACTGAAGTGGCCGCCCGCTATGTGCAATGGCGCCTGGAGAAAGGTCATAACCTTAAGCAAGCCCTGCAGGAAATGTTAACTGATTTTTCCGGTTTTTTTACTCTCGCCATTGGTCTTAGGGGCCAATTCGCCGTCATACGCGATTCCTTTGCATGTAAGCCCATGGTAGTAGCCGAAACCGACAGCTATGTAGCCTGCGCCTCCGAATTTCGCGCTTTGGCACATCTGCCCGGTGTGGACCAAGCGAATATTTTTGAACCCGAGCCCGAGAAGATCTACACATGGTCGCGATAGATTGCCGTCAATTGAGCACCCGAGAGATCAATCAGCAACTCTCCACCCTACCAGAGGGTGAAGAAGTTCGCCTGCAACACCCTGCCGGCAGACACAACTTCGCCGTGGGACTCGCCAATAAAATCAGTGTAACGGTAGAGGGGCATAGTGGATATTACTACGGGGGCATGAACAAAAACGCGAATATCCTTATCGAAGGTAACGCTGGCCAGGGCGTTGGTGAGAATATGATATCCGGCAGCATTCGAGTAAAGGGTCACGCCTCATCAGCGGCTGGAGCCTCTGCACACGGTGGTACGCTCATACTGGAAAAGGATGCCGCGCTGAGATGTGGAATTTCCCTTAAAGGCGCCACTATCTTAGTCGGCGGTAGTGTTGGAAACATGTGTGGCTTCATGGCACAGGCGGGGACCTTTCTCATCTGTGGCGATGCGGGTGAAGCACTTGGTGACTCCCTTTACGAAGCGGTGATCTACCTTAAAGGTAACTATAAAAGTTTGGGTGCCGATGCCCGGGAAGAGGAAATGAAAGATGAGGATCTTCAGAAAATAGAAGCATTACTACGCGAAGCGGGGTTCACCCATGCCAAATCTGCAGACTTCAAGCGTATTGCCTCTGCCAAATCCCTTTACAACTTTGACACCGACAAGAACCAAAGTTACTAAGCGCTATGTCTGAAAACCCGGATAAAAAAAAACCCGTCGTTGAGGAACTCAACCATAGCTATACGCCTGAAATCGTGGCCTGGATCCGCAACGCTGCTACCCGCGGACGCTACGACATCCGGGGAATGGGGGCTAAGCGTAAATTGCCCTCCTTCGACGATCTTAGCTTTTTAACCGCATCCATGAGTCGCTATCCCCTGGAAGGATACCGGGAAAAGTGCACCACCGAAACCTTGCTGGGAACGCGTTACGCCAAAAAACCCATTAAACTCGACATTCCCATTACCATTGCTGGAATGAGTTTCGGTGCCTTAAGCGCTCAAGCCAAAGACGCCCTGGGACAAGGGGCCAGTTTGATGGGCACCTCCACCACCACGGGTGATGGTGGTATGACACGCGAGGAACGAAAGTCTTCGAAGACACTTGTATATCAGTGCCTACCTTCACGCTATGGCTTTAATCCCGACGATGCTCGGAAGGCCGATGCCATTGAGGTTGTGGTGGGTCAGGGCTCAAAGCCCGGAGGTGGCGGGTTGTTATTGGGTCAAAAAATCGACCCCCGTGTGGCTGAAATGCGCACCCTCCCCGAGGGAATCGACCAACGTTCCGCTTGCCGGCACCCGGACTGGACCGGCCCTGACGATCTTGTCATTAAAATTGAAGAGTTACGCGAACTCACTGAAGGCAAGATTCCTATATATGTGAAAGTCGGAGCCACCCGAGTTTATAACGATGTCAAATTGTGTTGCCACGCAGGTGCGGACGTAGTGGTTGTGGACGGAATGCAAGGAGGCACAGGTGCCACCCAGGATTGTTTTATCGAACATACCGGTATTCCTACCCTCGCCGCGGTACGGATGGCCGTGGAAGCATTGGAAGATTTGGGTTTGCATCGGAAAGTGCAACTAATTATTTCAGGTGGCATCCGCACGGGTGCCGATGTAGCCAAAGCCCTGGCCATGGGAGCCGATGCCGTATCCATCGGCCAAGCCATGCTCATTGCCATTGGCTGCAACTGGGATATGCCCGAATGGAAAGAAGATTATGAGTCCCTTGGGACTAAGGCCGGTTATTGTCATCACTGCCACACAGGTTTATGTCCAGCAGGCATAACAACTCAAGATCCAGAAATATCCAAGAAACTCCATGTCGACCTTTCCGCCTCAAGAGTGCGCAACTATCTCAAGACATTGACTTTGGAGGTGCAAACTTTAGCCCGTGCCTGCGGAAAAAGCGACGTGCATCACCTCGAGAGAGAGGATCTAACAGCATTATCGGTCGATGCAGCGGCCATGGCTAAAATTCCACTGGCGGGTACCGATTGGTATCCCGGACAAAAAGGATCAGAATACTGAAATTGAGGTTTAAAAGCCTAACACCGGATTTCTCACCCGTGATATCTCCTTTTCATATTAACGGTCAGCGGCCGAACGTAGCCCTGAAGTTATGTAAGATGGGGATGAGTATCAACGATCTGTTACCATATATACTTCAGGGTGGAGTTTAGGGCGCATGTTATGTGGAGGCGCCAAATAGCTTACGAGCTGATTTCAACGAGCCCCTTGTTTACTGGCCGTTGCAGAAGGTGTGTTTTGATTTGCGGAATTAGGGGTTCCAATGAGGAGATTCTATTGTCCTGGGGATAAGTACAAATATGGTCAAATTCAATTTCGACAGGCCCTGTTCGTGCTGCAAATTCTGATCAATGGTTATGAACGCCTCAAATCCATTTTCCTGCATAAGGGCCAAAAGTTGGTCATTCTTCTTGCCATCCCAACCCATTTCCTGAGTGGTGAATAGTTTAATGAGCTTGGCGTCGAAATTGAATTTGAGTTTTCTAGGGATGTTTTCGTCAAGAAGGATTTTTATTCAAGATTCTTTCGTCAGTGACCAGCTTTTCGGCGAGGCGTAGAACTTCCAGTGCCTGATCCTTCTTGACGGTCGGAAAATTCTCTAGATATTCCTCGAGAGTTTCGCTTTCAAGCCAATCAAATAAGGTTTGAATTGGAGCCCGGGTACCCTTGAAAACTGGGGTGCCACCCAGAATCTCTTTACTAATATCAATGGTGCTTGAGTTCATACACCAAATATACGTATTCCAGGCCGGATTTGGCTATTTGGCGTTTCCACAAAACGGTGTGGTTGGGGAACCTACAGTTTCAATGCCAGTGCCGCCAGCAGTTTTAATTCCGCTCCGCCGGACAAGTTCCTGAAGTAATTAAACCCTTTAATTATTTAATGACCTTTCAATTGCTCTTCTGTTAGTTCATTCAATAGTTTTTGGCCGGCAAGATGTCGTTTGACATTCTGACAAAATATATCCCAAACACGCTCGTCAAAGTGAGGGCTTAACTCCGCACCGGATATATGAGGAGTCATTATGACATTAGGGAAACGCCAAAAAGGATGATCCGGTGGCATAGGGTAATGATGATGGGTATCTAAAGCAGCGCCTGCTATCCAGCCCTGAGGCAAGGCTTTCAGTAAAGCCTCTTCTTTAACCAGACGTCCCCGTGCGGGATTCAAAACATAAGCGTGATCGGGTAAAATACGCAGTTCTTCTTCAGAAACAATTCCCTCAGTACTGTTGGTCAAGGGCATTGTCAGGATAAGAAAATCCAGATCGGAAAGAAACTGCCTTTCCTGACCTTCAGTAAAAACCTTGTCTGGCAACACTCCTTCGACGTCGCTTGTACCGGGAACTATGTACACATCATAGCGTTTGGATATCCCGTGGCGTGCCAACACACTGACAGAAAGACCCATTGCCTTAGCCAACCGCGCTGTTTCCCTTGCCATGCCTCCGTATCCCCAGAAACCCACTCTTTTTCCACGGAGCTCGGTCTGAAACTTGGCCGATTGGTCCCATTCACCTTTCTCCTGGTTACGTATCATGCCACGTAAATCGCGTCCGAGATTAATGACCATAGCCATACACCACTCAGCGATGGGCACATCAGAGGCTCCTCTCGCATTACATGCCCTGATTTTTCTTTCCACAAGTCCCAGATTAAAAAGCTGGGTATAACCTGTAGACCTTATCTGTATAAACTTGAGCTCCCTCATATCGGAAACGTTCTGAGGCGGGGTGCTGCAGAAAAGTATGTGTTTATCCCGTATCAATTCCACAGGCAGGGAACGTGATATGTCTGAAGGTTCAACCACTGCAGCAGTTATTCCGGAAATCTTCTTTAGCTCGGCGAATTTCTTTTCATGGATTTTTACATCTATGAGTATGTTTTTCATGAGTTTTCGCACCATTAAGTGCTCAATATTTTACCTGGCACACTGTTGAACTCACCCGTACCGGGCACAAAAGGGTATTTGTTCTTAATTTCATCGGTCAGAACAAGTCCGAGACCCGGGACTTCCGGCGGCAGCACCATCCCGTCTTCCATGCTGAATGCATCACCTGCTATCTCCGTGTGCAGGCCCGAAGGGCTTGGAGCAATCTCAAGTATCACCGTATTGGCACAGGCAAAGCCGCAGTGTATATTCTGCATGAGCGACCCGCCGGAACCCCAACTGTGGGTGGCGATTTTGTGGTTCCTGCTTTCAAACATAGCAGCGATTTTCATAAATTCCTGCATTCCGCCTACCATGGCGGCATCCGGCTGACCGATGTCAAACGCATCCTTTTCAACAAAGCTTTCCCATTCGCAACTTGCGGTGAGACTTTCTCCTCCGGCTATTGGAATAGTAGTTTTTCTGCGAAGCTCAACATACCCTTTAACATTGGTATAGGGCAGAGGCTCCTCAAAGAAAAACAAATTGTAAGGCTCAATGGCCTTCAATACTGCCTGGGCGGCAGGCAATTCCCATGTACCGGCCGGGCTGTTGCTCATATGCCCGTCCATCAAAATAATCACATCTTTCCCAAACTTCTGAGTTATGAATTCCATCTTATCCCCTTCAAATTCCGCAGCCTCCATAGGATTTGTGGGGATGTACCAGCCTTTACCCTTTTCGAAACAACCCGCGCCGGTCTTGAAAGCCTTAAAACCGATCGATAAATAATGTTCAATCTTCTTTGCGAATTCCGCCTTTGGATAGGAGCTCGCCGCTCCCGAGGCATAGGCCAGCAGTTTATCATGTCTGCGTCCCCCCAACAACTCGTACACCGGCGCCTGGTTCAGTTTACCCTTGAGATCCCACAGTGCCGCTTCAATACCGGTTAAAACCTGAGTTCCCAGTCCGACCCTGCACCAGAAATTGCCACAATAATACATATCGTGCCACAACTTGGAAATATTGGAAACATCTCTGCCGATGAGTATCGGTTTGAAAAAATTCACAATTTCCGGTACGACTTCTGGGATGAAATAGCCGGCGTAGGTTTCCCCTACCCCAACCAGATTTTTATCGGTAAAAATTTCTATAAAGGCTGCACTTTTGACTTTTCTGACGTCCTTTAGGGACGGATCGTTTGTCCACGGGCCGGTCAATAAGGTTGTTTTAACATCGGTAATTTGCATGGTGCATTATTTGATATGGGAGAATTTTAGACATGTTCTAACTGTTTGCTTAAGGTAATAGTTTGGTCGGTCTCCTATTCGGAAAATGAATCCAAGCTCAAAATTCAAAAATTAAAATGCTAAATAAATTCAAAACGCAAAATTAAAATTGGTGGACTGAATGAGGGTAACACTTGCGATTGAATTGCAATAAACTGAAGGACTGATGTGATCCTTGCAAACTGACAAAACCAGGAAATTCGACTTGGCGGAAAGAACCCACCGATTTGCTCTACGAACCCGATATTTTATTGGGAATCTACCAATGACCTCCAATAATTTGGAAGATTCCCAGCAGTTAATCAGGTCTTCGGGCTCCGTAGGAGCTAACTGCATTGAAGCAAATGAATCGCTCGGGGAAAAAGATTTTTAATGAGGATTACGATTTGCCCCAAGGAAGCCAAAGAAAGTGGATATTGGTTGAATTCTCCGGCTCGAAACGCTTCGCTATAGGGAGGGGGAAGATATCATGAACATTTAATAAAGCTATATATAGAACAGAATCTAATTTCAATGTCATTAACTATAATCAAAAAGGCAACAGTTCCCTATTTATCTTGAGAATGGGGTTTTCCGGGTGGGATTAGGCTTTCAATCGTAATCTAGCTGGAGTTCCAGTTTTTCCAACACTATATTGTGTAGGCTGCTTCCATAACCAACGGGTTATCTATGATTTATGGAAATCTCACTACTTCAAGATGATTTTCTTGTCTTTAAGTTTTCTACTATGAAACGCCCCACCTTGCCGCCCTGTTCAACCCCATTTACGATGGCCGGCATGTAATGGATGCCGCCATAAAGCCTGCTGATTGCTGCTTCCTCAGACGCTTCCATGAAGGAATCGAAGGTTCGAGTTGGTAATCCAAATTCGTTTTCTGTTGTATCTCTGAAGGAAAAACTCTCACCATATAGTGATGTCAAGGTTATTGCCGCAGCCCTTGAAATAACGCTATGTGCACTGGTATATTCTGGAAATGGTGGAGTCTGTAATATTGGCACCCACTCCTCATCTATATGACGGTTGATAACCGTTTCTGGTCGCACCAGATTGCTGCGGTATTTTTCGTCCCAGGCGCTCATGAAACCATCCGCCAAGGCAATAGATACCAAAGCGTAAGCTTCCATTGTTTGCATTATGTTTGAGTTAGCCGTTCTCCCGGTAATAGCGGTTATACCCATCCAGTGCCCTCCAGGAGTTATTTTCTTGGTCGCAAACATCACATGACCAAGGTGATGGGACACGTACGGGTTGCAATCCCAGAAATTGGCTATCTCTTTTTGTTCCGTGTCGAGGTTAACCCCAACTTCATATACCTCCAACACTTCTTTATAGAATAGACTTGCCTCGTTCATATCGTATTCAGTGGGTCTGGGTGGGACAAACTGCTGAGCAGAGTCAATTACAAAAGTGCGGATCTCATTCCAATGAGGTTCGATGGGATCCATATAGTCCGGAGGAGTGGGCAGCCAACGATCCTGCTGATCTGTCACATCAAACTTGGGGAAAGTACGAGTTTGGCTGTAGTTGTCCTTGCTGGCCCAGTCCAATATATGCGTGGCGACGCTAGATCCATACTCCAAAGATCTATCATAAACATCACTGGGCATACCGGTTGCCCTGAATTCCTGGTAAATCTCATTCTCAAAGGCTTCAATTTTTTCTTCGGAGAAAACAAGCGCCTTACCCACGGTAACAAAAGCATGTACACTAGCTAAAGGAAGGCAGTACTCCATCCCGGCTTTAGGTTTTGGAGGTTCCCTCAAGCCATGTACCTGCCCAGCCAGGGAAACCTGCTCGGGATAATCATTAATTAGTACCTCATATCCTGCAATACTGGGGTAAACATAAACCCTACTTGCCACTGGGGGGCTGAAGATGTCATACACGATTACGTCACTCAATTTCTTGACTGTCCTGTGAACGAATTCAGGATCATTCACCAGGTTCTTATACTCGGTATTGCGGGTTTCACACCCCGTCGCCAAGCAGAGGGTCAGACCATAAATAAGAGTATTAGTTTGCATTTTTAAATTCCTCCTTTTAAACCGGTGAAATCTTCATTAGTTTCTACTTTCCATTCATGATGAGCAAGAACATAAAATCCCCTGCCCATTGCCCTTCATTAAAAACCCATAGCTTGCATCATACAACCCAAAATCAAGTACGGCACTACTAAAATTGTGACCAAAAATAAATATCTTGCTTCCCATCCAGATTAAAAACCTCGACAAGAATTCCGAAGGTGCGTTTCCTTGTTTCTTTTACAAATTCTCCCCACCATAGTGCATCAATCTGATTTCCCGGCTTATCGATGTATGTGAATCGTTTAGAAATCCACCCCTTAAAATCGGTGATGTATTAGCATTTGACAAATTGTGACTCTAGTTGTCACGGTTTTCGTTGAAATTAACCGATAAAAAGGACTTCTGGTAATGAATATTCTAGTCATCAACAAAAGATCTCTACAAAGAGGAAATGCACCTTAACGGGGCTTTTTGGTAAACCAATTTCATTAAAGTCCCCCGAAACACTCACACTCACATCTTAATGGGGGTTGTCTGCATTCGATCCAATCGATTAAATGATTCAGAACAGATCCATTTTCTGCTTTTACACCAGAATCATCATATCGCAATGCGTGAATACCAATGGATTTGAGGAATTTTTCCTTCCGGGAGTCCCTTTTCCGGGCGAATTATTCATAATATTATTAAATCAGACATAATGCAATTTTTCATTAGGTTGGACAATTAATTGATTGTTTTAACCAAGAAGAGGCGAACATGAACCAATCACCCAACCCCAAACGTTACCCGCAGGCCAACCTTGCCGCCTGCATGCTGCCCTGGACGCAGGATTTCGGACTGGATGTACCAGTGTTCGAGAGGCATATCCAGAAGTCGATCGACGCCGGTTACACCCGAATATACCTTATGGGCACTGCCGGCGAAGGCTACGCCCTGACTGATAAACGCTTCGAGCAGGTGGTCGATGTCTTCGCATCCCTGACGGTCCGCGAGGACCTGGAACCTCAGATTGGTGTGATCGGGCTTTCGATGGAGCACATCATCCAACGGATTCAGACCGCTTATGACCTGGGAATCCGCATGTTCCAGATCTCCCTTCCAAGTTGGGGCGCGCTCAACGAGATCGAAGCCATGCTGTTTTTCAAGACCGTGTGCGGCCGGCTCCCTGATTGTCAGTTCCTTCACTACAACCTGCTCCGGGCCAAGCGCATCATTCGGGGAGCGGAGTATGACCGAATCTGCCAACAGGTACCTAACCTTGTGGCGACCAAGAACAGTTCGACCGACTACGCCCGCACCGCCGACCTGATGCGCAACGCACCCCAGCTTCAACACTTCTTTCTCGAAGGCAACTTCGCGATGGGCTGTACCCTCGGCGAGTGCTCCCTATTGTGTGGTTACGGCTATCTGTTTCCAAAAACCAGCTGGCAGTTTTTCGAAGCCGGCGTCGATCACGACCTTCCGGAATTGTTTCGGATCACCCGGCTTCTGTGGGAGTGCACCCAGGACCTGTTCGCCCATTGCCAGCGCGAGATGATCGACGGCTGTTACGACAAGACCTTCATCTGGCTGCGGGACCCCATGTTCCCCAACCGTATCTTGCCGCCTTACATCGGGCTTAGCGAGGAAGAATTGCGGGTATGCCGAAAGGTCTTCGAGGAGAAGTATAGCCAGGTTCCGTAACCGCGACTTACGTGCGCGCAGATGGTCCGAGCCGTGACGATTTGATCATCAAAAAGATCTCAAAAACACGTTAAAAAGTTTCCCCCTTGCCAAGGGGGAATTCAAGGGGGTTAATGCGTATGGACACAGGGGAGTCCAAAAGTTCCTTGAAATTCTACGGGACATCCTGGGCAAATCGGACAGTACTTTCTTCCAGATCAAATTTCGTCATTTGCTGTTAATTGTTTCAGACCGCAAAATGTTACCTAGCAGACAGCCCTGTTTGGAGTTTTGTTTTGGCCCTGAAGTTATACTTCATATACTTCAGGGTGCGGTTTGGGATTTCTTAAGGATTCACCTTAACATATTCACAGCTAGCAATTGGGAATTTCAACTAGAAATTTTTGTGGCAGAGCCTTGACCCTGATTATTATTTTCCTTAAGTTTATTTTTGACTAATAGTCTTATGTCTTACATAATTTATCAGCAATGAGAAACAAATACTATTTCAAGTTTGTTAACCCAATGGTGAAGATACTGTTGAGTTTGACGGTTTTCCTTATTCAAATAGGGGCCTACGCACAGGAACAAGTCGTACAGGGAACCATCACATCTGCTGATGAAGGCCCTTTGGCCGGGGTAAACGTGGTGGTTAAAGGAACGACCACCGGAACCATTACCGATATCAACGGTCTTTACCGATTGGATCTTCCAGCCGACGTTGAAAATCCGGTTTTGGTCGTAAGCTACATCGGATTTGAAACCCAGGAAATCGAAATTGGTGCCAGGTCTGAAATTGATGTTCCGTTGATTGTTGACGCAACCCGACTGGCAGAAGTTGTGGTAGTGGGTTATGGTAGTATGCGGAAAAAGGATTTGACCGGGTCAATATCACAGGTCCAGGGTGAGGCGATTTCCGGAATTTCGGCTTCCAGCACCGCCGCCACATTACAGGGAAGGGCCGCCGGAGTTAACGTTGAATCGGATGGAGGCCGCCCTGGTGCAGAGGCGCAAATCGTCGTTCGTGGCCCTGGCTCGTTTACCGATGCCACTCCCTTGTATGTCATTGACGGGATGCTCTTTAACACCATGAGATTCGTGAACGTAAATGACATCGAGTCGGTTGAGGTCCTTAAGGATGCTTCCGCTGCCGCTATTTATGGTTCCAGAGCGGCTAACGGAGTGATCATCATTACCACCAAGCGAGGGTCTCCCGGTGCGATGAAGGTCGACATTGACATCAAAGGGGGGGTACAACAGGTAGCAAATACCTTAAAGCTCGCAAACGCCCGCGGGTGGTGCGATGTCTCGAACGCAATCGATGATTTCGACGGTACAACCAGGGCCCTGAATTGTGACACTAATTTTAACCCGAACCTGGATGTTGACTGGCAGGATGAGTGGTTGAGAGACGCTGGTATATACCAGGCCAATCTTGGAATATCCGGGGGAGATGAAAATTTGGTGTATCGCTTCTCAGCGGGTTTCCTTGACCAGCTGGGTGTTGTACAATCAAGTGGTTATGAAAGGCTTAATCTGGGTTTGACATCCACCTACAAAAAGGATAAGTTCACCTTCTCAGAATCCCTTTATTTTACCCGGGAATGGATAGACGAAAATGATGCATTTCGTTTCAACGGGACTATCCAACCTCCTATCGTTCCATTTACGCCCGACCCCGGATCAAGGCAGGAGGCTGAAGGAGGATGGGTGTCTGCCAACCTCCAGGACCATGGTTGGGATCAATATGCAAATCGATTCGGGCTCGAACAACTCCAGGATAACGATGTAACCAATGATCTTTTCAATGGGACCATATCCGGTGAGTATGAATTTATTGAGGGATTAAGATATAAACTTAATCTGGGAGTTGCTTTGCTGCACTCCCATAGTGTGAATTATGTGCCCACTTTCTACATGGGACCCGGACCAGGTGCTGAAAATGTCACTGCCGATCTGGAAGAAAGCAGGAATAATTTTACCAGCCTATTGGTTGAGCATACCCTGGGTTATTCCAAAATCTTTGGTAACCATCGCCTAAATGTATTGGCGGGTTATACCTGGCAAAATGATAAAGCCAGGAGTATCCGTGCCAGAGTATCTGACTTCCCCAGCAATGAGATCAGGGTTCTATCAGCAGGGGCTGTCGAGGAGCTGATCGAGGGGTTAGAAACTGAAAGTGGATTAGTCTCAATTTTGGGCCGCGTTAACTATAGTTATCTGAGTAAATATTTGTTAACTGCAACGGTAAGACGGGATGGTTCTTCCAGGTTTAGGGAAGACTTGCGCTGGGGAACTTTCCCATCAGCTTCTGTTGGATGGGTAGTGAGCGAGGAGGATTTTTTCAATGTTTCGGCAATCAGTAACGTGAAGCTTAGGGCCAGTTATGGTGAAATTGGAGCCCAAAACATTGACGATTATGCAATCTCACAAACATTAAATATTGGCCTCCCCGCACTGTTCGGGCCAGGCCAAGGTGGTAGAAATACCGGATTTGGGACCACAGAATTAGTCTTTGACAATTTGGTTTGGGAAACTAGCAAGACCACCGACATCGGCCTTGACATGGATTTTTTGGATGGCAGGATTTTGTTGACCGCTGATTATTTCATCAAAAAATCCGAAGATGTATTGGTGCAGGTACCCGTACCAGGCTCGAGTGGTGTGGCGGCATCTCCGCCATTCAGAAATGCGGCCGATATCGAAAATAAAGGTTTCGAATTCGATGCTACCTACCGGAAAGCGGAAGGTGATTTCCGTTTTGACATTGGCTTTACTTTCACTAGCCTGACTAATGAAGTAACTGGTTTGGGAGAAAATGTTAACCCCATCATCGGAGACGCTATTACCCCGCGGGCAGACCAGTTCACCATTACCCAGGAGGGTGACCCGCTGGGAGCTTTCTTTGGCTTTCGAACCGATGGCCTTTTCCAAAGCCAGACAGAGGTTGACGCAAGTGCTCAGCCAAACGCCCGGCCTGGTGACCAAAGGTACGTAGATGTAGATGGAAATGGAATGCTTGATACGGACGACCGGGTGGTCATTGGGAGTCCAATACCCGATTTGACTTATGGGATACCCTTCAATGCTTCTTATATGAATTTTGATCTGAGTTTATTCTTTTACGGGGTTTCAGGGGTGGATCTTTATGCGGGACACAGATACTATCAGGAAATTTATGGTCTTGGCTGGTCTAATGCCGCTTTGAACGCCTGGACTCCTTCCAATACCAATACCGAGGTTCCAGTTCTTAGCGTCAATCTGAATGACAACGGACAACCTTCAGATTACTTTATTGAGTCGGGTGCCTTTTTCCGGTTAAATCTGGCTCAGTTGGGGTATACTTTACCTTCTTCGGTGGTTGAAAAGATCCGATTGAGGAATCTCAGAGTTTATTTTAGCGGTCAGAATCTTTTCACGATTACCGACTATTCGGGCTACTCTCCCGAGGTTGGATCACAAGGCGCGAGAGATTTCTTTGAGGCAGGTCAAAATTTGATCAACCGGGGGATTGACGTGCTGCAGCATCCTACGCCCAGAATGTTAATGTTGGGTTTGCAGATAGGAATATAAAATTGGATTATAAAATTTGGAAGATTAAATTTAACAAGCTAAAAAATCATAAATCATGATACGCAAAGTTTTAATATCATCAGTATATGCAGTAATAATCACCGTTTTTGGTATTGTTAGCTGCACTGATGTTCTGGATCAGGTAAATCCCAATTCTATATCGGGGGACACGTTTTGGAGAAACGCGGATGATGCCATAAAGGCAGTAGGGGGTTTGTATCACGGCGCCGGTACGACCTACGATAATTTTGGTGGTGTAAAGCAGTTCGTAATGTGGAGAACCGACGCATTTAATTATGCAGGGGTCGCTGCCAGCTCTTTTCGCCATTCAAGCTCTACCTGGGTCCAGCAACGGGCCTGGGACGTTAACTATGCGGCGATTACTCAGGCAAATGAGGTCATCAAAAATGTGCCTACTATCGAAATGGATCTAACCGACAGGGACAACATTACGGGAGAAGGTTATTTCATACGGGCTTGGGCTCACTTTGAGTTGGTAATGATGTTCGAGAATATCGTTTTGAGAACGTCAAATCCCACCAGCGCCGAGGACTTGTTCCCTTCACAGAGGCCATCCGCCGATGTATATGCCCAGATCATCTCTGACTTGGAACAAGCGGAGGGGCTTTTGCAGCCGAAAGGTTACTACGCCACGGCATTCTTGGGAAGAGCTGACCGGGGTGCTGCCACCGCATTGAAGGGGAAGGCTTATTTGTACACCCAGCAATGGTCCCAGGCAGCAAGCACCTTCCAGGGGCTTATGAATAGCGGTCAATATAGCCTGGTAGCTAACTACCGGGATAATTTCAGGGAGGACACTGAATTTAATGACGAATCCATTTATGAGCTTCCTGCCCAGGATTCCGATCTTGCCGGAGCTGGGGGCTGGCTTTCCGGTTTTACCGGCGGAAATGGACGAACAGCTGGATTTGTTCAGGGCGGTGCCTACGGATTTGCCGGTTTGCCCGGGTTTGCTGCGGGTGGAAACGCGGGCGAGATTAATCGATGGGTATTGGATGAGTATTTGTTAACCCCGGACAAGGACGGAAATATTGACCTGCGGGCATTTGCTAATATTGCCTGGAATCATCCGAATAGTACCCTTTTTGCTGGACAAACCTTTGAGAATAAATATGGCGATCCGGCCCTGGGAAATGAGGGATTTCAGTTTGATCCGGTGACCGGTGGTTGGCTTAATTTGGTTGTAATAAAGAAATGGTCCGACATTGAAACCAGGGATCGGTGGGAGGGCTACGGGGTGTCTCCATCAAACTGGAGGGCCATAAGATATGCCGATGTTTTGCTGATGTATGCTGAGGCTCAAAATGAAGCGGGGGGGCCTGATGCATCGGTCTATGCTGCCATCAATCAGGTAAGGGCCAGGGCTAATATGCCAGACATCACAGCCGGATTAAGCCAGGGTGACATGAGAGATGCTATAAGACTGGAGCGGACCCTGGAGTTGTTTATGGAAGGACACCGGTTCCAGGACCTGCGACGGTGGGGAACCATGACCGAAGCGTTTCTGACCGACCATCCTGGATCTAAATCGTTGTCGGGTGTAGAGTTTGTACCTGGAAGGGACGAGCTTATGCCTATTCCTCAGCACGAGATAGATGCTAACGCCAATATAGTACAGAATCCGGGTTTTACTGGCGGTTGATCCAGTCCGGTAAGGATACTATTAATAGGCTTAACCTCTGGGAATTTAGTCGAATTGCCGGAGGTTAAGTTTTTTTATGGGGGAATTAACCCCACCGACGAGGCAATGTATTAGAAATAGACAGGTTCGCATTAGAAATTTTTGTGGGAGGGACGGGCCCATTTGGTAAAATCCCAAATCTCCAAAATCCAAAGTCCAAGCAAACCCAAAACATGAGAAAATCCAAACCCAAACAAAAATCATTCGCTAAGTCTTTATGTGTCGTAAATTCCCCACAGCGCAACCTTGGTTGTGAATTCTTTGATCATGTGGTTCTAAGATTAGACTTTTGTCGAGCAAGTCCAGGACGGAGATTTCTGTTTCGAGTTTTGTTTTTGGAGTTTCGGACCTTGCCTGGAATTTCGCGATTTGATTTTTGGGATTTCTTCGGATTCGCTCCTAGAATATTGGTTCCTAGCAATGCTTTGTTTTCGCTACATTTGAGCAATTCAGGCCATAATTACCGAATTTCACTGTCAAAAACTTCGTGTTAGCCGGATACGGGAAGGAATCTCGCCAGCTCTTGAAAAGACAAATAGAGTGGAGAATATCGTATGACCTACCCGACAATCACCCCCAGTGCCCGCAGGCTGACCCAGGAGGAAGTCGAACAATACGGTGAAATCGGCTACCTCAAGAATCTTCCGCTTTTCGAAGGGGACGCAGTCGAGACCCTTCAGCGGGAATTCATGGAAATAGTGGACAGCGTGCCGGACAGCGTCGACATTTACCGTGTCAACAACTGGCACAAGGCTAACCGTTGGTTCTACGAATTGAGCCAAACTCCCGCCATTCTTGATTATGTCCAAGATTTGCTAGGTCCCGATTTCAACCAGTGGGGCGGTGGCTTTTTCATCAAGTTTCCACACGACGAGAAAGAAGTGCCGTTTCACCAGGACGCCAGCTATTGGCCGCTCGATCCGCGGACTACGGTGACCGTGTGGCTGGCCGTCTTCGATGCGGACCCCGAAAACGGCTGTATGCGCATTGTGCCGGGCAGCCACCGCTGGGGCGATATGCCGCACGAAGATCTTCCCGACAGCCTAAACTGGTCGAAGATGTCACCCGGGGAGGCGGCCAAAAGCAAATATATCCTCTGGCAGCAGGTGGAGCCCGACAGCTTTACGGAGGACCAGGTCGTGGACATGGACCTCAGGGCCGGCGAGGTTTCGCTGCACGACAACGATCTGATCCACGGCTCGGGCGGCAATACCTCGGATCGCATGCAGGCCGGCATCACCCTCCGCTATTGTCCTACCGAGGTGAAATGCGACCTGAACGTATGGCCCAACTTCGAGGTGTACCCCTGTCGCGGCACAGACCGCTTCCAACACAACCCGGTAGGCAAGGTGCCCAGTCGGAACAGCTATCCCACCAGCTACAATCAGCTTTCCAGCGAGTTCGAGTGAGCACGGCATGATTGCTGCTGACAAATCGCTGCCGCCGTTGACACTTGGACTGCGACTACGCGTGATGGTGCGGCTGTTGTGCTCGTTGCGACGTCACGACTTCCGCGCGGCGCGGACGTTCATGGCAATGAACTTTCCTCACGATCGACCAGTGGTGCAACTCATCAAGTTCGCTGGTTGGGCACTCAAGCAGATGTGGAGCACGATCCCCGACGCGATGCGCCACACGCGCTTTGCCGACACGGTGTCGAAGGTGCCGGTGTGGTTGAAGGACGGCAATCCGCTGGAGAATCATCCCTGGGCCTCGCAGCCGGACGCGAAACTGCCCGACGTCGCCGACACCGTCGTCATAGGCTGCGGACTGGCGGGATGCGCCGTGGCGTATCATTGGGGCCGGAAGGCGCCGGCTGAGCGCAAGTTGGTCGCGCTGGACATGGGCGATGCCGCCACGGGCTCCGCCGGGCGCAACGAGGGACTGGTCGTGATGGGGCGGTATTACCACATGGTGGTCAATACGGTGCTGCCTTATCTCAAGGACGTGCGCCGCGACCTGACGGGGCAGCAGCAGGAACAGCTCGCCCATCAATTCGCCGCCCGCTACGCCCACGCTGGTTACCGCAACGGCGACATGATCGAGCAGACTGTCCGCGACGAAAGCTTCGATTGCGACTACGCCCGCGAGGGTTGGGTGCAGGCGCGCGACGAGGACCAGCAGGAATCTCTTGCCGAGTCGGTGCAGATGGCCCTCGACAGCGGTTACAGCGATTGGACGAGCATCACGGCCGAGGAAGTGAAACAGCGTACCGGAATGAACGTGCGGCACAATGCCGGATTCTCCCTCGCCGCAGCGTCGTTCCATCCGGCCAAGTGGTGCTGGTCGCTGCTTTTTCGTGCGCTGGAATCGGGCAAGGTGGAACATTACTCGCGGACCAAAGTCCTCGGCATCGACGGGGATGAGGGCGAAGAGTACGTCATCCGTACCGATCGCGGCGAGGTCCGCGCCCTCCACGTCGTGCTGTGCACCGAGTCGTACACACCGCTGCTGATGCCTCAGTTCCACGATCTGATCCGCCCAACGCAAACGCAGGCCGCCAGCGGACCCGGCGGGCCGCCTGAGATGAAGCCGCATGTCGGCATCTCCGGCACCCGTGCGTTCTTCGGGCGACACGGCGACGAGACCATGATCGGCTCCGACGCCACGCGCGTGCCCGACCACGAAGCCGGACGCATCCAGCCGTCGCGATTCCTCACCCATTACTTGTGTACGGAACTGCAAAACGCCTTCGACCGCGCGAGTTATACCATCACCAACGAATGGTCCGGCACCGTTACCTACACACCAGACGAATACCCGGTCGTGGGCGTCTTCGACGGCTGGCGTCAATACATCCTCGGTGGAATGGCCGGCTCCGGCACGGCCGTGTCGTTCAACGGCGGCCGCTGCATCGTTAACCGAATCCTCGGCGATACGTCCGAGCCGGATGATTATCCAGAACCTTACTTCAGCCCCATGCGATTGCTCGATCCAGCCGGTCACCATTGGCCCGATGTGGGGTAGGTCCTGAATCAGACAGCCATGAACTTTTAAATAGAGAATGAAATAATCGATCCTAAAACCAAAAAATCATGAAAAATGATAGGCAACATGGGAGACGAAATTTCCTGAAGACTATCATGATGGCGACCGGTTTGCTGTCTGCGCTTTCTTCCCCAGCACAAGCGCAAGCTGAAACAAACCAATTGAAAGACAAGCAGGACGTGCTGTTTGCCTTTGATGATGTGAGCATTGAAGGCACCCGGGGAGTTAAACTGGAAATGATGCGGCCGGATAAGCATCCCAATAACCCCATCCTGGAAAGGGGCGAGGAAGGAGAGCCCGACGCGCACCGGGCTTCACTGCCTGTCGTGATCTATGACAATGGGTCATGGAGGATGTGGTACAGAGCAACTGCATCCCGTGATTATCACAAATCGCTGGTGGGTTATGCTGAAAGTGATGATGGCATAACCTGGAGGAAACCGGAACTCGGGTTGACCGAATTCAATGGGTCGAAAAGAAACAACTTGGTCAAAATGGTTCGAGGCGTGATCACACTATCTGTGATATACGATAAAGAAGCCCCGCCCGAGCACCGGTACGTCCTGGCAGGTGAGGATATGATTTGGTGGACTCCATGGACACTGGAATCCCCGTCTAATACGCGGGTGGATGTGAGCCGCGACGGCCTTGAGTGGACCCCGTTGAGAGATGAAGGCATCGTACCGCAGATTCAGGAGGTATGCACCGCATACAAGTTCAAGGGCAATTACCATGTAGGCGGGCAACAAGCATCGCCGTTATTGCGCCTTCCCATGCAGACTATACCAAGAGGCAGAGTGCATGGGCTGGGGCCTCGTACATTTGTGGTATCGCGTTCCCCCAGGATAGACCGGTGGACCCTGGAGAACACAAAAGCCTTTTTTAAGCCAATGCGGTCATCATCCCCTTACCTGGAAGGTTGGGATGGTGAAGAGGTGCACGCTGTTAAGGTCACAACCTACAGGAATGTCTGTCTGGGTGTTTACGGACAGTGGCATCACCCTCCAGTCGCGGATGAAGAGGGGTGGGAGACAAAATACGACGGCAATGCGGTTTCTGTTGATCTGGGCTTGATAATTAGTAATGACGGTCTGAATTATCGTGAACTTGCTCCTGGCTTTATCCTGCTGGCCCGCGACCAGGAGCTCAGGTGGGATAGGGATCACAAGGATAATGAAGTCCAGGACAACATTCTTCTGATACAGGGACCCATGATCAATACCGACAAACTAACCCATCTGTATTACGCTGCTTCCACACCGGGAGGGAATGTGGCAGAAGTCCACAGTAATATCGGACTGGCCACATGGCCGCGCGACCGGTTCGGGTATTTGAGTTTGATCGACGAAACGACCACAGGGCAATTTGTATCGTGCCCGCTGGAATATGGAAAGGAAATGAAACTGGTCGTGAATGCCGAGGTCCCTTCCGGTGCCTCATTGCAGGTTTACCTGCTGGATGAACACGGACTTGATGTGTTGCCGGGATATGGTGCAGCCGAGGGGGGTGAAGTCAAGGAATCGGGCCTGGATGTGGAGGCGGACTGGAAAAACAAACCCTTTCTGCCAGCCGGGCAACGGTTTAAGATACGGTGTGAAATCACAGGCCAAACCAGGGTGTACGCTCTGTACTTGCGCGAACCGGGCGATGGCGAGTAAATAATAGATAGGATGATAACCGCTAAGTCCCCTAGGTTTAGGAACCGAATATCAAGATAGATAACTGAAGTTAGCAAGTAGAATCATTCCCGGCCTGGCTTCGCTAAAGCTGCGTGGAGGCGATGCCTCGAGGGATCTTTTTCAATCTGAATATCCAATATCCAACAAGGAACATGCTGCTTTTGCATATTGAACGTGAGTTCGATATAAAATAGAGTAGTTTATTGATAGAAAAAAGGCAGAAAATTAGTATATTAAGTCATTGACAATCAACAAAATAACTAATATTTCTACCTATGTTAACTGCTACTAAAATTACTGAAATTTTTTGTTCCATTGACGATTTTTGTCTGGATTTTGTCCCAAAATTGGAAAAAAGATTGCTGGGAAGTAAAAAGCGTAACAAACCTGGTAAGCTTTCTTTATCCGAAGTAATGACTATACAGGTCTTGTTCCAGATCTCAGGATATCGAAATTTCAAGACCTTTTACAACACATACGTTTGTGGCCACTTGCGCTCCTTCTTTCCTGATGTGGTAAGCTATAACCGAATGGTAGAACTTTGTAGTGGAAGTCTTCTGCCAATGGCTATTTATCTGAAAACACAAGGGACTAGACAGTGTACAGGTATAAGTTTTATAGACAGCACTCCGTTAAGGGTCTGTCATAACAGACGGATCCATAACCATAAAGTATTTGAAGGGTTAGCTAAAAGAGGCCATTGTTCCATCGGATGGTTCTACGGGTTTAAGCTCCATCTTATCACTGCTGATACGGGTGAAATCATCGATTTTATGCTCACACCGGGCAATGTGGATGACAGAAAGCCTCTTAAAATTGAACGGTTTATTAAGAAATTATTCGGAAAGCTCTTTGGTGATAAAGGCTACATCAGTAAGGAACTTTTTAAAAATCTGTTCTTCCGCGGAGTCCATCTGATAACCAAACTCAAACGCAATATGAAGTCCTCATCCTTAACCCCCATCATGGATGCTATAATGCTCCGTAAAAGGGCTATTTGTGAGACTATCATTGATCAACTTAAAAACATCTTCCAGATTGAACACTCCAGGCACAGGAGCCCAACTAATTTCCTTACCAACCTTTTCTCGGCTTTAATCGCTTACAACTTTTGCGAAAAAAAGCCCTCAATCAAATTGAACTACCAGGACACCGGTCAACTCTTTCTCGCTCTTTAATCATTCCTTATTGTCGAACTCACGTTATTTAGATGGGAATGCAACAAAGATGTCAATCTCCAGGAGAATCGGACAGATTTAGGTTGATCTATTCGGTGCAGCGCAAGTTGCGTCTGCCTAAGATCACTGTTCGTATATTTCGGCATCCGGGTAAAATGAACCAAACGTGAACCAGTAGCCCATGAGAGACTGGGTAGGGCCTAATCTCTGGCCGACACGAGGGCCGTCAACTGCCTCACCGAAAATGTTCCACCTATTGCCTTCATTATCGCTCATTACCAGCGGCAAATCTCCTTGAACAGAACTGAACGTGAGGCGTGGCCCGTCCTCAGTCCTGTTTTCATAGGCAGCTATAAAATTCTCACTTCGGCTCCCCACAACTACCAAATCAACCCCTTCGAATTCATCTTCGATGACCGTAATATCATCATCGAGTGATTGGATCGGGTATACCTTGACCAGGTTATTTATGATCACGCCTAACACCCTATCCTTACTGGGAAGACGGTTATCTAGGGGACTGAACGGAAAAAGAAAAAAGGAATTACTTGTCCGGTAGTCCTGTCCACCCTGGACGTAGGGAAATTGCAGGTAGTTTCTATTGAATCCTGTGTTGGTCGAAGCAACTGTTGTGCTTGGATACATTTGCAGCCAGGTGTCCCCATCTCGTCTCAACCACTTGGTAGGTCTCCGCCCGAGTACCAATTAATGTTCCGTTTACACAATCTAGCCTCATTTGTGACCATGTGCTTTCTGTAAGTCGGTCAAAAGGCATAAGATTTGTCTGGAAAAGCAATCCGGACACACCGAACGTAGTCGTTTGTCCGCCGAACTCGCGACCCCAGGCAATGGCGCTGCCAGTCAAAGGACAGTATGTGATTGCAAGCTGCTTAGTACTTAGCTGACCATCTATGATCTCACTGCCTACCTGATCATTTATTATTTCATGGTAGTCCAGAATTTTGTGGGGATAAGCTCTGACATCATCGCCCATCTTGATGCCGATTACCAGATCCTCAGGATTCAGATAGGTAGCAAGAGCCGCGTTTATCATTTCCGGATTCTCCAGGGCGGGAATCCCGTCCCTGCCCGGCCCTCCGTCAAACACCTGATCGGATGGAATCAGCCATTCGGGAAAAAGGTTCACCGCTTGAAAATCACTTGGGCCCTCTTCGAAAAGCGAACAGGAGAATACCAGGATCGACAAAGATATTCCTAACATTAAGGATGTTGTTCTTACCATCCTGGGATCTTCCTCATTCCAAGTCAAGATGTTCAATCAACTAAATTAACCCCGAAGTACTCGAATTGGTTCATTTGATTCCTCTTTTCTTGATATTAATCCAGGCCCAAATCGATGGACCTGGCGGTTTATCGACTCTCCTAAAACCTGTCAGATCAAATGGAATCAATACACCCCTTCAAGGAGGTAATGTATTAGCATTTGACAAATTCATAACATTCCGTTTCTAACCACCCCCTTAATCCCCCGCCAGCGGGGGACAATTGCCTGGTGACCAGCACCCTTGTTCTGTTTCGGATACGGGGTACCGGGGCGGCGGCTTGCGGGAGAGCCATTTTCAGTTGGGAAGACATGAAATCCTTGATCACGCTTGGCATTTGCCTGGAATATCGAACGTTAAAAACTGATCAGGGAATATTTGAAGGTAGTGACCAATGAACATGAAGATCCCTGATTAGTGTTGACCACTTTTGGTTAATAATTCATCATTAAATATGGACAATGAAGGTCTTCGGTTAATTGGCAACAAGGACCAGTCCTTTTCAAAATCCATGGGTGAAACATCGTTTAAGTTTTCATGGGTTCTTTTTTGATTATAATGGTCAACCGCTCTTTTGACATACCTTTTCAGTTGATAGAAATTGGTCGGCTTCCAGTAATGCAAATATTCTTCTTTCAAGGTCCTGTGAAAGCGCTCTGCATACGCATTATCCTGAGCGGTTAGCCCCATGCTGATATCACATCGGTTGGATTTTAGTAGGTCTACATATTCTTCGTAGATGTATTGACCTCCTCTGTCGGAATGATGGATCCGGGGAGGGGGATGATCTTTCAAGGCAATGAGCAATGCCTTTACGTTCGCTGTAGCCCGCATATGATCCGATACCTGGTAGCCTACTATTTTTCGGGTATAGACATCCAGAATAAAGACCCCGTAATAAAACCGGTTTCCCACTTCTATGAAGGTGATGTCTGATTGCCAGACCGTTAAAGGAGACGTTAGTTCAAATCCTTTGATCAGGTTTGGATAATAAAGCTTCGAAGCCCGGGTAGTTCGTTTATAGTTCTTGGCTCTTCTCAAACGGTAACCAAGACTCATTAAAAGGTCTACAAAGCGATCTCTGCCGATAAATCCGGGTTTTAAGGTCCGGTACATTTTTTCCACCCCACAACCAGGATGTTCCTGGCGTATCCCATCAGCTTCCAGGACCAGCTGTTCTACCTTTTGATCAAAGACAGCTTGCCTGGTTGCATACTGATGTATTGCCTGTTTGCTGATTCCTATGGCACGATAGAGCTGATTCATCGAGAAATTTACTTTCCTTTGGTTTTTCCGGAACCAGTTGATTGTGGGGTGTCGAAGTTTTTTTTCAGATCGATATCCAATTCCTCCTTGGCCAGATCGATCATCTTTTCGTAATAATCAATCTTGATCTGTTTTTGACCTACCACACGTTCCAATGAAGATCCCTGATTAGTGTTGACCACTTTTGGTTAATAATTCATCATTAAATATGGACAATGAAGGTCTTCGGTTAATTGGCAACAAGGACCAGTCCTTTTCAAAATCCATGGGTGAAACATCGTTTAAGTTTTCATGGGTTCTTTTTTGATTATAATGGTCAACCGCTCTTTTGACATACCTTTTCAGTTGATAGAAATTGGTCGGCTTCCAGTAATGCAAATATTCTTCTTTCAAGGTCCTGTGAAAGCGCTCTGCATACGCATTATCCTGAGCGGTTAGCCCCATGCTGATATCACATCGGTTGGATTTTAGTAGGTCTACATATTCTTCGTAGATGTATTGACCTCCTCTGTCGGAATGATGGATCCGGGGAGGGGGATGATCTTTCAAGGCAATGAGCAATGCCTTTACGTTCGCTGTAGCCCGCATATGATCCGATACCTGGTAGCCTACTATTTTTCGGGTATAGACATCCAGAATAAAGACCCCGTAATAAAACCGGTTTCCCACTTCTATGAAGGTGATGTCTGATTGCCAGACCGTTGAAGGAGACGTTAGTTCAAATCCTTTGATCAGGTTTGGATAATAAAGCTTCGAAGCCCGGGTAGTTCGTTTATAGTTCTTGGCTCTTCTCAAACGGTAACCAAGACTCATTAAAAGGTCTACAAAGCGATCTCTGCCGATAAATCCGGGTTTTAAGGTCCGGTACATTTTTTCCACCCCACAACCAGGATGTTCCTGGCGTATCCCATCAGCTTCCAGGACCAGCTGTTCTACCTTTTGATCAAAGACAGCTTGCCTGGTTGCATACTGATGTATTGCCTGTTTGCTGATTCCTATGGCACGATAGAGCTGATTCATCGAGAAATTTACTTTCCTTTGGTTTTTCCGGAACCAGTTGATTGTGGGGTGTCGAAGTTTTTTTTCAGATCGATATCCAATTCCTCCTTGGCCAGATCGATCATCTTTTCGTAATAATCAATCTTGATCTGTTTTTGACCTACCACACGTTCCAACTCCTTAATCCGTTTTTCTAAATCGTTAACCTTTGATGTAGTGCTTTTTTTCATCTCCAGAATTCGATAGCCTCTCTCGTTAAAGGTAGAGAATTTGTAGATCCAACGGTAAATGTTTGCGTTGTTGATCCCATGAAGTTTCTCCAGTTGAGGGACACTGTACTTTCCACTTTCAAATTCCGTAACAATGGCCCGCTTCAATTCATCACTGAATACTCGCTTCTTTCGAATGGCTTTTTGGGTTGCTTTCATATAAGTCGATCGTTTAAAAAGTGGTCAACCTATATCAGGGACGTACAAATCACTATAATCAGCGGTCTTTGATCGGTTTTCAGTGTTCGAGGACCTTACCCATTGCCCATCTTCGTGTTGGAGTGATTGGCCATGAATTTATATTTTATAAACTTCAGGGTGGTGCTTTGTCGCAAAGGGATCAGATCGGTAATCCTTTGTTTCTACTTGGACGAGGGACGCTATCGAGTGGATGTCCCCCACTGGCGGGGGATTAAGGGGGTGGTATTTCTGATTCCCAAATTCATTCAAACATAGCCTCATTAACCTCACTTACAGCTTTTGATCTAACTTTTGTCTAATCCTAATACACCCCTTCAAGGAAGGGAATGTTTATTTGGCTTACCGAAGAAAGCTGAATGAAAGCAAAAACGATAAAGAAATGATAATTTATCAATAATACTTAAATGGTTAATTCTACTTTTCTAAATTGTAGTAAAGACATTACCGAACTTGCTGATCCGCTTGCTGATCCGCTTGCGATTCACCCTAACACATATTACCTATGCTAATCATCGACTCTCATCTTGACATCGCGTTTAATGCCGTTGAGTGGGATCGTGATCTGTTGGAGCCTATCGTCAAGATCCGCGAGGGCGAGGCAGGGATGTCAGAGAAGGGCCGTGGTCTCGGTGTCGTCAACTTCGCGGAGATGAGGCGGGGCGAGGTCGGCTTGTTCTTCGTAACCGTCTTCAGCCGTCTGGCTTCTGTAGGCCAACGCTTCCCCGGCGTTCGGACTCAGGATATCGCCTACGCCAAGTGTATGGGGGAACTCGCCTACTACCGGTTGATGGAGAGCAAAGGGATCCTGCGCCAGGCGAGCAACCTCCAGGATTTGAACACTCACCTCGAGCAGTGGGAGCAGGACTCCTCATCCTGCCCGTTGGGATTCGTCCTAACCATGGAGGGTGCAGACGGCATCGTCCACGAAGATCAAGTCGGCCACTGGTGGGACAATGGACTCCGCGTTGTCAGCCTCAGCCACTACGGTATCAGCTCTTACTCACATGGCACGCAGGCCCCCGGTGGGCTGACACCGCGCGGCGCCCCTCTGCTGCGGGCCCTGGATGCGGCCGGCATCATTCTGGACGTCAGCCATTTGGCCGAACGTGCGTTCTGGGAAGCTCTCGATGTATTTGACGGAACCGTGCTGGCCACACACAACTGCTGCCGTGCCCTGTGTGACCACGACCGCCAGCTCGACGACAAGCAGATAAAGGCGCTCGTCGACCGCGGCGGCGTCATCGGCACGGCCCTTGACGTTTGGATGTTGTCTCCATTGTGGGACCAGCAGGCGCAAGACAACAGGGGCATTACCCTGGAGACCGTGGTCGATCACATGGACCACGTTTGTCAGATCGCCGGCAACGTCCATCATGCTGCCATCGGTACCGATCTGGACGGCGGCTACGGCAAGGAACAAGCACCTGCCGATCTTGAGACTATAGCGGACCTACAGAAGATCCCGGAGATTCTGGAGAAACGCGGATACTCGAGTGATGATATTGCCGCAATCATGCACGGCAACTGGATTCGACTGCTGCGCGCGGCCTGGTCCTGATGTTGCAAAGATTTTGTTAACCAATAACGTTGTTCACCAAATACTAAGCCCATCATGAACCGTCCAAGTGTTTTTCGAAACTTGGTTTGGCTCCTGCTTCTTGTTTCCCTAGGAACCGGATGCACCAGCCCCAAAAATGGTCAAACTGGTGAAAACGATCAGGAAAGACCATTACGACCCAACATAGTGCTTATTATGGTCGATGACCTCGGATTCTCCGACCTCGGTTGCTACGGCGGTGAAATCAATACGCCTCAAATCGATAAACTGGCTAATCAGGGTTTACGGTTCACACAGTTCTACAATGCGGCGGTTTGTGTACCCACTCGAAAGTCCCTATTGTTTGGGCTTTACGATCAGCGAGCGCCTGGGCGGGAACCATTTCGGGCTAGAGTGAATATTGGTCAGGTGCTGAAAACGGCCGGCTACCAGACTGGCATAATCGGCAAATGGCACATTGGTCGGGCCGACCCTGATTCAATAACGGCGCTATATGAAGTGCCCGGGGCGGAGGGATTTGACGAGTCATTCTTAATGTGGGGAGGCGCGTTCAACTATTTTAATCCGGCCGAACATCACGAGTACCATCGAGAGCAGGTTATTCTACATAATGGTCAAAGGTTGAACACGGAGGATTTTCCTGCGGAGTATTATGTCACCGATGGATTGGCGGATCATGCTGTTGCAACCATACGCCGTTTTCATCAAACAGACCAGCCTTTTTTTATTAACGTAAATTTCAATTCCCCTCACTATCCGATCCATGCGAAGCCTGAGGACATTCAGAAATATGAAGGATCTATGACGACGGTTATTTTGCCCTAAGGAAAATCGTTATCAACGACTGATTGAGCTGGGTTTAATAGACCAGAAGTGGGACCTTCCCGCAGCGGATCCGCAAGTTGAACCCAAAAATTACGACTATCATATCGTGCCCTGGGATTCGGTCTCCAACCTGGTTCGGCAACGACGCCGAATGGAAGTTTACGCTGGTATGGTTGATGCCATAGATCAAGCTGTCGGCCGCATCATCAACGCTATTGATGAAACCGGCAAGGCGGATAATACTTTGGTGATGTTTCTCTCCGACAATGGAGGATGTGCCAGCATTCCGCCGGAACACAATGATTACCTGGACCGAAATCAGGAGGGACTTCCAGGACCGAGGGATACCTATGACTTTGTCGGCCCTGGTTGGGGCTGGGCCCAAAGTGCTCCTTTTCGCCGATATAAGCTTTGGACCTACGAGGGAGGGATCTCAACGCCCATGATCGTCCGTTGGCCAAAGGTAGTGTCAGCAAATGCGATCACCCATCAAGTCGGGCATGTTATAGATATTTTGCCTACCTTGATTGACTTGACCGGGACTACCTATCCCACTAAATATAAAGGCCAGAACATTACCCCGATGGACGGCCTGAGCATTCTTCCGATTCTCCAGGGGGATGAACGTAAAGGCCATGATCGCCTGTTTTGGGCCGTATATGGAAACCGGGCGGTCCGCCAGGGAAGATGGAAATTGGTATGGGGATTTACCGCCCGGGAATGGGAGCTATATGACATGGTTGAAGACCGTACCGAAACCCGTAATCTTGCAAATACCTATCCGGACCGGGTTCTGGAAATGGGTCAGGCCTGGGAAGAATGGTATGCTCAAGTGCAGGACAGGACCAGATTGCCTTAACCGGTAAAATATCAAAATTGGAATAAAAAGGATCTATCTGGCTGATTAATGCAAAATCCCAAATTAAGATTCGCTATTGTTGGGGCTTCTCATCACATTTCATCCAACATACTTTAATTTTCTTATGATAGTAGACGTTCATACTCATTTTTGGAATGCAAGAGAGGATTTGGGCCCCGAAGTATACCAGGATATGAAACGGGCTGGAGGTGTATCCGGAAATCTTGATATTACTCCGGACAGTTATTTTGAAGGTACCAAAGGGGCCGACCTATCTATTGCTTTTGGTATTCGAGCTTCTCGTACAGGTTTCCACGTTTCCAATGATCGAGTTGCCCAATTTGCTCATGACCATTCAGAGCGCGTAATTGCCTTTGCTTCTGCAGATCCACTCGCTGATAAAGAGCCAGTGAAGGAAATCCGTAGAGGAATCGAAGACCTGGGAATGAAGGGGATAAAGCTCGCACCTACCTACCAAGGTGTACACCCACTTGATGATCGTCTTATGTCAGTTTATGAATTTGCGGAAGAAAAGAAAGTACCGATCCTCTTTCATCAAGGAGCGACTTTTAGCCTTAAAGCTCCCCTTTCTTATGCAAATCCTGTGCAACTGGAAGAAATCGCCTACCGTTTTTCTGAACTTACAATGATCATCGCACATATGGGGCATCCCTGGATTGGAGAGACAGTTACACTGATTAGAAAACAGCCTAATGTCTATGCAGATATCTCTGCCCTTTACTATCGTCCCTGGCAATATTACAATGCTCTAAAACTTGCTGAGGAATATGGCGCAGCGCACAAATTACTCTTTGGCAGTGATTTTCCTTTTACCACTGTTGAGAATTCAATCAAAGGATTATACGGTATCGCATCCTATGCAGAACAACATAACCTCCCACCTATACCCAAGGACCTTCTGGATGGTATTTTGTATCGAGAAAGCTTGCAGCTGTTAGGATTGTAGTTACGATGCAGCAACACTTCAATATAGAACCCATTGCGAACTACCATTGTGAGACGCAATGTATTAGAAATAGGCAGGTTCTAAATATATATATTCAAGGAAACGGACGGTAGACCCTCCAGTAAATCCCAAATCTACAAATCCCACCCTGAAGTTATATTTCATATACTTCAGGGCCAGACAAATCCAAAATGGAAGAAAAATCCAAATCCAAACGAGTATCAATCTCCAGGTTCAAAGGCCACAATCTAAGATTACAGGATGGATTACCTTGTTGCTGATTTACTTTCGTTCTGACTTTAGAATGATCGCCGAAAGGATGTTTCATAGTTCTTTGGATTCTTGTAAAAGTCTTCCCGACGACTCTTCTGTTTGAAGTTTTGTTCTTGGCCCTGAAAGCTATAATTCTTATACTTCAGGGTCGGACTTGTCTGGAATTTCGCCCTGAAGTTATAATTCCATATACTTCAGGGTGGGTTTTGGGATTTTTAAGGATTCGTGCTTAGCATACTACAACTAGCAATGCTTTGTTTTCGGTCAACTTGAGCCAATTTTCGCTAGAAATACCGCCAAATCCTGCCGATGGCTAATACATTGCCCTCTGGGATAGGGTACCGCAAGTGGTCTATTGGATGATATCCCAAAGGCCGTTTAATGCTCATAAACCTTAGTTGCCGATATGGGATTGCGCTAACTAGAAGTAGGATATTAATCTCAGATTTCGCTAAAACAGGTATTAACTATGGAAATTAAAGGTGTATTACCAGTTGTACAATTACCGTATTATGATGACTTCACTATAGACTTTGACACATTCAAACGTGAAATAGATTGGCTGTTCGAGGGAGGTGTAGATGGTATAGTTCTAGCTATGGTGACAGAAGTACTTCGTCTCACCGACATAGAACGAGATGAAGTCGTTGCAAAGGCAGTTCAATTTACCGCAGCTCGAGGACCAGTGATTGCCAGTGTAGGTGCGGAAAGTATCCAGCAGGCGATTCGCCATGCCAGAGCAGCAGAAACAAATGATGTAACTGCACTAATGGCGATTCCACCTTCTCTCACCAGTTGCAATGCCGAGGAAATTACCAGTTATTATACTGAAATACTGGAAGCAACGACACTTCCACTTATTGTTCAAGATGCAAGCGGCTATGTCGGAAATTCAATTCCGGTTGCAACGCAAGCTGCTTTGTACAATGACAACCCGGGACGCATTATGTTTAAACCAGAAGCGCAACCGTTTGGTGCAAACCTGAGCGCTCTACGAGATGCAACGGATGGGAAGGCACCAATATTTGAAGGCACCGGCGGCATTGCTCTGGTAAACAGTTACCAGCGGGGAGTCGTGGGGACAATGCCTGGAGCTGACCTTCCCTGGGCGTTGGTCGCCCTATGGAAGGCACTTGAAAACGGCGATATTGACCGTGCCCGTAAAATTCACGGTCCCCTCGGGATCCTGATCTCTATGCAGCACAACCTGGACGCATTTCTTGTTATAGAAAAAACCCTTCTGGTGAAACAAGGAATTTTCAAAAATACCCTTGTCCGAGGTCCTCTTGGCTACAAACTCGATAGAGAAA
This sequence comes from Cyclobacteriaceae bacterium, assembly GCA_965247065.1. Lineage (GTDB taxonomy): Bacteria > Bacteroidota > Bacteroidia > Cytophagales > Cyclobacteriaceae > CBDFGN01. Next base: position 3,652,654 of record CBDFGN010000006.1, on the reverse strand, counting down.
CTGAGGAAGAAGTGTATAGACTGTTTGATTTATTAAAGGAAGCATTTGACCAAAAAAATCATTAGAGAATCAATACCTCATTCATTTGCATTTAGTTTTCGATGTTTTAATTATTCTTATTGTGGATGTCCTGAGCTTTACCGGGGTCAATAAAGTGCTAAAATTCATCAATTTGTAAGTGGAACTGGGTTCTTTAGGGGGTTATTTTAGTCGATAAACAGTCTAGGTGTAGTTTGACAAACTATGTGAAAAGGAAAGCCCCTTTATCCAGATTGGATTCCAGAAAAACCTGGAATGCACCAGATCCAGTGATTAACCCTTAGTGCCTAAATCCTTACGATCTATTAAAATAACGTGAGTTCGACAATAAGGAATGATTAAAGAGCGAGAAAGAGTTGACCGGTGTCCTGGTAGTTCAATTTGATTGAGGGCTTTTTTTCGCAAAAGTTGTAAGCGATTAAAGCCGAGAAAAGGTTGGTAAGGAAATTAGTTGGGCTCCTGTGCCTGGAGTGTTCAATCTGGAAGATGTTTTTAAGTTGATCAATGATAGTCTCACAAATAGCCCTTTTACGGAGCATTATAGCATCCATGATGGGGGTTAAGGATGAGGACTTCATATTGCGTTTGAGTTTGGTTATCAGATGGACTCCGCGGAAGAACAGATTTTTAAAAAGTTCCTTACTGATGTAGCCTTTATCACCAAAGAGCTTTCCGAATAATTTCTTAATAAACCGTTCAATTTTAAGAGGCTTTCTGTCATCCACATTGCCCGGTGTGAGCATAAAATCGATGATTTCACCCGTATCAGCAGTGATAAGATGGAGCTTAAACCCGTAGAACCATCCGATGGAACAATAGCCTCTTTTAGCTAACCCTTCAAATACTTTATGGTTATGGATCCGTCTGTTATGACAGACCCTTAACGGAGTGCTGTCTATAAAACTTATACCTGTACACTGTCCAGTCCCTTGTGTTTTCAGATAAATAGCCATTGGCAGAAGACTTCCACTACAAAGTTCTACCATTCGGTTATAGCTTACCACATCAGGAAAGAAGGAGCGCAAGTGGCCACAAACGTATGTGTTGTAAAAGGTCTTGAAATTTCGATATCCTGAGATCTGGAACAAGACCTGTATAGTCATTACTTCGGATAAAGAAAGCTTACCAGGTTTGTTGCGCTTTTTACTTCCCAGCAATCTTTTTTCCAATTTTGGGACAAAATCCAGACAAAAATCGTCAATGGAACAAAAAATTTCAGTAATTTTAGTAGCAGTTAACATAGGCAGAAATATTAGTTATTTTGTTGATTGTCAATGACTTAATATACTAATTTTCTGCCTTTTTTCTATCAATAAACTACTCTATTTTATATCGAACTCACGTTAAAATACCTCAAAATGAAAAATAGCGGATTGCAATGGCTGTACATCTTCTCCGGCATATTTATGATGGCTTGTTCCAATGTGGAACAAGAGGATCAGCCCCAGCTGCTTTTTGAATGGGAGGAATTACCCGATATTCCTCAGGCTGTGGGTGGCCCTTTAGCGGGTGTGAGTAATGATGCCCTGGTGGCGGCAGGGGGAGCCTACTGGACAGCCTCAATGTTTCAGGGAGGGACTAAGATTTGGCATAACGATATCTATGTGCTTGAAGCAGGGGACCAGCAATGGCAAACAGGAGGCAGTCTTCCCCGAGCCCTGGCTTATTCGGCAACAATCAATACCGATGATGGCATTGTTTGTATCGGGGGCCATGATTCGGTACGGGTTTATGCCAATGTTTTCCGCATGCGGTGGGACCCCCTGGAAAAAAGGGTTGAAATAGATTCTCTGCCGGATCTGCCAAGGCCGGTCACTTTCGCCGGCGCAGCGAAGGTTGGTGATGTTATTTATGTAGCCGGGGGCCAGGAAAGCATGGACGCTAAGGCAGCCCTGAAAAACTTCTGGGCTCTGGATCTTTCCCAAAAAGAAGAGGAGTGGGAATGGGAGGTATTGGAGCCCTGGCCAGGTCCGTCGCGTCTTATATCATTGGTAGCGGCCCAAAGTGATGGAGAGCAAATGGGTGTCTACGTATTCAGCGGGACCGAGATCATCGAGGTCCCCGAAGGCAAGATACCCCGACGCTGTTTGTTGGACGGATACCGTTATGATCCTTTGGAAAAGGAATGGCAAAAGCTAGCCGATATGGACCAGGCCGCAGCCGCAGGAGTGGTAATTCCTTTTGGTCCCACCCATATTCTGGTTTTCAGCGGTACCGATTGCAAAGCGGATGACCAATTCTGGGAGTTGAAAGACAATAATCCCGGTCTGCCACCCACCATCCGGGCTTATCACACCATCACCGATACCTGGACCACAGTGGGAGAAATGCCGGGTGGAACCGGTGTGGTTACCTCCCGGGCATTGGAATGGCAGGGAGGTATAGTAATTGTCTCAGGAGAGGATCGTGCCTCACACCGCTCACCCAAAGTGTGGCTCGCCCGGCCAAAGAGCTCCACAACCGCATTCGGTGCAATCAATTACTCGGTTGTGGGTGCCTATCTTTTACTGTTGGTTCTAATGGGTATTTACTTTTCAAAACGGGAAAAGACCACTCACGATTTTTTCCTGGGAGGGAAAAGGGTACCCTGGTGGGCTGCCGGCTTGAGTATTTTCGGCACTCAACTTAGTGCCCTGACTTTCATGGCCTTGCCTGCCAAGGTCTATGCTACCGATTGGACCTATTTTCTCGGCCAAGGTGGAATTATACTCGTTACTCCCTTAGTGATTTATTTTTATTTGCCGTTCTTCCGGCGACTGGACATCACCACTGCTTATGAATACCTGGAATTGAGATTTAACCTCCTGATCCGCCTGATTGGAAGTTTTAATTTTGTGATGTTACAGGTAGCCCGGATGGCAATTGTGTTGTATTTGCCATCGGTTGCTCTATCTACGGTTACGGGGATTGATATGTATCTGTCCATTTTGACTATGGGGATCCTGAGTACGCTCTACACAGTGCTGGGAGGAATTGAGGCTGTTATCTGGACGGACGTAATTCAGGTGGTGGTGCTAATGGGAGGTGCCGTGATTGGTCTGGTTTTGATTATTACCCAATTTGATGCCGGAGTGGGCGATATGATTGCTTTTGCCTGGAGTCAAGGCAAATTCGACATGTTAAACTGGAGTGCGGATTATACTACCACCGCTGTTTGGGTGGTAGTAGTCGGTACCACGATAAGTACCTTTCTAGGTTATACCTCTGACCAAACCGTAATTCAGCGTTACCTTACAACACCTACCGAAAAGCAGGCTGCCAAATCACTATGGACCAATGCGCTGATGTCCCCTCCATCTTCCATTATTTTTTTTGGCCTGGGTACAGGCCTATTTTTGTTTTATCAAAATCACCCTCAACTATTGCAACCAGAATTGACAACCGACGCAATTCTTCCGCTATTCATCGTGCAGCAGCTGCCGGTAGGCATCTCAGGTTTGATTATTGCTGCCTTGTTTGCTGCAGCGATGTCGTCACTGGATAGTAGCATGAACAGTGTCTCCACTACTGTGGTGACTGATTTTTACCGACAGTTCAAGACCGCCACTTCTGATGCTCATAGGTTGAATCTGGCCCGGTGGATTACCGTATTGGCAGGGGTAGTTGGTACGGGAAGCGCAGTGTTGTTGGCAACCTATGAGATCCAATCAATATGGGACATGATTTTTATTTTATCCGGGCTTATTAGTGGAGGGCTGGGAGGTATTTTTATATTGGGTATTTTCACTCGGGCTGCTCACAGCCGGGGTGTTTTGGTCGGTTTGATTACTAGTGCAGTTGTGATGTACTATGTTCAGCAATTCACCAAGGTTCACTTCTTTTTGTTTGTGGTTACCGGGGTAAGTGTTTGTGTCCTGGTAGGATTCGTTGCCAGCCTGGTTATCCCCAGTGGGAAGCCCTATTCATTGGATGGTTTAACCATTTTTACCAAAAGACCACGGGATCCCGCCCAAACCTGATGGACAACAAAATTTCCTGGATAGCTTCCAAACATCTGTCCGTTGGTAAATATACGGTCCGAGTTGACGGCGAGATCGTTGGCTATCCCAGCAGCATTTTTTGGGGTCGATTACATCGGTGCCCCACTTGCTTCAATGAAATGTCTCGGACCTTCGCAGAAGAGCTTGGAAGATAAATAGGTCTTTTGATATGGACGGACTAAGCATAGGTCATTTGGGCACAATCGATTTGGCAGTAGTTGTGGCTTATGGTGCCGGGATGTTAGTGATAGGTTATTGGTCAGCGCGTAAGCAGAAATCTACTGAGGAGTACTTCCTGGCTGGCCGGGGTATGAATCCTACGCTGGTTGGTATATCAATGCTCGCTACTTTGCTGAGCACGATAAGTTACCTGACTGTCCCTGGGGAAATGATAAAGAACGGCCCTGGAATGATGTGGAGTATGGCCAGCTTGCCGATCAGCTATGTTCTGGTAGGTTACCTGGTCATTCCTCGGTTGATGAAGTACAGAATAACCTCCGCCTATGAATTGCTTGAAGAACGGTTCGGTCCAAAGCTAAGAAAAGCGGCTTCCGGACTTTTTGTCTTTGCCCGTCTGACCTGGATGGCTTTTATTATCTACACGTGTAGCCATGCAGTTTCAACCATGACCGGTATTGGGCTGAACTTAGTTCTGGCTGCTGTCGGTATTTTCGCAACTGTTTATACTGTTTTGGGTGGTATCAGGGCGGTTATTATTACTGACGTCATTCAGTTTGTGATCCTTTTCTGTGGAGCCATAGGTGCAATAATCTTTATTACGATTAAATGTGGTGGATTCTCATGGTGGCCGAATTTTGGTGAGCTGAAGACGCAACTGCACTGGCCGGACGTACCGATCGTCTCTGCCGATCCATTCGAGAGAGTCACGGTTTTCAGGGCCACGTTGCGTTATGGGTTGTGGTGGATATTGATCGCTACTTCTGATCAGGTAATGGTTCAAAGATTCCTCTGCACCTCTGATATTAAAGAGGCTCGGCGTAGTTTTGGTTTGTGCCTGATTAGTAACCTGCTCATAATAATTGTATTATGGACTGTGGGTATGGCGCTGCTCGGATTTTTCACGAAATTTCCAATGCAACTGGCAGATACTCAAATTTCGGCACCGGCTCAGGCCGACGATTTGTTTCCACATTTCATCGGGGCTATTCTGCCGGCCGGGGTTTCCGGATTATTAGTGGCCGCTTTGTTTGCCGCGGCCATGTCCAGCATGGATTCCGGAATAAACTCAATCAGCACTGTGGTGATAACTGACTTCAGGAGCAGTTTTCAAAAAGCCGGAGCATCCAATAATGATTTAGTGGCAAAAGCAAAACTTGTTGGCTTGTTGACGGGCTTAATCGCCTTGCTGTTGAGTTATACCATCGGGTATATCCCCGGGGGAAACCTTTTTGATGTTAATTTCAGGGTGAGCGACTTTATAGCCGCTCCTGTATTTTTGTTATTCCTGCTATTATTCTTTGTGAAGCACTCCACGCCTGCAGGAGCCTGGAGCGCTCTGATAACAGGTTTTTTGGCAGGTGTATTTTTCTCATACTTTCAGCAAATAGTAGGGCTGTTTGGCTTCTTGACCCCGCCTTTCTCGGTGACACTTATAATGCCGGCATCTACCCTGATAGGGCTTTTTGTCGGAGTAGTCATAAGTAGATTAGATAAATCTGAAAAGCAACCAAAATCATAATGGAATTACGATGAAAATGCGACCAAGTAAAGTATTGAAGAAAATGCGGGCGGGACAAACTGCCACCTGTGTTGGGTTGAATCTATTGGATCCTGTGGTAACTGAAATTGCGGCTATAGCCGGTTTTGATTGTGTTTGGCTTGATATGGAACACGTACCGAGCACGGATAAAGATATTCTCGGTCACATCCGTTCTGCCAAAATGCACGATATGGATACACTTGTAAGAGTTAAGCGCGGCAGTTACAGCGATTTGATCCATCCCCTGGAGATGGATGCAACAGGTATCATGGTTCCACATCTGATGAATTTCAAAGAGGCCAAAAGTGTGGTTTACTATACCAAGTTCCATCCGATTGGCCGAAGGCCACTGGATGGTGGTTATACCGATGGAGCGTATGGCCAGATAGCGGTTGACGAATATATCAAACAGGCTAATGAGCAACGATTTGTCATCGTTCAGATCGAAGACCCCGAACCGCTTGAGGAAATTGAGGAAATAGCCGAACTGGTAGGTATAGATATGCTATTTTTCGGCCCTGCGGATTTTAGTCAGGGAATTGGCACTCCGGGCAGGTTTGATAATCCAAAAATAGCTGAGACGCGGAAAAGAGTTGCCGAAGTCGCACAAAGGCATGGTAAGTTCGCTGGTACACCAGGCAGTGTAGACAATTACCAGGAATTAGTGGATATGGGCTATCAGTTTATCAGCGTCGGCGCCGATGTTGTGGGAATTGCGGATTATTTCAATAAAACAGTTGCAGGCATTAAGGGCACCAATCCGAGCACTAGCTAGATTCCCACATTGCTCGTCGTTGAACCAGTTTTCAGGTATATACAGCGACAGACCTCATTCACTCCTAAGCGACGATTGACCGCATCTCGGAATGATCATAATAACCCCGTTTGGAGGCATGGAGGGTAGACATCTATAAAAATCCCAAACCTCAAAGCTCGAAATTCCAGACAATACCAGAGCACCAATTCCAATGACCAAACCACTTGTCATTGTCTTTAGATAACTTTACATGGTCTAGTTTAAGCCAAAATAAGATCCCGGAATAGATCCGGGAATGGCTAATGGGGGGAGGCGACCAAGACTTAACCCATCCCCGGACACCGTTACGGGGTCTTAATTCAGCTTCTAAAGATCCCGAACAGATCACGCATCGGGACCAAAACAAAACTCCAAACTGGACTGTCTGCTAGGTATCATTTGCGGGTCGTTAAAAGCAAATGGCCAAATTCGATCTGTGAGAAAGCACTGTCTGGTTTGCCCAGGACATACGTAGAAACTCAAGGGAACTATTAGGCTCTGGTATAGACAGTGGGGATGCTCGACAACTGCTCAAGTCCGGCGCTAGGTTGCTTGTAGGCGTTGAGAATCATGTTTGTTTGGGTTTGTATCTTCCTGGGTTTTGGATTTGTCTGGATTTTGGTATTTGGAGATTTGGGATTTAGTGGAAGAGTATATCATCCCTTTCAGTTATTTAGACGTTCAAGGACCTGTCTATTTCTAATACATCGCCCTTTTAAGGTCAGGATAAACCCTCCCGCTACAATCAATGCGCCGCGGCTTACCCCAGCGTAAGCTCCCGCCAAGCCCCCTGGGACAGGTAATGGTGGCATTTCTTCCCAAGCCAGCAATTGACCTGGATTTGCCGGAGGCTGGGCCAGGGCACTTCCTGTAGAGAACAGGAAACTGGTAATCAAGCTTAAAAAGAAGGTTCCAAGGCACGACTGACGCCAATATCTCTGAATGATCATAATAACCCCAGTCCACGAAAAGCCATCTGATTAGAGTCAGATTTGTATATGTAATTCAAAACATGATATACCCCATGTTGCACAAAGCTTTATTTAAATTTTTAGAGCGTCGGTTAATTGGCTAATTACCACAGCCTACAAGGTAACGTTCTAAGATCTGAGTCTGCATACCTAGCTGTCAAATTGCTTTAATCTGATTTAGCGATTATTGCTATTATGGAGTTGCTTAGTTCTTTGAATTCCTGCAAAGTCTCCCTATTGACTCTTGTTTTGAGTTTTGTTTTTGGTCTTGAAGTTATACTTAATATACTTCAGGGTCGGACTTGCTTGGTCCCGATGGCTATCGGGATCGAGATTTATCTATTCGTAATCCCCAAAGGCAAATGCCAGTTCGATGTCCTCAAAAATGATTTGGTTATTCTCGTCAGTTACGAGATAGTTTGCCATGTATTCATTCCAACGCACAATCGCAGGAACTTCCTCCAAGCTATTGAGCCAGTCCTGCTCGGTGGGCGCAGTTGCATGGCAAAAAAGCATATCCCCGTAGCGATAAATCACCATACTGACGTTGTTGGAGGACATGGTTTCGGCAACGTCCGGCCATAAGTCGTCATGGGCTTTTTTATATTCGGGGTAACACCCGGGCTTTAGCCTGAAAGTCATACCAGCACAATGCATTTTCCTTTATTTAAATGGTTAATTATTTACGTTAGCAGTTATTTTGCACCTGCAAATCGCATATTTATTTCTGGCTTGGAAAGGATTGCCTTCTGGATGGATTTATCTTTTCTCCATGAACTTGGTGGTACCCGCTTCCCATTCTGAAGGAGTCAGATAACCCCCGTCTATTACGAGCGATGTCCCGGTGACACCTGAAGAGTCTTCACAGCAGAGGTAGAGGGTCGTTTTTGCGATATCATGAGGCATAATAGCGACCCCAATCGGTACCCTCTGCAGACGCTCAGCCAGATAGGCCTCAGGATCGGGAGTGGTATCCACATATGCCCGCAGCATCGGAGTGTCGGTGATTCCCGGACATATGCAGTTGCACCGAAGACCATCAACCGCATAGTCCAGTGCAATCGAGCGACTTAATCCCAAGACAGCATGTTTGGAGGTAATGTAGATCGGTACATGTTCCTGCCCGATAAAACTTCCTATTGAACCGATATTTGCCATGTAGCTCCGGTCATTTTTCCTAAGATGGGCAATGGCGTGTTTAATGGAAAAGAAGATGGATTTAACGTTAACATCCATGAGCCTGTCCCAGTCCTCTTCCGTACACTCATCCAGTTTCTTGTCATGTATAATCGCGGCGCAATTGACTACAATTTGTATACCCCCGTAGCTATCAACCGTGCTGTCAATTGATTTACGAATTTGTTCCTCCTGGCTTACGTCACACTCATGAAAAACTGCCTTGCCACCGTTTTGTTCAATGCGCTTGACTACATTTTGACCAAGTTCGGCCTGAACGTCAGCCACGGCGACCATGGCGCCTTCCTGGGCGAATAGTTCCGCGATGGCTTCTCCCATACCTGATGCACCACCGCTAATCCAGGCAATTTGACCTTTTAATCGATCCATGATTCCTTTTGTTTAGTTTTATGCGAGTGTCTAATGTTTTGGGTTGTCATTGAGTGTGCCTCTCCTTAAGTTAAGTTCAGTCGATTTAGGGCGGCTTCCAGATGTTCTTCAAGAAGGTCCAGAGGGGTGAGGGGGGATGTAACATCCTCATAAGGGGTAACCCGATTAGTAACGGAATCCCAGTTCACCGGGCCGTAGGATGCCGGCTCGCCGGTACGGGTCAGGATGTGATATGCTGCATCTCCCTTGTTGTAGTGCCAGAACTCTCCGGGATAGTGGATAAATCCATGCCGCTCCATATGCTTAGTGATTTCTTTTCGGTTCTGCTGTTCCTCAGGGCTTACAAATGGCGAATCCATCGGAGTGTATTCACTCATTTCCAAGTAGGGTTTTCCTCGCCAAACCTCGGTCAAATCATCGAGCCTGAAAACCGATATGTCCACTGCAGCCCCCATCATATGAGTCCCGGTATAGGGATAGTTAGCCACCAAGCACATGGCCCGCCGTTTAACAAGGTCCGGGGGAGGCGGCTGAGAGCCGTACTCCCACCAACATGAGCGGACGATCATGTCAAACACGGAGGGCTTGCGGCCGAGTTGTGTCTGCATCTCACGGGTACGAAAACCTTCCTCTATTTTTAGGATCCACCCCTGTTCCCGCATATCCCGTGCGATGGCCAATAGATCCGGTATGAGATTCGAACGGACAGCAAAAATGCGGTCCAGATCGCCGGCAATTTTGGTTTCTGAGAAGATCATCTCTACACCTTCAGCATTGGCTGCGTCTGGAATTGAATCTAAACCCTCCCCGCTTTCTTTCACCGGGTAATTTACCATTGACTGAACCAGGCGGAAACTACGTTCCATATGCTCGACCCAAAATCTGCGCCGCACTTCCTGGTCGACTTTTGGTGTTTGTTTGTCGGTTATCATAGCGTTTCCTTGGTGTGTGGTCAGGTCTCGGTTTATCGCCTATAGAGCTTCCACAGCCTCCCCCTCTTGAAAGGCTTCTAAAATCAAAACCATTAGCTTTCGGGCTTGAATGCCATGCTTTTGGCAGGGAATATTCGTTTCAATACAATCTATAAAATGATCAAAGCGTAAAAATATTAATCTATAAAATGTATAACATAATACAAAAAAATCTTTTATAAATAACCAAAAAATTCTACCTTTTCAGGTTCTAAAATAGAGCTTTTGGCCATTCATTAAAATCCAAAAAAATTACGGACATGAGCACAAACAGGTTCACAGAGCAGGAAGTTCAGCAGTACAAAGAAAAGGGTTACATGGTTGCGGAAAGTTTGATCGACAAAGCCGAATTGGATCGGATTGACAAGGCTATTCGGGAACTTACTGACAAAGCCCTCGCCATGGATGATCCCAGTTCCATCCTGGAGTTGGAACCCGAGGAAGTCGACGGCCAGCGTATTCCGCGTCGGATTTACAACGCCTTTGCGCAGCACGATGCCTTTCACGATCTAGGTATCAATACCGACATCCTGGACCGTGTCGAGCAGTTGATAGGACCCAACTTTCAGCTTATGCTCAGCAAGCTGAATATGAAACCGGCCAAAGTTGGTTCGGTGGTCGAATGGCACCAGGACCTGGCCTACTTTCCTAGTACCAATGATGATATTCTGGCCATCCTGGTTTATCTGGATGAGGCTACCGAAGAGAACGGATGTCTTCAGGCCTTACCGGGTCAACACAAAGGCTACCTTAACCACACCGCCCCTGACGGAACATTTGCCGGTATGGTTACAGAGGATCTCAGCGATGGCAGTCATGGCGAACCTGAAGCGCTGCCGGCACCAGCGGGTAGCGTCATCTTCATGCACAGTCTTGTGCCCCATAGTTCTTACCCCAACAGATCCGATAAGCCTCGACGTACTGTGATCTACGAGTATCGGGCTTCGGATTGTTATCCAATCTATTTCGGAGAAATGGTACTTTTAATCGAGGAATGTGCGCTCCAGGTTCGCGGGGAACCAGCCAAGCGCGCACGATTTGGTCCTATTACCCCGATAATCCCTTTTTGGCCGGAAAGAACCACCTCTCTTTACGATTTGCAAACGAAGACGAAAGAGCGTCTGGCCATAGAGGGTATGGCCAAAGAGGTCTGATAATTGCCCACTGCTTGCTTGGATTAAACCATCTTATAACCAGCCCATTCCTTTGAGAAAGCCATCCAGCTCTTCCATCTGCTGGTCGGTAAGGGTATGATATGGAGGCGGGAGATATCTTTTGCTCACACCGTATACTTCTAAAATACCGTGCGCCAGGGGATTAAAACCTCCCAAAGTGGAATCCCAGTAACTGGTGAGAGGCATTTCCTTTTCCCGGATGATTTTCCAGGCTGCGTCATAATCTTTTGCCTGGATGGTGTTCCAATAATCCCAGGAAATGTCTGGTTTAAAGCTCATGAATGCGTCCAGAAAACCATCGACACCATACGGAACTTGCAAAACATGATTTTTCATCAATCCACCCGAGACTACCGCCCACCGGTCATGGACCGTAGTGCAAAGCACTATCCCGAAATCTCCAAGGATATCGTCTTTGACTGCTACCATGCCAGGCACCCGCTCGTAAAGAGCTCTGATCACTTCCATGCTAAAACCCCCGGTCCGGGGTCCGAAAACTCCGGTTTGAGTAAAGAAAGCGGTCACTAGCATGGTGGGGATGTATTCCGAAACCGCGTTAAAGTGGTTGACCAATGTTTCTGGAGTAGTTTGTCCGGCCCAATCAGGGGGCATCAGCATCAGGAAGTCGGCCCCGATCTCGGCGCAGTACTTGGCATAGGCTACCGCCTTGCGGGTGGCCCAGATATTATCAGCTGCAATGACCTTGGCCCGTCCCCGGGTGTGCTCCACCACCACTTTGGCCAATTGAGCCACTTCATCATCTGTCAACACCGAATGCAGGCTGTCACCCCAGGTCAGCATGATGGTTTTGGCCTTACCGGCGATTGCAAAATCTACCTGGGACCGAACCCCGTCAAAATCGATCTGCCCATCTTTGGTGAAAGGAGTGAGAATCGACGGGATGGGGCTGTCTAAGGCTTCTCGAAGTTCCGGTGGACAGCCGTTCATGATAGCCAGCCCATCCCTTTAACGAAATCCTCCAATTCTTCCATTTGTGAATCGGATAAGGTGTGGTAGGGGGGAGGAAGATATCGCTTACTGATGCCAAAAATCTCCAAAATACCATGTATCACCGGATTGAAACCTCCTTCGTAAGAATTCATAATGCTGGTCAGCGGCTTTTCCTGATCCTTCATGATTTTCCAAGCCGAATCATAATCTTTTGCCTGCACGCAGTCCCAATAATCCCAGGCTATCTCTGGCTTAAAGCTCATCAAGGCACAAAGATATCCATCGACCCCATAGGGAAGCTGAAAGGTATGATTTTCCATCAATCCACCAGAAACCACTGCCCATCGGTCATGGACTGTGGTGCAGAGTTCTATCCCGAAATCTCCAAGGATATCGTCTTTGACCGCCACCAGACCGGGAACTCCTTCATATAAGGCCCGGATCACCTCCATGTTGAAAGCTCCGGTCCGGGGGCCGAAGACTCCGGTTTGAGCGAAGAAGGCGGTCACGATCATGGTGGGAATATGTTCGGAAACTGCGTTGAAGTGGGTGACCAACGTTTCGGGTGTGGTTTGTCCGGCCCAGTCAGGAGGCATCAGCATCAGGAAATCGGCCCCGATCTCGGCGCAGTACCTGGCGTAGTCTACCGCTTTCCGGGTGGCCCAGATATTATCGGCGGCAATTACTTTGGCCCGTCCCCGGGTGTGCTCCACCACTGCTTTGGCAAGCTGAGCTACCTCATCATCGGTTAGCACGGAGTGGAGGCTGTCGCCCCAGGTCAGCATGATGGTCTTGGCCTTACCGGCTATCACAAAGTCCACCTGGGAACGGACTCCGTCGAAATCGATTTGCCCATCCTTTGTAAATGGAGTGCGAATTGATGGGATAGGGCTGTTGAGGGCTTCTCGAAGCTCGGGTGGGCAGCCATTGGATGAAGGATTCATAGAAGATTAATTTTTAACCTGTTTTTTCCTTTTCCCGTTGGGGTATGGTCGCTTAGGCTGGATCTTATTTATAATCTAAGTGAATTTCGAGTTTTTCCAATACGATGTTGTGGATACTGCTTCCATAACCATATGGCTCCCGGTGTTCTATGGAAACCTCAATTTGGTTCTGGCCAACCCGTCCTAACCTGGGATTAAGTTCGTATTCCAGTCGGAGGAGTTGTTGATCTGGAGCTACCGACAGGTCGGCTGGAAGCGCCGAACCAGAATTTGGTTGTGGTCTTGGAGAAAAAATCTGGGGGTCTTTCCAATCGAAATCTTCATTATTTTGAACCAGCTTTACTCCATTCAGTTTCGCTCCGATTTTGTCGCCCTCTTTGGCCCCAAAAATGACAAGCCTCATGGTTACGCGATCAATTCGATCAGCGTATGAACCGATATGATCACTGATCCTGATATGGAACACTCCCGGGCGACCATCATTTGCCAGGGTAAAGGGCAATGGGGCAGTGTCATTACGCCCATGATAACCTTCGGCCCAGGGATACCCTCCCCGGCGTTCTACCATAAACATCTTATCTTTAAATCTTAAGGTTTCCCGGCTGCCACCTTCATTATCCATCGTCAGGTAACGTTTCACGTCATAATCACTGTCTTCATCAACCCACCAGTTGAAGATCACCACACCATCGGCCCCTTGTTGCCACCAGTTCCCAAATAGGCCCCGTAGAAATTCCGGAGGCGCACCTCGATAAGCGTCGGAAGAATGATAATCATCCCAGCAAGGAAAAAGTTTAATATTTCTACCAGTTGTAATCTGCCTGTAAGCATTTATGTCCACATCCACAGATCTAGCGCCCATGACAAAAAAGTCTACCAGGTTCAGCCGGGCCCAGGTTTCAACATCAAACCCGTCCACACGACATCCCTCCATGTTTCGGGGAACTTTAACAGATAACAATATAGGTCGGCCAAGCTTTTTCTCCATCTCCAGCATCATCAGACGCACCATACGTACGAATTCCGTCACATTCTCACGTAACTCCCATTGCCGCCCCACCGGCAAAATGGGTACATGACGGGCAAAATCAAGCTGAATGCCATCAAATTGATATTTCTCCAACAACTCCTGGATAAATTCGAGGCGGTATTGACGTACTTTAGGCACTGCATAATTCCATAATCCCTGATCGTACCAACTCTTTAGTACCCAATCAGGATGGGCTTTCTTAACAGCATTTTCATGGTTGTTTGATCCCACTCTTAATTCCACTTCGGCCATGCGATAATTCCAAAAGACCTCGAGGTTGCGTTTTCTTGTTTCTTTTACAAGTTCTTCAACCCAATCGATCCCCTGATCCCACCATTTTTTTATCCCAGGATGTTCGTATCGGTCTCCAACCCGGCTTGGATAAGGAGCAGTATTGGCACCTCCGATGTCCCACCACAGCGCGTCTATTTGATTCCCGGGTTTATCCATAAACTTGAAGCGTTTGGCGATCCATGCTTGGAAATCAGTACCCAGTTCTGAGGGGTCATATTGCAACACAATCCGGCGGCGGCGGTTTACAGCATCAATATGTTCTTGACTAAGGCTGATGACCTCTTCCAAAGGCTCATTTTGGTGAGAACCGGGATGGGAATTCACTTCCGGAGCAGATGGGATGCTGTGCTCTATTGTAAGCCCCCAAACGAATAGGAAAGTCAAAGGGCTTAAAGCGATCAAATGTTGGTTAATTAGTCTCATTGAATCTGTGATTACTTATTTATTCCATCCTTCAGGTTTCTTATCCATTGATCCGTAATCGATACCAGCGGATATTGTGAATACCCTCTTCAAAGCACCAAAAAAACGACATACACTCTGTTATCGGGCAGCAGAGTCATATTGGGATAGCCGAACTTGAGGTCTCCCAGTTCCTCCTCATTGGATCCTTTTCCGGTCATACCGGATGGAGCACCTTCCCAGATGGGAACTTGTTCCAAGTTGATCCAATTGTCCCCATCAATGTGGGCCAGGTTAGCCCATAGGCCTTCGTTTTTGCAGGGTGTTTGGAGTTTTGTTTTGGCCCTGAAGTTATATTTCATATACTTCAGGGTCGGGTTTGCCTGGAATTTCGCGTTTGGGGTTTGGGATTTTTATGGATGGCTTACTGTTCATCAACATTGAACCTATTCTATTCCCATGTTTTGGTGCTGGTGAGCCATCGATTCCTGATATGCTGCAAATGCCACTTCGTCCCGGCGGCAACTTTTGCCCTGGAATATTATTGCAAATGCCCGCCGCTGCCTGGTGGAAGATCGGTTTGCATCGGCCCGATGTACAGTCTGGGAATGGTGGACCACCGCATCACCAGGATCGAGGCCAATCAAAACCTCCCTATCCTCATCGTCTGATCCGTAATCGGTGATTCCCTGGGAAAACCCAAGAGCTTCGGTTTGAACATGGTTTCGGAGTCCAGTTAAGTGGGATCCTGGAAGGTACCGGATGCCACCATTTTCTTCGTCCACCCGGTCAAGAGCAAGCCAAATGGTAACTGCATTAGGTGGCTTTAGGCACCAATAGTAATTGTCTTGGTGAGGTGGGGTGGGATGATCTGTGCTCGGGGGTTTATTAAACCATTCGAGGTCATAGGATACTACTTCCTCTCCTAGGAGTACCTCCGCCAGGGCAGCCCAGCGAGGATGGTGCAGATATGCCTTAAAGAAGTGATCTATCTCCATAAACTGGAGTTGCTTGAGCGTCTCCGGGCGATCAGGATCCTGGTAGAATGCAGCGGCAGCCGGGACGGTAGGTACCACTTCCCGAATGTAACGATCCAGGTTTTCCACCAACTCCTGAAAGTCATGGGCTGGAAGGAACTGATGGACAATTACGTAACCTTCTTTTTTAAAAAGATCTTTGTGTTGATCAAAGTTGGTCATCGCCATAAGGCTGTTTATTCCCACAATATAGGCCTTAGTCAGGCATAATGCAATGCACTAGGTGAAGCCCGTAGCCTATGACGCCGACCCATATTTTCAACTCATTTTTCCACCCTTGCTAAACCGCGCTCGGGCGCTTCCTCTTTGGCACCGTTAAGTCTAACGTCTTAATCGAGCCGGTTGTGTCTTTGTGGAATTTTCGTTAGTTTGTTAGATTGGGGCGAGGGGTGGGGTTTATCCAATCTGAGACAAAGTGATGGAGAAAGATTCGCTACTGACTCGAATCCGGGTCAACGGATTTTGCGTGATCGACCAGATCATTCCGCGCGGATTGCGCAAGAATCGAAACTAGTGTGGCCCAGACGGCAATGCGACTAGGCGAGAACGACGTGCCGGAAGGGATCGGGTACGTGCCGGGGGTGATCAATTATGATCAGTCGTTCGCACCGTACTTGTCGAACAAGCGTCTCTTGGCGTTGGCGAACGACTTGCTCGGCGACCACGTTCGGATCTCGTTTACGACCGCCACAGTGAATATGCCAGGGAATGCCCGTGGTAGCTGGCATTCAGATTGGCCCTTTAACCAGAACAACGCGAGTCACATCCCTGCTCCTTACCCCGATGCGGTTGTGCATCTGACGACGCTCTGGATGCTTTCGGGCTTTACGAAGGAGAATGGCGGGACGCTGGTAGTGCCGGGTAGTCACCTAAACAACACTAATCCAACAGCCGTCGCCTCGGGTATCGATCCCAAGGAACCCTTCCCCACCGAGATGAGCGTCACCGGTACCGCGGGAAGCGTGCTGGTGATGGACAGTCGACTTTGGCACGCGACTGCGCCGAACCGGACGAACAAGCCGCGAACGGCACTGGCCGTTCGCTACGCTCCATGGTGGCTCAATCTGGAGGTACTGCGGCCGGAGTCTGATGAACGACAGAGGATGGTCGTTGAGGCCGGTCGATCAGAAAATCAAGTCCCGTCCCTACCCCGGGAAGTCTTCTGGAAAATGCCGGTCGAGGTCCAGCCCCTCTACCGACATTGGGTAGTGGATTAGAGATTGGACTGCCTCGATTCCCGCTGCAGGAAACATCTCGGAATTTAAAAGACTTCGAAATGGAAACTCGGAAGCTTGGCCGTACGGATCTTCGGGTGAGTTCTATCGGGCTCGGCTGCGTCCCGTTTGGCCGCGAAATCGACAAGGACACCTCGTTCAAGGTGATGGATCACGCGCTCCATCGCGGAATCACGCTTTTCGACACCGCCGAGGCGTATGCACAGGGAGCCTCAGAAGCAATCCTCGGCGAATGGATAGCGGACCGCGGCGTGCGCAATCAGATCGTTTTGGCGACCAAGGTGGCTCCGCCCCTCCCTGCGAAGCGTGTGATCGAATCGGCGGAGGCCAGTCTGAAACGTCTCCGGGCCGATCGCATCGATCTTTTCCAGCTTCATGGTTGGGATAACGACACACCGCTCGAAGAGACGCTCGATGCGTTAGGAACTCTCGTGCGCGACGGAAAAGTGCGTTGCTGCGGCTGTAGCAACTGGAACGCATGGCATCTGGCGAAATCCCTGATCCACGTTCATACCGATCACTCGGTGCGGATGGACTCGATCCAGCCGCCTTACAATCTTGTGCAACGCGAGATCGAAACCGACGTCTTGCCCCTATGCCTAGATCAACGCGTCGGCGTCATCGCCTATAGCCCGCTAGGGGCGGGGTTTCTCACAGGCAAGTACCGTCCCCGGGGTGAAATACCGAAGGGAACCCGGTTCGATATAATTCCCGGCCACCAGCCGATTTACTTCACCGATGCCGGCTGGCGCATCGTCGACGGGCTCCGTTCGAAATCGGAAGAGCTGGGCCACCACATGGTGCAGTTGGCGCTGTCATGGGTTCTCCGGCGGCCAGGAGTGACGTCCGTGCTCGTCGGGGCGCGAAGTTTGGAACACGTTGACCAAGCCTTCGATGCGGAGAGATTGGACGTGCCATTCGAAGTGTACGAGGCCCTCAGCGCCCTTTAGCTCTTATATGGTGGCAATGTATTAGAAATAGACAGGTTCGGAGTATAAATTTTTGAGAGATGGACGGACCCATCTGGCAAAATCCCAAATCTCCAAATCCCAAAGTCCAAGCAAACCCAAAACATGAGAAAATCCGAATCCAAACAAAAATCAATCGCTAAGTCTTTATCTCTTGTAAATTCCCCACTGCGCAACCCTGGTTGTGAATTCTTTGATCATGTGGTTCTAAGATTAGACTTTGTCGACCAAGTCCAGGGCGGAGATTTCTGTTTCGAGGTTTGTTTTTGGAGTTTCGGACCTTGCCTGGAATTTCGATATTTGGTTTTTGGGATTTCTTCGGATTCGCTCTTAGAATATGGTTCCTAAAAATGCTCTGTTTTCGCTCCATTTGAGCAATTCTGGCCATAATTGCGGACATTCTCTGTCAAGGAACTAATACGTCCCCTCTATGGCGAGGTCGGCTCACCATCGGTGAATCGAAGCGTGGTTGTTTCAGTCTACCAGAACGTGGATCAATTGAAGGTTTGTAGAGGGGAAGCCCAATTCTTTAGGTGCATTTGGATACTTTCTTTCTAATGCTTCTGGTATATTTACTGTAATGCCAACATAGGCAGTAGAATGTACGTTCGGTAGCTCGGTCTAACCTGTCGATTTTCAATGAACACCGGATTACCAAATGGCACCAGACCCCTACAACCACCCACCATCCTTCGGCAGCGAAGATTTACGTCTGCCCGATGTTCTCCGCCCCGCCCTAAAAAAGCACCTGGCAGACCTGAGACAGCATTATGAGAAGAGGCTTGACTGGGGTGGCCCTGTCGGCTTCGGCAAGCGCCCGGCCTTGATCGTGATCGATCTAGCCTTGGCATGGACCGATCCAAACAGATTGCCGTTCGGTATCAACCTCGACTCCATCGTCGAACAAACCTGTCGGTTGCTCGACGCTGCAAGGCACGCCGAGATCCCGATTTTTTTCACCACCTCCCAACCCGATGCCGCGGAACAATCAGGGTCACTGCGCAAATCAAAATACAAGACGTACTCGCTCAACGAAGAATCCCTACAACTCGACCCGCGCCTTGATCGTCGAAAAAACGAAAAGGTCATCTATAAGTACTACGCCTCGGCGTTTAAGGGCTCAAATCTGCTTGAAAATCTTTGCGCCCTTAACGTCGACACTTTGATCGTCACGGGTGTCAGCACGAGTCACTGTGTCTACGCAACCTGCCGCGATGCCGCTGGAAGCGTTCACGTCATCGTCGGCCGCGAAGCCGTCGGGGAACGCTGCGAACTCTTCCACGAGGTCAATCTGCTGGACATCGAAATCGACCTTGCAGATGTTATACTCGTCGATGAGATTGCCAAGTATCTCAAGGGTTTGTAAACACGCCGTGGTGATCTATGAAAACCGAAGGTTGGAAAAATTGCCTTGCCGTATAATATGCCGGTAGTGTTGCCAATGCCGATAATGGCAATAGAATATATGTTAGATTTTCATAATTTTTTGAGGGGAATTTAAATATGAAAAATTTAAGAATTGCTTTAGCGCAGGTTCTTCAGACAGGAATATTTGAAGAAAATACCGATAAGATTTTTGAATACATTAAAAAAGCAGCAAGGGAAAAAATTCAAATTCTTTGTTTTCCTGAAACTCAGACAGCAGGTTATCGAGTGGACATAACTCCTCCTGATACACCGATTCAGCCGGAAAAGCTAGAAGAGGTTCATCGTAATGTAGCCAAACGTTGTGGCGAATTGGAAATGGCATGTCTCTTAGGAACTGAAATCCCTCTTGAGTCAGATCCGAAAGCTGGAAAACCTTATAATTCGGTCATAACAATCTCTCCCAAAGGTAAAGTTTTGGGTGTGCATCATAAAACACGACTCACTCCTTTGGATGCGGTTCATTATACACAAGGTGAAACCTTTGAAACTTACGATCTTTTTGGAATAAAAGTTGGTGTTGTTATTTGCTTTGAAGGATTTCGTTTTGCACATAGCACTGAAGAGTGTGTCCGCCAGGGAGCCCAACTTGTCTTCCATCCACAAAACAATACAACACGACCCAATGACTGGAAGATTCCGGTGCACCATTCCATGATAACAACTCGTGCAGCAGAGAATACAATTTGGTTTGCATCATGTAATATTTGTGAGCCGAAATATCAGAACTGCAGTTCGATGATTATTGCACCCGATGGTCAAATTCATGCAAAATCTGAATTGAAAAAAGAACAACTGATCATTTCGCAAATTGACATTGATTTAGCAACAAAAGCGATGTTCGATTATGATTTCGAGCGCTGTGCGCCAATATTATTCTCTGATACAGTTAGGCGTGAGGAGTTCGATTCCATTCTTAAATAAAATGAATTACTAAAAACATAACAATCAAATGCAACCGACATCAAAAACAAAAAGGTCGGCTGATTTGTAACGTTAGCTTCAACAATTGAGTAAAACTTCACGGCCAATTCCACCAGAAATTAAGCGGGAAGTGCTGGAGAAGGAATCAAGATAAAAGCTGAAGGTTCTATGATCCTCACTGGCGTTTTAAGTCCAGTATAGAGAGGAAATCTTTTGCCTTTTAGTCCATTTATGGCCATTTTGGCATTTATTATGTCTCAAGTGGGCATAATCCCGGGGCGCCTTTTGGGGTTGCAAATCGAATTTTATTTATTAATCATTTTAACTCTCATCTCTTTATCCCAAAAGTAAGGGTGCCAAGTCAGCACCTTCGAAAGGTTTTTAGATCTACTTGTGATGGCTAAAGAAAAATACAGCGGTGTTGGCCCATTGCGGGCTGGAGCAGCCCGGCGGGTGATCAATCCTCCACTTGGGGTGCGTCGCCCCGGCATTCGCCTTTTTGCCGATCCGATCCGGGCCATAGAATCAGACCTAACTGCGACAGCCTTAATACTCACCAATGGGCCAACCAAACTATTGATAATTGCCTGTGACCTGCTCTTCATCCCATTACGAGTGACTACCGAAATCCGGCAAAAAATTGGGGATGCCATTGGCACTCCTTCTTCTCATGTGATGATCAACTGCAGCCACACCCACAGTGGACCCGCGTTTCCGGATTGGATCGAGGATGATCCGGAACAAATGGAATTACAGGGAGCCTATCAGGTGCAACTTATTGATTGGCTAATTGAATTATCCATGGACGCCGCAGCCGATCTGCGACCTGCGCGCATGGCCTCGGGGTGGGGTGAATCAAGGATAGGTGTCTACCGGAGAGAAACTGACCAGGAAGGCAATTATGTACTGGGTGAAGTGCCAGATGCAGCCATTGATCCGGCAGTAGGGGTGCTTCGGGTGGATGACCTGAACGGCGTGCCAATTGCCATACTCTTCAGTTACGGTTGCCATCCGGTAACCATGGGTCCACTGGGTATGGTGGCCTCCAGCGATTTTCCGGGGCCAGCCCGGGAACTGATAGAATATGCTTTGGGAGGAGTGGCGATATTCCTCCAGGCCTGCGGTGGTAACATCAATCCAAAGCACGGCATTGGTTACGAGTTGGATTGCCGAGATACCAAGAATCGCACCGGTCTGGAACTAGGTGGGGAAGTGGTGCGGGTGGGGGCAGGTTTACGCACCCATGTCCACTATGGACCTCGACGGACTATGGATTCTATTGAGAAAATCAAATTTCGCGCCTGGGAAACGGTCAAGAATAATTCAAACACAATACTTACGGCTGTTGATGAGGAAGTGCCCATTAAATTTATGGACTTGCCATCATTGGAGGAAGCCCAAAAAATCAAACAGGAGTATGACCAAAAACTTCAACAGGTCCTTTCTCCTAGCCCCAATCCCTGGGATTTAAGTGTTGCCAGGCGTTTTAGCGATTGGTCATCCCACCTGGTAGAGGCAGTGCGAGCTGGAAATCCACCAATAAACGCCTGGATTCAGGCCTTTCGGATCGACGATGCAATCCTGGCCGGTATAAGTGCCGAAACTTTCTTTGAGACTGGTCTGGCCATAAAGCAACGCTCTCCCTTTACTCACACCCAGGTGCTTGGTTATACCAATGCGTGCATCGGTTATATACCCAGGGCCGAAGACTATCCTCCCGGTGGGTGGAAGTTGACTGAACGGTATGCGGTTCCTGATCTTTTCTTTCAGCAATATAGTCTTCCGGTAGCATTTCGCCCTGAGACCGAGCAGCAGGTGGTGGACCGGGTGGTGAATCTCATTGAAAATCTGGCGGATAAAAAGGGCTTGTAAAAAAAAAAGCCGTCGAATCCAACCTTGCAGCAACCGACCTTTATTTACCAACAGCCACGTGATGCATCAGAAGTTGTGGGTCAAATTTGTTCGGTCGCCAATTCATCTTCAAAGGGGAACAATGGTTTTGTTCTCCGTTTAAACGGTAATGAGGTCATGTCCGCTGGAGTAACACCCGGAGTATTTACCCTGATGATCTCCTTACAGACCGGACCATAAGCCGCTATCGGGGCCTGAACTCCTTTGGCTACGAGGACATCGTAGCTCTCCGGGGCCAGACCAAAAGTGGTAAGTTGACTCAAGCTAAATGGAACGGTTCTTAAACTGGTCAGCATAATGGTGGTTCGGTTGGGAGTTTCGACAATCACTGTTTTACCCATGTTGTAATTTGCCTGCCCACCATGACGGGGCTCCTTCTCTTGAAAACGGCCATTGACAACGTTCAATACTTTTACTTTTGTCTTAACAGGTTTGCCATGGAATTGGTCGGTCTTACCACCTAATGCGATCGAAACGTCAGTTCCCGTGACTTGCCTCGATAGTTCCATGACCGCCTCCGGATCATAAAGACAAACAAAGGATTTAAACCTGGCAGCTTCTTCCAGAGCCTCCAACAAACAGGTTCCGTCTCCGGCCGATCCCCCACCTACATTGTCTCCCATATCCAACATTAATAGTGGTTTTGGCGAATCAAAAGCTGAATTAATAGCCTGTTCAATGGATATTAACTTCCCTACAAATTCTTTGCGATTATCGTGGAGATAATTTCCCAATTCATTTGCCAACTGCCCGGCTAAAGATTTATCTCCATCGGTAATTACAATAAAACCCGAACCCATTTCAGTCACGTCGGCATACGGAAAACCCAGCAAAACTGAACAGGAAAGAACTTTATCTCTGGTTTGAACCTCTTTGGCCAGCTCAATTAATTTGGCGCACGGGGGGGAAGCTGTATATTGCTGTTCGATGCTGATAGCTACCGATGGCTTGGAAAGATTTTGTACGGGATTAACATTACCTCGTAAGGTTTCAACCATAAGTTTTGCTGCTTTTATTCCGGTTTCTCTTTGATCAATATGAGGGTTGGTTTGGTAAGCAATTAAGGCATTGGTAACGGCTGTCATTTCCTGGCTCACATTTGCGTGAGGGTCTAATGTGGCAATAATAGGTTTTTTTCCAGCCACCCCGCGAAGTTTGGAAAGCCAGTCGGCGTCCATATCGGGATTGGATTCCGCAACTGCAGCCCCATGACAAACGACGAGATAACCGTCCAGGTCTCCGGCCATTTCCAGTTCTTCAAAGAATAACTCCGCTACTTTTTCATAAGCCTGTGCTGTAATAATACCACCGGGAGTCGCCTCGGCAATTATGATCAGAACCGGTTCAAATTCGGACGAGTCCAGAACTTCCAGCATCCCTCCAATTTCATGATAGGCCTTGGAATACTCTTTCCTTATTTCATCCCCCAGGAGTAAATGTCCATTTTTGAAGTCCTCGAAACGGGTCTCATTGCTGAGGAAGGTATTGGATTCGTGATAGATGCCTAAAATCGCAACCCTGGGTTTTCTCGATTCCAATGGTCAGTAATTTAGGTTTTCAATTGGATGATGAGCACTATGTCTAATATAACTAAAGTAGGTTACTTAAGGTTGAGGAGACCGGAATAGCACCTGGGGAAAATCAGGATGTAGCCGGCCTGGTCATTTGAGGGATAAAAGTTGATCCTCTGAAATTGCATCGGGATTGAAGAGAATCGTCTGTAATCTCTCCTGATTGTTAGCCACTACAACAATCAGTCTCTCATCCCCACTCTTGCCCAATGTTAGCAGTGCCATGTCTTTTGCATCATGTGGGGTAAAGAAACCACTTTTTGCCAGGGGTACAGCACGGAAGTTGCCTTTGCCATCCCCTTCCAAATACAAGCCCGTTCCCGCATCGTTTCTAGGGGTCTCAATTTCTGCAGGATAAAGATTTCCAGAAATTAGGAGATCAAGATTACTATCCTGATTGAAATCGTAGGCTACAATGTTGTTTATGTTCGATACTTGAGCCTGGTTGGGCAGGTTCCGAACCTGAAAAGTACCGTCCCCAAGGTTTTCGACGAAACTGGAAGCAAAGGTCCGGGCTTTGTAGTTTAGGGCTTTGTCCAAGCCTTCGCCGTAAACGTCCCGCAAATTGGCCTCTCCAAACGCTTCGAAAGTCGGGAACCTTTGGGCAATCAAAGGTATTTGATCGGAAGAACAGGATCTGCCCCGGAGTGGATAAAGCTTTCCTTGGTCATGGTATCCTAAAACAATGTCCAGGATGCCGTTTCCGTCGAAATCATGGCTGTAGACCTCGAAAGGTTCTTCCTCAGAAGCCTTGTATTTGTAATTCAATCCAAGGTTCCCAGCCACAAAATCTTGATCACCATCATTGTCAAAGTCATGGGAAACCAGGCTATAATACCATCCAGTTGTGTTCTCTAATCCCGCCTCGCCAGTAACGTTTTCGAACTTCCCCTGCTTATTAACCATCAAAGTCACAGGCATCCATTCTCCGGAAAGCGCTAAGTCAAGATCTCCGTCACCACTAAAATCAGTCCAAACCGCGGCAGTGACCAGTCCGGCTGATAACAAATCGGGAGCCAAACTGCGTGTAACGTCGGTGAATTTCACCCCCCCTTTATTTCCCCCCTGTGGGGGGACAGGGGGCGTGTCATTTCGAAGTATATGACTTCTTGCCGGCTGCGGATATTGCCCTGGGACCAGTCGTCCACCGATGAACAAATCTAAATCGCCGTCCTTGTCGTAATCACCTGGAACTATTTCAGAACCACTGGTCAGCATTTCAGGCAGGGCCCGGCGAGCACGGGAAAATGTTCCAGCCCCATCATGTAGGTATAACCGGTCCTGAAGCGCTTCTGACCCGGCTTCAAAATCGTTGCCACCACTGACCACATACAGATCCAGATCACCATCGTTATCAGCATCGAAGAATTGCGCACCTAAATCCTCGAATTTCTTATCGGCTTCCCAAACCTCCTGCGTACTTCTAACAAATGAGCTGTTCTCTTGCTGCAAAAATAGGGCACCGGGAAAACCTGCTGCTCCCCCTACGTAGAAATCCTCACGACCATCGTTATTAGCATCACCCACCGCTAAACCAGGACCCAGATTGGACATCTTATGAGGTAAAAGAACCTCTTTTCGAAAATCGTCATAATCATTCTCCTGATGTAAATAATCAACATTTAAGCTTTGAGTTATTTCCTGAAACAATCTTAGGATCTTGTTTTCATTCCGATCGACCTCATGGGATTCACTGGGGTTGAAGGTTAAAAGTTGATTTGCCTTGACATTTTCCTTAATTAAGACGTTGCCATTGGGCCAGGTGATCTCCACCCGTTCAATCCATTCGGTTTTGCCCAACCCAAAGTGCAGTATATCCTCGCTCTTGGATAGATAGCCTCTGGTATTGGTTAATTCTAGAAGCTGCCAGAATTCACCATCTCTAAAAATTTTCGCCCTTGATCCATAGGCCGGACTACCGTGATCATTGACCACCAAGACCCGCAGGAAATTTCCGTTTTCATTAGTTTGGGAATTATTCTGATAAACATGTGCGTAATCGTCAATATTATTTACAATGAGTTCAAGATCCCCATCCAGATCAAGATCTGCATAGGCCGCACCATTGGATAAGGTTGGTAAATTTATTCCCCATTCTTTGGACTTATTGGTGAAGGACAAATCTCCGTTATTTGTAAATATATAATTGGGCAGTTTCTCAATCGGGGCCATTTCTATTACCTTTTCGAAATCAAGCAGTTGCCAGGGTTGCTTGTTGGTTTTACGGGCCTCAATTTCAATATCGTCGAGGATCTTGTCATATCGATAAGCAAAGTCACTGTTTCTCATGGCCCGTCTCACTCCATTGGTAACAAAAAGGTCCTTCCAGCCATCATTATCAAAGTCAGCAAATAATCCGGACCAACTCCAATCGGTATTGGAAACACCCGCCAGGTGGGCCAGATCACTGAATGTTCCGTTTCCATTATTACGTTGGAGGGTGTTGAACATGTACTGGTAGTGATGACCTTGACTCACATTGTCCCAAAAAAGATCAGGGTCCATTCCTCCCTGATTGGTTTTGATCCTCTTGTTATCTTCGGCAACCATGTCTAACACTATCATATCCAAAAAACCATCGTTATCATAGTCGGCAATGTCGGTTCCCATGCTGAAGAAGGAAATGTGTTTCATGGATTGGTGAATGCGGTTTTCAAAATTTCCATCACCCTGATTGATGTACAAATGATCAGGCTCTTCATAATCATTGGCGACGTAAATGTCCGGTAATTGGTCATTATTGAAATCACCGACCGAGGCGGCCAGTCCGTAGGCATTATTTCTGAGTCCACAAGAGTCAGTTAGATCTCGGAAGGTCCCGTTACCCATATTTTTGAACATGCGGTCGGTTTGTTCTTCGATCTTGGGAAGAGCTGATGCCGGAATACCGTGGGCGATCGAAAACCCCATTGTGTTGGGCTGATTAACAAGGTATAAGTCGAGAAGGCCGTCCTTATTAAAATCCAAAAACGTAGCCTGCATCGACAAACCCCCATCGTCCAATCCGTATTGCGCTGCCATTTCTGAAAATGTTAGATCCCCGTTATTTATATATAGCAGGTTTTTTCCGAACTCCCCCTTCTGAAAATCATATTTACATACGTAAATATCCAAATAACCGTCATTGTTCACATCCCCCATGGTTACGCCGGTAGACCAAACTTTTTCGGTTAATATTCCCGCCTCGTCGGTGATATCTTCAAACAGCATTCCTCCTTGGTTAAGATATAATCGGTCTTGAACCTGGTTACCGGTAAAAAAAAGATCGGGCAAACCGTCATTATTTATGTCACCAACACCAACCCCCGCACCGTTGATAAAAGCCTCATTGACAATATGATTTTTACTTGGAGTTTCAGTTACCGGATTTTTGAAATGTATTCCGGTTCTTGAAGGAGGGAGTAAACTGAAAAGTGCAGAGGAAGAATTAATTTTCTCTGCGGTGGGCTGACAAGCAAAAAGAACTACCAGTGTTAACCATTTTGACTTCATTGCCAAATTTGATAAGCCCTTATCCTAAGGTGGACGGAGATTAGCTAAATTAAAGATAATCGTACAAATAAATAAGCGTAACATTGTCAAATAAGGTCTAAGTAGCACTACTTTCTGTCATTTCCTTATCAATCAATACCCAAGGAGGCGGGGATGTATGGCTGCCCAAAATGAAATGCTAGGTTGATTATCTGATAATTCGTATTTTATAATGAGGATGAAGACCTTGAGACTTCAGGTAACCCAAAACCTATCCAACGAGACAAATCAACCCTGCTTCGCCAAGGCTTCGAAGGGTACGGCAAATCAACGAATAAACACCGTAACTGCATGAGGTTTCTATCTGGACTTATAATTGTATTCACCTTATTTTTCTTTTTTGATAATTGCACTCCAAGATCCGCATCTTCCTTGTTTGAACTTTTACCTTCCTCCATGACCGGAGTCGAGTTCTCGAATGATATTACTGAGAATGATTCACTAAACCTGGTGGACTTCTATTACATATATAATGGGGGAGGGGTAGCTACCGGAGACGTGAATAACGATGGATTGACCGACATTTTTTTTACAGGCAATCAAGTATCCTGCAGGCTATATCTCAACCAGGGTAATTTCAAATTCAAAGATATCACCCAGGAAGCCGGACTAGTTACCTCTCAATGGGCTACCGGAGTGTCAATGGTGGATTTAAATGGCGACGGATGGCTGGATATATATGTTAGTGTGGGTGGTCCCTGCAAAAAGGGCTGTCCCAATTTGTTTTTTGTTAACCAGGGAACAACTGGCAAGGATAACATTCCCATTTTCGATGAGTCCGGTTTAAAGTATGGTATAGCCGACAGTTCTTACACTACCCATGCAGCCTTTCTGGATTATGATCTCGATGGGGATCTGGATCTGTTTCTGCTACGGAATCAGGTAGATAAGGTCGATAAGAATTTATTGCTTCCCAAAGATCATATATGGGTAAAGGGGAGAACAACTGACAAACTTTACCGCAATGAAGGACCTGGACCCGCTGGTCATCCTGAGTTTAGCGATGTATCCGAGGAGGCGGGGATCGTGGTCGATGGATACGGCCTGGGAGTGGCGATTAGTGATATCAATAAAGACGGCTGGCCCGATATTTATGTGGCCAATGATTTCAGGCCAGATGACCTACTGTATATGAACCAGAAGGATGGGACTTTTAAGGAAGTTGCAAAGAATTATTTTAAGCATCAAACCCGGAATGGCATGGGTGCGGATATTGCCGATATAAATAACGATGGATGGTCCGACATTATCGTCCTGGATATGTTGCCTGAAGATAACCAAAGGCAAAAAACCATGTTGCCCGCCCAGGATTACGAATCGTTCCAGCTATCGTTGGAATTGGGACATTCAGCTTATCACCTGCGCAACTCCCTCCAATTGGCCCGGCCAATGGGTGAAAATACGCTTCTTTACAGTGAAATTGGCAATCTGTCAGGTATCTCAAATACCGATTGGAGTTGGGCACCCTTGTTTGGAGACTTTGATAACGATGGATTCCGGGATCTATATGTGACCAACGGCATAGTGAGGGATATGACCGATTTGGATTTTATCAATTATCTGGGCCCGGCTACTCTGTTCGGTACTCGGGAGATTCGAGAAAAACGAGCAGAAGAGATGTTCGGTTCACTAAGTGGGGTTAGTCTTGCCAACTATATGTTCCGTAACCGTGATGGTTACACGTTTGAAAAAGTGATTGAGAAATGGGGAGTCAATTACCCTTCCTTTTCAAATGGAGTATCCATAGCTGATCTGGACAATGACGGAGATCTGGATTTGGTGGTGAACAATATCAACCAGGAGGCATTTTTGTTTCAAAACCATTGCCAGGAGACTCTACAAAACAATTTTTTGAAAATTAAATTGAAAGGAATTTCCGGTAATCCCCAAGGCATGGGTGCCCAGGTTAATATTAAATATGATGGTAAATCCCAGTATCATTATCAGTCGATCTACAGAGGTTATCTTTCTTCCCTGGAGGATGTGATTCATTTCGGATTAGGAAATCTGGAAATAGTGGACAGTTTAGAAGTAATATGGCCTGACGGTAGGTATCAGATTTTGGAAGAAGTTATGGTCAACCAAACAGTTTCTGTTGACTACTCCAATTCCACCTACCGGGATTCCGGGAGCCCAGTTGGAGGACCGGAAGAAACAACCCTGTTTTCATCTGCAAATGACATCTACGACATTCATTATCTCCACCAGGAAAATGATTATAATGATTTTCTGAAACAGCCCTTGCTATTGCAAATGCATTCCCGGAACGGTCCCGGAATTGCCGTGGGAGATATCGATAAAAAAAATGGAGATGATTTTTTTGTGGGAGGAGCAGCAGGGTTCAATGGAAAATTTTTCATTCAAAATGAGGATGGTACTTTTGAAGGCCGCTTGTTTACCCTTGAACCGGAATTCGAAGATGTGGGGTCTTTGCTGTTTGATGCTGACAATGACTCTGATCTCGATTTATATATTGTCAGCGGTGGAACTTCGCTAAAGGAGGGGTCTGAATTATATCAGGACCGGCTTTATCTAAACGATGGCAATGGATCATTCAGCAGAGCTAAACACTGGTTGCCCGAAATGAAATCAAGCGGGTCATGTGTAACCGCGGATGATTTCGATAAAGATGGAGATCTGGATCTTTTTGTAGGTGGGAGAGTAGTGCCTGGAAACTATCCACTTCCCCCGGTTAGCTATTTGTTGGAAAATGAGAACGGACAGTTTAGGGATGTTACCAATGAAATCGGAGAAGGTGTAGATAGGATCGGTATGGTTACTTCTGCCATATGGAGTGACTTCAACAACGACAACTGGAAAGATTTGGTGATAGTTGGAGAGTGGATGCCAATAACGATTTTGGAAAATAGAGAGGGAAAGTTTGAGGATGTTACAGGTAAAAGTGGGTTGTCAGAATCTTCAGGGTGGTGGAACAGCATCCAAGCTGGAGATTTTGACAATGACGGAGATTCCGATTATGTGGTCGGCAATTTAGGTTTAAATACAAAATACAAGGCTTCCCCCCAAGAACCGGTTCGGGTTTACGCCAAAGATTTTGATCGAAATGGCAGCATTGATCCAATTTTATCCTGTTATATCAATGACAATCAAGGCGGACGATATGAATACCCGGCTCATTCCCGGGACGCTATAACGAACCAGCTGGTAAAATTAAAGAAGAGATTCAGTAGTTATGAGGCCTTTAGTAAGGCCACTTTTCATGATTTATTTTCAGAAGAAGAACTTGATGGAGCCCTGATTTTTTCCGCCAAGGAATTACAAACTTCTTATTTGGAGAATTCCGGTAATGGCAAATTCTTGATCCGACCTTTTCCATTGGAAGTCCAGTTTTCTCAGGTTCATGGTATAGTCACTTATGACTTCGATGGTGATGGTAATCTTGATCTGATCATTGGGGGAAATTCTTATGCCACCGAATCCCAGGATGGGTGGTATGATGCTTCCGTGGGTATTCTTTTGAAAGGAGATGGGACCGGAGAATTTGATGTTGTGGACTCAAAAAAAAGCGGATTGCTTTTAGATAAGGATGTTAGGAGTATCGCAAAAATGCTCACTAAAGATAATACTCTTCTTGTTTTGGCCGCATCCAATAATGACAGCTTAATAGTGATCTCACCCAGGCCGGATGGTCCGGAAAATATTATAAAGCCAGGTTATATGGACTCATACGCTTTATTATACCGGTCGGACGGGCAAACAGCTAAAGTTGAATTCAGCTATGGTTCCTCCTATTTATCCCAGTCATCAAGATACATAGTGAAGCCCCTGTCTGTGGATAGTATTATTGTTTTCGATTATGAGGGTAAGCCAACCATGATAAAGTAACTTTCCTGGTTTAACTATATCTCAAAAAACTCGTATGACTGGTCAAACTTCATACCGAAACATTCTCTTGTTTTCGCTGATTACCATAATGACTGCAGGATGTGGTACGCAAACCCAAAAGGAAGAACCACCGGCCGAGCCTATCCGTGTTGAGGAGGGTCTGCTGGGAAGATTGCTTCTTCTGCCGGACGGACGAATCATGGCCATGCGCTGTGACCTCAGGCTTCCCGAAGAAATCCCTCAATCGGGACCTCCCCAGCCGGTACGGGTGCGGTATTCCCATGATAACGGACTGACCTGGACTCCGCCTACGGAAACCTTTTCCTACCCAGGAAAAGGGATCGTCGGCGTCGAATACCTGCTACTAGATGAAGAAGATAATATCCATGTTTTCGCTGGTCATTATTTGCGCCTGCCCAAAAAAGATTCCTCCGGTTTCTCCCAAGTGCTTCATAATTTGTCCCGCGACGGTGGGAAAACCTGGACCGAGCCCAAACCGGTTGATTATGGCCATCCTTACACCGGAGCTTTTAACTCAGCCATCACTTTGAGCGATGGCCGTATTCTGTTTGCCCTGTCCTACTCAAATGATTTTCAGGTGGATCCCGGCAAATGCCTGGCCGTATATTCTGACGACCGAGGGGAATCCTGGCAGGTTGGAGCTGATGACATAACCGTGCCGGCCGGTGAATTTCCAGGTCATCCGGGCGCCCTTGAACCGGTGCTGGTCCAGCTCGGAGACGGCAGGGTTTGGATGATCATTCGCACTCAGCTCCGTCGTTTCTACGAGGTTTTTTCCAGCGATGGGGGAGAAACCTGGACCGAAAGTTCGCCTACTGACTTCGAAGCACCGAATACACCCGCAGGAATCCTGAAACTTAATGACGGACGCCTGGTGTTTTGCTGGAACGACCTCTCGCAATATCCAAGTGAAATGGAGGGTTCAGGCAGACAATATTTGCACATTGCAATCTCGAGTGATGACGGAAAGACCTGGAGTCCTTCAAAACTAATTGCCAGGAGGGAGGACGGTGAGCTTCCCAACACCAATGTGGCCTATCCCTTCTTAACTGAAACCGCAGACAATCATTTATTAGTACTCTATTTTCGGGTTGGTAACCGCGAAGGAGTTACGTGGTGGCGGCCCATGGAGGAAGTCCTTCGCCTCGACCCGGATTGGATTGAAATGAGCGAGGAATAAGAACAATTTTTGAAAGTCAGGTGTCCTTTTCCCCTTTCCCTTACAATATCTAGTCATTTTTTGATCGATCCTGCCAGGATATTGACCCAATATGTACGAACCGGGATCGGTGCCTTGAAAAGGAGTAATGGGATCGGTAAATTCAATATTCACTCATAAAGGACGATCAGGAAAACTAAACCCAACATGGCCAAGGAAAGTTTTAGAACTGAAACCGGCTCATCTCACTTGGAGATTGGGACCTAAGGTATAAGACTTCGGGGTAAATAGAAGAATACCCCATGAAGCAAAACATGGAGTCCTTGTAATTTTTTGATCCGGCTTAGTAAGTTATCTTGTTTAGAACACAGAACTCAATAGATGCTTGAACGATTTTTCACTCTCCGGTCAGTAATACTTTTTATGATGTTTTGGGTGGTAGTTCAATCCATTTCCGCCCAGGGACACCGCATTCAGGTTAAAGTTGATGGCATTAAGGATTCAAAATGTTACCTGGGCTATTATTACGGGAACTCTGAGTTCATGCTGGATTCTACTGAGATCGGAGAGGAGGGTTATTTTATATTTCAGAGTGAAAGCCCCCTTCCCAAGGGAATCTATTTTGTGCATTCTCCAAATTTCTTTTTTGAAATACTGGTCGCGGATCAGAAATTTTCAGTAGATACCCGAAGTCCCAACTTCGTGAACGCCATGATCACCCATGGTTCGGAAGAAAACAGGGTGTATAACCAGTTGCAAAGGTTTGGCGTTCAACAACAGAACTTAATTTCCTCCCTCCCTTTGAGTTTAGCTGAGGTAGATTCGGGTAATGCACTGGTAAGGGAATTAAAAAAAATCGAAGAAGCCTCCCGTGATTTTCAAAAGGAATTGGCTCAAAAGCATTCCGGTACTTATGTGTCAAAAATAATTCTCGCGATGATGGAACCTGAGGTACCGGATAATTTGGAGGGACCGGCCCAGTACCTCTTCCTTAAGGAACATTTTTTTGACAACCTCGATTTCAGTGAACCGGCATTATTAAGAACCCCGGTGGTTGGGCAAAGGTTAGAAGCTTATTTGGATGAACTGACCTATCAGGTTGTTGATTCGGTAATTCAATCAATTGACTTTATAATGGGTAAGGTGAAAGGGTACCCTCAGTACTACCGTTTTACGGTTTCATTCCTGGCCCGAAAATATGAAAAAGTAAATTCCCAGATATTTCTCCATGTGGCGCAGAATCATATTTTGGGGGGAGACAACAGCTGGATGAGCCCGGAATTTATAAGGTCAGTAAAGCGAAAGGTGGACCTTTTAACTCCCAAAAACGAGGTAGGAGATTTGGCTCCCAATTTTTCCTTGATCGATCCGACATTCAACCAGATTACCCTGTTCTCCATTCCAGCTAGTTATATAATTCTATATTTCTATGATCCCGACTGTGGGCACTGTAAAACCGCCGGTCCCATATTATTTGATGTTTATCAAAAATACCGGAAAAAGGGACTGGAGGTGGTGGGGATTTGCATTACCACTGATGTCAACCAGTGGGTAGAATACATTGAAGAAAACGAATGGGATTGGATCAATGGGGCCGATCCTTATTACCAGAGTGGTTTCCGGGAAGATTACAAGGTACTTACTGCTCCGATGATCTACGTTTTGGATAAAAACAAGGAGATCATAGCCAGCAACGTCCAGGCAACCGACCTCGAAAGTTTCTTAAAAACACTCAATTTCTAACCACATCCTAAAGACATCACCAAATTATGTCTTACTTAAATTTCATAATATGAGACTCTTTCTAATCTCAACCATCGTTTATGGGCTCCTGGCTGGATCGTATGCCCAAGACACTCCGGTTCTGAATCTTACAAACCTGAGAGGGAAGAATGGTTTTCTAGTCTCGGATTTGGAATGTTTATCCATTGGAGTTTTGATGTGGAGCTGGGTATGGTCATTAGCCATTCGGCAGTGGGTGCATCGGAGGATTATGCGAATCGTTATTTTAATGAATTGCCTAAGCGATTTAATCCTCATAATTTTGACCCCTCCAAATGGGCTAAGATTGCTAAATATGCGGGGATGAAATATGTGGTCTTTACCACCAAACATCATAGTGGATTTTGCATGTTTGAAACCCCCCCCACGGATTTTAAAGTGACAAATACCCCGTTTGGGAAGGATGCGACCAGGGAGGTTCTTGAAGCTTTCAGGAAAGAAGGGCTAGCCATAGGTATCTATTTTTCCCCTGATGACTTCCACTTTTTATATAAGCAGGGGGTGCTAATCAGCCGGAGGCGGCCTGAGGCCGTAGCTTCCGGCAATCCTGCCCTGAACGAATTTGACAAAACCCAGCTGAGAGAATTGATGACCGGCTATGGGCCAATCGATATTGTTTTTCTGGATCGTGCAGAAACCTTTGCCAAAACCGAATTGGCTAAAGTTTGTTGGGAGGTAGTGGTTACCCGTGGCGCCATGGAGACGCCTGAACAGAAATTGCCCGATCAGCCATTGCCCTCACGCTGGGAAGCTTGTTGTACAATGGGTAATCAATGGCAGTTCCGCCCGACCAATGAGGACTATAAGTCGGCCCACCAGATCATCACCATGCTGATCGAAACCAGGGCCACAGGAGGGAACCTTCTGCTAAATGTGGGGCCTACAGCAGACGGAGAAATCCCGGAAGATCAGAAAGCCATTCTAAATGAGGTAGCGCTCTGGATGTTTATCAATAAAGAGTCTATGGAAAGTATTGAACCCTGGCAGGTGATTAAGGAGGGAGACATATGGCTAACTAAGAGTAAAAATGAAAACTCCGTCTACGCCTATCTTTTGGAAAAAGGTTGGGAATACGGGGAAGAAAAAGAATTTGTCTTGAAAACCTTAAAACCGACCAAAACTACCAAAATGTCGGTTTTAGGTCATGGGGGAGTCGTTTTGGAGTACCAACCGGATGTTAATCCCGAACCCCGTTTCACTTCGAATGAGAATGAACTGAAGTTTTGGATAATGCGGGCCCAGAGGATATATAATGATCGTAAGTGGCCCAATCCGATTGTGGTTAAGATTGAAAACGTCGAAATCGTTAAGAAATAACTCTCATTAATAAAGGATTGTGAAGATTAGATTTGTTTACACCTACCGATTTTTTTTTGAAGCTTAAGATATTGGAATGATCGATGAAGAATAATACTGGCCAGCACCTCTGGCAAAAAGCCAAAAACCTCATTCCCGGAGGAAACCACCTCTTATCCAAGAGGCCTGAATGGTTTCTCCCCGGAAAATGGCCGGCTTACTACTCCAGAGCTAAAGGGGCAACGATTTGGGATCTGGATAATGTGGCGTATACCGATATGTCGATTTCCGGGGTGAGTTCCTGTCCCTTGGGCTTCGCGGACGATGATGTGGATGGTGCCGTTAGGGATGCCATTTCAAAAGGAAATATGTCCACCTTGAACGTTCCGGAGGAAGTGGACTTGGCTGAAACTCTGATTGAATTGAATCCCTGGGCCGAAATGGTACGGTATGCAAGGACCGGCGGAGAGTCCATGGCGGTTGCGGCTCGAATAGTCAGAGCATCCACCGGAAGGGAAAAAATTTTATTTTGCGGCTATCATGGCTGGCATGATTGGTATATATCGGCCAACCTCGGTAATTCCAAAGCATTAGACGGACAGCTTTTGAATGGTATTAAACCCACCGGGGTTCCCAGGGGACTTCATCAAACCATGATTCCTTTTGAGTATAACAATCTGAACGATTTTGAGACCAAATTTGATGAACATAAAGGCCAATTGGCTGCGGTAATAATGGAGCCGGTGCGTACTGGATGGCCTAAAAATGGTTTTCTGGAGAGAATCAGATCCCTGACCCGTTCCGAAAATGTCCCCCTGGTATTCGATGAAATTACTTCAGGGTTTCGAATGACGGTGGGAGGAATTCATCAACTACTCAAGATTGAACCGGATGTGGCCGTCTACGCCAAAGGTATAAGCAATGGATATCCCATGGCTGCGATCGTTGGTAGAAGGGAAATCATGGAAGCGGCCCAGAATTCTTTTATCAGCAGCACCTACTGGACCGACCGGATCGGACCTACAGCTGCTCTGGCTAATATTAAGAAATATAGAGAAAATAATGTACCGGAGAAGCTGATCCACATTGGAGAAAGTGTTAAAACGATTTGGAAGAAAATCTCAGACGAATTTGATGTACCAATCAGTATTGCCGGCATTTCTTCATTGGGATTTTGGCAATGCCAGGTCGAGAACGAGGAAATTCTTCACACATTAATAGCCGAAAAAATGTTGGGAAAAAGATTTCTGACAGGCCGAACTTTTTCTGCCAATTATTCCCATTCAGATGAAGATGTATCCAGGTATGGTGAAGCCTTACATCAGGTCTTTTCCAAAC
Source organism: Cyclobacteriaceae bacterium (assembly GCA_965247065.1). Lineage (GTDB taxonomy): Bacteria > Bacteroidota > Bacteroidia > Cytophagales > Cyclobacteriaceae > CBDFGN01. Next base: position 3,615,771 of record CBDFGN010000006.1, on the reverse strand, counting down.
TGGTACCACATGTCAAGGAGAAATCATTGACCTCTATTTTTACAGGTGAGGTGATTCATCGGGGATTTCAAAGGCTCAATTAACTCCATTGAGATAATATTTTATGCTAGTCCGCAATCGTACCACTAAACTGAGCTAAAGACAAGATTATCAAACAGATTGGTTGAATACCTTCGATTGAGCTTATAACAGAACTCATCCAAATAGTACTGAAGGTACTTTTCTTTGATAACATGATAAATGCCCAGCAGGGTCCGCTTTGCATTTGCAATGGCTATGTGTACCCATTTGAGTTCATCGGCACCCTCCCAGGAGGATTTAAAACTCACGTGAACATCTACCAGGCTTTTCAAATCCACATAACCGGTGGATTGATCAGTGAACAAAACGCTGGCAGGATCAATGGCTTGGCTGACGACCTGCTGAATCGCCTCCTTGCTTTCTGAACGGTGAGCCTTCATCTTGAACTGCCCACAGAAATGCTCTGTGCGTCCGTCGATTTCCAATGGAAAGGATTCCGCCATTACAGTTACTTTTGATTTCTTTTGGCTTCCTTTGCCCCGTTTAAGCCTTTTCTTAACCCGTTTGGACGTACCGGTGGCGAAATAGGCATCGTCCAGTTCTACCATCCCGGCAAGTGTTTGAGTCCCATCGGCCTTTCCCATGGCTGCTCGTATTTTGCGCATCATCAACCAAATCGGCTCATAGCGTTTGTGGCCCAGTTGTCTTCTGACTTCATGGGCAGAAAACCCTTTCTTAGTGGAGCTCATCAGGTGAAAGGCTATGTACCAATACCAAAATGGAAGTTTGCTGCTCTGCAGTACAGTACCGCTTCGAAGGGTAGTCCTAAAACCGCATTGCTTGCACTGAAACTGCTCTTTTCCGGAAAGCCAATAATGCGAAGGGTGACTGCATTTCTTGCAGATAATCCCTTTCCTGATCCGATACTCGCGAAAATGATCACGGCACATCTGTTCATTGGGAAACCGTTTAATAAATTCTACAAGGTTCATGGCTATGTTTTTTTCAACAAGGTCGCCAAGCCCTCTGACAGCTTATGTCAATTGGGTATCTTTACGGACTAGCAGATAATATTTTGAAGAATGTTGTAAAATCTTTACCTCTATGATCATGGAAAACAGAAGAACTTTCTTAAAAACAGCAGGTGTGACTACCACCCTGGGAATCACTGGCTTAGGTCCCCTGGCTTGTTCTCCTACATCCCCGGAAACAGAGCCTTCTCAGGACGACGAAATAAATGATAGCATAACTTCCGGCCAAACTCAGGCGGTGTATGTCGATGAGCAATCAAAAGTTGCCGTCAGCCTGGAACGCATAGATGTGCTGATAAAGGATGAGGTTACGGTTAACTTTCCCGCACTACTGGAATTTGAAGACAAAATGGTGCTTGGCTATGGCCGGGTCCACCATGGTGGGCGTGAAATACGTCCGATCGTGTTCTCCACCGACAATGGAAAGACCTGGTCACCGTTGCCTCTCGATTCACCTTTTGAACCGGCCAGTGCGGAGGCTATAGAAGCCGGCCTGAAGCCAGATCCGGTGGAAAGTTCAGGGCTCTATGGATTTCTCCGAGACGGTACCACATTGTATGTAAACACGTTCGCGAATGGGATTGTATGGGGATATGGTGGAGACTCTAAAGAGAATCAGGATAAGATTTGGACGGAAATTAGAGATCCTAAATTCAGGGTTCGACGGTTTTCTCCCAAGGGAGATTTGATGGAAAACTTTGATATGAATCTGGTGGATCTTCCCTATGAGGTAGCTTATAAGTACGAACTCTACGGGGAAATGCTGGAATTAGATAATGGGGATTTACTGGCGCCCTTTCAGGTTTCTGTTCCACCACGAGATGAAAGCCCCTGGACTGAGCCATTTCGAATTAATAACATGAGGTTGTCTGGCATGCGCAGTGGATATTCCACGGTAATTGCCCGTTCTATTGACGGTGGAAAGACCATGCGCTACCTTTGGCATTTTGAACCAATAGTTGACGGAAAGCCTGTTGGTACCGAGGGTTGTGACGAGCCAGACCTAGCCCTCCTTCCCAATGGTGATATTATGTGTCTGATGAGGACAGGATCGGATACTCCGATGGTCCAATCACGATCGAAAGATGATGGCAAGACCTGGAGCAAACCGGTTTCTGTGGGCTGGCCAGGGGTGAAACCGAAACTTCGTATGCTTGAGAACGGGGTGCTTGCTTGTTCTACCGGTAGAGGAGTTTACGGACATCCTCAGGTGACTTGTGCGATGGTCAGTATCGATGGTACCGGGGAGCGCTGGGAAGCTCCATTCAATTTTCATACCGGGCCGGGCTGCTCTTATACCATGAACCGGGAGCGAAATGGCAAACTGGAGGTCCTTTATTCTCATTCCAGTTTTACTAAGCCCGGAGGAGCCTATGGCCTCCCTTTCCAGTCAATACGGAGGGCAGTAATTGACATTAAAAAAGAAAAACGAACCTAACCTTGGATCAGGGTATATTTACGAATTGATGAGGATTTTCAAAACTTCGTATCGTATCGGATTGGTAGCAATGATTTCCGATTGAGCCACCACTGATTTAGTTTATTAAAAGTCGATACTTTCTTGGATTCCAAGTTTAAAAAATATGGCCTGCCTTACTGGTTAGATCTCGAGCGGCCTCATTTTCCCAAGCTGGATCGGAACATCACAACTGATGCGGCGGTGATCGGAGCCGGTATAGCCGGTCTGAAATTGGCCCGTTGTTTAAACCGGCGGCGAATCAATACAGTAATTCTGGAAGGAACCCGGGTGGGAGAGGGTGCGTCTTCCCGAAATCAAGGTACTATTAACCACGGTGCGGCCATGGACTATGTCCCCTGCATTCGACAATTTTCGCGGGATATTGCCCGTGAACTTTGGCAAATGGGCCTTGAAAATCACCGGTTGCTTCGCACCTTGATTCACGAGCATGCTATAGATTGTGATTACCAGGTTGATGGGTCCACCACTCTGGTTCGTCGGGATGTTGAAGGCTGGGAGCAGAATCTTGGAGACCTGAGAACAGAGTTTAAACTGCTGAATGCAGATGGTTTCGACGTTTCATTATTGGATGAAAATGAGGCGGTTCGGGTTGGTGGGAGCCCTTTATATGCGGGTGGACTGTGTTATTTGACCGATGCCCAATTCCATTCCGGAAAGTTCGTGATTGAATTGGCCAAAAATGTCGCTAACCTGCCAAAGGTGAAGTTATTCGAGCAGACCCGGGTGGAAAAAATTGAACGGGATGGGGCCGGAACATGCCTAACCACCAATCGGGGGATCGTTTCGGCCGGGTGGGTATTTTTAGCCACCAATGCCCTGGCACCCCAATTCATACCGGGGCTCGAGCGAGCCTTACGGGCCGAAAGGGGCCAGGTAATGGTCACTGAACCCTTGTCTGAACGTCCCTGCCAAGGCAGTTTTGGGACCACCAGTTCGGGTACTACTGGTGCCTGGTGGCGGGAGATTATCGAATCTGGTGGTGAATTTCGCTTACTTTTTGGGGGTGGAAGAGATCGGGAAGAACCTGATAGCCTTTTTCCTCAGTTTACCACCGATGGTAAGCCCCATCCTAAACTTGAGTCAGCAGGTTTCAGCCCCTCCATTGAGCACCAAGACCGCTTGAATGTTCAGTTTAGCAAATTGTTCCCCAAATACAGTAATGCCCGTATCACCCATCGCTGGGGAGGCTTGCAATCCTTTACCGCCGATAGTCTACCCGTGGTGGGCATTCTAGATGCCGAACGCAAGATCTATGGAATGGCGGGTTTTTGTGGCAGGGGTAACTGCCACTCGGATGTGGGTGCAGAATATCTGGCCGGTTTGGTTGCAGGGGTTGAAAGTGATGTAGGGAAACGTTTTGGCTCCTTGATCGAAAAAATTATGAAAGTGCAAAGGAAAGCCGCAAATTGGGGACCCTGGCATACTACACACAATTAAATGATTGTTTGATGAAATTTCTTACAATTCCCAATACTCAGATTAATGTTTCCACCATTTGTCTGGGAACCATGACGTTCGGCCGACCTGTATCGGAAGCGGAGGGAATCAGGATCGTAAGTTGGGCCATTGACAACGGCATCAACTTTATCGATACCGCCGATGGGTATGAAGGATATGACCGTTTTGTAGGTTCTGCCGGAGGAGTGGCTGAAGAGATTTTAGGTAAAGCTCTTAGGGGTCGACGAGAGAAGGTAATCATTACCACCAAAGTGGGTAACTCGATCGGCGGAGCTGATTACACTGGGAGTGGTTTGGGGAGTGAACATATCATGCATCAGATTGAGGCCAGTCTGAAGCGTCTTCAAACCGATTACCTAGATTTCTACGAATTGCATGTCCCTGATCCGGAAACTCCTCTGACTGAAACTCTGGAGACAATGGCGAATTTAACCAGTGCCGGTAAGATTCGATACTGGGGGTTTTCCAATTTTGAGGTGGAGCAGATTCAGGAGATGTTAACTATCTGTGATGCAAATGGCTTGCCCCGGCCGGTCATCAGCCAGCCACCTTACAGTTGGCTTAAACGGGATATAGAAACCGGGCACTTGCCATTTTGCCGGGAGAATGGAATTGGCGCGACGCCTTATAGACCGTTGGAAGGAGGTTTGTTAACCGGCAAATACTCCCGGGGCCAACCATTACCTTCAAACAGCCGTGCTGCTGAAAACCCCAACTGGCTGTCTGAACCTGATGATGCCCTTTTCTCTAAACTGCAAGAATTCAAACAGGAAGCCAGGACCGCTGGTTTCGAACCCGGCCGGTACGCATTAAAGTGGCTTTTGGATCAAGCTGGGATTTGCAGCGTCGTGGTAGGGGTAAAACGGATTGAACAATTAGAAGATCTTATCTAAGAATGTTGCTGGCTGAAACAATTGACAAGGCGTGGACTGGATAAGTTTCACCTAAGCCCACAGTTAGAAATTGTATTTTATGCGCTGCGGCGCGCTAGCGACTAGTATTACCGAGAACTAAAAGACTGGGTTCACGCAGAGGACCAAGTTCCCCCGCCATGACCGCAAAGGAATATGAAGATCCCTGATTAGTGTTGACCACTTTTGGTTAATAATTCATCATTAAATATGGACAATGAAGGTCTTCGGTTAATTGGCAACAAGGACCAGTCCTTTTCAAAATCCATGGGTGAAACATCGTTTAAGTTTTCATGGGTTCTTTTTTGATTATAATGGTCAACCGCTCTTTTGACATACCTTTTCAGTTGATAGAAATTGGTCGGCTTCCAGTAATGCAAATATTCTTCTTTCAAGGTCCTGTGAAAGCGCTCTGCATACGCATTATCCTGAGCGGTTAGCCCCATGCTGATATCACATCGGTTGGATTTTAGTAGGTCTACATATTCTTCGTAGATGTATTGACCTCCTCTGTCGGAATGATGGATCCGGGGAGGGGGATGATCTTTCAAGGCAATGAGCAATGCCTTTACGTTCGCTGTAGCCCGCATATGATCCGATACCTGGTAGCCTACTATTTTTCGGGTATAGACATCCAGAATAAAGACCCCGTAATAAAACCGGTTTCCCACTTCTATGAAGGTGATGTCTGATTGCCAGACCGTTGAAGGAGACGTTAGTTCAAATCCTTCGATCAGGTTTGGATAATAAAGCTTCGAAGCCCGGGTAGTTCGTTTATAGTTCTTGGCTCTTCTCAAACGGTAACCAAGACTCATTAAAAGGTCTACAAAGCGATCTCTGCCGATAAATCCGGGTTTTAAGGTCCGGTACATTTTTTCCACCCCACAACCAGGATGTTCCTGGCGTATCCCATCAGCTTCCAGGACCAGCTGTTCTACCTTTTGATCAAAGACAGCTTGCCTGGTTGCATACTGATGTATTGCCTGTTTGCTGATTCCTATGGCACGATAGAGCTGATTCATCGAGAAATTTACTTTCCTTTGGTTTTTCCGGAACCAGTTGATTGTGGGGTGTCGAAGTTTTTTTTCAGATCGATATCCAATTCCTCCTTGGCCAGATCGATCATCTTTTCGTAATAATCAATCTTGATCTGTTTTTGACCTACCACACGTTCCAACTCCTTAATCCGTTTTTCTAAATCGTTAACCTTTGATGTAGTGCTTTTTTTCATCTCCAGAATTCGATAGCCTCTCTCGTTAAAGGTAGAGAATTTGTAGATCCAACGGTAAATGTTCGCGTTGTTGATCCCATGAAGTTTCTCCAGTTGAGGGACACTGTACTTTCCACTTTCAAATTCCGTAACAATGGCCCGCTTCAATTCATCACTGAATACTCGCTTCTTTCGAATGGCTTTTTGGGTTGCTTTCATATAAGTCGATCGTTTAAAAAGTGGTCAACCTATATCAGGGACGTACAATATCCAATAATCAATATCCGATAATCAATGTTTAAGTATTTGGACTGGGGGACTAGAGACTACGGAAGGTTAAAGAATTGATTATCAGCCAAGTAATCTTTTTGCATTCTTTCAACATGAGCTCTTGACTAACGAACAAATGAATACATGATTTTGAATTGTCTCGGCGTCCTTAGCGAACAATCTTTGCAGGTCTTTGCGTGAACCCCCACAGGCGATCCCACTGTTAACCTTTGTATATTATGCGCCACCGGCGCATCAAAAGCACTAGGCACTCACGACTCACAAAACTTCAACCTGGAAATTAAATGTTAGATATTGGATATTCAGTGGGCCCTTATTTCGCAATTATTTTGTTGGATTCTTAACCGGGAGATGCTATATTCCCTTGGTATATTTTTCTTATTCCAGATTCACTTAAAGCCATTTTCTTAAAACAAATCACGCATAACAAAAAGGATTCACTATGACATCTTTAGCAGCTAAGACCAGCCCAAAATCAGCCATTGCACTGGCAGACTTCCCGATCGCCCAGGAGCAGATTATTGACGGCAATCCGACTGCGAGAATTTGGATTGCTGCCCAGTCGCCTGACCTCAAGGTGACCCAAGGTGTATGGGATTGTACGACCGGTAAATTCAGCTGGGACTACACCTGGGACGAATTCATTATGGCCCTTGAAGGCGAAGCAACCATCACCTTTGAAGAAGGTGATAGCGTTACGCTACGAGAGGGTGACTTCATCCATTTACCGGTTGGTGTCAAAAGCCAGTGGCACGTGCCTGAGTATTTCAAAAAAACATTTGTCCTTCGAACAGAAGAGCCGCTTGCATTGTGATGGTGTCTTAGACGACGAAGACAGCATTAAATTCTTTGCAGCTTGGTGTAGCGACCCCCGATAAACCACTCGGACACGTAGATGCTGCCATCGGCATCCACCGCCATGCCGTGTGGGCTGTTAAACTTACCTCGCACCAGGTCATCCGGTCGTACGGGATTCTCGTCAGAGTCGCTACGATTGGGCCAGCCGGGCTTCTCGACATATTCAGATCCGTCTCCGAGAAACCCAATGAGCTGATCATCCCGATCTAATACTGCTATACGGGCAAAGAGTTCACCTACAATCATATTATCTCCATCGACGTCGAAAACGCTGGGGCTGTTCAGTATATTCTCACCGATACAGCGCTTGAAAGTACCCTCCAGATCATAGATCTGAACCCGCTGACTTTCACGATCAGCAATGTAAAGTTCGGGGTCGGGTTTCCGGGTGTCGATGAAGACGCCATGAGGACCGTCGAACCTTCCGACCCCTTCAGTCCCATCTACCGTCTTGAGATGATCGAAGCTTTTCGAGAGACGATGGGTCTTGCTCTGACCGTAGCCGTCGGTGATCCAAATATCGCCAGTTTCCTGATGCACGGCCACCTGGGTGGGTGAAAAGTGCGTATCCGCTTCATAACCGGGTATGGCGCTTTTCTCGATTTCTGCCAGAACTTTCCCGTCGAGGCTGCACTTTAGAACCTTACCGTCCTCATTCGCGGGATATTCATAATTATGAGAAGGAACGCGCTTACGGCCGATATCGGCTAGCCAAAAGATTTCCTGGCCGTTCTCGACGCTCAAACAGAAACCGTGGGTTTCAACTACCGGCGCCGTCCACGAATTTAGCAGAACACCCTGTGTATCAAAAAACAAAATGTCAGTGGAATCAGGATGCCCGGTGATGATCCGTCCATCTTTGGTAACGACGATATCGTGATGGGCCCAGCCTATGGAATCTGGAATCTGCGCCCAGCCATCGTTCCATTGATATTTGAGATCACCCAGTGACAATTGTAGGTCGGTCATTTTTATGTCCTCCTAGGTTTGGTGTTCATTTATTCGTTACTCTAAATTGAATTGGGACTTTGCGAAGTTTATTTACAACTTTTTTTGATGCGGAATCACCAGTCGTCCAACTAAAGCACTCAATCCTTGTTTTCAATTTTAACATCATCAATATAAAAAACCGACTCCCTGTCCATCGGTTCATCGGTTTCAGGTTCAACTGGATTGATATTAATACCTCTATATGGGCCGCTCCGGAAAACCAGCCTTTTCATAGTATTGTATCTGACCTTCCTGGATGTGAACCTCAAATCCTTCAGTTCGAGCTGGCCTTTGTTCATATTTAATGTGAACAAACCACGATCGGCATCGAGATCAATGGCGAAATCCACCCATTTTTGAGGCTGATAGGTACCCAATTCTCTTAATAGACCAAATTCATGAAGATAGATCTTTGAATCCGCAGCAAAGCTCAGGTTAAAAAATATCAGCCCTGAGGGGTCGCAGATCTCAATTTCCAACCGGCCATGATCATTTTGATTGGGAAAAACCCTGAATTGAACCAGAGCTTTTTGAGATTCCGGAAATATCCGAATTGCTTTTGAATAATCATGAGGGTCCCTGTCTTTCATTTCGAGACTCTTGTTTTGTTTGCTTGGAAATTCGGCTACTGATACAGGGGCATATTTGGGATGGTAGATATTCCAGTTGTCCACCACTCCATCTGTTTCCATTTGGTTGAAATCGTCCATAACATCTTCGGAGACTTCGGAGCGAATTGGAATCGGAATTCTTTTGACCCAAATGTCCTCCTTGCTCATTGAATAGGTGATCCACATATCGGTTCCAGGAGGATCTGCCTGTTGTTGGTAGAAGCCACGTTGATAATTACAGGGTCCAATTTCTTTTCCGTAACCCTCATAACGTCTATATACCTCATCACTTACGGTCAACATTTGATCATAAGTGACGCCGTCGTTGCCGGTGGCGAGGGCGGTCGGATAACGTCCGAAAGAACCTGTGGGGCGCCACAGCATCACATACTTGCCATCTTCAGTGCGTTGACCCCATACTTTTGGATATCCCACACCGAAGGTTGTAAGCTTTACGGGATCGGACCAGGATTTACCCCGGTCATACGAAAGCGCAGAGTAAGACATTTTCCACAAGGCTACTAGCGCACTGTCCTTCCGGTAATAGAATGAAATCCCTTTAGCAAATTGTTTGGTCCCTGCAATGTCAATAAAGTCAACCAACGATTGCGGATAATCGAAGTTTGGGGGTAAAATTTGTTCCCACCAATGCAGGGTAATTACTGGATCGTTTCTTAAGGACTGACAGGCTTCAATGAGCTTCTTATCTCCCGATTCAGAAAAATACGGGAAAGGCAGTTCTGATTTTTTATAATAATTTTCATTATGCTCCATAAAAAAGATTTCACCAAAAGTATTGTCAGGTTTTATCTCCCTCACTACAACCCCGAGATATTCCTTATTCTCATCCGTTGAATGCATGTATCGACCGTTCTGATCAATTTTTTCGATGTAGGGGTAATAGGCTGTCGAAGCCAGAAGAATGCCATTGGGAGCTATATAAAAGCCCATTCTATGATTAGAAAGTGTATTCACCCCTTGGTATTCTAATGTCGGGAAAACTATTTGGGGAAGACTCCAATCCTTGCCATTGGGTGATTTTGAAAGTAAGACACAGCCTATTTTGGTATCTTCATCAATCGGAAAAGCTGCAGATATTGAATAAAATGCCTGATTCCAGTAGGTTAACATCGGATGATGGTGATTCCGCCAACCCAATCCATCGGAGAATTGGGGATAATTAGGAAATGTCCGATATACCTGATAGCTCTGGGTACCTACTACAAGCTCCAACCCGCCGTCGGGCCTGTGAAAATCTACCTCCGCTTCTCCGATGAATCGAACCGGTTCTTCCGGGGATCCCGGTGTCCCGGTTTGTGCCAACAGAGCTAAAGGCAAGAAAACTAACAGGATAAAATAGTGGATTCTTGATGGACAGTTATTCATCATGTTCTTATTGTTTAAAGATTGTTCCTAGAGAACCAGGCATATGTATAACATAAGCCAAATTAGAACTATAAAAATGAACACCAAAGCATTGCTTTAAGATTTTTTGAATAGGTCAGTTCAAAGACCAACAATCCTTAAGGTCCAGACGGCTATAATGAGGTGAAAATGGCTGGGCCATGTTCCTTACTTGGGAAGCGATCCCCTTTTCTCATTAATTGAGTTAATTCAGTGCAATCATTACTCAGTTGCCCGTCTCTTGCAACGCATTCCAAGTCAACAATAAAGTGGATTAACTTACTCAGTGATAAAAAATCAGACCGATAAAAGATTTGGCCGGAAATACCTGGTCAAAATGCCATGCACCTTTCCCCGTTTATAATTATATTTCTAGCAGTTGGATAGACTATTGATTATTGCCGATGATCTGAGCGGAGCAAATGACACGGCTGTTCATTTCGCCCAGCAGGGTATTGTCACCAAGGTCAGCGTTAGTTTGACCCAACTACGGAGGAAAGAATGGAATTGCCATGTTCTGGCAATCAATACCAATAGCAGGCATGATGCTCCGGTCAGGGCCGCTGAAAAAGTCCAAAAAGCGCTCAGATTAGGTCGTGATTTTGGTTTTACCCATGTTTATAAGAAATCCGATTCGGCCTTGCGGGGCAATATTGGAGCTGAGTTGGAAACTGTTCTTCGAAAAACGGGATTGGACCGTTTGCATTTTGTGCCGGCTTACCCAGCCTTTAGAAGGTACACCAAGGATGGCATGCAGTATGTGGGAGATAGGTTGTTGCATCAATCCGAGTTTGCAAAGGATCCCCTTAACCCGATGACCACAAGCAGCGTCGCAGAGATAATTAAAAAGCAAAGCAACATTCCGGTTTGGTTATGTAAATCGGGAGATGACTGGAATAACTTCAAGGGCATCGTAGTGCACGACGCTACCAGCACCAAGGACCTGGAGATCCTGTCCACATATTTAACGTGAGTTCGATATAAAATAGAGTAGTTTATTGATAGAAAAAAGGCAGAAAATTAGTATATTAAGTCATTGACAATCAACAAAATAACTAATATTTCTGCCTATGTTAACTGCTACTAAAATTACTGAAATTTTTTGTTCCATTGACGATTTTTGTCTGGATTTTGTCCCAAAATTGGAAAAAAGATTGCTGGGAAGTAAAAAGCGCAACAAACCTGGTAAGCTTTCTTTATCCGAAGTAATGACTATACAGGTCTTGTTCCAGATCTCAGGATATCGAAATTTCAAGACCTTTTACAACACATACGTTTGTGGCCACTTGCGCTCCTTCTTTCCTGATGTGGTAAGCTATAACCGAATGGTAGAACTTTGTAGTGGAAGTCTTCTGCCAATGGCTATTTATCTGAAAACACAAGGGACTGGACAGTGTACAGGTATAAGTTTTATAGACAGCACTCCGTTAAGGGTCTGTCATAACAGACGGATCCATAACCATAAAGTATTTGAAGGGTTAGCTAAAAGAGGCCATTGTTCCATCGGATGGTTCTACGGGTTTAAGCTCCATCTTATCACTGCTGATACGGGTGAAATCATCGATTTTATGCTCACACCGGGCAATGTGGATGACAGAAAGCCTCTTAAAATTGAACGGTTTATTAAGAAATTATTCGGAAAGCTCTTTGGTGATAAAGGCTACATCAGTAAGGAACTTTTTAAAAATCTGTTCTTCCGCGGAGTCCATCTGATAACCAAACTCAAACGCAATATGAAGTCCTCATCCTTAACCCCCATCATGGATGCTATAATGCTCCGTAAAAGGGCTATTTGTGAGACTATCATTGATCAACTTAAAAACATCTTCCAGATTGAACACTCCAGGCACAGGAGCCCAACTAATTTCCTTACCAACCTTTTCTCGGCTTTAATCGCTTACAACTTTTGCGAAAAAAAGCCCTCAATCAAATTGAACTACCAGGACACCGGTCAACTCTTTCTCGCTCTTTAATCATTCCTTATTGTCGAACTCACGTTATTTAGGTGAATGCAAAGAACTCTTGCTGTCGGCCGGTCCGGGAGGGTTTGCCTCTTATCTGCCGGATCATCTGGATTTTGCCAAATCAACTCAACTCAACAGAATTCAATTGAGGAAGTCCATACTCGTTGTCAACGGAAGTGCCAACCCGGTTGCTCTTTCCTAGGTAAAACATGGCTTGGAGTCAGGGTTGGAGGGTTTGAAGGTAAATTCGGAAGACTTACGTATAGGGAATCTCCCGGACAGGCGAGAGGCTAATTCAATCCTATTTAGCGCCGTGGAAAGTGTAGAATTGGGTTCTTATTCATTGTCCGCCGAGGCGTTTACTGTAAAATTCTCTGAAATAGCCGCTGCGGTCTGGCAAAAGAGATCGTCTTCAACGCTTTGTGTATTTGGGGGCGATACACTGTTGGCTGTTTTGAAGGTTTTGGAGGTGACTTCAATCAGGCCAGTTTGCGAAATTATGCCCGGGGTGGTATTAGCTGGTTTTGAACATCAGGGAAAAGAACGACCGTTGATTTCCAAGTCGGGAAGTATCGGAGAAGACAACGTATTGGACCAGATTATTAAATTGACTGAAGAATAGTTGGAATGGCAATAGGAATTACATTGGGGGATGCTTGTGGTGTAGGGCCTGAAATAGTCTTGATGGCCTGGAAAAAAGCAGAAATCACCGACCAAGAAATCATTATTGGTGACTTGAACGTGATGAAGTATTGTAATGATAAGTTAGGTTTCAGAGTTCCTTTAAGGCCTGTGGATGAATCAATGGTGCCGGTTGAAGGAAAGTTGAATCTCCATGATTGCAAACTATTGATTCCTGAGGATATCACCGAAGGTCATATCTCCGAAAAATGTGGTCAGGCCTCATTGCATTACGTGAAACTGGCTACCGAATGGTGTCTGAAGGGAAAACTGGAGGCAATGGTAACTCTCCCCGTTAACAAACAGGCTGTTTCACTAACAACACCCGGCTTTAGCGGTCACACCGGATATATAGCTGAATTATGCAAATCCCAAGATTATACCATGATGCTGGCCTCTGAAGAGTTGATTGTTACTCATGTAACAACTCATGTAGCTTTGAAGGAAGCCATTGAAAGTCTGACCAAGGATCGAATAAAAACTGTGATTAGACTCACCAATGAAACCACCAAGAAATTACGGAATTCATCCCGCATTGCCGTCGCCGGACTCAATCCCCATGCAGGGGAAAGCGGGCAATTTGGCCGGGAGGATATTGACATCATAAAACCTGCTATAGAAGAAGCCAAAGCAGAAGGAATAGAAGCCTCGGGGCCTGAAGCACCCGATACCGTTTTCTTCAATACGGTTCGCCGAAAGCAGTACGATGCAGTGGTGTGCATGTATCATGACCAGGGACATATTCCCATGAAATTGCTGGATTTTGAAGGTGGAGTGAATGTGACCCTAGGATTGCCATTAATCCGGACTTCAGTGGATCATGGAACAGCTTTCGATATTGCTTATGAGGGCAAAGCATCCACCAGAAGCTTGGATCAGGCTTTGAAAATGGCCAAGAAATTGATTGGCAGGTAAAGGGACGCTGCTCTGTTGGATTAGAGGGGGTCGGACAATTAGCAATGAGCAATGAGCTATTAGTGCCTATATGCGCGGTAGAGTTGTTGATTTTTTACTTTTTTTCCAAATAACCCCAAAGTGTTAAGCGTTTCACGTCCTGCGAATTTGACTTGAAGAAAAAACTAGCAACATATCCTGTAATAATCAAGACGATATGCGCAATAACTCCTACCATATAACTGTGAACGGGTGTTTTTAAAAAGCCCAAATCGAATGTTTTGTTGGCCCCGATGGTGTAGGTGGCCCAGGCGGTAAATCCTATGGCTGCTATAATACCGACATATACGCCCTGTTTGTTGGCACGGGTTGTCATAAAAGCAAGGAAAAAGAGTCCGGCCAATCCGGCCGAAACTATTGAAGAAACCATAAACCAAAGTGATAGGGCCGTTCCCTCGCTGTTTACCAAGATAATTGCGAGAAAAATGCAAAGCAGACCACTGACGGCAACAATCATTCGCCCCATTCGCAGGCGCTGCTTGTCTGTAGAGTTAGGTTTTAGAGGCCGATAATAATCTTCTACACCGACAGCGGAAAGACAGTTTAGATCAGAAGAAATTGTAGACATGGCTGCTGCCATCATGGAGGCAACAACCAGCCCGCTTAGCAGAGGAGGAATTTGAGTAACCAAAAAGTGGGGGAAAACCTGTTCTGCTTTTACTATTGTCGATGGCAAAGATTCACCGCTGATCTGATAAAATGACCACAGGCTGGTGCCGAGAAGCATAAAAAGCGTCCAAATTGGAATGCATAAAAGCGCTCCCAGAATGGATCCCTTTATTGCTTCCCGATCACTTTTTACCGCCAGATATCTCTGTACGACGGTTTGATCGGCGGCGTATTTCTGGAAATTCCAGGCAAGTCCATAAATAAGTAAAACCATGAGGGTGGGGCTTGCAAAACCGAAATCAGTACTGCCTAAATTGAATTTATGATTCTCCCAGGCAAGGGATAACATTTTTGCGGGACCGCCTTCAGGGATATATAATACAAATCCCAAAGATATAATAACTCCAACCAGTAAGATGAATCCTTGTACCACATCTGTCCAGATAACCGCCTCCAGGCCACCCAGATAAGTAAAAAGGATAGTCACTATACCCATCATCCAAATTACCATTAATACATTCCATCCGGTGATGCTTGTTACAGTTAAGGCCACCAGGTAAAACACAAAACCCATTTTTGCAAAATGATTCAGGGAGAAGGCAAACGAACCATATAAACGGACTGTCTTTCCAAAGCGTAGTTCGAAATACTCATACGCGCTTACCCTAATGATCTTTCGATACATCGGGATGAGTACCATTACCGCAAAGATTAAAACAACCGGAACCATAAATCCCGGGGTCAAAAGAGACCAATCCCCTTTAAAAGCGGCTCCGGGATAGGCGATAAAGGTCATGCTGCTGATTAAGGTCGCCATAAGTGACAATCCAACAGCCCAACCGGGCAAGGAGCGTTTGGCAACAAAATACTGATCGGTCGACTTTTGCCGACGCGAAAAGTAAAGCCCCATTATCACCATCGAAGCCATAAATACAACCACAATAATCATATGGATCCCCATAGTTCTGGTATCCTATATTAAGTGGTTTGTGCTATGGTTGTCAAAACAATGTGTTTCAAACCGTTAGGGCCTTTCCGATATGTATAACATAATCCGAAATATCTTCGACTACAAAACGAACTTCGCTAGGGGTTAACATGGTGTTGATAGGATTGATAACCGCACCTGCGCGGGCAACCGCATAGTAGCTGACGATCCATTCCCATGAATTGCCAGCATAAAGCGTAACAATATCTCCTGGCCTTAATCCTGCATCAGAAAGGCCCGCGGCAGTATGTTCAACCAGATCATTAAGTTCGGTAAAAGTGAAACTGCGGTCCTCGAATATGAGGGCTTCTTTATCTCCAAATTTTTTTGTAGCTATGGCTGCTGCTTGTCCAAGATGTCTTAACATTTATACCTCCGTTCGTCAAATGGGTGGCGTGAGTATGCCTCAATGTATGAAGCGTAACTCTTTTTTACAAACCCGCTATCGTAGGTAGGAGTCCAAGATCCGCTCTAATGAACCCAACCCTTACTTCGCATCATTGAAGCTTAATTGTTGTAGCGCGTTTTTCTTCAAAGACTTGGCAGTGCTGTGTGAAGGAGAGCGGCTCTTGGTAAGATCAGGAGTTGAGTAACGACCTTCATTGCTAAAAACACCGTGGGGAGCCGCGAGGGAGGATCCAGCAGTGAAAGGGTACTGCGGATTACTCAGTTATTTAATGGTAGGAGTGGGAGGCCGAGTCGGGAGGTTCCGCCAGTGAGAACGGCCTTAAGTGTGGCCGGGCGGGAGAGATCAGGAGAGGGGTTCCGGTTATTTGGTGCCTTTAATTAAAGAGCCGTTGGGAGGGGAGTGTTTAATTTCTGCGTCTTCTTAAAATCCTCTAGAGTAACACAGATAATGCGCTACAACAATATAGTTTTTATTGAATGTTGCGGAACGTTGTGATGGAGGTTGGTAGGGAGGAGCTTCAGAATATGGGTAATGACGGGGGGACTTTATAAGGCCAGGCAAATGTTCTTTAAAACTACGTTGGACGATGCATTTGCCGACCCAGTTGACTATGGGCATTTGTACAGTTGCCATTAGGCATCTGGCAAACTTTACTGGAGTATAAGATGTGATATGGAGAGATTGTTCTGATCTTCTCCTAGCTGTTCTTTTACCTCTCCGGAAGGCGAGTCTACTTAAAACAATAGGCAACGGATCTGTTTCCAAGAAATTACCAACGATCTCGGAAGTCTAGCAAGGGCAGAGATAGCTATGTGCTTTGACCGGCATAAGATAAAAGATTATTCCAAAAGGGGTACAACATAGGTACAACATTTGGCGGTTTTGCTTGCTCTTATAAGGTTTCATGTGAAACTAAAACCTCATTTAACTACCATTTGGAGCCATTTTGATTCAGGAGAATTCATAAGATCTAAGGCCTCCCAAAACGGACTCATCGAAGCGATAGCGAGATAAGTCCTGCCCCCGCTACTGCTTAGTCCTGCCCCCGCTACTGCTTAGTCCTGCCCCCGCTACTGCTTAGTCCTGCCCCCGCTACTGCTTAGTCCTGCCCCCGCTACTGCTTAGTCCTGCCCCCGCTACTGCTTAGTCCTGCCCCCGCTACTGCTTAGTCCTGCCCCCGCTACTGCTTAGTCCTGCCCCCGCTACTGCTTAGTCCTGCCCCCGCTACTGCTTAGTCCTGCCCCCGCTACTGCTTAGATAGATAAACCCTTGTAGGTTAAATACTTACAAGGGTTTTTTATTTGTTAGGGATACAATGGGGGATAAAAATTGATCCATTTTGAGCTATGCTGATGCCCATTGGTGGTAGATGTTTGTTCCTGCCTCTACTTAAAATCCGAATGTCCACCCCGTACCCCCTGAGGAATTAGTTTTCCCAATAGCCAATTGTAGGGGTGTCTTATAGTAGTCACCCCGTCCATATACTCAGGAAATTTTTTGGTTTTACTCGGCTGTCAGGAATATTAACGGTCGAGTAAGCCTACAAATCCAGCTCCCCCCGTTCTTCCATCTCCCTGACCTGCGCTCTTAATGCTGCTTTTTCATCCTGAGCCCGTTTCACGATGGCTTTGAACTCGGGATCATCCCGGAGGCTTTCAAAAGGCGGGTGTTTGTCTATCCAATTATGCCAACCATGTTGGAATCCAATTTTCTGCGGTTTTGGATAAGTATTTCAAAGCTTCTTCTCTTTCGTTTTTCAAAGCGTGAGTGGTAGACAGGAGGAGATATGTAAAATAACCTCCATTTTTGATTTTTCTCTTTAGAGAAATTTGAGAGCGGTTTATGATTGCCGGGCCGGTAAAATGGCTCAAATAGAATTTTCTGGTTCCAAATCCGGCGTTGCACTCAGGAAATCATTCGTGGGATTCCAATTTGGAATCTCGGTTGCCCTGATCGCGGGAACCATCATCGTATTCCAGCAGGTTTCGTTCATGAGGAATCAGGAAATGGGGTACCTGAAGGACCAAATACTGGTGGTGAAATCCCTACGGGTGGGAGATTCAACGTTGCAACAAAGACTCACGTTCCGCACTGACCGGAAGCTTCCTTTTTAGGAAATCTTTGTTAAATTGGTCTTGGAACTCCAATGGTCTTGGGGCACACCTAGGAAGGGATTACAATTGAACCTGTAATCCAAATAGGAAATTGACGTAGTTCGAGAAATGGGCTCAAGCGCCACAGATCTTACGTTCGCCCTTCCTGCTTTCCTAGCAGCCCAAGCCAGGCAGGCGATTCTACAACCTCTTCGAATACCAAGAAATACTGTATTTTTTTCCGGCAAACAACCCGAAAAAGAGCTTCTTCTTCGTTCCATCAACCTGTTAAATCCGGGGGTGAATCTGCTAACCTGGGTTACCTCCTCCTCCTGTATTCATTAACTACATCGAACTCAAAAAAGTCGCTTAGCGACGAATCGCTATGAAAAGTTTATTATTCCTCTTTCTATTTCTCAGCTTGCCAATATTAATATTCGGGCAGGACGTTCCCCAAACAATGAGCTTTCAAGGTTATTTGACCGACCCGGCCGGGGAGCCGGTGAATGAAGAGACCGGATTGACCATGAAATTCTCGTTGTATGATTCGGAGAGCGCCGGCGCCTTAAAATGGGGAGAGGCATCATACAAAGTACAGGTCGTGGACGGTTACTATACCGTTGTCCTGGGTGGAACCCAGAATATTGAGCCTCCAACCGACCCAGTCCAACCGCTCAATATCGAATTCGATGAAACATATTATTTACAAATTACCATCGGCGAAGAAACCTTTACCGACCGGATACCTCTAACCGCCTCACCTTACAGTATCGGCGGAACAAATGCCAATAACATCATTAGCGGAACATTGAATGTATCGCGGCTGGCCGATAATTCCATCAGTTCGGCCAAGCTTCAAAGTGATCAGACCGCAGACGCTAACCGGGCCGTGACCGAGGATCACATAAGAGACAATGCCATTACGTCAAGTAAGCTTCTTAGCAACTCATCTGATGACAATTTGAGGGCGG
Organism: Cyclobacteriaceae bacterium; assembly: GCA_965247065.1. Taxonomy (GTDB): domain Bacteria; phylum Bacteroidota; class Bacteroidia; order Cytophagales; family Cyclobacteriaceae; genus CBDFGN01. The sequence goes on along the minus strand of CBDFGN010000006.1, from coordinate 3,596,837 downwards.
TGAGTACTAACCACATTAAAAACAATGCTGTGACAAGCGGCAAGATCGCCGACGGTTCCATTACTTCTGCCAAACTTCAAAACGACGCTTCGGTTGATGCGAACAGGGCAGTAACGACCAATTCCATAAGAGACCAGGCGGTCACCAGTGCAAAAATAGGTGACGATGCTGTCACTGCCGACAAACTCACCAGCGATGCGACAGTAGATGCAAATCGAGCAGTGACAACCAATCACCTTCAGGACAATGCCATAACCTCTGCCAAAATTCAGAACAACGCGATTACGTCGAGCAAGCTTCAAAGTGACGCGTCAGTGGATGGAAATCGGTCCGTAACTACCGACCACATTAGGAACGCCGCCGTTACCACGGCCAAACTAGCCACCGGGTCGGTGAGTGGAGGAAGTGCCGGGGTGATCTCGGACGGCACCATTGTAAATGCAGATATCTCGGGTCTGCGGCCATTGCAGGATCCAAAATAACACCGACTTTCGACCAGGACATTACTACTTCAACCGATTTGGAGGTGACTGGCTTTACTAAGTTGGGCTCAACCTCTCCATCCATCAAGGTCCTGGAGCTTACCGGGACTACCAATGCGGCCGAAGGAGGAGAAACCACAATCGTTCATGGGCTGGATAATTCCAAGATCATTTCGGTCAACGTATTGGTTTCGGTTTCAACAAATTTGTATCCACCCAACTACACTTTTATTGCCGGGTTGGAGTATTCCTGGTTCTTGAACAGCAGTTCAGTTCGAGTAAGAAATTCCGTAACCAACTCTGAGAATATGCTTAGTAGCGGCATTAGGGTTGTAATAGTTTATGTAGAATAACTAAAAGTCAATAACAGATGTTCAATCCTAAGAAATTGCTCACCTACCAACTTGTTGTAACAGTTGCTTGCGCCGCTCTGACGCTAAATTGTTTTTCCCAAAGATTAGAGATCACTCCGGGTGCTGAAACTTCTATTAGCTGCACCAATCAACCACTACCTTGCACATGGTCAGCCCAAATTGGGGCCTGTGGCTCTGTCAACTTTTTAGAGGTGCAAGTAGGTTTTAGCAAAACACTGTCTTTTGATATTGGCAATTCAGACTTCCTGGCCCAACTTGACATTACCAAGATTGAAATTGTTGATGGTTCAAAACATTTCTTCTTACGGAACAGCAGCGGGGATAATGTAACTTCGCTGCCGGCCGTTTCATTCAGCGGGGTGGGTTCTCAGACAATTGAGGTCGTGTTTCATCCCGATTTGAAAGCGATTACCTCTGCCAGCACCCAGCAACCCTTTTTGGATCAAATCCTCATTGAGTCCAATACCGAGCCATGTTATCCCGATGCCGATGGTGATAACTCAAACGGGAGTCACCAAATCTTCATTGATCTTATAGGTGTCGCCAAACGAAACCCGGTCCATTATGGGTTGACGCTAGACAAAAGTGGTAGCATGGACCTGATCGTTACCGGATCCACCACCAGGCTAGACCTCCTGAAGAGCGCAGCGAAATACTTTATCGACTTGGTAAATGATCGAAACGATCCCAACGGCACCGATCAGCTTGCTGCAGTTAGTTTCAGCACCACGGCCAGCCCGTTGATCGATCTCAGCCCTATTGATCCTACCATGAAGACCACGATTGATGATCTGGCCTCGGAGAATCTAACCGCGGTTGGTCAGGGCCTAGAGCTGACCGACCTAAATATGGGGGCTGCACCTGTGGATGGGATTAACGCGATCCTTCTTTTTACCGACGGAGAAGAAAATGTTCCTCCCTACATGGCAGATATTACCATAAACAACAACCCTAAAATCTTCACCATTGGTATGGGCACTTCCTCCAGTTCTCAGACTAAGCTAAGTAATTTGGCTACCGCATTTGGTGGGGCGTATTACCAGGTTCCGGACGGTATGACCTATACCGTGGGAGTGCTCCCTATCGAGTTGCAAAAGGCCTACCTGGGGATTTTTGCCAGCCTCACGTCCATGGAAGAAGTTATTGATCCTATCTTCCAGGTTTCGTTAGGATCCTCCGAGGTATTGGTCTCAAGTGCCCAAATTACCTCTTCCGATAGCAGGGCTGTATTCACTGTATTTGAAAAGGAGGAAAACCGGGGTTTCTATGAAACCGAGATCAGGTCTCCTGGTGGAACCATAATTAAAAACGGTACTCTCGCGGGTGGCCTTATTGGCAGAATAACCCAGGGAGAAACCTATACTATCTATTCAGTTGATTTTCCAAATTCAGCCGCCGATACGACCTACCAAGGACAATGGGAGCTGATCTTAAAGCCCCCCAAAGACCAAATGGATGCTCAAAAAATTGTCCCTGTCGGATTTGCCGCCATCGTCCTGTCTGACCTCAAGCTTGATGTTATGGTAGGATCAGAGGGAGATGAACCGGGAAGTGAAATTGAAGTTTCAACCGATGTTATTGAGGAGGATGAACCAGGAGGTGATATTGATGATGTCCAGGTAACGGTTACGACGCCGTCCAATATTACCTATCCGGTCAAATCTCAAAAGAATAGCCTGGGCCGAATGGTAGCGAAATTTCCTGATACCCATCAGGCCGGAACATACCGGATTTTTGTTAGGGCCCAGGTAAAGAACAGAGATGGACAGGTGACCACTCGTGAAAAAACCAGGCATATTGCTCTGGGTAAGGCTGTCACCCCTGCACCGGATCCTTGTGTGCCATGCCAGTGGATCAAAATACTCATAGTTGTATTTGTAATACTGGCTATTGTCTTGATTGTGATGTTTTATCGAAAAAGAAGTACCCGCTAATCTGATGTTACGTCGCGTTATTGTTGTTGCTTGGATTTTTATTCTGGCCTCGGCCAAACTCCAGGGGCAGAGTTACAAATTGCAGTCCCATGGATTTTCCAACGGGTCCGAGAGGTTGAACTCCCCCAGCTACGAGCTTACTGCAGTGATCGGCCAGAACACGGTTGGCAATATTTCTTCTGACTCTTACAGATTATTCGCAGGGTTTCTGGTAAGTGCAGTCCCGCGGACTCCAGAGCTCAAGCTAACTTCGGTGAATATCACACCTTTGACCGTGGAGCCGGGGGACCCGTTCAATCTGACGTTTACCGTGAACAACACGGGGGGTGTCGCTGTAAAGGGTGATATTGAAGTAGGCGTCTTTCTGTCCACAAATGACGTATTCGACCCTCAGGATACTGAGTTAGACCAATTTGTTGCTGCCAGCGATTTGGCCGCGGGAGGATCGGCACCATTTCCAGAGGCCGGCCAAGGGGTGAAAGAGATAATCATCCCTGCCAACACCACCCTGGGTCCATACTTTGTTTTTGTGGTAGTCGATCCTGGCAATCTGATTGACGAGGTAAATGAGGCCAATAACGAATTTAGCCAGGAGTTAATGGTATCCGAAACAACCGTAGATCCCCTGAGCATTTCGCAGCCTATTCATGTTTCGGGAGTTGATAGTATAACCATAAGCGTCATTGTTTCAGATGGTACCGGTGCTAGAACGGTGACATTTCATCAAAGGGGTATCCTGGGGGATAATTTTCCGGATCCTGAAAGCGTTCCCTCACCACCTGATACCGTTGTGGTCACAATCGCTAACACAGAACTTGATGAACTTGGACTTGAGTATTTCTTCAGTGCATCTGACGCCAGCACCCAAACTCCGCTGACTACGGAACGACATTTTATATACCGCGAGCAATCCGCTAATGACGAATCGATTCCCGGGCTTTCTTCGGGCGGAATGAGAGAAAACTACCGACTAATCTCCATCCCATACATCCTGGAGGACAACCTGGTACAGTCCATCTTTGGGACATTGGGTGAATATGATGATTCAAAGTGGAGACTCATCCATTATCAAAATGGTAAGAATGTGGATTTCCCTGCGTTCAACCGAATAACCCATGGTCATGGTTACTGGTTCAATAGCGTGGATCCAGTGCAAATCATGTTAGCAGCCGTATCGGTTCCGCAATACAATCAACAGACGCCTTTTGCACTGAACCTGAGCCAGGGTTGGAACCAGATCGGGGCTCCATTCCCTTATGATATCAAGTGGAGCGATGTTGTTGCTGCCAACCCCAATGCACCGATTAGTACCCTAAAGGTTTTTCAACCTTCAACGATCAGCTTTACTGAATCTGATGACCTGAGAGCATGGTCTGGCGGCTTCGTATTCGCCGACAATTCGGCCCAGATTAATTTCCCGGTCACCCTGAAATCAGGAGCAGGCGGCCGGATAGCAAAAGGGATTAAAGAGGCTGGGCTTCACAATAATCAATGGTTGGTTTCTCTTACCCTTACCCACGGAATAGGAGTAAACGACATGGTTGGTTTTGGCATGCATCCGGACGCTTCGGAAGGTAAAGACCGCTACGATGACATAACCCTTCCCCGGTTTTTCAACTACCTGGAAATGAAAACTGAGCATAGCGATTACTTCGCTCCATTCTTTACCCGCGATGTGGTACCAACTGTCGATCAGCACCGTTGGGAATTTGTCGTACATTCAAATTTTGAGGGCGAGCGAGCACTTATACAATGGAATCCCAGTGGATTCGGAGACAATGACTGCATGCTGCAGTTGTTCGACGTATCGGCCCGTCAATTTGTCGACATGAAGGGTGCGAGCTTCTACGAATTTCAGCTTCATGGTAGCAAGCAGTTCCAAATAATCTATGCCTATGACGAGGACGCGTGGCAGAGTCACCTTACCCTAATGGGATCGCCCTTCCCCAATCCGGCCGTCAAAACAATTAACATCCCAGTGATCGTCAAAGATCAGGAGGCGATTGGCCTTGAGATAATTGATTTGATGGGACGGAAAGTCAAAAACCTGTTTACTGGTATCCTTTCGAGTGGGTCACATACCTTCTCCTGGAATCTTGACGATGAATCGCATAACCGGGTGAGCCCCGGTGTTTACTTAGTGAATTTCGTCTCTGGTAAAAACCATCAGCTCAAGAAAATTCTAATAAAATGAGACGAATTGGGACATACTTAACCTTGGCATTGCTGATCATGCAAAGTAGGATCTGCTCTGCGCAGGAATTCTCTATTTCATACGTCGAACTGGCCGCCGATAAACTGGTTGTTTATTACGATCTGGTCGATACAGTAAAAGAAAGGCACTATACCATCCATGTCTATTCATCACTGGACAATTACCTTAATCCATTGGAAAAAGTCAGCGGCGATGCAGGATTGGAAGTGGCACCCGGGTTAAACAAAAGGATCACTTGGAATATCGGCGAGGAGATGGGAGCAGATTTCGTGGGGAAAGTGGGTTTGGAGGTACGCGGGCGGTTATATGTTCCGTTTGTTCGTCTGACCGGTTTTGAAGATTACGGTATGCACAAGCGTGGCAAACCGTTTGTCATTACCTGGAGTGGTGGCACCCGTCAAAATGTTCTCAACTTCGACCTGTACCAGAATGAAACCAAGATATGGACCCAACCCAGTGTTGCCAATACAGGAAACTTTGAGATGACAATTCCCACTTCGGTGAAACCTGGAAAGGTGTATCGCTTTAGGATAAGCGATACCAAAAACAAGGATGAGGTAGTTTACACCAGCGACTTTGATATCAAACGGAAAATCCCTCTTGCAGCAAAATTTATACCTATAGTGGCGGTTGGAACAGCGATCTACCTCCTCATCCCAGAGGATGGTAAAACCTTCTCAATTCCCGATGCCCCTTATCCTGATGGCACTGAAGACTGTAACAATTAAAGTATAAGATCATGAAAGCCCTTTACATATTTCTTGTTCTCTTTGTTTGGGCGACAAACCTTTTTGGACAAGGTTTTACCGGTCGCACCAATGAAGCACATGTTAACCTCAAAAACCCGGTCAGCGCACCGATGCCCTCAATCAAATGGCAAACACCTCAACTGGAAACCTCTTTCAGCCAGGAAAATGAAACCGAATTGGACCTCACAGTTGATTCTAACATTGCTCTAAAGACTTTGAAGCTTGTTTTTACTCACGGTGGCCATTCAAGAGAGAAAGAATTTCCATTGGAAGTCGATATGTATTCCAAGCGCATTAAACAAACCGTAAAGTTGATTGACGGTGAAAACACTTTCGAACTGGTTGCGGAAAATGAAAAGGGCGGTACGGTAAGCAGTACCCGGTCGATCCTGGTGGGAAAGGACGCGATAGCCGATGCGATAGATGCCAACCGCAAGGACTTCGCCTTGATCTTTCTAACCGACAGATATGACCATTGGGACGATCTGGTGAACCCGGTTCACGATGGACGCACAATTGAATCAGTCCTAACCGAAAAATATGGTTTCGAGGTGGAGGTTGTGGAAGACGCAACTCACGAGGAGGTGCTAGCCAAACTCTATGATTATGATACCAAGAAGTTCAACATTCAAGATCAGCTATTCATCTTTTTTGCCGGGCATGGCTACTTCGATGAAACATTAGGTGAAGGATATGTTGTTGCCAGTAACTCCCTTCAGAATGATCGAGCTAAGGCCAGTTATGTCCCACATGCCGTTTTACGCCAACGAATTGACAATATTAAATGTGAGCATATCTTGTTAACGATGGATGTCTGCTTTGGGGGCACCATCGATCCCTTACTTGCCAGGTCGCGAGCCACCGAAGAGGTGTATGCAGAAACCTCAGAAACTGAGTATATGGTGCGGAAGCTGACCAAGCGTACCCGAAAATACCTGACCAGCGGAAGTAAGGAATATGTTTCTGACGGAGTTGCTGGTAAACACTCGCCGTTCGCCGCAAAGTTCATTCAGGCGCTGCGCGAGGTTGGCGGAGGAACCGATCGGATCCTTACTTTGACCGAGCTACAGGTTTATTTCCTTAAACTGGCAACCGAACCAAGGAGCGGCAGTTTCGGCACCGACGACCCGGCCAGCGATTTTGTGTTTGTGGCCAAATAAGTCCCTGGGTTAGACACTTGCTGTTCATTGCTGAACCCGGTTGGTTGTTCAATAGTTTATCTTTGAGTTAAGCCCTCCTCATCTTATCAATGAACTTTAATTAAGGTAAACGAGGGAAGTTATTGATGCTCAAAGAACAGGCACATGTGACAGAACATAGCCTTGATTCAACTCGTTATTATTGCCCGGGAAGACATGAAGCGGCAAAGCTTCGGTTTCTTCAGGGCTCGAAGGATGGGTGAAGTGGATGATTTTGGTCAGCGATGGTGCGGGGGGAGCAAGGATCGAATCCGAAAAGTCCGGCACCTGGACTGCGCAGGAGAGTTCGATCACCATTTCCATTCAAGGCAACACTGGCCTAATAACGGAAACTTACCGGATGAAGGGCGGCCGATTTAGGAAAGCTCCTGGAGGTTGTTTCGGCAAATGACGAATGTGCCAGCATGGTGGCCAGCATCAAGGCAGGATTAAAGAGCGACAACCAAACGGCAGGGATCATGGCGACCTTGCAAAACTCGCTGGCCGGGATCAACACCCCGGAGATCTTTTGGGTATTGTCGGGAGATGATCTTACTCTTGATCTTAATAACCCACAGGAGCCTAAGTTCTTGAGCATCGGGAATGATCCGGGTCTGGTTGATACCTACAGTCCGGTCGTCAGTCTGATTATCTCAGCTACCTTGAAATTGCTGAACCGCCCAGGCCAACATCATAGCATTGTTCTGGTCGACGAGCTGCCCACCCTTTACATTCCCAACCTGGACCGGGTCCCGGCCACGGCAAGGAAAAACAAAGTAGCGACTGTGCTGTGCGTTCAGGACTTCAGTCAATTGGAGGACAAGTACGGGGAGAAGAAAACCGAGGTGATCATCTCGGTTTTGGCCAACCAGTTTTTCGGCAAGACTTCTAACCCCAAGACCGGGGAGCGTATCAGCCGGATATATGGCAAGTACGACCAGCATTTTATCACTGAAGCGGAAAGTGAAAGCAGGGGACGGAGTAGCGGGGGAACTTTTCTAGGGACAGCCAATAGATCAAAGAGCTACTCCCACAGCACTACGATCCAAGAGAGGCCAAGAGTAAAACCCCAGGATTTGGTTGGCTTGCATGCAGGTGAGTTTTACGGAACATTAGTTGATAGCGACCGGACTGAATTACGGGGGCAGTTTCAGGAATCCGATATGGAGGCGCAGGAAATTGAAGCTTTTAAGATTGTGGGCGAGGATCAGGTGAAGGAGGATTCTAGGCGGATTAAAGAGGAGGCGAGGGCGATTTTGGAGGGGAGGGCTGGGGAGGAAAATAGAGATGGGGGTTAATTTTCGGATGTCAAATTCCGGTCATATTAGATCTGTTTTGCCTAACGGTTCAGTATAAGGCGCGTTTCAATGCGCTTTATACATTGTTGTGCTTTCGTTAATTATTCTTTCAATACATAATATTGTCTAATGTCTTATTCTCCCACTTTGACTGCTGCTGATTTACCATCAGCAATCACCCGAATTACGAACATTTGCCGAGTTTTGTTTTCAGCGATTCCGGGTACAAGGATCGCATCGTTGGTCCGGTTCCAGCGCGGAGCCGGGTCGATACGGATGTCGCCGCTAAGCGATCCTTTGTCTATCCCTTTACTACGAGTAAAGGTGCCGTCACTTCGTCGAAATACAGCATAATAATTCTTATTTCCCTCTGGCTTCTCCACCTTGTATCCATTGACAAACCAATCCCCGTCAGGGGAGAGCGAAATGTCACCCTCTGGATTTGGAAACAATTCAGGTGTGCCTAATTGTCCGACAACCCTGGCTTGATCCACACTATATAAAATCTGTTTCTTTCCTTCTCGACCAATCATCAAATTGTCTTCTGCCCATTCAGGGTGACCGCCTATATGTTGCTTGTGTATCTTTAGATTACTACCGTCGAGATTAAGACTAAATGCTACATTCGTTTTATTACCTCCTTTTTTCCACCCCTCACGAGCAAAAAAGTAAAGACGGGTTGCATCCCTATTCAAAAGTGTGTGGTTAATAAATAGACCCGTATTCTTGAAATCTTTATCGATTTTCTTAATCTCATCTTCCATCTGGCGATAGGATACAAGTAAATCTTTTTTCCCTTTCTTAATATCTATTTTAAATATACCATCATTTTGAGGTGCACGTTCATCTTTTGACCAGTCGAGTGCGCCTGGGTAACCAGTAACCGGACGAAGACGAGCAAGTCTCCCGTAATTAATCGCCATGAAAAAAGAGCCGTCCCATGCGACACCACCATTACCAATATGTGTCCTGTCGTAACGGTATTCTTTTATTCGCTTTTTCTTTTCTATATCATAGAGGACAGTATAGACTTCTCCAGTTTCAACATCGAGATCGTTGAAAAAGAATTGTGTTTCGGCAGCGTTTGGATCCCAAAAAAACATGGTTCCCTGCTGTGGATTCCATGCATTCGTTTTGTCTAAATAGATAATTTTAACGTGAGTTCGATATAAAATAGAGTAGTTTATTGATAGAAAAAAGGCAGAAAATTAGTATATTAAGTCATTGACAATCAACAAAATAACTAATATTTCTACCTATGTTAACTGCTACTAAAATTACTGAAATTTTTTGTTCCATTGACGATTTTTGTCTGGATTTTGTCCCAAAATTGGAAAAAAGATTGCTGGGAAGTAAAAAGCGCAACAAACCTGGTAAGCTTTCTTTATCCGAAGTAATGACTATACAGGTCTTGTTCCAGATCTCAGGATATCGAAATTTCAAGACCTTTTACAACACATACGTTTGTGGCCACTTGCGCTCCTTCTTTCCTGATGTGGTAAGCTATAACCGAATGGTAGAACTTTGTAGTGGAAGTCTTCTGCCAATGGCTATTTATCTGAAAACACAAGGGACTGGACAGTGTACAGGTATAAGTTTTATAGACAGCACTCCGTTAAGGGTCTGTCATAACAGACGGATCCATAACCATAAAGTATTTGAAGGGTTAGCTAAAAGAGGCCATTGTTCCATCGGATGGTTCTACGGGTTTAAGCTCCATCTTATCACTGCTGATACGGGTGAAATCATCGATTTTATGCTCACACCGGGCAATGTGGATGACAGAAAGCCTCTTAAAATTGAACGGTTTATTAAGAAATTATTCGGAAAGCTCTTTGGTGATAAAGGCTACATCAGTAAGGAACTTTTTAAAAATCTGTTCTTCCGCGGAGTCCATCTGATAACCAAACTCAAACGCAATATGAAGTCCTCATCCTTAACCCCCATCATGGATGCTATAATGCTCCGTAAAAGGGCTATTTGTGAGACTATCATTGATCAACTTAAAAACATCTTCCAGATTGAACACTCCAGGCACAGGAGCCCAACTAATTTCCTTACCAACCTTTTCTCGGCTTTAATCGCTTACAACTTTTGCGAAAAAAAGCCCTCAATCAAATTGAACTACCAGGACACCGGTCAACTCTTTCTCGCTCTTTAATCATTCCTTATTGTCGAACTCACGTTAATTTATCTTTTTGGTCATCCCCAATAGGCCTTTCAAGCTTCACTTCTCCCAATCGGACATTTTTGAAGGGGATGGATAGGTCATGAAAGTCTTTTTCAACCGTCATTATGCATCGGTTGCAAACCATGTTTTTGATGTATAAGATGTTTTTAGTCAAGCCTAATAATGAGACCGGAGGGACCCAAAATAAACAATGGACGGTTCCTGACATAATTTAGCAATACGCCGGGGCCAAGTAGCTTATTGAGTTGAATAAAGAAGATCGTGATCGAAAAAAAGAGTGCAGTAATACCGATTTTCTGATAAGTTTCAGATCCGTAGATAGCCTCGTTTATAAAGTCCTCCAAGGTTTTGCTCTCGGCCAACCAACCCACGAACAATGAAAAGCTTAGGAATACCAGGGTGATGATGCCCAAATCAGTAGCCGTTTTAGTTATTACTGTCCTGGAGAATGAATGGGTTTTCATCCTTTTAGGAAAAACGAATTCTTCGAAGAAAGCTAATGGGATTCCTAGGGTAAAACCAATAGTAGCGCCAAGGAATGAGATATAACCATCAGAAAGCAGCTGATAGCAAACACTAACCAGCGTGGTATATGCTATTATAACCGCTGAGGATTTCAATTTGTGAAAGAGAATAGGATTAATCATGTTAGTTGATTTAGAAAGAAAGATAAGGAAATTCTTACTGCTGGAGAGGTTTTGTGATTGTGGGAGAATAGCCATCCACTGATCATTGACGACGGGTGGCTGCTGGCTCATAGAACTCCAACTTTGGTTAAATGCTTTTCTATTTTGCAGCAGTGGCTCTGTCATTTTAAAGGCTCGAGCGTTTTTGCTTACACCTAAAACCATATACGCCTTTTACCCATATGAGATTCGTAACTTGTGATATACCAAACCTCTATTCTATGGATTTCATCACATCAAACAAAGTTACCAGTCAATTGATCAAGATTTTCTGGATCACAGTGGGCTGGACCATGGTTGCCTTGTTCCGTTTTTTTAGCGTTTATTCCACTATACATGCCCCTCAATTCAAATGTGAGTTATCAGGATTGGATCCAATACTTTTCTTTAAGACGAGTCTTGTATCCGGTGTTGCGGCTGGCATCATTGGCGGCAGTATTATGGTGTTTGTGTGGGAAAAATGGCTCAGGACCAAAAATTACGGTTGGGCTCTAAGCAGTATTTTTTGGACCTATATCTTACTTTATTTAATAGTGCACCTAATCAGTGGTCTGTTTTTGCACAGCAGGGAATTCAATCTATCGATCTCAGATCCCGAGCTCTGGCAACTTGTGATTAGCCATATTGTTGATGATCCGACTGAATTGGAAAATTTCCTTTTTTGGCTTTTAATTCTGATTGGCACACTGGTGATTTTGCTGGTGAATGACAAATATGGTCCCGAAATGTTCGCAGCCTTTTTATTGGGGAAATACTTCCATCCCAGGAAAGAAGAACGGATTTTCATGTTCCTGGATCTTCGCGCTTCCACCACCATTGCCGAAAAGTTGGGCGAAACCCACTATTTCAATTTCCTAAAGGACGTATTCCAACATGCCACGCCCAGTATTTTGTATTCCAAAGGGGAGATTTACCAGTATGTAGGTGATGAAATTGTGATCTCCTGGAAAACCCATAAGGGTACAGAAAATGCCAACTGTATTCGCTGCTTTTTCAATATCCAGCACTCACTGAATGAAAAAGCCAGTTATTATCAGGAAAAGTATGGTGTAGTGCCTGAATTTAAAGCAGGCTTGCACTACGGTTATGTGATGGCTGGAGAGATCGGGGTGGTCAAACGGGAGATTGCTTTTTCCGGGGATGTGTTAAATACTACAGCACGTATTCAATCCAAATGCAATGAGCTGGGTGTGAATATTTTATTGTCAAAATTCCTGTTGGACAAACTTAACCTGCAACCAAATGCATATACACCTAAAATGATGGGAGATATTGCATTACGCGGTAAAGAGCGAAGCTTGGCGCTGTTTACTGTAAAATGAGAGCACGAAATCACTTTTTGCCAAACCATTGTGCAACGTACCGATATCAGGCTTATTACTTAATCTTCAACATTCATAATATTCGTTTAGTGAGACTAATTATGTGTGACAATTTCTCTTTGGAGCCGCTAGCACTATGAAACATTTATTACGGAAGTCTCTTCTTCAACCAGGCAATCTGCCCTCGGTGATTGGCTTCATGCTCGCATACATGAAACCATTTCCAGTAAGTATTGAGAGCCCCATTGTCTGACCAGAGCGGATCGATGGCCAGTAGCCATTCGTCATCTCGGTTCTTTAGTTCTGCCAAGGTTTTGCTCCTGACTTCCGTAATCATATCCAAATAGTAACCGAGCCTCTGCCCCTTAATGGTATTACGTCCTTTGTCCCCCAAGTCTGCTGCTGCTCCCCAAACCTTCTGCTCATTTTCATTATACTCCCTACCTTCAAATGTGTTTAATTGATAAAATCTCTCCGTTGCTCCGAGATGAAGGAGCAAAGCTCCAATGGTGTTGGCTTCCGGGTCATGCAAATAATCCAGCTCCTCAAGGGTCATGGATTTAACAAGGTCCAATATGGTTTGCCGGTTATAGTTTAGCATAGAAACTATAGTTCCTATTTGAGGGGAGTATCCTTCCATTGGCCCAATGAAAAATAATGAAGATTGCTTCTTACTTTCCTTCGCTTTTACGGTCGTAACCAAGCTACCAAAGGCTACAGCACCTATTGTATATGAAGTTGCTTTCGTGGCAAAGGTTCTTCGATTCATTTCGGTTTTTTCCATGATTCAGTAGTTTGATAAAATAGTATTCAGACACTTTTATTGAATGAATCTAATAATAGTTCTTATGAAGAGCATCATTGGTTTTGAGATGGATTCGATTAGTGAGACACTGCCATCCCAGAAAGCTTGGTAGAGGATCTTGAAAACTATTTGCCTTTTAAGACTTTGCTTATACACCAAATTTGACATCTTCATTTAAAATCGCTTGTTCTATCAGGGAACAGGAAAAATAATATGAAGCAGTACTTATGTTCCCAGGAAACTTTTGATAGTGGCTTGAGGATATTCCAAGTACTTTTCCCATAGTTGGTTGAATTACTAAGAAACAAAACCTTTTCGTGTTCATAAGGTCAATCCTGCTTCTCTTCTTCAGATCTGTCGGTTGATAGTGCCGGAGTTAATGAAAAATCAGCCAAAGTCTCTCTCAACTCGGTTGTCATTGAAAAATCTGCCGCATCCAAAACAGGCTTTAACTGCCCCATATTACAAGCACCCACGATTGGGGCGGTTATACCGGGATGGGAGCCAGCCCAGGCGATCGCCAAAGTCACCGGGTTGTAATCATTCTCCTTGGCAAATTTTGTAAACGCCATAACCGTGGCCAGGTTAGTTTTGGCTTCATAACGCTCCTGGTACATTTTACTGGTGTCAAACCTTCCTGTGCCTGCTTTTTCAAGGTATTTCCCAGTCAAATAACCCCCTCCAAGTGGACTGTATGTAAAAACTCCAAGACCCTCAGCTATTGCCATAGGCAAAATTTCTGATTCGCATTGACGTTTCAACAAGCTGTACATTGGCTGAATACATGAAATGGAGGTAAAATTCGATCCGTCACAAATGGCCATGGCTTTCATGATTTGCCATGCCGCAAAATTGCTTAAACCGAGATAGAGTACTTTACCCTGTCTTACAAAATCATTCAATACCGATAAGGTCTCCTCGAGTGGTGTATTCTCATCAAAGTGGTGGATATAGTATACATCAACATAATCAGTGCCCAGACGTACGAGGCTGCCTTCCAGTGCCTTAGTCAAGTGAAAGCGACTGGCTCCTCTCCCATTCACGTCGCCGGTCATGGGAAAATAGCCTTTGGTAGCCAGAACAACTTCATGCCGATGACCCGCACACAGTTTTCCCAGGATTTCCTCCGACTTCCCTTTGGCATAAACATTGGCACAATCGAAAAAATTTATTCCTTTGTCACGACATGCAGTGTAAACTTCTTTGCTCATTGCTTCATCTGAGCCATCAGCAAATGTCATTGTCCCGAAACAAAGAGAAGAAACTCTTAAGCCCGAATTACCTAATCTTCTGTATTCCATAAGCACTATTTATCAAGTCAAACTTACTGATCTTAACGTAAATGCAGTTGTTCTTTTAGCACTACTTTATCGATCCCTAATATCGCTCAAAGCGCCTTAAAATGGCTCAAACATCCAAAGCCCTCAAAATCCATCAATTTTGACTGGTTTCTAGGAATTCGGCTTGGGTCCGGAACGGGATTTATATTTCGAGCCAATCAATGCTCAGAAGTTGTGTGAGGGCCTGAGAAACGGAAACCGGTACTAGCCCCGGCCGCGAGCCGCCGGTCATCGACCGGTTTTATTTGGCCAAGCAATTCCGGTATTCCAAAGAGACTTTTTGCTGGGCTTCGACATCCCATCTTCCCGCTTTAGTTCTTATTGCCGGCTTACCAAGGAATGTCACCAGTTGGACATCTTGGCTAGCTATGATAGAATGGGAGTCTTGGAGGGAGGAAGATGCATCAGGCAATTCGAAGACCTAATCTTTTCGCTTAAGTAAAATCATTAGCGCAACCGGCCCCTTAGCTGAGCTATTTAAACGATAATATTTGGACAAATTTTAGGTCTTTGGACTTTTGCCAGTATAGCTTTGCAATCGGTCTTTTTCCGTTGTATAGAGGAACTCTATTTGTCAACTAAGCATTAGTATTAAGAAGAAATGCAGAATCTTTAAGTAGGTTATTAAATGATAGAGGCTAGAACTTGGATATTTAAACGGATTAAATTCCGGCTTACAATTTTGTTATTCGGATTTGCTTTTACGGCTTATGGCCAACATGAATTTGCAAGTATACAGCTCCCTGAAAAAAATATTGAGAACTATTTAATGGTGGCTGATGACGAAGGAATAATTTGCTTTTTTTATTATAAAAAGTCCTTCTTGTTCTTTTACATAATTGGCCAGGATGGGGAAGTTCAACATCAGGAGAAACAGCCGTTTAAATACAACCCCCATCTACTAGGAGGGGGATATAATTCAAACTCCTTTATTTTTTACTATCAACCCAGATCCACCAAAAAAGAAGGAGATATTGCTGCTTTTATTGTCAACAAAGGAAATGGAAAGTTCAAAGAACATTCAAATTTTAAGCTCAAAAGTGATAGAAATGTAGAGCTCATTGGACATTTGTCAAATGGCAAAGACTTTTTTGTGTTGATAGCTTCGAACAATAACAATGAATTAAAAATTGCAAAGTTGAACGAAAGCCAGCCCGAAAACAGGTCGTTCCAATATCAGGCCCCTATTGATCAGTCATTAATGCTTAACGGCGATTTTCTTTATGTTGACCACATTGACATTAAATCAATTTATAGTTATCAGGCTGCCAAAAAGGTGTATCTACAAGGGGAGCAAATCTATTTTACTTTTGATATGCCGAATCATTTCAAAACCTATGTTTGGATAATTAACTGGGAGCAAGGAGCTTTCGAATTAATAAATTTTCCACAAGAAAAATTCACGTATGGTACATCTTCAAACTCTTTCCTTTATGAAAATAATTTACTTCGTATCACTTTGGACAAAACAAGTTTGGATCTTTCCATCTACGATATCGAAAGCCGGGCATTAACTAAGAGCTACTCCTACACTGGAGAACAGCCTATTGCCCTTAATAAGGGGCCGATTTATTTTGAAGATGAAACAGGCAAGTTTAAAACCTTAAGTGGGGTGAGAAACGATAAGTTATATAAAACATTTTCTCAGGGCACTGCGTGCATTTATGCTGAAAGAGTCAATGATAGGAGCATTGTGCTAACCTTGGGAGCTTATAATGCTTCTCTTCTGGAATAAGCATAGGAGGTGCTTTGGGGTCTTTTGGCACGCGTGGAGGACTTGCTGTTGGAGGTGATAAACAATTAACCGGAACCAAGCAGGGAAGTATTTTCTTTGATGCTTTTTTAACCTATCCAGAAATGGATATTTCCCAATACAAAAACTTCACTACCGCCAATGACAGGATAGAATCCTTTTTGTCCTCAAATCATATAAGACCTTTATCTATAAGAATCTACAATTATTTAGAAAATCGTTTACATTTATCTTACATGGATAAGGGGAATGGGAAACTGAAGATCATTGAATTTTATAAATAGTATTTTGAAGTTCATTTTTTGGCATTGAACAAAATTGATTGGGAAGATGCGAAAACACTTCGACCTAGACATCAATTTCTATGTACAATTTAAGCTCCTGGAAATACCCTTTTGATGAATCTTTGGTTCTTGTAATGAATAAGGCTGAATCCCACTTTTCCCGCTTTAGTCCCCAGGCATCGCCCGGTCTGGCTAAGCCAGTGCACGAATGTTGTTTGATTGGAAACACATATTAAATACACTTTATGAGTATCTGGTAATTCAACTTGGCTGTCCCAATATCTCCACTTGAGTTCCTTTGACTGATATTAATCATTCTTTTTCAAGATTAACTCTAGATCTTCCTCCCGGCCAATTCCATCAATATATAGGCTTCCTTTTTCCAATCGGACCGTAGCATAGCTATTTTCTTCAGTATCCACCATTCCTTTAAAAGTAACAAAATGAATTCCATGGCGTTGAGCATATGCACCGCTATGATTATGGCCGTTAAACCACGCTTTGACACAAGAATAATCACTTATCAAGTCCAAAACTTCGACGGAATTCCAAAGAACATGAGCATCAACCGGAAGGATTGGAAAGTGACAAAGGAGAATAACCTTTTCAGATGTTTTTTCTGCGATTTCCAATTCATTCTCAAGCCAGTCCATCTGAGCATCACCTAAAGCTCCATTGTAGGTCTGTTGATCTTTATACTTTGTTTCATATTTCTGTTGAGCCTGAAAGTATTTTTGACTTCCCTTGGGCCAGGCAAATAGGCTCACGTCATTCCCATCAAGTATGATAAATTTCCAACCCTTAACTGTGATAGTGAAGTAGCGTTCTTTCAATCCCATGATTTCCGGTACCTTTTCCTTAAACTCCTCTGCAACGGAAAAGTCATGATTACCAAGAACAAGCGTAAAGGGAGCTCTTAATCGATTAATAATTGGCAATACAACGTCGAAACTTTTCCACTCTTTGTCAATAAAATCACCTAGATGAAAAACATGATCAAGTTTCATTGAATTAAATCTATCAACACATTCATCCAGCTTTTTATCCGACAATTTGTAATGCCTTAAACCTAATGGTGGGGTATTTGCATATTGGCAATCAGCAATTATCCCCAAAAAGAGGTGTTCACTCCTTTCTTGTTCTAATTGAATCGGTGCTTGCCGAAATCCGACATAATAAACTGTGCATAGCAATAAAACATTTACTAGAACATAGTTTCGGATTCCTATTATTTTCATTCTACTCATCACGTATGGTTTCTTTCTCCACTGTAATATTTCTGAATTGATACATCGGTTCGTTTGTCCATCCGATGAGACTAAAGGGCGGGGAATTGTTTCATGGGCTTCAGTAATTCTACCCCAAGTTATGAAATCAAGCACAGTTTGGTGAATTCTCTCCACCTCTAATCTTCCCGCTTTAGTGCCCGGGCACCGTCCGGTTTTGTTTGGCCAACAGGTGCTGGTATTTGAGGGGGAATTTCGGCTGGGCATTTGGCAGGCTCAAAATGATTTTTACTGTGAAGTAAATCCTTCGGAAGCCCTTCTCCATTCTTTCCGCTTTAGTCCCCGGTCAAGTTTGAGTTTGAGTGTGGGTGTGGGTGTGATTGAAATCTTGTCCTCCACGTATATCTGCGAATTTCCAAGGAATAGAGTAATATCGTTCGTTTTGTGAGACTTCATTGGCATCATTTCGATTTGAGAAAATTGATTGCTGCTTCAAGAATTTCGTCATTGCCTGTTAACAAATCGTCAATTCTTCGTTTTACAATTTGATCTATCCTGACCCCAACTCTTTGTGTTTGAGAGCTATCGGGGTAATGAACCCCTATACCGGAGTGCATCGCTCTGAGGCCACCAGGTAACTGGACGTAGGTTACATTTCCATCCGATCCCGCTGTTTGCCTACCAATGGTATAAGCGTTTGCAAGTGTTTGCAACTTCATCGTAACAAATTCTGACTGACTGCCTGTATATTCTGAAACAAGAATCACCACTTCCCCTTGATAGTGATTACTATTAAAGACTTTTGGTCCTATGGTAAAATTGGACGAATAATAAAATGTTCCTGGAATATCGGGATTTGGATATCTTATCAAACAAAACTGTTTGCTGATCGGGCTTAAGTATTTATTCAAAAGAGTGTCAATAGCGCCGAAGCGAGGATATTTGCGTAAGTCAATTATTATTGACCTTGCATGTTGCAATTCTGACATTATTTCACCGACATCTTGAATCTCTAATTTGCCGGCGTCTAGATACCCCACATTATAATCCATCAACGTCCAAGCCCAGGTATTTTGTTTTTGATTATCGCTTTTAGCAGGGGTTCTTATATCGTAGCATGGTACATCGATTGAGAATATTTGCTCGTTACGTTCTATTTCAACCCTTACCTTCGCTTCTGCCGTCATCAACAGAAAACCGTTTATGTGGAGAACGAATTTGACACGGCAACATTGGCAGAAAGGCTCATCCACCACAAGACGCCCGGAATGAGTATTGCTGTCATCAATAATGGGGAAGTGGAATGGGCCAGAGGCTTTGGTGTTAAAGAATGGGGAAAAAAGGAAAAAATAGATGAGAATACGTTGTTTTTGGCAGGTTCGGTGAGCAAGCCCGTCTTCGCTCTAGGAGTTATGTGGTTGGTAGAGAAGGGTATCTTGGATCTGGATGAAGATGTGAACAATTACTTAACATCATGGAAAGTTCCACAGGTAGAAGACTGGCAGCCGATAGTTACATTGAGACAGCTATTAAGTCATACAGCAGGCTTTACCGTTCACGGTTTTCCCGGTTATTTGTCGTCGGAAGATATTCCATCCACCCCCCAAATTCTGGATGGGGAATATCCTGCCAATAGGCCTCGGTAAGGGTAAATCCTTCCCGGCTCACAATTCCGCTATTCGGGTGGAGGGATTACCATCGCACAGTTGGCAATTTCAGATCATTTGGACAAAGGCTTCCCCGCTATTATGCAAGAAGAGATCTTTGGCCCCTTGAAGATTTTGAACAGCAGTTATGAGCAACCCCTGCCCCAAGAGAGGATGACCCAAGCTTCAACTGGGCATCCCTGGAAATATCTACCTATTAATGGCAAGTATCACACATATCCTGAGATGGCCGCTGCCGGATTATGGACCACAGCCAAGGACTTGGCAAGAATCGGGGTTGAAGTTCAAAAAGCTGCAAAAGGTGAGTCAAACCTCATTTCCCAGGAGACTATTGAACATATGCTAACTCCCCAAACAATTGCTTCACATATTGGCATTGGCTTCTTCTTAAACGGCGAAAATGATTCCTCGAGATTTTCCCATGGAGGCTGGGACGAAGGTTTCGTCACAGAATTTGTTGCCTACAAAAATTTGGGGAAAGGGGCAGTTGTGATGGTTAATTCCAACGAAGGGTATTCTATTATGAACGAAGTAACAAGGGCCATTGCCATAGAATATGAGTGGCTTAATTATTTACCTGAGAGAAAATCATATGTAGAAGTGCATGAGCGTCTCTTAGAGAAATGTGTTGGAAAGTATAAATCGGAATCAGGCATGCAAGCTGAAATTAATCTGGATAATGGTCAGCTATGGTTCGCCTTTGAGAATCAATCTCCCTTGGTATTATTGGCTGAAAATGATTCAACATTCATAACTCCATATCTGAACACCTCTATACAGTTTCTAAATCAAAAGGATGGTATTGGAAGTTTAGCTATAAAACAAGAAGAGAAAACGCACGTATTAGTGAAAAACGACCGTAGCATAACATCCGGGTTTTGAACTTTTGACAAAACCGCAGGCGATCTCCTTCGCTCTGAGTTCCCAGGGAATACCGGAGAGCCAATTCGGTAGCCCACTTGGGAGTAATTCCTGCTAAAAAAATGCATAATCATTTGCTTTTTATTCAAGTCCAACTTTGCCATTTGTACTCTCTATTAGTTTTTTGGAATCATAACCAATACCACTCTTGAATACGGTTTCTACATTTCGAATTGAAGAAGAATCGCTTTTTAAATCCCCATTAAGAATCACAAAATCAGCTCTTTTACCTGCTTCAATAGAACCAATATCTTCACGATTTAGAATTTTGGCTCCATTGTGAGTCAAGATTTGAATTCCTTCTTCGGTTGAAAAACCTGCTTCTCTTAAAAGTTCAAAATTTCTTTGGTCACCATATCCAGGTAGATTGTGTCTTCCAGCATCTGCTCCACTCCCTAAAAGTCCGCCCATTTTATAAAACTGATATTCGAATTCCATTATTCGTTTTAATCTCCTCTCTCTCGATAAGTCATTTTTTTCATTGTCATATCTGTTTCTTCGCTGCTTATATTGGCTAACTAAATACGGCGACATCGCCTTTAAAGTTCTTTCATCCGCATACGCTCTATTGGGAACGCTTGATTCATAAATAGATAAAGTGGATGTTAAAAATACTCCACTGTCAATCATCAGCTGTTGAAGCCTCCTTACTTCTGGATTTGACATCACAAGCTCGTCCATATATTCTCTTCCACCATTACAGATGCCATAGTCCTTATTTGTTCTAAAGTCACTTGAACTATTCAATCCGTGTTCAATTCCATCAATTCCAAATTTGGTGGCTTCTTCAAATGCTATGGAACAAAAGTGTCCAGTTACTTTACAGTTGTTTCGATGTGCTTCATCAAGAATGATCTTAAGGTCTTCTGGTTTTGTATGCCTATAAACCTTAAACCAAGTGACACCGTGCTTAATCCAATATTGCATTGTATCTCTAATGTGTTGTTCATTTCGGGGTATTATCATACTTGGGCTACCACCTTCACCTGTAAAATATGGGCCACTTGTTATAATATCTGGTCCAACTTGTTTGCCTTCTGAAATTCGTTTGGCAAGTTTGATTTCTCTATCAGGTGATGCCGCTCCACAAGTTTGAATAGTAGTTACACCAGATGCCAAATACAATTTGGTCGCCACACCGCCAATGAAAGGAAATCTTGGAATGTGTAGATGATTATGCACACCAACTATGCCGGGAATAATTGTATTGCCCTCTACATCAATAGTTTTATAGCCATGAGGGATTTCAATTATTCCCTTATCTCCGATATGCTTGAAATAGCCATTATCTAAAATAACGTGAGTTCGATATAAAATAGAGTAGTTTATTGATAGAAAAAAGGCAGAAAATTAGTATATTAAGTCATTGACAATCAACAAAATAACTAATATTTCTACCTATGTTAACTGCTACTAAAATTACTGAAATTTTTTGTTCCATTGACGATTTTTGTCTGGATTTTGTCCCAAAATTGGAAAAAAGATTGCTGGGAAGTAAAAAGCGCAACAAACCTGGTAAGCTTTCTTTATCCGAAGTAATGACTATACAGGTCTTGTTCCAGATCTCAGGATATCGAAATTTCAAGACCTTTTACAACACATACGTTTGTGGCCACTTGCGCTCCTTCTTTCCTGATGTGGTAAGCTATAACCGAATGGTAGAACTTTGTAGTGGAAGTCTTCTGCCAATGGCTATTTATCTGAAAACACAAGGGACTGGACAGTGTACAGGTATAAGTTTTATAGACAGCACTCCGTTAAGGGTCTGTCATAACAGACGGATCCATAACCATAAAGTATTTGAAGGGTTAGCTAAAAGAGGCCATTGTTCCATCGGATGGTTCTACGGGTTTAAGCTCCATCTTATCACTGCTGATACGGGTGAAATCATCGATTTTATGCTCACACCGGGCAATGTGGATGACAGAAAGCCTCTTAAAATTGAACGGTTTATTAAGAAATTATTCGGAAAGCTCTTTGGTGATAAAGGCTACATCAGTAAGGAACTTTTTAAAAATCTGTTCTTCCGCGGAGTCCATCTGATAACCAAACTCAAACGCAATATGAAGTCCTCATCCTTAACCCCCATCATGGATGCTATAATGCTCCGTAAAAGGGCTATTTGTGAGACTATCATTGATCAACTTAAAAACATCTTCCAGATTGAACACTCCAGGCACAGGAGCCCAACTAATTTCCTTACCAACCTTTTCTCGGCTTTAATCGCTTACAACTTTTGCGAAAAAAAGCCCTCAATCAAATTGAACTACCAGGACACCGGTCAACTCTTTCTCGCTCTTTAATCATTCCTTATTGTCGAACTCACGTTAATTTTATTGTCTTTCTCAGTATCAATGATAAATACCCTGGCGGTATCTTCGGGTTCGGGCATGCGGTCGATTCTGTCAATTTCAAGACCTAAAATATACCTTCCACTCTCATTCCATGGTATTGTGCGGCATTGACCTATATAACCAAAGAAATGGTGTTTCTTACCAAAAGTCAGTTGTTCGATTTCTAAATCAAATGTTGGCGCTTCTGTGTGGAAGCGCGATGAACATGCAGTTAACAAAATACTAAACACTGTTATACTGCCACAAATCAGGATTCGGATTACTTCTAATCCTTGAGAGTTAAGACTAAATTTATTATTCATTCACGGCTTTTTTAATGACTCCCAACGGTTGGTGCATGTTGCGTAGCGGATTTCGGAGTGCATCAGTGTCCGGCAGGTCATTCCTGCGATGCGTGAATCCACAGTTGGCGAACCACAGAATCCCGCTATGCAATATGGCACTTTGTTATGGGCATTTATTTTATCTAATTATTTTTATCTATTCTACCAAAGGTGAATAATTGAGTGATTTTTGATTTTATAAACCCCTCCCAATTAGGAGAGGCATAGTATTAGTTCCTTTTAGGAGGATTATCTAAAATATATCCGATATCAACTAAATACAACTGCCTTCCTAATCCCTCATGCGTGGCATCAATGGAAATTTTTCTGCCATCCCTGCTACAACGGGCATGCAAATCAACTCTGAAAATTCCATCGGGAGCTCCGTTAGCTTTCAGTCGCGCTATAGGTACAAATAGTTTTGTTGGTGTGTGATATAAAAATAGGTGTTGTACACCATCTAAAACATAGGTATCACCAAGTATCCAATCGCTGTAAGGTTCCGGCAAAATAGTTGGATCGATATTAGCATCCACTTTTGCAATAGGTTCTTTCATAAGGCCTGAACCATCATCATGAATTGTTGCAAAGTAACGCCCTTCAAACAAAACCGAATCATTTACCCAAACATGATGACTTGGATTATTAAAAAAATAACGAATATCACTGCCGTCTGAAGAAATCGACCATGCCGAAACATGACGATTCGGCGAGTCCATATTTCGTAAAAAAACGATAAATCGAGTTCCCGAAGGGTTCCATCCTTCTCTAAAAAAATAAAGGTTTGTTTTGCCGTCATAACCCTCTGGGAAAGCAATATTTGCAAGTTGTTCTAGGCTTACCAACTTTTGTGATTCACCAGTTTCCATATCCATCTTTTCAATGAATGTTTTGTCTGTAAACTTTAAAGATTCAGAAGGATCCGGAACTCCGGCATAGCTTGTACCCGCATGTTTCATCCTTGAAAAGTCGTGTAATAAAGCGTATTTCCCATCAGAGGAAATATCATAAATCATTTTTGGCAAGGTCCAGTATTCTTTTGTTTTAAAATTGTATACCCTACACACAAAATGAGTTTTATCATCGCTATGGTCGTTCCAAACTATTTCATCTGAATTTGGCCTCCATTGCAACCTACACCCCTGCTGCCAATTTCAGGCAGTTGTCTCGCCAATCTTGGTCCATTCGTTGTTATTCATTAAATCGAAATATCCTATCTCACCTACATCATCTGCTTGAACATCTCTGTCCGTAAAATGAACTTTCATTCCCAGCATGTAACGATCGGTTTTGTCGAATTGAAATTCATCGTAAAACCAAAAACCTGTATATGACGGATTTTCTTTTGTTCCTGGATCGGAAATCCGTTCGACTTTGGCATATTCAAAGTCATCTCGTCCCACCAATTCTTCCCAGGTTTTGCAGGTAGAATACTTTTCCAGTTCATTTACCTGACTGTCTGTTTTTTTGAAATTTTCGCAAAAAGTGAATAAAAGAATTGATATTAGAAATCCGAACAGAATATTTACAGTTTTCATCATAGAGCCTATCAATTACGTAATTGAAGTATCTTCTTTTTTTTATATAAATTGAAAACCACTCTAACCCTATTTATTTAAATTTAATGTTCTAATAAAACAATTAATATAAGAATAGGTAAAAGCGGAGGAGAAAGAGAAGAGGATGGATCGGGGGATGGAGATGTAGCGAGGGTAACCCAGAGCACTCTCCCTATTTTGTTTTATAAACGCACAATTCTGTGCATCCAGCCTGGAAACGGCAGTCTAGGGAAAAACCGACCAAAAAGTGACTTATTCGGTTACCTGGATTATTTCATATTCCTGAATTATTGATAATCAGTTATCTGTTTTTATGGTTCGAATCCTTAGCGGACTGGAACGGTGAGAATACCAGAGTGAAGCAATTCCAGATGAATGCGAATGTATTCCATAAATGGGATCAGCTAATTCCTGTTTGGTTTGGGGTCTTCAGTTCACATTTAACGTGTAAATGTGAACTGAAGACCTATCGCTGGAAAATTTGCCTATCCTGTGAGATTATCAAGGCGTGCTATAGTCAAAGTAGATGATCATTTGATCAGCATCTCCTCCACCCCGGTCCAATCATCGGATACCCCTTCGTGAGTCAATTTGGCGGAACGGTTGTAAAAGTGCTGTGCCACCTGATCATCCGGATTTTTCTCCAGTACCTGTTTAAGATCAATGATAGCTTCCGGAAAATCCTTTTTAAAGAAGTGCTCCAATCCTGCTTCAAAGTGACTTTGGGTCCTGGTTTTCAGTTCCACCATCTCCGGCACATCCCCATCATAGCACTCGTAAATGCCCACCGGCTCCTTTTTCCCTTTCACCTGAACCTTTCCCAGCTGTCTGAAGTGGAAGGTGTTTTCTTGGCCGATGTTGCTCATACTGTCTTTGCTCAGCAAGATGGAAGCGCCATAATGCTTGGTGAGGCTCTCGATGCGAGATGCGGTGTTTACTGAATCGGCAATGGTGGTGGCATTCATCCGTTTCTGATCGCCGATGATGCCCATAATGAGGGAACCGGTGTGCAGGCCAACGCCCATTCGGATCTCTTCATGTTGATCGGCTTGGCGCTCGCTGTTGTACTCTCGCAGGGCCTTCTGCATATCAATGGCAGCTGTGAGGGCGTCTTCGGGTCGTTTGGAAAAAATGGCCATGATGGCATCGCCCAGGTACTGGTTGACAAAGCCCTGGTGCTGCTGGATGACGGGTCCCATCCGGCCGTGGAGGGCATTGACGAACTTGAAGTTTTCCTCTGGTGTCATGGCCTCGGAAAGTCCGGAAAAATCCCGGATGTCAGAAAACAGCACCGTAACCTCCTGCTCGGTATGATCTCCCAGTTCCACCTCGGTGATGCGCTGCCGGTTCAATGAGTGCAGGAATTCGTTGGGGACAAACCGGCCGGCCACATCAAAGATGCGGTGCAGGTCCAGCTGGGTGTGGATCCGGGCCAGAAGTTCTTCCTTTTCAAAGGGCTTGGGCAAGAAGTCATTGGCCCCCAGCGCAAGTCCCTGGACAAGGTCGGGTACCTGATTTTTAGCGGTGACCATGATGACCGGCAGCTCTGAGGGCAGGTATTTTTCCCTGATTTTCTCACACACCTCATAGCCCGACATGCGGGGCATCATGATGTCCAAAAGGACCATGTCAAACCGGGATCCGTTTTCAAGGGCCTTGAGGGCTTCAGCCCCATTCATGGCCTGGGTGATCTGAAAGTTTTCGCTGGCAAGATGGTTCTTTAATACCTGCTGATTCACCGGTTCGTCATCAACAACCAGGATGTGGATCTCATCGGTTTGCGCTTTCCGCACCTTTACAGGCAAAGGCGCTGCTTCTGGTGCAGGGCTAAGTGAGGTTATTCGGGTAGCAGATTCTACCGGGACTGCCTTTTCCTCGGAAAGGGGCAGGGTAAAGTAAAATACCGATCCTGTCCCCACCTCCGATTCCACCCACATCTGACCCCCGTGCAGTTCCACCAGCCGTTTGCTGATGCTTAATCCCAGTCCGGTTCCAGTGAATTCCCAGGAAATGGAACCATCTGCCTGTTCAAATTCCTGGAAGATGGCGTCTCGCTTGTTTTCGGGTATGCCGATACCGGTATCCCGGATGGAGATTTCGAGCATTTCGTCCTTTTCCTTGGCGTTGATGGTTATCTGGCCTGCTTCAGTAAACTTGATGGCATTGCCCACCAGGTTGAAAAGAATTTGTTGAAGCCGGTTTTCATCAGCATACACTGCTGGTAGATCACTGGGAACTTCATTAACCAGTTCCAGATCCTTGCCTTTCACCAGCGGGGCATTGTTTTTCCATACAATATCTGCCAGTACGTGCAGGTTGATGGGTTTGAGGTTCAGCTCGATGTCGTAACTGCGGAGCTTGGAGAAGTCGAGGATGTCGTTGACCATACTGTTGAGGCGCTTGCCGGAAGAGATGATCATGGAAAGATTTCCCTGTTTCTCAGGCTTGTCTTCCTGATCATAGAGTGCCTCAGAGAGGCCGATAATCCCTTGTAAGGGGGTGCGCAATTCATGGGAGGTATTGGCCAGGAACTGGTCCTTGAGTTGATCCACCCGACGCAGTTGTCCAACAACTTTTTGTTCCTGTTCCAGCTTGCTTCTTAGTTTTTGCTCCCTTTTTTTCATCTCGAAATGACGGATCGTGCCGAAAAATCCAAACACCAATAGTACATACGCCGCATAGGCCCACCAGGTCAGCCACCAGGGGGGAAGGATGGTGAACGAGTAAGCAGCGGTATCACTCCATAGACCGTTGCCTCCCACGGCTCTCACTTTGAAGGTGTAACCGCCTGGCCTTAGGTCTTGGTACGTGATCTTATTGTCTTTCATTAGCGGCGACCAGGATTGGTCTTTGCCTTCCAAGAGGTAGCTGTACCGCAACTTATGAGGAGCTGACCAGTGGATAGCACTCCATCTGAGCGTCAATTGATTGATGTTAAAAGGGAATTTGGGATCGAGCGGAAGATTGGAATAGCCGATGACCGAGTCATAATCTATCTTGGCCAAGTGGAGCTTCTGACTTCCCGTCACCGGACTTGCTCCTTTTGCGATTGCCTCTTGCGCACTGCGCCAGTCAACATCATCGAAAAAGGTTTGCACTTCCCGCAGGGCAATGGTCGGAGGATTTGGATCCGGTTGCAGTTTACTAAGATCCAATCTATCCACCCCTTTGCCGGTGGCCAGCCACAGCTGATCCGACTGGTCCAGCAAAATATCCTTGATCGTGATGGCACCAAGCCCGTCAGCATCCAGGTACTTTTGAATTGCCATGGTTCCCTTTTCATCTAGGGATTTCAGCCGGTTCAAACCTTGGATGGTTCCAACCCAAATATCTCCCCACCTATCTTGAAAAAGGCTTGAGATATTATTGCTGCTCAAACCATCGGCTTCGGTATAATGGGTGAATCCCTTGCCATCCCACACATTCAGGCCGCCTCCACTGGTACCGATCCAGATCTTTCCCTCCCGGTCTTCCAGCAGGCTCCGGACATCATTGTGGCTTAATCCCCCTTTGGTTGTGTAGACTGTTGAAACTGAGCCGTCCCACACATTGAGTCCATTCCCGGTGCCGATCCACATCTTTCCTTCCCGGTCTTGCAGGAGGGTGTAAATATTGTTGGCCGATAAGCCATTTTTGATAGTATAATGGGTAAATCCAGCTTTGTTGGATTGCAATCCAGTATCATCCCATACACCTAGTCCGGCTCCTTGGCGACTACCAAGCCAGACCCTCCCCTGGCGATCTACCAAAAGGCTGGGCTCCCCATACGCTTGTTCATAAACAGTGAATCCAGTTCCATCCCATACAGACAGCCCACCCGTCCCTGGATGAATCAGAGAACCGATCCAGATCCTTCCCTTTCGGTCTTGTATCATGTTCCAAACAACTCCAGTCGGATAACGGAGGAATCCCGATTTGTCCCATATATAGAGCGGACCTATATAGCTTCCGATCCATATCTTCCCCTCCCGGTCTTCCAACAAACTATTGACAACTCCACTGGTAAAATCCATTGCTCCCGACTGGTGGCTGAATCCAGCCCGGTATAAAACATTTAATCCATGGCCCCAGATGCCCATCCAGATATTTCCGTCGCGGTCCTCGATCAGGCTATTGACATCATTATGGCTTAAGCCCTCTTTGGTGGTGTAATGGTTGAAGGTTTCTCCATCATATTTGCTAACTCCGCCATCTATGGCTGCAATCCATAGATTATCCTGGCTATCCTCCAGGAATGAAAAGACCCTATTGCCACTCAAACCTTGGTCAGTGGTGTATTGGGTGATCACGCCTTTATAGGGATCGTATCGGGTTACTCCCCTAGTGTAAGTTGAGAACCAAATATGACCACCGCTATCCTCCAGCATTGTTCTGACGCCTGTACCACTCAATCCTTCTTCCGATGTGTAGTGGGTAAAGCTCTCTCCATCATAAAAGGTCGCTCCGCCACCCCAGGTTCCGAACCACAAATTTCCCCGGCTGTCCTCTAGAATTGATATGACAACATTGCTGCTTAAGCCTTCTTCGATGGTGTAATGGGTAAAGTGGCTCCCGTCAAAACGGCTAATACCACCTCCTCCAGTTCCGATCCAAACATTTCCCCGGCTATCCTCCAGTATTGAATAAACAACATTGTGACTTAAGCCCCCTTCAGTGGTAAAGTGGGTAAATCCCGACCCATCCCACATATTGAGTCCACCACTTGTACCAATCCATATCTTGCCGTCCCGACTTTCTAAAATTGTCCAAATAAGATTGTGGCTCAGGCCTTCCTGAGTGGTATAATAGGTGAATCCGGTGCCATCCCATACACTTAGTCCTGCTCCATCGGTGCCGATCCAGATCTTACCGTCACGGTCTTCCAGCATGCATCTGACGAAGCTGGAACTCAAGCCTTGTTCCACATCCAGATAACCAATGTTGAAACGGGAATCCTTTCTTAATTCCGGTTGAGCCGGTGCCCATTTCGGCCAGGAGGAGGGTACTTTTTTGCCTTTAGCCGGCACTGTCTTTGGCTTGGCTACGGTATCCATGTCAATTTTCTTGCCGATGAACGGCACAGGTTTTGGCTTTCCTGCTAGATGGCGGTTTGGTTTTGCTGGAATGAATTTTGGGGTCGGTGGTATTACGTATTGGCTTTCTACTTCACGGTATTCTGGCTTGGGAAACGAATCCAGATTGATCACTTTTCCCTTGGCGGGGACGTATTTGCCGGGCTTGAGGATATGCGGGTTGAACTTAGGTTCGGGGATGTTTTTGTCAGCTCGGAAACAGGCCGTAAGAAGGAGGGCCAGGAGGAAAAGGAATGGAGTGGTTTGATTCAAGTCAGGTAAGCTGGTCTTAGGGTAGTTTAAATTTGTAATGAAGATAAGAAAAATCAGCACTATTCGCTTTTGTTCAGCTTTGTTTTGATGTTGGGTTGGTTCACATTTTAATACCTAAAAATGTGAACTGCATCCATGGTTTGCACCCAAAGGCCCTATACTTTACTCCGTCCTGCTATTTTACTATCTTTCATCCTTTAACCAGTCCCATGCCCGAACAATCCCGTCAGCTAGCAGCCATAATGTTTTCCGATATAGTTGGCTACACCGATCTTATGGGTAAGGACCAGCAAAGGGCGTTGGAAGTTGTTGGCAAGAATAGAGAGCTGCATAAACCATTGATTGAACAATTCGGTGGACGCCTTATAAAGGAAATGGGTGACGGACTTATGGCCAGCTTTTCCACGGCTTCTGAGGCCATTCAATGTGCACATGAGGTCCAGAAAAAAGCCTGGTCGGATGAGGACTTAACCCTTCGCATTGGTATTCATTTGGGAGAGGTTGTGGTCGAAGGACACGATGTGTTTGGCGACGGGGTGAACATTGCCAGCCGGTTGCAGACCATTGCCGATCCGGGGGGAATTTACATTTCCGAATCGGTACACAAGTCTATCAGGGGTATGGATATTACTTCCAAGTACCTGGGAGAATTGCGACTGAAGAATGTGGATTATCCGGTAAAAACGTATGCAATTCAAGGGGAGGGATTGCCCATACCCGAGGCCAGGAAAGAAAAGCAACTAAGCGGAACCTTCTGGGCTGAGTTGCAAAGGAGAGGCGTTTTGCGGTCTGGATTTGCCTATCTGGTCGTTGCCCTGCTGCTGGTTTTCCTTTTGAGGGAGGTACAGAATTGGCTAACACTTCCTGACCTGGCATTACCTATTCTAGTGACTGCACTTGCTGTTGGCTTCCCCATGGCCATCTACCTGGCCTGGAGTTACGAGCGCAGTCCCGAGGGATTTGTGCGAACCACTTCGAGGGAATCCTGGCAGAACCCTTACAGTACGGCCCAAAGGAAACCATTGACCGGTACTTTCATTATTGCCGGGCTGGTGTTAGTAATTGTTGGGATGTACGTCTATCCAAAATATTTCTCGGAAACCCAAACAGCAGAAAAGGCTGTCATCGACAAATCAATCGGTGTAATTCCCTTTAAGAATATGAGCGCAGATCAGGAGAACCAGTACTTTACCGATGGGCAGTGGGATGCTATTATCAGTCATTTGTCAAAGATTGGAAACCTAAAAGTTCTGTCTCGTCAAACCATGGAACAGTTCCGTCAAAGTGAGAAGAAAGCGACCCAGATTGGAGAAGAGTTGGATGTGGGTTATATCCTGGAGGGAAGCGTTCAAAAGTATGGGAATCAGGTGAGAATCATGGTCCAGCTGATAGAAGCAGAGCAGGACGCTCATATGTGGAGCAACGACTATACCCGGGAACTTGAGGATATTTTCGCACTCCAAACTGAGATTGCCAAGCAAATTGCCCAGGAATTAAAGACCGAACTGTCTACCCAGGAACGGGAGATTATAGAAAAAGAGCCGACCCGAAATCTTGAGGCTTACCAGTACTACCTGAGTGGACAAAATAGTTTTCATGGCTACGGTAGCAGCGAAGTTTCAGATCTCAATGAACTGGCCATATCACAGTTTCAGAAGGCGCTCTTCAAATAGAACCTGACTTCGCCTTGGCCTGGTCAGGGCTAAGTGCCGCCTACCGACAGCGTATAAAGTACGGATTTGGTGATTCCTGGCTTGATTCTTCAACCCTGGCGGCCAGAAAAGCCATTGAACTTGACCCAAAGCTGGCAGACCCATATGTAATCCTGGGAATTATTGAGCTTGCTCGTGATAATTCTGAACATGCTATGGACTATTTCAACCAGGCAAATTCCCTGGATCCGAATAATTCAGCAGCACTGTATCAGTTAGGGAAAATTAACATTGACAGGAAGGATTACAAAGACGGAATCTCACAATTATTAGAATCCTTCCGATTAAATCCCGATTCCAATATACCGGAGTATCAGAGTTTCTATCAGGATCTGGGATGGTTGTACGTAGGTGCTGGAATGGTAGAAAAGGGGGAAGAATTGCTGCGAAAGCAAGTCTCGCTCTATCCAAATATCTATAACCATTTGTTTCTCAACTTCATTTTGTCTTTTCAGAAAAAATGGGAAGAATCGAAGAAACACATGGAGAATGTAAGAGGGGATATTGAAGCAAACCCCAATCCGAGCCTAATGCAATTGAATGCACTTGGCTTCCACTACTGGTGGATCGGCTATGTTGAAGAACCTGAAAAAAATTTTAAAGAGGCTGAAAGGCTCTTCACCAAAATTCTTCAAATCCTGGAGGATGATTATGAGGAGAGTTACACGTATGACACCAATATCAGACACCGTTTGGCTGATATTTGGCTGAAGCAAGGTAAAGAGGAACAGGCGTTTGAATTACTGAAAGAGGATCTTAGGATTGTGGAACAAAAACTTAAAGCCGGATTTGGGCCGGCTGAGGGAGACATCGCCCAAATTCATTTGCTGTTGGGCAATAAAGAAGAATGCTACCAATGGCTGGATAAGGTGGTCTACCATCCAATTTACCAATATGCTTTTCGTTTGGACCCTATTTACGATGACATCAGGGATGAGCCCCGGTTCCAGGCTAAGATAACTGAATTTGACAAGGAGGGTGAAAAGATCGGAAATGCTCTACAAGAAATCGAAATCGAAGAGCAACTGAAATGGGTGCTGGAACGGTAAGAATCAGATCCGAATAGCGCCCTGCCTTTCTCTGGCCGACTTGCAGGAGGCAAGGTAGTCCGGTCAAATAGCCCTCTGTTCATTCTCTCTTGGAATATTCCTATCTTTCTTTTCTCTTACCAGCCACGATGCCCGAACCAACACGTCAATTAGCTGCTATAATGTTTACCGACATTGTCGGGTATACCACTTTGATGGGTCAAGACTCCAACAAGGCGTTGGAATTAGTACGCAAAAGCAAGGAGATTCAGAAGCCATTAGTGGACAAGCACAATGGCCAGTGGTTGAAGGAGATCGGGGATGGAGCCTTGGCAAAGTTCAGTACAGCTCTTGATGCTGTGAACTGGGGCGTTGAGATTCAGAAGGGAGCCAGAGCGGAGTTTGACGGAAAACTGCGAATCGGAATTCACTTGGGTGACATAACTATCGAGAATGAGGATGTATATGGTGATGGTGTCAACGTAGCGTCCCGTCTGGAGTCCATTGCTGATCCTGGTGGAATTTACATCTCCGAGTCAATAGAGAAGGCCATTCGTGGTCGGACCGATGTGCAAGCTAAGCTGTTGGGAGAAGTTAAGCTCAAGAATGTAGACTATGATGTAAAAACCTATGCCGTTCAGGGAGTGGGGCTTCCGGTGCCTGAGGTCAAAGACCAAAATGAGTTGTCTGGCCACGTCTGGGCGGAGGTGCAAAGACGAGGCGTGATTCGTGCTGGGACAACCTATTTAATGCTGTCAGTAATCTTGATTCTCCTGCTACCCTATGGAGAGTCTTTCTTTCCAGAATGGGCAACTACGGGCCTGATAATTGTCTTAGGCATAGGATTTCCAGTTTCGATGTATCTGGCCTGGAATTTCGAGAGAAGCCCCGAAGGTTTTGTCAAAACTATCTCCCGGCAATCCTGGCAAAATCCCTACAAAGAGGCTCAGAGGAAGCCGTTGACAAGTAATTTTATCTTTATTGGCCTGGGGGTAATTATGCTTCTCTTATTTGTTTATTCCAACTTCTCTTTCCCGAGGGCCGAAGTGGCAGCTGAGAGAAAACTGGTCCAACGATTTCACATTCTTTTCCCCGATGACGCGCCTATGGCGCTGACATCCCAAATTGGATCCAAAAGTGGATCCAGCAACCGATCCATCGCTTTATCCCCCATTGGTCGAGTAATGGCTTACGTAGCATTGATAAAAGATCATACCCAGCTACACCTACGCTATTTGAACGATACCAGGGTTGTTCCTTTGGAAGGTACAGAGAATGGATTTGCTCCCCTTTTTTCACCAGATGGCAAATGGTTGGTTTATGGGAGCAAGGGAGCGATAATGAAACTGGCTGTCCCTGATGGAACACCGGTAAACATAGCCTCCACCGGTGATAGAGATTTCTGGGGAGGTCTTTGGACCAATGCCGGGGAGATCATATTCTTCGACAGCGATTTTGAGATCTACCGGGTCCCCGCTCGAGGTGGCGAACCTAAGCTTTTAACCGAACGAGTAGAAGATTTTTCTTTAAGCTTTGGCTCATCTATTTTAAGCTTTGGCTCATCTATCAGTATAACACCTGATCATAAGACCATTCTATATAGCGATTTTTCCAGTGACATATACGGGCTGAATCTGGAAACCGGGAAAAAGATTTTGATCTATGAAAAGGGAGGAGGTTCACCCCAATACATACCAACCGGACACCTGACCTTTACCAGAGACAATGTACTTTTTGCTGTTCCGTTTGACCTGAAAACCATGAGTCCCCGGGGCGACGAAAGCCAGATCATCAATAATGTCCGAACCGAAAGAGTGGGTCCTCAGATGGCTTGGTCCTATGAGGGCACGGCTATCCATGTGAAGGGGCAGTATTATCAGCGGTCAGCGTTTACCTGGATCAATCAAAATGAGCAAAGACAAAGAATTGACCTGGAGCCTGATTCCTATGGATCATACGATCTGTCTCCCGATGGCAATCTAATTGTCCATGGTATGTTACCAGCCGAAGACTATATTAGGGTAATTGACCTGAGATCCGGGAGAAAGATACAGGTGAAGTTACCCGGCACCCAACAACTGTATGGGCCGGTTTGGGGACCTGGTAATGAATCCATTATTTTCGGGAGCTATACCCAGGGGAAATGGAAACTTTATAGAAAGAACATCAACGAAGTCGGGGAAGCCCAGGAATTGGAATTTCAGCGGGCTCCTAACCTTTCATTTGGGGCAGGGCCTTATTCATGGTCCGAAGGAGGAGATTTTTTCACCCAAGGTTCCTACATTTTCAAAGTTTCTTCCGGCTCAGCTGTTATTGAATCGGTCGGAACAACAGAGGTGGGTCATCACATGGCCATCTCTCCCAATAATGATTACCTGGTCTACGCATCCGGTGAATCAGGACAACAGGAGATTTACGTTCAACCCTTTCCGGCTACCAGCGAAAAATGGCAATTGTCGGTAAATGGAGGCACTGATCCCATTTGGTCGCCCGATGGGCGAAGGATCTACTATCACAATAACCTCCAGATCTCCTTCGTGGAAGTCAACTACGATGAGAATTTAGAATTTGGCAGGCCCCAGGTATACTATAGCGGTCCCTTTTTGAACATAGTCTCCAGATCACTCTCAATATCCCCGAATGGGGAACGACTGCTCATCCTCGAACCCATAAGGGGAAATCTAATTGCCACTGAGGTTATTGTGACTTTAAACTGGTTTGAAGAACTAAAGCGCCTGGCACCGGCGACAGAGTGATCTCAAATTGCATGCATAGATGACCTCATCCCGCCAGCTAGCTGCCATCATGTTCACCGATATTGTCGGGTACACCAAATTAATGGGCAAGGATTCGGCCAAGGCATTGGAATTAGTACGCAAAAGCAAGGAGATCCAGCAGCCTTTGGTGGACAAGCACAATGGTCAGTGGTTGAAGGAGATGGGTGATGGAGCCTTGGCAAAGTTCGGAACGGCCCTTGATGCGGTTAATTGTGCCGTTGAGATACAGGAATTGGCAAGGGCCAAATTTGATGGCAAGCTACGTATCGGTATTCACTTGGGTGACATAACTATCGAGAATGAGGATGTCTATGGCGATGGAGTAAACGTTGCCTCAAGGTTGGAGTCTATTGCGGATCCAGGTGGGATTTACATCTCAGAGAGCATAGAGAAGGCAATTCGTGGACAAACAGACGTTCAAGCCAAGTATTTAGGTGAGGCAAAGCTCAAGAACGTAGCTTATGGAGTAAGAACCTATGCTGTTCAGGGCGTTGGACTGCCTGTACCAGAGATAAAGGAAGATCAGCAGTTGAAGGGTCATTTCTGGGCGGAGGTACAGCGGAGGGGTGTGGTGCGTTCGGGGGCAACCTACGTAGTCCTTTCACTGCTTGCTGTTCTGTTGCTACCCTATGCAGAATCAGTAGTTAGCCTTCCTCAGTGGTCTATGAACGCCTTGCAGAGCGTCCTCATTGCTGGCTACCCCGTAGCCATGTACCTGGCCTGGAACTACGAGCGAAGTCCTGAAGGTTTCGTCAGAACCTCATCCAAGGAGTCTTGGCAGAATCCATACAGTACTGCTCAAAGGAAACCACTCACTGGCAACTTCATCATTGCAGGAATGGCCCTGATCATTGTCGTCATGTATTTTTATCCCCGTCAGATGTCTTCTGACAATAATCCAGTTCCAGCTGCATCCGAGGCCGCAACCTCGGTCCTGGACAAATCCATTGCTGTAATCCCATTTGTAAATATGAGCAACGATCCCGATCAAGAGTACTTCAGTGATGGCATGATGGAGGAAATCCTAAACCATTTGGTCAAAATAAAGGATTTGCAAGTTGTCTCAAGAACATCGGTGATGCAGTACAAGGGAACTACTAAAACAATAAATGAGATTGCCCAGGAATTGGGGGTAGCCACAGTTCTGGAAGGAAGTGTGCGAAAATCAGGGAATAGATTGAGGATAACTGTTCAGTTAATAGATGGTGGAACAAACATGCACCTTTGGTCTGAAACCTATGATCGGAAACTGGACGATGTGTTTGCCATTCAAAGTGAGGTGGCTCAGCGAGTAGCTTCGACCTTGCACGCTGAAATTCATCCGGAGGTGAGGCTACGAATTGAAAGGCACCCTACTAACAACACGGATGCCTACAGCATGTACCTGCAGGCCCGGTACCATTTGTATTACCAATTTTCTGAAGAAAGTAACGCCACAGCCCATGAATTGCTCGAAGAGGTCATCAGGATTGACCCAGAATTTGCCGATGCCTATGTAGAGTTGGCTGGGTTAAGTACAAATGAAGCTGCCTGGTCGGGACTAGGTGAAAGAATGGACACTGACCTGGCCTTAACCAGAAGCGATGAACTGGTTCAGAAGGCTCTGGAAATTGACCCCATGAATTTGCGGGCCCATCAATGGCTGGCCGCTTCTCATCTATGGATGAAATGGGATTTTGATTTTGCTGAACGCCAATTTAAAATTCTGAATGAAATAAACCCAAACTATGCCCATACCCTTTACACCGATTTTCTATTGGCCTCCGGCCATTTTGAAAGCGCCCTGGTAAATTCCGAAAGAGCAATCAAGCTGCATCCGATGTCTGCAAGCGCCCATCGAGGGAAAGTTCTGAGCCTTGGTTTGTTGGGTCAGACTAAAGAAACCCTGGAGGCTATCGATTTTGGCTTCGGGATTGATTTTAAATCCCCCAATTATCTGGGCGATGCCAGCCGGGCCTGTTTATACCTGGGTGAGTATGAACAAGTGGTGGACATCGTCAACCAATTCTTAGATGAAAATGCCCCAACGAGGCCCCCCCGTGTGCTGGGCACTTTGGCGATTGCCTATTACCATCTGGGACAGACGGACCAAACCGAAGCCCTAATGGCCGAAATCAAAGAACGCAGTGAAAAGACCTCCGGGGGTAGCCCCTCCTTCTACTTCGCCATGATCTACGCCCAGATGGGAGAAATAGACACCGCCTTTGAGTGGCTGAACAAAGCCTATGAGGATCACGAGGTCGAAATGTACTGGCTCAGGGTAGAACCTCCATTTGACCCGCTGAGGAGTGATCCAAGGTGGCAGGAGATGTTGGATAAGGTGGGGTTTCCGGAGTGATCTTAAAAGAAGTGTTTCTCTCCGCTTAGCTTTTTCTTTTCACCGGCAATCCAGTTCAAGTCCATTCTCCCCGCTCTAGTCCCAGGGCACCGCCCTGTCTTCTCTGGCCAAGAAGATGGCCATACAAATGGAAGGGCTGTGGGGGCATGGGCGGGC
Organism: Cyclobacteriaceae bacterium; assembly: GCA_965247065.1. Taxonomy (GTDB): domain Bacteria; phylum Bacteroidota; class Bacteroidia; order Cytophagales; family Cyclobacteriaceae; genus CBDFGN01. The sequence goes on along the minus strand of CBDFGN010000006.1, from coordinate 3,558,841 downwards.
CTCCCCTATTCCCCCTAGGTGGTACCCCGGCTGGTGTTTTGAAAAGGGCCATTATAAAGGCAGTAAATGCTGTAGTGAAATCGGCGGAGATGGGGCTTTAAGATTTTCCTATTTATCGGCGAAATTGTGAACTAAAGGCGAATGTTTTTCCGAAAAAAAGTTCGTTTATAAACGATCCGGCAGAAATCTCAGGATACATCGCGTTGGGAGTTGCACTAACCGTCGAGATCCTACTGAGGCATTAAAGTGGTTTAAGAAAGGCTACGAGATCAACCCCAGGCATGGTTTGGTAGAATTGGGCAATCTACACAGGGATAAAGGGGAATTAGTCCAGGCCCTGTTCTTTTTTAATCAAAAGATTTCAATCGATCCGTTTCAGCATGCTGGTTACGTAGGTAAATCGAGCGTGTATCACCACCTGGGCCAGGATGATTCTGTTGAAAAGTATTTACGGATCGCCGAAAGATTAGAACCAAAATCATTTGACGTTCTGGCCCTGCGTAAGAATTACCACATGTTTAAAGGAGAAATAGAATTGGCTGAGTCCCCACACAAAGCATTTTATGGAGACGACACTTTAGGTTTTAATAAGGACATTGGAATCGCTTCTATTTTTGGTAAAGACTGGGAGAGAGCCGAACAGTACTATTTGAAAACCAACTACCGGGATATGGATGTGGGACTGGTATTGAACAGAACCGGCAGAGAGGACTCAGGCAGGGTCATATTGGAAAAAGCGCTACAATTTAGGGAAGACTTGGGCTCACGAGGATGGTCTGGTGATTTTTCCCGCTTAAGCTCCTTTTGCCAGTCCTTACCGGTAGGAGTGGGGCTTCGGGTGTTAGTTTCACCCATTCTTTGCACTTTAGTTATGTGCTTGGATTCCTTAATTTCGCCTCAAACGTCAATCAAAACACATCCTGAAAAATGGCAGCTGATGAGGGCCGCAAAACGTGCTGGAATGACCGGTACAGATCACAATCAAACAGATCCCTTGAACCTGAGCCCTTTTTGGTTGGACAGGTTTCTTTCTTAAAACCGGGGTCTGTGCTGGACCTGGCGTCTGGAGAGGGCCGTAACTCCGTATTTCTTGCAGAAAAAGGGTTTAAGGTTTCTGCCCTTGATTTCTCTGAAGTAGCGCTTGATCGATTGAGAAACCTCTCAAATGAAAACAATCTCCATATTGAAACCATTGCATTGGACTTGACATCCCCTGATAACTTCAAAAAGCTTAACAGATTTGATAATATCATTATCGTTCACTTTAAGCTCAGGGATGATTTGCTGGCGCTAATCCCTTCTCTTCTGAACAGGGGCGGCATATTTTTATACTGCACCTTTAACCAACGTCAAATGGAAGTAAAGACTTTCCCGGAAGAATTTTGTCTAAAGAAAGGGGAATTAGTGGGTCGGAAGTGGGCACTTAAACTGTTAAAATATACCTCCTTCAAAGATGATAGGGGATACCAGGACGCTTACTTGTTTGAAAAGTCCCCGGGAAACCACCCGCAGGCATAGCCTGCCGGTCATGGACCGGTTTTATTTGGCCCAAGGTAGCTTCCGCATGCCAAGGTAGCTTCGGCCGGGCAGGAAAGTGCCCGTGGTAAACATTCTTCTCGCTTTAGTTCCTTTAAGGCAGACTTTTTTCGTTTAAGAACTGGGCCCGTCCAGGTGGGAGGGAGGTATTATTCAGCCAAAATCCTCGCTTTACTCCCTCTTCCAATTTCCCTACCTTTCTTAACCCGATCCAAACGGGTAATATCATATCAAATAACTTTCAGGACATGAAGCCAAAATCGTATTTGCCAATCTCGGCGCTGATTTTTGCCCTAGTAGCCTTAATTCATTTAATCCGGATCATTCTCAGCTGGAATTTTGAGTTCGGATCTTATTCTTTCCCTTTATGGATATCCTGGTTTCCGGTGGTTTTTTTAGCTATTCTTTCCATATGGGGATTTAAGTTAGCTTTAAAGCAAGAATAAGTGAGTGTTTGAGGTAAAGTGAAGTCGATAAATGGCACCTCCGTTTGCCCCATGTAGTCTCCAGTTGGGCCTAATTCCCCGGGTAATTAGTGTATGAAGCCAATACCTATGAAGCAGATCAGTCTTTTAGACCCCTCCCGACTGGCAAGGTCACTACGTCTGGGGACCCTAGAGTTATTGCGCTATCTGACCGCCCTTTGTGAAGTGATCGAGAAGGAGGAAAGTACCCTCCATGCTTTGGTTCCCGGTACCCTCGATCGCCCCAAGGTACTTGCCGAGGGAAAGCGTTTGTTAGAGCGATTCCCTAAACCCGAAGATCGACCATTTCTGTTCGGACTGCCCTTTGGGGTGAAGGATATCTTCAGGGTTGAAGGAATTCCTACACGGTGTGGTTCCAGACTACCCTCCTCTCTGTTTCAGGGAGCCGAGGACAGGTGCGTTTCTCAGCTAAAGGAAGCGGGAGCTATTGTCCTGGCAAAGACTGTTACTACAGAATTCGCCTATCTGCAGCCAGGTCCTACCAGCAACCCTCATAATCCGGAGCACACTCCCGGGGGATCGAGTAGCGGTTCAGCGGCAGGGGTGCACAAGCATTATTTTCCTATGGCCCTGGGTACCCAGACTATAGGATCGGTCATTAGGCCTGCGGCGTATTGCGGCGTTGCCGGATTCAAACCTTCTTACGGGCGGATTCCGGCGGATGGAGTCATTCCCCTTTCACCGTCGGCTGATCATGTAGGGTTCTTCTGTAAAGAAGTTACAGGATTATCCTTTTTTGCACCGTTTTTGATGCAGGACTGGACGATTGGTGAATCCGTACCTGGGGAAGCTGTGGTGGGAATACCGGAGGGACCCTATTTGGATCAGGCCTCCCCAAATGGCATAGACCATTTCCAGGCTTCCGTAGGAAGGCTTAAAGAAAAGGGATACCCGATCGTCCATTGCCCGGCGCTGAAGGATATAAAGTTCATCAATGAATCTCACATGAGGATGATGTCAGCGGAGGCAGCCAGGGTCCATGGCACCTGGTACGGTGACTTCAAGGGGCTCTACAGCCCAAAAACGGCAGAAATTATAGAGAGGGGTTTGAAAATTGACGACGCGGAACTCAGCAGGCTGGTTTCACAACAACGGGTCATCAGGGATACCATCACCGAACAGATGGATCACTACGGAATTGATTTTTGGCTCACCCCCGCCGCAACCGACCACGCCCCAAAGGGTTTACAGAGTACTGGCAGCCCTGTGATGAACCTTCCCTGGACCCATGGGGGACTTCCGGCAATCTCGATTCCCTGTGGGTTGGACGCCGAAAGTCTTCCCCATGGGCTGCAACTTGTGGGCAGGTTCTACCAGGATGAAGCGTTGGTTCAATACGCCCAGAAAATTGAGGACACAATCAAGGGCTAAAACCCATTATAAAACCCGGCGGTGCCGGCACCGAGCACCACCCGCAGGCATAGCCTGCCGGTCACGGACCGGCTTTTATTAGGCCCAATTATTATTAGGCCAAGGAGGATGCTGTGCTTGTGGCAAGGTCTCGCAGGGCGTTAGGCAGGCTAAGATCATTCTCCCTTTTGTGCTCTAGTCGGTTCTTTGGTGGTTTTATCGCAAAGCCAGTAGTAGGGAAGCAAGAGCTTATCCCCTCGCCCTCCCTTTACTCTATCGCGTAATTTCCCTATCTTTCTTTCTCTACGATGTTCACAAATAAAGAAGACAGGCGCGTTGCTGGTGAGATCGGCAACATAGTTGGAGAGAAAACGATTGTGGAAGGGAATATTGAAACTTCGGGGAACATTAGAGTCGAGGGCAAAGTAATTGGGAACGTAAAAACGAAATCAAAGATAGTACTGGGTCAATCGTGCCACGTGAAGGGCATTGTAGTTGCCCAAAACGCTGAAATTTCAGGAGAAGTTGATGGTGCCATTGAGATTGCCGATGTGCTGATTCTTCGGCCTACGGCGGTCATTAACGGTGATATTTTAACAAATAAGCTGATTATAGAATCGGGAGCTGCATTCAACGGCGGCTGTAAAATGGGTATCACCACAAAAGACATAAAGATTGGAGACAAACAGCCAGGCTCAAACGGGGGATTCAAACAAGAACAGGCCGGAGCCCCAGCCTAACAACCCCACCCCTGCAGCCACCAGAAAAGGAGGGAGTTAGTAAATGAAAAACATTCCCACTGAAAACGGAGGCCCGAAACCGAAGGCCCATAGGTTGAGACCCAAAATCAAGCCCCGGAAGTCTGAGAAGGCCAGGAGCCGGAAAGAAGGAAAGAGGGGAAGCCTGCTGGAAAGGATTACGGCCCTAAAAGATGGACGGCCCAGGAGCCGGAAGTTGAGAAGGCTGGCCAGGATTCTGGGGAACGCAAACCTGCGTGATCGGTCGGGAAGACTTTCCGGCTTGTTGAGAAGCACCAGAATCTAAACGTTAACTATCACCGGGGGTTCGGTTGGTTTGATCCCGTTAAGTTGCATCAGGGTATAATCTTTTGATTTATGGCAATTACATTTAAAAGTTCAGTCTTCCAGGACGCGGGAGATATTCCCAGAAGGTTAACTTGCGATGGTGAAGATGTATCCCCGCCGCTTGAATGGGAGGGGATTCCGGCAGGGGCCCAGAGTTTGGCCTTGATCTGCGACGATCCGGACGCCCCGGGCAAGACCTGGGTGCACTGGGTACTTTATAATATCCCCGCCGGGGTCAAAAAATTCCCGGAAGGCATTCCAAACGATAAAGTTCTGGAGGACGGAAACTTGAGCTCTAACTAATCTTTCCGCCCTAGTCCTTCCGCCCAGTTCCTCTGAGTTTACTTTTCAGCCGAATATCCTATCAAAGTGTGGGTGTTGGTGTGGGTGTGACTGGCGGAGTATATCCCTGTAGAAGCCAAATTTTTCTTTTCACAGGCAAGGCAGATTAGACGAGGTACTCCCCCCCTCTAACTAATAATGTAGTTTTGGCGGTCTATTGATTTTTATTTCAATTAATTTCAAAAAACGGTGAAGCACCATGGTAACATTTGAAAAATGCAATTAAGATGTTTGAAGCTAGTTTCTGGAACACTACTAGGATTGCTGGTTTAATACTTGTTTTGGGTAGTTTGTTGCCCTTTATCCCTTCCTTGATTGTTCTGATCTGGGGCGATATAAAAGCAGCCGAAGCTATGTTCCGGGATATTAACAAGGCGGTGGGTCAATCCTGGTCACTTAGAGTTATTTCTGTTTCATGGGCGGCTTGGGTCCTAATTCCATTAGGTGGGTTTGCGTTGTTAGGAACAGCCCTTTGGGAGAAGGGTGCTCACGTTTTACCTGTTCTTTCAGTTATTGCTTTTGCTGTTTTTGCAACTTCCGTTGCGCTTGAGGCCTCATTTCATTTCGGAGTTACCAGTTGGGCAGTTGAGGAAATCGAAACCGGTGTTGAGCTGCCTCCGATCTTCTACCAATTGAAGCGATGGCTGAATTTTTACATGGAAATTATATTCAATCCTTTGGCGACGCTGTCTTTTATTGGCTTCGGCATTGCCCTGTTGAGAACGCACACTTTAAGTCCAACGTCGTGTTGGATATTCATAGTTTGGGGTACACTGATTACATTTTTTCCTTTGCCGCTGCTAATTGCTCCTGTTCCTGCACTATTAGGAATAGCATTATTACTTGGAAGTTCAACTTAAATTAATTCTAGAGTGGCTGATATTTTAGAGAAACGGGGCGTAACGGTCAGCCACTCAAAAGTCTGAGTCTGATGATCTGGAAGGCTTACCTGTGGCCTTGACCGCCTAGAGTGCTAATTTGGAGGATTCCAAAAGGACTTCAACGCAAATATGTCTGCAATAATTTGTTTTCAGAATTTGAGTGAAGATTTCACGGCGTCACAGATCCCTGCCCCAAACAGGCGGGAACTGAATATTCTGAATGAAAAACTTAACACCCTGATCGAACGAAGTGCCTACCAGCAATCCGATGATAAGAGCGAAGTCAAGCATTATCACTATTTCTGGTTTTTTCCTGATGTAAAGCTTGGCTGGGAATGATGCGTTCAAGCGCTATCGTTTGGGTATTGGGAGCATTGCTGATCCTCTCCATGGGTTTTAATTACTATATGGGGAAGGATTATGTCGATCTGGTAGAGAATGACTGGAAGTACCGGTTCATTTATCATACCGGTAATCAAAAGTTTCTGCATGAGCTTGACAGCATTTGGAGAATCGACAGCCTGAGAGAGAAACGCAAACGTCTTGTCCAGGACTTGGAAGCGCAGATCATGACAGATCGGGAACGGGAGAACAAGGTGCAGGAATTACGCCGGGAGCTGGATAGTTTAGAGAGCAAAACAGAATGATATGGTTTGGGTAGTGGCCAAAGGAACTCGCCCGCCGCCTTGCGCAATTTATTGGAGCACAAATATTCCCATTATTTGATAAATTGGAAATAGTCAACATCACCAGATTACACAATAAACCGGTAAACAATAATTAGCATGGAGAGCAGCACAATCAAATCTTTCAAAAGCTTCCTGTTTTTAGCAGGAGCATTGTTAATTTTCATAAGTAACAGCAATGCCCAGGAGAATTGGGTTCTGTACTCTCACACTCTTTCAGAAAAAGGATATGAAGGCCTGAAATTTCGATTCAAAGGTCTAGTCCGCACTGAAATAGAAGATGCCGACGCTTCTGCACGCCTTTGGGTAAGAGTTGAACTCAAGGACGGAGGAGTAGGCTTCTTCTATAATATGCGCGATAAACCCATCCAATCAAAACAGTGGGATAACTATGCGATAGAAGGAGTAATTGATGGTGATTACTCCCAGATCCTATTCGGTGCATTATGCCGGTACAATGGTAGCTTTTACTTTGATGATATCGAGTTTGAGATCAAAACAGAAGACCAGAAATGGAAAAGCATTTATAGAGCTGATTTTGAAGATGATTTAGGTGGATTCACCCATGGAGTGGAGGGACGAAGCTATGGTACCAACTTATTGTTTCAGGATGACTTAACGAAGGCTAATGTAAAAAGTGGAAAACAATGCTTGGTGATTTCCGGTACGGAAGTTCCCAACTTTGGAACCAATAGCGAGGTGGGAAAATTTGCTGAGGTGAACAATATTAAGCTTTACTATGAGGTGTATGGAGAAGGTCAGCCACTAGTCGTGTTACATGGAAATGGCGGTTCGATCGGAGGCGCGGGTTCCCATTACCCTCATTTTATTGATAAGAAGTACATGGTTATAGCAGTCGATTCACGAGCTCAAGGTAAATCAGGGGACTCGGAAGCTGAACTCACCTACGATCTTCTAGCATCCGACATAAACGAATTGCTGAACCAATTAAGTCTTGATTCCGTCTATATTTGGGGGCACAGCGACGGAGCAATAATAGGATTGGTCATGGGCCTGAATCATCCCGGGAAGATAAAAAAACTAGTAGCTTTTGCCCCAAATACTTTGGCGGACACTACAGGAATTGAGCCCCCGATTTATCGATGGATTGAAAAAACTGCTTTAACTACTGAAAATCCTACAGAACGCAAATTAGCTACCATGATGTGGAAACATCCTAATATTCCGTTTTCCGAGCTAAAAAAGATTCAATGCGAGGTTCTTTTAATGACGGGAGATCGGGATTTTGCGCCCTTAGACCATACTGTTAAGATTTTTCAAAATCTACCCAAAGCCCATTTAAGTGTCATCCCTGGCTCCACCCATAGTGCAGCTTTGGAGAAAAAGGGGCTCTACTTACAATTGGTTGATGATTTTTTTGAGAATCCTTTCACTATGCCAAGTACGGTGCAGCGGTATGAATGGAGCCAATTAAAGGAATATAGTGGGATAAGTCCTGCTCCCGCTACAACGAGAAGCCTGGCACATAGGGGCGTGCCTAATTCCACCGGCCCATCTGACTTTTTCCCACTGCTCATGATGGCTGAGGTTGATCAAGACCCCAAGCCACGGTCGGGGTGGGTAGACCATATCTTCTGTACCTTCAGGCCTTTCGCTAGCCTAAACGGGAAATCGGATAGTTTAAGAAGAAACAAATTAGCAACTTAAGCTGCCGAAATTGAAAAAAATCAAAGTTCACGGAGGTCATAATCATCGTAGAGCAAAGGAGAATGAACGGGGCAGTAAGTATTGGTGAAAGCATTATCGCTTGCCCGGCAATTGACCAGGACAACTGATAATGAAATCACAAAATATCACTCACAAACCTTTGCTCATTATCGGGTTGGTATTTGTTGTTAGCTATCTCGCAAATATTATTGTCGGAAAAATCAGTTTGATATTTGGCGCTACTGAATCCCTCCATCTTGGAAATGTCCCCGAATTTATTTTATTGCTGTTATCCGTAATTTTTCTGGTCATTTTTGTAGTAAGTAACACTGATAACAAGTAGCCACCAAAGAACGATTGCTAACCCTAAATCGACCTTCTGCCTACGCGCAAGTTATTGACACTTAGCAGATGACATAATGAAAAAGGAGATATTTAATAATGAGTCTAGCCCATTGAAATCGGTGGAAAGACGTCGTTTCATTGAAACTTCGGCCAAATTTGGTTTTACCGCGGCTGTTGTATCGGCAGCTGGCGGTTTGATCTCTTCTTGTGAAGGAGCTGCGCGTGTTTCCAAAGACGAAAAAAAGTCGGAAAAACAAGCAAAATTTACCATGTTCATTGCCACAGCTTACCGCCTCGGTGCGAGTCGCAGCTACCCTATTATGCAATTGGACTTTAAGGAAAATATCCAAAACTTTAGCAATCGCGAGATCTACGTAAAACTCATACCTGCTGGTCAATTGGGCGCAGGTGGTTCCCTGGCGCAAAAAGTGCAGGCTGGTACCCTTCAAGCGGCTCAACATTCTATATCCAATTTTGCCACTTTCGCGTCGGTTATGGATTTGATCAATGTTCCTTACTGGTGTGGTGAGAATCAGAAATTTATCAACCTTGTTACTTCCGATACATGGAAGAATCTGGTGAGTCCTAAGATCGAAGCTCGGGGGTTCAAAGTGCTATGGTACGTCTGCATTGACCCACGGGTGGTTGCTTTGCGTAAAGGCAAAGAAGGGCCCATCAAAACACCAGATCAATTAGAAGGCATTAAGTTCCGCGTTCCAGGATCCAAAACTTTACAAAAATTCTATCGGTTGCTAGGTGCCAATCCAACGCCTGTCGCATGGGGCGAAACTCCTTCTGCGATTAAACAAGGGGTTGCCGATGCACTGGATCCTTCAGTCCAGGCCCTTAACATCTTTGGCTTTAAGGATGTCCTTTCACACGTAACTTTCAACCGCGCCGTACCTGATTCCCAGGTATTCTCTTGCAATCTCGCATGGTTTAATGATCTGCCCGAGCGCTTACAAGATTCCGTCCTGCAAGCCAGCGATGTCACATCAAGACAAAACCTAGCTAAAGTACCTGCTGCCCGCGCTTTTGCGATGACCGAGTTGAAAGCCGCCAGTGTTAATTTCTACGCACCTAATGCAGAAGAGATGAAGCAGTGGGTTGCCAAAGCGGGCCATCAACGTGAGGAGTGGAACCAATTGAAAATTGATTTGGCAGGGTCGTTTAATCAGTTCGATTCCTTACGTGAAGCAACAGAAAAACAGGGCAGTTACTACGTCCACGATATTTAGTAATTATGATTTCTTTCCATTGAGTTTATGAACTGATAGGTTGAATTCTGAATCTGCCATAAAACGGTCCCATGAAAGGCCTCACTGACCAGACCGATGACCGGCTGGAGTATTGGCTCCTGATGATATTCTATACCCTGCTGGTGGTAACTATCCTTGTCGAAGTAATACGCAGGTTTGCGATGAGTTATTCATCCGTTTGGGGAGAAGAAGTCGCAAGGTATGCCTTTATTTACCTGGCGTGGATTGGTGCAGCAATGGGCGTTAGACAGAGACATCATATCCGCATTGATATCTTATCTCAGTTAATACCTAGTCGTGGGAAAGCTGCTCTTTTTTTACTAGGTGATTTATGTACGTTGATTCTTGCTGGTTTTTGTTTTTACATCAGCATGGGCCCTGTTCTATTATCAATTGAATTTGGATCTGTAACCGACGGACTTCGCATTAGTAAGGCGTGGTTTACGCTAGCATTACCGTTTGGATTTTCATTGGTGCTTTATCGGCTTATTCGCTTAATAAAAGAAGATATTCTTTATTTGATGTCGGGTATGGAAATGCCTACTCCCAAATCCTTATCAGATGAATAGGAGTCAGATGTACGAGCAGTTATACGGACTGCCGGATGCTCCTGAATTTGGATGGGAGGTCATTTTTCCAGTCCTGCTGATGATCGGCTTGATTTCACTTGGGGTTCCTGTTTGGGTGGTTCTTGGGCTGGGATCGGTGTCAATGCTTTGGTTTACAGAAGCGTTACCTATGGGGCTTATTGGAGAGGCACTTTTCGACGGGATCGACTCGTTCGCCTTAATTGCGATTCCATTGTTTATTTTAACCGGTGATGTTCTGGTTAGAACTAAACTTTCAAACAAACTATTAGATGTCGCCCATGCAACAACGGGGGGATTAAATCCGGATTTGGAACCGCCACCGTTCTGGGATGTGGTTTTTTCTCCTGTATTTCAGGTTCGGATGCAGCAGGCGCTGCTGCAGTGGGCAGAATGACAATTTCAAGACTCGTGGAGGTTGGGTATCCCAAACCCTATGCTTGTGCGTTGGTAGCAGCGGGGGCTTGTACCGGTATCCTCATTCCGCCTTCTATTGCCTATATAATTATTGGCTTGATTTTGGGAATTTCTGCTTCATCCCTGTTTCTGGCAGCTGCCATTCCCGGTTTGATGATCATGCTATCAATCATGATAACTAACGTTGTCATGAACAAGCTAAACAGATATGAAAAAGAGAGCCGAGGCTTTAGCTTTTCACGATGGCGAATTACGTTATGGGACGGTCGATTTGCTTTAATGGTTCCTGTGATCATTTTAGGGGGTATTTATAGCGGCGTGTTTACACCCACTGAAGCTGCAGCTGTTGCCGTATTTGTTGCCAGCTTAATAGGCTTTTACCAGGGCTCTATAAGCTGGCGAGATATACCTAAGATACTAATCAGCTCAGCGAGGATAAATGGGGTGATATTACCCATTATAGCTATGTCATTGCCATTGTCTCAGGTCCTGGCGATTTTGGAAATCCCGCAAACCTTTGTGACCGCAGCGATATCATTGACCGATGATAGAGACCTGATTATTCTGGGAATGATCCTTATCCTGATTGTTGCAGGTTGTATAATGGAGACGACACCCAACATAGTAATTCTTTCACCAATTCTATTGCCACTGGCACAAGAAATCGGTATGAACGATATTCATTTTTGTATAATGATGGTGACTGCCTTAGGAGTTGGGTTTATTACGCCGCCCTTAGGGCTTAACTTATTCGTTGTTTCGGGAATCTCCGGCACACCGGTGCTTGCAATAGCAGTGCGGGCCTTCCCATATGTTGTAGCAATGCTTTTTGTAGTCCTACTCCTGGCCTTTATTCCGGAATTATCAACATGGGCACTTAGTAGGTAATTGATAGTCTCTGGAAAAAACTCTATCCTAGACGCAATTGTTGGCTGATAGGGATCCGAAGGTCTGACTTTGCCCAAGTACATGCTTTGGGGACTTCGATCAAAAATCGGCTTCGAGATGATTAATCACCTCTTCAATGACTATTTTTATTTTACCTTCAACACTAAACTATAAATGACAATCAGCTATTTAAAGAAAACAAGTAAAACCTCTGCCTCCGGTGACGCTAAAACCCGTGGTATTGTCGAAGATATGCTTAACCAACTACGAGCAGGTAAGGAATCAAAAGCAAAACAATATGCTGAAGACCTGGACAGCTGGACGGGTGATATCTTACTTTCTGAGACAGACATTTCTGCGGCAACAGGTAGGGTGCCTCGAGAGATTAAGGCTGACATTGAATTTGCATTTCATCGAGTGAATAGGTTTGCAACCCGCCAGCTTGAAAGTATAAAGGAATTTGAAGTTGAATTGTCTCCCGGTACCTGGACAGGGCAACGACTGATCCCGGTGACAACTGCCGGCTGTTATATTCCTGGAGGACGATATTCTTACCTCGCATCGGTCATTATGAGCATTACGACTGCCAAGGTAGCCGGCGTAAAACATATCATCGCTTGCTCGCCTCCAAGGGATGACCGCGGTATACCAGATGAACTTGTTTATGCCATGAAATTGTGTGGAGCAGATCATATTCTGCAAATAGGTGGCGTACAAGGTATTGCATCTATGGCATTTGGACTCTTTTCGGGGCATAGAGCAGATATTCTGGTTGGGCCAGGCAATCGATTTGTTGCGGAAGCAAAACGGCAACTTTTTGGCGAATTTGGTATTGATTTGTTGGCAGGCCCTACTGAAATAGCTGTTATTGCGGACAGTTCAGCTGATCCCGAGATTGTTGCATGCGATCTGGTCGGGCAGGCGGAGCACGGATTTGACTCTCCAGCATGGCTGTTTACTGATGATGAAACACTGGCGAACCAGGTAATGCAACGGGTGCCTAAGCTTATTGCTGATTTGCCAACATCGTCCCGAAATGCGGCTGGGGCAGCCTGGAAGGATTACGGGGAAGTGATTTTGTGCGACAGCAGGGAAGAACTCGTCGGCGTTAGTGATGATTATGCGCCAGAACATTTAGAAGTGCAGGCGAAAGATTTGGATTGGTGGTTGGCAAATCTCTCAAACTATGGATCGTTATTTTTAGGTGAAGAAACGACAGTGGCATATGGCGATAAGTCCGCTGGGCCAAATCATATTTTGCCGACAAAGGGAGTGGCAAGATATACCGGTGGCCTTTCAGTAAGTAAGTTCATTAAGGTGGTTACTTATCAACGGCTTAATAGGGAAGCGAACCGTTCAATCGGGGCTGCTAGCGCAAGGATCTCACGGATTGAAGGAATGGAAGCTCATGCTCGAACCTGTGACTTACGGCTCAGAAAATACTTTCCTGATGATACCTTCGAACTTGGTAATCAGGTATGAGTTTGGTGGACAAATTTTCGCTCGAACGTCATGTTGCCCTGGTAACAGGGGCCAGTAGTGGTATTGGTCGTACGCTGGCAAGCGCTTTTGCTGACGCTGGTGCCAATGTTGTCCTTTTGGCACGTCGTGAAGCAGCCCTCGATCAATTGATGAGTGACATACAAGAAAATGGCGGACAAACAGTATCTGTCCCTTGTGATTTACTGGCTGTTGATGACTGGGACGAGCTTGCAATTCGTGTCGCCCAGCCATTTGGCTCACCGGACATTCTAGTGAATTGCGCTGGCATTAACTTCCGGGAAACTTGGCAGGAGATCAGTGATGAAAGTTGGGACTCCACTCTTGATCTGAATCTGAAGACACCTTTTTTCCTGGCGAGAGCTTTAGTACCCTCCATGGCTGCCCGTGGTTGGGGTAAAATATTGAATATTGCCTCTTTGCAAAGTGAACGAGCATTTCCCAACAGCATCCCCTACGGGGCTTCAAAGGGAGGTGTAATGCAATTGACCCGGGCCATGTCCGAAGCATGGTCGGACCAGGGCATCATGGTCAATGCTATTGCCCCGGGTTTTTTTCCAACCGAGCTAACCCGGCCGGTATTTGAAAACAAAGAAAGAGCCAAGCAATTGGCCATGCAAACGACGATCGGAAGAAACGGGCAGCTGGATGATCTATTGGGTGCAGCAGTTTTTTTGTGTTCCCCGGCTGCAGACTATATTACGGGACAATCTCTGTATGTCGATGGGGGTTTTACAGCAAAATAAAGTAAAGGAGGTTTTGATATGAGCCAAATGGTAAAGTCCCCTCCTCGGAGGGGATTCAGCGGTGGGTTCGCCAAGGCTAATACTCCTTCCGATGCCGAACTTTGTCGGCGCCACCTTCCCAAAGGAAGGACATGGTACTGTCTCAAGTTGGAGGTAACCATATAAAGAGAACGATTTGAAAGCATTAGTTTACACGAACGTACGGGAATTAACCTATTCAGATGTACCGGAAATACCGTGTAGCTCCGGAGAAGCTCAGGTTAAAATAGAGGCGGCCGGCATATGCGGTTCGGACTTGCATGCCTGGAATGGACATGATTCCCGGAGAGTGCCTCCTTTAATACTGGGACATGAAGCATGCGGTATTGTTCAAGAAGGTAAATATCAGGGAAATCGGGTTGTTCTAAATCCCATAATTACCTGTAATCAATGTGATGATTGCTTAACTGGGCGCTCAAACCTGTGCCCTAACCGCACCATGATTGGGATGACCCGGCCCGGTTGCTTTGCTGAGTATGTTACTATTCCTGAGCAATGCCTCTTACTTATACCTGAAGATATGAATCCGGTTGCAGCTTCATTGACTGAACCAGCTGCAACAGTAGTTCACGCTACAAATTTGGTAATTCACGTAGCTCATAGCCCTATCCAGGAGGGACCTGTTTTAATCATAGGAGCAGGAGCTATTGGTTTGCTTTCTGCCTTATTTCTACAATTTCTAGGCTGTGGAGATGTTACTATTGCTGATACCAATGCGCACCGGCTCAATGAAGCCAAAAGTGCAGGCGTTGCCAACCTACTCAACCCGTTAAAAGCGCAAGCGCCAGAAAATCACTACCCGGTCGTTATTGATGCGGTTGGTTCAGACCTTACCCGTGCGAGCGCTATCAAGGCCGTGCGTCGTGGTGGCGTGATAATGAGTATTGGCTTACAAGGGCCTGAGGGGGTCATCGATGCCAGAAGGATAACACTTTCGGAAATAATATTTTTAGGGACTTATGCCTATACTGAGCTTGATCTTAAGGCCACGATAACTCATTTATATCGCAATCATTTCGGTGATCTTGCATGGGTTGAAAAGCGACCAATTAAAGGTGGTGATTCAGCATTTGGTGACTTACACAATGGAAAGGTTTCTTCGGGTAAAATCGTTCTTTTACCCGAAGAATGATGACAGGAGAATAAGTATTTTTCTTCCGATTACATGTAAGGTATCAGTCTTAACCGGCCTTGGCTACCCTAACTCGCCCAGGAATCCCAGCATACTGTGGGTTCCTTTGTCTCCGGAGGGTCCGCCTCCAAGTGCAGTTCCCTCCATGGTCCATTCCCCGAAGGTTCTGGAATCGAAATCCCCAATAATCAGGGTACCCTCTGCATCGATCGAATCAGGAACACAGGAACCGCAGAACAAGAAAACGGAAAACAATCCGGGCAGAACAGATTTTGCTTTAGTCATGGACATCCATAAAATGTTTGATAAAAATATCATTGGACCCAGGTAAATCCAATTTTCTTATCTTTAGCATTAACCAAACCGACTTAAACATGCCAGAAATTCAAATCAATTACATTGCCGTGATAGTCGCTGTAGTAGCCACTTTTATATTAGGGTTTCTTTGGTACACTCCACTTTTTGGAAAAGCCTGGGCGAAAGAAATGGGCTTTGATCCAAATGAAAAACCATCAGGATCGGAAATGGGAAAGGGTATGACCTTCATGGTTATCGGAAATTTCTTGCTGGCTTATGTTTTTGCCCACAACATGGCTGCCTGGGATCCTCAGACTTGGGGCCTTCCTCCTTCTGAAGTATCTGCAGCTGCAAATGCGGGTGCTGCGGCATTCTTTACATGGTTGGGATTCTTTTTTCCGGTTGACCTTGGTACGGTTGCATGGGAAAGAAAGTCATGGAAGTTGTTCGGTATTAATACCAGCTACCATTTTAGCGCTCTCCTTGTAACTGCAATGATTATTGCTCATATGTAGTACCATAAAGCCATCAATCCAATAGGCAGTAGTAGATTGCATTAGGCCTTCAACCAGAACCTCTGAATAAAGAGGCATTTGTTGGCATGGCCGGCGCCCTACGAATTGATATAAAAAAACCATTCAGGATCGTATGAAGAACTGGAGTGAGATCCAACCTGTCAAATCCACATAAGAATGATAATGAATCAATTTGGCATTGAGGGTATTATAGCCGAGGCTGCGCTTGGCAAACCTTATGGTGCCAGGGTTGCTCCTCATAATTGGGGTTCTCTTTTAGGTTTCTATTGTCAGCTTCATTTAGGAAAGGTGATTAAAAATTGGTATCGAGCGGAACACGATGCCCTGGTTCTTGCCTCAATTACGCCCCTCGGGTTTGAGATGAAGGACGGGCGTACCACCGTTTCGGAGGCGCCTGGTCTTGGACTAATGGTTGACGTAGAGGCTTTCATGAAGGAGGCCGATATTTTGGAGGATCTAAAGGCCTAAGACGGAAGTAGGCAGTTGTCAAAAATTGAAATCCAGGAGTGCACCTCCCCCTAACCCCCTCCAGAGGGGGAAATTCCATTCGATGTCCCCCGCTGGCGGGGGATTAAGGGGGTGGTCTTGAATGGGTCATCCCCGTGCCAGTCTTGGTTCTCACGCTGTCGCCGAATCTTTAGCGCCATGCTCTGCCAGGGCCACGCCAGGCGAAGAGGCTCGGCGCAGAGTTCTCTAAGGTGGCTTGGCGCTCCCTTAGCGTTTCTCGACTACATAGCCTGTGCCTGGGCAAAAGAAAGTAGCAACGTGAAAAGCTGGCCTGGAGATTTCACCCAGAGACTCTACCAATTCCTTTTGCAGAGCACTGAAGTGATTTCTACTTCAGGGCGATGTATCTGTCTCTCCGGAGACTCTGACTTTTTCAAAGCTGTAACCTTTAGAGACTTTCACTTTGAATACCGACAGATTCTTCGGTCGCTGCGCTCCCTCAGAAAAAGGCGGTTTGAGGCTCCCTCAGAAAGGCGGTGGGAAGCCTTTCTCTGAGCGATAGCGAAGAGTCTGTGGCTATTTAGACTTTTGCCCACTGGTGACAGAGGATCCCGATATTGGCCGGAAGAGTCTTCGCAGCCCGCCTTCAAATTTTATATAGTCATGCATTCGATATTCATTTGTTCCCTAGAGTCAAACCTAAACGATCGACGGATTCTTCGGTCGCTGCGCTCCCTCAGAAAAAGGTGGTGAAGCCTGTCTCCTAGAGGGGGTAAAGGGTGTGATTTTCAGAGCGACTTGTGCCGTCTAACTCTTATGTTGCCTTTAAAGATGATCTTGACGATCTTTGGTCTACGCTTGGATCTAGTGAATTAAATCCTAGAAGACAATTACTATGAGCTGCCGTAATTACTGCCGAATACAAAGCCGTAGGGATTTTCTTGCTAAGTCGGCCATGGGCTTCGGCACCCTGGGTCTGGCCTCTCTCCTGAACCCTGTCGAGATGCTGGCTGGAAACCCCGGGAATAAATCCGCAGGTCTTTCCCTGCCCCATTTTGCGCCCAAGGCCAAACGGGTTATCTATCTCTTCCAAAGCGGCGCTCCGTCGCAGATCGATTTGTTTGACCACAAACCTCTTCTGAACAAGATGTTCGGCCAAGAGCTACCCGAATCGGTCCGGCAAGGCCAGCGACTAACCGGTATGACGGCCGGCCAGACTTCTTTTCCCCTGGCTGGCTCGTTGTTTTCCTTCCAGCAGCACGGACAATCGGGGACCTGGATGAGCGAGTTGTTGCCTTACCAATCCAGGATCGTTGACGAACTGTGCTTGATCCGATCGATGTATACCGAGGCCATTAATCATGATCCCGCAGTGACTCTTATCCAAACCGGATCCCAATTTCCCGGAAGACCTTCAATTGGTTCGTGGATTGATTATGGCTTGGGAAGCGACAACGAAAATCTGCCGGCCTTCATCGTGTTAATCACCAACAAAAATGGCGATCAGCCCTTGTATTCCCGGCTATGGGGCAATGGCTTCCTTCCATCGCAGCACCAAGGTGTCCGATTCAGAGAGGGAAAAGATCCGGTCTTATATCTGAACAATCCACCTGGAATAGAACGTGAGGATCGAAAAGCTCAAATGGAATTCCTCAGGCAACTGCAGGAAGAGCAATACGAAACATTTGAGGATCCTGAAATAGAGGCCAGGATCGCCCAATATGAGATGGCCTTTCGAATGCAGGCCTCTGTTCCTGAGATCACCGACACTTCCGATGAACCCGATTATATCTATGATCTATACGGGGAGGACTCCCGTACCCCCGGAACCTATGCAGCCAATTGCCTGCTGGCCCGCAGGCTTGCTGAAAAAGGGGTAAAATTTATCCAGCTATATCACCGCGGATGGGATCACCATGAGCATCTGCCCAAAAGAATTCCCGATTTATGCAAGGATACCGACCAGGCATCAGCAGCTTTGATAACGGACCTGAAGCAACGGGGCCTGCTGGACGAAACCTTGGTCATTTGGGGCGGTGAATTTGGTCGTACCAACTATTCGCAAGGGGCAATAGCCGAAACTGACTATGGCCGGGACCATCATCCCAAATGCTACAGCATATGGATGGCAGGAGCGGGGGTTAAAAAAGGAATGGTCTATGGCAAAACCGATGATTTCAGCTGCAACATAGTCGAAAATCCAGTCCATATTCACGACTTCCAGGCTACCCTGATGCATTTGCTGGGCATTGATCATGAACGGTTCACATTCAAATTCCAGGGTAGGCGCTACCGGCTGACGGATGTGCACGGGGAGGTGGTGAAGGATGTATTGGCGTAAGAAGAATGGTTGTGGTTGATGATTAAGATTGGAGATTATGATTGGAAAACGAAAATAATCCTTAGAATTCAAACTGGAAAAAAGATAAAACAGGAGTGGACCAACTATGGGCTTGCAGATTCACTAAACATTCATGTGGCTGCGACCATATGGTCCATTAATGAGATACATCACCTTCACAATCAAAATCTGACATCAAAATCGAGAATAACCTCTGTTAAATGGTCCAATCTCTTCAAGATAGCCTAGGGCATTTTGCTTCAGTTTTATTGCTGGTCTTTCTTTGCTCTTGCCAGCCTTCATTGCCTGACGATGTCCAGCAGGCATTTCAGGATTTGCCAGAGAAAGTTGATTTCAACTTCCACGTAAAGCCCATCCTTTCCGACCGATGTTACAAGTGTCATGGTCCAGATGACAACGCCCGCTAGGCGGAATTCAGACTGGATTTGGAGGAAGGGGCTTTTGCCAGGCTCAAAGTATCCGGAGGGCACGCCTTTGTAAAGGGCACGCCTGCTAGGAGCGTTGCAGCAAAGAGGATACTCTCTGACGATCCCGAATTCCGGATGCCTCCCCCGGAATCCAATTTGAGTCTTTCGGCTCAGGAAAAGGCAATGATAATCAAGTGGATCGAACAGGGCGCGGAATGGAAGGAGCATTGGGCCTTTATCCCGCCTGAGAAACCTCAGATCCCTGGAGATTTCCCTACGGACTGGAGGATCAATAATCCGATTGACAATTTCGTTCTCGCAAGATTGAGCGATCAAGGCCTGAACCCTTCCGCGGAAGCGGATAAGGAACGTCTAATCAGACGAGTGACCATGGATCTTACCGGCTTGCCACCGTCTATCCAACAAATTGACAATTTCCTATCGGATAATTCAGAAAACGCCTACGAGAAACTGGTTGATGGCCTTTTGATCACCGATGCCCATGCTGAGCGAATGGCCATGGACTGGCTGGACGTCGCCCGATTCGGAGATACACAAGGAATGCACCATGATCCTGAGCGTTTTAACTGGCCCTGGCGAGACTGGGTGATCAGTGCATTTAAACAGAATCTTCCTTATGATGATTTCATCACCTGGCAAATGGCGGGGGATTTATTACCCCATGCGAACAGGGCGCAGAAGCTTGCAACCGCCTTCCATCGAAATCATGCAAGCACTTCAGAGGGAGGAGTAGCAGATGAGGAATTCAGACAGAAATATGTGATGGACAGGACCAATACCACAGCCACCGCATTCCTGGGCCTAACCCTGGAATGTGCTACCTGCCACGATCACAAATTCGACCCTGTATCCCAAAAAGAGTATTACCAAATGTCGGCTTTCTTCAATAACCTCAGGGAAGTTGGGATGGTGTCGGAAATGAGGATCAATCCTACGGAGAGGAAAGGGCCGGTATTCGCTTCAGGACCGGTACTTTTATTACCAGAGCCAGAAACAGAACAACAGTTGGTCAACTTGTCTGAGGAGATTGAAAGAATCGGGAAGCAAAAAAGGCTTCTAAAATCTGAGGTAGCTGCAACAAAGGAGTATATTCAATCCGTTAGCAGCCGGCCCATTAATCCACCCATTCCTGACGCCGCTTACCCGTTCGAGTCGTTCCGGTCTCACAAAGTGAAAGAAGGAGTAGTTCACATCATTCAGAATGCAAGACCTATTGACAAAATGGTGGATAACAACCCTAAATCCCTCGCATGTGGAGATCTCCAGGTAATAAAAGGAAAAGTAGGAAATGCGCTCAGGTCTCAAAATGAAGTGGACCTGGTATTCCTAAAAGATGTTGGCAACTTTGAAATACATGAACCCTACTCAGCTGGAGCTTGGATATATATGGAAAAAGAGGGGGAGAACCAAACGATCATGGGGACTTCGGGTTTCGATAATGAAGCCTGGAGAGGCTGGGATCTTTATCTGGACACCTTAAACAGACCCTCAATAAAAATGGTCAGCGTTGGGCCTCACAATTATATGCAAATTACCGCCGAAACACCAGTCCCGGCAGGCGAATGGCATCACGTATTATTTACCTATGACGGCTCTGCCAAAGCCGCCGGCCTTCAACTATATGTCAATGGTAGAAAAGAATATTCTTTTACCAACTACGACAATTTATATAGGTCGATAATTCACCCATGGAGAAAAAATGAAGAGTGGCGGGTAAGGCCAGTGATGGTCTTTAGAAGCGGACGCTATCACTCGGGGGAAAATGGTGTTTTCAAAGGGAGCATAGATGAAGTGACCTTGTTCAGCAGGTATCTCAGTCCACTTGAAGTTGCCGCTTTATTTGAGCAAGAAACGAACCAAATTTTTTCTCCGGAGGAATTTGATGAGGAGGATTATATAGCCCATTACCTGAATCGCAAACACCAGCGATTCAATAGGCTGATAAGAGAACAGCTGCAACTAATGGCTAATAAATTGGCGCTGCTGAACACGGTACCGGAGATAATGGTAATGGAGGATATACTCATTCCCAGGAAAACCTTCGTGCTTGACCGGGGTCAATATAATGTACCGATTGCAGAAGTCGTACCGGGTACACCGCAAAAGATTCTACCCTTCGCCGAAGACTTACCTCCCAATCGACTTGGGTTAGCCCAATGGCTTATAGATGAAAGGAATCCGCTCACTGCCAGGGTAACCCTTAACCGCTACTGGCAAATGATCTTTGGTCGGGGCATTGTAGAAACTCCTCATGACTTCGGTACCCAGGGAGCACTACCGACCCACCCTGAACTCCTGGATTGGCTGGCGCTTTATTTCGTTGACTCTGGTTGGGACTTAAGGAATCTTCTCAAGACCATGGTAATCTCAGCTACTTACCGGCAATCTTCGTCACCTCTTCCCGGGCACAAAACAAAGGATCCCAATAATATCTTTCTTGCCCGGGGGCCCAGCCATCGCTGGCAAGCAGAAATAATCCGGGACAATGCCCTTGCTGCCAGCGGACTGCTGACCTCAAAAGTGGGGGGACCGAGTGTCAAGCCCTACCAGCCAGAGGGAGTTTGGGACTTTGGAAGTAACGTGTCAGGCCCCTACGTAGTAGATTCGGGAAAAGATCTTTATCGCAGGAGCATCTACACGTACATTCGACGCACTACGCCTCATCCGGCCATGGTCGCCTTCGATGCGCCCAACCGGTCGGTCTGCATCGCGAAAAGAGAAAATACCAATACCCCGCTACAGGCCCTGGTGTTACTTAATGATCCCCAGTTTGTGGAAGCTGCCAGAGTATTGGCCCAAAGAATCCAACAGGAAGGTGGGGAGACCCTGGAGGAACAGGTTGAATATGGGTTCAGGCTGCTGTGTGGCAGAATGCCTTCCGAGAAGGAGAGGCAGTTGATGAAAAACCAGCATGAATTCGCATTGGAGAGATTTAGGGACAACCCGAACCGGGCGGAAGAGTTGCTGGAGGTGGGAGAATATCCGGTAGACAGCAACTTGGACAAAAATCACACGGCTGCCCTGGCAATGGTGGCAAATACTCTCATGAATTCGGATGAGGCTTATATGAAGCGGTAGAGTTTTCTCCTCCCCTTATGCACCAATTACTTTTACTTAAACTTAAGCTTTGACCTAGACTTCGACTCGTATGTGAATTCAAGTTAAAGTATAAACTTAAGATTAAGCCTTAAGCGTGATTCAACATAGTTAAATCCATTGGACTTAGAGGGTTGCCACAAATCCCAACGCATGTGGGAGTTTAAAATTGAAGATTAAGTTTTAGCCCCCGATTCAAAATAGTTGCAAACCTATCTTCAAAACTTGTAAATTAGAAGTTACAAAGAATCAAGTCATTCTACGTGGTAAGGGCCAGCGAACCCGGATAGCCAAAATCATGAAAAATATCAACGATTACTACCTCAGCATGTCCCGGCGGCACTTCTTGTCGAAGACCAGCCTTGGAATTGGAACGGCAGCTTTAGGGTCCCTATTGCCAGGTTGTATGACCGCCAACAAGCAAGGCACGGACGTAGCCGGGAACTCAGGGGTTTTGGGTAGCCCTCATTTTGCCCCCAAAGCTAAGAGGGTTATCTACCTGCATCAAAGTGGTGCTCCTTCCCAAATGGACCTGTATGATTTCAAACCTGAAGTCGTAAAAAGACATGGACAGGAACTTCCTCCCTCGGTACGAGGGGATCAGAGGCTCACCGGCATGACAGCCAATCAATCATCGCTGCCTTTATGCGCCTCCCATTTTGAGTTCAAGCAATATGGGGAAAGCGGCAACTGGGTCAGCTCTCTTCTTCCAAATATCGCTACCGTTTCGGATGATATTTGCGTCATTAAAACCATGTACACCGAAGCTATCAACCATGATCCGGCCATAACCTTTATTCAAACCGGATCGCAGCAACCCGGTCGGCCCAGTATGGGTTCATGGCTGAGCTATGGGCTGGGGAGCGACAATGAAAATTTACCCGCTTTTGTGGTACTGCTATCCCAGGGCATTGATGGCAATATGCAACCGCTCTATGCCAGGCTTTGGGGCAACGGATTTTTACCATCCATCCACCAGGGTGTGCAGTTCCGTAGCGGAAAGGAACCGGTACTTTATCTGAGCAATCCGCCCGGAGTTGAGGCCAAAGATCGGCGGGATTTCCTGGATAAACTGCAGAAATTGAACCAGATGCAATTGGACGAATTCGGGAACCCGGAATTAGCCACCAGGATCGCCCAGTATGAGATGGCTTACCGGATGCAAACCTCAGTGCCAGAGGCTATGGACATTTCCTCCGAACCTGAGTCCATTTACGATCTGTACGGACCTGATTCCCGTATCCCTGGAACGTTTGCTGCCAATTGCTTATTGGCACGTCGACTGGCAGAAAGGGATGTGAAGTTTATCCAGTTGTATCATAAGGGATGGGACCACCATGAGAATTTACCCAATGAAATAAGAAACCGATGCCGGGAAACTGATCAACCCTCTGCTGCCTTGGTAAAGGATCTAAAACAACGCGGATTGCTGGATGATACACTGGTCATCTGGGGCAGTGAATTTGGGCGCACTGTGTATTGCCAAGGCCCGTTGACTAAGGTGACTTATGGCCGGGATCACCATCCCAGGTGCTTTACCTACTGGATGGCCGGTGGTGGTGTCAAATCAGGGATCACTTACGGGGAGACCGATGATTTTGGCTATAATATCGTCAAAGATCCGGTCCATGTGCATGATTTTCAAGCAACTTTCCAGCATCTCCTCGGCATCGACCATGAACGGCTTACTTTCCGGCACCAGGGCAGAAGATACCGACTGACTGATGTACATGGGGAAGTTGTGAATGATATAGTGGCTTAATCCCCCCAGTTCGCACTCTACAGTTTGCAGTCTGCAGTTTGCAGTTCTGCCTGCGTGCTAACGATCCACATTGAAATTAAAATTAAAATTGACTTTGAAATTGATCTTTATGAAAACAATCAGAGCTCAAATTGTCCGATGTTGGTTCTCTGCAGCATTGATAATCTCCCTGGCAGGTTGTGAGTCCGCATCACAAGACAATGTTCAGCAGGCCTATCAAGAGCTGCCCGACAAAGTAGACTTCAACTTCCATGTCAAGCCCATTCTTTCCGACCGTTGTTTCAAATGCCATGGCGCGGATGAAAAAGTTCGTAAGGCAGGTCTTCGGTTTGATGTCAAAGAAGGGGCTTTTGCCCTACTGGACAGCGCCGAGAACCGATATGCTATTGTCCCCGGGGACTTGGAAAAGAGTCAGCTGCCGCACAGGATCTCCAGCACCGATCCGGATTTTATGATGCCGCCCCCCGAATCCAATCTCAGTCTGAATGAATATGAAATTAGGTTGCTCAAGCGGTGGATAGATCAGGGAGCAGACTGGAAGCCACACTGGTCCTTTATTCCGCCTAAGAAGGCTGACTTGCCCGAAGTCAAAGATCAAGAATGGCCTAGAAACCCCATTGACCATTTTATTCTGGCAAAACTGGAGGACAAAGGATTTCATCCGTCCGAGGAAGCCCGGAAAAATCATTTGATCAGAAGATTGTCGTTTGATTTGACCGGATTACCGCCCACTCTGGAGGAAGTCGATGCTTTTTTGGACGACGATTCTGAAGATGCGTATGATAAGATGGCGGACTATTACCTGGCATCTCCCGCATATGGAGAAAAGATGGCCGTACCCTGGTTGGATTTGGCCCGATATGCGGACACCCACGGCTACCAGGACGATATAGGCCGGACCTCCTGGCCCTGGCGGGATTGGGTGATCAAGGCTTTCAATCAGAACATGCCTTTCGATGAGTTTACGACTTGGCAGCTGGCCGGTGACTTACTTCCCGATCCAAACTATGAACAAAAACTGGCCACTGCCTTTCTCCGAAACCATCCTATTACCCAGGAGGGAGGAATTGTGGAGGAAGAATACCGGGTTGAGTATGTGGCCGACCGCACCCAAACAATCGCTACCACTTTTCTTGGCCTGACTATGCAATGCTCCAGATGTCACGACCACAAATACGATCCAATCTTGCAAAAGGAATTCTATCAGTTATTTGCATTTAATAATAGCGTCCCCGAACGAGGCATAATATCCTATCAGGGAGTTGGGGAGCCCAGTTTACCCTTGCCCAAAGAAAAGGAAGAGGCCATTATCGCTTTCCTTAAAGAAGATGTAGACCAGGTCAGAGATCATGTGGCTGAGGTCAGAGCCGAAAAGCGTTCTCAATCGCAGGCCGCTTTTAAGGAGTGGAAGCAGGGTCAGTCGGCGGTTGGCAGTCAGCAGCCAGCAGCAAAGGTCTGATAGCCTACTACAACTTCGATTATTTTAATGGTGACCAGGTAGCCAATCTTGTGAATCGTGCCCGGCCGGGAATACTGAAAAATGACGTTACCGAAGCTCAGGGTAGGTTTTCCGGGACCGTTGAATTTAACGGTAAAGGTGATCCACAACAATTGGAGAACTACGTTGATTTGGGGAACGTTGGCGATTTTGACCTTTATGGTCCTTTTACTTTTTCCCTCTGGTTTAAATTCAGGTATGCGAATAATAATAGCGCGTTTATTTCCAAGATTGACAGAGAATCTGACAAGGGGTATGAAATTATCCTGGGGGACCGATGGATAGATTTTGTCGTTGGAGGAGCGAAAGGAACTAAAATGCGCAGTTTCAACTCCATAATTGAAAACACATGGACGCACATCACGGTCACGTATGATGGATCGGGCCGGGCATCCGGGTTCAAGCTTTATTTCGATGGAAAACTGGAACCGGTGAAATACCTTTCCACGGTCACCTTTGAAGCCATTGAACCAAGCACGCGGCTGACCCCGGGCATGATGAGAACTTCGGCACCATTGCTTGCCGGAAGGGAGGGAACCAAAAACGGACAGCGAATCAGGGCCCCGATGAGTATAGATGAACTGCGGATTTACAATCGTGCTCTTTCATCGACCGAGATTGATCAGCTGATTGGCTACGATCCTATTGCCGCCCTTCTGAAAAAAGGCCAATTGACCGAGGATGAAGAGGAAAGTCTGTTCCGACATTACCTGCATCACCACGACGGCGATTACCAGTTGGCTATCTCGGCCTTGAGTCATCAAAAGGTGATAGAACAACAGGTAAAAGAGCAACTCCAGGCCACGATGATCATGGCCGAGATGGACACCCTGCGTCCTGCCTATGTGCTCAGACGAGGCGCTTATAACGCGCATGAAGAACGCGTCTATCCGGGTACTCCTGCAGCGATCATGGAATTCCCGGATGATCTGCCCCAAAACCGACTCGGATTGGCCCAATGGCTACTGGATCCTGAAAACCCCCTAACGGCGCGGGTGATTGTCAACTGCTTCTGGCATATCATCTTTGGGGAAGGGATCGTGGCCACCCTGGATGATTTTGGCAACCAGGGCGACTTGCCTACTCATCCGAAGTTACTGGACTGGCTTGCGGTGGAGTTTATTGAATCGGAGTGGGATGTAAAGCACATGTTGAAACTGATGGTTACCTCGGCCACATATCGACAATCTTCCCGCCTTGATCCAAAACTGAGAGGTAAAGACCCTCAAAACGTATATCTGGCCAGGGCGCCCCAATACCGATTCCCGGCAGAGACCATCCGGGACAATGTCCTGGCCATGAGTGGGCTGCTTGTACCGAAAATAGGAGGTCCCAGTGTAAAACCTTATCAGCCACCGGGACTGTGGGAGGAACTCTCCTGCGATCGGGGGACCAAGAGTTATCCCCAGGAAAAGGGCGAGGCACTGTACCGCAAAAGCCTGTACACGTTTTGGAAGCGAACAGTTCCACCGCCTTCAATGATCACCTTTGATGCCGCTACCCGGAATTACTGTGTTCCGAAACGGCAAACGACCAGCACACCCTTGCAGGCACTTATTCTTTTGAATGACCCTCAGGTCCTTGAGGCAGCGCGGGTATTTGCTCAACGTATGATAATCGAAGGCGGCGATGAACCTGAATCACGGATCCAATTTGGATTTAGAACCGCCACCTCTCGCAATCCTCAGGATGCAGAAATGGACGTGTTAACCACATGCTGAATAGCGGAAAGAAAAAGTACCAGGCGAATCCTGCAGCTGCAAGTGAGTTTCTCTCCGTCGGTGAAAAGGCCGTTGAAGGTGACTATGACCTTCCCGAATTGGCTGCCTATGCCCAGGTAGCCAGTGCCATCTTCAATTTGGATGAGACGATAACCAAGTATTGAGGCTGAGGCTAAAGGCCTAGGGATATTGTTTTGGGAGCCGGCGGGGAGGAGTACGACCCTACAAAAAATGCTGGCCCAGGAATTGGCCCTGAAGGCCAGGATTTGATATGGTATCCAAGATCAATAAGCATTTAAACCAAGACCAATGATACGAACTCTCAAACCGATTTTCATATGCATATTGATGTGGGGGTGCAGTGCTCCAGAAGCCCAAAAAGTGCAGCAAGAAGCTGACCCCGCCACTGCAAAGGCCAATTATCTGCAAAACCGTGCTCCTTTGAAAGCAAAGCCTTACCTGGAACTTCCCTTGGGAGCCATCAAGCCCCAATCCTGGTTATTGGATCAGTTGGTCAGGATGAGAATGGGCATGACCGGCCACCTTGACGAAATCTACCCTGAAGTGGTAGGGGAGAGAAATGGCTGGCTTGGCGGTGATGGCGATGGATGGGAACGGGGACCTTATTGGATCGATGGACTTTTACCGTTAGCCCATATCCTGGACGACGTCGAAATGAAAGAAAAGGTGCAACCCTGGATCGAATGGACCCTGAACAATCAACAGCAAGATGGCTATTTGGGGCCAATTCCTTTTGAAACTGAACCGGAATCCGAACCAGGTCTTCAGAAAACCCGGAGGAGAGACTGGTGGCCCAAAATGGTCATGCTGAAGATCCTTCAACAACACTACCAGGCCACCCAGGACGGGCGGGTGATCACTGCCCTTACCCGATATTTCAAATATCAGCTGGCGGAGTTACCCAATACCCCCCTCGACAACTGGACCGTTTGGGCCAACCGAAGAGGCGGCGATAATCTCATGGTGGTCTATTGGCTGTACAATATCACCGGCGATAAATTTTTACTGGAGTTGGGAGAGCTAATTGCCGAGCAGACGTTTCCTTATACCGATGTTTTTCTCAATGAAGAAAACTACGAACAGGTTTTGACCCCCTGGAATTTTACAAGAGTCAAGCGCTATCCGTTTGATCAGAGGGAAATAGATGCCTTAACAGTCTCGCAATGGGGCAGCTTTCACTGTGTCAATTTCGCCCAGGGCTTAAAGCAACCCCTTGTTTACTACCAGCAGAATCCCGATCAACAACATATCGACGCGGTGAAAAAGGCTCTGAAGGACATTCGAAAGTATCATGGTCAGCCCCAGGGCATGTATGGAGGGGACGAACCGCTTCACGGTAGAGATCCCACCCGTGGGGTTGAATTTTGCTCCGTCACAGAAGCCATGTTCTCGCTGGAAACCATGCTTAGTATCAGTGGAGATATGGAGTTTGCCGATTTGCTTGAAAAGATAACCTACAATGCCTTGCCCACTCAAGCGTCCGATGATTTTTCCTCGAGGCAATACTTTCAGGCCGCCAACCAGGTTCAGCTGACCGACGCACTGCAAAGTTCCTACCAGACGCTAGGTCATCAGGGAACGGATTTTGTGTTTGGGACGCTCACCGGATATCCCTGTTGCACCTGTAATATGCACCAATCCTGGCCAAAATTTGTGCAGAACCTATGGTACGCTACAGCCGATGGGGGGGTAGCTGCGCTTTTGTACGGACCGAGTGAAGTCCGGGTAAAAGTTGCTGATGGCGAAATACAAAGATTACAGAAACCACTCAATTTCCGTTTCGTGAAGAGGTGGCATTCGAGTTGGAACCGGAAAAAGAAACCCTCTTTCCGTTCCATTTGCGCATACCGGGTTGGACGGCAAATCCCAAAATCACAGTAAACGGTGAGAAATGGACTGGTATGGTTGAAAATCAGATTGCTGTCATCAGCCGCTCCTGGAAAAGTGGTGATATCGTCACTTTGATCATGCCGATGGAGATAAAGACCTCACAGTGGTATGATTTTGCCAGGGCGGTGGAACGGGGTCCACTGGTGTATGCACTGAGGATCGAGGAAGAAAAGCGAGCCAAAGACCGTCAGGATAAATACCGGAATTTTGAAGAAGTTTATCCCAAAGCGGATTGGAACTATGCGCTCTATTACAAGGATCTCGAAACTCCGGCAGAATCAATCAAGGTAGAGGAACGGGAATGGAGCGGCAAATATCCCTGGAATCTGGAGCAGGCTCCGGTTCATCTGCAGGCTCGCGGCATCAGGCTTCCGGAGTGGAAGCTGGTGGATGGCCGGCCGGTATTTCCTGCCTGGTGGGGAGGCATAGACGTTGAGGAGGAGGAAATCCCATTTTCCGAAATTACCTTGGTGCCTTATGGATGCACAACCCTGAGAATTACCGAGTTTCCGGTCTACGGCCTGCAATAGAGAGACTGAATAGCGGAATTTGGCTATATCATCGATATCACATTGATATTGATATTGAGATCGGTTTGATCTCCTATTGAAGTTATTTGAGATATTGAGAATCAACCTATGAAAAAACTTAAAGTAGGCCTAACCGGCTTAGGTCGAATCGGCAAAACTCATTTGGATAACCTGGTTAATCGTTTGCCGGAGGCCGACCTTGTGGCCGTGTCGGATATTCTGGCCGGAACCAAGGAGGTTGCATCGCAATTTGGCATCGCCAACTTTTACAATAGCTTTCAGGAACTGGTAGCACATCCCGGTCTCGAAGCAGTAGTTATTTGTTCACCGACCCTGACCCACAAAGAGTGCATCGAAATGGCCGCCGAGGCAGGGAAGCATATATTTTGTGAAAAACCTCTGGAAATGACCGTCGGGAAGATCAAAGAAATTAGGCAAACAGTACAACACTACGGCGTAAAATTACAGGTGGGATTTAACCGCCGGTTTGATGCCGATTTTGCTAGAACCAGAGCAATGGTCGCAGCTGGCGAGATTGGCGAACCTCATGTTCTGCGGATTACGGGCCGCGATCCCGGGCCACCTTCCATGGAATACATCAAAGGCTCGGGAGGCCTATTTCTGGATATGACCATTCATGATTTTGACATGGCCCGGTTCATCGTCAATAGCGAGGTGATCGAAGTATACGCCCAAGGGGCGGTATTAGTAGATAAGGCAATTGGACAAGCAGGCGATATCGATACGGCCATCATTCAATTGCGCTTCGAAAATGGCGTAATTGGTGCCATTGACAATAGCCGGAAAGCTGTGTACGGCATGGACCAACGGCTGGAGATCTTTGGTTCCAAAGGGATGTCCCAGGCAGGAAACCATCACCTGGATAGCCAGGTACTTTTTACTGAAACGGGCAGCCGAAAGCCGCCTTTACTGCATTTTTTCATTGAGCGATATACCGAATCTTATGCCTAGGAGATGAAGGCCTTCCTCGACGCTGTGATGGAGGATAAAGAGGTGCCTGTCAACAGCAACGATGCTTTGATGGCAACCAAGATCGCCCTGGCAGCAAAAAAATCCATGGTGGAGAACCGGCCAGTACGTTTAGAAGAAATCCGTTAAGCTGCGATCGGCGTTGAATTGTTGAAGTGTTTGAACCCGTGGGCGACCCCAATCCCGCTTTTTTATTAATAAAGTCGTATCCTTCACAAAAGTCTTACTCCTCAGTAAGCAATATCGGGGAAAATGGCTAAAGAAATGACGATAGTGCGTTTGCTCAATTTGGAAATGCTCTTGATGGGTGGTCGACGCTTTGGAAATCCAAGCCCTGGCTCAAGCTGAGTTAAAAGGCCAGAAAATACCAATTGTAATCAAATCAATGATTTGAAGATTTATGAAAGCAATAAACAACTCTTTCGCCTCGGGGTCTGGACTCCACATCGATTGAAGTATACTTAATAAACAGCCCACAAAGTGAGTATCTTTTCCAAGCACAATATCATCGCCAAACATGGTTTTAACCGATGGCTGATCGTGCCAGCCGCCCTGGGTATCCACCTCTGCATCGGCTCGGTTTACGCCTGGAGCATTTTTAACCCGGCGTTGATCAAGCGCATTGGAGTTGTTTCGAGTGCTGCCGACGATTGGACGTTGAAAAGCGTTGTCTGGATCTTTACCCTGGCAATCGTATTTCTTGGGTTTTCAGCAGCCGTGG
Organism: Cyclobacteriaceae bacterium; assembly: GCA_965247065.1. Classification (GTDB taxonomy): domain Bacteria; phylum Bacteroidota; class Bacteroidia; order Cytophagales; family Cyclobacteriaceae; genus CBDFGN01. The sequence continues at coordinate 3,527,596 of CBDFGN010000006.1, read as the reverse complement.
CCGGGGCGGTGGTTGGAAAAAGTTGGCCCTCGCTTGGTGGGCGTTGTGGCTGCCTGCTTCTGGGGAGGAGGTTTCATTATTGGCGGCTTGGGGATAATCACAGGGCAGTTATGGCTACTCTACTTTGGTTATGGCGTGATCGGAGGTTGTGGTTTGGGATTGGGTTATGTCTCTCCTGTCAGTACCCTCATTCGCTGGTTTCCTGATCGTCGGGGTATGGCTGCTGGAATGGCTATCATGGGATTCGGAGGAGGGGCGATGATCGGCGCTCCTTTAAAGGTATTTTTGCTTAAAGTTTATTATAAGGCTCCAGAGTACCTTGGCTCAATTACAGAGGTAAATCTGATTACCAGAGCAGGAAGACGGTTTGCTGAAATCGGAGGTGAGATGAAAGAGGTGGTAGTTGTGGGCGCAAGTGAGATCGGCGGCGGTTCGATTTCCTCTGGCGCTGAGGATGTTTATTTGGTGGGTACCGGATCTGTAGGAGTTGCCGAAACATTTTTCACCCTGGGGATCATTTATTTCGCGATTATGATGATTGCGGCATTCTCTTATAGAATTCCCGCCCCCGGTTGGGCTCCGCAAGGCTGGCCGGCGCCTGATGAATCAAGTTCAAGCCGGAAGATGATGACGACTGGTCACGTTGATATCGATCAAGCTTTAAAAACCAGGCAATTTTATCAACTATGGGTCGTACTTTGTTTCAATGTGACGGCAGGCATAGGTGTGCTGGGAGTGGCGAAAACCATGATGGCCGAGATATTTGGGACCACTTTACCGGGTGTGGTCGACGGGTCCTTCGCGGCTACTTATGTGATCATGATCAGCGTGTTCAATTTGGGGGGCAGGTTTTTTTGGGCGAGCCTATCGGATTATATCGGGAGACGCAATACCTATTGGGTATTCTTTACTCTGGGCATACTCCTTTACTGTTCCATTCCCTTTGCAGCCCAGCAGGTCAGTATTAACCCGGCGGTAATATGGCTGATCTACTTCTATGCAGTGACCATGATTATTTTCACGATGTATGGTGGTGGGTTCGCTACAATTCCGGCCTATTTGGCAGATATATTTGGTACCCGCTTCGTGGGGGGGATACACGGCAGATTATTAACCGCCTGGAGCACCGCCGGGGTGCTGGGTCCGTTGGCTATTACTTCCCTAAGGGAAAATGCAATCACGCAGGCCATTGACGATCTCGTGGCAAGGATCGATCCCTTAAAGTTTGAGACCACCTTTGGAGCCGGTGTCGATCAGTTATCGGAGTTGGTGGCCGCCAAGACGGTTACGATATCAAAGCTAATGGCGATTTCCCCGGCAGGAACAGTGGACCCAACGCCGAATCTTTATAACTTGACTATGTATCTAATGGCAGGGCTACTGGCCATTGCCCTGGTCAGCAACGCACTAATGCGCCCCGTCCATTCAAAACACCACATGGATGAAGAAGATGAGATTGCAACTTTATAAGCTTGTGATCAGGCTCGAGACCTAGGCAAGATCCTTTAAAACACCCTCCCCAGATGGAATAAAACCAACAGACTTTCCTCAGCCGAGAAAGCCGCATTCAACGAGAATACGAATCGTTCCTCGATAGGAACCAGATAAATTCCACCCCCATAACCCTTGTGCCAGGTGCGTGAGACTTCGCCGTCCACAAATACTTTGCCCAGGTCGTAGAAACCGTTGATTCCGTATTTCAATGGGAACAATGCGGTTTGTGATTGGCCCAATTGAAAACGAAGGTTGGAATTGAAAAAAAAGGCGCTCTCTCCACTGAATCGGTTGCTTACATAGCCCCGCAGATGATTTTGCTGCCCAAGATTCACTGCCTTATAGAAGGGCAAATCACCAAAACTAAAAGCCCCGCCCGCAAGCAGACCTAAAGTGATCGGATTATTGTCATTTACCGAGGAATACACTTCCAGCCACCCGTTAGTAACGCCGTAATTCTTTTGATCCTGGGTCGTGATAAGACCCAGGGACTGGTCGGCATAGATCCTGATGCCCCTGGTGGGGAGGTGCCGGCTGTCCCTAAGATCCAGGTTCAAAATGGCCTTGGATTCCACTAGGTTCAACGGATCCTTGCCCAGGATCATCACCGAGTCAGGTTTGAGGATCGTGCTTGGCTCCAGGTTGCCGTCGTTGTTTTCGTACTGCAAGGTGGCCCCGAAATGGCTAACCTTCCAGAATTGCTTACCGAATCCAACCCCTAATTCTATGGAATTGTATCGGGATCGATAGAATTTTCTATCGTCCAGGCTGTCAATCTTTACGGTCTCGTTACCAAATCCGAAGAAATTGGTAAAGTCATTAGGATGCCCCCAATGGGCGAAAGTCAGGATATCCCAGGTACCAATAGCGTGATGAAATCGGCTCAAATAGTCAATAGCAAAGTTGCCGGCGGTGGTGATTTTACCGGAGAAGCCGTGCCTGGTGCTGAAGTCCTCTTTACCGAACTTATGCTGGGTAAATGTGGCTCCCAAACTTAACTGGAACCCATTGTCGGTATTAAAGGAGAAAAAAGTGTACGGGAAATAGGTATTGTAGGCAAAGCGGGTTCGATCGTAATCGTAGATCCTAGGATTATTTGATACTATCCTTTTTCCGGCTTTCCCCAATGTCACTTGGGCGTCCTGACTCTTTTCATAAACCAGGACCTTCTTACCCCCAGATTCGGGCGACAATTCGGTTATCTCGTCTTTTCTAGGCCCGCCTACCACCCGCGTTAATATGGTATTAGCGTGGTTGCCGTGGAATTCGAACCGGTCTCGTCCACCTAACCCGTAAAGCCTGATTTCCTTGGTCTGGTCCGAATCAAAGATCCTTGAGTAAAGCTTTTGTGACCCTTTTTTGCCGTCCTCAAGATTGTATACTTCAACCTGTACTCTCGAATCTTCCAATCTGGTCGCTTCAAAGTATTCTCTCCGATTGGAACCTACGACATCTACTTCTTTGGCCAGCAGCTCCCAATACTGAACCGCATATTTATGAAGATCGGCCTTCCTGTGTTTTAGTTTTGCCGCAATTTCCTGCCCTGATATTGAATGTAACTCCCGGGGCAGGGCTTGCACGGCCGAGGCGATCTGCTCATTGGTGATTTGGTTCTGGATAAATTTAGCCTGCTCCACCCAGTCTTCTTGAGTTGCCCCCGAGGCCAGAAAGCGATCCAAATGGCGTGCTTGCCACATTAGACTTCGCAGGCCTTTAATGGTGTAACCGAAGTTTTCCCCGCTGGGTTTGCCCCACTCCCGGTCAATTAACCAGGGGAGAAGTCCATCCCATCGTGAAAATACATGATCCCGGTCCCGAGGGATAGGTCGGTAAAGAAAACTGCCGTTTTCCTGCCGGTATCCAGCCCATTTCCAATTGTCCTCGTGCTTACCCCAGTCACCGACCAAAATGTCAAAAACCCGGGCACGAATAAACTCATCGACATCTATACGTGCGGTTGGATCTTCGTACAATTCTTTGAAAAGCGCTACACTCCTTTTTATCTTGTCTGCCTTCTCAAAGGGTATGTCCACTTTCTTTGGATTGGTAGGCCTCTCTTCAACCATGCCCAGTAAATCTCCGAAGCCATCCCGGAAGGCACCCAGCTTGGGATCATCTGGCATTACGGCAAGCCTGGGATGGGCATGAAGCACACCAATTTGGTTGAGCAATGGATCAGCCACCAGGGCGCCGTATGGATGTTGGGTACTCGTTTGATCTCGAACAATATCGGCCACGAACGATTCCCGAAGTTCATAGGGCAGGGCCTTTACCGGATCCTTATTAACCGACCTGAAAACATATTGTCGCCCATCGCCCCCACGCATTTTAATGGATTTAGTCTGCCGCCCACCTCCTTTCTCAAAGGGGGTCAGGCCCTCGTACTCCACATCCAGATTCAAAACTACTACCTCGGTCGCTTGCGTCCATGAACTCCGATAATGTTTCCCCATAAAGGCCGTTTTTAATCCTCCAGCCTGGTACTCTACACCAGCAATGGCGATGACCGAATCCGGATAGGAACGGGCCATGGTTTTTAGAGCTGAAAGCTCCTCCCTGCAAGGGATGTAAGCGGCATTGACTATACCCGAATGCCTGTTGTCACAACCGGATAGCAACAGATCGACGGTTTTACCGGGCTGAACCCGTGTTTGGAATAAGATAGAATATCGGCCGTGATCTTGCCGTCATCAAAATAATTTAGGGCGATCAATCCGGGTTCGGCGGAGGCATAATTGGCACTTTTCGATTTGGCTACAAAACGGGCCCGGATGCTGCTACCACTGTTTATCAGATAGTTGTCGTTGAAGTTTAGAATTTGTAGGTCGGCATCGTGACCGGAGGCATAGATCATAGAATTGCGGCTTCTGAGAAAATTCTGTACATCTTCCCTAAAACCGGTAAATCTGTCATTGGTTATATCCTGGGAAGAACCAACATTTTGATGGTACGAGATGGGGAGGCCACTTATTATAGGAATGGGTAACATATATTTGCCGAGCGGATAATTGCCGGCCGACCTTCCGAGTGAGTACATCGGAAAGTGTCCGGCAATCAGGATATTCCGGTTTTGAGCTTCCTCACTGATCTCCTCCAGTTCCTCCATGAATTCCTCCTGGGTCGGAATCTTGCAGGTTCCATCCTCCGGCAACGGTTTGCCATGCGGGTGATTAAACCACTGGGTATTTATGGCAATCAAGCTTAAACTGGAAGAAAGAGGTATTTCCTGGGGCCCAGGACAGCCGTTTTTTAAAGGCCATATCAAGTTCGAAACATTCTTTCCTTTCACAAAATCTTCCAGCCTTTTGACCGATTTAAGACCTTCTATTCCCGAATTGTCCCAATCGCGATCACCGGGAAGGATTATTACACGTCCATGGGAAAGACCTTGGGCCAAATTGATCAGTTTATCGATTCGGAGCAGGTCTCCCTGGTTGGATGGGTTAAAACTTTTGCTAATAAGGTCCCCATTGACCAAAAGTGTATATGGCCCTGATTGGATCTCAAGAAGTTGTCGAAGCTGGTTCCAATATGGATCATCTGCCGGGACGTCGGCTAAATTCGACACTAGAAGTACGCGATGGGAGGGGGCCGTGGGTTGGGTAATTCCTGGGTCGGACAAAAATAGGCAGATAACCAGGCAAAACAGGATACCCCTCATTTAAATCAAATTAGCATTTTTTTGATAAACTCTATTAGTGCATTGAAATAGTTACCACGCAGGATAACCGAAATAGTCCATTATGGTCCTAGTACGCATCTTTCACCGCGGCATCGGGGTCTTCAAGAGCAGGTGGGAAGTTGATGGATGGTGAGCTTCTAGAACTCGGGGTTGTTCAGATTGTCCTCGGAAAAGAGCGAGGCAGCCAGTTCGGAGTGTACATCCAAGTCATATAGAATTATTTCACTCGCAGACTTTATAAAGGCGTTGTTGTCCTCAAATGTGGTCATCTTCAGGTGGGTGGTAAACCACACATCTCCCTGATTGGACGTCTCGAGCGCCTCCATCTTTCGTTTGGGGAAAGGAATTCTTATCATAGAATATGACTTGCTGTACCAAATGGTTGTCCTTGTTGATCTTAAGAACCATTCTTGAGCGGATGATCAGATTCTTGAAAATACTCTCGAGGTAATAGAATTGATCGGTTTCACTGATTATGCGGTTGGTATTTTTGGCCAACTCCCAACTTCGCAAGTCCGAGTAATAGAAATCAGAATTCATAAAGGAAGACAGCTGACTGGTTTTTTTTTATTTTGTAAGGCTTTCCAATAGCCGGAAGGAATATCATTTGGCGGCTTTGTTCTTGACGGGTTACCAATAGGAACGCCGCATTTCGCACTTCTTCAGGATGTGTGAATTTTATCAGGATGGATTCATTATCAAAATCCTCCCAAACTCGCCAGTACTTAAGCTCGCGTCTATTCTAGTTCGTCTCGGTTCCTGCCAAAATATAGCAAGGTCATCGTGCCAGAAACGATCTGGGAATTGAATATGATTACGCCGCTGGATTCCGTAGGCGTTTTTCGCGATTTTGACCCCTTGCCGGGTCAAGAGGAGGCGGAAGTCTCTTATTCCTGTGCCTTCTTGCTAGGAATTCTGTCGTTGGGCCCCTTTGGTCCTAACTCGGGCCACTTCAGAATTCGTTTTTGCCTGAGGGATGTTGGATGTTCCCAAAGATCTTCCCTCCGAGGAAGCGGGCCTCGTCACCCAGTTGCCGGGCGATCCTAAGAACCTCATTCCATTTGACATTGCGTTCGGACCGGGCTAGGGAGCCCAGCTTGAGTTGGCCAGCATTGCTGGCAACAGCCAGATGGGAAATAAAAGGATCTTCCGTCTCCCCCGACCGGCCTGATACAACTGGCAGCCAGCCGGCATTTTGAGTTGCCCGAATACACTCCAAGGTTTCCGTAACAGTGCCGATCTGATTCAACTTAACCAGAACACTATTGGCAAGTTCTTGTTTGATTCCCACCCGGACTCGTTTTGTATCTGTCGTAAACAGATCATCTCCAATAACGCTTATCCTGGAGCCATATTCACGTGTGAATTTTCTCCAATTCTCGAGATCGGTCTCTGCAAAAGGATCTTCAATAGCGATTATCGGGTATTTGTCGCCCCAGCGAGCTAGCATTTGGTAAAATTCGCTGGGATTTAGCGATTTGCCCTCTAGGCTGAGCTGGTAATTTCCGTTGTTAAATAATTCGGCCGCCGCTACATCCACGGAAAGTGATATTTGGGTTCCTGGGTCATATCCAGCGCGCTCTATCGAGGCAAGGATAACCTCGAACGCTTGTTCGTTGGTTTCCAACTCCGGCCAAAAACCACCTTCATCAGCCAGGCCGGAGAGTCGTCCGGTCTCTTTCAGCAGTTTGGCACACTGGTGGTAGACGTTGAAGGTCATCTCCAGACATTGAGAATAGGATTCTGCACCGTTGCAGATGATCATGAAATCCTGGATGTCAATTCGGCCACCGCTGTGCACGCCGCCACCAATCACCTGGATTTCGGGAATAGGCAGTAAATTGCCCTTACCCAGGTACCTGAAAAGTGGTAGTTTGTGTGCTGCTGCCGCGGTCCTGGCGATTGCCATGGAAACTCCCAGTATCGCATTGGCCCCCAACCGACTCTTGTTTGGGGTCCCATCCAAGTTGATCATAAACTGATCCAGCGATTGTTGCTCATCGATTGATTTGCCCTTCAGGGCTGGCCCAATTTCATTGCGGATGTTATCGATAGCTTTGAACACCGATTTTCCCATAAACCGGTTTGGGTTTTCATCCCTCAACTCTAATGCTTCAAATTGCCCAGTAGAGGCTCCTGATGGTACTGAAGCGGCGCCTGTGATTCCTGATTCCAGGATAACTTCAACCTCAAGAGTGGGCATAGAGCGCGAATCATATATCTGGAAGGCGTCAACGCTCCTGATTTTCATGAGTTCCATTGTTGGATCCGATTTACCCATTTTGTTCTCAAATGTTCCTGACCAAAATTCTGAGCCGGAAGAACATCATAAACGAAGGACCGGATAAACTTAGACGACCGACTTCCCTTTTGCCAATACTCCACAGGGGATTTTCCATCTAACCGGGCTAGCATAATCATCAGAAGAAGCCTGCCGCTTCGTTCCTTTAAACCTTCTGTGTCACGAATTTCAACCATACCGAAATACTTTTTCCATACTATCTCCAATAGATTTGGTAGTTCGTTTAACCGTTCTCTATTTATCAACATTTTGAAATAAAGATGGGTAAACAAAAACGCGAGGTCAAATGCAGGATCTCCGTACCAGGCCACTTCATGGTCCAGCAGTACAACACGGTTGGGGCCTACTAAGAAATTCTTAGGACTAAAATCCCCATGAACCAGAGCCTCACGGTGCTTCTCCAGTCGATTGGCCTCGGAATGGAATAAGTCTTTCAGACCCGGATTTCTGGCTCCGGTTGTGATCAGGTATGGCTCAATACGTAGACTCTTGAAATTATCCGTGGTGTCAAATTGGGCGGCTATCTCCTGTTTGTTTTGGGTTCTGGAATGGATGGTGGCTAGAATCTCAGCTATCCTTAACGCAGTCGAGGATATATAAATTCCTTGCATCAGTTGAGTTTTCCAGTTAGCATAGGAATCGTCCAGGTATTCCATTAGAAAAAACTCAAATTCCGGGTCGGAATGAAGGACTTTGGGCACCGCTCCAGGTAAGAATTTTTCTGCCAAATAAATAAAATCCTGTTCGACCTGATTACGGGATATGTCAGCTTCCCATATGTCTTTAACCTTCAGCCGAGCCAGCACCCGCTTCAAGACAAATTTGCTGTCACCATCGGTTATCAAGAATATGTCGGATGAAACTCCCCCACTGAGACCCTCGCATTTGGCATTTCCACCAGAGATAAGGCCTTTTCTGGCAAGTCGTTCCGATATCGCCGGCCAATCCACAGTTGTAAATTATGAATTCGGAGTTAAAATATGGTGAATCAATCGCACTCAGAATTCAAAATTGAGATTTAAGTATTATTTGAGATTTATGATTTCGATCTTGAGAATTCACTTAACTGACAGGTATAATAGTTCGACCCATGACTTCATTTTATAGAATCCTCCTTGTACTGCTGCTGGCTGGTTCCGGTCTTCAACCGTCCGTTTCCAAAGCTCAGGAATTTGGAGCTTCGTTTTCGTTTTTCTTGCCTAGAAATGGATATTTTTCAAACCCCGTTTCACCCTTGTCATTACGCGGCATTGGATTCGACCTGAACCGGTTCTTATCTATTGAATCCGGATTTAGCCTTTATCGAATTCCCGGAATGAATGTAACGGGTATGCCGTTTGAGTCCAACGAGCCGATCATGGGTCCGTTTTTTTCGTTTCTGGTGCCTCTGGATTTAGTTCTGACTTTTGGTTCACAGGGAAGCTATTTCAGCCTAAAGGGGGGAGTATTCACCTATATTAACTTTGACAATCGAATTAACTACGGCAACCTGGACCGGGCTTTGGTTGATTTCACCGGACTGGAAGTGGTCAATTCCCAGGTGCAATTTCAGAACAATTTAGGGCTGGGCTACCACTTTGGAGTTGAATACACATTCCATGTGAATGAGCAGTTCGGCTTGTCGTTCGGGGGTGAGTATTTTGTTGGTGGGTCGAGGCTTGCGTTCACCGGCAGTTATACCGGAGCCTCTTCAGTCGGTGATTTAGAAAGTGTCGCCTTCGACTATCCCGATTCGCGGCTTGATTACACCGGACTGGAACTGTCGATTGGGGTGATTTTCTCGCCTTAGGCTGGGGGACAGTTAAATGAGAGTAGTTGTCTAATGCTACTGGTGGAACCGCTATAGCAGTCGGACGGATAAATGAACCGATATAGAATGGTGTACCGTTACAAAGAAACTTTAATCAAATGATTTAACTAAACAGTTAAAGAATGTTGAATTGACCTAAGAGGGACCAGGTCCCCACAAGTTCCTAAGCTTAAATTGGGTGGCTATCTGTTATGGATCACAGCGTGAGGATAAAAAGAACCAAAAGTGAACCAATAACCAATCAGGGATTGTGTTGCTACTAACGAATCACCTTGTCTTGGACCGGAAACAGCTTCACCAAATACGTCCCATTCGGTGCCTTCATTATCTTTCAGAATGGCAGATCCGCCATTTTCGACAGGTTCAAATGTCAACTCGGTTCCATCTGATAAAGCCGACTCATAAGCCACCGCGAAGTTCATTGTTGAACTGCCGGCAATAACAAGCTTCACTTGGGAAAAACTATCATTTATGACGGTAATTCGAGCTCCGAAATCCCTGATCGGAAAGACTTTAGCCTGAGGTTTAATCAAAATGCCAAGAACTCTTTCTTTGACAGGAAGACGGTCATCAACAGGTGCAAATGGGAAAAGGATATTATTATGGTTCGTTCGATAATCGCCATATGAAAAAATACCATAAGATCTTGAGAATCCCGTGTTTTCGGAAACCACCAGGGTATTCGGGAACATTTTCACCCACGTTTCCCACTCGGTTTCAAAAACCTGGTAGGTTTTCGCCTGTGTGCCTATTAGTTCCCCATTCACACATTCCAAGCGCATCTGGGACCAAGTACTCTCAGTCAGGCGATCATAAGGCATCAGGTTGGTTTGGTATAAAAGTCCGGAGACTCCAAAAGTAGTGACCTCTCCGTTTATCATTCTGTCCCAGCCAATGCCTGTGCCGGTAAGAGGACAATAAGTAATAGCAACGCTCCTATCGCCAATTTGGTCGTTGATTATTTCGTGCCAGTCCAGAATCTTATGAGGATACGCGCGGACCTCGTTTCCCTGCTTTAATCCGAGCACCAGATCCTGGGGTGCTAAATAAGCGCTACCAGGCGAACCTGTTTCAACCATCTCCGGATCAAGAAGCGCCGGGATTCCATCTTTTCCCGTACCCCCATCGAAGACTTCCTCAACGGGAACCAGCCAACCATTGGGATTAGGGGTACTTGGCGGCGGATTACCATTTGATTGATTGCCGCCTTGAGGGGATACCGGGTCGTTGTTATCAGAGCAGCCAAAAAATACCAAGCAGCCGCCCAGAAGGCATACAGCGGAATTCCTCATACTCGGTTTACTTAAGGTCCTACGGGTACATTTACTTTAACTCGAAACCCAAGCTAATAGTTCAACTAGCCTGGTCGCGGTCAGCATCTGCCCAAAGGTAGCCTGACGCTTACCTCGCTCTCAAAAAAAGGTCAATACTTCAGGCCAAACTATCATTGCCCAAACCAATTGCCCACTTCCTCCCGACTTGAAAAAAATCGGGTTTTAAAGTCGGCTAAAGGCGATTGGGGTGGATCCTGAACTGGAAGCATCTCCTGAGGCCCTAGAAATGCAAACTTCTCTGTGCCCGCCTGGTTGTACTTAGGAAATATCTGTTGATCTCGCCAGAGGGTAAGTTCTTCTCCCATTGCACTCGGGAAGCCGAAATCTTTGATGTGGACCAGCAACTGGGTCGTCCCATATTCGACTGCAAAACCGGCGTAAACATACAGAGAAGCTTGGAAATCTGTCGCGTTCATATTTTTAGTTTCGGCAGTCCATACAAGCTCCAAAGTTTTTTCGTCTTCCAGGTGATTTACAATCATAAAGTTGTTCTCGTAAACTTTCATTTTTTCTAAGGATTTTAAAGTGTTTGGTTTTAGCCTTTACAAATAAGACAAATGAGGCCCTTAGAACGGTCGGGAATTAGTCCAACTGGTTCACTTTTTTCAAGTGTTCCATCAGGTGGTGGTGCAGATCGGTGCCACTAACCCTTAGCGGATTTATGCCTTGTATTAGGTTAGTGCGGGATTCCAAATGTTGGTCGGAGTTTGTTGAATGACTAAAGGGATTTTGGATCCGTGAGGAAGATCCCGGAAAGAGATCATTGAGCTCATCGCATTGGTAGCAGGCTCCTAGTTTGTTCACTAAAGAGCATCGATTTCGAAACAGCTCCCGCATCCTGCGGCGAGCTGTATGCAATAAATGTTTTACCACTCCAGGTGTCTTTTCCATGATCTCACCAATCTCATCCACCTTAAATTGATAAACATCCTTCAAAACCAAGGCCACCTGCTGCTGGTAAGGTAAGGTCTTGCCCAGACAAGTGAAACAGAAATCGATGTGCTCCACAACGTCAAACTGGTTGCTCTCGGAAGCTGCGATGGTATTGGCGAGAGACTTTTGGTCGGTTGACGATGACACCAGGGAATCGCGGCATACATCCTGAGCGCTGACGGTCCACCTTTTTTTCCTTGCAAGTATGTTCTTTGTATGATTCGAAGCGATGCTAAAAATCCAGGACTTGATGCTTGGAGATGCGCCTTTGAAGGAATCCAAATTCTCAAACGACTTTATGAACACGTCTTGGAGAATATCCTGAGTTTCCTCCCGGTTGGCAGTAAGGCGATAAACAAAGGATTCAAGTTAGGGGGTAAATTCCTCAAATAGACGGCCGAAAGCCGCCATGCTCCCATTTTTTGACTTTTGAAGTAAATCCTCTAGCATAGTATTAGCGCAGCTGTTTTGTGCCAATGGGCTTCGATGGCAATTTGAATTTGGAACAAATCCCTAATTTATCAATAAATCCCTTCGAATGTTTGAACATCCAAAAGTTGCCCAATCTGTTTGACGAACTTCGGCTGTTTGATGAACTTGGAAATTGGGGCAGGGCCCTAGATTGGAGAGGCCTGAAAGCAGTAAGGCGGCTGCCCTTCCTTTCGAAATTGCACCCGCCCCATTCTCAAGCAACCGTAGCCACTTCAGAACATCAAGTTACAGCTTCGAGCACTTCTTCTCAAATTTTAATCCCTTGCGGGTTAACCTTCGAGAGTCTTCCTCTTAAAATTTTCCGCCTTTTACAGCTTCCTTTTCAGATCCCCCTTTCGGTTCCCTCTTTCAAGTGGATAGGTCTTTCGACCTTGTCCTCTTATTCTCTCGCTTAATAAAACCAAGGTAAGCCGAGTTTGACGTCTAGCAAATATTTGGCCCCCCTTTTTTTGAACAACTTTTGCACACGCCTTATCCACAATTGTGGATAAGGCGATCTTCACAAACGCGACAAGACAATCATGAAAAATTTAATGGTCAAAAAGATTATAGGCGTTTTGCTCTATGGATTACTATTAACCGTGGTGGCGAAATGCCTGGTCGTAGATCTTTCCGGCTCAGCCAGCACGATGAGGTGGTGATCGGAGAAAGATCCGCGGATTTGTTTATTTGGACACCCCTAACTACGTAGTCAGCCGGTACGCTAGCCTGATGACGACTTGGTCTTGTCTGTCGTTTGATTGTCATCTTCCAAACCCCGCCTTTTGGGAGACTCGAGGCGATAAAATTGCACTGTGTCGCCTACATCAAATACGTGGCGGCTGTGGATATTGAACATTCGACTTCCGCTCATAAACCGGCCTTCCTGGGTTACGTTCTTGACCGTATACAAAGTTCGTCCCTTTGGGCTTGTGGGTATGCGCTTGTTTACGACAACCAGGTGCTCCCCTTCCTCCCCAATGTAGAACGCCGAGCGGCATCCCCCCCCAAGAATTGCCAAAATGAACATTGAACCAAGAAACCTCACCATACAAATATATCAGTTTGTTATGAATTAGCCCTTGATCTTCGCCCTTACCTAAGCTTATTAAGATCGCAATTTTCCGGATTTCTGGGAATTCAGGATTGGCGTAAAACGTAGTCTTAGGTCTGGCAATGCAAAGATAATGAAAGCGCTTAGGAGTCATTGGACCAGTATTGAGGCCGTTCTTGTTGTTGACGTTGCCAGCGTTCCTATTTTATTTCGAGTTAGATTTGAAGACTTGGACCAGATCATTTCCTTCAATTCGGAAAAGTCGGACACCGTTTAGTCCGAACCCCTACCGGTTGGACTGATGGGAGAATAGTGGACGGTATACCTACTCCCATTGGATTCAGGGCTGGCAAGGGGTCTGGCAATTGTCATAGTAAGTTGCACGTCCTGCCACTCGTCAAAGCTGGTAATTCAGAATCGGGCAAGTCGTGAGGATTGAGAATGGAAAAGTATTGGGAGATATTCATAAACGGATATGGCGGATATGCCAACTATCTCTGGACGGAGGTTTCCAACCCCCATTTTAAGAATTATTTCTATTGGTTGATCGGGATTTCATCTTTTTTCTTTTTGTTGGAAATCCTGAATCCCTGGAGACCGAAGCAAGCCAGGTTCCGTAAAGATTTCTGGTTGGACTGTTTTTATATGTTCTTTAACTTCTTTCTTTTTTCCCTGATAATATATAATGCGGCTTCCAATGTTGTGGTCAATCTTTTCAATGACTTCCTGGCTCTCTTTGGTATCACCAACCTAGTGGCGATAGAAATCGGATCCTGGCAGGTTTGGATTCAGTTGCTAACCTTGTTTCTAGTCAGGGATTTCGTACAATGGTGGGTACACCGATTGCTCCATTGGAATCCATTTTTGTGGCAATTTCATAAGGTCCATCACTCCGTTGAACAATTGGGCTTTGCCGCGCATTTGCGTTATCATTGGATGGAAAATGTAGTTTACAGGAGTATAGAGTATCTCCCGCTGGCCATGATCGGATTTGGAATCGACAACTTTTTTTTGGTGCACATTATCACTTTAGCCATAGGCCACTTCAACCATTCAAATTGGAGACTCAATCTGGGTCCGCTGAAGTACGTTTTCAACAATCCTGAAATGCACATTTGGCATCATGCACATGATCTTCCTCAGGATCGTCGATACGGTGTTAACTTCGGCCTGAGTCTAAGTTGCTGGGACTACATTTTTGGTACCAATTATGTCCCCTTCAGCGGTCGCGACATTAGATTGGGCTTTCCCGGTGTGGAACGCTTTCCAAACTCCTTTATCAACCAGAACTTGTACGGCTTCGGTCTGACCAAAAGGGAGAAACGGTCTCAAGAATAGCCGCCAGAGATTGGATTGTCCAATTCATGAGTCAGCCTGTTTTTTGATTAAGGATTCCTTTTGAGAACGCGTCAGGAGACGCGCACGATGTTCAGGCATAGATCCGGACAGGAGACGCGCACGATCTGGGAGCGGAAATCTTCCTTCACAAGGTGAGGTGGATCGGTCAGGTGCAACTCAACAGCTCGGGTCATTCTTAAAGGTCTGGCACCAAGAAAATTCTTATCAAATTCGACTTCACATAAAATAGTATCAGGATCCCTCGAGTATCTTGGGACTGTGGACCAACAGGTAATCTTCCCGCAGTTTTGTATATATTGATTGTAACATTGACTACACGGAGGCCAAATGTGGGTTAGTTTTGCAGCGCACAATTGGAGGCATTTGCTGAAAATTAGATCAGGATGGTAGTAGAACAATTTTATGATAAGGCCCTGGCCCATGGTCATATGCAATAATAGGCGACAAAGAAATGGCAGTGGTGGATCCCGGTAGGAATCCAGAGGCTTACCTAAATTTTGGCCGGGAGAATAACCGCCGCGGGATCGAGTATTTTAGAGGGATCATTGGGCAAAACCAATACGGTTTACGATCTTAGCGTTTTAGTAAAAGATTTTAAGGACGATATCTAACTGCAAGATATGGACCAAGTACACGAAGACATTGGGGTCCAAGAATTCAAAGCATTAATTGGTACTGAAAATACGATTCTACTGGATGTAAGGGCTCCTGGGGAAGAGGTTGAAGGAGATATTGATGGCAAGCAATTAATTGACTTTTATGAACCTGACTTTGTAGATCAGATCGGTCAGCTGGATCGGGACAAAATATACCTCATTTACTGTCGAAGCGGAAACCGCAGTGGTCAAACTTGCCGTTTAATGGCCCAAATGGGTTTCAAAAAAGCTTACAATCTTGCAGGTGGAATTCAAGCCTGGAATAAGCACTTATAGCCATGGACCCTAACCCAAACCAAGATCCTGTCATCTCTCCGGAAGAATATGAAATGATTGAGGAAATGATTTCCAGTGAGGAAAGTGTTGTCGGAATTGATGCCAAAAAGACTCACGTTATCATTATTCACAAACTCCGTCAAATCGAAAAGAGACTGGATAATCTTGAGGCGAAGTTGAAGTGAACAATACCCATGCAACCGGAACTAATTCTGATAGCACTGTCACTATTCACATTGCGGCGAGACCAGCGTGAGATTGACGGTTTTGCCTCTATCCGGTTTAAGTGCATTTGACTAGTTGGTCCTTGTGATTGGGTTCGGCCCGCTGGGCATCAAAGGTTCATGGAGTGGATCGTTTGTAAGTTTTTTTCCTGGGCAAGGAGCAAGACTATTTACGACAAACTATGAAACACAGCCATAATGATTGAATTATTAAGCAAACCCTGGCCCTGGTATGTGGTGGGACCGATAATTACCTTTGTAATGTTTTCACTGCTGCTATTTGGCCGTGAATTTGGAGTTTCATCCACCCTAAGGGCAGCTTGCAGCATTCTGGGAGCAGGCAAGGTGCATCCTTTCTTCGATTTTGATTGGAAGTCACACGTCTGGAACCTGGTTTTCATCCTTGGAGCTCTATTCGGCGGATTCATCGCTGCTTATTGGTTTTCAAATCCTGATGCGATAGCCTTAAATCCGAAGACGGTAGAACATCTTGAGGGCCTTGGAATTAACAATGCAGGGATGGACTACATACCGACTTCAATTTTCACGTGGTCGAGTCTGCTTACCTCCAAGGGAATTTTGCTCATCGTAGTTGGTGGATTCCTGGTAGGGTTTGGTTCACGTTATGCCGGAGGTTGCACTTCTGGCCATGCTATTAGCGGGTTAAGCAATTTGCAGGTTCCTTCATTGCTAGCGGTGATAGGTTTTTTTATAGGGGGACTGATAATGACTTGGGGTCTTCTACCTTACATTCTACGACTATAACATTTAGAAATGAGATTTGCAAAGTTCTTAGTAATGGGAATCATCTTCGGCTTTGCGCTGACCAAAGGGGAGGTGGTAAGTTGGTACAGGATCCACGAAATGTTTCGGTTTGAATCGTTCCACATGTATGGAATAATTGGATCGGCTGTGATTCTGGGGATTATGGTGATCTACCTGATCAAAACCAGCGGGTTGAAATCGATCGAAGGAGAGGCTATCACCATAAATCCCAAAGTCATGACCCTGCCCCGCTATGTTCTTGGTGGAACGATCTTTGGTTTTGGTTGGGCGATGACGGGTGGCTGTCCGGGTCCCATGTTTATCCTTGTCGGGAATGGGTTCTTGGTTTTCCTGGTGGTTATTGCCAGTGCCATGATTGGGACTTTTACTTACGGGTTGCTTCGGGACGTTTTGCCTCATTAAGATCCAAAGCTGCTCCTGACCAAAATCACAAACGTTTTTGATAGAAATCATAATGTTCGACTTCCAAAGTCGGTTATTTTGCAAATGCATCCGGTGTACTCGCTTTAATTCCTAAATTCAATTTACCGTGATTTCGAAATCTTAACGATCATGAATTTTCAAGGGATATTGGTACCGGTCGATTTCTCTGACTGCTCCTGGAACGCTCTTCGTGGGGCGGTGAATTTTAGTCGATTGATTCATGCAGAGCTTCTTCTGGTTCATGCCTATCACGTTCCGGTACCCCATATGGAGGCGGGCGCTGCTGCCATCGTCCAACCGCTAATGGAGGGATATGAGGCGAATGTGGAGCTGGAATTCCAGTCTTTGCTCAAGCTAGTTCCAGAGCTTGAAGAGTTGAGTTATGAATACCGATGTGTACACGGATTCGCAACCGATACAATTCTTGACATTGTAAGTTCAGAACTTATTGACTTGATCATAATGGAGACCAAAGGATCCTATCTCAGATCCGCGAGATTACCCAGTCCAATGGGCATGTACATTACTGGATTTGGTGATGTGGAGGAGGCGCGCAGGATAGCGGAAGAAGTTCAGGGAAAAATCTCAACTTGGGATGAACTTGTTCATAAATTCGGGCAGCTGCCGGTTCTTACTAAAATGCAGAATCTGGGAAATGCAGAATAACATTACAAAAACGTACTCCAGTGAACATTCAAGAATACAGTCAAATTGGAAAAGTACATTGTTTGCGCCAATGACAAATCAATCGATTCTCAATTAAGATTATTTCAAAAAGCCCAAAAATTATGTTTGCTAAATTAACTATCTACGTTGCTTTCGTATTTGCAGCAAGTGTCCTGTTTTTGAACTGCGGAGGTGGGGAATCCTCTTCCGAATCTGCCAGTGCCGATTCTCCTGAGTCAATAGTAGAAGAAGAAGAGGCTCCGCTCGATCCTATGAACAACATAGGGGTTGGCCCCATAAAGAATATAGAATTGGGAGCGTTGGACCAGGAAATGGCTGACAAAGGAAAGGAAGTCTACACCACCATGTGCACTGCCTGCCATAAACCCGAGGAAAGGTTTATAGGACCAGCTCCGAAAGGCATTTTGAGCAGGAGGTCACCAGAGTGGATCATGAACATGATTCTGGCGCCGGAGATAATGGTTGTCGAGGACACTGTCGCCAAGGCTCTTTTGGCCGAATTCAATGGGGCTCCCATGGCCAACCAGAACCTGACCGAGGAACAAGCCCGCCAGGTGCTGGAATACTTCAGAACCTTGGAGTAATTCCAACAATTCCATGTTAAACCAAACACCACGTGATAACGAATAGATATTCTATCAGTATCCACAGATTCCTATTAATCCTGCTAGCCCTGGCCGTTGGAGCATGCTCACCCGGTAACCAAAGAGGCGATCAAGGAGTTCTTGCTGCAGGAGTTGGAGGCAACAGAAGTTTGGTCCCGCCCGGAGAATTAGATGAGTTCTATGCGTTTCTTTCAGGCGGATACAGTGGCCAGGTAAGCGTTTATGGACCCCCGTCAGGCAGGCTGCTTAGAGTAATTCCGGTGTATTCCCAGGATGCCGAAAAAGCATACGGATATAATGAGGAGACAAAGCCAATGCTAAATACCTCCCACGGCTTTTATGATGATCGCTGATGAGGGCAAATTGGCACTTTCGGCTCCCGCCACTACCATGAAGGTTGTAATTCTACCATCCATTCCACCGTAAACAAATTCACTGAGGTGGTCCTGGAATTTCCCCAAGAAAAGCTTAGTTTCTAGGGGATTCGTCATTTCGTTTTTCTGCATTTCCTTACAGGCTTTTCAATCATCTCCGAGCATCAGCAACCCAGGAGAAAGGGTGAGATCATATTCGCCTCATTTAGGATCTCAAAAACAGTTTTGCGTCCAGCTCAACAGAAAGATTTTCACCAATTCCAACTCTTCCAATGTTACAGAGTTGCTACAATCATAGCAACGGGTTTCGGACAAGGTTCTTGTTTTTTGAGATTCAATCATCTTTCAAGCTTACGAACCAATAAACTATACTGATAACCAGCGTTTTCAATAATTGCTTTTGTACCCTTCGGAATTGGTAAAAGCTCGGGCAAGTGTACCGCCAAAAAAGGGATGCGGGCTCGCAACCAAGAGCTCTTTTTGAAAATCTTTTCAACCTCCTTGGATGAGCCTGGAATCACAACCAGCAAATCTATTTGGTTGTCTTTAAGGTAAATGATTTATGCTTCGCGACCAGAGCCGCTGTAAATCCTCGGCCTGGTCCTGAATTGCAAGGCCGTCTAAATTAGTCAGAGTTTCTCCTTGAGCGATTGGCGGGACCTTCGGCGCGGATCGATTTGTGAACCCACTAACCTATAAGCGTGCATTAAGAGGAGCTTGGCATCGGTTATTTTGCTTATTTGAATACCGTGCTCCCAAGCGTTTTTGGAAATGCAAAGGCGGTGGAGAAGTTGAAACAGGCTAATGAGGATTTACAAAGAGAGGTGGAGTTTAGGATTCAGGCGGAAAGGGATGTTCTAAGTGCCCTGGGAAAAGAGCGCGAACTCAATGAACTGAAGAATCGGTTCATCTCAATTGCTTCGCATGAATTCCGAACTCCTTTGAGTACCATCTTGTCTTCGGCTTCTTTGATTACGCGGTACTCCACCAATCGAGAACAAGACAAAAGAGAAAAGCATATCAGCCGGATCAAAACATCGGTAGAAAATCTCACCAATATTTTAGATGATTTTCTGTCGCTTGGAAGGCTTGATGAGGGAACTATTCAGGTCAACCCCACTGAATTTGACCTCGAACAACTGGCTCAGGAGGTGGTTGAAGAAATGCAGCCTGTTGGTGGATCTGGCCAGAAAATAATATTGAAAATCTCGGGGAAGTCGCACTGGCTAAAACTGGACAGGCAGATGGTCAAGAATATCCTCATCAATTTGCTCTCCAACGCTATCAAATACTCTCCAAACGGGGAAAGTGCTAAATTAACGTGAGTTCGACAATAAGGAATGATTAAAGAGCGAGAAAGAGTTGACCGGTGTCCTGGTAGTTCAATTTGATTGAGGGCTTTTTTTCGCAAAAGTTGTAAGCGATTAAAGCCGAGAAAAGGTTGGTAAGGAAATTAGTTGGGCTCCTGTGCCTGGAGTGTTCAATCTGGAAGATGTTTTTAAGTTGATCAATGATAGTCTCACAAATAGCCCTTTTACGGAGCATTATAGCATCCATGATGGGGGTTAAGGATGAGGACTTCATATTGCGTTTGAGTTTGGTTATCAGATGGACTCCGCGGAAGAACAGATTTTTAAAAAGTTCCTTACTGATGTAGCCTTTATCACCAAAGAGCTTTCCGAATAATTTCTTAATAAACCGTTCAATTTTAAGAGGCTTTCTGTCATCCACATTGCCCGGTGTGAGCATAAAATCGATGATTTCACCCGTATCAGCAGTGATAAGATGGAGCTTAAACCCGTAGAACCATCCGATGGAACAATGGCCTCTTTTAGCTAACCCTTCAAATACTTTATGGTTATGGATCCGTCTGTTATGACAGACCCTTAACGGAGTGCTGTCTATAAAACTTATACCTGTACACTGTCCAGTCCCTTGTGTTTTCAGATAAATAGCCATTGGCAGAAGACTTCCACTACAAAGTTCTACCATTCGGTTATAGCTTACCACATCAGGAAAGAAGGAGCGCAAGTGGCCACAAACGTATGTGTTGTAAAAGGTCTTGAAATTTCGATATCCTGAGATCTGGAACAAGACCTGTATAGTCATTACTTCGGATAAAGAAAGCTTACCAGGTTTGTTGCGCTTTTTACTTCCCAGCAATCTTTTTTCCAATTTTGGGACAAAATCCAGACAAAAATCGTCAATGGAACAAAAAATTTCAGTAATTTTAGTAGCAGTTAACATAGGTAGAAATATTAGTTATTTTGTTGATTGTCAATGACTTAATATACTAATTTTCTGCCTTTTTTCTATCAATAAACTACTCTATTTTATATCGAACTCACGTTAAATTATCTGTTAATTTTGGGATGAACCAGATCAAGATTCAAGTTGATGATAAGGGACTTGGCATTCCTAAGAAGGATCAAGCTCGGCTCTTTGAACGATTCTACCGAGCTCATAATGTCACCAACATACAAGGGACCGGTTTGGGCTTGAACATAGTGAAAAAGTATGTGGAGCTGATGGAAGGTGAGATTAATTACAAAAGCACGCTCAATCAGGGATCCACCTTCATAGGAGGAAAAGACTATCGAGATAAACGGTAGTAAAATTAGCCTTTTGGACCCCAATAAATTGAGCAGAATCGTAAATTGGAGGTATTAATCTCAAATCAAACATGATACGCAGTCTGATCGCTTTGATAATCAGCGTAGGAATGGCTACCCTCTCCTCGGGGCAGAATCAAGACTCGCAGAACAGAGGGGCTCCGAACTCCCGAAGCCCGGGAAGTTCTTCTACGGTCTATGGTAGCCAAAGGACAAGTAAGAAAGTTTCGGCCCACAAGTATTTGAAGGGCTCTTCGGAAGAACTGATCAGGGAGTACAATCAACGGGTTCGAAAATCTGTGAAGCAATACAAGAGGGAGCAGAAAATGATGACCAAACCCCGGTATTCCAACCCACTATACTACGGGCATAAGAGGCCCCCGAAGATCCGCAAAGTGGGCAAAAGAAAATTTTGCAAGACTTGCGAGATAGTTCACTAGCCCGATTCCTCCAATACCCTCGACAATTCACCAATGGCAGGTTCCTACTCATTGATTGAAGAAGCCCATTCCGTCTTAGAGAACCGTCTGGAGGATCAACAACCGGGTTTGGCCTTGATCCTGGGCTCCGGATTAGGAGTAATGGCCGAAGAAATCACGAGTACGATTCAAATACCCTATTCTGATATCCCGGGTTTTCCGGTGTCAACAGTGGAGGGACACAAAGGTGAATTGGTAATTGGAGAACTAGAGGGTAAACAGGTCGTACTATTTAATGGTAGATCTCATTTCTATGAAGGATTTAAAATGACCGAATTGGCCCTGCCAGTAAGGGTTTTGAAACAATTGGGCATTGAGAAACTTGTGGTTACGAATGCTGCGGGTGGAGTCAATGAAGAGTTTAGTGCAGGTGATTTGATGTTGATTACCGATCACCTCAATTTTTCCTTCACCAACCCGTTGATTGGACCCAATTTAGATCAAATGGGCCCCCGGTTTCCGGATACTTCCAATTGCTACGCTCCGGAATTAATAGAACTTGCACTGGACATCGCCGCAGAACTAAAATTGAATATTAAGAAGGGCGTCTACATGTTTAACCCCGGTCCGACCTATGAGACCCCCGCCGAGGTGCGTATGGCCCGATACCTTGGGGCGGATGCCGTGGGTATGTCCACCGTGCCTGAGGTGTTGGTGGCCAATCATTGCGGAATTAAAGTTCTGGGCATTTCCTGCATTTCCAACCTGGCTGCCGGTATTCTTGATCAACCCCTGGATCATAAGGAAGTGATGGAGACCGTTGAAAAGATCAAAGCGACCTTTATCCGGTTTATGAGGGTGATTATAAAAAAGATTTAGTCACTCATGGATTGGAATGGTAAGATACTAGACGCCTGTCAGCATATAAGAAAGAGATTCCAAAAGACTCCAAGGTTCGGTCTGATCTTGGGCACCGGGCTGGGAGATTTTGCCGATCAAATTGAAAATGGTGTTAGTATTGCCTTTGAGGATATCCCGCATTTTTCCGAATCTACGGTAACCGGGCATCAAGGTCAGTTGGTTTTGGGCACTCACCACGACAAAATGGTGGTTGCTATGCGCGGCCGCTTCCACTATTACGAGGGGTATACCATGCAGGAGGTGACCTTTCCTGTCCGTGTTATGAACCGCTTGGGAGCAGAATCAATAGTGATCACCAATGCTTGCGGAGGTCTCAACCCTGATTTTTACCCTGGATTGCTGATGCTGATTGAGGATCACATTAACCTGATGGGGGATAATCCGCTGATCGGCCCCAACCTGGACTCGTTTGGAGCGCGATTTCCGGATATGACGACGACCTATGACAGGGAATTCCGCCAATTAGCTGCCGAGGCTGCTTTGGAGTTGTCCATTGACGTGAAAACCGGGGTGCATGCCGTGATTAGCGGGCCCTATTATCTCTCGGGAGCGGAATTGAATATGATTAGAAGAATGGGAGCCGATACCATAGGGATGTCCACCATCCCCGAAACCATTGTGGCGCGACATTGCGGGATGAGGGTTTTGGGAATTAGTTGCATTACCGATATGGCCATTCCAGAACATCTGGAGCCTCTGAGCCATGAGCAAGTTATACAGGTGGCCAGCAACACCAAGCCCAAGTTTATAGAACTGGTGTCGGCGATCGTCGAAAGATCCTGACCATGCGTGCCTATGACCTAATCCTTAAAAAGCGGAACGGCGGTAATTTGCGACTAGAGGAAATTGAGTTTCTGATCGGGGGCTACCTTTCCGGTGAGATCCCAGAATACCAAATTGCTGCCTGGTTGATGGCTGTGTATTTTAACGGGATGTCTACGTCGGAAACAGCTGACCTTACCCGCACAATGGTAAATTCAGGGACGACTCTGACCTGGCCCGATTCCAAATACAAACGGGTGGATAAGCACAGTACCGGTGGCGTTGGAGACAAGACAACATTAATAACAGCCCCGATCGTGGCCTCACTTGATGTACCTATGGGAAAGATGTCGGGCCGGGGATTGGGACATACGGGGGGAACTCTTGACAAGCTTGAAACCTTTACCGGGCTTCGATTGGATCTCCCTCCGTCCGAAATAAGCGCCCAGGTTGGGAAAATGGGGCTATGCATAACCGGGCAGACACAGGAATTAGTCCCAGCTGACCGGGAACTGTATGCTTTGAGAGACGTAACTGCCACTGTAGACCACTTTGCGCTGGTTGCAAGCAGTATTATGTCCAAGAAGCTGGCCTCTGGAGCGGAAGCCATCGTCCTTGATGTTAAGTGCGGCGACGGAGGTTTTAACAAGACCTTGGATAAGGCCATGGAGTTGTCGGAGATCTTGGTACATTTAGGCGAATCCTTTGGAAAAACTACAGTGGCCCTGGTAACGGATATGTCTCAGCCCCTGGGTTATGCAGTTGGCAACTCTCTGGAAGTGCACGAGGCTTTGGAGACCCTAAAGGGAAGTGGCCCAGGGGATCTTAGGCAGTTGAGCTACCAACTGGCTGGCGAGGCGCTGCTGCTCGCAGGTCGTGTAGATAACCTCGATACCGCTCACTCCGCCATCGCCGAAACCATCCACAATGGTTCAGCTTTGGCAAAACTGAGGCAAATGGTTTCTGCCCAAGGGGGCGCTCTATCCGTTTTCGATAGTCCTGAGAATTTGCCAAAGACAAGGTACTACCAGGACCTGATTAGCGATCGAACCGGAATAGTAAAGGCCCTTTCTGCTCGTGCCGTGGGGAATGTTGCCATGATGCTCGGAGCCGGCAGAAGGACCAAAAAAGAGGTGATCAATCTTGGAGCGGGAATCTTGTTACGAAATAAAATTGGCGACCCGGTGTCAGACGGGGATGTGCTAGCCACTATTTACACAGATGACGAGGCTGAAATCGAGCGGGCACTGGATATTCTGGGAAGGACCTTTGTCATAGCCGAGGAAGACGCACTTGCGGGGTCGATCATCAAAGCACGTGTAACAAAAGATGGCCCCGAACTAATCAGTTGAAGAGGTCATGATGCGGTTTAGAATGCATTTGGTAATTAGGTAGGTCGGCTTTATGCCGGTCCGACCCAAAGGACCCGCGGCTAGGGTGCTCCCACTTTTGAGGGGATTGTCTGAAGCATAATAGGCATACCTTAATTTTACAGTGTCCCTGATATTGCCTCTAATCATGGCTTGTGATTGAATTGCTTTTTGATAATGGGCGCCCTCCATTTCGAGGCCAACTGCTGCCCACGAAGAATCCTTGAAGTAGGACAAGACGTCCTGGTTTTGAAGGGATGTTCCAAGCACTGTGATCATAGGTCCTTTGAAGACTTTTAAACCGCGGCCTTCAAAGTCTTCTTTGGTGAGATCATTGTTCAGCGGATAGTTATCGGCAGTACCTTCAAAAACATGGGAGGTGGGTATCATTATGTCGCCTTTGCTGCCCGCAAGAATACCGGCTTTTCCCATAATCGAGATTGAAACCAAATTCATCCGATAAGTGTCCCGCTCCGTCCTTAGTGGCTTAAGCAATTCGTCCATAGTCTCGTAGGCTTGCTCACCAAAAGCGTAGTCCATTAGAATTATGACTGGCTTTTCTGACTTGATATAAGCCTTGTCTAATTCGAGCTCTTTCGGCAGTTTGGCTAGGTCGATCTTGGATAGGTCAAAGATCTGGACTGAAATGTTGGTTCCTGATTGATCTTTCAAAAGGATCATGCCCCTGCTGAGTGCGTGTTTTTCTACTGCTGTCCTCAAGTCCGCGCTCTTGTCCCTGGCTAGTTCTTTGGCAGCATCTAGCAGCGAGGCACCGTTGATCTTACCTTTTAAAGCAGGCAATGCAAACAGGAAATTCATTACGCTATGCAAGTTGGCGCTAATCAGGTGTACTGGCCGGTCGGTCAACTTATTCTTAAGCAAACAAAGTTTGATGTTGTTACTCCACTTTTCCCCGTAAATATGCTGACCGACCCTTTGCCGCAAGGTCGGAGAGAAGCTGACCTCACGATCCCTCTTACTGAACTCTTCATCGTGGTCTAATTTGCCCAGCCAATAAACTATCTTGAATAAACCGGTATTGAAGTGGCTATGAGATTTCAGTCGGTTGTGAGCCACTCTGGTTTCTTCGAATGTGCTACCTAACAAAGCACTCAAGTAGGAAAAGGCGATCTCCTTTTCATCATCACCTAGAGGCTTTTCCGCTTTAATTACCGATTCCAGCTTTAGCCAGTCTTTGGTGGGTTCCCCCCTGGAATTGAAGGCGTAACCACGGATTTTCTTGGCTTCCAGAAATAAATAAGTCAGGTGGGTGAGGTAGTCATAGATTTCACTCTTACCCCGGGTTACTTCAATAAGGATTTGTTCGTTATCGATCCGGTAACAATTACTTGCTCGCTTGAATGGAATCAGCGGCTCAAAATTTGAGGCGTAATAGCCCTCTTCCGAAATGAATTTAATATTCCGACATTCGGTAATCCCCTTAGGGAGCCGATCCACCACGTAGGTGAGGCCGGCAAGATCAACCTTGCTCTGATCTTCAAGAGAGCCGTATATCTCTGGACTTAATGTTAGAAGCGCATCGGCAATGGCCTTCCCAGATTCTCCCCTGGGTTTATAGTACCCACGGTTGAATAAATGTCGCATCCCAATGTAGAGCCTTTCAATAGCCAGACGCGATGCACGAGCTCGGGTCATTTCCAGTTTTTCTGTCATGGGTTTATTTGATCAGACTAAGGAGCGACAGAAGAATCACCAACAATACCACCCAATTAATGGCTCTAAATTTACCCAAAAATATTTTGATCAGACCCCAGGAAATGAATCCGAAAGCCATACCAACTGATATGGAGAAGGTCAGGGGCATTAGGGCCGCAGTGAGTATCGCCGGTACTGAATCCTCGTAACTGGAGAAATCGACATTCCTTATTTGTTTAAGCATGATTACCCCAACCATGATCAATGCGGGGGCCGTAGCATAAACCGGCACCACGGTAATGATCGGGGTAATAACCAGGGCCGACAAAAATAATAGACCCGTTACTACCGAGGTAAAACCAGTTCGTCCCCCCTCAGCAATGCCCGCGGCCGATTCGACGTAACTCGTCGTTGGTGATGTGCCAAGAATGCCGCTGAGCATAGTGGCTACCGCGTCAACGTTAAGCATCTTGCCCAAGCTGTGGATCGTTCCCTCCTTATTTACCAATCGAGCTTCATGGGAACAAGCCAGCAATGTACCCAGGGTGTCGAACATGTCGACATAAAGCAGTGCGAAGATGGGGCCAATTAATGAGAGTTTCAGGGCCGAAGTCAGATCAAGCTGAAAGGCCACCGGCGTGATGTCAATATCCATGGTTATCCATTGGTCGGGCCACTGTATGAGGCCCAGCATTGCGCTTGCCAGAGTAGAAAACAGGATCCCAATCAGGATAGCGCCTTTCACTTTCTGGCCCATCAGGAATACGATCAGGAACAAGCCGACCACCCCAACTAATGATTCGGTGGTAAAGCCTCTAAAGCTGACCAGCGTATTGGGGTGAGCCTGGATCAGTCCCAGATTCTGAAAGCCAATGAACAACAGGAACAGGCCTATACCTGCTGGAATAGCACTTACCATACTGGGAGGTATAGATTCAACAATTCTTTTCCGGGCCCCGACCAGGCTCAATATCAGGAATATCAATCCCGCCCAAAACACGGTTCCCAGAGCGGCCTGCCAAGGTATACCATGGCCGACCACCAGGGAATAAGTGAAGAAGGCGTTCAGCCCCATTCCGGGTGCCAGTGCAATCGGTACCCGTGGGAACAAGGCCATCATCAGGGTTGACACTGACGATATCAAACAGGTAGCCACAACCAGGGCTTTTTTGTCCATGCCCGTTTCAGCCAGAATGACCGGATTTACAAAAAGTATATAGGCCATGGTTAGGAAGGTCGTTACACCGGCTAGGACCTCGGTGCGGTACGTGGTCTGGTGCTCGTCGAATTTGAAGAATTTTTTGATCATTTTGGTGAATTATTCCCGGCCTCCAGAAGATTCAGGAGAGCAGGGACACACTGCAAAGAAATCCCCTTAAACATGAGACCCCGGGTCGCTGCCCTGGGAGGCGCTTATTCTACGCTCTTTTCCCGGGGGTCTGCAGTTGGTTGGAGGAATTTCTTGATCATCGTCCTAAGATAGGCTTCGGAATTAATTCAGAAGCTATCACTGCGGCGTACTATCCTGATATTCCTCCCAATTCGCCACCAACTCCCTGACCACTGCGCTCCCTGCCCGGTAAGCCGCGTCGAGGGCAGGAAGATAGGCGGTATAACCTTTGCCCAACTTCTCTCTGGCGAGGCTTTGGCCTGCCGTTACCCCAGGATACTGCATGGTAAAATTGCTCCCCGACCTTAATACCAATACACGGTCGAGATCCACCCGGCCGGATTTGGCAAGAAAGGTCAGGGACTGCAAAGTGCCGGTGTCCTCCATAGCTGAGGTGACGAAATTACCTTTTCCCTGGCTCCAATAAGATACCCAATCATTGGCCCACTGGTTTAGCAGCTTCCCATGCCAATAGGTCATGGCCGCCAGGTGATCTCCCTTGAGTACCCGAGGCTTGGTTTGGGCCGAAGGATGGTCCGTGTATAGATTTCTGACCTCTTGAATCTGAGGATTATCCTGCAGCTCAATATCCTTGGTGAAGTTGTAGGCCCAATCCACCAGATCTGGATTTAGATGGTAGGCCGCACCCTCGTTATCCTCAGGCACCGGCTGTTGGTAAGGTTCCTTTAGGCGCAACGGTATGTACCCGGTTGGCCATCCGTCCTCGATTTCACGGGCGTCGATCTGATGGGATAAATCACCGTCAATCACCCATTCGGCCCAGGCCGCAGACCCTGGGGGTGCATCTTCGGGATCTATGCCGCTAATACCGGCGATGATCCAGTAGGCCCTTGACAGATCAAATCGTCGATCCAATCCCAGGGCCATCACGGAGGCCGCTGATTTAGCGGTGCCTATTCCGGTTACCAAGCCCAAAACGCCCAGCTCTTTATTCCATCTAAGGTCACGGTATCCGTGGGGAAAGGCTACAACCTCTTCAAGCGGTAGCCTCTCCACCCAGTTCTGAAACTCCCCGGGCCGGTCGCCCGTGTCCAGACCCGATTCGAACATGGCCACCACCACTACTTTCACCTCAATCTTGGTTTCTGCATCAGGCTGCCCTTCTTTCGGTTGATTTTGGCAGGAGCATAGGAGGTAGGGAGCTAGCAGAAAGAAGATCATGCTGTTTTTCATGGGATTGACGATAGGGTGCAACCTCTCCAAACTGTTTTCGGAGGAAGTTATAATCCAGGATGATATCATTACCATTCTGATTCGTTTATTTGTAACCGTGACATACAACTCGGGACTGGAAATTTACTACTAGGTACTTCGTACTTTATACATTATTCATCGCTAAAGCAACTCAATTCATTTGCTAAAGCAACTCACTGGCCTCCCTTACAAATTTATCCCATTGCAGATTCCAATGCTTAAGCGCCTTTTTCTTTTCTTCATGATTCAGGCTGCTATATTCCAGCGAATTCAGCGCCAGCTTCTTAATCGCTTGCAGATCTAATTCCCAGGCCAAAGCTATGGACCAAAAATCGTAAGAAAGTCCATTGTAGCCGAAAATTCCCGGATCATCTGAGCTGATGGCAACCTGGATTCCGCGTCTTAGCATATAAGAGCCAGGATGGACTCTCAGATCCGAGACATAACCCAGGATCTGGTTGCTGAGCGGGCTTACTTCAATACAAATATCCCGTTCTTTAACAAGCTCCTGTAGGCCTGGAAAATGATTAAGGTTAAATCCATGGCCAATCCGTTTGCTTCGGAGCAACACCGCATCATATAAATTCTTAATACTATACCAATCCGTCTCCCCATCGTGAAGGTACAAAGGAAGATCAATCCCATAGGACTGTTCCAGGGAGTCAAGCTCCAGCCAGTTGTTCAGAAAGAACAGGGTGGTATGACCATCATCCTCTTTAGCCACCAGGTCAAAGCCTACCACAAGATCCGGATGGCGTTTTCGAAGTTCGAATGCATTGATGATCTGCTCCTTAATTTTCTTCTCGGATCGAAACCTTAAAGAAGTGTAGACCAGCTTCAAAGTAAACTCGGGATGATCTCTTTGCATATCAGCCTTAACTTCTTGAAGATAGTTTACCATAGAATCTGAGTCGTAGTAATCTCTGGAATGAACAAGATCATATAGCCCACCGTTCAGCAGGGACCGAATTTCAACGTGATGCACTCCGTCTACCCACAACGAGTCGAACGCCGCCCGGTGGTAATCCTTGTAAACGGACCGGAAATGAGTAAATCCATGCAGCCTTTGAAAGATTTTTTCAAACTCGCTCCAAATGTCAACTGAATCACGGGCAATTTCGTGGTCAAATGTCAGCAAATCAATTAGCTCATCGTAGAATTCAGGATTTCGGCTATTGAGCAATTGAGCGGATTGGAATCCTGGCGGGACCCCATCAGGATTGAAGAATTTGATCTCCCCTTTGATGTACTGGTCGTTATCGTTAAACCAGTAGACATAGCAGTTTGGTTCCTTCATCGACCGATTAACAATCCATCGCGCGTCACCCAAAGCTGAACTGTGCAGATGCAGGATCCCACCTTTGGGCATTAACTTGAAGAAATTAAACAGTTTGGTTTGCTCGATATGGGATTTGGAGAGATAAAAGCTGTTTGACGGAGGAAAGAAGTTCTGGGCCAGGTATTCTTTAATCATTCCATCCCGGAGGTTCTGGAACTTTTGATCCAGAGCCCTCTCCCGGACGGTTAATTGGACCTGGGAGTCAAAAGCCAGGAGACTGTCCTGGTTCAGGAGCTCATTTCTTTGGGTCAGGTATTCTTCAGCGGTGCCAGGGTAATCTTTCGGTTCTTCAAACGGTTGACATCCAATTATGGGCATTAGGAGGAGAGAGTGCAGTAGTGTTCGCATCGGCTAATTGGCTTGGTTAAGATAATAAGAAAAGAGGCTTCCA
Organism: Cyclobacteriaceae bacterium; assembly: GCA_965247065.1. Lineage (GTDB taxonomy): Bacteria > Bacteroidota > Bacteroidia > Cytophagales > Cyclobacteriaceae > CBDFGN01. The sequence continues at coordinate 3,497,051 of CBDFGN010000006.1, read as the reverse complement.
AAAGCCTCTTTTCTTAAGCCGGTATTACTTGATCTAGAATGTGTATCTCACCCCCATCCGCATGCTCCAGCGGGAACTGTTGGTCCCTGATTGAAGCGCGTCCCAGGGCTCACCCGGGTCTTGGAAAGTAAAACGTGGTGAAGTACCATCGCTTTCAAAGCCATCTAGACTTATCAACTGGAAATTCTGGTTGTCAGCGATAAAGTATCGTTTGCCCCAGTCCTGATCAAAAATATTTCCAAGCATATTCGTGAAGTTGAAAATATCAAACGTGAGGGCCAAAGTGTGCCTACTATTCCCCGCCCCCAGGAAGATCTCCTGGGCGAACTTCAGGTCAATGATATGTTCCCAGGGCATCCGGGGACCATTCCTTTCCGCATATCCGCCCCGGTTTTCACTGAGGTAATCGTCGCCCTTAATAAAAGCATCTAAATCACCCCATTGCTCAGCCGGGGTTATTGCGCTAATTTGATTGCCCATGTCGTCAACTATTGGAATATCCACTAAATTGATGTCACTTTGCGTGGCTGGAACATAGATCAGATTCCGTGCCTCATCCAGGCCAGTATCGTCATTAGTCAATCCACCATCTCCATCGTTATAGACATAGGAGAAAGGTATACCTTGCTGCCCGTTGTAGAATAGAGCTATGGTACTGGCAAGCATGCCCGCATATTCTTTCCGGTAAGATAGGTACCAAGTGATCCTGGATAGTGTGTTGAACTGGGAATTCTGGATTTTATCAACATCGACGTAGTTACCATTACCCGGTTGGCTCACCCAGTTTCGTCCGTTCACGCTATGAAGTTCCTGCCACTGGGAAGAATTGATAAACACGGTATTGTCGTATATGGAATTGGAACTGGTGGAGGAATAGCCAAGGTTTGAGGTGAATCCATTGTCAAAGGGTTTGGTAAGCTGTAAAGTCAGATTAATGGCCCGACCTTCGTTGGTGTTAGTAGCCAGGGTAATGTAGTTGTAAGTTGGGTCTACAAACTTTAAGGTATCGACATTCTGGTATATGGGCCGGTTATCCGGACCCCCGCTCAGGTTTCCGATCGGGTCTTTTGGTTTGTTGACTCCAGTGTAGATCACATCATTCACCTTGGCCGAATACTGGAAGTCAAGGGTACCGATCAATCCCCACCAGGGTAACTGCTGGTCAATTCCAATACTGGCCCGGAAGATCTGAGGAAATTTAAAATCCTTGGAGAAAAGGTCCACATCACCCACAGGACGGGTCGAGTTTATGGGTTGGGAATTCAGATCGGGGTTAAAGGGAACTCCGCCGGCTCCAGGACCTAAAGCTCCACAACAGGGTGTTGGTGGACTCGTTGAAAAATCAAGGCCCTGGAAATCTGCCAGGAACCCACTTTTTAATCCGTTTCTTAGGTAAACGCCGCCCGGCCATACGTAAGGGATACGACTGGTGAATATTCCTAAACCTCCTCTTAGTTGAGAAGTCTTGTCGCCTTTAATGTCGTAGTTAAATCCAATTCGTGGACTCCAATGAATTTGTGCATCCGGCAACTGTCCGGCTTTGGCACCTTCCAGATCATATCCCGCATTTTTCAGGAGATTGATAGTGGAATTCGGATTACTTTCATCATTAAATCCTATATTATCATCTTCGGCAACTTTGTTAAACCCATCATCAAGGAATGTCGGTATATCGATCCTCAAACCACCGGTCAATTTCAATCTATCATTGACCTGGAATTCATCCTGAACATAGAATCCCAGTTGAACTGTGCTGAAATCAGCAGCCACAGATTCGGCATTGTCCCCAATGGGTACGATTCCGGTGTTGGGATCAGGAAAAGCGTGTCCGTGGAGATAAAGAATGGCTTCAGGAACTCCAGTGATGGTATCTCCAGCCACGAATTTATCCACGCTATTGAAAGTATATTCAGGCACATGGAGAGGCAGGAATAAGTTGAAGATGCTGAATACCTCATTATGGGTACCAAAAGTTAAGGTGTGGCGCCCTTTGTACAAATTGTAGTTGGCGGTAAGAGTATATACATCCTGGTTGACAATATTTGCAAATGAAAAGGGCTCGGCCCCAGTGGTAATGGTCCCATCCCCATCGCGAATTGTAAGACGGGGGAAAGGCTGACCAGTCACATCGCGGTCGTCCCGTACTGTGGTCACTCCAAAGATAACGTTGCTCGAAGCGGTATTCCCAAAGTTCGCCTTCCATTCGACTGAGGCTGAATTGGTGGTGGAAGGAAAGAATTGGTTGGAATTCTGAGAGGCTACGGTTCTGGAAGAAGGTCGGGGTGGACCGGTCTGTTCCGCCTTGGTGTAATGGTACCGAAGCATTAACTTATGGTTCTGATTAATATTCCAGTCCAACCGCGTCAGGAATTTCTCTCCGTCTATGGTATTGGTTGTATTCAAAAAATCTCCCGGCTCATACCCATAATCGTTTCTCAATTTTCCAGAGATAGAATTAAGAACCTGGACTACACTATCCCCGGATCCTGAAGCCCCTTCCCAACTGTCCGCATCAAATGGCTGGGGCGTCTCATCCCGCTGGATCTCTGCATTCACAAAGAAAAAGAGTTTGTTCTTAATGATTGGACCTCCTAACCGGAACCCATAGGTTTTATTCGAAAATTCAGCCAGCTTTTCCCGGATAACCCCCCCCTCATGCGAAGGCGTTTTGCCGGTAAATTTTTCGTTATTTACCAAATAATAGGCCGATCCCGCAAATTTATTGGATCCGCTACGGGTTACAACATTAATGCCACCCCCGGCAAATCCTCCCATCCTAACATCATAGGGAGCCAATACTACCTGAAACTGCTCCAGGGCATCAATGCTTATGGGAGAAATCCCAGTTTGACCGCCATTGGTACCTGAATCAGCAAGACCAAAAAGGTCATTGTTTGCGGCACCATCAATATATATGGAATTGTAGCGGTTGTTCAAACCCCCGAAAGAAATTGCTCCGGCGATTCCAATGTTACCATTAGCCTGGGGTGTCAGCCTCGTAAAATCCTGTAAGTTACGGTCTACCGTCGGGGCATTCATTATGGCCCTTTCGTCAATGATCGTTTCAGAACCGGTCCGGTTTCCATCAAAGATGTCCCCACGATTGGCCATAATTAGAATTTCCTCCAATTCTGTCACCTGGTCAGTCAAACTCGCATTTAGCCGAAATGTTTGTCCAAGATCCAGGAATACTCCTCCTTCCCGGAATGTTTCGTACCCTACAAATGAAATGGAGATAGTGTAGGGTCCACCCACATTCATATTGTTGAGTCGGTAATTTCCATTGGGGTCGGTCACATTGCCAAACTGCGAACCGGTAGGTTCATGGACGGCAATTACGGTAGCTCCTGGAACAGCCTGGCCGTTTTGGTCCAATACCCTTCCATTCATACTGGAAGTGGTTGACCCTTGGGCCATTACATCGGTCGTTCCCAGCAGGAAGGCCGACAGTAGCAGAACCAGTTCTAGTAGTTTATGTTTCATAAGGATTCCTTTTGGGTTGCCAATGAAAAAGTGTTTATAATAAGAGTCTAAATAAGGATAACATATCAACTTTATTATTGCATTCAAGTAAAACAGGCCAAGGAGTAATATTGAAACACATATTACTATTTTTTTGTTAATATATCGATAATCGTATTTCAACCGGTTTGGGTAAATTGAATACCAAAGATTTCGTCAAGTGATCTTGATTAATAACAATGTATAGGTCTGTTATTCAGATAGTTATGTGCCATTTTCAAACCTGGAAAGTCAACGCTGTCCAAGTATTCTTTTATCCGCACGGTGGTAGATCGCTATAGGCTATTGGAAATTGCAGATCGAGGACGGAAAGGCTTAGAATTGGGATTGCTTCCTTTAACCCAAGATTCATATATCGATATGCATGTCTTCTATTGTGCGTATCGTATCGCGTTAGGAAACGCACCCCAAGCTGTAGTCGTTTAGTCACCGGGCCTTGCGTCTTGCTCCGCAGGAGCTTCGCGAATGCAATGCCGGGATATGAATTTCCCAATTCATCCTATATCGGTACGACCGACCAGAGCGGCTGGACCGCGGCCAGCTAGAATCCGATCGGATGCCAGGTGGTTTTGATCTCTTGGCTTTTCAGAATCTGGTAGGGATTCTGAGACTCGTCAGCATCCCATTTGTGGGAACCCCAAATGGAAACCCTTTTCAGGTTGGATACCGCATTTTCCTCGATACTTTGAGCTATTTCGGAGCTATCGCCGCAGTACATTACGGCGTTCACATCCATATGTGAGGCGAAATGGGATGCCAGTTCTTCGGGGTAACCGGTAAGAATGTTTATAACACCAGCCGGAACATCTGAAGTGGCCACGACTTCAGACCAGGAAATTGAACAAAGGGGCTGTTGTGCTGAGGCCAGCGCCACGCAGGTATTGCCACCCAGAACCGCGGGAATAACGGTTGAAATCAGGCCCAACAATGAGTGTTTGCTTGACGAGATAATTGCCACCACGCCGGTAGGCTCGCACAAGGAGAAGCTAAAGTGGGAAGAACTAACCGGGTTGACGCTACTGAATACCTGTTGATACTTGTCGGCCCAACCCGCGTAATAAATTAAACGATCAATCGACAGGTTGACCTCTGTCTGGGCTTTGTAGCGACGGCTGCCTTGCATAACCAACTCTTCTATGAACTGGGCCTTTCTACCTTCCAGTAATTCGCCAATTCTATAGATAACTTGTCCCCGGTTATACGCGCTCTTACCGGCCCATGATTCAAACGCATTCCTTGAAGCAACCACGGCATTTCGAAAATCCTTACGGGAAGAGCGACAAACATTAGCCATCGGGTTTCCCTTGCGATCATTCACCTGATAGTATCGGCCTGATTCCGATCTCGGGAATTTGCCTCCAATAAAGATCTTATAGGTCTTCAATACTTGTAGTCGCGGAAGTTGGGATCCGTTCTCCGGCAGTCCATCGGTTTGCTTCTTGTTAGCCGCCGATTTGGTAGTAAAGGATTTGGCCATCTCAATTCAGATTAATGTAGGGTAGCAATCCATGTAACCCCCCCTCTCGGCCCATGCCACTTTCCTTGTATCCGCCAAAGGGGGAGGTTGGGTCAAACTTGTTGTAGGTATTGGCCCAAACCACTCCGGAGCGTAAACTGCTGGACACCTTGAATATTTTGGAGCCTTTATCAGTCCATACCCCGCCTGAGAGTCCAAACGGAGTATTGTTGGCCTTCTCGATGGCCTCTTCTGCCGTTCGAAACGTCTGGACGGCCAGTACAGGTCCGAATATTTCCTCCCGAACCACTCGATGGGATTGGGAGCAGTTCAGGAAAAGGGTAGGACGGCAAAAGTAGCCCTTTGATGGGAGGGTAGTTGTGGTTTGGTACATTTCGGCTCCTTCCTTAACTCCGAATGCAAGATATTCCTTTATTTTCTGTAGCTGTGACTTGCTGTTAATGGCTCCGATATCCGTATTCTTATCCAGAGGATCACCGACTATCAGGGTCTCCATTCGGTCCTTTAACCTCCGGATAACGTTTTCGTAAACGGCTTCCTGAACAAACAGTCTAGATCCGGCGCAGCAAACATGCCCCTGATTGAAGAATATGCCGTTGATTATTCCTTCTATGGCCTGGTCTAACGGCGCGTCTTCAAAAATTATATTGGCTGCCTTGCCGCCTAATTCGAGAGTATACTTTTTGCCACTCCCTGCAACCGCTCTCATAATCGTCCGACCTACTCCTGTCGACCCGGTAAAAGCAATCTTGTCCACATTGGGATGGCTGACCAGACTGGCACCGGTCGAACCGGCTCCTGTGACGATATTGACAACTCCTTCAGGTAGTCCCGATTCCTGGATAACTTCTGCGAGCTTCAAGGCGGTGAGTGGTGTAGTTTCGGCTGGCTTTAGCACAACCGTATTGCCAGTAGCCAAAGCCGGAGCTATTTTCCAGGCAGCCATCAGCAACGGGAAGTTCCAGGGTATTATTTGACCGGCGACTCCTAGTGGCTGGGCGTTCCTGCCTGGGAAAGCGTATTCCAGCTTGTCCGCCCATCCAGCATAATAGAAAAAATGGGCCGACGCCAAAGGCATGTCGATGTCCCTGGATTCCTTAATCGGCTTGCCCCCGTCCAATGATTCGATCACCGAAAATTCCCGGGCCTTTTCCTGTATCATTCGGGCTATTCGATAAATGTATTTGGCCCGCTCCTTAGGCTGCATTATGGACCATATCTTCTTGTAAGCACGCCGCGCGGCTTTAACAGCCAGATCTACATCCTCAAGGGTCCCACTGGCGACTTGAGCTATTTTTTCCAGATTAGCTGGATTAACCGAAGTCAAGTATTTGCCCTTTACTGGTCTGGAGAATTTGCCATTTATGAAGTGGCCATATTGCTCTTTCAACCGGATGTGATCAGCCCCTTCAGGAGCGGCTGAATAACTCCAATCCGTGTCGAAATCCAAATTTTTACTGCTTTTGGCCATGGTTAGTCTTTGGAAAAATAGTCCAAGGATTGGTAATTGCCGGTTTCTTGCTTCATTATTTGCATCAGCACATCATTGGCCAAACGGCTGGCTCCGATTCTGAAATATTCTGGGCTTAGCCAGGAATTACCCAAGGTTTCCTTGACCATTACTAGGTATTGTAAAGACTGCTTGGCCGTGGATATACCTCCTGCAGGCTTCATGCCAATCATTTTGCCAGTCTGATAGAAGAAATCTCTAATCGCTTCAAGCATAACAAGGGTCACTTCCATGGTCGCGTAGGGCTGAACCTTGCCAGTGGAGGTCTTAATGAAATCCGCTCCGGCAGCCATGGCGAGGTCGCTGGACTTCCTGACATTGTCTAAGGTCAGCAGCTCACCGGTCTCAAGGATCACCTTGAGATGAATTTTAGCGCAGACATCTTTTACTGCAGCAATTTCGTCGAATACCAAATTGTAATTACCCCTTAAGAACTCGCCCCTGGAAATGACCATATCAACCTCATCGGCCCCTTGATCTATAGCGTATTGAGTATCCGCGATCTTAACCTTCAGATGCGACTGACCGCTCGGAAATGTGGTAGCCACGGAGGCCACATGAATATTAGTCCCCATCAGGGCCTCCTTGGCTATTGCCACCATCGAGGGGTACACGCAAACGGCAGCAACCGTGGGAAGGTCGGGGAAAAGGTCATGAAGGTGCATAGCCTTATGACACAGCTGACGCACCTTGCCGGGAGTGTCCTTTCCTTCTAAGGTGGTTAAGTCTATCATACTTAGTACCATCCTTAATCCGGTGACCTTGGATTCCTTCTTTATGCTCCTTGAAGTAAATTTCTTAACCCTTTCGGCTACACCAATATTGTCGATTGTAGTTACGTATCCTGGATTTAGGAGATTTTCTTTGAGCATTGAACCTTCACTATACTAACACAAGTTAGAACTTTTTGGTTAATTTGAACTGATTGTTGAAGCAGGATTCCATGGCCCTTAATAAGCTGAAATCGATCGCAAAACTTGTCATTTTCTTGGGTTGGAGTGAGTGTTGATCAATTATGAGCGAGAGCCTAAATGCGTATCATTTGATCATCAAAGGAAGAGTTCAAGGGGTATTTTTCAGGGCCAATGCCCTTAGAGAAGCTAGGAAGCTAAAACTTGCCGGCTGGGTCAAGAATGAATCGGATGGCAACGTGGAGATTTGGGTTGAGGGGCCTGAAGCGGGGCTCAAGAAGTTTGTTTCATGGTGCTGGCGGGGCTCGGAATACTCCTCGGTTGTAGAGGTATTGACGGAAGTCCACCGGACCAAAGGCCTACGAGATTTTGAAATCAAGTATTAGGCGGCCTCCTTGTCCATTATGCCTTTATACTTGTAGATCTTGATGTCAAAGTAATCTGCAAGAAAAGCCTTCATCCGGTTGGACATTAGCTCCATGTTTCGATCACTCGGTAAGACCAAAATCAGCTCCAGCGTGCCGGTAATAAAATTGTGGTGCCGGCAAAACTCACCGATCCAATTCTGAAATGCGGTGCTCCATTCTTCACTGTACTTTTCCTTGTGAGAACGTCCGTCGAACAGGATTTGTAATTGGTTCTCGCCGAATTTGAAGCGATAAATGGCAGCCAGGAACTCATAAAATTCCTCCAGGTAATCCACTCTCGGTTTTCGGCTTCTCTTGATTTTTACGCTAATGGGATCCTCTAATCGTAATGGATTGAACTGTTGAAAGTAAGCCTCTTTCACCGCCGAAAGAAGATAAGGGATCAAAGAAGGTTTGGTGGAATCCTGGGCCTCCTTAAGAAGGTAGTTCTTATCCTTTGGAAAGTATTTCTGGATCATAACTGAACCAGGTTGTCCAAACAGGTTTTACAAGTATAAGAATTTTTCCGCTAATTGACTGATTTAGAGTCAATAATCCGAGGGAAGAAAATGCTGTTGAGAAATAACCGGTTGGTTCCATACCAGAATGCTCTGAAGTTTGGATTAATTGCGAATGACAAAATTTTGCCTTTCCCAAACCTGGAAACAATTACCACGGGTGAATCTGATATCAATTCCAAATTCTCGTTGGAAATGTAGCCACTTAGAAGTGGATTTTTTTTGTAGACCACCGGAAATGAATAGGCATTGCTGGGTCGTTCAAAGAAGTTCTTGGAATTAAGAAATACTGCAAGATCTTCATTCTTGTATCCATAGTTTATTGGATGAGAAACGTCTATTTGGCAGGAGAAAATGCTTCCACCAATAACCTGGGCGCCCCGATAACGATCCATTTCAAAATAATGTCGCCGTAGGGTGGAATCGGTAGATACTTTCTTAAATTTCACCTTACTTAGACGATTGTCCGACAACCATTTAGCTCCTCTTTTGAATGCGATGAGCGAACCACCGGTTTCAATCCAGGAGCGTATTTTTTGTTGAGCGCTGCTCAGCTCACCGTAATTGCCATCCACCAAAATTAAGGTGTTAAAATCGTTCAAATCGGCTTGGTCCATTTGCTCGATAGGCAACAAGGTTAAATCAATATCCATTCTCCAGTCGAGCAGATGCCATACCTCTCCAGCTTCGTAGGCATTAACTCCTTTACCGACCATCAATGCTATTGTAGGCTTAACCAGGGATTTGAAACTGGGGCTGCCGAGGTCGACGCCGCGTTGGTTGTAACCGGTTTTAATAGGATAAAAATCGGTTCCTGTATTTTCCATTATGGCGCGGATTAGTCGGTAAATTGAATCCGAACTTTGAACCTGATTCTTTACTGGAATAAGGATTGTTCCATATCCAAAAGATTTTCCATCGCTCAGGATGAAGGGCCGGGTGGCAACCTTCAAACGAAGGCCGTGATCCTGGAGTATATAAAGGATTTTAGGAGCGAAATAGTCCACCCAATTTAGCAGGTAAGCATATTCGCTGCGGGCTAATTCGGAGGAACCGCTATTGGATTTTGCCAAAGAATAAGATTCTCCAACAAGTTCAGCAGAGAAGGAACGGGCCGAAATTGAGCCCCAATCTAGATCGAATGCCAAAGGTAAGGTCCAGGCGGAGACATCGTAAAAAAGGCTGTCCGAGAATTCAATTCTTTTTTCGAAAATGGCCTGGATAAGTCTAAACTGGGCCTGGTCCGTTGGGACAATGTAACTCCCCCCTGGTTTAAACTTTTTGCCGTCAATTGAGACCTCTTTGCCCAATTGATAGAGTTGAATCTGATGTTGTCCCAAAATACTTGCAAGCTGCGTGGTTCGGGATGGGCTTGAATTGGAACCAAAAACGTAGGCCTTTTGGCTAGCTGAAGAAGCCTCATTTCGAGCCGTGCGATAGAAATTCCTCTGGTGTTCAAGTAATTTCTCCCTCAAATCAAAAGCAGCTGTCAGAGTGCTCAAGGAAGTCCTGAAATGGTTTTTGATCGCGTATGGAAACTCCAGAAAGCCATTAGAAGTTTTCCGCAGATGACCTCTGACACTGGCCTGTTCGAATAGAATACCTATGGATCCGTTCAGGTCTGGGTAGGTAGAGCCTTTGCCCATATAAAAATCATCAAAGGTCTCCTTGGTATAATATAGAACTCCAATTTCATCCAATCCGTTGGCGTGATAAGTTGAAATCTCCTTGGTCAATGTGTAAGTGGAGTTGGGAGTCAGCGGGTGGTTCCGGGAAGGTACCCCGGGTTGGAAAAAGAAGGTGGAATTGGATCCCATCTCGTGATGATCGGTAAGCACGTTGGGCTTCCACCGATGAAATTGGGCTATACGGCCCCGAGATTCAGGATGCTGCAAAGGCAACCAGTCACGATTGAGGTCAAACCAATAGTGATTTGTCCTGCCTCCTGGCCAATTTTCATTTTGTTCACGATTGAACGGGCTGTCATTTAAATTTTTGCTCCGATGCATGTTAACCCAACTCGCGAATCGATTCAGGCCATCAGGGTTGATGGATGGATCGACCAGAATAATCAAGTTGTCGAGCCATTGCTCGATCTGCTCGCCTTGGGCGGCTGCCAGATGGTAAACCACCGCCAGTGATGCGTTACTGCCGCTTGCCTCATTTCCATGAACACTATATCCCAACCAAACCACTGCTGGCAACTCACTCAAAGAGAGTTCACCGGACCGTTGAGGGTCTGTTAGTTGATGGTGGCGCTCCCGGAGACTTTCAATACTCGCATGGTTCTTTTCGGAGGTTATGGTCAAAAGCAACAAGGGTCGGTTCTCATAGCTCCTCCCGTATTCTTCGATACTTATCCTGGGAGATTTTGAGGCGATCAATCTCATATACTGCACCAACTTGTCGTGGCTGACGTGCCATTCTCCAACCTCATGATCAAGAACCTCTCTGGGCGTGGGAATCTCCGGATCATATGGGGTATTGGCAGGGAGATAATACTCCAATCCGGTTTGTGCCAGGCTGAGGCTTGAAAGACTTAGGAACAACCCGATGTGAAAGACTAACCTCATAACATCTGGGGAATATTTAATTGTGGAACATTCAACAACTTTTTGGCCTATTTACGTTTTTCAAGATAGTGATCATTTGTGTATCAGGACCATGATTTTTGGGTTTGAAACCCGGCGGAACCTTCTCTAATGGTGTATTAATTTGTCGTATATTATGGACATTTGCCTGAGCATTCATGAATAAATATCTCAAAATCGTTTTGCTGGTAATCATAGCTCTGGTTTTGGCCTATCTTGTTATTTATCCGAGATTGAGCTCATCTACCTCGGCAGGCCCTTCTCAAGCTGGTGCCTCAGGCCCCTCAGTTCAAAAAATACCGGTCAGCGCTGTTATCGTGAAGCCTAAGGTACTGGAAGACAAGATCACGGTAAGCGGTTCGATTGTGGCCAACGAATCTCTTGAGCTGAAAAGTGAGATATCCGGCAAGATCGTGGGAATATATTTTTTGGAGGGTTCGGAGATAAAAGCCGGCGAACTTCTGGTGAAAATAAACGATGATGAACTTCAAGCGGAGCTTGAAAAATGGAAGCACAATATAAAGTTGCTTGAGGAGAGCGAATTCCGACAACGACAACTTTTGCAGAGAGAGGCCATCAGTCAGGAGGAATATGACATTTCTTTAACCGAATTAAATACTATCAAGGCCGAGCTAAAACTTGTCCAAGCCAAGCTGGCCAAAACACAAATTCGCGCTCCTTTAGATGGGATTATTGGCCTGCGGCACGTAAGCGGGGGAAGTTATGTAACGCCGACTGAAAGAATCGCCTCAATTTATAGCATTGATCCGGCAAAGGTAGATTTTGCAATTCCTGAGAAATATAGTAACCGGGTCAGTAAGGGAGACCTCATAAACTTTTCCACCGACGCAATAGATGGCTGGCAAGTGGGGAAGGTGTTTGCTATTGAACCCCAAATTGATCAGGCCACTCGTACCTTAATGATTAGGGCCATTGCTGCCAATCCCAACAATCTGTTACTGCCCGGACAGTTTACCAGGATTGAAATGGTATTCAACAAGGTGGAAAATGCTATTATGGTTCCATCCGAGGCTGTAATTCCGGAACTTGGTGGACATCGGGTTTTTGTTCACAAGCAAGGCAAAGCCGAGTCCATGGAGGTTGGTATTGGTATCCGGACTGACCGGGAGTTGGAGATCGTCTCAGGACTTCATCCAAATGATACCGTTATTACGTCGGGCATTCTTCAAATACGCTCGGGGGTGGATGTAAGCATTTCCACCCTGAATTAATTCCCGAGATGAGTTTAGCTTCAGTTAGCATTAATCGACCCGTTCTTGCCATAGTATTATCCCTAGTGATTCTCATATTTGGGGTGGTTGGCTTTGGGTCCCTTGGAGTGCGGGAGTATCCCAGCGTCGATCCGCCAATAATCACGGTCTCCACAAACTATAGTGGAGCCAACGCCGACATAATAGAATCGTAAATCACCGAACCGCTGGAAGAGTCGATTAACGGGATAGCGGGTATCAAGACGCTTACCTCGGTAAGTCGGGATGGCAGAAGCACCATCACGGTGGAATTCGACCTTGGGGTGCATCTTGAGGCAGCTGCCAATGACGTCCGAGACCGCGTATCCCGGGCCGTGCGCAATCTGCCTCGTGATGCCGATCCGCCTATTGTCACCAAAGCCAACGCCGACTCATTTCCTATCATAATTACTAGCCTCAAGAGCGATGACCGCTCCCTGCTTGAGCTAACCGCCCTGGCCGAAAACGTGGTAAAGGAGCGGCTTCAAACCATACCGGGAGTGGCTGAATCGAGAGTCTGGGGATCGAAAAAGTACTCAATGCGCCTGTGGATGGACCCCTTGAAGTTGGCCGCATATCAATTGACCCCCCTGGATGTGCTAACTGCCCTAAACAGCGAGAACGTAGAGCTTCCTTCCGGAAGGGTGGAAGGAATAAACACCGAGTTGACCGTGCGAACGATGGGCAGGCTGACAACCCCAGAGGAATTTAACAACCTGATCGTCAAAGAGGAAAATAACATCATCGTCCGATTCCGGGATATTGGTCGCGCCGAGTTGGCACCCGAGAATGAACGCACCATTCTAAAAAGGGACGGTATTCCTATGGTGATGCCGATTGTGGTCGCCCAGCCTGGATCAAACCACGTCGATATTTCTGAGGAGTTCACTCGAAGATTCGAGATCATAAAAAAGGACTTGCCTCAGGATGTCACCGCAGAGGTCGTTTGGGACAACACTGATTACATCAAGGCCTCGATCCTGGAAGTTCAGCAAACGATCATCATTGCCTTTTCTTTGGTAGTGCTGATTATCTTCTTTTTCCTTAGAGATTGGAGAACTACTATCATTCCAGTGCTTACTATTCCGATTTCCCTGGTGGGCTCCTTTTTTATTATGTACCTGGCCGGCTTTTCCATTAATGTTCTAACCCTTCTAGGTATTGTTTTGGCCATTGGACTGGTAGTCGATGATACGATTGTTGTTCTGGAGAATATCTATTCCAAAATTGAGCAAGGTATGAGCCCCAGGGAGGCGGGCCTGAAAGGAACCACAGAAATATTTTTCGCTGTTTTATCTACCACAGTGGCCTTGGTGGCGGTGTTTATGCCTCTTATATTTCTTGAAGGGCTTACAGGTAGACTCTTCCGGGAATTTGGAGTGGTAGTGGCCGGATCGGTCTGCATTTCATCCTTTGTAGCTCTGTCGCTAACGCCGATGTTATCGACTAAGCTTTTAAAGAGCCGAATGGAAAAACCATGGATCTACCGGGTGAGCGAACCATTTTTTCAATGGCTGAGTCTCCAGTATAACCAGTCACTGGAGGCTTTTATGAGAGTGCGGTGGCTAGCTTTTGTCATTGTTGCAATCTCTGGATGGTTGATCTACCTGATCTATGGTCAGCTGCCTTCGGAATTGGCCCCGCGCGAGGATCGTAACCATTTTCGCATTTTTGCCACCGGCCCCGAAGGGGTGACCTTCGAATATATGGACCACTATGTCGATGAGTTAATTGAACTTGCTCTGGCCGAAGTGCCGGAAAGGGTATTCATCGGAACGGTGACCTCACCCGGATTTGGAGCCAGCAGCTCGGTAAATTCGGCCTTCATGTTTTCCTTTCTTAAGGAGGCGTCTCAAAGGCAAAGATCCCAGTAGGAAATAGTTCAGGCTCTAAATCCGCTGGTCCAGCAAAATACCAAAGCCAGGGCTTTTGTCAGCGAATCCGAGACCATCGGCGGAAATCGCCTGAGAGGTTTGCCGGTACAATTTGTGATACAAGCTGCCAATCTAGATAAGCTAAAGAGGGTTTTGTCCGACTTCACACTGAAGGCACAGCAGGACCCTACATTCAACTTTGTTAACGTCGATCTCAAGTTTAATAAGCCTGAAATCAATATCGAAATTGATCGGGTAAAAGCCAGAGCCCTTGGAGTTTCGGTCTTGGATATCGCACAGACCCTGCAATTGGCATTCAGTGGTCAGCGCTTTGGCTATTTCATAATGGACGGCAAACAGTACCAGGTCATCGGGCAGGTAAGCCGGGAAAACAGGAATGATCCCCTGGATCTGCAATCCTTATATGTGAGAAACCGCTCGGGTGAATTGATTCAATTGGACAATGTGGTATTTCTGAAAGAGGAAAGCAATACGCCATCGTTGTATCGCTTCAATAGATTCGGATCCGCCACCGTTTCGGCCAGTCCGGCGCCAGGAATGACCTTGGGGGACGGAATCGCAGCCATGGAAAGAATTGCAAACGAGGTTTTAGATGAGAGTTATACAACGGCACTGGCTGGCATGTCGAATGAGTACAAGGAAAGTTCTTCAAGCCTGGTTTTTGCTTTCGTTTTTGCCCTGATCCTGGTTTATTTGGTTCTATCAGCTCAATTTGAGAGCTTCCGAGATCCATTCGTGATCATGTTCACAGTACCCTTAGCCCTTGCTGGAGCCCTTATAACACTTTGGTATTTTTATCAATCCCTTAACATTTTCAGTCAAATTGGAATAATCATGTTGATCGGACTGGTAACTAAAAATGGTATTCTTATAGTGGAATTCGCTAACCAAAAGAAAGCCCGTGGCCAAAGCGTCAAGGAGGCCATCATAACCGCCGCTGAATTAAGGTTCCGACCCATTCTCATGACCAGCCTCTCTACTATGTTAGGGATCTTACCCATTGCCTTGGCGTTAGGGGCTGGGGCGGAAAGTCGTGTTTCCATGGGCTGGGCTGTAATCGGGGGGTTAATGTTTTCCACCGTGCTGACTTTATACGTAATTCCCGCCGTGTATTCATACCTGAGCGGATCCGAGAAACGAGTTGCAAGATTCTAAATAAGACTATGAAACGATTTTACTTACTACTGATAATTTGCCATGGGCTTTCATTTTCGAATCAAGCCCAAGAACCTCTCACGTTGGATGAGGCCGTGAGCATTGGGCTTGAAAAGAATTTCTCCATCAAGCTGGCTCGTAGCGACGAGACAATTGATGCGAATAACCACACGTATGGCAATGCCGGATTCATGCCCGTGATAAGCCTAAGTGCCAGGCAAAATTACATCAGGCAGAACGTTGACTTAGAGATATTGGGATCGGGTGGAAGCTTTCAGGTTCAGAGGAATTGGGCGAAATCAGACCAATTAAATTCTTCCCTGGGTTTGAATTGGATATTCTTTGATGGTGGGGAGATGTTTCATTCATATAATCGACTGGGAGAGGTCCGTGATGCCGGCGCCATTAGTACCCGGATAAACCTGGAAAATACCATGGCCTTAATAAGCGAGGCTTTTTATCGCATTGTTTTAGAACAGGCTCGATTAAAGGTCCTGGAAGATAATCTAGCGATTTCTGAGGAGCGCAAAAGGTTTGCTCAGTCCCGGTATGAAGTTGGCAAATCATCGAAATTGGATTTTCTGGCTGCCCAGGTCGATTACAATGCCGACAAAACGGCATTGCTGGTTCAGGAGGAGATTTTAAAGAATGCCAAAGTGGATTTGAATTTCCTGATGGGAGTGCCGGTTGACGAGGAATTTCTGGTCCAACCTCAAATCACCATAAACAACCAACTCGACTACAATCAGCTCATCCAATCCTACGAAAGCACCAACCCGGATTTACTTCTGGCGATGAAGAAGGCCTCAATAGCCTATTACGAAACCCGGGAACTGCAGTCCAGGAAGTATCCTTTGCTCAACTTTGAAGTTGCCTACAACTATTCTAATTCGGCCAACGAGGCCGGCCAGCTCCGAGCGGCCCAAATTGATGGAGTTAACTATGCAGTTGGAGCCAATTGGCTGTTATTTGATGGCTCGAATCGTAGGAGGGAAGTACAAAATGCCAGGATATCTGAGGAGATAAGCCAGGTTACAATTGAGGAACTTAGGCTTTCCATTCAAGCAGATCTTCAAAAGACCATCAACCGGTACTCCAAGAGCGTGGTATTGGTAGATCTGGAGCTTCAAAATTTAGAGGTGGCAAAAGAAAATGAGAGCATCACTTTTGATCGTTATCAGTTAGGGGTAAGCAGCGCCTTGGAACTTCGCGAGGCCCAGCGAAACGCTGTGGATGCTGAGTCCAGACTTCTGGATGCGCAGTTTTCAACCAAATCTGCCGAAATAGAACTACTAAGATTAAGTGGAAATATTGTCACTTTGATCAGTTCATAATCCTTGTTTTAACCTAGCCTATGAGGTTGCCAACGATTCTCTTGGTACTCCTGGCGGAGCTGGTTTTGTCCTGTCAGGAGACACACCCACTTGCTGAAGTTCGGATCCGGAACCTAACTTTGAAATTGATCCCGTAGACTACAATGTCATCTATGATAAATACTACCGAAACTCTAAGAATTACCTGAAAAGAGTTTCAAGCGGCTTGGTTGCGGTGGATGGAGGGGCTTTGTCGGCTTACGATGACCTAATTAAGCAGGCCGCTGATTCCCTGGATTGGGATTGGAGACTTTTGGCAGCCCTTATCTTCAGAGAATCTAAATTTGACCCAGAAGCTAAGTCGTGGGTTGGCGCCAGCGGATTAATGCAGTTGATGCCGCGGACCGGCAAAGCGTATGGTGTAGAGAATTTTCTCGATCCGGCCCAGAACATTATGGGTGGGACCAAACATATTCAATGGTTGGAAAACTTTTGGTCCAACAAAGTTCCGGACTCCGTGGAGCGACACAAGTTCATATTGGGATCGTATAATGTAGGTCAGGGGCACGTGTTGGACGCCCAGAATCTTGCTGAGAAGTATAGTCGAAATCCGATGGTATGGGACGATAACGTTGCCTACTTCCTTCTTCAAAAGTCCCGATCAGAATATTTTAGGGATCCCGTGGTAAAACATGGATATTGCAGAGGTGCAGAGCCTTTCAACTATGTACGGGAGATATATAGCCTCTATGAACAGTACCGGATGATCATAGAAATCTGATAAAATGGCTATATTGGGCGACGGATGTCGAACGGATTAGAACACATAAGACCGCTATACGAGGAGTACACGGTTGAGCGCTACATTGAGATGAGTGAGCAGCAGTTTGCCTCATTCGTTGCTTTTTTCCCAACTCTTTTGGTGGCTGCCAGCGACGGCATCGTGGACAGGGAGGAGTGGCTATACTGCAAGAAATTGGCGAGCGGACTGGGCCATTCCTATAAGGAAGGTGACAGCGAAGAAGCGGCTGAAAACCTTACTCTGCTTTATCGAGGCGAATTCAAGTACCTCATAAAAAATCTCCAAGATTGGGAGGAAAAGTTTCTTAATGCTCTGAAAACCTACCTGGCAGCTAATGAACACGCGAAAAAATTTGTGGCCGAAACGCTCTACTTGTTCGCGGAAGCCTCCAGCGGGGTTAGCCAGGAAGAAATGGATAAGATAAACTACCTGGAAAAGACTCTGGAGCTCAAGACGGGATGATCAAAAGAGTAAAAGATACCCCATAATCAACAACGCACCCGGAAAGAAATAGACATAAAGCACCTTCAGCCGGTATTGGGAATCCATCCACCATAGCACCCACCATGGTCTTATCATTCCAAGTAAAGTGCTGAGCATGGCATAAATAATCAGGATTTGAATGAGCAGCCGAAGCGAATTCATTCTTGCTGGCTAAGGGGATCAAAGGGTTCGCTTGATTTCCTGGATTTCGTAGGCCTCTATAACATCGCCAACCTTAATATCATTAAAATTCTTGATGCTGATACCGCATTCGTAACCGGCCTTAACTTCCTGGACATCATCCTTGAACCGCTTTAATTGATTTAGGTCGCCAGAATAGACCACAATTCCATCCCGGATTAATCTAATCTGGTTTGCCCTTTTAATAGTGCCATCTGTAACCATGCAACCAGCAACCGTTCCCGTTTTGGATATTTTGAAGACGTCCCTGACTTCGACGTTGCCGGTGATGACCTCCTGCTCGGTAGGCGTCAGCATTCCTTCCATTGCATCTTTTACATCATTAATGGCATCATAAATTACCGAATACAGCCGAATCTCGATTTCCTCCTGCTCGGCTACCTTTTTAGCACCCGCTGAGGGTCGGACCTGGAACCCGACAATTACCGCATCCGATGCGGATGCAAATAGCACATCAGATTCTGATATTTGGCCTACTCCTTTCTGTATAATGGATACGATGATCTCCTCTGTGGAAAGTTTAAGAAGTGAATCGGACAGAGCTTCGACCGACCCGTCCACATCGCCCTTGACAATTACATTAAGTTCCTTAAATGAGCCTATGGCCAATCGTCGTCCAATCTCATCCAGAGTAATGTGCTTTCTGGTTCGTATGTCCTGTTCGCGCTGAATTTGCTCCCTCTTGGTGGCCTGTTCGCGTGCTTCCCTTTCGGAGGTCATTACACTAAGTTTCTCACCAGCTTGAGGAGCCCCGTCCAGCCCAAGAATCACCACCGGCGTGGATGGGCCCGTTTCGGACAATTTCTTACCTCGATGGTCGAACATCGCCTTGACCCGGCCAAAATGAGAGCCGGACATGATGACATCACCGATTCTTAACGTTCCGGCCTGGACCAGTACGGTTGTTACATATCCCCTTCCTTTATCCAGGGAGGCTTCAATCACTGTGCCCATGGCCGCCTTGTTAGCGTTGGCCTTTAGATCCAACAGTTCGGCCTCTAAGAGGACCTTTTCCAACAGTTCCTCTACTCCTTCACCGGTTTTGGCGGACACCTGTTGGCACTGATACTTTCCACCCCAGTCCTCGACAAGAATGTTAATTCCAGAAAGCTCTTCTTTGATCTTTTCAGGGTTGGAATTAGGCCGGTCAATCTTGTTGATGGCTATCACAATCGGCACTCCGGCGACTTGCGCATGATTGATAGCCTCCTTTGTTTGAGGCATCACGCTATCATCCGCGGCGATTACTATGATCACAATATCGGTAACCTTTGCACCGCGAGCCCGCATGGCGGTAAAAGCTTCGTGCCCAGGAGTATCCAGGAATGCAATTCGCTTGCCACCTTTGGTGGTCACGTCGTACGCCCCTATGTGCTGAGTGATTCCGCCTGCTTCTCCTTCTGTTACCTTGGAATGCCGGATAAAATCCAAAAGGGAGGTCTTGCCGTGGTCAACATGACCCATGATAGTGACAATGGGCGCTCGTTCGGTAACATCCTCCTCCGGATCAACCAAGTCATCGTCCGAAACTTCCTCCTCGCTGCTTGTGAACTCAACTTCGTATCCGAATTCATCGGCAATTACGGTAATGGTCTCTGCATCCAGTCTTTGGTTGATCGATACAAACAGTCCCAACTCCATACAAGTGGATATGACATCATTTACTGTGACGTCAATTAACGAGGCCAGATCATGGACCGAAATGAATTCGGTGACCTTCAGGACTTTGGCCTTTTCCTGCTCTTGCTGAAGCTTTTCTTCAGTCGCACTGGCAACGGCAGATCTTTTATCTTTCTTGTACTTCGACCGGCTTACCCCGCTTCTTTTGCCGCCGCTTAGTTTGGCCAGCGTCGCCTTGATTTGATCCTGGATTTCCTTATCGGATGGCTCTTCCTTACTGACTCTACTTGGTCTTCTGTCAGTTTTGCCATCTGTTCTCCCCCTTCCGTCACCGGATCGCTCCGAGACCGCCATCCTCTTTCGAGGACGTTTTTTCCGTTGTTGTTCCTTCTGGTCATCCGATGATGCAACCGGCTTCTCCTTTTTTTTCTCAGCCGGTAGATCTATTTTTCCAACCACCGTTAAGCCTTTCAAAGCATCGGCTTTAGCCTGGATAACTTCAGACTCCAGTGTGGGGGCTTCCTCTTCCTCTTCTTGGGGTTGCTGCTTGACCTGCGCTACTGGTTCCTCTGGCAGGGCAGGTTCTTCTACAAGGGCTTCTTCCTCATCCTTCTTTTCGGATTCCATATCCGCCGGCTCCTCAGCCGCTTTTGTAGCTGGTTCTTCTGTCTTGGCTGTATCAAGTTCAATTTTTCCCAGAACTTTTACTCCTCGGAGCTTCGGTGCGTCGGTTTCTACCTTTTTCTCCTCAGGTTGAAGGACCTCTTCCGGGGCACTTTCCTCAGTCTCCGTCGCGGGGGATGCTTCTTCTTTTTCTGCTTCTAAGGTTTCCTGATCAAGCGAATTGTCTTTGATGAAGAACTCCTCTTCATCAAACCTTTTTCGGGACTCGACCCCGCTCTCCGAATCAATGACCAGGTTGTCGGCATGTTTTTGGCCGATCATCAATCCAAGCGCCTCCTCCTTATCCATGGCTGAAGATTCAAACTCCTTAGACAACATGTCAAATTGCTCCAAAGTGATCTTAGAGTTCGGTTTGTTCTCAATCTCGAACCCTTTGGACTCCAAAGTTTCGGCTATTGTGGCGGTGCCAACATTCAGCTTCCTGGCTACTTGACTTAATCTAAAAGTTTTTTCCCCTGCCATATTCCAGTCTCAATATCTACAAATTTACTCAAATTCTTGTTTCAGAATACCAAGCACCTCATCGACCGTCTCTTCTTCGAGATCCGTCCGCCTCACCAGGTCTTCTCGGGGCATTATTAAGACACTCTTGGCCGTGTCAAGTCCAATTTTTTTGAATTCCTCAATGACCCAGTCCTCAATTTCATCCGAGAATTCGAGGAGATCTACATCCTCTTCTTCATACTGACCCAATTCACGGAAAACGTCGATCTCCAATCCGACCAGTTTACTTGCCAGTTTGATATTCTGGCCTCCCTTTCCAATAGCCAGGGAAACCTGATCGGGCTTCAAATAAACTGAGACCCTTCCATTGTCGATGTCCACCTTTAGGCTGGTGATTTTAGCTGGGCTTAGAGCTCTTGAAATGTAAAGGTCCGTGTTCTCCGTGAAGTTGATCACGTCTATATTCTCGTTTTGGAGCTCCCTGACAATACTGTGGATCCGGGACCCTTTCATACCCACACAGGCTCCAACCGGGTCAATTCTGTCATCGTAAGATTCCACCGCAACTTTGGCTCTTTCACCAGGCTCCCGAACAACCCTCTTAATGGTTATAAGACCGTCGTAGACCTCGGGCACCTCACTCTCGAACAATCGTTCCAGAAATTGAGAAGAGGTCCGGGAGAGAATAATCCTGGGATTTCCGTTCACCATTTCCACCCGGTGAACGATAGCTCTAATGGAGTCACCTTTACGATACCGATCCTTGTAGATCTGTTCAGATTTGGGCAAGATTAGTTCATTGCCCTCGGCATCAATCATCAAGATTTCCTTAGTTAGAACCTGGTACACTTCGCCGGTGATAATTTCGCTAACTAGTTCCTTGTACTTCTGAAACAGAATGTCCTTTTCCAGGTCCTTGATTCTTTGGATTAAGGTTTGCCTGGCGGTCATTACAGCCCTCCTTCCGAAATCTTCCAACTTCACTTCCTCCGCAACTTCCTCTCCGATTTCGAAATCGGGCTCGATTTTCTGTGCTTCAGTTAGTGAGATCTTGTCGTGGTCCCAGATATCCTCGGAATTGTCGTCCACGATCTCACGGAACCTCCAGATTTCCAAGTCGCCTTTGTCTGCGTTAATGATTATGTCAAAGTTTTCATCGGTTAGATATCTTTTACGGATCATTGTGCGAAACACATCCTCCAAGATTCGGATCATAGTGGGCCTATCTACGTTTTTGTTATGGGCAAACTCAGCAAACGATTCAATTAAAATACCACTGTCCATTTCGATTACTTATTTCTTAAATGATACCAACACTTTAGCTTGTCCTATTTGATCAAACGGGATCACGACTTCCTGGGACCCCATTCGGCGATTAGACCCGGGATTCCGGATCGCTGGAGCCACTTCCTCGTTCACCACAATAGAGCTTTCCCCAACTTCCAACAGTTCGCCTTGTTTATGATCCTCACCAACAAGCGTGACCTGGATCCGTCTGCCTATGTTCTTGAGATATTGCCTCCGGTATTTTAGGGGCTGGCCCAACCCAGGAGAAGAAACTTCGAGGTTATAAGGATCCCGAATGACCTGCTCTGAATCGAGCAAGGTGGCTAACTGCCGACTTATAGCCGCGCATTTGGCGATATCCAAACCTACGTCGCTATCCACTAAAACCTGGATTCTTAACGGACTTTTGTTTGATACAATAACCTCAACCAAGAAAAGATCCTTGGTATCAATAACCGCATTAACAAATCTCTCTATATCACTTACCAGAGGCAAAATCTCTTAACAAAAAGAGGGGACTTTTTTGTCCCCTCACTCTAAAGATCGTACAGATATTACGGCAAATTTAATTCATATTATCAGCAAATACAAAAATTTCCTAATTTATGCCCTCACCTTGTTTATGGCAGAGCGCGCGCGCTTGTAAACCGGTTTGTTAGCAATTTCGAGCCGAATATATAAATTTGCCGGATGCTAACTGAGTTGCAGGTTTATAACACGCTTACCCGTAAAAAGGAAATGTTTCAACCATTAAACCCTCCGCTGGTCGGGATGTACGTTTGTGGTCCTACAGTGTACGGCGAGGCGCACCTAGGGCATGCCCGCCCAAATATTGTTTTTGATGTGGTTTTTCGATACCTGACTCACAGTGGATATAGGGTTCGTTACGTCCGCAACATAACCGATGTTGGCCATCTTGAAGCCGATTCGGACGATGGGGAGGATAAGATTGAAAAAAAGGCAAAACTGGAAAGGCTTGAGCCGATGGAAATTGTACAGCTGTTTTCGTCCTCTTTTCACGAGGACATGGCAAACCTGAATAATCTGCCACCAAGCATCGAGCCTCGTGCATCAGGTCATATTTTAGAGCAAATTGAATTCATCGAGGCCATAATTCTTAGCGGGTTAGCTTACGAAGTTGGTGGTTCAGTTTATTTTGACGTTCCTAAATACAATCAACAAAAGCATTACGGGAAGCTCTCCGGACGCATTGTTGATGACCTATTGGCGGGATCTCGAGATTTAGCCGGTCAGGAAGCGAAAAGAAGCCCCTTAGATTTTGCTCTGTGGAAGAAAGCCACCCCCGAGCATCTGATGAAATGGAAGTCCCCATGGAGTGAAGGGTATCCGGGTTGGCACCTTGAGTGCTCAGCCATGAGCACGAAATATTTAGGAGAAGAATTTGACATTCACGGGGGGGGGATGGATTTGCTATTCCCACATCATGAATGCGAGATTGCTCAAACTCAGACCTGTTATGGAACGGATCAAGCCAGATATTGGATGCACAACAATTTAATAACCATTGATGGCCAAAAGATGGGAAAATCACTGGGTAACTTTATAACCCTAAAGGAGTTGTTTAGTGGCACTCATGCCAAAATTAAGCGACCCGTAAGTCCAATGACCGTTCGGTTCTTCATTCTACAGGCACATTACAGGAGTACACTCGATTTCTCAGTTGAGGCCTTGGATGCGGCAAAAAAGGGCTACATCAAACTAATAAACGGTCTTAAAACTGTCAAGGGCCTTGAGTATAAGGAAGAATCCGAAAAACAACTGAATGAAAAGGTGATCTCTGACATAGATTCACTGGTGGATAATTGCTACCAGGCAATGAACGATGATTTCAACACCGCGTCGGCAATCGGGCACTTATTTAACTTACTGAAAAAGATAAACTCACTTCACACTAAGAATTTGTCAATGGCTGAATTAGGTGAACCTGTTTTCAGAAAACTGAAAGACACCTATATCCAATTTATTGAGGACATCCTTGGAATCACTGAAGAGAAATCTGCTGATCAAAATAGCATGCTGAGCATTGTCCTGGACCTATATAGCCAGGCTAAGTCCTCGAAAGATTATGACCAAGTAGATCTTATTCGGGGACAGCTGAAAGCTTTGGGGATCGTTCTGAACGATTCCAAGACGGGTGTGGATTGGGGCTATGAGGAATAGAAAGTTAGGATATCTTCCAGTTCTGCTCCTTGGATCATGTTTGCTTTTGGCATGCTGCAGCCAACCCCGGAAAGCGCCGGAGACTACCAATGAGGTGCCTATTAGATCAATAGAAGTACCTATTTTCAACCCCGATTCCTCCTACAGGTTCATTCAAGAACAGCTGGCGTTTGGCCCACGCATCCCAAACACATCCGGACACCGGAAGTGCTTGAAATATCTGGTGAACAAACTGCATAAATATGGAGCTAAGGTTGTAACCCAGGAGTTTGAAGAACAGGCTTTTGATGGTACAAAATTGAAACTCCGGAATATTATTGCTTCGTTTCAATTAGGGGTCAATAAGAGAATCTTGCTGGCGGCGCATTGGGATACCCGGCCTTGGGCCGACAAAGAGCCAGAGTAGGAAGGGGACCCGATGGATGGCGCCAATGACAACGCCAGTGGAGTGGCGGTCCTATTGGAAATCGCCCGGCAAATTTCAATTTCGGGATCCCCTGCGATTTCTAAGGATTAAACAAGGGCATGCTTATAAATTTTTTCATATTTCCTATTTTCTCTTACACAAGCAAATACTCGGTGGATGATTTTGTTTCTTACAGCATTAAGTACAGCCATTTTATTCTTGCCTTCCTCTACTTTTCTTAGGTAATAATCTCTTAATTCTCCTTTACCAGAGATGGCTGACATAGCCGCCAAGTGTAGTAGTACTTTCATCGACTTGTCTGCCCTGTGTGACACTCTGGCCCTGCTGCGAATCGTTTTCCCTGAATCGTATTGGAAAGGGGCTACTCCGCAATGACAGGCCATCTTTTTTGGGTCAGTGATCTGTTTAAACTCGTTAGTGACTACCAGGGTATTGATAGCTACAATCTGCCCTACTCCGCTTACCGATGTAATCAGTTGATAAAGTTGTTTAAGATGATGGTCCCCATCAATGAGCTGCTGGATTTTCTGTTCCACTTCTTTGAGTTGTTTTTCTATTTTGGCTATAACAGGTCGAAGTAGTTTATCATGTTCCTTTGCCCATTGTTTATTACCAAACTGCTTGTCTTCCTGTAGAGGATCAAGTAGCCTCTTTTTGGAAGTAAGTAGTCTTTTCCTGAGACGGATCATAGATTTCAATTGATTGACAACCTCTCTGGGAGCTTCCCACAGCCTTACTTTATCCCTTTTAGCATAAGCATACTCAGAAATTCTTAAGGCATCTAAAGCATCATTTTTACCTCGTTCCAACGCATGGTGTGCTTTGATTACTGCTGCGTTTTCTAACCAAACTGCCATGTTCTTTTCAACCACAAATTCCAATAAAGGGTTACAGTAGATACCCGTATGCTCAAGACATAATAACCAGTGGATCTGATCGGTCTCTACTTCTTTTAGTAATCTTTTGTAAAACAGATTGATCCCTTTTTTATCGTTACTTACCAGCAAGTGGAACAACTTTTTGCCTTCAGCAATCACTACAAAATCCAGAACCTCTTTAGACACATCTACGCCAATAAATACTTTATACTTCATAACTTTATTATTGATTAAAAAACAGGTCAACACACTTAAACACGATCAAACCCTTGATAATGGATCTTATCCTTCGCTGGATATTCCTAATTTCTAAATGATGCTTGTTTAAGTAACCGACAGAGGATTGAATCGCACGATGGGTCTTACCCTGGCAGGCAGATAATTCGCCTCTGTCGGTGTTGACTTTTTAAAGTTATCCACCTTGTCCACAAGTTATGAGTCTCCCCCAGACCCCCTCATAGGGGTAATAGCAATAATATTGAAATAATCATATCTTGTAAATCTAAAGGGTAGGTATAGATTTGGCATTCTTTGATGGTGAGGACTATGGTTTGAAAATGGGCTACCTCGGGAGAGTTGATGATCCCCACGGTGGTTGGTGCTTGGGGTCAAGGTATTGGGCAAGCAACAAGCACGAGCCCCGGTATTCGGCTTATTACGGTATTCTATTGGACATGGTGGGAGCCCGGGATGCCCTCTTCTTCCAGGAAGGTGCAAGTATGGAATACGCTCCCTCGGTGGTTAGAAAAGTATGGAATAATGCAAATCGCATCGGCTATTCCGACCGGTTCATCCCTTCAGTTAAACCAGCCATTACGGATGATCACGTTTTTATTAATCAAATTGGAAAGATACCAACAATCGACATTGTGCATTTTGACCCGGCCATAAATGACTACTTTGGCCCCACGCATCACACCCTCGGGGACAATATTAAGATTATCGATCCTGGTACGCTACTGGCTGTTGGTCAAACCGTTTTGTACACGGTTTATCGCGAGCAATAGTTATTCAAGGGAAAGTAGATATTCTCCGTATCCACTTTTCAAAAGTGGTTGGGCCAGTTTGGTCAACTGAGGCCGATCGATGAAGTTCATGCGAAATGCTACTTCTTCAATGCATCCGATTTTTAGACCTTGTCGCTCCTCAATCACCTGAACATAGTGGGCTGCTTGCATTAGAGAGTCAAATGTGCCGGTGTCCAGCCAGGCGGTTCCCCGGCTCATAATGCTGACTTTCAATTCCGACATTTCAAGGTACGCCTGGTTAACATCGGTTATCTCGTATTCCCCACGAGAACTGGGTTCTAATTTCTCGGCGATCTCGATTACCCGATTGTCGTAAAAGTACAATCCGGGGACCGCATAGTTGGATCTTGGGTTGACCGGCTTTTCTTCAATTGAGATTACTTTATTCTGCTTATCAAACTCCACAACCCCATAGCGCTTGGGGTCTTTCACATGATAGGCAAAGACCACTCCGCCATCAGGCTCCCTGCTGTTCTGCAGCAGCTTCATGAGTCCCGTCCCGAAGAAAATATTGTCGCCTAGAATCAAAGCCACTTTGTCGGGACCGATGAAACCTTTGCCAATCACAAAAGCTTGAGCCAAGCCGTTTGGCTGTTCCTGCACAACATATTGGATATGACACCCAAGCCGGCTACCATCTCCCAATAGTTTTTCAAAAAAGGGTAGGTGCTCCGAGGTCGAAATGATCAGAATATCCCTGATGCCGGTCATCATGAGAACCGACAAAGGATAATAGATCATAGGTTTGTCATAAACCGGCATCAATTGCTTGGAAATTGCTACCGTGATAGGATGCAGCCTGGTCCCATGTCCTCCAGCTAGAATAATGCCTTTCATTAGCCGTATTGCTCCTTGTAATATTCCTGATAAAGCCCCGAAGTGACATGGTCAAGCCACCTTTGATTCTCCAGATACCAATCAATGGTCTTATTCAAACCTGCTTCGAAAGAGGTCTTGGGTGACCAATTAAGTTCTTCCTCGATCTTCGATGGATCTATGGCGTACCTAAGATCGTGACCGGCTCTGTCCTTTACAAACTTGATCAGATTAGCCGATGTCCCAATCGGCCGCTTTAATTTGGTGTCCATGATCTGACACAGCACCCGAACCAACTCAATGTTTTTCCATTCATTCTTTCCACCAATATTGAAGGTTTCACCTTCCCTTCCTTCATGATAAATTAAATCAATAGCCTCTGTATGATCTTCAACGTAAAGCCAGTCGCGGACATTGGCTCCCTCTCCATAAACCGGCAGAGTTTTCTGGTTGATAATATTGTTAATGAACAGGGGAATTAGTTTTTCCGGGAATTGATAGGGCCCATAATTATTTGAGCAGTTACTCATTTTGATTGGAAGGCCATAGGTGTTGGAATAGGCTCGGACAAAGTGATCAGAGCTAGCCTTGGATGCTGAATAGGGCGATCTGGGTGCATATGGCGTCGTTTCAGTGAACATTCGGGAACTCTCCAGGGATCCATAAACTTCATCGGTAGAAATGTGATAAAAGACTTGGTTTTTGGCAAGAGTCCACTGGTTCTTGGCAGCATCTAACAGATTTACAGTGCCTATGACGTTGGTCTGAATGAAGTCGATGGGGTTCACAATGGACCGATCGACGTGGGATTCGGCTGCCAGGTGGATGATGCCGGAGAAAATGTGGTCATCGAAGAATTTGAACAGCCAATTACGATCAACAATGTTTCCTTTTACAAAATGGTAATTCGGCTCATCCTGGATATCCGTTAGGTTTTCTAAATTACCGGCATAACTGAGCGAATCCAGATTGTAAATCTTATATTCAGGATATCTCTTTACAAACCGCCTAACTAAGTGCGAGCCGATAAATCCGGCTCCTCCCGTGATCAAGATCTGCTTGCTTTTCGACATTTAGGGGACCGTTGTTTGCTCATTTAGCTAATCAAATTTTTTCCTGGGAAATAGGGGTGCGTTGCTTGAAGTACTCGAGGGTTCGCATCAGTCCGTCCTTTCGTGATACCTTGGACTCCCAGTTAATTATTTCCCTGGCTCTCCCTATATCGGGACGCCGCTGTTTTGGATCATCAACGGGTAGATCCTCGAATACCAGCTTTTGGTCCGCCCCAGTGAGTTCTAGGATCTCGTAGGCGAATTGCTTCACGGTAATTTCCTCAGGATTGCCGATATTCATCGGGCCTACGTAATCGGAATGCAGCAGCCGGACAATCCCCTCTATCAGATCATCGACATAACAAAAGGATCTTGTCTGAGAGCCATCGCCGAAAATAGTCAGATCCTGGCCCCTGAGCGCCTGGTCCAGAAAAGTTGGGAGTGCCCGACCGTCTCCAAGTCGCATACGCGGTCCATAGGTATTGAAAATCCGCACAATTCGGGTTTCCAGGCGGTGGTAATTGTGATAAGCCATGGTCATGGCCTCCTGAAAGCGCTTGGCTTCATCGTACACCCCCCGGGGACCCACGGGATTTACGTGCCCCCAGTATTCCTCTGTTTGAGGATGCACTTGAGGGTCTCCATAGACTTCGGAGGTTGATGCCACCAGGATTCGGGCCTTTTTGCTTTTTGCTAAACCTAATAGATTGTGAGTCCCCAAAGAGCCTACCTTCAATGTTTGAATTGGCATCTTCAAGTAATCTATTGGGCTAGCCGGTGAGGCAAAGTGTAAAATGTAGTCCAGTTTTCCGCGGACATGAACAAACTTGGAGACATCGCAATGATAAAACTCAAACTCACCAACCTTCATAAGGTGCTCGATGTTGTCCAATGAACCGGTGATCAGGTTGTCCATGGCAACCACCTGGTGACCATCCTGGAGAAATCTGTCACATAAATGGGAGCCGAGGAATCCTGCGCCTCCGGTAATAAGAACTCGTTTAGTTGACATTTACATCGTATCTGCCGATGCTAAAATAGGTAAACCCCAATTTTTCCATTGACCTTATGTCATAAAGATTCCTTCCATCAAAGATGACTTTTTGTTTCAATAGATCGGCTAGCTTTCCAAAATCGGGGTTCCGGAATTCCGGCCATTCCGTGGCGATGAACAAGGCGTCAGCTCCCTTGACCGATTCATATTCATTGGCGCACAGCTCAATACGATCTCCGTGTTGATCCTTGTATTTTTGCATTGCCTCCGGGTCGTAAGCCTTAATTTTTACTCCAAGATCCAGCAGATCATTGATCGCAGCCAGTGCCGGCGCTTCCCGAATGTCGTCGGTATAGGGTTTGAAGGATAGACCCCAGACGCCTATCGTTCTGCCGGCAAGATCCTGGCTAAAGTATTCCCGAATTTTGGAAACAAGTTTTATCTTTTGACTATTGTTCACCTTGATCACGGAGTTGAGGATTTTGAAATCGTAGCCCAACTCCTGGGAATCTCGGGTTAATGCGAGAACATCTTTCGGGAAGCAACTACCCCCGTATCCAATTCCAGCAAACAGAAATCTCTTGCCAATCCTTGAGTCAGTGCCAATTCCCTTTCGGATGGAATCAATATCCGCACCCACCAGCTCACAAACGTTTGCGATTTCATTCATATAGCTAATTTTCGTAGCCAGGAACGCATTGGCAGCGTATTTGGTTAGTTCCGCAGAGCGGACATCCATAAACAAAACCGGGTTACCCTGATGTACAAAAGGAGCGTAAATTTTTTCCATGACTTCCTTGGCCACTGAGGAGGTGGTTCCAACAATAACTCGTTCGGGCTTCATAAAATCTTCCACGGCAACCCCTTCGCGCAGAAACTCGGGGTTAGCCACCACATCAAAATCTGCGTCAGTGTTTTCTGATATCAGTTGATTAACCTTTTCTGCCGTTCCTACTGGCACAGTACTTTTGTCTACAATTACAACATAGTCTTTAAGCAAAGGTCCTATTTCAAGAGCTACATCCAAGATATGTTGGAGGTCCGCCGAGCCGTTTTCACCGGTCGGGGTGGGTAAAGCCAGGAATATTACCTCCGCTGCCTCAGTCCCGTCCCCTAAACTAGATGTAAACCCAAGCCGCTTGTGCTGAACGTTGCGATGGAACATCTGCTCCAATCCCGGTTCATAAATTGGTATTACCCCATTCTGAAGTTGTTGGATTTTTTGCTCATCGATATCCACGCAGGTTACGTGGTTCCCGGTTTCGGCCAGACAGGTGCCTGTAACCAATCCCACATAGCCCGATCCAATTACTGCAATTTTCATTTTCGTTACCTAGTCTTCAAAAAATCAGGGCAAAAGTACAGGATATATTATGAATTGCCCAAGGCTACCTGAAATGCTTCTGGATATTTGAGGGGGAACCAACTAGTACTGTTTTTTCGCTTACTAACGAATGTTAGTTTGGGTGTTCTCTTTGGGATTGTGTATCTTTGCAGATTCCAAAACATTAACCTTAAATGATTGAAAATGAAGTCTATACCGAGTTTGATATAAGCGAGAATCAGAAAATGATCGCTGAGATGATTCGGGATTTTGGAGAAAAGGAAATCGTTCCTCACCAGCGGGAATGGGATGAAAAGCAGGAATTTCCAATTGCGCTGTTCAAGAAATTAGGGAAATTAGGACTCATGGGAGTTCTGGTTCCACAGGAGTATGGAGGTTCCGGATTCGGTTATCACGAGTACGTAACCGCAGTGATGGAGGTTGGAAAGGTGGACGGGGCCATTGGGCTGTCCGTTGCCGCCCACAATTCGTTATGTACGGGACATATTCTTTATTTTGGCAATGAGGAACAAAGAAACCGGTGGCTGCCCGGCTTAGCCACCGGCAAGTCGCTCGGAGCATGGGGCTTAACTGAACCAAACACAGGATCGGACGCCGCCAACATGAAAACCACGGCTGTAAAAGACGGTCCAGACTATGTCCTGAACGGAGCTAAGAATTTTATCACTCACGGCAAATACGGAGATTTAGCGGTAGTAATCGCCAGAACCGGCGACGTTGGTGATAAGCACGGAATAACCGCTCTTGTGGTGGAAAGAGGAATGGAGGGTTTTTCAGCCGGGAGGAAAGAGGATAAATTGGGTATGAGGGCCTCGGATACCTCGGAGATGATCTTTGACAATTGCCGTGTGCCCGCTGAGAATATCCTGGGAGAAATAGGAGAGGGGTTTGTGCAATCGCTTAAAGTCCTGGACGGAGGAAGGATCTCCATCGCATCCCTTAGCCTTGGAATTGCACAGGCGGCGCTGGAGGCGAGTATAAAATATTCCAAGGAAAGACATCAATTCGGTAAGCCGATTGCTGAATTTCAAGGCATATCTTTCAAACTCGCGGAAATGGCCACTCGGATTGAGGCTGCTAAGCTTCTAACTTTTCGAGCCGCGGATCTTAAGCAAAAAAGTAAGAGAGTTTTGAAGGAGTCCGCAATGGCTAAATATTACGCTTCCGAGGTAGCCGTTGACGCTTCCAATCAGGCAGTCCAAATATTTGGAGGCTATGGATATACCAAAGATTATCCTGTGGAAAGGTATTATCGGGATTCTAAGCTATGTACTATCGGGGAAGGTACATCTGAAATCCAAAAGATCGTTATCGCCCGGGAAGTTTTGAAGTAGTCTCCTGTAATGCTCAAAATGGTTTAGTTTGACTTGGGCTGATTGAATCCGGACCTTATCAAAAAATTCATCAACCGTTTACCATTTGCTGGTCGGGGCTTATATTGCCACAAAGATTAAATGGATTTCCGCGCGCCAGTGCCCAGATCAACGCTGTCTATTATCATTCCGGTTTACAATGAAGCTAAAACATTGGCAGAAATCCTTGACCGGGTCTGCCGGGTGCAGTTGATCGGGGAGGTTCAAAAGGAGATAGTCATAGTAAACGATGGGTCTACCGACGATACAGACCAACAGGCTCTGGAATATATTAAGAAGCATCCGTCCCAAGGCATTCACTACCTCCTCCACGATCAGAATCGGGGCAAAGGAGCGGCTATTCGAACGGCAATTGTTGAATGCAGTGGAGATTACCTGGTAATTCAGGACGCTGATCTGGAGTATAATCCGGAAGAATATAACTCCTTGCTCGAACCGATATTGGCTGGTGACGCAGATGTTGTCTACGGATCCCGTTTTATGGGGGGTAATCCGCACCGCGTCCATTTCTTTTGGCATTACTTGGGCAATAAATTCCTCACTTTGCTCTCTAACGCCCTAACCAACTTGAACCTTACTGATATGGAAACATGCTATAAAATGTTTTCATCTGGAATCTTTAAGTCCCTGGATCTGGAGGAAAGCAGATTTGGGTTCGAGCCGGAGGTGACGGCGAAACTCGCCAAGATACCGGGGATCAGAATTTTCGAGATAGGCATATCGTACTACGGAAGGAATTACCACGAGGGTAAGAAGATCGGTTGGATGGATGGCTTCGAAGCAATCAAGTGCATATGGAAATACAATTACCTGGCGGAAATGATCAGCCGCGAGGAGGAAATGATATTTGGGCGCCTGGAAACGCCGTTGGTCATTTCCGTTTTGTTGATAGGAGCTTTCCTGCGGGTTCGACAGTATGTCGTGGATCGGTCTCTTTGGCTGGATGAGGCGTTCTTATCTCTTAACATTGTCAACCGTAGCTTTAGTGAGCTTCTAAGTCCCTTGGACTGGTCTCAAGTTGCTCCAATTGGGTTTCTTTATCTCCAAAAGCTGTTAATTATTTCGGTTGGGAACAACGAGATGACGCTAAGGGCTATTCCGATAATATCTGGTCTTATATCGATGATTCTCATCTACAAGCTAACTCAGCTGCTTTTCGATAAGTACACTGCTCTTATTACCCTTATGCTGTTCAGTGCTTCTTACTGGCTAATCTTCTATTCAAATGAAGTTAAGCAATACAGTAGTGACGTGATGTTTTACCTATTGACATTTTATTTGTTTTTCCGGTATGTGTGGAATAGCCGAAAACTTACAGCTTATTTTGGGTTCGGGATTTATGGGGCTTTGGTAATATGGTTTTCCACTCCGATGATGTTGGTTCTGGCGAGTTTGTTATTGATTTTATTCGTGCGACTTGTTTTTTCCCGAGATGGTGAAGCTGTTAAAAGAACCCTTTTGATGGCAGGCTTTATCCTGGCTGGAGGTATAAGTTATTATCTATTATTCATTCAAAATCACCCCACAGCTGAACTAATGAGATCTTATTGGGCAAAGTTCTTTTTGCCCACTGAAAGTGCAGCGGTCGCTCAGAAATGGTTGCTGATGAAATGGCATTCATTGTTTAAGGATGACTTGGGATTCGATTACCGGGTTTACGTTGTAAAAATATTCTTTTTGGCCGGACTGATTGGATCCATTTTCCGAAAAACACCAGTTTGGATACTGTTTTTCCCGGCAGTCATTCATTACATCGCCTCAGGATTCGAATTATATCCAGTGGATACGCGGTTGACGCTATATTAACGTGAGTTCGACAATAAGGAATGATTAAAGAGCGAGAAAGAGTTGACCGGTGTCCTGGTAGTTCAATTTGATTGAGGGCTTTTTTTCGCAAAAGTTGTAAGCGATTAAAGCCGAGAAAAGGTTGGTAAGGAAATTAGTTGGGCTCCTGTGCCTGGAGTGTTCAATCTGGAAGATGTTTTTAAGTTGATCAATGATAGTCTCACAAATAGCCCTTTTACGGAGCATTATAGCATCCATGATGGGGGTTAAGGATGAGGACTTCATATTGCGTTTGAGTTTGGTTATCAGATGGACTCCGCGGAAGAACAGATTTTTAAAAAGTTCCTTACTGATGTAGCCTTTATCACCAAAGAGCTTTCCGAATAATTTCTTAATAAACCGTTCAATTTTAAGAGGCTTTCTGTCATCCACATTGCCCGGTGTGAGCATAAAATCGATGATTTCACCCGTATCAGCAGTGATAAGATGGAGCTTAAACCCGTAGAACCATCCGATGGAACAATGGCCTCTTTTAGCTAACCCTTCAAATACTTTATGGTTATGGATCCGTCTGTTATGACAGACCCTTAACGGAGTGCTGTCTATAAAACTTATACCTGTACACTGTCCAGTCCCTTGTGTTTTCAGATAAATAGCCATTGGCAGAAGACTTCCACTACAAAGTTCTACCATTCGGTTATAGCTTACCACATCAGGAAAGAAGGAGCGCAAGTGGCCACAAACGTATGTGTTGTAAAAGGTCTTGAAATTTCGATATCCTGAGATCTGGAACAAGACCTGTATAGTCATTACTTCGGATAAAGAAAGCTTACCAGGTTTGTTGCGCTTTTTACTTCCCAGCAATCTTTTTTCCAATTTTGGGACAAAATCCAGACAAAAATCGTCAATGGAACAAAAAATTTCAGTAATTTTAGTAGCAGTTAACATAGGCAGAAATATTAGTTATTTTGTTGATTGTCAATGACTTAATATACTAATTTTCTGCCTTTTTTCTATCAATAAACTACTCTATTTTATATCGAACTCACGTTATATTACTATTCGGGCATTATTATCCTGCTGGCCTCTGGGATTCAATTCCAGGGCGATTACTTTTTTCCAAGATTTTCGTTGCGCTGGCTTTGACACTTTACCTGATGTTCCCGAGCCTGCAAAAATCATGGGAAGAATTTAAGGAGCCACGATTTGGGGAGCATATTCGACCAGTCCTCCAGTCCATTGCAGAAGCCCATGAAACCGAAGATCTGATCTATGTTTATTGCTCCAGCGTACCCGCTTTCCAGTACTATGAGCCGTTGATCTTTCCAGCTGAGATAAGGCGCAGGTATGGGAAAAAATTAGATAAACCTGAGCGATTCTGGAGCGAGGTTAAACTGTTAACCGGTAGAACCTGGTTTGTATTTTCCCATCCCTCTCCTCCAGAGGGTATTGAATACATTGAAGAACATGTAGAATCGTTGAAACTGCCCAAGCTCGCCGAATTCTCGGCTCCAGGGGCTCGTGCTTTTTTGGTCCAATTGCCGTGAACTGTCGTTGCAAATATATTTTCGTACTTTTTTTGCCCTTCGCCTGTAGACCAGTACCTCAACCTGAGATTATCGGCACTACAAGTGACGGTCTTGCTATTTACAACTTGGTGCAGAATGGCAACTTTGAGGCGTGGGATACACCTTTCCAGCCGTCTGGATGGAAATTTGTAAACCCTCTCGCAACTTATGCCTTCCGTCAATCGGATAGCTCCTTTGAAGGCGATTGGGCCCTTCATGTACGAGCGAATACCCAGGGGGCTTACTATCTGCATCAGTCTATTGTGGTGGAACCCAGAACCTACTATTTGGCTTCGGTTATGGTCTCGGGAGATATTCATGACTGGCATTACGGGGGATTTACCATTGCTACCCCAAGTGGATCCAGAGTGTTGGCGAAGCATAAAACAGCCATGAAATCATTTCCTAATTACTCCGGAGAGCTAATGGCCAAATTCTATTCTCACGAATTAGATACTGTTCAGGTATCGCTCGGTTTTGATAGTGGCATAAACGCATCGGTCCGGTTTGACCACTTCCGAATCAGAAAAGTTGATGAGGTTTCATTGGAGCGGGAGAGTCAGGATCTCCTTGACGCTCTTGGGTTGGAAGATTTTGACAGTGTCAATTATCACAATAACGTTCTTTCGGTCTGCGCCACAGTTAATCAGCAATTAAAAATGCCGAAAGCAGTAAGGATTAAATTTGGGAATCGTATCGAGCCCCTACTAACCGACTCCTCCTGGTTCAACCGCTTTTTTTCCGAACCAAGCCAATCGGCATATTGTCAGCAGGCCTCCTTGTCGGTTTCGGACTTGTTACTTCAGTTCAGGATTCCGACCCAGCACATCCACTTTGTTGATGATGGGGTGGGCTTTCACCAATTCATTGAGTACTGGAATCCCTACATGCAAAGATGGATAATCGTTGACCCCTATTACGGAATTGGCTATCACAAGAACCACCAATTGATAGGATATGAGGAACTGATTGAAATAAAGAAAAAAGGGGTTTCCGAAGCGGTCTGGTCATGTTCAATATCAATCGACGGGAATACAACTTAAGTCATCTTCAAATAGGTTGGGCGTCGAAGTGGAGACGGCAGGTTTATGATGACGACCGAATCACCTTGGCTCATTAATTTACTTTAGCGTCTTTTGATTGTTTTAGAATTAAGTTTTAAATTTGCACTCCAATTTGGTTTTGTATGATCGTAATTAATGTGAAAGATAACGAGTCAATCGACAAGGCTCTGAAGAGGTTTAAGAAGAAGTTTGAACGAACAGGAGTACTGAGGGAGCTGCGCTCCCGTACTTTTTACCTGAAGCCTTCTATCAAGAAAAGAGGGGTGAAGCTGAAGGCGGCCTATCGCCAGAAGATGTACGCCGAGGAAAATTATTAATTCCTACCAGCTCGGTTTTCCACATTTTTGGGTAAGTTAGTACTGAATAAACGGTGCAGCTTTGATCGATTTCTTTCTGAACTACCTGAACTTCGAAAGGAGATATAGTCCTCACACAATTCAATCATATCAAAACGACCTGGCGCAATTCCAGGCATTCCTGATGGAAAATCATCCAGGACAGAACCCTGAATCTGCCTCACATCCTATATTGAGAGCCTGGATTATCTCCTTGGTCGAGCAGCGGTTGGGTTCCCGGTCGGTAAATCGGAAATTAGCCTGTTTAAAATCCTACTACAAATTCCTGCTTCGAAGAGAGGTCATTGCCAATGACCCTACTTGGAAGCTCAAACCGCTCAAGACCGACAAGCAGCTGCCGCAGTTTGTGCAAGAGAAGGACCTGGCGATACTCCTGGACCAATTTGAATTTGAGTCATTCGAAGGCGCCCGGGACAAATTATTATTGGAAATGCTCTACGGTACTGGAATAAGGCTCAACGAGTTGATTAATCTCAAAGAAGGGGATCTCAACAAATTGGACTGCACGATCAAAGTTTTGGGAAAAAGAAACAAAGAAAGGATCATACCGTTTTCAAGAGGTCTTCTGCAGGTTTTGGCCCATTACCAAGAATTCAGGCTCGAGAGATTCAAGCGACGATTTGACTACCTTTTAATTACCGATACTGGGAGAAAAACTTATCCGATGTTCGTATATAGAATTGTCAAAAAATATCTAAATTTATTTACATCGTCGGACAAGAAAAGCCCTCATGTACTAAGGCATAGTTTTGCCACCCATTTATTGGATAAGGGCGCTGATTTGAATGCGGTCAAAGATTTATTGGGACACACAAGTTTAGCATCAACCCAGGTATACACCCATAATTCCCTCGAGAAAATCAAGGCGGCATTTGATCGGGCTCACCCAAAAGCCTAATCAACATTCTAATACAGGATATATGAAACTTCAAATGCATTCAATTCACTTCGACGCAGATCCGAAGTTGGTAGATTTCATTCAAAAAAGAGCCAATAAACTGGAAACCTTTTATGATCGGATTATTGACGGTGAGGTGTTTCTAAGGCTTAACAAGGACGATTCGAACTCTAACAAATTGGTTGAGATTAAGGTCAATATTCCTGGCAATCAACTATTCGCCAAGGAAAAGAGTAGTACATTTGAAACGGCAGCTGACCTGGCTGTCGAAGCACTGCGGAAGCAACTACAAAGACACAAAGAAAGGTTGCGCGCTAAGAAGTGACCGAGTGGGTGAGCTGAATGCCGAACTCGCGTTGAAGTTCTTCCACATAATCTAGCTTCTCCCAGGTAAAGGTCTCTACCTGCAGTTCGCTTATTTTCCCGTTTACAGGAAATGATTTATTGAGTATTTGAGGTTCGCGTCCCATATGTCCATATGCCGCAGTTTCGGAATAAATGGGAGATTTGAGCTTGAGCCTTTCTATAATCGCTGAAGGGGTCATTTTGAAAATACCGTCCACCTTGTCAGCTATTTCCGCGTCGGAAAGGTCAATTTTTGAAGTCCCAAAAGTATTAACGTAAATACCCATGGGATTTGGAATCCCGATAGCATACGACACCTGAACCAAGACCTCGTTGCAAACTCCAGCCGCCACCAGGTTCTTCGCGATGTGCCGTGTGGCATAAGCGGCTGATCGATCAACCTTAGATGGATCCTTTCCCGAAAAGGCTCCACCTCCGTGAGCTCCCTTGCCACCATAAGTGTCAACGATGATCTTGCGGCCGGTTAAGCCAGTGTCTCCATGAGGCCCGCCGATTACAAATTTTCCGGTAGGGTTTATATGATATTTAATTTCAGCGTTGAATAACCTCTGATTCTTGGTTGAAAGCTGATCCTGGACTCGCGGTATTAGGATGTTTTTGACATCATCACTGATCTTTTCCAGCATTCGGTCCTCTCGGTCAAACTCGTCGTGTTGTGTAGAAATGACAATAGCGTCTATTCTCAACGGAATGTTGTTGTGATCATATTCAATGGTTACTTGCGATTTGGAGTCAGGCCTTAGGTATGTCATGGAATTCTTTTCCTTCCTGATCTGGGCCAGTTCCCGTAAGAGTCTGTGGGAAATATCCAAGGCTAACGGCATATAATTGTCCGTCTCGTCGGTAGCATATCCGAACATCATACCCTGGTCCCCTGCGCCCTGCTCTTTGTGCAATCCTTTTCCAGCTTCTACCCCCTGGTTGATGTCGGGCGATTGCTCGTGTAAAGTAGAGATGACTCCACAAGACTCAGCCTCGAATTGCAGTTCGCTTTTGTCGTAACCAATTGCCTTAATTACATTCCTGGCTATACGGGGAGCATCCAGGACGGCGTTGGATTTGACCTCTCCGCTCAAGACCGTTAGACCAGTGGTGACCAAGGTCTCACAGGCTACCTTAGAATCAGGGTCCTGGGCCAGAAAATTGTCCAAAAGTGCGTCAGAGATCTGATCTGCTATCTTATCGGGGTGTCCTTCGGAAACAGATTCCGAAGTGAATAGGTAATTCATTCTTGTCTGAAAATTGAGGGGTCACAAATTTATAGGAAATGGCTCAATATTCAGACCTGCCAATCAAAAAAATCGTAGGTTGTTTGGGCCACTCCATTTGCCTTTTCTGCCATTTGCCAACTGCAAGGGTCCTAATGAACATATTGACTCCGGTAAGATCTTTAGCAACACACAAGAGCACTTCGGGCCTGCAAACTTTCAATATGGAATCGAAAATGCTCCTATTTCTGTAGGGGGTCTCCATAAAGATCTGGGTGGTTCCAGTTTTGGCCAGTTCTCGCTCAAGTCCCTTTAGGATAGAAAAAAGCGGCTCTTTTTGAATTGGCAGGTAACCGTGAAATCGAAAGGACTGTCCGTTTAGCCCGGAGCCCATTAATGCCAAGAGAATAGAACTTGGACCTACTAGAGGAACAATTTTAATGGCACGTTTATGGGCTTCAGCAACAATTGATGATCCCGGATCGGCAACAGAAGGACATCCGGCCTCAGAAACAATTCCAAGATCCCGGCCCGATTCTACTAACCCCAGCACCCTTTGAATTAAATCCGAATCCAAATCCGCAGGGATCTTTTCGATTTCAATTTTATTAATGGAAACGTCAAGATCCAGACTGCTAATGAACCTCCTGGCTGATCGTACATTTTCAGCAAGATAAAGGTCTAAGGATGAACAAGTTTGGAATACTTCTCTAGGGAGTACTCTATTCTGGGTCTTTTCGGCAATAGGTGTTGGAATCAAGAAGACGCGCCCCTTATTTTGTTGATGGTCTTTCATATTCCATAGGTTATGAGCAAATCTATGGGAGCGTGGTTGATATGGATTGGGCTAATTATCGTGGTCTTGGGAATTGTCTTATATTTTTTTGATAGAATCCCGGTTGGCAAGCTCCCCGGAGATTTTATTTTCCGGAAAAGGAACTTCACCCTATATTTCCCTTTAACAACTAGCTTGATCATTAGCGCCCCTGATCACCATAATCATAAACCTTGCTCGCCGTTTAGGTCAGCCTTGATCCAAAAATGATTGAACAATTTCTGAAAACTCGACCGGCTTTTCTGCATGTAGCCAGTGACCTGCGTCCAATTCCTGTATTTGATAATTTGGGAATAGTGCGTGAATCAACTTAAGGTCCTCCGGGACTTCAATGTAATCCGATCTCGATCCGCGTATGAAAAGTGTTTGATTGGAAATAGATGCAGTCGCGTCAATATTCTGTCCGATCTGGTGCAACTCATTACTTATTACCGCCAAATTCAGCCGCCAGAAAAAACTTCCATCCTCATCCTTGGCCAAGTTTTTCAATAAGAACTGACGCACTGCCAAACTAGCAATAGACTTGCCAAGTTCCCAGTCGGCCTGTTTCCGGT
The DNA here is from genome assembly GCA_965247065.1 of Cyclobacteriaceae bacterium. Taxonomy (GTDB): domain Bacteria; phylum Bacteroidota; class Bacteroidia; order Cytophagales; family Cyclobacteriaceae; genus CBDFGN01. The sequence continues at coordinate 3,456,253 of CBDFGN010000006.1, read as the reverse complement.
TTGACAAAGATTTGACGTCCAGTTCCAGCATTGCTTGGACCAAGTCCCGATGGTGGACGGGATACAGCTTTGGAGCAATGTCGACTACGATCAGCTTATCCAGCAGGCGGTCATTTTCTAGACTAAAGCTCATGGCCGCCTTCCCACCAAGGGAATGCCCCATAATGTCAATCCGTTCGAGGCCAACCGAATTGACGAACACCAGAATATCGTGTGCCAAGGCATTCAAATTGAATTCCTCCGAATGAAACGAACGCCCATGGTTTCTTAGATCAACCAGAAAAACTCTTCTGGCGGTGGACAGTTTGCGACCTATGGTAACCCAGTTGTCGGAAGAACCGAAGAGCCCATGCACTATTAACAGGGGCTTTCCCTGTCCAAACTCACGGTGAAAAAGTTTCATAGGCTGGTTCTACTTAAGCGCCCTTAAGTACTGCTGGATAGCGTTTTCCAGCCCATAATAAAGAGAGTCGCAGATTAGGGCATGGCCAATTGACACTTCGTCCAGGAACGGGATATTTTGTCTAAGAAATTTCAAATTAAAAAGATCCAGGTCATGGCCTGCATTAAGGCCAAGATTCAAATTCCTCGCTGCCAAGGCTGCGGTCAGATACGGTTCGATCGCTTTTTTCGAGTCTTCATGGTAGGTTCCAGCATATCGTTCGGTGTAAAGCTCAACTCTGTCTGCTCCAGCTTCCGCAGCGCCCGCAATCATTTCTGGATTAGGATCCACAAATAATGAAGTGCGAATTCCTTGCTGCTTAAGCTCTTGGATCGAATCAACTAGCTGGGTTCGGTTCCGGATGGTATCCCAACCTGCATTAGAAGTGAGCACATCGGGCGGGTCGGGAACCAGGGTGGCCTGATCCGGCTCAACTCGGGAAACCAACTCCAAGTACCTTGAGTCAGGATATCCTTCAATATTGAATTCGCTGTGCACCACTTCCTTAAGCTCGAGCACATCCTGGTATCGTATGTGTCTTTCATCTGGCCTCGGATGCACCGTAATTCCCTGAGCTCCGTATCTTTCGCAATCCAAAGCTACCTTGAGCAAGTTTGGATTATTACCGCCTCGAGCATTTCTCAGAGTTGCAATCTTATTGATATTTACGCTTAAGCGAGTCATCCGGAACCATTAATTAGCTAAATTTGCCCTTAAATTTACTAATAACCAATATTTCTCATTGCTTGTAATGAGCTTGAAAAAAAAGATAGAATCCGACCTGAAAACTGCAATTCTGAATAGGTCCAAGGATGAGATGAGAACCTTACGAGCCATTAAATCTCAGATTCTGCTGGCTGAAACAGAAAAAGGCGCCCGACACCATCTCAGTCAGGAAGTGGAGATGAAATTGCTTCTTAAGGCATCCAAACAGAGAAAGGAATCTGCGGAATTATATAAAGAACAAAACCGGGATGACCTTTTCTCAACTGAGATGGCCGAGTTGGAGATTATCAACCGTTACTTGCCTCAAGCGTTGACCGATAATGAATTGCAACAGAAACTACGATCTATTGTAGATCAGACCGGTGCATCCTCAATGCAAGACATGGGGAAGGTTATGGGCGTTGCGACCAAAGCTTTGGCTGGAAAAGCAGAAGGTAGGCGGATCTCAGAAATGGTCAAGTCCTTGCTTGGGCAATAACTACAAGAATGCTGGACGTTATCATCCTGATTATTGTTGCCTTTGGGGCCTTCAGGGGCTTCAGAAAAGGTCTCCTGATGGAATTGGCCTCCATCATTGCCTTTTTAACCGCGATCATACTGGGCTTGAAACTAATGGATCTCAGTAGTTCGTTTTTAGAATTACTTCACGATAATTTCGGTCGCGTTGCTCCCTTTGTCCTTTTTATAGTGATTTTTGTGCTCACTATTTTGGTTGTCAATTACATTGGGCACGCCCTTAAGAAGGCCCTGGATTATACACCCCTGGGCTCAATCGACAATTTTGTCGGATCATTTGTCGGAGCTCTGAAATGGGCTTTCGCAATCAGCCTTGTATTCTGGGTGTCGTCATTGATTGGACTTGATATTCCAGCCCAGATAAGTAATAAATCGAAATTACATCCTTATGTTATCTCCATTGCACCAATGGTCTTTGATTATGTCGCAACTCTAATACCCTTCACCCGGGATTTTTTTGATTCCCCAGGTGTAGGATTTGATTCTGCAACCGCTTGGTTTTATTAATTGATAATTACGACTCTTTCACCTACAACCTACTCGATTACTTGCACCAACTTAATGTCGAGTGCAAGGTGGTTAGAAATAACATTTCCTTAGATAACTTGATCGGCACGAATTTGCAGGGTATGGTGATTTCGCCTGGCCCTGAAAAACCAGCAACTGCCGGTAATCTGATTCAGATCCTTTCTCACTATTCCGGCGTAATTCCTATTCTTGGAATTTGCCTGGGGCATCAAGCGATCGGACTTCAATTTGGCGCCGACCTGGTGAGGGCAGATCGGCCAATGCATGGCAAGACCTCGTGCATAAACTGCGTTGATTCTCCACTTTTCAAGGATTTACCTAGAAGATTGACGGTTGTAAGGTACCATTCGCTGGTGTTGGAGAATCTTCCCGATTGTTTGCAAATAATCGCTAAAACCGATTCAAATGAGATAATGGCGATCAAGCATCGCACTCTGGAGATTTATGGACTGCAGTTTCATCCGGAAGCTTACTTGACCGAAGGAGGCTTTAAAATGATGCAGAACTGGGCCGTATTTTATGATATTGCCGATTGAAAATAACACAAAATTGATTTATTTTGCTTAAGACCACAGGGTGACACGGATGGCGTTTGATATAAAAGAAGAAAATGGTTTTAGGTATATCGACGAAGGACACGGTGATATACTACTGCTCTTGCATGGACTATTCGGGGCTTTGAGTAATTGGGAAAGTGTGGTCAAGCACTTTACGGATGATTACCGAATTGTCATACCCTTGTTGCCAATTTATGAGATGCCGATAAAGGAGGCCCACTTGGAGGGGCTGGTGAGTCATGTGGAAGATTTCGTCGAATTTAAAAGATTTGAGGATCTCACTTTGATGGGAAACTCCCTTGGAGGTCATATTGCCCTTATCTATACATTAAGCAATCCGGAAGCCGTTATTCGTTTGGTTTTGACTGGGAGCTCAGGTCTTTTTGAGAATGCAATGGGAGGCTCTTATCCAAAAAGGGGCAGTTATGAATACGTTAAAGAAAGAGTAGAGTACACTTTTCACGATCCTCAGACCGTTACAAAGGATTATGTGGACGATATATTTGAAACTTGCAGAAGCATTCCCAAGTGCATGAGAATTATTTCGATAGCCAAATCCGCCCAAAGGCATAACCTTGCCAGGGAATTGCCCAAAATCAAGGTTCTCACTTTACTGGTCTGGGGTTTGAACGACACCATAACACCGCCGATGGTGGCGCACGAGTTTCATAAGCTTATTCCCAATTCTGAGCTGCGGTTTATCGATAAGTGTTGTCACGTCCCTATGATGGAGCATTCAGAGCAATTCAACAAGATTTTGGAAGATTTTCTAAATAAAACCGAGCATGTTCTTAGCAAGAGAGTTAATTAATGACATGATACCTCCTCTTAAATTGTCCGATAATGCAGGTCGGGCAATCACCTGGATGGAGGAACTACGCACTAACGAGCTTCCAGTAGTTGAGAAGGGTAGATTCGTGGGATTGATATCCGAGGATATGATTCTGGAAGGCAATGACCAGGAAAGACTTATTTCCGACTACAGCTTGATGGCTGAACAAGCCTTTGTAACCGAGAATCAGCATTTCTTTGATATAATCAAACTCTCTTCTGATCATAGTGTACAGGTAGTAGCGGTCTTAAGTGAGTCTCAGCAATTTTTGGGTGTGATCACGGTTCAGGATACACTAGCAGCATTTGCACAGACCTCAGCTGTCCAGAGCCCTGGTGGAATAATCGTCTTGTCGATGAACCAAATAGACTATTCCCTGACCGAGATTAGCAGGTTGATAGAATCGGATGGCGCCAAAATTCTGAGCTGCAGCTTGACTAACGACCTTTTTGACCCTACCAAAATAAAACTCACTATCAAAATCAATAGAACCGAGATATCGCATATTGTAGCGACTCTTGAACGCTTCGGTTACAAATTGATTGCCAAATACCAGGAAGGCCCAGAGATGTCAAACGAAAAGGAACGCATAGATATCTTACTCAAGTATCTTGATTTATAGTCTATTCGCAGGGCCTAAACCCTAGTGCAATGAATTTTGGTGTTCACGGAAGGAGGTTCTCACCGGACCGAATCGAAAATATTAGACAATTCTTCCATGAATTGGAGCTGAGAAAATCGGAAGTATCCGTCTCCAGAGAGTTCTTCGAGGTGATCAAAAAATCCAAGGTACCTATGGGAAATGGACGAATTTACGAGCTTGGAGATGATCTTTCTCAACTGGATTTCGTGATCAGCCTGGGTGGGGATGGGACGCTTCTTGAAACCATCACTCACGTGGGAAATCAGCAGATTCCCGTGATGGGCATCAATACTGGAAGGTTGGGCTACTTGGCTTCCACACCTAAAGAAAGAGTAAAGGAGGCGATTAAGTCCTTGTATAATTCACATTACAATGTGGAGGACCGCACTTTGATAAGCCTGGAATCCGATAATCGTCTGTTTGGTAATTTGAACTTTGCCCTCAACGAGTTCACAATCCTTAAAACTGATACGTCATCCATGATTGTCGTCAAGACCTTCATTGATGGAGACTATCTGAATTCTTACTGGGCCGACGGATTAATTGTTGCCACTCCTACCGGATCGACAGGGTATTCCTTGAGTTGCGGAGGTCCCATAGTTTTGCCTCATTCAAATAACTTCGTGATAACCCCCGTAAGCCCTCATAATTTGAATGTTCGGCCTTTAATCGTTTCCGATAAAAGCGTTATTTCCTTTGAGATTGAGGGACGGGGCAAAAACTTTTTGGTATCGTTGGACTCCAGATCTGAGATAGTGGATGCATCGGTTCAATTGGCGATCCGAAAGGAAGACTTTTATGCGAAATTGGTGCACCTTAATGCCTATAACTATTTGGATACATTGCGAAGTAAACTGAACTGGGGCCTGGATCGAAGGAATTAGTACTGGATGAATAAACAAAATCTTTTAATAATTCAAGATAATATCTATTTTTAACAATTATGAAGGATCGAATGAAGAAACTATATCTTCTGGCTCTAGTCGTGCATGTTCTGCTTGGGAGCTTTTTCGAGGCGCAATCCCAGGTACGCACCAAGAGCCGTATCCTTTCCCGGCCAGGGTATAACAAACATGGAAAGAACCTGTCAAACTATACTTCGGGCAAAGTAGCCTTTTCGAGAGTGAAGAGATACCAGGCAGTTGGTATATCCCTCAATGCATTGAACTATTTTGGTGACCTGGCGCCAGCGTCGTCGGCTGCCAGCACGAGTATTTCCCTTACTCGCCCAGGATTTGGCTTTCTTTACTTTCACAGATACGGACCCAGGTTGTCCACTAAAGCCCAGTTGAATTGGGGCCGGCTCAAGGGTGATGATTTCAAAAGCAAAACACCCGATGTCGGCGATGGGGAAAACTTTCCACGCTATACCCGGAATCTTCATTTTCGGAATGACATTATCGAACTGTCTTATGTTGCGGTGATCGATTTCATTCAGAATATCGGTACTCTGTATTCCAGGGCTGCAGTTGCGCCTTATGTCTTTTTCGGGGGAGCGCTGCTGTATCACAACCCCAAAGCTTTAGTTCCGGATACTGACCTTAATGGAAATTCGTTGCCAGAGGCGGGTAAGTATGTGGCGCTTGAGCCGTTAGGTACTGAAGATCAGTACAGTGATCTATCACCGGCGACCACTTACAGCAAATTCCAGTTGGCGATACCCGGAGGATTGGGAGTGCGGGTCAGGCTACCTGAGAATTTTGATGTCTCAGCCGAAATAGGACTCCGGTACTTGTTTACCGACTATATTGATGATGTAAGCGGGCAATATGTGGATCTGGGAATTCTGGATGGAGACCTGGCCAAAACGATGTCAGACCGATCCAGGGAGACTTTTGCCGTGAGCGCAAAACAGGATCGGGATATGGACGCAGTGAACACAAGGTACAATCTAATCACATATGTCTCTGAAGGAGACGGTCAGAGCTATACCGTTTACACCGGATATGGGCAACGAATGGATCCCGAGGGGAACGACGTGGGCAACGTTCGTGGAGGGAGCCAAGACAATGATGTTTACTTCATGACCAGCTTTCAGCTCACCTATATCCTCCCCGGAAAATCGGGCCGCGCCAAATTCCGGTAGACTGGCACTGGATTAATATGGAAAAATTAAGGATAGGAAATTTAGGTTTTTCTATTTTCCTGCTTTTGTTCTTAGCCCCCGGGTTAACGGCCAGGGCCCAATACAGAGAATTAGGAGTGTCTTTAGGGGGAATGACCTACACCGGTGATTTGATTCCAAGTTATGACCTTATCTCAAACCGGCCCGGTGCTTCCGTTTTCTACCGGCGCAACATTACTAATCCAGTGAGTATGCGATATTCGATGTTGTATGGACGATTGACAGCCAGCGACACCGATCTTAATGACGCTCTCGCACAACTTAGAGGAGCAAGTTTTGATGTAACCGTACTTGAGATCACTGCAATGATCGAGTATTACTTCCTTGATTATAAAGGAGCTGACGCGAGAGTTACCTGGTCGCCATATTTCTTCATGGGGGCGGGACTTTTCCGAATTTTTGGCAATGACGAAAAGGTCACCGATTACAGCAGTGTTCAGCCGGTGATTCCGTTTGGGGTTGGTTTGGAGTATGACTTGGGTGAACGCTTTAACTTAGGATTTGAATTTGGTGCCAGAAAGCTGTTTTTCGATTTCGTGGATAACGTTTCCGGAGGAGATCCAACAATAAAGAACTACCAGTATGGCAATAAACACAATCGTGACTGGTACTATTTCACTGGGTTTACCTTGACTTATATTCTATATTCCGTTCCTTGTTACTACCGTTTTTACTAGCCCCAGGCAACCAAACTTCAAGTTTTCATATTTACTAAAGAGGAGAAGTTTTACTAACTTGCGGATCGATTTTGGAGGGTTGGAACTGCATGAAAGAAAAGATTGATAATTCCAGGTTGCCCCAGCATATAGCCATCATAATGGATGGCAATGGACGCTGGGCAAAAAAAAAAGGTGCGGCCCGGCTTTATGGTCACCAACAGGCTGTAAAGTCCGTCCGGGAAGTAACCGAAGGGTGCGCCGACCTGGGCGTTAAATACCTGACTCTATACGCATTCTCCACTGAAAATTGGAATAGGCCAAAGCTCGAAGTTCAAGGACTGATGGAACTTTTGGTAAGAACTTTGCGCAGAGAATTAGATGAATTGAAAAAGAACAACGTGCGGCTGACCACTATTGGCGATATCAAAAGTTTACCGCGAGCTTGCGAGAGGGAACTCCGTGAATCGGTTGCCGCAACCGCGAACAACACAGCCTTGACGTTGATCCTGGCCCTGAATTATAGCGGCAGATTTGAGATTACTGAAGCCGTTAGGAATATTGGTAAAGATCTGATAGCCCAGGTCGTTCAAGAAGACGAGATTGATGCGGATTTGATATCCAAATATCTATTCACCGGTGACATTCCGGATCCCGAATTATTGATTCGCACCAGCGGAGAGATGAGAGTGAGCAATTTTCTATTGTGGCAAATAGCCTATACAGAATTATATATGACCGATGTCTTATGGCCTGACTTCCGGAAGGAGCATCTATATGAGGCCATCGTTTCATACCAACATCGCGAAAGGAGATTTGGCAAAATCAGCGAGCAGGTCCAGTCTTAGATATGCATATGCGGGGAGTATTTTTTACCATATTGGTTCTTACTCTGGCATTCCAGTCCGTTGGACAGGTAAGATTTGGTGATAGATTTCAGAATCAGGAGGACAAGATTGAACTCAATTATAACAATCCGAAGGTCTATGAGATTGCGGAGATCAAGGTTATTGGGGCTGAATTCCTGGACGAGGTGGCGCTCATCTCGATATCGGGATTGAAGGTTGGCGATAAGGTAAAGGTACCAGGAGACGGCATTTCCAACGCTATAACTAAACTGTGGAAGCAGGGTATCATAGGAGACGTTTCGATTTACGCCTCCAAAGTTGAGAACAATAAGATCCATATAAACATTGAGCTTACCGAGAGGCCGAGGCTATCCAGGATTAATGTTACCGGCCTAACTAAAACTCAACAAAACGAGATAGACGATAACATAAAGCTCATCCGCGGGCGGGTCTTAACCGATGCACTGGTTAAGAATGCCGAATTGACCGTTCAAAAATATATGTGGGAAAAGGGGTACCTCAACGCGGGTATCACTATCAAACAGGTGAAGGATACTATCCTATCCAACAGCGTCCAGTTGGTTATTGAGGTCGCAAAGGGTAAAAAAGTAAAGGTCAACGACATAACCTTTTATGGGAATGAAAATTTTCCCAAGGCAAAGCTGAAAAAGAAATTGAAATCTACCGGAGAAAAACCCCGGTTCACTATTATCCAGGACGTTGTCACGAAAACCTTTCGGCTCCTAAAGCCTTCGAACTTTAAAGAATTTGCCTCAAATCGGGAAAAGGTGAGCCGCGAAGATCTGCGTAAATACCTAAACGATCAGGTCAAGATAAACTTCTTTAAATCAAATAAATATAATCGATCTGAATTCCTTGAGGATAAGAAGAAACTCGTTTCATTTTACAACTCAAAGGGATACCGGGATGCAACTGTCGTTCATGATACGATTTACCGTGTCAGCGATCGTGGAATAAATCTCGATATATCAATAGAAGAGGGAAATCAATTTTACATCAGGAACATTACCTGGGCTGGCAATTTTGTTCATCCCAATGACATTTTAGATAAGGTATTTGGTATCCGTAAGGGGGATATCTACGATTTAGAGGAGGTCAACAAAAGGCTAAATTATAATCCCACCGGAACAGATATTACCTCCCTGTATATGGATTACGGCTACCTTGGATTTCAGGTTCAACCGGTAGAAGTGACTGTTTTGGAAGACTCCATTGACCTGGAGATGAGGATTCATGAAGGAGGAATCTTTACCGTCAACAATGTAATCATCAAAGGGAATGACAGGACTAACGATCATGTTATCAGAAGGGAGATCCGAACTCTTCCGGGTCAGAAATTTAGCCGGGCCCTATTGATACGAACTAATCGGGAATTGGCTCAGCTTGGTTATTTTGATCCCGAGCAAATAGGTATTGAGCCTCTTCCCAATATGATGGACAATACCGTCGATATTCAATACGAATTGGTGGAAAAACCCAGCGATCAGGTAGAATTATCCGGAGGCTGGGGCGGCTCTATTGGTTTCGTGGGTACCCTGGGATTGGTTTTCAATAATTTCTCGGTGCGAAATATACCTCATACAAAAAAATGGCGACCCTTGCCAGTTGGGGATGGTCAAAGACTGGCCTTACGACTTCAGGCAAGCGGAAGACGCTTCCAAAATTACTCGGTCACATTTTCTGAACCGTGGCTAGGCGGCAGACGTCCCAACTCACTATCTATGAATTTCAACCATTCAATCCAGAGGACTCAGAGCCCCTTTGACTCAGAGGGTAGACCGGTACGATTTTTAGGACGCTACGACTACAACGGCTCACTAAAACTAACCGGCGCCACCGTGGGTCTTGGTCGCAGGGTGAGGTGGCCCGACGACAATTTTGTACTATCTAATTCACTCTCATACCTTGTTTACACACTTGACAATTTCTCAAACTCTCTCGGATTTAGAAACGGAGTATCAAAGAGTCTCACGCTAACCACGACTCTGGCCCGTAATACTATAGACAATCCCATGTATCCCAGGAGTGGCTCCTCTTCGTCTTTGTCACTGATTCTTACCCCTCCGTTTTCAGCATTCAGTGATAAGGACTACAGCACGTTGTCAAATGCCGAGAAATTCGAGTTGGTTGAGTATCACAAGTGGATGTTTGATACCAAATACTATTTGACGCTTTTTGGAAACCTGGTTCTGGAATCCCGGGCTCACATGGGCTTCATAGGGGCCTACACAGATAAGACTGGAGTTGGACCTTTTGAACGCTTTCAGATGGGAGGAAGCGGATTAACTGGCCAAAACTTCATACTCGGAACTGAAGTTATTGGCTTAAGAGGTTACGAGGATAATTCCATCGTACCGGTTGAGGGTAGAAACAATGTGATGATTGACGAAAATGGCCTTTTGGTTGGAGAAGATACTAGAATTCAAGGAGGTATCGTTTATAACAAGTTCGTAATGGAACTCAGATACCCTATTACTTTGAATCCTGCCGCTACTATCTACGCGCTTGCTTTCGCTGAGGCAGGTAGTAACTACAACGACTACTCCAAATTCGATCCGTTCAATTTATACAAAACCCTCGGTGTAGGAGCTCGCGTATTTATGCCCGCCTTCGGCCTTCTGGGGATTGATTGGGGCTATGGATTTGACACCCTTCCCGGCCGGAACTCTCCCAGCGGGGCCCAATTCCACTTCTCCATTGGCCAGCAAATTCGCTAATGAGAAAACTAACATTTATAATAGTTTTCTTTACCACGGTTGTTAATTTTGCCGAGGCTCAAAAATTCGGATATGTAAATACTGAATTTGTTCTCAGCAAAATGCCCGGATACAAGGAGGCTCAGGAAGAGATAAATCAGCTTTCTTTGAGTTGGCAGGAGGAAATCCAGAATAACTATAGCGAGATAGAAGCGATGTACGGGGCTTTGCAGGCCGAGGAGGTCCTCCTGACCAAGGACATGAGAAATACCCGGCTAAGCGAAATTCAATTAAAGGAGCAGGAAGTTAAGGAATACCAAAAGCAGATTTTTGGTTTCGAGGGCTTGTTTTTCTTGAAGAAAAAGGAGCTAATAAAGCCAGTTCAAGATGAGGTTTTTGATGCGGTAGAAAAAGTAGCCAAAAACCACCGGCTCCAAATTGTTTTTGACAAGTCCAGCGACCTGGTGATGATCTATACAGATCCGATTCATGATTATACAGACTTCGTTCTGGAGGAGTTGGGCCTGGTGGAGGAAAATGAAGTTATTAAATAAAAACTATTGCAATGAAATTTAAGTTCATTCTGGCATTCGGAGTCCTGTTGTTTTTTTCAACATTCTCCTTCAGCCAAAGTTCAAACCCCAAGATCGGCTATGCCAATGTTGAATACATTATGGGCCTTTTACCCGAGGCCAAGGCCATTGAATCCGAGTTCAAGACCTATGAAACGCAGTTGTCAAATCAGCTGCAGTCGAAAATCGGGGAATTCCAAAGAAAGGCCGAGGAATTTCAAAGAGAAGGAGACAATATGACCGAATTGGTGCGAGCCGACCGCCAAAACGAGTTGCAGAATATGCAATCATCAATCGAGAAGTTTCAGCAGGAGGCCCAGGCCTCTTTGCAGAACAAGCAGATGGAGCTGTTCCAGCCGGCTTATAAAAAAATAACCGATGCCATCGAGGTGGTTGCAAAAGAAAATGGCTTTTCGCATGTCTTTAGCGACAATGCCAGCGGCCTGCAAATCCTTCTTTATGCCTCGGAAGAGGATGATGTGTCGAATTTAGTCTTAAAGAAGCTCGGCGTTGACCCTCCAACGGAGCAATAAAGATTTTATATTATATCTTAAAGCCTGGCCTCATTCGGCCGAGGCTTTTTTTTATGAATTTTCAGGCACCCCCATTGCTTAAACCCGGTGACCACGTCGGAGTGGTTTCCCCAGCGAAAAAGGTGGATCGTGAAATGCTGGAGGCCGGAATTGAGGTACTAAGGTCTTGGGACCTAAACGTTACGGTGGCCCCAAACGCGTTTTCCGCTCACAATAGTTTCGCAGGAGATGATAGCCAGCGTGCCGGTGATTTGCAGAGAATGCTTGATTCACCTGAAGTCCGGGCCATTTTCTGCAGCAGGGGAGGTTACGGCACCACCCGCATCATCGATTCACTTGATCTCAAATCCATTCTTCAAAGCCCTAAGTGGCTTATCGGATTCAGCGATATTACTGCGATCCTGATGCATCTGGCCAAATTCGAGATCCAGAGCCTGCATGCCCTGATGCCAGTTCTTTTTGCTGAGCCGCGATATGCCAAGTCGGTTGCCAAGCTCCGCAGTTTTTTGTTTTCAGGGAGATTGGAAATGCGTGCTACCGGTCCACAGATCATACCAGGCTCCGCATCAGCCCCCATTGTAGGAGGTAATTTATCGCTACTCTGTAATATAATTGGTACTTCCTCCGACCTTGATTTAGAAGGTAAGATCCTATTTCTGGAGGAGGTTGATGAATACGGATACCGGGTGGACCGTAGTATGATGCAGCTCAAGAGATCGGGAAAGCTGCAGGGCGTCATGGCCGTGATCTTAGGACATTTAACTGACATCAAGGAAACCGAATCAATGGGTAAGACGGTCGTGGAAATAATTCAGGAACACCTGATGCATCTGAGTGTGCCAATAGGGGTTGGATTCCCTATAGGCCACGAACCAGATAACTATCCAGTTCCGATCGGGCGGTTGGCCAACTTGACGATTCTGGAAAAAGAGGCGACCCTAACTTTTACGTGAACTGATCCACAGCGAGACCTGAAACCAAACCGATCAGAATAACGAGCGGCGCTGAGATTTTGGTAAATTCAAGGATGAGGAAAGTTCCCAGCAGGTAACTCAAGTTGATAAAATCGGGTTCAATCGGCTTGAACAGAAGTATGGCTGCCGTAATGATCAATCCAGTACTTGCCGCATTGACACCCTCCAGTGAGGCCCTTACGACCCGGTATTTTTTCAGGCCTCTCCAAAACCGGATGATGAAGAATATCAAAAAGGTTCCAGGCAAGAATATCCCGGCAGCGGCGATCACTCCGCCTAAAATTTCACCCCCAATGTTATAGTCTCTCATGGATAACGCGCCAATATAACCGCTTATCGAGAACACCGGTCCCGGTACCGATTGGACGATCGCAAAACCGGAAAGAAACTCGCTAGAACTGAGGTATGATTTGAATTCTACAAATTCGGTATACATAAGGGGTATCAATACCTGACCACCACCAAATATCAGGCTTCCGTTACGGTAGAAATTTTCAAACAGTCGGATAGGCAGCGCTTGTGTAATTCCACCCAATGCCGCAGCGGCAATGAAAACTGCCAGCCACAAAAAGAAGTTGGACCACTGGATTTTCATGCTCTCTTTCTCTTCGATCGGTTGAGCTTTGAATTTAATAGCAGTAATTGCACCACTACCCAATAGCAGAATCGGCAAGACGTAGGGTGTCGTCACAAAGTATGAAATTACCGCCGCCAAGATCATAAGGACAATTGCCGTTTTTGACTTGACAACCTTGATGCCAATCTTGTAAGCGGCAAATGCAATGAAACCTACTGCCATTGGCTGGATGAATCGGGTAAAATCAAAACCTATATTTCTGTCTTGCAGGTGGTTAATTAGTATGGCAGCCCCGGTCATTATGGTAAGAGCCGGGATGACCCAGATCAGCAAAGTAAGATAAGCGAGGCCCGCCCCGCCCCTTCGATATCCGATAGCTGTGATGGTTTGAGTAGATGTGGGCCCTGGCAGGATCTGGCAAAGGGCGTAAAGCTCCATCAACTCTTCCTCTGTTAAATAGGCACGTTTACGTACCAGCTGGTCGACGAACATTCCAATGTGAGCTTGGGGTCCACCAAAGGCGGTTATGGCCAATAGAAACACGTCGCGTAAGAAAATAAGGGACCGAACTCTCATTATAAAAAAAGGGAGAGCCTACCCGGCACCCCCTTGATTTGCAGGGTAATTCGAAATCTCATTCAGGCTATTCCACAACGACATTGATACTCGCACTCCAGGGTTCACCGTAGGATTGGTGCAAGCCATCGGCAAATTGCAAGGTCAAAGTGTACTCCCCAGCTTCCAGTTCAAGATCGGCCTCCGTTTGACCCTTCCCAAAATGCACATGGGTCTCATCGGCTGGTACGACAACGCCTTTTTCAGTAAAGCCATCGTTTACTATAACATGGTGATGTCCTTTTCCCGGATTCACTTCCCCGGCCGGCTCTATTTCCATTCCCTCAACCCCCATTACGATGCGCACTGGAGTTGAAACGGTCGCACCACCGGTGGGTTCGATGAAGAATACCCGGCCGGCCGGCTCAGCGGCAGGGGTTGAGATCTCTTCCGTGACTACCTCGGTTTCCGCACTATCCTCTTGTTGGTCGTTACTTTTTTGAGGTGTGCATGCCCCAATTAACAATGCGATAATGTAGATAGTGCCGAAATGAAGGATCTTTTTCATAGCGTCGTTTTTTTCGAGGTGAAACTCATTCTAAAAATAATCAAATATTCATCGAATGTAAACTGTCTTCCTAAAAAGAGAGTCATTTGATAACCTCCATAAGAACCTTAGGAGACTTGATTCGCACAAAAGATTCTATATGCAAGGTGTAAAAATCCAGCAGCAGGTTAAGCAATCTTCTTCGGGTTATATTGGAATCAACGCTGGGAGGGGATTGATACTGACTTAATTTCAATTCCTGCAATAGCTGCAATTCCGAATCCGAAATTGAATTGTATTGACCATGGTGGTTAAGTTCCTGGAGAAGCAATTGGGGAGATTCCGGTTCGAATCCAAGATACTTGGTTAATTTGAGCATGAACTGAAGGTGAAAATTGTCCGGGCTCAAACTGAGTTCATCAAGAGAAAGAATTGACTCGAGGAGAAAATCAAACAGGGCCAGGTTTTCGTGAGCTTCATTTAAGGACTTGACCATAACCTCAGAAATGAAAAGAGCTATGGCGGTTTGTTTCACTCTGAAAGGTATGGCTCGGAATGGGGATTGACAATTGATTTCTGAGATGCGATGAAGCTCCTTTTCAGGATTGTGGTACACAACCATATTAACTAAGGTTAGTGGTTGGAAAAGGGCAACGTTGATCCTCGGTTTTTTGGCTCTGACACCATTTACAACGTAGCGTTGTAACCCAAATGATTCCGTGTAAATCGATGTAATTATCGAGGTTTCGCGGTATTTGATGAAGCTAAGAACGATGCCGCGGGTTTTGAATTGCATGACTCTAATTTATTACCGCGATCTTGCCTATATAGGTATCTTTCCCATCCATGGTCGAACTGAAAACGATGTAAACACCAGAAGCCACTTTATTCCCCGTTATGTCCAGCGCATCCCAGGTTGCCATTCCCCCTTCAGCTAAAATCTCCTTTACCAGTTTTCCGGATACGTCTGTAATCTTTACCACCGCCCCTGATGCTAACCCGGATATTCCCACAGTACCTGCAAAATCGGGAGTAACGGGGTTAGGGAAGATCTTCACTTGCTGATGTTGATCAGAACCTTCGCTCGATGTGCCCCTGAACGACACGATCCCGTTGTCAGTGGCAAAATACACCTCCCCGCTCTTTGGGTTTATTTCAATATCAAGGATCCGATCCGATAAAAGAGGGCTATTCTCTTGAGTGAAATGGGATACTACTTCTTCACCCGATTCTTCAAAAAGCCAAACCCCGTTGTTGGTGCCCATCCATTTTCGGTTTCCCCCGTCCACCTTAATGGCGTTGACTTTTTGACCTCTCAACAAAAACTGAGAATCGAAAATGGGCAAAATGGCATCCAGCCGGTCCTCATCGAATACCAGCAAGGGGCTCGCAAAGAACCCCACGCCGTTATCGGTGCCAACCCATATCTGCCCTTCCTTATCCACTTCAAGATCGTTAACCCGGTTGCTTGGAAGGCCACCATTCCCTGAAGTGGAAGATATCATCCTTTCTACCTCCGAAGTAGGATTAAATACTAATATTCCACCTCCACGGTCGGAGCTGGGGAGGATCCAAATATCGTCATTGGGCATAACAAGCAGTTCCAACGGGAACCTACCGGGATCATTAACGAGGGAGTAGGACTGCCATTCTCCAGAGGCACTCATGCGATGTACGGATTGCTCCACTCCGTAATTAGCCAACCATAAGTTACCGTTCCGGTCAGCCGCTAAGCTAGTAATCTGAGTAAAGCGACCCGGAGGATCTTTGTTAATAAGAGGGCTCCCCGGGGTGTTTTCATCAATTAATTGAAATCCCGATTCATCCCATTGTATAACCCCCCAACCAAAAGAAGCAAAAAAAGCGATTCCAGCCGACGGGCTAGCCACATCAACCAGGTCTCTAGCATCAGGAATGGAAAGACTGCCCGGGTCCCCGGACGAATTGTAATTAGTCCAAATGCCATCCTTGAAGTGATAAAATCCCTCTTCGCTCTGGAATGGGAACTTATTGTTGTCATAACCTCCGGAGACCGCAAGAATCGAATTATCAATAAGGCCCAGGCTAAACACCCGGTTCGAAAATGGCCCATCTGGGAAGTAGCTCTCAAATGACCCACTGAAATCAGAAATCAATCCCACTGATCGATCGGCGATCCAGCTTTGTCCATTGCCATCAAGGATCGCCATTGCCGGTGACTTAATAATTGGATCTTCTATGATTTCAAAATCACCGGCCCGGTCTATGGCTATTACTTTGGTCTCCATCGTAATCACCAGTTTATCATTAGAGATCTGCAGCCAGTTTACTTCCTCATTGAGGGGCAAATCTATTTTTTCAAAAGTGCTTTGAGAATAGGAATAAAAGCCCGAGGTGGTTGAGGTATAGAGTTTCTGATCAAAACTGGCAATCGCACTGACTGAAGGAGTTGGGTCTGCACCAGGCAGCAAGAATCGCTTCCAGTTTCTGTAGTCAAGCCGGTTTACCTGATCGTTAAGAGAGGCCGAGATCAAGCCTTCTTCCGTTGCCAGGAACAGGCTGTCACGTAGTATGGCGCTGCCGTTGATCGACAACGCCATTCCTTCTGGACCGAGGTTGGTATAGGCTTCGCTGACCTCTACTTTCTCCAGATTCATAACGATCATTCCTAATTCGGAAGACAAAAAGGCTAGATCAGATCTGAATGAAATGTGTCTAATTCCCTTATTCCCCATCAGGGGGGAGTTTTTCAACACGCTGAACCCAGTTATCTCTTCATCAGTAATCAAATCAATATTTCCATCCCGGTAAGTCAAGACCAGCAGATTCCTCTCCTCATGGTAGCCTAAGGCACCCGTTTGAACTCCCGACAAGCCGTCATTCCGAGTAATCTTGGTAATAGTCCTTTCCTGTTGATCAAATGTAAACAACCCTTTTGCAGTGGCGCAATAAACTTTTCCGGCCGCTTCGGCGACACCGGTTGCTGAACGGTAGTTGAGATGTGTTCTCCAGGTTCCAATGGGAATCTCTCTCTGAGCCATTGACAAATTGACCGCGATAAGAGCAACAAAAGTCAGCAAACCTCTAGCCATCCATGTCAGTTTTGGCCCTCCTCAAAGCAACTTCTACAACGGGCCTCATAATCTTGCTTCTCACCAACCAGTACCTGCTTGGTGTCCTTGGACAGTCGGTAGGAATACGAAGCGATCCCACCACATCGAGCGCAAATTGCGTGCAATTTGGTCAGGTAATCAGCTGTTGCCATCAATCCCGGCATGGGACCAAAGGGTTTGCCGTTGTAATCCATATCAAGACCAGTAACGATCACCCTCTTGCCGGTATTGGCAAGTTTGTTACAAACCTGCAGTATGTCCCACTCGAAGAACTGGGCTTCATCAATACCCACCACCGTACTATTTCCGCTCAAAAGCAGGATGTCCATCGCAAAATCCACTGGGGTAGATCGAATTTCATTTTCGTCATGGGAGACAACTTTGTTGGAAGTGTAGCGGTTATCCGATGCGGGTTTGAAGATCTCCACCTGCTGCCGGGCAAGGATTGCCCGATTTAGCCTCCTGATCAGCTCCTCTGTCTTTCCTGAAAACATCGATCCGCAAATCACCTCGATCCAGCCCGGTTTTGCTTCGCCTGAAGATCCACTTCCCGAATTGGGTTCTATGAACATAAGACATTTTACGTTACTCGGAGGTCCGTTCCTTAGTTGGTTCCCTTCCTGTAAAAATAGTTGAAAAGTAGGTGATTAGTGTACTCAGCAAGAGTGCGGTCAAGGTGGGCAGGGTTTTTGCCTTTTATTGGTAATTTTGTGTGAGTATAAGGATGGCAAACGATGGAGAGCAAATTACTTGATTCCGGAATACAAAACTACAGCGCAAACTTTGCCAGAAAGATTTGCGACGCATTCTTCCGGGAGAGTAAGACCATTTCGGGACCCCAGATCTTAGAACTCACGCCTATTGACCAGGTAAATCTTTTCGCGATGAGGACCTTGTATCGAGATTGGACACAACAAAGGAAGCATTTGACGAGTCCATTTTTTAACTTTCAGGATCCGCAAGTTCAGCAAGTTCAGCAAGCGCTGGATCAACTATTGAACCTGCTCTCCAGGAAGATCCACGTGGATAGGGAAAATTTTGAGGCGGTATTGGGCCAGGCTGTATCCGATACAATACGGCTTGTCTTTTCCCCATACGACTTTTACCTCAAGAATTTGAATGCCCAGTCGCCGGGCTTGATTTCCGCAAAGACGTTGGAGGAGGACCTGAAATACATAAAAGTCAATCATGGAATCCTGAAACGAGCGGTAGATTTAATCCAGTACGAGGCAACCAAGGAATTGACCAAAGAAGATCTGGACGGGATTTTCGACCGAATATTGAAAGATACCGAAGAACTCCCGGATGATTTTGCTCCCTTTTTGCACCAGTTCACTGAAATAGAGCCGCTGAGCCTGGATTTGATCTATTCCGAAACCAAGACGGACGAACCAGCAAGTGTCAATGAAAAATATTCCAGTAGCCAAGAAACACTTAACGATCAGTTAAATGTCGATCAGAGTAGTACGGTTGCGAGCGCGCATGAGGCGAGAAAAATTGACAACATCCTGGGAAACATCTCCGTAAATCAGAGATACATGTTTGTCAATGAGCTCTTCTCGGGAGACACCGGGCAATTCACCGAAGCGTTTGAAGGGCTTGAAAAATATAATAGTTACCAGGAAGCTTTGGATGCCCTTAGAGACTCTTACGCAGGCACCCATAACTGGGATCTTGATTCTACCTCTTATCGAGAGCTACTTGATATTCTGAACAAAAGGTATAACTAGCTCACCGCTCCAATAGCTGCATTCGATCCGCATCCAGCTTTAGAAGAATGAAAAGGAGAATGGTGAACGACCATAATGCCGAGCCTCCGTAACTAAAGAAGGGCAGCGGTATCCCGACTGCGGGAAAAAGCCCCACGGTCATACCTATGTTGACCATAAAATGGAAGAATAAAATCGATATGACGCTGTATCCATACACCCTGGCGAATTTGGATTTCTGTCTTTCGGCGATGTTGATCACTCTAACAAACAAAAACATAAAAAGGCTGAGAAGAATTATACTGCCTATCCATCCATGTTCCTCTCCGATAGTACAAAAAATAAAGTCAGTGCTCTGCTCAGGGACAAAGTCGAACTTTGTTTGAGTACCCGCTAAAAAGCCCTTTCCGAAAATTCCTCCTGATCCTATTGCAATTTTGGACTGGGTCACGTTCCATCCTGCCCCCAGGGGATCAACATCCGGGTTGAGCAAAACCACGATCCGGTTTTGCTGATGGGGCTTCAGAACGTTGTTCAAAACGAAATCTACGCTTAGGATAGCAAGAACAATCACCCCGGCACTGACAATAATGAGCACAATTCGTTTTAACGATTTGACTCCGAATGCGATTAGCAGGGTAACCAGAATTATGATTCCGGAAAACAAATAAACGTGCGGCACCAGAAGAGTTAAGAGAAAGATCACCACCGCGGTGATTCCAATCATAATAATGAACGGTGACAAGCCTTCCCTGTAAAAAACAATTATGAAGGAGCCAAATATCATAGCCGTTCCAGCATCTGGTTGCAATAGGATCAAAACCATTGGAGATAATACCAGAAGGATGAGAGGGATTAAATCCTTGAGTCGGCCAAAACTCACCTCGCGATTTCCCATGAACTTAGCAACCACAAGCGCCGTTCCTATTTTGGCGAATTCGGATGGCTGAAAGCGAATTGCTCCGAAATCAAACCAGGATCTGGCTCCGGAAACTTCTTTACCCAGAAATAAAACGGCCACCAACAGGATTAAGAAAAGGCCATAGATCGGAAATGAAAAAGACTCGTAGAACCTGAAATCAATGGCCAGTATGACGGTAATTAGAATCAAGCTTGATCCGATGAACACCAATTGCTTACCTGAATTCAAGCTTAGATTGAAGATTCCCACGGTCACATCCTCCTCGTAGACCGAGGCGTAGATATTCAACCAGCCCATGATGACCAACGAAAAAAATACGACTATGGTCAACCAATCGATCCGGTTAATGAGATATTCCTGGTTTCTCAATGCAAAAACTCTCCTCTTAAAACATATTCTTCAAAATACAATTCGGCTCCCCCACCTTTCAAATACTTTTCGATAAGCAATCCGGATATTGCGGCCGCAGCGCGCGCACCCTGTCCGGCGTTTTCAACGTAAACCGAAACAGCGATTTGGGGATTTTCTTTAGGCGCGAAAGCCAAGAAGACTGAGTGATCTTCGCCATGAGGGTTCTGGATAGTTCCGGTCTTCCCGCACACTGTGAGGTCCTTTAGTTTGGCCCGGTATTGCCCGGTCCCACGTTGCACGACCTCCTGCATAGCCTCAACAACCAAAACGAAGTGCTCAGGACTTATGCTTGAATGTTTCTTTTCCTTGAAGTCAGCGAGTTTGCCATTGTTAATGCCCACGGACTTGATCACATGTGGTGGATAATAGAATCCTCGGTTGGCGATAACAGTAACAAAATTAGCCATCTGCAACGGAGAGACCCCTAATTCCCCCTGACCTATAGCCAGCGAGTATATGTTGGAGAATTTCCATCTCTCATTGCCATACATTTTATCATAGGTTTCTACGGAAGGTATTATCCCGGGTTTCTCATTGGGAAGATCTATTCCTAGGGTCCTGCCCAGTCCAAAGCTGAGTAAATGCTGCCGCCATAACTCAAGGCCTATTCGCGCATCTTTATATGGGCTTTCCTCCGGGCTTTGATTGATAATCCTTCTGAATACATTGAAGAAATAGGGGTTACAAGAGTTGCGTATGGCCCCCAACAGGTCCTCGCGTGGGCCATGATTATGACAGCCAATGATGCTTTGGTTGCAGTCAAACTCGGTGAGGGGTGCAATCACTCCTTCTTCCAACCCAATCAAGGTCTGCAGAAGCTTGAAAGTTGACCCCGGCGGATAAACATCCGCCATAATCGGACGATTGAAAAGCGGTACCAGGGTATCGATTTGAAGCTTTGCGAAGTTCTGGCTGAAATTCCTTCCGGTCAGAATGGTAGGATCATAGGTGGGAGCTGTCGCCATCGTTAATATTTCGCCCGTGGCCGGTTCGATGGCGACGATGCTACCGACTTTGTTATTCAGAAGCTTTTCAGCATAGAGTTGTAAATCCAGATCTATGGTGGACATCAGGTTTTCTCCTGGAACTGGTTTGGTGTCTAGTTGGCCATCCTTAAAGGATCCTTTTTCTTCCCCTTTAGCGTTGACCATCCTTACGCTTTCGCCCCGCTTGCCCCTGAGCCATGGCTCATAACTGGCCTCAATGCCGCTTATGCCAATGTAATCGCCTTGCTGATAATATTCCGAGGAATCATCAGACAGGCGCTTTTTGTCTATTTCTCCGATATACCCCAATGCATTGGCGAAGATGGGTCTTGAGTATGCTCGAACCGTTCTGGCAGTAACGTAAAACCCCTTATAATCCACAAGAAAGTCCTGTATTGAGGCAAAATCGGAATGGGAGATCTGTTTAATAAAAACTGATGGCTTTACGTAAGAATACTCAAGAGCCTCTTGGTATTTGTCAACAAATTGCTGCTTGGTAATCCCAAATATTTCACAGAATCGCGCCGTGTCAGGCACCTGGATTTCACGGGGTACTATTTGTAAATCATAAATTGGCTGGTTATAAACCAGCAGCTCGCCATTCCGGTCTTCAATTAGCCCCCGGTAAGGATATTCAATGATCTTTTGGATGATATTGTCGTCGGCGGCCTTCTTGTAGGTATTATCTAGGACCTGGATGAAGAACAATTTGATAAGAAAGACCAGGCCGATGGCGACTATGAAGAATTGAATAAGAACTTTTTCATTGCTTCTCATGCCGTCCTCCCGGACCTGTAAAATAGGAATTGGAAGATAATTACAACAATAAAAGTAAGCAAAGAGCTGAAGAAAACCTTGTTCAGGGTAAACAAGAACCATTGAGTTCCTCCTGCCTCCAGGAACAAAAGTGACAAGTGGTGTGAAAAAATCAAAAGGAAACTATATGTGGCAAACCACTCAAGACCCATGCTTTTGACCGAAATAACCATACCCTGCTCATAGCCTCCACGAGGAGTAAGCAAGCCAATACAGTGCGTTCTTAAATAGGCCATGAATACGCAGGCCGCCGAGTGAATGCCTAAGCTGTCATAGAAAACGTCCATTACTAAGCCTGAGAACAGGCCCAAGGCCATTAATAGTAGAGGTCCGGCTTCTATGGGTATGAGAAGTATAAAAGCTATATAAATGAAGCAGAAGGCAGTGTCAAACAGAACCAGATTTCGGACCAGCAGGACCTGGATCAGAAAATAGACTCCGAATGACACCAATTGATAAGGGATGTTTCTACTTTCCACCCTAGTCCTCTGTTGTGCTTGCCGCCTGTAAGGAGTCGATTTCCTGGCGGACCGGGCTTTTCACAATGTAAACCGATGCGAGGCTTGAGAAGTCGGTGGCAAGCGTTACCCTTACCTCATAGAATGTCGCCTCGTCGCTGATTTGCACCTCATCGATTGTGCCCACTGGAATGCCTTCCGGGAATATAGCATTATACCCAGAGGTTATCACGGTATCTCCAAGTGCAAGATTCACGTGACGGGGTACATATAAGAGACTGGAGAACTGCGGATCTTTACCATTCCATTTGGTGGTGCAAAAAGTATTGGAGCTCGTCACCAGGGATGAAACAAGTACTTCAGTATTGAGAACACTGATGACCGTTGAAAAACGTCCTGATGAGGACTTAACTTTACCTACAAGGCCCTTAGGTCCAATGACTCCCATTCCAGGTTGGATGCCGCTGTCAGATCCTTTGTTGATCGTGAGGTAGTTGTGAAAGCGGTTAGTTGTTTTGTTGATGATCTGCGCCGGCTCAAATTGATATCCAATCACCGATGGGAGATCAATTAGGGGCGCAGGGTATGCTCCGGACCCGGTCGAACTCAGTTGCTCCCGAAGTCTGGCATTCTCCTCAGTAAGTTGCTCATTGACCTCCCTAAGGAAGAAGTAGGTCTTTATATTGTTGGAGACCGTCATAGTAGTGGCAGCGAACTGGTTGGCGGAGTTGAAAAAAGAAGCACTTTGATATTGATTGTTTTGAACGATCAACCAGCTACAGAATACTTCAAGAATAGTGAAAAAAATAAATGCCCGGTATTTGAGCAGGAATAGGAATAATCTTTGCATCTACTTCCTATCAGTTCATCAGAACCGCTTTAAAAGCCTTAAGGTTCTTCAGGGAAAGTCCAGTACCTCGAACTACGGCCCTCAAGGGATCGTCAGCAACGTGTATAGGCAGTTTGGTTTTAAGAGCTAGTCGTTTGTCTAGACCTCTCAATAGCGCGCTACCTCCCGTAAGGTGGATGCCATTATCGTATATGTCAGCCGATAATTCAGGAGGAGAGATTTCCAAAGTCTTTAGCACGGCCTCCTCAATCTTGGAAACACTCTTATCAATGGCAAACGCAATTTGGGAATAAGAGATCTTAATTACCTTGGGGATCCCTGTCATGAGATCCCTACCCCGGATTTCGTAATCGCCGGGAGCTTCGTCAAGTTCGGTCAGAGCTGACCCAACCTGGATTTTCACTTTTTCAGCTGATCGTTCCCCGATCAGCAGATTGTGCTGCCGCCTCATATAGTCGAGAATGTCCTTATTGAAGGTGTCTCCTGCCACTCGAATAGATTGGTTGCACACAATACCGGATAAGGCGATCACCGCAATTTCTGCGGTGCCTCCACCTATATCCACGATCATCGAACCTACTGGCTGTTCAATGTCGATACCAATTCCGATCGCAGCCGCAAGGGGCTCGTGGATCATATAGACTTCCTTAGCTCCGGCATGTTCAGCTGAGTCCCGAACCGCCCGCTTTTCTACTTCGGTAATCCCAGAAGGAATGCAAATCACCATCCGGTGAGACGCAGGAAAGAATCTTCGCTTGTTCTCATCGATCATTTTGATCAATCCTCGAATCATGTGCTCGGCGGCGTGGAAGTCCGCGATTACCCCGTCTTTCAGAGGTCTGATCGTCATTATATTGTCATGCGTTTTTTCATGCATTTGCATGGCCTGCCTGCCAATGGCCAAAACCTTACTGGAATTCTTGTTAATCGCAATTATGGAGGGTTCATCGACAACTACCTTGTCTTTGTGAATAATCAAAGTATTGGCAGTGCCCAGATCTATCGCTATGTCAGTGGAAAAAAAGTCAAATAATCCCATTGCAAACTATCTTTCTCGAATATTGGAAAAAATTCAGTATAATAATAATCTAGTGTTTAAAGTGCCTGGTCCCCGTTAAGACCATGCTCAACCCCAGCTTGTTGCAGGAATCAATGGAGTCCTGATCCTTAATGGAACCTCCCGGCTGAATGATTGAGATGATTCCCGCCTCATGAGCGATCTGAATACAATCTGGAAACGGGAAAAAGGCATCAGAGGCCATTGCAGCGCCTTTCAGATCGAGCCCAAAGGTTTCAGCTTTCTGAATTGCTTGCCTCAAAGCATCAACCCGGGACGTTTGCCCCACACCACTGGCCAACATTTGCCCGTTTTTGGCCAACACTATGGCATTGGACTTGGTGTGCTTGCAGATTTTACTTGCGAACAGAAGCGAGGTCCGCTCTCTTTCGGTGGGCTGGAGACTTGTTACAGCCTCAAGATCCTCGAGCTGATCGGTTTTAGAATCCCGGTCCTGAACAATAACCCCATTGAGCAAGCTTTTAAATTGAGTATGGCCCAATTCAGGGTACTTCCGCTTAAGCAGAATCCGATTCTTTTTGGCCCTTAGCAATTCCAGGGCGGTGTTGTTGAAACTTGGCGCAATCAAAATTTCAAAAAACAACTTACCGATCTCCTCTGCAGCTTCCGAATCTACTTCCCCATTAGTGACCAACACACCTCCAAATGGCGAGATGGTGTCAGCTTCGAATGCCAGGCCATAGGCGGCTGCTACTGTATCGGCCGTGGCTACGCCGCATGCGTTAGTGTGCTTCAAAATGGCAAATGCGGTTTCTTGATCGAATTCGTCAATCAGATTGACTGCGGCATCGGCGTCCACCAAGTTGTTGTAGGAAAGTCCCTTTCCATTGAGCTGATCAAAAATAGTCTCGAGATCGCCGAAAAACGTTCCTTGCTGGTGAGGGTTCTCACCATACCGCAATGATCGTGAATATCTCTCGCTTTGTTTAAACGATGCTGGCCCGCTTCCATTAGAAAAATACTGGAAAATCCTGGTGTCGTAGTGAGATGAAACATCAAAGGCTCGCCCAGCAAACCTTTTCCGGTCCTCCAAGTCGCTAGAGCATTCCTTTTCCTTTACAAGGTCCAACAAATCGCCGTAGTCCTCGCTGGAAGCTACAATGAGAACATCCTTGTAGTTCTTGGCGGCAGCCCGGATCAAAGAAATGCCACCAATATCAATCTTGTCAACGATTTCGTCGTGATCGGCTTGTGAGTTTACTGTTTCTTCAAAGGGATACAGATCCACTATTACCAGATCGATGGGAGGGATGTCGTATTGTTCCATTTGATTGCTGTCCTTGCTGCTTTCCCTTCGCGCAAGTATTCCACCGAAGACCTTTGGATGCAGTGTTTTTACTCTGCCCCCCAAAATCGAGGGATAACCAGTCAGCTCTTCAATAGAGCTTACCGTGGCGCCCAATTCCTCTATGTATTTTTGGGTCCCTCCAGTCGAAAAGATGGTTACTCCGTGCTGTTGGAGCGATGAAATTATTTGCTCCAAATTTTTCTTGTAAAAGACTGATATTAGAGCAGATTTGATCTTTTTCCGAGGCATCTCCAGCCAAAATTTGTGCGCTGCAAAGCTATGAATTTTTGCCCGATTTTCTAATTATGTTCTCTATCACTTTGGGATAGTCGGAATGCTCCAATTTCTGAATTTTTTTGGCTATGTCTGCCGGTTCGTCGCCTGGTTCAAGTGGGCATTTTCTTTGATGAATGATCTCTCCACGGTCGTATTCTGTATTGACATAATGTATGGTGATGCCCGATTCAGGTTCACGATTTTGGTACACCGCTCGGTGAACGTTCATGCCATACATGCCGCTTCCTCCATATTTAGGGAGCAAGGCTGGATGGATGTTTACCAATCGGTTAGGATAGGCTTCAACCAATTCCTTAGGAACGAGCCAAAGGAATCCAGCCAAAAAAATAAACGATACATCGAGTTCCTCGAGGACCTTCAGGATTTCGTTGGACTCATAAAAGGTATTTCTGTTAAATGAATAGCATGGGACACCGTAGGATTTTGCTCTCTGCAGGGCATACGCTTGAGGATTATTACTGAGCAGGATGGCCACTTTTATGTCGGGGTGGTTTTGGAAATGGTCCATTATTCTGCCGGCGTTGGTACCACTTCCAGAGGCGAAAAGGGCAATTTTAACCATGGGATTTAGATTAATGCCATACTAAGTACCCCGCTGATCATTATTACTTTGGTGTAATTACTGAGCCTTCGGTAGGCGCTCTTGGTATCCGCTCGTGTAAGCCAGTACGTATAATGCACCATGAACGGTACCAGCATGGCGAAATAGAAATTTAACACAGGCAACCGTAGTTGAGCTAGCTAGATATATATGATAATCACGAATCCCGAGATAAGAACGTAAAGAAGGCGCTTTGTTTTGCGGATTCCCCAATAGATCGGGAGTGTCTGCAGTCCGAAATTCTGGTCTCCCTTAAGATCCTCCATGTCCTTGATTACCTCACGGATCAAGGTGATCGAGAACGCAAATATCGCGTAGGTGTAAACAAGATATTGGTTGGCCTGGTAGTACAATACCAGAATCAAGATGGACGCGGCAGTGAGTAGCGCCACTAGCAGGTTGCCCACGAAAGGGAGCCTCTTCAGTTGATTGGAATAAAACCAGAGTAAGAATCCTGCAGCCAAATTAATAGAGCCTATCATCAGGGAAACCAATGCACCCAGCCCAACGCCCACAGCGTTCAAGGCGATGTGGGCGATCATGGCTACCCGACGTTTCAGTACCCTGCCCACCAGAACTCGATTAGGCTTGTTTATATAATCGATTTTGATGTCGTAGTAATCGTTGATAATGTAACCGGCAGCGGTAATGCATAGCGTAGAAAATATCAAAATACCTAGTTTAGGGTCCCGGACGGTTTCTAACCAGCTATGGTCGTTATTACATAGAAAAACGGCAACCATATATTGAGTCAGCCCGACAATAAGCAGATTGACGACTCGGATAAGCTTGAAAAAGCCTTGAATTGAAAAACCTTCAAACTCCAACAGAAACTGAATGATGATCCAATTCCCAAATTACCCAATTCTCCAACAAGAATACTAAAGCTTTTTGTGTGACCCGTCGCAGAAAGGGGCATTTCCAGTGTGCTTACAGGCACACCAGGCAATTTTTCTGGTTTGATCAATCGTCACTTGGATAGGAGCAAACGATGTGGTTTTTGTGCGAACCTTTGCAAAAAGGTTGATTCGAGCTCAGCCTAATTGGTACCACCAATAGGTTCCTGGCCGCATTTCCCTTAACACAGGTTTCTTTTGAGCAATATTGGGTTTGTCCATTGTATTTAGTTTGAATAAGAATAAAGCTTAGCGTCTTAGATTGCCGATGCCCCTGGAATGCTCTTGGTATATCTTCAAACCCGCTGGAAGTCGCTCTATGAGTAATTTCTCATGGGCCTTTATTATTGAAATATCCTCCCTTTTGGCAGGCCCCGTTTGAGCATCCGCAGGTCCCATGGCATATGCTTTTTTAACCGTCTCCATGATCAAAGGTTGGATAGTCTCCAAATCAAGATCGATTTGCCTCAACAATGTTTCCGATATGCTCAAAAGATGATTTACGAAATTGTTAGCAAACACTGCCGCCAAATGAAGGATCCGACGATCCTCAGAACTCATTACACGGACGTCTGGGGATAGGAGTGAGGCTAACTGCCCAATTCTCTTCTTGGTTTCATCATTGTTGGCCTCTATAAAGATGGGCACGCTTTTTAGGCTGACCGGGTGCGAACTAGAAAATGTTTGAAGAGGATATAGCACCCCATAACTAATGAACCTGTCGGAAAGACTAGCCAGAGATGTGGTGCCTGAAGTGTGCACAAGGGTCGTCGTCGAGGGGATGATCATGGAACTAGCAATATCCTTGATCGCCTCATCCGGCGTGCATATCAGAATTACCTCAGCTTTGCTACTGGAGAAATCCAAATCGGTTTTGGGTAAGGCGTCAACCGAACCCGCTACTAGAGACGCTTTTTCTTGATTTCGGCCGTAAACCTCATGGATTGTTGCCCCCCCATCGTTGAGACGGCGAGCGAGGTTAGCTGCTAAATTGCCACTACCTACCAGAGAAACTCCGGGTGATTCCATTTTACCAAACGTTTGGTTAATAAAACTATTCTAAGCTGTCCTTGAAATCCTTGTAGCGCCTGTTTATGGCCAGGATAAAGCCAAATATTAGGATGAGGGTACCGGACCACAGGATATTGATCAGGGGTTTTTCAATGGCCTTTAGAACGATATAGTCCTTTTGGGTCGTTTCGGCTCCAATTACAAAGCTATTTTCTTCCGGGATAACGTTCATTAAAGTGAGTCTAATTCCCAACTCGCGGCTATCATCGTGAATGCGACCTACCGTTCTGTCTTTGATCAGATAAATCGGCTCTAAAATGTGGCTTCTGGCTTTACCTTGAACGGCAATTGCAGCTTTAATGGCTACATCTTCCGGACTCAGTTCAACCCCCGGAACATCGTCAATTCTCTGGACTCCCTCAAGGATAGCTACAAAGTCATTTACAAAAAACTGTTGACCGATTTGGATCTTGGACTCCACTAAATCGCTCCACTCCAACTCCTCGGAGGGGTCGGGGACGGCTGAAACGTGAGTATACAGGTCCTTAGTCAAGTATTTCTTTATATCCGGTGAAGCCAATAAGCCACCCATTTGTGGATTAATCTGGGCTCTAGGATAAAGTGAGAACTTTTTTCCATTCCCGGAGTTGTATTCAACCTCGTAAAAGGTGTTTTCTGGGTAAATCTCTATGGTGTCTCCTTTCTGATACAGTACGCTATTATTTCTGGTAATATCCTCATTCGCAACCACAAGGTTAGGATTTCGGGTTTTAAGGAACAGATCCGGATCAAAATAGCCCGGGGCCTCTTTAAGTTCGATTCTGGGCCCTTTATACAATAACTCATAATTGCTCATCTTTCTGGGTTCCTGCAGCCACAACAGGACATTTTCACGGTCCATATTTTCACTTGCGTTTTCGAACAGTCTCAAACCGGAATGATTGATCGAAATCACCTTAGAGAATCCAGATGAAAAAAGAATGCCAATTAATATCATGGCTATCCCAATGTGAGCCACAGAACCACCTGATATTTTGACGTTGCCCTTAAGAATCTTGAAGAGTATAAAACCATTGGCTACGATTGAGTAAATTCCAACGGTCAGCAATACCAGGAAGCTTAGCTTCGAAATGCTCGAAAAGGCTATTATCAAACTCGATCCAACCAAGGTTACGATAATCGGCGCAGTTATTGCATTTTTGAGGGCCGCTGGGTCCATCCTTTTCCACCAAAAAAATTGGCCGGTGCCTGAAAGAAAAGCAACCGCCACTCCAAACCAAAGCTGAAACCGGGTGTAGAACTCAATCTGGTTGGCTGGAGGGGCCAGATTTGACTCAAAGCCCAGAGACTCCATAATGGAGTTATACACCGGGATGGATGTGGGCACCAAAACCTGAAAACCCATAAGACACAGGGTAGCGGCTCCTATGAAAATCCAAAATTCCCTGGAGTACGAAGATATTTCCTTACCATCCGAGGGAATTTGTTTCCATCTCCTGGCCGCGAGTACCACCGCTAGCAAGGTGAATGTCAATAGGTAAATTAATAACTGCCCGGACAATCCTAAATCCGTGAACGAGTGTACCGAGGCGTCCCCAAGAATTCCGCTTCTAGTCAAAAAAGTTGAATACAGAATGAGAACAAAGGTTGAGATAACCAGGACGATGGACGTTCTAAGTGCAGTACTGCTATTTCGGTAGGTGATCATGGTATGATAGCTTGCCACGAGAATCAGCCAGGGGACATATACTGCGTTTTCCACTGGGTCCCAATTCCAATACCCTCCAAAGTTCAGTGTTTCATATGCCCAGTAACCGCCCATCAGTATTCCAACCCCAAGCACCATGGCCGCAAATAGGGTCCAGGGTAGCGCTGGCGTTATCCATTCCTTATATTTCCGCTTCCATAACCCGGAGATGCAGAAGGAGAAAGGAATCAGGGTAGCCGCAAATCCCAGGAACAATGTTGGCGGATGAATCACCATCCAATAGTTTTGCAAAAGCGGATTCAACCCGGTGCCGTCGGCAGGTACAAACTCAGGGTTGAGCTCAAATATAGGAGCCTGCACCGCATCCCTTAGTAGGATGAAGGGATCACTTCCAATCTTGATATTCAAAACCGGTAGCACTATTCCGAGGATCATGGAGGTCAGGAAGGTTTGCACCGCGGCAAAGATCGTTAGAAAAGGTGCTTCCCACGATTTGTTGATGTTTAGGAGCAAAACACCGAGGATGGCGTTCCAAAATATCCAAAGTAGAAAGCTGCCTTCCTGACCCTCCCAGAAACAGGAGATCATATAGTGCGTAGGTAAGTTTAAGGACGAATGACTATAGGCGTAGTGGTATTCGAAATAATGGTTGTAGATAATCACAAATAGCGCCACGACCACTCCAACAACCGATAGTAGATGGAAATAAAACACCCTGCGACCATAAAGGAGCCAGGAGTTTTCGCCGGCTTTTTCCTGAGAAGCACGATAATATCCATAGGTGGCAGCTAAGGAGGTAACGAATGCAACCACAACCAACAGGTGCCCAATATCACCGACTAAGGCTCTTCCCATTTAATATAAATTTGAGCTTATCTCCACCTTCTCCTCAACATATTTCGAGGGGCACTTCATCAGGATCTTATCGGCCCCGAATTGGCCGTCCCGAAAAGATCCTATTACCACAACCTGTTCCGAGCGCAGAAAATCCGGTGGCATTGGCTCGTTGTAAACCACGGTTTGCTCGTGATTGTTTTCATCGATCAGCGTAAACGAGAATGACAATTTATCAGAACTGGATTTAACTTCAATTATACTGCCTTGATCATCTTTTTTTAGCCTGCCAACTACGTGGATGTGGGTCAGGTCCCCTTCCTGTGCCATTTCATCAGCTTCATCAAAAGTCACATAGGTACTCGCATCTCCGGCCGTAGAAATGATAATGAAAATGGCCAGGCCAATAATGATTATTCCAAACAAATGGGTCTTCTTCATATCAACTCACTGATCTTCTTTTCTGTTCATATTGGAATCGAAAACTTTCTTCTCCAGGGAACTGATTCGTCTATCTATGTAGGTAGCATATCCTAGCAGTCCAATCAAGATCAAGCAGGTTATAGCCACCACAACGTAGATCTTACCGTCCTTACGCAGTTGATCAGCCATTTCTATATCATAATTGCCATAATCGGCCTCTTGCACCCGGATCTTTTCCTGGGCAGCCAGCCTAAACCACATTGTTAACAAAACGATTATCAACAGATTTCTGATCATGTATCACAATTCTTCAGCGGCCCTTAGCAATCTCCTCCACCGAATTCTCAAACTTGTTAACCAAATTCCTAAACCAGTCCAACCAACAACGGCCGGGTAAAAAATCAACCTCAGTTTATTGTCCAGATCGTATGCATTGAAACCGGGGTTCCCTCCGCTACCCGGATGCAAAGAATCGGCTAACCTGGGTAAAATGAACAACAACGGGATCATAGCCCAAAAGGCAAATATATTATATACTGCACTTATTCTGGCCCGTTGCTGCTCATCTTCAAGAGAACCCCTCAGCACCAGATAGGCAAAATAGATCAATAAGGCAATGGCAGCGCTGTTCTGCTTTGGATCGCCGCTCCAGGGAGACCCCCAGGTGAAATTTGCCCACACCATTCCCGTCAAGACACCTAATGATCCAAACACCAAACCGGTATTGGCGAATTCCAGTGAAATTTGGTCATGATTAGGATCGTTCGTCGCCAAAGTCCGGATCGCGAATATTACTGAAACCAGAAAAAGAATCACCATACCGAACCACATGGGAACATGAAAGTATAGAGCCCTTATGGTTTCATTTAAGATGGCTAATCTTGGAACCTCTCCGAGGTATCCAGCTATCAACACAAACACCAATAGCATTGCCGTTAAGGCCTTCCACCAATGTCGTTTAAATGCCATATTTAGCTTCTCCACAGGTATGGAAACAAAATTAAAGATAAGGATATAACAATCACGTTAATCGCAACAAGGATTATTAAGGATCCGGTGCTGGCAGATCTGTCCAATCCGTCAAGAGCATTGTTAGAAATCCGAATTGCCATTAGCAACAGTGGAATTATAACTGGAAAGCTCAAAACGGCCATCAACGTAGTTCCATTTTGGGTTTTGGACGCGATCGCTGAGATCAACGTTAAGGTGGATGAGAAACCTACGGATGCCAACAAAAGATTGACAATGAACAGCATATTGTCGATTACCGGGTTTCCAAGCACCAGGGAATATAGACCCAGGCCAACGAGGCCGAGCAAACACATTATGAGCACATTGTAGATTATTTTAGCCACTATTATGGCCTCAGGACTTGCCAACTCGTAATAGTACAGAATTCTACCCTCCCGTTCCTGGATGAAGCTTTTAGCAACAGCGTTGACTCCGACAAACAGCATGATGATCCAAAACAGGGTGTTCCAGGTAACATTTCCGAGGCTGGATGCCTTCAGATTGAAGCTCAAATATGTCACGAAAACCGTACATCCAACGTAAAGAAGCATTCCATTGAATGAGTACTTTTGCCTCCATTCAAGAAGGATGTCTTTGGCTATTAAATTCTTGACCTGTTGGAGTTGCATTAGATATCGCAAAGATAGTATTTATCGCCATCAAAGATGTATATGGCGCTGTTTTCCTTAATTTGCAGCTCTCAAGGCTATTGTTTGGAAATGAAAGTTTTGCAAGTCGTCGGGGCGAGACCCCAGTTCATCAAATCCGCAATGCTCAGTCATGAGTTGAGAAGAAATCAGGGTATTGTTGAGGTGATTGTGCACACCGGACAACATTACGATCACAACATGAGCAAAGTTTTTTTCCAAGAGATGGAAATTCCAAATCCCGACTACAATTTGGAAGTCAATAATTTGGGCCACGGAGCAATGACGGGCAAGATGCTCGACCGAATTGAAGTCGTATTGCTAAAGGAGAAACCCGATTGGGTTATAGTCCATGGCGACACCAATTCCACTCTGGCAGGCGCGCTTGCCGCCAGTAAATTGCACCTTAAAGTGGCGCACGTGGAGGCTGGCTTGAGATCGTTTAATAAACGTATGCCCGAGGAGATAAACCGTATACTCACGGACCATGTTTCAGATCTGCTTCTTACTCCGAGCAGGGCCGCCACCAAGAATTTGAAGGGAGAAGGGATTTATGGCTCTAAGGTGCGTGAAACTGGGGATATCATGTACGATTCGTGCTTATTTTATTCAGCCAAAGCCGAAATGTCATCTAGGGTGGTCTCCGGACTCGGGCTAGACCGGTACGTTTTGGGCACAATCCATCGAGCCGAGAACACGGATAATGTCAAGCGCTTGACAGGAATCCTGGACGCCTTGAATAATATTGCTCAGAAAACCCGGGTAGTTGTTCCCCTCCATCCGCGGACTAGGAGGATTATTGAAGGGGAAAACCTAGCAATCCAGTTCGAGATCCTGGATCCCGTAAGCTATTTGGATATGATCAATCTTACCAAAAAAGCATCCCTGATCATTACTGACAGTGGCGGACTTCAGAAAGAAGCCTACTTTTTCAACAAATATTGCTTAACGCTTAGAGATGAGACCGAATGGGTAGAATTAGTCGAGAACGGCGCTAGCTTTTTGGTTGGCGCCAATAAGGAGAGGATTCTGGAGGCCTTCGAGCAGGTGTCAACAATGGATCCGGGGATAATTCAGACCGGCCTGTATGGCACAGGGAATACCGCCAAACTTATTACGGACAGTCTAATGGAGCCAAATGACCTTCAATAGGAAAATTCAAATGGTTGACCTGGTCGGGCAATACCAGGAAATCGAAAAGGAGGTCCAAACCGCCATTGAGGGGGTCATTTATAGTTCAGCTTTCATTAACGGTCCAGAGGTTTGGGCGTTTGCAGATGAATTAAAAGAATACACCGGTGCTGGATTTGTGGTCCCATGCGCTAACGGTACGGATGCCCTTCAAATCGCTTTGATGGCGCTCGACTTGAAGCCCGGAGACGAGATCATCGTGCCCGCCTTTACCTATGTGGCCCCGGTAGAAGTAATTGCGCTGCTGGGACTAACGCCGGTTCTGGTGGACGTAGATCCTGACACTTTCAATATCGACCAGGCGCGGGTTCAAGACGCTCTAACGCCCAGGACCCGAGCCATCATGGCTGTCCATTTGTTTGGTCAATGTTCGGATATCGAATCGCTAACGGCCCTAGCGCAGGCAAGGAACATACCGGTGATCGAGGATAATGCTCAGTCATTTGGCGCCCAATCCTTCCTTTCGGACGGAACCAGGCCAAAATCCGGGACCATTGGTGATATAGGTACCACTTCCTTTTTCCCCTCTAAGAACCTGGGTTGCTTCGGAGACGGGGGAGCCCTGTTTACCAACAATCCAGACCTCGCAGAAAAGATGAAGATGATCTGTAATCACGGTCAGAAGACTAAGTATTATCATGATTGCCTGGGAGTAAACTCCCGGCTGGATTCGATTCAGGCAGCTATCCTGAGACAAAAATTAAAGAGGCTGGACGAATTCGCTTCTCGGCGACGTTCTGTGGCCGATTACTATGATCACCGGTTTGCCAGGATTGAGGGCCTAAAAACACCGATCAGGTCTTCCTTTTGCTCACATGTTTTTCATCAATATACGTTACAGGTTCCCGGTGATTCCCGGCAAAACCTGATTGATCATCTTCGGCAAGACGGTATTCCATCCATGGTCTATTATCCCCTTCCCCTTCACCTACAAAAGGCATACAAACCCTACGGGTACCAGGAGGGCGACTTTCCTGTCTCTGAAGATCTATGCAAACAGGTAATCTCCCTGCCGATACATACACAGATGGATGATGAACAACTAAATTTCATTGCAGATTCGGTTTTAGCATTTTTTGAAAAGCACTAACCACCCTGGATCCCTTTTCGGAATTGAAAATCCATCTTTTCGGCCATGGGAATATTTTGGACCATTGGATTGAATCGACTCTATTTTAATTACTTTTGTGCCAAAATTTGGATTGATGAGTGAGCAAGCTTTAGGGGTTATTGGACTTGGTTATGTGGGCCTTCCGTTAGCCGTGGAGTTTGGTAAAAAGTACCAGACCATAGGCTTTGATATTAACCAAACCCGGGTTGACGAATTGCATCGGGGTTTCGACCGCACTCAAGAGGTTTGTTCAGAGGAGTTGGAGGCCTCAGATCGGCTTGAATTCACTTGCGATCGAAAGGCGCTGGCCAAAGCAAATATATACATCATCACTGTGCCAACTCCGGTAGATGAATTCAAAAAGCCGGATTTGACGCCACTAACCAATGCGACTGAACTTGTTGCAGAAAACCTAGATAATGGAAATATAGTAATTTATGAGTCAACCGTTTACCCCGGCTGCACCGAGGAAGTCTGCGTACCGATTCTGGAAAAATTAAGCAATTTGGCTTATAACACCGATTTTTACTGTGGCTATTCTCCCGAAAGAATCAATCCGGGTGATCGAAAACATCGCTTAGCCACAATCCAGAAGGTTACCAGCGGCAGTACGCCGGAGGTAGCCGAGATGATTGATCAATTATACCGGTCAATCATCCCAGCTGGAACGCATAAAACAACTTCAATAAAGGTTGCAGAAGCGGCCAAAGTCATAGAAAACTGCCAGAGGGACATCAACATCGCTTTTGTGAATGAATTGTCGTTGATTTTCGAAAAAGCTGGAATCGATACCTTGGAAGTATTAGAAGCCGCGGGAACCAAATGGAACTTCCTACCCTTTCGTCCCGGGCTGGTTGGAGGTCATTGCATCGGGGTGGATCCCTACTATCTAACCTACAAAGCAGAAAGTTTGGGCTACCACCCACAAGTAATACTTTCCGGCAGGAGGATAAACGATGATATGGGCCTTTTCGTGGCGAACAAACTGATTAAGATGATGGCCAATAACGGGATGCCCATAAAAGGGACCAGGGTTTTGGTCCTGGGCATTACCTTTAAGGAAAACTGCCCTGACATACGGAACACCCGCGTCGTAGACATAATTGCGGAGCTGTCCAGCTTTGGAGTTGAGGTGCACGTATATGATCCCCACGCGGATTCTGAGGAGGTGAAGAAGGAGTTCGGCCTGGACTTGACCACCAAAATGGAAGCGGGCTATCAGGCCGTTATACTGGCCGTAGCTCACGAAGAATTCAAAGATATTGACTGGAAAGCCTTCACGGATTCAGAAACGATAATTTTCGATCTCAAGGGTTTGTTGAGCCCTTCTATGGTCTCAGCTCGGCTGTAAAACTGAGATCCAGAGCATGAAAAAAGCGCTAATTACCGGAATTACAGGTCAGGATGGAGCCTATCTAAGTGAACTGCTGCTAAATAAGGGATACGAGGTTCACGGAATAAAAAGAAGATCGTCTCTTTTCAACACTCAAAGAGTCGATCACTTGTACCAGGATCCTCACGAGAAAAAGGTCCGATTTAAGCTGCACTATGGCGACCTCTCAGATTCAACCAACATAATAAGAATAATTCAGGAAGTGCAGCCC
The DNA here is from genome assembly GCA_965247065.1 of Cyclobacteriaceae bacterium. Lineage (GTDB taxonomy): Bacteria > Bacteroidota > Bacteroidia > Cytophagales > Cyclobacteriaceae > CBDFGN01. The sequence continues at coordinate 3,418,961 of CBDFGN010000006.1, read as the reverse complement.
GAGGAGATATACAATCTCGGTGCGATGTCGCACGTAAAGGTGAGTTTTGACACTCCAGAGTACACGGCTGATGTGGATGGGTTAGGAGCGCTGAGGATTCTGGAGGCCGTGCGTCTCCTGGATATGGCTGACAAGACGAAGGTATACCAGGCCTCAACTTCGGAACTGTATGGCTTGGTAGAGTCCACACCGCAAACCGAAAAGACGCCATTTTATCCTCGCTCTCCTTACGGTGTTGCCAAACTTTACGCTTATTGGATCACGGTTAATTACCGAGAAGCTTATGGCCTTTTTGCCAGCAATGGAATTTTATTTAACCACGAATCCCCATTGAGGGGAGAGACTTTTGTTACCCGGAAAATTACCAGAGGAGCTACTCGGATAGCCCTGCGTTTACAGGATCATATATTTTTGGGAAATTTGAACGCCCAACGGGATTGGGGACATGCCAAAGATTACGTACAGGCAATGTGGCTGATTCTTCAGCATTCCGTGCCTTCCGATTTCGTGGTGGCGACTGGTATTACAACTTCCGTTAGGGACTTTGTCCAAATGACTTTTGAGCAGTTGGGTGTTGAGCTAGAGTATAAAGGGAAAGGCAAAAATGAGGTGGGGCTCGTAAAAAGGAGCGATGGAAGATTTCAATTCAAGAGGGGTCAGATTGTGGTTAAGATTGATCCAAAATATTACAGGCCCACGGAAGTGGACTTATTGGTTGGGGATTCCGAGAAAGCCAAAAAGGAATTGGGCTGGCAACTTGATTTTGACCTTAAACTTTTGGTTGAGGATATGGTAACTGCCGATTTAGAATTGTTTAAGCAAGAAAAATTTTTAGCCCAAGCAGGTCATCATGTTCTTAATTACATGAGTGATGAATGAAAGATCCCGAATCTACATTGCCGGGCATACTGGAATGGTGGGGTCCGCGATTTATCGAAAACTTCAGGACCAAGGATACCGGAGTTTAGTTACCAGAACTTCGAAGGAATTGGATCTCAAGGATCAGACTAAGGTCCGCGAGTTTTTTGAAGCTGAAGAACCAGAATATGTTTTTCTTGCGGCTGCAAAAGTCGGAGGAATACTAGCAAACGACATCTATGGAGCTGAATTTCTCTACGATAACTTGGCCATTCAATCAAATGTGATCCATTCCAGCCATCTTACGGGGGTTAAAAAGCTTTTGTTCCTGGGATCATCGTGCATCTATCCGAAATTGGCACCTCAACCTCTTAGGGAGGAGTATATTCTGACCGGTCCGCTGGAGAGCACGAATGAACCTTACGCCATAGCCAAAATTGCTGGCTTAAAACTCTGTGATGCATATCGTACTCAATACGGGTGCGATTTTATATCTGTAATGCCGACAAATCTTTATGGGCCGAATGACACGTATGATCTGCAAAAGTCTCATGTGATTCCCGCCTTAATAGAAAAGTTCTATAGGGCGAAATTAAAAGGTCTGTCCTTAGTGGAGGTCTGGGGAACTGGTGCACCCAGACGAGAATTTCTTCATTCTGATGACCTGGCAGAGGCCTGTTTGTTCTTGATGGCCAACTACTCGGAAGCTGGAATCATAAATATCGGTACCGGAGTAGATATTACGATCAAAGATCTGGCTGAAATGATTTCGGAAATAGCACACTTTGATGGAGAAATACGGTTCGATCCTGCCAAACCCGATGGAACCCCAAGAAAACTTTTAGAGGTATCAAAGATTCATCAACTTGGTTGGGAGCATGATATTTCACTCCGAGAGGGCTTAGAGACCGTTTACCAGGATTACCCAAGTTCCAGGGCCTGAATGTTGACGAAAATACTTATCACCGGTGGCTGTGGCTTTGTAGGTTCCGGTATAGCCCTGCGCCTGAAGGAAAAGCATCCTTCATGGCAGATAACCTGCCTTGACAATCTTAAAAGGCGAGGTTCCGAATTGAATATCCCAAGACTTACAAAAGCTGGAATTGAATTTACGCACGGCGATATTCGGCAACCGACGGACTTAGCCCGGGTGCCAGGTATTGATGTCCTGGTCGATACATCGGCTGAGCCTTCAGTTATGGCGGGTATAGCTGGGTCCCTCGAGTACGTCGTGGACACCAATTTGGGAGGAACCATTAACTGTCTGAACCTGGCCCGAAAGTATAAAGCTCAATTTGTATTCCTCTCCACCAGCAGGGTTTACCCAATTCAATCTCTTGAGGGAATTGAGTATGAGGAAAGCAACACGAGGTTAGTAATTTCGGATGTGCAAAAAATTCCGGGTATCAGTGTTGAGGGCATTTCTGAAGATTTTCCCCTGGATGGATACCGCTCTCCGTACGGCGCCAGCAAATTGGCATCTGAATTGATGATACACGAGTTTCATCACCTCTTCGACCTTTCAACAGTTATTAACCGTTGCGGTGTGATAACCGGGCCATGGCAGATGGGAAAGGCGGACCAGGGAGTCATCGTTTTATGGGCCGCCCGTCATTTTTGGGAAATACCCCTTAAGTACATTGGCTATGGCGGCACAGGAAAGCAAGTGAGGGATGCTCTTCATATTGAGGATCTTTTCAAACTAGTTGAGTACCAAATCCAACATGCTGATTCAATAAACGGGCAAACCTTCAATGTTGGTGGGGGCTCAACCAATAGTGTCTCTCTGTTGGAGTTGACCACTTTGTGCCAGGAGATAAGTGGGCGGGCTACAGATATTTCGGGGGAAAGCCAAAATAGACCAGCTGACATTCCGATCTACATTTCGGACAATAACAAAATAGCCGGTGCCACTGGGTGGGGCCCTGAGATTAGTATTGAGGATTCAGTCAGGGACGTATTCTTCTGGATCGAAAATAATGAGATAGCTTTAAGGCCAATTTTGGCCTCATAAATTCTTGGGCGAGTAGATGAAGAGCATTGCAATGATAACCGGTTCAGCTGGTTTGATAGGAAGTGAAGCCGTAAGGTTTTTTTCCTCCAAGTTCGACCTGCTAATCGGCATTGATAATAATATGAGGAAGTACTTCTTTGGACCAGATGGGTCAATTGAATGGAACCTAAAGCGTATAAAGAAAGAAATACCAAATTACCAACATCACGACCTGGATATTCGGGATAAGAGCTCAACCCAAACTCTTTTCGAGCAGTATGGAGCGGATATTAAGCTGGTACTGCATACGGCGGCTCAACCCAGTCATGACTGGGCAGCCAAGGAGCCATTTACTGACTTTGAGATCAATGCCAATGGCACTTTGAACCTGCTAGAACATTCCCGGGAATTTTGCCCTGAGGCCGTTTTTATTTTTACCTCCACCAACAAGGTTTATGGAGATACCCCAAATGATCTACCTCTGGTAGAATTGGAGCAAAGGTGGGAGTTAAGCCAGGAACATCCGTTCTTCGAAAACGGAATCGACGAGTCGATGTCGATCGACCAGTCCAAGCATTCGCTTTTTGGAGCATCCAAGGTGGCTGCTGACTTAATGGTGCAGGAGTATGGGAGGTATTTTGGAATGAACACCGGAGTGTTTCGTGGTGGGTGCTTAACTGGCCCAAACCATTCGGGTGCCCAACTGCATGGTTTTCTGTCCTACCTCATGAAATGTGCCATAACTGGGGATCCATATACGATATTTGGATACAAAGGCAAACAGGTTCGGGATAATATACACAGCCTGGATTTGGTCAAAATGTTTTGGCACTTTTTTCAAAACCCAAGGCAAGGCGAGGTTTACAACGCTGGAGGGGGACGCGACTCAAATTGTTCCGTGCTTGAGGCGATTGGAAAATGCGAAGTGGTCAGTGGGAAGAAGATGAATTATACCTATTCGGACATCAACCGGGTTGGAGACCATATTTGGTGGATAAGTGATCTAAGCAAGTTTCGAAGCCATTACCCCGATTGGACCTGCCAGTACGATCTTCAGGACACATTGGAAGAGATTCACAGAAATCTGACCCAGCGGCTGGTCAGTTCCTAGCTGAATGAAGCTTTCGGTAATAATTCCAGCTTACAATGAAGCCGAGTCACTACCGGAGACCTTACGAACCTTGTATGGGGAGCTATCCGGGCAAGGAATAGATCATGAGCTACTAGTGGTCAACGATAACTCCAGCGATAACAGCCAGCAAGTTCTGGATGATCTGAAAGGAGATCTGCCAACCTTAGTGATACGGTTTAATCCGCCGCCCCTTAATGGGTTCGGTTATGCCGTTCGCGCTGGACTTGAAGATTTTACTGGCGATTGCTGCGCGATTTTCATGGCCGACATGTCTGATTCTCCCCAGGATCTGGTCCGATTTTACAATGAAATGCATTTCAAGCAAGTAGACTGTGTATTTGGTAGTAGGTTTATGAAAGGGGCGGTGGTCAAAGATTATCCTAAACTAAAGCTTGTGCTCAATCGAGTCGCTAATTACTTGATAAAATCAATTTTCAGATTGAAATACAATGATTGCACCAACGCCTTCAAACTATATCGTAAAGAAACCATTGATGGGCTTCAACCCTTTTTATCCCCTCACTACAACCTTACCCTGGAGCTTCCTCTTAAAGCAATTGTAAGGAACTATTCCTATGCGGTTTTGCCTAATTCCTGGACCAACCGTAAGTTCGGTTCGTCGAAGTTGAGGATCCGGGAGATGGGTAGCAGATACTTCTTTATTCTGTTGTATTGTCTTATTGAAAAGTATTTTTCTAGGGGTGATTTCCAAAAGAAGTGGAAAGAATGAAATCGTCATTTCATGGGATCCGAGCAAATAATCCGATATTTGGGCTCGAATTATCTAAATTAGCACCTCCGTTTTGATCTAGTTGCAAATTGGAAAACCATAGTTATTTCAGCCATCCCACGGCCGTGATAGATGAGGCCTGTGAAATTGGAGAGGGGACCAAAATCTGGCATTTTTCCCATCTCATGTCCGATTGCACAGTGGGTAAGAACTGCAACATCGGGCAAAATGTGGTGGTATCGCCTCAAGTGATACTTGGGAATAATGTTAAAGTCCAAAACAACGTTTCCATTTACACTGGGGTTATTTGTGAAGACGATGTTTTCTTAGGCCCCTCGATGGTTTTCACAAATGTTGTCAATCCAAGGTCTGCTGTAAACAGAAAAGGTCAATATATCAAGACTTTAGTTGAAAAAGGAGCGAGCATCGGGGCCAACTCAACGATTGTTTGTGGTAATAATATAGGACGTTACGGGTTTATCGGAGCTGGGGCTGTAATCACCAAGGATGTCTTGCCCTATGCTTTAATCGTGGGTAACCCTGGACGCCAGACCGGCTGGATGAGCGAATACGGTCATCGCCTTGAATTTGATTCAAACAATGTAGCCGTTTGTCCTGAAAGTGGCGAGAAGTATAGGCTAAATGATGAGAGAGTAGAAAAGATCTAGTGTCATGTCAATTATAATATGACGTAATATTTTTGTATCTTTGCCGTACATCAAACTTAAAGATTATGGCAAGATATAAAGTGACATTAGCAAAAGTGGAACGCCAAGAGCTAATGGCAATTATTAACAAAGGCAAGCATACTTCTCAAAAGTTTCGCAGCGCATATATTTTGTTGAACTGTGATAAGGGACCATATGCAGAGAAGGTAACCAATGAGCAGATCAGCAAGGTACTGAAGGTAGGCATGCGTACCATTGACCGGGTCAAAAAACGATTTGTAGAAGAAGGCTTTGAGGCGGTATTGGAGCGCAAACCAACCACCAGGACCTATAGTCGTAAGGTAGATGGTGACATCGAAGCGCATCTGATAGCGCTGTGCTGCAGTAAACCACCTGAAGGATATGCCCGATGGTCGCTTCGGCTGCTGTCAGATAAGATGGTAGAGCTTCAATATACTGACAGCATTTCTCACGAAACGGTGCGTACCGTTTTAAAAAAACGCCTTAAAACCCTGGAAGGTAAGCCAGTGGATTATTCCCCCCAAATCCGACAGTAGCTTTGTGGCACACATGGAGCAGGTATTAGATGTGTATAAACGGCCTTATGATCCTGAAAGTCCGGTAGTATGCATGGATGAAACGCCCAAACAATTGATTAAGGAAACCAGGATAACCGAGCCGATGCAAAAGGGCAAAGCAACCAGGGTGGATTATGAATACCGGCGTTGCGGGGTGTGTAATGTGTTTATTGCCAGTGAGCCGGTCACAGGAAAGCGAATGGTTAAGCTTACCGAGAGGAAAACCCGGAAAGACTGGGCTAAGTTCATCAAAGAGATTGCTGATCAGATGTATCCTGATTCTGGGAAGATCACCTTAGTGATGGACAATTATATCACACATACAGCTGCCTCCTTATATGAAACATATCCTCCCGAAGAAGCAAAAAGAATATGGGATCGGTTTGAGCTTGTATATACACCAAAACATGGAAGCTGGCTGAACATGGCAGAAATTGAACTCAGTGTGCTTTCCAGACAATGCTTAAGTAGACGAATTGACAGTATGGAGATAATCCGAAAAGAAGTGAAAGCATGGGAGGAACATCGAAACAACAAGAACGCCAGTATTGATTGGCGCTTTACAACAAAAGATGCACGGATAAAATTAAAAAAGCTTTATCCGTCAATTCGAACTTGACATGACACTAGGATGAAGAATTTCGCTTTGATAGGCGCCGCTGGATATGTGGCCCCCCGTCACCTGAAGGCCATCAAGGAAACTGGAAATAATCTGGTTGCGGCCCTGGACAAATTTGACAGTGTTGGGATAATTGATAGTTTCTTTCCGAATGCCGATTTCTTTGTTGAGTTTGAGCGGTTCGACCGCCATGTTGACAAGCTTAAGAGGGCGAGTCAAAAAGTGGATTACATTAGTATCTGTACGCCTAATTACCTGCACGATTCTCACATTCGTTTTGCACTAAGACAAGGGGCAACGGCCGTTTGCGAGAAACCCTTGGTCTTGAACCCATGGAACGTCAAGGCCTTGGCCGAAATTGAAAAAGAAACTGGGAACAAAATTTACAACATACTGCAGCTAAGGCTTCACCCGTCCATCCTTGAACTCAAAAAACGGATCGCGGAGGAACATGAGGACAAAATTTATGACGTGGATTTGTCCTATCTGACATCTCGCGGCAATTGGTATTATACGAGTTGGAAAGGCGATGTCCAAAAGTCTGGTGGGGTGGCAACCAATATAGGTATTCACTTTTTTGATATGCTCTCCTGGGTTTTCGGAGAGGTGGAGGAAAGCGTTGTTCATATTCAGACCCATGATCGGGTAGCCGGGTTCCTAAGATTGAGGAAGGCCCGCGTAAGATGGTTCTTAAGTATAAACCACGGGGCGATCCCTAATGACGTAAAAGAACCGGGCCAGCGTACTTTCCGGTCGATAGTTGTGGACGGCCAGGAAATTGAGTTCAGCGAAGGCTTCGACGATCTGCACACCAAGAGTTACCAACAGATTCTGAGCGACGAAGGATTTGGGATAGACGAGGCTGAGACGAGCATCCAGATCGTGTATGACATCCGCAACGCCCAGCCGGTTGGCCTGAAAGGGGATTATCATCCCATGGCAAGAGGAGAATTAGCTGGCCATCCATTCAATCTGGAAAAGCAGCTGCAACCTTAATAGAGTGCCCTATGATCTATCTGTTGCTTCCGGCCTACAACGAAGAAAGTAGTCTACCCAAGTTAATACCTAAGGTGTTTGCATCTATGGAGGAAATGACCGAGGATTTTCACCTTGTGGTCGTCAACGATGGTAGTTACGATTCGACCGGGGATATCCTGGAGGATTATCAAAGGCAGTACGGCGACAAGATCACGGTTCTAAAACACAAACTTAATCGAGGCTTAGGTGAAACCGAGCGAGACGGTTTTGAACACATTGTGGATGTTGCAGACCGGGATGATGTAATCATACGAGTCGAGGGTGATGATACTCACGACCCTCAATATATCAGGGATCTATACAATAGATTAAAGGAAGGTTATGACGTCGTTAATACATCCCGGTTTCAAAAAGGTGGTGACCAGAAGGGCTTGGATCTTTACCGGCGAACCATAAGCAGGGCTGCCAATCTGTTTATGAAATTAGTCTTCAACATTCGAGGGGTAAAGGACTACTCGTGTGGATTTCGGGCTTACCGCGTGTCTATTCTGCAGGATGCGTTGTCCATTTTCGGGAATAACCTGATTCAACTCCGCGGCCTTGGATTTACTGCGACTTTGGAAATGATTGTGAAGCTAAATCTGATGGGGTGCCGCTTTGCTGAGGTTCCATTTGTTCTCCGATACGACCTAAAGGAAAGCGAGAGTAAAATGGTCACCAGCATTACATCCTTTGGGTATTTGACAATGGCCCTTCTTTACCACTGGCCGTTCGGTGGATGGAGATCTCAATTTCGAGGACTACGGGAAATGTATCGGAATGATCCTTCCAAGGCTGTGAAGTCCTACAATTCATTTTCTCTTAAAAGGAGAACCGTCAGTCAGATTAACGTTTGATTCGCATGAGGTTCGAGCGATCATTCGGATCAATGATCCTAATCAACTCCTGAAATTATGTGTGGAATAGCCGGATTTCGATCGAATTCAGTTCCTGATCCTCAGGGCACGATACGGGCTATGATGGACTCGATCGCCCATAGAGGTCCGGATGATGAGGGACAGATCGATATCGATAATGTCAGCTTTGGTCATAAAAGACTCTCTATAATCGACATAGAACACGGCCACCAGCCCATGCAAACTGAAGATCAAAGGTTCACCTTGATCTTCAACGGTGAGATCTATAATTATTTAGAGTTGCGGGAATTGCTTATTGCCAAAAATCACAAGCTCAGGACCCATTCCGACACGGAGGTACTTCTTCTCCTGTATGTCGAATTCGGAAAGGACGTTGTGGATTACCTGAACGGGATGTTCGCTTTTGCGATTTACGATGCCCAGGAAAAAGAGTTGTTCCTGGCCAGGGATCATTTCGGAATAAAACCTCTGTATTATTATCACGACCAGGACAATTTTGTATTTGCCTCCGAGATAAAGGCCCTGCTCAAACATCCAGCGGTCCCGCGCGAAGTTGATCAGCGGTCAATTTACGAGTATCTCACTTTCCAGTTCGTTCTAAAGAAACACACACTTTTCCAAAGTATTAACAAACTTGAACCTGGGACCTATTTGCGCCTAAAAGATGGGCAAATAACTGAAAAGAGGGAATACTGGAAACTGGAATATTATATTGATGATACCAAAACCGAAAACCAATTTCTGGACGAATTGCTGGATCTTCTGGAGAATTCACTCTTAATACAAGTAAGATCCGATGTTCCGGTTGGTTCTCATTTAAGCGGGGGCCTTGACTCCAGTGCGGTGGCGGTGTTGGCCTCACAGAACTACGCTGGACAGCTTAAGACATTTACCGGCGGGTTTAAAGAGTCAGCCTCCTACGATGAAACCAACTACGCCAGAATCGTAAGCGATTCAATCAGCAGTGAGCATTTCGAGATTTTTCCAACGGCAAATGATTTCATCGATTGCTTTGAGAAGCTGGTTTACCATATGGATGAACCTGGGGCCGGGCCCGGCATTTTCCCACAGTATATGGTCTCTAAACTTGCCTCTGAACAGGTAAAGGTTGTTTTGGGAGGCCAGGGTGGGGATGAGGTTTTTGGAGGTTACGCCCGATACGCTATTGCTTATCTCGAACAATGCATCAAGGGATCAATATTTGAAACCCAGGAGGAGGGTCAGCATGTGGTCACTCTTCCCAGTATCATCCCAAACCTGGCCTTGCTGCGGGAATATGTTCCCTTAATCCAATCTCAATTCTCATCCGGGCTTTTCGGTGAAATGGACCGGAGGTATTTTAAAATGATTGATCGTTCGCCAAACCTGCACCAGATGTATGCTCCCGAGTTCCTTAGTGAACGACATTCAGATACTATTTTTTCCAAGTTCACCGAAATTTTCAATAATCCTGAGACGCCCTCCTATTTCAACAAAATGACCTATTTCGATGTGAAGACCCTGCTGCCTACTCTGTTGCAGGTTGAAGACAGGGTCAGTATGGCGGTATCACTGGAGTCTCGGGTTCCCCTGTTGGATAAAAGAATAGTGGAGCTATCCAGTCGGATGAGCCCAACCCTGAAATTTTCTGGTGGTAAAACGAAGTACATGCTATCCAAGGCACTGAAGAACATTCTTCCTCGAGAGACCCTGGAGCGAAAGGACAAAATGGGCTTCCCCGTGCCCATCAACGAATGGATGCAGGGCCCCCTGAAGGAATTCGTACTTGACATTTTCAATAGTCAAAGGGCCCGTGAACGAGGGGTTTATAATATTCAGGCTATTAACAGCCACATCTCTAAAATGGGGAAGTTCAATCGCGATTTGTGGGGAGCCATAAATCTGGAGCTCTGGTTCAAAAACCTTATTGACTAATGCTTATAGTCGCGACCGATCTTACGGAATCCGCCTGGTTGGTTTATATATTGGAGGAGTTTCGACGGTTAAGCGACGCAAGATTCGTGATTGAAGTTCAATCTCTAAGTCCTTATCACCTTGATTTGTCGTCACCGGTTCTTTATTACACCCGGGAACCCGGGAATGGGCCAACGATCTGCAACCGCTATCGAGCTGATCCAGTTGTTGGATTGAAGGAGCTTGAAGAGGATTTCTACATCTACAACCAGTCTGAATGCACAGATCCAGGTTTTTTGGCAGGTTATGATATCCTTTGGAATGCTTTCCTTTTGTTGACTCGATACGAAGAATACGCCTCGGAAAAAAAAGGAAAATATATAAACAGCTATTGTTTCAACCATCCCCGAAAAAACAAGGATACATTTGATATCCCAATGGTAAACAGGCTTTTCCAGAAACTGGAAGGTCTGATTTCAGGTCAATTCCAAGGCCTTGCGTTTGGGCCCGGCCAAAAGCCCCAAATTGAACTTAGTCACGATCTGGATTACATCCGCAAAACTGTACAACTGCGAATTAAGCAAACGGCTATGAACGGATGGAATACCGCGATGAGTCTTGCCCGTCCCCGATCGTTTGCGGGTAATTTGAACCGGACCTTTCGCTACCTTTTTTCGAGTCCATCGTACTGGCATTTCGACTACTGGACTGGATTGGAATCTAGCTACAATATGAGCTCGGTCTTCTATGTTTATGCCAAGTCCGATGATCGCAGTGCGACCAAGTGGTTGCTGGACCCTGCTTACGATGTATCCATCAATCCGAGGCTCCAGAAACAGCTAGGTGAGCTGATGAAGCAAGGCTTTCGGGTTGGGTTGCACGGAAGTTTTGATAGCGCGGAAAGTCTTGAGTTGCTCAAAAAGGAGAAGGATATATTGGAGGATGCGGTTGGTCAGGAAGTAAGCAAAACCCGGCAGCATTGGTTGCGATATCGTGAGGGGGTCACGCCCCATATACACGAAAAGCTTTTTGAATTCGATTCCACCCTGGGATGGAATGACAGGATCGGATTTAGAAGCGGCTGCTGCAGTATTTTTCGACCTTTTGATCACGAAAACCAGAAGCCCTTTGACCACCTGGAGATTCCGCAGGTAATCATGGACTCGAATATTTATGATTATGGCAACGATCAAGTGCCGTTCTGGCAGGACAAGTGCCGAGCTCTGCTATTAGGATTAAGGAATTTCAAAAATTCTCATATTGCTTTGAGCTGGCACCCCCGGGTACGCAGTAGCGACTATAACTGGCATATCTTCTATGAGGACCTATTAAAAATAATAACTTCGTGGCATGTCTCGCCGAGCCCTTGATACTTCAGAAAACTAGGGATGAATAGCTATCGTCTGATTCTTCAGAATAACCTTCCCCGTTTAATCAACTGCTTCAATCTGGACGGATTCAGCAACTCTTTTGGAAATGCGGACCGGCAATACTGGGGATGGAAAACCACCGATTTCCCCAACGCCACTATGCAGGGAGGGATTCATGCCCTGGCCATTGCCTATGCCCTAGGTCTTTACGGGGATGAAAAAATGCTTAACCAGATCTTTGAAGGATGCGTCCAGGCAGTTGATAAGGCCAAATCTCGAAGTGGGGGATTGGCCGAGGCGTATCCTAATGAGAATTCTTTTTGCGTAACCGCTTTGGTAGCCTTTGACCTGATATCGGCCATTAAGATCCTGGAGAACCGCCTCCCAGATTTTGAATACCGACGACATTTGCCGATCATCGAGGGACTCATACAGTTTATCACCAAGAATGATGAGGAACATGCGATAATCTCCAATCACCTCGCTACTGGTGCCGCAGCCATTGCATTGTGGAATGATCTTACTGGCTTCAAGTCGACCCGTGACCAGGAACTGCTGGAAGTAATATTCCAGCACCAATCCGCAGAGGGTTGGTACCAAGAGTACGAGGGTCCGGACCCTGGTTACCAGACTCTCTGTTTATATTACCTTCACGCTGCCCAACGCGTTCTGAAGAGCTCTGAGCTTCAGGAATCGATCGATCGAAGCCTCGATTTCCTAAAGTATTTTATCCATCCCGACGGAAGCATTGGGGGACTTTACGGTTCCCGCAATACTGAGGTATTCTATCCTGGAGGCCTGGCCGGATTAAGTACCGATTCAAAAAGTGCCCGGGCAATGCTTTCAAGATCACAAACAGCCTTTACCAACGGTCGGCATATAATGCCCGCGGATATTGACATGGGGAATTTCGTGCCCCTCTTGAATTCCTATGCTTATGCAGCAGTTGAGATGCAAAATCAGGTAATGGATCCGGAAAGCGATCCATTACCGGCTGATCAGGAGTTTGAAAAGGAGTTTCCCGAGGCCGGGATCTTTGTCAAATCTAATCAGAAGTATTACGGTATCGTGAATTATAAAAAAGGGGGCACACTAAAAGTCTTCGACAAACTTTCGGGTGAACCTGCAGTAGAAGACGGTGGACTGATTGGAGAATTGGCAGACGGAACCAAGTTCTCAACTCAGAGCTGGAATGACGATTATACCTTCGCTGATCATACGATTTCCGCCAGGTTCTACCGAGTCAATGAAGAATATCCCACTCCGTTTACGTTGGTGCTGGTTCGTTTTCTCGCGATGACAGTATTTAACAACCGATTCTTAGGCAATTCATTCAAGAAGGCCATAGTCAAACGATTAATGACCGGCAAACGGCCCTTTGATGGGCAGGCGCAAAGGAAATTCGTGTTTGACTCAACCGTCATAAATGTGGAACAGGTGGTTCACCCGCCAAAAGGCTGTCGGAAGGTAATTCAGGGAGGGAAGTTTCGGGCCATACATATGGCTTCGAGTGGGTATAATTTGCCGGGGACGCATTCCGATGGCAAAGGGGGATTGCTAGAATTTAAGATTATTAAATAGGCCTTTCCACAATTTTTGCAATTGTAATCATTTACTTGGCTTACGATTTACAATAAGATTGGATTATCGGATAGATTTTGCAAGGATTAATGATAAGCTTGGGATATGAGTTACTGAAATGGTGCCCGACGGTATGAGAGAGATTAAGCACATTATTGAGGAAAGGATTCATCACACCTTTTGACCCGAAATACCGAAGATGTTTGAAGAAACAATAGAATTCATACGTCAAGTATTCGAAAAGCCGGACGGTTTTATTCCCTTACATGAGCCATTCTTCAATGGAAACGAAAAGAAGTACGTTCTGGAGACCTTGGAATCAACTTTTGTTTCCTCGGCAGGGGAATATGTTAATCGGTTCGAAGAAATGATGACCAAGCAAGTGGGTACGGAATATGCGATTGCCGTAGTTAACGGGACTTCAGCCCTACATATGGCTTTGAAGCTTGTAGATGTCAAACCTGAGGAAGAAGTAATCACCCAAAGCCTAACTTTTGTTGCCACGGCCAACGCAATTTCTTATTTAAACGCCCAACCTGTTTTTGTCGACGTTGATAGAACAACCTTGGGACTATCCCCGGATTCCTTGAGGTCATTTTTGGAAAAGAATACACGTAAGAGGGCGGATGGTTTTTCCCACAACCTCAAGACCGGTCGAAGGATAGCGGCATGTGTACCCATGCATACATTTGGTTTTCCTGCCAGGATTGATCAGATAATTGAAGTATGTAATGAGTACAATATTCCGGTGGTGGAAGATGCTGCTGAATCAAGTGGAAGTCGTTACCTGGACCGGCCGCTGGGGAGTTTTGGGAAGTTGGGCATCTTTAGTTTTAACGGGAACAAGACTATTACTTGCGGAGGAGGGGGAGCGATTGTCACGAATGATGGAGCTCTTTATGAGCTAGGAAAGCATCTGACAACTACCGCCAAAACAGCTCATCAATGGGAATATATTCACGATCAGGTTGGTTTCAATTACCGATTACCTAATCTAAATGCTGCTCTTGCCTGTGCCCAATTGGAGCAACTTCCTTTGATTGTTGAGAAAAAAAGGGATCTTGCCCATAGATACAAGAATTTTTTCGAATCCAGGTCCATTGATTTTCATGTGGAGCCTGACAATTCATACGTGAATTATTGGCTTAATACACTCCATCTGTCCTCCATTTCGGAGAGAGATACTTTCCTAACTGAGACCAACGAAAACAGTATAATGACAAGACCCGTCTGGAGGTTGATCAGCAAATTACCCATGTATCGGCATTGTCAAACAGGCGATTTAAGCAATTCGCTTTGGCTCGAGGCGCGGCTGGTAAATATCCCAAGTAGCGTGTTGCACTGATGGGAAGAAAATCCATAGTATTGATTGGTGGAGGTGGCCATTGTCGTTCAACCATTGAGATCATCCACCAGAGTAAGCTATTTAAGATAGCTGGAATTGTTGACCTTCCGGAGAATGTGGGCAAGGAAGTTGTGGGTTACACAATAATTGCCTCGGATCAGGATAGTTTATCCAGAAAATTCGATTATTTTTTGGTGACCGCAGGGCAAATATCATCGGCAGATTTAAGGATTAAATTGTTCAGTAGACTAAAATCGTTAGATGTTCGGATACCCGAATTTATATCCAAAACCGCAGTGGTGTCAGATAGTGCAGTGATTGAAGAAGGAACGGTCGTTTTTAACAATGCCACAATAAATTCGTACGCAAGGATAGGGAAAAACGTAATTCTCAACACCAATTCAGTTATTGAGCATGACGCAGTAATTGGAGACCATTGCCACATTTCCACCAGTGCCGTGGTAAACGGAGGTTGCTCAGTTGGAAAGGGTTCTTTCGTGGGGAGTAATTCAACCTTAATACAAGAAGTTCGAATAGGACAAAATGCTGTAATTGGGGCGGGATCTGTGGTGACAAAATCCATTGCAGATAATTTAAAGTATGCTGGAAATCCAGCAAGACGTATTGATGAAGACACAGATTCAAATAATCGCTGAAGCAGGTGTAAACCACAACGGTGATATTGCGTTAGCCCGGAAGTTAATAGACGTTGCGACTCAGGCAGGAGCGGATTATGTGAAATTCCAGACATTCAGAGCTGAAACTCTTGCCTCTAAAACCGCCAAACAATCACCTTATCAGACAATTGGGACAATGCGGCAACAATCCCAAATTGATATGCTGAAACCTCTAGAACTTGACTGGAATGCCTATCGACAGTTATTGAGATATAGTGAGGGAAAAAGGATTAAATTTTTGTCCACGCCATTCGATTCGGACAGTATTGATTTTCTTTTTGATTTGGGCGTGGACTTTTTCAAGATTCCCTCGGGAGAAGTTACCGATAAGCCTTATCTGGAGAGAATTGCCTCCAAGGGATTGCCAATAGTTATGTCAACCGGCATGGCCAGTTTGCAAGAAATTGAAGAAGCCTTAGAAGTGTTATTAAATGGAGGATTGACCCGGGATGAAGTTACAATTTTACATTGTAATACTGATTACCCGACCGCCCTGACTGATGTTAATTTAAATGCCATGCTCACCATACGAGACGCGTTCAGGGTAAAAGTAGGATATTCAGATCATACCATGGGAATTTCGGTTCCTATAGCCGCCGTCGCCATGGGGGCAGTGGTTATAGAAAAACACTTTACATTGTCCCGCGCCATGGAGGGCCCCGACCATCAAGCATCTTTGGAGCCCGAGGAATTGAATATGATGGTGGCCAGGATCAGGGAAATTGAAAAGGCGTTAGGTGATGGTATTAAAAGGCCAACGGGATCCGAGATCAAGAATATTCCTATTGTTAGAAGAAGCATTCATTTATCCAGAGACCTTTCGAAAGGGGAAGTTCTCGCTAAGAATGACTTAATCATGTTAAGGCCCGGGGATGGGATATCTCCTATGTCTTACCAGGATGTGCTAGGAAAAGCGTTACTACTTGACTTACCTAAATATCATAAATTGGCCCAGTCGGATTTCGGATAGATCGACTCTAGATTTGAACCTGACCTGCAAGTATCTTTTCAAAGAATATTTTGGGTTCGAACAAAAGTTGCAGCAGCCTTATTCGAAATTTTATGCAATAACCCGGCTGTGTGTGACGCGGGCTGTACCTAAAAGGAATGAACGCTCAAATGGACAAGCGCCACTGATGAAAGCAGTTGTTGGATGAATAGTCAATTAAGAATTGCAGTACTTACCAGTTCCAGAGCCGATTACAGCATCTATTTCCCTCTGCTGAAACTGATTCGAGATGACTCTTTGTTTGACCTTAATATCATGGCCTTTGGGTCCCATCTGTCGCCAACCCATGGATATACTTTAGACCAAATTCTCAGTGACGGTTTTGAGGTTAATCACCGGATCGATTCCATTGTTGAGGGTGACTCTCCGGAGGAATTGAGTCGTACCATGGGTCTCACCACCATGCGCTTTGCGGAGATTTGGGCCAAGGAGTCCTTTGACCTTATATTTTGCCTTGGAGATCGATTAGAGTTGTTTGCTGCCGCTATTTCAACCATTCCTTTTAATCTGAGCCTGGCCCATATACATGGAGGCGAAACCACCCTGGGATCTATTGACAACTATTTCAGGCACAGCTTATCAATAATAAGTGAATATCATTTTACTACTACAAGAACCTACCAAGAAAAAGTTATACAGTTGATTGGGAGTTCCGACAATGTTTACAATGTTGGAGCACTAAGTATTGATAACCTGCAAGATTTAGAACTTCAATCCATTGCAGAGTTCAACAAGGAATATCACCTCGATCTTGGTAATCCCACAATCCTGATAACCTTCCATCCCGAGACTGTCTCCTACCAGAAAAACGAATTCCATATCGAGGAATTAATTAAGTCGCTTCGGGAACTTGAGGATTATCAATTGGTGATCACTATGCCCAATTTGGATACCACGGCACTGATGGTCCGCGAGAAGTTATTGGACTTTATTGAAACTATGCCAAACGCCTATGGCATCGAATCATTTGGAACGATAGGTTATTTATCTTGCATGAAGCATTGTACATTTCTTCTGGGTAATACTTCCAGTGCGTTTGTGGAGGCCTCGTACTTTCCCAAACCAGTTGTTAATATTGGAAATCGGCAGGACGGAAGAATCAGGACTTCCAACATAATTGACTGTGAGATTCAGAGTAACCAAATTCTAAAGAATATCCGCAGTTTGGAATCCAATCCTCCTGAACTTCCAGTAGAGCAGTCTTACGGAAACGGGCATACCGCAGAAAGAATAATAACCATTTTGAAAAAGACAATTGAGCCAAAGTAGAGCTGCTGTAAATCTGCAAAGTCAACTTGGTGGTTGAGGATACAATTGTTTGCCGAATGAGTCACGAATTAACAGGTTTGATTACCATGGCCTAACGGGGTGAATAGACAAAAAGAAAATGAATTCAAAAAAAATAGAAGCAATCATCAAAGCAATAACTAAAAGAGATGAAAACCTATTTAACGTGAGTTCGACAATAAGGAATGATTAAAGAGCGAGAAAGAGTTGACCGGTGTCCTGGTAGTTCAATTTGATTGAGGGCTTTTTTTCGCAAAAGTTGTAAGCGATTAAAGCCGAGAAAAGGTTGGTAAGGAAATTAGTTGGGCTCCTGTGCCTGGAGTGTTCAATCTGGAAGATGTTTTTAAGTTGATCAATGATAGTCTCACAAATAGCCCTTTTACGGAGCATTATAGCATCCATGATGGGGGTTAAGGATGAGGACTTCATATTGCGTTTGAGTTTGGTTATCAGATGGACTCCGCGGAAGAACAGATTTTTAAAAAGTTCCTTACTGATGTAGCCTTTATCACCAAAGAGCTTTCCGAATAATTTCTTAATAAACCGTTCAATTTTAAGAGGCTTTCTGTCATCCACATTGCCCGGTGTGAGCATAAAATCGATGATTTCACCCGTATCAGCAGTGATAAGATGGAGCTTAAACCCGTAGAACCATCCGATGGAACAATGGCCTCTTTTAGCTAACCCTTCAAATACTTTATGGTTATGGATCCGTCTGTTATGACAGACCCTTAACGGAGTGCTGTCTATAAAACTTATACCTGTACACTGTCCAGTCCCTTGTGTTTTCAGATAAATAGCCATTGGCAGAAGACTTCCACTACAAAGTTCTACCATTCGGTTATAGCTTACCACATCAGGAAAGAAGGAGCGCAAGTGGCCACAAACGTATGTGTTGTAAAAGGTCTTGAAATTTCGATATCCTGAGATCTGGAACAAGACCTGTATAGTCATTACTTCGGATAAAGAAAGCTTACCAGGTTTGTTGCGCTTTTTACTTCCCAGCAATCTTTTTTCCAATTTTGGGACAAAATCCAGACAAAAATCGTCAATGGAACAAAAAATTTCAGTAATTTTAGTAGCAGTTAACATAGGCAGAAATATTAGTTATTTTGTTGATTGTCAATGACTTAATATACTAATTTTCTGCCTTTTTTCTATCAATAAACTACTCTATTTTATATCGAACTCACGTTAAATAGATATGATTTGGAAAATCATGAGAAGGCTATTTCGAAGAAGGTGAAACACAAATCCGCATTAGTGATCGGAGGAGCCGGCACAATAGGCTCTAGTTTCATAAAGGCGTTAATCAGGTTCGACCTACGTCGTTTGTATGTTATCGACACCAATGAGAATGGTTTGGCTGAATTAGTCAGGGACTTAAGAAGCTCGGTTGATAACAATTTATTGGAGATTAAAACCTATCCGGTAAATTTTGCCAGCCGTATCTTTGAAAGAATTTATGCCGATAAAGGACCGTTTGAAATCGTCGCCAATTTTGCAGCCCACAAGCACGTAAGAAGCGAAAAAGATGAATATGCTATTCAGGCAATGTTTGAGAATAACTTCATTGAAACGAACAAATTGTTGTCCATTCTTTCCAAGAATAAACCAGAACACTTTTTTTGTGTTTCCACTGATAAAGCTAGTAGTCCTGTGAGCATTATGGGTGCTACGAAAAGGCTCATGGAAGATGTTATCTTTTCTTATCGAGATACACTGGATGTAACCACGGCCCGTTTTGCAAACGTTGCTTTTTCTAACGGAAGCTTGTTGGATAGCTATATCCATCGTTTCGAAAAGGATCAGCCTATTGCATGCCCATCGGATATATATCGATATTTCGTTTCACCACAGGAGGCTGGGTCCTTGTGCTTATTGGCTTGCTTGCTGGGCAAAAGTGGGGACATTTTTATTCCGAAACTGTCGCCTGACAAGGATTTGATACCTTTCAATAATACCGTTATTGAGTTTTTCAAGGAGCTAGATGTTAAGGTGGATTTTTGCGAAACTGAAAAGGAGGTATTAGAAAAATCCAAGAAATATGTATAAATCAAGTATTGTTACGTATCCGGTTTATTTATTTGAAACAGATACTTCTGGAGAAAAGCCGTACGAAGAGTTCTACAACGAGATGACGTGGTGGACTGGAGCTCCTTTATGGAGTTAGGCGTAATCAAAGTGCAAAACAAACCATCAGTTAACATTGCTGAGTTGTTAGATGATGCCAAGCGACTTTTCCAGGGAGATGTCAGCAAACCCCCTATCATTGAGTTCTTATCAAAACACGTAACTGATTTTTCATATATTGAAAAAGGGAAAACATTAGATCAAAAGCTGTGAATCTCCATGGACACAACCAAGGTTTCCACTGAAAATGTTATAACAGTGAGGATCCTGTGCCTGCGAAATGTTATTTCCACGCGGGCGGACGAAGTGTTCTCAACTAATTCCTCAACATCCTTCAAGATCTGGCATAATGTTCTAAAGGAATTGATATGAGAATTTTCTAGGGCGACTTCTTTCCCTCGAAGACTACCATCGTCACCGCTTTTTATGAGAAGACATTAATATAACGTGAGTTCGATATAAAATAGAGTAGTTTATTGATAGAAAAAAGGCAGAAAATTAGTATATTAAGTCATTGACAATCAACAAAATAACTAATATTTCTGCCTATGTTAACTGCTACTAAAATTACTGAAATTTTTTGTTCCATTGACGATTTTTGTCTGGATTTTGTCCCAAAATTGGAAAAAAGATTGCTGGGAAGTAAAAAGCGCAACAAACCTGGTAAGCTTTCTTTATCCGAAGTAATGACTATACAGGTCTTGTTCCAGATCTCAGGATATCGAAATTTCAAGACCTTTTACAACACATACGTTTGTGGCCACTTGCGCTCCTTCTTTCCTGATGTGGTAAGCTATAACCGAATGGTAGAACTTTGTAGTGGAAGTCTTCTGCCAATGGCTATTTATCTGAAAACACAAGGGACTGGACAGTGTACAGGTATAAGTTTTATAGACAGCACTCCGTTAAGGGTCTGTCATAACAGACGGATCCATAACCATAAAGTATTTGAAGGGTTAGCTAAAAGAGGCCATTGTTCCATCGGATGGTTCTACGGGTTTAAGCTCCATCTTATCACTGCTGATACGGGTGAAATCATCGATTTTATGCTCACACCGGGCAATGTGGATGACAGAAAGCCTCTTAAAATTGAACGGTTTATTAAGAAATTATTCGGAAAGCTCTTTGGTGATAAAGGCTACATCAGTAAGGAACTTTTTAAAAATCTGTTCTTCCGCGGAGTCCATCTGATAACCAAACTCAAACGCAATATGAAGTCCTCATCCTTAACCCCCATCATGGATGCTATAATGCTCCGTAAAAGGGCTATTTGTGAGACTATCATTGATCAACTTAAAAACATCTTCCAGATTGAACACTCCAGGCACAGGAGCCCAACTAATTTCCTTACCAACCTTTTCTCGGCTTTAATCGCTTACAACTTTTGCGAAAAAAAGCCCTCAATCAAATTGAACTACCAGGACACCGGTCAACTCTTTCTCGCTCTTTAATCATTCCTTATTGTCGAACTCACGTTAATATAGGCTAATTTTAGGCCTGCCAATGAATTTCCCCGAAGCCTCCGGGCTTCAATGGTGCTACGCAGATTGCCTTGGTGTCACGTTTTGGAAAAGAGTGGACATTAAAAAAGCCAAGCTGCTTGCCAGGGAAAAGGATCTGCGCTTGGTAGGATTTTTTTAAATCAAATTGCGAGGAAATTGAATAGAGCTGTTTTGATCACCCATTGACAACCGAGGGAATGTTTAATTATGAACACCATTTGATCAAAGTTACTTCGAAGGTTCGGGAAAGTATGAGCCGGCTAAATGATCTGGGAGACCATTTAACTTTGTTTGTGCTTGATATGAACAGTCGATTACTGGGAACGGTAACAGATGGAGATATCAGGCGGGGTCTGATCGGGGACGTATCATTTGATGATACTGTGGATAAAATAATGAACAAATCCTTTAAGTATTTGAATTGCAATGGTTTTACCCTGCAGGAAATTCAGGTTCTGAGAGCGAAACGGGTCAAACTTCTTCCTTTGATAGATGAATCGGGGCAAATTGTCAAGATCGTGAATTTTGAGGCTTTGAGGTCAATAATACCAGTGGAGGCAGTGGTAATGGCGGGAGGTGAAGGAGTTAGACTACGGCCCTTGACTTTGAAAACTCCCAAACCTCTAATAACCATAGGCGAAAAATCGATTCTTGACCACACTTTAGAACGCCTGATGCTTTTTGGAATTGACAACATTAGTTTGATAGTAAGATACTTGGGCGAGCAAGTTATCGAGCATTGTTCAACTCCGAAATACCGAGATCTGAAATTAAGATTTGTAACAGAAGTAAAGCCGTTGGGCACAATTGGAGGCCTGAGTCTTATCTCAGAATTTGCTCATGACGCTGTTCTGCTCATGAATTCGGATGTATTGACCAACCTGGACTTGGAAGATTTTTATCTGGAATTCACAAAAACTGAGGCGGATATGGTTGGGCTACGATTCCATATAATGTTGAAATTCCCTATGCAGTACTTGAAACTGAAGAGGAGCAAATTACCTCTTTTCGGGAAAAGCCAACCTACACCTATCATTCGAATGCAGGAATTTACTTGATTAAGAAATCGGTCATAGATCTGCTTCCACCCTCCGAATTCTTCAATGCAACTGATTTGGTTGATTTGCTTATTAAGATGAAACGGAAGGTGGTATCCTATCCGATTTTGGGTTACTGGCTTGATATCGGAAAGCATGAGGATCTAAGGAAGGCGCAAGAGGACATAAAACATATAAATTTTTGAAACAGCCGCTGATACTAATTCCCGCGAGGGCTGGTTCAAAGGGAATTGCTAACAAGAATCTGGCAAAAATAAGGAACAAGCCACTTTTGTATTATACTCTGGATGTGGCCCTAAGCGTTGCGAGGGAAGAAGACATTTGTGTTTCGACCGATGATCCCGAAATCAAGAGGCTTGCATCTGAAGTAGGGCTCGGAGTCCCTTTTGACCGGCCCCCGGAATTGGCTACTGATCATGCTACCAGCCGCGATATAATCTTGCACGCGTTAGACCACTATGAACGTCATGGTAAAAACTATTCGATTTTGGTACTGCTACAACCTACTTCGCCCTTTCGTACTACCCTGCATCTGAACAGCGCTCTTAATCTCTTTACTCCGAATTTGGATATGGTGGTTTCGGTTTGTGAGACTGATGCCAATCCTTATTTTACTCTTTTCGAAGAAAACGAACGGGGCTATTTGAGGAAATCAAAAGATGGTGATTATGAAAGACGCCAGGACTGCCCGAAAGTTTACCTGTTTAACGGTTCGATATATATTATCAATACTAAATCTCTCAGGAAGCAAAGAATGGATCAATTCCAAAAAATCAAAAAGTTCGTTATGGAGGAACAATATTCCGTGGATGTTGACACTCCCTCGCACCTGAAATACTGCGAATTTCTTTTGGAAAAAGGTCTGGTCCATCTATGAAAACTGTTCGTATTATTCCTCGACTAGATATAAAAGGTCCGAATCTGGTCAAGGGAATTCACCTGGAAGGTCTTAGAGTTTTGGGAAAACCGGAGGATTTTGCCAGGTTTTATTATGAAAACGGGGCTGATGAATTGTTCTACCAAGATGTAGTAGCGAGTCTGTATGAGAGAAATAGCTTAAAGGATATTATTAGCAAAACAGCGAAAGAACTATTCATACCCCTGACGGTTGGGGGTGGGTTGAGGTCTATCAAAGATATGAAAGAGGTGCTTCGAGCCGGGGCAGATAAGGTTGCCCTAAATACCGCTGCGATCAAAAACCCGGAAATAGTAAAACAGGCGGCCCTTGAATTTGGATCATCTACAATTGTCGTCAGCATGGAGTGGACTGGGCCCAAAAAATGGAAGATTTTGGAGCTGGTGAATTGGTGGTTACTTCGGTTGACCGGGAAGGAACTGGAAAGGGTTATGACTTAGAGCTCACAAGTATGATTGCCGAAAAGATCTCAATACCCATTATTGCGCATGGCGGTGCAGGTAAAATTCACCATGTGCATGACGTGATAGACGATGCGAAAACTGATGCAGTTGCGCTAGCTTCAATGCTGCATTATAAGGCCATAACGGAATTGGGATCAACATCTAATTATGAGGAAGGGAATACCGAATTCCTTAGGTCAAAAAAGGCCTTTATAAAAGTTGAACCGGTTGGCCTCCAGGAATTGAAAA
The DNA here is from genome assembly GCA_965247065.1 of Cyclobacteriaceae bacterium. Lineage (GTDB taxonomy): Bacteria > Bacteroidota > Bacteroidia > Cytophagales > Cyclobacteriaceae > CBDFGN01. The sequence continues at coordinate 3,395,025 of CBDFGN010000006.1, read as the reverse complement.
AGGTGTTGGTGGAACAGGGAACAAATTGTAGATTTTAAAGCCGAGGGAATGAAGAAGGTGGTTATTGTGGATTACGAACTCAGCAATATGTTTAGCGTTCAGAATGCCTGCCATCATGTCGGAATGGACGCAGTTTTGTCTTCCTCACCGGAGGAAGTGGCAAGCGGAGATGCCTTAATTCTTCCTGGAGTTGGTTCTTTTCAAAAAGCCATGTCGAATTTGGAGTCCTTGAACTTAGTAGAGCAAATCAAGGAATTCGTTTTGGCCGGTAAGCCTTTTCTTGGTGTTTGTTTAGGTTTGCAGCTTTTGTTCTCTGAAAGCGATGAATTCGGGAGCCATCCTGGATTGGATATAATCAAAGGTAAAATCCTTAAATTCCCCCATTCAGGTCCTAACAGGGAGAGGCATAAAGTCCCTCAAATAGGCTGGAATCGGATATTGCTTCCCAAACCCTCTGAAATTGATCAGTCGCCATTAAAAGGGGTTCAAAACGGGGAATTTATGTATTTCGTTCATTCCTATTATTGCTTGCCCGAAGACAAGGATGTAGTGCTTACTGAAACAAATTACGGTAGCATTGATCATTGTTCCGGCATTTTGAAAAACAATATATTTGCGGTTCAATTTCACCCGGAAAAAAGCGGTGAAATGGGTCTTAAGATTTATAGAAATTGGGCGATACAAAATCAACTGATTTAATGGACGAGCTTAGACGGGAAGAGCCCTTTTTCGGTTTGCCTCCAGAGGTGATCTTTTGCAACCACTGTGTGATTTCAAATCAACGTCCCTCCAGCACCGTTGAGTTCAAGCATACGGCTGAAAGCAAAAAACAAACTATCAATTTTGATGACAAGGGTATCTGTGATGCTTGTAGAAGCGCTGAATTGAAAGAAAACATAAATTGGAGTGATCGGGAGGTAGAACTTATCCAACTCCTGGATGAACATCGGAGGTATGACGGCGGGTACGACTGTCTCATTCCCGGCAGCGGGGGAAAGGATAGTGCATATCAGGCCCATGTGCTCAAATACAAGTATAAAATGAATCCGCTAACAGTAACCTGGCCTCCAATATGCTATACCGAGTACGGTTATGAAAATTAGAAAAATTGGATAGATGTTGGTGGTTTTGATAACATCAATTTCACTAGAAACGGACAGGTCATGAAGCTCCTGACCAGATTGGCCATTGAAAACCTTTTCCATCCCTTTCAGACCTTCATGCTGGGACAAAAGAACATAGGGGCTAAGATCGCGGCAAAATATGACATACCGTTGGTTTTCTACGGCGAGAATGAAGCCGAATATGGCAATCCGATTACCGATAACCTGACTTCAATTAGAGATAAGTCATTTCATAGTTATGATTCAATTGATGAAACCTATTTGGCCGGCGTCCGGATTCGTGAATTAGTTGAAAATCATAATATAAGACTGGCCGATCTGCTAAGCTTTTTGCCGATTAGAGAAGAGGAACTGAAGGGAAAGAATATCAATGTTCACTACTTGGGCTACTATTTGAAATGGACGCCCCAGGAATCCTATTATTACGCTGTAGAGAACACCGGCTTCAAGGCACGGCCTTTTCGCACTCAGGGCACCTACAGCAAATACAACAGCATTGATGATAAAATTGATGATCTTCATTACTTCACCACTTACATTAAATTTGGGATCGGCAGGGCATCGTATGATGCTTCTCAGGAGATAAGAAATAACCACCTTACCAGGGAGGAGGGAGTTGCCTTGGTTAAGAAATTCGATGGTGAATTTCCGGATAGATATTTTGGAGATGTAATGGAATATATAGGAATGGACCCCGACCATTTTATAGAACTTGCCGACAAGAATAGATCGCCACATTTATGGGGCAAAGACCAAAATGGTGAATGGAGACTTCGCCACACAGTTTGGGGCGGGGGATTGGACGACTAGATTTAATAAACAGGGACGTGGAGGACAACTGGAAAGTTTGGGATAAGGAAAAGCGGTATGGTGATTTGTTCGCAAAAAGGGCCGCAGGCCTACTCCCAGAAATGGAGTCCAGTAAGGCTGTTGCAAGAATTATTAACGGGCTGGTTCAAAAGAATGATCTAATCATGGATGTGGGTTGCGGGGCGGGACATTATTTACGGAGTTTGGATGAACGATTGACTGTAGATTTTAGGTATTGGGGAATAGATAGTACAGAATACTATATCCAAAAAGCTCAGCAAGTGTGGGGTAAGAAAGAAAATTCTCAATCAAAAAGAGTCGAAACCAAATTTTCTGTTGGAGATATATTTAACATGCAAGTTGATGCATCTTCGGCTGACATAGTCATGTGCAACAATGTGCTGCTACATCTTCCGTCAATTGAGAAACCCATTTCAGAGCTGATCCGAGTCAGTAGAAAGTATGTAATCATTCGAATGTTGCTTGGTACAAGTTCATTTAGAATAAAGCAGGTTGAAACCCCGGAGGAATACAATGAGCATGGTGAGCCGGTTAATTATCACTACTACAACATCTATTCAGAGGATTATTTAAATGGAATCTTAGATGCTCACGCTGGAATAGATTCATATGAAACAAAGGAGGATATTGATTTCGAGCCGGAAGCCTTTGGCACCAAGTCAAATTATATGGATGATAAACCGGATGATTTAACCACATCGATCAACGGGGGTCAACTGAATGTTTACATACTACAACCCTGGAAGATCCTAATTGTAAAAAAATCCTAAATATCTTAAAGCATGGGCCAGGTAAAAATGACGATGGTGAAGAGAGATGTAAAAAAGTTGTATAACCTGCCAAACGAGGTTGAATTTTGCAAAAAGTGTGTCGTTTCAAATCAACGACCGCGAATAGTATTCGATGAAAATGGAATTTGCAATGCCTGCAACTACGCGGCCGAAAAGGAAGGAAGTATAGATTGGGGTCAGCGCGAAGACGAACTAGAGGAATTACTTGGCAAGTATCGAAGGACGGATGGTTCCTTTGATGTTATCGTACCCTCAAGCGGGGGAAAGGACAGCGTTTTTGTTGCCCATCAGCTTAAGTATAAGCATAATATGAATCCTCTGACAGTAACCTGGGCCCCAAACATTTACACAGACATTGGTTGGAAAAACTTTCAAGCTCAAATTCAAGCCGGGCTACCCAATATCCTTGGAACACAAGACGGCAAGGTTCATAAAAGACTGACTAAGGATTGCCTTGTGGAAATGGGCGACCCTTTTCAGCCTTTCATATATGGGGTGGTGTCATTTCCGCTGCAAATGGCCCTGGCATATAATATCTCTCTAGTAATGGATGGCGAAAATGCAGAAGTTGAGTATGGCGGGGATGATAAATCTAAGGAGCAAGGATTCACCCTTGAAGATGAAATAAAATATTGGTTCTCAAATTTCCCGATTGAATATTGGCTTGAGCGGGGTTATACAAAAAAGGAACTTTGCTATTACTTCCCTCCGTCAATAGACAAGCTTTTGGATGCGAAAATAAACAGGCAATTTTTCAGCTATTACCGAAAATGGATCCCGCAAGAGCATTATTACTACGCCTCGGAGAATACGGGTTTCCAAGCCAACCCCGAGGGCAGGTCGGAGGGCACCTATTCCAAGTATGCAAGCTTGGATGACAAGATTGATGGATTTCATTACTATCTAATGTACATGAAGTACGTGAGGAGCATTTGACGAGGGATGAAGCGGTTAGACTGGTGCAGCGATTTGATGGAGAGTTTCCTAGAAAGTACTTTGCTGACTTTCTAGAGTATTGTAATATCTCGGAGGAGGAATTTTGGGAAATCTCAGACAGCTGGAGAGCTGACCATATATGGCACAAAGAAAATGGTGAATGGAAGTTGAACCGTCAAGTTTCCTAGTCAGCATCATTGTCAAAACGGATACCAGAAAAGGTTTATGCAAGACATTTGGAAATCGTGGACTGAATTAAAGAAGATCTGCGCAAATAGAAAAGTGATTTTCTGGGGTAGATCCGAGGATTGGGTGCCAAAGACCCTGCCACAATTTCCAGACGGTCAGGAGATATATATTGTTGACAGTAATCCAGCCTATGATGGATCCACTTTTATGAATTTAGACGTGCACCTGCCGGCAGTCCTAGAAAATGAACATATTGATAACATTTATATCGTCATTACCGGTGGGGTGTACGAGAGTATTGCTGAATCACTGGATGATTTGGGTTATACACCGGGGAAGAACTATTGTTGTACGCCGGCAATACGGGATTGGGGACTGTTGCAGGAAATTCGGGAATACGATAGAAACATTATTGTCTCTTGCTCAGACTACAGCGAGAAAGGTGGAAAGAGACATAGCAAATTGGGAGGGGGGATTTATGTCTGTAATACCAGGGATAATGTATTCGAAAAAAAAATTGGTGGTCATTTTCGGCAAGTAGTTAAGGTTGATGACCATTTCTTTGTAACCGAGTTTGTGGAGAAGAGGGTTTATGTACTCTCAAGCGATTTTAGAAAAGTTGATGAGCTTCTCTTAGACCAATCTCCAGGGGAGGTGGAAAAGCCAAATGCATGTGGAATTGCCTATCATCCTGGAAAGGAATTGGTCTTCATAGCCAACGCCGGTGAAGATGCTATTAGTGTTTATGAAAAGAATGACTTCAAAAGGGTTGAGACGATACATTTTTCGAATAAGTTCGAAAAGCTCGGCTCTGAGCAGCATCATATAAATGATATTTGCACAGCTGACGACTCCCTATTGGCCTGCTGTTTTTCCCTCTCTGGAAACTGGAAAAGAGGAATTCATGATGGTGGGCTTCTGCAGTTTGATATTGATGATTTACAGAAGGAACCTGAGACCCTGATGAGAGACTTGTGGAAACCTCATAGTGTGCAGTATTTTGATGGCCATGTGTGCTGCCTGGATTCTATGAGAGGGGATTTGTGGATAGGCAATAGGATTGAAGGTAATTTTCCAGGATTCGCTAGGGGTTTGACCTACGACGGACGGTTCTATTACATAGGTCAAAGTGAAGATATGTATGTGAGCCGTCTCTTTGGCGTGAAACAAAACATCATGTGCAATGCTGGAGTGTATCTTTTTGATATTGGCAATAAAGTAAGCCGCTTCTTTTCTTTTCCATTCATTATGAATGTACATGACCTTATTATTGAGGAATAACCTGTTGATTATATTTGGTCAGTAATTAGGCAATTCGATTAATAGTCCATTTTCAACCAGATCCTTGAAGGTGCCATCATTCAGAGGACAAGTCCAAATCTCGAAGGGTGATTAGCCAAGGAGCCCAATGAGAATTCGTTCTGCAGAACCGTCTTAGAGGCTTTTGTTAAGCAATTCGTTCAAGAAAGCCATCGTCAAGCGGTTAATGACCCGCAAACGGCACTCGATGGGCATGCGCAAAGGAAAATCTTGTTTGAATCAACCGTCATTAGGGTGTTACAGGTAGTTCAACCGCCAATGGGCTGGCAGGCAGGGAGGTTTCTGGCCACTTCATATGGCTTCGAGTGGGTATAATCTGCTGGGGACTCATTGAGATCCTCCACCAGAGTAAGCTATTTAACGTGAGTTCGATATAAAATAGAGTAGTTTATTGATAGAAAAAAGGCAGAAAATTAGTATATTAAGTCATTGACAATCAACAAAATAACTAATATTTCTGCCTATGTTAACTGCTACTAAAATTACTGAAATTTTTTGTTCCATTGACGATTTTTGTCTGGATTTTGTCCCAAAATTGGAAAAAAGATTGCTGGGAAGTAAAAAGCGCAACAAACCTGGTAAGCTTTCTTTATCCGAAGTAATGACTATACAGGTCTTGTTCCAGATCTCAGGATATCGAAATTTCAAGACCTTTTACAACACATACGTTTGTGGCCACTTGCGCTCCTTCTTTCCTGATGTGGTAAGCTATAACCGAATGGTAGAACTTTGTAGTGGAAGTCTTCTGCCAATGGCTATTTATCTGAAAACACAAGGGACTGGACAGTGTACAGGTATAAGTTTTATAGACAGCACTCCGTTAAGGGTCTGTCATAACAGACGGATCCATAACCATAAAGTATTTGAAGGGTTAGCTAAAAGAGGCCATTGTTCCATCGGATGGTTCTACGGGTTTAAGCTCCATCTTATCACTGCTGATACGGGTGAAATCATCGATTTTATGCTCACACCGGGCAATGTGGATGACAGAAAGCCTCTTAAAATTGAACGGTTTATTAAGAAATTATTCGGAAAGCTCTTTGGTGATAAAGGCTACATCAGTAAGGAACTTTTTAAAAATCTGTTCTTCCGCGGAGTCCATCTGATAACCAAACTCAAACGCAATATGAAGTCCTCATCCTTAACCCCCATCATGGATGCTATAATGCTCCGTAAAAGGGCTATTTGTGAGACTATCATTGATCAACTTAAAAACATCTTCCAGATTGAACACTCCAGGCACAGGAGCCCAACTAATTTCCTTACCAACCTTTTCTCGGCTTTAATCGCTTACAACTTTTGCGAAAAAAAGCCCTCAATCAAATTGAACTACCAGGACACCGGTCAACTCTTTCTCGCTCTTTAATCATTCCTTATTGTCGAACTCACGTTATTTAAGAAAGCTGGAATTGTGATCCTCCGAAGAATGTGGGCAAGGAAGTTGTGGGGTACACAGTAATTGCCTCGGATAAGGATTTGGCCTTTATTGGAAATTGTGTGAATAACAACGCTGCCTTTGGTGCGGGAGGTCCCTAAAGGAATGAACGCTCATGAGCTTCTGGTAGACCTATCTCCCAGTGGGGTGGAAAAGCCAAATGCCCGTGGAATTGCTTATCACCAAGGAAAGGAATTGGTCCTCATAGCCAACGCTGGTGAAGATGCTATCAGTGTTTATGAAAAGAATGACTTCAAAAGGGTTGAGACGAAACATCACAATCAACGAAACACCGGAATATTTCCCGACAAAACTATGGCGTGCGCGCCGCTAGGTCTTTTAGCATGAGATATGAAGGAATCGAACAAGCCATCAGCGAAAAAACGAGGGCTACTGTTGCTACGCATTTGTTTGGTTACCCAATGGATGTTCACCGGATTGATAAATCGTTCGAATGGCGGAACAAAAGTTTGGTCACAAAAAAATGAATTCAATTGGGAATCATTGTCGAATATTGTGTTCCGGACATTACGGCTTATCGGCGTTACGCAAGTGAGGAATATCCGGTTGCCAGAGCCTACGCGAATCTTCTGTTAACTTTTCTCTCATTTGAACCGTTTTTAGAATCTGTCGAATCGGGATGGCCGACAAGGAAGAAGGAATCCAGAATAACAAAATTTGCAGGGGGTCCAAGATTTTGGCCAGCCACTCTTCAATGTGGAAAAGCATTTGGAACCCTAATTGAGTTGCCTCTTTTGCGGAAAGGAGGTTAAGCCTTTCTCAGGTTAAGTCGAAAATGGCTACTGGTGAAATAAGTTGCCAATCTATTGCTCAAAAAAAATCTTCCGATCGATCCCGACCAAAGAGGCCAGGTCCATCTTATTTTGGGGTTGATAAACCCCACCTCCAACAGCAATTCAGCCCAGCGTTCAGGAGCTTGATGTTTGTGCCACTCAATCGTTGGGGCAAAAGGATTCTTTAATCCAAGGAAATCATAGAAGTTGTACCTCGAGCAATCGCACACTATCAATTCCCCACCCGATCGAGCTAAAGAACTAATTTTGGTGAATATCTCTCGATAAATGTTCCGGCTTTCTTCTTCCGCCAGCAGGTTAATGCCAGCAGGTTCATTCAAATGGTTGATTGAATCATTTAGTAGTACGATATCGAATTTCCTTTGTTCCGGATCAAATGACTGAATGGTTACTGGTTTTAGGATCACACGTTCGCAAGTCCTAAACTTGTGCTCATTCTTTCAAATTTACTCTGCATGGAGGACCGACTGCCCGCCTCCTCGGGCTCTAGGCAAATGACCTCTTCTGCCCCATTCAAGGCCGCATAAAAGCTAAATACTCCGTTCCCACCTCCTATGTCCAGAACTCTGGAATTATCTAAATCAACACCTTCAAAGAGGTACTTCAAGTATGCAAGCGGAGCCATACCTGCTTCTTTTACCAGTCGAACGAACTTTTGGTTTATGGGGTTTTGTTCTTTCAAATCCAGTATTAGTTCTTTTGGGGAATCCCTTTTTTCCCAGCTGTTCAATGATTTTTGCAAATCTTGCAGCGCGATGAATGAGAATTAGGTGAGAGTTGTGCCGCTGGATTTTTCAATCTCTTTCCTTACCAAATATTGATTGAATTCGGTTAAAAGTATTATGACATAGGCAAAGATTAGGGCGCCAAAACCGGCATAGATTGTTATCCTCAGGAGGGTAATTGCATTAGCGGATTTGAATGTCCCAAACCCATCCAGGAGCTCAAAACTATCACGCAGGTACAAACGGCGGTCGATCAGTTGTTCTTCATCATACAGCCTCAAATCTTCGAGATAAACCCTTATTGGGTCGGGTTGCTGATTCTCTCCCAGGATGACATTATTTGAGCCCTCCCTATTAACTTCGGTCAGACTCTTAATGTTAGAGAGTAGAACAATCCTCAGACTATCGAGGTTTTTCATTTCTTCTCTGATCTTTTGTTTTCGGTTCTGCAAGTTTTTCTCATCAATTTCAATTCTCTTTTTAACATAACTGTTTTCCGAGAGATAGCGAAGAAGAGAATCCTGAATATCGACCAAAGGTTCGTAATCTTCGACAGTCATCACCACATGAACCTGATATGTGGCTCGGTTCTCCAATGTGAGTTTATCGATTACCTTCTCAACTTCTGTTTGCGCCAACTTGCCCAAGAGCTCTTGTTTGAAAAGCTCAAACTCGATGATCTCCTCCTCAGAAATAAAGGGCTCAGCCTCAAAGCGAATAATGCTGGAATTAATCAAAGAATCTAATCCCAGCAATCTGCCACGGGCAATAGAATTCGCATTGAGTTTTTCAATGTATTTATCCAACAACGGGGCATTCAAGTACCTAGATCTAAAGATCAAAGTAGTTTGGTGCTCGGGTGGGTGGAAATAATATTTGTAGACTGCCCCTGAAGCTACTGCCAAAATAAAGATCACTACCAGGAGAAATCGGTTTTTGATTGTGATCCTTTTCAGGCCAATGATCAAAGAAATTAAACCCTCCCAGCCCCGCTCAAGCATTTTCCCGAGAAACAGGAACAAAGACCTCAAATCAATTTCATCACTGGTGGACTTATCGGCTATGCCATTCTTTTGCTCCTGGGCGGTTTGCATGTAGTAGAGTGAACTTTGATTCTTGAGCAAAGCTATTAAAAAAATGAAATTGATAATTCTATTTATCCAATTAGTATTTAGGTTTGCGACTTATTATTTGGAGGTGATGGTTAATATTCTAATCACAGGAGTGGCCGGGTTCATAGGATTTCATCTGGCAAAAAGATGCTGCGCTGATGGGTACAGCGTGACTGGAATTGATAACCTAAACCATTATTATGATGTCAGTCTAAAACAATCGAGGCTCAAAATTCTGGAACAGTTATCAAACTTTCAGTTTGCCAAAATCGATATTACCGAGTCCGCGGGCATCAATGAAATATTTGAGAGGGGCAAATTCGATTATGTAGTTAATCTAGCCGCCCAAGCCGGAGTTAGGTACTCATTGGAAAACCCATTCGCTTACATTGAATCAAACATAACCGGATTTCTAAATATTCTGGAAGCTTGTCGAGCCCATTCGATCAAGCACTTGGTTTATGCTTCTTCAAGTTCAGTGTACGGCGCTAACACCAAACTGCCATTTTCAGAACACGATAACGTAGACCATCAGCTTTCGCTTTACGGGGCGACCAAAAAGTCCAATGAGCTAATGGCTCATACTTATTCAGCGCTTTATGAAATCCCAACTACGGGACTTAGGTTTTTTACGGTTTACGGCCCTTGGGGGCGGCCTGACATGGCCCTTTTCAAGTTCACCAAGAGCATGCTTGCCTACCAACCTATCGATGTATATAACCATGGGAAGATGCAGCGAGATTTCACCTATGTTGACGATATTGTGGAAGGAGTTTTTAGAATTCTTTTTAAGATCCCTGAAAACAACAAGGACTGGAATAGCGATGCACCTGACCCTGCTACCAGTTTCGCTCCCTTCAGATTGTTCAACATAGGCGGGAATGATCCGGTAAAATTGATGAGTTTCATCGAGGAAATCGAAAAGGCCTTGGGAATAAAAGCGCAACTAAACCTTATGCCGTTACAGCCGGGAGATGTTCCCGCCACTTCAGCCGACGTGACCGATCTGGAAAAAGCTACCGATTTCAAGCCCCAAACCCCGATTTCACAGGGTATAAAAAGCTTCGTAAATTGGTACCGGGAATTTTACGGGGTTTAGTTGGAAAAGTGGAAGCCCAGACCTGACGAAACTAAATTCTGATGTGCGGATTCTTCGGACTAATTGACCTGAACCAGTACCTGGATCTTGAAAAAGCAAAGGATTCCACCAAGACCCTCCAACATCGAGGACCAGATTTCCAGGGCACTTGGACTAATAATGCCACCTGTTTTCTGGGCCATAACAGGCTTTCAATAATCGATTTAAGTTCCGAGGCTAATCAGCCATTTTTGGCCTCAGACCAAGAAGTGGCCATTGTATTTAACGGGGAGATCTACAATTATCAAGTTCTAAAAGATGAATTATCCCTGCCAGCTAAAACTGATTCGGACACAGAGGTAATTGTTGAGGGTTATCTAAGGGAGGGAACAGAATTTTTTTCCCGACTTCGGGGGATTTACGCTTTTGCAATTTTTGATAATCGAGAAGAACCTAAGGTAGTGGTCGCAAGAGATCCTTCCGGTGTCAAACCACTTTACTATTCTCATCAAGGGAACAGGTTTGTTTTTGGAAGCGAAAAAAAATCCATACTCTGCTATGTCGGTTCGGGCACTATCAATGAACCGGTAATTCAGGCGTACCTCCATTTAGGCTTTTGCCCAGAACCAGAAACCGCTTACCGTGAAATATCTACTGCAAAACCGGGTTGGGTCTACACCTTTTGCCGAGGGGGCTTGACCAAGCGGTCGTTTTTCCATTTTAAATTTGATAGCAATAGCTTATCCATCGAGGAGAATATGGAAAAAGTTCAGAGTCTATTGGGCCAGGCAATGCAACGAAATTTGGTGGCTGACGTGGAGTGCACATTGGCCCTGAGCGGAGGGATTGATTCGTCATTGCTTTATTACTTTGGAAAAGCTCAAAAGGATGATCTGTTGGCTTTAACCGTTTCATTCACTAAGGAAAGTAAATATGACGAGTCGGCAATAAGCTCGGAATACACAAAATATCTAAACGGTAAGCATAGAATCCTGGAAATCGAAAGCGGACTGGATCTGGAGCAACTGAATTTGTTGTTGGATCATTTTGATCAACCATTCGCCGATTCTTCATTAATTCCAGTTTACTTCCTTACAAAGAGCAGCAGAAGTATAAGCAAAGTACTGATTGGAGGTGATGGTGGGGATGAATTGTTTAACGGCTATCCTGCGGTGCCATTGTTGGATAACTTTCTGGGTTCACCAATGATTCAAAATCTCTGGTCCATGCTCTATCCATTAAAATTTCTTTTGCCCGGGGAAAAGCGCAGAAAGGTCGACCGGGCCAATCAACTCATTGGCAAATCCGTGCAAGAGGCTCATTTTCTGGCTACCTGCTGGTTCCCTCCGGGAATTAAGTTCAACAATCAACCTATATTTTTGGCTTCGACTCGGGAAGGACTAAACTACTATTCCGATTCCTACTTAGAGGAGAAGCCTGAAACCGTCAGGGATGAAATTGTCTTCTCTTTCTTTAGAAAGACTTTATTAGGCGACTTCCTAAGGAAAACCGACATGATGTCGATGATCAACGGGGTTGAACTTCGTGTGCCTTTTCTGGATGAGGACTTGACATCTTATGCATTTTCCATTCCCTTTCATCAGAAATCGAATTCAAGAACCCCCAAAAAATTTCTTCGGTCGATGCACAGCAAAATCTATGGTGGACTGGGCAGCAACTTACCCAAAAAAGGATTTACCATACCGCTCGATACTTACTTGAGCCTAAGCGAAAAACAAGAAATCAACAACACCATTCTTAAGAAGGGCAATTATGTAAGCCAATGGGTAAGCAGGAAATTTTTAGAATTCCTATGCCAGGAGTTTTTGAATTATAGAACTGCTCGAGCAATCTCCAGGGATGCGGTTTCTCAGCGAATTTTAACTTTATACTCCCTTGAAAGATGGATTCAAATCCGAGGTTTCTAACCCAACCTAATAATCGACCTTATTGACCTGGTCCGACTTCCTGTAAAGAAAATTGATTTTGGCTTCCGGTCGATATTTTTGGAGGTGGTAGCGGCTTCCTCAAAATTGTCTAAATTTGCGATCTCAATAAATCAGGCGGATGAACCGGTGTCCTTTTTCTGGTAAGTTGACTGTCTGCTGGACAATAGGAGAAGCAATATGAAAATCAAAGACTCAAATGTTCTAGTGATCGGCGGCGCAGGATTCATAGGTAGTTTCGTCGTGCAGGAGCTTTTAAAACAAGAGGTGGGAAATGTCACTGTTTACGATAATTTTGCCCGGGGAAAGTTGGATAACCTTAAGGAATCACTAAAGGACCCTCGTTGTAGCATTTTCCCATTTGGAGGGGATATTCGGGAGATCGATATTCTCACACAAGCCATGGAGGGTGTGGATTACGTCTTCCATCTGGCCGCAATGTGGCTCTTGCATTGCAAGGATTTTCCTCGCACGGCGTTTGAAGTCAATATTGGAGGAACTTTTAACGTGTTGGAGGCTTGTGTCAAAAACCATGTCAAGAAGCTGATATATTCTTCATCGGCTTCAGTTTATGGTGACGCTGTGGAGGTGCCCATGACCGAAGACCATCCATTTGATAACAAGAATTTCTACGGTGCCACCAAGATATCCGGCGAAGCTATGTGCACCGCTTTCAACGACCGCTATGGACTTCCGGTCGTGGGACTACGATACATGAACGTTTATGGCCCAGGCCAGGATCAACAGGCCGCCTACACTGGGGTTATCCCCATTATGCTGAATAAAATCGACGTCAATGAAACTCCCATCATCAACGGGGACGGCAGGCAAGCATATGATTTCATATATGTCGAAGATGTAGCCAGGGCTAATATCGATGCGCTTATTTCGGAAGTCCAATTGGGGTATTATAATGTGGGGACGGAAGTTCAGACTTCTATCCGAGAGTTATGTGAACTGGTTTTGAGACTGAAGGATTCAACCCTGGAGGTAGTCTATCAACCCTATAGTCAGGATGACGCCAGGCAATTTGTTCAGAACAGGATCGGTTCCATCGCCAAAGCCAGACAGGAAATCGGCTTTCAAGCATCTTTCGGACTCGAAAAAGGCCTTAAGAAGCTGATAGAATGGCGAGAACTTGACAAGGTTACAGTTTAGATCTGATGGGAAAGCTCCTTAAACGGAATATTGCGATCTCAACTCCGTCCATTGGTCAGGAAGAGTTTGAGGCCGTAACCGGGCCCTTGTCCACCGGCTGGCTCACATCAGGACCTAAGGTCAAAGAGTTTGAGGATCTTTTCGCTGGGATGCATCAAGTGAAGCATGCTGTAGCTGTTTCCAATTGCACCTCGGCTCTTCATTTGAGCTTAGTTGCTCTGGGTATTGGTCCGGGAGATGAGGTAGTCGTACCTTCATTTACTTGGGTCGCTAGCGCCAACGTGGTCTTGCATTGCGGGGCGGAAGTGGTTTTTGCTGATATCGATCCCCTGACCTTCAATATTGACCCGGCCGATCTGAGGCGAAAGATTACCGAAAAGACCAGAGCCATAATTCCGGTTCATCTATTTGGACTATGTGCCGACATGGACCCAATTAAGGAAATTGCCCAGGATATTCCACTGATTGAAGATGGTGCATGCGCTGCGGGAGCTGCATACAAAGGCGTTCCGGCCGGTGGCTTGGGAACGATGGGATGTTTCTCCTTCCATCCCAGGAAGTCAGTTACAACCGGAGAAGGAGGAATGATCACCACCAACGATCACTCATTAGTCGAAAAGCTTATCCAACTGCGCAATCATGGAGCATCGGTTTCGGAAGAGCAGAGGCATTATGGCCCTCGGCCATATATCTTGCCGGAATTCAACCTGGTAGGGTACAATTACCGAATGACCGATTTGCAAGGAGCCTTTGGGGTTGAACAATTGAAAAAGTTGAAGGAATTCATCCGGTTTCGCCAGGAATGGGCAGACTTCTACAGTGCCGAATTGTCAAAAATTGATTGGCTAGCTACTCCAAAGGTTCCAGACGATTATACTCATGGCTGGCAATCTTATGTAACCCTGATTAAAGAGGACAGTTCACCGGTGACCAGGAACCAACTTATGGAACTTCTGCAGGAGAAAGGCATTAGCACGAGGCCGGGTACTCATGCAGTTCATCTACTGGGATACTATCAAAAGAATTTTGGCTTTGTCCCTGAGGATTTCCCCAATGCACGAAAGGCTGATGAACTTTCGATGGCAATTCCACTACACAACCGAATGGCCAAAGATGATTTCCATTATGTCGTAGAAACCCTCAAATCAGTCAATTAGTAGCCAAAATGTGCGGAATCATCGGAATATTTCGTCTTGACCAAGAGCCAGTTTCAAGGAAAATCCTGAAACGAATGACTCAAATGCTTGCCCACCGGGGGCCTGATGACGAAGGCTTCTACGTTGAGGCCAATATCGGCCTGGGTCATCGAAGATTGTCAATCCTAGATACTTCGCCATTGGGTGCTCAACCCATGATTTCCAAAGATGGTCGCTGGGTTATAGTTTTTAATGGCTGTATCTACAATTTTCAGGAGCTGAAAATTGATTTGAAGGCCAAAGGTCACCAGTTTGTTTCCACATCGGATACCGAAGTGCTGGTTGAGGGATTGGCCGAATATGGGCCGGATTTTTTCCAGAAGTTGAATGGTATGTTTGCGGTAGGAGCCTGGAATACCGAAGAGCAAGCTCTATACCTAAGTCGGGACCGTTTTGGCGTAAAGCCACTATATTATTGGTACTCTGGGAACCAGTTTATTTTTTCCTCGGAAATCAAAGCCTTTTTTGAATATCCGAATTTCAGGGTAGACCTGAATCTGGTTGCACTAAATGAGTACTTTACCTTTCAAAATCTTTTCCGCTATCATACGCTTTTCGAAGGAGTCACAATGCTGCCTCCTGCTAATACGGTCAAGGTTCACCCCAAGGTCAGCTTTCGACATCATTCGTGGTGGGATTACGATTTCAGTCAGCCTGACGAATCATTGTCTTTTGAGGAATCGAGAGAGGAGCTGCTAAGGCTGATGAAAAATGCCGTCGCTCGGCAAATGGTTGCGGACGTTCCAGTCGGATCCTATCTCTCAGGAGGAATGGATTCGGGTTCAATTACCGGCATTGCAAGTAACCATGTTCAAAGGCTCACGACATTCACCGGGGGTTTTGACATTTCTGAGGTTACCGGCGTTGAAGCAAATTATGATGAGCGGAAAGACGCTGAGCTGATGGCCAATTTCTTCAAAACGGAGCATTATGAACAAGTAATCAACGCTGGGGACTTAGAGTGGTCTTTGCCAAAAGTAGTTTGGCACATTGAAGATCTTCGAGTTGGAATGAGTTATCCCAACTACTATGTTAGTAGATTGGCTTCTAAATTCGTAAAGGTTTGCCTTCAAGGCACTGGCGGCGACGAGTTGTTTGGCGGGTATCCATGGCGCTATTATCGCATCTTCAAGTCGTTGAATCAGAAGGAATTTTTTGAAAATTATTATGGATTCTGGGAAAGATTAGTCCCGGACGATGAAAAACAACTGTTGTTCAATTCTTTTGTTTACGATCAGGTGGATCTTAAGAGGCCTTTTAAGGATTTTTCAGACGTCTTTCTATTCAATTCAAAACTTAAGTATGACTCGCCCGAGCAACATATTCAAAACAGTTTGTACTTTGAAATAAAGACGTTCCTTTCAGGATTGCTTCTAGTGGGCGACAAACTTTCCATGGCTAATGGGCTTGAGGAAAGATTCCCATTTCTGGATAACGAGTTGGTCGATTTTGCTCAGCGAATTCCAGTAAAACATAAGCTGGCAAACCTCGAGTCTTACAAAAAATTGGATGAGAACATATTTGGCAATAAGAAGAGAGCCTACCGGGAATTTGATGACGGGAAGAACGTGCTTCGACGGGCTATGCAAGAAATATTGCCGGAATCCATTGTGAATCGAAAGAAGCAAGGATTTTCTGCTCCCGATGAATCCTGGTATCGTGGGGAGAATGCCAAGTATGTCAAACACCTGCTCTTGAATAAGAAAACAGTCTCCACCGAGTTTATTAACCCGGATTATATAAACAAAACCATTTCCGAACATATGGAACACAGGATTAATCATCGTCTGCTTATCTGGTCCTTAATGAACTTCGAATGGTGGCTTCGGCTATTTCTAAACGGTGAAAGGGATTTAATTGAAACCTAAGTAAAATGTCAGTTGTTGAAAGACTTGGAATAAGCCCAGAAGTTGCAGGAAAAGACTCAAGAGGATATTCGGAAGCTCAAGATCAGACTAAGGATATATTTGGCTTCAAGTGGTCCAAGCGAGACACTTACGAATCCGAAGCCGTGGCTAAAGCCCATCGGCAGTGGTTGCTGGAACGGTATTGTGACAATGACCCCAATATAGTCGTATCAATGCTAGATGATGGAGGGACTTCCAAAATAATATTAGATGCAGGCTGTGGTTCTGGTTGGAGCGGTCTTTTGTTTTTTGGAGATCTTCTTAAGAGACACGATTATTTAGGGGTGGACATCTCTGATTCAGTGGAAGTTGCCCGCAAGAGGTTTCAGGAGAAGGAAATCGAAGCTGATTTCATAAAGGCCAGCTTATCTGACCTGCCCTTCCTACCAGAAGGTAGCGTGGACTTGGTCTTTTCCGAAGGGGTATTGCATCATACAGACAGCACGGAGAGATCACTGAAGTATTTGGCCACCAAGATCAGAAAAGGAGGAAAATTCCTTTTTTACGTATACGCTAAAAAGGCTGTAGTACGAGAATTCACCGACGATCATATTCGAGCTCAATTAAAGGATTTACCGGATGAAGAAGCATGGGGGAAACTCAAGCCATTGACCAAGCTGGGTCAAGAATTGGGAGATTTGAATATAGAACTGGATGTGCCAGAGGATATAGACTTCCTGGGTATCAAGAAGGGAAAAATAGACATCCAGCGGTTTTTCTATTGGAACTTTTGCAAACTTTTCTATCGACCGGATTACAACCTGGACGAGATGAATCATATCAATTTCGATTGGTTCAGACCACTTAATTGCCATCGACATACCCCTGACGAAATTCAGAAATGGACTACCGAGGCGGGCATGGAAATTGATCATATTAACATCCAACCATCCGGGATTACTGTGGTCGCAACCAAGCTTTAATGATGAGAATAGTCTTCTTTGGGGCATCAGCTCTGGGATACAGTTGTTGTGAACACCTAATGGATTTAGGGCACGAAGTGGTGGGAATTTTCACAATGCCTCAGGAATTCAACATATCCTACTCACCGGAAAAGCGCGTTAAGAATGTTTTGCATAAGGCAATGATGGATTTTATCCCGGCTAAATTGGCGGCGCAAAAAGCAAGGATTCTCTGCGCCTGACTAAAGATGATACCGTGGAGAGAATGCGGCCAACGTGAAGGAATTGTTATCAGAGGAAATTCTGTCAGCTTGGAGTTTATAAATCCGGATTATATTTGGCGCATTATGAATGGGCACACAGATCATCGAATAAACCACCGATTGCTTATTTGGTCATTCATGAATTTTGAATGGTGGTGCCGGAACTCTTTCCAATGAATAATCTGTACAAAGCCCTTTTGCAAATCTTAAACGAAAAGAGGGATAAGCTTCGAAAAAAATACGATCGCGTCTTGCCCGTTTCTGAATTAATTGTCGATCGTTGGGAAAGGGCCACTTATCTCGGATTTGGAAATAAATCCTCAATATACGATTCGTCCTATGTATTTGGTGATGTAGAAGTCGGAGAAAATACGTGGATTGGCCCATTTACGATACTTGATGGATCTGGAGGATTGTACATCGGAAATAATTGTTCAATTTCCGCCGGTGTACAGATTTATTCACACGATAGTGTAAAGTGGGCAATAAGTGGAGGAAAGGATCCATATGACTATTCCAAAACAGAAATTGAAGATAACTGCTACGTAGGGCCCAATACCATAATTTCCAAAGGGGTGAAGTTAGGCAAGGGTTCAATTGTCGGAGCAAATAGTTTTGTTAATAACTCCTTCCCCGAAAACAGCAGAATTGCTGGTAATCCGGCGCAACCAATTTAGAATGTTAAAGTTTGAGCCAAAAGACCTTACCAAGGTCAAGACTTGCAAAACATGCATTTACGATGAAAGCACTCCATCCATTTTTTTTGATGAGGAAGGTGTGTGTAATTACTGTCGAATGCTATCGGATTTGAAAGAAGAATACAAGCCAGGTTCTCCCTCGAGTAAGGCCCCCCGAATTAAACAAAACGAAGAGGGGCCACCCTTTTTCCCCAACGTAAGTCAGAGGATGGTGAGATCGACTGGTCCTGGCCAGTGGAAAAGATCCGGAACTTCATCCGGGCCCAATCAAGACCCTATCCAGGGGCTTTCACCATGATACGCGGTAAGAAAATCACCATTTGGGATGCTGATATTGTAGACAATGATTCAGTGCATTCGTGATATCATTGGGCCCCAGTTAATTTTGCTAACTTCTTAAGTTCATGGAATTAGCACTTCTTTTAGCATTAAGTTTTTTCCTGAGGATCCCTTTTGTCCTGGGGGCTTCTTCCGATACCTTCATTCACCAGTGGCTGATTCAGAAGTCGGTTAAGAACCGATTCGGAAAGCACACGGCGTACAACAGTTTTGTAACCGGAGATTTTCCCTACCCATCTCTTCCTCATTATATAGTAAGTCTTATGCCCCAGCGGCATTGGCTCTTAAGTGCCCATATTTTGAACATTGTTTACGACTGCTTGAACGTAGCGGTCTTTTACTTTCTTGCCAAATTCCTGTTTACCAACACCTGGCCAATTTCTATCGATAACACCGATCAGCTGAGTTTCCATTTTTTAGCAGCATTAATATACACCACATCCCCGATCCTATTTCCGGTAAATGCCCGGCTCAAATCCATAGGCGGCAGGACTTTCGGAGGATTACTGGTCCTATTGTACTTCGTGTGCCTGGGAGCAGCCTGGTTATATCAGATCTATTGGCTTTATTTCCTGGTATGGCTCATCGGCCTGGTCATCTTAATGTCATCCCAATTCGCTGCCCAAGCTATGACATTCTTTTCTTTGATTCTTTCGGTTTTGTGGGGCAGTATCTTACCGGCATCAATGGTTTTGCTTATCATTGTGCTGGGATATCTGATCAAGCCTATTGGGATCCACAGAATAATAGTAGGCAAGATCAATCATTATATATGGTATTTTAGGAACTACACAGGTCACCCTCAGGTGGGTAGTAGAAATCACCTCAAGGACATTATTCGGTTGCCGTATTACCTGTTTGCCTCCCCTAGATATTTCCTGGAATTAGGGTTTACCCGAATAACACCAATCATAGCCATTTTCAATCTGCCGTTGTTATGGCCGGTTCTCTATTACATTATCCAAGGTGAATTCGAATGGAATTTATTAGCGCAGGACCAGGTTCTTGACTTTCTCTGGTTCCTAGTGCTGGCATCCTTCTTCGTTTTTGCTATTACCTCCATCAAATGGTTCTTGTTTTTGGGTCAGGCGGAACGCTATTTTGAATACTCCATCGCCCCACTCACCTTGCTCTTTGTGTACTGGATCACCTTTGCAGATATACCCGTGTCCGTGGGGTTCTATGTGATCATTTTAAACTTGATCGTCGTTTTGATCAATTTCATCTGGGTGGTCAAGAGTCAGCTTAAGTGGTCTGTATCTGATAATTTGGACCTTGAGTTTAAGGAGCTGATGGAATTCTTGCAAGCCCAAAAGAACCTTAAGATCCTTTTCATACCCACTAAGTTAAATTACTTGCTGGATGCATATCTGGGTCGCCAGGATTTCAAATACTACCTCTTTTTCATTTCCTCCCAGAACATTGAAGGCTTCAAATACATGGAGCAGGATGAGGTTTCCTATGGGTACCTTATTCCCGATTTAAGTTCACTCAGTAGAAAATATGGCGCAGACACCTTGGTGGTAAAGAAATCTGATCTTGGGACAGCTCAAGATATGGGCATTAATTACGATTTCAATGGATTGATATTGGCTTATGAGAACGCTCAATATAGAGTTTATAATTTCGAAAATATGACCGCAGGAAGCTTGAGCAATGAAGAATCTTCTTAAAGCAGTCCTGAAACCTATCTTGTGGTGGCCAAATCTTGTTAAACAGGTACAAAAGCGGGACATTCTGAATACCATTGACCTGTTTGACGGTTGTCAGATGCTGGACATTGGTTGTGGCGAGGGGCAGTTCGATTATTACGCCAAGAACCAAAGTCCTGCTATCGAAATAACCGCCTGCGACATTGTGGAAAGAACCTCCTGGAAGAGTTTTCCAACAGTTACTTATAAGGTTTTGGATGCCTTTAATTTACCTTACCCCGACCGGACCTTCGACAGGATATTGCTTGGCGAAATCATCTCGCTTGTTTCACAACCTGAAAAGATGCTCCAAGAAGCTAACCGTGTTTTAAAGGATGACGGAAAGATCGTTATCGTAAACGGCAAAGGTTTTCAAACCATAGTTAGATTTTACCAAAGCAGATGGCTGTTTCCAATCCGGATGTTTTTTTCAAAGGTCCTGAAATTGCCATCCACGTATGTTGCGTTTATGAAATTTCACATAAAAAATACGGATTTGGATGAAAGGTCATTTGAAAAGATGTATTCAAATATCGAAGAAAACGTGAATGAGCTTGTCCAAACAAAAACCAACCTCAGAATAGTTGAAATCAGTTATTCTTTCAATCAATTGAATGAGTTTGTTTTAGCTAATTTCATTATTCTTCGGTACGCGTTTGGTTTGGATCGACCAAGATTCAATTACGTTTTTCTCTATCCCATAGCCTATTTTCTTGAAAGAGTGCCGTTTTTCAATAAAGATGGGTTGAGTTTTATTATGACACTGGAAAAGAAAAAAAAGTAGGCCGGGTTGTGAAGAAAGCTTAGGTAGTTTATCATAAGGTCATTCATTAATCAGGGTTGTTTGTCGTATTTTAACGCTCGCAATGAGCCGTTTAGTTGATAGCAGCATCCAATTTTTCCGGAGAGTCTTTAAGGGCGACATCAGTTTTACTCCCTCCAACTTTGTTGTATTTTTTAATCGGAGCATAAAAGCAGATTTGAAGCCGGTTCGTTATGCACCACACTCAGCGAACA
Organism: Cyclobacteriaceae bacterium; assembly: GCA_965247065.1. Taxonomy (GTDB): domain Bacteria; phylum Bacteroidota; class Bacteroidia; order Cytophagales; family Cyclobacteriaceae; genus CBDFGN01. Next base: position 3,373,552 of record CBDFGN010000006.1, on the reverse strand, counting down.
TATATAAAAGGATCCTCGCAGACCTAGGGAAAGAGGACAGGAGATTCAGCCTCATCAAAGATTACATTCATGAGAGTTCGACCAATACAATTCTCTTGAGGCATGATTTGGATACCCCGGAATGTCTATTAAATCTGCCCAAATTAATTTTGGCGGAGCAACAATTCAATTTGCGTTCTACAATCTATGTTTTAGCGGATGATCATGCCTACAAAATATCTGAGCAGGACATACAGTATTTGCATAATTTGAACAGCGATGGTTTCGAGATAGGACTTCATACCAGGGCCTATTTTCAACCCGATCCGGATAACTATTTTCACAAAGAGGTGAAGGCTTTCAGGGATATGTTCGGATTTATGCCGGAAACGGTGACCTTGCATGGTGAGTACCCCCGGCCAGTTTCAGATTTCGAAGCTAGAAGGACCGCTTTCATCCGGAATTTTAATCGTATAAAATCTGACTTGGCTATTCACTTGTTCCACCAAATAACCTATCCGTATCAGGTATTAAGTGACGCTTGGTTTATTCTTGACGACTCTGGGTCTAGAATCCGAGTCTTGCACCAAAAATTCCTTAAGCCTATGAGACATACTTATGAGGGAAGATTACCGGTAGTCTACAATACCCATCCGATATACTGGCCATTAACTGAGTCTCACTTCAACCCCAATTGAAGCTTGGATATCGAAGAAAATGGCTCTTTTGCTGCCGCAAAAACCTCAAATCGAAACCCCATTTTAGTATTAAAACAGATAAATGCTCAACTCAGGTCCTTAATTTTGCCTCCAATTAAGATCACTCTTCAGCACTGGCCTTTGAGCAAAAGCCGTGGGCTACCAGAATGAAAAAAACATTTCTGGACTTAGTTAAAATCTCTGGCACCTATTCCTTTGGCAATTTTGCGCAGAAGGCAGTAGCAGTTTTTCTAATTCCTTTATACACCAGCTATCTAACTCCGGAGGACTATGGGATATTGGCCCTGGTCGTCTTGGCCGCTACGGTTCTCACTAAATTAGTCAGTTCTCCAATAACCTACGCCCTGGGAAGATTCTATTACAAGTCCGAATATCAAGATAGAAGGGGGGTTTTGCTTTTCAACCTGATTGTCCTATTACTGATTCAGTCTTTTCTTCTGTCTTTAATTTATTGGCACCTAACTGAAACGGCTTCCTGGCTTCTATTTGATAGTCAAACCTATATCCGGATTGTAGAACTATTTACCTGGATCGTTTTTCTTACTCCTTGGTCTACGGTCAATCTCTACTATTTACAAATCCGCAAAATGGCCAGGTATTACGTTTTGATTTCGATCGGAAACCTACTCATCATGGTTATTGGCAACGTCTATTTTCTAGTCTTTCTTAACCTGGGACTATATTCCCTAGTCTATACCCAAATCATTAGCGCGGTTTTTACGGTGGTTATGACCATTCCTGTGTATTTAAAAGAGACAACCTTCAGGTTATCATTTAAGATATTAAAGGAACCCTTGAAGTTTGGATATCCCCAAATTCCTTCGGGTTATTCATTCCTGGTTTTAGAGTCCGGGGATAGATATATATTGAAATTGTTAGCTACCGTAAATAGCGTGGGACTCTATTCCTTTGGGGTCCAAATAGCCTCCATTTTAGGAGCACTGGTGGTTATGCCCATCGGTAAAGGACTTGAGCCCATAATATTTGAGATGGAGGACCGCCCCCAAGAACAAAAAAGGTTTTTGGTCCGAATGGCAACACTCTATTACCTAATCGGTATTTTCCTGGCTCTGCTTCTTTCGGTTTTTGCCCAGGAGATATTAACTCTGTTGGTCCGAAACGAAGGGTTCATGAAGGCCACTGCGATTTTGCCCATCCTGGCTTTTGCTTTGATTCAGTTTGGATTGGGGTACTTTCTCGGTTGGGGACTGGTCATGAAGGACAAGCCATACCACATCTCAATGAACCTTATTTTGACAGCCGGGTTGAACGTTGTCCTAAATTTCCTATTAATACCAGCTCTGGGCATAGTGGGCGCTGCTTTGGCTACCCTTGTTTCGTACATTTTTTGGAATTTCATACGGATGTATCACTCGGCTAAGTTTTATGAACTTCATTTTGAACTCTCCCGTTTGATGCATGTTTCGGTGATAGGAATTGGGCTTTACTGTCTTACTTTCCTAATTCCGGCAAACTCAAATTTCTTTGTTGCATTTGGGATCAAAATTTTACTTTGTCTAGCCTATTTTCCTGCATTTTTCCTCACCGGATTTTTTGAAAATGATGAGCAAAGGCTCATTAAGGGGGCAGTCAAAAGTTTAAGGAAAGGGGAATTCAGAAAACTGCTCATCAACTTTGGCCGGCAAAATTCTGGTCCTACCTAATTAAAATGGAATAATCCCACCTTCTGGCTGGGATGAGAAAAAGCGGCGATCTCGAACCGAATGTTATGCTGCGATGCCATTTGGTTAAGGAATTTCTCATTGCAAAGGACCGGGTTGAGCATCGGTTGTTGCCCCAAATAAAGAAAGCCCCGGTGTTCATGCTTTGAATAATAAGTGAACAAAAGAACTCCATTCCTGCCCATAACTTTGGCTAAATTGGCAACGCATAATTTGATTTGGGACCTTGAAAGATGGGTAAAGACCGATTGGGCGATCGCAAAATCAAAATCTCGTCGTTCGAATCTGTCAAATTCAAAACTAAGAGAATGCAGGACATTATGATTTTTGTCGATTTTACACTCCTGGATTAATTTTTCCCCCAATCTGACATAGGGTTCAAAGGCGTCTACCCCAAAATAGTTTCCATCTTCCAAATAAGGAATCGCCTGAACCCCTAATCTCAAGGCTCCGCACCCAACGTCCAGAAGCTTATGCGAGGGTTCCATTCCTAGCTTTATAAGAGTCTCAAGTTGCCAGTTCCCCAAATCGTGCCACTTGTAGAAGAATATATCGGGAACCAAATTCTCCTCGAGCGCAAGGTCGACTATTCTTTGTACATCCAATTTCTCGCTCACACTAACGTCTTAGCAATATCCTCTTCGCAAAATATTTCAAATTTGAGGCAGTGGGCCTCATTCTGTTCGACGGTACGGCTTCAGGGGGCATGATCATTCGAACAAAACCCACATTATCGTCCGATGAACTTAGGTTTTGAACAGAGTGCAGATTATTATATCTCCAGATCACCATATCCCCCGGCTTTATTACAACATCTTTACCAAATACTATGTTATTACCTTGGTTAGTTTCGAAAATGAAACCGTCTCCACTATAATCATCACCGCGCTCTGTCAGAAACAAAGTCACTTGTAGCCTTTTGGGATCAAACAGTTTTCCTTTCCCCTCATCCCAATCGCGGTGAGGTTTAACTATTTTCTTTCCATTCTTGGTAATTACAATTCGATAATTCACCGATCTTTCTCCAAAGGGCAGAAATTCATTGTAGAGATTTCTAGCTTCAATTGAGTTTCTTAGTACTTGAATCAAAAAATCCACCGAACCGGTTACCTCATCCGGAGGCAGGTTCCAGAAGAAGTTATGGAAAGTTTTGTTTCCGCTTTCAGGATCTTTTTCAAGATAATTCGAGCTACCCTTGTGAAATTGCTTCTTTGAAAAGAACTTTTTGTGAGTGAATTCAGGCACAATAGCCCTGCACCAGAACTCAACCATGTGATCAACAAAATTCTGCGGTATAAAACTTTTGAATATGTGGTAACCAGTACCCTTTGAATGATATAACTCCAATCGTATTTCTTTCAGGAGCTCTTCATCCATTATAAGGTTTTGGAAGTTAAGAGTTTTTGCCCTCGCCACCGTAGATATCTCGGCTGAAATTGAATGAATTGCCTGCAAATATAATCTATTTGGGCCTAGCTTGGACCTCAATCGGACTAATTTGCACAGACTTCCAAGGGGTGCTTGCCAAGATACCCACTTAGTATGACCGAATACCAACCGCTAGACATATGTGCTAAATTTTTCGATGCTCTGAACGACAAAAATATTAGATACTGTCACTGGAAGAGCAATTGTCGTTTGATGGAATCCCTGGCCGGGGAAACGGATCTAGATTTACTTTTAGATGTGTCGGACCAAGAAATTTTTCTGGATATTCTCAGTTCCCTTGGCTTTAAACCGGTGCAATCGCCTCCAAAAAAACAATATCCGGGAATAGAAGATTATTTGGGATTTGATGTTACCTCAGGTCGGCTGATTCATCTGCACCTGCATTTCAATTTGATATTGGGAGAAAAAGAGATCAAAAACCATCATTTGCCTTGGGAAAGTTGGCTATTATCCAACTTCAAATTGACGTCGGGCGTGCGAGTACCAATTCCTGAAATTGAGCTTCTTTTATTGATAATTCGGTCCCACCTTAAACTTGACTTTACCCTAAGAACATTGCTTAGGTATCTCTTAATGAGAAGAGTTTTTCCAAAATCGATTCTCGAAGAGTACAATTTCCTAATTAGCGAAATTAACCAACAAAAATTCAAGGACGTGGTTGACAGTAGCGGTTTGAATATTGACTACCAGAGAATTTCCAAGGTAATTAAGCGTCACCAGGAAAACAGGGTCTCATTGCGACGGGCCTTTGCAACCCGGCGAACCCTGGCTTCGAGATTAACAAGTTTCGAGCGGTTTGGCTTTTGGACCAAATTAAAACGAAAACTCATGTTCACGCTCAGGTTCCCCAATGGATCGTTCCTTCCAAATCGAAAAAAACTTGGTAGCAAAAGATTATATCCGCAGGGACGATCCTTTGCCCTGGTAGGCGCTGATGGTTCTGGGAAATCAAGTCTAGCCAAAGATTTGGATCTTTGGCTTTCCTGGAAGCTGTCAGTGGGTAAATATTATATGGGCATACCCAAATCTAAATTTGTCAAACTTATGAAACTCCTAATTCGGGGGATTGAGCTATTCAAGAATGTCCCCGTCTTTCAATCCCATTTGAGGCCTATTGATCGGACTGCAGACTATCTTCGCGGTTGGCTGTGGATCTGGATTGCAAAATGCCGATTGAGAATTTCGAACCATATTGAAAAAGACCTAAAGCAGGGGTCCGTCGTCTTGGTGGATAGATATCCTCTCGCACAATTTGGGACGATGACTCAACCGATGGATGGTCCCAGGATACGAAAAGAATTAGGATTCGATAGTCTGGCTTCTAAAGAGGAGGAAATTTATAAAAGGGTGAAACTCCCGGATAAAGCATTCATACTGAAGACATCTTTCGAAGAACTTAGGAATCGAAAATCAGATTTGGATCTCAAACTACACCAGGAAAAAGCTGAGGCCGTAAATAAGTTAGAACATTCCTCAATAAACCAACCCATCAATGGGGATCGCCTCTACGAAGAGGTTTTACTTGATCTTAAAACCCATATCTGGAGATTGATTTAATGTTTAGAATTGAATTAATGGGCCCTCCTGGGTCCGGGAAAAGTGAAGTAATGAAAAATCTTCTTCACTATCACAACCGCCAGGTTAGAAAATCGGAAAAGTGGATTGAAGCCAAACATGCTTCTATCTTTCAATTCTTTGACAATAATTTACTTCTGTTTGGTCTAAAGCTGATTCCAGAAAGAGTAGCTTTACTTGCAAGGAACGAATTGGCAAATAGATCCACGAAATTCAAACAGGCGGGCGAGAAATTTATGGAAGATAATCGCCAGTGGATTGAAAGAATATATTCTTCCCAAGCATACAATCAGATGCCCGAATCCGAGGCTCAACTGGGTATCCACAGGCTAAAAGAAATTGGTGCTTGTTATGAACTGTTGAAATCGAAAGCTAATTGGGTGTTCTTTGATGAAGGTTACCTGCAAAAGATCATGGGGTTTTTTTTAACTATCCAAAATCAGGATCCTCATAACATGATCCGGGATGATGTGTCGGACTACGTAAAGTCCGCCCCAAATCCTTTGGTGACGATCCGGATTGATGCACACGAAACGGTCTGTCTTGAAAGGATGATTAACCGTAGAAAAGAGCTTCCCGACAGATTACGAAATCTTGAAACAGGCAAGATCCTGCAATTTTTGAAGAACAGTCGAAAATTATTTGAAGTAGTCACTGAGGTGTTAAGGGCGGAGAATCAGAATGTGATCGAAATCGAAAACAATGGAGACCAAACAGTAAGGAACCTTAACCTGAATATCTACCAGGAATTAAGGCAATATGGCTGATACGAATTGGTTTAAAATCCAGGGTTATGTTTGAAATTTGGCCTGCGAACGGGAAGAGCAATCTAAAGTAGCCAACGGTATCCCATTTTAAGGGAGCCGCCTGCCATTATTTCCCAATGCTTTACTTCTATAACTTGGTGAACCTTCCAACCACCCACAAAGTGTGAGTAACTACTCGAGCCTAATTGGAATTATTATAAGATCGCTTTCCAAAGTAATATACATTGAATAAGTTAATTGAATCATCCCGAATACCAGCTGAATCTAAGAAGAAGGTGTGTTTTGTGGTCCCTGAATTGGGTGGAGGTGGTGCGGAGAAGGTTTTGTCAATGTTAATCTCGAAACTATCAAGAGAGAAATTTGATTTGGAATTGATGAGCCTAAAATTTCATGCGGAGCATTCTGGCCACTTATCAGAGGATGTTAAATATTATTCACTTGGTTTAAAAAGGGTCAGACTTGTCTTCTTTAAAATAGTTCCCTTTTTACGAAAAATAGATGCTGAAATATTGTTTGTATCCAATGTGAATCACCTAAATCTCATCACTTTCCTGATAGATTTTTTCTTACCAGGAAAATTCAAAATTGTTAGTCGCGAGCCCATCATTATGAATTTATTCCTGAAGGATTACAAATATCCATTGTCGAAATTTTTGTTCCTTCTTCACAGAAACGCTTATGCGAAAATCGATAAGATAATTGCGCTATCACAGGAAATGAAAAACGATCTCATCCAAAATTTTGGAGTAAGAGAAAGTAAAATAGCCCTAATTAATAACCCTATCGATTTTGGTGATATTGAAACTAAAGCCAGGGAATTCGAAGTTTCTGACAACTTTGATCATATAGTGGTAACTGTGGGAAGGTTGATTAGGAGGAAAGGGATTCACCTAATAATTGAAGCTTTGGGTTTAAATGGTCGACGAGATATCAAACTTTATGTGATTGGTGGCACTTCTCCCGAGGATCCGGATTATCCTCATTTTTTGGAAAGTCTTGTAGAGAAATTGGATATTGCCAATCAGGTTGAATTCACTGGTTTTAAAACTAATCCAATGCCCTATATTCAAAAATCGTCTTTGATGCTTATGGCCTCCGCTTATGAGGGTTTTCCAAATGTTGCGATTGAAGCTAATGCCCTGGGCGTGCCAATATTAACTTTCGAAAGTCCTGGAGGGCTAAAGGATATGATTGTCGAGGGATTTAATGGTTGGTTTGTGGAAACAGGAGATGTATTAAGTTATTCTTCAACCATTAATAAAGCCCTGTCCACAAAGGTCGATAGAGACAAAATCATAAATAGAACCAAGGAAAATTATGACATAAAAAGCATAATAGCTCGCTATGAACAAGTATTAACAGAACCTTAATTTCTTAAAGCCTTTTGTTGGATTTAGATGACATTTATAAATTTGATAGCTTCAAATAGCAAGTATGAGGTTGAAAAATACAATAACCAAAGAAAGATTCTCTTTCTAGTTCAATTACCTCCAATCATACATGGAGCAGCCCTACCAATATGCTTGAAGGATTAATAGTCTATCAAGGGATAGATCGTCTTGTAGGGCAATTAGTTTATCAAATGAGGAAAGCACTCATTTGATAGTAATCGGATCAGAAACCAAGTGGCAGGTCCATTCACTTCGCGACTTAAAACCTAATGTCCAGGTCTAAAAATATTTTATTCATAGTACCCTTACCTCCACCAGTTCATGGGGCAGCCCTTAGGTACCAGTCCCTGGTCGAAAGTACTTATCTAAATAGCCTATTTAATATAGAAGTCATTGGCTTGCACTTTGTGGAGGAACTGAGTGAACTGGGTAGGTTTTCTATTAAGAAGGTATTTAAGGGAATCACCATAGGATTTCGGATAGTGAGAAAGATAATGGGTATCAATCCTGATTTCATTTATTTCAATCTGACTGTAAAAGGATTTGCCTTCTACCGGGATGCTTTTTATATAGGGCTGGTAAAGCTTTTGGGAAAGAGAGCGCTTCTCCACTTGAGAACATCAGGCATCCAAGATCAGATCCGGGAAAGCAGATTTAAGCGCCGACTTTTTAGGAGATTATTTCGAAACAATAATGTGATTTGCCTTTCAAAAGCTTTGAGTCGGGATATTCAAGAGGTCAAATCGACCGAACCGTACATTGTAAGTAATGGAATTGATTTTTTGGAAGGGTACGGCACCATGAAAAAGACCTGGAATGAGACACCAACAGTTCTTTTTTTGGGGAATTTTTTAAGATCTAAGGGGATTTTGGAATTGTTAGAGGCATTTTTTCTGGTGAAACAAGAATCGGTAAATTTTTCAGCACTCATCGTTGGAAATCCAATCGATTTATCGCTTGATGAAATTGAAGAAAAAATAGCGGAACTGGGAATCAGTGATAAGGTTAAAGTGCTTCCTGCTCTGTACGGAATGGACAAAACTGAAATCTATAATTCTTCTGATATTTTTGTATTGCCGACCTATTTTGAGGCATTTCCAGGGGTAGTTTTAGAGGCAATGCAAATGGGGCTTCCGGTTATTTCGACCTGTGAGGGAGCCATTCCAGAAATTGTGGAAGACGGGTTCACCGGCATCCTTGTTGAGAAACGGGATGCTAGGAAATTGGCTGCTGCCATGAAAAAACTTCTAATGGACAGGGGTTTAATAAGTTCAATGGGAGAAAGAAGCAGGGAGAGATTTTTAAAGAATTACACCCTGGGAATGTATGAGAAAAATATTGCAAATGTGTTTGAGCAGATGTTGAACCAGGAGATTCGGTCATGAAACTTAAACTGCCAGACCTAAGACTACTAACCTTTCTTTTACTAATAACCGCAGGCTTCCCTCCAATAAAGATTCTGGGGGTACTTTTTGCATTCTTAACCATGCCGGCGGATTACCTGGGGCCGAAGAAACATCCAATTGTGAGCTTCTATTGGTTGCTTCTATGTTATGCTGTGGCGGCTTCGTTGTTTTTTATCTTGAACCTTAACTATCTCTGGTCAATCGTTTTAACGTTGTCTCTTTTAATCTTTTCGATGATTGCCTCCCAGCAAATTTATCAGCGGATTGAAATGGCACCGAAAAGAGTTCTTCTTACCGCAGACTATTATTTTTCCATTATTGCACTTTGCATGTTTGTCCAAATCTTATATCAAAGTTGGAAGTACAAAGCATTAATCACCTATACGATATCTCAATCGGCAGGAGACCCCTTATATGCGATCTTCAGCGTTTCCTCGGAGTCAATGATAATACTTTCCTTTTTTCTGATCTTTTATTTATATCGAGGAAAGAAATGGAGAGCCGTCCTGGCTTTTTTTCTGATATTAATGACCGGATATATGGGAGGGATGTTCTTATTTTTTACCACATTTCTCTTGGTGTATTTTTTTTCCTGGCGGCTAAATTTTGTCAAAAAGATCCTGATCTTTATCTTCTTTCCATTAATAACCCTCTCAGCGTTTTACCAGCTTTCTCCCTCAAATGTAAAGTACGTTTTGGGATATCTAAGGAAAATAAACGCTCCTGAAGACGAGGTTCCATACAAGATTAAGTCATTCCTTCAAACTGGAGAATACTTAACTTCCGGAGTGGATAATTTTATATTCGGAGCTGGGCCAGGAAACTTTTCCTCACGCACTGCCTTTGTTGTTTCAGGGGATTATGTCAACTGGTTTCCCCAAGTCATGATTTATCGGTCTGAGGTATTTGATGCTTATCACTTTGGTCTATGGATCCACGATTTTGGTAATCCCTGGGACGACCGTGAAAACGCGGCCAATCAGCCCTTCTCATTTTACAACCGGCTGTTAGGGGAATACGGCTTCCTGGGATTTTTGATTTTTTCGTTTACCTATTTCAGATTCTGTTTCAAATACTCCATGAGAAGTTTAAGCAGTAGAATAATGTTTTTCTGCCTGTTGTCATATTTCATCATGGACTATTGGTTTGAGTACCTTTCGGTTGTGGTTATTTTCGAACTTTTGTTCCTCCTGAACACCAAATCCATCAAAACACGCTTTGATTAATTTTCCTTTAGCAATGATCAAAAAGCTCTGCGACTTTGGCCAAGCATAAAACCTGCCGGATAATAAGTTTAGATGTGAATCAGCTTAGCTATGGTGCATCTCTGGAGAAAGTGCTTCAATTGGCCCAATCAAAAACCTCAGCTTACGTTTGTTTTGCCAATTCCCACATGGTTGTTGAGGCTGCCCACGACCCAAAATTTGCCGAAATGGTGAACGCGGCGAACTTGATATTGCCCGATGGTATGCCCTTGTCGAGATCATTTAAATTACTTTACGGAATTTCTCAAGAGCGAATTCCAGGAATGAGTTTTCTGCCTGACCTTTTGGTCCACGCCAATCGCTTGAAACTGAAAATTTTTCTCATTGGCTCAACCGATGAGGTGCTAGAAAAGACCCAGAGCAAAATCAAGTCATTATTACCCGATATTGCTATTGTTGGGCGGATCTCCCCGCCTTTTGATAGTCAATGGAATGATGAAGATTATTTTGAACAAATCAACAATTCAAAACCTGATTTGGCGATTGTCTCACTAGGGTGTCCTAAACAAGAAAAATGGATGGCTCAGGCCCATATGAACACCAAGGCTACTTTCATAGGAATTGGGGCGGCCCTTCCGGTTTTCGCCGGAACTTTAATGAAAACTCCACGATGGATGAGTAAAAATGGGCTGGAATGGCTTTTTAGGTTGATCCAGGAACCAAGGCGATTGTTTAAACGGTATTTGATCACCAACAGCCTATTCATATATTACTTGAATAAACAATATTTGAACTCCCTTTTTAAGTCAACAAAAAACAAGCTCAATAATCCGAAATGATTATACCACATAACCTACCAATTCCTCGTTCTGGATATACAATTGGAAAGATCATGCTACAAAAGTTAGTCTAAGGAAAGTTTGGTGATGTTTGGAGTCATTTTACTACTGACCGGGTTACAAGCAGCTGCTTGGGACAATTATATAGAGCTTGAAATTAAGCTGGAGTCCGAGGATTACATCCAATTGTTCACTGTTGCCAAGTCAGATTCTACTGGGTTCTCTGAAGATAAATCACATTGGAAGTTGATCAAACCCGATGGATACTATCAAATAGTCAGATGGGATTTACCGGATGATCTGGAGTATAGAAAATTTAGAATTGACGTGTCAACTAAAAAGGAACATCAAATTGCGATCAGGTCCCTGAAACTTCACGTCAATGGCCTGGACTTTTTTTTGGAAGGAGATTCGATTCTAACCCTGTTTGCACCCAACCGATACTTAGAACTCTTGGAATGCACGGCGGAGAAACTGAAGTTCCGCAGCATTAATGTAGATAACTTTATGGATCCGTCTATCATTTTTCTGGGTAACCAAGTGGCAATTGATACTTTAGTAAATGCAAATCTAAAAGTGAATATGGTGTCTGACCAGGAAGATATAATGTCGGTCGAAATTAGGGATCGAGGCGGAGTGATAAGAGGACAAGGATTTTGTCTAAGTCCAGGGAAAAATGAAATATCTTTCTCGTGTTACCTGGATGCCAGGCCACAGGAATTAATTCTAAAGCCAAGTATCAATAGCCATAACCTAATGGAGTTTAATGAGGTGGTTTTGTCATATGAGAACGAGCAAATTCGCTGGCTCCAACAGGATATCTTTGATGAATTTGATTGGACCCTATATGAAATTATCGAAATCAAAAAAGAAGATTTTAAGATTAAACCTCTTTTTCTGGGCTATATGGGTTTAAGAATTTCTAAGGAGGGCATTGTTTTTTGGGAAGAGAAGGCGCTAGCTGCACTAAAGAAATTCGCCGCCTTAATTTTCTTAACAGTGATCCTTTTCCAATTAAATAAATACTGGGCTAAACGATTAGTGGTCATTAAATAAAAAGTTAGTGGTTTAGTTGTGCTGAGAGCCTGGTATAGTAAAACCTTCGTCGACCCCGTATAATACTTGACTTTTGAAACTGGCATTGCCAAATAGAACCGAGCAGTTGCATCCAGTCCAGATGGCACTTTTTATCTTAATTGAAATGCTGCTTCTATTGGGTAAGCAGTTTTCAAAGTTTCATCTATTCTGGCAGTTTCATCTATATGACTTTCTTTTTATCATATTAGTTCTTATAAGTTTACCCATCTTCCTTAGAAGAAATGAAAGATTCTGGATTAGGCCCCTTATCGCTCTTCTGGGCCTTAGCTTGGTTTATTTCATTTATTCCTACTTGTGCACACTAGGACCATTGCAATATATGGTTCGGCACTATGCCTTATTTATTTACATGGGCGGTAGCTATGTAATAGTCGGAAGCTTCATCCAAACGGATAACAATGATTTCAATATCAAGTTCATCATTTTAATAGGGTTGGTATCTGCGCTTATTCAGATTTTATATCACCTTTTTAATTTTGTCATTATTACGGACTATTGGGACCAACTTTTCTTTGAATTCAACTACCTATCCCTGATGATTTTTCCAGGACTATTCGTTCTAGAAGCCTTCATTCTGGTATATGATCAACGTTTGTTTCGAAAATGCATCCTAGTCCTTTTTATAATCTTGCTCAATATGACCATGGGCCACCATTCCTCGGCCGTACTGTGTGCATTGCTCATTCCGGTTGTCTACCTCTTGTTCAGCGTACCTAAACCCCTAAAGGTGGTTGGAATTATTATTCTTGTTATTGCCATAATTCCCGCATTCAAACTCTTTCCACAACTTCACGATCATAATTCTTTGTGGCGGCTGATTTATTGGGAATGGACTCTTCAGGAATTGCTAGTGGACAATTATGGTATTTTCGGCAATGGATTTGGAGGGAAATTTACCTCCGATGAGCTATTGAGTGCATTGAGAACCGAATTGAATTCTCCCTGGATGGAGTTGAAGCCAAAGGAACAATACCTCTCGCCTATGCACAATTCATTAATAACTTTAGCTTTTCATGTAGGAATTATTCCAGCCTTATTGCTGGTTGTCCCATTGAAGGGCCCGATCTTGTACTTCTTAAATTCGGGAGAAACTCTCCGAGATAAGCGAATGGATTTTATGGTATTAGCGCTGCTGGTGATGATGGCTTGGGCGTCCTTCCATGTGGTTTTGGAATTACCTCATAGCTCAGCATTTTTCTGGCTTGTTTATTTTTCTGCGGTTTACCTTTTCAAGCAGAACACCAATAGCTAGCCCAACCGACAAGCTTTATCGATTGAAAAACCGAAAGCAAATCTCGATTAATCTGCAACCGATTTTTAATCGGTGGAATCTTTTCGTTCCGTTGTGCTAGTCCAAGGGATGGTGGCCCTCCCTTCAAAACCATTGTATCCCGGGTGCACATCGACATCAATAAGCCCAGCTTTCTTATGCCAGGAGCGGAACGTCCTGAGCGTTTGCGGTTTGTCAAACGCAGGTGAAAACCAATCGAAAGTGTCTAAGTACGCCCATTCCTTCAGAATTGGGTCAGGAACGTCGCCTAAATAGTCTGATCTTTCCGCAATAAGACGGGATATTGCTTTCTGTCCTAATTTCGTTTTCCGCAAGACGATGGCAAGAGGCCAGATTGCGTTAACGTATTTCCTGGTGTATCGATAGAGGCTTTCTGGTTGGATATCCTTGACGAAGGGGCGCACCCAAGTTCTTACGTGAAGGAGGCTTCGATAATCTTTCTTATAAATGTCTGATGCGATTTTGCCACCTGGCTTTAAATATTTAATAATACTCAAAAAAGCTTCTTCTGGATTCGGGGTGTGCTGTAAAACGCCGAAACAGAAGGCCTTGTCGAAGAAGTCTTGTTTGAAGGGCATTTCATAAACATCCGCCTGCAGTAGAAATAGGTTCTCATGCCTGCCATTAATTTGATAATTAGCTTCCACTGCGGATGAATAGTCGAACGATACCACTGTGGCCCCAGTGCTAAGGGCATGTTCCGAGAATCTGCCTGAAGCCACAGCCTATTTCCAATACTAGCTCTCCCTTTAAATCCGTTCCCCATTTGGTTTCCTTTGTGAATCTTTCCCCCGATAAGCCAATGTTCGAGAATTTGTCATGTTGCGTTTTTGCATGTGTGGTCCATTGAAAGCCAAAGGATTTACTGTAGTTTTCCTGGCGTACGAATCTGGGAATGAATTTAATGATAGGATACTTGGTACCAGATACCCGCTCAACAAGTATACCCTCCTTTATATTGCCATTTGGGTCCGATTCAATGATTTGAAGATCGAGCGGCCTTTTGGTTTTCGGACAAACTAATAGGGAAAGGTATTCCGGTTTCATCCGCATCTGTCAAATTCGGCGTTGCTTGCACGGGGATTCACCTCCCAACTCTTCAATCACGGTTCGCGATATTGACCTCAAAATTACAGCAAACGCAAAAGCATCGCAAACAAACTACCAACCTGGGTGGGGCCTGAGTGGGAATGTTGCCTGGATGTTGGTGTGGCCCCACCAAGGATATGCGACTAGGTTTCTAATCAAAATTCCCTTGATAATCAATATCTTTAGGGATTTCCATTTCAAATGCATCCATGTGCGGGATAGCGGGTTTCATCAAGTTCGAAACAGAAGAGAATCTGGCAGGCCTGGCCAATCACATTCAGCCCCATGGGCGGCCGTATCCACAGGGCTACTGGATCCAAGGACCAATTAGGTCTTATCGTCCGCAATTAGTCATTCTTGATCTTAATTCTCGTTCTAGCCAAATTCGTGACTTCTTTCGGTGGTTGTCCATCAAGAATTTCCGGCCTTGAAAAAGATTCTGGTCATAGTTGGGACACGTCCGAATTTCATCAAGATTACCCAATTTCGCCAGGTTGCACGAGAATACGAGGACATTGATTTGAGAATCGTGCATACGGGCCAGCATTCAGATCATAGGATGGCCCAAGTGTTTTTCGACCAATTTGATTTCACTCCGGATTATTATTTAGACGTCAAATCTAATGATCCAGCTTCCCAAATGGCCGAAATCATCATGAAGCTAGCAAAATTGATGAGAGAATGTAGAGCGAATTTAGTCTTAGTGGTAGGGGATGTCAATTCCACTCTGGCGGGAGCTTTGGCGGCCCATAAAAATCAGATTCCATTGGGCCATATTGAAAGCGGATTGAGGTCCAGAGACCCAACTATGCCCGAAGAACATAATCGCATTTTGACCGATCAGATATCCGACTATTTCTTTATTACCGAACAAAGCGGTTTGGAAAACCTCCAAAAGGAAGGAAAAAATGAAAATCTATTCCTGGTGGGCAACACCATGATCGACACAATGGTCACTTATCAGGATAGAATTGAACAAAGCCGAGTAATGGCAGAATTGAAAATTAATAGCAATTCATTTTGTCTGATGACCATTCACCGGCCGGCTACTGTAGATTCTAAGGCCGGACTGCAGAAATTGATTTCACTAATACAAGCTATCGCTGCAGATCGATTGGTTGTATTTCCGGTGCATCCCAGGACTACCGATCGACTGAAGCATTACAAATTGTTCGAAAGTTTGGTTGGAGTGAAGGATTTGATTGTCACCGAGCCACTAGACTATTTCGCCTTTCAGAAACTGATTGCTGGCAGTAGCCTGGTTCTAACCGACAGCGGGGGAATTCAGGAGGAGACTACATTCCGAAAAATACCTTGCCTGACTTTGCGTAAAAATACTGAAAGGCCTTCAACAATTGAATTGGGAACTAATCAACTGATTCACTTCGACACTGATAAAGTCATATCCACAATTGAGGAAATTGATAATGGGACTTTTAAAAAGAGCACGGTGCCTCCCCTATGGGATGGTAAGGCAACCCATAGGATTTTAGAAATCATTTCACAGAAGTTTTCTGGATGATTAGAAGAATCGCTATTGTAGCTCTTTTTACTGGTTCAGCTCATCTGGTTTCCATTCTCACCATCAGCTACCTTCTCAGGAATTTAGGCGAAAGGGCATCTGGTTTCATCGGAATCGTAGATTCATTGGTATTTCTGATCACCGGGATTGTTTCCTTCGGCGTTCAACTGTCGGTTAACCGTAATGTGGCGATACAAAAAAATTGGAAAAGTAATTATCATTTAGGCCAGTCGGCCAGATTTTCCACGGGGCTTTTACTGGTTTTATTTGGTTTTACAAGTTTTTATTTGAACTGGGACCAAACAAAGCTGGCCTATTTCCTGGCTCCGATAATTGCTCTTAATGGAGATTATGCCCTGTACGGGAGCGGGAGACCTATTCAAGCTGCACGGCTTTCATTTTTTAGGGTTCTTATTCCATATGGAGGCCTTCTCCTGGCAGCCATGTACCTGGAGACCGAGTACGTGATTGTTTATATAGTACTTATAGGAGTAGGAGTTTTTATTTCGGGATTCTTCTCTTCACGGATAAATAGAGTCAAGTACTTATTCCCGATAAACAAGAACTTCATAAAGTTTTATCTGAAGTACTATAAAGTCGGATTGTATCAACTGTCTTCGGTATTGCTTATCACCGGGATTTTGGCACTGGCCCAAGGATTTTACTCTATTGAAGTCATTGGATTGGTTTATGGTCTTTTAAAGGTTTTCGAGATTTTTAAAGGCGGGTTGAGGATCATTGTTCAAGCCTTCTTCAGAGAAGTTCGGTTCCCGGAAACCGGCCTAAGAATCGACAAACTTGGCATTATCATCGGCGGATTTGTGATAATTCCAGCTTTTTTATACACCCAAGCAACACTCAATCTTCTCTTCGCTCAAACCTACGATGGAAAGGAATTGATGCTTCTACTATTTGGTGGGATGATGTTCATCGCTTCGTTTAAAGCGTCCGCTGACATCCGGGTCCTCCTTAAGAAGGCTGATAACGTGAATCTTTTTGCGTATCTAACCGCCTTGTCTTCAACGCTCGTAATTGTATTGCTACTGTCAATGTCAGAACATCACTTGTTTGGAATTCCTTATGGCTTGTTTGCCGGTGAAATCGTTTTGTTGGTGATCCTGGGAAGTCATTTGGGTGGATGGCAATTCTTTACAACGAGGATTCTATTTCTATTCAGAATATTGCCGATTCTAATTATACCTTTGGCAATTAGATTGATTCTGCCGCCGTCAGCCACATATCTCTTCATAAGTTGCGCTATTTACATTTTGCTAGTACTTTATGTTTTTAGGAATTTAATGTTCGGTTCCTCCCTGCAAAAATCGTAAAACGATCCATGTCTTTTTGGCCTTTTGAACTCAGTCGTATCAAGTTCAAGTCCCTTTTCAATCTAGCTCCTATTCATCCGGTTCAAATGGCCCTGTTTATTCTGATTGAATTGCTGCTTCTTTTTGGAAAGGATTTTGCCAAGTTTCACCTCTTCTGGTATTTTCATCTTTATGATTTTCTCTTTTTGGCTTTGGGTGTTGTTTCATTGGTGCTGTACCTAAAAAGGGGAGATAGGGAGCTATTATGGCCTCCAATCTTCTTGTTCGTCCTGAGTGGAGTATATTTTATCTATTCCTTTATCGTGCGCGTCGGTCCACTGGAATATATGGTTAGGCACTATGCAATATTCGGGTATCTTGGTTTGAGTTATATCATATTTTTCAGCTTTGTTGATACCAAACGCAACCTCCTAAATGTCCAATTCATTATACTAATCGGCCTAGCATCTGTAGTCATCCAGGTTATTTACCATATGTATAATTTCCTAAGCATAGGAAATTACTATAGCCGGCTTTTCACAGAGTTCAACTATTACTCACTCCTCGCATTCCCCGGCATATTTGTTTTCCAGTCATACGTAATGGTGTTTGACCGAAATCCAGTAAGAAAATGGGGTTTGATTTTGTTATGTATTGGCCTCACCATGACTATGGGCCATCATTCCTCGGCAGTACTTTGCTCAATTTGTGTTCCCGTGGCCTTTTTACTTCTGAAGAGTCCCAGACCAATTAGAGTAATAGGCATTTTGGTGTTGGTGGTATCCATTATACCTCTCTTCAAACTGGTTCCTCAGTTTCAAGATCATAATTCGTTGTGGCGTCTTATCTATTGGAGACTCACGCTCAAGGACCTTTTTCTAGATAACTATGCCCTTTTAGGAAATGGCTTTGGAGGAAAATTTACTTCGACCGAAATTTTGGCAGTTTTAAGGGCGGATTTGAACTCTCCATGGATGGAGTTAAGGTCCGAGGAGCAATATCTTTCTCCTATGCACAACTCTTTTATTACTCTGGCCTTTCATATTGGGATATTACCCTCGTTGTTGTTGCTACTTCCTTTAAGGAGAGTTTTGATGTATTTCTTTGAGGGAAACTTCTCCCAAAAAACTCCCGAAAAGGATTTTCTGTTGTTGTCCCTAATGGGATTGATGTTATGGGCTTCTTTTCATGTGGTTTTAGAGTTGCCTCATAGTTCGGCTTTTTTTTGGCTGGTATATTTTACAGCGATTTTTTTCTTCACAAAGGATCGCGAATTGGTGCCCGACGTCATGAAAGAGAGTCATTCTCTCTAAAAGCAGGCAGGTTACACGGAACATTCTGATCTGGTAGTATCGCTGGATTTATCGAATCACTTTACGGACCGCCATGAAAGCAAGGTGCTCAGGTTGTTTGCTCCAATAATTGGTTAATTTTGGCAATTAATAAGGCCCATGTGTGGTATTGCTGGATTTATTAATTTCAAGGAAGGTAGAGAACTTGCGATCAGGGCGAATTTCTTGCAAAGGCACCGCGGTCCTGACCATCAGAGTATCTGGGCAGAAAACGGAGTGGCACTTTGCAGTCAACGCCTCTCAATAATAGACTTAGCTGATCGATCCAATCAACCTCTCCACAAGCAGGGACTGGTCATAATTTACAATGGTGAGTTATACAACTATCGGGAATTACGGGACGATCTGGCCAAAAACTCGGGAGTCCAATTTTCAACCGAGTCTGACACCGAAGTTGTATTGGAAATGTATCGCAAGATGGGCAAGAAATGCCTTGACCATTTTCTTGGCATGTTTGCATTTGCGATCTACAATATTGGAACTGGCAATCTGTTTTTGGCCCGTGACCATTTTGGTATCAAACCCTTGTTCTACTTTTCTTCCGGCAATCAATTAGCATTCTCATCTGAGCTCAAAACCCTGCTTGAGATTCCCGGCCTGTCCAGACAAGTGAATCATAGCAGCCTGGTTGGCGCCCTTAATTTTTCCTGGATTCCCGGTGATCAAACCATGATCAGCGGTTTTCTAAAACTTCCACCCGGTCATTTTTTGGAATTGTCTTCCCAATCCGGAGTTAAAGTCGAATGCTATTGGGAATTAGAGCCTACCGAGTCTTTGCTTGATGAGGGTCAATGGTTGGAAGAACTGGACTCAACAATTCAAGGCTCTATTGACCGACACATGGTTGCGGATGTCCCGGTATCCTCGTTCCTGAGCGGGGGTTTGGATTCTTCACTTATTTCGGTTCTGGCGGGGAAGCACAATGTCAATCTTTCCACTTACACCATAGCTACTTTGGCGAAGGATAAAGAAGTGGAAAAGATGCCTTCCGATGAAGTTTTCGCGGCGGAACTTGCTAAATCGATGGGATTTGACCACCACCAGATTCTGATCGAACCGGAGATCATCCAGGAATTACCAAGAATTGTAAGGTCACTGGATGAACCCATCGGGGATCCGGCGGCCATTAATACAAATTTGATCTGCGCCGCAGCCAGAAATCAAGGGGTAAAAGTGCTTCTTTCAGGGATCGGCGCGGATGAGATCTTTTTTGGCTATCGTAGACACAGGGCAACCTTGTTGGCCGAAAGATATCAGAAGGTGCCCCTGGTCTTTAGAAGACCCATTGATCAAGTGGTGAGGAGCATGCCAGTAAGAGTCATGGGCCAAGGATTCAAATTGGGAAGATGGGGAAAAAGATTCTCCGGCTTTGCCAACCTGCCGATACCCGATGCCTATCTTCGAAGCTATTCCTATTATGATCAAAACGACCTTGAGGAGTTGGTGGTTAAGCCTATAATGGAGCAATATCGAGAGTTGAGAGATCAACACAATCAGGTATTCTCCTCAGTTTATCCGGAGGATGTCGTGAATAGAATGTGTTTCACCGACCTGCATTACTTCTTACCTGGATTGAATTTGGCTTACACCGACCGGGCCTCAATGGCTTCTTCAGTCGAAGTAAGGGTTCCATTTGTTGACAAGCTAGTGGTGGAAACGGCAATGAAGGTTCCAGGTTCCCTTAAGTACAAAAACGGCCAATCCAAATACATATTAAAGAGGTTGGCCGAAAGGTATCTTCCTAAGAAATTTGTACATCGGCCCAAGGCTTCATTTGGCGTGCCCCTGCGATCCTGGATTAGCGGCGAGCTGGCCGAGATGGTCGGAGATGTGTTGTCCTCGTCGTCGATAAAGGAACGGGGGGTCTTTAACTTCCAGGCTATCGACAACATGATCCAAAAAGATCGCGCTGGACTCGATGATTTCTCTTATCAGCTTTATCAATTGCTCACCTTGGAATTATGGTTTCGAGAGTTTTTGGACGATAGCCATGGGCGAGATCGGAAATAGGAATACCGAAGATATAAGATCCTTCTGGGATGAAAATCCGGTTGGTTCAAACTTTGTAGCGGGATCGCCCTCAAAAGAATTCTTTGAAGCTTATGACGATTTCCGGTATCGGACCGAGGGTCATATCCTGCAGGAATTGGACCGGTTAGATTTTCGAGACAAGAAGGTTCTTGAAATTGGTATTGGCCAGGCTGCCGATGCAATGCAGATTATCGACCGGGGGGGGATTTATTCCGGAGTCGATCTTACCCCAAGCTCCGTTCACCGAGCCAGGGAACGGTTCCGAATATTTGAACTGCCATTTGCGAATTTATCAGTTGGCTCAGCGGAGCACCTGGATTATCCGGACAGTCATTTCGACTACGTATTCACCCATGGAGTTATTCATCATTCGCCTGAAATAAAATCTATTGTGGAACAGATCCGTCGGGTTTTGGTCCCTGGTGGGAAGGCTTTGGTCATGCTTTACCATCGAAATTCGGTCAATTACTACCTCAGCATCGGGGTTTTTCGCCGCATCGGCCTGTTGGTCCTGGTGGTACTTCCTTTTCTGGTAAAGTTGGTGGCCATGGTTACTGGAGAAAACCGGTCCCGGATAAATAAACATATGGAGAACCTAAAAACCAATGGCCTTTCCTATCTGGATATGGCTACCTTTATTCACAAATCAACGGATGGTCCAGACAATGTATTCTCCTCTGTTTGGAGTAGGAGATCTTCCTCAAGATTATTTGCAAGCTTTAGAGGAGTTGAATTTCGGGTCCATTTCTTGAATGAGAGACATTTGTTAGGTTTGCAACTGGTATTACCCACCAGGGTCAAATCCTGGCTATCCCGAAAATTCGGTTGGCATCTTTGGATAACGGCTCAAAAATGAAATGAAGCAGGTCGTCCAGAATTTTAAGACGGGTCAATTATCTGTGGAGGAGGTTCCGGCACCGACCTTGATCGATGGCAGGGTGCTGGTCGAGAATCGGTACTCGCTGATCAGCACCGGTACTGAAAAGTCGACCGTGAAGGTAGGTAAGGCCAGCATTTTAGGTAAGGCCCGGCAACGCCCAGATCTGGTTAAGCAGGTTCTGAATAATTTACGCAGAGAAGGTTTTGCCAGCACCTATAAGAAGGTAAGGACCAAGCTGGGTTCCCTCAAAGCACTGGGATACAGCACCTCGGGAATCGTAGTTGCGTCCATGGATAAGGATGGTGTGTTTAAACCGGGAGACCGGGTAGCTTGCGCCGGCCAGGATTACGCATCCCACGCTGAAATAGTATCGGTACCTCAGAATTTGGTGGCAAGGATTCCAGATTCGGTGTCGTTTGAACAAGCCAGTTTCACTACGCTCGGTGCAATAGCGATTCAGGCACTTCGGCAATGTGATCCAAAACTGGGAGAAAACGTCTGTGTGATCGGGTTGGGTTTATTGGGCCAGATCACCAACCAACTCCTACTGGCAAATGGATGCCGCGTATTTGGCATCGATCTCGACTCCCGACTGGTGGATTTGATGAAGGAAATGGGGGCCCATGAGGCAATGGCCCGCGACAACCCTGATTTAGACCCGGTATTAGATCACTTTACCCGAGGCCGCGGCTTTGATAGCGTAATTATCGCTGCTGCTACCTCGTCCAATGACCCGGTGGTGCTCGCGACCAAGATTCTTCGTAAAAAAGGTCGGATCGTAATCGTTGGAGACGTAAAAATGGATGTTCCACGAGAACCCCATTTTTATCAAAAGGAGCTTGAACTGAAAATGAGTGCCTCCTATGGACCCGGAAGATACGATCCTGAATTCGAGGAGTTAGGAAGAGATTATCCTTACGATTACGTCAGATGGACTGAGCAGCGAAATATGGAAGCGTTCCTCGGCCAACTGGAAAGCCAGGCGGTCAGTGTAAAACCTTTGGTAAGCCACGTATTTAAAGTAGAGGAGGCTGAGAAGGCTTATGACTTGGTTCTTGGTAGATCAAACCATGAGAGCCTGGGGATCCTCCTTGAGTATCCGGTCGATCGGAAGGAAAAACTGAGTCAGAAAGTCATTCAGCGGACATTCGAGCCGGCAGCCCTGAATATTGGTTTCATTGGCGCTGGCAGTTTTGCTCAATCCTATCTACTCCCTCATATTCGGGCCTGGGGGGCGTCTTTGCATACCGTGGTAACTACCCGGAGCCTTACCTCGAGCAGCGCAGCCTCCAAATTTGGATTCGGCCAGGCGTCAACCAATCCGGATGACGTCTTTAGCGAACCATCAATTGACACCATTTTTATTGCTACACGGCATGATTCTCACGCACCCCTGGTGTTGGAAGGCTTGAGAAACGGGAAAAACGTTTTTGTCGAGAAGCCGCTGGCGCTTGATTTAGATCAACTGAAACAGCTCAAGCAGGCAGTTGCTGAGTGTAAGGGACGTCTGATGGTCGGTTTTAATCGCAGATTTTCGCCAGCCGCGAAATTTGTAAAAGATGATCTGGAAGGATTGGACCAACCACTAATGTTCAATTACAGGGTTAGTGCGGACAAACTGGAACCAGGCCACTGGATCCTGGATCCTGGAATAGGAGGGGGCAGGATCGTTGGAGAGGTTTGCCATTTCATAGATTTGATCCAGTTTCTTACCGGCAGTGATCCTGCTCAAGTCTTTGCAACCACCACGGCCAACGACAATCGTGGATTGGCTGATCAAGACAACGTGACCATTGGCCTTCGGATGTCTGATGGTTCCAATGGTCAAATATTATATACATCGTTGGGTAACAAGAATTTGCCTAAGGAGCGACTAGAGATATTTTGTGGTGGAAGGGCTTGGATCATTGATGATTTCAAAAGGGTTACGAGCGTTGTTGGCTCCGGCAAAAATGCTACCTCAGTTTCGGGCAAAGGCCACAAAGAAGAGGTATTCAGATGTTTGGACGCCATAAAACAAGGTTCACAAGTACCAATCAGCTTCCATTCCCTGTACTTGACAACTTTGGCGACTTTCAAAATTCGGGATTCTCTTTCAACTAATCTGCCTCAATCGGTTGCGCCTCCAAATGATTAGCATCCTTGCCTCCAAGCTTTACTTTTTTTCGCTTGCGACGGCCGTTTTTACCATACCTTTTTACCGGGGTGCGACCAATATAGCTTTATTGATTACTTTGGTTTCCTGGCTTGTTGCCTATGCCATTCCCCAACCAAATGGGGTGCTAAAGGTGGTCGGCCAGAATCGAGTTTTTATTCCGGTCATCGGATTGTATGTGGTTGCAGTGATAGGATTATTCTATTCGGATCACATTCAACTGGGATTGCAAAAACTGGAAACTCTCT
This sequence comes from Cyclobacteriaceae bacterium, assembly GCA_965247065.1. Taxonomy (GTDB): domain Bacteria; phylum Bacteroidota; class Bacteroidia; order Cytophagales; family Cyclobacteriaceae; genus CBDFGN01. The sequence continues at coordinate 3,349,567 of CBDFGN010000006.1, read as the reverse complement.
CTCCGATAATTGTCTTCCCTTTTATCCTCTGTGGGGTTTACTACCTCCCATCTTCTACCCGGGAGAGCGTTCTCAGTGCGTACGTATTTGGGATTGTATTGGCATCGCTGGTTTGTCTTGGAGGGGCAACCTATTTGGCCATTAGCGCTGGGACCTTGGGTTACGTTAACCCGGTTCACAAAAGCATGGAGAACGTATTTTTGTATCATCGTCTTAGCGCCCACTTGTCTTTGCATGCTGTATATCTCGCCCTATATTTGACTTTTGCAATCTTTATCCTGGTTGAAAGACTATTTCAATCTCAGAGGTCGTTAAGGGAACGCCCTTGGATATTGATCCTGGTGATCTACTTGATAACGATTCTCCTACTTCTTCAGTCAGCCAACCTTACTTTGGCCATGGTCCTTTTCCTGGTGGTTCTGTTGGTCAACAAGATTTACCGGCTTGACGATCGGCACCGAAGGCTTAAGTTGCTGCTGGGATTCGTGATGATTGCTATGTTGGTATTTGCCATTTACGTGGTTGTCAACAAGATAGGCAACAACCTGAGTGTTTTTGAATACGATGTGACAATCCATCCTCCAGGCAATTGGAACTCCGCGAATCTGAGGTTGGCACTTTGGGAACACGCTCTGATACTAATAAAGGACCACTGGCTCATCGGCGTGGGTACCGGGTCGATCGGGCCTTATCTGGTAGAAATATATAAGGCGAACGATTTCTATTTCGCTTTTATAGACGAATACCATCCGCACAACCAGTTTTTGTACTCCGTTGCGGCTTGGGGAGTGCCTGGAATTCTGGTATTCTTGTTGATGTTCTACGCCAGTTTTCTAACGGCGTGGAAACGAAAAGAAGTCCTCCTTTTCGGTTTGATATGGATCTTTTTTCAATTCAGCATTACTGAATCGACTCTCGTAATAAGCAAAGGGATTGTATTCTTTTTTTTCTTCCTGTCATTTTTGATTTATTCTAGTACAAAAAAGATAGCCCTTTCATAAATGAAGCCTGAATTAGTAAGAGCTTCATTTAATAAGCTTGAGAAATACTGTGTGCAGCAGAAGTTTCTGGGCTGGGACCCCTTTGATGGTCTCAACAGTCAGTTGTTTCACAAATTACCCTTTTCGGGATTCCGGCTCTCAAAACTTGCCTGGATCCAGTTATTCAAAAGAAGCCCCTTCAATTTTCGAGGATTATCAAGGGTGCCGAAGCAATACAACTCTCAAGGGTTGGGGCTTTTCATATCTGGATATTGCAATCTTTACAAAATGGAGCCCGAGGACACAAGATTGGTTAGCATCCGATCTTTGCTTAAATCGCTTCTGGAGTTAGAATCTCCAGGATGGTCGGGAAGCGCCTGGGGTTATAACTTTGAGTGGCAAGCCCGGGCATTTAATCAGCCTAGAAATTCTCCTACTGTCGTGGCCAGTGCCTATGTTGCCAACGGGTTGCTCGACGCCTATGACCTACTTAGGGAGCAAAGATTATTAGAAAAAAGTCGATCTATCTGCGACTTTTTTCTTGAAGATCTAAATAGGACTTCCGGGGAAGGAGATGATTTTGCGTTTTCTTATAGCCCACTTGACGATGTTGTGGTATATAACGCCTCGCTATTGGCGTCCAGGACGTTGGCGCGTGTATACGGTTACACCGGGGAGGAGAAACTGCGTCGAGCTGCCCGGCAATCAGTGGCATTTTGTTGTCGGGATCAATCTCATGATGGCTCGTGGACTTATGGTACCAAAAAATATCATCAGTGGATTGATAGCTTCCACACCGGCTACAATCTTGAGTGTTTGTCCGAGTACGGCAGGCATACTGGCGACAGCGATTTCAACGGGAACCTCGAACTGGGCTTGCAATACTATCTACAGAATTTTTTTACCGCCGATGGAATATCAAAATATTATAATAACAAAACCTATCCCGTTGATATAAATTGTCCGGCCCAGTTGACAGTCACCCTTTTCCGTTTGGGGAGACTTACAAAAGAGGCACCCTTGATGGACACGATTCTGGAGTGGACATTTAAGAACATGCAAGACCCGGAGGGTTACTTTTACTATCAGCTGGAGAAGAGGTTTTCATCAAAAATACCCTATATGCGTTGGGCTCAGGCGTGGATGTTTTATTCCCTTTCATTTTATTTACTTTGGGCCTTTGAGAGTGAAAAGGCGAATTGAAATCTTCTCCATACCAATTGATGGTTTCACTATGGATGAAACTCTCGAAACCATAGATGAGGCCATTCGATCCGGCCGACAGATTCGCCATACCTGTGTGAACGCTGGTAAAATCGCTCTGATGCAGGATGATCCTGAGTTATTTCAGAACGTCGTGACCTCGGATGTGATAAACCCGGACGGCCAGGCCGTGGTTTGGGCCTCCAGGATCTTGGGCAAGCCACTTCCGGAAAGAGTTTCGGGCATCGACCTGATGGTGAATGTGATAAAGCTCGCATATCAGCGATCCTACAAGATATTCTTTTTTGGTGCACGGGAAGAAATTATTAAAAGAGTAGTAGCAATTTATTCCCAACAATACTCCCCGGAAATCATTGCCGGTTACCGTAATGGTTACTTCCAAGAGGAAGAGGAGCCAGCAATAGTTGAAGAAATAAAGAATTCAGGAGCCAAAATCTTGTTTGTGGGAATAAAATCCCCGATAAAAGAAGGTTTTTTATCCCAGTATAAGGTCGAGTTAAAACAGGTAAGTCTGATCATGGGTGTTGGTGGAGCCTTTGATGTTGTAGCCGGCGCAGTAAAACGAGCACCCATCTGGTTTCAGGAAAATGGCCTGGAATGGTTTTATCGATTAATACAGGAGCCAGGCAGAATGTGGAAGCGGTACCTCATTGGTAACTTCCGGTTCATAATGTTGGTCCTGCATGAGTTTTTTAAGGCCAAGTGATTGGATCGTTTAAACTCCAAGGGGGTTACGAGTGTCTAATAAATAGAATCAATAATATCTATATATTTCTACAGTCAGCTTCGCTAAATTTGTCCCGGCGCTAAAACCAACCACAGTGTCACATCGCTACTCTAGTTTAATTAAGCCCTATTTGCAAATCGGGGACATCATAGCCCTCAATTTGTCGTTCGTTCTGTCGTTTTTCCTTCAGTTTACGACTTTGGAGGGGCTTTTCAGATACCCCTACCTTGTTTTGTGGCTCTTTGTCAATTTAAGTTGGCTCATGGTTACGATCATTAGAAATCCGTACAACATTTTGAGGGTTTTCCGATTCACCCGGGTACTTCTAAGTTTGTTCGCGACGATCATCTTGCATCTGTTGATGGTTTCCGCATTCATTGCCTTTTTTCCCTATCAATTCTCCCGGGAGTTGATATTGGTCATCTATATATTCCTGACCGCAGTGCTTGTCTTGAACCGGGCATTATATGTTTACCTAATTCGTATATACCGGAAAATAGGATTGAACCATCGAAACGTAGTGGTAGTAGGGCATGGTCCTATCGCTGAAGAACTAAGTGTAGTTTTCAGGAACCACCCCGAATACGGGTATAAATTTCTTGGTTACTTCGACAAGGAAGCGTCAGGTGAAGATTTTTTGGGGAAATTCGACACTATTAAGAACTATGTTCTGCTTAACAATGTGGACGTTGTTTATTGTTGTCTCCCTTATGTCGATTACAAAGAGATTAAGGATATCATTGATTATTGTGAAGAGAATTTGATCAAGGTAAGGCTGCTCACGGACTTTCGGGGATTCACCTATAAGGGTCTCGAGTTGGAAGTGTATGATTATATTCCGGTGATTAACGTCACTCCCGTGCCCTTGGATGACTGGAAGAACAGGGTCGTCAAACGCACATTTGACATTGCATTTTCGCTGGGGGTGATCATATTTATTCTTTCCTGGCTCACACCGATCCTGGCGCTTGTGATCAAATTGGATTCTCGGGGCCCTGCATTTTTTAAGCAAAAGAGGTCAGGAAAGATCACTCAGACATTTTATTGTTGGAAGTTCCGAACTATGAAACAAAACCCGGATGCGGACACGAAGCAGGCCACTGAAGAGGATTCTAGGGTAACCCGTCTGGGCAAGTTCTTAAGGCAAACGAGCATAGATGAATTGCCACAATTCTTCAATGTTCTCACTGGCGAAATGTCAGTCGTGGGACCTCGTCCTCATATGATAAAGCACACTGAGGAGTACTCCCAAATCGTGGAACGGTTCATGTCGCGCCATTTTGTAAAACCAGGTATTACGGGGTTAGCACAGGCCAAAGGTTTCCGGGGAAGTACGGAAGATTTGAACCTAATGAAAACCCGGGTAAAACTGGATACTTTTTATATTGAGAATTGGTCCATTATTTTGGACGTCAAAATTATATTATTAACAATTACCGCCGTTTTCAAGGACGTACAGCAAGCCTATTAGCCCGTGAAATTCTTTTTGACTTGTTTCATTTTCACCACCTTTCTTTTTCCGGTATTCATCAAAATACTTGAAAAGAATAAAATACTGGAATCACCAGGTCGGAGGAAAATCCATAAAAGCTCCACCCCTTCGTTAGGCGGAATACCGATCTTCATCGGGTTTGCACTTGCCCTTCTATTGTGGTTTCCGCTGCAAGGTTTAATTACATTCAAATATTTCTTGGGCGCCCTATTGCTTATGTTTATTCTGGGTCTGCGGGATGATCTCGTGCCGCTCAAGCCAATGCACAAACTGATCAATCAGATAATTCCGGCCTTAATGGTGATTTTCCTGTTCGGACTTCAACTGACTGGTCTTTTTGGCCTGGCAGGGGTCGAAGCCCTTCCTTATTACGTGGGAGCGTTTTTGACAGTGCTCGGGATCTTGTTCATCACGAATTCCTTCAATCTGATCGATGGCATTGACGGTTTGGCGGCGGTCGTTGGGTTGGTATCGATTCTCTTTTTTGGTATCTGGTTTAACTTTGTGGACTTAGCCAATATGGCAATTTTGACCCTTACATTCGGGGGTGCCCTATTGGCGTTTCTTTTTTACAATTGGGAACCGTCAAGAATATTTATGGGAGATATGGGGGCGCTTACGTTGGGGTTCTTCATTTCATTTGTTGCCGTCATTTTCATAAACCATAATAATCTCCTGGAATTGGGAAATGAATATCGATTTGAAGCTCCGATTTCTACCTCGATTTGTGTCCTGATCGTACCGATGTTCGACGCCTCCAGGGTATTTGTATCAAGGATAATTCGTGGTCAGGGGCCGTTCACTCCTGATAAAACCCATATCCATCACATTCTGGTGAGACTTGGGCTAAGCCATGCCGAATCGGTCATGCTCCTTTTGGGGATTAACTTGTCTTTTGTTGCCCTTGCGCCATGACCAGAAGTTTATCCGAAAATCAACTCATTCCGGTTATCATTGGAATTATGTTGGCTCTGAATGTGCTCCTTAATTATATTGTGGCCAAGAGGTTTCCCAGCAAAGGACGGGCACGCAGAAGTTATCGAAAGGCCTAAAATCCTGTACACAAAAAGCTCCCATTTCTAAGGTCCGGTTTATTGAAGGTAAACTCGGTGGTAGTGGTGTCACGGAAGACTTTACCGCCCGCGGCGGTTACAATCGCTTGCCCCGCTGCAATATCCCATTCCATGGTAGGGCCGTGTCGGTAGTAAATGTCGGCTGTTCCGTCAGCTACGAGGCAAAACTTTAGGGAACTTCCTATTGACACTGAATCAACTACCCCGAATCGATCCAGGATTTCCTCTTCTCGGGGATTGGCATGGGATCGACTTCTCACGGCAATTCTGGATCCCTCTTTACAATTAACCTTGATTCTGGAGGCTTCATGCTCCGTCACCTTGTAAGCTCCGTCTTCGGGAGAACCATAATACAGCAGATTTGTCGTGGGTGCGAATATTACGCCCAGAATGGGTTTGAGGTTTTCAATTAAGGCAATGTTCACGGTAAACTCGCCGTTTCTTTTGATAAACTCTTTGGTTCCATCCAAGGGATCGACTAACCAAAAAGGATTCCAATCTTGCCGCAGATCAAAGCTGATATCTTTGCCTTCTTCGGAAATGATCGGCACATCAGGGGCTAGTTCCTTAAGCCCAGCCATAATCACTTTATGAGACGCTGTGTCAGCCAGGGTCAGCGGCGATTGATCTTTTTTGTAAGCGATACTGGATGACAAGGTTTCGTCATTATAGATCTCCAGAATGGAAGCGCCTGCATTAATAGCTATTCTTGTGACTTTCTGGATATCCATCCTTTTAATGTGATTTAATACTAGATATAGTATTTTTGTGCCAAAATTAAGACACTGATTGAGAAACATATATCCTATTTTCGATAAGGTTTTAAAAAAGGAGCAAAAGCAGAACCTTTTAAGGCAGAAATCGATAGTAATATGGTTGGTTGGTCTATCGGGATCAGGGAAGAGCACTTTAGCGAGGTCAGCCGAAAACAATCTTCACAATCTGGGGTATTTGACCCAGCTGTTGGACGGGGACAATCTTCGGGTAGGTGTCAATAACAATCTTGGATTCTCCGAAATGGATAGGGCAGAGAATATTAGACGAGCCGCTGAGGTTTCAAAATTATTTATGGATTGCGGGATCATCACCCTCTGCTCGTTCATTAGTCCAAAAAAGGAGCTTAGGGAGATGGCCAGCCAGATCATCGGCCTGGGATATTATGAAGTATTCGTGAATTGCCCCTTGGAGGTTTGCGAGCAGCGGGATGTAAAGGGGCTATATGCCAAGGCTCGACAGGGAGAAATACCCGATTTCACTGGAGTCAGTGCTCCGTTTGAGGAGCCCCAAAACCCAGATCTTCAGCTGAGAACGGATTTGGAATCAATTGAGGACTGCCAGGAGCAACTCATTTCGGCCATAATTGACCACGTCAAACATGAATCTTAGCAAGTAATGAAGTCATATCATCTAACTCACATCGAGGAACTTGAATCGGAGGCCATCTTCATATTGCGGGAAGTGGCTTCTCAGTTCGAGAATCCAGTTATGCTATTTTCAGGGGGCAAAGACTCAATCACCATGGTGAGGCTGGCCCAAAAGGCATTTTGGCCGGCGAGGATCCCATTTCCGCTGCTCCATGTGGATACCGGTCATAATTTTCAGGAGACCATAGATTTCCGAGACGCACTAGTAAATCGGTTGGATTCACGCCTGATCGTGCGCACCGTTCAGCAGTCGATAGACAATGGAAGGGCTGTCGAAGAAAAGGGACCAAATCCTAGCCGTAACGCACTTCAGACGGTTACCTTACTGGATGCAATCGAGGAGTTCCAGTTCGATGCCGCGTTTGGTGGTGGGAGAAGAGATGAGGAAAAAGCCCGGGCAAAGGAGCGCTTCTTCTCGCACAGGGATGGTTTTGGTCAGTGGGATCCAAAGAATCAACGCCCTGAACTGTGGAATTTATTTAATGCCAGGAAGCATCACGGAGAGCACTTTAGGATCTTCCCGTTGAGTAATTGGACCGAGATGGATGTTTGGCAATATATTGCCAAAGAGAAGCTGGAGATACCACCAATTTACTTTTCTCACAAACGGGAGATCGTGAGACGTAACGACATGCTTCTGGCAAACTCACAATTCATTACCGTGAACGGCAAGGAGAAAGTTGAGAAACTGATTGTTAGGTTTCGTACCGTAGGAGATATGACTTGCACAGGCGCGGTACAGTCCCAGGCATCCTCCCTAAAGGAAATAATTCAGGAAGTTGCAGCAGCCAGAATCACTGAAAGGGGAGGCAGAGCTGATGACAGGCGCACCGAAGCCGCTATGGAAGATCGTAAGAAGGAGGGTTATTTCTAAGTCACTCATGGCCGAAAATAATACAACGGAATATCTGGAGATGGACCTCTTGCGGTTTACCACCGCCGGGAGTGTAGATGATGGTAAAAGCACGTTAATTGGCCGCCTCCTCTATGACTCCAAGGCCATTTTCCAAGACCAGCTGGAGTCCATAGAACAGACCAGCCTTCAGAGAGGGGATGGCTATGTAAACCTTGCGCTGCTGACCGACGGACTGAGAGCTGAAAGGGAGCAGGGAATAACCATTGATGTAGCTTACCGGTATTTCGCAACGCCCAAACGAAAATTCATCATCGCTGATACACCGGGGCACATTCAATATACTCGAAATATGGTCACAGGGGCGTCCACAGCTAATTTGGCTATAGTGCTCGTAGATGCCCGGAAAGGTATGGTGGAACAGACCTGCCGTCACGCGTTCATTGCTTCGTTATTGCAGATCAAACACCTGGTTCTTGGCGTTAACAAAATGGACCTGGTGGATTATCGTGAAGATGTTTTCTTGAAGATTAAGGATGATTTTGAGGATTTCAGCTCCAAGTTGCAGGTCCCGGATATTAGATTTATTCCAATCAGTGCGCTCAAAGGAGATAATGTGGTTAATAAGTCTGATAACATGGATTGGTACAATGGTTCGACCCTTATGTACACTTTGGAGAATATCCATATCGGCAGTGATCTTAACCACGTCGACTGCCGTTTTCCGGTGCAGAGGGTTATCCGGCCTCAATCTGAAGAGCATCATGACTTTCGCGGATACGCCGGCCGAGTTGAAGGAGGTATATTTAAGCCTGGAGATGAGGTTCTGGCTCTTCCATCCGGATTTACTTCCAGCATCTCAAAGATTGAAACCATTGATAAGAACATTGATGAGGCCTTCCCTCCTATGTCAATTGTCATGACTTTGGAGGATGATATTGATATTAGTCGTGGAGATATGATAGTGAGGCCCAACAATCAGCCGCACGTGGGTCAGGATATAGAGATGATGGTTTGCTGGCTGAATGAAAAGCAGCTTGTCGGAGGGGGAAAGTACGCGGTAAAGCACACCAGTAAGGAGCTACGATGTATAGTGAAGGACATCCGGTATAAGGTGAATATAAACACTCTGCACCGGATCGAAGATGACTTCTCGATAGGCCTTAATGACATCGCAAGGATAGCTATTCGAACGACTTCGCCACTGTTTTACGATAGCTATAAAAAGAACAGGTCAACTGGGAGCTTGGTTTTAGTTGATGAGGACACTAATGAAACCGTAGGAGCCGGAATGATCATCTAACATGTTGAAAGAGATCGAGCGGCTAAGAGGAGAAATTCAGAATTACCTGGTTGATGACCAGGACACTCTGGAGAAGTATCGACTGAAGTTCATCAGCAGAAAAGGTCGCCTGGCTGAGCTTTTTGGCGGACTGAAAGAGGCTCCTGCATCCGAGAAGCGAAAATTAGGTGCGGCTTTGAACCAGTTGAAAAACCAGGCCCAAGACAAATTCAAGGAGTTGGCGGAGCAACTGAACCAGCAGAGGGCTCCTAAAGGAAAATACGTCCAGGATTTCACCCTACCTCCCGTCCCAGACCCTAAGGGCTCAATTCACCCGCTGACAATAATTCGTCGCCAGGTGGTACAGATTTTTGAACGGATCGGATTTAACTTATCTGAAGGACCCGAGATTGAAGATGATTGGCACAATTTTACGGCACTCAATTTTCCGCCAAATCATCCTGCCCGGGAAATGCAGGACACTTTCTTCATTGAAAAGGATCCGGACATTGCTCTTCGAACCCACACAAGCTCCGTTCAGATCCGCGTGATGGAGACCCAACCACCTCCCATTCGAACGCTTTCATTGGGTAGGGTATTCCGGAATGAGGCTATTTCTGCGCGGGCACACTGCATTTTTCATCAGGTGGAAGGATTATTTGTTGACGAGAATGTCAGTTTCGTGGATCTGAAGCAAACCCTTTTGTATTTTGCCAGAGAGATGTTTGCCTCGGATACCAGCGTGCGCTTCCGACCCTCTTACTTTCCGTTTACCGAACCCAGTGCTGAATTTGATATATCCTGTCAGATCTGCCACGGAGAGGGTTGCAACATATGTAAGTACACCGGTTGGGTGGAAATTGCCGGTTCCGGAATGGTAGATCCAAGCGTATTGGTAAATTGCAGTATTGATCCCGAAAAATATACTGGTTTTGCATTCGGCATGGGTTTGGAGCGAATTGCGATGTTGAAATATGAAATCAAGGACTTACGGCTGTTCACTGAAAACGACGTAAGATTCTTAAGGCAATTCTCAGATTTCGTTTAGAGCTGACGATTCAAATCTTGCCCGGGCAGGCGGCTTTTGACCCTTACAGTAGCCGTTCGATAATCTGATCTACTGAGATTCCCTCAGCCTCCGCTTTGAAATTCCGGACTATGCGATGCCGCAATACTGGCTTTGCTATTTCCTGAATGTCTTCAATATCCGGAGAATATTTATGGTTCAATAGGGCACTGCATTTGGCAGCAATTACCAGGTATTGGGAAGCTCTGGGGCCGGCTCCCCATTCCAGATAATTATTGGTTAGGTCGATGGCCATGTTGGTTTCGGGGCGGGTTTTACTTACTAAAGTTACCGCATATTCAATTACGTTGTCGGCAATAGGTACTTTTCGAACCAATCTCTGGATCTCCAGGATGTCTTCGCCGTGCAATACCTTATCCACCTCGTGCTCAATTATCTGAGTGGTATTCTTTACGATAGCCAATTCAGAGTCGAAAGACGGGTAGTTCAGAAGAATGTTGAACATAAACCGGTCCAGCTGAGCTTCCGGGAGAGGATAAGTTCCTTCCTGCTCTATCGGGTTTTGGGTGGCCAGCACGAAAAATGGCATCTCTAATTTGTAGTTTACCCCACCGATGGTAATCGCATACTCTTGCATGGATTCCAACAAAGCTGCTTGAGTCTTGGGCGGTGTCCGGTTTATTTCGTCGGCGAGTATAATATTGGCAAAGATGGGACCCTGTATGAATTTGAAATTTCTCTCTTTGTCCAGAGTTTCAGAGCCCAAAATGTCGGATGGCATAAGATCCGGAGTAAACTGGATTCGACTGAATGTAAGGTCAAGCGCGGAAGCGATTGTGTGGATCAGCAACGTTTTCGCCAAACCGGGCACCCCAATCAGAAGTGAGTGACCCTGGCAAAATATTGAGATTAAAACCTGTCTAACCACCTCTTCCTGGCCGATTATGACCTTGGATATTTCGTTGCTGAGCTTTTCGTAGGACTCGTGTAGTCCCTCAACGGCCTCCACTTCAGAACTGTAGTTTTTCATATTATCGGGTTAATTCTCTCGTTGGTATTATTGCAATACCGGGCAGTGATCCAATCCTTCATCAATTTCTATATACACCTCTTTCTTCGCCTCCGTAAACCAATCCTCTATGGCGTGGGATCTTTTTTTATTTAGAGTGGCTAAAAAGATCTTCTGATAGTCCTCTTCCAGATTGGCTTGGTGCGGTGCGCTGCTGGAATGATAATACAGAATCCTCACAGCGTCCTTACCTTCACGATCCCGGTAGGCAATAGGTTTCGAAATCTGCCCGATTCTCATTGTATCAATGCTAAAAAATATTACCGGATCCAAATCGCCCATGGGAATTCGGGTACTTCCATCAGGAGCAAGATAATATCCCCCATTTCCACCGGTTTCAATATTGTCGGAGATCTCCGAAGCCAGTTTTTCGAAACTCAGGCTGTCCTCTATAATTCGAGTCCTGATACTGTCCAATTGCTCCTCGGTCGTCCGGATGTCCGCCTCCGATGGACCGGTTGTTAATAAGATATGCTTCGAATTGTATTCATTCCCTCGTCTTTCGATCAATTCAATTAAATGAAACCCATATTCTGATTCCACGGCCTCAGATAACTCTCTAGGCTTCATCTTAAATACCGCTGCTTCATATTCTGGAACAAAAGAACCCCTACTCTGCCAACCGTAATTTCCTCCGCTTCCGGCACTGCCGGGATCCTCTGAATAGCGTCTGGCGATTGCTTCAAATTCTTCGCCGTTTACAATTCGGGACCGCAGCTCATTAGTCCGATCCTTAACTTTTTGCTTTTGAAGCTTGCTAATTTCAGGGGATATGACAATTTCCGCCACTTCCACTTCTTTGGAGAAGAAGGGCAAACTATCTTTAGGTATTCGTCTGAAAAATCTTTTGACTTCAGATGGAGTAACCGTGATTTCCTGGCTTATTACTTCCTCCATTCTTTGAACTACCAATTGCTCGTGAATCTGTGGTTTTAACTCCTCCTTGAATTGAGCTAAGGGCTTCCCATAGAATTCCTCGATTGCCTGTTCAGAACCAATTTGAGCTACCATCATGGAAAGCCTGCGATCCAGGTTTGATTCCACCTCGAAATCCAAAACGGTCACCGAGTCGATCTCGGCTTTGGCCATCATTACCTTGTTCATGATCAGACTCTGCAAGATCTCGCACTTAAGATTTGGGCCAGTTGCCTGCCCCCTGGATAGCATGTCAAGGTGGGTCTTTTCCAGCTCTGATTTAAGGACAATGTAATTGTCAACTTTGGCAATGATCTTGTCAATAACTTGTCCCTTGGGTTCCTGTCCCGATGACCAAAACGGGAGTAGAATGATCAGGCCTACTCCAATTTGGTTGCTAATTCTTCTGAATAAATTCGAAATCATTGTTCTTCTGCCCTCGTTCATAGATGTCCTCCTCCAATTGATTGGCCAATTGGATTTTTCTTTTATTGATAATGATATTCTCTATGTCATCCTTCACGAATTCCAAGGGAGATAAGTCTTGAGAAATTCGGTAATCGTAAATGTTAAAGAAATAGAAAAAATTTTCATCCTCAGTTTCGATATTCTTGTGGTTGCTGAGATACTGAACCTTATTCGGTATTCCTATCAGTGGGGTATTTTGGATTATCTCGTCAAAATTCACCCAGGTTGAGTCCTCCAGAGAATAGGAGTTCGCAAACTGAAAGCAATACGATTTAAGTTCTTCCCTGTTCTTGGTGGTCTTGGATCTAATAAGTCTTCGAACTTTGGAAACATTAGGAGCTTCTTTTGGTATTTTGACAAAAATGCCCCGAATTATGTTTTGTTTCAACTCAAAATTTTCCCGATGCTCGTGGTAATATTGCTCTACTTCCTCAACCGTTACTGTTTTACTTAGTTCCTGGTTTATGTAATACTTTTCGTACTCATAAACCATCAGGGCGTACCTGTAATCCAACACTCTTCTTTCAATTTCTGCCTCGTCAAATTCTATCTTATTAGCGGCCTCGGCTATCAAGAGCTGTTTTTTCACCCAATTCTTCATATACGACTCCACCCTCTTGATGCTATCTTGCACTGAAAGATTGCTTGAGGCTAATCCTTGCAAATCATCATGGTACAGGTATTTTTCAAATACCCGTACTACCGGCTTCTTTTCAATGAGTTGGTCACTGCTATCCTCCTTGATGATGAAGAGATCACAGGACCCAAGTAATGAAGCCAGCATTAGCAGCCAAATGCTATAAGTTCTCAAGTCGTTTGATTAAGCTCTTTAACTCCTTTTTGTTCACCGATACATGATATTTCTTCCTCAGGACCGAAACCCAACTGGTTTCAAGAAAGTCCTGATAATCCGAAATAACCGTGCCCTTTATTTCTTGCAAATCCCGTAATATACCCGGCTCAATTCTACGAACAACAACTAGGTTGTGACCCTCACTCTCGAATGAATGTTGTGAACCTTCTTCCCACCTAATTACTACGGGAAATGGCTCAGAACCAGCCTCAAAGGTATCTTCCCTGAGGCGGACCTCCAAAGAATATTTCTCTTTGATAAATGCCTCCTGATCTACGATCGAAAGTGCGGTGACTTGATTGCCAGCGGTGTCCTCCTTCGACAGAGCCTGCAGGATTTGCCAGACCCGAATAGCCTCTGCCTCTCCGTTTGCCGTAATAATCAGAACCTCCGCCCTGTCGGCATTTTTATACTTTTCCGGATGATCATCATAAAATCTCTTTATGCCCAATGAATCCTCCATCGCTTTTTCCCATACTTCCCTTTGCATTAACTCGAAAAGAAGTACTCCTTCGCGATATTCCTGGTAAAGCATCCTGAACTCCGGATGCTTTCTCTCAAGATGCGCCTCTTCGTATTCTAGGATCATGGCGTTTTCGAAACTTTCATACCTCTCAGTGAAATCTTGATTGGGTTGTTGTGGTTTATTCCGGCTCAAATACTCTTCAAAATCGATAGTTGTATATGCCTTGGTCTCGATTCTGAATAGGACTAGTGAATCGCTCCTGCTTCCATAGAGATTTTCTCTCCACTGAGGCTCTTTCTCCCAATAATTCAACATAGTGTCCAGGTTTTCGCCAGGCACCCAATCGTTTTCTCCCTTCAATTTATCAATCAGCCTCAATCGAGGAATTGTGCCTCTGGAATCTCTTCGAACCATGGATTCAAGCCATTCCCTGGATTCCTCAAAACTGCCAACCTGATTCCTTTGGTCAAGTTTGAGGATGTGCCAACCATATAGGGCAACAACCGGCTGAGATACTTGACCTGCGCTGTCAAGGCCGAATGCCGCATCTTCAAATTCCGGAATCATCTGTCCGGTTCCAAACCATGGTAATCGACCTCCCAGCCTGCTTGTTTGGCTGTCGTCAGAATATTCCAGGCAAAGTTTCTCCCAGGGCTCTCCATTCCTAAGGCGTTCGTAAACTTGCTCTACTTTGCGGTTAGCCGCTACCGAATCCGGACTTTTCCGGATCATTATTTGGGAAACCTTAACTCTTCCGCGTGAAGGCCTGTTACTATGCACCTTTATCAAATGAATTCCGAATTTGGTAACAACTGGTTCAGAAACTTCTCCTACCTCGGTATTGTAAGCTGCCGTTTCAAACGGATAGACCGTGCGGAAGACACTAAAATACCCCAAGAGCCCTTTATTACTACTAGCCGACGGATCCTTTGATTCTTCGGTAGCAATTTTGCTAAAGTCTTCTCCGGCCTGAATCCTCCTTCGGAGATCCCATGCCTTTTGAAGGGCCAAAGCCGTGTCCCCATTGTTTACCTTAATCAACAAATGAGATACCTTAACCTCAACCAGCATCCTCTCATAAGTTTCCAGGAGGATTTTCTCAGTCAAATGGTAATCGGTTAAATAGGGTTCTGCCAGCTGCTTTCTATATTGAGCGACCTCTTGCTTGTAATCGATGGTTTGGTCCAATCCCAAATTATAGGCCTCAAGGACCTTAAGCTTGAAATTTATAAATAACTCTAGATATCGATCAATAGATTGCGCGAGAGGGAGGGCATCCTGATAGTACTTATTCTTATTGTAAACAAACAGGAACTCTTCCGTGGAAATCTCGGTGGAGCCGATGGACAGCAATGGGATTTGGCTCCGGACCTTATTGGCTCCTAGAACAAATAAAAAGAGAAACACAAGGAATCTGAACACCATCACACCGCAGATCGCTAAATGGTGTGGCAATTTTAGTAAATTCTATCGAGAATAGGTTCGAAAACTGAATGCGTAGAAAGAAACCTGCTATTTTTTAATATCCATTTTCTTAAACAGCCGGCAAACATTTCCTTTCGGTTCATGCTTGAATTCTATCTTATCCATTATCCTTCGAACTAGCATCAACCCAACCCCTCCCTTTTGCTTCTTCTTAATTATTTCCTGAAGATTGGGCTCGCGGTACTTTTTAATATTGAATCCTATTCCTTTGTCTATTATGTCGACGGTAATCCCAGACCGTTCTTTCACATTTACCAGGAGATCGAATTGCTCCATCTCGTTACAATTATGAGAATGGATAATAAGATTAGCACAGACCTCGTCAACAGCCAAAACCAACTCGTTCTTTTTTACTTCTGATATGGAGTAATGATCAAGAATTCCTGAAATGAATATCCTGATTTCCTTGAGCTTGACCTTGCTGCAAGTGGCTGTAAATCTATATTCCATCAATCAGCGTTTTTTTCGCTTTGTCCTTGGTTTCTACAATTTTAAGTAATTGGTCCAATCCTAGGATTTGGAAAACGTTGTGCACCTTTGGGTTTAGTCCGAACAGCGCCAAGCTAACTTTCTGGGCACTGAATTCCTCCAGATAGGACATAAACACTCCTAATCCGGCTGAAGATATGTAGTTCAGGTCCTGACAATCCATTATAATCCGGTGGTGGTTTTGCTCAAGAGCTGCGCTAATTGCCTCATCCAGGTAAATTGATGAACTAGCGTCAATATCTCCCGATATCTTTATAACATAATATTCACCGTCCTGATCCGTGACTATGTTCACCATGCTACTTAAACTTTACGATCATCGCGGTATAATCGTCGTCAATGGTCTGTTGCCCAGAAAAATCAAATAGGCTCTGGATAAGACCAGATTGAATTTTCTCTGCAGATTCAGACGCATTGTTTTCAACAAAATGTTGCAGTCTATCATATCCAAACTCCTCTCCTCCAGCCCTTTTGGCCTCTACAATTCCATCTGTGTACAAGACCATTACATCGCCGGGCTCATACTTAAATCTGTTCGTTTGTACGTATTTACCAAAGCTTGAGTTTCTTATGATCCCTAAACCGAGACCACGGTTCTTGAAGAAGCACCCTTTTCTGGTGTCGTTGGAGACGAATAGAGTGGGACAATGACCTGCTCTGACGAACTCAACTTCATTTTTTTGGGAATCGATCAAAAATAATGATGCAGTGATAAAGGAAGTTTTCTCAAGACAGGAACTTAGGGCGTGGTTGGCCCGGGTCATAAACTCCTCGGCCGACAGGTCAAGTTGAACTAAGCTATGGAAGACTCCTTTCATCTGGGCCATGTTAAAAGCGGCCGAGGTCCCTTTTCCGGAAACGTCTCCAATGATAAGAGCCAACTTTTTTTGATTCAATCGATAAATGTCGTAGTAGTCGCCACCAACTTCGTCTGCCGCCACTGAATAACCCGATATCTCATAATCCTCATTGTGTATCAATTCATCGGGCAGTAAACTTTTTTGGACTCGCTTAGCGATTTTTAACTCTTCTTTGTACCGTTCATTCTCAATGGCTTCGGATATTAACCTAAAGTTTTCCACCGAGATGCAGGCTTGGCTGACAAAAGTGTGAATGATCTCCACCATTTCTCGGTTAAATCCTTCCCTAACTCCCTTTAGCAGGGACAATGTCCCAATTTGATAGTTCTTGATTACGATTGGGAACAACATCGCGGATTTGTAATCCCCGGATTTCAGATGTAGGAGGACATTCTGCACTTTCATACTTCGAGGAATATCTCCCTCGCCGAGGTACTTCACCTTGCTCTTGGAAAAGTCCCTTTTGACTTCCTCAATTTGCTCCTCAGTGACCCGATTCGTCAGGAGCAGATGTTTACGGCTGGCATCGTCCTCAATTTCGAGCCAGGCGGCGTCGGCAAGGACGGCGCTTACTGCGCTGTCTAATAGAATAGAGTAGACCTGGTCCTCGTTTTCGCCGGTAGGTATGGATTGACTTAGCCGTTGGAAGTTTAGGGCCTCTTTCAGTTTTTGCTCAAAGACTGAAGAAGTCGGTAAATTGAATAGGATCACCAGCAGCGAAAAGATAGAGTAGAGCAGGATGAATGCAAACAGGGCCAAAACATAGGTAATGGCTAGAAGATCAAACGCCAGAATATATGTATTTGAGTCACGGGATAGGTTAAGGAAAAAATAGCCCAGGTAAATAATAACTAAAACGATGAACAGGATGCTTTTCCATTTCTGTTTGAAGTTAAGATAGGCTACCCACTTTAGATTAACTGCCAGGAGCGCGCTCATGATGATCAGCAGGGCCAGGATCAAATAGGATGTGGTGCTGTAAGGGCTGATTGGGAAAGCGACGTTTAGAACCATTGCCGCCAGCAAAAGATATTGAAAAATATCCCAGGTAAGCACCAGCCCCTTGGACTTTTGATAGAGAATTAGCCTTTGCCAGACTACGTATGTGGACACCAGAAATGCTGTAATCAGCCCAACGTTGATGTGATAAAAAATATTGATCAAAAAAACATTCTCTGCAAGCTTGTTCTCGGAAAAGACTATCAACACTAGCTTGATCAGCAGCAAGACCAGTGTGGTAATTAAACCGGTGACAAAAACGCGCCACAATAGGTCTAGGAGATTCACACTCTCAGCTTTTACCACGTTATACCGGTAAAATGCAAACAGCGATAAAACGAATAGACTGAAAATCAGACGCGGAATGATCGGGGCTATGCCGGAATCAACATTGTTAATCGTACTGAACAGTACTAGTAGATCCAGCACCAACAGCGATATCCAGGTACTAATACCAGAGAGTATGCTCAATCTTATTATGGTTCTACCGGACGACATGAAAAACGGGTTATGTTGTGCTCAAAATACGAAATAATCTCAGGTTTTATTTCTGACTACGTATTGGTGATTAACCGATTTTTTGATTGGCGAATACCGGATTGGTGGTTTGCGTAAACCCTGCAATTCAGCAATGCTTAAATCTTCAACTACTCAATCCTTTGGCGATTAATTAGTATTTGATTGGCGATTCGCAACCAAATCTACATTGGCCCGGGGTTCAACGGCTGTAATTGGGGGCTTCCCTGGTAATTTGAATATCATGAGGATGATTCTCAATATTTCCAGCGTGGGTTATCTTGACAAATTTGGCTTCCCTTAGCTTTCGGATGTTTGCAGCCCCACAATACCCCATTCCCGCCTTTAGTCCTCCCGTCATTTGGAACAGCACCTCCTCAACAGAGCCCTTAAACGGAACCCTACCTACGATGCCTTCCGGGACTAATTTCTTGACATCATCCTCAGCATCCTGAAAATATCTATCTTTCGAGCCTTCCTCCATCGCGTCGATAGAGCCCATGCCTCGATACGATTTAAATTTTCGTCCTTCATAAATAATCACTTCCCCAGGAGCTTCGGTGGATCCGGCCAGCAGAGATCCAATCATAACGCTGCTGGCACCTCCTGCAATGGCTTTGGTGATATCTCCAGAGAAGCGAATTCCGCCATCGGCTATGACATGTACATCTCGGTCCTGTACCGCCCGGGCTGTTTCCCAAACTGCTGAGAGTTGCGGCATTCCCACTCCCGCGATCACGCGAGTGGTGCAAATACTACCGGGACCTACGCCAACTTTGATGGCATCAGCACCTGCATCTGCCAGTGCAACAGCCGCCTGTTCGGTGGCAACATTTCCCACTACGAAATCCATTTCCGGGAATTTGGCCTTGGCAGTTTTGAAAGTATCTATAACCCCTTTAGAATGCCCGTGGGCTGTATCAAGACACAGCACGTCGACACCCGCTGTTTGAAGGATACTAATACGGTCAAGAATGTCTGGGGTCACACCAAGAGCAGCTCCAACCCGCAATCGCCCCAAATAGTCTTTGCATGCGTTAGGCCGGTCTTTGTTCTTGAGAATGTCCTTGTAGGTAATTAAGCCCCTCAAAGTGCCTGACTTATCTACTATAGGAAGTTTCTCAATCTTGTATTCCTGTAGAATACCCTCAGCTTCTTCAAGACCAACCTGTTCATCAGCAGTGACCAAATTGTCATGGGTCATGACCTCCCTAATAGGGAGGCTATAATCTTTTTCAAACCTTAGATCACGATTGGTTATAATACCGATAAGCTTCTCCTCCGAGTTGACTATTGGAATTCCTCCAATCCCAAATTCATGCATTATTTTAATGGCATCACCTACTTTGGATTCGACATCCAGGGTAATGGGATCCTGTATCATTCCACTCTGCGATCTCTTTACCTTACGTACATGCTCGGCCTGGCTCTTGATGCTCATATTCTTGTGGATGAATCCGATTCCACCTTCCAGCGCCATGGCTATTGCCAGATCAGCTTCAGTTACGGTATCCATAGCAGACGAGACTATAGGAATATTCAGCTGTATGTTCTGGGTAAGATAGGATTGAGTGTCTACTTCACGTGGGACTACTTCGGAATAACCCGGCAGTAACAAAACGTCATCGTAGGTTAGGGCCTCGGGGGTGATCTTAGAATTGGAGGGAATCATGGCAAATAATCAGACACATTATTTGCCAGGTAAAATTAACCAGAATGTTTCATTAATAAAATCCAATTTTGGTTTTAGTTTGTGGCAACATGAATATTGCAAACGCCATTTTCGAATATGCGGCTCGGATCAATTGGATGGAGGCTTGCGGACTTTTTTTTGGATTGGCCTGTGTTATTCTTCTGATCAAGCAAAATATCTGGACTTGGCCTACCGGTATCCTATATGTGTTGATATCATTCGTGATCTTTTTCCAAGCCAAGCTGTATGCCGACCTTATCCTGCATGTGTTTTTCCTGATCCTTAACATTTACGGGTGGTACCATTGGCTTTTTGGTAAACCAGATTCAGCCGGTGAATTGCCGGTCGGCACAACCGGTCGCCCAATGAACCTGCTACTGCTAACCAGTTCTGCAATTGGAGTCTTAATTTCGGGGTGGTTGCTGGCAACTTTTACCGATGCGTCTTTACCCTACTGGGATAGTGCGACTAGCGTTCTCAGCTTGATTGGAATGTGGCTTACAGCCAAGAAAAAGATCGAAAATTGGTACTATTGGATTGCAGTAGATGTGCTCGCAACGGGCATTTATTTCTACAAAGAGATATACTTTTATTCCCTGCTTTATTTCATCTATTGTGGGTTAGCGATATCTGGTTACTACGCATGGAAAAAGTCAATGGAGCCGAGTCTCTCAACAAGGTTGTAGTCATTGGTCCGGAGTCTACAGGGAAGACAACCCTATCCAGGTCCCTGGCAGAGCATTTCAACACCTCCTGCGTGCCTGAGTATGCGAGAGAGTACCTTGAGAAGTTGACCAGGCCATATAACGAACAGGATCTTGTCGAAATAGCAAAAGGCCAGATCGAGTTGGAAGAGAGATACGCTCTTACTGCTGATAGGGTTCTAATATGCGATACCGACCTGGTCGTTCTTAAGGTTTGGAGCGAATTCAAATATGGCCGCTGCCACAATCTGATCTTGGATAATATTGCTCTTCGCGAATGCGATCTATACCTTCTCACCGGGACCGAGATGCCTTGGCGATTTGACCCTCAACGTGAGCATCCAAAATTGCGAGACCAGCTCTGGAAGCTGTATCACCAAGAGCTAAACTCCCTAAAAGCCAGCTTCGCCGAAATCAATGGGAATCCCACTCAAAGACTTCAAAGAGCGGTTGCCTTGGTTGCTGATTTGGTTTAATCTTCCATTCAAACTACATTTACTCCATAAATTAGTAGGGGTGCCTTAAAACACGGGCTGAGATTATACCCATGGTCCAAAAAGGACCGTAACCTGATCCTGGTAATGCAGGCGTAGGTAGGGCAAACAGATGGGAATTCCCCTTTCCCGAATGTTTCATTAAATACTGAATAGATCATGAACCCCATTGCTTGGTTCCTAGTGATTCTCTTTTTTCCAGGAAGCTTGTTTGCTCAGTTCCTTTTTTCCGGAAAGGTTCTTGACGCGGATACGAGCAAACCGTTGAATGGCGCGTCAATAACGGCCTTGAATGATAAAGGAACAGTAACTTCCCAAACCGGTGAATTTAGCCTCCAACTGGAAGCCCCTGGCAAGATCGAAATAAGTTTTGTCGGCTACCTCACTCGATATCTAGCGGCATCATCAAAGAACGGTATTGATCAGGTCATCAGAATGCTGCCTAGCGAAAATTTAGAGGAGGTCGTGATCAGGGCAGTACGAGCCGAGTCGTCCATCCCGGTCACTCAAACGACCCTTGGTAAGGCCGAAATTGAGGCCGTTTACATTGGTCAGGATCCAGTATTTGCTTTAGAGAGTAGAACTCCGTCGGTCATGGCTTATTCTGAATCGGGAACTGGGTTCGTTAATTACAGCCTTATGAGATTGAGGGGTATTGATCAGACCAGGATCAATATCACTCTGGATGGCGCGCCTTTAAATGACATGATCGATCAGGGCGTATTCTTTTCGAATTTCAATGATTTTGGGAGTAGCATGGAATCGCTTCAGATGCAACGAGGCGTTGGTGCATCTACAAATGGCACTGCATCGTATGCCGGCTCACTTAATTTCGAGTCGGCCCGACTCAACGACCCAGATCCTTCTGCCCAGATTAAACTGCTGGGCGGGTCCTTTGGCACCTTCCAAGGTAGTGGTGAAGTTAAAACCGGCCTTCTCAAGAATGACCTGGCCTTTTACTCCAGATACACTAAAACACTTTCGGATGGCTACAAGTATCATTCAGGAACCAACTCAGATTCGTATTTTTTGTCGGGAGGGTATTTTGGCAAAAGGGATTTGATTAAAGTCACCTCCTTCGTGGGCCAAACCCGTAATCAATTGGCGTATCTGCCGGTGTTCATAGGAGACATCCAGAATAATCCCAGAACCAACTATTTGGACGAAAATGACGAGGATGATTTTGGACAGCAATTTGCACAGATCCAGTACACCCATTGGTTCAAGAACAGTTGGTCTATAACCAGCTCTGTTTATTATGGTGGGGCCGGAGGGGACTTCCCGTTCGGATTTCGAGATGCTAACAATAGCCTTACCCAAATCAATTATTGGCTTAAGAACGACCACTTTGGGGCCACATCCTACCTTCACTATCAGGGGCTAGGGAAATTGAGCGCGAGTGGCGGGATTCATGCTTACACCTTCCGGCGAGAAAATGAGGAAAGGATCGTTCCTGATAACGCCAATCCCTATTACAGTGATGCCTCTCAAAAGGATGAGTTGAGCTTGTTTGCCAAATTGGATTACGATCTTGGCGATTTAACGGTCTATGCTGATTTGCAATTAAGGATGGTTAGTTTGGGCCTAACTCCTGATCTCGACTTCCTTACCGATCAGGGCCAGAATCCAGGTACCGTGGTGGTACCTGATCGAAATTGGACGTTTGTCAATCCCAAGATTGGTTTAAACTACCGTTTGAGTCAATCCTGGAGTCTTTACACTTCTTTTGGACGAAGTGGAAGGGAACCCACCCGAGCCGATATCCTGGGGTCAACCAACATAAATATTTATAATCTTAGTGCCGTCATTGACCAGAATTCGGTCAAACCGGAATATGTCAATGATCTGGAATTTGGGGCCCGCTTCGAAGGTGCCCAATTCCAAACCCAGGCAAATTTCTTTTATATGAATTTTTCTAATGAGATAGCCCCAATTGGGGAATTCATAACCGAAGGATTCGTGCAACTAAGGGAGAACATTTCCAATAGTTTCAGATCCGGGATTGAATGGGAATGGGCCTGGCAGCCAGTAGGCCCATTATCCGTGGATGGAAATGTCACTTTCATGAAAAGTGAAGTCGATGAATTTTCTCCCAATGGCTCCGAAGAAGTGTTTACCCAAGTCAGTCACATCCTAAGCCCGGAATGGATGTTCAACGGCCGGGTAGCCTACCGGGTAATGGAGGTCGCTGAAATATCATTGAAGGGCCGCTATGTGAGCGACTCTTTCCTTGAGTTGACCAACCAAGAGAATCTCATCATGCCTTCTTTCTTTGTATCCGACCTTCATTTGACTATCTGGCTCCTGAAAACCCATAGCCTGTCGTTTCAATTTAATAATCTATTCGATACGCAATACTTTACGAACGGCGCTCCGGTTGATCAAGACTTTGATGGGACTATTGACGGACCTGGCTTCCTGATACAGGCTCCCCGAAGTTTCATGGCCGTCCTGCGCATGAGTTTTTGATAAACTAACTATTCCATTGTCCAATCACTATTCGGTTCATCCCATGTATATCTTCCAGGATTTCTACTGAGGTGCACTGGTTATCTTCAAGCAATACCTTAACCTGTTGGTCAAACCTGGGGTTGATCTCAAAGCAGATATTAGCTCGATCGTGCAGCAAGGCCCTACTTCGCTCAATAATCTTTCGATATATCAAGATAGGATCTTGGTGGTCAGCAAACAGGGCCTCGTTCGGCTCGTGATTCTTGACCAGACTACCCATCAACGGAGCTTCATCCGTCGATATGTAAGGGGGATTGCTTACCAGGACATCGATCCCAATTTTGGGCAGTTCTTGTTCCATAATATCCAGCTGTTCGAATTGGACCTCCGCCTGCTGCAGAAAAGAGTTCTCTGCCGCGACTTTCAGCGCTGATTCGGATACGTCGAAGCCATATACCTCTGCGCCAGTGATTTCTTTTTTCAGAGTAATGGCAATGCAGCCACTACCGGTTCCAATGTCCACTATGATCGGCTCCTCAAGGGTGTTGCGACGAACAATCAAATCCACCAGTTCTTCGGTCTCCGGCCTTGGTATCAAGACATTCTTGTTGACCACAAAAGGGCGCCCGTAAAAACTGGTGGTTCCTAGAATGTACTGGATTGGCTCCTGTTTCAACAGTCGCCTAAGGTAATCCTTAAGTTTTTCATTTTGCTCAGAATCCAAGGCTACCGATTTATCCATTATTATGTCTGTCCAACTCACTCCTAGTAAGGTTTCAAGGATCAAACGACTTATGCCTTCCGACTCGATCTCATCATAGTACTTTGAGATCTTTCGCCGGATCGTTTGGTGCAGATTTTTGGCTGACGTTTCCAATTTTTTTATACTTACCTAAAACCAAGGTAGGAAATCTTGCATAATAGCGATCGAATTTACATGTCCCGAGCTCTGGGTTTGGCCGCAATGGGTTTGGGGAAGGTTTCTCCAAATCCCATGGTTGGGTGTGTAATCGTTTCCGGGGAATCCATTGTTGCTGAAGACTGGCACAAAATCTACGGCGGACCTCACGCCGAGGTGAATGCTGTAAACCAGGTGGCCGATCCAAGTGTTCTTCCCCAATGCACGGCATATGTAAACCTGGAACCGTGCTCTCACTTCGGGAAGACACCTCCCTGCGCTGATCTCCTGGTTTCAAAGCGACTGCGCCGGGTTGTAATCGGTGCTACAGATCCGAATCCCTTAGCTGCCGGAGGAATAAAGAAACTTGAAAAGGCCGGCATACAGGTTGTGGCTGGAGTGCTTCAGGAAGAGTGCGACTATTTGAATCGGCGATTCTTCAGGTCCATCGCAAAGGATCGGCCTTATATCATTTTGAAGTGGGCTCAAACGGAAGATGGGTTCATAGCCCGACCCAATTTTGAATCCAAATGGATAAGTGGACCGGAAGCCCGAAAGCTGGTGCACAAATGGCGGTCTCAGGAAGACGCGGTCATGGTAGGCACCAATACCGCACATTACGATAATCCTAGGTTGAATGTCCGTGACTGGAGTGGCCGCCACCCGGTGCGCGTTGTCTTGGATCGACGGTTGCGGCTAAGCCGCGAACTGAACCTGTTTGACCAGTCTTGGTTGACGTTCTGTTACAACTTGGAGAAGAACCACGAAATTCAGAACCTCACTCTTGTGAAACTGGAACCGGAGGGCTTCCTTCCCCAGGTTATGGGCGATCTGTTCAAGAGGGGCATCCATTCAGTAATGGTTGAGGGTGGTTCGACCTTGATACAGGAACTCATTAACGACGATCTCTGGGACGAAATCAGGCTCTTTCAGAGCCCAGGGTTATTCGAACAGGGTATTGATGCCCCACAATTCTCCGGGTATTTAGAAGATCAAATGGCTGTGAAAGACGATGTTTTGAATTTTTATCGTAACAAATAAATGTCTATAGAGATTTTTGTCGACACGAAACTGACCAAAGAGGCTAAACACCAGCGCCTGAAAGCTCAGATTGAGAGCCTTGTCTCTGGAAAGAGGATTTGATTGCTAATTTAGCCAATATCTCCGGGGCGTTGAAGCAGGGCTTTAACTTCCTATGAGTAGGCTAGCTGGTGGAAGGGGATGAGCTAGTCCTGGGACCTTATCAAGGCCCGGTAGCGCCTGTACGCGCATTTCCAGAGGTCGCGGTGTCTGTGGAACTGCCTGGGCAACTCAAAAAACGGTGATCGTGCCGGACCTCGATTTATTTCCAGATCACATAGCCTGCCGCCCGGATTCAAAATCAGAAATTGTAATTCCTGTTATCCAAGAGAAAGCCGTCAGGATGGTTCTGGACGTAGATAGTTCCCAAAGGAATCAATTTGATGGGATTGATGGGCAATACCTGTGCCTGCCGATTAATCCCATTTGCCAAATAGACTACGTATGGGCAGGGCAAAAGCAGTGGATTCAACACGATTCAGAATTACTACTCCCAACCTTCTTAGTGCGATAGGTGATATGTGAACTCAAATATGACTTTGAGAGGAGGCCAAATTGGGCCATCGCCTCTCTATTGGGAATCAAATACCTGGTAGACCATAAAACCTAGCCCAACTCCGCCAATACAGTTTTGCCGGCCCGTGTTTTGTCACCAAGTTTGACCATTACGCTAGCGTTCAAAGGGACGAACACATCGACTCTGGAACCAAATTTAATGAATCCGAATTCTTTACCCTGGGTAACTTCCTCGCCCTCTTGGATGTACCACTTAATTCTTCTGGCCATGGCACCAGCTATCTGCCTGACCAGGATCTCCAGGCCGTTTTGCAGTTCCACAACCATCGTAGTCCTTTCATTTTTCTTGCTGGATTTTGGATGCCAGGCTACCAGATATTGACCGGCATGGTACTTGAAGTATTTAACAATACCTGAAACCGGGCTTCTGTTCACATGGGCATTTAATGGAGACATGAAAATGGATATTTGAATGCGATTTTCATGAAGATATTCTTCCTCCAATACGTTCTCTATTACCACAACCTTGCCGTCTGCCGGTGCCATTACTTGATTCTCGTTTTCCAGGGAGATGATTTTGGGGCTGCGGAAAAATTGTAGCACCAGAATGTAAATCAGGAGGCTGCCTCCGATTAACAGATTGTGATATTGAGAGTTGGGGTACCAATGTGAATACGCAAGGTTTAGGGCAACTAGTGCCACCAACAATGCTAGCAAAATGGTTTTTCCTTCCCTATGGATCACAGGCTAAAATAAACGCCAGTTTGAAAGTGCAAATTTAACAAATAATCAAAAACCGCCGCGCCATTTGTAGGTTTTAGCCACTTTGTCAATGGCTACAATATAAGCTGCAATACGCATGGAGACCTTGTATTGCTGAGCGGTTTCGAATACTTTGTTGAAAGCGTCCTTCATTATGCGATCCAAACGCCGGTTTACCCGTTCCTGTGACCATTTATAGCCCAGCCGGTTCTGTACCCACTCAAAGTATGATACGGTTACCCCTCCGGCATTAGCTAAAATGTCGGGCGCCACCTGGATGCCCTTTTCATTGAGCACATCGTCAGCTTTGGCCGCTGTAGGACCGTTAGCTCCTTCTACTATAAGCCGAGCCTGAATTTTGGAGGCATTTTTCATGGTAATAACATCTTCCTTAGCCGCAGGGATAAGCACGTCGAGAGGCAGGAAGAGTAACTCTTCAGCCTCGAGCTTTTCGGCTCCGGAGAACCCATCCAGGCCACCATCATTTGCTACTCGATATTCCATTGCCTTTGAAATATCAATCCCATTTGAGTTGTGGTAAGCCCCGGAGAGGTCACTAATGGCGACAACTTTAACCCCCCTTTCTTCAAGTAGTGCAGCTGCATTAGACCCAACATTACCAAACCCCTGAACGGCACAGGTCGCATTGTAAGGGTTGATCCTTAGCTTTTCCATTGCGGCCAAAGCAGAAACCATAACCCCCCGGCCAGTGGCTTCAGTTCGTCCTAATGAGCCTCCCAATACCAAAGGTTTACCCGTTACCACTGCGTTCACGGTGGTTCCCTGTGCCCTGGAGTATTGATCCATCATCCAGGCCATTTCCCGAGGTCCGGTACCCATGTCCGGGGCAGGAATGTCCCGGTCGGCGCCGAATATTTCGATCATCGACGTCGTGAAGGCCCGGGTTAATCGTTCCACCTCGCCTGCAGACATCTGTCGTGGATTGCAGCGAATTCCTCCCTTTGCGCCTCCGTACGGTATGTCAACCACCGCACATTTCCAGGTCATCCACGCCGCCAGGGCCTTCACCTCGTCAATGTTCACTTCCTTGTCATACCGTATTCCGCCCTTGGATGGACCCAGAATGTTAGAGTGGATCACTCGATAGCCTTCAAACACCTGGATCGATCCGTCGTCCATGGTAATTGGAAGGGATACCACCACTTGCCTGGCCGGAGTTTTGAGCACATTATAGATTTCGTCGTCTAGTCCTAAATGCTGAGAGGCGATCTGAAACCGCGACATCATCGACCCAAATGGGTTCTCCTTATCAGTGATCGGAGCCGGCTCGATATAGCCGTGATATTTTGCCATTTTTTGGGGGTTTAAAAGATCTATTCTTGGGAATTGTGTGGATAATTAAGTTCAATTTTAGCTTATTTCAAAGACTAGAAATATAAAATTTCCAGAAAGGCAGCAATAAAAGGAGCAGAGAGTAAAAGCGCATCAAAGCGATCAAGAAACCCACCATGACCCGGTATAACACTACTTGAATCTTTTACCTCCATACTTCGCTTGAAAAGCGATTCTACCAGGTCGCCATAAGTTCCGACGATGACCACGATAGCTGAAATTGCAAACCATTGCCATTGTAAAAGATCCGTGAAGTAGAAGGATATGCCAAACGCCATGGCGAAAGCCAGGAGAGTGCCCCCTACGCTTCCTTCCCACGACTTTTTGGGAGACACCCTTTCGAACAACTTGGTTTTGCCAAAGTTAATACCTGCAAAGTATGCCCCGGTATCGCTGCCCCAAAGAATTAACAAACTGCCAAGAAGTATCTGTAGGCTATAATGTCCCAGGCAAAAGGAAACCAAGTTGAGAAGGGAAAATGGTACCGCAACGTAGAATATACCCAAAAAAGTAAAGGCTATGTTCGTGAATGGCTTCTCATCCGTTTTTTTATAAAGCTTAATCAAAAATACACCGGACATCAGAGGAAAGATCAAAAAAAGCCACCTGGCGTCGATGACCTCCATTTCGATCAAGAATGTAGCGCAATACAAAGAAAGACCACAAATACTGCCAAAGGTCTTAAGAGGAAGCTTGCCGTCAAGACCTACAAGGTTGTAAAATTCGAGTAGGGTAAGTAGACAGATGATGAAGAACACGATAAAATAGGCCCAGGGATTCCAGGCAATGGCAGTGATAATTATAAATACCCCTACCAGGGCGGTAATGATCCTTTGGGTCAGATTCGGATAACCGGTAAGCCTACCTAATATCGATGTTATCATTGATGATCTTTATCGCCGTCAAAACGTGATCCGGGCTCACATAAATTTCAAAAGATCCGAAATTGTTGTAGGAAGAGTCCTTTTTGCTTATTAGGACCGGATTCAACCCCGATTCTTCCAAAATAGATTGAACCAGCTGGGCCCGATGAGATTCTTCATTTGAAAAGACTCGCTGCCAATTATTCATGAGCCGCGGATTTTGCCGGAAAAAGATTTTCTAAAGTTCACAATTAATCCAAAAGCCAACAGTATTGAAAAAATGTACGGCAGTAATTCTATTTGGTCGCTAGATTCCAAATCAATTTCAACCACTCCAAGTTGATGCAAATAGACCATTAAAAGTGTGAAACCGTTGTTGACAAAATGAGCCAGGATTGGGACTAGTAAATTCCCCGACCAGTAATACAAATAGCCGAACAATACTCCGAGAAAAATGCGCGGAAGGAAACCGTAGAATTGTAGATGAAAGGCGCTAAAGAAGAACGCTGTAAGCCAAATGGCCAAATGAGGTCTTCCAGTCAGGAAACGCACTTGATTCTGAATCACCCCTCTGAAAAGCAACTCTTCTCCGATTGCCGGTAGAATGGCAATAACCAGAAAGGCCATTCCGAATTGACCGACGTTGTCAAACTCGGTTAGGAAGTGTGTCAATCGCTCAAGAAGCTGCTCATGACTTTTAGCCCACTCTTCGAACGAGGAAAGAAACCCCGGTAAGTTCATATTGGCGTTCCATTCCACTACAGGAGCCAGAACCACCATGAATGTGATGCCAATCAGGACAACTTGAAAAACTTCCACGGCACTTGGATGGTTTGGGACGATTAGTTTTCTAAAAAACGGCACCTGTGTTCTTTTCAGGTATAGAAAAGGCACGCCAACAAATCCTATCAGGGATGCAGTGCCCTGCACGATGTAGGTAGGGATCTTGACGTCTGGGTTATTCAAAGGATCCGAAAGCGCAGTTAGCAAACCATCCAGGTCGAAATCATAGAAAGGCAGGGCTAACCCAATTCCGATCAGGGGTCCGATTGCCAGGAAAGCCCCGAACGAAACCAGTACCAAGGAAACGAATGTGGGAATTGGGATTGGATAAGAGGACCCATCGACCATTTTGCTCACTTTTTTGCTTAATTCCCTTAAATTTACGGCAAAATTTATTCACAGTCTTTTGACGGGCAGTCCAGATGGTTCGAATCGGTAATATTGACTTGGGAGCGTTCCCGCTACTATTAGCGCCGATGGAGGATGTAAGTGATCCTCCTTTCAGGGCGGTTTGCAAAGAACTTGGGGCCGACCTGATGTATACCGAATTCATTTCTGCTGAGGGTCTTATAAGGGATGCGGCCAAGAGCTTAAAGAAACTCGACATTTACCAATACGAGCGCCCGATCGGAATACAGATCTTTGGTGAGAAAATAGAATCCATGAGGAAAGCTGCGGCCCGGGCTGAAGAGGCAAAGCCGGAAATATTGGACATCAACTACGGTTGTCCGGTAAAAAAAGTTGCTTGCAAAGGAGCCGGCGCTGGAATTCTGCAGGATCTTCCCAAAATGCAGGCTATGACGGCCGAGATTGTGGATCGGGTATCCCTTCCAGTAACCGTCAAAACAAGGTTGGGGTGGGACGATAAATCCATAAAGATCGTTGAAGTAGCTCAAAGGCTTCAGGATGTGGGGATTGAGGCCCTAACGATTCATGGCCGAACCCGTCAACAGATGTATAAAGGAGAGGCCGATTGGAGACACATTGCAGCAGTTAAGAATCATCCCCGAATCCATATTCCCATATTTGGAAATGGCGATATCGATTCTCCCACTAAGGCTCTGCAGTATCGACAGAGGTTTGGAGTTGATGGAATAATGATCGGTCGTGCATCCATTGGAAATCCTTGGCTATTCAATGAGATCAAGCACTATTTAGATACTTCTGAAACTCTCTCACCGCCCTCATTGGATGAGAGAATCAGAGTAGCTAAGAAACATCTTAATTTTTCCATCCGCTGGAAAGGGGCTCGCAAGGGAGTTTTCGAGATGCGACGGCACTACTCGAATTATTTTCGGGCCCTGCCCAATTTCAAATCCCACCGAACGCGCCTGGTGAATGAACCGGATCCTCAATTGGTAAGTGAAATTCTGGACGAAATTGCTTTTTCTTTTCGGGAGAGGGCCCTGCTCGCTTAGCAGCTTTTAGGAAAACAGTCGACTGGCAACCCAGCGCTGTCATATTCAATTCGGCAGCATTCCTCAAAGAGCTTTTTGACTTTTTCCCTGGCTCGCTGGACCTTCGACTTAAGTCCCGAATAGGACATATTCATCTGATCCGCCAAAGCCTTCTGTTTTAAACCCTGAAGGTCCACCTTGGTCAACAAGTCCCTCTCTAGCGCGGGGAGCTCTTCAATAAAGGGCAAAAAACATTGTGAAAATTCAGATTCATCGGACTCATCCGGTGAGGCACCAGCGTCGGCGAGTTGTTCAGTTCGGGCGGTTATTTTGTTGGTCTTTCGGAAATGATCGATGACCGCGTTTCTTGAGATTGTAAAGACCCAATTTCTCAGTTTTTTAGGCTCCGGAATTCGGGCACTATTTGCGAACAGTTTAAGAAAAATATCCTGGAGTATGTCCTTAGCCGTATCCTCATCCCTCACTTTTAGTTGGATGTAATCGTGCAACTCAACGGCGAACTGGTTATATAAATTCTCTATTGATGTGGTCATTCTCAGTGCTTTATATGATAAACGAAAATATTCTAAAAAAGACGCACCTTAAATAGGATCAGTACTAGAGGGGTATATTTACGACCTTAATATTTTGCATAAGATGTAGAGTCCAAAGTTAAAAGGGTTAATCCAGCGGCTTGAGGATGACATCCTGGACCTGTGCACCGTTTGTGGGCCACGTTTATCGCGAGACCCCGCTGCCGAGGCATACGCACAACCCAAAAGACATTCAAGCTCTGGTAAAGTTCGCAATGAAGCCGGAGTCTCTCGCGTCCCCAGGACCGCCGGCACTTCTCTTGCCGGCCAGCTGGTTGGGAAAGGAAGCTCGTGGCGCCCCGGATCGAGTTGCCGGTACCAAATTAAGGACGGCACCGGAAGAACGGCGTTGCGCAGGGTGGAAATCCTGTTCGAGGCCTTGATTTAGAGCCTCTATCCGAGAATTTCGTAATTTTAAACAATCAGCAGTTTGATGTTCAAATTCTTCAAAAGCAAACCCCCAGCGGATCATCAGAATCTGCCCCAGTTGTTGGACCTGCACAAAAACCTTATTAATCCAGGAGATACCGTGGAATCACTGCGCTATGATCTGGGCCTTTGCAAGCTGATAAAAGAAGGAGACAGATACTGCTACGAATCGCTGAAGTCAGGAGAAAGGGTCAGTTGGATCCGTATGATCGACGCTGCCACAAAAATGCAGAAAGTAAGAAAAGTGGCGGACTAGATTCAAAAATTCCAACTTTATGATCCTATTAGGCTGATGTAGTCCAGTGCTCTATAGCTCCTCGGCCTCTACGGCCTCCACCTCAGGAATCATCCGTTTCAGGAGATTTTCGATACCCGCTTTAAGCGTGATCATCGAAGACGGACAACCGCTGCAGGAGCCCTGCAGTAGCAGTCTGACTACACCGTCGTCAAAGGAGTGAAAAGAAATCGCTCCACCGTCTTGTTCTACAGCGGGTCGAACGTATTCATCCAGAATGCTTTTGATCTTTTGATCGATTCCGCCCTCCTCTTCTGAATCGGTGCTCTCCTCAGTTTCAAGGTTCTCGTTCAAAATGGACTTCCCGGATCCAAGAAACCCCTTGATCACTCCCTTTAATTCGTCTTGAACCTCAATCCACTCCTTGTCATCAGATTTTGTAACCGTGACGAAATTGCTCATATAAAAAACGCGAGTTACGTAGTCAAATTTGAATAAATCCTGTGCCAAAGGAGCTAGTGACGCACTATCCAAGTCGGGGTAATCACGACTCAAACCCTCGGGAAGAAGCATGTAGTTGGCCACAAATTTGAGCGAATTCGGGTTGGGATTGGCTTCTAAATAGATGTTTACGTTCTTATTCTCTTTGACTTCCATGATCATAGCCTTGCATACTCAAAAGTACGCCTTTTTTAGCTAATTAGTTTCATTAATCAATCATCCGCGTCATTGTGGTTCGGAGACCGCTCTTCCACTCCAGCACTCAATTCCCCTTCCGAGGTGGCTACCAAGGTGGCCACAGTAGCATCTCCTGTTACATTGACGATAGTTCGGCACATATCAAGAGGCCTATCGAGGGCAATTATCAAGGCCAGCCCTTCCGGCTCAACACCGATGGCGGTAAGAACGATAACCAGCATAATGAGACCGGCGCTCGGAACGGCTGCCGCCCCTATGGATGATAAGGTGGCAGTCAGTACGATCATTAATTGTTGACCCAGCGTTAGGTCGTGACCAAAAGCCTGGGCAATGAAAACCGCCGAAACAGCCTGGTGGATACTGGTTCCATCCATATTTATGGTAGCTCCAAGAGGCAAAACGAAGCTGGTTACCTCTTCCGATACGCCGATCTTCTTTTCCACCCTATCCATGGTGACCGGTAGGGTAGCTGCACTGGAACTGGTGGTAAAGGCTAGCATCTGGGCGGGAAAGATCGCCTTAAAAAAGTCGACATATCTGACCTTGGTAACGAATTGAACGATTAGCGGATAAACTAGCAACACCATTATGGCCAGACCCAGAAGCACATTGATAGCGTATATGCCCAAAGCTTTGAATAGATCTATCGCCCCGGCAGGATCATCTCCTGCTATATCCACGATTAGTCCGGCCAGCAGCGCTGCCACACCGATAGGTGAGAATTTCATAATTATTCCCACCATTTTGATGATTACGCCGTTAACCCCTTGGAAAAAGGACTTTACCGGGCTGGTATGTTTCGAGGGAGTGACAATCATTGCAATACCAAACAGCACGGCAAAAAATATGACCTGAAGCATCTTCCCGTTGCTCTGGGTCGCATTGAAGATGTTATCAGGAACAATGTCGACCAAAACTTGCAACGGGCCCGATTCCCGGACTTCCTTAGCATCGTTCATTTTCATGCTAGCATCGGATGCGTATTTAAGACGAAGTTCCTCCCTTTTTTCCTCCGGCAAATACTCTCCTGGTTTGATGCTATTCACCAACAACAATCCAATAGTGATCGCCAGGACTGTAGTAGTTATATATAATCCAACTGTCTTCCCTCCAATCCGGGATAACCTTGAGATGTCCGTAAGGTTGCTGATACCATCAATTAATGAAACCAGTACCAGTGGAACGGCAATCAGTTTCAGAAGATTAATGAAAATAGTTCCCCAGGGCTTAATCCAGTACTGAGTGAATTGCTGGAAATCCAGCCAAACCGCCATCAGGCCAAAGATTACGCCAAGGGTCATCCCGATCAAGATCTGAACATGGAGGGGAGTATTTTTCACAGTTAGCAGAAGAAGAGTTAGTTACGGGATGTTTTGGACATGAGGTAAAAGTCGGCGATAATCAAGGCGCTAAGTGCTTCGACTATAGGAACGGCCCTGGGAACGACACAGGGATCGTGCCTGCCCTTTCCTTCAACCACTGCCGGCTTTCCACTTTGATCCACGGACTGTTGATCTAGCATTATGGTGGCCACGGGTTTGAATGCCACTTTGAAATAGATGTCTTCTCCGTTGGAGATTCCTCCTTGTATTCCGCCTGAGTAATTGGTCGTGGTCTTTACCTGGTCTCCATCCTGAAAAAACTCATCGTTATGGGCCGATCCGCTCATCTCCACACCCTTGAAGCCGCTGCCATACTCAAACCCCTTGACCGCGTTGATGGTTAGCATGGCATTTCCCAATGCTGCGTGCAGCTTATCGAAAACCGGTTCTCCTAAGCCTGCCGGCACACCCATGATCACTCCGGTTATGACCCCACCAATGCTGTCCCGGTTTTTTCTGGTGGATTCAATTAACTCCTCCATTCTGGAAGCTATTTGGGGATCGGGACAGCGGACTATGTTTTCCTCAACACGATCCAGATCCAAATCGAGATAGTCCTTCTCCAGGCTGATCGACCCAACCTGTGATACAAACGCTCTTACCTGCACTCCCAGGGGACTCAAGAATTGCTTCGCGATAGCTCCGGCTGCCACCCAGGAGGCCGTTTCACGAGCCGAACTTCGTCCTCCACCCCTGTAGTCCCTGATCCCGTATTTTTTCTGGTAGGTATAATCAGCATGGCTCGGACGAAAAACTTTAGCTATGTGAGAATAATCCTTGCTCTTGGCATCTTCGTTCCAAATTATCATGGAAATGGGCATTCCTGTGGTCTTACCTTCAAACATTCCACTCAGAATTCTAACTTGGTCGGCTTCCTTGCGTTGGGTAGTGATTTTGGATTGGCCTGGACGTCTCCGGCCAAGCTCCTTTTGCAGATCTTCAAGACTGACCTCCAAACCAGCCGGACATCCATCCAGAATGACGCCGATGGCATCGCCGTGGGATTCACCAAACGTGGTGATCCTAAGGATTTTGCCAAATGTATTGCCCATGAATAGAGGAGTTATCTTTTTAGAACGAAAATTGCGGTAAAAATCAACATGGCCAAAATAAGGATGTTGGCCCAAAGTTTGATTAGCTCCTCCTTTTGCCGATCGATCAGTCGATTGTCTTCAACTTCAAGCACATCGTAAAAAGAGCCCAGATCGGTAGACAGAATGTACTCATTCCGTTTACTTTCCCCGGTGACTTTGACCACCATATGCGATTTCAATGTATCATATTGGTCTTTGCGTGTGTTAAAATATATCCAGCCGATTTGATCCTGAAAATCAAATTCTCCAGGCTCGTTGGGAATTCCATAGTATCCGAACGCCTTGGCTCCAGTAACTCGATTATTGCTGCGAATAATATCTTGTTTTATGTTGGGAGGATAGAAGTCAAAATTACCGTCCTCCAGGATCTCGGGTTTGTCTATTGCGGATATATTACCCTCCCCCTTTATTGTAAAATTATAGCTAAAACTCTGGCCTGTTTCCATCTCCTTGCTGCTTATTCTCTCCTCCAGGCGATAATTACCAACGGCTACTTCTTCCTTTAACGGATGCGGAGGAAGATCCTTTACTTTGACTGTCTTCGGTTTTGTGCTGAACGCTTTGAAGTCCTGCTTACGATTTCTGCCGAAGAATGACGGATTCTTCGCCACCTGGTACTTGATCATTTTCAGGCCCACGGATGGGAAATATATCGGTTCCAGGTTCAAAGGATAATTAGTAGCTTGATAGATCTTGTATTTGGAAAACATCCGTCCATTTACAGTCACCGGTTCTCGGTTGATGTTCTCTATATTAAAATTCTCCTCCCAACAATTTGCCGGTTTGATCTCCTTCAGAATATCTGTGAGTTGCTTACCCAACTCGTAAAACTCGAGGGGGGCGCGGTTATCCTGTGGAATATAAAAGGCGAGGGTTATTGTAAAGCCTTCCCCAAGATAAACTTCCTCAGTATCCACTGTCAAGGCCAAAAAGGCTTCATCCCTGATGTCCACGAATTCCGGTGGTTCTGACCTTCCGGTGAAATCGTCGAATGGGTCTCCGAAAGGATCCCGCCTTCTTTGCGCCTGAACTGGAGGGCCTACCATTACCGTCTTGCCAGGAGAGGAATAAGCCTTGCCGTTGATGGTCATTGTAAAAGGAGGTATTCTGAAGGGCCCTTCCCTTTTCAAGGTGTAATTCTGAATAATACTCTGGGAAGAACTAATTTGGCCATTAACGAAGTTGGTGGAGGATGAGGATGAGGTTCCGCGTTTACCAAATCCGGGGATATCTGGAAAAGGACTATAATCTCGCAGCCGTTCATTTTCTACCGTAACGGTAATTTTCCAAAATTGATTTACGGCGACATTGTCAGGGCCGAGCACGATCCTTACCTCCTGATTATAGGCTGTATTGGCGATCAAAAAGGCTAGCCAAGACCACCATAATCTACCTGCTATTGTCCTCATTTCGGTCCCCTTGAAGGGCACAAATTTAAGAAGATACTTTTGAATTAAGGTACGTTTTAACTATTATTATAGATCATGCAGAAAACCGGATAATGCACATTTCAAACCCCAGCCCATGTTGACATACTTTAAGACAATCCTCTCCAAAGTAAGTTTTAATCCAGAGCTTTTTGAAAAGGAATTGAGAAAAGCTCTTTCCACTTTAATCCCGGATGAAATAAGAGAATTGAAAGAATGGTGCTACCAACAATTCGGGATTACGCATAAGCAAATTCTGCAAAGAAATTTCGCTTAGGTATCTATCTAGTCGGTTTCCAGAAACGTAATATTCCTTTTAAGACCAACGTATTTAGATCTCTTAACGGCTGATTTTGCGAATAAGTCTTTGAAAACTGGCTCGGTCAACTCGAGCCATTGATCTTTGTCGAGGCGGCTTAGCCTCCGATCTGGATCAAAGGCCGGTTCGGAGTGCGAAACCGAGAACTGATTCCAGGGACATACGTCCTGGCAAATGTCACAACCAAAAATCCAATTCTCAAATTTACCCTTTACTGAGTCTGGAATGGATTCTTTTAGTTCGATAGTAAAGTAGGAAATGCATTTGCTGGCATCCACCGAATAGGGCTCATCGATCGCGTTGGTCGGACAGGCATCGATACAGCGCGTGCACGTGCCGCAGTGATCCCCAACAGGATTGTCCTCAATCAGGTCCAAATCAATTATGAGTTCGGCAAGGAAGAAGAAGCTTCCCTGCTCTTTGTTGAGTAATAGGCTGTTTTTACCAATCCATCCTGCACCGCTCATTTGGGCCCAGCGCCTTTCCATAACCGGGGCCGAGTCCACAAACGCTCGTCCTTCAATTTCTCCAATATTGTCGATCAGGATCTGCATAAGCTTTCGGAGCTTTCTTTTTATAACCCTATGGTAGTCCTCCCCATAGGCGTACTTGGAGATCTTGTATGAATCAGGAGATTCCAGGTTGACTTTAGGATAGTAATTGTACAACAGAGATACCACAGATTTGGCGCCCGGGACCAATAATCGCGGATCCATTCTCTTTTCAAAATTCCTCTCCAAATAGACCATCTGCCCATGTTTCTTTTGGGCCAGCCACTTTTCCATCATGGCAGCGTCCTCCTCAAGGTATTGAGCTTTCGAAACTCCGCAGTAAAAAAAACCCAGCTCGCGGGCGGTATTTTTTAATAAGGCGGTATTTTGAATTGCCCTGGCATCTGACATCAGAAATGGCATTTAATCGAATAAGGTTCCTGACTGACCCGGGGGAACCATGTCAAAATGCTCGTAAGCAAGTCGGGTGGCCTCACGACCCCTGGAGGTCCTTTTGATGAATCCTTCCTTAATTAGGAAAGGTTCGTAGACCTCCTCGATGGTCTCGGCCTCTTCTCCGCAAGCTGTGGCTATAGTGGATATTCCTACTGGCCCCCCATTGAATTTTTTGATGATCGTAGAAAGGATCCGGTTGTCCATTTCATCAAATCCATGCTCGTCCACCTCCAGAGCCTTTAGCGCCATTTCAGAGATATCCTTGGTTACAGTGCCACTACCTTTTACTTCCGCAAAGTCCCGGGTCCGGCGCAATAGTGTATTTCCGATACGCGGTGTTCCTCTGCTTCTTCTGGCAATTTCAAAGGCCGCGTCTTCATCGATCGGAACATTTAGTATATGAGCCGATCTTTGAACAATGGTAGTCAAAAGTTTGGAATCGTAGTATTCAAGCCGGGCGTTGATGCCGAATCTAGCACGAAGTGGTGCAGTGAGCAGCCCTGCTCTGGTGGTGGCACCGACCAGAGTGAAGGGATTTAGGGTTATTTGGACCGATCGAGCGTTAGGACCGGAGTCCAACATAATATCAATCCGAAAGTCCTCCATAGCGGCATACAGATACTCTTCCACCACAGGATTGAGCCGGTGAATTTCATCAATGAAGAGGACGTCGTGGGTCTGGAGATTTGTCAGCAAGCCAGCGAGATCGCCAGGCTTGTCCAGAACCGGACCTGAGGAGATCTTAATATTGGATTCCAGTTCGTTGGCTATTATATATGACAAGGTGGTTTTACCAAGTCCCGGCGGGCCATGCAGCAAGACATGATCTAGCGCCTCGTTCCTTTTCCTGGCGGCTTCCACAAAGACTTTGACGTTTTCGACAATCTTGTGTTGCCCGGTGAATTCCTCAAATCTCAGCGGCCTTAGCGCCTTTTCGATCTCCAGTTCCTCCTGGCTCATCTTAGCTTTGTCGCTGCTCAAGTAATCCTCTCTCATTTGGGACCAAACATTTCACTAAAATAACGAATCCATAAAATATTCAAACATTGCCTTTTCGAGAGCTCATTTTTATACCGGCCAAAGACCATAAATTCATAACTTGGAGCTCCAAACAGGGTAGAATGAAAAGGAACACCTCCATCTTAATTATCCTCATCGCGGCATTGCTTCTGCTATGGCAATATGATAGGAATTCCATGGCCAAGGAAATCTTGATCAGCGGATCAACTATGGGAACGACCTACAATGTAAAGTATATTGCCTCGGACGGGGCCGACCTGCACCACGAAATTGACTCCTTGCTGCTGGAGGTCAACCAGGCCCTTTCAACCTACATTCCAGATTCCGAGATATCAAGATTCAACCGAGGAGACAGGATTATTTTCGAAAGTGCGCATTTGCCTACAATTTTGAGGGCCAGTACGGAGATTTACCAACAAACTGGTGGCGCATTTAACCCGGCGGTCATGACCTTGGTGAATGCCTGGGGTTTTGGGCCTGAGGGCCATAAAACTCCTGACAGCACAACGGTAGATTCTCTTCTTTCTACAGTCGACTTCCCCAGTGTAAAATATAACTCTGTTGAAGCTAAAAAGACTAAACTGGGAGTTCAACTGGATTTCAGTGCAATCGCCAAAGGGTATGGGGTGGATGTGATTGCCCAGTATCTCCAACTGGTGGGCATCCAAAATTACATGGTTGACATAGGTGGAGAAGTGATTTGCAAGGGGGTCAATCAGCAAGACCAGATTTGGCGGATCGGAATAAACAAACCTTACGAGGAAGCACCCCTGGATTCCTGGGCTGCGGTGGTACAACTCAAAGATCGGGCTATTGCAACCTCCGGAAATTATCGGAATTACTATGTCAAGGATGGAGTGAAGTACGCCCATACTATTGATCCCGTGTCGGGATATCCAGTTCAGCATTCGCTTCTCAGCGCATCAGTTTTTTCTTACAGCTGCATGGTTGCGGATGCTTATGCCACCGGTTTTATGGTAATGGGATTGGAGAATGCGATTCGACTGGTGGAGCAGATGAGCAATTTGGAAGCAGTCCTGATCTATAATAACAGGGACGGCGAGATGCAAACGTTCATTTCCGAAGGCATCAAAGACTTTGTTTCATTTACACAGTGAGAATTTTAAAACATGCTTATAAATTTTCTTAAGTGATCTTATCAACCTTGATCATATTCCTGGCGGCTATTATCGCGGGGTCAGCGGCTTTCGCTGTTCCCGCTGTCAATGGGAAGTTCTTTCGCTATTCCCTTATATTTTCCGGAGCGTACCTTTTCTCCATTACAGTAATTCACATCCTCCCGGAGTTATTTAGGTTCAATGGGTTCAATACTTGGCTAGGAGTACTTGTTCTGGCAGGTTTTTTTCTTCAAAAGGTTCTGGAGTTCTTTACTTCCGGAGTGGAGCACGGCCATTTACACGTTCGATCAAGCCGAGGTCATTTCCATAGCTCGGCGATCGCTTTGGTCCTGGCGCTTTGCCTCCATGCTTTTCTGGAAGGCTCCCTATTGTCCGGTGAATTGAGTGTTCACCCCGAAGTTGGATCAGCTCAAATACTCTTTGGAATTACCGTTCACAAAATGCCGGCAGCCTTTGCCTTAATGTCAGTACTGTTATGTCAGTTCCAAAGCAAAAGAATTCCCGTCCTTGGTCTCTCGGTCTTCGCATTGGCAACACCATTAGGCCTGATCTTCACCAGCCAGATGTTAACCATTGGGATGATCTCCTCTGACCTGCTGCAGGCCATGTTTGCTGTTGTAGCAGGCAATTTCTTGTATATCTCGACGACCATCTTTTATGAAAGCTCTCCAAGTCATGGTTTTCAGGCGGGTAAATTGGGGGTAAGTCTCCTGGGTGGAGTACTGGCGATCGTATTGGAATTAACCCTTACGAGAATCTAACTGTCAGCAAGTAATTACGAATCAATAAATACACAAATCAATTAGGTCTGACCTGGCAGAAACGAACGGGATCCAAAAGAGTTGATCTGGACTTTGGAGTTTGTTTAGGCTTTAAGTTTGGCATTCTAACTCCCTCCTAGCCCTTTTCGTAAATCACAGCAGCCCCTTGACCGACCCCAATGCACATGGTTGCCAAGCCAAGTTTCCTATTATGTTCGCGGCCCATTTCACGGATCAGAGTAGCGCTGATCCGACTTCCCGCTGGCACCCAATGGGTGACCCAAAGCTATAGCTCCGCCGTTCACATTCACGATGCTTGGGTCCAGTTCCAGATCACGGATACATGCGATGGACTTGGTAGCAAATGCTTCGTTAAGCTCCACCAGATCCAAATCCGACACCGTCAACCCAGCCCTTTGGAGAGCTTTTTGGCCGGCCGGGCCCGATCCAATTCCCATGCAATCCGGATCCACTCCAGCGATGGCTATCGACACTATTCTAACCAGCGGGGTGAGGTTATAATCTTTGAGAGCCTGTTCGCTCACCACCAGGCAGCCGGCTGCGCCATCATTGATACCCGAGGAATTGCCGGCAGTAACGGTGCCATTCTCCTTGAAGGCTGGGTTGAGTGTGGCTAGTTTTCCAAGGCTCGAAAGCCGGAGATGTTCATCTTTCCGGACGACTAACGCTCCCCCTTTCTTTGGTACACAGTCACGGGGATGACTTCCGCCTCGAATTTACCATTCCTGGCAGCCTCGCTGTATTTGGTTTGAGAATTGTGGGCAAACTCATCCTGTTCCTCCCGGGTTATCTTCCATTTGGCAGCCACATTCTCAGCAGTTGCACCCATGGAAAATGGATAATGCTTCAGGGCAAGTTGGGGGTTTACAAACCTCCAGCCAATCGTGGAATCAAATGTTTGAAGGCCCACGGCTAAAGGCCGATTTCGGTTTGGACATCACATACGGAGCCCGGCTCATACTTTCGACCCACCAGCCACGAAAACCTCCCCTTCCCCCAGCCGAAGTATCCATAATGGCCTGGAGACCCGTCGCGCATAGCCGGTTAACGGTTACTCCGCCTACTTCAACCGGGAATCCTGCCAGCAGCGCGGCCATTCGGGCTACATTTCGGTTGTCTTCCCAAGCCTGATTGGTAGTCCCAAGAATCACGTCTTCAATTGAAGATGACGGGATTTCAGGATTGCGATTTCGTAATTCCGAAAGGTTCCCGCCGCCAGGTCATCCGGCCGGCCGGAACTCAGGACGCCTCCAAATTTTCCAATTGGAGTCCTAATGATATCCACTATGTAAAAGCTGCTCATTCCATAAACCCAACGTCCACCAGCAGTCCCGTCTTTTGTTTGGGTAGCTTTGTTGTTAGCTTTACCGCCCGCAAGTTAATCCTATAGGAAAATGTTGCAAAGGGTCCAATCTTTGTTTCTTTTGGGGGTGGTATCCTGCATGGTACTGAGCCTTTTGTTTCCAATTTGGCAAAAACAGGATCCAGCTCAGGACTCCCTGTTCCAAGTTTACGCCTTATACGGCCAGGAGGTTAAGTCCGACGGTTCGTTGGAAATTGTGGAGACCTTCCCCTACTTGTTAATTGGAATATTTGCGATAGTGTCCGCGGCGGTTGCTCTAATAGAGATCTTTCAATTTAACAATCGTCTGACCCAGGTAAAGATGGGTGCCCTGAATTCCCTGTTGATGTCAACCGTGCTCGGGATCGCCCTGTATTTGACATTTCAAGTTGACAAGATCGTCGCCCCGGAGTCGCGGGGGGATTATGGCGCCGGTCTGTTCATAACTTGTGTCGGACTGATCTGCAATGTCCTGGCAAACCGGTTTATCCGCAGGGATGAGAATCTGGTACGATCCGTGGACAGGCTTAGGTAACTGAACGTTCAGCGAAGTTTAAAGCCTAGAGTTGTCCTTTGATGAAAGCATTCAATAAGTCAGAGGCTCTTAAGATCCTTACCGGGTCAGTTTGCCCTTCCATTCCTAGCGCCGCTTTTGACCGAGGTTACCCCCTGACAAACTGTCACAGCTTCAGCATTGGCTTGGATTTTGTCTACCTGATAGCAGACAATTAGAACCAATTCGGACAGAAAAATGACAGAAAAAGGAACTATTTCAATCCATACCGAGAACATCTTCCCCATCATCAAAAAGTTTCTCTATTCAGATCATGAGATCTTCTTAAGGGAACTAATATCAAACGCCGTCGATTCAACCCAAAAATTGAAAGGGCTGGTTTCTCTGGGAGACTTCAAGGGAGAGCTTGGCGACTTGACTGTTGAGGTACGTTTTAATGAGAAGCTAAAGACGATCACGGTTACTGACAAGGGCATCGGCATGGATGCCGAGGAGATCAAGAAGTATATAAATCAGATAGCCTTTTCCGGAGCCTCAGATTTTCTGGAAAAGTTTAAGGATAAGGAAAACCAAATAATAGGAAAATTTGGACTTGGATTCTATTCTTCTTTTATGGTCGCCGATAAAGTAGAGATTAACTCGCGATCCTACCGGGACAAAGCGCAGGCTGCGCATTGGGAATGTGATGGGAATACGGAGTTCACGATTGATAAAGCGGTAAAGAAGCAAAGAGGCACCGAAGTAATTCTACATGTTAACGAGGATTCAAAGGAATTTCTGGATGAGTTTCGGTTGAAAGGTATTCTTGAAAAATATTGCAAATTTTTGCCGGTCGAAATCAAATTCGGCACTCGTCAGGAGCAAATTCCCGATGGTAAAGACAAGGATGGTAAGGAAAAGACCAAGACGGTCGATGTTGACAACATCATTAACAATCCCGCCCCTCTATGGACCAAAGCTCCTTCTGATCTTAAGGATGAGGATTATATGAGCTTCTACAAAGAACTGTACCCGTTCTCGGAAGATCCCCTCTTCTGGATCCATTTGAACGTAGATTATCCGTTCAATCTCACGGGCATTCTTTATTTCCCCAAAGTCAAAAATGACTTTGAGCTTCAGAAGAACAAAATCCAACTTTACTCCAGGCAAGTGTTTATTACCGATGAGGTAAAAGACGTCGTTCCGGAATTCCTGATGCTTTTACACGGAGTGATCGATTCGCCTGATATCCCTTTGAACGTTTCCAGGAGTTTTCTGCAATCCGACAGCAATGTAAAGAAGATCAACGCCCACATCACTAAGAAAGTGGCCGATAAATTGGGAGAACTATTCAAGAACGAGCGCGAATCTTATCAGAAAAAGTGGGATGATATAGGACTGTTCGTAAAGTATGGAATGATCTCTGAAGACAAGTTTTACGATAAGGCC
This sequence comes from Cyclobacteriaceae bacterium, assembly GCA_965247065.1. Classification (GTDB taxonomy): domain Bacteria; phylum Bacteroidota; class Bacteroidia; order Cytophagales; family Cyclobacteriaceae; genus CBDFGN01. Next base: position 3,305,021 of record CBDFGN010000006.1, on the reverse strand, counting down.
AAAGATTTTGCCTTGTTGAAGAACACCACAGGGGATTATTTCACTCTGGATGAATACCAGAAAAAGGTCAAAAGCAATCAGACAGATAAGGACAAGAATATAGTATTCCTTTACACCAACAACAAGGGGAAACAGGACACTTACATTCAATTGGCTGCAAAGCGTTCTTACGACGTTCTGGAATTAGACGGCCTATTGGACTCCCATTTTGTGAACGTCCTGGAGCAGAAACTTGAAAAGATTAATCTAAAGCGGGTAGACTCCGATACTAGCGAAAAACTTATTGACTCCGGTGAAAGCCAGGAATCAGTTCTTTCCGTGGATGAAACCCAAAAGTTAGAAGAGATTTTCAAGAAAGCAATAAACAACGAGACCGCAACGGTTACTGTTCAGTCGATGGCTCCGGATGATATGCCCGTTACAATAACCCTTCCAGAGTTCATGCGAAGAATGAAGGATATGGCCGCCACCGGTGGAGGCATGGCCATGATGGGTAACCTTCCGGATCAACTGAATGTTGCCCTGAATGCGAATCACACCATGGCGGCCAAGATTCTGAAGGCCAAAACCGAAAAGACTCAAACTAACTTGGCTAAGCAGGCCTACGACTTGGCTTTATTATCTCAAAACATGCTTTCCGGGGCGCAGCTGACCGATTTCATTGCCAGAAGCGTCAAGTTGGTTTCAAAATAGTAGCCACTGCTAATCTGTCGCCGTGCCGGGACAGATTACGTTAACTGGGGCATCGTTTTTTTCTTTTTCAGTTTTTTTTGGAAATTTAGATTGGCAAAGGTCGTTAAGAGTTCAAAGACCGCTATCCGTTGATGAGAAATTTGCTCACCATACTGGCGCTTCTGATCATAATGTATCCGTCAATGGGTCAGGAGGAACCCTTCACTCTTGAAATTGACTACGACACGCCCTTAACGATTGACCTGAAGGAAGAGGAAGAAGAAGAAGAGCCCCGGAAGAAAAGGAAGCCCAAAAAAAACATGTATTACGGCATGAAGACTAAAAAGGCCTACAACAAGATCGTTCGGGGTGATGAGGTGATCATTGAATTCTTCCGCTACTTAAAGGAGTACCATCAACCCGATTTTTATGTTCGTGATATACATTGGTACAACTTCAAAAAACGACAAATCTCGACGTCGCGTAAATTCGACAAAAGAAATGGGGTAATTCTACATGGACCCTACAAGAGGATGCTGGGCGACCAGGTATTGGAGGAGGGTAATTACTACATCGGTACCAAGCATGGACGTTGGATCCAGTTAAGCAAGAAAGATATTCTGGTGAATAAGGAGAAATACTATAAAGGATGGCCCCTGGAATCCAGGGTAACCTATTATGGCGATGACAAGAGTAAGTTAAAAGAAGTGATACCGGTAGAATACGGGGAAAGAGAGGGCTACTATTATTATTTTCACTCGAATGGCCAGGTGGCGGTTACCGGCGAATACAAATTTAACGCTAAGGTGGGAGTTTGGAGTGAGTATTATTCGCTCAAACGAAAGCGAAAACGACAGGTAAAGTATTCTAATGATCCCTTTGATGAGGATTTCAGGCCCTTTATCATCAAAGAATGGAATCAGTACGGCAAGGTTATATACGATCGGGCTAAGGACTATGGACTTTAGTCCCTCACACCCTCCTGGTTGAATAAGGAGTCCACGAACTCGTGGCGATTAAAGACTTGCAGGTCTTCCATCTTCTCGCCCACCCCAATATATTTTACGGGTATCTTGAATTGGTCAGATACTCCAATCACCATTCCGCCCTTAGCCGTACCGTCTAGTTTGGTGATCGCAAAGGAGGTGACCTCAGTGGCTTTGGCAAACTCCTGAGCCTGGACTGAGGCATTTTGACCAGTACTTCCATCCAGGACTAACAAGACTTCATGAGGTGCCTCTGGTATGAATTTTTGAATTACCCTTTTGATTTTGGATAACTCGTTCATCAGATTCACTTTGGTGTGCAAGCGACCGGCTGTGTCAATGATCACTACATCTGCACCTTCTTCCTTTGCTCGCTTGACGGCATCAAAGGCCACGGATCCGGGGTCCTTATTCATACCATGAGAGACCACTGGTACATTTACCTGTTCCCCCCAATACATCAGCTGTTCTACCGCTGCAGCCCGAAATGTATCGGCTGCCCCCAGAATCACCTTTTTACCTGATTGCGAGTAGTGATAAGCCAATTTTCCTATGGTAGTAGTTTTGCCTACTCCATTGACCCCGACCACCATAATCACAAAAGGTTTTACGCCCGCCGGAATCAAAACCACAGCTTCGTCCGTGGTACGGTCATCGGTAAGCAGTTGGGCTATCTCCTCCTTAATAAGTGCGTCCAATTCGGAAACACCGATGTATTTATCCATTGCTACTCGCTCTTCAAGGCGTTCGATTATTTTGATGGTCGTTTCGACACCGACGTCAGAGGTGATAAGCACTTCCTCTAGTTTGTCCAGCACTTCCTCATCCACCTTGGATTTGCCAACGACCGCCTTACCTAATTTGGAGAAAAAACTCTTTTTGGTCTTTTCCAGACCTTTGTCCAAGGATTCCTTTTTTTCCTTGGAGAATAATCCGAAAACAGCCATAATGATCAAATTAGATTCGAGAACAAAAAAGTCCCTTTCAATTAGGGACCGATAAGATAGGATTCCGTTGCAGTTTAGTCCTTGGCCAGAACCTCTTTCACAAGTTCCGAGGATACAATCTGTTCCTTGAACGTATAGGCACCGGTCTTTTCAGATTTCACGGCTTTTATAATTTTAGTAAAATTCAGACCTCCCGCCTTTTTCAGGGTAGCAACAACCTTTTTAGCCATGATTACTTAATTTCTTTGTGGAGCGTGTACTTCTTAAGAATTGGATTGTACTTTTTCAGTTCAAGTCGCTCCGAGGTGTTTTGCCGATTCTTCGTAGTGATATACCTCGAAGTTCCGGGCAATCCGGTATCCTTGTGCTCGGTGCATTCTAAGATAACTTGAACTCTGTTTCCTTTCCTAGCCATGCTGAATATCTACTATACTAATACCAATGAAATACCTTTCTTTCTGTATTCCTTTAGGACGTTGGTGATGCCATTTTTGTTGATGGTCCTTAAAGTGGAGGCTGCTACCCTAATCGTCACCCAACGGTTCTCCTCAGGAATAAAGAATTTCTTCTTTTGCAGGTTGGGGTAGAACTTCCTTTTATTCTTATTGTGGGCATGCGAAACGTGGTTGCCCGATTGAGGCCTCTTGCCGGTTATTTCACAAACTCTTGCCATTACTCCTGGTCACTTGTTAAAAACGGACTGCAAAGATGATAAAATTTGACTTAATTTCAAATCAGGGTCCCGGTTCTTTGTTTTAATAATTGGCCATATTTGCAACTGGAAGGCTTTAAATTTCTAACTTTGCCCCCTTAGAAAGTTTGACGAGTAACTGAGCGACGCGTAGAATGATTGACCAATTGCTATCTAGTCAAGAGGCCATCGATCTGGAGAACCACTATGGTGCCCACAACTACCATCCGCTGCCCGTTGTTCTTTCAAAAGGGGAGGGCGTGCACTTGTGGGATCTGGAAGGCCGCCGTTACTACGATTTTCTCTCTGCATATAGTGCGGTAAATCAGGGCCACTGTCATCCCAGAATCGTGAGTGCTTTGATCGAGCAGGCTAAGCAACTTACCCTGACCTCGAGGGCTTTTTACAACGATAAACTGGGATTGACCGAAAAGTACTTTTGCGATTATTTTGGTTTTGATCGGGCTCTCCTCATGAATTCCGGCGCGGAGGGCAACGAAACAGCCATCAAGTTGGCCCGTAAGTGGGGATACAGGATTAAGGAAATTCCAGAAAACCACGCTGTTATTATTGCTGCCAGAGAAAATTTCCATGGTAGGACCACAACTATTATTTCGGCCTCAACCGACCCGTTGGCTACCCGGGACTTTGGACCTTTTATGCCAGGGTTCGAGGTAATCCCTTTCGATGATGTCGAAGCCTTGGATAAGCAATTGAGAAATCCCAACGTGGCTGCTTTTTGGGTGGAACCGATCCAGGGAGAGGCGGGTGTCAACGTACCAAAAGAAGGTTACCTCCGCCAAGTTTCGGATTTGTGCCAGGAGCATAATGTGTTATTGATACTGGATGAGGTCCAGACAGGTGTGGGTCGAACCGGGCATCGCCTGGCCTGCGACGCCGAGGAGGTTCAGCCGGATATTCTAGTTCTTGGAAAAGCAATTTCGGGCGGAGTTCTTCCGGTTTCTGCGGTACTTGCGTGCGATGAAGTTATGGACTTGCTCCGACCCGGAGAGCACGGATCCACTTTCGGAGGCAATCCGTTGGCCTGCGCCGTGGCAATGGAGGCGCTGCAGGTAGTAAAGGATGAAAAGCTGACCGAAAACGCGGCATTATTGGGAGATGTGTTCCGTAAGCGAATGCGCCACCTGATCCAAAAGTCAGAATTGGTTCAAATCGTAAGGGGCATGGGTCTTCTAAATGCGATTGTGATCAACGATTCTCCTGAAAGTGAAACGGCCTGGCATTTGTGTCTCGCGCTTAAGGACAATGGCCTCCTTGCTAAGCCTACTCATGGCAACATAATCCGTTTTGCCCCTCCTTTGGTGATTACCGAAGAGCAGATTCATGAGTGTTGCGATATCATTGAACGGACCTTCCTGGATTACTGATGGTACCCGGATCGACTGAACGAAGGGCTTTTGGAAACAAAAATGGATCCTGAACTGTCAATTAGAGGCTCTCGGAGATGGCCAATCCTTAATGTTATCCAGTGACTGTTAGTTATTCCAATTGAATCCCAGAATTAAGTCAAGTAATGCACAAAAGACCACGTCGCAACCGCAAAAGCCAGGTTATACGAGCTTTGGTCACCGAAACGGAGCTGTCAACTCAACATTTTGTTTTCCCCCTTTTCCTGGCGGAAGGCACTAATGTTAAGTCCGAGGTTCCATCAATACCGGGAATTTTCAGATACTCAGTCGATCGGGTGCTGCCCGAAATTGAGGCTTGTCTAGAGTTGGGAATAGCTGCCTTTGCCCCATTTCCGGCCATTGCAGAGCAGAAAAAGGACCCCCAGGCAATGGAAGGCCACAATCCAGATGGTTTGTTTCCAACGGCCATTCACGCCATCAAATCTAAATTTCCGGAGACATGTCTCGTGACCGATGTTGCCATGGACCCTTATAGTTCAGACGGGCATGATGGTCTGGTTGTGGACGGCAAAATCTCGAATGACGAGACCCTGGAGATCCTTGCTAAGATGGCCGTGGTTCAGGCTCAGGCTGGATCCGATATTATTGGACCTTCAGATATGATGGATGGGCGGGTAGGTAGAATCCGTGAGGCCCTGGACAGTGAAGGTCACTCTGAAGTGTCCATCATGTCCTACACAGCCAAATACGCGAGTGCCTTTTATGGACCGTTTCAGGATGCTCTGGATTCCGCACCTAAATCAGGCGACAAAAAGACTTATCAGATGAACCCGGCCAATAGAAAGGAGGCACTAGTTGAGGCCCGTCTTGACATAGAGGAGGGTGCCGATTTCTTAATGGTTAAACCCGCGATGTCTTATCTGGATGTGATTCGCGATTTCAAAGGCAGTTTTGCTTTGCCGATCGCGGCTTACAATGTTAGTGGCGAATATGCTATGATAAGTGCAGCAGCCCAAAATGGATGGCTCGACCGCCAATCAGCGATGATGGAGTGTTTGCTAAGTATTCGAAGGGCGGGTGCTGACGTGATCCTGACTTACTTTGCCAAGCAGGCAGCAGAGCTGCTGAAAGGATAGTCAATCAATATCCTCTTCTCTTTCCAGCATCAAAATCGAAGCCTGCGGTACGATGAAGTACTTTTCGTTTTCATACATCAATTCCAGGGCTCCCTTTTGGAGAAAGATGGCCAGATCTCCCAATTTGGCTTGAAGTGGAATATATTTGATCTGGTCTTCCTGATCCTTCCAGACCTCATCTTCTTCGGCCGGTATCGGAATCGGATAACCAGGGCCAGTTTTCATTACGTAGCCACTTTGAATCTTTTCCTTTTCCTGTACTCCCGGAGGTAAATACAGTCCACTGGTAGTCTTCTCCGAGAGCTTCTTGGGTTTGATCAAGATGCGATCGCCGACAATGATGATCTTCTTAAGTTTATTCCCAGGAGTGATTTCGCCTGTTTTCATCCAACTGATATACAAGTGGTACAAAGGTAGTCAATATGCCTCAATCTCCCCCGTTTCTATCGGGTTGTTGAGCGCCTCTTTCAGGAATCTGTAGTAATCGGGATAGGTGCTGAGATTGTTGTGGCCACCGCCATTGATTGTCCAGAATCTGACATCTTGATCTCTTGAAGTGACTAGCCGCTTACCGGATTCATAGGGCACTACTTCATCGGCGGTGCCATGAACAACGAATATGGGACATTGTATCTCCTGTATATATCGGTCGTTTCTGAATGGATATCTTAAAAGCTGGTGATGAGGGAAACCGGGGAAATGTTTTTTTGCTAACTCAGCCATGTTGTAGAAAGGGTTCTCCAACAATAGCCGGTTGGGTCTGTTAAGGGATGCGATTTGAGTAGCCATGCCTGTTCCAAGTGATCTTCCATAAATCAAAATTTTTTCTTCCGGGAAACGGGACTGGCACAATTCATACCACAATTGGGCGTCAGAAAAGAGTTTGGCCTCACTCAATTTTCCGGAACTCTTTCCGTATCCTCGAAAGTCGGGTATTAGAATCTCATAGCCATATGGCAACAAGTCGTTCGACACCCAGCCCCACCCCGCCAGGCTTCCGGCATTACCGTGAAAGTAAAGAATGATGCCCAGCGGATCCGTTTGGCTAAACAATAACGCGTGCAGGCGTGATTTATCCGGGGCGGTGATAAAAATCTCCTCAAAACCAGACCCGGTTCCGAAATCAAAATGATAATCACGATCTAGTGACTGCGGATGAAACAGAATTCGTTCTTGAAAAAAATACAAGAGAGCAACAACGCCGCCGTAAAGGAGAAGTCCCCCAAAAATAATGTTAACTACCACCTTCAAATCAAATGGTTAAATTACTCCTCGGCTTTCTCAATGAGTTTCTGCTCAATAGTTTTCGTAGTTTTGGCCCCCAGTTTCTTGATCTTTTCCGCCCTTTTGATAAGATTTCCAGTACCCGTAGATAGTTTGTTCATGGCAAACTCGTAGCTATTTTGTACTGCTTTAAGCCGGTTTCCCAAATCCAGTAGATCATTGGTGAACCCTACAAACTTGTCATAAAGAGCCCCACTTTCCCGGGCAATCTCCAAAACGTACTTCTTCTGGTCATCCTGTTTCCAAATAAAGGACACGGTCCTCATGGTGGCCAGGAGAGTTGTGGTGGTTACCAGTACGATATTTCTATCGAGAGCCTCAAAGAATATTTTCGGATCGGCCTGCACCGCAGCATTGAACGCCGGTTCAATTGGAAAATACATTAGGACATAATCAGGGGAGTTGATGCCGTACGAATTCTGATAATTCTTGGAACTTAAGTCTTTTATCTTTTCTCGGACCGCGTGCAGGTGTTGCTTCAAGAATCGATTGCGCTCTGCTTCATCGTGTGAACTGGAAAAACGCTCATAGGCCAGCAATGAAACTTTGGAGTCAATTATCATATGCTTATTATCGGGGAGATTGATGAGAAAATCTGGTCTTCGGAGCTTTCCTGACTCATCCCGAATACCTCCCTGCGCGGTAAAGTGGATGTCCTTTTCCAGTCCAGCCTTTTCCAATACCATCTCAAGCCTAATCTCACCCCAATCGCCTTGAGTCTTGGAATCGCCTTTCAAGGCCTTGACGAGATTCTCAGCATCTTTCGACATCTGCAAGTTGAGTTGTTGCAGACTGCTAATCTGTTGCCGAAGGGCACTGTTCCATTGCAGGCTGTCCTTGTTGGACTGGTCCACCTTTTTTTCAAACTCCTTTATTTTCTCTTTGAGCGGATCCAGGATCTCACTGAGATTATTGCGATTTTGATTAGTGAATTTCCGGCTCTTTTCTTCGAAAATGTTGTTGGCGAGTACTTGGAACTGGTTGGTAAAGCGGTCTTGTAGCGTTTCAAGGTTATCCAGCTGGTCCTTCATTTTTTGGTCCAGGTTCTTATAATCGGCTTCCAGGGCTGAAATCTTGGCCACTAGCAGAACATTTTTTTCTCTTTCGAGGCGCAACTCCACTTCTAAGGATTTCCTTGCCGTTTCCAGCTGTATGAATGACCTTCTATCCCCTTGAAATTTGAATTTTGAGATAAACCAGAAGGTCGCGGCTCCGATCAAAAACCCTGTAACCACCAGGCCAATTTCCATACTTAAAGATAGGCCTTTTCTGTAATCCCTAGACTCGAAGGTACCATATTAGAAAAACCAGAGCTTGATCGAAAAGGCGAACACAGTAATTATCAGAATCCCCTTGATCCATCTGTCACCCTTCTTTACGGACCACCGGCTGGCGAACCAACCCCCGCAAGCATGGCCCACGGCCAGAGTAAGGCCATACACCCAATTTATTTGATCCTCATAGACAAAAACCAGAAGCGCCGCAGACGTATAGATCAGCACGACGAATACTTTAATACTATTGGTTTTTACCAAACTGAAGCCATTGATATTGGTCAGGGCTGCCATAATTATGAAACCGACACCAGCTTGGATAAAGCCGCCGTAAATGCCGATCAGGAAGAAAACCAGTGATCCAATTATGTATTGTTTTTTGCTGATCTTTTCATTGTCGCCTTTACTGGGTTTAGATGGATTGAATACCATCCATAGAACCACCGCGATCATCATAGCAGCGAGGATCCGGTTGAAGAGATGGCCGCTGATATCAACGGCTATTTTTGCCCCCAAAATGGCTCCGAGGAGAGCCGAGGAACCGAGCCACAGGCTATACGGCCAATGGAACAGGCCCTTACTCCTGAACCCGCTTACTGCAAATATATTTTGGGTAAATATCGCAACCCGATTGGTTGCGTTGGCTATTGATGAAGGCAACCCCAAAAAGATTAGAATCGGCAAAGTGAGTAGGGAGCCTCCCCCCGCCACTGTATTCATAAATCCAGAAATAAAACCCGCGATCAGGATTATCAATGCACTAACGAGGTCCATTCATGTAAATTATTTCTGATTTTGATGAAATATTTTAAGAGGTTTGTTGCTATATTTAGACTTTATCTCTAAAATAGTGTAATGAAAAGGATAGCAGCTATCGGAATCGTCTTTTTGCTGATACTCGTTTCTTCCTGCAAGGGTACTAAATACTGTCCTACCTATAGCAAAGGTTCCGGTGATCAACCAGTTGAAGTAGAAAAGGATATTAGGTCCTAGAACTCCGGCTATTTAAGGCTCAAATTTAATTTCCACGACCACCTCTTCTTTAATGGCCAAGCCTTTGCGTATGGCTGGTTTCCAATTGGGTCCATCCTTAATTAAGCGCTCAGCTTCTTCGTCACATCCGTAGCCGAGTCCTTCAACAATCCGGAATTTAGAGTACAAGCTGCCGGGTTTAAGGGCGAATTCGATTTTAACAACTCCCGAAATGTTATTGAGGCGTGCTTCATCCGGATATTGGAGATTCTCTAGCAAATAGACCCGGTATTGATCAAAACCAATTTCAGGTTCTGGATCTGAGTCCATTATGGAACCGCCTAACTTGGCACCGGAAGTAAGTCGAGTAGAGATAGCCAGCTCAGGCCCGCCTTCGACATCTGAGGATTTTGCCCTTTCGTTTATTACGTTTTTGGCTTCTTCCAAATCCTCTTCTGTGGTTGGTTTTGCTTCACTCATAATTTCCTCTTTCAATTCCAGATCCGGCTCTCCAGAAAACTCCACCACCGACTCATCCGATTCGAGCTCGGCGTCGAGCGCATTGGCCTGCTGGACTTCATTTGCAGCGAGTGCCTGGTTTTGATCCAAGGCCGGCCCTGATGAGCCATCGCCAGCCGGTGATGCCAGCGACTGATTAGCAACCTGGGATTGAATCGCATTTGGCACTCGAGCCGCTGGATTTTCTAAAGTACGAGAATCTGTCCCGGCCGGGGTTTGCTCATTACTTAGATCGTCTTCAGCCAGGTCTGAGGCCTCTACAATGGGCAACTCCGGGGGAGCTTTCGCCTTGTCCTCTTTTCGCTTCATGGCAATTTGGGGCTCTTCCGGTGGCCAGAGAATTGAACTGCCGAAAAAGTAAAATCTGGCTCCAAGGATTATGGCGAGTGAAGCTGCAATTGCTAAAGTTCTAAATACCGAACCTGATTTTTGGGGACCCTCAGGTTCTTGACGGATCTGATGCCGTAGGAACTCTAAATTTTTCCTCACCTTGGGATTTCCTGTCTTTTGGCCATATCCTTCCAACGCGTCGGCGCATAGATCACAGTTTAAGATATGACGTTCAGCTTTGTGCATATCCAGGTGAGATAGCTCGTTATTGTTATAACTCTCGATACTTTGGACGGTCAGGTGTCCATTGTCCCAGATTAATATGTTATGTTCTCTCGTCATCTTCTTGGGTCAGGATTATCTTCAAATTACGTCGCCCATTTTGAAGGAAGCTTTTCACCTTCTTTAGATCGTAGCCAGTGACTCGGGCAATTTCCTGATAGCATTTCTGATTTAGGTAAAATAGGTCAATACAGGTTTTTTGTTCCAAAGGTAATTTAGCAATCGCTTTTTCCAAAGAACTTAAACTCGCATCAAAGTCCATTTCATTATTATGATGCAAGGAATATGATATTTCCACATCGGATCCGAAATCCTGATCTCTTTTCTCCCGGGATTTTTTGGCCCGTAACCACATTAGACAATGGTTCTTAACCGTAACGTGTAGCCAACTACCGAAATGTTCAATTTCGTCTCTCCTTAGCGCCTCGTTAAGTTTCTCATAGATCTGCATAGTAGCGTCCTGGCTGTCGTCCTCATCCTTCAGGTATTTTAAGCATACTCCGTAGATCAAATGAAGATACCTCTCAAATAGTGTGGTTAGATGGTCATGGTCACCAGTGTCCTTGAATTTCCGGATAAGGAGCTGATCATCCAGCGGAGAACTGCGGTTGGTCTTAAGAAATGTCATCACGGTAAAAATAAAAATCTCTCCTGACTTATGGAATCGCTCTTACTTCCGCATCCATACTTTAAACGCAATTATTATGAAAACATTTTGGTTATTCCTGTGCTTGCTGTTCTTAGCGGCTCTCGACCAGCCCCAGGGGTTGGACAGGAAAATATCTGGAACGGTCTTTTCTCTGCAAACCGGAAACCCCCTTGAGGCGGTGCTTATTGGGGTTGAAGGAACCAAAGATCAGGTTAGGTCGGATAGGACCGGCGGTTTTGAGATTATGGTTCCTGGAAATAGCGCCATACTTATATTCAGCTTGCCAGGATTTGAAACTTATCGAATGGAAGTTGGTCATAGGAATCAAATGAACGTAGGCCTGAGTCCAGTCAATGAATTAATAGAGGTCGAGGAAGAAATTTCCGATCTGAGGTTCTCTCCTGGAACAAAATCTGAAAAGCGGTCCGCTGGCAATGGCGCGCCGGCCATGGAAATGAGCGTCGCCGCTGACGCCTTTGATTATTACTCCGTTTATCACAATACTGAGGAGTATGACCATATTTCTGAAAACATCTTTCACAGCGCCAGGGGTGAACCCTTGTCAACCTTCTCGATCGATGTCGATGCCGCTTCCTATAGCAACGTCCGACGGATGCTAAACATTGGACAGCTGCCGCCCAAAGACGCCGTGAGGATTGAAGAAATGGTCAATTACTTCAACTACGACTATCCTCAACCTGCTGGTGATGATCCCTTTTCAATTACCACTGAATACTCCAGTACTCCCTGGAACCCTATACATAAACTCTTGCACATCGGCTTACAAGGTAGGAAGCTGGATTACGAAAGCCTGAAACCGAGCAACCTGGTATTCTTAATCGATGTATCCGGGTCAATGTCAGCTCCCAATAAGCTTCCGTTACTGAAATCATCATTGAATCTTTTGATTAAGGAGCTAGGATCCAGAGACCGGGTGGCCATTGTTGCTTATGCGGGTGCGGCAGGGCTCGTATTACCATCATGTGGGGCAAACAGTAAAACCCAGATAATGACTGCTTTGGAGAATTTGGAGGCAGGAGGATCTACCGCAGGGGGCGCCGGTATCGAACTGGCTTATAGGGTGGCGATAGAGAATCTAATTGAGGGGGGCAATAATAGGGTTATCCTAGCTACTGATGGAGATTTTAACGTGGGAGTGTCTTCTACCTCCGAAATGGTTCGACTCATAGAGGAAAAGCGAAAAAAGGGAGTGTATCTTACCATAACCGGCTTTGGGATGGGGAATTACAAAGATGGACGCATGGAACAAATCAGTAATGCAGGCAATGGCAATTACTTTTATATTGATAACATTCAAGAGGCGCGGAAGGTATTCGTGAAAGAAATGCGAGCTAATTTGTTCACTATCGCCAAGGATGTAAAAATTCAGATAGAATTCAACCCTGAGGTTGTTCAGGGATACCGGTTGATCGGTTATGAAAACCGTATTTTAAATCACGAAGATTTCAATGATGATCGCAAGGATGCTGGGGAATTGGGTGCTGGTCACACCGTGACCGCCCTTTATGAAATCATTCCGGTAGGAGTAAGTACAGACAGGCTTGGGACCGTGGATGCACTCAAGTATCAGCAGGAGCCGTCTAATTCTGGAGGAACAAATCGTGAGTTGACCACGATTAAGTTCCGCTACAAAAATCCAAACCGGGATCGTAGCCGGCTGGTCCAAAGGGTAGTACCGAATGTAGTCACGGCGTGGGGGCAGACCAGTGAGGATTTCCGGTTTTCGGCCGCCGTAGCCTCTTTTGGTATGCTCCTCCGAGATTCAGATCACAAGGGAGATGCAACTTTCCAGGATGTCATCAGCTGGTCGTGGCAAGCTAGAGGAAATGACACTAACGGCTATAGAATGGAATTCATCAACTTAGTGAAATCCTCAAGAGCTCTAGCCCGGAGGTAGATTTTAGGGGAATTCCTTGATCACCTAATTGTGATTCAATAGCAAGCTTCTGCAGATTCCACCCAAGACGCTATCAATTTTCAAAGCTAGAATTGGTGAATATCATGCCAATTCTAGTTTTGATGCAACTTCTTTTTTAACAATTTTTAACGATTTAGCAAAAGAGAGACTTGCTAATTTTTGCCAGCCTTATTAACATTGCGTCCGAAAAATCATCAATGTCCCCAGATGGCGATTGAGGTAGAAAATCTAACCAAGTCCTACGGCTCCGAAAAGGCAGTCAACAATATTTCTTTTACGATTAACACCGGGGAGGTAGTAGGTTTCCTGGGTCCTAATGGTGCGGGGAAAAGTACCACGATGAAAATGATCACCTGCTTTTTGGCCGCTCAAAGCGGGACCATAAGACTCCAGGACTTTACCGTTGACCGTGATCCCGGAGAGTTCAAGAAGCGAATTGGCTACCTGCCTGAAAATAACCCCTTATACGCCGAGATGGCCTTAATTGATTACCTGCGATTTTGTGCTGAGATTCAAGGGGTCCCGGGTGGGGAAATCTCAGACCGAATCGCCCGGATGATCGACGTTTGCGGGCTTGAAAGAGAAAAGTCGAAGAAGATCATGGAACTAAGCAAAGGTTTCCGGCAAAGGGTCGGCCTGGCTCAGGCAATGATTCATGATCCTGAGATCCTGGTTTTGGATGAACCTACCTCCGGGCTTGATCCCAACCAAATCATTGAGATAAGAAAATTGATCAAAAAATTAGGTCGCGAAAAGACCGTTATCCTCAGCTCGCATATTCTTTCAGAGGTTGAGGCTACCTGCGATAGGATCTTGATCATAAACCGCGGTAAAATTGTGGCTGATGGCACCGCCATGAATCTAAGGCAACAGGCAAGTGGCAGGGAAATACTAACCGTCCAGGTCGAAGCTGGCGAAGGGAGTCCAGTTGAAAAGGATCTGCTCGGGTTGGCCACTGTTGAGACTGTGAAGCCAGTTGAGGGTAAAGAAGGCTTTTACACAATCCAAAGTAAACCCGATAGCTCCTCTCGAAAGGCAGTGTTTGACCTTTGCGTTCAGAACAAATGGTACCTTCTGGAAATGGTTGGGAATGAAACCAGCCTAGAGGATATCTTCAGGAAACTTACCAACTAAAGTCGTCAACAATGAAAAGCACTTGGGTAATTGCTAAAAGGGAGTTGGGGTCATATTTTGACTCCCTTATCGCCTATGTTTTGATCATCGTGTTCCTGGGATTGAGCGGGTTTTTCACTTGGTTGTTTGGCAGTAATGTTTTTCTTATAAACCAGGCCGATTTACAGGTATTCTTTTCTATCGGTTTCTGGACTCTGTTTTTCTTCATTCCGGCAATTACTATGAGAACCTTGGCTGAAGAGACCCGGTCTGGAACCATTGAACTTTTGAGCACCAAACCGGTTTCAGACTGGAACATTGTAGGAGGCAAATTCCTGGCTTCTCTGCTCTTGATAGCCGTAGCATTGGTCTGCACTCTCCCTTATTACCTGACCGTCCATATATTGGGCTCAGTTGATCACGGTGCAGTCATTGGAGGATATTTTGGTTTACTTTTGGTAAGCGCCGCTTACATCAGTATAGGATTATTCGCTAGCAGCACGACCAATAACCAGATCATCGCCTACCTGGTGGCGCTTTTCGTAGGGATTTTCTTTCAGCTGATTTTTGATATTGTAGCGGCGGGGTTCACGGGAGTGGTAGGGAGCGTTCTTAGCTACTTGAGCATTCAAAATCACTATCGATCCCTGGCCCGCGGTGTAGTGGACAGCAGGGACTTGATCTTTTACTTATCCATTATTTTCCTGGGGCTTACCCTGTCGAAAACTATGATGAACAGACGTAACTGGCAATCTTAATCAAATATGAAGAAAACTAAGATTTACAGTCAATTAATCATCATACTGGGCATCGCCGTAGTGGTAAACCTGATTTCCAATCGTCTTTATTTCAGGCTGGATTTTACCGCGGACCAACGGTACACTTTAAGCACGGCGACCAAGGATATTCTAACTGATCTGGACAATGTAATTACTATAACAGCCTACTTCTCGGAGGATTTACCACCCCAGTTGATGACGAACAGGAGAGACTTCGAAGATCTTTTGACCGAGTACGAGGACCGATCACAAAACAACATAGTGTACCAGTTCTTAAATCCCAACGAAAGTGACGCAACCGAAGCGCAAGCACAGCAACAAGGGATCGGTCCATTAATGATCAATGTGACCGAGCGAGATCAGGTGAAGCAAATGAGGGCTTATATGGGCGCTGTGATGCAGATAGGAGATGAGAAGGAAGTGATTCCCGTGGTTCAGCCCGGTTCTGCAATGGAGTATTCACTAACCACTGCTATCAAGAAATTATCTATTTCAGACAAGCCAAAAATTGGATTTCTACAAGATCATGGTGAACCGGCTCTTCCGGCCATGCCGCAGTTGCTGTCCCAGTTGACGGTACTGTATGATGTCGAGCCTTATTCCATAACAGAGGACCAGGACATTCCGCTGATATACCGGGCTCTGGCGATAATGGATCCCACTGATACTATAGCCATAGAACATTTTGAGAAGCTTGATCGATTTCTGGAGGCTGGAGGTAACATATTTGTGGCCTATAATAATCTGAGTGGAGATTTGAGTACTGGCTACCTTGGAACAGGCCCCCAAATTGGGATGAAGGAATGGCTGGCTAATAAAGGTGTAGAATTTAGGGACCAATTCGTAGTGGATGTCAGCTGTGGGTCAGTGGGGGTGCGGCAGCAACAAGGCCCGTTTGTCTTTAATACGCAGGTCCAATTTCCGTTCTTCCCAATGATTTCCAGGTTTACCGACCATCCCGCCGTCCAGGGGATTGAAACACTGGGTTTACCCTTCACAGCGGCGTTGACTATGAACAACATTGATTCGGCTGTGGAAGTACAGCCCCTGGCACTAAGCTCGGAACAATCCGGATTAGTGAATGCACCAGCCTATGTGGACATTAATAAAGAATGGGGAGAATCGGATTTTCGTGATCCAGGCCAGATAGTCGCTGTTTCGCTTGATGGGCCAATATCAGGGGAGACTAATTCCCGAATGGTGATTGTTTCGAACGGACGATTCGCCGTCAACGGAGAAGCGGAGCAACAACAGCAAGTAAGTCAAGACAATGTAAATTTCGCATCTAACTCCATTGACTGGTTGGCTGATGATACTGGATTAATCGATCTGAGAACGAAGGGAGTAACCTCCAGGCCCCTGGATCCTGTTGAGGACAATACCAGAAACCTGATCAAGTATGGAAATGTTCTCATGCCAATAATTTTCATTTTGATCTATGGTGTTGTAAGGCGTCAAGGAAATCAAAGGAAAAGGCAGAAATGGCTCAAGGGAGAGTATTAGCTAATTGTAAGAAAATTCAGTGCCCATGATCAAAAGGCTTTCGACGATTCATTTATTGGGAATCCTTGCAGTACTTGTGTTGATTTTTCTGGCTTTGGAGTTCACGGGTAACCAAAGCCGCAGTTCTTCATTTAGAGAAACCCTGGTTGAAATCGATACCCTCCAGGTAACAAAGGTGATCATCGCAAAAGGAACCGGTGACCCGTTCGAGATTAGTCGATCGGGGAACGGATGGGAAATAAAGCTATCGGAAAACAAGGTTGTTCCCGCTGTGAAATCCAGCGTAAAGAATTCTTTGTCCACTCTTCAGACTATCAAGCCATCCAGATTGGTTGCCAATCAGAAAGAAAAATGGGCCGAATATCAAGTGGACACCGCCGGTACGAGAGTGCAAATTTTCGAAGATAATAAAGAGGCTCTGGACTTGGTCATCGGCCGATTCGGAGTTCAAGGCCAAAGAAGCTTCTATACCTATGTCAGGCTATCTGCTGACAGCGAAGTTTATGCTGCTGCTGATTTTATGGGCATCTCTTTCGGATCTGAACCCAGCAGTTATCGATTCAAAGAGTTGTTGAGATTGGTTAAGGATTCAGTAAATCAGTTTAGCTTTGATTACCCTGAGGATAGCTCGTTCACGATGACCAAATCAGTGGCGGGTCCATGGGTCATTGAGGGCGTCCAATCTGACTCAGCTTCGACCCAGACCTTCATCAACAGTGTAAGGTTTTTGTCCGGAACCGACTTTGTTGATGATATAAGCAGGTCAGCCTTGGGTCCGCCTATATACTCTGTACTCATAGCTATGGGGGGAGCTGATGGTATTCTCGTCGAAGCATTTTCTCATCCTGTCCACAATTGGGTCCTCAACTCCTCTCACAATGCGAATTCGTGGTTTTCAGACCCCGAGCGAAAATTGGTCGATAAACTTTTCCCGGCGGCAGAACAATTGCTGGATCTAGGAAATCCAGATTGAATGGCGGTGCAAATAACAATTCGCCAGTATCCCCGTTATGTAACATATGATCCAAACTTATCTGGATGCTAATATGCATTGGAGTTAGATTCAAGGACTGTTTACTATGTTTATGAAGAAGACTCTTACCCTGGTACTTGCTGTGATTATAATGGCAATATCCTCCTGTTCGGGAACCAAGTATTGTCCAACCTACAGCAAAGAACCGGCTCAAAAAGAGTTGAAAAATGATCTGAATGCCTAATCCCAAGCCCCGGCTTGGGATTTTTTTACTCCTTCTTTTCTTAAATTCACTTTTCATTTAATCAATTGTGTTGCTTTGAGATATTTCTTTGAAGCGAGCTACCGGGGCACGGCTTACCACGGCTGGCAGGTCCAAAAGAACGCGGTAGGGGTACAACAGATCATTAACAATTCGCTCACAAAAATTCTAGGGGAAGAAGTGCACACTATTGGCAGTGGAAGAACCGACAAAGGCGTCCACGCGGAACAGCAGTTTTTTCATCTGGACATCATCCAAAGCGTGATTCAGGATGACCTTCAATATAAGCTCAATAAAATGTTGCCGGAGGATATCAGCATCCGGAATATCTACCAGGTTGCTGATGATAGCCACGCCCGGTTTGATGCGATCGAACGAAAGTACGAATACCGGATAACGCATGTTAAATGTCCGTTAGGTCCGGATCTTTTTTACTTATTTCGGCCATCCCTGGACCGGACCAAATTGGATCGTGCCTCTAAGATGCTGGAAGGTAAAAGGAGTTTCGAATCCTTTAGCCGGGTGAAAACCGACGTCGAGCATTTCATTTGCAATATCAATAAGGCCTACTGGGAAATTCATGGAACCAGAGCTACTTTCCACATTCACGCCGATCGATTCTTACGAGGCATGGTTCGAACTATCGTGGGAACTTTGCTGGACATAGGACAAAACCGGATGACAGTTTCTGATCTTAAGAAAATTATGGCAAGCCAGGACCGATCGCTGGCAGGCATGTCAGTCCCCGCTCATGGGCTATATCTGTGCCGGGTGATTTATCCAAAGAACTTACTGATATTGGGATCTCATGGATAAGGGATTTGAACTCAGCGGAAATATTGTCGATCTGAGGATTCTCAGAAGGCTCTTTGTTTATGCAAACCCCTATTTACGCCGGTTTAATTTCCTGGTCTTCTTAACCTTATTGTTAGCGATCCTGGCACCGGTGCGGCCCTATTTGATCCAACTGACTATTGACAATCACGTGTCGATGGGAGATTACCAGGGCTTGGTCCAGATGACCACTTTGCTGGTTGGACTTCTGGTCATTCAGGGCTTGGTCCAATATTTCCATACCTACCTTTCGGGCTGGCTGGGTCAAAGCATAATTAAGGACATACGGGTTAAGCTTTACGAGCACTTGCTTAAACTGAGATTACGTTTTTTTGACAATACACCAATTGGCAAACTAGTCACCCGGAATATTTCTGACATCGAGACATTGTCTAACGTTTTCAGTGAGGGCCTTGCGGCAATGATTGGTGACCTTCTGCAATTGGTTTTTATCCTCGCCTTCATGTTCTATATCGATTGGAGGTTAACCCTGATTAGCCTGTCTACCCTTCCTTTTCTGGTCCTGAGCACCTATGTGTTCAAAGAAAAGATCAAGGGCGCCTTTAACCGGGTAAGAACTGCAGTGGCCAACCTAAATTCTTTCGTTCAGGAGCATATTACCGGAATGAGCATTGTTCAGATCTTTAATTCCGAACAAACGGAGCTCCACAAATTCAAGGATTTAAATCGCGATCATAGGCGAGCCAACATCCAATCAGTTATGTATTACTCCGTATACTACCCCGTGGCTGAAGTGATCGGAGCCATAGGAATTGGACTTATCGTCTGGTATGGTGCCCAAGGCGTGGTTGCCCATGAATTGCAATTTGGGGTATTGGTTTCCTTTATTATCTACGTCCAAATGTTCTTTAGGCCTATCAGAATGATCGCTGACCGATTTAACACCTTGCAGATGGGCATCGTTAGCAGTTCCAGGATATTGAAACTCTTGGACAGCACCGACATGATCCCAGACAACGGGAACTTCTCTCCAAAACAGATCGAAGGATCAGTTTCTTTTGAACGGGTTTGGTTCGCTTATAGTGAAGAAAACTATGTTCTTAGGGACATATCGTTTGAAGTAAAACCGGGGGAGTCTCTTGCCTTGGTAGGAGCAACGGGGGCGGGTAAGTCGTCCATTATCAACCTTCTAAATCGGTTCTATGATATTAACAAAGGTTTGATAAAGATCGATGAAGTTGATATCTGTGAATATGATTTGGCCAGCTTGCGCAGGAATATTGGAGTAGTGCTGCAGGACGTATTCCTATTCTCTGATTCAATTAGTGCGAATATAGCTTTAGGCAATAGGCAAATCGAGAAAGACAAAGTTGCCGATGCTGCCGATATGGTTGGGGCTCGGAAATTCATTGAAAGATTGCCTGGGGGAATGGATTACAACGTGATGGAACGAGGAGCCACCTTGTCTGTTGGTCAGCGCCAGTTGATATCCTTTGTAAGGGCCATGGTATACGATCCGAGGATCCTGGTCCTTGACGAAGCAACGTCGGCGATTGATTCTGAGACAGAAGAGCTTATTCAGCAGGCCATTGCCAGGCTCATGGCTGGAAGAACTTCCATCGTCATTGCGCACCGCCTGTCCACTATTCAAAGGGCGGACAATATAGTGGTTGTCGACAAAGGTGAGATCGTGGAACAGGGTACTCATGAAACCTTGCTCGCCCTAAATGGATACTATTCTCACCTTCATAAAATGCAGTACAGGGAGGTAATTTAAATCCACTCCACCAAAAATTTTACGAATATGATTTAAGCCTTAGTTCAGTTCCCGTACTATGAGGGGGCACCCCGAGTTGCGCCAATCTCCTAGACTCAATCCCACCCGGAATTCCAGTTGATCAATGCTTGAAATTAACGCGCTTTTCCGGTGATTAATCGCCCGTTTTTTACACAAAAGTAATGTTTTCGGTCGTTCTAAATAATTACGTTTTCGAATAATTAGGGAACGTTTTTATTAATATTTTTACCCTATCTTACATTTATCCTAGATTTGGGATTTCCCTAGATGCACCACCTCAGGACAAGCATAACGGCTCTTTTGTTGTTGCTGACAGGCCTCGAAGCGTCTGCCCAATACAAGGGCGTATCAAAGAAGTCTGCAATTAAACGTGTGGAAAAGTATGCCTGTCCTGTAGTAAGGAAAATCAAGGCCAAAATGGGGATTGGCGCGAAAGTAGGAGATCCAGTGGGTCTCACTTTGAAGGTCTATTTCCTAAAGCGCTTCGCCGTTGAAACCGTCGTAGGGTATACAACCAGCGGACTGTACGCCGAGTTTATTCGAGAGCGCTTCCGTGCCGATCCGCAATTCGACACCCTTAGATATCTAGGACATACCAATAAGTTTTCTCCTTACGATTTCTAAGGATTAAACAAGGGCATGCTTATAAATTTTTTCATATTTCCTATTTTCTCTTACACAAGCAAATACTCGGTGGATGATTTTGTTTCTTACAGCATTAAGTACAGCCATTTTATTCTTGCCTTCCTCTACTTTTCTTAGGTAATAATCTCTTAATTCTCCTTTACCAGAGATGGCTGACATAGCCGCCAAGTGTAGTAGTACTTTCATCGACTTGTCTGCCCTGTGTGACACTCTGGCCCTGCTGCGAATCGTTTTCCCTGAATCGTATTGGAAAGGGGCTACTCCGCAATGACAGGCCATCTTTTTTGGGTCAGTGATCTGTTTAAACTCGTTAGTGACTACCAGGGTATTGATAGCTACAATCTGCCCTACTCTGCTTACCGATGTAATCAGTTGATAAAGTTGTTTAAGATGATGGTCCCCATCAATGAGCTGCTGGATTTTCTGTTCCACTTCTTTGAGTTGTTTTTCTATTTTGGCTATAACAGGTCGAAGTAGTTTATCATGTTCCTTTGCCCATTGTTTATTACCAAACTGCTTGTCTTCCTGTAGAGGATCAAGTAGCCTCTTTTTGGAAGTAAGTAGTCTTTTCCTGAGACGGATCATAGATTTCAATTGATTGACAACCTCTCTGGGAGCTTCCCACAGCCTTACTTTATCCCTTTTAGCATAAGCATACTCAGAAATTCTTAAGGCATCTAAAGCATCATTTTTACCTCGTTCCAACGCATGGTGTGCTTTGATTACTGCTGCGTTTTCTAACCAAACTGCCATGTTCTTTTCAACCACAAATTCCAATAAAGGGTTACAGTAGATACCCGTATGCTCAAGACATAATAACCAGTGGATCTGATCGGTCTCTACTTCTTTTAGTAATCTTTTGTAAAACAGATTGATCCCTTTTTTATCGTTACTTACCAGCAAGTGGAACAACTTTTTGCCTTCAGCAATCACTACAAAATCCAGAACCTCTTTAGACACATCTACGCCAATAAATACTTTATACTTCATAACTTTATTATTGATTAAAAAACAGGTCAACACACTTAAACACGATCAAACCCTTGATAATGGATCTTATCCTTCGCTGGATATTCCTAATTTCTAAATGATGCTTGTTTAAGTAACCGACAGAGGATTGAATCGCACGATGGGTCTTACCCTGGCAGGCAGATAATTCGCCTCTGTCGGTGTTGACTTTTTAAAGTTATCCACCTTGTCCACAAGTTATGAGTCTCCCCCAGACCCCCTCATAGGGGTAATAGCAATAATATTGAAATAATCATATCTTGTAAATCTAAAGGGGCAGGTAAGGGTGGTGATCCATAATCCACTGCCCGAAGCAATATCTGGAGAAGCGGGGATCGACTGGTACCTCGGTTTTGGTTGGAATGTCCGCACCCTTAAAGTGCAATATACTTTCGATACCGGTGACGACAGTCCAATAACCTACATGGTCGGCAAGCGCACGGTCACCCATGTATTGTTCGGCCCTGATGTAATCCTGGGATTCGAATATGTGATTCCCAATTTACCGATAGCGGCTTTCGCGGAAACTGGGATGTTCTACGATCTTACGACCCTTAATGAATTTAAATTTCAAGGAGGGATGGGGTTAAGATATAATTTCTGAAGGCCTATTTCCGCGGCGATCTTGAGACCTTACCAAACCTACTTGGTCAGCTCCTCCGCCTGCAACTGTTTCTCATACAGCCATTTGTAGGCACCATTCGATTCGAGTAGTTCACGATGTGTACCCTGTTCAATTAACTCCCCATCATCCAGGACCAGAATCCGGTCGGCAAGTTTGGCGGAGGACACCCGATGGGAAATTATTACAGTGGTTCGTCCGTCCATAATACGCCTCAGGCTCTTCAAAATGGTATTTTCAGTCTTGGTGTCTACAGCTGATAAACAGTCGTCCAGGATGAGAATTTTGGGTTCTCTGGCAATAGCCCGGGCAATGGAAATTCTTTGCTTCTGACCTCCAGAGAGGGTAATGCCCCGTTCTCCAATCCTTGTATTTAACCCATCGGGAAATCTTTCAATATCCTTCAAATCAGCCTCCTGGGCGGCCTGCGTTATTTTGTCCATCGGGAGATTCCCATTTCCAAAAGTAATGTTGCGCTCTATGGTCTCTGAAAACAGGAACACATCCTGGGGTACGTAGCCGATTTGACCTCTCAGGCTGGAAATATCATAATCCTTGATATCTCTTTGATCCACCTTGATCCCGCCCTTAGTGGGATCATACATTCGGCAGATTAAATTGGCGATCGTGGATTTGCCCGATCCTGTTGTGCCTACAATCGCGATAGATTCACCGGGTTCAACCTTAAAGGATATATTATTCAGTGCCCTGATGCCTGAATCTTTGTACACGAATTGTACATCATTAAATTCAAGCTGACCTTGGATTTCGGCTTCCAGGTTTATGGTGGACACGATATCTGTTTTTTGCTCCAGAAATTCGTTTATCCGCTTCTGGGACGCAGCCGCGCGCTGGATAATGCTGGTTATCCATCCCAGAGACGTCACCGGCCAGGTAAGCATATTAACGTATATGACAAATTCAGCAATATTACCTATGGTCGCCCAACCGTTCAACACCTCAACCCCACCGATGAAAATGGTCAAAATCGTACTAAGGCCAATCATCGAGATTATCAATGGGAAAAAAAGGGAGTGAATAAATGCCAACCGGATAGATTTAATCCGGTAGCCCTCGCTCTCATCAGAGAAGTTCATCACCGAATCCTCCTCTCGGCCGAAAGCTTTGATTACCCTGATTCCCGAAAAGGCCTCCTGGACAAAGGTTGAAAGATTAGAAAGGCTACGTTGAATCTCCTCGGAACGCCGATTAATTATGTTATTCACAAAGTAGATGCTCACCGAAAGTATGGGCAGGGGAATAAGGGCAAAGGCGGTCAGTTTGCTATTCACCGAAAACATGTAGGGAATCACCAGAAGAAACAAGCTCATCAGGTTGATGCCATACATTATGGCTGGCCCGATATACATTCTGACTCGGCTCACATCTTCGGAAATTCTAGCCAGGAGGTCGCCGGTGTTATTTCGACGATAAAAGCTCTGTGGCAGACTTTGGTAATGAGCATAGATCTCATTCTTAAGATCGTATTCTATCAGCCGAGACATGACAATGATCGTTTGCCTGGTAAAAAACAAGAAAATCCCACGTAGCACTGCCAGTACCAGGATGATGACTCCTGCCAGCAACACACTCCAGGCGAATAATTCGTAGATCCCGTTTTGCAACTCAAAGCCTTCGAAAGTGTTATAAATGTTGATGTTGGCCTTAACCAGATCAAGCGCTTCCCTTACAACGATTGCAGGTGCAATTCCAAATACATTGGAGGTTACGATGAATAAGGTCCCTAGAAATAGGTGATACCTGTACTTATAAAAGTACTTGTTTAGATGCTTAAGGTCCCTCACTAATAAGTTTAAAACGGCCTATTCCGTAAATGGTTGGTGGCATCAGTCGTAATTGGTAGAATGGCAAAAAAAAGTTAATTTTGCCCTCAATTTCGCCAAAATTAGGCAAATAACATTAACCAAAAAATCGTTCTTCAATTATGGGGTTCAACGAGCTAGGGCCTGCCGAGGCCACATCTGAATCCAAACACCAGCAATCTGTTTTTGATCTGGCCGATGAGATGGGCCACGAACAAATTGCTTTTTGCAATGACCCGGCATCTGGACTTAGATCTATTATAGCCATACACAGTACGGTGTTGGGTCCATCCCTGGGTGGAATCCGTATGTGGAACTATTCTTCCCACCATGAAGCCCTTATCGATGTGATGAGATTGTCCAGGGGTATGACGTTCAAGGCTGCTATTTCAGGTTTGAATGCAGGTGGAGGAAAAGCAGTTGTCATCGGTGATGCCCAAAAGAAAAAGGACGAGGCTCTGATGAGGCGTTTTGGCAAGTTTGTCGATGGACTGGGAGGACAATACGTTACTGCCGAAGATGTCAGCATGACTACTCAAGACATGCAATACATTGGCATGGAAACTTCGTATGTTACCGGCCTGCCTGAATCTATGGGAGGAGGTGGAGACCCCTCCCCGGTAACAGCGTACGGAACCTACATGGGCATGAAGGCGGCAGCGCAAAGAGTCTTTGGAACCGACAACCTGGCAGGAAAGAGGGTATCTGTTCAGGGCGTGGGCAGCGTAGGAAGAAATTTGGCGCAATTGCTGATCAGGGAAAGCGCGATTGTATTCGTTTCCGACATATCGCCCGGAAAACTTGAGGCGATCGCGAAAATGAAAGGGGTGGAGGTGGTTGACCCCCAGGAACTCTACGATCTCGATGTAGACATCTACTCTCCATGTGCCCTGGGGGCCACCCTCAACGATGAAACAATAGAGCGGCTAAAATGCAAGATAATCGCCGGAGGAGCCAATAATCAATTGCGCCGAGAGAAACGTCACGGTCGTATGCTCATGGACGAAGGTATTGTTTATTGCCCCGATTTCCTTATCAACGCAGGCGGGGTAATTAATGTGTACTTGGAATATTTGGGCAATTACAAAGCAGAAGAAGCTTATAAGAAGGCGGCAGACATATACGATACTTGCTTAGCAATATTGGAAAAATCTGAGGCTGAAGATATTACCCCCCAAGAGGCTGCAATGCAAGTGGCCTTGAAGCGTATTGATGCAGCCACAGAAGCTTGACAGGCCGAATAGGGACGCCTTGATTTTGTTCGTTCTTTAGTATTAGTAGGATGCTTAACCGTAGATTCCTAAGAATTAAGGCGATGCAAAGCCTTTACGCTTTAGCCCAATGTCAGCAATCCGACTATTTTCTAGCCCTGGAAAAGATCACAGACTCCACTGAACCTGTGCCCGAAATCACTCCGGCGCACGATTTGGATAGCATTAGATCAGAGGTAAGACAATTGTTTAAGCGTAGTGTCCTGAAGGGACATTTGGTACCTGAACCCGATTTAAGGCCTGAAGTCCTGGCATCCGTGGAGAACCTACTGGAATTTTACAAAAGCCAAACTCAAGCCGACTTTGACCACCTATACTCAAACATGGTAGACGGTGCGGATCGAGTGGAGAATTACCTGTTCTCCTTGCTGGACCTGATGGTTCGATGGGCTGAATCGGCGGAGTTAGAGCACTCAAAAAAAAACCGCAGCCAGCCATCCATCGCCGGATCAAGCTCGAACCTCTTTAACAACCGGATCATCTCTGTTTTAAGAGAATCCCTATGGTTAGGGGCCAAGAAGAAAATCCCGGCCTGGACAGGGTCGGGCAACGAAGCATTTCGATGGTTCAAGGACATAGTGAAGAAGGATGCCAACTACTTGGATTACGAGCTCATGCCTGCGCCATCCTTCGAAGATGACCGGGCGATGGTTTCCTATTTAATAAGGAAAATCATTTTCAAGAGTGAACCTATACAATCCTTTATGGAAGAGGCGGACATAAATTGGGAGGAGGACGGAGCCATAGTGAAAAGTGTTCTAGTCAAGACATTAAAAGCCATTCGTGAGGATCAGGATCAAGCTACCTTCGAAATTCCTGGAATATCCTATAATTGGGAAGAGGACCGCCGGTATTTCCGCGAGCTTTTCAAGAACACAGTTGAGGGTGAAAAGCGCTTCGAAAAAATGATCGCAGATAAGGCACACAATTGGGAAATGGAAAGAATTGCCACCCTTGACAAAATCATCCTGAAAATGGCCCTATGTGAGATGATAAACTTTCCCAGTATTCCAATCAAAGTGACCATAAATGAGTATATTGAAATATCCAAACTCTACAGTACTCCGAAGAGCCGTCATTTTGTAAATGGCATTCTGGATGTTTTGGCCAAGGAACTTAAGCACACTGGGGTTATCAAGAAAAGTGGTAGGGGACTAATTGACAATAAATAATAAACTGATAGACAAAAATGGCTGGTAAGAGTAACACCTTCCTGGCATTTCTAACCGGCATGGCCGCGGGAGCTATTATCGGCATTTTATATGCACCCGATAAAGGCTCGAATACCCGGGATAGATTAAGCTACCAATTGGACAAATACAAGAAGAAGATTCAGGAACTTCTGGATGAGATCCTTGAAGGGAAAGATGAGGCGATGAGTGAGGCAAAATCGGAGGGAGAAAAAGTGATCAGCGACGCCAAGCACAAGGCTGAGAAGCTACTCGACGATGTAGATGAACTCATCGGGCAAATAAAGAAGAAGTAAAACCGGATCAAAAGTTTCTTGAGATTTGAAGCCCGAAAAATATTATTAATAGTTTTGCAGATAGGGGTCGGCTCCAGGCCATAATTAGGAGTCCGATATCGTGATCTAAAATTGAAAAACAGATTCGTTATGAAAAATTATGTGGTTGCTTTTTTGAGTTTTTTGTTGGTATGCATTTTAGGCAGTTGTAGTTCAGATTTAGAAAAGAGGATTGCTGACCTGGAAAGGCGGGTGGCCCAAATTGAAAACGGGGATGTAACCTCCAATAGGGCGCAGCCGGCAGCGGCACCAGTAGTAGAGACGGCCAGCGGGGAAGACCTTGGACTAACCGTTCCTGATGGACCGATGCCCACTTTTTCATTCGTGAACACTACGCATGATTTTGGTGAGATTCAGGAAGGAGAGGTGGTGAACCATACTTTCAGCTTCGCTAACAATGGAGAGACCCCTTTGGTTATAGAGAGCGCCAAAGCATCTTGTGGTTGTACGGTCCCAAGGTGGCCCCGGGATCCCATAGCAGTAGGTGCTACTGGAGAAATAGAAGTTAGCTTTAACAGCAAAGGGAAGCCCGGAATTCAGAATAAGACTGTGACCATTACTGCCAATACCAATCCCAAGATTACCAAGCTTTACATAAAGAGCAACGTAGTCAAGGCGGCTGGTGAAACCGCCAGTTCCGAAGGGCCAGTTAAGAAGTAGTCTACCATTTATTTGGCAAGAGGTATAAGGTTTAATCTGAAGGGGTTAAACCTTATGCTTATTACAGCGTCCGGAGTGTAGATAACTAACCTCTGGAAAACGATTTAGATTTTCATAAACAACAATGAATTATTCCATATTGCTTCAGGCCAGTCCGGGTTTCGGATTTGAAAATTTCCTTCTAATTGGCGGGATATTGGTAATTTTCTACTTTTTCATGATCAGGCCCCAGCAGAAAAAGCAAAAAGACCAAAAACGCTTTACAGAGTCTATCAAGAGGGGCGACCAGGTGATTACGGTTGGGGGGATTCATGGCCGGGTTTCGGCAATTGAGGAAGGAACTGTGGTTTTGGAAGTAGAGAAAGGTGCCAAGATTAGATTTGACAAGACCTCCATATCCCAGGAGGCAAGTAAAAAATTGGTTGAATCCAATAAATAATAGTCGAACTTAATGGCTTGAGTTCCTATAAATCCATATACAGTTGGCTCTATGCTCTCAAACGAGGCAACTGGAAGGTAATTTTTTTGTGTATCGCTACAGCCACCACTTTCTGGTTTTTTCGTTCCCTCAATGGTCAGTACACCACCAGGATAAATTACCCAATACACTTTGCGTATGACCGGGACAGCCTCGTGGCCGTCGAAGATCTGCCCCAGCAACTTCTGATTGATGTAACCAGCGGCGGATGGAATTTACTCCGAAATACCTATGCACTTAACATTATTCCACTAAGAATTGATCTGGAGAACCCGGTTGCCACCCGATACCTGGCCGGAGCTTCGCTGTTCCCAATGATAGCGGATCAAATTTCAGACTTAAGGTTGAACTATGTCGTCACCGACACAGTATTCTTCCATTTAGAACAGCGAATATCCAGAAAGGTCAAAATGGAATTTGATAGCTCAACATTTTCATTTGCAGAGAATCATCGAATGATCTCCTCTTTGAGGGTGTCCATTGACACCCTTGAATTCCGTGGCCCAACCTCCCTGATTGAAGCCCTGCCCGACCCGTTTTATGTGATATTACCCTTTGCGGGAATTGATGAGAGTTTCGATGATGCCGTTCAATTGCTGATGGATTCTACCCCGTTAATTCAGGTTAGTCCCGAGGAAATCAAATTGACATTCGAAGTGGAAGAATTTATTACCCAATTCTCGGAAGAGCCGGTTAGGATATTGAATTTTCCTGAGAATGGGCAGTTGATTCTCCGTGATTCGGTTGTTAGAGTACATTACAGGTTACCTGAGAGCTTGTCCGGTACCGTTCCGGACTCGGTTTTTGAAGTGACTACTAACTTTTACAATCTCAATTATTCAGATAGCACGATTATTCCCAGGATTACGAGATACCCGGAATATGTAGAAGAACTATCCCTGGAGCCTCTTCAGGTGAAATTGGTATATGGGAATTAGGCCTTACCAGGTTGGGATTACCGGCGGGATTGGTGCGGGAAAAAGTATGGTTTGTAAAATCTTTAACCGGCTGGGGGTCCCGTCTTATGATGCCGACTCCAGGGCCCGTTGGTTGATGGATCATGATTCCGGGTTAAAAGCCTCAATTCAAAAGGAGTTTGGCAGCAAAGCCTACCTGCAGGATGGTAGTCTTAACCGCCCTAGGCTTTCCCAATTAGTTTTCGGGGAAGACTCACGAATCGATGCTCTGAATCAACTGGTGCATCCCGCGGTTGGCAAGGACTATTCTCTTTGGGTAACGAAAAATCAAGAAAACGAGTACCTGCTTAAGGAGGCGGCTTTGATCTTTGAAACCGGATCCGAAAAAATGCTCGATCGCGTGATCACCGTTTTTGCCCCGGAAGCCAAACGTATTGATCGAATTCTCATCCGTGATCCCAACCGCAATCGTGACCAGATAAAGGGCATAATTTCCAAACAAGGGACCGAGGAGAATCGACAAAAACATGCCGATTATGTTATCCGGAATGACGACTTGAGCTTGGTAATACCACAGGTATTACAAATTCACGATGAGCTACTAACGGTTCGGGCTAAAGATCCGATATCTTGATTTGATCGGCATAAAATTTCATCCGGTTGCTTGTGCTATCCAGGATTTCAATCCGTTCAATTCTTGCCTGCTTATGTTTTACAAACACCTCAACATAATTTCGGTCCATCAGGTAAAGGTTGATCTTATAGTCATAATATCTTATGGCCACGATAAACGTACCATGTTGATACAGGAAATTAACCTGCTCATCCAGGCTCAAGCTTTGGAATTGGCTAATTAGCGGGGCCGTTTTCATGATCTAAAATCCAACTTAATGATTTATTCTGATTATAAAAAGCAAACAGAAAATGACAATTTGCATCCACTTGTTGGCAGAAGGTGGGTTTTTGGAGATTCACAGAAATGATTAGTTTTGGGCGGTGTCTTTTTTGGCATGAAAAAGTTCCTCGACGAAGACTTTCTGCTTCAGTCCGCAACCGCGGTTCAGTTGTACCATACGGTAGCTGCCGGATTGCCCATAATTGATTACCACAGCCATTTGCCACCCCATGAAATCGCTGACAACAAGCAATACCAGAATCTTACTCAAATATGGCTTGACGGGGATCACTACAAATGGAGGGCTATGAGGACCCAGGGAATTTCTGAATCGTTCATTACCGGGGACGCTGATGACTACGACAAGTTCCTCAAGTGGGCTGAAACGGTTCCCTATACCTTGAGAAACCCCTTATATCATTGGACTCACTTGGAATTGAAGAATCCTTTTGGAATTACTCAACTTCTGAATCCCTCTACAGCTTCCGAAATATACGATTCCTGTTCAGAAATGCTGGCCACCGATGGCTTCAGTTGCCGGGGGATTCTCGAAAAAATGGGGGTTGAGGTAGTTTGCACCACTGACGACCCTATCGATGATCTGGCTCACCATGAACAGATTCTCCAGAGTGGATTCCGAGCGAAAGTACTCCCTACATTCAGGCCGGATAAGGCTCTGGCGGTGGATGACCCAGTTTTTTTCAATTCCTATATTGATCGACTCGAACAGGCCTCGGGAGTCTCAATTGCCGGTTACGACGATTTGATTCAAGCCCTGGCCTCCCGCCACGACTTTTTTCATCTAAATGGCTGCCGCCTCTCAGACCACGGGTTGGAGACTGTTTTTGCAGAGGACTTCAACCACGCCCAAATAGATCAAATTTTTTCCAGCGTCCGCGCGGGTAGAGAGGTCCCGCCGCGAGATCAATTGGTCTATAAATCCGGCCTTCTTATTGATCTGGCAGAGATGGACCATGAGAAAGGGTGGGTGCAACAGTATCACTTAGGTGCTTTACGCAATAACAACTCACGTATGATGAGGCAATTGGGTCCGGATTCCGGATTCGATTCTATGGGAGATTTCGAAATTGGAAAACCGCTTTCGCGATTCCTGGATCGGTTGGACACTCAAAATAGGTTGGCTAAAACTATCCTTTACAACCTCAATCCACGGGATAATGATCTGATAGCTACTATGATCGGAAACTTTAATGACGGCTCTTTTCGAGGGAAGATGCAATTCGGAACCGGATGGTGGTTTCTGGATCAAAAAAATGGCATGGAGGATCAAATGAATACCCTATCGAATATGGGTCTTCTAAGCAGCTTTGTGGGTATGGTTACTGATTCCAGAAGTTTCTTATCCTATCCGAGACATGAGTATTTTCGTCGGGTCCTTTGTAACCTGATCGGAAACGACGTCGAAAACGGAGAGCTACCCGAGGATCTTGATTTGCTTGGGTCGCTGGTCTCGAATGTCTGTTATCATAACGCCAAGGCATATTTTGATTTTTGATTTCCAAAACCCGCGACCATATTTTTGTGCCCGGTTGATTTCTCACAATTGGAAATTGATCTTGAGATTATCCCTTGTCATAGCACTTCTTATTCTGTATTCCTGCCAATCGGGATCTTCAAAAAGGGTTATCAAGCTCGGGCATGGTCTGGACATCAACCATCCGGTTCACAAGGGAATGGAGTACATGGCAGAAAGATTGGAAGAGAAGTCAGCTGGGAAAATGGTCATTAAGATATACCCCAGCGGGCAATTGGGACAGGAGCGAGAACTGCTGGAGCTACTGCAAATCGGAAGCCTTGATCTTACCAAGGTTTCGGCAGCAGTAATGGAGAATTTCGCCCCCAACTACCGGGTATTAGGAATGCCCTATATCTTCAGAAGCGAGGAACATAGCTGGAATGTATTGTCAGGGTCAATAGGCAAAGAACTGCTACTCCAGGGAGAGAGGTACTGGCTAAGAGGATTGTGCTTTTATGATGCAGGAAGTCGCAGCTTCTACAGCCGCGAAAGGCCGATCCTAACCCCCGAGGACCTGGTGGGTCTAAAAATCAGGGTAATGAACAGTGTGACTGCCTTCAATATGGTCAGGGCGCTGGGAGGCTCGCCTACTCCCATTTCCTGGGGTGAGTTGTACACTGCGTTGCAACAAGGTATCGTTGACGGTGCTGAAAACAATCCACCAAGTTTTTATACTTCCAAGCACTATGAGGTTTGCAAATATTACGTCCTGGACGAACACTCTTCGGTGCCCGATGTTCTGCTAGTCAGCACGCACTTGTGGCGAAGACTCTCCGAGCAAGAGCGGAATTGGCTTCAGCAAGCGGCCGATGAATCAGTGGTACACCAAAAGGAACTGTGGAGGAAATCGGTCAAGGAATCCTTAAACGAAGTCCGGAAAGCAGGAGTGAAGATAATTGTTCCTGAAAAGAGCTTATTCGCCCAAAAAGTTGGATCTCTTTATGAAGCGTACGAGTCTGATCCTGAACTTGCCCAACTGATCCAGAGGATTCGAGATGTTAGAGACCCATGATTTGATTGCCAAAAATGGTTAAGCTCCCAATTGAGATTCTAGCACTTTCTTGAAAAGCAGAATTGACCATATTGTCAGCAAGCTGCTGATTCTGCTAATGGCCATTATGGTTCTAAATGTCCTATGGCAGGTCGTCTCCAGGTATCTACTTGACGATCCAAGTGCATTTACCGACGAATTGGCAAGGTACTTGTTAATTTGGATGGGGCTGCTAGGAGCTGCCTACTTTACAGGCCAGGGTCAGCACCTGGCCTTGAACATCCTGGAAACTAAACTTTCTCCCAGCGCCCGAACCAAACTCCAGGTCTTCATTCACCTCCTGATATTGCTGTTTGGCCTTTCGGTTTTAGTGGTAGGGGGTTCCCGGTTGGTCTATATATCCTTTCACCTGGGCCAATCTTCCTCAGCATTAGGGGTACCCCTGGGAATTGTTTATCTGGTGGTGCCCCTGAGCGGTTTGGTAATTGTTTATTACAGCAGCTTGAAGGTTTCGCACTTTCTCAAGGCCTGGTCATAGATGGATTGGCTCGAAATCTCAATACTGGTTGTCAGCTTCCTTTTCCTGCTGTCTATCGGCGTTCCGGTAGCTTATTCGATCGGGATATCCTCTCTCCTGACCATGTTGATTGGCATTCAGCCCATTCCTGCATTCACAACATTTGCCCAAAGAATGGCGACCGGGTTGGACAGTTTCGCATTATTGGCCATTCCGTTCTTCATTTTGGCCGGTCAATTAATGAACCGGGGAGGCATCGCCACCAAACTGGTCAATTTCGCCAAATCGCTGCTCGGCAGTTTGCCCGGGGGACTCGCTTATGTGAATATCCTGGCCGCTATGCTGTTCGGGGCCATCTCCGGCTCAGCTGCTGCTGCCGTATCAGCCATTGGAGGATTCATGGGTCCTCAAATGACCAGGGAAGGTTATTCAAAGTCGTTTGGGGCTGCAGTGAACATCACCTCCTCCACTACTGGCCTGCTTATACCCCCCAGTAACATTCTTATCATATATTCTCTGGCTAGTGGGGGCGTATCAATCGCAGCCTTATTCCTTGCGGGATATTTGCCCGGTATCATCGTTGGCCTCTCGCTAATGCTCATCGCGGGTTACTATGCCTTTAGGAACAACTATCCAGTGGGTCAAAGGGTGCCGTTTAGAGTGGTTTTGTTCACCTTCCTGGATGCCTTGCCGGGTCTTTTTCTCCTGGTCGTCGTCATAGGAGGAATTGTAGGAGGTGTATTTACGGCCACTGAAGCTTCAGCGATAGCGGTACTTTACAGCTTCGTGCTGGCAAAGTTTTTTTATAAGGAAATCAGGGCCAAGGATCTTTCTGAAATCCTTCTTGAGTCTGCGGGTACCACATCCATTGTGATGATTCTGATTGCAACCTCCATGGGAATGTCGTGGGTAATGTCTTTCGAAAACATCCCCCAGCTTGTTAGCCAGAGCCTGTTGGCTTTAAGTGACAACAAAGTGGTCATACTGATCATTATCAACCTGATCCTGTTATTTGTGGGCACCTTCATGGATATGACCCCGGCTGTGTTGATTTTCACTCCCATTTTTCTGCCGGTTGTTACTGATCTGGGCATAGATCCAACTCATTTTGGGATAATTATGGTCCTGAATCTCTGCATTGGATTATGCACTCCACCAGTTGGATCTGTATTATTCATCGGCTGCAGCGTAGCCAAAATTCCAATTGAAAAAGTGGTAAAACCGCTGTTACCTTTGTTCATTGGAATGATCGCAGTCTTAATGCTGGTCACCTACTTTCCCGGATTAAGTTTATGGCTCCCGGAAATTTTTGGATTTTAGACGCTATGCCAGCATTATTAAGTCAGAAACAGAAACTTGCCAATAAAAATGAGTGACCACCGCGTCGGAATCATAATGAACGGGGTTACGGGACGGATGGGGACCAATCAACACCTGATGCGCTCCATAGCCAAGATTATTGAACAAGGAGGAGTTTCACTGCCGGATGGCGGTAGGATTATCCCAGATCCTATTTTGGTTGGGAGAAATTCCCAAAAGCTGGAGCAGTTGTCTAAGCAATCAGGGGTCCATCGCTACACCAACGATCTGGCGCAAGCTCTTGCCGATCCTCACAATCATATTTATTTTGACGCCCAGACGACATTGGGGCGAGCCGCCGCCGTTGAACAGGCCATAGAGGCTGGAAAACATGTTTATTGTGAAAAACCGGTCGCGGGCGATACTCAAACAGCCTTAAAATTATCCGATCTGGCTTCCCGGGTGGGTGTAAAAAACGGCGTGGTGCAAGACAAACTTTGGTTGCCTGGATTGGTAAAACTTAAAAACCTGATCGATACAGGGTTCTTTGGGCAAATTCTCTCATTGAGAGGTGAATTTGGCTATTGGGTTTTTGAGGGAACCAGCTTGCCCAGCCAACGGCCATCTTGGAACTACAAGAAAGAAGAGGGTGGGGGAATTATTCTGGATATGTTTTGCCACTGGCAATATATTCTGGAGGATCTTTTTGGGTCCATAAATTCAATCTCCTGTCTTGGAGCGACTCACATTGGTGAACGCATTGATGAAAACGGTAGCCCTTACGTCTGTACGGCCGACGATGCAGCCTATGGCACGTTTAAAATAGCTGATGGAATCATTGCTCATCTTAACTCCTCCTGGACAGTAAGGGTACGACGCGATGATCTCTTGGTGCTGCAGGTTGATGGTACCCAGGGGAGCGCAGTGACCGGTTTGAGGAGATGCTTCATCCAGAGTTATGAACAAACCCCAAGACCCACCTGGAACCCGGATACCCAGCAGCCGATCAATTTTTATGATGATTGGACTGAGGTTATGGCTTCCGAGGAGTTTGATAATGCTTTCAAGATCCAGTGGGAATTGTACCTTAAACATGTTGTAAATGATGATCCATTTCCATGGGACCTCAAGGCGGGTGCCAGAGGCCTTCAATTGGTTGAGTTGGCACTGAAAAGTTGGGCTGAACGGCGTTGGGTCGATGTCCCGGAAAAAACCTGATAATTTGAATTTGTCCTAACAGACTTATATTTTTCGGCAGGAGTCATTAGCTGGGCAATCCGACGCAAGCTCTTGGCTGACAAGAAACGAACCGAACTAAGATTCGCCTTTCTCTGATTGAGTCCCCGGCCCAAGGGGTTGTTACGAACGAAGAATCTCCCTGCGATATAAGGGGACTCTTAGCCACGCAGAGAAGGCGTAAAGTGATATGGCTTATGAATGAGGTTGCACTAATTACTGGAGGAACCAGGGGAATCGGATTGGGCATCGCCCGGGAGCTGGCTAAACTGGGCTGCCATTTGGCCTTGAATGGGGTCAGGGAGGAAAATTCGGTGGCGGTGGTTGACGTCTTGGAAGAGTTGAGTGCCACTGGAATAGACGTGATATATTGCCGTGGGAATATTGCCCGGTTCGATGACCGGCAATCTATAATGGACAAAGTAACGCACCACTACGGCCAGGTTAATTTCCTTATCAACAATGCCGGTGTAGCTCCAAAACAACGTATGGACATTCTCGACACAACCGAGGAAAGCTTTGAATATGTCATGGATGTTAACTTAAAGGGTCCCTTTTTTCTCACTCAGGCGGTCTCCCGATTGATGATCAATAAAAAGGCCGAGGGGCCAGCATTTATAGGGCAAATCATAAATGTTTCTTCTGTCTCTGCCACTATGGCATCGCCCAATCGAGGGGAGTATTCGATGTCTAAATCCGGATTGGCCATGATGACAAAGCTATTTGCCAGCCGCCTTGGAGAGTACGATATTCCGGTATACGAGGTGAGGCCAGGAGTGATTGAAACCGACATGACAGCGGGAGTAAAAGAGAAATATGATCGGCTTATCGAAGACGGGCTATTTGTTCAACCGCGGTGGGGTAAACCTGAGGACGTCGGTAAAACGGTAGCGGCTATAGTTGAGGGACGATTCCCTTATTCTACTGGCCAAGTGTTTATGGTTGATGGCGGATTGACCATTCCCAGATTATGAAACGCAATCAGCGAATTATTAACATCGTGGCTATTTGTCTGTCCATTGCCACCTTTACGCCCCTAGTGATACCTTATAACCAGGTCGGGCCCAAGCTCTTGGGATTACCCTACACGGTGTGGACTGGGTTTTTGGTGAGTATACTACTCGTATTTCTAACCTATCTTGCCTCTCTCGAAGGCCCTGAATCAGGCGACAATGATAACTAACTTTATCGTGGTCTGCCTAATATACCTGGGCGTCCTTGCGTTCCTTTCGCATAAATCGCATCAGCGGGAGAAAACCACATCCAGCTACCTTTTGGCAGGCGGAAATCTGGGAATTTTCATTGGACTATTCACAACAGCCGCTACAATCTTTAGCGCTTTTACCATGATCGGTATGCCCGATTTCTTTCGACAGCATGGAATAGGAGCTTGGGTATTTTTGGCAGTATCGGATGCCATTATGGTGTTTGGGCTCATTCGAATTGGAAACCTGGTAAGGAAGAAGGCTAGGTCTGAAAATTTCAAAGGCATGGCGGGTCTGATGGCCGCAGTCTACAGATCGAGATTGGCCGGCTACATAACGTTTGTCGGAGCCCTGATCTTTTTGGTCCCGTACATTTCAGTGCAAATCCGAGGGATTTCCATCTTCCTGGGCGCCGCATTTCCGGAAGCCCTGCCCTCTTGGGGTTGGTCAGTGATTATTGTGGCTGTTATGGTTGCCTATAGCGAGCTGGGGGGCCTAAGAGCCATCATATACAATGATGCTCTGCAGGGCGTCCTACTGTTCATAATCATTTGGATCATTGGGATCAACTGTTTGGCCCACTTCGGCAATCCGGTCGAGATGTTTGCACAGGTAGGGCAGATCAATGAAAAGCTCCTGTCGGTGCCCGGGCCCAAAGGGCTATTCACCGTTCAGTTTCTTTTGATTTCGGCTATTGCCATTTTCTTTTTACCATTTACCCAACCTCAGATTTCTACCAGGGTTGTAATCATGAAGAGTCCCGGCTCCTTGCAAAGGATGGCTGTTGGTTTAGGGATTTTTGCACTGCTGGTGATCCTTCCGACTCTTTTTATGGGTATGTATGGTGCCGTGTTATATGCTGAAGCTAGTACAACCGAGTTTATAGGCCATGTCCTTCTATACGACCAGAACGCAACGGTGGCGGCCTTAGGCTTGATAGGCCTTATTGCGGCGGCTGTATCCACGTCGGATTCACAGATTTTTGCCCTTGGAGCTGAGTTAAGATCGTTGCTACCATATAAGGATCAGAAAGCCCTCTTCATTACCCGGATCTTTATCGCGATTTTCGCTGTCATCGCTCTGATATTTTCAATACTGAGCTCTGAGCATTTGGTTTTGTTGGCCCGAACAAGCTTTGCCGGAACAGCTCTGATGGGCCCTATGATTCTGGCTGGAGTCTTATCCAAAGAGAGGCCGGGTAATTTGCTACCGATTCTAACGCTAGGGGCGTTAATCTTGTTCATCGGTTCAAGAGCAGCGCTAATCCCCGGCAAGATCGGGATTTTGAACCTTGAGTTGGTTCTTTTCATATTTCTGGGCTTTACTTTTTGGTGGGAGTTGAGGTCCATGAAGCTCCGTTAGATTGCCTGAGAGAATGATAGCCAATATGATCACGGGCGTCTGGCTGGACATTCCAGGATGAGCAATTTATGAGAATACCCGGAGATCCTAGTGAGGACAGTAGCGCGCTGGCCTATGTCTTCAATGAATGCCCTGGACAAAATGATTGTCAACGGCCAGTTATTTATGCTCAATTTTATAAGATCAATTGAAGCCTTTGTCAAGAGCCAGTGCCCATGCCCTATCACCGATCCAAATCTTTCCTTATTTTTGACCCCTGACTCAAATCAGTTTGATCAAGACTAACTTTTTCTAAAAAATTTAGAAATATGAAATTTACCAAAACCATTCTCTATTGCTTTTTGACGAGCGCCCTAATGGCCCAGCAGTCAGTTGGAATTTTTCAGAACCACGCAGATATCGGGAATCCCAAGCTAAAGGGTTCCGCCCAGTACGATCAGACTAGTCAGACCTATACCATAAATGGGGCTGGATATAACATCTGGTTCGATAGAGATGAACTTCATTACCTGTACAATGAAATCGCCGGAAACTTTATTGTCACGGCCAATTTCGAACTAGTGGGAGAAGGGGCCGCAGCACATAGAAAGGTTGGTTGGATGATTAGAGAATCTTTGGATGAAAAAGCTTCTCACTGCGGAGCTCACTTGCACGGCGACGGCCTTACAGCCTTGCAGCGGAGGGCTTTAAGAGGAGCCTACATCAGGGGTGGTGAGGATGAGATTCGAACTCCCAAAACGAACTATGAGATCCTCCAGTTGGAGCGAAAGGGTAAAAAAGTCATCTTTCGCGCAGCCCACGAGGGTGAACCGCTGCAGCAAATAGGCTGGCAGATCATGAACAGTTTTGCAGACAGTGTTCTTGTTGGATTGTTCATTAGTCTCATGATGTAGATGTTATTGAAGAGGCGAGAGTTTGGAACGTTAGGATCGATCGGCCGGTTAGCGACGACTATAATCCTCGTGAGGAGGGGTATATAGGATGTCGCATGGAGATTGTGAATGTGTTTGATGGCAAAAGGAAAGTAATCTACACCCGACCGAAGAGGTTTGAAGCTCCGAATTGGATGCCCGATGGCAAAAAGTTACTGTTCAATATGGATGGGGCCCTTTATAAGATCCCGATTGGGGGGGGGTAAACTTGAAAAACTCAACACCGGTTTTGCTGATCGAAATAATAATGATCATGGTATTTCATTCGACTCAAAGACACTGGCCATTAGCCATCATCGAGAAGGCCTGACCGGTGGCGGCTCCACGGTTTATGTCCTGCCGCTTGAGGGAGGTACGCCCAAACAGGTAACCGAAGAGACGCCATCATATTGGCACGGATGGGCACCCAACAATAAAGAAGTAGTTTACGTTGCCCGCAGGGAGGGTAGCGATTCCTATCATATTTATAAGAAATCCATTAGCGGTGGCAAGGAAGTGAAGGTTACTGACCACCTGAGCGGGCACGTTGATGGTCCCGAATATTCTCCAGATGGTCGCTACATTTATTACAATGGAAGTCAGTCGGGGACAATGCAGCTTTGGCGGATGAAACCAGATGGGTCGGGTAAGGAGCAACTTACCTTCGATGAACACAACGACTGGTTCCCCCATATCTCACCTGATGGAAAATGGATCCTTTTTATTTCGTTTCCCTCAACAATTCCGGTCGATGCTCATCCTTCTTACAAAAGGGTCATGTTGCGGCTCATGCCGGTTGGGGGGGGGACCACCGAAAGTGGTGGCTTACCTCTACGGAGGCCAAGGGACCATAAACGTTCCTTCATGGTCGCCGGATAATAAGCACGTAGCCTTTGTGAGTAACTCCGGGGAACGGGAATAATTGGGTGAGAGATTACGCAGTACAGTAGCACAAACAGTGTTACTGTCGATAAGTCAGTAGTCATCGATGTTGAGCCCAATTGACGAAATCTTAGCCAGTAAGTTCATAATGCGCAAAAGAATTTCCTCCTGGCATTTGCGACCGCCGTAGATGCCGTTGCGGTATTGGGCACCCTCGGGACCTAATAGCTCCGGTTCCCGGGATAGGTACTGGACTTCAAGAAGACCACCGGGCATAATTATCAATCAAAATTGAGCCAAGATGATTAGATATAGCCATGCTAAGCTGCTAGATGGTCGCTTATCCATGGGGAATCTGATCGGTGAAATTACTCCGTCTGACCGTTAGTTGACAAGACCTGCAGGTTGTGAACAAATCTAGCCTGGGGATTTTGGTAGCTCCAGACGATTTCTTTGTCGCGGTTTATTTCAATCATCTTTAACCCATCGTCAGTTTGATTGCCATAACATGAGACCAGGAAATTGCCGCTCTTCAAAACCTGCAATCCACAGACATCCTGCAATTGACCGTTGACTTCCTCTGTTGTCAAGTGCCATTCAAGTTTACCTTTCTTATCAAAAACCACCATCCGGTTTCCTGAAGCGCACGTGATAACCGTCGAACCATTCTCAAGGCGGATTGCAGAGAAAGTGCCGTTGGCGGCTTCTGAACCACCGAGTTCAGGGAGGTCCACCCGGAATGTCTGAACAATTTGGCCCTTCTTATCATATTCTTTAGCAAAAGGCATGATTCGATGGGGCACCAGGTAATTGCCATTTGATAATTTTCTGCCCATGCGGGACTGCATATGTAGATTGTCAGTTTCGGGCTGAAGGGG
This sequence comes from Cyclobacteriaceae bacterium, assembly GCA_965247065.1. Taxonomy (GTDB): domain Bacteria; phylum Bacteroidota; class Bacteroidia; order Cytophagales; family Cyclobacteriaceae; genus CBDFGN01. Next base: position 3,264,085 of record CBDFGN010000006.1, on the reverse strand, counting down.
GATCTCTGCAGTAACTTTTCCCTGTGAATCGACTTCCACCAGTCTCGGTTGCTCGCCAAGTTCTGTGACAAGCGTCTTGCCGTCAGGAAGACGCTGGGCACTCATGATTTCCGGGTTGACCGTTTGTTTGTATGTCCAGATAACCTTTTTAGCAGGAGTTACTTCAACTACTTTGTCCAGGTAGGTGATCAGATAATTACCGTTAGCCAGTTTGGAAATATCTTTCGAATCGTCATCATATTCCCATATGATCTCATCTTTCTCGTTAATTTCAAAAGTTTTCGGTCCGCTGATCACGATTGCGTGACGTATTCCGGATTCGCTTTTTTGCTGACTCCACAATTGGACCGGGATCAACAGAGGGATTAATAAACTTAGAATTAGCGTCAATTTCATTTTGATGTTCGGTTTGGTGGAAGGGATGCGATAAAGGTATAAACAAAATGGTTAAAGATTTCACTTAATTCAGGAGGATTTTCAGTTCCGAAATTTGGAAAAAATAAAAACCTGCAAAAGGAAAAAGCCTCTTCAAAAGAGGCTTTACTGGGTGGCAGACCGGACTCGAACCGGCGACCCCCAGGACCACAACCTGGTGCTCTAACCAACTGAGCTACAACCACCGCTTGGAGTTTAATGTTCAAAGTTAAAGTTCTGAGGAACTATAAACCTTAAGCATTAGATCTTAAACTCTAAATCTTAAATCTTAACCCCCAATAGGAGTGCAAAAGTATGATTTACGTCTCAAATTTGCAATGGCCCATCAAGATCTCAAAGTGGGTCAAACGTCAATCTTTCTCCCATTTTTTCCTTATTGAAAGTGCCGTCACAATAGGCGAGATGCCCGGAAACAAAAGTGTGGGTGATTTTCGAGTTGAACTCCTGTCCCGAAAAAGGCGACCAGCCACATTTCGCTAGGATATTATTCTCATCGACTATCCAGCTGGCTCGAGGATCTATTAGTGCCAAATCGGCATAATATCCCTCCCGAATAAATCCGCGACGATTGATCCGAAATAATCGGGCCGGGTTGTGGCACATTTTTTCCACAATCTTGGTAAGCGGAATGAGGTCTTGTCGATATAATTCAAACATAGCGTTGAATCCATGTTGGACCAATGGGCCCCCCGATGGGGCTGATAAATACTTGTTTTTCTTTTCCTCTAGCGTATGCGGAGCATGATCTGTGGCTATCACATCGATACGATCCTCAAGGACACCCTTCCTTAGGCCATCCCGATCGGCCTGTGACTTCACCGCAGGATTCCATTTGATAAAACTTCCCAGCGATTCGTAGTCCTTATCTGTGAACCACAGGTGGTGGATACACGCCTCGGATGTAATTTGTTTATTTTCCAGCGGCGTAGAACTCTCAAATAGGCCCAATTCCCTGGTCGTAGATACATGAAGAATATGTAAGCGGGTTCCATGCTGTTTTGCCAGGCCAACCGCCAGTGACGAGGATTTATAGCAAGCGGATTCACTTCGGATCAAGGGATGACTAGCAAACGGTATTTCTTCTCCGTATAGGTTCTTGAACTTTTCGGTATTCTCCTTAATGGTGGCTTCATCCTCGCAGTGGACTGCAATCAACATCCCTACCCGGGAAAACAGGCTTTCTAAGGCTCGTGGATCATCAACCAGCATATCTCCGGTAGAAGAGCCCAAAAAGACCTTAATGCCACAGACTTTTGCTGCGGGTGTCTTTAACACCTCTTCTATATTGCTATTGGAACCCCCCATATAAAACGAATAATTGGCTAGTGAATCGGTGGTGGCAATTTGGTATTTTTCTTCCAGGCGTTGCTGGGTCAGTGCATGCGGTACTGTATTTGGCATCTCCATATAAGAGGTTACACCACCGGCAACTGCGGCACTGGATTCGGATCGGATAGTCGCCTTATGGGTCAATCCGGGCTCACGAAAATGCACCTGGTCATCAACAATTCCAGGAATGAGATACTTGCCGCTCGCATCAACGATCAGATCAGCTGGCATATGGGCTAAATCGGCTCCAAGCCGATCTATTAAGCCATCCTTGATCAACAAGTCTAAATCACTGATTTCTCCTTCATTTATCAGCTTGCAGTTGACTATCAGAGTGGATTTCATGGTGGTTTAGCCAATTTGCGGCATCAAATCGGAATTTCCCAAAAGAGATCGTTTATCTAATCTTTGGCAAACTTGATCGAAGAATTGGCCCAGTTAATCTAATTACTAATTCCCATCCCGTTAAATACCGTATGTTTGATGGAAGGTTGAATATATCTATTCAATCTCTCTATCTTTCCATAGCTGGTTGAAAAGATCTTGTGGGGATAAAGCGAAAGCTTTTCCCCACAAGCATCTCTCTCTAAAACTCCAAAAAACTAATTCGTCTTAATTCTGTGCTCACGGTTGGCGATTTCCCAAGCCGTGTGAAAAATCAGGCGGGCCGTTTTTTCGATCTTCGAAAACTGAATTTTATCAACGGTATCCGTCGGACGGTGATAATCCTGGTGAACACCGCCGAAATAGAAAATCACAGGGATTTTGTTTTTGGCAAAATTGTAATGATCGGATCGATAGTAAAAACGGTTCGGATCTCGTTCATCATCATATCGATAATCCAACTGCAATTGGGAAAATCTGATATTGACGGATTCGCTAAGCTCATGTAGGTCCCTGGAAAGCTTATCGGAACCTATTATGTAGACATAGTCCTCGTCATCGTGTCGGTCATCGGTTCTTCCGATCATATCAATGTTCAAGTTCACCACAGTATTATGCAGACCAAAAACGGGATTCTCTACATAAAATCTGGATCCTAATAGTCCGTTTTCTTCAGCAGTTACAGCCATGAACAACAAGCTGCGTCTCGCGATTTGACCGTCCTGAGCAGCCAAACTAAAGGCTTGCGCAATCTCAAGTATGGCGCTTGTGCCGGAGCCGTCATCGTCGGCGCCGTTAAAGATCACGTCGCCGGTTCGTCCCAAATGATCATAATGGGCAGTAACTACGATGATTTCAGATTTTTTATCGCTTCCAGGTAGAAAGCCCAATACATTCGCGGCTCGTATAATTTCCTTTTCTGGCCTTGCGTTTATCTGAACAGTCTGGGATTTGGCCCTTATTTTCATATCCGATAGGGCAGTTTCGGATTCAATTACTGCTATAAGTTGCTCCATTTCCAATCCCGCCAGGTTAGCGGCCAATTGCGGAGGAATGATCATGGACACCGTTTGGTCTGAATCAGGAACTGCCAACTGAAGAGCCCTTATCGATTTGTTGGAATTGGACTGGCTCCTGAAACGTTCAAAATGATCTTGATTTTTGGTATTGAATGCGAGGAATACTCTCGCGCCCCTGTTCTTCGCCCTGGCCATTATTTCCTTTCGCTTTTTTGGGGATTCACCGTAAAGCACCACTGCCTTTCCCTTAAGTCTTAGGTTATCGAGATCCTTTTCGCGACCCCGCCCGATGAATACGGTTTTGAAGGCCGTGAGTTCTGGGATTGATTTCCGGCCATCCGACAATATGTGTTGCCTGGTGTTGAAGCTTTCACCCCGGTATTCTACCTGGGCTTCAGCCGATTTGATCCTTTCAAAAATAATCCACTGGAAAAAGCTATCAGCAGAATCGGTTTCTATTGGTGGCGATAGTCCTATTGCTTGGAATTGATGGGCTAAATATGCGGCTGCAAGTTCTTGGCCGATTTGGCCTGTACCGCGACCTCCCAAGCTGTCTGAGGCCAGGATATTCAGATGCTTTTCAAGATCCCCCGTGACGATGGTCTTAGCGTACTTTTTGGAAAGCGAATCTTGTCCACTTGCCTCCACGATAAGCATGGAAAACAGGAGAGGAAGAATCGCCTTGCGAAACGGATCCAAACTCATTTGAATTAGCATTTGGCAGGTCCCTGATCTGGCAAATATAGTTTACTTTTGTATCGTTCCTCCGGAGAGTCAAATTCCCATTCCCGGATTAGTTTTAGACGTTATCACAGCATGACCACCAGTTTTTCCTCCAGGCACATTGGACCCAATTCTGTCGAGACCAAAGAGATGCTAAGCCGGATCGGAGTTAATTCTATGAACGAGCTGATTAACCAGACGGTTCCATCAGCCATAAGACTTGAAAGCGATGATGACTTTATCCCGGCATTGTCCGAGTTCCAGTTTTTAGCAAACTTCAAGAGGATGATGTCAAACAATCAGACAACCAGGTCCTTTATAGGAATGGGGTACTACCCGTGCGTTGTCCCATCTGTAATCCAACGGAATATTTTCGAGAATCCAGGCTGGTATACCGCCTATACGCCCTATCAGGCCGAAATATCTCAAGGCAGGCTTGAGGCACTAATAAACTTTCAGTCTATGGTCACTGATTTGACCGGAATGGAAATATCCAATGCTTCCCTATTGGACGAAGGGACTGCTGCTGCGGAGGCTATGCTTATGCTTTGGAACGTAAGGCACAGAGAAAAAAAAGGGTCTTCAAAATTTCTGGTAGACACCGAAATTTTTCCTCAAACCCTGGAGATTCTTGGGACAAGAGCGGAGACGCGTAATATTGATCTGGTCGTAAAAGATTGGGCCAATATGGATTTGAAGGATCCAGGAGTTTTTGGGGTTTTGTTTCAGTATCCTAACGACAAGGGTGAAGTTCTGAACCATTCTTCAATGGTCTCTAGATGCCACGAAAATCAGGTGTCCGTTGCCTTTGCCGCCGACCTTCTGAGCCTCACATTATTAAAGTCACCAGGCGAGATGGGGGCTGATGTGGTTGTGGGTTGCACCCAGAGATTCGGGGTGCCAATGGGTTACGGAGGGCCACATGCCGGGTATTTTGCCACTTTAGAGAAGCATAAGCGTCACGTTCCGGGCAGAATAATTGGAGTCTCAGTAGACTCCAGAGGCAAGAAAGGCTATCGAATGGCTTTACAGACCCGCGAACAGCATATTAAAAGGGAGCGGGCAACATCTAATATATGCACCGCGCAGGTATTGCTTGCGGTGATGGCTGGTATGTTTGGAGTTTATCATGGGCCAGAAGGCTTAAAGGCCATTGCGCTTCAAATACGCAATCGAGCGCTAGGACTGGATCAGACTCTTAGAGGTCTTGGCTATAAGCAAACCAACCAACACTATTTTGACACCTTGAATATTTGCCTTGATTCGAAGGTAAAACAAGACCAGATCAAGAAGCTGGCTGAAGCAAAAGGGATCAACTTGCGTTACTCGGTTGATCACCGGGTAGGGATAAGCCTTGATGAGGTGGTCACCGACGGAGATATTTCTGGGATATCGGGAATTTTTTCCCAGGCCAGAAACTCCTCCGACGCCCCGGCTTCCTACCATTCGGCTGAGAAAAGTGCCGGATATCCGGATTCCCTGGTTCGCAAGTCGAAATATATGACTCATCCCGTTTTTAACAACTATCACACGGAACATGGGCTTCTTCGTTACTTGAAACAACTTGAAAACAAGGATCTGTCACTGGTACATTCGATGATCCCACTGGGTTCCTGCACAATGAAGCTCAATGCTACATCCGAAATGATCCCGATTTCGTGGCCGGAACTAGCTAATATTCACCCCTTTGTTCCAATAGAACAGACAGATGGATATCAGGAACTATTCCGTAAATTGGAATCCTGGCTCTCTGAAATCACGGGCTTTTCGGCCACTTCCCTTCAGCCGAATTCGGGCGCCCAGGGGGAATACAGTGGTCTTGTGGTTATCAGCGCCTTTCACAAAAGCCAGAGGCAGAAGCAGAGAAATATTGCCTTGATTCCCTCTTCCGCCCATGGGACTAACCCGGCAAGCGCAGTTATGGCCGGAATGGAGGTAGTAGTTGTGAATTGTGATGACTCGGGCAACGTAGAACTTTCTGACTTGCAAGAAAAGGCACAGCATTACAGTGACCGACTTGCGACCTTGATGATCACTTACCCGTCCACTCATGGCGTTTTCGAAGAATCTATTGTAGAAATTTGCAAAATAATTCATGATAATGGCGGCCAGGTATACATGGATGGGGCGAATATGAATGCCCAGGTCGGGATTACATCTCCAGGTAAAATAGGAGCGGACGTTTGCCACCTGAATCTGCACAAGACATTCTGTATCCCTCATGGGGGAGGTGGCCCGGGTGTAGGACCGATCTGTGTTGCGGAACATCTGAAGCCCTTTCTACCCGGCAATCCGGTAATAAAGACAGGTGGGAAGGAGGCTATCTCTGCGATTTCTTCAGCGCCTTGGGGTAGCTCTTCCATTTTGGCCGTCTCATATGCTTATATCCAACTTATGGGCTCCCAGGGGCTGAGAAAGGCTTCTGAGACAGCCATTCTAAATGCGAATTATCTCAAAGACCGGCTAGCTGACCACTATGACATTTTGTACACTGGCGCCAATAATCGATGTGCGCATGAGTTTATTATCGACTGCCGGAGTTTCCATGAGTTTGGAATTCAGGTTGAAGATATCGCCAAGAGGTTAATGGATTATGGGTTTCATGCTCCCACCGTATCTTTTCCGGTCCCGGGTACCATGATGATTGAACCGACTGAAAGTGAGACGATATCCGAATTAAACAGATTCTGTGAGTCTTTGATGGAGATAAGGCAGGAAATCGAAGAGGTAAAAATCGGGAGGGCCGACAGGTTAAATAATTTACTAAAGAATGCTCCTCACACGATGGATATGGCCACTGCTGATGAATGGAATTTTCCCTACTCAAGAGCGCGCGCCATTTTCCCCTTGCCCTTCGTACGAAATGCGAAATTCTGGCCTTCTATTGGAAGGATTGATAATGCCTATGGGGATCGAAATTTGTTTTGCGCCTGTATTCCAATAGACGCCCTGGAAGATGAGTCATCCCGAGGGGGTCATCCCGAAACTATGGTTGAACGGGCCTAGGGTAATGTCAGACATTCACATGCCGTTCAGCATGGTAACTGGATCGCACCAATGGCCCCGATTCAACGTACTTTAACCCTCTTTTGAGGCCCTCCTCCTTATAGTGCAAGAATTGATCGGGGTGGATGAATTCAGCAACCTCAATGTGCATTTTGGTGGGCTGCAAGTATTGCCCAAGAGTAAGAATGTCCAAACCATGCTCCACAAGATCATCTATTATCTTAAATACCTCCTCAGGTTTTTCACCCAGCCCCAGCATGACACCTGATTTGGTTCTTTTCCCAAATTCCTTAATTCTTTTTATTTGGTCTAAACTCCTCCGGTATCGGGCCTGGGGACGAACAGGACGGTAAAGTCTTTCAACAGTTTCCATGTTATGGGATACTACTTCCTGCCCGGCGCTGATCATTCTTTCGAGGGCCTTCCAGTTCGATTTCACGTCCGGTATGAGAGTCTCAAGTGTGGTTTTCGGGCTCAGTCGTTTTACCTCCACCACAGTTTGATGCCAAATCTCCGCACCCCTATCCTTTAGTTCATCCCGGTTAACCGACGTAATTACTGCATGTTTAACTCCCATTTGGTTGATCGCCAGGGCAACCCTTTTGGGCTCCTCTTGGTCGTACTCAGGAGGCCTACCGGTGGTCACAGCGCAAAAGGAACAACCTCTAGTACAAACATTACCTAAGATCATAAAGGTTGCAGTACCCGCTCCCCAACATTCTCCCATATTGGGGCAATTGCCGCTTTCACAAATTGTGTGCAGTTTGTGTTGGTCCACTAAGCTCCTGACGGCGGCGTATTCTTTGCCGACCGGTAACTTTACTCTCAGCCAATCTGGTTTCTTGATCTTGGAGTACGTTTTCTTGGGACCAGTGGGAAATACAGGAAGCTCGATCATACTACCTTCTCGAGCCATAAAATAGCGTAATGAAGGCTGTTGGGAAGATAGCCTGATTTTCCGCAAACGGGACCAAAACCACCTTTGAGGTGTATGCTTCAATCAGAAAACCCGCCTCAAAGCCAGTTACGTTGCTCTTGAAAGTCCCAAATTCAAAGCTGAAAGAGGATTTAACATTGAGTCCCAGCTTAACTTTTGATTCAAAAAGGCCTTGAAAAATCCCCCCTGTGCCGAGAATATTATCGAAGCTGTTACCGTGCTTTTCCCCATCAAATGGCTCTGTAACACTGGATCCTGGAGCTGTTTGCACTTCTATGTAATACGGGGCAACTAATCCAATGGAAGGACCGCCAGCTAAAGAGGCATTTATTTGGACTCCCTGTTGGGGCGCCTTTTTGAACAAGACCCAATCTCGGCCATACTGTCCTCTTATAGAATAAAGGTAGTTTTCTTTCGCCCAGATGAAGGTATTTCCAGTGAAGCTGTTGAAGCGAAACTCCTGTGGGTGTTTGACATTTATAAGCTCGAGGCCAAGAGTTCTAAATTGATCATTGCCAATAGAGGAACCGTGTTTGAAGACAACCCCGCCGATCAATCCATCCCTGGTATTCTTGTTTATCCCCCAGATGAACTCAGTCGAGTATTCGTACGGCTCTTCATCTTGACCTCGGGCGGGACTGCACACTAAAAGGCACACAAGCACCAAGAACCCTAACAACCTGCCTAATGCCATAACTAAAATTAAGCCCATTTCAATACTAACGTCAAAAATAAGTCATTAGTTTATAAAAGGAGGCCAATTTAGGCTGATTAGTAAGGCAGCGGATAACGCACTTGTTCATATCCTAAATCATCACAAGAATCGCCCATTGGGAAGCGTGGTAAATGCATTGCCCCTGCGATAGGATTCGCGGTGATTCATAGGGTACATTCAGAATATTCTGGATTTGCTTAAGCTCTCTGTGGTCGATTACGCTTAGGAAATTGAATCGGACACCAGCCATTTCTGCTCGGTTCCATGAGTGTTCAAGCCTGTTAAGGACTAAGCTGCCCAATGAACAAATGCAACTGTGTTTGGAATGACGACCGATATTTCTTTCGAGCCGGCCAGCACACTTTCTACTTAAGATATGGAGTTCAGTTCATTCCACCCCGTTAGTCGTTCCAGATTTGATGCTCTTTGCGATCATACTTAGGCTTCTTGACTGGCTTTTTGAAATCATCTGGTTGATCCTTGCCTCTGAATACAAACAACCGGTTGATCCATAAGTTCCTCCGTCGGTTGGTTTCTTTTCCCTCTGCGGATTTATGGCGTTTGATATTTCTGGCATAAATCGCTGTGGGATGAGCCCCTTTGGCGGGTCTGGAGAGCTTATACCGACCGGTGTAATATGCCGGCTCCCGGCTGGGATTTAGATAGGTCAAGATGGTAGACTTGGTTGATTCAAACCACCTTCTGCGATATCTGTCTTTAACCAAAACGTTTCCTTGAGAATAGGCACCAGACGTTTTTTGGTAATTGGGAGTCTTTTTGTATGAATTGCCTCCGTATTTGGCAATATCCTTACGAGGATAGATCTTATTCGCCCGTTTGAAAGTTAGTAGTCCGCTGATGTTTATTCCGGTACTGCGCTTGAAAGTCCTTTCTCCACCGGCGTAGGTTGCCGGTTGTCGGGTCATCCTGATTCTATATCGGAGTAGATCCCCCTGGTGTCCTGTGTAGTTCGCCATTTCTTTTGAATACTTAGCGGACCCCGGTCGTCGGGTAAGATTACCTTGGTAATTGGCGCTAAGACCGGCAAGCCTACCGGCGCCCTTGGAGGGCATCGGAGTGTTAAAGTAAGCGCCCTCCAGGAATCGTCCTTTATGGTAGCCAACCCTAGGTGGCTTTTGCTTTCCCTTCATATTACCCCGCCATAGGGCGCCTGGAGAATCAAAGCCATGCACATTAGCTACGTACTTTTGCTTGTTGAAAATTGCTCCATCTGAAGCCGGTGCGCGTTGGTATCGCCCGGCAATTTTTCTAGGCCTCTGGTCTTTGACGCGTCTTCTGTCCTGGGGACCTAACCTGGCATACTGCCCAAAATTGCGATTGTCAGGTTTGAAAGTGGGGGTGGTGGGGAAATATTTCCTGCTGTCCCGTACCCCTTTTCGTGGGGTAGGCCCCGATGAAGCAAACCTGCCAAAATTTCTTTTGGAGGCCTTGGACTTCGGTGTTGTTGGGTAGTATTTTCGGCTATCCGGAACCCCTTTGCGTGGTGTAGGACCGGAAGAGGCAAATCTGCCGAAATTCTTGGTGTCGACTTTGGTATCCGGACTTGCGGGATAGAACTTTCGGCTGTCACGAACTCCTTTCTGGACTCCGGGACCGGGGGAGGCTAACCCGCCAAAATTCCGTTTGGAGGCCTTGGATTTGGGTGTCGTTGGATAATACTTTCTACCATCCCTAAGCCCTTTTCGCGGCGCTGGCCCGGATGAAGCAAATTTGCCAAAATTCTTGTCTCCGCTATCTCCCTTAGGTGAAGCAGGAATGAATTGGCGATCGTCCCTGACACCCTTCCGCGGTGGTGGGCCCTGGTTTCCTGCGCCGGCATAACGACTGGCTCGTGAGGGTTCATCTCGTGGTGAATGCAATCTCCTACTGTCTCGCCCTTTCCTGGCCAGCTTAGGAGGCTGAGTGCCTCGATTGCGGTACCGCTTCTTATGGGCCTTAGACTTCGGAGAGGTGGTCCCCGCTTTTAGCTGAGGGGCTAGTGGGCGGTTTGGTTTACTTCGTTTTGCCCCCAAAAAGCCACGATCCTGGGCAAGAACTTCTTCCGTAGTCCAAATGAACACAAGGAGAAGTAGGGTCAAACATCGTGTTCCCAGATTCCGGCCAATGTTCGGGCCCAATATGTGATTTCTAAAAAGCACCAATCGTTGCTGAAAAAACTAGTTCCAGATAGTAAATATTGTAATTTTTCGGGGATTTGTTGGTATTTGGGCAACAAATATCAGTAATCCAAGAGGCTACGGATTTTCTGTTCCAGTCTTCTCACTGGCAGAAAGTTGTCCTCAAGGTTCTTCGAAAAGGGAACCGGGGTATCAAGGCTTCCAACCCGCATAACTGGCCCGTCCAGAAATTCAAAACACTCCTCTCCAATCCAGGAGGCAATTTCAGCTCCGATGCCACCAGTCAGGCTATCCTCATGAATTACAATTGCCTTGCCGGTTTTTTGAACGGATTCTCCAATGGCGTTCTTATCATAAGGCATGAGAGATCTTAGGTCTATCAATTCCGCACTGATCCCCGGATTCTCGGATAAGTATTTCAAGGCCCATTGCACCCCCATTCCGTAGGAGATTATGGAAATATTGCTCCCTGGACTGATGATCTGGGCTTCTCCGATGGGACATGTATAATAATCATCGGGTATACTTTCCGTAAGGGATCTATACAGCGCCTTGTGCTCAAAAAACATTACTGGATTGGGTTCCTCGATCGCCGCGGCAAGTAGTCCCTTGGCATCATATGGAGAGGATGGATAGACAATCTTTAAGCCCGGTGTATGGAAGAACCAAGCCTCATTAGACTGTGAGTGAAACGGGCCTGCACCCACCCCAGCTCCCGTCGGCATACGGATTACTACGTCGGCCCTCTGCCCCCATCGATAGTGTACCTTGGCAAGATTATTCACAATTTGATTGAATCCACAGGTGACGAAATCCGCAAATTGCATTTCAATTATTGCCTTATACCCTTGGATACAAAGTCCTAAGCCAGCCCCCAGGATGGCAGATTCTGTGATAGGAGTATTGCGGATTCGGTCGCGGCCGAAGTCTTCCACAAGGCCTTCGGTTACCTTGAATACCCCACCGTATTCTGCGATGTCCTGACCCATGAGGACAAGATTGGGATGCCGCGCCAAACCTTGCCGTAGTCCAGCGGATATGGCGTCAACGAATCTTTTCTTACTGGTTTTACCCTTTGGTTGGATGGCCTTAGGTTTGTGATGGGCATAAACATCATCCAGCTCTCTTTGCTCATCAAAGTCAACCGCCGGTTCCCGGTAAGCCAGTTCCAATTCCCTGTTGATTCTCTTTTTGACCTTTGATTCAATTTCAGATTGCAGTTCCGCGGACAAAACCTTCTCCTTGAATAGGAAGTTTTCATAGGTTTTTATTGGATCCTTTGTACCCCATTGTTGCAGTAACTTCTTCGGAACATACTTCGTGCCTGATGCCTCCTCGTGTCCACGCATTCGGAAGGTGAGGGCTTCTACTAGCACGGGCCTGGGGTCTTCTCTAATCCGCTTGGCAATATTTTCCACGGTTTTATAAACTCCGAGAATATTATTACCCTCAATCCGAACCGCCTCCATACCGTACCCGGGTCCTTTATCGATGAAACTTTCGAATCGAAATTGCTCTTCGCTTGGTGTAGAAAGGCCGTATCCATTGTTTTCGATAAGGAAGATTACAGGAAGGTTCCAAACTGAAGCTACATTCAGACTCTCATGAAAATCACCTCCGCTGGCCCCCCCGTCACCGCAAAACGCGAGCACAACGCCTTTATTCTGACTGAGCAGATTGGCCAGTGCAATGCCGTCGGCCACTCCAAGCTGTGCCCCTAAATGCGAGATCATTCCTATTATGTGATGTTCTTTTGAGCCAAAATGGAATGACCGGTCGCGGCCTTTGGTAAACCCTCCGGACTTGCCCTGAAATTGAGCAAAAAGTTGCTGATAGCTTACCTTTCGGCTGGTGAATACTCCCAGATTACGGTGCAAGGTCATTATGTAATCATTGGGCTGAAGAGCTTTGGCGGCTCCGACCGAGATCGCTTCCTGCCCAATTCCGGAAAACCACTTACTAATTCTGCCTTGCCGAAGCAGAATCAGTATTTTCTCCTCGATCAAACGCGGCTCCAGCAGTGCAGTATATAGATCGACAAGTACCTCCTTGGAAAAACCTGACTTATCGAACTTCATCCCCTTATTACCTGATCTTTAACCTTGAAAATTACAGCGGTTCCTTATCCTGACTTAGGCTCAGATCGCGGTAACTTTGAATAGAATCTAATTTGAACTTAGCTTTTCCAATAATGGTCCTGAATTCCTCGCTGTCCTGCATGTTTTCAAACAATGGATCCTTAAGTCCGTATTGGTATTCCAACCATCCTTTGTCGAGGGCATGCCCCAGCCATTCGATGGCTTTATCCTTTCGCCCGATGGTGCTATGGATTTCAGCGACCTCGTAAGGATATTTATACGAGCGGTCGCCGCGAAGAATTCTTTCCATATTGTATTCCATTTTATACCTGAAAAGGCTGTCGGCTTTTTCTCGCAGCCCTCCTTTCTGGTAGAGATATGCAATCAAATTGTATATGTATTCGAAGTCCACAAAGTCTTTTTCCTTTCCATCAATAAGAGATGCCATATTTTTTGCTCTATCCTCGTAGTTTAGTTCTCTCCTTTCAATAGTTCTTTCAGCTTCACTAAGGATTGCATCGGTATTATCATTGCCAATTCTGGCTAGTTTGTTGGCTGCTGAAAAAGTCGTGCTCTTGTCCCCCTCCAGCACCCCAATCATCCACTTGAGTAACAGAGAGTTAATGTGATTAGGGTTGGTAGTCAGTGCATGATCCAGTGATTCCTTTGCCATCTCCATTTGGCTCAGGCGATAGTACGCCGCCGCAAGACTGAACCAAATATTCTCCTCCATCGGGTGGTACCATTGAACGCTATTTAGCAACTGGAGAGCCTGATTCAGCCGTCCCGTGCGATAGTACAGGCGGCTTAAATTGATTATTGCCTCAATATTCTGGTCAATGTTCACCGCTGTCTGGTAATGCTCGACCGCTAGCCTACTATGACCTGCGAGGGTGTAATACAGGCCCATCGATTTATGGCCGTCCGAAAGTTCTGAGTCTAGCTCTAAGGCGACCTGGGCATATTTCAATGCTGAATCCAGCCATAGACTTTTGTCATTTGATTTCTGCGCCATCTGGCTATACCCGTCGCTAATCCCGGCATACGCCATGGCTAGATTGGGGTCTAATTCGATCGACTGATAAAACAACTCCAAAGCGCTCAGATTGTCCTCAATCGTATACCTTGAGTAAAAATCCTTGCCTTTCAGAAACAGGTCATATGCCGTTATACTCTCAGTCGGTTGACGTTGCATTTTCTCAACCTCCCTGCTGGTAATTGTTGCCTCCAGGGCCTGGGCAATCGCTAAGGCCACTTCGGTTTGAATAGAAAAATAATCGTGAATATTGCCGTCAAATGTTTCGGCCCAAAGTTGTTCTTCAGAGTCCGCTTCAACAAGCCGGGCTGAAACTCTAACCTTTTCGTCGATTTTTCGAAAACTTCCCAGTAACAGGTTCTCCACTCTTAGTTCAGATCCAATTTCCCGGTAGCTTTTGTCCAGATGATTGTATTTCTTAAGGTTCGATTTGTTTATGACTCGTAGCTCCCCAATTTTAGACAATTGAGTCAATATGTCTTCGGTGATTCCTTTGCTATAGTGAAGGTCGTCCTCTGATCCGCTCAGATTTTCAAACTGCAGGACCGCCAAAGTTGGCACTTTCCTGGAATTACCCGCCAGAGATTTAAGCAGATCAAGATTCATCGAGGCAAACTAGGTGATCAAAATCAAGGACAACACTGTTAAAGGCACGGCCCAGGTCAGGACCGGTTTGCGACGAGTGGACTTAGGTGAAAAACGGTTCTCAGGCACCGTGACACCCTCACCCGAGACAGCGTAGATCTTAACGGGAAGGTCCACGTTTTTAAACTCCGTTTCTCCTTGGAAGGTGGTTTGGATGCCAGAGATATTGCGAATCTCTTTGTACACCGAGTCAGAAACATATATAGCACCCGCTGGGGTGATACCCTCCATCCTGGAGGCAATATTGACCCCATCGCCAAACACATCGCCTTCGGTGATCTCAACTTCTCCCAGGTGAATCGCGATCTTCAACCGATAACCGGAATTCTCATGCAATTGGTACTATATCTCTTTCGCGCAGAGTACAGCGTCGCTTGCGGTCAGGAAACAAGCCAAAATTCCGTCCCCAATTTCCTTGACCAGGCGCCCCCCATAGTTACCGATAGCCAATCTGTGCCTATTCCTATTCTGTTCCAAGATTTGCAACGCTAAATCCCGGTTTTTGCCCATCAGAGCGGTGTAGCCAGCCACGTCAGTGAACATAATGGCAGACAGCTGGCGATTAGGCATAGAATCAAGGATTTAGGTCGGCATGGAATTCACAATAACAGGTCAAAATAAGGAGTTTTTATTAAAGGAGAAACCGAAGACGGCTCAAGCTGATGCGTAACCCATTCTTAGTCCAGATCATGCCTAATCAGGAAATCCTGATAGATCAGCTCAAAATCGGCCACTCCGGGAGTCAATTGGATAACCTTCTTGTAATGATTCAGCGCGTCGATCAATAAGTTGTTATCATCAAAGTAACCGGCGAGAATAAGGTGTCCCAAGGAGCTTTCGGTTTGGATTTCTTCACCCAGTTCGTGCATTTCCTGTTGAATCTCAGCAACCCGATTTTCAGGCAGGCGCTCCAATCCAATGGCATCTGATTTGGCTTTTGGATCATCCTGAGAGGCAACCACAACGAAGAAGATAGTTTGATCCTTCAACTCCTCACTGTTGAGATCAATTTGGTATGAGTTTCCTGTCGCCGGCCCTTCGAATAGATTCTCATCGAACATATTCTTGATCTGCACAGTATAGCCGCCGCTTTCCGCACCAACCCAATACAGCACAGGTTGAGTCGTGTATATTTCCGAGGAGGGTGGTGAAAGGACTGTAATTTCAGAATCCGCAACTGCACGGGTGGCTGCGCCGGTAGCGGTCAAAGTATTGGTGGCTTTCGCTGCCTTCATCCTGTTGAAAACAAATTCGGAATACCGACTCGCTAATCCTGATTTCTGGGATCCCATCTTAGAGGCCAAATCGTCAATTTTGAATGTTCCGGGGTTTGCCAACTCCTGAGTTCGACCACTTGCGTGTACTAAACCCAGATAGGCCTCTTCCAAAATCCTGAGCACGTCGTCGCTGTTGAGGTTGGTTCCGGTTTTAATGGACTTCCATTCTGCCTCTGACGCGGTTCGGTAGGTAATGTTCCCTTTGGATGCCAGAACTCTAAACACATAAGCTTGGCTCACAGCTACTTGTGCAAGGCAGACAAGTAGTGCTATAGCGACTATGATCTTCATTGTTTTACTTAATTAAATAAAATTAAACCTTTACTGTAAGCTTGACAATAACTTAATGAGATATTGGGTCCATGGTAACCCAGAGGGGCCCGATGGAGATACTGCAGGACATTGCAACAACAGGGTGATTGGGGTGTTATATCTTTTTTTATTTTTGTTTCACCCTTATCATTGCATCGATGATTGAATATCAACAATTCGAACTGGACAATGGGTTAAGGCTTCTCGTCCACGAAGACAAGACCACGGCACTTGCAGTTGTGAGCATCACGTATAATGTGGGGTCCAGAGATGAGGACCAGGACAGGACCGGCTTTGCCCACCTTTTTGAACATTTGATGTTTGGTGGTTCAAAGAACATCAAAAATTACGACGAGCCTCTACAAAAGGTTGGTGGCGATAACAATGCATTTACTTCTACCGACATTACCAACTACCACGTCTCTCTGCCGGCCGTGAACCTAGAAACCGCTTTTTGGCTGGAATCAGATCGGATGATGGAGCTGGCATTTGATGAAAAATCTCTCGATGTCCAGAAAAAGGTAGTTGTAGAGGAATTCAAACAAAGGTATCTGGATCAACCTTATGGATCCGCATGGTTGAAGCTCAGACCCCTGGCCTACCAGGTTCATCCCTATGGCTGGGCCCCCATTGGAAGGAAAATTGAACATATAGAGGAAGCAACCTTGCAGGATGTTAAGGCTTTTTTTAGAAAATTCTATAATCCCAACAACGCCGTTATGGTGGTTGCCGGCAACGTGGACCATCAGGAAGTATATGAATTGGCCCAAAAATGGTTTGGGCCAATACCGCCCAGGGAGGATTATGCCAGGGATTTACCCGACGAACCGGTGCAAGAAGAAACTCGAAATTTGGAAATCGAGGAAATTGTACCTTTGAAGGCCATTTACAAGGCCTATCACTTTCCTGCCCGCCTGGCGGACGACTATTACGCAGCGGACTTGCTTAGTGATGTTCTGGGCCATGGGAAATCCTCCAGGCTGCATCAGGAATTGGTGAAGGACAAAAAACAATTCAGCAAAATTCAAGCTTACGTAACCGGATCCGCAGACCCTGGGCTGATGGTTATTACCGGGCAGTTGAATGGATCCCTTTCCTTTGAGGAAGCCGAGGCAGGAATTGATAAGATTGTTGGTAAACTGCAAAAAAAGGAAATCAGAGATAAGGAATTGGCAAAGGTAAAGAACCAAGCCGAATCCACCATCGTAATGGGGGAGGTAGATTTATTGCACCGGGCGATCAACCTCGGCCATGCTGCTATTCTAGGGGACCCCGATCTAGTGAATCGGCAAGGAGAATACATTCAGGCCGTTTCGTCGTCAGAAATCAGAAAAGTGGCTCGCCAGTATTTGCGAAAGGAAAATTCTTCGATTCTCTATTACCAACCCATTTCCGGGAGAGGCTAGAATGAAGTTTAGAGTGGGTTATGGATATGACGTTCACCGCATGGAACCCGGACAAGAGTTCTGGTTGGGCGGAATTAAGATCGATCACAGTCTTGGTCCTGTTGGTCATTCCGATGCTGATGTTCTGATCCACGTGATTTGTGACGCTCTGTTGGGAGCCGCAAACCTTGGGGATATCGGACAACAGTTTCCGAATACCGAGGCCATTTATGAGGGCATTGATAGTAAAGTCCTTTTGAAACGAGTGGTTGAGATGTTGGGCGAGCACAATTTCAGGATCGGGAATATCGACTCCACCGTCTGTCTCGAAAAGCCCCAGATCAATCCCTATGTTCCTCAAATAAAGCGATGTCTGGCTGAAGTCATGGAAGTACCGGAACAGGATATATCCATCAAGGCTACAACTACCGAGCAATTGGGCTTTGTAGGGCGCGAAGCAGGAATTGCGGCCCATGCCATTGTGCTGATTTATCCGGCTTCTTGATTCCGGTGTCGTTGGCGGAACTTCATTTGATAACGACCGAAGATGGATCCCACTCGATCCAAGTACCCGGTTTGGAGGAGACCTATCATTCCCGTTTTGGAGCGATCACCGAGTCCAGACACGTGTATATCGCTAACGGATTGCACCACCTATTCGAGGGCAGTCGAAACATGGCGAGAGTGCTTGAGGTTGGATTTGGAACCGGCTTGAATGCTTTGCTTACGTGCTGGGAATCTTATCACCACAGTTGGGACATTGAATATTGGGCTATTGAACCATATCCGATTCCCTCTGAGATTGTGACCCTATTGAATTTCAACCAGTTTTTCCCGGAGCCCCAAAACTGGCTCCCCGAAATGCATTCCGGGCCATGGAACACCTGGATCAGCATATCCGGAGGGTTCAAAATCATCAAGGTTGATAAGCCTGTCCAAGATTTCGAGCACCCTGATACGTATTTTGATTTGATCTATTTTGACGCCTTTGGACCCAGCAAACAACCGGAAATTTGGCAATGCCCACTCATCACCCGGGTAGCAGATCTTTTATCCCCTGGGGGATTGCTGGTGACATATTCTGTACACGGAAAATTCCGGAGGTGCTTACAAAAAGCGGGCTGTCAGGTTTTTATGGTTGATGGCCCGCCGGGAAAGTTGAAGATGTTGCGGGCGGTTAAGAATTAGTCGCTTATCAAAATATGCAATCGAAAATCTAGAGGATCCATGGCGGAGATTACCTTTGCCAGGAATTGAGGATCGTTTAGGTAAAAGTTAAGGAAATTCTCATGTCTTTCCTGAAGATTGCCCTTTGGGAACAATCTCGATTTTATCGATTCAATTTGGGCAAAGGCGGTGGCGTGTTTTTGCTCTTCGGATTTTTTGATTCTTTTCTCCAGGTTCTCCAGACCCTTTTGTGCCTTGGCCTCTTCGGACCCCACTAAGCCAATAAGGCTCTGATCTACGTTGCCCGCCAATTCACGGATACTGTCAAAAACACCCTGGAGCTGGACCCGCTGTTTGCTGAAGTCTACCGGATTCTCACTGTTCTTTTGAGCAAAAAGTCTTTGGAGATCCCGAATTGGCAGGAAAAGGTCAGAATAGTTGAGTCCGAGTTTTGCGGTTTTCTGGGCTATGCCTTTGTTTATGATCAAGCCGAAATTTCTAGGAACTAAAACTGGCATCGGAGTTCCGAAATGTTCGAAAACCTGACCCAATTGCATCCAGTAAGCGATCTCTGCGGGTCCTCCTACGTACGCCAGATTGGGCAAAATGGTCTCCTGGTATAGCGGCCTCATAATGACATTTGGACTAAAACGTTCCGGATGCTCCTCCAGCAAGGTCAGGATTTCCGGTTCTGTAAAACTCAAATCCGTATTTCGAACTTTAAACCTTCCGTCTTCCCGAAACAGCCTTTCTCGAATGCCCCTGTCCAAGTAAAAGAAGTTTATTGACCTAGGGTGGACCTGGGTCTTATATCCTAGTTCAGCCAGTTTTGATGAAGTAGATTCTACGATATCATTCACCCGATGGTTTAATAATTCATCCCGAATTATCCTATCAAATTGCCGCTTGAATCGTGCATCATCTGTTTCAATGACAATCAGACCTTCGGGTCCAAACAGTTCATTGACAAAATATCGGGTGGCCTCTCCCAGGGTAGAATGCTTCAGATAGGCTCTTTCAAATAAATCCGATCTTTCTGGCAATTGGTCGAGTATCGTCTTTAATCCGATTGGATCGAACCTTCCGACACACCCGGTTTGGTCGGTATCCCAGCGGTAGGTTTGACCGAAAAGATGGAAGTGATTGATTTCCTCGAAATCGTGGTCTTCACTCGCCATCCAATACAGTGGAATGAAATTGTTTTCGGGATGCAGTTCTTTAAGCAGGCGACACAATTTGATCGTGGTCGCTATTTTATAGATAAAATAAAGGGGCCCTGTGAAGATGTTTAATTGGTGACCGGTGACCACAGTAAAAGTTTTTGACTCGCCCAGAACTTTCAGGTTATGACTTAGCGCTTCGGATTTTTCCAATTCGGCGTACTGACCGTTTAATACTTCACTAAGGATCTTGCGATTTTCAACCGGGAAGGCTCGATCTTTTAGATGAGTAGAAAAACTTTCAGGGCCCGGACTGGAACGATAGAATTCCTTTAGTTGAGGATTAAGATTGATGTAGTCCAGAAATATGCTGAGGAAGGTACCGGTATCCTGCAAACCGGCTTTTTCAATTTTCATGTCCTGAATAGTTTCAGCAGTGAGACAGGTTTAGGATATCGGTGAACCAAACAAATCAAATTCGGCGGCCTCGGTTATCTTTATTTTGGCGTAATCTCCGATTCTAAGGTAAACTCCCTGGGCAGGAATTAAGACCTCGTTATCTACTTCTGGGGAGTCGTGCTCGGTTCGACCAATAAAAAAATCTCCTTCGATTCGGTCGATGAGGACATTCAATGTAGCCCCGACTTTGGATTGGTTTATTTGATAAGATATTTTTGCTTGTAAACCCATTACGAGATCCATTCGTTTCTGTTTAAGGCGTTTTGGGATATGGTCATCAAAACTGAATGAATGGGTATCTTCTTCATGTGAATAACTAAACGCCCCGAGGCGCTCAAACCGATTTTCCTCGACAAATTTAAGCAGGTCCTGGAACTCCTCTTCAGTCTCTCCAGGATGGCCTACAATTAGTGTGGTACGCAGAGCTATTTCGGGAACCCGGTTTCTTATGGTCCGGATAAGCTTTTGGGACTGAACTTTCGTGATGCCTCTGCGCATTAACTTAAGCATACGATCAGAGCTATGCTGCAAGGGCAAGTCCAGGTAATTGCAAATGTTATCTCTCTCCTGTATCACATCCAACACCTCCAAAGGAAAGCCGGCCGGATACGCATAATGTAATCTGATCCACTCGATACCCTCTACGTCCGACAAACTTCTCATTAGGTCGGGCAAGCGCCGTTTTCCGTAGAGGTCAAGTCCATAATAAGTTGAATCTTGGGCTATCAGCAACAACTCGCGGGTCCCGTTCTTTGCCAGAAACCGGGCCTCTTTGACCAATTCGTCAATGGATCTGGATACATGCTTCCCCCTCATCAACGGGATTGCACAAAAGGAGCAGGGACGATCGCAACCTTCAGAAATCTTGAGGTAGGCATAGTGTCGGGAGGTGGTTAGAATTCGTTCGCCAACCAATTCGTGCTTGTAATCAGCATGGAACTTCTTTAACAGCATTGGCAGCTCCATCGTGCCAAACCAACTGTCTACCCATGGAATTTCCTGCTTTAACTGTTCCCTGTATCGTTCACTTAGGCAACCGGTGACATAAAGCTTCTCAATTTCTCCTGTTTTTCTGGCCTCCGAATACCTCAAGATCGTTTCTATGGATTCCTCCTTGGCATTCTGAATGAAGCCGCAAGTATTGATGATAACAACATCGGCAGGTTCAGGGCTTTCATGGGTTACCTCAACTTGATTTGCCCTGAGTTGCGCCATCATGACCTCTGAGTCTACCACGTTCTTCGAGCACCCCAGGGTTACAAGATTGACTCGGTTCCGGCTTGAATTCTTTGTCTTCAAGGAGTTTTCGCTTTAGGCCGGCAAAATTACCGAAAAAGAACCAGAAAGACTTTGGCAAGATGATTGTAGACCACTAACCCGACCCAAATAAATGAATATCTTTGCAGCTTTCAGAGCCGGCGGTTTGAAATAATGGTGGTCAAGCGAATTGCGGATTGTTTCCCTTATTTGATTTTTGGAATAATCAATCTGTTTATTTGGGCGTGCGAAAGAGAAGGATCTTGCGGAAGTATCCATTCTACTGTTGCTATAGCTAGATTCTACGACCTGGACGGCAACCTGAAACAACTCGAGTTTGATTCGGTCTATGCGATTGGTAGGGACAGCATTTTCCATGACTCTACCAGTTTTACAGATTCCTTTGGCCTACCAGTCGATCCATTTTCCGACATCACTGCATTCATTTTTGCTAGTAAAAATGATACTGCATCTTTTTTCGATACATTGGTCCTGTCCTACCAGATCCGTCAGCAATATATTTCGCGTCTGTGCGGGGTTGAGCAAACTTATTCTGAGCTTAGAATCGACTGCACAACATTTGATTCGACCTTCGTATCCAATGACAGCCTGTTAATCTTGAATGATGAGAACATCAGGATTATTAATTAGCGCTGTTCTCTTGCTTATCCACGCTGGTGGCCTGAAAGGGCAAAGCAAGTTCCTGCCTTCCGCTTTCCGTCTTGGAACGGACCTAACCGATCTTCTTCATTCAGCGTTTGATGATAAAGTTTCCAAATACCAGTTGCTTGCCGATATTGACGCAAACAAGTTTCTCGTGGTAGGGGAATATGGTAAGTATAAAACGATCACCTACGAACAGGATTTCCGATATGACAACAAGGGCCAGTTTTTCCGCGTGGGCTTTGATTTCAATGTGCTGAGCAAAAGCGTTGAAAATAACGCCTTGTTCGTGGGATTAAGATATGCTCAAAGCAAGTTTGATGATCAAACGCTGTTCGTTTTGGAGGACCCAATTTGGGGAACTCAACCGGTGGTCGGGGGAAACGAAGCTGTAGACGCCAGTTGGTATGAGATAACCACCGGGCTTAAGGTGCGGATCTGGAATCAGCTCTATTTAGGATCTACCTTCCGAATCAAGATAATACTACGCCAAGAGGGAATTGGAACAACGGACACCTTTAGTGTGCCAGGTTTTGGCCGCGCGGATAATAATACATCGGTTGGTCTCAATTACCAGATATTCTATCGCTTGCCTTTTCGGGATAAGAATAAGAAACCCGAGGGCTAAAATGCATCCTCGAAGTGCCGTATCTGGGGATCAGGGCCCCACAGGATAGCTATGATATCAAATCTTATTCTTTTGGGACGATCCAATTGAGACAGGTAATCTTCGGCGGCCACCCGGATCCTTTCTTCCTGCTGAGCACCTAAACCCTCCTCAGGAAATCCAAACCTGGAATCCGACCTTGACTTAACTTCAACAAAGACCAGGCATTCTTCATGCTCCGCGATTAAGTCGATTTCCATCCGTCCACTACGGAAGTTCCGGTCCAGAATAGAGTAGCCCTTAGCGGCTAAATACCGGGCGGCAAGTTGCTCTCCTTCACGACCCTTATGAGAACGGCTTTTCATTTCAACCAGAAGTTACCTACTGAACTTTTTGGACTAAATTTACGGTATGGAGCTTCATCCTTTCAAATTTCAGACCATTTTCAAGGATAAGATCTGGGGTGGAACGAAGATTAAGACCTACCTGGACAAGGACTTTGGACCCTTGCCTAATTGCGGTGAAACCTGGGAGTTGTCGGGTGTGAAGGGCGACATCTCCAAAGTTGATCGTGGCCCTCACCATGGCACCGAGTTAACTGAGCTGATCGACAATTATCGTGGTAAATTGGTCGGAGAAAGAGTTTTTGAAAGAAACGGAATCGAATTTCCCTTGCTAATTAAGTTCATTGACGCTGTTGACGATTTGTCAATTCAAGTGCATCCTAATGATGACCTGGCTCAATCAAGGCATGGGTCCCGGGGAAAGACAGAAATGTGGTACATTATACAGGCCGACCCCGGCGCTAACCTTATCACCGGATTTAATAGACCCCTGGATAAGGCCCAGTACCTCGAGGCATTTGAAAAGAATTCCCTTACTGAGATTTTGAACCGGGAGCCAGCCCAGGCCGACGACGTTTATTTTATACCAGCCGGGAGGGTACATACTCTTGGCAAGAATATTCTTATGGCTGAGATACAACAAACTTCGGACGTCACCTATCGAATTTATGACTTTGATCGGGTAGATTCAAAAGGCAGTAAACGGGAACTACACGTCCAACAGGCCATCGATGCCATTGACTATTCTTTTCATGGGGAGTACAAGACCAATTACGATCGACAGTTAAATCGAGCCGTTAATTTGGTTACCTGTCCATATTTCACCACCAACAGAATCTATCACGATCAACCCCAACACAGGGATTACGCGCCTTTGGATTCATTCGTTATTCTGATTTGTCTTGAGGGTTCCTGCGAAGTTGAATTTGGAACAGGGCATTCACGCCCGGTAAAATTGGGCGATGTAATTCTGGTTCCTGCATCAATAAAGGAATTACGTGTTCGGCCCGTAGGGGTTGTTAAGTTGCTTGAATCATATCCCACTCCTTTTGAATAGTAATATCAATAAGAAAGTATGCTTCCTGGATCTTGGTGTAATGGATTACCGGGAATCCTGGGATTATCAGGAATCTGTGTTCCGAAAGACTGTTGATATCAAGCTGAGGAATCGGGATCTTGATAGCCAAGATCAACAAGAGACACCAAATCATGTTATCTTTTGCCAACATCCACATGTCTTTACTTTGGGAAAAAGTGGCACGGAAAATCATCTGCTGCTAAACCAGACAGGGCTTGAGCAGAACCAGGCTTCCTTCTATCGAATAAATCGCGGTGGCGATATCACCTATCATGGCCCGGGCCAAATTGTGGGCTATCCAATTTTGGATCTGGATAATTTTTTCACCGACATACACCGGTATCTGCGAACGCTTGAGGAAGCCGTTATACGCACTGTTTCAGAATGGGGAATCCGGGGATTTAGAATTAACAAACTAACCGGAGTATGGGTCCGCCATCCGGATGGTGCAGGATCCGGTCCTAGGGGAAACCTGAAAATATGTGCGTTTGGAGTTAGAGCTAGCCGATGGGTGACCATGCATGGTCTGGCACTAAATGTGAGCAGCGACATGAATTACTTCAAGTATATAATTCCTTGCGGCATAATGGATCAAGGGGTTACGTCTATGGAGTTGCTTCTTGGCTATAAGCCTGATTTGACCTCGGTTCAAAGCACTTTGAGAGACAACATGGTAGATTTGTTTAAAATGGAAGTGCTTGAAAGTAAACCCAAAACTGAAATGGGAAGCTGAGGGACCATACAACTGCAAGATGGAAAACCTGAAACTTGATAAGGATCTTCTATTTCTCGATATCGAGACCGCAACTATAACTCCGGATTTTGAGTCTCTTGATGACCGCCTTAAGCCGCTGTGGCTGAGGAAGGCGGTGTTTTTAAGAAATGATCAGGAGGCTTCATTGGAAGAATTGTACTTTCAGAGGGCCGGTGTGTTTGCCGAATTTGCTAAGATCATTGCCATAGCAGTAGGTTATTTCACTCGTAGAGAGGATGGTAACTTGGGCATCCGGGTAAAGTCGCTGGCTTCCGAGAACGAGACTGAGATTTTACAGGACTTCAAAGAAATCATTGAGACCAAATTCGATCAGCGTTTCCTAACCCTTTGTGCTCATAACGGTAAGGAATTTGATTTTCCGTTTATTTGCCGACGATTTATGCTTCATAATATTAAGATCCCGCAGGTTTTGGACATATCCGGAAAGAAGCCATGGGAGGTACGTCATCTGGATACCATGGAGATGTGGAAATTCGGAGACAAAAAGAGCTTCACAAGTCTTGATTTGTTAGCCGCTTTATTCAATATCGAGTCGTCCAAGAAGGATTTGGATGGTAGCATGATTAATCAAGCCTACCATTTAGAACAAGAGTTGGATAAGATTGCGGACTATTGCCGAAATGACGTAGTGGTTCTGGCCCAGCTATTCCTTAAATTCAAAAATCTCCCAACCATAAAGCCTGAGAACGTGACCTTGGTGTAGTTTGTTGCGGCTTTGAACTAATAACATGGCTCGAAAGGAAAAGAAAAGTAAGGCTAAAAGGGAGGGCCCTCCTCAGAGTTTCCAGAAACTCGTTGAAAGTGTCTTGGCCTCCAACACGGAGAAGGCTTTTTCGGTCAAACAAGTTGTAAAACGTGCTGGCATGCGAGGGCGGAAATCATCCAATTTGGTCAATTCGGTCTTAAAATCCCTGGTAAGAAAGGGCAAGGCGCAGGAATTGAGAATCGGTAGGTATCAAAGTACCTCGCAACCTCGGATGGTTACCGGTACCCTTGACCATGTGAATCCAAGATTTGCTTATTTAGTCACCGATGATCCTGACCAGGAAGATATTTGGATAAAAACTCGCGACCTTCATACCGCCTGGGATTCGGACAGAGTCAAGATCGTAGTCTACCGTAAATCTTATAACGACAAAAAGGCTCAGGGTAAGGTCATTGAAGTTCTCGACCGCGCGCGCACGGAATTAGTGGGCCGGATCGAACTTAATCCTAAAGATGGCTGGGTTATTCCAGACAACAGAAAGCTTTTCCAAGACGTGTTTATCCCCCCCGGGAAAAGCCGTGGAGCCAAAGAAAGCGACAAAGTAATTGTCCGAATAGAGAACTGGGTTGGGCTTCAAGGTAATCCTGAGGGTAAGGTCATCGAGGTTCTGGGACCTGCCGGCAATCACGAAGTGGAAATGCACTCCATAATGGCCGAATTTGGTCTTCCAGTTAAGTTTCCCAATTCGGTGATTGCCGAAGTGTCACAGATAAAAAATGGTGTGCAGGCTCAACTGGACAAGAGGCTGGATCTTAGGGATAACGTCACTTTCACCATCGACCCTGCCGATGCCAAAGACTTTGATGACGCCCTATCAATAAAGAAACTAGGGGATTCCAGGTTTGAAATTGGCGTTCACATTGCAGATGTTTCTCATTATGTTCGACCCGGGACTAAGGTTGAAAGTGAGGCACGGTCACGTGGCACCTCTGTATATCTCGTGGATCGAACTATTCCCATGCTACCCGAGAGGTTGAGCAATGAACTATGTTCTCTGAGGCCTCAAGAGGAGAAGTTGACGTTCTCCGCTATTTTTGAAATGAATTCTGACGCGGAGGTAATTAGTTACCAGTTTGCCAAGTCAATAATCCTGTCCAATCGGCGGTTTACCTATGAAGAGGTCCAAAAACGAATCGAAACCCGAAAGGGAGATTACTGGGAAGAAATTCATTGGCTTAACGACCTGGCCGGTAAACTTAGAGTTAAACGCTTTGAGGAGGGGTCGATTAACTTTGATACCATAGAGGTCAAATTTAAATTAGATCCCGATGGCACTCCTGTGGATGTAGTTCCGAAAATTAGAAGGGAAGCGCATAAACTGGTAGAGGACTTCATGCTGCTTGCCAATCGGAAAGTGGCAGATCACGTCTTCGGAATGAAGTCTGGGAAGAATCACCAACAGACCTTTGTATATCGGGTCCACGACAATCCAGACCAGGAGAAGTTGCAAGCCTTTGCTCTTTTCGCCCGGAAATTCGGCTATAACCTAGATTTGGAGAATTCGGTGTCAAAGTCGCTTAATGATCTTATTTCCAGGATTGAACGCAAGCCTGAGCAGAACGTGCTTGAGTCCCTTGCGATTAGAACCATGGCCAAAGCGATTTACACAACCGAGGCAAAGGGGCATTTTGGACTCGCATTCTCAAAGTACACTCATTTCACTTCGCCAATTCGGCGGTATCCAGATCTTATGGTGCACAGATTGTTACATCACTATCTACAGGGAGGTAAATCACTTGAGCGCGCAAAGTACGATGACAATTGCCGCCACTCCTCAGAGATGGAATTACGGGCAACAAATGCTGAAAGGGCCTCAATAAAATTCAAGCAGGTCCAATACATGGAGAATGCAGAAGACAGGACCTACGATGGAATGGTATCAGGGGTAACGGAATGGGGTATTTTTGTAGAAATAATCGAGACCCATTGCGAAGGAATGGTTCGTCTTTCGGAAATGTTGGATGACTTTTATGAATTTGACGAAAGAAACTACCGGGTAGTCGGCGCCCGAAAAAAACGCATCATATCTTTGGGGGACCAGGTGCAAGTACGAGTTCTTCGAACAGATGTGGACCGAAGAACCATTGATTTGACCTTCGCAACCAATGACCAATAAGATTAATCAACTTGCCGATCTTGTAAATCGGGAAATTGAGCGGTTGGATCTTAACGGTAATCCGCAGGAACTTTATGAACCCATCCGGTACATAATGGACCTGGGAGGTAAGAGATTAAGACCGGTTCTGACTCTGATGGCGTACGATCTCTTCCATAGCGATCAGTCGGAGGCCATCAAGCCGGCCATAGCGGTTGAGTTATTTCACAATTTTACCCTGATGCATGATGACATCATGGATCAGGCCCCTTTGCGCCGGGGCAATCCTACGGTGCATAAGAAGTGGGATGACAATGTGGCCATTCTTTCAGGAGACGTAATGCTGCTGAAGGTATATGAGCTCATTTCTGAACTTCCTCCTCCCAAATTGGTTCCAGTTCTCAATGCCTTCACCAGATGTGCCATTGAAGTATGTGAAGGTCAGCAGAGCGATATTAACTTCGAACAACTGGACCTGGTTTCAGAGGAACAGTATTTAGAAATGATCCGGCAAAAGACTGGAGTACTTTTGGGATTCTGTTTGGAACTAGGGGCAATATTGGGGGGAGGCGAGAACAGCAGCCGGGAACATCTGAAGAGTTTCGGAGTTAACATGGGCCTGGGATTTCAACTTAAAGATGATCTTTTGGATGTGTACGGTGACCAGGCTAAATTCGGAAAGCTGGTGGGTGGAGACATAATTTCAAATAAGAAAACGTTCCTTTTGGTAAGAGCGATAGAGAAATCCAAAGGGGACCTTCGGGCAAAACTTTTGAATTGGCTAAAGCAACCGGTCTTCGATTCAGATCAGAAGGTCAAAGAGGTAACTGCAATTTACAATGAATTGGGGATTCAGGATCTCACCCAGGCAAAGGCTGATTCTTACTTCCGAACCGCATTCGAGTGGCTCAGGCGAGTCGAAATCCCTGAGGAGAACAAATCAAATTTAAAATCGTTCGCTGAATGGCTAACTAATCGGGAGAATTAAATGTCATTGACGGTTGTCATAATTGCTATCACTGTTGGAATGACCCTTTACGCCTGGAACCGGCCGCAGGTATTACATCGTTGGATGTTAAACCCTAGTGCCGTAGCAACTCGCCAAGAGTACTTTAGGTTCCTTACATCGGGGTTTATTCATAGCAACTGGATGCATTTAATATTCAATATGATCACCTTCTACTTTTTTGGCAGGAAGGTGGAAATGATATTCCAGTATATTTTCGGATCCGGTGCAGCCCTGATTTTCGTGGCGTTTTACATTTTTGCGATTGTGATATCAGATATCCCGACGTTTTTGAAACATCGGAAGAATGCCTATTACAATTCTTTGGGTGCCTCAGGAGGCGTTTCGGCTGTTTTGTTCTGTAGCATTTTGTACGATCCACTATCAAGGATCTACCTCTATTTTATCCCTATACCGGGATTCATACTGGGAATCTTATATGTCATTTATTCTATCAGGGCTGGCAAAAGTATGGGTGACAACATTAATCACGATGCTCATTTGTACGGAGCACTGTTTGGTATTGCATTTACGATCTTGATCGACCCCGCGGTTGTGCCGGCTTTCATCGAACAAATGTTAAACTTCAGATTGTTTTGAGCCTTATTCGGAGGTCCCTTTTGTTGTTGGCAATGATGATGATGGGTCAAAGCTGCTTGTCCCAAATATACTTGGGAGCCAAGGCAGGAGCCAGCTTCTCCACCCTGCTTCTGCAAGAGCACCGCAACGACTTGTTCAATCCACGGCTGAATGATGAGACGAAGCTGGGTTTCATAGTGGGTGGCATCGTTCAGTTTTTCGCTCAACCTCATGCCGGGCTCCAAGCGGAGTTGAATTTGGTCCAAAAGGGCTGGACAGAGCTTTTGGATACGACCAGCACCTTCAGCACTACTCTTAATTATCTTGAATTTCCGGTAATGACCCACTTCTACCTGGGTAAAGGAAAAACCAGGTGGCACATAAATTTGGGCCCCAGCATTGGGCTGCTGCTTGGTTACTCTGAGTCGGAATTTGACCCCGAGCTGGAAGATGCTATATCATTTCGAATGACTGAAGAAAACCGAAAAAACTTTTCGGTCGGGATTCAAGGGGGGGGTGGGATAAACCGTCGAACCCCCTATGGACATTTTCAACTTGATTTTACATACAGTCTCTCCTTTAGCAACATCTTCCAGAATCCGGGTGGTGTTAGGGTGCCTGATAGAAGCTTGCCGTCTTATATGGGCCTTACCCTCGCTTGGATGAAAGAGATGAAGGAGTGAATGGTATTGGAGCAAAGGGACATAAATGAAGATCCCTGATTAGTGTTGACCACTTTTGGTTAATAATTCATCATTAAATATGGACAATGAAGGTCTTCGGTTAATTGGCAACAAGGACCAGTCCTTTTCAAAATCCATGGGTGAAACATCGTTTAAGTTTTCATGGGTTCTTTTTTGATTATAATGGTCAACCGCTCTTTTGACATACCTTTTCAGTTGATAGAAATTGGTCGGCTTCCAGTAATGCAAATATTCTTCTTTCAAGGTCCTGTGAAAGCGCTCTGCATACGCATTATCCTGAGCGGTTAGCCCCATGCTGATATCACATCGGTTGGATTTTAGTAGGTCTACATATTCTTCGTAGATGTATTGACCTCCTCTGTCGGAATGATGGATCCGGGGAGGGGGATGATCTTTCAAGGCAATGAGCAATGCCTTTACGTTCGCTGTAGCCCGCATATGATCCGATACCTGGTAGCCTACTATTTTTCGGGTATAGACATCCAGAATAAAGACCCCGTAATAAAACCGGTTTCCCACTTCTATGAAGGTGATGTCTGATTGCCAGACCGTTGAAGGAGACGTTAGTTCAAATCCTTTGATCAGGTTTGGATAATAAAGCTTCGAAGCCCGGGTAGTTCGTTTATAGTTCTTGGCTCTTCTCAAACGGTAACCAAGACTCATTAAAAGGTCTACAAAGCGATCTCTGCCGATAAATCCGGGTTTTAAGGTCCGGTACATTTTTTCCACCCCACAACCAGGATGTTCCTGGCGTATCCCATCAGCTTCCAGGACCAGCTGTTCTACCTTTTGATCAAAGACAGCTTGCCTGGTTGCATACTGATGTATTGCCTGTTTGCTGATTCCTATGGCACGATAGAGCTGATTCATCGAGAAATTTACTTTCCTTTGGTTTTTCCGGAACCAGTTGATTGTGGGGTGTCGAAGTTTTTTTTCAGATCGATATCCAATTCCTCCTTGGCCAGATCGATCATCTTTTCGTAATAATCAATCTTGATCTGTTTTTGACCTACCACACGTTCCAACTCCTTAATCCGTTTTTCTAAATCGTTAACCTTTGATGTAGTGCTTTTTTTCATCTCCAGAATTCGATAGCCTCTCTCGTTAAAGGTAGAGAATTTGTAGATCCAACGGTAAATGTTCGCGTTGTTGATCCCATGAAGTTTCTCCAGTTGAGGGACACTGTACTTTCCACTTTCAAATTCCGTAACAATGGCCCGCTTCAATTCATCACTGAATACTCGCTTCTTTCGAATGGCTTTTTGGGTTGCTTTCATATAAGTCGATCGTTTAAAAAGTGGTCAACCTATATCAGGGACGTACAAAATCCATTAATCATTTCTCATTAATCGTTTCCCATTGCCCATTTTGCTTGTGCCCAAGAGACTTGCCGCTGTTTTCAGTTTTCCGTTTTTCTGTTTTAAGAATCAAAAGCCTCGAACTTTTGAACAATCATTCGATCACTCCCACATTCCAACACTCCAGCATTCCATTATTCCAACATCCCCATCCAGCAACCATTGCCCATTAGAGTCGAGCTCTGAGTTCTGTGCCGATACCATGTTCCTGGTACCGACTTTGGTGATTTGCAAATTGAGGATTGAAAGTGAAAATGATGAAGCCGCTCAGCAATGAGCCATATGCCCCTAGCTGTTGGCTTCCTCAACCGAGACGTATGACCGGTCGTTGCGTCCTTTTCGGAACTTTACGGTACCATCGATTAGGGCATAGAGAGTATGATCTTTGCCCAAGCCAACATTGGGGCCAGGATGGTGCTTGGTACCTCTTTGCCGCACAATGATGTTACCTGCGATTACGGACTGTCCTCCATAGATCTTAACGCCCAGCCTTTTGCTTTCCGACTCCCTTCCGTTCCTTGAACTACCCGCTCCCTTCTTGTGTGCCATGGGTTTACTTTTTTATGCTTTCAATTAGAACCTTGGTGTAGGCCTGGCGATGGCCATTCCGGACCTTATAGCCCTTTCTTCTCTTTTTCTTGAAGACGATGATCTTGTCACCCCTACCGTGTTCTAAAATTTTTCCGGAGACCTTGGCGCCTTTCAGAAGAGGCGCTCCGATCTGGGATTTGTCCTTATCCTTCAGGTAAAGAACCTGGTCAAATTCTACTTTCGAGCCTTCCTCCCCGGATAATTTAGGCGCGTATATATATTGATCCTTTTCAACTTTTAGCTGCTTCCCTGCTATATCGACAATAGCGTACATAGCCATTGAAATTTATTAAATGATGGTCAAAAACGGTCTGCAAAGGTAGAGGATTTTTAGTCAATTATCAATATGGAGTTAGTGGTTAGTCTGTATTTAGTCTGGAGGGGTTGGGACTTGGCCTGAGGTTGGCCTTTGGCTGTTAGTACTTGGCTTTTAGGCGGGCATGGTCCCAGCGGACGGATGCGCGTGTGGGTGTTCGAATCGGTCTGACCAATCTGGCAGCCGTTCACCATGAGGTTTGGGATTTTGGTTTTGTAATTGACATTTAATTTCGCGGGTAACAAATTGAGTCCCTATGCAATTAATATTCGGAGGCAAACAATAGAATCGAATGAATTTATCCATGATCGAGGATTTTCGTAAATGGAAGAACGGCGGGCAAAGAAACGAGCGATGTCTTGTTACGAATACTCCAGGACCAGGAAAAAATGAGCATCGAAAGACTGGCCACTTAAAGACGATCTTCATCAGGAAATCCACCGACTCGAGGTGGAAATGAAAAACTTGGAGGTAAGAATACAGCAGGCTATTGGAGGAATTGCCTGGAGAACCGCAGGTCTGCTAATTGCCCAAACCGCGGTTCTGATGGGACTGTTGAAGATAGTGTGAGTTTATTGAGTCCCAGACCGAAACCGTTGCCATCATTTTTGTTGAGGTGGATGGGTGCAGAGCATAGCGAATCGGTTTGACGGATCTGGCCCGATCATTCGGGTTTAAGATTTTGGATTTTGAATTTATTTTGGATTTCTGATTTTGGATTTGATTTCTGGTTTCAGCCTCTGCGTTCGACCAGCACCTAATCAAATTTCAACGATACTTGGTGTACTCCTTGTTACGCTGGTAATTAAGCTTTTCCCGGGCGAGGTCCAAGACCTCCTCAGGGCAGTCGTTCTTGAATAACAAATCAGCCACTTTCTCACTGAAGAATTTTTGCTTCAGGATGTCTATGTCTACATCAAAGATTTCGGAGAGTCTGGGCAGAAGTTTGTTGTCCAGAGGTCTTTTGTTATTCTCAATTTTGCTTAAAGCCCCGGAATCCACTCCCAACAAAGCGCCCATTTGGGTAAGAGTATAATTCTTGGTGAGCCTAAGATTCTTTATATATTGGCCAAATCCTTCAAGCATATAAATTCTTGAAAAGAAAATCTTGACATATTTTTCAAAATTAAGATTTTTTGGTTAAAATGCATTGTGGTAATTGCTTCCTTTCAGGAGGCGATTTTTTTCACCAATAGTGAATTATTACTAAAATAATTATTCTCCAAATAGTATTGATAAACAATTTATGGGCAGGAATCTAATCAATAGAAAGGTATAATGCATCGGATTGAATTTAGGGGGAAAGCGGCAGCGATAGGGCTCAGGGTCAGGTATTTAGTACAATTTCCCAAAAATTCAAAGCCTCTATGTTCTATTTAACTTGGGTAAAATCTTAAAATAGATGTGTCAAAGAATGTAAAAAAAATTTCACCATTTTCCCCAAAGATTACTTTCAATAATCAGAATACCTCCCTTAAATTTTTATTATCCAGATAACTATCAATTATAAAACCTATCGAAATGAGTGAAAAAATACAGGTAGTGGAAGAGCCCATTCTCAAAGAAAATGAAGGTCGCTTCGTTCTTTTCCCAATTGAACACGACGACATATGGAAATTTTATAAAAAAGCTGAGGCAAGTTTTTGGACCGCGGAAGAAATCGACCTAAGCCAGGACCTTAGGGATTGGGAGAATTTGAATCATGGAGAGAGACATTTCATCTCTCATGTATTAGCCTTCTTTGCGGCAAGTGATGGAATTGTTAACGAGAACCTGGCTGAAAATTTTGTATCAGAGGTGCAATATACCGAAGCTAAATTCTTTTACGGATTTCAGATTGCTATCGAAAACATTCACTCAGAAACCTATTCATTGTTAATCGACACCTACGTAAAAGACCCCAAGGAAAAGGACCATTTGTTTAACGCGATCGATACAATGGATTGCGTGAGGAAAAAAGCTGACTGGGCTTTGCGATGGATCGATAATGCTTCCTTCGCCGAACGACTGGTTGCATTCGCCGCAGTTGAAGGAATTTTCTTTTCGGGTAGCTTCTGCTCAATTTTTTGGCTAAAGAAGCGTGGACTGATGCCGGGATTGACTTTTTCCAATGAATTAATATCCAGGGACGAGGGCTTGCACTGTGATTTCGCCTGCGCACTTTATCAAGACCACCTGATCAACAAGATGCCGGGCGAAAAGGTGATTGAAATAATCAGTGAAGCCGTGGCCATTGAGAAAGAGTTCGTTACCGATTCTCTTCCGGTGGATCTGATCGGCATGAATGCTAATCTGATGTGCCAGTATATTGAATTTGTGGCCGACCGCCTGTTGGCAGAATTGGGTTGTCCCAAAATATACAGTGCAAACAACCCGTTCGATTTCATGGAAATGATTTCTCTGCAGGGGAAAACCAATTTCTTCGAGAAAAGAGTAGCGGAATACAAAAAAGCAGGGGTTGGGGCCGAGAACCAGACTAATGGGTCACATACTTTCAGCCTCGACGAAGAATTTTAGAACCACTAAAACCAGGGATCATGTATGTAGTAAAAAGAGACGGCCGGAGAGAATCGGTAAAATTTGACAAAATCACCTCCCGGATTGAAAGATTATGCTATGGGCTTGAAAGGAGCTACGTGGAGCCTGTTGAAGTGGCTAAAAAAGTTATCTCGGGAATTTATGATGGAGTCTCAACTCAAGAGTTGGATAACCTGGCTGCGGAAACTGCAGCTACTATGACTACTAAGCATCCGGATTATGCAATTCTGGCGGCACGGGTGGCTATATCCAACTTGCATCAAACAACCTCCAAGTCCTTCTCCAATACAATGAAGAGACTCTACACCTACCTAGACCCCAAGACCGGTGAAAACGCCTCCTTGATTTCGAAGGATGTCTATGGGGTGATCAAGAAGAATGCAGCATTGCTGGACTCTACTATAATCTACGACCGCGATTTCAATTATGATTACTTCGGTTTTAGAACTCTGGAGCGTTCTTACTTAATGAGTTTGGATGGCCAAACCGTTGAGCGACCTCAGCACATGTTGATGAGAGTTTCCATCGGAATACACCAGGAAGATGTTGAAGCAGCGATAGAGACATACAACCTGCTTTCCGAAAAATGGTTCACTCACGCAACTCCTACTTTGTTCAACGCCGGCACCCCCAAGCCTCAACTTTCGTCATGCTTTCTTCTTACTATGAAGGACGATAGCATAGAAGGAATTTATGATACACTAAAGCAGTGCGCCAAAATTTCCCAATCCGCCGGAGGAATTGGTCTAAGCATCCATAATATTAGAGCTAAGGGTTCCTACATTAAAGGTACTAATGGAACGTCAAATGGTTTGGTTCCTATGCTGAGGAATTTTGACATGACGGCCCGTTACGTGGATCAAGGGGGTGGGAAAAGAAAGGGTAGCTTCGCTATTTACCTTGAACCCTGGCACGCCGACATTTTCGACTTTTTGAATATGAAGAAGAATCACGGCAAAGAAGAGCTTCGAGCCCGGGATCTTTTTTATGCCCTTTGGATCTCTGACCTTTTTATGAAAAGGGTCGAAAATAATGAGGACTGGTCTCTATTCTGTCCTAATGAGGCTCCGGGCCTAGCCGATTACTACGGTGAGGAGTTTGAAAAACTGTATATCAAGTATGAGAAAGAAGGTCGGGCAAAGGATGTGGTGAAGGCTCAGGATTTGTGGTTTGAAATCTTGGAGGCCCAAATGGAAACCGGTACTCCATATATGCTTTATAAGGACGCGGCCAATCGAAAGTCGAATCAAAAACATCTCGGAACGATCAAATCCAGCAACCTATGTACTGAGATAATGGAGTACACTTCAGCTGATGAAGTGGCCGTTTGCAACCTGGCTTCAATTGCTCTTCCAAAATTCGTTACCTCCGAAGGAAAATTCGATCACCAAAGGCTCTTTGAGATTACGAGTGTGATCACCAGGAATCTCAACAAAGTCATTGATATCAACTACTATCCGGTTAAAGAGGCTGAGATCTCAAATTTTAGACATCGACCCATCGGAATCGGGGTCCAGGGATTGGCCGATACCTTCATCAAACTTCGAATGCCGTTTGACTCCCCGGAAGCCCGTGGCTTAAATAAGGACATCCATGAGACTATTTACTTTGCTGCGATGACCGCTTCCAAGGATTTGGCTATAAAAGATGGCGCCTACGAAACCTTTCCTGGATCTCCAGTGTCTAAGGGAATTTTTCAGTTCGATATGTGGGGTGTTTCCCCGGAATCGGAGCGCTGGGATTGGCAGGCTCTAAAAAAGGATGTGAAGCAGCACGGTCTTCGCAACTCACTCTTGCTTGCCCCGATGCCAACCGCCTCAACTTCTCAAATCCTGGGTAACAACGAATGTTTTGAGCCGTATACCTCCAACATTTATACCCGAAGAGTTTTGTCCGGAGAATTTATTGTAGTCAACAAACATCTTCTTAAGGATTTGATTGAATTAAATCTTTGGGATAAAAGGATGAAAAACAAGCTGATCGAGGCAAATGGCTCGGTGCAGGACATTCCCGAGATACCCAAGAATTTAAAGGACTTGTATCGGACGGTTTGGGAGATCTCCCAAAAATCCATCATCGACATGGCTTCTGACCGAGGTGCATACATTTGTCAAAGCCAAAGCATGAACATTCATATTCAAGATCCCAATTTTGGTAAGCTTACTTCCATGCATTTCCATGCTTGGAAAAAAGGACTCAAAACCGGGATGTACTATCTGCGGTCCAAAGCGGCAACTGATGCCATCAAGTTTACCGTGGATAAGGAAATGATCAAAGAAACGGCTACTGCTGAGATTTCGGTTGGAGCAGCCTCGAGACCGGTCAAACAGGATCCGGAGTCGCTGGCGCAGAAACAGGCCGACATGCAATGCTCCCTGGATGAGCCGGATGATTGTATAGCCTGCGGAAGCTAGTCCCAAAAATACATAATACCTGGAATCTCTCTCGTATCGTTAAGGAGGGATTCCTTTTTTTCCGGTCAGCTATATTTCCTAGATTTCCACGTGACAAGTATCCCGAAAAATAATTGTTCAGGTCACTTCATGCCACTTCGGAATTCATACTGAAGAACTGGATTTATCTGGCGATACCCGTATTCAGCGCTCTGGTCGGCCTTCTCCGACCCGTTTTTAAAGGAGACGACTACCAGCTAATTCTGGTGGATGCTGTTTTGGGATTTGGTGCCGGTTTTACAGATGCATCTGTTACTTTACTAATTGAAAATGAACAAAAAGCTGAACCTGGTTGCCTTGTGGTTGTCAATTGTCGCCTTCCTGACCAGTGCTTCAATTCTTCTGTTGGGTTATTACACTGGGAATGATGAAAATAATCTGATCTTACTTGTTTTGACTGGAGTTTCGTCGGCTCTGATTTCTATAAATTTGGCCAATTATCGCCGATCCAGAAAAGAGACCTGAACTGACTCCCCCATATTGGGGGAGATTGTTAGTCGCCAGGGGCCAAATCAACACTTTAGCGAATATTTGTAGATTCAGATTGAATGGTGTAAACAAATGCCCGGTAAATTGTTTGATATTATGATTGCGTTTGTGTTCTCAAACAAATCATTCGTTTAACGGTTGATTAAAACTGGGCTCGGGTAAATTAATCCGCGTTAAATTGCGTTATAGAAAGAAACCATATTTTTTTATGCTAGTCCGCAATCGTACCACTAAACTGAGCTAAAGACAAGATTATCAAACAGATTGGTTGAATACCTTCGATTGAGCTTATAACAGAACTCATCCAAATAGTACTGAAGGTACTTTTCTTTGATAACATGATAAATGCCCAGCAGGGTCCGCTTTGCATTTGCAATGGCTATGTGTACCCATTTGAGTTCATCGGCACCCTCCCAGGAGGATTTAAAACTCACGTGAACATCTACCAGGCTTTTCAAATCCACATAACCGGTGGATTGATCAGTGAACAAAACGCTGGCAGGATCAATGGCTTGGCTGACGACCTGCTGAATCGCCTCCTTGCTTTCTGAACGGTGAGCCTTCATCTTGAACTGCCCACAGAAATGCTCTGTGCGTCCGTCGATTTCCAATGGAAAGGATTCCGCCATTACAGTTACTTTTGATTTCTTTTGGCTTCCTTTGCCCCGTTTAAGCCTTTTCTTAACCCGTTTGGACGTACCGGTGGCGAAATAGGCATCGTCCAGTTCTACCATCCCGGCAAGTGTTTGAGTCCCATCGGCCTTTCCCATGGCTGCTCGTATTTTGCGCATCATCAACCAAATCGGCTCATAGCGTTTGTGGCCCAGTTGTCTTCTGACTTCATGGGCAGAAAACCCTTTCTTAGTGGAGCTCATCAGGTGAAAGGCTATGTACCAATACCAAAATGGAAGTTTGCTGCTCTGCAGTACAGTACCGCTTCGAAGGGTAGTCCTAAAACCGCATTGCTTGCACTGAAACTGCTCTTTTCCGGAAAGCCAATAATGCGAAGGGTGACTGCATTTCTTGCAGATAATCCCTTTCCTGATCCGATACTCGCGAAAATGATCACGGCACATCTGTTCATTGGGAAACCGTTTAATAAATTCTACAAGGTTCATGGCTATGTTTTTTTCAACAAGGTCGCCAAGCCCTCTGACAGCTTATGTCAATTGGGTATCTTTACGGACTAGCAGATATTTTTTAGATAGTTTTGATTCTTTAACCAAACTTTATGGTTAGACTTTTACTCCTGGCCGTTGCTTTGTTTCTTACTGGTTTGGCTTTTGGACAAGACAGGACCATTTCCGGCAAGATACTTTCCGACGAGGACCAATCAGCTTTACCTGGAGTCAATATCGTGGTAGAGGGCACTATCAGGGGGACGATTACGGACATAGATGGGAATTACAAACTGCAACTTGAGCCTGAGGATCGATTTCTGGTCTTTTCTTATATAGGATTTGTAAGCCAGTCAATTGAGGTGGGAGCCCAGACCGTAATTGATGTTCAATTAGCGGAAGAGGCGACAGAACTGTCAGAGTTGATTATAACCGGTTACTCGACCCAGGAAAAGAGAAACGTAGTTGGAGCTATTTCGTCGATTACTCCTGAAAGCTACAAGGATATAGCTATCGCGGGCATGGACCAGGCTCTTCAAGGTCAAGCTCCCGGTGTGATGGTTACCCAGTCGTCCGGTACTCCCGGAGGAGGCATCATGATCCGCGTAAGAGGAAATGCCTCTATTTCAAGTTCAAATCGGCCGCTGTTTATAGTAGATGGCGTACCCGTCCGTGACGGGGGTTTAACCGGAAGAGGCTTCGGTGGCCAAAGTGATAACGCCCTGGCCGCACTGAATCCTAATGACATTGCATCAATTGAGGTCCTGAAGGATGCATCGGCTAAGGCCATTTACGGAAGCCGCGGCGCTAACGGTGTGATACTTGTTACTACCAAAAGAGGCAAAGCCGGCACCCGAACTCAATTTGACCTGGATGTACAAAGGGGAATGGTAGATTTGACCCGAGAGATCGAACTCCTGGGCTCTTCTCAACTGTTGGAATTGCAAAGGGAGGCGTTGGAGAACGCTGAGGATGATCCTGACAACGCTGGTAGACCCGGCATTACCGATGGAGTGAATACCAATTGGATCGACCAAATAACCCGAACCGGGATCCTGCAACAATACCAATTGTCCGCCCGTGGAGGTACGGAAAAGACCCGATTCTACCTAAGTGGTGCCTATAGAGGTGAGGAAGGAGTCATGCTGAACAACAAGTTCGACCGCTTTACTACCACCATGAATTTTGATCACAGTGCTACTCAAAAACTCGATCTGGGCATCAATCTCATCCTGGCCCGTACCTTGAATAAACGGGTTAAGAATGACAATTTTCTGGATGGTGTTTATTCCGGGGCTGTACGAAGCTTACCGTTTTTCCAGCCTTACGATGAAAGAGGACAACTTTTTGTGCCGGGCGA
Source organism: Cyclobacteriaceae bacterium (assembly GCA_965247065.1). Taxonomy (GTDB): domain Bacteria; phylum Bacteroidota; class Bacteroidia; order Cytophagales; family Cyclobacteriaceae; genus CBDFGN01. The sequence goes on along the minus strand of CBDFGN010000006.1, from coordinate 3,223,783 downwards.
TCCAGGTTATCCCAGCTTTCCAAATTTTAATCCTGTCGGTCAAGCCATCGAGCCCCGATTTGATACTCATACCACCAAGATAACCGGGGGTGTTTACGTTCAATATAAATTTCTGGAAGACCTTAATTTCAGAACCAACCTAAGCATCGATTACAACACTGTGCAGGAAGACCAATTCGAGCCGACCACAACGGCGATTGGGGGGTTTTTGGTCAGCGTCGGTCAGCAGGGACTGGGTGTATTTGGTACCAGTGAGACAGCCAGCATAATCAGCACCTCGATACTTAATTATCGACGGACTGTAGGCACCGATCATGTATTTGGAGGCCTACTGGGATTTGAGCTGATCAAGAATTCCAGCTTGAGCTCCTCGGTCCAGGGTATCTTGTTTCCCTCCGATGAGTTCACTTACATTGCTTCGGCAGGACTGGTCACCGATGGCTCTTCATTCACAATTGAAAGCGGGCTGATGTCGTTCCTTAGTGAGGTGAATTATCGATACAAGGACAAGTACCTGGCAACGTTCAATGCCAGATATGACGGATCTTCCAGATTCGGACCAGACAACCGCTTCGGATTCTTCCCAGCCATCTCTATTGGATGGAGAATGAGCGAGGAAGCTTTTATGCAGGACATCTCAATAATCGATGGACTGAAATGGAGGATTAGCCTGGGTAAGACTGGGAATGAAAGGATCGGCAGCTTCCAGTTTTTGGGAACATTCGCCTCAGCTACGGCTTATAACGGTGTTGCAGCCGTAGCTCCGGCCACCTTGGCCAACCCTAATTTGAAATGGGAGGAGACCACTGAGTTTAATGCAGGGGTGGATGTTTCCTTGTTTGAAGGAAGAATACAAACCTCAGTGGATTACTACAACAACATCACCACCGATTTGCTATTAGCCGCCAGCCTTCCAACCACCACTGGTTTCTCATCGGTCCAGGGCAACCTTGGTGAAGTGCATAATCAGGGTCTAGAGTTTATGATCAGTTCCGTTAATATCGATCGGGAGATTCGTTGGACTACCAACTTTAACATATCCGGAAACCGGAACAAAGTGGTGGCGTTGGCAACTGACGAGTCACAATTTGCAGGGTATCAAACGTTCACCAACTCTACCCATATCATCACCCCAGGCCAACCACTAGGTACATTTTACGGACTAAGGTTCTTGGGCGTGGATCCAGGAAATGGTGATGCGATCTATGAAGATATCAACAATGATGGACGGATTACTGCTGATGATGGAATGGTACTGGCCAATGCCCAGCCCGATTTTATTGGCGGTTTCACCAATGTGGTTTCTTACATGGGCTTTCAGGTTTCACTTTTTCTACAGTATTCCTATGGAAATAACATGATCAATTTTGGCAATACCACCTTGCTGAATTCTGGTGAGAACTTGGAAAACAATCAGGTTGTCAAGGCATTGGAAAGATGGAGTCAGCCCGGAGATATAACTGAAGTACCCCGCTATGAGTTGGGAAATACCTTTAATAACCGATTCAGCGACCGTTTCATTGAGGATGCTTCGTACCTAAGGATAAAAAACCTGTCAATAAGTTATAATCTGCCCCCCCAGATTGTGAGCCGATATAACTTGGGCTCGGCAAGAGTCTATGCTACGGGAACCAATTTATGGACCTGGACCGATTACACCGGGGGTGATCCGGAGATTAATTCACTGGACGGCTCTACCGTAGCTCAAGGATTGGATCTTGATACCTTTCCCCAGGTCAGAACGTTATTAATAGGAGTTACTTTGGGATTTTAGAATGAAAAGGACCCGCATCATATTGGCTCTTTTGCTTTCGTTGACTGTAGTTTCCTGCGAGGGTATCCTTGAGCCCAAGCCTGTGGATCGAATCACCAACGACCAGGTTCTGAAGGATGCCTCCTCGGCGCGCACCGTTCTGACTGGCATCTATCGAAATTTTGCCAGTCTCAGCGCACCTACCATTATCGCTGGCGATCTGACCGCCGACTTGCTTATTCACAATGGAACTTTTGTTCAATACCTGGAAATCAGTGACAAAGAAATGTCCGCCTCCAATGGATCCGCCGGTGCGCTCTGGGGTGTTATTTACGGTGTGGCTTTCACCTCTAATTTCCTGCTGGAAGGCCTACCCGATTTGGACAATGTGTCTCCTGCTCTCAAGGAAGAATTTGAAGCCACGGCGCGGTTTTTACGGGGATATGCTTTCTTCATTGGGGCGCAAACATTTGATGGGATTCCTCTGGTCAACACTACCAGTATCGAAGCTAACCGGGATATTCCGAGGGCCTCAAAGGAGGAAATACTGGCTTTCGCAGAGGAAGATCTATTGTTCGCATTGGATAAGGTACCTGCAGAACCGTTTAACCAGGGTGAAGTAAGCAACGGGGCGGTCAAAGCGATGCTTGCCAGGTTCTATCTCTACCAGGAAAACTGGAGCGAAGCAGAAAGGTTTGCGACTGAAGTAATCGACGGAATAGGGGTGATAACCTACATCCTGGAACCAAACTTTGCCGACGTCCTGACCGATTTCAATACTGAGTCTATCCTGGAAATTGTATATAGCGCCAATGATAATCCCGGTACCTCCACGAATTTCGGTATCAACAATTTATTTGAAGCACGACGGGAGATCATACCTTCTACAGATATTATCCAGGCAATGCAGTCTAATGGCGGAGATCGAATTGTCATGTTGGAGTTTAATTCGGAGAATGCCTCAGGGACCGATAATGGGTGGACCGTTACCCGGTACGGGCCCTTTGACAATATTCCGGTGCTGCGATTGGGCGAGGTATACCTGATCCGGGCCGAGGCTCGCGCTCAGTTAAATCAACTGGGTGCATCGGTATCTGACATAAATGCAATCAGGGTTAGATCCGGGCGGCCCGCGATAAGTGCTAATTCTCAAAACCTGCTGCTTGGAATCATTGAAGAAGAAAGAAGGGTCGAGCTCGCATTTGAAGGCCATCGTTGGTACGACCTAAAGCGAACCGGCAGAGCCGACGATATTATGAGATCGTTCTCTCCGAAATGGGATGATACCGATAAGTTGTGGCCTATTCCCCTCAGGGAAATTCAAAACAACCCGAGTTTGAGCGGTCAACAAAATCCAGGATACTAATGAACAGGTTCGATCAATATATCATGGGAATAGCGCTGCTGGCACTCATCAGTTGCGGCGAGAAAGAGGATTTTCTTTTCAAAGGCCCGGATCATGTGGTTTTTACGGAGCAGTCTAGCGAAATGCTTGAATCCTTCCTTGACCCGTCCGGTAACAACTTCAATGACCCTTTGGAGATAGAAATACATTTGGTTGCCCCTCTTTTGAATGCTACGACCGTAATAGAATACACGGTTTCAGGTTCAGCAGTAGAAGGCGTGGATTATATCATAGATGACCGGGATAAGGAGGTTTTGATCGGGGCAGGGAAAAGTAGGGCCCTTATAACGATTCTTCCCGTGAACAATCGCGAACTGACTGGAGATAAAGAGATCTTCTTCCAGATATCCGCGGTGAACAACGATTTGCAAATCGGCCGGAATCAATTTGGCAGCTTTGGGAGCACCCATACGACCACCATCCGGGACGATGATTGCCTGGTGCAGTTAAGTGCACTGGAAGGTACATGGGAGTTTTCGGAAACCGATGTGAATGAATCTGAGATTGAATATGAGGTTGAAATTGTGGTGGACTATGAACAGAACAATAGAATTCTGATCAACAATTTCGCTGGCCTTGATACCGCCTTTGTTGCTTATGCCAACCTGGACTTATGTCGACGGCAACTACACCTTCCCGAACAATATCTTATTCCGTTCTTCGGGGAGCAAGACGCTCTTTTGAGGACAGAAGATGCCGGAGTATTCGACGAGGAATCAGGCACCCTCGTTGTGACTTATACGCTTAACGCTTTTGGGACTACCGAATTTAGGGTTGTTGGAAGGAAAAACAATTAGTACGATGACTAGGAGATTTTCGCTACTGATCGCATTGACCGCGATCTTATTCAATTGTTCACAGGATGTCCAGATAACACCAGCGACCTATTCCAAGATACTGACCGGAGAAGAGAGTAAGACGTGGATCCGGGTTGCTGAGACCTACACTCTGGCCGATGAAAGATTTACCAACCCCATAATTGACCCTTACGAGGGTGCCCCGGTGTGTACTCAGGATGATCTGTATAAATTCATCCGCGAGCGTAAGAGCCTGGAAATTAGCGAAGGGGCGACTAAATGCGATCCAGAGGACCCTGATCTTATTGTCTCTACTTCCTGGGATATAGTGAATGCAACAACCAGCATCTTCGTCGGGCCAACTAATAGATTCGATCTCCTGGAATTAAATGAGGAATCTTTGGTCTATGGGAGAGAGGATACGCTATCGTTTATTGTGGGCGATAATCAGACACAGACACTTCCGGGATTTTGGAGATTTGAATATATACCGACAGGCGAGAACTAGAATTGTTAATGAAACCGCAACTCGCAATATTTTTTACCATTGCTTTGGCCTGGGGGAGCCGGAGCCAGGCCCAATACACCAATGTAGTGAGGAATTCTTCCTATCTCCGGACATTATCTGAGCGTTGGACCAAGGAATATGAGGAGAATATGCAAAGGGCTCAGGAATTTGTCTTGGAGCAGAATTTGCCGGTCAGATTTACCTCAAGCTCCGGAGCTATTTTTTCGCTTCAAGGCCTTGATGCCAATAACGTTCCCATCTACTATATGACGCACAACAAGTTTGCTGCCGAAACCACGGGAACTGTTTTGGTTTATCCTGGTGAGAACCTTGCCTTGAATTTGACCGCTAAAGGAATGACCCTTGGAATTTGGGATAGTGGCTTCAACACGGATCATCAGGAGTTTCAAGGGCGGTTCGAAGTCCGCGACAATATTCCATTTGACGATCACGGCACCCATGTAGCCGGAACCATGGTGGCCAGTGGAGTAAATCCTGATGCCCGGGGAATGGCATATGAGACCACCTTAATGATCGCTTATGATTTTGGGAACGACGCAGCCGAAATGGCCATAGAAGCCTCGGAGGGTTTGATACTTTCCAATCATTCCTATGGTAGACCGACCGGCTGGGAGGTGGTCCAGGAGGGCAGTGGATGGCAATGGTTTGGAGATCCCTCTATAAGCAATGTTGAGGATTGGAAGTTTGGATTCTACGGCAGCGCCAGTGCAGCCTGGGACGAAATTGCGGTAAACGCACCTCATTATTTAATTGTGCGCTCCGCCGGTAACGATCGAACTGATGTTGGAGATGGATCCAGAGACGCCGATGGACCCTATGACGCCATCGGGCCCAGTGGAGTGGCCAAAAACATAATGAATGTAGGAGCCGTTGAGGCGATTCCGGACCGTTACACCGGCCCAGAGGACGTCGTAATGAGTGATTTTTCAAGCTGGGGACCTGCCGACGATGGACGAGTGAAGCCCGAAATTGTAGCGGTTGGTGTTGACGTTTTCTCCTCTGTTAATGGAGCTGCGGACGCCTATGGTCTACTTTCGGGGACCTCAATGTCGTCCCCCAACGCGACTGGTTCTCTAGCCCTGCTTCAACAATTGTATTCTCAATTCTATGGCGGAGAATATATGCGGGCTGCGACCTTAAAAGGGCTCGCCATTCACAGCGTACGAGAAACCGGTAAGAATAAAGGGCCCGACTATGAATTTGGTTTTGGCCTGATGAGTACCGATAGGGCTGCGAATGTGCTGCTGCGAACCGATGGGGCAAACAATCTTCTGGAGGAAGCTACTCTCGAAATCGGAACCAATAAATCCTACAAAATCAGCTACAACGGCAATGGCCCGTTGATCGCTACCCTTAGTTGGACCGATGTCCCGGCGAACCCCGTATCTCCACAATTGGATCCAACCACCCTAATGCTGGTTAATGACCTTGACATGAGGATGGAGCATGAGGATGGAACGATTTATATGCCCTGGATCCTCGACCCTGAAAAGGTAGATCGGGAGGCCCAAACCGGTGATAATTTCAGGGATAATTTGGAGAAAATTGAAATCACCGACCCTGATGCTGGAGAATATACCATAACCATCAGCCACAAAGGGCAGTTGGATGATGACGAACAGGACTTTTCTTTGATCGTCACCACATTTGAGCTGAATGATGAAAGAGACCCTTTTTACTGGATTGGAGGAACCGGAGATTGGGGAAATCCAGCTAATTGGTCCAAATCAAGTGGAGGCGTTTCAGCAAATCAGGTCCCCGGAATTGATAATCCGGTGTTTTTCGATGGGAATTCCTTTACCGGGGCCAACAACGCAGTGACTCTAAATGACGATGGAACTTGCTATAGCATTAACTGGTATGCTCCGGAGACCGCCATATTGAGCCTCAATGGAAATACTTTGCATCTCAACGGCACCTTGAATATCGAAACCCAAGGAGTCAGGATGACCGATGGGGTACTTGAGTTAGGCGGTGAGATAACCAAGCGCAACTCGATTAGAATTCCGCAGGACTTCTTTTCGAATATGGATCTAATGGTAAAAAGTGAAAACGGATCCTGGAATCTGCTCTCCGATTTGAGTGCCAGAAATTTGGTGCTCGAAGGGGGGGGCATAATTGGCTTGAACCGCCAGATGAGCCTTAATTCTATTCGCGTATCAGGAAGCTCTGAGCAGTTTCTGGATTTCAGAAATTCTCGCATAACAGGTCTGACCGATTTTGTAATCGACGGCAATACCGAAGTGGATCTTACCGAATCGGTATTGGAGTTTAATGGCGCATCGGGCAGCTACGTACTGGTCGGGGCTGGCCAAACCTTCAACAATGTAGTCGTAGGTAACTTAAGTCTCGACGTACAGGGCGATAATGAATTCAATTTAATAACATCTTCCGGTAATCTGACATTGAGCGGGAGCAACACGATTGACAGCCTGATCATGGGCCCGGGAACAATTTTGAACCTGGCTCCTGGAACCAGCCAGGTGATTCAGCAATCTTTTGAGGCTATTGGCAGCTCAAGTCAGACCATACAAATTCAAAGTTCAGGTACCGCCTCTCTATTTTCAGAAACCCCGGATATCCGATTTTGCCTTGATTTCCTGAATGTTCAAAACGTGTCGGCGGCAGGAACAGTTGATTTTTTTGCTGGAAATAACAGCTTCATAACTGGCTCCTTGGGCTGGATAAATATAGACTGTGCGGATGCTCTGTTCCCTGACTTCAATACTAGATTTAGGTGCGAGATGAGTACAGTAGAATTCAGCGATGCCAGTACCGGATCGCCCTCAACTTGGACTTGGAATTTCGGGGATGCACAATTTCCTGATGATAATATTAGCGCTGAACAGAATCCATCCCGCATGTTCCGATTTATAGGAGATTACAACATAACCATGGAAATCACCAAAGTGGTTAATGACGAAAGCCTGGTCGAAAAAATTCAAAGAACAATTACCATAAACGCCAACGGGGGAACCTTAAGTCAGCCCAATGTAGGGGTAGAAGGCAACGAATTAATCAGCAGCGTAGTAGCTCCCAATTATCAGTGGTACCTGGACGGGACAGCCATTCCTGGGGCCAATGAAAGATCTTATGCTTTCAACGAGCTGGGCACGTATACGGTAGCCGTAGATGACAATGTGTGCAAATTCCATTCTGAAGGAGTTATCATTACCGGCGGTGGGGAACAGCCATTGGAGGCAGGATTAAATATTTATCCGAATCCAAGCTCGAATACGGTAACCCTTGAAATGACTAACCAGTTATCCGGAGACTTGGTGATTACCTTGTACAATATGATTGGCGAAAGGGTCTGGAAGATGCAGGATTCCAAATACCCGGGCTCGTATCAGGCCGAACTGTCAATTCCTTTTTTGCCCCCGGGCATCTATAACATGATGATCGAGCTGGGTCAGTCCCGGATCTATCGAAGGATTATTCGGCAATAAAAATGCTTTTCAGAACCACGCTTACTCCTAGGGTATGTCTATTCGAAATCCAACTTGGACAGAATAGCCTCCCAGATTAAGATCCAAGAAACCTTCTCCATTTGTTGTGAAAGTCGTGTTCGGATCGAATACCGGGTTAAAATTGATTCCGCCCATGATTTGCAAACCATCAGGCTGTCCATCGTTATTGAAATCTTCCTCTCCATCATCATCAAAAAATATTGCGTCCCAGCGCTCGTCAGGAGTGAGAATTAAGGGATCTGCGGCGGTATTTAACTCAAAACCAAACGGCAGGTCGTCAGGTCTGAGGTTGGTTAGGAAATCGGCTCCCGGAGTGGCCGGGCTGAGGACGATGGTACGTTCAAAATTAGGATCATCCTCTGGACCAAAGACCACCCAGAGGTCCGGGAAAATGGCCGAAGAGTCCGCAGAATCTAGTGGATCCCAGGTGCCACCGGTGGAATTGGTAAAAGAAATGCCTGAAATACTGAAGTCGACCATAATTCGCTCGCCGACAATCAAATCTTCTGATGTAACCGTTTCCTGGCCATCCGCAGTAATAGCGGTTAAGGTTACGATATATTCCCCGCTTTCCAAATAGAATATGGTGGGAGAAATGGAGTCGCTCACTTGTCCGTCGCCAAAGTCCCATCTTACGGTGGCAAAATTGGTGCTTTCGTTAAGGAAGGTAATATCTCGCCCAACCTCTGGGGCGTTATCGGTGTCGCTTTTAAAAGAGAAGCTTGCTGTAGCTGCTGGCAAGGGATCGTCTCCACATGAGCCCAGGAATGCCAACAACCCTAACCCACTGAAAAATAACAAATAACGCTTCATAATTTCCTCCTATCGATTCGAAATTAAATCAGTTTAAATCTAGAAAGTCCCGGAATCAAATCAAAACCTGATTATGGAACAAATTCCGGCTGGGTTTGGTTAGTGGGGTCGGTAAAAATAAGTCAATTAATTAGAAAAGATATCCCCCAGAATGAGTTATTTCCAGGCAACAGCTATTACACGTAGGCATTGATTGACTTTCATCGATTCCCATCGGGCTTTCGGTGATGGTAGCATCTTCCAATCGCTCCATCGATTTACCGAGTGAGCTTACTTCTTAACTGGGTCCTTGATCCCGATAGACAGTTCATCCAACTGACGGTGACTGATTTCTGACGGAGTGTCTATCATCACATCCCGACCCGAGTTGTTCTTAGGGAACGCAATATAATCCCGAATAGTATCATTGCCATCCATTAAAGCGCACAGACGATCGAAACCATAGGCAATACCACCGTGGGGAGGGGCCCCGTATTGAAAAGCATCCAAAAGAAAACCGAATTGCTTCGTGGCGTCGTCCGTTGTAAAGCCCAGTTTCTCAAATACTTTTTCCTGGATCTCGCGATCGTGGATACGGACTGAACCTCCACCTGCTTCTATCCCGTTGATGACCATATCGTAGGCATTTGCTCTCACCTTGTGCGGTTCCGTTTCCATCAATTCCATGTCCTCCGCCAACGGAGAAGTGAAAGGGTGATGTATGGCCTGAAAACGACTTTCCTCTTCATCCCATTCCATCAGAGGAAAATCCGTCACCCAGAGGGCAGAATATTTGCTTTTATTTCTTAATCCCAGGCGCTCGCCCATTTCCAACCTCAGCTCCGACAAAGCATTACGGGTTGATTCGGTTTCCCCCGCAAGAATAAGCAACAGATCTCCTTGTTGGCAACCGGCCGGTTCAAGCCATGATCTCAGATCTTCCACTGAATAGAATCTATCCACAGTAGACTTTAGGCTGCCGTCCGGGTTGTGCTTCAGGTAGACCAAGCCCTTGGCGCCGATTTGTGGTTTGCGAACGAATTCCGTCAAGACGTCCAACTGCTTCCTGGTATATTCGGCACAACCTTTACAATTAATTCCTACCACGGTCTCGGCCTGATCAAAAACAATAAAACCGTTACCCTTCACCAAGGTATCTAGTTCTACAAAGGTCATATCAAATCTCGTATCAGGTTTATCGGTGCCATACAATCTCATCACATCCTCGTACTTAAACATGGGAATTTCGTCGAGATTGTAATTCTTAATACGGCGGAAGAGATATCTTATCAAACCTTGGAAAGTTTCGATAACGTCCTCCTGCGTTACGAAAGACATTTCGCAGTCTATTTGCGTAAATTCGGGTTGACGATCCGCTCTCAGGTCCTCATCCCGGAAACACTTTACGATCTGATAGTACCGATCAAAACCGGCCACCATTAATAACTGTTTGAAGGTTTGGGGAGATTGAGGTAATGCGTAAAATTCTCCGGGATTCATTCGGGAGGGTACCACAAAGTCCCGAGCTCCTTCTGGGGTGGATTTAATCAGAACCGGGGTTTCGATTTCAGTAAATCCTTGGCCGTCGAGGTACTCCCGGGTTGCTTTCATCATCTCATATCTGAGCTCCAGGCTTTGCCGAATGGGAGTTCTTCGTAAATCCAGGTAACGATACTTCATCCTTATGTCTTCACCACCATCGGTCTGATCTTCAATGATGAAGGGAGGAACCTTTGAGGGATTCAGGATCACCAACTCACTGACCTTCACTTCGATTTCTCCGGTTGGGATTTGAAGATTCTTGGACAGCCGTTCAATTACTGGCCCTTGGCTCTGAATCACATATTCACGGCCGAGAGCCCTGGCTTTCTCGATTAATTCAGCTGAGGTTGAACTCTCCTCAAGCATCAATTGTGTGATGCCATATTTATCCCGTAGATCGATCCAGATCATCCCACCCTTGTCTCTAACCCTTTGAACCCAGCCGCTCAGTGTAGTCTGTTGTCCCACGTCGGTTATTCTAAGTTCTCCGCAGGTGTGTGTTCTGTACATACCGTTTTTGACTAGGTTCTCAGAAAGAGGCCTGAAATTAAATGAGGGCCAAATTTAACAATTGTACGATGATTAATTTCGTACAATTAATTATATCTTTAAATCCTTTGTTAAGGCTTCCAGAGAAGTTATGAGTGTCAAACCAAGCTTACCCCCAGGCCTTTGGTTTTGTCCCGCCCTGGTTTTCATCCTTGGCCTGAATTCGTCCAGTGAACCTGGTTTTGTCAGAACCAAAGTCAATAATAACATAGTCTTGCTGCTACCGGAGGAATTCCAGTTGATGTCAGAGCAGGATCTAAATGAAAAAATAATCACACCTCGGCAATCCATCGCCTTGTACACCACTCCCGAACGCCGGGTTGACTTCGGTATAAACCAATCCACCACGTCCTGGAGCGATTCTGATTTCGATCTGATGAAGGATTTTTACAAGTCAAATTTTATGACTTTTTTTTCGGAAGTAGAGTTCCTGCTGGAAGATGTGGAGATCATAAATGGAAGAAAGTTTGCGGTGTTTGAATTCCTCTCAGTTGTTAGAGATCAGGGTAATTCCGCATCTTCCGGAAGAGTGATAAGAAAATACTACTACATCCAATACACCCTGGTGGATAGTAAGCCAATGATTTTTAACCTTTCCGCACCCGCCCGGGAAAGAAACGAATGGTCGAGCCGGGCTCGCACTATCATGTCCAGCATAAAAATAAAGTAAATGCCAAAGCCTGATCCTTTGTCCTTACTTTCCTTACACTCCGATGACTACTTTATGAAGCAGGCCTACCAACAGGCCTTGATAGCGTTTGACGAGGGTGAAGTTCCTGTCGGGGCTGTAGTAACCTGTGAAAACCGGATCGTGGCTAAGGCTTACAACCAAACCGAAAAGTTGGAAGATAGCACCGCTCATGCGGAAATGCTGGCACTGACAGCAGCATCGAATCACTTAGGATCCAAGTACTTGATGGATTGCACTTTGTACGTGACTCTGGAACCCTGTCTAATGTGTGGGGGCGCCAGCTTTTGGACTCAGATCAACCGATTGGTTTACGGAGCCCCGGACACTAGCAGGGGTTATTCTCTGGCCGGAGCGGCGGTATTGCACCCCAAAACGGAGGTTGTTGCCGGTGTGCTTCTAACGGAGAGCAAGGAACTTTTGGACGACTTTTTCAGGAAGATTAGAAATTAGTATATTGGTTATCATGTTAAACCCTAAATAGAACTAAATTATGGCTTTCGAATTACCAGCTCTACCCTATGACTTTGATGCCCTTGAAGCTAGCATAGATGCCAAGACCATGGAGATACATCATGGAAAGCATCACAACGCATATGTAACCAACTTGAACAAGGCCTTGGAAGGCACTAGCAGTGAGAACGCTGCCATCGAAGATGTAATGGGCAGTATCAGTCAGCATCCTGCTGCCGTGCGTAACAACGGTGGAGGCCATTTCAACCACTCTCTATTCTGGACGATAATGTCACCTGATGGAGGAGGCAGCCCGGAAGGAGAGTTGGGAGATGCCATTGCGTCAACCTTTGGATCTTTAGATGACTTCAAAAGCCAATTTGCCACGGCCGGAGCCACCCGCTTCGGATCAGGTTGGGCATGGCTCGTGGTAGATGATAGTGGAAATCTTGCGGTAGGATCAACCCCTAATCAGGACAATCCGGTAATGGACGTTTCGGACCTGAAAGGGTCGCCTATATTGGGCCTCGATGTTTGGGAGCATGCCTATTACTTGCGCCACCAAAATCGGCGACCGGATTACATTTCTGCCTGGTGGGATGTGGTTAATTGGGAGGAAGTTGCCCGTCGATACAGCACTGCAAAGTAGGCATTTGAGGGTCCTTACTGTGAAAATAATAATAGCTCCGGAATTAATTCCGGAGCTACGAATTTCGCTTATCTCTTATCTTTTGAAGTTCGAGCATCTCGTCCCTTAATCTGGCCGCCTCCATGAAGTCCATCTCCTTGGCTGCCTTTTCCATACTTTTCTGAGTGCTCTGAATTAGCTTGTCAATTTCCGACGAGTCCATGTAGGCTACCACTGGATCTGCCGCAACCGACGGATCCTCGCTTTCTACATAGTACTTCTTGCTGGTTTTTTTGGAGTCGGCAACCTTGGTCTGCTCAAGAATAGCCTCTTTGGACTTGTAGATAGTTCTGGGGGTAATATTGTGGGCTGCGTTATAGGCTCCTTGAATACCGCGCCGTCGATTGGTTTCGTCAATAGCCTTTTGCATGGATTCGGTCATGCGGTCGGCGTATAGCAATACTTTGCCGTTCTCGTTTCGGGCTGCTCTTCCAATGGTTTGCACCAGGGATCTTTCATTTCGCAAGAATCCCTCTTTATCCGCATCAATAATAGCGACCAAAGACACTTCCGGTAAATCGAGGCCTTCGCGAAGCAGGTTAACTCCGACTAATACATCAAAGAGGCCCAATCGCAACTCCCTTAGGATCTGTACCCGATCCAGCGGATTGACTTCAGAATGAATGTACCGACACTTAACATGCGCTCGTTCCAGAAATCTAGTTAGCTCTTCGGCCATTCTCTTGGTAAGAGTTGTCACCAGAATACGCTCCTGGGCGCTCACCCGCAAGTCAATTTCATTCATCAGATCATCTATCTGGTTCAGACTAGGCCGGATCTCTATTTCGGGATCCAATAACCCGGTCGGTCGGATGATCTGCTCAACTACAACTCCATCTGTTTTCCTCAACTCATAATCTCCGGGAGTAGCGCTTATGAATATTGCCTGCCCCATGAGTCCCTCAAATTCATCAAAGGATAAGGGTCTATTGTCTAGGGCAGCGGGTAATCTAAATCCGTAGTCAACCAAATTAACTTTGCGGGACCGATCGCCGCCCCACATGGCTCGCACTTGAGGAACTGTGGTGTGGCTCTCGTCGATGATCATCAAATAATCATCTGGAAAATAATCAAGTAGGCAGAACGGTCTTTGGCCGGGATTTCTTCGGTCAAAATATCTAGAGTAATTCTCTACCCCAGAGCAGTATCCCAGTTCTCGCATCATCTCAACGTCAAATTCGGTACGCTCCTTGATCCTCTTGGCCTCCAGCGGGCGATGCTCGCCTTCAAAGTACTGGACTTGCTCAACCAGGTCATCTTGGATTTCGGTAAGGGCCACCTCTAGTAGATCTTTTCCCGTGACAAACAGATTTGCCGGAAATATCGATATCATCTTTTCTTCAATGGACTTCCTTCCGGTCTCCGGATCTATTCGGTGTATTGCCTCGATCTCGTCGCCTAAGAAATAGACTCGATAGGCGTAGTCGGCGTAGGCAGCATAGATATCCACTGTATCCCCCTTGACTCGAAAATTTCCCCGTTTGAATTCCCCCTCAGTTCGACCGTAGAGAATCTCTACCAGCGAATATAACAGATGATTCCGGGAGATTTTATCACCAACTTCAAGTCTTATCACATTGCTGCCCAAATCGTCTGGATTTCCAATGCCATAAATGCAGGAAACTGAAGCGACTACGATTACGTCCCTCCGTCCGGATAGCAGCGAGGCAGTAGCTCTAAGTCTGAGCTTCTCAATTTCATCATTTATGGACAGATCCTTTTCGATGTAGAGATTGCTGGACGGCATAAATGCCTCCGGCTGGTAGTAGTCGTAATATGAGATGAAGAATTCCACCGCATTGCCGGGGAAAAAATGCTGGAACTCCCCGTACAACTGTGCGGCCAAGGTCTTGTTGTGGCTCAGTACCAGTGCCGGGCGGTTCAGCTCATTTATTACGTTCGCAATAGAAAAGGTCTTGCCTGACCCGGTTACCCCTAGTAAAGTTTGAAATGGGTCGCCGTTATTGATTCCTTCTACCAGCTGCTGGATGGCTTCCGGTTGGTCCCCTGTGGGTTCGTATTCAGATGTCAGTCGAAAGTCCATCAAACGGGTTGACGCGAGCTATCAGAATCCGGCTGCTTTGTCTACCTGATTAAGGAGAGGCAGCCCTTCAATGTAGCGATGAACATTTTCAACAAAAACGGTTTGCATGCGCTCCGAAGAGTATTGAGATCGACCAGCAATGTGCGAAGTAATGATTGTGTTGGGTAGCTTCCATAGGTCATGGTCAGAGGGTAGTGGTTCGGGATTGGTTACGTCCAATCCAGCCCCTGATAACTTCCCGGATTTAAGGGCATTCACCAATTCGGGCGTTTGTACAAGTTTACCCCTGGAAACATTGATAAAATAAGCGCCTGGCTTCATTGCATCGAATTGCGACCGTCCGAACATCCCTTCGCTAATTTTTGTGTGAGGTGCCGCGCTTACCATAACATCCGAATTTTCTAAAAGCCAAGGAAGATTATTGTCCTGAATTAGTCTCACCTCGTCGCAAATGTCACCGATCTGTTCCTTATACTTTGGTACAATGTCAACCGCGATTACATTCATGTCCAATGCCCTGGCCCTTCGTGCAATCTGACTGCCAATTCCTCCAATCCCGACGATCCCCATTGTCATTCCTTTCATCTCTAGCAACCGCACCTCCCTATCCCATTTTCCAATGGCCATATTACGGGTTTGAGAGGCCATTGCCCTGGTCAGAGAAAATAATAACCCCATGGCATGATCACCTATGGCCGGGGCGTAGCACCCCTTGGCATTGCTTAGCAAGACCTGGCTGTCGACTAGTTCGGAAAACATATACGATTCAACGCCCGCAGATGGACTTTGTATCCATCGTAGTTTTTTAGCCTTTTTGAATTGTTCCTTATTGATACCGCCAAACCAGATATGGAATTCTGCGATTTGCTTTTCCAAGCTTGACCCTTATAACCTGGGACTGATCGTCAGTTGAGGGCTCAAGTCCTGAAGTCTGGTTCGTAAAGAATCCGCGATCACCGAAGATAAATGGATCTTCAATGGAAGTCTGGGAAGTTCGTCGTCTTCAGTGCCTCTCTTGTCGTGATACTCTTTACCGGATACACCGATAGGAATTGTGGTTAAAACGGCGCTATTGATTAGCACCCCCTTTAGGAATTGTCTTCTTGGTTGGCCTTTTGTGGAAGATGGCATTGCTATAATTTTTAGATTGAACCTCATGCGCTGGTGAGATTAATTTAAAGTCAAATTACGAAAAGATCTGTACGCGATCAGGAGATTATTAACACTATTTTACGAATTCCAGATCTCCCAGGATTTCTCCGCTTGAAGTTCCAGCATCTCCTGACCATTTTTGATTTTGGCCCCGCACTCGAGTCCGTTTTTTAGAAACACAGTCATTTCAGGGTTATAAATCAGATCATACAAGTAGTGTTGATCGCTGATTTCGGAATAATCCAAGTCAGGGGCCACATCGGTGTTAGGATAGGTACCTAAGGGAGTTGTGTTTACAATGAGATGGTACTTTCGAATCAAATCCGGATCCATTTTTAGTTGCTCATAGTTGAGGTTATCTCTCCCTGTCGCTCTCGATACTTTGCGAAAGACAACTCCCATATCATCTAAGACCGTCCATACCGCCTTAGCAGCTCCACCAGTGCCCAGTACCAGTGCATGGAGCTCTTGGGGGTCAGTGTTCGCCCACATTTCCAATGATCTCCTGAATCCAAAATAGTCACTATTATATCCAGTTAGTTTCCCGTCCGTTTCGATCTTGATGACATTCACGGCCTCAATCCTTTCGGCCACAGGGTCTAAATTATCCAAATAGGGAAGGATCTCCTCTTTGTAAGGGATGGTAACATTGAAACCCCGTATACTCGGTGCATTTTCGGATAAGCTGACAAAATCCTGAATCGTTGGCAACTCAAATAGACGGTATTCGTGGTCCCGAATCCCCTCCTCCTTGAATTTCTGACTGAAGTAGCGCTGAGAGAATGAATGACTCAATGTTTTACCAATTAGTCCGTATACCTTCATAAATACTTGGACCTGGTTTGAACCCTTGCTGAAATCTTTTCTAAAATGAACACCACAAAAATGCCAGAAATCGCAAAAATAAAGGCCTGCAGCACAAGCGGCGGGTTGCCGGTGAACTCTAAATAGTTGTGCGGCAAAATATTCTCCTCCAGAAAAGGCACCTGTTCACCACGAGTGTTGATCCTGAATTCAACCACGGTCTTCCACGGCCAAATTTTGTACAGTGACCCTATCATGAAGCCAGAAAGCAATCCAATAGCCGCATTGTAATAATTTGTAAGATACCAGGATATCGCCCGGGCGAAACTGAGTACGCCTATCAGGCAGCCCAGGAGGAAGGTCAGAATAATGTCAATTTCCAAATCCCTAAGGGCCGAAAAGATATATTCATATTTGCCCATTATTAGGAGGATGAAAGCGCCGGATATTCCCGGAAGTATCATGGCGCTTATAGCCGTTGCCCCACACAAAAAAATAAACCACAAGTCGGTAGGCGTTTGTGCTGGCGTTGCGATTGAAACATAATAGGCTATTCCAATTCCGAACAGAAGGGACAGCACGGATATTACGTTCCAGGCCTTCATTTCCCTTACCACCAGGATCGCGGAGATAATGATCAGGCCGAAAAAGAACGACCAAATCTGGATTGAGTAATTAAATAAGATGTAGGACATGATCCGTGCTAGGGAAAGGATGCTGATCGCAATTCCACTCACAAGGGTCACCAAGAAAGCTCCGTTCACATGTCGCCAAAAATCACTTATTTTGAGGGCCTTAAGTAGTTTAAGGGCCTGGATGTCTATTGATTTGATTGAAGTTATTAGCTCCTCATAGATTCCGGTGATAAAAGCAATGGTTCCTCCGGATACTCCGGGGATTGCATCCGCTGCTCCCATAGCCAACCCTTTGCTAAATAATAATAGGTAAGCTTTGATTTTTTCCATTCAAAAGTTGGTGAGAAAGGGCAATGGAGCCAGTTAATTCAAATCCTCCAAGAAATGATCGAATGTATCCCCTCGCAGACCTAACCTAAGGGTTTCCAAAGGGATTATTTCGGAAGGGGCAATGTTTCCTAAATTGACATTGGATCCTAAAAGCTTAATGAACCAAACCTGTTGAGACTTTTGCGGGGCTTCCCAAATTATTTTTTCAAAAGGGATCTTGGTCAGGATCTCTTCCACTAGCCCCGATCTTACTTCTCCGGTTGATCGGAACAGGCCCACGTCACCGGCCTCACGAGCCTCTCCGATAACCTTCCAGGCGCCGGCATCTAGCTCCTCCTGCATCAATTTGATCCATTTGTAAGGTGGGATTATTTTTTCTACATCCTTAGATCCAACTTCGGATAGCACAGTAACCTGTTCCGCTAAAACAGTAATGAAATTGCATTTTATGTCGTGATCTAGTTCAATGGACCCATCCGAAACTTCAGCAAAAGTCATTTCATACCTGTCGAGAATCTTGCGGTAATCGTCGAATTTGTCTCTAACCACAAAGGCTTCAAAAAGGGTTCCGCCAAAATAGGTCGGGATACCTGCATTCTTATAAATTACAAGCTTTTCCTTCAATTGAGGTGTCAAATAGGAAGTAGCCCATCCCAGTTTAATGATGTCAACATATTCCCCTGAAACATCCACAAAATCCTGGGCCTCGCGCAGGCTTAATCCCTTATCCATTGCCATAGTAAACCCAACTTGCCTGGGTTTGGACGTCCTTTCGGGCAAGTCGCTTAGGCTATAATTCATTCAATCTATTTGGAGTTATCCTTGCGGAACTGATCAATTATCTTGAAAAGGGCCTTTTGGGTTTCAAGTTTGGGGAAGAACTCAAAAAGCGCCTTGTGATTTTCGAAATTTAAAATCAGGGCATTTTCAAGGTAGTTAAATGCCTCCTGGTATTGGCCGGACTCGATTAGATAGGCGGTCAGTCGATAATATAATTCAGATTCCTCGGGCATAGATTCAATTCCACTCTCAACAATCCGAATTGCCTCATCAGCTTCACCCTTCTCATAATAAATAAATGACCAGTCCAACCAGACTTTGATATTGAATGGTTCTAAAAGACTTGCCTCCTCGTATGCATCCAAGCTGGATACCAAATTGCCCGTTTTGTACTCCGCTTCGGCGGCGGCAATCCAATAGTCTGAATTCTCGGAATTGAACTTTAAAGCCTTGTTATAGAAATGGATTGCTTCATAGTTCTTGTCCTGGCGGCTCAAGCAATTGCCCATTTCGTACCAGGCTTCATCATACATTGAATCCAGTTTGATTGACTTCTGCAGGTATTTCACCGCCTTGTCATATTGCTCCATTCTTTGGTACGCGGTACCCAGCGAGCAATAGGTCTCGGGTGAAGGTCCCTCAATTTCGAGGGTGGTCCTATACGCTTCAACCGCATGATCCCAGTGTTCCAGTTGAGCATGAGAATTACCCAGGTTAAAGAAAGCTGAAGCGAAGTTCTCATCTATCAGAATGGCATATTCGTAGGATTCCACTGCATCCTGATACCGGTTTAGTTTGTTATACACAATTCCCAGGTTATACCAGGCATATTGCGAGTACGGATCCTTGTCTATGAATTTTTTGTAATACGACAGGCTCCGTTCCAATTCCCCGGTCAAGTCCAGACAATAGGCCAGTTCGTACAGTGAGTTTTGGTGATTAAGATTCTCCTCAAGCGCTAGCTTGTAATAATGGGTTGCTTGGTCGTATTTGGTTTGGTTCTGATAACACATCCCGATATTGTATAGGACCTCGCTTTTCTCTTCGGTATACTCCAGGGCTGTTTCAAATTCGGCGACAGCCTGCTGATAATTGTCCTGTAAACAGAAAATATTTCCTTTCAGGACATAAATATCACTGTCGTGAGGATGTAGGTTTCGTGCCTCGTCCAATAGGGTGAGTGCTTGGTCAAACCTCTCCAGGTTGCCCAGCACCTGAGCTTTGTCAAGCATGAGATCCACCGAAAATGGGTACTGCTCGATCCCCTGGTCACAGGCCTTAAGCGCTTTTGTGTTCTTTGCTTTGGAGAGGTAGTAATCTACAATTTTTTGATAATCGTCCAAATCAAAGAAAATGGGATATCCCTCTCTTAGGCTACTTTCAAATTTAGCAATCAAATCCTTTTCGTCCCTTCTGCTTTTGAAGTCTTCCTCCATTTGATAGTGTTTGGGATCTTTTTTGCGCCAAAGATATATTTTAAAAGTTAAACTGAATAATTCAACAAATCAAGACCTAATACCTTCTGATAAAGCTTAGTTTGAAGCGCTACTCTGAGAGCTTCAAGATGGCTTATGTGATGGCAATCACTTCCCAGAAAATTGACCAGGCCTTTGTCAATCAGCTGGTAGGCCATTCTAAGGGCCGATTTAGAATAATAACCGCTGAGAGAATTCAAGTTGATTTGAAAGTATACCCCTTGTTCCGCAATTTGCTCAATCAGATGCTGGTTATGCTCGAGATAGAAGTACCGCTCGGGGTGAGCTAGGACCGGTTTGAATCCTAGAGCTTTGATTTTCGACACTGCGTCAAAAAGAAAAACCGGTTGATTTATGAACGACGTTTCGAACAAAACAAATCGGTCTCCGAAAGTGAGGATTTCGGAGTTGCTCTCCAACTTATCCATAAAATGCTCATCTAAGTAACGTGAGTTCGATATAAAATAGAGTAGTTTATTGATAGAAAAAAGGCAGAAAATTAGTATATTAAGTCATTGACAATCAACAAAATAACTAATATTTCTACCTATGTTAACTGCTACTAAAATTACTGAAATTTTTTGTTCCATTGACGATTTTTGTCTGGATTTTGTCCCAAAATTGGAAAAAAGATTGCTGGGAAGTAAAAAGCGCAACAAACCTGGTAAGCTTTCTTTATCCGAAGTAATGACTATACAGGTCTTGTTCCAGATCTCAGGATATCGAAATTTCAAGACCTTTTACAACACATACGTTTGTGGCCACTTGCGCTCCTTCTTTCCTGATGTGGTAAGCTATAACCGAATGGTAGAACTTTGTAGTGGAAGTCTTCTGCCAATGGCTATTTATCTGAAAACACAAGGGACTGGACAGTGTACAGGTATAAGTTTTATAGACAGCACTCCGTTAAGGGTCTGTCATAACAGACGGATCCATAACCATAAAGTATTTGAAGGGTTAGCTAAAAGAGGCCATTGTTCCATCGGATGGTTCTACGGGTTTAAGCTCCATCTTATCACTGCTGATACGGGTGAAATCATCGATTTTATGCTCACACCGGGCAATGTGGATGACAGAAAGCCTCTTAAAATTGAACGGTTTATTAAGAAATTATTCGGAAAGCTCTTTGGTGATAAAGGCTACATCAGTAAGGAACTTTTTAAAAATCTGTTCTTCCGCGGAGTCCATCTGATAACCAAACTCAAACGCAATATGAAGTCCTCATCCTTAACCCCCATCATGGATGCTATAATGCTCCGTAAAAGGGCTATTTGTGAGACTATCATTGATCAACTTAAAAACATCTTCCAGATTGAACACTCCAGGCACAGGAGCCCAACTAATTTCCTTACCAACCTTTTCTCGGCTTTAATCGCTTACAACTTTTGCGAAAAAAAGCCCTCAATCAAATTGAACTACCAGGACACCGGTCAACTCTTTCTCGCTCTTTAATCATTCCTTATTGTCGAACTCACGTTAAGTAATATTCGGCCGCACATTCTAAATGCATTTCAATATTCTGGTTTTGCAATATCTGCTTGAGTTCGTCGGTTTTAGTGCGAATATCGTCTGGCGAGTTCCGATAGAAGTCGCCCATTACGTGAGGCGTAGTGATGAGCTTACGATAGCCCAGTTCCTTAAAACCTTTAATTATGGCAATTGATTCACCAAAATCCTCAACTCCGTCATCGAGGCCCGGCAAGAGATGAGAATGTATATCGGTTCCGAGACTTGGCGCTGATTTAACTTTCTTGTTGCGAAAGAGTGAGCACACTATTTCAAACTAAGGAGGTGAGTTATGAGCGCCAGCTTTCGCTTTTTAGGAGTAGCATCCTCAAAGTAGCCAGATTGATAGCCGTACGAATACCCATAATCAGCTTTTCCATATAACTTCACCGAGTTCAATATCACCGCTAAACTCTTAAAATTGTTAACATGGATTAGGCGGTTCAGATTCTTCACGAACTCTCGTTTGGAATAGTCGGCGCGGATTATGTAAATCGGTAGATCCGCCTTTTTCATCGCCAGAATAGCATCTGAAACAATACCTACCGGAGGAGTATCCATTATGATCAGATCGTAGCTCTTTTTGAGTTCTTCGATTAATCGATCGAAATCCTCGCTCAGGATAAGTTCCGAAGGATTTGGGGGTGAAGGACCGGCTCCAACGAAGTACAGATTGGCAATGTCAGTGGACCGTATGCAATCCTCGATCTTATGCTTGTGTATTAAGGCGGTGCTGATCCCTTTATCGGAGTTTTGGTTGCCAAAGGCCAAATGAACCTTGGGTTTTCTAAGGTCAAGATCCATTACCAGCACCCTTACCCCGGTTAGTGCAATAATGGCACCAAGGTTTACGGAAATAAATGTTTTGCCCTCCCCGCTAATTGTAGAGGTTACCGAGATCACACGGTTTTTCTGATCGGGGCTCATAAATTCCAGGTTGGTTCGGATGGTCCTTAGCGCTTCGCTAATCGCGGATTTAGGATTCTGATCCATGATCAATTTGGTTTCCAACGAGGCATTTATTTCCGGGACCACACCTAAGAAGGGGGCAGTAGTTAATTTTTCAACTTCGGCTGAGCTTGTGATCTTATTATGTAAAAGGTAACGAAGTCCAATGAATAAGAATCCAAGGAATAAACCAACCACTATTCCCAGGCCGTAAACATAAGCGTTTGTGGGATATATAGGGGAGCTAGGAAGAGTAGCGGAGGACAAGATCACAAAGTTCGTAACCATCCCCGCTTGTGCTATTTCAAATTCCGCCTTTTTCTGTATTTGTGACAAATAAAATCCTTCATAGAGGTTGTAATGCCTCTTATTCTTGGAGTACTCCGTACCCAGGGAGGGCAATTCCTGAAAGCTCCTTTCCAAGGTCACCCTCTCCTCATTCAGGGCTCTCAATTCCATCTCAACACCGGTTACAAAATCGTTAAGTAAGCCTACCATGGAGGACTTTTGCAACA
Source organism: Cyclobacteriaceae bacterium (assembly GCA_965247065.1). GTDB lineage: Bacteria > Bacteroidota > Bacteroidia > Cytophagales > Cyclobacteriaceae > CBDFGN01. The sequence continues at coordinate 3,200,928 of CBDFGN010000006.1, read as the reverse complement.
TGATCTCCTGATCCTTCTTGGTAATCACATAGGTGTTCTCATTATGCGAGCCCAACAACAATTCCTTCTCATTGATCATGGTGTTCAGATCCATCAGGGATTTGGAGAGGTTTGGCGGAAGTAATTGGGCGTCTATCGGATTGATCGAGACAATTCCGGTATTCGAGTTTATATCATCCTTAAGCAAATTTGCATGAACCAACTTGGTTTGCAGCTCATATTTCCTTTTGTCTATCTCTTCCATCAACTCGATAGACTTTCCTATGTCGTTCTCGAGGTTGGTTGTCTTGTTGTCAATTGTGAAGTTTTCAAAATAATCCTCGAACTCTGCGAGTTTGTGTTCAGTTTGCCGCAACTGCTCGTTGATAAACTGAATTTGTTGAACTGTAGCTTTGTTCTTCTCTTCAAGAGTATATTTCAGGTACAAGGTGTCAATTGCATTTACCAGGTCCTTGGCTTTGTTTCGATTATAGTCTCGGAATGAAACCCTTATGATCTTGGCGTTCAGGTTTACCGGAACGACATCGAGGTTTCGTTCCAGATAACTCAATAGGGCCTCCCGGCTATGGATAATGAAATAATAATTGCCAGGCCCGTTTTGGTCGTTATAATTGGAAGTCACGCTAATTCTGAAATCGAACTGGTCGGTGGTAATGTCTTCCCCGAACCCATGAGAGCTCTCGATAATGGCCCCTCGTTGTTGGTAGCTCAGGGTGAATTCCGTCTGGCTCAGGATTTCAAGTTCAAAGGCGCGGTCAAATATTGAGGCATCTTTGATTTCATAATCCACTTGGAAGGGAGAGTTGCTATATCTTTCTTCGTTGAGAATATTGCCGTAGAAGTTATAGGTAATTTCCATATCGGTTGCATCGATCACCTTGTTAAAGAAGAGCTTGGACTTGAGGATCTCAATTTCTCCAGAGATATTTTCAAATTCTGTTGCACTCTGAATCCCCAGAAGATCCGATTCGCTCTTGATGTCCAGCTTTAGGTCCGATACAGATTCATACAAGGGTTTCGTATACCGAATAAATAAATAGGCTGAAACATTGGCCAGGACAAGGAGAATGATTATCCAAAGCCAGCTTTTTCGCAGCACGGTAATCAGCTTGTCCAGATCCACGGAATCTCCAGCGTCTGCAGAATTCTGAGCAAGATTATTTGCGGCAATATGGTCCAAACCGTTACTAGACAAAATTACGGTCTATTTACTATGTCAACGACCAAGATGACCAGGGCCAAGGTACTGGTAATCAAGCTAAGTACGGGCGTTAAATCCCGAACTGATTCCGAAACGGGCCTTATAACCGGTTCCACGTAAATAACATCGGGAATTATATACAATAATGCAAAAGAACGTTAAATAAGCCGGTTCTTCTTGGCATAAAGCCAACAAATATGTTCCGGTGCAACCCTGAATTTCGTGCCGTGATTCCTAAGCCCGTCACTCCCCGGCCTGCTTTCCCGTGCATCAAAATCAACCCTTACAGTTCCCCTCACAACTTCAAACGTGAAAAAGGTTATATGTAAATCCTCAAAACAATCCACCCGATCATACCTGACTGTTTGCCCTTGTCGGCTTCCCCTGACAAGCATTAAGCGTCTTAATTTTCCACCGGCGGCACTCAAGATTGTATCCTCACCCCAGAAAGGAACAGGCCCGTTTCTTCGGTTAAGCGGGCGGACAATGATTTGCCCTGCGTCATAGTGGACTTTAAACCGTTCAGATTTTCCAGCAATCGTATGCCTGAAACTCAAGCGTCCTTGACTGTCTTTAATGCCGTGCTTTCTCACCATATAACGCATAATACCTTGGGGTTTCGGTTCTTTGTGAAAGAGCGTAACTAGGTTCGTCTTGAGAGTGTAGTATTTCACTTCCCATCCTGCGCTATCAGGAATGTCTTGGTTTCCCGCCTGCAACCCCAGCAAGTCTTCAAGGTATCTGCCTGGAGCGCCAGTGCCAGAATAAGGGGTTGTAGGCATTTCATACGGCCCGCCTCGGACTATCTCTAACATGCGGTCAAACAACTCTTTCTTGGTTCTAGGTGGTTCTTCTGGGAATCTAGTCATGTTTTCGATTCAATAGGCCTCTATTCAATAGAATTCTTTCGTTTGCCAATTCGCAATACTCTTGAGAAATATCAATGCCTATCCAATCTCTGTTACATGCCTCGGCCGCTATAGCCGTAGAACCGGATCCCATGAAGGGATCAAGCACAACCTTTGCCTCGGTGGAATCAACGCAACGCTGGACAAGTTCTACAGGGAAAGGGGCGGGATGTGGATTGTCCGTAGTCTGCGGAATTTGCCAAACATCGCCTATTGCGTTTTTCTTCTCTGCCAACCGAAAATCCGGTTTGCAAATCAAGTAAATCACTTCATAGGTCGGTAGGAAATACCCGGGATTGAAGTTAATGCCGCCTGCCCGTTGCCATATAATTATCTGCCTGACGGGAAGCCCCTCAACTATGTCTGACCGCCCTTGAAACAATCCCCTTTGAACACGCCACTTGTGATTGTAGAAGATTGCCCCATTGTCAGACAAAAGACGCAACATAGCGTTTAAACAGGCCCGTTGCCATTCTACATATTCTTCATGGGGCATAGAATCATCGCTGTGCGTATACCCTTTTTCCCTCATAAGTCGGGACTGCTCCCATTTTCCGCCTCGGCCATCCTTCATTCCGTTGCCGGTGGAATTGCGAAGGTTGTACGGCGGACTGGTAACGATAAGGTCAACCCACCCTGCGGGCATGGAGTTCATAATTTCGATACAATCCCCGCAGTGGACTTTGTTAAGCCACGGGTTAATCCCCTCTGGTTCGAGGGGAGCGGCAACCGCTCCAAGTATTCTGTCAAACGAAATCACTTCGCAGTTAGCGTCTTGTAGGGAAGGATTTGTCCGGCGGTCTTGGAACAAAGGAATACTATCCTTGACATGAGCATATTCTTGACGTGCCCTTCGTTAAGCCGGAAAGTTGCCTCGTTTAGGTAACGCTGTAGGTGCTGGACGCTTACATGATGATAAGTTCCGGTAATGCTTCGCTTCAATACCGCCCACACGCTTTCCATGCCGTTTGTATGAGCCATGCCGTCCACGTATTGTTTGGCAGAGTGATTGACCGTGCCGTGTAGAAAATCCTTACCTGGACCCATATACCCCCTATGGTCATCAGTATACACGGTTGAGCCTCTATGTACATTTCCCGATATTTCTCTCTTTAGGGTTTTCCCTTTCCGGTTTTTCACCGCCTTCGCCTTTGTTTTTCCGCCCCGCTCTCTCATCCCCAGAACGCAAGCCTTGCCTGTTCCACCACGACCAGCGTGGAGCTTCTTTTTCTCATGCTTGTTTTTCTCAAGTCCGCCTACAAAGATTTCGTCAACTTCGACTATTCCGCCGAGTTCTTCAGCATTGTTGCCGCAAGCTTCTTTTATCCGCTGAAGCATAAACCAAGCGGATTTCTGACTGATGCCGAGTTCATGAGCCAACTGAAGGCTTGATATTCCCTTGCGGGCAACACTGACCTTGTACATCGTATAAAGCCAGACCTTGACGGGTAAATTGCTAGCCTGCATTACCGTGTTATTCTTACAGGAAAACTGCTTGCGACACTCTCTTTCTCTGCAACGATAATAGAATTTTCGGGATTTGTTCGGGTAGGTATCAAAGCTTCCGCAGTGCGGGCAGTGTCTTCCCATCGGCCACCTTGCCCGCTCAAAGAATTGAACGGCCTTTTCTTCAGTGTTAAACTGTTCTAAAAACTGAAATTCGCTGACGGTTGTTTTGCTCATTTTGTTATCTCCTTATAGTAAAAATATAACAAAAAAGAGCGAGGAAGTCAAGTTATTTTTGCATTATTGTATAAAATTCCCATAACATCATAGGGTTCCACCGGAACGAGCGACATTCGCATGCCCTCAATCGTGCTGAGATCAATTACGAATACCTCGGGATCATTTAGATCCCCGCGCAGAAGACGGATGTTCTGAGCCTTGGAGTCCTTGTTGATTCCTCCTGCCATTGACAGGACTTCCAATAGGTTGATATTTTCGTTCAGAAGAGGAATTACCTGACCCCCGAGCGCTCCTAATACGAACACCCGCTTATTAGTGTAGCGGATAAGAGTAAATACGTCCTTGTAGAACTTGGAATATTCCTCTGCCAGTAGGTCCTCAGCCTCCGTAAGAGATAGTCCGCCCAGTTGTATAAGTCCAATAATCGGCAATTTAACCAAGCCATCTTCCTGAACCAGGTAATCCGGGTTGAGTCTATCGCTTTCAAGGAAATTCGTCTGACTCCCCTTGGTCAATTCATTGTTCGGGTCTATTAATAACTCCCCTTTGTTGGTGTAAACTTCAACATTAAGAAGATCGTTCTTTTGAATGCGGTAATTGCCCTCAGCCTGTTGGATAGCGGTTTCTACCTGCTTTGGATCAACCCCCTTCTCGGTCTTAAACATGATATCCTGCCTATAGCTCTTGCAGCCACTTAGAAAACATACTAAGATAGTCGGTATCAACCAGTACTTTGACCCTAAATTACCCAAAATCCTCCCCATTATTGAGCTAAAAATAGCCAAAAAAAGGTTACAAGCGCTCCAGGGCAGTGGCAAAATCCGGCAGGTCGCGATCCTTGTCCGAAAGAATGAAATCGCCATTGGGCCATTCTATGCCTAGAGTGGGATCATCCCATCTGAAACCGGCGTCTGCTTCCCGATTATAAAATGAAGAACACTTATAGAAAAACCGGGAATTTTCCAGGGCTAAAAAGCCGTGGGCGAAACCACTAGGTACCAGTAACATGTTAAATTTAGCGCCATTCAGGACGCATTTATAATGCTGTCCAAAGGTTGCGGAATTCTCTCTGATATCTACCACTACGTCCAGTACCATGCCCTCTAAAACCACGACCAGCTTAGTCTGTTCGAAGGGAGGTCTTTGAAAATGAAACCCTCGCAGAACTCCCTTGTTTGAATACGAGTAGTTGTCCTGAACAAAGGCTTGATTGGTGATTTTTGCCAACTCATCTTTCCGAAAAAGTTCAAGAAAATACCCCCTATTGTCCTCCCAGACACTGGGGTAGATTTCAACCAAGTCACGAAATCCAGTCTCTTGGATCCTCATAAGCAAGTCGGTGGTTTGGTAGACCGGATAAGTTGCCCTTTGGCATTCAGGAAAGTTTGGGAATCAAGTTGCTGATGTCCTTCAAGTACTTGTCAATGACTATTTTCTGGTCAAAAGTGGATTCCACTTTCTTTCGGCCATTTCGGCCCATTTGCCTCCTGGTTTCATTGTCTAATCTGTACATGTGCAACATTTTGTCCGCTAAATCCTGTGAATCCCCTTTTTGGCACAACAGGCCATTTATCTCGTCTTCAACAACATTGGTACATCCGGGGACGTTGGTAGCAATCAGGGGCTTAGCCAGGCAGGCCGCTTCGAGTAGAGTTCTTGGAGTTCCTTCACGGTAAGATGGCAAAATAACGCAGTCCGCCCGGTCAATGAAATCCCGGACATCCGACGTAGTGCCTAGGTAGTCCACCATGTGAAGGTCGATCCATGTGTTTAACGTTTTGATGGGAATTCCACGTTTATGACTAGGGTCAGGTGGGCCCAAAAGCTGAAAGTCTGCCTCAATTCCCTGCTCCTTTAACTTTTGAATGGCATCGATATACTCCAAAATACCCTTGTCATGGATCAAGCGAGAAATCACAAGGAAGGTGAACCTAGATTTGGCATCTGAACTGCGAGGTTGGTAGTAACGTAGATCAATCCCGGATCCAGGCAGCGTGTCGGTTATTCTCGCATCAACCAGGTGTTCGCTAACAAACAAATTTCTGTCGTCCGGATTTTGGAAGAATACCTTACGAGGAAGCTTAAAAGCCAGTCGGTAAAGAATTTTGGCCACAAAGGAAATAAGACTGTTCTGTAGAAAGATCGTTCCCAATCCGCACACGTTGTTTATCACCGGTATCCCCAATATTCCTGCCGCGAATGTGCCGTAAATATTAGGTTTGATCGTAAAGTGCAGGATTATGTCGGGCTTTATTCTTCGATATATTCGCAGAAGTTCTAAAAGCAATGCCATATCCTTTAAAGGATTTGCCCCCCGGCTGTCCATAGTGACCTTAACGTAATTGCAACCGGCCTCAATAAGGTCCGGAGTATTTTGGTCGTACGGCGCGACTGCGTATACTTCAATCCCTCGATCCAGAAAAGCTTTGATCAGGCCCATTCTGAAGTTGTGAATGTTCCAGGAAGTATTAAGGACAATTGCTACCTTCATCGAAGACAAAATTATTTAAAAATTGTCCTAGTCAAAATCTAAAGCTCACTAAAAATGGTCGTTGTCATGGCAGACTAGGGGTTCAAATTGCACAGGTTAATACCTTTAAATCGTAAAATGTAACACCTTTTTCATATTTTATAGTCCTTAAGTAAGCGTGGGATAAAAAATACTCTGGGCCGGGCGGCGCGGCCGAAATGGACAATATTCGTTAGTTTTGCTCAAGGAATCCAATTGATCGAAATCAACATCAATAACAGTAGAGGAGAAAAGGCCGTCTTATTCGGACTCGTCACACGGGATCAGTCCGTCCAAAAGACCGAGGAACACTTAAATGAATTGGCCTTTCTTGCCCGAACTGCGGGGGCAGTTGTAGTTGGCAGATTCATTCAAAAGCTCGACAAACCTGATGGCAGGACTTTCATAGGAAAGGGCAAACTTCAGGAGATAAAGGCTAGCGTTAGGGAAAATGAGCTCGACATTATCCTTTTTGATGATGACCTATCTCCATCGCAGGTGCGGAATTTGGAACGGGAATTAGGCTGTAAGGTAGTGGACCGAAGCCTTTTGATTCTGGACATTTTTTCCTTACGGGCTCAATCGGCACAAGCCAAGACCCAAGTTGAACTCGCTCAATATCAATACTTACTTCCCAGGCTTACCAAACTTTGGACTCACCTGTCAAAGCAAAAGGGAGGAATTGGAATGAAGGGTCCCGGGGAAACGGAACTTGAAACCGACCGGCGGATTGTCCGTGATAAAGTCAGTTTGCTCAAAGGGAAATTAACCAAAATCGAAAAGCAGACGGCCACTCAGAGAAAGGGCAGAAAGAGAATGGTGAAAGTAGCCCTGGTAGGATATACCAATGCCGGAAAATCTAGCCTAATGTCGCTCCTTTCCAAATCTGAAGCATTTGCCGAAAACAAGTTATTTGCTACCGTTGATTCATTGGTCCGCAAGGTCGTTATTGATCGGGTGCCCTTTTTGCTGAGCGACACCGTGGGTTTTATTAGAAAATTACCCCATACTTTGGTAGAGTGCTTCAAATCTACCCTCGATGAGGTACGGGACGCCGATATCTTGCTGCATTTGGTTGACCTTTCCCATCCCAGTTATCAGGAGCAAATCGAAGTGGTAAACTCCACCCTGGCCGAGATCGGAGTCGACGGCAAACCCACCATTCTGGTCTTCAATAAAATCGATTTGGTCAACGGAGCATCTGGGAATAATGGGAATGAGGTTATTGACAGCGGCCAATTGAGAGCATCGCTTCGTAAAAACGGTCGTTCCAATACCGCTTTAGTCTCAGTGACTAACAAAGAAAATATTGGGGAATTGCGCCAAGTGATTTACGATCATGTTTCCCGAAAGCATTTTCAGATCTTTCCCAACTATCTCAGGCCCGAAGTGTATTAGGGCGCAGTCACCAATGTCAAGGTTACAAGGTCCCTGTTTCAAGTTTCAAATTTCACGACCTTTGAGTGCGATGTTACTTTTAGTGTCTTATGCTGAGGTTGCAAATTGATTTCCGCCTTCCGGCTCGTGGCTGCTGGGGTTCAATTTGTGAATCGGTTGAAGCTTCATTTACTTTACAGAATCGGTAATTTCGAAATCCATTTTTCTATATTCTCGGTTCGAAATTCCGTAGGGAGGGTCCCGTAGTTCAATGGATAGAATAGGAGTTTCCTAAACTCTAGATGCAAGTTCGATTCTTGCCGGGACTACTTAGAATAACCTCTTATGTACTTTAGGGGGCATTTTATTATTGAGGTCTAGTTATAGGTTGAGTAAAAGGACCTTGTAATTGTAATGCATAAAAAATTGTCAATAGTTTTCTGATAATCCTGTACCCATCGCTGCTAAAACTGGTCTTGGTTTGAGCCATTAATAGTCAACCGAGGTAGAAAGAAACAAGGGTTCTTAGTCTTTAGAATCCGGCCCATTCAAGGGTAATCCCTCAAAGACATCACGTGGCCTGGAAGCGGCTCTTATTCCAAGGCAGACGTGAATCATTAAATCTTACTGGTAATGTCATTAATCGAAATTGACGGTGCTCCTCAATTACTTGAGGGTCTAAAGGTCGTTATTCGAAAAGAAGTGGCGGAGCAAATCGAACAAAATCGACCGCTACCCAGAACCTTTACCCGTGCCCAAACCTGCAAATTTTTGAATTGCTCTTTAGTTACGCTTGACAAGTTTTTGCGTGAAGGGCTTCTTAGGTATCAAAGGAGAGGCCGGAAGATCTACATTCCTGAGACATCAATCGAGGATTTTGTTCAAGGAGTAAAAACCGAGGGAAGATGGAGTTGCCGGATAAACGCCATTCCGGGGTAAAAAGTGACAGCTCCTCCACTGGATTGTTTATTTTAGAGGAGTTCGGCTATCTTCCTACTGGTTATTTAACCGAGTTGATTGCTGGCCCAGAGTACTTTATCTGGGTCTTCATTTAATACGAACTTGACCTCATTACTCGATTCCCTTATGATCTAACATCATATTCTGAACTTAGATTAGAAGTTGAGAGTTGAGAAGATTGGAGGCTCAAGTCAGGAGCCTGGCTTCGCGTAGTTTCTCTTTTTTATTATATTAATTTACGTTTGAGCACCTTTTCGTAGTTGGGGACTGTATCAGTTCAAACTAAAGTGGAATAAAACTGCTTAGTTCAAGTAATTATTCTCTACTTTTTTCTTTTCGGCTTGAGGCGCCTGCTTGTCCGGCAGGCATCGATCCGCCCCTGGTTAATAATATATCTCTTATTTCGGCAAGTAATTCGATGTTTTTTGGGGTAGGAACACTCGTTTCCTTCTCATCTTCCGCCTTTTTTCTCAATGTATTAAAGACCTTTATGACAATAAAAATCGTAAGGGCAATTACTGAGAAGTCAAATACTACCTGAATGAAATTACCATAATTTATGGCTACTAACTCTTGCACGATGTTTCCGGAATCATCCGTTACTTCCTCTTGGAGGACAATTTTTAAATTCTGGAAATTCACCTTGCCAATTATAAACCCAAGTGAGGGCATGATCATGTCATGAACCAAAGAAGATACTATTTTGCTAAAAGCAGCTCCGATAATGATTCCAATTGCCATATCAAACATGTTACCCTTAATGGCAAATTCCTTAAACTCTTTGAGAAATTTCATTTTATCCTAAATCTTAATAAATGACTGAAATTTGGATTTTGGGCATGAGTACTGGTTAAAGAAGAAAGATAGGGAAATTGGGGGAGGGAGTAAAGGGGGGGGCCATTCCGAAAACCCCACCTTGTCCAACATCTCCTACCAGCGAGGATCACTGTGGAGCGGTTCAAACGGAGGTTCTACTTTGAGCCAGTACGGAAAATAGGCGCACACTATTCTACAAAATACATATCCAATTCTCCTTTTCCTTTTGCTTGGATTTTACCTCATATCCACAAGAGAACCTATCTTGTATTCCTTCGTAGGTCGAGGATGAGATGTTGATCTTTCCGGGTTCACTGGTGGTTTCGAACCTACTGGCAGTGTTTATTGTATCACCAAATAAATTATAGGCAAACTTTCTTTTTCCTACCACACCGGCTCGATAGGTCCAGAATGAATACCTACTCTCATTTTCCATTGTAGTTTTGTTTAATTATGGTTTCTAAGGTATCGATCCTTTTCTCTCAGCCTGGTTTATAGGGCCAAGGGGTATTTTGCTTCTCGGATGGTTTTGCATTTGGCTCCAAGAAAAAATTTTAGTGAACGCTTTCATCAAATTGACAAGGCTCCTAAAAGCGAAACGCAATTAGCCGAAATTTCATATAATAGCCGGGCCGGTAACGGCCCGATACATTGGGCAGCTCCACATAGCTTTTTTCCTATTCCCTCCTACCCATCCAGGCGTGAGTGTGGGGCCCGCCTTCCCGAGGCAGTTCAGCGGGCGAATGCAGGGTGTGAAACGATGAGAGCATTTTTGCTGCTTTAGTTCTTTAATGCCGCATTTAAGTCCGTGCAGATGGGACTTAACCGACTTTCATTAAAGCTAACCAAACAGCTTCACTTGTCATAGAGGCTGAGCAAGAGACATGGATGCTTAGGGCGCATGCTATGACCTGTGAATTTCAAGGCTAGCGTTCAAAAATGATCTAACGCTCTAGGCTTCAATCCAGGTCATACACAATGATGTCAGCCTTGGGATGGTGTTGTACCCCAAGGATTCGATTATGGCGCTGATCATAAACAATATCGAGCAGGCCCTTGTCCAGTTGATACCTATTTAATAATCGGCCTTTCCAATCAGTTCTAATAGGGTCCAGCCGTAGTATGCATACAAGCCCTTGATTTCTTCGGACTGACCGCTGAATAACCCAAAGATTCTGCTATCTGTGCAAAAAACACCTGTGTAACCATATTTCTCATTGGGAGCAAGAACAAAATCATTCCTTTTATCCTTGCGAAGTTTTGGGAAAAAACCTCCGCTAAAGTTCAAAAGGGTGTCCCGTTGCCAATTATCCAAATCCCAGATTTCCAACACATCACAGAATTTGTTCGCTACGACCGCCTTGTTAATCCGAGAATTGTAATCGATAGATCCCTGAAAGCTCTTAGCAAAATAATAGAAATGATAATCATCCTTATTTGGCCGAGGAAAACTACCCCAGGGAGCTATCACTCTGCCAAAATCGTCCCGTAAATCGAACCGATTGTAGGTGAACCCTAAACTTAGCAGCGTACTGTCCCCAACCCACACGGGATAATACGTATCAAAGTCTCTAAATTTAATTCTGCGCCGTACAGTTTGCTTGGCTTTGTCTGGATCTACATTTAGTTCGATCATCTCGTATCGGGCCAGGTCAAACACCCAATACTGATCATTCTTAACATCGGTAACCCAAGGTTGGCCAATTTCATTATAACCCTTACCCAATCTTCCAATTGAATATAGATACTCCACCTCATCTCTCGAGAAGAGGTGAATTGCGTTCTTCTCGGGCTCCGAATGATCATCAATGAATGCCGCTTCATCTACGACAATTATCAGTGTGTCCATTAGGTCTATTATCAAAGGAAGGGACAGATCCTCATCATAACCTAGGTATCTTCCCTTCAGTTCTTTAGCTGGTGGGACCTCCGGTTGAGAAGTCTTGCTGCATGATCCTAGGATATGCCCAAGAATAACAAAACTAACAACACCGATCAGAAGGTAGTGGTAGGAATATTTGGATGCCTTTGTTGTGCATTTCACATGAGTTAAGGTAGAAAACTTAATTCATGCAGTCAACGGCGACGACGGTTGACCAGCATGTTATGAGCTGGGCCCGCCAAGTTTATTAGCAATCATTCAATTGTTGTTGAAGCGATTTCACTTTATTGAAGTCAGATAAGATCGCCCTGCCAACAACTTCCGGATCATCGCCTTGCATCAACGCCCTCCATCAACTGCCCTATATCATCAACAGCCACAGTAAACGATAGCCGAGCCATATCATCATGCTGAATAAAAACAGGCCAAAATGCAACGTACTTGCTGGGTGCAATGTAGACGTTGAATGCAGGCACACCTGAACGAGCCAGGGTAAAGGCTCAGGCCTGGCAACGCTTCAATCCCAAACGCTTTTGGCCAATGGGGTGGAGCTGATTTTGACGTTCTGAGCCGATAAAAGCCAATCCTGTGGGAACTTTAGTAAAAGTCAACAGGCTTGAACGCCTTGATCAACCTGTTGTTCAACTACTGCCCTACAAACAAAAACTCACTCCCTTGCAGGTCATTGCCAAAAGCTCCGTACCTGGGAGTCGTTTGCAGTTTTTCCATGAAGACGTTTAACTCGACCAACGTTAGAAGTCTGTCTTCACCACCATTGGATTTGAGGGCTTCCAGGAACTTACGGGCAAAAGGTGAGTGCTGTCCCCGGATACCGTCAGAGACGTACTCTTTGCTTCCGCTGGTAAGATACTTGCGGGTCTTGATAGATAGTTTCTTGACCATGAACTCGGTCTTTTCTACGTCGTCATATACTGCTCGAGTGGAGGCCAGGACCGGATCAAACGTTCCCCCAAAGCAGACATCCATCGCCAGGAAGATATGCTCACAGGGGATGTTGTCAATATTATTGCGGAGACGGTTGTGGGAGATGTAAGTGTTCTTTGCAGGGTCATTGGTTGCTGAGTTTCTGGCTACTACAAAACCCTCACCGAAAGTCTCATCGTACTGACCATGCCCGGCAAAGAAAATAAACAGCTGATCCTGGGGCCTGTATTTTTTCAGGGCATATTCTCGGAGGGTGGTAAACACTTCGTCCTGATCAGCATCCTCTACGATCTGCACTACAAAGCCGTAGCGATCTTCCAGCTCCTTAGCTATCGTAATAGCATCATAAATGGGATTGACCAGGTCATTCCAGTTATCATACTTGTCGGTAGCAAACAGGACGGCATGATCTTTCCGATCAATAGCAATGGCATCTTTCAGGGCATCCATGCCAACAATTACCGAACGGGTGGAATGGACTATGCCTCCATCAATGTTCTCAGCCTGTATTCTCAGATAATTCTGGCCATCCTGTAACATTAAGCTCTGTTCAACAGAGGCGCTCTGATCATCGGCCAAATCGATGTCCTTAACCGCAAAGGGCTTTTCATCCAGTGAGCGTAGTAGTAGGAGTTGGACACCCTTCAGGTTGACCGAGCTGCTAACTGTGGCTTTGACCTCCAACCTTCCTTCTTCACTGTTGGTGTATTCCAACCGGGGTTGCTCCCAGGTGATTGCAGGCAGGGAGGTATCAAGGTCCTTAGTGAAGTCGAGGCTGATGTGATTGGTTTGATCAACTACCACTTGGGCGGATAGTTGGTTAAAAACTAACAGACCCACAAAAGCTATAACGAATCTTTTCATCGTATCAGTAGTTTTTTGGTTAGCACTTGATCTTCAATCGCCAGGCGGTAGAAGTACATACCGGCAGGGCCTTGTTGCAGCTTCCATTCAAATTCGTAGTATCCTGATTCAAATGAACCTTCAGCCAGGGTGGTGATTCTTTTGCCGTTCAGATCATATACTGATAGATTCAAGCTCCTCAGCTCAAGATCGGCTGATATGGATATGGGAATAGTAGAGATGCTATAGGCCGGATTGGGAAACGCATCGCCTAATATGAGCTCACTCGTTCTGATTTCGCCATTGGGATCTCCCAGATAATGCACTTCAAACTCGAACGGTTGACTCAGGCTTACTGAATAACTGCCGGTCGACTTCATGTCTACGAATCGGCCTCGTGCCTTGTCAAACAGGTACAACTGTGCGGTACTTTCTTGCAATGACTTTTCATTCCATTGGAGAACGGATTCTGATTGAACATTAGACTCTAGTGTAAAGCTCCATACATGTGCACTGGCGGCCGGTACCACGTCAATAGAGAACCAGGGATAAAAGTAGTCTTCATGAACGGTATAAAGGTCGGTAAATGCCACAAACCGAGGTACGGCCATTTTGTCGAACTCATCTTTGGTCAGGGAAGCACTAGGATGCATGCCAAGCCCTCCCAGGGATTGGCTATTCATTTCAAGCAAAAGGAGCCAATCAGATTCATCGATAAAGTGGCTGACCGGTGCTGTCGGTCCCAGTCTTCCACCGGACATGGCTGTTGTGGGTGAAATGTTCAAGGTGATGACCTGATCTGCCCATACAAAGGCTCCTGAGAACGGTATCAAAATGTCAGTGGTTGATTGCTGTAGACCATTGAAGACCTGAAGATTCTCAACCCCTGCCGGATCACCGTTATCGGCCAGCACCAGGGTCCAGGAGATATTCACCGGGTAGGGATTCCCGATCAGGTTCCAGCCCTGGACAAGGGTTAGGGGAAACGGAATGGCAGAGGTGGTTTGTCCGGCCCCAATTTTTACGGTTAAATTTTCCTTGGCATTGAACCAGTAGGCTTCCCCGGTTTTGACCTGCCCGGAGTTGAAGTTGACGTAATCATTGCTGGTGTTGCGGTAGCGCATGATCCGCCAGTCGAATTCGTGGCGGGATGGGTCGTAATCGGCAAAAATGGTGCTGATGAATTTATTATCCAGCTCATAGGGTACAGAAAACAGGTTCCAGGTTCCATCGGTTCCACCAAAACGTTCAAACGGGATCGCCGGACTGCCTGCCTCATCAAATGAAACAGAAATTTGGCCGATCTCCTTGTCGGTGGTGGCGTCGGCATCGGTTGCCTCAACTTCGAAAACAGCTCCAATGTCATCCAATAAAGATGGTGTAATGTCAAATGAATAATTACCGGGCGTGGTGGCTACTAAGGGATTATCGGTAAAAGCTGTTTCCAGAATTCCCCGGTGTCTGAGGAGGACCGTGTAGGGTACGGTCCCACCGCTTACTGAAATGTTCAGCGTTTGGGTGGTGGCGTTATCTTGTCTGGAACTGAAAGAGATCGGGGCAATTGCCAATGGAGATGCGATTGCTTCGGCCAAGGTGGTTGCTGAAACCTGGTTGGAATTGCCGGAAATGCCCCCCCCTCGTTTTTGGCCCGTACTCTGAAGGTATAGGCCGTCTCAGGGGAAAGCCCGGTTATTTCGAGGCTGGTGCCGGAAAGCACAAACGGATTATATCCGGCCAACGAGGTCACAAAGTCGTTGGAAGAAACTTCAACCTCATACTCGGAGGCGCCTCCTACCGCATTCCATTGGGCTACAAAAGAGGTTGTTGTGATATCTTCTTCCGAGACCTCATTGGCAACGGGGTTTGCCGGTACGGTTATCTGCGAAATGATATTAGAAACATCGGACCTGCCTGCTGTATTTTCCGCCGCCACCTGGTAGTAGTAGATTGTCCCTGTTAAAAGATTAGCGATGATTTCACTTGAACTTGTTGCGGGCAATCCTACAGTGCCATCATACCCTGCAATGGGATCGGACAAATCGGGGTTTGAAGATACCTCCAAATAGTAGTTGTCTGAACCAGTCACCGGGTCCCAATTGGCTGTAATAGATGTTTGTCCGATTGAGGTGGCATCGGTGGCTATGGGATCTGCCGGTACCGTTATTTGAGAGACCGCATCAGAAGAAGGTGAACTTCCCGATACGTTGGTTGATCTGATCCTGTAATAATAGACAATGCCGGATAATAGCCCGGTAATTGCGACTGAAGTACCAGCTACCGGTAGGTTATCATACCCGTCTACAAGGGAAGTAAATCCCGCATCTGTGGCCACATCTAGGTAATATTCAGTGGCGCTGGTTACTGCATCCCAATTGGCTGTAAAACCGGTTTGGCTAACCGCGGTGGCAGCTGCTGCCGTTGGTGTAGCTGGTATAGTCAGGACCGAAATGATATTGGAAACACCCGACTTTCCTCCAGCATTCTCGGCCGAAACCCGATAATAGTAAGTGGTGCCTGGGGTAACATTGGTGACGATTTCACTGGAACTGGTCGAGGGCAACGCAACAGTGCCATCATACCCGGCAATTGGATCGGATAGATCGGAGTTAGTGGATACTTCCAAATAATAATTATCCACACCAGTCACCGGATCCCAGTTGGCTGCCAGGGAAGTTTGTCCGATTGAAGTGGCATTGGTAGCCACAGGATCAGCAGGCCTGGTTACCTGGGACGCAACCATGGAAGAGGGTGAGTTGCCCGACGCGTTGGCAGACCTGATTCTATAATAATAGGTGGTGCCCGGAAGGAGCCCTGTAACCGTGGCCGAGGTTCCAGTTACCTGTAAATTGTCATATCCCGATTCGACCGATGTAAAGCCGGCATCAGTGGCCACATCCAGATAATATTCGGTGGCACCGGTTACTGCATCCCAATTGGCCATGAAACCGGTTTGTGAAATAGCTGTGGCAGCTGTCGTAGTGGGAGTGGCTGGTATGGTTAGGGCAGAAACGACATTGGAATTCACCGAAGTTCCACTCGCATTGGATGAACGAACCCGAAACTGGTAGGTGGTTGCGGCATTTAGACCACTCACCGGGTAGGAAGTGACGTTACCCACGGAGAGATCGTTAAAACCGCTTACAAAACTGGCGAAATTATCGGTTGAGACATCCAGAAAATGGCCCGACCCTCCTACATCCGACCAGTTGGCCGAGAATTGGGTTTGTTGAATTCCTGTCGCCACTGAGGCGGTTGGGCTTACATAAAAATCATCGGTACTGGTATACTCAAAACCGTTGACTGACACCGATACCTTTCCAAGGGTTGCATTATTGGGTACGGTTGCGGTTAAACTATTGAGCGTTACGTTGGTGACTGCGGCTGCCTTTCCGTCAAAATTTACCACCGCGCTAGTGTTGAAATTTTTACCGTTGATCGTAACCGATGTCCCTGCCGCTCCACTGCCCGGGGTAAAATCAGTAATGTCAGGATAATAAAGATAAACGATTTCCAGGGCGTCACTGAATTCACTTGCTACATAGGCGTAATTGCCGGCAACTTGAACGGACCAAGGAAAGCGGAGAAGTGCACCCCCGGTTCCGTTGGTCAGGCTGGCGGCATGCACCGGGGCGGTGGGATTGGAGATGTCGACGATTTCCAGGGCGGGACTGCTCCAACTTGTCAAATAGGCGTAATTGCCGGAAACGTAAACGGAATTAGGATTGCCCAGCAATGCGCCCCCGGTACCGTGGGTCAGGCTGCCGGCATGGACCGGGGCAGTAGGAGTGGAAATGTCCACGATTTCCAGGGCGTTACTGTTAAAACTTGCCACATAGGCGTAATTGCCGGAAACGTAAACGGTATAAGGCCCGTCCAGCAATGCGCCCCCGGTACCGTGGGTCAGGCTGCCGGCGTGCACCGGGGCGGTGGGAATGGAGATGTCCACGATTTCCAGGGCGTCATTGCCCCGACTTGCCACATAGGCATAATTGCCGGCAACGTGAACGGAATGAGGCTCGTCCAGCAATGCACCCCCGGCCCCGGGGGTCAGGCTGCCGGCATGCGCTGGTGCGGTGGGATTGAAGATGTCCACGATTTCCAGGCCGTCACTGATAATACTTGTCACATAGGCGTAATTGCCGTCAACGTGAACGGACCTAGGCCCGTCCAGCAATGCGCCCCCGGTTCCGTGGGTCAGGCTGCCGGCATGCACCGGGGAGGTGGGATTGGAGACGTTCACGATTTCCAGGGCGGAATTGCTAAGACCTGCCACATAGGCATGATTGTCGGCTACGTGGACGAACCAAGGCCGGTTCAGCAATGCGCCCCCGGTTCCGTGGGTCAGGCCGCCGGCATGCACCGGGGCGGTGGGAATGGAGATGTCCACGATTTCCAGGGCGTTACTGCCAAAACTTGCCACGTAGGCGTAATTACCGGCAACGTAAACAGAATAGGGCCGGTCCAGCAATGCACCCCCGGTTCCGTTGATCAGGCTGCCGGCGTGCACGGGGGCGGTGGGATTAGAGATGTTCACGATTTCCAGGGCGTCACTGAATTCACTTGTCACATAGGCGTAATTGCCGGTAACGTGAACGGAATTAGGATTGGCCAGCAATGCGCCCCCGGTTCCGTCGGTGAGGCTGCCGGCATGCACCGGGGCGGTGGGATTGGAAATGTCCACGATTTCCAGGGCGTCACTGCCCTCACTTGCCACATAGGCGTAATTGCCGGAAACGTGAACGGAATAGGGCCGGCCCAGCAATGCGCCCCCGGTTCCGTCGGTGAGGCTGCCGGCATGCACCGGGGCGTTGGGATTGGAAATGTCCACGATTTCCAGGGCGTTACTGCCCTCACTTGCCACGTAGGCGTAATTGCCGGAAACGTGAACGGAATTAGGATTGGCCAGCAATGCGCCCCCGGTTCCGTCGGTGAGGCTGCCGGCATGCACCGGGGCGGTGGGATTGGAAATGTCCACGATTTCCAGGGCGTCACTGCCAAAACTTGCCACATAGGCGTAATTGCCGGCAACGTGAACAGAATAGGGCCGGCCCAGCAATGCGCCCCCGGTTCCGTCGGTGAGGCTGCCGGCATGCACCGGGGCGGTGGGATTGGAAATGTCCACGATTTCCAGGGCGTTACTGCCCTCACTTACCACATAGGCGTAATTGCCGGCGACGTAAACGGAATAAGGATCGTCCAGCAATGCGCCCCCGGTTCCGTGGGTCAGGCTGCCGGCGTGCACCGGGGTGGTGGGATTGGAGATGTCCACGATTTCCAGGGCGTCGCTGTACCAACTTGCCACATAAGCGTAATTGCCGGCAACGTGAACGGAATAAGGATCGTCCAGCAATGCGCCTCCGGTTCCGTTGATCAAGCTGCCAACGTGCACCGGGACGGAGGGATTGGTGATATCCACGATTTCCAGGGCATCATTGCCCTCACTTGCCACATAGGCGTAATTGCCTGAGATGAAAACGGAACGTGTTTGCGATAAAAAAGGTGGGGCACCGGCCTGGTTGGTAATTGATCCGACATGGCCCGGATTGATCTGGGACCGGGCACTTCCATAAATAAGAATGGCAAAGACTAATACATGAAAGAGTCTGGACTTGAAGATTCGGTTCAATAGCAACCTGAAATATTTTGCTGGATCGTACATCGGCATCTCAGTTCCGGTCCGGTAGCGGCGGCTGGCTGATTTTAGTTTCTTCAGGGGTGGTTCCCGAGTACCCGGAACTGACCAGGTAGCCCACCACGGCTCCTACAACCAGCCCAGCCCCTACCTTGAGCCCCAGGGGCACCTTTCGTTTCACCTGGAAATCCAGGGTGTACATCACTTCGTCCTTGTTGCGGTTGTCGCTGATCTTGAACCGGTAAAGTCCGGGCTTTACATCGGTTGGGATTATGATCTTGGTATTGCCCACATTGGGCCTTTCCTCAAGGACCCGTACCAGGTTATCCCCCTGGTATATTTCGAAGTCCAGTACATTATCACTCCGACCTCCTGACCAAGAGAGATCGTAGGATTTACCTCGTTTGAATTGCTGACCTTGCTCGATGCCCTCTATGGTAATGAAGGGTATATAGATACTCCCTTTGAGTTCCAGGGCAAGTTCACCGTTGAAATCGGTGCCCAACTCTTCCTGGGCTTTCCATAGAGTTGATTTTTTTTCCCCTACCTTAATGTCAACTCCAATATCGCCACTAACCATCTCGATGGGCTGGATGTAGTTGTCCTGGGAGCTATAGAGGTGAAGTGAATAACGCCGGTCAACATTCTCATCCAGTAGATCATACTGGATGACTACTTCCCCACCCCGGATGTCTACATTAGTTATGCGGACGTCCTGGGCGTTAAGAGCTAGGGTCACCCCAAAGTATAGCAACAGCGATGCTAAAGAGAGAGCCTTGTTCATTTCGCTGGTTGATGAGCAGGTAAGAAAGATAACAAAACCCTGAGCCGAAACCAAAGCTGGGGAGTCCTGAGGATCAAGGTGTCTAAGGTCTTGGTTCGAAATTATCCTGAATATTGTTTAACTTTTGCCATGCGCACTTTTCCTATTGCTTGTGCCGGGCTATTTCTTGCGACTAACCTCCTTTTAGCCCAGGATTATGTATTTAAAATCATGGTCAACAAAGGTCTCAACCAGGTCAAGGCGTCCAATCAATCAAGCTGGCGACAGGTCAAAACGGGCTTGACTCTGAACGACGGTGGCTGGATCAAGGTTGTCGACAAAGCCTATTTGGGACTGGTTCACATTAGCGGAAAAACCAAGGAACTTACCCAACCTGGCACTTTTGAGATAAACAAACTCTCCTCTGAAATGGGTGAGTTGAAGAAGGGTATTGCTTCCAGGTACACGGAGTTTGTGTTCCAAAGGCTAGCTGATGAAGAAACTCGAAACCAGCTCTTCGAAACCGGGGCGGTTACCCGGGACATAGGGGAAAAGATCGAGGTAATCATGCCTACCTCCTCAAAGCTATATGACCATGAGGTCATAATACCCATATCTCAACCCACTCAAAAAGGCCAAGTCCGCATCCTGACAATAACTGATATGTTCAGCGTGAAGCTAATGGAGAAGGAGACTGCTACCGATCACTTCAAAATACACCTGAAGGACAGCGTACTGGCCGATGAGCAGATGTTTTTCTTCAATGTGACCTTGAAGGGTGAGGAGAATGCACGATCGAAGGATTTTAACATAACGTGAGTTCGACAATAAGGAATGATTAAAGAGCGAGAAAGAGTTGACCGGTGTCCTGGTAGTTCAATTTGATTGAGGGCTTTTTTTCGCAAAAGTTGTAAGCGATTAAAGCCGAGAAAAGGTTGGTAAGGAAATTAGTTGGGCTCCTGTGCCTGGAGTGTTCAATCTGGAAGATGTTTTTAAGTTGATCAATGATAGTCTCACAAATAGCCCTTTTACGGAGCATTATAGCATCCATGATGGGGGTTGAGGATGAGGACTTCATATTGCGTTTGAGTTTGGTTATCAGATGGACTCCGCGGAAGAACAGATTTTTAAAAAGTTCCTTACTGATGTAGCCTTTATCACCAAAGAGCTTTCCGAATAATTTCTTAATAAACCGTTCAATTTTAAGAGGCTTTCTGTCATCCACATTGCCCGGTGTGAGCATAAAATCGATGATTTCACCCGTATCAGCAGTGATAAGATGGAGCTTAAACCCGTAGAACCATCCGATGGAACAATGGCCTCTTTTAGCTAACCCTTCAAATACTTTATGGTTATGGATCCGTCTGTTATGACAGACCCTTAACGGAGTGCTGTCTATAAAACTTATACCTGTACACTGTCCAGTCCCTTGTGTTTTCAGATAAATAGCCATTGGCAGAAGACTTCCACTACAAAGTTCTACCATTCGGTTATAGCTTACCACATCAGGAAAGAAGGAGCGCAAGTGGCCACAAACGTATGTGTTGTAAAAGGTCTTGAAATTTCGATATCCTGAGATCTGGAACAAGACCTGTATAGTCATTACTTCGGATAAAGAAAGCTTACCAGGTTTGTTGCGCTTTTTACTTCCCAGCAATCTTTTTTCCAATTTTGGGACAAAATCCAGACAAAAATCGTCAATGGAACAAAAAATTTCAGTAATTTTAGTAGCAGTTAACATAGGCAGAAATATTAGTTATTTTGTTGATTGTCAATGACTTAATATACTAATTTTCTGCCTTTTTTCTATCAATAAACTACTCTATTTTATATCGAACTCACGTTAACATAGAATTACTGGCGGATGAGCCAGCTGAAAAAGTAGAACAAGACCTCGACCAGCTTTACTCTGAAATTGAACCTCAAACCTCCTTGGGGCAGGTAGTATTGGCAACTTACTATGAAGAGAATGACTTGCTAATTGATGCAACACGTTGCTATTGGCGTGCCATGGAAATCTCTCCAGAGGTTCCGGATTTCCCGTTCTTGTACCGCTCATTCATTATTCGGAATGAATTGAAAAAGTGACCTGATATCATAGGCTGTGCAGTTGCGAATTTTCCGAAAACTGAGGGGGCATTTCAAGATATTGTTTCAATTGTGAAACAAACGCTTGCAATTCCGGTTGGTTGTTGTGGGCTTCTGCAGCTTCTTTAGAAGCGAATTGTTTCATATGACAGAATTTAGTTTCATCAGAAGTGTCATAATAAGACTCATAGCGTAATAAACCTTCTTCTCCTTTGTGGCTATCAATGCTCCTTTTGATAAAAGCTCTGGCCTCTTCTAATGCTTCTTGTCTGAATTTGAAATGAATAATGTGCGTTACCATGTTTAATTTTTTAGTTCAACAATACTCTTTATACCATTGAGCAAACCAAAACGGTCGGGATCTAGTTAATTATTTTGTGCTTGTTCATTGAGTTTGTACATAAACTCGTGAATCTCCAACCCTTTTTCCTCGAAAGGATCGAGGGCGCTCACCAACTTTTTGCGCAATTCATACAGCTCTGCTTTGCTGTTATCTCCTTCTTTAGAAAGCGCTATTTTTTGCAACTCCTCTTGCTCTTTTTGTTTGGGATTAAATACCTGATTTAACTCACTGCATTTATAACAAATACCCCCCTTGTTCACTAATGCACAATCATGTTGAAATATGTCCTGCATCTTTTGTCGCGCATTGTAGAGCAGGTGTTTCGTTGAGCCCAGTGTTTTTCCAATGATCAGTCCTATTTCGTTGACTTTAAAGTCATAAATATCCTTTAGAATGAGTGCAACCTGCTGCTCTATGGGCAGCACCTTAGTAAGACAATTGAAACAGTAGCTGATGTGTTCCCTAATCTCGTAATTAGTATTCTGATTGTCCTTAATGATAGCAAACCATTCTGTGCGCAATGTTTCGTTATTTATGACGTAGCCCTTGGCCGTATCATGAGAATTGCGCTGCCATCTTTTTCTTTTATTCAGGTGATTAATGGCCAGGTTAGATGCTACGGTAAAAAGCCAAGTCTTTAAACTGGCCTTTTTTGCATCAAAAGAGGATAAGTTGTTAGAAGCCTTAATGAATGTATCTTGCAGAACATCCTCGGTGTCTTCGACATTCGTAAGTATGCGGTATAAATAAGATTTCAGTTGTGGTTTTACCTCCTGGTACTCGTTGGTAAAGGCTGTACTAGTGTCATGTCAAGTTCGAATTGACGGATAAAGCTTTTTTAATTTTATCCGTGCATCTTTTGTTGTAAAGCGCCAATCAATACTGGCGTTCTTGTTGTTTCGATGTTCCTCCCATGCTTTCACTTCTTTTCGGATTATCTCCATACTGTCAATTCGTCTACTTAAGCATTGTCTGGAAAGCACACTGAGTTCAATTTCTGCCATGTTCAGCCAGCTTCCATGTTTTGGTGTATATACAAGCTCAAACCGATCCCATATTCTTTTTGCTTCTTCGGGAGGATATGTTTCATATAAGGAGGCAGCTGTATGTGTGATATAATTGTCCATCACTAAGGTGATCTTCCCAGAATCAGGATACATCTGATCAGCAATCTCTTTGATGAACTTAGCCCAGTCTTTCCGGGTTTTCCTCTCGGTAAGCTTAACCATTCGCTTTCCTGTGACCGGCTCACTGGCAATAAACACATTACACACCCCGCAACGCCGGTATTCATAATCCACCCTGGTTGCTTTGCCCTTTTGCATCGGCTCGGTTATCCTGGTTTCCTTAATCAATTGTTTGGGCGTTTCATCCATGCATACTACCGGACTTTCAGGATCATAAGGCCGTTTATACACATCTAATACCTGCTCCATGTGTGCCACAAAGCTACTGTCGGATTTGGGGGGAATAATCCACTGGCTTACCTTCCAGGGTTTTAAGGCGTTTTTTTAAAACGGTACGCACCGTTTCGTGAGAAATGCTGTCAGTATATTGAAGCTCTACCATCTTATCTGACAGCAGCCGAAGCGACCATCGGGCATATCCTTCAGGTGGTTTACTGCAGCACAGCGCTATCAGATGCGCTTCGATGTCACCATCTACCTTACGACTATAGGTCCTGGTGGTTGGTTTGCGCTCCAATACCGCCTCAAAGCCTTCTTCTACAAATCGTTTTTTGACCCGGTCAATGGTACGCATGCCTACCTTCAGTACCTTGCTGATCTGCTCATTGGTTACCTTCTCTGCATATGGTCCCTTATCACAGTTCAACAAAATATATGCGCTGCGAAACTTTTGAGAAGTATGCTTGCCTTTGTTAATAATTGCCATTAGCTCTTGGCGTTCCACTTTTGCTAATGTCACTTTATATCTTGCCATAATCTTTAAGTTTGATGTACGGCAAAGATACAAAAATATTACGTCATATTATAATTGACATGACACTAGTAATTTCTTTCATTTATGTACTGATCTTTTTACTCAATTTTTATTTCGAGTAGCTCACTTTTTCAATTTGTACCCAAAAGCCAAGGAAAAAACAGCGTTTTGCTTGAGATTTTTTGCAACCCCACCAGCCATTGTCAACCAGGTTGACCAATTATCAGAAAGTTTGTAACCAAATTTAAAATTCCCAGCGACATGAATTTGGTCGTTTAGATACAAGCTGGTAAATATGGCATTACCATCGAGTTTCAAAATATCCTGCGCTGAGGCGTTGCCTAAAGCATAACTCGTTGCAATACTGAAAATCATCAGGTGACGTTTGTCTTGGCTGAAAGCGATTACAAAATCGGAAAGATCAGAGCTAATGTCCACTCCGTCCCGTTTCACCGATCCAGTGGTCCCGATAGACCAGCTTTGGGTCAGGTCCTGGGTAACTTCTTCCTGGGCCGTTGGTTCATCCGGTAGTGGAGGCGGGTTACCCCCTCCACTACCGCAAATAGTCAAATAGGCGAGTCCTCCAATTAACAGGGTTCATAACCCAACGATTTTCATCAACTTCATAATCCGCAATCCCATAGGCTACTCCTTTTCAAACCTTCCGGTATAGAATACTTTTCCCCCCGAAATATTAAAAAGATAAATTCCAGGAATTAAGTGGCTTACGTCAAAACTGGTACGGAAGGTATTCTTTATCCGGTTGAAATCCTTTACTTCAATCAGAACGCCGTTTATAGTGAACAAAGAAGCCCCGAGATCCGTTTGGTTGGATTTGCCTTCCAGAACGAAATGGACCTTATCCCTTGATGGGTTTGGATATACCGTGAGACCGCTTCCAAGTTGATCATCTAACCCGGTGATGATTACCTCCTCAGCATCCGAAAACTCACTCATGCAGCTATCCACCGTAATTTGAATCGTATAGATTCCAGACTCAGCGGCACCGAAACTTTTCTCTGTCGCACCGGGTATCAGGGTTGCGTTTCGGAACCATTGATTACCTTCATCAGTGCTTGACTGAAGGATGTTTTCAGAAATGCCCTCCGAAGTAACCGTAATCACCGGCTTTTCAGGGTTGGAACAGAACGATTGCTCAACAACTACTGGGTTATTATCGTCATCACCGTCCTGGGAAACCTTGATGGTTATCAGACCCGGACCCGTGATGTTTAGCTCGACTCCGTCTATTGTCGCCGGTCCGGAAACAACCGAAAAAACAACGGTCAGGCCCGAGCTGGCTGAAGCCGTTAAACTAATTGGGGGACTTCCTTCAGTCAGATCATCAATGGGATCAAAAGTAATCGTTTGATCAAAAGGTCCCACGGGAATAACGGTTATGTGGAAACTTGCTTCTGGAAGTTCGGCCTCCCCATCACTTACCTGGAAAGAGAAGGAATCGCTGGTTGTTTCGCTGCCGTCATGAGCGTAGCGGATCCGATCATTATCAACATCCTCCTGGGTAAAAGTGTCACCCAGTCCGAGGTCAGTGCCACTTTTATCCAAAACCCCATTGGTTGGACCTTTCGAAATCTCATAAATGATCTCTCCAGCTGAATTGTCATCATCGATGGCTCGCAGATTGGTTGTGGTGATGATCGAGCTACTATCTTCGTCAACAGTCAAACCACCATTAGTCTGGAGCATTGGCGCATCATTCACCGGAGTAACGACGATTTCAAACGCCGCCGCTGACAGTGTTGTGCTGCCATCACTTACGGTGAAACTGAACGAATCAAAGGTAACTTCACTCCCATCCTGGGTATAGGAGACCAGGTTATTGTTAACATCCTCCTGGGTGAAGGTGTCATTCAAACTTAAAGTGCCTCCATCTTTGATCAGGGCGCCATTGGAAGGAAGTTGGGTGAGTTCATAGATAACTATCTGATATTGTATCAGTTGGGTCTGTAGTTTCGAGCTCATTCTGGGTAATCATGGCCCTTCCTCCTTCATACAGGGTTAACCCGGCATTTGTCTGAATTGTTGGAGGCGGATCGGGATTAGCTGATTGAAACCGCTGGGCGTAAATGCCCCAAACTGAACCATCCTGCCCATTGCTCATCCAGGCAATGACAAAGTCCCTATCAGTGTCCATGGCTATTGAAGGTTCCCGCTGATGGTTTGGGGTATAGGTATCGACCTGAAATTCTGTCCCTTGAGCAATTCCGGATGCATCATAGCGTTGAGCGTAAATGCCATCGCGTGATCCATCCTGATCATAACTGCTCCAACTGATCACGAAGTCTCCATCGCTGTCCCTGGCTATGGCAGAGGACCTCTGAGTCCGGCTGGTATAGGTATTGACCTGAAATTCTGCCCCCTGGGCTGCTCCGGCTGCATTGTAGCGTTGAGCGTAAATACCCCAGTCGCCTCCATCCTGGCTAGCGCCGTCCCAGGCAATCACAAAATCCCCGTCGCTATCCATGGCTATAGAAGGAGCCCCCTGCATCTCGGTGGTATAGGTATTGACCTGAAATTCTGCCCCTTGGGCTGCTCCGGCTGCATTATAGCGTTGAGCATAAACACCCCAGTCGCCTCCTCCATCCTCTCCATCCTGATTAAAGCTCATCCAGGCAATCACAAAGTCCCCATCGCTATCCATGGCTATGGAAGGAGCCCGCTGCGTCTCGGTGGTATAGGTATTGACCTGAAATTCTGCCCCCTGGGCTACTCCGGCTGCATCGTAACGTTGAGCATAAATGCCATAGTCGTCTCCATCCTGACCATAGCTCTGCCAGGTAATCACAAAGTGCCCATCGCTATCCATGGCTACTGAAGCAAATCGCTGTCTCCCTGTGGTATAGGTATTAACCCGAAATTCCTCCGCTTGAGCTACTCCCAAAGCACTGTATCGTTGAGAGTAAATACCGTTCGCGTCTCCATCCTGAGCATAGCTCCCCCAGGCAATCACAAAGTCCCCATCGCTGTCTATGGCTATGGAAGGATACGACTGATTCCAGGCGGTATGGGTATTGACCTGAAATTCTGTCCCTTGAGCAATTCCGGATGCATCATAGCGTTGAGCGTAAATGCCATTACCATTGCCATCTTGATCAAGGCTCCCCCAGGCAATCACAAAGTCCCCATCGCTATCCATGGTCATTCGAGGACTGCTCTGACTGAGGGCAGTAAAGGTATTGACCTGAAATTCGAGACCAACCGGAGTTGGGGCCTGGGCCTGTATCGGGTTGGCAAACCCAATTCCAAGATACAATCCAGCACCAACAAGGGAATACTTTAACTGGACCCTTAGGCTATCCAGCCTTTTCCAAAGGCGTTCCAGGGTCCGAAAGAGCTTGTTCTTTTGCCTGGTGGTTAATTGGTAAAGCGTCTGGTTTTGGATCCTACGATCTAACCGGTTCTTAAATTTGTAGTATTTGGCCCATGTGCGCCGGTATTGTCGGAGGAGGAGATTGTCTTGACGAGCCATTTGAAATTGAGCAACAATAAGATTAGAAAAAGAATCCCGATAGTCAAGGCAACCGATGATTTTTAGTGGAGCAGGTGTTGGTTCGGATTTATGCCTAAATCGAGATAAAATACATAGAGATTGTCCTCTAATTATCAATCTGTTGATTGCTTTTAGGAATGACCGGACTTAGAATCTCCATTTTAAATTTTTACCGGGGGTCATCATGCTTTTTTAGGGAAATGGTTTCATATAGCTTCTTCCCAGCTTGTATCTTACCCTGGGTGACATATAGTTGGGCCATATTCTCCCTGGCTTCCAGATAATTGGGGTCCATACCTATAGCTTTCTTAAAGTGATCTTCGGCTTCATCCCACCGATCCCACTCCTGCATACCTAAGAGGGATTCTCAAGGCCTGGCTCCATATCAATATTTTACTACCTCCTTCAATTTTGCTACCTTCCTTTTCCAAACCAGCTTCAATGCCTGATCAATCTCGTCAACTTGCTGCCATAATGTTTACCGACATCGAGGGCTACACAGCACTAATGCAGGCTGACGAGGAACGAGCCATTAAGCATCGAGAGAGGCACCGCCTTATTTTTGAATCAGTCACTGAGAAGCATCAGGGAAGAATACTTCAATATTATGGGGATGGAACGCTCAGCATTTTTGATAGTGCCAATGATGCTGTGCTGTGTGCAATCGAAATGCAGAACGGGTTTCAACGGGACCCAATTATCCCGGTAAGAATCGGAATACATACAGGAGATATTATCTATAATAAAGAAGATATTATCGGAGATGGAGTGAATGTAGCTTCCCGCATAGAATCCCTGGCCGTGGCCGGAAGTGTTTTTATCTCGGGAAAGGTCTATGATGATATAAAAAACCAAAAATCAATCCAAACTCAAGCCATTGGTGCTTTTGAATTGAAGAATGTAAGTAGGCCAGTTGATGTTTACGCCGTTACCAATCAAGGCTTGATTGTACCTTCTTTGAACCAAATCAAAGGGAAAATCAAGTCGCACTATTTGGTTAAAATGGCCCCCAAACTAACGGTTCTAGGTATAGCACTGTTGCTTCTCATTATCGCGGGATTTTTCATTTTTCAAACAAATTTCCGAATACACTGAGGCCGAAGTGCCGCCTAAATCTATTGCGGTTCTTCCATTGGTTAATATGAGTAATGATCCGGATCAAGACTATTTCAGCGATGGGATGACCGAGGATATACTAACCCAGCTGTCCAAAATAGGGGATTTAAGGGTTATCTCCCGGACCTCTATAATGAGATATAAACACACCACTAAATCAATCCCGGAGATTGCAGCAGAACTGGGGGTGGCCCATATACTGGAAGGTAGTGTGCGTAAATATGGAGACCAGGTGCGGATTTCGGTTCAGCTGATAGAAGCCGCAACTGATAACCATATTTGGGCCGAGGATTTTGACAGGGATCTCAGGGATATTTTTGCTGTTCAGAGCGATGTGAGCCTGGAAGTGGCCAAGCTATTGGATGCAAAGCTTACCTTCGCAGAGCGACAGCGTGTTGAGAAGATTCCAACAGAGAATACGGAAGCTTATGACAAATATCAGCAAGGCAAGAAAATAATAAGAATGGGTCCCGGTTTGGAACGGGATCAAGCTCTGGAGCTATTTCAAGAAGCCATAGAAATGGATCCCAATTTCAGCCTGGCCTATGTTGGTTTGGCTGATGCTTATCTATCAGGCCTGACTTTTGGACGAACTCACCCTAAAGAAGCTGCTCCAAAAGCAATGGAGGCAGCTTTGAAGGCTTTGGCGATTGATGATGAATTAGGAGAATGTTACGCCAGTTTGGGAGCTATTCACTTTTATCTTAACGATTTGGAGACGTCCGAGAAATATCTTAATAAGGCGATTGACATAGCACCCAGTTATGATATGTCCTATAACTGGCTTGGCTGGCTCAATCTCCTTGAGGGAAATTTGGAGCAAGCAATTGCCTTTTTTGAAAAAGCCAATGAATTAGATCCCTTGGGTTTCGGGTATGAATTTCAAATTGCCTGGAGTTATTACTTATACCGGCAAAATGATAAGGCCCTGGAGGTAGTGACCAGAATTCTCGCCGTCGATCCCGAGCACCATGAAGCTCTATGGCAAAAGGCAAATACCCTTAAGGCTCAGGGTAAGTATCAAGAAGCTATTGAAACTTTTCAAAAACGATCAGTGGGGGCTCATACCAACTGGGTCTTAGGTTATACGTACGGCCTGGCCGGAAATAGAGACGAAGCGATAAAAATTCTTAATTATCAGTTGAAAAAAAGAGAAACCGAGTATGTGCCATCCTTTATGATTGGAGTACTTTATCTCGGTCTGGGGGAAAAGGAAAAAGCTCTCGATTGGTTGGAAAATGCTTATGATGATGGATCTGGAATCCCTTTTATTTTTGGGATGAAATATGATCATATGCTGGATGCATTAAGGGATGAACCTAGGTTTAAGGAATTGTACCAGAGGATGAATTTTTCTAATTAATTCCAAAGTTTGACATTCCTGAGAAATTTTCAGTCGCAGGCAATATCCTAATTCTAAATGCTCTCCTTTATGCCGTTATGAGGCCTAGAGGTTGATCCGCGGAAATCGCTTGGGTTTTTTGCGGCAAAGCATTGGGACTGAGCCAATCACCTTCCCGTCCTCGTTCATCGACTCCCTTGATCGATGACCAGGCGCTACCTGAAAAACTACTCCATTTTATAGATTACAATTTCCTGCAAAACGTCCTCATTAATGGCAACCGTTCCGGGCAGCCCCCGGGCCATTTCCTTTAGAGGAGTAGTGGTCTCTATGAAATCACCTGGGCCCGGGTTCACCAATTGTACTCCGTTCAAAAGAATAATATTGTACATGTATACCGCAGAATCCGTATCGTTAAACTTGACCTCGTAGGATAAAGTGGGGGTTTTGCGAGTCTGGTTGTCATATAATTCCAGTTCAAATCTTTCATGGCTCAGCGCAATTATTTGGATACGCACCTGGCTAGTCTGCCAATCCGATTCCTCATCCCTGGTGATGTCCTTGATATAAACATCATCAAAAATGTGCTGGGCTTGCGCGGCAAGCCCACTTAAGAAGCATATGAGAAAGGCGAGCAAGAATTTTTTTTCCATTTTTTACAATTATTCTTTTCTAAAAACGATCTCCCCTACTTCGTATTCCACCGGTTCAAGGCTGTTAAAATAAAGCCACAGGGCCTCTAGGTCCTGCTCTGACATCCGGGAAAAAGGGCCCCAATGCATAGAAGAATGCATTATAACCCTGCCTTGCCGAAATCGGGCAATCCAGCTGTCAAGGTCTTGGAATTTAGAAAGGGCGCTCTTAGCATGAGGGGTTATGTTCGGCGAACGAACCCAAAGATCCGTAGCAATACCAAGCCTTTCGTTCAATTCTACCAAAGGTTCAAATTCCATCCCCCCGGCGTATTCCGGACCAATGGCCTCGAACGTAGCCGGATCACGGTTGGTGTGGCAACCTACACAATTGGCCACTGACCGGGCAAGATATTCTCCACGCTGTACGGAGGGTTCCATTGGAGGAGCTTTGGGCCAGGGATCCGGCTCATAGACAGGCTTGAATGTTGGGGCCAGTACTCGCACCAGCTTGCCAATAAAGCTATAATTGGGTTCAGGTGTTTGGTTCCGAACCGGTTCCATCGAGCGCAGGTAAGACACAATGGCCACCAGATCCTCATCGGCCATGTTTGCGAAAGGCATCATGGGTACCAATGTTGCAGTGCCATCGGGTTTTACCGAATGGCGCATTAATCGGAAAATTTCCCCGTCCTCGTATCGGCCGATCCCTGTTTCGGGGTCCGGAGTAAGGTTTGGCGGAGATAAAGTTCCCAGAGGGCCCAAGGGAAACACGACGCCGCCTTTTAGCGGAACATTATCCCCTCTATCAGCTTGTATGAGTTCGTCATAACCGCCTACATGACAAGTGACGCAGTGAGCTGGCCCGTGCGCCAGGTACCTCCCCCGGGCGATTACGGCCGAATCGGTGCTGGTTTTGAGCTCAGGGTAAGCCAGATCGTATTTTTTATCCCACGATAACTGAACATATATTACAAATCCGGCCAAGAAAAGGATCAGCAATGCTAATAAGCCTAGCAATACTTTCTTTATCATGATTGAAGATTGATTTGTGTCAGTGCTGGTAGTGCATCAAAATACGAATTTTAGATCCAAGTTCCTAGTTTCTGGAAGTACGTGGTTCTTAGAAGATGGTAGCTGTTCCGGGAATACCAATACCTGGTCAGGAGATCTTGATTCAGGATTAAGGATTGAAATCAAGTAATTGACAATCTTGGATCATTAAGGCACATTCGATCAGGTATTCCTAATCCAAAACAAAAACAAAGCTACCAATCAGCCCAAGATTATGGATATGGTGACGGGCGTTGAGCGATAATAGAGATAGCTTTTTCCTGAGACTGTGCTTACAAGTTCAAAGTTGTTGTGTTATTTCAGCTAAGCTGATTAATTTTGGCGCCCATGAAGAATTTGGCTTTTTTGTTGATCGCCTTCCTGCTTAGTCCCAGTCTGTTATCCCAGGACGATCTCGCTATCGATTTCGAAACCTATGATCCTGCCTCGACTCTGGTGGTGACGGAGACTCTGGTTACCAGGGCGAAATTTCCTTTCATCGATGTGCATAACCATCAATTTTCCATGATGGATAATGATCTGTCGGGGTTGGTCTCTGCTATGGATAGCTTAAACATGGCGGTAATGGTAAATTTAAGCGGTAGAAACTTCGACCGGGCCAAAGGCGATATTAGAGGCCCCGAATATTTGCAAGAACTCTCAACCAAAATTAAGAACACCTATCCTCGTAGGTTCATTTTATTTACCAACCTGTCCTTTAAGGAATTCGGCCGAAAAGGGTGGATCGAAGAGGCTCTAGGCCAACTTGAAAGTGATGTACGGAATGGAGCAAATGGTTTGAAGATCTACAAAAGCCTTGGATTAAGAAACAAAGATGCTGAGGGTGAACGGATCCCGGTTAACCATCCGGATCTGGATCCGGTTTGGGCAAAATGTGGAGAATTAGGAATCCCGGTTCTTATTCACTCGGCGGACCCCAAACCCTTTTGGGACGAGCATGATTCTACCAACGAGCGTTGGCTGGAATTGAAACTTCGGCCGGGCCGTAAAAGAAGTGATACCGATCCGGTGCCATGGGAGCAAATTATCAGCGAACAGCATAACGTTTTCGAGAAGCATCCTCAAACCTCATTCATCAATGCCCATATGGGCTGGATGGCCAATGATCTGAACAAACTGGCGGATCACTTGGAGACTTATCCCAACGTCTACGTTGAGATTGGAGCTATTATAGCGGAACTTGGTCGGCAGCCCCGGGCCGCTCGTAGGTTTTTCAACCAATACCAGGATAGGGTAATGTTCGGAAAAGACTCCTGGAAACCTCAGGAGTATCATACGTATTTTCGAGTTTTGGAAAGTGAGGACGAATATTTTCCTTACTACAAGAAATACCATGCCTTTTGGAGGATGTATGGCCTGGGTTTAAGTGATGAAGTATTGAAGAAACTCTATTACAAGAATGCGTTAAGAGTAATACCCAATATCGATCCTAGCCCATTTCCAAGGTAAAACTTGGAATATTGAACACGGCGCATTCATTTGGGAACGCCGAAGTAAAACTATTACGACGTAACTTTTCTCCTTCTCATACTCCTTGATCAGTGTAGGGTGTACGGATGCAGGTGGGGCTTACTTTTGCCAGGCAGCAACTCCCAGCTCCAAACCCCGTAATTCGGCCAAACCACGTAACCTTCCGATCGCGGTATATCCGGGGTTGGTTTTCTTTTGCAGATCGTCCAGCATGCGATGACCGTGATCCGGCCTCATGGGAATCGGGTTTCCGGTGCGGTTCATCAGAGACACGATTTCCCTCACTACCTCAGACATTTGGGTATCTCCTTCAAGATGATTGGCCTCATGAAAGTTTCCCTCCTGATCCCGGATGGTGTTTCTCAAATGTAGAAAATGAATCCGATCGCCTAAGCGCTTTATCATCCCGGTCAGGTCATTGTCGGACCGGACTCCGTATGAGCCTGTGCAAAAGCACAGGCCGTTAGCTGGAGAAGGTACAGCCTCCAGCAATTCTGCAACGTCTTTTTCAGTACTTACCACTCGAGGTAATCCCATGACGGGATAGGGTGGATCATCCGGATGAATGGCCATTTTAAGACCCACTTCTTCTGCAACGGGAACAATTTGCTCGAGAAAGTAAAAAAGATTCTGTTTCAATTGGGCTGGGTTCATTTGCCGATAATTTCCCAAAGCGCCTAAAACCTGCTCCTTGGTAAAAGACTCGTTCCGGCCCGGCAGCCCCATGAGGGTGTTGTTGTAAAGCGACTCCTTTTCGCCGTCGTTCATGTTATCAAACCTGGCCCGTGCTTTTCCAATCTCCAGGCGTGAATAATCCACCTCGGCTCCAGGACGTTCCAATAGAAATAAATCGAAAGCGGCAAAGGCAGATTTTTCAAATCGCAAAGCAAGGCTCCCATCTTCAACTTCATAACTAAGATCAGTCCTTACCCAATCCAGAACGGGCATGAAATTATAGGTAACCACTTTTAGGCCGCACGCAGCCACGTTAACAAGACTTTGCCGGTAGTTCTCAATGAGTTGCCGAAAGTCCCCCGTTTTGGTCTTAATCTCTTCATGCACCGGGATGCTCTCTATTACCCACCAATCCAATCCAGTTGATTCGATCAGGGCTTTCCGTTCCTTGATTTTCTCTAAGCTCCATATAGCTCCAACCGGCACCTGATGAAGTGCTGAAACCACCCCGGTGCATCCGGCTTGTTTGATGTCCTCTAAACTTACAGGGTCATTGGGCCCAAACCATCGCATGGTCTGTTGCATCCTAGTCATTTTGTAATCGCGTTAGGATCTCCCGGAACATAGGGGAAACTTAGGCCTTTGTAGAATTCCAACTTCTTTGTCGGCTTCTCCAGGTCTTTGGGAAACTTCTTCCTGGACACGGACTGGAAATAAAGCAAGCAGGCATTCCTCCACCACTTGGCCTCCTGGTTCTGAATTTCTAGCAGGGATTTTGTAAGATCATATCGCTCCGAATCAATGCTGTTTTCCAGAGAGGCCCAGGTTCTTTGCATAGCCGCAACTGAATCGACTCCGGTGTAATAACGATAACATAATTCATCCCAGAGAGTTTTTCCTGATTTCATCGTGAAATCCCAGGGGAGGTGATGAAACCAAAGCAAAAGATCCTCGGGACAGCTTTGGGGCGAGGCATAGATTTTACGGATCGGCTCAGAATACTGGTTCAGGGCATCGCTTCCACTACTTGTCCGATCAAACCCAATACCTTCGCGGTCTGCCTGGTGGTAATAAACCGAATTCTGGTCTGCTCGTTTTTGGCTATCTGTCCATGGAGCCGGACCGTAATGATGCCTGGGAGCCATGATATGATGCAACCCCAATGGGGTCATATAGTTCACAACGTTTTCAAGTGAGCTCATCATAACGGGCACCAGCGATTCAATTACTTCCGGATCGTTCCCAAAAGTCATGCGGACCCATTCTTCAGCTATGTCGTCAGCTTCCAGATCGTAATCCCAGGCCAGCCGACCATATGAATACCAGTTGGATTGGCCAAAAATATGACCGGTCCAGTTACGATTGGATCCTATGTTGGCTACCCCGGCGATGCCGGATATGGCTCTGGAATCCTGGGTGCCATCGATGATTCGGGCTACTGTGGATCCGCGGCCTCGAGTAAAGGTATCCCAATAGAGTGTTTTCTTGATAAAAGGGCCCAGGTACACCAGGTGAGTGGCAAAGCCCAGGTACTCCTGGGTAAGCTCAAATTCGGCCATCAGTGGCACTTTTGGAACGGCTCCAAACAACGGGTTAATGGGCTCTCGCGGCTGAAATCCTAGAGGACCGCTTTTAACCTGAAGGAGCACATGAGGTTTGAAGCTGCCGTCAGTGCGTTTGAAGTCAATATAGGCCTGTTTAGCCCGATCCGCTGGCTCATCTAGGCTGTAAATCGAAGCTCGCCAAATTAGGATTCCGCCGTGGGGTTGGAGTGCGTTAATGATGACCGTGGCGCCCTCTCCCTGGGTGCGACGACTCTCTTTAAGGCCGGAATTAGCCTCCACCAGAAAACCACCAAAATCGGGGATCAATTCATAAATTTCTTTGACCTTACTAACCCACCACCGTTGCACATTGGGATCCAGAGGATCGAATGTTTGAAGTCCGCCTAATTCCACCGGGTCGCTGACGCGGGCGGGTAGGTAAACCTTAATCCCGTAGAGACGGAAAACTGCTGCTAACGCAGCCGCCTTTTTCAGGTATTCGGAAGAAAGGATCCGCGGATCTGACTGCATATGGTTCAGAACGGTTCCGTTAATTCCAATAGAAGCATTAGCCCGGGCGTAATCATGGTAGCGCTGATGGATCAAGTCGGGAAGCCGGTGCCAGTCCCACAGGGAGCTCCCAGCGTAACCTCGTTCCACGAATCCATTCAAATGGTCCCAATGATTCAAGAGTCTAACTTTGAGGCGTGGAGAGCTTTCGATCGACAAATGCCGGATTTCGGCGTGGGTTTGAAGAAGGCGCAGAAAATGGAAAACCCCGTATAAAACCGCATATTCCTCGTCAGCGACGATCAGGGTAGCTCGGTTACCATTGATCGTGGTACTGACAATCACGAATCCCTCACTATGAAGTGTTTTAAGCCTCTGGATCTCCTCCAGAGAGCCGAGTAAGGGCGAACTTTGCGGAGTTCCGGCAATCACAATGCCATGCCGCAGCACGGCCCCTTCTTCCGGGAGTCTATCATCAAGCAACCCATCTAGCCCGACCCGTAGCTCCTTTTTGATTATCGACACGGTAGGGGATTGGCCTTGAACCATCCAGCCGGTAATCTCGTGCCGGTAATCACTGAGTTTGCCGGGATCGCTCACCGGTTCATAGCGCATCCAAAGGTTGTAACCGTCTTCGCCGTTTGCCAGTAATACAAGCTTAATAAGCACTAAAGTCAACCACGCCCTTCTCATAGATAATTCTTTAGTATTCAGGGCTAAGTTAATAGGATCATAGAATAAGCATAACAGATCGCATCGGAAGTTCAGAACAACAAACCCGTAATAGAGAATTCATAGCATAGGGTCCCAGCAATCAGGATAAGCCCTTCCCGCTTACCTGCGGAGATGTGTGAACTAGTCCTGATGGAACCGATCCGAGATGAACCACAGCACCTTCGGTAATGACGTTCTCCAATAGGTCCAGTTGTGAACACCGTCCCTGATCCGGAATTCATGAGGGATCTCCCGTTTGCGCATGCTGATGTGCACCAGCGAATTGCCCTCGTACAGGAAGTCATCGTCACCGCAGTCTATGTACCACCCGACAGATTTAAGATCGTCGACAGGCATGTTCTTAACCAGTTCAACAGCCGAGTACCTTTGAAAATAACTCTTCAAGTCTTTTTCCTGATACTCGCCCTCTCCCTGCCTTCTCACTATCCAGGCTTTGGTGTCTTCCAGTTTTACCGGCCCACAGCTGGCGCTAAGGGGGCAAGCCGATGAGAATAACTCCGGATGATGCAAAGCGTAAATAAAAGTGCCTCCGCCACCCATGGAAAGGCCGGCTACCGCCCGATATCTCTTTTCCCCCTTGATGCGATATTGTTTTTCCACGAATGGCATTAACTCCTCGAAGAAGAAGTCTTCATAACGCCATTTTCCAGTGATATCATTGAAATAGCCTCTTTTCCCAGACTGGGCATCGGGCATTATGATCACCATAGGAGTAGCCTCTCCCGCATTGATGGCCTTGTCAGCGATATGAAGCACTTCACCAAACTGAACCCATCCTGTCTGGTCATCACCACCTCCGTGTAGCAAATAGAGCACCGGGTAGCTCCGACTGGATGATTCATAATCGGGTGGCAGGTAAACCGCGTATTTGCGTTCCATGTTCAGGATCTTACTGGTCATCGAAAGGTCATCGTAAACCGTTCCCGATTGGGCGAAGGATAGATGAGAAAGCATGATGACTATTCCTGCTAGATTTATTCTAAGCATGAACTTCGGGAAGATTTCTAATTTCAAGTAAATCTAAAAATTCAAATCGTATTCTAAACAACCTCATCCAAAATTCAAAAGGGACCTGATTGTTTCTTAAGGAGTTTGGAATTCTTCAACCTAGCAGAAATCACAAAACTCGATTCACACCTGTTCGGAATTTGTTGCTTCGGATTTATTTAAGATTTAGATCCAAGATTTATTATTTCCACCATCGATTTACCTAAATTGTCGGGCTCATTTTTGCCAACCTAACTTCCAAACACAATGACCAATCGACGAGACTTCCTGATAACCGCAAAGAATGTCGCCGTAGGAGGCGTTTTATTACCCGCCTTTTCCTGTGCAGGAGGGGGCCAGAAAAACGAGCCCAAAACCGCAGTTACAGACGAAGCAGGGTCCGGCCCGGCACCCATCACTAAAGATGTAGGAGTTCAGGCCTATTCAGTAAGGGATGCATTAAATGAAGATTTCCAGGGTACCTTGAGCAAGTTAGCCGACATTGGATATAAATATATTGAGGCCTATGGAATGGGCACCGATGGTGTTTTTCTGAAGAAGGTTTCTCCGGCCGATTACAAAAGGATTGTTAACGATTTGGGAATGGAACTTGTAGCCTCCCATTGTACCTATTTCACCGCCGATGCAGCACAGATCTTTCTGGATGCCTCACAGGAAGCTGGATTAGAATACACAGTCATTCCATCTCTTCCTGCAGAGTTGAAGGAAAGCGTGGACACTTACAGGCAGGTAGCGGCCAACCTGAATGAGGTGGGAGCTTTATTTAATCAGGCCGGAATTCGATTTGGCTATCATAATCACGCCTTTGAATTTGAGCAAAAAGATGGCCAGGTGCCTCTGGAGATTCTGTTAAATGAAACCGACCCCGAATTGGTAACATTTGAGGCCGATCTCTACTGGGTTACCAAGGGCGGTGCAGACCCCATGGAGTTGATTAACACATACCCGGGTCGCTTCGAACTGTACCACGTGAAGGACGCGGATCAGGACCTGGAGCAAACTACCGTTGGTACCGGAACCATCGACTTCGAGGCCTTGCTCAAAGCCCGTAAAACAGCCGGACTTAAGTATTATTTTGTAGAGGATGAAAGAACAGATGATCCTTTTGGCAATTTGCAGAAGGCGCTGCAATATCTGAACGCTTCGGATTTTGGTTAGGATCCAGAAAATGTGGCGATGCAGGCAAATAGCACATCAAAGCTAACAGCCTGGTCGCTGCTGATCCTTTTGGCCCTGGTGTGGGGTACCTCCTTCATCCTGATCAAAAGAGGCTTGGAGTGGTATACCCCGATTCAGGTCGGTATTCTAAGACTTAACCAAATTAATAATCTAAGAAATGTCCGATTCTTAGGCTGCAAATTTGAGTGTGTCCACATAAGGGGTTCCTCTTTTAGCTACTGCGAAGACTCTGGCCACGATCTTGTTTCGGATAATGTTTAATGTAGACATCTTATTTTTGCCTTCAGCCAGTCTTCTTTGGTAATATACCCGCATTTCCGGATTATATTGAATGCAACTAGCAACGGCGTTGGACAAGAGGGATTTCAACTTCTTGTTGCCCAGATAATGCACCTTGCTCTTGCCTTTCCAGCTGATGCCCGATTGGTTGGGGAAAGGAGCTATGCCACTGTAACAGGCAAATTTCCTCCAGGTTTCAAAGGCGGTGAAGCAATTGGTATAGACCAAAAAACTGGATCCCAAAATTAATCCCACGCCTTTTACCGAGCTGACCAGGTTAAAGATTCTTTTTAACTCGCCATCCTCGGAAATGATCCGCTGGATCTCTTTTTCTACCCTTTTGATCTGCCGGTCCAAATGGCTGATCAGCTGCTCCTGGGCACGGAATAGCATCGGATTATCAACCACCTTCACAAAGGCTTTCATTTCCTGCAAAGATGCCTTGCATCCAGCCCTTTGTTTGACCATCCGCTCTCTAAAGGATAACAAACTTTTGAGATTTAAGATCGCCTTAGAAGGCAACTGATAAAGCTTGATTCTGTGGCGACGCAAATAGGCGTACTCGGCAATCACCCCCGCAGCAATTACATCACTTTTCCCCCGGGTGATCCCTAACGATCGCTTGATCTCTAAACCCGGCACCATGCAGAACAATATCTGGCGTTCAGTCAAAAAAACAGCCAGTGGCAGAGAATACAACCCGGTATGCTCAAAGCAGATGATGACTTTAATTAACGTGAGTTCGACAATAAGGAATGATTAAAGAGCGAGAAAGAGTTGACCGGTGTCCTGGTAGTTCAATTTGATTGAGGGCTTTTTTTCGCAAAAGTTGTAAGCGATTAAAGCCGAGAAAAGGTTGGTAAGGAAATTAGTTGGGCTCCTGTGCCTGGAGTGTTCAATCTGGAAGATGTTTTTAAGTTGATCAATGATAGTCTCACAAATAGCCCTTTTACGGAGCATTATAGCATCCATGATGGGGGTTAAGGATGAGGACTTCATATTGCGTTTGAGTTTGGTTATCAGATGGACTCCGCGGAAGAACAGATTTTTAAAAAGTTCCTTACTGATGTAGCCTTTATCACCAAAGAGCTTTCCGAATAATTTCTTAATAAACCGTTCAATTTTAAGAGGCTTTCTGTCATCCACATTGCCCGGTGTGAGCATAAAATCGATGATTTCACCCGTATCAGCAGTGATAAGATGGAGCTTAAACCCGTAGAACCATCCGATGGAACAATGGCCTCTTTTAGCTAACCCTTCAAATACTTTATGGTTATGGATCCGTCTGTTATGACAGACCCTTAACGGAGTGCTGTCTATAAAACTTATACCTGTACACTGTCCAGTCCCTTGTGTTTTCAGATAAATAGCCATTGGCAGAAGACTTCCACTACAAAGTTCTACCATTCGGTTATAGCTTACCACATCAGGAAAGAAGGAGCGCAAGTGGCCACAAACGTATGTGTTGTAAAAGGTCTTGAAATTTCGATATCCTGAGATCTGGAACAAGACCTGTATAGTCATTACTTCGGATAAAGAAAGCTTACCAGGTTTGTTGCGCTTTTTACTTCCCAGCAATCTTTTTTCCAATTTTGGGACAAAATCCAGACAAAAATCGTCAATGGAACAAAAAATTTCAGTAATTTTAGTAGCAGTTAACATAGGCAGAAATATTAGTTATTTTGTTGATTGTCAATGACTTAATATACTAATTTTCTGCCTTTTTTCTATCAATAAACTACTCTATTTTATATCGAACTCACGTTAATTAAGTCTTTTCCATTTAATCTTTTCGCCCACTGGAGCAATTGATTAAAGCCGGTTCGATTGTTAGCAAACTCACATTTGGCCTGGCTTAAATAATCATGGGCATCAAAAGTTCCTTTAGATACATCAATGCCGATTGCGTTGTGAAATTTCATGCTTTTAAATACTTTTAGATACTTTTGGATTTTTTAAAAATTGAGTTGCCAAACTAAGACCTTTAATAAGACCCTACAGTCTAAAATTCTAATTGGTTCTTAAGGCAACTTGTTGAAGGAACGGGGACTATAACCGACGATAGGTCTTACCTAGACCGCTATAAAGTTCACCCCGTTCCTTCTTTTTTCAAACCTAGCTTTGTATTCTCAACACTTATCCACAAGTTATTAAATCTCCCCCCGGACCCCCCTCTGGTGGATAACTATAATACCAATAATGTTCTTGAAATATTTATACTGGGTAAATCTAAAGGATCGTTAAGACTGGCATCCGCTGGATTGGTGCTCTTACCTATTTCCCTGGTGAGGGCAAAGGATCTCAACCTAAGATTTTGGCTTCTACTTTTGGTAAGTAGTGTGATTGGAAATTTGATCCCTGCTTTTCTTTTCGGGTTTGCCCAGACTAATTTGGGGAGTGGCATTGCCGGCGTCATCAATTCTTTAACACCATTTTTCGTGTTATCCATGGGATTCATTTTTTTTCACCAAGGGCTTAATCGCCGGGATAGTATCGGTCTTTTCATTGGTTTTGGGGGTACCACCATTCTCATTTTAGCCGGAACGAGCTGGCAACTCGCAAATGTCAATTACTATGCATTTTTGGTTGTCCTGGCTACGATCCTTTATGGGCTGAACATCAACATCATTAAATTCTACCTTAAGGATGTCCGGCCCCTGACCATCACGAGCATATCTTTACTGATCGTTGGACTTATCGGGACCGGCTTTTTGACCGTAGACCAGCATTTCCTTACCACGATACAAAATCCGGATTCGCATTGGGCCTTGGTCTATATCCTGATGCTGGGCGCCTTTAATACGGCCTTGGCCCTTTTCCTTTTCAACAAGCTTTTGAAAATGACCTCTACAATTTTTACCAGCACGGTCACTTTCCTGATACCCCTTGTGGCCATGTTCTTAGGAATATTGGATGGTGAGAGTTTGTTGATTGGCCATTTTGTCGGTATGTTGACTATCTTGGCGGGGATCTATTACACCAATAAATGAAACCATTGAAAATACTGAAAACGACGGTGTCAGCTTTGGCAATCATTTCGCTTTTGGTAGGCGGGTCAACGAACTCCGCAACCGGTCAGGAACAGAAGGTTATCCTGGCCGTTTTCGCCCATCCTGACGACGAGGCCAGCGTTTCTCCCATATTAGCCCGCTACGCTAGGGAGGGAGTACAGGTATATCTGGCGATCGCAGCAGATGGTCGCTATGGTTATAAAGCCCATGCCGGAATTCCTAAGGGGGATTCTCTTGCCCAGGTTAGGGAGTGGGAGTTGA
The DNA here is from genome assembly GCA_965247065.1 of Cyclobacteriaceae bacterium. Taxonomy (GTDB): domain Bacteria; phylum Bacteroidota; class Bacteroidia; order Cytophagales; family Cyclobacteriaceae; genus CBDFGN01. The sequence goes on along the minus strand of CBDFGN010000006.1, from coordinate 3,158,687 downwards.
AATGCGCATGCTCAACGCTGGGAATTGAAAACCCAATTTCACTTGGACTTCATGATCAGCTAAAGTCAGGTGACGGATGGGAACAATTCAAAGAGCAATTGACCACCTTGCGAGCCAGGGTTACAGAATTGTTCGAGCAAATCCGGCCTGACGTGGTGCCCACCTGGGGGCCAGATGGCTTTACCGGCCACGCGGATCATCGATTAATAGGGACGGTGGTCACCGAAGTCTTTGCCAGCCGAAAATGGGAAAAACCCGGTAATCTTTTTCAGGTGGGTTGCCGACGTCGAAGTTCCTAACCGAAGGCCAGGTAAGGCTCGCGACGGTAAATGACCCTGCTCTTTCGGTGGTGGTGGATTATGAGCAGAGGGATGCCGTTGTGGCTAAGCAGGCCTGGTTTTGTCATGAAAGTCAATATCAACCTGAGACGATCGAAATGTTCAGCAAGCTAATTCATGAAACCGTTGGACCAAGAATATACTTCAAGCCTTATTATCCCTCCGAACTGAGCGACGACTTATTCGAGTAGTGGTCAATTCTTAGGTTCTACGATCCGGTGGCTTTCCGAATCAGGGTTCGTGTAAGAGCCCTCAAATACCTCACCGGTGCTTACGATTTCGGGTCCCATAGCATCTGGATCGCCAGGTATCCTGGCAATGACCTCTAATACAACCGGCACCGCAAAGGCGGCAATGCGCTGCACACTGGCTTGCATGTCCTTGAAATCAAACGGGCGGACGCCGACTGCAGGATTGGCGATCGAGCAAATTGCCCCAAAACGAATTCCCAATTGCCGGGCATAGATAGCGCAGGTAGCAATATTTTCGCTGGTTAGATCGGCACCCAGGATTCGCATAGCCCTGATTTCGGCAGCAGTCTCAAATCACTCCGGGTTGTACTGAGCGAAGGTGGCCGACTCATATAAATGGCCAGTATACCCATCCTGCGCATTTCGAGCCTCCTCAATAAGTAGTTTTCTTAACGACGGACTGAAGGGATTGGCGTAATTGGTGAAAATCCCCGGTCGCTCGATACCAGCAAAGTCCAGAATGTTCTGAGGGCGGTTGGTTTCCATCTCCATGAAGTCATCGATGATCACTATATCGTCGTAGTCATACGATGTCTTAATACCTCCTGAACTAGCCCCTCCGATAACATGGGTTACCCCTAGGTCATACAAGGCCAACCAGGTCTTAATGTGATGGATCCCCTCGATATCGCCAGTCCGCCGCGATTCTGCTCCATACATTCTAACATAGTAAAATGGTACTTCCCGGTAGCTCATTTTGTATATAGTGGGGCTTGCACCGAACTTAGTTTGGACCGTGAGCGTTCCTTCTTCCTTAACTAATCCTTGCCCGAATGTGTCGGGATTGCCAAAGGAAGTCCCGCCAACTACTGCAATGAAGGTCTTGTTGCTTTCCTGGGCCAGTCCTGCCGAAAAGAATAATCCAAATCCTAGCAACAGGATGACTTTGAGCAACAGGTTGTCGGCCATGATCTTTGAAATTGATAGTTAGCTTTCGGTGTTGGTAAAACCAAAGGTTCGCAATATGCGGCTTTATTTCAAGAGCAAAAAAGAAAACAATTACTTGCATTATACCTCCAAAATCGTGATAATTGCAGCTTACAAGTCAATTATGTAAATAATTGATTTATAAAGAAGAGCGGAGAGACAGGCTCTGAGAAGCTCTAGCAACCTGGTTCACAGCCAAGGTGCTAATTCCTGATCCCGTAGGGAGAATATAAATTGATTATGATGAAAGAATCAAGGTCATATTTCAGGTTATTAAAGACAGATTCAATTTGTCCGTTTCCTTGCGATCAGGTCAACTTTTGCTGTTGTTATAGGAGCTAAAAGGTTATTGTGGTGATCTGCGCGGGTTAGTTCCGTGTTACGGTTGGCGCAATAGCACAGCGCGTTTGAATTATGGAAAAAGAATACTATCATTTCGAAACCAAAGCGGTAAGGACCCAGATGGATATGACTTCTGAGCGTGAGCACTCGGCGCCTATCTACCTGACATCCAGTTTCTTGTTTGAAAGCGCGGAGGAGGCCCGGGCTATGTTCGCCGATGAGATCGAAGGGAATATATACTCCAGGTTTTCCAATCCTAACACCACTGAGTTCATTCAGAAGTTGGCTTTACTGGAGGATGCCGAAGATGGCGTGGCAACTGCATCTGGTATGGCCGCCATGTTTTGTAGCATGGCAGCCCTTTTGTCAAAAGGAGATCACATTGTTGCATCCCGGGCACTTTTCGGATCAACCCACACCATATTGACCAAGATATTTCCCAATTGGGGAATTGAGCATACCTATGTCGATGCCGCTGATTCAAACGGTTGGGAAAAGGCCATCAGGAAAAACACCAGGATGTTCTTTGTAGAATCACCTTCCAACCCAGGTTTGGATATTATTGATATAGAAAAACTGAGCCAACTGTCGGAGAAATTTGATCTCATCCTAAATGTTGATAATTGTTTCGCGACACCCTATTTGCAACAACCCATGAAGATGGGGGCTCATCTGGTTACACATTCAGCCACGAAATTTATAGATGGTCAAGGAAGGACATTGGGTGGAGCTGTTGTCGGGAAGCAATCCCTCATAGACCAAATCCAATTCTTCAACCGGGCTACTGGCCCTTCCCTCTCACCATTCAGTGCTTGGTTGCTCTCCAAGAGTTTGGAAACGTTGCCGGTGAGGATGGAAAAGCACTGTGAAAATGCCCAAAAGATTGCCCAGTATTTGGAAGGTCATGAGTACCTGGAATACGTCAAATATCCTTTCCTGGATTCTCATCCTCAGCACGAATTAGCCAAGAGGCAAATGCGCCTGGGTGGGGGTTTGATAACGTTCAATGTAAAGGGAGGAATAGAAAGGGCCAGCCGTTTCCTGGACAACTTAAAATTTCTGTCATTAACAGCAAACTTAGGAGATACGCGAACCACGGTAACGCATCCAGCAACAACAACTCACGCCAAACTAACTGAGGAGGAACAACGGGCCGTGGGCATATACCCAGGTTTGGTTCGGGTATCGGTCGGGTTAGAAAATGTAAACGATATTTTGGAGGATATTGAAGGAGCTTTGAGAGTCTCGAAAACGCCCTCAACCCAAAAATCGAAAATTTCAGTTTGAAAATAGAATGTGCAATTCATACGCAAATGCTAAGTGGGATTGAAGAGATTTAGATATCAACGATCCTTCGAACTGGAAGTCAATGGACTCCTGGAGGGAATGGAGATCGGCTACCATACGTATGGGAAGCTGAACAGCAAACGGAGCAATGTTATTTGGGTCTGTCATGCTCTAACTGCTAATTCAGATGTTGCCGATTGGTGGGCTGGATTATATGGAAAGGGGAAAATACTGGATCCGGAGAAATACTTTGTAGTGTGTGCTAATATTCTAGGATCATGTTACGGCACAACCGGTCCGGTAAGTTTAAATCCCCAAACAGGTCGCCCCTATTACCATGATTTCCCTTTTTTTACTCTTCGGGATATGGTTGGAGCCCACTTACTGCTTAAGGATCACTTAAAGATCAACAGCATTCACCTGGGGTTAGGTGGTTCCATGGGCGGGAGCCAATTACTGGAATGGTCGGTGCTTGAGCCGGGATTGATTCAGAACCTTGCCTTGGTAGCGACCAATGCTAAAGAATCCCCATGGGCGATAGCTCTGCACACGGCCCAGCGCATGGCAATTGAAGTTGATCAGACCTGGGGTGATATGGACCCGGATGCGGCTAAGAAAGGGTTAAGTGCGGCCAGAGCGATGGGTATACCCTCGTATAGAAACTATCACACTTTCGAGGCTACTCAAATGGATGAGGACGACCGGCTGGACAACTTTCGAGCCTCATCGTATCAGTATTATCAGGGCGAAAAGCTTGCCGACCGGTTCAACGCATATTCGTATTTTTCGCTTTTGAAGGCCCTGGATACTCACAACCTGGGAAGAGGGAGGAAAGGTCTGGCCAAGGTGCTCCAAAATATCATTTCCCGAACTCTGTTGATCGGAATAAAAACAGACATCCTTTATCCTTTGAGTGAACAAAGGTTTTTGGCCCGCCACATCCCGGATGCCGAATTAGTGGAAATTGACTCGGTTTACGGGCACGACGGATTCCTGGTCGAGACTGAACAGCTGGATAAGATAATCCAAGAATTTCTGACTAGCCGGAAGAGGCTTAGGAAAGTGGGTTGACCCTGAGTTCGTTTTCATGGGTATCCGATAGGTACGATATGGCTCTCCAGGCGTTTGTTAATACAGTCCACGATTTACCAGCATCTTTTTTGCCTCCTTCATAATTCTTGAATTTGCGTGGCTAAAAAATTACCCGGATCCCAAGATTTTATATCTTCAAGGTCTTTGCAGAACCTCAACCCGGACGACACACCACCCAGGATTTAGGATGAGTGAAAAGCCAATACTAAAAAGGAACCCCATCTGGAACATGGCCCTCTATCTTGAGGACGAGGATTTTGCTTTTGATAGGAAATTGTCAGGAACGGCCAAGGTTTTCAGTAATAAGAAGATTCGCACCTCCAAAAGGCATGTGCACACCTGTGCTGATCCATTCCTATTCACATCTGGTGGGTATTTATATATTTTCTTTGAATCGCAAGCCGTAGCCGAAAGTGGTAAGATCGAGCTTATCTTGACCAAGGACCTAAAGGAGTTCAGCCATCTCGGTGAGGTTCTCGTTCAAAACCATCATTTGTCATACCCATTTGTGTTCGAGCGCAATCGGCAAATTTATATGATCCCTGAATCAATCGCTGCAAACGAGGTTCATCTGTACAAGTTCGATAAATTCCCGCTTGAAATATCCCGGTTCAAAACCCTGCTTATTGGTGATTATGTTGATTCATCGGTTATTCATCATAAAGCTTATTGGTATTTGTTTACTACCTCCGAAAGAGGTTTGGAGATTTTCTATACAGAGGACATTGAAAGCAAGGATTTGATACCACATCCCAATAACCCAATAACCGGTGATCCCAGGTATTCCAGATGCGGTGGAGGTCCCCTAATTTTGAATGGTGAAATTTATAGAATTGCTCAGGATTGTTCTGGAGCATATGGCCGCAATGTAAGTGTCTTGAGAATATTAACCTTATCTCCCCTGGAATATAGGGAAGAGATACTGGTACAGGATTATTTCGAATGCGACCAAAAGTGGAACTCTCAAGGAGGCCATCACATGAGCATCGCAGATTTTAAGGGACATTTGGTGATTGCCGTGGACGGAAACCAGAAAGACTATTTGGTTAATAAATTGCTGTCACCGTTTTTCAAGTTTGTATGAGCATCCCAGATTACTCAATTAAGACTGTTGACATCAATGATAGCGCAATATTGGCGCCTGTCAATGAATTGGTGGGCCGTGTTTTCGGATTTAGCAAAGGTTCTTTTCCAAATAAAAGGCTCAAAATAAATACTTCAACCAATAGCCAGATACCCAGTGTGTATTTGGCCGCCATTAAGGGAGATGAAGTAATAGGCTTCAATGCCTTCATTTCACACACATTCTACTTGAACAATGAACCCATAAGCTGTTTTCAAAGTTGTTGGACCGCTACAAGTCCGGAGCATAGAGGAAAGAAGATATTTCAAAACCTGATTGGCACTGCCAAACAGATTTTGTCCGCAGAACGGGTAGGATTCCTGTTTGGCTTTCCCAATGAAAAATCTCGCGGAATCTTTATCAACAAACTGGGATTTAGAGAACTAACCTCCCTGAAATTGCAGGTTCCATCCCTTGATTTGTTCAGAAGATTCTATCTGAGGCAAAGCGACGTTGCTCTTCCCACCCTTTGCCGGAATGCTATCCTTCAAAATGACGACCAACTAATAGATCTAAAAAGACAGGAATACGGGAAGCACCTGGTGATTATAAAAGAGAAAGAGAGTCTGATTTGGGGGGTAATACGCGAAAAAAAGTTGAAAATAAAATACTTTGATATTGGTGGAATAGATATCAAGAGTTTGACGGACGTTGAGCCCTTGTTTAGGAGGCTGACCAGTTTGAAAGGGATGCATTACTTTCAGGCGGTTACTACCATAAATAACTCGTTCAACCGTTTGCTCAGTTGGCTCAAACCGGCTCAAACCAATAACCTGATTGTCTATGATCTGGGCTTGAATTCCAATGACTTTCATTTCAACTTTTATAGTGGAGTACGGGACGTCTATTAGCCACTATCTCAAGGCCTGTTTGCAAGGGGCCATACTGCCCTCCCCCCTTTTACCTTACTTGATACTTGGCATCGCCAAGAAGCTTAATTCGGTCCAGCCGACATAGCGCGGGACCGAGGTCTCGGACCGCATCTGTTGTTTCCTGACCCATATGTTGACTCCCACTAATCTCCCTTACCCTCTTGCATTTAAGTTCAGGCCTTTTTATACTTGCGGAGTCTTAGTTATGACAATACTATTTATGATAGCGGCAGCGGCATCAATAAATCCTGGAGGTTATCTCGGGTTATAAACGCTGTTTGCATAAATATGATTTTGACAGTTTGGTCCCGGATAACATTCGGGACTTTTTTTTTACACGGAAATGAGACAACGACTAATGCGTTCGGGAGCGAAGGAGCTCCAGTATGAGATTCGCGGAATTGTAAAAAAGGCCCATCAAGTTCAGGAATTGGGTCAGCAAGTCTATTGGGAAAATATCGGAGACCCGGTTCAAAAGGGCTGCCGTGTGCCTCCCTGGATGAGAGAGATCCTGGTTGATCTGGTTCAGAAGGATGATACGTATAGCTATTGTCATTCAAAGGGAGTCCCCGAAACCAGGGATTTTTTGGCTGCCAAAACGAATGCCCTTGGAGGTGCCCGAATCGATTCTGATGATATCCTGTTTTTTAATGGCCTGGGAGACGCTATCTCCAAGATCTATCAATACATTTTGCCCACATCCCGAGTGATTGGACCTTCTCCGGCATATTCCACTCATTCTTCTGCCGAAGCAGCCCATGCAAATGATCATCCGCTGACCTACCGATTGGATCCAAAGGACAACTGGTATCCTGACGTCGACGATCTGTATCTTAAGATCAAGTACAACCCTAGCATCGTCGGGATTTTGATTATTAACCCGGACAATCCAACCGGAATGGTTTATCCCCTGGAGACGTTAAAGCGAATTGTAGAGATCGCCAGGGAATTCGATCTATTCCTGGTCAGCGATGAGATCTATCTGAATATTGTCTACAACGGTGCCCGATCCTATTCCCTTGCGGAAATTATTAACGATGTTCCCGGGATTGCGTTGAAAGGTATTTCCAAGGAATTCCCATGGCCTGGAGCCCGTTGCGGATGGGCGGAGTTCTACAATCGGAAACAGGATGAGAGTTTTGATCGACTTTGCACGACCCTCGAGGATTCTAAGATGATCGAAGTTTGCTCAACCAAACTCCCCCAATTAGCGATTCCCAGGATCATGGGTCACCAAGAGTATGAAGACTTTAGGACAGGCCTTAATATTCAGATTGGGAAGAGAAGTGATACGATTGCTGAAATTTTGGCAGGTATAGATGAAATTTATTTCAATAGGACCTACGGTGCCTTCTATAACTCAATCATCTTCCGGGATGAAGCGCTTAACCACCAACAATCGCTCTCCATTTCGAACCCCACCATTGCGGACTTGGTAAAAGAATGGGTCTGCTCAGAGAATGGAGCAATAGGTCTTGATACCCGATTTGCTTATTATCTACTGGGTGCAACTGGTGTATGCGTGGTTCCGGTTTCATCCTTTTGTTCGGAACTATACGGCTTCAGAGTCACACTTCTAGAAGAGGACGATGCGGCCCTGGTCACAACTTTTGGCCTTATCCGGGATGGCATATCCGAGTTCCTAGGATCCTCCTAGTGGGCAACCGCGGAACTCTCAGTTACATGATTGGCTATTCGAGATCCCACTTCCTCACAGGTTTTTGGATCCCCGGGATTCAGATCCTCGGTCAGGTACCGGTCCTGAATTACATTTGAAACTGCGTCTCGGATTCGGTCACTTTCGGTTTTCATGCCGAACGAATACTCGAACAACATTGCCAGGGACAATATTGCGGCAATTGGGTTAGCCCGGTTCTGTCCAGCAGCTTCGGGCCACGATCCATGGATCGGCTCGTAAAGACCGACCTGATCACCCATCGAGGCTGAAGGCAGCATCCCCAAAGACCCGGTGATCACCGAGGCCTCATCAGTAATAATGTCGCCGAACATATTCTCGGTCAACACTACATCGAAGTCACCGGGATTTTGGATGATCTTCATGGCCGCATTGTCGACGAAAAGAAAATCCAATTCGACGTCAGAGTATTGCTCAGAAAGCTGCTTTACGGTTTCTCTCCAAAGCCGGGAAGTAGCCAATACATTGGCCTTGTCGACAAGCGTCACCTGGTTGTTCCGCAATCGGGCCGCCTCAAAAGCCAGCTTGGAAACCCGGATGATCTCTTCTTTGGAGTATACGCAGGTATCGTAGGCAGTTTGACCATCTTCCGATCGTCCCCTGGGTTTGCCAAAATAAATGCCGCCGGTTAATTCCCTGAACACCACGAAATCCACATGCTGAATGATGCCCTTCTTTAACGGGGAGAGATCAGCCAGTTCCGGGTAGCTGGTAACTGGTCTGATGTTGGCATAAAGACCCAAACTTTTTCGCATACCAAGCAGACCCCGCTCGGGTCGCACTTTTGCCTTAGGATCATTATCGTATTTAGGATGTCCGATGGCTCCGAATAAGATCGCATCTGACTCGCGGCAAATTTTCTCGGTGGAGGCAGGAAACGGATCGCCCTCCACGTCAATTGCGTGAGCTCCAACTAAGGCCTCCTTGGTGGAGAGCTCGTATCGGGCGCTCGATTTAACAGCCTCGAGAACTTTCAGGGCCTGACCAATAACTTCCGGTCCAATGCCATCTCCTGGCAGCACAGCAATTTTTTTTTGTTCTTTGGTCACTTGGTTAAGTAAATACTGTTTGATTCAAATTCGCTGATCTCCGCCTTTTTACTTATCAGGAAGTCCAGGTCATTATAACCATTCATCAGGCACAACTTCTTATAGCTGTTGATGTCAAATTTCTCCATCTGCCGGGTAGAGTCAATTACCAATGATTGTTGTTCAAGATCTATGGATATTTTGGAATTTGAATCCTTTTCAATGGACTCAAAAATGTTTTTCAGGAATGTTTCCGACACTTGTGCAGGCAAAAGGCCATTATTCAACGCATTGTTCTTGAATATGTCCGCAAAGAAGCTGGATATGACGGCTCGAAATCCATGGTCATAAAGAGCCCAAGCGGCGTGCTCACGACTGGAGCCGCTGCCAAAATTTCGTCCTGATACGATGATTCTCCCGGAATACAAGGGATTGTTCAGCACGAAATCCGGCTTTTCAGAGCCATCATCGGCATATCTCCAGTCCCGAAAAAGATTCTTGCCGAATCCTTCTCGTGAAGTGGCTTTGAGAAATCGCGCTGGTATTATCTGATCGGTGTCCACGTTTTCAATTGGCAACGGGACACAAGTAGATGTCAGGGTCGTAAACTTGTCCATCGAATCAGATTATTTCGCGTACGTCAGATATTTTTCCGGTAAGAGCCGCGGCTGCCGCTGTCAACGGACTGGCCAGCAGGGTCCGGGCTCCTGGTCCTTGACGGCCCTCAAAGTTTCGATTAGAGGTAGAAACGCAGTAGGAGCCCTTCGGAACTTTGTCATCATTCATCCCTAAACAGGCAGAGCAACCAGGCTGACGCAATTCAAATCCGGCTTCTGCGAAAACTCGATCCAGTCCTTCCTGCAGGGCTTGCTTCTCGACCTGTTTTGAGCCTGGTATGATCAACACGTTCACGTTATCAGCCTTCCTTTTTCCTTTTATAAAGCTGGCTACCAGCCTTAAATCCTCAATTCTCGAATTGGTACAACTTCCGATGAAAACGTATTCAATGGGTCTTCCAAGCAACTGGGATCCGGGATCCAGACCCATGTACTCAACGGACTTTTGGTAGGTTGCAACCGATTGTTCATCGATCTCAGTCAGGGCTGGGATCTTGCCGGTTATTCTGATTCCCATACCGGGATTGGTTCCGTAAGTAATCATGGGTTCAATTTCTGAGGCCTCAAAATTATACTCGAGGTCGAATTCGGCGCCAAGGTCGGTTGGCAGGGTTTTCCAATAATCCAATTTCCTGTCCCAATCGGATCCAGTAGGCGCAAATTCCCGCCCCTTAACATATTCGAATGTGGATTCATCGGGCGCAATCATTCCGCCACGGGCCCCCATCTCGATACTCATATTACAGATTGTCATCCGGGCCTCCATAGAAAAATGCTCTATGGCAGTGCCGGCGTACTCAACGAAATACCCTGTCCCCCCGCTGGCCGAGATCTCGGATATAATGTACAGGATGACATCTTTTGAGAGTACCCCGGGATTCAACTCCCCATTGACGTTGATGCGCATGGTCCTGGGCCTGGATTGCAAAATGCTTTGGGTAGCCAGCACTTGCTCTACCTCGCTGGTTCCAATGCCGAAGGCGATGGTGCCAAAGGCACCGTGGGTCGAAGTATGACTATCACCGCAAACGATTGTCATACCTGGCAAGGTGATTCCGAGCTCCGGCCCAATGACATGGACAATTCCCTGGTATGGGTGCCCCAGCCCATATAATTCGACTCCGAATTTCTCACAGTTATCAGCCAGTTTTTGAACTTGCAAGCGTGAAAGCTCATTACTGATTGGGAGATGCTGATTTTTAGTTGGGACATTATGGTCAGCTGTAGCGATGGTCTGCTTTGGACGATAAACTCCTAATCCTCGCTCCTCTAGTCCAGCGAAGGCCTGAGGACTGGTTACCTCATGAATAAAATGACGGTCTATGTAAATCAAACTGGGGCCGTCGGGAACGACAGTAACCACATGTTGGTCCCATATCTTATCAAATAAGGTTCTCTGTTTCATCTTAAGTGTTTAGGTACTATAAATTGGCGGCCACAATGGAATTATTAACCAATAATTCCATCAAATCACTCTCATTGACTACTTTAATGTGATCCGCCATCTCCAAGAATTTAGGATAGATCCGGTCAATTTCTGCATCTGTAATGTCTATATTCAATTGCCGGATCTTAAAGGCAAGTGCGGCCCTTCCGGAACGGGCGGTCAATATGATGGAGGAATGGTTGACGCCCACTTCCTTGGGATCAATGATCTCATAGTTTTGCCGGTTCTTGATCACTCCGTCCTGATGAATGCCCGAAGAGTGTGCAAAAGCATTGCTTCCTACAATGGCTTTATTCGGTTGCACAGGCGTCCTCATTGTTTCAGATACTAAATGGCTAATCGAAAAGAATTGAGTAGTGTCAATGTTAGTTTCAAAATCCAGCCAATTGTGCTTTCGTAAGACCATGACAACCTCTTCCATCGAAGTATTTCCGGCCCTCTCACCAATACCGTTGACTGTGCACTCAACTTGTCGCGCTCCATTTTGAACTCCGGCCACTGAATTAGCTGTTGCCAGGCCAAGGTCATTATGGCAGTGCGCTGAAATTGTAACCTTTTCAATGCCGCTAACATTTTCCTTTAAGAATCTTATCTTCTGGCCGTACTCTTCGGGCAGACAATAGCCTGTAGTATCAGGGATGTTAACAACCGTGGCCCCTGCTTTGATCACGGCCTCAATTACCTGGGCCAAGTATTCATTGTCTGTTCTCCCCGCGTCCTCGGCGTAGAATTCAACATCTTCAACCAGAGACTTGGCCAATTTTACTGCCGCCACTCCTCGCTCAATCACCTTCTCCCGGGTCGTTTTTAGTTTGGTAAATATGTGAAGGTCCGAGGTCCCCAAACCGGTATGTATCCTGGACTTTTTTGCCCATTTCAAAGCATCTCCAGCCGTTCTTATGTCCTGTTCAACTGCCCTCGACAAGGCACAGATCACAGGGTCAGAAACGTTCTTGGAGATCTCAATTACTGATTCGAAATCACCTGGGCTTGAGATTGGAAAACCAGCTTCAATGACATCCACCCCTAGCTCCTCCAGGGCCTTGGCAATGATGACTTTCTCTTCTTTGTTCAAAGCACATCCCGGAACCTGCTCACCATCTCTCAATGTTGTGTCGAAAATATTTACCGTTTTAGCCATCTTCTTGGTGATGCATTGGTGCATAAATATTGATCAATAGAATAATATTCAAAAGTATTTCTAATGGCTGCAATTGAAAAACAAAAAATAGTTCCTTTTACGATTCCTAGAGATTCACTATTCCGTATAATATTCAATCAAGGCTCCATAAAATGTATATTGTGAGTGGTTTAATTACAATTTCTAGTTTAATTAAATGGACCAATCCGATAGTTCTGTATTTAATTAACGTGAGTTCGACAATAAGGAATGATTAAAGAGCGAGAAAGAGTTGACCGGTGTCCTGGTAGTTCAATTTGATTGAGGGCTTTTTTTCGCAAAAGTTGTAAGCGATTAAAGCCGAGAAAAGGTTGGTAAGGAAATTAGTTGGGCTCCTGTGCCTGGAGTGTTCAATCTGGAAGATGTTTTTAAGTTGATCAATGATAGTCTCACAAATAGCCCTTTTACGGAGCATTATAGCATCCATGATGGGGGTTAAGGATGAGGACTTCATATTGCGTTTGAGTTTGGTTATCAGATGGACTCCGCGGAAGAACAGATTTTTAAAAAGTTCCTTACTGATGTAGCCTTTATCACCAAAGAGCTTTCCGAATAATTTCTTAATAAACCGTTCAATTTTAAGAGGCTTTCTGTCATCCACATTGCCCGGTGTGAGCATAAAATCGATGATTTCACCCGTATCAGCAGTGATAAGATGGAGCTTAAACCCGTAGAACCATCCGATGGAACAATGGCCTCTTTTAGCTAACCCTTCAAATACTTTATGGTTATGGATCCGTCTGTTATGACAGACCCTTAACGGAGTGCTGTCTATAAAACTTATACCTGTACACTGTCCAGTCCCTTGTGTTTTCAGATAAATAGCCATTGGCAGAAGACTTCCACTACAAAGTTCTACCATTCGGTTATAGCTTACCACATCAGGAAAGAAGGAGCGCAAGTGGCCACAAACGTATGTGTTGTAAAAGGTCTTGAAATTTCGATATCCTGAGATCTGGAACAAGACCTGTATAGTCATTACTTCGGATAAAGAAAGCTTACCAGGTTTGTTGCGCTTTTTACTTCCCAGCAATCTTTTTTCCAATTTTGGGACAAAATCCAGACAAAAATCGTCAATGGAACAAAAAATTTCAGTAATTTTAGTAGCAGTTAACATAGGCAGAAATATTAGTTATTTTGTTGATTGTCAATGACTTAATATACTAATTTTCTGCCTTTTTTCTATCAATAAACTACTCTATTTTATATCGAACTCACGTTATTTATAATTTTGGGATTCAACTGGAGTTGACTGACGATGAGTTACACTACTGAGATAACGTCGGATAAAATAGGGTCCGACAACCCAATCCACCAAAGATTGCTGCAAGCATATTATTTAGCACAGCCGCATATCCACGGTGATCTTCTTGAAGTCGGATGCGGGGAGGGTAGGGGCATTGAGCTTTTGAAGCCTCATTGTGAATCCTACCTGGGATTGGATAAAAATCGGGAAATCCTGGATTCTTTAATGGTAACATACCCTGACCTCGAATTCAAGCAGGCCGTGATACCGCCACTTAAGGACCTTTCGGATGATCGATTCAATGTGGTGGTGAGCTTTCAAGTAATTGAGCACATCAAAAATGACCTATTGTTTCTAAAGGAGATACACCGGGTGTTGAAACCGGGTGGGAAGGCTCTGATCACTACCCCTAATCGGAAGATGTCATTAACGAGGAACCCCTGGCACGTTCGGGAGTACATCGACAGCGAATTGGAGCAATTGGCGAGCGACACCTTCTCCGAAGTGACGATGAAGGGTATTAGTGGCACTGCCAGGGTTATGACCTACTATGAGCAAAATAAGGAATCCGTAGAAAGGATCACCCGATGGGATTTTCTTGATCTGCAGTACAGACTGCCAGCTTCCATTCTAAGGGTCCCATATGATCTTCTTAACCGCCTGAATCGAAATAGACTGCAGCAAGGTGACGACACTCTGGTAGCTTCAATAACTCATGAAGATTACATATTGGTGGATGATACTGCCGAGTGTCTTGACTTTTTTTGCGTGCTGAAGAAGTGACCGGGTTACTGTATCAGCGGAAGATACTGTGAGAAGCTCTTTTCGAATCTTGAGGCCGCGGTATCCTCACCGATGTTTTTAAGGGAGCGTACGATCTCATTTAGGGTAACCAGGCTATTTCTGGCCTGGTAGGTATCTGAGATGTTGTTTTCGGTGAGGTACTTGAGATTTTCATCAGCTCTTATGCCTATGATCTCAGCCATCTCCTTGGCCTTATCGTTCTCACCAACTTGAGTCAGAAGAGTCATAGTCCGGGCGGAGAAGTAGTCAAACGGGATTCCTTTGTCGGGCATCACGTCCAGGCAGCGCAGGAGAACCTGTTTGGCTCGGTCACCATCGCCTTCTTTTATCAAAGTCTCTGCCAGGGTGTTGAAAGCTGAACGGTGATTTAGAACAAAATTCCTATAGTCTGCCGTGTAGTAAATGGTCGGATCATCCAACCCCCGCCACTGGAACTTTTCCATCAAATTGTCAAACATAACATCGGTGTTGACCATGGTCCCCTCGGACTCGGGATTCTCTATTGGTAGTAACCGGAAAGTGATTCCTTCCTGGACGACATAATTTCTCAAATTGAAATTGGTTCCCAGCAAAGAGGTGTTGTTGAAGTAGATCGGTCTTTCCCAATTGTTCTGAGCTATCAAATCCAGAGTCATCAAATCTGCTTTTCCCAGATACCCTCCCTTCATGTCCCAAATCATTTTGGGAGTTATATAATTCTCGTATTTCTTCGGAACAATCTTTTTTTGCTTCACATTATTTTCATCCACTCGAAGGGAGAAGGTTTTACCGGGGACAATGCTAACCATGCTTCCCGATTGAGATTGGCGCTGAAGAGCAGGATGCTTATCTTTAATAAGCTTTATGAACTGATTGGCATCAATGGGTCCCTTCAAGTTGGGATTTTCGACCAAGGGCAAATAATCGTTAGGGCCTCCTTGTCGGAAGTTTTCGTATTCCAGCAAGAATGGGAGTGGGTCCGATTCGTATGCTGGCCGGGTCATTTGAGTCACGTACCAATCGGTATTGAAATAACTTTGGACGATCACCCGCACATCGGTACGGAATCCCTCGACTTCCTGAACGTACCACAGCGGAAATGTGTCGTTGTCGCCACCGGTGAAAAGGATGGCATTTGGCGCGCAAGAGGATAGGTAGTTCTTTGCCGAGTCTACTGAGAAATAGCGCCTAGATCGATCGTGATCGTCCCAGTTCTCTGAAATCATGATTATGGGGACAGACAAGCAAAGGACGCAAGAAGCTACGGAAGCAGTCTTCTCGCCTTTGAGGGCGCGCCGGGCAAGATCGTATACCGCCATCACTCCAAAGCCGATCCAGATGGTAAAAGTATAAAATGAGCCAACGTATATGTAGTCTCTTTCACGAGGCTGCGTGGCCGGAATATTCAGGTAAACTATCAAGGCCAAACCCGTGAGGATGAAAAGCAGAAACACCACAGCAAAATTCTTAGGGTCCCTCTTATACTGAAAGAAAAGTCCCAGGAGTCCAAGAAGTAAGGGAAGCATAAAATAATTATTCCGTCCTTTGTTATCGGCCAGAGATTGGGGCAGCTCTTTTCCAATATCCAGAATGGTAAGAAAGCCGTCATTCTGGATGTCGCTGGCTCTTCCTGAAAAATTCCAAAGAAAATACCTCAAGTAGGAATGACCAATTTGGTATCGGAAAAAGAACTGCAGATTGTCCAGGAAATTTGGTTTTTCGCTTGCCTTGAGACCCATCCAACGACGGTATTCGGCGGCATATTTGGCGTCTTCACTCCAGGCTCGGGGAAAAATGGTCATTTCTTTAGGTTCGTAGACTGGATTCAGCTTGTGGTCGATGATTTCATATTTGTCGCCCACTGGCCAATATACCGGAGCCCCTTTCTCGGTCGCGATTCTAGGGGTGGTGAAGTAGGGTCCGTAAAAGAGAGAGGGCATCGTACCATATTGCTCTCGTTTCAAATATGAAACGAAGCTGATAATATTCTCAGGGTTGTTTTCGTCAATCGGAGTGTCATAATTTGATCGTATTACTACAACCGCGTAAGAGGAGTAACCGATCAGAATAAAGACCAAACTCAGGATGGCTGTATTCAGTACTTGCTTATTCTTCTGGATTGAAAACCAAATGCCGTAAGATAGTCCGCCGATCAGCAGCAGCAGGAATACAACTATGCCTGAGCCAAATGGAAGCCCGACATTGTTTACGAAAAAGATCTCGAAGCCACGCGCTATCGACGGCAATCCGGTAATGATGCCATTCATTATCAAAAGTATCGTAGCACCGCTTACAGCCAGGGTCAAAATGATGCCCTTTACTGAGATAGTATGGCGCTTGAAATAATAGATTACTGCCAGTACAGGTAGGCAAACCAAATTAAGCAAATGGACACCAATAGAAAGCCCCAACATATAAGCAATGAATATAAGCCACCGGTTAGCGCTTGCTTCATCTTCTATCGTTTCCCACTTGAGTATAGCCCAGAAAACGAGGGCCGTAAAAAACGATGACATCGCGTAAACTTCTGCCTCAACTGCTGAAAACCAGAAGGAATCTGAAAAGGCAAATGACAGGGCTCCAATGGTGCTGGCCCCTGCAAGAATAATTCCCTGGGCGGTTGTTTCCTCTCCTTTCCTGATGCCCATTAGTTTTCGGCCTAACATGGCGATGGTCCAGAAAAGAAACAGGACCGCAAATCCACTGCTCAAGGCGCTTATCAAATTAATCCAATAAGCTACGTCAGCAGCATCTCCCATTGCGAGGAACGAAAAAATCCGACCAATCATCAGAAAAAGAGGAGCCCCCGGAGGATGAGGAACCTCAAGTTTGTAAGAAACGGCAATGAACTCGCCACAATCCCAATAACTGGCCGTTGGTTCCAGTGTCAGGATGAAAACTGTGGTGCAAATCGCGAAAACAATCCACCCCAGAATATTATTCAGCCTCCAAAAATTGCCCATATAAAAAAGTTTGTCGCGAAATTAGTAAAAACCCATGAGTATAATCGTAACAACCAGTCGATTCCTAATCCAATTGGCGCTCATTGGACTGATATACCGTGTTGCCATTCAGCTCTGCGCCCAATCCTGAATGCAATAATGTTGACGGCGGTTGGATTTAACCAGGTGGGTGGTGTAAATTTATTCAATTGAATCGCGTTGTTGAGTTGTAATACTGGTCATGATGAATTTTTTAGTTTTGTTGGTGACTTTTAATTTGGGGGATGATACGCTGCCAGATTCAACTCATATGCTGCTTCTGGATCGAAACGTTCAGATTGACGCAACTCAGGCAGTGAATGATTTGTACAACTTCCAGTTCGAGAAGGCCGAGCAACAATTCCGTTGGCTAAAACAAAAATACGGGTGGCATCCACTACCTTATTTTCTCCATGGCCTTAGCCAGTGGTGGAAGATTACTCCGAATGTCGAAAATACTCAGCACGACGAGGCCTTTTACGCTTATATGGACACCTCTATTTTCCTTTCTCAGCGGCTATTCGAACTAAATAACAACAATGTGGAGGCTGCTTTTTTCCTGGCCGCCTCGTATGGATTCAAGGGTCGGCTCTTGTCGGAAAGAGGTAATTGGAGAAAAGCCGCTAGTGCCGGCAAGAATGCTCTTAAGTTTTTAGACGTCAGCAAGGGCAATGAAGACTTTAGCCCGGAGTTGTTATTTGGGGATGCATTGTACAATTACTACTCGGTGTGGATACCGGAGAATTATCCCATTCTTAAGCCAATCCTCATGTTTTTCCCAAAAGGTGATAAAGAGTTAGGTATAGAACAACTTAGAGAAGTGGCCAACAACGCCTTTTATACTCGAACGGAGGCCCAATTCTTTCTGATGCGGATTCTCTCCGCGGAGGAAGGAGACAACATGGGAGCGTTGCAGATTTCAGAATACTTGGCTTCCACCTTTCCTGGCAATCCCTATTTTCAGAGATACTATGCCCGATTGTTATATTCTACCGGTCGACTTCGCAAGGCGCACACCATGTCCATGGACATCATCAACAAGATTGATCAGGGCGAGACAGGTTACGAACAGGTGAGCGGTCGATACGCGGCTTTTTTCCTTGGGCAAATAAATCAGGCATTTGGAAAGATGAAAGAGTCAAAGCATTACTACGGTCGGGCGGTGACATTTTCTGAAGAGATTGAGGCCTTCGAATCGGGATATTACCACCACTCGCTTTTGAACCTGGGCAGGATCGCCGCAAAGGAGGGTGATCCTGCCAGAGCCAGGGAATACTTTAAATCGGTCAAGAAGTATGCCAAGAAGAAGAGTTCAGCTTATCAACGCTCAAAGGAGGAAATAAAGCAATTGAAGCAGAAGGGGAAACAATCCAGCCGGGCCTGATGGGGATTAAGGATCTGATCGTTACTCCGACCCTCTTAACACTCTTGATCTTCCTGGCTTATTTGGTAAGGCCCAAGGTAACTAGCATCATCACTCGCAAGTATTTCGTTCCCGGGTTATCGGTTCGGATCATTGGAGCTTTGGCCCTGGGGATGATATACCAGTTTTACTATCAAGGGGGAGACACCTTCAATCTGTACTTTAGAGATGCCGGCATTGTTTGGACTGCCTTTCTCGATTCTCCACTTGATTCTCTCAAAATAGTTTTCCTGGGAGAGTCTTACCAACCTAGTACCTTCAAATATGCAAGTCGAATGATCTCAATAGGCGATCCGGAGTCCTTTCTGGTAGTCAGGGTTGCCGGGCTGTTTGGATTATTGACCTTTAACACCTATTCGGCTATTGCCGTACTCTTTGCGGTATGGAGTTTTTCTGGCATGTGGGCCCTGTATACGGTTTTTGTCAGGTTTCACCCAGCTCTTAGCGGGCAGCTGGCGATTGCCATTTTGTTTATTCCTTCGGTCTTTTTCTGGGGATCGGGTGTACTGAAGGACACGCTCACCCTGGGGGCCATCGGGTGGTTAATTTACGGCTATTATCTCTTTCAAAATCGAGGAAGCAAATTTTTGGGTATGATCATCGTGATCGGAGCATCAGCCATAATCTATTCAATTAAGATCTATATTCTTCTGTGTCTCATACCTTCACTACTATTATGGTCGTACGTATCCTTCAACCAGATGATCCGACCGGCTTGGCTGCGAGTCCTGAGTCTTCCAATTACGATAGTGATCTTCCTTTTTCTGGGGTTCTATGGGGTTACCAAGATCGCGGAAGGCGATCCAAGGTATTCGATGAATCAATTAGCCCAAACTGCTTACATTACCGCCTATGACATCCGCTACTACACGGGTCGAACGGCTGGTTCGGGTTACTCACTGGGGGAACTGGATGGATCCGTGGCTAGCATAGCGGCACTTGCACCGGCAGCCTTAAACGTATCGCTTTTTCGACCCTATATATGGGAAGTGAAGAATCCCTTGATGCTGTTAGCAGCTTTGGAAAGTCTGTTCATTACGATGCTCACACTATGGGTGGTTTATAAATCCAGAGTTTTTGGTTTGTTTTCCAAAACTCTCAAAGATCCGATTATATTGTTTTGCTTGATGTTTTCCTTGATCCTGGCTTTTGGTGTAGGAGTATCGACCTACAATTTCGGATCTCTGGCCCGGTATCGAATTCCGCTCCTTCCGTTTTACGTTTCGGCGATGCTACTAATTGCCCATCATTTAAAGAGGGATAGAAAATTATCCCGGTTGCTGGAAACCGCATAGTCGTTTTGAACCCGGGTCCGACCCTTGTTACCCATGGATTTTCTCAACGAAGGGTCATCTAGAAGCCGTTCCAACCGATCGTGCCATGTGTCGTGATCGATACAGAGAAATCCTTGCTCACCAGAGTCAATTATTTGGCTGTTAACACCAACCGGTGAAGCAACAACCGGGATTTTTAGAGCCATAAACTGAAGCAATTTAAAGCCACACTTGCCTTGAGCCCATGGACTATCCGGGATTGGCATTACACCAATGTGGATCTTCAATAGATCCAGAATCTCGGTCTCCTTCCGCCAGGGTATATAAACCAGGCAGTCGAGCTCGAAATCTGGCCGGCGATCCGATATAACCATGAAGCTAAAATCATTCGATCTCTGAAGGTCTTCGATAACTGGAATTATAGACTTCAGGAAGGGAAGGGTAGAATGGGTTCCGGTCCATCCAATTACTGGTGATCCGTTCCCCTCTTGGCTATTTTGATCAATATAAAGGTCGGGATTGTGTAGTGATTCGGTGTCAATCGTGGTTGGATTGATCTTGACCTCCGAAGCAAACTGCCTGGCATAATTGGCCAGGAATTCATTGCCTGCACTAACTCGACTGCTCAATCGACAAATCGAGGTAACCTTCGAATGCCATTTGAAATTTGACACAATTTGGTTCTCATTGGATGTATTGGGCAACCAGATCGCGTCATCGAAATCGAAAATGATCTTCTTCTTAAAGAGTCGAGAGATAATCCATTCAAAGATGGGAGGTCCCACGGGGGTTATTTCCCGGTGAACAAATACCCAATCGTAACCCCACAGCTTAGTAAGCATTAATAGCCTGCGTCCAAATCCCTTCAAAATTCCAGCTATCTTAGCCAGCCTAAACCCTGGTTCATACAGGATTTTCCAGGTGGGCCCGCTCCAAAACGATTGTCGCGTTAATTTGAACTCATGTTGCTCCAAAAAATGGAGATACTGCTCAAATCTAAATCTCTGAGAAGGTGCTGAATCAGCAGGATATGGATATAGAAACAGAACTCTCAACTCGGGCGAAACCAAATTTTTCTTTAAAATAGTGGTTTTACTTAATTTGCGAGATGTTGAAGCATTCAAAAACCTACATCGAAGGTACCGCATCAAAGTGAATCCCAGGTTCTTATGTCCAAAGTAGTAATTGACGCAGCCAAAACGCCGTTTTCTCTGAATATCAAAGAGTTGTATTCTTACCGGGATCTATTCCTTCTTTTGGCCTACCGGGACCTTCGTGTTCGCTATGCCCAAACCTTTTTAGGCCTACTCTGGGCTTTTCTTCAGCCTTTGGCAACACTTTTGATTTTTGTCCTGATTTTTGGCAGAGGTCTAAAAGTTGACACCGGAGGACTTCCTTATCCCATCTTTGCTCTTGCCGGCATGGCTCCCTGGAGCTACTTTTCTTATGTCCTTCAGCAGTCGGGAATCTCAATCATCGGTGCCCAGGAGATGGTAAAGAAGGTTTATTTTCCTCGCCTGCTAATCCCATTGTCGAAGTCCATGACCGGATTCGTGGATATGATGGTTACGATCATTATCCTCATGGTCCTTTTGGTATGGTATCAATTGGGTATCTCGAGCCAAATCATTATGGTTCCAGCTTTCCTTGCTCTTGCCGTACTGGCTGCTTTAGGAGTAGGGATTTGGATAAGTGCCCTGACAATACGCTATCGCGATTTCCAGCATGTGGTGCCTTTTATGGCTCAACTAGGATTATATGCAACCCCGATTGCCTACCCCTCATCCCTAATTCCGGATAAATACCAATGGGTATATCATCTCAATCCTATGGCCGGAATTGTTGAGGGATTTAGATGGTGCTTTTTGCTCGGAAGCCCATTAACCCAGTACATTTACCTATCCACAGCCATAACTGTCCTATTGTTTTTTTCCGGACTCTACTACTTCAAGAAAGTGGAAAGAGTGATGGCCGATCTTGTGTAGGCTGGGCAGGGGCCCCTGCACCGAAATAGATGATTTTAGCCTAATTTTGTATCCCCTCTCACTTAGCCTATGTCTGAGGTAGCCATTGATATCAGGAACGTAAGTAAGCAATACCATATTGGAACGCCTCATGTTGAAACTTTTCGGGAATCCTTAGGGCGCTCACTGAAGCGGCTTAATCCGTTCAGAAAACGGGATTCACAAAATCAGCTTCAACAGGATGTCAACCATGGAACATTTTGGGCTCTGAAGGATGTAACTCTCCGGGTAAAAAAGGGTGAAGCGGTTGGCATCATAGGCCGAAACGGTGCCGGAAAAAGTACTCTGCTCAAGATCTTGAGTCAAACCACATTTCCAACAAAAGGCCGAATTGAAGTTGATGGGCGGGTATCTTCCTTACTTGAGGTTGGAACTGGTTTTCACCCCGAACTTACCGGTAGGGAGAACATTTACCTAAACGGTACCATTTTGGGCATGACGCGCAAGGAGGTAAGCAGAAAATTTGATCAAATCGTGGATTTTTCCGGGGTAGTCAGATTTATTGACACTCCGGTTAAACATTACAGCAGTGGCATGAAGGTCCGACTGGCTTTCTCAGTTGCCGCATTTCTGGAACCAGAAATACTTATTATCGACGAAGTTCTGGCGGTAGGTGACCACGAGTTCCAGAAAAAATGTTTGGGTAAGATGGAGGATGTAACCTCTGAAGGCCGGACCGTGCTTTTTGTAAGTCATAATTTGAATGCGGTAGAGAGGCTTTGCACTCGCGGAATGATTCTGGAGCAAGGTGCAAAAGTGATGGAAGGCCCGGTTAGCCAATGCGTGGAGGGATATCTCAAAAGGAACCAAGAGTTTGCCCAAAAGGATTTGAACAGCCGAATGGATCGGAAAGGCAATGGCGCGATCATTGTGAACCGAATAGAACTCCTCGATTCCGCGATGAGTGAGGTTGACCGTGTCTCCATTGGTAAGGATTTTAAAATTGCCCTGCACTATGAAATCCGTGAGCCAGAAGAGATTTTCGACGGTATCAATGTGGGTATTGCAATTCGAGATGCCAAAGGCTCTCCCTTATTGTTGCATCATCCTCGCCTGTTGGGAAAATCCTTCCAAAAAGCCGAAGTTGAATCAGGAAGTTGCTTTATTTGTGACATTAAAGGGATGCCGGTGATATCTGGCAGCTACACTCTGAATTATTCCATCATGCATGAGTTATTCTATCTTGATCACCTGGAGGGTGCTTTTCTGTTTGAAGTGGTCGATGGTGTACTGTACAATTATGTTAAATTCCCTCCGGCTTCTTTTGGAAATTTGTTGGTGGATGCTGACTGGAGCATTGTTTAGGCGGATATAGCCTGTTTTCGTTATCTCATTGGCTGGATTTATCATATTCTGATGCCCATCCTTAGCAAATTACTAGGACTATTAACAAAATGGTTTCTCTTGCCAAACGCTGGAAAGAAGGCATACTATCGGATTTTTAGGAATTTATACCAGGTTTCTTTGATCGGGATGAATTATGGTTTTGGCGGGAACATCGAAGAAAGTGGGGAGAAGGAGGCCGTTTTAGATATCTTGGAGAACCTGGAGGATCCCGAGTTGAATGTTTTCGATGTTGGAGCTCATCAGGGTGCATTTTCCAAATTTCTTTTGTCCAACCTGGATAAGGAAATAAACATTCATGCGTTCGAACCAAGCCAACACAGCTTTGACCAACTTAGTCAAAATATGTCCGGTAATCCTCATGTAAAGTGTCACCACCTGGCGTTGGGCGATAAGACCGGTTCCTTGCACTTGTATTCCGATCGTAGAGGAAGCAGTCATTCAAGTCTTTATCCAAGAGATATTGTTGGGTTCAATCCTATTGAGCAGGTGGCAGTTACGACTCTAGCTGATTTTTGCCTGGAGAATGAAATAGGGAAAATTCATTACTTGAAAATAGATGCTGAAGGAGCTGAACTACAGATCCTGAAAGGCGCTGCGGATTTTGTGGAAACCGGAACGATAATGAACATCCAATTTGAGTTTGGTGAATGTAACCAGGACTCAAGAACCTATTTCAAGGATTTTTACCGACTGTTATCCCCGAATTATGATCTTTTTTTGATACTGAAAGACGGTGTGGTCCCTGTGAGGAATCAATCTTGGAGAAATGAGATTTTCGGTACTTCCAATTACTTGGCGGTTTTGAGGTAAAATCTGAGTCTATGATCCCGTTGATGAAATCCACCTTTTTACATGAATACGACACCAAGGCCGCCTTGTCCGAATTCCTGTTGAAGGCCGACAAGTTATCGATGGATCAGATGTGTTCCCGATTTGAGCAGGAGTTTGCTCAAGCTCAGGACTGCAAATTTGCTGTACTTTACAATAGCGGCAGCAGTGCCAACCTGGCCCTTATCCAAAGTCTCAAAAATCTTGGCCATCTAAAGGACGGAGATGACGTGGGCTTTTCAGCCCTGACTTGGTCGACCAATACGATGCCTCTCATTCAGCTTGGACTAAATCCGGTCCCGATTGATTGTTCTCCTGAATCTTTGAATGTCATGTCCGAAACGCTTCTCCTGCGTTTGGAGGAGGTCCAGCTTCAGGCCTTATTTTTGACCAACGCTCTTGGTTTTGTGGGTGACATAGGTACAATAAGGGACCTTTGCAAGGGGAAAGGAATTCTGTTGATCGAGGATAACTGCGAAGCACTGGGCACGGAAACAGGTCAAGGTAAGGCCGGCAACTTTGGCCTGGGCTCCACATTTTCTTTTTTCGTAGCTCATCATCTGTCCACTATCGAAGGGGGTATGGTTTGCACCGATGATCCTGAATTAGCTCAAATGCTCCAGATCGTCCGGGCCAATGGCTGGGATCGCAATTTAACCGCCGCCCAGCAGGTGAAGCTTCGGCGACAACATAAAGTTTTTCCGAATTCGAGGCCAAGTATACGTTTTACGATTTAGCCTTCAATTTTCGCCCTACTGAGATCACTGGCTTTTTGGGGTTAAACCAACTTAAATACCTGGAACAGAATATTGAGGTCAGGGAACGTAATTTCAATTATCTGAACGAATTCATCCAAAAGAATGAAGACTTTTTGGTTCTTAAAACCGATCACATTACCCGGCTTTCTCCATTTGCTTTCCCGGTAGTTTGCAATACCCCGGAACTAAGGTCAACTTATCTGGCTCAATTTTCAGGTGCCGGCATCGAGATAAGACCCATGATCGCCGGTAATATCCAGTTGCAGCCTTTTTTCAAAAAGTATGTGGACAAGACATTCGTCCTCCCGGGAAGCGATTTTCTGAATAACAACGGGTTCTATTATGGCAATTATCCTGAGTTGACCGATCACGATTTGGAAGTTATCTCCAGTTGCCTGATTAAGTATTAGATGATAGGATTGAAAATGCATGGTTTGCTGGGAAACCACATGTTTCAGTACGCCGCCATGACCTCCTTTGGCCGGCTCCTGGGCACTGATTTTTTTATTCAGTATGGGAAAACCAGAATGACGAAACCCAGGTTGCACCGATACTTTGAATTGCACAATTATAATCCCTGGAGGAACCGTTGGAGAGACTTCTATTATCGAACTTTGACCAGGCTTCCCGATCGGGTTTTTGTTCAGGAAGTTCTCCCTGAACACCAATTGGCAGAGCTATCCGACCACCTGATGTATCAAGGTTATTTCCAATCCGCCCGTTATTTCGATCCAATCAAAACCGAGGTGGACAAGATTTTTCGGATAAAGAAAAAATATAGGGAACAACTAAAGCAACTCTATGGTGAATTTTTGGCGGCTCACAAAGTGGTGGTGGTCCACCTAAGACGGACTAGCTATGTGGTTGCGGAGTCCGAACAATTTGGGGGCAACTGGGCCCTTCCCCTGAGCTACTACCACAAGGCACTGTCTTTGATCGACAATATCGATCAATACAAGGTAATATTCATAAGCGATGATATCGAGTTTGTCAAAGAGGAGTTTGGAACCCGGGATAACTATCTGTACGAATCTAACTCAGAAATAATCGACTTTCAATTATTGATGCACGCCGACATATTGATTTTGGCAAACAGTACATTCTCCTGGTGGGGCGCTTTTTTGAACCCTAAGCAAGACAAGCTGGTTTATGCCCCTAAATACTGGCTTGGGTTCAAAGTAAATCAAGAATATCCAATAGGTATTATGGACATTGATTGGCATTGGATTGAATAAAAGATGGTCATTTCTCACACCCGGAATTTTATTTTCGTTCACTTGTATAAAACGGGTGGCACCAGCGTTAGCAGCGCCCTGAGCCAATATGGGCACTCCAGCTTCTCTATGAAAGCCCGGTTATTTTCAGTCATTGGATTACGTCCAGCCATTTATAGCGAAGATTTTCCCAAGCACATCCCATTACTCGATCTCCGACAAGAACTTCCAGGGAAGATTTTCAATGGATATTTTAAATTTGCTTTCGTCCGCAACTCCTGGGATTGGCAAGTGTCGCTCTATCATCATATTCTGAAAGACCAGAGTAATCAGCATCACGCCATCGTTAAGAGTTTGGGTGGTTTTGAAGAATACTTGGTTTGGCGAACCCAATCTCGAAATGTTAGGTTGCAGCAGGCCTACGTATGCGATTCCAACGGAAACCTGCTGACCAACTTTCTTGGTAACTATTCTAAGCTGCACGAGGATCTGCAAAAGGTTACTCATCAGATGGGTCTAGGCGATCTCATCTTGCCTCATTTGAATGCGGGTGACCGCAATTCATACCAGGATTATTACAGCCCAAAAGGTAAGGATTTGATATACCAGGCTTATAAGCCAGACATCAAAACGTTTGGATTCGAATTCTAGATCCGTGGGATCCAACTGGCCTAAGCTGACGATAATTACACCCTCCTATAACCAGGCGGAATACCTGGAGCAAACCATTGAATCGGTCTTATCGCAGAACTATCCCAACCTGGAATATCTGGTTATAGATGGGGGAAGCAGCGACAATTCCACTGACATCATCAAAAAATACCAGGAACATCTGTCTTGGTGGGTCAGTGAACCCGACAAGGGTCAAAGTATTGCCATCAACAAGGGTATCAGCCGGGCTCGTGGTGATGTGATCAACTGGCTAAATTCCGATGACTATTATGAATCCGGTGCTTTAGCCTTGATTGGTGAGGCTTTCAGGGATCCTGAGACTAAAGTGGTCATGGGCCAAAGCCAGATCTTTAATGAAGATGGAATCATTGACGTAACCAGGGGGACTGATACATACCTTGGCAATCTGGCTAAGACCATAGGATGGGCTCGAATCGACCAACCTGAAACTTTTTTCCGAAAAGAAGCCTTCGATGATGTTGGCCAGCTGAATCCCGCCCTTCGGTTTGTAATGGATAAGGAGTGGTGGATCCGATATCTATTTCAATGCGGCCTGGCCGGGACATGCCGGCTCAATGATGTGCTGGTCAACTTCAGGCATCACACCACCTCAAAAACAATTGCCGAATCGGAAGGATTTGAACAGGAGACCCTGCAAATTTTTATTGCTTACTCCACAAAATATGGCCTTAATCAAGAAGCAGGGCTTCTTAAAGAACTTTTAGTCGGGGAACCCCGATTTCCAATTCCGGTCGCGTCTGATCTAGATCTTCAAACTGTCAAGTCGGCTGTCCATTATTACTTATTGCTCGCGGGCAACCAGTATTACCACCAGAATGACAAAGGAAAGGCTGGCTCGTACCTGAATATGGTAAATCCGTTATTCATTGAGCCCGAAGACCGTAGGTTGTTGCGCAAGCTCATTTTCCGCAATCGATATTTGCCACTTTGGCTGATCAAATCACTAAGGAAACCGTGACACCCGGTTTTTCTGTTATTATCCCCACTTACCAGGGCGTTGAAAAGATCATTCAATTGCTCCGTGACTTGGAGGGTCAAACCTTCAAGGACTTTGAGACCATTGTGATCATCGATGGGTCAACTGACCGAACCGAGGAAAGGATCGGTTCCGCCAGGATCAAGCTCCACCCAATAAGTTTAGTTTCCCAGGACAACCAGGGTCGAGCATCGGCCCGAAATAACGGTATCAAACAGGCAACCCGGGAATTACTGCTTTTCTGTGACGATGATATTAGGATCACTCCGGACTGCCTTCAAAAACATTGGGATCATCTTCATTTAAAACCTGAGACCGTGCTGGTAGGTAACATTTCTCAAAAAACCCAAAGCTCGGCTTCAAACCCGGAGTTTCTGGACTATAAATTATTTCTGGACTCAGTGTGGAAAAGAAGTTTTGAACCGTCGGTGTTTCAGGTAGGGCCTCAACGCTATTATTTTTCGACCGCAAATTTGTCCTTGTCTAAAAATACACTTACAAGAATCGGAACATTTGATGAAAGTTTGCCCGATCAGGAGGACCTCGAATTGAGCTTGAGGATCCTGAAACATGATATCCCTATCTTCTGTGATCCGGCTATAATGGTTTGGCACGATGGCCCTAACGACATCGAACAATTTATAGACCGGCAAAGAAGTTACCGGAAGGCGCGAATGGTCATTTTGCGGAGCAACCCCGACTATCAAGACCTGCTCCCTACACACTTTACTTTCAGATCATCAAAGCTGGCTAGTTATGTTTTTGCTTATAGTGGGTTTTGGAAGTCCGTGGTCAACCACCAACTCTGGACTCGGTTTATCCCAAGATGGCTTAGATTTAAGATTTACAACGTCCTCATAGCCCATAGCATTTGATATGGTTCTTTCGGCTAAGACCCAATTCCTGAATTTTCTTCGCCGGGGCTTTATGGTGCCCGCTATGGAGAACGTGCTTTATGAGTTGACCAATGGCAGAACACCGACCCACTTTTTTAGCAAGTTCTTACCAAATCACTACCAATACTCCGTAGGCTCAAACCGCATTAAAAGCCGGGATGGAATTGAATATATATTAGACCTAAGCGACTTCGTTGATCACAAGATATTTTTTGGCCTCCAAGACAAATCCGATAAGGTTCTATTCTCCCAGATCAGGGAGGATTCTACGGTCATTGACGTGGGTAGTAACAACGGTCATTTTGCTTTGAAAATGGCAGCAAAGGCAAAGGCCGGGAAGGTTATCGGATTCGAACCGGATCCCAAGAATTTCCAAAGGTGTGCCGACAATCTAAGACTCAATAAATTCTCAAACGTCCAGATCCACAAAATGGCCTTGGGTGATTCTGAAGGGGAGGCAATTCTGGCCCGGGCAAATCCTAAAAATCAAGGGATGAACAGGCTGATCTTGGAACAGGATAAAGCGCCGGCTGATACGGTGAATGTCAAACTGGCTACACTCGACCACATGAAAGAGATCCTGGACTTAAAAACTATAAGTCTTATTAACGTGAGTTCGACAATAAGGAATGATTAAAGAGCGAGAAAGAGTTGACCGGTGTCCTGGTAGTTCAATTTGATTGAGGGCTTTTTTTCGCAAAAGTTGTAAGCGATTAAAGCCGAGAAAAGGTTGGTAAGGAAATTAGTTGGGCTCCTGTGCCTGGAGTGTTCAATCTGGAAGATGTTTTTAAGTTGATCAATGATAGTCTCACAAATAGCCCTTTTACGGAGCATTATAGCATCCATGATGGGGGTTAAGGATGAGGACTTCATATTGCGTTTGAGTTTGGTTATCAGATGGACTCCGCGGAAGAACAGATTTTTAAAAAGTTCCTTACTGATGTAGCCTTTATCACCAAAGAGCTTTCCGAATAATTTCTTAATAAACCGTTCAATTTTAAGAGGCTTTCTGTCATCCACATTGCCCGGTGTGAGCATAAAATCGATGATTTCACCCGTATCAGCAGTGATAAGATGGAGCTTAAACCCGTAGAACCATCCGATGGAACAATGGCCTCTTTTAGCTAACCCTTCAAATACTTTATGGTTATGGATCCGTCTGTTATGACAGACCCTTAACGGAGTGCTGTCTATAAAACTTATACCTGTACACTGTCCAGTCCCTTGTGTTTTCAGATAAATAGCCATTGGCAGAAGACTTCCACTACAAAGTTCTACCATTCGGTTATAGCTTACCACATCAGGAAAGAAGGAGCGCAAGTGGCCACAAACGTATGTGTTGTAAAAGGTCTTGAAATTTCGATATCCTGAGATCTGGAACAAGACCTGTATAGTCATTACTTCGGATAAAGAAAGCTTACCAGGTTTGTTGCGCTTTTTACTTCCCAGCAATCTTTTTTCCAATTTTGGGACAAAATCCAGACAAAAATCGTCAATGGAACAAAAAATTTCAGTAATTTTAGTAGCAGTTAACATAGGCAGAAATATTAGTTATTTTGTTGATTGTCAATGACTTAATATACTAATTTTCTGCCTTTTTTCTATCAATAAACTACTCTATTTTATATCGAACTCACGTTTATTAAGATTGACGTTGAGGGGTACGAGCTAAGAGTTCTTAACGGGGCGCGCAAGATTTTAGCTAAATTCCGTCCTTGTTTATTCGTAGAGATTGATGATGTCTTACTTCAGGCTCAAGGTTCAAGCTCGGATGAATTATTGAAATTTATTAAGGACTTCGGTTATTCAATCGTTGTGGCCGACAAAGATTCCAGACTTCCCGAGACCCGGGACAAAAGACTTCCACATTTTGATGCCTTATGCCTGCCAGTACCAAATCATCACGTATAACCTACGTAATTCCTTCGTTGCAAAGTCCTGCTCTCCTTACCTGGTTTCTACGAGGATTCAGGAACCCGGGAATTGATTTGGAGATTATTGTTCTTGACCCTGGAACTGGTCGGGAGTTCATTGATGACCTGGAAGCTTGGGGACATTCAGTTCGTACTATATCCCACGGAAACACGCTTCGGTTACCATTGGTGATTATTGAACTGTGGTTTATCCTGCTGAGAACTCGCCCCAAAGCCGTGCACGGTCATTACCTTGAGGCCTCCTGCATTGGTCTGCTAGCCGGCTGGTTAGCCCGAATTCCAAATCGTATATATAACTCGCCATCATGGTAATGAGCACCACTTGTATCATCCGTGGGGGGTGATTGTGGATCGAATGAATAATTGGCTAGCTACTGCAATAGTATGTCCATCCCGGGCGAACAAAGAGTTACTGGAGAAATATGAGAATGTACCTTCCGATAAGATCCAGCCGATTTATCATGGGATAAACATGGATTCATTCGGAATAAACCGGCCCACGGTTTCCGGATTAACTCTGCCCCTGGGTCGAAGCCCGATAATAGGAATTATATCCCGATACGTCATGGGCAAAGGCATCGCCCATGCTATTGAGGCATTTGGGCAATTTCAGGAGAGTCACGATAAGGCTCTGTTGTACATTAGTAAATCGGAAGGAGCCAACAGCATAGAAATCAAAGGGCTACTAGACAATTTGTCAGTCGGGTCCTTCATTGAACAGGATTATTCGGTGGATGTAAGGGATGTGTATGATGCAATTGATATTTACGTCCATGTACCTGAAGACCCCTATTTTGAGTCATTTGGATTGACCTACATAGAAAGTCTCGCCGCCGGAGTTCCAAGCATCTTCACCATTTCCGGGATTTCAGGTGAGTTGGTGGAAGATCATTACAACGCACTGGTGGTGGGGCACAAGGATCCTGGGGCCATCGCTAAAGCGCTGGACGAAATTTGGTCTGATGATCGCTTAAGGGATAACTTAGCAGCAAATGGCAGGAACACGGTTTCGGGCAGATTTGCGACCGGGCAAATGGTGCGGGAATATTTAAATTATTACAACAAGCTGCTAAACGATTAGAAATGTGCGGTATTTCAGGATTTATTTCGACTAAAACCTTTCCGCAGGCCCGAGAATCTATTGAGGCAATGGTGGACCGGCAGCAACATCGCGGGCCCGACGCCAATGGTATTTTTGAATCCGAGGAAGATAGGGTCTTTATGGGACATAACCGATTATCGATCCTTGATCTTTCCGAGAATGCCAACCAACCATTTTATTCGGAAGATGGCCGGTACGTCATGGTCTACAACGGGGAGGTTTACAACTATCAACAACTTGCAAGGGAACTTAAGGATTTTCACCCGAGAACCAACTGCGATACTGAAGTTGTTCTTGAGTGTTTCGCGCAAATGGGAGTGGGGTGTCTTTTTCGATTCAATGGTATGTTTGCCTTCGCAATTTGGGATTCAAAAGTAAAGGAACTTTTCGTGGCGCGGGATCGGATTGGAATTAAACCGCTCTATTATTTCTATGACAGGTATTTGTTTGCATTTGCCTCCGAGTTGAAAGGTTTAGAAGCTTGTTCGGTCATTGAAAATCCCTTGAAGATTAGCCAGGAAGCTTTCTTGACGTATTTACATCTGGGTTTCATCTCACATCCGTTATCGATTTACGAGAACGTTTTCAAACTTCCCGCCGGAAGCTATGCCAAGATCGATCTTAACAGTAGTCCAGAAGTCACTTCCTACTGGGATTCCCCGGCCCTTGTAAGCTCGTCGCCCGTTTCCGATCCCAAAGTAGCCAAGCGGGAACTCCATGGATTGCTTCAACAATCGGTGAAAGATCGTTTGATCAGCGATGTACCTCTGGGGACTTCCTTGAGTGGAGGTATTGACTCCAGCCTGGTGAGCGCCCTTGCGGCCGGGTTGGTAAATCAACCGCTCAAGACCTTCAACATCGGATTCAAGGAATCCAAGTTCAATGAAAGTGAATATGCCCAAAAGGTAGCTAGTCACCTCAAAACTGATCACCAAACCTGGATCCTCACCGAAGCAGATGCGATCCCGATGCTTGAGCAAGTGTTGTCCACATTTGATGAGCCGTTTGCTGACACCTCGGCGATACCGACAATGTTGGTCTCTAAATTAGCCCGCGAAAAAGTTAAGGTGATCCTTACCGGGGATGGTGGCGATGAGCTTTTCCTCGGATATGGGGCTTATGCCTGGGCCAGCCGATTGGAAAAGATCAAAAGCGGACACATAAAGGATATTGCGGCTTTATTACTTAATTCGACTGGCAACAGCCGCCTGCAAAGGGCATCGAACCTTTTCAGAAGTCCCGGTTTGAATGGTCTCCGGAATCATATCTTTTCCCAAGAGCAGTATTATTTCTCCAACACGGAAATCAATCAGTTGGTTAAGCCCGAATATCTGGGAAAGCTGTTTAGCTACCAGGATCCAGGTACTCCGAGATCACTATCTCCACCGGAAAGCCAATCCTTGTTCGATCTGGAATATTATCTGGCTGACGACCTGTTGACCAAGGTGGATAGGGCCTCCATGAAATACTCTCTGGAATGCCGGGTTCCACTGCTAGATCACCGGGTGGTGTCCTATGCCTTAAATCTGGATCTGGCCTTGAAAAAGAAAGGAAACGTAACCAAGACCCTGTTGAAGGAAATTCTATTCGATATGGTTCCTAAGAAGCTTTTTGACCGCCCCAAACGGGGGTTTGCGATACCCTTGGATTCTTGGCTTAACAAAGATCTCAGTTTCTTGTTCGATGACTACCTTAACCGGGATCTGATTGCTGACCTCGGCTTTTTCCGAATTGAAGAGGTGAGTAAACTGGTTAAAAGATACCGCGCTGGCCAGCACTATCTCTATAATCGCCTTTGGCTAATGATGCTTTGGCACAAATGGATTATCGAGAAAAGAGCCATTATTGACCTTAAACCTCCGCACAATAAAAAAGCCCGCTAAAACCGCCAAAATTCTGTACTTAACCTACGATGGATTATGCGATCCACTTGGCCAATCGCAAATCCTATCCTATATGGTCGGATTATCAAAGCGTGGTCATTCAATTTTGATCGTTAGTTTTGAAAAATCCTCCAATTTTGAAAACCACTCGGCAGAGATCCGGCAGGAATGTGAAAAGCATCAAATCCAATGGGTGCCCGAGTTATATCATAAATCACCACCCATTCTGTCGACCCTCTACGATTTGCTTAGGCTAAGATTCATTGCTTCAAGACTCCTTCGAAAGATAGACTTTGATATAGTCCATTGCCGCAGCTATCTGACTTCGCTGATTGGGTTGTGGATCAAGCGAAAATTCGGCACACGGTTCATCTTCGATATGCGTGGCTTTTGGGCGGATGAGCGTATCGATGGAGGAATATGGGACATTGAGAATGGCTTATATCGCCAAGTCTACAGCTTTTTCAAGAGAAAGGAAATTGAGTTTCTCATTAAGGCCGACGGGGTCATTACGTTGACCCATGAAGCAGGGAAGGTGATCAAGGAATGGTTCCAGGGCGATCTGGTTGTTACTGGGTCTGTCCAAGGACGTGCATTGGAGAAGACAAATCGATGGGGCCAGCGGATATTGCGTTCGCAGGGCATCAGCCAATATCGGGAATGGCCAGGTTCGAAAATAACAGTTATCCCGACTTGCGTGGACGAAAAACGGTTTAACCTGCCCACAGGGAAGGTTACTGAACTTGAAATGGAACTTGGGATTTCCAAAGACGACTTCGTTCTGCTATATCTGGGCTCCTTGGGCACCTGGTACTTATTGCCGGAAATGCTTGATTTCTTTGCCCATTTAAGAAAAGTTAGTCGCTCGGCTAAATTTCTGATAATCACCCGCGATGATCCAAAGTCAATTCTGACCGAACAAGCTGCGCGACCGGTACAAGATGGGCTTATCATTCGCGGATTGCCCCATAGCAGAGTGCCGGAACTCGGATCTCTAGTGAACGCTGGAATCTGTTTCATAAAACCATCATTTTCCAAGAAGGCCTCCAGTCCGACTAAAATAGGGGAGATGCTTGCGCTCGGTATACCAGTGATTTCCAATCAAGGGTATGGCGACGTTGACGAAACCATCAATTCTGAATGTGGATTTATAATTCAGAAATTTTTACCCCAGGAATACGCTCGCACAATTGAAAACTTAGAAAAAGTCAAGTTCGATGCTTTAAGGGTACGATCCCGGGGACTGGAGTTTTTTTCGCTAAGAGATGGAATTCAGAAATATAATGCGGTTTATCAAAATATTCTCTCTCTTCAATCAAAACCGGATCGTGGCAAATGAGTTTGGTATGGACTTAGGTGGATTCTTGCTAACCCAGTGGAGAAGCGTTCAATTGCTGACGTGGGGATTTCGCAGAAGTTTGTTTAGCCAAAAGCCAGCATCCCGTAACGCTTTCGAACTTTGGATTGAAGGATTTTCCTTGAATATTACGGCGACCAACAATCCCCAAGGTTGAAAACCTTTCATTGAGGCTGCATTTTTCTTATCAATGGTTCTTTTTATTTCATTTAAAATCGGCCCATCTTCTGATAGAATTTCAAATTCAGCTCCATCGATATAATGATCGTTCAGTCCTTTTATGGCAACCAATGGAAAGTTCATTCCTAGGGCTACTTTTTCAAGTTCACGAGTTGATATGGTGTAAACGTGATTTCCGCTGGCTTCATATCGCCCCTGATCATAATAAAGCTCTCTCCCTATGGCACGTTTTATCCAATTCTTTAGAGCCATCCAAAACCATAGGGCCGCGGTATTTACCCTGCTTTTTTGTGGGGTTGCGATTTTGTCGTCGTTGGGTTCAATAAGGACAACGCCTATGCGTGCCACTCTCAGCATCTCATAAAGCGCCACCATTGGTCGAGGGAAGTGATGATAAGATTCCTTACAAAGGACAAAGTCGAATTCTGAGTTGTCAAAACTTAAGCTTTCGGCGTTCTCAACCTGATATTCTCTAATGAACCCTTCGTTATGGGCCTTTCTGAGTTGTTCTTCTGATATGTCGGTTGCAAGCACTTTGTTGTTAAAGGTGGAGATATAGTGGGCATCGGTCCCGTACCTACCATCCCCGACCGTAAGCCAACTCGATTCAGGATAAGAGATCAGGATAGGGTCTAAGCTTTGGTACATTTGTGCATGTCTCCAATAATCGACCGTATCATTCCTTTTCCAGACTTCTGCCTTTCTCTCCTCATAGGAGCGGGATTTATGCCGTTTGTAGCTTTTCTGGTTGAAATCCATCACTGTCGGAAACGGGGTTTCAAATGTAAATTCTGAATATACTATATTTGGAGGAATGCTTTATTTATGTTCGAGACCCCAATCCTTTTCCTGATTTTTAACCGGCCGGAGACCACTCGGAAAGTTTTTGAACGAATTCGAGAGATTAGGCCCTCACAGCTATTTGTAGCGGCTGACGGACCAAGTTCCGATATCCCTGAGGATTCAGTTAATTGCAGGATTACCAGGGATTTGGTTTTAGAATCAGTGGATTGGCAATGTGAAGTTAAGACTCTATTCAGGGACTCAAACCTGGGTTGTAAGAAGGCCGTTTCAGAGGCTTTGGATTGGTTTTTTGACTCCGTCCAATATGGTGTGGTAATTGAGGATGATTGTTTGCCCTCCAGGTCGTTCTTCCCATTCTGCGAAAACTTGTTGTCAAAATACATGTACGACCAGAGGGTTTGGCACATCAGTGGATGTAACCACAACATAAACTCCAAAGAGGATAGCTACTACTTTTCCCATCATATCCATATTTGGGGTTGGGCCAGCTGGAGTCGGGCATGGAAGCACTACGATCCGATAATGACAGCATGGCCCGATTTCAAAAGGCTAGTGGATTTGGAAGAGTTTTTCGGCTCCAGGGAAGAGAAGGAGCGCCGAGTGACTAACTGGGATCGCACCTATGACGGCACCATTCAATCATGGGATTACCAGTGGTCATTTAACGTACTCAGCAATGGGGGACTGTCAATACTTCCCTCTCAAAACCTCGTAGAAAACCTCGGCTTTGGTGATTCCGCCACCCATACCAAAGAGGAAGGACCAGGGAAATTGGAGGGCCATGATATCCACTTTCCGCTTCGTCATCCCAAATTTGTTGTTCGCAATAACAAGCTCGACCGGAAATATGGCCAAAAGAACCGACCTGCTGTTTCAAGCAGGGTGAAAAATATTATTAACAGGATCGCGTGACCGATGTTACAGGTGGAGAAACTAATTGAACGCGGTGAGGCGCTATCGGAGACTTACCAGACCAATTCACCTTTTCCGCATATAGTCATTGACGACTTTTTGCCCGCCGAAATTGCTAATAAAGTTTGGGAACTTTTTCCGAAGCCACATAAAATGGATCCTAAAACCTTTCAACAGGAAGAAAACAAAATCGCCTCCAGGCCCAATGTTCCCGGATTTCCAGAGGGATTGAAAGACGTTCTTTACGCATTGAATTCACACGAGGTAATAACCTTTCTAGAGGTTTTGACCGGAATAGACGGGCTGGTGGCCGACCCGCATTTCTTAGGAGCAGGATTACATCAGACCCTGCCCGGTGGTAAACTGGGTATCCACGTCGATTTTAACTACCATAAGCATTTAAGATTAAATCGGCGGTTGAACTTGCTTATCTTTTTCAATAAGAATTGGAAGGAAGAGTATGGTGGCCATCTTGAGTTATGGGAAGAGACTATGACCTCTTGCCAAAAGCGCATTCTTCCTGTTTTCAATCGATGTGTAATATTCAACACCGGGGATCAATCCTATCACGGACATCCTGACCTTTTAAGGTGCCCCCATGATTCAACGCGGAAATCAATTGCCTTGTACTATTATTCCAGCGGTCGTCCCGAGGATAACGCCAAGGAGGTATTTTGGACCGAGCATCAAAAGAGGCCCGGCGCCGAGGATTACAAGTTTTCTCCAGGAACTTCCGGTTCTGGGTCATCTCTGATAAGAAGAATTGGACGTGAAATAACCCCGCCAGTGCTTCAACGGATTCTCAAGAGGATTATGAACCAAAATGGATCTCAAGGTCGAAATTGAAAGGCGGGGCTTCGGCTATCTCCGGGGAATCCTCCAGCAAGATGAGTTGAAAGGATACACCGGTTTGGTAGATGAAATTGTCGTTTATGGCGAAGTGAATCATGAAGATCCCTTTACCGATTACTTCATGAGACACCGGACTGATCAAGGCACTATATATGATCTTTTTCAAAGGCACCCGGAGTTCCAGGATCTGGCCAAACATCCTAAAATTCTGGAGGCCCTGGAGCGGATCATCGGGCCGAATATCTTCCTGTATGAGAATAGCCTGGTGTACAAACCACAGGGACGGCCAAATGAAGTTCCCTGGCATCAGGACATCATGAATCGCCCGGTTGAACCAATAAAATACATCGCCTGGATCGCGTTGGATGATATCAACCCTGGGAACGGTTCGCTCAGAGTTATTCCAGGTTCTCACAAGATGGGGTTTCTGCCTTATGTAAATATTCCAGGCGAGACGCATCATACTCGTTTGGATCCCTCATCCATCCCTGACCAGGAAGTTGAGGCAGTGGAAATGAAGGTGGGAGATGTTTTGATTTTTCATCAGCTTCTGGTTCATTCGTCTGAGCGAATTAACGATCCGCAACCGAGGCGAGCGTATCGTGTATCGTACCAGGGCTTTGATCAAATATTCACCCCAAGGGGTTCCAATTGTTCTTCGAGGTGGCAGACCCAAGTCGCTGGTGAATAAATTCTCCAAGCAAAGAAATACGGTAGCTATGCCTGAGACTCGGAAACCTCTGATGGTTAGAGTCATTAACCGAGTCGGCCACATACTTGCCCGTATTTGAAGTATGAAGCTCCTGAGTTTCATTAAGTTTCTGGTTGTATCCTTCTTTGGTGGATTGGCTAGTCGTTATGAATCCTATTATTATGGCTTCGACAATGACCTCCGCTATTTTCGGTCGCAACTGGGCCGTGTGGTCAGACGCAGGAATTATGTTGACAACTTTAAATCTAACTTTGCTGAGATTTCTTTTCGGGTAGCCGAAAGGTTCGAAAGCCGGCGTACTGAATCGACACTCCAATCATCAAATAGTTACTTTGAGTTCGGGGTTTTCAATGGTTCATCATCAATTAATTTTTGGATCGGGATTAATGCTCATTCGAAGACAAAATCCCAAGAATGGGATCTTAATTTGTTTGACAGCTTTGAGGGTATGCCGCCAACTGAGGACCAGAGAGACAAGACTGAAAGATTGTCAGATGGAGACCTTCGATCTACCGGTAAATCCCACGTGGTAGAGAGACTGGTGAAACTAGGAATGAAATCCTCGAAAATCAGATTTGTGGAAGGATATTATGAAGAGACATTAACCGAGGAACTAAGACAAGAGTATCTTTTATCTCAAAAAGTACCATTCTTTGTAAATATTGATTGCGACTACTACTCATCCACTGCCAGCGTTTTGAATTGGCTTGAGCCACTTCTGATCGAAGGCTCCGTGGTGTATTTTGATGACTTGGATATTTATCACGGCAATCCCCATAAAGGAGAACTAAGGGCCATATTTGAGTTCAATCAGCAAAACAGCTCCAGAGGGTTAACCGTTGACCAATGGATTGACCCTCATGGCCGATGCTATACCTTCTGGAGGAACGTCTAATAAGGGAGTGAAGAATGAGGATAGCAGATGCAGCAAAACGCACTGGAAGGCTCGCATTTCGTTTAGCAGGCTGTCGATGGCAGGATTGGAAACGGAAAGTTCTGCATCAGTATTTCCCTCCCAAACCTACGGTGATAAATCTGAATGCAAATGATATTTGCAATTCGAAGTGCACTATGTGCAATATTTGGCAACGGAAGAAAGACTTTGAGATATCGCCCCACCAGCTATTTGAAATTTTGGATAATCCCTTTTTTAGCAGGGTCAGGCATGTCGGAATAACCGGCGGGGAACCAACCCTAAGATCCGATTTGCCACAGCTTTATGACTCGGTTTGCCGGGCTATTCCTCAGATTCAGGGTCTTAGCATTATTACCAACGCGATCCGGGAAAATCAGGTCATCGAACGCATTCAGGCAGTACAATCGGTTTGCCAGAAACATAAGAAGGATTTTAGCGTTATGGTCTCGCTTGATGGAGTGGGCTCAGTCCATGATTTAATCAGGGGCCGGGACGGAAATTTCGAAGCGGCAATCAGGGTAATCCGATTTTTCAAACATCAAACGACAATACCAATAACAATAGGATGCACCATTACCAAGGAGAATGTTTGGGATGTGGATGATCTTTTGCTCTTTTTGAGGAACGAGGGTTTGGAGGGAAGATTCCGGGTCGCCGAGTTTATCGATAGACTTTACAACAACGAGCTCACAAGCGTAATCAGGAACTTTGACGAGGAAGAGTCTTACCACTTGGCTTGCTTCTTCAAGAAGATTGAGTGCGAATTTGAAACAAATGAAACGTACCGGCGAACGTATCGAAGCATCATCAAAATGCTTAATGGAGGGAAAAGAACAATAGGATGTCCCTATCACAATAAAGGTTTGGTTCTGGACTCAAGAGAGGATATACAGTTTTGTGCCCCCAAATCGCCAGCTATTGGGAACGCTCTAAAGCACCCAGCAAAGGAATTGTTCCGAAGTAATCTAAAGCAACGCAGAAGAATTCTCCAGGACAAATGCGACGATTGCATTCACGATTACCACGCGCCCATTACCTACTCGGAAGCCAAGGGTTATTACCAGGATCTCTTTTGGAAGGAGCTTATTCAAATTAACCGGATCCGTTATGCCCAGTGGTTGAAGCCCCTTGGTTTACTTGGGAAGAAAAGAAAGAAAGGCCGAATAGTGATTACGGGTTGGTATGGTACCGAAACCGTAGGGGATAAAGCGATTTTGGGAAATATAATCGAATTGTTCCGAAAGACCGACCCCCAGTGTCATGTCACGGTAACGAGCTTCTATCCGTTTGTGACTCAGAAGACCTTGTCCGAGCTGGGCTTGAATACTGAGGTGGTATCCGTTTATAGCTACGATTTCTTAATGGCGATCCGGAATGCTGAAAAGGTGATCCTTGGGGGTGGTCCTCTAATGGATATGGAAGCTCTGGCAATTCCCTTGTGGGCCTTTACTCTTGCCCGGATTTTCGGTGGGGAAACCATAGTTTTTGGCTGTGGTATCGGACCGGTAAATTCAACTAAGTACGCCAATACGATCAAACGGATTCTGGAACTGGCAAATGAGGTTAAACTCCGCGATTCGGGGTCGGTGGAGATTTCCAAAAAGTGGCTCCCTAATCTGAGGTCGGAAATGGTAGGAGATCCGGCAAGGGCATTCCTGAGATCAGCCCGTCATAATTTTCCTAAGCCACCTCGAAAACCAGTCCTGGCCTGTTTTCTCCGGGAATGGACAGCGGAATATGGCCAGGGTTTGAGCACCCTGGAGTTTCAGGTACGGAGGTCCGCTTTTGAAGACAAAATGGCTCAGGTCATCAAGGCTATTTGTAAAGATCACAACCTCCTTCCGACATTCTACCCTATGCATACTTTCTTTGTGGGAAACGATGATAGAGACTTTTACCGCCGCTTTTTGGCGCAGCACTTCGAACGAGAAAAACATACATTCTATAAATATAACGCCAATCCAGACTTGATTGCCGATTCAATGAATTCTTCCCAGATGTGTATATGTATGCGCTTCCACTCCGTTTTGTTCGCTGAAACCCTTGGAGTGAACTATTTCGCAATAGACTATACAAATGGCGGAAAGATCTCAGCTTTTCTGAGAGATCAAGGGAGGAGTGACAGGATGATTTCGCTGGATGGTTTTATTACTTCTTCTATGGACGAAATCCTGGAAAGAATCAATATGGGGCCGGACCTGAAGAATGCTTATGAAAATTCTTCAGATTAATACATTTTCTACCGGCGGAGCTGCCAAGGCTTGCCTGCGATTAAATGAAAGTCTGGTGAAAGCTGGAATCGAATCCGGCGTCTTGGTTCTATATAATGAGGACCATGATCCGGATGTAATAAACTATCTGGATGACCGTCCTTTTGGTCAAAGAATTAGGGAATCAATTATCTCCAGATTTCACGGATTTAAAAGCAGTAAATCGAATAGTAAATTATCGTACCCCTTCACTCCTTATGATATTACTTCTCACCCGTCTTATCTCAGCGCCGACGTTATTCATCTGCACTGGATTGCAAAATTTTTGGATTATCGACAGTTTTTCAGAAGAAACGGTAAACCGGTGATTTGGACTCTTCATGACTTGAATCCAATTCGTGGTCTGATACACTAT
The DNA here is from genome assembly GCA_965247065.1 of Cyclobacteriaceae bacterium. GTDB lineage: Bacteria > Bacteroidota > Bacteroidia > Cytophagales > Cyclobacteriaceae > CBDFGN01. Next base: position 3,116,767 of record CBDFGN010000006.1, on the reverse strand, counting down.
GACCTAAACCTTGAAGACCTGGATGAACCGCAAATTAGGGAAGAGAATAAATTCCGAAGCTTTAAATCAAAACTCCTTAAGAATTCGCCGAGCATTGTGCCTATTGCAATATCAAGATGGATGAAGAATGAGATCGACCACTCCAAGATTTTTTCTACCAAGGCTAACTATCTTCCAAATGGATTGGACTTGGAAGTATTTAAACCAGGACTCTCCACCGCTGCAAGATCCAAATTAGGACTCCCGCAGGATAAAGTTCTGTTGTTGTTTGTATCCAACCAGATTCATGATCGACGCAAAGGATTTAATCTCCTGAAAACCAATCTCGACCTCCTTTCTCAGCAAAATGTCGCCTTCCTAACGTTGGGTGAAGGTGCCGTTTCCACCGCCAATACCTTCAATCTTGGTTTCCTTAATGACGAAGAAAAGTTGGTAATGGCATATCAGGCGGCAGATATATTGTTGATACCTTCCTTGGAAGACAATTTACCTAACACCCTTCTTGAATCTTTAGCTTGTGGAGTGCCGGCAGTTGGCTTTGATGTTGGGGGGATCCCTGATTTGATCAAAGATGGGGAAACGGGCTTCAAAGTTGCGAAAGGGGACATGAGGGACTTTCTTGCCAAGGTGAACTCGCTAACTGAAAACCCCAAAAAGAGGAAAGAAATGGGCGAAAATGGGCGCAAGAGAATTGAGCAAGAACACAACATATTAGAACTCTCCCAGAGGTTGGTTGAAATCTATAGCAACCTAATTCGCCGGGATCAGGTCACAACTTAAGCCCGAATTGTATTAATATTAGCAATATCGGAAAAGATTTTGAAGGGGCTTCTTTTTGATAATCCAATCCTACTAATTTTTTGGGCGAACTTGGTCTGGGGCCAGTGTCCAACAACAACCTTTATGGTCCCTGGTTCGGTGTGCCTGGAAGAGACATTTTTAACCAACAACACCTCGGTTAACGGCTCCGATTTTTTATGGGATTTCTGCGGCGGTGGACTATCTACAATCCCGGCTGGAAATTCGGTTGTGGATATATCAGCGGCGGCTCCAGTTGGCCTGACCATAGTCCATGACAGCTCTTTTTGGTATGGCTTCGTTACAGCTCGAACTAGTAATCAGATTTTAAGAGTCGACATTGGAGCAAAACTTACCAATCCAGTTGATCTGGAATCGGTAGTTGATCTTGGGAATGTCGGTGGAATTCTCAATGGCCCTGAAGGGATTGCTTTTCACCAGGAAGGCGGTAACTGGTATGGCCTGGTCGCTAACTATAGCGCCAATAACCTGATTCGAATAGATTTCGGCGCTTCACTTACCAATCCAACGCCATAAGCTGCTGTAATTACTGCTGTGCCAGCTGTTACTTATTCTTTGCCCTCGGAGGTGGAATTGATCCGGCAAGGATCCGATCTAATCGCTTTGGTAGGAAATAGGTCCGGAACCAACATTAATCGTTTGAATTTTGGGAACTCCATTATCAATATACCTTCCGGTACCGATATAAACGTCGCCAGTAGTTCCAAACCCAGAAGTCTTGACGTGGTTCGGGATTGTGACCAATGGCACGTGTTTGTGAGTTCGGAGGGCAATAAGAAAATCCATCGGTTGGATTTTGGAACCAGTCTACTCGGAAGTGCGACGCAAACCGACCTGGTCTTGACGGGAGATCCAATGTCCAGTAATCCATTTAGAACCGAGGTCTGTTACGACGCGGGAGTCTTTTATGGTATCCTATCTTCTTCTGGAGGCCAAATATTCCGGGTGGATTTGGGCAGTGATGTTTCTATGGGCACTGGATTAGTGGATGATCTTGGAGATTTTGGATTGTTCTCCAGTACTGCCGGCTTCGATATTGTGAAAGATACGGCAGGATTTATTGGATTTGGGGTAGGTAGCGGCAATAATCGCATCGACCGGATAATTTTCTCCACCCCGTGCCCTTCACCCGTTCGCTTCAGCACCGAAATGGTCCCTATTGGCGTCAATTATACAAGCGCCGGCCCCTATTTAATCTCTTTGGAGACAAGGGATTCAAATGGCAATGTGGACCGGTTTTCTCAGGGTATTACGGTAACATCCTCTCAAGCCCCAGAAGCTGACTTTACTATTGACAATAATCGCTGCTTAAGCAATCCAAATTCTTTCACCGGAATTGATATTTCAGGAGACATCGTTTCCTGGTCATGGGACTTCGGCGATGGCTCACCCTTGGGTTCGGGGACGACGGAGAACCATCAGTACTTGGCTGCTGATACTTTTGATGTCAATTTGGAAGTGATGAATGCTTCGGGATGCCGGAACCTAGTTGCCAAAGAACTTCCCATTTATAATGCTACGGTCGCCGATTTTTCTTTTCCTCTTACGACTCTTTGTACAGCAGCCCCGGTCCAATTCACCAATGCGAGTACGGGCGAAACCGGACTCGCGGTTCTTTGGTCATGGGACTTTGCCGGGGGAGGTAACTCCAATGACAGCGACCCCGAGTTCATTTTTTCCACACCGGGAATAAAATCTGTTGAACTAATGGCAACGATTCCTGGATGTACCTCGACCGTTCAAAAGAATTTGAATCTGCTCCCAGGTCCCAATGTTGGGTTTAGTTTCACAAACAATTGTTTTGGCGAAGAAATGCAATTCACAGATGAGACCATTGGGACCGGAATTATCGGATACACTTGGGATTTTGGTGATATGTCAGGAAGTTCTAGCCAGGATCCCGTTCACACCTATGCAATAGCAGGTAACTATCCGGTGAGCCTTAATGTGGAAAATACTGATGGCTGTGTCAATGAATTTGTGGACACTGTCAGGGTAAACGATGGAACATTGGCTGATTTCGATACAGATGACCTGGTGGTAAATGTGCCCAGCCAATTTTACGGAGCAGACCTCACTCTTATTGGCGATAGTATTGTTTCTTGGGATTGGGATTTTGAGGGAATGGGTACTGATAGTGTTCAGGTCCCAACTTTCGCTTTTACGGCTGCAGGCGATTTCGAAATTCAGTTGGAGGTAGTTACCACCCAGGGTTGCGAATTTGGTCTGACCAAGATGAGTTCGGTTAATCCTGCAACTTGCCCTAGTGCGGGTTTTGCCATTCCTTCGGCCATTTGTCGGGATGAGGAACTTGTTATCCTGAACGAGTCTGTGAATGGGGACTCCTATCTTTGGGACTTTTGTGCCGGGGGATTGGCCTCTTCTCCGGTTGCTGATTCTGTGGTGGCCATCCCTGGTACTACCCCAACCGGCCTTACCACCGTCCTAAGCGACGGCAACTGGTATGCGTTTGCCACCGACCGAGGTAGTAACAAGATCTTTCTGATCGATTTTGGAGTTGCCCTTACGGATTCCGTCGATGCAACCGACGTGTTTGACTTAGGTAATGTCAATGGGCTTTTCAACGGTCCGGAGGGGATCGCGATTCACAAGGAGGGTGGTAATTGGTTTGGGCTAGTGCTGAACTACAACGATGACAAAATCATTAGACTTGATTTTGGCAGTTCATTAACTAATTCAACCCTGAGCGCGCAAGAAATTGTGCCTGATCCCCCGGTCACATTCTCCCAGCCTTCAGAGGTTGAGCTGGTGAATCATGGGGGCGACCTGATCGCGCTTGTTGGAAACAGGTCGGGGACGAACATCAACCGTTTGAATTTTGGAAATTCAATCACCAACACTCCAGAAGGTACTGATCTACAGATTAGCGGTAGTTCTCAGCCAAGAAGCCTGGGGATTGTTCAGGAATGCGATCAGTGGCACGTGTTCGTGAGCTCAGAATTGAGCCGCACAATTCATCGGCTTGATTTTGGACCCTCCTTGCTTGGAAACGCGATTCAGACGGATTTGGTTTTGAGCGGAGACACCTTGACAAGTAATATTTTCAGAACTGAGATACTACATGACGCCGGAAATTTTTATGCTATCCTGTCATCTGTTGGAGGTGAGATACTTCGCGTGCATCTTGGTCAGGATATTACAGCCGATTCAGGAATTGTCAAAGATTTCGGCAACTTTGGTTTATTCTCCAGCACTGCAGGTTTCGATATAGTGCAGGACACTTCGGGATTTGTGGGTTTGGGAATTGGAAGCGGTAACAATCGAGTCGACCGGGTTGTTTTTTCGGCCAATTGCCCCTCCTCAATACGGTTTAGCTCCGAAGAAACTCCTATTGGAGTTGAGTACGGCACGGCCGGGGATTTTGGAGTGTCCCTTGAGCTTCGCGATAGTAACGGTAATGTGAACAGATTTAGTCAGAACATTACAATTAACACCGATCAGGCCCCGTCCGTGGACTTTGATTTTGATAGCAATCGTTGTCAGGCCAATCCCAACACCTTTCAGGGAGTTGATATTTCCGGGACTATTACCTCTTGGGCGTGGGACTTTGATGGCATTTCCACAGCTATGGGTCAAATCGTGAGCTACCAGTTTGATACCGCGGGTACTTTTATCGCCCGCTTGAATGTCTCAGATGGCACCTGTAATAATACTTCAATCAAACCCATCACCCTCTACAACGAACCCTTTCCTCACTTTTCTGTTCCCGCCGATCCATTATGCTCCAATACCCTAATCCCTTTCACCAACACCACCGCTGGCGAGTCAGGGGACTCGGTCCAGTGGGTATGGGATTTCAATAGCGAAGAAATGTCGGTGGACAAAGAACCCCAGTTGACCTTCCTTAGCGGCGGATCAAAATCGGTTACACTAACCGCTACTATTCCAGGCTGCACCAACCAATTTGATACCACCCTCAACGTCCTGGTCGGACCAGAAGCAGGATTTGCATTTGAGAATACCTGTTTCGGTGATCTCACCAAGTTTTCCAATACTTCAGTGGGTTCGGGAATTATTGGATATTCGTGGGATTTTGGAAATGGGGTAGGGTCTTCCTTGCCCAATCCTGCAGTGGTGTACGATTCTAATGGTGTTTATAATGCTAGCCTTTCAGTGGATAACGATCTGGGTTGTACCACCACGACTATAGACACTCTAACTATTCATGCCGTCCCTCAAGCCGATTTTGGTAATGATCTGACTTGTCGGGGGGTAGAGATACAATTCTATGATTCGAGTGTTGTTGAAAATGCGAATGTGGATTCTTGGCTATGGACAATAGAATCTGTTCCAGATCCCACAGACGTGGTGATGTACGAGGATCAAAACCCTGCTCACCGGTTTGCATTTACCGGGATCTACCAGGTTCAACTATTGGCAACCTCCATTTACGGCTGCAGCGATTCCGTATCCAAGACTTTGGAAGTCCTGGAATCACCTGATGTGGATTTTTCCTGGTTGCTGCCCTGTTTGGGTGACACAGTACAATTCCTTGACCTGTCTCAAGGCACTGAATCGGCCACTCCGGTCGCTTGGGCCTGGAACATCCTGGATCAGACCCTACTGGAACAGAATCCGGGATTCTCTTTCCCGTCAGCCGATACCTTCGCCATATCCCTTTCGGTAACATCACAAAACCTCTGCACGGTGGACTCGGTTAAGAATCTGGTAATCAAACCCTTACCTGCACCAGGGTTTCTGGTGGAGGATGCCTGCGCCAATTTACTTACTCAATTTTCAGATACTTCCCGTTCCGAAGAGCCAATCACGGCCTGGGAATGGACTTTGGCCGATTTAGGTCAGAGTTTCGATCAAGACGTTAGATTTCAATTTCCAAGTCCCGGAGATTATCAAATCGCCCTGGCAGTGACAACTGCAAGTGGCTGCGCTAATGAATTGCTGGACACCGTCACCATTCATGACTTTCCCGTGGCGGATTTCGAGGTGTCAGAATCTATCGGAGCAGCGCCATTCCTGGTTGAGTTCTTTAACAACTCCCAGGGAGCCATCAATTATTCCTGGGATTTTGCTACCGGCGATTCATCAACTGAACCGGAACCTGTTTTTGAGTTCCAGAACCTGGGCTCCTACGCGGTAGACCTCAGAGCGACCAATGAACAAGGTTGTGAGGATGCATTTTCCAGGATAGTGAAAGTGGTAGTCCCGAAAGTTGATGTTGGACTTGAAGAGATAAGATCGGTGATTGATCAAGACAGGTTGCAAATTATCCTTACAATCGTCAACAATGGAAATCTGGTTGTAAAAAACCTTGATATAATAATCGAGATACCAGGTCAGCTCGCGTTGGTAGAAAACATCCAAGCCCCCATCGGGCCGGATGAAAGACTAAATTACCGGGCAGATTTTGAGATCCTAAATGCACCATCGGGAGCCTCTCATGTTTGCTTTAATCTGGTAGTGAGGGATCCAGATCATGACGAACTGGATCCGTCGGACAATTTAGATTGTATTAACCTGGATGAGCAAGCTGTGTTTCTGGAAGCCTATCCCAACCCTTTGGTTGATCAACTAGTGATCCCCCTGGTTCTGCCAGTCCCTAATCCGGTGGAGTTCCAACTTCTATCAAGCGATGGAGCTTTGCTGTTGCATCGGTCCTATGACCAACCTAGCATTGGTTTGAACCTGTTTTTACTGGAGATGACGGGCTTGCGGCAGGGACTTTATTTTCTAAGGACTCGCTACGGAACGGCGCAAAACATTCAAAAGATTGTAAAGGAGTAACATTCCAAGCCGTTTGTCACTCAACGTTTATTCTGTAATATCCTGGTTCTGTCAAATTCTGGTCCGGATTGGGACGGGCAGTGAGCGGGTTTGTGCAAGTAGCGCCTAGGGAGCACCTCCAAGAAATATCAAGGTATCTCTGGATGCTATAACTAAATCTCCTGAAGTTGTTGAATGTCAAAGTTGACCGGGGTAGGCGATTTTATCCTAAAGATTGTCACTTGGGTAATGAGTCTTATCGAAGGTTGATGCCAGAAAAGTCGGTGAAATAAAAACTGGGGACTGCATGCAGTCGATGGTTATATTATCTACATTTAAGGATAGTAAAATCATGCCAGCACCCTACGCTTGAATATGACCAACTATGGGGATTTGATCTTGAGCGAGGCTCAGATTCAACAAAAGTTGAAGCGGATTGCCTTCCAAATTGTTGAAAACAACATCAAAGAACCCAAGTTGATAATCGCGGGAATAAATGGACAGGGCTACCTACTGGCCAAGAAATTGACCAAAACGCTTGAGGCGATTTGCTCAAGCAAGCTAACCCTGGTTGAAGTACAAATCGATAAGAAGTCTCCCTCTTCCGATACAATAGGCCTTAATTGTGACGAGAAAGCGATCAAGGACCAAAGCGTGATCCTGGTTGATGATGTTCTCAATACCGGTAAGACAATGGCCTACAGTATTATTCCCTTTTTGAGAGTCAGCGTGAAGAAACTGGAGGTTGCGGTTTTAGTAAACCGCGATCACAATCGATATCCTCTAAGAGCCACCTACACCGGCTACGAACTCTCGACCACGCTTCAGAACCATATCGAGGTTAACCTCGGGCTGAAGAAGATGGCAGTTTTTTTACATTGAGTTCCGCCCTACTTCAAGCTCTCTGTATATGTCCGTTAATAAAGCGTCAATAAAGAAAATAACCACTCATCAGCTTCAGGAAATGAAGGGCCGTGGCGAGAAAATCGCGATGCTGACCGCTTACGATTATTCCATGGCTGGTATTCTGGACCACGCGGGGATCGACGTTATCCTGGTGGGCGACTCGGCGTCAAATGTGATGGCTGGCAATGAAACCACTTTGCCCATCACTCTGGATCAAATGATCTATCACGCAACCTCGGTTGTCCGGGCAGTGCACAGGGCCCTGGTCGTAGTGGATATTCCATTTGGTTCTTACCAGGGGAATTCTACAGAGGCTCTTCGTTCAGCAGTTCGCATTATGAAGGAATCGGGAGCTCACGCGGTGAAAATGGAGGGCGGCAGTGAAATTCGCGAATCCATTGAACGTATATTGAGTGCAGGGGTCCCGGTGATGGGGCATCTTGGATTGACCCCTCAATCAATTTTTAAGTTCGGAACGTACACCGTAAGAGCAACCCATGAGGCGGAGGCGAACCAGCTAATCAAAGACGCCCGATTACTTGAAAGCTGCGGATGCTTCGCCCTGGTCTTGGAAAAGATCCCGTCCAAATTGGGCAAGGAAGTTGCCCGGGAAGTGAAAATTCCAATTATTGGAATTGGTGCTGGCCCTGATGTTGATGGTCAGGTGCTCGTCGTGCACGATATGCTCGGCATTAACCAGGAATTCAAGCCCCGTTTTCTGCGTAACTACGCCAACTTGAATAAAATAATCGACAAGGCCGTTTCAAACTATATCGGGGATGTGAAGGACCAGAAATTTCCGAAAGAGGAAGAAGGATACTGAAGAGGTTGAGTCGTTGAATTGTTTAGTTGTTTAGCTGAGCTTTTCTAATTGCATTGATCTTATTAGAAAGCTCGAATATCTTGGGTTTGTATTCTTCCAAAACTAAAGAATCGATAAGACCCAAGTCTTGTGATAATATTAATTGACTGTATAACTCCATCAAGCTGGCGTAAGAAATTTCAGAAAAGCTGGCCTGTGCTTTGGAAGTTGTTCTCGAAACGCCCTCAGCCAAATTCGAACTTATCGATATTGCCGATCTCCGAAGCTGTTTGGCCAGTTCAAACCTCTCACCTGCTGGGTACTTTTCGGTTAACTCGTAAATTCCTTTGACGAGATTCCTGGCAAGCTGCCAAGTTTCCAACTTTTCAAAAGCAAAAAGATGCATAAGCTATTAGACATATCCTCTATTAATTGGTTTGAGAGAGAATTTGTTACCTCTTCATCTAAACAATTCAACAACTAAACGATTCAACCGCCTCACGGGCATGGCATCGGCGGTGGCCTACTATCTTTCATTTCTCCGAACCAAACCACGGCGTACTGCTCGTAAATGGCAACACCAATGGCTTTCCAGGTGACTTTGCTCCATTGCGCTTTGTTAATCAGCAAGGGATTATGCGATTTGCTCTTCTTCCAGCCTTCCAGGGAATTCTCGGAGGTGGCGGCCTGTGAATGCCAGAAAGCAATTTCATAGCCCGGACTTTCATATCCGGAAATCTCCTTCGGTTTGTCCCACATGCAGCTTGCTTTGCTATGATCACTGGTGTAACAGCATGGCGTCCAATCCCCCTTTTTGGACCAACTGTGCGGGTTGCACCGATCACTCTTTTTATAATTTTCCATTAAATCTCTCACGTGCGCCTGGGCGACCCGGCTAAGTGAAGAGGACAGGGTCACGGATAAGAGCTTCTTCTTGTCCCGGTATTCATTGATAAGATTATAGAGTTTTATTTCTTCAGTGCTTAGGCAGACCCTGTTCTTCGGAACTTGGACAACTTCGGAAGAGATCAATGGCAGAAGGTATATTAAGATTATCTGTATCATCCTCGATTTTCAACTATTAAGCAAACGCAGGGATTCTCCTTATGTTATCGCGACCAGGTCATTTCAAAAACAATTCTAAATTTACTAAATTGGCGGCCCTTTGTTTAACCGGGTTCTTAATCCTGCAATAATGACTGATCAAAAAATAATTTTACAAAATGGTCAACTCACCGTCCCTGACAATCCCGTAATTCCATTTATTGAAGGTGATGGGACAGGAGTTGACATTTGGCCAGCATCAAAGAAAGTGTTGAATGCCGCGGTTGAGAAGGCTTATGATGGATCCAAGTCAATCCAGTGGAAAGAGGTTTTGGCGGGAGAAAAATCTTTCAACCAATCCGGGGACTGGTTACCAGAGGATACTCTTTCAGCTTTTAAAGAATACCTGGTGGGCATAAAAGGCCCCTTAACAACCCCGGTAGGGGGAGGGATTAGGTCCTTGAACGTGGCCCTGCGTCAGCAGCTTGATTTATATGCCTGTGTGCGTCCGGTAAGGTGGTTTGAGGGAGTACCTTCTCCTGTGAAAGATCCCAGCACAACGGATATGGTCATTTTCCGGGAAAACACGGAGGATATCTACGCTGGAATTGAATTCGAAAATGGTTCAGAGGAACAGCAGGTGTTTGCGGCCATGCTGGAATCTAAATTCCCTGACCGCTTTAGTAAAGTAAGATTCCCGGGAACAGCAGGCTACGGGATAAAACCTGTGTCGAAGGAAGGGACTGAGCGGATTGTAAGATCCGCCATTAACTATGCTTTGGATCATAACCTGCCATCGGTAACCCTTGTGCACAAGGGAAACATAATGAAGTACACGGAAGGTTCGTTTCGTGATTGGGGTTATGAATTAGCGAAATCAGAATTTGGGGCAACCGATGTGAACGGTGGTCCCTGGCGGGTGATAAAGCGTGAGGATAATGAAGTAATAATCAAGGACGTCATTGCCGATGCCTTTTTGCAGCAGATCCTTACCAGGCCAGCTGATTACGCGGTGATAGCAACTTTGAATCTCAACGGAGACTACATCTCTGATGCGCTGGCGGCCATAGTGGGGGGAATAGGGATTGCTCCAGGAGCCAACATCAATTACGCAACCGGACATGCAATCTTTGAAGCCACTCATGGCACCGCGCCCAAATACGCCGGCCAGAACAAGGTCAATCCGGGATCATTGATACTGTCCGGAGCCATGATGTTGGAGTACCTGGCCTGGAATGACGCAGCGGCATTGATTTACTCCGGACTTCGGAAGGCCATCAGAAAGAAAAGAGTCACCTATGATTTTGAGCGCCAAATGGATGGGGCAACGTTATTGACTTGCTCTGAATTTGGGGACGAGATCATCAGTAATATGGCCTGACCAATCGACCATCTCTTAGCAGAGGGATCCGGGCTGGGCTACGAGGTCTTTTGTTTATCAGGAAAAAGTGTTTACTTTTTGGAGAAGTTGACAATTAACTCCGACCACCAACCAAGTGTCTCAACCGATCAAAATCCTTACCGCGGCCCAAATTCAAGAAGCGGATGCCTTTACGATTAAGAGTGAACCGATCAGTTCAATTGATCTAATGGAAAGGGCTTCGGCCGCTTTTGTTCATGGAGTGCTTTCAAGGTTCAGCCCAGCAACATCGGTAACGATTTTCTGTGGACCTGGAAACAACGGGGGAGATGGCCTGGCCGTGGCCAGGCTACTAAAGAATTACGAATTTACGGTGGAGGTCTTTGTTATTAGGTCCGGCAGTTCAGAATCGAGCGATTTCACAGCCAACTACGATCGGTTGGTACCACTGTTGGACGTCAAAACCATTGAGGATAGCCAGGATTTTCCTGAGATACCCAGGGGGACCATAGTGATCGACGCCATCTTTGGTTCCGGATTGGACCGCCCAGCCACCGGCGTTTACGGAGAGGTTATTGATCACATCAATTCCAGTGAGGCCACTGTAATATCCATTGATATCGCCTCGGGGTTAAACAGTGATCAAGCGACAGGTTCCCAGGATAAGGTGGTAGAGCCGGACACCACCGTGTCTTTTCAGATCCCTAAACTGGCTTTGCTAATGCCTGAAAATGACAGGAATGTGGGCGAATGGTTTACAGCAGACATTGGATTGGATCAGGAGTATATAAACCAGATGGAAACTCCATACTATGAGTTGGAGGCCAGCTGGATTGCATCCATGCTGGGTGCACGTTCCCGACACTCTCACAAGGGCGTATATGGCAAGGCACTATTGGTTGAGGGCAGTTTGGGAAAAATGGGGGCGGCGATCCTGAGTGGAAAAGCATGTATGCGCTCCGGGGCGGGCCTGCTGACCCTTCACGTTCCACGATGCGGCTATCAGATAGTTCAAACTGCACTTCCCGAGGCGATGGTGGATCTTGACCATGGACAGGAATTCATTGAAAGCCTACCTGACGAACTGGATGTTTACCAGGCAATAGGCGTTGGCCCGGGTATCAGCACCCATTCAGAAACCGCAGCAATGTTGAGGCAGATGATGACCAAAATCCGGCAACCCCTTCTTCTGGATGCTGATGCAATAAACATCTTGTCCTCGGATAAGCAGTTGATCGGGGAGATGCCGCCTGATTCCATAATAACACCTCATCCCAAGGAGTTTGAAAGACTCGTTGGACCATCTGAAAATAACTTTCATCGACTGGAGCAGCAATTGGAGTTTTCTCAAAGTCACAAATGTTATTTGATTCTAAAAGGTGCAAATACCTGCATAGCTACTCCAGATGGCCAGGCTTATTTCAATTCAACCGGGAATCCCGGCATGGCAACGGCAGGAAGCGGTGATGTCCTTACCGGTATGATCACCTCATTATTGGCCCAGGGTCATAAACCTCTTGCTGCTTCGCTTATCGGTGTATTTCTTCACGGCCTGGCAGGGGATTTGGCAAGGGATCTTAAGGGCGAGGAAGCGTTAATCGCCTCCGATATAATTGAGTGTCTCCCTGCGGCTTTTGCGAGTTTGCGATCTCAAGGCTCGGAATAAGGCTTTGGTCACTGCGAGGTTGGAATTCTAAATCTTAAGATCCAAATCTTAAATAAATCTGAAGCTACAAATTCCAAACAGTTCTGAAGAGCAGCAAATTCCAAATAGCCTCACCTGATAACATTTAACATTCTGCTAGTCCGTAAAGATACCCAATTGACATAAGCTGTCAGAGGGCTTGGCGACCTTGTTGAAAAAAACATAGCCATGAACCTTGTAGAATTTATTAAACGGTTTCCCAATGAACAGATGTGCCGTGATCATTTTCGCGAGTATCGGATCAGGAAAGGGATTATCTGCAAGAAATGCAGTCACCCTTCGCATTATTGGCTTTCCGGAAAAGAGCAGTTTCAGTGCAAGCAATGCGGTTTTAGGACTACCCTTCGAAGCGGTACTGTACTGCAGAGCAGCAAACTTCCATTTTGGTATTGGTACATAGCCTTTCACCTGATGAGCTCCACTAAGAAAGGGTTTTCTGCCCATGAAGTCAGAAGACAACTGGGCCACAAACGCTATGAGCCGATTTGGTTGATGATGCGCAAAATACGAGCAGCCATGGGAAAGGCCGATGGGACTCAAACACTTGCCGGGATGGTAGAACTGGACGATGCCTATTTCGCCACCGGTACGTCCAAACGGGTTAAGAAAAGGCTTAAACGGGGCAAAGGAAGCCAAAAGAAATCAAAAGTAACTGTAATGGCGGAATCCTTTCCATTGGAAATCGACGGACGCACAGAGCATTTCTGTGGGCAGTTCAAGATGAAGGCTCACCGTTCAGAAAGCAAGGAGGCGATTCAGCAGGTCGTCAGCCAAGCCATTGATCCTGCCAGCGTTTTGTTCACTGATCAATCCACCGGTTATGTGGATTTGAAAAGCCTGGTAGATGTTCACGTGAGTTTTAAATCCTCCTGGGAGGGTGCCGATGAACTCAAATGGGTACACATAGCCATTGCAAATGCAAAGCGGACCCTGCTGGGCATTTATCATGTTATCAAAGAAAAGTACCTTCAGTACTATTTGGATGAGTTCTGTTATAAGCTCAATCGAAGGTATTCAACCAATCTGTTTGATAATCTTGTCTTTAGCTCAGTTTAGTGGTACGATTGCGGACTAGCATATTTAACATTTTGAGATTTCGGATTTGCAATTTATTTGTGATTTAAGATTTGAGTTCAAGATTTAATGAATATTGGGTCGGAGCTTCCCTTTAGAGCAACCCTTTGAAATAATATCGCATCTACCAGGGTGACGAATGACCCGTTTCTTAATGAACAACCAATAAAGACTAAAGGACAATCAGAGCTTTTTGATCGTTTTCAGGTATGAAATCGTGACCTAAAAGGGGATCGTCGCACTAAACTGCTTGTCCTTCAGACGATTGTGAGATTCTTTAAAAAATGAAAAATATTCTTAATATTTTTCATAAAGAAGGTTAACTGTGGTACTTTTTTTGCGTATATTTGGTATAAGGGGTGATGCACCTTGCTGGATATGATATGACTTGTTTAAGGTACATAACGGTTATTTTTTTAGTCTTTGCTGTTGGCTTTACCGTAAAGGCCCAAGACAATGAGGATAGCCCCTCCTTTAACAATGAGACAAGTTATTTTCAGGATCCGGACCTCGACCTGAATAACCAGATCGAACTCTATCCCAACCCCTCGATTAAGTATTTATTCGTCGAGATTAAGAACTCCACGCTCACCGATGTTGAATTCGAGATGCACAGTATTATTGGCACCCGGATCACCGTGGATTACGAGGAGATCGGAGAATTCAAATACCGCATCCCGGTTGAGGAACTTAATGCGGGGTACTACTTCCTCCTTATCAAAGACAACACCGAACGGTTCAATCGAGCCTTCAAGTTCGTAAAGCGCTGACGCTAATTGTTGATCTGTTTATTTGAGCCTTCCGGAGGGAATTAATCTTGTTGGAAATTTCTCGATCTCTTGCCTTCGTTGATTCAATGTGTCCTCGTCAAGGTAGCCTAGATCGAAGGAAAGAATGAGCTGAAACATAACTTCCATCAGACTTCCAAAAGCAATCTCTGAGTAGTTGGCCTGCGCCTTAGGTGAATTCCTGGAGACGCCTTCTGAAAAGTTGGAACTAGCAGAAATACTTGCACGTCTTATTTGTGAGACCAGCCCGAATCTTTCTTCATTTAGAAACTCCCGAGTCAAATCGTACAACTTCTTGTTCAAAACTCTCGAAAGTTGTCAAACTTCTAGCTTTTCAAAGGAATAACTAAACATAGAATGAATTCGTAGCTGTATATTTAATTGCATCGTCAAAAGAAAAGTTACCCGCCGAATCAACCAATCAACAAATAAAACGACCCTAAAACTCCGCATTATTTGGCGTCCGTGGAAAGGGGATCACGTCCCGGATATTACCCATTCCGGTAATGAACTGCATCAGGCGTTCAAAGCCCAGCCCAAATCCGGAATGAGGTGCGGTCCCAAACTTGCGGGTGTCGAGATACCACCAAAGACTTTTCTCTGGTATCTCCAGTTCCTTGACTCTGGCTTGCAATCGATCGTAACGTTCCTCTCTTTGGGAGCCCCCAATGATCTCGCCAATTCCAGGAAATAAGATGTCCATTGCAGCAACACTTCGACCATCTTCGTTTTGGCGCATATAGAATGCTTTTATCTCCTTTGGATAATCGTACAAGATCACCGGCGTTTTGAAATGTTTCTCGACCAAATACCGCTCGTGCTCCGACTGGAAATCATCACCCCAACCCTGAAGGGGAAATTCAAACTTCCTCTTGCGATTTGGTTGGGAGTTTTTGAGGATACTCAAAGCCTCTTCATAGGGAATTCTTGCAAAGCGATTGTCCACAACGAACTCCAACTTTTCCAAAAGTGTAAGTTCCGAGCGATCAGGCTGTTTCTTCTGGTTTTCCTCCTCTTGGTATCGTATGTTGAGGAAATCCAGATCATCTGGGCAGCGCTCGCGGACTTCCCTGACTATGGACTTCAGCATATCCTCCCCCAAATCCATGCAATCATTAAGGTCATAGAAAGCCATTTCTGGCTCGATCATCCAGAATTCAGCTAAGTGTCGGGTCGTATGAGAGTTCTCAGCTCTGAAAGTAGGCCCGAAGGTGTATACTTCGCTCATGGCCAGGGCAACGAGTTCTGCTTCCAGTTGGCCCGAAACTGTAAGATTCGCTTCCACTCCGAAAAAATCCCTGGAATTATCTGGCTCTCCGTTATCGTCCAGCGGCGTATTTTTCAAGTCCAGGGTAGTAACACGGAACAATTCCCCAGCGCCCTCGGCATCGGAACCGGTGATTATGGGAGTGTGAACATTTACGAATCCCCGGCTATCAAAGAAGTTATGGATTGCCATGATCAGCGCGTGACGAACCCTGTTTATAGCCCCGAACGTGTTAGTACGAGGTCGAAGATGGGCGATTTCCCTCAGGAATTCAAGCGAATGGCGTTTGGGTTGCAGGGGATATTCTTCCGGGTCCGCCAGCCCAACAACTTCCAGCGCTTCAGCAATGACCTCTACCTGCTGCCCCTTGCCCCCCGATGCTGCCACCTGACCGGATACAGAAATACAAGCCCCGGTATTTACTTCCTTGAGTTCATCAAGGTCCAAATTTTCATTATCAAAGACGATTTGGATGTTTTGAATTGCCGACCCATCATTTAGCGCGACAAAGGCCACATTTTTGCTCGCTCTCTTAGTTCGAACCCAACCGGCCACCAGTACCTTTTGGTCGATAAAATCCCCCTTTAAAACCTGAGCAATCTTGGTTCTTTTCATGATCCCGAAAGTATCCTGATACAGTGAAATAACGTTTACCGAAAAAAGGCCATTGAAAGCTTATGTAGCCACTGGATTGGCCGACAAAAATCGATATTTTGGGGATGCCATCAAAGATTTGAATAAATATAATAAATTTGATAACCAATAAATTTCCATGACTTTCAGTCCCCAATGCAAAAGCTAGGGCTTGTTCAAACTCTTTCTCAGAAACTGTCACCTCAGCAGATCCAATTCATTAAGCTGCTGCAAGTGCCTACCGCTGAATTGGAATCCCGGGTGGAGGAGGAGTTGGAGTTGAATCCGGCCCTGGAGGAAGGAAAAGAAGAGGCTGAACCCACGGAGTATGAGGAGCAGGAAAACGGGGTCGAAGATGAGATCGATATTAAGGACTACTTGCAGGACGATTATAGTGGGTATAAAATGCATGGGGATGGCTCGTTGCCCGATGAGGAAGACAAGGAAATACCGATAGCTGTCTCATCGACCATTCATGAGCAACTAATAAGCCAACTAGGTTTCCTGAAACTCGATGAACGACAGACTAAAATAGGTACCCAACTTATTGGCAGTGTCGAGAGCGATGGGTACATCCGCAGGGACCTGGAGGCTATTATCAATGATCTGGCTTTTTCCCAGAATGTCGAGACCGATCTGGAAGAGGTCGAGTCTATTTTGTCCAAGGTTCAGGACTTTGAGCCGGCTGGAATCGCAGCTCGAAACCTCAGGGAATGTTTGTTGCTTCAACTCGAGAGAAAATCTGACGATAATCTACCTGTCGAAATCGGGATGCGCATTCTGCGGCATTGTTTTGACGAATTCACCAAAAAACACTACGACAAGATAACCCGCAAAATAGGCATTGATGATCCCGAGGATCTAAAGAAAGCAATCCAGCTTATAACAAGGCTAAACCCAAAGCCTGGAAGCAGCAGCGGCCTGGTCAAAACACAATATATTATCCCTGATTTTCTATTGGCTAATAATAACGGGAAACTCGAATTATCCTTGAATTCTCGGAATGCTCCGGAGTTGAGGATAAGCAGATCCTACTCGGATATGCTGGATGCTTACGATAAGAGCAATAAGAAGGATAAGAAATTGAGAGAAACGGTTTCCTTTGTAAAACAGAAGCTGGACTCCGCCAAATGGTTTATAGATGCAATCAAGCAAAGACAACAGACCCTTCTGAATACCATGCAGGCGATCATAGACTATCAGTTCGACTTCTTTCTGGAAGGGGATGAGATCCAATTGAGGCCGATGATCCTTAAGGACATTGCCGATCGAATAAACATGGACATCTCAACCGTTTCCAGGGTAGCCAACAGCAAAGCGGTTCAGACGGAATTTGGTGTTTTCCCTTTAAAGTATTTCTTCTCAGAAGGAATAGCGACCGACTCGGGTGAGGATGTAAGCAGTCGCGAGGTTAAGAATGTTCTCTCTCAACTAATTAGCGGGGAGAACAAAAAGAAGCCTTTGTCGGACGATAAGCTGGAGAAATTGCTAAAAGCCAAAGGGTATTACATCGCGCGACGAACGGTTGCAAAATATCGAGAGCAACTTAATATACCGGTCGCCAGGCTAAGGAAGGAACTATAGTGGCTAACTTTATGAGGGCGGTTTCGTGGTTCATGCATCCTTTGCTGATGCCATCGCTTTTGTTCATAATACTATTCTACTTCGCCCCCCTGGTAATCAAACCTCTTCCGGAGGACACGTTTCCTCTTTTGCTTTTAGTCATAGTATTGACAACTTTTATAGTTCCCTTGGTAAGCGTGGTCATGCTGAAGAGCACCAAGTTCATTTCCAGCTACCACATGGACGATCGAAAAGAGAGAATCCTTCCGTTTACTTTCATTACTGTTTTCTATTCTATGACCGCGACTATGTTTGTCATTAACTCAACTATCAATTCCATCTTCGTGGTCATATTCTCGACTTTTGCGGTTATTGTCTTAATCTTAACGCTATTCACTTTATTCCTAAAAGTCAGCATACACAGTGCCGGTATGGCCGGCCTGGTAGGTTTTGTGTTGGCCATAAGTTATAGGTTTCCCGGCCATCAACTTCTATTTCCTGCGATTTGCCTGATCTTGATAGCCGGCCTGGTCATGTCAGCCAGACTTTTTCTTAATAGTCATCGACCTAAGGAGGTCCTCGTGGGTAGTGTTTTGGGATTTTCGGTGTGCTTTCTAGCAGTTTTTGTTTTTGCTTAAATTTTGATCATGTTCAAATTCTTGAAGTACGGTGATGCTGACAGAATCGCAACCATTACCCTAAATCGCCCTGATATTTATAATGCCCTGAATGATGAATTGACCTTCGAGATTCAGGACGCCCTCGAACAGGCTTCCCAAGACGACTCGGTCCGAGTGGTTGTTCTTACCGGTTCCGGAAAGGCATTCTGTTCAGGGCAGGATCTAAAAGCGGCCATGGCCAAGCCTGCCCGTTCTTATTCTGAGTCGGTAAAGAAGCGCTATAATCCAATAATCAAGGGTATATGTGAGATGCCCAAGCCGATGATTTGCGCCCTGAACGGCGTGGCAGCCGGAGCCGGTTGTTCGCTGGCCCTGGCCTGTGATCTGATTATAGCCGCCGAGGAGGCCGTTCTGATAGAAGCCTTTGTTAATATTGGCTTGGTCCTGGACTCAGGATCCTCCTACTTATTGCCCCGATTGGCAAGCTACGTGCAGGCTTTCGAGTTTTCTACCATGGGCACCAAAATAGATGCTAATCGGGCTCTTCAAGTTGGCCTTGTGAATAAGGTAGTACCTGGCAGTCAACTTTCACAGGCGGTGAAAGAATACACTGATTTCTACTCCCGCGCTCCAACTAAAGCCATTGGTTTAATAAAGAAGATGCTCAATAAATCCTACAACTCCAGCCTCGAGGAAATGCTTGAGTATGAGGCCTACTGTCAGGACATCGCAAGTCACACATCTGATCATACAGAAGGAGTGCGAGCTTTCCTAGAGAAAAGGCTCCCTCAATTTACAGGCAAATAGCTAGAAGCCTACAAAGGAGATCCCGACTTTCCAATAGCGGGCCTGAGTGCCTTCCGGACCTTTTCCAGGTTTAAACAAATCCGCAAACCCCACCTCACCGAAGAATTCGAGGAAGCTGATTCCTATTCTCGCTGTGGCCGAATAACGCCAAGGATTCAACTCGTAACTGTCCTTGAGTTTTGCAATGCGGCGATTCCCACCCTGTTGGTAATTGATCTTGGTCTTGGAGTTGAATAGATAGCCTACCTTGCCACCAAGCAGGATCCTAAAACCTCTTTCGGGGTCGTTCTTGCTCTGGTGCCAGCCAAACTCCAGCGGCAATTCAAGATAATCCGCTGCCAATTTGGATTTTTTTACATCAGGAGTCAAATTTTCAAAAATGCCCAGCGAATCAAGGCCTACCATTTGTATGGATTCGGCTCCATCGGTGTTGGTAATCCGACTTACCGTGACGTTTTTCTCGAAACTATATTTTTCCAGGCCAAAGCCAATTCCGGGTCGAAACGACATCCGCGAACCACCCATCATGATATGGTACTTGTAGTACAGGCCAATTCCTTTGGAGCTCCACCAATCCAGTTGCATACTCTCTGGTTCGTCTTTTAGGAAGTTGATCCCAAAGTCGATAACAATATTCCCGGGGATGTCGGGGCTATAGATTTCTTGATCTTTCTTGTCCTGGTTGTCCTTGTCCTGTCCCAATATCAGTGAATAGGAGCTGGCCCAGAAAAGAGTAAGTAAAAAGAATCTGCCAATCATGAAAAAAGTGCCTCCCGGTATTTAGGCGGCAAAGATAGTATTTTTTAAAAACGATCTATAATATTAGTCCTTTCCTTATAAATCCTAAATTCGATAGCTTTGCCTGCGGTTGCCTGACTCTTCATTTATCATTTATCATGGATCATCTTATCAAAAACCATCTGTTGATTGGTCAAAAATCAAAATAGCTATTGGGGTATGAAACCTGATCTCTGAAACATGATCTTTGAATAGGACTCGTAGCATAACTGGATAGTGCACCTGACTACGGATCAGGAGGTTGGGGGTTCGAATCCCTCCGAGTTCACAAAAAAGCGGAACATCAGAAGGTGGTTTGGAACGGAGCCAACCGAAGCTTGCTTCAGGTTGGCGAGTGGATAACCAGAATCGCGCAGCGATTGATATTCCGCTTTTTTATTGACGCCCATCCCGTGATCAGCGCAAGCTAATCCCTCCGAGTTCACTTGATAATCAGTCACTTACGTAAAGAAATTCGTAAGTGACTTTTTATTTGCACTCAATTTGCACTCATTTTGACTGAATATATGAAATCATAAATTCTCTCTATAAATACTTTCATCTTCAGGAACTGGCAATTTCTATGGCTGAAAACGGCTATTTCGATGCGGAACCACTTGTTGCATTTCCAATTAACCTCCCTCAAGAATTTGCAAGTTCGGACTACAACGAGCTTAAAGACAACCAGGATTATGAAAGATTCATAAAATCGCATGATACACATTTTATTGTTGCTGAAGGTAACCGGCGACTTGGAGCGGCAAAACTTCTCTTTCGTGGGGATAAAGCCACCTTTCCAAAATTGAATAAGGATATCGAAGAGGACTTGAGTATACTTCCAGCCATCATCTACCCCAAAAGAAAAGACGTTCTGGCTTACCTAGGAGCCAGGCACATTATAGGAACAAGAAAGTGGGATGCCTCTCTTCAAACGTAAATGACCATTATAAAAAAGAGAAGAGATAGAAAATGTGGTATCTTAATACCGTCGGATAGTACCTGCTCTGATTTAACCTAAACCAACTACCGGATGAGACACCCTGCGATCTCAGTTGTCCTTTTGGTCATCATTTCTGCTTGCAACCCTGACAGAGATTCCAACCCGGAACAAGCCACCAGGCCCAACGTTATCATTGTGATGACTGATGATCAGGGATACGGAGATTTGGGCGCGCACGGCAACAATATAATCAAGACCCCAAATCTGGATAAATTGTACGGTGAAAGCACAAGACTAACAAATTTTCACGTAAGCCCCACATGTTCCCCCACCAGGGCTGCATTGCTTACCGGTCATTATAATAACCGCACGGCGGTGTGGCACACAAAATCCGGTCGATCTTTAATTCATGTTGACGAAAAAGTTATGGCCGAGACATTCAAATCTTCGGGCTACGCTACCGGCATTTTCGGCAAGTGGCATCTCGGAGATAATTATCCCTTCCGGCCTCGGGACAAGGGTTTTGATGAAGTGGTTGTTCACTTCGGTGGTGGAATTGGGAACACTCATGATTATTGGGGCAATGATTACTTTGATGACCATTACTCACACAACGGAACCTACCAAGAGTATGAGGGATATTGCACGGACGTGTGGTTTTCGGAAGCTATGAGATTTATTGAAAAGAATCAGGATCGACCTTTTTTCTGCTACATTTCCACCAACGCTCCTCATAGCCCTCATCACGTTCCTCAGAAATATATTGATCTATATCAGCAGGAGGGGCTTAATGGAAATCCCGGCGCTGAATTTTATGGGATGGTAACCAACATTGATCATAACCTTGGACTGCTGGTAAAAAAAATAGATAAATTAAATCTCACCCAGAGCACCATCTTGATTTTTTTGACCGATAACGGAAGTGGCGGTGGCCTCGGCCTGGACCAAGATCAATTCCTAATTGGACAAGGATTTAATGCCGGCATGCGGGGGAAAAAGGGAAGCCAGTATGAAGGGGGTCATAGAGTACCTTTTTTCCTTAGGTGGCCTGGTGCGGGATTGGACAAGGGGTATTGATATCGATCAATTGACTGCTCACGTGGATGTTTTTCCTACGTTGATCGACCTTTGCAATTTAGAAAGTCCTGAGGGAGTAGCCTTCGATGGACAAAGTCTGGAACCTTTACTTTTCGGAAATGCTATCAAATCGGAGGATCGCGTAATCATCGTTGATTCTCAGCGCAAGGATATTCCGGTGAAATGGCGCAAGTCGGCTGTAATGACTCAGCAGTGGCGCTTGATTAATGGCGAGGAGCTATATAATATTCAGCAGGATTCTGGACAAAGGGATGATATTGCTACTCAATTTCCAGAGGTGGTGACAAAATTGAAGGAGGATTATGAAAAATGGTGGGAAGATGTTTCGGTCCGTTTTGATGATTTCTGTTATCACATTCTTGGCAACGAAGCCGAAAACCCTTACAAGTTGACCAGCCATGACTGGCACGGTGCCGAGCATCCTGATGGTACACCTTACTTAAACAACTCGGGGGAAGAGACCCCGCCCACGAACCAATGGCAGGTGAGGGAACCCCGGCTGGCAAACGGTTACTGGGTGGTTGAGGTTGAAACTGATGGTAAATATGAATTCGAACTTTGCCGATGGCCAAAAGAAGCAGATGCTGCCATGACAGCAGGCTTACCGGGAAAACCAGCGGTGCCGGGGGGTAATCCATATCCGGAGGGAAAGTCGCTGTCAATAAGAAAAGCCCGCTTAAAAATAGGGGAAGTAGAGGTTGAAAAAGCGTTGGAACCTCAAGTTAAGTCAGCAAAATTTACCGTTGATCTCAAGGCTGGCCAAGCAAACTTGAAGACCTGGCTTACCGGGGACGAGGATCTATCTCTTGGGGCATATTATGTTTATGTGACAAAATTGTGATTTTTAATATGGCTGCAGGAAGAAGATGGATGGATTTTACGATTATGGGTGATTCAAATGATATTTGGCTGCTCGGTTTCCTGCTGTCCGTTCTCTGGGTGATAGGCGGCTGCACTGGGTCAGGATCGGACCATATTAATCATCCCAACAAACCCAATGTGGTGATATTATTAACCGATGACCAGTTCAAACGTAAATTGGCATTAATTATTACATTACTTCTAGCCTTCAACAGCATTTTTCATTCGGTTACCTTGGCTCAGCCCAACGTGGTAATAATTTTGGCCGACGACATGGGCTATGGGGATGTCGGATCCTACAATTCCGACTCTAAGATTCCTACCCCCAATATGGATCGACTGGCAAACTTAGGGATGCGTTTTACCGACGCGCATTCCCCATCGTCCGTTTGTACGCCCTCCCGCTACGGAATTCTTACCGGCCGGTACGCCTGGCGTACTGCTCTAAAAAGAGGCGTTTTCAACAACTTTGAACGCCCACTGATAGAGACTGACCGCCCTACCATAGCCTCGATGCTTAAAAAGGAAGGTTATCGTACCGCCTGCATTGGCAAATGGCATTTAGGACTTGGCTGGAGTGTTAATGAAGGGCAGGAGTTTGACTTTAGTAAACCTTGGCCCTGGCCAGGAGGAACAATGCCCCGGGAGGAGGAGTCTAAAATAGATTTTACTAAGCCCTTTTTCGGCGGACCGGTTGAGTTGGGGTTTGATAATTTTTTCGGGTCGTCTGCTTGCCCAACCTGCAATACTCCCTATTGCTACGTCGAACAAGACAGGGTAGTGGATGAGCCTAACATGTATTATGAGGGCAAGTACCTGGAGCAGGACGATGGCTACCGCAGCTCCAATTGGGAGGAGGATGAGGTTGATCCGGTCTTTACCCGGAAGGGGGTTGACTTTATCAATCAAGCAGCCGAAGATTCTGAACCTTTCTTCCTTTATCTATCAAGTTCCACCCCCCATGAACCCTGCGAGGAGGAGGTGGTGCCGGAATTTATGAGGGGCGCTTCTAAAGCCGGTGCCAGGGGCGATATGGTAGCTTTGTTTGATTGGATGGTTGGCCAGATCATCGAAACCTTGCAAGAGAATGGGCTGTTTGAAAACACATTGCTAATTGTCACCAGCGATAACGGTGCCAAACCGGGAGATTATAACCGTTATACCTACGGACATAAATCTTGCGGAAACTTGCGAGGATTCAAAGGCGGCATATGGGAGGGGGGACACCGGGTACCTTTAATCGTAAGTTGGCCCCAGGCGATACCCGCCGGCAGAATAAGCAATCAATTGATTGGCCTACAGGATGTAATGGCAACTGTCGCCCAGGCAACTGATATTCCTTTGCCATCCAATGCTGCCGAAGACAGCCAGAGTTTTTATCCTGAGTTGACTGGCAAATCCAACGAAAGAGCAAGAAAAGATTTGATCAATCATTCTGCGATGGGCGTGTTTGCTATCAGGCAAGAGAATTGGAAGTTGATCATTGAGTCTGATGGTTCGGGTGACAGTGGGAGAGGTGTGCACAACAATGGAGGAACGCCACCGGATCCCTCATCAAAGGGGCAGCTATATAATCTCCATGACGATCCTTTCGAATCCTATAATCTTATAGACAAAGAACCTAAAAAGGCTCAAGAGCTTAGAAACTTACTTACTAAATATCAGTCTCAAGATACGCCCAAACGCCCTAAATAGAAAGTGTATTCCAAAATGGAAGGGACAATCCAAGTGCGGCGCTTTATAATGGCAAAATCAAGTAAAAATGAGGCCCTTCCGGACCTTGATTTAATTCCCAATGGCCGTTGAAGACCCCCAATGACCTTATCCTGGATGATTGGAGGAGTACAAGCGTAAATGAGAACCTTTCTGAGGCCGTTTGAGGCCCCTGCATTAGCATTTTTCGATCGACTCATGGTCAACGTCTGATTGCCTTACCAATTGAATTCACCGAGAGAGTATTAACTTATCGATCAGACCGATATTTAGATCCTCACAATATGAAAAAGCCGACTATAGCAATCGAGTATTGCTCCCGCAGCCACTGGCTGGCCCGGGCTGTCTGGATGGCCCAGGAGTTATTGACCACGTTCGAGGAAGAATTAGGACAAATAGCCCTCAAACCCAATCAGGAGGGTGGTGTTTATAATATCTTCCTGGATGGTCATATTCTTTTTTCCCGGAAAAAGGAAAGTAGGTTTCCCGAGATAACGGAACTCAAGATCTTGGTCAGGGATCAGGTGGCCCCCGAAAAGAATTTGGGGCATACCGATCTTGCCCGGTCCTAGCACTCTAACCAACTGAGGAGGGGAGGTTTTGGGTAAACACAAATACTACGTTCCCTTACTCCATACATGGTGATTTTGAATTTGGAAGGTTCAAATAGCAGCAAATACGTTCCCTGAATGGTCAAGGAGTTAATAAAAAAGTGCTTAACTCATTTTCTTTTGGGTAAAACAGAAGTGGAAACAATTGTGCTTTTAACAGCTTCAGCTCCGGGATGAACCCAACCGCCTTTGTCTTTGGGGCTGGTGCAAGTATGGATTATTTCTACCCTAGTGGGTGGCAAATAAGGAAGGAGATCATCCAGCAGTCTGACCCGGCTTTTGTACGCAGTACCAATCTACCGCAATACAAGGACATCGGATTTACGATGCCTCAAATCGAGAAATTCAATCTCGACCTAGTCGAGGCCGATACATACTCAATAGACGAGTTTTTGCAGCGCCTTGAGCAGCACTGGGATTTGGGGAAATTTCTGGTTGCTAAAGTTCTTCTTCAAATTTTAACCTCGGCAGGTCGTCACTTATCTAAAATTCGATGTCATTCATCGAATTCATTATGAGGAAAGGGGGCAAACTATTGGTTACCGGAAGGTAATCTCCAGTATTCATTCCTGTAAACCCACCTTTTGCAGCTTGATGAAGTTAATAGATCGTTTACTAAATTATCTTTACTGGTTTGTGGTATTGGGATTCTTGGTGACTAATTTTGTTGATCATCTAAAGGATAATTATCCCCCTTCCTATTTTCGGAAAGTCAGGATTGAGCCAAACAAAAATATGCCATTAGTTTTAGAGAACCGCCAAAGTTACTTTCTTCATTACAACTATGTGAAAGCCCCTTCAAGAATTTGAAACAAATCCTTATTTTTGCGAGGCATGCATAGAAGACTGCTTACAATTGAACTTATTGCAAAAACTATTCTATATATAAAAAAATAAAAATGAATCATCAAATGCCCATGCTGGTAGTAGTAGTGAGTCTTCTACTATCATTTAGCTATTCACCTTCCTTTGCTCAAGCACTTGGACTGAATAATTCCTCTCCTGATGCTTCGTCTATTTTGGATTTAACAGCCACCGACCGCGGAATGTTGGTTCCACGAATGACACAGGCCCAACGAGATGCAATAACATCTCCAGCAACGTCGCTTTTAATTTATCAAACAGATGGAACCGCTGGGTTTTATTACAATTCCGGAACACCGGGATCACCTGTTTGGACCCAACTTGGTCTTATTCCGACAACGACGGAAGTATCGGCAACAGGAACAATTACCACAACAAGTACCTCAGATGTTCTTGCGACTGGAATGACAATTACCCCAGGAGCAGGTGATTATTTAGTGATGTTTAGCACATCCACGGAAAACAACGCGACAGGTAACAATACCTATATTTCCATATGGGTGAACGGTGTTCAGATTGCTCATACTGAAAGAAGATGGTTCACTGAAGGCTCAATCGCAAATACTGCCTCACCAATGGCCACGCAACATTTTGCAGCTAGTGTTGGCGGTGGGCAGGCAATTGAGGCAAGATGGAGAGTCGACGGAGGGACTGGGACAATGTATCAACGAACCTTAACCATTGTGAAATTTTAATTAGCTCTACAATTTTTCTTCTACTGGTAGACTTCAACAACAAGTTAGCAATAAAGGGATGTACAAATCGGGTGCCATAGTACTTCTCTTATTGGGTGCAACCATAAAGGCCAATGCCCAGAATTTGGTTACCAATGATGGCTTGGCATTAACGATTGAGGCAGGACTTACTGCGACCATACAAGGTGGGGGATTTACCAACCAAACCAATGGAAGTACGGGTACTGTTGATAATGCTGGAACCATTACACTTACCGGAGATTGGACAAATAATTCAGCTAATACGGTCTTTACCACCAACACCGGTTTGGTGCAATTTATTGGCACAACCGGATCCCAGACAATTGGAGGCAGTACGAAACAGAATTTTACAATCTCACCGTCAATAATACTTTCGCCACTTCTCCGCAGTTGGGTTTGTCCATTGGCACCACGGTAAAAAATACCTTGACAATGATGCAAGGTAATATCAATCTTACAGGTCTTACGTTCACGCTGGGGACTGCCGCAGCTTCTCCCGGGACCTTATCCCACGGAGGTGCATCGACAAATGGCTGGATGTATGGTGGAACTTTCACAAGGTATTTTAATACGGTTACCATTGCAGACGGGGCCGCTGCAGGTTTGTTCCCCATGGGAAATTCAGGAACGGATTACCGACCTTTTTTTGTTTCCTGCCCCGCCACAGCACCAACTACGGGAGGCACCATAACATTATCCCACACTAGTTTTACAAGTGCAACCACTGTTTCTATTGCTGATGATGTTACTGTGGTTCAAAGACAAGATAGTTATTGGACTTCTGCGGCAGGTGGAGGTTTGGCAGGTGGAACCTATAATCTACGGGGCGAAGGAACAGGATTTGGAGTGATTGGTGCAGTGGCTGATCTCCGTTTAACCCTTGTGAGCAGCGTGGTTGGATCACCTGGGGTCAATGCCGGAACTACCAGCAATCCAGAGGTCAACAGAACAGGATTAACCCTGGCAAACCTCTCGAATAATTTTTACATCGGTTCGGTTGACGCTGCTAATTCCCCGCTTTTCCTCTCTCCACCCGCGGCCAGCTCCTCCCTGGTTACCAATGATGGACTCGCATTAACCTTGGAAGCAGCGCTCACGGCTACCATGGAGGGTGGATTTACCAATCAAACCAATGTTAGTTTGGGTACTATTGATAATGCAGGAACGATCACAACTACCGGGGATTGGACTAACAATTCAGCTAATACCGTATTTAGTACAAACACCGGATTGGTGGAATTTATTGGATCGACGGCGACACAAACCATAAGAGGAACCAATTCAACAGAGTTCTACAATCTTACTGTCAACAATACTTATGCCACATCACCTCAGATTTATTTATTGGTAGATCCCATTGCAAAAAATACCCTGACAATGACACAGGGGAATATTATTCTTGCCGGACGTACCCTCACACTGGGAACAGCAGCAGCTACTCCCGGTACGTTATCACACGGAGGTACATCGGCTGACGGTTGGATGTATGCAGGAAATTTTATACGATATTTTGATGCGGCTACCATTGCAAACGGAGCCGTTGCGGGCTTATTTCCAATGGGAAATACTGGAACCGATTTCCGGCCTTTTTATGTTTCCTGCCCCAGCACAGCTCCAACAACGGGAGGAACCATAACAGTTTCCCACAGTAATGCGACAAGTGTATCTACAGTTTCCTTTGCTGATGATGTGACCGTTGTTCGCAGACATAATAGCTTTTGGACTTCTGCACCAGGTGGAGGACTGGCTGGAGGTACTTATAATTTACGGGCCGAAGGAACAGAAATTGGGACAATTGGCGACGT
Source organism: Cyclobacteriaceae bacterium (assembly GCA_965247065.1). Classification (GTDB taxonomy): domain Bacteria; phylum Bacteroidota; class Bacteroidia; order Cytophagales; family Cyclobacteriaceae; genus CBDFGN01. The sequence goes on along the minus strand of CBDFGN010000006.1, from coordinate 3,088,252 downwards.
TGCCGACTTACGCTTAACTCTTGCCGGAGGTGTAGTTGGTTCACCTGGAGTCAATGCAGGAACTACGATCAATCCGCAGGTCAATAGAACAGGATTGACCCTTGCAAACCTCTCAAATGATTTTTACATATCCTCTGTTGACGCTACTAGTTCTCCCCTTACTTTCATTCCTCCAGCCCCGCCGGCTCGCCTTTAGTCACTAATGATGGGCTCGCATTAACCCTGGAAGTAGGACTTACGGCTACGATAGAGGGTGGATTTACCAATCAAACCAACGTGAGTTTGGGAACTATAGACAATGCAGGAACAATTACACTCACTGGAGATTGGACAAACAACTCGGCAAATACCGTTTTTGTTGCAAACACCGGGTTAGTCGAATTTGTTGGTACAACTGTAACACAAACGATAAGAGGAACGAATACAACCGATTTTTACAATCTTACAATCAACAATACTTGTGCAACTTCACCTCAGCTTTATTTATTGGTAAATCCCGTTGCAAAAAACACCCTGACAATGTCACAGGGCAATATTATTCTTGCAGGGCGTACCCTTGTGCTGGGGACAGCAGCAGCAACTCCGGGAACACTATCACACGGAGGCACCTTGGCTGATGGCTGGATGTTCGATGGAAATTTTACCCGATATTTTAATACGGTTGTCATTGCAAACGGAGCCGTGGCAGGCTTGTTCCCCATGGGAAATTCAGGGTCTGATTTCCAGCCCATTTATGTTTCCTGCCCCGCCACACCGCCAACTACGGGAGGAACAATTAACGTGTCGGTTACCAGTGACCCAAATGCATCTAGTGTATCCTTTGCTGATGATGTAACCGTGGTGGTTAGGAACGATGGCTTTTGGACCTTAGTAACAGGGGGAGGGTTGGCAGGCGGTACCTATAATTTACGGGGAGAAGGAACGGGGTTTGGCACAGTTGGCGATGTAGCTGACCTACGTTTAACTCTTTTTGGTAGCGTAGTTGGATCACCAGGAGTAAATGCAGGAACTACCACTAATCCACAGGTCAATAGAACAGCATTAACTCAAGCAAACCTGTCAAATAGCTTTTATATAGCCTCTGTGGACGCTGCTGGTTCTCCCTTACCTATTGAATTATTGAATTTTTACGCCGTGCTCACCGAAGGAATCGTTTTATTGAAATGGACGACCGTCACAGAAACCAACAACCACTTTTTCACTCTTGAAAGATCTCGAAACGGACTTTCGTTTGAAGGTCTCTTTAAGGTAGAAGGCGCCGGGAATAGTGATGTTCTTTTGGGATATGAAGCCTTTGATAGAGAACCTTTAATAGGAAGATCATTTTATCGACTTAAGCAAACTGATTTTGATGGCACTTTTGACTACTCTTGGGTTGTAGGTATTGATAACAACCTGGATGCTTCTAGAATAAACCTCTATCCGAATCCCGTGTCCGGTCCCAATTTATTTTTGACCTTACAAGGGCTTGAAGGCGAAGTTGTTGAGTTTAGCTTTTTGAATCCTGTGGGCCAGTTAATGAAATTGCAGTCTATCACCATTCCTGGTGAGTCCCACACCATCCAGATTCCAATCTCTATGTTTGGTTCCAAGGGGATCTACCTGCTAATAGCCTGCGGTGAGAAAGGCAGGTTTGTAAGCAAGTTCCTTATACCTTAGTTTGTTGTTTAGATGTTAGTGTTGGTGGTTTTGATGTGTAAGGAATTCCGGTTCAGACCTGACTCGAAAAACACGAGCGTGGAGGTGACGCCAGTCATATTCACTTTGAGTCCCCCACTCCCATGCCAACTGAAAACCCGACTGATGGGCCCCAGAAGATATTGTAAGGTATCAATGGTATGGATGCCAATTTGAATCATCGCCCCCGGGACATTCCCAATCATTACAGCGCCAGTCCCCCTTCTCTACTTTCAATCCATTGGGGCGTAGAATAATTGGCTTCCACCACGTGAATGGCACGCGCTGTCCAGTGACCAATCTGGTAGTAGCCATCTGCTACATGAAGCGATAGATCAGCGTTTATTTCAACTGCTTGATCTTTCTTTCGTACCACTGGAAAGCCAAAATATTACCCATAACCGTCAGCGGCCAAACGCTGTGCCGTTCCGATTGGCACCAACTTAACCGCCAACAACTAAAATAACCAAAACAAACGAGACCAACTAAGACCATTACCAGGCATAGCGTTTGAGGCGCATGTTATATGCTGCACGCCCACATGATGCTTTTCCTTCCAGTAGCCATCTTGCAAAATATCCACCTGGAAGATTATCTATCCGATCCTTAGGCACGAGATGCCTCAACTTTTAGGAGTTTTCGAAGAAGAAAAGGGTAGCAAAATTAATCGCTACCCCCGGGGCCCGTTCTGGTCCGCATAAACCAGCATGGCATAGTCCAACTGAGATGGAATGTCAACATCAAAATGGGCTGTCCCAATGGTGCTTGCAGCTTCAAATATCAAGTCCTTTATTGTATAGATCCTGGGATCCCTTTCATCACCATTTGTATTTATCGGTCCTCCGATACAAACCTCAGAATACAGCCAATCTTGAAGGTCCATCAACTGCTGGTTGGGTAGTCTTTTTCGAAATTCTGGATTATTCCACAGTATCTGATAATCGGCCTTATTAACTTGCACCAATTCCGGGTCCTTTATAACGGTCGGTAGTGCATAAATAGGTAAAGGCAAGCGCTTCACTCCAGGTAATCTCAAGAGGAGAGGATTATAGTCCTTTGATTGTTTGTAGGGCCAAAATAGAAGAGATCTAAGGAACGAAATCCTTAAATTCTACTTTTCAGGTTTGCCAATGTTACAGAGTATGATAATTTTGAATCTTAATATTAATGGGTAGCGGATTCGTTATTTCGAACGTTGTGCAGAAATAATTATGAACTTTAGAAAGCCCATTATTGGATTCATTTTATCGCCTCTAGTTTCTGTAGTGGGTAATGTGTCATAGGGCATCTGTATGATGGTTCGGAGTTGCCGTTTGATCTAGAGGATTTTTTGTTCCGTAATATAGTGAAAAGCAGATTCCTATTCTTAATCAGATTTCTATGCTCTATCTGTTATCAGTAACTACAACGAAAGTCACAACCTGAACATGCACGACACTGCCACATCGTTCTTGTCTTTCTTGATCTTACTAATGGTCGGCAACGTATTGGACGACGCCGATTGGCGGGATCTGTACAACGGGAGGGTCATTCCAAGCAATAATTATGCTGAACAGCCGTATATCGTGGAGATGAAAAACGGTAATTGGCTCTGTACGGTAACTACCGGACCAGGGGGCGAAAACGCTGGCCGTCAACATGTCGGATTTTCGATTAGTTCCGATAAGGGCAAGACGTGGTCGCCGTTGGTCTATCTCGAACCGGCGGTGGTCGACCCGAAAACCTCCTGGGCCATTCCCTTCACAACACCTTCGGGACGTGTTTATGTTTTTTATAACGTTTCCGGCGTAAAGAATGAGGACGCGGCATCAATCGGTCTCTCGAAGGATCAAAATGAATACGCCAAATCAACCGCTTGTACCTACTGCTTTCGATATTCCGACGACTACGGCAAAACGTGGTCGAAAAAACGTTATCGTGTACCGATCCGACGCGGACGAATCGACCACGAGAACGATAACCCGCTACCTGAGCCGATGCACTGGGGCTGGTGCATTGATCCTCCGTCCGTTGACGGCGAGGAAAATGTCTTTTTCCTGTACACGAAATTTCGCGGGTTCAATATGTTTCGCTACATCGATAGTGAAGGGTGGCTCGTCAAGAGCGACAACTTGCTGACGGAAGCCGACCCGGAGAAGGTCCGCTGGACCACCTATCCGGAAGGTGGCGAAGGGATCTACAGTCCAAAGTATCGTGGCGATGGAACCGAAATCCAGACGGAATGGAATTCTGAACCGCTGTCGAAAAACGGGGGGATCTACGCTATCTGCCGGACGAAACTCGGCTTTGCACTCGATACGTATTCCAGCGACGGCGGACGCACGTGGTCCGAACCGACACCGGCAACGTACACGCCCGGCGGTGATCGCATTATGAAGACGCCACGAGCTTGTCCACGCGTTTGGCGCGACAGCAAAGGTCGATACCTATTCTGGTTCCACAACAACAACGGGGCCACCGACTCCTACGGAGCCAGAAACCCGGACCATCCGTTGCGTAACCCGGTGTGGGTCGCTGGCGGCATCGAAAAGACCGGGAAGATCTATTGGTCGCAGCCAGAATTACTCCTCTACGAGAGCTATCGGTCGTTGGCTTCGGGCGGTCAGCGTCTGGGATCCAGCTACCCGGACTTCCTCGAGATCAATGGCCGCTACTGGGTTACCGAAACGAACAAACACGATCCGCGCATCCACGAGATTCCCGCGGAATTTCTGGAGGGGATTTGGAGTCAAGCGACTAACAACTCGGTAGTGAAGAAAGGCCTGGTTCTGGATCGGAAGATGCCGACGGCAGGTGCCGAACTGCCGATGCCCCATCTGCCAAGCCTGAAGCAAGGCGGTTTAAGTATTAATCTATCGGTCCGGTTCGATAACCTTGACTCTGGCCAGTTGCTGCTCGATTCACGTGACGCCGACGGTAAGGGTATCGCACTAACCACTACCGATAAGAAAACCGTGCAGATCGAAATTTCAGACGGCAAGAACCGATCTCGCTGGGACTGCGACCCGGGACTCTTGACAGCCGGCAAGGAGCATAGCCTCACGTTTATCGTCGACGGCTTGGCGAAGATTATCTCCGTAGCAGTCGATGACCAGCTCTGTGATGGCGGTCGATACCGACCGTTTGGCTGGTCGCGACTCACAAAGGGCATCACGCCCAAGAAGCAAGGATCGCGCGACACGATCCGCGGTTTCGCCAAATGGTGGGGCGCCAATGATCGGGAAATCACGGATGTTACCGGCGGCAACAGCTTGAAAATCGCCCCGAAGCTTAACGGTCAACTGAAGTCATTGCGAATCTACGACCGCTATCTCCGCACCTACGAGGCGCTTGCGAACCACAAAGCAGACGCGAAATAGTCGAGAGTTACGACAAAACAATCGGAGATCGGTGCCCGTCCTATACGAGAACTCGGCCGTACGTTTCAACATTTGAATACAATGAGATATGTATTTTTGGTGGTTATTGTTGGACTAGGGCTGTACTTTGACCGGCATGTTGTGCGGAGTAGGGCAGGCGCAGTCCACCGTTGGGTCTAGGAACTAGGACTTATTATCGTATTTTGATTAGCCATTACCACCCAACACCCCAATAGTGCTCTGTCCAAGTTCAAAACCGTTGAAAGCTGGATTACACGATTCCGTCAACGAAGACTGATCCCTACCTCCCCAATGCATTGGGGACCCTTTTCCCGAATGATAGAAAATATGTTAATATTTTTGAATGAGTTATTTTTATTAATAAGTTTTTCCATGACTGTTTTAAAAAACAAACTAAGTTTTGATCGAAGAGATTTTCTGCGTGCCGGCGGACTTTCGGCTTTAAGCCTGGCATTAGGAGCAGAAATAGTCTTTGGCCGGAATCTTTCTCATGGCGTGGTTCCCTTAGGCCTCATGCCACTCGATGACCCGTTAGCTTTAGATGGCAAGCATCAGGATTTGACGGTCCTTAATGACCGACCCTGGAACGTGGAGACTCCACCACATTTACTCGATCCTGACCCCACTCCGGCTGACCGACTCTTCATTCGGAACAATGGTCTGGTCCCTCGACATATTGATCCTGAAAACTGGACTTTGGAAGTTGAAGGCGAATCAGTTGTTAGCAGGAAGACGTACCGATTGGCTGATCTGAAATCAAAGTTCCCCAATTATACCCACCAACTCACCATTGAATGCGGAGGCAATGGTAGGAGCGAACACAATCCACCGGCTAAGGGAAATCAATGGACAACCGGTGCCGTGGGGTGTCCTGAATGGACTGGCGTACGCCTAAAGGATGTGTTGGAGGACACAGGAATCAGGGAGGACGCCGTTTACCTGGGCTATTATGGCCGTGATAGACATTTAAGCGGCAATCCTGATAAAGTGGTGATCTCCCGGGGAGTGCCACTGAAAAAGGCTCTGGAGCAAGAATCCTTAATCGCTTGGGCGGTCAATGGAAAAGATTTACCGGTAATGAATGGATATCCGCTGCGTCTGGTGTTTGGAGGTTGGCCTGCGTCCACTTGTGGGAAATGGTTATACAAGATTGTGGTCCGCGACAAAGAGCATGATGGACCCAAAATGGGCGGACAATCCTATCGGGTTCCCTGCCAAACGGTTGCCCCCGGATCAATTGTTCCCGATGAGGATATGTGCATAATCGAATCGATGCCGGTGAAATCTTTGGTAACCTATCCAAAGACCGGAGCGATGATCCAGGAAGGCAGTCCATTGGAAATCAGAGGCCATGCCTGGGCGGGTGACCTTGAAGTCACTCAAATGCACTGTTCGATTGACTTCGGGGCCTCCTGGTTGGAATGCCAGCTAAATCTTCCCAAGAACAAGCTCGCCTGGCAGAACTGGAACACAAATGTGAAATTTCCCAGGGCAGGATATTATGAGGTTTGGGCCAGGGCTACTGATAGTCAGGGCAAGATGCAGCCAATGGTAGTACCCGGTTGGAATCCGAGGGGTTATTTAAATAACGCCTGTCATCGAATCGCAATAAAAGTTACTTGATGGCATGAACTGGCAAAATCTATTTGATTCTACCAAAGGTCTTCCAGCTATTTTAGGCGGAGTGGTGGTCATCCTGATAGTGCTTGCTGGTTCTTTAGTTTATCTCAGGATTTTTGATGCCAATGGACATATTTCCGCTCCAACGACCGAAATGCAGAAAGCCGATACCGTCGCTACCGAACCTTTGCCGGTCAGAGGAATCGGCGAAATAGTAGACGGAATCCACACGGCTACGGGTTTTAAGTTTGGTAATGGCCTGGAAGTAGTAATTGCCAATTGCACGGCATGTCACTCTTCCAAGCTGATTACTCAAAATAGAGCCAGTCGAGAAGGTTGGGAGAGCATGATTCAATGGATGCAGGAGAACCAAAACCTCTGGGACCTGGGACCGAATCAAGATGTGATCCTAAACTACCTGGCTCGGTATTATGCTCCCGAGAACAAAGGAAGGCGAGCAAAACTGGAGAATATTGAATGGTATGAGCTTGAAGATTAAGGGAATTCTTGTTGTTCAGATAATTTTGCACAGGGGTCAGGAACGAAGAATGGGTCAAATTATGAGAGCAGGTGGACTGAAAGGAGCTTATGCTGAATTGCCTGTTCAACTGAAATGTTAGATTAATTTAATATGGAGTATTGGGAGATATTTGTAAACGGCTATTCCGGATATGCCAATTACCTGTGGAATGAGATCACCCATGTTCATTTGAAGAATTACTTCTATTGGCTTATTGGGGTTAAAGTGACGTGCACGATAAATTCGCTATCAGCAACCATGGCGACTTACTAACCGAAGTGTACCTTCAGACCAAGAAGGGCATGGAACTCTAAAACCAGGGTGGAATACAAGCCAGAATTACGGACGTAAATCTTATGGATGTTCAGAATGCTGAATCGTCCGGGGACCAACAAGCCTATCTTTGTCAAAGGCAAGTAAAAGGATCGGTGAGCCATTGGGGCCACCTTCACTACCGAACAAACCAATACCAAGCGATTGTCAGGGTCATTCCAGTTGATGGAGTTTGGAAATTGTCGACATTGGATATTATTGAAGAATCAAGATTATAGCTGTGGAATTAATTCCATGGCTAATCCTGTTCCGGATATCATATCCGGAACAGTTGCTAAATGCATTATGAAAACAACCAATGATTAACATCCAGAATCTGCGTTATACCTATCCGGGTTCAACGTTCCAGTTGGAAATTCCCGAATTGAGCGTCCAACAGGGTGAAAGGATTGGAATTATCGGACCTAGTGGATTTGGTAAAACTACCCTCTTGAACCTCATAGCTGGAATTCTGCTTCCTTTGTCTGGAGAATTGAAAGTTAACGATCAAATTGTCGGGCGACTGTCGGACAGTCAGCGGAGGAATTTCCGGATCAAAAACATTGGATTCGTATTTCAGGATTTCCGTTTGGTAGAGTATTTGGATGTTCCGGACAATGTCCTATTCCCTTTTCGAATTAATAGTCATCTTGAGCTAACTCAGGATGGCAAGCGAAATGCTCGTCAATTGTTGGAATCGCTTCGAATAGGCGATAAAAGCAACCGCTATCCATCACGGCTATCCCATGGCGAGCGACAGCGGGTCGCCATTTGCCGGGCCCTGGTTAACAGCCCTTCTATCATCCTGGCCGACGAACCAACTGGCAATTTGGATCCAGCCAACAAGCAACATATTATGGAAATATTGCTTGACTATTCATCACAGCAGAATGCCTCTATCCTGGTCGTTACCCATGACCACAATCTGCTGTCAGGCTATGAAAGAATTCTTGATTTCTCGACTTTCCACTCATCCGACGATGAAGGCTAGTTTTTACCTGGCATTAAAGTACCTGTTGTTCTATCGAATTCGGACCCTGGTCCTGTTGGTTTCGATCGGGCTGATTATTTTCCTCCCAAACGGCCTTCGAAAATTGATCGATGAAAGTGAACGGCAGATGTTGAGCCGGGCAAATGCAACCCCCGTAATTATTGGCGCCCGCGGTAGTTCTACTGATCTGGTCATCAACTCACTTTATTTCCAGGCAGAAAAGATTGAGAACGTTACCATGGAAATGGTTGAGATCCTCCAGCAAACCGACTTTGGGACGGCTGTTCCGATTCTCACTGGTTATCAGGCCCGCGGATTTCCGATTGTGGGAACGACCCTGGAATACTTCGAGCAGCGAAATCTTCAACTGGCTGAGGGTCGTCAGTTTGCGTTCATGGGGGAATGCGTTATTGGCAATACCGTGGCTGACCGGTTAAACCTGGGGGTACGTGACAGTATCATTTCCTCACCTGAAAATTTTTTCGACCTAGCCGGGGTTTATCCGTTAAAGATGACCATCACCGGAATAAACAGCCCTACCGACACACCTGATGACGGAGCCATTTTCACCGACCTCAAGACCACTTGGGTTATCATGGGGCTGGGTCACGGCCATCAAGACCTGGCCGAAATAAAAGACCCCACTTTGATCCTCGAAAGGGGTGATTCAACCGTCAGCGCTTCAGCTAAGCTCTTTATGTACAACGAAATCACCCAGAGCAACCGGGAAAGCTTTCACTTTCATGGGTCGCAGTCATCCTTTCCCATTGGTTCGGTTCTGTTCTTTCCCAAAGATGAAAAGTCCGAAACAATCCTTAGAGGCAGGTTCGAATCCAACCAGCTTCCGCACTAGGCGGTAGTGCCAACCCGGGTGGTAGAAAATCTTCTGCTAAGCATTTTCAAAATAAAGGAGTTGTTCAATACCGCTTTTGTTCTGGTAGCGGTGGCTACCCTACTGATCCTGGGACTAATTGTGGCCCTATCGCTAAGGTTAAGACAACAGGAAATTTATACCATGCTAACTCTTGGATCCAGCCGATCCAAGGTTATAGAGATCCTTGGATTCGAGCTGCTATCCATCCTGGGCATGAGTTTGCTTACGGCATTTGTTTTATATTATATAACCGGTTTTTTTGTAGAGGAATTTATTCGATACTTCATATTGTAGCTATTATGAATAAGGTCTATTTTATTCTTTTGGTATTTCTCCTTGCTGCATGCACATCTGAAAAGAAGGCAACCCAGGAAAAGGAATTTGATGAGCCGTTGATTATATCGGTCAATTACCCATTGCATTTTTTTGCGCAAGAAATCGGAGGAGATTTGATCCGGGCCGAATTCCCACTACCCTCTGACATCGATCCGGCATTCTGGAAACCGGAGGCAGAGGCCGTGCAGCTTTTCCAGCAAGCTGATTTGATTTTGGACAATGGGGCCGGCTACGCCAAATGGATGAAACAAGTGAGTTTGCCTCAATCCAAGATCATCAATACATCTTCTCCATTCGGTGGGGACCTTCTCCAAGAAGGAAGGGGAGTCAGTCACTCCCATGGCCCCGAGGGGGAGCATTCCCACGGCGAGTTAGCATTCACGGTATGGCTTGATTTCAAATTAGCCGCCATACAGGCTGAAGCCATCCAAACCGCCTTGCTGGAGGCTCTGCCTGAGCAAGAAGAGACGTTAGTGGCCAATTTCCAATCCATTAGCTCTGAATTAGAGACTTTGGACCAAGAGATGGGTGAAATAGCCTCTAAGCTCAAAGGCCGAACCCTGCTAGCTTCTCATCCGGTATACCAGTATCTAGCCAATCGATACGATTTTAAGATCAGCAGTGAGCATTGGGAGCCCGATCAAATGCCTGAACCTGAGGTTTTAGATTCTTTCCAGGGCAAATTGGCTGACTTTCCTAACCCTGTTATGTTGTGGGAGGCGGAACCTCTGCCCGAACTAAGGGTGTGGCTGGAGGAAAGTGAAGTTATCATCGTGGTTTTCGAGCCTTGTGGTAATAAGCCAGGTGAAGGAGATTTTATGTCGGCAATGAGGCGAAACGTACAGAATTTGAAACGGGCAGCGATGGATTGATGCCTCCACGACAGGAGACGCTCGCCATACTTTAGCAAGCACCTTTCTTCCATTTTGGCAAGATGACGCGGTTCCTCTTTTCCCCACCTTGGAAAAGGGGACGGGGGGGATTATTTCTTCTTCTCCTTGGGCACCTTGATCATCTCAAAATACTCATCGCCTCTCTCTCCGATCGCACTTGATTTCTTTTGCATGAACGCCCTTGGTCAAATTCGTTAGGTTGGCTGGCAAAACAAGTACCTGTTGAAAACAGGTTGCCTCCGAGTTCATGCTGTCCCGGTACGCATAGCAACTGCACAAGAGTTGGCTCAAGATTAACAAAATTGCTTACGGCTTCCGGAATGTCATGCTTCAGCCTAGCAAAGCCCTCACAATAACCCTAACTGACTTCCGCCACTGGTTTTTGAGCGTTTTCAGATTTTGCAGAAGAGGCTTGAAACAGAACTGAGTCTTACAAAAAAGGTTGGGCATAGTTTTAGCTCCAAACCAGCTTGTGTTTCTCACAAATGTCCTCCTGTTTTTTGTCCTCCTTATAGTGCTGCAGCCTCATAAGGGCCTTAAGATCTACCCCGTTTTTAAGCCCCTCCCCGGTCAATCGGAGTTTAACCCGGTGCCTGGTCGGTTTTAAACTGGTTCATTCTGATAAGCACCCGCCGCAAATACATTCTGTACCTCCATAATTTCCAAGTAACCTTCTCTTTTAATCTTGTCCCAATGCCAACTATGATGGAGGCGTTCATTGAAAAGATATTCTCGATTTTTCCAAAAATCGCCCGTTTCTTCATATCAAGATTTGCATTAACTCCCATCCAATCGGTTTGATTCGCAATAATCCTTAACGATTTACCGATCCTTCCCTCCTTTCTGGTTGAGTTGCAAAAATTGCAAAATCCCTTAACTGTAAGGCGATATTCAATTACTCACCGGGCCACCAGTCCCGTACTTTTAATTACAATGAACGCTGCCACATTGATGGTTCAACATTTACTATTTGAAAAATTAATTAAGCTCTAATAAACGTTTATCATGGAATCAACAAGATCTTATCCCAAATTCAAACCTCAAAACAAAGCGCCGTGGATTGGTGAATTAAAACAGCAGGTTCGACAATGGGTGAAAAATAATGACAGGAGGATAAGGAGCAACATGCATGTGAAAGCCGGCATGATGGTATTATGTTACCTGCTTGCCTATGGCGGACTATTGTTTTTCCCATCCCAGTTGTGGGCCATGTTTGGCTGGTATATGCTCCTCGGCATTTGCCTGATCATCTTGTTTCTCAATACAGCCCATGACTTAGCACATAACACTTTCTTTCGTTCCTTAAAGCTCAACCGACTCTTCTTATTTGTCTTTGACTTTTTGGGAGACGATCACACGATCTGGAAAACACGTCATATCAACTTTCATCATTCCTATTCCAATATCCAGGATTGGGACATGGACATCCGTCAAACAAAGGTTGTTCGCATTCTTCCCAATGCCGTATATAGAAAGTTTCACCGCTATCAGCATATTTATATGCCGTTTCTCTACCTGTTTTATACTATTCATGTCAGCTATTACCGGGATTTCTATGACCTGTTCAACAAAAACGGATTAATGAATCAGCACGGTGATCCCCGGAAGAAGAATGTTCCCAGGTTTATTTTCTTCAAGTTCCTGAACCTTTCTCATTTGCTTTTCATCCCGATGCTTATCATTCCCCTGGCCTGGTACTGGGTATTATCGGGATTCATCGTCATGCATTTGACAGGAAGCATCATTGCCACTATTGCATTGGTAAGCGCTCACGTGGGTGAAGATGCGGTGTTCATGAAAGCGGGAGATAACAGCAATATTCCGCATAGCTGGCAGGAGCACCAGTTAATCACTACAACAGATTTTGCCACCAACAGCCGGGTACTCACTTATTTGTTAGGCGGCTTTAATCATCATGTAGCCCATCACCTCTTTCCAAACGTTTCGCATGGCCATTATGCAAGTATAACCCGGATGATCTGTGAAATGGACAAGAAGTATCGGTTGAATTATAAATCCCTCGCGCTCGGCAGTGCATTGCTTACGCATTTTCGGCTGCTGAGGAATAACAGTATTGATCCAACGGAGCTATTTGATGAATAAATAATGGAGTGTCAATAAAGAAAGTAGCATTAGGTTATTTAAGACATTTTTTCAAGACATAATGACCTATGAATAAAGACGTCAATTGTTAAACACGAAACTGGATTATGGATCAAACCACTCAAACCATTATATTTTTTACTTTTTCCGCTCTTATAATTTTAGAAGCCATTATTTCTGCTATTAGTGCGCTAAAACTGTATCAGTTTAAAGATACCTGGGTAAATAACGTGAGTTCGATATAAAATAGAGTAGTTTATTGATAGAAAAAAGGCAGAAAATTAGTATATTAAGTCATTGACAATCAACAAAATAACTAATATTTCTACCTATGTTAACTGCTACTAAAATTACTGAAATTTTTTGTTCCATTGACGATTTTTGTCTGGATTTTGTCCCAAAATTGGAAAAAAGATTGCTGGGAAGTAAAAAGCGCAACAAACCTGGTAAGCTTTCTTTATCCGAAGTAATGACTATACAGGTCTTGTTCCAGATCTCAGGATATCGAAATTTCAAGACCTTTTACAACACATACGTTTGTGGCCACTTGCGCTCCTTCTTTCCTGATGTGGTAAGCTATAACCGAATGGTAGAACTTTGTAGTGGAAGTCTTCTGCCAATGGCTATTTATCTGAAAACACAAGGGACTGGACAGTGTACAGGTATAAGTTTTATAGACAGCACTCCGTTAAGGGTCTGTCATAACAGACGGATCCATAACCATAAAGTATTTGAAGGGTTAGCTAAAAGAGGCCATTGTTCCATCGGATGGTTCTACGGGTTTAAGCTCCATCTTATCACTGCTGATACGGGTGAAATCATCGATTTTATGCTCACACCGGGCAATGTGGATGACAGAAAGCCTCTTAAAATTGAACGGTTTATTAAGAAATTATTCGGAAAGCTCTTTGGTGATAAAGGCTACATCAGTAAGGAACTTTTTAAAAATCTGTTCTTCCGCGGAGTCCATCTGATAACCAAACTCAAACGCAATATGAAGTCCTCATCCTTAACCCCCATCATGGATGCTATAATGCTCCGTAAAAGGGCTATTTGTGAGACTATCATTGATCAACTTAAAAACATCTTCCAGATTGAACACTCCAGGCACAGGAGCCCAACTAATTTCCTTACCAACCTTTTCTCGGCTTTAATCGCTTACAACTTTTGCGAAAAAAAGCCCTCAATCAAATTGAACTACCAGGACACCGGTCAACTCTTTCTCGCTCTTTAATCATTCCTTATTGTCGAACTCACGTTAAATATATTTATTGGCTTCAGTAGTCTTTTTATCAATGCACTTTATCGGGGGATCACTTTATTTGTGTATTATTATCTGCATGGCTTTGCAATATTTCATATATCACTTCCCTTGATTTATTGGGTGAGTTTATTTTTCCTTTCAGATTTTATTGCATATGTTTTTCATCTTCTGGGGCATCGTTGTCGCTTTTTTTGGGCATCACATGTAATTCATCATTCTTCTGAAAAGTACAATTTGACTACAGGAATCAGGGTGCCTCTCACCAATTTTTTTTATCGTTTTTTGTTTTATGCACCATTATACTTGATGGGATTTGAACCACTGCACATTGTGGTGATGGAATCTATGATTTACTTGTATAATTTTTATTTGCATACAGAGATAATCAGGAATATGGGCTGGCTCGAACTGGTTTTTAATACACCTTCACATCACAGGGTGCATCATGGCAAAAATGAGAAATACATTGATAAAAATTTTGCCGGGATCCTTATTATCTGGGACCGTCTTTTCAAAACCTTCCAAAAGGAGGAAGAACCCCCTGAATATGGAATCACCAAACCTTTAAATAGCCATAATTTTATTAAGATCATTTCCCATGAATGGGTTGATATGATAAAAGACCTCAGAAAATCAATGGGGATTAAATCAGCACTGAAAAATATTTTTGGCGCTCCCTGAGGTGCACTATTTGCACGCTATATAAAAGGACCAGAGAAACCTAGTACTTATTCCGCCCGATGTAGGAGGGGTTTCAATTTAAGGGCCCTTAAGAAATAAGGGAGTCACCATTAGCTGTATCCTTTTTCGCAATACCCTCTTGGACGGAAGATAGGATCAAGAAACGTGTTTTGAGAGAAGGCACGTCGGGGTAATGGCCAGGATAGATAAGATGGCACATTTCGCACCGCACGCTCCAGTGGCAAAACTCTCCGGAGGACTTCTTGACGCAGCGGGCCCAAAGCCCTTGACGGTAGCACCGGCAACAAGGATCTTTGATATTGAAATCGTTCATGATAATGTTGGTCTTAAGCGGTGCGCCCCAGTTATGATTTAACCAATGAAGGCAACCTATCGTTACAGCCAGGGACAATTACTTGCGTCATGCAGTGGAAATTCACGCATATTGGGGGGCAAAAATAAAAGAGGGATCAAAAGGTTAAAAGCTGTTTGAACGGCATCTCTATCTAGGCATAACTCCAGCGAGAAATTGCGTCATTCATTCTGCCGTGTTGTGAATTGGAACTTGATCGCTTTTTTTTTGATCACAATATGTTGTCCGGATGTCAATCTTGCTTTGGAGTTTCCCATCCAAACTGAAAGCTCTACTTCCAATACACCAAAGCGCTCATCGAATGCTAAATGGTAGTGTTGAGGTATCGACTTAAATCGACTGAAGGTTCCGTTATTGCCCTTGCAGATTCTACTAGTGCTATTTGCTCACCGGACCGCAGGTCAAGACCCGTGAGGAAAGATTAAGCCAGTGGCCCAAGAATGTAAACGCCAAAATGCCCGAACCTTTGCTTTAGTACTGATATAATCTGAAGAAGATCCAGCGGGCCGATAGTGGAGCGGAAGCAAAATTACCTTATCCGGGAAGAGTTTCACCCAAGCGATTTGATGAAATATTTCACTGTTGTTGGAATGAATGGAACGAAGCTAGTTACCTCGAACCAGACATGGTGAATAGGATGAAGTATCTGGAAGCCATCAAGGATGTGCATGAGAATTGAAAAAAGAGCAACTAATTAACATCTGAATTTTCGAAATCTTGGAAACGAATTCACGTTTCAAGGTGGATTGGTTACCTTGGATGGGTGCCAAAAACCAGTAGTCTGACAAGAATCCAAGTCCGTTGGGGCATACTTGCTCTGTTGGGGACAGTAATCATATTCCATATGGCCATGACACCTTACCAGACTAAGCCACAACCGTGGATGGAAATGATCGGCACCCATGCTCCTGAATGGTCAGATCTTGAATGGATTAATTCCAAACCACTATCCCTTGAGGGCCTAAAGGGGAAAGTAATCCTGGTTCGATGGTGGTTGGAAACTTGTCCGTACTGTGAGGCCACGGCTCCCTCCCTCAATGAGTTTGACGCCGCCTACTCCGATAAAGGATTGGTTGTTATAGGCATGTATCACCCCAAACCTATGGGAAGAAGGGTGTCGATCGACCAGGTAACTGAGTTTAGCGAGGCCAAGAACTTCAAATTTCCAATTGCAATTGACGAAAACTGGGAAAATTTGAACAATTACTGGTTTGAAAAGGGTGGAAATGGGTTTACCTCCGTCAGTTTTATTCTTGATCGGGACGGCGTTATTAGATATATTCATCCAGGAGGTTCTTATAACCCAGATGGGCTACCCCACAATGACCCGCGCTGGAGCAATGATTACTTTGAGGTAAAGGCAGTCGTTGAAGGCTTGGTGGACGATCCATAGAATAGGCCAAATTTTTACCTAGGGCCCAATCCCAGCAGATTCATAAATCCTGACGATTAGGTCAACAGCCTTCTTAGATTCCTCACCGTCGATAATGAAGGGTTCCTGCTTTTCGATAGCATCGAGGAAAGCCTGTAGGTTCCTGGTATGGTTTTCATAAGCAATAGCTCCCGGGTCCGACACTCCACCACCGCCGGCAATCTCAGCAAATTGTTCACGGATCTGTTTATCTACAGGCATTTCATTTTCGAATACCCACTTCTCGAAGCTGTTTTCTACCAGTACAACAGTTCCCTTAGTACCCCTGATTTCCAAACGCCTGAAATCTCCCGGGTACGAGGCGGTTGTGCCGTAGATCATGCCAGTTGCCCCATTTTGGAAGGATACCACGGCTGTCATGACGTCTTCAGTCTCTATCTGATGCCCTAGCGTTCCCCCAATGGCCTTTACCTCATTTGCTGGCCCCATTAACAACAGCAGGATGTCAATCATATGAATTGACTGATTCATCAAGGCTCCGCCTCCGTCTAACCTCCAGGTGCCCCTCCAGTTGTCTTTGTAATACTGATCATTTCGCCACCAGGGCACATATACTGCCGCGTAGGTAATTATGCCAAATCGCTGGTTTCCGATAGCTTCCTGTAGCGGGATCAGGTTGTCGTTGAACCGGTACGGGAATATTCCACCCAGATAGGTTCCGCTCTTTAGGTGAGCCTCAATCATTTTGTCCACTCTTTTTGGTGTGATTTCCATTGGCTTCTCGCACAGAACGTGTTTGCCTTCTTCCGCCGCCATAACCGCAGCTTCCAGGTGATTGCCACTTGGAGAGGCTATCATGATGAGGTTGATTTCGGGATCCTTTATGAGCGACTGATAACTCTCATAGGCGCTGCAGCCATAGCTTTCGGCCAAGGATTTTGCCCTTCCTGACCCGTTGTCGCAAAATCCGGCAATCCTCGCTGCAGGAATATCCCCAATCGCTTTTGCGTGAAAGTCGGCGATCATGCCGGCGCCTATTACTCCAATATTCCAGTTGGACATAATATGAATTGGTTAGCTGCGTAAAGATGCGCAAAACGGACCTTAAATGCCCCCATGACCGGCTGTTGAGAAGCCATTCTTGGCCGCTCGCCGCGATTTGCTGCCAAGTATTTGACTACTCCACCCGCGCTGGTCAGTTTAAAGCTCTCCTGGTCTAATTCCACGCCTTAGCTTTTTAGCAGTCACACAGTTACATTTGACCTCAATTGATCTAAGAATATGAACAGCATTCTGTTGGCTACCGGGGCCTTATTCATTTTCTTCCTGGGCTACCGTTTCTACTCCAAGTTTATTGCGGAGAAGATCTACCGCCTCGATCCGAAGTTCAAAACCCCGGCTCACCAGTTCGAGGATGGACGGGATTTCGTGCCCACCAACAAGTGGATCGTGTTTGGCCACCATTTTACGTCGGTGGCCGGGGCGGCTCCGATCGTCGGTCCTGCTATTGCCATCTACTGGGGCTGGTTGCCGGCGATCCTCTGGGTGGCACTGGGAACGGTCTTTGCTGCTGGGGTGCATGACTTCGGCACCTTGGTACTGTCGATTCGTCACGAGGGCCGCTCGATAGGCACCTTGGCTGATAGGCTGATTGGCAAACGGGCCAGGATTTTGTTTCTATTCATTATCCTGATCCTGGTGCTGATGGTCAATGCCGTTTTCGCCTGGGTGATTTCCAGCCTGTTTATCGCATTTCCGGCTAGCGTGCTTTCGATTTTTGTCCAGATCCCACTTGCGATCTGGATCGGGTATTACACCTACAAGAAAAAACGGAACATTTTGATCCCCTCCCTAATTGTCTTATCCGTAATGTATGGAACGGCCATAGTAGCCAGTTATGTGCCTTTGTTGCAAATCGATCTGGTTCAATATTTTGGAGGAGAGCAAAATACAGTTGTATTTGGGCTGAGCAGTACCTCAATGGCCTTCCTGATCTGGATTATCATTTTGATGGTATACGTATACTTTGCCTCGGTTCTGCCTGTATGGAAACTTTTGCAACCTCGCGATTTTATCAACGCCCAACAGCTCCTCTTGGGATTGGCGATTCTGTATTTAGGCCTTGTAGTTTTGGCCCCGGATGTTACCGCCCCCATGAATAATACAGAAGCCCATGATGTCTCCTGGTTTCCACTGCTGTTCGTAACAATTGCTTGCGGCGCGGTATCGGGATTTCACGGGCTGGTTTCATCTGGAACAACCTCTAAGCAGATCAACGCTGAGCCTGACGCCCGATTTGTTGGATACCTGGGAGCGGTGGGTGAAGGGTCCCTGGCGGTAATTACCATACTGGCGGTTGCCACCTTCTTTTCCAGCCATCAGGAATTTCGGGATACGTACTCATCGTTTTCGGCCGCCGGAGCTGGCGGATTACATGCATTTATCCAGGGAGCGGGCCAACTAGCCACGGGCCTGTGGATTCCAGCCCAGGCAGCAAGGACTATCATCGCGGTGATTGTGGTCAGCTTTGCTGCCACCACCCTGGACAGCTCAGTACGATTGATGCGGTACATAATCGCCGAGTTGGGAGAGGTGTATGAGGTGCGACCCCTAACCCGGATCCATGTGGCCACTTCCATTGCGGTCCTGTCGAGTGCTGCACTGGTCCTGTTACCGGAAGGGCCCAAAGGATTGGGCTCCGGAGGATACCTGCTATGGCCACTTTTTGGCACCTCCAACCAGCTACTCGCAGGTATCAGCCTGCTGCTGGTCACCATCTGGCTGAAACGACAGGGCCGCCCACTGATCTATACGATAGTGCCCATGGGCTTTCTGCTCTTCATGACCTTATGGGCGATGCTCAAGCAAGTGGTCTTCGAGTGGTCGGGGCTGGGACAGAGCGACCCTAACCTGCTGCTATTGTTCCTAGGGGCCATTATCCTGGGCTTCACGATCTGGATTTTGATCGAGTCGGTAAGTTCGTTGGCAGGAACTCAACGGACGCCGGCATAAAGAGGACTTAAGGCAACTGACGGACCAAGATCAATCCCCCCCCTTTCAATTCTCTCCTTCACCCTCCTCCTCTTCCTGTTCTGCCAGAAGATATAGTACCTGTGGTTCGGAAGTCTTCAGGTAATCGCGCCGGAATCGATCTATGAAATCTTGTGCCTCAGCTAAATCAGTTGACTCCAGCCTTAGTTTTCCCGACTTACCCTTGTCCGACTTTTTGGTCAAAAGCTCTTGGTTAAACTCTGGATCAGAAGAGATCATTCGGGATCGGGCGCCTGAAAAACTTAAGCAGTACCATGCATCTGTAGAGAATTCCAAGAAGAGGGTTACTGATTGCGGCGATTCGGCAATTTGAACCTCCAGGTAACCATTTACCTTGGCGCGAATGTCGTTTTTCTTAAGGCTGGCCAAGTCCAAGTCGGAGGTGCTGTAAAACGAACGGTGCTGGTTCGACCAAGCCAAATCAACTTTTGAAAATACAAAACTTCGATTTAGCTCAGAGGAGATCGTAAAAAGTGGTACATCACCTGCTGTTGAGCGCTTCTGATAAGTGCGGGCCGCATTGTCTCCGGCCAGTTGCGCTATTTTGTTGGCATCAACGCTGGCGACGCTGTTTTTCCCATGGAGTTCCAGCTGTCTTTTCACATTTTCTGTCATAACGCTTTGCAACCCGGCTGGCATCTCGAAATCCAGGGTCAGGAGGGTGTTCAGATGGTACTCATTGCTATTCAGATTGGCTGTCCCCGTACCCGCGGCATTAAGGCTAAAACTGTTTGCACTGGGGAGAATGTTTAAGGTACCATCAAAATCTAATTGAGCATTCTCGTCATTGAAAGTGAAACTATTGTTGTCATATGATTCTCCAGTGGTCCTTTGGTAATCTTCAATCTTGTATCGATTCCCGATTTGGTCAAAGAATAATTGACCGTTCGGAACAAAAAAAGGCTGATCGTTGGTAGATCTCTTATCGGACACAAATGAACTGTAGAGTTCCCCATTCTTATCGAAAAACAAACCGGCCGTGAGGTTCGCTCCGTTCTCAGCCAGGCTTTGATCAAAAGGCAGTACCACGTCCAGTAAATCAGCCTCGTTGCGATAGCGGATCCAGGTTTCCCCCCTGGAACCTTGTAAGTCCAGTTTTACCAGCCCGTCCCATAGCAGGTTCTCGCGCAGAGCCTCCATGGTTACCGATCCTTTGAAAATAATACCGGGTGAAACAAAGAGTCTTTCCCCTTCGCCTATGGCTCCGATAGAAACTGAGTATTTGATTCGCTTGGCCTTTTCGTCCGGATTGTCAACCAAATGAAAGTCTGTCATTTGTATCCCGAAGGTTTCGCCCTGGGAATTGGTATAGCTGTAAGTGGCGGATCCCTCAAAAGCATTTCTGGAGATGATTCCAATATCTCCGTTATAAAGCTGATGAAATCCATCTAAGGTATCTAAGATCAAATCGGCTTCAACCAACCTTGGAATGGTCGCTCCTTCGAATATTTTAAGATTTTGATCTTTTGGTTTTATTAGAGCGTCAGCGACGTTAATAGACGGAATTCCAGAAATTTCCAGGGAGTGATCCTGCAAGTCGTAGACGGCACTAGACGCCTGAAATATTAATGAATCGAGTTCCGGCCTGGTTGTACGAATAAACGATTTATCCGGATCGAGGCCTGCTGAATTTGCCATATAGATCTTTCCATCGGCAATGCGCCATTCAATGTCCGGGATAGATGTGCTTATCTGAGTGTAAGGTAGGTCAACGGCGGCCAGACCGGCTTTTTCAAGTTGCACTGCAGCTATTTCACTAGAAAGCGGAAACTCCAGGGTTACACCATGTCCGATAAGGTGAGGTTTATTTGGATCTGACGACTCAATTTCAAATCGCGCTCCTTTGGCAGCCACATGATCAGATTTTAACGTCATTTGGCTTGAAACTGTTTTGGAGGCCCTGGTAACCAGCGTTCCGGAACCAGATGTCCCCTGTGAGGAAACTGTCAACGATCTATCCAGGGTGCCGCTCTCATGGAATAGGACGAACGGATCGCCAACATTCGAAAGGAACATTCGGTCCTGCTCTGGAAGCCAGGTCATTCTATAGTCCGCAACGGCAACTTCAGGGAATTCATAGTTTTCGTCGCTGGATTCCTCAATCTTTGCACTTGTACCCGTGGTGGTTACCGAATCTAAATAAAAGGTAAAATCACTTGATTCCAGGGTTGTATTATTAAAAGTGATGGTTCCCGCCGATCGCAATCCCCTGTTGTCCATTGTCAGGATGTTGTAGAGCCGGCCGCGGTCTCCATAAAGCGGATATCCCTCATCGGGAATTTTGTGTACAAAACCGAGTGAGTTATCCGGCATTACCGATACTCTTTCTTCAAAATCGGGGAATATTCCCGAGTGAAAGGTACCCTCGAAGCTCACCGTGCCCGGGTCACTATTGCTAACGCTGTCAAGGGTGAATGGCGGAACCGTAAAATACACGGTCCTGTCATAGGGCACCGTCTAGTATCTCGGAATTGTTGAAGTAAAAAACAGCCCCCGAACTGGCACTGTAAACTGGATATTCAGGAAAATCTTTTAATGCGGATTTGTTATTGGGTTTGTTGATATATAGTACGCCTCCGGATTCTATTACCTGGTTGTTGAGTCCCTGGTCAGTTGTTGCGTCAGAGGCCGATTTGTCGTGAAGTTTTATGGATTCTACTTTGGGAAGATGAACCAGGAAACTATCGTAGTTGAAAAGGAAGTCCTTCCCCACGTACTGGAAGTTTCCGGCCGTGACACTACCATGGAAGTAGAAGTCCCGATTAGCCATTAGAGTGATCTCCGCGCTGTCAGGCTCTATATAGACATCGTGTTTGGGGCTAACGTAGATCTTGTCCACCCCTCGGATTTTCATCTCATTGCTTTCAAGATCCAGAGTGGCATTAGGCTGATCCGCAATGACCGATGTGATTGAAAGAAAGTCGTAATCTCGCCTCCTCCTTTGGGAAAGGTAGTTATGCACCCCTTTCCTGGTTATATGAAGCAAGTCTGTCTCTGGATCATAATTGACGTACCCATTATAGCTTATGGAAATTATCGAGGACTTTACAATATCCGGATTGCGATTTATTGATTGCGCCAGATCGAAGCTGCTAAACTCAAGGCTATTGACCTTTCTTGAATACCCCATTGCCGACACCAACGGATTAAAGTCATTTAATCCTGAAAGGCTATTGAATCTGGCCTCACTAAAAAAATCATGGGATTCGAAAGTTACGGGCAGTACATTCTTGGCATTCAACAGCGATAGATTTATGCTGTCCGAGGTCAGGTCCCAATCTATGAGGCCCGAGTATATATCCATATCAAACAAAGTAGAAGTCAAAGGCGTGCGCTTGAATTCCGACTTATCTTCAACTAGCCTCAAACGTGATGACCGTGTGTAAAAACTCATTTTCATGCCAGGATGATAGATAGAGTCATAGCCGTGCTTGAAGGAAATAATGGCTGCACCTGGAGTAGAGATTATTGAATCTTCTATCAGGAAATAAGGAGACCGGGCAACAAACCTTGCTCTTGGACCACTAATTCCTTCCAGCCTGGAAACTTCTCCCGATTTCGCCTTGGTTGAAATCCGGGTGCCTTCCAGAGTAATCCCTCCATTCAGGGTGATCATGTCGCTACCCAAACCATTCAGCCGATGGTTTCCCTCATAGGAAGTAAATTGTGGATAGTCCGGCCCGCTTCGGTTGTTCGGATTGGAACTGACGAGGCGAAAAGACCCTTGCACCAGGCTATCCAGTCTCCCAAGATAAACTAAATGAGCTCCTTCAACTGCGATTTTAGGCCTGCTGACCAGGAAACGGTATTGATTTAACAAACAATAAACTGAGTCTGGTGAGAGGCCAACCCGGGTCCAATCCATCTTCCCCTTTGTCCCCACGAAGATATTCTCGACTAACTTAAAATCTCCATTTGTACCAGCTATAGATACGGAATCAAAGGGTGTTTTGATTACCAGGTTAATATTTTCAAATTTTATCAACGGGCCACCTGTGGATATCATCTGGATGGTTTCTTCTGGCATTTCTTGTTCCATATCCGCTGCTGAAACTTCAAAGCCTTCTTCATCGACGGCCCAGTTTTCCGATTCGCTCACAGAATCCTCTGGCACTTGGTGTATTCCTTCAAAATCCTAAACGACTGCTGCCTCTGGGGTTCCTGACGGGGCTTCCTCTTTTTCGGGCTCACTAAATTCGAAATCGTAACTTCCACCAATGAATATAAGTTGGTTGAAATTCGAATAATATAGAGCGTTGTGAAGAAGAAAGATCCTCAATCTAGCCAGTACCCTGCCGATGTTCTGTGATGAATGCTGCTCAGTTAATTGCTGGCATACCTCCAGAAGCCTGGTCATTTTCTCTGAGTCAATATTTCCATTATTTTGGGCGTACACCACCATCGCTGCCAGGTCGTTTTGCTGAGGGCGATGGTCTTTCAAAGTGGAAAAAAGATCTACCAGGATCTCTTTTTGAGACAAGCTGAGACCCTCCGAGTTCCATTGGGTCTCAAATTCTTGCCTTAGGGACTCCTTGTTTATGTTAGGTAAGATTTCTATTAAAGCCGTTGCAAATTTAAGAGAATCACCGGCCACGACGTTTTGGGCTGTGGTGTTTGGGCCTCCGCAGATCAGCATTCCAATCCATAGTAAGTTTAAACAAAAATGAATACGAGGATGCGCTAATGGCTTCAATACCTGGTTCGATCAGAACAACTGCTGGTTGATTGAGTGGCAGTAATATAAGAGGCATTCAATTTACGAGAATTATATTTATGATATTCTGCGAATCTCAAAAGGTTATTACATGGGATGCCCAGTTCGAGTCTCAAATACCGCTTAATTATAGGGAATAGTAATGTACCTGCAGAACCTGTAAATTTGGAACCATGAATAAAAAAAGCCAAAAAGGAAACCATAACTGGGCGTTCAAATGTTATAGTACTCGTAGTCCGCCTATACCACTTTAGTACGGCCCTGGAATCATAACCAATCATGACGCGAACCTTTGCAATGGAGCTTTTGGTAGCACAAGATGAATAGACAAAACCGAAAACGCCAGTCCCTGCGAGACCGATTTGCATACGCAAACTGAAAATGGAAACGAGTAAATATGGGACCAGAATCTCTGGGATGACCACCGGGACAAACCGATACCTGGTCTTGTCCTTTATGATGCTTGAACTCTTTCGGACTTCCTACTGCGACGCTCAATTCCGGTGGTCCACCAGGGAGATAGATGATGGAGCAAAACCCGCTGTAGCTATAGACGGCGTGGATAACGTCCATATTGCTTACATGCTCGAAGCATCACCTGGGTTTGTAAAGCATGCTGAAATCAACCCGGATAATTCAATCACAATCGAGCTCGTGGACGAAGGGTATTTCTATGGTCCTTTAGACATCGCAGTTGGGCTAGACGATCTTCCGCACATTTAGTTCCACAATCACGACGAAGAGGATCAGGTGCACTGGTTCAGAGAGTCCAATGGGTTATGGTCTGGACAGATCATAAACGATCCTGGCCATGATGGCTGGGATAATTCGATTTTCCTTGAGACCAATGACCTGCTACATACTTCTTCGATCGATCCCATTCAATTCGAGGGAGGCGGTGTTGAATACGCCTTCTTTGACGGATCACAATGGACTGTTGAAAGTATTGGATCTGATCCTGTTGAGTATCAATTCAGCACTTCCATCCAGGTGGACACGGAAGGGGATCCACATATTACCTACTTTGACTCTCCTGGATCCCAGAGCCTGAAGTTGGCTTCAAGGAAAGAAGGTAATTGGATTATCACTGCGGTAGACCTAGACCCAATGTCGGGATTATTTGCTTCACTGGTCTTGAATGAGAATGATCGGCCCGCTATCAGCTATTTGGCGGACCCCACTACGACCGGCGTTTTCGAGGTAAGATTCGCCGCTTTGATTGACGATTTATGGCAAATTGAGACCGTCGATATTTTATCCGGAATAGAAATAGCCTTCGAGGGAGCCCGAAATGTTACATCGCTCGTTTTGAGGGATGGCATCTATCATTTAAGCTATGGCGATAAATCTGTCATCCGGTATGCCCAAAAAAGTGACCTAGATTGGATGATAGAAGATGTTGTTGAGGCCGAAGAGAATATTACGCTTGGACAACAAACTTCCATGGCTCTAACCAGTGATAATAGTCCGATTATTGTTTATTTCGAGGTAACCGGTTCCCAGCCACTCACAGGCAAGGTTAAAATCGCCTCCAAACAATCTGTAACTGGAATCGATGACGAGGTTTCTGAAAGTAAGATCAACATTTATCCCAATCCTGCACAAACCGGCTTTTATGTGGAGCACCTACAACCGCGCGGCCACACAATTAAGATTACCTTACTTGATGTAACTGGAAAGGTGTTGAAATCCAGATCGGAGGCTCCCGCAAAGGATCCAATCTACATTAGTACTACTTCCTATGAACCAGGCATTTACCTCATTCATGTCCGATCAGGTAAAGAAGGTATGGTCAGAAAAACCATTGTTCTGAAATAGGCTGAATCAAGGACCCTCAAAGTGTGCAAAAAGAGCGAACCGAGCCCGAAAAATCTTAAGAACTTCAAGGATCTTTTGTCCGACTGGCAGAGGCACACAGCAACGTGTTTCGAAGAGGGCCGTTAATAGTAACGTATTCTAAACCTTTTGCAAATGGCAGTGTCGGGCTAAACCGAGTATTTATTGCCAACTTTGCAATCTTTGGGCGCTTGTTTTATATTTCATGAGATCGGCGAATAGCATTCTTTTTACTTTTGCCATTCTTATTTTTTCCACTGGATGTGATTCTGGGGAGCAAGGGGATCCATCGATCGTGGATGATCCGGCAGGTCAGGACGATGGAACCAACTTACCCCTTTCATCCATTGATCTTCCACCAGGTTTTGAGATTTCCGTTTTCGCCGAGGTTATTGGCCCCAGGTCGACGACCAAAAGTCCGGAGGGAACTATCTTTGTCGGCAATCGATCCCAGAATAAAGTATGGGCCCTTAAAGACAATGATGGCGATTTCAAGGCTGATCAAAAAACTGAAGTTGATTTCGGTTTGAATGTGCCTAACGGGGTGGCCTTTCGGGAGGGTGATCTTTACGTTGCTGAAATTGATCGCATCCTGATATATAGTAACATCGAGGAAACCCTTGCCAGTCAACCTGAGCCCGAGGTTGTTTTCGACGGTTATCCTGACGAGCAACACCACGGTTGGAAATATATTGCTTTTGGCCCGGACGGAATGCTGTATGTCCCTGTCGGCGCACCATGTAATATTTGTGAATCCGGCCCCGAAGTGTTTGCCTCCATAACTCGAATTAATCCAGACGGAAGCGGAATGGAAGTATTCGCCCATGGAGTTCGTAACAGCGTGGGCTTTGATTGGCACCCGGAGACAGGAGAATTATGGTTTACCGATAATGGGAGGGATTCCATGGGGGATGAACTCCCCCCGTGCGAGCTCAACAAGGCACCCCAGATGGGAATGAATTTTGGTTATCCTCATTGCCACGGTTCGACAGTCCAGGATCCGGAATTCGGAGAAGGTACATCGTGCAACGACTTTGCTGCTCCGGAATATAATTTCAGGGCCCATACAGCCCCTTTGGGTATGCGATTCTATACCGGTGATATGTTTCCAGCCGAATACCGAAATCAAATACTTGTGGCGCAGCATGGCTCATGGGACCGTTCAAGCAAAATCGGATACCGGATTATGATGGTCAAAATAGAGAATGATAGAGCGGTCGAAGCCCAGGTATTTGCAGATGGATGGTTGAACGAGAGTTCGGATCAGGCTTGGGGCAGGCCGGTGGACATTCTTCAATTGCAAGATGGATCCATACTGGTTTCGGACGACCAGGCAAACGTTATCTACCGAATTTGTTACAAGTCCTGAAATTAGGAACTGAATGAAGGAGCCTGATGATTCGGCATTCTCTTCGGGGGTCAAAGTAGATTGCGGACTTCCGTACCATCTTGCAAAAACCGTGCTTCCTCTATGACCTGACCCAGGTGATGTTCCAGGATCGAGTGGCTCCGGCAATTCCAGTTTTGGGTCAATTCCCGGGTGTGCTCCTGCAGCTTATTGGAGTCCAAGCCTGCGTCCCTTAATTCATTCACCTTTTGCAACAATTCCTGGGCAAAGTGACCAAATTCTTGCCGGTTATTATTTCGATTTTGAACCTCTTCCAAAAAGTGGCGAGCAAGCCATTCAACCTCGGCCAGTCGTTGGTTAATTGTTTTCATAGTACCAATCAAAGGATCGAAAACTGGACCAAAATTTCGAATTTCGAGCTGAAGCGGGTGATTACCAGGTTGAATCGGGATGTTGCCTGGACCAGCCAGCCAGTCCGAGGCTCTATCTCCGTGAGACCGCCATATTGGCCGTTCAAAAACGGTCAGTTCAGTGTGTACTGTGCCACCGATTATGGCTGTTGTTCAGTTTACTCCTTAATGTTTATGGTTCCTGAGCACCCGTTTGAGCATCGGATTCATAATCAAATAATCACACACAATTACATCGGGAGGGAATTGCCTGACGAAACCTCCTCTAGAGCGCCGACCCGGCTTCCTCCCTGAGTTGGCGCTTCAATATTTTCCCAATTGGGCTCTTGGGAAGATCGGAGCGGAAAACGATCCTGGAAATTCTTTGAAACTTGTTGAGTCGTTGGTTTACCCATTCCACCAACTCCGACTCGGTTAGCTGTGATGAATCCTCCAGGATTACGAATGCGAATGGAGTCTCGCCCCAAACTTTATCAGGTGCTGCAACCACAGCTGCCTCACACACCTCTGGGTGGTCCAGCAAGGCCAGTTCCAGGTCGGTAGCAAATATGTTAAGCCCACCCGAGATTATTACGTCCTTCTTCCGATCCAGGAGATAAACAAATCCTGATTTATCAATATAGCCGTTGTCGCCACTTTTGTAGTACAGCAAGCCGTCCCGATCGTACCAGAACATATCTTCGGTCGCCTGCTGTTGGTTCAAATAACCCTTGCTCATGCTGCCATGCCTTCCAACCAGTTCACCAATTTGATCGGGCTCAAGTTCTTCATCGTTTTCACCAATTACTTTCAGAATGCAGCCTTCAGCTGCCTGACCTACCGAATCCAGGCGATCGGGATGGTCGGCGACATTGTATGTAGCCACCGGTCCCCCTTCAGTCAACCCGTAGAATTCATGCATCGAACCTGGAAACCGATCCAACAAATCCTTTTTGAGATGTGCCCTTAAGGGAGCACTAGTGCAAAACTTAGCCTTCATAGAAGAAAGATCATGCCGATCAAAATTCTCCACCCTCAGCATACGATCATATTGCACCGGAACAAACATCGCTGCGGTCACTTTATGTTTCTCAATTAATTCCAGGGCCTCCTCGGCGTTAAACCGATGCATGATCACGTTGGTACCGCCTGAGTACAAAGTAGGTAACCAACACACGATGGTTGTATTCGAGTACAAAGGAGTTGCTACCAGGTTTACCTTCATGTTACCCCCTTCGTAAAGAGTCCGAATCATGGCGTATCGAATTTTGTGGGTATGAACGATTCCTTTAGGTACGCCCGTGGTTCCGGAACTGTAGATAATGTTAAACTCGGCATCCGGGTCAATATCCAAGGCCGGAAATCTTTCAGATGAATTGTTTAGCCAATCTTCGTATTGGGTCCAGCCTGGTTGCCGGCAACCCATGCTAACCGTGCCCCCGGGTATTGTGTCCAGTTCGTGCTGAAAAGGAACTAATAGATCAATAAACTCCTCCGTGATAAAAATGGCCCGCGCTTGCGAATCCTCCAGCATCAGCCTTAGAGTTTGGCCGTTGATCATGGTTGAAAGCGGAACGGCGGAGGCTCCTGCGGTCACGATACCGCAATACAATTGAGAGTACTCAATTGAGTTTCGTCCCATAATCGCTACCCGATCTCCTGATCTAATGCCAAGCCGCATTAAAGAATTAGCGATACGATTAACATTGCCTGTCATTTCCCGCCAGCTCACCACTTTATTGTGTTCAACCAACGCCGGCTTGCTGGGATTCTCCAGTGCGAGAGCCTCGAGCACGTTTGGCAAAAGCAGTGACGTTTCAAACTGGATCGGAGGAGTTTCGGGGCTGAGCATAGTGGTTTAGCTAAACCATCTTAGATTAGTTTCAGAATCTCATCCCTGAGAACTTGTGGCACAGGGATCGCCTTGCGGGCAATTTTGTCGAATATAACCCACTTTACCTCGGCGATTGCGGCTACGCTATCTTCCGCTGAGTTCCTCATGGTATGTTGGATCGTCACTACTTTGTTTGCGCAATCCAGAACCTCGGTCTCGATATGCACAGCCTGATCTTCAAAAAGCTCCCGTAGGTACTTAATGGTTAGTTCAACGTAAGCGAATCCCAGGTCTTCTGATCTGAATTGCTTTAGATCATGGCCAACGATTATCATAAACTGAGCAGTTGCCGCATCAAATTTTCGGCTATAGAATTGTACATTCATATGACCATTGGAATCGATTTCCTGAGCCATTACCATTCCCCGATATGTTTCGAAAACCCTTGGATTATCCACGATGTTTTTTCTAGAAAGACTGGATTAATCGCATCGGCGCAGTCTAGACTGGCAACCCTATGTCAAGTACTACCTTTCCGTTGCGCCCGGG
Source organism: Cyclobacteriaceae bacterium (assembly GCA_965247065.1). Taxonomy (GTDB): domain Bacteria; phylum Bacteroidota; class Bacteroidia; order Cytophagales; family Cyclobacteriaceae; genus CBDFGN01. Next base: position 3,058,135 of record CBDFGN010000006.1, on the reverse strand, counting down.
TCGTTGGCTATGCTCAATAGCATCCCTTATTTTGTCCAGTTTATAAACCGCCTCCACTTCCGGATTCAAGTTGGTCCCAAGCATTCCCGGTAAGTTCGCCACAACTTGGTTCCGCTCCGCTCTGCTTAAGCTCGACATCCATTGGGAGAGCCAAAATCCCTTGATTGTTAAACCCCGAAAAAGCATCATTCCGCTGTTTAGCGGGATGTCCTCCAGGCTAAGACGTCCAAATACCAGCATAGTTCCACCAACCTTGAGGCATCGAAGCGCTTTCTGACCCACTTCTCCCGACACTGCCTCAAAGACACGGTTAACTCCTTGATCATGCGTGATTTCATAAGTGCGCTTAACAAGGTCTTCTTTCTCTGTATTAACTACAGCGGCCGCACCCAATGCCCTCAAGGGTTCGACCAAATCGTCTCTTCGAACGGCGCAGATAATCTTAATGCCAAGGGGATGACCAAGTTGCAAAACAAATTTGGCGAACGCAGAGCCACCAGCCGTGAGCATTAGCCAATCCCCGCTCTTGAGACCCGATGTTTCCAGCATTCCATACGCCGTAAATGGATTTATGTAAGCTTGGCAGGCAATTTCGTGGGGTACGTCGTCAGGAATAGACATGCACGCTTTCGCCTGGACCACAGCATATTCCCGCCAGACTCCCAAGGCACTAAAAGCAACCCGACTTCCGGTCTCAAGATCCACTCCTGGTCCCAATTCGTCAATTTCACCCGAGCCCTCAAAACCAGCCACTGCAGGAAATTCGGGTTTGAGGCCATAAAGCCCCCGGATATTCATGATGTCGGATGGATTAATCGGAGAAGCGACAACCTTGACTCTTACTTCTCCCTCTTTAGGATCCGGAATTTTCGTCTCCCTTAGCTGCAAAACGTTCTGAGGGAGGCCAAACTCTTCAAACAGTAGACTTTTCATATTCACTCGTAGAGAATTGTAATGGTCTGGGCAAAGCAGGCCGGTCTATCCACATTCTCCAACTCGATGTAGCAGTCGGTATAGTATTTAAGGCCTCTTTCTACTCGTTCCGACCTGGCGATGGTCCCTTTCATCCTTACCCGGGAACCGGAAGGTACAGCCGATATGAATCTGACCTTGTTGACTCCGTAGTTTATTCCCATTTTGCTGGTCTCCACCTGATACAACTCCATCATAAATGAGGGTAAAAGTGAAAGAGTCAGGAAGCCGTGGGCTATGGTGGTACCGAATGGAGAATTGCTACGAGCTTGATCAGGATCTACATGAATCCATTGATGGTCTCCAGTTGCCTTGGCGAAATCGTTTATCATATCCTGAGTAACCACCTTCCACTCGGTAGGGCCCAGTTCCTTTCCGGTCCACTGCTCGAGTTCGTTCAAGTTCTTAAATACTTTCATGATGATTTTTTTCCAAGATGGACAGAATATTAAGAGCAATCAACCAATCGACTACCAGGTAAATTGCACAAAGCCTATTTTTGGTTTATTGTTTTTTTTTAGTTTTTTGACGACTTGCTTTTATGGATCTGAAAAAAAGCTACTACGAAGACGTAAAACTATTCAAGAATCGCAGCATAAGGTTTTGGTCCGCAACTCTGCTCCTAGTTCTACTTATGCTGCCGTTGATGGTGAAGAGTTATCATTTGTTCATCATCAACCAGATGTTGATAAATATCATCATTGTTCTGGGCTTGAATATTTTAGTGGGCAATACTGGCCAAATCTCTTTAGGCCACGCCGGATTTGTGGCAATTGGTTCCTATACAACCGTTCTACTCATGATGAAGATGAGTATTCCATTTCCATTCGCCCTGGTGATAGCCGGATTCACAGCCGCTGCGTTCGGACTTTTGCTGGGCATACCCGCTCTACGGCTGGAAGGGCCTTACCTGGCAATAGCCACTCTGGGCTTCGGCCTTTCTGTAACCGTAATTATCGGTAGGCTTGAGGCTTTTGGGGGCCACATGGGTCTGGTTGTACCCAAATTGCATGTAGGATCTTTTGTCCTCAACACCAGCGAAGAGATCTATTTCATGGTACTGGGACTAACCGTTCTTTCGACCCTTTTCGCGCGGAGTCTAATCAAGAGCCGGATTGGCAGGGCTTTTCATGCTATTCGCGACAGCGATATTGCTGCCTCCACTGTGGGCGTAGACCTGGTTCGATACAAGACTCTCAGCTTTGCAATTAGCGCATTCTTTGCTGGGATAGCAGGAGGTTTGTGGGCCTTTATCCTCGGATTCATTCATCCTGGATTGTACAATTTATACCTTTCGATCTATTTACTGGCAATGGTTGTAGTCGGAGGTCTAGGAACCGTTACCGGTTCGATTTTGGGAGCAATAGTGGTGACATTCCTCAATCTGCAAAGTGAATCACTTCAGAATTTGCCGATCCTGGGTCCGGTTCTGCAAGCTTTGTCGGAAAATATTATGAGTGTCCCAGGGCTCCCCAATGTGAACTGGGTTTTCATGGGATTGACCATAATAGTGATCGTAATATTCGAGCCCCTCGGGCTTTTTGGCATCTGGATGAGAGTAAAGATCTACTGGAAATCCTGGCCTTTCTAAATGATTAGTCAGCTCATTATAAGCGGAATCGTTGTCGGCAGTATCTATGCTTTGATAGCCTTGGCCATGAGCATAATATATAAGGCTTCGGAAATAGCCAATTTCGCACAGGGTGAGATGGCCATGTTCTCGACCTATATCGCTTACGTAATCCTATCTTATCATGTACCCTTTTACCTGGCATTCCTAGGGTCCCTGGCATTTGCACTTCTCCTGGGCATTCTGTTGGAATTTGCGTTTATCCGTCGCGCCAAAAAGCCAACCGTTCTTAACATGATCATAATTACTCTGGGTTTTCAACTGCTCCTGAATGGATTAGCCGGTTGGAAATGGGGTTCTGATCAGAGAAGATTTAGTCTCCCCGTTTCAGAGACCGAAATTCTTGAATTGGGCGGATTTACAATCAGCCACCTGAATCTAGTGACTGTACTTACTGCGCTTGGTTTAATGTTCTTTTTATATATCTTCCTGAGTTTCACAAAATTGGGCTTGGCCATCAAGGCAACGCAGCAAAACAAAATGGCCGCCCAGATCAACGGTGTACCTACCAATCGCATCCTGTCGATCACGTTTGGTATTAGTTCAATGATTGGAGCAGTTGCCGGCATGATGGTGGCCCCGCTATCCACACTGGATCCGAATATGATGCTTGACCCTGCTATAAAGGGCTTCGCTGCGGCCGTCCTCGGGGGCTTCAACAGCCTGTTTGGGGTTGTGATAGGCGGTTATCTCCTGGGCGTCATCGAGAATCTGTTTGGGTTTTATGTCTCGACTGAATTTAAGTCTGTAGTGGCCTTCATGATAATAGTCCTGGTGCTCTACTTTCGCCCGTCTGGCTTGTTTGGCACTCATTTCGTTAAGAAGGTGTGATCATGGAAAGCCTATTCAGAGTGGAGCATTTGAGTAAAAGTTTTGGCGGGCTTAAGGCTATTGATGATCTGTCGTTTGAACTGAAACGGGGGAGTTTTTTTTCCATAATCGGACCCAATGGCGCTGGTAAATCCACGGTTTTCAACTGCATAAACGGCTTATACAAACCCGATAGCGGCAATATACTTCTGGAAAGTCGTAATCTTACCCGGTTGAAGCCCCATCAGATTGCTCGTAGGGGAATTGGCCGCACCTTTCAGAATCTGGAATTATTCTCCAATATGACCACCATGGAGAATCTGATGCTGGGTAGGCATATGTTTATGAAAACGACCATATGGAACCTGCCTACCGTTTTGTGGCCTGGGGGTCAAGCCGCCAGGGATGAGATAGAAAATAGGCACCTCGTTGAGAAGATCATTGACTTATTGGATTTGCAATCGGCCCGGAATACGTTGGTATCACAATTGCCCTACGGAAGGCAGAAGGTAGTAGAGCTTGGTCGGGCGCTGGCGGCAGACCCGAGACTCTTGATGCTTGATGAGCCGGCAGCAGGGCTGAACAATGAAGAAAAGGAGGAAATGATTTTCTGGCTCCAGGATATTCGGGCTGAGCTAGGGATTACAATCCTGATGATTGAACATAATATGAAAATGGTCACCCGAGTTTCAGATAGAATTCTGGCCCTGAATTTCGGCCGAACTCTGGTTGAGGGGACAGTTGAGGAAGTAGTGAGCCATCCCGATGTTATTAAGGCTTTTCTAGGGTGATGGATGATTTTTTGTCAATAAAGAATATCGAGACCTATTACGATCGTATTTTGGCTCTGCGGGGTGTGTCGCTTACGGTTGCGCGTTATACAATTACCACAATCCTGGGAAACAACGGCGCCGGAAAAACAACGGTTTTGAATTCGATCATGGGTCTGGTAGAGGATCAACCGGATAAGGGAAGTATTGAATTCCAGGGAATTCGGCTTATTAATAGAAACCCTGAGTGGATTGTGAAACAGGGAATTAGTTATGTACCTGAGGGTCGTGAGGTATTTGAGGAATTAAGCGTTTTGGAGAATCTTCAGGTAGGAGCTTATTTGAGAGGTGGCAAGGCCTACAGCCGGAATATGGAACGAGTGATGTCGTTTTTCCCGGTTTTAGGAGATAGGCGAAAACAAAGAGCCGGCACACTATCTGGCGGGGAGCAGCAAATGCTCGCCATTGGCAGAGCGCTAATGAATGAACCACAACTGTTGTTATTGGATGAACCATCTTTAGGTCTGTCGCCGGTGTTGGTCTCCCAGATTTTCGAGATCATTGAGCAAATCAACCAAGAAGGTGTGACTATTCTGTTGATTGAGCAAAACGCCCAAATGGCACTGAACATCGCGGATTACGGCTATGTTTTGGAGAACGGGCGCTTTGTGGCTTCGGGCTCCTCCGGCCAACTTAAAGAAAACCAAGATGTTAAGGAGTTTTACCTGGGAATAAAGACTGACCAACCGGTAAAAGGTTATCAAAGATTCAAGAGAAAGAAACGATGGAGCTAACCAGTCTGTGACCATGGAATTGCCGGTTATTCCGCAAATCTTTAAAACTACTTGCCGACGTCGAGCCCATGATGTTGCCCTGCGGCAGAAGAAATTGGGCTTGTGGCAAGATATCCTCTGGTCTCGATACCTGGCCAGTGCCAGGGAAATTGGGTCGGGGCTTTTGTCTATTGGGTTAAAGCGGGGCGACTTTGTGTCCATCATTGGCGACAACTGTCCGGAATGGACGTTCATTGACATGGGAGTTCAACTGGCCGGAGGTGTAAGCGTTGGAATTTACAGCACGAGCTCTTGGGAGCAGTGCAAGTACATAGTCAACCACTCGGATTCGAGCTTCTTATTCGTTGAGAATGAGGAACAACTGGACAAATGGTTGCAGTTTAGAGGCGATGCACCCCGGCTTCGTAAGGTGATCGTCTGGGACCTGAAGGGGTTAAGAGAATTTGAGGATCCACTAGTGATATCCTTTTCTCAACTGTTGCAAATTGGGGAAGAGCAGGAGGAGCTGCAGCCTGAAAAACTGGATCGGGCTACGCAGGAACTCACCCCCGATGATGTCGCAATCATTGTTTACACCTCCGGGACCACCGGACCCCCTAAAGGGGCTATGTTAACCCACGGAAACCTTAGTTGGATTTCAGAAGCAATCCTTCGGGCGGATCCTTCCACCGGAATTGGGCCGGAGGATGAAGTCATGTCCTTTTTACCCTTATGCCATATTTTCGAGCGATTATTCAGCGTGGTAATTCATATACGGGCAGGCTATGTGGTGAGCTTTATAGAGAATCTGGATACCGTGACCGACAACTTGCGAGAGATATCCCCCACCATAGGATATGCAGTTCCCAGAGTCTGGGAAAAGTATTATTCCAGGATCGCTATTACCATGGACGATACAGACATCTTGAAAAAAGTGGCCTATAGGTTGGCCTTATCAATAGGGAGCCGGTATTCGCGCAGACGGCTGAACGGAAAAAAGGTTGACTTAGCATTGAAGATCAGTAAATACTTAGCTGAAATGCTGGTATTTCGGCAATTAAGGAAGCATTTCGGAATGGAGCGAATGAGGATCGCTTTTTCAGGAGCCGCTCCTATATCCCCGGATATTTTGACATTTTTTCATTCTATAGGCCTTAACCTGGTAGAAGGTTACGGCCAAACTGAGGGTTCCGGAGTTACCACAATTACTCGACTGGGCCAAGAGAAAGTTGGAAGTGTAGGACAAAGCCTGCCCGGTGCTGAGCTCAAAATTGCCGAGGATGGAGAGATTCTGGTAAGATCTCCGGGCGTATTCAAAGGTTACTTCAAAAACCCGGAAGCCACCCGGGAGACTATCGTTGGTGGCTGGCTTATCAGCGGCGATATCGGGGAAATAGACGGCTACGGCTACTTGACAATTACCGACCGAAAGAAAGATCTTATCATCACGGCTGGAGGCAAAAACGTAGCTCCCCAGTACATAGAAAACAAACTGAAGTTCTCTCCCTATGTACATGACGCAATTGTAATTGGAGACCGGCGTAAATATCTTGCCGGCATCATAATTCTGGATGAGGACAATGTGAACAAATTTGCCCAAGATCACAAAATTGCCTATCATACTTACTCGGATCTGTGTCAGAACGAGGAAATCATCAGGCTGATACAGGCGGAGGTGGACAAAACAAACAAACAGTTATCCAGTGTGGAAAAGATCAAGAAATTTTCAATACTGCCCAAAAGATTGTATCAGGAAGACGATGAGGTTACTCCAACGATGAAAGTAAAAAGGAAATCCATAAACGAATCTTATGGTGACCTGATTGAATCCATGTACCAATAAACCATAGGGGATATGAACAGCATTGGGGTAAGGGACACTGTCTTTATCGTTTTAGGGCTTATGATTTACGGATGCGGCTCGCCCAAATCTTCCAATGAAAAGGGCGGATCGGCCGCTCAACGAGGCATTTCCGATACCGAAATCGTGATCGGTTCTTGGGGCCCCCTAACCGGTCCTGCCGCACTATGGGGAGGGGTTTCCAGGGGTGTCGACGCATATTTCAAAATGATCAACGATGAAGGAGGAATCCACGGCAGAAAGATAAGATTCATATATAAGGACGACGGGTATCAACCTCCCAGAACAGTTGCGGCGGTTCGGGAAATGGTCGAAAGCGATGAAGTTTTTGCTTTTGTTGGTACAGTTGGTACGGCTCCCGGAATGGCCGTCAAGGAATACATAATTGAGAATGATGTTCTTTGGGTCTCTCCCGCTACCGGGGCAACTCACTGGGCATTTCCACCCACAAAAAGCATTTTTGCAACCTTTCCACTGTACTTTGACGAGGTCGCCATAATAATAGACTATGCCGTTAATGTGCTTGAGAAGAAGAAAATCGGTATAATCTATCAAAATGATGACTTTGGAAAGAGCGCTCTTATCGGGGCCCAATTAACCCTGGAAAATTATGATCTTGAACTTGCGGAAGCAGTTTCAACCGAAATTACGGACTCCGATCTCGGTTCTCACGCGGCTCGACTTCAAGATGCAGGAGCTGAAGTGGTAATTCTCTGGATTCTGCCTCGCCAAGGTGCGATAATCACCGGTGCAGCTTCACTGTTAGGTTTCTCTCCTCAATGGATGTCCTCCAGTGTGCTTGCAGATATGGAAATGATGTACGAAATAACTGAAGGAAGATGGAAGAACATCGTGTATTGCGCTTATTTTGATCCGTATGACACAGAGGTGCCGGCAAATCGTAAGTATAGTGATGCGCTGGCTAAGTATCACCCAGACCTCAGATGGGGCGGATTCGGTTCGGCAGGGTTCTATTATGCGGAACCTCTAGTTGAAGCCTTGCGTCGTGCCGGACCCGATTTAACCCAGGACAAGGTTGTTGAGGCATTGGAGTCCCTTGATAACTATCAAGGTATAGGCGTTCCAGTAAGTTTTGGACCCAATCAACGGCAAGGCACCAGGAGTGCGGCCCTCTTTAAGTGCATCGGACCCAAGGAACGGGAGAAGCTGACTTCGTACCGGAAATCGGATATCAACGTTGAGGAGGCTATGAAACGTCTGGGAGTGGAATAATCTCTAAAAATAGCTCCATTAAATCCCGTATAAAGACTGTTATAGTTACTGGCGCCTCTTCAGGAATAGGCAGAGCGACCGCTTTGGCATTTGCAGAGAAAGACTATAAGGTCACTTTGGCGGATACAGACTCACAAGGTGGGCGGGAAACTCAAGTGCTAATTGAAGTAGGAGGGCATGAGGCGGTCTTCATAGAAACCGATGTCTCGGATCCAGCCGATGTTGAGGCCGCCGTTAATGCGACGGTTTCCAGCTGGGGCTCACTGGATTGCGCAGTGAACAATGCAGGTATTGCCGGGCCAGAGGTTAAACTGGAATCACTTTCGCATGAGGACTGGAATAAGGTCATTAACATAAATCTCTCCGGAGTTTTTTATTGCTTGAAGTATGAGTTAGCCCAAATGGCGATACAAAACCGCGGCTCGATCGTCAATATATCCTCGGTTGCCGGCATTCGAGGCCTGAGTAAGAGCTCCGCCTATTCGGCCAGCAAGCATGGGGTTATTGGATTAACCAGGTCAGCGGCCCTCGAATATGGGAAGAGCCGCATTCGAATAAACGCGCTTTGTCCGGTTTTCACTAACACTCCGATTTTGGATGAAAGTCGATTTTTGGATCCGGTTGCCCAGGAAAAGATCAAACGCAGGATTCCCTTGGGTAGATTCGGCGAAGTTGAGGACACAGCTCATACAATTCTTTGGCTCTGCTCAGATCAGGCTGAATTCATAAGTGGAATAGTTCTACCCGTGGATGGAGGAATGACATCCGGATGAGCGGTTTCCTGTAATTTAGTATATTAACCAAATCTGAGATTTACCTAATATGAAGGAAGCCGTTATTGTATCCACTGCCCGGACTCCAATTGGCAAAGCTTTTCGGGGAGCGTTTAACAATACCCACGGTTCAGCTTTGGCCGGTCATGCGATCCGCCATGCTATTCGGAGAGCGGAGGTGGATCCCGCCGAGGTGGATGACGTGGTTCTTGGTTGTGCTATGCCCCAGGGAGCCACCGGGCAAAATATTGCCAGGATTTCGGCTATTGCCGCTGGCTTGCCGGTCACAACGGCCGGAACAACCATTGACCGACAATGCAGTTCAGGTTTGCAGGCAGTGAGCGTAGCCGCGCATCGGGTGATGCTGGAAGATGCACCCATAGTAGTGGCGGGAGGAGTGGAGTCTATAAGTTTGGTTCAAGCCAACTACAACACTGTGAGGTTACGGGATGATGAGCTGATGAAAACCAAACCCGAGCTGTGGATGCCGATGATCGATACCGCTGAGGTAGTTGCGAAACGATACGACATTAGCCGCGAGGAGCAGGATCAATATGCCCTGGAAAGCCAAGTGCGGACCGCCCAAGGGCAAGCCCAAGGAAAATTCGACGATGAGATCGTACCTCTAAGAGCCACCAAGATCGTGTCCAACAAGGAAACTGGTGATTCTTGGAAAGAAGAAGTCGAGCTATTGAAGGACGAGGGGAATCGCCCCGACACCAATGCGCAGGGACTAGCGAACCTCAATCCCGTTCGGGGAGATGGAGGGTTTATCACTGCAGGGAATGGCGGTGGCCGGTTGCGAGCCTGATGAAATGGGCATTAGACCGGTGTTCGCCATACCCAAGCTTCTGGAAAAGACCGGCATGTCAATGGAGGATGTTGATTTATGGGAGCTGAATGAGGCTTTCGCGGTTCAGGTCGTTTACTGCCGCGACAAACTTGGAATACCTATGGACCGACTAAATGTAAATGGAGGCTCCATTTCGATAGGCCACCCTTATGGAATGACGGGGGCAAGACTGGTTGGACATATCCTTCTGGAAGGCAAAAGAAGGAATGCAAAATTGGTGGTGGTTACTATGTGTGTAGGAGGAGGAATGGGAGCGGCTGGTTTATTTGAAGTTTTATGACCCGGAGGCTCAGGGAAGAATTGGGTATAGGTTCAAATACATAACTACACGGAATGGCACAGGAATTTGCCAGCATGCGCAACTTGGACTTTCTTTTGTATGATGTTCATCAGGTGAGCCAGCTCTTTGAGTATCCCTACTACCAGGACTACAATGAGGAAACCATCCGCATGATGATTGATGGGGCTCGCAAAATATGCGACACGCACCTGTTTCCATATTACTCCGAATTGGACCGCCACGGCGTTTTGTTTGAGGACGGCAAAATAAAGGTGCATCCTCAAGTCAAGAATTACATGGAGGCTTCCGGGGAATCAGGTTGGATTGGAGCCACTCTGGGTTACGATGTGGGTGGAATGCAGATTCCCATTCTGCTGAACTCGGCGGCAAAATTCCTGTTCGAGGCAGCCAACAACTGTATAACAGGTTATGCTTCTCTCACTGCCGGAGCTGCTCGGCTGATTGAGTCCTTTGGCTCCTCAGAGCTCAAGGAGACATACATTCCCCGGATGATCTCTGGGGAGTGGGGAGGTACAATGGCTCTAACTGAAGCCCAGGCCGGAAGCTCCCTGGCGTACATCACAACCTCTGCCTCCCCCACCGAAGAAGGACATCACAAAATAAAAGGCCAAAAAATCTTTATTTCGGGTGGGGATTATGAGGGAATCGACAACATCATTCACCTGATGCTGGCCCGAATTGACGGGGCACCGACAGGAACTAAGGGTATAAGTCTATTCGTAGTTCCCAAGTATAGATTCGATGCGCACCAGGCGCTGGTTCCCAACGATGTAACCACTGCAGGAATTTTTCACAAAATGGGGCAATTGGCTTATGCCACAGCCCACCTGGTCATGGGTGATGAGGACGACTGTTGGGGCTACCTCCTGGGTGAGCCTAATGAGGGTCTGGAATATATGTTTCAAATGATGAATGAAGCTCGCCTTGGGGTGGGGACCTCGGCTGCGGCCACCGCTTCGGCGGCTTACTACGCATCCTTGGAATACGCTAAGGAAAGACCCCAGGGCCGACGGCTGAACGAAAAAGACCCTACTTTGCCTCAAACTATGATCATCAACCACCCGGATGTCCGGCGTATGCTGTTTAAGCAGAAGGCAATCGTGGAGGGCGCCCTGTCGCTTATCTTTCAATGTTCTCTTTACGCCGACCAGGCCCAGGCCACGGAAGGGGAGAGTAAGGAAAAATACGAGCTACTGCCCGACTTGTTGACCCCCATCGCCAAGGCCTACCCCAGTGAACTTGGCATAGAATCCATCTCAGCGGGACTACAATGCCTTGGAGGTTACGGTTACTGCACCGATTTTCCTTTAGAGCAGTATCACCGCGATGTGAGAATAATGGCTATTTACGAGGGGACGACAGGAATTCAGTCCCTGGACCTCCTTGGTCGAAAGGTTCTTATGAAAAACGGTGCGGCCATGGATTTGTATTTTCAGGAGGTAGATGTCACCATCGCACATGCAGGCGAAATAGCTCCCATTAAAGAGTTGAGCAACAAGATGCAATCCGAACTGGACAACCTGAAGCAGGTCACAAAGCATCTTACCGGTTTGGCCATGCAGGGAGATGCCGAACTCTTTTTAGCAGATGCGAATCTGTTCATGGAATTGTTTAGCTATGTGGCGGTAGGCTGGCAGTGGCTTAAGCAAGGGATCGTTGCCAACCGGTCTCTCGAAAACGATGAACTGTCAATAGAACAGAGAGTCTTTCTGGAAAGCAAAATCCATACTTTGAAATACTTTTTTTCCTACGAAATTCCTCGTACGCAGGGATTAACCACTCGGCTTATGGAAGATCGTCCCCTCACCATTAAAGAGTCCAAGGAACACCTCGTCTAAGCAATGGAAGAATTGTTTGCTACCCCAAAACTGAAGGAAATCCTTCCCCGAGTACAGCGGTTCATGGAGGAAGAGGTTTACCCCATTGAAATTGAAACCATCCAGATGCCGTTTAATCAGGCGGCAAAGATACTGGACGAAAAGAGACAGCTTGTTAAAGATCAGAACTTGTGGGGGCTTCAATTTAGAGCCGGAGATGGCGGCTTGGGACTTACCCTAACGGAATTTGGCCAGATCAGTGAGGTGCTGGCCAGTACACCTTTTGGGCACTACGTTTTCAACTGTCAGGCTCCTGATATTGGGAACATGGAACTTATTAAGGGACATGGATCTCCGGAAATAAAGCAGAGATACCTGGAACCGCTCAAGAAGGGAGAAATTCGCAGTTGCTTTTCCATGACTGAGCCCGAGTTTGCAGGCTCTAATCCGACTCGAATGGCCACTACTGCAATCCGGGATGGCGATGAATATATAATAAATGGCCATAAGTGGTTTACATCTGGAGCAGACGGAGCCGCATTTGCTGTGGTTATGGTAGTGAGCAATCCTGAGGAAACCAATCCCTACAAACGTGCTAGTCAGATAATTGTGCCCACCGATAATCCAGGATTTGAGTTAGTGCGGAACATTTCCATAATGGGAGATCCCGGGGAAGGATATTTGAGTCATTCTGAGATTAGGTATAAGAATTGCAGGGTGCCAGTGGCCAATAGGATCGGCGTAGAAGGTGAAGGCTTCCGTTTAGCCCAGGAGCGGCTCGGGCCAGGAAGAATTCATCACTGCATGCGCTGGATTGGGATAAGTGAAAGGTCTCTGGATCTGATGTGTCGCAGAGCAGTTGAAAGAGAAATTGAGGATGGAGTTCCTTTGGCTGCCAAGCAGATTATTCAGGGATATATTGCCGAATGCCGGGCTCAAATTGATGCAGCTCGATTACTGGTGTTGCGGACCGCTGATACGATCGATAAGTATGGCACAGCCGCTGCCCGAAACCAGATCTCCTCCATCAAATTCCACGTTGCCGATCTTATGCTGAGGGTAGTGGACCGGGCGATTCAGGTCCACGGAGGCTTGGGCGTAACCGATGATATGGTGTTATCCTTCTGGTATCGGCATGAGAGAGCTGGGCGGATTGTAGATGGGACCGATGAGGTCCACAAAGCCGCCCTCGCTCGAAGTATTCTAAAAGAATATGGAGTTGATATCAAAAAAATAGGAACCTCATGAAGGCACTCAGATGTCACGCCTATGGGCCCGCTGAAACGCTTGTCGTGGAGGAGGTCGAGCCCCCAAGTCCAGGGCCTAAAGAGCTTAAGGTTCAGGTTCAGGCGGCCGGAATTAATTTCTTCGATACACTGAGCATTGAAGGTAAATATCAGACCAGGGCCGAGCTGCCCTTTTCGCCTGGCTCGGAGATTGCCGGCTTGGTGAAAGATGTAGGAGCAGATGTGACTGAATTTCAAAAAGGAGATCGTGTTTTTGGTTCTCCAGATCATGGCGGGATGGCTCAAGAGGCTCTTTTGAGTGTTCGACGAGCAATTTCCTTACCGCAGGAAATTGAGTTTGACACCGCGGCCGCTGCCACAGTAACGTACGGAACTTCGTACCACGCCCTATTCGACAGAGCCAGGATAAAGGGAGGTGAGACCATTCTAATCTTGGGTGCTGCTGGTGGCGTAGGTTTGGCGGCAGTTCAACTTGCCAAAGCGGCAGGAGCAGTGGTAATCGCCGCTGCTTCAACGCCGGCAAAGCTGGATTTTTGCCTGGAGCAAGGAGCTGATCATGTCATCAATTACACCGCTAATGATTTGCGACAAAGAATCAAGGAGATTACTTCTGACCAGGGATTGGATATTGTTTTCGACCCGGTCGGAGGACCGTTTGCGGAACCCGCATTGAGATCACTGAGGTGGGGAGGAAGGTTCTTGGTGATCGGATTTACTGATGGAGAGATTCCCAAAATACCACTCAATCTACCTTTGCTCAAAGGTTGCTCGATTGTTGGAGTTTACTGGGGATCCTTTGCCCGGCGCTATCCCGACCAGGACCGGCTGAATTTCGATCAGATATTATCCTGGATAACGGAACGAAAATTAATTCCGGCAATTCATAATAAATACAAACTGGACAATGCCAAAAAGGCGTTCCACGAAATTCTAAATCGGGACGTAATGGGTAAAATCATTATTGACCCAAATTCCTGACCCAAATGACTTGCGCATGAGATTAAATGATCGAGTAGCTATTATTACGGGAGGAGCCAGGGGAATTGGCCGGGCGGCAGTAGAATTGTTTCACCATGAAGGCGCTGTGGTAGTTATCTGGGATGTGCTCGAAGTAGGAAGCCAAACTGCCAGTGAGGTTGGTGTAAATGAACCCGCCGTAAGCTTTATTCAGGTTGACACTTCGGACGTTAGCCAGGTGGAGAAAGCGGCTCAGCAGGTCTTTGATCAATATGGTAAGATCGACATTCTGATAAACAATGCCGGCATAACCCGGGACAAATCCTTTTTGAAGATGACGCATGAGCACTGGCAGCAGGTGATCAATGTTAACTTGGGCGGGGTCTTTAATTGTACCAAGGCCATTGCTCCGTACATGGTTGAGGCTGGATATGGGCGCGTTGTCAGCACCTCTTCGATTGTGGGGATTCGGGGCAATTTTGGTCAAACCAACTATGCGGCGGCGAAGGCAGGGATTATTGGCATGACTAAAACCTGGGCCATTGAACTGGGGAAGCATGGTATTACCGCTAACGCAGTTGCCCCGGGTTTCATAAAGTCTGACATGACCGATGAAATCCCGGACGAAGTTAAGGAAGAATCCATCCAAAAAATACCAGTAAGGAGAATGGGATATCCGACGGATATTGCTAATGCCTATCTTTTCCTGGCCCTGGAGGAATCATCGTTTGTAAATGGCCATTGCCTGGGGGTAAATGGAGGAGTAGCCTAAATCTGCTGTAGTGGCAGAATTCATAGATCAGCCTACCTCGATCCGCTCCGGTGAGGAATTAGCGTTGTCAAAGCTGGAAAATTATCTGGCAAATAATTTATCCGATTTCGGTGAGATCAGTACTATCCTCCAGTTTCCGGGTGGATACTCTAATTTAACATACCTGATCACGTCGGGGGACAACGAGTATGTTTTAAGAAAGCCTCCCCTCGGTGCCAATATTAAATCAGCTCACGATATGGAGCGGGAGTTCCGGGTGCTGACTGGCCTTTTGCCTCATTATGGCAAAATCCCATCCCCAGTTTTGTTATGCGATTCGGAGGAGGTGATCGGGTCAAAGTTTTACGTAATGAAGCGCGTAAAGGGGGTGATCCTGCGAGAGGAGATTCCCCCTGGAATTGATTTGAGCCCATCCAAGATGCAATTGATTTCCCAGATCGTTATTGACAACTTGGTGGATATCCACAGCATAGACGTCGTGAAAACGGGTTTATTGGATCTTGGTCGCCCGGAGGGTTATGTAACTCGCCAGGTCGAGGGCTGGACCAGGCGATACCTCAATTCGGAAACCGACAGAATTGAGACAATGAATGCTTGTTCCGATTGGCTTCAGAGCAATATGCCCGCTGAAAACCCGCCCGCATTGATCCACAATGACTACAAATTCGACAATCTGGTCCTCGACCCTGTCGATCAGTCGACAATCCTTGCTGTTTTGGATTGGGAGATGGCTACTGTGGGCGACCCATTAATGGATTTAGGAACTGCCATGAGCTATTGGGCCGAGAATGACGACGACATGGAACTGAAGTCCAAGAGCCTTACTCGCTTGGAGGGAAGCCTGTCCCGCGAAGAAATGGTAGAGCGATACTTCCAGCGAAGTGGACGGAGAAGCCAGAAAGTACTTTTTTATTATGTCTACGGATGTTTCAAATTAGGTGTAATTATCCAGCAGATCTACTTCAGATTCAAGCAAGGCGTTACCCAGGATCAAAGATTTGCTGGCCTGCTCGGGCGAGTCAAGGCCTGCGGTGAAAGTGGCGCAAAGGCCATAAAATTTGACAGGATCAGTCATTTCTACTAACCAAAAAAATATGATATCGGCAAAAGATCCATACATCAGAAGAAGAATACCAATTCTAGATTCGGAGATGGCCTATGTAGATGAGGGAGACGGAAACCCTGTCGTATTTCTGCACGGAAATCCTACCTATTCCTATTTATGGAGGAATATTATTCCTCAGGTAGTTCCTTATGGTCGATGCCTCGCGCCGGATCTCATAGGGATGGGAGACTCCGGGAAGCCGGAAATAAGCTACCGATTCAAGGATCATGGAAAATACCTTGATGAATGGTTCTCCCGGCTCAGTTTGAGCAGCGGGATTACCCTTGTGGTTCATGACTGGGGCTCGGCACTGGGGTTTCACCGTGCTTTCCAAAAGCCAGC
This sequence comes from Cyclobacteriaceae bacterium, assembly GCA_965247065.1. Lineage (GTDB taxonomy): Bacteria > Bacteroidota > Bacteroidia > Cytophagales > Cyclobacteriaceae > CBDFGN01. Next base: position 3,041,919 of record CBDFGN010000006.1, on the reverse strand, counting down.
TTCGGTAAGGGCAATCGTTTACATGGAGGCTATAGTGCAAGCCGTTAAATGGGAAAACTGGCCAGAAAAGGCCCGGGACATATTCCAGGCATTGAGATCTCCGGCAGGTGAAGAGATGATTTTGGAACGAAACCTTTTTGTTGAGCGCATATTACCGGGGAGCATTCTCAGAACCCTATCCGAGGAGGAAATGAATAACTACCGCCGGCCTTACCTGGACAACAAAAACTCACGACAGCCGATGTTGACATGGCCCCGGGAAATACCGATTGAAAATGAGCCGGCCGACGTTCACCAAATGGTGTCCGATTATTCCGAATGGATGGCAGAGAACGATATTCCAAAACTGTTTGTAAATGCGGAACCCGGGGCAATACTTACCGGTGAACAAAGAAAATTCTGTCGGACCTGGAGCAATCAGCAGGAGATCACTGTCAAAGGAGTCCATTTTCTCCAGGAAGATTGTCCGGATGAAATAGGCCAGGGAATTGCCAAATTTCTCAAGGGAATTGGTTGATTTGCCTACCGATCCCTTCTGGATCCCAGTAGTGTGGATTCACAAGATAATGGGCTGATGTGGTAATAATTCATATCTTGGCATGCGATGGACATAGCATTGGCGGAATCGCGAATTATATCAGGAGTGCCTATTGAGCAAACTCAATTGTTGAAGTTGAATGAACACCAGGATGAAAGGGGCAGCTTCACTGAAATATTCGTCAAAAATTGAGCATCCTTATTAAGGCGACCGCCAGGTATCGTTTTCCCCAACGGCGTCTCGCCCTCCATAAGTTCGCAATTTTATCTTGACGATCTGCTTCGTAGCATCCAGCCGTAAACTGTAGTTGGCTGAATCTTTCCATACCTCCGGACTCACCATCTCGCTGGATTCAGCACCATCAGAGTAGCTGAAAATCACTTTGAATGCAAGCCGGTTCCCTTGTTGAAAGACCCGTGGTTGTTTCCAAAAGCAAGAAAAAAATTCTGGCTGGCTCCAATGATGCTTGTCTTACTTCTTTTCGGTGTCCTGATGGTAATAGCGGGCAGCTCTTCGGTAGCTCTATTTATTTACACCCTCTTTTAGCATAGCGCTGATTACCCCCTTGAAGATGGCAACCCTGTACAGTAAAATACCCTTGCCTTTCTGCCTGTGAGAATTCTTGGGATTTCGGCATTTTATCATAACTCTGCTGCAACCTTGCTGGTAGACGGAGCGATTGTAGCGGCGGCCCAAAAAGAGAGATTCACCCGGAAGATTCTTTGTCATTGGATTGTGGACTGCAGTTTTATCAGGCGTTGTTGCGCTAAATCTTCAGCAAGCCTAACCTAATCGGAAAAATGCTATTTCTTTTCAAGAAAGCACAAGGGCCTCGTTTCAGCAAGAAAGGTCTGAACGCAAACGCTGGAAGTTCAGGAAGTACAGGCTAATGTGGCATGAGTCGGTGTCCGGTTGTTGGATGTATTGGGAATCAGAGGCCATTGCTTTAATAATCTTAGGGTCCTTTGAAGCTACTTGGGATTTAGGGCTAGGTACTGTTAATTGCAGCACTATTCAAACCGCAATAATATTCCATGAGATTAAGATCAGCCTATTTGCTGCTCGCAGCTGCCCATTTCTTTTCCTGCCAACCTGAAAAGCTGTCAGATCCAGGGGTTTCCGTGAAAGAGGGCTTCATCGTCGAAAAACTTTATGCTCCCGGTGACCATGGCCAGGGATCATGGGTATCGATTACCAAAGACGATAAGGGCCGCTTGATCGCGTCAGATCAGTACGGAAAACTCTATTACATAGATGCGCCGCCTCTTGACAGCTACGATTCAGTGAAGGTAACGCCTATTCCGTTGGAAATTGGTAGCGCCCAAGGCCTTTTGTGGGCTTATGGTGGGTTGTATGTTATGGTGAATAAAAAGCCTGGTGATAAAAGTGGCCTGTACCGAGTGACCGATTCGGACGGGGATGGCGTATTAGATTCCATTTCCTTGTTAAAACAGCTTACTGGATGGGGCGAGCATGGCCCTCATGCCGCGTTGTTAGGGCCAGACGGGTTTATTTACATTGTGGCCGGAAATCATACAGACCTGCCTGAAACTTTCAAGTCTCGACTAAAACCTGTTTGGGAAGAAGACCAACTTTTCCCATCCATAAAAGACCCTCGAGGTCATGCCAATAACCGGAATGCTCCTGGAGGATGGATAGCCCGGGTGACCAAAGACGGAGAAGATCTAACCGTTATTGCCAACGGGTTCCGAAATGCTTATGATATAGCATTTAACGAGGATGGAGAGCTTTTTACCTTCGATTCCGATATGGAATGGGACCTGGGAACTCCGTGGTATAGGCCGGTAAAGGTTTGTCACATTACCCCAGGTGCCGAATTTGGGTGGAGGACCGGCTCGGCTAAGTGGCCACCCTATTACTTGGACAACCTCCCCAGTGTGGTGGACCTGGGACAGGGTTCGCCCACAGGAATTGTCGCCGGGAAGGATCTCGAGTTTCCGGCGCAATACCGAACCGGCCTGTTTGTTTTCGACTGGAGCTTTGGGACTATTTATCATGTTTCGTTGACCCCAAAAGGGTCCAGCTATGTAGGGACCAAGGAGGAGTTCTTGTCGGCTTCCGCATTACCGTTAACAGACGGTGTGGCTGGCGGGGACGGTGCCCTTTATTTTCTAACCGGCGGCCGCAGACTTAAATCACACCTGTACCGGGTATTTTACAACGGACCTGAGGGAGATCAGGAACCTGAAGGTGTTGCCAATAGCCCCGATATGGAATTGAGAATGAAGCTGGAGTCTTTTCAACGGGATGGTGAGGCTGATTATGATTTGATCTGGACCTCGTTGGCAAATTAGGATCGCCGGATAAGGTATACCGCCAGAACGGCTCTCGAGTATCGAAATGTAGAAGAATTAAATGACCGATTGGCTGATGAGGAGAATATAGATATCATATTGAACTCGGCATTGGCGGCGGCTAGAATAGGAGATGTTCCAACAAAAAGAACTGCCTTCGGCCGCCTTGTAAGTCTAGACTTTACCGTATTGTCTGAAAATCAGCAAGTGGATCTTATCAGGGCCCACTCTCTCTTGTTTTTGAGATCTGATTTAACGCAAGATGACAGGGATTTGGTGGCGGACCAATTATCGGATCAATATCCATCCGAATCGAAGGTTGTTAACTGGGAGCTGGTCCAGATATTGTCCAATCTCAATGATCCGCTGGTTGTTGCCAGAACGATGAATTTGATAAATTCCGAGTCCTTGGACGGGAGCCCTTCGGAATTGATTGAAGCGGATGTTGCCGGAAGAAGCGCGGAATTGCAGGGACAATACGGCGATGTGATCGAGCGGATGAAAATCAATTCCCCGAATTCGGTCTTGATCCATTACGTGCAAGCCCTGAGCCATGTTAATAAAGGATGGACTCAGGATTTACGCGAGGATTACTTTCGTCATTTTGCTAGGTTGTTGTCCGCAAATGGAGGGGCTAGTTACCATGGATTCATAATAAAAATTCGCGACGACGCCCTTATCCAAACTCCCGGGGAGCTAAGAGGCGGGTTGAAAAACATTTCCGGTGAAGAATTACAGTACGTAAACGCGGTAGATCTTGCCAACCTCCCTCAACCTAAGGGTCCGGGAAAAGACTGGCAGATGAAAGAACTGACGGCGCTGCTGGAATCTTCGCAGGAGGAAAGCGACAATGAAAACGGCGCTATAATGTACCAAGCCGCTTTGTGTGCCGCTTGCCATGCCTTTGGAGGATCAGGCGGTAATATTGGACCGGACTTGACCCAGATAAGTACTCGGTTTAGCACGGATGATCTGCTTGAGGCCCTTGTTGACCCGGACAAAACCATTTCTGACCAATATTCCGCCACGGAAATCGATTTGAAAGATGGGACGCTTTTATGGGGAAGAGTTATTCGTGAAAATCAGGATACCCTATTTTTGACCCAAAATCCGATGCAATTGGATCGAATAACCAAGATACCGAAGGTGACGGTTGAGGATACCAGGCATTCGGACCGCTCTATCATGTTCCCCGCACTGTTGAACCGTTTGAATGCAGAGGAAGTGAAGGATTTGATATTCTACCTGCAATCTGGGGGTGGAAAAGCGAATTCCGGGTTCTAATACTGGATAGTCGCTATTGCTGCTGATCCTTGCGCTCTTCAATCAGAGAAATTAGTCGATCGACGGCTTCTTTTACAAATGCCGGATCTTCGGCATGAGTGTCCCTTTCGATTACCTCAATGTTATTAGGAAGGTTGTCCTTCAAATGCCTGATGAACACCTGATCAGCCTCCGGATCGTACAAAACTCCATCCGGTATGGAGTATCTGCCCACACCCTTGGTCGGGATCATGAAATATGCTTTGTCCTTAGTGTATTGTAGTCTTTTACAGATCTCATCGGCGACACGGGTCATCTCGTCGGAGTTCAAACGCGGTACGAAAACCACCGGACTATGAAAAACGTATTTGTGATCCTTATACTCAGGTGGAACGGTGTTTGGTGGATCGACCAGGATGCCCAGATGTTCGGCCCCACCTGGACAAAGAACCTGGGGAAGTCCAAGCTTTCCGGCAACGGTAAGTCTCTCGGGCCCACCGGCACGTAGTACAGACCATATATCGTCCGCAATTTCACCCATCGCATAGTCAAACACCGCACCAATAATTCCCTCCTTCATCATTTGTTCCATCGCCCTTCCCGGAGGCCCTACGGCATGGAACACGATGGCCTCATAACCGGCAGCCTCAAAATACTTTATGGCCTCCATAGCTCCGTTGGTCAGCACACCCAAATTGGACATTCCGATCAACGGTTTATCTCCGGTGGCCATCTCGAACTTGGTTTCGACCTGGGCCATCCCACAGGCGGCGGCGGAAGCATTTGACAGAACTTTACGGGTAAAGGGATTCAATTTCAAAATGTCGCTTACCGAAAACATCATTGTGATGTCCTTTATCCCAACAAAGCCCGAGGTGTCACCGGAAGCAATTGTGGAGACCATGATCTTAGGAAAGCCATAGGGAAGGGCCTGCATCACGTCGCAACAACTACTGGTACCCTGAGTGCCACCTAATCCCAATACCGCATGCACCTGGTCGGTTTCGATTCGGGCTTTCAGTATTCTGATGCTCCCCTTAACCATAATTGGACCGGCTTCTTCACGAGTTGGATTGACTAGCAGTTCTTCCAACGGCTTGCCACCGACCGAAGCTATTTCCTGTCTGCTGACAGAAGCCTCGGTTTCGGGGTCCCCCACCACTCCGATGTCCATTATTAAGGCAGTATCACCTCTCACCTCAATTTGCTGCTTCAGATAGTCTGCTTCCTGGGCCTTGGTATCTAAGGTTACTAAAACTGCAATTGTCTTTCCCATGTCTCATTCTTTAGGAGGAAATCTTAAATCAGCGAATTCTTTGGCAGTTTCATACACCGCCTTTTCAATTGGGATTCTTTCGGTAGAGGACCCGGTCCAGATGCCGTTAACCGACGTATTATTCAGTATGTGTTGTCCATCCACCGGGTTTTCCAACGCCGCGCCGTGAGCTATGAGCATTATATCTGGCATAATCTTTCGTAGCTCTTGGCAAGCTGCTTCGGTTCTTTGGGCGGTCTCTTCAATGGTTTCGCCTGAATCATATCCCTTCAACCCACCTTTGGTGGTTCCAGCGTGATAACAGAATACATCAGGCTGGGATTCCTCGACGATCCGATAACTGTCCTCTTCATCAAACGCCAAGCCAATCGACACCATATCCATTTCTTTAGCCAGCTTCAGCATTTCAATTTCGTGATCCAGGGTTATACCGCTTTTGGTCAAAACCCGATATATCTCGCTATCCTTATCCACGTAACTAATGGACGGACCTATGTTCGAGGCGGAGAATACACCCATAGCCTTAAGATCATTGAGTACCATGGTCATGTCTTTGAGAGGGTCGTTTGCGTTCAAGCATGCGCAAATGAAGGCATCCCCCTTTAGTGCAGGCATTATATCTTCCCGAGTGTAGTCCAGGGTTTGCCTGTTTGAATCCAGGATCGGCCACATCATAGACATGGTACCCATTCCATTGGCCCTCAGACGGGCCCCAGAAAACGTATTCACGCAATCGGCACCTGCTTTTTCGAGCAAACTGGCTACCAAACCATTTCCCGCGCTGGCAATGAAAATAGGAATCCTGTTTTCGATTTTTTTTTGAAGTTTGGCAAGGATCTCTTGCCGTGAAGTCCGAGGGACGATCATTTGGTTACTTTTGATTAATTGGGAATATACGGTTTTCTAGGGTTTCACCTTCCATAGCTCCAAGAATCCGGAATCCATAAATGGTCACAACCAGAAAAAAGCCAAGGATTGCCGATTCGCTGACGATCAGGATTGTGGCTTTCCATGGCATCTTAAGTTTATCTACCAGGCCGTCGAAACCCAAATGTTCACGATTCATAGCCGCCGCTGCCGCACCGATATAGATGAGCCAAACCAGCATAACGGATGCCAGTTCATCATACCAGATTAGGGAATCTCCCAGTTTACACAAGATTACCGCCGTGACCACGATGAGACACAATGCAAGGAGGAGAATGGCACAAATTCCGTAAAGCAGATTACTAATTTCTGGGCAATGAATCCAGTTCGTCTTGCTTGTGAAAGAATAATTCGATAGGGGATCTTAGCAAATTCCTTTCATTTATGGAAGGTAAGCCTGAAACCCAAAGCTTACAAACATCCTTATCTTACAATTCATCATCGCGGCTACGTTGAGATTCTCGTCTAACCTGACACTTTCGTACTTCAATTGGATTGGTACCTTGTCTTGAAACCATACCAGCATTCGAATTTATAAGAACTAAATTACCTAGATTCGTCAAAACCTTTGATGTGAATAGATTTTCTGAGCAGGTTGCCATAGTTGCCGGGGGCGCCCGGGGGATTGGAAAAGGAGTAGGTCAAAGATTGGCCTCTGAGGGCTGCAAGATTTTTGTATTTGATGTCCTGGAGAAAGAACTGCAAAATACAATCGACGAGTTTAAGGACTTAGATCTAAATGCGGAGGGCGAATTGGTTGATATTACCAACCAGGGATTAGTTCAGTCATCGATTGAGAAGGTTGTGCGGGATTCTGGCCGATTAGATGTTATGGTCAACTGCGCTGGAATAGTTGGGGAAACTTCGGTGAACGCCGCCGAATACTCCTTGGAATCCTTCGATCGAGTTGTGGACATCAATTTGAAGGGAGCCTTCCTGCTTACCAAGTATGCTATTCCGCCTATGCTGCCTAACAATTATGGCCGAATCCTCCATGTCGCATCCATTGGAGGCAAAGAGGGGAACCCGGGTATGGTGGGCTATGCGGCCAGCAAGTCAGGATTAATGGGTTTGGTCAAGGGGGTAGGTAAGGAATATGCAGAGACGGGCATTACTGTAAATGGCTTAGCACCGGCTGTTGTTGCTACTGACATGCTTGCCGATGCAACTCCCGAAATGATAAAATATATGACCGACAAAATTCCCATGAAAAGGCTGGGAACCATTGAGGAGGTGGCCGCTATAATCTGCTGGATCGTATCCCCCGAGGCCAGCTTCAATACGGGGTTTGTGTTCGACATTTCAGGTGGGCGAGCTACCTTTTGAGCCTGAGTTTAATCAAAATTTAGGCTAACCGTCCTTTTCCTGGGTAGAGAATAAGGACCTGCGCCCAACTTTGATCCCAATAACAATCACAACCAGGGTAAGAGCCATTAGGATCAGTGCAACCGGTCTTTCGAAAAAGCTGGTAATGTCCCATTTGGATTTAATGGCGCTTACCATAAAGCTTTGCTCCAGAATTGGCCCGAGCACCATCCCAAGCACTACCTGTGACAAAGGGAAGTGCCCCCTGCGAAGGATAAATGCCAAAAGGCCCATGCCGGCCATGATCCAAACGTCAAATACATTGTTGTTGATGGCGTAGGCTCCAACGATACAGACTATAGAGATGGCTGTCAGCAGGATTGAAAAGGGCACCCGGAGAAGGTAGGAAGCGATCCGCGCGGTAAAAAACCCAAACACAGGTAGGAGGAGGACATTGGCCACGATAAAGGTCAGGTACAGCGACCAGAGCAGGTCCGGCTGTTGCTCGAATAGTAAGGGCCCGGGGGTAATGCCTTTCATCAAAAAGACCCCCAACACAATTGCAGTTATGGTGTCTCCCGGTAAGCCAAGGGAGAGGGCTGGGATCCAGGCGCTGGCGACGGCGGCATTGTTGCTGCTGGTTCCCGAAAGGACCACTTTGTCTTCGAACTTGTCGCTCCCTGGTGGGCTTCTCATTTTTTGGATGCTGCTAGCTACCCAGGAACCAATGTCCGCCCCTGCTCCGGGCAACAAGCCCACTACAACCCCAATCAGAGCCGAACGGATTACCAGCCATTTCTGTTTCACAATTAACAACAGAGGAGTAATGAAAAATTGGCGAGCAGCACCTTCAGACGATCGTTCGATGGACTTCGGTTTTAGTAGCGATGAGTACATATGTTCAAGAACCTCGGCAAAACCAAACAAACCAATCATCGCGACTATGTAATTAAGGCCGCTGAGCAAATTTGGGTTTTCGAAATGGAACCTTGGATACCCCAGTGTTGGGTCCACTCCCACAGTGGAGAAGAGAATGCCAAGTAGCAGCGAGCCCAAAGCCTTTAACCAGGAACCGCTAGAGGCGAAAATACCAGCGGTGAGTCCCAACACCGCAACCCAGAAGTACTCGAAACTGGAAAATTGCTTGGCCAAAGTGGCAATTGCCGTGGCTCCGAACACCAACAGGACCGTACCAATTATCCCCCCGATTGCCGATCCTATGCCACTTAATCCAAGTCCGTACAAAGGACCTTTGGCGCGACTAATCGAAAACATTTCCTCCAGATACGCGGCGCTTGCCGGCGTTCCAGGGATCCGGGCAATGCTCGAACCCACGTCTCCAGCGTAAATCGCTACTGATGAGATGGCGATTATAGCGGGAAGCGCGATTATAGGATCCAGGAAAAAGGCAATTGGGATGAATAAAGCTACTGCCAGGGTGGCTGTCAATCCTGGGATAGCTCCGAACAGTGATCCGTAGAGACATCCCAGAAATACGGCCACCAGCCATTCCCAGCTAAACAAGTTGCTCATAGCGGTACGTTGAGGAGCTCTGAGAAGATGAAGTAAATACCTAATACTGTGGTTGCTGCGGTTAACATCGCCTTATACCAATTGACTTTTAACGATAGGCCAAGCAAAAAGCCAATCACTAAAAGAGAAGGAATAAATCCTGCCAAAGGACTAAGGATCGGAAATATGGCCAGCAGAAGAATGCCAAAAATTAGTCTGATCCGGCTTTTCCCCTCAGCTTGGGGTTTCGAATCTGCTTTTTGGGGGCCGGAAAGGAAATAAGATGCACCAAGTCCAATTCCGACAAATGCCAATCCCATAGCTATCAGCCGGGGAAATAGTTTGGGGCCGGGATACCCTTCCGGCAAGTCAGGAAATTGGTTGCTATAATACCAAATCCAAACGGACAATAAAAGTAGCGCTGCGGCGCCAATTAACTCTCGTGGTGAAGAACCGAAAGGTCTGTTCACTGAGGCATTGTGCTATTGTGCAAGCCTGCATTGTCCATCAGTTCACCATTCATATTATCCTCCACCATCATAAAGAGCTCAAGATCGGTACTGTTCATATAACGGAGAGTAGAGCCGGCCTTGGTCAAAGATTCTACGTACAGCGGATCAATAGAGGCGGCGTAAATAGCTGAATCCAACTTAGACTTTATGTCAGGGGATAAGTTTGCCGGGGCGCAAATGGAAACCCATCCCCCAATGCTCCAATTGATTGCGTGCTCCTTAAGGGTAGGGATCATTTCAAAGCCTGGAAGCCTTTCATCAGCCATGACCGCCAGTGTCTTTACCTGGCCAGCTTTACGCAGAGCGTCAACTTCGGATATAGAGGCGGTCACAATGTCCACTCCACCGGCGATCAATTCCTGGAGGGCAGGGGCCGCCCCCTGACTGGGCACCCAGGGCACATCGTGATTGGAGAGACCAGCCGCCTGTAAGAACCCAATTCGGGCTAGATCCCAGATCCCGCCACGGGCGGTGCCCGATGCTTGCAGCTTTCCAGGGTTATTCTTAATCTCCTGGATCAATTCGTCCAGATTGCTCCAGGGCTCGTCCGCGCGAACCGTAATGGCGGCTGGATTGTGAATCAATAAAGCAAGGGGCGTGTAATTGGAGAAAGTGAGATCCGTCAGCCCCATGTGATGTAGCTGGGTGATTTCAACAGTGACAGCGCCCAGGGTGTAGCCATCAGGCGCTGCCTGGGACAAAGCCAAATGCCCTACCACGCCACCTCCTCCGGTTCGATTTACAACATTTACCGGTTGGCCCAATTGCTTTTGCAGAACTGCACCCATCATCCGGGATGTCATATCCGTCATTCCTCCGGCGGCCCAGGGTACAAGGTAGGTAATAGGACGGGATGGATACGAATCTCCATTTTTTCCCTGGGATCTACATCCCGATGATATAAGGGCAAAAATCGCCCAAGCCATAAATGCTCCAGCTTGTATGGAGACTTTCTGCATGAGGTAAAACTAATGAAAAACAGGAAACAGTCAACAGAATCCCATCCCCATCAACCCATTAATCCAACACTCCATTTATCCAACACTCCATTCATCCATCAATCCATTTGCCCATAACCATTAAACCTTTTTGAATGTTTTGAAGTAAATATCCATATTAGTTCTTTGTTAAACCTATGCACGTGCATCCAACATTATGAACACTTCTGAATTGAAATGGCCTGAAATATATAGCCTGGCGGCTTTAAGTGCCGCGGTAGCGGTTAGCTGGATTGCTTATCATGAATATCAGCCTAATTTACTCGAAAAGTTCAATTTCAATGATTTGGCTGTGTTCCTGATAATAGCCAAGGGGGTGGTACTGGTAGTGGTTCCACCGTTGGCTGGGATGCTAGCCGATTTAATCATCAAAAGAAGTGGGAAGTTCTTTCTGGTATTCTCAGTCGGAATCGGGGCTACGGCGATGGTATTTATGGTTGTGGCTTCAATTCTAGCAGCTGGACCCTTAAACCAAATAAAGGCGTTTCTGCCTTACATGATCGTATTATGGCTGGTGGCAATGAATATATTTGTTAGCCCCGCGATTTCCATGATAAACTCATTTGCACCAACCAAAAAGCTGCCTGTGGTAATGGGTTTTCTGTTTTTGGTTACTGAACTGATTTATGCCCTTGAACCCCTTGTTGTCCAGTTGGTGCAATTTTTTGGAGATACGATGACTTTCGTTGTAGGGGGCATACTGATCGCCGGTACTGGTTACGTATTTCAGAGGGTTTCTTCGGCCGAGGTGGCCACCAGACGTACTGAAATGGGTGATCAAGGTGGTATGGGCGTCAATGCTTTGGGCTATTTGGCTATCATCCTGGTTGGCTTCTTGCTGGGTGTGGGCAAGGCCTTTCTTGTAGAGTATGTTCCGGAGAAATTGGCTAGCAGTTTTTCCTCGTCATCTCTTATGGGGGGCTATTTATCTTTTGGACTGCTTGGATTTGCTGCCATCTTGGCGTTTGCGGTTTCAGGAACCGTCTCGAGGATAGGATTTAACCGGGTTCTTCCTTATGGATTGGCCGGCCTGGTCGTTTCTCTGGCAGCCTTACTGGTGGCCCCCTCGTTTAGCCTGTTCGTCGTGTCAGGAGTTCTTCTGGCAGCGGCATTTGGGCTGGTAAATGTTAGTGCCTTGCCCTATGCCATTAGCCGTTTGTCTTTATTCAACATAACTTTAGGGGTAGGTATATTCATTGGCGCCTCGGAAATAACCGGCGGTGTTTTAGAGTATGTGTACCGTTAATTTAGCGGTGCATAGGATGAGTTATCAATATGATATTCTCTGTTCAATACGGCTCAGAGCAAGTTGACCTGGACCTCCCAATACAGGTAGATATTAAGGGTATGTGGTTGGCGCCGGATCCGGTGTTGCTTCCTGATGCCATTGAACAGGCACTACAGAATCCTATAGGAGCCAAGCCCCTAGTTGAAATTGCCGCCGATAAATTGGCTGGAAATCCTTCAGCAACGGTCGTAATAGTGGTCTCGGATAATACTCGGCCCGTTCCCTATTCGGGCCAAAATGGCCTTATTTGCCGCCTTATCGGCGCCTTGAAGCGGGCCGGTTTCCCGGAAACTCAAATAACCGTATTAATTGGGGCCGGATCTCACCGTAATATGACCCCGGATGAAGCGGAAGAGATGCTAAGTCTCAGGAAAAATGGTTTGGAATCGGTAAGAGTGATTAACCATGAATACGACGATGAGGAACAGCTTGTTGATCTTGGGCAGACCAGCACGGGATCGATAGTCAAGATCAATAAACTATACCTGCAGTCGGATCTAAAAATAGTCACCGGGTTGGTAGAGAGTCATTTCATGGCGGGAGCTTCAGGAGGCCGCAAGGGGATATGCCCAGGAATTGTCGGCAAGGAAACGCTCACGCTGTTTCATGGAGCCAAATTTTTAAGCTCAAAATTGGCAGCCGACCTGGTTCTAAAAGGCAACCCCCTTAACGATGAGGCGCTTGAAGTGGCCAGAATGGCCGGCTGTGACTTTTTAGTCAATGCCACCCTGGACGACAGGATGAGAATAACGGGTATTTTCGCCGGCGATTTGATCAAGGCTCATTTGGAGGCAGTAAAGATGATCCGGCGGTACGTGAAGATTCCTCTGCAAAAGCTCTATGATATAGTCATTGTTCCAGCCGGTTTCGTTGGTATTAACCATTACCAGGCCGGCAAAGCTGCGATTGAAGCATCTAAGGCATTGAAGCCTGGGGGCCAGATCATAATTGTGGCCAAGAATACCGATGCCGATCCCATTGGTGGCAATGGTTATAAGCAATGTCTGGAACTTTTGAATGATAACGGAAAGGACCGCTTTGCTGAAATGATAAGTGAGCCTGGCTGGAACTTCATACAGGAGCAATGGCAGGTTCAAATGTGGTGCAAGGTCTTGGATGTTATGGGCAGTTCAGATCATCTCCTCTACCTGGGTGTGGAGATTCCTCCGGAAGATTTCAGCAAGTTACCGGGCCTAAGCGGTTGGCAATTTGTTCCCGGCGGCAAAGCGAATGGACAAGCTCCGGGAAGCCTGATCAAGACAATGCTTAAGGAAAGCCTCAGCTTCGCAATGAAAAGGTCCAAAGCTCAACCCCCGGAGATCCTTCTACTCAAAGACGGACCCTATGGAATACCTGAGCTGGTTAATGATAAAGGCGGGGCATGAGCTCTGGTGCTCTCAAAATGACCCCTTTGAAAAAATCCAGAATTCTGCGAATGCACTTAATCGCTGGTGCGGCCGGTTTCCTTACTATTTTGGAAATCAGGTAGCATCAGGCAAGGGGCGTTCCGCATCCCGGTTGTGGACAGCCACCCCTCATTGTTGAGGCTTCACCTTCTATTGAACTACTTTAAGCCAGCCGCCATCCACATAATAGGTGGAGCCCACTGAGTAGCTTGCCGCCGGTGAGCAGAGGAAAACGAAAAACCTTGCCAATTCCTCGGGTGTACCAAACCTACCGATTGGAGTATTTTGCTTGGCAAGTCTATCAAGGTACTGCTCGGCGGTAAGGCCTTCTTTTTCTCCCAGGTTGGTAGCTGTGTTGACCCAGTCTGGAGTCAGGATAAGGCCTGGATTGATAGTGTTAACCCTGATATTCTCAGGGATGAGCTCATTGGCCAGACATTTGGTGAACATGGAGAGTGCGGCCTTAGTAGTGTTATAAATAGGTTCATAACCAAGCGGCTGGGAGGAGCAGATAGATGAGTTGTTTAGTATCACCCCTCCACCTTTCTTTCTCATTTCAGGCACTATCGCCCGAGACATCCGGACTGCCGCCATTACATGGAGATCCCAGTAATACTGCCATTTCTCATCCGGGGCCTCCATAATCGTTTCATCACTTCCTACTCCGGCATTGTTGATCAGAATGTCAACCCCGTCAAATTCCTCCTTTATGTGGTTAGCCAACATCTCAAAGTCCGAGTTCTTGCTGACGTCGGCTGACACTCCGGTGGCTCGCACATCGTGCTGCTCTGTTATGCTTTTAGTTGCCTCGTTCAGTCGGGCTTGATCGCGGGCGACCAAAACAACGCTAACACCTTCCTCGGCAAGTCCATGGGCCACTGCCAAACCGATGCCCCGGCTTCCACCCGTAATGACCGCAACTTTATCGTTAAGTTGTAAATCCATTGATTGCTTTGATTTGAAACTAATAAGTTAGGCCTGGGTGCGGGATAATGCAACCGATGAATTGAACATTGAACATTGATTAAGGCCTGGCTACCGCGAAGAGGCTACGCGCGGGCGAGAATATTGAAGATCTGTTACATTCTAAATCTTAAGCGACAAATTCGAAACAGCCGCATGGGTGATCTTTCCGAGGACATTCTTAGATTTACAATTTATAGTTTGGGTCTTGTGATTTACTCAACATTTCTTGATGGATGTTGGATGATCGATATTCAGCCAAAATCTCTTAAGATTAGCCTACAGACATTCCCAGGATCATTAACGACATCATCGTCACTGCAATAACGCCTGCGATGATTCGCCCCACGGCAACGCTGGTATCGGATCCGCCGAATGACCAATCTCGACTGGCCGGAATTTTAGATTTGTGTGCTAACGGTGTCATAATTCAAATATTTGAGACGCGAGGCTATTCGATTCTTTAAGCTTCATTCAAAACTTTTTGTTCCAATTGTTCTTTTTAAGCTTTCTAACCTTGTATTCTTCGGCCAAGATCCATCCTCCGAGTCCCCCTGCCAAAATCAGTCCACTGCCTATCAAGAGAATGAGTTCTGTAGTCTCCAGATTACTAAACCATTGAATTATCGCTGTCATCGTCTTTAGTTTTAGTTTTCGTTGTTATTGGCTAATAGGCCAAAAGGTAACCCAAGAAAAAGCAGGATTACTGAGTTAGGCTGCCCACGCTTTGGGCAATCGGTAGTGACTGACTCGGGTGGAGGTAAAAGCGGACCTTAGGCGGCCTTTCTTTCCCTTTCTTTTTTCAATTCGGCCTGAAGCTGGCGAGCAGTTTTGGTGGATTGGTCGTAACTCCATCCGGGTGGATAGAAGATATGCTTAAAT
Source organism: Cyclobacteriaceae bacterium (assembly GCA_965247065.1). Lineage (GTDB taxonomy): Bacteria > Bacteroidota > Bacteroidia > Cytophagales > Cyclobacteriaceae > CBDFGN01. The sequence continues at coordinate 3,026,734 of CBDFGN010000006.1, read as the reverse complement.
TTGTTTTTCCAACCTTTGGCTTTTTTTACGTCGTGCCAAATAGCTGAAAATTCGTGCACGTTGGCCCAAAAAGGATTGTAGGATTCGGGTCCTTTGAGAACCCCGTATTCGGGTTTCAATCCTGGAATCACATCTTGAAACGTGCCGAAGATCTTGTCCCAAACAATGAGAATACCGCCATGGTTCTTATCAAGGTACTCTATGTTGCAACTGTGATGGACAACATGGATGTATGGGGTGTTGAACACTTTTTCAAACCAGCCCAGGGATGGTACGAGTTGGGAGTGAAGGAAAAATTGATAGGCCGCATTAATAATAAGGGCAATGGCAATCATTCCGGGTTCAAATCCGACCAGTGGCATCCACAACCAGAACACCGGTTTATAAAGGGTGATAAACCAGCCATTGCGGATCGATACGGTAAGGTTGAAAGTTTTGGCATTGTGGTGAGGGACATGAGCCGCCCATAGCAATCGGATGCTGTGACTCAATCGGTGATGCCAGTAAAAGTTGAAATCATCAAAAATTATTACCACCACCCAAATGTACCAGACCCAGCCAAACGATTCGTATCCGAATAGGTCCAATCTGATGGGCTTAAACAATTCGAAAATGAAAAAGAATACTCCAAGGGCCATAATCTTGGTAGTGGCTGCTACTACTGAAGAGACGGCTGCGATTACGAAGCCCGATAGCGATTCTTTGATATCATAATTATCTCGAGCGGCAAGAAACTCAAAGACGATTAAGGCAATATATATGGGATAAAGGTACGTGAGGGCAAATCTGTATACTAAATCCAGTTCCATGACAAATTAGGATAGTTAAGAATGTAGGACCAAATCCACGAACGATTGCGCAAAAATAAGGTTATTTAGCTTTTTTGAAAAAAATCTGAATCCAAAATTCATAGCCGTGCCAGAAAGGGAAAACATTATCTCTAATAATACCCTTTGAATCGATTGTCTCCTTTGGTTCCGATCAAGCGCTTGAGCGGAATTTGGGTTCCATCGGTATTTTCAAGCCAGTCGTAGATCTCTTCCCGAAATTGACTAATAATCTCTTGATGCTCAGGACTTTTGATCAAGTTATACATTTCGCTAGGATCATTCTCCAGATCGTATAGCTCATTCGCGTCCCAGATACCGTGGTACTGCATATACTTGTACTTGTCAGTTCTTATTCCATGCACCGTGGGTGTTTGAGGAAAATAGTATTCCCAGTAGTATTCGTAATAGATCCTGTCTCTCCAAGCGATGTCCTCTCCGCTCAATGTGGGAACAATGGAGAGACCGTGCATGTAGTCAGGGGCCTTCAACCCGGCAAGCTCCAAAATGGTTGGGGCAATATCAATATTTTGGATCATCTTCTTAATGGTGTGGCCAGCGTTCCGTCCATTTTCCCACCATAGGAAAGGTATTTTGGCCGATTCCTCATAAAATTGGCGTTTATCAATGAGACCGTGCTCTCCAAACGAAAAGCCATTATCTCCCATATAAATTACCACCGTATTACCGGCTAGATCATTGCTTTTAACGTAATCCAGCATCGTTCCTACGCTTTCATCCAAGGCGCCTAGAGTTTCGCAGTATTTCTTAAAAGAAACTTTCAAAATCGTGCTTCCCATGATACATATCATCGACTCCATGCCAGCTGTTTCTTTGAGCCTTGACCCACTCCGGCCATCCGAGTTGTTGGTACTCATCCGTTGCAGTTTGATAATAAGTGGGCGGGAAAACCAAATCCTCAGTAGCGTACATGCCGGCGTGGCGGCTGGCGGGACGAAAAAGTGCGTGGACGGCCTTGTGTGACAGGTACAACAAGAAGGGCCTGGTACTCTCCCTATCCTCAAGCCATTTCACGGCGTGCTCCGTGAGCAGGTCGGTCACGTAAGTTGAATCATCATACTTGATTACCTCGCCGTTAATGTTTAATTCAGGGTTGTAATAATCTCCTTGACCCCTGAAACTTTCCCAGTGATCAAAGCCAGGGCGTGGATCGGAGGTGGCATGACCCATATGCCATTTCCCGAAAAATCCCGTTTCGTATCCAGCCTCCTGCAAGTATTGAGGGAAAAAAATCAGATCCTCCGGAACAGGTGCGGAATTATCGACTACGGAGTGGGCATGCGGGTAAAGCCCGGTCAATATAGATGCCCTGCTGGGAGAGCACAGGGAGGTAGCTGTAAAGGCATTAGTATAGTAAATGCCTTCACTAGCCATTCGATCCAGGTGGGGAGTTTTTAGCCAAGGCACCTTTCCAGTGAACCCCATGAAATCGTACCGGTGATCGTCGCTCAAAATGAAAATTACATTCTTCGGCTCGGATCCGGGAATCGAGGCTAAGGCCAGGCCGGAGACCGGGTCATCATTTATTTGTTCGATGGTGGCTTGATTGCAGGACCCAAAAAGTACAATTGAGATCAGAATAGCTGAATGATGGTTCATGACGAGGATTTAGGGTCTATCAGTAATTATACTCTAATTGAAGTCAATTGATTCCAATTTGCTTGTGATCAACTACATGCTCTAGCGGTGCCGGATTGCCTCGGAAATCCATGCCCTATGGACTTTGGAATGGCCTTCCGCCAAGCTGTACTTCTCCGAGTTTAATGTCTTGAAGTTCTAAATTTAGAATCCAATTCCAAATATTAAAAATCGGTCCGGCGTGGAATACCGTGTAGCCGTAATTCAGTTAAATATTGAACGCGGCAGCGAGGCTCTACCTTTGGGGTTGGGACATTGAATTTTGATCTGTTTTTTATTAGGTTGACAGCGTGGAATCGCACTGCCCCTAGATGAAAATCGCGATCAGCAACAGATGCCTCGAGTGGAATTTGTACGAGTTTATGAATGGTAGAACCTGGTGACTGTTTTAAATGAACAGCAACACTCACTAACCAAATTGCCTGTGAAAATTGTAGTACTGGATGGTTTTACTCTCAACCCTGGAGATTTGTCATGGCATGACCTGGAACAGCAAGGAGAGGTTAGGGTGTTTGATCGAACATCTGAGGATTTAGTTCAGCAGCGATCCGAGGGGACTGAAATAATTTTAACAAACAAGACAATTCTGAGCTCGAAGACCATAGAAGCCTTGCCCAGCCTGCGATACATAGGAGTTCTCGCAACCGGATTTAACATTGTGGACATCGCCGCTGCGCAGAAAGCCGATGTTATGGTGACGAATGTCCCCGGTTATGGAAGTGCCTCGGTAGCGCAGCATGCCTTTGCTTTGATACTGGAGTTCGCCGACCAGGTCGGTTTGAACAATGAGAGCGTTCGGTCAGGTGACTGGGTCACGAGCCCTGATTGGAGTTATTCTAAGAAACAACAATTCGAGTTGTCAGGTAAAACGCTGGGTATTGTGGGCTTGGGCCAGATTGGAGGCAAAGTCGCTAGCATCGCCTCAGGCTTTGGAATGAGGGTCATCTACCATAATCCCATGCCCAAGAAAGATACCGCACACGTTTTCAAGGATTTGTCCCACCTCTTTTCGGAATCCGACATCGTCACTCTTCATTGCCCGCTAACAGAAGCAAACGAAGGATTCGTAGATGCGGCCCTTATCAGCAAAATGAAGCCATCTGCTTTTTTGATAAATACCAGCCGGGGACCCTTGATCCATGAAAAAGATTTAGCGGGGGCCTTAAATGAAGGGCTGATCGCTGGCGCCGGACTTGATGTGCTTTCAACCGAACCCCCAGCCTCAGACAACCCATTGTTGACAGCTAAGAATTGCTTCATCACACCTCATAATGCCTGGGCAAGCAAGGAAGCCCGTGGCAGGCTCTTGCATTCGGCCGTTGAAAATGTGCAAGGTTTTTTTGGGGGTCATCCACAGAATGTCGTTTCATGACCGGTCGTTACCTGAGGTGGTCAAACCGGTATCCTGTAATAATGCCCAAGCTTGCTTCAAAGGAGGCCTCAGATAGAAGATTTGCCGTAAATGATGGTCAGTAAAGCCAAGGTTCTTTAACCCCCGGTTGGGCCGCTATAGCCCTCCGACCATTGTTGTCCTCCGATCGCAATAACCGTCAGACTGCTATAACCAACCGACCGCCATAACCTGGATACCCGAACCTCAAGCCACTCTACATCATCACCACCATCATGCTCCTGGGACCCTGGGCACCAGTGACCAGGACCTGCTCGATGTCACCCGTTTTAGAGGGCCCGGCTATAAAAACGCCGTAAGGAACTTGAGTCAAATCAATCCGCTCATAGGCCTGGTGCATGTTTTCAACTAAGTTCTCCTTGGGTAGTACCAGGACCAGATGCTGGGTGATGAAAGCACTGGCCCTTACCACCATATCGGTTTCGGAAACCCAAATCGCCCCATTCTCTGCTACTCCAAATTCACCATTTAAGATCGTCAGATCCACGTTTTGAAGTTTTTTTGGATCCAAGCCATTTTCCATGACGATATGGGCCGAAATTCCCCCAAGGTTGGTGCAAATTGTGTTGACATCTGGATAACGGTTCTTTATCACGTTCTCCAATTCGGTTTTTTGGTCAAGTACACTCCAGAATACCGAAACCTGATCCAAAATGGATGTGAACTTGGCCAACAGATCTTTCCTGCCGGAGGCGAAGTGCGGAATTGGCGGTAGTCGTTTCAGGGGAGGCTGATTGGCCCTAATATTAGATATTATTGACTGTTTATCTTCCATTTCCCTGATTTTTGACGTACCAATCTCGAAAGCTAAGCTTGGGCGGCTGTGGTAAATCCCGGTGCCGACTCCAGGGAGCAAAAGGACCAATGCCTGCTAAAAATGGCATTCCGTTTAGTGCCCTTCGCGCCAAACGCCCCACCTTTCGATAAAGGGCGGGTCTGGCCAGGACAAAGCCAGCCAGTTTCATTCCGAACTTTTTGGTTCTATCGAATTTGCCTTTGGCCGCTACCACTGTCGCCATTTATATAGCTGTTCATGAATGTCGATCTTCACCGGGCACACGTCGCTGCAGGAACCACACAAGGATGAAGCAAACGGAAGGGAACTGTATTTTTTTAGATTAATGCCTGGGGTTAGGATCGCTCCAATAGGTCCGGATACCGTGCTGTTATAGCTATGCCCTCCACTCCTACGGAACACCGGGCACGTATTAGAGCATGCGCCGCAACGAATGCATTGAAGGGATTTTCTAAAATCAACTCTTCCCAATTGCCTTGAGCGACCGTTGTCTACTAGCACGACGTGAATTTCGGTACCCGGCCTTGGCCTCTGAAAGTGGGAGGTGTAAATGCTAATATGTTGCCCGGTGGCGCTGCGAGCCAGTAATCGTAGGAATACACCCAGGTGTTCGGCTCTGGGAATTATTTTTTCGATACCCATACTGGCGATATGAAGAGGGGTTAGATTAACTCCCATATCGGCGTTGCCTTCATTGGTGACTACCACAAAGCCACCGGTATCGGCTACACCAAAATTCACTCCGGTAAGGGCTGCATCCGCGGTTAGGAAATGGGTGCGTAGATGCTGGCGTGCGGCCTCCACTAAATATTGGGGATCAGTGTTCCCTTTTTCAGTATCCATTTGACGGTGGAAAAGGTGGCTTATTTCACTCCTGTTTTTGTGAACGGCTGGGGTAAGAATGTGACTGGGTGGTTCCCCAGCCAGCTGAACGATACGCTCCCCCAGGTCAGTGTCAATTACCTCCATGCCTCTTTGTTCGAGGTGGTGGTTCAGGCCACATTCTTCTGTGAGCATGGATTTGCTCTTGACCAGCTTCCTAACTTGGTGATCCTTCAGGATGTCAAAAACGATTTCGTTATGCCGTTCGGCATTGGAAGCCCAGTGTATTTTTATACCGTTTTTTTCGGCGTTACTCTCGAACTCAAGTAAATACTCACTCAAATTAGACAAGACGTTCCCTTTTATCGCCGAGGCTAGTTCCCGCAGTTCTTCCCATTCCGGAATCTGCTTCACTGCCAAATCCCGTCGGACTCGAGTGGCCCATATTGATTCGTCGTGCCAACGGGCTTTTTCGGCGTCACGTCGGAAGTCATGAGCCGCCTTGGGATGAGTGATATTAGTTGGGTTCATCACCAATTAGAATCTCGGATATGTGCTTAACTTCAATATCCAACCCCTGCCTCTTAATCAAACCTTCCAGGTGCATCAGGCACGACATGTCATTTCCAGTTATCACCTCGGCTCCGTTTCTTATGTGATCGGCTATGCGGTCATTACCCATGCTGACCGATACGTCTTCCTCGATTACACTGAAGGTCCCTCCAAATCCACAACACTCATCGACCCGATCAATATCAACCAATTCAAGACCCCGGACTTTTTTCAGCAGTTGCCTGGTCTTTGAGAAATCCTCTCCGACTGTTTCCGATGAACGCTGGATTCGCATTCCCCTGAGGGCGTGACAGCTTGGATGGAATCCTACTTTGTGGGGAAAGAAGCTATTGAGTCTATCAATTTGAACAATGTCCACCAGGAATTCACTCAATTCGAATACTCTGGTTCTTAGTTGGGTGATCTCTTCACTCTGCTCGAGGATGGCATAATGCTCGCGCACATGCAAAACACAACTTCCGGAAGGTGCGACGATGAAATCAAGATTCTTGAAGTTCCGGGCAAAATTCCGATACGTTTTGATCGCATCCCGCTCCATCCCGGAATTGGCCATCGGCTGCCCGCAACAAGTTTGATCCAGGGGGTAATGAATATCATAATCAAGCCTTTGCAAGAGCCTTAAGGTCGCTTGAGCCACATTAGGGTAAAACTGATCGATATAACAAGGTATGAAAAGACCTACGCGCATCCAGCAGGCAAGTAATTAACAAGTGATAACAAAATAGCAATTCTGGTTAGACATTCGAAACTTTTAATTTCAGTTTAAAGAATTCTTTGATTAAACTTGGATCGTTTTTCCAGTCCCGCCTTAAGCATTGATAATGACTTTTCTTCATGACAAGGTCGCTATAGTAACGGGTGCCGGATCCGGTATAGGCAAAGCCATTTGCCGAACATTTGCTGAGGCCGGCGCAAAGGTAGTTCTGAATGATATGAATCCCGAATTGGCCCAAGAGTCAGCCTTGGATATTAATAACGGCCTCACTGGAATAGTACATCCCATCGCCACTGACGTGGCGGATATCGAGGCCACCAGAACGATGATAAAGCAGGTGATTGAAATGTTTGGACGATTGGATATATTAGTCGGAAATGCTGGTTTGACCAATTTTGGGGCCTTCTTAGACTACTCTGAAGTTGCTTTTGATCGGGTAATAGGTGTCAATCTCAGGGGAAATTATTTCCTGGCCCAGGCGGCCGCCCGTGAAATGATCCGTTTAAAAACCCGGGAGGGGCGGATAATCCTGACTTCCTCGGTCACCGGTCATCGTGCCTTTCTCAACCTAAGCGCTTACGGGATAAGCAAGGCGGCCTTGGTCCATCTATCCAGGGTTCTGGCCCTTGAGCTAGGCAAATTTGGTATTACGACTAACACTATTAGCCCCGGTGCAATCCTTACAAGCCGAACCTTGAAAGACGACCCAGAATTTGAGCAGCGCTGGGCCAGTGTTTCTTCGAACGGCAGTTGCGGTACTGTGGAGGACATTGCAAACACCGCTCTTTTTTTAGCATCGTCGGAAGCCAGACACATCAATGGTCAGACAATTCAGGTTGATGGAGGATGGACCATCATGAGCCCGGTCCCTGAAGGTCTACCGGACCAACCCCAAGAATCATCTAAACTGATATAAACCAATGACTCAGAAACCCAATTCTAATGGAAAGCTAAATCTTCGAACTCGACAGTGGTTCGGACGAAAAGATATGATGGGGCTCGTTTATAGGGCCTGGCTCAAGAATGAAGGGATCCCTGAAGATGAGTTTGACGGACGACCGGTTATTGGTATATGCAATACCTGGTCCGAGTACACTCCCTGCAATGCCCACTTTCGTGAGTTGGCAGAAAATGTTAAGATCGGCGTGTATGAAGCAGGGGGCTTTCCGCTTGAATTTCCAGTCACTTCTTTGGGTGAGACCCTGATGCGGCCTACAACCATGTTGTTCAGGAACCTGGCCAGCATGGATGTTGAGGAATCGATTCGGGCTAACCCGATGGACGGGGTTGTGTTGCTGGTGGGGTGCGATAAAACTACGCCCTCTACGATCATGGGGGCTGCCAGTGTGAATCTTCCTACCCTGGTGGTTTCCGGTGGCCCAATGCTTAGTGGCAACTATAAGGGCAAGCCCATTGGCACTTCACACGTTTGGAAATTCACCGAGGATCGGCGGGCAGGAAACATGAGTGATGAGGATTATGCCATGGCGGAAAGCTGTCTGGCCAGGAGCCGGGGCCATTGTCATGTGATGGGTACTGCTTCAACGATGGCCACCATGGTAGAGTCGCTGGGTATGTCGTTGCCTTCCAATGCGGCCATTCCAGCGGCCGATTCCAGGCGTAAAGTTCTGGCCCAAATGTCGGGACGAAGGATTGTGGAGATGGTCAAGGAAGACCTTAAAATGTCCCAAGTGCTCACTCGAAAGGCTTTTGAAAATGCTATTATGGTAAATGCAGCGGTGGGAGGGTCAACGAATTTCGTGATCCATCTTTTGGCTATTGCCGGGCGAATTGGGGTAAGCCTGGAGCTGGGCGACTTTGACCGCCTTGGGAGTCATATCCCTTTGTTGTTGAATCTTATGCCATCAGGTGAATATCTGATGGAGGACTTTTATTATGCCGGAGGGCTGCCCGCTGTAATTAGGGAATTAAGCCCCGAACTACATGCCGATACGGTTTCTATAAATGGTCAATCCATTGTTGAGAACTCGAAAGATGCTCCCTGCCACAATCGAGATGTGATCGCCGGGCTAAAGAGCCCCTTTCAGGAGGAATCGGGTATTGCTGTTGTGAAGGGCAATTTGTGCGAATCGGGAGCGATCGTAAAACCTTCGGCGGCATCCCCTGAGCTGCTCCAACATAGGGGCCCGGCTTTTGTGTTCGAGTCAATCGAGGATTTTCATGATCGTATTGAGGATCCAGAATTGGATGTGAACGAAGACTGTGTCCTGGTTTTGAAGTACGTTGGTCCCAGGGGTTACCCAGGCATGCCAGAAGTTGGGAATATGTCGATTCCCAAAAGGCTGTTGGATAAGGGAATAAGGGATATGGTGAGGATCTCTGATGGCAGGATGAGCGGAACGGCTTATGGAACTGTCTTCTTGCATGTATCCCCTGAGTCTGCGATAGGAGGTAATTTGGCCCTGGTTCAAAACGGGGATATGATCTCAGTAGATGTTCCCAACCGAAGCCTGAACATGGAGGTTTCGGATGAGGAGTTACAAAGACGCCGAAAGGAATGGAAAAAACCAGAGAATCTGTATGACAGAGGTTACGCACAAATGTACGTGCAACACGTAAATCAAGCCCACGAAGGGGTAGATCTGGACTTTCTGGTAGGCAATTCGGGCGATTATGTGGCCCGGGACTCTCACTAAACCAAACTTGAATAAACCCTATTTTACAATCTAATACAATAATATGATCAACAGAAAAAAGATTCTTCTGATTGCAGCCCTCTTCTTGTGTTCCAGCTTAGGCTGGGCTCAGGAGACGGTGGAGGTGGATTCCGGAGCAACTGCCTGGATGCTCACTTCGACTGCATTAGTATTACTAATGATTCCGGGTCTGGCTATGTTTTATGGCGGCTTGGTTCGGACCAAGAATGTCTTGGGGACCATGATGCACAGTTTCGCCGCAATGGGCGTAATGACCGTATTATGGATAATATGCGGTTATAGCATGTCTTTCGGTGGCAACGTATTGGGGGGTTGGTTCGGTTGGAACAGTGATTATGTGTTCCTAAGCGGTATCGACACCACTATACTTGAGGCCGGGGTTCCTGAGTATGTTTTTTCCATGTTCCAGGGAAAATTTGCCATTATTACACCCGCCATTATAGCCGGCGCTTTTGCAGAAAGGGTGAATTTTAAAGGTTACTGTTTCTTCATAGCCCTTTGGGGATTACTGGTTTACAATCCCCTATGTCATTGGGTATGGGCACCAGATGGATTCCTGTTTAACCTTGGGGCCAATGGTGCAATTGACTTTGCCGGTGGCACGGTGGTGCACATATCCTCTGGGGTAAGTGGGCTAGTAGCGGCTTTGTACCTTGGTGCTCGAAGAGGATATCCCGAAACCGTAATGAGACCGAGTAATATGGTTTTGACCATGACTGGAGCAGGACTGCTATGGGTTGGATGGTTTGGTTTTAATGCCGGAAGCAGTGTTGCCAGCGGATTGAGTACGGCACAGGCTTTGACGGCCACCCAGGCCGCCGCTGCGTCCGGAGCTCTAACCTGGATAATCATCGAAGGTTTTCATCAGGGCAAAGCGACTGCGTTAGGCTTTGCTTCGGGAATTTTGGCCGGATTGGTGGCAGTGACTCCGGCTGCGGGAGTGGTGCAACCTGCGGGAGCCCTGTTACTAGGGTTGTTTGCTTCATCGATTTGCTACGGGGCCATCCTTATTAAGAATCGGATGGGCTATGATGATAGTCTGGACGCCTTTGGTATTCATGGAATCGGTGGAATAGTTGGTGCAACTTTGCTTACATTTTTTATCCGCTCCAGTTGGATGGAAGATGCCGCTGCAGCAGCCGGTGGAAGTTGGTCAGTAGCTCAACAATTTGGAGTGCAAGCGGTCGCCGTTGGGGTGGCTCTTGTTTATGCTGGAGCTTTGACTTACTTAATACTGATCATCATCGACAAGGTAGTAGGCCTGAGATCTGGTTCTGAAAGTGAAATGCGGGGCTTGGATGACTCTTACCATGGTGAGACCGGATACGGAATGGTTAATCCCGACTAAATAAGAATGCTATGAAACTTATAACAGCAATAATTAAGGAAAATAAACTGGATCAAGTAAGGGAGGCCTTGTACGCCGCAGAAATCACACGCATTACGGTAAGCAGAGGTTCGGGCCATGGTCAATTGGTGGGAGAGGAGATCTATCGAGGTCAAAAGATGGCCACAAACCTTATTCCTAATATGATCTTGCAGATTGCCGTAAATGAAGATTTTGTTCAAATAACAGTAGATGCCATTATGAAAGGATCGCAATCCGAGGGAGGAGGAGTCGTGGGAGATGGAAAAATCTTCATCACCCAATTGGAAGATTGCATTAGAATTAGGACTGGGGAAAAAGGCTCTGAAGCAATTTAGGCAGCTTCGGTCGGACCGTGAGATCCTGAACACACGGAGTGCTCGGTCCGGCCGATAGCTAATTATCTCATAAAAACTCCGCCATTTACATCTATCGTCTCCCCAGTTAGAAAGCTATTCTCGATGATGTATCGTAGTGTTTTGGCAATTTGTTGACTTTTTCCGTGAGTCTTTAGTGGGTTCATTTCTTTGAACCTTTCCATTTGTTCAGCGGACGTGTATTTCTCATGAAACGGAGTTTCTATAACCCCTGGAGCAATAGCATTTACCCTGATTTCGGGAGCTAGTTCCTTGGCTACCCCACGGGTAAAAGAATCCAACGCACCCTTGGACGCTCCATAAATAGTAGCGGTAGGTGCGCCATGGCGCATAGCCACTGAGGTTATGTTGATAATGTTTGGATCACTTCCTTTCTTCAAAAGAGGCAAACATAACTTGGTAACCATCATGGCAGAGAAGGTGTTGAGCGTAAAGATGCTCATCATCAGATCCCAGTCAACTTCAGCGACCTGATGTCTTTTGACCAATCCACCTGCGTTATTAATAAGCGTGTCCAGCTTGTCGGTTTTGCCCATGACTGCGGCTACCAGACCACGGCAGCCCTCCTCGCTTGCAAGGTTGGCTTGCACCAGGACAGCTTCCCCCCCTGCAGCCATGATCTTTTCGCTGACGGTTTGGGCCTCCGTCTCGTTTGATTTATAATGGACGAAGATCCTGTTTTCGTTGGCCAACTCAATGGCGGCATGGGCGCCAATGCCCGTGCTCGATCCGGTTATTAATATTGTCCGCGACATATTTGAAATAGTCAATTGGTCTCCCAAAAATGTTGGTTTATTATGTTCTCGTAGAGTTCCTGCTTCCCGCTTATCATCGGTGGTTCCCCAAACTCCGTCGCTAATTGCCGCAAATCTTCCAGCGTAAGGTTTCCATCGGCAAACTGCGCACCTTCGCCATTGTCAAAATTCTGATATCGATTGTTCCTCAATTTTACAAAGTCCGAATTGTTTAGAATTCGATCTGCGATTTCCAGGCCCCTCGCGAAGGTATCCATTCCTCCAATGTGGGCAATGAACAGATCCTCAAGATCAGTAGAATTTCTCCGGAGTTTTGCATCGAAGTTAAACCCTCCAGCCCCGATTCCTCCATTCTGCAGCACAATCAGCATCGCTTCGACAGCGTCGTAAAAATTGGTAGGAAAGTAGTCGGTGTCCCACCCATTTTGATAATCTCCACGATTCGCATCCACACTCCCCAGGAGCCCCGATCCGGCAGCCACCTGAAGGTCATGAGCAAACGTGTGGCTTGCGAGAGTGGCATGATTAGCCTCTATGTTCAGTTTGAAATCGTCTAACAAATCTTGCTCTCTGAGGAAACCAATCACTGTTGCCGAATCGAAATCATACTGGTGCTTAGACGGTTCCATTGGTTTTGGTTCAATAAGGAACGGTCCGGTAAATCCGATCTTGCGGCCGTAATTCCGGGCTGACCTTAGAAACTCTCCCATATGATCCAATTCTCTTCTCATATCCGTATTGAAGAGGTAAGAATAACCTTCTCTTCCCCCCCAAAAGACATAATTCGCTCCGCCTAGCTCCACAGTGGCATCGATAGCCGTCTTTACTTGAGCTGCGGCATGACAAAGGACCCGGAAATCCGGATTGGTTGCAGCTCCGTTCATATAACGTGGATGTGAGAACAGGTTTGCCGTTCCCCACAGCAATTTTACACCCGTTGCTTGTTGTTGCTGTTTGGCCAACTCGACGATTTCCTGCAGAATATTTTCCGACTCGGCCACGCTGTTGCCCTCGGGAGCGATGTCCCGATCATGGAAGCAATAAAAAGGAGTGCCCAATTTAGTAAAGAATTCGAATGCGGCATCAACCCTGTGCTTGGCATTCGATACCGGATCAGAGGACTTGTCCCAGGGAAAAATCCTTGTTCCAGGTCCGAAGGGATCGCTATTTACGTTGACAAACGAATGCCAATAGGCGGTGGCGAACCGAAAGTGCTCTTGCATCGATTTGCCGGCCACCATCTTTCCGGCGTCATAGGACTTGAAGGCCAAAGGATTATTCGATCCGGGTCCTTCAAATTTGATCTTGTTGATATTGGGAAAGAAATTCTCACTCATTATGATAAGTTTTCTTTAGAATTCTTGATGTTCATAACAGAGCTAGTATCAGGCATCCTGCAAATCTGCTCTCGGTCCTAGGGTCAGCAGGCCATTGTCTCTAAACATTCACCTGACTCTAAAGTTAAGTCAACCCCACCAGATTATCATGGGTAATATCGCCAGGTTAATTGAAATCAATTTTGCACCACTCCACTTGGCTTAAACCCGATTCGATGAGCTCGTGTATGAAATGTGCTGCCTTCGGGCATTGGAACCGGACGCACATAAATTTCCCAATTCATAGGCTTTGGTTCCGCGCTTTCCTCAGTGAGCTGATAGATAATGCTGGCTCCGATTGTGGGGCAGACCACCTCAATGGAACTGCCGTCTGACCTGATTTCGGGGTCGGCGGTTAAAGGCTGCTCCCAATCGGGCCAGAAGCTGCTGATCAAGTCACTCTCAGGTATGAAACCTTTATCATTGATCTTATTCATCCAGCTATCGCATTCTTGCCTAAGCTCTTCTAGTTTTTGTGCGAATTTTGGATCCTGGGCCAGGTTGTTTATCTCATGGGGATCGTTCCAAGTATCAAAGAGTTCTTCCTCAGGTTTCAATTCCCTGAACCACTGCATCTGGATTTCATTCAACTTGCCGGCATCTCTCAATCTCAGAAGCTCCTGCATTGTCGATATCCTTTCCCGATAAGCAATCGGAAGATAATAGCCCTGTTCCGGATTGAAGTTTCTGAGGTATTTGAACCGCGAATCGCGAACTGCCCGGATTATGTCTCGTTGCTTATCCAAACGATCGGCCGCTGCGTGAATGTATTTTCGTGGGGGCTCGGACAGGAACTTTCCGTCAAAGGCGCGTCCATGAAGATATGCAGGCGGCTCAATTCCCGCCATTGAGAACACAGTTGGTGCAAAATCTATGAAGCTGATCAGCTGATCCTCAATTTCTCCTGCCCTTTGCCTATCGGGATGCCGGATTATCATGGGCACTTTGAGCCCGGAATCATACATCAGCCGTTTTTGACGAGGAAGAGGACCCCCGTGATCGGTGTACCAAACAACGATGGTTTTATCTAACAAGCCGTCCTCTTCCAATTGGCGAAGCAAAACCCCTACTTGCCGGTCCATTTCGATAATATTGGAATACATGACCCTCATGTCATTGCGCACGATGTCGTTTTCAGGCAGATACGGAGGGATATTAACCTGTAGGCCTGGTGGGACATTCATGATCCATTCAGACGAATCAATGCGATCCGCCCATTGGTGATGTCGCGTAGTGTCGGGGAAATTATCGTTGTACCGCAGGTTTCTTTTGGAAGGCGGTCCAAAAAACTGGCTCTCATGAGTGACGGCGAAGTTAAAAATTGAGAAAAATGGCTTACCCTCTGAACGATTTCTCCAATGAGCGTATGGGCTGGACTCGTCCCATACGCCCAGAGGCGGAGCAAATTGATGGTCCTCCTTGTCATTGTTTGAGCAGTAATAACCATTTTCTCGTAAAATCTGGCTCATCATCTTGACCTCTGGAGGTGGCACCACCTCATACTCGATCAATCCAATTTCCTCAAGGTGATGGCCTCGGGTTCGCATATGATTTCCGCCCAGCCCGGATGGATACATACCGGTCGCCAAAGCGAACCTACTTGGGGCACAAACCCCGGATGGTGAAAAAACATTGGTATATCTTATGCCCTCAGCAGCCAGACGACTCAGGTTTGGTGTTTCAATCGTGGAGTCCCCAAAAGGAGGGATGTAGGGACTAAGGTCTTCAGAAACCAGCCAAACGATGTTAGGATTTTGAGATGAAAAACCCGATTCAGGTTGGATCTGTGTACCACAGGAGATGACCATGAACGCCAGGACTGAAAAAAGAGGTTTCATTTTAGGCTTGATTATGATTGAGTGCATAGGATTCAGTTCGGATCCGCAGGTTAGGCAAAAATAGTCTTTTTATTTCCTGCTAGGAGGTGGAATCTTTTAGACCAGTAAATTTATCAATTTGGCAATCCTAAGGTAAGCAAATAGCTACCGGAGATTCAAAAAGTCGAGTTACAGGCTGGTGACCTGATTCTGGATGGCAGAGTTGAGCGGCGTCTGTTCAGCCGGTTCGAAATTCAGAGCCTTAAGCCAGTTCCCTCATAAACCTCTCCGTTTCCTTCCGTGTTGGAGCGGATGGTTGAGCCCCAAGCTTAGTGACAGCCAGGGCCGCTGCCGCGGTAGCAAATTCAACTGACTGAAACAACGAAAGGTCCCGGCTCAAGCCTGCCGCCAAATTTCCACAGTATACATCGCCTGCAGCTGTGGCATCAACTGCCTGGACATTGGACGCCTTAATAATTTTAGCCTCTGTTGTGGTTCCCACATAGGATCCACTTTTTCCCAAAGTGATGATGACGTTTTCGACTCCTTTATCCAGAATTTGCAGGCTCGCTGCTTCGAGTTTCTTCTGATCTCCCGGAATGATTCCGGTAACAACCTCGGTTTCAGTCTCATTCAAGACCAGAACAAAAACCTTTGCCATGAGGTCATCAGGCAATACGGCTGCTGGGGCCGGATTAAGGATGACCGGCAGGTTAAAACTGCGGGCGGTTTCAATGCTATACCGGATCACCTCAAAGGGAACTTCCAGCTGAATTAACACCAGATCGCACTTTTCAAACGCAGGAGATGCCCGATCGATATCCTCTTTGGAAAGTTTAAAATTCGCACCTGGACCAACACCAATTGCATTCTCACCGTGCTGGTCGACAAAAATAAGGGCCACCCCGGTCGGTGCCGATTCAGTTGTCCGCGCAAATCGGAGATCTATTCCTTCAGTTTCAAAATCCGCTTTCATCGCGGTTCCGAAGGTATCCTGTCCAACACAAGAGACGAATGAAACGGCTGCTCCAGCCCTAGCGGCTGCCACGGCTTGATTGGCGCCCTTACCACCGTTTGCCTGGCTAAAACCACCCTGACCAATAGTCTCCCCGGGCCTTGGAATTGAAGGTACCTGGAGAATCATATCCAGATTGGAGCTACCAATTACAAGGATACTCTCCTTCACTAAAGCCAGATTAGCAATTGCCTGGAGGACAGCATCTTACTACGGCCTTTGAGCTAATGGCTCCAGATCGGTCAGGTCCCCGATTCTTACCGGTTTTCCAGACTCGATGCTATTTCGGGCGGCAATGCCAATAAGTATAGACATGGATCCCTCACGCGTACCCGCAGCCTGGCGATAAGGATCAGGTTGATCGGGGTTAATGAAGATCCGATTTAAAATGCGGGCATCTCCGCCGCCGTGACCACCTGAGGCTTGGGGTATTTGAATGATCTTCGAGTACTCGAAATTGGTGGTCAATCTCAACTCGTGATAAGCGCCCTCAACCCAGGGTTGTCGCTCCTTGATCCATCCTTCCAAACGGCCTTTCGTTCCATTAAAGGCAATTCGGTAACCTTCATAAGGCGAGTATGTGGTTAAGGAATAACTAACCTGAACCTGATTTTTGTATTTGATCTGAACGGCCATCTTATCATAGATGTCAATATTTTCCCTCCAAACGCAACCATCCCTTAGATAGCCGTCGTGCTTCTCGTGATCGGTATATAATTGCGTATAACGTTCGCTTTCGGTAATATCCCAGTAAAATTGGCAGTTATCCTTATGAGGGCAGGGACGACAGTTGGTGTGCCGAAAGGAGTTATTCTTTCCATAGAACTCTAGATTGCCGTAAGCATGGACTTCTTCCGGCTCAGACTCAAGCCACCAATTGAGCAGATCGAAGTGGTGGGTTGCTTTATGAACCAATAATGTCCCCCCTTTTTCACGTAAACCATGCCATCTTCTAAAGTATTGCGCGCCGTGGTATATGTCCAGATACCAGTGGAAGTCGACCGAGGTGACATCCCCGATGCTACCGGCTCGTAGCAGTTCGTATATTTTTTGTCGATGGGGTGAATATCTATAGTTGAAGGTGACATCGACCTTTTTCCCAGTCTTTCTCTCAGCATCCAGTATCTCTTGGCACTTGACTTCATCAGTAGTCATGGGCTTTTCAGTTATTACGTTGGCGCCCATTTCCATTCCCTTTACAATGAACTCGTGATGAGTAGAATCAACCGTGGTGACAATGAGAGTATCAGGCTTGGTTTTTTCCATCATCTCCTCAAAATCGGTGAAGGTCGGGCAGTCCGCGCCTATGTATTTTTTCCCATACTCTAATCTACCGGGATTAATGTCACATAGACCTACGAATTCAAGATGATCGGAATAGTTCTCTTGCAGGTTTCTACCCCACATACTGGTTCCCCGGACTCCGGTACCTACAAGAGCCACTCGCATTTTGGCTGCCGAGGGTCTGGAAATTGCTGGAAACGGATTGTTTATTAATACCGCCCCGGCGGCTGCACTGGATTTTTCGAGGAAGTTTCGTCTGTCTATGCGTGCCATTGCTGAGTTCTAAGTTGATGTTTTTACAATATCGTTATGCAAGATGACAATTCCGAAAGGGGAACACAATCTGGATCCCCAGCCTTCAGCACTCATTCGTTGATTGGTTATTTGTTGAATCGCTGAAGTATTGAATTGATTTGGGTGGAACCAATGCCCTGAGTTAGAGAATTAAAGGACGTCATTCCTCTTTCAATCAATGCTCTGCTCGTGCCAAGATTGGGGTTTTAAACGGTTGATATTCCACAGTCTGCACCCAATCTGATCACTACCAAAACATTGCATATAATGCGACCAGGATCAAACTGATCAAGAAGGCGCATATATTGAAGACAGGGCCGGTAGAGAATAACTCTTTTGACAGGACAATCCCTTTTTCATGATCAGCTCCTTTACCTTCCAGGTAACTCACCGCTACCATGACGCTCATCGACAGAATCCACGTCCAAAACATTTGGTTCATAAAAGGTAAATTCAGAAAGAGGGCATTATCAGACCATCCATTGGGGGCAACCTTGAAATAAAGAGCGATGGGAATCGACAGAATCGCGCCGATAATCGCTGCATTATTGGTAGTCTTTTTCCAGAACAGACCCAACATAAATACCGCTAGGATGCCGGGGCTAACGATCCCTGTATATTCCTGAATATACTGGAAAACCTGCTCAAGATTGCTGAGTTGAGGGGCTAGAAAAATGGCAGTCAACAAGGCCACACCTGCTGAGATCCTGCCTACCATAACCAGATTACCCTCAGTTGCGGACTTATTAATATGGGGTTTGTAAATGTCCATCGTAAAAATAGCAGCGGTGGAATTGAGCATCGAGGCCAAGGAAGAGACAATTGCTGCGGCCAGGGCAGCCAGTACCAGTCCTTTCAAGCCTGTTGGTATAAAGCTGCGAATCAACCATGGGGCAGCATTGTCAC
Source organism: Cyclobacteriaceae bacterium (assembly GCA_965247065.1). Lineage (GTDB taxonomy): Bacteria > Bacteroidota > Bacteroidia > Cytophagales > Cyclobacteriaceae > CBDFGN01. The sequence goes on along the minus strand of CBDFGN010000006.1, from coordinate 3,008,063 downwards.
TGATAACAGCCCCTCCCTCGCCAACAAAAGAACTGTGCAGTGACTGGCCAGTTATTACCCCGTCGGGACCGGTATTCATCACATAGGCAACAATACCGGGAACGACTACGATAAGCGGAATTAATAATTTTAGAAACGCTGCAAAAGCAATCCCTCTTTGGGATTCTCTTAAACTCTTGGCCGCCAACGTTCGCTGGATAATGTACTGGTTAAAACCCCAGTAATAAAGATTGGCTACCCACAAGCCCCCAATCAAAACCGATAAGCCCGGCAAATCCAGCCAGGCATCTTTTCCGTTGGGGGTTATGATCTCTCCCTTTTCAAGTATCATTGAAAACTTGGCTGGAACGGTCTCATAAATGGTTTTAAAGCCTGAAATAACACCACCGTCCGGTGAGACATGCGATAGTGCTATGAAAGTCGTTATCAGACCGCCCGTAATTAACAAAACCACCTGTACCACATCCGTCCAGGCAACGGCGGCCAATCCTCCCCAAAGGGAATAGGCAGCAGCAAACATGGCTAAGCCAACAATAGCATATAACAGAGTAGATCCGGTACCGTCCCCCAAAATGGTGTCTATAGCCGTTGCACCCAGGTAGAGTACCGAAGTCAGGTTTACAAAAATAAAAAGGCAGATCCAGAATACAGCCAGGATGGTCTTTAGATTAGTGCTGTACCGTTTCTCAACAAACTCGGGAATTGTATATAAACCTTGTTTAATAAAAACGGGGAGAAAGAATTTCCCTACGATCAAAAGTGTAATTGCCGCCATCCATTCGTATGAGGCGATTGCCAACCCTATGGCAAAACCCGAGCCCGACATGCCAATGAACTGCTCAGCTGAAATATTTGCTGCAATAAGCGATGCCCCAACGGCCCACCAGGGAAGTGATTTACTGGCCAGGAAATAGTCCTCAGAAGTTTTCCCCCTGCCTCTTGATACCCATAGACCAATCCCAATAATTAGACATCCGTAACCTGCAAAGACGACGTAATCGATGGAACTAAAACCCATAGGAATTACATTTATTAGTTTCGCTCTTGCCAAAGAGAGAAGTAATTACCAGAACCGTTGAGGCCAATAACCGCATAAGGAATTTTTTCATAACTTAAAACGGCTCCAGTTAAGCCGGCACTTAAAGGTGGTACCCTAAATTTGGACGCTATAATAGTTGAAAATTCTAAACTTTGAAGCTAAAATGAATCATTTGACCAAAGGGAATATCTCCAGAAGGAGATTTAGCCAAAGATTGGTAAGTGCCATGGGAGTGAGTGGTGCTCTGGGTCTCCCCAGGGTAGGATTGAGTAGGGACGATCCAAAAAAATTGGGAGTAGCCCTGGTGGGTCTGGGGGGTTACGCCGGGGGACAATTGGCTCCCGCCTTACTCGAAACCCAACATTGTCAGTTACGTGGCTTAGTTTCTGGATCTCCGAAGAAGGCCCGGCAGTGGGCGGCAAAATATAATGTTCCGGAGAACAATATATATACTTATCGGAACTATGATGAGATTTCTCAGAATAAAGATATTGATATCGTTTACGTGGTTTTGCCTAACTCAATGCATGCAGAGTATACCATCCGCGCAGCGGAGGCGGGAAAACACGTGATTTGTGAGAAGCCCATGGCGATCTCGGTTGCAGAGGGACAACTGATGATCGATGCCTGCGCCAGGGCTAATCGGAAATTGGCCATTGGCTACCGCCTTCATTTTGAACCACACAATCGGGAGGCTATGAGACTGGGACAGGAAAAGGTATATGGCGACCTAAAAATCATGGAAGCAAGTTTGGGTTTCCAAATTGGTGATCCAACCCAGTGGAGGCTCAAAAAGGACCTTGCAGGGGGAGGTGCACTTGTGGATGTTGGAATCTACTGCATTCAGGCAGCCCGTTACGTGACCGGTTTAGAGCCCATATCAGTCACCGCCCAAGAGCACAAGACCGATCCGCTAAAATTTGCACAAGTAGATGAAACCATGTCCTTTCAGCTAACCCTTCCTGGCGGTGCTGTAGCCACCTGCAACACCAGCTACGCGATAAATATTCAGCGTCTTCACTGTGCGGCCACTGATGGCTGGTTTAGTTTAAAACCGGCATATACCTATGGACCGATCCACGGCGAAACCATTGATGGGAAAATGGATTTCCCCCAAGTCAATCAACAGGCGGCCCATATGGACGACTTTGTACGCTGTATCAAAAACGATCTGACGAGTGAAGTTTCGGGCGAAGAGGGGTTGAAAGATTTGAAGATCATTGAAGGGATCGTGAAAGCGGCTAAGACCGGTTCCGAAATCGAACTGGAGGTTTAAATTGACTAATTTGGGCGATTAACTAATAAAAGCCTCCGGTTGACTGCTTTCAAAAAGATATCTATTCTGTTAGGCCCCGGGGTATTTTTGGCCTTGATGTTAATGGGCCACCCGGAGGACATGAATCAGTCTGCCTACGCTGTGCTGGCTGGGACTCTTTGGATCGCCATTTGGTGGGTTTCTGAAACGATTCCGATCCCGGCAACTTCACTATTACCTCTTGTGCTATTTCCCCTTGCCGCAGGTCTTGACATTGGGGGGGTGGCTCTGAACTATTCCAAACCGATCATCTTCATTTTTTTGGGCGGGTTTTTGATCGCTCTCGCCATGGAAAAGTGGAACCTGCACCGGCGGATTGCCCTGAATATCATTTCAATCACAGGCACCAACATGCGCCAAATCCTGTTGGGCTTTATCGCTGCCACTGGATTGTTGTCTATGTGGATTTCAAACACGGCTACCACCGTAATGATGCTGCCAATCGCGCTATCAATAATAAGCCAGTACCAATACTTTTTGGAAGAGAGCCAGGTGCAGATAAAGGGCGCCGAAAAATTTGGGAAGGCTTTAGTCCTTGGCATTGCGTACTCTGCCTCAATTGGCGGGATGGCCACGTTAATAGGTACACCAACGAATTTAATTTTTGCCGAAAGCGTCAAGAATATTTACGATCAGGAGATGGCTTTTGACCAGTGGTTTATGATCGGCTTTCCTATCTCAGTATCGCTACTAGGAGTGTGCTGGTGGCATTTGGCGTTTAATGCCTTCAGTTTGAGCTCAAAGAAGGTACCAGGCAGTCACGAAATAATACGGCAACAATTGGCGGATCTGGGCAAGATGAAGGTTGAGGAAAAGTGGATTTTGGCTGTATTTACGCTAGTTGCCTTTGCGTGGATGTCCCGACGATATTTGATCAATCCTTTATTTCCTGCCGTAAATGATGGAATCATCGTGTTGATCGGTGCCTTAGTGTTATTCTTCATCCCATCAAAAGAAAAACCTAATCAGAGATTGATGGATTGGGAAACAACTCAGAAACTTCCCTGGGGGGTTATTCTGCTTTTTGGAGGCGCCTTGGCCGTTGCGGCGGCTTTTAGTGAATCCGGTTTGACCGATTGGATCGGTGGCAAGTTTTACCTCCTTCAAGGAGTCCCTTTTTGGATAATCCTTCTGGTCCTTGTTTCCGGGGTAAACTTCCTAACTGAAATCACCCAGAATATAGCAACATGCACCCTAATGATGCCCATAGTGGCTTCCATGGCAGGGGTAATTGACGTCCATCCATATACCTTGATGGTCGGAACTACCATTGCCGCGTCCTGCGCATTTATGCTGCCGGTGGCCACAGCTCCAAATGCGATTGTTTTCGGTAGCGGCTATATTAGAATGAAAGACATGATTCGGACAGGGTTTTTGCTGAACATTTTGTCGATAATTATCATCATGATCTTTATCTACTTCATTTTTCCGGTCATATGGGATCTTGATTTGTTGTCATTTCCGGACGAATTGAAATAAGAAGAAGAGACATCAACAGGGTAGGCAATATTCACCGAGAGTTACAACTAACGGCCCGACTGGATTCTCCTGTGATCACCCCTCATCGCTACAATCTTTCTAACATTCATCCGAGAACTGCCCCAGTTTAGACCGCTTAACCTACTAAAATCCGGGGTTCCTCTCAAACTGCGTTAGTTTTTTTACCGTGAAGACAATTTTCTGCACCATAATACCTCCCAGAATACCTTCTAAATATGACAGTATCGGACGGTATTCTAAGACTTAACCAAATTAATAATCTAAGAAATGTCCGATTCTTAGGCTGCAAATTTGAGTGTGTCCACATAAGGGGTTCCTCTTTTAGCTACTGCGAAGACTCTGGCCACGATCTTGTTTCGGATAATGTTTAATGTAGACATCTTATTTTTGCCTTCAGCCAGTCTTCTTTGGTAATATACCCGCATTTCCGGATTATATTGAATGCAACTAGCAACGGCGTTGGACAAGAGGGATTTCAACTTCTTGTTGCCCAGATAATGCACCTTGCTCTTGCCTTTCCAGCTGATGCCCGATTGGTTGGGGAAAGGAGCTATGCCACTGTAACAGGCAAATTTCCTCCAGGTTTCAAAGGCGGTGAAGCAATTGGTATAGACCAAAAAACTGGATCCCAAAATTAATCCCACGCCTTTTACCGAGCTGACCAGGTTAAAGATTCTTTTTAACTCGCCATCCTCGGAAATGATCCGCTGGATCTCTTTTTCTACCCTTTTGATCTGCCGGTCCAAATGGCTGATCAGCTGCTCCTGGGCACGGAATAGCATCGGATTATCAACCACCTTCACAAAGGCTTTCATTTCCTGCAAAGATGCCTTGCATCCAGCCCTTTGTTTGACCATCCGCTCTCTAAAGGATAACAAACTTTTGAGATTTAAGATCGCCTTAGAAGGCAACTGATAAAGCTTGATTCTGTGGCGACGCAAATAGGCGTACTCGGCAATCACCCCCGCAGCAATTACATCACTTTTCCCCCGGGTGATCCCTAACGATCGCTTGATCTCTAAACCCGGCACCATGCAGAACAATATCTGGCGTTCAGTCAAAAAAACAGCCAGTGGCAGAGAATACAACCCGGTATGCTCAAAGCAGATGATGACTTTAATTAACGTGAGTTCGACAATAAGGAATGATTAAAGAGCGAGAAAGAGTTGACCGGTGTCCTGGTAGTTCAATTTGATTGAGGGCTTTTTTTCGCAAAAGTTGTAAGCGATTAAAGCCGAGAAAAGGTTGGTAAGGAAATTAGTTGGGCTCCTGTGCCTGGAGTGTTCAATCTGGAAGATGTTTTTAAGTTGATCAATGATAGTCTCACAAATAGCCCTTTTACGGAGCATTATAGCATCCATGATGGGGGTTAAGGATGAGGACTTCATATTGCGTTTGAGTTTGGTTATCAGATGGACTCCGCGGAAGAACAGATTTTTAAAAAGTTCCTTACTGATGTAGCCTTTATCACCAAAGAGCTTTCCGAATAATTTCTTAATAAACCGTTCAATTTTAAGAGGCTTTCTGTCATCCACATTGCCCGGTGTGAGCATAAAATCGATGATTTCACCCGTATCAGCAGTGATAAGATGGAGCTTAAACCCGTAGAACCATCCGATGGAACAATGGCCTCTTTTAGCTAACCCTTCAAATACTTTATGGTTATGGATCCGTCTGTTATGACAGACCCTTAACGGAGTGCTGTCTATAAAACTTATACCTGTACACTGTCCAGTCCCTTGTGTTTTCAGATAAATAGCCATTGGCAGAAGACTTCCACTACAAAGTTCTACCATTCGGTTATAGCTTACCACATCAGGAAAGAAGGAGCGCAAGTGGCCACAAACGTATGTGTTGTAAAAGGTCTTGAAATTTCGATATCCTGAGATCTGGAACAAGACCTGTATAGTCATTACTTCGGATAAAGAAAGCTTACCAGGTTTGTTGCGCTTTTTACTTCCCAGCAATCTTTTTTCCAATTTTGGGACAAAATCCAGACAAAAATCGTCAATGGAACAAAAAATTTCAGTAATTTTAGTAGCAGTTAACATAGGCAGAAATATTAGTTATTTTGTTGATTGTCAATGACTTAATATACTAATTTTCTGCCTTTTTTCTATCAATAAACTACTCTATTTTATATCGAACTCACGTTAATTAAGTCTTTTCCATTTAATCTTTTCGCCCACTGGAGCAATTGATTAAAGCCGGTTCGATTGTTAGCAAACTCACATTTGGCCTGGCTTAAATAATCATGGGCATCAAAAGTTCCTTTAGATACATCAATGCCGATTGCGTTGTGAAATTTCATGCTTTTAAATACTTTTAGATACTTTTGGATTTTTTAAAAATTGAGTTGCCAAACTAAGACCTTTAATAAGACCCTACAGTCTAAAATTCTAATTGGTTCTTAAGGCAACTTGTTGAAGGAACGGGGACTATAACCGACGATAGGTCTTACCTAGACCGCTATAAAGTTCACCCCGTTCCTTCTTTTTTCAAACCTAGCTTTGTATTCTCAACACTTATCCACAAGTTATTAAATCTCCCCCCGGACCCCCCTCTGGTGGATAACTATAATACCAATAATGTTCTTGAAATATTTATACTGGGTAAATCTAAAGGACCGCTAAAGCCGTCCGACCGGTCGTGCGCACTGACCAAAATACCCTGCAGGCTGATACTTGTTGGGATTTTTTTTGAGTTTTAGTTTGCAGGTCGCGATGGCTCGGGATTTGGGATTTAGCCTGAAGTATTGAAAATAGCCTCAGGGTGAGATTTGGCTGCATAAATAATGACAATCTCTTCAACCAAAAGGATTCAGGCGGATCAATTCGATTTAGCCGGTCCAGGGCTGGTGAAATCTCTGGAGTGTTAATTTCTGAGAAGGAAACATCAGCAATCTTGATGGCAGATGTTTATATTGCTAATTCTTTTGAATTCGGGTTTCAATACAACAACAAGATGGATCTAAGCGAATCTAAGCTCGTTTATTTTTTAACCCTGATCCCAGGATTGCTGTTCGGAAACGATGGTTGGAAAAATCTAATATCTGATAAGGGTTTTGACGATTGGATCAAACGGGGTGGCCAGGCCCAATACGAACTAATCGATGGTGTTATCGTAGGGACAGCCGTAGCCAATTCTCCTAACACATTTTTGTGCACCAAAGACGATTACGGGGATTTCGTACTTGAATATGAGGTTTGGGCGGATCCGACCCTGAATGCGGGTGTTCAGATCCGGAGTTTGAGCGCACCAGATTACAAAGATGGACGCGTGCATGGCTATCAGGTCGAAGTCGATCCCAGCTCACGGGCCTTCAGTGGCGGCATTTACGAAGAGGCCCTAAGAGGTTGGCTCTACCCCTTGGCTCGCAATCCCAAAGGGCAATCAGCATTTCGCAACGGCGAATGGAATTCCTTTCATGTAGAGGCCCGGGGTACGTCAATTCGTACCTGGGTAAATCAGATTCAATGCGCCGATCTGCAGGATGACTTCAGTGCATCCGGCTTTATCGGTTTGCAGGTTCATAGTGTCCAGACCCCTGAGCAGGTGGGCGCCCAGGTGAAATACCGAAATATCCGGATTCGAACCGAAGACTTGGACAAGGCTTTATGGCCATCGGATCCCGAGGTGGAGCAGTTTAATTACGTCCCGAATTCGCTTACGGAATATGAACAAAGGAAGGGTTGGCGCTTGCTATGGGACGGCAAGACCACTAAGGGGTGGCGCGGAGCAAAATTGAAGGACTTTCCGGAGCGAGGCTGGTCAGTAGCGAACGGTGCACTGAAAGTTGACAAGTCTGGCGGAGCCGAATCAGCCCATGGTGGGGATATTGTGACGGTTGATAAGTTCAGCAGTTTTGAACTACTGGTTGATTTCAAGATAACCGAAGGTGCTAATTCAGGTATCAAGTACTTTGTGGATATCCTACTGAATAAAGGAGGAGGTTCTGCCATCGGGCTTGAATACCAAATTCTGGATGATAAAGTGCATCCCGATGCCAAAGAGGGAGTGGCTGGAAATCGGACAGTTGGTTCTCTCTATGATTTAATAGCCGCCTCAAACCTGTCTGTTCCTGGAAGACCAAAGCAATTCAAAGGTGTAGGCCAGTGGAACCGGGCGCGAATTGTAGTAAAGGGCGATCAGGTTGAACACTGGTTAAACGAGGAGAAGGTCGTGGAATATGAGCGCGGTTCACAGACTTATAGGGCTTTGGTGAGCAAGAGCAAGTACACCATCTGGCCCGATTTTGGGGAGTTGCCCGAAGGCCACATTCTGCTGCAAGACCACGGAGATGAGGTGCATTTCCGAAATATAAAAATCCGGGAATTTTAAAGCGTCTATCATGTCAAGAGAAACCAGGAGAAATTTCGTTAAAAAGTCAATGGCTGGCGCGGCTGCAATCAGCTTAGGTCTGTCGGCCAAAAGTTATGGCCGCATTCTAGGGGCTAATGACCGCGTCAATTTCGGTGTCGCCGGACTAAACGGCCGGGGCAAGTCCTTGTTAAAATCTATCAGCGCTTCCTCCAATTCCACTGTTGGCTTTGTTTGCGACGTGGACTCCAGGGCTGTCGAGAATTCTAAGGAGATACTAAAAGGTATGTCCAAGACGCCCCCTAAGGGCGTTGAGGACATTCGGAAATTAGTTGAGAAAAAAGATATGGATGCTTTGGCAATCGCCACGCCGGACCACTGGCATGCGCCAATGACTTTGATGGGGTTGCAAGCAGGAAAGCACGTTTTCGTCGAAAAGCCCTGCTGTCATAATCCAAGGGAAGGTGAAATGATAGTTGAAGCACAGAAGAAATATGGATTCCAGGTCCAAATGGGAAATCAGCAGCGTTCTGGACCGACTTCCATCCGGGCGATTCAGGATATTCGAGAGGGCATTATTGGTGAGGTATATTTTGGCAAGGCGTGGTACGCTAACAAAAGGGGCCCGATCGGAACCGGGAAAGAAACGCAAGTTCCCAAATGGCTCAATTGGGACCTTTGGCAGGGACCTGCACCCCGGGAGAAATACCGGGATAACCTGGTGCATTACAATTGGCACTGGTTCTGGAATTGGGGAACTGGGGAAATCAATAACAATGGCACTCATGAAATTGATGTCTGCCGATGGGCCCTTGGGGTTGATTATCCAATTTCGGTAAGTTCAGCCGGTGGTCGCTATCACTTCGATGACGACTGGGAATTTTATGATACACAAGTCGCCAATTTCGAATTTGAGGGAGGTAAGATGATCACCTGGGAAGGAAAGAGCTGTAATTCGTTCCAGTATCATCAGCGGGGTAGGGGAGCAACCATCCATGGTACCAAAGGCACAGCGCTTTTGGATCGTAACGGAATTGGGATATTCGATTTGGAGGGTAAGGTGATCAAAGAAATGAAGGAAAAAGAGTTGTCAGCCACCACGGATGTTCTTGGAGCAGGTGCTTTGGACTTTTACCATATGCAAAATTTTTTGAACGGGATTCGGGAGGGTGAGACCTTGACTGCTCCAATTGGTGATGCTTACAAGAGTAATTTATTATGTCACCTGGGCAACATCTCCCAAAAATTTGGGAGAAGTCTCGAAACAGACCCCAAGAGTGGAAGAATAAAGAACGATGATGAGGCCGCTAAAATGTGGTCTCGAGAGTATGAACCCGAATGGGAACCTTTAGCATAAAATAGTAGATCAACGACAACGACTAGAGTTATCGGAATAGGCAGAAGAAAGTTTGTGATTGGCTCTTCAATGGCTCCAACACCTAGTAATTTCTGGCCAGTGGAGAGGATGCATAGAGATGCCCACTACCTATTAATGGAATAACCTAAATAAATTATAATGAACCGAACCCGCCGAAGATTTGTAAAAAAATCCGCAACAGCAGCCGCAGCCTTGGGCATGATGCCCTGGTTGACACCTGAACTTATTGCAGCAAAAAGAAAAATCTCACCCAACGACCAAATTTCCTTTGGAGTTATTGGATGCAAGGGAATGGGCTTTTCCAACACCCGATCATTGCTCAAGATTCCTGAAGTGCGATGCCTTGCACTGTGTGACGTGGATCAAAACGTACTGCAGGAAAGATCGGGCAATCTGAAAGAAATGACGGGCGAAAGCGCGGCCCTTTACGACGATTACAGGAGGCTCTTGGAGAACAAGGACCTGGATTTTGTTGTAATCGGAACGCCTGATCATTGGCATTGCCTTAACATGGCCGATGCTCTGGAAGCCGGTAAGCACGTTTATGTGGAAAAACCACTTTCCAATTCCATCCAGGAATGTGATCTCATGCTCAAAGCAGACCAGGCTTCTGATAAGGTTGTTCAGGTAGGAATGTGGCAACGGTCAGGCCCCCATTGGCAGAATGCGATCGACTTTGTCAAATCGGGCAAGTTGGGGAATATCCGGACCGTCAAGACCTGGGCTTACATGGGATGGATGAAACCGGTGCCAGTATATCCTGATGAGGTTGCGCCAGCCGGTGTGAACTATGACATGTGGTTGGGTCCGGCCCCGGAGCGACCCTTTAACAAAAATCGTTTTCACTTCAATTTCAGGTGGTTCTGGGATTATGCAGGAGGCCTAATGACAGACTGGGGGGTACATATCATTGATTTTGCTCTTTATGGCATGGATGCCAGCTATCCAAAATCAGTTATGGCTACCGGAGGAAAATTTGCATATCCGGATGACGCCTCAGAGACTCCGGACACCCTTCAAGCCATTTACGAATTTGACGGGTTCACTATGCTGTGGGAACATGCCACTGGAATCGATTTGGGTCCCTATCGCCGGACTCACGGGGTTGCTTTCATTGGGAATGACGGGACATTGGTGGTCGATCGAAACGGTTGGGAGGTTATTCCCGAAACCGAGCCCGATCCGGAGAGTAAATTGATCTTTCCGCAAATGGGTGTGCCCCGAAAAGAAACCAGGAGCGGCAGGGATCTGGATCGTCATACCGTGAATTTTGTGGAGAGTATGAAGGGGAAAGAGTCTCCCAATACTCCGGTCAAGGAAGCGCATCGTACCGCTGTGGTCGCCCATATGGGGAACGTGGCTTACAAGACGGGGAGAAAACTGTACTGGGACGCATCTAATGCTCAGTTCAGAGATGATGATGAGGCCAATCAGTTGACCCAGGTCGCATATAGAAAACCGTGGAAATTGCCAAAATACTAAAACATGAAAAGACTTTTTTTAGCAGCTGCGCTCAGTCTTGTTGTAGTCGTAGCTAATGCACAGAGTATCGAACAGACCAGCGAATGGGATCATGAACTAACCGAATTCTGGGATCCTGAGGTTGCAGTGATAACCCCCGGAAATGGAACGGCACCTCCGTCAGATGCATTGGTTCTCTTTGATGGATCCGACTTCTCGGAATGGGAGAGCGCGAAAGAAGGTGGTGGCGAGGCGAAGTGGGAGATTGCTGACGGCGCTATGACCGTTGTCAAAGGTACCGGAGATATAAGAACCAAAAAGTCGTTCGGCGACGTTCAACTCCACATTGAGTGGAGGACTCCCGCTGAGGTAGTCGGGGAGAGTCAGGCCCGGGGAAACAGCGGGGTGTATTTTATGGAAAAATATGAGGTACAGGTCTTGGATAGTTATAATAACCGAAGCTACGGAAACGGTCAGGCCGGTAGTCTCTATAAACAACACGCGCCTCTGGTAAACGCGAGTCAACCCCCAGGAGTTTGGCAGGCTTATGACATTATTTTTACCGCCCCGGTTTTTAAAGAGGACGGCCAACTTGCCCGGTCTGGCCATGTAACTGTTCTTCATAACGGCGTTTTAGTTCAGAATCACAGCCAATTAGGGGGTCCGACCGTCTATCGGGGAATTCCCTATTACACCGCCCATGGCAAGCTACCGATTATGCTTCAGGATCACAGTAACCCGGTGAGCTACCGAAATATTTGGGTAAGAGAGCTGTAGTCTGAGTAGCATACCGTGAGAATTCAACCTTGCCTCTTCGTTCTCCTTTTTCTAACCTGGGGATGTGCTGGCGAACCAAAGGAGACCGTATTGACCGATGAGCAAAGGCGGGAAGCCCAAAATGCGCTCCGGGGGCTTGAAGTCTATGAAGGGTTGGATGTCCAATTGTTTGCCTCGGAACCCATGTTGCGTAATCCTACCAACATTGATGTTGATTCCCGGGGAAGAGTCTGGGTGACCGAAGGCTTCAATTACAGGCCTCATCTCAATCCGGATAAAGAGTACGATCCGCGAGGTGACAGAATCGTCATCCTTGAAGAGACCGATTCAGACGGGCAGGCGGAGGATAGTAAGGTCTATTACCAGGGACCTGAGATCGATGCTGCCCTGGGTATTCTGGTATTGGGCAATAAAGTAATCGTTTCGTGCAGCCCTAATGTCCTAATCTTTACTGACTTCGATTCCGACGACAGACCCGACAAGATTGACACCTTGTTCACAGGTATTGGAGGGGTACAGCACGACCATGCCGCGCATGCTTTTGTATTTGGACCCGATGGAAGATTATACTCCAATCTCGGTGATCAAGGCGGCCAGATGTTAACCAAGAAAGCTGAACCGATAATTGATTTAGCGGGTAATGCAGTCAACAACAGCGGCAACCCCTATCGAAAAGGGATGTTATTCCGATGCAATCTGGATGGCACTGAAATGGAGGTTCTGGGGCATAATTTTAGGAACCCGTACGAGGTTACCATTGACTCCTACGGCTCCCTGTGGCAGTCAGACAACGACGATGATGGCAATCGATCAGTAAGGATAAACTTCATTCTGGAATACGGTAATTACGGTTACACCGATGAATTGACTGGAGCGGGTTGGAGAACCCGTCGTACCGGGAGTAATGATTCGATTCCGTTCAAGCACTGGCACCTGAATGACCCCGGAGTGGTTCCGAATATGCTTCAGACTGGGGATGGCTCTCCTTGCGGGATAACGGTCTATGAAGGGAGGTTGCTGCCCGAAATTTTTTGGGATCAAATCATTCATGCTGATCCAGGTCCAAATGTTGTTAGAAGCTATCCAGCCACGAAAGATGGAGCTGGGTACAAGGCCGATATAGTTAATATTTTGAAAGGGGTTGACGATGCTTGGTTTCGTCCGGTGGATGTTTGTGTGGCTCCCGATGGCTCACTTATCATAGCAGATTGGTATGACCCGGGAGTAGGCGGACACCAGGTGGGAGACAAAGAAAAAGGACGAATATACCGGGTGGCTCCCTCTGGAAGCGGATATAATATATCCCCTCCTGATTTCTCCTCGGCTGCGGGAGCCGCCTTGGCTTTACAGAGTCCTAATATGGCTACCCGCTACCTGGGCTGGTCTAAATTGAAATCTCTTGGTTCTGATGCTGAAACGGAATTGCGAGACCTTTACAACTCGTCCAACCTCAGGTTTAGGGCCAGGGCCCTGTGGCTACTTGCTCAATTGCGAAATGGCGCCTCATACCTCGAGGCAGCCTACACCGATAATTCCGAAGATATTCGCATTGCGGCCCTGAGAATAGCTCGCGCCTATGATGCTCCGGAGCTGATGAATATGCTGACCCGGGCCGCTTACGATCCATCTATTCAAGTAAAAAGAGAAGCTGCCATAGCCTTAAGAAACCAAACTGACGCTTCCGTCCCGAACCTTTTAGCCGGCCTGGCGGCTTCGTACAGTTATCAAGACCGATGGTATCTTGAGGCATTAGGAATCGGATCGGATCTTAAGTCCGATGAGTTCTTCGATGCATGGTTGCCAACTCCTTCCGATGATCTTAATTCTGGCATCAACAAGGATATCATTTGGCGAACACGGTCTGAAAAAGCAGCTCACATTCTTGGAGATCTCATAAGTAATCCGGAGACATCAGCCATTGTTCGAATGAAGTACTTTCGCGCATTGGATTTTCATTCCGGAGGAGCAAAAGATCAGGCACTCATATCCATCCTGAACGGTGAACTTGGAAGCGAAACTGAAATCCAAGCCCTGGTATTGAAGCACATCAGCCCCGGTAAAGTGAAATCTTCTCCTCAAGTTGCAGCTGCTCTAAATAAAGTCTTGGAATCATCAAAAGGATCATCCGGATATATAGACCTGGTAAAGAGATTTAAGCTGAAATCAGAGTCCAAGGAGCTTAAGGAGTTGATGTTTTCTGATCCAAATGGCGAGGTCGGCATGGAAGCGACATGGCTTCTTTATGAACTGGAAGGTATCGATTACTTTAAGGACCTGCTACAAAGCCAGGATCCTTCGATAGTGAACAGCACGTTGTCAGTAATGGCTAACTTAAACGGAGAGAAAAATTGGAACCTTTTAAAGGATGTGGCCTATGATTCGGATCGTCAACTTTCTATGCGTCGAATGGCCATAACATCGATGGCACGGGGGAGGGAAGAAGAAAAGTGGCTTTTGGACGCCCTGAGTGGGGAAAATATTCCACCCGAATTAGAAAATGCTGCCGTCGCGGCATTGATGGCCGCTTATCGACACGAGGTAAGGCAAAAAGTTACGGATATGGTCGGGGACAAGGATCGTGAAGAAACATTCATGCCCGAACTACTGGCAAAAAAAGGAGATCCTGAGAGCGGATTAATTGTATTTAAGAGGACCTGTGCAATGTGCCATGTTGTAAACGGTTCAGGTACAGATTTCGGCCCGGAGTTATCATCAATTGGAAATAAATTAGCCAAGGAGGCTCTTTATACTTCCATTTTAAACCCTGATGCAGGCATCAATTTCGGATTTGAAGGATACCTGGTTAAAATGCAAAATGGCAGAAGACTGATGGGTTATATAATCAGCCAAACTGATGATCAGTTGGTGCTCAAAGTTGCAGGAAGGGGCACACTTGAGATTGAAAGATCTGAGATCCACGAGGTTATACCATTGCCGAATTCGCTGATGCCATCAGGATTGGAACGAACCATGACCGAACAGGAATTCGTGGATCTGGTTGAGTACCTGGCTACCCTGAAAGACGAAACTATCTAGTGAAGGAAGAAAAGAGGTAATTCACTCACTCACTAATTCATTCATTCACTCATTGACTTAATCCCTCGGCGGGACGTTTGGGTCGTCTAAGTCCGGCGGTTCACCTGATTCAGATGCGTCGTCCGATCCAGGTGCATCGGAGGATGTACTCAGTTCCTCATCGGTGGATGAAGATCCTACTTCATCTGCACTTGATTTCTCCTCCGGCGCGCTTGTTTCCTCTTCGGACACGCTTGATTCCTCTGCCGCCACCGTTTCTTCTTCTTGCATTTCGGTTGTCGATTGTGCTGCGAAGGTTTCCGTCGTAGCAGAATCCTGGGACGAAGTGGATTCTTCCGGCTGAGCCTGTTCCGCAGACTTGTCTTCCCCATCAGACAATTCCACTGCCGAATAACCTCCCTTAGATCGGAAATAGAAAATAAGACCCAGATAACAGATGAGCATAATAACAGGGAAAATGGCGACTGTTTTCAGAGCCCCCTTTTTTGCTTCATGTCGGACATTGGTCACGGCCTCCAATTCTTCCTCATTTGCAAAGGATAATTGCTCATTGTCAAGAGCCTTATAATTGCCGAAAATACTTTTCCGTTCAACGGTCACATACTTGTCTAGCAATTCGGTATCATTTGACTTATCAAAATCTGCTATGTTTCGTTCCAAGGATTTGTCCTGAACAAATCCCAAAATAACTGCTCCAACAACTCCAACTCCAATCATACCAACTCCACCAACGACATTTAGGGTTAGGGCTCCTCCTTTTGGAAAACGCTCCGCTGCAACCCCCAACATGGTCGGCCAGAAGAAGGTCTTTCCAACCCCGTAAAAAGTGGCTGCGATCAAAAGCATGAATCCGGTGCTTGCCGATAGAAACAATAGACCCAAAGCCGCAATTGCTGATGATGCGGCCAAAAGACCCAAAGGAGAAAGGGCATGGACAATAGGTCCGGCGAAAAATCGTAAAATGACCATAATAAGAGAAGTATAAACCAAAATCCAGCCAGCTTGGGCTCCTAAGCTGGCCATTTCAGGTGCCATTAAGTCGGTAATCCAAGAATCAGTCCCCAGCTCAGTGGTTGCCAGTGGGATCATAATCAGTAGCAGGAAAATGAATAAAGGCTGGCCGAAGGTCTTCACGTAGGCACCAAAAGCTATCACCAGGACCAGGGTAATCACAACATTGGTAGTAGCGGACCAACCAAACACAGTTCCCAGCTGAAATACTATCAAGCTCACAATGATCGCAGCCCCTCCTACTCCTACTTGCTTTAACATTTCCAGGTAGGAGACTCCGGCTCGTACTCTTTCACTGATCGGAAATCTAACGTTAATAAGCATAAACCCATAAATGGCCACTGGTATAAGAATCAAGGTAACCTTGAGTTCCCAGGCAACACCCGGGCCCAGGATTATTAAAGCTAGCAAACCGCCAACCACCAGTCCACCGGGCCATCCGGCATGAAGGATATTCAGCCATTTAGTTTTGTCCTTTGAAAACATGGTCGCAACCACGGGATTGATAAATGCCTCCACGGCTCCATTGCCAAGGGCCAGGATAAAGGTGCCGGTGTACAGCATCCAGTAGCCGTCGGCAAAAATGGTTATGAAGGCCGAAGCGGCCTGGCATACGAAAGCAAATATGTAGGCCGACCGGTAACCTACCCGGTCAATGACCAGGCTAAAGAGAATAATGCTAATAGCAAAGGGCCACAAGCCTACTCCAGCGATTTCTCCTTTCTGAGTGTTGGTTAAATTGAATTCATTTCCCCACTCTTCCAAAATGAGTGCCCTGACAATAAATCCAAATGCGGTTGCAATTAGAGCGATGAAGCAACCCCAGAATAATTTCATATCCGGAGCCTGATCTTGTTTGGTGTTTGCAGTAGTGTCGGTCATTAGAAAATAGGATTTGATTTCACATAGAGGGCCAAAGGCCTAATCTTTAAGTAACCTGTCATACCGACTTCGTTTCAACGTCCGGGAGGCTGTAAGTATCCAGGGCTAAAAAATATAGTAAGATCTAAGTACAGGGAAATGATCCTGATGTTTACAATGCGCAGATCCATTGAGCCAGTTTAGATATTGAGCCGGAGGCCAGATTAGGCATGGTTTTGTTCGCCCTCGAAAGTACAGCCTGCCCCTGATTTAATCAAACAATTCAAATAATAAATGTTCACCAAAGCGTTTGATTAGTTTTTTGGGGCTTTGAGCATGAGCTGAAATAGGTACTCCCATAGACCCTGGTATGGCACCACCTCAATTTCAATAGAAAGATCTTCAGCGGGATGAAGGTTTTCCAGCTTTCTTAGTGAAACTTTGGACTTCATCCGGCACCTAGGGGGATCAAAATTTTGTTCCCAAGCCATCAACAATAGCTTTAGAAAAATACGACTTCTCTGACTCACCAGGGGATAGAGGTGCAACGACCCGTAGTTTTTTAGCTTGCTTACAACATCTGATAGCTCCTCATGCAGTCCCTGTTGGAAATAGTGAACAAATTGCAAGACCAGGATCGCAATATTAAAACCCTTGCGGTCCTTGTGATAGACAGGTAGTTTTTCAAAAAACATAAAGTAATTCAGTGACTTCAATATTCTTTTTTCCGGCTTTATTAGATATATGTAAGCCTTGTATAGCTCCCAACGCTTTTGGCTGAATTTGTCAGTTTTCACCAAGTGCGGCCCCCGGATGGTGGCTTTGAGCAAATCGGAGCCCAGTTTATAGTCGCGGTTCTGGAGAACCAACAAAAAATAGCTCTCTAGATATCGGAAATAATCTGGGGTGGTTTTGTCAAAGAATCCAGCCAGTGAGCGACATTCGGTTAGGCCTTGTTCTGTGCGGCCAGCTCTAAGATAGGCGTGAAGCTGTTGGAGTTTGTTGGACCTTGGATCGAACCTCAGAACATTCAGGTTGGAGTTGCGGTAATCCTTATCCATTTTCTGGGTTATCCGGATAATCTCCTCATAATCGCCACATAATTCAAGGCACTGTAAATTTAAAAGATAGTGCTTTTCAAATATTTCAAAGGAAGGATTCCGGCCCAGTAGATCTTTGAGCTTCTCATTGGTTTTTATTGCCTTTCCAAGACCTTTACGACGTGAATTCACCGATTTCCTCAGCTGCAGTACGGTGTCGCTATACATGTCAAGGGCCTCAGATTCGTTATCATATATTTTTCGATAACGCTTCAGCCGTTTGAGATTGTTCTTGAAATCATTAGACTGGCATTTGTTCGAATAAATATCTCTCAGCAGTTCTAGAAATGAGATGATGATAGCGGTAAAATCCCCTTCTTTGGCTAGACTTAATCCTTTGCTTATGGTCTTTTCGGCCAGATCTATCTCTCCATTCTTAAGAAGCACTTGAGAGAAGTAGAGATAGTTATGCGCTTCCTGCTCAAACTGGAACGATATATTCGGGGAATGATCTTTGAAATCGACGAAGAAAAGATGGTTCAGCAGCTTCGACTTCAAGCGATGCTTGAGCATTTTATACCTTGGGTCCTCAACACCCGAACTGTACATTTCACGAGCCGCCCCCCGATCGGTGGCGGGTTCAAGCCTTTGAATTACCCTAAAGAGTTTCAATTCCTTGTTGCGATCAATGTCGTCGGACTTTACGTCGAGGATTGGAAGGTTTTTGCGCCCTCGCTCTGTAACAATCTCGACTAACTTTTTAAGTTCCTCCATTTGAACTCTCGCGGGAAACCTATGGGATTAGATTCAAAATTAGCAAATTAGTTAGAAATGCGGTTCGATCCTGGGCTATTTACAGATGTTACCAAAGGCCTATAAAATTGTGTAAATCTGCCTCAACGAAGTTACTGTAATAGGTGTTACTTTTTCTTTTTGAAATCGCCTCTTTTTATGGATTGGATAAACTGAGACCAGGCGAAGGGATTGGTAATGGCCATCAACGGATCCTGGTAGCTGTTGCGGCTATGCATCTGATAGAATTGCTGCTCCATGTAGACCTTGTAATTGGTGGTCGCATCCATGGGCATATTCCGTAGCATTTGGGCCATGACTTCATCTCCCAGGTAATTGCTGTTGCCGTAAGGGTCGATGGGCAAGTTCATGGCCAGGATCGCTTCTTTGAACAATTCTTCTGTGGGGAAAGGCAAAATTTCAATGGTGGGCAGGTAAGTAGTGTCTTCAGCCAATTCGATGATCGCAGTCAGACTCGACCCTTGATCGCCAGGGACAATGTAATGCCGTTTTTTATATCCTACAGCACTGATTACGATGCTATCATGGACTAGAACCGCCATTGAAAAATAGCCATACAGGTTGCTTGTTGTTCCTCTTCCGGCTTTTGGAACGTATATATGCACCCCAGGTACTCCCTGCGTGGTGTCTTCACCTACAATTACACCCGAAAACTGAATTATGTTATCCCTTCCCTGGGCATACGAAATGGTTGATGAAATGGTGATCAACCCAAGGACTAGGAGGAGGCACTGAACTATGTAGTTAGATTTATTCAACCTGCCTTCTTAGTTATTAATTATAAAGTTAATTTGTTGCTTAAAAGTTGCCTTAGCCAACGCAAATTAAAACAAATCACCCCTATTTGAAACAGGATCAGCGGAATTTAGTTAAGGTTGAGTCCT
This sequence comes from Cyclobacteriaceae bacterium, assembly GCA_965247065.1. Lineage (GTDB taxonomy): Bacteria > Bacteroidota > Bacteroidia > Cytophagales > Cyclobacteriaceae > CBDFGN01. The sequence goes on along the minus strand of CBDFGN010000006.1, from coordinate 2,988,628 downwards.
CGCCATGCGACTGAAGAATTTCAATTTATCCTTTGGTGTCCAAGTGTTTAAGTCTTTGTCCGATGAATCTCGAATAAGGATCCTGCACCTTCTTATTCACAACAGAGAGTTGTGCATTTCGGATTTGGAACAAATACTTGGATTCACCCAAACTAAAACCTCCCGACATCTCACTTATTTACGAAATGCCGGTATTGTACAGGCCCGCAAGATAGACCAATGGGTATTCTACGCCATAAAGGAGGAAGGGCATGACATCCTGAGCCAGATATTCAACTATCTGAAAAAGGATACTTTGCTCAATGAAGACTTGGAAACTTACCGGGCGTTGGACTCAAATCGGGAACTTGCGGTTAACCGGATAGATGCCAGGAGACTTAACAGATGACCGGAGCAGATAAATATCAGCATGTACTTTTTGACCTCGACCACACCCTGTGGGATTATGAGTCCAATTCCAGGACGGCTCTGCAGGAGCTATTTGTCGTGTATGACTTAAGCCGCCTGCCCGGTTTGACACCGAATCTTTTTGTGGATCGTTTCTTTGCGGTCAATGAGACCCTTTGGGAAAAGTATGATCAACACGAAATTACCAGTGCGGAATTGAGGGGTTCCCGGTTTCATCTGATCCTGAATGAATACGGCCTCACTTCAGATGAAGCGATTTCCAATATTAGTTTGGATTACCTGAAATTGAGTCCCAAGAAATCAGCAGTGATCCCGTACGCCTTCGAGGTCCTGGATTATCTAAAGCCCAAATATCATTTGCACATCGTCACTAATGGCTTTTATGAAATTCAATTCGCCAAGTTAAATTTCTCGGGGCTGTCGGAGTATTTTGGTGAAATTGTAACTTCTGAAGAAGCCGGCTCAAGAAAGCCGCATCCTGAAATTTTCGCGCACACATTAGAACGCATCGGAGCCAACCGCGAACAATGCATAATGGTTGGTGACAATTTAAGGACTGATATTCGGGGGGCCTCCAATGCTTCGATAGATCATGTGTTTTTCAACCCCGAAGGCATCACTCACCAAGCCAACCCTACTCATGAGATCGCATCGCTTCTGGAATTGAAAGAAATACTTTAGGGCCCATCAATTCTAAATGTGAATACGTAGTTTTGCCTCAAAATTAATCACTAGATATGCCAAAAGGAACCTTCCAGATACCCATAGCCAGAAATGAGCCCGTTTGGAGTTACGCCACCGGAACCCCTGAGCAGGAGGAGTTGAAGAATGCTATTCAGGCAGCCCGTTCGGTGGAAGTTGATGTGCCCATGTACATCGGCTCAGAAGAAGTAAAAACTGAAAACAAACGGATGCTAACTCCACCGCACGACCATCAACACATTTTGGGTTATTACTACCAGGGTGACGCCTCCCACGTAGAATTAGCGGTAAATGCCGCCCTGGGGGCGAAACCGTCATGGCAGGGATTATCCTGGGAGCATCGGGCGAGTATTTTCTTGAAGGCTGCCGACTTGCTTGCAGGACCGTATCGGGCCAAAATGAATGCGGCCACCATGTTGGCTCAATCCAAGAATGCCTTCCAATCGGAAATAGACGCGGTGTGTGAATTGGTAGACTTTCTGCGGTTCAATGTTCAATATATGATGGACATTTATAGCCAACAACCTGAATCCGCGGCAGGAATTTGGAACCGCCTCGAATACCGGCCATTGGAAGGGTTCGTGTTCGCCTTGACTCCCTTCAACTTCACCTCAATAGCAGGAAATTTACCCACTGCTCCAGCACTAATGGGCAACACGGTTGTATGGAAACCTGCGATGAGTCAGATATATTCAGCCAATATATTGATGCAGATATTCAGGGAGGCAGGGATTCCTGACGGCGTGATAAACCTGGTTTTCGTGGACGGGCCTACGGTTGGCAGTGTTGTTTTCGAACACCCCGATTTTGCCGGCCTGCATTTTACCGGTAGTACCGCGGTTTTCCAGGAACTCTGGAAAACGATAGGGCAAAACATAGGCAAGTATAAATCCTATCCCAGGATCGTGGGAGAAACCGGCGGTAAGGATTTCATTATTGCTCACAAATCCGCGGATGCCAAGGCTCTTAGTACCGCCATTTCTAGGGGGGGGTTCGAGTATCAAGGCCAAAAATGCTCGGCTGCGTCCCGGGCATACGTCCCGTCTAACCTGTGGGACCAGGTAAGGGATTTCTTGATCGCGGACCTGGAGTCCATGTCCATGGGTGGAGTGGAGGATTTTCGGAATTTCATTAACGCGGTCATCGATGAAAAAGCTTTCGACAAAATTGCCTCCTATATAGATGACGCCAAAAGCAGCGATGTTGTTGAAGTCGTTGCTGGCGGAAATTACGACAAGTCTAAGGGCTATTTTATCGAACCTACTGTCCTGCTATCTAAGGATCCAATGTACACCACAATGTGCGAGGAAATTTTCGGACCGGTTATGACCATATACGTATATCACGAGGAAAGATTTGAAGAGGCTCTTGAGCTGGTAGATTCAACATCACCCTATGCCCTTACCGGAGCCGTTTTTAGCGATGACCGTTATGCCATTGAAATGGCGACCCAAAAATTGGTAAATTCTGCCGGCAATTTCTATATCAACGACAAACCTACGGGAGCCGTAGTGGGACAGCAGCCTTTCGGTGGTGCCCGGGCATCCGGAACCAATGACAAGGCCGGATCTTACCTGAATCTTATACGGTGGGTTTCGCCAAGGACAATAAAGGAGACATTCGATCCACCAAAAGATTATCGGTATCCTTTCCTGGATGCTGAGTAGCCCTTAACGGTAGGGCCTGGAACGCGGACCTTTAGTTCGACTTATGTCGTAAGGATTGCCTCCGGAAATTAGATTCGCAATGGAAAGGTATTCGATTTTGATCGAGACGACCATGTAATTGTCGTTCTTTCCAGGATTGCCCCGCGATCTACCGGCGGGCTTTGGCTCAGATCCGACCTCCGGGCCTCTATCCGATAGAGCCGCGGCAGTCCGGTTTGAGAAGGCATCTTGACCTGGATAGGTGGTGCTGACGTCATCCAGATAATCGGTAAGGGTCACACGGTAACCAGCCTCCACCAGAACGGCTAAATCCGAGTTTAGCTTATACTTTAAACCTAATCCTAAGGGTACGATTACGGCAATGGTGCCATAGTCAACCAGTTCGGTATTGAAATCGGCTAGGTTGTACTTGGTACCATTTAATTCAGCCGTTGGGTTGACGGTGGTAACTCCTGCTCCAATGAATCCATATAAATTATAAGGCCGCCTGGAAATGGTTCGCTGGTAGGGAGAGGTTATCGGTTCTGAAAATAAGCTTACAACAGCCGCAATGTTGAATTCAAAATTGCTGGAGGCAAACGACAGGTTGCGACGAAGTCTGGGAGGATCGTTGCTATCGCTATCTGCAGCTGATATTCGGTAATAGGTTACTTCTCCCCTCACGCTGAGACGATCGGGTGACCCAAAGTAATAGGCCCCTCCGGCTGTTATACTTGGACTGACGTCAACGCTGACCGTACTGGATTTCAGATCGCCATAATAAGAAGCAGTGCCCAAACCTGCAAAGGCTGATGCTTTGCCCGGGGAAGTGTATCTCACCTGGCTCCAGGACAGGGTGGGAACCCAACAGATAATGGCTATTATGATGATTCGGATCACGAAATCAGGCCGGTTTACAAGTATAAATATAATAATATTTTGGTTTTATATGGAATTTTCCAGAAATCCTGATAAAAGGGATCTTCGATTTATATAAAACAACCAGGTCAGCTCATTTGTAACGTAGGCTTTATTATCCATTCGAAGCTTGCAGGCTTTAGATCACATTATCCATTAGAAGTTTAATGCGCATCCTGCAGCTTCTTGATTGTTCAATTGGAACTAAACCGACGGAGTATTTTGATTTTGGCAGTTGGATTATTTTTGGGGATGGTCTAATATTGCTTCCTGTTTCGATACTCCTCCTTAGCTCAGTTGGTTAGAGCGGCTGGCTGTTAACCAGTAGGTCGTTGGTTCGAGTCCAACAGGAGGAGCGACGATGTCAACGTAAAATCCTGTAATTCAATTAATTACGGGTTTTTTTATTTTTCTTACTGGAAAATATACTGAAACATTTCGCCAAGAAAGTCCCAAATTCCGACCCCCCTACCCTCCATATATTCCATTTTCCCATTAGCTAAGAGCAGGGGTGTCTTATTATAGTCACCCCGTTTATATACTCAGGAATTTCTTTGGTGGTTACTCGGCTGTCAGGAATATTGACGGTCGAGTAATCCTACAAATCCAACTCCCCCCGTTCTTCCATCTCCCTGACCTGCGCTCTTATAGCTGCTTTTTCCTCCTGTGCACGTTTTACAATGGCTAAGAACTCAGGATCATCCCGGAGGCTTTCGAAGAAGGGATCAATCAGTTTTTTTGTTCCTTCAGAAAAAGATCCAAACAACAAGAATTAGAATTCCCACTAAAATCGAATACTCCAACATGATTACACTTTCAACTATTTTTTATTTATCGAATCAAATGGAAAGACCATTGGATGAAATTGGTTGTTCTCCTTGCACATAGAACTGTTTCGCGTGGTGGATATAAACGCTGACAATATATTTCCATTTCTCAAGTGATTTTAAAGAGGTTAAATGATCAATTGATTTTTCAACCTTTTTGTAATTCGGCTATTCCTCAAAGGGTACAATTCTTTTTGTTTTGTGTAAAGCCTTCCAAGCTTTCGTGATTTCTTTTCCTCGTTTTTTTGTATCCAAGTCCTTTTCTTCGAAATACATCGCAACCCTAATATCTTCCACACCTACATAAGCAATTTGATCAAAATTATCCTTAATAACATCTAGTGGTTCATCAAGTCGATCCAATAGATGTCTCACCGGGATTTTTAGGCCAGGCCCAACAATCACAGCCGCTGCGTAAATTGTGAATTTCCCAATATTTTCACGCCGATAATTGTACAGGTAGACATTCCAACTAACATTTACGGATGTTCCTCCAGGGGCTACAGACATTCTAAATGCGTATGCTCCTCTGCCGTCCTTGGAAATGGCGATTCCTCTATCTGTTGCGCTCCACATTGCATCCTCATCAGAAGATTGAGGTTCTCCGCCTCGCCGGCAATGGTATTCTCCCAATTCAAACCATTTAGAATTTTTATCATTTTTTATATTAATTATTTCTGCTGGGGAGAAGATTCACTGTGACCAACAATTCGTAGTTAAAAGGATTATTAACAATGAAAGTAAGTTGCCTATCACTGAGGTAAGTTATTTGTATTTAAATTAATTCTCGAAATATCTTTCCGGAGGATATTGACCGGGTAGGAAGTTTTAACCAATCTAAGGCGCTTCAAGCATTCAATAAAAGGGTTGTTTGTACTGAAGTTCGGTTAACAAAAAACTTTCATAAATAAGGCAAAAAGGAATCCTTTATTCCCCCGTTTCGGGAGCAATGGCTTCCAATTTGGTGATGTCTATATACCGGAGATTCCTTAATAATTTATAGCCTCCATCTCCAAATTTTTCGGTTTCAGGACATGGTATTAATTTTACCCGTCCATCTCCATATGATTCTATCATTCCTATTATCTTATTAAAGGTTGGGCTTTTGGTGTAAGCTCTTACAAAGCAATTTTCTTTCTTCAGCAGCTTTAACAACTTCTCAATCTCTTTCTCCTTCATTTTTTCCATCTTAGGGATTTATTAATCCCAAATTTCCCTTCCTAAAGGCTTCAGCCATGGCTTTTGGTACTTCTGCTTCGGCAAGGATCACTTTGGCTCTGGCTTCCTGTGACTTTGCTTTCATTTCTTGTTCCGAAGCTACTGCCATTGCCCTTCTCTCTTCAGCTTTGGCTTCTGCAACTCTTAAGTCTGCCTTTGCCTGATCAATTTGAAGTTTAGCACCTATATTCTCAGCAACATCTACATCAGCAATATCAATGGACAATATCTCAAAAGCAGTTCCGGCATCCAATCCCCGGTCAAGCACTGTTTTGGAAATACCATTTGGATTTTCCAAAACATGTTTATGTATTGGTGCCGAACCAATGGTAGTGACAATCCCCTCACCAACTCTTGCCAGAATAGTCTCTTCACCTGCTCCCCCGACCAATTGCTGAATGTTTACCCGAACCGTCACCCTTGCTTTAGCAATTAACTGAATACCATCTCCTGCTACTCCTGCAATCGAAGGGGTATCAATCACCTTTGGATTCACCGAAATTTGAACTGCTTCGAAAATGTTTCTTCCGGCAAGGTCAATAGCCGTTGCTTGTTTAAAATTAAGTTTTATGTTGGCTTTATCGGCAGAAATCAAGGCTCGGATCACTGATGGCACATCCCCACCAGCCAAGTAATGCGTTTCCAACTCAGTTGTACTCAATTCCAGCCCGGCTTTGGTGGCAGTTATGAGGGACTGAACAATTACTCCGGGTGGAACTTTGCGTATTCGCATAAAAACCAATTCAAGCAATCCCACCCTAACTCCGGAAAAAATGGCGGTGATCCAGAGATTAATAGGCACAAAATACAGAAATATGAAAATGCCCGCTAATGCTGCCGGTATGATAATTATGAAAAAATATTGCTCCATTTATGAGTCTTTATATTACCCAGTTCGCTCTAATCGGATACAAACCACAAATTAAGCAAAATAAAACATTGATCCTTTGGCACAAGATTTTTAAATTACCTTGGATCAAGTTGATGTTATCCAATGGCGAAATTTATGATAGAATCGGCATCGATAGTAATGGCAAAGAAAAACGATTATCAACTCAAGTGGATCATAGCCAATCAGAATGAGTACGAAGACAAATGGGTTTTGGCAGCCAAAAATGAATTAGCAAGAAGGGATAGCTCACTTTATTATAAGATCAGACGACTGTGGAACAGCTTATTTCAGGGTGGTTAAAATTTGAATGAGACATATAAAGATTAGTGCGCAAATCACCAACAGGGAGTCCATATCCTTGGATAAATATTTTCACGAAATTGGGAAAGTGAAAATTGGTAACCCCTGATGAAGAAGTTGACCTTGCTGTCAGAATCAGAATGTATCTTATTGCTGATACAATATACCTCATTGCATTCCGTAAAACCTTGAACTTCCGGTAACTCACCATGAACGGAAGGAAAGGCATTCAATACATCTTATCCCAGGATCTTTCAATCACTTTTTCCAGAACGTGGACAAAAATTTCGGATTCCTTCTCCATTTTTCTCCCCCAAACGCATCCCACAATATCCCCTTTTGTCCATTGTACCACCATCTTCGGTCCACCTGATTGAAGCCTTACAATATCTCCCTTTTTAAATTTCAAATTCGGAATCACCATCACCTTAACCGTTAGTTGTTAATCTTTGCCTGAAGCAATTCTTTGAGGTTCCAATTCGGTAATTTTATTTTCAATCTCCAAATAAGTTCCTATGCCTGATTCTCCGTCCCCGGTTTAGCTCCAAGAGGGCAGATTTATACATCAAAATAGCATTTTCAATACTGCCAGCTAATTGCCAGATTTTGACCTTCCAGATAATCTTTTTTCCACACTGGTGTCTTTCCGGCAGTCATAATTTCTAATGAGTCAAAGCAAAATGTAATTTTTCTTTTGAAATTCAAAATGGGGCTTAATGATCTGACGTTCGTCATTTCCAGGATCTCTTAAAAGCCTAAATTGTTAACTTTTCCCAAAAGGAAATCTGATCACTTATCCATAGGTCGATCCAATGGCTCAGGCAATTAACATAAATGAGATAATCAACTACCAAAAAAACACCGTGGTTAGCCGGACACTGATCAGTAACAAAGACAGGGACAGTCACTTTATTCGCTTTTGATGAGGGTCACCGAATGAATGATAATATTGCATCGTACGATAATATTGCATCGTGCGATGCTCTAGCGAATGTTGTAGAAGGAAAAGCGGAAATTAATGTAGCAGGAGAATCCTTTGTTTTGAATGCAGGGGAAATGATTATTGTACCTGCCAACCAAGCCTGGACATTCTAGGCCATAATATACTGGGTTGAATTACGAAATAGGAAAAGCCTCTAAGGTGCACTTTCGATTCGCTTTTTCATGGCTTCATTCATAAGCTCAAAATTGGCTTGGGAGTCTATGGCAATAATCTGGATAACAAGCCCACTGAGCAGACCAGAAAATTCTTCTCCATGCACCATTTCGCTTCTTCCCTCTTCAGTTTCGCTGAGCTTGAAATAGTGACACCCCTTAAACATGCCCCCAAGGGCAGATCCCAGCCATTCGAGTGACTCGTTCTCCAGAAAAACGGTAATAACAGGGGAAAAGGTAGTTTCGCGACCTTTATTCACCATGACATTAGTTATCTGCTCTCCTTGTTTCATTTCTCCTATTACAGAAGTAATGAAGGGATTCCATTCAGCATACATATCTGAATCGATTAACACTTCCCAAACTTTTTCTTTGGGGGCATCAAATACAACTTCTGTTTTCAATTCTAGAGTCGTGACCACGTTAAGAACTAACAAGAAGGTCAAAAACACTCCGAGTACTCCAGCAGCAATTACTATAGCTTTTTTCATGATGATTTAGTTTGTATTGGCAATTTATCCAATGTTCCGTTATTCTAGCGTGTGATCCTCCGGGTAAGGAGAGCGACGGAGTGAGGGGACTTGGGATATGAAAAGTATTAACATCCATTTTCGGATGCGGCAGTTTTACAACCTGGCAGCACGGGTCCTGGCTAGATCCGGCAGCATCGCCCGTTTTCTATGGTACGTAAGAAAAAGAGCGAAAAATCCTTTTTTCTTGATCGGCAACCCTTTCTTCCTGAGATCAATTTGATTACCTTGTTTACAGTTCTGAGAATCAATTGCTACCCTTGCTAAGAGTACAATATTTTCTTATTCTGATAGCTTTTGTGGGCTGGGCCATCCTGTGCAACTGGTGGTATTTGTGCAAGATCAAGAACGTTTGTAACGGGGATTCCCAGGCCGAATCAAGCATCGGAATACTACAGGCAACGCCAACGGCACCAGCCCCGGTCGAGACGGCTTTATTGGAAAATGAGGAGGACCCCATAATGGCAAAGGTGGAGCCACCCTCCAAAAAATTGACTGGCTCAAGTGAGGATGAGCCAACAGAAGAAGATCCCAATTATCCCTCAGCGTTCACTATCCGGTTTCAGTTTGATTCGGACCAAATTCGGGATGCCAGGGAGTTAGGCGACTGGCTATCCGAGATACGCACCCAACCAGGGGAGGTCCAGCACATTAACATAATTGGACACACCTGTACACCTGGATCCCCGGCCTATAACAAGGAACTGGGACTGAAGCGCGCTTTGGCTGTTAAACAATTGATGATTGACCAAGGCTTTCCCGGCGATAAGATTGAAGTAGAATCAAGAGGAAAAGAGATCCCTTTAGATGCCAATGCCACCGACGAGGACCGGGAACAAAACCGAAGAGCTGAAATCGTGATTAAATAGATGACGTAGTCGAAAAAGAATTTTACATAACTCATCCCACCTACCATGACCCCTGTTGTATCCGCCATACTTGAGATTAGTGTAATGCTCTTGGTTGCTTTTGGATTGGGAGCCTTGTTGCTACACTACCATTGGAAACAAAAGTACCAGCAGCTTTCGGACCAGTTAAACTCACTTCAGCAAGACCACGACCAGTTAAGTAAGGATCACGGGGAAACGGTCACGGCTTTTGAAAAGTTCGAGTAGGAAAGTGCCGCGGCCCTTGAGGAGTTGGGTAGAAAGTTGGAATTGGAAAAAAACAAAAGGGAGAAAATAGAAGCCGAGAGAGCCGAAGAACGCGAAAAACATCAAGCCGAAAAGGCAGCCCTGGTCCAGGACATTGGGAAACAGACCAAGGAATTACAGAAAGCGGAGCAGGGGCGGATCCGGGAACGAGAACTCAAAGAAGTAGAAATAAAAAGGCTGAACCAGGAGCTTCAATCCCTTCAACAGGAATTGGTAGCTCTGCGAGATGCGCCAAGAAAAAAGAGGACCCGCCGCTATTATCGGACCATTGGAGATAAGAAATATGACGACGGGGCCTTGAAGGCAGCCGAAAAGGCTGTCTCGGGCGCGGGGGATGGTCGAATCTCCAAAGCCGATGTCGAAGAGTTGTTTAGGGCTATTGCTGACGGTAATCAATACACCGATATCGAAAAGGCCACTGTCAAATACATCCGGGAACACTTTATTTGGACCACCGAAGCCGATGAGCTATTCCGGGACAAGGTAAGGGATTGGGCCAGCGAACGTAGCGGCATAGATCAAGGCTGACAACAGCAGTGCATCTGAATCCGATTTGCTGCTTGATCCCGTCTGCTCAAACACTTCAAAGTAATGCTGAAACGGGAACTAGCACTTTCCCTGATAATCCCTTAGCCGTAAAACATTTTTTTCGAATTCTACTTAAGTGTACCCAAGAACGCAACCAGATCCCGTATCTCACTTTTGGTCAGAACCTTCGCCATTGAAAACATACTCGATGGCAGGTTCTTACGTTCGCTGATCTGTTCTTGAGGAATTTTTGTTGGGTCCCCCGCTGCCTCCTGGATCACTAACGAAGCCTCATTTTCCTCCAGCAGAGTACCCACCACCTGTCGTCCGTCCTTCAGTTTCAGCGTCACTGTTCCGTAGCCCGGAGCAATTCGGGCACTGGGGTCGATGAGCGAAATGAGGAGCTGTTCATTACTAAGATTGGCACTTACATTATCCATAGGTGGACCCACATCGCCCCCCCGCCCTTCCAGTCGGTGGCAGCGGCTACATTGGGCCGTGGGATTACTTGTAAAGATCTGCCTCCCGGTTTCTTCGTAACCCCCGTGAAGGGTTTCGCTAAATAAGCTTAGCAGGTTTTCCGGATCCTTGGCTCCTTCGTATTCTGCCTTTTTTCTTTTCGCTCCCTCAAAATCAGCGTTTTCTACAGCCATCATGACATCCAGAACCAAGGATGGTGGCAAACTACCCTGAAGGGCCTGATCGATCAAACTGTCCAATAAGTCCTGTACTTTCGCACCTCTTTTACCTGCCAAGCTGCCAATAGCTTTTTGCTGCTCGATAATGGATCCATATCGAAAAACATTTGCTAACATCTCCATTACGCTAGCCTCAGGCAATTCGATGGTACCCATGAGTTCCTGGGCATCTTCCCGCAAAGGCTGCTGCTGATCAGCCAATGCCACATGCAGGATCTCCACTGCACTGCTGCTCTTCAAGGCTATGAGGGCTTTCAAAGCTGCACGGCGAACCGCCAGCGGTTGGTCAAGCTCCTTAAACAAGGGGTGAAGGTCTGGCTCCCATTTAAGGTAGTTTAACCGACCAATGGACGTGATCGCGGCGGTCAGAACAATTTCATCGTCCTTTGCCATCAAGGATTCTATTACAGCATCCACGGCCTGTTGAGCATCGGCAGGGTCGCGTTTAGGTAGAACCCTATGACGTCCTTCTACCCGGTCCAGAACTGGAGGTTCAGGCCAGCAACCCAGCGACCAAAGCGCATCCGCTCGCATAGCCGCCGGAGCACTTGCATCATTCGCATATTGAGCGAGTTGCCTGGCGTTGATCACGTCTCCCAGGCGCAGGTTGGCATTAATAGCTCTTCTGATAAATGCCTCCTCCTTAATTTCGGTTCGCCGGAGGGCTTCCGCCAGTGCAGGAAGGGCCGCGGGAATCGAAAAATCATCGTGGATGGCGCGTGCTGCTTCGGTTACCACCCAGGGATCTTCATCATTCAGAAAGTCACCGACTTGCTCGGACCGCTGGTGTCTTAGTGCGACGACCGCCCCGATGCGTACATCTTTTGAAGGATGCCCCGCCAGATTTGCCAGGTCTGCCTCGAGGTCCAATTTGGACAACGCGTAAGCGACTGCGTGACGCATATGGGGATCAGAATCACCTACTTCTTCCAGTCGGGCAACCAGCGGTTGAAAGGCTTCGTTACTTCTAAGTTTGCCTAATGCCTGGACTGAAAAGAACTGTACTCTGGGTGAGGGATCTTGCAACTTGTCTAAAAGCAGATTGACGGCTGGCTCATAGGCGGCGTCACCCAGGACTTTTGCGGTTTGTGCCCGAACATTTGGTTTGGGATCTTCCAAAAGTGGGAGCAGCAATGCAGCCCGATCCTGATCCATCCTAGCCATTTGCCCTAGGCCCCAGATCGCGTGAAGGCGGGCAAGTTCGTCTTCATGATCCACGGCCAGATTCAGGAGTGAGGCCTCCTCCTTTCTCTTGACCAGCTCAAATTGCGCTGCCATTCGAACCCGCATATCTGGATTCGCGATCAGGGACCCCAGTTCTTCGATCGTTTCGCTAGCCACCCCCCTCCCAAGAATTTCTTGAGTGACCGCTCGCTGCTTTTGAGTTTCAGGGTCATCAAAATCTAACCGCCAAATCCTCCCTTGAGGCTTTTTATTCCAGCCGTCCAACCAGTCATTTAAGTACAACGCTCCATCCGGTCCGAAAGCAACCCCGGTAGCTGCTATTCCAGCCAGGACGTCCACAGTGTCAACCACCTCAAAGGTTGCCCCTTTAGGTTCCAGCTTAAAAGCCTGGATTTTGGATCGGGCCGAAGACCCCGTAAAAGAGGAGACGAAGAAATAATCTGTCCATTTTCCTCCCAGCGCTGTGCCCGGATTATAGGCTAATCCGGCGGGGCCGTCAGGGGCTAAGGCTAGCGGGGGAAGTATGTAAGCGGCCTGGCCCGGAAAGTGCGGAAGATGCAGTCGCTCATTCAACCAGACTTTATAAGAATCATTGGGCTGGTCGTATTTTCCGTATTGCCAATTTATACGCCATCCGGAGTCTGAACCTTCCAACAGGTGTACAAAACGTTCGTGTTCACCGGGATGGTCGCCGTCGTTATCGATGCTGATGAGATTCCCATAGGCATCAAATGCCAATTCCTGGGTGTTCCTCAGGCCATGTGCAATGACCTCGAATTTGCTGCCATCCGGGTTGGCCCTGCAAACAACCCCCTGATTGGGATAGAACCATCGTTTGCCGTCCTTATCAGCCACATCAATCCCTCGATCGCCTATTGACCAATAGATCTTGCCATCAGGCCCAAGTGTCAAACCCGACATGTCGTGCCCGGCGTAAGCTAAGTGGATGCCATAACCGTGGCTGATTGACTCTCGATAGTCAGCATCTCCGTCCCCGTCGCCATCTTCCAATCTCCACAGATCAGGGGCTACGGCCAGGTACACATAATCGTTGAAAGAAAGTACCCCGGCGGCCACGCCAGTGATCATCGTATTAAATCCACTTGCAAAAACATTTGAAGCATCGGCACGGCCGTCCCTGTCGCTGTCCCAGATCCGCCGAACGTTTTCGGTCTGAATTTCCAGATCGCGCCAGTCGTGGATCTTGTCCTGATTGAAATCTTCCAGCCAGGTATTCTGATCACTTAGGTCTGTAGCGAGTTTACGAAGATGAAATTCGCGGAAATCCTCCAAGGTCTGCAGGCCCAGGTCCTCTGTCATCCAATCCCGGTGAGCCCTTATATCAATATCGGAGCTTTTTCGTCTGGAGGTTTGGGCGACGTAGGCAACACCTTGGTTATCGAAGCTTATAGCAACGGCATTCGAAACCAGGGGACCCGGGGCCCACAGTTCAAGTTTAAATCCATCCGCCAATTGAACCGACACCTGGCTGGTGCCGGAAGCAAAATCCTTTACGTCAGCTCGAGTAACTTCCGGCGGACCATTCGAATCTGAACTGCTGCATGCGGTACAGAAGACAAAGAATATAAAACAGCCAACAAAATTTCCGGGCAACAACCAGCAGTTTGATTTCTGCATCATTCAAAAAAGCCTTTCACACTCAGCTCTTTCTCAACTCCCCATACTCGAATATTATCAAATCGACCGGTGTCATCGAAAGACCCGAACCCAATGCGGCCGAAGTCAAAGTGCAAGTCAGTGGCCTCCATGATTGGCTCCTCCATATTGTCAAAAAATACTCGAATCGTCCCCTGTTCAAGGTTTCGCTCAATGCGCGCTTTGTGCCAGCTTCCAGTTTCTCCCCAGTCGGTTCCGTCGGTGGTTTTGCTGGCGATTTTAACCCTGGGCTCATCATTTACCAGAAAAATATTGTTCGCATGATCATCGGCTACGGAGGCGATGTGAACGTAGTAATAATTGGTAGGATCCTTAACACTGAAAAATAGGCAAAGATCCCTATGGCCGTATTCCCTACCTGTTTGGGCGAGATCCACTTCCAGGATAAAATCACCGATCAGCAGACTTTTGATCAGGGCGATGTTGTAAGGAGAACGCACCCGGGCTTCGTAGTTGCTTTCACCAAAGAGTTCCAAATTTCCATTCCTAACGCTCCAGGCTTGCGGGTCGGACATCTCAAAATCGCGGAGGGCGGTGCTACCTTCAAAGTCCTGTTCATAAAGAAGAGGATACTCGGCAGTGGCCATTGAGTCCTGGGCAGGCGCAACGTGGCCGCAAGCTAGCACGAGTATGAAGCTCCAGGCAGTATCGCGTTTATGGATTCCCATTGATAAAACTTTAATCATCAATCAGAAAATCGAAGAAGTGCAAATCGCTACCTCACAACTGGGCGAATCGAAGCCTCTGCATTAAACGGTAGTTCACTTTCGTTATCCAGGTTTAATCGCTCGTTAATATTTCTCAAATGATGGTCTACCCCTATTTCAGAACCAGGAATGAAACCAGGCACCGTAATCACCTGGGCCAAAACGCCTCCTAAACCACGATGCATGACTCCCCGGGGCAGATAGACTAGGTCTCCCACATTCAGGTAGGTAGATTGTAAAAGGTTCCGGGCGTCGTCGGAGCTTACCGCGGTGGGGTTTTCAACCAGATCGACTTTGGTACCAGTAATAATCCTTGATTGTTTGTTGGCCATTTGAACCAGGTAGAACTCATCGAATCCCCCTTCCTTGGGATGGTAATGAGTGAAGCTATCTGTAATTCGAACCCGATGAGAATTAATAGCATGGTACTGATAAGGCCCTACTTTGTCCAGCCAAGCCAGCCAAGCCAGCCAAGCCAGCCAAGCAAGCAAGCAAGCAAGCAAGCAAGCCAGCCAAGCCAGCCAAGCCAGCCAAGCCAGCCAAGTTAACAGGATCCGGCGATAGGCGTTATTCTCGGTTGCACATCCTCCCGGAGTATCGGTAATATTTTCATCCCAATCAGGACGCAAGAATCGCGGAAGTCCGGCTGGAGCTTTTACGGGAACCGTAAAAACGAGCAGGCTGGTAATGCTGTCGGTTTGAAGGGAGGCGCCATTTTCCAATAGAATAATATCGCCGACTGAAAATTTGGAACTAGAACCGGAACTGAGAGTTGCACTGCCTCCGCCGGTCTGAACGAAAACAACGCGATCCTTTTGGATACCTGAAAGCTCAGTTGTGGAAGGGAAGTAATGCAGGTCGTAACCCGGATTGGCTATTTCGAAAGCCTCCTTTAGTTTTTGAAAGCCTTCAGCCTTCAATTCGCCCAGGTGTGCAATTTTGATTTCTGGCCCAACTGAGTCAACTTTTCCAGAGGGCTGGCATTGAATCATCGCAATGAAAACGAGACTTAAAAGTACAACCAAGAACGCGGTTGGAGCGTGAATTCCCTGGGTAGAACAATCGACGTATCTGCTAAGTTCAGATTTTTGCTCTCCAGTGGCTCTGGACTTCCGGGAGAGTACTGCTGAGATGTTATGTGGCGGATCGTGGACGAGCATGATCGCTAAAATTTTGGTGGTTAACTAACGGTCCTGGTAGATTTTATTTGTAGGCTTGCTGGCGCAAAAATACAAAAAACAAATTATCAGCGTTTGGGTTAAACCGGAATTGGAGTCACTTTCCCAACTGTTACTTCAGAAACTTAATCCTACCCGATGAGGTGGTCCTTTTTCCAGAAGGGTAACATCCTTATCATTAACATATCCCGGATAAGAACCACCGGGGTCTTATCGCATCCATTTGAGTTGCATGATCGGTGAGATCAAAGTTCCCCGGTATTAACCCATCTGGCTGAGTCTTCACCCAGTTTTTCGACCGCTAGCGTTTCATACTTCTTACTCTCCTCTTCCGATAGCAGATCTTTCCAGCGTCCATTGGTGCCCTTGTTTATAAATACCTGTGAGCCTCCATCCCAAAAAGCACCGCCCAGAGGCACACTCTTATCGGCGTTCCTCTTCATATAATCAAATGAGCAATGTTCCAGGATGTCGTCCCATTTGGCTGGATCTATTTCAATTTCAAGGAATTCGGTAATCTTTCTAATTTCTCCCGCCATGTCTTCCTTAAGGTTCGCAAAATGCAGCATAAAAACATTAGGTAAATTCCTGATCTCCCACCAGGACTGAACGTTCTCCCAAAATGGCCAGAACGGATGACCATCTTTATCGAGCCATTCATGATAATATTGTATAACTGATTCAACTGGTTTTTCAATTGGTGGGCCAACTCTTCCGGGGGTGTCGTTAAGAGCGTGGTACCAAAGATCATTTGCATTGGCATGGTGATTATACATACTCCACACCACATCTCTGCCGTCTCTGCCGATGTAGATATATTTTGCCTTTGGAGAGAAAACCAGTGCATCCACCGGGAGATGCGTTTTTAAAAACCTCCTGTGGATTTGATCATTAACGGCTGGCAACTTCACTTCTTTAGGAGGCACCCGCAGATCGATCCAGGGTGACATTTCAGCTACTTCGAGGCCTTCAGCCCCCTCGAAAATTAGTTGGGAAATGATCTGTTGAACCCAGGTAGTTCCGGATTTAGCATACGTGGCGATAATAATGTCATCGTCACGGAATGCAAAATCATTCCAGGTAGTCGAATCAAAATGATGATTGTGAAATTCTCTTGTTTTTTCAGGCCATTGAACGTTCTGTGATTCCATGATTCGATTTGGGTATTCGGTAAAACAAAAAAAAGAGCGATAGTAAAGCTAGGAAGATTGCTGCGAATAGAAAGGATTTTGAAAGGCCAACCCACCATGCTATTGGCTGGATTGCAATTGGCGAAAAAAATTGACCCAAGAATCGAAAAGTAGTCAACATGCCAATCTCCCTACCCCTTACTTTTTCCGGGGTCCTTTGGATTATCCACAGGTTGGTGTTAGGTATGATCAGCCCCACCCCGGCTCCTGAGAAGATCATTCCTAACTGGACCTGTCCAAAAGTTTGTGCCCTCCAGACAAGGAAATAGCCTAAGGCCATAAATAGTAAGCCAACTGAAAAGACTCGCTGAAAACTCAAATATCTCCTGATCCGTGAATAAAGAAGGGAGGAAAGGCCTGCCAAGCCGGTATTGGTCGCCACGGCTGCACCTATCATCATATTGCGTTCTACCCCCAGAGACTTCATGAGAAAGGGTATCTGGACAGGTACCATGAAGAATAAAACCCAAACAATAAAGGTTGCACCAAATAATAAATAGAAAGGAGTGTATCGTTCGCGAATTTGTATATTCTCTGACCGGTCATCTTTGATAACAGGCCCCTTTAAAAAGGCCGATGCAATGGGAATTATGAGTAGAGAAACGCAATAGATTAAGAATGGAGTACGCCAACTGATATCGGCCAGGAAGCCACCCAAGGAGATAAAAAGCACTCCACCAAAAGAAATAAAGGCCACCTGAAGTCCTATGAACCTTCTTCGTTCTTCACCTACAAAATAATCACCGACCAGTGTCATGGTAATGGTCATCAAAATTCCTATAGTAATTCCCAGCAGAGCCCGCCCCGCCAGGATTTGATACAGCCCCGTGAGGAAGTAACCAGAAGAACCAGTAATTGCATAGGCAACAAGCCCTGTCATTAACAGTTTTATCCTTCCATGTTTATCAATAAAATTGCCTGCAAAAGGTGCGGTTATAGCAATAAATAGGGTCGGAAGGGTAAGGACAAGCTTGGTTAGGAACTCTGCGTTTGAGGTTGTTTTGAAGACCTCAGCCATTTGCGGCAGAGAAGGGGCGATGATAGCAGCTGACATAATAGTTAGCGTACTGGCTAGCAGGAGGGTAACCTTTCGAAGCATTATGGCCGGGTATAAGAGATTGCGACAGCGAAGCTAATAGGAATATTTGGAACTCAAGTTTAGTAAGTGGCTCAAAACAGAGTTACAGGAACATGTCGTTGGAAGAGCTAGTGTCGATTTGATGAAAATCTACATTTGTTGGCAATTACAGGTGCGTTCCTGGACTGGTGGGCATTCTACTGAACCGTATGAGCAGAACACGCAGCAATCCCCTTCAAGAGGCTTTAGAACCGTTTTGCAGTGCCTGAATTGGTAAAAGTACTAGACAGGCACTGGTGAGCATGGTTTCCTCCTGCCATGGCCGCATTGGGGCACTTAATTACGGATTTAAGTATAAGCTCAGCTTTCATCATTTTGAACCATGTGGCTTGTATCCGTCCAACTGGTGATCAGGTGGAAGCCAGAATCATCCCTGGCCAGCATCAATTGACATTCAAAAGTCTTGGATTCAGTCTCCGTTTTGCGGAAATTATACTTTACCGTTTTATTCTAACCTTAACCTGATTACCATGGTCCTTATCACGTCACTTTGGCTTCCCATTCTACTTTCAGCCATGTTTGTGTTTATTATCAGTACCTTCATCCACAGCATCCTGACCTATCATAGCACGGATTTCCGAAAAGTACCTCAGGAGGATGATGTCCGCGACGCGTTGGGAAAATTTAAAATCCCGCCCGGGGACTATATTGTCCCTTGCCCGGATAGCTCAAAACAATGGAAATCCCCTGAATTCAAGAAGAAAGTTGAAAAGGGTCCAGTTGCTTTCCTGACCGTATTACCGAATGGTCAACCCAGCATGCTGATTAACCTGATCCAGTGGTTTGCATACTGTTTAATAATTGGAATAATTGCCGCCTATATATCGGGCAGGGTTTTAGGCCCAGGAGCCGAGTATTTGGATGTTTTTAGGTTCTCAGGGACAACAGCATTTGCGGGATATTCTATGGCCTTATTCCAAAACTCAATCTGGTTCTATAAATCCTGGTCGGCGACCCTGAAATCGGTGTTTGATGGCTTGATCTACAGCCTGCTAACCGCCGGAACCTTTGGATGGCTATGGCCATAATACGATTCACGGATTTTCCATAGAAAAATTGGAACCACTGACCATTGACTATCGTTTTCTATTTTGGAACTACTTGCTTGCCGGCCATAAGAACAAACATTTGCAAGAATCAGACGATCACTTATGGTTCCAAGAATTAGAATTAGCCAGCTTTCTAAAAAGTAAATAAAACAAAAAAACCACTCGATCATGGACCGGGTGGCTCAACCCTTTTTGTTGTAATCAGGCAATGGGATATCAACGGCCTAGTCGCAATGGCTTAGCTGGCCTTTCCGTCCTATCAGGGTATTCACCATCGCCAGGGTCTGGACCGGGAAGAGGGACTTCAGGGGCCAGTTGTTTTTCTGCCGGTTCAACAATTTCATGTTCGCAGGATAAGCCAGATGCCGCCAACAGCAGCAAGAGGCCCATAGTTTTTAACGTTTTTATTTTTAGTTTGAGT
Organism: Cyclobacteriaceae bacterium; assembly: GCA_965247065.1. GTDB lineage: Bacteria > Bacteroidota > Bacteroidia > Cytophagales > Cyclobacteriaceae > CBDFGN01. The sequence goes on along the minus strand of CBDFGN010000006.1, from coordinate 2,969,107 downwards.
TTTTGACCGGGTATTAATTGATGGATTCAGAAAGGTCACCCTATCGTTTTAAGATCTGGCGGGCTGATTATGGAGGCAGAAGTCTTAAATCCGGACTTACCTCATTCCTTTAATCGATGTTCTTTGTTCTACATTGAGCCGAAAATGTTGATAGAACCCTGTTCGTTTACAACGGAAATCACCCCCATATTTCTTAATTTACCATATAAATGGCTGCCTAACTTATCCAAATGACTCTACTTCAAAGCAAATGTGCCGCAGCGGGTTTAATTTTCCTGTTATCCGCAGCTCAGTGTAGTGCCTGGGTTGAATATCCCGAGGACATCAAGCCAAATAACAATCATATTTCATACGAATTGGTAGTTGAGGATCTTGAAATTCCCTGGGGGATGGTTTTCTTGCCCGAAGGCGGCATGTTGATCTCAGAAAAGAAGGGCGAGCTGTGGAGAGTAGAGAATGGTAAGCTGGTCGCTGATCCGGTGGAAGGAACCCCTGAAGTTTATTATAAGGGTCAGGGAGGTTTGATGGATTTAGAGCTTCATCCCAACTACGCCCAAAACGGTTGGATATACCTTAGCTATTCCAGTGAAGAAGGATCAGGGAGGGGGGGAAATACTCATATCGCCCGGGCTCGATTGCAGGATAACAGATTGGTCGACCTGGAAAAACTATACCATGCAAGCCCCAATACTTCCAAGGGGAATCATTTTGGTAGCAGAATTGAATTTGATCTGGATGGATATTTATTTTTTTCAATCGGTGATCGTCACGATAGGGATCGCAATCCTCAGGACATTAAGCGTGACGCTGGAAAGATATACAGATTACATGATGATGGAACCGTTCCGGAGGATAACCCCTTTTATGATCGAGAGGGAGTGAAAAAGGCCATATGGTCTTACGGCCACCGGAACCCTCAAGGTTTGGCGCTCAACCCGGTTACTGGCGACATTTGGTCGCATGAACATGGACCCCGCGGTGGGGACGAGATAAACCTGCTCCAACCGGGTAAAAATTATGGATGGCCCGTGATCAGCTACGGTATCAATTACAGCGGTACTTCCTTTGCCGAAGGTACTTCCAAACCGGGAATGGAACAGCCGGTGGTATATTGGGTGCCTTCCATCGCACCCTGTGGAATGACCTTCGTAACGGGAGACAAGTATCCCGGTTGGGAAGGAGACCTGGTAGTGGGATCGCTGAAGTTTAATTACCTGGTTCACTGTACTGTGGAGGGGAACCGAATTGTAAGTCAAGAGAAGATTGCTGATGGGATCGGACGGGTAAGAAACGTACGCCAAGGCCCCGATGGTTATCTATACGTAGCGGTCGAAGGTAAAGGTATCTTTACGGTTAATCTACGATTAAGTTACCCAGGAAGTTAGATCCACAATCGAGAAAATCGTTTCAAGGCATAGCAAGTAGCAAACAGCGAACGAACAGCGAACCGCGAATTGTTTTAGGAATTATCTCCCTACTCCATTGGAATTCATATTCGTTTTGGTAGAACCTTCCCTACCCGAAAATGTCGGATTTGCTGCAAGAGCGCTAAAAACCATGGGCCTCGCAAACCTTTGGTTAGTTAATCCTTGTGACCATCTTTCAAAGCCGGCAAGAAAGACGGGCTATCGGTCCCATGACATTCTAGAGCGCGCCCTGGTATTCGGTGATCTTGAAGAGGCGGTTCGAGAATTGGAATTTGTGGTCGGCACTACTGCAAAAAAAAGGGACGGGCGACACGACTACCATCACCCTGGGAAACTTTCGGCTATCCTCCATGATAAATCAGATAGTCTAAGATCGGTTGGTTTTGTGTTCGGTAGGGAGGACAGAGGCCTTTCGAACCATGAATTGGACCTATGCGATTTGATCAGCACCATCCCGATGAATGATAACTATCCTTCCCTTAATTTGAGCCATGCGATCATGATTTATGCCTATGAAATTGCCAATCTGCATTCCAACTCCTTGGGCGAATCGGAAAAACCTGGAACCGGTGAGATGAAAGAATTAAAGAGGGCGGCCAAGGAATTATTTCACTGGCTAGACATCGACCCTAAGGTAAGTTTAACCAGGCGGATGATGGATAGACTGGCGCTGGTAAAATCCACCGATGTTCATTTGCTGCTTTCGCTATGGAAATCGCTGAAGCACAGAAGAGACCAATCAATAAGGAAGTAGGCTACTCTTCAATTGAAAGGATCGCGATTTCAACTCTACGGTTAAGAGATCGATTCTGCTCGGAAGAATTGTTGGCAACCGGTTTATGCTCTCCATACCCAGTAGTCGTTAGTCTTTTATCCTCAACATTGTTATTAATTAACGTGAGTTCGACAATAAGGAATGATTAAAGAGCGAGAAAGAGTTGACCGGTGTCCTGGTAGTTCAATTTGATTGAGGGCTTTTTTTCGCAAAAGTTGTAAGCGATTAAAGCCGAGAAAAGGTTGGTAAGGAAATTAGTTGGGCTCCTGTGCCTGGAGTGTTCAATCTGGAAGATGTTTTTAAGTTGATCAATGATAGTCTCACAAATAGCCCTTTTACGGAGCATTATAGCATCCATGATGGGGGTTAAGGATGAGGACTTCATATTGCGTTTGAGTTTGGTTATCAGATGGACTCCGCGGAAGAACAGATTTTTAAAAAGTTCCTTACTGATGTAGCCTTTATCACCAAAGAGCTTTCCGAATAATTTCTTAATAAACCGTTCAATTTTAAGAGGCTTTCTGTCATCCACATTGCCCGGTGTGAGCATAAAATCGATGATTTCACCCGTATCAGCAGTGATAAGATGGAGCTTAAACCCGTAGAACCATCCGATGGAACAATAGCCTCTTTTAGCTAACCCTTCAAATACTTTATGGTTATGGATCCGTCTGTTATGACAGACCCTTAACGGAGTGCTGTCTATAAAACTTATACCTGTACACTGTCCAGTCCCTTGTGTTTTCAGATAAATAGCCATTGGCAGAAGACTTCCACTACAAAGTTCTACCATTCGGTTATAGCTTACCACATCAGGAAAGAAGGAGCGCAAGTGGCCACAAACGTATGTGTTGTAAAAGGTCTTGAAATTTCGATATCCTGAGATCTGGAACAAGACCTGTATAGTCATTACTTCGGATAAAGAAAGCTTACCAGGTTTGTTGCGCTTTTTACTTCCCAGCAATCTTTTTTCCAATTTTGGGACAAAATCCAGACAAAAATCGTCAATGGAACAAAAAATTTCAGTAATTTTAGTAGCAGTTAACATAGGCAGAAATATTAGTTATTTTGTTGATTGTCAATGACTTAATATACTAATTTTCTGCCTTTTTTCTATCAATAAACTACTCTATTTTATATCGAACTCACGTTAATTAGATAATCCCTGACGCTTGCTGCTCGTTTCTGCGACAGTTCCAGGTTGGCTGGCTCCGATCCGACGTCGTCCGTGTGGGCTCCTATCTCGATTTGTACACCGGGATTCAGCGCCATAAATTCTTTGATCCTGTCCAAGGTGCCCAGGGATCCTGGGGTCAAATCGGCGGAATTGGTCCCAAAGACTATTGAGTTCAGCACAAGATTTGCGTCCTTAACTACCGGCACTACGCCCATATGAACAGCGCGCGGTTGGTCCCCGCCCAGGGCTAAATCACCGGCAGCCGAGGGATCTAAGCCAATGCCCTCACCTCCGAGCGCCGCGTCGGTACTTTCTGCCAATGGGTCAAGCTCGTCAGGCACATCGACAGTACTGGTTGCAAACAGGTAGCCTCGGTCTCCGACTGTTTGTATTTCGTATCGGTCTCCTTTTCTTAGATAAACATCTTCCTCTGAATTAACTTCAATTAGCTCGTCACGGTCTTTGTTCTTAATCACAACCCGAGACCTTACTCTTTTTTGAGAGGACACGTCTTTGACGTTAAAATTGTATTTAACCTTCTGGGCCTTCAACTGAAATTTCAGCGCGGGGACCGTTTCTGAGCCTCCAATTGGCTTGATGAATATTGAATCGTTTACAAAATTCTTGGCAGAGGCAACTAATAAATATTCGGAATTCACCTCAATCTCAATCTTATTTGAAGCCTCAGTTGCATTGTCAACGCGCAGGGCTTGTTTTTGAACACCATCCTTGAATACTGTAATTTCAGCCGCAACCGGAAGTCCTGGATCCGAGTCTTCGACTACAATTCCAACATCGGTTTCTGCCCGAAGTATAACATTTTGGATAATCTCCTTATACCCACTCAAATAATAATAATCGTACTGGTCATAGTGAGTGAGGTAACCGTCGAGGCGGAATTCGACCTTGTAGTTCCTACCCGCATTAAGAATTAGGCTGTACCAGCCATCGGTTGGGTTACTTTGTCTTGAGGAAACTACCTCCAATGTGCGCAAATCCTTAACTATGATCGAACTCTCCATACCCTGTTTAGATTTAGAGTCTTTGACATAGCCTTGAATCGTAGCGTTGAAAAACTGCCGATGTTCATATGGTATGAAGACTGAATACAAGTCCCCCTGTGTATAGAGTACTATGGTGTCACCTGATGCGGAAATGGCTGGGGACAAATCGTCATTTTCGGAATTGGCATATTGCAGAGGGACCGGGACCGACCAGGTTCCATCATTCTGGATTTGGGATTGCATCAAATTGAAGGAGCTCCCCGGAGTTGGCTCCAGAGTAGAAAAGAGAAGAGTTCGATTGTCGGCCATGACCTTAGGACCCATTACGCAACCAGAATTGATTACTGGGGGAAGTAGTTCTGGCTCCGACCAGGAATCCCCGTCGATTTTGGTCGATCGAAGTATATTAAAGCAATCCTTCTTGTTCTTTTTGTCCTTTTTGTTTAGAGGATTGATGCGTATGAAATATAGGTGTTGTCCATCCGACGAAATAGATGGAAATCCGTCGTATTCGGTATTAGAGTTTACGGGTGCATCCAAGCGAACCGGATCTCCCCAGCCGCTCCCAATTCGGTCGGAGTAATAGATATCTTCAGACTTCGTTTCGCCCTCAACAAACGCTGTAAAATAGAGTCGGTTTCCATCGTAACTAAGATTGGGGCCAGCTAGAAAGTTGCAATAGTTGTTAATACTGGCAATAGGATACGGTTCTGACCACTTACCTTTTTTATCCAGTTTGGATTGGTACAGTTTCCATCCATATCCTTCTCGATCGGATTCGAATATTAAAGTCCGACCATCTGCGCTTATGGTCGGGGCAAAGTCAAGAAATTCTGAATTGATCCCAGCCATTTTTATTCGTTCTGCCGTGGGAGCAGTATCCTGGCCTTGGGCGGCCGCCAGCGTTGTACAACAGCCAATAAATAAAATCAGTCGTCTCACAATTCTAAATTCCGTTTATAATAAATGCACCCCAATAATAAGGAGCCTCATATTTTGATCGAATCATTTTCTGAGCCTTTGCAAATGCCAAAAACTTGTCATCACCGTTCAAAAAATGTTGATAAAAGTTAACCATTAATTCCTGCGTAGCAAAGTCGTCCACTTTCCATAGGCTCATTACCACAGATTGTACGCCCGATGTGATAAACGCCCTTTGCAGCCCATAGACCCCCTCGCCATTTTCAACCTCCCCCAAGGCCGTTTCACAAGCTGATAGGACCACCAATTCAGTTTTTCGCAGATCCAGGTTCATGACCTCATAGGCGGTTAATATGCCGTCCTCTCCCTCAGGGTTGGTATTGAAGACTATCCTATCACCCTTGAATGCCTCCTGGCTGCCCGTCAAAAGAAGACCACATCGAAGCAACGGATTGTCGTCCAGGTTATAAACATTCTCTGAGGTTGTTCTGGAGTCTTCCAGGAAGAAACCGTGGGTGGCGATATGCAGTATCCTGACGCTTGCACTCCCCTTAATTCTTTCCTCTGTGGCGTTTCCTTGCAAATAGACCTGTGAATTCCAGTTGTGCATCTCCAATAGATCGTGGACCTGTTCCAACTCGCGTTTGGTCCCCGGAAGTTCGATTATCCTGTTGAAGCGAGTGACATTCTTGGCTACGCTATTCTGGCCGAAGTTGGGAAATCCAAAAAGGTTGGCCCTTTTCCCGACGGCAGGGGGACCACTAGGTTGCAAAAGCTGAGACGCCTTGGTAAGGTAGCGGACTTCCGTTTTGTCCACTAGGTATTCGAAGCTGTCCGGGTACTGGAGTGTATTTAGATTGATCTTATTATATATGCCGTCAGGGGAGAAATAGACAGTTTCCACTCCCTCCAGATGTGAGTCCAGCGGTTTCCAGAAATGCTCAAATCCAAAAGACGCCCTGATCTGGTATCGCATTGTGTTTATGTACCCCCGAAACCATTTGCCTTCCATTTCCTTCCCATTGGGCATTATTATGATCGCGGGGCTACCCTGAGTATTGGGTGTTATCACTAAGGCGATGTACAGTATGGAGTCATTCTTTATGTTTTTCCTGATTCTTAGTATGTCCACCACGGCCTGATCATCGTTCAGTGCGGATTGAATGTCTGTCCATTTTGGATTTCGGGCGTTTTGCCTGGAGGTGAATTCAACCGATTTTAAAGAAAGAAGTTTTTCAATCTGATTGGCCTCATGTTCAAGGGACTTAATGTCGGTTTGATTCTCGACCAATTGCTCTCTGGATAAGCCATAGGCCCTGATAAGCTCCTCTTTCAACCGGGCCCACCGATTAAAATGCTGGACAAGCTCCGGATCTTCGGAATCCAGGATTGTTCTTCGAATAGTGTTTGAGGCGCTCAACAGTATTGCCTTAGTGGCCATGTTCAAATTAAACAACTCGGCCAGAATGCTTTTATCCTTTAGGGAGTACTCCACTGCGAAGTCATAATAGGCCTCGAAGATCTCTTTGATCTTCAGATAAAAAGCACTTTTCTCTTTCTCGCTCAAGAATGGGAAATAGTTCTGCACGTGATGCAGATATTCGCGGACAACATGGTCAAAATGAGGCTTGGCCTGGTCGATCTCGCCCATTTTGTGATAGAGCACGGCAAGGCCATATACCGAATATATATAGTCCGGATGGTGTTCCCCTAAAAGCTCTTGTCGTATGGTAATTACTCTTTTGAACAACTCCAGAGAGGCATCATACTGATTATTGTCCTGATAGAGAACTGCCAGATTGTGCATTTTATTCGCACTCGAGTGGTGATTTTCTCCATATACGGCTAGGTCTATCTTTAAGGCTTGCTGAAACAGTAATTCAGCCTCTTCAAAAGACCCCTTTTTTTCCTGAGCGGATGCAAGATTTTGCAGGGCAACTCCATAGTAAGGGTGTTTGTCACCGTAGATGGCTTTGTAAATTACCAGGGCCTCCCTCAAAAGTAAGATCGACTCGTTTTCCTGGCCGTTTAATTGGTAAAGTGTAGCCATATTCTGGAGTAAATCGGCCAAATCGGCGCTGCTTTCGTGGTAAACTGACTTAGCCTGAATGTAATATTCAAAGGCGGCATCGTAATTGCCCAGCGTCTGATAGAAAATAGCCACGGCATTTAGTGCGTTAGCGTAGCCAACTGGGTCAGCAGAGCCCTCTAAAATCTCCAAACCTTGCAGATAATGGGTTTCCGCTTCCGAATAGTTACCTAAGTTGAGGCTTAGTCGCCCTCGGTTTATTAAATTCTCTCCGTAAAGGTCGCTGTTCTGCTTACCATTTTTGATTAGGACCTTTTCCACCTCCATAAAGCAGGCTTCAGCTTTGGGAAAGTCGTCCAATTCCAGATTCACTACTCCCAACGTGATTTTCACTTTTAGATTTTTGTCAGGCAAAGCGTCCAGCATGTCCCTGGCAGTTACTAAATTTCCCAAAGAGTAGGTCACCAAGGCCAAGTTGTATTGCAGTTTAATTTTCAGAAGCTCGTTTTTAGAGGCTCTGTCGTACACATCCTGCGCCTCCTGAAATCGGCTATGCGTGTAGCAGAAATCCATTAGATCCGATGCTACTATATACTGGACTTCGGGGCTGAGTTGAGGGAGTAACTCAAATGCCTCCCAGTGGTCGCTATCAGCCGGCTCAATATCCCCCAGGTGATTGTAGACTCGTGCCCTGATATTAAGAGCCTTGCCTAATTTCGCCATATTTCCGGTTTGCCTGTAATAAGGAATTATGTGGTCAATGGCTCTTAAAGCTTCTTGATAATTTCTTGCTTCAAGGTTAACGCTGGCATAGTTTGTAAACACGTCTCCCCTTAAGTGTTCATCGGTCAAATTCCCAAACTCTGCAGATTCAATGATTTCTTGATAGTATTGGAGCGATTCGCTAATGGCTCCTTCGTGATATTTGGTTGTGGCAAGGTTGATTTTGTTGATAAGAATATTTGAATCGCCTTTAGAACCCGGCAAAAGGGCCATAATGGAATCCGACTTTTCTTTTCGGCCTGTCTTAAGATATATAGCCGCCAAATCGACGAGAACAGGACTATAGTCTTCAGGGTCGCTATAGTGCATCTGATAGGTACCGATAGCTCGAGTGTAGGATTGCTCAGCGTTACCAAGGTCCTCTTTCCCGTAATGAATCGCCCCAACCTGATCCAGCACCTGAGCGTAAATGAGCTCGTTTTCAAGGCCGTTTTCCTTTAGAATCTGGCGAAGAGCGGAGAGATCTCGCAACGCCAGGTCTAAAGAGCCCAGTTCGTATTCAAGCACCGCAATTTGATAGAGGTTGGTAAGGTAATCCTCTCCGCCCTGTGGGATTAACGCTAGCGAATTGTTGGCCTGCTCAAGGAGAATGAGGGCAGTATCCGATTTCCCAGAAGCTATCTGCCCATTAGCCAGATCGGAAAGTGCCAGGTTGTATTGCAAGGATTGCTCTCCATAATGCAGCAAGTATATAGGAAGGAGCTGCCGGATCACGCCAATAGCCAAGCTTACTTCCCCCGCTCCCTGGTAGTTCAGAAGCAGGTTGGATGCAGCTTTCGCATAGATCGTGTCATGGACTTGGCGTAAGCGATTAGATTCAACCTCACGCTGCGCATATTCAATTCCCTTTCCAAACTGACCCGATTCATAACAGGCGACCGCAGCTAATTGGGCTGAATAACTGTAAGGCTCAGAATCTGCTCCAAACTGCTCCTCAGCTAATCGCAGTGACAACCCTGCCGCCCTTTCTGCCGCGGCCAGATCGTTTTGTTCATACGCATCCAGGGCTTGGTCATATGCCACCTGCCATTCCTGGGCCACTGTAGGGAGCGATCCCAGGCCGCAAAGGACCATCAATATCCAAAGCAAAAGATCTTTCATTCTAGGTCAAACAAAGATTCAAATATCAGGAATCGGAAGGATTAAATCAAAGAGCCCTAAGGCCATCGCTTATCACTTATACCACATCTTAAGCACGAGGTAACCTCTATTGTAAGCTCAACGATCAGCTCCGGACCTGAGTAATGGGTTGTTCAATCGCCGAGGGTCTGTTCTTTGATTTTCTCCTTGGCTGTGAATGCCGTCTTGGTTATTGACGAATTTCAGGAAATCAGATCATTCAATCAGAATCGGATAGCTACCCTTCTCACCAGTAATTCAAAAATGCTATAGCGCTAACCGGATCAATTTTGACCCAGATAAAAACAAAAGTAAAACCAGATAAGAATATCAGTCCGCTGATTGCAAGATTTGTCAACCATTTGGGCGGGTGAAATTTGCTGCCGACTTCGGGTCCGAAAATCACCCGGTAGTTGAGGTACCCGGCTAGCGGGGCGATAATGAAGGAAACAACCGTAGCTAAATCTACCAATTGTTTAAGGCTATGTAGATATTGGGAGATTACCAGGTAGGTCCCTATGGCCAACAGGAAGGTAAGCATAATATAGGGCCGCCGAATTGCCTGTTTAGGAGCATAGTCAAATAGTAGCATGATGGTCCGTGAAACTGCGCGGGAATAACCATCGACCACTGTAATAGAGGTGCTAAACATGGTTGAGAAGGCCGCGATAGCAATAACATAATAGCTCCAATTACCTATTGATGAAGTAAAAATGTTGATTATTTGATCGGCAAAAACAGGGGAGCTATTGGAGAGTTCTATACCAGTGCCGTAAATGACATAAGCTCCGAGGGTCAGAAAGAAAACAGCTAGTCTGCTGACACCCAATAGCCAAGATTGAAGTCCATCAAAGATTCTCTCAGGGTCGGGCGATATCCGGTTTGCCTGATTTTAGCCTCAGCCCAGAGACTGGTCCAGGTTGAAATGTCAACTGCAGTGGGCATCCAACCCATCAATGCGATAAGGAAGAGTATCCCAACAGGTTCCAGAACCCTTGGGGGTACAAACTCCGGGATGGTGGATGCCCTGCCGTGAAAAAGAGCGCTTATAAAGGCAGTGATGACTGACAGCAGTAATACCACGCCTATGATCTTGAGCAAAGTATCCAGGAATTTATACCTACCTAAAGAAAGGGTCGCTACGCAAAAGCCAAGAATGATTGCGGACCAAAAGTCCGTTGATGCGCCAATCGGAAAGAGGTTGGCTAACAGGCCGGCGGTAACGAAAGTGACAGCCGCGGTAACCACGAACATCGAAGGAATAGTGATTGCGAAATATAGGCCCAGGATCCACTTACCCTGCTGGCGATAACCGTCAATTATGCTTTTTCCGGTCGCGCAGGTATATCTTGATGCAAACTCGAAAAAAGGGAATTTGAAAATGTTGGCCAAAATGATAGCAGCCAACATTGAAAATCCATACTCAGCGCCAGCCCGGGTAGATTGGACCAAATGGGACACTCCAATGCAAGTGCTGGCAAACAGGATACCGGGTCCCAGAGTCTTAAGAAATCGGTCTAGCTTTGGTTTCACGAGACTAATTTGGAGGATGAAACGGCAAGATGGGAGAGAAGAAACAGTATACCGAGTATGCTATAATGGCATTTTTATTTAGTCATTCTACTCAAAATATGCCAATATGGCATAGTATTCTGAGATTAAGCTGTTGGTACAATTTTTCTGGTATAACAATTTGAAATGATTCACAAACAAAAATTTTAAAGCCATGAAATTAGTAAGATATAACACCGTACCAAGCCTTTTCGATGATTTCACCGATCGTTTTTTTGGGAAGTCTTTTAATAATGGAGAATCTTATTTTCTTCCCAACGTGGATGTAGCTGAAACGGAAAAGGCCTTTGAAATCCAGTTGTCCGCTCCAGGAATGGACAAGAAGGATTTTAAACTCGAACTGAACAGCAGTCAGTTAACTGTCAGCGGGGAAAGAAAATTTGAAAAAGAAGACAAGAATCGAAATTTCCATTCGGTGGAATCCCGCTACGGCAAGTTCACCAGGTCCTTTTACCTGCCCGAAAATGTGAACGGCGAAAACATTCAAGCTTCGTATAAGAATGGAATTTTGACCGTATCGATTCCAAAGGATGAAAAGAAGGAAAGCAGAAACTTGATTGAAATCAAGTAACAAATTGATCGATTTCGTAAATTAAGCCTTGGTAATGCCAGGGCTTTTTTTGTTAAAAAGTGTTAATTCCCGATCCCAGGTTAAACTCTTGCGTAAACCAACCTGGAGACACCATTACATAGTGGATTGCTAAAAAGACAATGAAAATGACAGGAAGAAAATTCATAATATCGATTGGCCTTACTTCCTTTTTGGGAGGCGCGGTGGCGTTGGGTGGGTATCAATTATTAAGAGAAGAATCCCCGTTTCCCAATTCCAGGCCATACGAGCAACCGGTTCGGCTTTCAAATTATTATTCTGATACCTCCTTCACAATTCCTGAGGGACTGAACTTTGTCCATGCAGCCGAAAGGGCGACCAAAGCTGTGGTACACATTAAATCAGTTTTTGGTGGTAGCGAGGGATATGCCAGCCACGGACCCGTTGACGAAATGTTCAGGGACTTCTTTGGGCAGGATCCAAGGAGGTACGGATCCCGACCGGAAAGGTCTTTTGGATCAGGTGTAATTATTTCAGCTGACGGTTACATCGCAACTAATAATCATGTGGTGGAAAAAGCCAATGAGGTTGAAGTAACCTTACACGATAACCGCCGGTACAAGGCCAAAATAATTGGAGTTGACCCAACCACCGATTTGGCGCTCATCAAGATTGACCAAAGCGGCCTGGATTATTTGTCTTTTGGCAGTTCCGACAACATTCGAGTGGGTGAGTGGGTATTAGCAGTAGGCAATCCTTTCGATCTATATTCCACCGTTACTGCCGGAATCGTGAGCGCTAAAGCCAGAGGGCAACTCCATATATTAAAGGATCAGAATAATCTTCAAATTGAATCCTTCATCCAAACAGATGCGGCCGTAAATCCGGGAAATTCCGGCGGTGCCCTGGTGAATCTGAATGGGGATTTGGTCGGCATAAACACGGCTATTGCAACGCCTACTGGATCTTATGCTGGTTATTCCTTCGCAGTCCCAGTGTCTCTGGTTGGGAAAGTAGTAGAGGACCTGAAAGAGTTTGGTGTAGTGCAAAGAGCCTTGTTAGGGATTAGTATCCTGGATGTAAATGCGGAGCTGTCCGAGGAATACGATCTGGGCATTGTTAATGGAGTCTACGTTAGAAGTGTTAATTCCAATAGTGCGGCAGATGATGCAGGCCTTGAGGAAGGCGATGTAATTACAGCCATCAATGGAGTGGAAGTTACCAATGTGGCCCAGCTCCAGGAGCAGGTTGCCCTCAATCGCCCTGGTGATAAAATCGAGGTTACTTATGTACGCAATGGAAAGCGTAGGACCAGCTCAGCCACTTTAAAGAATGTAATGGGCGACACCGAGATTGTCGAGAAAGTCGCATCTTTTTCGGCTCAGGGAGCCTCTTTCCAGGATATTGGGGAAGAGGAAATGCAAGAACTGGCCATTGATGGAGGAGCAAAAATAATCGACCTGGCCGATGGAAAGTGGAAGGAGGCCGGCATAAAGGAAGGCTTTATCGTAACATCAGTTGATAAGAAGCCGGTAAACAGTGTTGAAGACCTTCGAAGATCCCTTGACAACAAAAAGGGCGGCATTCTGATAGAGGGAATTTATAGAAATGGCACTAAAGCATTTTTTGGAATTGGTTGGTAATGTTATTTGGGTTCGATTCAGAAAAGGGCACCCGTTGGAGGTGCCTTTTTTTTTACTTTCTAGACTAGCTGGACTAATTTCGCACCCAGCAGAATATTTAAGGAATGCTAATTGAAGATTTCGGAATTGAATCAATCCTAAAACACTTCGAATTGGAATCTCCTCACCCAGGAAGTTCCACCGGTCAGGAATGGAATTCCGGCAAAGGAGCTGACTATGAGTCCGTTTCACCAGTAGACGGAGAACGGGTAGGCGAGGTACGGTTCACCGACCATAGTGATTTCGAGGGGCTCATAAGCCGGGCTGAGACTGCTTTTGGGCAATGGAAAAACGTGCCCGCACCCCAACGAGGCGAGGTGGTCCGGCAGATAGGCTTATCGCTTAGAGAATATAAAGGGGACCTTGGCAAATTGGTTTCATATGAAATGGGAAAATCTTACCAGGAGGGCCTTGGAGAGGTGCAGGAAATGATTGACATCTGCGACTTTGCAGTAGGCCAGTCCCGTCAATTATATGGCTTGTCCATGCACTCGGAACGAACGAACCACCGAATGTACGAGCAATATCATCCATTAGGACCGGTAGGGATCATTAGCGCATTTAACTTCCCGGTCGCGGTATGGGCTTGGAATTCCATGCTCGCCTGGGTTTGCGGCGACGTGTGCATATGGAAGCCTTCTGAGAAGACCTTCGTTACCTCAATTGTTGCTCATAAAATCGTAGCCGAGGTTTTTAGGAGGAACGGCTATCCGGAGGGAATATGCAATCTTCTAATCGGTGACCAAAGCGCAGGTGAGTGGCTTACCAACGATTCCAGGGTTCCCCTGATATCCGCCACCGGTTCGACCCGGATGGGTAAGAAGGTAGCTGAAGCCGTTGGTCGAAGATTGGGTAGGACCATCCTTGAGCTGGGCGGAAACAATGCAATCATTATATCTAAAAAAGCAAACCTGGAATTGGCTCTAAGGGGAGCGATGTTCGGTGCCGTAGGAACCGCCGGACAACGTTGTACGACCACCCGACGGCTGGTTGTCCACCAGGAAATTTATGAGGAATTTGTTGATGGGCTTATCAAAGCTTATGATCAATTAAGAATTGGTAATCCCCTGGATGAGGACAACCACGTGGGCCCCTTGATCGACCGTGAAGCGGTAAACATTTATATGGAAGCTCTGGCAAAATTGTCGAAAGAAGGTGGACAAGCCGTAGTAGAGGGAGAGGTTCTTGAAGGAACTGGGTATGAATCCGGCTGTTACGTCCGGCCGTCGGTTTATCTGATCCAGAAGGATTCTGTAATTGCCCGACAGGAAACATTTGCACCGATTTTGTATCTCATCAAATTCTCTGAGATGGGGGAGGCTATCGAAATCCAAAACAGTGTTCCCCAGGGGCTTTCATCAGCCATTATGACCTCAGACCTGCGAGAATCGGAATTATTTCTTTCCGCCTCTGGATCAGACTGCGGAATAGCCAACGTTAACATCGGTACCTCCGGGGCTGAAATCGGGGGAGCTTTTGGGGGAGAAAAAGAAACTGGTGGCGGTAGAGAATCCGGTTCTGACGCATGGAAAATATATATGAGGAGGCAAACCAATACCATAAATTTCAGTAGTGAATTACCTCTGGCCCAAGGGATAAAATTCGATTTCTAGGCTAGTTCAGTAGGCAATTTGATTCCACTGGAGAATTCCATAAATTAACACAATAACAGCACCAATAAGCTTATGCCCGACCAATCTGAAAAGTATCCTGCGGTAATGTTGATTGACGACAATGAAATAGACAACCTGATCAACCAGAAGATGATTGAGGCGGCCAATATTGCCGATAACATATACATTCACACTGGGGCTAGAAGCGCGATTGAGTTTCTCAAAAATGTTGAAAAACTTGAAAAGGCAGGACACGAACTCTTGCCTGGAATTATTTTTCTGGATATAGATATGCCTTTGATGGACGGATTTCAATTTCTGGATGAATTCGATAAATTATCCGAGGCAACCAAAAACCAGGAGTAAAGTCGTAATGCTTACTTCCTCGATAAATCCTCAAGACCTGAAGCGCTCAAAGAAGCATAAGCACGTTTCCGAGTATATTAACAAGCCATTGTCTCAGGAAAGCCTGTTGAAGCTCGCTATCGACTCAGTTGCTTAACGAAATCCTCGTCTAATTTAACGTGAGTTCGACAATAAGGAATGATTAAAGAGCGAGAAAGAGTTGACCGGTGTCCTGGTAGTTCAATTTGATTGAGGGCTTTTTTTCGCAAAAGTTGTAAGCGATTAAAGCCGAGAAAAGGTTGGTAAGGAAATTAGTTGGGCTCCTGTGCCTGGAGTGTTCAATCTGGAAGATGTTTTTAAGTTGATCAATGATAGTCTCACAAATAGCCCTTTTACGGAGCATTATAGCATCCATGATGGGGGTTAAGGATGAGGACTTCATATTGCGTTTGAGTTTGGTTATCAGATGGACTCCGCGGAAGAACAGATTTTTAAAAAGTTCCTTACTGATGTAGCCTTTATCACCAAAGAGCTTTCCGAATAATTTCTTAATAAACCGTTCAATTTTAAGAGGCTTTCTGTCATCCACATTGCCCGGTGTGAGCATAAAATCGATGATTTCACCCGTATCAGCAGTGATAAGATGGAGCTTAAACCCGTAGAACCATCCGATGGAACAATGGCCTCTTTTAGCTAACCCTTCAAATACTTTATGGTTATGGATCCGTCTGTTATGACAGACCCTTAACGGAGTGCTGTCTATAAAACTTATACCTGTACACTGTCCAGTCCCTTGTGTTTTCAGATAAATAGCCATTGGCAGAAGACTTCCACTACAAAGTTCTACCATTCGGTTATAGCTTACCACATCAGGAAAGAAGGAGCGCAAGTGGCCACAAACGTATGTGTTGTAAAAGGTCTTGAAATTTCGATATCCTGAGATCTGGAACAAGACCTGTATAGTCATTACTTCGGATAAAGAAAGCTTACCAGGTTTGTTGCGCTTTTTACTTCCCAGCAATCTTTTTTCCAATTTTGGGACAAAATCCAGACAAAAATCGTCAATGGAACAAAAAATTTCAGTAATTTTAGTAGCAGTTAACATAGGCAGAAATATTAGTTATTTTGTTGATTGTCAATGACTTAATATACTAATTTTCTGCCTTTTTTCTATCAATAAACTACTCTATTTTATATCGAACTCACGTTAATTTAATAAGGTGGGTTGGAGCGAAGTAGTTACGCTCCTTAACAGTAAAACGATCAATCAAAGCTCGAATTTTCTGCTCCTTTTGCGTTTTGTTTTCGCTGATGGAGATTTTCAGGATCTTTGTAAGAATCTGAACATGATCGCAAGTTTCTTTGCCCAAAAGTCGTATCTGCCTTTGGATGCTATTAATAAGCTGGCTGAATAATTCGTAATCATCCACTATGCAGTACTGAAGGGCCAAAACCATTTTAATTTCGAGTTGGACGTGAGGGTATTTTTTGAGACTTATCTCATTAAGTAAATTATTGATCCAACGAGCCGCCTCGTCGTATTTGTTGGCGTAATAGCAGCACAATGCCCGATACACTACATACATCACATACTTGGGCACATCATTTTTATCAGCTTCAAAGTCCTCAAATACGAGTATACTTTCATCATATACATCATGCTGGGTTCCCATTCTAATATGCCGGGCAATTTTGGTCTTTAAGAATTGTGCCGGAAAAGTGTATAGACTGTAGTTAGACAACAAGTTGCTTGCTGCGTCATTGACTTCCTCGAAATGCTTTTCCGCCTTTCGAAATACTCCATAGTGATTATAGTATTCTAACTTCAGGAATTCGAAAACAAGGTTCAGGTGATAATAGATCGAATCCGTCGGATAGGTGCCGAATATATCCTCCACATGATCAAGCATATCCTCAACCGGCTCATCGTCTTTGTCGAAAGCATCCTCTTTTTCGACAAAAAGCCTATGAAAAATACCAATGCAGCATTGATAAACGTAAAGCCGGTGAGATTTATAAAGAGCACTTACGTTGCTAATCTCCTGGTTTAGCAATTCTAACTCCAGTTTTTCGGTGTCACCCACCTGACATGGAAAACATGCCGTATTTCTTAAAATACTCGGACAAAATGTCCTCAGCCTTATCCAAGGCCAACATGTAAGCTACATGCTTATTGTACAGTTGTGAGTAATTGTAGTATTCGGGTGAATTAATGTGCAACTTCTTTAGCGATTTGTAAACGGTGGTCAGTTCGTTAGACAAATCATAATCCAGCAGTTCTTTCTCTAGCTTTTTTAACGTGGCCGTGGCGATGGCTGTCTTTTTTGTAAATATGGTCTCGTTGATATTGGCCACCTTTTTCAGAATATCCGTTCTTGGGCTCTCCATTTGCTGCAACAGGTATTCTTCGATCTTTTGATTTAGACGGGACCTTAAAGTGTAGTATGCATTGGAGTTGACATCCAACTCTTCCATAATGCGCCGGTCCGACATTTGCTTTTCTCTCATCGATTTGAGCAGGTAAGCAGATTTGTCAGCACTGCTTTCCATCAGGGAATCATAGATAGCGCCAAGGTCGTCTTCGGAAAGCTGCCTTATAATGTTCTTGAGTTTAGCCATGCAAGCCTAATGATATTCGAAAAAACGCAAAACTTTAAATTAGCCTCAATCACTCCGGACAAATCTAATGTAATATTTTTCCCAAAATTCAAAAAAAATCGAGATATGCCCATGAGGGAATCTGATAGGCCATTTGGTGGGTTGTGATTATCTTTAAATCGGTTAGATTCCCGGTAAATCTTATATTTGAGTTAGATGATTGTTGTGCGAATAATACTCAGCCTCATAATGATCTTGCTTGCGGCCTGTGACAACCGGGCCCAAGGCCAGGAAGGGCTGGAAAAATCTGTTTTTCTGGTTGAGTTCGTAACCGAAGCTGGGGCCTTGGAAACCAGAACCGGATTTTTTATCAATTCACAAGGGACAGCCGTTACTCATAGAAATACTTTTCTGACCAATGGAGAGGTAAAGGTTCACACCAGGGACAATACCATCCACAACATTAGTTTGATAATTGGCGAGGATCCGGAGACTGGATTGGTTCAACTCGCTGTCGACGGCAATCTCACTTTTTCATTTCCATCGGTAAAGCCCGTTCATAGCCCCCCGACGCAAGGGGAAACTCTGCGCATTATTTCCGCCTTGAACTACAATGAGAACAATACAACGTCAGCTAGGGTGTTTGAAAGTAGAGAAATTGTTGAGTATGGAACTCTGATTATCGCTACTTCCGAACTGGAGAAAAAAGATTACGGAAGCCCGGTGCTGAATGGTGCTGGAGAATTGGTCGGGATTGCGCTTACAGGTGTCTTGCCGTCAAAGGATCATTTGATTATTATCCCAGCCGGCAGATTGAGTAGAATTCGAAGCTTAAACCAAAGCGTACAGGAGTACCGTAATCATTTGTCTAGCGGCGATAGCTTTTTCATGGGTCTGGTTGCTTTTGATTCCAAAAATTGGGATCAAGCTTCGCTGCATTTCCAAAACTATCTCGCCGATGTGCCCACAAGCGCCGCTTCGTATTTTTACCTTGGCTGGATAAACTATGAAAGGAAACAGTACCCGCTGGCCCTGGAGAATTTCAACCAGGCTTTTGACTTTGGGGCAGTCAGCGCCGAAGGACGCTTACGACGGGGTTTAATACTATATAAGATGGAGAGCTACCCCGAAGCTCTCGAGGATATTCAAAAAGCAATTGATAGTGGCCTGGAATCCATGGAAGTTTTGGAGGCCCGGGGCAATACGCTCTACGCCCTGAAGGATTATGATCGGGCGGAGGAGGATTTACAAAATGCGGTTAATCAAGGGAGTTCAAATGGGCTCAGCTATTTTAATTTGGCAAACATTCAATTTCGTAAGGAGGATTATGGCTCTTCAATCATCAACTACGATCTTGCTGATCAAAACGGATATGAGAGCCATTACTTATTCAATAACCGAGGCAAAGCTAAGAGCATTTTAGCTGACTACCAGGCTGCTTTGAAAGACTACGGGCAGGCCATTGACTTAGATCCCGATTATCATCGCGCCTTTGAAAACCGGGCCGGGACTAGATTTTTGCTGGCCGACTATTTAGGAGCGATTGAGGACCTCAACAGGGTAGAAGCATTGGAAAAAGCCGACGCTGAGACCTATTACCTGCGGGGAAGTGCCTATCTGCAAGTAGAAAACTTTGATTCGGCTCTGATGGATTTCAACCGGGTTGTGGATTACGGAGTGTCCACAAAAGAGCTATTTACTAACCGTGGACAGTGCTTTTTGCAATTGCAGCAACCCGGTAAAGCAGTGATGGATTTTAAGTCAGCCATTAAACTAGACGATCAAGATGAAAATCTATACATAAGCCTGGCGATTGCGTACATGGTTTTGAACAGGTTTGAGGAGGCTTCTTCAAGCCTGTCGGTGGCCATAGGAATAAATCCTGACAACCCGCATTCATATTTCAATCGAGGTTTGCTAAAGGAAGAAATGGAGCAACTGGTGGCTGCCGAAGATGACTTCACCGTGGCACTGCAACTTGACCCTGAGGACGATCAGTCATATTATCATCGAGGCAAGGTCAAAATGATCCTGGAAAAGTTTGGCCCTGCCATGGCTGACCTGAACCGTGCTATTGAGCTCGACGATCAGAACAGTTCCTATTTCAGATTAAGGGGGAATCTCAGGTATCAGCTTAAGGATAAGACCGGGGCCTGCGGTGATTGGAGTATTGCCGATAAGCTTGGTGAGCCCCGAATGGGGTTTTATATTAAAAGGTACTGCCAGTAGGGGTCCTGAGGCTGCGGGTCAACCTGGGGCGTTCTTGGAAATTTAACTATCTGCGAAATTGCGGAGGCCTGGTATCGCCGGTCCAGCGAGGGATTATTCTCCAAAAAGCCACATTATTGCAGGCACCGGTAACTAGCCTTAAACTTTAGCAAAAGCCCTAACAGGAAACGAACCTACCTTCTCAATTTTCGGCGGTTATGCTGTGAAGCTAAAACCCGTATCCGGCAAAGCCTCCAAATTGCATAAATGCTCTACTATCAGAATGTTCTCCTTTAATAATGTAGTGTGAACAGGCCCTGAGTTGGTCCCGGTATCGTCGATATTTAGAGAATCGATCCCCACTAGTCTTACACCCTGATCCTTTAGATAGTGAGCGGCCTCTGCAGTCAAATAGGGGTTGTTACTTAGGTAGGTATTGGTACCCCAATGCCGAGACCAGCCGGTATTAAGGAGGATGGCTTTCTCCGCCAGGTCGATACCAGCGAAATGGGATATACCAACATGGACTTGATCCACCGCACGGATCATAATACCCTCAAGATTCACAAATATCTCTACCCGTTTTTGAGCCAGGTCATCACCAGATTCAAGGCGATGAAATGGAACATTTATATAGGTGCCGGTGTTTGCCACCAGTTCAATCCTGGAGATCTGGAAAGTCTCCCCCTGATGATATTTTTGAAGTGAATCCTCCCGAGTAAAGAAATCACAAATGACTGGCTCAGGGAGGCCAGGATAGGTAACCAACCCATCTCTGATGGTGTGGCTAAGATCGATATAACGAATCATCGGGTATTAAAATTATTGCTAAATTAAGTCTTTTAATCCGGTTCAATAGTTGCCGTATGACAATCGATCTGAGGAGTGATACTTTGACCAAACCAACCCCGGGTATGCTGGAGGCCATGTATTCCGCAGCAGTTGGTGACGACGTATTTGGCGAAGACCCGACCGTTATTCAGCTCGAAGTAAAGGCCTCTGAAATGTTTGGTATGGAAGCCGGACTATTTTGCCCATCCGGAACCATGACCAACCAGATCGCGATCAGGATACTAACAGAACCTCAGAGCGAAGTAGTTTGTGACAAACGATCTCATATTTACAATTATGAGGGTGGTGGAATTGGCTATAATTCCTTGTGCTCAATTAGACTGGTCGATGGCCCCAGAGGCATTATGAGTCCTGACGATGTTCTCGATAATGTCAATGAAGAGGATGTACACAAGCCAATCACTACCTTAGTATCCTTGGAAAACACAGTAAACATGGGGGGAGGAAGTTGCTATACCCTTACCCAAATTGCTGAGATCCATAATACGGTGCGAGAGCATGGATTGAAATTTCATCTGGACGGGGCAAGAGCTTTCAACGCCCTGGTCGCAACTGGAGAAGCAGCTGTAAATTATGGAAAATTCTTCGACACTATCTCTGTTTGTTTATCAAAAGGACTTGGCGCTCCCGTGGGATCGATATTGTTGGGAACGAAAGAACTAATAAACAAAGGGCGAAGAGTCAGAAAAGTGCTTGGCGGAGGAATGAGGCAGTCGGGATACCTGGCAGCAGCCGGCGTCTATGCACTGGAAAATAACATAGATAGATTGTCTTTTGACCACAAAAGGGCCAAGGTTTTGGAAGAGACCCTACTGCGACTGGATTTTGACGATGAGCAACTTGACCAGGCAGTGTCAATTCTTAAAAGCCTTAAGATCCCCCAATGATAGGCTCTACGACCCCGCTGGCTGAAAGAATGAGGCCCTCCATATTGGAGGAGCTTCTGGGACAAGATCATCTGGTGGGATCTACTGGCATCTTGCGCAAGGTCATCGAAAGTAACTCAATCCCATCAATGATCTTATGGGGACCACCGGGAGTCGGGAAAACCACCATCGCCAACATTATTGCCAATCAAGCAAAACTACCATTTCACGTGGTTAGTGCGGTTTCGGCTGGAGTCAAGGATGTTCGCGAAATAATTAGCAGTGCCAGGAACAGTGGAAAGGTGATCCTGTTCATCGACGAAATCCATCGGTTCAACAAAGCCCAGCAGGACGCCTTATTGGGTGCAGTCGAAAAAGGGCATATTACCTTAATCGGAGCCACTACCGAGAATCCATCATTTGAGGTAATATCGGCCTTGTTATCCAGATGCCAGATTTACACGCTAAAGCCATTGGGTCAGGATGATCTCAAAGAGCTTCTGAATTCGGCGATCAGTAAGGATCCTCAAATTAAAAATCGGAATATAATCATAAAAGAATACGGCGCATTAATGAAGATAGCCGGAGGGGATGCCAGGAAAACGTTGAACCTGCTAGAGTTGGTCCTTGATGCTATGGCTGGAGATAAAGTTGAGATCGATGATAAGCTGGTTATGGAGATAGCGCAGCAGCGGGTTGCGGTATACGATAAGGCTGGAGAGCAGCACTACGACATTATATCTGCTTTTATTAAATCGATCCGAGGCAGTGATCCAAATGCAGCCGTCTATTATTTGGCCCGCATGATCGAGGGTGGCGAAGGCGTGAAATTCATCGCCCGGAGATTGGTGATACTTGCGTCTGAGGACATCGGCAATGCCAACCCTACTGCTCTGGTCCTGGCGACTAATTGCTTCCAGGCCGTAAACCTTATCGGCTATCCTGAAGCTGAGATAATCCTTTCACAGTGCACCACCTACTTAGCCGGCTCAGCTAAAAGCAATTCAAGTTATTCAGCGATCAAAACCGCCAAGAACAAAGTGAAAGAAACCGGGGATCTCCCAGTCCCTTTGCATCTCCGCAATGCACCTACCAAGTTGATGAAGGACCAAGGCTATGGAAAAGACTATCTCTACGCACATGATTATGACCATAATTTCGCCGAGCAGGAGTATTTACCCAGCGAAATTGTGAACTCCAAATTCTACGACCCAGGTGACAATCCCCGGGAAATGGAGATCCGAGAGGGTTTGAAACGGTTATGGAAAGAGAAATACGGTTATTAGATTGATCGCCAAACATATACTGTCGAACTTTTGAGGCTGAAAATCAGTTAATAAATGAAGTATGATTTGAACCATAACTTGGAAATAACCTCTATTGAGCTCAAAGGTCATGGCAAATATTAAAATCCCAAAAATATGGGACGCGCCCTACATCAAACCCATCGAGGAGCAGACTTACCTGAACAGAAGACAAATCCTAAAGCAGCTAGGGCTGGTCACCGGCGGATTACTTTCTGGTCCATCTCTTCTTTTCGGTTGCGACAGTGCCGGCGGAAGTAGTAATTTGATCCAAGAGGGGCCGTTGCAGGATAATAACTTCACATTTTCTGGAATGGATGCCTTGTACCCAGCCACACGCAAGGAAAAGTACAAGATTGAGCGCCCCATGACTGACGAATACGACGCCACCCACTACAACAACTTCTACGAATTCATAAGCCCTGATGATCCCAATATTTACAATGTGTACAAATACGTTGGTCCATTTGATACCCGTGATTGGGACATCCAGGTATCAGGCTACGTGGAGAATAAAGGTAAATTCCAATTGCAGGATCTGATTAAGAAATTCGGTCTTGAAGAACGTGTATACCGATTCAGATGTGTTGAAAGATGGGCCATGGCCGTACCCTGGACCGGATTCCCCCTGTCACAACTTATCAAATTCCTCGGGCCTACCAGCAAAGCGACGCACCTACGGATGACTAGCTACTCCAATCCTGACCAGATGATTGGAGTAAAAACTCAGGATTGGTACTCCTGGCCCTATTTCGAAGGCCTTACTTTAGCGGAGGCAAACAATGAACTGGCGTTTATGGCAACAGGGCTCTTCGGGAAACCATTGCCCAAACAGAATGGTGCTCCGGTAAGACTTATTGTGCCTTGGAAATACGGGTACAAGAATACCAAGGCTATCACCAGGATTGAATTCATTAGCAAAGAACCGGAGACATTTTGGCACAAGATAGCACCCAATGAATATGGATTTGTATCAAATGTAAATCCGGAAAGACCTCACCCCAGATGGTCCCAGGCCTATGAAAGGATGATACCGGATGGCGAGCCCAGGCCAACATTAAAGTACAACGGTTATGGTGAATTCGTAGCCGGTTTATACGAATCGTAGCGCCTGACAACCCCAACGTGTACCTTGGGCACATAAATCGAGCTGCTGGAAGTGTGCCGAATGGCAGTTAACCTGCTTAGGCAATCCCTGCAGATCTCGTTCACATCGTTCTTGGCAATCACAACATAAAACCCGTCAGCTGAATGGTTCATTAGCGATTGTAGCGACTTCCAATCCTTGATAACTCGGGCTTGTCCTTTCGAATAAAACTGGCCGGAGTACGATTTCTGTTTCCAATAGTAAACTGGCCATTGATTGTCCGATTCTTCGAATTTTTCATCGGCCAAAAGATGTTTATCGGTGGTAAGATAGAAATCCATTGCCCCTGTGGAAAAACCAATAAAAGCAACTAATGCGAGGACAGGAAAAGCCAAACTAGAGCGAATGGCT
Source organism: Cyclobacteriaceae bacterium (assembly GCA_965247065.1). Classification (GTDB taxonomy): domain Bacteria; phylum Bacteroidota; class Bacteroidia; order Cytophagales; family Cyclobacteriaceae; genus CBDFGN01. The sequence continues at coordinate 2,944,784 of CBDFGN010000006.1, read as the reverse complement.
AGCTTTTTATACTTTAAATCTTCCCAGGCATGACATACCAGAAGAGCGATTGGAGCCAGCACCGGGATTATATATGTGTGCATGATATGCTTGGAAAACGTAAAGAACACTGGAGTCCAGAATAACCACACTAAGAGATAGGTGGCCCAACGGTCCAGGAGGATGCTTTTTCTGTTTCTTAGCAGCCAAAACAACACTACCTGAATCCATGGGAAAGCAAATACCATAAGAAAAATCCAGACCATTCCTATCGGCTGCGATTTAGTACTGCCGTATCGATCACCGTCCCAACCTGACTGCATAAAGCGGCTTAGGTGCTCTCCAATTATCAAGTAATTCAGGAATCCCGGTGATTGTAGCTCCATCAGAACATACCACGGAAGCGCGACCAAGGCCACGATCAAAATTCCACTCACCCAGGAAAAGCTTTGGACCAAATGACTTAGACCGTCCTTCTGAAAGGTGCTCCAGATCACAATCGGCGGTATGGTAAGGGCAATCATGAGGGGACCTTTGGCCAGCAGACCCAAACCAATAAATATAAAAAACCAGTATCGCCAGTCTTGATTCCCTTGCGAAGTGACTGTTTGCCAAAAAGACACCATTGCCATCACTATGCAAAACCCCAGGGTAGCGTCGGTAGAGACTACTCCTGCATGTATCAGAAATTGTGGCGTGGTGATTAAGACAAAGGCCAGTACATAAAAGGACGTCCCGCTTTTGACAACTAGGTTCCCCAAAATGAAGATTGTAAGAACACTTAGAAGAAAAGCCGGAAGCCGCGCTGCCAATTCATTTACGCCAAATATGTTGAAGCTCATCGCAGTTAGCCAAATGGACAACGGGGGTTTTGCCCAAAATGGGTTTCCATAGTCGATTTGTGGGACCACCCATTCATTGGTTTCCACCATTATTCTTGCAATCTCCGAGTAGCGCGCCTCAGTTCTATCCAAAAGAGGGAAAGCCGCAGCCAGTACTAATCTGAAAATTAACAAAGCAACCACAATGATTCCCAGAAATCTAAGATCGGATCTAATGCTTTGGATTGGGCCGGCGATGCTCAAGTCTGCTTTTCTAAGTTACCCTGGCCGACCGCCAAACCGTCCGTTGGCAACCGGTGACCCGGCCTCTTGGGCCTGTAATTCCAAAAGATGGTCTTCTCATCCTGGCGGGACCTTTCATTGGCTTTTTGAGCCTCATTATAATGGGCCCTAATTCTGTATAAATCTAGCCATAAGGAAAAAAAGTAAGAGGCCCCTACCTTTGAATGGCCTTTGTCAATCCATTGTTTCAATGGAACCTCTAACATTCCAACTACGGCTGATTGATATCCGTGTGCCAGGATCATTCGAAAGAAAAGCTCAACATCGAACAACCACTTGGAAATAAATTTCTCCCGAAATAATATTCTGGAAAGTTCCGTGGTGAAGACTTTGCAACCGCATTGCGTGTCATACACTTTCAGGTTCAATATCAAGGAAATTAGGGTCGCCAAAATTCTCCCTATTAGAAACCGGTAGCGCGTTCTTTCTATAATCGAACCAATTTTCATTATCCTGGATCCGAAGACAAATCTAGTCTTATGGCTAAGATGCCTGCTTATCTCAACACATTCTGTCAGCGACGTCGAGAGGTCGGCATCCAGGAATGCTATGGAGGGATGTTCAAATGAGGAATTACAATACAGAATACCCTGTCTTACCGCTTCGGCTTTGCCAACATTTCGGGATATTGACAAGATCGCAACTTTTTCTTCGAAATCCCGGGCTACCTGGCGTAATGCGGCCAAGGTTCCGTCGGTAGATCCATCGTCCACAAAGCAGAGAATCGATCGGGATGACTGCTTCAAAAACGCTCGATAGCCCAGTATATCAATACCGTGCTGTTCATTGAAACAAGGAACCACAATACATAAGTCCACATCTCTAATTAGCTTTGTCCGGCGAAGTTGCATTTGATAACTCATCGCCTTCAACCGGGAGATCCGACCAGCGAGGACCCTGCTTTAATTTTGGCCACTAATTGGCGGTTTATTGTTGTGTTTACCTGTTTGAACATGGTTAGTTCGTTTCTTGCGTATTCAGTAAGATATTCATGGGTTTGCATAAAAAGCAGGTTTTGGCTATACCATTGATGGTCCGAAAACCCGCGTTCAAGGGTTATCTCAAGTTCCGTGCGGAGGCAGCCATTCTTAACCCAATAAAAGGGGAGCGCCAAGTGAGCCATATCAGCGTCGCATAGCACCTGCTGGACTAGCCCTTTTGGATTTTGGGGTAATTTGGTAGCGAGAATGCAATCCTCCAATCGTCGGGTTTTCCCCAGTTCGTATCCATTTCTCCTTAAAAACCGTCTGGCCAGATTACAACTCGCCTCTTCATGGTTGACGGTGCTTATTGAATAACCGGTGTCATGGAACCAGGCAGCCAGAGTGACAAGCTCCAGTTCCTCGATCGATAAGTCGCAATTTTGGGCCAATATTTGGACCGACGATACAACCTCTGAAGTGTGGGCTAGGTTATGAAATTTCAAATAGGAAGGAATTTTGCCCATCAGGAGCTTTTCACAATACCGCCTGGCTTTGTGGACTAGCTCATTTGGAAAAGTAAATGCATCGTAAGTGTTATTCGAGGAACTTGCCAAAACTGAATCTTTCTAAACCACACGTACAGATTTTGGCAATGGTTGGTCTAGAATTTCTGCTTGGGTTTCATGATTTTGATATTAATTGGTTTCCTCGGAGGTTTCAGAAGGTTCGGTCCAACCGAGGAAGTTGAGATCCAGGGGATTGGATGCGGCAACCCTTCCGAAGACAATACCCCGACCTCTGGCTATAAGGTCCCGAATCTGGTCCAGGCTGTATTTGGGAAAATGAAGTTTAACCAGTTTGCTGTCCGGCGAACGCAAGTAGATGAAGTAACTATCTGAGAACTGCTCATCACCCAGCTTTTCCTTTGCAAATCGCTTAGTGACCGTCGAGGCACGAAGGCTTACGATTTTGTCTTGGCTGTCAGTAGGACTGGCTCTTAGTTCCTCGTAATTAGCGTAATCAATCGTCCAATTACTTTGGTCTGCTAGGAAATTGATCTTTAGAAAGCCATCAATTACACCTTGGGCAAAATTACCACTCCGAAAGGCGTTAATTATTTCTCGCTTTATAGATACACCCTCGGAATCGGGAACTGCCCATTCCAGTGCCGGACTGAATTGCAGGCTCAGCTTCTTCTCTTTACCGGAGACAAAAATCATACAAGCAATTTTGTAGCCGGGTCCCTTGACCCCGAGTTCCTGGGCCTTGGCCTGGCTAATTACGTTGACTGGGTTGCCGCCTAGATTATTTACGGTTACGAACCGGAAGTCAAAGCCCTTGTCTGCATACAAGCTGGCTAAAAGCTGCTCAACCTGACGAACTTCGGTGGCTTGTAGGATACCCCCTTCGTCCACAACGAAATCGTTATCTTGTTGAGATGCCTGCAATGAACCCAAGAGCAACCAAAGCCCGAGAATGCTGTTTTTATGTACCATGACCCTCATTAGTCAAGCAATTACTTTGCCAATTCAAGTGTATTTGGGAGTGATATGCTCATTTGGTTATGCAAGTAAAAACCCTATTTTTGTGTCAAACATCCTCCCATAAATATGAGTGTTCTGGTTGACAAAGATTCGCGTGTAATCGTACAAGGTTTTACTGGTTCGGAGGGCACTTTCCATTCGGAGCAAATGATAGAATACGGGACCAGTGTGGTTGGCGGCGTGACTCCTGGAAAAGGAGGCCAAAGCCATCTGGATCGGCCCGTTTTCAATACCGTCGCTGATGCAGTTGCTGAAACGGGAGCGGATGTTTCGGTAATATTCGTTCCCCCTCCTTTTGCCGCCGATGCGATTATGGAGGCCGCCGACGCCGGAATAGAAGTCATTGTGACTATTACGGAAGGTATTCCTACCAAGGACATGATCATCGTGAAAGAATTTTTGGGAGGAACGGATTCTCGTTTGGTCGGACCGAATTGTCCTGGTGTAATAACTCCCGATGAAGCCAAGGTGGGAATTATGCCTGGGTTCATCCATCGAAAAGGTACTATCGGCATTGTAAGCCGGTCCGGAACTCTTACTTATGAGGCAGTGGATCAAATAACCAAGGCCGGCATGGGTCAGTCAACCTGTATTGGAATTGGAGGCGATCCAATTATAGGAACGACCACAATGGAGGCGGTTAGGTTACTTTCGGAAGATCCTGGGACTGAAGGCATAGTAATGATTGGAGAAATTGGAGGAAGCATGGAGGCTGATGCGGCCCGGTGGATCAAAGAGAACGGAACCAAACCCGTGGTTGGCTTTGTTGCTGGCCAAACCGCACCCCCTGGTAGGAGAATGGGTCATGCCGGTGCTATTATTGGCGGGACAGAGGACACTGCTGCAGCCAAGATGAAAATCATGGAGGAGTGTGGTATTCACGTAGTGCAATCTCCAGCAGACATTGGGGTCACAATGGTTGAGGCTTTGCAGAAATAGCCCGGTTACTATTTAGCATAATTAACTGCCCTCATTTCTCGAATCACGGTAACCTTTATTTGACCTGGATATTGCATGTCCTTCTCTATTTTTTGGGAAATTTCGAAAGAAAGATCTCCGGCTTTTTGATCGCTAACAGATTCAGCATCGACCAATACCCTTAATTCCCTGCCGGCTTGAATCGCGTAGCACTTGTTCACACCTTCAAAATCCATGGCAAGGGACTCCAGTTCCTTGAGGCGCTTCAGGTATGATTCGGTTATCTCCCGACGCGCACCCGGTCGCGAACCGGAAATAGCATCGCAGGTCTGAATTATTGGCGAAATCAAGGTGGTCATCTCTATTTCGTCGTGATGGGCCCCTATGGCATTGCACACATCGGCATGTTCATTGTATTTTTTTGCCAGTTCCATCCCTAACAGAGCATGAGGCATCTCGGGCTCATCGGGCGATACCTTCCCGATATCGTGCAACAAGCCAGCTCGCTTGGCCTGCTTGGCGTTCAAACCCAATTCTGCAGCCAACGTAGCGCATAATTTTGCCACTTCCCTGGAGTGCTGCAGCAAATTTTGACCGTAGGATGATCGAAACCTCATTCTGCCCACCAGTTTTACAAGCTCCGGATGGAGTCCGTGAATCCCCAAATCGATGATCGTTCGTTCCCCCAGTTCAACTATTTCATCGCCGATATTTTTTTGGGTCTTCACCACGATCTCCTCGATACGAGCCGGATGAATCCTGCCATCTGTTACCAGTCGGTGAAGGGATAACCGGGCAATTTCGCGCCTGACTGGGTCAAAACCCGATATGATTATAGCCTCCGGGGTGTCGTCGACAATGATTTCCACTCCGGTGGCTGCTTCCAGGGCCCTGATGTTACGTCCCTCTCTGCCTATGATCTTTCCTTTGATGTCGTCACTTTCGATATGGAATATGGACACGCAATTCTCTATAGCATGTTCGGTGGCCGTCCGTTGAATGGTTTCTATTACTACCTTCTTGGCTTCCTTTGTGGCGGAAAGCTTGGCTTCTTCCAAGATCTCTTTTATTAGTGACGAGGCCTTGGTTTGAGCCTCGTCCTTGAGCGTTTCGATCAGCTGTTCCCTGGCTTCATCGGCCGTTAGGTTGGCAACCTGCTCCAGAATATCAACCTGCTGCTTTTGAACCCGCTCCATTTCCTCCCGTTTTTTGTTGGCAAGTTCCGTTTGGGTGGCTAGTTTTTCTCGAAGCGCGTCTATTTCACGCTCCTTCTGGCCAACCCCCTCAGCCTGCTTGGAAATGTTTTGCTCCCGTTGCTTGAGCCGGTTCTCGTTGGAAACTATCTGGTTTTTCTTACGGGTAGCCTCTTCTTCAAAATCTGCTTTAAGCTGAAGAAACTTCTCCTTTGCTTCCAGGATTTTGTCCTTCTTGATGCTATCTGCCAAGAGCTTAGCCTCTTTCAGGATCAGATCTGATTCTTGTTCGATCCTCCTCTTTTGTTTTTGGAAAAGTCTTTTGAGTAATGACCTACCAATTAATATTCCTACAAGAAGGGATACTAGGGCGACAATCGCCAAGGTTGCGTTCTCTGCCATGATCCATAGATTTAGTTAGTAAACCTGTGGTAGCCAGAATACGGAGGTCTTCAATAATTAGATTTGAGTGAGTTCAAGCACCACTTGAAAATTTCATAGTGCTTGGGATACTAGACTATTTAAGTAATCAATCTTCTCGGAGGCGCTTTGATCAATATCTTCGATAACTTCTTCTGTTTTCATTCGGTCAACAACATAATCAAATGCTACCATCGCTAGTAAATCTTGCTTATCGTCTATTCCGAACTGGTCTCGGTATGATTTAAGCTTTTCGCTCAAGTCTCTTGCCGCAGAACGCAAGCGTTCCTCTTCATCAGATTTAACCTTCATTGGGTATTCCCGATCGGCAATCCTAATTTTTATGGCCAGCTCACTCATTTCAACATTCCTGATAGGCTAGTTACTTAGCTGCACTATACACCTATCAATCTCCTTTATATACTCGTTTAATTTAGTTTTTAGACCAGCAGCGTATTCTCGGTCTGCTCCTACAGTATCTACAATTTTATCGATTTTAATTCTATTTTGAAAGTCATTTATTTGTTGATCCTTCACCTTAAGATCCTTCTTAAGCTCGTCGTTCTTTCCTTCCAGGTTGATCACAAGCTCTTTTAGCGATTTGTGATTGGCCATTAGAATGTTGATTTTTCTTTCTAGAGCTTGGAGACTGGATTTAAGGTGTTCCTGGTTCATTTCACTTCCGGATCAAGGCTCCCAGTTCCCTTTCAAAACTGTTCATGAGCTTGGTCATAGTACGGCCAATAGACTTTTCGTTCAAAGTCTTACCTTCATCTTGCAATATAAAACTTAGGGCGTAAGCTTTCTTATCATCACCTATGTTTTTTCCTTCGAATACGTCGAAGACGGATACTTCTTTGATAAGTCCAAATTCTGGCCGGTCTAAGATCTGTTCGATTTGATCAAAGTTGGTGAGCCTATCAATGACCAAGGAAAGGTCCCTCTTTACTTCAGGATACTTGGGGATTGGCCTGGCCTTTTTACCAGGAGTTTTATGTTCCAATAAGTGGTCCCAATCCATCTCCGCATATAATACCTCCTGTTCTATATCGAATAGTTGCAGGATCTCGGTATTAATGAAACCCATTTGCAGAACAGTTTTATCGTCCCGCCAATAGCTAAGCCCCGTTCCAAGCAACGAATCGGTTTCAAAAGATTGTTTAAGCCCGGAGATCCCAAATTGATTTAATACCCTGGTTACGATACCAGAGATATCGGAAAAGTCAGCCGCCTGGGATTTTTGTATCCAGGTGTCTCCGGTTCTTTTTCCGGTAATAAAGATACACAGGTTCCTTCTCTCGGAATAGCCCTCAACAGCATGGGAATTCTTCCCCAACCTGGAATAAACTTTTCCAAATTCAAAAAGCCGAAGATCCGTTTGCTTACGGTTGATGTTGTGAGAAATAACTTCCAATCCCGAGTGGGAAATTGATTGGCGTAAGACCCCTAGATCTTCACGCTTGTTTAAAATGGTGACGTTGTTTTGAGTGTCCAGATTGGGGGTTTCTTCAGCGTATTCCGGTCGCGTCAAGGAGTTGGTGATAATCTCGTTGAAACCATTCGCTGCCAGGACGGAACTGAGGTTGTACTGAATTCTATCCTCATCAACTTCAGGGAATTTTGCCAGGTAACTGCTGCTGAGATCGTGACCGATCTCTATATTATTATACCCGTATATTCTGAGGATTTCCTCAATAACATCGGCCTCTCTTTGGACATCCACACGATATAGCGGTACAGAAACCAGGAACGAATCCTCGGTTTTTTGCTGGACCTTAATATCGAGTCTTTTTAGAATTTCCCAAATTTCATCCTCCTGGATCTTTTGACCTACCAACCTGTCAATATTTCGAAATTTAACTTGGACCTGGAAGTTGTCAATTGGCTTGGGATAGACATCCACGATTTCAGAGGAGATGGTCCCTCCGGCAATTTCTTTGATCAACAACGCCGCTCGTTTCATCGCATAAACCGTGAGATTGGGGTCGGTACCCCGCTCGAACCGGAAGGAGGCGTCGGTCTTAAGAGTATGATATTGCGAAGTTTTTCGGATATAATCAGGAGAGAAATAGGCGCTTTCCAGAAAGACATTGGCAGTCTTTTCGGTTACTCCCGAAGACAATCCTCCAAATACACCTGCAATGCAAAGTCCCTCCTTGGCATCGCAGACCATCAGATCATTTCCTCTTAGAACCATAGAACGCTCATCCAGAGCCAGGAATTCAGATCCTTCGGGAAGAGTCTTGACGACAATTTTCTTGCCCTGGATTTTATCTGCATCAAAAGCATGCAATGGCTGTCCTAGTTCATGCAAGACAAAATTCGTTATATCAACCACATTATTGATAGGAGCCAGGCCAATGGACCGAAGCCTTGTTCTTAGCCATTCTGGAGACTCCCTGATCTCGACTCCGGTAATGACAACTCCAGAATAGCGCGGGCAACCCTCCGAATCTTCAACTATAACTTGAATGGGAAGTTCATGATTGTCAACTGAAAAGCTCTCTACATTGGGATATTTCAATTCGTTACCCAAAACTGCCTTGATGTCACGGGCAACCCCAATATGGCTGGTCGCATCCGCCCGGTTGGGAGTCAAGCCGATTTCATAAACATAATCCGACTCAACATCAAAATGCCAGGCAGCAGGAGTGCCGTTAGCCAGATCGGTGTCCAGAACCATTATTCCATCGTGATTGGTGCCCAATCCTATCTCGTCCTCCGCGCAAATCATGCCTTGCGACTCTATACCCCGGAATTTAACTTTCTTAAGTTTAAAGGGTTCGCCAGAAGTAGGGTGCACGGTGGAACCCACCGTTGCCACCACCACCTTCTGGCCAACCTCTACGTTAGGTGCTCCGCAAACAATAGCTGCTGCAGTCTCCTTGCCTATGTCTACCCTGGTTAATGTAAGCTTGTCGGCATTGGGATGGGGTTGGCATTCCAAAACCTCTCCAATGACGAATCCTTCAAGACCTCCTGGTACTGATTCGAACCGCTCCAAAGCCTCCACTTCCAGGCCAGTTTGGGTCAGCAATTCACTTAGCTGTTCCGGAGATCGTTGTATACGGATGTATTGTTTTAACCAGCTCAGGGAAATCTTCATACTTGAAAACGGCGTCGGTAATGCGAGTCGACAAAATTAATCAAACCGAAAAAACATATAGGCTAATCATAATTTTTTTCCCCGGCGTGAATTGGAACCTTCAAGAGGTTTTGTGAGGGTGGGAGGGGGCAACTGAAAGAAGGGTTGTAAGCACAAAAGGGGCTATAAGCCAGATTAAAGTCAATTTCCACCCTTGTAGCCCCCGGTTTAAAACGCAAATCGATATATCGGCCACTTCCATATGTCTCAACGGCACTGGTTTGATCCCCAAAAGGAAGGAAAAATTGATCCTGATCTTCGATCGGATAGGCCCGAAGCACCATCAATTGTAGCCTATCGCCATCGATGCTGAATCGCGCCCATGCAAATTGTTGGTATTGCTGCTGCTTTCCATCATTGGTCTCAAGGAAAATCCGGTCCGCACTCTCCAACCTCTCAAGACTGGCCTGCACCCGGTACTTGGGATCCACAGGATAGTAATCCAAACCATTGAAATCGCTATCCTTGAAAGGAGAGGTGGCATCCTGGCGAAAAGAGCGATCCTTGGTCATTCGTCCCTGGGCGACTTCCTCTAAATAATTAGGGTTTGGGCCACTTCCAGACACTGAATAGTATAGAATCCACAGGAACAATAAACCGGCCGAGATCCAAAGTAGCTTATTGCGCGTGGTCATAATAGATTTTCGTCTGCGAAGCTGAGGAAATTGTCGTCCGTAAATATAATATGATCTAATACAGCTATTTCCAGCAGTTCGCCAGATTTGCGCAATCTTTGGGTAAGTCTTATGTCCGCCTCGCTCGGTTTAAGGTTTCCGGACGGATGGTTGTGCACCAAAATAATGGCACTGGCCATCTCATCCAGAGCAATCTTGTAAATCAATTTTGGATCGGCAACGGTACCGGAAATTCCTCCGGAGCTGATGGATTGTTTTTTCAATACAAAATTGGCGCGATTTAACAGGACCACCCAAAACTCCTCATGACTTTTGTCGACTAGCTCCGGGCTCATAAGTTCGAAAACATCCTTAGAGCATTCAATTTTTGGCCGCTGGATAGGACCGGAGTCTTTTCGGCGCCGGCCCAGCTCCAAGGCACTAGCAATGGTAATCGCCTTAGCGGTTCCGATTCCTTTGAATCGGGTTAGCTCATTTATAGATAGTTTGGATAACTGGTTGAGGTTTCCGTCCACTTTGGCCAGAATAGATCGGCCCAGGTCCACGGCACTGGTTTCTTTGGTCCCCGAACCGATGAGTAACGCTATCAGTTCCGCATCCGATAAAGAGAATTTTCCTTTCAGGATCAGCTTTTCCCTCGGACGATCTTCTTCCCTCCATTGGGAAATCTTGAGGTGTGATTTCTGAAAGTTCAATTATTGGATTTAGCGCGTGGCTTTACTCCTTAATTGCAATGAGGATGGAAATGTTACCCACTGACGTTCTTTAGGTGAAGTGTTCGCACGCTTGGTGGCTGCTTTAAAGTTCAAAATTGATTTTCAACTTTAACTGAATATTCCCAGGCATGTCCCCACCTCACGCTTCTGGCTCTTCACAAAATCATAATTTTCAGTTTTGAGCGTTAGCCTCTACGGTTTGATATAATATGAAATTTTGTCCCGACAGGACCTTATTAATAAACTCAACGACTAGTGGTTGTCTATTGTGGGCGTACTCATTAGCATAAGAATGGTCCCCTCCTATGAAGGTTATGAGTTGACAAGTCCCATTTAAGTTATGCAAGTGCTGAGCAATGGAGTATGAACCAAAAAACATTAACCAACCTGATGAATTAGGAGGACAATAACGATGAGAAGCCGTTCCTTACGATTTCTAAGGATTAAACAAGGGCATGCTTATAAATTTTTTCATATTTCCTATTTTCTCTTACACAAGCAAATACTCGGTGGATGATTTTGTTTCTTACAGCATTAAGTACAGCCATTTTATTCTTGCCTTCCTCTACTTTTCTTAGGTAATAATCTCTTAATTCTCCTTTACCAGAGATGGCTGACATAGCCGCCAAGTGTAGTAGTACTTTCATCGACTTGTCTGCCCTGTGTGACACTCTGGCCCTGCTGCGAATCGTTTTCCCTGAATCGTATTGGAAAGGGGCTACTCCGCAATGACAGGCCATCTTTTTTGGGTCAGTGATCTGTTTAAACTCGTTAGTGACTACCAGGGTATTGATAGCTACAATCTGCCCTACTCTGCTTACCGATGTAATCAGTTGATAAAGTTGTTTAAGATGATGGTCCCCATCAATGAGCTGCTGGATTTTCTGTTCCACTTCTTTGAGTTGTTTTTCTATTTTGGCTATAACAGGTCGAAGTAGTTTATCATGTTCCTTTGCCCATTGTTTATTACCAAACTGCTTGTCTTCCTGTAGAGGATCAAGTAGCCTCTTTTTGGAAGTAAGTAGTCTTTTCCTGAGACGGATCATAGATTTCAATTGATTGACAACCTCTCTGGGAGCTTCCCACAGCCTTACTTTATCCCTTTTAGCATAAGCATACTCAGAAATTCTTAAGGCATCTAAAGCATCATTTTTACCTCGTTCCAACGCATGGTGTGCTTTGATTACTGCTGCGTTTTCTAACCAAACTGCCATGTTCTTTTCAACCACAAATTCCAATAAAGGGTTACAGTAGATACCCGTATGCTCAAGACATAATAACCAGTGGATCTGATCGGTCTCTACTTCTTTTAGTAATCTTTTGTAAAACAGATTGATCCCTTTTTTGTCGTTACTTACCAGCAAGTGGAACAACTTTTTGCCTTCAGCAATCACTACAAAATCCAGAACCTCTTTAGACACATCTACGCCAATAAATACTTTATACTTCATAACTTTATTATTGATTAAAAAACAGGTCAACACACTTAAACACGATCAAACCCTTGATAATGGATCTTATCCTTCGCTGGATATTCCTAATTTCTAAATGATGCTTGTTTAAGTAACCGACAGAGGATTGAATCGCACGATGGGTCTTACCCTGGCAGGCAGATAATTCGCCTCTGTCGGTGTTGACTTTTTAAAGTTATCCACCTTGTCCACAAGTTATGAGTCTCCCCCAGACCCCCTCATAGGGGTAATAGCAATAATATTGAAATAATCATATCTTGTAAATCTAAAGGGTACGGTAGGATCAGCATCACCATGAAAGGCCATCAGAGGTATTTTGTTTTCCTGTGTAATTAGGTTAAGATCCATAATAGCACCGGCACCCACTATTACACCAGCGTATCTAAATTCTGGAACCAACTTTGGTTCATACAATTGCATTTGCTTCCTGTTCCAGTATACTGCATGCAAGACGGTTTCAGCTCCAGCACTACTTCCTGCCAAAAATATCTGAGATGGATTTATATGAATTTGGTCGCTTTGCTCAATTAGATAAGCGGTTGCATGCCAAAGTTGGCTAACAGCTATTTGAATTGCTTTTATTTTTTCAGTGAGTATTCCATCGCAACCGAAACTCTTGTCCTTCATGTAAAGGGTATAGCTAATAGAGGCACACGCAATATTCTGTCCGATTAGAAATGTGGCCAGGTTGTGACCACGAGTGCGGGTACCATTTGCAAAGCCGCCACCGTGAACATAAATCAATAATGGAGTATTCAAGGAGGGTTCATTCTCAGGTATAAATAAGTCCAGATCCAGACTTATGGAGTCATTTTTAAAGTAAGTAAGGGTCTGAAATTCTTGAGCGGTGGCCATTGGGGTTAATAAAAAACTAGCCATTAACAGTCTTCTGTATCCTTCAAGCATTCTTGTGTCTTTTAGCAAAAAAGTCTTTGTCCATTATTTACGTTGCCAAATCAATTAAAAATATGTCTTGACTGCAACTTTCGATTTCATTGAAGGAGATCTGCTTAAGCCCTTATTTGGAGCTATTGTATTCTATAATTTCTAAGCTTGAGGGTAGCAAAATTCTAATTTCTGTTTCGGTTTTGCTCAATAACCCTGTTTCTAAATTCCTTTTGAATACGACTATTTCTCCGGTCACTTGATTGGCAACAAGAATGTACTTCCCTGAAGGATCAGTAACAAAACTTCTTGGATGATCACCATGAGTTGATTGATGGTTCAATAATGAAAGTGAACCATCTGTTTACATAAGGAAATCAATAATGTTGTGATGCAGATTCTCAGGATCATTTATTTTATGATAGGCAACATAGTGCAATATGACCGCAAGCCGAAATCCCGAATCTCAGTGCCTCGGTGTGCGCTCAGTGCCTCGGGGTGTCCAAGGAATTTGTGGGACCCAATCTCGGCGAAAAACAAAAAGCCTCATTCATTAATTGAACGAGGCCCAGAAACTGCCATGCATTTCCTTTTACATGGCGTTAACCAGTCTAGCCAGCCTCGATTTTTGATTAGCAGCTTTATTCTTGTGAATAATTTTTCTTTTGGCCAGCTTATCCAGCAACGCCGAAACTTTCTTTAGTAGTTCTTCACCTTCCTTCTTGTCTTTGGCCTCAGCTACTTTTTTCATAAACGTCCGGGTAGTCTTGTGCTGATACCTGTTCCTCAACCTTTTGCTTTGACTGCTTCGTATGTTCTTTAGCGCCGATTTATGATTCGCCATATTAATGAATCTTAATTTTTGGTCTGCAAATGTAGCAGCTTTTTGCGTTGCAACCAAGGGATCGGCGATTCACCGCCGGTTAAACCGGTGAACTTGGGTGGCTCTTAAGCTCTGCCCTTTCAAGTTGAATCAACGATTATATCCCGGTTGGCCTGAACCTCCGGGATCGCTTGGCAATGGATGGAAGTATTTCTGGTTCTTTACTTTTTTTGGGTCGCGTACAGGCGGGGTTTCATCCAAGGATCTGGGTGAATCTCGAAAACTAGATTTCTATTGTGTCTCATGAAGAATTGGGAACAAAGAATTGAACAAGCGTTCTAACGGACCAAATTGAGGTTTAGGGTCCATTTTGAATACAGAATCACCACAGTCTGATACTGCATGTCTATTGCAGGACGGGTAACACTTTTGGCTTCAAACACATCAATTAATAAAGTGCATCCAGGTGAAGAAACTTCTTATGATAGGAATACTATGCGCGGTGGATTTACCGGAGGGAAATGCCTGGGGTTTTTTTGCTCACAAGAAAATCACGATGTATGCCATGTTCCTTCTACCACCGGAGCTTGGGAAGTTCTACAAGACCCATCAGGAGTCCATAACCCGTCAGTCTGTTAATCCCGATAAACGACGATACGTGATTTCGGACGAAGGACCACGACATTACATAGATATAGAGAAGTATGCTGGCAGAATACTGCGAGAACAACCGATGACTTATCGAGAAGCAATAGGGGTGTTTTCGCGGGATTCTTTGATGGCCTATGGAATTGTTCCATGGCAGATACTGATCACACAAAACCGACTGACCGGGGCCATGAGGATTGGAGATGCTAAGAAAATAATCCGGTACTCCGCTGAACTGTCTCACTATATTGCCGATTGCAATGTTCCTCTGCACACTACAGAAAACTACAACGGACAGCTTACCGGACAAAAGGGAATCCATGGGCTATGGGAATCCAGGTTACCTGAACTTTACTTTGAAAAATATGATTTACTAATAGGTGCTGCTGAGTATGTCGGGGCTCCGTTGGCCAGGGTTTGGGAGACCATGTGGGCATCCCATGATGGGGTCGAAACGGTTCTATATTTAGAAAGGGAACTCACAAAACAATTCGGATCTGAAAAGAAGTTCTCTTATGAGCAGCGAAATAAGGCATTCATAAAAACATTTTCTAAAGATTTTTGTTCTCAATATAACAGCGTATTGAACGGCCAGGTGGAGCTCCGTCTGAAGAGTTCAATCAAAATGGTCGCCGATTTTTGGCTTAGTTCCTGGATTGAGGCCGGTCAACCGGACTTTTGATCCTACGATTGGCCAGACAAAACTTGGATTAATACCGATTGACTGGTAATCATTACTAATAGTTCATTTGAATTTCATGATCATTTTGCATATTTTGTTGGATTAAGTCCGATATTTGGAAAACAGTCCCAAACAACTGCTTTGCGATGAAAAAGATAAGTGTAAGTTCTATTCTGGTTTTATTTTTTATGACAGGTTGTTACACCCTAAATGAGTTTGTGGTGGATTACGACTATAGTTATGATGGCAACTTCCCCAAATACAATTCTTACAACTTTGTTCAAGCGGACGGCAAAACTGACTTTTACAACGGGCTAATTCAACAGGCGATTCAGCTTAGATTAAAATCCCAGGGTTACCGACAGAAGGAAGAAGAACCAAACCTGCTGGTATTATATAAAGTCTTTTTTGAGGACTTTTATATGAATGCCTATCTGCAGCCAGATCTTGCGAATTGGACTCAGGCAGAAGGCAACAGGGTGCCAATATCTTATGAACCTAAAGAGGAAGAGGAAGAAGAACTTGATGCGCTGGTTGATGAAGAACTTACCGATGAAGAGAGAAAACTTTTGGAAGCTGAGGACTATGATCCCATCAAGTGTGACTTACGGGAGGGCACTTTATTGATTGCGTTCTTCGATAAAGAGGGAGAAAAGTCGGTCTGGCAGGGCTACGCTTCTGGGCTTTTTGGTAACAAGTACTATAATAATGAAAAATCGATCCGGAACGCCGTCAACTCCATTCTGGACGAATATCAGATATTAGCCGATGGTTTTGCGCAATTTGATCGCAACAATTGATCGACGCTAACACGTGATTAAAAAGCCCGGCAATGCCGGGCTTTTTTTGTTCCCAAAAATCAAACTATTTGGCACGACGGTTCGTAAATAGGATGGCCCGGAATTACTGTAGAAAAGAATACCCACAGCCTATTTGAAATGTGGAATTTAATTCTACTTTTGCACGAAATTCGGATCTGGATTTAAGGAGAAGAAAATGTACTGGACATTAGAACTTGCTTCCTACCTCGAAGACGCCCCATGGCCAGCTACAAAGGATGAGTTAATCGATTTTTCAATTCGGTCAGGAGCGCCTTTGGAGGTTGTTGAAAACCTTCAGGAATTGGAAGATGACGGCCAACCTTATGAAAGTATTGAAGAAATTTGGCCTGATTATCCAACCAAAGAGGATTTCTTTTTTAACGAAGACGAGTATTAGGATAGGAACGGTAGCAGACCGGTTCAAAGGGACTGCCGGAATGCAACAAAAGATCGGGCTCTAAGCAAATCCGTTTGATTTGTTACTTTGAAATTCTCATAACTCCCTTCAACCAGGGCAACTACATTTCCCGCTTTTTCGAACACGCTAGCGTCGTCGGTGAATTGGGTGCCAGGAGCCATATCATAGGCCTCCTTAATTAGACCGGTTTGAAACGTCTGGGGGGTCTGAACCAACCGATAGTGATCTCGGGAGACTGATAGGCTTTTTATCTCGTCCACTTTACGGATTGAATCCGTTAGACTAACGGCGACTACACCAGATCCGTATTTAGCGGCACTTCGGTAGGAGGCATCGATTATTTCCGGGGAGACAAACGGCCGAACTCCATCATGGACGGCGACCAGTCCGTCATCTCCAATAGTTCGGAGGCCGCTTTTTACCGATTCGAAACGGGTAGGGCCTCCGACAACAATTCGAACCGTGAGCTCAAACTGATAGGTATCACATAACTCTGGCCACAGGGTGATTTCCTCCTCAGGCAACACCAAGGTCAGTTGCACGCTCCTTGAATAGCTGAAAAAGCAATTCAGGGTGTGCATGATCATGGGTAATCCTCCCAACTCTAGAAATTGCTTTGGCCGAGAGCTTTTCATTCGCTTACCAATTCCCCCAGCAACCACAATGGCATATTCGGGTTGGACCATTTGGGACCTACGATCTGAACTCAGGCAACCCTCGCCGGCTATAAAATAAGCATAGCGTCGCCATAACTGAAGAATTTATACTTTTCCTTAATTGCAACTTCATACGCATGACGGACTAAGTCGTATCCCCCAAAAGCGCATGCCATCATCAAGAGCGTGGACTCGGGCATATGAAAGTTCGTAATTAGGGCATTACATATTTTAAACTCATAGGGCGGGAATATGAACTTGTCGGTCCAACCCTCATTGGCCTTAAGTTTGCCATTAGCTGAGACCGAGGATTCTAAGGCTCGCATTGAGGTTGTACCTACTGCACAGATCCGCCTTTTCTCTTCAAGAGCTATATTAACTTGTTCAACGGTCTCTTCGGGCACTGCGAAATTCTCGGAGTCCATTTTATGCTTGGTCAGGTCTTCTACATCAACCGGCCTGAAGGTTCCAAGCCCAATGTGAAGTGTTATGGGGGTTATTTCCACCCCCTTGATTTCCAATCGCTTCATCAATTGTTTGGTGAAGTGCAGACCTGCTACGGGAGCGGCGACTGCCCCGGTTCGGGAAGCATATATAGTCTGAAACCGCTCGCGGTCTTCTGGTTCGGTGGGTCTGCCGATGTATTTGGGCAAGGGCGTCTCTCCAAGGGTGTCAATGGTTTTGTAGAAGGTGTCGTCCTCCCCATCATATAGAAACCGGATGGTTCTTCCTCGCGATGTAGTATTGTCAATTACCTCTGCAACCAGATCACCGTCTCCGAAGTAGAGCTTATTGCCAACTCGTATCTTGCGGGCTGGGTCCACCAAGACGTCCCACAAATGCATTTCCCGATTTAGCTCCCTTAGTAAAAAAACCTCAATCTTGGCGCCGGTTTTTTCCTTGTTTCCATATAAACGAGCAGGGAATACCTTGGTGTCGTTCAAAACAAAGACATCTCCTTCATCGAAGTACTCCAGGACATCCTTGAAAGTCTTGTGTTCAATGTTTCCATCTTGCCTATGCATGATCATGAGCCGGGATTCATCACGATTTTCAGCCGGATACAGAGCAATGCGGTTCTGGGGTAATTCAAATTTGAATTCAGAAAGCTTCATAAATCTTGATGACTTTGTTAGTAACCCACATGAAGAGGAAATGATCGGCCCGCTGGATTTTGGGCGCTCAAAGATACAATATATTCAAGGCAAATTAAAAATCTTCCAGGCCCCGCTCCGGAAGGCCAATTTTTGATAAAAGCTAAGCGCTATGTCGTTGATTGTTTACCCAAAACCAGAGGCCTTTGCAGGCGCGAACTTAGATTGATTCTGGACATGAGGCGGGAAATGCTTGCTAAAGTGAGTCCCAAGAGATCTTGCACTTCTCCTCCCTCGAAAACCGTCGTAAGGCGGGATTTACTCGGGCTTGGTTCTTGAAATTGACCGACAGAGCCCTTCACGAGTGCCCAAATGGAATTATCTTAGACTCGGAGCGATCATTTGCCGCAGTGAGATCCATTCCGCAGAAGCATCGAACAAGGGCGGCAGGGTGATGAACACTCGTCCTGCCGATAGTATTGAGGATTGATTAATCGACTCGAAGAGCAATAATTATCCTTTGGGTTAGCATCGCATGATTACGTTGAAAGCAGGTGGGCGATAATGCGCCACTCGGGCGCCGATGCCCGGATAGAATGGTTTGAAAAGGAGGGTGTGGATAGCCACACCCGACCTTACATTACATTGCAGCGATTTCTCGAACCTCTACCGAACCGCCGTATTCAAAAATCGGGCATTCCGATGACAGTTTTGCCGCCCCTTCCAAGTCATCGGCCTTGACAATGAGGTAACCCCCGACTATTTCCTTACCCTCAGCAAAAGGTCCGTCGGTAATAACCTGTGCTGCTTCTGTTACAACTTTGCCTTCGTTTTGAAGGGGCTGTCCGCCGACCAAAGTTCCGGCCTCTCCAAGGCCCTTCATCCAAACCATCCATTTCTCCATATGGGATTGCATGGCTTCCGGTGATTGAGATGATTCGCGGGCATCGCCGCCTCTAAATAGATACAAATAATCTTTCATTGTAGTAATATTAGCGATTTGTAATAAGATAATTATCTTAAGGACGAACACCCCCAAAGGATTTGGACAGGAGCCGCAACAATACTATCGCCAGATTATTTCAAGCACCCGGTTAGGGAATACCAAGGTAGATCGAATTGCCTTTTCGGGTTTTAGAATATGGAACTTGCGATTCTTGGTTTCCAGCACCTGCTGGGACATGACGAGCATTTCATTACTTTTATGAAATACGGTCAATTCCTCAATTCCATGGTCTTTGATAGCGAACCTATTGCCCTTGCGGATTACTTTGGTCGCTCGGTCGAATTCAGCATCCGGATTCTCCAGGAGTTGAAGCACGCGATCACAGTCCGGGACTCCGTAACCCACATAATTGTTTCCGTATGGATAGAGATTGCCAGACTTCTCGATTATTCCTTTATTTCGCGGTTGCTCAGGGATGAATCAAATTGGATAATACAGGCCGCGAGCCCGGTAACTATTGGGGCCGAAAAGGAAGTACCCCTGGAACTGTAAACGGATACATTAGGCTTCAGATACGGTAGAAATTCGGGACCGATGGAACTATATCCCATTTTGCTCGCATTTTTGAGTCTTGTGGTACCTACTGACAGCACGCCCTCGGCATCCGCTGGTGCTGAGAGGATTCTCCATGACTTGTCATTACCATCATTCCCTGCCGAGACAATAATGAGCATCCCTTTTTCGTCGGTCGCGACCTGAGCGGCCCTCGAAATGGTACTGGATTTTCCATCCATCTGCTCGGGAGTATAGTTCTCTTGTGGGTCGTTAAAGCCCTTGTTGTATCCTAGGGAAGTGTTTATCAAGCTCACGCCCGCGCTGTCCATCCACTCCATTGCAGCGATCCAATAGTCCTCTTCAGTCCTGGTCTCATCCTTTCCGTGATCGGTACGAGCCAAATAAAAGCTTGCTTCCGGGGCCAAGCCGTATTTAATATGCTTATCGTGGTTAACTCCCGCAATTAGCTGCCACACCTCGGTGCCATGACCATCATCAAGTGTCTGAAACCCCGCAAACGGAGCGCTTGCAGGTGTTACATAATCCCGATAACCCAGGATCTTCTGGGCTTTGAAGATCCGATGAAGGCTGGGATTGGCATCGGCAGTTAGAAATCCGCCATCGATGATGCCAATTACAACGCCCTTGCCGTCCAGTTGTTCCTGGCCAAGCCTGACCCTATTAATTTGTTCCGCAGCGTAAGACCAGTCCCAACTATCGGATTCTGCTGACGAAACTACCAACCCGTTAACCTCAATGGGGTCAATTGATTTTATGAAACCCAAATGGCCAATTCGTGAAAGCTGATTGGGGCTGAGGTAACAGGAAATCCCATTTAGCCATTTTGACCTCACATCCGGGGTGATGCCCCAGTACTTCAGGCTATCGACATAACTTTCCGGGACCGGTACGTCTGTCGGCTGAACCACCTCTATTTTCCTGATAGTTCTAGCATTTTGAGTCTTTAGAGAAACCACGTCTTCTGTCCATGGTTGGCCCGCTTTGTCAACGAAAAGGATCCAGTACTTTTCAACACCCGCAGACCGATCCTGAGCGGCCTCGTTGGAGGGCAAACTCTGTCCCTGGGCGACATGAAAAACTACCAGAATTAGTATATTACTGAGCCAATGTTGCACTGCGCAAACGGCGATTTTACCAAAGCTAAGTTATAAATATGATGAAATACCTGCCCATTGGCAAGGAGTTCTTTACTGGTAACCGGGAGAAGTTCAGATCAAAAATGTCTCCTGGCTCAATCGCAATTTTCAACTCCAATGATATCATGCCAACAAATGCTGATGGTATCATGCCCTTTCGGCAAAACAATGATCTCTTTTATCTATCGGGCATTGACCAGGAGGAATCCATTCTAGTGATTTTCCCTGATTTTTACGATCAAAAATTGCGAGAAGTTTTATTCTTGAAAGAAACTGACGATAATATTGCCATTTGGGAGGGTCACAAGTACACCAAAAAGGAGGCATCCGAAACTTCAGGAGTACTTACTGTCCGATGGTTATCTGAGTTTGAATCTATCCTTAACACCTTACTTGGTGAGGCCTCTATTGTGTACTTAAATTCCAATGAACATATCCGGGCCGTGGTTCAGGTGGAGACCCGTGATGCTCGATTCGCCAAGTGGTGTTCGGAAAAGTATCCTTTGCATCAATATCAAAGATCGGCTCCGATGATGCACGAATTAAGGGCGGTAAAAACCCAACGGGAAATCGAGATTATCCAGGAGGCATGCAAGATCACTGAACGCGGATTCCGTCGCATCCTTAATTTCGTGGAACCGGGGGTAATGGAGTTTGAGATCGAAGCGGAATTCATGCACGAATTCCTTAGAAATCGATCTCGCGGTTTTGCTTACCAACCTATCGTGGCATCAGGATCCAATGCTTGCGTCTTGCACTACACTTCGAACAGTCAAACTTGTAACGATGGGGATGTTATTCTTTTGGATATCGGTGCTGAGTACGCTAATTACAATGCGGATATGACACGAAGCATACCCGTTGGAGGAAGGTTCTCTAATCGGCAAAAGGCTGTTTATGCCGCGGTGTTGCGAGTCAAGCGAGAGGCGGAAGAAATGCTGGTGCCGGGCAACGCAATTCCGGATTACCAACTGGAGGTGGGAAAGATCATGGAGTCAGAATTAGTCGGGTTGGGGCTATTGGATCAAAGCGATATTGCACGGCAAGATCCCACTAATCCGGCCTACAGAAAGTATTTTATGCATGGAACGTCTCATCATTTAGGATTAGACGTTCACGATGTAGGGAACGTATATCAGAAAATGAGGCCAGGAATGGTCTTTACCGTTGAACCGGGAATCTACATCAAGGAAGAAGGTTTGGGCATAAGACTCGAAGATAACGTGGTAATTTCCGACAACGGACTGAATAACCTTATGGGAAATATTCCCATTGAGGCTGAAGAAATTGAAGACTTAATGAACTCCTAAAATATGGCGAAGACCAAAGAATATACGAATGGCGAGGTTACCATCTTATGGAAAGCCCACCTCTGCATGCACTCGGAGAACTGCGTGACTGGATCGCCGGCTGTGTTTGATGCTGATCGCAGGCCTTGGATTGATCCTTCTCAGGCCGCAACTGAGGAAATCGTAAAGACCGTGGCTAAATGTCCTTCAGGTGCACTGTCCATCAAATGGAACCCAGCGCCGGAAGCTGGTGTAAAAATTGATGGCAAAATTCAAGTCCTAGCAAACGGACCATACCTCGTTACTGGT
Organism: Cyclobacteriaceae bacterium; assembly: GCA_965247065.1. Classification (GTDB taxonomy): domain Bacteria; phylum Bacteroidota; class Bacteroidia; order Cytophagales; family Cyclobacteriaceae; genus CBDFGN01. Next base: position 2,922,432 of record CBDFGN010000006.1, on the reverse strand, counting down.
GATTTAGCCTTAGAAGATGCCGATGGAAATATTCTTGAAATTAAGGAAAAAGCGGCCTTATGCCGGTGCGGAGAAAGCAACAACAAGCCCTTTTGTGATGGCTCTCACAACAGAAGTGGCTTCATCGGGTAATGATACAAAGACCTGGCAAGGGTATTTTTTCTAGCCGTGCTCCGGAACCAGTGGGTGCGTATCCCCATGCCCGTCGTGTGGGGGAACTATTGTTTCTTTCCGGAGTTGGGCCCAGGAAACCAGGGACTGACAGAATACCGGGAGTTGAATTGGATGATAATAATAGGATATTGAGGTATGACATCGAGGAGCAGTGTCATTCGGTTTTCCAGAATGTCAAGTTGATCTTAGAAGAGTCCGGTTCGTCGTGGGATAATCTAGTGGACATAACGGTTTATCTAACCAATATGAAAAATGATTTTGGGGCATACAATAGAATCTACAGCCATTATTTCAAGAAGAATCAACCCTGTCGTACCACAGTGGAGGTCGGGAGCCTTCCTACTCCGATTGCCATCGAACTGAAATGCATTGCCACTTTGGTATAGAACCCCCTTCCAACGATGGACTGGGTTTCAGGACTTAAGTGGAGATTTTATCTGCCAATCGCAATTCGGCTGAACTTCTCAACAGTCAATCCCTGGGATATTCCATCCAAATATTTGGCTACGGTTAGGCTATTATCCTTAACGAAGTTCTGATTCAGTAATGTGTTTTCCTTTAGGAACTTATTCAGTTTACCTTGGGCGATTTTGTCAACGATATTTTCGGGTTTGCCCTCGGCAATGGCCTGCTCTTTGCCAATGCGCAATTCGTTTTCTTTGGTTTGCTGATCCACATCATCCTGATCAATAGCTATTGGATTCATGGCGGCGATTTGCATAGCCACGTCCTTTCCGGCCTGAATTACATCGGATCCATTCACTCCTTTCAAAGCAACTAAGACGCCTAATTTGTTACCCACATGGATGTACGGCACTACTGCGTCACCAACCATTTTCTCGTAAGCGGTAACTTCGATTTTTTCACCGATTTTCCCCACCAATTCATTTGTGAGTTCGGCGATGGTTAGGGAGCCTATTTTCAAGGTCAAAAGTTCGTCTATTGAACTTGGGTCGGATTCGAAAGCCGCATCTATGATCTTATTACCAAGGCTTTGAAATTCTTCGTTCTTAGCTACGAAATCAGTTTCGCAATTCAGGGCAATAAGTAAAGCCTGTGTTTGATCTTCATTGGTTTTTACAAAAATTGCCCCTTCGGACGTGGTCCTGTTCGCTCTCGCAGCCGACACCTTCTGACCCTTTTTTCTCAGGATCTCAATGGCCTTATCAAAATCACCCTTCGCCTCCGTTAGGGCTTTTTTGCAATCCATCATCCCTGCTCCGGTCATTTGCCGAAGCTTATTTACATCTTGTGCACTAATGTCCATTTTGATATTTTAGATAGTTTGTAACAAAAAAATTGAACATCGAAAAACATCAATGTTCAATTTGTCGCTTTAATATGTAAGATGTTAATCGGCCGCTTCCTCCTTTGGGGCCGCTTTTTTGGCCGCTTTTTTTCTCGTAACCTTGACTGTCTTTTCCTTAACTAGTTCTGCTTCCTTCTCTGCTTCCACAACAGGCTCCGGAATCGGGGCTTCCTCTTGTTTATTCTCGGGCTCATTTTTCGAATCACCAGCGGATTCGTTCAAAACTACTTCTTCCTTTTCGTTGATGGTTTCAGGCTTTTTATCCTCAGTCTGATGGGCTTCAATATCGAGTTGATCTTTTTCATCCATTTCTCGTTTTGATTCCTCCTCCTCTTTTAATCGGGCCTCTTCTTTTTCTTTGATTCGTTCATTGAGTCCATCTTCAACCACACTGGCGATCGTTTTAACCAGTATTGAGATGGATTTAAATGCATCATCATTTGATGGAATAGGAAAATCAACTAATTCCGGATCCGAATTTGTATCTACCAAAGCGAACACCGGGATGTTCAATTTGATAGCCTCCTTAATGGCAATGTGTTCTCGCTTAATATCCACCACAAACAAGGCAGCCGGGAGCCTATTGAGTTCCGCGATTCCGCCAAGCACGTTTTCAAGTTTTTGCTTTTCACGATCTACCATCAGTCGTTCCCTCTTGGCGAGGTTCAGGAAAGCCTCTTCTTTCTGCAACTTCTCGATTGATGAAAGTTTCTTTAGTGACTTCCTGATGGTACTAAAATTCGTCAACATTCCACCCAACCACCGCTCGGTGACATAAGGCATTCGCAACCTCCTGGCTTCATCCGCCACCACCGCCTTCGCTTGTTTTTTAGTAGCAACGAACATGATTTTACGACCTGAACGCACGATGTTCCTCATTGCGTGACTGGCTTCATCCAAGCAGTCCAGGGTTCTATTGAGGTCAATTATATGGATTCCATTTTTTTCCATGAAAATGAAAGGTGCCATTTTAGGATTCCATTTTCGGGTTAAATGGCCAAAATGAACACCGGAATCCAATAATTCTTTGTAGGTAACTTTCCCCATTCAAATTTCTGTTATCGTTTACTGAATTGGAATTTTCTCCTGGCTTTTCTCCTTCCGTACTTCTTCCTTTCAACCATCCGAGGATCCCGGGTTAGCAGTCCGTCTTTCTTGAGCGGCAATCGATTTTCATCACTGATTTCAACCAGAGCTCTGGCGATACCTAACCGGATAGCCTCCGCTTGCCCCCTGAATCCGCCACCGCCAACGTTGACTGTGATATCGTAGCTGGTTTCAGCTTCCACGGATCTCAACGGTTCCTTTATTATGGTTCTCAGTACCTCAGTGGGAAAGTAGGAATCGAAATCCCTGTTATTGATTTGAATATTGCCTTTGCCCGATCGTAAATAAACTCTGGCCACCGAAGTCTTCCGCCTGCCAACTGAATTATAGCTATCCATTTAGAGGGATTAAAATTTAATTTCTTTTGGTTTAACAGATTGGTGAGGATGCCCGGCACCTTCGTAGACGTGTAGATTCCGGAATAGCTTTCGGCCCAGGCGACTCTTAGGCAACATTCCCTGCACCGCTCGCTCAATTATTTTAGCCGCGTTTTTGTCTTTCAGTCTTCTTGGGGTCGTTTCTTTCTGACCTCCGGGATAACCTGAATAGGAAAGGTAGATTTTGTCATCCCATTTTTTTCCGGTCAATTTTATCTTGCTGGCGTTTACCACGATCACATGATCACCGCAGTCAACGTGTGGGGTATAATAAGGCTTATTCTTACCTCTCACAATGGTCGCGATATTGCTGGCCAAGCGCCCAAGGACTTGCGAATCGGCATTCACTACCACCCATCGCTTTTCGACCCCCGCTGGCTTCACCGATTTGGTTTTGAAACTTTGAATGTCCACTTTTTGCTTCTTTCTGGTCCTTTTAAGGCGCACTGGGCACCCCCTCAAAAAGGGTCACAAAGATAGATTCTTCTGTTTGTAAAAACAAAGAGTCTGAATTATTATTTAGCCATCAAAGGTGCATAGACAACTGCTTTAGAAGCACCGCGAAATCTTTGGGATAGGGCGCCTCTTGGATGATTTGTTGCCCGTCTGTATTTTCGAAATTGATCCGGAACGCGTGTAAAGGTGGTCGCTTGATCAGTGGCAGCTCCAATTGATACTTTTTGGGTCGGTAGTTTTTTTTGACACTGGAAAGATACAGGGTCTTACCTCTATAGTGTTTATCTCCGACGACGGGAGCTCCTAGATGAGCCAAATGAGCCCGGATCTGATGCATTCGCCCGGTTACGGGCTTGCACTCGAGTAAGCTGTGCCATCGAAATGTTTGAAGGGTCGTTACTATGGTTTTCGATTCCTTACCATGCCTCATGCTTACCTTGGTTACGCCAGAGCGGTTGGACATCAAGGGAACGTCTATCACCTTGTCCTGAAAGTTGTGCAATCCATCCACGACCGCGTAGTAAATCTTGTCAACCGTCCTGTCCTCGAACTGCATCGCTAGAAAACGATAGGCTTCAGGGTTGCGGGCGAGTACCATTACTCCCGAAGTCTCTTTGTCCAATCGATGACAAGTTTGTAGGTGCGGGTCGAGTTTGCGAGCCAGCGCAAGTATATTTTGGCTATTGTTGCGATCGGCCAACGTCGTAAGGCCGGCCGGCTTGTTAATAATTAGGTAATTTTGATTCTCAAAAATAATGAGATTCCGGAAGTCAAATCGGGACATTGGTCAAATTTTCCAATTATCGCTAAAGAATGAGATTGGTGGGATTCTTGTACTGGCAGTTCAATTAACGCTTATTATCTTGAATTTAAATGTTATCAGGACAATATTTGCCAATCAGATACTTAACGGTGTTGAAACAAAACTACTGGTTGCTCACCTTAGCCTTTTTTATACAAACTGGCTATGGTTGCGCCCAAACTCTGGAGAAACTGGATCAGCGAAATGGGTTTAAAGATTTGGCTTTGGGATCCAGCGTCCTCAACTATCCGCATATGGTTTATCTAAGGGCTCATCAGGACCAAAAAGGAGTTCCCGATGGAAAGGTATTTGGGGCGCAAGAGGGACATTATGAAAATATTGGAAGCGTATCAATAGATGAAGTTGAGGCAGCGGTCTACAAGGATCGAATTCTTGCTATCAGTGTCAGGACCCCAAAGGATCCAAATTTATTGAAGGGCCTTAGACGCGCCTATGGCAACCCAACCCAAACACTGGGTACTACTTCTTTCGTATGGAGAACTGACCAGCTAAGCCTGGTTTACCGGTCATTTTCCAAGACCCAATTGGAAATGCTTTATTCTTCCATGAAGATCCGGGAGATGATAAGGCAGGACAAGGATCAAAAGATTCAGGACATTGCCGATGATTTTTAGTTGTTGGACACCGTGCGCCGCGGGTCCTTACGGATTTTAAAGCTGAACACAGAGCCTTCTCCAAATTTGCTTTGGACTGCAATTTTGGAATCGTGTGCTTCAAGAATGTGTTTTACGATAGCTAACCCCAAGCCCGTGCCGCCTTTATCCTTTATTTTGGACCGACTTTTTTCAACCCGGTAAAATCTCTCGAAAATCCTTGGCAGATGTTTCTGTGGGATTCCGATTCCCTGATCTTTCACGACGACTTCCACTTCGAGATCGTCCTCAGCCAGAGTTACCTCAACAACTCCCTTAGTACTCGAGTACTTTATGGCATTAGAGACCAGGTTACTAATCACCTGGTTAATAAGTCGTGAGTCAGCATATACGATTGTGCGGTGGCTCTGCATTTTCTTCTCCTTACCAAGGAATAGTTTAAGCTGAATGTCTTTTTTCTGAGATCTACTTTCAAATTGTTCGAACACGTCCTGGATCAGTTCGTGGAGATCAAAGTATTCTAGGTGAACTTTCATATTGCCGGTCTCGATTTGAGAGAGAGACAAAAGGTCCTGAACTAACATATCGAGCCCGTCCAAATTCTTGGCGGCCTTTTTGAGGAATTTCTCCCGGACGGCCTTGTCTCGAACTGCTCCATCCAAAAGAGTGTGGACAAACCCCTGGGCTGCGAACAGGGGTGTTTTCAGTTCATGGCTAATATCGGCAATGAACTCCCTACGAAAGGCCGCTCGCTTTTCTAGCTCCTCTATCTTCCTCTCTTTAATTCTCTGATACGAACTAATCGTATCGGCAAGCTTCTGAATGGAATCCTTCTCCGTTTGCCTCGCGCCGCGGACATCATAAGGAAAGGACTTCATTATCTTGACCAGGTTTTTGAATACGAATTTTTGCAGGATTGCGTAGAAGATTCCGTACGCCAATCCAAGAATGGCAACGTTCAATGCCCAATATGCGGGACCTGAAATGGTTCTCAGTACCTGTAGAGCAACTGCCGAAATCAATGTCGAAATTAGGGCAAAAATCAGCGCCAGGGATCTGGGATTAGTCTTCACGCCCGGGTCATCCTCTATTCGGAGAATTTGTAGCCCACTCCTTTGATCGTGGTAATATATTTATTACCGATTTTCTCTCGCAGTTTTCTTATATGAACATCAATAGTTCTGGCAACTACGTACACATCCGAGCCCCATATATTACTAAGAAGATCATCTCTGCTAAAGACCTTATTAGGACTCTTGGCCAAGAAATGAAGTAGTTCAAATTCCTTTTTTGGCAAGACGACGTTCTTTTTGCCTTTATGCACAGAATAACTGCTTCGATTTATAGTCAAATCTTTGATTTTGACGACGCCATCATCATTTCTCCCCGAAGCCAGAGACCGTCTTAAGTGGGCCGTGATCCGGCGCACCAAAGCCCTTGGCTTGATGGGCTTAACAATGTAGTCGTCGGCTCCTGAGTCAAAAGCCGCAATCTCGGAATACTCCTCTGCTCTGGCGGTAAGGAATAGTACATAAGTATCCTTGAGTCCCGGTATTTCCCGAACCTGACGGCAGGTTTCCACACCATCTTGTTTTGGCATCATTATATCCAAAAGAATCACATCCGGAATAAATTTTGTGGCAATCTCGACCGCCTTTTTCCCATCGGCAGCGGTCTTTACAATGAAACCTTCTTTCCTGAGGTTATAACTCAACATTTCCAAAATATCAGCCTCATCGTCAACAACCAGTATCTTATGGTCAATGGGGTTCATTTGGCTCTGCTGGCGACTCACTTCAGGATCCTGTCTAAGGTAGATCTAAGTTTATCTCCTCGCAAATTATGGGCAATTATTATCCCATTGGAATCCAAAAGATAGGATGCCGGAATTGCCTTCACCTGGTACACCTTAGCCCCTTCACTTTGCCAGCCCCTTAAATCCGAAACATGCAACCAGGTAAGTTTATCTTTTTTAACGGTCTTAAGCCACTTGTCCCGGTCATGATCCAGGGAGACGCTAAAGATTGTAAATCCTCTTTCTTTATACTTCGAATGAGCGCGGACCAAATTTGGGCTCTCTATTCGACAAGGTTTGCACCAGGATGCCCAGAAATCAACCAGAACAACCTGCCCTTTCAATGAGGAAAGCTTAACTGGTTGACCATCAAGTTTGTCTAGCTCAATATCCGGGGCAGCTTCTCCTATTTGGGGAGGGCCTGGTGGAAGACTGGAACTGATGATCACGGAGTACCTTGAATTTGGATATTCTTCAAAATAACGTTTCGCAATGCGAGCAGCATAATCGGGAGCTGAAATTGCGAAGAGATTGGTGATAGCGCCATAAACCAGCTCCTTTTGAGGAGACTTGGCTTCCAGTTCGGCCAGGATTTTGTTTGTGTTGCTTATCCAATGATTGATATTCCGTGGTAATAGCGTTTGAAAGTAGATAAGGGTTTTAGCCGGGATCATATCTCCTCGCCACAACTCCTTGTCCTGGAACTCTTCGTAATCAAAGTAGGATGCGGGATCATCGTAATTCAAGAATTTACAAATCTTACCCATAAACAGATCAGGATGGCGATCAGCGAGTTGTCGATAAAACTCATTCCTTTCGGTATCAAGCGAATCGAAGCTTTGCTTAAGGCCTTGGACCAAAAGGCGATAATCCTGTGATTCGCCCCCTGTGTAACCGGATTTCACTTTCTGCTCCGTCTGATATTTCCGGTCTTTGATACGTCGATTGACATCTTGATATTCGGCGAGCAGGGGGTTCTCCTTCGAGCCAACGAATTCCGGGTGCTCTGGATTCTTAAGATCCGCAGATATCTGTACTTCTGGTTCGCCCAGTACCGCAACCACCGAAACTTCCTGACTTATTCCTATACGGTAAAAGCCCCGGTCCAAATCATCAAAATCAAATACGAACCGCCCTTCGAGCATTTCGGTTGAATCGGTCAGAAAAAAACCATCACCATAGGCCTCATACAGATAGACGGTTTTAGACCCGCTGACATTGGTAAATCGGCCGGTCACACGGCTAGGATCTCCCCAAGCAATGAGTAATGGAAGAACAAGTAGGTTTACCGCGAGTATAACCAGCGCGAGCTTCATTAATAATAATTGAGCTTGTTCCGCAGGTTGTCTGCTTTGAGTATGTCTATTTCTATGGCGCCAACGAACATTGCCGCGTGAATCTTGAGTGGGATTTTGTTCTTGTCGTCCGATAAGTAAACTCTTATTGCGTCTTCGCCGCGGAAGAGTTTATTTTCGGGCATCTTTGGGGTCAAAACGATGGCGTTTACCTTTCCAAGTTTGGTTTTGATAACTTTTTTTCCTAGGTAAGTGACTACAAAGTCGTAAACCTCATCGTCAAAAAAAGCCTCCACCTTAATCTTGGATCCCACCTCTATTGTGTCGTAATCGAGGGTTCGCAGAAAGTAATACCCGCTCACCAGGTCCTGGGAATTGTTTGGAATGGGGAAGTATTTTGTTTCTTTTAGTTCACGTGTCTCACCATCCAGTTTATTCACGATTGCGGTATCGTTGTGATGGTAAAAGTCCACGATCTCATTTTTGCGATAACGGTTTTCAATAATATATCGATAGAATCTCTGGGGTACTATTGAGGTGGTATCGATGAAACTCCCCCAGTTATCCTTTACCTTGTAGAAAATCGTCCACATGCCTACCGTTTCTCCGTAGATATCCATCCTGAAGCAGGACCGGTTATTAACCTGAAAAATATTAGGGCTGATCTCCATCACTCCAAATCCAACATTGAGAAAGCCAACGTGCAATTTGTATTCCAATCTTTCACCTTTGCCAAAACTCTGATTCTCCAATTCCCGATAGACCTGGTCATCCAGGGTGGATTCCAGTAATCGAAATCCCGTTCCCAGCACGATTAGTGGCAGGGCCAGCAGGTACACCTTTTTCAAACGCTTCATTTCTTAAGGCTTCAAATATAATTCGATTGGAACTTACAGAGAAGGGTATGTCTTTTTAAGGTAATCGAGGTACTCGGCTAAATTGCTATGAAATTTATTCTTATACTCCTCCTCCAGCTGGGGGAGCATGGATTGGTACCTCAGGAAGCTTTGGAAGCAGGTGTTATTGGGGAGGTTGTTCAAAGTTAGGGCTTGGTGCTTTTTAGGAAAGTGGAAGAAAATCGTGTCCAAATTACCAACCACCGACCTGATCATCTGATCTTTTTTCACTTGCTTCTGCTTTATGTCCATTGTCTGGTCAAAAGTTTGGTAGAGACTATCAAGCCGCCCGGCACCCCTCAAAAAATGTTCAGTATATTTCCTTTTGTCGCTCATGCTACGGAGGTAGCGCAAATATTCGGCCGAATTCTCGCCATATTTCAAAATCAAAAAATTTTGGGCCCCTTTGTCTCCGATGAACGAAGCCAGATTCTCGTTAAATATGACGCTATCTTTTACAAACAAAGTGGCATGAGTCAATTCATGAATGATTAGATTGGCCAGTTGTCCCCTGTCTCGATCAAGCATTTTGGACAGGATGGGATCGCTGAACCAGCCCAGAGTGGACCACGCGGTGACACTTCTAATGCTGGTATCCCAACCATCAATTATCAGTGCCTCTTTTTCGGTTTGGGCCCTTTCCAAATCGAAGTATCCTTTGTATGAGAAACTCCCTAGTAGTGGAAATTTCCAGGTTTTGGGTTCCAGAGAGAATTGGGGCGAAGCAGTTAGGACCCACAGTATGTCTTTACCCTTCTGGTCAAACAGGGTCCGGTAGTTCTTGGAGTCCGCGATTGACAAGGAGTCAATTGCAAATTGGCGGATATCTTGAATGAGCCTAAGTTTTTGTTTAAGAGAATCCGGAAATTCGGGATCGTTCAGAAAATCCCCGATGGGTTTCGCATTGGCAAGGACTTTTAATTGCCCCCTGGCCTGGCTAAAGCCATATGTAACCAGTTCATAGTTCCAAGTGCCGAAAACTATTAGAAAAAAACCTGCAATTAGGAGTAACCTTTTGATCATTTGTGCAATTAATGATTAACAAACCAACTAACAAAATTGCTCAAAAGTTGAACATCTTTCCCAAATCAATTGCTTGGTAATTGCTCTTGATCATAGTAACTTCACAAACGGTTCTTGGGCTACAATTTGGCAAACATTGTATCAAGAGTAATGAGTGAAAATTCGGAGAAAATAAAGGCTTTAGAGCTCACAATCGATAAGTTAGAGAAGGCTTATGGGAAGGGGACGGTCATGAAACTGAGCGATGAGAAGGTTCAGGACATTCCCGCCATTTCAACAGGCTCGATTGGTCTCGACATTGCCCTGGGAATAGGGGGTATTCCCCGAGGAAGAGTGATTGAAGTTTACGGCCCTGAGTCCTCCGGTAAGACTACACTAGCCCTTCATTGCATATCCGAGGCTCAGAAAACCGGCGGGATGGCTGCTTTTATCGATGCAGAACATGCATTTGATAGAAGCTATGCCGAGAAGTTGGGAATTGACACCGAAAACCTGCTCATTTCTCAACCAGACAATGGGGAGCAAGCACTGGAAATCACGGAGCATTTAATTCGATCCGGCGCCATTGATATAATTGTAATTGATTCAGTTGCCGCTTTAGTGCCCCGGGGAGAGCTCGAGGGTGAAATGGGAGACAGCAAAATGGGGTTGCAGGCAAGATTGATGTCTCAGGCTCTACGAAAACTTACCGGGACGATAAGCAAAACCGGTTGCTCATGCATCTTCATCAATCAACTGCGAGAAAAGATCGGAGTAATGTTCGGAAACCCCGAGACCACCACTGGCGGCAACGCCCTGAAATTCTATGCCTCTGTGCGATTAGATATTCGTAGGATTGGGCAGATCAAGGAGTCCGCTGATAACATTACCGGCAATCGTACTCGTGTAAAAGTGGTGAAAAACAAAGTAGCTCCCCCTTTCAAGGTAGTGGAATTCGACATTCTTTATGGCCACGGCATTTCCAAAATTGGCGAAATTATTGATCTTGGCGTTGAGTTGAATATCCTGGAAAAATCTGGTTCATGGTTTTCCTATAAAGGAAACAAGTTAGGCCAGGGTCGGGATACCGTAAAGGTCCTGTTGGAGGACAACCCTGAACTCTCTGAGGAACTTGAGAAGTCGATAAAGGCCAAGATTGAAGGTGAAGATCTGCAAGAGGCCCCGGTAGAAGCAAATTAGCTATTCTGAAAATCTCAGGGCAACGTTGTTGAGGCCTTCAACAGAGCCCACCATGGTCACAATGTCACCCATCCTAAGCCTCGTGTAACCATGAGAAATGATCATCTGGCCTCGCCTGTTCACTGAAAGAACTATCACATCGGAGGGAAGTCTAAGGTCTCTTAAAGTGAGCCCATGCAAATTGGAGCTCTGGACCTCCAAATCGATCGTGTCCTGATCCCCCTCCAGCCCCAGCAAAAGGGAGGTGGCTTGGGGCGAGCGAACGAAATGATCCAGGAGACTTACAATAGCGGTTGATGGATCTACAACCAGAGCTCCCAATTTGTGAAATTTTTCCAGGTTGGCGCGTTCGTTGATTCTAACAACCAGCTCTTTGGTACCGAGCTTTTCATAAGCCAATTCGCAAATCAGGTAGTTCTCATCATCCGTCAACATAGCAACAATGGTTTGGGCTTTATCTGCTTCAAGGGCTTCGAAAGCTTCTGGGGTCAAACCAGGAATAATTTCTATGTCCAGGTCGCTTGCCTCAACCATTTCCGGGCTTGCACTACGGGAAGCGATCTTGACAATCCAGCCATTCTTCTGTAGTTGTCGGGCCAAGGCTATGGTTTGACCTTCCAATCCAAATATAATGGCCGTGCGCTCTTCCTCAAATGCCGAAAAGGGAGCTCGGAGATGGCTCTCCCCAGCTAGCTCAATAGCCCACTTGAAAAGCGGAGGGCCTATTAACTGATTGATTACAATAATGGAAATTATGATTGTGGCAAAACTCGGTCCCCATTCGAAACCATGGGCGACCTCAGTTGCGAGACCAATGCTGACACCGGCTTGTGTGATGTAGGGCATCCAGCCGATTCGATAAAGTTTGGGAGGATCTCCGGCCATAATACCTCCGGCGTAAGAAGAAATGACCATGAAGAGCAGCCTTAATGAGAACAGAATTAATGCAATCCACCACACCTGGCTGATAATGTCCAAGGCCAAATTCGCACCCACGAGGGTGAAAAAGACGATATACACCAAAGGCCCGAGTTCGTTGAGGATCTTCAGGAATTCCGGACGAAACCGTGTATAATTGGAAAGATAAAAGCTGGCGACTATGCAGATAAGCAATGGCTCTGTAAACAGTTCAACACCTAATTCCGTGCTGAATTCCTTCAAAAAATGGGAGAAAAGATAACCTCCGTACCCGCTAAGCAATACAAGTGCCGACTTTATGGTAGAGTGAATCTCCAAAGCCATGAAGGCCTGCAGCAGCCTCCCCAGCAAATAGCCTGTTAAGAAGGAAATCAGTAATTCACTTGGAATGAGCAAAAGAATCCAGAAATCCAACCCTGTGCCATTGACCAAGGTATTGGAAACCGAAAAGATCAAGGCAAATAGAATGATTACCAGCACGTCCTTAAGAACAGTGACTCCGAGCGACGTTTGAGTCAATGGCCCTTGGGCCCGCATTTCGTTGATGACCGCGATCGTAGATGAAGGTGAACTTGCTACAAAGATGGTTCCTGCAAATAAGGAGACGGCCAGGACGCTGGTTTGATCCATATCCTGGAGATAGGGGATATATTGCGACAGATATATAATGGCGATGCTGGTAAAGAAGAATACCACAACCAGTTGCCCGGAAGTATTCCAGCCGATACTCCGGAAGCGGCTTCTCAATTCCTTCAGGTATAATTCCGCCCCGGCAGCAAATGCGATAAATGCCAGTGAAATCTCATTAACGAAATTTAAACTTCCGACTGTCTCCGGCTCAAGTAAGCCTAAAATGTAGGGTCCGGAAATGATACCAATCAACAGCAATCCTGTAATGCGAGGAAGGTGCAACCAGACGAAGTACCTTGCCAATTGATGCGAGGCGGCCGCAACGATTAGGAATCCCGCCAGATACATCAAAAGTGTGGTATAGTTTGTCATCGGTGTTAAGGTGATTTCCCATTGGGCTGATATCCGCATTTCGACGTTTACCCGAAGTAAAATAAGGAAAAAAAACTAACCCTCGCCTTTGGGGGTTAGTTCCTTCAGGGCTGAGCTATTATTTCAGTGTCGCCCTTTGCACCATCCTTGTTCAGGATTTGGAATTTGTATTTGTGTTCTTGCAAAAACTCCAGTACAAAATCTTGTGTAATTTCTGAGTGGGTAGCCAACAACATTCTAGGACGGTTTTTGGCAATGGCGCATTGGCTCCCCTTCAATACTTCTATCTCGCCACCTTCAACATCAACCTTCAGGAAATCCAATCTTGGAACTTCCCCGGCATCTATCAACTCGTCCAGGCAGTACGTTTTCACTTTCAGCCCTCCCGTTTCCGAGAGGCGGCCTGTTCCCGTTCCGGTGTTGGTATTAAATGTGGTCTCACCAGTTAGGGTACTAATCGCGCCTTCATAGAGGGTTATGTTTTTCAATCGGTTGATTCGAACATGATCTTTGAAGAAACTTATATTCAGTGGCCTCGGTTCGAAGGAGTACACCCTGCCCTTGTCACCTACTTTTTGGGAGGCCAAAGCTGAATAATACCCCACATGGGCGCCTACATCCACAACAATATCCCCTTCCCTTAGATTGGCCAGAAAAGCTTTAGTCTTATATGGTTCGTAATCCCCGGTAATGAAATGCTTTCCGGACGTCATGATCCAGCGTAGTCCCTTCAAAGGCCCTTTCCGGATTGGCATCCTAATCCATCTAAAAAAATATTTTATCCTGTGTTTAAGGCTTTCCATCCGGCTGTTTTACATGCTTTAACTCCCAGACTTTCAACCACCTTAGAAAAAACTCCAAAGAAGAAATGGTACACATGGCTAAACCTCGACGCCCCTCGAGAAACCCCAGTCTCATAAAATAGTCTCTAAAGAAGATCCAAGCTGGCTTTGTGAGAATTCTCAAAACGGAAGCGCCCTTACCGGCTTCAAATGCCGCTTGAGCGGCGGCACTGGACTGAAAGTTTATTTGAGCTACATGTTCGGATATTTTTTGAAATCTAAAGTGCAAAAGTGGCCCAACGAGTAACGGGCCTTCATCTCCCTTGTCTATTATATACTTCGAGTGAGGATTCATACCCCCTACCTGTGCCTTTCTGCGATCAATCAACCGCAATCTAAATTCCCTGGATGCCGATCCGAATTCTATCCATGAACCACAGTAAAAGGTGCTCCTTCGAACTGAATACCCAGTGTACGTCCAGTTTTTCTTTAATTCCAAAATGGATTCCTTTAATCTCCCTGAAAGGACCTCATCTGCATCCACGTTCAGCAGGTGATCATAGGTTGCCTGCGAGTTGGCAAGCTGGAGTTGTTCGATCTGCCCTTCATATTTGTTGAGAATCACTTTGGCGCCCATTTCCTGAGCGATCTCGACAGTCCTGTCCGTTGAAAGAGAGTCCACAATGAGCACCTCATCAGCCACGCCGTCTAATGACTCTAAGGTCCTTTTAATGTTAACTTCCTCGTTGAGAGTTAATATGACCACACTTAATTGGACCATGGGAACTTCATTTGTAGTTAGGCACTTTGAAGGATGGTAAGCTTCTTATATAGTCCGCCTTTTTCCAAAAGCTCTGAGTGAGTCCCTCTTTCGACTATCCTACCCTTTTCCACGACCACAATTTCATCGGCACCCTGGATGGTTGAGAGCCGGTGGGCTATCACAACCGTAGTTCGATTTAGCATCAGCCTTGTCAAAGCCTCCTGCACCAGTTTTTCTGATTCAGTATCCAGAGCCGATGTAGCCTCGTCCAGAATCAGGATGGGGGGGTTCTTTATGATGGCCCGTGCTATTGCTAGCCGTTGACGTTGACCACCCGAAAGTTTGGTGCCCCGATCCCCAATGTTTGTTTGGTAGCCCCGCTCGGTTTCCAAAATGAATTCGTGAGCGTTGGCTACCTTAGCGGCCTTGATGACCTCATCTTGGTCCACCTTATCCATGCCGAAAGCAATATTATTGAAGATGGTGTCATGGAACAACAGTGACTCTTGAGTTACCACGCCCATCAGCTTTCTTAGCGATTTCAGCGTATATCCCCGTATAGGTTTTCCATCGAGCAATATTTCTCCTTGTTTAGGGTCGTAAAACCTCGGAATTAGATCCGCGATTGTGGACTTACCCCCTCCGGATGGACCAACCAGGGCGATGGTTTTGCCCTTTTGGACTTCCAAATTGATATTCTCCAAAACAGGCCGATCCTCATAAGTAAAAAATACATTCTCAAAAACAACCGACTCCTTGAAGCCTTCGATAGGTACAGCAAGGGGGGTATCCTGTATTTCAGATTGGGTGTCGACCAGTTGAAATATTCTCTCCGCGGAAGCCAATCCTCTTTGGATGCTGCTTATGGCTTTGGAAATTTCCTTTGATGGAGGAAGGAGCTGACTGAATATCAAAATATATATTAGAAAGCTGCTGGCATCAAGTGGAGGTTGTTCCTGCAGAATAAGTGAACCTCCGTATAGCAAAAGGACCATCACGAGCGCCACGCCCAAAAACTGTGACAGAGGTGAGGCCAATTCATTCTTACGGGCCATAGACACATTTACCGAGTTGTAAACTCCTATTTCATCATGAAATTTGTTGTTGATGTACTCTTGGGCTCCAAAGGCCTTTATGATGCGCATCCCCGTAAGAGTCTCGTCAACAATGTTGACAATTCGGCCGAGTGATTCCTGGCTTTTTTTGGCAATCTTCTTAAGACGGCGGGCGATTTCTGAGATCATACCGCCGATAACCGGAATGATCAAGAGGCTAAAAAAAGTCAGCTCGGTCGAAATGGTAAATAAAACGACAAAGTAAACAATGATGGTGGCCGGTTCCTTGAAAACGACTCTGAGAGAATGGACAATGGAAAATTCAACCTCCTGGACATCATTGGTGATCCTGGAAATGATATCCCCGCTTCGCTTAGAGGTAAAGAAACCGATGTGCAATGCGGTGATGTTCTTGAAAAGTTGGAACCTCATCCCTTTTATGACGGAGGCCCTAATAACCGCCAAAATTACTTCTGACCAATACCGGAACAGGTTTGCCAGAAAAACCGAAATAAAAATCAATATGCATAAATAAAATAGCGAACCCATTTTACCTTGTTCTTCTATGGCCTGGAGCAAATAGAAATAGAACACGTGCATGAAGTAATCGGCCGAAATTGAAAAGATAGGCTCAGAGGCATATTCGGCAAGCTTTTCCGGGTTTAGCTGCTCGAAGATTAAGTCAAAAAGAGGCTTGAGCAAAGTCAGGTTCAGCAGGCCGAAAATAATGCTCAGGAAGGCGGTGACCACATACACAGCCAGGTAACCCCGTAGGTGAGCGCCATAGGACAAAATCCTGAGATAAACTTTCATTCAGAGGTATTACAAAAGCTCAGCAAAACTAAGGATTATTGGCATAAACTGGATCCACCTGGTTCATATTGCTAAAGGGCATGAAGGCGTTGAAGGAAGATTTTCTAACTTTGCTGGTTGGAGGGAGAATTTATGAAAGACCATCAATTGGTGACCTTCCCCAATGGAATCCGACTGGTTTACAAGCAGGTTCCAAACACCAAGATCATTCACGGAGGATTCGTACTCGATATTGGGAGTCGGGACGAAAACAGCGATCAGCAGGGACTTGCGCACTTCTGGGAGCACATGGCTTTCAAAGGCACCAGTCGACGACGCGCCTTTCATATCCTCAATCGGCTCGACTCCCTTGGCGGAGAATTGAACGCCTATACGACCAAGGAAAAGATATGCTTTTACGCCTCGATCTTAGATGAGCATTTTGAAAAGGCGCTTGATCTGCTTACCGACATAACCTTTGATTCGGTCTTTCCTGAATCTCAAATTGAGCGCGAAAGGCAGGTCATCCTGGAGGAAATGGCTATGTATAAGGATAGTCCGGAGGATTCAATACAGGACGATTTTGATGACCTGGTGTTTGCAGGCCATTCCATGGCCCACAACATTCTTGGGACAAGTGACAGCATCAAGCGATTTTCCAGGGCCGACTTCAAACAGTTCATTGGAGAAAATCTGAACACCGAGCGCCTGATCTTTAGTTGCGTTGGAGGACTTCCAATTGGGAAGGTCGTCAAATTGGCGGAGAAATATTTACGCAAAATTCCCCGGATTGCAAGTGCTCAGACCCGCACCCCGTTTAATGCCTATAAGCCTCAAACTTCTCATCAAGTCCGCAATCTGGCCCAGGCGCATTGTGCTATGGGGCAAATTGCCTATGCAATCGGGGATGAAGGACGATTGCCCTTTTTCATGCTAACCAATTATTTGGGAGGGCCCAGCCTTAACTCCAGATTGAACCTGGCCTTGAGGGAAAGGTATGGGTTTGTGTATTCAGTAGACGCTAATTACTCTCCTTTCACCGATGTCGGTTTGTTTTCGATATTTTTTGGTACCCAAAACGGCAAAATGGATCAAAGTCGTGAATTAGCCCTAAAGGAGCTTAAAAAGCTAAAGGATAATCCTTTAGGAAGGTCTCAACTTCATAAGCTCAAGCAACAGTTAATGGGCCAGTTGGCAATGGCCGAAGAAAACAATATTAGTCTGATGCTCATGATGGGCAGGAGCATTCTTGACTTAGACCGTATAGATTCTTTAGACGTCATATTTCGGAAAATCAATAAAACCGACGCCCTGGAACTACAAGGGATCGCTAACGAGATGTTCGCTGAGGAGCGGATGAGCTATCTTACTTATGGGCCTAATTAAATAGCGGTCAGCCTTTGCAACCGCAGCCAGTTTGGACTTAAATTTACCCGACCAATCTTAGAGAAAATAGTGGAGCTCATTGACCCCGCGATCCAAAAGTATTCTGAAGAGCACACTCACTCCGAATCAGCACTTCTTAAGCGGATCAATCGCGAAACACATGCGGAGGTTTTATTGCCTCAAATGTTAGCCGGTCATCTTCAGGGAAGAGTGTTGGCTCAAATCTCACAAATGATAGCCCCCCGTCGAATATTGGAGATAGGTACCTTCACCGGATATTCAGCCATTTGTTTATGCGAGGGCCTATCAGAAGATGGAAAATTATTTACGATTGATGTCAATGAAGAGTTGGAAGGTAAGGTGCGCAACTATTTTCTTGAGGCCGGGTTGCAGGATAAGATTGAATTTCTGATTGGGGATGCCCTGGATCTAATTCCAGGACTGAAAGAGCAGTTCGATTTAGTACTGATAGATGCCGACAAGGTGAATTACCTGAACTACTTTGATTCAGTCCTTCCCATGGTCCGCAAAGGAGGTTTCCTCGTGGCCGACAATGTTTTGTGGAGCGGAAGGGTAGTGTCTCAACCGGGCGAGAAATTAGATCAAGACACCAAAGCCCTAAGAGATTTTAATGCCAAGATTCAAAAAGATAACAGAGTGTAGAACGTCCTTTTTCCAATCAGAGATGGCCTAATGATAATGAGAAAGTGCTAGGCGTTCCGCGGTTCTTGATCTACCTGGTTATTTCGCCGATATTTCTGCAAGGCCAATCACCGGTTGTTCCCACCCAGTTTTACTTCGGGGACATCAGAATAAGGCTTGGCGATAAAGTCAGGGAGGAGATCCAACAGGACGTCAACGCTCTTACCGGTAGCCCTAAATATTTCCAAACCAAGGTGGACCGGGCCGATTTGTACTTGCCCATGATTGAGCGGATTCTTCAGGAGGAGAACGTGCCGGATGACTTCAAATACCTTTGCATCCAGGAAAGCGCGCTGATTCCGGATGCAGTTTCTTCCTCAAATGCTGTTGGCTTCTGGCAGTTTAAAAAGCCCACCGCTCTGGAAGTTGGTCTTCGAGTCGACTCCAGGGTTGATGAACGGATGAACATAATTTCTTCGACCCGGGCTGCCTCGACCTACCTAAAGAACAGTTATTCGGTGTTTGACAACTGGATCTATGCACTGCTTTCTTACAACACCGGATTGACCGGAGCCCAAAAATGGGTGCATGAAAGGCATTTCGGTTCCAAGAAGATGGAGATACCAAAGAATTCCCATTGGTATGTAAAAAAGTTCCTGGCGCATAAATTTGCTTACGAATATGCGGTTGGCAGGAACCCAAATCCAGCGATGACCCTGGTGGAGTATACTCGAGGCGCTAATAAGGATTTGAAGACAATAGCCAGGGAGACCTCGATCAACTACGATGAATTAAGGAACTACAACAAATGGTTGCGACGAGATCCGGTGCCTGCCGATAAATCCTACACAGTAATGCTGCCGATACCGAACGGAAGATCCAAGGAACTGGCAACCCAAAGTCAGCCAATCAGGCCTGAAATTGTAATCGATGATAAAAAAGGCAATCGATACCCTGTTATCCAGGGCAGCCTGAAAATGGACGAACCCTATATTGTTCGGATAAATGGATTATCAGGTTTACTGGGTAAGGAAAATGACCAGCTCAGCGACCTGGTCCAAAGAGGGCTGGTTCCAGAAAAACGATTAATAAAATACAATGATCTGTCCGCTCCAATTTCGATTGAACCCGGACAGGTGTACTATCTGGAGTCCAAAAGAGGACGGGCTCGCTTATATTTCCACACTGCCTCCCCAGATGAAACATTGTGGGGCGTTTCCCAGAAGTTTGGGATGAAACTAAAGAAATTGAGGAAATTCAACCGGATGCGTAAATCGGAGGATGTTCAGCCGGGACGCGTTTTGTGGCTAGGGAAACCCCGGCCCAAGAACACTGATATTGAATACCGTACAGATTTGGTAAAATCATATGCGGTTGGCAAGGTCGCTTCATCTTCCGTGGTGGGCAAAAGCAAACCTGTTCCTAACACCAGACCTGTGGTTTCGCCGTCCGGGCAACGTGGGCAAAGTAATAGCTCTTCGAATGCGTTGAGAAATCGTGCTCTTTCTAACCAAGAGGCCAAAGAAGGCACCCGGTTTCATCTTGTGAAACAAGGAGAAACTCTGTATTCAATTTCAAGGCTATATGGTCTTAGCACTTCAGAAATAATCCTCCTGAATGATATCGGGCCAGGAGAGATAATCAGTATTGGTCAGGAGCTGGTCGTACCGACGAAATCCGAGAACGAGGTTGAAGGTCGATCAAAAGTTCGTTTCCATGAGGTCGCGATCGGGGACAACCTCTTTCAAATAGCCAGAAAATATGGAACTTCGGTGGAGGAGCTGATGAAGTGGAACAACAAGAGCGAGGATAGCATTCAATTGGGGGAAAAACTGGTCGTGGTTTCTCCAGAATAGTTTTGGAGTAATTCTCACAAAAAACTTACATAAATAAGAATTTCGGTTTTTCGTGAAAAGTCATTGAATGCTATTGGCTTAATTATGGAAGAAAAGATGATTTTTTTGGATAAAAGATGATTTTTGAAAATCTTTAGCTTGTGGTGGGTTCGAAAACAATAGACCGGGTGATGCCGGTGGATGACAATGATACTGATAATTTTATCAGTAAGAGAATTATAGAAATCACCGGATTTGCCGGGGATGTAGAGGTCAAGAACTCCGGCAAAAGCGCCCTGGAATACCTTGAGGAGAATAAAGAGGCGCTTGGAAACCTCCCTGAGATCATTTTCCTGGACATCAATATGCCCATCGTAGACGGGTTCGTTTTTCTATATGAGTTCGAAAAGTTCAGTGAGTATGTGAAGAACAAGTGTAAGGTTATTATTCTATCCAGCTCCGACAACAAAAGAGATATCGACAAGATCATCAATAATGATCACGTGATCAAATTTATCACCAAGCCGCTGACTGAGACCGCGCTTAATGATACCCGGGAGCTAGAGCTTTGGGACTAAAATTCGGTATCTAATCCAAGTTTTTCTTGCAGCTTTCTAACGGCTGGATTTTTTTGAGCCAGGTGCTCAAATTTTTCTTTTGCGGTATAGATCATCTTTGATTCCTGGTGAGTTAGAACGGTAGCTTTGATATTGATTTTGTTATTCTGGAGTTTCTGACGCAGGTATTGTGTCAGGTCGATCCTAAAGCGCTCTAGAATATCCTGCTGAAGTGGGCTCCTAAGCCTGACTTCGACCACATTGTTCGCGCTGAGAATCTTTTCCTGGCTCAGGACAGTGAACTCAGAATCCCGACCTTGGGATTTTATTTTTTGACCATATTTTTCCCAGTACTCCTCCAACTCCTCCGGAGCAAATTCCTGATCTTCAGTGGTAAACGGATCCGGTTGCAGAGGTTGTACTTTGTCCGCTTCCGGTTTTTCGTTCTTTTCCCCGGATATTAAAGGGCTGATCCGAGGGATCTTTAGAGCTACCCTGGGGGGGCTTTCGGCACTTTTTCCGGGATCCTTATTGGCCGCCTGGCCGCTGGCAGCGACCTCTACCTTGGTTACAGTTTCAGTTTTTTTTTTAGTCTGGGAATCCAGAGCTTCTGGAGAAAGAGTGAAGGCGCTTTTGAGGTGAGCCATCTTCATCAAGGTAAGTTCGACCAACAACCTTGGATTCCTGCTGTTCTTGTAGCTGAGATCGCACTGATTGGCGATGTTGAGAGCAGAAAGTAAAAATGAGGCCGAGGCTTCCTTGGCTTGCTTCTCATATCTTACCTGCACATTCTCAGAAACCTGAAGCAAGGAAAATGTATTGGCGTCTTTGCACACCAGCAGGTTTCTAAAGTGTTCACTCAATCCGGAAATGAAATTGTGACCATCGAATCCATTTCGCAGGATCTCATCCAAAGTCAACAGAACTTTGGCGGGGTCTTCCTGAACCATGAAGTCGGTTACCTTGAAGTAATAATCGTAGTCGAGGATGTGCAGGTTTTCGATAGTGGTTTTATAGGTTATTTTCTCGCCCGAGGAAAAAGTTGCCAGCAGGTCAAATAACGACAGGGCATCCCGAAGAGCTCCGTCTGCCTTTTGTGCAATTGTGTGCAGCGCCTCGTCCTCTACTTCGATAGCTTCCTTGCGGGCAACTGTCTTAAGGTGATCAGTAATGTCGTTCTCCCCAATTCGGCTGAAATCGAATATCTGGCACCTGGAAAGTATGGTGGGAATAACTTTTTGCTTTTCGGTGGTGGCAAGAATGAAAATAGCATAGCCAGGAGGTTCCTCCAGGGTTTTAAGGAACGAGTTAAATGCTGCGTT
This sequence comes from Cyclobacteriaceae bacterium, assembly GCA_965247065.1. Classification (GTDB taxonomy): domain Bacteria; phylum Bacteroidota; class Bacteroidia; order Cytophagales; family Cyclobacteriaceae; genus CBDFGN01. Next base: position 2,900,351 of record CBDFGN010000006.1, on the reverse strand, counting down.
GGACAACATATGAACCTCGTCAATAATATAAACTTTATATTCCCCTTCCTGAGGGGGGTATCTTACCTGGTCAATAAGATTTCGTATATCCTCGACTGAGTTATTTGACGCGGCGTCTAGTTCAAAAATGTTAAGATGGGGATTTTGATCGTCCCCGAAATTGTTGATCTGTTTAGCCAGGATCCGAGCACAAGTCGTTTTTCCTACTCCCCTCGGTCCGCAAAACAGGAGTGCCTGGGCCAACTGATTGTTATTAATGGCATTAACTAGGGTGTTAGTTATGTGGTGCTGACCGACCACCTGGTCGAAAGTTTGAGGTCTATATTTTCGGGCCGAGACCACAAAATTTTCCATAGCTACAAGATAGGAAGATTGTCGGTTTTTAGAGAGTAACAGTTCAGAAAATGGCAGTTATTGGTAAGCGCCGCTTCTTTGGTTCCGCCTCTTGGAGCCAGCCGAGAATCATGACGCCAACTCTTGAGCCATTATTGTATATTGTTCAAAATAATCTTGAAGGTTATTCCTACTTACCTGAGTCGTTTACCGAAGCTACCGGACTTTAAATCCTATCTAGGAGTTTCTTTAAATCGGGCCTGATCTTGTAAGAATCCAGGGCTAGCTTAAATGGCTCGGGGATATCTGGAGGGATGACCTAATTCTCGAAAAAAAAAGGACTTGAAAAAATGAATAGTTCGATACAAACTATACCACTCGCAAATTTAATGTGGTCTTTTATTCCCGTTTTCGCAGTAATTCTGATCATCTGGAGATGGAAGCTCGATGTGAGAACCTCGCTGTTCGCTGTCTTTCGGATGCTGCTTCAATTGCTGCTCATCGGATATTTTTTAGCCTATATTTTCGAATCCAGCAGCGCCTCGATTGTTCTTGGAGTACTGGCGATAATGCTCTTATCCGCAAGTTGGATTGCGCTGCGTACGATTAAAATTCCACGAAAAGCCTTATACCTCAAGTCATTCTGGTCCATATCGATCGGGGGAAGTACCATCCTGGCGCTTGTAACCCAAGGGGTCCTGGACTTAGATCCTTGGTACCTACCCAGTTATATGATTCCGTTGGCCGGGATGATTTTTGCGAACTCAATGAATAGTGTCAGCTTGGCTGGAGAGCGATTGGAATCTGAGGTGCGACGGGGCGTTGACTATGACTCCGCACGGTCTATTGCCCTGCACGCGTCGCTAATTCCCATAACAAACTCCCTGTTTGCAGTGGGGCTGGTTTCTCTTCCCGGGATGATGACCGGTCAAATTCTTTCCGGGGTTTCGCCTTTTATCGCTGCGAGGTATCAGATCATGGTAATGTGCATGATATTCGCTTCGGCTGGAATTTCTTCAGCCCTATTTCTGATCCTGGTAAGGCCTCACTTTTCGAATCGGGTTCAGATAGATCCCTTAGCTTAACCACCTTTATGAATGACCAGGAGGCTTTTTTCTACAAAATAATCCTTCACGTGGCCATCCAAAAGGTGGAACGGTTAGGGGCGTCATCTAGAATGATGAGGCTAATAATTTAGAGGTTGCCAAGCTTAACTAACGTGAGTTCGATATAAAATAGAGTAGTTTATTGATAGAAAAAAGGCAGAAAATTAGTATATTAAGTCATTGACAATCAACAAAATAACTAATATTTCTACCTATGTTAACTGCTACTAAAATTACTGAAATTTTTTGTTCCATTGACGATTTTTGTCTGGATTTTGTCCCAAAATTGGAAAAAAGATTGCTGGGAAGTAAAAAGCGCAACAAACCTGGTAAGCTTTCTTTATCCGAAGTAATGACTATACAGGTCTTGTTCCAGATCTCAGGATATCGAAATTTCAAGACCTTTTACAACACATACGTTTGTGGCCACTTGCGCTCCTTCTTTCCTGATGTGGTAAGCTATAACCGAATGGTAGAACTTTGTAGTGGAAGTCTTCTGCCAATGGCTATTTATCTGAAAACACAAGGGACTGGACAGTGTACAGGTATAAGTTTTATAGACAGCACTCCGTTAAGGGTCTGTCATAACAGACGGATCCATAACCATAAAGTATTTGAAGGGTTAGCTAAAAGAGGCCATTGTTCCATCGGATGGTTCTACGGGTTTAAGCTCCATCTTATCACTGCTGATACGGGTGAAATCATCGATTTTATGCTCACACCGGGCAATGTGGATGACAGAAAGCCTCTTAAAATTGAACGGTTTATTAAGAAATTATTCGGAAAGCTCTTTGGTGATAAAGGCTACATCAGTAAGGAACTTTTTAAAAATCTGTTCTTCCGCGGAGTCCATCTGATAACCAAACTCAAACGCAATATGAAGTCCTCATCCTTAACCCCCATCATGGATGCTATAATGCTCCGTAAAAGGGCTATTTGTGAGACTATCATTGATCAACTTAAAAACATCTTCCAGATTGAACACTCCAGGCACAGGAGCCCAACTAATTTCCTTACCAACCTTTTCTCGGCTTTAATCGCTTACAACTTTTGCGAAAAAAAGCCCTCAATCAAATTGAACTACCAGGACACCGGTCAACTCTTTCTCGCTCTTTAATCATTCCTTATTGTCGAACTCACGTTAACTATATAGAGATCTCCACAAATAGAAGGTAGCATAGCCTCGCCACGGACCCCAATCTCGGGCCAGCTCTTTTACCCGTCCCAAGGATGGCTTTTCTAAAAGGCCGAGGCTTTTCTTTATCGCATTGTGAAGGCCAACGTCTTCAATAGGAAAGGCATCGTTGAAATTCAGGCACCGCATCATGACGTAATTAGCACTCCAATTACCAATCCCCTTTATTTGGACAAGCCGTTGTCTCACTTCGGCCTCACTCAACTTAAGCAGCATACCCCTTTTCAATTGGCCATCACCGATTATTTCTGCCACCTCCCGAAGGTACTGGATCTTTTGCCTGGTCAATTGCAGGTCCTTGAATTCAATTTCGTTGAGACCTAAAACCTGCTCAGGCTTTGGAAACGGGTAAAACCTGTCCCCCTCGCTGTCAAGAACTCGTCCATATTTTTCCACCAACCGGCTTTTGATCTGGTAAGCAAAGCGTAGATTGATCTGTTGACCAATAATGGCCCAGCATAAACCCTCAAACAGGTCAAGGAGCTTGACTATTCTGAGACCATAGAACCGCTTGACAAGCGCCTTTAATATCACATCGACCTCAGCCAACCGGTAGAATTCCTCAACCGGCGTTGACAAGTCAAACCAGTGATGAACATATTCTCGAATCTGTCCTCTGACATCCAAACCCGGTACACCGTTGCGGAAGCTGATCTGCAGATTATCATCCTCCGCCGATCGCACCTGTATAAGCACCGAACTGCCGTCAATCTCCAGGAGCTTGGATACGGAGCCGTCCCTAAGCCGATGAAGGTTTTCAAATTCTGATCTGGCCAGAACTCTAAGGCATTCCTCAAAACTAAATGCTTTTGGAGTGTCGATGACTATCATCTCTACATTCTGCGGGCGGTCCCTTACATTTGGATATCGTATTTGGGTTCAATAGGGGGTGGGATGTTGTCCTGGTTTTCATCGAGCATCTCCCTAAGGTCGATTTCTATAGTTCGGGATAAGGTAGTGATGGGAACATCGTTTGCCGTTCCCTCAAACGGGTTCTCGCTGGCTTCTCCGACCCGTTCCATCGAATGGAAAACCCAGGAGATAATGACGCTGAAGGGGATCGAAAACCATACAAAGTTCCTTGCTAGTATTTGGTAGCTGGCCCGGAGGCCCTGGGCCTGGATTTGATTGGCATACTCCATAAGTTCAATACCTATTTCGTCGAACTCGTTCATGATACCAAATGGAAGAAGCAGTATAAATATCCAAACATAAAAGTGATTCAAAGTGGCGAACTGCCTGGGATAAGGAAAATTCTTGATTCGCTCGTTTTTTCCCTGCAACGTAAAGAATTCGCTCAGGACTTTTTCCATTTCCAGGTAAGAGAACTCCCAGATCAAACCTTTGTCCTTGAGGTCCTTTAATTGCTTGGACTGCATGGAAATCAGGTGGGTGGCTTTGTTGGTTTTGGATTCGATAAATTTCTTGTCCTCAGCTGTCAGGTATGGATCAACCGCGTCCTCAAGGGTGTTTTGGTGCTCCATGATATCAAACAACTCGCGGTATTCCTGGTTCGTTTTCCTATCAAAGAAGGTTTCCCAAGGCTTGGATTGGCGAAGGGCGTATCGATGGACTGTTATCCAGGCGATGTGCCGATAGATCAGCGTCTTTCTGATAGACCTAAGTTCATCGTCCGAGGATTTTTGACTTGCATGTTCATTATTAATGAACTCGTTGACCATGATCCCCCAAGATCTTGAAGTGTTCACGATACCTCCCCAAATTTGTCGAGCCTCCCAAAGGCGACTGTACGAGGCGTTGTTTTTGAAACCAATTAAGAACGCGACAGCCGTGCCCACCAGCGCTATCGGAAGCCAGGGCAGATGCAGCCATTTTAAATCCAATGCGCTGTACAAAAATACCGGGATAGTAGCAATAACCACAAATCTGTATATATCGAGGCGGGTCCATTTGATCATGTCCAAAAAGGGGTAGGTTTTTCTAGTATACATGTCCTATTCTGTGGTTGTGTTTGACAAGGGTTGCTAGTCTGGATTGTTCCCTAAAATACATTCTTCGTTCCAGATAGTTTCGGTTTTTGCCACCTTGTCTGCAATATTTATGGCAAGGCAAGAGTAAACCGGCTGAGATCCTTCTTAAGCAGGGCTTGACCGGGGACAAGGATCAAGAATTCCTGGACCAAAGCGATTTTCCGTCATCAATATCCTGAGAGGCCTTCGGCTTTCTTTTGATTCTCTTATTTTTGGATCGGCAAATAGAATTAGTATTACGACACTTGCTAATCTAGCACTCCAGAGCAAAACTTAAGATTCGAGTTCTATTCTTTTCCAGAGCCGGCAGGACTGGCTATTTTATAACGTCAAAAATCCGTGTGTACTTGATCGTGAAATCACGGGCTCCAATTTCCCGAGGATTTCGAATGGCGTTATAGACCACGAACAACCCAGTATTGGCCTGCTCCAAGAGACTAAATCGAATATTGGCCGATACTCGGTCTTCTTCACTGTTGTACTGCACTAGGGCCTGGGCAAGGATTCGGGGAGTAAATGAATAGGATAGCCTGGCTCCGAATACCGTGGCTGAAAAAGCTCCATTTTGGAGGTCAAAATTATTTTGCTGAATGGAATATTCCGAATTGAATTTGTCTCCGAGCCGGACTCCAACCAATCCCGAATTAATGAACCTGGTGCCTCCAAATGAGCCACCCAAAATATGCCTTGTATCAATATAAACGTTTTTGCTCTTGTTGGTCCTGATTACGACTGCAGCCTCTGCGTGATCGTAGGTACCCGGGTTCACAATTACTCCCTCCGATATTTCAAAATCTTCAAGGACACCTTCGGTTGTAAAATTCACCCCGGTATGAACCTCAAAGCCGTTCCTCCATACCCAATGATTGTCCACGTGCAGGCGGCCAGTCTCCTGAAAGCCGTTAAGATTCCAATACCCACGGTAAGAAGCATGCGGGCGGACTTCCAACAGACCCAGTTTATTACCTTCTTTAGCTCGCTTTGCATAGAAAATCAGGAATTCAGGCTTTCGGTAGGCGGTGCGGAGCAAAAATCCCATTTCCGGGTTAAAATTTTCAGCCACCTCGGTATACCCGGCGCTGAGGATCCATCCATTCCATCGGTAGTTTGCATCGAATTTGAAAGAATTGTCCCGGTCGTTAAGGCCCGGAGTTTGGCTCTTGGCATAGTATCCAGTAATCTGTGCCTTTTTCCCAATGCCCCATCTCCCATTTAGAGCATAAGTCCGATTGTACTCGTTGGGGTTGGTAGGAGAAATTCCTTCAGGCAGTCCACCGAGTCCCTGACGACTGGTAAAGGCACCACCAATGGACGAGCGTTGGGCAAATTGATGGTTAACTCTTACCACCGAAAAATTGTTTTTTTCGATGGCAACTTCGGATGTCATCACATCTTCAGTGAACATGCTGAGGAAACCAACGTTGGTGTTATTAAGTTTGCCGGACAGCCGGCCGCCTCCTATGATAGGTACTACATCGCCATTTTCATCCAGCCCAATCCTTCTACTAAAGAATAAATCAACCTCCCCCGGGCTCCCGACCGTGAATTGACCAGCATTCTCCAGGAAAAACGGCCTTTTCTCCGGGAAAAATAGGTTGAAGCGATCGAGGTTTACCTGTTCGTTATCCACCTCAACCTGGGCAAAATCGGTGTTGTAAGTGAGGTCCAGGGTCATATTGGGGGTTATGCTGTACTTGATATCCCCGCCTATCTCCGCATCATATTCGGTCTTTGGTTCAGCTGCATCAAAGTCCTTAGAGGCCCTTCCCAAGACATAAGGGATCACTTTTAGGTTGCCTTGATTTGTTAGGTTCAGACCGGCCAGGGTACCTGCTAAGGAGAGCCTTTTGATATCGAACGATAATGGTAGTGGCGCCCAGTACGATTCCTCGTTGTTCTTTCGGATGTTTCTCTGCAGGTTAAGACCCCAGGTCTGGCCCTCTCCAGAATTGAATCGGAGCGTGCGCAACGGGATGGCAAACTCGGCGCTCCACCCATAATCCCCCACTTCGGCTTCTACCTCCCACACGGCGTCCCAATTCAAATTAAACCCGCCGATTACTCTACCTTGCTGCCGATTTTGGCTGAAATTTCCCTCTCCCTCATTATCTACCTGGCCATCATATTGTTGCCCAATCGAGTTGGTACCGAATACAAAGCCGTTTTGCCCGTCGTGGTAGGTGTCCAGTATGAACAAAAAACTATCTGTATCGTCTAGCGAAGCATCTCGGCGGGCATCTGAAACTACAAGCTTGCCTGGTTCTTTGTCATAGCAAACCACCGACACGTAGAAAGTCTTAGGTGTATAAGCAATACGGACGGCGGTTTTTTCTGAAACTGGCTGTCCGTTGTCTGGCTTCAACTGAGTCAGGCTTGTAATGGGGGTGATAGACTGCCATATAGGATCGTCTAGAACGGCACCGTCGAGGGTGAGCTCGGCTTCGATCGGAATTGCAATGGCTGTTGGACTATTGGAGGCGTCGATCCTTTGACTCCAGGAATAAGAAAAGGTGAGAATTAATAACAGGGTAAGAGAACTCCGTATCATTGCTCGCAAAATACCGAATGAGGTGCAATATAAGCCTAATACAAGCAAGATGGCTTAGGGGTTAAGTAAAAATGGCCGGGGGTCAAGTGTCTTTCAGAAGCGTGGTTGATCCCATTTTTGGTAGATGATCTTTTTTTGTTCACCCAGGTAAAGTCCAATAGTAAAGCTCCGCAGGCGCGGTAATTTAACAGGAGCACTTCACAGGAATCTAGCAGAAGTTCGGAACCCAACTTTAGATCAAGATTTGATTAATTAGTTGGCATGATCAATAGCCAGAATTGTTTGGTAAGGCTTAGGCCTTGTATCTGACGCTCGTATTCTTTGACAACATAACCCATTAACAATAACTTGCCAGGGTTGAGACCCATTACAAACTCAACATTCCCTCAGCCAGAATCTCCCGAGTCAGGTATGAATTGGCGTGGTGAAGCCGTCCAAAACGAGCGTTTCTGACCATCCTTTGAAGGGGTTCCGGTCAAGGAAATATCCATCCATCCTAGTCAGCTGTCAAACATAGTCGTTTTCATTTTTCTGAAAATGAGATGTAAAACCCGTTCAAAGCCATCGGACGGTATTCTAAGACTTAACCAAATTAATAATCTAAGAAATGTCCGATTCTTAGGCTGCAAATTTGAGTGTGTCCACATAAGGGGTTCCTCTTTTAGCTACTGCGAAGACTCTGGCCACGATCTTGTTTCGGATAATGTTTAATGTAGACATCTTATTTTTGCCTTCAGCCAGTCTTCTTTGGTAATATACCCGCATTTCCGGATTATATTGAATGCAACTAGCAACGGCGTTGGACAAGAGGGATTTCAACTTCTTGTTGCCCAGATAATGCACCTTGCTCTTGCCTTTCCAGCTGATGCCCGATTGGTTGGGGAAAGGAGCTATGCCACTGTAACAGGCAAATTTCCTCCAGGTTTCAAAGGCGGTGAAGCAATTGGTATAGACCAAAAAACTGGATCCCAAAATTAATCCCACGCCTTTTACCGAGCTGACCAGGTTAAAGATTCTTTTTAACTCGCCATCCTCGGAAATGATCCGCTGGATCTCTTTTTCTACCCTTTTGATCTGCCGGTCCAAATGGCTGATCAGCTGCTCCTGGGCACGGAATAGCATCGGATTATCAACCACCTTCACAAAGGCTTTCATTTCCTGCAAAGATGCCTTGCATCCAGCCCTTTGTTTGACCATCCGCTCTCTAAAGGATAACAAACTTTTGAGATTTAAGATCGCCTTAGAAGGCAACTGATAAAGCTTGATTCTGTGGCGACGCAAATAGGCGTACTCGGCAATCACCCCCGCAGCAATTACATCACTTTTCCCCCGGGTGATCCCTAACGATCGCTTGATCTCTAAACCCGGCACCATGCAGAACAATATCTGGCGTTCAGTCAAAAAAACAGCCAGTGGCAGAGAATACAACCCGGTATGCTCAAAGCAGATGATGACTTTAATTAAGTCTTTTCCATTTAATCTTTTCGCCCACTGGAGCAATTGATTAAAGCCGGTTCGATTGTTAGCAAACTCACATTTGGCCTGGCTTAAATAATCATGGGCATCAAAAGTTCCTTTAGATACATCAATGCCGATTGCGTTGTGAAATTTCATGCTTTTAAATACTTTTAGATACTTTTGGATTTTTTAAAAATTGAGTTGCCAAACTAAGACCTTTAATAAGACCCTACAGTCTAAAATTCTAATTGGTTCTTAAGGCAACTTGTTGAAGGAACGGGGACTATAACCGACGATAGGTCTTACCTAGACCGCTATAAAGTTCACCCCGTTCCTTCTTTTTTCAAACCTAGCTTTGTATTCTCAACACTTATCCACAAGTTATTAAATCTCCCCCCGGACCCCCCTCTGGTGGATAACTATAATACCAATAATGTTCTTGAAATATTTATACTGGGTAAATCTAAAGGACCGCTATAGTAGTCTGACGGTTGGCTGGGTCTTGTGCGTCGACGTGGTCAAAGTATCATGTTACTTACTGCTCGGAATTCCTATTGATCAATTCTATTTCGAAGCGGCCCGGAAGAGCGTGTCTAACCACCCTGGGATTAGGTTCTGGACGACCCTATTCGATCGAGCACGATTACTACTTTTACCATCACCAGCCGGACTTCGCTAATTCCTGTATTTTCCTTACCTTCCTTTTCAAACCTCAAATTACTCTGCACCATGGAAGATCAAGCGAGAATTATTTCCTCAGAATTTGACTTTGAGCCTCATTATGTTGAAGTCCTGGGCTCAAAAATGCACTACATAGACGAAGGGGATGGAGACCCAATACTGTTTCTACATGGCAATCCGACTTCATCCTACCTTTGGTGCAACATAATTCCTTATTTCGTACCATATGGTCGCTGCATTGCCCTCGACTTGATCGGAATGGGAAAATCAGAAAAGCCCGATATCCCTTATCGCTTCGGTGATCACTATGGTTATGTGGATGGATTCATAAAGGAGTTGGAGCTTAAGAACATCACTTTGGTAATCCATGATTGGGGTTCTGGGTTGGGCTTCCACTATGCAACTCAGAACCAGGACAACGTAAAAGCAATTGCATTCATGGAATCGATTTTGATGCCATCCAAATGGTCTGAATTCCCGCCAGACTACAAAACTGGATTCAAGCTATTTCGAACCTACGGAGTGGGCTGGTTTTTGATCAGCGTTTTGAATGTATTTGTTGAAAAGCTCCTTCCGAAAGCCGCCGCCAGAAAACTTACCCAGGCGGAAATGGACCATTACAGGGCTCCGTTTCCCACCATCTCAAGTCGAAAACCGGTACGTCAATGGCCTCGCGAAATACCCATTGACGGGAACCCTCCCGACGTGCACAAAATAGTATCCGAATACAATCAAAAGCTGCAGGAAATGCATTGTCCTAAAATCCTGTTTTACGCCCACCCGGGTGGATTAATCACGGAATCCGTAGTGGAATGGTGTCAGCAGAATCTTAAGAATCTGACCGTAGTGGATATTGGCGAGGGTGTTCATTATGTGCAGGAAAGTAGCCCTCACCAAATCGGGCAAGAATTGGCCAAATGGTACCAGGGCATGGAAAATCCATTGTAGTTGTAATTGGCGCCCGATTCAAGGGAACGAAGGGTCCGTTTCTTAGAACTTTGAGTCATGATTTTGCGGTCAGGGCTGCTTTATTGTTAATTCCGGGATTGCAATATGGAGTTAGGTATTAACCAATCCGGATTTTGATTTCTGCACAGCATCCAACTGACTGTGTTAGTCATAAATATTTCATTATACTTCAGATTTATGGAAGTATATTTTCCAACAAGCGCGACATTCAGCCCGTAAACCCATGATACCTGCTTATTGACCTTCATGAGATTTCATCTGAAAAAAATCCTATTCCCCTGCGCTATTTTGTTTTCCCTGGTTATTCAAGCATTAGCTCAAGCCAACGGAGTTTCCGGTAAGATTATGGACGAGGAAGGGGAGAGTATAAAATTCGTGCACATTTTCGTGAATGAAGATTTCAATCACAGCTACTTTTCGGACGTTGACGGTAAGTTTGAGATCCCCGCCGACAGCGCAATAGAAAAATTGACTTTCGTCCATTTTGATCACGCTCCAGAAGAAATGGAATTTGATCAAAACCCCACGGACACCTTGGAGGTCACTCTGAATTCTATCCAAGATTTTGATCCGCCTGACCAGAGGCGAGGGAATCAGGACAATCCTGCTTGGGAGATAATAGAGAAAGTGATCGCCAATGAGAGGTTGCACGATCCAGAACACCAGGGCGATGCCTTCAAATATACTGCCTACACGAAGACGGTTGTCGATCTTTTTCAAACCCAAGATCATAAGATCCTGAAGAAGTTCCAGGATCGCGTGATCGAAGATTCCCTATTCATAAAGCATCACCGAGTTCACGGTCATCAACATTTGGAGGTCGTTGAGACCGTCGCTGAAAGGACCTTTGAATACCCAAATAAGAACCATGAGAAGATCATCGGGCTTAAGATCACCGGTTTAGATGACCATGAAATCGCACCGCTTCATACCAATCATCATGCGCTGTCATTTTACGGGAATTACTTTGACTATTTGGGCGGTCGCTACGCCAGCCCGCTTGGAGCACATACTTATAAGAAATATAATTTTTATAAGAAGGGCACCCTACAAGTAGGTAAAGATACTGTTCACGTGATCTTTTACCGACCTCGCCGGCTCAGAAATGTCCGCGGCCTTGAAGGAAATTTGTATATCAATAGCCGACAGTATGCCGTACAGGCCATTGTGGCCAAACCAATTGACAAGGGTTTAATAGATTTTGAGGTGGCGCAACTGTATAGGTTTATTGATAACAAAGTTTGGTTTCCGGTGCAGATGAACCAAGTGTATCTGCTGCACAAGTTCCCAAAGCGTTATATGGGAACGATCTACGACAAGAAAACGTATTTTAGGAATGTGGAGCTTAATCCTGACTTTGGACCAAAGGACCATGGAGTAGAGTTGGTAGTGTGCGATTATTACACCAAGGATCAAAGCGAAAAATTTTGGAATTCGCACCGCATTGACCCCTTGACTAAGAAGCAAGAAAGAACCTATCTACGTGTCGACACCCTACGACATCAAAGCACGCCGGTCATTGTCATCAAAAGGCTGACTGCGTTTTACAATAGCAAATTGGCGTACCGGATTCCTTACTTTGAATTTGGTAATGTCTTCGCCCTAAATCGTTTCGAAGGAATTCGATTGGGGCTTAGCTTGAAAACCACCGAGGATCTTTTTCAGATCGTCGAACTGAACACCTTCGCGGCCTATGGGTTCAGAGACCAGCTTTGGAAAAGAGGTGTGGGTTTTGGCGTGCTTCTCAACCGGGAAAAAGATGCCAAGATGAATTTTTTGCATGCTCGAGACCTGCAGGAACCTGGTCAGGTGGAGTATTTAGAGAAAAATCCTGATTTCTTTAGAAAGATCTTCACTGATCGGATGGACGATTACGAGTCTAACAAGCTCACGTTTCGATTCAGGACATTTAACTACCATCTATTTGAAATCGGGCTCAATGAATACGTCAAACGGCCATTATATGATTATCAATTTGTAGCGGGTTCGGATCAAAACGGCGAAATCCTCCAGGACGAATTCAAAATAACCGAAACCACGTTTCGTGCCCGCTATGCGATTCGGGAAAAAGTGACCAACATACTGGGCGAGGTGTCCAGGCTGGACACCTACTATCCGATTTTTTATATAAACTATTCCAGAGGAATAGAGATCCTGGGGGGGAACACAAATTCAACAAGGTAAGTGGGAGTATGGACTATCAGTTTCATGTAGGTCATATTGGAACCTCCAATTTGGTGGTGGAAGCAGGCACGATGAACAGTGACGTTCCGTACCCAGCGTTGTACAATGGGAATGGGGGTAATTTAGGAACCAGCAAAATATTAATAAGGGATGCCTTTCAAACCATGGATATCTATGAATTCACGTCCAACCGTTTCGTCAATATCTTTTATGAGCATAATTTTGGTCCCTTAATCTTTGTCATCATAAATTCAAGCCCGACTTTGTAATCTACCAGCATTCCGGCTGGGGAGAGCTTAATAACAAACAATTACATCGCAGCGCAATTGATGGAATTACCGACACGTATGACCGGGGCTTTCATGAAAGTGGCATCGGAATCAACAATCTGATCAAATTCAAATTGTTCGGAGCGATTTACGGAGGACTAGGAGCTGCATTTTTCTATCGCTATGGCGCCCATCGTAATCCGGGAGGTTTTGGTGATAACTTCGCCTGGAGGGTTACTTACAGCTTTGACAGGTTATAACCGTTTAGACCTCTATAACAATTGAACTACTAGCCCCAAAAATGTCATGAAAAAACTGCTGGTCGCAACAACGCTACTGCCTCTCTTTGTGGGATGTCAAAATCAAGTCAAATTCGAAGCCCCTTTATTTGCGAACCTGGGGGAATATCAACTCGTCATAAGTACCGAGTCTGATGATGCCCAGCATTTCTTTACTCAGGGGGTCATAATGGCAAATGGTTTCAATCATTCCGAAGCTGCTCGGTCGTTCAGGGAAGCGATCAATTTGGATCCTGAATGTGCAATGGCTTATTGGGGCCTCGCCTACGTCTTAGGTCCTAACTACAACACCAGTAACATGAGCTCTGAGGCCCGCATGGAGGTTTTGACTGCGATTGAAAAAGCAAATTCGCTAAGCCATCAGATTAGCCCTTGGGAACAGGCGGTCCTGAGGACAATATCCGTGCGATTTCCAGTTACTCACGACGTGGCCCAGGAGGAAGCTTATTCGGAAGAGCTTGCTGATGCCTTTCAGAGATTTCCTGAAAACGACTTGATCGCCACGCTTTATGCCGAATCGCTGATGAACATGCACGCCTGGGATCTATACTCTAGGATCGATAAACAAGAAAGGCCCTGGACCCCAAAAATCAAGAGCGTCCTTGAGCAGGCAATTCGAGCTAACCCTCAAAATCCCCTGGCAAACCATTTGTACATCCATGCCGTTGAAGCCGGTGAGCCTGAAAAGGCCTACCTCAGCGCCCAGCGTTTGGCTACGCTGGTGCCCGGCCTCGGCCATCTGGTCCATATGCCTTCCCATATTTACATCAATACCGGCGACTATCATTTAGGGTCTCTGGCCAATGAGCAAGCCGTTGTTGTCGATAGCATCTATATCGCTCAATGTCAGGCCCAGGGCGTCTACCCTCAGTTGTATTATCCGCACAACTATCACTTCCTTGCAGCAACGGCCGCGCTGGAAGGACGGGGCGCCAGGTCTATTGAGGCCGCTTTCAAAATGTCTGAGATCATCGACCGCAACTATTTAACCAAAGAAGGTTTTGAAACTACCCAACATTACCTCACTGTCCCGTATAATGCGCTGGTTAAATTCGCTCAATGGGAAAAGATCCTGGCCCTTCCTCAGCCTAGCCGGGAATTAGAATACCCTAGGGCCATTTGGCATTATGCCCGTGGGATGGCCTATGCTAATTTGGAGAAACCAGACAAAGCAGCTTTGGAGTTGGCAAGGCTGGAGGAATTAAGTTCGGCCAAGAGCGTTCAGACCATGTGGATCTGGGAGATAAATACCGCGGCTGATATAGTATCCATAGGCTCCAACGTGCTCAGTGGAGAAATGGCACGTATTAATGGAGATATTGAGACGGCCCTGGAGCACTTTGAAGCGGCTAAGGCGGGTGAGGATCAGTTGAATTACAATGAGCCTCCCGATTGGTTTTTCTCAGTTCGACATCTTTTAGGGGATCTTCATCTAAGGAGGCAAGATTATCTGGCCGCTGAAAAGGCTTATCGGGAGGATTTATTTCTGTTTCCCCAAAACGGTTTTGCCCTGAACGGCTTATACCATTCTCTTGTCGGGGAACAACGAACCGTGGAGGCCCATGAAGTTCTTGTCCAATTTGAAAGATCCTGGCAGTACGCCGATTCCGAATTGGAATATTCCAGGATCAATTCTGCTACTCGCCAGAATTTGGTTCTGAACGTCGAGGAAGACAGCGCCCAGGACCTGGTCCGACTGGTGGCCAGCTTCTGCGGATTGTGATGGATTCTGGTTCCGCGACCTATGGATTATCACTCCATATTATTTTATCGCAATTGGCCTTCCCGGGGAGCCTGTGGCTCCTTTGAACCGGATTGGGGTGAAAATAAATAAGAAATCGTAAACCCCATCTTTTGTCAATTCGTCGTAAACCATGTTCTCCAGATTCCAGATTCCGTTTTTGGTTAGCAACTCTTGGTGGACCGGGTATGACAAATTTGGATCGGGGTTGGGTGCGACTTCGGTAGCGTATTGATCGGAACCTACCATAGAAGGCTTTTTGTCAATAATCCATCCGGCTACAGCCATATCTATGCCGGGGGGATTGTTGTTATATTTTTCTGCGTCTCTCCAGTACTTTGACCATCCATACCGGAAGAATATAGCGTCGCCAGGCCTGATGCTAGATTCTGGGATGGCTTGTTTCTTAAGAGCTCCCCGAACGTCCTCAACCGTTACCTCATAGCTGTTCTCCAAGACGTCAGTTTGTTTAAGTCCCGCTATGTCGATTAGAATTCCACGGGTTATGATGGGTTTTATGTTTTCAATTCCCAGTTTCAACAGACCATAAGGGTCTTTCATCTCCTCTAATGAATAGCCATTATAAAACACATCTTTTTCGGTTCCATCCGCCATGATGATCCGTTTGCCTACATGACCGGGACCATCAAACTGTGTTCCAACCTGTCCAATTTCAGCTATTAACAAATCATCATGATGCACCCCCATATTCTCCCCAATGGGGCCTCCGGTTGGAGATCCTGGGATGAACAAGGAGTAAGTCCTTTGGCCAAACAGCGGCATACTCCTTTCGTATACCTGACCTAATTCATAAACCTTTCCGGTGGTTACTAATTTCAGGGATTCGAGGATTTTCTCAGAGGTAATCCAGTTAGATCCTCCAGCCTGGTCGTCAGCTCCCCATATCGGGTGGGGCCACCACGGCCCTTTTTCTCGTGTTTGAGATAAAAGCTGACCATGTTGGAGCCATAGGAAAAGGCAAATCGGGAAAAGAGCGATCTTTTTCATAATCTAATAGTTAACGTGAGTTCGACAATAAGGAATGATTAAAGAGCGAGAAAGAGTTGACCGGTGTCCTGGTAGTTCAATTTGATTGAGGGCTTTTTTTCGCAAAAGTTGTAAGCGATTAAAGCCGAGAAAAGGTTGGTAAGGAAATTAGTTGGGCTCCTGTGCCTGGAGTGTTCAATCTGGAAGATGTTTTTAAGTTGATCAATGATAGTCTCACAAATAGCCCTTTTACGGAGCATTATAGCATCCATGATGGGGGTTAAGGATGAGGACTTCATATTGCGTTTGAGTTTGGTTATCAGATGGACTCCGCGGAAGAACAGATTTTTAAAAAGTTCCTTACTGATGTAGCCTTTATCACCAAAGAGCTTTCCGAATAATTTCTTAATAAACCGTTCAATTTTAAGAGGCTTTCTGTCATCCACATTGCCCGGTGTGAGCATAAAATCGATGATTTCACCCGTATCAGCAGTGATAAGATGGAGCTTAAACCCGTAGAACCATCCGATGGAACAATGGCCTCTTTTAGCTAACCCTTCAAATACTTTATGGTTATGGATCCGTCTGTTATGACAGACCCTTAACGGAGTGCTGTCTATAAAACTTATACCTGTACACTGTCCAGTCCCTTGTGTTTTCAGATAAATAGCCATTGGCAGAAGACTTCCACTACAAAGTTCTACCATTCGGTTATAGCTTACCACATCAGGAAAGAAGGAGCGCAAGTGGCCACAAACGTATGTGTTGTAAAAGGTCTTGAAATTTCGATATCCTGAGATCTGGAACAAGACCTGTATAGTCATTACTTCGGATAAAGAAAGCTTACCAGGTTTGTTGCGCTTTTTACTTCCCAGCAATCTTTTTTCCAATTTTGGGACAAAATCCAGACAAAAATCGTCAATGGAACAAAAAATTTCAGTAATTTTAGTAGCAGTTAACATAGGCAGAAATATTAGTTATTTTGTTGATTGTCAATGACTTAATATACTAATTTTCTGCCTTTTTTCTATCAATAAACTACTCTATTTTATATCGAACTCACGTTAGTTAATAACAAGTTGTCTAGAATTAAGATAACTGGTTTGGTTGGGAACAAAAAGTTACTCAATTTAATCCGTAGCGCTGGCTCATAGGCCTGAATTCCAGGATTTCGATTTATGTAAACCCAAAAAATTCCAAGATGAGAACAATCATTTGCTTCGGTGACTCTAACACCTGGGGCTTTACGCCCATAACCAGAGAACGCTATTCAAGAGAAATAAGATGGACCTGGACTATGCGCCGGAACCTCGGGCAGGAATACGATGTCATAGATGAGGGCCTAAATGGCAGGACAACGGTTCAAGATGATCCTTTGGAACCGGGGCGGAATGGTATGACCTATTTAATGCCCTGCCTACTGACTCATTGCCCCATAGACCTGGTTGTTCTTGCTCTAGGGGTTAACAATCTAAAAAAAAGATTTAGCCTTCAGGCTTCTGATATTGCTAAAGGAATCAATATGTTGATCGCAATTATAAAACGAAGCGAATGCGGACCGGACCTCAGCGCTCCCCAGGTGCTTGTTATTGCTCCACCCCCATTGGGCAAATTGACCGAGTACGCTGAAATGTTCGAAGGTGGACGCTCAAAATCTGAACGGTTAGGAGCCTATTATAGGGAGGTTGCAAAGCAACAAAAGTGCCATTTTTTGAACGCTGCGGACCATATAGTTTGCAGCGATTTGGACGGAATTCATTTTGAACCCGGGGATCACAAGACACTGGGGGAGGCTGTGGCCAAAGCTGTGCCGGGTATTTTTGCCTGAAGTTTAGGTGGGTTGGACAAGTTCACATATGTCAATCCGGCGGGATTAGCATCCAAGGAAGCAGGGTTTCCGAAATGGCCGGGTTATCCCAGCACGTGCCTTTTCATCGCCCTTGATATGAAGCGAATTTTTTCAATCAAAGGAAACCTGGCTAGGTTGGTCTTAACCACTCCCTTAGTCATACGGGTTTTTTTAGAATAGTCGATTTTTACATCAACCACCACCGGCTGGCCTTGTTCGGAGAACGTGATCGTCTGAGCAATAATCTCGTTGATATGGCTGTCATTTTCCATGGACAGGAATTCCGCTCCCGTGGCCTGGGCAACGCCCGCTACATTCAGATCTCCAATTATCGTGGCCGTTTTGCGGTTCAGGGGAATTTTCTGGAATTGTGAGATCTGTCCCAGTTCACCGTCGTGAAATACGAAGATCATGATACCTAGTCCATGAGTGACGGCCATTATCAACTCCATACCGGTCATCATGAAGGCCCCGTCGCCCACGATTCCCACAACCTGCTTGTCGGGATTTCCGAGTTTGGCTCCGATAGCTGCTGGAACACAATAGCCCATGCAGTTAAAGTCAGTGGGCGAAATAAAATGACGAGGATGATCCACCGCAAACAACTCGGATGCCAGGAAAGTATGTTTTCCGTCATCGACAACCATGATTGCCCGGTCATCAACTTTATCTTTTAGGGTTTGAAAGAAAAGTCCAGGGGAAACAAGATACGGATTCGGTTTTACTTTCCATTCCTGCAAGTAGTTAAGCTTGTCTCTTTCAATGTTCCGATCGGGGTTTTCGGCAGCCGGTTCAAAATTGGAGGCCTTGAGCTCCTGCACAATTCGGCTCAAAACATTCCGAGCGTCTCCCTCAATAGCCACTTTAGCGGGATAATTCCGGTTGAAAACTTCGGGATTGATGTCGACATGAATCAGGTTTTCCGGGACGGTGATCCCGTAGCTGCCCGTAGCTAATTCTGAGAACCGAACTCCTATGGCCAAAAGGCAGTCGATACCAGAGAATGCGTTTTCAGCTGCTGGCACGGCAGATGGACCGAAGCCGACACCGGTATGAAGTGGATGCCGGGCTGGGAAGGCACTCTTGCCTTGTAGAGTGGTGGCCACCGGGGCGTTCAGGAGCTGAGCCAATTCGATGGTCTCTTGACTGGCATCAACGGCCCCCCAACCGACGAAAATGGCCGGTTTCCCGGCAGAGGTAAGCAAATCCACCGCAGTGTTCAACAGGATTTTATCCAAAGTCCCAGGAGGTGCCTGTTGCCCGAATGGAGTTAGGACATCGATCTCCCCCTGAAATAGCTGTAATTCGACGGGAATTTCTACGAATACCGGCCCAGGCTCTCCGGTGATGGCAGCAAGATATGCTTCATAGATAGCCGGTATCACATCGCGGTGTTTTTCCAACCGGTAGAATTTCTTTATAATCCCGTCTAGGAGTCTTCCCTGGTCAATCTGGTGCAGTTGGTAGTGCCGACCGGTGTCTCTTCTGACCCCGCCCGAAATAATTAACATGGGGATTCCATCCAGGAAGGCTTCCGCTATTCCGCTCATCGCGTGGGTCGTACCCGCCGCCGGAACTATGACCAAAGTGCCAATCGAATCCGACACCCTGGAAACTGCATCCGCCATAAAAGCCCCCGAACCCTCGTGAGTTACCAGTATCGGATGAATTTGAGTGGATTTTCCTAATTCATCATATAGTTCGGTATTATGGACACCAGGAATTCCGAAGGTGTATCTCACCCCAATTTGCTCAAGGGCATATATCGCAAGGAACGCGCCAGTCTTTTTCACATCATAACGGTTTGCCAGTTATCGCTGCTGCTGCCATTCGTCCGGTTAGCACACAACCACCAAGAAACGTTCCCTCCAATGCCCGGCGTCCGTGCATGCCTCCGCCTCCAAAGCCAGCGGCCTCACCAACTGCGTAAAGTCCGGAAATCGGCTTATCATCCTGACCCAGGACCTGGCAGTGCAGATCTGTCTGAATGCCGCCCAAACTTTTCCGAGAGATAATAAATTCCCTTATGGCCACCAAAGGGTACGCCCTGGCATCATCGATCTTTTTAAATTTAGCAGTCCTGAGCCGATCCCCACGGTATTGCCGCACATGGGCAATCCTTCTGAGCTGTTCGTCATTGAAAAACCTCTTACCCCTGCCTACCTGAGCGTCATAGGCCTGCACAGATTTTTGTACCAATTCGGTTTGTACCAGGTTTTGACCGGCTAGTTGATTCATCTTTTCAACCAACTCCGGGATGGAATTGGTAACCACAAAGTCCTGGTTCTGATCGATGAGCTCGTCTACCAGTTTTTTGTTGCCAAAAAGTACGGACGACAAGAATTTAAACAGATTCTTATCTCTTATCGCCTGGTTGAACTCAGAACCGGATATGGCCATCTCCCTGACAGCAATTTTATAGTTCAGCAGCTGCCAGGAGTATTTATGCTCCTGCTGGCAAATTTGTTCTACCAGGAATCGGGTATCAAAACTTGACACAAGGGGCATAGGGCCAAATCTCCGACCTTGACTGTCTAACCACAATGCCGACCGAGGAGGGATCAGGCTCAAACCATGATTGGGTCGTCGGGGCCGATGATGATGAACTCCGGCAGCGTAGTTCCACAGATTCTCGCCGTGGGTGACGTTTCCGTTTAAGTCTTCAACCAGATCATGGATATCCCCCATTGCAAATTCGTGCGATCCATTGAGAATGGTTTCCGGAGGACTGCCCCATGGCTTGTACCAATTCTGCTTGATCCTGGGAATGTTTCCACAAACCCCACCGGAGGCCACTGCAACTACATCAGCCTCGACTTCGAATTCTTCGCCATCCTTCTCGTTTATTCCGGAAAACCCGGTGACCACGCCATCAGCATGGCTTATCCGGGATACCTTATGATTGAACAGCAGGGTGAGGAGCTTACGGTTTTCATGATTTTCGAGGTTGCCGACCAGTGTGGCAACCAAGCCTTGCCCGGTGCCCCAAACCATATGAAAACGAGGCACTGAATTACCGGGTTTCAGAAGCCCTCTTTCAACCCAATGGACCACCGAAAAAAACTTAATACCGGCCTTTTTTAACCAGGCATAAACCTGTGGAGTACTCTGATTCACGTAATGTTCAGCCCATTGGCGGGGCCAGTCAGCATTAGGATCGAATTCTGCAAAAGAATGCCAATCACTAAGTGCCAGGTCAATGCTGTCACGGATCCCCATCCGCCTTTGAATCGGGCTGTCGGCAAAAAAGATCCCTCCAAAACTTTCTCCGGCCAGCCCTCCAAATCGATCTTTGTTATCACGGTCGAATCACCAGGACTTCCTTCCCTTGATCGATCAATTCGAGGGTGGTTACGATTCCGGCCAGGCCGCCTCCAATGATCGCCACATCTGTTTTGTAGGATCCCATAAGGTTACGGCCAAAGTGATTGCACAGAATATGGCCCGGGTTCGGAAGGAGAAATTATCCGTCCGGGGGAAATTTGTAGCTTAAATTGCCGCAAGGCGTAGAATTGCTGTTGCATGCCGCTGTCGACTATACAGGTGGAAATTGAATCTTAATTTGCATAAAAAAAAAATGAACCAACAGAGGCTTTTGAATGTCAAACTTCATGGAAAGATTTTATCGATTCTTTTTGTGGGTATAAAAACCCTAATATATTTAATCCAGGTTGCGGCCGGAAAGGAACCAGTTCCAGGAGCTTCATCAAAGAGGGGCCAGAATTAAAACCGTAAGATCGCTTTTTCTATCGGTATCTAGAGATGGATCGGATGGGTAAGCCAATACTTTGTCGCAATGGAAAAAGTCATAGCCATATTTGACATAGGAAAGACCAACAAGAAGCTAATTCTTTTTGATCAGTCTTACGCGGTTGTTTATAAGGAAGAGATACAATTACCCCAAATCGCAGATGAAGACGGGGAGCCTTGTGAAGATGTAAATACTCTCACAAATTGGATGAGAGATTCTATGGCTGAAGTTATGAAACAAGCCAAGTGGGCCATAAGGGCTCTGAATTTTAGTGCGTACGGGGCGAGTTTTGTGAACTTAGATTCCCAGGGAAATATTGCCGGCCCTTTGTACAGTTATCAAAAACCCTATCCAGAGGCACTGCTAAAGGATTTTTACGATAAGTATGGACCTAGAATTGAGATCTCGGTGATCACCGCATCGCCCCCAATGGGAATGCTCAATTCGGGTCTCCTGCTCTACTGGCTTAAAAGGAATAAGCCAGATCTTTTTGCAGAGATCCAAACCTCGCTTCATCTTCCGCAATATTGCAATTTCGTCTTTTCAAATGAACCTAAGTCTGAAATTACCAGCATCGGCTGCCACACCTATCTATGGGATTTCCTTCAGTGGGACTACCACGGCTGGGTATATAATGAAGGTATAGCACGCTTGCTTCCGCCTATTTTCGAGGCAAATCAGGTTCAACCGATTACCGTTGAAGGCTCCCGACTTCTGATGGGAATCGGTATGCACGACAGCTCTTCAGCTCTGGTTCCTTATCTTTTGGCTTCTGATGCCCCCTTTGCCCTTATTTCCACTGGAACCTGGAGTATAACCCTAAATCCATTTGATCCAACCCCGATCAACCCGGTGGCATTGCAAAAGGATTGCCTGAATTATATCAGCCACGCTGGCGACCCCATAAAGGCGTCGCGCTTGTTCCTTGGGAATGAGTACGACCACCAGCAAACCAGGTTAATGCGCCATTTTCATAAGACCTCAAACTACCACCGGGGGGTGAGATTTGATCCAGCGCTAATTGCCCGACTGCTTGAAGACAAACCGCAACAGCGGAAGTTTCTGCCACTGACTATGACGGGAACCGGACCCTTTCCTGATGCGTTTGACCAATCTGCGGATCTCAACCTGTTCGAGTCTTACGAAGAGGCCTATCATCAATTGATGCTGGACCTGGTGTCACTTCAAGGTACGTCATTGGATTTGGCGGTAGGAGAGACTGATGTCCAAAGGGTTTTCGTCGCCGGGGGCTTTGTCAGAAACGAGGTCTTTATGAACCTGCTTGCATCCAGACTGAAAGACAAAATTCTTATCTCCAGCTCAATTACCGGGGCAGCAGCCCTCGGAGCTGCTCTAGCGATCCACTCCTCGTGGAATGCAGGCAAAATGAATCTGGATTTTCTCAATCACAAGGTTCACAGGCCAGTTAAGGATTTAGACATATCAGACTACCAGCTGTTAAATTAAGGTGCAGGGTTGAGCACCCTTCGAGGCCTTATACCTTGAAACTGTCCACTTTACGATAAGCAGCGATAACAGCCTTCTCACCTTCAACTCCGGGTTGTGAATTGCCATGCTCCATCCCCAGGATATCTGCAAAGCCCTTGCTGTGGATATGTTCAAATATCTTCAGGTAGTTGATTTCACCGGTAGTGGGCTCCTTGCGACCGGGATTATCACCCACTTGGAAATATCCGATTTCTTCCCATGCCAGGTCGATGTTTGGAATGATGTTCCCCTCGGTTATTTGCTGATGATAAATGTCGAAAAGAATCTTACAAGAAGGGCTGTCAACGGCTCGGCATATTTCGAAAGCCTGGGGTACCTTAGATAGGAACTGACCCGGATGGTTGGCGAGCCAATTGAGAGGTTCGAGAACCATAACCAAACCATGAGGTTCAAGTATATCACAAGCCTTGCGCAAGGATTCTACTAAATTTGCCGTTTGGTATCCCATTTCAAGCTTCAGGTCCACATGCCCTGGAACCACGGTCATCCACTTGGCATTTACTCTTTTAGCCACTTCGACCGAATCACTGATGTGTTTGAGAAATTCTCCCCTTTTATCCGGATCTCCGTTGGTCAAATTCGGTTCTTGCCAATAAATCTTGTGAGCCACAAATACTCCCATTCTCATTCCCAGCTGTTCCATTTTCTGGGCGATCCTTTGCTGCTCCTGAACGTCCCGGCCTTTCATACCATTGTCTTCCATAGCCCGGAAACCTTGGTCATACATAAATTGCAGTTGATCAACTGAATCAGCGCCAGCGCTTGCTTTGAACATCCCAAAATGGGGCGCGTACAGCAAGTTAAACTCCTTCCCAGCCATGGGGGACCCGGGAGTAAGATCAGCGGTTTGGATAGTGATCAAAGGCAGCGATGCTGAAGCGAGGCTGGCCTTTACAAAATCTCTTCTTTTCATGATTTATGAACTATGGATGTTGCTGTGAGAGCAAATTTATAACAATTTCGTCCACTATTGGACCCAGTAATGTTTGTTGACCATCATGACTTTCGACAATTAACCATCTGCTAATATAGTGTACATCGTTTTCATGGTCCGCATAACATTTCCGAGGACGTCTTCCGCATCATTTTTGGCAAAAAAAAATTCTGGTGGCCAAAAACAAAATCAAGGAAAAGGAGGTAAAAACCATTATCAATACAAAGTGATAGCAGGTATTTACTTGCCAATTGGTTGGGCAAGAACCCAGCTACGGAGTTACGGCTTTCTTGCTGGCCCCGTAAATAGTCTTGTAATCAGAGCTCTGTAGGTATGCGATCACTATAGATTGCTTAGGGTCGACGTCGAAGGGCACCGTAATCTTGGCTAGTCCAACTGTATCTGAGACTTTTTCGGAATGGAATACGCGAACCACGTTGTCGTTATACAGTGTTCTACCTGCGTTCTCGCCCCGTTTTACCGAGGTTGTCAATCCGCTTTCTACGAGTGCCAAGTTAAGTACCGATTTTGCCGGCAATGCACCGGCGATTTTATATGAAACCTGAATAAGTCTTCGTTCTATGCATCGCGCCATCAACTCAATTCCGTTTCGCACCTTTTGACCAAGCGCCTCTTTTATCTCCTGACTCGTCGCAGATCGATTAGATCCAGAGAAATGAACTTTGCCGTTTATGATCATCTGAGGGGTATAGATTGTAGAGCCGTTGAAAACTTGGGAATAGGCCTTTTGTCGATCCGTGTTGGTGGCATGGCTGTATGGATCCTTCCACCCAAAGCGATCCCAATAATCTATATGGAAAGATAGTGCAAAGATGTTTTGACCGGTTTGCCGCGCTTCTTGCATGATATCAGATACCAACTGGTCAGCTGGCGGGCAGCTCGAGCAGCCCTGTGAGGTGAAGAGCTCCATTACCGCCATCGGTCTTCAATTTTTGATCGGTGCAAATGGATTGCACGAGTCGGAACTCCGAATTCAGTCAATATTTTTGATCTCGATGTCCTTGAACCATACTTCCGACGCACCGTTGTCAGTAAAAACCCGTGGACCCGCTTGAAAGCATATAGTTCCGGGCCTGTTCCAACCTTGTTCAAAATGACGTTCACTTGATTTGGTACCATTCACGTACAAGGTTACCTGATCGTTCAAGGCGAAAATCTCCATGTTATTCCAGTCGTCATAATCTACCAGGTTGCTCCAGGCTCGGGCATGGGTCACTATCGATCCTGTGGAATAGGCATGGCCAAATCCATTGTGATCATAGATATTGCACTCCAACCCGGTTTCTGTTCCGATATTGCCAGCCCCAGGATCAGTGCGAATAAAGACCCCACTGTTTTCCTCTTTGGCTATCTTGAATTTTAATCGCAAATAAAAGTTCTGATAGAGAGAGTCGCTCACCAACCAGGCGTTCTCCGAACCGGCTTGACCGTAGATAGCCCCTTCCCGAACCTCCCAAGTCCCATTACCCTTAGGATGCCATTGAGTGAGAGTCCGTCCGTCAAACAGGGACCGCAGAGGTGCTTCAGAGGACCTAAGGTAGTCTTCAACTTGGGGACCCAGGTAAACCGTGGAGGGCCGAGGTTCAAGTCTTAGGTTTTTGAATCGGACTTCTGCGCTTCCGTTACTTACAGGTCCTTGCAGGGCAATTTTTCCGTTAATTGCTCTTCGCGAGTGGGTTTCTGAAACCAGTGTGTCATTTATATGTATCTGAAGATGGTCCTTGTGGGCGGTTATCCGCAGATTTTTCCATCCCTCGAGGTTGAGACTGTTTAGCCATTGTGCGCGTGCTACATTATAAAGAGAGCCGGTTGGATTTTGTTGATCCTGATCGTGATCAAGATTGACTACATAGCCGGTTAAAGCAGGATCCCCGACCAATCGATCGTCGTAGCGAAAAGCCACCCCGCTGCTGCTGTTGGGTTGGAGCCGGAAATCGATCGACAATTCAAAATTGCCGTAGGAATTCCGGTTTACCAGCCATCCACCATCGGAACCCGGTTTGGTTCGAAGGACAATGGCACCCCCTTCTACCACCGCTTCGATCTCGCCCGCAACGTCCCATCCCTTCAAATCTTTTCCATTGAATATCGGCTTTTCATCAGGGGTTTGGCCTATCGCCATACCGGATGCCATGCCCCCAAAAAGCGCCGTGATCATTAATAGTTTGAGATTCATGTCATGTATTATCAGGTTGCCACGTTAATCTAGTTATTATTAAGGATTGACAAGAATTCTTATAACCTTTTCTGGTGCCGGTTCGCTTGTTTCCACCAAAGCGCACCTAATACAGATTCAGATGGTGTATCCAAGGCTAGCGCAAGAAAGCGGCTGCAATCCC
Organism: Cyclobacteriaceae bacterium; assembly: GCA_965247065.1. Lineage (GTDB taxonomy): Bacteria > Bacteroidota > Bacteroidia > Cytophagales > Cyclobacteriaceae > CBDFGN01. The sequence continues at coordinate 2,874,187 of CBDFGN010000006.1, read as the reverse complement.
GCCATCAATATTTATGGAATTACCGGTGCTTTTTGGAAGCGAGCCGTTGACCAATACTAGAACTCCTTCAGCAATGTCATCAGGATAGATCACTTCGTTGAGCAAGGTCCGGTTGGCATAAAACTCTGGCAGTTTTTCTACGGGTACTCCATGAGCTCTCGACCTATCCTCGGCCCAGGCCCCAGCCCAAATTTTGCTGTCAAGAATTACAGCGTCCGGGTTGATACAATTCACGCGGATCTTATCTTTTCCCAATTCTGCGGCCAGAAGCCGCGACATGTGCAGTTGGGCTGCCTTTGCTGAGCCATACCCCGAATTGTCGGGTCCTGCAACCAAGGCGTTCTTGCTGACGATATTGACGATATCCCCACCTCGGCCTTGTTTTCTCATGATCTCGATCCCAGCTCTGCTTACCAGAAATTGACCCTTGACCAGGGTGTCGTAAAGACTATCCCATTCGGTTTCAGTGTAATTAGTGACCGGATTCGAAATAGAGATGCCTGCGTTGTTCACTATAATATCAACCCCACCGAAATTCAGACAGGCCATCTTATATGCGTCGTCTATTTCCGATGGGTTAGTGACATCAAGGAAATGGGCAACAAAGGAATCGGGCCCAAACAGTTCCGTAAACTCCTCAACCGTTGCCTCAAGCCGATCCTTGTCAAAGTCACTTATGACTAGGCACGCCCCGTTTTCGATCATTTTTTTGGCCACAGCTTTCCCTATTCCTCCTCCGCTACCGGTGACCAAGGCAATTTTCCTTGATAGGCTCTTCTCGGTGGGCATTCTTTTAAGCTTAGCCTCTTCCAACAGCCAATACTCAATATCGAAGGCCTCCTGAGGAGGCAAGGAAACGTACTCAGAAACGGCCTCGGACCCCTTTATCACATTGACTGCATTAATATAGAATTCACTGGCCACCCTGGCGGTTTGCTTGTTCTTGGCAAAGGTAAACATGCCGATACCGGGCCACAGGATGACTACCGGGTTTGGATCCCGTATTTCAGGACTGTTCGGGTGCTTGTGCTGGCCATAATATTCTGCATAGGATTTCCGGTAATCATCTAATTGACCTTGCAAAGCCTGTGCCATTTTATCGTGATCCCTTAAGTCCTCGTCAGGATCAATATTGAGAACCAATGGTCTTATTTTGGTTCTAAGAAAATGGTCTGGACAACTGGTTCCCAAGGGCGCCAACCTGTCCAGGTCATTGCTCCCCGCAAATTCCAGAATTCTTTCGTCATCGGTGAAATGTCCGATCATCTGGGAGTGGCTGGAGCACAATCCTCGGAGGATCGGGGCCAGTTTGGCGGCTTGGTTCATTCGCTTTTCCTGCCTCAGAGCGTTGACCATATTCCCTCCAAAAACCGGCCTGCTCTTTCCATAGTTCTCCTGTAGGTAGATCGAGGCTTTCTCGACTACTTCCAGGGAATTAAGGTAACTCTCGTAGGAAGTATCACCCCAGGTAAACAAGCCATGACCCCCTAACACGATTCCTCGGACTCCCGGAGTGCCAACCACTGCTTTCTCCAATTGTAAACCAAGGTCAAACCCTGGCCGTTGCCAAGGAACCCAGGCTAGTTCACCTTCAAATAAATCCTTAGTAATTCTTTCGCTGTCCTTGGCTGCGGCAATGGCAATGGCAGCATCGGGGTGCAAATGATCTATGTGTTTGAAAGGCAGGAAAGCGTGCAATGCTGTGTCTATGGATGGGGCTTTCGAGCTCAGATCGAAAATGCAGTAGTTGTATAATTCAACCATCTCATCCTCATGCTCAAGACCTTTATAGATTTTCTTTAAGCTGTTAAGCCGGTCCATGTACAAGCCGGCCAACCCTGCCTTACTTAGAGTGCCCAGGTCTCCCCCTGAGCCCTTGACCCACATAACTTGCGTTTGCTCATCTGTCAGTGGATCTTTTTCGATGGTCTTGCAGCTAGTATTACCCCCGCCGTAATTAGTAAGTCTCAAATCCGCTCCTAACAAATTTGACCTGTAAATGAGAAGGTCAACCTCATTCCCTTTAAGTGATTCTTCTACTTCTTGCTTCCATAGATAATCTACAAATTGGAAACTTGGGTCTGCATCTTGCATCGGATAGTTATTTTGTGGGTGAAAAATACAATTTCTAAAACTTCAGTATCCGGAATTATGAGCGATTCGTTTAAACCTAAGCTTAATGGAAACAAAATACGTCAATAACTGAACCGGACAAAAAACCGACCTAATATATCAATTCGTGCTTTTACCAGTGGACTTTTTTTTGTTGATCCAGAATGGTGCAGCAGCAAACCAAATTAACATTCCAATAGCCATGAGATTCTTATTGGTCTCGAGATCCATGCTACCGGCAATAACCATGGTTGACGGAATTATGGTCAACCCCAATCCGAAAAACGAGAGCACTCTTACCAGTCCTTTCATTGCAATTGGCTCACTTTCCCTTGATAAACCTTGCTGGCTATCAAATAAATGGCCGCCGCCAAAAACCACCCAGGAAGGCCTATGAAGAACTCTTCCAATCCCAGGAATTGATTGGCTAACACTCCTCCTAGCAAAGTTAGAAACCATGCAAGGGCTGCGGCCCAGTTAAAATTTGTCCCGGTTTTTTCCGCGTAGAAAGGCTGCATTCCAAATCTTTTGATTAAATAGAAATCTACAAAAATAACCGCACCCATAGGCATCAATATAAAGCCGTAAATCGCCACGAAGCTTAACAATTTCATAACTATAGCAGGAAAACAAGCTGCCAGTGTGGTCAATAACCCAGTCAATAAGGTGGCTTTCCAAGTCTTCCAATTAGGAACTGCGGATTGAAAAGCCAGGCCGGCTCTATAGATCGTTGGGTTGGCGGTGGTCCATCCGGCAATCACTACACAAACCGCGCCGGCGATCCCGGCGGCTCTAAATGCAATGACCCCCGGGGCGAATTCCATTGAGTTGTCAGATTCAATAAGGAAAAGGGCGTATAAAATTCCAGACGCCAGCCAGGCAAGGTAGTGCCCCAGAAACATGCCGGTGGAAGAGGCGAATCCATACTGCCATTTGCGTGCATATCGGAAAATTGAAAGGTCAGACATGCCGGCGTGCATCGCCATATTGACAAACCAGGCAAAAAACATAATATGCCAAAACGTAAATTTACTCTGACCTTCCAAAGGAAGCCCATTCCAAATCCTCTGGTTGGCAATCGGCCAGAAATCGGACCACGAGGTGACCCCAATTTCCGGTAATACAGCCACGGCAGCCGCCAGGAAGATGAGGATCATCCATGGGGCGGCGACATTGGCAAAACGGGACACCCAGTGATAACCGAACATAGCTACTACGGTTGTCAGGCTACCCAGAACAAAAACTGTTATTACCCACCCAATGCTGTTGGGCAGCATATCGGTGAGCGAGGGCATAGTTAAGTCAAACGGAATTCCTACCGCAGTTGCTGATACTGCGATCATGGACCCTGCCAGAAAACAAAACATGACCCCGTTGACCACATTGTAGATCTTGACCAGCCGCGAACCGCAAATTTTCTCCAAATGGTAATATAGGGTCAAACGGGATTTCACGGCGATGGGCGAGCATAGAAGACCCCAACTTAATATCGCCAGGAGATTGCCCACCAGTAGCCCCACCACAAGGTCGAAAGCTGTAGCGCCATGAGCTACGAACAAAGGCCCGATGACAAACTCTGTTCCGGCGGTGTGCTCTCCGGCATACATTCCAATGAAACTTCCTAAACCCCGCAATCTGTTTTGGGGAACGGGCTCACGTTCGAATTCATTTATCGAATCCAAGCGTTTAATTAGAGCTTTCTTGGTCATAAGGTCGATTACAATCCGGTTGCAGAGGTTTTAGTTCCCCTCTCTTCAGTTAACTTTTTTCTGACCTTCAGTGTTCTGTAAAGATGTAAAGGCTCAAGAGCTCCGCCATCCCGGTATCTTGCTTCCGCCAAAAGGGGTCGAACGTCGGTCAAAAACGCGTCTTGCAACACCTCCTGGGCCAAAACAGGGTCATTTGATTCTTGCGCCGTGCCCAGGGCCTCGTTATTCACGATCAGGGACCTGGCCAGCGCAATAAGAATGGCTTCAACTGACTGGATCAGATCTTCTAACGGGTCTTTTTGACTATGGCTGGCGTCTATCATCCAGGCCATAGATTCCTTCTTGGTTACAACATCCACCAATTCATTAAAAATTAAGAACAGCTGATAGGGTTTTATGCTGCCTACGGTCAAATCGTCGTCCGCAAATTTAGAATCGTTGAAATGAAAACCTCCCAATTTGCCTTGCAATCGAACCATGGCAACTACCTGCTCGATATTGGTATTGGGTAAATGATGTCCCAGATCTACTAAGGTTAACGCCTGTTCGCCCAGGGATTTAGTGAGCATCACCGAGGTTCCCCAGTCGGGAATGACTGTAGAATAAAAATTTGGTTCGAAGGGCTTGTATTCTACCAGCAATTTCCAATGATTTGGCAGAGCTTCGTAAATGGCCTGAAGTGAATCAAGCGTGTGCAAATAGGCTTTTCTGAAATCCTGCTGTCCTGGAAAACAGGAACCATCGGACAGCCATACGGTCAAGGCCTCGGAACCTAGTTGTTCTCCATAATGTATGACCTCAATGTTGTGATTGACGGCCTGTTCGCGCACCGACCTTTCTGTATGGCTTAGAGAGCCAAATTTGTAGGAGAATGGCTGCTTGAGCTGGTCTTGAAACGTATTGGAATTGACCGCATCAAAGACCACTCCAAGTTCAGTTGCCAGTTGTATTATGCCGTCCGAATCCTGAGGAATGTCCCAGGGAATATGGAGAGAAATTGCTCCAGATGACCGGTTAATAGCATGAAGCAATCCGATATCCAGAAGCTTTTCTTCGAGATCTCGGGGCTCTCCACCTTCTGGAAAACGACCGAATCGGGTGCCACCTGTTCCCAACGCCCAGCTTGGAATAGCGACCTGGAATTCCCGTAGAGTTTCAATAATATCCTCAACCTCGTGATCTTGGGGACTCAATCTTTCGGTCAAGCCCTCAAGCTGATTTTTATGTATAGCATTCAGGTCCCGGTTGTGTTCCTCAATTAGGGATTGGTCTATGCGCATAACCCTTTATTGCCTGCTTGAATGGTTTAGTGCATTCAAATGAATGCCTCCTGCTTAGTCAGGATCGAAGGTAAATCCTAATTGGGTTCCCCATATCCTAAATTATAAAGAATTTTTTTCTAATCTCGCGAGGTGTTTGAAATGTCCACCAAAGGCAGACCATACGCCAGAATGTCATGACCCTAGGGTACTGAATTGGAAGGCACAAAAGCCTCCCAGATTTCAGCTGGGGACATGATCATTTAGATTTGCAGGTTCTTTATGGACTGTAGTAGTCCCTGCGCCAATGGTTTTTTTTTAAATGGTAATGATTGGGACAAAAACGTATGCTGACTTAGTTGATTTCCACAGCCCCATACCCTTATCATAGCTGAAAGGGCAAAAGACGGCTCAAATGGTGCATTTGTTGGACGATTTGAGGCCGGAGCAAATCAGCTTTTTGGATTGCTGTTTGATCGTTCGTGTAAACGTTGTTATTTTACACTCAACTTTCTCAGCGCATTTTATGATCCAGTATAATCCTAAAGATTGGATAGGGCTGATTTTCCATAATTACAGCCGTTATATGATGAGAGTATTGTTCCCAATGCTCTTGTTTATGAGTTCCTACACTTTGGTATTGGTAATCATCATCGTGGACATCTTCCACTTCGAATATGAGAGCACTATTGTGGTTCACTCCATTTTGGGGATAATACTCGGGCTGTTTTTAGTCTTCAGGACCAATTCAGCATACGATAGATGGTGGGAAGGCCGAGTCAAGTGGGGTGAATTGGTGAATAATAGCCGGGCACTGGCACAGAAAATGAATGCATTTCTACCACCTGAGGATTATGAAAATCGGGATTTTTTTGGTTGTATGATCAGCAATTTCGTCTTTGCCACCAAGGAGCATCTAAGGAAGAACTTTGTCTTGGAGGAAATGCAGGATCCGGGAAGCGGAATTCTGGAAAAAATAAAAAATAGCGATCATAAGCCCAATGTCATTTCCACTTTGCTATATCACCGACTGAATCGGCTCCACAAGGAAGGATTGATCAGTCCTGAGGAGATGTTTTAAGGCCTTTGTAGACATTCTGGGAGCTTGTGAACGGATTAAGAACACTCCGATTCCCTATTCCTATAATATGTTCATTAAGAAATTTATTTTCACCTTTGTGATCACGCTTCCACTTGGGATCGCGGCCGAATTTCATTATTGGACGGTGGCTATAGTCTTCCTACTATTTTATATTCTGGTTAGTATTGAATTGATCGCGGAGGAGATTGAGGATCCATTTGGCAGGGATGTTAATGACTTACCTACTGATTCGCTGGCAGATCGTATCAGGTCTAACGTAATTGAGATTCTGAGCATCAAGGATGATACTGTAGTGGCGAAGGTTTGATTTCCGAGATTATTTGTAGTTACTGCGCGGTCATGCGGGATCGAACCTGTGCAACACAGTTTATGTAGAGGAATGTCCCTGGTTAGATGGATAGATTCTCTGAGTTTGGATTAGACCCCTCCTTGCTGGAGGGTATTCGGGCAATCGGCTTTGAACAGCCCACCCCGATTCAGGTGCAAGCAATTCCCTTGATTATGCAGGGCCTGGACGTTATGGGATCGGCTCAAACAGGTACCGGCAAAACCGCGGCTTTTCTACTTCCAATTATTAATAGCATACTGTCCTCCCCCGGAGGCGATCACATAAGGGTCTTGATCATAGTGCCTACCCGCGAATTGGCCATGCAAATCGATCAGCATCTGGAAGGATTATCCTACTTCACCAATGTAAGCTCCATGGCGGTGTATGGCGGAAGCGACGGCTCCACATTTATCCGGGAAAAGACGGCTTTATCCGGTGGCGCTGATGTTGTCGTTTGCACTCCGGGAAGGTTTATTGCTCATTTGAACCTACAATATGTAAAAGTGGCCAATCTGGAATTCCTGGTTCTGGATGAAGCCGATCGGATGTTGGATATGGGGTTTAATGATGACATAATGAAGATCCTTTCTCATTTACCGGCCAAAAGACAGAATTTACTGTTCTCAGCAACTATGCCGACTAAGATTCGGGGCCTGGCCAAAAAAGTGCTGCATAATCCTACTGAGATAAACATTGGTATCTCAAAACCGGCAGACAAGATTCTACAGGCGGCCTTTGTAGTATTTGAGGCTCAAAAAATACCTCTAGTGGAGCATTTACTAAGAGCAAAACACTTGAAGAGTGTATTGGTATTTTGTTCCACCAAAATAAAGGCCAAGGAATTAAGCCGGCGTTTGAAAAAAATGGATTTCAAACTAGAAGAGATTCATTCGGATCTGGATCAAACTACCAGGGAGAAGGTTCTTGGCCAATTTAAGAACCGTGAGTTGAATGTCCTGGTCGCCACCGACATTCTTTCCAGGGGCATTGACATTGAGGATATCGATTTGATCATAAATTACGATGTGCCCAATGATGGGGAAGACTACATTCACCGAATTGGCAGGACAGCTCGCGCGGAATCGACAGGCGCTGCCTTCACGCTGATCAACGAGGAGGAGCAACAGCAATTCAGTCTTATTGAGAAGTTGTTAGGCAAACCGGTTTCAAAGGCTAAAATTCCGGATAAATTGGGACCTGGCCCGACCTATGATCCCAGGAAAAGGCCTCCCAGAAGAGGAAGACCGGCCATGAGTGGCAAACGCAATTTCAGGAGAAAAAAGCGCTGAGCTCGCTGTGAACTGGAACAAGCTACTACCCTCAGCTTATTTGCTCATTGGTCTTGGGGAGATTATCGGGGAAGTTTACCATGTTGAGGCCTTAATATATCTGTTCAAACCCATTCTGATGCCATGTTTGCTGGCTTTCCTATGGATCAATAGAGCCAACAGTATTCGCATCACGCTTGCTGGGGCCATGGTTGCCTTAATCATGTCCTGGTTTGGAGATGTATTTCTTATGCTCGATCCCACGTTCTTTATTCTTGGACTCGGATCTTTCTTGATCGCTCAGGTGTCCTACATGGTAGCTTATAGTCGGGCCTTAGTGGGGCCGGCAAGGGATATTTTTAGTCAATGGCATTCGTACCTGATCCTGATTTTACTGCTTGGCTACGGGATTTTTTTGGTGCTGAGAATTGAGCCGGAATTGGGGGACAAACTAATTCCGGTAATTATTTACGCTCTTTCACTTCTGGGAATGGTCTTTTTGGCTTTTCTCAGGAACGGAAGGACCAGCCGGTTAAGTTATCTTTTGGTGTATTCCGGGGCCCTGATATTCCTCGTGTCGGATTCGATGATCGCAGTATCTCAATTTGAGTCCCCCTTTTGGTTTGACCGCTACTGGATAATGCTCACTTACATTCTGGCTCAATTCTTAATTATAAATGGCCTGATTGCGCACTTTAGGTTCGTGAACTAATGAACGGTTGTTCACACCTGGGTTGGAATCGGTGGTGATTACTATTTGCTAGCATAACCAAAGAATCAATCAGTTCCTGGGTCGTTATTAATGTGCTGGAGATGATCCGGATGTTTGTCTGAGCATTCTGGTTCTAGCTCAAGTTCACTGGGGTGGCGGGGTTTCTATCGCATATTACCTCGAAACCATCCCAATTGGCTCACTTACGCAGGCCTAAACACGCAAGTTGAGACACAGAGGTACCAAAAAAGAAGCTGAAAGGATGCCGACCTGGTTGGAAACAGCTGATTATCTTGAACCTTCTTCTGGCCATTGCCCGGGTTCAATTCGTCCCAGCTACCCGAAACGAGACTTGTCCGGAATTGACAAATAGTCATAAAATATGTAGTAGGCGCAAGGAATTACAAGGACATTCAGAAGCCAGGAGGTCAGAATTCCACCAAGGATTACTGCGGCCATGGGACTTTGGATCTCATTACCAGGTTCTCCTCCTGCAACAACGAGAGGGATCAGAGCAAGAGCCGTGGTCAACGCAGTCATTGTAATGGGCACGATCCTGTCCAAAGAGCCCTCGATTATCAGTGGTAGCGCTTCCGAGTCTGCCTTTCGAAAATTCTGGTATCGAGTTACCAATAAGATGCCGTTCCGGGTCGCAATTCCGAATAGACTGATAAACCCAATGGTGGAGGCGATAGAAATAATGCCTGATGTGAAATATACGGCCAAAATGCCTCCAATGAGGGCCATTGGAAGATTGAGCATGACCAGTACAGCAAGCTGGAGGGTCTTAAACTCATAATATAGCAGTACAAATATTATCACTATCGCCAGAATAGAGGCCAGAAGCAGAATTTCGGTGGCCCTTTCCTCACTTTCAACCTGACCGCCATATTCAAGTCTGTACCCCGGCGGCAATTTCAGGCTCTGTTCAACAATGGATCGAATGTCGCTTACCACTCCACGGAGGTCACGACCCGACACATTGCCAGAGACTACCAGCTTGCGTTGAACATTTTCACGGCTTATCGAAAACGGGGTGCTTTCCGATTCAATCTGGGCCAGTTGCTCCAGCGGTAGTTTGGTGCTTTCCGGGGCGTCAATCAGCGCTAAAGCAATTTCATGGAAAGTGCCACGGGATTCGGGCTCGAATCGCACTACCAGGTCAAAGCTGCGCTGTCCTTCAAACACCTGGGAAACACTTTGGCCAAGAAATGCCGTCTGGACAAAGTCCCCCAATTCTCCTTTGGTTAAACCATACTTGGCCAGCAGGTTGGCATTCGGCTCGATCCGTAATTGTGGGACTTCAATTTGTTGCTCCACACGAAGATCAACCAACCCGGGAACATTTTGTATAAGCTGGTTAATTTGATTTCCAAATTGGTATAATTGATTTAGTTCAGGTCCAAATATTTTGATGACTACGTTAGCCCGGGTCCCGGACAGCATATGATCGATTCGATGGGAAACCGGCTGTCCGATTGAAATGTCCACCCCGGATACCGCGCTAAGCTCCTTCCTTATCTCGGTAAGGAATTGGTGCTTGCTCTTTCCGTTTAAAACAAACGGTGCATCTAATTCCGACGAATTGACTCCCATGACATGCTCGTCGGTCTCGGCTCGCCCCGTTCGTCTTGCAACTAGTCCTAATTCCGGATAGGCCATTAGTTTCTTTTCCATTTGGGTGCCCACCCTATTGCTTTCATAGATTGACATGCTGGGCGGCCCAACTACATTGATTACCAGTGACCCTTCATTGAAGTCAGGTAAGAAACTGCGACCCAATCGGGACAATACGATTAGACTCAAGATCAACAAAAGGAAGGTCGTGATTACAATGCGCCCGGGAACCCTTAAGGCTTGAGTCAGGAGTATCTGATAACCAGATCGAAGCCATTTCTCTAGAAGAGTTCCTTTAGGGCGTTTATCCAGAATCTTGTTGCCAGTGAGAAGGAAACTACACAGAACCGGAGTCAGAGTCAGGGCTACCACTAGCGAAGCCATTAATGAAGTAATGAATGCAATACCTAGTGGCTGCAAAAGCCTGCCCTCAAAACCCGACAAAAAGAACAAAGGAATAAACGAGACGATTATTATGAGAGTCGCAATAATTATTGAGCTCCTTACCTCAACAGAAGCCTCGAAAATCACCAGGAAGATCGATTTTCTTTCGTTTTTCCTGTGGTTTTGCCTCAGCCGTTTGAACACGTTTTCGACATCAATAATAGCGTCATCGACTAATGCTCCGATTGCTATCGCCATTCCTCCCAGACTCATGGTGTTGATCGTGTAATCCAGCATGTCCAGAATTAAAATGGAAGCAAACAGGGAAATTGGGATGGCCACCAACGAAATGACAGTCGTTCTCCAGTTCATGAGAAACAGGAGCAAAATCAGACTCACGAAAAATGCACCTTCCATCAGGGTTTTCTGAAGGTTCCTCACAGAAGCCTGAACAAAATCAGCTTGCCTCAGGACGTTATCGTGGATTACCAGTCCGGACGGAAGAGTCAACTTGAGGGAGTGGAGGGTCGACAGAATCTTGTCGGTAAGTTTAAGCGTGTTGATTTGGGGCTGCTTAAAAATCGTAAGCAGCACGGCCGGTTGTCCGTTCACCGAGCCATCCCCGATTTTGTCTGCTGCTCCGACAACAACCCGCGATACATCGCGTATTCGGATCGGAGCACCTTTCAGTTTTTTGACCAGGCTATTCTCCAGATCCTGCAGGGTGTACGCCCTTCCTTCACTCTTAATGGTATACTGATTACCGTACTGGTTTAGGATTCCTCCGGCTGCATTTCGATTGGCCTCAAATGTCGCTTCTGCAAGTTCCTTCAAGGTTACGCCATAATACTTCATCTTATGGGGTGACGCCAAGACCTGGTATTCCTTATGTTCCCCGCCGAGGGCCAGAACGTTGGCGACTCCCGAAATGGTCTTTAGCCTCGGAACTATTTCCCAAGTTGCCAAAGTATTTAGCTCCATGGGGGTAAGAGTCTCAGAACTCAATCCAATGATCATGATTTCACCCATTATTGAGGATATTGGCGCAAGCAGTGGTTCCTCCGCATCAGATGGAAGCCGGCCCTGGATTTGGGGGAGTTTTTCAGAAACGACCTGACGGGCTCTGTAAATGTCCGTTCCCCAGTCAAATTCCACCCACACTACAGAGACACCAGCCATTGAAGCTGATCTGATCCGTCGTACCTGGGGCGAACCATTCAGAGCGGTTTCAACCTGAAATGTAATGAGCTTTTCGACTTCCACGGCCTCCAACCCGTGAGCCTCAGTGATGACCGTAACGGTGGGAGCAGTAAGGTCGGGGAATACATCAATATCTATAGTTCGGAGAACGACAAGGCCGCTAAGCATGATCACCACCGTCAGAATGAGGACGAGGAACCGATTTGATAGCGAGAACTTAATTAACGCGTTAAGCACAACTAGGCTTTAGTGGGTGTGGCTATGTCCCATGGTTTTTGAAACAGAAGCCATTTTTACCTGGTAGGCTCCTTTGCTTACTACTCTTTCGCCGTTCTCCAGGCCCTGAGTTACTTCAGTGGTTTTGCCATCAGATTGCCCTATCTGGATTTCCCGTTGCTCATATTCCTCTCCTTGGGTCTGTACAAAAACGGTAAGCCGACCGTAGTCCTCCATTATAGCCTCATTCGGAATGGCTAGCTTTTCCTGGTTAGCTCCTATTTTGAGAAAGGCCTCTATGAAGGAGCCTGATAACAACTGGCCAGTATTTGCAACCTCAAAATAGAGCAGAATCAAAGGACCTGTTTGCTCCAGGTTTCTGCCGTAGGAGACCATATGGCCGTCCAGCTCTTCCAACGTGTATAGCTGATCGTTAGAGGAGGTCCGAAAGCTCATTGATTTGATCTTGTCGATTTGTGAGTAGTACTTTTGAGGTAGATCTACCTGGATTCTCAACTTTCTATTCTGGCTGATTTCAAGCAGTGACGTACCAACCCTGACATACTCTCCGGGTTCGGCCAGGATTTCCTTTATATAACCGCTCCTGGGAGCCAGAACCTTCTTACCTCCGTCCAGATAACCGCTCGCAATCGCCTCATACTCAGATAGTGCTATCTGATACTCCGTCTGGGACATTTCATAATCCGATAAGGGTATGATTTTGGCCTCATAAAGCTCCACGTGCCGATTAAAGCTTGCCTTGGCCTGGGACAGTTTGGCTTTGGTGCTAGCGTACCTGGCTGCCAGATTCCGTTCAGCATCCACACCACCTAAAATTTCATCTCCCTTTATTGTCGCCAACCATTCTCCTTGACCCACGCTTTCGCCTTGCACTAATCTCAAATTACGATAGTGAACGAATCCTGCCGCATTAGCAGCAATAGCGATACCATCTTCCACTACCGGGAGTATAACTCCGGAAGTCCGAATTATCGGGTTAAGTGATTGTAGCTGTGCCGGTTCGACGAGGAAATTCATTTCCCAGGATTGCTCCTTGGTAAAAGTGGTACCTTGATTATTGAGCTGAGGAAGATTAACTAGCTTTTCAGTCGCATGCACATAAACGCTGTCCAACACTATTTCAAAAGATGCGGCAGGAGATTCGTTGGTCAGGATCAGCCGATGATACCCCAAAGCATTGGGCTTTAAGCGGGTTCGAAAGATCCCGGGAGAAGTCATCTCCACAGTATTGCTAATCCCATGTTCCCCTTGTACCATCTTGGCTTTGATCTGGCCGGTCGCAAGGGGTTTGTGATCTTCCAGTCGAGTTAAGTGAATGGCCAATTGGGAGATCCGATCTATGACAAGGGGTTCATGTTCTAAGTATAGCTCAAACTGGTCATCCCAAACCGTCCGTTTAGCCCACTGCGTTTCATGAATGTGCTCCTTATTACCTTGGTCTAGGCCTGAAGTACAGCCGCAAAACCATATAATGAAGAGAAGTACATAAATTGTCTGGTACATTTGATTGGAATCAAGTGTACAAATCCTATTGATGTCCTGATTCCTCATCGTGATGATGGATTACATTCCCGGTCGAGTCGGTTCGAAATTGTTCCTGGTGAAAATGTTCATCATTATCATCACTGCTAGTGTGAGTATGCCCACTATGAGAGTGTTCAGAGTGCTGTGGTTGACAGAAGGTCAAAGCTAGCGCCCCCATCAAAATTAGAATGAAGGTGTGTTTCATTGTTTTCCTGATTAAGGTGTTCGAAAGAAAAAGGGAATCAGGCGGTTGTCGGGGGTCCCCGATAGGAAATGTCGGAGCTTAAGAAGTTAGCAAGAAAACCGGGCTGGGGTTCGCGATGTTCGCGATTCCTACCTTCGGTTGGCAAAATAAGAGGATCCTTATTTTGAAAGTGTGGAAGGTCGGAGTTAGCCGTGTCAAATCTCTTGAGCGTGAATCTGAATTTCGTCTTGACAAACAACTCACTTTTGTCCAAGCCCGGTTGGTCATGTTGCAAATCATGAATCAGGTCAACGATAATGGATAGGAGCCCATGATGATGTCCACCGGGATGATGATGATGATGATCCTCATGGCCATGAGCGGGTATTGTGGTATGCCAGAGAATGCCGCTATACCAAATCAAAAGAATCATCGCAGCAAGAAGTTGCAGCCGCTTCATGGCTATGAAGTTACAAAAAGTACCCCAATTTTCCGTAATTTCGTTCAATAATGGCATGCCATGAATCGAGCTTATGACGACAGTCGGAGCCTCTTTGCACATTGATTCTCGAAAACCGGTAAAATCTTTAAATCCTATGAAAATATTAATATTCCTTGCCCTGGCTGCCCTTGTGGTTGCTGAAACATGTGGCGCACAGACTTTTAGGGGGCTGGATCGAAGCCCATTGGACATCGCTTACCTACCGGACAATTTCGCCCACGATCGGCCTGGTGACCAAAAAGCAATCTTAAGGGTAACCTATAGTCGACCACAGAAAAAAGGTAGGAACGTTTTTGGCGGATTGGTGGCCTATGGTCAAGTCTGGAGGACCGGCGCCAACGAGGCCTCCGAGATGAAAGTTTACCAAGATGTTACAATTGGGGGAAAGACTCTAAAGGCAGGTACTTATTCGTTGTTCTCCATACCTAACGAAGATGAATGGACCTTGATATTCAACTCGGAGCTTGACTATTGGGGCGCCTATAGCTATAAAGAAGACAATGATGTTTTGCGGGTGGCGGCGAATGCAAAGCAAATAGAAGCGACGGTTGAGGCATTTACAATCCAATTTGATTCTGAAGGAGAAAACAAGGCGAAAATGATTCTGGCATGGGATCAGACCATGGTGGAGATACCTGTGCAGTACTAGCAATTGGTTTAAAACTTAAGCCAGCTTCCATCTGCCTCTTTCTAATTAACTATCGGTCTTAATCAACCCAGTTGCATGGTACTCATTAGTCACTGCTCAAACGCAATTCTTACGACCAAAGGGTATTCTTCCCCATTGTCTAAAGTCACCTCATCCACGACTAGTCCGGCGAGACTAGCTACAGCCGAGAGATCCAGATCTGAGAGGGGTAGTCCCATCAAACCAGCTTTATATTGCCAGAGGATTGTCGACGTTGATCGATCCAGAAGTGGCTTCAATAATTCGCTCCACGTCCGATTCTATGGCCTTCAAGAATATAGGCTTTACGTTTTGCGACCCTATTGGAGTATATCTTGTGAAGCGAGCAATTATGCGTGATCAGTTTACCACAGAGGCCCGGAATTTGCTATGACGCTGAAGGAGAATCAGGACAGCATGCTTTATAAATCTAAGCAACGAGCTAATTAATATGGCATACCCAATTCCATCAGTGCAATTTCGGATTTTTGATTTGATATTCTTGATTACCTATGGGAATCTCCTGCTCAAGCGAACCCAGCCTTAATCTTATGGCCGCATAGGAGTTTGCTATGTCCTCCACCTTTTCCGGTAAACATCCGCCAAATCGGTGGCTTTTTAGGGCTGGAACCGTAACCTACTGTGCATGCCAACATGACACAGGCCAGAGGCCTATAATTTTTGTGAAGGGTTAATATTGAGACCAGATTCATCAGTTCAGACGATTGAAAAAGCTACTCTGTTTTTAATGAGAAAATTCCCAACACTTTGGCCCAGGCCGGCCGCGAGACAAGCCCGTATGTTGAAAGTGATTTCCAATTCAAAAATGACCTAAAAGTACTAAAGAGAATTATTGAAAAATTCCTGGCCGAGCAGTCAAGATTAAAAAAATGAAAAAAGTCTTGCGATTAATAAATCAATCGGTTTATTTTGCATCTATACGTGTATCCAAACACCGCCTATGGACGTGTTGAGTAAGTCAGAAAGAACCAAAAGGTATATTATCGAGCAATCTGCTCCCGTTTTTAACCAAAAGGGATTCGCCGGAACCTCAATGGCCGATATTATGAACGTAACCGGCCTGACCAAAGGAGGTATCTACGGCAATTTTGATAGCAAGGACCAAATAGTCCTGGCGGTATTTGATCACAATCTCCAGGTATTGTTCGATTCCTATCGTGATAAGATTAGGGCCGAGAAGGATGCTATTGGGAAGCTTCATGCAATACTTGGGTATTTCAAGAACATTAACTTTCACCCTGAGCTAGCCGGGGGTTGTCCCATATTGAATACCTCTATAGAGGCTGATGATACTCATCCCGAGCTTAAGGCCCGCGTCGTTAAGGCCATTGACATCTGGCGCGAGACCGTAATCAAGTTGATTGAAACCGGAAAACGGTATAAGCAGATCAAGCCGCAAGTAAACAGCCGTAAAATGGCCCACGTATTCATCGCCATGGTAGAGGGAGGTGTCATGCTGGCCAAAGCCTATCAAGATAACAAATACATCTCTGATGTATTCGATCATATAAAGCAGACGATCGACCGAGATTTTAGACTCTAAAATTTTTTGAGCAAAAAAAGACCAATCGGTCTATTAAATCAATGACCATGAAAACGACCCAACTTACGCGAGGTACGACAGTCTCTATGAAACCGGAAAATTCAACCAGGTCCTACTACGCGCCAACAAGTCTTTATATCGCAGGGGCAAGAATTCTTATGAGAGCCCTCAGCGCCATGTCACTCAATGGCGCTGCAAGGGTTGCTCTCAGGATGTTCTCTACTCCCCATACAAGGCCATGGAATAGGGTGGTTCCTGAGATCTTCCAAACAGCCGGACAGTATTTTCTGACTACCCCACACGGACGAATTAAGCTTTACGGCTGGGGCGAATCCGGACCTAGAGTCCTTTTAGTTCATGGATGGGAATCAAGGGCTTTCACTTTCGCCTCCATTATTCCGCTTCTACTTTCCCAAGGTTTCAGAGTGGTGGCCATGGATGGTCCGGCCCACGGTGAATCGTCCGGAAGAACAACCAACTTGGTGGAATTCGGTGAGGCAGTTCAAGCGGTTGTGGACAATTATGAATTGGCAGGTGGACTCAATCGAATTATCGCCCACTCCTTTGGAGCCGCGGCAGTGGCTTTCCAGTTTTCAACAAGAAATAATACCACCAGCGCAGAAAACATCGTATTAGTCAGCATGCCGACCAACATGAGGGAGATAATTCAAGTCTTTTCCCACACCCTCGGCGTGAATGAGGAAGTCGTAAAACGCATGACCAGTCTCATCGAAACCAGGGTCGGGGTCGGAATTGATCGCTTGGATCTGGGCCCGCGATTCGGACTCATGCGGGCGGATCGAATTCTATCGGTGCACGATCATTCCGACCTGGTGGTCGCGAGCAGTCACCTTGATTCAATCGATCCTTATTTGCTCAATCACCAATTTCTCCTGACCAACGACCTGGGCCATAATCATATCCTAAAAGATCCGCGCACGGTGCATGCAATTGTCAAATTCCTTGGTAAAGGTCATCCCCAGAATTCAGCTTCGTACGCTGAAAGCTCTATGAAACTTGAGATGGCTGGGTAGCTCCAAAGCATTAGCTTTTCGTGCATTTGGAAACTTAGAAGGTTCGGCATAATTTTGACCAAAATACCTTCCATGAACAAAAAAATAATTGGTGGAATTATCGTCGTGATGGTTATTTTGATCGGCGCGGTGATCGTCGTCAACCGTGAGGCGGAGCCAGTAGAGGAGACGTTCGAAACCGGCTTGCCCTGGTACGAAGGTGGTGATTTGCACAAGTCTGCGGTCTTGGATTGGAAAGACGCTACTTATCGGAACCAATTGGCCACCTGTGCGGCTTTCGTCTTTTTTGAGGATCGAGATCTTGAAGCTGATGAGTTCAAGAAACGGTCCCAAGAGCTGCGCGACTGCATCGACCAGAAGATTTACAAGGAGCGCCCAGTCGACATCAGCGATCAAAAAATATCCACGCTAGCGGCCCGGTGTAGCATTAATCTGGGGCATCGACGCGATGTTCTGGACGAGCAGGAGGAAGCAAAGAAAAAAAGGGAAGAAGAAGCGAATTCTGCGAATCTGTAACAACTCTTTTAGACCCTTTTAGCTCACCGGGGTAGTTTTCGTCCTGTCTGGGATATGTCGCTCCGATCATCGCTTCCCTTTCTCATCCGTAACGAACTGATTTATAAGATTTACTTGACTTTATCGGCGGGGTTCACTATGTTCTGCCCCGAATCGCAATTCATGCGGCTATGAATTTAATCCAACGACTGGAGCAATATGGAGATACCCACCACCCAAAATGGTTGTCCGTAGTACGAATAATTGTCGGCTTGGTGCTTCTCTTCAAGGGCTTTTACTTTTTGAGTAATCGGGAAGCTTTAGTAAGTCTCTTCCAACATAGCGAATTAGGTGTGTGGGGTCAGTTGGTGGCACCATTCATTGGCCCCACTCATATAGTTGGAGGAGTCCTGATTACCCTTGGATTGATCACTCGGATCTCTTCCGCATTCAATATTCCCATTTTGATTGGGGCCGTTATTTTCGTGAACCTCCCCCAAGGCTTTGATTCTGGAGGCGAATTGGCGCTTTCCGTATTGATCCTCTTGTTGCTAATGTTTTTCTTTGTTTACGGCTCAGGACACTATTCAGTAGATAAGTATCTCACCACCCACAAGGACCGCTAAAAGAGAATCAATCCTCTAAGAAGTCGACTCTTCCCGAATCCACATGGTACATACCACCGACAAGTTTTATGGTCTGGTCAGCGAGCATTACCGAGAGTAGGTCACTTTCTTGACGGATCCGGGCCATCATGAGCTCGACATTTTTAGCGGACACATCATTTACAAATTGAGCGTTGCTCGAAGAGCGATTGCCATCGGTAGCAGTTTGACCCACGGCCGGTTGAATATGATCCAGCAAATGAGTGATATTCCCTAACTGGACCTGATCCACGGCTCCCTTGACTGCTCCGCAGGCGGTATGGCCCAGCACCACAACCAGTTTTGATCCAGCTACTTTACAAGCGTACTCTATGCTTCCGAGCACGTCAGGATTGACAATATTCCCTGCCACCCTTGCATTAAAAATGTCCCCAATGCCCTGATCGAATATTATTTCTGACGAGGTTCTGGAATCGATGCAACTCAGCACTACCGCAAAAGGGAATTGGCCGGCGGCCGTATCATGAACTTGTTTCAATAAGTCCCGGCTAAGTTTTTGATCGCTGACGAACCGTTGGTTTCCCTTTTGTAGGAGTTCAAGCGCTTGGTCCGGGGTAATCGACGCTAGTGAGTCCTTGGTCTGAGTTTGAGAATTATCCATGTTTGTTCTGTTATAGAATTTATCACCAAATACTATTTTATGATAATTTCTTAAATTCATTTGAATTGAGCTACCAAATGTAGCGGGATGTTTTGAAAAATGCTGAGTGATGGTACTCAACTGCTGCGAAAACAAATGAGTGAACCACGCTATAGAGGAGCGTGCATCGGATAAACTGAACGTAAAGCTTAAAACAACGTAAACTTCTACTATGCCTGATAAAACACATAAGTCTATGCCCGATAAAGTACATAAGTCTGAAGAGGAATGGAAAAAGGAGTTAACGCCGGAGGAGTATCACATTCTAAGGGAAAAAGGAACTGAAAGAGCTTTCACGGGAAATTACAATGATCTTCACGAGGATGGTAAGTACCATTGCAAGGCCTGCGGTGCGGCCGTTTTTGACTCGGCAGACAAGTTCAGCTCAGGTTCAGGTTGGCCTAGCTTTAATAAGCCAGTAGATGGCAGTGTATCTCAGGAATTAGACAAATCAGTGGGAATGCTAAGGACCGAAGTTCTGTGTGAAACCTGCGATGGTCATTTGGGCCATGTCTTCGAAGATGGACCTCAACCCACAGGCCAAAGATATTGCATCAACTCCGGGGCGCTGGACTTTCGTCAGCGCGATCAGGACTAATGTCGAGTTAGCTGCAAAACCCCTGGAGTTCTAGGATTCTTGTTGCTAAGGTTAAGTTGAAGAGAGTCTTGCTCCTCCTGGGACACGTAGACACCTGAAAGTTCCCGCAATATGGTATCGGCAACGTCCATTGAGAGGAGTAAGTCTTGGGCCCTAAGGGACCAAATAGCCTCAAAGGTTTTACTTCCACGGGCGATAAAAAGTTGACGAGATGGATCAAACTCCAGGACTACGTTCTTGAATAACTCAGTCCGAACGGAATCTGATCTGGTAAAGTTCTGGATATCCCATGATCCTATTATCTTATTCGGGTCTAGCTCAACTCCTATCAACGGCTGCGGGTCTTCATGGTAACCGCTAGCCATTGCAATTACCAAAAAGGTTATTAGCGCCCAAATCCTAGTACCCATTGCTAACGATTTACCGTCCTATGATT
Source organism: Cyclobacteriaceae bacterium (assembly GCA_965247065.1). Classification (GTDB taxonomy): domain Bacteria; phylum Bacteroidota; class Bacteroidia; order Cytophagales; family Cyclobacteriaceae; genus CBDFGN01. The sequence continues at coordinate 2,853,950 of CBDFGN010000006.1, read as the reverse complement.
AATAGGGTCAGCTTCAATATTGTAACCACCTTCAAAGCTCCTGGACTTCTTCCTCAGTGTATTCTTCCAGGAATTTACGAGCCTGCTCGATATTGGGAAAGTCGAAAGACTTGACGGAACCATTTGGAGCAATAATCCTCATTTCAACGGCACCTCCCATTCTATCCAAGTCGTCTTTGAAGGTAAGTTTTTCCGGCAGCTGGAAGGTGTCGGGTGTCCTACTTAGCGGAGCAATAGTTTTTGTTCTTCTTTTGATCCTCCCGCAATAGCTGCACTTGTAATGCTTAATAAGTTCACCTTCTTCGGTCTCGGTGGCTTGCTTCGTAATTTCCTCGCGTCTTAGTTTCAGCGTTTGGAAACCACAGCGGTCACATTCATATGCCTGTAAATGACCGGGATATTTTTCTATTTTGATATCACTATTAACCTCGTCGATCCAGACATCATAATCCACGGAAAAGATATTCTCTTCGGCTTGCATGCCCTCGTCCAGATAGACATCTTCCTCATCTTCGCTTAGAAGTCTCATCATGTGCCCGGAGTTAGGATTCAAACGAGGTTTGTACCTAAGCCTGCGCAACTTCTTATTGAGTCGCGAAGGATAAGTGTATTTGAGCACCAAATGGGTAACATACCCGATCAATGTTCCAATGCAGAGCGTGATGAACAACCTAACGACAAACCACATTGGCGCCAGAGCAACCGTCTCCGGTCTCAGGGTATTCAGCAGGGCAACCGCTCCCACCGCAATTCCAATGACCGAGAACAGTAAAGTTTTTGTCTCCCATTGGCTGATATAATCATACTTGGCCTTGGGCCCACTTAAAGACGCAACCTTTATCGCATGGAATATTAATATAACCACACTAAAGGCCCCCGATACTGGTACAAGGACCCACATCACCACTTGCCACCCATTTAAGAAACTGTGATAGAACTCCATTTGAGAGATAGGTTTACTTTCCCGATTGACTCACCACAATTATCATGCGAAATTAATGCTTTTTATTGTATTATGTACCGGTTTGTTTGGTCCAATATCTAAACAGGCCACCGACGCTCATCCATGCAGGATTGGCCATTTGGTACCTATCTCTTACTGCCCTCGACGATCCGAAATCAACAAGCTCCTGGTCCACGTATTCCTGGAAAACCGGAGTAACTTCCTCAATTGATTTTCCGTTTTTCCAGTGTTCCCTGATCCATTCACTCCAGCGAATTAGACAGGATCCCAGTTCATTCAAGAGAGAAACATCGTACGCGACCCGGCCAAAATGAGTCAGAAACAAATACTTGGGATTTTGTACTCGGATCAACTCAATTGAGGAAATCCAGTGTTCAATATTAATGTCTGGAGGAGGGCAGGGTGCCATCACCGGGCCTTGGTCAATCTTGATCCCGGCAGTATCACCACAAAAAATGCTTTCTTCGAATTTCCAGGCAATATGGTGTTTAGCATGTCCGGGTGTGAAAATAGCCTTCAGGACTATTTCACCAATTCCGAATTGCTGACCGTCCTGTACTGCTACCACTTGAGAACTGTTAATTGGCTGCAGATCACCCCATAAGCTGTCCATTCGGTCCTGATAGATTCTTTTGGCGGAATTCAAAAGTTTGGACGGATTTGTCATATGAGGCGCTCCCTCAGGGTGAACATAAACGGTCGCGCCGTGTTCAGCCAAAGCCCAAGCCGCCCCCGCATGATCCAGGTGAATATGCGTCAGGAAAACATCCTTAATGTCTTTCAATGAAAAACCTAGTTCCTCTACTTTTTGCCCTAAGGCGTTCAGACAGGAGTGAGGGCCGGTCTCAATCAATACTGGGCCGTCATTAGTGGATATGAGAAATGCCGCTATGGTATTTTGAAACCCTTGAAAATCTAAATCCAACACATGGACCATATAGATGAGTATTTATTGATGGGCATCTGAAGCTTGACTAATTTACATCAATTATTGTTTTGGAATTGGGATCAAATGACCACAGCCAGAAATCGGAGCTAAAATACGTTCTAAGCGATAATTTGATGATAGTCCTTCTGGATTTTGTAACTGGTCCTGATCTTCTTCGACTTTTTTTTTAGAAATTAGGCAGTGCGCGTAAGCTAATTGTTGTTGAGATGGGCAATACCTGCGCGGACCCAATCATTGAATCGGTGCACTTATAACTATGGTTGCGTAAGGAGTTGGAGCGAACGTAGGAAGGAAAAAGGGCCAGGGATTTGAAAACAAAAGAAGGGCGTCGTCGCCGTACCACCCCCCTTGGATGAGTCCGGCCATAAAATTTCTTAAAAAAAACATAGGAAATATAAACCAGTTCTTAACTTTGTCGTTCAATCTGTTCAAAACAGGATATTAAATGAAAGCTTTAAGCATATGTTGTTGCTGTTGTTCTGGGAACCAGGAAAGGCTTTCAGTATATAGCTTTTTATAAATTTACATAAAACAAAATATACCAAAAGCCTTTCTAGAGTACTAGAAGGGCTTTTTTATTGTTAGCAACATGAGTATTTCCTCCATTGACCGGTTTTTTGCAAGCTGTATGTCTTGCTGTTGTACCTGTTGTATTCAGCCGGGACCGGGCTATCCTTTGTGGAATTTATGATAATTAAAAATGCACAAAAAGCCCTCCTGGAAATCCTTGAGGGCTTTTTTATGATCGACCAAACACAAGATTAGATGAATAACAGTATTTCAACTTCCGTTAGCCAAGTAGCTAGAAAGGATATAACAGAACTCAATCAAAAGATTGAGGACTTTCAGACTGGCAATATTGCAGAGGATAAATTCAAGCACTTTCGTCTTACCCGGGGCGTTTATGGGCAAAGGCAACTTGGCGTCCAAATGATTCGCATCAAATTACCATACGGCAAGATGACCGCTGCTCAGCTTATTAGAATTGCTGAAGTTTCGGACGAGTATGCCACTGGCAATCTTCATCTTACTACTCGCCAGGATATTCAACTGCATTATGTTAAGCTTAAGGACTCACCGGCATTATGGGCTCGCCTGGAAGAAGAGGGGGTCACATTACGTGAAGCCTGCGGTAACGTGGTCAGAAACGTTACCGCTTCTGCGGAGGCAGGGATTAGTCCTGCCGAACCCTTTGACGTAACGCCCTATGCCCATGCTTTCACGCACTATTTTCTCCGCAATCCCATTTGCCAGGATATGGGTCGAAAGTTCAAAGTTGCCTTTTCCTCGAGTGAAGCCGATTCCGCTTTCACATACTTTCATGACATCGGATTTATCGCCAAAACCAAGGAGATCAATGGGGAGATCAAAAGAGGTTTTAAAGTGGTCGTTGGCGGTGGGTTGGGTGCACAATCGTTTGTGGCCCAGACGGTCTATGAATTTTTGGAGGAGGATCAAATCATTCCATTTTCCGAGGGCGTTATACGTGTTTTTGACCGTTTCGGGGAACGAGAAAAAAGACAAAAAGCCAGATTAAAGTTTCTGGTTCAGAAAATTGGCATCGACGAGCTACTTGCTCTGGTAAAGCAGGAAAGTAAGGCTCTGAAGTCAAAAAGCTTTCCAATAGATCCTTACTGGGAGCCGGTTCCTCTACCAACTTCGGATTATGTAATTCCTGCAGTTACCATCAAGGATCAAGATCAATACGACCGATGGTTGAAAACCAATGTGGTTGACCAAAAGCAAGCAGGTTTCTATGCTATTAGCCTTAGAGTCCCCTTGGGAGACATTTCATTTTCAAATGCTCAAAAACTGGCACATTTGGTTAAGGATTTCGGAGGGGATGACATTCGGATTACAGTAAATCAGGGCCTGCTGCTGAAGTTTTTCCAAGAAGATTCTTTGCCGTTCGTATATACTCAACTTCAGAAGTTGGGCCTTGCTAAACCCGGATTCGACTCAATCCATGACATCACCGCCTGCCCTGGCACCGATACTTGTAACCTTGGCGTTGCCAACAGCACCGGCCTTGCCAAAAGCCTTGAAAATGTTCTTGCCGAGGAATTCGAGGACCTGGTCTTCGAATCTGGAATTAAGATTAAGATCAGCGGCTGCATGAACTCCTGCGGGCAGCACATGGGCGCCAATATAGGCTTCCACGGAAGTTCCATCAAAAATGGAGCTCTGGTTGCCCCTGCGATGGTAACCGTGCTGGGTGGAGGAGTTGCTCCTGATGGTGAAGGATTTGTGGCCGAGAAGGTTATCAAAATACCCAGCAAAAAGGCGCCCGACCTTCTCAGGAATGTCTTGAACGACTATGGCGACAATGCCATTGATGGCGAACTGTTCAATCAGTATTTCCAGCGGATGGGCAAAATGCACTTTTACCAGTTGCTTAAGCCGCTGGCAGACGTTAATGGATTGCTCCCTGAGGATTACATGGATTGGGGCCAGAACAAGAATTTCAAGCCGGTTATCGGTACTGGTGAATGTGCCGGAATTACACTGGATGTTGTAGGGACCGTTGTTAACGAGGCCCTGGAGAAAGTCGAATTGGCCCGGGAAGGGCTTCAAGAAGGAATCTACGCCGATTCGATCTACAACAGTTATACCGCCATGGTGATCGGAGCCAAGGCTCTGTTATTGAGCGAAGACCATCGCTGTAACACCCAGGCTGGAATAATTCGCGACTTCGAAGAAAAGTTCGTGCAGGAAAGTAAATTCTTTTTGGCTTCAGACTTCGAGTCCTATGTCTACCAGATGAACCAGAATGAGCCCAACCAGGATTTTGCGCAATCATATTTGGAAGATGCCCAAAAGTTCATTGACCAGGTGACGCATTACCGTCAACTTCAGATTGAAATAAACGAAAAGGCGATGGACAAGCAAGTCGTAGATCATTACTACAAGGCTTAGATCTTTATGAATCACTCTATCGACCGATCGGATCCCAAGCTTAGCTTGGTGGGGGCGGGTCCTGGCGACCCCGACTTGATCAGCGTCAAAGGCCTTAAGGTTCTGGCCGAGGCCGATGTGGTATTGTATGATGCGTTGGTTAGCATTGAGTTGTTGAAATATGCGCCTTCCAAAGCCGGGAAGATTTATGTGGGCAAGAGAGCAGGCATGCATAGTCACGATCAAGAACAGATCAATCAAATGATCGTTCATCATGCTTTGACTCGAGGACATGTAGTCCGCTTAAAGGGCGGCGACCCATTCGTTTTTGGACGAGGCCACGAGGAAATCAAACACGCCCAAGCTTTTGGAATTGAGACCCAGGTTGTTCCGGGGATATCGAGCGTCGCTGCTGTTCCAGCCCTTCAAGAAATACCCCTCACCAAAAGGGGCCTAAACGAGAGTTTCTGGGTGATTACCGGAACAACTACCAATGGTAGTATCTCTACCGATTTGCAACTAGCAGCACGGTCCACGGCCACGGTGGTAATTCTGATGGGGATGAAAAGATTGGCCGAGATTACAAAGATTTTTGTGGAGGCTGGGAAGGGCGATACCGCCGCTGCCATCATTCAAAAGGGATCTCTGCCTGATGAAAGAATAGTCACCGGGAAGGTTTCCAATATCGCACGCAGGGCAGAGGCGGATAAATTGAAGGCACCGGCACTGATCGTGATCGGTGATGTAGTAGAATTACACCCAAGATTTAATCACGAACTAATCGATATTGAAAGAACTAGAAAATTTGACCAACATGGATGAGGAGAATACATTGATTAGCCAGCAGAATACATTGTATCCTATTTTTTTGAAGATTGAGCAACTCAATACGCTCGTTGTTGGGGGAGGCGAGGTGGCCCTTGAAAAGCTGAATTTCTTGCTCAAAAGTAGTCCCAACGCAACGATAACGGTTGTTTCACCCCATTTCGATCCTGAAGTAAGGAAACTTTCGGCCGGATATCCAAGAGTAAGGCTAATCGAAAGAACATTTATCACAGATGATCTCATAGGTAAGAATCTGACCCTTATCTGCACGAACAATGAGCAATTGAATTTCTTAATCAAGGCCGAGGCTAATTCGCGAAATGTGTTAGCCAACGTAGCTGACACCCCTGCGCTTTGCGATTTTTACCTGGGTTCGATTGTGACTAAGGGCAACCTGAAAATAGCGATTTCCACAAATGGTAAATCTCCATCCTTTGCCAAACGATTTCGGGAATTCTTGGAGGAAGCTTTACCTAACGAAATTCCTGAGCTGTTGGAGAATCTTAGAAGTTTCAGAAACAGTCTAACCGGTGATTTCAGACAGAAAGTGAAGAAGCTAAATGATCTCACTGCGGTTCTTACCAATAGTGACTCCAAGGGAAGGAAGGTACAGACTGACCTGGTGGAATGATGGCGCAAAATTGGATTGGTAGGTATTCTTACCTGAGCCACAAAGATTTTGACCCTGGTAGATTTGGTCACCAGATCATTTGGGACCTCTTCGGTTCACTGCTGGATCTGATTCATAAAATACCTCCTAAGCAGACCATCTATTCTATTCATACCAAATTACATCTCCAGGGAACCATGCCCCAAGCACCGACTAACTCAGCTCTATGATTTGGAATCGATTGATCTGGTTCTGGAACGCAGCGATAATGAATTCACCGGGATCATAAGACCGGGTTTCTTGATCCGGATTTGCGCTATCAGTTAAACTGAATGCAGATTGCAAGTGGGTTAAGTAAGTGGCCAAATTGACCCAAAGATTGTTTGCTAATTAGTATTACATTAGCGATTAAATAGCTAAGCAGTGGGCCAGGTAAAGAGCAGATCCTCCATCCGGGAAATATTAAATGCTATTCCTCAAAAGGGAAAAGTCGTTTGGATAGGCGTGCGACCTGCGAAAGGTCAGCCAATCAAAGAATTGGCAACGGTTCGGGCATTGACTGGACTCGGGTTGGAGGGAGACCGCTTTAGTGGAAATGCAGATAGCAAACGACAGGTTACCCTAATCCAATGGGAGCACCTGGAAGTGATCAGGTCATTCGTGGGCCTGGATGAACTCTCGCCCTCAATTTTCCGCCGAAACCTGGCGATTAAGGGATTGAATCTGTTGTCCCTAAAGGAAAAACAATTCAAGATAGGATCAGTCACTATGGAGATGAGCGGCATTTGCCATCCCTGTTCCTGGATGGAAGATGCCATTGGCCAAGGGGCCTATAATGCCATGCGCGGTCACAGTGGGATCACCGCCAAAGTCTTGTCAGATGGCGAGATTAATATTGGAGACGAACTGAAGGCTATTTTGGAATAAAGCACTTTCCTTAAAAAAAAAGCCGGACAATTATCCGGCCTTAAGAAAAACTTACCCGATCTACATCGGCTCGGTAGTTACTTGCGTCCAATAAGCGACTTGGGGTTCCCCAACAACTCCAGATTCCTCCATGGCCTTGGCCAGGTCCTCGCCGTTCATAAACACATCGGCCCCCGGGCGGTCCGTCACCGCGAATAATAGCCAAACCTCATTCGGGTTATCCATACTACGTGACAAATCTCGAAGAACAAGACCGGATTCTTGGCGAGCCGCTTCGTGACCATCAAAGACCGTCTTCCATGCGGAATAGTCAGATACTTCATGAATAACCGAGAGGTAATCATTAGACGGGGATTCCCCTTCAATTACGACCTCGGCTTTGATAAAATTTACTTGAGGTTCACCCGTAACTCCAGCGTTCTCCATGGCCGATTTTAGGTCTTCCGAGGCCATGAATTCTTTGGCCTTGGCCATATCGGTACAGCCAAATCCTACAGCTACCATATTGGCGCTCCCTTCTTGCTGAAACACACCAAAGTCGATCAGCCCGGCTTCCTCGCGCATAGACCTATGATCGTCATAAGCAGTCTTCCATGCATCGAAGTCTGCTACTTCGTGCATGATCACCAGCGTGGCCTCAGGTACAGCTTCCTCGCCAGCAGCTTCTACAACTTCTTCTTCTACTGCCTCTTCGCTCGATTCAGCCTGCTCTTTGGGCTGAGGACCGCAGCTTACCAATAAACTAACGTGAGTTCGACAATAAGGAATGATTAAAGAGCGAGAAAGAGTTGACCGGTGTCCTGGTAGTTCAATTTGATTGAGGGCTTTTTTTCGCAAAAGTTGTAAGCGATTAAAGCCGAGAAAAGGTTGGTAAGGAAATTAGTTGGGCTCCTGTGCCTGGAGTGTTCAATCTGGAAGATGTTTTTAAGTTGATCAATGATAGTCTCACAAATAGCCCTTTTACGGAGCATTATAGCATCCATGATGGGGGTTAAGGATGAGGACTTCATATTGCGTTTGAGTTTGGTTATCAGATGGACTCCGCGGAAGAACAGATTTTTAAAAAGTTCCTTACTGATGTAGCCTTTATCACCAAAGAGCTTTCCGAACAATTTCTTAATAAACCGTTCAATTTTAAGAGGCTTTCTGTCATCCACATTGCCCGGTGTGAGCATAAAATCGATGATTTCACCCGTATCAGCAGTGATAAGATGGAGCTTAAACCCGTAGAACCATCCGATGGAACAATGGCCTCTTTTAGCTAACCCTTCAAATACTTTATGGTTATGGATCCGTCTGTTATGACAGACCCTTAACGGAGTGCTGTCTATAAAACTTATACCTGTACACTGTCCAGTCCCTTGTGTTTTCAGATAAATAGCCATTGGCAGAAGACTTCCACTACAAAGTTCTACCATTCGGTTATAGCTTACCACATCAGGAAAGAAGGAGCGCAAGTGGCCACAAACGTATGTGTTGTAAAAGGTCTTGAAATTTCGATATCCTGAGATCTGGAACAAGACCTGTATAGTCATTACTTCGGATAAAGAAAGCTTACCAGGTTTGTTGCGCTTTTTACTTCCCAGCAATCTTTTTTCCAATTTTGGGACAAAATCCAGACAAAAATCGTCAATGGAACAAAAAATTTCAGTAATTTTAGTAGCAGTTAACATAGGCAGAAATATTAGTTATTTTGTTGATTGTCAATGACTTAATATACTAATTTTCTGCCTTTTTTCTATCAATAAACTACTCTATTTTATATCGAACTCACGTTAAACTAAGTGAAATGACCAAACCCAAGGGTCCGGCAAAATGTGATACTAATTTCATGATGAAAAGGTTAAGGTTAACAGGTTATAGTGCTAATTGAAAATCAAATTTTGGAATTTTTGGGGAGATTTGCTAGAGATACCGGCCAAAATCCACCCAAGGCCAGGTTAGATATCTGATAATCAACTAATTGCCCTTTCGCGATTGGGAGCTTTGATCCGCCATATCCTAAATTCAAACCTCCCACCAGATGAAGATTTTCAGAAACACTGACTCGTGAACTTTTTGTTTTTGATTGGGAGCGAAATGGTGTCCTTTGACCATTTCCTTGCGGACGATAACTGTTTGTAAACACGAACATTTGTCCAACCAGCTGCACGTCAACATCTTTCATGTCGCTCATAGTTGGGTCCTCCTTTGGGTCTATCGAATAGACCACAAGGGGCTCAGGGCGCCAATGGGAAAAAAGTAAAAACTCTTGGTCTATTTGAGCCTGTAATTCACCTTTAATAATTTTCGAACGGACTCAGGCTGATTAGACGTATTTCTGTTTTCCAGTCAGAGTATTGACTGGAAACAGGTATGTAATGGGCGCTTTAGAATCAATCAATATCTGCAATTATTCTCTGAATTTTTATTATTTTCAGACATTCATGACTGATTTGGAATGACTCTAACCAAGGAAGAAATTGCGGAGGTTTCTCTTAAATCAGCTGGTCCCAAGAGCCCGGTAGAGAAAGAGGAATTGCAGACTTTGAACTCGAGCCGGGATCTGGTAAAGCTCCTTAAGGCGAAAAAGAACCACAAATACGATAGGGTACGAACGATCGTGGATTATGAGAACGAACTGGTACAGCTGCAGATTGAATTGGTCAAAATGCAGACCTGGCTTACCAATGAGAAGAAAAGGTTGGCAATAATCATTGAGGGCCGGGACGCTGCCGGCAAGGGCGGTTCCATTCGGAGATTCACCGAGCATTTGAACCCGCGTCACCTCCGAGTTGTTGCTTTGGGCAAACCCTCGGAAATTGAAACGGGCCAATGGTATTTCCGAAGATATATTAAGGAGCTGCCAAACCCAGGTGAGATCGTCGTGTTTGACCGCAGTTGGTATAACCGAGCGGTTGTGGAGCCCGTGATGGGATTTTGCTCACCAACTGAATATAAGAAGTTCATGCAGCAGGTTCCTGAATTTGAGCACATGCTCTATGAGGATGGGGTTGACCTTATAAAATTTTGGTTTTCAATTTCAAAGGAAGAACAGCAGAGAAGGTTCAAGTCCAGGGAGGCGAACCTTCTCAAGCAGTGGAAACTGAGCCCCGTGGATGCAAAGGCCCAGGAACTATGGGATAGATATACCCGATACAAGGAGGAGATGTTCAGCCGCACTCACACTTCCTTCAGTCCATGGACGATTGTAAAGGCCAATGACAAATTAAGCGCTAGACTGAACAGCATCCGTTACGTGTTGTCCACGATTGATTATGAAGGCAAGGGAAGTGAAGGTCTCAGCCTTTATCCTGACCCGAACACGGTAACCCGGTTCCATCGTTCCCTCTATAGAATCGATTGATGAATAAACCGGACCAAATAGTTGAGTTGTCTGACCAGGATTTGACTAGATTAAATAGTAGCCGAGGCCTCACCGAAATGCTACGCCAGCCCGACATTAATCTGAAAAGAACCTTAAGAAGGTTGAGTTATGAGGACCAACTGAAGGATTTTCAAATAGAAATGTTGAAGCTTCAAAACTGGGTCAGAGAGAATGGTAAACGCATCGCTTTGATTTTTGAAGGCCGGGACGTTGCAGGAAAAGGAGGAGCTATCCGTAGATTCACTGAGCACTTGAATCCTAGATCGATTCGAGTGGTTGCGCTGCCAAGACCGTCAGATAAGGAAAGGGGGCAATGGTATTTCCAGCGTTACATCAGTCAGCTACCAAATCCCGGGGAGATTGTTTTTTTTAATCGCAGTTGGTATAATCGTGCGGTTGTGGAGCCCGTAAATGGCTTCTGCTCGGATGCTCAGTATGACCAGTTCCTTATGCAGGTGAATGAATTTGAAAAAATGCTTACCGAGGATGGCATTCAAATTATCAAATTCTGGTTTTCCATTGATAAGAAAGAGCAAAAAAAGCGATTAGAGTCTATTAAGAATAACCCGTTAAAGCGGTGGCAATTAAGCCCAATTGACTCGAAGGCGCAGAATCTTTGGGATAAATACACCTACTATAAGGATCGAATGTTCGCGGAAACAAGTTGGACCGAGAGCCCGTGGGTCGTTTTGTTGGCTAATACCAAGCCAAAGGCTAGGCTGGAAGCAATGAAGCATGTATTGATTAGCGTCCCTTATCCTAAGAATGAGGAAATTGTTGAGGCCCTTGATCCCAATCCCGAGGTCATTTCAGTGATGAAACCAAAGGTTTAAGTAGCTAGCGGGCTGCCTTAAGTTCGGCCAGTCGCTCCTTTTTGGCCAGGTCCCTTCTCTCGATGGCCGAATCGGTGAAATACTGATGCTGCTCCAAAAAGCCTACCTGAAGGCTTTTCCATTGCTCTTCCGTGCTGACTCTGTGTTGAGCCTCCAGTTCGCGTTTTAACATTTCTGATATTTCATAGTAGTCGGATCTGCCCAGGTAGTCCAAGTCCGCGTCGCATAGAATACGTTCAAGATGTGTGGCCGGAGTCTGAGGGATGCGAGTGGCGTTTATCATGCCACAAACCACGGATACCTGCCTGGTATTGTAATCGAAATCAGGTAAAACTGTTTGAGCAATGCCGACGCCGAAGTGCTCATGGTCGATATAAGATTTCAGGAACCCGGAATCGTGGAAAAGGGCCGAGGTCTTAATCAGAATGAGATCCTCACCATCGACAGCTTCTAAGGCGGCTAGTTTTTTGGCAGATCGATGAACATCAAGGGTGTGCTCCAGACAGTGATAGTACAGTTCAGCAGGCAATTCCAAGTTCAAACGCTCAAGGATGTAGCTTTTTGCCTTTGAATAATCCATTCTAAATTGACTTCAATTGCTTAGCAGGCACTAATGGCTTAAATTAATGAAAACTGTACAAATGCATGATCGTACATAACAGTCCGTGCTCAACTATTCATCTTCTGGAAGAAATGTCCCTTTTGTATACGGAATGGAACGAGACCTCGTCTGAATTGACGGAGAAGGAATTAAAGGATGAATTTCAAGTGATCCGACAAAAGGTAGAAGAGTTGCACCCTGATTTTATGATTGCCGATACTTTAAAATTTAAGTACACCAGGACCACTGATACTCAAAGCTGGATTACCCGCTTCTTCATGGCCGATATTATAGATATGGGAGTTAAGAAATACGCGATGATCGTGAACGAGGAACTGTACCAGGAATATTCCGTCAAGAACGAGGATGAGGAACTGGTAGAAGGGTTCAGGCTAAGGTACTTTAAGAATAAAGACCAAGCAATGAAATGGCTGCTGATTGAATGATAAGGAAGACTGTGTTCATTACCAGTGCCAATCGTGGAATCGGAAGAATCAGACGACCAAATGCTGGAACAGGCAACCGGTTGATGTTTGCCGTTCGAAACCAGGAATTAGGCAAGAAGGTTCCTGGAGATGACGCGGCGTAACAGAACGTTTATGTCAGCTTGAGTTTGATGGTAGTCTTGATGAGTTGCCGGGCTATCGCTTCCTCATGAGCTTGATCGCGGTATGGTGTTCGGGGCCAGAAAAACCCTTTCAGGCCATCGCCCTGGTTTCGAGGTACTATATGAATATGTAAATGGGCAACACTTTGACTTACCTTGTTGTTAATAGCAACAAATGTGCCCTCACACTCCAGCCCTTCCCTGACCACCCGACAGATTCTTTGGGCATTTAGGAATAGAGGTTGAATTAGGCCAGGCGATTTCTAAGGATTAAACAAGGGCATGCTTATAAATTTTTTCATATTTCCTATTTTCTCTTACACAAGCAAATACTCGGTGGATGATTTTGTTTCTTACAGCATTAAGTACAGCCATTTTATTCTTGCCTTCCTCTACTTTTCTTAGGTAATAATCTCTTAATTCTCCTTTACCAGAGATGGCTGACATAGCCGCCAAGTGTAGTAGTACTTTCATCGACTTGTCTGCCCTGTGTGACACTCTGGCCCTGCTGCGAATCGTTTTCCCTGAATCGTATTGGAAAGGGGCTACTCCGCAATGACAGGCCATCTTTTTTGGGTCAGTGATCTGTTTAAACTCGTTAGTGACTACCAGGGTATTGATAGCTACAATCTGCCCTACTCTGCTTACCGATGTAATCAGTTGATAAAGTTGTTTAAGATGATGGTCCCCATCAATGAGCTGCTGGATTTTCTGTTCCACTTCTTTGAGTTGTTTTTCTATTTTGGCTATAACAGGTCGAAGTAGTTTATCATGTTCCTTTGCCCATTGTTTATTACCAAACTGCTTGTCTTCCTGTAGAGGATCAAGTAGCCTCTTTTTGGAAGTAAGTAGTCTTTTCCTGAGACGGATCATAGATTTCAATTGATTGACAACCTCTCTGGGAGCTTCCCACAGCCTTACTTTATCCCTTTTAGCATAAGCATACTCAGAAATTCTTAAGGCATCTAAAGCATCATTTTTACCTCGTTCCAACGCATGGTGTGCTTTGATTACTGCTGCGTTTTCTAACCAAACTGCCATGTTCTTTTCAACCACAAATTCCAATAAAGGGTTACAGTAGATACCCGTATGCTCAAGACATAATAACCAGTGGATCTGATCGGTCTCTACTTCTTTTAGTAATCTTTTGTAAAACAGATTGATCCCTTTTTTATCGTTACTTACCAGCAAGTGGAACAACTTTTTGCCTTCAGCAATCACTACAAAATCCAGAACCTCTTTAGACACATCTACGCCAATAAATACTTTATACTTCATAACTTTATTATTGATTAAAAAACAGGTCAACACACTTAAACACGATCAAACCCTTGATAATGGATCTTATCCTTCGCTGGATATTCCTAATTTCTAAATGATGCTTGTTTAAGTAACCGACAGAGGATTGAATCGCACGATGGGTCTTACCCTGGCAGGCAGATAATTCGCCTCTGTCGGTGTTGACTTTTTAAAGTTATCCACCTTGTCCACAAGTTATGAGTCTCCCCCAGACCCCCTCATAGGGGTAATAGCAATAATATTGAAATAATCATATCTTGTAAATCTAAAGGGCAGGTTGGTCAGCTCCTTAACATGCTGCTTTGGTACTAGTAGACAATGGCCAGGAAATAAAGGCCTTTTGTCCAGGAAAACCAGGCTGTTGTGGTCCTCAAAAATCTTGTAAGCATCGGATGTTCCCTGGATAATGTTACAAAAAACACACGCATTCAATTGTTTCATTTTGGTTGCAACGGGTTGGCAAAATAACACAAGGTCGTCTTATCAAAAAAATAATGGTTTTTCTAACCCAAATGTCGTGGCTTTTCGTATTTATCATTGACCGAACGGTCAGTCAAAACAAATGAGCCCCAAGACCAAAGAACAGTTTCAGGAAATCAGAGAGGCCAGCACTCAAAAAATACTCATGGCAGCCCTGGAGTTGTTTGGAACCAAAGGGTATGATTCGACTTCGGTAAGGGAGTTGGCATCCAAGGCTGAAGTTTCGAAGGGGTTGATCTACAATTACTACAAGAGCAAGGAACAGATCCTGCGGGATTTGTTCGCCTATCTGAACAACCAGGAACTGGATGTCCTAAGGCAAGTGCAAGACGAGAACCCCCGGAAGATGCTGGAGAACATTTTGCGGTACATATTTAGTGAAATAAGAAATAACGCGGATCTTTGGAAATTGATAACCTCTTTGGCCTTGCAGGTTGGAAAATTCCCGTTTATTCACGAACCTGCCATCAATAAGCTGAAATTCTATTACACCCTATTTAAAGATCTGCTGCAAAAGATTGGTATTCAAAATCCTGAGAAGGAAGCAAAGTTGATTGCCGCCTTGCTAGACGGGATTGGGCTCCAATCCTTGGTATTAGGTAAGGACTATCCCCTGGATGAAATTGAAGAATATCTGGTTAATAAATATTGCATAAATGGTATCTAGAATATTAACTGCTCTCTGGCTTTTCGCCATATTTTCTGGTCACGCTCAAGATGCTACTGAAATCATCGCCATGGCTGATAGGAAGATGCAGGGGAACTCCAGCACTTCGGATATGATAATGAGAATCGTAAGGCCCGATTGGTCGCGGGAAATAAGAATGAAAGGCTGGTCTTTGGGCAAAGAGCACAGCATAATCCTTATTACCTCACCTGCCCGTGACAAAGGGGCGGCCTTTTTGAAAAGGGAAAAAGAAATATGGAATTGGCAACCCTCCATCAATCGTGTAATAAAGCTTCCCCCGTCCATGATGATGCAGTCTTGGATGGGCTCAGATTTTACCAACGATGATCTGGTCAAGGAATCCTCGATTGTGAGGGATTACACCCACACCCTCATTGGAGATACGGTCATAGGATCCAGACTAGCCTACATTATTGAAATGATTCCAAAACCGCAGGCTGCAGTGGTTTGGGGTAGGATCTTGATCTATATTACTCAAGAGGATTATCTGCAGCTGATGATCAGATACTATGACGAGGACGAATTCCTGATAAATACAATGTACTTATCCGAAATCAAGGAGATTGGGGGCCGGATCATCCCTACCAGGTTGGACATGGTACCTGCCGATGATCCAAAGCAGAGAACAGTGATACTATACATGGGCATGGAGTTCGACGTTCCGATGGAAGAAAACTTTTTCTCCATTCAGAATATGAAAAGAGTTAGATGACAATTAAGAATGAACAATTAGGAATGAACAAAATGATTCTTTGCTTTCTATGGGTAACGATTGTTTGACGAGTGCAATAAATGGAAAATAGATCTTGTCAAATATGAAAAACAACGTTATCGCTGCTAATTCGTACTTGTTTGCCCTACCAGTGGTAAGGCTTTACAAGCATTTGTGCAGTGAAAAAAAGGAATACAATCTGTCAAAAACAAGTGTTGAGAAGTGGGACATCAATCGACGCCAATGTCGAGGAAGCCATGGGTGGAATTTCCTAAAACAAAATCAAATAATTAACAATTGTTCATTACTAGTTACTAATTGATAATTATGCTCTTAACTCTCGCTTGGCGAAATATCTGGAGAAATAAACGAAGAAGTTTCATTACCATCGGCTCTATCACTTTCGCAGTACTCCTGGCATGTGTGATGCGCTCGATGCAGCTTGGCTCGTATGAGCGGATGATTGAGAATGCCGCCCGGTTTTATACCGGATATATCCAGATCCATGACAATGGATACTGGGATGAAAAGATCATTGATAATAGCTTCGATAACAACCAGGATCTGTTTCGATTGATTGAATCAACGGAAGGAGTGGAAGTAGCCGTTCCAAGAGTAGAATCATTTGCCTTGGCCTCTTATGGAATGCAAACCAAAGGATCATTTGTACTGGGCATAGATCCGGAAAAAGAAGATATGCTTACCATGGTTAAGGATAAGATTATTCGGGGTGAATATCTTCACGGTGGTGAGAAAGCAATAATGGTGGCTGAAGGATTGGCAGAATACCTCAGAGTTGATATAGGAGATACCGTGGTATTGATCAGCCAGGGATATCATGGAGCCAATGCGGCTGGATTGTATCCTGTAAAAGGGATCATGAAATTCCCCATCCCAGATCAGAATAATATGACGGTATACCTGCCTTTGAATGAAGCACAGTGGTTCTATGATGTTTCGGAGAGACTAACCAGTATTTCATTGGTCGTAGATGAGGCTAAGAATGTTGACAGAATTGTGAAGGAAATAGAAGGTCAGGTTGATCTTGAGGCTCTAGAAGTGATGGGGTGGGAGGATATGATGCCCGACCTGGTACAGGGTATTGAAATTGACAATATCAGCGGAAAGGTGATGTTATGCGTCCTTTATGCGGTCATAAGCTTTGGTATGTTCGGTACGTTTTTGATGATGACACAAGAGCGTATGTATGAATTTGGGGTTATGATGTCCATTGGCATGAAAAGGAGAATTATGCAACTGATTATTTTCCTTGAGATGGCAATGATGTCCTCAATTGGCGTTTTGGTTGGGGTGGGGATAAGTCTTCCCATACTGACCTATTATTACTATAACCCCATTTACCTTGAAGCAACGGCTGCTGAAGCCTTTGAATCATTCAACGTTGAACCGGCATACTTTTTCTCACTGGAACCATCCCTGTTCTACAGCCAGGCTTATGTAGTTTTCTTCATGGCCTTGTTTCTGGGATTTTATCCGCTGATGGTCATTTTCAAACTGAAACCGGTCGCGGCAATGAGGGAAGCATGAGTTTAGAAATTAGAATGGAAATCTATATCAGCAAATTGAAAACAATTATAAATCTTGGATGCTACTGCTCGCATGGCGTAACATATGGCGGAATAAAAGGAGAAGCGTTATAACCATAAGCTCCATAGCTTTTGGGGTGCTCTGTGCCTGTATGATGATGTCATTGCAGCATGGGACCCTGGACCATATGGTTGACAATGCGGTCAAGTTTTATTCGGGACATCTGCAGATTCACCAGGATGGATATTGGGAAGAAAAAATCATTGATAACAGTCTTTCTTACACCGAGGCATTGCTTAATGATCTTTCCATAATTGAAGGAGTGGAAGCTGCGGTACCGAGAATAGAATATTTTGCTTTGGCAGCCTTTGATTCAAAAACCCGGCCAAGCATGATCTTTGGCGTGGATCCCGAAAAGGAGAATTCTATCACGGGCATCAAAGACAAATTAATTGGTGGGGAATATTTAGGACCATCGGATAAAGCGGTATTAATTTCATCCGGATTGGCGGAATATCTTAACGTCAATATTGGTGACTCCGTGATACTGATAGGTCAGGGATTCCGTGGTTCCAATGCAGTAGGTTTGTACCCCATAAAAGGGGTGGTTAAATTCCCAAGCTCTGAACAGAATAATCGGGTTGTCTGTATGCCGGTAAATGAGGCCCAATGGTTTTACAGAATGGATCAAAGGCTGACAAGCATTGCTCTCCTTCTTCATGATTCTGATGAAACGGACAATGTAATGACAACAGTTGACAATTTAATTGGCGACCTAACACTGAAACCTATTCAGTGGGAGGCCATGATGCCCGACCTTGTCCAGATGGTAAAATTAAAACATGCAAGTACCCAAAAAATGACATTGGTACTGTACATCGTGATTGGATTTGGAATGTTCGGGACGTTTCTGATGATGGCAGCCGAAAGAAGATACGAATTTGGGGTCTTGCTTTCCATTGGCATGAAGAGAGTTAAACTTCAATTCACGGTTTTCGTCGAGATGCTATTAATGTCGCTGATCGGTGTCTTAACAGGAATCATAATTAGTACCGGGATTATAATGTATTTCTATTCCAACCCAATCCAATTACCTACCCGGCTGGCAGACGTGTATGAGTCATATGGCATTGAGCCGGTAATGGAGTTCACTATGAATCCGTACATCTTTTATTCCCAAGCCTGGGCAATATTCGTAATAGCGGTGATCTTAAGTTTTTTTCCATTGTTGCAATTGTCCCGATTGAAGCCGGTAAAGGCAATGAGGGCAGGATGATGTTAGCAGTTGGAACCAATAAGTCAATACTTAGAATTTGGACATATAATAAATAAGATTATGATACTCAAAATTGCCTGGTTGAACGTTTGGAGAAGCCGGGGAAGAAGTCTGGTGGTGATGGGGTCCATTGTGGTTGGAATTTGGGCACTTATATTTGGAACCGGATTTATGAACGGATTCCTGGTGGGCTACATGGCCAACATTATCGAAAATGACGTGTCCAATGTCCAGGTACATCATCCCGAGTTTAAAAAAGATAATGAGATTAAGTATTTCATTTCCACTGGGCTGGAAAAGGCTGATCAGATCAGATCATGGGAAGGAGTTCGTGGAGCTACTTCCCGAACATTGGTCAATGGAATGATTGCCTCACCCAAGAAGGCTACCGGAGTTCAAATACGGGGGATTGATACAATCCATGAGGCTATAGTAACCAACCTTGACTCCATGATAGCCGAAGGAGCTTATTTCCAAGGAATTAAGAGAAATCCAATTATAGTGGGTAGCAAGCTGGCAGAAAACCTGAAGGTCAAGCTGCGTTCAAAAGTGGTAATTACTTTTAACGATGGCGCTGGGGATATCACGGCCGCCGCGTTTAGAATAGTTGGAATTGTAAAGAGTTCTTCGCTAGCAATTAACGGCCAATACGCCTTTGTTAGGCAGCAAGACCTCTGGAATATTCTTGGGATCGGAAACGAGATACATGAGATAGCCGTGGTTACAGAACCCCTGGTGGAGGAGGCTGTTATTGTCGAAAAATACAATTCAACCATGAATTCAGACCTTGCTGAAACCTGGAGAGAAATAGCCCCTGAACTGGCTTTGATGCAAGAAATGTATGGTAGCATGTTGTACGTATTACTTGTAATCATCATGCTGGCGCTGGTATTTGGAATCGTGAACACTATGCTAATGGCTGTTCTGGAAAGGTTCAAAGAATTAGGGATGTTGATGGCCGTTGGTATGACAAAAACAAGAGTGTTTATGATGGTGTTGTTAGAAACTATATACCTGGGTATAATCGGCGCCCCATTTGGTCTATTGGCGGGATGGCTCACAATCTCCTACTATACTAGTGTCGGTGTGGATCTTTCCAACTACTCCGAAGGACTTGAGGCATTTGGATATTCTTCCATTCTTTATCCTTATGTAGAAGGAAGTGCCTACATGACAGTCACCATCGGGGTAATTGTCACCGCAGTTATCGGAGCTATTTATCCCGCCTGGAAAGCAGTTAAATTAAACCCTGTGGAGGCATTACATAAGATTTGAGACAAACAATTTTTGGATTATAAAATTCAGAACAATGAGCATAATTAAGGCATCGAACATCACTAAAACTTATAATGAAACCGTTGTACCGGTTCACGCACTCAATGGGGTTGATCTGAGCGTTGAGGAAGGGGAATTCACTGCAATAGTAGGCCCTTCAGGGTGTGGAAAAACTACATTATTGAATGTTCTCGGAGGCTTGGATCATCCGACCACAGGTACCGTCAAGATTGCCAATACCGATATTACTAAAATGAAGGATGGGGATTTGATAGATTTCAGACTAAATAATATCGGTTTCGTCTTTCAGGCATACAATCTCATACCTGTTCTTACCACTTTTGAGAATGTTGAATTCATCATGCTACTTCAAAAACAGGATAAGAAAAAGAGAACGGAACGGGTAATGGAACTGCTTGAGCAAATGCAAATCTCCGAAAAAGCAAGGCAGCGACCTTCAGAACTTTCGGGTGGTCAGCAGCAACGTGTAGCTGTGGCCAGGGCCCTTGCCTCAAAGCCCAAATTTATTCTTGCTGATGAGCCCACGGCCAACCTTGATTCAAAATCCACTTCGAATTTGCTGGATATTATGGCCACTTTGAACCGGGAGGAGAAGGCTACTTTCATATTCTCAACCCATGATCAACGGGTTATTGACAAGGCGCGCAGGGTAGTCATGCTGCAGGATGGGAAGATTATTTCCGATGAGACCAAATGAACCTTAGTGGGGTTCGAGAAAGGTCATATTTCCGGTGTGAAATGGATAATCCGGAAAAAGCATCGAATACGTCAGCGTCAGCAACAGTTCTTTTTATGTTGACCTTTTTACTTCCGCCAGTCATCTCCCCGGCCCAGGTGGACGAATCACAAGAGCCAAAGTTCATCATGAAGGGCTACCTTAAGAATACGGTAAGCGCCAGCGTTCTCGAGGACTCCACTTTGTGGGATAACCTGGTACATAATCGGCTGAATTTCAAATGGTACCCTAATCCTAATCTTTCCGGCTTTGTTGATTTTCGCAATCGGATATTCTTTGGTGACCAGGTAAAATCGGTTAATAAACTTGCTGAAACCTTTCCGGGCCTTGTTCCACGGTACAGCCAGCTAATTGATGAGAACAATGACTTTTTCGATCTGTCCTGGACCATTGTGGATGAAAACGGTCTGGTGGTTCAATCAATGATTGACCGGTTGTATTTGGAATGGCTGAAGAACGATTGGGAAGTCACCCTGGGTCGCCAACGGATTAATTGGGGGCAAAACTTGGTATGGAATCCTAACGACCTGTTTAACGCCTACTCGTTTCTTGATTTTGACTATGAAGAGCGTCCGGGTTCTGACGCGCTACGGGTAACCCGGTACACGGGGGCGGCCTCCCAGGTCGAATTTGCCATAAATGCTGCGGATACCAGCGCTAATTTTGTCGCGGCCGGCTTATGGAAAATAAACGTTTCAAAATACGATATCCAATTTCTCGGCGGTTATCACCGTGGAGACCTCGCAATCGGTACAGGGTGGGCCGGAAACATAAGAACGTCCGGGTTCAAAGGGGAAATTACCTATTTCCAGCACCTACACGATAACGGCACCGACGCTCTGGTAACATCACTTTCATGGGACTATTCATTCAAAAGCTCACTATATATTCTCATCTCCGGACTTCATAATACCGGTGCAGAGGTTGATCCGGTAGGCGGCGGATTAATAGATCTGCAGTTGGGACAATTAACCGCGAAAGAGCTTTCTCCCTACCGCTACAACCTGCTCGCTCAGGCCTCGTATCAGTTCAATCCTTTGGTTTTTGGGAGTTTGGCAACGATATTCTATCCAGGGGCCAATGCCCTGGTAGTATTTCCCACGTTGACGGTAAATGCCTTGCAGAACCTGGACCTCGATTTGGTGGTCCAGGGGTTTTATGATGACAGAAGCGGAGATTTCAAGGCCTTGGTCAGGTCATTTTTCTTAAGAGTCAAATGGAGCTTCTAATATTTTGGGTTGAGTCAAATGGAATGTTGTCAATATAATCGACAATTTGACACTCAAATGGCTCAAAAAGAGCTTAGAGCGTATCGCAAAAACGGCCCTAAGAAATCAACCCGGATCTTGATTGGGATGTTAAGGCAGTTTAATTTAACGTGAGTTCGATATAAAATAGAGTAGTTTATTGATAGAAAAAAGGCAGAAAATTAGTATATTAAGTCATTGACAATCAACAAAATAACTAATATTTCTGCCTATGTTAACTGCTACTAAAATTACTGAAATTTTTTGTTCCATTGACGATTTTTGTCTGGATTTTGTCCCAAAATTGGAAAAAAGATTGCTGGGAAGTAAAAAGCGCAACAAACCTGGTAAGCTTTCTTTATCCGAAGTAATGACTATACAGGTCTTGTTCCAGATCTCAGGATATCGAAATTTCAAGACCTTTTACAACACATACGTTTGTGGCCACTTGCGCTCCTTCTTTCCTGATGTGGTAAGCTATAACCGAATGGTAGAACTTTGTAGTGGAAGTCTTCTGCCAATGGCTATTTATCTGAAAACACAAGGGACTGGACAGTGTACAGGTATAAGTTTTATAGACAGCACTCCGTTAAGGGTCTGTCATAACAGACGGATCCATAACCATAAAGTATTTGAAGGGTTAGCTAAAAGAGGCCATTGTTCCATCGGATGGTTCTACGGGTTTAAGCTCCATCTTATCACTGCTGATACGGGTGAAATCATCGATTTTATGCTCACACCGGGCAATGTGGATGACAGAAAGCCTCTTAAAATTGAACGGTTTATTAAGAAATTATTCGGAAAGCTCTTTGGTGATAAAGGCTACATCAGTAAGGAACTTTTTAAAAATCTGTTCTTCCGCGGAGTCCATCTGATAACCAAACTCAAACGCAATATGAAGTCCTCATCCTTAACCCCCATCATGGATGCTATAATGCTCCGTAAAAGGGCTATTTGTGAGACTATCATTGATCAACTTAAAAACATCTTCCAGATTGAACACTCCAGGCACAGGAGCCCAACTAATTTCCTTACCAACCTTTTCTCGGCTTTAATCGCTTACAACTTTTGCGAAAAAAAGCCCTCAATCAAATTGAACTACCAGGACACCGGTCAACTCTTTCTCGCTCTTTAATCATTCCTTATTGTCGAACTCACGTTAATTTAAGCGGGTCTGATTTATTAGATATTGGATCGGGAGTCGGCGCACTGCACTTGGACCTTTTACCCCACGGACTTTCCAAAGTCACCAGCGTTGAAGCCTCACGGGCTTACCAGGAAGCTGCTAAGCAGGAGGCCCGGGCACAAGGAAAACAGAATCTGATCCAATATTACTACGGTGATTTCGTGGAGGCCGAGCAGCAATTAGAAATGGCTGATGTGGTGACCCTGGATAAGGTGATATGCTGTTATCCGGGCTTGCAGGATTTGGTGGCCAAGTCACTGGCCAAAACAAAGAACCTGTATGCCGTAGTCTTACCGCGAGATACATGGTGGGTGAAATTGGTGCAATCCACTGGCGAACTGGCCAAACGAATCTGGGGCAATCCGTTTCGGACCTATGTTCATAGCATTACAGATTTCCAGGAAATGGTGGTCAAGGCTGGTTTCGAACAGAGGCATTTACGGTACCAAAGAGAATGGATGATAGCGGTTTATCAAAAGACCGCGGTTCCGTAAGTCATCCTCCAGTATGACTTTGGTTATAGTTATTGGGTCGGAACTCTATGATTTCTGCTCCGTTCACCAAACCTGGTGGCCAATGGATCATTCCAAGTACCGATACGGAAAACTAATCAGCAAGTACAATATTCCCGCTCTCCGATACACCAGCTATCCCAGCTTATGTACATATTGTGGATGTAATACCCGGATCACCAAAAATCACGATGTGGAACCTAAGTACCTGGATTCGGTATTGCGCGAACGGGGGATTTATCTAGATGTTTCACCAGGCTGGGGCGGGAATTTATAAGGAATATCTGTATGGTAATTGATCTAAACATTTCAAGGTCAGTAGATTATAGAAAATCGATATTCAGTAAATCTATATAGCTTCTCGATTTGTTTAAAGCCTTTTTAAAACAATTGGGAGCTTTCCTATCAACCGGCAGATAAGCCGTTCTTTTTTAGCAATTACTTAGATACAATTTCGGGAGATGATCCATAAATTTTTAGCAGATTTATTAGCTCAATTTCAAAATGTTGGTCAAAAAAGCAGAATTGATGTGTTGGTTTGATAGTTGCCTACAATAAAATTTTATAAGAAAAACATAAGATTCCGTAACAGTATTTCAAATCCATTTTCTAAACTTTGCGTAAGAGAGGAAGAGACATGAATTGTTCATGAAGAAATTAATACATATTGGTTTGGCTTTACTTCTGTTGCTTTCCACAACCGGAGTTTCGATTTCCAAGCATTATTGTGGAGACATGCTACGAAATGTCTCTCTCTATGCCAAGGTTGATTCGTGTGATGATGAGATGGAAATGCCAGTTGATTGTTGTAAGGATATAACCAACCACTTCTCGGTGGAAGATGATTACCGATTTCAGCAGACAATTCTGAACCTTGACCGACCTGCCACCATGGTTAATTTCATTGCTTATTTATTCATTCCTCAATTATATATCGAAAAAAAGAATGAGAGTTCTTGGCTGACCCAAAATCCGCCATCTCTCTTTGAGCCCGAGATTTACATCAGGGTTCATTCCTTCCTGATCTAGATCCAGTACTTTGTCAAAGCCTAAAATAAGGACAAGAGCCTTGTTTTAGAACCTATTTGCTTTGACCCAAGGTCATTAATCAATCAAACGGATCTAGAAAATGCTAAACAAAACCATAAGATATTTCCTTGAGAATAAGCTGGTAACGACCCTGATTGTCCTTGTTTTCATCGGGTGGGGTATCTCAACAGCTCCTTTCAATTGGAAGATGGACTGGTGGCCAAGAGACCCCGTTCCGGTAGATGCAATCCCCGACATTGGTGAAAATCAGCAAATTGTCCATACCACTTGGATGGGTCGTTCGCCCCAGGATGTTGAAGACCAGATAAGCTACCCTTTGACCACTGCCTTATTAGGTGTTCCGGGAGTTCAGACAATTAGAAGCAACTCGATTTTCGGACTTTCGAGCATATACATCATCTTTGAAGAAGACATTGACTTTTACTGGAGCAGGTCCAGGATATTAGAAAAATTAAGTTCTCTGCCTGCAGGAACTTTACCTTCTGAAGTTCAACCTGCTTTAGGTCCCGATGCCACAGCCTTAGGCCAGGTTTTTTGGTACACTCTTGAAGGAAGAGATCCCAAAACCGGAAAACATACCGGTGGTTGGGATCCCCAGGAATTAAGAACGCTTCAGGATTATTATGTGGGATATTCTCTGACTGCAGCGAAGGGGGTTTCAGAAGTTGCGGCTGTAGGAGGTTTTGTCAAAGAGTATCAGGTTGATATCGATCCTGATGCTATGAGGCAAAACAATGTCACCGTAGCTCAAATAATGAGCGCGGTTCGAAGGAGCAACCTGGATGTTGGAGCCAGAACCCTGGAGTTTAACCGGGCGGAGTATTTGGTAAGGGGACTGGGTTACATTGAAAGTATCTCCGATCTGGAGAAAGCTGTGGTAGCCGTAAATGATAATACCCCTATCCGAATTAGAGATGTCGCTTTTGTGAACTTCGGCCCGGCCACCAGAAGGGGTGGTCTCGATAAAGAAGGCGCCGAAGCTACCGGGGCTGTGGTGGTTGCCAGGTACGGGTCCAATCCGTTAGAAGTTATTAATAATATTAAGGAGAAGATCGTAGAGATCTCTCCCGGACTTCCATCTAAAGTCTTGCCCGATGGAACCGTTTCGAAAGTGACAATTGTGCCTTTCTATGACCGGTCGGGACTCATTAAAGAAACCCTGGGAACACTGGAGGAAGCCCTTGAACATGAGATACTGATCAGTATTATAGTTGTGATCATCTTGGTGTTGAATATTAGGGCTTCGGTCATCATAACAAGTTTACTTCCCATTGCAGTATTGATGACTTTCATTGTGATGAAGTATTTCGGAGTAGATGCTAACGTGGTGGCTTTGTCCGGAATAGCCATTGCCATTGGCGTGATGGTAGATGTGGCCATTGTTTTTTCCGAGAATATTGTGCGGCACCTGGAGATGCCCGAAAACGAAGGTATTAAAAGTAAAAAATTGTTGGAGGTTATTTACACTGCTTCGGTAGAAGTAGCTTCGGCAGTTATGACGGCGTTGGCGACCACGATCGTAAGTTTCTTGCCAGTTTTTGCCATGGAAGCAGCAGAAGGTAAGCTGTTCCGGCCCCTGGCATTTACCAAGACCTTTGCATTGGTTTCATCCCTAGTACTAGGGCTGATTGTGGTACCTGCCCTGGCTCATACCATATTCTCCTTAAAGTTTGATAAAAAACGGATGAAGAGAATATGGTCCACCGTGTTGATTGCTTTTGGTGTATTAATTCTAATCGTTTATCAAAACTTTCTAGCCCTGGCACTGATTGGTTTCGGAGCCAATAACATTTTGGAGGATTACTTGTACAGCAATGGGAAATTAACCAACCTCATCAACACTGCCCTAATCGTACTTACCGTGGTCTACTTTCTCACCCAGGCCTGGCTTCCTCTTGGGGCTCAGAACAGCTTCCTGGTTAATCTTCTTTTTGTGGCAGGCATCATAACTATCGTCCTCGCCTCATTGATGAGCATCGTCCACTTTTTCCCCACCCTGTTGCAATGGTGTCTGAGTCACAAATGGCAATTTTTGTCATTACCTATCATTGTTGTTCTATTCGCAATAACCGCATGGCAGGGATTCGACAAAATATTTGGTTTTGCTGCCGATGGATTTCAAAAGGCTGGCTGGGAGACAAGACAAACCACAGGATGGAGATCGATGAGCAATCTCCTGCCAGGAGTTGGTAATGAATTTATGCCCCCTTTGGATGAAGGATCTTTTTTGTTAATGCCAACTACGATGTCACACTCCGGAGTTGAAGAAAATATAGATGTTATTAGAAAGTTGGATTACTTCGTGTCCAACATACCGGAGGTTGAATCAGTAGTTGGAAAATGGGGCAGGGTAAATTCGGCCCTGGATCCCGCTCCTATTTCCATGTTCGAAAATACCATCATGTACAAGCCGGAATATGCTTTGGATGAAAATGGCCATCGCATGAGGTTTAAGGTGGATGAATCGGGAGCTTATCTATTAAGCGATGGGGCTACTTACGACCCAAAAACCGAGGGTTTTAGAGAAATCGCTTTATCAAGCTTGATACCGGAAAAAAATGGTGTATACATCCGACAGTGGAGGGACAACATTAACTCACCCCACGATATCTGGAAAGAGATCGTTAAATCCACTAACATTCCGGGTGTCACTTCAGCTCCGAAATTGCAACCAATCCAAACGAGGTTGATCATGGTATCCACCGGTATGCGAGCGCCTATTGGCATAAAAGTCTTCGGCCCCGACCTGGAAACTATTGAAAGAGTGGGGCTGGATTTGGAAAAAATTCTTCAACAGGTCCCCAGCATTCAGTCCAGTTCAGTTTTTGCTGACAGGATCGTGGGAAAGCCCTACCTGGAATTCAAGATTAACCGGGATGAGATCGCCCGATACGGATTGACCATTGCGGATTTTCAAGAAAACATTGAGGTAGCCATTGGGGGAATCAAACTCACAACGACGGTAGAAGGCAGGGAAAGATTTCCTGTGCGAGTGAGGTATGCCCGGGAATTTAGAGATAATCCTGAAGATGTAAAAAAGGTTTTGATACCGACCCCTACAGGAGCGCAAATTCCTTTGGGTGAGCTAGCAGAGGTAACTTATCGAAGAGGTCCCCAGGCAATTAAGAGTGAAGACACCTTCCTGGTGGGTTACGTGATATTTGATAAACAAGAAGGATACGCCGAAATTGATGTGGTGGAGGAAGCCGAGCGATTGATCAATGCAAGGATCGATGCTGGTGAGTTTATCGTTCCTTCTGGAGTAAACTTCAGATTTACTGGCAATTATGAAAATCAGATTAGGGCAGCCAAAAAACTGGCTGTGGTGGTCCCAATTTCACTCTTGGTTATTTTCCTGATTCTCTATTTCCAATTTGGGAATGTTCAAACCAGTTCTATGGTCTTTTCCGGTGTTTTCATGGCTTTCGCCGGGGGATTCATATTGATTTGGCTGTACGGTCAAGGGTGGTTTCTGGATTTCTCTATTGCAGGAGTAAATATGCGGGATTTATTTCAGGCGCATACGGTTAACCTTAGTGTGGCGGTTTGGGTTGGGTTCATCGCTCTGTTCGGGATTGCAACTGATAATGGAGTGATTATGGGGACATTTCTGATGCAAGTGTTTAAAGAAGAAAAACCGAAAAATATTGCCGAGGTAAGACAAGCGGTATTACATGCTGGCAACAAGAGAATTAGGCCTGCCATGATGACCGTGGCGGTTGCTCTTATCGCCTTAATACCGGTAATGACCTCTACTGGTAAGGGATCTGATATTATGGTTCCCATGGCCATTCCTACTTTGGGAGGCATGGTGTTTCAGGGGATCGCCATCTTCATCGTCCCAGTCCTTTACAGTATGTGGCAGGAAAATAAAATTAAGAGATTAATTAATAATGACCATAAAGATGACTAGTCTAAACAAAATCATAAAAGTGGCATTGGTAAGTATATTGCTGCTATCGGTTCCCCAGGTTAACCATGCACAAGATGTGCTGGACAATTACCTGAAAATAGCTGCTGAGAGCAATCCTCGACTTAAATCATTGTTCCGATATTACCTGGCGGCCCTGGAAAAAATGCCTCAGGTCAGGGCATTGCCTGACCCTCAGGTGACGCTCGGGATGTTTGTGAGCCCGGTGGAGACCAGGGTTGGCCCCCAGCAGGCCACTATATCAATCTCCCAGATGTTTCCCTGGTTTGGTCAGTTAAAGGCTCAGGAGCGGGTAGAGGCCCAGGAAGCTCAAGCCCGGTTTCAGTCGTTTGAGGATGCTAAAAATCGGCTATTTTTTGACATAAAAACCACCTACAATAATTTGTACGTAATCCAGGCAGCAATTGACATTACCAGGGAGAACATAAGGTTATTGGAAACATTCAAGGAGCTGGCGAATATAAAATTTGAGACTGGTAAAGGGAGTTTCGTGGATGTACTGAGAATTGAAATGGAGACCAGAGAATTGGAAAACCAGATTGAATTTTTGGAAGATAGCCTAATACCATTGAACACTCGGTTTGAAGAACTGCTCAATACTAAACTGGATGGGCCTGTTCTTTACCCGGACACGCTTTGGGAAGATGATGTAGCTCTTGGTAAAACGGCCATTTACGATTCTATAATAGCTCAAAATCCATCTCTCAAACGGTTTGATCATGAAATCTTGTCCCTTGAAAACCAAGTTGAAGTAGCCCGGAAGTTGGGTCAGCCTTCTTTTTCGGTTGAGATGAATTACATCAATGTGAGTGAAAGGAAGGGTGTTGAGATACCTGATAACGGGAAAGATGCGTTCATGCTTCCCCAAGTGGGCATTAGAATCCCTTTGTACCGCAATAAGTATAAGGCTATGGTGAAAGAAAAACAAGCTCACCAGGAAAGTGTACAATTCGCCAAGGAAGATACCACCAATAAATTGTTAACCGAATTGGACAAGGGTTATCGTGATTACCTGGATGCAGACCGAAGGCTGCCATTGTATCTGGGCCTGGTAGATGTAGCCCGACAATCACTTGACATTCTGGTGGCAGAATATACCTCAGCAGGCATAGATTTCGAAGAAATACTGAGGATGGGTCGGCAACTACTAAAATACGAATTGGAACTAGAAACAGCCAGGGCTGACCAGAATACTTCGGTTGCATTTATTAATTATTTGATGGCTGAATAAAAAGAAAATGAAAATATTAAGCATAGCGTCCAAATCTGAAATTCTTTATGGTATTGGATTTCTCGCAATTGGATTGATACTTGGCTGGTTCCTCTTTTCCGGAAAGGGCAATGAAACTAGCAATATAAATGAATTAGAAGTACATGATCATGAACAAGAAACCCTGTGGACTTGTTCTATGCACCCCCAGATAAGAGCAGATCAGTCAGGCAATTGTCCAATCTGTGGATTGGAGCTCGTTCCTGTGACATCTAATGCCGATGAAGAAGATGGGCCTTTGACAGTTTTCTTATCGGAAGCTGCAATGAGGATTGCAGAGGTTGAGACTTCCATTGTTGAAAGGAAAGCTCCCTCAAAAGAAGTTTACTTGCCAGGTAAGGTGGTGCCTGATGAGCGGAAAATTACTCAGTTAACCGCTCATTTTCCTGGACGGATAGAAGTGCTCTATGTGAATTATACTGGTCAAAGAGTAAAAAAGGGGCAGGTCCTTGCAAAAATTTATTCGCCTGAGCTTGTGACCGCCCAAAAGGAATTATTTGAGGCAATTAGACTAAAAGCGAGCAATCCTAATTTTTATGCTGCTGCTAGAAATAAACTGAAGTTATGGATGTTAACCCATGATCAGATCGATCAAATTGAAAGTTCAGGTGAAGTTCAATTTTATTATGATATACTTTCTCCCATTGCAGGAACAGTTACAAAACGTAATGTAGATAATGGTGATCACGTAATGGAGGGAATGTCAATAGTGGAAATCATCGATCTTCGCCATGTCTGGGTAATGTTTGATGCGTATGAAACTGATATTCCCTGGGTTAAATTGGGGGATAGGATTCACTTTTCTATAAAGTCAATTCCAGGAAGGAAATTTACAAGCACGGTAACCTTTGTGGACCCGGTCATTGATCCCAAAACCAGAGTAGCCTACGTTAGAACCGAACTGAATAATCCTGGTGAAATTCTCAAACCGGAAATGTTTGCCAGCGGAATTCTCAATACCATGTTACCTGGAATGAAAGAGGAAATTGTGGTCCCCAGGTCTTCAATATTATGGACCGGCAAGAAAGCAGTGGTTTATGTCAAAAACTCAAGTTCATCTAGGAACATGTTCTCCTACCGCAAGATTACGTTGGGCGCAAATGCTGGCGAATACTACGTGGTAACAGAAGGCTTACAAGAAGGGGAGGAAGTGGCAACTAATGGTGTCTTCAAGATTGATGCCGCTTCTCAATTGTTGGGTAAACCGAGCATGATGAATCCTGAAGGTGGAAAACAATCAATGGGCATGGCGGGGATGGACATGGGTGGCGACGAATCCAAATCATCATCGGAAGAGCATACCTATCAAGGGAACGGAGGAAAAGATCAATCTTCCGTCATGGATATGAGCGTTGCAGATAAATTCATCGATCAGTTAACCGCTGTCTATGAGAATTATCTGGATATGAAAAATTCCTTTGTAGCTTCAGATCCAGCGGAGGTGAATAGGACTTCTACTAGAGTGAGCGATCGTTTGGACAAGGTGGATATGGGGTTGCTTAAAGGAGAAATGCACAATATGTGGATGGAGCAACTGAAGGCTCTAAAACAAAATTTGGAGATTATTCAGACCGAAAATGATATCAAAAAGCAGCGATTGGCCTTTGCCGATTTCAATGACATCTTCTACAATAGCATAAAGCATTTCGGCCTCAAAGACAAGACCGTTTATTACCAGTTTTGCCCAATGGCCCGGGATACAACGGGGGGCTATTGGCTCAGTGAGATCAACGAAATCAAAAACCCTTTCCTCGGTAAGGCCATGCGGAGCTGTGGTGAAACCAAAGAGGTATTGAAATAGAAATTATTCTAAGTGTAACACAAATTAAAAAAAAGAGAAATCTAATTTTAAATCTAACAACGGCTCTGAGTTTTTTGGCTTTTGCTCTTCCAGCTCAGAATGACGATAGTGATCATAGTATGGATATGACCATGGAAAAGGCGGATGTGGCCTTTCAAAACCAGCTGGCGAAGGTTTATAGGGCCGACCTTGATGTACAAGAGCATTAAAGCGTTTAGGATTGGAGTAATGGAGGCCTACTACCAGCATTGCCCAATGGCCTTGAACAGTCAGGGAGCCTGCTGGTTAAGTGATCCTAAAGAAATTCGTAACCCTTATCCAGGGTCTAACATGAGGACCTGTGGAAGTATTAAAGTGGTAATCAATTGATTTATTTCAAAACTTAGCAACCTTTATATAAGTCAGTTATGGGGAACTACTAAGATCATATGATATTGATGAGCTTTGGACTTTTAATTGCCTCGATGAAGAAATGAACCTCAGCTTATCTCAATCTAACCAATTAGCGCTCAATGGTATAAGCCATCCACCACAATTGAAGAAGTGGGTTATGGTTTTCAACTGGAAGAAAAAAGTCATCGAAGAAATTAAATAATCAAGAGCTAATCAACTACTTAAACACTATGAAAACGCAGATTATTCAAATTTTAATTCCTATTCTTTTAATGGGTTGTGGAGGAACTGGTCATGCGCAAAACACGAATAAGGAGTCAGCTTCTGATAATCATGACCATGCTTCCGGTCATTCTGATCAAAAAGCGGGTGATCAGCGCTCATCTAAGAGCCCTAGAACAGCAGCCATGGCCAGTATAGGACCGGTCCATGTTCACATCGACTATAGTTCTCCCAGCGTTCGGGGCAGAACGATATGGGGAGGGCTGGTGGCTTACGGGGAGGTTTGGGTCACGGGGGCTCACAAGGCTACTTCAATTAATATTCCGGCCGATGTCAGGATCAACGGCAACGAGGTGAAGGCTGGCAAGTACGGGCTCTTTACTATACCCGAGGAGGATCAGTGGACCATAATACTCAACTCAAACTTTGATCAGCATCTTGCCGACGATTACGATGCCAAGCTGGATGTTCTAAGATTGCAAGTAGAACCAACGGTTCTAGAGCACATCCAGGAAGAGCTGAAGTATACAGTAACCGGTGGAGAAAGCAAAGGATCGGTGTCTATTCAGTGGGAGACAATAGAAGTGCAATTTGAGATTGAGATTAATTGATATTATCTAATTATGGATGATCGAAAAAATCTTTCCAAAATTTTAGTGAATCGCCGGTTGTATCTGGGACTTGCTTGATCATGTATTAGTTTTTCCAAAGTTTCTTAATGATTTTTTTCGGTAAACTGGAGTTCTAACCGTTCTCATTGAAAGGCTTGAATAAAGATATCTTATACATCAAAAACATGGTCTGCAACCGGTGCATCATGACAGTTGAAAAAGACCTGGATGATCTATCTATTCCGTCCAAAAATGTTCGATTGGGAGAAGTGGAGCTCAAAAAACCAATTAGGGCTGACCAAAAGCAAAAATTGTCAAAAGTGCTAAATACGCAAGGCTTTGAGCTCCTTGAAGACAAGAATGCTGCGCTAATAGAAAGGATCAAAACCTTGATAATAGAAATGATACATTATTCGGATGGGCCACCCAAAACTAAATATTCAGTATATATCGCCGAGAATCTTCATCGGGATTACCACTATCTGAGCGGTCTTTTTTCCTCAGTTACGGGCATCACCATTGAGAGGTTTATAATTGTACAAAAAATAGAAAGAATCAAAGAGCTCCTTTGTTACGATGAAATGAATCTCAATGAGATCACCTACCTGCTGGGGTATAGCAGCATACAACATCTTTCAAATCAGTTCAAAAAGGAAATTGGTCTCAGTCCAACCCAGTACAAAAAACTGAAGGGGAATTATCGTAAATCTTTAGACGAACTGGCCTGAAGATTTTATAAATCCATCGGACCAAGTTGTAACGGGAATTCTCCCCCTGCCCGTTAATTTCATTGTCAGCTGATAATTTTGAGAGCTATGAAACGCTTTTGAGTCTTGCCCGAAGATCTTATAAGTCTTATCGAAAATTATGTAATCCGGTTGCGCCTCCTCTTACGTAATATTACAATAACGCTCAAAGACAATGGAATCTGTTTTGGACCGATCAGGAAAGGTCAAAGTAAAAGAATTGTATTCAGTAACAGGTATGAGTTGCAGTTCTTGCGCGTCCAGCTTGCAATCTCTACTGGGTTCTCTGGATGGAGTTGAATTAGCGTCAGTCAATTATGCAAATCACGCGCTTAGCATAAAATATGACAAGGAGATGGTTTCTTTTCAAAAGCTGGAGGAGACCGCTGATTCAATTGGTTACAAGATCATAGCAAACGTCGCCGACAACGCCGG
This sequence comes from Cyclobacteriaceae bacterium, assembly GCA_965247065.1. Taxonomy (GTDB): domain Bacteria; phylum Bacteroidota; class Bacteroidia; order Cytophagales; family Cyclobacteriaceae; genus CBDFGN01. The sequence goes on along the minus strand of CBDFGN010000006.1, from coordinate 2,819,933 downwards.
TAAACTCTTGGAACAAGATGAGAGCGCAAGGATCAGACAACTCAAATTAAAACTGACGATTTCGGTCATCTTCTCGGTTCCGGTGTTTATAATTTCCATGTTTTGGCCCAATCCAGGACCTTTCACAAATTGGCTATTGATGGCTATGTCGATGCCAGTTCTGTTCTGGAGCGGATCCGAATTCTTTCTGAATTCTTACAACCGCTTAAAGCATCTATCATCGAGCATGGATACCCTGGTGGCATTGAGCACGGGGGTCGCTTTTGTGTTCAGCTCGTTTAATACAATGTATCCTGAGTACTTTCTTAGTCACGGATTGGTGCCCCATGTCTACTTTGAGTCATCCACGATAATTATTACCCTGATCTTATTGGGTCGATTCGTGGAGGAGCGGGCCAAGTCCAAAACATCATCGGCCATAAAAAGTCTAATGGGTTTGAAGCCCAGGCTGGTGACTCTTGTCAAACACGGGATTGAACAGGTTGTTGACATTGACAACTTGGTGCAGGGGGAGGTAGTCTTGGTCAAACCGGGTGAAAGAGTACCGGTTGACGGCATTGTGCAGGATGGTCAATCCTTCGTTGATGAAAGCTCGATAAATGGAGAACCAGTGTCGGCCTTAAAATCGAATGGAGACAGGGTGCTCGCGGGAACAATTAATCAGAAAGGTAGCCTACACGTGAGAGCCGAAGAAGTTGGCAGCCGAACGCTGCTTTCCAAGATAATTGAACTGGTTCAACAGGCCCAGACATCAAAGCCTCCCATTCAAAATTTGGTAGATAAGATTGCCAGGATTTTTGTGCCAATAGTCATTCTTTCAGGAATAATTGCTTTTGGCGCTTGGTATATCCTTGGCCCTGATCCAAAGATCACCTATTCCTTTCTGGTTCTTATTACAGTACTAATCATTGCTTGCCCCTGCGCGCTGGGCTTAGCCACTCCAACGGCGTTGATGGTGGGTATCGGCAGGGGAGCTAAAAAAGGGATTCTGATAAAGAATGCAGATACCTTGGAAGTGGCTTACAAGACCGATGTGCTGGTTTTGGACAAAACCGGGACCATAACCCAGGGTAAGCCGAAGGTTACCGCGATGGCCTGGAAGCAGGACCATTCTTCGGCAGTGTGGAAAGCAATTTTGATGGGGATCGAAGTCCAGTCAGAACACCCCATTAGCGAAGCTGTAGTTGCCGAGCTTCGATCTCAGCGGATCGAAAGTGCCTCGATAGAGGATTTTGAAAGCATCACTGGCAGGGGAGCACGTGGCGTTTATCAGGACGAGATCTACCTGGTTGGAAACGAGAAGCTTGTAACAGAACACGGTATTTCTCTTAATGTTTCATTTGCCGAATTAGAAAATCAAATCAACCCCAGTCATTCCTTCATTTACTTTGCTAATACCCGGCAAATCCTGGGAGTCATTGCCGTTACCGATCAAGTCAGGGATGGTGCGAAACAGGCTATAACCGAACTCCAGCAAATGGGCATCGAAGTGCACATGTACACGGGAGACAATAAAAGTACGGCCCAAGCCATTGCTAAAGAGGTTGGAATTCATAATCATAAGGCCGGATTGCTGCCCGATCAGAAGGGTTCCCTGATCAAAGAATTGCAGGACCAGGGACAGGTGGTAGCAATGGTGGGCGACGGAATCAATGATTCTCAGGGGCTTGCCCAGGCGGATCTCGGTATCGCCATGGGTTCTGGCACTGACATTGCCATTGAAACCGCCGGGATCACCCTAATGAATTCGGACTTGAGAACAATTCCTAAGGCCATTCGTCTTTCAAAGGTGACCAGGCGAATTATACGGCAGAATCTTTTTTGGGCATTTATATACAGTATCATCGCCATCCCGGTTGCCGCTGGAATTCTGTATCCATTAACCGGAATGCTCCTGAACCCAATGGTGGCCGGGGTGGCTATGGTGATGAGTTCGCTGTCGGTGGTCACCAATAGCCTTCGATTGCGAAGATTGTAAGCCGGATTAATTTCTCAGGCAGAATCCATAATGTAATCTAGCATCGCGCTATAATTTTGGCCACATCCTTTTGTCCCAATCCAATTAGAGACTATCTTTGGCATTATTTAGAAATGTTCTAAATAAGAAACTCAATCCGGTGATTTCGGTAATTCTAGCTGATTCTCAATACTTGATCCGATTAGGTCTTCGTCATTTGGTGTCCAAAGATAAGGACATTGAAGTGGTGGCGGAATGCGGCACAGGCGAGGATTTAATCGCCAAAACCACCGAATTAAAACCTGACGTAGTCATATTGGACTACCAGAACTCTGGTCATTTTGATCTGCCGGATATAGAAAAGCTCTACGGGGTTAGTCCAGAGATCCGGGTGATCGTTATCTCATCAGATGACAATAAAGAGAATATACACAAGGTTTTAGAATACGGTGTGCAAAGTTATCTTACCAAGGAGTGCGACGAAGACGAGATTCGCAGCGCTATCGTGGCCACTTCGAAGAATCAGAAGTTCTTCTGCAATAAAATTTTGGATATTCTATTGGAGAAGCACCATCCCAAACAAGAGGAGGATTGCCTGGCGACAGGTCTAACCGTCAGGGAATTGGAAGTAGTCAAATTGGTTGTCGACGGGATATCGACCAAGGAGATTGCTTATCAACTTCATTTGAGCCATCATACCGTTTATACCCACCGCAAAAATGTCATGCGAAAATTGAACATAAATTCCACCCCGGAATTAATTCGTTACGCGATTACAACCGGCCTGGTGGATCCGATATAACGCTTGGCCGGTTCGCCTTAGCTGTTCTCCTTTAGCTGTTCTCCTTTAGCTGTTCTCCTTTAGCTGTTCTCCTTTAGCTGTTCTCCTTTAGCTGTTCGCCTTTTCGCTATTCGCCTTTTCGCTATTCGCCTTGTACCCATTCCTAGGTATAGACATACCTAATTTTGTTACTGCCAAAATGCCCTTTTGAAGGTATTGACTACTGTGCTGGGGGGATTTACATTTGCGATAGCGCTTATTTAAAATTGATCTAAATAAAAATGAGATTTTCGACCGGGATTTGCGGAATTGTACTGTTGATTAATATTCCTGTATTTGGCCAATCGGGTAACCTGACGGGTAAAGTGGTTGATGAGAGAGGAAACTCCATATCCGGCGTCCATGTATACCTTGACAAAACGAATCTTGGTGCCCCAACTAATTTTGATGGAAAATTCCTGATCAAGAATATTCCCAAAGGAGATTATACATTAGTTGCTTCGCTAGTTGGCTATTCTTTATTTCAGAACGAGGTTCTGGTAAACGGAGAGGAGGTGCCTGACGTGCGAATTGCAATGAAGGAAATGGTGGTCAACTTACTGGGGGTAGTTGTTGAGCGGGTAACTATGACCGGCGGAGCTGGAGGTATACGGCAAGTCCCCGGCTCTGCTTATTATATATCGCCCAAGGAGATTCAAAGATTTAACTACAATGATGTTCATCGCGCTTTGCGAACGATTCCTGGAGTAAACATCCAGGAAGAGGATGGATTTGGTCTTAGGCCAAATATTGGTATGAGAGGTACAGGAGTTGAACGATCGTCTAAGATTACGGTCATGGAAGATGGGGTTTTAATGGCGCCAGCTCCTTACGCCGCTCCGGCGGCCTATTATTTTCCCACGATGGGGAGAATGCAGGCTGTTGAGGTTGTCAAAGGTTCTTCCCAGGTGAAGTACGGCCCTTATACATCCGGTGGCGGCATTAATCTCATCTCCACTCAAATACCCACCGATCTAAGCGGTAATATCAATTTGTTAGGAAGTAGTTTTGGAGGAAGCAATCTCTTGGCCAACGTAGGGGATTCCTACAAAAACGTTGGTTTCCTGTTGGAGACTTATCAGGCTAATTCAAATGGATTTAAGGACCTCGACAACGGTGGGAACACCGGATTTACGAAGCGCGATTACCTGGCCAAAGTCCGGGTTAATACTAACCGTGAGGCCAAGGTCTTTCAATCTCTCACTTTTAAGATTGGTCATGCTTCAGAGAACTCTGATGAAACCTACTTAGGGTTGACCGATGAGGATTTTGAGAAAACCCCTTTACGAAGGTATGCTGGTTCCCAGCAGGATGAAGTGGTGACCAATCATAATTTATTCCAGTTTTTGCATGTTATCAGGCCTTCAGAAAAGATCGACATAACTACTTCCTTTTACCGCACTGAGTTTAATCGAAACTGGTTCAAGCTGGATAAGGTTCGCGCCATGCAGAATGGAAGGGCAGTAGGAATTAGTACGTTATTGGATAATCCCGAATTGTATCCTGAAGAGTATGCAATTATTACCGGATCCACTAGTCCTAACGACAACGCTCTGATCCTCAAAAACAATAATCGATCTTATTATGGTCAGGGAATTCAATCCATCGCAGGAGTCCATTTTGAATCAGGTCCTGCAAAACATGATGTGGAGTTAGGCATCCGATATCATGAGGATGAAATGGATCGCTATCAATGGGTGGATAACTTTCGAATGTCTGATGGCGTCATGCAGCTGACTTCCTCGGGGACTCCAGGGACCGAAAGCAACCGAATCGAATCAGCGAGAGCTTGGGCGACCCACCTGTTATATACCCTTGAATTCAACAGGCTTACCATTACACCGGGACTTAGGTATGAAAATATGGTTTTGCGAAGAGATGACTATGGCATCAATGATGCCATCAGGAGTGGACAAGACCTGAAATCGGGCGAAAACACCGTTTATGTTCTAATTCCTGGCATCGGGGTCGATTACAAATTCACCCAATCGGCAAGTGCATTTCTGGGTGTTCATAAAGGATTTTCCCCTCCCGGCCCGAACGAGGGCACTTTGCCCGAAGAAAGCGTTAATTTTGAGCTGGGCACCCGGTTTTCCAAGCGCAGTCTTTCAGGTCAAATGGTCCTATTCCTCAATGATTACCAGAACCTGCTAGGCTCAGACTTTGCTGCGGCGGGAGGTTCAGGCAGCAACGAGCAATTCAATGCAGGCGCTGCTTTGACCAGAGGCTTGGAGTTGCAATTGACATATGATTTCCTTTCGGCAGAAGCCTCTAACCTGAATTTGCCCGTAACCATTGCCTACACCTACACAAATGCCACTTTTCAAGACAGTTTTGAGAGTAACTATGATCCTTGGGGAGTCGTTAGCAGTGGAGATCAGTTACCCTACTTGGCGCCCAATCAACTGGCTGTCGTTCTGGGTTTGGAGCATCGGAGTTTCTCCCTGAATTTATCTGGTAAGTATATGGATAATATGCGAACTGTGGCAGGGCAAGGGGAAATCCCAGATGATGCAAAGCTGGACGGCTATTTTGTACTCGATTTCAGCAGTGAATATTTCTTCAACCCTATTCTTAGCGTATTTGGCAGCGTCCAAAACCTTACTGATGAGGTCTATGCCGTAGCGCGCCGCCCTGCAGGACTCCGGCCGGGCATGCCCAGATTCTTTCAGCTTGGAGTCAAGACGTCGTTTTAGTCGAGGTCTCTAACCTTCATGAACCTCTTCACCAACCGGGATATTTTCGGAACTTTGTTTGGCGAAATAGTACTCCCGATTCAGCCGGGCAATATGATCCAAACTGATCTCTTTGGGACATTCTGCAGAGCAAGCTCCGGTATTAGTGCAAGCGCCAAATCCCTCTTTATCCATTTGAGCAAGCATGTTCTCCGCCCGTTCTTTGGCCTCAACTTCCCCTTGAGGTAGCAAGGCAAGATGAGAGACCTTGGCGGCGACGAATAACATCGATGATCCATTCTTGCAGGCAGCGACGCAAGCTCCGCACCCGATACAAGCTGCAGCATCCATGGCCTCGTTGGCGATTCTCTTGGGGATCGGGATCTCATTGGCATCCGGCACTCCTCCCGTGCTGACTGAAACAAAACCGCCCGCCTGGATAATTCGGTCAAAAGAGCTGCGGTCGACTACCAGATCTTTTATCACCGGGAAAGGTCTGGCCCGCCAGGGTTCAATGGTAATCGTATCCCCATCACTGAAGCTGCGCATATGAAGCTGGCAGGTCGTGATTCCCCGCTGCGGGCCATGAGGCCTACCATTGATGTACATTGAACACATTCCGCAAATGCCCTCCCGGCAATCGTGATCAAAATGTACGGGGTCCTCTCCCTTGCGTGAGAGATCTTCGTTCAGAATGTCCAACATTTCGAGAAAGGATGTATCGGGGGAGATATCTTTGATGTCGTACTTCTTAAATCCACCTTTGGTTTTGGCGTTTTCCTGCCTCCAGATTTTCAATGTAAGATCCATCATATAACTATTTATAACTTCTTTGAGTCAGTTTTACGTTCTCAAATTCAAGGTCTTCTTTGTGTAAAGTGGAATCCTTGCCCACACCATTAAACTCCCATGAAGCAACGAAGGAAAAATCCTCATCGTTCCTAAGTGCCTCATGTTCAGGGGTCTGGAACTCCTCCCTGAAGTGCCCACCGCATGATTCTTCACGTTGCAGCGCATCATCGATCATAAGTTCGGCCAGTTCAAAGAAGTCTCCAACGCGAAGAGCTTTCTCAAGTGTCATATTCAACTCCTCGTTGTCCCCAAGAACGTTGACCTCGTTCCAATACCTCTCCCTGAGTTCATTTACTTCTTGTTTAGCCTCTTTTAACCCTTTTGCAGTCCGGGACATACCGCATTTATCCCACATTACCTTGCCAAGGTCCTTGTGGAAGTCATCCACCGTGCGGTCGCCTTTCACCTGCAAAAGCTTATTTAGGTTTTCTTTCACCTCCTCCTCCACCTTTCTGAATTCCGGATGGTCAGTGGGGACCTTGTCAGTGGCCATTCGTGCCAAGTAATCTCCAATTGTATACGGAATAACAAAATAGCCATCCGCCAAACCCTGCATTAGGGCACTTGCACCCAATCGGTTGGCGCCATGATCCGAAAAATTGCATTCCCCCAGGGCGTATAAACCCGGAATGGAGGTCATTAAGTTGTAATCTACCCACAACCCGCCCATGGTATAATGTACCGCAGGATAGATTCTCATTGGCGTCTCGTAAGGGTCCTCAGCCGTTATTTGCTTATACATGTCGAACAGGTTACCATATTTCTGAGCGATGGTATCCTTCCCGTCCCGATTTATAGCATCTTCGAAATCCAGATATACGGCCAGTCCGCTGGCGCCCACACCCTTTCCTTGGTCGCAAACCAACTTGGCGTTCCTGGAGGCTACATCACGAGGTACCAGATTGCCAAAGGACGGATACTTTCTTTCCAAATAATAATCCCGCTCATCTTCGTTAATTTCCTGAGGTGGCCTATTTTCATCAGCCGATTTAGGCACCCAAACCCGTCCATCATTGCGAAGGGATTCGGACATCAAAGTCAACTTGGACTGATAATGTCCAGACACCGGGATGCACGTGGGATGTATTTGAGTGAAGCATGGGTTTGCAAAAAGTGCACCTCTCTTGTGAGCTCTCCATGCCGCGGAGGCGTTGGAGCCCATGGCATTGGTTGAGAGAAAAAAAACGTTTCCATAGCCGCCGGTAGCCAGGCAAACTGCGTGGGCGCTGTAGGACTCTACTGCCCCGGTAATTAGGTTACGGGCTACAATGCCTCTGGCGTTCCCATCGACCAGTACCACATCGAGCATTTCGGTTCTGGTGTAAAGCTGGACCTTCCCATTGGCCACTTGTCTGCTCAAAGCGCTGTAAGCTCCCAAAAGCAATTGCTGACCGGTCTGTCCTCGTGCATAAAAGGTACGTGATACCTGGGCCCCTCCGAATGAGCGATTATCCAGCAGGCCTCCGTACTCACGCGCGAAGGGTACTCCTTGGGCCACGCATTGATCGATGATGTTCACACTTACTTCTGCCAGGCGATGGACATTCGCTTCTCTGGATCGGAAATCCCCTCCTTTAACGGTATCATAAAACAACCTAAATACACTATCACCATCGTTTTGGTAATTTTTGGCGGCGTTTATTCCTCCTTGGGCAGCAATGCTATGTGCCCTGCGCGGACTGTCCTGAAAACAGAAGGCCTTGACGTTGTAACCAAGTTCAGCCAAGGATGCGGCAGCTGAAGCACCCGCCAGGCCCGTTCCTACGACGATGATATCATACTTACGTTTGTTGGCCGGGTTTACGAGCTTCACATTAAATTTATGGTGCGACCATTTTTCATCAATCGGCCCGCTGGGTATTCTGGAATCTAATTTCATCGAATGGATTTTAAAGTTGGTTGAAGTAGAGGTACAGGGGCATCAAGGCGAAGAGAACAGGCACCAGGATGGCGTAGGCGTATCCCACTGTTTTGATCAGCGGGGTGTACTTTACGTGAGCGAGCCCCAGGGTTTGAAATGCGCTCTGAAATCCATGAGATAAATGAAACGCCAATGCTCCCATGGAGATGACGTACAAAATCACATACCATTCGTGGGCAAAGGCCTCATTTACAACCATATAAAGATTCTTAATCTCTACTCCATTGTACTCCACCATCGGGATCACACCAAAATGCATTTCATACCAAAAGCTTTTCAGATGAATCACCAGGAAGATCAAAACCAAAGTACCAAGAATGCCCATGTTGCGCGAGCTCCATAAGCTGTTAGCCGACCGATCGTTCCGGGCATACTGAATGGGACGCGCCTCTTGGTTGCGCCGAGTCAGGACAATCGAATAAATAACGTGTCCCAGAATCGACAAATAAGTAATGTAGGAGAGCAGTTTTATAATCGGCGCGGTAGTCATGAATTTGGCGTACTCATTAAAGGATTGCCCCCCATCATTAGCGAACAACTGCATGTTACCCAAGAGATGTCCGGTCAGAAACATGACCAGAAACAGTCCAGTCAGGGCCATGATAAGCTTTTTGCCCAGGCTGCTCGAAAGGGTGTCAGTTAGCCAATTCATGATTGTTTTGATTTTGGATGAGGCGCTGAGCCCAATTTACATCTGTAACATTTCCAAAACAATTGGGCATTCATTATTTTGACGGAAATTGTAGATTGAAATAATCCTGGTTTTAGAGGCGGGTTTCTATGATTGAAGTGGATGGAATACAACCTTTTTGAATTAGAAATTTTGAGGTCATAGTGCGATTGCTGAGCTCTATGAATAACTTTGTCGGTTTCGTCTATTTTGGACATCAAGAGAACTTGTTGAACGACTGGGCGTAAACATATTCAGTGCAAAACCAATACTCGCTTGGGGACGCAAGAGAATTTGATATTGTTTGATGGTGTCTGCAACCTTTGCAATGCCACTGTAGACTTTGTAATTGACCGAGATAAACATAAGAAGTTTAGATTTTTGACGTTACAATCAAAGACAGCTATCACAATTTTGGAAGAGTACGGTGTCTCCGACCAATCTCCGGAAAGTATAGTGCTAATCTCAGGTGGGAGGGTTTACCGCAAGAGTTCGGCAGTATTGCGAATATCCCGAGATTTGCATGGTCTCTGGCCCCTGTTTTTCGGATTCATAATCTTGCCTGCGGGTTTTAGGGATTTTATGTATGACATTATAGCCGAGCATAGATACAATTGGTTCGGAAAATCCAAGCATTGTCGGGTGCCAACAGCTGAACTCAAGGAGAGATTTGTGGAAGAAATATGATGGCTTTAGAACCAAATGGTACCGGATTCACTTTCTTAATAAGAATGTTCCGCTCAGGTTTCAGCATGATAGGAGTATTTTGCGTGGTAATCGCCTGGCTATCCAGCACGAATTGCCATGCAACTCACATTAGGGCAGGTGAGATAAAAGCCATTCGACTGCAATCCCCACAAGGGTTGACCTATGAGTTCACTTTGTTTGGATATACCGATGCCGAATCGCCCATTATCTTTGCCCAGGGTACTATAGACTTTGGAGACGGCTCGCCACCTCGTCAGATCGACCAGCTAGCTATCGAACAGGGTGGCGAGATAATCCTTGACCAGGATCTTGGCAACCTGGTTGAATTCAACAAGGTCGTGGTAACCCACACTTTCCCCGCCCCCGGCCGGTATACCATAAGCTATATGGAGGCTAATAGAAACGCCGATATCCTGAATATGGATAATTCGGTCAACACACCGTTTTACATTGAAACACAAATAATTATTGACCCGTTACTTGGCCCTAATAATTCACCTGAACTTCTTGTTCCTCCTATTGATGAAGGGGCGGTTGGAACCAGATTCTTGCATAATCCTGGTGCCTATGACATTGACGGGGATAGTTTATCCTACAGGGTGGTTATTCCAAAGCAGGATCGGGATTTGGAGGTTATTAATTACGTTTTACCCAACGACCCCAAATTCGGCGGCACCAGAGAAGATGGTGGTCTTCCTACTATATACCAGCTTAATGCCCTTACCGGTGATGTCCTGTGGGACGCGCCAGGGACGCAGGGGGAGTATAACATAGCTTTTATTGTCGAGGAGTGGAGAGTTGTTGGCGGCGAGACTTTTCGAATGGGATACGTCATCCGGGATATGCAAATCATCATAAAAGAGTCAGAAAATGATCCCCCTGAGCTCTCAGTGCCAGAAGATATTTGCGTAGTAGCAGGCGACACGGTGGATGCCGTGGTTTCGGCTATAGATCCCAATAATCAGGACGTGATTCTTGAAGCCTTTGGGGGGTCGTTTGAGCAAGTATCATCTCCCTCCATTTTCAGCCCCGACCCTCCGGAAGCTCAGCCGATACCGGCCGTGGGATTCTTCCACTGGGAAACCAATTGTTCACACGTCAGGGAAAGGCCCTTCCAGGTAGTTTTCAAGGCTTCTGACGTCCCGCCTCCGGGGCCCATACTGGTAGATTTTAAGACCTGGAATATTCAGGTGGTTGCCCCGGCACCGGTTTTGACTTCCGCCGAAATTAGACCGTTTCGGGCTATTGAATTGCAATGGGAGCCATATAATTTCTGTTCCGGACATGCCGAAAAAATGCAGATTTGGAGGAGGGTGGACAGCTATGATTTTACGTCCCTGGAATGCGTTACCGGATTACCATCGGAGGCCGGATATGAACTAATAGCGGAAGTCGATTTAGCTCAAACTTCCTATCTTGACCGAAATGATAACCAAGGCCTGGACTTCGGTGCTAATTACTGCTATCGTTTAGTTGCCACATTCCCGTTCCCCAGCGGAGGCGAGAGCTTTGCATCAAACGAGGTTTGTAATATCATTGAAGCCACCGCCCCTGTGATCACCAACGTAACCGTACCGTCGCCTCCTATTGATACCGACACGGAGAATGGTCGTCTGCAGGTCAGGTGGACCAGGCCCTTCAATTTAGACCAACTACTTTTCCCACCACCTTACCAGTATGACGTATTGATAGCTGATGGACTAACTGGGGACTTTAACCTTCGGAGCGCTCTGGAAGGAATTACCATTACCGACACCAGCTTGGTTATCGAGAACCTTAACACCTTGAATGTGGATTACAACTTCCGCATTTGCTCCGTTGACGACAACGGAACCACTATTGATACTTCCTCGATTGCTTCGATGGTGAGGCTGAATCCGATTACCATAACCGGCGGAGTCGATTTGATTTGGGATGCTGAGGTTCCCTGGTCCAACCGGAGCCAGAGATTTCCTTATCACTACATTCTGCGGGACAACGCTGACCCTGGAGATCCTGGCAGGATTTTCTTAATTGATAGTGTGGATGTGAACCTGAATGGCTTTCTTTACGAAGATAGAGGACAATTCAACGGGATACCCTTGTCTGACCAGGTATTGTATTGCTACTACGTTATTACTAGCGGCACCTACGGCAATCCTGAAATTAGGGAGCCGCTGTTGAACAACTCACAGATGGTCTGTGTGCAACCAAATGATACCGTTGCCCCCTGCCCTCCGGTGGCGATTGTAATTACCAACCAGCTCGACTGCCAGCAATTCCTGACGGAAGCTCACTGTGATTTTACCAATTTCCAAAATGAGATTGTATGGGACTTGGATACCAGAGATGAGTGTCAGTCAGACATTCGGACGTACAACGTATTTTCTTCCGATACGGGCGAGGAGGGATCTTACCAACTTTTAGCCCCGGGTATTACCGCTACTAGATATGTAGATGAAGACCTGTCTTCCTTTGCTCGATGCTATCGGATATCCTCGGTGGATAGGTCCGGCAATGAAAGCGAACTTAGCGAGGCTGTTTGCAATGACAACTGCCCTTTTTATGAATTGCCTAATGTTTTTACGCCTAATAGCGACGGAACCAACGACACCTTCCGGGCTTTCGATAATGAAGACAAGTGCTCCCGGTTCGTGGAGTCCGTTCAATTCCGGGTGGTCAACCGCTACGGGAAGCCGGTATTTAGCTTCAATTCGGACGACGCAGAAAGCGAAACGAGTTTCCTGATCGACTGGGATGGGAAATCAGATACCGGAACTCCCTTGGCGAGCGGGGTTTACTATTATGAGGCGGAGGTTAAGTTCATTGTATTAGATCCCGCTGACAACGTAACCAAGCTGAAGGGCTGGATCCATCTCCGGAGATAACCGATCTGAAAAGCACCGGCCGCCATAGCATCGGCTTCAATTGACAATACACTACGTTGCCTCAAAACAACACTGCTTCATGACTGCCTACATCTTTCCGGGCCAAGGTGCCCAGTTCTCAGGAATGGGCCATTATCTATACCAGAATTATAGTGAAGCCAAGAACCTGTTTCATCAAGCGAATGACATCCTTGGCTTTGAGATTACCAAGATAATGTTCGCGGGAACCGACGAGGAGCTGAAACAGACCATTGTAACTCAGCCCGCCATTTTCCTGCATTCAGTTGTGGCGGCCTATTTGGCACCTGATTTCAAACCAGATATGGTTGCCGGGCACTCCCTGGGAGAATTTTCTGCCCTGGTGGCCAATAAGAGCTTGTCTTTTGAAGATGGACTAAAGCTGGTATTGGCACGAGCTGGAGGCATGCAAAAAGCCTGCGAGTTGGCCCCATCCACTATGGCGGCGGTAATTGGTCTTGAGGATGCGGTAGTTGAACAAATATGCGCCTCAATAGCAGATGAGGTGGTGGTTCCGGCCAACTACAACTGCCCGGGCCAGCTGGTAATTTCAGGGAGCGTCAAGGGCATAGAAATTGCATGCGCCAAACTTTTGGAGGCTGGTGCCCGGCGAGCGCTTGCCTTGCCAGTTGGAGGGGCATTTCACTCCCCGTTTATGGAACCCGCACAGACCGAATTGGCACGGGCTATCAATCAAACTCAATTCAGACCCCCTACTTGTGCGGTTTACCAGAACGCAAGCGCCACCGGATCGACGGATCTGGACGAAATAAGGTCAAACTTGATCGTCCAGCTCACTGCACCTGTACAATGGTCGCAATCGGTCCAAAACATGATTGCCGACGGGGCATCGAAATTCATTGAATGCGGTCCGGGTAGGGTTCTGCAGGGATTGATCAGGAAGATAAACCGTGAGGCGGCCCTGGGAAGTTTATCCTTTGGCCAGTAAGGAAGCTGCCTCATCGAATTGCTCAACGCCCAAATGGTCCTCACATTCTACTAAAAGCTGATGCTGTGTTTTTAGGACCACCGGATGAACTAATTGTGCAGCTATTTCCGCCAGGGGCACAAGCGTAAATCTGCGAAACGGAATTCCCGGATGCGGTATTACGAGCGATTCCTGGTGAGAAATAAGATCCCGATAATATAAGATATCTATGTCAATGGTCCGTTCCTGCCACTTTTGCTTCCTTACTCGTCCCATTTCCATTTCAATCTGGTGAATGGTGGCCAAAAGCTCAAGCGGGGACAATCCTGTCTCTATTTCCAGGGCTTGATTCAGAAACCAGTTCTGATTTTTCACCCCCCAAGGGTCAGTCTTGTAGGCTGCTGACGCCTTTCTTATGTCACCAATACGGCTCCGGATAAGGCTTTGGGCCTGAATAAGATTGCTTTCCCGGTTTCCCAGATTTGATCCTAGCAACAAAAAAATTCCATCCATCATCTTATGCTCCCAAAAATATAAAATCCAACATCGTAAAGCTCTGGAATTTGTACTTTGGTTGTTGAATTTCCAAAGCTAAACTAAAATTTAAGGAATCATGTTTTTGCGCAATGTCTTGGCCACGTTGTTGGGCCTGTTCTTATTCTTTGCAGTGCTGGTATTAATTCTGGTCGGAATTGCCTCAATTGCTTCGCGGGACAAAGAGGCTACGATTGGCGAAAATTCGGTACTGTATCTTCGCTTGGATCAGCCGATCGTAGAGAGACTGGTTGATGATCCTTTTTCTGAAATAGCCGGAGCTTTTGGACCGGCACGATCGGCGATTACCCTGTTGGATATCAAAAAAGCGATCCAGGATGCCACTGACAACGACAACATACAGGGGATCTTTTTACAACCTCAGGCTGTTCAGGCCGGTTACGCCAAAATCAAAGAGATAAGGGATGACCTGGTAGCATTCAAGGAGTCAGGGAAGTTCATTCTCGGCTATGGGGAGTATTTGTCGGAGAAAGACTTTTATCTGGCCTCGGTGGCAAATGAGCTCTACATTACTCCTGAGGGCTTGATCGAGTTCAACGGCTTAAACGCCCAGACAATGTTTTTCAAAGGTTCTTTGGATAAACTGGAAATTGAGGTACAGGTTTTCAAGGTTGGAAGCTATAAAAGTGGTGCAGAACCGTTCACAAATAAGAAAATGAGCGAGGCCAATCGAGAACAAATAACCTCCTTTGTCAACTCTATGTACGAGACTTTTACCCGCGATCTTGCCGAATCACTCGAAATAAACCCCGATCGTCTACGACAAATTTCGGATTCAATGCTGGTCCGCAATAGCAGTACGGCACAGGACTTGGGTCTAATAACATCGGTCGCCTACTACGACGAGGTCCTGGAGAACTTAAGGGACAAGTTGGAGGTCGAAGAAGATGAGAAAATCAACCTGGTTTCCGTGAGTAAATATTCACGCTATTTGAAATCGGTTAAGCCTAAGATTTCTAAGAACCGGGTCGCGGTAGTTGTGGCGGAAGGTGAAATCATTTCGGGAAAGGGTGATGAGTATGGTATTGGGTCGGAACGTTATGCGAAAGAGATCAGGAAGGCGCGAGAAAATGATCGGGTAAAAGCTATCGTCCTTAGAATAAATTCCCCTGGGGGCAGTGCCCTCGCCTCAGACGTCATATGGCGAGAAATCAAGGAGGCCAGTAAGTTGAAGCCGGTTATTGCCAGCATGTCCGATTATGCCGCATCGGGCGGCTACTACCTGGCCATGGCTTGTGATACTATCGTGGCTCAACCTACCACCCTGACAGGTTCTATTGGAGTCGTCGGGATCTTGCCAAATATTAAGGACTTTTTAGATCATAAGTTAGGGATTACTTCTGATGTCGTGGGAACCGGAGCTTACTCGGATTTTCCGACCGCTTCCCGACCGTTGACAGATGACGAAAAAATGATCTTTCAAGGATTCGTTGATCATGTTTATGAGGTATTTACTACTAAAGCCGCTGAAGGGAGAGAGATGAATCTGGAGGATCTGAAGAAGATCGCGGAGGGAAGAGTGTGGACTGGTCAGCAAGCGGCTAACATAGGCCTTGTTGATGTTCAAGGAAACTATGAGGACGCCATTCGGATAGCCGCAGAAGCCGCAGGGCTGGGAGAGGATTACAGGGTGAATATTTATCCCAAACCCAAGAATGTATTTGAGCAAATTATGGCAGAACTATCAGGAGATTTTGAAAATAGCTATTTGGAAGCCAAATTTGCAGAATTGTATCCCTATTTGGATAGAGTTAAAGAAATTCAGAATTATAGCGGTGTACAGGCCAGGTTGCCATTCGATCTGGTTATCAACTAATTGGAACCTAACGAGCCATATGTCGACAGAGCTAAGGAACTCCTGGACCCGGGAGGAAATTTCAGAAGTTTACGAAACACCTGTACTCGAGCTAATATATAAGGCAGCGACCATCCATCGCGAGTTTCACGATCCTCAGGAGGTGCAGGTCTGTACCCTTTTATCCGTAAAGACGGGTGGATGCCCTGAGGACTGCGCCTATTGTCCACAAGCTGCGCGCTACCAGACTGATGTTGAGGTGCACAAATTACTTCCGGTGAATGAAGTAGTGGCCGCAGCCCGTCACGCCCGGGACTCAGGCAGCACCCGGTTTTGTATGGGTGCAGCTTGGCGAGAGGTCCGTGACAATGGTGACTTTGATGAAGTACTTGAAATGGTCAAAGGCGTTAGCGGGTTGGGCCTTGAGGTTTGCTGCACACTGGGAATGCTTACTCCTGATCAGGCTCGGAAACTTAAGGATGCAGGGTTGTATGCTTATAATCACAACCTTGATACCAGCGAAGAGCACTATTCGGAAATAATCACTACTAGGAACTACAAGGATCGTCTGAACACATTGGATAACGTTAGAAAGGCAGATATTTCAGTCTGCTCTGGCGGAATTATTGGGATGGGCGAACAGGACAGCGACCGAGTAGGTCTGCTGCATAGATTGTCCACCCAGCCGAAACACCCGGAATCAGTACCGGTGAATGCGCTCGTACCAGTACCGGGTACGCCCCTGGAGGATCAAGAACGAGTTTCAGTTTGGGAAATGGTTCGGATGATTGCAACGGCCCGGATCATCATGCCGAAATCAATGGTTCGGCTTTCCGCGGGAAGGGTCCGTATGTCTATTGCAGAACAGGCCCTGTGCTTTCTGGCCGGGGCTAATTCAATTTTCGCTGGCGATAAATTACTTACCACTCCTAATCCCGGGCAGGATCAGGACCATAAACTTTTTCAGATCTTGAACCTGAAGCCACGGAAGGCGTTCAAGGATCATCCGCAAATTGCTGACTTAACTCCGATAGGTTAGAAACGGAAAGCGAAGTCCATGCTCGCATAAGAATGGTGTTTGGACTGGGTAGTTTCAGCGGTCACGTGGTTTATTGTCAAATGAGCATCGACGGAGTGACTCCCCAGTGCCAGCCCATATTTCCAGTGAATCACCCAGGGATTGGCAATTTCCACATGGGGACTGGCTTTACCGATGAAATTACCTTCTATCAGGCTGTTGTATAATACATATTCAACCTCTGCACCTCCAATTAGGAATACCTCTTGAATTTGATTATTCCTCGACCCGGAGATCGATCGTTTCATGTCGCTGCCGATTTTACTTTGCGTATAGATTGTATTATAAAGTGGTTTCATTTTGATCAGTCTTAAAACTGCTCCCTGTCTCAAATTGTTCTGGATAGTTCCGACTTGGACCCCTGATTCGCTTACCAGGTCCAAGAAGGATAGGTCGAGAACCTGCCGTTGGTAGAGCAACTTGAGGTTAATTGCGGGACTATTCTTCAGCTGATGATCCCAACCTTGAGGCTTCCATAATCCAATGGTTTCATGCCACCATTTTTGCATCCCTGCCCCTCCGGCGGCGGGACCTACCACTCCCATATCCACCGACGCCTTAAATGCCGATTTTTCGTTTATGAGAAATCGTAGAGAGGTCGCGGCAAATAACCAACCGGCGTATGGGCGATCAAACTTGGAAACGTCCGTTTGCTTAATGCGCCGACTCGTATAAAAATTATGTCCAGCCGATAAACCCCAAATGATCTTCTTTAGACCTGGGAATTTTCTAAGAAAATACTTGTACACTCGCCGATCCCGTTCAATCGCTATCCTTCTTTCCAAGAGTAAACCACTGGAATAATATCGATCGACCGAAGGGAACAGGAAGGCATCGTTATCAATGGTCAATTGAAATTCCTGCGTATAGATCCGGTTTTGCCCAGAGGTGGGCAATGTCACGAAGCCGAGGAAGATCAAAAGAAGAAAGTCTTTTTTTAGACCGTAAATATTTGACGCGGAGAGACTAAACAAATTCTGCCTATTTTTGAGTTTGTATTCCCAAACAATGAGCTCAGTCGAAAAAAGATTACAGACCAAGCTTGAGCAGCGCCAATTTAACAATTACCTCAGAAAACTTCCAAATCAACTATCGTTGATTGATTTCTGTTCTAACGACTACCTTGGATTGGCTCGGAATCCGGAATTGTACAGCCGTGTTGACAAACGGCAGAAAAAGGATGCAACCATGGGCTCCACGGGGTCTCGGTTATTGACCGGAAACTCTACACTTGCGGTTGAACTGGAGAAGTATCTGGCCAATTTATTTGCAGGGGAAGGTGCACTGATCTTCAACTCTGGCTATAGCGCAAACATTGCTTTATTATCCACTATTCCTCAAAAGGGAGACACCATCATCATTGACGAGCTAAGCCATGCGTGTGTTCGGGAGGGATCCAGGTTAAGTCGGGCCAAACGATTAATGTTCCGTCACAGCGATTTGAATGACTTACGTGAAAAGCTTAAGATCAGCCAGGGAGAAAAATTCGTGATGGTCGAATCGGTGTACTCCATGGATGGAGATAAAGCTCCGATAGCGGACCTAGTCAGATTATGCAACCTGTATGATGCCAATTTGATGATCGATGAAGCACATAGCACGGGCGTATTTGGTCGAAACGGCAATGGGCTAGTATGCGAATTGGGCTTAGAGAAGGATTTTTTGGCCAGAGTATACACATTCGGCAAGGGCATAGGAGCGCATGGGGCTTGTATTGTAGCCTCCAGCACCTTGATTGAATATCTAATAAATTACGCAAGACCTTTTATTTTCACTACTGCCTTGCCTCATCACAGCCTTGCGACAATCTGGGAAGCCTTCCATTTTTTGGGAGAGAATCCTAGCTTGCAAGATGATATTCTCTCCAAAGTCTCCCTCTTCAGGTCCGAGGTTTCTGGTAAACTGACCGGCCCTGTTTATATCTTGCCCAGTGAAACTCCCATTCAGGCTCTAATTGTTCCGGGTAACGCAGAGGCAAAACAGGCCTCTCAAAGTTTGATCGACCAGGGGCTTGACGTAAGGCCGATATTGTATCCCTCAGTGGCCAAGGGTATGGAGAGACTGAGGATTTCTTTGCATGCTTTCAACCGGGACTCCCAAATACAGAAGCTTGTAGGGGCTATGCGGCAATTATGAGAATTTTTGTAACGGCTATTGGAACCGACAGTGGTAAAACCGTTTTTTCAGCTATTCTTACTCAGGCATTGGAGGCCGATTATTGGAAGCCGGTGCAAGCCGGTCGGCCGACTGACACTGATATAGTCAGAAGCCTGGTAATCAACGATAATAGCCGTTTTTTTGCGGAAACGTACCTTTTGAATGCTCCCCTTTCTCCTCACGCTTCGGCGATCCGGGAAGGCGTTCTAATCGACCTGAATAAATTTGATATTCCTCATTATCGGGACCATTTGGTAATCGAGGGTGCAGGAGGACTCATGGTACCTCTCAATGATGATGACATGATCGTAGATTTGATTCCGACCCTGGAAGCCAAAACTATTCTGGTAGCAAATCTCTATTTAGGAAGTATCAATCATACCCTTCTCTCGGTTGAGCTATTGGAGAAAAAAAAAATCAGACCACTGGGAATCGTCTTTAACGGACAATCAAATCCTGAAAGCGAGGACATTATTCAACATAAATCAGGTTATCGGGTACTCTTAAGGATACGACCGGAGCTGGAAATTACCCCACAAGTAATTCAAAAGTATGCCTATGAACTCAAGTCAAATTGGCCAAAAGAGCCTAGTTGAAATAGATCTAGACTACCTGTGGCATCCCTTTTCTCCCTTGGTTGGGGGACCAGAGAGAATAGCAATTGAAAGTGGGCAAGGAGCCCGACTAATAACAGTCGATGGCCGGGAAATCATAGATGCGGTGTCTTCCTGGTGGGTCAACATTCACGGTCATTGTAATCCTATTATTGCCCAGGCGATCTCCGAACAGGCCAATAGATTGGAACAGGTAATATTCGCAGGCTTTACCCATGAGCCGGCAGTGAGACTTGCCAAAAACCTTTTGAAGATACTTCCTGAAAAGACGTCCAAGATATTCTTTTCGGATGATGGAAGTACCGCAGTGGAGGTGGCGTTGAAGATGTCCATTCAGTATTGGTACAACCTGGGCCGGCCCAGGAAGAAAATTGTGGCTCTGGATGGGGCCTATCATGGGGACACCTTTGGAAGTATGTCCATCGCTGAGAGAGGCCCCTTTAACCGCCCCTTTCATCCTTTTTTGTTTGACGTCGATTTTATTCCATTTCCTTCTGAAGATCAAATTCAGCAAACCATAGATGCGATGAAAGTGGTTGTAAAATCGGGGGAGGTTGCAGCTTTTATTTTTGAGCCATTGGTTCAGGGTTCCAGTGGAATGCGCATGTATCGACCACAGGTATTGGATGCGTTGATTAAGATCGCCCGGGACAACCAGGTGCTTTGTATTGCTGATGAAGTAATGACCGGCTTTGGGCGAACTGGAAGGATATTCGCCTCAGATTACCTTGAGAATAAGCCGGACATTTTTTGCTTGTCGAAGGGCATTACCGGGGGGTTCTTACCGCTTGGAGTGACTTCCTGTTCGCAGGAGGTTGAAAATGCATTTAGGTCCGATAATATAGAAGCCACCTTTTTTCACGGACATTCTTATACTGCCAATCCTATTTCCTGCTCGGCTGCGAATGCTAGTTTTGATATTCTGATGAGCGCGGAGACTTTGCAACGCATTCAAAGAATATCTGACCGTCATAGCGAATTTCTGAAAGAAACTGGTTTGCATGCTAAGATCCGGGATATTAGAACTCGCGGGACCATCATGGCCGTTGAGTTGGAAACTGGAACTCAGAGCTCCTATTTTGACTCGCAGAGGTCCAAAACCTATGATTTTTTTCTCGACCGTGGGATCCTGATGAGGCCATTGGGAAACACGATTTATCTATTACCACCTTACGTGATTACACCCGAAGAGCTGAACAAAGTTTACGCCGCCATACATGAATTCCTGAATGAATACTAGCTCACGGCACAGATCTTTAAAAAGACCGGGAAATTAATCTGTCTCAGTCCTTCAGGAGGTCCCCAGGCTTCCTTCAACTCGGTCCAAACTGGGTCGATCGGACTCTCCCTCCGTGCTTTCAAGTATCTCTGGGATGATGACCAGGTCATTATATAACTGCACAATGTTGACAAGTTCCAGTTGTCTTTAATCTGAAACTGGTGACTTTCGATAGGCCCGAACGGAATGGATAAGGTATCGTAGCGCAGTTCTACCTGGCGTCTTTCGGGGGTCCAGAATTCTCCTACGACCTCCTCGTAGATTTTGTCAATTGCTATGTCTATAACAGGACCAATGCGCAGAACAGAGTATCCCCAAGCTGCAAATACGCATGATCGACTGGCCACCCTTTTTACCTCCTCATAAAATTCAGGGCCGTCGAACCAGTGCAAGGCTTGCGCCACTGTGACAAGATCTACAGTTTGAGATTCGATCCCTGAATTTTCCGCGCCCGCGACTCGGTATTCGATGTTTGATTTAGGCTGGGCATACTTTATTTGATTCGCGCTGGCATCGGTAGCCAGCACTTTTTCGAAATAGTGCGAAAGGGCAATAGCGGCCTGCCCGTTTCCAGTGGCGCAGTCCCAGGCCACTTTTCTGCTGGAGGTAGTGGAGAGAATGAGTTGGTAGAGCGTAGTCGGGTAACCAGGTCGGAACTTTACGTAGGATTCAGAATGCTGCGAAAAGTGATCTTCGAAGCCCAATTTTTCGGGATATTGCGGCTAAGAATTAGATCCTTCGATTGGTATCAAATTGCTCTAAATAGTCAGCAACTCTTCGAACGAACATTCCTCCCAATGCCCCATCGACAACCCGGTGGTCGTAAGAGTGCGAGAGGAACATTTTTTGCCGAATTCCGATGGTATCTCCCTTCGGAGTTTCGATAACCGCAGGCTTCTTAATAACAGCACCGGTTGCCAAAATTGCAACCTGAGGCTGCACGATTATAGGCGTCCCCATTATATTTCCAAAGGACCCGACATTGGAGATCGTATAGGTGCCTCTGGAGAGTTCATCCGGCTGCAATTGATTGGTCCGTGATCGCTCCGCAAGATCGTTTACTTTTTTGGTAAGCCCGATCAAGTTGTAGTGATCAGCATTGTGGATTACCGGAACTATGAGATTTCCGCTAGGCAGTGCTACAGCTACTCCAATGTTGATGGCCTTCCTCTTGATGATATGGCCACCCTCCACCGAGATATTCACCATGGGAAAGTCCTTTATGGCGGCGATTACTGCTTCAATAAATAGAGGGGTCAGGGTCAGGTTTTCACCTTCTTTTTGCCTGAAACCCTCTTTGTGCATGTTCCTCCAGTTGGCTAAATCAGTTACGTCTGCTTCAACAAAGGAAGTCACGTGAGCGGAAATTCGTTTCGACTCCACCATTCGTTCGGAAATCATCTTCCGCATGCGATCCATTTCAATTATCTCGTCTTTTCCATCAACCGCCATGGCCGGTTCTGCGGTCGGGGAAAGTGTTACCGGCTTCGTCTCAGATGGCACAGAAGTCGCTTTAGGGTTGAACGATTCAGGTGCGAAAAGGGGCTGCTTGGCGCGAGTGTTGAGATAGCTCAGAATATCTTTCTTAGTAACCCGACCCTCTTTTCCAGTCCCGGAAATGTGTTCGAGCTCCTCCATCGTGATTTCTTCCTTTCGTGCAATATTCAACACCAGGGGTGAGTAGAAACGGGTAGCCGGGACCGGAGTTTCACTTCCATTTGAGGGGTGTGAATAATCAGCTTTAGCTTCTTTTGATGTAGCCGGTTCCTCCTCAACGTTTTCGGGCCCGGCCTCAGTGGCCTCTGGTTTGTCTGAACCCTCAATCGCGATAAGGGCTATTGGATTTCCCACCGGGATTACGTCACCCTCCTTGGCGAATATTTCCTTAAGAATCCCGGCGTGGGTTGCAGGCACCTCGGTGTCTACCTTATCAGTAGCCACCTCCAAAACGGACTCGTCTTGCTCAATGTTGTCGCCCTCATTTTTTAACCATCCTAGGATGGTCGCCTCCATGATACTCTCTCCCATTTTGGGCATTAACATTTCTACCACTGCCATTATTCTGAGGGCTTAAGTTCTGCTAAATTAACAAATTAGGCCGGCTTCTCCATTCTATTGACCATGATTCTGACCATATTCAGAAGGGTCAAAGCTGCGTATTTGATGTTGTTTTCTCGGCTTAAACCTAAGTTGAGCTTGCGCGTTTTTATGTTCTTTTTGTCACTGTAAGCGATCCAGATGGTTCCTACTGGTTTTTCATCTGACCCACCCCCCGGTCCAGCAATCCCGCTGCTGGCAACCCCAATATCCACGCCAAATTTGTAGCGTACTTTCGTGGCCATTTCCAGGGCTGTTTCTTCACTCACGGCTCCATATTGATTTAACGTCTCTTTTTTCACTCCCAGGATGCTCTCCTTGATTTCATTATGGTAAGGAATGACTCCACCTTTGAAGTAATGAGAACTACCCGCGACACTTGTTATTTGTTGAGCTAGAAAACCACCGGTGCAACTTTCAGCACTAGCCATGGTTAGCGCCCGGGACTTTAATAACTTACCAACCGTCTCCTCCAGGGTCTGGCCATCGGAACTATATATATACTGATCTATCAAGGGGTTTACCTTTTTAATTTCGGCTTCTACATCCTCCTCCAACTTGGCTAATTCGAGCCCAATAGCGGTTAATCTCAAACGAACCTGTCCTAAATTGGGTAAGTAGGCTAATTTGATGTGCTCCGGCAGCCCCGCCTCCCAATCTTTAATCTTATCCGACAGCCAGGATTCCCCGAGGCCAACCGTCCCAATCGTTTTGTGATATATAACTGGTAGGGAAAACTTTTCCCTAAGAATAGGAATTACCGGATCCGTTATCATAGCCTTCATTTCGAAGGGTACACCCGGTAGCGAGATGAATACTTTGCCATTTCTCTCAAACAACATTCCGGGGGCAGTTCCGTTTGGGTTGCTTAACATGGTGCACTTATCCGGCAATTCGGCCTGCCTTCGATTTGTCGGGGTTAATTCAAATCCTCTTCTTGCGAACAGCTTAGTTATTTCCTCTAAGGCAACCGGGTGCAGTGAGATTGGGCTGTCAAAATATTTTGCCAGACTAGGTTTGGTTAGGTCATCGTTGGTGGGTCCAAGACCACCTGTGATCAGGATGACAGAGGCTCGTTTTTCAGCCAAGGCAAGAGCTTGAAGAATGTCGACCTCATTGTCGCCTACTGTAGTTTTGGCCACTATTTTTGCTCCAACTTTGTCCAATTCTTGACTGATCCACTGTGAATTTGTATCCAGTACGTGACCGTACAGGAGTTCATCCCCGATGGTTAAGATCTCGGCTGCAATTGGTGTCATAACGGGCTAAGGATATTAATCAAAATGGTCTCAAATTTAGCCCAAAATACCGGAAACTTCGTTTCTCGAAGCCAAAGGACATTCGCCAGTTTCCGGTGAATCAATGACGAATTAGGATCCTGGATTGGAAGTTCAGGTTGTTACCTTGGGCCGATATGAGATAAAGGCCCTCCTCCAGGTTGGACAGATCTAATTCCACTGTTGGCTGTGAGTTGATTTGGCTGTGCAATACTATTCTTCCCGCGATATCTGCAACGGTTATGGCTAAGGGCCCTTTCCATTGAACTCCTAATTCCACGGCAATTGATTCTGAGGCTGGATTTGGAAAAATCCTTACACGATGTTGGCTATCAATCTCAATACCAGTGACCTCAACTACATTTAGGGTTTGGAATGCGGAATCTGTGCATCTGTTCTCGCTATTGACAATCAACCCGATTTGATAGTCTCCTGGGACACTAAACCTGTAGGTACTATCTCCTGGAAAGGTTAGGAAAACGCCGTCTATTAACCAAATCCATGTTGGGGAGCTCTTTGAATGGTTGGTCAAGATTACTTGGTTATCATCGGAGAGAACCAGCGGGTTGGGCTGAAGGGTAAAAACGGCTCTAACCGAGTCCCTGACTATCGTAACCGTATCTGGAGAACTCTCCTTCAGGGAATCAACGTTGGTCACAAAAACCCTATTTAGAGTGGAGTCGATCCAATGAAGCACTCTGCCTTTGTGGATAAGGTTTTCAAGAATGGGGTCGGCGTAGAAATAAAAGATATTGCCAGAAACCGGCCGCACGATTACAGGCTCGTTAGCGCAAATTGCTATATCAGTGACCTCTGGACTCGCGCTCTGGACAGGCTGGAACGATTGTGTCAAGAGATCCTGGCAACCTGAAGGATCAATGGTGATTAATTCAAGTTCAAATGATCTCTCTGGATCGTACTCGAAGCTGAAATCTGCGTCTGTGCTAACAGGAACCCCATCCAAGCCCCAGCTATAATTGGTCGCGCCGACACTACGGTTAGCCGTGCGTATTACATTCCTGGTGCTAAGGTTTGTGGTATCTAATCCGATCTCAAATTCAGAAACCGGCTTTCGGACCGCTACTAACACTGCGGTCGCTTGGCTTTCAAACTCATCAACTTTTGTGACAAAAAACGCCGTATCTCTTTCTATGGCCTCAGATTGAAAAACACTTCCGGTAAAAATTAAATTGGTCCTTTCCAGATCCGAATAAACCCGAATGGAACCACCGGTTTCAGAAAGAACCACCGGTTCCCCAGAGCAAATGATTTGATCTTCAATCCGAGGTGCCGGGCCGCGATCTAGTACCAAAAGTTCTTCGGTTTTTGGAGAACTGGAGCATCCGGCCGCATTGGATACCGTTAGCTGGACTGTATAAGTTCCGGAGGTCCCGAACGTAATAACCGGGTTTTGCTTATTACTAGTAAAACCATTGCCGAAGGTCCATTCCCAGATTGATGCTTCCGTACTTTGGTCGACGAACTGTACCAGATTGGCCGGGTGATCCTCAAGGAAGAGAGTATCCGGTTGCAGGTCAAAATCAGCCTCTGGGATAGTGGGGCTAATAACGAGTCTCATCAATTCCCCAGGGTAAGATTTATCCCTATTGATCAGATAAAAAGTGGTGTCCTTCTCAAAGGGCCCGGCCGGAAGCCTGTTTCCCGCATAGATCAAGTTATCCTCATTGGGATCCGAGTAAATCGAAAAAAGGGTCCCTGCTAAACTAAGGGTATCCATTTGCCCGGCACACACGTGCATAGTGGACCAGATGGGTGGATTCTGGCGGTATGACTGATACGCCTGCTGAGCCTTTGCCCGATTCGCGACCAGATCATTGAGGTCGTTTCCGCCAAGGATCCTTTAGATTAGGCCTCTAGGATTATTCCAAGAATCAAGGTTTATTTTTATGAGGTGACCAAGGCGGTCATGAGTTAACACTGGCAGAGGCGAATTATGCAAAGGCCTAGGTTTGCGACCTATCTCGCGATTCAATCCTCTGCCAGCTTTTTTGAACAAGCATCAAATAGAAATTTGGGACTAGACCCATTAGTAAGGTTTTGATCGTGTTCAAAAATGTTAACCCACTTGATAAGTCTTAATGGTAAAGTTATGAATTTCAATTATTTCGTGGGCATTGATGTTTCAAAGTCAACCCTTGATTTTACGGTAGTACAAAATAGTCACAGGTTGTTTCACCTAAGAACTGCTAATAGTCTGAAAGGGATTAAGAGTTTTATCAAGAGACTTATGCAGCTGCCTGGCTACCAGCCTGACCAGGTTTTGTTTTGCCTGGAATTCACTGGGATCTATAACAATCATCTGCTCAATTACTTTGAAAAACAGCAGCTCAATGTGTGGCTGGAATCGGCCCGGCAGATCAAACAATCCCTGGGTGTTTTGAGAGGAAAGAACGATCAGGTGGATTCCTATCGAATCGCTCAATATGCCTGTCGAAACCAGGACAAAGCCCAGTTATGGAAGCCTTCTCGAAAGAAAATCCGCAATTTAAAGTTCATGCTATCACTCAGAGAACGACTGCTCAAGACTAAACTGCAGTTGGCAACTCCTTTAAAGGAGGCCTGTGGTTTTGTGGATGATGATGTGATGCAACTTCAGAAAACTACCCTCAAACCGGTACTAGCTAACATGGAGAAAAAGCTCAAGGCTTTGGATCTGAAAATTTATGATTTCATTCGATCCGATCAATCTTTAAATGAGCTCTTTGAGCAAGTGACTTCAGTGGATAACATTGGATCTACTATTGCAGCCCATTTCATTGCAACTACCAATGAGTTCAAAGACTTTACTGAGGCCAAGAAGTTTGCCTGTTACTCAGGGGTAGTGCCCTTCGAGTACCGATCCGGCACCAGCTACCGGGGCCGGAGTCGAGTTTCGCATCTGGCCAATAAGAAGATGAAAAAGCTCCTGCATCTGGCAGCCATGTCAGCGGTTACTCATCCGGGGGAATTAAGGGATTATTATGAACGGAAAGTGGAATCAGGGAAAAACAAAATGTCGGTGTTGAATGCGATCCGGAACAAACTTATTCATAGAGTTTTTGCTGTAGTCCGAGAAACCAGAAAATATGAAAAAACATATACCCTGACTCTTGCTTGATCCATAGAAATCGCGAAGGTAACCCGGAGCACCCCATTGTTCAGAATCGTATCGACATGACCCCCGATCAAGTGAGCGACATCGTTGCCTGGTCCAAATTCTCCAGAGGTCGTTTGTCCAACCCCGCCACTTAGGAAGCCGAACTTTTGTTGTTTCGAAAAGGTGCCGCTCAGATCGGCAACGTTTCCGTTGAGGGAATTGTTCTCAAGTGCATAATAGTCAGGATCTAAATCAGATAATAGACTGATGCCAGCCACCAGGTTGTTATTTTCAGAGTCTGAGACGAATCCAAGTTTTACCGAGTCAACCCAGTCAGCACGATTGCTTAATCCATCACCCAAATTCCAATCGGCATAAAGACCGGTGTGGAGGTCGAACAGAGTGTCGCCGCTTAAATTGATTAGCCTATAATCCAATATCAAAAAGTTCTCGTCGGGATATGCTAAAAGCTTCTGCTCAATCCGTAAATCTAACTGCAAGGCTCCTTCGCTGGAGTCGTCAAATGATGATCGGGCATCAACCGAGGCCTCTGAGTTATTGTAATACTTTATCGGAATCTGCGTGGCGAATGATGCGTCCCTTTTGTTCTCCTCCAGATCCGTCACTACATTATTGGAAACGTGGTTGCTGTCGGTGGTTAGGATAAGGCCTATTTGATCCAATACCTTCTGTTGATTGTAAAGTAATCCAAAACCTTGTTGAAGACCATCAAGGTTATAACCCAAGTTTCCGTTGCCCCCAATAGTCAGCTCTAGAATATCGTTGTCAACCTCTAGAAAGTCTGGTGAGGTTAGGAGATCAAAGTACTGATAGTCTTCGTAATCGACCGAAGTAAAAGCCAAACGGAATGAAATGGTGTCGGATGCCGGCTGGTTTGGACCCAGATAAAGTGTAAACGGGGCATTGGAATTGTTGCTTTCGGTCAACGTCGGAAGTGAGCCTGCCTGCCATGATGATTGAATTAAGGAAACATTCGACGATGTAGTTGACAGATCTACTTGAGCGTTTTCGGTTGGGCTTAATAAGTTGATAAGGTCCATCTCAATTGTCACCGAATCATCGTGAAAAAGGAACTGGCCAAAACGGTCTGAATATGAAACTTTGGTCATTCTCAAGGCAGGCGAGGTAGTATCTGACAGCGCCCGGTAAACATTCAATCGGCCCCGGCCCAAGCGTTCGGTGTATATTTCATTGCTTCCGGTGGTATAGATATCGTCGGAGCCTAATCGTAGTTGCTCCATGACTTGACGAGCATTCAGGTGGGGGAAGGTGGATCTAACTAGAGAGGCTGCCCCCGCAACCAAAGGAGCCGACAAGGACGAACCCGAGGTGTTGCCGTAAGTGCCGTCATTTTTGGTGCTGAAATTGGAAGCCCCAGGAGCCATTAAATCGATAAATCGACTATATGTGGCGAAACCTGCTTTGTTGTCTAAGTTATCAGTGGCTCCAACTGAAAGGACATTTTGGTAAGAAGCCGGATAAAAATCCAATTCAGCGTTGGTGTTCCCGGCTGCTGCAACCACAACCGCATCGCTGTCAATAACGGCGAAATCAATAATATCCTGGGCCAGCTGCTGATAGATTCCAGGCTCACCCCAAGAGAGGTTGATCACCTGGGCCCCGAGCTCGGCAGCTAGGACAATGGCCTCGTAACCATTTTGAAATTCGTTATTATCCGACCTAAAGATCTTAATCGGCAGAAACCTGGAATCGAACCCCATTCCAGCAATGCCCACGCCATTGTTGGTGACCGCCGAGCTTTGGCCGGAAACCTCGGAGCCATGGCCGTCAGAATCCGCGGTGGGATCGTTGTCCTCGTCAGCAATATCCCATCCACTGAAATTATCCACCAACCCGTCCCCGTCATCGTCAATGCCATTTATTGTATCGTTAAGATTGTATTGAATGTTTTCTTCCAGGTCTTCATGGTCAAGTTTGACCCCAGTGTCTAAAATGGCGATAGTGATGTTCGTGTCTCCCTGAGATTTCTCCCAGGCCTGATAAGCATGGATCACGCT
Source organism: Cyclobacteriaceae bacterium (assembly GCA_965247065.1). Lineage (GTDB taxonomy): Bacteria > Bacteroidota > Bacteroidia > Cytophagales > Cyclobacteriaceae > CBDFGN01. The sequence continues at coordinate 2,790,529 of CBDFGN010000006.1, read as the reverse complement.
CAGATAATCCTGAGATCCTACCAAGGAATCCGCTTCTGGGTCATTGGGAACCACCAATGGCGCGATCTTATAATAGGGCTCAGCATATAGTACGTTGTTGTCCTGAAGCAGAGAATTAATAGCGGCCACCAAATCTACATGGTCCGGAATCCTGATTTTATAGATGTTTCCGAGTCTTGAATCCTTGCCAGTTCGATTCCCTGCTACGTTTTGATGCCCGGGGAACATCGGCTCAATCTTTTGGGCTTGAATTGAAACAAATAGGCCGGTCCGGGAATTGACGGAGGTTTGACCAGGATGATCCTTGAGTTTAACGATTATTGTTTGTTGTAAAAAATCATCCGAGTCAACACCCGGAGGAAGCTGATAATATCGCTTTTGGCCAAAAGCGTAGGTGCACAGGGAAGTATTTATTACCAATATTGTCAACAATCGCAACATCACTAAAAGTCATTTTATTATACCATAGCCTCCCCTATAGTAACTCGATCAGAGCCGTTTTGCCAGGATCCCGGGTTATTTGTGATCCAATAAAACTATATTAGTCAAGAATTGAACCACCATCCCTTGGAATTATTTGAGCAACATAAACCCAACCTGGACAAAGCGATTAAGGCCCTTCATCAGAGAAGTTTCTTTTCTCACTTTGCTGAACACCCATCTCCGAAGATTTATGGAGAGACTGCTGACACGGAGGGTAGGAGCTGGTTTAAGGGTATGAATAATAGCAGGTTCGAAGAACTCCTTCAACCAGGAGCTGGCAACTGGCTCGGATCCGAGGAATCTCCCTTTCTACAGCAACCGTTGGGCATTACCTATCCCGTATTTACACCGGATCAATTGATTGAACGAAGCATCGGAAGCTCTGGGCAAATGGCGGAACACCGATGTTGATACCAGAGCCGGACTCTTGCTCGAGTCTTTGGAGAAAATTAGGGATAGATTCTTTCAGCTGGCTTACGCAACAATGCACACCACTGGACAAGGTTACATGATGGCTTTTCAAGCATCCGGACCGCATGCTGCGGACCGGGCGCTGGAAGCTGTCGCTTCAGGATTTGAGGAGTTGAAGAGATTTCCTGAAACCGCACTCTGGGACAAGCCGATGGGAAAATATAATATTCAGGTTGAAAAATCTTGGAAGGCCGTATCCAAAGGTATTTCTTTAGTAGTCGGCTGTTCCACTTTTCCGACCTGGAATTCGGTTCCAGGGATCTATGCGAGTCTGATTACTGGCAATTCGGTAATTGTCAAACCGCATCCCAAGGCCGTCCTTCCGGTTGCCCTTTTTTTGGCGGAGATTCAAAAGGTGCTGCTGGAAAACGGCCATGATCCCGATATTTGCCAACTGGCGGTCGACTCGCCTGATCACTTGATCACTAAAGATTTGGCAGAGAGGAAAGAGATAAAACTGATTGACTATACGGGAAGCTCCGAGTTCGGCAATTACCTGGAGCAGTTGCCGGGAAAGCTTACATTCACCGAAAAAACCGGGGTAAACTCCATAATTTTAGATTCCGTGGAAAACATCGAAAAGGTCGCGGCTAATTTAGCCTTTTCACTGTCGCTTTATTCCGGACAGATGTGCACCGCTCCCCAAAACATTTTCATCCCGGAAACCGGAGTAAAGACCCCGACCGAGGTGCTTTCGTTTGATCATGTGGCTCAGCGGATATCAGATGCCATAATTGAGTTGGTGGAGAATCCTAAGGCGGGTCCATTTGTTTTGGGCGCCATCCAAAATCAGAAAACCTACGATCGTCTGGAGAAGGCGCGGAAGTTGAAAGGAAAGGTATGGTTGGAATCACGATCCCTGGAGAATCCAATGTTTCCCCATGCCCGAACGGCAAGCCCGTTGGTAATTGAAATTAGCTCGTCCGACCGGCAGCAATTCTCTCAAGAGCTGTTTGGGCCGATTGTGCTTTTGGTCAAAACAACGGGTACCAGTCAGAGTATTGCATTGGCCTCGGAGCTTGCCGCCGATCATGGAGCGATCTCCTGCGGAGCCTATACCACTGATTCAGAAATAAAAGAAAGGATTGCTGAAGCGATGAGCTTGGCGGCGACTCCAGTTTCTTTCAACCTGGTGGGTAACTTATATGTAAATCAAAACGCGACGTTCTCGGATTTTCACGTAACCGGTGGTAATCCAGCGGGTAACGCCTCTTTTACAAATCCAGAGTTTGTGATAAAGAGATTTACCTGGGTAGGCTTCCGAGAACTCGCGTAGATCCAGTCACTATCCATCCGTTCTGACTTTGACAACAAAATCAAAGGCGTAGGGATGGTTGGAATCCGGCGAGTTGGCAACGCGGCTGATGTCCCTCCATTCAGAATCGTCAATTTCTGGAAAATAGGCATCACCTTCGAATTTGGCTTTCACTTCGGTAATATAAAGTCGGTTAGCCTTGGGGAGAGCCTGGCTATAGATCTGGCCACCTCCGATTACGAACAACTCGGTTTCGCCATTGTGTTCAGCCAGGCGAATTCCCTGGTCCAGGTTATAAACCACTTCCGCCCCTGGAGCTTTATAGGGCCGTTGATTGGTAACCACAATATTTGTACGGTTTTTGAGGGGCCGGAATTTCTCGGGAATTGATTCATAATTTCTCCGTCCGGTCAGGACATGATGCCCTTTGGTGGTTTCCATAAAAAACCGGGTATCGCGTGGGAGCCTCCAAATAAGGTCGTTGTCCTTGCCTATGACTCGGTTTTCAGCTACTGCCGCAATCATGGAAATAATCATGATGAATAACCTCTTAAGAATTCCGATACTGCCATCCTCCTTTTTCCCTCCAGTTGAAGATCCAGGACTTCCAGGTAACCATCTTGACCACCTATACGAAGATAAGTTTTGTTATCAGTAAACATTTTTCCGGGTTTTGTCGCCTTACCCTCATTGTCAGCCGATTCAAAAATTTTCAAGGTTTTGCCATTCAGCAATGTCCAAGCAGCGGGATAAGGGCTTAAGCCTCGAATGAAATTATGAATTCTTTTTACCGGCTGGTCCCATTTAATCTGGCAGTCACCTTTAAAGATCTTTGGTGCCATTTTGAGTCCCGGGATATCGGATTGCGTCACTAAGGTATAGGACTGATCCCTAATGGCTCGAACAGTCTTTAGAACCAGATCAGCTCCCTTCGCCATAAGTTTCTTATATAGGCTCCCGGCATTGTCCTCAGGTAATATGGGCTCCCGTTCTTGAAAGATCATGGATCCAGTATCTACTTCCTGTTTTAGGAAAAAAGTAGATACCCCTGTTTCGGCCTCACCATTTATGATCGCCCAGTTAATGGGGGCGGCACCGCGGTATTGTGGCAACAAGGAGGCATGCAAATTAAAGGTACCCAATTCGGGCCTGGACCAGACAACTTCTGGAAGTATTCGGAAGGCAACCACAACCTGGAGGCTGGCTTCTAAACTTTCCAGTTCCTGTAAAAATTTTGAGGATTTCAAATTGTTTGGCTGAAGGACCCGTAGTCCTTTTTCCAAGGACAATTCCTTAACCGGTGAAATTGCTATATGCTGCCCGCGACCCTTCGGTTTGTCGGGCGCGGTAATTACTCCAGCAATGTCGAATTTGTGATGGTATAGGATTTCAAGGGAGGGTACAGCAAAATCGGGTGTGCCCATGAAAATAATTCGTGGTTCTGTCATCAATCAGAAGTCCGGGTACAAAAGGTATTCTTTTCGCATCTCAAGGTATTGGTTCAAACCTTCCTGCCAAGAATTGCGGATATCACTCCAGGTTTGGCCACTAAGTATCTGCTTCTTTAATTTGTCGCTACCGGCCAATCGATTGAAACTGGCAGTAAAAAACTCCTCTTCCAGTCCGGATTTTGTGTAAAACTCCAGGAGTAGACTCAGGTTCACTGATTTGGGCGCCAGTGTTCCACTAAGATCGACTCCGTAACACAATTGGTCCTTATGTTTGGGATGAGTTGACATTCCCTCAATGCTGTGAGGGGTGAATTGAAAATCCCCAAACTTCTTGTCCGGATAACCAATCTTTTGAAATGGATTCAAAGTGCCCCGGCCAATACTCATGACGGTACCCTCAAATAAGCATAGGGATGGGTACCATCGAACGGATTGGTAATCAGGAAGGTTTGGCGAGGGCTTTTTAGGGGGTTCATACCCTGTTCGGTGATTATAGTTCACAACTTTTATCACCTCAAGATCGCACCGGAGATTCTTGCCCAGCCATTGTTCCCCATTGATCATTCCGGCTAATTCGCCCACGGTTAGTCCATGAACGATCGGGATTTCATGCATTCCTACAAAGGATTGGTAATCCGGATCCAAAAGTGGACCATCTACATAATCGCCATTAGGGTTTGGTCTATCCAGAATGATAAGCTTGATACCACTTTCGGCGCAAGCTTGCATCACGTAGTGCATTGTGCTTATGTAGGTGTAAAACCGTGCGCCGACATCCTGAAGATCAAATACCATTATGTCAATTCCTGACATCTGGTCAAGGGTAGGTTTTCGATGGCTGCCGTATAGGGATATAAAGGGTGTTCCGGTTTTTGGGTCGACCGAGTCATCGATTTTCTCCCCATCCGGAGCATCGCCTCTAAATCCGTGTTCGGGTGAAAACACCGTCACGATTCTCACCCCCCGAGAAAGTAACGTATCTACGAGGTGTACGGATCCAACAAATGAGGTGTGGTTCACAACCATCCCGATGGCATTTCCCTCCAGGGATGCGATGTACTTTTCTATTTGGCTGGCGCCTGCAATCGGATCGTGGTCTACTGTATGATGGCATGATGCGGTTGTAACTACAAATACAACTGCGTATAGAATTAAGTTGAATCTGCTCCTATCGTTTTTTATATCTTGCATTCAATTTCCGGTCCCGCAAAGCAATTGAGTTGAACCTGTCTTATTTCATATCGAGGCGCATCAGTGATTCAAGGACCGATTCATCCACCGCGATTATATACCGAATCGCGGTGGCCAGTATCGCCCTGGGATTGGCCACGATGATCGTAACTTTTCAGATTCTTTTCGGCTTTCGGGAGACCATCAAAGATAAGATATTCAGTTTTGCCTCCCACCTTCAAATCACCAAATATACCATTGGATCCTCGTACGAAGGGTTCCCATTGAGTCTGAACACCCCGATTTATCGGGATTTTGAGCAGTACGACTTTATCGAACATATCCAGGAGTACAGCTACAAGGCGGGCTTAATCAAGACCGAAGAGGAGGTTCAAGGGGTACTGTTAAAGGGAGTTGGAGCCAGCTTCGACCAAAATCGCTTTGGCAAATATTTGGTTGAAGGTAAATTTCTCTCCTTTTCGGATACCGATTACGTGCGACAGGTGGTCTTAAGTAAACGGATTGCCCAAAAGCTCAAGCTTAAGCTTGGGGATGACCTAACCATATATTTCATTCAAAATCCGGTGCGTTATCGAAAACTCAACATTGTTGGCATCTACGAAACCGGTTTGGAAGACTTTGACGATCGGATTGTAATGGGTGATATCGGATTGATACGGCGGCTTAATAATTGGCCGGATAGTCTAGCAACCGGACTCGAAGTATTTGTTAAAGATCAGGATCGCCTGGAACAAGCTGAGGCCGATTTATACGGTATTGTAGATTACGATTTATATGTAGACAAGGTAACTGACCTGTACATTCAAATATTTGAGTGGTTGACTTTGTTGGGCCGAAATGTCTACATATTTATTTCCCTGGTTTTGTTTGTGGCTTGTTTCAATATGATTTCGATATTGCTCATTCTTATAATGGAAAGAACCCAAATGATTGGAATGCTAAAGGCGCTCGGATATCCAAACAGGCAAGTCAGAAGGATCTTCCAGTTTAATGGGGCGATGATTACGATCAAAGGATTGTTGTGGGGCAATGGAATTGGAATAGGGTTTGGGTTGATCCAGGATTACTTCAAGTTAATCCCTCTGGACCCAGCTAATTATTACATGGATTACGTACCCATTGAATGGAATTTGTCTGTAATTTTAGCCCTCAATCTGTTGATATTCATTGTGGTGTATCTGGTATTGTTCATACCCACGGCTATAATTTCACGGGTTAGGCCAATTCGTGCTATTCGATTTCAGTAATTTTAGGTGAGGAAGGCGGTATTCTTAGATAGGGACGGGGTCATTAACCAGGAGCTTGGGCACTACGTATACCGGATCCAGGAATTTGAGATCATCCCCGGAGTTAAAGAAGCTCTATTGTCATTAAGATCCATGGGCTATCTGATAATTGTAGTTACGAACCAAGCCGGGATCTCCAAAGGGATATATGACCGGATGGTCTTAGAACTACTCCACCGGCATATGCAAGAAAGACTAGATTATCTACTGGACGCTATTTATTACAGCCCTTATCATCCAACCGTAAGCAACTCCCTATCGCGAAAGCCGGGCACCCTGATGTTCGAACGCGCAAGGGCAAAATATAACCTTTCTATGAGGAATTCTTGGATGGTAGGGGACAGGGAACGGGATATGATTCCTGCCCGGGATTTAGGCATTTCATCAGTTGCGGTGGGAGTCGGCCGTGAGGATTTTGAGTCGGACTTTAAGGCTGCAGATTTAAGTGAGGCATCTCGAATCATTGGGGGTAGTTCTTGAACCTTAGGTTTCAACAGGATTTTGCGAACCGCGCCCCTTCTAACCTTTGCATTTTGACCTCCCGTTTTTGCCCAATAAATACTATTTTTGGCCCTTGTTTCTGGCCTGACCAATGATTGAAGTTAAGATCGTCGATGAAACCGCACCTCTGAAATCAGTGGTTCTCGGTGTAGCCGAAAGTCTGGGAATACCAGATTACGAAGAAGCTTACGACCCGAAGTCCAAAGAGCATATCCGGATCGGGACATACCCTAAGGAGGTTGATCTGGAAAAAGAGCTGGCTGAATTTCTTGGGATTCTTGAGCAATCCGAAGTTCAGGTTTTTCGGCCCTCCGTTATTGAGCACTACAATCAAATCTTTGCGCGGGATATTGGATTTGTGATAGATAATATCTTCATAAGTGCAAGCATGATCGCTCCCCGGGAAAGAGAAATCGAAGGCATCGCCGATTTAATTGCCCAAATATCCAGCGGGAGTCGGTTGGTTCCGCCGCCTGGAGCCAGGGTGGAAGGTGGGGATGTAATGGCCTGGGGTGAATATCTTTTTGTCGGATATTCAGAAAAACCAGATTTTGACAAATATGTGGTAAGCCGCACCAATCGTTCCGGGGTGGATTTTCTTAAAACTGCTTTCCCCCAGCGTATTGTTAAGGAGTTTGAACTCAGGAAATCAGACCACGATCCTCGCGAGAACGCCCTCCATCTGGATTGCTGTTTCCAGCCAATCGGCGACTGGGAGGCCATCATTTATCCTGATGGATTCAAAAACCATGAGGATTACAGTTTCTTGCTCGAGTTGTTTGGGCCCCAGCACAGCATCGAAATTGACCAGGAGGAAATGTATAGCATGAATTCCAATGTATTCTCCTTAAATCCCGGAACGATTGTGTCGGAAAAGGGATTCACCCGTTTAAACGGCGAACTTCGTAAAAGGGGTTATACGGTTGAAGAGATCAAGTACTCCGAAACCGCCAAAATGGAGGGATTGCTACGATGTTCAACCTTGCCGTTGTACCGGAAGTGATGAGAGAAGTTGCATATAGTCAGATTACTAATGCGGTATTGATGATTCGACCAGCTCATTTTCGCTGGAATGTGCAGACAGCTGATGACAACATCTTTCAGCAAAGGACGCCGGGTCTTTCCGATGAAGATATCCAGGGATCAGCGTTACGTGAATTTGATAATTTGGTAGAGAAGCTTCGTGCTCATCAGATCCAGGTTGTGGTTTTTCAGAGTGACGATTTGCAGGATACTCCTGATTCGATATTCCCAAATAACTGGGTTTCGTTTCATAACGACGGTAGTGTGGCCTTGTTCCCTATGTTGTCACAAAGCAGGAGGAGGGAAAGAAGGATGGATATTATTCGTAACCTGGCTGATCAACATGGCTTTAACTTGCGCACTATTAAGGATTATAGCTCTTATGAACTTGAGCACAAGTTTCTTGAGGGTACAGGCAGCATGGTCCTTGACAGAGAGAATCGCAACGTATATGCAGCGTTATCCCACCGGACGAATCGTGATGTTCTGGATAGATTTTGTTTAGACTTCAATTACAACCCCGTGATCTTTAGGGCCTTTACAGACTACTACGGTAAGCGCGTCCCAATCTACCATACTAATGTGATGATGAATGTGGGGGAAGGATTTGCGGTGATTTGTGCCCAGTCCATTGATGACCCACACCAAAGAACCACTGTCATTCAGAACCTGGAAAAAAGCGGTAAAGAGGTTGTTCTAATTAGTGAAGATCAAAACGGCCGTTATGCTGGAAACATGCTCCAGCTATACGGCTTAAATAATGAACGATTCCTGATAATGTCCGATCAGGCCTTTGATTCGTTGGACATGGAACAGTTGGGAGTTTTAAGGAAGCACACTAAAATCATACATAGCGGATTGAATACGATTGAATCTATCGGAGGCGGTAGCGCAAGATGCATGATAGCCGAAATCTTCTTACCAACGGAATAGGCTGTGGATCTTCAAAAAGAACTACGACTTCAAATAGTCAAGGCCTTCGGCTCGGCCTTTGGCTCAGAACCGGAACTTGGGGCTGTGCAATTACAACCCACCCGCAAAGAATTCTCCGGAGAATATACTTTAGTAACCTTTCCGTTTTTGAAGATAAGCGGTATGGGTCCTGAACAAACAGGAGAAGCCATTGGCTCGTACCTTCAGGACCATAGCGGCTTGATCGACAATTATAGTACCGTCAAAGGTTTCTTGAACCTGGAAATTAATGACCCAACCTGGTTAAACGTTTTCCATACTCTTTTTCACGAGCCTGATCCACAAGGACATATGGATGGCCAAAATGAGCACGTCGTGGTTGAGTTCTCTTCCCCCAATACGAATAAGCCTCTTCATCTCGGTCATCTTAGAAACATATTTCTTGGTGATTCGGTATCCAGAATCCTTATGGCTACCGGAGCTTCTGTGCACAGAGTCCAAATCATAAACGACCGTGGCATCCATATCTGCAAATCCATGCTGGCCTGGTTGAAATATGGCAAGGGCGAGACCCCGGATTCTGCCGGCTTGAAAGGTGATAGGCTGGTGGGCAAGTACTACATCCTATTCGATAAGAATTACAGGCTTCAAGTTCAAGAGTTGATCGATCGGGGAAAATCCCAGAAAGAAGCCGAAAAAGAGGCATCGCTTATGGTTGAAGCTCAAGAAATGCTACGAAAATGGGAAGAAAAGGATCCTGAAGTGATAAGGCTCTGGACTAAGATGAATTCCTGGGTCTACCAGGGATTCGAGAAGACTTACGGAACAATTGGGATTCGGTTCGACAAGGCCTATTATGAGTCTGAAACCTATGAGTTGGGAAAGGCTGAGGTCGAAAAAGGAGTGGATCAGGAAATATTCTACCCGAAAAAGGATGGTTCGGTTTGGGTTGACCTAACCAACGATGGCCTGGATGAGAAGATCTTGTTGCGTGCCGATGGTACCTCAGTTTACATGACCCAGGATATAGGAACAGCCATTTTGAGATACCGCGATTTCCCGGCTATGAAAAGTTCAATCTATACGGTAGGTAATGAGCAAGAGTATCATTTTAAGGTTCTATTTCTTATTCTGAAGAAGCTGGGATTCGAATGGGCAGATCAATGCTACCATCTATCCTATGGTATGGTAGATCTTCCTTCGGGGAAAATGAAGTCCAGGGAGGGAACCGTGGTGGATGCCGATGACATTATCAAGGAGATGACGGATACGGCTGAAAAACACACCAAGGAGCTGGGAAAAATTGATGATTTCAGCTCTGAACAGGCTCGTGGACTATATCGGAAGTTGGCCCTTGGTGCCCTGAAGTATTTTCTCCTGAAAGTGGACCCCCAGAAGCGGATGCTGTTCGACCCGGAAGAGTCAATTCAATTTCACGGAAACACTGGCCCGTTTGTGCAATACACCTACGCCCGTGTTTCGGCAATTCTCCGGCGAGCAACCCAACTGCGAATCGATCCGTTCGAAGGAAGTTTTCCGGAAGGATCACAGTTATGCGAATCTGAACGAAACCTGATATATTTACTTAGTCAATTTGGATATAAAATTATAGAAGCGGGCACCACTCTGTCGCCGTCAGTGATTGCTCTTTATGTATACGACCTGGCCAAGGAGTACAACCGATTTTATGCTGAGGTGCCGGTGTTCAAAGAAGAACTGGCTCAAATAATCAGTTTCCGGGTTGCCCTTTCGGATTTGGTGGCACGAACAATTGCCAAGGCCATGGGTCTATTAGGAATAGATGTTCCAGAAAGAATGTAATAATGAAAAATTTACTAATGATTACCGTGATCATCGCAGGCTGTGGATTTCACCAGATTGAAACCCGGCCCGGTGACGCGAAGCAAAATTCTAAGTCTATTTACGACTTTAAAATGAAGTCGATTAGCGGAGAATTGATTGATTTTTCAAAGTTCAAGGGCCAAAATTTGCTTATTGTGAATCTGGCTTCTGAATGTGGGTATACGCCTCAGTATACGGACCTTCAGCAACTTCATGAAAAATACGGGCAAAACATTACCATCTTGGGTTTCCCAGCCAATAATTTTGGAGGTCAAGAACCCGGTTCCAATAAGGAAATTGCTACGTTTTGCAAAAAGAACTATGGGGTGACGTTTCAGATGTTCGAAAAGATTTCGGTCAAAGGAGAAGATCAGGATCCTCTGTATGGTTGGTTAAGCCAGCCAAAGCTGAATGGATGGAATGACCAGGAGCCGTCGTGGAACTTCTGCAAGTATCTCGTAAATGGAAATGGGGAATTGGTAAAATTCTATGGTTCAGCCGTAAAACCCTTATCGGATGAAATTTTATCACTAATCGACTCCTGATCCTGATTTCGAATTGATTCATGACCCTGCGACCTTGGATCTCTGCCTTTAGATTGAGGACTCTGCCCCTAGCCCTGGCCAGCATAGGTATGGGCAGTTTCTTAGCTGCTGCCGAGGGATTATTCAGTTGGCCTGTTCTGGTAATGGCTGCAATTACAACCATCTTTCTTCAAATTCTTTCCAATCTTTCCAACGATTACGGTGACAGTGTTCATGGCGCCGACAGTTCTCATCGGGAAGGCCCGGCCCGGGCGGTTCAAAGCGGAGCAATTTCCCAGGCGGAAATGAAAACCGCAATGGGGGTTTTTGTAGCTCTTTCTTTTCTTAGTGGACTCCTTCTCTTGTACTTCACTCTTGGTTGGAATTTGCCATTGTTCCTGAGTTTTGTAATCTTAGGCCTCATTGCAATATTGGCGGCATTAACCTATACTTCCGGCAGCTCCCCATATGGATACCAGGGACTTGGTGACCTGTCGGTTTTATTATTTTTTGGACTCCTGGGGGTGGTTGGTACGTTTTTTCTTCATACCGGGGATTTTGATTACCGGCTTTTGCTTCCGGCCCTTAGTTGCGGCCTGTTTTCGGTTGCCGTGTTGAACATCAATAACATAAGGGACATTTCTGCTGATGTTAAGGCGGGAAAACGTACTATTCCAGTTAGAATCGGAAGGTCTAAAGCCGTTGGATACCATTGGTTCCTTTTGATCACCGGCTTCCTTTTGGCCTTATGGTTCGTGCTGATGGATTACCATTCCTTTTCCCAATTGACTTTTTTCATTTCCCTTCCGCTGCTGATTCAAAATGGCCTGGCGATTAGTAAGAATCAGACCGCAGCCAAACTGGACCCCTATCTTAAACAAATGGTTCTGACCACCTTGCTTTTTGTACTGACCTTCGGGATTGGGCTGCTCTGGTCCTGAAGCGATTTGCAATCTGAATTCGGCAATTATTCAACTTCAGACTTTGAACTCTAAACGCGATAGAGACGATTTTCAACTACTCGCTTTCTTCCTCTTACTCAATTTTCTCAATTCCTTTCCAACCTGCCTGGCTTCTTGAATAGACTACTCAGTTTTTTCGATACGTTTCTCAAGCTTTCTGGTTAGATTCTTTAGACGCTTTTCGGTTTTTTTAGCAATTAACAACTCATTCTGGTAGATCTCAAGCTTGAAGTCCCTTGTTTCTTTTATTGAGACATTAACCAATAACTGAGGGTGGTTTACGTGATTTAAAATTTGAGGATGCTCAAATAGACCTTTATCCATTTTGGAAAGTTCCTTTTCCATTTCAAAAACCGCTGTTTCATTGAGCAAAATCTCCCTCCCGCATTCCGCATTACGGTTTTCTAATTCATTTATCTTATTCTTATTTATCAATTCGATCCACTTGAGATTGTGTAGAACGCAAACTGAGTTCTTAAGTTGATTGCATTTCCGGAAGAAATGTTACCTCAACCTCAAGGTATGTTGCAGCTTAAAGACAATGCCTTATGCAACCGATAGGCCCTATGCCATACAGGGGAAATCGATCGAGACTGGGTTTGTAGGCAATCCAGAGCTTCAGAGGATTATTCCGGTATTCGTTGATTTTGGAAAGTAGTCGCTGACCAAAGTCGTGAGGCCGAAATCATTAGTCATGACCCCGAAATCACTAATGTCTTGCCTACCCCAAGTCTTTCTTCACCCAGATAACAGAACTGGCAAACAGGGTTGAGCTTAACTGCTACCAATAATTCCATTTTAAACTCTACTTTAGTTTTTCCTTGGCAGGAATGCTATTTTTGCGACATGGCGGAGGAAATCCTCATCCTTGATTTCGGATCTCAATACACTCAGTTGATTGCCAGGCGCATACGAGAGCTCAATGTTTATTGTGAGATTTATCCTTTTAACAAAGCCCCGAGATTAAACAAGGACGCTAAAGGGATCATATTGTCAGGAAGCCCATGCTCAGTTAAAGAAGAGGGTGCTCCCAAGATCGATCTTGGAGCTTTTAGAGGCAAAGTGCCGATTTTAGGTATTTGCTATGGAGCCCAGCTTATGGCGGATCAGAATGGTGGTGAAGTGATGCCATCGTCTGCCAGGGAGTACGGTAGAGCCAATCTTAGCCAGGTGGATACCCACTACGACCTCATGAAAGAGATGTCCCTGGATTCTCAGGTATGGATGTCCCATGGCGACACTATTATCAAATTGCCTGATGATTTTGAAATCATTGCCAGCACCGGTACCGTGGAGTGTGCCGCATTCAAGATAAAGGATGAACCCACTTATGGAATCCAGTTTCACCCGGAAGTCACCCATTCGCTGGAAGGAAAAACGGTGCTCAGGAATTTTGCCTTGCATATATGCCAATGCAATCAGAGTTGGACTCCCGATATTTTTATCGAATCCAAAGTGCAAGAATTGAAATCTACATTGGGTGATGATCAAGTGGTGCTGGGGTTATCTGGAGGGGTGGATTCTTCGGTGGCAGCCGTTTTGATCAACCGGGCCATTCAAGAAAACCTGCACTGCATTTTTGTCGACAACGGATTGTTGAGGAAGAATGAATTCGAAGACGTGCTGGCCTCATATAAAGGGATCGGGTTGAATGTTACCGGGGTAGATGCCAAACAGGATTTCTACCAGGCACTAAGGGGAATTGAGGAACCGGAAGCTAAGCGCAAAGCGATCGGTGGCACATTTATTAAGATTTTTGATCGCGAAGCTCACAAAATTGGAAATATTCAATGGCTGGGTCAGGGTACTATCTATCCGGATGTTATTGAATCAGTTTCCGTAAATGGTCCGTCCGTTACTATCAAATCCCACCATAATGTGGGAGGGCTGCCAGATTTCATGAAATTAAAGGTGGTGGAGCCGCTCAAGAGTCTTTTTAAAGATGAAGTTCGAATGGTTGGCAGGAATCTTGGAATAGACAACCTGATCATATCGCGACATCCTTTCCCTGGCCCGGGTTTGGGAATCAGGATCTTGGGCGAAATAAATCCAGAACGAATTGCGCTGCTTCAGGATGTAGATCATATTTTCATAAATGGACTGAAGCAAGAGGGATTGTATGATGAGGTTTGGCAGGCAGCCTGCATTCTGCTCCCAATCCAATCGGTAGGTGTGATGGGGGATGAGCGGACCTACGAAAATGTAGTCAGTTTGCGGGCCGTTACTAGTGTCGATGGGATGACGGCCGATTGGTGTCACCTTCCTTATGACTTCTTAGGTCGAATTTCAAACCAAATAATTAACCAGGTAAAAGGAGTTAATCGTGTGGTCTACGATATTAGCTCAAAGCCCCCCGCTACAATAGAATGGGAATAAGTTTACCAATCAAACTGAAATTCGCAATCTTCCTTATAGCCGCTTGCCTAAATCGTGCCGATGGGCAGGACTTAGGACAGAAAGAGTATACAAATGGCAAGGATCTTTTCCACCTGGAGCGGTATCAATTGGCCATGGAAGCCCTTGAGCCATTAGCAAACGGAAAAATTGCCAGCCCTTTTACCAATTACGCAAGCTATTACTATGCCTTAGCCGCCCATCGCTTAGGTCAGAAGTCAAGATCACGGGACATGTTTCTGCAGATTGCCCTGAGATCTCAATCCTGGAACAACATTGATGAGGTCCACTTTTGGTTGGGCCAGATCTATTTTGAAGAATCCAACCCTGGTAAGGCCTTGTTGCATCTTTCCAAGATAAACTCAGCTGATATTTTGGAAACCGCAGGAGCAATGCGAAAATACTTTCTAAGGCAGCAAGAGGACTCCGTAATTGCAAGTCTATATGCTGAATATGCCAACGATCGGGAAGTGGCTCGAGTGATCGCGTCCCGTTTGAGCCTGACGGCTACAAGTCGCGAGGATCAGGAGTATTTGAGAAATATTGTTGAAAGGCATAAACTAGATCAAAAAGATTTTGAGATTATTGGACCTGAGCAGTCGATCAAGAAGGATCGGTACAAAGTTGCTGTGCTGTTTCCTTTTCTCCATGATGAAAAGCGAAGCCGGCGATATCAGAAGTCAAATTTCATTCTCGATTTGTACGACGGTATCAGATGGGGTGCCGGGAAGCTTGGGGAGGAAAGCATCGACTTGGATTTGTATGCCTATGATACCGAGAGAGACAGCGATGTGACCGCGGCAATTCTCGATCTGGAAGAGCTGAGCACCATGGATCTACTTATCGGCCCTCTACTGCCCAACTCAAATAGGCTGGTTTCTGAATTCTCCAGGAAAAAGCAGATCAACATGGTTAACCCGATCTCAGACAATCTGGCTGTTATCGGGAACAATCCATTTTCCTTTTTGAGTACCTCTGGTGTAGAAACCAGGGCGCTCAAAGCTGCGGAACTAGCCAGAAACCACTTTTATCCCAACAAAAATGCCATGATATTCTACGGATACTCATCCAAGGATTCGATCATGGCCTATACCTATAAGAGAGCAATTGAACAGGACTCTTTTAGGGTGATCTGGATGCCACGGCTGGTTCAAGGAAACTCGCAATTGATTTTGGAATCCCTTGCTGCCAATGAAGAAATAAGCGAACAGGATCCTACTTCAGAGGAAGCACTGGATACAGTCATCTGGAATATTCGCCCGGATAGTATTGGACATATATTCGTAGCTTCTTATGATGATCAGATTGCGGCCAATACAATAAGTGCGGTGGAATCACGTCCGGACAGAATTCCTACCATTGGTCATTCTAACTGGCTGGATTTTCGGTTTATTGAATATGAACAGTTGGAAAGACTAAACATATACTTTATCGCGCCTAACTTCATAAATCCCTCAAAACCAGCAGTCCAGGATCTCAAGCGTGAATATATGAATCAAGTTCGGAGAATTCCGAATAATTACTTCTACACCGGTTACGACATAATGACGTTCTGGGGACGGATGTTGAATCAGTATGGCACCTATTTCCAGGTTGGATTCGGGGAAATGGATGTCGTACCGGGGTTGCTTTCCAATGGCTATCAGTATGGCTACTCCAATGATAATCAGTTTCTCTCCATCTACCGGTTTGAAGGCGCCAGACTGGTTTTGGTAAACTCTCAGATGAAAATGGAATATCCTGCCCTGGAGGATGAGGGAAATGAAGCCTTAGAAAGTGAACATGACCCAGAGTAGCAATCTTTTTGAAACGGCTCTGAACTTCATTCCCGGAGGGGTGAATTCGCCGGTCAGGGCTTTTAAGGCTGTTGGTGGAAATCCGCTATTCATTGAGCGAGCTGAAGGCCCATTCTTGATAGATGTGGATGGGAATCGCTATATCGAGCTTATCAACTCCTGGGGACCGATGATCCTCGGACATGATCATCCGATAATAAAGGAGGCCGTTTTGCAGGCGGTACCAAATTCGTTGTCATTCGGGGCTCCAAATCCCAAAGAGGTCGAGATTGCCAAGTTGATTGCAGAGATGGTACCATCAATTGAAAAAGTACGGATGGTTAACTCTGGAACGGAGGCCACCATGTCAGCAATCAGATTGGCTCGCGGATTCACGAGCCGCAGCAAGATCATTAAATTTGAGGGTTGCTACCATGGTCACGGTGACTCTTTTTTGATTGCGGCTGGAAGTGGGGCGGCAACTATGGGAACTCCGGATAGTCCGGGCGTGACCCCCGGGACGGCCGCCGATACCCTGTTAGCAGGATTCAATGACCTCAAAGTAGTAAAATCGCTAGTCAGTAGCCATAAGGGTGAAATAGCCGCCATAATTCTAGAGCCAGTAGCCGGTAACATGGGTTGTGTACTACCTAAAGACGGATTTCTTGAGGGTCTACGGTCAATCTGCGATGAGGAGGGTATTATCCTGATATTTGATGAGGTGATGACTGGATTCCGCCTGGCGAAAGGTGGGGCACAGGAATTATTCGAAGTTATTCCGGATTTGACCACCTTGGGCAAAATCATCGGGGGAGGGATGCCGGTTGGTGCTTTTGGTGGTAGGGAAGATATTATGGACATGATTTCCCCCTCCGGACCTGTTTATCAGGCTGGAACTTTGTCAGGAAATCCGGTGGCAATGGCCGCCGGATATGAGATGCTGACCTACCTTAATGGGAACCCTGAAACATATTCCAATCTCGAACGAACCACTCGGCTCTTAGTAGATGGAATCAATGAAAATCTAAGGGCAACTGGCCTTCCATTTTGCCTGAATTCTATTGGATCTATGTTCACACTCTACTTCACAGATGGACCGGTAGGCAACTTTGAAGATTCCAAGAAATCGGAACTTAGGCTTTTCAGTCAGTATTTTCGGAATATGCTTAACCGAGGCGTGTACCTGGCCCCTTCCCAATTCGAGTCATTGTTTATCTCCACGGCTATTGACAGCGAGCATGTTGAGGCCATCTTAGTAGCCAATTTGGAATCCCTGCGGTCTCTAACTTTTTAGGTGGTTAAGGCCACATTTCAATTTGATATCAGTTACCCGGCATAATGCAGGGTAATAAATGGGTAAAATCACAGCCGAAAAGCGTAAATAACTCAATTTGAAGGGTTTGAGTCCCAGGCATTGCGGAACGCAAAAGTATTTTTTTGTTGTAATATTTAATTTTTTATAAGAAACAATATTAATTTCAAAGGTGATAAAGATGAAGCCATGACGCGTGTAAGTATAATGGCGGTACTAATTCAGGGTTTGATGAGCTTCTCATCCTGGGGACAAGGCGATTCTTCCCCGGTAACGTATGAGGAGTTATTTGACGATCCCAGTGATATCAACAAGCTGTATGTGGCGTTGATTCCGGTATACGGGGAACTCTTTACCACCAACATTAACGCTGGATTCGGATTCGATGGGCAATACTATCACGAAAATAAATTCGATGTTAGAGCGCAGTTTCGGAAAACATATTCAAGGAAAACTGACCTTCAGAGAGATGCCGCTGAAAAGAACAGTGTCGTGGACAACCAGCCCACGTCTTTTGCTTACTTGGAGCTAGGAGGAACGTATCACATTGTAGACAGAGTGGAGGAGTCCCAATCCAAGCTGGTATTATATGAAAGCAGTGATTTGGGCAAAAAATTGCTAACCAAGGTACCAGACAATTTTCTGGTGCCCTCCAAGATGAGGCGGATATACGGTGCCAGGTTGGGAGGATTTTATTACCAGACTTCCGTCGACTTAAATCGAGTCCTGGAGGATCAGGGGCTAGCTTTGGAAAACAGCGAAGGGTCAGCCTTGGATAGCTCTTTGTCGGTTTATGGTAATATGTCGGTAGCCGGATTTTTCGTTGGTGCATCGCTGGCAATGATTCGCAATTTCGCCGTCAAACCTGATCGAGGCTTCAAGTCCACGGTGAGCGATCAATTGTTTACAGCTTACTTTGACATCCTTGTTGCGCCGTCAGTCAGCCTGGACGACGTATCCTACCTGGGTGAAACTTATTCAAGCGGTCTGGTCAAAACCAGCGTTCTGGGAGCCAGGGTTGGGATGGACAGTAAATTCAACCGAGAACTAAGCTGGGGATATGGAGCTGAACTCGGTTACCGTCCGTCGGTTAAGGGCTTTGGTTTCTATGCCCTGGTAAAGATGAGTTTCCCGGTTTACGGAACCAAGATGAAGCATTCCAAGGAAGCCTTTGGCCGGTAGAGACTGAGGTCGCCGTAATCCAAATTTATCAAGGGATGAGCATCCTGATCAAGAACATCCACGGTCTTGTATAAACAGAAGACCGCGGAGAAATGCGCAGGGCGGGCTCAGAAATGAGTGTTCTACCAATCCTTGAGAACGCTTTTCTGGTGGTTAAAGATGGGTTGATCCAGGATTACGGCAAAATGGATCAAATGCCCCAAGGATCAGTGGATTTGATTCTGGATGCCTCCAACCGCTTTGTTTTTCCCAGTTTCGTCGACTCTCATTCCCACATTGTATATGCAGCGAGTAGAGAACAGGAATTTGTACAAAAAATCCAGGGATTATCCTATCAGCAAATTGCGCGCCAGAGGGGTGGTATTCTGAATTCGGCAACGAAGCTACAGAATACCTCGGAGGAGAATCTTTATGATCAGGCTCTTGCCAGGGTTTGAGAAGTGATCCGGACGGGTACCGGAGCCCTGGAAATAAAAAGCGGCTATGGCCTTACAGTGGATGCGGAGCTTAAGATGTTGCGGGTAATAAAGAGACCTAAAGAAAACGTACCCATAGACATCAAGGCCACCTTTCTGGGAGCCCATGCGGTACTCGTGGAAATAGACAAAGGGGACTACATTGAAGTGATCCTTGACCAGATGATACCCCAGGTGGCTGAGGAGGGTTTAGCTGATTATTGCGATGTCTTTTGCGAAGAGGGATTCTTCTCACCAGAGGAAACCCGTCGAATCCTCATTCGAGGGATCGAATTTGGCCTCAAACCTAAAGTCCATGCCAACCAGCTGAGCCTTTCAGGGGGCGTCCAGGCTGGCGTCGATGTAAGTGCCATAAGCGTCGACCATCTTGAAACCCTGGGAGACCAGGAGATTGAGTGTTTGGCGGAGTCATCTACTATAGGAACCTTACTTCCAGGGG
Organism: Cyclobacteriaceae bacterium; assembly: GCA_965247065.1. Taxonomy (GTDB): domain Bacteria; phylum Bacteroidota; class Bacteroidia; order Cytophagales; family Cyclobacteriaceae; genus CBDFGN01. The sequence continues at coordinate 2,771,050 of CBDFGN010000006.1, read as the reverse complement.
CGGCTTTTTTTCTGGGAATGCAATTCCCACCAGCTCGTAAACTCCTGGAGGCCGGAATACCATTGGCGTTGGCCTCAGATTACAACCCTGGAAGTGCTCCCAGCGGTAATGTGCCCTTTTTGTTGTCGCTGGCTTGTATCGCTATGAAAATGACGCCTGAGGAGGCGATTAACGCAGCAACCATTAACGGAGCTTGCGCTCTGGAATTGCAGTCCACTCTTGGGTCCATTACCAGGGGTAAGAAGGCCAATTTATTTGTGACCAAAAAAATACCAAGTCTCGCATTCCTACCTTACTCTTTCGGAGGACAGCTCATCGACATGGTCATCTTAAACGGCCGCCTGGTGGAGGACAAGAGTCTTTCCGAAACCAACGGTTGACGATCCGAACTGCTAAGACGTTAGTGCTGTATTCCCAAAATCGTCTCTTGTTATTCAAACTTTTTATTTTAGTGGCTGATGGGTTTCACTTCAGCCATGGGACCTCATCGATCTCTCGATCAGTAACCAGGTTTTGCGTAATCGCTTTCTTCAACTCAGAGACCGATTTAAAATCATCCTTCTTCAAATCCAATATAATTCTTCCATTTTCAAGGATTAAGAATTCATCACACAGGCTGGAAATTAGATCCAGATTGTGAGAGGTGATCAGTGCTGTTTTTTTGCCTTTGAAACTGTCTAGTACTTTTAGTAATCGCTGGGAGGTGTCGGTATCTAAATTCACAAAAGGTTCATCCATGATCAAGATTTTAGGATTATGTATTAAAGCGGCGGCTAAATTCACTTTCATCTGGAGACCTGAGGATAGCTTTTTTATAGGTACTCGAACGTATTGTCTAAGGTCAAGAAGAGTAGCTAAATCCTCGATTCGCCTTGCAACATCGGACCTTTTTATTCCCTGGAACCTGCAGACAAACTGGAGATATTTATGCACGGTAAATTCGGGGATATAGTACGGTGCGCTGAGGACAATCCCTAGATTTTGTTTGAAATCGACCTTGCCGGGCTCTATGATCTCATCCAGGATGATCAATTCACCGGATTCTTTTGGAATGATGTTACAAAGGATATTAATAGTTGTCGTCTTTCCGCATCCGTTATTGCCTACGAGACCAACAAATTTTCCCTCATCAACTTTGAAACTGAGCCCATCGAGGACCTTCCTGTTTCCATATGATTTTGAGATCTTTTCAAGTATTATTTGAGGTTTCACGATATTAGAAGATTTGGTTGAGAAGAAGTCTGACCCCTGTATAGCTCAAGAGAAAGGCGAAGATCTTGATGTTATCTGATTGAATTCTGTGTAGAGGCAAGGTGGCGATCACTGTCGGAATTAAGCTCAAGACCGACTTGCTCACCTCAGCCAGACTTGTGTTTTGATTATTCATAGTGGATAAGACTAGCAATTGCGGTAAGACAAGGATTACCAAATACAACTGTTTAGAGAAATGACGTTTGATTGCTGGAATCCCTAGGACTTCATAGAAATGGCTTCGAACCAAAACCAGATCTTTTTTGATAACCATAAGAAGATAAATGTTGGTGAATAACACTGTAACACCCAATAGCAATAGAGAAGAATCAAAATATGAAATCACCGCTAGTGCGAGTAGCCATCCTCCGTAGAAATACAATAGACGATCTCCATGGGTTGCGAGAGCCAACTGCAGTTTCAGCAGTAGAGATAAATCATGCATTTTCCAAGTAATACCAATTTTTTGAGCAGCGGAGCAATAAGTAAATCAGTGAGCAAAAAAGAATAATTGACGGGATCACGGAGACGATGGGATGGATGTCCAATTTTTTTGTCCAAAAAAGCACCGCTAGCATCCATCCCCCAAATGGGCTGGCTAGTAACCATATCTCATCCCCGTATTTTGGAACAAACACGATCAGCAACAGGGGTAAAAAATAAAGGCCGATTAAATGCCTCTCCATTCCACGCAAAATCAATAAATCCCAGGATCCAAAATGTGAAGAAAGTAGTAAAGCCAATGGATAGATAAACCAGCAAAATTCGGATAATTCTCAGATCCATAGGCTGGTAGTGATCAAGGATTAGGACAAGCGGTAGGGCCAATGGAACGAACCACCAAGGATTCCTGAACATAGTCATAAACCGCATCCGATATAACCTGCTTTCCGTGACTGGCAAAGCCAGGAAATGATGCCTGCTTATCACCGCACCTACTCGAACGTCGGCAATCCCCAAGATCAGAACAATGTAACTAAATAAGCAGTTTAAGCCGAGAAAGTATCTGAAATGTAATCCCTGGAACGATGGCTTGTTGATAATAAGATAAATAAGACCTAACAGAAAGCTGAGCGCCAAGATCCGTAGAAACTTAATATAGATCTTCATTTTCCGGAAGCTGAACAAAGCCAACTGACTTTGCCCAGCTTGATTAGATAACTTAAAATCCTGGAATCACTTGCCGTTGAGCCACCCTTCACAGTCACCGGCGCTAGCGGCTAGGGTCCCCAAACCAAGTAATCCCCCGAATATCGCAAGACCTCCGGTGCCCACCACAGCAAGGCCAAGTGCGACCAATGACCCTCCAAATCCGACGCAGTCTAAAGCTGAATAGTGCATTGGACTAACGGCTCCAATTTGATAGCTGGCTCCCGTGAATGAACTGGGCCTACCCTGCACCAGCGTGCCCTCTATTAGCCCGCCTTCTACATCCGCCATCTGGTTTGATGTTAGCTTTTTCATAATCTTAGTAATTTAGGTAAAACATGAAATGAACTAAAGGTTAATTGCTTTAGGACATCATGTGTTACCCTCGAGCTACCGAAATATTTTCATTAACGGAAAAATGCCCGGATCTCAACCGCGGGCAGGGGATGAGGATTGGCTAACCCGTCCATCAGTCAACCAAAAGTGCTGACGTGGTGATGAATACCGGGTCAAATTTGCCAGTGCAAAATTCGGTTCGATGCCCTAAGATTTGCAAAATTAGATGGACTGCCACCCCGAGTGTAAATGGCAATTACCGGGGGTTGTATTCGCTAATAGTCCCTCTGTAAATCGAATTTACCCAGGTACTGGCGTATCTAACTCCGCGAGCGAACTCTCAATCTCCTCCCTAGTGACTTCGTGATCAACCAATTTACCTGACAGGTAGTCGTCATAGGCACTCATATCGAAATTTCCATGTCCGCAGAGGTTAAACAGGATCGTTTTGCTTGTGCCTTCTTCTTTGCACTTTTCGGCCTCCTGGATCACGGTAGCGATTCCATGATTCGCTTCAGGAGCGGGGATTATTCCTTCCGTCTGGGCAAACGTGATACCCGCAGCAAAGGTCTCGATCTGGTCGTGGGACCTGGCCTCAATCAATTTATCTCTTAGTAATTGGCTGATTAGAACCCCGGCTCCGTGGTATCTAAGACCGCCTGCGTGAATCGGGGCGGGGACGAAATTATGCCCAAGCGTATACATGGGTAGAAGGGGGGTCAAACCTACCGTATCGCCAAAATCATAGCGAAAAACGCCTCGGGTCAGTTTAGGACAAGAAGCCGGCTCACTGGCAATGCAGCGGATGTTCTTGCCTTCTTCAAAGTTCAACCTCAAAAAGGGGAACGAAAGTCCTGCAAAATTCGAGCCCCCTCCGAATGGGGCAACCACTATGTCGGGTAAATTGCCTGCCTTTTCCATCTGGACCAATGCCTCCTGGCCCAATACCGTTTGATGAGTGAGCACGTGATTTAAAACGCTTCCCAATGAATACTTGGTCTCTTCGTTGGTAGCAGCTCTTTCTACCGCCTCTGATATTGCTATTCCCAGGCTTCCGGGTGAATTCGGATCCTTGGCCAGGATTTTCTTTCCCGCCTCCGTTTGATCAGTAGGTGATGAGAATACTTTTGCTCCCCATGTGTTCATCATGCTCTTTCTATACGGCTTCTGCTCGTAACTTATCTTGACCATATAGACTTCGCATTCCATATCGAACAGGTTGCAGGCAAAGCCAAGAGCGCTTCCCCATTGCCCGGCGCCGGTTTCTGTGCTTAGTCGCTTAACGCCTTCTTGCTTGTTGAAGAAGGCTTGAGGAACTGCCGTATTGGGCTTATGGGATCCTGTTGGGCTTACCCCTTCGTATTTGTAGTAAATTTTTGCCGGGGTGTCCAAGGCCTTTTCCAAATTGTAGGCTCGGTACAATGGGGTAGGTCGCCAAAGCTTGTAAATGTCACGAACCTCCTCTGGGATATCAATCCACTTGTCGGCGCTGACTTCCTGCATTATTAAGGCCATTGGAAATAACGGTGCCAGTGCCTCTGGTCCTATAGGCTCTTTGGTACCAGGGTGTAACGGTGGTAATGGCTTATTAGGCATGTCCGGGACGATATTGTACCATTTTTCAGGTATCTCATTCTCGGTAAGTAATATCTTTCGGTCCATGTTAGGATGTGGTTTTCAGTTGTTGGCTAAATTTATAGATTATGAATGGCATTGCCAAGCACAGCTAGGAACCGGTGTTTCTACTGCTCTTAACTGAATTATTAAAAGAAACCGGCGAAAACTTTATATTTATAGGGCCTCTTACTTAACCCCGAAAATATGTTTCAACCCAGAGAGCATATAAAAATCCACACCCTGGTCACTAGCTTTGTTGCCTTATGTCTCGGCTGGTCTTGCATAGACTCTAAGGCACAGCAAACTCCGAATATCATCCTGATCTTTGCCGATGACCTGGGCTACGGCGATCTAAGTCTTTATGGACATCCAACCATTCATACCCCCCGGATTGATCAAATGGCCAGGGACGGTGCTAAAATGACCTCTTTTTACTCCGCTGCTTCGGTATGCACACCCAGCAGAGCCGGTTTATTAACTGGGCGATATCCATTGAAGGTAGGAATGCCCAGGAATTTAGGTCCTGATTCCTCCGGGGGTTTATCCAAAGACGAGCGTACATTGGCGGAAGCTCTTAAGGGCAATGGTTATCGAACCGCCGCCTTCGGAAAGTGGCACCTGGGTTCGGTACCGGGGTACCTGCCTACTGACCGTGGATTTGATGAATATTATGGTCTTCTTTATAGCAACGATATGATGCCCCCTTGGGTAGATACCCAAAGGCCATTACATCTCTATCGAAATGACAAACCTACTAACGAGCAACCCGTGGATCAAACCACGCTGACGCAGCGATATACTGATGAAGCTATTCGATTCATACGAGAATCAGAAGGACAGCCATTCTTTGTCTATCTGCCTCATTCAATGCCTCATTTACCTGTTTATGCCTCAAAGCGGTTTTCCGGGAAATCCGCTGGGGGTCGATATGGAGATGTTATCGAGGAAATCGACGCTAACGTGGGTCGCCTTTTGGATGTCCTTTTTCAACAGGGACTAGACGACAATACTTTGGTGATCTTCACCAGCGACAATGGGCCCTGGCGAAATATGCCTCCAAGAATGTACAATACCGAACCGGTGGAGCGATGGCACGGCGGAACTACCGGACCATTGAGGGGGGCTAAGGCTACGTCATACGAGGGAGGCTATCGGGTACCCTGTGTCCTGAGGTGGCCTGGTCAGATCGCTCCGGCTCAGGTTATCTCCAAGATCGCGACGACCATGGATCTTCACGCGACAATTCTTGAACTTACTGGCACACCTGCACCCGACAAAGAGCTCGACGGCCAGAATATTTGGCCAATGATTACGGATGAAGCTTCCTCCCCTCACTCCTTTTATTTCTATTTTTCTGGCCCAAACCTGGATGGAGTTCGCGATAAAACCTGGAAGTTGAGAATCGCAAAACCGGCGGATGGCTGGACCTCACACGAAATGCAGACCGGTACGGAACCCATTCAGTTAGAGCTTTTCAATCTCCAGAATGACCCTTTCGAGCAGTTTGACTTAGCCAAGGAAAACCAGGAAGTTGTTGCCCGTCTGAAGGCGGCTATGAAAGAATTCGCCGATGACATCGGAGCCAATATGAGGTTCTAAAAGCTTAGACTAACGTGAGTTCGATATAAAATAGAGTAGTTTATTGATAGAAAAAAGGCAGAAAATTAGTATATTAAGTCATTGACAATCAACAAAATAACTAATATTTCTACCTATGTTAACTGCTACTAAAATTACTGAAATTTTTTGTTCCATTGACGATTTTTGTCTGGATTTTGTCCCAAAATTGGAAAAAAGATTGCTGGGAAGTAAAAAGCGCAACAAACCTGGTAAGCTTTCTTTATCCGAAGTAATGACTATACAGGTCTTGTTCCAGATCTCAGGATATCGAAATTTCAAGACCTTTTACAACACATACGTTTGTGGCCACTTGCGCTCCTTCTTTCCTGATGTGGTAAGCTATAACCGAATGGTAGAACTTTGTAGTGGAAGTCTTCTGCCAATGGCTATTTATCTGAAAACACAAGGGACTGGACAGTGTACAGGTATAAGTTTTATAGACAGCACTCCGTTAAGGGTCTGTCATAACAGACGGATCCATAACCATAAAGTATTTGAAGGGTTAGCTAAAAGAGGCCATTGTTCCATCGGATGGTTCTACGGGTTTAAGCTCCATCTTATCACTGCTGATACGGGTGAAATCATCGATTTTATGCTCACACCGGGCAATGTGGATGACAGAAAGCCTCTTAAAATTGAACGGTTTATTAAGAAATTATTCGGAAAGCTCTTTGGTGATAAAGGCTACATCAGTAAGGAACTTTTTAAAAATCTGTTCTTCCGCGGAGTCCATCTGATAACCAAACTCAAACGCAATATGAAGTCCTCATCCTTAACCCCCATCATGGATGCTATAATGCTCCGTAAAAGGGCTATTTGTGAGACTATCATTGATCAACTTAAAAACATCTTCCAGATTGAACACTCCAGGCACAGGAGCCCAACTAATTTCCTTACCAACCTTTTCTCGGCTTTAATCGCTTACAACTTTTGCGAAAAAAAGCCCTCAATCAAATTGAACTACCAGGACACCGGTCAACTCTTTCTCGCTCTTTAATCATTCCTTATTGTCGAACTCACGTTAGACTAGCAGAATTGGACTGCTTCAGGCCCATGGTCTCAAGATCATCTCAATCAGTCCCCTTGCAGGTAACTAACTCCCAATCGATCCAACCACTTCTTAGGTGCCCCTTGCCAGTTGGCAGCCATATTGCCTTTGTATTCGAGATCCTCAATGCCCATTTTGCTGGTCCAAAACCCCGTTGCCACAAAATCTCTAAACTTATTAAAGAACATAACCCCCTGGCTCATGTCAGGCTTGGCTGCTTCAGGATAAGCGATTTGGTCCAATACCTGAGATTGCTGGTCCGTGGTGCAGATTACAAAGTCGTTGCTGAATGCTTTGATGCATTGATGGTCCAGCCATTTCAAGCCACCTCTCATTTGGGTCTGATGCCGTGGTTGATCCAACATCATGAATTCAATAAACGGAACCACGCCCGCATCTTCGGCGTTACCGGATCGGTCATCCGCGGGGATGACGATATTGGCCAATATCCTGACGGTCTCGCGTTCATGATCGGTAAAGAATTTTTGTTTTAACAAGGCCAGATCGTCCTTCGTAAGATTGGAAAAGTCGTCTCCAGGCAGGTCAGCGAGATGGACGTGTTCAAGGGTTTCTTCCTTGGTGTCACAACCAGCGACCAGTCCGGCAGAGATAGACGCCAGGGCCATGTACTTCAATGAGTCTCTTCGACTAATGGTTTCTTTTTTGCTCATGCCATTACAAGTTTTGCTTTTTCATTTCTTCAATGATGTAATCCGATGTACGCCAACTCAGAGCCAAAATGGTCCAGGTTGGATTCTTATCAGCTTGGGAGACAAAGGGCCCACCATCGGCCACAAATAGGTTCTTTACGTCGTGTGCCTGGCAATATTCATTTAGAACCGATTTTCCCGAGTCACTACCCATGCGCGTAACCCCAACCTCATGGATAATTCTACCAGGTGGTTCAATGCCGTAATCTTGCTCTTTGGTGGGTTTAGGCTGTAAAGGGATTCCTCCCATCGCATGAATGATCTGTTCGAAAGTATCGTGCATGTGCTGGACTTGTTTATACTCATGCTCACTCCATTTGTAGTGAAAGCGTAGCACCGGGATGCCATATTTATCGACCCTGCTGGGGTCTATTTCGCAGTAATTGGATTCCCTGGCAACCGACTCGCCCCTGCCGCTGAAGCTAACGATCGAACCGTACAAGCGACGATAGTTATTTTTGAGCTGGGTACCGTATCCACCACCGCCCTTAGGTCGGGGATTAGCATCCAATTCACCCAGCATGTGGTTTATGTTGTGAATGTTTCCTCCAAAGCCATATCCGGGCATTCTTCGCCCGCCGCCTACCTCAATATGATAGCCCCGGGGAAAATCCAGCTTGGCATCATTGAGCCACCATGGTACATATAGATGCATACCACCAGTGCCATCTTCATTGTGAGGAAGATAATCCACAAGCTTTGGAATAAATGCCCTCATGGAAGTGCCCGTACTATCGTGCAGGTATTTACCCACAACTCCGCTGGCATTAGCCAGGCCGTCCGGGTGGTTAGTCGATTTAGAATTAAGCAGAAGTCGAGCAGATTCGCAGGCGCTCGCTGAGAGAATCACAATTTTGGCCTTTATACGGTACTCCTGTAAATCCCTAGTGTTCACATAGGATACCCCTGTCGCCTTGCCGTTTCCATCAGTGGTTACCTCCCGGGCCATAGCATTGACTATTAAATCCAGGTTGCCGGTCTCCAGGGCTGGCGGTAACAGGACCGAAGGACTTGAGAAATTCGAATAAGTGGAGCATCCCCTGCGGCACTGGGCGCAATAATGGCAAGGTGGCCGGCCGTTCAGCGGTTTGGTGATTATCGACAGGCGAGAAGGTATCATTGGAACATTAACCTTGTCGCAGGCTTGCTTCATCAACAGTTCATAACCTCGAGGTTTCGGCGGAGGCATGAAGATTCCATCCGGTTCATTGTATATTCCTTCGTTGGTTCCGAAGATCCCAACATAACGATCGACCTTGTCATAGTAGGGTTTAATGTCATTATAGCCAATTGGCCAGTCATCACCCAAACCATCCCCTGCTCTTTCGCTTGAAATCCAATGGGCCGAATCTCAAAGAAATCCTTCCCCAATGATTAGTTCTTCCTCCCAACATACGGGCTCTGAACCAGTCGAATTGAGTATCCCCAATGAGAGAGTATGGCTCTCCTTCAATCTCCCATCCTCCAAAGCAGGCATCAAACTCTCCGAACGGCCGGTGAGTTCGTGCTCCCCGACGAGGGGATTGATAGGGCCATTTGAACATATCTCCGGACCTCGAGTCAAATGAGGGGCCAGCCTCCAGCATGGCAACTTTGGCGCCGGCCTCGCTAAGGGTCTTAGCTGCCATTCCACCTCCCGCCCCTGATCCTACAACGCACACATCATATACTCTCGAACTTTTCTTGATCTGAAAACTCTTCATAAAAGATTATCGTGTTTTGATGTTTCGCCGGGAATAAATTTTCTCAATTTCGACGGCAGCGTTATACGAGCGGCAGGAAGTTTCGCCGTGATCAATTTCTACCTCTCCTATGTCGCGAGCGACTTCCATTGCCTTTTTTCTTAAATAAGCGCTTCGCGCTCCGATTGCAATCAGGGCCTGGTTCATGCTCTCCTTTGCCCTGTTCTTGGCCCGATGGATCCCGCCCTTAATTCCTGGCAGGAAGTCCATAAAATACTGATCTGGCATGTCACTCTCCTTGAGGGCCGCAATTGCCAAAACGGTGTACCCCGCCCTCTTTACAAATTCTCTGGATGAATGGGACCATTTATTTAGCTTTACTTTCCAATAGGGTGAATTGTAGACTAATTTGGCGAAATAGTCGGACACTGGGTAGAATTGAATTCTCGCCACCCAATGATCTAATTGTTCAGAGGTAACTTCTTTTGGGTCTGCGATCATTGAACCGAGAGTCTGACAGTCAACAATGCGGGACTCCCAGAGTCCAACCGCATAGTCATGATTCAACCCTTTTTTGCCCGAAGGGCTGACGACGCTCTTCTTCAGTCTGCTTAAGTTGGCAAAGCTAACTCCCCAAACATGGCTACCTGAGCCATGCCGTCGGTATATTTTTTGATTTTGCTCGGTTCCGGCAGATCTTAATTCTCTCACTAGATCTTGATATTTCATACTAAAGCGCCTTCCGAGCGAAGATAGGAATCTAATCTATCAATCTAAAAAACCGCAGCAGAGAATTGATTAAGCGGGCTCCGCCGAAGGTATCAGGGGCGAGGACACTTAAACATCCCAAGGGTACAAGTACTGGAGGATTTGCAAATAATCATTGAACTCCGCTAGTTTTTCCCGTAGACGGTTGGAAAGGCGACTGTTCTACCCACTTGCGTTTAGAATTATCGTACCATCTATTGACAGAGACTGATCTATACTTTGACTTTAGTACGGAATGATAAGGATCTGCTACAGCCATGATTTGGTCAAAAGCGATCGAGGTTCAATCAGATCGTCTTGGGGGCAAACACTGACTATCTCAGGCTAATTTGTTCTATTTTCGCCCTACATTTATCTGTGTCAATGCCTGTTCAAATTCAGTACAATCTGGATGATCCAATAGCCAACATTGTTGTCCCTCTGGTTAAGGGAGAAAGTCATGTTAATACTTATAGTGACCATAGGGGAGGTCTATGGTTTTAGTACCGGTCATCTAACCAGAGATTTTAAATGTGAACTGGGAGAAGTCCAGGTACTGTATCCCTCAAAAAATGGTGCTGATAGAATCGTTTTGCTAGGCCTCGGAAATCAGGTCAGTTACGATTCGATACGGTCTGCTTTTAGAACTGTAAGGCACAACCTCAAAGATCATCCAATTGAGCAACTCGGCGTGGACTTTTTAACCAGCAAAGGCAATATTCCGTCCAGCCCGGGTCTGATCGAGGCTACAGTTAACGGGTTTTTGTTGGGAGATTACCAGTTAAGCTCCTTTAAATATGAGCCCAAGGCGTACGGCCCATGCTGGTCCTTAACGCTGTACCTTGACCAATCGATTCAGATGGATTGGGTTTCCGAAATTGACCGGGCAATTGCCTTGAGCGAGACTCAAGGCCGAATTATGGATATGGTAAATGCTCCTTCCAATAGGTTAACTCCAATGGATCTGGGATCCTGGGCCAGGGAGTCGGATGCCGAGCATGGCTACGAGGTTCAGGTTATGGACAGAGAAGAAATCAAGAAACTTGGCTTGAAGGCTTTGGAGGCTATCAGTCAGGGCAGTGTTGTGGAACCAGCCTTCATTTGCTGTGAGTACACGGGAGATGAATCGACGGACAAGATAACTCTCGGCCTTGTGGGCAAAGGCATCACCTTTGACACGGGTGGAATTTCCGTAAAACCCTCCTCCAACATGGAGTATATGAAGAGTGATATGGGAGGAGGTGCTGCGGTGTTAGGAATTCTGGAGGTGGCTGCCCGATTGAAGTTAAAACTGAACATCGTGGCTGTTGTGCCAACGGCTCAAAATGACATTGGGTCCGCAGCTATAAAACCGGGAGATGTGGTTGGTTCTTTTTTAGGTAATACCATTGAAGTTATCAATACCGACGCCGAAGGTCGGATGATTTTGGCCGATGGACTCGCTTATTTAAATCGGACTTATGAGCCCGAGATCTTGATAGATTTAGCTACCCTGACTGGAAGCTGCGTCCGCGCGATTGGTTTTGAGGCGGCCGGTCTCTTTTCCAACAACAGTGACCTTGCTGAAAAGCTTGCGGACGCCGGGAGTTTTGTTGGTGAAAAACTTTGGGCCTTTCCCATGTGGGATGAATACAAAAAGGATCTTGAATCGGACGTCGCGGATTTACGAAATATTGGGATCAAACCAGTGGCCGACGCGATTCATGCAGCAAAGTTTCTTGAGGTATTTGTCGAGGATCATCGGTCTTGGGCCTATTTGGATATTGCCGGTGTGGCGTTTGGTGACTCGAAGTTTTCGGCCCAAAAAAGCGCGACCGGGTTTGGTGTTGGTTTAATGCTGAAATTTTTGCTCAATATGACCAACAAAGGTTCTTGATTATGTCCCCTTCGTCAGAGCCCAGGACCTTTTTGTGCATCTGTTCATACCTCAAGGGACAAGCTTTCTTAAGCGCCTCCAAGGGTGAGGGTAATGTGGTAATTCTGCTTACCGCGGACAATCTAAAGGACGCTGATTGGCCCTGGGACAGCGTTGACGATGTGTTTTACATGCCTATCGATAAATCGGGCAAATGGCAGCAGCAGGATTTGGTATCGGGTCTAGCTGATTTGATGCGATCCAGAAAAATAGACCGAATTGTAGCCCTCGACGATTTCGACGTGGAAAAGGCGACCTTTCTTCGTGAGCACTTCCGCATTCCTGGGATGGGGCAAACCACCGGGAGATATTTTCGGGACAAGCTAAGTATGAGAATAAGAGCCCAAGAAGCCAACATTCCTGCACCGGCTTACTCCGCGCTTTTCAATGACCAGGAGATAACCAGGTATACGGAAAGTGTTCCTCCCCCTTGGGTAGTGAAACCAAGATCGGCCGCGTCGGCGATAGGCATCACTAAAGTGCAGTCGGCCGAGGAACTATGGCCCCTTATTGCGAGACTCGGAGACGAACGTCATAACTACTTGATGGAGCGATTTGCCCCAGGTGATGTCTACCACGTTGATTGCTTGTACGCGGCGGCAAGGCCATTTTTACCAGAGTTTCCAGGTACATGAATACTCCAATGGAGGTGGCACATGAAGAGGGAATTTTTCGCTCTCATACCGTCGAACTTGCCTCCGAAGACGACCGGCTTCTAAGAGAACTAAACCATCGGCTGTTGACGGCTTTTGGAATGCAGGACGGCGTTAGTCATTCTGAATTTATCAAGTCCGACGAAACTGCGGAGTTCTTTTTCCTTGAAACATCCTCTACTGCCGAGATGGTGGAGTCCTCTTCGGGAGTGAACCTATGGAAGGAATGGGCCAGAATGGAATCTGCGATGGCCCGGGGTGAAGAATACAATCTGCCCCCGGTAAGCGGCCGCTACGCAGGAATTGTTGTTTCCCTGAGTCGCTACAAGAACCCTGACACATCCTCGTTTACAGATCCCGAGATATGGTGGCGGATGAAGAAGGATTATCACATTGGATTAATACTCCAATCCGACAACCTGGATCGAATTAAAGAGCTCATGGATCAATACAGTGAAAGAATATTCAAGGAATTTCACGCGAGTGCGCCACCTCCGGATCGGCCTCCAGAATAATCCAATATGAAAGTGAGATATTTCAAAAGCTCCCTGATCACAGTTCTTTTTGTTATCCCGCAGGCCGCGGGTTGGGCTCAATCCGCAGCTGCGGATGATCGGAAAATGGGGGAGAGGGTAGCGCAGCAGGTTGAGGCCTCCATAGGTTTATATACAACGACCAAGATTGTCTCTTATGTGTCACGCGTGGGGGATCGTCTGGTGGGTAATCTCGATTCGGAATTCTCCGAGTTCAGTTTTCAGATAGTGGATCAATTTGAGCCTAATGCGTTTGCAGCACCTGGAGGTTTCGTTTATGTCTCAAGAGGCTTGCTGGTTTTGCTGGATTCAGAAGCCGAGTTGGCTGGTGTGCTTGGTCATGAGATCAGCCATGTTACTCAGCGGCATGCCTACCAAAGGAAAAAAAAGGGGGTATTTTCCTCCATAATTAAAATCCCTGGAAACATTGTTGGTTCGGTGTTAGGTGAAGGCTTGGGGAGTGTTCTGAACGCGCCTTGGGATGCACTAAGTGCCAATTACAGCCGGAAACAAGAGTCTGAGGCCGATGATTACGGAATGAGTCTTGCCGCCATCAGTGGCTATGACCCTTTTGAACTAGCCGCCATACTTGGCCGGATGCAAGCTGAAATTGAGGTACTCACCCATAAACAAGTTCGCTTCAGCTTTTTCGATTCACATCCAAGTACACCTAAAAGAATCGAAAACATCCAGAAGCTGTCTTCTGCACTAACCGTCGGACCGGCGGATGCAGTGGCTGGTAGCCGAAGAGAGTTTCTGGGAAATCTTGAGGGTCTGCATTACAATGCGGATCCGGCGAAAGGAGTTTTTCAGCGGAATAAATTCCTGCATCCAGAATTGGACCTATCGCTAACATTTCCCAAGAATTGGAAAACAGTAAACACCCCGACAATTGTAGGCAGTATTGCTGCGAATGGGGATGGGTTTATTTTATTGGGAATTGAGGATCAGGATCTCGACCCCCTTGAAACTGGGGAAAAGCTTGAAGCCGAGCTTATTAAGCGAGGGACTCAACCACTAGAATCCGGGCCTATCAAGACCGACCATTGGAGCGGCTATTTACTCGCCTTTGGCGAATACACCAAGCGGGGACCTACAATCTTGAGCATAATCATGCTCAAGATGGATGGGCGCAATTACAAGCTATTGGCGAATGGAACCGAACAATATCAGGGTCTAATTGAGAACGCCACTTACAGTCTGCGACCCTTGAGTCAGGGTGAAAGGGGGTCTATCACTTCCCTTAGAATTAGAATTGTTGAGGCTCAAGACGGAGAGAGCTTGGCGGACCTTGGCGAAAGAACCGGCAATGCCTGGGAGGAATCGTTTACCGCATTGGTCAACAATATTTCCCCTGATGAACCCCTTCAAGAGGATCAATTGATCAAGATCGTGAGGGAGGAGACGTATGTGAAGTGAGCAATCAATAGGGCGCTCGATGCAGATGCTACCCTTAATCAACCTTTCTCAGAGCGACGCCCTAAGATGAGTCGCGATTTGGAAGCCGCGGTGATTTAGCCAAGGGGCTTTCACTCAAATTCCAGCATTCCAATGCTTGCTCCGACCCAGTCCTTGTCCTTGTTGTATCGGGTGATAGATGTATTCCTTCCGCCGGATTATTTGGGATCCAGACAAATTTATCCGGTCCTGCTGATGAACGATGGGCAGGATATGAATGATCTTAATATGGTTGGAACTTTGGATGCCCTGTATCGGGAGGGCCGAATCAACAAAGTAATTGCCGTGGGTATACATGCTGGAAACCGGTTAAGCGAATATGGTACCGCGGGGCAGCCAGACTACCAAAAGCGAGGTGGCAAAGCTCGCGCCTATACCAATTTCGTAGTAACTGAGGCATTACCGTTCATTTCTAGAAACTACCGAACCTATAATGGATTGGCGTCTTATACATTCGCTGGATTTTCTCTAGGCGGCTTGTCCGCTCTAGACATTTCTTGGAATTATCCACGGATATTTGGGAAGGTTGGTATTTTTTTCCGGCTCCTTTTGGTGGCGATCCAAGGCCTATGAAAAGGGATATGACGACACAAGGGATCGAATCATGCATCAGGTGATCAGTCAGAGTTCCAAAAAGGAGGGGCTCAAATTTTGGTTTCAGACTGGGACCAAGGATGAGAAATTCGATCGAAATGATAGCGGGATCATAGATTCAATTGAGGATACACTGGACCTGATGGGTGAACTGAGGAAACTGGGTTATGAAGATCCATCCGACATCACATACCTGGAAGTTGAGGGAGGTGAACACAATTTTAAGACCTGGGCCGAGGCCTTACCTCAATTCCTAACCTGGGCCTTTGCTCCCCCCTCTAACGGCGGTTACATGGGCTCTGAATCGTAGACCCGGACCTGTTCCCAAAGCTTGGACGATTCCTCAATGAATCCTTGGTGAACGACTTGTGGTGAAAAGAGCCCCGGACCAGCCGGGGCTAGAGAATTGGCCCGGAATAGGTGCTACTCCGAACCGTTGCTTTTCGCTTTGCTGCCCAATAAGACCAGTTCGTCCATAACCACTTCCGTAAAGTACTTTTTTTCTCCATTCTTGTCGTCATAGGCCCTGTGCACCAACTTACCTTCAATGGCGACTTCTTTGCCTTTGGTTAAGTACTGCTCTACAAGTTCCGCCTTCTTGCCCCACGCCACGATGTTGTGCCATTGGGTATCGGAAATAAGATCACCAGATTGATTCCGGTATTTACTGGTAGTCGCCAAAGAGAAAGAGGCCATGCTCCGGCCACTTTCAAGCTTGCGTACTTCGGGGTCTTTACCAAGGTTTCCAATAAGCTGGACCTTGTTTCTCAAATTGCAACAGACTTGATTGTCAGGTAGTTATAAGAAATGAGTAGCGGTTTAGTAGTGACTGGTTTCCAGATAATTATACTTATATTTGTTTAGTTATGGATGCCAGAAGAACATACTCGGAATCTAAAGAAGGGTTTAGCTTGATTGGCGCAACTCCAACGTATCCTCAGTTTATTGCTGATGGGAGGTATTGGTATGCTCTAAATGGAAATATTGGAGTGAATGACGCTATTATTTCGCCACTGGAACCACGTAGTTAATCACGGATTTGGTCAGTATGTGCTAGGTGATGCGCACACAAACAACATTGAAAGTTTCTGGGCATTATTAAAGAGAGGGATAATGGGAATTTATCACCACATTGGCGACAAACACCTTGAAAAGTATGTGAACGAATTTACGTTTCGTTTCAATACTCGCAAACTGACCGAGGGATCGAGATTTGATTTGATGCTTAGTAAATCAAGTGGGAGGCTGGACTATCAAACATTGATAAGATGAGCTTTTCATTGAGAATCAATGACGACAAGAAAGCTCTGAGCAAAGAAAGGGGTATTTCGATCAATGAACTATCCGATCTTTTGTCAGACTTATATAGTGCCTTAGATATAGACTTAGGGGCAAACATTACTCTAAGCGAGGTTACTGGTAGTTCTTATGCCTTAAAATTCAATACAGATGAGCCAAGTTATGAGGAAAGATTTAAGGAGGTTCACAAGAATATTGAGCAAATACCTATTGAATGATCTAGACATTGAGCAAAGAAAATACGCTAATAACGCTAAGAAAAATAATTGGTGGTAGGTATTATTTAACTGCCTATGATAACGAAGAACAAGAAATTGCAACCATCAAAGAGTTCAAGCGGACCCTTGACATTGAATACTATTATACACAAAAAACCATATATGGTATCCTTTCTGAACTTGGAGGAAAATCAATAACTACGCCCAACAAACACATCCTCATAGACGGGTTCAGCCACAGAGTTTATTTAGACAAAGAGCAAGATTTGGAGTTGAAACAATTTTACGGGACAGATAAATTACGGGTTAAAATACGCCTAAAACGGTCTTCCGTTGATAGCCATATTATTAGGGCAGAAATGATTTCATTTCTAAAGATTGGAGACGGTATGCTTCATGAAAATATAGAAAAAGAGGGGTACGTTGATTTGGCGATTTTGAAAGGGGCTAAAACTATTGACGATGTACTAAACAGGATATATGGCGGTTGACATAAAACCCATCAAGGACTGGCAGAAGATTCTTTTGGACACCACCATCATCATTTCTCTTTCTTGGAAGGCTTGCTCCTGAAGAGCCACCAGACTAAGAAAATTGCCGCAACGAGAATAGCCAACTCCATTACTCCCTCAATTTTCGTACCTCTTCTCTCAAATCATGCACCTGATTTTCCAACGTTTGCATCCATGTCTGCATATCAAAGTACGGATTTAGATCAAAGGTGATGTTTGCTTTTATTCTCCAGATCTGGAGAATATTTTCGGCTGGTTCCTCCCAAGCGTCGATGGTTGGATTATCCGATATGAGCCTCAACCTCTCCCGGTCCTTTATCCTGTTTACTATCCTTTTACAAAGAACATCCTCCCCAAGTACTACTATATACGCAAAGTAATTTTTGATGTCGGTTACCCAGTCGTGCATTAGCTCAGCTATAACAATGTCCCCGTTGTTAAATCTTGGAATCATTGAGTCTCCTTTGATTTCAAAAGCACGGTGAGTGCCCTGTTGGAAGCGGGATCCTGGAAGGTTGAAGGTGGGCTTGTCTCCGAAGTATTCAGGCTCCATAAAAGCTGAAGGATAAGAAGCTGCTGCCTTGGTGTCCACTAGCACTATATTCTCCTCACCTTGGTTGTCAACGGTGATAAGATTCGTTCCATTATTCGACTGTGAGGCTGAGATGAATATATCTCCATAACCGAACAGCCACCAAGTAGGATTCACGTGCTTCATCTGGCCATCAATCTCAAAATCCTTTTCGAGGACTTTCCTTTGAGTTTCATAGTGAGGCTTTGATTTTCTATCACCAACGATGTGGGTAATCGTGGTGCCGGAAACCCCTATCATTTTTGCGAACCTATCAACCTTACCCTCAGCAGTTCTTTTAATGAGTTCCTTAATCCTCTGATTAATAGACTGATCCATGTAAATCCAAACACTTGTTAGAAAAAAGTTTTACAAAAGCTTGACTTTTTCTTACAGGTGTTATAGTATTGTGTTGTCAGTTACAACAAGATAATAAACACAATGAGCAATTCAAAACCCATAAAAACCGGTAGTTCTGCGACGGTTTGGTTTGAGCCTTCTATCTATAGTAAACTAAAAGATTATCAAGCATTTAGATGGTACAAAGACAAAGAGCGCATATCAATCGAAAAGGCCATTAATGAACTTTGCGAACTGGCCCTCAAGCAAGTTTCTCTGAAAGTTACGGTTTAGAGTAGTGTTACAACTGTTGTAATTCCACTCAACCCAACCCATGTAATAAAATGCAAGAAATCCTAGACCGTCTGGAGAACAAAATCGACCGACTTCAAGCAGTCTCATTAACAGATAAGGAAGTCTGGAACTACCAGGACCTAGCAGGGTACACTGGATTTTCAAAAGGGCATCTGTACAATTTGGTAGCTGAAGGCGAGATCCCTCACTACAAGCCTTTAGGGGGTAAGGTTTTCTTCAAGCGTTCAGAGATAGAGGACTGGCTTTTACAGAACAGGGTTTGTTCAAATCAGGAATTAGAAGAAAAAGCGATAAACGGATGAAATGGTCCAAAAACTCTTGGCGAAACATAAAAGAGACAGCGATAGTGGCAGTTCTAATGCTTCCCCTCATCTCATGGATGGACACTGACACAGATAGGGGGGTCGCCGAGTTTTTTGTGATGTTCATCTATGCATTCTTGGTCTGGTTTTCAACTAGAGAACTCCGAGAACGCATCGAATCTATTATAAAATCCTTAAACCGATACTAAAACCCTAAATCCCATGACAGTAGTAACCCAAGAACAAACCTACATTCCCAAGGAGCTCCTGGAAGCTCTTCTTAATCATCCTGAAACCTGGATAGAAGTAGACCACGACTGGGGAATAACAGACTCCACAGAACGGATGGCCAAGATGTACTGCGAGATCCGTTTCTACCAAATCAATAAAGCCTACCACTGGGTATTTGATAACGACGAGTTGGAAGAGTTCGCAAACTCAAATTGGGATGTCGGCGAGTACTGGCGGGATGACTCGAAAAAAGTAGATCAGGTAGCGGCTGACTTTTGCCTCTTGAATTTCCATCAGGCCGAAGAGGTCACTGAGGATACAAACTGGGATGTACAATGATACACCCTCTATCTCTTGAAGCCTGGAAAGAAGTCTCCAAAGACCTGAGAAAAGCTCAGAGGAGAGTCGTTGACACTCTGGCGGAATCAGAAGGACCCAGGACCTGTGAGGAGATTGCTATCAAGCTAGGCGTGTTTCCTAATCAGATAAGCGGAAGATTCAAGGAACTACACGAAGCGGGATTTATTGAGCCAGCAAATTTAATTGGAAGAACCAGGGCCGGGAACAAGGCCATAAAATGGAAAATCAATCCTTTTAAGATAGCAGAGCAGTCCGCACACTTTGAAAGGCTGGATGAGGCTAACCAAATAGAGATAGGTTTTGTATGACCTCCTTCACCGAGAAACCTGAAGACTTAGAACAATGGCTGGTGTTCATCCTGCTGATAGCAGTAGTTATTCTGAAAGCCATATTCCAGTGATAGAGGATCTCCGGAAGATGTGGTTCTTAAGAATGCAGGCTCTCCAGAGCGAAGGAAATCCAGAACACTTTGTCTGGAAGCAAGCCATAGACGAGCTAAACCTTTTTATTGAAAATGACCTACCAACATCTATACCTGAACCAAGTCAGGAGAAAGAATGAAGTATAATAATAAAAGCTGTGTATACGGCGGCTTTAGGTACGACTCAATCAAAGAGGCCAGGTATGCGGAAGAACTGGATTGGAGGCTCAAAGCCAAAGAGATTGAAGGATGGGACCGGCAACAGACTTTCAATCTGCTTGTCAATGGTAAAAAGATTTGTGGGATACGTCCTGACTTTATTGTTCACACCAAAAACGGGGACGAGATCCACGAGGTTAAATCTTCCATTACAGCTACTCCGACTTGGAAGATTAAATGGTCCCTCATGCAAGCCCTCTATCCTGAATTTGAATACATGGTAATTATATGAATATGTCAGAATCAAAAACAGCCCCAACCAACAAAGGTTTTTATTCACCTATTAAAGCTGACTGGCTACTCCAGGCTGGAGTCTCAGAAGACGTGTTTGCCAGGGAGGTCAGCTTTGCCATTCAGATACTGGTAAATAATCCGCATCTCCAAAAAGCCGATTCCAAAACCATCTTAAAGAGCGTTCTCAATGTCGCTCAGACCGGGCTCACTTTAAACCCGGTAATGAAGTACGCCTATCTGATTCCACGCTTTCACCATGGACAATTAGAGTGCTGCCTTGATCCTTCCTACATGGGAATGGTGAAACTGCTAACCGACACCGGAGGAGTGAAAAGCATCAATGCTCAGATAATCTACGAGGGTGACGATGTGGAAGTTGATTTGGCTAGTGAGCAAAAGATAGTGAAGCACGTCCCCTACTTTTTAGCCGGCAATGAAAAAGGGGAGATCAAAGGAGTTTACTCCCTCGCAAGTTTAAAAGATGGTTCTTATCACTGCGAGATACTGTCTATAAAAGACGTTTACGAAATCCGCGAACGCTCCGAATCCTGGAAAGCCTACCAAAAGGACAACAACAAGAAGTGTCCTTGGGTGACCTACGAGACTGAGATGATCCGCAAAACCGCGATTAAAAGGCACTTCAAATATTTACCCAAGTCGGACGAACGATTAGCTACAGCAATCAATCTGGACAACCAGGCGAACGGGTATTACGAGTCTTTAGATCATTCGCTTTGGGCCTACACCGAGCAGCTCCTCCACAACTCCACCTGCAGCGAGGAGGAAAAAGAAAAGCTCTCAAAGGAGCTTCTAGACTTTCAGTATAAGCATGAAGCGGTGAAGATGATTAAATACCTGGAGGAGTGCCAGGCTCCGGAAAGACTCTCAACCGAAGCCAGTGCAGTGAAGCAACTAGACAAGGCTGTTAATCTGGATGCTTCTTGATACGCTTAAAAGAACATATCAACCCCATTAACCAGAGGGACCTGGAACGCTTCGATTCCAAGCTGAAGAAGCTAGACCCAAGAGAATACTCAGTCTATGTGACTGACAAAAAGCACCAAAGGAGCTTAAGCCAGAATGCCTACTATCATGCTGTCGTGGTTCCTTTGGTTTCTGCTCATACCGGCTACTCCAAAGAAGAAACCCACCAGCAACTAGCCTTCAGGTTCAACCCTGAAATGATTGAAGTAGACGGGGAGATGTATAAGGTTCCCGGGTCAACATCAAAACTTAACACTTCTCAGTTCAACGAATATCTAGAATCTATCAAACAGTGGGCATCTGAGGAAATGGGAATATACATCCCTGACCCGAATGAAATTCCCGAGGAGGTGCTGATAAATCAGATATGAAATGGCTTTAATTAAGTGGGATAAGGCGGTGCAAGCGATTCAGGAAGCCACAACGGTTAATGAATTGGCGCTAATACGTAATGAAGCGGAGGCATATAGATATGCTTTTAAACAAGCCAAGGAAGGAACTGAAGTTGTCAACTCCGCTACTGAAATAAAGTTAAGAGCTGAGAGGAAAGCGGGAGAGTTCTTGAAGGAGATGCCGAAGAACAAAGGGTCAGAAGGAATAGGGAAAAGTGTGGTTCATAACGGTGACTGCACTCCAAAACTATCCGATTTAGACATCACTAAAAACCAGTCCTCCAAGTGGCAGAAAATGGCGGCTATACCGGAGGAGGTTTTCGAAGACTATATCCAGGAGGCAGAAACATGATTAGAAGATTTCAAAGATACTACTTCAGTTTATCGCTTGGATGGCAGCTTATTCTAGTGCTTCCCCTTATGGGGGTACTTGCGGCTGCTGGTTCATGCTTGATGCTTGATGCTTGATGCTTGATGCTTGATGCTTGATGCTTGATTGTAGTGGTTTGGTTAGGATTATGGGGTGCGGTTTTATAGGGAGGCTGCACCCCTATTTTTTAAATAGATGAAGGTATAATGGAATTAGTGAAGTTGAGCAGGGCAAGACAAGCATTAGAGGAGGCCAAGACCCTGCAAGAAATTAAGGACATCAAGGACTTAGGGACGACTGCCAAGAAATACGCTCAGGCGAAGGGACTTGGGAGAGATATGGTCAATGCTGCTGCTCAAATAGAAGTGCGGGCTATACGTGGACTGGGGAAAATGATACCCAAACACCAGGAAGAAGGCAGATTGAGAAAACAGGGGCAAAGTTACCGAGGGTCACCCGTTTCAGGTAGAGGGCCTTTACCTGAAAATCCACCGCCCAGTTTAAATGAATTAAGGATCAGCAAGTACGAGAGCAGCACCGCACAAAAGATGGCGGAAATAGATGATACCGACTTCGAGGAGTTACTGGCAGGGGCTAAACACTTGACAGTCACATATATGTTGAGGCATGGGCCTGCAGGTGAAAATAGCGAAAGACCTGCGCTCCCCGAGATCCCCCAAGGGAAATACAGTGTTATCTATACCGACCCACCCTGGCCTGTGGGGTCCATAGATCTGGGCAAGTGGCAAAATCCTATCGATGCTAAGTACCCTACCATGAATATCGATGAGATAAAGAGGCTCCCCGTCACAAGTACCGCAGCAGATGATTGCTCTCTATTCATGTGGACAACTCACACATTTCTACCAGACGCACTAGCAATTATTAAACATTGGGGCTTTAAATATCACTGCTTAATAACATGGGATAAGGGAGGGGGATGGACCCAGTTTGGCTTTCATAGGATGACGGAATTTTTGGTGTACGCTTACCAGGGTCGAATGAATGTAGATCAATCCGGCAAGGCTATACCTACGCTAATAAGTGAGAAGAAAACGTACCACTCCAAAAAGCCAGACTCTATTAGAGAATTAATTGAGAAGAAAACGCCAGGACCAAGGCTAGAAATGTTCGCTAGGGACAAATATGAAGGTTGGGTATCGTGGGGCAACCAAGTTGAGAATGATTGACATAGTAAGACTACAAGAGGGGATAGAGGGTGAAGGTGTGGTAAGAGAGCTAATAAGGCAAACCTGCAATCTATACTTTCAAGGTGACATCATTTTCAAATATAAAGAAAGGTGGTTTGTAGGTGAGGTCAAACATCAAGCAGTTTTTGACCCGCCTCCATTTAAAGGACATGGGTTGCCTCATTGGCAGCTACGTCACAGACTTCAATTTCAAAAAGATACGGGAATTAGGGCACTACTATTCATTATGGACAAGAATACAAAAGTTATTTACTGGCAGTATATGGACATCCTTAACGATGGCAAATACCATCAGACACACGGGGATAAGCCAAGAAGGGTATTTCCCGTAGAGAGTTTTGAAATACTTAATGTCTCATTATATGGCTAAAGACCCGGCATTTCTGTTTTATGTTAACGACTGGACCGGCGGCACGGAACATTTTTCTTTTGCTGAAAAGGGAGCCTATATCACTTTGTTGATGTCCCAATTTCGCCAAGGCTCATTGTCGGAGTTTTGGATAAAGCGGATACTGGGCAATAACTATGAACTGTTCTGGCCAATCCTCCAGGAGAAATTCAGCCAGGATAATAAGGGAAATTGGTTCAATGAACGGCTGGAATTAGAGAAGGAAAAACGGGCCAAATACAAGGAAATTCAGGCCGAATACGGCAAGAAAGGAGCCGAAAAACGATGGGGTGAGGATAAGGGTAGCGATAGGGTACCCCATACCGACCCTAATAGGGAGCCCAATAGGAACCCTAATAGGAACCCTAATAGGGTAAACATGGCATTTGAAGATGAAGATGTAAATGAAGATATAACTAAAACTGAAACTAAAAAAAAGAGTACTGCAGTAGATAAAGGAACAGAGAACTTTGAACACGTTGAACGACTGGCTCCAAGTGAATTAATTCCAGAAGGAACATTTGAAGAACCTCCAGAGCTAGAAAGATTTCTTTACGGGAAATTCGGGGTCAAGCCAGAGCGACCAGCAGATTATTCCAAGTGCGTTCGAATTAGCAACTTTTCAAAGGTCGCAGAATTAGATCGGGTTCGAGCTTATTTTGAGTATAAGGACTCCAGTGGTCAGATAAGGCACGGGCTAAACAACTTTTTGGGTGATCCTCCGGACTTTGAAAATGGCGGATGGAATAATGAGGACTGGCCTGCCTTGCTTGAAGCTCACCAGAAACAGAACGGCGAGGCGGAGCCGGTAGACTGGGAGAAGATATGATTCACAACGAAGGGTTAAAGGTCCGCGAAATCTTAAAGGAGCATTTTGATATGTTCTGCCGGTTCAATCCGGATGGCAAGTTTGCCAGGGAATCCGAAAATTACCACAGGCTGAACCTCGAGGAGACCATGAAACTTTTATCCCGAGACCCTAAGACCAGGTTCATGCCTTTAGAGGATTTCACCGAAATTTTATACAAAGGGGTCACTGGCGAATTTGATACTGAAAAGTCTTTTACCCCTATCCGGTTAAACTTCAAGACTCTCAAAGGTTGGATTTTAAAATACAAGGTCTTGACGCAAAAGATTGAGACAGGCGGAGAATTCCAGGAGTACGACACACCCGAAGAAACTCCGGACCTGGTAGCTATGCGCGAGGCTGGCGGATGGCTGATACACCGGAGCATTTACCGGGATATGAACCTATCAGGGTGTAACACTTTCGACAAGCTTACCTGCCAGAAAGGTTTGCAGGCAATAGATACCGACCCTAATCCTGAACGATTCAAAATTGAGAAGCAAGTTCTGGAAAACAGGTTAAGTTCTCTATGAAAATCTACACAGAACCCATACACCAATTCGCGAAGTCAGGAGGACATACTTCCAGCTCAAGAATAAACCGGGGCCCGGAGACGCTCTCTAAGAGGAGATCTCTGCTTCGGGGTAGTGGGGACCAGAATCGGGAGAAAGTCGCTCAGAGCTCCTTAAAATGGCCCTGAAGGGCAGAAATAACAAAGACATCCTGCCGCCCACATCCCCAAGAGGAAGATTTCAGTATAATGGACCTTATTGACAAATTCCCAAAAGCCCTCAAGCTCTGGCAATCTGACAAGAAATGGAGGATAGTGTGAATGATGAAATTTAAACCAAGTACTTATGAATAAGGAAACAAGATTGAAGGTTACCAGGCATGACGATAATCCCTTATGAAAACCGACGCAATCAAACGCCTGGCTGAAGAGTTTACAGAACATCCCATGAATAATTATAGGGTTTATGCTGAGCGCCAAGTTTTATCCTTTGTTGAAGAACTCCAATCAGGATTTGCTTATGCATCTTCTGAAAGGAAGAGGGATTTTCCAAGGTTTTTCAAAACCGATTATGGCGAGTTGTTCAAAGTTGATGCCATTAAATTATTAAAGACGGTCGATGATAATTCGGTCGATCTAATTTTTGCAGATCCACCTTATAATATTAAAAAGGCCGAATGGGATTCTTTTACCTCACAAAAGGAGTACGTTGATTGGAGTTTAGATTGGATTAGAGAAGCTCATAGAGTATTAAAAAGAACGGGATCTCTTTACGTGTGTGGGTTTTCTGAAATTTTGGCGGATTTAAAATGGGCTTCGGCGAGTCTTTTTAAGGGATGCAAGTGGTTGATTTGGTTTTATAGAAACAAAGGAAATCTTGGAAATGGTTGGGGTAGATCTCATGAAAGCATTTTGCATTTTAGAAAATCCAAAGATTTTATTTTTAACATTAATCAAGTCCGAATTCCGTATAATCAGCATACTTTAAAATATCCCGTTAGACCACAGGCAGAGACATCACAATATTCAAATAGCAAGAAGGAATATGTTTGGGTACCTCACCCTCTTGGTGCAAAACCAAAAGATGTCTTTGAAATTCCTGCTATCTCTAATAGTTCTTGGGAAAAAATGGAGCATGCTACCCAAAAACCCGTTGAATTATTAAGGAAGATTATTCTATCCTCATCTGATTCCGAGAGCATGATTTTGGATCCATTTGGAGGCTCAGGCACAACTTATGCGGTTGCAGAAGCCCATCAAAGGAAATGGATAGGCAGCGAGCTGGATTCAAAATTTTGCCGAATTATTAAAAATCGACTACAGGATAAAGATCACCTAGAAAGAATTCTTTCCGGGAAAGATGAAAAAGAGTCCTTAAAAAGACGAACAAAATTAAGAAGCTAGTTCTGGAAAACAGGTTAAGTTCTCTATGAAAATCTACACAGAACCTATTCACAAATTCGCACAATCAGGGGGACATACTTCCAGCTCAAGAACCAACGGAAGGCCGCACTACATGCTAGATGATGATTTTGTCCCCTGGTTACTAGCCAGACAAAAAGGAGAACCAGCCGCAAAGGTTAAAAAGCTAAAGAGCAAACCAACCGAACAGGAACTTGAGGATCTGTATTTAAACCAAATGCTAACAGTACACGAAATAGCCAGGAGTTTCCAAATAGCCAATCACACAGTGGGTGACCTTCTAAAAAAGTTCAACATTCAGGCCAGGAAGGGAAAGACTGCTCATGTTAAAATGAAATGAAGGTTTTAATTGCTTGTGAATATTCAGGAATTGTGAGAGATGCTTTCTCCAGGAAAGGACACGATGCGTGGAGTTGTGACTTGTTACCAACAGAAAGCGAATTAACTATGCAAGAGGGGAAGCATATTCAGGGGGATGTTGAGGATATTTTGGGGAATGGATGGGATTTGATGGTAGCGCATCCTCCTTGTACATACCTCTGTAATAGCGGGGTTAGATGGCTTGCCGGCAATGAGGAAAGACAAATAAAGCTATGGGATGCAGGGGTATTTTTTCGGCGGTTGCTTGAATCAATAATACCTCAAAAGGCTGTTGAAAATCCTATCCCTCACAAGTATGCATTAAATGTGATTGGAAGGAAATACAACCAGATTATTCAGCCTTGGCAATTCGGGCATCCGGAGTCTAAAAAAACGTGTTTGTGGCTTAAAAATTTACCTCCATTGATGTATAGCCTGATAAATGGCAGAAGGGAGCAGAGGATTTTTAAAATGCCACCGGGACCAAACCGAAGTAAGGACAGAGCAAAGACTTATCCTGGTATCGCTCAAGCAATGGCAGATCAATGGGGTTAAATCAAACAAGCAGAATGAAAGATTAAGATAGAACAGTTTTGCGAGAAGTATTATTGGGGATCAGTAGACCCAGCTTTATTAAAAGGTTCTGTCGCCCCCGGAGACGCCTTCTAAGAGGAGATCTCTGCTTCGGGGTAAGGTGGACCAGAATCGGGAGAAAGTCGCTCAGAGCTCCTTAAAATGGCCCTGAAGGGCAGAAATAACAAAGACATCCTGCCGCCCACATCCCCAAGAGGAAGATTTCAGTATAATGGACCTTATTGACAAATTCCCAAAAGCCCTCAAGCTCTGGCAATCTGACAAGAAATGGAGGATAGTGTGAATGATGAAATTTAAACCAAGTACTTATGAATAAGGAAACAAGATTGAAGGTTACCAGGCATGACGATAATCATATTCTATGTAAAGCTCTTAAAGGGATTGACCACTTTGGATTTGGCACGTTTCTTTGTGAGCTCAAACCAGAGGAAATCGAGGCTGATGAATTCTCAAAACAGGCTCTTATGTCAGCAGATAACAAAAGCGGGCTAAATGGACTGGAAATGTGGCCTGATAATAGACTTGCTTGGGGTGACCCTACCCATGAGCAATTTTGCGAATAATCTTATCAAAGACCCTGACACTTCCGTATATTTGACTAAGGTCAAAAACTCAAAACAATGCGGAAAATCCTCAAGAACATCATTATTGCGATTCTGGCGGTATTTCTCACCGCTATTGCATTTCAGGGCTGCGAAGATGACGCGCCCCTTCCCAGTGTCCCTCCTGGAGGTTCGCCCCCTCCTCCACCTTGAGGGTAGATTCGTAACATACCTGGGGGTATTGGTCCTGTATATAGCAGGCTTCAATGCGTGGCTTCTAATAGGTAATGATGGGCTGGACTTTGGCCCTTATCTGGCGAACTCTTACCTATCAGGCTATCAGATTTTTATTAACACCATTGGAGTACATTTCTTCTTACCTCTTATCCCCTGGGTGTTGTTATACTCAGTTATACTCTCCCAATCTACATTACCCAAACCTCTATGGAGTTAAAGTACCTAACGATTCTCATAATGATGTTTGTCCTGGTGGCGGTTCTGGTGGCAGGAGAACAGGCATTAACGTATCTAGTAAATCATCGTCTCCGCGCGAACATAGCCCGAATCAAGGGTTTGTATCACTCTCAGAGTTTAAGTACAAGCAGGAGACCTTAAATGAAGTGAAACAGCTTGAATTGAGCTTTTAAGAAGGTATCTCATAAAATAAAAACAGGTATTGAAAAGCAACAAAATACAACGGACTAAAAAAGCGCTAGTTGAAGCTCTTGAGAAAGCTCTCGGAGTGGTAACTGTTGCTTGTAACGAGGTAGACATAAACCGGACCACCTTTTATAGGTACATGAAGGAAGATCCTCAATTCGCCCTGGCGGTGAGAGACACCGAAAACGCTGCCTTGGATTTTGCTGAAAGCCAACTATTTAAACAAATCAAGCAAGGGATTCCAAGTAGCACCATATTCTATCTTAAAACGAAGGGGAAACATCGAGGCTATGTGGAAAGATCAGAAGTTGAAACTACAATAACTCAGAATAACGAGCTCTCTGAGCAGGAGCTCGACAACAAGGTCAATGAATTACTCAGAAAAACTGGAATTGTACAATCTACTAACGGCTCGGCAAACGACGAAAGCCCGGACGGGGTTTCATGATTTTTGTATAGCTGTATTTGAAGATTTTGAATCCAATTGGCATCACGAGCTGATCAATGCCAAGCTAGATGAGTTTGCTCAAGGCAAAATTAAAAGACTCATCATTAATCTGCCTCCACAGCATGGCAAGAGTGAACTATCTTCAAGGCTTTTCCCCGCCTACTTACTAGGGCGAAACCCAGATTGCAAAATTGGAATATTTAGTTACGCGGCCACTCTGTCACAAGGCTTCAACCTACACTGCCAAAGGTATTTAGATAGTGAGTGCTATCAGCAAATATTTCCAGCTACCAGGCTCCCGGAGTACAATGGGCATAACTCAAGAAGGAGAAACACTAGCAAGTTTGAGATTGTGGGACATAAGGGGTTTTATTTCTCTTCGGGCGTTGGTTCAGGAATTGGGGAACCCTTGGACGTTGGGATAATAGACGATCTGTACAAAGGGCGGTTGGAGGCAGAGAGTTCCGTTGTCCGGTCTGCGACCTGGGATTGGTTCACTAACGTTTTCTTAACACGATTCAAGAATTGGGGGCAAGTGCTGATATTAATGACTCGTTGGCATGAAGATGATATTGTCGGGAGATTATTGGAGGAACCAGAAAAATGGGAGGTAATTAAACTTCCAGCAATTGCCAAAGAAGACGAGGAGAATCGTAAAAAAGGGGAAGCCCTCTGGCCTAAGTGGCATTCCTTGGAAACACTTAGCAATATTCAAAGTAAGGCTCCAAGAGTATTTGATTCTCTCTTCCAGCAAGACCCGCACCCTCAAGAGGGCAATATCTTTAAGCGAGAGTGGTTTGAAGTGGTTGACGACTTACCTCCTTGCCAATGGCGGTTCTTTCTCGATACAGCATATACCCAAAAGACTGAGAATGATCCTACGGCATTGATGGCGGCAGGGACGTGGCAAAATGATCTGTACATACGTCATTCAGTAGCAGTTTTTAAGGAGTTCCCGGACTTGATTAAGTATGCTCAGGATTATGTCGTTGAACAGGGTTATCGCGTGGGATCTATCATTGAGGTCGAGCCCAAAGCGTCCGGACTGAGCATAGTCCAGAGCCTAAAGAGGAACACACGCCTGAACGTAAAGAGTTTCAAATTCCCAAAGGTTCATGGGCAAACTCTTCATGATAAGGATAAGGTTACCAGGGCGTATGCGGCCCAGCCATTTGTAGAATCCGGGCGGGTGAAGCTGGTGCGGGGAGCATGGAACGACCAATTCCTGCAAGAAGTCACGGGCTTTCCGAGTGCGTCACATGATGATCAGGTTGATTGCCTGGTGATGGCCGTTACGGGAGCATTCATGAGAGGAATAACTATGAAAACATACGCATGAGGCTGATAGTAATGGGTCCACCGAGGAGCGCCAAGAGCGTAATCGCTGAGTACGTGGCGGCAAAGTTTGGGCTTGAGCACATCAGAACGGACGATTTCCGGTCTGAAGGATGGTTGAAAGCGAAAAGGAAAGTGCTTAACTACCTCAAGCCCAGGAAAGATTTTGTCCTATCTGGGATGCAGGCCCCACGAGTGCTTAGAGCTGGGTTGAAGGTAGACGCTGCCCTTGTTACGGTTTGTGATCTGGAAAGCCTCAAGTATCACTACTGGATGGCCGGAGATGGGCACAAGAACGTGGAAGGCGTAGTGAAGTCCACGAAGACGATCATTGATGAAGCGTTGCGGAGAAATCCAACAGCGGTAATTTATTTGAATACATCAGGGAAGCGATGCCTGAAATTGAATTACGAGGACAGCTAAGGCTCAAGCGACAAATGAACGTGATGGCCTTGGAGGCGAACAATCGCCCATCCAGTGGGTTGCTTATGGATCTGTACCACGTGGATGAGATCGAGCAGAAGCGGAGAGTTGGACTTATCAGGATATTGACGACCTGCAGGGTGGGTAGCATTGATGATTTGGACAGGCTGTGTCATAACACGGTGCCTCTGGACAATGGGGAGCACCTGCCTGTTGAGGAGTTGGAAAAAGGGGCTTTGATTTTCTTTGATTTAATAGAGGCAACAGAAGAATGGAATAAATATGAGCAATCAATTACGAAAAGGGCAGAGGCCCATAATGGGCCTTAACGGGCAACAGTTAAATGCCCCGGAGGTAAGACTCTACGGGGTGGATTGGGACAAGGTGGAAACGCTGGAAGATGTGAAGAACCTAATGCGTCATGGGGGTTTGGGATTCATTAAGGTGATCGGGAAACTTGAAGAAAACAAGATTTACCAGAACCTCAAGGATTATCTGCACGAGAAGCCCTTGAAGGAAGCTAACGTGAGGAAAGCAGAGGTATGAAGATCACCCTCACACTTGAATCCGGCAAGGAGACGATTGACATCCCCAACTGGGGCACGATCACCTTAGGACAGTTCCAGGATTTACAGGGTATCGGAGCGGATCCCGTTGCCCAGCTCTCAGCGTTGACGGGAAAGGAGTATGGGGTGCTAAATAATGCAAAGGCTAATGTTCTGATTGGACTCTTGAGAGCCTTGAGGGAGTTAAACCAAGAGCCGGATCTGAATTTCAAGATGCCTACGGAATTGTTGGGAGTAGAGATACCTAAAAAGGTCGGCTCTTTGGCGTTGGGGCAGACGTTGTTGGTATATCAGAAATTCCTTGAGGGAGAATTGGGGGCTTTGTCGTATGCGATAGCGGTCTATCTACAACCTCAATTGGATGGGGAGTTTGATAGGGAGAAGGCGTTGAAGTTGGAGGGAGTAGTGAGGCAGCTACCTCTAAAGGAGACGTATCCGGTAGGTAATTTTTTTTTGAGGAAACTGAGAAGACTTATCGCTTTTGGCATTCTGCGTTACAGTCTGATCAAGATTTTGAGTATGAACAAAGAAGGGTGGCGGCTGATAGGGCTGATGGTTCGAAGTTATCGAAGTTCAAGGAACTGGAAATTATCGACGAGTTAGTGAAAGGCTGGCATTTGCATCCTGATGAAGTTTTCAAGATGCCCACAGATTGGGCGTTTTCGCTAAAAGAGTTTTGGCTGAGGCAGAGTGAATTCCAGGGGCGCTATCAGAGGGAGTTACAAAACCAACAGAGATGACAATGGTAGGAAAGGTGCGCACCCTGGTAGGTGCGCTGAAAACTTCGACGGGGTTTCTATACGGAGCCCCGCAGGATGTTAATGACCAATTGAAGGATCGGACGGATTGGCCGATAGTGATTCTTTTCCCGGTAGTCCTGAAGAAGAAAGCTACACAGGGAGGGGTATTGAATGTAAATGTCAGGTTGCAGGGGGCGATTCTCAGGATTGGGAACGAGCCGGATGATAAGCTAGAGGGTTTGGAGACCAATTTGGATACGATGGAAGCCAGCCTTGACGAGTTATTTTTCGATCTCTCGCAGGAGGATGACGTGCTACAAGTGCAAAAGCCTGATTTCACGAGGGAATACAAGATTCTAGTGCCGGATAATCGGTTTGATGAGGCACCGTATGGGCTGAGTTTTGATGTTTCGTTGAATTTCATGGAAAGTAAAACGGGGAACCAGTGAGCGATTTAACGGCCCTTTTGAAGAAGTCCCAGCGGTTAGCGGACCTTGGGAACAAGATCACCAAGGCAGTTACGGATGAACAGAGCAGATTGGGGCTGGTGGGCACGGGTGGTTCAAGGGAGTCTTTCCAGGTGCGAATAACTCAGGATGGTATAGAGGTGAGCGGGGTGGAGTATTACAAATTCCTTGGTGATCGAGGGCCGGGAGGGTGGCCTAATGTCCAATCATTGAGGGAATGGCTTCAGGTTAAGGGAATTGAATTGAAGGCCCTTTTCCCTATAGGCCAAAAGATAGCCACAGAGGGAACAGATGTGCACCAGGGTAAAAGGGAGGGCCTTAATGTGGTACAAATCATTGAAGGAGAGCTAAAAGAGTTCCAAAAGAAATATGCGGACGATTTGGAAAGTGCTGTCGCTGACAATCTTGTTAAGCAGTTCAACAGGGTGCGGTAGCTGGAAGCACGCAATAGATGAAAAGATGCACGCGCAGATTTACACACGCGAGACATTAGGTCAGGCGAAGGTAGAGTTTGAGCTTTGGCATGTAGCGATAGCGGATTGGGGATTCACAATAAGGCTGATAATCAGAGGCGAAAAGACATTTAAGCTATGAGCACCATCAAGATACGGGAACGCCCAATCCAGACGGTAGGGAAAATGACGGCAAGGCTGATTGCCCTAAGCGGGGCCAAGTATACGCTATGGAGGCAGGATTACGATATTGACGAGGTAGGAACATCTGGGGGCTCTAAAACTATTGTCTATCTAGATTCTAGTCACGGTGATGTACGGGGGGAGTTTGATGTTACTGATAATCTGTTCGGCTATGGAGAATCTTCCGATGAATCTGTAAATCTCAATGCTAAATGTACTGTTGATACCGAGGCGTTCACGGCAGGGCGGACGGTGCTTACCATGAACGAGCTTATTCATACGACCGATGAAGTGCTGACCTTCGGGGCGCTGCAACACCTTACCGACCGGCCAAACTTCAGAATAGGAGTGCAAGTCGTTGTGGGATCAGTTGCCGGAACCCAGTTTCATTTGGTTCCCAATACCAATGGTAAGTTGATACTTGATGTGGCCTCATATCTAAAGACTGAAATGTCTAAAACCTGGGACGCCAATTTCTTCAGATGGCTTGCTGTAGATTCAGAGATTCTTAAAGAGGCTTATATTATTCTCCAAGAACAGTGGGGGACGACAACATTAACAACCGGGGTGACTGTAAACGATTCGGCCAACGAGTTTCTTGCTATATGGGCTGACCGGCGGGTGGGCGACCCCTGGGGCGAAATGATGATTCAATACCAGATTAGTACTACGGGCGGGATTCTGAATGACGAGCCGGATTTTATTGCTATCGGTGACTGGTTGCGTATTAATCTGGCGTCTGGCCATAACTGGAACTTTAATGGGGTCAGGGCTTCGTGCGAGGACGGCACCCAGAACTATTCTGACATTTTGTATCAGGCCATAACAATGCCGGCAACCGCAGAGATCGAGATACAGATCAATGTCGATGTCGGGGATGTTCAGGGTGCTTCGTCGGCTCCATCGACTTTGTTCCTGATAACCTCAAACGATGGGATCGGAACATCGGCGGCGGCTTACAGGGAGATGTTCCAGTGGGATTTGCCCCTGGGAAATACTGTTATAAACGAGAAAGTCAGGCTTGCCGAAGCGTGTACCCATATCGGTTTTTATGCTACCGGATCCCTGGTGAATACTGAAATTGATATTGATTTGAACCAAGTGTATATTGTCGCGGGGCATTTGACGCCAGGCGAAACCCTGCCGCACTCCAAGTTCCTTACCCGTAAAAGACGGGGCAAGATATGGCGAAGGAATGATAATGTGAACCGCCCCTGGCCGATACTTATCAGCTGGATGTACGACGACGTAGGGTCTGTCGACAACAGGACCAACGAACGGCTATTGGATGGCGCCGGCGTTGAGCTATGGACCACTGCGGTTACAGCAGCAAGGGCTCTTTATGAAAAAAAAGTCCTTCATTGGACATTGCGCTCCTTTAGAATAAATACGATGACGGATGTGTTCATACCGGAGGATTTGCTGGTTGACACCGGAACCGAGTACCAAGTGTGGATAGAAGACGCGGCAAATGTTGAAGTAAGCGAGATTATGAAGTTAGACGTCTTGCAGGCCGAGCGTGACGACGGGGTTTATCTTGCCTGGAGGAATAGCTTGGGAGGGTGGGAGTTCTGGATGTTCGATCAGAATATTACTATCGATTATATCGCCGGGCCTAATGGGCCAAGGAAGCGAAAGAAGCTGTTTTACGAAGGGATTAGGAAAGATGAATTTGAGGCGTTTGCCGACCTGTTGAGCAATAAAGACGCCTATCAGAATTTTATCAGAAAGCCGTCGAAAGAGTTTGAGGCTGATGTGCGCTATGAATCTGCGGTGTATGACATGGACCGTACCGGGGCGGTAACCGGGGTAGTGATCACAACAACACGTCGGAGCTTTGAAGAAAACAAGGTGAAAGGGTTCCTTGAATTGGAAATAGTATATCCCAATGCTTAAAGTACAGCTCAACAATTATGAGTTGGATCTATTTGAGAATGAACAGGTCCATGTTACTTTTCAGGTAAATGATGTGTTTAAGCTCGGAACACAACAAGGGGATTTTTCACGCCGGTTCAAAATTCCTAAGACCAAGAATAATTTGTTGGCAATCGAGAGAATTCACTATGACAGCAACTTCACAAGCCAGCTGAGTAACGACCCCCCCTCTCATCTTAAAAGGTTACCTGCTCAAATTGAGCAGAATGGTATGCAGATAGTAACCGAAGGGATCGGGGTGCTGAATTCTATTACTAACGATGATATTGAATTGACAATATACGCCCGTACGTATGATCTTTTTAAAAAAATGGGAGATGATACGTTGCAGGATCTTGATCTGTCAGCCCATGATTTTGATCTTACGGTAGCTAATGTAAAAACCAGGATGAATGCTACTACGAATGTCATGTTTGCGGTAATAAATTACGGAAGGCTGCCGGTGGTCGGGCATGAAATTGATTTGCGGTATTTCCATCATTCGTTTGTGGTCTCTGATCTTATCACTGAGATTAGCACACATCTGGGTAGGACCATATCTAATAACCTTGGGGACTCGTCGTCTTTAATTGTTCCGTTTGTCAATGACGAATATCTTTCAACCGGGACGCCAACCGTACCAAAGGCGTACCTGTCAACCAACAACCAGACCCTGACCAAACAGGTCAATACAAAGATTGGCTACAATACCGAAACCTCGGACACGGACGGGGTGTATGATGCGACAACCAACTATAAGTACACTCTGTCCAAGGCATTTTACGGAACGTGTGCCGCATCTGTCAGGGTGTACACCCTGACTGGAACGATCACCTTCAAGCTACGTATTGTCTCGGACGTAAAAGGAACTGTTGCCGAGGTAAGTGAGAGCAT
Source organism: Cyclobacteriaceae bacterium (assembly GCA_965247065.1). GTDB lineage: Bacteria > Bacteroidota > Bacteroidia > Cytophagales > Cyclobacteriaceae > CBDFGN01. The sequence continues at coordinate 2,735,013 of CBDFGN010000006.1, read as the reverse complement.
AACAAACAATTGGTTCGCTCCTGGGGGAATTAGGACGGTACGGGTGGATACCGGTTTTCTGTTATGGGAGGAAAACGAGATTATCCACGCCGAAGCCTACTATATTCAGACTTCGACTGGTGCTATTACTACGGTGGGTATTGTACATAATACCCACACCAGAAACCCGGGAGCGGATACGTTCATGGAATTCAATATTTCAAACAAGGCAGCACCGGGAGGGAATTCGGTTGACGTAGCGGCCAATATGCCGTTTATGAAAATATCGGATTTCATTAAGGGGTTACTTAATATGATGAACACCCATTTGGTGTTCAATACGGCTACCAGGAACTATGATCCGGTGCAGATACTTTCAATGCGGGAAAAGACCGACATGGGTACGTTCCTTTTGGACCCGCTGGATTGGAGTTCCAGGGTTGATGTCAGCAGGCCGGTGGAAATGAGTTTTCCCCAGAGCTACCCTTCTCGGAACTATTTGTGGTATGCACAAGATCCGCTGATTCCGGCGGCGAACAATCAAAATCACGAAGAATTTTATCAGCGGGGTGGATCAGGTAATTATGTTGGCCTGCTCGATCTTTCTGATGAGGTTAATTTCTCTGAGGATAAGGATATTGTAGTTTTGCCCTTTGCGCCTTGCACCGAATCGGCCGACACTGCGGCGGCGCCGAATTACCTGAAGGTAGCCGAAGATGATATATCTGTCTGCCACATTGAAAAATATTATCTTGATGATAACGATATAGTCCAACAGAATACGGGATTATTTCCCAGGATCCTGAGAAGGTATAGTGAAAGCGATCACCAGGTCCAGCTAACAGATGGCTATGCAACGCCGACTACCGATACTATTAGCGCTTATAAAGTAGGTGAATTTGGTAATGCAGATACCGAAACCTACCATATAGGCTTTCACACATTGGGGTCCGGCGACGGGCTTACCCAGAATGCGTGGCGCGGGTTCTACGATATGATCCAGCAAAAGAAAGCCTACAAGGTTTATATGAGGCTGACAGAAAGGGACGTGGTTGAATATAACTGGAAAAGAGTGATTGAATTGCAGGTTAGCGTTGAGGATGTGAATTTGAACGGGCTGTTTTATCTGAATAAAATTATCGAGTTCAGGGAGTCCGGGAAGTCAACGCAGGTGGAATTGGTTAAAATGTACTAATGGCAGAGAAGAGAGAAGTAATACTTGAAATCAAACTTTCCGACGAGCAGGTTGAGCAACTGGGAGGCAAGTTGGACGAAACGGGCGAATCGGCTGGCAAAGCCGGGGATGCTATAAGCGGACTTGGAGGGCCTGTTGCGAATGCTATCAAGGGGATACAGGGGATGGCGAAGGCGGGCCTGGCATTCATTGCTACGCCTATCGGGGCAGTGATCGGGGCGTTGAGCCTTGCCCTGGGAACGCTGTTTTCTTTTCTGACCAAGACCCAGAAAGGAATTGAGATCATGCGGGTGGCTTCGGCTGCATTCGGGGCTATTGTCGATGTTCTGATCGATAGGGTTAGCATGGTAGGGGAAATGCTGTTCGAAGCCTTCAGCAATCCTAAGCAAACGCTGCTTGACCTGGGGAATTTCTTGGTTAAGAATATCATAAACCGGTTTACTGCCTTTGCCGTAATCCTTGAGGGGATCATTGACCTTGATTTCAAAAAGGTAGGGGACGGGGTGATCCAGTTGGGAACCGGGGTTGAGAATGCTACCGATAAGATGGTTGACGGGTTCAATTCGGCCAAAGAGGTTATCGTCTCGATTACCGAGGAGATCCGCGAAGAGATCAAACTCGCTACTGAACTTGAAAACGCCCTGATCGGGTTAGAAAAAAGAGAAAATGACCAGCTATTACTTGATGCCGAACGGCGTAATGCCATAGAGAAGCTGATCGGACTGACCCGGGATTTTACCTTAGCCGATAACGTGCGCAGTGAGGCTTTGGCGGAAGCGACGGCCCTGGAGATTGAGGGCATGGAACAGGTGCTTGAACTTCAGAGGGAGCGGGTACGGGTCAGTGAAGAAGATTTTGAGAGGGCGGAATCTACGGAGGAGGATCGTCGGGCGATGATAGAGGAAAGGGTAAAGCTGATCGATTTAGAAACCGCATCTCTTGCCAGACAGCGGGAGTTGCAGAACAGGTTCAATGAGCAAGAATCGAAGTTCGCGGCCGATAGAGAAAAGGAAAGGAAGGAGGAACAGAAGCAGGTCAAGGAGCACCATGATTCGCTGTTTGCGGCTTTCAAGGGGAGAATAGATAAAGAGATAGAAACGCTTGTAGAGGCTTCAGACGAGAAGGCAGAATTGGACCAAAAACAGGCGGATGCGGAGAAGGAATGGGCTAAGGTAAAGGGAGACATTGAGGAATCGGTTACCGGGATACTCGTCCATGCGCTGGATGAGCGCACAGTAGCAGGTAAAGCGGCCCGAGCGGTGCAGAATAGGGCCAACATCAAGGAAACAATAGGCGTCACCCGGGCCGGGGCAGTGGCGGCATATAAATCTCTTGCGGGGATTCCTATTGTTGGCCCTGTACTAGGAGCGTTAGCAGCGGCGGCGGTGATAGCGTACGGCGCTTTGGCGGTGCAAGAGATGGCTGGGTTGTCGTTCAAAGAGGGTGGCTATGTGATCGGGGGCAGGAGGCATTCCGAGGGGGGAACACAATTTTATGGATCGGACGGGACAAGGTTTGAGGCCGAGAGGGGGGAAGGATTGTTTGTTATGAACCGCGGAGGTATGGATTTTCTCAGTTCCATAAACGACCAGTTCAGGACAGGAGCCTCGAATGGTACTTTTGCCCAGGGGGGTGGGGTCCCTTTAGGAGCCACGCAGAGAAATGAAGATTTGAGCGCGCTGATTGCGGATGCGGTTCGGGAGATTCCCGCTCCCAGAGTTCTAGTGACTGATATTGATGATGGGCTAAGCAAAAAGGTCCAGGTTGAAGATAGGGCAGACTTGTGATGGAAGATATAAAGCTGGAACACGTCATACAGTCGGGGGTCAAGGCGGAGACACTTCTTTTCTATAAGGAGTATACGGACATTTTCCATGACTTCCGGGAGATGGGGAAAGGGTATGACGAGGCGCTTTTCCTGACGGCCAATAAATGCTGTGTGAGCATCCGGACGGTGGAGAAGGCAGTAGGGATTATTAATAAGCTGGACTTACCTAAAATGCTTCCCGAAGAAAAGTAGCGTACAGGACGGATAGGGTACGAACGTATCTTTATTTATGCCTATCCAAGATTACGTTGATTTAATAAAGGGGTTTGATTATGACATAGATAACCCCGGCGTTTCCGGCCTCCACGATCAACTGGTAATAATCGCCCACGACAATATCACGTTCACCTCGGGCGGAAGTCGGTCCACGACACTTACCGGCTATACTTTAGCCAATAACAGGAAGGGCTATTTATTTGAAGGGTTCGCAGGGAATATCAAGCCCAGCCTGACGAGCAAGAGAACTCCCGCGGGGGTATTCTTCATGCATAATCTCCCTTTTATGGTCCACGATTATTCTCAGGATGCGAAGGATAATTTGGAAAGGATGGCCAAGGGGCTATGGATTGGGATGGTGCGGCATCGGAAGCAAGATACGAACGCCTTTGAAGTCTTTGGGGTAGGCAGTGGGATGATAATGGTAGACGGTGGGCTGACCAAAGAGTACCAGAGTGCGGAAACCAATGGAGGGTTTGCGATCCAGTTGGGAACGAATCCCGATGGAGTGGCAGAATCAAAAATGCCACAGACGTATCTCAAGACCGACTATGCCACATCCCTGGGAGATTTCGAGGACATTTACCACGCTCCCAAAGTCACCAATATTACCCCGATAACCGGGAACACGGCAGGAGGCGACAATATTGACGTAAGCGGGGAAAACTTCTTTGACATTGCCGGGACGACTGAGGATGTGGACAGCGTTGACTTTATCAATGTGTCGACGAGTGCGGTCACCAATCAAGCGGCCTATACGGTGGATAGTGATACTAATATTTCCATTACATCGAGTGTGGCTCTTGCTGCGGCTTCTTATTATATCCGGATTACTACCGCATCGGGAATTGCCACCAGTGATGGCATAATTGTAATAACCTAATGCTGAGAGATCCCACCATAGTGATCCACAGCAATGGCGAACAGTACCACGTAAACAATATCACTCCCGAAGTGGAGGGGATGCTGATCGGAAGGAATGGGGATTATGCGAAAATGTTCTCAGCAGATCCCGAAAGGAGAGCGATAGCTGAGGCAGAGTACGTCAAGCAGCACAAGCGGGCTCCGGCACGTACGTGGGACTTTGATTTGATTGAAAAGAGGTTGAAAAAAAAGAAGAAGAATGCCAGCAATTAATGTATATGGCGACATATTCCAAGGAGCAGAGGAATGGGGAGGTGTTTCTGCCAAGTGGTTTAAGGAGCAAATAGAGGCTCTTGAAGGGGACGAGGTAGCGGTGAACATTCACTCACGAGGTGGAGATGTATTTGAGGGGTTTTTGATTTATGATGCCCTGATAGCGAGCGGGAAAAAGGTGAAAACGGTCGTTGATGGATTAGCCGCCTCGATTGCTTCAGTGATCTTCATGGCAGGGGGAGAAAGGGAGATTGCGGAGAACGGTGAGATAATGATACATAATCCAACCACGTTCGCTGAGGGGGACAAAGAGGACATGGAAAAAGTGGCGGAGAGGTTGCAGGCATTTGAGGAAAAAGCAATAAAAGTATATCAGACTGGCACAAATCTTTCCGATAAGGACCTGGATGATCTAATGAAGGAGGAAACGTGGATGAATGCGGAGGAGGCGGTGGAGAAGGGATTTGCAACTGCCAAGATGGAGCGCATTGAGGCGTTGGCTTATGTTAAACCGGAAAAAGTTAACAATAACAATATCGTTATGAAAGGAATTAAGAAATTGAGTGCGAAGCTGGACGATGCTATCAAGATGTTCGCACCGGAACCCAAGATTATGACTGTCAAACTCCAGGAAGGCGGGGAAATCATTGTGAAAGGTGAGGAGCTTGCAGAGGGTTCGGAATTATCAAGGATGCAGGACGAGCAGGAGGTAGTCCTGGAAAATGGGGACTACACGCTTGAAGATGGCAAGGTGATCAAGGTTGAGGACGGCAAGGTTTCGTCCATTGAAGAACCTGTTGCCGAGGAGGTTATTGAACAGAAGATCGACCAGCTGGTTGATGAGCTGAAAACCTCCAAAGAGCAGAATGAGGCCCTGAAGGATCAGGTCACTCAGTTAGCCAAGGGCGTTCAGAGTCACGGGCAGCCCCCTGGGGCTCCGGGGATGAGCTTGATGGGACAGTTTGGCGGGGCCAAGCTAGAGACCAAATCGGATGCCCGGTTGAGGTATGAGGAAGCAAAGAAAAGGAGAGAGGACAACGCACGAAACAGGACCAAGATTTTCAGTCGATTTTAAAGTAAAGAAACAATGGCATTTGCACTTACATCAAATTACGCGGGAGATGCAGTAGCGACGTTATTTACTCTGATGGATGTTGGAAACGAACTCTTCGAAGGGGGATTCGTTCACATCGAGGAAAACATCGCCAAGAGTCGCTACATCAACAATTTCCAATCGGGCGCATTAGTCCAGAGTTATGCCGCGACCCCTTCCTCAAGTGGAACATTTACCAAGGACGAGAAGGATTTAACGCCTGACCCGTTTTTGATATACCAGGAGTTTGACCCGAATGACTTCGACGATGATTGGGACCCGTTCCAGGGTGGAGGTAATTCACCAATGGAAAGAACGCTGGCCCCCGAAGTGGAGGCTGGGATTATTGAATTGGTCCTGGGGGGAACGAATGGTATCGGCCCCTACATGGGGAAGAACTTGTGGCAGGGGGATCTTGCGGGATCTGATCCTGATAACAAGTTTGACGGTTACCGAACCAAGGCTGCGGCTGATGGCGACGTGGTGGACATTGTAGGGATGACGCTCACAGAGGGGAACGTCCTGGCGGAATTGGAAAAAGTATGGAATGCTGTCCCGACGTTTGCGCGGAATCAGCCGTCATTCTTTATGGCGGTATCTGTGAATACTCATGATTTGTATGGAGCAGCCATCGAAGCGTTAGCCAACAAGGGACAAGATCCCAGTGGAGAATTCCCGGTAAGATACCGAGGCAAGCCCCTGGTTGCTTTCGAAGGCATGCAGGATGATGAGGTCATAGCTACTTATGGCGATACCTCAATCAGTTCCAACCTCTGGGTAGGATTCAGGGATTTGGAAGAGGCATCGATCAAGATTATGCCCGTTCAAAACAACTCAGTAGCGTGGTTTGTGCGGGTTGATTGCGCGGTTGATACCAATTTCAAGTTTGGCGAACACGTGGTTTATTACACCTAAAATAAAGGCAGAGGTTTATTGAAGCGTAAAAAATACTTGCTTTGTCCCTATCCCCGGTCGGGCAACTGACCGGGGAACTCCTTAGAAAGAATGATAACAGATAAATTAAATAAACTGGAGCAGGCCCTGAGCGACCTTGAAAAAGAGGTGCAGAAGGTGAAGGCGGGAAGATCTCGGACGCAGAACACGATTTATTCGATGCGTGAGGAGCTGAACTGGATCAAGCGATGGGGCGATGTTACCGATCCAAAAGATGGCAAAAAAGCAAACAAACGGACAGGCACCCGATCTCGAAAAGCTAGCAGCTGAGGTTGCGGAAATGAAGCAGGGCTATGACGAGGAAGTCGAGAGCCTAAAGGAACAGATCAAGCAATTGGAGTCAGAGAAGAAAAACAAGGTAGAGATGCCAAAGGGCAAGAGAATATTGAAAAAGGAGCACATCCACATCCCAGGAATGGGATTGGTGAAGGCCGAGGACTTCGGGAAGGAGCATATAAAGATCCTTGAAGAGCAAGGAGGGAAGCTGCCCAGTGGAGAGCAACGGGATAGCTACATGGAGTCCCTGGAAAGTAAACTCTACGACAGCCCCAGAGATTGGGAAGAGTTTTTAAAGGATGGCGAAAGGGTGAAAAAGATCATTCAATAAGATGAATGAAGGCTTATCATTTAACAAAAACCCCTTATGTCGCCCGATTACCGATACGGGTTGACAGAACTAAAGGTATCCTAACCTACGGGCCGGATAACCTATACCCCCAAAAAATAGAATTGGTAACGGCCCGGTCAGGGATTACCAATACCGCAATCAACACCTTACGTGATTTTGTAAAAGGGCGGGGCTTCGAAAATGAAGCTCTAGGCTCTTTGGTTGTCAACGGTAAGGGGCAGACGATGAATGACATACTGGGGGCAGTGGCGGAGGATTATGCACGTTTCCGACCCTTTGGCCTTCACTTCAATTTCAATTTAGTTGGACAGATTGCAGAGGTAACCCCCATCAAGACCAAGTACATCCGGTATTGGGAGCCAACTGAGGCCGGTGAAGTGGTCGGCGTTGTCTTTTCCAGGAATTGGGAGCGGGATGCGGACAAAAAAAGGATGTTCGGAGATGATAAGATCATATACCCTTTGTTCAATGCAGAAACGGCCCCGGAGCAGATTCGTGAGGTCGGCATTGACCAGTTCCCCGGGCAAGTGTTCTATTGGACTCCGGAGGAGGGCACTTACCCGGTAACGATTTACGATTCGGTTCTGGATTCGATTCAGACGGACGGAGAAATCCAATTATTTGAGATTTCAGGCATACAGAATGGTTTTATGGCGGGACACCTGGTAAAGCACCCGGGGGAATTTCAGAGTGAAACGGAGAGGAATCAGTTTATCAAGAACATCAATCAGGGAGTGGGTGCGGAGGCCAATAACTCAAACATCCTGGTAGATTTTCCACAAGGGGAGATACCGGAACAACCCATTCTTGAGAAGTTTGATATACCCAACCGGGACAACATGTACACGGAGACCAGGAAGGCGGCCAGAGATAGGATCGTGCAGGCATTTGGAGGCTTCGGGGGCTTGTATGGGGTCAGAGCAGAGAGCGGGATGTTTAACCAGGAGCAGACGGCTCAGGAGATGATCGCCTATAATAGGAAGAAACAACCGGATCGGGATGTGATCAGCAGGAGCTTTGAAAGCTGGGCGCCCTTCTTTGCGCAGCCTATGGGAGAGGACTTCACAATAAAACCGTTGCAAGATGACGCTACTACTGGAACGGAGTGATTTTGACGACTATCGATCTGTTTCTCAGAACATCGGGACGCGATTGAATGCCTTCATAACGGAGGCCCAGCAGGTGGATCTGCGGAATTTCCTGGGAGCGGAGTTCTTTACGGACTTCATCAATAAAATGTTCGCTACCAGGACGGGGACGATCTCCGGGGCTTCGACAACCATCACTGGAGTGGGAACGCTTTTCACATCAGAACTGACGGTTGGGGATTATATCACGGTGACGATCTCAGGAGCGAGGGAGACCAGGGAGGTGACGGTAATAGGGGGAAATACGAGCTTAACCATAGCCAGCGCCTTCTCTGCGGATCCCAGTGCCGGGGCCTTCACCTATAATCTTGAGAAGTATCACGAGTTGTTTGTGGGGTTGGATTACACGTACTCGGGAGAGGTGATAAAGCTGGAAGGACTGAAACCAGCCTTGGTGTACTTTGCCTACGCGAGGCTGCTGTTACATAACCCGGTCCAGGTGTCGCGGTTTGGCGTGGAGGAAAAGGAGAGTGGCAATAGCCAGGGCTTGGACATTCAAAGGATCAGGGCGGAGCAGAAGGATGCCAAGGCGGTAGCGTTGAATTATCTGGCGGATGCGGAGGCATACCTGGATGCGAACAATACGACTTTCACGTTTTGGGAAGGTCGGGGGAAATTAAATAAAACGGCTTTTAAACTAACTAGAATATAATGGCAAACAAGACAGTAACATCACCTTTTGAAGAAGTAACAGCGGGCGATACAACTGAAAGCACATTGACTATCGAGAACCATGGAAGGGGTCCAATGGCGGTAGTGGTGTATATCGAGACAGACTCAGGTAATTCGGGAACAATCCAGTTTTCGGTAAACAACACGATTGCGGCGGAACATCCGGCCACAGCATCGGGAAAGAAATTGCCCCCCATGAAGGTTTGGGACGGAGTGAGACTTCGATGGAAGCAATCCAACGGGGCTGATAAGTTTACAATCGGCTATTGATGAATCAAGAGGAAATAGCTGTTGCAGCTGAGAAGTGGTGGCGAAGGGATGCCGGGTTGCCGGTGTATCCGTACCATTCCCACGCTGATATAGTTTGTGCCTTCGGAAGTGACAATTTAGGGTATTTCACCAAAGACGGCGGGGATCTTGTTTCCCGGTGGTGGGATGAACGTTCTGGGGACGATTCACTGAATTATATGAAGCAGGATACTGGACCCAACCAACCGCTATACGTTTCCGGTAGCGGCTTGCAATTCAATACCACCGATTCATTCACTAGTAATGCAGCGATAACGTTTGGTACCGCCTTCTCCTTTATATGGGTACTAAGCCATACGTCAAGCGGACTCCATTGGGATCTTGCAAATATTGATGCTAGTAATAAGTTTCAGTTAAGGACAGGCGAAACTTTCAGGGTTCGGATTGGAGGGGCCAACGATGAGAGTGGGGCGGTTTCCGAAGGAACGACCCATATCATTGCAGTGCGAAGAGATGGGTCGGATCTGAATATGAGGGTGGACGGGGCAGCCTGGACTTCTCATGTTTGCAATGCCGGATCAATGGGATCAGAATCAAACTTTTTTGTTGGTGGAGACGGGCGTTTTACGGAAAGCTGGATCAAATTCAGTTCAGACATTACCGAAGCCACAATGGATAGTTATATAACAGGAATCAATAGCAGATATTCAGCCTTCTAATGTCAGAGACACAAAAATATGGGATTGAAATCCCCGCTGCATCCTTTAGGGATTACCAGGAGCTTGCCGACAAGGTTTATCCGGTAATAAAAACCGACCTGCGGGGGAACTTTACAAACTGGGGTGACAAATCGGACCCCTGGACCAATTCGACGACCGGCAATTTTATGTTCCTGTTTCCGGTACAATGGAGCCTTACCAAGATCAAGAGTTTTTTGGGCAGGGTTGGGCTGAGTTCTTCGCTATTGACCTATGCCAGGGCCAATCTAGAAAAAGCCGATACCACCGACCGGACAGATAATGAATAGAAAAGAGAACGGACACCTGGAGAAATTGGCGGTAATGATTGCCGAGGTCCATACAGATGTCAAATGGATAAAGGAGAAGCAAAAAAAAGATGATGTTTTCAGGGAGAAGTACGAACCTGTATTAGATGTTGTCATCAAGAAAGTGGATGAGCACGAGGTAATAATCCAAAACACCAAAGGAGGGATAAAGATTGCCAAGTGGGTTGGAGGGGTTGGAGGGCTGGGAGGACTTGGAGCGTTTTTAAAGAGTTTGGTTGATTGAACAGATTAAAAAGAATGGATATACAGCATCTTAGGCTAGATAATAATAAAACTTCTTGTAGGGGAGCTATCTATATTGATACCATTTTTTATGGAGTGACGATGGAGGATCCTGTTCGAACAGAAAAGATTCCTAAGATTACGGCCATTCCGGCAGGAGAGTACGAGGTGATTTTCAGAGATGAGCCCAGTACGAAGCGCGAACAATATCGGGCAAAATACGATTGGTTCCACAATCACTTGTGGTTGCAAAATGTTCCCGGCTACCAATGGGTATATATACATATCGGAAACTACCCCAAAAACAGTGATGGGTGTTTGCTGGTAAATAACATCCTGTATTCAGATGACAATTCGAAAGAAGGGCAGAGTACAGATGCTTTTCGAAAGTTCTATTTGAAAGTTAAATCGGCTTTAGACAAAGAGGAGAATGTGAAAATCATTATCAAGAATGTATTCCAAGCGGTTGGCCAAGAAATACTATCAGAATGAAAAAGAAATTCAAAGATTCCAAGTTCGGAAAGTTTGTCAATAAGGTAGGGCAGTCAGGAGTAGTAAAAAACATACTCGCTCCGGCCCTCGGGGGTGCTATTGATTCAAGTCCTTTTACCATCCTTGCCAACCCCATTAAAAAAGTATTTGACAAAGACGGGGACGGTAAACTAACGGGGGCAGACATCAAGTTAATGCAGCCCAAAGATTTTATCTACATTGCCGGTGGTGTGGCAGGACTACTAGCCTTAGTAAAGTACGGGGTTATTGATTTCGGCCAGTTAATTGAACTGCTAAAGGTTGTAATTCCAGGCGTTTGAATGAATTCGTTTATTTGTAGTAGCAGGCATTCCAGGAACTAGCCCTTTAAGGCAAGCCCTCCGGAGTTTGGAGGGCTTTTTATTTTCGCCAAATGACTCCCGAAGAACTCAGAGCTCACCGGCATAAACTGGGAATGACCCAGGAGCAATTATATACAATAATGCAAAAATAACTTGACTTCCTCGCTCTTTTTTGTTATATTCTTACTATAAGGAGATATAGAACTTGTCCAGCGTTGCGTTGATTCCACCGAGGCAAAGGTTGTGCTTGATCCCTTCATGGGATCCGGTTCTACGGCTATAGCGGCCGAGGCATGTAACAGAGATTGGATAGGCATTGATATTTCTCAAGAGTATTGCGAATTGGCAAACGAAAGAATTCTATTGAATAGAGGCCTGTTGAATCGAAAACATTGGAACGCAGGTTAGGCGGTCGAAAAAGGCAACATTTTCCCCCTAACTCCTATTAATAGGTATGAAGACAAAAGAACTGATCAAAAAGATACGGGGTCGGATCCGGAAAGAAAAGTTTTGGGAGGAGGCGGAGAGAACGACCATCATCAAATAATCCGGGGGTTATGTGGTAATTGTCTACCACATTTGGTAACTTCGTGTCAGTAAGTTACCAATTACCCATTTTTTTAAAGCATAATCGTAACCCCTTTTATAGGAATGGAAAAAACCCTAGGACGCCATCTAAAGGAGAGGCGTATCAAGAGCGGTATGACTTCGAGAGAATTCTGTAGGAAGTCAGAATTAGATCCAAGTAATTGGAGCAAGATCGAACGAGGCTTGCTCGAGGTTCCCAAGACGGAACCCGCATTGAGGCAAATCGCAGAGGCCTTGGAGTTAAGTGAACAAGAGTATCAGGAGATAAAAGATCTGGCACTTATCCAAGCGATACCGAAGGATTTAAGACCGGATGAGTCCGTCCTTGAAAAACTTCCACTTTTTTTCCGAACAGTGAGCGGAACAAAACCGAACGAGGATGACCTAGAAAAGTTAATTTCCATGATTAGAAGGGAATGGCATCAAGGTGCAGACCAGCAAAGCTAAATAATGCCCATATAGGTCAGATTATTGACAGCTTTTGTCGGAATCACATGATTGACAGAGGCTTGGTTCCAATCAAGATTGAAAGAATCATAGAATTATTGGGATTGGATATAGTACCAACTCCTGGTTTAAGATCACCATTCTCTGCTGGAGTGGAAGGACTACTAACTGGTGATCGCTCCGCTATCCACGTTGATAACGATTCTTTCAACGATCCAGGAGCTCAGCCCAGGTTACGATTTACTCTAGCTGAAGAACTGGGTCATTATGTTCTACACGAAAAATGCTATGAGCAGGTCACATTCACTGACATCGCCGACTATAAGAAATGGGTTAGTCAAATGGACGATAATGATTACAAATGGTTCGAAAGACAAGCGAAAGAGTTCGCTGGTCAATTTCTAGTCCCTGTAGAGGTATTGGAGGTTGAAATGCAAAAGATACGATCTACAATAATTATGCTGAATAAGAAATATCAAGGATTCCCAGATAAGATTGAGGGGGTTAAGGCATTGGTGGCGGCCAAGCTATGCCCCAAATTCCATGTTTCCTCCCAAGTTATTGAGACAAGAATTAGACTGGACGGGTTAGAGAACTATTTAAAGACCTAGCTGGCGTATATTTCTGGGTCTTGGTGTTCTTTTCGATTTCCCCCTCACAAAATCTCCGGAATTTTTCCTATTGCTTCTTTAGCTGACTTGTGAACAATCTTTGCATATACTTCAGTAGTTCTTACTGATTTATGTCCTAGAAGGTCCTGGACTATTCTTACATTATCAGTGGCATGGTTTAGCATTAAGGTGGCGAAGGTGTGCCGGGAAGAGTGAAAGGAAATCTTCTTATTTATCTTAGCGTCCTTTACCCATTCTCTAAGGTGCCACCAAAGGGCGGGGACAGTTTTGAAGACTTTGCCTTTCTGGAACGGTCCCAGGATTTGCAAAGCCTGGTCAGATAAGGGTAAATAGTTAAGCCCTCCTTTTTTGCTTTGGTCAAAGACAATATGCCAGCCCTGGTCCTTTTTAATGTCCCTCCAATGGAGCTTCATTAAATCCACTTTCCTTAGGCCCGTTAAGCAACCGAAAAGAAAAAGTCTTTTCGTGTCCGGACTTTCACAGTTTGTTGAAGCCAGTACCCGCAGCTCTTCCAGCGTAAGGTATTCCCGGGGTTTGTCTTTTTTTTTGATTGGATCTATATTTTTGGAAGGATTGTATACAATGATTCTTTCTCTTACCGCCTGGTTTAAAGTAGCTATTATCTTTGAGTAGTAGACATAGGCTGAGTTTGTCCCCAGATGGTCTAGCAGGTATCTTTTGAACCCTTCGCAGAAGTCCCGGTCTATCTGGTTAAACTTTAGAACAGGGGAATACTCTTTGAGCTTTACCCCTGCCAACCTGAAGTTATTTTGATTGTCGTAGTTCTTGGTTTTGGAGAACTTTTCTAGGTAGAGGTGGAAATCTATCTTTTGAGAAGAGGGGAGAGGTTGATTATGCTGCTGATAGGATAAAGATATTTCTTTATTCGCTCGCATAATTTCAGCAAGCCTTAGTATGTCTTTGTTGTGAGCTTTCTCCAGCCTGCCCTTTGGATGCAAGAGGCGTAGCTTTAAGAATTCGTAGTATCTTTTCCCGTTATGATGGATAACCAGATAAAGGGATTCCCCTTCCTTAATCTTTCTTCTTTTGAGTTTGACTGACACTTGAAATTAACTTTTCCGCGACTAAAAACGCGACTCTAAATTTTGAGTAGCATATTAGTCTCTTTTTTTGATTAAAGCAACTAGGAATATATGAAGGCAAATGAGGTAAAACAGCTAAAATAGGTCATTTATTAAACTATCTTAAAGTATCATTCCTTATTTGTGTCGTTTCTCAAATTGTTCATTACTTTAAAATTTAGGTTAAACATGGATTGTAGCTATGATTGGGCTAAAACTTCCAAATTAGTTGAGCGGTCACATCGGACTGGGAATTTCCGTCAATCTGGTCTAATCCGCTGCCGATGGTCTCCTGGTGCCTAAACTCGGTGCGGGCATATCTGATCCATAAGACCATCCTCGAATGCATTTTGATTTGAACCATGGCGTAGTTGCGTATTCCCACTCCCTTGAAGAATGGAAATGAGACCCGATACAGCACGTGCCGTTCAAAAACGTATTGGCGATTATCAAAGTCATCCGCATCAAAAAGGGCTACTCGAGTGCTGAGTCGTAGCTTGCCAAAGTCGAGATTCAAGTCCTGGGACAAGAGGAACCCTGCAGTTCTTAAATTGCCGAATTCGAACCAGCTTCGCTGAACCCTGGTTTTAAGAGTAATGGCGGAGCTGACCAAATGTGTGAGCTGCAGCACCAGATTTCGCTTTTTGCCAGGCTCAGCATGGTTTAGTTTGGCACCGGGCGCCGTCGAGTTCTGATCCTTCTGTTGGTGCCTCCAAGAGACTTGCACCTGCGTTTTCTCCCCAGGGTTTATGTCGGTGGATATCAGAGTCTCATAACCTTCTGATGGGGCATCGACTCCAAACTTGAGCCATCTGAACTTAAATCGGTCGTAGTAAGCCTTCACCACGATACCTCTAAACGGGTGAATTTTTATACCCCAGTAAATTCCTGATTCGTTCTGGTTTCTGCTGTTTTCGCCAAATGCGGATCCATTGGCAGTCTGGAAGCCGGGTGCGTAATTCCTTAGATGTATGGACACATCGAGTCGATTACCTAAACTTCCGACAACACCCGCCAAAGCACCCTTGGCTCCTCCAGACTCAACAAATTCTCCAAACAGGTTAAAGTTCTGCCATTGATAGGTTATGAAGCTGCCAAGATTCCACAAAGATTGATTTACAAGATCATACTTCTGATAAGGTTGGGTACTGGCAACTTTGCGGAAGTCATACCATAAATAGGAGGCCTGCATCCCTACTAATAGAGATTTATCTTGACTGTGATACTGAATTCGTTGACCTAGGACACTTTCCTTCAATGTTTTCCTGGACGCGACCTCATTGAGAGTCCGGTGCAGGCCGGTGGATCTCAAGCTGGAGAACTGGCCGTGACCGGACAGATATGTCAACCAGGCATCCCTTTTTTGGCGGGAATAGAAAGAGAGCACCTGGATCGGCTGCAGGTCTATTTCCACAGCCACTCCCCGGTAGAAGCCGGATTCATTGGCCGATCCATAGGGTAGCACACCAAGATTGCTTCTTCTAACCGCAGAAATTGGCTCGGTTCCCTTACCTAACTGGAAACCTCCGCCGTTCATTAAGCCCTGTCCGGTTTGTATCTGGAAATCTCCAATAAGCAGTTTTCTTATGCGGCTGCGGTTTTCAACCATTATGTGAAAGGACTGGAAGTCGAAGTAGTACTTATTTCGTTTGTTGTCCCATCTGAGAGACTCGCCGGCATCCTTTTCCAACGTCATACCGACGCTGAAATCGCCTGGCTTGCTTAGCCGTAGTTTGGCAAAAACGTGATCCATGCTTCCCTGAAATGGTTTGCCAACGCCTGTCCGGGAGAGATATCCTGATTTCTTTTGCAACGCCCTGCCATATCGAATGAGAGCATATTTCGTCGGTGCATTGCTTACTCTTTGCTGTAAGGTTCCCGGGGCAGGCCTTCGAGTAACTTTGAGGAAAGGTCGGATGGACCGAATCACTTCGGGGTTAAATCCAGGAATTCCCTGCATTTCTAAAATATTGTAAAATGGGCCGTTATTGGTCCGATATTGGATCAAGGACGCAATTTGCTGCTCGGACAATAGGGTCAGGGCGCGTAATTCTTCGCGGTTGGCCTTGTTCAGGTCCAATGGATGTAAATAATAGTCATACAGTTGTTGGTATAGATGTTCATATAACTCGGCTTCTTCCTGGAATCCAAAGTTTCTTTCAATCAGTTGTTCGAAGTCAAAATCCTCTTGGCCCCTCACCGGACCACAATAGATTCCAATTGAAATCACCATGGCCCAGCTATTTTTCATCCTTGTTTTTCGACGAACGGTAGGACAGCGAGATTTGAGATGATCCTCCTAAGTGGCCGTGCTGGGCAAAGGAATAATCGATACTTAACCGGCTTTGGCTGAAGCCCAAACCGGCATAGGCTTGGAAGGGTTGGTCATTAATGCCAGTCCGTAGCTGGAGAAAATTGAATACCCGATACTCGAGTCCCAGTCGTAAAATCGGGTCAAAGTCGATGTCTTTCATCAATTCCAGGTTGACCATGAATTTTTTTGATGGCCGGTACGATAAGCCTGCCTTTATAACCGTGGGGAGTGCTCCAGTCTCTCTTTGCAAAAACCCGGACTGGCTCAGATTGTGGATGTGGGCACCAAAAAGCAATTGGGGGGTTATTTCCGCGATCCCCCCAAATTCAAATACCAAGGCTGATCTGGTTGAGAGACCCTCAATCAACATTTGGTAGTAGTTCATTTTCAACCCAAGGCTGGCCAATCCAAATTGGTTGGAATAGGATAGGCCGGCACTTTGTTCCTTGTAGGATCCTCCCCCCAGTCGATTCAGATCAAAGGCAATATTACCCAGCCGAAGCGGAATGATGATTCCAGCAGCCTGGCGTGAAATCTCAATCAGGTTATAACGGATTTCGTAACTGGCGTAAATAAAAAACTGGTCTAGTCGGCCCAATCCACCAACGTTGTTGCCTACCGCATAAGGATCTGCAACGGTAGTTGATGCATCGCCCATTCCGGTCGATCGAGCCCCAGTTCCTGAATTTAGGCTCTGGCCGTTTGCAAATTGGGTCATAAAGCAAATGACCAGAACGACCGAATTGGTATTGGCCTGAATTGTGTAATGATATCTGCAAGTATAATTTGAGCTCAATGCCTATCTTGGAAAAGAGTAAGTATTGGTTAATTGCATTGATAAGGAAATTGTTACTCTTGCTAAGCGTGATTGCGTCGCTGGCCCGGGCTCAGCCAAACGAGATTCTTTACCCTGACGGTACTCTAAAGGCTAATGGGCAGATGGTAAACGGACAAAAGCAAGGGAAATGGATTTCTTACTATCCAAATGGAAACCTCAATTCTGAGGAGACCTACCAGAAAGGGTTGCTCGACGGCACAGCTAAGTATTATGGCTTCCAGGGAAAGTTGATCGCCTCCGAAAGATGGATCAACGGGCTGCAGCAGGATTCGGCTTATTATTACTATGAAAATGGGCAGTTGGAAAAGGCTGGCAGGTACCGGAATAGCCTATATACCGGAATCTGGATTTTCTTCTATGAAAATGGGCAGTTAAAGAGAAAGATGCTGTATAGAAACGGATTGCCCGAGGGAGACTGGGTTCATTACAATGAACACGGGGTGATGCTTCAGAAAGGCCAATTTAAGTACGGCCTTGAAACCGGTGAGTGGCAGTTCTTCAATGAGCAGGGGCAACTTGAGTTCATAGGAAGTTATGAGAATGGAGAAAGGGTGGGGAAATGGTATTATGTCAACAAGAAAGGGAAGAGACGTCCAATCGAATACTGATTACCTAAATTCGTGTTTGAAGTTCAGGAAAAAAGCTGCTTCACCCTGGCTGTTGAATGAGTATTCAGTCCGGACTACGAAGTCATAGAATGTGACAAAGTCAAGTCCCACTCCTCCACCGTAAATAACGGTATTAACCAATCGATCATTCAGTAAGTCAGGTAGGTTATTCCGCACGTATCCAGCATCGAAATGCGTTTTCAAATAAATTTCAAGCGGGAAGGTAGAAAATTGTTCGAAGGGTATGATACCGTCCAAATTTTGTTTGATCTTAAGGATCCTCTTTTTGAGTACATTTTTGGTATAAAAAAAGTTCTGGCCCTCTGTTACATTCAATTCGTAACCCCTGATGAAATCGGGCCGGTACCCAATACCCCAGTTCAACGCATAAGGCTGCCTCTCCGGGGTACTTAATTTAAGCTTCCCCATTGTTGAGAAGTAAAACCCGTTCTTGAGGTCAAAGAATTTGGCCGCCCAGGGCTTGAATTCCCACTGATCGATATCGTCAAATACGCCTAATCCAATCTTACTGAGCTTGAATTCTATGAGGAACCCGGTCAGAGGATATACCCTTATATCCCTAAAATCCCGTTTGAACAAGTAGCTGGCACCCAAGTATTGCATTTGGCTGCGCCCATCCAGGAAATAGTTAGGGTTGATCGAAGCGATGGTATCAGCAATCATGGTATTGCTGTATTGTAGAGACCAAAAATGATAGTTATAAGTGGACTCCCTGTGACCAAAAGTGATTGCAGTCCGCAGCGACTCCCTGAGGTTTTGCTTGGGAGATTCCAGGTCCTTGTCAGAGTCTATGAATATTTGCCTGTGGTCAAGCGATTGGTACGCTATATTCTTGTTATCCCGAAAGGAAATATTAAAGGAGAGGCCGTTTTTCTGCTTTCTGTCTATATACGGGATCTGGTAGATAAGCTGCAGTTTACGAGTAAAACCAAATTGGGCGGTAACCCGAAGAATTTCCTTGCGACCCCGGAAGTTTAAGTGCAGAAGTTTTATTCCGTAATTCACACGGCTTAGATCTCGATTTTGATTGGTCCACCATTCATTGAAATTTCGGTCTGCCAGGGTGAAAATAGGGATTGGGTAGAAATACCAACGTTCTTTGACTAGAACCACGACCTCAACCTCATCGGGGGTCAGTGGAACCGATTTGGTCTCAACATCTACGAAAAGTCTGGTGTTTTTAATATTGTTAGCCGAAATGGCTAACAGAGAGTCCAGATCTCTTTTAGGCATTGTCTGGCCCTGTCTTACTAATAACTCCCTAAGTATGATCTGGTCCCGGGTCTTTTTGTTTCCTACCAGATTGATACGATCAATCCGGATTTCATGGCTAGGGGCAATGTGCAACCTAACAGCAAGGGAATCCTTCGGTTTTAATGGATCCTCCGTTAGCTTGGCAAGGCTGTTAACCGAGAAAGAGATGCCGATTAAGGCAAACAATAATATTTTAGGCCTCGATTTCAATATGTTTGATTCGGTAAGGAATTCCGAGCGGGAAAAAACACAAAATCAAGCGTAAGCTGGCAAAATGAAGGACCAAACCTAGGATCATCGCCCGGAAACTTACCCTTTGCGAAATCCCTGTGGCTAAGAGCAAAAACTATACCTTTATGAGCGCCAAGCCATGATAAGGATATTGAGAAAATTTTTCGTCCTTCCAATCCTGCTCTATCAGTATACGATATCCCCCCTTTTTCCATCAAGTTGCCGGTTCACACCGACTTGTTCCGAATACACCAAACAGGCTATCCTGAAATATGGCACTAGGGGATTTTGGCTAGGGGCCAAAAGAATATCCAAATGCCATCCTTGGGGCAGGGACGGTTACGATCCAGTGCCCTGAACTGCCTTGCCCATTGTCAAAACCCTTATGACCAGACCCACTCCAATTAGGACCAGCGGTATGCTCAGAATCTGACCCATATTCAAGGTCATGGCATCTTCAAAATCCACTTGGTTTTCTTTGACAAACTCATAGAAGAACCGGAGCCCGAAAATTGTTATCAAGAAAAGGCCGAGCACAAGCCCTTCCGGTGTTTTATCTTTCCTACGGCTCCATATATAAAATAGTAACAGGAATATAAGAATGCAGGAGAGTGATTCATATAACTGAGCTGGATGACGGGGAATACCAAATGTTCTTACATAGGCCACGAAGCCATCGCCTGTGTCTTTCAAGGTAAAATCCAAATCTCGATCCTCAGGCTCGTATATATGTTCTGAGACAAATTCGTATCGGGTAAAGACCTGTTTTATGTTGTTGTCCAGATAATTGTGCAGGTTTTCTTCGTTGTAGCCTTTGTTCTCAAACTCAATTTGAAATTTTATCGGTTTGAAATTCTTGATTGGCTGCGTGTCAGGATCCTTACTGGCATTGACACTTCGGATGCCGAGGCTACCCTGAGTCATTACCCGTTCCGGAGCACGCGCGAATATCACACCGTAGTCGCTTTCGGTCGGTAAGCCAACAATTTCAGAATTCATGAAATTTCCAAATCGGATTAGTGAACCGGTAAGGGCTACTACGATTACAATACGGTCTACTACTGCCAAATAACTAGAATTGCTCCTTCTCGCGTAAACGTAAAGGGCTAGTAGGATCCCGATCGCAGCGCCATGACTAGCCAGGCCGCCCTCCCACACTTTAATGATCTCGACGGGACTTGCTATATATCGTGCGGGCTCATAGAACAAGACATGACCTAGTCGGGCTCCAATAATAGTTGCAACGATCATATAAACTGTGAGGACCTCTACCTCCTTTTCGTTCTTTCCCTCCTTCTTGAAAATGTGAAACAGGACCTGCTGGCTAATCAAGAAACCCAGGGCAAACAACAGACCATACCAGCGTAATGTGAAAATGCCAATTTTAAAAATACTGGGATCGGGATCCCAAACTATATAGTACAGCAGGCCCATTGATCAGCGACTTTCGGCAAATATATTACGAAAATGTGAGATGGTCATTTCTTTTACAGCTTCTCCAACTCCTCCAGTTCCTCCTTAAAACCGGCCGACAGGATAGGGAAACGGCACCAAGTCTTTGGATCAATATTGAAGTCATCCAGATGGAATGCGGGTGCCAACCGCTCCCTTTTCCATTGGCTCCGGGACCAAAGCGTGAAGAATTTTGCAACCTGGCGTTTCAGTTCCGGCGCATCATCGGTACCCCGTTTCAGCAATTCAGAATAGGTTTCGATGGGCGAAAGATGATCTCGAATCGCCAACCGCTCGATTTCTACTAAAATATCGTATGGCATCAGATCTGTTTCATCGGTTTGCTGACTGGCCTGGGGTCTCAACTCGGCGGAGGGTGTTAGTTTGTTGACTTTGGTAAGGCTGGAAAAACCCAGCTCCAATTCCGCCCATACCAGCCATTCCCGAACAAATTGTTTGTCTACTCCGGCAATTGGCGAAATGGAGCCGCTGGTATCGCCATCCATTGTGGCGTATCCTGTGTCCCCTTCACTTCGGTTGGAAGTTGCCACCAGCAAGGAACCTTTTAGGTTAGCGAGCATCCATATGTGGGGAGATCTAACTCGAGCCTGAATATTTTGAAGGGCAACATCGTCCTTATCCCAGTCCAATTCGCGGCCCAGTACCTTCTCCAATTTCAGCACCGAAGATTCCACTTCACCATCAATATTCCAGCAGCTGAATTTAGCGCCCAAACTGGCACATAACTCTTTAGCCGATTCGAGTGTTTCGCCACTCGAATTCTGGCTCGACTGATAAACACAATGAAGCAATTCTCCAACCAGGAATTTTTCCAATCCCAACGGTTCATCGTTCGGCATTTTCTCTCTTAAATTGGGCAATCCTATTTTGGTCAAAAAACTTTCTAATCCGAGTTGCTCTATGCCCGCCCAAACCATTTGGGTAACCAACACCGCGCAGGCTGATGAGTCCGCCCCACCACTCAATGATAATACAAATCCCTTGGCTTTACTTTTTCTTAAATAATCAAAGAGGCCCAATGAAACGGCCCTGGTGAACTCCTTTTTTTTATCAAAGTCATAAGGGATCATCGGGGATGCAGAATCGAGATCGACACTTACAAGCCTCCAATCCTCAAACGAAAGTATTTCGTTTCGGCCAAGTAGTTGCCCGTGGCTAGCGATCAAAATCTCTCCATCAAAGATCATTCTGCCAGCCTCGTTTCCGAGTAAGTTGGTATACAGGTAGACGCACTTGAATTCGCTGGAACTGCCAATCACCAAATTCTCACGGAGTCTGGTTTTGCCAAATGCAAAATGACTAGCGCTTGGATTCAATATCAGATTAATTCCTCGTTCGTACAGCCTTGAAGCCGGGCGCTTGATGCCTCGCCAGGCATCTTCGCATATTTCGATGCCTAAGTTGAACCCCTCCACCTCGTAGGTAACGTCGCCTAGCGGGATCTGCTTGCCAGCGATATTGATTTGGACGATTTTATTCTGAGGCCAGGGCTCAAACCAGCGGGGCTCATAGTGCACGCCGTCAAGAGCCAGGGATTGCTTGGCAGTAAAACCCAGAACCTCCCGATCTCTGATAACGCACGTACAATTATAGAGCCTGCCCTTATGTCTCAGTGGAAGCCCCATCGTAACGGTAATGTCTTGGCAAATCTCGACCAGTTGAAGAAGCTGGGAGAGAGCCTTTGCTGGCAGCCATTCACTCAGGAACAAATCTTCACAGCCGTATCCTGTGATGCAGAGTTCCGGTAGACCCAGGATCCTTACCCCGGCATTTCGAGCTTCCAAGACAGCGTTTTTAATGTTCTCGGCATTACCGGTCCAATCCAGTGGGGTTTGATTGAGCGTTGCTCCGGCAATTATTCTCGGCATAGAATTAGGTCTAATCGGTGCTTAGTATTTCCCAGGTTCTTTCAGCAGCCTGTTGTTCGGCCTTCTTTTTACTCAGCCCAATACCCTTTTCTCTGGGTACGTTATCGATCCAAACTTGGGCGGTAAATTCCTTGAAAGTTTTTTCCTCCTTGATGTCGATTATGTCGAATCTGACGTCAACGTTCAGCTTCTGACCCCATTCTATAATCATGCTTTTAAAATTGGGGTTTTCTTTGACCAATTCATCTAGTTCATAATGAGGGAATATCAGCTTGCGAAGTATGAACCGCTTACAATTCACGAATCCCTGGTCAAGATACACCGCGCCTACCAGTGCCTCTAAGGCATCACCATAAAGAGACTTATGCGAGACGGCGGTCTTCTTCTTGGCGTCGAATTGGATCAACGTGTTGACCCCGATTCGGTTGGCTACCCGGTTCAGAGCCTCACGGTTTACGATGCGTGATCGTATTTCGGTCAGGAAGCCCTCGTCTTTTAATGGAAATTTTTGAAACAACAACTCGGCCACAACCGCATCCAGGATTGAGTCTCCTAAAAATTCCAGCCTTTCGTTGGACATTTTTACTCCTTGGCTGGTGGTCTTGGCAATGGAACTGTGCTGCATGGCCAGGCTATAGGGTGATAAATTAAAAGGCTTTGATCCCACGATCCTGGCTACGGATTCTATCAGCTTCTTTTCTTCTGGAGTGTGTCTTCTGAAGAATGAAGCAATCCGGGCAAGCACTACTCTTCATATTTTCGGAAGGCCATGGAGCAGTTGTGGCCTCCAAATCCAAAAGTATTGCTTATAGCTACGTTGACCGGTCGGGGCTGTGCATTGTAAAAGGTGAAATTCAGCCGAGGATCAAAGACCTCGTCATCAGTGAAATGATTAATTGTCGGGGGGATAAGATCATATTTAGTTGCCAAAACGCACGCCATAGCTTCAATTGCTCCAGCCGCACCCAACAAATGGCCGGTCATCGATTTGGTTGAGCTGATATTCAAGTTGTAAGCCTGATCACCAAAAATAGCTTCTATGGCCTTGGCCTCAGCCGGATCTCCCATAGGCGTGGAGGTCCCGTGCACATTAATATAATCCACTTCCTCTGGCCTCAACTCAGCATCTTCCAAACAAATCTTCATCACCTGTCTGATTCCGACTCCCTCAGGATGTGGGGCAGTCATATGATACGCGTCGGCGGTCATACCTCCACCTAGAACCTCAGCGTATATCTTAGCTCCACGGGCCTTGGCGTGATCAAGTTCTTCAAGAACTAGAGCTCCAGATCCTTCTCCTAGCACAAATCCATCCCGTTCTTTATCAAAAGGCCTGGAAGCAGTTTCCGGAGAATCGTTGCGCTCAGAGAGTGCCCTCATGGCATTGAATCCGCCTACACCGGCCTCGGTCACAGCTGCCTCCGATCCCCCTGATACGATCATATCAGCCTTACCCAGTCGGATATAGGTATGCGCATCAATTAACGCGTTTGACGAGGAGGCGCAGGCCGAGACGGTAGCAAAGTTCGGTCCCCGTAAACCGTGCTTCATTGAGATCTGCCCTGCAGATATATCCGCAATCATCTTAGGAATAAAAAATGGGCTATACCTCGGGGTGCCGTCGCCGGTGGCAAAACCCGAGACCTCGTCCTCAAAAGTCTTAAGACCTCCGATTCCGGATCCCCAAATAACTCCAATTCGGTCGCGATCAGATTTATCCAAGTCAACTCCGCTATCGGCTAAGGCCTCAGATGTAGAAACCACAGCATAACGCGTAAAATTATCCATTTTACGAGCCTCCTTACGATCCAAGTAGTCCAGGGGATCGAAGTTCTTTACTTCGCAAGCAAATTTGGTCTTAAATTTTTCCGGATCGAAATTGGTAATTGGGGCTGCTCCGCTTACTCCGGCTAACAGATTCTTCCAGTATTCGCTAACAGTGTTTCCAAGTGGTGTAATGGCGCCTAAGCCGGTTACTACAACCCTTCTTAAATTCATATAATGTTGGGAGGGGTATGATCTTATTTGACGTTTTCTTCAAGATAGGAAATAGCTTGGCCGACAGTCGCAATATTTTCAGCCTGATCATCGGGAATTGATATGTTGAATTCCTTTTCGAATTCCATGATCAACTCAACGGTGTCGAGTGAATCTGCACCTAGGTCATTCGTGAAACTAGCCTCAGGTGTAACCTCAGATTCCTCCACTCCGAGTTTGTCTATTATGATACTTTTAACTTTTTGAGCTATTTTAGACATTGTCTAGATTTTTGGTTAAAAATGTAGTGCAAAGAAATGCATAATATGCCGAATTGTCAAACAAAATCAGCCAATCTTACCTAAATTGCGGAGCTACTCGGAAACGCCTGATTTTGAGGAGATTTGCTCCTTTTGACGGGCAAAAAAGGTATGAAAAAAAGCAAATTATTAGTTGATTATGAATACGATTTTGAGCTGTTCGGAATCAGCTCTCCGGTGCGAGATTACAAGCTGGCCTGGGTGCTAAATCAAGCGCTCAAGATTCATATTGTGAAAGTCGAAGATCTGGAAATCGAGTACTACAATCAAGACAACATAATAACATCTCACTTTCTCTATGAGGCCGAGTATGCCAAGCTGCGATTGGTAAAAAACAAGTCATATGGGGAAGAGAAAAAGCCCCTACTCGTTCCAGAACTGCCCAATTTCGATTACTTTCTTCTGATTCATGATCAAAGCCAGGTTTTTGACGTTCCGGAAATGCTTGCGAGGCTGAAGAAATTGGTTTTAATCCAATATATTCAGCCCATAGATATCGAGAAACTCAAGTCTAAAGAGAATTTGATCCTTTGACATGGATAATCATATTATTTTCAACCGGACCAAAATAGTAGCCACTGTTGGGCCTGCTAGTAGTTCTAAAGCAGTACTGGAAAAACTGATCCTGGCGGGTGTGGACGTTTTCCGGCTAAACTTCTCTCATGGAACATTAGATGAACACCAACTGGTAATTGACACAGTACGCTTGATCAATAAAGAACTAGGGACTCACATAGGCCTTCTCCAGGATCTGCAGGGGCCGAAAATAAGGGTCAAAGATGTGGAAAATGGCTCGGTGGAGCTTAAAAGCGGTGAGAAGCTTGTGGTCACCACAGAGGAGGTAATGGGCACTAAGGATCGTATCAGCACCACATATCAACAACTACCTAACGATGTCGAGCCTGGTAATACTATTCTCATTGATGATGGAAAAATAGAATTGGTTGTGGAGAGTGCTGAGGAAACCAATGTATTTACCCGGATTATCCATGGGGGTATCCTTAGACCTCGTAAAGGAATGAACCTTCCTGATACCGACGTGTCCAGCTCTGCCCTCTCTGAGAAGGATCACGTAGACCTGGAATTCGGACTTAAGAACGGGCTTGATTGGATAGCCTTGTCCTTTGTTCGGGCCGCCGAAGACGTACTTCAACTCAAAGACCGAATAAAGCAATCGGGCAAATTCACCAGGGTGATTGCCAAAATAGAAAAGCCGGAAGCCATCCGAAATTTGAATGAGATAATTGGCGCTGCAGATGGGCTTAT
Organism: Cyclobacteriaceae bacterium; assembly: GCA_965247065.1. Classification (GTDB taxonomy): domain Bacteria; phylum Bacteroidota; class Bacteroidia; order Cytophagales; family Cyclobacteriaceae; genus CBDFGN01. Next base: position 2,708,874 of record CBDFGN010000006.1, on the reverse strand, counting down.
GGTTGCCCGGGGAGATCTTGGGGTGGAAACCAAGATGGAGGACGTACCAATGGTTCAGAAGAAGATTGTTGCGAAATGTAACGAGGCCAATAAACCGGTGATCATTGCAACCCAAATGATGGAGAGCATGATTGAGAACCCACGACCCACTCGGGCCGAAACCAACGACATCGCCAATGCGGTTCTCGACGGGGCCGATGTCTTGATGCTGTCCGCTGAAACTGCTGCTGGAAAATTTCCTGTTGACTCGGTCATAAGCATGGTGGAAACCATTACCTCCGTCGAAGACTATCCGACTATTTATAACCGGTTCTGGCCGTTAAGTCCGGATTCCAAGACCCTTTATAACGACCATCTGGTAGCTATGGCTTGCCGATTAAGTGCTGAGACCAATTCTGCGGCGATTGTAGGCATGACTCAATCCGGCTATACAGGCTATCGATTATCCGGGCATCGACCCAAGGCCCACATTTACGTCTTCACCAATAACATGGCGTTGCTTACCTCGATCAATTTGTATTGGGGGGTCCGCGCTTTCTACTATGAGGAGATGAAGGGTGCCGACCACACGGTTTCTGATATCGAGGAGTTTCTGCGAGAGCAGGGGATTGTTCAAAAAGGAGATGTCTTTGTGACAACAGCCAGTACCCCTTTTCAGTGGAAACAACGGACCAATATGGTGAAACTGAATATCGTCAGGTAGAAGAGAAATGTCATACTCCTTGGTCCTTAGCTAGCTCTTACACCTTTTCTGAGGCGCCGAAGGTTGCTGGGCTCCACTATTATCACATTTTCTTTCTCCACTATTACTTCCCCGGGCGGAGCACCCTTAGGCTTTCTCACAAATTTGCGCGGGGTGATAGTGACCGGGCACATCGAGTTGTTTTTTCCCTTGGAATTCCAGGCCGCCAACTGAGCCGCCTTTTCCTTAACTTGCTGAGGGAAATTCCTTCCGGACTGGTATTTGATAACTACGTGAGATCCGGCCAAGTCCTTCGCATGTAGCCAAAGATCGTCCTTCCAGGTAAACTCTCTTAGCATGGTGTCATTACTTTTGGCGTTTTTCCCAACCCATATTTGAAAGCCGTCAACTGTATATGCCCTATAGGGCAGAGGGATTTTTTCCTGTTCCACAATTTGAGCTAGTTTGTTTTCGGATATGTAGACGCGGAGCTCCTTCAGGCTTTGGATCCTTGGTATTTCTTCCTGGTATTTTAGGATAAGTTTTTGTTCATTTCGACGCCGGGTTAGATTCCTGGTTAGATTCTGTATCTCTAAGTTCTGATTCTTGGCTTTACGATATAGGATTTCGGCATTCTTTTGAGGGGATAACCGTCTGTTTAGCTTAATGGTAATTTGTTGGTTGTTGTAGAAATCTATGAGCTCAACGCTTTCCTGTCCCCTTTAGATTTACAAGATATGATTATTTCAATATTATTGCTATTACCCCTATGAGGGGGTCTGGGGGAGACTCATAACTTGTGGACAAGGTGGATAACTTTAAAAAGTCAACACCGACAGAGGCGAATTATCTGCCTGCCAGGGTAAGACCCATCGTGCGATTCAATCCTCTGTCGGTTACTTAAACAAGCATCATTTAGAAATTAGGAATATCCAGCGAAGGATAAGATCCATTATCAAGGGTTTGATCGTGTTTAAGTGTGTTGACCTGTTTTTTAATCAATAATAAAGTTATGAAGTATAAAGTATTTATTGGCGTAGATGTGTCTAAAGAGGTTCTGGATTTTGTAGTGATTGCTGAAGGCAAAAAGTTGTTCCACTTGCTGGTAAGTAACGACAAAAAAGGGATCAATCTGTTTTACAAAAGATTACTAAAAGAAGTAGAGACCGATCAGATCCACTGGTTATTATGTCTTGAGCATACGGGTATCTACTGTAACCCTTTATTGGAATTTGTGGTTGAAAAGAACATGGCAGTTTGGTTAGAAAACGCAGCAGTAATCAAAGCACACCATGCGTTGGAACGAGGTAAAAATGATGCTTTAGATGCCTTAAGAATTTCTGAGTATGCTTATGCTAAAAGGGATAAAGTAAGGCTGTGGGAAGCTCCCAGAGAGGTTGTCAATCAATTGAAATCTATGATCCGTCTCAGGAAAAGACTACTTACTTCCAAAAAGAGGCTACTTGATCCTCTACAGGAAGACAAGCAGTTTGGTAATAAACAATGGGCAAAGGAACATGATAAACTACTTCGACCTGTTATAGCCAAAATAGAAAAACAACTCAAAGAAGTGGAACAGAAAATCCAGCAGCTCATTGATGGGGACCATCATCTTAAACAACTTTATCAACTGATTACATCGGTAAGCAGAGTAGGGCAGATTGTAGCTATCAATACCCTGGTAGTCACTAACGAGTTTAAACAGATCACTGACCCAAAAAAGATGGCCTGTCATTGCGGAGTAGCCCCTTTCCAATACGATTCAGGGAAAACGATTCGCAGCAGGGCCAGAGTGTCACACAGGGCAGACAAGTCGATGAAAGTACTACTACACTTAGCAGCTATGTCAGCCATCTCTGGTAAAGGAGAATTAAGAGATTATTACCTAAGAAAAGTAGAGGAAGGCAAGAATAAAATGGCTGTACTTAATGCTGTAAGAAACAAAATCATCCACCGAGTATTTGCTTGTGTAAGAGAAAATAGGAAATATGAAAAAATTTATAAGCATGCCCTTGTTTAATCCTTAGAAATCGCACGGATCGAAGAGAGGTTGGCCATTATGATATCAGCAATTTGAGAACGGTTTGCCCGGGCTTCAACCTCCACTAGCTTTTTACCGGTTTTGTCTAAATAATTCAAATTTCGACGAGCAATCTTGTCCAACTTTCTTAGGATTCGGGTTCTTTCAGCTTTCACATAGAACCTCTTGGAGAATTGTTTGTAGAACTGGTTAATGGCGTTCACAGGATTTTTATCCAATCCTTCATATTTACCCGAGGGTAGTAGTGAGAAAGTGGGATTGGACAATTCCAGAATATAGTATTCCGGATCCTCCAGCCTGGATTCAACTTCCTTTAACATTTGCCATTGTTGCCTAGGTGGCTGATGTTCATATCCTTCCATCCGCAAGTACTGTTCCACCACCTTGCCAAATGTTGGGTAAAGCGACCTGCGGTCATATCCGGATTTAATGAATTCATCATACGTACGACGGATAGGGCGATCGAGGGCAACCAAGGAGAGACCCCTATCCCTTTCCAAGCTATTCTTGAAGAGAGCTATCGGCCGGGTGTTCTCATAAAGAATAAGATTGGACTGAGCGCCAAACATTTTGAAGAGTATACTGAAAGTGCCCATTTCCAGAAGAAAACATCGCTCATTCTGATACCTAACAATCTTTCTCACTTGATGTCCCAGGGCTTGGGTAAAGATGTTGGCGCTGTTTTTCCTGGAGCGGCGGAATTCCTCAGGAAAGATCAGAATATTGAAGTCTTGACGAAGTATCGCCTGGATAAAAAAATAGCTTTCGTCTTTTTGAAATTGGAGAATCAATTCATCCCTGTCTTGGCTAAAGCAAGACATCAGGGTTGAGCCCTGGATTTTACCTTCCAGTTCCTGAACCAGACTTCTTAAAAAGTAATAGTTGGTGTGCACTATTTACAGCTCAACTTTGAGCCCGTCGTAAGCAATTTCAACGTCTTTCGGGAGTTTAGCGGAGGCTTCGGTATGGGTACCCATTTGGTGACTTATATGGGTAAGGTAGGTCTTCTCGGGTTTTATTTTCTTGGCGACGGCTACTGCCTCTTCGAGGGTGAAGTGTGAGATGTGTGGCTTTTGACGGAGAGCATTAAGGACCAGGATTTTGGTACCCTTTACCTTGTCCATCTCATCCTCTTCGATAAAATTCGCGTCTGTTATATAGGTAAAATCCTCAATTCTGAATCCAAAAACCGGAAGTTGGTAGTGCATCACCCTTATAGGGGTGAAATCAATTCCCTTAATACTAAATTCCTTGTTTTCAATCTGGTTCACCTCGATACTGGGAATGCCCGGATATTTGTGTTCTTGGAAGATGTAGGAATATTCCTGTCTTAGTTGAGTCAGAACCGCCGCATCGGCATATAATGGAATGGATCCCTTTTGCCTGAAATTAAATCCCCGAATGTCGTCCAACCCCGCGGTGTGATCCTTATGCTGATGAGTGAATATGACCGCATCTAGATGAACGATTCGTTCTCTCAGCATTTGTTGCCGGAAATCGGGCCCGGTGTCAACAACAAAACTGTTTTCGTCAGATTGTATGTGCACCGAAGAGCGTGTGCGCTTGTCCCTGAAGTCAATTGACCGGCAGATGTGACAGTCACAAGCGATAACCGGGATGCCTTGGGAGGTGCCGGTTCCTAAAAAAGTGACGATCAAAGTTCAAGCTCAGTTTGCGAGAGATCCAAATACAGCAATTGATTCTTTTCACCCAGCGTTTTCCAATCCATGTCTATGGTTCTCAGGATCTCAATCAGGCAATTAATTTTGCCCTCCAGGGAATGGTACTTGTTGACAACTGCGATTTTGGTGTCCTTTAAGATGCAATAACCGGGTTTGAAATTGCCTTTTTCATATCGCAGAACATAATCGGATTCTGCAAATAGATCCTCTATTTTATGCAGGAAGTGATTGGTGTACTTTACTTCACTAACCACTGGTAAATTTCTTAACCGTTTCCACCAGTAAATCAAAGTCTATAGGCTTTTGGAGAAAATCGTTAATACCGGCACCCCGGAAATCTTCACGTGAGTAGTTTTTGGCATTTCCGGTTATTGCGACGATGGGTATTTCGGACTTGAGGTCATCATTCATTGATCGTATTTTTCGGGTGCACTCCAAGCCGTCCATTTTTGGCATGTTTATGTCCATCAAAATAATATCAAAATCTTGATCCGCTAGAACTTCAAGAACTTCCTCGCCATCCCTGACGGAGGTGATTTCATAATTTTGAAATTGAAGGATCTTCTTGGTAAGGTTTTGAATTACCGAGCTATCCTCGGCCACCAGGACTCGTTTGGAACTCGACATTAGCCATTTGGATTTAGGTAGGAACTCAAGTGCTTCTGAAAATCAGTAAATCGATTTCTTAAACTCTTCAAATCACGCCCTAAGGATGAGTAATCCTCGTCCTTCAGCTTCAATTCCAGTGATCTGGCTTCATCGGCCAGTTGATCAACTCCTAAAATACCTGCATTACCCTTTATGGTATGTAATTTACGCATTATTTCGGTATAATTCTTGACCTGGGCCGAATGCTCGCAACTCGCAAGTTCCTCTTCGGTTTCAGTTTCGAAATCGGATAAGGCGCTTACCACCATTTCCTCTCCCCCAAACTTCCTGAGTTGCTCAAGGACCTCTCTATTGATTACCTTCCCGTTGGTTTGTGATTCCTCTGGGTTATCCGCATATGTACTTTGTTCAGGAGTTACCCATTTCTGTACTTTACCAATCAGGTCTTGCGCTTTGATTGGTTTGGCCAGGTAGCCATCAAGTCCCTGGGCCAGAAATTTCTCCTTGTCCTCCCTCATAGAATACGCGGTCATGGCGACAATAGGAGGGGGGTGCTTCAAGCCCAACGATTTGATTTTCTTGGTCGCCGTAACTCCGTCCATATCGGGCATCTGAATGTCCATAAAAATAAGATCGTATGGATTCTTTTCGGCCAAATCGATCGCGTCCGGTCCGTTACTGGATGTGTCCACCCGGCACCCGGATCGCCTAAGTATTTCAGTAGCCACCTGAAGATTAATTTGGTTATCATCTACGAGCAACAGATACGGTTGCTTATTTCCATAGGATCTGTCGCTAATGACTTCATGGTCAGCATCCTGCTCCCTTATGACCTCGGATGGCTTAACTTCTTCCACTTCGAATGTAAACCAGAAAGTACTTCCCAATCCCAATTCGGATTGCACGCCGATCTCACCCTTCATCAAAGTGGTGAGCTCCCGAGCTATTGAAAGGCCCAGGCCGGTGCCTGAATAGGGTTTGGAAGCAGAACTGTCAACCTGGCTAAAGTTCTCGAAAAGCATGGACTGATTCGTATCCTTAATTCCAATTCCAGTGTCCCGGACCTCAGCTCGCAGTTTTATCTTTTTAGACGTTAGCCTGGATGTGGTCTTAACCCGGGTAATCAGTATGTCGATTTTGCCGTTCTTCCCGGTAAATTTGATCCCGTTCGAGAGTAGGTTGGAAAATATCTGGAGTATCCGGGTCTCGTCGATTTTTATGAATTCAGGAATATCGGTACCAATTTCGTAGTGAAGTTGTATATCACTGGCCTCGGCTTGATGACTGAATAAGAAATCCAGTTTTTCCAGAGTGTCCGCAAGGTGAATAGCAGATTTACGAAGCTTCATTTTACCAGCCTCAATTTTGGACAAGTCCAAGATATCATTGAGGATAGCCATTAAAGTTTCGGAAGATTTCTTGATCTTCTCTACGTATTCGGTTTGTTCAGCCTTCAAGCCTGAGGCTCTAAGAAGGTCTATCATTCCAATGACTCCATTCATCGGTGTTCTGATCTCATGGCTCATATTGGCCAAGAATAGGTCTTTTACCTTCAGGGATCGCTCGGCAATTTCTTTCGACTTCATCAACTCAAAGTGCGCCTTTTGAAGCTGGGTAATGTCTCGCGCAATACCTTCGATCTGCTTTACTCCCCCCTTTTGGTTATAGAGCAATCTTACATTGCAAATGCATTGTATAATTTCGCCACTTTTGGTAATTATGGCTGCTTCAAAGTTTTTTACACTGTGGTTGCGCACCAGTTGACGGATGAGGTCTTTTGTCTTTGAGGTATAGAGGTAATAATTAGTGATATTCTTACCAATAACCTTCTCTGGTTTATATCCTATCAATTCAAAAATTGAGGGACTCACCATGGTAATGTTACCCTTGATGTCGCATCGGAAGTAGATATCCTGGAAAGACTCGAAGATGGTCCTGAATTTCTCCTCGCTTTCTTTAAAAGCTTGGGCGGATAATTTGTTCCTTTGGACCTGGGCCTGGAGTTTCTCAAGCTTTCGAGTGAGCTCGCCCTTAGTAAGTTTTTGTGCACCCATTTGCCTGTCCTAAACCAATTTGATCAAGTAAATTAATTGTTTAGCTGCTTAAATTAAAATAATATAGGGTTAAATGGGCGAGTCTAAATCGCTTATTATCAAGGTTAAAGACCTGACCGTGTCTAATTCTTCAGAGCTAAAATGAACTATCTTATTGCCATTGTAGGCCCGACGGCGGTTGGAAAAACCGAACTGGCAGTGCAATTAGCCAAGCGAATGCAAACCGAGGTGATCTCCGGAGATTCCAGGCAGGTTTTTCGGGAACTGAGTATTGGAACTGCAAAGCCCAATTCCAAACAGTTGGCCTCAGTAAGACACCACTTGGTAGATAGTCATACCATTCTAGACGCATTTGATGCAGCAGAGTTTGAGAGGGAAGGCCTGAAAGCCCTCAAGAAAATATTTAGGGATCATCAAGTAGCGGTTCTAGTGGGGGGGTCCGGATTGTACATCAAGGTGCTGTGCGAAGGAATTGATGAGATTCCACCCGTTCCAGAGACCTTAGGGGAGCAATTAGCACTGCAATACCAAACCGAGGGGCTCTACAACCTTAAGGAGGAGCTGCGGCAAAACGATCCGTTATACTACGAGGTAGTGGACCGAAATAATCCCCACAGAGTGCTGCGGGCCCTGGAGGTCCTTCGGGCAACTGGCAAGCCATTCTCAACCTTTCTCTCGGGAAAATCAACCAAACGCGATTTTGAGACAGTAAAAATAGGTTTGGAAATGACTCGTGAAGAACTATATGAACGAATCGATAATCGAGTTGAGAACATGGTGGCCAGGGGGCTGTTTGATGAGGTTCAGAGTCTTTTAGAATACCGTCATTTAAACGCCCTTCAAACGGTTGGTTATCAAGAAGTTTTTGATTTCTTTGATGGCAGGTATGTCCAGGAAGAAGCTATAAGACTTGTTAAGCGTAACACCCGGCGTTATGCTAAAAGGCAAATTACCTGGTTCAAGAGGGATTCTGAAGTTAAATGGTTTCATGCAGGAAATAGCGCCGAAATTGAAAATTATGTTATAAGTAGAATAAGTCTTTGATCCGAAGAGAATGCGAGAAGTAATCATCGTGACCTATTATTGGCCCCCAAGCGGAGGAGGAGGAGTCCAACGATGGCTAAAATTTGCTAAATATTTGCCTGAATTCGGATTTAAACCAATTATTGTCACTCCTGAAAAGCCGGATTTTCCGTTCAGAGACGACTCGCTGGCCAAAGACATTTCACCAGATATTGAGGTGATCAAACTGCCCATTTGGGAACCATATGGGATTTTCAGAAAGTTATCGGTAATCCAAAAGCCAACGGAGAAGCAGGGCCAGGCCCTGGACAAGACGGGAAGGACCTTTCTGGACTGGCTGGCGATTTGGATTAGAGGTAATCTTTTTATCCCGGATCCTAGGGTATTTTGGGTGAGACCAGTAAGTCGCTTCCTGCTGAAATTTCTCAATTCCAAGGAACAGGCGGTGCTAGTGACAACCGGCCCTCCTCACAGTATTCACTTAATTGGACTTAGGGTAAGTCGAAGACTCAATATTAAATGGGTTGCGGATTTTAGAGATCCTTGGGGAGAGTGGTTTCAGCTTAGGCATCTGAAAGTCTCTAAGGCCGCAATGAGAATCCACAGAAGGATGGAACGAAAGGTTGCCCAAAATGCACACCGAATCACGACGGTTGGTGATGCTATGCGAGATTATTATGATGCTATGAGTCCGGGGAATGTTGATGTGATTCGAAACGGTTTCGACGCCGAGGATTTCAGCGATCTTGACACAGCTCAAAAACGTGGGAAGTTTATAATGACTCATACGGGAACCATAGATGATCTACGAAATCCTCGATACTTCCTGAATGCATACAGGCAATTGTGCCTGGACGATCCGGAATTCAGGGAGACATCCATAATCCGATTTATCGGAATCATCAGCGAGTCTTACCTGGCCGAATACCTTGACGATCCGCTTTTAGGTTCCCAAATTGAATTGGAAGATTATGTTGAGCACGCTCAAATTGGTGCTAGGTTGAGGGATTCCACCGTGCTCCTTCTTCTGCTTTCTGATTTTGGCAACAATGCCATGTACACTCCTGGCAAATTCTATGAATACCTGGCTGCCCAAAGACCAATATTGGCCCTGGTGCCGGAAAAGGGTGAGGCGGCCAGGATTATCGAGGCTACCCGGTCTGGGCTAACCTGTGATCCTTCCGACGAAGAGAGTATCAAAGAGTCCATCAAATCGTTATACTCCTCTTTCCGATCTGATAAACCATTTCAACCCCGGAATTTTGATCGCTTTGACCGCAGGAATCTAACTTCCAAACTAGCCAATATTCTTGAATCATTATGAGAGTAGCTTTTAACGACTTTCTCAAAGAGTACGACAGTATAAAAGATGAGATCGATAAGGCAGTGTCCGCTGTTCTTAGCGGCGGCAGATTCATAGGAGGGGAGGTTGTGCACGAATTCGAGAGTCGCTTTGCCGAATTTTCCGGATCGAAATATTGTCTGAGCTGCGGAAATGGCACTGATGCGTTGGAGATAATCCTCGAGGGTCTTGAAATCGGGCGCGGCGATGAGGTCCTGGTACCGGCTTGCTCCTGGATTTCCACCTCAGGGGTAGTTACAGGGAGAGGTGCATTGCCCGTATTTGTGGATGTACTGGACGATTACTATACTATCGATCCGAATAGGCTGGAAGAAAAAATCACCTCGGCAACCCGTGCTATCATACCGGTACACCTTTACGGTCTGCCGGCTGAGATGGATGCAATCATGGACTTCGCCGGCAGACATGATCTTTACGTTGTCGAAGATTGCGCGCATGCTCATGGAGCTGCCTATAGAGGTCGGCCTGTGGGAACCTTCGGTGCCGCCTCTGCCTTCAGTTTTTATCCTACCAAGAACCTCGGCGCGTATGGCGATGGGGGAGCCATAGTTACCGAGGATTCAGATTTACTTGAACGTTTCAGACTGCTGGCAAATCACGGTCAACCGCGGAAAGATGAGCATTTGATCGAAGGGAGGAATAGCCGCCTGGATGTCTTGCAGGCCGCCATTCTTCTTGTGAAATTGAAACATGTAGGCCGATGGATCCAGCACCGTCAAAAAAACGCTCGAGCCTATGATCGGCTGCTAGGAGAAACATTGATAATTCCACGATCCCCGGATTACTCCAATCATGTCTATTACCTGTATGTGGTTCGGGTCGAAAACCGGCCCCAAGTCCAATCGGAATTAGCAAAGTTGGGAATTGAAACCTTGGTGCATTACCCAAATCCCCTCCCGTTGCTTCCTGCGTATGCTCGCCATAATCATACTGCTGCGGATTTTCCAGTAGCCGTAGCCCATATGGACAAATTGTTATCATTGCCGGTGCACCCCTTTCTTGGGAATGATGAAATTCGCTCTGTAGGCCAGAAGTTAAGTCAAATCATCCTTGAGCCGTTAACGCCTTAGATATTTGGAGGCAAAGCCCCGAACCAACTGGTGTAGATCTGGGGAAGGCTTTAGGACAAGGACCAGGCCACCAAACAACGCCGTAACTGCCAAGGAGGTGACGATAATATCAAGCAACGCCCCAGGGGAGCTGGGAATTAAGCTCCCGATTAGCATGACCACTCCAAATATTACCAGCGATTTCAGAGTATTGAATGAAAATGGTTGGATTCCCAATTTCCACCAGGCTACCAGGAGTCTAAAAGCGCAGTAAATAATAAAGGAAATCAATGTGGCCAAAGCGGCACCGTTAATACCGTAAACGGGTATCAGCAAGAAGTTGCTGGCGACGGTCAAAACGGCAAGTGCAGGCATCAAAAATATGTTCCATCTGTAGTATGGTGAATTGGTAATAATTTCAGCATTATTTCCAAGAGACAGGTTGACGATCTTGGCAATCCCGATGAGCAGCACCACAAATTTACCCTGGCGATAAATTTCAGAATTTGGTATCAATGTGAATAAGGCATCAATGTTTAGCCAAACTCCAATAAATAGGAAAAGGCCTACTAGCAGAAGATTTTCCGAAGATTTTGTGTAGATCCTTTGGATCTCGGGAAGGTTGTCGTTTTTCCAGGCTTCAGCAATTAGTGGATTGGTGATACCCGCAAGCGAGCGGCGAGGTAACTCAATAAAAACGCCAATGAAAAAGGCAATGGAATAAATACCGGTGCTGGCCAACCCAGCTAGTGAACTGAGCATTATGGTGTCAATTTTATTGACGATCATACCTCCTCCAGTTCCAAGCAACATGTAAAAACCGAAAGTTGCTATGTCCTTGAACTTTTCTGACTTAAATACCTGGAAGTTCGGCCTTAGATAAAGATGGCCAAGATGTCCGACGTAGATTACCAATAAGAATAGGGAGGTTGTATAGATCAGAACTGTGGCGGTTATGAATCCGTATAGATCCAGGGCTTGGTAATGGACCAGGATCACAGCCAAGGAAAAAAGCAATCTGACGATCACCTCCTTCAGAAACTTAGGATAGACGATTCGCAGAAGGCTCTGGCTGTAAGCCTCGAAAGTGGTCTGGAAGAGGGTCACAAGCAACAAGGGAATTACAAAAAGTTTAAAATCCATTAGCAAAGGTGACCGCCGGTTAAATTGTGCTAGAATATTGTCCTCAAATATCCCTAGCGTCAGGACTATTAAGAAAAACCCAAGCAAAGAAATTGACAGGATAAAGAACAAGAAGCCTCCATGGTGCTGGTCTTTGTTGCGGAAGAACGGAAAGTATCGGACGCAAATATTAGTCCCACCTAATTGAGCCAAAACCACAAGTAAATAAGATCCATCAATCAGGGTTCGAAATAGCCCGATTTCATCAGGGGACAGAATTTTGGGATAGAGCCAAAGCGTATTGACAAAACCTATTAATACACCCAAGTAGGTGACTACCGTTCCTTTCAGGCTTTGTCTAATTACAATACCCACCGGATGACGTTCGATTCTGATTCAAGCAAGGTTGAAATAGTTTGTGTGTCAGGGGAATTTAAGCGCACGTTAATGAAGTCAGAACTTAGAGACAGTTAATCATTAAATCAGGGGCAAATTTGGTTGGATTTTTGATTTATCAATAATTTTCAGGACTAGTTTTTCCTTTCATTTTCTACAGCCATCTGCAGTACTGATGATGCAAGCAACATATCTGGTGCTTAGTGGGTAAGGAAATATCAGTTGGCCGACGAAAAAAATACACAATTCCCTGGTTTTTTGAGCAAAATTTGCACTACGTTGACAGGGTCTTGAGATTGGAGTTACACGTTGTGGAGATAGCTTTTAAGGGCCTGTTGATCAAAAAACGTTATCTTCGATTATATGAATTATAGAATCTTAGGAATATCGGCTAGCCTTAGAAACGCCAGGAGAGGACTAGGAAACGATCATTTGGTTCGAGATATTCTGAATCTGAATACGAAGGAAGAATTGCTATCTTACATCGAGCAGGAAGCTGCGGCTCATCTTCAGAATTTCGTTGAAGCCGGAAGGCACCAGGACGTCCCATTTGATGTCATGTACACAAATCTGAAAAAACTCAAGGGGAATAGAGGTCTAAGTAATTCGGAGATCGCTTTGGTCACAGCCCTGTGGTCGGTTAAGCAAAAAGGAGGCGAGATTGATCACATTTCCCTCAGCGAATACTTTACCGAGAGTTATCAAAATAAAGACGTAGAGGAGCTTAGGCGGAAACTGCTGGAGGCGGATGGTTTCATTGTTTCTACTCCAGTATACTTCGGAGACAGAGGTTCGCTGTCACAGAGCCTTATCGATCTTATTAAGAGCGACGACGAGCTAAGGGATAGTTTAGAGGGAAAAACCTATGCCGGCATTGCTGTGGGCGCTAAGCGCAACGGAGGCCAGGAAACCACCCTGATATACCAACTGCTCGACATGGTAAATATCGGCCTTTTAGGAATGGGCAACGATTCCGATACCACGTCGCAATATGGGGGGACCGGCTGGGCTGGCGACATCGGAACCATGCCCAAAGATTCATATGGAATAGGCACCTCAATGGGGACAGGAAGACGAATTGCCAATGTGACGCACATGCTCAAATATGGTCATAATCTGGATTTGTCAGGAAAAACGAAAATCCTATTCTGGATTTTGCAAGACAAGGAAGGGACCGCACTTGATTTCGTCAAGAACCTAATAGTGGGTAGTCAAGACCTGGTGGAGGCAAAAATATTGGATATCATAAATCACCAAATTATTCGTTGTCTCGCTTGCGATATTTGTCCCACCCATATTGATATCGATGAGGAATACAGATGTATCATAAACTCAAAGAAGGATGATTTCAGGGAACTTCATCAGGATCTGCTTTTCGCCGATGCCATCATCCCCGTGGCCTTTAGCCCGATGAATCGAGACCGTTTGATGTCCAACTATCAGCGTTTTATTGAAAGGACCCGGTATTTAAGAAGGGGAGACTATCTTTTCAGTGACTTAGTAACTGCCCCCATTGTTGTTGAAGATGTGGGAGCCTCTGAGAATCTGGCGCTGCGAATGATGACTTCAACGATCCGGCATCATACACTGGTTTCCAGGCCCATTGTAGGCTATCGGCATAATAATAAGCTCATCAACGAATCGGCGACCCAAAAGGAATTTCAGAAATTGGTTGATTTGATAATCAAGGTAACATTGGCAAGAATTGAGAGCCTATCCAATACCGATGAGCATACGGCTAATAAATACAATCCGGTGGGCTACGTCCTTAGTGTGAGCAAGGATCAGGAGGATGAAAAGCTAAATAAGCGAGCCAAAATGGTTAGTAATCGATTGGAAACTGCGAAGAAGATGATGCAAAATAGGGTGATCATCAAGGATAATGTCAGCTCGCATTAAGAATATAAAGCTCAGCAAAAAGCTACATAGACTTAAGAAGCCCTACATCCTTTCATTTGCTACTTTGGAGGTATTTATTTCCATCCAAATCAGGCTCACAGACCATCGCGGCAATCAAAGAACCGCGGAGGTAGTCCCGTTGCTGGGCTACTCAGAAGAAAGTGAATCCGACATAGTTGACTACCTCAATGCAAAGATTCCTTTAGTGGAAGGTTTGGACTTTGGGCAAGCAAGGTCAACTGTTTCAAAGGACATTCAAAAACAGCCATTCGCAACATCGCCCATACTTACGGCTATTGATCTATTTGATTACCCCATTGGATCTGTAGGATTTCCTCCCGAAAAACTGGTTGCTCCGACCTCCACCAAGGACAAATCAGATTTGTTATCAGCCGCACAGCGGTGCATAGATGAAAGGCTAACGTTGAAAGTAAAGCTTACCGGGGATCCAGAAGAGGACATCAATGGCTTGTTGTCTTTAAAAGATCATGATCTACGTTACGTAAGATTGGACGCGAACCAGGCGTACGATCTTCAAGATGCCCAGTATTTAATTGGGACTCTAAAGGAGGAAGGCCAGGCAGATAAATATGATTATTTTGAACAACCCTTTTCCGTTCACGATTGGGAAAGCCATCTAATTTTGAATCAATTGTATCCGGAAATACCGGTGATGTTGGATGAGTCTATAGTGACGGAATCTGATCTAGATCAGGCAGTAGAGAATGAGATTCGTTTTGTAAAACTGAAATTGTTCAAACAAGGCGGCATCATGGAAACCGTCCATTTAGCCAAAAAAGCGCACGAAAACGGAGTGAAAGTGGTACTCGGCAATGGGGTGGCCACCGCATTATCCAACGATATCGAGAACCATCTGTTTGTCTCAATGAGCACCTTGTTCTACGGAGCTTCGGAGGCAAACGGATATCTAAAGGTATCTACTTGATTTTGGTATGGGCTAAAATAACCAGCTCTCCGACTGTCTTGGTCTTGGCCAAATCTTCACTCTCGAAATCCAATTCCATTTCGTTCTCCAGAGCGACTATAAATCGAACCTGGGTTAGAGAATCCCAAACTTCCAAGTCAGCAAAAACCAAATCGGAATTCACCAGATCAGGTGAAACGTCAAAAATGTCGATCAAGATTGATTCTACCGTTTTGTATATTTTTTCGGAAGTCATGTAATTCTATTCTTTCTATTTGCCTTTATGTCCCGGTAGATACGTTTCAACTCCCTTTTATTTACTTTTAGTTGATCAAACTTCGGAAGCTGGATTAACGGCAAAACTTCACTAGGCATTTTCATGCCATCTAGCCTCACCTTCAGGAATTTTAAGATCTCCTGCGAACGATATTGCTTTCCCTTACCCAACACGACGAAAGCGATGATATCTGATCCCAGGAATTTGTGGGGCACATCAATTACGCATGCCTCTTTGATGAAATCAAGAGCAGTGATCTCTTTTTCGACCTCTAACAAATTCAATCGATAGTCTCCCCTTTTCACAATGTCATTTTCCCTACCGACAAGGTATAGGTATCCATTGTCGTCGAGATAACCTATGTCACCCGTATATAGTTTTTTTGCCTTTAATCTAATTTTTTCATTTTGACCCTGATTCAGGTATCCTGCCATGATATTGGGTCCGCTGATAACCACCTCCCCTTTATCTCCTGCGGCCAAGGTGAGGCCTTCTTCAATGATTTCAAGCTTCATGCAGTCAATGGGCTTTCCGACTGAGTAATTCTGCCTTGGAAAGACATTATTCAGAGTAATTCCGCAGGTGGCTTCCGTCATTCCATAGCCGACAGCCAAATCAACCTGAAATGTACTCTCAAATTTTTGGACTAAGGCGTCTGGGTGAGGTGCGGAGGCACTCCCGATGAATTTCAGTTTTTCTGGCCGTGTGTAGTTTTGGGTGAATTCATCCAGGAGCCCGTTGATAATGGTAGGCGTTACCTGTGTAAATCCAACTTGAAATTGCTGGATGATGGCCCAGAACTCTTCCTGCTTGAAATTCGAAACCAGAATCGTGTGGGCTCCCAGGAAAAACGGCATTATCAGATTCCGATACAGCCCCGAGGCATGGTAGATGGGTAAAATGCAAAGGTTGGTATCGGCCCCCGTTAGTCCGTACGCCCGAGTCATACTGGAGGTCTCCACTAATATATTGTCATAGGTAATTTCAATTCCCTTTGGCGCACCACTACTACCTGAAGTAAAAACCAGGTAGGCGACTTCAGAGCACCTATCCAAAATCAGGGGTGCTCGGCCAGAGGTGATTTGTTCGCATCGAATCTCTCCTTGGTTACCCGATAGAAGGTGTCTTGCTCCCAGAATCTGTCCAATAGCATCGATTTCCTGATGTTTGGTGCTTTTACTTAGCAGAACCGGCTTGATTCCTGACGTTAACAAAGAAAACAGCATTACTACGTCAAGAAGCTTATTGTCAACACAAAAGAGCGCGAAATCACCTTCCTTTAATCCAAAAGTGTCAAAATTGATCGCACGGTAGGCCTTGGAAAAGTTCCGGTAGGTCAGGTCCTCCCCGGTTTCCAGTTGAGTTAGGAAAAGGGCATCAGGATTTGCATTACAACGCTCAGCAACGGTGCTTCCAAACTCGGCGTAGCTACTTATCATTCGGGCTATTCCTCTTCTCTGGAAACTCCAGGATTTCTTTTGCCGGGTTTCCCCGGACTATTACATAGGGTCGCACGGACTTCTCAACCACACTGCCAGGAGCGATAATAGCCCCCTGACCAACTTCAACTCCAGGCATTACTGTGGACCCAATTCCCAGGAAACATCCCTTCTTTAAAACAATCGGGGCCACAACGTAATTGCAGTTCATCAATGAATCCCCTTTTCTAAATAGACTAATATCCCTTTTGTGCTCCAACAGCATGCATTTAGCGGCAATAGCAACGTCGTCCTCTATGGTGATTAGTTCCGGTCGTGTAAATCCTAAAATACAATCTTCGGCTATCCTGGTATTTTTGCCAATCTTTATCCCCCTCCTCCGGTGATAGAATTGTCGAATCCAGTGTAAGGAAAGGGTGTTGCCAAACAAATAAGACCTTTTAGATAATTGCCCCAGAAAGTTGTTCCTGTAGTCCTTAATGAAGTGGCCAATGATTTCCCAGAAAGAGATGTCATAATACTCCGGAGGTAACTCGAACCCGGACTTTTTGAGGAGCCGGTAAAAGAAGCTTCCCTTCCATTTATCCATCATTATGAGACTTATCCCTGTCCTGTTCAGGTTCAAAGTTATAAGGTTTGATGAGGAACCATTTGAGACCATCCAATTGAGGCTTTGTTAAATCGGCAAAATCCTCCTTGAAAATATCCCAATTAAAAGAATGGATAATCTCAAATCCAGAGTTCTTCCACTCTTCCAAACTTGTTTCTTCCCAACCATCCCGGGCATAAATGATCGCAAAGTCTGCCTTCCAATCCCGCAGATTGTTCTTCACACTCTGGATATCTCTGCCCCAGAAGTCCGGTGCACCCTGGTAGTTGACCGCGTTCACCGCCACCCAATCAGGAAGCAGGTGAATAAACTTTCTTGCTGCTGTGTAATGGACCAGCTCCAAAAGGATCCTATATCCATCAAAGACCTTTTCGTAAACTCCATCGGGGTCGTTGAAAGCGATCAAAACCCTTTCTCCTTTTTTAACTGGTTGAAGGAAATGCTCCATCGCGTCTAAGTATTTTTTGATATTGACAGGAGCTAGAACTTTTACCCGGTCAATGGAATTCCGGTAAATATGAAATCCCGAAAAAATCGGTAAAGGAGAGATCAGAAGCCAAAATGGGATCAATAAATAGTAATTGGCATGAGTAAGAGTCTCGAAGACTGCGCTCAGAATCATAAACATGTAGATTGACTGTTCATCGCAAAATCTGAGAATTGTAGAGTTAATCAGCAGAAGTGCCATTCCAACCAGGACGGAAAATGCAATCGTGTTATCTAAATACAAAATTGAGAAAAAGAAAATCGAGTAAACCGTCAAGTAGTAGAATCGAACCGCGTTTAGGCCTCGAGTTTGCATTCTTTTGTATTTGACTTGGGTAGCTCCGAAGCCCAGGGATTTAATGAGATTACCAAGCTGGGACCAATCTCCGCCCCTCAGGAAAGGCCCTAGTTGGGCCACTAGCTTTACCAAGGCGGGGAGAAAAGCAAGGATGTAGTTCAAATCCCTCATATAGATTGAAAAAGAGAGTGCCAAAAATCCAGCCAGCACACCTACGGTCAAGCTTCCTACGCTTGAAAGAAACCAGGCGACCGCTACCAGGATCCAGTTTTGCTCATGAAGTCCGTAAAGCCCTAATGGGAAAAATATCCAACCAAGGATGTTATAATTTTGAAGAACAAACAAGTTGGAAAATAATCCGCTACTGATGACCAACAGGCCCATAACTAAAAAGTACCATAACCCATTCACATGCTGGAGCCACACCAGGTGGCTCAATAGGATTAGCATCGCGGAAATAAGCAATGTCACTGAACCCCCGCCACAAAACAATCGCAGGGAGATCATGGAGTAGTGAAAATTTCGCTCAAGCCGGGCATTGCCGAGCCCCATTAACGGTGTCTTCCCGATTAAACCATATCTTTTAAGATTCAGGTACCTGTTCCAGTAAAACAAGTGATTGATGGCCATATGGGGATTAAAATGGGCAAAGTGTTGTTGGTCTTTGGACCCGATCAAGGTCCGTGAATTCCAAAGGGTCCTTATGAGCGCGTAGGGGGTAGTTATGAGCAGTGTGATTGGATATGCCGCCAGTCGTAATGCTCCGAATAGCCCATTATGGCGAAAAAATTCCTTGGCCCGGGGATTACCAATCAGCCTTATCAGATATGGGTCTGGAGATTCAATCATCTCATGTGCATATGGGGATTAAGGGTGGTAGCCGCTTCACGCTAGATCCGGTAGATTGAGTTGAAAAAGGGATCATTATTGACCGAATGTTGGAAGCACGTCTACAAATTTTGAGGCAGGCCACGCCAAACGGGGAAATTGATTATATGCTCGCTGTAGAATTTGGAATTTGGAAAATCACCTTTTTTGTACTGTTGATAACTTTTCATGTGAGGTATTGAGTATTCCACGATGCTTCCCAGTTGGATACCCCGGTCCATATACTTCTTTACCCATTCCTCCCTGCTTTGTACCAGGCCAACACAATGGCTGAAGGTTGAACCTTCAACATCCTGAAAGAAAGTAATTTCGACATTGTCCTTGAGCTTGGCCATCCACTTCCTGGAGTTGGATAATCTTTCAGAGATAATGGCATCATATTTCGCTAACTGTTCGAGTCCTACCCGAGCTTCAATTTCGGTTGGGAATTGATCCCAATCGTTAGGAAACTCAATTGTTCCTTCATCATAATATTTCACAAAGTGGTTGAGAAAACCTTTTCTCTCCAAATAATTGATGATCCGGTATATGTATAAATTAAAGGCAATGTAAACCGCCATCAGATAAACAAATCTCCGAAGCCCTCTCAAACTTGATATTCGGAATTTTTCACGACGAAATTTTTTTAACTCAACATCTAATTGCCGGTCATTTGTGATCACCATTCCCCCAAAAATTGATGTCAGGATTTTGCTGATATTTAAACCAAAAAGTGAGGCGTCCCCAAACTCTGTGACCATCTGACCATGGGAAAATGCCCCAAAGGAATAAGCAACATCCTGGATGACGTAGATCTTCTGCTTGTACAGTTCCTCGGCTGTGGCGATTATTTTCGCTATTCTTTGAACATCCATAGGATATCCAAAGACATGGGTAACAATTACCACCCTGGTTCGATCAGTAATTGCCTCCTCAATTCCAGAATAACTCATATTCAAAGAGCCCTCCAGGCAATCGACAAATACTGGTATGTTCCCCGAGAGGACTATGGCGTGGGGTACTACCACGCAGGTGTAGGCGGGGCAAATGACTTCAGTGTTTTCCAACCCCCAAACCTTGAAAAGAGCGTACAACCCACTCCTGCCATGAGGATACATGGTTCCAAAGGCACAGTGAAATTTCTTTGAAAACTCCTCTTCAAACCTCGAAATATTGCCATTGGATACTCGAAGGGCCGCAAAAAATTCCCTGCGGTCTATGGAAGGCTTCAATCTAGGAATTAAGATCATGAAGTGTATCCAATTTGATTCTGTTGGATTTGATTGGCTGTATCCATCCTTTTTGCCAATAATAATATCAAACCCTTTGCTCTCTTATCAGCATCAAAACGGCCCCACAAACCCCAGCCAGGAATATTATTGAGAATATTATGTTAATGGCATTGCCCAGGGCATAGGCCTTCGGAGCGAAGGTGAATTCGATAACATGGCTGCCGGAAGGAACCAGCATGCCTCGCAGAATGTAGTTCACCCTATAGTGTTCCGATTCATTTCCATCTATGGTAGCCGTCCAACCCTCAGGATAGAAAATCTCTGAAAAGACCACGAAGCCTCTTCCGGTGGATTCATACTCGTATTTCAAGCGATCTGGTTTATAATCTGTGAGCTTGATAGTTCCTTTGGAAAGCTTATCGATTTCTGGAAAATCGAACCTGGACTTGTCGATTACGGCTGTTCGCCCCGGATCAAATGATTCAAGGAATTGAATCTCCTGATCTGCGCCCTGTACTTGAGCTACGTCTTCCACAAACCAGGCGTTACCCAGTGCATTGCGATTGGACAATACCGAATTTCTTTCGGACCCCGCCTTAATGTACCTGGTGTTCAGCATATTTACCACCGGAAAACCGTCCAGGTCCATATTTCCTGCATTCAGCCGGCCTATCATAGTCTCCAATTCGGGTTGCAAATGTCGTTCAATTAGGTCCTGGTACCGGCCCATTTTGGCCCCGTGATAACCTCCAATCGATTTGTGATGATAGGATGTAAAGGCTTCACTCCACGGGCTTTGAAGATTCGCCACCCGATAGCTGAGATTGGGATCTTGTTTAATCACCTGGTCGGCATCAGTAAATGTGAAGACCTCCTTCTTAGGATCCCTTTGATAGTTCTCGGGTTCAAGGAGCCGTTTGGCCACCAACCATAAATCCAGGAGCACGAGCAGCCCAAATGCCACCATGGCCACCCTTGGATTGATCCTGTTGCGGGAGAAAGCCAGCAGGAGTCCACCAGTTGCCAGAATAAACAGAAGCGAGCGTATCGCATCACCTCTCATAAGAGCCGCCCGATCCAGGATCAATGCCTGCAAAAGCCAATCCGGATATCCGAGTTGTTCGTCGTTAGGTCCACTAAAATCACCCATATAGGAATATCCCATAATTAAGAGTAGGACTCCTATTGTCCAACTTGCAGCAGCGAGAAACTTCTTAACCGGCAATTGCTTTAGCTCCATTAATTTTTGTACCCCAAGCATTCCAAGGAGAGGAGCTGCAATAGTGAGCATTGTGATAGCCATTGTCACCGACCTGAACTTATTGTATCCAGGTAGATAGTCATAAAGGGCATAATTTAGCAAAGGAAAGTTCTTACCAATGGCCAGGAGCATTGAGACCACACAGGTGATCCCAATCCAATACCGATATTTATGGTCTATCAGGAACAGGGCCAGGATACAGGCAAAAAAGATCACCGCCCCGATGTAAATCGGACCGGCAGTAAAGGGCAACGGCCCCCAATATGTAGCCACTTTTTGGGTAAAATTCCTAATCTGGGCTTCCCCGACATTGTTCCGCCTTAAGGCGTTTGCAAATTCAGATTTCCGATCGAGGCTCTGGATGCTGGGCCCTCCATAAAGATTTGGCACGAGTAGAGTGAGTGTTTCTCCCCAGCCATTGCTCCAGCTGAAGACATAATCCCGGCTTAGGCCTCCGGTACTTGCTGACTGGCCTATGGTATCCCCAACCAATTCAGATTTTCCTCTGGTTGAATACTTACTGTACTCGTAAACCCCGATCATCCGGCCGCTGGAGGAGCCAACCGAAATAGTTACCGCAACCACCAGTATTCCCACGGTCTTCCAGAACTCTTGAAGTTGCTTTTCCCGGAACGCCAGGTACAATTGAATCGCACCATAAATTAGGACCATCAATAAGAGGTAATAGGTAATCTGAAGGTGGTTCACCCGCGTCTGCAGGGCCATTCCCAGGGCTGTTAATATGAATCCTGCAATTCGCCGCGAAGTAAACGACATATGAATTCCCGCAAGCACCAGGGAGCAATACGCAATCGCCCAGCCCTTGGTGTTGTGACCGGCTTCGATATTGACAATATTAAAGGAGTTGAATCCAAAGCCAATGGCACCGGCAACGGCCAAGATGGGATGGATCCGAAATGCCAGCAAAAGAACATAATAGGATATCATGGCCACCAGCGTTTGGTTGGCAGGATGTGGCAGTCCTACAGACAGCAGGGTTTGTATATAATAACCAAAGTCCCCAGAGTATTTGAGGGTCACAAGATCTGCTGGCATCCCTCCAAACATAGAATTAGTCCAAAGCCCCACCTCTCCAGTTTCCCTTCCATAGTCTATTAACTCCTTTGCTCCAGCTTCCCATTGCAACAGATCGTTTTGAAAGATCTTTTTATTTTCCAGAAAGATTGGATGGTAAAAAACAACCACTAAAAACAAAAAGACCACTAGGGCCAGAAGATGAGGTAAAACGTGCTTTTTGAAATAAAAATTTGGCATAGTCAACTAAATTCTCGACGCGTGGGTGATGGCGCAATTTTACTATAAAATGGCCAGAAAAAGGAATGTGAACCGACCACTCCTTAACTACTTGCTATTTCCGCAAGCTCTTCATTGATCTGCGAAATAGTTTGGTGGCATTTCTTCCGGATCTGATTGACAATCTTGGAGACTGCTCGTGAATTTGGATTGTCATTTACTAGGACCCTTGCCTCGGAGAGCAGCGTATCGATTTCCCCCTTTTCCAGTAACTTAAGGGTGGGCCTTATCTTGTGCTGATAGTCTCTAATCTTATTGTGGTCGGAATTATCCAGCGCAGTCTGAATTTGAGAATCAAGCTCCGTCAGGTTTTCCCGGATCATTTCAAGTAAGGTGCGATAAAAGTTGATCTCATTCATCGAATGATGAAGCGCTTTTTTAAATCGAATTTTATCGAGCTGTTTGGAGATTGTGTGGGCACTCTGATCATTCTCTTTGGAGTAGTTCTTGATCATCTCAGCTAATAGTTTCGAGTCCAATGGCTTGGTCAGGAAGTCGGTCATGCCAGCTGCGAAGATTTCATCCTGTATCTCACCAAAAGGATGCGAGGTAAGAGCAATGATTGGAAGGTTTTTGAAATACTGTCCCTTGAGTTTACGTACGATTCGGGTGGCCTCGAATCCGTCAATCTCGGGCATAAACAGGTCCATTAAAACCAGATTCCATTTCTTCTGCTTGATCTTTTCAACTGCAGTAAGTCCATTATCAGCGAAGTCAGATTCCGCCCCGATTTGCTCCAATGATTTCTTTATCAGGAATTGATTGATTTCACTGTCATCCACAATCAGAATGCGGATTTGCTTAGACCCGCTGGCGATTGGATCGGTAGATGATGAATCGGTATTCTTGCCTTTCTTTGCCATGTCCACTATTTCTCGGTTTTGAGAAGAATTGGCGACCAATTAAAAATAGTCAATTATTAACTGGAGCATCCAGAATTGACTCTGGTTTTTAATTATTTTTGCCGTCTACCGGAATTGATATGTTTGACAATCTTTCCACAAAGTTAGAAAAAGCCTTTAAGACCCTGAAGGGGCAGGGACGAATTACCGAGATCAATGTGGCCACGACGGTTAAGGAAATTCGAAGGGCCCTTGTGGACGCGGACGTTAATTTCAAGGTTGCCAAACAGGTAACCGATACGATCAAGGAAAAGGCTCTGGGTAGCGAGGTCCTGGTGGCGGTTTCGCCGGGTCAGATGTTGACAAAGATAGTCAGTGAGGAACTTACCTCGCTGATGGGTGGAGAGGCGCAGGATATCAGCCTCGAGGGTAAACCTGCGACCATCTTGATTTCCGGACTTCAGGGCTCCGGTAAGACCACCTTTTCTGCCAAGCTGGCTCAGATGATCAAAAAGCAGCACAATAATATATTGCTCGCAGCATGTGACATCTACCGTCCCGCGGCCATTGATCAACTGGAGGTAATGGCGGAAACCGTTGGTGTAGAAGTTTACTCCGAAAGGGAAAACAAGGACGTCGTGGAGATCGCCAAAAACGCTCAGCGCTACGCCCGGGAAAACAAGAAGAAGATATTGATCGTAGATACAGCCGGTCGGATGGCTGTCGATGAGCAAATGATGGACGAGATCGCGGCATTGAAGTCCGCCTTGGATCCGTCAGAGACATTATTTGTTGTGGACAGCATGACTGGCCAGGATGCTGTGAATACCGCGAAGGTCTTTGACCAGCGGCTTGACTTTAACGGAGTGGTACTTACCAAGCTGGATGGAGACACCAGAGGTGGAGCCGCGTTATCTATTAAGGCGGTTGTTAATAAGCCCATTAAATTTATCAGCACCGGCGAAAAGATGGATGCCATCGATGTGTTCCACCCGGATAGGATGGCCCAGCGGATCTTAGGAATGGGCGATGTGATCTCTCTGGTTGAAAGAGCCCAGCAGGCCTTTGATGAGGATGAGAGTCGACGTCTTAGTAAGAAAATCAGGAAGAATCAGTTCAATTTCGACGATTTTCTGTCGCAGCTACAGCAAATGAAGAAGATGGGAAACCTCACAGATCTGGTGGGTATGATTCCAGGCATGGGCAAGGCCATGAAAGATGTTGATCTTGACGATGATTCATTTAGGCCAATCGAGGCCATAATACACTCCATGACTAAACAGGAGCGAATGAGCCCCGATATAATTGACGGAAGCCGCCGCCGACGGATATCGGAAGGAAGCGGTACAAGTGTCCAGGAAGTCAACAAACTCCTTAAGCAGTTTACCGAAATGCGAAAGCTAATGCGGACTATGAATAAGATGGGGCCTCGGGGACTGGCGAATCTCAATCTGTTTGGAAAGAATCAGTAATCAATCCTGTCATGTTTGTTTTTCCATTCTTCAAACGCTTTGATGGCCTCAGGGTGTTCCATTCTAATTATTGGTATTTGCTTTTCATCATTGGGCCGGCAGACCTCGGATCGAATTATCGAATCGTCGAATCCATGCTGCGATGCATCTTCTATTGAGTTGCTATAATAGACCTTATCCAGGTGGGCCCAATAGATTGCGGCCATACACATAGGACAGGGCTCGCTGGTGGCATATAACTCACATCCTCTTAATTGAAACGTAGCTAGCTTGCTACAGGCCTCCCTGATGGCCGTCACTTCGGCATGTGCAGTTGGATCGTTAGCGGAGGTAACCTTGTTGAATCCCTGGGCGATAACCGTATCGTCCTTCACAATTACGGCCCCAAACGGCCCCCCGAGACCCTGCTTCATCTTTTCGACAGAAAGGGCCACCGCCTGGTCCATAAACTCTATTTTCGGCATAACACGAAAAGGCGAACTTGTACATTACAAAATCTTTTGAAGCCTTCAACTTCTAAAACCACAATTGGTGGATTATCTACCAATGCAGTTTTGACATACTCTCCGTCTAGGGGTTAACCTCACTTTTGTCAATTGCGGTATAGAACAGCATTTATTGCTTCTATTGAGCGTTTCGTGTTTGGCAACACAGCCTCAATCAGGCTGGGCGCATACCCCAAAGGAACATCCAGGTTTGTAATGCGATGAACTGGAGCATCCAGGTAATCAAAGGCATGACGTTGGACGTAATGCGAGATCTCAGTCGATATCGATGAAAGAGGCCAGGCTTCTTCTATCACGACCAATCGGTTTGTCTTTTGGACCGAGTCAATTACGGTCCGATAATCGATTGGCCGGACGGTGCGTAGATCGATAACCTCAACGGACACGCCTTCCTTCTCCATTTCCTGTGCGGCTTCCATGGCGACTTTCAGAACTTTGCCGAACGAGACCACGGTTACATCATTTCCCTCCTTTTTCACATCTGCCTGGCCTAAGGGAATTAGGTATTCGTTTTCAGGAACAGCACCCTTGTCTGAATACATCAATTCGGACTCCATAAAAATCACCGGATTGTCATCCCGTATGGAGGTCTTCAAAAGTCCCTTCGCGTCATACGGATTAGAGGGAACAACCACCTTAAGTCCGGGAGTATTTGCATACCAGTTTTCGAAATTCTGAGAATGTTGAGCGCCGAGCATTCCAGCATTCCCGGTGGGGCCTCGGAAAACGATCGGCACCTGAAATTGGCCACCGGACATAAAAAACATCTTTGCGGCACCATTAATGATCTGGTCGATTCCGACTAGCGAAAAATTGAATGTCATCAATTCAATGATCGGTCGCAGATCATTCATGGCTGCCCCGATTCCAAGTCCGGAAAACCCTAATTCGGAAATAGGAGTATCGATCACTCGGTTTGGGCCAAACTCATCTAACATTCCCTGGCTTACCTTGTAGGCTCCGTTGTATTCTGCCACTTCTTCGCCCATCAGAAACACGTTCTCATCCTGGCGCATTTCTTCGTTCATAGCCTCTCTAAGGGCTTCTCGGAATTGAATCTCTCTCATCGAGTCGGTTTTGGGAGGGGTAAAATTAGTATGAACGACATCATTTCCCAAACAGTGTTCTGTACAAAAAAAGAAGCCCCGGATTCATATTCCAGGGCTTCTATATCAGGAAAGTATTGTTTACTGCAGTGCTTGCTGAACACTGCCGGAGAATTTTGCAAATTCCAGATCGTTCAGAGCCTCGTTTTTCAGGGCCGGGTCTTTATCAACCGCCATCTTCAAATGGGACACAACATCATCCCCCTTGTTTAATCGGGCTGATGCAACCGCTGCGCAGTAGTATGCCAAAGCATAATCAGCATCCTTATCCATCGCCTGGTCAAATGAGGTGAGTGCACTTTGAAAATCCTTGTTCAACAATTGACTTAAGCCTTTGTTAAACAGATTATCAGCTGAATCGTCACCACTGGAAGTGGATCGAACAGCGTTGGCATAGTCGGCAGCTTTGATCTCCAGCGAGCCTTTGACCTTATTCATACCCTGAACGTGCTCCGAGGGAGCGCCCTTGGAGGCCGCGGCTCGAATTGCCTCGAGAGCTTTGGCATCATTTCCTTGCATGGTGTAGGCAGAGGCCATATTAATCTGGGCCTCGGCGCTTTCATTTTTCTTAGCGGATATTTCCAACTGAGCCAGGGCCTTTTCCACATAACTGTTTACATCTGACTGGTCACTAGACTCAGCGGCCATTTCCAAGTACACCGCACCCAGATTATTGCTTGCAGCCCAATGGTCATTCTTTTTGGCGGCAGCCGTGTAAATGGCTTCTTTCTCTTTCAGAGATGGGGTTAGCGTAGCTCCAAAAGCCAACTCTTCATCACTAAGAGTATCGGCTGACACGCTTCCGTCACCAATCTGCTTAGCTAGAATAGCGATAGTGGCATCCTGCAGTTTGTCTTTTAGGGTAAGTATTTCGGTTCTTGATCTTCTCAATTCAGGGTATATGTCCTTGAATATCGTTTTATAGCCCGATGTCTTCTGCAATTGCTTTTCCTTGGTTTCAAATTCTCCAGGCGCATTCACAATTTGCAGCATTTCATTTTTTTGCTCTTGATCGATGCCATCATAGGCGGATAACTTATCCTTGAATAAAGCCCAGTCTTCAACAATGTCTTTAAGTATGAACTTGATCGAATCGGCCATTCCCTTATAGTCATACCTTTTCATTTGTTGGGAGTAATAGCCTTCGATCCTCTTGGCCCGGTTGGCTGCGAGGTCGGTGTTAATTCTTTCAGAACCCTCTGGAGAGTGAGTACCCGTTACAGTAACCGAGCGAGTCGCATTCTTCTCGGCGATGTAGTTTCGTAGATTCGAACCCCTCTCGCTGCGTTTTTCAGAATTTCGGAGATCATGTCGCCCTTGCAAGAAAAAGAAATCAACCGAGCTCGGGGTCAATTGCTCACTATTATCGTACCCGTGATCAGCGTAAGCGGCATAATACACCTCCTGTACCAGTTGCGAGGTGGTGATCACCCCGTCGGCCACCTTAAGTCGTGCTGTGGATTTAGTTTTTCCGTTTTTGGGGTCAAGAGCAACTCCCTGAATTTCCAAGTCACCACTTTTCATTGCGGGATCATAAGCCCATTGGTATTCCTTAGTAACTCTTGGCTGTTGGTTATCGCTGTTGGGAAAATCATCCGCATTAAATTCGATCCCTTCTAAGGCCTTTTCCTGACCCCCGTACTTGTAGAAAGTGTTAACAGTATACAACTTTCCGGATGGCAACATCTTCACGGGCAGGACCGCCGACATTTCGAACTTTACCGAATCAGCATGAACTTCAAGAGGCTTTGGAGTCACCGTGAGGTCCTGTTGCTCTGCTAGTTTAATCATGTTGTTGAGAGAGCAGCTCCACAACAGCATGATGCCGGCTATGGCGCTTAGATAGGATAATTTTCTCATTTAGGGTGGTGGTTTAAAATTTGCGTTAGAATTCAATGCAATATTATCGTTATTATATTATTATTGCAATAATACTCAAAAAAATAATAAAAGGTAATTTTCGCCCCTACGCAAGAAATTAAGGCTTTTTGCACGACTTTTGGAGCCTTGATTTGATGCCAAAAATTGGATGAAAAGAATTCAAAGTTTTTTCGAAAATCAGGCCTTCGGAGTATGCGCTCGACTGGGG
Source organism: Cyclobacteriaceae bacterium (assembly GCA_965247065.1). Classification (GTDB taxonomy): domain Bacteria; phylum Bacteroidota; class Bacteroidia; order Cytophagales; family Cyclobacteriaceae; genus CBDFGN01. The sequence goes on along the minus strand of CBDFGN010000006.1, from coordinate 2,680,230 downwards.
GAAAAGCTGCGAATTCCAACCTCCAGCATCCGGCTATTTTTTATCTATTCTTCGTTCTTAACTTTTGGGTCACCTCTATTAATTTATCTCAGCCTTGCATTTATTATGAACATGCGACGCCACTTGCGGCGACGGGATAATTCCCTCTGGTATTACTAAAAGTTAAGGTCCTTAAAATACCTTTTGCCCTTTAGGTAATAATCCAGTACGATGGATCTTGGATAAATTTCCGGTATTTGTCGGTAGTTGGCCTGGTGCCAAAGATCCTTTCGAATAGCCTTGTTGCGTTTGAACTCGCTTATAAACTCAAAATCAGCCTTCAGAACTGCTTTGAAGTCACCCCATGAATCCATTAGCAAGAACTTAATGGAGGCTACAAGATCCAACCCAATTCTTCCGAGGACCTTGAAGAAAAGATTTCGGGGGCCTGAGTTTTGGTACAACATGGTAAGACTATTCTTGAAATTAAGGTAGGTTTTTCGGGGGTTGCTCTGATGCAACGTGCCTCCACCTAAATGAAGAACCGTACTTTTTCCAAAGTAGCAAATCCTGTAACCGAGCCTGTGGAGGCGCCAGCATAGATCAATTTCCTCCATGTGTGCGAAAAACCGTAAGTCAAATCCTCCAAGGGCCCAGAACAATTCGGACCTTATGAACAAACAGGCTCCACTGGCCCAAAACACGTCAGCTACGTCATCAAATTGCCCCAGGTCTTGTTCTAGGGTTTGGAATAGGCGTCCTCGGCAAAAGGGATATCCAAGGACATCAATAAAGCCTCCGCCAGCACCGGCATATTCAAAAGCATCCGGTGCCGACTGGGACAGGATTTTAGGCTGGCAAGCAGCAATTTCGGGATCTTGGTCAAGATGATCGATTATCGGACCGATCCAGTCCGGGGTCACCTGGACATCGCTGTTTAGAAGGACGTAGTACTCGCTCTTTATTTCTTTGAGCCCGGTATTGTACCCACCTGTGAAACCAAGGTTATCCTGGAGCCCAATCAATCGGACTTCTGGAAATTGCGATTTCAACACTATTACAGACTCATCGGATGAGCCGTTGTCAATAACAATCACTTGAGCTTCAGCGCTATACCGGATAACCGTCGGGAGAAACTTTAGCAAAAAATTGGCCCCATTGAAATTGAGAATTACGACTGAGACCCGAGTCATTAAACCAGGCTGCTCAAATCCAGTCCTGGAATATTGGGGAACATCCCTGAGGTGGATTTTTTGATTTCTTCTTTGGCTTTAACATCGACTTCTTCCAGAGCCTTGTTAATCGCGGCTACAATCAAATCCTGCATCATCTCTTTGTCCTCGGGTTTGACCAGATCCTGATCAATATCAATCGCCACGACTCGCTTTTTCCCATTGACTGTAGCTTTGACCAAGCCAGCGCCCGATTCTCCAGTGGCCGTCACTTGAGCCAGGTTTTCCTGAGCTAGTTTGATCTTTTCTTGGGCCTCTTTAAGTTGGCCCATCATTTTCATCATGTCTATCATGTCATCTTGTTTAAATTTGGATTAGCGTATCAACATTACTGATCCCGATTGCTGAAGTGGTTCACTAGCTTGGTCCTGAAAGTCAATCCGGTAAATGTAGGATCCCTTGGCCGCTCGTTTGCTGGTGTTGGCGATTGTACCATCCCAACCTCGGCCGTTTTGATCGGATGCGTGTATGATCTCACCCCAGCGGTTGAAAACTTTCATCTCGTATTCGGTAACAAAATAAGTGTTAACCTCTAAGCGCTTGTTCAATCCTTCCGGATAAAAGGCATTGGGCAAAAATACTTGGGATTCCAATCTGATTTCTAAAAGCAAGGAAAAACTAACGAGAGGATTTGAGTCCTCGGATTCCGCCCTAATTCGAAAATGCTTTACTTGAGATCCGGATTGATCGATAATTTGTTCAAAGGTCCTTGAAAGACCAACGTTAGATGAATTAGTGATGTTTCCCTGCTCGTCCAATTCCTCCACCACGTAATGACGAACTCCGGCACTCCATCCAAGATATTGAGACCAGGACAGTTCCAACATGGTCAATAACTCACTTGACCTTCTGACCTGGATCGGGCAGGATCGAGTACTAAGGTCAGATTCATTACCGCACTCGTCCCGATAAGAGATTCTGTAGCAATATCGCTTGTCCGGGTCCACACCCGAATCAGAGTAGCTGTTTTGGGCCGTTGAGTCAAGGAATTCTGCCGGCCCCGATTTTATAGAGCGGAATACCGCGTAAAACTCGGTGGCATCAGCGCTAGCCTTGTCCCAGGACAAATCTATGCTACTTTCGTTATAGGTGGCCATGATATTGTCGACCAGGGGTGGATTGTCACCGGAGAGAGAAGTGATGCATACATTACTGACGGATGAGGTTATTCCATTAGTGTAGTTGGTTACCAGTGAATAACAGATCTCACGGTTGCAGGGTATATTTTCGTCGCTGTAGGTTGAACTACTGGCAGAAGAAAAGGCCTGGGCCAGAGTGCTATCCTTAAAGAGCTGGTAATTTGCAAAATTGACGATTCCAGTGGACCAGCTAAGATCATTTGCGCCTTCCCTGGCAGTTACTCCAAGGGTAGTAGAACAAACCGTGTCAGACGCAAACGATTGCCCGGAGCAGGCTTCAAAGGCGACAATTCTAAAGCAATAATAAAAGTCTCGGGTGTTTAAGCCAGAAACGGTAGTGGAACTGGGATCCTGGGCCAGTCCGACCTGGATGAATGGGCCGGTCCGATTAGCATTGGTCCTTTCCACCCTATAGCTGGTCCCGGAAGTTAAACTATAGTGGAGAACTACCGAACCGTCGGTATCGCTTATGGCGCTAACATCCGCTGAAATGACTTGGGCTGGCACGATGGTATCGTTCCCGGTCGTGAATGGGGTTATCTGGCTGGCGCAATTCTCCTGAGCGTTGTCGAAAAATCCCTCAACCTTCACATTGTAAGTTCCTGGGCCTGGGTAAGTAAACGCGGGGACATCCTGTCCCTGGCTGACATCAAAGGAATCGGTAGCCGTGTAGAAAACCCTGAACTGATCGTAGTAGGTGTCGGCAATGATCACCTTAGCGGTGTTATTAGCACAAGCCGACACTTCAAACTCCGGGGTAAGAGGTTCAAAAACCTGGATTATCAGGGAGTCAATTAACTCGTACCTAACTTGAGGGCCCTCTTGTAGCAGTGTAAATAAGCCCACGGACTGGTATGTATGGAATGTATCCAGAACCAAGTTTGCATAAAAAAAATCGCTATCGAACTCATAGTCATATTGAGGTGCTCCCGAGAACCCGCCAAATAAGTTGGTTACAATAACTGGTAAAGGGTTGCAACCTCGGCCATAGTCAACCTTGAAACGTCCTGCTTGGGAAGTAACTTCCTGCCCCGTCAGACTGCTAATTCCAAGAAAGGTTAAGAAGAGGCTGACTATATGTTGCCTACTGAATCTCAAAGCGAAAAATCCAGGCTGGTTGCCTTTAGGAACTCTACCGACCTCTTTATGTCCTGTTGAAGCACCCGGTCGTTATCAATAAACGACACTTCTTTTCTGAAATTGTCGAGTAGGTTCTCCAGACCTAGCGATGTTTGAAGCGGTCGCCTGAATTCCATGGCCTGGGAGGCCGTGAGCAATTCAATTCCTAATATATGGTATAGGTTCTCAACCACGCGGGCAGCTTTTATTCCGGCATTTGCTCCCATGCTGACGTGGTCCTCCTGGCCGTTGGAAGATACAATTGAATCGATCGAGCATGGTGTGCATAATTGCTTATTCTGGCTCACCAGGGATGCTGCAACATATTGAGGTATCATTAGGCCTGAATTAAGCCCTGGGTTAGCCACCAAAAATTCAGGAAGGCCCCGGTTTCCACTTAACAGCTGATACGTTCTTCTCTCAGAGATGCTCCCAATCTCAGCCAGGGCAATGGCCATAAAATCCAAGGCCAGTGCGAGAGGTTGTCCATGAAAATTTCCACCCGAAATGATCCGATCCTCGTCCGGGAATATGTTGGGATTGTCGGTGACACAGTTGATCTCGGCAATGAATACATCATAAACAAACTGCAAAGCATGGTTGCTTGCACCATGAACCTGAGGCATGCATCGGAAAGAATAAGGGTCCTGAATGTGCCCCTTGGTCCTTTCTTGAAGCTGGCTCCCTTTGAGAAACTCCAGGATTCTCTCGGCCGTTTTAATTTGTCCAGCCTGTGGTCTGATTTTATGGATAAGCGGATCTAGAGGCTCGGTGCTTCCGTCGAATGCGTCCAAGGAGAGGGCTCCAATTAAATCGGTCAGATGGAGAATTCTTGTACATTGATGCAGGCACCAAACACCATAGGCACCCATGAATTGGGTACCATTTAGTAAAGCGAGTCCTTCCTTTGCTTTGAGATGCACTGGATCCCATCCCATTTCCTGGTTGATCTCAGATCCGGTAACCTGTTCACCCTGGTAAGCGACCTCGCCTAGACCAAGCAAAGGCAGTGCCAGGTGAGCCAGCGGGGTCAAGTCCCCGGAAGCTCCCAAAGAGCCCATTTCATATACTATCGGGCTAATGTCATGAGTGAAAAAATCCATTAACCTACGCACCGTGCTTAATTGAACCCCTGAGTAACCGTAGGCTAGGGCCTGGATCTTAAGGAGAAGCATGATCCGCACTATTTCAGAAGGTACAGCAGGCCCGACACCGCTCGCGTGCGACGTGACCAGGTTGACCTGCAATTGATGGTGCTCGTGGCTTTCTATCCTCTTGTCGTAAAGAGCCCCGAAGCCGGTATTAATTCCGTAAATAGGGTGGTCTGAATTGGCCGCTTTGAACTCAAGGTATTCTTGCGATTTTATTATCTGCGCCTTGACGTTCTCGGTCAGGGCCAATCGCTTGTTGCCAGCAAGGATATCCTGAATTCCGTCGAGGGTAAGTTTAGCCTCGGCAATTAAATGTTCAGATGACATTCAGTTTTACGCAACTTCTTCCACAATCTTTTCAATTGACAGGGACTGTTGAGTTCCTGTTTTCATATTCTTGAGGGTCGGTTCCCCTGTTTTCATTTCCTCCGAACCGATCAGGATTACATAGGGAATGGACTTCTTGTTGGCATAGGCCAGTTGCCGCTTGATATTCACCCGTTCGGGAAACAACTCGCTGCTTATACCGGCAGATCGAAGGCGATTCAATACTTCCAGAGCGAAAAGCTCTGACTGCACATCAAAACTTGCCACCAAGATTCTGGTGGAGGCTAATTTGTCCAGAGGGAACAAATTTAATTCTTCCATAACATCATAGATCCGGTCGATCCCAAAAGAAATTCCCACCGCCGGGATCCCGGGTAGACCGAATGCCCCGGTAAGATCATCATATCGGCCTCCTCCGCTTATGCTGCCGATTTTCACCGCAGTTGCCTTGACCTCAAAGATCGCACCGGTATAATATGATAGGCCCCGGGCCAGCATTGGATCGAACTCCACATGGGTCATAGCCTCAACATCCAGGTTCTCCAGGTAATTCAGGATCGCCAGAATCTCTTTGAGTCCCTGTCGGCCGATCTCGCTGTCTGACAATTTCTGTTTTAGAAAAGTCATCTGAGCCTGGGATGCACGGTTTTCAAAAAAAGACCCAAGTCCATTCAAGGCCTTGGCCCACCCCTTGCCTTTTAATTCCTCTATTACGCCGGTTTTGCCAATCTTGTCCAGTTTGTCAATTGCCACAAATAGTTCATTTTCCCGGCCCTCTATTCCGGCCACTTCGTTGATGCCCGTAAGGATCTTTCGGCTGTTGACCTTGACGGTATAATCAGTAATGCGAAGTCCATCCATGATCTTGGAAGTCATTTGGATCAATTCGGCATCACAAAACAGAGATTTGGTGCCCACTATGTCTACGTCGCATTGAACAAACTCCCTATATCGACCTTTTTGGGGCCTATCTGCTCTCCAAACAGGTTGTATTTGGTAACGCTTAAAGGGTAGAGTAAGCTCGCCTCGGTTGGCAACTACATACCTGGCCAAGGGCACCGTCAGATCATAGCGAAGCCCCTTGCTAGATATTTTTGGAGCCAGCGATTTAGAATCGATTTTCAGGTCCGCAGACAGCCTCCCAGAGAGAAAATCTCCGGAATTCAGGATTTTAAAGATCAACTGATCACCTTCTTCTCCGTACTTTCCGGTAAGCACCGAAAGATTTTCTAAAGCCGGGGTTTCGAGCGGCTGAAAACCGTATCGCCTGAAGATCGTCTTCATCGTTTCAAATATGAAGTTTCGCCGCACCATTTTAAGTGGGCTAAAATCCCTGGTCCCTTTAGGTAGTGTCGGCTTTTGAACGCTCATTTCCGGTTCTGCAAATTTTGGCAAAACTACAAAAAAATGCGGGCATGGAGGGGAAGGCTAAATCCGTTTTGACCACGAAGAATTTTTTTAAATCATCGGTAAATTACCCTATTAGGTTTAAATTTGCGGCTCCCTAAAATTCATGGTGATGGCAGTTACGAGATTAAAAAGAAAAACAAGGACCAACCGGACCAAATTCAATAACCGGTCGGCGAAAGTTAAATTCCTGAATTCCAAGCCGGTTTTGAAGAATGTGGATGTGGAAAAGATCAAGGAGGAGTTTGAACAGGCCAAAAAAGGCTCTGCTAGTAAGGCCAAAGCGGCGCCCGAGAATAAGCCTGTAGAAAAGCGACCGGAGGTTAATGAGGCAACACTTACTACTGCTCAGGGCAAGACCAAAGTAGCGGCGGAAAAAAAACCGGTAAGTAAAGCCCAGCCAGTTGTCAAAAAACCGGCTGCCAAAAAGCCCGCAGCCAAGAAGACTACGGTCAAGACGGAGTCAACCAAAAAAGTCACACCAAAAAAGCCAGCCACCAAACCGCCAACCGCCAAAAAAGGAGACCAGTAGTTTCAGCCCGAGCTTGCCCTTTTTCCAAGTTCAATAACCTTCAGCGCGCGGATTTTGTGATGGACCAAATCGAAGCGGACTAAGGTCCGAATGAGGTGAAATCCCTGTCTTCCTGCTGCACCGGGATTAATATAAAGAATTTCCATTTTGGGATCCGATTGGATCTTCAGGATGTGCGAGTGACCGCAGACCAATATTTCTGGCTTCCATTTCGAAATTAACTGCCTGGCCCTTGCCGTATATCCCGGGGGAGCACCCGCTATATGGGTAAGCAGAACTTTAAATCCCTCCCTCTCCAGAAATAATTCTTTCCTGAATCGGTTGCGAATTTCAGGACCGTCAATGTTGCCATAAACTGCCTGGAGCGGTTTCACCTGCTCCAATTCCTCGGCTACGGCAAGGGTTCCGATATCCCCGCCGTGCCATATTTCGTCACAGTCAACAAAGTATTTTCTTATTTTGGGATCAACAAAACCATGAGTATCTGAAATCAGGCCAATTCGCATTTCTCAAAATACGGATTTCGAATCCATATAAATCATTCTTGGATGAATGGAGCCCCGAATTGAACACTTTATTATAAGGGTCAATGAGGTTGACAATAATCGACAACTGACGATCCCGGCCTTGGTTTGCCTTCTCCAGGAGATCGCTTGGAACCATGCCAATGACCTGGGGGTATCCATCGATCAATTATTGAAAGAGAATTTAACGTGGGTTTTGGTTCGTATGAAAATTGATTTAGACGGTCTCCCGTTGCATGGAGATACTTTGACCATTGAAACCTGGCCCTCAGGAATAGAGCGTCTTTTCGTTTTCAGGGATTTCAAGTTGAGAATTGGCAACAAAATAATCGGAAAGGTTCGAAGTTCCTGGCTCGTATTTAACACCAAGCTCAGAAAATGGGTGAGGGTGCCGAAATTCATTTCTGAAAAGGTGGATAGTCGTATAAGCTCACCGGTTCGGCCCAGAGGGAGCATTGAAAAACTTGCCGAGTATCAGCCCGAAAGACGTTTTCAGGTTAGACTCTTGGAGACCGATTTAAACGGGCATGCCAACAACATCTCTTATTTTCAGTGGTTAGTTGAATCATTGCCCCAGGATTATCTGGAAACGCATCGCTTAAGCCGACTTGATATTGTCTTCAAGGCTGAGAGTATTCTGGGGGATGGGATAATCTCACGGAGCGGCCAGAGGGATAAGAACCAGTATTTACACCAGATTGTCAATCAAAACGACGATGAGCTGGTGCGTGCTTCTACCATCTGGTGCTAGCCAAAGATCTTGCGCAATAATTCGGACGTGCGAGCCAAAGGGTCCTCACGGATGGATTTTTCCTCTTTGGCAATCATAAAGAACAATCCCTCCAGGGCCTTTTGAGTAACATAATCGGTTAAATCAGGGTTAACATCCTGTACCAGGGGTATCTTATTGTAAGTGCCAATGAGGTCCCCCCAATACTTAGTGCATTCACTTTTTCGAGGGAGGCCTCTATGATCGGCTCAAACTTTTGAGTCAAAGGTTCTGAGGTAGTGCTCTGAAGATACTGAGTGGCGGCATTTTGCTCGCCGGTCACAATATTGATAGCGTCTTTGAATGATAATGACTTTATAGCCGCAATGAAAATTGGCTTGGCTTCCTGGGCAGCATCTTCGGCTGCTCGGTTTATGGACAAGATCGCCTTGTCCACCTCATTTCCCAGACCCATATTTCTTAATTGGGTTTCCACTATCTGGGCGTCCTTAGGAATGGGGATCTTGATTTTTGGGTTTCCGAAATAGCCATCCAATTGCGAAACTTGGCCAACACCCTTTGTGATCCCTTTGATCAGTGCCTCTTTTATTCCTTCACCGGCCTCCTGCTGGGAGTAGTTTGTGTCGGTTTTAAAAACGCTTTGGACCTTCTTTATATCCTTCAAAAATTGACCACTAGATTCGGATGTTGAAGCAAAAATCCCAAAAATCGGCAATAAAATGAAAATCGATCTCATAATAACTTTTATTGGTTTGACGCATTCACTACCCGAATTGTTCTAATCCAGCCGCCTTATGAATATGAAACGCGAAAATTGGCATTTAGATTTCATCCAAACGGGATTTCCCTATCATTGGGTGAACCTCGGGCCAACACCAGCTATGAACAAATTCAAAACTGGAGATCGGGTTTGTTTGGTGATCTGAAGCAAAGAAATGGTGGTGTCCTCGGTCTTTGGAAGTTCTTTGCTAAATGCGCGTGGGTGAGCAAAAGAGCATATAGCATATGCGCATTCTTTTCGACCTGAGTGCTGACTATTGGTTAGTGGCATCGCAGACGACAAGCCTTACAAGTTTAAGGCATACTCGACAGGGATTAAACCTGAAAATAATCAAAGCCTAAGTCTGGCCCCGCGGCGTAAGGCACATGCGAAAGTAGCCCGGAGAGTCCCAAGCCGATGATCAGGGCTACCAAAATGCCGATAAGGATAATTATCTGCCGAAAAGTGTTTTTGGCCATGGGCTTTGTGCGTTCAAAGGAATATATTGGCAATTATCATGCCTACATTTCCAAGATACTGAATCTCCACAAGACCGGGGTTGCCGAAATCTAAGTTGATATTAGATTGTTCAATTACTGAACATGGCGGCTTATTGGGTCAGGGGTCATGGGTTCTTAGGATTTCCTATTGCCCAATTATATCAAGCTCCTGCTTATTGCGCTCCAGGACGCTAATTATGAAATCTATATGTACGGACAGGTTTACGCCCAACATTTGAGCCCCTTGGTAAACCTCGTTCCGATCGACTTTGGCCGCAAAACTCTTTTGTTTTAGTTTTTTTATTACCGATTTGGCTTTGAGACCAGTTATTTTTCCCGGCCTCACCTGGCAGCAAGCGATTATGAAACCAGTTAGTTCATCACAGGCCAATAGTGCCTTATCCAAAAGGCTAAGCTGTGGAACACCCCACTTAGTATAGTGGGCGGAGATAGCATACGCTGCATTCTCTTCCCCCAATTCCCGAAGCTTTTCAACTATGACCTGGGGGTGCTCCTCCGGATATTTCTCGTAATCGGCGTCATGGAGAAGGCCTGTAATAGCCCATTCCTCTTGGTCCTGGCCCAATTTTAGCGCATAACCCTCCATCACCAACTCAACGCTCCTGGCATGTCTAAGCAAACTCTCCCCTTGCGTCAAGCTCTGTAGGATGATCATGGCATCTTGTCTAGTCATACATTGTTAGGTAATCGGTTACCATGTTTCTAAAAACCGTATTAATTTTGTTTAAACATACTTGAACCGTGATCCCATTACGATTGTTGATACGGGCAAGGGGAATTCTATGGTAATTTTGGTATATTTCGTCATAATCTCAATAGCATGAAGGAGTCCCGGATATTTCTAACCACAATTCTGTTGGGCTCATTGATAGTCCTTCTGAGTTTTGATGGTCCCGAGAAAACCGCAAAGAAGACTCAAATCGACTGGATGACCTTTGAAGAGGCGATCGCGAAATCAAAGGTTGAGCCCAAAAAGATCTTTATTGATGTATATACTGACTGGTGCGGTTGGTGTAAGAAAATGGATGCGGCTACGTTTAGCAATGAGAAAGTAGCTGAGTACATGAATGAAACCTACTATTCTGTGAAATTAAACGGTGAGGGTAAAGAGGACATCGAATTCATGGAGTACACTTATAAATTTGTGGCTAGCGGCAGAAGAGGCTATCATGAATTGGCTGCTGCGCTAATGAATAATAAACTTAGCTATCCAACCGTCGTATTCATGGATGAGGAACTGCAAGTGCTTCAGCCAATCCCCGGATATCAACAAGTTGAGAAATTTGAGCGCATTGCTCGTTTCTTTGGAGACGATCATTTTAAGGACAAGACCTGGGAAGAATTCAACAAGCAGTACAAATCAGCTCTCTGATCCGTTTTCAGTAAAATTGGACATGTCCGATTTTCCAGGGCTACCCAACTTTTAACTCAATTTAATGCGCTTCTTTGCATTTAATCTTCTCTTACTTGCCCTTTCCTGTCAAAACAACACACAGGCCCAAAAGCTAATTTCTCCGGAAAATCTCCAGAAGGTAGTCGATAACCTGACTCATAATCAGGTTATCCTGGATGTTCGTACCGCTGAGGAGGTTAATCAAGGCTTTATTCCGGGCTCAATTCATTTAGACTACTATAGCGATTCCTTTGACCTCGAGCTAGCAAAGCTGGATAAGGAAAAAACCTATTACGTTTTCTGTCACTCCGGTGGTCGAAGTAGCGCCGCCTCGAAATCTATGGTGGAGATGGGCTTCGAGTTGGTTTATAACCTTGAAGGGGGCATTGCAAATTGGCAAGCCAAGGGATACACGGTTTGTCAGTGATCAGGGAACAGTAAATAGTCAACAGTAACAGTTAACAGTAAAACAGTGACCCAGTGTGGCAGTACCTCAATAAATAGTTCTCAATACTCAATCAATACTTTCTACTCAATACTCAAATATACCCAACCATAGCGTAGGCCAGATAACCCGCCCACTCTTTGAAGAGTATGGACCATTTTCGAATTCCTCCTAAATTGAACACGATTAGGCCTCCGTATTTCCTCTCCGCGGTGTGAAAATCGGTACTGAAGACGTCCACGGGAAGGCCGGTTTTCCGAAAGCAGGCGCGAGCCCGTCTCACGTGATAAGCCGATGTAATCAAAAGGCATTTCGGATCGGCGAATGTTGTCCTGATGATTTCGGAACTGAAAACCGCATTCTCATAGGTATTTCTTGAATCTGATTCGACGATCAGGTCAGAGTCGGGCACTCCCAACAAATTCAGAACTTCTTTAAGCTTCAGAGCCTCCAATTGACCCTCATAAAAAAGGCTTCCAGTTCCCCCGCTTATTAATATTTTGCTTATCCGACCTTGCTTGTACAGCTGAAATGCGTGAATAACGCGATCAGCGCCTTTGGCGAAGTAAACCCGATCTCCGGGGTACAGTTTGGCTTCAGTCACTCCAGTCAGGATAATGCCAACATTGTACTTGCCGACTTCCTGGTATGGCGTGGCTTCAATCTCCCAGGCCCGCATCACCTCGCTACTAACAAAGCTGTTGCTGAGGAAGATCAGCAGACCTAGCCCGCTCCAGAACAAGATCTTTCGTAATCGAACTGACCTAACGATCGCACTACACAGCAACAGCAGGACTACGATGCTAAAAGGCTGAATTAGAATTGAGACGGTCTTCGAAAGTACGAAAAACATCCGGATTTGGTTAGCTACGATAAGTTCTGCGTCCGGTACTCAATTGAGACTGCGACCAAATAGATTGCCCATCTTTCGGAAAGTCTCCAGATAAAGAGTCACAACCAGTACCAATGACATTACCCATATTGCCAATAGATTAAAAACAAGTGTGTCCCACGTATAGCCCAAGAAAATTTTTTGCGGGGAGAACAGCGGCGCTCGATAATCAACCGGGTTTAAAGATGGATCAGGGTCCATGTAAATCGGAAAGATCTTGCGAATTAGTCTACCATTCTCCTCGACTATTCTATGGGTGTCGTTTGTATTTTTCACAAAGGCTACAATGCCTTCATTCTGATAACCGCTTCTCAATTTATCAAATTCGACCCGTAAGTCTGGGGTAGCGTTCATCTGGTCCATCAGCTCTTCCTTTTCCTTGTTCGCCGTTTTGAATTTGTTGACATAAAACTGATTAAGGGTATTGATCAAGCGCACGGTAGCGTAGTATACGCTTGAATCAAATTTCACGATTGAAAATGAGGCTTCATGAGGGAAATCAGATTTGCCCACTGCCTTAAGCTCCTTGCTTAACTCGCTGCCAATCAATTCTAAATTATACTTCAGCCGCTTGCGGATCTTCGGGTCATCCGAGTCCCGATTGTGCAAGCAATAGTCTAATCTGGAAGCAATGAGAGGCAGGTAATAGATGTTCTTGTAATCAGAATTGGCCATGATCCGGTCGTACCTGTAAAAAAGCCTTTCGAAATCATTTTCTTTGAACTGGCTTACCATGGATGCTTCGAAGGTCCATCTGGAGGCCATGATGTCGCCAATAAGTGGAACATTTTGTTGAGATGTTAAAATCGGGTTCAACTTGTCGAATCTAACCACCACCCCGCTTAGCATGAGCTGTGGAATGATCAGCAGAGGAATTAGAATATAAATGGTTATTGCCGAATTGAAGCTGGCCGAAACATTAAGCCCCAGAATATTGGCAAAGCAAGAGGTAGTGAACAAAATCATCCAATAGGTTATGTTCATCCCATCTATTTCAAGAATGTAATCTCCGATAAGAACGAACATGAACGTTTGAATGGCTGAAAAACCGAACATGATCAAAATTTTCGATAGCAAATAGCTTGACCGGCTTAGGTGCAGGAAGGATTCCCTTTTAAGTATTTTACGGTCTTTGATTATCTCCTCAGCGCTTATCATCAGGCCCATGAAAAGTGCGACGATAATACTGATAAAAAAATAGGCCGGAATATTAATATTCTTGCTGAACAGGTATTCCTTGGAGTCGACTTCGATTGTGGGAAAATATCGAATAATGAAAGCCAGAATAAACGCCAGAAGCGGAGGCTCCAAAAGATTTATGAGCAGGTACTGCTGATTGCTGAGCTTGGACAATACATCCCGCATAGTAAAAATCCTTAGCTGGTTTATTTTGGATGGAATATTTAAGGTTACTTTGGGTGCAGTTGTTACTGTCCCTACTTCGGGTACTGATCCGTGTGACATGAAAAATTTATTCCAACGACTGGGAGATATCTTTCTATCATCGGTAAGCCGACCATACTCATTGACCACCTTGGTTTCAATAATATTAAATACCTGTTCCGGACGAATATTTCCGCACTCAATGCAGGTCCCACTATCCTTTTCAAGCAAATTGACTCTTTGATTAAAGTAGAACTCAGCCTCCACCGGGTTGCCGTAATAGATTTGATACCCGCCAACATCAAGTATGATGAGCTTGTCAAACATCTTGAAGATATCGGAGGAAGGCTGATGAATAACGACGAATATCAACTTTCCTTTCAGGGACAGTTCCTTAAGGAGGTCCATTATGTTCTCTGAATCCCGCGAGGACAAACCAGAAGTAGGTTCGTCTACGAAGAGAACGGACGGTTCTCTAAGCAGTTCGAGGCCGATGTTGACCCTCTTTCTCTGGCCGCCACTGATAGTCTTTTTAAGTGGAGACCCTACCTTGAGATCTTTTATTTCGGTCAAACCCAAATTCTTCAAGGTTTGCACAACCAACTTTTCTATCTCAGTCTGAGAAGAATCTCCGAAGCACAATTTGGCAGCATAGAAAAGATTTTCGAACACAGTCAGATCCTCCATGAGCAGATCATCCTGGGGCACGTAGCCGATAACGCCCTGGACAGCTTTCTTATCCTGGTTAATGTCCACTCCATTGATCAGTATCCGACCGGAAGACGGTTTTTCGTTTCCATTCAGCACGTTTAGTAGGGTGGACTTTCCAGATCCGCTTCCGCCCATGATTCCAACCAGGGTACCGGATTCTTCTGAAACGTCGATTCCTCTAAGACCCAGCTTACCATTACTGAAAGCGTAGGAAATCTTATTGGCCTGAAAGGAGATTTGGGTGTCGTCCTCGATCTTGATGAAATGACTTATAACATCAGAGTAATAAAGAGGCTGAATTCGCTGACTCCTAATCGTGCTGCCAGTAGAAAATACCGAGGCTCTTCCTGGCTTAAGAGGGATCCCATTAAGATATAAGGTTTGGTCGCCCAGGTACTTCACGAAGTAGGTTTCCGATTCCGGTATATTTACAAATGCCAATTCTCCGGATAAACCTGGATGGAGCATTTGCTTCGATTGCAAAAGGCCACTCTTCTCTTCACCAGCCACAATAAGGAACTCCCGGATATCCAATTCATAAACCGAAGCTTGAGCGACGAAAACCTTAATAAGCTCTACATCCCCGGGAATAATTCTTATGGACTGGCCGATGTGGTTAACGAGCTCCGCCTCTCGCTCGGACATGCTTCCGTCGGCGTATATGAGCTCGATCATTTTCAGCATAAGTACCAACTTTTGTTGGTGGGTGAGCTCCTGATTTAATTGCTGACTATTGCGGTCGATTTGTTCTATTCCGTCATGGCCCCTATCACTCTCCAAACCTGCTTTTAGATACCCATCTACGAAAGAAATGTACTGAGGTATAGTATCCTCATTCAGATTTTCCTGGAGGAATTCATGGATGGTGTTTCTTTCCTCTTCATGGAAACCATCCTCTCGGGCCACAATAGCAAATAACTCTAGAATTGCCTTGAGAAGCTCTTCACCCATAATAGAAACCTAATCTTTGGTGCCTCCCCTGAATTGAGATGATTAAACGATCAAATCAGTTTGGATTGCCAAATAAGAAAAAAGCACTGAATTTCCAATGCTTTTTCTGTTTTTGACTGGTTGGGAGTTAGCTTGTAATGTCTGACCGGATCTCACTTATTAGTTGAGCGATGTTGCTGATGTTCTCATCGGAAAGCAGCTCGTTACCGCGGTTGTTGCGGATGGATTCTTCAATATTCAGCTTATCATACTCTGCCTTCAAACCCTGAAGTCTGCTTGTCATTTGTTCTATGGCAGCATCCTGCTCCACTTCCTGAAGGAATGGAATCATATTACCTAACGGTTTTTCCTGGTCAAGGATGAGCCGAACAAGGGGAATAAGAATAATGTTTCTGGAATCCTTTGGAAGAATGTCCTTGGGGTAGTTGTTTATAATTGAGGTTGACAGGTACAGTCCTTCAACAAAGGAACCAGAGAGGATCAATGCGGCTGTTTTGATTCGATCGTTGTCAGTCAATTGGTCGTTAGATTCCTCAACAACTTCGTTAACGATTAACCCTAGAGAGTCCTTGTCACCCAGGTTATTTTCAAACCGGTCTAGAGTTTCAAGATTGAAAACTGTATTCAATCCCAGTTCATCCCCGAGCGCCTTGGCGCTGTTCATGAAGTTCAGAGCTTCTTGTACCTGGTTGTAAGATGATAGGTAAGCTATGTCGGAGGCGTAAACCCCAAGATTCAGAGCCGTCTTGTCGCTAGTTGATTTATATTTATCCGCGGCGGAAATATTATTCACAATACTTTGGTCATATTCGGCTCCTGTGGCTTGAAGAAGATAGGGAACCTCCGACGGAGGGGGCAATTGAGCCAGGATACTCTTGATACGACCTTTGACATCTGCAGTGTCCTCTTCAGCCGCTTGTTCTTCGGCCTCATCGAATTCCTGTTTATTTTGTGCGTTTTCTTTTTGTCCTGAGCTGCAAGCCGAAAATAGAAGGGCAAATGCAACCAGGAAAGAAACCGCCGGGAATAATTTGGTTCTGGTCATGATAGTAGGGTTAGTAATCACTAAGTCCTTCAATTTTAACGTTTTTTTGTTTCCAAGGGAAATATATGGCCAAATTAATTTTGGGCATTTTCGGGGGAGAATTACCATTTTTGAGAACATGCTTCAACGGCAAGATTCAAACCGGGTTAGCGGCTGAAACAACGTTTTTTGAAACTATTATTTATTGGAAGAACGGCTCGCGTTATAGGTGGCTCTTAAGATTTCGGCAGTTGGTGATCAGCTCATCACATTGGGTTCAGGATCACTACATTTTGAACAGTTAAAGCGAGAGTCGTCGCTTTGGTTGCAATCCGAATCACCTAAATTCTCAGGTACTGTTAAGGCAATGCCAAAGTACTTGAATTTCAATTGACCGCGGCGTCCCTAAGATCCTCACCGTCTGGACTTAAATTATTTTCGGCTCTCTTTCAGATCAAACTCGGATACTTCAATTGAAGGATTCAAGTTTAGATCAAGAAACTCATAGACTTCAAACAGCCCCAATTCATCATAGATCTTTTGCTTAATGGGAAGAAAGTTCTTTTGGTCGATGGTCAATTCCATTCTTAGAGCGTAGCAATTCGGAACTACGATAGTCCTTCCTTCCTCGAGGGTCCCAAACTCCTCGATCTGGGGGTTTAGTTCCACAATTTTATATTCGTTCAGGTTAAGTCGCTTGGCAACATCCCTGGTAGTCTCGTTCTTTCCTACTGTATATTCGACTACGCCAAAATCATCATAGTCTACCACGATTCGATAACAGGACTGCCCGTCCCAAGTGGTTTCACCGAGGTATTTGAAGCTGTCCTTATCTTTGGCATAGGTCTGGTTAACCATCTCCCCAAAATATGAGAATCCGGCCTCAAACAAAGTATGATGGTTTTGATCCCTCAAATGGGAGCCCATGGGATCCAGATTGAGAGCAAAAAAAGGGAATCCGGTGGGATGTAGACCGCTTGATTCTGATTGTTCCCTTCCTGATAGAAGAGTTCCGCACCTTTGTTGGGCTGTATCATTTGAATATAACACCGCTTAGGACGACTGTGATACTTAACCTTTAACTCAGCTGATACCAATTCCCCTTCCACTCTTTCAGAATTTTTCAGCATATAAGTAAGGCTGGTTATTTGATTAATCGAAGAGAGCATCCGGGTGACTACTCGATCAACCGGTTCTTCGGATATTTGGCCGGAGGAGTCAGCTGGTATTATCCAAAGAGACAGCAACGAGGCAACCCACAAGCGTTTCATCAGAATTCTTTATAGTTAAAGAACAAAACTGAAGAATCGGAGGTTCATCAAGGCCTCAGTCGTTGCTATCATAAAGGCTCGGAGGTTTCCGGCAATCTTCACCTTTCCGTTTCTCAAACGGAGCAGAGTTTACTACTTTTGCATTCCGGTTCAAGGCCTATCAGAAACTTTAAACTTTGAGCTTTTAGTCGTTACGCATTAATCTTTAAACATTTAACTTCCACAATGGAGGGGCCCATAGCTCAGTTGGTTAGAGCACCTGACTCATAATCAGGTGGTCCCAGGTTCGAGTCCTGGTGGGCCCACGTTGATAATCAAGGAGTTAAGTATGAAATGCTTGACTCCTTTTCTTTTGGGTAAAACAGAAGTAGAAACAAGTGTTGTTTTACGTGGCAATTACCACGTTTCTTTACTTCATTCATAGTGATTCAGCATCTTGTCAGCTAATGAAGATCCCAACTTATTAGGCAAGCATCCGTCAAGTCTGGAGCCTGACTTTGCGTAGTTTCTCTTTTTTATTATACCAATTTACGTTGATCTTTGGATAGACGCAGCCAGCGCCAATAATGGTCCAAAGACAATCTTAGTGGTGTTCCTAATCATCCCAAAACTCAGGCTTTTCAATATTGCCACCCTTGAAAACACAATCCGAGCATCGGGAAGTAGTTATTAGGCTCCCGAGAATTTGCCCACCAAGAGGTGTATACCAGAAACTATAGAATATCCCCCCGGATCGTAATCTCTCAAAAACCCGGAAGTCGTGACGGAAACTTCGGCTAACAGAATCCAGTGAACACCTGGGCCTTCTTCTAAACTCGGGAGTTACCTCACTTGATTTTATGAAAACTCTCTGCTCCGAGACCCCGGAGGCGGAAAAGTAGCCAAGAACTGCCTCGTCGGGATTAGACAGGTTCTGAATATTTCCGACCACCCTAGCGGGCTGTTTCTCGAATAAATCGGCTGATCCTTGACTGGACTCCTCAAGATTCTTCCAAAAGTTAAATTCCTCCTCCTCCAACGCAAATTGCCTGACTAATAAACTATAGCGGCGAGTGAATCTTTCCTGATCGTTGGCTGAGAAATACAATGGATGCTCCGAAACGACATTTCGGCCCAATTCCCGGGTAGTGAATACGTTGATCGTCCTGGGTGAAAAGTCAACCCAGCACAGATTTCGCTGTTCATCTGCGGGTATGAACTCCAACTCAAAGTCCCCTAAATAGTACCAAAGGGTTGCATGATTTACACTTATCTCCCAAGTTTCATCCCAAACCCACCGGTAGAATTGAATATCGGTTTCACTTCCATCAGAGGCGACAAAGAATTGTATTCCGGATTCAACCTCGCGATCCGAATTCTCTTGCTCCGCCAGACGCCAATAGACGCTATCAATTTTCGGCGACCTACGTATTGTTTCCCAGGAACTGGAGTACTGATTTCCATTCACAGAAAATGTGAGCCGATACCTATTGCCGACCCCACCACGTATGCCATCGGTGACATAAATTCCCGGTGATGTTTCAGTTAATACGGCAGTGGGGCCATTTTCCTCTTCAATTGTTATATCTGCTCCTGACGCGGGAGTAACCTTCCCGGATGAGACCGCAAAACTTCTTGAGAGCTGAACAGTATAAGGGCCTTCAGCATCTGTAATTGCACCTTCCACCACTAACAGACTGGTAGAGACTTCCGGAAAATCGGGCGAAAAGGGTTCTACGCAACCTCCTACGAGAAGCAGAACAACCAATTGCATTATAGAAACCTTGGTAATCATCGAAATCTGAAGTTATAAGTCAAGGTTGGAATAGGATTACTAAAGACCGAGAGCTTAAAACCCTCTACGGCGGTTCGCTGGCTCGTGAAGTATACGGAATAAGCATTGTCTCTCCCAGTAAGATTATATATTAACAAAGACCAGGATCCGTGAATTCGCTTTTTAACCTTGTGATTTCCCTCAAAATTAACTGCCAAATCGGCTTTGAAGTAATCCGGAATTCGAAATTGATTTCTGGTGGTATAAAACACCAGGGACTGGTCGTTGAATTCGTATTCGGTTTGAGGTATTGTGGAACGGTTAAAGGGCATAAAGTTCCATTCCCTGTCCCATTGTGCGGGACTTGGGCTGTTCAAAATAACCTTCACGGTGCGCCACGTGTTTTTCGCGCAAGTCTTTGTGGATCAAGACCTCAACCTCCTGCCCAGTTAGTTCCGCTTTGGTGCAACCGAAAAGCTTTTCGGCATTAGGGTTGGCCATTTTAATGCGGCCGTCCTCACCTACCACTAATATACCAGTGGTGGCAAACTGGATCACGGCTTTAAATCCCGCTTCATTTTCGAGTATTAATGCCTGTTTTTCTGTCATAAAGCGGGGTTTAAATTATAAAATTATTTTTTGAATACAGTGTTGATTTGACGAACAACTTGTCATGTCTTTCGCATTGCTGCTAACAACTGGTAAACGTACTATAATTATAATTTAGTAGGTATATACCGGTGGGACCAAATCATAACTGGTTCATCAGAAGTAGAAATTCTGGAAGCTACTTTCTTGTGGTATCTTTCTTTTCTATTTTGACAAATCGTGGATCGCTTGCACCAACCCATGTTGGGTTGAAATGGGTTTCTCAACTTCCTGAATCCAACCGAATGATTCAACACATGTAAAAAAAGAAATGAAGTTTACAAAGACGCTTCTTTGTTTCATTAAGATCAATTTTGAGGAAACAAGATAAGGAAAAGATCGTGAGGACTAACCGCTAAAGTGTGCACGGAGTTTCTGAGATTTCATTATATGATGGGTGGGCAAGTGTGACATTTGATAACCTTGAGAAGCTAGTAAAATTCTTAAAGCAGAATCCGAGACTTGCGGAGAAGGTAAATGGCTACCAGTCGACCAAAAGAACTAACGAACCTTCGTAAGTGCCAGTTACATTTGTTCCATTGTCCAAGTCTATGTTGAAATCAATTCCATAAATATCACCTGACTTTCCAATCGAAATCGATCCCCCAATCATGTTTGCCCATTGTCCCCCAGATTCTAAAGGAATCCACATCCGAAAGTTACCACGATTATCAGGAAAAGGGGGAGGATCATAAAATTCATAGGTTTCCGGAGTTGGAGACAGGATAACTTCCTCGCCCGGATTCCACAGTCTGATATCTATTATGTGACCGCTGCCTGACCAATCCATTATGCCCGCCCGATTCTCGCCAACAAGCCCTGGAGTATGCAAGAAAATAGTCGCCCACTGCCGCACTCTGTTATCAGGAGCGATGAAGCCATTGGACAATTCGTGAAATTGCCCATCCATAGTAAAGCCTGATTTTGGTTTCGCTGGGTCTTCCTCCGAACAGGAAGAATACAGCATTGCAGCTGAGAACACTGACAATAGAAAAGAAATTCTAGAGTATTTCATAGCTGTTTATAGATTGAGAGCGGATAGGTTGAACCCTCAGAATTCAAATCTAGCAACCCCTTCACCCGAACCCTAATTGACTTTCGCAACCGGGATTCTAGAAATTTTCAGGTCTTGCAAATTGAGTCAAAATAGGAATTCTGAGAGCGGCCAAGGTGGGGTATGGGGTTGACTTTAAACCTTGTTTAGGATTAGAGTAGTGTTAATTATCAGAGTCTCTTCGCTACCATTACCGGTTAAGTCCCTTGTGGTGGTATTGGTGAAATTAAGGTTCATGGTATTGCCTTTCACGCTAAAGTCGGTGACAGTAGGGGTATCCAGGAGCGCTTTGGTTTGAAAGGGATCATAAGGGAAATTCAGGGTTAGGGTCGAACCTATTAAATTCCAATTTCCTCCAAGGGTACAACCATCAATATAGATGAACGAAACACTATTGTCATGGTTGAACTCAATTGCGCTTTCAAATGATTTTAGCTCATTTGGGGGAGAGCTTAACAATCCAATTCACAGCCTTATCCATCTGCATTAAGGCGCTGGATCTTCTAGGTCCGTCTGAGGTTTTCAGGTTTCCACTAGCGACTTGGAATAGATCATAACTCTGAGCCAATACCGTCAACCCGAATAGATCCACCCTTTCCGGCTTATAATGTTTTATGATCTCCTTGAAGATCTTTTGCCCATTCTCACTTAGTTGAAAGTAAGGTTTTATCATTCAACAAATTTACAAAAACCATCCCCTAGTCAGCCTTTTTGTCGGGTCCTGGTTCATGAAGAAATTTTGTATCCGAGAAATTGTTGCTGGACTGGGCTGAATTGTCGTTAGCCAGGTTACGATTTCCACCCAATATCCCCCTAGGAAGAGAATCCTAGATAAAAGTTCCTTGCACCTACCTCTTGTTCTTATTTTCGATATTGGTTAAATAATAGGTAGAGTAATGGAAGACCTGTTTGCCAACGATATAAGTAAGATCCGAAAGACTATACTGATCATCATTTACGTTTGAAGGTTTTGCAGATTGGGAGGAAATGTACCTGGAGGGTGGATGTTAACGAATTGAAACAAAGCCGGTTTGCTGATCTTTGTTGTTTTGTGTTAATTGCTTTGCAATCAGCTTTGTTACTCTCATAGCTTTAACAAAAATATCCCCAATGCGCGGTCGGTTAGAGCCTAGCCCAGCGGTCAGTCCCAAATCAAAAAGTGAGAAACTTGCTCATAAGTTCTACTCGGAAACGGGTAAACTAAAATTACATGAAGCCATGGAAATAGTCTTGATGGAGCGACAAAATCAAGCCGCTTCCACCAAGAAGCTAAGTGATGAAATATGGGAAAGAAAACTGTATTGGAAAAAGGATGGTAGGAAAGCCAAACCCTTTCAAATATACCGAAGGGCCAAGAATTGTTCTCAATTTGAAGTAATCAGCACGAATACAATAAAGCTTATTCCAAAGTTCTTGTGACTTATAGAAAATGTTGGAGGGTAACGGATTAACTACGTTCCCTTTTCTCTTCATTCATAGTACCAACGTCCCATTACTTCATTCATAGTCAAGTCTGGAGCCTGACTTCGCTAGGTTCTCTTTTTTATAATACCAATTTACGCTTGTACGTATATACCAATTATCACGGGAAGAATATGACAATCTTTTTGGGATTGGGACGGCATCGGTCATGGCCTGCGCAAGAGCTCCATAGCATATGTTGATGGCCAGTTGGTATTTCAATCTGGGCAAACAACATCCCCCTCCCATCTACATCTGCTTGAGCTGGATTCTCGGAATGCCAATCTTGAGAATCATCCAGGCAACCAGGTACATGCTGCTGAAGATATAAAAGATTAGAATGTAGCTTCCGGTCGTTTCCAGGATCCAGCCGACAAACACAGCGACAAGCATTCCGCCAACGGCTCCTGACATGCCCGCCAGTCCAGTAACCGAAGCTACGGCGTTTTTGGGAGCCACATCGGACATGATACTGAAAAAGTTGGTCGAGCAGGCCTGATGGGCTGACATTCCCAAGCTGATCAGCGCTACAGCAAGCCAGAGACTGTCAACACGTGAAGCAAATATGATCGGAAGCGCCCAAAATGCGAAAATGAGAATGGTTGTCTTCCGGGCAAAGTCTACGCTTTTGCCCTGCTTTATGAAATGCGAAGAAAGCCAACCTCCCGCAATACTCCCAAGGTCAGATATGAGAAATATGGTCACCAGCGGCGGGCCCAATTCTAAAAGTGAAATGCCATGAGTTTCGTACAGAAATTTGGGCAACCAATAAGCAAAAAAATACCAGACCGGGTCGGTTACAAATTTCAGCAAACAAACGGTGATTGTTTCCCGGTGAGGCAGAACCTTAATCCAGGGGATTCTTTCCTCTTTCTCTTCACCATCCTGGGTAATGTATTGCAACTCAGCAGTTGAAAGTTTTGGATGTTCTCGTGGTTTACGATAAATTCCCAACCAAAAGATCAACCAGACAAAACCAATAAGGCCAGTAAGAATGAAGGCCCACTGCCAGCCCCATGTGACGGCAATCACCGGCACCATGAGGGGAGCAAGGATGGAACCAATGTTAGATCCACCATTGAAAATGCCAATTGCCAGGGCCCGCTCTTTTTTCGGAAACCATTGCTGCACGGTCTTGATATTCGCTGGCCAGTTACCAGCTTCTCCAATGCCCAGGGCAAACCGGGCAGCGGCAAAAGTAAAAACAGAATATGCAAGCGCATGTGCCAGGCCGGCTATACTCCAGATCGTCATGGACAGACTGAGTCCCTTCCTGACTCCTATCCAGTCAAGAAAAGCTCCCATGCCTACCATACCAATTGCATAAGCGATCGAGAAAGCCGCTACGATATTGCCGTAGTCAATCTCGCTCCAGTTCATAATTTCCTGGAGATGGGGCGCCAGGATGCCCAACACCTGCCGGTCGAGGTAATTGATGGTCGCAGCGAAGAAAAGCAGGGCACATATTCGCCAGCGATAGTTTCCTATTTTTAGCGGCTTTGTCATTGAAGATTGCATTTTGTTATCTGTTAATAATGAACTCATTTTAGTTGGATAGGCACTTGTTTACGCGCTGATTCCAGTACAGCTAACGTCGCTGCAAGTGTTCGAAGTCCATCCTCTCCCCTGGTAATCGGGGCTTCTTCGCCTCTAATCATCCGGCAAAAGTGGCTGAGCTGATCCGTCAGCGGATCCTTTTGCTGAGCAAAAATCCCTTTAACCAACCTTAATCACATATGTTTCCCCAAGCTTTCTATTAAACACTATATTGTTGGAGGCAATTATAACCAAGTAGTGGAAATAAAAAACTTAATCCAATGGAATCAAAAATTGAAAACTTCCAAATTAATCTAAGAGGAGAATTAATTCTGCCGCAAGATGAAAACTATGATCAATCACGTAAAGTGTATAATGCAATGATTGATAAAAGCCCGGCGATGATTGCAAAATGCGTGGATGTTGCAGATGTTATACATGCCGTAAATTATGGCAGAGAAAATAGCTTATTAGTTGCGGTACGAGGCGGTGGTCATAATGGAGGAGGACTGGGTATATGTGATGACGGTCTCGTTATTGATCTTTCAGGTATAAAATTTGTGAAGGTGGATACTTCAAATGAAACAGTTAGTGTTGGTGGAGGCAATGTGTGGGGCGAAGTTGATCATGCTACACATCCTTTTGGACTTGCAGTACCTGCAGGGATTATATCCACCACTGGTGTCGGGGGTTTAACATTGGGCGGTGGCGTTGGCCATTTATCAAGAAAATATGGACTGACTATCGACAACTTATTGGAAGCAGATATGGTATTGGCAGATGGATCATTTGTAACTGTGCACGAAGAGCAAAATTCTGATTTGTTTTGGGCAATTCGAGGGGGTGGTGGAAACTTTGGCATTGTTACTTCATTTAAATTTCAAGCGCATGATGTAAATTCTGTTTTTGCCGGGCCAACTTTATGGCCAATTGAAAAAACGGAAGAAATAATGGAATGGTATCATAATTTTATTCATGATGCCCCCGATGATTTAAATGGTTTTATTGCAACAATGGTAATTCCGGGACCTCCTTTCCCTGAACATCTTCACAATAAACAGTTTTGTGGTATTGTTTGGTGTTACACAGGCGATTTAACAAAGGCAGATGAAGTATTTAAACCAATACATGCCATGAATCCCTTGTTTGAACATGTTGGTGAGATGCCTTACCCATCTGTACAAACACTTTTTGATGGTATGATGCCTCCCGGTTTGCAATGGTACTGGAGAGCTGACTTTTTTAATGAGTTAGGGGCAGAAGTTAGATCCCAGCATTTAAAATTTGGTTCAAGTATCCCTACACCTCTTTCTCAAATGCATTTGTACCCAATAAGTGGTGCTGCGGCAAGAGTTGGTAAGAACGAAACACCTTGGGCATATCGAGATGCTAAATATGCAGGAGTGATTGTAGGTGTGGACCCGGATGCTGCAAATGCGGAGAAAATTACGAATTGGTGCAAATCTTATTGGGATGCTGTACATCCTTATTCCTCAGGTGGTGCATATTCAAACTTTATGATGGATGAAGGACATGAACGGGTAAAAGCCAGTTACAAACACAATTACGATTGTTTAGTAGAAATTAAAACAAAGTATGATCCTAGTAATCTATTTAGAGTAAATCAGAATATAGAGCCGCGTAAATAATATCTCATTTTTTATTAAGGAGACAGGAGGAGGGGAATTGACATCTCCAATAGAATCAGATATAGATTCTTCTTATCCATCACGGGCACATCCTGGTCGCACATATGACTCTTGGTGACCGTCCTTACAGCCCTTTCAGCGTCCCCAATTAGTATGAACTTCACATATACGTTCTCCTGAGCAAGCACCTTGGCTTCCTTACTGGGCGATCAAGTCCTGGGCAATTACCATCAGCACCGTTTTGATTTTGTTTATGGATTAAGAATTTTGTGGGTATGGATGGGAATCTCATCGGTTGCGATTGGGGAACGAGCAACCTCAGGTTAAGCCTTATGCATGGCACAACCGGAGATATCCTGGACCACCTCGCCAACGACGCGGGAGTCTCAAAAGTATATGACAGATGGCGAGAAAATACGGATCAAGACCGTGAGACTTTTTTTCTTAACCATCTGGACTCGGTCATTCTAGAATTCGATCGGCCGGAGGCGAACCTGGCGAAAACTCCGATCATCATCTCTGGGATGGCCTCATCCTCCATTGGAATCGTGGAACTTCCCTATTCGGAAACGCCCTGCTCCTTGGATGGAGAGGGTCTTTTTGTCCATACTATAGCTTCTTCCAGCGCGGCACATTCAGTGAGATTGATTTCAGGCCTTCGACACAATGACGACGTACTTCGCGGTGAGGAGACCCAGATCATTGGCTTGGCCCAATTGAATCAGTTCGACGTTTCAAACGCTCTAATAATCCTACCGGGCACACACTCCAAGCATGTAACCACCAGGGATAACAAAATAGAAGGATTCACCACCTTTATGACCGGTGAACTATTTGAGGTAATCAAGGAAAACTCGGTACTAAAGGAGTCTGTTCAAAGGCCGTCCCTGCCAATTTCTAGTGATCAGCAAACCGCTTTCCGCGATGGAGTAACCTTAGCCCAAACTTCCAGACTCTCCAACAGTCTGTTCAAGGTTAGAACCTCCCAGCTTTTTGGAAAATACGATCCTGGGCAGAATTATTATTTTCTGAGCGGGCTGCTGATCGGTACTGAATTCAAAGAAATAGAGGATCCAGGTTCAATTGTATTTTGTGGGGGCAAATCCATTAATCACCTCTATCGCATGGCAATCGATGTTCTTGGGCTTTCCGATAGCTCATTTTTCCTGGAGGAGCATCAGGCAGAGACTTTGGCAAGTGTTAGCCACTTAGCCTTATTCAACAGACTAAGTAGATCGTGAACTCAGATAAGAATCGCTAGTACACCTCCGGAACAAACGACTGGTAGTCCAGAGGGGGCCGTTCGTAAGCTTTCCCGTCTGGCAGTGGCTTCAGCTTCACTTTTGACTGTTTCACTTCCTGGTACGGAACCAGGCTCAGTAGATGGTGGATGCAGTTCAGCCGAGCTCTTTTTTTATCATCTGCCATTACCACGTACCAGGGTACCTGTTTGGTGTCGGTATGGGCGAACATGGCATCCTTGGCTTTTGAGTATTCAAGCCATTTCTCCCTTGATTCCAAATCCATGGGACTGAATTTCCAGCGTTTCACCGGGTTTCTTATTCTTTCGGTAAAGCGCTTTTCTTGTTCTTCATCATTTACTGAAAACCAATATTTTATCAGTATGATGTCGGAACGCATTAACATTCGCTCGAATTCGGGGCACGACCGCAGAAACTCCTGGTACTCTTCGTCCGTACAAAACCCCATTACATACTCCACACCCGCCCGGTTATACCAGCTGCGATCAAACAAGACCATTTCGCCGCCAGCGGGTAAGTGTTTCACGTATCTTTGAAAATACCACTGACTTTTTTCTCGCTCAGTTGGAACTCCAAGTGCTACTACCCTGCACACTCTGGGGTTTAGAGTCTCCGTGATCCTTTTGATTGCGCTGCCCTTTCCTGAGGCGTCCCTCCCTTCGAAAATGACAGCAACTTTAATACCTTCCCGCTTGATCCACTCTTGAAGCTTAACTAATTCAATGTGCAATTTGGCCAGGATTTTCTCATAGGTTTTGTTATCCAACTCGTGTCCAGAGGTGGAGGACTGCTTCTTAGCCATGCGCTTTCATTAATACTCTTTCAAATTCAATTTAACGAGGAAAGCTTTTTTATCAAAGGATCGAATCCCAGTAGCGGAATATTAACATCTACCGACAATCAACTTTCCTGTATTCTCTGGTTTCTATAAATCGATCGTGTTAAGCCAATGATTTCAATCCACAACAACTATTGGAGGCGACAACAGATATCCGATCGAAACTAAAAATTCATCCATCCGGTGAACCGTATCGATGTAGGGGGCGTTGCTCTCCCGTCCATAATTGAAAAACGCGTGGTTCGAACCTTCATATCCTACCAAAGTGCATGAATTGCCCAGGGCCTGCATTCTCTGAGCGAACAACTGCACCGTCTGAAAGGGCACAGTGGTGTCAGTTGTGCCATGAAAGATGATTGTGGGCCCGACGTCATCATCAATATGGTGATAGGGAGAAATCGTAGACAATTCAGCTTCAAATCCGGATAATAAATTGCTCAGGTTTCCCGGCGGCGGTGTGTATTGCCCTTTTATGTTGTCCAGAACCACAGCAGGATTAAAAAGTACCAGGGCGCTTGGCCTGGAACTGATAGTCAAGTCTTCATCTGGCTCCTCAAAATCCGGTAGAGTGGCTGTCGCGGCTGCTAGGTGCCCTCCGGCTGACCCGCCGGCAGCCACAAGGCGCCCCGGGTCAATGCCAAGATCGGTGGAATGCTCCTTGATCCACCGAATCGCAGATTTAGCATCCGAAACACACTGGCTGGGGTTAACTCCATGCCGCCCGGAAACCCGATAATCGGCAGCCATGGCTACCATTCCCCTGGACGCGAGATACTCGCAATGTCTTTGGAACTGCCCAGGACTACCTTGTCGCCATCCGCCCCCGAAGAAAAATACGATAGCCGGACTCTTTGCATCCCGGCCATGCCCTGGAGGATCAAAGATCCACAGCTTTAGTTCAATATCATTAATGATCTTGTAGATCTCTACTTTGGCATTTTCCATTTGAGGTGGGTACTGGGATTGCCCCTTCAATAACCCATTGGTAAGTAATACCAGGCTGGTAGCAAGGAAAACTCTAATTTTATTGTTCATCTGATTTGTATATTGCTGAAACCCACCACGTTAATCGAGCAGTGGGGCAGTCTGCTCGCCGGAGGTTATCCCTGGCGATAACTCGACGATCGTTATGTTGCGAAAATGAATCTCCGCCCCTTCGGATTCCAGGCATACATACCCCTTCTTTTGGGTTGACCGGCTAATACCATTGACGAATTTGCCATTTACGGAAAGTTTTATTACGCCGTCCAAACAGACCATATCATAGGTATTCCATTCGCCCAGCCCCAGGCACCGATTCTCAATTGATTTACTACGTTCCCCTCTTGGATTGTCCGGGATGGTGTTCACTCCTCCCACTCCGAAGAGTTCGCCGTGAACATAGGCAATGGGAGGTTTCTCTCCGTCCCGTAGGTTCTGATTAACCCAATCCAGCTCCAACATCTGGACTTCCACTCCGTCGGGCAATCGATTCTCTCCTGGCTCGGCGTTGCTCCATACAAAGATCCCTGAGTTGCCTCCCGGTTCCATATGCTTCCATTCCACATGCAGAAGGAAATTCTCATATTGTTTTTGCGATCTTAGTACCCCAATTGGATTGCCCAGACACACCAGGATCTCATCCTTGGTATACCACGTATCATGGTCAGTATTTACGTTTTGCCAATTTAAGGGGACATAATTCTCTACATTGTCAGCTATTCGACCTTCCCAACTACCGGAAACGCCAAATTGAAAACTAAATGAAGCATTCTGAGCAATGGCAGTAATAGTCGTGGCCACAGTAAAAACTATTACCAGTTGGCTGATAATGGTCGTTTTCCGAATCCTCTCACGCCGAACGCCCGGCCTATTGAAGGCTGTCATAGGACCCCGGTCTTGCCCGGAATGGCGGCTCCTGGACTGGGCCAATTTAGCTCCCAACTGAATTGATCGGCCTTTGGACCTAAAGCCTGGTCGGAGTTTAGAGCCTCGTCCCAACTGATAGCCTGGCCACTGTAGGCAACCATTCTGCCCAGAATTCCCATCATGCTGCTGTTGGCCATCCATTGGCCATCATTTATTGGTCGCCCATTTCTTATGGAGGCAAAAAGCTCATCGTGCTCGGCTTGATACATGTTATTCGTTTCCCCCTCGAACTTCCATTTGGTCTTTCCCGAGACCTGGTGGAGGCCACGACTTTGGTTTACGTGCGCTGTTCCGTTGGAGCCGATCACATCCACGATATTGCTATCTGAGCATCCATTCTGTTGACGGCAAAAATGGTATCCTTTGGTTCCGTTTTCGTATTCAAATTCAATGGCAAAATGATCGTAGATGTTGCCGTAAATATCATCTGTTCTTACCTGCCTTCCTCCGGTTCCGATAGCCCTTGTGGGCATTCTGTCTCCCATTGCCCAAGCCATCATGTCCAGGCTGTGAACAGCCATCTCCACAATGAAATCACCCGAAAGCCAGTCGTAGTAATACCAGTTGCGCATTTGGTATTCCATTTCGCCCCATCTTGGCTGACGCGGTTTGTACCAAAGCTCGCCCCCGTACCGCCTGGAAGAAACGGATGCTATTTCTCCTATGTCCCCATCGAGCACCTTTCCAAATGTGGCCCTTTTGGGAGAATCGTAACGAAAGCAGAACCCTGAGACTATCGATAGATTTTTGGTCTGGGCTTTTCTCGCCGCCTCCAGAACCTTACGAATACCGGGAGCATCGACAGCAACTGGCTTTTCTGCAAAGATGTGCTTGCCTGTGTTAACGGCCGCCACCAGGTGATCCGGCCGGAAGGAGGGAGGTGTGGCCAGTAGCACCACATCCACATCAGCAGCCATTACTTTCTTGTACGCATCGAACCCCAGGAATTTGTGATCAGCATCTACAGCTACTTTGGTAGGATGGGTATTAAGTATAGCATTGTATGACTGCTCAAGACGGTCCGGGAAAATATCGGCCATAGCGAATAGTATAACATCCGGATCAGCACTTAATGCTTGGCTGGCGGCCCCGGTACCTCTACTTCCGCATCCAATCAACCCCACCTTTAAAGTTTTCTCATTTCTTTGGAATCGCGGTTTTACTGATGCAATATTGAAAGCCACCGAACTTCCCAACACGGCTATCCCAGTTTCCTTTATGAATGTCCGGCGATTTTTTTTTCTTGACTGCAAGACGTCTTGGTTCATATCTCTTTGTTATTTGAATTTTCTAATAGCCCACGTTCATTATTTCGGCCACGAATTTCTATTCCCGACTAATTTAGCGAAAAAGCAACGATGTAGCCCGTGTAGATGTACTCCTTGCGGTGCCTTTATCAGGGGAATAGGATATTAACTGCATCGAATCCGGAAGCCAAGGGGCGAACTGAATCACATCTTAGCCAGCCAAATTCTTTGACCTTACTTTTCAGTTCGAATTTCCTATAATTGACCTTCCGTTTTTAAGTTTTGCTCCACTATCGGGTGGTTTGGTTCTTAGTCTTTGAGATATTCCCATTCCCAAACCTGTCCATCTTCCCGATCGTCAATCACACCTTGAAATTCGAGCCACTTTTCCTGAGAATGCGGGGTTGAGGCCTCTTACTCCATCAAAGTCCAGGCAGTGACCCTGATGTCTGGTGCGGCGAGGAGCCCCTTTTCGGTCAGATGGCGGCAAGTTTGGTTTGATACGCCGAAGCCTTCCTTTTCGGATACGGTGCCGTACCCCAATTTCAACTTTTCCTTTATTTGGAGAGCCCTCTTATCCATCCACTCCCACAATTTAGCCTCGAAACCGAATCCATGGTTCAACAACCCAATCTTGGAATACAATTTCTGCCATGCTTCAAAAGCGTCCGCGCCAAAATTGATCCTTCAAATAGGGCTTCAAAGCCTCCGAATCCGGTATAATTGTAATAAGTTTTACAATCGAGTCGAAAGTGCCCCATGGAATTAATCATCATGCGATCAATAATCAGCTTGTGATGACTTCTTACCGACCCACAAAAGCCACAAAAAACTGGTATCTAAGTTAAACTAGCAAGGCAGCTAATTGCGCAATTGCCAATTACTCCGGATATTTGTATGAAAATGAACATTCTCACAAGAGACACTTGAACACCATCAGATCAAACCGTGTACAAGGCCTTAAGAATTACGCCGTTTGGCTATTGGCCCTGTGGATAGGAGCCTTAGGATGCAATGAGCAACAACCCCAATCGGCCCAAAATCTGGATGCAGAAAAACTCTTTGCGTTCCAGGTCTATCCTTTGCTTGAATCCCGCTGTTTCAGCTGTCACGGCGGCGGAGAGGAGTTAGAAGGAGAATTCGATATGCGAACTTTAAAGGGAATGCTGGCAGGAGGGGAGTCCGGGAAACCAGCTCTTATCCCGGGATTGCCGGCAAAAAGCCGCATTTATATGGCAGCCATCCGGGATAATGACGACTTTAAAATGCCTCCCAAAGAAAATGATAAACTGGACAAGGAAGAGCTCAACCTGCTCCGCCAGTGGATCCAGGGTGGCGCACCTTGGCCCGATCAAACGCTCAGGATGGAACTGTTGGCCGCTGGCGGTTGGGATTACAAAGGTAAAATCCAGGTTTCCACCGACTCCGCCCAAACCGAAAGCTGGGGTCGAAGGACTTATTATCCGGCCGAGATATGGGCATTTTTCCCGGTTAAGAAGCAACCAATCCCATGGGAAGCCCTTAACTATGATTCCACAGCCAACCCTATAGACGCTTTTGTACAATCCCGCCTCATTGAATACGGTCTGGTGCCTGCTCCACCGGCCGAAAAAGTAGATTTGCTCCGGCGGGGAACCTTTGACCTAATTGGGCTCCCACCGACTAAGGCTGAGATTGAAGATTTTGAGCTGGATAGTTCTCCTGATGCATTTGAAGAGGTTGTGGATAGATTGCTGGCAAGTCTACATTACGGGGAGCAATGGGCAAGGCATTGGCTTGACGTGGTGAGATACGCCGATTCCGATGGATTCTCTAACGACTACTCCCGGCCTAACGCCTGGAGATATCGGGATTATGTCGTACGCTCCTTTAATGAAGATAAACCCTATGATCGCTTTGTGGTAGAACAGATTGCCGGAGACGAGTTGAATGGCGACGATCCCGAAATGTTAATTGCTACCGGTTATTTGCGCATGGGCCCATGGGAGCACACAGGGATGAGCGTGGCTGCGGAGACACGGCAATTCTTTTTGGATGATGTTACTAACAATGTGGGCGAGGTTTTCCTTTCTCAGCCACTGCGGTGCGCTCGCTGTCATGATCACAAGTATGATCCGATACCCACCGTCGACTACTACAAAGTCCAGGCAGTTTTTGCCACTACCCAGTTTGCCAATCGAACGGCCTCTTACTTACCTGCCGAAAATGTAGCTCGGCTGGACCTGGAAAAAGAGAAAATCGTTGGCTTTATTAAAGAAACTGAAAGGGCCCAAGCCTTAATTGAAGCGAAGGAACAGGAAAACGCCAAACGCTGGTATGCTAACCGGGGCATGAATTATTTACCCATAAACCAGCGAAGAAAATTACATGACGACCAACAGCCGCCCCGTTATTATGGTCTAACCCATCAAGACCTGGGTTATCGGAAATTGCTTAGCAAAAGAGGTCAACGATTAGCCCGGGAGAAGGAAGTATTTGAACAACTCGCGTTCTCGGTATACAATGGACCAGTCAGGGTCATGAACAGCCATCGACCGATGCCGATGCCTCCGAACCTGGAAGGAGACATTGCCAGTACCTTTGTGTTAAAGGGTGGGTCGGTCTACGCCCCGGATGAAGAGGTTGCCCCCGGGATACTGAGTGCCTTAGCCTCGCTACAGGACTCGGCTGGACGAAGTCTGGATGCCAGGTTTGGTTCGGGGCCTGCTGGTCGTCGTTTGAAGTTTGCCCGCTGGGTAATCCACCCTGATAATCCCCTAACCGCCAGGTCCATTGTAAATCGGGTTTGGCAATACCACTTTGGTAAGGGGATTGCGGAGAATACCAATAACTTCGGGGTCACTGGCAAGCGTCCGACCCATCCGGAAATGCTTGATTGGATGGCCGGGTACTTTGTGGAAAATGGTTGGTCGATGAAAGAATTGCATCGGCTGATTATGAGCTCGGAGGCTTACCAACGGAGCACGCAACATCCGCAAATGGAGCAATTGCTGGTAAATGATCCGGAAAATAAATACCTGGCAATGTTCACACCCAGGAGATTGGAGGCCGAGGAAATTCGTGACGCGATGCTGCAATTGTCAGGGGAATTGAATCCCGAAATAGGCGGCCTCCCGGTACGTCCGGAGATCAATCTGGAGCAGGCCTTGCAACCCCGGCATATCATGGGTTCGGTAGCCCCTGCATATCAACCATCCGCAACCCCGAGAGAGAGAAACCGAAGAACGATCTACGCTCAAAGGCTACGGGGGTTGTCTGATCCCTTGATGGAGGTGTTTAATCGCCCGGGTTCAGAGCTATCCTGTGAAAAACGGACCTCATCAGCCGTTACTCCACAGGTTTTTATGTTGTTCAATAGTAGCCAGGTGCGAGACCGGAGCATAGCCCTGGCCAATGAGATCTGTTTAGAGACGACCGCCCTTGATCAACGTGTACGTCAGGTCTATGAGCGGGTGTTCAATCGGGCACCCACTAAAGATGAGGTCAGGGAGGCAACCCAGTTTTTGGCTTCTATGAAAGAGTATCATCGAGAGACTCCTGCGCCACGGATTGAATATCCGGACCGGGTGGAACGGGAAATGTTCGAAGAAATGACCGGTGAAAATTTCAGGTACATTGAAAGGTTGCACGTCTACCAGAATTACCAGGCCGATCTCAAGTCCTGGGAAGTGGATGAAGAGACCCGGGCTTTGGCAGACTATCTGGTGATTCTGTTCAACACCAATGAGTTCATATATGTCTACTGAATATCTACCAATAAACCGGCGTGAGTTTATTTATGGCTTGGGAACCGGGCTTGGCGGTATGGCTTTGAATAGTTTGATTGCATGTGACTCCCTTCAACCGTCTCGGCCTTCGGCAGTCCCTAAGCCTCGGGATCCGTTGGCTTCTAAGCTGCCGGAGATAATCCCAAAGGCCAAGGCATGCATTTTCCTTATGATGGAAGGGGGTCCCAGCCAGGTTGACACATTTGATCCCAAACCTGATCTTGCCCGTTTCCACCTCAAGAAGTTCGTCCGTGAGGGAGAGAACTTTTCAGCCATGTCTTCAGGTGAGCGTTACATCGTTCAAAGTCCGTTTGGATTTAGAAAAGTTGGCAAGTCCGGAGTGGATATGTGCGACCGGTTTATTCATTTGGCGAACGCGGCGGATGAGATCTGTTTCTACAGAGGGTGCCAGGCCGAATCCGTTAATCATCCTACCGCTCAATACCATATGAACACTGGTAACAGATTCGGAGGCGATCCGGCTCTTGGTTCCTGGATAACCTATGGACTTGGCTCGATGAATCAGAACATTCCCGCATTTGTAGTCCTGCCGGAAGTAGCTTATCCACAAGGGGGGGCGGCCAATTGGTCCAATGGCTTCCTTCCGGCGCATTACCAGGGTACCCCGCTCAGACCGATAGGGTCCCCGATCCTGAATATGGAACCTCCTCCTGGATTGAGCCGATATCATCAGCGGCAGAGTCTGGACGTGCTTCAGAAGCTCAATGAAGTTCACCGGGGGCGTCATCCGGAGCACGATGAATTGTCGGTTCGGATGGAAAACTACGAACTGGCCTTCCGGATGCAGATGGAGGTCCCGGAATTGATGGATTTGGGAGGAGAAGACGAAGCAACCCTGGAAATGTACGGCCTCAACGACCCGGCAACCCAACCATTCGGGCGGAAGTGTCTGTTGACCAGACGACTAGTGGAGAATGGAGTTCGGTTTGTACAGCTATTTTCCGGAGGATGGGATTCACATGATTTTTTGGAGAGAGCCCACGGCTCCCTGATTCGGAGTATTGATAAACCCATTACCGCGCTTCTCATGGATTTGAAGCGCAGAGGGCTGCTGGAAGAGACTTTGGTGGTTTGGACCGGGGAATTTGGCAGAACGCCTGATAATGGAATTAGGGATGGAGGTATAGCCTACGGGCGGGATCATAATGTAACGGGAATGCCCATGTGGCTGGCCGGAGGTGGGGTGAAGGCTGGGCACATCATTGGGGAAACCGATGAACTGGGTGAGAAAGCCGTTGATGTGGTCCATCCCATACGGGATGTCCACGTCACAATGCTGCAACTTCTGGGGCTGGATGATAATAAGCTTACCTATTTCCATGGGGGGCGATACAAGCAATTATCGCAATTTGGCGGCGAAGTGATCACTGAACTGATAGGCTAATCCGTTTATAAGCTGCCTAATTAATTTCGCGGCCTGGAGACTCCTACCGTTTGAACCTGCATTTACGCAAGAGGCCTTAGTGACTTATCAATATTCTTTGTGGCCCTCGTTGGATTGTTCCGGGAAAAACCAGCTAAATTGAGCAGGACACACCAAACACATTGATTATGACCCAAAATTGGATTGACCAAATTGATGACCTGACCATCAACTTTAATGACACATTTGGTCAGCTCTCCTCGGAGCAGCTCAGTTGGAAACCGGATTCGGATTCCTGGAATATAGCCCAGGTTATTGACCACATCATTGTCGTCAGCCGCAGTTATGAGCCCACTTTCAAAGCCTTGGGCCAGGGAACTTACAAGCCACCGTTTATTGGGAAAATTGGTTTTCTGGTTAAGCTAATGGGTAAAACTATACTTGAAGGTAGTGGGCCCGATCGGAGGAAGAAGATCAGTACGTTTCCTGTATGGCAACCTTCCCAGACTGAAATACAAGATGATCTAATGGCACGGTTTGATAAGACCCAACTTGAACTGCAGCAATGGATCAGAAATAGCGCCGATCTAATAGGAAGAGGAACGGTAATATCCTCCCCAGCCAACCGGAACATAGTTTACAAATTGGAGACGGCTTTGGACATTATTCTCGCTCATCAAGGTAGACATTTTGAGCAGGCAAAAGAGGTCCTGCAGCTGATTGAACAGGGGTAGAATGTCGGGCTTTAAATTTCAGGCAAGCACAACTAAGGGTAGAAATCGAATCACAAACCCCTTCACATCGAGGTCAGTAGGTATCAAAGGCCCCTACTCAGGGGTAATTCTGACGATCATATCTGGTTTATTGAAAAGCACGTAGAAGGCTCCTTCCGGTCCGGTTTTGATTTCCCGGATCCGGCCAAAACCTCTTAGTATGGTTTCCTCCTCAATTACTTTTTCCCCTTGGACCTCCAGCCTTCTTAGATCCTCGAATGCCAGTGAGCCTATCAACAGGTTGCCGTTCCAATTGGGGAAAAGGGGGCTGCTACAGAATTCAGCCGGACAAACTGCAATTGAGGGAGTCCATTGGAAGAGAGGCTGCTCCATGCCCGTTTGATGGGTTTTATTTGAGACAATTTCCCCGGTGTAATCTACTCCGTAGGTAATGACCGGCCAGCCGTAGTTAGCTCCCTTTTTCAGAATGTTCAATTCATCGCCGCCCATTGGGCCATGTTCAGTCATCCAAATAACTCCGGTTTCCGGATGCTGGGTGATCCCCTGCACATTCCGGATTCCGATTGAGTAGATTGCAGCCAGGGCCCCTTCCTGGCCTGCAAACGGATTGTCAGCCGGTATGGAACCATCAGGATTAATACGGAACACTTTCCCGGTCGCGCGTGCCAAATCCTGGGAATCCATGGCCCTTCCCATGTCCCCGATGGTGAAATACAGAAATCCAGCGTCGTCAAATAAGAAGCGGCATCCCCACCTGTTTCCGCCAACCACCATCAGGGAATCCGGTACCTCAAATAGAGTCTGTTCTTCCATCCACTCATAACCGCGGATCTTGCTGCGAATAATCTTGGTTAAGGCTTGCGCATCAGGATCCGTTGCATCTCCGTTGGTGTGGCTGAAAGCAAGATAGATCCAACCGTTTTCCTCATAAGCTGGGTCCAGGGCAATGTCCATGTACCCACCCGTGCCGCTTTGGGAATGGGTTTGAGGCGTTCCCCGGATAGGTTGAGGATCCATTTCCCCGTCAATTAACCAGCGAATCGACCCGGTCTTTTCGGAAATTAAGGCCCGGCTGGAGTCGACAAATTCAATTCCCCATGGGTTATTCAGGCCATCGGTAACCAACTTTTCTACTTCAAGAATATAATCCGAGGTAGTAATACGGTCCGGAATGGGCCTTATCACATTTGGGGATATCTCCTGGGCTTCGATGATAAAGTCTACGACGCTATTGATCTCCTCAGGGTTCAAAATCTGATTCCAGGCGGCCATTTCGGTGGTTGGGATTCCAAATGTAATGTTACGAACCAGATGACCACGCCCCCTTCCATATATCCATTCTGTTTTGATCAATTTGGCGGCCGAATTACCATCCAATTGCGTACCATGACAGCCGGCACAATAGGTCGTATATATAGTTTGACCTTCTTGCGCAACAACCCACCCCTTGACAAAAATCGAAACCAGGCACCAGATCAAACCAGCCTTCATAATGTCCTGAAATTACTAATTTTATTCAAACACGAACAAAGAGGCAGCGTCCCTGAACTGGTTCCAAATAACAGCTTGGGAGGGTGTCAACTAAACTGGATCCTACCTGCGGCTATTACGAAAGCAGAATTCATTAATATGCGCGTGGACTACTGGGTGATGAATAAAGTATGACTGAAGCATGAACAAAAAGAGGGAATTGAAGAAATCTATTTATGTCGAGGTATTGTAAATGTTAGATCGCAGGGTCGAAACGGCCCAGACTGCCATCGAAGCGGCGAGGGAGTCAAGGGACATTGATACCAAAAGCAGTGTCGGAGATAAGCACGAAACCGGACGGGCGATGATGCAAATTGAACTTGAGAAGAGCAAAGTCCTTCTCAGCAGGGCCATGGATCTAAAAAAGGTATTTGATAGAATAAACATCCGGAAAGGGTATGAAAAAGTTGAGTTCGGAAGTTTAGTGGTTACCGATCAGGGTAATTATTTTTTGTCTGTTGGAATGGGAAAGATGGAAGTTGGAAGCGAAATCTACTATTCGATATCGCTAGCCTCCCCAATCGGCAAAATTTTGCAGGGACGAAAAATTGGGGATAAAGTTAAATTCCAGCATCGGAAGTTTACGATTGAGGACATCTTTTAACCCATAATCTACCCTGATATGGTCAGGGAGCACAGTCAAAAGCCCAATATGTGAATAAAGGGGCCGCCCCAATTGGATCCCAAATTCAGTTTTCAGATCCCTTAAGAAGCCATCTTGACCGGGACCTCGGGATCCTGCTCGGTTAATTTTTGAGTTTCATGATGGTCAATTCTTCTGAATGGACTAAGCAGAAGTCTCATTACATCCATAAACCTCATATACCGGCTGAATTTTCGAAGTAGCTTGTAAGTTTCGATCGGCCTGAAGAAGATCCGGTGAGCAAATAGGATCAAGTACCCTTTTTTGCGGGCCCTATGGACGACCTCGCCAGGAAGTACCGTCGAATCTATTTCGGAGCAGCGAAACCACTTATCCCAGTCACGATCATCATCGAGAATGCCTCTGCCAAGATATTCTTGCCAAAGGGGAGTCCCCCGGTAGACGCAAAGTCGGTTAAACCCAAAGGTGTCCAGCTTCAACCTGGCAGCAAATTTAAAACTTTGGATTATCTCGGCTTCGGTCTCTTCCGGAGACCCAACCAGGAAGAATCCATGAGCATTCTTAATACCATGCTTCTTGGCCTCATTGACAGCATGCTCTATCTGGTCTAAGGTCTGATCCTTTTTCAGCCGATCCAGAGTTTTCTGACTGCCTGACTCGACCCCAAATGCCAGGAATCCGCAGTTGGCTTTACCCATTAATGGGAACTGATTTATGGCTACAGAATCAACCCTGCCTTCGCAGCCCCAACTGAATTCGAGCTTTCTTTCAATAATTCCTTCACAAATGGCTTGAATGCGTCTGTGCTTAAGTAGGAAATGATCATCGGTCAAATAAATGGAGCGATAACCCTGGTCGTGCAGCTGTTGCATTTCTCCAAGAACATGTTCGGCCGACCTGCACCGCCATTTCCCTCCGGCCAAAGAAGGAATATCACAATAGATACATTTGTAGGGACATCCGCGGGAGGTCTGCATGGTGCAGAACTTGTCCATAGATAAAACGGCAGGTACATCCAGGGGAAGTGATTCGATATAGTCAATAGGAAGAGTTTGCCGATCCGGATAAGGGAACTTGTCCAGATCCTGTATGATGCCTCGGCCCGGGTTTTTGATAACTTCCTCTCCTGCTCTCCAGGCCAGGCTGCCTACGGCGGCAGGATTATCAATGTTTTCCAGGAAATCGAGGATCAATTCTTCGCCTTCGCCCACACCAACGTAATCTATGGACGAGCAATCCTTTAGAATGTTTACAGAGTTAAATGTCGCAAAGGTTCCGCCAACAATAATAGGAATATGCGGTGCGGTCCCTTTCAATTTCCGGGCCATGCTTTTGAGAAGCCTGTAAGAGGTTGTGGATAGAAACGACAGGGCAATCACATCGGGATTTTGATCTATCAGGTCCTCCGCAATGTGTTCCGGCTTCATGAAGGGGTGACAAGTGTCGTACATTACGACCTCATGGCCATGTTCCCGGATAACCGGAGCCAGGGTTTCAATTCCCAGGGGAGGAAATCCCATTACCCGGATTGGATCTTCCTTACTGGTAACCGGCTCCTTAGGCGGCAGGATATGGTAAAAATCTTCGTCCCTGACATAAACTAAGAACACTTTCATTTTTTACTATTTTAACTTTCCGGGGTTCAAATTTCGCCGAAATTTACATATTATTTTGCCCAGAAAAAAAAATGGATTTCCCCAGCTGAATCGGCGGTAGATCTGTAGGTGGCAGTTCTGCAGGCTGGAAAGTTTCCAGATCCGCTGAAATATTGTCGATAATGCCCCTACGTCGAAGGCAGAAAACACAGCTTCCATGCAAAAGAAATACCTTCTGAAAACCCCGGGACGATTCCGCTTTTAGCCACCAAGGTTATCAATACCAAATATTTGACCTGCCTTTGCAGCTTTGAATGCAAAATATATGATTTTCAAAGAATTAGATATTATTGACCCGTTACTAAAGGCCTATGGGGAGGGGTATTTACATTCGACCCCAATCCAGGAGCTAGCTATTCAGATACTGCTCTGAGGAAAGGACCTGCTCGGTTGCGCCCAAAGGGGCACCGGAATGTCGACGTTCTTGCCATCCCAATATCACAAACCTTTATCCGGATCGGCATCGGAATAATAACGCGGGATCATGGGGGCGCCAACAACGCTTCAAGATAGAAACCCTCCATTTCGAAATTCGAAGCTAGTAATTTGTAATCCGCAATGCCAAACCTACCGACTGCATTCAGATTTGGTTTTGAATTTACGGTTTGAAATTTGTTCCTTGTTTGGATTTTTGACTTTTGAGTTTTGGGTTTTTTCGAGCGATTCATCGCTCGAGACTTACCTCGCCAGCACCCATTTCAGCTGCTCTTCCGTTTCGATTTCCTGCAAAACACCTCTAAGTTTTTCATCCTCCTTATCAAATTCAGCTATTTTAGCCTGGAACCGGGGCTCACTCCTGATGTCACCGAAAACCGGATCAACCTTTATCATCTTTGAGATAAAACCATTGTAGGGCATTTTACCGATCCATCGGTAGCATTCTTCTTTGTTGCCCAATGACAAATGGACATGGGCCAAGTCCCACTCTGCGTGGGGATATCCGGCTTCAAGTTTTTGTTCCACAATCCTACGTTCTTCCTTCAATAACTCAACCGCCTGTTCCTCTTTACCCTGCTTCAGCCAGATATAAGCCAGATTGTTTCGGAAATTCGAGTCAAAAGTGTAGCTCTCCTCATAATTATCCTCCAGGAGTTGCAGAATCTTAGTGAAAATCCTTTCGGCTTCTTTTCTGATTTATATGATGCCGACATAACTCCATTTGACGCGGTGCCGGAAGATTTTGACAGTGATGGAATCCTGGATCTAGCGGTCGTCAATGCTTCAGATAAGCTGAGCATGCTATTTGGGAATGGGGATGGCACCTTTGCAGCCGCCCAAAACTCTGATTTAGGGTTCTTGGCGGGTGATGCGATAGGAGGTGATTTTGATGAGGACGGTAACATTGACCTAGCTTTCGCAAGTGGTTCAAACTTTGTCCGCGTACTTATTAATAATGGAGATGGAAGCTTTACCGTAAGCAGCAATACCTACAGTCTCGGTGATAACCCGCAGGCCACTGCGACTGGGGATTTTGATGGAGATGCGATCCTCGATTTGGCAGTCCCCAATTTAAACACCGATAACGTCAGTATACTGATTGGGAACGGGGATGGTACA
Source organism: Cyclobacteriaceae bacterium (assembly GCA_965247065.1). GTDB lineage: Bacteria > Bacteroidota > Bacteroidia > Cytophagales > Cyclobacteriaceae > CBDFGN01. The sequence continues at coordinate 2,638,152 of CBDFGN010000006.1, read as the reverse complement.
TTTGGAACAACCACAAATTATGCCGTGGGTGATGAACCCATTCATATAAATCTGGGAGATTTTAACGATGACGGTGTCCTTGATATGGCAACTGCAAATCGGGGTTCTGATAACGTTAGTATCCGGCTAGGTAATGGGAATGGTACATTTGGATCATCCAATGAATTTGTAGTAGGTGACGCACCCAAGAGTGTTTCAATAGGGGATTTTACTGGTGATGGAGTACCGGATCTTGCCACCGCCAACAAGAATTCCAATAATATAAGCGTATTGCGAGCTATTGGGGACGGGACTTTTAGTCCAGCTATCAATTACGAAGGGGAAAATGCCCCTGAAAGCATCAGTTCAGGGGACTTCGATCAAGATGGCCTGATGGACCTGGCGGTGGCAAATGTCCAAACCGATAATGTAAGTATTCTCTTCAACCAAACACCCGCAATTTCCACCATTGAGCCTTCATTTTCCATTGCAGGGGAGGAAATATCAATCCACGGAGTCGCTTTCGACCCTACCTCCAGTAACAATACCGTGACCTTCGGAGGAGTGCCCGGAACCGTCAATTCAGCTACCATCAATACTTTGAAAGTCTCAGTTCCTTCTACCACATCTGGACCTGCCGAACTGGTTATAACAAACGGTTTTGGATCCACCACTCCTTTATTGAACTTTACCTTGATTGAGTCTAATATAGGTGGGGCCTTTGCCGAGGCCAATAACTATGGGGCCGGAGACGAAGCCAATAGCCTAGTTGCGGGGGATTTCGATGGGGATGATATTATCGATCTGGCGGTTGGCAATCGAAATGATGTCAACGTTAGCATCCTGATTGGCAACGGGGATGGAAGTTTCGGAACAGCTGACGATTTTAGTGTTACAGCAGGTCCATTTGCCTCACCCGAAGGCATCATCACCACAGACCTTAATAGGGACGGCATCCTCGACTTAGTAACCGGAAACTACAATTCAGATGAAGTGAGTATACTCCTCGGTAATGGGGATGGCTCCTTTGGGACTGCCTCCACGATCAGCGCCGGAGATGGCTCATCCCGTGTAACCACTGGAGACTTTGATGGTGATGGCATTATGGACTTGGCAACAGCGAATGTCAATGCGGGCAATGTAAGTGTCTTGCTGGGAAACGGAGATGGCACGTTTGATACTCCTGACATTTTCGGGGTTGGAACCGGACCTCTTACGATTACGCTTGGAGATTTCAATGGTGATGATAACCTGGATTTGGTTACGTCCAATATTATATCAAATAATGTAAGTATCCTGATCGGGAATGGAAACGGAACTTTTGGCTTTAACGACGACTATAGTGTGTTAGGATCAGCACCGTATGGTGCTTCCACTGGAGATTATAATGGAGACGGGATCATTGACCTGGTCACAGCAAATCGTAATTCCAACAATGTAAGTGTTCTGATCGGTATCGATACCGGTACTTTCAACGGCGCCATCAACTTTTTCACTTTTGGGGGACTGGCGCCCGAGAATGTTGCCATCGGAGATTTTGACAATGATGGAATCTTGGATCTAGCCACCGCCAATCTTAATTCGGATGATGTTAGCATCATGATAGGAGTGAACATCCAGACCGACATTTTATCCTTTACCTTTCCTCAGCAAACAGGTCCCCCTACGATAGATACCGGCAGCCATACCGTAGATATAGCTGTGGCGGCTGGCACGAACGTTTCCTCATTGACGCCTACTATCACTCTATCCCCAGGAGCAACCATATCACCTCAATCCGGGGTGGCTCAGGATTTTTCAAGTCCGGCCACTTATACGGTTACGGCTGAGGATGGCACTACCATGCAACCTTGGATGGTTACAGTTGTAGCAGTTCCCGAAGCTCCGGTCCTTGGTTTTGATGGCGCGGAGCAAACCACAGCCGATATCAGTTGGAATGCTCCTGCATTTACGGAAAACTTCGAGTTAGAGCTTTCCACAGTTCCGGATTTTGCTCTTCTAATAGGTGGCTACGAGCCAAAAGCGGTAAGCAAGACGGTCTTATCTGATGCCATTACCGGATTGACCGTAGGCACTCAATATTACGCTCGAATTCGGGCTTTGAATGTGAATTCTACGTCATCGGCCTATTCCACTACTTTGAATATTCTAACCAAGCCAGCCACCCCGGTTCTGGATGCTATTGCCCTTCCGGACATCACCCAAACCAGCGTTGATATTAGTTGGACCGATGTATCCGGAGTCTTTGATGACTATCAAGTGGAGGTGTCTTCAACCGATTTTGCCCAGGGTGCTACCTTGCTGGCCGGCTACCCATTAACCGTAACCGGATCCTCCTTGAATATCGGGGTGGATGTGGGAACCAGTCCGTTGAGTCCCGGAACCAATTACTGGATCAGACTAAGATCAAGAAACTCATCCGGAGAATCGGGAAATTCCAATGTGGAAACACTACTCACTAAACCTGCAACGCCAGTCCTGAATGCCATCACTGGCTCGGACATCACACCCACCAGTGTAACTATAAACTGGCCAGCAGTAGCAGGCATTGTGGATGATTATGTAGTAGAGGTGTCTACAACCGATTTTGCCCAGGGTGCTCCCTTGCTGGTTGGCGACCCATTAACCGTAACCGGTACCACCTTGGTTATCGGAGTTGATGAAGGGACCAGTCCATTAGATCCGGGAACGAATTACTGGATACGAATCCGTTCTAGAAATGCCTCCGGCGAGTCCCAGAACTCTAATGTTCAAACATTGGTCCCCCTTCCAGGCACTCCGATTTTGAATCCCATTAGCCTACCTGATGTTACTCAAACCAGCGTGAACATCAACTGGGCCGCGGTTTCGGGAGTTGTTGACGACTATCAGGTGGAACTGTCTCCAACGGACTTTGCCCAAGGTGCAACCCTGCTCACCGGGTATCCATTAGCCTTAACCGGAACCTCCCTGGCTATTGGGATAGATGCTGGTACCAATCAATTGGATCCTGGTACAAATTACTGGATCAGAACGCGGTCTAGAAATGCCACAGGGGAGTCCCCAAATTCCAATTCTGAAACGTTCCTCACCAAACCAGCCACTCCGGTACTAAATGCACCCGATGTTTCGGACATAGGCCAAACCACAGCTCTTATCAGTTGGTCCCAGGTCTCAGGAATTGTGGATAATTACCTGGTCGATGCTTCACAAGACGGATTTCAGACCTTTATTAGTGGATTTAACGCGACTAATATTCCCAATACAGAAGTGGAAGTTACCGGTCTTGATCCCGGGGTTGCATATGAGGCCAGAGTTCGCGCCAACAACGGTTCGGGAGAATCCACCAACTCCAATGTCATCGGCTTGCTAACCATTCCGGCTAATCCGACCGCCACTGCGGCAGCTGCCATTACTTCCAATTCCTTCCAGGCTACCTGGAACGAGGCAGTTGGAGCAGACGCCTATGTTGTGGAAGTATCTGAGGACAACTTTGCCACCTTTATCTTCCAGGACACCGTGACGAATCTGCTGCTTTTGGATATAACCGAGCTTTTACCAGGTAGCATGTATCAATATAGAGTACGGTCTCTGAATGCTACCGGCGTTTCCGATTTCTCCAATGCAATCACCGTGACTACTGAGATCACCGTTTCTCCATCTCCATTGGCCATCAGCGATCTCTCTTTTGACTCACAATTCCCCCGGGGTCAGGAAAGTAGTATCGTCTCCATTTCAGTCAGTGGTGGACAGGGTAATTATGTTGTCAATCTAAGGTCTAAAGGCATTTTAGAGGCTTCGTTTGGTGCTGATCAAAATTTGAGTCCTGATGTCAATGGAGACTATATGTTTACTTTTAGCTCAGCTATGTTGGATGAAATGGGGCTCCAGTTTGAAGTAGAGATTTCTGATGGGGTTGATGTAGTTTCCGACATAAACAATTTTATTTACTGGTCTTTTGGTGATACCCAAAGTGATGAGATTCCTTTTGAAAGATTTGGGGGTACGGAAAATTCCTGGAATTTATTTTCCATACCCTATGATCTGGATGACAATCTGATCGCTACCATCTTCGATGAAACTGGTGCCCTTGAATACAAAAAGGAATGGCGATTGATGCACTACCGTAACACCGGAGGAGGAACCTATGTGGATGCGGGAGCCGGGATTAACCGAATTGAATTGGGCAAAGGTTACTGGTTCAATGCCAAACAATCGGTTACGGTAAAGATTGGATCGGGACAAGTTAATTCATCTATCCCATTTCGCTTGAATCTCGATCAAGGTTGGACCCAGATCGGAAACCCTTATAATATCTCGATAAGCTGGAACCAGGTGCTGGTCGATAACGGAAGTCCGGCTGAGGTAGGCACATTGCAAGTTTTTAATGGTCTTCAGCAAGCTATCGGCGATGTCCTGGCACCTTTTGATGGAGGCTTTGTATGGGCTGACCAGGCCACCGCTGTTGATATTTCCCCATTAACTGCCATGACCGGGGGAAGATCGGGCGTTATGGCTGCCAATAAAATAACCAGTCATCAACTGGATCAACCAGAATGGATAGTGCATCTGAACCTGGAGACTACCAATGGACCCAATCGGATCGGTGGCTTTGGCATGCATCCTGAGGCTTCCCTTCTTAAGGATGAGTTCGATGGTATGGCCCTTCCCAGATTCATTGTCTTTACCGATCTATATACCATACATGAGGATTACTTCTACCCATGGTTTTCCAGGGATGTGGTTCCTACTTCGCAGGAATATACATGGACATTTACCCTTGAATCCAACCAGATCATTGGCAATGCCAACCTGATCTGGGACCACCAGTCCCTGAGGGAAAATGAGGCTGAGCTTTACTTCCTGGACAAGAATACCGGGAGATTGGTGGACATGAAGACCCAGGGTTCTTGTTCCATTGACCTAAAGGGGAATTCCTTTCCGTTTGAGATATATTACATGGCTGATCCGGAAGCAAAATTCAGCATCAATAATTTATTGCTGGGCAATGCATTCCCTAATCCAGCTTCCACCCGAACTACCATACCGGTTTCTTTGCCTCAGAGTCTTGGGCCTTACAATATGAATTTATCGATCTACGATTTAAACGGAAAGCTGGTCACTACTTTAGCCGCGGGCTCATATGAACCAGGGTACTATGAATTTGAATGGGAAATAACTGATGAGGCTCTGCAAGCCGGAGCTAAAGGCATGTTTTTCTACCAATTGATTGCCAATGATAACGTTATTGTAAAAAAATTATTAATAATATGAAGACCTCAATTTGCACTCTGATCCTTCCAGTTGTGCTGCTAATGACAATGTACAACTCAATTGCTCAGGTGGTTGTGGATCAGACCAACTACATCCATCTGGATTTTTCTAATGAGTCGAATACTGTTTTACCGAAAGTCATCTGGGAGCACCCAAGGCTTGAATACACCAACAGCGAAGAAAGGGTGTTAGATATCAAAGCCACCGTCGAAAGCCACGTGCCCCTAAAAAGTGTTCAATTGATCATTAGGGCTGCGCTGGATGAAGAACCCTTGGCGGTGAAAGAAATACCGTTCGATTCAGGAGGAACCCAGGTTACGATTCAGCAAAACCTTAACCTAAGCGATGGCCAGAATTACCTTCAGGTGTGGGCTGAAAATGTAGAAGGAGGGGCCGTTTTTGATACCCGTTCCGTCATCGTCGGAATGGATGCTTTAAAAGATGCCATTGCCATAGACCGAAAAGACTATGCCTTGCTTTTTGCCACTGACAATTACGACAATTGGAATGATCTGGTGAATCCGATCTATGATGCAACTAGTATCGCCAAAGAATTAGAGGAGAGATATGGGTTTGAAGTGCAAATTGTCAGGAATATTGACCAGGATGACGTCTTTACTACTTTGAGGGAATATGCACAAAAGAAGTATAAACCTCAGGATCAGTTGTTAATCTTTTTTGCCGGCCATGGTCAATATGACGAAACTTTTGGGGAAGGTTATGTAGTAGCCCGTAACTCGGCCATCAATGATCCTGGAAAGAATACCTACATCTCTCACAACCGGTTAAGAAACAACATTGATAATATTCCCTGCGAGCATGTTTTCATGGCGATGGATGTATGTTTTGGAGGAACGTTCGATCCGGTCTTGGCATCGGCCCGGGCGGTTTATGATGATGTGGGCAAGACAGAGTTTATGGTAAAGAAATTATCTATCAAAACCCGGAAATACCTCACCAGCGGGAGCAAGGAATATGTTTCAGACGGTATCCGAGGACAACATTCACCCTTTGCCCGAAAATTCCTGGAAGCTCTTAAATCTAATGGTGGGGAAGACCGACTTCTTACATTGACAGAACTGAATGTCTTCATGGAAAAACTTCAAACCACTCCCCGGTTTGGCGCTTTTGGTTCGGATGCTCAAGGAAGCGAGTTCTTGTTTGTCCTGCAGTGATGAGCAGAAGATTCTGGACAGAAAAGATTTAATTCCGCTAATCGGAAATATTCTAGTAATTAAGTCGGTTCCTAATCAGAAAACCTCGGTAAAAGGTTCGCCCCCCCAGATAAAAAAATTAGACAGCCTTAAAGGCCAATGCTCACCGGACAGATCCACTAAAGCCCCATCTCTGCGGATCTAGAAATTTTACCGGAGGGTCTATTCTTAGGAAGGGTGGATGACTCAGTGATCCCGGAATAACCGATCGCAGATTTCAGATTTTGGTTAGATCAGTAGCTCATCGATCGTACTACTCTGCGGTCTAATTCTTCGCAAATATACGATCAACGATTGCTGAATCCACTCGATGAGGGTTTGGCATTTCGTTCATCACCAAAGAATTTAGCCTATCCCGGAGGTAATTGCTTTTCTCCGATTTGCTAGGGTTCTTCTTTGAACTGTCGTTTCTTAATCATCCCTCCTTTCAGGTCTTTTACGCTGTTCATTACGATAAAGGCGTTTGGATCTATTTTTTGAATTTCGGTTTGAAGTTTCGTGATTTCAAGTCGCGTGATAACTGAATAGATAATATCCGTTCGGTTCAGGTTTTCCCCACGTTTACCGAAACCTCTTTTTCCATCGTAAAGGGTTACTCCTCTTTCCATTTTTTCGATAATCATAACCCTAATCTCTTCACTATGCGTTGAGATGATAGTTACCCCTATGTATTCTTCAACCCCTTCGACAACGAAATCCACCGTTTTGGATGCAGCAAGGTAGGTGAGAATGGAATACAGTGCTGTTTCGATTGAGAGGAGGTATCCGGCCGTTGAAAAAATAATGATGTTAACAACAAGGATGAGGTCACCTATGGTCAGCCCGGTTTTTCTGCTTAAGTAAATGGCAAGTACTTCTGTGCCGTCCAGCACACCTCCTCCTCGAACCGAAAGACCAATTCCTGCACCAAGAAAGAAACCGCCAAAAACTGCAACCAGCAGCTTGTCAGAGGTGATTATCGGGTAGTCAATTCCTGCGAGGGCAATGGCAAGCCCAACAATTGCAACAACGCTTTTGACTGCAAACCATTTACCTAGTTGGAAATGCCCAAGAATAATGAATGGCGCGTTGATAATGACAATCAGTACTGATAAAGGATAGTTTGTTAGCGCTGCGGTCAAAAGCGAAATACCTGTTACCCCCCCGTCAATAAATCCGTTAGGTAAGAGAAACCCCTTGAGCCCGAAACCAGCCGAAAGAATACCAATTGAAATAAAAACAATGTCCTTTAACAGTCGGGTTGCTGTAACCTTTAGATTTAAATATTGTTTAGCTATTGCATAATCGCTTATTTTATCCGCACGGTCTTTGCCAAGATGTCGCTTAACTTTCTCGATTATTTTTTGCTGGTATATGGGGTTCATAGTTTTTCGTTATCAATAGCACACAACCCCTGAGCAAGTGCACTGCAATTATATACATTATCAATTTAGGTGTTCTGCCAGATTTTTCACATTTCCACTTCAAGTCCTAACGTTGCATCTGGTCCGGGTTTGCTCAAGCTCTCTTTTGGAAACGCTGCCCACTTCTACTTCCATCAGATCCAAAATGGCCCAAAGGTAGTCCGGATCATTGGGGTCCTGGTTGATCAGTTACCAGGTGCTTTGCCTAAAGGGAATATAATCTTAACGTGAGTTCGACAATAAGGAATGATTAAAGAGCGAGAAAGAGTTGACCGGTGTCCTGGTAGTTCAATTTGATTGAGGGCTTTTTTTCGCAAAAGTTGTAAGCGATTAAAGCCGAGAAAAGGTTGGTAAGGAAATTAGTTGGGCTCCTGTGCCTGGAGTGTTCAATCTGGAAGATGTTTTTAAGTTGATCAATGATAGTCTCACAAATAGCCCTTTTACGGAGCATTATAGCATCCATGATGGGGGTTAAGGATGAGGACTTCATATTGCGTTTGAGTTTGGTTATCAGATGGACTCCGCGGAAGAACAGATTTTTAAAAAGTTCCTTACTGATGTAGCCTTTATCACCAAAGAGCTTTCCGAATAATTTCTTAATAAACCGTTCAATTTTAAGAGGCTTTCTGTCATCCACATTGCCCGGTGTGAGCATAAAATCGATGATTTCACCCGTATCAGCAGTGATAAGATGGAGCTTAAACCCGTAGAACCATCCGATGGAACAATGGCCTCTTTTAGCTAACCCTTCAAATACTTTATGGTTATGGATCCGTCTGTTATGACAGACCCTTAACGGAGTGCTGTCTATAAAACTTATACCTGTACACTGTCCAGTCCCTTGTGTTTTCAGATAAATAGCCATTGGCAGAAGACTTCCACTACAAAGTTCTACCATTCGGTTATAGCTTACCACATCAGGAAAGAAGGAGCGCAAGTGGCCACAAACGTATGTGTTGTAAAAGGTCTTGAAATTTCGATATCCTGAGATCTGGAACAAGACCTGTATAGTCATTACTTCGGATAAAGAAAGCTTACCAGGTTTGTTGCGCTTTTTACTTCCCAGCAATCTTTTTTCCAATTTTGGGACAAAATCCAGACAAAAATCGTCAATGGAACAAAAAATTTCAGTAATTTTAGTAGCAGTTAACATAGGCAGAAATATTAGTTATTTTGTTGATTGTCAATGACTTAATATACTAATTTTCTGCCTTTTTTCTATCAATAAACTACTCTATTTTATATCGAACTCACGTTAATCTTAAACAGAAGGGTGCAAAAGCGTTTGTTCTTAGCCGGTGAAAAAAAAGTTAGGCCACATTCCAATAGTAGTAGAACTAAAGCGGAAAGAACTCAAACACACTCACACTCCGATGGAGATTTTTTTATGCTTAGGGCGAAGCGTTTTCCCAGGAATTGAGCGGTATCAGTCCGGGAAATTCATCCTTAGCAGCATTTCATCAAACCGGGGGTCATCCCTCAAGGCGTCTATTCGAGGATCTATCTTCAGCACCGACATAAGGGCTGTTCGGCCCTCGTAAGCCAGGTTCAGGAACTCAAATGCCCGGTCGTTTTCTCCCAGGTTGCCATAGACTAAGGCGTAGATATATGCGTAATGAGCTATGACCTTCACTTCGGCTGGAATTTGATCAAGTAGTTGACGGGCCTCCGATTTTTTTCCGGCCAGGGCCAGAACCCAGGCGTCCATCGTGGGTGGAAATCCTGCCTTAGACGATAACTTGGCCGCCTCCTCATACATTCCTTTTTTGAGATAAGAATAAAAAAGCCAAATGCGAGCCTCATGGTAGCCAGGCTCCAGCGAGATAACCTGCTGGGCTTGCTCAATCGCATGGTCGTAGTTGCGAGCCAAAAAGTAAAAGGCGGCAAACCAGGAATTTATCCACGGTGCCACGGGGTCGTTTTCGACCATACGCTTCATGATCGCATTTGCTTCATCAAATCGGCCAACCGAGGTAAGGAAAAACCACGAACTACGAGAGCCATCCACGAGTTAGGGTTCAACCCGATAGCCGTCTGACTGGCCCGGTCTGCACCTTCCCAATCCCAATCGTAACTGCCCTTTACCATGGCAAGGCTTGCATGCGCCTCGGCAAAGGAACTGTCAAGCTCTACCGCCCATGTGGCAGCTGCCAATGCCTTGTTCCTTAATTCAGAGGGTGAAATTGAAGTATAAAAACCGAGCCAGCTATAGCTTAGCGACAGCATGGCATGCGCTGGCACAAAAGAGGGGTCCAGGTTAATGGATTGCTCGAAGTGGCCGATTGCAGCTTTCCATCCCTCACCCGTCAATTTGTTGAATTGGTACCGGCCTAAAAGGTATTCCTCATAGGCCTCCGGATCGACCACGCCAGCATCGGTTAAACGTTCGGTCTCCTCTGTCGTTAGGGTTGTCTGAATTTGCGCAGTGATAGCCTGTGCTACATCGTTCTGCAAGGCCAACACATCAAGGAGCTTGCGCTGGTAGCTATCGCTCCACAGGTGCCGATCGGAAGAGCCGTGGATCAACTGGACAATGATGCGCACCTGGTCACCGTCACGGGCTACCGAACCTTCGATCACCCCATCCACGCCCAGTTCTTTCACTATCTGAGGGATGGTTTTTCCACTGTTCCGATAATGAAGGGCTGACGTTCTTGAGATCACTTGTAATGCCCTGATCCTGGCCAGCTCGCCGATAAGGGCATCGTGCATCCCGTCAACGAAATATTCCTGGTCAGGGTCACCGGTAAGATTTTGGAAGGGGAGTACCACTATCGACTCGATTTTGTCAACTTTCGAAGGTCCCTGGAATCTTGGGTAAGCATACATACCGACGATTATCAGCACGAATACCGCAATCACTGCATTGCCGGTTAGCGGTTTTCGTTTAGCGGGGCTATAGGGGTTTTGCCAAGACGCCAATGAGGTAGTACGCACAAAGCCTTGAGGCCCTTTTTCGTAAAGCCAGGCTAAATAAACGGATAAGGGGAAGCCGGCAACCAGGATCACCGATAACATGGTCATCGTTACGGAAGAAAATTCGAGCGCGGGAAATACAATACTGCCGGTCTGAAGTAAGATCCAGGAAAGGATAATGTATACTAGGGCAGCCCTGAGAATGACCCTTCGGTTCAGTTCGGCCCAGAATTGACCCGAAAGGTCCGTTTGGCCTTGTACCTCGGGTATCGGTAAACCCACACCTTGCAGGGCATAGGTCCTCACGTCGTAATCGACATTTTTAAGTTTTATTTCTCCCAAGTACCTGGCCTGACCCGACGTTAGACCCCGAATAGCTTTCTCTATTGACTCCGAAATATACACTCCTCCGGGATCTGCAATGGATTGAAGCCTGGAAGCTATATTCACACCATCACCATAAATATCATCATTCTCGATGGTGATGTCCCCAGAATGAATCCCAATCCGAAGATCCCCTTCGAAATCTGCCCGGGAAGATCGCTGAATTTCCAGGGCACAGTTTACTGCGTCAAGTGCAGAGCTGAACTGCGCCAAAGCCCCATCCCCCATTTCCTTCAACCACTTTCCATTATGTTTTTCTACTAAAGGCTTCTGAAGGCTTTTGCTAAGCCGTACCAACGACAGGGCCTTTTCAGAATCCTTCCCCATCAAGGCGGTATAGCCAACGATGTCGGTGAACATGATGGCAGCCAGTTGTCGCGACGCCTCAGCCATTTGTGATTCCTTTTGGTAACTGGAACAAAAATTCGGTAAACCTGCCTCCGTTCCACTTCGGACGGGCAGGCATGATGGCGGCTAGCTGGCGGGAGGGTTCAGGCATAGGTGCTGGCTTAGGTGAGAAAGTTAGGAATATTCGGGGATAGATTAAAGAAGCTGCTTTGACGCTGATCACTACATGCCGCTTAAGTCAGTAGGCCAGGTCACCTTGAAGAACTGGCCGGAGAACTTAAGCGGGAAGAATGTTCATGAACTGATTTGCCGGTGAAAAGTGAATGTGGTCCTACGCTGCGCAGTCTCACACCCACACTGAAACTCACTCCCTAATGGCTAGAGGGCTAAAGCGGATAAAGAATGTGCGGCCAAGGCCTTTGGCGACGGCCGACGGGCAGGCATGATGGCAGCGAGCTGGCAGGATGATAAACAAGTGATATCTGAATGTAGCGATAATGGCGAGAAAGCTAAGGATCTCAATGCTTGCGGCTGAATGCTCATAGTTTAGTGAAATCTATTCGCAAACAAAATCATCACTCCCAACAGGCCTGCAGCGATCTGGCCAGCCATATTCTTTCCAGAATTCTACCAACCCGTAGTTCCTAAGAAGTTCCTTCATCCTTGGATCGGACAGGAACCTTTCGGAGTGGTAGGTCAAACCCAATGGAGCATATACAGGATGGTACCCTGCCATTGGGGTTTCGTTTTTTTCCCTCAGTTGCAATGAGTGGAACAATGCATCCATTTGATTCAATTCGTTCATTGCAAAATACAAAGGATTTTTTGGCCCGAAAACAAAGTCCGAATTGCCCTGTTTCACGGCTTCGATCTGACGAATGTAATCAGATTGAACATTTTTGGGAATACTGTACTTGTCCATAACATAAAGGGCCGAATCGATCTGATTACTATTCAAATAGGCCCATACCAAATCATGGACTAGCGAAGAAATATTGGGATTAATGCTAAGTGCCTTTTTCAACGCACTCAAAGCTTGCTGGGTCAATCCATTCAAATGAAGCGCACAGGAGTAGGCCAATAAATAAATAGGGGTCAACGGGTCAAGATCAATCATCCTTTGTGCGTATGGCAAAGATTTTTTAACATATCCCATTTGCAACAGAAACTGGACATAATCTTCTAAGATGACCGGGGATTGATCATTGATAGCTATGGCTTTTTCATAGTACTCATAGGCTTTGCCATAATCCCTTTTTCTTCTGAAAATGGTAGCCATTGCAGCCAACGCCTCCGGGTCATTGGGATCAAGTGACAGCGCTTTTTGAACCGCTCTCATTGCGTTGGACAAGCTGATTTTCCAGTTGCCCCGAGGTGAATCATCCTGTGTCCAAATTGGTAAAACGATCAAGGCCTGGGCGAGGCCCGTCCATGCCGGTTGATAAGTAGAATCTTGTTCAATTATCTGTTCAAATAACTTTACGGATAATTCTACTCCTGTGCCTCTTTGATGGAGGAGCGTTCTGGCCCGCAAATAAAGGTCGTACACTTGCAGGTCCACCGGATTGCGTTTAGTCAGCCCCATGGATACTTTCATCTTTTCTGCAATGGCTTCAGAAATTTCATCCTGGATCTTGAAAATATCCTCCAGGTCACGGTCAAACGTTTGTGACCATATATGGGAACCATCTTCTACATCGATTAACTGGGCTGTTATACGTATCTTGTCTCCTGATTTCCTGATGCTGCCCTCTAAAAAAGTGCTGACCCCAAGCTTCTCTCCAACTTCCCTGTGATCATAATATTGTCCTTTGAATTGGAAGGAGGAGGACCGGCCGATCACTTTTAATTCCTTAATCTGGGCAAGGTTGTTAATGATCTCATCTGAAATTCCATCACAGAAATACTCCTGATCGCCTTCCGGACTCATATCATCAAAAGCAAGCACGGCAATGGATTTGTCATTAATTTCCGATTCGGCAGCATCTTCTGCAGTCTGTTCTCTACTGCTAGTGTTGATATAAAAAATGTAACCAACGAGCATCAGTATAATTACAATAGCTCCCAAAATGATATTCCTCTGGTTTGAGGGCTTTTGTCCGGAAGGTTCAATCTGATTGGATGAATCAACAGTAGCAGAGGGGTCAGGTTTAGAAGTTTCTGCCATTTCAACTTTCACCTCGTAAATCCTCTCTGGTTCCTTTACATTCCTTAGATTTTCCTCCCTGATGAATTTTGAATCAATTCCCTTCTTGTTAAGGATATTCTTATGTACCGACTCAGACACCAGGATCCCGCCAACAGGAGCTAGTGGCTCAAGGCGGGAGGCAATATTTACTCCATCCCCAAATACATCTTCTCCCTCGAAAACAACTTCTCCCTGGTGAATGCCAATTCTCAGTTTAAGATCATACTCTTTTAGGCAGGCCTCCTGAATCTCTTTGGCACAATAAACCGCATCTGAAACAGTACTGAAGCTGGCCAACACTCCATCCCCTATCTCCTTCAGCCATTTGCCGTTGAACCTCTCAATGATGGGCCTTTGAACCTGACGGTTTTTCTTCAACAGCTCGAAGGCCTTCTCCTCATCCTCCCCCATCAAGGCCGTGTATCCGACAATGTCGGTGAACATGATGGCGGCGAGTTGGCGGGATTGTTCAGGCATAGGGGCTGGTTTGGGCATGAAAGTTAGTGATATTAGGGGAGGTTGGTTCCATGCCCCGTCAAACCCTTCGTCAAAGAACCGACGTCCCACTGGCCATTCAAGACCAGGCTGGGCCTGGATTGCCGATGAAAAGAAAACTCATCCTAAATACAACCAATGCAACGATCTATTAACTCTGAATTTCCAGCCTGTCCAGAGCAAAGAAAAAGGGGGGGTGTATCAAAAGTTGAATTTCTTTGAAACAAGCCAAAGGGAGCTTATAAACATTCAACTTTTAAAACTATAATTGGTGAGTAATTCACCAATTATAGTTTTGATACACCCCATTAATTCCAGGTGAGAAGGAAAGGCTTAGCCGCCTTCCTCTTGTAAGCTTTTACTTTCACCGTTGGAAGCTGACGGAAGCACATTGAACCATCATTTGTAAATAGGGTCACAATTAACCATTTACCCTATTCCTTTATGAAAACAGTTGGTCCAACATCATTCTCAATTGGTTCCAGGCTGTTTAAATAGAGCCAAAGGGCCTCCAGGTCCTCATCGGCCATCCGGGAAAACGGTCCCCAGGGCATGGATGAGTTAGGGACCAATCTTCCCTGTCGAAACCGGGCGATCCAGCTTTCAACGGTTTTGAACTTGGACAGGGCGCCGTTGGGGTCGGGAGTGATGTTGGGGGGGTACGGGTCCACACATTGGGGTCTACCCCGAGCTTCTCGTTGAATTCGGGGATAGGTTCACCTTCCAGTCCCCCGGCAAACTCCGGTCCGATGGCTTCAAAGGTGGCCATATCCCTATTGGTATGACAAACCACACAATTGGACACCGCCCGGGCCAGGTACTCTCCCCGCTCCACTGTTGGGGCAACTGGGGGTGCTTCAGGCCAGGGTTCAGGATTATAAACCGGATTAAAAAGTGGCAATAGAACCCTGAAAACCTTCCCCATAAAACTATACTCAGGATTGGGAACTGCATTCTTAATTGGCTCTGTCGAACGCAGATAGGACACTATGGCCACCAGATCCTGGTCGGCCATATCAGTAAATGGCATCATTGGACTCATTGTCGCAGTGCCGTCCGGCTTTACCGAGTGACGCAACATCCGGAAAAGTTGCTGGTCTTCATATCGCCCGATCCCGGTCTCCAGATCCGGGGTAAGGTTTGGTACTGGTATGGTGCCCATTGGGCCCATGGGAATGATGAGCCCGCCTTTCAGCGGCATGGTTGGATCCTTTTCGGCTTTGATGAGGTCATCCAGAGTGCCGGCATGGCAGTCCATGCAATGGGCCGGCCCAAGGACCAGATATTTACCATGGGCTATGACCGCCGAATCGGTGGTGCTGGTCAGCTCCGGATAATCGATATCATATTTTTTATCCCAAGACATCTGTACATACAATAAAAATCCGGCCAAAAACAGAACCACCAAGGCCAGTAAGCCCAGTATAATTTTCTTTATCATGATTGTAGGTTAATTGGTGTCAGGACTGGTTGGCTAATCAAAATACGAATTTTAGTTTCTGGTTCCAAGACCCAAGTTCCTAGGCCTTTGAATCTCTTTACTCTTTCCAACCAGCTCCAACCCCTTGGCCGAGTCTTTTCCCATCAAGGCCGTATACCCGACAATGTCGATGAACATGATGGCGGCTAGTTGACGGCCGGGTTCGGGCATAGTGGCCTGGTTTAGGCAAGAAAGTTAGGAATAATCGGGGAGAGAGTAAAGGGAGGGGGGTGGAGGCGGATATGCATACCTCGTGGCGCCCGGCTAAGTAACGGTTCTTTGAAAGAACTGGCTATAGGAACTAAAGCGGGAAAAGTGTTCCCATCTTACCACCCTCACACCCTATAGGGGAGATGTAGAGTAAATGACGGTCGACGGTAGGGTAGACGGTGGAAGGTCCGTTAGGATGTAGAAACGATTCGTCAACCTTGGGCCGTCTACCGTCAGTCTCTCACTGTAATTGTGATTGTAATTGCACAACTCGTTAGAGAACTAAAGCGGAACGAACGCTTCTTTTAAGATCACTTCGGGAAATCCCACATTATCCAGCCACTTTGTCAACGGAGGATTAAAACCAATTGATGGGTTTCAATCATAATGATATCGCAGAGCAATAATATAAACCGTATTGTCTTTCACGGTATATGCAATGCAATGCTCTTTGGATATTCTTCGGCTCCAGTAACCCGGTAATTCGTGTTTCAAGGGTTCGGGTTTGCCTATTCCCTCAAAGGGACTATGTTCAACCACCTTGAGGCATTTAATAATTCTAGCTAGGATCTGCTTGTTACCCGATTTTTTCCAAAACTTAAGGTCATTTCTGGCGGTTTTGGACAACTCAATTGAGTAGCTCATCAATAGAAAGCTTCTCAGTTTGACCCTTTTCGATCTGTCTTATGCCTTCAAGTAAATGTTCTCTGTTTGATTCGGAAAAGAGTAAATACTTTGTTTCATCTCCTGTCAATTCACGATATTCCCTCATGCTGAGCAATACCACCTCACGGTCTTTCGATTTTACTATAATGCTCCGACCCTTGACGGCCCTGTTGATATACTCAGTCAACTTCTTTCTAAAATCCCTGAGATTTGCAATCTTGGCTATCATTACACTGTAAATGTGTACGCAATTTAGTACATAATATCAAGCCCGCCAGGGGACTAAAGCGGCAAGAATCAAGATCAACGGACTAAGATTGGGGCTGAGTCAGCGGAAAGAGGAATAAAAAAAATCCAACAACGCCTAGACCCACTATTAACCCTATGGTTTTGAAAGGGGCAGACGTGCGCCTTTCCATGTGTTTAATTCTTGCGAATGGTAATGGCGTGTACTCATAGCTATTGCTACCGGGCGTCACTCCCCACAGGGTGTCACTCCTTACTCGATTCAGTGTAAATTCAATTTCTTCGTTTTGGGTAGTTGTAATCCTCCAATATTCACCCTGCTTAAGGAGCCTGCTAATATTGCCTTCAGATTCAAAGGGTACTTGCTTGAAAGTTTTACACGCACAAAGCAACTGAACAAGAGCCAGTATGATAGCGGCAGGCCTCATATTGCCAAATTAGTTAAAACCGGTGAATTAATTCTAGATGGATTTTGCTAGACGACGAGTCCCTACCTAGGAATACAGGACCAGGCGCTGCCTGGATACTAAAGCTGCAAGAATGGTCTGACCGGCTAATGAATTTAAGCGGAGAGAATAAGGGTGAAGAATCACACCCACACCCACACTCCGATGGAGATTTTTTATACTTAACGTGAGTTCGATATAAAATAGAGTAGTTTATTGATAGAAAAAAGGCAGAAAATTAGTATATTAAGTCATTGACAATCAACAAAATAACTAATATTTCTACCTATGTTAACTGCTACTAAAATTACTGAAATTTTTTGTTCCATTGACGATTTTTGTCTGGATTTTGTCCCAAAATTGGAAAAAAGATTGCTGGGAAGTAAAAAGCGCAACAAACCTGGTAAGCTTTCTTTATCCGAAGTAATGACTATACAGGTCTTGTTCCAGATCTCAGGATATCGAAATTTCAAGACCTTTTACAACACATACGTTTGTGGCCACTTGCGCTCCTTCTTTCCTGATGTGGTAAGCTATAACCGAATGGTAGAACTTTGTAGTGGAAGTCTTCTGCCAATGGCTATTTATCTGAAAACACAAGGGACTGGACAGTGTACAGGTATAAGTTTTATAGACAGCACTCCGTTAAGGGTCTGTCATAACAGACGGATCCATAACCATAAAGTATTTGAAGGGTTAGCTAAAAGAGGCCATTGTTCCATCGGATGGTTCTACGGGTTTAAGCTCCATCTTATCACTGCTGATACGGGTGAAATCATCGATTTTATGCTCACACCGGGCAATGTGGATGACAGAAAGCCTCTTAAAATTGAACGGTTTATTAAGAAATTATTCGGAAAGCTCTTTGGTGATAAAGGCTACATCAGTAAGGAACTTTTTAAAAATCTGTTCTTCCGCGGAGTCCATCTGATAACCAAACTCAAACGCAATATGAAGTCCTCATCCTTAACCCCCATCATGGATGCTATAATGCTCCGTAAAAGGGCTATTTGTGAGACTATCATTGATCAACTTAAAAACATCTTCCAGATTGAACACTCCAGGCACAGGAGCCCAACTAATTTCCTTACCAACCTTTTCTCGGCTTTAATCGCTTACAACTTTTGCGAAAAAAAGCCCTCAATCAAATTGAACTACCAGGACACCGGTCAACTCTTTCTCGCTCTTTAATCATTCCTTATTGTCGAACTCACGTTAAATTATTCTTTTTGTGGATTTGAAATTGTTCATGAACGGTGCCCGAAATATTAACCGGTTGTCTTGAACAGATTGCTGGATTAATCTTTGATCAGTAGTCCCATTTGAGCCAGGAAAAGCAGTAGTCCAAAAATAAAGGCTGGTCCCTCACCCTACCCCAACATCGACTGCATTCAGATTTGGTTTTGAATTTCGGTTTGAAGTTTGTTCCTTGTTTGGATTTTAACTTTTGAGTTTTTAATTTTCTCGAGCGATTCATCGCTCGAGCCTTACCTTTCCAGCACCCATCTTAGCTGCTCTTCTATTTCGATTTCCTGCAGAGTATTTCGGATCTTTTCATCCTCCTTGGCAAATTCAGCTAGCTTAGCCTGGAACCGGGGCTCACCCCTGATTTCATCGAAACTAGGATCCACCCGCAATCCCTGTGAGATTATCCCGTCGTATGGAATTTTATCGATCCACCGATAGCACTCTTCCTTATCGCCCAATAACAAATGGACGTGGGCGATGTCCCATTCAGCGTAGGGAAATCCGGCTTTAAGTTTTTGCTCCAAAATTCTAAGATTCTCTTTCAGTAACTCAATCGCTTGCTCCTCTTTACCATGCTTCAGCCAAATATCAGCCAGACGGAATCTGAAAACGCGGTCAAAAACGTAACTCTCCTCGTAATCTTCCCTCAGCATTTGAAGAATTTTGGTGTAAAACATTTCAGCTTCTTCAATATGGCCTAACAACCAATAGTGGAGGCCGAGAAAGCAGAAATGGTATAGGTTTGGATTGGGGTTTGATTCGATATCCCGTCTTATATTCTTTATGGCTTGCTTTGATTCATCCCACTTTCCCTGCCGCCACAAGGTAAAGTCCAGTAATTCATAATGTTCTGCCCTCGGATAGAGCGAAATTTGCTTTCGTATCAATTCTTCCGCCATTTCAAACATTCCGGCAGCGTAATACAAAAATGCCAGGTTCCCATAGAAATTCTGATGTTCCGGGGTATCCGAAGTGGGATT
This sequence comes from Cyclobacteriaceae bacterium, assembly GCA_965247065.1. Lineage (GTDB taxonomy): Bacteria > Bacteroidota > Bacteroidia > Cytophagales > Cyclobacteriaceae > CBDFGN01. The sequence continues at coordinate 2,618,696 of CBDFGN010000006.1, read as the reverse complement.
CAATCTGAAGGATTCTATTAACTGTAATATCCCTTCTTTGAAGTTCTTTTTTCTTATGTTAATCCATCCTACCTGGTATAACGCCGCTGAATTATTTGGGTCCAGGGAAGTTACCTGATTTAAATGTGCCAGTGCCTTTTCCGAATCGTCATGGGCAAGCTCAATACGTCCCAGGATCAAATATGGGTCCCCCAGCTTTGGGTCAAGTTCAATGGCTTTCTGGGCAGCTTGGGCTGACGAATCCAGCCAGGCATCACCATATCCATAACTTGTTCGTACTAGGAACGCTGAACTTAGCCCTGACCAGGCCGGAGCGTAGCCAGGTTCTATTTGCAGAGCCTTCTGAAATTGCGATATGGCCATGTCATTGAGATCCGAGTCTTCGGTTCTAAGGTACCCATTATAACTATTTTGGCCGCTCAGGAAATACTGGTAAGCCTCCAGGTTAACTTCAGTAACATTTGCAATCAGGAAGTTCTCCTCTTTGGTTAATTGAGCTTGCAATTCACTGACCACTTTTTCGGCTATTTCAGCCTGTATTTCAAATATATGGGTCAACTTCCGGTCATAAGTTTCCGACCAGAGATGCTCATCAACTGGAGCATCGATTAGCTGTACAATAACCCGTACGTTGTCTTCGTCCTTCAGTACGCTTCCCTCCAAGACGGTGGCGACATCAAGTTCGGATGCGATCTGGGGGACGGTTTTTTCTCCGTCCCGATACTGCATTACCGAACGCATGGAGGTAACCCGAAGGTCGCCCACTCTGGACAGATTGGATCTGATCATTTCGGCAATGCCCTCGGCAAAGTATTGCTGCTTAGGGTCTTCACTGAGGTTCCGGAATGGCGGTATTGCAATGGATTTTACGTTTTGATCATCTGAAGTGCTGATTTGCTTTTGCCTGAATTGAGGAAAGAAGTACATCAGTATAATGATGCCCACCAAAACGGCAATAATCAGGGAACTTGTAAATGGTTTCTTTTGACTGGCCTTGTAGGGATTCTGCCACGACTGCTCAGATATTGTTCGCACCATCCCTTCCGGACTTCGCTCATAGTTCCATGCGAGGTACATGGCAACCGGGAACCCAACAATCAGTCCCGTTATAAACAGGGTTGCAGACCACTGCGGAAGTGTTATATCCCAGGAGTGGGCTTGATTCCATAGGAGAAACAATAGCAGGGCCACCACCAGATAAGAAATAGCTGCCCGAATTACTCCTCTCCTTTGCAACTCAGCCCAGAAGGTTCCGCTTAGTTGCTTTTCTTCCCTGGCCTCGGGTATGGGCAATCCCTCCCCTTGAATTGCATACGTTTTTACCGGATAATCCACATTCTTCAGTCGCAATTCTCCCAGGTACTTGGAAGTAATATCCATACCCCTGATAGACTTGTGTACCGATTCGGAAATGTAAATTCCCCCCGGATCGGCAATGGTCTGCAACCGGCTGGCAATGTTCACCCCGTCGCCAAACACATCGTGTCCTTCGACCACAACCTCTCCCAAATGAATACCAATGCGAAGGGTTAAGTCCTCATCCGACCAGGCTTTTTTCTGGACCTCATGTGCACATTGAATGGCCTCAGAAGCCGTGGAAAAGCTGGCCATAAGTCCGTCACCCATTTCCTTTATAAGGCGTCCACCGAATTGTTCAATCAATGGTTTATGCAGCTCTCTATTCTTGCCAACAACTTCCAACGCCCTTTGCTGGTCCTTACCCATAAGATCGGTGTAGCCAACTATATCGGAAAACATTATGGCTGCTAGCTGACGGGATTGTTCGGGCATGGGACTGGTTAAAGGATGAAAGATAGTAAAATAGCAGGACGGAGTAAAGTATAGGGCCTTTGGGTGCAAAGCATGGATGCAGTTCACATTTTTAGGTATTAAATGTGAACCAACTCAACATCAAAACAAAGCTGGACAAAAGCGAATAGTACTGAATTTTGTTATCTTCATTGGAAATTTAGATTGCCTAAAGACCAGCCATTTCCTTGAACCGAAGAACTCCATTCCTTATCCTTCTTGCCATTCTTCTAGTTGGCTGCTTCCGCCAGGACAAAAACATCCCCGAACCTAACTACAATCCCCATATCCTCAAGCCGGGCAACTACGTCCCCGCCACGGGCAAGCTGATCAATCTGGATTCCTTTCCCGAGCCAGAATATTTTGAGGTCGAAAGCAAATACGTAATACCAGAGGCTCCAAGATTCATTCCCGCCAAGACAAACCGCCATCCGGCAGGAAAGCCAAAGTCTGTGCCCTTTATCGGGAAGAAAATTGACATGGATACCGTGGCCCAGCCTAAGTCGGTTCCGGCCGTGGGGAAAAAAGCACCCTCCTCCTGGCCCAGGTGGTCTCCGGCTCAACCGGTACTTAGAACAGATAGCCGCTACAACATTGGTTATCTGGATGTCGAACAAGGTTTGAGTTCCAGCTCGGTCAGGTGCATGTTGGAAGACCGTGACGGAAAGATTTGGATCGGAACCGATGGAGCAGCGCTGAGCATTTGGGATGGCACCGGATTTACCTATTATACCACTAAGGAAGGCCTGAGCCACAATCATGTCAGGACTATTTCAGAAGGTCGTGACGGGAAGATATGGATCGGAACCGTTGGAGGCGGACTCAATGTGTGGGACGGGTCAGGATTTACCCACTTTACAACCGAGGAAGGTTTAAGTCACAATAGTGTCCTGTCAATTCTGGAGGATAGCAGGGGAAATCATTGGATTGGGACTGGGGGCGGTGGGGTGAACCGGTTTGATGGAGAAACCTTTACCCATTACACTACCAAAGAGGGCCTAAGTGGCAATGCTATCCTTTCCATACTGGAGGATAGCCGTGGTCAACTGTGGTTCGGAACGAGCGATGGGGTGAGCCGATATGATGGAGAAAGCTTTACCCACTACACAACCAAAGAGGGCCTTAGTAGCGGTCCCGTCTGGACAATCCTGGAGGATAGCCAAGGCTATATTTGGTTCGGCACTACAGGTGGAGGGGTAAGCCGATATGATCCCATCGAAGAAGTAATTACCCGCTACACTATACCGAGGAAGGTTTGAATAACAATTTTGTCTCTTCAATACTCGAGGATAGCCGGGGCAATATATGGATCGGGACTTTTGGTGGTGGAGTGAGTCGTTTTGATGGTAGCCACTTTACCCATTACACCACCGAAGAAGGCTTAAGTCACTTTGATGTCAATAGCCTGATACAGGACCGCGATGGAAATATATGGATGGGTATCTGGGGCCATGGACTAAACGTCTTATACAGGTCTGGATTCAGCCACCAATCCGGAGCCATGGATTTGCGCAGTGGTGTGGTCAATAGTTTAGTGGAAGACCGGGAGGGAAAGATCTGGATCGGTACTCATTATGGCCGGCTGCATGTGTGGGATAAATCTGGATTTCTCAGTTATCCGGGTGCAGCTGTCTTTGACCTGATAGAAGACCGAAGCGGACGGATATGGATCGGCAATATGCTCGGTAATACGTTTTGGGAACTGCATGTATGGGATGGATCTGGATTCACTGTTTATGAAGGTCTGGGCGGTAGGCATCAGAATCGTAGCCTGCTGGAAGATCGCCAGGGAAAGATATGGTATGGCGGTCAGGTTGGCGGAATCACCGTATGGGATGACTCTGGATTTAGCAAATATACAGCAGAGAATGGCTTATGGGGTAACAGCGTCTACAGCCTCCTGGAAGACCGTGAAGGGAAGATATGGATCGGTAGTACGGATGGACTAAATGTATGGCAGGGCTCAAGTTCTACGCTATACACTACTGCCGAGGGTTTAAGCCACAATGATGTCCGGAGCCTGCTGGAAGACCGGGAAGGGAAGATCTGGATCGGTACCAGCGGAGGAGGACTGAATGTGTGGGATGGTAGTGGATTCACCCATTATACTGATGGTTTGAGCAGCAATAACATCTCCAGCCTTTTTCAGGATAAGTGGGGAGATATATGGGTTGGAACCATCAGCGGACTGAACCGGCTGAAACCCCTGGATGAAGATGGAAGTATGTCAATTCAGACTTTCCTCGATTCGGACGGACTCGGGGCTATAACCATTAATGATATTCTGTTGGACCAATCGGATCAGCTATGGCTGGCGACCGGTAAAGGCGTGGATAGGTTAGACCTGAGTAAACTACAGCCCGATACTCTTCCTCCTTCGCTTGTCCTACGCGATGTGCAAACTTTTTTTGATGACATTGACTGGCGGCAAACCCAGGAGGCAATCGAAGGTGGAGAAAATCCGGTAACAGGAAAACAAGAGTTGTCCCTGGCCAGGATAGATTTCGATTCTGTAATCGGTTATACCAATCTTCCCTTTGACCCCGTATTTCCCCACAGCATCAATCAATTGACCCTGAGCTGGAGCGCCATTCACTGGTCAGCGCCCCATAAGCTGCAGTACAGCTACCTGCTGGAAGGCAAAGACCAGTTCTGGTCACCTCTTGTCAAGGACAACAAGATCACGTATCAAGACCTGCGTCCAGGGGAATACACCTTCAAGGTAAGAGCTGTCGGAGGCAATGGTCTCTGGAGTGATACGGCTGCTTACTCCTTTAACATCCTGCCCCCCTGGTGGATGACCTGGTGGGCCTATACAGGCTATGTTTTGCTGGTGTTTGGATTTTTTGGATTGATCCGTCATTTCGAGATGAGAAAGCAAAAACAAAGGCTTAAGCAACGAGAAAAGGAGCTGGAACAGGAGCGAGTGCTCAATGAGCAACTCCAACGTGTCGATCAGCTCAAAGACCAGTTCCTGGCCAATACCTCCCATGAACTGCGCACTCCTCTGCAAGGAATTATTGGAATCTCCGAGGCGCTTTATGATACTGCCGATGAGGTGAAACCGGAAGAACTGAGAGACAACCTGGCCATGACCATCTCTTCCGGCAAGCGCCTAAACAGTATGGTCAATGACATCCTGGACTTCTCCAAGCTGCGCAGCTATGACATTGAGCTGAACCTCAAACCCATCAACCTGCACGTACTGGCCGATATTGTGTGGAAAAACAATGCCCCGATGGTGAAAGGCAAGGAACTCGAATTGGTAAATGAAGTTCCCGGCGATCTGCCAGCCGTGTATGCCGATGAAAACCGACTGCAACAGATTCTGTTCAACCTGGTAGGCAATGCCATCAAGTTCACCGAATCAGGCCAGGTAACCATTGACGCCAAGGAAAAGGACGATATGCTCGAAATCTCCATCCGCGACACCGGGATCGGCATACCCGAAAACAAGAGGGACGCCATCTTCCAGGAATTTGAACAGGCAGACGGCTCCATTTCCCGGGAATTCACTGGAACCGGACTGGGATTAAGCATCAGCAAGCGACTGGTGGAACTACATGGGGGACAGATGTGGGTGGAATCAGAAGTGGGGAAAGGGTCGGTCTTTTATTTTACCCTGCCCTTTTCCGAGGAAAAGGCAGTTCCGGTAGAATCGGCCGCCCGAATAACCTCACTTAGCCCCACTCCAGAAGCAGCGCCTGTGCCTGCCACAGTGCGGAAAGCGCAAACCGATGAGATCCATATCCTGGTAGTTGACGACGAGCCGGTAAATCAACAGGTATTAAAGAATCACCTGGCCAGCGAGAACTTTCAGATAACCCAGGCCATGAATGGCGCTGAGGCCCTCAAAGCCCTGGAAAATGAAGTGCAATTTGACTTGGTCCTGCTCGACATCATGATGCCCCGCATGTCGGGCTATGAGGTATGTGAGAAAATCAGGGAAAAGTACCTGCCCTCTGAGCTGCCGGTCATTATGGTGACTGCCAAAAACCAGGTGCCGGACCTGGTCCAGGGGCTATCCCTGGGCGCCAATGACTTTCTGCCCAAGCCCTTTGAGAAAGAAGAGCTGCTGGCCCGGATCCATACTCAGCTGGATCTGCACCGCATTTTTGATGTCGCCGGCCGGTTTGTTCCCAACGAATTTCTGCACTCGCTGAACCGGCAGCGCATCACCGAGGTAGAGCTGGGTGATCACACCGAGCAGGAGGTGACGGTACTATTTTCAGACATCCGCGATTTCTCCGGGCTGTCGGAGACAATGACACCAGAGGAGAACTTCAAGTTCGTTAATGCCCTGCACGGTCGTATGGGTCCAGTCATCCAGCAGCACCAGGGCTTCGTCAACCAGTACCTGGGCGACGCCATCATGGCCATTTTTTCGCAAAAGCCCGATGATGCCCTCCAGGCTGCCATAGATATGCAAAAAGCCCTTCGGGATTATAACAGCGAACGGAAAGCCGACCAGCATGAAAGTATCCGGATGGGCGTGGGCCTGCACACCGGACCCCTGATTATGGGCATTATCGGCGATCAGAAACGGATGGATGCCACCACCATTGCCGATTCGGTAAATACGGCTTCCCGCATCGAAAGCCTCACCAAACATTACGGAGCCTCCATCTTGCTGAGTGAAGACAGTATGAGCAACATCGGCCAAGAAAACACCTTCCACTTCAGACAGTTGGGTAAGGTACAGGTGAAAGGAAAGAAAGAGCCGGTGGGTATTTATGAGTGCTACGATGGGGATGTGCTTGAGATGTTGGAATTAAAAACCAAGACCCAAGGTAGTTTTGAGGCAGGGTTGGAGCATTTCTTTGCCAGGGATTTTCCCGAAGCTACCATTGCATTTAAACAAGTATTGCAAGAAAGTCTCGATGATCAGGTGGCCCAACATTTTTACAACCGATCTACTAAGTTCGCTCACGAGGGGGTACCTGACGACTGGAGCGGGGTGGAGGAGATGGAGAGTAAATGACGCCTGCCTGCCCTTTAGATTTACAAGATATGATTATTTCAATATTATTGCTATTACCCCTATGAGGGGGTCTGGGGGAGACTCATAACTTGTGGACAAGGTGGATAACTTTAAAAAGTCAACACCGACAGAGGCGAATTATCTGCCTGCCAGGGTAAGACCCATCGTGCGATTCAATCCTCTGTCGGTTACTTAAACAAGCATCATTTAGAAATTAGGAATATCCAGCGAAGGATAAGATCCATTATCAAGGGTTTGATCGTGTTTAAGTGTGTTGACCTGTTTTTTAATCAATAATAAAGTTATGAAGTATAAAGTATTTATTGGCGTAGATGTGTCTAAAGAGGTTCTGGATTTTGTAGTGATTGCTGAAGGCAAAAAGTTGTTCCACTTGCTGGTAAGTAACGATAAAAAAGGGATCAATCTGTTTTACAAAAGATTACTAAAAGAAGTAGAGACCGATCAGATCCACTGGTTATTATGTCTTGAGCATACGGGTATCTACTGTAACCCTTTATTGGAATTTGTGGTTGAAAAGAACATGGCAGTTTGGTTAGAAAACGCAGCAGTAATCAAAGCACACCATGCGTTGGAACGAGGTAAAAATGATGCTTTAGATGCCTTAAGAATTTCTGAGTATGCTTATGCTAAAAGGGATAAAGTAAGGCTGTGGGAAGCTCCCAGAGAGGTTGTCAATCAATTGAAATCTATGATCCGTCTCAGGAAAAGACTACTTACTTCCAAAAAGAGGCTACTTGATCCTCTACAGGAAGACAAGCAGTTTGGTAATAAACAATGGGCAAAGGAACATGATAAACTACTTCGACCTGTTATAGCCAAAATAGAAAAACAACTCAAAGAAGTGGAACAGAAAATCCAGCAGCTCATTGATGGGGACCATCATCTTAAACAACTTTATCAACTGATTACATCGGTAAGCAGAGTAGGGCAGATTGTAGCTATCAATACCCTGGTAGTCACTAACGAGTTTAAACAGATCACTGACCCAAAAAAGATGGCCTGTCATTGCGGAGTAGCCCCTTTCCAATACGATTCAGGGAAAACGATTCGCAGCAGGGCCAGAGTGTCACACAGGGCAGACAAGTCGATGAAAGTACTACTACACTTAGCAGCTATGTCAGCCATCTCTGGTAAAGGAGAATTAAGAGATTATTACCTAAGAAAAGTAGAGGAAGGCAAGAATAAAATGGCTGTACTTAATGCTGTAAGAAACAAAATCATCCACCGAGTATTTGCTTGTGTAAGAGAAAATAGGAAATATGAAAAAATTTATAAGCATGCCCTTGTTTAATCCTTAGAAATCGAAGGCAGGGTGGACGGTAGACGGGGGACGAGAAACTTAAGCGGGAAGAGGATTCAAGCAAGCAGCCTTACTCGGTAAGCGCTGCAGCTTCCCAATAAGACCGTTTGGTGCCCGGCGGGGGACCGGAGGCGGAGGACGGTGGAGTAGCAATAACAATGGCAATTTTGGCCTTTCATTGTGATTGTGGTTGTAATTATGATTGAGCTTGCACATCTGGATGGAGGACTAGAGCGGAGAGAATGTTCGCATCTTATCACACCCACACTCCACACTCACACCCAAACTTGAAAGGGATAATGGGGGAGAGAGTAAAGGGAGGGACTGCTGACCGGATTATCCATTGAACCAGCTTGGAGCTCTGCAAGATCTGGCTAGAGGACTAAAGCGGGAAGAATTACATTGACTGGGTGGAAAAAAAATCTATATTTATGCAGCCCCTCGGAAGGACTGGGATCAAAAATAGAAGTACATATTACCGGCAGACAGTACAACGCCAGACTGATGGACTAAGGCTGGTTTGTGACTTGAGTATCGTAGACGGGCGACATAACTTTAGATCGAGACTGAACACGCCATGGAAAGCCAACCCCGAAGATCCTTTTTGAAAAAGGCTGCTGGCGCCACCGCAGGATTGGCGACAATGGAATTGTGCGCCATGGCTGACAGCGCAATTGCCGGATCGGTCGACAGGGCGGGTCATTTGTCGTCGGCTAAGGTGCACCCGACTGAACCGGTTTCCATTGATCGGGGTCGTCAACTGCTGGTGGATGACTGGCTGATCGATGAAACCAGTTTAAAGCGGACATTTCACAAGCCGCGGATCCATCCTGCCAGCCCTGTGCTAAAGCCGGAAACCCCCATTGAGTTGAACAACGGAATCATGCCCGCCGCTTGTCCGTTCAGCGACGGCGTTCTTTATGACCCTAAAGATAAGCTGTTTAAGATGTGGTACATCGCTGGGTACGATGATGGCTTTTGCTACGCTACCAGTGAGGATGGGATCCAGTGGCAAAGATCACAGCTCGATGTAGTTCCGGGCACGAATCGCGTTCTGGCTCCCATACCGGGTTACATCCGTAATGGATCCACGGTATGGCTCGATCATGAAGCCAACGATCCCAGCCAGCGGTTCAAGATGTTTGCCTACCATCGCATGGGAAATGGGTTGTGGCCTCGAATGAAAATACCAGAGCCCCGTCCTACAAATTATGACATGGGATACGCTTACACCTCCCCTGACGGAATCCACTGGAGCGCGCCGGTAAAAACCGGCCCCTGTGGCGATAACTCGGGCATGTTTTACAACCCGTTCCAGAAGATGTGGACCTACAACATCCGAACAAGAGATCCGAAATTCGGCCGGGTTCGGAGCCATCGTGAGCACCCAGACTTCCTGGAAGGTGCACCCTGGACGAAGCAAAACGTGATTTTCTGGCTGGCAGCTGATGATCTGGACCTGCCGGACCCCGTGCTCAGGTACAAGCCACAGCTTTATAAGGTAGACTGCGTAGCTTATGAGAGCCGTATGCTTGGGTTATTCGCCATGTTCCTTGGGCCTCCGAACCGTATCACTTACGCAGAAGGGTTCCCGAAGACCAACGACTTAATGGTCGGATTCAGTCACGACGGATTAAAATGGGAACGACCAGACCGAACGGCATTCATACCCTGCTCCCGCCAGAAAGGTACCTGGAACCGCGGTTATATGCATTCGGCCGGTGGAGTTTGTCTGATTGTTGGTGACGAAATTTGGTTCTATGTGTCTGGGTTTTCAGGTGAGTCACCCAAACAGGGCGGGGGCGTTTATGCCGGGGGCGGCACGGGCCTGGCCATTCTGCGACGCGACGGGTTTGCGTCAATGAACGCGGGTGGTGAGACTGGTACCCTCACCACACTGCCGATTACTTTCCAGGGAAAGCACCTGTTTGTGAACCTCGACGCTCCCCAAGGGGAATTACGTGCCGAGATGTTGGACGAAAGCGGTCAGGTCATTGAACCGTTTACCAAAAGCAACAGCATCCCCATGCGGAATGATAGCACTCGATCCAGGTTGATGTGGAAGAACGTGACGGATCTTGCCGGGCTCATAGGGGAATCGGTAAGGTTTCGCTTCCATCTTACCAACGGCAACCTGTACGCATTCTGGGTCAGTCCTGATCTGTCAGGCGCAAGTTACGGCTACGTTGCCTCCGGAGGACCTGGGTTGAGCGGGCCAACAGACACGATCGGAGGGTCGGGTACGTAAGCGGACAAGAATACTCTTTTCTTTCACACCCACTCTTGGGGGAGAGAGTAAAGGGAGGGGATGGGAGGCTGATGTGCTTAGTGCCCGACCCTTGAAGGACTGGCTAGAAAACTTAAGCGAGGAGAATAGGTACTGATCGCCTAACGCCCAGCAAATCCTTTCCCTGGAATTGCAAGCCTTACTTGGACCGATAAAACAGGCTATTCCTTCGGTCTGCGAGCGGGTGAAATGGTCGCAGTTTTGAGTTTAAAGGGTTACCCAAGATCCGACAAATCAAATCTAAAGTAAACCGTAACTTGACACTTTACGTATAAACAATTATATTACATCTGTGATCCAAAACATAAAGCACAAGGGTCTGAAAAGATATTTTGTTTCTGGCGATCCTAAAGGATTGCCTGCAAGTTATGTTGAGAAGATAAGATTAATACTAGTGACTTTACATGCTGCCACCTCGGTAGAGGGCATAAATCTTTCAGGGCTCCATCCGCTGACCGGAAAACGTAAGGGCTTTTGGTCTGTCACGGTGAGTCCAAACTGGAGGATCACCTTTAGATTTGAGGCAGGCGATGTTTATGATGTAGATTATGAAGATTATCATTAGGAGAAAAAAAACTAACTATAATGGCTTTAGAAATGCATGACCCACCCCATCCCGGAGAAGTTCTCAAAGGGCTTTACATGGAAGATCGAAACCTTGGCGTGACCGAAACCGCTCAGGCCCTGGGTGTTACCCGCCAAAATCTGTCGGCTATCATCAACGGCCATACCGGCATAAGTCCGGAAATGGCTCAGCGCTTGTCCATCGCCTTTGGAACCGACGCCGAAATGTGGATGAATATGCAGAAGATCTATGATCTTTGGCATGCCCAAAAAAAAGCCAATCAACTGCGAAAAGAAGTGAAAGTATTAGGGTAGGGGGAAGGATCATTTTGATAAGCTCCATGCCCCCCCAAACCTTTCGTTAAGGAATGGACACCCCACTGGCCTGATAAAACCGGTCCGTGACCGGCAGGCGCTGCCTGGCGCTAAATCGGCGACGTGGTCGGTTTTGTTAACCAAAAATTCAAGAGCTGGCAAGAAGGACTTAAGCGGAAAAATTAGGAACTGCCTAATGCCCAGCAAAAGGCTCCCATTGGGAACAACCCTCAATTGGCGATATAAAACCAGGCGGCGCCTGGACTTAAGCGGGAAGAATGTTGTTTCGAGAAAGCAGCCCCACTCGGTACGCACTGCAGCTTCCCACTAAAACCGGTCCGTGACCGGACTTAAGCGGGAAGAATGTACATGAATTGATGTGCCGGTGAAATGAAAAATGAGGTCCTACACTGCACAGCCTCACACTCACATGCACACTACGTACTGCTATCCCCGGGACGATGTCTGGCTGACTGATGGGTATGGAGATTATGTCCGGCACTATCTGCGAGCGATGTCGGTTATTCCTGAATTGGCACCAGCTGATGCTAATGATATTCTGCATTCTACTTCTGTAATCACTCAAGCCCATTACTAACCTGATTTCAACAAAATGCTTCAGCCCGATGTTCCTTACGATGAAATTGAGGAAACGCTGATCTTTTATAAAACCTTCAATAAGGAATCAATTGAAACCAACCGGATGGCCGAAAAACCTACAGCGGTGGTTGTGGGACACGGAAAAAATCTTGATATTCGACAAGATCTTGATTCGGATGGTTGGACCAGGCAACCCTTGGACGAGGGTGGAATTCTGCGAGTGAAACATTCTGACGGAAACAGGATCAAAATAATGAAATAGGCAGTTCCTATCTGAAGCCCATAATGTTGATCAATTACCTAAGCATAGTTCTTACACTACTGTCGGCCATGCCCCCTCTTGTGGCATCAGCAAGCCCAACCAAAGAATCAACTCCACCACCTCCCAACATCCTGTGGATAAGCTGGGAGGACGTCGGTCCCCATTTAGGAGCCTACGGAGACGATTATGCGATCACTCCCAATATCGATCAGCTGGCTCAGGAAGGAATTACGTACCTGAACGCCTACTCAAATTATCCGGTTTGCGCCCCAGCCAGGAGTACCATAATTACCGGGCAGTACGCCAGCTCTTACGGTGGCCAAAACATGCGCTCCAGAAACATTCCGTTTGATACAGTTCGACTTTTTCCCCAGTTGCTAAAGGAAGCCGGATATTACTGTACCAATGATGTCAAAACCGATTATCAACTGGAATGTGATTTAGATTTTGTGTGGGACAAAACTGAGTTGGGAGCCAGATGGGATGGTCGGAAGGAAGGTCAACCTTTTTTTTCGGTCATTAATCTGGTTACAACCCATGAAGGCCACTCTCGAACCACCAACACTCTATGGGTTAGAAAATTAGAACAAATCCTGGGCAGTAAAAGGCACGATCCAAAGTTAGCCCCCATTCCTCCCTATTTTCCGGATAATGAAATAGTGAGGGAAAACATCGCCTTATACTATGATAATCTCACCTACACCGACAGCATAAGCGGGACCATTCTTGACCAACTCGAGAATGAAGGGTTAATGGACAATACGATCGTCATGTTTTGGGGCGATCATGGATGGGGGCTGCCCCGTGGGAAACGGTGGCCTTATCAGTCGGGTTTGAAGGTGCCGCTTATTATCAGGATTCCAGAGAAATACCAGGAAGCTTGGTCCCGAAATCGAAATCATGCTGCTGGAACTAAAACTGACGAACTGGTCTCCTTCGTGGACTTCGCGCCAACAGTCCTGTCAATGGCTGAAATCGAAATCCCTGAATACATGCAGGGCCAGGCATTCCTGGGACCCACAGCTAAGGCACCCCGACAATATGTTTATGGTGGACGCGGAAGAATGGATGAGACCTATGATTGTATAAGAACCGTGATCGACAAGGATTACCTGTACATAAGGAATTACGCGTCTCACCTTCCCCATGTCCAAACCATTCGGACCATGGAGCAGCACCCGATCATGAAAAGCTTGAGGGAATTGCATGCCGGCAATAAACTGAACGGCGATCAGTCCAAATTTTTTCAGGCTACCAAACCAGTTGAAGAATTATACGACCTCAAAAAGGATCCTCACCAATTAAATAACCTGACGAACAAGGCCTCCTCCCAAAAACTACTAATGAAGTTCAGGGAAAAAAACACGAAGTGGATGATGGAAATAGAGGATGTCGGTTTGGCAACAGAACCAATTTTAGAGGCACGAAACCGGTCAAATGGAACCTGGCCCAAAACCTCAGGTCCTACAGCGGTATTAAAGCGAACCTTTTGGAACGGTGATTTGGAAATACTATTGGAATGTACTACTCCCGGGGCAAGTATTGCCTGGAGATACAGGGACATTGAAGAATGGAAAATTTATAATAAACCATTACTCCTCAAGAGCAATTCTAAGGTTGTAGCAAAAGCCAATCGCGTGGGATATAGCCCCAGTAAAAAGGTTGAGATTGGAACCGATTTTAAACCTTCCGCTTCTGACAATCCGGTTCCCGGGTTAAAAAAATTCGATCTGAAACTAGGCACGATCCACCAAATGAAAGAGCTCGATCTAAGGGGAAAGGACGTTTTGACTGATTTTTACTCCTATCTCAAGAACCACAACGAAAGTATTCGATACTGGGCCGTAGTTGGAGTAAGAACGCTGAGCGAAACCGATCCCGAAAAATCCAGAGCCCGAGACACGCTTGCTCAAATGATCCTGGACAATTCCCCCATAGTAAAGATTGAAGCTGCTTATGGTCTATGTGAATTGGGTGATTTTGATTTGGGCATTCCGGTATTAAAAGAAGCTCTTACCCATCCGTTGGAAACCGTCAGGCTTTTTGCACTGAATCACCTGGACAAAATGGGTGAAAAGGCTCAACTGGCACTGCCCTTTCCGGAAATACCTCTTGGCACGGCAAATTACTATTCCAGCCGAATTATGATCCGGATCTACAAGCGACTTGGAATTGAACCTCAGGATCTGACCTATGCTGGCCCGGCTCAGGTAGAGGAGATTCAAAGGATTTATGATGGAATGGTAATCGAAAATTTATGGGACTATGGGTTCTGATGTTGGTGAAATGAATTTGGTAGTTTCCGGAACTGCCCTCGGCCTTTCCAAGGCAAAACCACCGCTAATAAAAGCGCCCTACGGAGATTTTTTATACTTGGGGCGAAACGTTTTTCCTGGAATTCGAAATTTGATATAAATTATTTCTTTTTGTGGACTTGAAATTGTCCCTGGACGGCACCACGAAATATTAACCGGTATGTCTTGAATAGATCGCTGGCTTAAACTTTGATCAGCCAATGTCCCATTTCAGTAATCCAAATTCATTTCTGGGAATCCATTAAGGAAGATGTCCCCGAACCGAAGCACGAATCGCCCCTGAGAGATCATTGATAACATGGCGCCAGGGAAAACAACTCTTCTCTAGGCCAACATGAATCGTACATCCTTCGTTCGAGAAAGTCCTCCATTTTCAGTTCGGCAGATAAAAGTGAGAGGCGCACCCGATTATTATTAATCGGGGCCGTCTACCTCGATTCGTGGTAGTTATTAATTATAAGCCTGGAACAAAAAAAGAACCCAATGTTATGATTATGATGATAGATAGGATAAGCAGTGACCATATAGAATAGTTTTTTACTGAAATTTTTTGGGAAAAAACGGATTTTAACGCAAAAACAAAAAGTACCAAAGTGCCTAGCATAAAAGGTAGTGTAAGTATTTCCCGAAAAAAACCTATTATGAAAAAATCATATTTTAAGAGATAGGCGTTTAGAAATAAGAAGGTGAAATACAGTAGACTAGCTAGACTTAACAGAAATATGTATAAATCTTTTTCGGAATTGGACTTTGTTTCAATATTTCCGCTCATAATTACAGGACGCGTCTAAACCGTCATGCATAACCAGACAACTCCAAATTACCACTTTCCCGGTAAAAACAATTCTTTAATAGTTGGTGCTTCAAAAGTTGGTGCCTCAGAACTGGCAATAACAGGGCAACAAAATATCGGAACCCTTATTTTTCCATCCTCTGCCCAACTTTTCAGATTTCCATTTTAAGTCCAAAGGCAACTTTCGTGTCGTCCAATCTCTCCTCACACCCTAGAGTACGCAACCTAATGGCCGAACTTTGGTCCATGATTTGATCGGACCGGGGTTGCCATTAATAGAAAGATTTCTTAGCCGTTAGCTGGGGCGTTAGTACGCAGAGTCACATTCCATTTCGCTGTTCCCTTGGAGCTGGGAGAACAAACCTTGTGCAGTTACGGTCCTTCTGCCGGAGATCGGATATCCTGTCTTTTCAATGGCTTTCGCAACCCAAGTATTGCAATTATTCCAGACGGAAAAGGCACCCTCCGCGCTATAGAACCAACTGTCTCCATATAATCCTGGTCCAAACCGGATTACAGCTCCATGTGAAGTCCGGGCAAAGCTGGCCGCCACAAACGCCACTAGCTCACGGTACTCAGCTTTTGAAGTCGGCAGTTCAACAACCTCATGCCCTGAAAAATAACTACTCGGTGGTCCCCGGAAAGCCACAACGTGAAGGACAGTTGAAGTGGGCCAAAAGGCTGCTCGCACAGCCATTCCGGGTGTAACTGTCTGAGCCTGATAAAAACGCTCATCTCCCCAACCGATCTCCACAAACTCCTCCTCTCGGAGGGACTCCGTCAGGGATGGCACTAAGGCGATCAGATCGCTGCGGTTTAGTATGATGCCAGAGTGCCAGCCATGGCTCACAACGTATATGGTCTCACAGTCGATGGTTGCTGTGGAATCAACAGAACTCATAGAATGAGTCTTCGAGCCAAAAGAAAGCACCAGAGGAAGAACAACCAACATCACTCGAACATTCGATTTACAGTTCAGGCCCTGCCACAGTTTGAAGACAAGCTGGGGAAAATCTTCAGTTGGCATGTCGACCTTTGAACTGAACATCTAAATCCTTTTACAACCAATACCCAGGTAGATCTTTTATAAAAATACATACTTGCCAGCTCTAATTCAAAAGCAATTGAGGGCCCATATTGTGATTGCAGTTGTTTTTGTGATTGTGGTTGTAATTGTGATTGAGGTTGCACAACTGGGTAGAGGACTAAAGCGGAAAGAATGCTTCTTTTAAGATCACTTCGGCAAATCCGACCTTATCCAGCCACTTTGCCAACGGAGGACTAAAACCAATTGATGGATTTCAATCATAATGATCGTGGTGGTTTTGGATTTAACATTTGTGATTTATTTAGGATTTTGTGCTTTGAGTTTGACATTTTGTTCCCATGGCAGCTAGTTGACGGGAGGGTTCGGGCATTGTGCTGGTTTAGGTGAGGAAAGTTAGGAATATTAGGTGATAGTGTGAAGAAAAGGCTATTGGGGCTTATCGCAAGTTTTCTTCTTATCGGCCGACTACCTCTAACCCAGATAGAACTGGCTAGAGAATATAGCGGAGGAATTGGTATCAACTGACTATCCCCGTTTTTGCCAATAGCGGCGCTTCCGGCGAATGTTGTTTCCGCCGCTAACACCCGGGTTTGCAGACCGCGGCTGGTGCGGCGACCTTTGTGGCTTGGCCGGACTTTTAAGAGTTTCTTCAACGCCGTCATCAAGAAACGGGTGTTCCGCTACTACCGGGATTTTCTGATCAATCAGCTTCTGGATCTCCAGCAGGTAAGCCTTTTCCTCGGTATCACAAAACGACAGGGCAATTCCGCTGGCACTAGCCCGTGCGGTCCGACCGATGCGGTGGATGTAGGTTTCGGGAATGTTCGGCAGGTCGTAATTGATCACATGGGACAATTCCTCCACATCGATGCCACGGGCGGCGATGTCGGTGGCGACAAGGATGTTGGTGTGGCCGCTTTTGAAATTGCCCAGCGCTTGTTGACGGGCGACCTGGGATTTGTTGCCGTGAATGGCATCGGCGTTGATGTTGGCCTTCCCCAGGACTCTGACGATCTTGTTCGCGCCGTGCTTAGTCCGCGAAAAGACTAATGCGGAAGCGACACCCTCGGTCTGCAAAAGATGGATCAGTAACTTTGGTTTAGCCTTCTTGCTCACGAAATACACTGCTTGTTCCACTTTCTCGGCAGTCTTTTGCTCAGGCCTTACCGTCACCTTCTCCGGGTTGCCCAGGATCTTACGCGACAATTCCACGATATCGGGAGGCATAGTCGCCGAAAAGAATAGTGACTGGCGTTCCGCCGGTAATTTAGCGATGATCTTGCGAATGTCATAGATGAAGCCCATATCGAGCATCCGGTCGGCTTCGTCCAGCACCGAGTACTTGACGTCGCTCAAGGTAATAAAGCCCTAGTTCATCAGATCCAGCAGCCGTCCAGGTGTCGCGACCAGGATGTCAACGCCTTTGCGAAGGGCAAGGGTTTGGGCGCCCTGTTTGACCCCGCCGAAAATGACGGTATTGGTGATTCCGGTAAATTGCCCGTAGACCTTAAAACTGTCTGCTATCTGGATCGCCAATTCCCGTGTAGGTGTGACAATGAGCGCTCTGATCTTGCGCCGGCCATTATTCCGCTGCCGGTCAAGATAAAGGTGCTGCAGGATCGGAATGGCAAAAGCAGCCGTTTTACCGGTACCCGTTTGGGCGCATCCGAGAAGGTCCTTGCCCCGCAGCAGGATCGGAATGGATTGTTGCTGTACCGGGGTGGGTTGGGTATAGCCTTCGGCCCTGAGGGCTTGCAGGATAGGTTCTATAATTTTTAGATCTTTGAAAGTCATATATTCTTGTTAAAACCGGCAAAGGTAGGTGAATTGATCGGCTTTTGCCGCAACAGGGCGAAATATGACCTGGCTGAATGGCTGGATACATCTAAACTGAAAAGGAAAGGATATGGAGAATCAAAAGTTTCGTCCCAATTTCATCCATCATTTGTGCTCTGGCAAATTCAGTTCCTTTACTATTTCATAGTTCCTTATCGCAACTCCTCTCAAGGAAATGCTATTTTCCCTATCAATTTAGAAACCAACTTTCTCAAAAAACCTTCTTGCTGTTACACTGACCTCTGAATTGATTTGCTTGGAATGGATGGAACTGCCCAACGGGGGCCAGGTAATATCGTCCAACGGGGACCAGCGAATAACGCCTAATGGTGTCCTAAAGTTAGGAAAATAACGGATTTTGAAACAGGAAAAGGATGGAAGGGAAGTGATCACTACGAACAGGATGATTGTCATTTTCTTAGCCCACAAAGCAATCTGCAGCTAGAAATCAAGGTCAAGTTTACGAAAGCCCAACTGGTCTGCAAGTACTACTGAGGTTTCGATTTGTCGTTGGGAAACCGACCAATATTTTTTGAGCAACCTGTCCTTTGCTTCCGTTGAGGTCAATCGGTAACCATGTTTCTCGTAGAAACGAATTGCCCACAAAGCATCAGCCCAAGTACCAATTAAGATTGGAAGATTAGTTTGCTTTCGAAGAAAGTACAGCAGCTTTTCTCCTATAGCCTGATTTTGGTTGGCGGTACGAACATAAGCGTGCCGGATTAGGGTCACCTCTTCAAGGTGTTGAATCCCCATCACACCAACCAGCTCACCGTCTTCTTCACACCCCCAAAACTCCACACCTTCATCGATTTCATAAGCTAGTTCATCTTTTGACATATAAGGCTCTTTCCAACAGTCGCTAGGGATAACTCCTTTATAGGCCTGAGCAGCGTCATTAATAATCTTATATATCACCCCAAATTCAGTGTTGTCACATTGACGGACCATAACCTTCTTCATTCCTGAAATGTATTTCCATGATTAACAGTTTCGTCCTCCTCCATCAAATTTAGGATCATCGACGATGTCGTAAACCCGCCAAGTCTTTTCATTTGTTCAAATTCCTTTGATACTGGTAAATATGAGCATCCTCCGCCCCAATAAGAAGATCTGGTTTGAAAGGACTTTTCCCAATAGTGCGTTTGGAGAACTTGAGGGCATTGTTGATTGCCTTCAGGAGAGAGATCCAGTATGAAACATGATAAAAAAGGTGCAGACTCCCCAGCCTGCACCTAATTACCTATTACCCATTCTAAAGCATCTCCAGAATAGGAGATTAGAAAGGTATCTTTGTTAGCAAATATCAACTCCCACCTTGTGAGGAGTCTACTCCTAATGTCTTTTGAGGGGTCTACTCCTAAAGTAAAGACAAGATGTTGCTGGCATAGTTTCTATTTTTTTGGTTTAAATTTGAAAAAGGTCAAACGGTTTAAGCGGCATTTCAGTCCAGGCCCAACTGGGCGAGCGTAGTGAAGAGGTAATGTTCCCTGTGGGTGACACCGGAGCGTTCCGTTTCGCAAAGTAATCTGACGGATCGTCATACTTGTCGGCCAATTCCTGACAAAGACTTGAGACTACGCATCCCCTCTTAGACCTATTTTTATGAATTGCTGCATCAATTTTCTTTTGATAAAATCTTCTAAGTAGTAATAACGGTTCAAGTTCCGAAGTATCCAAAGCGTCAGCATGCTCAGCCTTAAGCAGGGTACCAAAATCATTTATTACCTCATTTGCGAAAATTTCTCAGTTGCCCTGTATGCCGACGATGGGGTGTTTATGCCTGGCGAAGCGCCCATCGCGACAGGTACTCAGGAAATAAGAGCCTCTTATACACACGTGTTTAACACCATCCAGCTTTCGATCCAATTTCAAATTGATGAGATTGAGATAGATGGTGACCTGGCCTACGCGAAAACCGCATCTGAAGGAGAGGTAAAGGTCCTTGCAGCTGGTATTAATGCTCCCGAGAAGAATAGGGAGCTATTTGTTTTCCAGAAAGCAAATGGAGCCTGGAAAATTGCCAGATATATGTTTAACAAAGCCGAACCGGCGGTGAAATAGAAAAAATCAGTTAAATCAATAACTGATCATTAAAATTGGATGGTATTCGGGCTTGTAGATCGCTTGGCACAAAAGGGGTGGTCATTAGGGAAGTAAGGTCCTTGGCATTTACAGATTTATAAACGAATGAAGAAAGATACTTTGCCGTAAGGCTGTTGTGGGTAAATGACTGGAGAGGTTTACCAATGTCAGGAGATGGCTAAGCCCATCCTGGTCAGGCACCAGGAGAGCATCAATTACTGTCTGGATTATTTCTTCCTTCTAAACAGCCGGACAAAAATCATGAAATGTGTCACCAGAAGTAGTGGCACGTATAACGTCGGTATGTACCAAACTGCTCCAAAGTTTTGTACTACATCCACATGACGTAACGCATTGAGCAAGTCGACCGTACCAACAACGTTGAAGAGCCACAGCAACCCCATTGCGCCCTTAAATCCTGTTCGAAGCAAGATCAGCACTAACAGCGCGAGGATACTCGTCAACAAATCCCCATACGCCGCGGGTATCGCAAAATGGTCTGGGAGTGGTTGCGCCACCACGCCAGGTACAAGAAAGACCATGCCCATGTAGCGAAACGCATGCGGTAGAGTGATCCAGAATAACGCGTCGCGTTGTGACTTATTCGCCAACCAAGGAGCCAGCAGCCACTTAGCCAGTAAACCAAAGACTAACAAGCTCAAACCAATTTGCAATACGAATATTACTTGCGGACTCATCATGTTGATAAAATTTTGGCCATCAGATAATCAGATGACACAGCATTTTGCTACCTTTGCGATCTAAATTTAAATGTAATAATGAATAAAGGCACTGTAAAGTTCTTCAATGAATCCAAAGGATTTGGATTTATTGCTGAAGAAGACACAAACAAGGAACACTTTGTACACATTTCTGGATTAATTGACCAAATTCGTGATGGCGATTCCGTGGAATTTGAACTACAGGAAGGTAGAAAAGGACTAAACGCAGTAAACGTTAAAGTAATTTAAGGTTTACTCCTCAAGTTTTTTTACAACTGAAAAGCCCGTCCAGATGGGCTTTTTTTAATGGTGCGCCCGGCAGGGCGCAAATACTTGGAGGTGAAAGTCCTCTATACGCCCGATAAGGGGAAGTATTAGCTGAACGGCAAGGTCACTATCGTGAGGTATTTGCTGAAAGAAGCTGAAGGCAAAGCACTGACCTGACGAACAGGAACTGCATATTAGGCATGCCTATTGGGTGAGGAGGCCATTATCTCTAAAGCCCTATGCTTATATGGAAAGTAGGTATGTAGATGCAGCAGGTATAAGTGTGAAGGTATTTGCGCATTACCCGGGGAGATCTCGGGGGGGCACCCTCCCCGAGAAGTCAGCAGCAGCCATAGTAGTCCAGCTAACTATCTGGACGAAGGGCAGAACTTAGTATTAAGACTTATGGATTTATTGTTAACGTACGGGGCTGGAGTGGCAGAAGTTGATCCTGAGATGGA
The DNA here is from genome assembly GCA_965247065.1 of Cyclobacteriaceae bacterium. Taxonomy (GTDB): domain Bacteria; phylum Bacteroidota; class Bacteroidia; order Cytophagales; family Cyclobacteriaceae; genus CBDFGN01. The sequence goes on along the minus strand of CBDFGN010000006.1, from coordinate 2,597,030 downwards.
TCAAGCTAATCGAGGAAGTATTGTTCGGAAAACAAGAGATAGCCGAATGAGTGCGACAAACCAGACGGGGAACAGTAAAGACAAGAGTCAGGAGCCGATTAAGCTCATGGAGCAAATAGTTAGTCGGGAGAACATGACCAGGGCTTACAAAAGAGTGGTTAAGAACAAAGGTGTAGCAGGAGTAGATGGCCTGCGCATATCAGAGTTAAAAGCCTATCTGCATAGCAACTGGTCACATGTCAAAGCCACCTTGTTGAATGGCGACTATTATCCCTTACCGGTAAAGAAAGTAACGATTCCCAAGCCAGGAGGCGGAGAACGGATACTGGGCATACCCACGGTAATAGATCGCTTAATCCAACAGGGCATCCACCAAATATTAAGCCCGCTATATGACCGGGGCTTTTCGAAGTGGAGCTATGGTTTTCGAGAAAGGCGCAGCACGTTGCAAGCCGTTCAACAATCGAAAATCCATATCCAATCAGGGAAACGTTGGGTCATAGACATGGACTTGAGCAAATTCTTCGACGAAGTAAATCATGAAAGGCTACAATCGAAGCTACGTAAGGAGATCAAGGATCGACGCGTCATCCATCTGATCGACAGGTATCTTAGAAGTGGCATGATGATGAATGGGATAGAAGAGCGCCGAACCAAAGGCACACCACAGGGGAGTCCTCTCTCCCCATTGCTGTCCAACATAGTTTTAGATGAGTTGGATCAAGAACTGGAAAAGAGGGGACACCGGTTCGTTCGCTATGCCGACGACTTCCAGATATACGTAGGGAGTAAACGGACGGCAGAACGTGTGATGGACAACCTGACAGGATTTATTGAAGTAAAGCTGAAGCTGAAAGTCAATAAAACCAAGAGTGCCATTGACCGCCCTTGGAACCGTAACTTTCTGGGATACAGCTTTACCTCCCACAAGGAAACAAAGCTTCGGGTATCACGGGAAAGTATTAAAAGGCTAAAAGGGAAGTTAAAGGAGAAGTTTCGTCAGGGAAAGGGACGGAACCTAGGAAAGTTCATAGCCGACGACCTTAATCCACTACTGAAAGGCTGGATTATCTACTTTTCAGGAAGCGAGACAAAAGGTTTCAGCAATGAACTGGACAGCTGGATCAGGCGACATTTACGAAAGATAAAATGGCGTCAGATGAAACGTTCCTGGACACGTGCGCAAACTTTGATTGGCAGAGGGCTTCCAGAGGAAACCGCTATCCAATCATCCTTTAACCAGCGCGGTGCGTGGTGGAATAGTGGGGCAAGGCACATGAATTTTGCCTATCCCACAGGTTATTTTGACCGAATTGGTCTCGTGACATTGCAGCATGAACACAGTCGGTATCATCTATTGATTAACACTAAGAACCGCCGTGATACGTGAACCGTACGTCCGGTGGTGTGTGAGGGTTAAAGTAAAGAATCTCCTTTGTAGATTGCCGCAGGTTTAAAAGTTTCTTTACTTTAACGTGAGTTCGACAATAAGGAATGATTAAAGAGCGAGAAAGAGTTGACCGGTGTCCTGGTAGTTCAATTTGATTGAGGGCTTTTTTTCGCAAAAGTTGTAAGCGATTAAAGCCGAGAAAAGGTTGGTAAGGAAATTAGTTGGGCTCCTGTGCCTGGAGTGTTCAATCTGGAAGATGTTTTTAAGTTGATCAATGATAGTCTCACAAATAGCCCTTTTACGGAGCATTATAGCATCCATGATGGGGGTTAAGGATGAGGACTTCATATTGCGTTTGAGTTTGGTTATCAGATGGACTCCGCGGAAGAACAGATTTTTAAAAAGTTCCTTACTGATGTAGCCTTTATCACCAAAGAGCTTTCCGAATAATTTCTTAATAAACCGTTCAATTTTAAGAGGCTTTCTGTCATCCACATTGCCCGGTGTGAGCATAAAATCGATGATTTCACCCGTATCAGCAGTGATAAGATGGAGCTTAAACCCGTAGAACCATCCGATGGAACAATGGCCTCTTTTAGCTAACCCTTCAAATACTTTATGGTTATGGATCCGTCTGTTATGACAGACCCTTAACGGAGTGCTGTCTATAAAACTTATACCTGTACACTGTCCAGTCCCTTGTGTTTTCAGATAAATAGCCATTGGCAGAAGACTTCCACTACAAAGTTCTACCATTCGGTTATAGCTTACCACATCAGGAAAGAAGGAGCGCAAGTGGCCACAAACGTATGTGTTGTAAAAGGTCTTGAAATTTCGATATCCTGAGATCTGGAACAAGACCTGTATAGTCATTACTTCGGATAAAGAAAGCTTACCAGGTTTGTTGCGCTTTTTACTTCCCAGCAATCTTTTTTCCAATTTTGGGACAAAATCCAGACAAAAATCGTCAATGGAACAAAAAATTTCAGTAATTTTAGTAGCAGTTAACATAGGCAGAAATATTAGTTATTTTGTTGATTGTCAATGACTTAATATACTAATTTTCTGCCTTTTTTCTATCAATAAACTACTCTATTTTATATCGAACTCACGTTACTTTACTCTACTCGATTTCAAGATTGGGTGTTTACCGACATCTTAGTCTTGTCAAGCCGGAAGGTCGAACTGCAGCGGTGTTTAACACCGTTCCATGGACCATTGCATGAAACGGAATTAGCAGTTGGCCCCTACATCAACTTTATAATTAGCACCGCCTTACTCTTTTAGCACCCCGCCTTACTCTTGAGGATAATCCGGATGAAGTTTTACTTTCCTCATCTGGATAAGGTGCCTGTCAGTATGAGCGATTGTAGTCAATAATAATTGATGTAAGTCTCTTAGGTCCCACAATCTAACCTCGGACAAGCCTCCGTCGTCAACGTACTTTCTGAAGGTAAAGAATCTTCTTAAGTCCAAGTCAGTATCCTTCACAAATCGGATCAGATTATCCCTAGTCCTTAAGAAAGCCTCTTCGGATTTATCTTTTGAACAGAATTTCCCGATGGGCTCTAAATACCAACTCGTCTTCCCTGGTATCGTATCTGTAGAGTACTTTAGAAACTCCTCATCTTTACCTTTCACGACCTCTATGTACTTCATAGATTGAGGCGTTTTTGTGGTTAAGAAGATTTCCCTGAAGTATAATTCATCCTGCACCTCCAAATGCTCGACGATTTCGCTTATGGACCACCTCCATTCATTTTCCTTAAAATTCCATTGTGCCTCTCCTAAATCCTTAATCTCATTTATTAATTCGGTTTTAGTTCTTTTCAGTCCGTTGATCAAAAAATCTCTGTTTTCTTCCTGCCATAATTTCGTTATAGACCCTGTGTCGGGCGTTGCATCCGGTTGTTTCTCTTCGGTGCAGCTATGGCTCAAAGCGGAGACTACAACTAATGCGGCACCTAAATTCTTAAAGCTGATCTTAATAGGTGACATCTAAAAAGTCATCTTGATAATGTGGCGATAATTGTTCATGGCGCAAAGTAAATATTTCTGTATCCGGCTGCAAATCGAGGTGGAGGTTAACGGACGTTTTACTTTTCAGCCCTTATATCAATTCATTTGTTAATTCTAAAAAACATTCAGCCAGGTATATCCGGGTTAGTATTCCTAGATTGGTGAAAAAAACCGGTGATTGAAACGGCGGCAGTACAAATAAATGACTGATTTAAGAAAACTGGGAGTGGCATTGCTAACGGGAATCTATATGTGGCCGGCAGAGGCTCAAGAACCGAATATTATTCTAATCATGACCGATGACCTGGGATGGGGCGATGTCGGATTCAACGGGAATGAAGACGTCGTAACTCCCCACCTAGATGACCTGGCTGCCCAAGGGACAATCTTTGACCGCTTTTATTCAGCCTCTCCGGTTTGTTCACCGACCAGGGCCAGCGTACTTACCGGTAGGAATCCGCTTAGGATAAATATACCTCATGCTAATCAAGGACATATAAAGCATGAGGAAGTGACGCTACCCGAAATCCTCCAGAGAGTAGGTTATTCTACCGGCCATTTTGGTAAATGGCATTTAGGAACGCTTACGAGGTCCACCTTAGATGGAAACCGGGGCGGCAGGGATCAATACATTCAAGAATACAGCCTACCGTCCATGCATGGTTATGATGAGTATTTTTGCACAGAATCCAAGGTGCCAACGTATGACCCTTTAGTATTTCCGGCCGAGTTTCGGGCGCGTGAAAGCCTGCGGTTTGGATGGCAGCCGGCAAATATTGACCAACCTGCAAAGCCCTACGGTACTGCCTATTGGGTAGGGGAGGAGGAAAGGGATAGTACCAATCTGGAAGGAGATGATTCAAGAATTATTATGGACCGGGTCATCCCATTTATTGAAAGGGCAGTAGAAAAAAACCAATCTTTCTTCACAACTATATGGTTCCATACGCCTCACTTACCGGTTGTTGCCGACAGTATTCATCGTAATTATTATCGATCGATGGATTGGGAACAACAAATCTATTTTGGAACCATTACGGCCTTGGACGAACAAATAGGCAGATTATGGGGTAAACTTGCCGAGCTGAATATTGAAGAGAAGACTATCATCTGGTTCTGTAGCGACAATGGACCTGAGATCGACACCCCCGGCAGGTCGGGGCCGTTTCGCGAGCGCAAGAGGAGCTTGTACGAAGGAGGGGTAAGAGTCCCCGCTTTCATAACTTGGAAAAATCAAATAAGGAAAGGAATCAGAATGGACTTTCCGGCCGTTACAAGCGACTATCTTCCATCAATTCTGGAAATCCTCGACATAGATTATCCTGACGACCGACCCATAGACGGTGAAAGCCTGATTTCATTATTGTCAGGAGCACAGAGTGCCCGGGAAAAGCCCATTGGTTTTCTTTTCGATAAAAATGAAAAAATGTCGTGGGTAAACAACAGATATAAACTAATTAGTACCGACGGGGGAATTAGTTTTCAGCTATATGATTTGATAAATGACATGAGCGAAAAGGAAAACATTCTGCCAACAACAAAGGGTATAGGGACTCAGATGAAGAATGAGTTATTGGGATGGATAAATTCAGTTGAAAACAGTAAAAGGGGATTGGATTATGATTAATGGTTATCAGTTAGGAGAGGGCCCGGCGTCAGGATTAAACCTGGAGTTTGTTGATTTACGACTAGAGGCCTGCCATCTTCAACCGTTTGGGTACTAAAGATTAGGATCAAATTATCCATTATACTTTCGGAACCAAGATTTAGCATGTAGGAGTCCCGGCAATGCACAAAGGTCCATTTCTTGTTTCTATTTGCGTCAAGACATAGAAATTGCTACTTTCCATACAAAAATCAGGGTTGCATTTTTTGAAGCCAGGTAAGCTAATTACACAAGGAATAATATTTGGATGGTTATTTGTTAGTTTCCTGGCATGGGGACAGGGGCCTGACGACACAACTAAAAGCCCTTGCCTTCCATGCGATGGTCTTGAGGATCTTACAGTACCGGATGTAATCATTGCAAAAAATGAGAAACTGGAGCAGCCGGTACCGCATTGTAAGATAGTGGGCACCATTGGCAAAGAGATAAGTTTCGAGATACTTCTTCCGGAGGTTTGGAATGCGCGATATGTAATGGGTGGCAATGGCGGTTTTGCCGGATCGATGCAGTACAATCCAGGAAAACTAGCAGATGGTTATGCTACCGGCGGGACGGATACAGGCCATCAGGGCAGCGGGATAAAGGCCGATTGGGCTCTTAATAATATGGAGAGACAGGTTAATTTTGGGCATTTGGCTGTCCATCGTACGGCGGTAACATCTCAGGAAATCATAAGGCAATACTATTGCTCTCCACCCGAATTCAGCTACTTTGTGGGTTGTTCCAGAGGAGGGGGTCAGGCTATGGTGGAGGCACAGAGATATCCCGAAGATTTTGATGGCATTGTGTGCGGAGCTCCCGCCTTTAATTAGCCTGCGATTGGGGCTGAGTTTGTGCAGAATACGCAGGCCGTGTATCCAAATCCGGCCATACTGGATAAGCCAGTCATCACCACATCCCATTTGGAATTGCTTCAGACAAAATTGGAATTGCTTCAGACAAAAGTTCTGGAACAGTGTGATGCCCTGGATGGGATCCAGGACCAGATCTTGAATGATCCCCGGGATTGCGAATTTGAATTTGACTCACTACCCAAATGTCCGAAAAACTCGCAGTCAGATGATTGCTTCACTTCGAGCCAGGTAGACGCGATTGAGAAGGTCTATGCGGGTGTCGTCGTCAATCAAGAGACCATTTACCCCGGATTTCCTTATGGGGGTGAAAATGAACAGGGAGGATGGCAAACCTGGATTACCGGTCCTAATGAAAGGACCATGGAATTTAATTTTCTCAGCTTGCAGTTTGCGTTCGGCACCGAAATGTTCAAGTATTTGGTGTTCCAGGATCCTGCCTGGGACTATAGCACTTATGATTACTCTAATTTCTCGGCAACCACCAGCTACGCCTCATCCTACCTTGATGCTACCTCAACTGATTACAGCGGGTTCAGAGATCGTGGAAGTAAGATGATCATTTATCACGGATGGTATGATCACGCGCTTTCGGCATTCGCGACCATAGAACATTATAATGCCGTTCAAAAAGAAGATAGCGGGGTAAATGATTACCTGAGGCTTTTTTTACTTCCCGGAGTAATGCACTGCGCTGGAGGACCAGGGCCGTGGGAGGTGGACTGGTTGGAGTTGGTCCGGGAGTGGGTTGAGTTGGGTAACGCCCCGAAAAGAGTGACCATCTCTAAGACCGTCGAGGAACAAACGGTGATGGAACGGCCGGTGTATCCTTTTCCAAAAGAAACGACTATGATGGGAAAGGAGATCCTAATGTAGAAAGCAGTTTCAATTAGGTGGATGACTCAAAAACAAAGGGAGCCCTTTATAAGAAGATCAAATCAATCCGAGGAGCCATGACTTATGAGAACGGAATATTTGTCGGGTTTCATGATAGCCGGGGCATTCGGCATCTACTCACTGGTATTGTTACTCATCCATGAATAGACCCAATGTGGCCACAATGACTAACGTACCCCGAAGACACAGGATTCTACAATTACATAATTTGTTTAATCCGATACTCATTGTCCTGCTTTGTTCCTTTGGATGCAATCCCCCATCCGATCACGACGATCCTAAACCTCCTAACATTCTTTTGATCATTTCGGATGACCAGGGTTGGTCGGATTATGGCTTCATGAGTCATCCGCATATTGAAACTCCAAATATCGACCGCCTGGCGGAGCAGTCTCTAACTTTTACACGCGGTTATGTGGCGGCACCTTTGTGTAGTCCTTCCCTGGCAAGCATTATTACTGGTTTGTACCCTCATGAACACGGAATTACCGGCAACGACCCGGATTTTGAGTTTGATGGGGAAAGATGGTCCTCGGATTGGAACTCTGCCAGGATTCCTCATGCGCGGAAGATGATAGACGATTTCAAGCAGAATAAACTGCTCACCGGATATCTCTCTCCATTGGGCTACCAGTCCCTGCAAACCGGCAAGTGGTGGATGGGGTCCTGGAAAGACGGACAATTCAGCAATGGCATGACCCACGGTGACGGCCTCAAAGGCGGTCGTCATGGAGATGAAGGCTTGAGCATCGGCAGGGAAGGACTTCAACCGATTTACGATTTCATTGACGACGCCCAATCCCAAGATAAGCCCTTCTTCATCTGGTACGCTCCCTTTCTTCCCCACACTCCGCACACGCCTCCCAGGGAATTAGAAGATAAGTACCTCGAACGAGCTCCGACCCCGACCATCGCCCGCTATTGGGCCATGTGCGAATGGTTTGATCAGACCTGTGGAGCCCTTCTTCAATTCCTTGATCGCAAGGATCTATCTGAAGAGACGATGGTGATTTATGTTTGCGACAACGGATGGATCCAGCAAGCCGATGGGAACGGGTACGCTCCCAGGTCAAAGCGATCTCCGTATGACATGGGAATTCGAACTCCGCTTATGTTCAAGTGGCCGGGCAAAACCAAGCCTCGTATCGATACAACGACATTAGTCAGCAGTATTGATATCGTCCCTACCGTTTTGGCTGCGTGCGACCTACCTCCAGATGGCGATCTGCAGGGGCTTAATCTCCTGGACCCCGAGGCTTTGAAGCGGAGGGAGACTGTATTCGCCGAGGCATTGGCTCACGATATTGCAGAATCCGAGCATCCCACTCGCAGTTTGCAATACAGGATGGCTCTTTCTTACCCCTGGAAGCTTATTTCCCCGGACACTACTAATTTGCCCAATGCGGAAATTGAATTGTTTGACCTAGTCGAAGATCCGGGCGAGCTCAATAATTTGGCTGAAGCTCACCCTGAAATGGTCAAAAGGTTACAGGTGGAATTGGATAATTGGTGGGTGCCCGATCATTTTGGAGAATAAGGAGGAGCGTTTTGGAAAGACTGCCTGATAAGCCCATAACTTAGTCTTATTATGGATCGGTATGGATCGGTTCAAAGGTGGCTGTACTGCTCCCTTTAAGAGGCGCTTGTTTTGCCGGCTGGAATTCGCCTGAGCAAAAGTTGGATGAGTGCCTGGCCAGCGTTGTTACGTCATTCGTAATCTTGCAATTGGAATTCCGACAGATTACCGAGCCTGGGTACGATTAAATCCAATACCAGGCTGTGGTCACTGGAATACAATCCCGCCATGATCATAGTATACGTCCTTGCTTTCGACCTGATAATCAGAAATAAGCCTACCGGATTTTCATCTCTCGTCCTTACTGCATAATAGCTTTGATCTGCTATGGTGACAATCCCATCAATTTGGTTAACATCTTCTCCGATCACCTTGTTAACCCCCTTCAAAGTCAATCTGGCCTGGTCAAAGTTGTCTATTGCATCTTTCTCAGATCTGAGTTTCTCCACTTTTATGGTATAAAACAACGGTGAAAATTTATCCGTCTCTTGTAAATCATAAGAATATTTAAGTTCATAGGTACCGTCTATGAATCTTCTTATCCTCGCCTCTTCGCTATTTCTGGATGTGTCCAGGGGAATGTTGAAATAGCGATGAATCTCACTGGCAGTAGTGAGTATCTTGTAGTGTTTATGATCAACAATCGTTTCATCGGTGCACGAGATAAAACCTACAAATATTGAGATCCCGGCCAAAAATCGTGAAGCCACGGTCGTTTCGTTTAATTGTAAGCCAACCCAAGGAATGTTTTCATTTCATTTCGTTCTTAAGTTCATCCAACAACTCAGGAAAAGTACTAAAGTTATATTTATCTTGATGCCCGGGGGCCGTAAACTGGTTATGAGCCTCTGGACCGTTTCATGGTCAGGCTACCCGAGAGCCGATGATAACTTTTTATAAGGAATGGTTTGAACTGGAAAATGAGTACCGGACTTTCTAACAGCTCAAGTGTAAATCAAGCAAAAATTACCCATATCCTTACTAGCTGGGCGCATTCGTGATGATCCAGGCCTAAATAGCCAATGCAAACCCAGGTAGCTGCTTTCGGTTTGCAAGATTGCTGAAACTTCGTACTTTGGAGGTCCATGGAGCCCGAAAAGAAGGATTGGAAAGCGGCATTTGTCGAACTGCTGGAGATGATCCCTCTGCTGGGTAAACCTCTGGGCTGGATCTTTAAGCACCTTGGAGTTTCCGGGCTGCTGAGTTTTTTGGCAGGAGCAGCGCTCACAGCGATTTTGGTCTATTTGGGTAAGTACCCCACCAACCTGGTCTCTGGACTTTACAAGACACCTATATCTAAATCACCCGAAAACGGACCTCAAACCAAAGAGCCAGAACTACCATCGGCTTCGCCCCCTGGAAAGGTTGTAGGCTTGCATGGATTTGTCTATGATATCTTTGGTAATCCGCTTCAGGGAGCCGTTGTGGTAATTCCTTCCAGCGAGCGCTATACCACCACCACAAAGCAGGGAAGGTATACCTTTCAAAATATCCCCTTTCAAAGCCAGATGAATCTGGAAATCATTGGCGGGGAAGGTGGAGTTGCAGTAACCCTTGATCAGCAGGATATAGGCGAGGTGATACAATTAGATGACACTTTGATCAGGAATCCCTTGACCAGCGATCTGAATCCTATTTTATGCAGCGAGGTAGGAGAAAAGCAGAAGGAGCCAATCGGTAAATTTGATCCCCTACAAGCCGATCAGTATGAGATAAGACTTAAGGACCTGGAGGAAGAAAAGGAAAGTGGGCTGCGTTTGGTGTACTGTTTTGTGACCATTTTCGGCCCTGACGATTATGAGCTAAATAAAAACCTGCAGCTGATTTATGACTGGTATAATAATGGAGAATTGGTGAGGCGGTTTGAGCAGAATGACTTTGAACCAAAGCCTTATGGCTGGCGGTCCTGGGCTCGCAAAAAGGTCTGGAGGGGAAAATGGCAACTGGTGATCCACACTGACCATAAGATATTTGAAAAGATTTATTTTACGATAATCTGAGATCATTAATGAGCGATTCGAAAGGCTGAGGCTGGTCCACCTCCCAGACGGGAGGCTTTTATATTTGTATGTACAAACAATAATAAAATCTTATAGGTAGAAAAAGTCTCCTGAACACTCAAGTTTGACCATTTCTTGGTTGACCACCCCAATTCTGATATTCTATTAAATTATTTCCAAAACCGGCATTTCGATGGCATAGCCAAAAGGCGGTTGAAATATTTTTAAATTAGCGCTGAAACACCGTTTTACCTAAATGATCAGGAATGATTGATAAATCGAAATTGCCCATTTTTACTTTTTTAGCCGTTTTCCTGGCTATCCTGGTAGTCGGCACTCTGGCCCTTCCGGCTTTGTTGAATGTATTTCAAACTCAATATTTTAGAATACAATCCGATGTGAATTATCGTCAGGCCAAGAGCATGGCCCAATTCATACAGAATCGGTTAAAGGAGAATCCCAATGTGAACCAGGTGATCAACGAGTTCCAGGCCAGTATTGAAGGAACCCAGTTTGACAAGGGATATGTTTGCATCATTGACCAGGTGTCCTCAAATTATCTTTGCATCCAATGAGCGCTGCCATTGGCATGTCTGTAGCTAATAAACAAGCCCTGTACAATAGTGATTTTGGCATATCCGAATTTGTGAAGTGGGAGGACTATATCCGGGAAGGCAAAAGCGGCGGGGGCCTGTTACGGTACCCCAATGAAACTCCGGATGAGATAGTTTATTTCTACGCGATCCCGGAGGTCAATTGGACCATTTCTTCGCATGAGAATTCTGAAAGTATCACCAGCGAGATTAGTAAATTAAAAACCTACATCACGATAGGCGCGTTTTTTCTGGGGTTGTTCCTGGCCATTCCGATCTCCTTTGCCGCTAGACGAGTGGGTCGGCAATATGAAAAACAAATTGAAAAGAAAAATGTACAGTTGTCGGAAGAGCGACAGAAGTCCGACCGGTTACTGTTGAACATCTTACCTGAATCGATCGCCGAAAGAATGAAGAACAACGAGAAAATAATCGTGGATCATTTTTCTGAGGTCACGGTACTATTCTGCGACATTGTGAACTTCACCGCCTTTTCTTCCCACAACAGTCCGGAGAAAATAGTAGATGCTCTAAATCAGGTCTTTTCCGAATTCGACAAACTAACCCAGAAATACCGTATCGAAAAAATTAAAACCATTGGCGATGCTTACATGGCCGTGTGCGGTGCTCCTGAACCTGCACAGGATCATGCCCAAAGAATGGCGTCTATGGCTTTGGAAATGATTGGAGTAATCAAAAAGATTGATCTCAAACTGGACGTCAGAATTGGCTTGCATTGCGGCGAGGTAGTTGCCGGCGTCATCGGCACCGCCAAATTCAGTTATGACCTCTGGGGAAATACCGTAAATGTGGCCTCACGAATGGAATCCCACGGCGAAACCGGCAAAATACATTGTAGCGAAACTCTCTATGAAACCCTAAAAGAGCATTTCGAATTCCGGGATAGGGGAATGGTTAACATTAAGGGAAAAGGAGAATTGTCTACCTATTTCTTGCTGAGTGCCAAGGACTGAGTATTCGCAGCGGCCATGGGATCCGCAAAATCAAAAAGATACTGATTAGTGCAGGTCTCAGTCTACCGGCCAAATTGTCCTTTTGATGACTTGTAATAGCGGGAAATATGTTGGAGCCAATAAGAGACTCTTAATGTCATACTTAGTCCCATCTTTTTCCCATTCAATCAACAAAGTTTCCAGACTATTGATTTAACTGACAGTCTCTATTCTTCGTTATTCAGAATTGCTGATTGGCCGCTCAATAATTTCCATCCATCCTCCCGCTTTATGATGGTCCCGGATTCTATTATTGTTATAGTTGATTCAACTCCAGAAGTATCCGTCATAATACCGCTCACTATTCCGGAATAGTTTACAATTTCATCTGACAAAGGAAAAACCTGTAAAGTATCCCAATAAAATTCAATGGATAGGAAAGCCTGATGATTCATCTCAAGAATTTTCTTAACCGAATCGTATGATAAGGCCGCGTTGTATCCGGGTGGAACCCAAAAAAAATCCGAAGACTGATCCAAATACTTAAATTCGGCAGTCAATCCATCCTTACCAATATCTCTGTGATAATTATGTAACATCAGGTTGACATCTGCAATAATTGATTCTTTATCCAAATCATTTGATTTTTTGATCTCACTGCACGAAATCAGCGTCAGTATTATTGCTATGGAAGCTAAGTGCCTCATTTCATTTTTTTTGTATTTGCCGAATAACATACTGTTTTACGGAGATACGGCTTACCGGTAGTGAGGTAAAGACTTAGAGGTTCCATGGGGGAGTATATGGCACATAGGAGTTTCTACTTTGAGGTAGGAGTTTCTACTTTGAGGGTCGTTATTCCTTTTCGGTTATTCCTTGTTTCGATATTGTTTCATGTATATTGACGACAGCCATTAAGGCGGCAGTTCCATACCATTCCTTTAGTTCCATTACCAAACTACCAGCCTGGATTGCAGGATCAGAATTTGTAAGTTTCTGGGCTTCTTTCACGCTTTCAACATTGAAAATATAAATACCCCTTAAAACTCCGTCTCCCAAAAACGGTCCAGCCAAAGCCAATTTGCCCTCATCTGCCATTCTTCCGATGTTTTTCAAATGCGCCATTTGCAATTCGCTGGTCCTTGCCGAATCCAAATCACGATTCGGGCCTTCTTCAAAAAGGCCATAACATATTTTTTCATGCCATATTCGTCCGCACCATATTTCTTAGCCGCTAATGAATCGAACTTAACTTTGTTTGAAGAAGATTTAGTGGCTTCTACTAGCTTGTTTTGCCTATCATTTGTATTGCATGAGACTACCATGATGGATAAGGCAATAATTTGAAAATTTATGAGATTTCGTTTTTTCATTATGGTCCCTAGATAGGCGTTACAAATTGGGTAAACATTTAAAGTTACATCTATCCTGATTATGTCACAATCTACAATCGAGCGGAATTTGTAGATGCAAGCGGTCGGAGTTACAAGTGCTCATTAAATGCAGGAGGAGAGCAACTTAGAACGGAAACAAGGACGGCAAACGTCAAAAGAGCCTATCAGAATTTGATAGGCTCTTCCATTGCAAAAAAAACTGCAGGGTATGGGTTAAATAACCTTGACATTCACCGCATTCATTCCTTTTTTGCCTTCTTTTAGTTCAAATTCCACAGCATCGCCTTCACGAATTTGGTCGATTAATCCGGAGCTGTGTACAAAGTGTTCCTTGTCCGTGCCTTCTTCGGCAATGAAGCCGAATCCTCTGGACTCATTAAAGAATTTTACCGTGCCCTTGTTCATAGTTTAAAAGATTTAGATAATAATACAAAAGTAAAGGTAGCGTTTATCACTTTATCTGATAATTTTTTGCGGATTTAGATTGAATTCTGTTAATGACAACCGACAATCCAGGGGATTTCGAAACTTGGGGGACCCCCGACCATCGAAGCGGCGGGGTCGAATTTTCGGGAATCTTCTAAACCATGAATTTATTATGATGGACATTAATCGATTTGTAAAGGGTTGGGGCTAACCGAAAAGCTCAAATCCTTCAAATCGCAGTTGACATTCTTAATCTATTTTCGTAAACTGTTAATGGTAAATTGGTGATGGTTCTGGTTTGAGACCAAGCCTCTTTATCGGATTAGGTCCTCTTTCAACCTGTAATGAATTACCCCTTTGAAGAGAAGGGGTTCATCCTGGTGGAACGATATTTCATCTTGTACAATATTTAAGATTTATAATCATGAAAACATTTGCGGTAATTATCCTGCTAACAATTTTGAATGCATTCTGGAGTAAATCACAAAACCCACTTAGCCATAGTGAAAGGGTTTTTGTGGATGATGGGGGTAAAATTTTCTGGAATAAAAAGCTTCCGGTTTATATAAGGCTCAGTACCGATGCTGATGGCGATTTCGGATATTTAATGAAAAGCAAAACCACTCCCCAATACACCGAACCTTATTATTTTGATACAGAAGGTCCAAATTATATCAGGACAAGATGGGCAGTAGATAAGGAAACGGGTGTAACAATATTGCCCAAAACGGAGGCGCTTTGGGATGTTTATGCGGATAGCAGACCTCCTTTGACGAATGTGGATTATAGCTTTAGCGGCCATAAGTTCATAAATGGTAAAAACTATTATAGCGCTGATGTGTCAGCCCAACTTAGTGCTTCCGACAAGGTATCTGGAGTTGAGAGCATTTACTATTCGTTGAACGGAGAGCCCTTTAAAGAATACGATTCAGGCATTAAACCAGTAGCCGAAAAGGAATGGACATTGGTTTTTTATGCTGTGGATAAGGTTGGTAACTCGGAGGCCGATTCAGAGGATTGGAAAAAGCGCATGGATGAAAGTGGCCAAAATAGAGTGAGTTTTTTAGTTGATGCAACTCCGCCCACCACATCAATCTCAATTCAAGATCCGAAATTCGAAAATACACTCTCTCCCAAAACAACGATTACCCTAAAAAGTCAGGACGGCGGTGCGGGAGTAAATAAGATCTATTATAGCTTAAATGGTGAGGAGCCAAGAATCTTTTCCCAAAAATTAGCTCTATCGAATTTAGCTGAGGGAAGTCATAATTTGGAGTTTTACTCCGAGGATTACGTTGCCAACCAGGAAGAGACCAGGGCCTATTCCTTTTACCTGGACAAAACCCCACCCTCATTAGATTTTAAAATTGAAGATGATCAGTTCGTCTCTTCGATTGGAAACTCACTATACGTCTCCGAACGATCAAAAATCAAGATCCTTGGCAGCGATGAAAAAGCCGGTCTAAAATCAATTCATTATAGCCTGGACTAAACCGATTTTCTGGAATTTACCTCTCCCATATCTTGCAATCTTAAGCCTGGGCTTCATAAAATTGTGTTTTATGGACTTGATCAGGTGGACAATAAGAGTCTGGTAAGTAAAGTATTTAGAGTTGATAAGAATCCAGCTGAGATTTCTTATCAAATAACGGGTCCTCAACACAATCGAAGGGATACGATTTATGTAAGAGACTTGACAACCTTTAATATACTGGCTAGTGAAAAGGGATACAGCCAGTCAGGTGTTAAATCAATATTGTATAACCTTGATGGAGAAAATGAAACAGAGTTTTCCCAGAACTTTTCTGTGAAAGGCGACGGGTATAACCGCCTGATGATAAAGGCAATTGACAATGTTAACAATGAATCGACCCAAAAGGTCATGATCTTCGTTGATAACAACCCACCGGAGTTGTTTCACCATTTTAGCGCAGAGCCAATAGGGAATAAGGTGATAATGAAAGACAGCTTCGCCATTTATCCAAGTGAGGTTATGCTATATCTTGCCGCTACTGATAAGGAGGTTGGAAATCAAGAAATTTACTATTCCATTAACGGGAATGGCGACCTAAAGTATTCCAAGCCAATTCAATACTTTAGGTCCGGCTCCAATTTCGAGATTGATATCAGAGCCTTAGATTTACTTGGAAATGAGGGTAAGAGTAGAATAAGATTTTCTGTGGAAGAATACTATGCAGCAAGTGAATGATTGTCTCGAGTGGACAGAATTGGAATTGTTAAAACCTAGGTATATGGGCATGGTCTTTCTTGTACCGGGCATCGTGGCGCAAGCGTAATATGCCTCCTCCAAAGCGAAGAAAAACCTGGAAAACGGTTCTCAACCTGCATACTGCTCATCCTGTAAATTACTATGAGCCTGAAACCCTGAACCATATTGTAAAGATCGTCGCTGACGCGGAATCCAAGAAATTGAGAGTCAGAGCGGTAGGTTCGGGTCATTCCTGGTCTGATATCGCTATTACCGATGATGTTTTGATACACCCCAAAAAGCTTAAGAATATTGATCGGCCCAAAGATCTGAAGAGCACCGTAACCAATCCCAGTGAGCTGGTTGAGGTCGAAGCTGGAACCACCTTAAAGCGGCTCAACAAAAAGCTGACTAAAATGGGGCTGGCCATAACAAATTCGGGAGGGGTTGATCATCAGACCATCTCCGGAGCGATAGCAACCGGAACACATGGCTCCGGAATAAGACTGCCAGCAATCTCCGGAATGGTCCAGTCCATTTTAATGGTGTCTACAGGGGGCAAAATAAATCGGATAGAACCGGGCAATGGAGTCAGTGATCCAGCAAATTACCCTCTGCTAATCGGAAACAATAGGGTGCAACTTCTTCAGGATGACGACAAATTTAATAGTGCCCTGGTGAGCCTGGGTTGCCTGGGAATTGTCTATTCCTATGTACTTCGCGTGCGGCCCATGTACTGGATCGAAGAGGTCCGGTTCAAATGTGACTGGCTCACGGTCAAAGCACTATTGGAATCATCACCCTCACCCTTTCATGCTCAAACGGTCAAACCGCTGAAGGACCAGACTATACTGGATTGGAAAGACCCGAACCGCAAGCTTGGCTGGATGGTGGACTGGTTTAATCGCCTGCCCCGGGGTGATCAGCAGATCCTGAGAGGAGTATGGGTGAGGATCAATCCCTACATTGTAAAAGGTAATACGACCAACTCCTGCATCGTTTTGCTACACGTGTTTCATGACCGGGAACCGCAATATAATGCCATTGGCGACCGGGTTAGAAATATTTTTTCAGGGGCTGCCGACAAGCTGCCGTTTTCCCCATTTGTTGCCCGCTTCATCGCTAACAATTTTCCTAAAAGGATCCCGAACAACATGGAAGGGTCCCTCAACGTGCAGAAGGACCGTAGATATTACAATATCGCACCCAAAGTGCTCATTTTGGGTTTGGAGAATATAAAGGAATATGGCTACACGAGTGAATTTGCCTTTGACGTCACCCATCACCAGCCAACCGGAAACCTGACATATATCCAAGCCGTAGATGACTTGATAGATGAAGCTGACAAACTCGCTACCCAGGGGAATATATACCAGCCCGGAACCATTGGGCTGCGCTTTGTGGAAAAGTCCGCCGCCCACCTGACGATGGAAGTAGGGTTCGATGCTTGTTTTATCGATTGCCCTGTCTTGTCAAAAGTCAAAGGTGTGGACCAGTTGTTAAACCGGTACCAGGAGGTGTTGCTGGCCTTGAATGGGCGTCCCCATTGGGGCAAAATCAACAACAAGCTCACCCCCAGAATGGTACAAGCTCTGTATGGCCAACGATTAACGGACTGGCAGAAGAATTTCAAATTCTTCAACGACCTGCCTCCCAACGGCACCGGTTATGGGATATTCAGAAACGATTTTTCCGACCGGCTGGAATTGCATCTATAGGAGTCATCATGTCGGCCACCGTGCAAAATGAAGGGTCATCCTCCTCTTTATTTATTCGAAGTCTGCCTAGACCTTGTTTTTCATTTTCTTAATAGCCTCCTTTATTTCCTTTTCTTGATTCCAACCGTGCTTGGACATCAAAAAGATACCCAGTAAGATCATAAAACTCACAAACACAGCTATGAGCGCGATGAGGCCAAAGAATCCTGTTGTAGTTTCCATCAATTGAATCTTTCAGTACCGTCGAGAATTTCGCCAGAACGCTGGTTTACCATATAACCATGAAAATGCTAAAAGGTTACAGCTCAAAGACTATATTCAACATGCATGTAATATTTTAGACTATTCTCCTATGGGGGGTAGTTTTACTGCAGGCAATTCCCACTGTTATCCTGTATGCCAAGGCATAATTCCCTGGACATGCGAAGAATCGTGACCAAAAAACCAATCGGTGAGAAAGTCTCCAGACTTATGCGAGCAATTGACCCTATATGGGAAAATGCGATTGAGCAGAAAATCAGCGGTAATTACGGAACAACCTGATTGCGTTACCCATTGCCAGATTCATTCTTATGCAACGTGAAAGTAAAATTGCTCCCCTTACCAAGTTCACTTTCTGCCCAAAATTTCCCTCCCTCCAGATCCATAAACTGTTTGCAAACCTTTAAACCCAGACCGGCACCCTTTTCGTTATTAGTTCCACCCCTGGAATAATATTTTTCGTCAGCAAACAATCGAGCCAAATCCTTTTTGCTTATGCCAATGCCAGTGTCCAGGCACGAAACCAAGATCGTATCATCATTATCCAGTAGCCTAAAGTTTATGGTGCCTCCATTCTCAGTAAACTTTATGGCGTTGGAAATCAAATTTCTCACTACTAATTTGGTTATGTCATAATCGGCAAATGCCTTTATCGTTAAATCCCCTTCAGTCTTTATCCGAATATTCTTTTGGGCTGCCAGGGGTTCATGAAGCTGGATGTTGTCACTGATAACTTTGGCCAAATGAATATGGGTCCTCCTCAAATTGTACCCTCCCATTTGTATTTTGGTCCAGGCAATCAGATTGTCCATCAAGCTTATTGTAGCATCAAGGTTCAGGTCCAGCTTTTGGGTCAACGCCTTGAATTCTTCCCGAGAAAGATTGTCGTCCTTCGCTAATGATAAGACTCCTTTGATCGTAATCATTGGGCTTCTAATGTCATGCGAGATTACCGCAAACAGGGTTTGCTTGATCCTGTTCAACTCGTGCAGTTCCTCTTTTTCTTTTTGAATTTTATGAGTATAAAAGATAAGCAGCCTTGCCACAGGGAATGCTATAACAAATGGAGTGAAAACTGAAAGAGCCAGGACCTCCTTGAATTCGGTGAATTCGATGAAAAAGGAAACGGTGATTGTAATAGATACTGAAATACAAACCGAGAAAATGGCCACATGCCAGGGATTATGGAACCGTTTGATTAATTCTAGCAGCATATCTTCTTTCTCTTCATAAGTCGAAATACGGTGGCACTCTGGTGAAATTTACCAATTCTGGTCCAAAGCTCCCAAATAGGGTCATAACCTCCGGGTAAGCAACAAAAAAAGGTTCTATATTTACTTTAATCAGCCATGGGCTGTTTCAATTTGAAGGGCACCGTATGGAGAAAGAATAACATCCAGAACACTTCGATCATTTGGAATCTGAAGATACCAGAGGAAAACTCAAACTGGCATTCAGTGCAACCCTGCATTGTTTGTTGGGTTGCGGTATTGGTGAAGTTATCGGCCTGATTATCGGGATTGCTTTGCTTTTGTCCAATGTTGCCACCATTGTTCTGGCAATAAGTCTGGGTTTTGTTTTCGGTTTTGCCTTAGGATTGATTCCCTTATTACGTGCTCGCTTTCGGGTTAAGGATGCAATCCGGCAAGTTCTAATTGCCGAGGGATTAAGCATTGCCGTGATGGAAACAGCTGAGGTTTTAGTTCAGGTTTATACCCCTGGCGTAATGAATGCCGGGTTAACGAGCTGGCTGTTTTGGGGTGGAATGCTATTGGCGCTGACGGTAGGATTCATAGCAGCTTTTCCAGTGAATTATATACTTGTAGGTCAAGGAATTCGGCATGTTCATTGATAATCTCTGTTTTTAATAGAACCCAGTTTTGTCCCACTTCAGGAGTTTTGCCCTCACTTTTCAGATTTCCAATCCTAGTCCTAAGGCAGCATTTTGGTAGCGGCCAAAACTCCTATTTACATACATTCAAGCTACTATCGTTTTTTCAGATGGTCTTAACAATGATAGAATAATGGCTCCGAATGTACCTCCAACCAAAATAAACGTTACCAACCAGCCTAAAAAGGGAATTAACGCCACAAAGTGAAAAACAATGAATAAGGCCACTGAAACGATGATCACAATTCCTGGGCTCCATTTCTTATCGTAGTAAGCATTAATGTACTGAGCTATCACCGGGGCTGCTATGGTTAGACTAAAAACTAAACTGAAGGCATACAAAACTAGAAAAAGCACACCCAGTGGGATCCCGATAACTATCATTATCAGGAATATGGATCCTAACGGAATTAGTACCAGGTAGAGAACGCCATACCCAAAACTCCTGATAAATGAATCCTTTAATTTAGAGGCAGCACTAGTTAATGTATCTGGGAATAGGAGATTTAACAATATGATAATTAGGGTAGCTGATAGAAATAATAAAGACGTAAAAAGAAATACACCTAATCCCAGGGACGGAATACTAAAAGCATCATCTTCCACTTCAAGGGCTGGGTCAAAAATTGCTCTTGCCCCGGATAAGGCTTCCCCGAAATCCATCTCG
Organism: Cyclobacteriaceae bacterium; assembly: GCA_965247065.1. Lineage (GTDB taxonomy): Bacteria > Bacteroidota > Bacteroidia > Cytophagales > Cyclobacteriaceae > CBDFGN01. The sequence goes on along the minus strand of CBDFGN010000006.1, from coordinate 2,576,519 downwards.
CCGTGCTCTGTCCAATACCTTACATCTTTGTAAAACCCTGCGTCTGCTCCCAGATTTATCTGATTTGCCGCTATCACCGATGAACCATGTATTTCGCCATTAATGTTCGCCGATCCGACTTCTGCTTCGAAATCATTTTCAGCGATTCCGTTAAACACCATCTCACCTGCGGCAAGCGAAATATTGCCCCTAACCGTGCCGTTGATGGTTACCCTTCCACCAAGTAAAATCAAGTCCCCATCAATGATAGATTTTTTACCTATCTGAACAGTACCTCCAAAAATAACCAGGTCACCTCCGACGCTGTTAAATATTTCTATAGCACCCCCGCAGGCGCGTATATCGCCACCAACAATACCGTTGATTATAGTACTGCCACCACAACTTAGCAGATCTTGACCAATGGTATCGTTGAGATATAATTTTCCTCCTGAAATTATTATATCACCGCTCACAGGGGCATCCACACTAATCTCCCGGGCTGCCATGTATAAATTACCCTTGACAGGTTCACCAATAGTCATATGTTTACCGGCTTTGAATTCCGAGGCAAAGGAGCCTGACCAACCAAGGGCCATCAGCAGCGCAACTTGAGTAAATGTTTTCATGATGAATGTATTTTTGAGAACTGATAGTGAACCCCGATCAAACATAAAATTCAGGTTTACATTTATAATACTTAATATACTTAACCTCGAAATAGAAATCATCTATTAAGGAAGATTACTGCTGCACCTCTGGGGTTCGGGCCGGAGGCCGAAGTGGAAGCAAGATCGGAAGGGCTGGTTACAAGGAATTAAATGGACAGGAATATGCCTTTGGGGGAACTTAATCCAGTAGGAATTGGATCTATCAACCCCGCTCAACTCCGAGGTAGGCTTACCATAACCTCACCGCCCTTCTTGCGCCTGTGAAATCGGTTCGTGACTGGCAGACGCCGCCGGGCTTTAAGCGCCAATCTTTTGGTAGCTGTTCAGCCAGAAGCTTAATTTTGCCTATTTGTATGTCAGGAACTCTCCTGATGTAAAACAGTTACCGTTAATTATTCCATGATTTATTTTATATCTTTTGACTTTTGTTCTTAATCCAATTGGGAAAAAATGAGAGAATGGGACCTTATGGGCATATGGTACATGATATTCAATTGACGTAAGTGTTACGATTGTTCATATAATTTAGAAAGACATGAATTCTGAAGATAAACCGAGCATTTCACCAATGAAAAACGGGCCCTACGTGATCAAGGGTCTTAAGAATTTAGCCAATCGCAATGGGCCATTGGAAACCAAAGAATCAATGGCGCTTTGCCGATGTGGTGGTTCGGCGAATAAACCTTACTGTGATGGAACCCATGGAAGAATAGGATTTTCATCTGATAAATTAGAAGGCAGGGTTGAGGATAAAAGAGAGAATTACGTGGGGAAGAAAATCACCATTCATGATAATCGTGGAATTTGTGCCCATGCAGGACGTTGTACTGATGGCCTTGCTTCTGTTTTTCATTTGAATGAAGAACCCTGGATTCATCCTGATTCTGATGAAGTGGAAGAGATTGTTGCTACTATCAACAAGTGTCCATCTGGCGCTTTGAGTTATTCTGTGGGTGATGTCGAATACCGCAATCGGGAAGAAGAGCCATCCATATTTGTTGCCCCGAATGGACCATACGTTGTATCTGGAGAGCCTGACCTCATTGATACAACTCGTGGCGAGGGCGCCTCAGAAGAGCATTTCACGATGTGTCGTTGTGGCGGTTCCAAAAACAAGCCTTTTTGTGACGGCACCCATTGGTACAAAAAGTTCAAGGACGATAGGAATTAATTCACAATTTGAATTCTTTCGAATTATTTATTTCCGCGAATTCAACTTTAATGAATGGGTGTCTATTTCTTGTATGACCCCGGCAGTGATTCTCTTGCCTGGGGTCCTGAAGGTGTCCATCGGCTTTCTTAACTTAACCCTCGAAAGGACCTGATCAACATGATTTCCAGGTTAGTTTATTAACTTGCTCTTGTCATTATCATGACTAAAATTGAACTAGTGTCATGTCAAGTTCGAATTGACGGATAAAGCTTTTTTAATTTTATCCGTGCATCTTTTGTTGTAAAGCGCCAATCAATACTGGCGTTCTTGTTGTTTCGATGTTCCTCCCATGCTTTCACTTCTTTTCGGATTATCTCCATACTGTCAATTCGTCTACTTAAGCATTGTCTGGAAAGCACACTGAGTTCAATTTCTGCCATGTTCAGCCAGCTTCCATGTTTTGGTGTATATACAAGCTCAAACCGATCCCATATTCTTTTTGCTTCTTCGGGAGGATATGTTTCATATAAGGAGGCAGCTGTATGTGTGATATAATTGTCCATCACTAAGGTGATCTTCCCAGAATCAGGATACATCTGATCAGCAATCTCTTTGATGAACTTAGCCCAGTCTTTCCGGGTTTTCCTCTCGGTAAGCTTAACCATTCGCTTTCCTGTGACCGGCTCACTGGCAATAAACACATTACACACCCCGCAACGCCGGTATTCATAATCCACCCTGGTTGCTTTGCCCTTTTGCATCGGCTCGGTTATCCTGGTTTCCTTAATCAATTGTTTGGGCGTTTCATCCATGCATACTACCGGACTTTCAGGATCATAAGGCCGTTTATACACATCTAACACCTGCTCCATGTGTGCCACAAAGCTACTGTCGGATTTGGGGGGAATAATCCACTGGCTTACCTTCCAGGGTTTTAAGGCGTTTTTTTAAAACGGTACGCACCGTTTCGTGAGAAATGCTGTCAGTATATTGAAGCTCTACCATCTTATCTGACAGCAGCCGAAGCGACCATCGGGCATATCCTTCAGGTGGTTTACTGCAGCACAGCGCTATCAGATGCGCTTCGATGTCACCATCTACCTTACGACTATAGGTCCTGGTGGTTGGTTTGCGCTCCAATACCGCCTCAAAGCCTTCTTCTACAAATCGTTTTTTGACCCGGTCAATGGTACGCATGCCTACCTTCAGTACCTTGCTGATCTGCTCATTGGTTACCTTCTCTGCATATGGTCCCTTATCACAGTTCAACAAAATATATGCGCTGCGAAACTTTTGAGAAGTATGCTTGCCTTTGTTAATAATTGCCATTAGCTCTTGGCGTTCCACTTTTGCTAATGTCACTTTATATCTTGCCATAATCTTTAAGTTTGATGTACGGCAAAGATACAAAAATATTACGTCATATTATAATTGACATGACACTAGTTGAGAAGTGGTTTCAAGAAGTGTGGGCCGAAGGACAAACCCAAGCCATCCACGACACGTTTGTTCCGGATGGAAAGGCGCATGGCCTTGGTCTTCCGCCTCCTCTGGGACCCAACGACTTTGAAACATTTCACTCCAGGCTCCTCCAACTTGTGGGAAATGTGAAAGTCACCGTGGAATTGTACTCGGAGTACAAAGACTGGCTGGCTATTATGGCGATCTTCTCGGCGCAGGATGTAAAGAGCGGAAATAGCGTTTCGATGACCAGTGGAGGATTTGTTCGTGTTAAAAAAGACAAGATTTTAGAGGCATATAACACCTGGGACTTTATGGGGCTTTTCGAGCAATTGGAATTACTTCCAAGTGGTTCATTTCTTACCTGTCTTGACGGAAAGAACCCTTGTTCTACATCACCCTGATCAAAATCTATTCCCTAATTCGTCTCCACAGTATTGGTTTCATCGAAAACTCTTCTTATCAATATGGGTCCAATAACAGCATAAATCAAAGCTGTATATAGTCCTGAAAAATACCCTGCAACATAAATTGAAATCATTATATGTGCTATGGAATTGAATATTACTCCTACAAGAATGAAGAACAACGGAATTATCATCAATTCCTTTATCCGCTTGAACAGAACGATTCCTCCAATTATGAAAAAGAAATAGGCCATCATATTAAATATTAACCAATAATCTTTTGGGTATGCTTGCTGACCAAATAGCCGGGGGATTTCTGTAGTAAAATCAGTTAAATATTCTTCAGTGAAATGAATAAATTGAATCCCCAATGATAATAGGTAAAGAGGCAATATTCTTTCAGGATTTGGTGTCTTCTTATAAAAAGTGTTTAAGTATACCAGGTAGGTTATTATTATTCCAGGGATGAATACTAATACTGAGGTTAAAGTTGAAGAAACGATCAAGAATATAGCAATCGCAATGATTCCGATTATCATTGGAATTAATAAGGCCCTATTCATCTTTATCATTACTTATTTCCAAAACGATTCTCCAGCATAATGTTTCTTATCGATTGACACAAATGCAAATAGATTCGTTGAGTTTCGTTAATATTTCTAACATATATCTTGTCAGGGTTAGTTGTTAGCATCCAGTGTGATTACAACGTTTCCTGTTTTTTGACCTTTTTCAACGTACTTGAACGCTTCCGCAATTTGCTCCAGCGGATACGATCTATCTATCACCGATTTAAATTTTCCTTCTTTTATGATTTTTTTAATCAAATGAACGCTTCGCGTTATGTTTGAGGGATATGGGAATTTGACTTTTTTCCCTGCTTGCCCAGGCATGCTTCCAAATACATCTGTAATAAGAGCGAAGAAAAGATTTTGAACCATCCACCCTAATTCCGATGACATATATACGCCACCAGGTTTTAGCAATGGCTTGCATTTACGAAAAGAACTTTTGCCAACACTGTCAAAGACAAAATCATATTTCTCATTATCTTTTGTAAAATCCTCTTTTGTATAATCAATTGTTCTGCTTGCTCCCAATGACTTAACTAGTTCCACATTTTTGGCATTGCATACTGCAGTTACCTCGGCACCAAAATATTTTAGTAATTGAACGGTCGCAGAACCAATACCTCCTGAGGCACCATTAACAAGCACTTTATGCACATTTTTAATATCCACCTTGTTTATGAAATTATACGCGTAGTGTGCACCTTCAGTACTCGCTGCAGCTTGCTCATAAGGGATATCTTTCGGAATGATAGTCAGTGCTTTATCTTCTGATATTACCATATATTCGGCATAAGAACTTATGCCAGAGTCATCAAATCCAAAAACTTTATCTCGAACTCTGAACGAGGTTACAGCTTTGCCAATAGCCTCAATATCACCTGCAAATTCGGTTCCAAGAATCGATTTGTTTGGTTTGAACAGCCCAGTGAAAAACCTCATAATAAACGGTTTCGCTCTGAGCATTGCGCAATCTGTTGGATTCACGGTAGTTGCATATAGCCTTACCAGTACTTCATGGTCTTTGGGAGCAGGTTTTTCTACATTTTTGACTTCGAGAACACTTGGCGGCCCGTATTTTGCGTATACAACGGCTTTCATTTGGTGGGAGCTACCGGCGGCGGCTTTTTGATTCTTTGTGTACCAATTTCTTAGTGAAGTACTTCAAAGTTTGGGTTTGATTGTCGTCCGTAGTCAATGCTACTTGGTCGTTTCTCCTCCCATTTGGGTAAAAAAAGCGTCATTTGCTTCCCATAGTTCAATTTTGTTCCCTTCCGGATCCATGATATGCACAAATTTACCATATTCAAACTCCTCGATGTTATCCAGTATGGCCGTACCATTGTCCTTGAGTTTTTTTACCAAACCTTCAATATTCTGAACCCTATAATTAATCATGAACTCTTTCTCTGAAGGAGAGAGGTAATCCGTTCCTTCCTCAAATGGACTCCATCTAAAATAATTGATTTCCTCTGGTCTATTAGCATTTCTGAATTCGAAAGGCGAACCGAATTCATCTATTGCAAGTCCCAGGTTTTTACCATACCATTCCCTCGTTTCTTGAGGATTTTTCGATCGAAAGAAAATTCCACCTATGCCGGTAACTTTTGGTGTCGTGTCACTCATAATGATCTGTTTTTGTTCTACATTTTTTTGTCGTTCATATTCTTATTCCTTACTGCATTGCAACTTACCGCAGACATTGTAAGAAGCAGAATTTTAGTCAAATTTTTCATTTGCTGTCGTTTTAATTACCGTCAATGGGCTAATTGATGCGGAGGGTAATTGGTTATTGCTCGGACCTGCTGGTCAAAGATCCAACATTTAAAGCATTTGGGACCTTAGCAGAGGATGGTTACATATATGTAAACTACCGATTTGGTCCGAACCGAGAGGAGATAAAATTTCCAGAGATTATTTACCGTGACAAGGGGGCTGTAGGCGTGCTCCAAATTGCGCCCCATCCTCTTTTTGAAGTAAAATGTAGCTGAGGACGATACCGCTCCTTATACAAATTATCTGCTCCTTTTATTACATCATCCAATGTAAACTTCTGCAAATCCCCATTAAAGCTATTTACTGTTTCATCCTGGCCATGGATAGTCCGGTTACAACGGTTAGGGTGCGATCTGATTCAATTCCAGTCTTTCTGAAGACTCATGATTCCGGGTTTTTTCAACGTAACTTTTCAAATCCAAATTCATTTGTCGGAAGCGCGCCCAAACCGGGCTAAGGAACCCAGCCAGCGCAAACCATAAAAACCCTGACCCCTCAAGGGTTTGGATAAACTTGAAGCGGTTTTGCTCCGCATCAATAGGGTGTATGATGAAGCCATGTTCCATGTACAATGCCCATTTAAAACCCATTTTCCGGGAAAGAATAAAGTAGTGACCCGGCTTAACCTCGTTTACCTTACATTGTCCTAGTCGGGCATCTTTTTTGGGCATCTTAATGCTGACCTTCAGAGTATTTCCAACCTGCAATGTCCCCCGGCCATAGGGTACCACTGAATTCCAACGATGATAATTGTTGATGTCGGCCAGCGCATCCCAGATCTTTTCTCTGGGAGCCCGAATTTCAATTTCCAGATACCGCCCTTGTGTTTTCATCTTACTTTTTTTTAGTTGATCAATTCGCCTGTTTGCCATCCAACAAAAATCAGGGCAATCGCAGCTACCGCAATGCCCAGCAAAATCAACCCAATATGAAATGGTTTTTCAGGCGTATGATTTATCATCATGTCTCAAAGCTGAGGCCGAAAAAAGTAATAATCGTCTCATCCGGTCGGATGGAACGTGCCAACATCCCTGATGGGACTCATTTAAAGTAGATCACCGGAACACCCTGTCATCTTGCAGGACGTTGGTTAGCCAGGTATTGAGAGGGAGTAATACCCAGATGTTTTTTGAAAATCCGGTTGAATGAACTCTTGCTGCTGAAACCTGAGTCGAGGGCGATTCCTAGAATAGAATAGGCCCGGAAGTTTGGGTCGACCAATCTCTCCTGGGCTTCCCTGACCCGATAGCCGTTTACAAAATCGTAAAAACTCAGCGATAGCCGACCGTTGACGACCTGAGACAAGTGATCTTTGGGGATTCCCAAGTCAACGGCCAATGAGGCCTGGGTTAAGTCCGGGTTGAGAAATGGTTTGTGGGCTGCCATATACTCCTTCAAGGTGACCACATGCCGCTTGCCCTGCCCAAGGATTAGGGTTGATCGGGCGTATTTTGCGGCTTTAGGGAGGGGCGGCAACAATCGGGAGGGATGATTAATAGCATTGTATCCCACAATATGAGTAAATAAAGTCAGGATTATCATGTTTAACTCTAAAGCAGGGAAGGGTAGAAATTCGGCGAGTACCAGCAAGAAGGATACTCCCGCGTTAAAGACGATAAATGCCAGAAAGATCAGCATCAATCGATTGAGCCATTCCAGCTGATGAATTCCAGTTCCGGCCGAGGCGGTTTTATAACGTTGCTGATAATCTTTGAGGAATCTGAATATTAGCCCGGAATAGATTATAGTTTGAACCAGGAAAATACCTCCCAGCCATAAATGTCGAGGCGTTAAATTGGCAGGATCGCTGAATTGACTGATATAAGCTAACTTATCCGAAGGCTCCCAAAAATAAAACGGCACCAGGCCCACTAATGCCATTATTGGAAACAGCAAGTGCAGCAAATCTTTTACTTTGAAAGTCCGGTTGCCTTGGATAAGTGAGCGTGCGTAAAATAAGAAAAGGGGAGCAATTAAATAAGCAAAAGGAAAAGAGATCATGATCAGGCTGGTCCTTTCAAAGTAAATCGTTGTGCGAGCGATAATCAACTCCGAGGTGAACAGGGAAATGCATAACAAGAGCAGGGACAGAAATCGGTTGGACCGCACAGAACCTTTTTTGCTAAACCATATAATAATGGCCAGGAAACAGCCATTTAAGACTCCAAATCCCAGCAAAATGGACCAAATGTCCAGTTGAAAGGGGTTCTGCGCCATGCCTCTAATTTATTAAATTGAATTAAGAACAAGACGGTATATTAACCACTAGCTTAACCGGCGCCGCCATTCAGGGTGATTAATTTGGTAAGGTGCCAATTTCCAAAACAGTGCAAGAAATTTGAATACCCACCTTCTTCCCAAGCCTGGAGTCGCCCTCTTTCTTTTTTTGCCAGTGAAAAGAAGAACAGGTAATTTGCATTAACAATCGTTTGGATTGAAAATGTGTTTCTGGCTAAAGAACTAAAGCGGAGAGATTTTGGTAGTGGATGCTCACACTTCCCACCCACCCACTTCATACTCAAACGGGTGGGAGAGGTGATAATTTGACGAACTAACTTGAGCGGGAAAAATGTTCAAATCCAACTCACACCCACACTCACCCTAACACCCTGCAACTAGCATTAACGGTCCGAAAAACAATTGAGTTAGAATGTTCTTGTCCATTATCCTATAGGTAATTAAGCCTAACGAATAAATATACGAAGTTACCTATATCAATTATATTCCAATCCCGAATCGAGCGGATTTGGGAAGGAATTGGAGGATTGGACTATAGCGGTAACCACTAACAAATAATCCATTTCCAAATCGTGCCACACTCCCAGCCACACTCAAACTCACACCCTCATGGGTAACATTTCTCTTACCAATGCCATTAATAGGTATGGAGCTTACTAGAGAGGAGATTCAAAGATTTCTCAACCGGTATTTGGAGAAGCTTAGGTTTTACACAGAGGTTGAACCTAAGATTGGGGAGATGCTCCGGGAGGAAGAAACAAAAAAGGGCCTTCAAGTTAACCTGCCTCGAAAAGTGCGGAAGATCCGCGGCTGATCCAAGGGAGTTAGCACAGTTAACTTGCCGTTCCCGATTTAAGTAAACTGATGTACACAAATGAATATTAATGCCGCTAAGGATAGTTTCGTGTTCATAGTCAAATTTTGAAAACTTTCTTACCAATCAAATGAAGCAAGATCACTGATAATGGTGCCCCCCATTTTCTCCAGGTAGGTGCTATTAGCCATCACTGCCACCCCCAGCTCTTCATCAGGATACAATCGCATTTGAGCAACGAAAGCAGCACCATTGCCACCATGACTAAGTGCTTTTCGTCCATTGTCGTCATGAATGAACCAGCCCAAACCAAATTGTAGCTCATCTATGCCCTGAGCGGGACTTTTTCCCACTTTGATTTGAGGTATTTGCATCATTTTAATGCTTTCTTGGGAAAGGATTCTTTGGCCATTCCATTCACCTTCATTAAGCATCGCAATCATAAAATGAGAAAGGTCTTTTGTGGAGCCTATCAAGCCGGTTGATCCTTGTTGATCGGCATAAATTGAGTTAAACCAGTAAATCCCATCCTTCTTTTCACGAACCGCTTTCTGTTTTTCTATCATTGTAAATGCTAAAAGGCTCATAAAATCCCTAGGATGGGTACCTGCAGCCGCCATTTCGATCATTTCAGGGGTATAAGAAAAACCAGTGTGCTTCATTCTCAAAGGGTTGAGAATATGGTCTTGTATGTACTTGTCATATGATTGACCACTTACTTTTTCAATAATAGCGGCTAACAACATATAGCCCAGATTGGAATAACGTCCCTGTATACCGGGCGAGGCTTTGAGGTTTCGATGTTTGGGTAGCTGACTTTTTACAAGTTCGGTTTGGTTAAAAGATCGATCGTGTTTATAATGTATCCAACCCAGGATCTCCATTCCTATATCTCCCAAGCCGGCACTATGAGACAACAACTGTCGAATTGTAATCTTATTACTTGCCTCTTTGGGTCTCTTAACCTCAAAAAAAGAGAGATACTTTTTGACCGGATCATCAATATTGAGTAATCCCTTTTCTTGAAGTTGAAGTATCGCCGTTACAGTAAAGGGTTTGGTCATGGACCACCACTGATATCCTGTATTTGGAGTAGCTTTTTTGTTTTCAGGTAAATCTGCATATCCAAAACCATTTGAATAAACCACTTCTTCACCTTTTACTACAATCACGGAAAGTCCGGGAGGTGATTTTTGATTCGTGAGTGATTTAAGATAATCTTCCAATTCCGTAACCGATTTTATTTGCGCTGGAGGGTCCGCCTGCGATGAATAGTGCCAAAAACCAAACAAAAAAAGCATGATGCAGGCAATGGTGACTACAGCCGAGGTTTTTATTAAAGTCTGTTTTTTCATTTTACCATTGTTTAAAGTGATACCAAGAATGGAATGCCTTTGGAAACTAGTTTGCCACACCTGTCACCGTCCCCGAAGTTTCGTCCAAGGCCCTGATGATAACTTCGCAGAATCTGTCCGGTTCTTTTAGAAATATAAAGTGACCGGAGTGTTCAAAGAGTACGATTTCCTTGTGAGGTGCTTCCAATTTTTGGTAATATTTTTCCAGCAATTCCCCGGCCGCCACCCGATCGTATTTTCCCTGGATAAAGTAAACCGGAACGTCCACCTGGTACGCATCGTTTAGGGGAGAAATCCGCCACATTTTGTCACCTCCATTTTTTACAAGGTGCTTCATGGTATACATCAGGCCCAGGCCATACCTCACAAATCCCAGGATATCGTATTCCGGTGATTTCAGGATAGTTCTGAATAACATCCCTTGTCCGGCTTCTCCATGAATATATCCCCCATATTTAGCGAGATAATGATATTTAACTCCCAGCCCCTTGGAGATATTTTGGTATGGGGGCTCCCCGATTTTAGTCAGGTCTTTTAATGCCTTGTTGTCTCCTCTATTGCGGGCTTCCTGCAACACAAATTGATGAGATAGTCTTTCCTGCTCCAGCAGGTCCACCCCCTGTCCGGCCCCGATGAAAGCATGAATCCGATCGGGTTTTCTTTTCACTACATACATCCCCAGGTAGGCTCCCCAGGAATGCCCGGTCAGATAGATCTTCTGTTTGTTAAACCTCAAGCGCAAGTGATCTATGAGCTCTTCAGCGTCGCTTAAGAGTTGCTCCATATTCATCGATTCATTGGGAATTCCCCAGTTATAGGATTTTCCAGCTCCCCTCTGTGCCCAATGCACCACTACGAATCTTTTCTCCAGCTCAGCCTGAAATTTATAGGCAAAGCCATCATAAGGCGTGCCTGGCCCGCCGTGGAGAAAAAGTAAGATAGGGTTGCTCTTGCTGGATCCTCGGATTAGAAGAGCCTGCTCTACCCCACCGATTGTAATTTTTTCCGCGCTGGAGATGCTGTTTTTCATGGTCGTTCCATTGGCATCCACGAATGGTTTGGTGTGAGAACACGAGGAAATAAGAGCGGCTAAACAAATGATAATAAGACTGGTTTTCGCTAGGAATGTTTCCGTAATTTTAGCTTTCATAGGATCTGCTTTGTGTCATGTATGTTTAGAAGAACGTCCTGAGCTGGGTCAGGTCATTAACATTTGATAAAAAGACAAAAAAGAGGGAGGAAGGCTTAACCCTCCATCATCACTTCCCTACGCAACCGGCTTAAGGACACATTGGTAATGCCAAGGTAGGAAGCAATGTGGGGGTGGGGCACCAGGTTTTCCAGTTGGTGAAATCTCTCCCGGAATTTCATTAATCTTTCTTTGGCGGTCATGGTAGAAAAAGACAACTCTTTTTCTACTTTTTTAAACAACTCATTCTGAAGTACTGTATTTCCCCATTCCCGGATTTCTCTATTCGCGACCATGAGTTGCATCAATTGAGTAGTCGAAAATGAGGCGATTTCTATATCCGTCAGGGCTTGAATGCTAACGCTGGAAATTAGGTTACAGGTTCTGCTTATGTTCGGGGAGATGGGGGATTTTTCCAAAAAAAATGCCAGTGTCACTTCTTTACCTTGGGGGTCAATCACATAACTTCTGCAAACACCTTTTAGTAGCAGATACTCCTTTTCATTTCGCCTACTTCGTTTAACGAAGACAGTCTCTTTTGGGAGCTTTTCAAACAAAAAATGCTTTGTAAGTTCCCCAATTGACCGACCTGAGATTGAATGGATATCTTTAATAAGGTTTATTACGATGTTGCTATCATCCATAGTCAGAATATTAGCCCTGCGACCATCACAGTCGCCGGGTGATGGTCGTACTGTTCAAATTGCGCTGATCATCAAACATCCCAGTGAATTTAACCTTTTGCATCCGCCATCGCAAAAAGCTTTAGAGAAGCAAAGCCGATCAAGCAACGTGATACGGAATAAGGAAGGAGATGCTACACAGTCTAGCTAGGCATGGACATGTTCTTACCAGCGTCGCCTATGCAGCCAGGTCATTTTGAAGAGACACAAATATCTTAGTTAGGATTAGTACGTTACTAGCGGGGTTTTTTGTTAGTGAAAAGAAAAATGTGTTTCCAAATTATTCCAGGGATATCCTGCGCATTTACACTCACACCCACACCCACATCCATACCTAGAACATCCCTCGTTTATCTTACTATCAGAATAATACATATATTGTATATATGATAATGCCGCTCATGACAGTAGATTGTATCTTAGCCAACAAAATCAGCGACGTTGACCGATATGTACTTATTCGTAATTTACATGGGGAGAGGTTAGATGGCTGAGGTAGCAACAACCAAGATATTCGAGAACGACAAGATCGCCGTATGGGAATTGGTGCTTGATCCAGGTGAAAGCACCGGTGTACACACACACTCTCACGACTACATGTATTACGCAATCGAAGGTTCTACTCTCGAAGTAACCGATAAGGACGAAAACGTACTTTCCAGTCTGGAATTGAATGCAGGCGACTCCCTGTCTTTTCGACTCGAAGGCGACGAACTGGTCGGTGGGGAGTTGCGGGTGCCTGCCACACATAATGCCCGCAATATTGGAACCACGCGCTTTAGGGAGATCCTGGTTGAGACCAAATGAGGACCGACGCCATCGCCCAAACATCGGGCGGTTCTTTAGATCTTCCAGCATTGTTACCACTTAAATCTTGGCGGCAATGGCCGACGTGGCCATTAAGGCTGCCGTGCCCACACCATTCCTTCAAGTTCATTGCCAATTTCTAGCTTGGATTGCAGGATCCGAATTCGCAAGGTTCTGAGATTTTTCGCTGCTCTCAATGTTAAAAATGTAAAGCCCTCATAATCTACTGTTTCAAGTGCTACTTCTATAAGAAATTGTATTCGTAAATATTTCCTCCATTGGTTAAGTTTGGTTATCATGTTCCACAGTTATCACTACTTTTCCTTGGTGTTTTCCTTCGCCAAAATACCGAATAGCTTTAGGTACTTCACTTAACTTGTAGGGTCCATCTATAACCGATTTGAGTTTACCCGCAGCGAAAAGTTCCTTTATATAATCTAAATCCTTGTTTGGTTTAAGGCTAAGGATACGTATGTTCTTTTTGCTGAATATAGAAATCCACGGTCCCAGGATTAAAGCCTGGAAAAGCCGATTCATAGACCTCTAACAGTGACATACGTCCCATTGGGACATAATGAGCGGGCATAATCGAATATTGAGCGATTTGTCTTGGCGTCGAGTATCAGGTCATAACACTGCCCATTTTTAGTGAAATCTTCCTGTTTGTAATCTATAACATGATCAAACCCAATTGATCGCAGCATGTCCAATTTCCCTGAGCTGTCAACTCCGGTTGCTTCAACGCCGTATAATTTGGCAATTTGCACCCCAAAAGTACCAACACCTCCGCCCGCACCGTTAATTAAAAGTTTTTGTCCTTGTTGAATTTGCCCTTTATCCCGAAGGCCCTGTACAGCCAGCATTGCCGCATGCGGTATCGTTGCGGCTTCTTCGAAGGTCATGTTGGCTGTTTTGAGAGTTACTGCATTTTCACGAGCACATACATACTGGGCAAAACCACCGAAACCGCACTCAGAAATGTCGCCGAAAACTTCATCACCTGGCTGAAACCTCTTTACTTTTCTACCAACCGCTTCAACCTGTCCCGCTATGTCAACTCCAGGTATATTGACTGTTGGTTTTATAAGTCCGTGTAACATGCGGATCACGAACGGCTTACCTCTCATGAGAGCCCAGTCCCAATCATTTACCGATGCCGCATGAACTTTTATCAAGACTTCATCTTCCATGGGAGTAGGCTTTTTTATCTCCTTTAATTTAAGGACATCGGTGGATCCATATTTTTGAAAGACAATAGCTTGCATAATTATTCTTCCAAAGTTATGACTACTTTTCCTTTTTTGCGTCCTTTTTCGACAAACCTATTATTTGGCCCGTTTTCCGTAGTGGGTTGAGCCTTTCACTTTTCTCAAAGTCGAGCACCGACTGTCCATATCCGCTGTCAGGTCTCACACTCATTGTCCCGTCTGGCATTGGGGACTAGCTTGCCTCCATCTTGGGCTTTGAATTCGGGATTGGGATTCTATTCATATATCGGTTAAAGCACCAAGAACGCCCGGTTGTATCGTTTCCAACGGTCAGTGCCAATGTTCAGCATATCGAGGGGAAGAGCGAGTTGCTAAGCTTTGGAGGGCATTCTGAACTTTCCGTATCTTGAATCCGAGTATAGGACGAAATGAAAGACAATAAACTACTTGGTGCTCTGAAGGTCGCCGGCGATCCCCCTAACCTGAAGGTTTCAAAGGAGATTAAGGCTCTAAGCTACGTACACTACCGTAGTGCCATCCGCAAGCTCGCCGAAAGCACCATATGACAATGGACCGGCAAAACACCCGCATGTCACCTCTGATGCTTTCCGGAAACCCTGTCAACTGGTTGGCGGTATTTGGCCCGGGAGCGGTTATTGCCTCGCTCACTATTGGAACGGGTGAATTGATCTTCTCTTCGAGGGGAGGAGCGCTGTTTGGCTACAACATTCTGTTTTTGTTTGTGATGATCTCGCTGTTGAAGTGGGTGTTTGTTCTCGCATTGTCACGGCACATGGTTCTCACCGGTGTGCATCCGTATCGGCGCATGCTCGAATTGCCTGGTCCTCGGGGATGGGCCCTGCTCTGGTTGTTGCTGCTGTTCGCCCCTGCGATTGGCGCCTGGGTTGGTTTCCACAGCGGAGTGCTGGGCAACTTCACGTCCTGGATCACAGGCACCCGCGATCAGTGGAACGGAGCTATGGATTATGCCTGGGGAGGCGTGATTCTGGCGGGTGTGCTGGTCCTTTCTGCGAGCGGCGGATACTCGATTCTCGAGCGCATTCAAATGACGATTGTGACGGCTCTCGTGCTGAGCGCCAGCGTCAGTCTGCTTATATACAACCCGGATTGGCTGGAAATGGTAACCGGTGCTCTGATTCCACGGGCACTGGCCTATCCCGATTGGCTTGCGGCCGCTCCGGACGAAAATGTCCGCGCCATCGCCAGCGTGCCGGTGTGGGTCGAGACGACAAGGTACGTGGGAGTCTTGGCGGGAGGTACGTTCGATTATCTGGCGTACACATCGTGGCTGCGAGACAAGAACTGGGGGAGGTCCGGGCTGGGAGAGGCGAGCGCGAAGGAACTACTAGAGATCGACCAGAATCCTCAACATCCGGTTCGCACTTGGTTGCGTGCACCTTTGATTGACTGCACGATCAGTTTCTCGCTTGTACTGGCCTTCAGTGCCGTGTTTGTTGCCTCCGGAGTAATTGTCCTTGCTCCGGAATCCCAGGTGCCAAACGAGAACAATTTGCTCGATTTTCAGGCGAAGTTTCTGACTAATCTTCACCCTTGGCTGCTTCCGCTTTACGTCGCTGGGGCGTTTCTGGCGATGCTCGGCACCTTGTACGGAACGATCGAGGTTGGTTGCGCAGTCCTCGACGAACTCGCGCGCACAGTGCGTCCTCGCTGGGCCAAGAGTAACACTCGTAGACTTAAACTGTATGCTCTGGCATGGTGTGGAGCCGGGGCTTTTATCATCCTGGCCTGGTCTTTTCTTTTTACGTACCATGGCGGTGAGGGCAAACCGCGGATATTACTGGCGATATTGACCCCAGCGAACTTGTTTACTAACGTGTTCTCGGCCGGTCTGGTTTGCGCAATCATTCTCTGGATGGATCGGCGATTCCTGCCCCCGGGACTGCGTATGCCAAAACTCATGACCCTTATAATCACAATCGCTGGGGTTGTGTTTTTCTGCCTGGGAATCAAGGCCTACTGGGACAACCACAGCCCGGAGGAATTCTGGCTGATCAACCGTTGGTTCACGATCGGCTCGATGGTAGTCCTGTTGGTCGCCAGCCTCATTGCCGCGGCGCTGCTCCAGAGACGCCAAGACCCATGAACATCGGATAACGCTTTATTCGACAAAAAAGATTGGAACTCCTTGAACGTGGACAAACCTGCATAGGAGAAACCAATATTGCTCAGGATAACATGGATTACAAGGCAGCCGTTTGGAGCCACAGGAGTAGCTTTTAGAGCGGAAATGCCGCAGAGCAGCGGATCATATTTGTACTTTACGGTATATTGCTTTAATGGTATATTTGCAAATGGACTGGATCGTTATTGCACTCAGCAAAAGAAGGTGGGCCAATAAAACAAGGGTCTTGCCGCGGTCTATTAATAAAACAGGTTGCTGGTTCTTGTCTGTTAACAGTTTCCAAAAACGTAATCTTACATGAAAGCAGCTGTCCTTCGTGGAACCCGGAAGTTGGAGATAGAAGATCGGGACGAGCCCGAGTTCGGCGATGACGAGGTCCTGGTTGCGGTTCGAGCCTGCGCCATTTGCTGCTCCGATTTGCATGGCTTTGAAGGTTTGATCCCTCGACGCCGGCCGGTTGGCCTTACCATGGGGCATGAATCATCGGGAATCGTAGCCAATATCGGTAAAGCCGTCACTCACCTGCAGGAAGGCGACCGGGTGGCGATTGATCCGCAAATCAGTTGTGGAGACTGTTACCCGTGCCAACAGGGATGGTTCAATCTCTGCGAACACGTGGAAATCCTCGGATCGGCCATGCGAGGCTATCGCAATGGAGCGAATGCGGAATACGTGTGTGTACCGGGAAAAAACGCCTATCGCATGCCCCATAATCTATCGTTTGAGGAAGCGGCCTTGGCTGAGCCAGTTGGCAACGCTATTCACCTGAACCAACGGACCGGAGTGGGCCCGGGATCCAAAGTCGTGCTCATCGGAGCGGGTGCTATAGGCTCGGTTGCCATTCAGGTGGCCAAGTGGTTGGGCGCCGCACGGGTGGACGTCATCGAACCTTCAGCATTTAAGAGGGATCTGGCGCTTCAGTTAGGGGCGGACGCCGTCATAAATCCGGACTCCGAAGACGTGAAAGAACAGGTGCGCGAATTATCAGGTGGTTTGGGAGGTGATATCATTCTGGAATGTTGCGGGGTGGAAGCCACTTATCAATTGGCCGTCGATCTGGCCCGGAAACGGGGAGTGGTCGGCGCGTTTGGATTCTTCGCCGATACCGTTACCTTCACCATGCAACCCATCATTTTTAGCGAAATTTCCATTATCGGGTGCACTGGATTTTATTGGCCAGAGGACCCGGCCCTGGAGATGATGTCTGATGGGCGCATTAATGTGAAACCGCTGATCACACATGACTTCGCACTCGACGATGCCCAGCAAGCTTATGAAAATGCAGGAAATACAAACGCCATCAAGACAATAATTAAACCCTGACCTTATAACAGCTCCCAAAATACAAATAGCGATCGATGCCAGGGATATGGAAACGGCGGGCCAGTACGCACTCTCTGCTGTGAAAGCCGGCGCGGATTGGATAGAAGCCGGTACCCCACTTATCATTTACCAGGGCCTGGAGTCTATTGGAAAACTGCACGAGCTGTGTGATGGAAAACTGGTGTTGGCAGATTTCAAGGCCATGGACGGCGTAGAAAAATATTTTCGGTCGGCAGCAGATCAAGGAGCTTCGATTGCTGTGGTGTTGGCGGCAGCTCCGGACGCGAGCATCGCTGCAGCGGTCTCCGCCAAAAAGTCCTGCGGTATCCAGGTAATGGTGGACCTGATCGGAGTTACCAACAAGGCCGAACGTGCGGCCCAAGCAGAGGCGATTGGCGCGGACTACATCCTTCTGCACCTGGGTCATGACGAGGCTAAAGCCGATCCTGCGAAGCATGTCCTAGATGGTTTTTGGGAAATCTTATCGGCAGTTTCGATACCCATTGGGGTGGGTACATTTTCAGCGGAGGAAGCCATCGAGGCAGGACGTCAGGGGGCCGGATTTGTAGTACAAGGAGCGCCTCTGCTTAGCCAACCCAACCGCGACGACTTGCTCAAGCATTTTGTGGATACAGTAAAGGGCGCGTTTTAAACACAGAAATTCAGTGCTCTGCTAAAACAATGCCGGAGCCGCATTGCTTTTTAGGTAATGTTGCAGGATGCTGGGGACAGTGATCCTTTTGCCCTTTACTCTGATCCCTTTTATGGATCAAGGGCATCTGCTCCTTCCACTTGTTCCTTTTATCATCATCAGTGATCAGAAGAGCCATGAAGTAGTATTTGATCTTTAGCCTTGACGGTACCATCGAAACAGATGACTTTTTTGGCTGGATAGTGCCCGCAGCCTTCATTGCTGGGGCTGTGGTCGGCATTCCGCAGTGGGGGGTTTTAAGGTATCGTAATTCTCCAATCAGGTGGTGGTGATGGATACTGGTTAGTTGTTTTGGCTGGGGTATTCAGTTTCCAGGTATGGTTCCTGGTATCGCATTAACCCGTTCGCTACGCTAATCAGAACTCAGATTGACAGTTTCTTAGGGTTTGAAGAAAAATGACCGACCCTTTTTCTCGGTCGATTGAGTCCGTGGGAAAAACTTCCTACAAATTCAGCCAATAATTTAACTTGATGACCAGGGCCCGGTTTTTAGGTCCCCACACTTCCACCGCATAATTGTCGGTGTAAACAATGAATAGGTCAGACATCGGCTGAAATCGCCATTGAAACCGGCTGTTAATGTTATAATTATCTTGCTGGGTGTTATACTGAAGGAAGGTGGTCCAAAATACTGAGCGTGAAAAATTTATCTCTATCTTGGGACTGATCAGGTAAAAAATCTCGTCCTGGTACGGACTTGGAAATTTTAAGTTATTCTGCTCGAAAATGATGCCAAAGTTGCCCCAGGGTTGGATCCGGTACTTCAATCCCATTGTTAACCGGGTTCGCGTTCCATTGTAAAAAGTGCCATGTTCCAAACCTCCGGTTATTCCAAATAGTTTTCGTTTATCCGAGGTATAAGTAAATCCGGCAAAATCAAAGTCGTACTCACCCACCGGCAAAAGGTCCCCCTCTATAAAGCTGAAAGGAAAAAGCAGATTCACAGAATGGTGGCTGTATTTAAGATCGAAAACGCTCGTGTTGATAAAGCTAAGAGTGTAGGTTAGCTCGGCTCGGTTGCTGATTGGTTCCAAATCGGTTTGCACATCCAGAATATTGCGTGCTTCTAATTCATGAGAAATGATTCTGGGGTTCATTTCGGGGTACAAGGTGTAGCTGAAGCGCCCGAACCAGTGATTGAATCCAACCCTGATTACTGTATCCGCTTCCGCATCATAATGATTTTGAAGCGGTATAAAGCCTACGTCGGCAATATAGTCGTTTCCGACTCCTGCAAAGTTGGTATACCAGCTTACTTTCCTCCCATCATAGCCGCCACCAAAAATATAGAAATAATTATCATCTTTTATGTCCGGGCTGGCACTCATGCCCAAACTGGAAATGCCTTGCCACCGGCCGTCAAGAGTACGAAAGGAAAATTCCACGCCGCCATTCCGGTTGAAATCTCCGGGTGGTGACTTTCCATCCCCAATACTTTGCCTGTTATGGAAATATCCTTTGACTACCGATCGTTTTAGCACCCGTTGGTGCATGGCCAACGAAGTATAATTTTGGGCAGTGAATTGGTCTTGTTTCTTAGTTTGCATGTTCATGACGCCAATACGCAGATCCTTGGTGATATTGCCACTAAGGCGGGTTCCGAAGAGCATCGGAATGGGATTGCCATTTTCATCCAGCCCGATCTTCCTGGAAAAGAATGGCCGCATGGGTGGGATGCCAAAATCCTCAAACAGGTCGCTATTCTCCAGGAAAAAAAGGCGCCTTTCAGGAAAACGTACATTGAACAGGGTGAGGTTGGTGACCTGTTCATCAACTTCCACCTGTGAAAAATCCGGGTTTAAAGTAAGGTCGAGGTTCAAACTGGTTGAAATGGCGGCCTTGGCATCCAATCCAGCCTGAAAATCCAGGTTCCGAGGTCCGTCTTCCTCAAAATCCCGGTTAAAGGAGCCCAGCGCATAAGGAATTATCGAAAAATTGCTTTTAACTTTGCTGGGAGGCTCATCCCATTTCAAACCGCCGGTAAAGCCAAGGTCCGCGGCTATAAATTGAATGGGCACCGGAGCCCAAGATGAAAAGCTGTTGGATTTGGGATCACCCCGGACAAAGTTAATTCCCCACAAGGACTTACTTGATTTAAAACGAAGGGTCTTAAAAGGTATGGCTACTTCAATAACCCATTTGTCAGGATAATTTTTTACTTCCGAAAACCACTTATTGTCCTAGGCCACATTGATGCCCCTGGGCTGCTGGCCTGGCTGGTTGGATCCCCTTCGGCCGGTTTGCCCGCTAATGAGCAATTCGGTTTGCACTCCCGCCGGATTAATCCCGAAAAAAAAACCGTTCGTCCGTTCGTGGACCGGATCTATGACTACCCCGAAGAAATCGCTCTCAACGAAGTTCACATCTCTTTTGAGGGTTTGAATGGTATAATCGTCATCGTCATAACAAACTATCCCCAGATATATAAAGTGGTCGTCATAGGTCAGCCGAACTTCAGTTTGGATTTCCGGCGGAGCGATGCGGTCATCCACCGGAAAGCTCATCCAGAAGTCCGATGTAACCTCTGATTCCTGCCACTCCTTCTCGGACAACTCTCCGTCCAGGACTATTTTTCCAGAGGCTTTCTTAATGTTGATTTCAGAAGGATTCTCCAATTTTGGCCCTTGATCCTGAGCGGAGGCAACAGTCCCGTATGAGGCCAAAAAAATGATGAGTATCTGTTTATCAAAAGCCATACTGACGCAAATATTATGACCCGAGGCTTAGGATCAAAGACCGAGAGGCATGCTCTTAGGTCGAATGGTCAGTGGACCTTGACTTTATGACGGTTATTGACGAAATTCCATCTGTTCTCAAATCCATTACGAATGTCACTATCTGTCCAAAACCTCCTGACTACTTTCTCGTGTTTATCATTTGTGGTTTTAATAGCCTGTCATGGAAAAAGACCCGACCCTCCAAATGGATGGATTCAAAAAGTGAATAATCAGACCATTGGACGGGTCATATTGGACAATCAGGTTCTCAACTGCGCTGTAACAAGAAAAAAGCATGTAATATGCACGCCCAACCTGGATAGCCTGGAATTTGTATGTGCTGCATTTGTCACATTTACTGATGGGTCCGCCAGGGAAAGATGGGAAAAAGCTTGTGCTCCCTTTGGCGCTAGCGACACCCTGATCTTTGATGATGGGCAGTTTAGTTATTTCTATGGTACAAAGAGCACTCCGTAGCTTGGGATTGTTTGGCAATCACTGTTCCCAAATAGTCAACCAAATCAATTCCGTAATAACGAAAGGAGTGAGCGTCCTTTTTATTTCCGGTGGAAGGATGCACTTCTGAATTATGCTTTGAATTTCTTTACGGGTGTCAGCGGGACGAAGGCGTAAGGAGACGCGCACTATGTTGCGGGGAGCACGCATTATCGTCCAATCTTCCGTCTCAACTCTTTAGAATCATTTTCCTCAGTAGAAAACCGTGGAGAGACTTGTAAAACCGATGCCATTGTTGCCGTTACCAAAACCAACCTGTCTCGTTTTTTCAGTGCCTTTCCCGCTTTTGATGCATTATGACCGAATTAGTGTAACAATTGGGCCGGGAAAGTTTATATGTCACTGCCTATACGAACAAAATCTCTATTCCCAAATCGATTTTAACTCGTGTATTTCCAGGCTCTTAACCAAAGTTTTGGGGTCCTGGTTCAATCCACTTTCACCCTGGGTCAATGAAAGGCTAAAATCTCCCGGGTCTCCTTCATTATAGTTGGCAAACCAATAAACAAGGCCGCCATTTCCATATACTTCTATTAAAGTATTGTCCACAATGACTTCTAATTCGAGTTGTTTGTTTTGAAGGGGTAAGAAAGTATCATTCAGTTTATTGGTATTAACCTTATAATCAATCTTGTATCCATTAATGTTGAGTCCAAATAGCCTGCCGTTGTCAATCTCGAATTTCGCTTTGATATGCAAGACCGGAGATTTTATTGCTGATAATTTATTATTTATACCCAATCCAATGTATTCATTTTCAAACTTATGCGATTTCGAGTGTAATTTCTCAATCTCTTTGGCTGGTTCAATAAATAAGCGTACTCCATTTCTTGTAGTTTTCAAGCTGAATTCCTGAACCATTGTAAAAGTCTGCTTAAATGGCATACCCGGAAATGTCGCATGCCCCCATCCTATTTGAAGCCGTCTTCCGTTAGGTTCATCATTATAAGTTTGGGCAGCAGTCATTCCTCCAACATTATACCTGAGCATTTCTGTTTCCGGTGTAAATTTCTTACCATCAAAATCACCGAGAAGATAGGTCCCCATAACTCCATACAGTACCCACTTTTTATTATTCTTGTTGCCATCAACAGCCAACTCAAACAATTCGGGACATTCCCAAAACCCTGCATCAACAGAACTTTGGTACTCCCATTCTTTCAAATTTTTCGAATTATAAATGCTATACGTTAGTGCATCATGCAGAACCAGTACCCAGTGTTTGTCTGGCTCATACCAAAACACTTTGGGGTCTCTTTCATGTCCCGAACCGAATCTTCTTTGAGCAGGTATTACAGGGTTACCCTCATATTTGGTAAAAGTTCTTCCCTTATCTAAACTGTAGGCAATACACTGGTGTTGCTTTGAATCCCACATATCAGCAGTATAGATCGCGACCAGAGGATTTTCACTTCCTTTCTTAAAACCGGAAGTATTATTATAATCAATAACTGCCGAACCTGAGAATATTGTACCTAGTTCGTCGGGCTCTATAACGATAGGCAATTCTTCCCAATGCACTAGATCTGTGGATACGGCATGCCCCCAGGTCATATTACCCCAGTTTATTTCATAAGGATTGTGCTGATAATAGAGATGGTACTCTCCTTCATAATAAACCATACCATTGGGGTCATTATTCCAACCTCTTCGGGTCGTAAAATGAACCTGCGGACGAAGTTCCTCTTTATAAAGCATCTCCTCACCAACGAATTTATCAGACTGGTAAATCTTTTCTATTCCTGATACAGATTCCGAAAAATCAAAACTGAACTCTTTGCCCATATATCTGGAAGCATCAACGAAGGTCCAGTAATCGACAGCATCTTCCGCAATCCGAATATCATTGAATGTATAAACTTCACCGTCCACTTTAAATTTTACACGTTGACGTTCCTGCTTATTTTCTATGGGTATGTTGATATATTTCTTCTCTATTTTAAAAGTCTTCTCTACAGATTGAGAGAACCCAGAAATACTGGTTATCGTTAGCAATGCAATAATTAGTTTTTTCATGATTTTAGCTTCAATTTTTATTTAGCCTAAAATGCTAATTTAGATTATTTGAACCAAAACTAATCGGTTTAAAAGCAACAGCTATTTACCTGGCTGCCGGCAGACAGGATTTGAGTTATCCTAGTTGACTTAGCGGATACAGAAATTTCATTCGTATGTACCAGGTGGTGTGGCTTCTTCATGCCAGCATTAACGGGTTACTTTGACGGCTCGGTGTGTGCCAGGTTCAACGGGTTCAGAAACCGGCGGCCTACCTCCTGGTATTAGGTAAATTCTACCGCTTTCTAGCCCTAACTTACACTTTTCCCAGACCCTTAACCTACTCCAAAACCACGTCAACCCGCTTCCCCCCCCTTCGACCCCACGGCGCCCTTCGTTTGCTGATACCCTAACTCCCTGTATGCTTCAAACTGAACTTCGTTAAAGAACTGATCGCCAGTCGATTCGTCGGGGTAGGAGGGGTGGTTACTTTTATACCCGTAGATGTCTGCCGGCAGATTGTCGGTAAGCGTGGATTTGATCAGAACCAGTATGCCTTCCGAGCCATCGTGATAGGTGATTTGGGCAATCGCATGCCCGCGGGCGGCCAGATCAAATTTCCGGGCCTTTGGGCCCTTCAACGAGCCTTGTATCAAACCATCCAGACCCCATCCATTCATGAATTGGATCCTTGCCCCAAAATCTACCCGGACCTTTTCGATGGCATTGGCCAGATCCTCAAATGATACCTTCGGATCCGCGCCGGCATCCGAAACCAGGATCAGCTGCAGCTTTCTCCTGATCAATTCGTAAAGGCCCAGGTTTTCAAAATGGCCTCCATCGGTTAGCAAAATAGACCCACTGGTTTCGCTCAGGGATTTTCCCACAAAATGACTGAAGATCCCGGGTCCCAAGAAGGTCGGAAATCGGAACCAGCTGGTTCGGGCCGGATTGGGATTATCAGACCAAAACCCCAATTGGATATTCAGCAAGCCCAATAATACCGAAATCACTTTGCTTTTGGTAAGCCCCTGGCCGTTCGGTCCGGCTGAGGGATTTACGGCGGCGCCTGAAATGGCCATGGCGGTTCCCAGTCTCATTCCTCCGTCACCACCCCGGGTTTTCCGATAGGTATTGGTGGTTCGCCAACCAGTGGCATCACTCCCACAAAACAACGGCGACAATATGAAATTATCACCTCCCCGACCATTGTATTTGGCCGCGTCTGAGCTTACCGTCACCAGGTTAGTATTGATGATATGATAAGGAGTCTTGTTTTGCCGACACATATTTTCCAGCAGGCCGTGGACGGAGCTATCAGCATCGGTGGCCGGACCCCATCGATTGGTTCTCACGTTGATCTTGTTGGGCGTAAAGGTTTCCATCAATCGGTCCCGGTACATTCGATGAAAGCCAAAAACGTTGAGATTTACACTCAGCCCCACCACCAGCACAATTAAGAGGGAGCCCAAAGTCCACCAAAGGCCCCATGACCACCATTGATTGGGTTGCTGGGTGTCGCTGACAAGAATATAACTGAGCAAAAGAAGCCCATAAAGAAGGGCCAGGGCTCCGATCAAAATTCGGAAGTTAGATAAGACGGAATTGCCGTTGCTTCGATCGCCCTTGGATTTTAACTGCTCGTACAGCCCAATAATGATCCCGAGCGAAACCGAGGAGCCCGTAACCAACTCGGCGTACCAGCCTTCCAGGTAGGAGACTATGGGCTCCACTATTTCTAACAGAGCGAAAACTACTACTGCCGTCCAGCTCACTCCTGCATAGGCCTGGGCCCGGCTCAACAATCTATAAGGCGGATTGAAGAAGGTTATTACTGAGAATCCAACTGCCAGAGCTAAGATCAGGACACCAAGAATGGCAGCCGCCCATAATAATGAATTCAATTCCGGCTGTGGGGATATTAACAAGACTGACTGGTACAATCTTAAATGAAACAAGGCGGTCATAAAGAGGTAAAGCAGGGAGAAGTAAACCAGCAGGGATACGAACGAGCTGCGAATAACAACTCCCAGCAGCGACATTAAATTGAGTCCCTTACCGGGAGTAAGGTAATTGCCGTGCTGCCGAATGAAATTAAGGATCTCATTACCATGGAAGTCTTCTTTGTCAATCTTTTTGCCTCGGGTAAATTTTCGGCCAAACGGGAAGCTGTTTCCTTCAAGGGTAGCCGGACTTCCGTCGGGAAGCCCCCGCTCCAGGAACCAGGTTAACGAGGAGCCTATATACCCACCCCCGGATACGGTTGACAAGTAGTGGATTTTGGAGAGGATCTTGGAGGCTGCTAAACCCTGCAAAACGCCCATTCCAAAGGCGGCCGATCGAATCCCTCCCCCCGAAATGGCCAGTCCGTTCAGTCGCCCCTTCGGTTTACCTATATACTCGCGTTCCTGTTGGAGTACCTCATTGGAGTACCTCAACTTCGTCCCTGGTGTGATTTGAACTCATGTCTATGATTAATTCTTAAGTGATACTCTACTTGATCCACAAGAAAGATAGTTATTCCACTTTTGGTGGACAACCCAAGATGCAAACCTGAAATTCAAGACTTACCCAAACCAACCTTGGCCACTGTTTTGGATTGGGCGTTTGAAATGTTCCCTCGGACAATGCCAGCCAATTTCAAAGCGAACAACAGGATCGTAGTCACGGCCGTGAACCGCGGTTTGTGGTTTTAGATCAAGTCCATTTTCCGAGGTCGATTTGGCTCACCTCCTGCTTTGTGGTTAATTGGGAAGGTCGGTAAACTCCGAATAGCAACTCACGATGAAAAAGCTTTGTTGGCTAGCGGGTTTAGAAACTTTCGAGCACTATCGGCTACCGGATTATGTGGAGCAACATGGACTAAGTTCGCGAAATTAGGTTCGAACAAGTAATTCCAGTTAAGATATGAGTCATGACCCGTTGAAGTTTTTTGATCAGGTTTAAGTAAGATTCAGAAAACCCGATTGGCAAACTTTACCGCAACCAGCGAACTTGTCGTTCTTTTTCCAGAGCACTCTTACTATTCTGTCAAAGGATCTTTCCCCAAAATCTTCATCATCCTCTCATGATACATACCGGCCACGACCCGGTATTCGTCACCCTTCAGGTGAATTTCGTTATGCCACTGATGATCGTGGGGAAATTTACCCCGCAGGTCGATATGATGGAAGCGCGGGTTTTTCTTGTCCATGTCGGCCAGCATTTTGTTGTACTCGTCGACCAGGTATTTTATGATCGCCTTCTGCTGGGTCTTGTTGGTGATAGCCTTTCGGCCGAAGTTGGGAAGGATCCAGGGACCTACGATGCCAAGGTATTTCTTGCCATTGGGACGGGCGTAGTCATAGCCATCCATTAAAATATCGGTATCTTTTCTTTCGGATCAGCGGCTGCCCGGAATTCTTGTGGTTCAGGTAAAAACCCATCTCCTGGCCCACAACATCATTTCCACCCGCACTGAAGAGCGCAAAACGGGGTTTGTACTTTCGGACCGAATTCAGGGTCTCCTGCAAGTCCAGTGGTCCCAGATGTCGGGCATTGTTGAGCCGTCGGATCATCTTAAATTCGCTCCCAAAGACCATGTTTTCCAGGGTATCACCTGGCTCTGAGTGTTTATAGACACAGTATTTCATCCGTCTAAGGTGATCGATGACATCCAGCACCAGGGGATAGGCAAACCACGAATCGCCTTCGGCGACAATCTTGATTTCCCGGAGTGTGCTTCTTCTACGAAGTCTTTGCGCAGAGGATCGTTCCAGTTGGGTCTTTAGGGATTCTAAGGTTTGCATGGTCAGTAGTGGAAGTCAACAGGGTTAACTTGGCAATTCTCAATTCTCAAGCTTCAATTTTCAATTTCGCATTGGTCTGGTTTGATGAAGATAGGGAAAAAAGGTAACCCTGGAAAGGTAAAACCTAAGGGCCTTCACTGGCTTGATCAATCTCTATTTCCAAGACTTCGTCTACCGTGGTCTCCGCGCCATCCAGATATCCGGCTCGGTCTACAAGCTTACTTCCTGTTTGAGGCTTTGATAAATGTGGATCTTTCAATCAATCGCTGCGGAAATTCTATCAAAGCCTTCTAAACTCCGTATTCAAGTATGATACTTTCAGCACCTCCTGTGGACGGACCCATGTGCTCGTCACTGCTATAGTCTTCACAAGATATAGTCAGGGTTAAAACCGCAACAAGTAATCCAATCAACACGATGGTCAGTTCATTCTTTTTGGTTTTCATGGTTTTTTCTATTTGGGTTCGTTTCATTTGGCCTTTCCCAAATACTCCATTAGTAAGTCAAAAAACCGACGGCTTACCCTTAAAAAAGAAAAATAAAGATTAGCGATCGGGGTGAGGGATAAAGGGAGCGAATAGCCTACTCGTAGTAAGGCGGCTTCATAGTGACAATACTCCGCCTACTTGAGTTTGCCTAATTCCTTGAGTTTGCCTAATTCGGTTCCTCCCAACCCATGATGGCATTGGCCACAAAACGTGGTTCAGGAGGGAGAGAATAGACGTCCTCCTCGTACCGGCTGTTGTAAGGGGAAATATTCAAGGGTTTTCCCTCGACCACCAACGTGCTACTTCCGCCGGGATCAAATCCCATCGCTTTCTGTACATCCAATGACTTCAGAATCGCGGCCATATCATGATGGGTTGCTCCAACTGATTCCCTTATTCTTCCGTTAACCATCAAAACAATTAGTCCCTGGTCTTTAGTGAGCCCGACAGCAATCTTGGGACCCCGCATATCGGTAAAATCCAACCGGGCCGCCTGGGTACGGATGGAATTGCGGGACTTCCATCCCTCAATTTTCATATCAATATTTACCTCACCCGTTGTTAACAACATTGGGCCGGCTTCAACTGCATGGGAAATTTCATCCCATCGGATTTTTTTGCTCAAGGGGAATTGGATACCCACTTTTTGATTTTCGCGAAATATTCTTTCATTAAAAAATTGTGGAGGAATTGATAAAGTTAGGCCAACCGGAATTAATGGAACTTTTTCATTTTCCCGAGATGATATAATTTCCTTTACCACATTCCCGGCTAGCCTCACAATAAAATTGCCATCTGCTGTTAGCTCATCCTTGTCATAGAGAAGATCATAATAGCAAGGCTGTTCCGAGCTATTTGGGTTGTACTGATCTTTTCTAAATTCGAGACTTTGAGAGCCATTGGATACAAGTAACCCCTCGCTACAGTTGACCCTCTCAATATCAATCGATCCATCCCGGTAGATTATGAAAGCAGGTTTGTTAAAAAGGGGTGGGCAAATCACTTCCTTATCCAGTACCAATAGACCCAAAGGGGAACCGATATATGTCTCTGCCAGGCCTAGTTTTCCTACTAATTCCGGATTCAGGATATACCCTCCGTTCCAGCTAACTGATGGGTTCTCCCCGGTTTTTCTCTTAAAATCTTGAACCAGCATAGGAACGGGTCTAGGCTTATTACCAGCAGTGTGGGCTGAAAAGGCCCATTTTTGAGGTGACTTTCTACGCCCAAGTCCTGCCATCACACCACTCCAGGGCAAGCCATCATCATAAACACCGCTTATGAAGGTATGCTTAAGGGCGCCAGCCTTCCGCTTTTTGCTGAATTCCTTTTCCAGGCTCTCCAGGAAAACATTCAAAGGATTTCCCCTTTCCCTGGCGTCCTCTGTAAGAAGTGCAAAGAACTTACGCTTTCCAATACGGTTGGTAAGCTTTTTAACACGCTTACCATTAAGGATCTGGTCAAAGTCCTTCGAAGTTTGTATTGGTGTGGGATACGCTAGTGCTGTTCTGACCCCTCCGGGAACAAACTGAATAAATCCTGATCCGACGGGTATCCCCATTATCTTACCGGTAAGTATTCGGTTTACCCTTCCAATGTGAAAGTGATCGATGTCCAGGATATCCGTCATCATGGCACAATTTTCACCGTTAGCGATGATAAATCCGTTATTTTCCTTGATTTCACGCAGAGCCTTTAGAGCTTCAGTTCCCATTTGAGAAAAATGGATTCCAGTACACCATTGTTTTGATTTAACTATCCTAATTATGCCATACCTATAAAGCAGATTCAATTCTCTGTCTCGAGTTGTGGTCAGATAATCCTCTAACTGTGCCGAAGAGTACCGCTGCACCGTATGGTTTTCGTGGATGAAGACGTAAACCGGGGGTACAGAATCTTTCCTTTTCCTCAGGAATTCTTCGGTCATTTCCTGCGCAATGGTCAATTTCAAAATGGCGCGGATTGGCTGAAGAACGAAAAGTTCCATTTCGTATCTTAAGTAACGGCCTGGGAAGTATCCTCTAGGTAGTCTCTTCTTTAATCTCTGTATTAAGATTTCTCGGTTATCAATGGCTAAGTAGTGGCTATTGGTTAATTGGTACAGTGCCAGATCCCAATCTGAAAAGAAGTAGGGGGTCTGATCCAGGCCTAATTGAATACGTGGGGGAAAGAGCTTATTATAAATAAAATTGACAAGCCCGGTTAATTCCTGGTAGGTATAACTTTGATAGGCGTAACAGGTTCGATTTCTGTGTCTGTAGGACATCGAGTGGTCATGCCTTATCTTAATCTCCCCATTTTCGAAATGAAAAATATCATCAATCAAATTATAGTAGTTGTGGATTCTTTCTGATGTGAAAGTTTCAGAAGGATCATTGGCCCTTTCCAGGATCCTGGCAAACTCCATTATCATCCCCTTTATCTCCTGCTCCTCGACCCTGAAATAACTGGGGTCAATTAGGGACTTTAGATGGAGCATAAAGGTCAATCTTCCAAAACCTGGTAAGTAATGTCGATTCCCTTTATTAAGAATGAAATTCAAATCGTCATTCTCAAAATGATTGAGTTTATCGTATTCTTCAAAGTAGGATTTGAGTTTAGCGCGTGATGCCCCGATCGATTTTAGTTGCAGGAAAAGCCTGTGAGTAATATTCTCTAAATTTTCCTGGAGAGCCTCTATGCTAAACCTCTTTTGAATGGCCCTGTTGTTGTGAAAAACATCATCGGTGAAATTCTGAGGATAAAAGATTTGATTAATAATTTGCTGAACCAGCTTTTTAGAAATTTTATTTCCCTTGAACTCCAGTACCTTCAACCGGTCCTGTTCATACAGATGCTCGCCTATAACTTCGGAGTAAACCTCCTGAGGCTCGTAGCGCCGGCAGAAAATGGGAGTTCCGGAAGCTGCAGCCTCGATGATGGGCAAACCCCTACCTTCGGTTTCACTAGGTAATAAAATTAAGGAGGCTAAATTATGTAGCTCGGGAATCCCTATGGGAGATTCAAATTTTCTTTTAAACTCCGCTTTATCAAATTCACTGAACAGAAATCCCAGGAAAACGCGATCCCGATATTTTTTTGGGATCTGGGGGAGAAAACTGCCAAAATGCTGTAGTAAAGCAAAGTAGTAGCCGATCTGGCCAACCGCAATCGGACCGGAGACCAGAATTGTTAATTTCAATTGGGGGCTGCTCCTGAATTTTTCTTCAAAATCCTGGTTTTCAAATAATTGTCTGACCAGGGTGAAATTAATCTCAATGGATTTACGCCTGATCACTCTGGTAGGCTGAAGGAAAATGACATTATTACTAATAAAATCCGTCTGTTCCTTATGAGACGCTCCAAGTAATATTGGACCTGGAATTTCCTTAGCGGTCAATTGGCTATCAATGCTCTGGACAGCCAGTTTATTGGTGTAAGCACTTAAAACGGCTTTGACCTGAACCATGGACTCTATTTTATCCCTTTTAGTGAAACTACGGGAAAGCGATAAATCTACGGCCGTATTAATGGTGGCGACATTTGCCGGATTATGACCCTTTTTTCCAATTACCGTATCGACTTGTCCCTTATTGATGTTAACCGTTATCCAGGATCTGGACTCCCAGGGATAAAGAACTTCAATTGGAGAAAACACTTCTCCCAAATGTGAATTGGTAAAGAAAAGGTCCCTGGCTCCCTTTTTAGAATTCCCTAGCTTAACATCAATCGGCCGGTTTCCCCCTTCCCAATAAAAGTCATGATTGTTATTAATAACGGGTATTCCTAAGTATTCAGAAAGAAGAACACTGGCCAGGGCGAGGGAAACGTTGCCTGGGTTGGAGCACACGTTAACCAGAAATATTAACTTAATTTTATTCTCCTGAAGATAAACACCAAGTTTTTCCACAAGGTATAAAACTTCGCTCCAGAACTTCTCAATTAAAGCGTTATACTCTGTGCTTCCTCTTTCTAATCTTGTTTCGAAAAAATCTTTATACATGGCCCAATCTCCGAATCCGTCCATCTCCGGAAGGAGAAACCGCTGAACGTAGGAGTCGATTGTTTGGTCGGACCCAAGACGAAATCCTCCGCCGAGGAAATGGATTGAAGTGTTGGGAAAGGACTTTCTTAGGGCACGGGTATATTTTTCAATCTCAACGGTAACTCCATCAATCGAATAGTAGAAGGTTATGAATGCTATTCCTCCCTGATTTATTTCGCTTCTGAATTTTTGATAAGAACCTTTAAATTTTGCTTTGGAAGGTCTGTCGCGGACCCTGTCTATAAATAAACCTAAGTCAAACCAGGTCGAAACCTGCTCTGATTTGATCAGTTTTACTACATTTTCAATTTTCATATTACATACACCTCGCCAACATTCAAAATTTCAGTAGCTCTTTCAATTTCTCCCTTAGAACGTGATATGAAAAGTGTTCTTTTCCCAAGGCAAAATTATGGGCTGCCATTTCCTTTCTTAGCGTCATATTATGAATAACTTCATTGATTTCTTCCACCGCTTCGTCAGTAAGGTTATTATCTTCCAGCAGCACGGTCCTAAAACCCTTGCTTCCAATATCAGGCCAGTAAACTGGCTTGTAATTATTTACAAAAATGGGTTTCTTGGCCAGGACAGCCTCGACAAATGCGTTTCCAAATCCTTCATACGTACTAAAATAAGTACAGGCCACTGCGCTGGCATAGGCATCTGACAATGAATAAACGGATTTGATCTTTGGAGCCGTCCGGATATGATTCGAGATGTATTGGTTAGCAAAAATTACGTGGTCCTGCAGTTTTAGCTTAAAAATTGCGTTGATGAGTTCCATATGATAGTCACCTTTGTTGTCATCTTTATGGTCCCCTGTTATAACTAATTTGACATTGCTTTTATTCAAACGATTGAGACGGTGGATTAGATCAATGGCGGACTCAATTCCTTTTCTTCTTACAATCCTGGTTATTTGAAACAAAGGAATATCCCGTTTATTCAGACCAATGTCTTTAAGCAATTTTTTATTCCGCTTGGTGACCCTCCCAAAAGGCTTGTCAAAATCCATGACATTAGGTACCATAATCGAATCACGTCCATATTTATCCTTCAATAAGTTTTGGGTATGAGTGTTGATCACCGCGTGCTTGGAATTGCTTAAACGTAAGGGAAAAGTATTCTCAACAAGATTGTTTACAAGTTTATAATTGGAATCATAACGATCTCCCCGTTCCCAATGAAAATCATGGTCATGCGTTATTGCATTGACGGCGGTCCTTTCAAAAGCTCTTTTGATCCCGACCGCCATGGAAAGATGGCTTGGAAGGGCCGACCCATTCTCCGAGATGGCAACATCCAATTTCCTCTTCCTGATCCACCTTACAAGCTTCTTTGCGATAAATTCAGCGGCAGTATCTACATGTTCCAGAATCGCTTCTTCTTCCTCTCGCTTATCAAAAAAAGCACGGTCTTGCTCCCATAAGGTTTCAGGGGCAAAAAAGGACAACATATTCAAAATAGACTCCTTTTCGACGTCAATTATTCTTTCCTCATATTGTCCGGAAATAATAAAAACTTTGTGCCCCATTTCATGAAGACAATGGATCCATTTTTCTGCTTCCAATGCCACACCATCCACTCCCCCGATTCTGCCGATAATGATTCCAATTCTCATTTTAATTATTAAGATTAGTTAACATTTTGAAATTTAATCTTTTAAAATCTGTACACCTAAAAGTTTTTATGGAAGACGGATAAGAATTTAACACTTAAAGCTTTCAATGCAACATTGCGATCGTCCGTTTTCTGGAAACCATAACCGGAAGACAAGAGCCGAAAGATCTTACTACTCCTACGCTCACAACCAAACTCACAAGGGTCCCTGACCTAGAATATTGAAAAGACCCACGCCCGTGATTCGCTTAGCGGCGCTATGTTCTCAAGCCACTGCCAAACTCGAAGTTGGCGTTGGACAGGCTGCCCTGACTAATGGACGGCGTCGGCGCCTTTTAAGCCCAGTCAGAGCGGTCCATTGTTCTGAAGATCCGGTTACATTCCCCCCTTTTCCTTGTATGCATTGACCGGACAACCATATTTGCCGATTCCGGCGATTGTCTTAACTTTGCCGCAAATAAGATCGGGTACCAGCAAATACAACAAACATGTCAAGTGACACAATTAAGGTAACCATCTCCAAGGATTTTGAGCAGTTCATCGTTCCCTTAAGCACGGAGGAATTTGAGCAACTCGAGACTAACATCGTCAAGGAGGGGTGCAGGGATCCTTTGGTAGTGTGGAGTCGTGGAGGCAAGAATATGCTAATGGATGGCCACAACCGATACAAAATCTGCGAAAAACACGAAATCCCTTACCAGGTAAGCGTCCTGGAGTTCAGCAACTTCGAGCAGGCTAAGGTCTGGATGTTAAACAACCAATTGGGTCGAAGAAATCTGACGCCGGACCAGATGAGCTACTACCGGGGCCTGAAGTATGAGAGCCTCAAAAGTCAGAGGGGGGGGTATAAAAATGTAGCCTCAAAGGGACAAAAAGACCTCTCGACCGCCGAGCGGCTGAGCCTGGAGTTCAAAGTCAGCGAGAAGACTATTA
Source organism: Cyclobacteriaceae bacterium (assembly GCA_965247065.1). GTDB lineage: Bacteria > Bacteroidota > Bacteroidia > Cytophagales > Cyclobacteriaceae > CBDFGN01. The sequence goes on along the minus strand of CBDFGN010000006.1, from coordinate 2,541,929 downwards.
AGCGTGATGCCAAGTTTGCCCGGGGATTGGAATTCATCGGCCGCAGCAACCCCGAGCTCAAACAGAAGATTCTTTCCGGAGATGTAGACGTAAAGAAGTCCGATGTACAGGTGTTGGCCGATCATAAGGACCCCGACAAGCTGCGGATAAAAAACGCTGCTGATCTGTATAATAAAGCCAAGATCATTAAAGACCGGGCCCTGGATGAGATTGAAGGCAAGGTAAGGGAGATCGAGCGAACCCGAATTAACAACGCCCACGAAAAGTTAGCCGAGAACGAGCCGATGTTCCTGGAGCGGGAGGATCGAATCAATAAGCTGAAGGGCCAGATCATCTCGGCCATCAACCGGGCCATCCGGGATCGCGATGTGGATGCCATTGATGAACTAAAGAAGCTTATTGGTAAATTGGCTGACGAGATCCTTGATTAGGACTTCTTCCTCTTGGAAGGAGGAGCCAGGGCCGGCGTCGGGCCCGCCAAAGTCGATTGATTGGATGCCGTATTCACCCCTACCAGCAGAGTATGCGGGGCGAACAGTTCTGAGCTAAAGCCAGGGTCCCAGGAAAAGCCATGGGGTAACCTGAGTAACAGAGCGGTTCCCCGAATGGACTTGGCACGGCTTGGCGCCTGGCCGGAAGCACTGGTGGCCAACCAACGCAGGCGCATGATGCAGCGATACTCATCCACCGTTCCGTGTACAGTGATTTCGCAAGGCCGACCCAGGGCTGCCGACTGGCTGCATTCCACGGTTGCCGCGAACATAAGACTTCCATTCTGCCGAAGCCCAACTCCCTCGAAGGCCAGGAGTATCTTACTGTCCGGTAGATAGGTCTGATACTCTCCCTCAATGCGTCCACCGATGGTGCTTTGGAGCTTCAGGCCAAAGCCATCTCCTGATATCCATCTGCCCGTCAAATGATCCATGGTTGGTACATTTTCATGCTTTTTAATGTAAAATGAAACCATTAGTCACCATGTTTTGACAGCCGGAATGTAAGTTTTCAGATCGCTAAGTAACAATTGAAATTACGCCCTGCTGTCTGGCCCGAATTAGGGACTGCAGGGTCCTGGGCGGACAATTCCCTAATGTAAGTTTTTTCGGAAGATTAACCGGCTAGGTCGGCCCCAATGGGCTGCTTTATTTCGGAAAAAGGAGATTTCGTGAATTTAAAGGGAAACTTTCAGAGCGACACTACCTTGAGATCACGTAGAAGTGTCAGCAAACCTGGGGATTCGGACCTCGGTATCTAATTAAGGACCAAAAACGTCTGAAATAATAGATAGTAAAGTACCAACCATTAAAATGGATCCTATCATAGATCTATGACTGGCGCTAGCAGATTTTCATAAGATAAGGGCCGTACTATTGCTGTGATCCTGTCCAACCACTGGCAACGTACCTACCCCGGTCCGAGATGGAAGCTTTTTATAACGTTTGTACAAATATGTTGGATACGGTAATTTTTTGGCACTATATTAGATAAATATTTTGCTCATTAGTACAATTTTATGTTGTGGATGTATTAAGTAATATTCTGGGAAAAGTCAGGTTGACCAGCGCGGTTTACTTCAAATCGGACTTTGCTTCCCCTTGGGGAATGGATATTCAGGAAGGGCCATTTGCACAGTTCCATATTGTGACCCGAGGTCAGTGCTTACTTAAAACCGGGGATAGGACGACAAATCTGTTCTCGGGAGATATCGTGGTTTTTCCGTTTGGTGCCAGCCATTGGCTTGCCGATAAGGAATCAAGCCGACGGCAACTTGGGCAAGAAGTTGTGACCGCCATTTTGAATGAGAAATCTTTATTCGAAGGACCTAATGTTTCAACAACCTTGGTTTGTGGTCATTTTGAATTCGACCGAAATATGGATCATCCTCTTATCAACGAATTGCCTGGAATGATTCATATTCCGGATTCAGAGCGCCAGGAAAAGCCCTGGTTGGAAGGGATTGCCAACTTGGTAGTCCGGGAGGTAGGCCATGAAGAGCCTGGGAGCCATATCATTGTCAATAAACTGGGTGAGATCTTATTTGTATATATCTTAAGGGCCTTTATCCTTAGGAATGCTTATGACAAAGGTTTCCTGGCAGCTCTTCAGGATGATCAGATCAATAACGTATTGAAGGCAATCCACGATGTTCCCCAAAGAAACTGGAAATTAAGTTCACTAGCCCAGATCGGTGGCCTATCCCGCACCGGTTTCAGCAATCGATTCAAGGAGTTGGTTGGGGAAACTGCTTTAAGCTACGTTACCAAGTGGCGTATTTCACTGGCCAAAGAATTGCTGAAGGAAGGCAAAGAAACCGTTGGCGAAGTGGCAGAAAAGGTGGGATATCGCTCCGAGGCTGCATTCAACAGGATTTTCAAAAGAACTGTGGCGCAGACCCCATTGAAATACCGACAAGCCCAGCGGGGTTAGTGAATTGGCCGGTCAGAACCCCGGAAAACTGTGCTGCATCTAGCCAATACCGGATTGTGCATGACCGCATAGAAATCCTCTAAAATGGCTTCACGGTCAAAGTTTTCCCAAACTATCATTGCCCGGCTGTTGTCCGGACGGGCGGTCCAGGTCTCTCCATCCACAATGGGAGCCGGTACCTCATCGGTCTTTCCCCACGATGGGTTTTTGATGATAGCCACGGCCACCATATCGAACAGCGCCCGGGAGGGAGGATCTCCGTGCAGTTCTATATTCCTGAATAAATTAACTGAATAGTCGCCGAAATTGGTGAAGGTGCCACCATTTCGGCCGTCTACCGGCTCGCTGGTTGGGCCTGCTCCGGGCATTTTCTGACCTATTTCCATTGGCGTTGCCCGAACTGCGTCGGTGCCGGAAGGCTTGCCGTATCGAACGCTAACCATCTCAAAGGGCACCTTGAGGTCCAGGATATAGTTTAGAGACGAGATATCATTGACCTGGTTGTACTCCCCTGGCTCGGGGTAATTGGACCCCAACCACACGATCCTGACTTTATCTTTGATTTCGGGTGCTTTTTCAAGGGCCAGGGCAATGTTGGTCAACTTGCCTACCGGAAGTAATACCAGCTTCTGATCGCGTGGTAACAATGCCTGTTCAACAATAAAGTCCACGGCTGCCTTGCCGTCATACTTATCCTGCCCGATGGAGCCCCTGATTTCATCGAAATCTGCGTTGGCACCAGCAAACAGGGGAATCTTGCCGTCCAGGTTGCAAAGCCTCAAAACCCGCAGGGCCTCGGCATAATGCTGAGCTACTTCCCCTCCATTATAGGTAGCGTTCACTGTGACCCCCAATACATCAAATGTATCTCCACTGAATAACAAGTAGGCCAGGGCGTGCTGATCGTCCAGTTCATTGTTGGCGTCGGTATCGAAGATGACCGGGATCCTGGCCCGGTCTTCGGGTTGCTCCACCGGTAGCGGTGGGCGCGGCTCCGAGTGCTTCGGTTGTACACATCCAACCAACGCAATGAATGCTGTAAGGGACAAGGTTGACCTCACAGACGTCCTAAGCCGCCGGACCATCTTTTCATTTTTAATGAAGTAAGATTTCTTTATTCATTTCCTGAATGTACTCAATCTTGCAGATTATTCAGGCCCGGGGTGGGGTGTTTCAACTACTCGGACCAGGCACTCTGCCAACCATGTACCGGACTTACAGATCGTGCAGCATCCCGCTTCCGTTGAAGACCAGGATCGTGCACCGGCCTTCCCTGATAAACCCATACCTCCTACTTAGGGTTGGTTGGCTCATTGGATTCCAGAAGATATTTTATCAGCTTGAGGTCCTTCTGATTGGCCTTTCTCATCATGATAGCCATTATCGGCGCGAACCATTTGGAGAAACCACTAGGAATCCCCCTGTTCCTAAGCGCCATCCGGGTCTGCCCATTTCCCACGGCTTCCCACGTATAAGTGGTTTCCATGGGAAACGGTCCGTCTGCGGTGCGCATCACCATTTTATGAGGGGGGTCCAATTCTATGATCTCGTAGGTATAAGCCAGTTCCCGCCCCAGGAATTGGGCCTTGAAATCGATTTGTGAGCCAATGGACAATGGCTTTGGAGTTTTCCATTCCAGTGATTTGATGTTCTTATACCACGCAGTTGCGTTGTCCGGATTGCAGGCGTATCCGGAAACGGTCTCCACTTCGCAGTCTATTTCTATTTCGGTTTTAACGTCGACCATAAATGGGGACAGGCAAATTGCAAATTTCTGAGAAATCGAAATTCTAAACAAAAATTTGAAGCCGCAAATTCCAAACAGCCTCATCTGAGGACATTTTTGCAATTTCGGATTTACAATTATTGATTTACCATCAAAGTTTTAAGATCTATTATCACGTTCAAAATAGCGCTTTATTCATTTGGTTTTTCTTATTTGGATGTGACAATTTCCACACGCTCACCAAGTCATGATTCATTTTGGAACTGCAACTTGTTGACATATTCCGGTTTTCCGGCATTTCCCTTCTATTGCTGAATGGGTTTTTATTGATTCCATATGCTCGCAAAGACCATAAAATACTTCCGGTCATCTTTTTTGTATTGAGTATTAGCTGTTACCTGGTGGTCGATTGGTCTGTCCTCAGAAACTCTGCTTTGCAGTATGCTTTTCTATTTGGGACTTTTCCAGGTCCTTTTTTTTTATGGTTGGTGGCAAAGTCTCTTTTTGATGATGGGTTTGAGTTGAAGAGGGTATACCTGCTTTGGTTCATAGCTTTGGAAGCGGTTCATTATTTTATCTGCTAGTCCGTAAAGATACCCAATTGACATAAGCTGTCAGAGGGCTTGGCGACCTTGTTGAAAAAAACATAGCCATGAACCTTGTAGAATTTATTAAACGGTTTCCCAATGAACAGATGTGCCGTGATCATTTTCGCGAGTATCGGATCAGGAAAGGGATTATCTGCAAGAAATGCAGTCACCCTTCGCATTATTGGCTTTCCGGAAAAGAGCAGTTTCAGTGCAAGCAATGCGGTTTTAGGACTACCCTTCGAAGCGGTACTGTACTGCAGAGCAGCAAACTTCCATTTTGGTATTGGTACATAGCCTTTCACCTGATGAGCTCCACTAAGAAAGGGTTTTCTGCCCATGAAGTCAGAAGACAACTGGGCCACAAACGCTATGAGCCGATTTGGTTGATGATGCGCAAAATACGAGCAGCCATGGGAAAGGCCGATGGGACTCAAACACTTGCCGGGATGGTAGAACTGGACGATGCCTATTTCGCCACCGGTACGTCCAAACGGGTTAAGAAAAGGCTTAAACGGGGCAAAGGAAGCCAAAAGAAATCAAAAGTAACTGTAATGGCGGAATCCTTTCCATTGGAAATCGACGGACGCACAGAGCATTTCTGTGGGCAGTTCAAGATGAAGGCTCACCGTTCAGAAAGCAAGGAGGCGATTCAGCAGGTCGTCAGCCAAGCCATTGATCCTGCCAGCGTTTTGTTCACTGATCAATCCACCGGTTATGTGGATTTGAAAAGCCTGGTAGATGTTCACGTGAGTTTTAAATCCTCCTGGGAGGGTGCCGATGAACTCAAATGGGTACACATAGCCATTGCAAATGCAAAGCGGACCCTGCTGGGCATTTATCATGTTATCAAAGAAAAGTACCTTCAGTACTATTTGGATGAGTTCTGTTATAAGCTCAATCGAAGGTATTCAACCAATCTGTTTGATAATCTTGTCTTTAGCTCAGTTTAGTGGTACGATTGCGGACTAGCATATTATTTTATATTCTTTCAAAACACCCAGGGCATACTTTCTTTAAATCCAGGTTTCGATGTTGTTTTTCAATTCATATCACAATTAATTTCCCTGGTCTTTGTAATCCTGGCTTTAACAGAAGCGGCCAAAGAAAAGGAGATGGATCTTGTGGAACAGCGGATACGGTTTAGAAGAACCTTTATTTATCTCACTTCCGCATTGGTCATTGTCACTCTGGTTGCCGAAGTGGCGTTGGGGAACAAAGATGCGCCCATATACCTGGAATCGTTTCAAAAACTTACTATCGCAGGCCTGGCGTTTTATTTTTCTCTGGCCAACTTAAGATTTCGGCCGAATTATTTCATCGCAGCGCCCAAAGTGCAGCCAATGTCAAAACTGACACTGGAAGACGTTGGTTACGAAAGAATATGGGACAAATTAAATCACAGTTTGAACGAGGAAAAAATATACATATCGGAGGGCCTTACCATTGGTAAATTAGCTGACAAAATCGGTTGCCAGGAATACAAACTTCGCCGGCTGATCAACCGCCATCTTGGCTACAGCAACTTCAACGATTTTCTTAATTCACTGCGGGTCAAAGAGGCTTGCACGATCCTTTCCGATCCAGATAAAGTGGATCTCACCATTTTGGAAATAGCCTATAGTTTGGGTTATCAATCTTTGGCGCCCTTTAATAAGGCTTTCAAAGGCCAAACCAATTTTACCCCTACAGAATACCGCAAAGACAAATTGCAACGCTTCCCTCAATAAAATGCTGATCGATTTCGAAATCGATTGATATCTTTCACATTCGAGAAGATTTTGGCCTGGGCATAACTCAGTTTTGGCAAAAAAATAATAATGCCAAAAATGAAAACAGTAATTAGAATTCAAATGGCCTGTGCATTGCTGGTGATAGTATCAGCCTTTGCCAATGCCCAATCCAAAGAGGATGTCCGGGACTTCAAAGTTAGAGCCGGTAAGAGACAGATCATCTTAGCCAGTGGAGAATCCGGGACCATGGAACTCCAGGTAAAAAGATCCAAGAGATTTAAGAACCGAGAGATCAAACTCTCTATCAATCCCGCAGCCCTACCACAAGGAGTGGCCGTGGAGTTTGAACCCAACCCTACAAGAGACCAAGTGAATGTGATGCGGATCAATGCAGATTCCGATGCTCTTCCTGGAAGTTATTTCCTGATTGTGAACGGAGAAACATCCTTACTGCGGAGAGGGTTGGCCCTGAAATTGGTAATTGAGGATCCGAAACTGTACCACATCAATCCCAGAGGTCATGGAAGTTATTGAAAATTTCAAGGTGTATCCTCATATTCTGGCCCATGACTTCCTTCGGTATTTTGTGGCGGCTGGACTGGCCTATTTTATTTTCTGGGTGCTGGGCAAAAGAGCGTGGCAACATCGGTTCATCCAGAGTAATTTCCCGCAAGGCCGGAAGCTTTGGCGAGAATTTAGATACTCCTTGAGCACCGTGGTCATATTTTCCATGGTAGGCTCAGGTATTTATTTGTCTGAGAAGGCAGGCTACACGAAATTCTACGCTGACATCGGCGGGATGGGGTGGATCTATTTTTTGATGAGCTTACTCATCATGATCCTGTTTCACGATCTCTACTTCTATTGGACCCACCGGTTGCTGCATCATCCGCGGATCTATAAGTACGTCCATAGAGTGCATCATCTATCGACCAATCCCTCACCCTGGGCGGCCTATTCGTTTCACCCCTGGGAGGCCCTAGTGCAAGCTGCAGTGTTACCCATTATAGTGTTCACAATCCCAGTGCATCCATTGGCCGTGTTTCTGTTTCTGGTTTACATGATAATCAGGAATGTATTGGGGCATCTTGGTTTTGAGCTGTTCCCAGCTGGCTTCAGCCGTAATAAATGGTGGAGTTGGCACACCACTTCTGTCCATCACAACCTGCATCATCAGCATTTCAACAGCAATTATGGCCTGTACTTTAGTTGGTGGGATAATTTGATGGGTACCACTCACAAGCAATACCACCAGAAGTTTGATGAAGTGCAGGGGCGAAAAAAGAATAGGGATGCCAAAAGGGTGGCGTCCATTACCATACTTGTCCTGCTGGTCCCTCTTTTTTCCCTCGCCCAATCGTTGTTGGGAACCTGGCGGACGTATAACGAGGAAACCGGTGAACCTCTTTCCCATATCCGAATTGATTCCACCACCCAGGGTATTGAAGGTAGAGTGGTCAAAATCATTCTGGCCCCCTACCAAGGTAAAGACCCTATTTGCGTAAAGTGCCCCCCGGACAAACAAAACCGAAAAGTAATCGGTATGACTTTTTTGTGGGATTTCGAGCAGGTGGGCGATAAGTGGGTAAATGGTAAAATACTGGATCCTCAAAACGGTGAGGTCTATAATTCCAAAATGTGGCTGGAGGACCCTCAAACTCTAAAGGTGAGAGGATTTGGAGGGCCGTGGGACCTCTTTTTTAGAACCCAAACCTGGGTGCGCGCTGAAAATCAAATGGCCTCCTTATCTCCCAGCGGATTATGGAAAACGATCGACGACAAAAGCGGAATGGCAAAATCCTTAGTCGAAATCAGCGACGGACAAGACAGCTTATATGGCACGATCAAAAAGATTTTCCTGCTGCCTCAGGAAGGCGAGGATCCGATTTGTCTAAATTGTCCAGGACAACTTAAGGGTCAGAAAATAATAGGTATGAAGATCCTATGGGGTTTCAACAAGCTGAACGGAAAATGGGCAGAAGGAAAGATCATGGATCCCGGAAACGGTAAAACTTACTCCTGTACCATGTGGATGCTGAGCGATAAGGAACTCAAGGTGAGAGGTCATCTGGGACCTTTTTACCGCACCCAAACATGGCGCAAGGTCGACCTCGCAAAATTTCAGGGTCTCGATGCAAAGCTGCCAACCGAAGAGTCGGAAGGACCGCCCTTTAGGCCGTATGTCGAAACCAGAGCTCGAGCAAGTGGGGACGATAGGAAATGAGATTCTTTTTCGCCGAAGGCTTTTTTTCGCACCGGTCGGACCGCAACAGCGCTCCGACCGATTTATACCACCATCCAAACCGCGAATCCAATGCAGGAAGCCGGACCAAGGAGTCGATCCAAGCATGCACCTTGGATTACTTTATTACAACAGCTTTTTGGTTGGTCCCGACTTGCTGATATGATTAACCTAAATCTAGTTGATTCTTCTGGTTAGTAGCTTTCGGTTGTTGGACCCGAATCCCAATTTTTGATAAAGTTCGACGCCAGTCGGATTTCCTTTTTCGACCTCTAAATGGACCGCTTGAATTTCCAGTTTCCTGGCTTCTGCGATCAAAAACTTGTTCCTATTCCTCGACTTCGGAACGATCGCGACAAAAACAATTCGTCCAGGAAAGCATCTTTTCCCCGGTATTCCAGGCTATATCCAAAGGTCAGGACTAAGTAACCGACCATTTCCCCTTCGAAAGAGATCATCCAGGCTCTACCAAGATTTTCATCTTGGAGCAACTGTATCAACGCCTTGCGGCTGGAATCAGGATCAAAAGGATAATTATTTGTGTTGTAGAATTCCTCCATGAACCCTAGAATATCTGAGGTGTCTTCATGGTCGGCCGGTTTGAATGCTATGTCCATAGGGGTGAGGTTTCAGATTTCAAATTTCAAATAATTCAATTAGACGATGCTGCAATCTTATCCCTCAAAAAACGCTTTTCTTGATTGGATTGGGTGAGCTTCAATGCCTTTTGAAAGCTTTGAGCTGCTTCAGTTTTTCGTCCAAGCCTTGTTTGTATCTCTCCAAGGGAGGCATGGAACAAATAATACTTCTGCAATTGCTTGTTGTCTTTTACAGTGTTAAGGTTTTTTAGAGCGCTCTCTGGCCCATTTAGCTGCAAGATGACCAGGCATCTATTCATAAAGACAATGGGATCATCCGAATTTGACAGTAGAGCGTCGTAATATCCCAATATCCTCTTCCAGTTGGTGCTTTCATAGTTTTTGGCGACACAATGCTCATAAGCGATTGCGGCCTCCAGATGATAAGCACTGATCTTATCTCCAAATGCAGCCTTGTTTAGATATTGGTTTCCCAGTGTAATTAGGTCTCTATTCCATTCCTCTCGATTCTGCTGGGCCAGGAGGATCAGCTCTCCTTCTGGCGTCAGTCGGCTATCAGTTCGGGCCGAATGAAAACACATTAGAGCCATCAATGCGTAGCCCTGAGCTAGTTCAGTCCGTTTGTTTTCAAGAAGCGATTTACACAACATCATCGCCTGGTGAATTAGGTCTTCCCGGATCAGCTGATCAGAGTGGGTGGAGTTAAAGCCTTCATTGAACATGAGGTAGATAGCGTTGAGGACTGAAGTGGTCCTGGATCCCAACTCTCCGGCCGAAGGTATTTCAGGGCGAGTTTTATTCTTTCGAAAATATTCCTTGGTTCGATAGAGCCGCTTGGATACAGCATCCTCAGTGGTCAAGAACGCCTTTGCGACTTCCTTGGTACTGAAGCCACAAAGGGACTTCAGTATTAAGGTTATTTGATTTTCTGGAGATAGTTCTGGGTGGCAACAGGCGTACATCATTGCAAGGAAATCATCTTTGATATGATCGTCCTGCCAGTAGTTACCTACCGTGGTTGCCAAAGTGTATTCGGAGGTAAGCAGTTGCCGTTCCGGCGCAGAGAAGTCGATGGTTTGGCTGTGTTTGTTCCTCCGAATGACATCAATGGCCTTGTTTTTTGCCGTGCGATAAAGCCAAGCTCTTGGATTATCGGGGATGCCGTGGAATTTCCAGGTTTCCAGCGCCCTCACCAGCGCATCTTGCATGACATCTTCGGCCAACTCCAGGTTTTCGGTGCCGAAGATTTTCACCAGAACGGCAACCATCTTTCCTGACTCCTGTCTGAAAAGATGGCTTACCGCTTGATCTATGTTTTCATCCTGGCCCAACGGCTTGATTAGCCCATAGGTCTGATCTCTCGGACCTCTATGGTGCATTCATGTTCAAAACCGGGGCAACCCTTGGCCCGCTCAGTGGCCTTAGCCAGAGAATCGGCCTTTACTATCAGGTAACCGCCAACAAGTTCTTTTCCCTCGGCCAGCGGTCGGTCCACTACTTGGGTGCCGCTCTGGATTAGCGATTTAGCTTCATCCATCAGCGGCTGTCCGGCTACCAAAGTTCCTTCCTTGGCCATTCCGCCCATCCATTTTTGCCACTCCTGCATATGCTCCTGAAGCTGCTCCGGGGATTTTAGAGCGCCAATATCCTGCCCACCGCGGATTATAAATATATATTCTTTCATGATTAAACGTTTTCAGTTTCAACCGCCCCGATCTGAGCCATAATGCTCATGGGATTCGTTTCTAAATGCTCCGCGGCTACCTTCCCGTCCACGACCTGGAAAAAGTTAGCCCACGTGAACTGAACTTCCTTCCCGGTTGCCGAAACGCCGTTGAATTCTCCAATATGCTTACCTGACCAACGACCGTAGGCGGCAACCCAGGCATCCTCTTCCACCAGTAAATCAACGTGATGTTGTCCGTCAAAGGATTCGGTCATCTGTTGCATCATACCGACATGCTCCGTAGGACCAACAGGTTCTGGGGTCATTGGGTTGTGAAACCGGTGATCTGAAGCCATGAGGTTCTTTAACTCTTCAAATTTCGCCTGGTCGATATTCTGGAACCAGACTCTTACTAATTCTTTAGGTGTCATATAGGTTTCTTAATGGTGAAAATATGATTTTGCCCTTGGGACGAACCCAAATCCCGTATTTGGACAAGCGGCGTTATTTTTTGTCATCCACCTGTACAGCCTATTGATTGTTTCGAAGTTCAATCCACTGTGTTATCACATGCTTTAATGCCTGTTCCTTTTTCTCAATTTCCTTTATGTCCTGGAATCTTGCCACCCGGGTCTCTTTGCCGTCCCCTTCCAACAATCCACTTTGGTCCTCAATTAGAGCTCCCTTGTGAAACATTAAACTGACCAGCTTTTTTGCATTCATAAAGAATGAGGCGATATTACCCTTGTAGATAAAGGTTGGACTGCTCCATTTTATGGCTTCTTCAATTCTGTCGTCGGAGCTAAGAATAATTTCCTCACTCTTTGAATTTCCCTGGTCAGGGGATGATTCTTTTCTTCTAGAAACTTATCTACTTCGGGATTGCGATTCACGGCCTTTCACTTTTATTAATCACTAAGTTTATCGAAGCTAAATTTGGTCACAGGGTTCTTAATGCCAAAGTTCCTGGCTGTTATTCCTTGAACCTCGAACCAAATTTCACGAGGATTGAAGTTAATCAAATTTATTCCGCTAGAAATTGCCAGATAACGGCTCAAGATACGGACAGAAGGGTATACCGGATAGCTAGCTTGTAGCCTAATAGCTCAGAGCTTGAGTCCAGCTCTCCTTTTTGCGCACCAAGGGGACAAGGAGCAATCCTTTCATGGTGTATGGTCCCAGGACCAAAAGGAGCACATACTTGATTTTGGTCAGATTTTTTGGTTATTTCATAAGTCAATCAAAATCCGAACTTACCATGTCACATTCAACAAATCTTCACAAGCTCTCAGTACTGGCTCTCGCTATCTGCTTGCTGACGCGTACAGCGGACGCTCAAATTTCAACCAAGCCGGCCTTGACGCTTGGTGTCGCCAAGGAGTTGGCCAGTTCGGCTTCTAAATTCGCCCAGGAAAAGAAATGGAATGTGGTCATTGCGATTGTGGACGACGGCGGCCATTTGTTATATTTTGAACGCATGGATGGCGTTCAGACCGGAAGCGTCACCGTCGCTATCGAAAAAGCAAAATCCGCCATGGCCTTCAAGAGGCCGACCAAAGCTTTCGGCGACGGCGTGGCGAGCGGCCGTACGGCACTTGTAAGTTTGCCCGGTGCCATGCCGTTTGACGGGGGTGTGCCGATTAAGGCCGGGGACATCGCCATCGGAGCAATCGGTGTGAGCGGAGTTACGGGTGAACAGGATGGCATGATTGCCCAGGCCGGCGCCGACGCCATGATCAGTATCATGGGCAAATAGTTCATTCAAACCGAGCTGAATCCAGAAATTAGAGGTCTTGGCAGAATGGCTATGCTTAGCATAATTTTCCTTGCACTAGGTTTTTAACCTTTTCACGTCATACTTTCCCAAACGTCGGGATTCTCATTCGTGTGCCTTACCCATCTTCTTCTTAGCACCAGGGGTGGACCACGTAATCCGGACTGAAGACCGACTCTTAGATTTTTTATAAATGCAGACCCCCAAAGAGGACATACGCTTCCCCTTCAGGCTGGCCTCTTCCCCATCGTTTATGATATACGGTCTGCCTCAGTCTTGAAAGAAAATCTGGGTGGATACAGGACGATGATCAGAAAAAAGATCGCGTATATTGCAACGAAGGAGCCATAAAAATCTCCTGGAACAAAATGTTCAGAAGTTCATCCGACGACTCCTTCCAGGTGGGCACCAGCCATGAGGCTAACGCTGCAATCTCTTTGCCCCCCGATAGCTATTACTGACCAAATTCCAAAAGCACCGGCCACATACCCAATATAGAATGTCTCTCATATCCTCCAGCCGGATTAATAATGAGCTCGTTTTCCTTAACTTCTATTCTGGGTCTTTTTTGCCATCACACTCGTTTTTGGACCTAATCTCAAATTAACATTTGTCTGCTATAATCAAAAATGGATGAGGAATTGAAATAAGCTCGTGATTTTTGAATCGACGGATAGAGAGCACACCTATGCGAAGCAGATATCCAAAACCAGGTTGCACCTTTAGGAAGGCTCTGCTTCTGAGCGTACCTTGTGTCGGTTAAAGGATCATCAGGTGAACTCTATACCAGGGATACTTGGGAAGGCGGCCTTGCACAAGGATCGCCAAGCTCTAATTGGAACCGGCCAAGTGTACTCATATGCCCAATTGGTGACAAATTCGTATCGAATTGCGGGGGGGCTGGTCGCACACGGAATTCAGCCTGGGGACCGGATTGCAATCTTACTCGCGCCGTCCTTTGAATTTATCGCGAGCTTATTTGGAGTATGGCGCGCTGGTGCAATTGCTGTCCCGCTTTCAGTTTATCATCCCGGCACTTCTCAGACCGATATATTTGAAGACGCTGAAGTTTCTGTAATCCTCACGGATCAACAATTGGGACCCATTATGGCGGATGTGTGCCGTGCTAGCGGGATCTTGATTCTTTCACCCCACACGTTGCATTCTGCAGATTCCTTAGAGATCGGTGTAACTAATTCCCTTGTGCCTGCGCTGATCTTATATACTAGTGGAACAACCAGCAAGCCGAAGGGAGTGGTCATCACTCACGGCAATATCGAAGCTCAGATCCTTTCGCTGGTTGAAGCCTGGGAATTGAGGGCGACGGACTACATTCTTTGCGTTCTCCCCTTGAATCATATTCATGGGCTTGTCGTGGCAATGGCTAGTGCGTTATGGTCAGGGGCATGTTGCGAGTTTCTTCCATTTGACGCCCGCAAAGTGTTTGAAGCTTTCCTTAAAGGGAGGATTAATGTCTTTATGGGTGTACCTACGGTGTATTATAGGCTCATTCAATACTTTGATTCGCTGGATCCTGCAAAGCAAAGTAAAGTCGCTGAAAGTCTGAAGAAGTTCCGATTGATGACCTGTGGATCCGCCGCACTTCCGGTTTCGATGCTGGATAGATGGAAAGAGATTTCAGGACACACCCTGCTCGAGCGTTATGGCATGACTGAAATCGGAATGGGTCTGTCCAATCCGTACAACGGGGAAAGAAGACCCGGGTATGTTGGGCAACCTCTGCCAGGGGTTAGCGTTCGACTTGTGGATGATGAGGGCAAGCTAGTAGACGATGGAGAAAGCGGGGAGATCCAGGTTAAAGGCGCCAATGTTTTCGGGAAATATTGGCGAAATCCACGAGCTACCGAGAAGGCCTTTACTGATGATCGCTGGTTTAAGACCGGTGACATTTCCGTACGAGAGAATGGCTCCTACCGGATCGTGGGTCGTGATTCTATTGATATCATCAAGTCTGGAGGCCACAAGATATCCGCCTTCGAAATCGAGGAAGCCTTAAGAAAACACCGATCTATCGATGAATGTGCGGTGGTGGGCATCCCGGACGAGCAGTGGGGTGAGATTATAGGTGCTGCCCTTATCGGCGAGCCTGAGGTACATCTCGGTTCGCTGCAGAATTGGCTTAAGTCGGAACTGCCATCCCACATGCTGCCCAGAAAACTCGTTTATCTAAAATCCCTTCCCCGGAATGTTTTAGGAAAGGTGATAAAAACGGAACTAGGGAAAATGTTTGATGACTAAGATCGCTTCTTTTTAGATTGCAATTGCCAAACCCCTTAATATGGACTTCCTGACCTTCTTCCCTTATTGGGGTATTCTAATCATCATTATTCTCAATGCCCTGATTGTCAGGCTTATGAGCGTGGAGATCAGAGATGATCCCAAAACCGATTCCGATGATAGCCTTCCTGATTGATAAGGGCGCCATTCTGGGCCTGACTATTATTTAACGTGAGTTCGATATAAAATAGAGTAGTTTATTGATAGAAAAAAGGCAGAAAATTAGTATATTAAGTCATTGACAATCAACAAAATAACTAATATTTCTACCTATGTTAACTGCTACTAAAATTACTGAAATTTTTTGTTCCATTGACGATTTTTGTCTGGATTTTGTCCCAAAATTGGAAAAAAGATTGCTGGGAAGTAAAAAGCGCAACAAACCTGGTAAGCTTTCTTTATCCGAAGTAATGACTATAC
This sequence comes from Cyclobacteriaceae bacterium, assembly GCA_965247065.1. Taxonomy (GTDB): domain Bacteria; phylum Bacteroidota; class Bacteroidia; order Cytophagales; family Cyclobacteriaceae; genus CBDFGN01. Next base: position 2,526,460 of record CBDFGN010000006.1, on the reverse strand, counting down.
AGGTCTTGTTCCAGATCTCAGGATATCGAAATTTCAAGACCTTTTACAACACATACGTTTGTGGCCACTTGCGCTCCTTCTTTCCTGATGTGGTAAGCTATAACCGAATGGTAGAACTTTGTAGTGGAAGTCTTCTGCCAATGGCTATTTATCTGAAAACACAAGGGACTGGACAGTGTACAGGTATAAGTTTTATAGACAGCACTCCGTTAAGGGTCTGTCATAACAGACGGATCCATAACCATAAAGTATTTGAAGGGTTAGCTAAAAGAGGCCATTGTTCCATCGGATGGTTCTACGGGTTTAAGCTCCATCTTATCACTGCTGATACGGGTGAAATCATCGATTTTATGCTCACACCGGGCAATGTGGATGACAGAAAGCCTCTTAAAATTGAACGGTTTATTAAGAAATTATTCGGAAAGCTCTTTGGTGATAAAGGCTACATCAGTAAGGAACTTTTTAAAAATCTGTTCTTCCGCGGAGTCCATCTGATAACCAAACTCAAACGCAATATGAAGTCCTCATCCTTAACCCCCATCATGGATGCTATAATGCTCCGTAAAAGGGCTATTTGTGAGACTATCATTGATCAACTTAAAAACATCTTCCAGATTGAACACTCCAGGCACAGGAGCCCAACTAATTTCCTTACCAACCTTTTCTCGGCTTTAATCGCTTACAACTTTTGCGAAAAAAAGCCCTCAATCAAATTGAACTACCAGGACACCGGTCAACTCTTTCTCGCTCTTTAATCATTCCTTATTGTCGAACTCACGTTATTTACGGTTTGGTTTGTATTTACATTGGTAAATACTACCAAAAAAAAGCGCAGTCAGGCATTAGGGCATATTATCTGGCGAAACGCGAAATTCCCGGCTGGGTCATATCATTAGCCTTTTTTTCCACATTCGCTAGCACCAATACCTACATTGGACAGGCCGGTCAGGCTTTTCAATTTGGACTTTCCTGGGCATGGGTGGGTTTATTCTGGGCGGTTTTTTGCGTGATATCATGGCTCCTACTGGGCCCTAGAATGAGGAATCAGACAGCTCAGCTAGGTAGTTTTACCATCCCAGATTATTTCCATTTTCGCTATAATAGCGATCTTTCAAGAAGTGTAAGAGTCCTCTCAGCATTCGTAATCCTATTTGCGACCATCTGGTACATGGCGGGGATAGCCAAGGGAAGCGCCCATGTGCTCGAGGCTGTGCTGGGAGTTCCTTACGAATGGGGTTCGGGGCTTATCATTTTTGTTACTTGCGCCTACACTATTTGGGGTGGCATGTACGGTGTGCTGTGGACTGACGCAATCCAGGGTATTATGATGATTGCGGTGGCCATGATCATGGTGATGCTGCCTTTTGTATACGTCGGCGGCGTGGAGCAGTTGATGAGTCGAATTAGCATGACCACACATCCGGATTTGGACGGAAATCCGATTGGAAGCGGGCTGGTGACATTTGGCCATCTTACCTCCTTTGTCTATATCCTGGGAATCGGCTTGGCCGTGGGGATGAAGCAGATCTCGGAACCCAGGTGCCTGATACGGTTCTACTCTGTGGATAACACGCGGTCGATGAAATTTGCCATGACCTGGACACCGGTTTTTCTGGGTATTTCGCTTATCTGCGTGATGGGGTTGGGCGCGCTGGTGCATGGGATGGCCACGCCGGAAGAGGCCCGCTATCTTATCCAAAACACAGATGAAGTTGTCGGATTCATGCTCGCCAAATTTGATAACCAGATCGTCAGTGGTTTATGCGTGGCGGGGCTATTTGCCGCTGCCATGTCTTCACTGGCCTCAGTGATTCTGATTGTTGGAACCGCTTTCGCTAAGGACATTTGGCATGTAATAAGGCCCTTTCCTAATGCAAAACTCATAGGGTATACGAAATGGACGATGTTGCTGTACTGCTTATTGGTATTGCTGGTGACTCTATATCCTCCAGCTGGCATCGTGGAACTGACGGCGTTTGCCGGAGCCGTGTTCGCGGCCAGCTACTTTCCGTCCATTTTTGGAGGTTTGTATTGGAAATGGGGCACCGACTTGGGTGCCTTGCTTTCAATGGTGATAGGTGTGGTCACCAACGTGGTTTGGCGCTTCGGGGTTCGCTTCAATGTCGCGGGTTTGGAAGATATACACGAGGTGTTTCCAGCCTGCCTGGTATCATCTCTGACCTATGTTGTGGTCAGCCTGGTGACTCGGTCCCGCAGACCTTCACCCGATCACTTGGCGAAAATATTCTCATCCGGATGTCCAGTCACAATGCAACGAACTAGGAGTTGATGTTTTGATATCAAAAATCTTACTTGATAAACTCGGTTTGCCCAATGATTCCTTTCAGCCTCAAAGGATTGGGGATATCTCCTTGAGAGGAAAGGAAGAGAAGGTGGTATTATTTACAGTTTTAGCAAGCCTTGCTAGGTCAACTAAGCTGGGGTAGGGTACAATCCCTAGCCTGGCAGCGGCATCGATTCGTGAATTTCGATTTCGCAGCCCCCGGTCCACGCTAAATGCGGGTGCCCGTCAACCAGGCCCTTGGCTTCATCCATGTTCTCAGCCATTAGAATAGAGTAGCCGGTGACTTCTCGGGTGCTACTCTCGCTGCTTCCATCTGGTGACATTTTTTGTCCGCCCATAAGCGGAGTACCCAGATCAACCAATTGATCTCCGCACTTGGCGGCCCAGGCCATCCAGGGCTCCATACCTTTTGCCATTTCCTCAGGAGAAACATTGGCCATTTGGGCAACGGCCTCTGCTGGTGCGTGATAGATTACGATGAACTTTTTCATATTTACGGATTTGGATTTGGTCAATTAATCGGCTTTGTCCGGTGCCCCGCTGGAATGATTATCTATTTTTATCAGGTTCAGGTTCCATTGTACCCAACTGAGTTCTTGGCCCTTGTAGACGGGGAAAGCTGATTAAGATATGAAATTATTGTACACAAATCAAAGGATTACCAGGTTTGGACACGACTCTTTTGAAAATTATTAGCCATCAACGCATTATGTCGGGATGTCCTTATTCGCAATCTCGAATTACGCTTTTAGGTCTTTGGCTTTTTCAGAACTTATCCACTGATACATCAGGGGCAGGCTTATCTTCCTTTTGGGTTGTTGGTTGCTACGCGAGAGCCTGGTTGAGATAATCAAATTAGCCAACTTAATCATCGGTGCATGGGCACTATTTGCAGAAATAAGGGCTAAATCATCCACTTTAACCTACTCCCGGACATGCCCTTTCTTTATAGCCATAGTAGAACACACAACCTTTTCAAGGGCATCTTTCTCCTCACGCTGTTTCTTTATATAATTTTCAAAGAGCTTATTATTAGCGGGGTATTTTTCCATCAACTCACAACATCTTTTCGAAAGGTTCTTAAATATGTAATCTTCTGAATCTTTTCTTTCATCTTCTTCAATAATAACTTCTGAAGATCCCTGATTAGTGTTGACCACTTTTGGTTAATAATTCATCATTAAATATGGACAATGAAGGTCTTCGGTTAATTGGCAACAAGGACCAGTCCTTTTCAAAATCCATGGGTGAAACATCGTTTAAGTTTTCATGGGTTCTTTTTTGATTATAATGGTCAACCGCTCTTTTGACATACCTTTTCAGTTGATAGAAATTGGTCGGCTTCCAGTAATGCAAATATTCTTCTTTCAAGGTCCTGTGAAAGCGCTCTGCATACGCATTATCCTGAGCGGTTAGCCCCATGCTGATATCACATCGGTTGGATTTTAGTAGGTCTACATATTCTTCGTAGATGTATTGACCTCCTCTGTCGGAATGATGGATCCGGGGAGGGGGATGATCTTTCAAGGCAATGAGCAATGCCTTTACGTTCGCTGTAGCCCGCATATGATCCGATACCTGGTAGCCTACTATTTTTCGGGTATAGACATCCAGAATAAAGACCCCGTAATAAAACCGGTTTCCCACTTCTATGAAGGTGATGTCTGATTGCCAGACCGTTGAAGGAGACGTTGGTTCAAATCCTTTGATCAGGTTTGGATAATAAAGCTTCGAAGCCCGGGTAGTTCGTTTATAGTTCTTGGCTCTTCTCAAACGGTAACCAAGACTCATTAAAAGGTCTACAAAGCGATCTCTGCCGATAAATCCGGGTTTTAAGGTCCGGTACATTTTTTCCACCCCACAACCAGGATGTTCCTGGCGTATCCCATCAGCTTCCAGGACCAGCTGTTCTACCTTTTGATCAAAGACAGCTTGCCTGGTTGCATACTGATGTATTGCCTGTTTGCTGATTCCTATGGCACGATAGAGCTGATTCATCGAGAAATTTACTTTCCTTTGGTTTTTCCGGAACCAGTTGATTGTGGGGTGTCGAAGTTTTTTTTCAGATCGATATCCAATTCCTCCTTGGCCAGATCGATCATCTTTTCGTAATAATCAATCTTGATCTGTTTTTGACCTACCACACGTTCCAACTCCTTAATCCGTTTTTCTAAATCGTTAACCTTTGATGTAGTGCTTTTTTTCATCTCCAGAATTCGATAGCCTCTCTCGTTAAAGGTAGAGAATTTGTAGATCCAACGGTAAATGTTTGCGTTGTTGATCCCATGAAGTTTCTCCAGTTGAGGGACACTGTACTTTCCACTTTCAAATTCCGTAACAATGGCCCGCTTCAATTCATCACTGAATACTCGCTTCTTTCGAATGGCTTTTTGGGTTGCTTTCATATAAGTCGATCGTTTAAAAAGTGGTCAACCTATATCAGGGACGTACAATAAACTGCATTCCAGAATCTATTATCTGTTGAAGAATTATCGTTTTCTTCTGAATCTGGGGATGTATAAAATCACTCGAACCTTCAACATAACAATCATCAATAATAACGACTCCATTTTGATTTAAGCATTTTGAGAAAATTGTCAGGGTTGAATTATACTCCCCGAAAACTGGCCCAATCGCACCCAGGACAATAATGTCGAACTGAGATAATCCTTGAACACTTTCCCTGATATCATCTACCCTAAATTGACAAAGGCGATCAACTCCAAACTCCGTGGCTTTACAATTAGCTTCTCTTACGAATTCTGTAATGGCATCAATACCAAGGCATCTACAGTTAAATTCTTTAGCCAATTTTATAGAGACGGCACCTTTCCCACAGCCCAAATCAAGTACTTTGAGATTGGAATGATTATCTGTATGTTTTCGAACAAGCTCAATAATTGGGCTCCAAATTCCCAAAGGTCTTGTAGTATGTATGGCAAAAACGGGAATAGTTCGCTTTCAGTGCCATCCATTGATGCAACGACGCTCTCCTCGAGAGTCCTCATACCATTCATATCGGCTGACAATTGTTTGACAACGATTTCATTGGCTAAATTATATGATACCATTCACCCGGCCTCAAGTTCACCCTGTTTCCTAAAGAAAGAGAATATCCTCTGCGCAACATTGTGAGCACTGGAATGTTACTTTCTTCTTCCAAAAAGGCGCAAGAGATATTTTACTTATCGACAAAGTCAAAGGAGACAAAAAATTACGTGTAGGCTGTGGTCCAACAGATAATCGATTTAGAAAGGAATATTTTTCCTATCTCCGAATTCTACCGGATGGTCAAACGGAATAATTATTCCGCCAAAGTAATGACTACGTTTCCCTTTTTGTGTCCTTCGTCTACATAGGTGTGAGCGTCGACAATCTGTTCCAGGGGATAGCGTCTATCTATGACCGATTTTATCTTTTCCGCCTCAATAAGCTCTTTAAGGAAAATTAGATCTTCAGCTTTATAATTTGCAAACTCAAATATTACTTTCTTGCCTGCGTGCCGGGTGGACAGGCTGCGTATCATTGAGGTCCATAGCGCTCGCACCATTTTGAACAGTCGTGGGTTGACCATGAGATAGCGTCCGTTTTTTTTGAGCGATCTGATGATGCCTGAAAAAGAACTGTTGGCTACCACGTCAAAAACAACATCATAGGTCTCAGCGTTTTTGGTGAAATCTTCTTGAGTGTAATCAATAGCATGGTCTGCGCCAATCGAGCGCAGCATGTCCAATTTTCCTGTGCTGTCCACGCCAGTCACTTCGGCTCCAAAGTACTTGGCAAGCTGCACCGCAAAACTACCTATATTTCTGGCAGCGCCATTGATAAGAACTTTTTCTCCTCTCCGGATATTTCCTTTTCTAAGATAATGTAATGCGTTAAGTCCCCCAGTAGGAACGGCGGCAGCTTCCTCAAACGACATATTAGACGGTTTTACCGCTATCGTTTTTTTCTCGTGCAAACATCTGTACTCCGCATAAGCACCCAAGCCAATTTCCATGGATGCGAAAACCTGGTCACCTTTGCTAAATAGTTTTACATCTTTGCCGACGGATTCAATTTCGCCTGCTAATTCTTGCCCTAATATTTTTACTCTTGTTGGTCTTATGATACCCGCGTAAATTCGCAACGGGAGCCAGAACCAGAGTGGGAATTTGAAGCTTCGAAGTTCACAGTCTCCTGCTATTACCGTGGCAGCATAGGTTCTTATCAGAACCTCATCCTTCTTGGGTGTGGGTTTTTCGACCTCTTCAAGCTGTAGTACTTCGGGTGGACCATACTTGTGGTAAACAATTGCTTTCATGCGTTTTCTCCCAAAGTTATTACAACATTTCGGTTTTTTATGCCCTTTATCGAAAAGCGGGCATTGTTCATAACATGCCGCATATCCAATCCCTCGGTTCAGTGATTTGTTCCAGAATTCCTTTCGAAAAGAGTGGTTAAGCTCCCAACATTATCGATAACGACTTTCAACTCCTGGTCCCGATCGATATGTACCAGTTCAACCGGAGATCCAGGTATCACCAGGCTGCCCTTTTTCAAGCCTGATCCTTTTCTTGTCAAGAATTTCACCAACCACCGCAATGAGTGAATAGGACCTCCCAATATCTCCGAACTGGGAGCTGATGTTACCAGAACGCCATCTTTGTAAACATAGAACATCTCATCTATGAACAGCAATTTGCCGGGATCAACCTTTGGACTTCCCACAATAAGTCCTGCGTGAATGCCGCCAGAACAAATTAGTTCTTGTATGGTGGGGGGTGTAATCCAGAACTTAAAATTATGGATCTCGATTCCAGGACTCACAAATTCTATCGAATTGACCAGATCCTCGTCGGATAGGTTTTCTCCTGCGAGGTCCTGGCCAATTTTCAAGACCATTTCCGGCTCTATAGCGCAATTAACAAACTGGCTCCAGTCAACATTCAAATCACCATATATAACATGAGGCTGAAAAAGCTTCCCGTTGATAGGCTCGTTAAGACCGAATTGTTTTCGAATGGCATTACTGGTACAACCGACTTTGAAACCTACAACGCGCTCTCCGGACTCGATCCTTTTCCTTGCCACCAAATCTTGTACCGCATAAGCTTCGTCAATCGTAAGACCTTGGACAGAAGCTTTATCCCCAGACCACTCTTTTCGGTAAAATGAGAGATAGAAATCTGTAGCTATCGAATCGAGTGTTTTCATGACTCCCTGACTTTAGTGTCGATTTCTACGGCAGCACCGTCCGGGAGCTTTAGCATGGACAGAGACGCACGTTTTTCGGAATGGGTTGCTTTGGCAAACGTTGTTCTTTGGCTGCAGTTATTGACAGTATTTATTGATGAATTCTTCATGTATTTTTGACGATTTCTTCGATTTTGCAATCCTCTCAAGGATTTCACCAATCAAACTTAAGAAACCAGGTAGATTGGTCTCAACCATGTTAAACAATATCTCCATGCGCTTAAAATTAGGGTTGTTAATTAATCCGAACTCTTCTCAGCTATAATTTTCAAAGCCTCGTTCATCGATTTTAACATGGGTACGACACCTTTATTTAGTTTACTCCAAAACACTGGCACTAGAATTCCACTGAACCCTTCTCGGTGAATCAGCCGGGTGCCGCCACCAGTATCTTCCAATTCGAAGACTTTGTCATTGGTAAATAAAAATCCGGCCATCATTATAGCACGCCAACGAAAAGACTTGGGCTCTTCGAAGTTTGTAATTGTAGGCATATACTTCTGAGCATCTTTGCCATCTTTCCCACACATAGTAATACTAAGCTCAGACCCAAGAGAAGCGACTCCACTTGCCTGATTGACGATTGGATTCCACTCCTTCCAGTTATCGAAATCAGTGAGGATGCTCCACACTTTTGTTAATGGAGCGGCAATTTCTATTTCGGTTCGAAGTTCGCGCATAATTTTATAGGTTGGTTAAATAACTGTTCAATCCTTCAAATACAGAACCCCAACCGTTATAAAAGCCCATCTCTTCTTGTTGCTTGCAATATTCTTCGGTAGGATGAATGACCTTAAAGACAAATTCAGTTTGTTCGCTCGCATCAATGAAGTTGGCCTCGATGGTTACCCCTTCGGTCATTGGAATAAAATTGGCTGATGTTTCGATAAGTTCCAGTACTTCAATTTTGGAGTATATACCCTGTGAGATAAAATCTTTACCATCCGGCATGCTCATGGTGAACTCCCATTCACCACCTACCCTGAAATCGTGTTTCTTGATATTGGTCTTCATTCCATGTGGTCCCCACCAATTAGCAATATGTTCCGGTTGGGTCCATGCTTCCCAAACTAACTTTCGAGGAGCATCAAATGTTCTTTTAATTGTAAGCGTGCGCTTTTCGATTTCATTTACTTCATTCATAATTCTTTATTTTTTTAGTTTTAATTCATTCAGATAATTTTCAAAGGAATCCAGTTTTTGCTCCCATAGTTTGCGGTGTTGTTCCACCCAGGCCGAAACCTTACTCAATTCTTCAGGAATTATGATACAATGGCGTTCTCTTCCTTTAGATACGGTCTTTACCAGGCCACACTCATTGAGTATCTTGATATGCTTGGATACTGCAGGTCGACTTATTTCAAACTTTTCTGCAACAGCGTTGACAGTTAGCGGCTCCTCTGCAAGCAAATCAATAATATCCCTTCTTATGGGATCTGCAATAGCCTGAAAAACATCTCTCCTCATTATTTATGTAACTAATCGGTTACAAATATAAACGTAATCATTCGGTTACGCAAATGTTTTAGGAAATTTATTTATTTGTAGATTGTTGAATTAGGGGGTTGTACTTTGGAAGTTGGGATGGGGTTTTATTTTCCAATTTTTTAGGCACAGGCAATCTCATACAGATTGGAATGCCCCCTCTTGCCTGCCAACGCGATCACTCTCACGTTCCGAAGACAATAGACCATCTTTTGCGCCAAAAGTCTCCTTATACCTGTCGCTTGGGCCAAATCTCCGGTGGTGAATGGCTCTCCTAACTTCTCAGGAAGCAGCTCTCGCCAATCTGCCGGCTCCTCAAACAACTTCCGATCTACTACTTCCAGCAACCGACGCTCCTCAATGCCCCATTCCCTCCTGCGCCATTTCTGTTTCCCATCGTACCTCCGAACCTCTTCTTCCCTTATCATCAATACTTCAAGTGCAAAGTTGGGGTTTAACAGTATCCTTGGTAGGTTCACCATTTCCCAGAACAAATCCTCCACTCGACCTCTCTTGGGTGATTTGCGGCGAGACACTCCGTTGCTGCTGCCTTTGTCGTGCCTAACGATCCACTTCTCTTGGGCGATTGGATAGATTAATCGCATCCGATGGGCACGGATCAAGGCTGTTAACTTCGATTTGATGGACCCGAAATTACCGGTTTGAATCTCCAGCAGCAAACCATCTTGAACAATGTCAATCACAAACCCATCAACCACAACCTCAAATCGGTCTTCCGGTCGTGCGTACCACTCCTTCAACGATGCGTGAAGCGGCTTTTCGTTTAGCAATCCAATACCTGACATCTTAATCTCACATTCAGCGTTGATCCTACCTGCCGGTGCCTGAAGTATGATAATGCAAAAATCTATTTAGCGTCGAAATTTCGCCTCAACGCCGGCCGGTAAAAACCCCCTGAAGTTAAGTAGATAGGGATGGGTTTCAATGAGCTGTACCAATATATATACTTCAGGGTTACTTAAAGGCATATCCAAACCGGTAGGTATTTATCAGTTAGTTTAAAATTGCTGGAGATAGCACCTAAAGGTCAGCCGGTAAAGGATGCCATAGAGGTTATATAATAAGGAGGTTTCAATGAGCGCTCCCCATATATCTTCTTCCCTTATGAATTCAGCTCCTCTTTTTTGGCTTTGACTTCTTATTCTAAGTCATAGTCATTTTGCAGGCCAAGCCAAAAATGAGCACTATTACCAAAAAACTTCCTCAATCGGAGAGCGGAATCGGCGGTTATTCGCCGACGTCCATAGATTATTTTACTGACTCTGGTTTGCGGAATATTAACTTCCTTCGCTAGTTTGTAAGCCAAAAGCCCCAGAGGTATTAAGAACCTCGGACAAAATCTCACCGGGGTGTATATTTTCTATTCTAGCCATTGGTCTTTTTTATTAATGATAATCCACTATTTCTACGACCAGGCAATTCCCGGACTTCCATTGAATATGATCCGCCACTGATCATTAATCCTAATGCGGTGAAACGCTTTTAAGCTTCCTTTCAGCTTCTCCAACCGATTGGAGGGTGGCTCTAATAAATTTTCCAATAAATAATTGACTTTTTCTTAGGGGTTCAGGTTCCAGGTCTTGTCTAACTAAGAAAATGACTAAAGAACTATGAAAACACCTAAGTTAAGATTTACAGCATTGCTGGCTCTCCTGGTTTTGGTATGGGGATGCTCCGAAGACGATGGAGGCCCAGCGCCTGACTTTAATGGCGGACTCAGCTCTGATATTTTCCCATCTACTTTCACCGTAGATATACCGGATGCTCTTAGCTTCGATGGGAATGCGCCGGCCAGCGGCAGGATATCGCACGATGAGGAATTCGATGGAGGCGCTGACATTTATGAGGCTCTGCGGATTTTTATTTGGGTGGGTGAGGCTTCAGCTGAAATCCTGGAAGGAACTATCACGGAGATCGTGGCCCATGATTTCGACAACCTAGTGGCATTTTCATTGATAAGTGATGATGATGGTCGCCAAAAGGACTTTGAGATCAAGCAACAAGTCACCTATGGTGGGCAAAGCTTTGAGTTTGAACTCACCATGTTCGATGAAGACGGTGCCCAGGGCGCTCAATTGATTTGGAGCCGTGATCCCGCCCGGGTGGTAGCGATTCTCCGTCCTTATGACATCGATCGTACCGAGGGCATGGGATCAAAGGATGTGTTCTACCAAATCGAGTATGCTGAAAACCAAGGTGATTACGAAGCTTCCATGGTGGTTTCCATCACCAATATCCAGGAAGAGGATAAAGATTTCCTGGACAACATGAAGATGTTTGTGGGCAAAAATGGAGACGTCATTGATGTATATGGCAACTCCAACCACCCGGAGTTAACCATTCTGGATCCTGATTTCCAGGGAGGGCGTAATTATGCCTTTGTGGCTCGCGGTGACGAGGTCCAGGATATCGCTGTGGCCATCGTTGGCTTGCCTCCTTCAAGCGTGAGCATGTTAGAAGGACTCCTGGAAGAGTATTCCGTATACAATGTTTTTGAACAAGAAATGATAGCGGTTGGTATCACGAACCCGGATATTATAGAATTCATATTGCAAAATGCCCACTCACCAGCCTATTTCATCGGCGAAGATGGGTTTGTGGGTTCTGGCGATAATGTACCCGAACACCCTGGTTTTACTGCGGACTTCAGGGACCTCAGTGGCTTGTCTCCGTTTGTTCCCAAGGAAATCAAAGAATTGGAATTAGAATTTTGGATGGAATAACGGTTGCTTGATTGAATTGAAAAAAGCTCATCTCCCCGGGGATGAGCTTTTCTTTTGTCCCGTGGGGCTCTATATTTGCGGTCCACCAGACTAAAAGGCATGATTCGAATCCTTTGGCTCGCTTGGGTTCTGCTTGTTTCAGCCTGCCAACCGTTGTCGGATCAAACTCAGAAAGAAGAACTCCCATTGTCCGAAGAAGTTTTGCCTGCCGAAGTGGGCATGATCGCCGATAGTCTTGAGTTGATTGGGTCGCACATTCAAATGGCCATTGACAGCCAATGGATCGCTGGGGGAGTTGCCTTAATAGCTCGAAAAGGAAAATAGCATATCAAAAAGCGGGCGGCTTCAGCGATCAGGAATTGACGGCGCCCCTTTCAACTGACAACATTTTCAGGATGGCCTCAATGACCAAACCTATCACCTCGCTCGCAGTGATGCAGCTGGTGGAGCAGGCAAAGATCAATGTTCAGGATCCGGTCTCTAAGCATATCCCTGAATTCAGCGTCTCAAAAGTCGTGCAAGATTTCAATGAGGAGGACTCCTCTTACACCCTTGTGGAGGCAAATCGACTGATCACTATCCATGATCTTTTAACCCACACCTCCGGATTGTCCTATAGCGGAGGCGCAATAGGCTAGGTTCTGTACAAGGATCTCAATGTAGTGGAAGTGGACCATTAAACCGGTGCTTTTAAAAGACAACGCCGTCGCAACGGCCAAATACCCCTTGAGGCATCATCCTGGAGAAAAATGGACTTACGGAGTCAGCATCGATGTCCTGGGTCGGGTAGTCGAAGTTGTCTCGGGACAGCCATTGGATCAGTATTTTGACCAAAATATATTCCAGCCACTGGGAATGGTGGACAGTTATTTTTATTTGCCCGATGACAAAGCCTCTCGGCTGGTAGATGTTTTTCACACTTCCGATTATGATCCGGAAGAGCGACCTGATTATTACCACGATGATTATCCCGTAATCGGCGCTAAGTCTTATTTTGGAGGAGGGGCTGGCTTATGCGCAACTGCGTTAGATTACTTCATATTTTGCGACGCGGTCCGATCTGGAGGAACTCGTAATGGGGCCACTATCCTCAAAGATCAGACGGTAGACCTAATAAGCCACAATCAAATAGATACTCTTTGGATCGGAGAAGGCCGGAAATTCGGTTATGGGTTTGCGACGTACGAAAAGAGGGCGACTGGGCTCGTGGCGCTGGAAGCTACAGTTGGGGGGGCTATTTCCAAACGACATTTTGGATAGATCCCTCAGCAGATATTATAGCGATCCTTTAGATTTACCCAGTATAAATATTTCAAGAACATTATTGGTATTATAGTTATCCACCAGAGGGGGGTCCGGGGGGAGATTTAATAACTTGTGGATAAGTGTTGAGAATACAAAGCTAGGTTTGAAAAAAGAAGGAACGGGGTGAACTTTATAGCGGTCTAGGTAAGACCTATCGTCGGTTATAGTCCCCGTTCCTTCAACAAGTTGCCTTAAGAACCAATTAGAATTTTAGACTGTAGGGTCTTATTAAAGGTCTTAGTTTGGCAACTCAATTTTTAAAAAATCCAAAAGTATCTAAAAGTATTTAAAAGCATGAAATTTCACAACGCAATCGGCATTGATGTATCTAAAGGAACTTTTGATGCCCATGATTATTTAAGCCAGGCCAAATGTGAGTTTGCTAACAATCGAACCGGCTTTAATCAATTGCTCCAGTGGGCGAAAAGATTAAATGGAAAAGACTTAATTAAAGTCATCATCTGCTTTGAGCATACCGGGTTGTATTCTCTGCCACTGGCTGTTTTTTTGACTGAACGCCAGATATTGTTCTGCATGGTGCCGGGTTTAGAGATCAAGCGATCGTTAGGGATCACCCGGGGGAAAAGTGATGTAATTGCTGCGGGGGTGATTGCCGAGTACGCCTATTTGCGTCGCCACAGAATCAAGCTTTATCAGTTGCCTTCTAAGGCGATCTTAAATCTCAAAAGTTTGTTATCCTTTAGAGAGCGGATGGTCAAACAAAGGGCTGGATGCAAGGCATCTTTGCAGGAAATGAAAGCCTTTGTGAAGGTGGTTGATAATCCGATGCTATTCCGTGCCCAGGAGCAGCTGATCAGCCATTTGGACCGGCAGATCAAAAGGGTAGAAAAAGAGATCCGGCGGATCATTTCCGAGGATGGCGAGTTAAAAAGAATCTTTAACCTGGTCAGCTCGGTAAAAGGCGTGGGATTAATTTTGGGATCCAGTTTTTTGGTCTATACCAATTGCTTCACCGCCTTTGAAACCTGGAGGAAATTTGCCTGTTACAGTGGCATAGCTCCTTTCCCCAACCAATCGGGCATCAGCTGGAAAGGCAAGAGCAAGGTGCATTATCTGGGCAACAAGAAGTTGAAATCCCTCTTGTCCAACGCCGTTGCTAGTTGCATTCAATATAATCCGGAAATGCGGGTATATTACCAAAGAAGACTGGCTGAAGGCAAAAATAAGATGTCTACATTAAACATTATCCGAAACAAGATCGTGGCCAGAGTCTTCGCAGTAGCTAAAAGAGGAACCCCTTATGTGGACACACTCAAATTTGCAGCCTAAGAATCGGACATTTCTTAGATTATTAATTTGGTTAAGTCTTAGAATACCGGTTGACTAACGCCCGGAACACCTCTCATCAAAGTCAGATCTACCCTCGCTTTGAGGAGATAGTGTATAATGCTGTAAGCCCAGAAGATATTGCTTCGAAAAACTAAGTTGAAAGCATCTCGAGCTGCCTGACGATTTCCTCAGGTTCGGCTCGTTTACGATAATCGGTGTCCAAAAAGGCAAAGCGGACTACTTTCACGCTATCTATAATGTAAGTAGCTGCCAGGGGAAGCTCGTTTGATGAATCTCCATTGAATTCGTGTAAGTCAAATGCCTGGTTGTAATAAAGCATCACATTATCGGGCACTTCAAAAACCAACCCATACCGTCTGGCAACCGCATTATGAAGATCGGTCAGCACCTCGAATTCCAGGCCGCGTTTTTCCTTGGTTGATAAGGACTTATCTGGCAATTCTGGAGTTAGGGCCAATAGATTGGCCCCCAACCGTTTAAAATCCAGCAAAGAAGCCTGCAGCGCTCGTAGAGTTAGATTACAATAGGGGCACCAGCCGCCACGATACCAGGTTAAGACCACCAGGCCCTGATCAAGTACCCTGTAAAGATTCACTGAATTACCGCCAGAATTGAGCAACGTGAAATCAATTGCTTGTTGCCCGACATTTAGGGCCTGGCGCAACAGATCGGAATCCTCGACTTGTGCGATGCCATTTTCATAGGCCAGTCTCTTATCCTCCGGTGCTTTTTGACTAAAACCGGCCTTATGTTTTTCTAATTCCTGTTTTAATGACATAGCGCATTTTAAGGCTATTAACTGTTTTCTCGAATCTTTGATTCACAAAAGGCTGATTTTCTCCATCTGCATAACCCGCTACTGAATTATTACCGAGGCCCGGTTTGTTTATTTCCTACATGATTAAACAAATTCTATCATGAGATTTATTCCAACCTGTTCTACCGGTAATCTTTTCGTTTACACTAATAGGCAACCCCGGCTTTGCTCAGGAAGAGGAAGCGGATCCTGAAAGGACTTTTCGCCAGGGCGTCCACTTTTTTGGAGGGATAGGCCCCGCCATTCCGGTTGGCGACTTTGGCGATGATCGGGAGGTAGGGTTTGATCTGAATACGGCCATCAGCTACCGGTTTCCCCATGGATGGCTGGTTGTGGTATGTTCGACTTTTCCGCATTTGGATTCAGAGCCGGAGCCATAACCCAACCAGTGGGTGATGAGCAATACCAAATTGGCGGTTCGAATAACCTGATCTCATTGTTGGCTTCGGGAGGTTACTATTTTCCACTTGGCGGTCGCCTGACGCCCCTATGCATTTGTGGGCCTGGGAATATCGTTCTTGTCCAAGCCTTATATAGACGCCGATCCGGCTCAGAACGTTATCGACTTCAAGCAAGAAGTGGATAGCTACTTCAGCAATGTGGCAGGCGTGGGCTTAGACGTGGCGCTGAATCCCCCCAAAGCTTCCTGGGAAAAGGAGACCGATCAAAAAGATAAAACTGTTTACATTATTTACCTGGAAGCCTTTTATACTCGAATTCCCAAAATCACCAAGGTTTCCAGCCAGCGGTTTGGATTAGTATCACTGAATATAGGTATAAAGACCACCTTCTAGTCTCCATGTTCTCAAAGCCATTGGATCTTCCTTGCTCAAGCGCATGTGCTCGGGAATGCTTTCGAGAATCATGCTCCTTAGGGTCTCGATCAGTATTTGCTTGGGAAAACTGACATGGGTGATGATGCTCACTTCCCGGATTGGTTCCGGAGCCTCAAATCGTTTGATTTTTGGATTCACGGAAACTTCGTTTAGTACCGATAATTCCGGGATCAGCGTGAAGCCCATGTTCTGATCGACCAGCTTTTTCAAAGCTTCTATTGACCCGCTCTCGTACTGTAAATTTTGAAATTTCCGCTGCGCCAATTCCGGATTGCAAATTTTGATTACCTGATTTCGAAAACAGTGTCCCTGGTTAAGGATCCACAGATCGTTTCGCATCGCGTCCTTGTGCTTCAATTTCGACTTCCTGATCAGCGGGTCGTTGGCTGGCAAATAGCCTAGAAATGGTTCATTGAAAACTGGAAATTCACGAATGGCCTCATTATTCACGGGAGTTACAAGAATACCCAGATCCAATAAATCGTTTTTCAAGTCGCGGATAATATCGAGACTCTGCTTTTCCTCAATGACCAATCTGGTATTCGGATGTTCTTTGACAAACCGTCCTAGGAATAGTGGGAGTAAATAAGGTGCCAGTGTTGGAATTATTCCAACCCTGAACTCTCCGACCAAGCTTATTCGCTGATTGGTCGAGAACTCCCGCAGCTGTACCACCTCGCGCAGGACCGAACGGGCTTTTTGCACAATCTCCATTCCTTCTTTGGTTGGCTCCAGCGGGGTTTTAGTTCGGTTGAAAATTAAAAGCCCTAATTCCTGTTCCAATTTCTTCACCTGGGCGCTGAGGGAGGGTTGGGTAACAAAGCATTTTTCGGCTGCGGTCACAAAATGGCGGTAATTGTCCAATGCGACGATGTATTCTAGTTGAGTAAGGGTCATAATAGATTGAAACTATACGAATATAGTTATTATTGATTTGAATTATATGTTGTAACGATGTAGATTCAGGCAAATTGATCCTTACACACAATCCTTTAATCTATCAAAAATGGGAAATAACACACCTCCGAGCACTCCAAGTAACAATAGTAACGGAGAAGGCAAATGCCCGTTTATGGGGGGAGTTCTAAAGCACGGCGCTGGCGGTGGCACCTCAAACCGTGACTGGTGGCCAAATCAGTTGAATTTGAACATCCTCCGTCAACACTCTTCCCTGTCCAATCCGATGGGCGAGGCTTTCAACTATGCTGATGAGTTCAGAACCCTTGACCTGGATGCGGTGAAAAAAGACATCTTCGATCTGATGACCACTTCCCAAAACTGGTGGCCAGCCGACTACGGTCACTATGGTCCGCTCTTCATTCGGATGGCATGGCACAGCGCAGGTACTTACCGCATCGCTGACGGGCGTGGTGGCGGGGGCTCCGGCACCCAGCGCTTTGCCCCACTCAACAGTTGGCCTGACAATGCAAATCTCGACAAGGCGCGTTTGCTTCTGTGGCCGGTCAAACAGAAATACGGCAAAAAACTTTCGTGGGCCGACCTGATGATCCTCGCCGGCAACTGCGCCCTCGACTCGATGGGTTTCAAGACGTTCGGTTTCGGTGGCGGACGTGAGGACGTTTGGGAGCCTGAGGACATCTACTGGGGTTCTGAAGGCGAATGGCTTGGAGACAAGCGTTACACCGGTGACCGGGAACTCGAGAATCCCCTTGGCGCCGTTCAGATGGGCCTGATCTACGTAAACCCGCAGGGGCCGAACGGCAACCCGGACCCGGTTGCAGCGGCGAAGGATATTCGTGAAACATTCGGTCGTATGGCCATGAACGATGAAGAGACTGTCGCGCTTATTGCTGGCGGGCACACATTCGGCAAAACCCATGGTGCCGCCGAAGAAGACCAGTACGTTGGCATAGAACCAGCAGGTGCGAGCATTGAAGAGCAAGGGCTCGGCTGGAAAAACACGTTTGGCAGCGGCTATGCTGGCAGCACTATTACCAGCGGCCTTGAGGGAGCATGGACCACGACGCCAACGAAGTGGAGCAACAACTACTTTAAAAACCTGTTCGGCTACGAATGGGAGCTCACGAAGAGCCCAGCCGGTGCACACCAGTGGAGACCAAAAGATGGTGCAGGCGCCGGTACTGTGCCGGATGCGCACGATCCGTCAAAGAGTCACGCGCCATTCATGCTCACGACAGACCTTTCCTTGCGGATAGACCCCATTTATGAGAAAATTTCAAGACGATTCTACGAGAATCCGGATCAGTTCGCAGACGCTTTCGCCCGGGCGTGGTTCAAGCTGACGCACCGCGATATGGGACCACGCGCGCTTTATCTCGGCCCGCAGGTGCCTGCGGAAGAGCTGATCTGGCAAGATCCTATCCCGGCTGTTACCCATGAATTGATTGACGATCAGGACATCGCTGCAATAAAGGGTAAGATCCTTGCCTCCGGACTGTCCGTGTCCCAACTGGTATCCACCGCTTGGGCGTCAGCATCAACGTTCCGTGGCTCCGATAAACGCGGTGGCGCGAACGGTGCACGCATTCGCCTTGCGCCGCAAAAGGATTGGGAAGTCAACAATCCGGCTCAACTGGCAACAGTGCTGGAGATTCTTGAGGGCATTCAAAAAGAGTTCAACAGCGTTCAGTCTGGCGGTAAGATGGTTTCGCTCGCCGACTTGATCGTTCTGGGCGCATGCGCAGGTATCGAGCAGGCGGCGAAGAATGCTGGTCACGATGTGACAGTACCCTTCACGCCGGGACGCGCCGATGCGTTGCAAGAGCAAACCGATGTGGAATCATTCGCTGTCCTCGAGCCACCTGCAGACGGGTTCCGCAACTACTTGAAGGACCAATACACCGTATCGGCAGAGGAAATGCTGGTTGACCGGGCGCAACTGTTGACGCTGACCGCACCTGAGATGACGGTTCTCGTTGGCGGCATGCGTGTCCTTAACACGAACTTCGGTCAGTCTCAACACGGCGTCTTCACCAAGCGTCCAGAGGCGCTCACCAATGACTTCTTCGTCAACCTGCTCGATTTGGGCACGACCTGGAAGGCAACTTCGGAGGCCGAAGACGTGTTTGAGGGTCGTGATCGTTCGACAGGCGAACTCAAGTGGACCGGCGCCCGTGTCGATCTCATCTTCGGTTCGAACTCAGAGCTCAGGGCCCTGGCTGAAGTCTACGGATGTGATGACTCTCAAGAGCGGTTCGTGCCGGACTTTTTGGCGGCGTGGACCAAGGTGATGAACCTCGACCGCTTCGACCTCGCCTGATTTCTGCCGCAAGGCCGAGCATTTGGTTGCATAGGTATTTAGTGTTAAGAGGTGGTCTGGCAACGGGCCACCTTTTTTAATTCCCATCCCCATGTCTAACGATTTAAACAACTTGATCCGACAGGAGGAAACCGAAGAGATCAAAACCGTTCTTGAGAGGGACAACTCTTTCATCAATCAATCCCACAACCGAGGCTTCACTCTGCCCATTATCCCCTGCCACAATGGGTCTGGGGAAGATCGTTTGATCGACGTTCGGGTAATGGAGCTTAATGAGAATCCCAAGAATTATTTCCAGGACGTGGAACAGTCGGCCTTTGCCCTGGCACATATCGTGGATGGTGTAGGACATTCGCCCGACAAAATGCTCCAGGGAAGGTTGCTTTCCTACCCAGACGCACATCGCTACCGCTTGGGTGTGAATTACGAGCAGATTCCAGTCAACAAGTGCCCCTATATGGTGGCCAACTATCAAAGGGATGGTCACCTGAGGGTGGACGGAAACGGAGAAAGCGCCCCGAACTATTTCCCCAATAGCTTCGATGATATGATCGTGGATAAAACCTATAGGGAACCGTCGGTGGAACTGGATTCCAACCTGGCCGATTGGTACGACCGCAACGCTTCCGGTAATGACGATCACTACACAAAGCCCGGGGATCTTTACCGTAAGGCCATGAATGATGACGAAGGGACCGCTATGGTAAAATAACTTCGTGGGAGCGATGAAAGGAATTGCCGGACAGAAAAAAGACGAGATCATCAATCGACAATTGTGTCATTTCTTCAGGGCTGACCAGGAATTGGGTCAGTGAGTAGCGGATGGATTGGGTGTCGATGTATCCAAGGTGATGGAGGAACTACAGCACGCTTAATCAATTCCGGTAAATGGTAATATGGCCGGCTCTCATATGGAGGCTGGCCTTTTTTGATGGGCCAAGCCAGGGATCATTGAACCTGGTTCGTTTTTCGTCTCACTTAAATCGGATTTGGTTGATTAATAGTTGGATAAGTCAAAATGGCCTGGTTTTGGCATTTATATTTCAAAATCAATCAGATGGTAGCAAATGTTAAAAACTCAACTTCACAAGGTCTTGGTGACCTGTGGATCGCCCTGCTGATAGCCGCCTATATATTTGTTCTTCCGATAACTCCGCGTATATGGCAAACCTTCAGCGATTGGACCCCAATCCAAGCGTACGCAAGCAACTGGAAAAGCTATAACCTCATTAAACCATTCAGCAACTATTAAGAACTGAGTGGTTAGAGGAGTAATTGCAATCATATTGGTAGCCTGGGTTTTTGGGACGTGCCGTGCCCAAAAAGCCCTTGTTATTGATGAAGCTCTTGAGGTCGCCGAAATTCAAGTCGCGGGCAATACCCTCGTAAGTTCAAAGTTCATTCTTGATGTTATCGGCATTAAGGTTGGTGATCTGGTGTTGCCGAACGATCCGACCCTCGGTGATGGAATCAAGAGGCTTTGGAGGCAGCAGGTGGTGAACGACATCTCGGTAAGTTTGTCTAAGGTTGAGGAGTCCAAAGCCTGGCTGTTAATTGAAATTGAGGAACTGCCACGGTTAGCAGATTTTGAAATCAAAGGACTGAAAAAGTCGTACAAGACGGATTTGGAAGGTAACCTGGGCCTGCTGAGAGGTCGAATTCTCACACCGGCGACACTAAAGAGTGCTGTACAGACTATAAGGAACTACCTTGGAGTCCAGGGTTATTCCCAGGCACAGATCCGATCTTACCAAAATTCATCGGAGACTCTTCACAACTCCGTGAATCTAATACTGGAGGTGGAGCCAGGTCCCAGATCGTTGGTTACTGGAACTCAATTCATAGGGAATCGTAATCTAACTGACCGCCACCTTCGGCGGGTGCTGGCGTCCAATAGGGGTTTTCTCGGAAAGTCACGACTTGACCCGAAACTCATAGACCAAGACCACCAGTACCTGTTACTGGAGTACCGTCGTATGGGGTTTCTTGACGCGTCGTTTTACCAGGATTCCCTAGCAGAGGTTAAGCCCAATAGAATTCAAATAACATACAGTATTCATGAAGGCAATCGCTATTATGTCGGCCGCATCACCTGGAAGGGCAATAAGCTGTTTGATTCAGACCATCTCTCCCAGGTACTTGACATTTCTCGAGGAGATGTTTATAACCCCGAGTTACTTGAACGCCGGCTTTACTTTGATCCATCAACCCCGGATATTTCCTCGCTTTACATGGACCAGGGTTACATATTCCTAGCCATCGATCCAGTGCAGATTCGAACAAGATCCGATACAATTGACCTGGAAATTAGGATTAAGGAACAGCAACAGGCAAAAGTTGGAAACGTCACTATAAGCGGAAATTTTGTAACCAGCGAGCATGTGATCAGGCGGGAAATCCGAACCTTGCCCGGCGATCCCTTTAGTCGTTCCCAAATGATGAGATCGCAACGGGATCTGGCCCAGCTTGGATTCTTTGATCCCAACCAATTGAGTGTAAACCCAACCGCCAATCCTAAAACCGGGCTTGTGGATCTGGAGTATTCGATGATAGAAGAATTCAATGACGAGTTCATCCTATCGGGAGGATGGGGGGGTGCCTATGGATTTGTAGGATCGGCTGGAATTGTACTGAACAATTTTAGTTCCAAGAAACTGTTTAATCTTAATCGGTGGAGGCCGTATCCGGCTGGGGACGGTCAGAAATTGGGTCTGCGTTTTCAAAGTAACGGCCATTCGTTTCAAAACTACTCCCTGAGTTTCACAGAACCATGGTTTCGGGGTAAGCCCAATGCCCTGGCGTTCAACATTTCACATTCATCCCAGACCCGGGACTTCAGCTTTCAGGACGATGCTCAGCAGAACCAAATCCAAACCGGTACATTGAAACTTTCCGGAGGAACCTTAAGTTGGACCAAAAGACTCTCATGGCCGGATGATTACTTCACGCTGACCCATGGAATGAGCTACTACCATTATGGCTTCGATAATTACCAAAACAGCCTTGGCTACAACACTGGATCATCCAACAATCTGAATTTCTTCACAACTCTCGCCTGGAACAACATTGATAGTCCACTATTCCCCAGAAGGGGATCCCTGTTTTCCTTGAATCTGGAATTTACCCCGCCCCATTCCCTTTGGTCCAATGCCAACCAGGAGTCATCCAATCAACTTACCTGGCTGGAGTATTACAAATGGATGCTGGACTATCGCAAGTACAAAACATTGATAGGCAACCTGGTCCTTGAAGGCAGGGCTCATCTGGGGTTCCTTGGGGCGTATGACAATCAAATTGGCGTTGGTCCCTTTGAACGCTTTTACCTGGGGGGAAGTGGTCTCGGAGGCCAAGATGTTATGCTAGGAAATGATGTAATTGGACTGAGGGGCTATCCGGACAACTCGCTGGTTCCAATTGACCAAAATGGATTCGAAGGTGGAGTTCTGTATAATAAGTTCTCTCTTGAATTAAGATATCCTATCATTGAAAAGCCCTGGGGAACTATATATGTGCTGGGGTTTGCCGAGGCCGGGAACAACTGGGCTCATCTGGATGACTATAACCCGCTGGACTATAAGAAATCAGTGGGTCTGGGACTGAGATTCATACTTCCCGGATTGGGTGAAATCGGACTGGATTGGGGCAATGGATTCGATCCCTTACCCGGAGCTCTGAATGCCAGCGGACCTCAATTCCATATTACTTTCGGCAAGCAACTGCGATAATTTTGGACTAACGAGAATCGTGATCTTGGCACCTAGCATAAGCCGTATACTTGCGCTTAAAGTGAATTTTAGCAATCTTAGATTCGATGAAAGTAAAATAAGATGGTCGAGTTCTGTCTGGAAGTTGATCTGTTGATCCAAATCGGTAGCCCATTCCCAATGTATTCCAGATTTCGTACTCCGAATACCCAACAATAATCAAAGAATCAAGGATTGCTATACCCGTGATGGCATCTCCTTCTGTGATTTGGGCTCCAGCTTCTTGGATGATCCCTTGAATGTCGTCTGAAGATGAAATTGAAGTTCCATCTTCGGTTACACGACTGCAAGAACTGAGAATTCCGATCAGCGCCAGTAATCTGATTTTCATGTCCTGGAGTTTATCCCTCTAACGCAAAAGATAATTATTTAGGTAAATCTCAACACTCACCGCTCAACCAGGATCTTAACATCGGGTGGATTAACATAATCCTGATATAACCGCTGGATTTTTTCGATTTTGGGCTCTCCATCGAAGACATAGAACCTGTATCGGGAGCGATATTTTTGGCCAGGATCAATACTGAAACCCTTATCAACCGTTGGAATAAAGCAAAAATAGGGCATTTCCGGATGAATTCTAACCGGCTGAGGGTGGCGAAAATTTGTCGAATGCCCCATTATGGCAACGCCAGCCAATTCCGAATCAACTTCACCATATAGAGCTACCCAGTCGGGCCGGGTATGGTTGGCTTTCGGCCCCTCGATACCCTGGCTGGTAATGAATCTTGCCCTCTTGGTGAATCCGGGGTCCTCCCGGTTCCACTGATGGGCGCCGCGAAATGCCATTCCCCCATAGTAGAACTTATTGATAATCAGGGTATCCGGTCCTATAAGACTTTGGGTGGACTCGATGTCAAAAATGGAATGAGCCTCCTGGTGGTACAAAATTACATTCCAGGTTTCGTTCAAAACTTCGCCGTGTTTACGGCTCAGATGTTTGAGCCTGGTTTTAAAGCCGACGTAAACAGGTCCTTGGCTTTCCTCAATGATCTCCTCGTGGGCCACGTTACCCAGTTCATTTTGCTGGTTCCAAAAGTCTATGGTGTCCCCTTTGTATGTCGTCAATACCCACGCCATGAAGACTCCGTGCTGATGAGTATGACCCACCGGAAATCCGTCAGTTATGGTTCTACCGGAACGAGTCCGTATAGGATGAATAAATCCGGAGCGACTGTAATAATTAGGGTAATTTTCAGGAGGCTGCATTACCGCCGTGCTGTATTTCAATATTTCGTTCCCTCCGTCAATCAAAATCGGACCCGAACCGGCGTCTTTCGATTCGGCAATCGTTGTGGAATCTGCCCGACCTTCGACCAACTGGTAACGGTGGGTGGTTCCGGAGTCCAGTTGGGTCAGAATAAACACAACCTGGTTTGCATTAATGCGCTGAATTGGTAATGTTTGACCGGTTTCATCGTTGACCAGCGCCAGATCTGAAACTTCCTCTGCTGATTTGGGTAGGTCAAAAATTACGGGAGTCTGTCGCCGGTCTGTTGTCCCCGCACTGACTTCAATAATCGTCAAGGATTGGGATGAACAGTTGCTGGTTAAGCAAGGGACAACCAGAATCAAGAATATTCCGACCCTGAACTTTTCCATAATAGATGAAGATGCTACTTAGTGAATTCTGTTTCAGAAAAACCTCCCGCTCCATTCAGGGTCTGAAAGAATAAAGATCCGTCTCTGAGCAATCCCATAAAAACCACGGGATTTCCTTTGTTGTTTTTGAATCCTATCTCCTCTCCATACCCATCGATGACGTAGTCGCCCTCGTATAGCTTTTCGTCTCCGGCTACATACTCCCATGAACCGAGATTGCTGTCGCTAGTGCTTTGTTGAATGATGATCTGGTCTCCATTCTCTGCAGTCCAGGTGCCCTCAACTATTGAGGTACAAGAAGATAGAAGGATCAGGTACGCAATTAGTAGTAACCGGGGCTCTCTCATAACGATTAAAGATCGCAGAATAAAGTAGAAAGAGCAATGTACGTCCCTGATATAGGTTGACCACTTTTTAAACGATCGACTTATATGAAAGCAACCCAAAAAGCCATTCGAAAGAAGCGAGTATTCAGTGATGAATTGAAGCGGGCCATTGTTACGGAATTTGAAAGTGGAAAGTACAGTGTCCCTCAACTGGAGAAACTTCATGGGATCAACAACGCGAACATTTACCGTTGGATCTACAAATTCTCTACCTTTAACGAGAGAGGCTATCGAATTCTGGAGATGAAAAAAAGCACTACATCAAAGGTTAACGATTTAGAAAAACGGATTAAGGAGTTGGAACGTGTGGTAGGTCAAAAACAGATCAAGATTGATTATTACGAAAAGATGATCGATCTGGCCAAGGAGGAATTGGATATCGATCTGAAAAAAAACTTCGACACCCCACAATCAACTGGTTCCGGAAAAACCAAAGGAAAGTAAATTTCTCGATGAATCAGCTCTATCGTGCCATAGGAATCAGCAAACAGGCAATACATCAGTATGCAACCAGGCAAGCTGTCTTTGATCAAAAGGTAGAACAGCTGGTCCTGGAAGCTGATGGGATACGCCAGGAACATCCTGGTTGTGGGGTGGAAAAAATGTACCGGACCTTAAAACCCGGATTTATCGGCAGAGATCGCTTTGTAGACCTTTTAATGAGTCTTGGTTACCGTTTGAGAAGAGCCAAGAACTATAAACGAACTACCCGGGCTTCGAAGCTTTATTATCCAAACCTGATCAAAGGATTTGAACTAACGTCTCCTTCAACGGTCTGGCAATCAGACATCACCTTCATAGAAGTGGGAAACCGGTTTTATTACGGGGTCTTTATTCTGGATGTCTATACCCGAAAAATAGTAGGCTACCAGGTATCGGATCATATGCGGGCTACAGCGAACGTAAAGGCATTGCTCATTGCCTTGAAAGATCATCCCCCTCCCCGGATCCATCATTCCGACAGAGGAGGTCAATACATCTACGAAGAATATGTAGACCTACTAAAATCCAACCGATGTGATATCAGCATGGGGCTAACCGCTCAGGATAATGCGTATGCAGAGCGCTTTCACAGGACCTTGAAAGAAGAATATTTGCATTACTGGAAGCCGACCAATTTCTATCAACTGAAAAGGTATGTCAAAAGAGCGGTTGACCATTATAATCAAAAAAGAACCCATGAAAACTTAAACGATGTTTCACCCATGGATTTTGAAAAGGACTGGTCCTTGTTGCCAATTAACCGAAGACCTTCATTGTCCATATTTAATGATGAATTATTAACCAAAAGTGGTCAACACTAATCAGGGATCTTCATGTTCAAAGTTTAATGTTCAAAGTCCAACGTGGTCGCTCGTTCATTTCCCAGCCTACTGCCCCCGGCTACTCTGATGAGCCCGTGGTCGCATATATTCCCCGCTTGACTGCTGAACTGTTTTGCTGTTCACTGCTTAAGTCCTGCGGTAATGAACTGAGTCAATTCCGTTTTAATTTCCTCCAGGCTCATTTCACCCCCGGGACGATACCAATTGGCCACCCAATTCAATGATGATAGAACTGTGAGCATGGCAAATTTTAGGTTCATTGAAGCAAACTCCCTTTTGTCTATTCCGCAGTTGATTATTCCGATGAACCAATCCTCGTAATCCTCACGCATCTCGAGAAAGTCATTCAAATAGGGCTCGCTAAGGTGTCTCCATTCGTTGAGAAACACCACCGAGGAGTCAGTGTTATAGGTGATTATTTGAAGGTGGGCTTTTATAGCCGTTTGCAATTTAGCTGTGGGACCAAGCTCCCTCGCCTCGATCTTATCCCGTGATTCAAAAAATTGGGTGGCCAAATCAAAGCAGATCTTCCTAAGGATCTCTTCCTTAGATCTCACGTGCGAATAAATGCTGGCTGCCTCGATTCCCAGGGATTGGGCTAAATCCCTCATGGAGCCCGCGCTGTACCCTTTCTCCCTGAATAATTTGGTGGCCTGGGCCTCCACCTGTTGTTTTCGGGAAATATTCCCAAATTCAGTAATGGCCATGGCCAAAATTATACAACCTAACGTTCGTTAGCAAATGCTTTTGCAATTAAGTAAATTGAGAAACTCTTAATAAAACGCCTTATAATCTATCTTGATGGAAATCGAGGTGGTTGCTCCTTTGGTTATGGTAACTGGATTTACATAACCTTGGCCGTCGAATTTGTTAGCGAAGTAACCTTGATCCTCCTCGGTAAACACTGAATATGTACCTGGGGGAAGATGGGTGGAAAAATATCCAGATGAGTCCGAAATTATCCTGGCCACTCTTTCCGTATTAATTCTGGTGAATAGCTGATCCTTGCGGCTGCACTGGTCTCTATGGGTAAGCTCATAAATCAACACTCTCCTTTGAACAAAAGAACCTTCATAGAGGGCAGGTCTCTCGGTGGAAGGCATTTGGTTTCCTTCCAACCAAACCAGCTGCCCTTTTAATCCTTGAGTAGGCACCTTGGTGCTCTTAGGGGAGCAGCTGGCAAAGAGACCGACGAGCGCGGCAAGGAGTATAGGTCTTACCACTAGTTGTCTTCGCGGACCGTTCCTGAACCACTCTGATCGATATGGACATTGGCCGTTCCTCGGTGAAGAACATTACTGACTCCGCTGCTTTCCACGGAAAGATCTTCGCTTACGAAGACCTTCGCATTGGATGCACCGCTTGCAACCACTACGGCTTCATCGACAGTGTAGTCAAATGCATCCAGTTTAGCTGCGGCGCTCAATTCAGCTATGAGTTGCTGTCCTGACCCTCGCAGCACCAGTGATGAGGCGCTTTCAAGCTCTATTTCCAATTGGTCGATTTCGCCCTCGATCAAAGCTTCTGTTTTGCCGCCCATGATGATTGTGAGAGACTCCAGTCTGTCGAAATCCCTCATTTCAGCTTGGGCGGACCCCTCAATAGAAATGGCTGTGACCTGAGGGGCTCGAACGTCAATGGTTAACCGACGGGTGCGGGACCTCATGTTCCAGTACTCACCGCCGTCAATTATTAAGGTTCCGTCTTCATTTTCAACTCGCAGGTCTTCAAAATATCTCTCCCTGCCGCCAATCAGGACTTCGTACTGATCTCCAGCAAGAATATTTACTTGGAAGTTCCCTGTAATATCCAGATTTTCAAATTGGCCCATTTCAAAAACTCTTGAGCTACCGCGGGGTCCGTAGTCCTCATCTTCATCAAAGGAAGAACCCGGTCCGGCGCATGATATGCATTCCATCCCGGATTCGGTAAAAATCCAGGAATCATCGCCGGTTCTGGAAGCATACCGCCTGCTAGTTAGTATTTGATCCAGGTCGGATTGCATGATGAAAGGCCTCTCAAATGGAATGAATAAGACCAAGTGGACTTCCTGGAAGCGATACTGCGATTTATCCTTGAATTGAAGATTCGAATCGAACCAGAATACGGAATCTTCGAGGGCTACTTGGTAATCAACCATTTTAGCATTTTCCTTTGCCTCCTCGCGGGACCCACCCTTAGAGGTAATATTGGTCTCAAGCTTAAAATGATTTCCGGAGTAACCTCGTAAAGCTAGATTCACAAAATCGAGTTTGTGGTCTCCCAGATCTCGTAGTTTCAGGATAGCAATTTTTTTCCCTAGATCGTATTCGCTGGTTTCTTGGTAGGTACCCTCGGTTGTGAAGTCATACAAGAATGAGGGTAGGGTGAAACTAAAAACCAGCACGCTTATGATCCAGGCAGCAAACAGAGACCACCCGATAGTTGCATTTATTACTTTTTGCTTCGCTATCAGCATCACTCCTACCAGAGTCAGGAACAGCGCCGGAATCAAGGCTGAAAAGAATGCGGCAATGGATGCGGCAATCGGTACGCTGCCCCGAATGAGCTCAAACGGAATTGGGAGATCCCAGGTAACATGAGCTGCGCTTATCACGCCGACCATGAGGCCGGTGACCATCATAAGCGAGAATATCATGGACAGGCCGACGATAGCAATTGCTACCCCGGCCACAACACGGATAGCTTCTACCAGAAATAATAAGAAGGGTCCTAAGGCCTTGCCCAATCCCGTAAATATGAGGGCCAATAGTCTAAACGGAAAGAGTAAAATCTTAACGAAAGCATTTTCTTCGCCCTCGTCGACATTGAAGCTCTTTTTGAGGTTGGTTTCGATGTTGGACAGGGTAACGGGCTCCCCTTGCATTTGCATCTTTTCAGTCAAAGTCTTGGCTTCAGGGGTTATGATCCATAGTATGATATAGATTACCAGGCCTGAGCCGCCGAGAAATATGCTCAAAACGAACAGCAGACGTATCAAAGTAGTATCTGCGCCGAAATAAGCAGCTATTCCAGAGGCTATTCCACCCAATACTCTATCTTCAGAGTTGCGGTACAGCTTCTTTATTTTCTGATCCTCCTCCAGATCATTTGAATTGGGAACAATAATCCAGGCTAGAATGTAGGCCACCAAAATGACTCCGCTTATTGGGAAATTAAAGAATACATTGAAGAACAAAATCAGGAGAATCAAGCGTATCCAAAGGGGATCAATGCCTAAATAATGGGCAATGCCGGCCGCAACGCCTCCCAAAATTTTTCGCCTGTTGTCACGATAGAGCTTTTTGTCCGAGCTCGGTCTGGGGCTTTCTGCTGCCACCTTGGGCGGGGACTCCCGTTTAGATTGCTCTTGGCTTATAGTGGGTCCTTGCTCCTCTATTGCCTCAAAGTCCGCCACACTTCCCATCGTGGCGATTAAGGCTTCAACATCCTCTCCTTTGATTATTTGATTGCCGTCCTTGAGTTTCGACAGAAAAATCTCGGCGATCCTACTTTCAATATCCGAGATGATCTCTTTGCTATCCTCGAAGGTGGAAAAGTAGCGGTTTATGGATTCCAGATATTGTTTGAGCTGATCATATCCATCCTCTTCAATGTGGAATATGATACCGCTTATATTAATACTAATATTCTTTCTCATGACGTTTGATCTTTTTTGCTAGTGGTCTTGTGGATGGTTATTTTGCGAGTCGAAGAATTAAGTTCCTTCCAGGTTTTCCCCAATTGCTTTAGGAACTCGCTACCAGCTGTCGTCAGTTTGTAATATTTTCGAGGAGGGCCCGATTTGGATTCTACCCATTTGTAATCTACCAATCCAGCCTTACGAAGCCTCGTTAAGAGCGGATATAAGGTTCCTTCGACCACGATTATTTTGGCCGACGTTAACTCCTCTAACATGTCTGAAGCATATACCTCTCCACGAGAAATAATATGTAAGATGCAAAACTCCAGTATCCCTTTTCGCATTTGCACCTGAGTGTTTTCTAAATTCATCTGTACCCGGTTTGATTCCACCATTTAGCGATATATACGAGAAAGTACCTTGCATAGCCAAGTACTATGCAAAAAAATAAATAATTATTTAAATAGTTATATATAAAATTCTAATAGTGCTATCTAAATTAGCGTTTCGAATCTGACCCATTGACATATTTATCCGCCTTCAACTGGTATATCCTCATTATTACCATATTTTTGGGTTGGGATTTTCACCCTATCGATAATGTCAATGCAGGTTACCATTATTGATAGATTCTTATTAACTGAGGAGCTTTTTGGGAAGCTATGCTGGGAAAGGTCTATTGGATTGCAATTTGGGTATGCTTTCTTTCGAATATCCTGCAGGGACAGACGATCGCTCCAAAATTCAGTAACGAATTCTTGGCCATTGGAATAGGCGCCCGGGCGATAGGCATGTCCAATTCCGTGGTAGGAAATGTGGATGATGTAACTGCTGGATATTGGAATCCCGCTGGGCTGTTGGACATTGAGTCCAAATATGAATTTTCGTTAATGCATGCCGAATACTTCGCCGGAATAGCAAAATTCGACTATGCTGGCTTTGCCACTCCAATCGATTCCTTAAATCACCTCGCGTTTTCAGTGATCCGCTTTGGGGTGGATGACATTCCGGATACGCGTTTCTTGTACAATGCTAACGGAGTCATTGATTACGATAATATTCAGTTCTTCTCGGCCGCTGATTACGCCTTTCTAGTTTCATATGCGCGCCGGCTGAAGTGGCTGAACGGTCTCAAATTGGGTGGGAATGCAAAGGTAGTCCATAGAAACGTTGGAAGCTTTGCTCAGGCGTGGGGCTTCGGTTTGGACTTGGGGGCGCAGTTGGATCTGAAAAGATGGAGATTTGGCCTGATGCTCCGAGATGTAACTTCCACGTTCAACGCTTGGACTCACAGTTCTGAGCTGGTAGCGGACATCTATACTCAGACAGGAAACGAGATTCCCAAAAACTCCGTGGAAATTACTCTTCCAAAGCTTCTGTTGGGAATTTCTCGAAAATTCGAGCTTGGGGACCGGTTTGGAGCTTTGGGCTCTTTGGATTTTGATGTCACATTTGATGGCAA
This sequence comes from Cyclobacteriaceae bacterium, assembly GCA_965247065.1. Taxonomy (GTDB): domain Bacteria; phylum Bacteroidota; class Bacteroidia; order Cytophagales; family Cyclobacteriaceae; genus CBDFGN01. Next base: position 2,495,020 of record CBDFGN010000006.1, on the reverse strand, counting down.
GAGGAATGTGGCTGTCAAGGGTGATCCGGCGTCCATTGACCCTCATATGGGCATGGAGTTTGATTATGTCCGGACCGTATTTGTCCGAGCGGGCTTGGGAAGGTTCCAGCAAATCAAAGACTTTGACGGAAGCAAATCTACCAGTTTCCAGCTCACATTTGGAATTGGAGCGAAGGTTAAGCAGCTCACTGTCGACTATGCGTTCACTGACATTGGCGATCAATCCGAGTCACTTTATTCTCATATCTTTTCAATAATGGTAAGCTTGAAATAACCAAGCAGCGAGCTCGGAATCTATGAAATTATTCAACTGGCTCATCATTCCAGTGATTGGCTTGGTCTTCCTCGAAGCAACTCATTGCCAAATTGGCAATGAATGGATACAATTTAACCAGAGCCATCTCAAGATTAAGACTGGTGAGGACCATATCTATAAGATCACCTACGACCAATTAGAGGCCGCTGGACTGCCTCTAAGCTCAATTCTGCCTGGTCGCTTCAAATTATTTCATCGTGGTACAGAACAGGCAATATTTGTTGCCTCTCAAACTGACACGCCTCTGCAACCAGGTGACTATATTGAGTTTTACGGTATCAAAAATGACGGGGCCCTCGACAGCGACCTGTATACTGAGCCTCAGGCCCAACCCCACGCGCATTACAATCTTTACTCGGACACCACGGCCTACTTTCTGACCTGGGATCCAGCCGGTTCAGGAAAGCGAATGGATTTCATTGATCAGTTCAACATTAACAATGTTCCCGCTGAAGCCAGTCATCTGAACCGGGTGGCCGTCTTGCACACATCCGATTATTCACAAGGCCGGATTTACCCGCAGGGCGGGCCCAACTCCGAAACACGGCTTTCGGTATTTGACCATGGGGAGGGCTGGACCGGCCCCCGAATTCTAAAAGGTGGGTTTCAGGATTTCTTTATTGAAGGCCTCACCAACCTGGTTTCAAGCGCCTCCGATCCGAGTTTTGAGCTGGTGCTGGCCGGTCGGAATAACCGCCCCCACAATTTTGAAATCCTGGTGGGAGACGGCCCGGCAAATCTCAGGTCACTTGGCCTGTTCACTTTTAACTTCTATAATAATTTGGAGGTCCAGCAGAGCCTTGCGTTCAGTGATATTGGCGCCAATGGATCATTAACCGTCAGAATCAGAGTTGAAGGCTTCGACAATTTACCCGCGGATGCCATTTCACTATCACATTTGGAGGTCCGTGCTCCCCAGATCTGGGATATGGAAAGCCAAGACTTCAAGATCTTTGGCCTCAATCCGAATCCTCAGGGCACTTCCTTTATTTCCATCAGCAATCCACCAACCGATGCCAGGATCTATGACATTACTGACCCGGAAAACCCCATAAGAATTGGATACAGCATAGCAGCCGGTTCACTACAGGCTATCGTTCCTAACACTCAGAATGAAAGGAAACTCCTTGTCATCGAGGACTCTCGACAAGTCCTGGGCCTCTTGCCAGTATCTTTTACCAACATCAATCCCGCACAACACACCTATGCCATCATTAGTCACCCATCCCTGATGCAGCCAGCTGGCGGGGCCGACAATATTGTTGAAGAATATGCCAATTATCGTTCATCAGCCTCAGGTGGAGGTTTTAGCACCCTCGTACTGGACATTGGAGAGATCTATGATCGGTTCAATTACGGTGAGACCTCTCCACGAGCAATTCATAAGTTTATGGAATTTATGTGGAATGGGGGTAACCTGGATTACCTTTTCCTGATAGGTAAATCCTTGACAGTGGACCACGATTATCATCGCAAAGGCCCACCAGAGGGAACGGCATTGAAGGATCTGGTTCCCACCGCAGGATTTCCCGGATCGGATATTTTGTTTTCGGCTGGACTTGGAAACTCTACTTTCGAGGCGGCGGTTCCAACCGGCCGCATAATCGCTCAAACTCCAGATGATGTACTGGCGTATTTGAACAAAGTGCGCGAAATGGAAGCCACTCCATATGACGCGCTGTGGCGCAAGAACCTGCTGCACCTCAGTGGAGGCCTGACGACCTCGGAGGTGAATCGGTTTTTGGCTTACGTGAATGGTTACAAATCCATCGGGGAAGGTGATTATTTGGGTGGAAAAGTCATTACGAAAAGCAAAGAAGGAAACAGTAGTAGGGAATTAATCAATGTGTCGGATATAGTAAATGAAGGAGTAGCTCTCATTACATTCTACGGGCACTCAGCTCCGAATCTTACCGATATTGAGATCGGGGATGTCTCTAATCCATCTCTGGGATACGATAATAAAGGCCGATATGCTTCAATCCTGGTCAATGGTTGTAACGCCGGAAATATTTTTAGCACCGCATCATCTTTTGGGGAGGACTGGATCTTAACCCCGGATTTGGGGGCAGTGAGCTACTTGTCCCATAGCGCAACCGGCTTTGAGTCTGCCCTAAATCGATATTCCCAAACTTTCTACATGGTGGCATTTGGAGATTCTAGCTTGAATTTTATTAGAATTGGCGACGTTCAGGGCGAAACATCTTCCCGGTTCCTCAAGATATTTTCTACCACTGAAACCAACATATCCCAGGTTCAACAAGTGGTCCTTCAAGGGGATCCGGCATCCATCTTGTTTGGTGCTGAAAAACCGGATTACCGGATTGGCACCGAGGATCTTTTTCTGGAGGGTTTTGCCAGTACCAAAGTTACGGCCTCGGAAGATTCATTCCGGGTGGCGCTGGTAGTCCAGAACCTGGGGCGCACGGTTCCGAATGCGTTCTCGGTGGTGGTTGCCCGAACAGCGAATAATGGAGAGTTTAGCACTATTGATACCGCGTTTTTTAATCCGGTGAAATACCTGGACACCCTTTACATTACTCTGTACGATCTGGAATCAAAAGGATTTGGAGTCAATCGATTTGAGGTAACCGTGGATCCGGGGAATCTAATCCCGGAGTTAAATGAATTGAATAACAGTGCCATTCTGACCACCGTTATCCCTTTGGGTGGCACGACCAACCTATTTCCTGCCGATTATGGGTTAGTTGGCGAAACCGATGTAACTCTTATAGCGCAGGCCTTTGACCTAAGATCAGACCCCAGAACCTTTGTCTTCGAATTGGATACCGTGAAATCCTTCCAAAGCGGCTTCAGGCAAACCACCACGGTCGAAGGTGAGGTCCTTGCCTTTTGGACTGCACAGCTGCCGAGCTCGGATTCCGTCGTCTATTATTGGCGAACTCGTTTTCTTACCCCCTTGCCGGAGGAAGATACCTCCTGGACCGTGAGTTCGTTTTCATATATAAAGGATAGCCCTAGTGGGTGGTCACAGAGTCATTTTCAGCAGATTGAAGAAAACTCTTCAAGCGGCATGTTCGTGAATCCATCCAACCATAACCTCGAATTCAATGCCACATCCAGTACCTTGGAAGTGACTACTCATGGCGGCCAAAGCCTTTTGAGTGACCCGATCAATGTTGAACTGACCATCAATGGCCAAAACTTCATCGTCTCCTCCCCAGCTAACCGAATCTGCAGAGACGATGCAATTGCTGCTGTCGCATTTCAAAAGTCAACCACGGCAGCTTATGCAGTTCTGGCCGATTCAGGGTTCGATGTTCTGGATCCGGAGCGATGTGGGATTACCCCGCAAGTGATCAACAGCCTGAGGAACGTAGACATTGAGGGAACCTCGGCCCGATTATCGGCTTTCCTGGATCTGATTCCAGATGGAGACCATGTGCTCTTGTTTTCGATCGGAGAGGTCACTTTCGAAAATTGGGACACCGATTTGATCACCAGATTGGAAGGTATCGGTGCTTTGGCCTCCTCAGTAAGTTCTTTGCTTAACGGCGAGCCATGGATTTTACTAGGCCGCAAAGGTCTGGCTCCGGGCGCTGCTCAAGAGGTCCGGGCGGACGTGCAATCTTCTGAGCCCGTTGCGGAACAGGAAATCCAGCTTTCTGCCGTTATCCAGGGTCGAACCACGCAGGGCTCCTTAACAACCGCACTGATAGGACCGGCCGGAGCCTGGGACAGGCTGGATCAAAAGCTTCTTTCATCGGATAACCCCGTGACGGATCAAAACAGCGTTCGGGTAACCGGGATCGACCTGAAAGGACTGGAGATCGTGATCCAAGATTCATTCCAGGGAAATACACTGGATCTTTCTCAATTGGAGGCCAGTTCATATCCGTTTCTTCGACTTAATCTGAATACCCGGGATCCGGACAACTTGACGCCAGCTCAACTAAAATTTTGGCAGGTTTTGCATCAAGGAGTTCCCGAGGGTATCCTACTCGAATCAACAACGGAAGGAGAACAGGATAACTCCAGTCAGGAAGGGGAAACCCTCGGAGCTCCGTTCGTATTTCGCAATATCTCCACCTTGACATTTGGGGATTCTCTGGTGGTTGAATATTCAATTTTCACCCGGGAATCACGCACGCTCGAGGATGGAGAGATAATGATTGCCCCCCCAGAACCGGGGATAGCCACCAATTTCTCAATTCCAATAAATACCCTCGGCAAGGTTGGTACCAATGATTTGACAGTTAATGTGAATCCTCAAATTGAGTTAGAGCAAAACTACGGGAACAACGTTTTGACCATTCCTGAATACGTGGTTGTGGAGAAAGACGACTCCAATCCTCTCCTGGATATAACTTTTGACGGCCGTTATATTATGGACGGAGAAATAGTCTCACCCAGCCCATTGATCCTTATAAAACTGATAGATGAAAACCCGATCCTGATCAAAGATGATACTATAGGAGTGGACATCATGTTGAAATCTCCTTGCGAAAATTGCGAATTTGAGAAGGTGAATTTCAGTGGCTCAGAGATCTCCTGGCTGCCAGCTGGCGTGGATTCTGATTTCGAGGTAGAATACCGGCCCACAAGTTTGCCCGATGGGGTTTATACCCTCAGGGTTCAAGCCAGCGATGAATCAGGCAACTTAGCCGGAGCCAATCCCTACACCATACGATTCGAGGTTATAAATGAATCACAGATAACCAACTTTTATCCTTATCCAAATCCCTTTTCAACCAGTACTCGATTCGTATTCACTTTAACCGGATCGGAAATTCCAGACGAAATCAAAATCCAGATAATGACCGTCTCTGGGATAGTTGTCAGAGAGATAACCCAGGGCGAGATCGGGCCCATTAGGATCGGCAACAATAGGACAGAATACGCCTGGGATGGTCGGGATGAATTTGGGGATCAATTGGCCAATGGCGTTTACTTGTACCGGGTTTTCGTAAAAAGCGGAGGGAAATTAATCGATAGGAGAGCAACTTCAGCTGACATAGCGTTCAAGCAGGGATTTGGTAAGCTTTACCTATTGAGATAATGGGTGTCCAAATATAAGTCCCTCATTATTAAGACCGTTTTATTTCCTTTCGGAAGACAAGCTTGTAAGAAAGCTCTTCCTTACAACTGGTTAAGGGCATTTGGTGCTTTTTCTTCCAATCAAACGCGCCTGGAAGCTTCACAAAAGCGCCATAATTCCTGTAAACTTTGCCACCGCTGGTGATACACTTTCCCAGATGTTCAAAAACTTTCTGGGCGCTTCTGAATTGGCCAATCTGCTCCTTAGTGTCCGAATCGAACAGAACAAATGTACTCTTGACCGAGCTGTGCCGTAACATTTCCTTGGGTAATCAGAATATTGAATGGGCATTGCTCCTAATTGGATATACTCTTTTTTCTCAAAAGAGTTTTCAAACCGGTCTATTCTACCAGGGGTATGATTTCAGCGAGATCATAATTGATAACCGCTGACATCTTATTTTCTAATTGATAATATCTTGCCAACTTCTTTCCAGAAAGGATTTTCTGATACTTCTTCAGATAATCCTTGCGGATTTTTGCTTCTGCAAACTGGATATCGATGAGTTCATTGACCATGTCTAAAGCTTGGTCATCGTTGATGTGGCCATGATTGTCTGAGTAATGATTCAAAAGGTCCACCTTCCGGTGAAAAACCTCTTCCCACTCTTTTTCGAAATCCCTATAAACTGGCCAAAAAGCTTTGCTTTCCGCTTCAGAGAAGTCGATACTTTCGGCGATAATTTTTTTCTTCTCATTTTCGATCAAAGATTTGGTCAGCTCCTCCTGGGAATAGGTTTGGGCTTCAACAATTGTGGCAAGTCCCAGTGCCAATAGCAAGTGAACAAAGAACTTCATGGTTAAATGGTTTTTTGTAAAACGGTGTCATTAAGTTCCATCATGTAGCTAAATTTGTGCCCTTTGGTACAAGTTACTCGGATTATTTAATTGTTTAGCATGGATCAATTTGATTTTGAACGTGATGTTCTGGGGAAAAGTAACGAAACTCCGATAGTTGTTGATTTTTGGGCTCCATGGTGCGGGCCCTGCCGCTTTTTAGGACCAGTGATAGAGGAATTGGCACAGAAGGCAACCAGCTGGGATTTGGTAAAGGTCAATACGGATGAACATCCGGAGCTGATGGAAAAGTACCAAATTCGTGGTATTCCCGCGGTTAAGATGTTTCACAAAGGAGAAGTGATTGCAGACTTTACCGGTGCCCTCCCGAAGCACCAAATCGAAAAGTGGTTGGAGCAATATTTGCCAGACCCCCGAAAAGACTATTTGAATGAAATAAAAACGGGTCTTATGAAAACCAGCCAGACCGAAGCACGTCGGAAACTTGAGGATTTCGTTGATCAAAACCCGGATTATCAAGAGGGGGTGATTCTACTTGCGGAAGCTCTGATTTGGGAGGACCCGAGTCGTTCTTTGATATTAGTACAGGACATCAACCCCGGGCAAGAAGGTTTCGATCGGGCTCAAAATCTACGAAATCTGGCTCGGTTGGTTGACTGCGAACTAAATGAAGATTCCGCTGTTGTATCCAAGATTGAAGAGGCCCGAAAAAATTACGAAGCCGGCAACATCGAGGCTCTGCTCAGAAATATGGTAGAAGCTGTCGAAATAGATAAGGAGTTTTGTGAAGAACTCCCAAGAAAATCAGTCATTTCACTATTCAACCTCCTTGGGCCCAACCACGCGCTAACTCTAAAGTATCGACGCCAGTTTGATATGGCCCTATACTGATCCGTCCGGATGACCGAGACGACCTGGTCCTCTGCTATGCAGTGGGAAATCCGGATGGCCGGCCAGGGATGGATAAACTACGATTTCCAGACTAACTCAATTTTCACTAAATTGCTCTAATATTGTTTCACAGCCCTTCTTGGCAAAATAAATTACGATGTCTAAGGAAAAGTCGAGCTCTCTTTTTCATTTGGTGAAATCGCTGAAAAAAAGTGAGAAACGATACTTCAAGCTCCTCGGCTCCCGTGAGAATGGCATGGAGACCAAGAAATACATCAGGCTATTTGATCTGATCGATGGCCAGCAAGAATTTAATGAGTCACTAATCTTACAAAATGAGCCCTCATTCAAAGCTGAACAGTTTTCAAATCTCAAAGCCCACTTATACAAGAGAATTCTTCAAAGTATTAGATTGTACAACTCGGCGAAAGTGGTCGATATCCAAATTCGGGAGCTCATCGATTACGTGGAGATCCTGTTCAATAAAGGATTGTATAAACAGTGCGCAGATGTATTAGGTAAGGCCAAAAAGATCGCGGTGAAAAGCGATAATCTGGAGTTACAACTGGAGGTCTTGAAGTGGGAAAAGAATATTCTGTCTCATACTATCGACAGGGACAACCAGAAGCGAGTAAATAAGATCATCCAGGAGGTTCAAAAGGTTAATGGCAGGATCAATCACATTAATACGTTCTCAAATCTGGCAGTAGAGCTTAACTCTTTGTATCTGAGGAACGGTTTCATCAGAAATCAAAAGGACTACAATAAAGTTGGTACGATTTTCCACAATCAAATGCCCCAATTTCAGGAGGAGAAACTTTCGTTCACCGAAAAACTGAATTTGTACCAACTTTATGTAGGGTATTACTCTTTTATCCAGGATTTTGAGAACAAATACAAATACGCAAGAAAGTGGGTTGACCTATTTTCAGATTACGATAAATTAGGTACGTCACGGCTGGAAATGTACATCAAAGGCCTCAATAACCTTATGATCGCTCAAAGCCGCCTGCGGAAGCTAGATGAATTCTTTAGGACTAAAAAGAAGCTCCGATCGCTGAGAAAATCACCGGTGCTTAAGTTGAACGAGAATCTTAATCTGATGCTTCTTAAGTATAGCTATGTGCATGAGTTCAATGGGATATTTCTTGTCGGGGATTTCACTCACGGGATTCGATTAATCGAGAAAATTAAATCGGGTTTAGAGGAATTCATAGGCCATTTAGACAATCATTCCCGCATAATTCTCTATTACAAAATTGCCTGTTTATATTTTGGAGGAGGTGAATACCAAAAAGCGGTCTATTGGTTAAATAGAATTATTACATTTCCTAAGATCGATATCCGGGAAGACGTTCTTAGTTTTTCCCGGATTCTGAATTTAATCAGCCACTATGAGTTAGGAAACTACGAGGTGATCGACTATCACATTCGATCCACGTATCGATTCTTACTAAAAAAGGATAATTTCAATTCATACCACAAATACATCCTTGATTTCCTAAAGAAGTTGAACCAAAGCATTACCGAAACGTCCTTGATCGTACAATTCCAAAACTTGAGGGACCAATTGGTACCCCTGGAGAATAGCCCATACGAAAAAAGGGCTTTCATATACTTCGACATCATATCCTGGTTGGAAAGCAAAATCAGCGGTGTGGAGGTGCAAAAAATTATAAAACAGAAGGCCTTACAGGCAGCTTAACACCTAGGCGAAATAAAGGGGCCAGATCCCGGATAGAACTTCGTTTGCTCGAGCACTCAGAGTTAATTAATTTAGCGCCGCCATGACCGTGAAAATACTAAGAATTCATCCATCCGACAATGTGGCAGTTGCCTTACAGGACCTGAGCAAGGATCAGGTTGTCGAAGTAGGTGATAAACGGATCCAGCTTCAAGACGATATCCCGATGAAGCACAAATTCACCTTGAGCCCACTATCATGCAACGATGAAGTTACTATGTACGGAGTAACTGTTGGAAGAGTTCAGACCGATCTGATGCCTGGATCGTCGGTGAATACTGGTAATTTGAATCACTCGGCAGGGGCTTTTCAAATCTCTAATGGCAAAAGTCCATGGGAACCTCCCATGAATTCAAAGTGGAAAGGCAAAACTTTCCTGGGATACCCTCGACCTGATGGAAAAGTGGGTACAGCTAACTACTGGCTGGTGATCCCAATGGTGTTTTGTGAAAATCGAAACCTGGACGTTGTAAGGGATTCTCTACTAAAGGAGCTGGGTTACCATTCGGAGCGTGATTTCGGGGTGGACACCCGAAAGCTTGTAGAAATGCTTAACGAGGGTAGCGACCAAGAAGAGCTTCTGAAGGCTGATATAAAGGTTTCCGTGCAGGAATCGATTCAGAGACGGGTGTTCCCCAATGTTGATGGGATTAAGTTTTTGAGTCATCAGGGCGGTTGCGGTGGAACCCCAGCCGATCGGGACGTGCTATGCATCCTATTGGCCGGGTATATCACCCATCCTAATGTTGCTGGAGCTACGATTTTAAGCCTTGGTTGTCAACAAGCCCAGTCTGGTTTCCTACAGAACGAAATTGAGAAATTAGATCCTTCTTTCTCCAAACCTCTCTTTTTTCTAGAACAACAGCAGAGTAAATCGGAAAGAGATTTCATAGCCGAGGCTGTTAAGCAAACCTTTGTTGGTTTAATCCAGGCAAATGAAGTTGTCCGGAAGCCTACTGGACTGGATAAATTGGTAGTTGGTCTGGAATGCGGGGGATCTGATGGATTTTCAGGTATCTCGTCCAATCCGGCCCTTGGTCATGCTTCGGATCTGCTGGTGTCTCTGGGGGGGACAACTATATTGTCGGAGTTTCCAGAGTTGCATGGTGCTGAACAGGAACTTATTGACCGGTGCACCTCAGCGGAGGATGCTGATCGTTTTATAAATTTAATGGCCAAGTATGCTCAAAGGGCGGCAGATGCAGGCACAGGATTTGAAGCAAATCCTTCGCCCGGGAACATAAGAGATGGATTAATCACTGATGCAATGAAATCTGCCGGAGCGGCTCGAAAGGGGGGGAGCTCTCCAGTTGTTGGAGTGCTAGATTACACCGAACAAGTTGCAAGGTCTGGGCTGAACCTCCTTTGTACGCCTGGAAATGACGTCGAGTCGACTACGGGCCTTGCTGGCTCAGGGGCCAATGTGATCGTATTTACCACCGGATTGGGAACGCCCACCGGAAATGCCGTATCGCCTACCATCAAAGTTTCAAGTAATTCAAGCCTCTACGATCGAATGAGCGATATAATTGATATAGATGCGGGAACCATAGTCACCGGCGAGGATACAATTGAATCAAAAGGAGAGGAAATCCTGGATTTCATTTTGGAGGTGGCTTCTGGAGAAAAGATCCCAAGAGCCGTGGCACTTGGTCAAGACGATTTTATTCCTTGGAAAAGGGGCATTTCACTCTAAGTGCGGCATTGTCTATTGCTTCGCCTTGATTTCTAGGGCTATTTGATTCTAAAATTTTGGTGTTTGCCGCATTATGAGTGATCGAAATTCTTTGATATCTCCGGACATATTTAGTTTGAAAGGGCAAGTAGCCGTTGTTACCGGCGGTTATGGAACCTTGGGAGGGAAAATGGCCCTGGGATTGGCTCGGTTTGGTGCCATGGTTGGAGTTTTAGGACGAGATAACAGCAAAGCCATCCGGGAAGTGCAATCAATAAAGGACCAAGGGGGCATCGCTATGGCCATTGCAGCAGATGTATTGGATGAATCGCAACTTCAAGAAGCCTTGGCAGCAGTGATTAAGACCTGGGGTAAATTGGATATATTGGTTAATGCAGCTGGGGGTAACATGCCCGGCGCGTTAGTAGCTCCTGATCAACGTGTATGGGAGATTTCTACCTCGGACTTACGAAAAGTTCTAGACCTCAACCAACTAGGGACTATATTACCAAGTTTGACCTTTGCAAGGGCATTCGAGCAAAGTAGTTCGGGAGTAATTGTAAATATTTCTTCTATGGCGTCTCAAAAGGCAATCACAAGGGTTATGGGCTATTCCGCTGCCAAGGCGGCAGTGGACAACTTTACTAAGTGGATGGCAGTTGAAATGGCTCATAAATTTGGTGATGGCATCAGGGTTAATGCTATCGCCCCAGGTTTTTTTATAGGTAATCAAAATCGAGATTTATTGCTTAATGCGGACGGTTCTTTGACCGATAGAGGAGGCGATATAATTGAAATCACTCCAATGGGGCGATTTGGTGAACCTGAAGAACTGGTAGGTACATTGATCTGGCTCTGCAGCCCAGCCTCAAAATTTGTGACCGGAACAGTTATTCCAGTTGATGGAGGTTTTAGCGCGTTTGGTGGCGTATAGGGAAGAACAATTAGCAATGAACAATTAATAATAACTCATTACTAAATAGCATATGGCCCAGTACAGAAGAATTGAAGTCATCCTGGCTATGGAAGGCAGCGGTCTGGTACCCATTTTCTACCATAAAGACCTGGACATCTGCCGAAACGTTGTAGAGGCCTGTTATCAAGGTGGAGCCCGGGTGTTTGAATTTACCAATCGGGGAGATTTTGCCCACAAAATCTTTGAGAGACTGATCCAATACGCAATTTCGGAATTGCCGGGGATGATTATGGGCGTAGGCTCCGTGGTTGACGCACCGACTGCTTCACTTTACATCCAACTCGGCGCCAATTTCATCGTTTCACCGGTACTGAATCCAGAAATGGCGGCTGTGTGCAACCGGAGAAAGATCGCATGGAGTCCTGGTTGCGGCTCCCTAACCGAAATATCGAAGGCTGAGGAGTTAGGAGCAGAAATAGTCAAAATATTTCCCGGATCTCAGGTAGGAGGTCCCGGTTTTGTCAGCAGTGTGAAAGGGCCCTGCCCATGGACCAGCATAATGCCCACCGGAGGGGTTTCTCCCACCGAGCAGAATCTTGGGGCCTGGTTTGAAGCCGGAGTTGCATGCGTCGGGATGGGTTCCAAGCTAATTACAAAGGAAATCATTGCCAACAATGAGTTTGATCTGCTTGAATCAAAGGTCCGGGGAACCCTGGAGATCATCTCTTCAATTCGAGCAAGGAAATAGGCAACGATTCAGGGAGTAAGCATCTCTACCGAGACCAGTCCAATAAGATGGAAGATCATTCCTTGATGACTAAAGCATATTTCTTTAGTGCTACACATGAAAAGCGGGTTCCGACCGTGGAATTAAGGTTCGTTTACAGAAAACCCATGGATTTTAGATCACCAGCACCCCCTTATCAGAAACTAAAACAAGATTATGAACCCCTCAATCTGGGTCGTCGTTTTGATCTTAACTTCGTGCTGAATGTGCCAAAAGAACCCGCTGCATTAGCTTACGATCCGATTTCAGAAAGATTTCTTGAAGTAGTCACATCCGAACCGCGTCTACAGTTTTATTCGTGGAACTTCCTGGACCAAAACCCAAAGGGCAAGAATGGAATTCACTATCGGCCATATGGCGGATTTTACTTTGAAACTCAGCATCTACCTCATTCTCGTAATTATCCTGAGCTTCCATCAGCGGTGAAAGCTCGGGTCCACATTACCAAAATCAGACTATTATCACAATTTTCAGCCCAATAGCCCCATCATGTTTAGCCTAGCCGAATTAGAGCAAATAAGTCAGCATGGCATTAGTTTAGAACAGATCGAAAATCAGATCCAAAACTTCAAGCAGGGTTTTCCACCTCTGTCCATTGAAAAAGCCGCAACCATTGGAGATGGTTTGCACAGATTCGACGGCAGCGGGATTGACGACCTGATCCAGCTATTCGAGAAGGACATTAGATCCCGTCAAGTATGTAAGTTCGTACCTGCATCAGGGGCCGCCTCGCGGATGTTAAGGGATTTGATGTCCTTTTTGAACGATTATGATGATCAAATCCCAGATATTGATTCTAGTCCCTCGATTTCCCGATTCTTTGGAAAACTCACCGATTTTGCCTTTTACAGCCAATTGGATCAGGCCCTATCGGCTCAAGGAGGAATCAGCCAGCTCATGGCAGAGACCGGTTATGATCAAATCGTACGAGGGCTACTGGAGGGCTTGAATTACCGTAATCTTCCCAAAGGGTTGCTTACATTTCACAAATATCCCGACCGAACCAGAACTGCCGTAGAGGAGCACCTGGTTGAAGGTGCAGCCTATTGCAAAACTGGAGGTCAGCAGGTGCACCTGCATTTCACTGTTTCACCCGAGCATCAGTCGGCATTCGAAGGGCTGCTCGAAAAAGTCCTCGACCGATACCAGCAGCAATTTGGGGTTGAGTACCACATTTCATTCTCGCATCAAAAAGCCTCTACCGATACGATTGCGGTTGATCTTGAGGACCACCCATTCCGTTTGGAGAATGGTGAGTTGCTATTTCGCCCGGCTGGTCACGGGGCACTTTTAGCCAATCTCAACGCTCTGGAAGCCGATATGGTGTTCATCAAAAATATCGACAACGTGGTGCCCGACCGCTTAAAGAGCGAGACGATAAGCTATAAGAAATTGATAGGGGGCCTCCTTTTGAAAACCCAGAAAAAGATATTCTTCTATCATCAACAACTCGAAGAGCATCCCCAAAGCGAAACTCTGATTGATGAGGCTATGAGTTTTCTGAAAGACTCTCTGTCTATTCGAATCCCTTCGGAAATTATGAATTTTGAACCGATCCAAAAGCGGGACTTCCTGATTGCAAAATTGAACCGACCTGTCAGGGTCTGTGGGATGGTTGAGAATACCGGCGAACCCGGTGGTGGACCGTTTTGGGTCCGGAATTCCGACCAAACCATATCCTTGCAGATTGTTGAAACCGCCCAAATCGATGTGACCCACCATAAGCAAATGGAAATTTTCCATGCTTCGACCCACTTCAGTCCAACGGATCTGGTATGTGGATTAAGGAATTACCGGGGTGAAAATCACGATCTGTTAAATTTCGTGGATCCTAAAACTGGATTTGTGGCTCAAAAGAGCCAAGGTGGGAAGGATTTGAAAGCCCTCGAGTTGCCAGGGCTATGGAACGGATCAATGTCCGATTGGAATTCAGTTTTTGTCGAAGTACCGCTGATAACGTTCAATCCCGTAAAGACCATAAATGACCTCCTGCGACCTGAGCATAGCGATTACAAGTAAGCCCTTAACTATTTGAATTTGTGCGGGTTAACAGCATATTATCGGCAATCTAATTTTCTGAAGATTCCATTGCAAATAGGGGATATCTGCTTAGATTTATAATAGGAATGCCAGCCAGCTCTGACCAAAGTGCTTTTCTGCAGGAAGTAAAGAACAAGCTTCGGGATAACATTTCACTGGTAGATGAAATCGCGGATGTTCTTCAAATAAGCGCTGATAGCGCCTATCGCCGAATCCGTGGTGAAACCGAGTTGTCGTTTCTGGAACTTAAAAAGCTCAGCACAACGTACGACATATCGCTGGATGCCTTCTTTGCTACCAGCTATGACTCGGTGCTCTTCAAATACCGGGTTATTAAGCATGATAAATTCGATTTTGGCAATTACATCCAAGCGGTTATCAAGGACCTGGACCGACTGGCTAATTTTGAGACTAAGGATATGACTTATATGGCTAAGGATATCCCGATGTTTTACCTGGCTGTCTTCCCCGAGATTGTGGCTTTCAGGATGTTCTTTTGGCAAAAGTCCATTTTTGAATTTCCGGAATACAAGGATAAGGTCTTTTCACTCGACGTAATATCTAACGAGGTCTTGGCGTTGGCCAAGCAGGTATGGTTGAAATACATCAAAATCCCGACATTCGAGATTTGGAGCAATGAGACCCTCAATGCCACTCTGCGCCAGATTGAGTTTTATTATGAGTCTGGTCTGATCCCGGACAGGGAAATAGCCAAATTGCTTTTCCAGCGGGTCGGACAATTGGTAGATCATATCCAGAAGCAAGCCGAGCTGGGCTATAAATTTGATATTGACACGGAAAATGCCGGATCGGAGCGCAGTTATATGTTGTACCACAATGAACTGACTATAGCCGACAACACTATCATTTATAGGATGGAGGATTCCTACTTGGTATACATTGCCAACAATATCGTCAATATACTTACGACCATCGATCCTGATTTCTGCAGTCAAAATGTTCAGATTGCCAACAGTATCATCAGGAATTCCACCTTATTTAGTCTGAATGCTTCCAAGCAGCGCAACAAGTTTTTCCAACGGTTAAGAACTAAGGTTGAGGAGCAGATCCATGCCCTCGAATAGGCAAAAGCATTATTCCCACCTACTAGACGCTGTTCTTAGTAGTACTGGTTTATCGGTTGGCAATTTCAGACACATCATTTGAACCGGTTCTTACTTGCTCGTGAGGTCTCAGATAAAGGTCCTTAATCGTTTTGTACGTTTCGGGAACGCCATACACTTCATGCTTCTTCTTCCCTAGGTTGTGACCAATTAACCCTCCAACGCCGGCGCCAATGAAGGTTCCGGCAATTGCCCCGGATTCATTGATTTCAAATGGATAATATTCGTCAGTTGAAGCACCCACAGATAAACCGACCAAACCTCCATAAATCACTCCAAATATTGTCCATCCCTTTCTAGGCGTCTTGATGTTTCGGATGTCCTGGCTCCTGATTGTGCGAGGTTTACCGGCATTAGTAACGGTTAAAGTCGAATCCGTAGTTGAATGGACCTTACCAATAATTTTCGCACCATTAAGCAAGGTCACAAAAACCGTTTTTCCGTTGGCTTGGGCGTTACAATTGTCGCAACTGAATTGGGACAATGAATAAAGGATAACCAGATAAATTACTGCTGACTTTTTCATGATCTTCATGGTTGTTTATCACAAAACCTACCCATAACTGTTCCCCCCACAAAACTGAAAATCCTTACGCAAGGATGAAAACTGGCAAATTTTCACAAAAGGTTCTCGGTGAAGGCTGAACGACATGGTTTGGTTGCATTAATTGCAAGAGGGTCTAAAGGATTGGGAAATTTTAGCAGAAAAATCGAATTGCGAATTCGATAATCGAGGGAGTTAGATCCTAATATTGTCGAGTGCCCAGGGTCGGACTCGAACCGACACGGCATCGCTGCCACACGCCCCTGAAACGTGCGTGTCTACCAATTTCACCACCTGGGCTGACAAGGCTGATGGAAAGAGCAAATTTAACAAAAAGGTTCAGATAATTTTTTCGAACCACAACCTCTCAATCCAATCCCGGAACTGGCCTAATGTTTGATATCAATATCGCGCCTGAGGTTCTTTCTGACTTCCAGGTAGGGGAGAAAAACCATGAGCTGCCCGTGATCATAGACCGCCTCTATGTTATCCACGTCAACTATGTTTGGAAGCCGAAAAGTTTTGTGATATATGAACGCGTTCACGCTGGGATGGGTTACAGGATGTCGAAGAACCGAGATTATTAGCTCCTGGTAATCAAGGGTTACGCGAAAATGGTCTTCTGGAACGGTTGGCACGGTAACCTTTATCCGGTAACCTTTCTCGGCCTGAATGACCCTTTCCCTTCCGGTGACCACTCCACCATTGGCCGTATTCAGCACCTCCCAAGCCCTGGCCTTCTTTTTCAGCAGTTTTCTATTTTCCAGTAGATTCATAACCTCTCCTTTCACCCCTGATGATGCAAATCTCATACCAGTCTGGTTGCAGCGCCATTATTACAAGATTCTATTTTCAAGAGTGTCAATTTGTCTAATAATCCACTATGATGACTGTCATTTCTGTAGTTGATTTGGGTCAATACCGGCCTGGGCGTTTTATCTTTCATAAATTCTCGCTTGTATGTGCTACGATATTTCGATATACTATGATCCCGAGATACTTGAAAAACGATTTAAGGCTCACCTTGACCCGGTTCTGGGTCATAACAAAGACTATCCCAGGCATTATCATGCCAACGGATATGACCACCCTAATATTCCGGTGATTACGGCCCAGGAGCCAGAAAAGATACAGTTCTTTAGCTGGGGGTTGGTACCCTGGTGGGTCAAGGATCCCTCAGAGGCGGCCAGAATCAGTAATCAAACCTTAAATGCGAAGGGCGAGACCGTATTTGAGAAGCCGGCCTTTAAGGACAGTATTATGGACAATCGATGTCTGGTATTGGTAAACGGTTTTTTTGAACACCATCATCATAATGGCAGGACCTATCCGTACTTTGTTGGCCTTAAGGAACACAATCCGTTCGCGCTGGCTGGGATATGGTCCAAGTGGAGACGATCAGAAGGCATGGATCGCAGGACCTTTTCCATAATTACCACCGATGGCAATCCCCTGTTAGCCGAAATCCACAACAACCCTAAGCTCGAGGGACCTCGAATGCCCGTTATTTTACCTCGTGAAAGCGAAATCAGCTGGATCGGTGAGGGAATTGATCCCCAGGAGATCAAGGACCTGATAAAGCCATTTGATGACGAGGAACTCACAGCCTATACTGTTCCTCGGTTAAGGGGCAAAGAATATACTGGCAATTTGCCGGAGATCCTTGAGAAAAAGGTATACCCGGAATTGGACTCACAGCAGGGAAGTTTATTCTAAAAGCGTACATCTAAGCATGTGCAGAAATGTGGTAAGCTTCCATGAATGGCTAGAATTCTCTAATTTGGATGGTCTTTCTGCCAATCTGCCATTATCGAAGCTAAATGAGATACCTGTTGGTGCCTATTCTTGCGGTTGAGATAATCTGTCTCTTTCCAAGGGTACAAGCCCAGGAGCGCCAACCTTTTAGATTGGAGGATGTTTTCGCGCTGAAGTTTGCCTCCGACCCTCAAATTTCGCCGGATGGCCAATCCATCGTCTATATCTATAACTTTAATGATATTGAGAAAGATAAAGGCCGCTCCAACCTACGGATGGTCACCACTGATGGAAATGATCAGCAACCTATCACCGACGGTCCCCGAAACGATTCTCAGCCTCGATGGTCTCCCGATGGCCAGCGCATGTCAACCCAAGAGGTAGTACCAGCTATGGTGAGGAATTTGGCAACCTGATCCATCACGCCTATCCGGGTCATGATTACGATGACCTGATGGCCGGCGTGGACGCTGTGATTGCAAAGGGATACATCGATGAGTCGAAGCTGTTTGTCACCGGTGGCAGCGGCGGAGGAGTGCTTGCTGCCTGGACTGTGGGTAAAACCAATCGATTCAAAGCCGCGGTTGTAGCCAAACCGATTATCAACTGGTATAGTTTCTCTCTAACGACGGATAACTATAATTATTACTATAAGTATTGGTTTGGAGGCTATCCATGGGAAAACCTGATGGCCTACATGGATAGATCTCCGCTGAGCCTGGTGGGCAGGTGGAAACACCGACCATGCTCTTATGTGGTGAATCCGATTACCGCACTCCCATTTCCGAGGCTGAGCAATATTATCAAGCTCTAAAACTGCGAGGGATTGAAACAGCGATGGTCAGAATGCCGAAAGCATCCCACGCCATTGCTACCACTCCCAGCTATCTGATTCAGAAGGTGGACTATATTTTGAGATGGTTCGAGCGGTATAGGAAAGATGAGTGACAAAATAAAGACTCTGCCTGGCCCGACTGATAGTCACAAAGAAGGGCAGTTTATCTGCAGGCTGTATACCCCCTCATCTCTCTATCCCTTAGGCTGTCTAAATTCGGCTATTTGAGGATCGCCACAATACCACTTACAATTGGCAGCACATAAAGCACCAGAGACAGGTTGTCACCTGCGATTAGAAAAAGCAATAGCGAGACAAGTTCCATTCTATCGATCCACAGCATAATTATAGAGGGTTATCCTGATGATCGGGAGTTGGAGAAGTTGAAGTTGTTGAGGAGGGTTGGGAAAGTTGGGAAGATTGAGGAGGATTTTCTCTTCGTTCTGCAGTTGTTCTTTTTCCATGTTTTGATAACCAAATCGATTTTTTTGTCTTCGCCGGCATTGTCCAGCCGGGCGACCACGTCTCTTTTACCGGTATGGATGAGAAAGGAACTTTGTCTACTGAAATCATCATCTACGTAAACGGGGAGGAGCATACCCGGATCCATACCAGTTGTTCTAAACCTATTTTTACAGGACTTATTAGCGGTGATTCTGAAGTGATCGAAGGTGAGAGCCTCAAAGGAGGAGAGCTTTGTCAAGTATAAGGAGAGTGCGCAGAATGCCAAAGTCAGCCTACCTGCCCCAGGATAAGAATTTATCATGGCCATCTGGTTGGCTTGCTAATTGGCTTGGGATAATGACCAATACTTTTTGTGCCGTGGGATAATCAGGGAATTCAGCATCCAGGAGATACCGTAAGCTGTCTAGAAGGTCACTTTGTTATGGGAAAGGACGTCGCCTTCAAGTCCCTTGGCCCGAGAATGCTGAAGGGATTCGACGACTTTGCTGATCTTGAGCTCGTGGAATGGCAGAATTAGCGCTGCATCCATTTATCACTACCATGGCTTGCTCTTTTCGGAGGTTTTCTTGTTTTGGGCGAACCTATCCAGCATTCTGATTTGAAGACGTTTTTTATCATCTGTAATTTAGGGTTCAGCCTGCTTGTGGCAGTTTTGGTGAACCTATTAGACGTATGCTTCCTTAATAATGATCAGCTGACCATATTTGCATGCACTACAAAGGTAGGGTCTATGCCCATGTTGAGGATCATTACGGCCCTGACGGTGTACTTTGGAGGCCAGGTGAGTTGTAACCCAAATCTCTCCTTGACGGCTCTGAGCAGAAGGGTCTTTACCCAGGGTAGAAGGTGCCGTTTGGAGTTGCTTAAAAAGTCTATCTTGTAAAGTTCAAAAGGAGTGCCACATTCCAAACAATGGTTTGCCATACGAATAATGGATTTTGAGAAAAAGATTTTTTGAAATGGCTTGGGATACGATCCGGAAAAAATTCAACTACTTCATTTCGTTGTTCATATTCAAATTGTTATACCATTTCCTAAATGGTTTGAAGCACCTGAAATCGTTTTCCCTCCCGGTAAGACCTCTAATTGGTGCATTTCTTGAAAAGAGATATAAGATTACCCCGGGAGCCCTCATTCAGATTGAAGGCACGACCAAAAAAAACAGATACCGGGACCTTTTTAATGAAGTACGAAAAAACTGTCTCGAAAATCATCTCAGAATATTATCCTATGGATGTTCAATCGGTCACGAATGCAATGCTGTTAGCAACTTTTTTCCACAATCGGAAATTTGGGGCTATGATATTAATCCGTTACCGATACGTATTGCAAAAATGGAGAATACCAATCCAAATATAATCTACTCTTCAAATCTGAATGATTTATTGAACAATAAACCGTTTGATATTATTTTTACCTTATCTGTTTTATGTAAATGGCCCGAAGCAGAATCAATTGACGACATAAGCCTATTATTTCCATTCGAGAGGTTTGATTCAATTGTTGATATGCTTGACCGACTCTTAAAACCTGCCGGCCTTTTGGTTATTTACAACGCCAATTACCGGTTTGAAGATAGTAATGCATTTAGGGGTTATAGCATAATTGATTCTCCTTGCATCAAGGACTGGGTGTCTAAATTTGATAGAGAGAGCAGGCGCATTTCCAACAGAGGCCGTTTTATATTTATAAAACGATAAAGTAATCCCCACTCTCAGCAGACTGACTCCATTAAGGGTAAAAAATTCGGCCCGGAATCGGGAGACTCTCCGCGTTCGCGTTAATATTCAAACCCAATTTTCAGGTTAAAAATTCTACATTTCTAGTTTTGGAGCTGCACTGTAAGTCAATTACTTACGGGGTCTATTGAGTACCGAAGGTGGGAATCGAACCCACACTCCCGAAGGAACACGATTTTGAGTCGTGCGCGTCTACCAATTCCGCCACTTCGGCATCTCCGTTCTCCTCAACTAGCATTGTCTATGAAACTCTACCCCTCGAAATTGGGTGAGGAATAGTTCATAGCCAGTTTGGCATTCAAATGCAATGTTATCACATTCCCTCAAATTTACAAAAGGTTGGATCCGCCCTGGACGTCCCAAAGAAAAGGGGATATGCCGAATGGCAAAAACTCAACTGCTAAAGCCAAAATTGGAGGAGTCCAACAGTTTCAGTTATCCCCTGGTCCTATATAATCAAGTGGCGCTTGTATTTATTCAAATAGCACAAAGTACATCTCGTTGTCCAGGGACATCAGGTAATCGCTGCGGTACATAAGGGCACGAAGGGCCTTGTCCTTGATCGGACTATCCTTATAGGCAACAAACTCAGCTAGCAAATCAGAGTCCAGGTTAAAAACTCTAATGACCAATTCTTTTTGACAGGACCCAGATCCCACATCAGGCTCCAGGGGATAAAGTACTGCCTCCCGTTCTTCCCAGGACAATGTTTCGAACCAGGATCGTGAGGCCTGATTTACTGCATTAATCCTTTTTACTTGAGTGTCGTTTTTCCCCGATAAAGTTCCTGAAGCCACTCCGGTCATCAATAACGCAATCGCTGCCACCAGTAATAGCATCTTGGGGCTCATCTTTGCCATAATGTTCATATTTATCTTTATTTAAAGTTTTTGACCGTAAAGAGAATGCCAATCGCTGTGCCAATTTTGTAATGATTTGTTTATCAGGGCTTTATTGTTTAACAACAATATTCTGATGTACACTAACGAACATTTCGACGCCCGAAGACGTACGATCACCGTTTGGCCTTAAAGAAAAAACAGAACTTATTTAGGGGGCTTTACTGGGTCTGTTGTCGTAAAATGTAAGCAACTTTAAACCTTAACGTGATATTATTGTCGAATATGTGGTTGGTTCTTAACATCCGCTGAAGATTTTGACTAAGATCTGATGAAAGAGGTTGGCAAATCCTTGTCTCTGGCAATCCTGGCTGTGGTCATCAATTCCTGTTTTTATAACAAGGAGGATTTGATTATTCCGGGCAATGAAGCACCTCCGGATCCGACCATATCCACCCTCATCAAGGAGAATTACGTTAATAGGGTTTACATTTCGGTGTTAGGCCGGAAGCCGGTTCAGTCCGAATATCAACAGGCCCTTTTAGTTCTGAGCCAGACTCAAGAGCTATCCCAAGCCAGCCGCAGTGAATTTCTGCAAGACGTTTTCGGTAAACCCGAATATTTCGATAGGCTCTACGAGCTCGCTCGGGTCGACCTGCTTAATGGCGCCGATACGCTGGACGTTGTCCGATATATTTATATCATTCACGATCAACTGGATCGGGATCCGGGAGAGCAATTCAGGCAGATCCTGCTCTATGAATTGGAACGCTTAGAGAGGCTTCAACAGATTCCCAGCGCACTGAAAACCAATCAGATCGATGTAATTGAGATGCATCGCCGGTGCCTGGATAATCTTTTATATGACGAAATTAACATGGGCACGGAAAACTTTGTCGTGTCGGTATTTCAGAATCTGCTGTTCCGTTATCCAACGGCGGATGAACAGGTTGAGGACAATGAACTTGAGAACTCCAAAAGGATGGTCGAGGGGTTTGAGGCCATTCTGTTCTTTAATCTGGGAGATTCCAAAACCGATTTCCTGGATATATTTGTCAGCTCCAGCGACTACTTCGAAGGTCAGGTCCGATACCTGTTTAATCGATTCTTATTTCGGGAACCTACTTCCGAGGAAATGACTGATTTTGTCCTGGAGTACCTCAATAGCCGAAATTACGTAGATCTGCAGATTCAGTTGCTGATGTCTGATGAATATATCGGTATTTAAATTGTTGAAATGAAACGTCTCATAATCCTATTAATGTCCTGGCTTATTACTTCTTGCGACGATCAGGGTAATGTGATCTTCGGATTGGAGGATGTGACCATCAAGCAGGAGGGAATTGAAAAGCCCAATATCAAGACCAACATTGAGTTCATATCCATTGCGTATTCGGATCTAATTGGCAAAAGCATTACCTCGGACGAACTCAGCGCTCTGTCACTGGCTTACGATTCGTTTGGCGATAGCAAGACCATTGAGGACCTGATAATCAGGAATATTCTCCGGCGTCCTGATGCCACTATTCCCAATGAAGTCCAGATGCGGAATAACATAGATCAGTTTGTCATTGATACCTATCGCAAGTTCTTCAACCGTGATCCCAACGAGTTTGAGCAATGGTTTCTAACCACTGAGATCGAAAAAAATCCGGATGTAACTCCCGAGGTGGTTTATTACGGAATTATGACGTCGAATGAATATAGAAATTTCTAAATATGCTAGTCCGCAATCGTACCACTAAACTGAGCTAAAGACAAGATTATCAAACAGATTGGTTGAATACCTTCGATTGAGCTTATAACAGAACTCATCCAAATAGTACTGAAGGTACTTTTCTTTGATAACATGATAAATGCCCAGCAGGGTCCGCTTTGCATTTGCAATGGCTATGTGTACCCATTTGAGTTCATCGGCACCCTCCCAGGAGGATTTAAAACTCACGTGAACATCTACCAGGCTTTTCAAATCCACATAACCGGTGGATTGATCAGTGAACAAAACGCTGGCAGGATCAATGGCTTGGCTGACGACCTGCTGAATCGCCTCCTTGCTTTCTGAACGGTGAGCCTTCATCTTGAACTGCCCACAGAAATGCTCTGTGCGTCCGTCGATTTCCAATGGAAAGGATTCCGCCATTACAGTTACTTTTGATTTCTTTTGGCTTCCTTTGCCCCGTTTAAGCCTTTTCTTAACCCGTTTGGACGTACCGGTGGCGAAATAGGCATCGTCCAGTTCTACCATCCCGGCAAGTGTTTGAGTCCCATCGGCCTTTCCCATGGCTGCTCGTATTTTGCGCATCATCAACCAAATCGGCTCATAGCGTTTGTGGCCCAGTTGTCTTCTGACTTCATGGGCAGAAAACCCTTTCTTAGTGGAGCTCATCAGGTGAAAGGCTATGTACCAATACCAAAATGGAAGTTTGCTGCTCTGCAGTACAGTACCGCTTCGAAGGGTAGTCCTAAAACCGCATTGCTTGCACTGAAACTGCTCTTTTCCGGAAAGCCAATAATGCGAAGGGTGACTGCATTTCTTGCAGATAATCCCTTTCCTGATCCGATACTCGCGAAAATGATCACGGCACATCTGTTCATTGGGAAACCGTTTAATAAATTCTACAAGGTTCATGGCTATGTTTTTTTCAACAAGGTCGCCAAGCCCTCTGACAGCTTATGTCAATTGGGTATCTTTACGGACTAGCAGATTTCTAAATGACAATTAAGAATCATAAAGCCGAACCCCTTTCTCAAAGTGATAGTCGGGAGTCTCCGGTTAAGCAGGAAGTAAATTCTTCAGTTCACTGAAACATTGATTTTCTAAACCATGAAAAGAAGGAGTTTTATACAGAAGGCAGGAATGAGTACCCTCGGTGCGTTTTCCGCTCCCTACATTCTACCCTCGGGAAGATTGTTCGCTCAGACAGGCGCGCGCAAGGTGAATCACGTGGTATTCTGCCTCTTCGCCGGTGGAGTTCGCAATTTAGAGTCTATGCAGAAATCAGAAGGAAACCTGATGCCCAATATGATTCCCGGGACGGAACCGGTCAGTCAGGACATACTGGGAAGCATCACCGCGTTGCCCGAAGCCTTTCCGTCACCACTTTCCTCGTTTGGGACTCTGTTCAAAGAGTTTCGCTATACATCCGGTCCTACCGGTCATTACAATGCGCACGCTACCGCCCTGACCGGAGTGTACACCAGCGCGGATGTAAATATTCGGCTCAGACCCGAGTTCCCTACCGTATTTGAATACTATCGAAAACATAGTAGCCCTGCAAAATCGGCTCTTAATGCCTGGTGGGTATCCGATTCTCTGGGCCCCTATCCTGCGTTGAATTTCAGCAATTATTCCGGCTATGGTGCCCAGTTTGGAGCTAATTTCATTCAGCCCACTGCCCTGATCTCGGGACAGGGGTATGGAGCATTGGGAAACCCAAAGCAATTTAGCGCGACAGAACTGGAACGGGCCAGCATGTTTCGACAATTCGCAGATGATAATTTTGCTACTCAATTTCAGGCCGGGGACGCTGGCGTGATCAACGAAGAGGATGGTATTCTTAAGATCCAGGCTTTTATTAATCGAATGTTTCAGGAGGCGGTTGTGGGAGAGCACAATAATCCGTGGGATATCCCTGCAGGATTCATGAATGGCGACATGATGAACATTTTTTACGCTGAAAAGGTATTAGAGGAATTTCAGCCAGAGCTCACCGTAGTGAATATGCAGAATGTGGATGTTTGTCATAATAACTTCTCGCTGTACGCAAATAACTTGCGGTTGGCTGACTATGCACTGGGACACCTGTGGGATTACATTCAAAGCAATCCAGGGATGAGCGATGACACTATTCTTATCGCTGCCCCTGAGCATGGGCGGAATTTAGAAGCCAATACGGTCATTGATCAGAATGGCAGGTTCGCCATTGACCATACTAATACCGATATGGCTCGCCAGATATTTTGCCTGGTCGCTGGACCCGGCGGCGTGGTAAACCAGGATAATGTGATCAGTCAGTTGTCTGGTGATAGCATCGATCTGCTTCCGACCATTGCAAACATTCTGGGTTTCGACCTGGAAATTCCTGTTGGTATGTTGCAAGGTCGGGTCCTTGAAGAGGCCTTTGTTTGATGAATTTTGGAACGATCATATTAGGGGCCTGCGGCCTTCTGTTCCTCACAATTCTCGCCGTGAGTTGCTCGGAGGATTTAGTGTTTGACAATCCGTATGACGAGGTTGATTATGGCTCTGATGGGCCGGAAGGGGAGGAGTTGGATCCGTTTATTATCACCAGTTTACATCGGGATATTTTTCAGGCACGATGCGCTTTGCCCGGGTGCCATGATGGGCACTTTGAGCCCGACTTCAGGACCGTGCAAAGCACGTACAGTACTTTGGTCTACCATCCGATTATCAAAAATAATGCTGAGAATGAATTTAGGTATCGGGTGGTACCTTTTGCCCCTGAAGAGTCGGTGTTAATCGAGCGCCTGACCAATTGTTGTTTTGTTAATCAAGACGATAGAATGCCTCAGGACAATATTGGAGTTCCCCTGGATGATGAGCTGTTGGAGCGGATACGGCAATGGATTCAGAACGGAGCGCCAGACATTTTTGGCAACAATCCGGAATTGCCCAATACATCAGTAAGAATCTTATTTTTTGTGGCTATTGATGAGGCCCTGGACAGCGTTTATTCTGAAAATAGGACCAGTGAGTTCAGCCCATTTGCCCTTCCCCGAAATGAAAACGTAAACCTGGTGGTTGGCCTGGTAGATGACAAAACCCCGATCTCGGAATTAACCAACAATCGTATTGAGATCTCTACCAGGCCCCAAGATTTCTCCTCCGCTATCACAATTAATGCTGAATATTTTGATTTCGAGCAATTCGGTGAATTTTGGATAGCAGCTATTAATACTGGTAATTTCCTCACCAACCAGGTTTATTTTTTTCGCATCTATGCTAATGACGGGAGCCAGTTAGAGGATACCGAATTTCCCAGCGATGAACTTCCCAGAGCTTACAAGACATTCTTTAGCTTCATTATTCCATGAGCAGGACTCTTCCATTTCTTCTGTTACTAATGATAGTCGCTGGCCAGTTCGCTTGCACGGATGAGGCCCTGGAATTGTCAAACACGCCGGAGATTGAGTTTCTCAGCATATCTCCGCCAGAAGTGATTGCCTACCAGGAGAGAGTGGTGATTCGAATCAAGTATGTTGATGGCAATGGAGCCTGGGAGAGAACGACCCGGACGTGAAGAATCTGGTGGTTACAGACAGTCGTAACCAGGTCGGTTTTAAATTCAGAATTCCCGAGTTGGCCCCCTCGGGATCTGAAATTGCGATTACTGGTGAATTACCGATCGAACTGGACGGAGTTGCCCTACTTGACATAGATTCCGAATCGGAGAGTGTGCAATACACGGTGCAGGTCACCGACCGGGCAGGAAATCAAAGCAACATCGTCACTACGGGCAATATCACGGTTCTTCGGGAATAATGCAATGGACATTCCTGTCACCGTTAGGGCCATGGTGAAAAAAAACGAAACCCCCTCCGGCTATGCCAGAGAGGGTTTATTTGTGGTGTGTCCAAACCTAAGCTAGACGGTTACCGGGACTTTAGTAAAGAGTACGGGATCTGATACGCCCAACGAATCGCCCACTCGACCAATCATCAAAAAGGTCGTAATGATGGCGTTAATTTCTAGTAGCTGCCCATGATCCCAGTTACTTCGGAGGCGTTCCCACAGATCATCGCCAACGTTATTGGCGTCTTCTGCAATCTGCTCCACTAATTCGAAAACGGTTTTCTCACCCTCATTAAAATGAGGACTGGTTTTCCATGTGGAGTTACTGATATCTCCTATTTTTTCCGAAGAAACCCCTAGTTCCTGTGCCAAGGTTTCGTGGGCGCCATAACTATAATAGCTTTTCATGGCCCTGAGGGTCTTAAGAATAATTAGCTCCTTGAAAGCCCAGTTGATCCGGCCCTCGCCCAAGGATTGGATCATGAAATTGGTTATGGAGGTACACAAAGCGGGATTGCTGGCCAGCGCCCTCACCAGATTTGGGACTTGCCCAAAATATTTCTCAGCGGCTTCAAATACAGCTGATACTACCGGGTCGATTTGGTCGCGATCTAAAATTTCTACAACAGGCATGTTTTGAAGATTTTAGTTGGATTGACTTAGAAAGTGATCAAGATGCTTTTGGGCCGCCTTGGATTTAGGTGGCTCCACGCCGAACAGGACTGGCTCGTGCCCGTGCCAGACCGATTCCAGTTCCACCCCCATGGCATCCCCGAATTTGCTGACTTGGAGATAGGCCCCAATCGTAGCTACAATCTCTACAATTTGACCGTCGCTATAGTATTTCTTCACGTTTTCCCAAACCTCGAGTGGAATCTGCTCAGGATCCAGGACTACATGCGAGCATAAATCCAGAATTGCCACTTCCTCAGGATTGTAATGGGAGCTTGACCGGTATGCAACGCCAACTATATCTTCCTGCTTTTCTTTGGTCACTCCTAGTCTGGAGCTCACGACCTCATGCTGGGTTACACAGTAAAGGCAGTCGCCCATTTTGGTTGACTTGAGGATCAGCAATTCTTTAGAGTACCAGGGAATCTGGCCATCTTGCAAAATGTCGAAGAATATCTCCCACATCTTCTCGGCAATTTCAGGAGCATTACCTGTGATCTTAAAAATGTTTAGGACCATTTCAAATCGGGCTACGGTTTTGTCATAAACCTCTTTGGTTACGGGATCGGCCTCTTCAGGCTCGATGTAGGGTAATTGTGCCATATGTTTGTTGTTTGATTAGACCGGTTTATTTATCAGATTGAAAATTTTTTAAATTCGTATGAATCTCAGGTTGATCTTCAAAAACTGACGAATCGCCCGATCAGACTGTTCATACTTCATGGTGATCAAAGCACCGTTAAAACTGTCAATTAGGTAATCTGCCAGAGCAGCGGACCCTATGTCTTTACGAAATTCATTTCGATCCTGACCCTTCTTCAAGGCACGGGCAATCAGTTTCTTGATCTTGCCAAACTTTTCTTTGATTTTTTGACTGATTTTCCGGTCGCTAGATCCCATTTCAAAGCTTATAATGCTCATCAGACAGGTCATCTTGAATCCGCGACTTTTGTAAAATTGAGCCAGGTCATTAAAGAACTTGTTCAGCTGCTGGGTGGGGCCCATTTTATTACTCTCAATAATTTTTTCTAAATCGGCTATATTTTGATTTGCATATTTCTCTATTGCCTGTAGTGCAAAATCCTGTTTGCTTTCAAAAAAGTTGTAGAATGACCCCTTGGGAATGCCGCAAGCCTTCAACACGTGCTGCACTCCAGTGCCGTTGTAGCCATTCTTGCGCATCAATTCGATGCCCTTATCAATGATCTGTTCTTTATCGTATTTTGGCATTTAGACCGGTTTACTTACTAAGTAACGTGAGTTCGATATAAAATAGAGTAGTTTATTGATAGAAAAAAGGCAGAAAATTAGTATATTAAGTCATTGACAATCAACAAAATAACTAATATTTCTACCTATGTTAACTGCTACTAAAATTACTGAAATTTTTTGTTCCATTGACGATTTTTGTCTGGATTTTGTCCCAAAATTGGAAAAAAGATTGCTGGGAAGTAAAAAGCGCAACAAACCTGGTAAGCTTTCTTTATCCGAAGTAATGACTATACAGGTCTTGTTCCAGATCTCAGGATATCGAAATTTCAAGACCTTTTACAACACATACGTTTGTGGCCACTTGCGCTCCTTCTTTCCTGATGTGGTAAGCTATAACCGAATGGTAGAACTTTGTAGTGGAAGTCTTCTGCCAATGGCTATTTATCTGAAAACACAAGGGACTGGACAGTGTACAGGTATAAGTTTTATAGACAGCACTCCGTTAAGGGTCTGTCATAACAGACGGATCCATAACCATAAAGTATTTGAAGGGTTAGCTAAAAGAGGCTATTGTTCCATCGGATGGTTCTACGGGTTTAAGCTCCATCTTATCACTGCTGATACGGGTGAAATCATCGATTTTATGCTCACACCGGGCAATGTGGATGACAGAAAGCCTCTTAAAATTGAACGGTTTATTAAGAAATTATTCGGAAAGCTCTTTGGTGATAAAGGCTACATCAGTAAGGAACTTTTTAAAAATCTGTTCTTCCGCGGAGTCCATCTGATAACCAAACTCAAACGCAATATGAAGTCCTCATCCTTAACCCCCATCATGGATGCTATAATGCTCCGTAAAAGGGCTATTTGTGAGACTATCATTGATCAACTTAAAAACATCTTCCAGATTGAACACTCCAGGCACAGGAGCCCAACTAATTTCCTTACCAACCTTTTCTCGGCTTTAATCGCTTACAACTTTTGCGAAAAAAAGCCCTCAATCAAATTGAACTACCAGGACACCGGTCAACTCTTTCTCGCTCTTTAATCATTCCTTATTGTCGAACTCACGTTAAGTAAGTAAAAGAATACAACAGACGCAAATACAGATCAGTTCAGATTCAGGTTAAATTGGCCAGTCCTTCACCAGCTGGTTTACTTTATCTCAATTCCTGTTGGATCCATTCTCCCCATTACTCCCCAACCTCCAAAACTTTCCGATACAGCCACCATAAGGACATTCTCACCCTCCAAGAGCGGTAATTGGATCTCATCAAAATATCCTATAGTTCCCAAGTACCGGTAATCACGACTACCATAGCCATTATTCCCTTTGTAGCACAACCGTTCATTGAGACAGACGCGCGCTCGGTCGCTATAACCCAATTCAAGGCCTTTGATTTGCTCGCTTTCCGATTGAATGGAGATCCGGGCAAATACCCTATTGGCTTTATCGATTTTTGAAATCCGAGCCAGGTTGGTTATTCCCGTTGATTCTGATTTCATAGCCACCCAGGCCAAGCTATCCATCTCTGACCGCTTGAACTCAATTAGATCCTGAATAAGATCTTCGGCAAATACCTCGGAAACCATCCACTGTCGTATGGTTCCCGCAGGTGGGTCTTCCGGTTGTTTGAAAGAGGCTTTCAGGTCAGTAGCAGAGTCATCGAATTGAAAATTTGCGAAATAGGCCGGAGCAAAATTTCCGGCTTCAACTCCTATTTTACCTTGCGCTACTTCTCTTTTCATTTCATGGATTACCATCGCTGGCGCTTCCATGTCATTAATGTAAACCTCACCAATCCCATTGGAAATGATAATCTTAATGTGGCTCCATTTATCGAATTGGTAGGTCACAGCGGCGCCGTATCCCTCGCCATGGTATAATTGCCAGCCGGCCAATCCGTTGAACACTGGTGTGTACTGATTCGCATCAGGATTTCCGGATTAATGAGGGCGAAGGTAAAACTCCTCGTAGTTTTGATTATCCTGCAGAGGCCAAACGGCGCCCATAAATCCTCGCTCCCAGGGCATTGCCAAGTCAAACTCCAAACTGCCATTAAGAAGATCGACGCCCTTTAGGTAAGCAATTCCACCCTTCAGGAAGAGACTTTCTTGCCCTAAATGCTCCATTAAGTCACTGGTATCGGCGTCGATTATCCACCGATCAGATCTAAACGAAACTTCTTGCGAACAGCACACGTTGAAACAGAAAAAGAATATTTGTCCGAGTGATGTAATCCTCATATTTACCGGTCCAAAATCAGGTCCTAGTGCCCTGCCATCGAGCTCATTAGATCAGCTAATTCCTTAACAAAAATGCCTATTTCTTCCGAAGTGTTATAGTAGTGTACAGATGCTCTGACCAATTCTTCAAGATTATTTTCCATCGAATCCAAATAGGTGTTTTCGTTGCCGACGACTGAAACGTTGATCCCCCTGTCTTCCAGCTTTCGTTGAAGGATCGCTGGTCTCAGTCCTGGCGTAGAGAAAGTCACGATTCCGCACTTGACCTGGCCCGGGTCGTGGAGTGAGACGCCACTAAGCTGATGAAGGTTCTCTCTCAATTGAGCGGCTAGATCGGTTATTCGAGCCTAAATGTTTTCAACCCCAAGATTATTAGCGTATTCTATTGCCGCTTTGAACCCAAGTTGATTGGCTGGATTACTCTCCCACGTCTCAAAACGGGTAGCATCGGGTTGCATTTGATATTGCTGAGGTCCAGTCCAGGTCGCCCCATGCAGGTCTAATAGCCATGGTTCGATTTGGCTTATGCGCTTATCTTTGATGAACAGAAATCCAGAGCCTCTGGGTCCCCTCAGAAACTTTCTTCCGGTAGCAGACAAGAAATCACATCGAATCTTTTCAACATCCAGGGGATACTGTCCCAGGGATTGACACGCGTCTACCAAATACAAGATGTTGTGTTTTTCGGCTACGGATCCTATTTCCTCTATTGGGTTCACCAACCCACTATTGGTTGGAATATGTGTGATGGAAATGAGCTTCACCCTGAGATTTATCAGGGCCTCCAGAGCAGCTACATCGACTTGACCGTGTTTGTCGTTAGGGACAACCAGTATTTCGACACCATACCGCTTTTGAGCCTGCAGATAGGGGATATAGTTGCTCGCGTATTCGACGGATGATGTAAGTATAATGTCCCCCCTGGAAAAGGGCAGGGAGTAAAAAACAGCCCCCCACGCAGTAGTAGCGCTTTCCATCAGCGCAATTTCTTCAGGATTCGCATTGATGAAGTTTGCGGTGCTGGTATAGGTGGCTCTTAGTTCCTTTCGAAAGTGGCGGGCAGCTTCATATCCTCCGTGCAGTTCCTCGTAATCCTGGTATTCCCGAACCGCTTGCCTGACCGGGATCGCCACCAGGGATGCTCCTGCGTTATTTAAGTGGATGACATGTTCGGTACCTCTGGTTTCGCCTCTAAGTTTATCGATATCCATTCTTTGTATAAAGGGCGGTTGTCCGCGAATCGGGAAATTCTCGCCCCAAGGCAATCCATCTTAAACCTCTGCTCGCAGGATTTCCAGTGGCGGCTTTTGAACGATGTTGCGATGATTCAATAACCCGATGAGCACGGTTATTCCGGTAATAACCAGATAAACACCAATCATTGGAATAAAATCGGGAATAAACTCGAGCTGAAAATTGAAATAAGCAAGAGCCCAACTGCCGATAAGTGAAATTACAATACCCGAGGCAGAAGCCATGCTTCCCAAAAAGAAATATTCCAGGGCGTTAATCCTGAAAATTTGCCACTTATGGGCTCCAAGGGTCCGAAGAAGCACCGACTCCCGAATTCGCTGGAACTTGCTGATGATTACCGAGCTTACCAGGACAATCAATCCAGTGATAATGCTAAAAAGAGCCATAAACCTGATGACGAAGGCAATCTTGTTGAGGATGTCATCAAGCGTCGCCAATATAAGAGC
Organism: Cyclobacteriaceae bacterium; assembly: GCA_965247065.1. Classification (GTDB taxonomy): domain Bacteria; phylum Bacteroidota; class Bacteroidia; order Cytophagales; family Cyclobacteriaceae; genus CBDFGN01. The sequence continues at coordinate 2,462,130 of CBDFGN010000006.1, read as the reverse complement.
CAGGTCAATTACAGATATGTTGGGATAGGTTTTAACCAGGGCTCTTTGAAAATCAGCCGATACTTTTTCGGAATCAGCCCGGGTCATAAGCACGTGAAATTGAGGAGCGTTTTCTAATGCTCCGTTGGGAAAAACGATTAGGAAATTGGTTTGAACCCGTTGCCAATCCACCTCACGGGTATGACCCAGGTAGGTTTTCATCAGGGCACCTTGTACATTGAGGAGGAGCGGATCACCGATTTCCAATTTAAGGGCTTCCGCATGTCCATCTTCCAAGGAAATAAAAATCGAATCGCCCCTGTTTTGGGTGACATCACCCCAGTCTCCTCTGACCGTTTCCTCGGAACTTATTAGGCTGTCCCGGTAGGTTACCCGGTATTCTCGCCTATAAGGCCAAAGGGGTATTTCCAATGTGGAATCTGCTTCCACGTCCTCCTTGGTAAACCCGTTTATCTCCAGTACCCTGAGGGTCACTACGGGCACTTGCTGGATTATGGGTAGATGATAGTTTTGGACCAAATCCGCTACTTGATCCTTTTGATTGGTTTGAATATCGAACAAGACCATATTGGGCTGCTCATCGCTGCCCGAGAATCGAACCTTCTTTATCAAAAGATCTTGTACGAAAAACAGCGTGGTTATAAGCGCCGTGCCTAACCCGATGGATACCATCAGGATTACCGTTTGGTTATTCGGGCGGTATAAATTAGCCAGACTCTGACGCGAGATATAACTCCAGCTGAAGGGGAAATATTTTCGGATGAGCCACATAACCAGCTTGGCTAGACCGGCCAGCAGCAAAAAGGCCAACCCCAGGGAAAGACTGAAAATGATTGACTCACCCCAATTCTGAATTTGCCAGTAGGAAAAGCCAAGAATAAAGACGGCAATCACCAAGATAACCGCCCACTTGATCGGGTCGTACTTAAGTTCAGGGTCTTCGTAGGACGCTCTTAGGGTTCTTAAGGGTGAGGTTTTGCGAATTGAAATAAGGGGCAGAAGAGCAAATAAAATCGAAATGGCAATCCCGGTAAGGAAGCCCTGTAAGATCGCCGACCAACTGACAGAAACCTGGACCTCCAAAGGTAGGAATTCGCCAAAAATCTCGGGCAGGACAGTTTGAACCAGGCTCCCCAATATTACACCGGTAATGGAGCCGATTACACCCATCAAAACAATTTGGAATAAATAAATAATAAAAGCCTGATTGCCCGTGGCTCCAATGCATCTGAGTACTGCTACCGAATCCAGTTTTTCTTTAACATATATGTGCACCGAACTGGCTACGCCCACGCAGCCCAGCAACAATGCGATAAAACCGACCAAATTCAGGAATCGGGCCAGGTTCTCAAAAGTGCGGCCTACGCTTTCCTTCCTGCTTTGGACCGTATCATATCTCATGGCCTCATCACCCAATCGATTGTCAATCGCTTCCACCAACCCATCAATGTCCCGATCCCTTTCGAATTTGAAATAGTAGCGGTAGGTTATACGGCTTCCCTTGGTTTCCAGACCTGTCCTTTCCAAATATTTGCCTGGAATATAAACAGGCGGAGCGACCGTGGCGGTGATTCCGGTTTGGCCAGGAAGATTTTCGATTTCCCCCTCAATTTCAAAGGCAAGGTTACCCACCCTAATGGAATCCTTGTTGGAAATCTCATACTGGATCATTAACGTCTTATCAACCAGAGCTTTCCGTCCCGATCGGAATCCTTCTTGTGCGGCTGCAGGATTGGTTTCAATGGCTCCAAAATATGGGTATATTCCAGAGATCGCACGAACATTTACCAGCCTGGTGCCGTCATTCTTGGGAAAGAGGATCATGGAGGCGAAACTTTTTTCTATGGATCGGTCCCCACCGAGCGAGTCAAAAAGCCAAATCAAACTATCGCTAGCCGATTGATTGCCATATATGACCAAATCAGCTCCCAGGAGCTCCTTTGCTTGTCGGTTGATGTCATTCTCCAGATTTTCCTTGAAGGAATTTATTGCAACCAAAGCGGCGATACCCAGGACGATGGATGCGGTAAAGAGAATTAACCTCGATCGGCTACGTCGGCTGTCCCGCCAGGCCATGCGCACCATCCATCGAAAATTTAACTTGGACTGGTGCATCAGGATACCGTTAGCTGCTCATCGACCAGTTTGCCGCCCTTGATTCGAATAATCCTGTGCGTGCGATGGGCCAATTCCATGTTATGGGTTACCAAAACCAGGGTTGTGCCCGCCTCTCGGTTAAGGTCAAACATAAGGTTTGCAACCTTTTCTGATGTTTCTTCATCCAGATTACCGGTGGGCTCATCGGCGAACAGGATCTTGGGCCGATTGGCAAAGGCTCTTGCCAGGGACACCCGCTGTTGCTCGCCGCCCGATAACTGGGTCGGGTAGTGGTGGGATCTGTCAGCTATGCCTACTCTATCAAGCAATTCGAGCCCGGAACTTTGGGCGTTGTTTGAGCGTCTCAACTCCAAAGGAACCATCACGTTTTCAAGCGCCGTAAGCGTCGGCATCAACTGAAAGTTTTGAAAGATGAATCCAACCAGCTGATTTCTAATTTCCGCCCTTTCATCCTCGTTCAAGTCATCCAGTCTGATTCCGTCAAGTTCAACGGTTCCTGAAGTGCTGCGATCTAATCCTGCACAGAGTCCAAGCAGAGTAGTTTTTCCGCTTCCAGAGGGCCCCACGATCGAAAACGTTTCTCCTTCTTCCACCACGAAGGAAACCTCATCGACCACGGTCAGAATTTTATCCCCGCTTTGGAATGTCTTGGTAAGGTTATCTACCTTTAAGATATTATTCATATAAGACTCAGTGAATTCGCTCAACAAAAATACAACTGCTTAACTCCTGATTTGTTAAATCCAACGAAAAGAAAATCAAGTTGTTGGCGATTTTCGATCACTTGCTACTGATCCCGATAAATGGTGAATGAACTAATTGAACGGTTCTATCTGGGTAATCCAATTAGGATTTGGTTTTATCTGGGAATCATATCCCTGGGCCTACTTAGTTGTGGAGAAGGGAAGATACGAAGCGGCCAGAAAAAATCCGAAGCCCAAGAAAAGCTATCGTCGGTGTCGGCTGTATCCCCGAAGAAAATCATCCTGTTTTTTGGCAATAGTTTAACTGCCGGGTACGGTGTAGAGCCTCCTGAGGCCTTTCCTGCTTTGATCCAAGCCTTAATTGATTCGCTTGACTTAAATTACAAGGTCATCAATGCTGGATTAAGTGGTGAGACTACCGCAAGCGGAAAAAACCGCATTCAATGGGTGCTAAGGCAGAAAGTTGATGTCTTTGTCCTCGAACTTGGTGGAAATGATGGACTGCGAGGCATTAGCCCCGAAGAAACCCGCAGAAATCTGCAGCAAATAATTGATATTGTGAAAGCCGAGAACTCTGAAACTCTTATTCTATTAGCCGGCATGCAAATTCCCCCTAACATGGGGGAATTATACAGCGCGGAATTCCGGCAGGTCTTTCCTGATATTGCCGAAACCAACGACGCCCTATTGATCCCGTTTCTACTGGAAGGAGTAGGAGGGGAGAAGGAGCTTAATCAGAGGGATGGTATTCACCCAACCGCAGAGGGGCATAAGGTTGTGGCTCAGAACGTTTGGTCTGTGCTGAGACCAAAATTGTAACCTATGGGCTTTACTAGCTCGAGAGCATCTCCAGAATCTTCTTGAGATCCTCAGGAGTATCGATCCCGGTAGTTTCTAACTGGGTCAAGCCAACCGTAACACTAAAGCCATTGGATAACCATCGCAGTTGCTCCAGGGATTCGGTTTTTTCAAGGCTAGAGGTTTCAAGGCGGGCGTATTGGTTCAAAACGTCATGCCGGTAGGCGTAGATTCCCAGATGTTTAAAGAAGGCATGCTTCTCATACCACTGTTCTGGTGATGACTTCTGACTATGAGGAATGGTTGATCGGCTGAAATACAGGGCCTTGTATTGATGATCAAAGACGACCTTAACTACGTTGGGGTCAAATATCTCCTTCTTCTTGTCGATTTTCTTAGCCAGTGTAGCGATTTGGATCTGAGGCGTCAATACTCCTCCTAAAGTATCTATTTGAGAGGGTTCGATCAGGGGCTCATCTCCCTGAATATTTATCACGAAATCGTATTCCTCCGTTTGAGCCAGCAGCACCTCCAGGCATCGGTCGGTTCCGGTTTGATGGGACCGGCTGGTCATCAAGGCCTCCCCTTTGAAAGCTCTTACATGGTCAAAAATCCTTCGGTCATCGGTGGCGACCAGTACTTTTGAAAGGCAGCTTGCTTGCACTGCTTGTTCAAATACCCGTTGGATCATGGTTTTGCCCATTATATCGACCAAAGCCTTGCCCGGAAAACGAGTGGACTCATATCGCGCAGGTATGACACCTAATATTCTCATCGCAAATCAGGTGCCTGCTGTGGGGGGCGGGGAATCTGCTATCTTGACTTTGAGTGATGTGCCCTCTTCTCCTACAACGATGACCTCCTGGTCTTTTTCTATGAAGTCACCCCTGGTGAAAGCATCGTAAATGGTCCCGTCTATTAGGATTTTGCCGCTGGGACGAAGTACTGTAAAGGCTGTTCCAGTCTTACCCAGAAAAGATCCGGTCTTGAAATTGGAGGTGTATCCTTCTTCTTTGGCCTGAACCTGCTGCAGGGCTACTATTCGGAATAATTTGCTGTCGGCCAACCTCACGCCTCCAAAAAACAGCAGAACCACCGAACCTAGCAAACCTGCCAGCGTCGCGGCGGCCGCTTTGAGGATCTCTTCGGCTTTGACAAAGGAAAAATCAAACACGTTATTATCCAGCATTACCAATATCAGGGCACCGATCATGCAGGTAATCCCAGCTATGCCCGCAACCCCAAATCCAGGTATGACAAAAACTTCAAGAGCAAGGAGCGCAAGACCTAGAAAAAATACGGCGATCTCCCAGTTCTCGGCTAACCCGTTTAAATAGTACGGGGTAAAGTAAAAAATGGCAGCAACCAGTGCCGCAAGCAACGGAAACCCTACCCCGGGAGTCTGCAGTTCAAAATATATTCCACCCAGGATGATCAGAATCAGGATTCCGCTAACCATGGGGTTAAGGAAAAAGGAAATGAATTTTTCGCTGCCTCCCAAATTGAATTCATGAGTTCGGTAGGCCGTGATATTGTTCCTCTCCAAAATCTCCTGAATTGATTTCACCTTTCCCTCGCAAAAGCCGTATTCTATCGCTTCTGATGTTGAAAACGTCAGGACCTTTCCCTCTTCAGTTATTCCCTCGACCTCCAGATCTTCATCTACCATGGCTTCCGCGATTTTCGGATCCCTGCCGGTGGCTTCCGCGGTGGATCGCATTATCGATCGCATGTAGGATTGGTATTTGTCCGGGGCCGCCTGGCCATCTGGCGTTACTACAGTTGCCGCTCCGATGCTAGCTCCGGCTGCCATGTAGATACTGTCGCAGGCAATCGAAATGAGCGCCCCCGCAGAAGCGGCATCCTTATTTATGAATACGAATATCGGAGCAGGGAATTCCAAAATCCGGGTGCGAATGTCATCTGCATCAGTGACGGCTCCTCCGTACGTGTCCATTTCGATGATCACATAGTCCGCTTTCAGCTCTTCAGCCTGAGTGAGTGCTAATTCCACGTAGCGATTGGTTCGGGGGTCAATAGGCGCTTTGAGCTCCATTAGGAAGACTAGGGGCTCGTCGGAAACCGAGTCTTGTATCAGGGCAAAATTCATCATCAGGAAGCCAACACTTCCAGCGACAAGGGTACGAACTCGATTTGCAGCAGCTGGTTTCACAGATATATAAACCTAAGATAAATAATTTACGGAATTTACCGATTAGCAGGAAATCCGCCAGAGTTACCAACGTCCTACAAATTATTTGGTTAGGAACTCAATCAAGGGCGGGCTAATCTTGTTTCTTATTACTTTTACAAGCAATGGTGTCAGGTATTGTTAGAGGCAGAGCATTTAGCAGGATTGGTCCTGGAGGGCTCGCATGTGCTATCCTTTGGATTTTAGGAACAACCAGTTGTTGGGCAGCAAATCTGGATTCATTGGGCATTGAGATTCAGGATGGCACTGCTTTCATAATGCACCGGGTTGAATCCAAAGAAACCTTGTACTCTCTCGCTAGACGCTACCACACCCAGGTATCAGAAATCGAAAAGGCGAATCCGACCTTAGGTAATGGACTCAAGATTGGTCAAACTCTTAGGATTCCGAGCACTCCAGGTGGATTATCTCAAGGCCAGCATATTGTTAGAAGCTCTGAGACCTTGCACTCCATAGGTCAACGTTACGGGGTTACTATTCAGGAACTCAAAGTCTGGAACCACTTGACTCAAAGCACGCTTGAGGTTGGCCAGGTCTTGATAGTGCGATCCAGTGCTTCTACGTTTGAGGCCGACTTTAAGCTTGATCCGCAATCTAAATATCATAAAGTGCAGCCTGGCCAAACGCTGTATTCCGTGGCATCCATCCATGGTGCTACGGTGGATCAATTACGCCAATGGAATGACATATCTGGTGATGATCTCCGCGTAGGTCAGATGTTGATCGTTGGTTCCGTTGAGGTAGTGGCAGATTCCATTGAATACGATGTGCCTCAACAAGAAGAGCGGATTGAGCGGACCCATGTGCAGCTAGAGGAGATTCCTCAAAAGGAGATTCCACCAACCATAATTGTTTCTCCGAATGAGGTTGGGAAGGATAGAATTGTAAAACAACAGAATGGTTTCACGGAAATACTTGAAAATGGCCTGGCGGAGGTTATCGACAATTCTAAGGATACCCGGAAGTATCTCGCCCTTCACAAAACGGCTCCGGTGGGAACTATTCTGCAGATCCGAAATGAGATGAACAATCTCAGGGTCTTTGTGAGGGTGATAGGCCAGCTTCCTAATACTGGTAATAATGATAAGATATTGATTAAGATATCGAAGGCGGCTTACGATCGATTGGGTGCTATTGACGCCCGGTTTCCGGTTGTCTTAACCTATTTCCTTTAGTACTGGTGCTTTTCAAAGGGTCAGGCGCCGACTTGAAGGATTTTCTGGACTCCAAGGTTGAAAAATACAATCGGCAGACATTTATTAAGGATGATCCTGTTTCGATTCCCCATCAATTCAAAGATCGCCGAGATATTGAGATTTCCGGATTGTGGGCTTCAATTTTGGCTTGGGGATTGAGAAGCACGATCATCCTCAGTTGTAATCGCCTATTTGCTTTGATGGACAACGCGCCTTATGATTTCATTGTGAACCATCATGAAAATGATTTAAAGAGGTTCTTGAACTTTAAGCATAGAACGTTCAACCCCACCGATACTCTCTACTTTATAAGTTTCTTACGTGAATATTATGAGCATCACGAATCACTCGAGGAAGGCTTTGCAACTGGGATGAAACCCGAGGACATAAGCGTAGAAGCCGGACTGATACACTTTCATAACTTGTTTTTTAGTTTGGACCATGCTCCAAGTAGAACCATGAAACATATATCTACTCCCACGCGGAAATCGGCTTGCAAGCGACTTAATATGTTCCTGCGGTGGATGGTAAGAAAGGATTCTTCAGGGGTGGACTTCGGACTCTGGATGAACATAAGGCCCTGGCAGCTGGTTTGTCCCTTGGATGTTCATGTGGACCGGGTTGCCAGGTGTCTGGGCTTAATAGAAAGAAAATCCAGCGATTGGAAGGCGGCCCTGGAATTGACACACAATCTGAAATTGATGGATTCAAAGGATCCGGTGAAATATGACTACGCTTTATTTGGCCTCGGAGTGATTGAAAAGTACGGCCTTTAGGGTTTCCAGTTCTCGGGATCGCTGCGCCAGTTGGCCAGGGACTCCAGATCTTGGGTCCGAATATACCCCTGTGCCGCAGCTTCCTGGATCAGGGCGGGATAGTCGCTCAAAGTGGTTAAAGCCACTCCAGCCTCTTGAAAATTTCGAGCCGCCGTTTCTAAGCCGTATGTAAATATAGCTACCATTCCCAGGACCTCCACACGAGCCTTTGACAAGGCCCGACACGCGCTCAGGGAACTTCCACCAGTGGATACCAGATCTTCAATAACCACCACTTTCTGTTCGGAGATTATCTGGCCCTCAATTTGATTTTCCATTCCGTGACCTTTGGGTTTTGACCGGACATAAATGAGTGGCAGTTTCAGCTTGTCAGCCACTATGGCACCCGGCGGAATACCCGCAGTAGCCACACCCGCTATGGCCTCTGCTTGCGGGTAGGTAGCTTTGATGACTTCCACAAAAGACTGCTTGATGTAATCTCTTACCTTTGGAAATGATAGGGAAAGCCGGTTGTCGCAATAAATCGGAGTCCTCCATCCGGAGCTCCAGATAAACGGAGTCTCTAAATTTAATCGCACTGCCTTTATGTCCAAAAGCAATCTTGCAATAATTTGTGCCATTTCCCTGTCGTAGGGGCCGGTTTTCATGCGTTGAATTTATAACAAACTTTTAGAATATTACACTTTTATTATCCAGCGGAAAATATTTAATTGCTTGGAGCTACTCGATCAGAAATGAAGATCTTTATCAACGATACCCCGGTGAATATCCTTAAAGTGGGACCAGCGATCCAGGATAAACTGTACGATGTGGTTGAGACCGGTCCCGAAATCAAGATATCAAATAAGAAGCTTTGGGGAACGGTTCTGGTTAAAGATGCCAAGCAAGAACAGATTGATCGACTCCTCCACTTGATGACATTCAAGAAATTCAAGAACCTTAAGGAGATCACGTTTGCCTTCGAAAAACCACGACCCATGATCGACTACGTCAAGGGCCATTTTAAGATTGTAGAAGCGGCGGGTGGTGTTGTCGAAAACGGGAGTAAGCTGTTATTCATTTATCGTTTTGGTAAATGGGACTTGCCTAAGGGAAAGCTCGACAAGAAAGAAACCCTTGAAGCTTGCGCTAAACGTGAAGTTGAGGAGGAGTGCAACATAAGGATCGAAATAGGGCCAAGGATTTGCAAGACCTGGCACACCTATATTCTAAACGGAAAATATATACTCAAGAAGACTCACTGGTTCCTTATGTTCCCCTTGGATATTTCGAAGCTGGCGCCCCAGGTGGAGGAGCATATTGAAGAGATAAAATGGATGAATGATGATGAGGTTGCCATTGCCCTATACAACTCCTATTCTACAATAGAATATGTAATTCAAAAATATCGAAAGTTTAAAAGCCTGGGGTTATGAAGTAGCCATCAATCCGAATCCAAAGTGTAGGGCAAAAAATCGCTGACGTCTCCCCCATATTTGTGAACCTCCCTAATGACGCTGGAATTAATTGCAGCGTACAACGGGGATGTGATTAGAAATACGGTTTCCAATTCCTGGTACAAGTGCCGGTTTACTTGCGAAATGCTGTTTTCAAATTCGAAATCGGTGGTGTTCCGCAGACCGCGCAGGAGAAAACGGGCTCCGTGCTTGCGGGCGAACTCCGCGGTAAGTTCGTCATAAACTATTACCTCAATGTCCTGTTGATTTTCAAAGGTAGTCGCCATCAATTGAACCATTTTTTCGATATCGAAATACCGTACTTTTTTCGTGTTATAGCCGATTGCGATAATTATTTTGTCGAAAATGGACAGGCCGCGCACTACTATATCGTGGTGTCCTTTGGTAAACGGATCAAAAGATCCTGGAAACAGGGCAATTCTCGACATGCCTGACTATTCGCACAGGTTCATGCTATATAAGTCGAAATACTGATGATCCTGTATCTCGTCAAAAGCATAATTAAATTTCAAATAAGAGGGCTTATTTCCCAGAGAGACCTTCTGAATGTTCTCTGCCAGAAGTTGGTAGAAGGAGGAGTCTGGAGCAATGGTACCCCAGACCATCACCTTGGTTAATTTCTGGTCCAAACCCAAAGCCTTGAAGACCAGCAAAATGTACTTGATGGCGTCGTCCGGACTCTTGACCGTGAACTGATTGTAGTATTTGAGTTTTCTGTCCTGCGAGACTACGACGTGGACAATCGCTCTATCGATGTGCAAAAACATTCCTTTATCCTGGGAATGACCATCATTGGTCAGAATGCCCTCGATTAAGGCGCTGCCCTGATGTATCACTTGAATCTCGATATTGGGATAAACCTGCTTGAGCCAATCGATCAGAGTTTTATTGGCAGAGAAAATATTGACCCCCTCCGTCTGGGTATGCCGATAGTAATGGAGACTATCGGAGGCTTTGTTAACTGCACAATTAAGGGACAGATAGTCATAAAGGTTATCTTCGACGAATAGGGGAGCGCTAACCAGTGTAAACTTCCTGTTCTTGATGGCTACCCGAACCGATTGCCAGAATCCAGCCATCAAAAGATGGTGTTCATCAAAGATCCTGGCAAGTACCTCAATCAGGCCCTGGTAATCCTTTACTGCTTTTAACCGGAATTCCTCAAGCAAGAGACATTTACTGGTCTCCCTGTCGGTGACGGCAACGTGGAGATCGCGAGGACCTATTTGGAGCAATAAATTGTAGAGATGGAGCTTGTCTACATCGAATTTATCGTCCTTAATTTTACGAGCGAGCTTATAATCTTGAACGGCCTCCAATTTTATGCTATTCCCAATTTCCGGCGAAAGATACTTCCGTTCGAGAGCCGAACCTTAGTGGTTTCTGATTCTTAATCTCATTACTCTCTTTTCGAAATGGATTTATTGGACTTGTGTCAATTACCTCGATAACATCCACTGTTACTCCGCTCTTATCAATTTTGTTGGCCCAAATGGAGAACTTTCCACTCGTCCCGGGAATAGCGGACAGATTTTGGATGTCAATGTCGGGGTCAAATCTGAAGTCCAGCAATGTAATTAAGCTTGCGCCCTTGCCTATGTCAGTTCCACTTTGGTGATCCACCAGTTCGGTAACCGTACCTTTGACCGTCGAAATAAAAGTGTTTGTTTTATTTAGTTCGGGAAGCCTAAGGGTATACACATTGGAGCCGATACCTACGAAATCTCCGAGCGACACTTGGTAATTAAGAAATATCCCATTGTTGCTAGCATTAATATAATTCGTCTGTTTAAAAATCCTTTCTCTTGCTGGTACTGCCCCTAAAGTATCTTTGTGAAATACACTGCTGTCAGCCCCATACTCCAAAGTAATTACCTCCTCCCTGGTCTCTACGATATAGCAGGTGCCGGTATCAATAAATGAAATAAGTTTATCCCAGTCACTTGTAAACCGTCCATTCACCTCCAGATATGTGAGTTCAGCCTCCCTGATCAGTTTCAGTTTTTCAATAACCTTATTTTCCGCGTTCTTTATCCTTATTTCAGAATCAATATCGTATTTAATTAAGCTCACGAGCCAATAGGCGAGACCCAAAGCGGCAACAAGAAATGCAACGGAAAGCAGCTTAATGTTTCTAGTACTCATAAGGGTAATTTACGGATGCGGACCAAGATTTCACAATGCTATTTTATGCATTATTTTTCAATTATGAAATCTCTAAGCACGGGTTAAGTTAAAAACGTGGGCCAAATTCACTTATTTGGGCTAACAATGGCCACTTGAAGGGGTTTTGGATGAAATGCGGAGGATTTTTACTTGAACCGTAACTGGCAACTCCCCAACGCGGCCTCAAGTTTTAGGGTGATCTACGGCATTTTGGTTTGATAATACCCGCGCAAATTTAGAAGTTCGCTAGTGCTTCGGCAGTAATTGAAAAGTTGGTGTTTATTTTCTGGATGCAACAGGTTTATCTCCGAAAACGGCATTAAGCGGACCTCCTTTAAGATCTGGTTATGAGAATCCATTTCGGGATCTAGCCCCAATAGCAGTTTGCCAGCCTTTCTTTCAACCTGAAAAAAAATCTCAATCGCGTGCAAAGACCTCGTTATTAGTTCATGAGTGAACAACAGTCCTTGCACACCGACCTTTAGTCCGGTTTCCTCTTTGAATTCCCTAATGAGATTCTTCCTCAAATCGGTGCCATATTCCAATCCACCTCCAGGAGGTATCCAAACATGACCCCTGGGCCCCAGCGATTCATGCTTCAGGAGGAGGAGGCGATCGCTTTCCAGGCACAATCCACACGCGCGAATCCGAGTTTGCCCTTGATACATTTTCAGCACCTGGTTCATCAGCAATTTAGTTTTTCATCAAGCACCAGGGATGGTGAGGATATCATAACGGAACTGTAAATTTGATCAAATTAAATCAATCTCCGGACGTTGCCACTTCCATCCCAGATCCTTAAAAACAAATTTCCTTTTGAACCCACGAATGGACAACTAAAATTCTTTGAGATTTTCGATCATTTTTGGTCTAACAAGAGTGCCAATCGACCCACTATGATCCTAAAAGGGTATGCCGGTACCGGAAAGACAACCTTGGTAAGCACCCTGGTACAGGTACTTCCTTTATTTGATTTCAAGTATGTCCTGTTGGCACCAACCGGGAGGGCTGCCAAGGTGATGTCCTCATATACCAGGAAAAAAGCATTTACTATTCACAAGATAATTTATCGACAGATCTCAGCCCCAGACGTTGCCAAGCTGGAATTCAAGCCCCAAAAAAGCTACCACAAGAATACCCTCTTCATTGTGGATGAGGCTTCAATGCTGGCTGATGATCTTACCGACTCAGCCAAGGTGCTACGGGATCTGATCGCATTTGTGTTCTTCAACCAGAGCAACAAACTTCTTTTGATTGGCGATGGGGCACAGTTGCCACCGGTAGGGCAGGAAATAAGCGCAGGCCTGGACAAACAAAAGCTTGAGTCAAAATATCGGCTGTCGGTAATGGACTTTGAGTTAACAGAGGTGATGCGCCAACAGCTAACCTCTGGGATCTTGTATAACGCCACCGGGATCCGTAAAGCTTTGATAAATGATGGGGCTCGGTTCCGCTTTCAACTGAAACGGTTTCAGGACATTTTTAGAATGGGCGGGGAGCGGATTGAAGAAGGTCTTAGGTACGCTCACGACAAATACGGAAGTTCGAACACCATTGTGATCTGTCGCTCAAATAAATTGGCCGTACGGTATAACCAATACATCCGAAGGGCCATCTTTTTTTTTGAGAATGAAATTGAGGCCGGCGACAGCCTCATGATTGTAAGAAACAATTACTTTTTCCTTCCCGAAGATTCTGTGGCTGGGTTTTTGGCTAATGGCGATTTCGTGGAAATTCGGAAGATTCTATCTATAACCGAAAGGTATGACCTTAGGTTTGCGGATTTGGAGTTGCAGCTGATCGACTATCCTGAGCAAGAGCCCTTTGAAGCCAAAGTGATTCTGGACACGCTGCATTCTGACCATACGTCATTGACGCAGGAACAGAATCAGCATCTTTATCAGGAGGTGTTGAAGGATTATGAAGACTTTAAGCCGGCCGAAAAGAAAAAATTGCTGCGGAAGGATCCTTATTTGAATGCTCTCCAGGTAAAATTTGCTTACGCGCTTACTTGTCATAAGTCACAAGGGGGACAATGGAGTGCAGTATTTGTGGACCAGGGGTACCTAACGGAGGAGATGGTCGATAAGGAGTACCTGAGATGGCTCTACACCGCCTTGACCCGCTCTACTCACGAATTGTTCCTGGTTAACTTTCATGCCAACTTCTTCTAACATTTTGTCGTATTAAGTATTAGTTTTGGATTAAAGTAAAGAACATGAGAGCGATATTCTTGTTAGTATTCATGCTTGCTACGGTTCCTGTTTCGGGCCAAGAGGCTGCTGCTCCTTCAGAGATGCAAGGAACCTTGCTAGGTGCCATGATAATATTTCAAGAGGAATCTCATGATTTTGGTGACATTTCTCAGGGAGATAAACTTGAGTACGTTTATGCCTTCGAGAATTCGGGTACCGAACCACTTATTTTGTCTAATGTCCTCACCACTTGTGGCTGCACTGCAACGGATTGGCCGCGGGATCCAATAGCTCCCGGAAAGGGAGGGGAGATCAACGTTACCTTTGACAGTTCGGGTAAAATGGGTAAGCAAAATAAGGTGATTACGGTGATATCCAATGCCATAAACTCTCAAGAACGAATCAAGCTGATCACCAACGTCCTCCCGGCCGGTCAATGATTAGATTCCGCCGACGGTCCATTCAAGCCTTTCGCCAGGAAAATTCTACTAAGCCTGGCCAAGTGCATCTAATTTCCCTTCAACAGCCCAACCAGTAACATGATCCACCCGGCAACTAGCAGCACGCCTCCAATGGGCGCGACAGCACCCCAGCGAGAATCACCGGTGACGCTCAACGTGTAAAGAGCACCGGAGAAAAGCAAAATGCCACCTAGAAATGCCAACCCGGCATAGTTAATCCAGATAGAATTAGCTCTATACATGAGCAGAGCAGTAAGCAACAGAGCCAGCGCATGATAAAAATGATATCTCGATCCCGTTTCGAAGACCTGAAGGGTGCCGTGGTGCCCGAGCAAATCCTTCAAAGCATGAGCTCCAAATGCCCCGATCATCACAGCCAAAGCTCCCAGTGTCGTAGAGGCAACAAAAAAGAGTTTTTGCATAATATTCAATTACGGGCCCCAAAGATAGCCGTCCCTACACGGATCAGAGTGGAGCCCTCTTCTAAGGCGATCTCATAATCCGAGGTCATGCCCATTGATAATTCTTTCATTTCACAATTCGCTCCCTGACAATTGGCCTTCAGATCTTCAAAAAGAGCCTTAAGATTTCTGAATTCGGTTCGTACTTGAGCGGTATCGCTCGTGAAACTGGCCATGCCCATGAGCCCACTAACCTGCACATAGCTTAACTCTGAGAATTCGCCTGAGGCCAGGCAGGATTTTAATTCGACCTCCGAAAAACCAAACTTTGATTCCTCCATCGCAATGTGCACCTGCAATAAGCAGTTGAGGGTTCTTTGATTTCTCTCGCCTTGCTTGTTGATCTCTTTTAGCAGCTTGAAACTGTCTATGCTATGGATGAGGTGCACGAAAGTGGCGATCTGTTTAACCTTATTAGTTTGCAAATGACCAATCATATGCCAGCGGATATCAACCGGCAGCAATTCGGCTTTTTGCCTCAGTTCCTGGACCCTGTTCTCTCCAAAATCTCTAAGACCTGCTTGGTATGCTTCCAAGATAATCTCTACAGGCTTGGTTTTAGAGACGGCCACCAATCGGCCGCCTGTACCGGAAAGCTTCTGCTCAAATGCTTCTATATTTTTGACAATATCCATTTCTTGGAATTTTCTTTTACGCCAAAAGGTTTACAATTAATAACGAATGGATGATTTTGCAATCCTAATTATTGCGTTAATTGCGTACAGCAAATATAGCAAAATGGCCATTTTAGGTACCCTTCTTAAGAAAGGAATCAAACTGCGGGAAAGTTTGGAGCAGGAATTTGCTTCACCTTACGATCTTCAAAAAAATGAGCTCAGAAAATTGCTGATCACCGCTCGTTCCACTGCTTTTGGCCAGTACTATTCCTTCAACAAGGCGCTTAGATCGTTCAGAAGTCCAAAGCAACACCAATTCTATGATAGGTTCTGCCAACAAGTTCCAATTGTGGGATATCAGGAGATCTACGAAAAATGGTGGTCCAGAGCCCGTCGGGGAGAACGGGATGTGTGCTGGCCCGGAAAAGTCAATTACTTTGCCCTAAGTTCAGGAACTGCTGGTTCTTCGTCTAAACACGTCCCGGTGACCAAGGATATGCTGAAGTCTATTCGCAGGACTGGGGTCCGGCATATATTAACTTTATCTCGCTACGAATTGCCCGACGAGTTTTTTGAAACCGGGATGCTCATGTTAGGGGGCAGCACCGACCTTAACAATCGGGGTCATTATTTCGAAGGAGATTTAAGTGGCATAACAACCAGCAAGACGCCTTTCTGGTTTCAACGGTTTTACAAACCCGGGCAAAAAATTGCCCGCCGTGACTGGGGCACCAAGCTTGATGAAATTACGCGAAAGGCTTACAAATGGGATATTGGAGTTGTGGTTGGGGTTCCAGCCTGGATCCAGATCTTGCTGGAGAAAGTAATCAGCTATTATAAGGTTGACAGTATCCATGATGTCTGGCCCAACCTTACCTTTTTCGCTCATGGCGGGGTCTCGTTCGATCCGTATCGCAAAGGATTCGAAAAATTATTGGGAAAACCGATCTACTACACCGAGACCTATTTGGCCTCAGAGGGTTTTGTGGCCTACCAGACACATCCATATCACCACGATATGAAAATGGTGCTGAATAATGGCATCTTCTATGAGTTCATACCCTTTAATTCGACAAACTTCGATGACGAGGGAATTCTAAGGGAGAATCCCGAGGTATATATGATAGATCAGGTGCAAGAGGATCAGGAATACGCCCTTCTATTGAGCACCAATGCCGGAACCTGGCGTTACTTGATCGGGGATGTCATCAAGTTTGTATCAATGATTGAATCTCAAATAATAATAACCGGCAGGACCCGGCATTTTCTCAGCTTGTGTGGGGAGCACATGAGTCTGGACAACATGAATAAGGCGATAGAATTGGCCTCTGTGGATCTAGGAATCCAGATTAAGGAGTTTGCGGCATGCGGAGTCCCATTCGATACCTTGTTCGCACATCAATGGTACATTGGTACGGATGATCCGGTAAATCCTGAAGAACTGCGATTGGCTCTGGACCATTACCTTAAAGAACTCAATGACGACTATAGGGTCGAACGCAGCGCGGCCCTAAAGGAAATAATTGTGGATATCATTCCGACCCTAAAGTTCTACCAGTGGATGAGAAAACTGGGAAAGGAGGGAGGCCAAAATAAATTTCCGCGGGTTCTTAACAAGGAGCAACACCGGGAGTGGAGAACATTCATAAATCTGGCGGAAACCCAATATAATTAATGCCTGCTGTTGTTGAAGGGATGCTATTCGGTCTCCTGATTATCTTTCTTGTCGGCCCTGTCTTTTTTGCGCTAATGCAGACCTCAGTCGATCGAGGTTTTATGCCGGCGGCAGTGTTTGCGTTTGGAGTCTGGCTGACCGACGTTGCTCTGCTTGCGTTGGTTTTGTATGGCCTCCACGAGTTCGCCAGGCGAGAGGTTTATGGATTCTGGTTCGGAATGACGGGTGGCGCTGTGCTTATAGCCTTCGGAGTTTTTTCTATTCTCAAAGCCGGTTCTTCTCAAGTGTCCGGCGGGAGTCTGGGAGCAGGGGGAATTTGGCGTGATATTTTAAAAGGTATGGCATTCAATGGTTTGAACCCTATGGTTATGGTGTTTTGGTCGGGCGTGGTGAGCTATGAATTCATCAGTTTCAATCATAGCATCTCGCAGCGAGTTATGTTTTTTTCCGGACTGCTTCTGGTTATGATTACCGGCGACCTTACCAAGGCCTATTTCGCTTCTAGAGTAAGGACCGTGCTAAAACCAAAACTTATATTCGGTCTGAACAGGGTGGTGGGAGCGGTTCTGGTTTTTCTCGGGGCGCGCCTATTTTACCTTTCATTAGGCGGTTCTTTGTAATCAATCCTGAAGCAGATTGCTAACGAAGGTAGATTTGAGAAGCATCCACGTTAGAAAAAGCAACAAGGCCCACTTTAAATAGATGGAGTAGTAGTCAGTAGTGTCTTTGAACCTTGTTTCCTTGATCTCCGCCTTTTCGTATTGATCAATAATGGAAAAAACATCAGTAAGGGCTTCATTGTTGGAAACGCGGTAAAATTCACCCTCTCCAATTTCAGCTATCTGCCGCAAAGTGGATTCATCCAGAACATTCTCTACGTAATTCGTCCTGCCGAAAAAATCCTTCCCGAAGGGCACTCTCCCTTCTTTACCTATTCCAATGGAGTATACTTTAATACCGTACGCGTGAGCCAACTTCGCAGCGGTTAACGGGTCCAGGTTTCCAGCGTTATTGTCCCCATCGCTTAAGAGTATCAGAACTTTCGAGCGAGTATCTGACTCCCGCATCCTATTAGTAGCCACGGCCAGGGCGCTGCCAATGGCTGTCCCACTGGTCTCTATCAAATCGAAGTTTATGTCATTTATGTAGGTCGTAAGCAAGCTATAGTCAGTGGTCAGTGGAGACAAGCTGTAAGCATCGCCGGAGAAGACCACCAACCCGATCCTGTCCTGAAATCGTCCATTCACAAAATTCCTAGCGACCGCTTTGGCAGATTCCAGCCGGTTGGGTTTGAAATCTTCAATTTGCATGGATTGGGATATGTCTATCACAAGCATGATGTCTATCCCTTCAGTCCATTGCTCGACCTTCTCGTTTGTCCTTTGAGGACGAGCCAGGGCCGTTATGATCATAATAAGGGTCAGGCTGGTTAGAATAGGAGGTAGGAATCTCAAAAGAGTTATAGGGTCCCATTTCAACTCCTTTTCAGTGACGGCAATAGGGAGCTTTTGGCCTGTTCGCAGATTTACCAGCCATCTGATCAAGAAAAGCAAAGGAACCAAAACCAGGGCATAGAAGTAGGTGGGCCGGTCCCATGTGAATCCCGTCAAAGTCGAGGTCATAAACCATTTCAAAGCAAAAAAGTCCCAAAAACCTTCCAGTGAATTATCCATTTTTGGCCTTTTCAACTTGGTCCTGGAATCGCTCAACGCTGATGTATTCCAGGTTTTCGAAGCTCTCGTAAATGTTCTTTAACTTGAGGTCCCCATAAATGCCCTCGTCCACCTCCTTTAAAGGTTTCTTCAAATGCTCGTTCTGAGATGTCAAAACGATTTCTTTAGTGGTAAGTTTGGTATAAGGAATATTCTCAAGCTTTTCCATGTATTGCTTCCAAACAACCAGAGCTTCTTCGGCTTTCATATGATTTCCGGTTATTTTCAATTGGGAGATCAATCGGTCAAATCGGGATATGAATTTTTGATGCTTCTTTTTGAGTCGATACAGGCGGTAGCGGCGCCGTACCTTTTTGCCAAAAATCAAAACAAGCAGCAGCAGAAGAACAACGAAAGTGGTGGCCCCGATCAATAGATAGGGGTAATTCAATTCCAGTACAACCTGTGCGAAAGATGTATTAGCCTGAACATGCAAAGAATCCGCTGGAGAACCTTCAATTAACTCAATCAATGTAATTGAATCAGCCAGCGGCAAATACCTTACGCTATCTCCTTTGTCGACCCGGTACACCGGCACTGCTAGTTTCTGGATTTTGTCTATTTCGAAAGTTGAAAGGAAATAGACCACGCTGTCCCTGCTCCTAAGGCTATCTGACTGGGTTTGAAAAAAGACTTTCTTATCAAATTCAAAGGGTTGAAAATCATAGGTGGAATCGGGCAAGATCATCTCTTCATCCCGTGGATAATCCACCCAAACTGAGTAACCAACTATCTCCCCTATTTTGATGCTATCGGTGTGAAATTGGGCCTCAATAATGATGGTTTGGCTCCAAGATCTGAGATGGGTCGCAGAGATGAGCAGCAGGTAAATAACAATCCTACCCAATTCTTCTTAATTTATTCCTCACTTTAAACAACTTTATCAATTTCGGCACATAGTCTTCATCGGTGCGAACCGATAGGAAGTTAGCATTTTGTCTCCTGCAAAAATCTTCGAGCTGGTTGTGACTTGTTGAAAAGCGGTTTTGCATCTTATTCCGGAACCTCCTCCCAGCGGTATTTACCCAAATGGTGCGGCCACTCTCTTTATCCTTAAGCGGTACCAGGCCCAGATTGGGAAGGTTTGATTCACGAAGATCGGAAAGTTGTACGACCACCAGGTCGTGCCGCCTGGCCAGTGCCCTTAGGTTATGATGATAATCTGAATCTATGAAATCCGATATTAGTATGATTACACTCTTTCGTTTGATAATGTTAAGGGCAAATTTAAAAGCCTCGGCTAGGTTGGTTTTCCTGGATGTGGGTCTAATTCGGTAGAGATTGGCCAGAATCTCGTATGCGTGGTTAGCGCCTTTGCCTGGTTTAATGAACTTTTCCTTCTGGTCGGTATAACAAAGCAAACCAACCTGGCTTGATTCTTTGATCGCTGAGACGGCTAAAATGCCGCAGATCTCTTTTCCAATATCCACCTTCTGCCTGCCTTGGGACCCAATCTCCTGGGAGGCGCTTATATCCAAGATAAAGTACACGATCTGCTCCTTTTCCTCCTTGAACGTCTTAACATATGTCCCATGGCCCTTCGCAGTTACATTCCAGTTAATGGTTCTTACGTCGTCTCCATATTGATAGGATCGAACATCATCAAACTCCAGACCCGAACCTTTAAAAATTGACCGAAAGTCCCCCTGCATCTGGGAGTTCAGCGCCCTTCTGATTTGTATTTCGTACTTTCGAAGTTTCTTGAGTAATTCCTTCATGGTCCCGTCCGAAATCGCTCCAAATATGGTATGGGTTTTGTTATTCTAAATGAGGATGGCCATTAAAAACCGGCTTTAAAATTAGAGCATATTTGAGTATTTTTCATGGTGAGATACTACTTTTTGGCTTTTTTGATAATTTCTTTAACAGGGTGCGCCCGAGAGCGTAAGCTGCCGGATGGGCTGTTAACTGCCGACCAGATGGTACCGTTCCTGATCGATATTCACATTGCCGAAGCAAAGATCAAAGTGCTCAAACTGGACCGGGACTCTTCCCAGGCCTTCTTCCGAAGGCTGGAGGAAGACACCTACCAGAAACATCAAATCACGGATTCCATTTACCTTACCAGCTATGACTACTATCTGGAGCATCCTGATCTCATGGTGGAAATATATGAAAGAGTAATCGATAGCCTGAGCTTGAGGGAGAAGGTAAACAACATTGACTGAGCCTTTGTCGATGATTTATCCTGAAAACATCGAATCGAAAATCGGCTTTGACAAGATTCGGCAAATCCTAATTGGATATTGCCTTGGCCCTTTGGGAGTGGTCCATTTGGAGAAGATAGGCTTTGGCTCAGAATTGGAGACCATAAACCGTGCCCTTGACCAGACCGCGGAGTTAGCTGAAATGATTTCTCAGAAATTGCCTTACCCGAAATCAGGATATTTGGATTGTTCTGAATCCATGGACAGAATTCCAATTGAGGGGATTTTTCTAAGTGAAGAAGAATTCTATGATCTAAAAGTGGCCACTAATACCATAAACGAGTGGTCGGCGTTCCTGAAGAAGAATCGCGAATCATTTCCAAGACTTGCTGACCTGGGTAAACTCATAGCCCTTGATAATCTTCTCTGGAAATCCATTGATAGGGTAATTGATGACAAGGGACTTGTACGAAATGGAGCCAGTCCCCAGCTAAGCAGAATCAGGCAGCAAGTCTTGTCCAAGAAACGAAAAGCCCGCAGTGCGGTCGAACGATTCCTGAACCAATGCATCAAATCCAACTATTCCAAAAGCGACGCGGTTGTGAGCATCCGAAATGGAAGGCCGGTGATACCCGTTATTGCTCAACACAAACGTAGTATTCAAGGCTTTATTCACGATGAGTCGTCGAGTGGCCAAACCTCCTACATTGAGCCTGCGGAGGCACTGAGTATGAATAATGAGGTCACCGACCTGGAGTATCAGGAAAAACGAGAAGTCGTAAGGATACTCACCCAACTTACCGATGAATTCCGACCTCATTTATCCGAATTGGAAACAGGCTTTCATTTCCTGGGACAAATTGACTGTATCCAAGCCAAGGCCCGGTTAGCTCAGAGGCTAAAGGCAACCAGGCCCGAGATTATTGGGGAGCAGATAATGCGGTGGAAAACGGCACGCCATCCCCTGTTGTTCCTTGCCTACCAAAAGCAAAAAAAAAGGGTCGTACCGTTGAACATGTCCCTGGCAACCGATCAACGGATCCTGATTAATGCGGCCTCCTGGTATCCCTGGGGGAAGGTTCCGCCATGGGTATATTCGAGGACATATTTATCGACATAGGCGACGAGCAGTCAATCGAGAATGACTTAAGTACCTATAGCTCGCACATAAGAAACATGCACTTTTTAACCAAAAACGTTACGGATCGCTCCTTATTCCTTATCGACGAGTTTGGGACCGGTACCGACCCCCAATTCGGTGGATCGATAGCGGAGGCAGTTTTAGAAATGCTGAGTAGGAATGGAGGTACTGGAATTGTCACCACTCATTATTCTAATCTAAAGAATATGGCCGGGGAGGGCAACGGAATAGTGAATGCGGCCATGAGATTTGACCGGGAAAAGATGCAGCCACTTTACGAACTGGAGATAGGAATACCGGGCAGCTCTTTCAGTTTTGAAATCGCCCGTAATATGGGACTGCCTCGCAAAGTGCTGGATCGAGCCAAACAAAAGGTGGGAATCGACCGGGTGCAGTTGGAAAAGATGCTTTCGGAAGTACAATCCGAAAAATTGCACTTGCAAAAGCAACGCGACCAGCTCAGCCAAATCAATGACGAGTTAACGTCGTCGATGGAAGATTTTAAGGCTAAACGGGATTCTCTGGAAAAGGAAAAAAAGACGATCATCAATGAGGCCAAAGCACATGCGAAGGAACTGCTGGATCAATCCAATCGCAAAATTGAGTCCATAATAAGAAGAATCAGGGAGTCTGGGGCTGAAAAGGAATATACCAAAGAATTGAGGAAAGACCTGGATCGATTCAAAAATAGCCTGCATCAAGGCCAAAAATCGATGATCCAGTCGGGAACCCCATTGCTCGAGATCGAAGTCGGCGACAGTGTTCAAATTGAAGGTCAGGAAACCGCTGGAGAAGTTCTGGCAATTTTCAAAAAAGACGCGGAGATATTGATGGGCGGCCTTAAATCCAGGGTTCGGCTCAATCGCCTTCAGTTGGTTCAAAAAAAATCAGCTTTAGCAAAAAAAAGCTCCATTGGTAAAAAATACGGACTGGATCTAACCCAGAGGTCGAAGGCCTTCAGCACCGATTTAGATTTGAGAGGAAAAAGGGCTGATGAAGCATTAGCTGAGGTCGATCGTCATCTTGACGATGCGCTATTGCTTGGGGTGGAAAGAATCCGGATCATCCATGGCATAGGCCAGGGGATATTGAGGGAAGTGATTAGGAAGCACCTGGATAATTCAGATTATATCAGCGAGGTAGAGGATGAAGAAACTGCTCAGGGTGGAGCCGGGGTCTCAGTTGTTTACTTGCGGTGAAACTCCTTTATCCTCCTGGCTTCAAATCAAAGAAGTAATTGCCGTCCAGACCGTTTGATCTGCCCCCAGATCCCACGGGCAGAAGCGTAAATGTGAATGTTAGCTGTTCACCTTTAGTTGCGCTAATCTGGATATCCAATTCGTCCTCACGGATAATAGTTGAGGCATCCTCAGCATCGTTTCCGGGAAATATCCAGCGGGCATTTACGCCATCCGGCCAGACGTCCCCTCCGCCCGAAGATGTGTATCCGGTCCCAGTGAAGGTTATTTCAAAATCCGAGAAGCTGTCGGTAACATCGCTGCCGTCCTGGGTCACCGTACCTCCAACCGTGATCCAGGGTTTGCCGTCGTTTATGATGGCATCCGTAGCGATTTCCCTGGCGGTGGGAACCCTTGGATCCTCACTAGGGCTGCATACCGTCAGGAAAAACCCAATCGCTGTGAAGTAGATTAAAAAGTACGTAAGGCTCTTCATATCACAGTTGGCTGGCAGTGATTAGTTATTGACTTCCTGGATCTCTGCCAAATCTATTACCTGCTCACAAAACTCGTATTCGTAGTCCAGGTTGGAGCATATAATTATTAAACGGTCTTTTTGAACATCCATTATATTTTGTTGAT
Organism: Cyclobacteriaceae bacterium; assembly: GCA_965247065.1. Lineage (GTDB taxonomy): Bacteria > Bacteroidota > Bacteroidia > Cytophagales > Cyclobacteriaceae > CBDFGN01. The sequence goes on along the minus strand of CBDFGN010000006.1, from coordinate 2,438,474 downwards.
ACCAATCTAAACCTTTTGAGTCAAGATTGGAAGCTGGCTCATCCAGCAGGATGATAGGGCTTTGCCCAAAGAAGCAGAGACCAAGTTTCAGACGGGCCTTCATGCCCGACGAAAAATGCTTGATATACTTATTGGCCGCTCGCGTCAGGGAAGTCTTTTGAGCGAAATCCTGAGCTGAAATTCCGGGAACCATATTCTTAAAACTAAAATGAAACCTTAAAAATTCCAGAAGGGTCAATTCCTCCACGAGTTCTAAATAAGGAGCAGCAAGATCCAGGTGCTTGAAAATCTCATCTGATCCAATCTCATGGGTTTCATTCCGGTATGACACACTTCCTTCCGATGGTAGCAGAAATCCGGCTATGATCTTAAGAAGAGTCGTTTTTCCGCTTCCATTAGGACCAACAATTGCGCTTGGGATATTGTTTTGGAAAATGCAATTCAGGTTTCGGAAAATCCATTCCTTTTGGAATTTTTTTCCTAACCCTTGAACGGTGATCTCCATTTACTTCTGGTTGAAGCCCTTCATGACCCCACGTTCCGAGTTGCGGATAAATTTGATGATATCATCTCGTTCCCGAGTCGGTTCCATCTCAACTTCAATAATATCCAGGGCCTTGGAATTATTGATTCCTTTCAGGTAAATGTTGCGATAGATTTCCTGAATTTCTCGAATCTTATCATTGGAGAACCCCCGTCTTCTTAGGCCAATGGAGTTAATTCCAACGAAACTTAAGGGCTCCCTGGCCGCTTTAGTAAACGGGGGCACGTCTTTTCTGACTAATGATCCCCCTGAAATCATTACATGGGAGCCGATCTTGGCGAATTGATGAACAGCTGTGGTACCTCCTACTATGGCATAGTCATCAATTGTAACATGCCCTGCTAGCTGTACTCCATTGACGAGAATGCAATTGTTCTCGATTATGCAGTCATGAGCCACATGAACATATGCCATCAACAAGCAATTCTTTCCAATTACGGTCTGCTGGCGGTCATTTGTACCCCGACTTACGGTAACATACTCTCTTATTATGGTGTTGTCGCCGATCTTGGCGATGGTTTCCTCGCCTTTAAATTTTAGATCCTGTGGAGTTCCGGATATCACCGAACCCGGAAATATCTTGACATTCTTTCCGATTCTGGCGCCTTCCATGATGGTTGCATGTGAACCAATCCAGCTTCCTGCCTTGATTTCCACGTTTTTATGAACGACCGCAAACGGCTCAATAACCACATTAGGGGCAATCTTTGCGTCCGGATGGATAAAAGACAAAGGCTGGTTCATTGATTCTTCCTTACAATGCTGGCGGTCATAACCGCCTCACAAACCAGGGTATTTCCCACGTAGGCCTTGCCCTGCATCTTTGCGATGTTTCTCTTGATGGAACCCAGAAGTTCACAGTGAATAACCAAAGTGTCCCCGGGCAATACCATTTTGCGAAATCTGGCATTTTCGACCTGCAGGAAGTAGGTCCAATAATTCTCGGGATCCGGGACGGTATTGAGGACCAGAATTCCGCCCGTTTGAGCCATGGCTTCGATTTGCAGCACCCCGGGCATCACCGGGTTTCCTGGAAAATGACCTTCGAAAAAGGGTTCATTGATGGTTACACTCTTAATCCCCGCGACAGTAGTTTCATCAAGATGGAATACCTTGTCGAGAAGCTGAAATGGATAGCGATGAGGAAGAATATTACTGATCTGATTAATGTCGAGAACTGGAGGGAGCTTGGGGTCGTAATGAGGAATATTTACATCCCCCATGCTGTTCATCATCTTCTTAAGCTTCTTGGCAAAGGCCACATTGGCCGCATGCCCTGGTCGCGCAGCCAGTATTTGTGCCTTCAGGGGACGTCCGACCAAGGCCAAGTCGCCCATTAAGTCGAGCAGCTTATGCCGGGCTGGTTCATTCTGGTATCTCAGCTCTACGTTATTTAGTATACCCTCCTTTTTAACTTCCACTTTGGGCTTATTGAATAATTTGGCCAGATTATCAAGTTCGTGGTCTTCGACCACCCGGTCAACCACTACTATAGCATTGTTTAAATCGCCCCCTTTGATAAGGTTGTTCTGATGGAGCATTTCCAGTTCGTGAAGAAAGCAAAAAGTCCGGCACGATGAAATCTCCTTATTAAACTGAGAAATGTCGGTTAGGGACGCGTGCTGACTACCTAAAACGGGGGAGTTGTAGTCCACCATTACCGTTACCCTGTAATCGTCCAGAGGAAGGGCAGCTATTTCAACCTGGCGCTCCTTATCCCTGAAAAATATACTTTCGGGTACCTCAAAAAAGTCTCTTAGGGCGTTTTGCTCTTCCGTGCCTACCTGGGTCAGCGCGTCGACGAACATCCGGGAACTGCCGTCCATGATTGGGGTTTCCGGGCCGTCAATCTGGATAAGAACATTGTCAATCTCCAATCCGACTAACGCAGCCAGGGTATGCTCAATTGTGCCAATCTTTGCCCCGTTTTCTTCTATGGTTGTACCGCGAGACAGATCGGTGGCGTTGTCAGCATCAGCACTAACGATCGGCTCATTTTCCAGGTCCATTCTTTGGAACCGTATTCCGGAGTTGGGCTTAGACGGCAAAAACGTCATAGTGGTTTCCAACCCGGTATGCAGTCCCACTCCGGAAAGAGTGACCTGTTTTTTTATCGTGTGCTGTCTAATATTCATGATAATGAGGCAGACGGCAATTTAAGACATTTTCAATAGCCGATCTAACTTGGCTTTCATGAGGGGCAGCTTTCTTAAAAGTGTAAACACTCTAAAGAAATGCAGTTTTTCCATTACTGGTGCACCGATGTAATCTCCGCCCTCCTCTTTGATTGAGTTCATTACCCCGGATTTTGCCGCTAATCGCACCCGATTGGCGATGGTAATGTGCCCGCTAATACCAGCCTGTCCACCGATCGCACAGTTTTCTCCTATCTTGGATGATCCTGAAACCCCAGCCTGGGCAGCCATGACGGTGTTCGACCCAATCTCGACGTTATGCCCAATTTGAATCAGATTATCCAGCTTGGCCCCTTTACGGATTATGGTGGAGCTAATGGTGGCGCAATCCACAACCGTGTTGGCCCCTATGCTCACATCATCCTCCAGCAGGACATTGCCCATTTGAGGAATGGCCAGATAGCTACCATCTTCTTGCGGAGCAAATCCGAAACCGTCGCTTCCGATCACCGCACCGGCGTGAACCGTACATCGCTTTCCTATGTGCGAATCGGCGTATATTCGAACTCCGGCATGGATCACACAGTCGTCCCCGATTCTCACCTTGTTGCCAATAAAAACATGCGGGTATACCTTTACCCGATCACCAATCTCCACATCATTTCCGATATAGGACATGGCTCCCTGATAAAACCCGTCACCATAGGATACATTCCGGCCTCTAAAACAGGGGTCCTCAATTCCGGCTTTAACTGGTTCTGACTGTTTGTTGATTTCAGTCAGAAGGGCAGTGAAACCGGAGTACGGGTCGTCTACTAAAATCAAAGTGGTAGAGATATCCTTCTTAGCTTTAAAATCTCTCTGGGCTATGACCGCGCTGGCCTGCGTAGAGTAAATGTAGTTTTCGTATTTGGGGTTTGATAAAAAAGAAATGCAGCCCTCGCTCGCTTCCTCCAAAGTTCCCACCCTGTTGATTTTGACTGAGTCATTTCCTTTTAACTCCCCTCCTAGAAATTCAGCGATCTCTTTGGCACTAAATTCCATCCAATCTGAGGCTTGTAAAAAACGTCACAAAGATACACTTTTAGGCCAGCATAGGTAATATTTTCTAACAATTTTGCTCATCGCCTTTATGTTAGGAAAATCGGTGACGCTGGCAATGTCAACTATCTGACCCTCAACGTTAACCGTATTTATTGACTGGTCCTTGGATATATAAGCAGCATTGGTTATTGATCCGGAAATAAGGTAGTATTCCAACTCTTCGACCGACAGTTTAAACCGGTCTTTAATTTTGAATCCGAGACTGCTAAGTTGCTTCTGGTCGATTCGATTATCAAGGAGCTCAGTGCGAAATAATTTTCGATTCAGAAGCATGCCACACAGTTCCGATAGGACCCGGTCAGTTTCCTGAGACCAGAATTTAAGAGATCCAATAACATCGAAATCGTCGATTTGGGCGTACGCTTCCAAATACTTATCGTTCTCGCCCAGTTGCTCTGAAGTTAAATTCAGAGAAAGAAGGTATTTAAGCGGCGGCGTGGTAACGATAGGATTTCCGGACTGAATCAATTCGCGTGCCCGACGAATGATCTGAATAAGCATCTTTTCGGAACTTATGGTGGTTTTATGAAGATAAACTTGCCAATACATCAATCTTCTTGCGCTCAAAAAGTTCTCAATGCTGTAGATCCCTTTCTTTTGGATTACGATCTGATCGTTGACCACCTCCAGCAGGTTAATTATCCGATGAGCACCGATGGTTCCTTCCAAAACCCCCGTGTGGAAACTATCCCGGGTCAAATAGTCCAGGCGATCCATGTCCAACTGGCTGGAAACCAATTGATTGAAAAAAGGTCGCGAGTATTTGTTATCAAATATTTCCTGGGCTAAATCCAGGGCTCCTCCAAATTCACTATTAAATCGTGCCAGGAAAAGACTCGAAATTTTTTCATGCCCCGATTCGCCAAGAAGCATATATTCCAGGGAATGAGAAAAAGGTCCATGCCCAATATCATGTAAAAGTATGGCTACTAAGGCGGACTCGAATTCATCCTTGGAAATCTCCACTCCCTTGTCTTGGAGTCGATTGAGAGTAAGGTTCATCAAATGCATAGCACCCAGGGCATGATGAAACCGAGTGTGGATGGCCCCCGGGTAAACGTTCTCGGTCAACCCAAGCTGCCGGATCCTACGCAGCCTTTGGAAGAAGGGGTGCTCTATTATGTGGAAGATTAGGTCGCCCGGGATTTCAATGAAGCCATAAACCGGATCATTTATTACCTTTGTTTTGCTCAAGTCGGACTTTCCGGAATGGAATTTGTTGGTTTGATTCAATATAGAAATACTATGCAGAAATATAACATTTTATGGGCTGATGATGAGATCGATCTTCTTAAGCCCCATATCCTTTTCCTGAACGATAAAGGGTATTCCGTAAAGCCAGTCAACAGTGGATCTGACGCTCTGGAGGAATGCGAGCGCTTTCCCTACGATGTGGTATTCCTCGATGAAAATATGCCGGGTATGTCCGGACTTGAAACCTTGAATCATATAAAGAGTTTAAGGCCAAGTCTTCCAGTGGTCATGATAACCAAAAATGAAGAAGAAGACATCATGGAGGAGGCGATCGGGGCCCGGATTGCCGACTATTTGATCAAGCCCTTGAATCCGAACCAGATCCTGCTTTCAGTTAAAAGAATACTGGACAACAAGCGCTTGGTTTCCGAAAAGACTAATCTCGATTATCAGCAGGATTTTCGCAACATCAGCATGGCGGTCAGTGACCAAATGGACCATCAGGAATGGGCAGAATTATATGAGAAACTAGTGCACTGGGAGCTGGCCATTGATCAAACTGAGGATAAAAGCATGGCAGAGGTACTAGAAACACAGAAGAGCGAGGCTAACTCGCACTTTACCCGTTTCATAACCGAGAACTATTATTCCTGGCTCAACGATCCCGATGGCCAGAGACCTCTACTTTCCCACCGGCTCATGTCGAATAAAGTATTTCCGTTACTTGAGGAAGATTTGCCCGTGGTATTCATACTAATAGACAACCTCCGGTTAGACCAGTGGAAGGTACTCGAGCCCATCGTTCTGGATTATTTCAACATAGATTATCAAGAGCAGTATTACTCTATTCTGCCAACAACCACGGCCTACTCGCGCAACGCCATTTTTTCAGGCATGCTGCCAATCGATATGGCCGATAACCATCCAGATCTTTGGGTCGAGGAAAATGTCGAAGAGGGTAAGAACAATCATGAGCACGAGTTTCTAAGGAGGCATCTTAAGAAAGAAAGGCTTGACGTAAAGTTCAGCTACCACAAGATAAAAAACGTCGGTCAGGGTAAGCAGCTCGCAAATTCGGTCAACAACTTGCTCAGTAACGACCTGAACGTCATTGTTTACAACTTCGTGGACACGCTTTCCCACGTCCGTACGGAGCTTGAAATGATTCGCCAGTTGGCGCCAGACGAGTCTGCCTACCGTTCCATAACTGTATCCTGGTTTCTGCATTCCCCTCTGTATGATATAATCAGAAGTCTGTCCGAAAAATCGGTCCGTATTGTCATTACAACCGATCACGGTACCATAAGAGTAAAGAGGCCTTTCAAAATTATCGGCGACAGGAACACCAACAGCAACCTAAGATACAAGCAGGGGAAGAATCTGTCCTACGACGATACAGACTCGGTTTATGTGAGCCGCAAACCAGAAGAATTGTTTCTACCAAAGGTTAATGTTTCCACCTCTTTTGTGTTCGCCGCCGAGGATAATTTTTTTGCTTATCCCAACAATTTTAACTATTATGTAAAGTATTATAACGATACCTTTCAACACGGGGGAATTTCGCTAGAAGAAATGATTATACCTTTTATTTCCCTCACATCAAAGAATGCTTTCTGAGGTTAGTTCGACAGAAAAGGTCTTTTGTAGATCACTAACAGACCTGGACAAAATAGTTGATGAGATTTTGGGTTTTGCCCAGGGCTACCAGGTTTGGCGATTGGAAGGCGATATGGGTTCGGGTAAGACCGCTATGGTTAAGAGCGTTGGCCGAAGTAAGGGTGTGATTGATACCATTTCCAGCCCAACTTTTTCCATTGTCAACGAGTACCGGACCAAGGTAGGTGAAACCATTTACCATTTTGACTTCTTTCGCATCAAGGGTCCGGAGGAAGCCATCGCATTAGGCCTAGAAGAATATTTGGACTCAGGTTCGCTTTGCCTGATTGAGTGGCCATCTCACGTAAAGGGGCTTTTGCCGCACAAAAACCTGCTGGTGAAAATAGAATCCGGGCCTGAAGATTCCCGCGTGTTCCATCTAAGCAGAAATGACTGATCCCTACAAGTCCGGTCTTGAGGCTTTGGCTCGCGAAAGGAGCTTATATCCCCAGGAGTCGCTCCAGAAGTCAAAGGAAGGCAGCAATTCACTTTTTATTGGCATACCCAAAGAAATTTCCAGACAAGAAAACCGGGTTGGATTGACTCCGCAGGCGGTCGCGGTGCTGGTGAATAATGGGCACGAGGTTTGGCTTGAATCGGATGCGGGAAGAAAGTCCAAATTTCCGGATAACGTCTATAGCGACTCCGGAGCCAAGATCGTTCAGTCCCATGAGGAGGCCTTCAAGCCCGAGATCATCCTCAAGGTTGAACCTCCGACCAAAGAGGAATTGCAATATCTCAAGCCAGGTAAGACTTTGATTTCCGCGCTGCAATTGGGGGCACAGTCTGCCGAATTCATAAATGAGATTAATGCCAAGAAGATTACAGCCGTGGGTTACGAGCTGATTGAGGACAAAGTCGGAAGCTTGACCGTAGTCCGCGCGATGAGCGAAATTGCTGGGAGTACGGTCATGCTTATTGCTGCCGAGTACCTGAACAGCGTAAGCGATGGTAAGGGGGTAATCCTGGGGGGTGTCACGGGTGTTCCTCCAACCAAAGTAGTTATACTGGGAGCCGGAACGGTAGCGGAATACGCAGCTCGAGCCGCTCTGGGGTTGGGTGTTGAGATCGAGATATATGATACCCATATTTACAGATTAAGAAGGGTTAGGCAAATGCTGGGTCAGCAGGTATTTACTGCCCTGATCGATCCCGCGACATTGGCCGATACCTTGGAGGATACCGATGTTGTTATAGGGGCCTTGAGAACTGAAAGAGGTAAGAACCTTTGCGTGGTGACCGAGGAGATGGTCGCCAACATGAAATCGGAGTCAATAATCATTGACGTTAGCATTGATCAGGGGGGATGTATTGAGACCTCAGACGTAACCTCGCACAAAAAACCGGTGTTCCGTAAGTACGATGTTATACACTATTGCGTACCCAATATCGCCTCGCGGGTAGCCCGAACGGCAACGATGGGGTTTAGCAACATATTTACTCCGATGTTGCTGAGGATGGCAGATGCTGGCGGTGTCGATGATTTTATCTTCTCCAACAAAGGGTTTATGAAAGGGGTTTATTCTTTCAACGGCAGCTTGACCAACGAGGATATCGCTAGGAAATTCGGCTTGAAGAGCAAGGATTTGAATCTGCTTATGGCCGCGAGATTCTGATCCAATCTACAGACTTGCTAAACTCTCTTGGAGGGTTTTGATCTTTGCTTCTGCATCAGCTTTTTTCTTTTTTTCGTTTTCAACAACTTGATCGGGTGCGTTGTTGATGAAGCGTTGGTTGGCCAGTTTCGAATTCACAGATTCCAGAAATCCTTTGGTATAATCCAGTTCTTGAGTCATCTTTTCTCTTTCCTGCTCCAAATCAATGGATTGGGCTAGCGGAATAAAGCACTCATCTGACTGGACTACAAAACTGAGTGCATTGGGAATTTTCTCATCCGTGAATTTGATTTCAGCGATATTGGCCAGTTTCTTAATGAGATAGCTAAGATTCAGGTATAGCTGCTGGTTCTGGCTGCGGACCCATAACTCCAGAACCTCTTTCTTATGGATACCCTTGGAGTTTTTGATGTTTCGTATGGAACTGATAACCTCGAAGGCGGTGGTTGCATCTTTCAGGAGCTTATGATCCGGTAGTCCTGCTTTGGGCCAGGAAGTGACCATGATGCAATCATCATCAGCTCTGTCCTTGGTTTGATGCCAAATTTCCTCCGAAATAAACGGCATAAAGGGGTGAAGGATCTTCATTAGATCTTCAAAAAACTGAATTGTTTGATCATACGTTTTGCGGTCGATGGGCTGGAGGTACGCCGGTTTGATCATTTCAAGGTACCAGGAGCAGAAATCATCCCAAATAAGCTTGTAAGTAGAAAGGATTGAATCCCGGATTCGGAATTTTTTAAAATGGTCGTCCAAATCATCCAGAGCGAGATTCATCCTTGCCTCGAACCAGCTTACGGCAATTTCGTTATCAGTGGAGTCCAGGTCGTCACTAATGCTCCAGCCCTGTACCAGGCGATACGCATTCCAGATCTTGTTCGCGAAATTCCTTCCCTGCTCAAGCTGTTTGAAATCGAAGAGGAGATCGTTGCCTGCGGGTGAACTGAGTAGCATTCCCGTGCGTACTGCATCCGCGCCGTAATGTTCGATCAGTTCTATTGGGTCGGGAGAATTGCCTAAAGACTTTGACATTTTGCGACCCTGGCTATCTCGGACTATCCCGGTCAAGTATACATTTTTGAACGGGAGGTTGCCGCGGTACTCGTATCCGGAAATAATCATTCGAGCTACCCAGAAAAACAGAATCTCGGGAGCCGTTACCAGGTCATTGGTAGGATAATAGTATTTGATGTCCTGGTTATTGGGCTCCAGAATACCGTCAAACACCGAAATTGGCCATAGCCAGGACGAAAACCAGGTATCCAAGACATCCTCATCCTGTTTCAACTGATCTGCAGTTATGGAGGGATCTTCCATCTGTGCAAGTTCCAGTGCCTCCTGAAGGGTTTCAGCAACTACAATATGGCCATTGGGTAGGTAATAGGCGGGAATACGATGGCCCCACCATAACTGGCGTGAAATACACCAATCACGAACGTTTTCCATCCACGTACGGTACATGTTTTTAAACTTCGTCGGATGCAATAGAATGGAGTCATTCATCACATTTTCCAGCGCCGGCTTTGTGATCTGATCCATCTTTAGGAACCACTGTGTCGAGATCCTTGGCTCGATAACGGCTTCGGTCCTTTCTGAGAATCCGACCTTGTTTTGGTAATCCTCCACCTTTACGAGATTGCCACTGTCACCTAATAGTTTTACGATCTTTTCCCTGGCATCAAACCGGTCCTCTCCGACTAGAATTTTCGCGTTTTCGTTTAAAGTACCGTCGTCATTCAGGATATCAATCGATTTCAGATTGTGCCTAATTCCGATCTCATAGTCATTGGGATCGTGCGAAGGAGTTATCTTCAAACATCCCGTCCCAAATTCAGGATCCACGTAATCGTCTTCAATTATTGGGATAACTCTGTTGATCAAGGGCACCAGGACCTTTTTATCTCTGGAGTTGGTAAAGCGGGGATCCTTGGGATTTATGGCAACGGCCGTATCTCCCAGAATCGTTTCGGGCCGAGTTGTAGCTATGGTCACAGTGCCATCCCCGCTCTCAGTCTGGTATTCCACGTAATAGAGTTTGGAGGTAACCTCCTTGTAAATCACTTCATCGTCCGACAAGGCTGTTTTGCCGACAGGGTCCCAATTGACCATACGGATCCCACGGTATATCAGTCCCTTATTGTACAAATCAACAAAGACCTTTATTACCGATTCAGAAAGTTTTGGCTCCATGGTGAATCGGGTTCGGTCCCAGTCGCATGAGCAGCCCATTTTTTTCAATTGCTCCAGGATGATGCCTCCGTATTTCTCTGTCCACTGCCAGGCATACTCCAAAAACCTCTCGCGAGTAATAGAACTTTTTTCTACGCCACGCTCCCTTAGCATAGCCACTACCTTTGCTTCAGTTGCGATGGAGGCGTGGTCCGTTCCGGGAACCCAGCAGGCCTCCTTGCCTTCCATTCTTGCTCGCCGCACCAAGATGTCCTGTATGGTGTTGTTCAAGATGTGGCCCATGTGCAGTATCCCCGTAACGTTGGGCGGGGGAATCACAATGCAAAAGGACTCTTTGTAGGGATTGGGAGCCGATTTAAAAAACTCTTGACTGAGCCAATGCCGGTACCATTTATCTTCTACTTCGGCTGGGTTGTATTTGGTCGAAAGGGACATGGAATACGTTAATCTTAGTGACAAAAATAAGCCAATTTGATTGTTCATTTCTGATCAACAATAAAAAGATCTATTTCAAGATTACTCGCCGGCATTATTACTTTGATTATCTTTCGTCGGGGCTAGTAGTATGATCCACCAAATGGAACAGTAGGAGGTGGAAGGCCTTTTCCGGGCCAGTTTGAAGGCTCTTCAAGCTCCACACTATTTTTTCGTTTCGTTCATTTGGTCGTAATATTGCACCTATTCAATCCTGATGGAAATCACCTTGAACGACATCCAAGCTCCGATTGCTGCCGAAATGGCGGAATTCGAAAAGAAATTCCGGGAATCCATGAAAAGCAAGGTGCTGTTGCTGGACAAGATTATGAATTACATTGTCAAGCGAAAGGGCAAACAAATGCGGCCAATGTTTGTGTTTTTGTCAGCCGGCACTAGTGGCGGGGTCACTGAATCTACATATCGTGGAGCATACCTGATCGAACTGCTTCATACGGCTACATTAGTGCATGATGATGTCGTGGACAACTCGAATTATCGTCGAGGTTTCTTTTCAATAAATGCGTTGTGGAAAAACAAAATTGCAGTCCTGGTGGGTGATTATCTTTTGTCCAAGGGCTTATTGCTATCCGTGGACCACAACGAGCACAATCTTCTGAAGATCGTCTCGAACGCAGTGCGGGAAATGAGCGAAGGTGAATTGTTGCAGATGGAAAAAGCGCGTAAACTGGACATCACAGAGGAGGTTTATTTCGATATTATCCGCCAAAAGACTGCTTCATTGATTGCCTCATGTTGCGCCGTGGGAGCGAGCTCTGCAGGCGCAGATTCGGAGACCGTACAGAAATTTAGGCACTTCGGTCTAAAAGTTGGGATCGCATTTCAAATCAAAGATGACCTGTTTGACTACGGATCCGAAGAAATTGGTAAACCACTTGGAATAGATATCAAGGAAAAGAAAATGACTCTTCCGCTGATCCATAGCCTTAAGCATGCCTCCTGGCTAGACAAGCAACGGATAAAGAGTATTGTCAGGAACGGGCATAATAAACCTCGAAGGGTTGCCGAGGTTATCGACTTTGTAAAAAGCTCAGGTGGAATAGAATACGCCACTCAAAAGATGCGGGATATTTACCAGGAAGCCCAGGACATGCTCAAATCTTTTGAGGATTCGGTTTACCGAAAATCCCTGGCGAATTTGGTAGAGTTTACAATTGAAAGGACGCGGTAATTCAGCCGCCCTCCCCTTCGGTGAAGGTTGAAAATTGAAGGAGCTGAGATATCTTTACTAGCAGAAGATCCCAAGATTCCTATGAACAAGTTAGTAATCATATTCGTATTTTTTGGTTCGACGGCAGGTGCGCAAATAAGTGATCATGCGAAGCAGGATTACTTGGAATTTCTGGATACCCAATCCAGGCAGGCGGTGCTAAGCACAGTTCCCATAGAGAAGGAGGACTCGGCAAGATTCTGGGCTATTTATGATCGCTACTCCCAGGAGAAGAATGCTCTGACTGCCCAGTTCATGGATTTGATTGATGCTTATACCCGGGAATATGAGATCCTCACCGAGGCACAGGAATACAAAATGATCCACGTGGCTATTGAGCTTCGAAAGGACGATCTCAGGATAAAAGAGAAGTATTTTGAATTACTTAGTAAGGAGGTGGGAATTCCATCCGCTGCCAGCTTTTATCAAAACGAGGTGTACAGTAGAACCAAGTCCCGGTTGGAGATTATGGAGAAGATCCCATTTATAGGGCAATAAACTATATTGTTTAAATTTTGCAGTTTAAAGTCTAAAATCTCAGGTCCATAGATTTCGACCAAACCCTCTTAACGCTCAAACTTTTAAACTTTCTTAACCATCAGCCTCCGCAACTTTCCAACCATGAAATTTTCCAACTTTCCAACCCTCAACTCTTGACCCGAGCAATCGAAATCATAGGGAACTCTTTTAAATCTGATAATCTCCCAGGGCTAAATCTGGGAGGTAATGGCTTCCACCTCCACCGCGTTCATTGGGATTTAGACAAGATAGAGGTCAACGTTGACCATAAGAATTTCAGAAAATTAGAAAGGATTATGGATGTTTCAAACGTATCGCTAGGCCATATCGTAAATAATAGACGGACACGCTTGCGTGCTGGTATTGAATTTTAGACTTTTGCGTTCCCGTCATAATAAACTCTAAACTTAATAATTATGTCAAAAAAAATTCTGGTCACCGGGGCAACCGGTAATATCGGAGGGCTGGTAATACCGGCCCTGATCCAAGGCGGGGCGGAGGTGCGCGCTTACGTTAGAGACATAGAAAAGGCATCGGGCCTTAAAAGCGTAGGCGCTGAGTTAGCCCAGGGCGATTACTCCAATCAAGTCGCTTTAAACCAGGCCGCGGAAGGAGTAGATGCTTTCTTGGCCATTACAGCCCCGAATCCGGATGCAGTGGTTCAAGGCGAGGCCATTCTGAGTGCAGCTTTGAGTTCAGGATCCCCGTATTACGTTCGAATCTCCGCCATAGGGGCCGCCGCAGACGCTCCAACCGATAACGGTCGTCTCCACCACAAAAGTGACGAAGCGCTTATTTCTTCCGGATTGACCTACACAATCTTGCGCCCTCACTTCTTTATGCAGAATCTGTTCGGTTCAGTGGAAACTATCAAGAGCGACGATAATATTTATTGGGGAATGGGGGAGGGTAAAATGGGAATGATTGATGTTCGTGATATCTCGGCTTGTGCCACATCAGTTCTTTTGAACGACGGTCATGAGAACAAAATATATAATCCAACCGGACCTGATTCAATCTCATTTAATGATGTTGCCAGGATAATTTCGGATGCATTCGGCAAGCCGGTCAATTATGTACCCGTTTCGCTTGACGCCGTAAGAGAGGCTATTCTGGGCCTGGGCTGGGGTGAATGGGGAGCGGAGGTCATGGTGGAATATTCCAGGGCCTATTCTGAGAATTGGGGAAATTTTGTAAATGATGACGTGGAGATTATGACGGGTGAGAAGGCTCGAGGCTTGGAGGACTTTGTGAATGAAGTTTTGATACACGCTTTGAAATAAGGATCGAAGAATTGGTCCGCCTCCCTATCCCGGGCCCCGCGAGCTGTTGACTGTTTTAGCTGTCAACAGTTTTACCTGCTGACTGTTTACTGCTGACTGTTTACTGCTGACTGTTTTACTGGTGACTGTTTTACTGGTGACTGTTTTACTGGTGACTGTTTTACTGGTGACTGTTTTACTGGTGACTGTTTTACTGGTGACTGTTTTACTGGTGACTGTTTTACTGGTGACTGTTTTACTGGTGACTGTTTACTGCTGACTGTTTTACTGGTGACTGTTGACGGCTTCCCTGCCACAGTGCTAACTGCCAAAACCCCTTCCCACTTTCTACCACTGACTGAGTAACTATATAAAAAGTACAATCATTTATTGTTTATATTATAGTTATTCAGACTCAGTCCTTCATCATTCTATAAATACTAGACCTGAACATCCCTTCTATCCTGATTTACAAGTAGTTGAATTTCAGCTGTTATAGGAATAGATACGCCTATTTGACCTGACTTAAGCTCCAACGTGGATAACTTTGTGGGAGAAAGTGGTAGAAAGTGGTTGAATTTGTCAATTATTTTATTTTCATTTGTGCAGATTGGACCCTTTAACCGGAACAGAATGTCATTTTTTACCAGTGAGTATGAGGGCAAGCTTGACGCAAAAGGTAGGGTGGTTCTTCCAGCCAAGATCAAGGCTGGGTTACCTGAGGCCTCTGGTAATGAATTAGTTGTGCGTACCGGTTTTGAGCCCTGCTTGGTATTGTATCCACTGGTAGAATACAAGAAGATCTATTCGAGAATAGCGGGTTTGAATGAATTCAATCAGGAATTCAGATCGTTACAACGGAATTTCTTTCGAGGGAATACCATAGTTGAATTGGACAATATGGGAAGGTTCTTAATTCCCAAACCCATGATCAAGCATGCTCAACTGGAAAAAGATGTAGTTATGGTTGGGATGGGCAACCGAGTTGAAATTTGGAATGCCACACTATATGAGGACTTTCTGATCAAGGATCAGGACGAATTCTCCAGGTTGGCGCAGAAGTACTTAAAGGAGTGAATGACCCCCGATGAGTTACCACGAGCCGGTAATGATGACTGAGTGTTTAGATGGGTTAAATATTAAGGATAATGGTGTATATGTTGATTTGACCTTTGGTGGCGGGGGTCATTCAAAGGAAATAATGAAAAGGCTGAAAAAAGGGACACTAATAGGATTCGACAGGGACCCTGCAGCATTGCAAAGTGCTGGCCAATTCCCTACTAAGTCTTTCTTGTTTATAAGCGCCAATTATAGGCACATGCAAAGTTACCTAAATCTGAAGGGCCACCAATACGTTGATGGGATTCTAGCCGACCTCGGCGTGTCGTCCCATCAGATTGACGTGGCGAAAAGGGGTTTTTCTACTCGCTGGGACGGTCCTCTCGACATGCGCATGGATCAAAAGGGGGACTTGACGGCTTCCAAGATATTAAATGAATACCCCAAGGAAGGTCTGCAGAAAGTTTTTTCCAATTACGGAGAGATCAGGAATGCCGTTACGCTGTCCAAGGTAATTATCCAATCCAGGAGCACGCAAGCCATCAAAACAGGATCTGAGTTTAAGAAGCTGCTGTCATCCCTGGCTCCCCGTGGCCGGGTGAACAAATATTTTGCCCAGGTCTTTCAATCCCTTAGGATCGAAGTGAATCAGGAACTGAAATCCTTGGAGGAAATGCTCCCACAAACCGGCCATGTGCTCAACAAAGGGGGCCGACTAGTGGTGATTTCCTATCAGTCTTTGGAAGACCGACTGGTAAAGAACTATATGCGCATGGGAAATATAAAAGGAGAGGTTATTAAGGATTTTTACGGCAACCTGATCCGGCCCATGATCCCGATTACCAGAAAGCCTGTGATTCCCACGGAGGAAGAGACCCGAAAAAACTCAAGGGCTCGAAGCGCTAAACTCAGAGTGGCAGAAAAGACTTAGACAAAATCAATGTGATCGTGTCAAATAATTTATTCAATATCGATCAGGACCCAGAGGAGAGAACATCGTTCTTCACCTTTATTGAAAATCACCTGAATGTAAATCCATGGATTGAAGACGGCTTGCCATTAAAGTATTTGCCCCACGTCCTGTACGTCTGCTTTTTGGGCATAGTCTACATTGGCAACAATCATTATGCTGAGAGGACAATTAGGGAAATAGACAGGTTACAAGTGGAGGTTGATAATCTCAGAGCCGATTATACCACATTGAAAGCCGATTATATGTTCGATAGTAAACAATCGGAAGTATCCAAAAAGGTCGAATCGATGGGTTTGAGTCAAAGTCTGGTACCCCCATTCAAAATCACCAAAGACAATTGAAACATAAGAAATCCATACTTCTCAGGGTTCGGGTCGCCTTTCTGGTAATATTCATTTTTTCTCTGGGGATTGTATACCGGATAATTTCGATCCAATTGGTTGAGGGCTCCAAGTGGCGACAGATTTCCAAGAATATTACTTTGAAATACCGTAAGGTTAAGGCAACCCGGGGAAATATATATTCCAACAATGGCAGCCTGTTGGCTACCTCGGTACCCTTTTATCGAGTGGCCTTCGATCCAACAGTGGCCGGAGTGGATGTCTTTGACCAGAACCTGGACTCATTATCATACTTGCTCTCCCACCACTTCAAGGATCAAAGTGAGCAATTCTATCACCGTCGAATAAACGACGCCCGACTTGCTGGTAGACAGTACCTGATACTGAACAAAACAAGAATTGGGTACCAGCAAAAAAAAGAAATGGAGCGATGGCCCTTATTTCGGGAGGGTCGCCTTGGGGGTGGAGTAATTTTCGAAAAGGTTGAAAAGAGATTAAGACCATTTTCGTATCTGGGATCGCGGACAATTGGGTATATCAATGAAAACAATTTTGGGGCTGGCCTTGAATACAGTTTTAACCGCCTATTGTCCGGTAGCGATGGCCGGGCATTGTTTCGGAAGATGGCTGGTGGTAATTGGAAGCCCGTTTATGATGATTCCGAAATCAGGCCGGTTCAGGGACTGGACATTGAAACGACCATTGACGTGAACCTCCAGGACCTGGCAGAATCGGCCCTGCTCAAGGCCCTGATGCTTCACCGGGCAGATTATGGATCAGTTGCTGTTATGGAGGTGAAAACCGGCGAAATAAGGGCGCTGTCCAATTTGAGTAGGGATGGAAACGGGGGATACCGGGAGATTTACAACTATGCAGTTGGAAGCCAGGGCGTAAGAGAACCTGGATCTACATTTAAGCTTGCCTCAATGGTTGCCCTGTTGGAAGATTCCCATATTGAACTCACCGATTCGATAGAAACAGGAAACGGTGAATTCAAGTTTCACAATACCACCATGCGAGACCATGAGGAGGGCGGATTCGGCACCCTAACAGTTCAACAGGTATTTGAGAAATCCTCTAACATAGGAATCGCCAAGATGGTAGTTGAGCATTTTGGTGATAGGCCACAGGATTACATCGACAATTTGAAGTCGATGGGCCTTGCTGACCCATTGGGCTTTCATATGATCGGGGAGGGAAAACCTTTTATCAAGGATCCCTCGGATTCCAGCTGGAGCGGATTGACCTTGCCCTGGATGTCCCACGGATACGAGTTAAAAATTTCTCCCTTGCACACTTTGGCCTTTTATAACGCTGTAGCAAATAATGGGCAAATGATTCGTCCGATTATAGTCAAACACGTACGCCAGGCGGATCGAACGGTGGAGACCTATAAAACTAAAGTCCTGCGTCGGCAAATATGTTCTCAAAAAACCCTGGAAAAAGTCAAGATCATGCTGCGCGGAGTGGTGGAGAAAGGAACCGCGCGACAAATTCAAAATGAATATTATACTATCGCTGGCAAGACCGGGACGGCTCAGAAAATAGTAAACGGTCGATATTCCAATAAGTATTACACCTCCTTTGTCGGGTACTTTCCCGCTGAGAACCCGAGGTTCAGTTGCATCGTGGTAATCGACAATCCTAAAGGTTATTACCAATACGGAAGCGACGTCGCCGCACCTGTTTTCAGAGAAATTGCTGATAGAATTTACACCAGTGACTATGAAATGCACATTGAATTTGAACCAGTTCCGGCTCAGGCTGGAGTATATCCAACAATCAGGTCCGGTTTTAGACCCGACCTGGAGCTTATATGCAAGCAGTTGAATGTACTCAATACCGCAGTGGACCACGATGATTGGGTGAAAACCCGAACCAAGGAAGACACTGTATTCTGGATCAGCAATAAGCAATACGCAAATCTTGTTCCCGACGTGACGGGGATGACTTTGAAAGACGCGATTTACCTACTTGAAAATAAGGGTCTTCGGGTAGACTTTGACGGCCTGGGTAGAGTTAGAAAACAATCGCTAAGACCCGGGAGCAGAGCACCCCGTGGCAGAAGAATAAGAATTGAATTGGGCTAATGTCGCTATTGAAGGATTTACTTTACAAGGCTTCACCGACCAGTGTATCGGGAGATATGAGTGCCAAGATCAACGGCATTTCATTTGATTCCCGAAAAGTTAAGCCGGGCCACCTTTTTGTGGCTGTTAAGGGCTTGCAGGTAGATGGGCATGAGTACATCGGGCAGGCCATTGAGAATGGCGCAATAGCTGTCGTGTGTCAGGCAGAGCCCTCTTCCATGAAACACCAAATTGCCTATGTAACGGTAGAGAATTCAGCCAAAACTCTGGGAATTGTATCCTCCAACTTTTTTGGGAATCCTTCAACCAAGCTCCGATTGGTTGGAATTACCGGAACTAACGGAAAAACCACCACCGCTACACTATTGCAGCATGTCCACCTGAATCTTGGGTACAACTCGGGGCTTATCAGCACGGTTGAAAACCGAATCAATGACCAGGTGATCGAGTCTGATTATACCACGCCTGACGCCCTGCAGCTGAACAAGCTCTTGCAGCAGATGGTCAACAGGGGCTGTACTCACTGTTTCATGGAAGTGAGCTCCCACGCCCTTGCGCAACACCGCATCGCCGGGTTGAGCTTCGAAGGAGCCGTATTTACTAATATCACCCACGACCACCTTGACTACCATGGCTCATTTGACGAATATATTGCTATCAAGAAGTCATTATTTGACGGTCTACCCTCGAATTCGTTTGCACTGGTCAATAAAGACGACAAGCGCGGGCAAATAATGACCCAAAATTCCAAGGCTAAAAAGTATACCTACACCCTGAAGTCGATTGGAGATTTCAAGGCAAAGATGCTGTCTCATACTCTCATGGGAACTGAACTGGAGATAAATCAGAATATTGTTTGGTTCAAGCTGGTTGGGGATTTCAATGCCTATAATCTACTAGCCGCCTATGCCACTGCGCGCCTTTTAGGTGAAGATGATCATGAGGTCCTGACTTCTTTATCGGAAGCCGGGACGGCTCCGGGAAGATTTGAGCAAGTTACAATTGATTCAAAGGTAATTGGCATCATTGATTATGCGCACACACCGGATGCTTTGAAAAAAGTTCTGGGCGCAATTAAGGGTGTTAGGTCCGGCAATGAAAAACTGATCACGGTGGTAGGTTGCGGAGGCAATCGAGATCGGGCGAAAAGGCCGTTGATGGCCCAAATAGCCTGCGAAAATTCAGATCAGGTGATCTTAACATCTGATAATCCAAGGGATGAAAAGCCTGAAGACATCATAGATGAAATGAGGAAGGGAATTAGCCCGGTACAGTCTAAAAAGGCGATTTCGATCTCCGATCGCAAAGAGGCCATCAAAACAGCATGCGCCTTAGCAACCAATCACGATATCATATTGGTTGCTGGCAGGGGCCACGAAGCGTATCAGGAGATCAAGGGACAGAAATATCCTTTTGATGATCGACAGGTACTTTTGGAGATGCTTAAACTTTCCAAGAACTAGAACCAAATATGTTTTATCACCTATTTGATTTTTTGGATCGCGAATTTGACCTGATAGGTGCTGGCGTATTTCAGTACATCTCCTTTCGATCCGGAATGGCGGTGATCGTATCGTTGCTTATCACCGTGACCTTTGGAAAAAGGGTTATCAAATATTTACAAAAGAAACAATTGGGAGAAGAAATTCGGGATTTGGGATTAGCAGGACAAATGGAAAAGAAGGGGACGCCCACTATGGGCGGTATCCTGCTCATATCCGCGATCGTTGTACCTACTCTGCTTTTTGCTCAAATAGATAATGTGTACATCATGCTGATGTTGGTCACAACCATCTGGATTGGCATAATTGGTTTTATCGATGACTATCTAAAAATATTCAGAAAGGATAAGCAAGGGCTGCACGGCAAATTCAAGATTTTTGGCCAGATAGGCCTGGGCCTCATTGTAGGACTCACTTTGTATTTCCATAGCGATGTGGTTATCCGTGATTTTGACGCTCAGGTTGCCCCGGAACCGGGAGTTTCTAAGGTGGAGCAATTTAACAGTTATCGGGATATCAAATCAACCAAGACTACAATTCCGTTCTTCAAAAATAATGAGGCCGATTACAGCAAGATCCTTCCGTTTCTATCCTCTGACTTTACCTGGATCATCTATGTTCTAATTGTAATATTTATCGTGTCGGCCGTATCCAATGGAGCCAATATTACCGACGGATTGGACGGCTTGGCAGCCGGGACATCGGCTATAATAGCCCTCACACTGGCAATTTTCGCCTATGTATCGGGTCGTGTTGACTTTAGTAACTACCTAAACATCATGTTTATTCCCAACAGCGGAGAGTTGGTAGTGTTTTGCACCGCTTTGGTAGGCGCTTGCATCGGGTTTCTATGGTACAATTCCTACCCGGCACAGGTTTTCATGGGTGATACCGGGAGCTTGGCACTGGGGGGTATCATTGCGGTTCTTGCAATCTCAATTCGAAAGGAATTGCTAATTCCAATTCTGTGCGGAGTCTTTCTGATTGAAAGCCTTTCGGTAATAATACAAGTTGCCTACTTCAGGTATACCAAAAGGAAATTTGGAAATGGACTAAGAGTGTTTTTAATGGCGCCCTTGCATCATCACTATCAGAAGAAAGGGCTGCATGAATCCAAGATTGTAATACGTTTTTGGGTTGTCGGAGTTCTCCTGGGAATTTTTACGTTGGCAACATTAAAACTTAGATAAGCATGAATCGAATTTCAATTTTGGGGGCGGGAGAAAGTGGTGTTGGCGCGGCAATTTTGGCTAAGTCCAAGGGGTTCGATGTTTTCGTATCCGATGGGGGCAGAATATCCGATTCTTATCGTACCGAGCTTGTTCAGCATGGAATCCAATTTGAGGAAAACCACCATACGGAGTCCCTGGTCCTCAATGCCAGCCGGATCATTAAAAGCCCCGGAATTCCAGAATCGGCACCCATTGTTTCCGCGGTCGGGGAGTCCAAAATTCCTATGATATCCGAACTTGAATTTGCCTACCATTATTGTGAAGGAAAAATAATCAGCATCACCGGGACCAACGGTAAAACCACGACCACATTACTTACCCATCACCTTCTTGCAGAGGGCGGTTTGAATGTCGCCATGGCTGGAAATGTGGGCAATAGTTTTGCTCGTAAAATTTACCAGGATCGCCGCGAGATCTATGTCTTGGAGGTCTCAAGTTTTCAGTGGGACGGAATGGTCGATTTTAGGTCGGATTTGGGAATTTTACTGAACATAACGCCAGATCATTTGGATCGATACGAAAATAATTTACAGAACTATGTGGCGTCTAAGTTTACAATTCTAAACAACATGGGCCCCGGTGACGGCTTTATCTATTTTAAGGACGATCCAATTATTTCGTCCGAGTTGGCAAAACGAGAAGCCCAGCCGGTTCTTCATCCCATATCGCTGATTGGTCCGGTTGAAAATGGTGCTTTCCTGAGTGAAGGGGAGTTGGTGTTTAGCCTGGAAGGAGGGAGCTCTTCAGATGTTTCAATCCCTACGGACGTCCTGAGACTGAAAGGAAGACATAATTTGGTAAACACTATGGCTTCGATTATGACCGGTTTATTACACCAGTTGAGTTCGGAGAAGATGGCCAAGGACTTAAGGAAATTCAGCAATGCACCCCACCGACTTGAGTTGGTGGAAGAGATAAATGACATTCGTTTTATAAATGATTCCAAGGCGACCAACGTGGATTCCACATACTATGCGTTAGGGGCATATCACCAACCGATTATTTGGATTGCTGGTGGAGTGGACAAAGGGAACAACTACGATATCCTTAAGGGATTGGCTCTTGAAAATGTAAAGACTCTGATCTGCCTGGGCAAGGATAATACGGCGCTAAAATTGGCGTTCCAACACTTGATCAGCGACATATTTGAGACTCAGAGCATGGGCGAAGCTGTGGGTTTGGCTTATTCGCTGGCCGAATCAGGAGAAGTGGTATTGTTGTCGCCGGCTTGCGCAAGTTTCGACCTGTTTGATAATTACGAAGACAGGGGAGATCAATACAAGGAAGAGATCAGGATTATGAGACATAGAATTGAGAATAATAAGATTCTAGTGCTATGATCAAAATTTGGGCTGAAAAACACGTCAAGGGAGATCCGGTAATCTGGATCATCGTGCTGGCATTATCAATATTAAGTGTCCTGGTCGTTTATAGCGCGACAGGAACATTGGCCTACAAATGGATGGGTGGCAATACCGAACATTACCTGTTCAAGCACACTTCCCTGGTCTTGTTAAGTTTGATGGCAATGTGGGTCGCGCACAAGATCGACTATCGCTATTACTCAAAGCTAGCAAGGATCGCGCTTTGGGTTTCGGTCCCCTTGTTGCTCTTGACCTATAAGTTCGGAGTTAGTGTCCATGAGGCATCCCGTTGGATCACCATTCCTTTAATCAATCAGGCGTTTCAGCCTTCCGACTTTGCCAAATTGGCGCTGATTTCCAGTTTGGCCAGCATGTTGGCCAAACGGCAGCAGAACATTGAAGATTTCAAGGAATCGTTTATGCCTATGCTTTTATGGATTGGGGTGATCAGTGGATTGATAGCGCTTACCGATTTTTCTACTGCGGTCCTGCTGTTTGCAACCTGCATGCTTCTGATGTTCATCGGTCGTGTCCCCTTAATGTATCTGGTGATGTTGCTGGTGGTAGGCGTGTTGGCGGGTATGATTGCCATCTCGGTGGGTCAGAGAGGACAAACAGTGCTTAATCGAGTGGAAAGTTTCCTTGATGAAAAAGATATTCCCTTTCAGGCTGAACAATCATACATCGCGATCGCCACCGGGGGCATTACTGGCAAGGGCCCTGGCAAAAGTGATCAAAGAAACTTCTTACCTCATCCCTATTCGGATTTCATTTACTCAATTATCATAGAGGAATACGGCTTGATCGGTGGTGTCTTGGTAATCTTCCTGTATATGGGCTTGCTATATCGCGGATTGAGAGCCGCGGCCAACAGTGAAAGGGCGTTCGGCGGTTTATTATCGACCGGTCTAAGTTTTGCCCTCGTTTTGCAGGGGATTATCAATATGGGCGTTGCTGCCGGATTAGGTCCGATTACCGGGCTGACTCTTCCATTGGTAAGTATGGGAGGAACTTCCCAGCTGTTTGCCGGGATTGCGATAGGCATCGTGCTGAGCGTAAGCCGGGGAGAAGTTGATGAGAACGCTATGACCCAATCCGAACTCCAAAACTTGCCAAAGGCGGCCTGAGTAAATAAATGTTAAACTGAAAACTAACAAACCATATCGGATCATAATCAGCGGAGGCGGCACCGGAGGACATATATATCCGGCTATCGCAATTGCTGACGCTCTCAAGGAATTGGATCCGGAAACTTCAATCCTGTTCGTCGGTGCCAGGGATCGGATGGAGATGAAAAAGGTACCGGAAGCGGGATACGAAATAGAAGCCCTTTGGATAAGTGGAATTCAACGAAGGCTCACTGTCGACAATTTGATTTTTCCACTTAAGCTGATCACCAGCCTCATCAGGTCTGGGGGCATCCTTAAGCGCTTCAAACCTGATGCGGTTGTAGGCGTGGGAGGCTTTGCCAGTGGGCCATTGCTCTACATGGCAACTCAAAGGGGGCATCCAACTTTGATTCAAGAGCAGAACAGTTACGCTGGTCTTACGAACAAGCTGTTGGGCAAAAAAGTAGATTCCATTTGTGTGGCACACGATCGAATGGAGAACTATTTTCCCAAAGAGCGTCTGAAATTAACCGGAAATCCGGTGAGACAAGATTTGGTTGACCTGGGTCAAAAAATAGAGCGTGCCATACGGTTCTTCAAATTGGATCATCAACGAAAAACAATTCTTGTAATAGGGGGAAGCCTGGGGGCGCGCACCATGAACGAGAGTATCCTGTCGGGAATAAACCATGTGATAGATCGGAGGGTTCAGATGATCTGGCAAACCGGGGACTTGTATTTCGAGGAGTTCCAGGAAAGGACTAAGGGTCTGAATTTAGATGACATCCGGGTTTTGCGATTCCTGAAAGAAATGGATTTCGCTTACGCGGCCGCGGATGTGGTAGTGTCAAGAGCCGGAGCTTTGTCTATTTCCGAATTGGCGATAGCTCGAAAACCGGCAATTTTTGTGCCTTCTCCAAATGTTGCCGAGGATCATCAGACCCGAAATGCTCAAAATCTGGTCGACCAAAATGCGGCATTGATGGTACCGGATTCTGAAGCCAGCCAGCGGCTGGTAATCGAGGCTTTGAGACTAATAGACAATACCGACAAGCAAGCTGAACTGGGCGAAAACATTGGGAAATTGGCGCGGCCTAATGCGGCTCGCGATATCGCCCAGGAGATAATAAACATCATTCAATGAAATTGGATCAGGTACATATAGCCTATTTCATCGGTATCGGAGGTATTGGAATGAGCGCGCTGGCAAGATGGTTCAATCGTCAGGGCTGCACGGTTTGGGGATATGATAAGACCTCCACTCTGTTAACAGATCAACTAATGCAGGAGGGAATCTCCGTTCACTTTGAGGATAGCGTGGCTAAGATTCCATCTGAGATATTGAACGATAGAAATGGAGCCCTCGTCGTCTATACTCCCGCCATACCAGAGGATCACAAAGAGTTTATCCACCTAAAGAAAGGAGGATTTCAGATCAGGAAAAGATCACAGGTGCTCGGTTCCATAACCGAGGGCATGTTCACCATTGCTGTCGCAGGGACTCACGGTAAGACTACCACTTGCTCGATGATCGCCCATATCCTCAAGGAATCCAATCGCAACGTTCTGGCCTTTTTAGGAGGTATTTCTTTTAACTATGGATCGAACCTAATTCTGAACGACCCGGATCGTGAAGATGCGCTGGCTGTGGTCGAAGCCGATGAATTCGATCGATCCTTTCTTGCACTTCATCCGGATATGGCGGTAGTCACCTCGGTTGATTCCGATCACCTCGATATCTATGGGGATCGCGAGAGCATGCTTGACTCATTCAGGGAATTTCTCCAAGGGGTTTCTGATAAACGTCAATTATTTATCCAGGAAAAAATTGCCACCGAACTACTCGAGTCCGGCGAAAATTTGACTACTCGTTACTCTCTTGAGAAAGGTGACGTTCGGGCGCAAAATGTTAGGATCAAAACATCATCGTTTGTATTCGATATTATTTTCCGGGACCGGATCGTTAGCGATGTTGGGCTAAACGTTCCCGGATATCATAATGTCGAGAATGCCCTTGCCGCCGCATCGGTTGCCCTTGAATTGGGAGTCTCCCCTGAAAAAGTGCAACATGCTATTGGCACCTACCAAGGGGTTAAGAGAAGGTTCGAATATGTCATCAAGTCCAGAAATCTGGTTTTTATTGACGATTATGCCCATCACCCCAATGAGGTTTCCGCCGTGTTGACTTCGGTCAGAGCGTTATATCCTGGTAGGAAAATCACCGCCATCTTTCAGCCTCACTTGTATTCACGAACCCAGGATTTTGCCTGGGATTTCGCTGAAAGTTTGAGCTTGGCGGATGAGTTGATCCTTCTGGATATTTACCCCGCACGGGAAAAACCAATTCCCGGTGTAACCTCCAAATTGATCCTTGATAAGGTGGATCTTCGCAACAAAATGATCTGTACCCGGGATCACCTGCTACAGGAGATTAGCGGCAGATCTATTGAAGTATTGTTAACGATTGGAGCAGGAAACATAGATGAAGTAATCATCCCCATAAAAAACATCATCGAACCACAGGTGAAATGATAAAGGGTAAAGACATATTAAGCTTACTAGCCCCGACTCTACCGGCCGCTGTTTTTATTTCCGCCATTGGATTTGTGGAAAACAAGCAGTTGGATAAAACCTGCCAGGAGATCGTCATTGACATCGACAGTCAGTATGACAACTATTTTGTCGGTAGGGAAGAGATCATGTTCCAAATAACACAGGGAGGGTCCAGAAATCTATTGGGAAGTTGGTGGCGTGAAATTAATCTCAAGGATATTGAAAAGGAATTGCTAACCCATAAATTCATCAGGAAAGCTGACGTATACAAAGACCTTGAGGGTAGACTGCTCGTAGATGTTTATCAGCAGACGCCAATCGCCAGAATAACTCCGGTGGATGGCCCGCATGTTTACGTAAGTGCTGAGGGGGAGATTTTACCGGTGTCCGAGCATTTTACCTCCCGGGTAACCATGGTCGGTGGTGAGATGGCGGGTCAATTGGTCCAAACGCATTTGCCCGATTCTCCATACGGAGCCAAGGTTTTCGATCTTTTGAAATTCATAAATAAAGACCCATTCTGGAAGGCCCAAATTGCGGGACTGGAAATCGACAGGAGTGGAGATATCCTAGTACATCCTCAGGTTACCAAGCAGGTTGTTCTTTTTGGGCAGGCTGAGGATATAGAGGAAAAATTTGAGAAGCTTAAGATTTTTTATGGTCAGATCCTTCCCCATAAAGGTTGGAACCACTATACAACAGTAAACTTAAAATATCATAGTCAAATCGTTTGTGAATAAACTCTAAAGCCATGCAAGATGACAAAATTGTAGTCGGGTTGGACATAGGAACCACCAAAATTTGTGCCATTGCCGGGCGCAAAAATGATTTCGGAAAGCTGGAGGTTCTAGGGATGGGAAAGGCCGTTTCCGATGGCGTAATTCGAGGCATTGTCACTAACATTGATAAGACGATCGGTGCCATTGAAAAAGCCGTTAAAGAGGCCGAAGAACAGGCCGGTATAGATATCCGAGTGGTCAATGTGGGGATTGCCGGTCAACACATCAAAAGTTCTATTCACCACGGAAGCATCACGCGTGATTCGAATGAGGACGAAATCACGATCGAAGATGTCAGTCGCCTGACCAACGACATGTACAGAATAGTAATCCCTCCGGGTAGTGAGATAATTCATGTCATGCCACAAGATTACATCGTGGATTACGAGGACGGCATTAAAGATCCTGTTGGCATGTCAGGGATAAAATTGGAGGCCGACTTCCATATCATCACGGCTCAAACGAATGCTATTAGTAATGTAAACAAATGCGTTCGACGGGCCGGGCTTGAAATTGAGAATTTGGTTTTGGAACCCTTGGCCTCGTCTTTGGCGGTCTTGAGCGATGAGGAGAAAGAGGCAGGCGTCTGCCTTGTAGATATTGGCGGCGGAACGACCGATATCGCGATCTTCTACGACAATATCATCCGGCACACGGCTGTCATTCCTTTTGGCGGAAATATCATAACCATGGACATCAAGCAGGGCTGCATGGTAATGCAACATCAGGCAGAACTATTGAAGACGAAATTTGGTCGCGCAATCGCCGAGGAGGCGAGTCCCAATGAAATTGTCTCTATACCTGGCCTAAGAAATCGGACTCCGAAGGAGATTTCTGTGAAGAACCTGGCTCATATAATTGAGGCCCGGATGCACGAGATCATCGAACTGGTGCATACCGAAATCATCACAAGCGGATTTGAGAACAAGCTGGCCGGTGGCATTGTAGTCACTGGGGGAGGCTCCCAATTAAATGGGGTGAAGCAGTTGTTTGAATATATGACCGGGATGGACACCCGGGTTGGTTATCCCAATGAACACTTAGGCAAGAGCAAGGTGGAATTGGTAAAGAGCCCTATGTTCGCCACCACCGTAGGCCTGGTCCTTTCGGGCTTCAGAGCTTTGGACGAGCGCGAAAATCATTATACGGAAGTCAAGGCGGCAGGACAGGAGTCGAAGGGTAAGAAGTCAGTTTTGAGCCAAAATGATTTCTTCAAAAGGATGCTTGACAAAACCAAGGGCCTTTTGATAGATGACTTAGAAGAGAAAGAAAATTACTAGACCTATTTACAAACTGCTAACCAATTGATTTGAGAAACTAATCCACGTAATCATGGAAGAGAATACGTACAAATTTGACCTACCCACACATCACAAATCCATCATCAAGGTGATGGGCGTAGGCGGTGGTGGCAGCAATGCTGTCAATCATATGTACAATCAGGGGATCAAAGATGTTGAGTTTATTGTATGCAACACCGATCTCCAGGCATTGCACAGTAGTCCTGTTCCCAGTCGTTTACAAATTGGCATGAATCTGACCGGAGGGTTAGGTGCCGGGGCCAATCCAGAAAAGGGTAAGAATGCAGCTCTCGAAAGCAAAGAGGACATAAGAGAGTTGCTGCAGGAAGATACTCGAATGGTTTTCGTCACGGCCGGAATGGGAGGGGGAACAGGCACCGGAGCGGCTCCAGTCATCGCAAAAGTTGCGCATGAAATGGACATTCTGACAGTTGGTATCGTTACCATGCCCTTTGCATTCGAAGGGAAGAAAAAGATGATCCAGGCTGAAATGGGGCTGCGGGAGCTAAAGGAGTGCTGCGACACGGTTCTGGTGATCCTGAATGACAAGCTAAGGGAGGTATATGGAAATCTTTCCATAAGTACCGCTTTTGCCCAGGCTGATAACGTTCTTACAACTGCTGCCAAAGGGATCGCAGAAATTATTACCGTTCCCGGTTATGTTAATGTGGATTTCGAAGACGTAAAAACGGTAATGGTCGAATCCGGAGCAGCGGTCATGGGCACGGCCCAAACTGAAGGAGAGAACCGAGCGCTCCGTGCAGCTGAAGAGGCCATTTCTTCTCCATTATTAAATAATAGAAACATTCATGGCGCCGATAAGATTTTGTTGTCAATCGTATCTGGGGAACAGGCCGAATTACAAATGGATGAGCTTTCTGAAATCACTGAATTTATTCAGCAGATTGCGGGCGAAGATGCGGAAGTTATCTTCGGTCACGGCGTTGACCTATCACTGGAACAGTCGATAAGAGTAACGGTGATTGCTACCGGATTTGGTGACAGCTCGGAGTCCGTGGGGTCCAAGGATGACCTCAAGGTCTTTGATTTGGAAACGAGTAAGCAAATTGCCCTTTTCGAGGGTAAGCGGGAAGAGTTAACCGAGAATCCCATTCCGGAAGATAGCAAAGAGGAGCCCGAAAGATTCTATAGTTTCCAAGCTCCTGATCCTGCGCCTCAGGAGGAGCCAGACGACTCTAAGGAATTCTTTGAACTCGATCAGGATTACGATCTTGGTGAAGACAATCCAGTAGAACCCGAGGTTGAATCTGATACCGAATCGCCCCAGGTGGTTAACTTTGAAGAGAAAGATATCAATACCAAAAGGACCGAGCTTCAAAAACAGGCTCAGGAAAGGATCAAGAGGCTTCAAGGACTTAAGGCCCAACCTGTGAATTCAGATGATTTCAAGGAGAAACTCGAGGTACCCGCATATTTGAGAAAAAAAGTGCGCCTTCAGGATGTTCCTCTGTCATCGGAGAACAACATCTCGCGTTACAATCTGAACGATGAGAATCAGATACTGGGGAATAACAAATTTCTCCACGACAATGTGGATTAAGTTCCTAGAACCAGACTTCCTAGTCTAGAATTCAGGGCTCATGGTTTTGTGCGGCTGTGGCCCTTTTTGTTGTCGCGGTGCTATTCGCGGTTGGCGGTTCGCTGTTGGCCTTTGGCTTTTCGCCTTTCGCTTTTGGCTCTTGAGCTTTCTTTTCTTCTTCCGCCATCCTCATATCTCCAACTGATTCAAGTCTTCAGACTAGGACCCGCCTTGGACCCACCTTTATTTTCAACCTTGGCCCAATCCACATATTTTCTGGCCGTTTATGGGTAACAATTACCCCGGACAGTGCAATTAATAGAAAACTCTCCAAGCTGAGGCCATGAGCAGAAAGTATAAAGTCAGAAATAGCGATGCTTTGTATTTTGTCACTTTTACTATAGTTGAGTGGATTGATGTCTTCACCCGGAACATCTACCGGGACATTATGATTGATAGTTTCAAATTCTGCCAAAGTCGTAAAGGCCTAATAATTTACGCCTACTGCATAATGACTAACCACGTCCATATGATCATTTCAGCTAAGGATGGTCACTCAATACCAGACTTGGTTAGGGATCTAAAGAAATACACAGCGGTAAAGATTTTGGAGGAAATAAACTCAAGTGGAATTGAAAGTAGAAGGGACTGGATTCTGGATGTCTTCAGCCGCAATGGCAGAAGAAATTCCAATAACCGGTAATATCAATTGTGGCAACAACATTATCATCCGATTGAACTTGGTTCCAATCATATGATGGACCAAAAAATGGATTATATTCACAATAACCCGGTGGTAGCAGGTTTTGTGAATGATCCCATAGCTTGGACTTATAGTAGCGCTGGAAGCTATGAAGGAAAGGCAGGCCTGATTGACATCGAGTTCATTGGTTAGCTACAAGATGAGATGGCAGACCGCACAAGTCTGAACACTTGCGCTAGTTTTTCTATTTATAATCCCTTAATCAATTTCATATCCATTGATTCAGTCCATTTCAACCTCATAACAACTTCATATCCATCCGTATCCCTACCCCCTTTTCTTCTAAAACAAAAAAGCCCTATTTTAAGCTGCCTTTTAATTCAACCATTATGCTCGCACAGATTCAAGAAAGCACTTCGTTTGTACAGGCGCGCCACCCTGAACCCCCTGAATTCGGAATTATCCTGGGTACCGGGTTGGGCGGCTTAGCCAGGGAAATTGAGATAGATACGATTATCGAGTACGAGGATATACCCCATTTTCCCCTTTCGACTGTCGAAACCCACCATGGTCGCCTCCTGATGGGCCAACTAAATGGGAGACCCGTGGCGGCAATGCAAGGTCGGTTCCATTACTATGAGGGTTATACAATGCATCAGGTAACTTTTCCGGTGAGAGTGCTAAAGTACCTGGGAATCAAGAAGCTCTTTATTTCAAATGCAGCCGGGGGTTTGAACCCGGAGTACCAAGTTTCCGATTTGATGATAATTGAGGATCACATCAACCTACTTCCTGAAAACCCATTAACAGGCAAAAACGAAGACGATATAGGACTTAGATTCCCGGATATGTCCGACGCTTACGACAAGAAGCTAATTGAACAGGCCAAGGAAGTTGCCAAGAGTCAAGGGATACGCTGCCACAATGGGGTGTACGTCAGTGTACCCGGACCAAATCTTGAGACCAAAGCCGAATACCTATATCTCAGGATTATAGGCGCGGACGCCGTAGGAATGTCTACGGTACCAGAAAACATAGTGGCTCGGCACATGGGTCTTTCCTGCTTTGCAATTTCAGTGATAACCGATCTGGGTGTACCAGGTAAATTTCATAAAGTGCGAATCGAGGAGGTTATCGAAGCCGCTGCTGTTGCTGAGCCTAGAATGACCCAAATCATCAAAGAATTGATTTCAAACCAATGACCATGAGAAACCCATTAATCTTAATACTTTGGCTGATCACCGCACCGGCGATTTCCCAAAGCAAAGGAGAACCTAATTGGTATTGGTGGTGCGATAACGTTGACTGCAATAACGGCGGCCAGCACTGGAGCCGATATATAATTACCTCGCCGGGTTACATGGGTCCCAATGCGCTCCCGGTTCCAGAGGTCTCCACAGGGTTAATAAACAATGGAATTTCATGGGAAATGACGGGCATGGCACATTTTAGTCCGGGGGACAAAACTCAAAACTTATTTACAGAATTAAAGTTCAATCTGGCACCAGATATTGTTTCCATGACCATCTCCTATTTTCCGTTTGAGCGCTTTGTAATGACTCCAGAAATCAGGGATGGGCGGATGGTTTCCGGAGAGTATTATGAGGGTCAAGGGACGACCCATGGTGACATTTACTTTGGTTTCGATGTCCAGATTCTGAAGAATAAGCCCAAATGGCCTGACATGGCGGCTCGTATAATGGTTAAAACTGCCGCTGGAAGTGAATTTGGGGCGGCGAGATATACGGATGCACCGGGTTATTTTTTGGACGCCTCATTTGGGAAGACATACTCTCTATCCGACAGATCAACCAAGAGCATCAGGCCCTACATTATGTTGGGATTCTTCGCCTGGCAGGTTAATGAAGATGAGAATCGTCAGAATGATGCTTTTATGGCCGGCTTGGGTGCTGACCTTCAATTAGGAAAATTAGGAGTGCACAACTCAATTGGCGGTTACAATGGCTACAAGGGAAACGGCGATCAGCCTCTCGTCTACCGGGCTGAGTTGTCTTTGACTAACAAAAGAATAGAATATTTCCTGAGATTCCAGGAGGGACTGCGGGATTTTGACTACCACACGACCATGGCGGGAATCGTGCTAAAATGGAACGGTTCTTTATCACTGGTTTCAAATGGTATCAGCGGCACACCTCAGCCGTTAACATCAAACAGCAAGTTTTGAAATTTCGGTTAATATCGCCCACCGTAGTCGGGATCATCCTCCTGTTAGATACAACTGCCTTCTCCCAAAGCCTCGGGATAAAACGGGACCCGGTCAAATATGGCGTGACGAAGTTTAATGGCGGTTACTTCAAAAATTGCCTCGTCGACACCAAGGATCTACTAATAAGTCCTCTACGATGGAAAAGAACCGATTGGATCAAAGCGTCCCTGGTGGCTGGCGCCACTTTGGTCATCTGGAATTTTAATGAGGCCATTAACCAATGGGTCGCTGGAAATAGTACAAAAACCACCGGAGACCTGGCAGCCTTGGTGGAACCCATAGGCAATGACAGATACCTGCTTCCGGTGGCTGCTATGGTCCCGTTGTTTGCTTTCGGGGCTGTGGGTAAGAACTATAAGGCTCGGAAGGCGGCTTTGTTGGGCTTGGAGAGTTACCTGATTACCGGGTTATTCACCCAAGTATTAAAACACACGGTCCGCCGCCAGCGCCCCTACGAATCCAATGATTCCTTCCCTTCAGGACATTCATCCTCGGTTTTCTCAATTGCGGCGGTGATGGCTACGGTTTACAAGGACACCAAATGGGTGCCTCCAGTGGTTTACTCTCTGACTTCGTTAACGGCTATCTCCCGTTTGCATAAACAGGCCCACTGGGCGTCAGACATTTTCTTTGGTTCGGCCATGGGGTTTTTCATCGGGAAATCCCTGGTAAAATTTCACCGGGAGAAACCCGCTAAATTGTCGTTTGTTCCATTGATGTCACCAGAGGCGAGTTCGATAGCGATCTTGTATCAATTTTGATAGCGGTTGGCCTTTGGCAAGCTTTTGGATCCATTGCTGAGGCTGTCATCCCAAGCGAAGTGCGGCGGGTTACCGGGTAGAACTGGAGATCCTGGGTCGTCGCCCGGGGAGGTTATTAGAAGAATCATTCCCGGCCGCTGAGCCGGGATAGCACTAATGTGGTGGGTAGTACACGCAACGAAGCTGAAAAATTTTCTTGACCAGATGGAGGTGTAATTCCTTTTTCACCTAGAAAAAGGAACAACTTGGGAAGGTGGGTTACGAATTCCTCAAGTAATTCGTTGCTAGGCTATACGGTACCAAGACCGTCAACGAGAATCCTTAAAAGCGGACCAAGGATATTCTCAAGAAGGTCGGGGCTGTTAGGCAAAAATATGCGGTGAAGCCTGTTAGTGAATTACAGAAATGAGTGGATGAGTGGATCAATGAAATAAGGCATTGGGATACATGGATTGAAATGGCGACCAACGAAAAACGGAAAACGGAAAATGGAAAACCGGGTCCAGGCGCGTATTGACGGTTGTTGCGTTAGGAATCATGATTTTGATATTGAGCCCGGCGCTTCGGATATTGTTATTGTGCTTAGGTATCGTGGGATTTATGGCACCCAGGCCCAGCCCAGAGTTCCGAAGACAAGTTGGGTAGCTGGCTAATCTACAATGGCACCTTCGTCTTTTCAGACCACTGGAGTGTTTTTACGGAGGCTCAGTTGCGTCTGTGGTAGGTTGCCTCGAACCTTAACGAGGTTCAGGTGCGGGCTGCTGCCCATTACAATTTCACACCGGACGCCATGATGGGATTAGGTTTCGTACGGGCTCACTCTTGGCCATTTGGTGAGGACCCTAGGGAAGGGGAATTGAGAATCGGATATATCAACAATTTGCGATGTTACACCATTGGGATCGCACCCGATTCGAGCATCGGTATAGACTTGAGCAACGGTGGCTTACGCGGGATGAAGTTCCGAATTCAAATCACAACACCGCTCAATAATGAATCTATGGAGCCAGGCACGTACTTTCTCAATTTTTACAACGAGTTTTTCGTTAACATTTATCAAACCAAGGAATTGGACCAGAATCGACTATATGCAGCGGGTGGCTATCAGTTCAGCAGGCTTTCAAGTCTTCAGTTAGGGATGTTATGGCAAGCCCGTACAACAACCGACATTTTCAGGCTGCAGATCTTTTTATACCCATAATTTCGAGCTTAAAAAATGATAGGATTGAATGGATGATAAATGATAGAATAATGGAAAATTTGGCCCTCTAAGCGGGATTCATTTTGAACTATATCTTTATCGTGGGCAAATCTGGACCATTGGCATCAACTTGGATCTTTTGACTACCATAAAGACCAAACTGCCTGGTAAGGGACAGAACGCTAAAGCAATTGTTTTCTGCTTCCTTATGCTCTGGCTAGGTCCAAATGCTCCGGCTCGGGCCCAAAATGAAGATGCGGAGTTCCAACTGTGGATGAACTATTCGTTGGCCATTCCAGCCCCTGTACATAAGAAAAGGACCCTGGGAGGAGATGCCGGTATTCGCGGCTTCGCCTCCAATGAAAATTGGACCCAAATCCTTATAAGGCCCACCGTAAAGTACAAGTTCAATCCAGTATTCTCAGTCGCCGGTGGCTTCGCTACCTTTTTTTCTTTTGATGAAACAATTAGCAACACCTTTGAATTCAGGCTCTTCCAGGAAGGGAACGTGAAGTGGCCCAATTTTGGTCCG
This sequence comes from Cyclobacteriaceae bacterium, assembly GCA_965247065.1. GTDB lineage: Bacteria > Bacteroidota > Bacteroidia > Cytophagales > Cyclobacteriaceae > CBDFGN01. Next base: position 2,403,282 of record CBDFGN010000006.1, on the reverse strand, counting down.
GTGTTCATGCTTCACCGGCTTCGGTTTGAGCAACGCTTCTTTTTCTATCAAGCTGACAGCATCCAAAACGACTCAAATCTTCGGCCCAGGTATCTGGTCGGGTTGGAGACTATAAACTTCAAATTGTTCGGACCGGAACCGAATTGGTATCTGCAGACACTATTGGAGTTTTTCGGCACCTGGGGAGACGCTGCCGTAGAAACGTTTGTTAACAATCAACGTCTCCATGCCGCTTTTGGCCACAGAATCTCGGATCGAATGCGCTGGGAATTACACTATATACGGCAGAAATCCAGGGAAATAGGGATCGATGGATTACAGGCCTCGCACAATATTTTACGATTCAGGTTCTATCAGACGATTAACAGAGATAAGGGGGATAAGTGATAAGGAAGATAAGGGATAAGGAAGTTAATGGATAAGGTATCTATTTCACAATTCATGTATTCATTTGTTCTCTATTCATTTGTTCCCCACCATTGTAGGATCCCGGCTCCGGGGCCGGGAATGACTCAAGTTTTTCATCCCACTTTCGTTAAAATTGCCAGTACTTTCTAGCTTTGCTTCATATCTCAGCTGAATTGGGATGTCCGTAATTGTAAGCCACTTAACCAAAAGGTACAGCGATCAACTGGCTGTTGACGACCTTTCTTTTGAGGCCAAGCCAGGGGAGATCTTAGGTTTCCTGGGACCTAATGGGGCTGGGAAGTCTACCACCCTTAAGATCATAGCGGGTGTTATCCATGCTTCTGCAGGACAGGTATCGGTATGTAAGCACGATGTCGTGGTGTCTTCCATATTGGCCCGCCGGCAAATTGGCTATCTGCCCGAACACAATCCATTGTACCTCGAGATGTTCGTACACGAATACCTGCGATTTATCGGCAGAATAAACGGCCTTGGAGGGGTCGGATTGAGATCAAGGATAAGGGAGATCGTGGAGGTTTGCGGTCTGGGTCCAGAGCAGAACAAGATCCTTGGATCGTTGTCCAAAGGATATCGGCAACGCGTTGGACTGGCTCAGGCATTACTCAGTGACCCACCTGTATTGATACTGGACGAGCCAACTTCAGGCTTAGACCCAAATCAGATCATAGAAATTCGGAATTTGATCAAGGACATATCCAAGGATAAGACCTTAATTTTCTCATCTCACATTCTATCAGAAGTGCAGACACTGAGCGATCGGGTCCTTATTATTAGTAGGGGAAAACAGGTTTTGAACGAATTAACTTCCCAGGTGCAACCCGGTCTGGCCAGGACTAAAAATCTAATTGTGGAATTCAACCAGCCGGTTCAACTCGCCGAGCTTGGAGCAATAACCGGGGTTCTGGAGGTTAAGGCGCTCGAGCCAAGAAAATATCAACTCAAAGTTGAGACCGGGGAGGACATTCGGCCGTTAGTCTTCAAATTTGCATCTGAAAAGCAAAAAACGCTAGTGGAATTGAGGGAGCAGAAGGGATCGTTGGAGGAAGTTTTCCAAGAATTGACCCGGTAATGTTGCCCATCCTGCTCAAAGAAATCAATAGCTACCTCAACTCCCTGATCGCCTACATGGTCATTGCGGTGTTCCTGTTGGGGATGGGACTCCTCGTTTGGGTTTTTCCCGAAACGAGCGTTCTGGAGTATGGATTCGCCGAAATGGATACCTTTTTTAGTCTGGCGCCCTACGTTTTTCTTTTCTTGATTCCGGCTATAACGATGAGGACTTTTTCAGAGGAGAGCAAAGATGGCACGCTCGAATTATTAATTACAAAACCACTCAGCAATCTCCAAATTGTCCTGGGTAAATACCTGGCTGGTCTGCTCCTAGTGTTATTTGCCTTGGTGCCGACTCTTACATATTACCTGAGCATCTACCAGCTGGGAAGCCCTCCCGGAAACCTGGACTCTGCCGCAGTGGCCGGATCCTATGTTGGGCTAGTGCTGTTAGCGGCGGTTTTTACGTCCATTGGAGTATTTGCCTCCTCAGTCACAGAAAATCAAATAGTGGCTTTTGTCATCGCCCTGTTCATGTGCTTTTTCTGGTATAGTGGTTTTGGCTCCATTGCTGCCATTGATGTTTGGGGCAAATTCTCCAGTCAAATGGACCAGGCAGGGCTTCTTTACCACTACACTTCGCTTGGAAAAGGTTTGATTGATTCCCGCAACTTGGTTTATCTATTCAGCATAGTGGTTACAATGCTCTTAACCACCCATCTGGTTTTGATTGTTAAAAGATGGTAGACCTACGGAGCAGGAGACTTGAGATTTTCTTAAAGTTCGGGATTGGCTTGATTCTCCTGGTTTTGTTAAACGTGCTGGCCGGCTTTTGGTTTGTTCGATGGGATCTTACCCAGGACAAACGTTTTACCATCAAACAACCGACCATTGAGCTGCTGCAGGCTGTTGATCAGGAGTTCTTTTTTGACGTCTATCTGGAAGGCGATATACCCTTAGAGTTCAAAAGATTGAAAAAAGCCATCGGAGAGACCCTGGATGAATTTAGAAACTACGGGGGAGACCTTATTCAGTACCGTTTCATAGATCCCGACCTCGCCCAGTCGGAACGATCCCGCGCTGAATTTTATCAATTCCTTGGAGAAAAAGGGATTCAACCTACCAACGCCATTAAGACCGAAAAAGGCAAGAAAACGGAAAAACTGATTTTTCCTGGAGCTTTGGTTTCCTACGGAGGCCGACAAGTTGGAGTGATGCTTTTCAAAGGTAACCGGGCCGCCCCGTATTTGGAGAGGATCAATCAGTCTGTCGAAGGAGTGGAGTACGAACTGGCCTCTGCGGTAAGAAATCTTATGAAGCCGGCCCCTGGCAGGATTGCAGTAATCAGAGGTCATGGCGAACTCGATTCTTTAGAAATTGCTGGTCTCACCAACACTCTTTTCACTGACTATCAAATATACGATGTAGATCTAGCTTCCCGCTCATCCCTTAGCGGCTTCGATTTGGCCTTAGTAATGAAACCTACCAGGCCCTTCCATCCTCTGGACATTTACAAAATCGACCAATTCATTATGGGAGGCGGGAAAGTAGCCTTTTTTGTGAACTCCCTTAAAGTCAACATGGACAGCGCCGGTGGAGATGGTCACTATGCATTCCCGTATGAAACCGGACTGGAAGAAGCCCTGTTTAATTATGGGGTTCGTCTAAACAATGATCTGATCATGGATCTCAATTCCAGCGCATATCCCGTAGTAGCCGGATTTTCAGGGGACCAGCCTCAAATCCGGTTCTTGTCCTGGCCGTTTCACCCGATTCTGAATCGCTTTGGGGATCACCCGGTGGTCAGGAATCTGGATGCTATTTCGGGTCGGTTCTTAGGGACAATTGATACCGTTAGGGCCACCGGCATAACCAAAACGCCCTTGCTGTTCACGTCAAGATATTCCAGGAGGGTATCCAGTCCGGTGAGAATTAGCTTTAATGATTTCAGAGACCCCCCCGAACCGAGTGCTTTTCAAGAGGGACCGTATCCGGTGGCCTATTTGTTGGAGGGTTCTTTCAGTTCGGTTTTTGCCAACCGCATCTTACCGGTAGGTAGTGTAGAATCGGAATTCACTGATCATGGAAAACCATCAAAGATATTGGTTTGCTCGGATGGAGATCTGGTTCGTAACGAGATCGATGTTGACAACGGCCGGCCTTTGCAGCTTGGTTTTGAGCAGTTTTCGAAAGAGACCTATGGCAACGAGGACTTTATTCGCAATATGGTTGCATTCCTGACCGACGCACAGGGCATCATCAATGCCCGAACAAAAGTGGCGCGTATTCGTCCTTTGGACCGAGTTAAAATCGAAAAGGAAAAAGAATTCTGGCAAATGTTGAATCTGGGATTTCCGCTAGCGCTGCTGCTATTGTTCGGGATAGTCAAGCGCTACCGAAGAAGGGTGAGGTATACCCGCTTTTGAAAGTGGATCAGCGTAAAAAAAATCTTGTCCTACTGATGATATTTCTGGGCTTGGTGGTCCTGGCAGCCATTTTGATGAATCTGGATGCAGGCTCAGGATCCGACCTTGATGAATTGAGATTTACAATCGAGAATACTGATGTGCTTAGCCGGATAACCATAACCGGCAAAGACCACGCTATAGACCTAGAAAGACAATCTGGCATCTGGATGCTCAATGAGCAATATCAGGGCGATCATTATTTGATTGAATTGATGCTATCACTATTGAATAGAATCAGGGTGGACCAGGCTGTCGCGAAAGTAAATGTTCCTGGCGTGATGGAGCTGATTAACACCACAGGGGTCCAGGTGCAGTTATATCAGGAGGATCGTATTGTGGGCAAGTTCAAAGTTGCCGGAGATCAAGACCAGCGAAGAACCTATTTTCTTAAAGAACAGGAAACTCAACCCTTCTTGGTCAGAATTCCGGGTTATAACGATTATCTGGCTCCAATATTTGGCCTGAAAACCATCCAATGGCGTAATCGGCTGGTTTTCAACAGCTCATGGCGGTCGGTAAAACGGGTGGAGGTGACCTTTCCCGGACAACCCAAGGCAAACTTCGAAATTTTCTACCGCGAGAATTTCCTGGAAATTGCTGATCTGCATCGGTTGGACACTACCAAAATGATGACCTACCTCCAGATCTTTGAACAATTTCCAACCGAAGGTTTTATTGACCCAGCGGATTACCCGCAGTATCAGACTCTGGTACAGAACTCCGCGCCGATAATTCAGATTGAGTTGGAAGACATAAACGCCAACCGAAACAATCAACTTGAATTGTACCCAAAACTTGAAGGAGATCCGTATTACCTGGGAATGGTCGGAGACAAGGACATGGCTCTGTTTAATCCCTCCAAAATCGAGCCGTTGATGGCATCGAAGATCGATTTTGCTAGGAGGTGAGAGCGATTAACCCGCTTACAATATTGATTTTTATTTTTAACTTTACCCTCCTTTGATTTAATCTAAGCTAAACCTAAAATGCCTACCTCTCCATGAAGTTCATCGTCTCGTCAGCAGCTTTACTAAAACAAATCTCAGCTATAAACGGGGTCATATCCACAAATCCGGTGGTTCCGATTTTGGAGAATTTCCTTTTCGAAATAAATGACGGAGTTCTTACCATCACGGCCTCCGACTTACAGACATCAATGATCACTGAATTGGACGTGGAGGCCAAAGACAGTGAAAATATTGCGGTGCCAGCTCGCATCCTGCTAGAGACCTTGAGGAACCTGCCCGAGCAGCCGGTCACATTTTCGATTGACATCGAGACTTACAGTGTGGAGATCAGCTCTGACAATGGCCGCTATAAACTCTCAGGTGAGAATGCCACTGATTTCCCGAAAGTCCCAACGGTAGAAGATGGCGTTTCAGTGGATATGTCCTCTGAGGTTTTAGGACATGCTATTGGCAACACGATCTTTGCAACGAGCAACGATGAGCTTCGGCCGGCAATGACCGGGGTCTATGTGAGCATTAATGAGGAGAATTCTACCTTTGTAGCCACGGACGGCCACAGGCTGATTCGATATCGAAGGAAAGACATTGCGACCGATTCCAGCAACACCATCATAATTCCTAGGAAAGCCCTGACGCTGCTGAAATCCTGTCTTCCAGGAGAAGGTACCGCTGTCAAAGTGGATTTCAATGTCTCGAATGCCTTCTTCAGCTTCGACCAGATAAAGCTTATCTGCCGACTGATTGATGAGAGATTCCCTGATTACGAAAATGTGATCCCGACAGACAACAACAATAGAATGTTGATTGACAAGATGGAGTTCCTGAGTTCGCTCAAGCGGATCGCCATTTACGCCAACAAAACCACTCACCAAGTGCGGCTGAAAATCACCGGTAGCGAGCTTCTGATTTCGGCCGAAGATCTGGATTTCTCGAACGAGGCCAACGAGAGGCTCTCATGCGAACATGATGGAGAGGACATAGAGATTGGGTTCAATGCCAAATTCCTCATTGACATGCTCACCAATATTCAGTCCAAGGAAGTAAGTTTCGAATTGTCGGCACCCAATCGAGCCGGTTTGCTAGTGCCTTCTTCCCAGGATGATGAGGAGGATATCCTTATGCTGGTCATGCCGGTAATGCTTAACAATTACGTTTAGAACTCCGGGGGGAGCTCGAAAATAAGGATCACCGGGTTGGTACCGGAGATTTGGTACCTGGCCCGAGCATGATCTGAGATCTTAACTGAATTATTGTCCAGGCCGATCCAAATCTCATTGCTTGTGAGCAGAAGTGCCTCCGCCATCCCGTAATCGGAGGGCTCGAATAGTCTACCTTCCGAAGGATTGCAGGTCCTCCCATAGCTCCTGCGGTCGATCACTCGCATATTGGAAACGTCCAACTTACTAATCTGATAGGAATTCCTTTCCAGCATATACAAAAAGCCGTTCTCGTACCACAGATCAGAAATATCCTCAGCTCCGTTATCCAGATCGAATTTGCCGGTGACGCTCAGGGTTTTCAGTTCTACGGTTAACAGAAACCTAGGTTGCCGCTCTCGCCAGATACAAAATCTCGTTTTCGCAGTCCAGGGCCACACCTTCATATCCGGCATTTACTAGCCAGTCAAAGGGATCCTCATCGATCGAACTGTAATCAATGGACAAGCGTTTGACGGCGCCTTGAGTATTGACGGACAGAAGCTGGTTGCCATTCTCATTGATCAGGTAAAATAGTCCCGAACAATAGTCCACGCCCTCAAAGTCGGGGCCAGGCCCGAGGTTCGAACCAGGGTCCAATTCGATTTGATCTATTATAGAAAAGGAATTCTCAGTTAAACCAATCTCGTACAAATAACGATCCCAAGGGTTATCCGAGATGACGTAAATATGATCCTCCACTTTGACGATTCCACTCAATTCAAAGCGGCCCTCCCTGGAATCCAATTGAACCAGCTTTTTAAGCACCAGTTCATAGGGTCGGACGGAGAGGGTGAATAGGTGTAAAAAGAGCAGTGCGTCGGCCAAGTCGACAGATTTAAAGCCGCTCAATGTTGGCGCCAATAGCACCCAGGCGTTTGTCGATGAATTGATAGCCCCGATCGATCTGCTCCACATTTTCAATTGTACTTTCTCCCTCAGCGGAGAGGGCTGCAATCAGCAAAGAGATGCCGGCCCGAATGTCCGGTGAGGTCATCTGGATACCTCTAAGCGGAAACTGTCGATTTAATCCAATAATAGTGGCCCTATGAGGATCACATAATATGATCTGGGCGCCCATGTCGATGAGCTTATCGACAAAAAACAGGCGGCTCTCAAACATCTTTTGGTGGATAAGGACCGTTCCCTTGGCTTGGGTCGCCACGACCAGAGCCACACTTAACAGATCCGGTGTAAAGGCCGGCCAAATACCATCGGATATGGTCAGAATCGATCCATCGATAAAGGTCTCAATTTCGTATTGAGTCTGTGCTGGTATGTGAAGATCATCACCTTTTCGTTCTACTTGAATGCCAAGTCTGCCGAACACGGCGGGAATAACCCCAAGATGCTCAAAGATTACACTCTTGACAATAATTTCGGATTGAGTCATCGCGGCGAGCCCAATAAAGCTGCCCACCTCGATCATATCAGGCAGCAGCGTATGATCGGTACCGCTTAAGCTGGAAACGCCTTCAATAGTCAAGAGGTTGGAGCCTATTCCAGATATCTGGGCCCCCATTCTATTAAGCATCTGGCACAGCTGCTGAACATAAGGCTCATTTGCGGCGTTGTATATGGTCGTAATACCGTCTGCTAATACCGCGGCCATAATGATATTGGCGGTTCCGGTCACGGATGCCTCCTCGAGGAGCATATAGGCTCCTTTTAGCCCGGAAGAGCTTACTTGATACATTTCCAGATCCTGGTCGTAGTGAAAGCGGCCACCAAGTTTTTCCAATCCGTAAAAATGAGTGTCCAGTCTTCTTCGACCGATTTTGTCTCCTCCCGGTTTGGGGATTTTGGCTGTCCCAAATCGAGCAAGCAATGGCCCAACTAACATAATGGATCCTCGTAACTCAGTCGCTCCCTGTCGCATCTCAGGCGAATCGAGGTAAGAGAGATTCAGGTTGTCGGCCTGAAAGCGGTAGGTATTGGAGCCAAGTTTTTCCACTTTACAACCCAGTGATTGGACCAGAGAAATAAGGTTATTGACATCCCGAATGTCGGGAATGTTGTGGATCGTTATAGGGTCGGGAGTAACGAGGGTTGCAGAGATTACCTGAAGTGCTTCATTCTTTGCCCCTTGAGGAACCAACTCACCATGAAGCTTATGTCCTCCATGGATTTTAAATGATGACATTTAGTTCTTCCTTCTTTTTCCTGAACTAGATCGGCGGTTTTTTCCACCCCCAGATCGAGATCTTTCCCGTTCCTTATAAAACGGCTGAAAAAGATTGTTTTCCTTAACCTTTTCGACGTCAATATCTAGCTGATTCTTGGACAGTCTTTGGATATTCTTAATGATTACCTCTTCGTCGGTATTCTCCTTATTCCAGATGTTCGAGAAACTTCGCATAAGGCGACCAATATAGATTACGGCCGCTTCCTTTTCATCTGGATCTTGAATCTCTATGGCCTTCTCGATCAAAAGTTCCATGTTATAACCATAGTGCTTAAATTTCGCTATCCGGGAGGAGTAACTCAATGGCTTTGGTCGAGCCGTGAGGATGTCAGGAAGGGGTTTCGGGTACGGGCCTTCTACATCCAGCTTGAAATCTGAAATTATAAAAAGATCATCCCAAAGCTTTTGGTTTTCCTCGGCCGAAAAGTCCTTCATCACCGGATTTATTTGTTTCATCAGTTCGACCAGAGCCTGGGCGTAATTCTTCTTCTTCTCCTGGTCATCCAAACCCTGTATGAAATTCACCAGCTTTTGGACATTTCTTCCATATTCTTTCAGCACCAGAGGGTCTCTCACGGTGTTGTACTCATTCAGCATCGTCCCGGATTTAGTTTAAGGATCTACAATTTTCAGTTTGGCAAAGCTAAGTAATAATGTCTTCTCCCCAAAATTATCGAATTTCACCTTAGCCTTACGACTGGCACCGTGAATATCCATGTTAGTCACCTTGCCAAACCCAAATTTCGGATGTTCAACTTTCATACCCTCAAGCAAACCGGCTGTATCACTAGGTTTGAAATCCGGTGAAGGCGTATGGTATTTGACCTGATTGGGAGATGGCCGGGTTGCCTTTTTAAGATGACTAAAAGTATCGCGCTTGTATTTTGCCTGCCAGCCGGTCGCTGGGGTTGTATTGGGTGGGGTGACGATTTGTATGTAGTCTGGTTCAATTTCCTCAATAAATCGGCTGGGTTCGCAGTTTTTCAATCGACCAAATCTGTAGCGGGAGAGCGCGTAGGAGAGAGTTAACTTCTGCTGAGCCCGAGTTATCGCTACATAAAACAGGCGACGCTCTTCTTCAAGATCCGCCCGACTGCTAAGCATCATTTGGGAGGGGAAAAGGTCTTCCTCCATACCCACCACATAGAGGTTTCGAAACTCCAGACCCTTGGCCGAATGGATCGTCATAAGGGTTACCTGATCGTCATCCTCAACCCGGTTGTTGGCATTTTCGTCGATATCCGTGATAAGGGATACTTCCTGCAGAAATGAGCTTAAGGACTTATCTTCATTTTCCGGACTGTCCACAAATTCTTTTATGGCATTCAGTAATTCTTGTACATTTTCGTATCGACTAAGTCCTTCGATGGTCTTGTCCTCATACAAATCTTTCATCAACCCCGAGTGTTTGGCGATATAGTTGGCAGTCTCATAGGCATCCAAACGCTCCAAATGAATTCTGAAATTGGTGATCATGTCGGCAAACCCTCGAATAGCTCTTGAGGTTCGCGTACCGATGAATTGTTCTATATTTTGAATGACCTTCCATACGCTAATGTCATGATCAAAGGCGGCGATCACAATCTTGTCGATACCGCCAGGACCGATTCCCCTTTTAGGCAGATTGATAACCCTTCTAAGCGCCTGCTCGTCGTTTTCATTGGTTACAAAGCGCAAATACCCTAGTAAGTCCTTGATCTCTCTGCGTTGATAGAAAGATAGTCCACCGACCACCGTGTATTTTATGTTGATCTTTCTCAAAGCCTCTTCCATAGCCCGTGACTGGCTGTTGGTTCGATACAGAATGGCAAATTCCTTGTTGGCTACCTGGTGATTGGCTTTCTCCTGAAAAATAGATGCGGCCACTAACTTGCCTTCCTCATTATCACTATGGGCTCTGATCAATTGGATTAGTTCACCTGACTCGTTCTGAGTCCAAACTTCCTTCCTAATTTGAGCCGTGTTCCTATGGATGACCGAATTAGCAGCATTTACGATATTCTTAGTGGAGCGATAGTTTTGCTCCATCCGGAATATCTTTAAATCGGGAAAATCCTTTTCGAAGTTTAGAATATTCTCGATGTTGGCACCACGGAATGCGTAAATCGATTGAGCATCATCTCCGACCACGCTAATGTTTTCTCTTACGGCCGACAATCTCTTGGTGATCAGATACTGAGACACGTTGGTGTCTTGAAATTCGTCAACCAGCACGTAATAAAATCTTTGCTGGTATTTGTTCAGGACGTCAATATGATCCCGAAAGAGAATATTGGTGTTGAATAACAAATCATCGAAGTCCATGGCCGCTGCTTTAAAACAGCGATCCTGGTATGTCTTGTAAATTCGACCCAGTTCCGGTCTTTGATGACCTGAATCCTCTTCCTGAAAAATGGGATTATCGTTGTACTCCTGCCATGAAATAAGTCGATTCTTGGCTCCCGAGATGCGATTGAGAACGGTGTTGGCCCTGTATAGCTTGTTGTCAAGGCCAAATTCTTTCACGATGGACCGTATGAGGGATTTAGAGTCATCGGTGTCGTAAATTGAAAAATTGCTGGGGTAGCCCAGCTTGCCACCTTCAGCCCGAAGCATGCGGGCAAAGACGCTGTGGAAAGTACCCATCCAAAGGTTCTTTGCCTCACTACCCACAACCTTCTCAATCCTCCTTCGCATTTCGGTAGCGGCCTTGTTGGTAAAGGTTAAGGCCATAATCCGAAACGCATCTACATTATTGGCCTTGATAAGATGAGCAATCCGATAGGTCAGCACCCTGGTTTTGCCTGATCCAGCCCCTGCGATTACCATACACGGGCCTTCGGTATTCACAACCGCTTCTCGCTGAGCTTGATTGAGTTGTTCCAAATAATCCATGGTTTGCAAGATAGTATACTACCCCTTAAAGTGACAGCAATAGCCCTTGCAATTCCAGGCTCGATGACAACCGATTCGGGGGTTCCTAAGGTTAATGTCTTTTGACCTATTTTTGTACCCATTGCTCTAAGAAAAATGATTGTAATTGACAATACACGGATCTCAGATGATATTAAGGAAAGGCAGTTTGTTTGTCATCTTGAAAAGTGCAAGGGTGCCTGTTGCGTGGAGGGCGACTTGGGGGCGCCTCTAGAGCAGTCAGAATTGAATGAACTTGAGCGATTATTTCCAGTAGTAAAACCCTATTTATCGCAAGCGGGAGCGGAGGCGATAGAAAAACAAGGAGCCTATATTCTGGATGAGGAAGGTGAGTATTCCACAACCACCGTAAACCGAAAGGAGTGCGCCTTTGCGGTATATGATCAAAATTGGATTCTAAAATGTGGGATTGAGCTTGCTTACCAGGATGGCAAGACCGATTTTCAGAAACCGCTCTCTTGCCACCTTTATCCGATTCGTGTGAAACGATATGAACATTACAACGCCCTGAATTACGATCACTGGTCTATCTGCAGCGATGCCTGCACACTTGGGGCAAGTCTGGGCGTTCGCGTATTCGAGTTTCTAAAGCAACCGTTAATTCGAAGGTTTGGAGAGGATTGGTATACTAAACTGGTGAAGGAGATTGGCGCAGGTTAGTATAGCAACGGATCTAATTCCCCGGCTGATGAAATAATCCCGCGGATCTTGAAATATTCCAGGACGAGACCCCGCGCCCTTTGTTACTCGTTTGAATCCACCAGATTTTTAAGGTTGAAATTATCTATGAAGGTGGTGTCGTAAATCCCGGATCTGAATACCTCATCATCCATTAGCTTGATATGAAAAGGGATGGTGGTCTTTATTCCCTGAATAACGAATTCTTCAAGCGCCCTTTTCATCCTGACGATAACCTCCTCCCTTGATTGGGCGTTCACGATCAGCTTGGCTATCATGGAGTCATAATTGGGAGGTATACTATAGCCCGCGTACACATGGCTGTCGACCCGAACGCCATGACCCCCTGGAAGATGGAGATTGGTGATCCTTCCGGGATGGGGCCTAAAGCCATTTGAGGGATCTTCAGCATTGATGCGGCACTCCATGGCGAATGACTTGGGAAGATAGTTGACCCCGAGAATTTTTTCCCCGGCGGCGACCTTTATCTGCTCTTTTATTAGATCAAAGTCAGTGACCTCTTCGGTGATGGGATGTTCTACCTGGATGCGGGTATTCATTTCCATGAAATAGAATTTCATATTCTTATCAAGCAAGAATTCTACCGTTCCCGCCCCCTCATAGTTAATTGCTTCGGCCCCTTTGATCGCTGCCGCCCCCATTTCATTACGGAGTTTTTCATCCACTGCCGGTGAGGGAGTTTCTTCAACTAACTTCTGGTGGCGCCTTTGGATCGTGCAATCTCTCTCCGACAAATGACAGGCCTTCCCCCGGTTGTCGCCAACGATTTGGATTTCTACATGCCTTGGATTCGCAACGAACTTCTCTAGATAGAGATCATCATTTCCGAAGGCCGCAGCTGATTCGCGTTTGGCGTCCTCCCAGGCCTTCTTAAATTCCGATTCCTTAGAAACTATCCTCATGCCCTTACCGCCCCCGCCGGCAGTAGCTTTGAGAATTACTGGATATGTTATTTTCTTAGCCAGCTTTTTGCCTGTATCCAGGTCGGAGACGAGCCCGTCAGAGCCTGGAATGATTGGAACACCGGCGGCCTTCATGGTTTCCTTAGCAGTAGCTTTGTCGCCCATCTTGTTGATCATCTCAGGTGAGGGTCCAATAAACTTGATGTTATAGTCCTGACACACTTGCGAAAAGTCAGCGTTTTCAGCCAGGAATCCGTAGCCGGGGTGGATTGCGTCGGCGTTGGTAATCTCAGCGGCGGCTATAATGCTGGGAATATTGAGATACGACTGATGGCTCGGAGCCGGACCAATACACACTGCTTCGTCGGCGAAGGTCACATGAAGGCTGTCTCTGTCGGCAATAGAATAGATAGCGATTGAGTTGATCCCCATTTCTTTACAGGTGCGAATTATTCGCAAAGCGATCTCTCCTCGATTGGCAATAAGGATCTTTTTAAACATCACAGGCGATTTTAACTAGGAGGGGTCGACAAGGAAAAGCTCCTGGTCATACTCGACGGGTGAGGCGTTGTCAACCAGGACTTTTATAATGATCCCTGAGACTTCAGACTCGATCTCATTAAAAAGTTTCATTGCCTCAACAATACAAACGGTGTCGCCAAGATCGATCGGATCTCCCACTTTCACGAAAGGCTCCGCCTCGGGACTGGCAGAGCGATAGAAGGTCCCGATCATAGGTGATTTTACCACCACGTGGTTATTGGATACGGTCTCCACGGTGGGCTGCTGATCCTCGTTCGTTACCACTGGAGTCTGTGGTATAGCAGCCTGGACCGGTGCGGCCGAGGTTACCGGATTTTCAATGATCGTTTTGTTCTCGGCGTTTTTTCTGACCTTCAGCTTAAACTCATCGGTCTCGATATTGACCTCCTGAAGCCCGGATTTAGCTATGAAATCAATTAGATCCTGAATTTCTTTTGGTTTCATTGAGAATTATTTTACTCTTTCTGCATAACCGCCCGTTCGGGTATCCACTTTGATCCGGTCATTCTCATTGATGAACAACGGCACTTGAATTTCGGCACCAGTTTCCAGATTTGCCATCTTGGTCGCGTTGGTAGCCGTATCTCCCTTAACTCCCGGTTCCGTATATGTGATTCTCAGTTCTACAAATGGTGGAAGATCACAGCTTAGAACTTTCTCCGTTTCAGCGTGAAACAGGATCTCAACCTGCTGACCCTCTTTTAAGAACTGGGATCCATCAATAGAGGATCCTTCAAGAAAGATTTGCTCAAATGACCCACTATCCATGAAATGAAATCCCATATCATCCTTATATAAAAATTGGTGAGGTCTTCTTTCGATCCGGGCGGTGGTGACCTTGACTCCTGCATTGAAAGTGTTTTCGATCACCTTACCCGAGTTCAGACTTTTAAGTTTGGTTCGAACGAAGGCAGGACCCTTGCCCGGTTTCACATGCTGGAACTCGACAATAACGTAGAGGTCATTATTATATTCAATGCTCAATCCGTTTTTGAAATCCGCGGTCGTAGCCATTCCGGAAATTACGATTTAGCCAATTTAGCAGAATTTTCCAACTTCCCCAATCGGGCTATTTAGCGTTGATAGGCCCATTTGACGTACACGGCGCCCCAGGCAAAGCCTCCTCCGAAAGCTGCCAGAATAAGGTTATCATTCTTGTTAAGTTTGGTTTCGTAGTCCCAAAGGCACAAGGGTATTGTGGCGCTGGTAGTGTTGCCGTAGCGATCAATATTGATCATGACCTTGTCCGAGCCGATGCCCATCTTGTTCGCGGTGGCATTTATGATTCGAAGGTTGGCCTGGTGGGGCACTAGCCAGGCAATGTCATCGCCGGTTAGGTCATAACGCTGCATTATTTCGAATGAGATATCGGCCATATTATTGACAGCAAATTTGAATACGGTCTTCCCATCCTGATAGACCGAATGTTCCCCGTTCCTAACGGTCTCGGAGGAAGCAGGGCGCCTACTTCCTCCAGCTTTCATATTAAGGAATTCTTCTCCTGTGCCATCGGTACGATGGATATAGCCCATTATTCCGGCGTCCTCGACAGGCTCTAAGAGCACAGCCCCTGCACCGTCACCAAACAGAATGCACGTAGTTCGATCTTCGTAATTCACAATGGACGACATCTTATCGGCTCCGATAACCATTACCTTTTTGAACTGCCCGGATTCGATAAACTGGGCTCCGGTAGTGAGGGCAAAGATAAATCCGGAACAAGCGGCCTGCAGATCATAGCTGAATACATGATCCGCACCGATTCCATTTGCAATAATATTTGCGGTTGCAGGAAAAATCATGTCCGGCGTCACCGTTGCGCAGATGAGCAAATCTAATTCCCCAGGGTCCAGGCCGGTTTTAGAGATGAGGTCCTTGGCTGCTGCGATTCCCAGGACAGAGGTTCCTTGTCCCTCTCCCTTTAGGATCCGTCGCTCCTTTATCCCGGTCCGAGTGGTTATCCACTCATCGTTGGTATCCACGATAGACTCCATTTCGGCATTGGTGAGGACATAGTCTGGGACATATCCGCCAACCCCAGTAATTGCTGCTTTTATTCTGCTCATAGATACCTGATGACAACGGACTAGCTGGAGAACACCTCCCTGATCCTGTCGTGAATGTTGGATTGTGCCATTTGCTGGGCCATTAAAAGGCTGTTCTTAATTGCCAGACTAGATGAAGTGCCGTGGCAAATGATAACATTTCCATTGAGTCCCAGAATGGGGCTTCCGCCTACTGCTTCGTAATTGAACCTTTCAATAAAGGGGTCGGTCAGATTGTGTGCTTTGAGCATATCGTAAAAGGACTCGGCGATCTTCAGAATTACATTGCCAGTAAAGCCATCGCATACTATCACATCGGCCTTTTCATTGAGCAGATCTTTACCTTCCAGATTGCCTATAAAATTCAACCGTTTGGTCTTGTTAAACAATTGGTAGGTAGATCGGAGATTCATAGGTCCCTTTTTTTCCTCTTCTCCCATGTTCATAAGGCCCACTCTGGGATTTTCAATCCCAAATACGTTTTGGCAATATATTGATCCCAATTCACCGAATTGGACCAAGACCTCAGGCTTGCAATCGGCATTAGCACCAATATCCAGGATCAGGCCGTAACCACCCTGAACTTTCGGAACGAAGCCCAGAATAGCCGGCCTGAGAATGCCGTCAATCGGTTTTATGGTGAGCATGGCTCCAACGTTCATGGCCCCGGTGTTTCCCGCGCTGCAGAAAACGGAGGCCTGCTTTTTCTTTAACAACCGAAATCCGGCGGCGATGCTGGAATCAGGTTTCTGAGAAAGAGCCCTGGTCGGGTTTTCACCCATCTCAATGATCTGCTCGGCTTTTACGAATTCAAATCGGGACTGAAGTGAATTTTGAGATTCGAGGAATGGCAGGATCGCGTCCTCACCACCAATTAAGCAAATCTGGGAAGTATCTGGTAGTTCACGAGCAGCGGATGCAGCACCTTCCAGGTTAATATCCGGCGCAAAATCGCCGCCCATTACATCCAGGGCAATTTTCATTTGCTATGCTAAAACCTCTTTTTCTGTTACCACCTGGCCCTTGTAGTACAATTTGCCCTCAAACCAAAAAGCTCGGTGAGGTATATGATATTCCCCCGTTGTCGGGCATACCGCCAAATGTCTTTCGGTTGCTTTATAGTGAGTCCTCCTTTTATCGCGGCGGGATTTTGATTGTTTTCTTTTTGGATGCGCCATTTCTCAAATATTATTAAATTACTGCTAATTATCATATCTCAGCTTTTTGAGCGATTCCCATCTGGGATCGGTTGACCGAAGAACACCATCTGACCCCTCTTTGTCTCTGTATACCATTTCATCCTGCTCCCGGTCAATAGCCTCCTGGAATCTGGGGTGCAGTTTCTTGATCGGTACTTGTAAACCGATAAACTCATAGAGGTGCTGACTGATGTTGATTACCGAGGTGCTTGGGTTGATGATATATATGTCCGCACCCAATTCTCCTTCTTCAATGCCATACTTGAAAACCAGTGCTTTCTCGACTTCAAAGGGATGATCAAATTCTTCAAGACTCCTATCACACACGAGCTGCAGGATTCCTTTGATCTGAAGGTCCACTTTGACTAGGGTCTCTGATTTCTCCAGGGTCAGGTTGACCTTGGCTGTACTTTTTGAGATCAACCCATAATCAAAATGGGACCAGAAACTATTTTCAATAGAATACTGATAGGAATGAGATCCGTATCCTAAGCTGAAAATTTCTATATCGAATTCTTTGAGGTCCATGCAAACCGTCCATGAAAAGTCCGCAAAATTAAGAAGATTATTCCAATATCTTGAAAAATACCTGCATAATTGGCCCTGCTCTAGTACCTTCTATGCTGTAGACTGAACCGCAACCTGTTCAACAATGTGGTTTTCCTTCCGGGCCTGGTAAATATCTGTTGCAAGGAAAATGGCTTCCCGAAGGGAGGTTTCATCGGCCATATTCTTGCCTGCAATATCGTAGGCAGTTCCATGATCTGGAGAAGTTCGGACTATCGGTAATCCGGCGGTGTAGTTGATCCCATTTTCAAAGGCCAGAGTTTTAAATGGTATGAGTCCCTGGTCGTGATACATGGCCAGTATGCCGTCAAATTTCCGGAACAGACCCGAGCCGAAAAAACCGTCCGCGGCGTAGGGTCCATACAGCAAATGTCCTTCGTCCTTAACTGCCTTTATAGTAGGCTTTATTATTTCCTGCTCCTCACTTCCCAGGATTCCTTCCTCTCCGGCATGTGGATTCAACCCCAGCACCGCGATTCTCGGCTTATGGAACCCAAAGTCAATTTTCAATGATTTGAGTAGGATGTGTATCTTCATCTTAATCTTGTCCACTGTAATGTGCTCCGACACCTTGCTTAAGGGGATGTGGCCGGTCGCTACTCCAACTTTCAGGTTGGAGCTTACCATCATCATCAAGCTATCATTTACCTCAAATCTCTCTGTGAAATATTCGGTCTGACCTAGGAAGCTGAATTCGTCGCTCTGAACATTCTTTTTGTTTATAGGCCGGTAACGAGGCATTGTATTTGGCCCTCTCTTAGGTCCACCGTCGCTCTTTTCAAAGCAAGAAGAGCAGTCTTGCCAGCCTCTGACGAATCCTCTCCTGCTTTAATTTCAACATTGTGGTCCCAACAGTTTATAACGTTTACCTTTTTAGGACTTATCCCCTGGACGTTGGTAATTTTGGTGTAATTAAAGGAATCAAGCCGGAAATTCTTTCTGTAATAAGAGAGGACTTTAGTCGAACCGTAGATTATCAGATTAGCCATCTGCAGAATACGGGAATCCATCAGAGCTTTGATGATCACCTCGGGGCCGATGCCATTGTAATCCCCAATTGAGATGCCGACAATCGGTTTATTCTCGTTATTCATTTTAAGGTGTAGCTTTGCGCATAGCAAGGTACTCCAATTTTCAGAATTGAGGATAATGAATCAGGTCCGGCCTAAAAAGCACCTGGGTCAACATTTTCTGGTGGATTCAAAATTGGCCGGAAAGATTGTTGACAGCCTAACGGGTCATGGCGGATATTCAACCGTGATAGAAGTTGGTCCCGGAACGGGGATTTTGTCGGAGTATCTTTTTGACCGTTCTGATTTTAACACTTTCTTGGTGGAGATTGATGCCGAATCGATCCGTCATCTGGAGCATCGCTTTATGAAGCAGCGGAATCGGATCATAGATCACGATTTTCTGACGCTAAACCTGAGAGAGAGATTTTCCCCGCCGATGGCCATAATTGGGAACCTGCCATACAGCATTTCATCCCAGATCTTCTTCAAGATATTGGATCATCGAGATTTGATAACTGAGGCTGTGTGTATGGTACAAAAGGAGGTTGGCGATCGGCTTTGTTCCGGCCCCGGATCCAAGCAATATGGAATACCCAGTGTCCTGCTGCAAGCCTATTTTGATTTGAAGAAAATCACCACCGTAAAGCCCGGAGCATTTAACCCCTCGCCCCGGGTTAATTCATTAGTTATTCGTCTAATCCGGAACTCCGTGAAACAGCTTGATTGCAACGAAAAGCTCTTTTTCCAGGTCGTAAAAGCAGGTTTCCAAAACCGCCGGAAAACCTTGCGCAACGCCTTAAAAAGCATAAATTTGCCACAGCATTTGGAAGGGTCCCAAATCTTATCAAAACGAGCTGAGCAACTCGGTGTAAACGAATTTGTGTGGCTGACCAACGAAATTGATTTATGATTCCGGAAGTACTACAATTTGAGCTGTCCAAGGAGTACCTGGAAAGATTTGAAGAGGCCCTTGACAACCATGATAGCGGATTTATACTAACCTCTCTGAAAGGGGTCAATCCGGCAGATATAACCGCGCTTCTAGATCAATTTGGGGCGGAAGAGTCAAAGTTTGTTTTGGACCTGCTGGAAAATGAAGTTTCAGCCGAGATTATCAACGACCTTGATGATGATACAAGGAACAGTTTTCTTAAGGCTTTTGACTCCGTTGAAATAGCGGGATTCCTGGAGTATCTGGATTCAGATGACGGCGCAGATATTCTTAATGGACTCCCGGCAAAAGATCGAGAGGAAGTGATTGCCCAGATCGCGAGCAAGGAAAAAGCTCAAAACCTTATCGATCTGCTGCGGTATGATGATGATGTTGCCGGGGGATTGATGGCTAAAGAATTGATCAAAGCCAATGAGAACTGGACGGTAAGGCAGTGCATCGAGGAGATCAGAAGGCAAAGTGAGCAGGTCGAAAAGATTTATTCGGTCTATGTGGTAGACAACAATGATCAACTCCTGGGCAGGGTGTCTCTCAAAAAAGTAATTCTTTCACCCGACCAGGCTAAAGTGGCGGAGATTTACGAGCCTGAGATCGTTTCAGTGCCCACCTATACCAAGGATGAGGAGGTTGCCGCCATCATGCGGAGGTATGATTTCGATGCGGTGCCAGTTGCTAATCTGCAGGGAAAACTTGTAGGCCGAATCACTATCGACGATATACTTGATCTAGTAACCGAGCAAGCAGAGGAGGAACGGCAATTGATGGCCGGGATTTCAGTGGATGTGGAAGAAGATGATAGCATATGGATGCTAACTCGAGCGCGCCTGCCTTGGCTGGTTATTGGTATCGTAGGAGGCCTGGTGGGGGCTGAGATTATCGGCTTATTCGAATCGGAAATTGCGATGATTCCGGCGGTTGCTTTCTTCATTCCATTGATCACGGCTACCGGCGGAAATGTCGGAATTCAGTCCTCCTCCCTGGTTGTCCAAAGCCTGGCCAATCCCTCAGTATTTGGCCCCAGTTCGTCCAGCCGGTTAGCCAAGGTATTTGTGGTAGCCGTCATAAATGGCCTGGTGTTGGCGGCACTGGTGTTAGCATCGACATCGTTAATCGGAGATAATCAGAAATTGTCCATAGTGGTCTCAATTGCCTTGTTCAGCGTTGTTCTTTTAGCCTCAATAGCAGGGACCATTACTCCACTCGTTTTGGAGAGATTCGGGATAAATCCTGCCCTGGCATCCGGACCATTTATAACCACCGCTATCGATCTTTTGGGTTTGGCCGTTTATTTCATGGCAGCCCATTATCTGTATACCTTCTGAATCGAAATCGGATGAGGCCTGTCTGCCTGATCGTCGATAAAATGCATTCCAGCATAATACCTTTACTGGAAGAACTTGGATACACGGTCGATTATCAGCCCGAATTTACCCGCGCCGAAATATTGAGGACAATCAGAAAAGCTACCGGACTTATTATTCGTAATAAGACCTATGTTAACTCAGAAATCCTTGATTGCGCACCCGACCTAAAGTTTATCGCCAGAGCCGGAGCTGGCGTGGATAGAATGGACACCGTCACCATTCGTGCTCGGGACATTGAGATTCTTAATGCCCCGGAAGGTAACCGAATGGCTTTGGCCGAACATGGTCTGGGAATGTTGCTTGCGCTGCTGAATAGAATTACGTTGGCCGATAATGAAGTAAGAAGTGGAGTCTGGGATCGTGAGTCAAACAGGGGGGTTAACATAGAAGGCAAAACCGTTGGCATTATTGGATACGGGCACATGGGGAGTGCCTTTGCGGAACTTTTGGCTGGATTCAAGTGCGAAGTATTAGCTTACGACAAGTATAAGATCGGGCCCTTCCAATTTGCCCGGGAGGCTAGTCTGCCGGAGATATTTTTGCGCAGCAATATCCTAAGCCTTCATATACCACTTACAAATGAAACGGCTAATATGGTCGATGGTGAGTTCATGCGAAAATTCAATAATGATATTTATCTGTTGAATACAGCCCGGGGCGGGATTGTAAAGGAAACAGACCTGCTGAAGGAGCTAGAGAGTGGTAAAATCTTGGGAGCGGCTTTAGATGTTCTTGAGAATGAGAGAATTGACTTTCTCGACTCCAAACAAAGTAAAAACCTGAAATCCTTGGCGTATTACCCTCAGGTCATCTTCACACCTCATGTTGCAGGCTGGTCGCATGGATCCTATTCCAAGATCAACCAGGTCCTCGCCCGAAAAATCGCATCTCTTGGTATTTAGTTGAAACAATTACTGATGTAAGTATTTGGTGACTATTACTCAACCAAATGCCGCTCCATCCAAGCATATTAAATCAAATTTGTTGGGGCATGATAGAGAAGACGATCAGAAAGTTCAACCAGCGAGCATTTACTTATTTTCATTCTGTTCTCGAGAATCCGATCCTTACATCATTCTTTGTGTTGATCGTTCTCACCAACTTAGTTGTATTCCTGAGCTTCCCTTATTATTTGAGAGATTTTCGCAGCTACTACGGCGAACTGCTCATAGAGGCCCATGGTATGCTGTTCGATATTTTGATCATCGGTATACTTATTTTCTGGCTTAATAAGAATGGAGAGAAGAGGCAACGGATAAAGACCTACAAAGATGAGATCGATGACTTTCGATTGTGGAAATCGGAGGAAGCCGCATTTAGAATCGTGGGTAATCTTAAAAGGCTGAATCGTAATAAGATCCACAACCTCAACCTGGTCGAGTGTTTTTTGCCTAAGACAAATTTGAACTACACCTGTCTTTCAGGGTCCAACCTGAATTCCGCCAATCTCAATGGTTCCTTCCTCATTGAAAGCGACTTGAATTCTTCCCGATTAAATCAAACCAATTTTGAAAACGCGAATCTAAATCAGGCTTCCCTGCGTGGGGCCTATGCCAGTGGCGCAAACTTCAAGGATTCCTTCCTTATCAAAGCAGATTTTCAAAACGCTTTTCTTATCAAAACAAATTTCCGAAACGCGAAATTGATGGAAACCAATTTGAATGGAGCGTTTTTGATGGGGGCCGATTTCGAAGAGGCCAATCTATATAAGGCAGACTTAAGGAATTGTACGGGTTTGACTATGGAGCAGTTGTCCAAAGCCCGGACCCTGTATTTAGCCAAATTCGATCCGGAATTGCAGGAGCGGGTTCAAGGATTGGTGCCCGAATTGGTTGGCAAATAGAGGGAAAGCCTCCGGGATTTGACTGAATAAGATATTATCCCTATTTTTGTAGTCAGCCTGAGCAAAACATTCAGGCTTTTTCATTTGTACAAGGTTTGCTGAAACGGCTTCATTATTTGAGGCCGTTATTCGTTTTTTATAGTCAAATATCAAGAAGTATGTCGAAAGTCAATTACTACACCGCGGAGGGACTTGATCGGTTAACCGAGGAGTTAATAGAACTAAAAGGAAAGGGCCGGGCGTCTATTGCACGGCAAATAGCTGATGCTCGTGATAAGGGTGATTTGAGCGAGAATGCCGAATATGACGCGGCCAAAGATGCCCAGGGGCTGCTGGAGCTAAAGATCGCCAAGCTGGAGGAGTTGGTCGGAAACGTAAGAGTCATTGATGAATCCAAATTGGGTACTTCGCAGGTAGCTATATTATCTAAAGTAAAGATCAAGAACAAAAAGAATGGTATGGAGGTTACCTATACCTTGGTTGCAGAGGAGGAAGCGGATTTGAAACAGAACAAAATCTCAATTAAGTCCCCAATCGGTCAGGGACTGGTGGGTAAGAAACCAGGGGACACCGCAGTCGTGGAAGCTCCAGCGGGCCGGATGCAATTCGAGATTCTCGACATCAGCATTTAGCATGGGAAGCATCTTTACCAAAATCATCAATCGGGAAATTCCCTCACACATTATAGCAGAGGATGATAACTATTTTGCTTTCCTGGACACCAATCCTTTAGTAGAGGGTCATTGCCTGGTAATTCCCAAAACTGAAGTCGATTACATTTTTGACCTGGATGATTTGACTTACTCTGGTCTGCACCTGTTTTGTAAAAAAGTTGCACGTGCACTCGAACAAGCTGTTCCCTGTGTGAGGATCGGGACCGCTGTGATCGGATTGGAGGTGCCACATACCCATGTTCACCTGGTCCCATTAAACAGCATGGATGATATTAATTTTAGCCGGCCTAAGTTAAGTCCAAGCCCGGGTGATCTTGCCGCCACGGCCGAAAGAATAAAGGGATACCTGATCGAGTAGCTATTTTATCCTCCCTGGATTTTCCGCCAGAAACGATTTCCAGCTCTTCGATCTAGAAATCGTAGATCCGTTTTGGAAGTGATGGCAAACAGCTACCGCCAGGGCGTCGGTAGCATCCAGCAGCTTGGGGGCATCGCTGAAATTAAGCAGGTTCTTCAACATACTGGCTACCTGTTCTTTTGAGGCGTTGCCATTTCCGGTCACTGATTGCTTTATTTTTTTTGGGGCGTATTCGGTAATAGGGATTTCGCGGGCCAGAGCCGCTGCCATCGCCACCCCTTGAGCCCGTCCCAACTTCAGGGTAGATTGGATGTTCTTGCCATAGAAAGGGGCCTCCAATGCCATCTCATCAGGATGGTACTCTTCGATTAGGTTGAGCACCCTATCATAGATTTTCTTCAGCTTGTGGCCATGGTTCGTATATTTATTCAGATGGATGACTCCATATTGTACCAGGCCAAGGTTGACGTGGCCTGCTCGCAGAATACCATAACCCATAATATTAGTGCCGGGATCTACTCCCAAAATGATTTTTTCCTTAACGGGCATCCTATGCAAGTTAACCCTAAGAATCCGAGATTAAAAGCTGATTTGAGGGGTTCCGAAATCGCTTCCTATGATTGAATCCATTCTCATAGTGGTGACTTCTACATATGTTTTAGTTTTTGGCTGGTTTTGGTTGAAATGGCCCAAACCAAGGCTTCGGCACAGTGTGGAGAACAATCTACCATCCGTTGAGATTACTGTGTTGATCCCAGCACGTAACGAGGAGACGGGTATCTTGTTCTTACTTAAGGACCTCGCCCGCCAGTCATATTCCAGGGATGCTTTCGAGGTAATAGTACTGGACGATAATTCCCATGACTCTACTCGGGATCTTGTTGAACGTTACCAGGAAAAAGCTCCTTATCCTTTGCGCCTGGTCTCTTTGCCCATTAAATCCGGCTTTAGGGGATCCACCAAGAAGATGGCGATCACTAAGGGTGCTGATTTGGCGACCGGGAAATGGATTATGTGTACCGATGGTGACTGCCGGGTATCTCCTAACTGGATTAGCAGTTTCGCTTCTTATTTTGCGCGATCCGACATAGATTTTGTTTCCGGACCGGTTCGTATGATGGCCAAGGCCGGCTGGTGGAGCCGATTTCAAAGCCTTGAATTTGCCTCTCTGATTGGGGTGGGAGCCAGCACGTTAGATCAGGGTTTCCCGACCATATGCAATGGGGCTAACATGGCCTTTAGGTCCAGGACCTTTCAAACGGTTTGTGGCTTCCAGGGTTTTGAGCAAATAATATCCGGTGATGATCAGATCCTTCTTCAAAAGATTACCAAAACCACCCCCGACGCGGCCGCTTTCAACTTTTGTCAAGATTCTGTAGTGACCACCGAGACTAGCAAAGGATTGCAAGAGTTTATCCAACAACGAGTTCGTTGGGCTGGTAAATGGAAGCATACCTCCAGCTTCAATTTAAGGGCGCTGGGGATTTTTGTTTTCGGATTTTATTTTCTCTTAACTCTTTCCCTTGGCTGGATAGTAATATTCGGCGGAAATTTGGCGATTTTCGCAATTGTATTTGCAAAGCTCCTGATCGACTATTTGTTTTTGAAAAAAGTGACCCGAATGCTACGGCAACGGTTACTTTTGGGTCACTTCCTTTTGTCTGAATTGATATATCCCTTTTATGCTTTGTTTTTCGGCACATATTCCCAACTCAGCAAATTCATTGGGAAAGGTAGAGAATTTAGCCACGAGGTTGATGAGCCTTCCGAAAGACCGACAGTTTCGTATCCGGAGAAGTAATGCACGCCCCTTTTTCGTAGTTTAGTTTTATAGAATATTTCTAACTTGCCCCAAGAGGATACACCCCAAGCAGTGGCGGAAAAGAGCTTAAAAAAGATGTTTAAGATCAAGGAACTCGAGTTGGACGCTCTACTTGAGGTCACCCAGGCAATAAACAACAATCTATCGGAGAAGGCGCTCTATAAAATCTACGATTTCACCTTAAGGGCTAATCTTAATATTGGGAGAATTGCTCTTTACGTGCTTGGGGAGGATTGGGTATGCCAGGTGAATTTTGGCACGAAAACCGAATTTCGGCAAGTGCCGCTCCATCCTCGCTTTTTGTCATTCAATGAACCGACCCATTTTGAAAAGGCCGGGGATTCATTTGACGAGTTCAGTACGGTGATCCCTGTGCTTCATAAGGAAACAATCCTGGCCTTTGTTTTTGCCAAGGGTATAAAGACCCGTAAAGACGAGGAATCGTCATTGTCAACCATAACTTTCTTGAGGGCACTGAGCAACATCATAATTGTGGCGATCGAGAACAAGAAATTGGCCCGGCGGCAATTGCGGGAGGAGGCTCTGCGCAAGGAGTTAGAAATAGCCAGGGATGTTCAAAAATTTCTGTTCCCGGGGGATTTACCATATGGAATACGGCTCAAAATCGAGGCCAGTTATCTTCCTCACCAGTCCGTTGGCGGTGATTATTATGATTACATACCTATTAACAAGAACCAGTTTCTGATTTGCATTGCTGATGTCTCAGGAAAAGGAGTGCCTGCCGCAATTTTAATGTCGAACTTCCAAGCATCCTTGAGAACGTTGGTTAGAAAGACTCCCAACCTCACGGAGATCATTCAGGAACTGAACTATCAAATCCTGGAGAATGCCAAAGGGGAAAACTTTATTACTTTTTTTGCCGCCATTTACGATCATCAACTTAGGACACTGATCTATATGAATGCCGGTCACAATCCACCCATTTTAATAGATGGAAATCAAAATATAACCATGCTGGAAGAGGGGACCACGGTTCTCGGAATTTTTCACCCCCTTCCGTTTGTAAACGAGGGCTTTCTAACCGATCTGAATCGGTTCCTTTACTTTTCGTTTACCGATGGACTCACTGAAACGGAAAATGAAAAAGGCGAAGAATTTGGTCTTGACAGGGTAAAGGATTTCCTGATCCATAATAGTCGAAAAGATATTCGCACGATCCATAAAGAGCTGCTAGAAGAAGTTGAGCGTTTCAAAGGAGACACAGCTTATAAGGATGATATCACTATCCTGTCTTGTAAGGTGGAACCCTAGATTGGAGCGATTGGCGGGAGGCGGATGTATATCCATAAAACACCGGGTTGGCTTAAGCTTCTGTATCCTGGATTGATCTGGGACCACTACGGCGAAAAGCGGCAAATTTATTTGACTTTCGATGACGGTCCAGTACCCCGAACCACCTCATTTGTTCTGGAGGCACTGAGTCAGTTCGATGCCAAGGCGACCTTTTTCTGTGTCGGGGAGAACGTATCCCAGAATCCAGACCTCTATGCGCGATTGGTAGAAAATGGCCACTCGTGGGGCAACCATACCCATAACCATTTGAACGGTTGGAAAACTGCTAACGATACGTACCTGGAGAATATTTCAAAGTGCCAGCAACTCCTAATGCTTGGCCATCAGAAACCTATGTTCAGGCCTCCATATAGTCGTATTAAGCGCAGCCAAATACGGCTGCTCAAAGGGGAGTACCGTATCGTTATGTGGGACCTCTTGACGGGGGATTTCGATAGGACATTTCCCCCGCAAAAATGCCTTGAAAATTCCATCCGCCTTACCCGGCCTGGCTCCATTGTGATATTCCATGATAGCCAAAAATCCTGGCAGAATCTGGAATTCGTTCTACCCAGATATCTCGATCATTTCAAGAAACAAGGCTTCCAGTTTCCTGCGTTATGATCGGAATTAGTACGTTTGGTTTGACGATATTGATCCTGGCCGTTGTAACCGACGGGATCCTTAACATCGTTTTTTATCTTGGCAGCTTGTTAAAGGGAAAGGCTTCCCAGACTGGAAATGATTCTATTTCGGTGCTGGTTGCCACCAGGGATGAAGATAGCAACATCGCAAGCTGTTTGGATAGCCTTTTGACTCAGGAATACCCTCCGGGTAAAATGGAAATCCTGGTTGGGGATGACAATTCCTCGGACTTAACATTGGACATCTTAGAAGAAAGGATCCGT
Source organism: Cyclobacteriaceae bacterium (assembly GCA_965247065.1). GTDB lineage: Bacteria > Bacteroidota > Bacteroidia > Cytophagales > Cyclobacteriaceae > CBDFGN01. The sequence continues at coordinate 2,375,891 of CBDFGN010000006.1, read as the reverse complement.
TCCCAAAATAACCTTGATCTGTACCCTATTCGAAAGACAATTGGCAATGCCCGAGGTAAAGGAAACGTAATTGCGCAATTAACTAAAAAGGCTACCACTGATGTCTTTTGCATAACTGACGCCGACATGACCCACTCACCACTTTGGGCGTCATCTGTATCTTCCAAGTTGACACGGGAGGACGGTATATGCATCGGTGCAACAGCTGTATCCGGTGGACGATTAGCTGCTCGTTTACAAAACCTGGATTGGCTATTGGCCCAAGGGATGATAAAAGTAGCTACTCATTTAAGTTTTCCGGTGACAGCTCTAGGCAACAACATGGCTATTACCCGCGAGGCATATGAAGCCACCGGTGGATTGGAGAATCTACCCCGGACCCTAACGGAGGACTTTCAGATGTTCCGATACATTCAAAAGCAGGGGTACCGGTTGGTCATCGATATGACCGCGGAAGCGCTCTGTTTTACGCAGCCCGCCACTGGAGTGAACGCATGGCTTCATCAAAGGAAACGATGGACATTTGGGGCCATACGGATCCATTGGTTCCCCCTGATCCTGCTCATAACAAATACCCTGGTTTTCCCAGCCGCGTTAGTTGCATATTTCTACTACCCGCTCTCGGCAATATCTTTGATCGCTACCCACTATGTCTTACAGGGGCTGTTCTTATTTCAAATATTTAACCGGCTGAGATTGCGTCTTGGCTGGCTTGACTATTTAACCTTTCAAACCATTTCCCTTCTGGGTGGTTTCTTATTAGCCACTTATTGTCTGATCCCGGGTCCCGTTTACTGGAAGGGCAGGAAATATTCATTTTGGAGGGTATGAAGTTCATTGATACTCACGCTCATATTTATCTCACCGAATTTGTCGAGGACCACCGCCAAATGGTGGAAAGATGTCTTGAAGTGGGAGTTACCAAGATTTACCTACCCAATATTGATGGTTCAACCATTGAGGATATGCTTCTCCTGGAGTCGCAATATCCGAATGTATGCATTCCGATGATGGGGTTGCATCCAGGTTCGGTTAAGGAGGATTTCGAGGAACAACTGAAGCTGGTCGAGTATTGGCTGCACAAAAGATCATTCGCAGCGGTAGGGGAAATTGGATCTGATTTCTATTGGGACACTCAATTTCGGGATCAACAAATGGAGGCTTTGAGCATTCAAATTGATTGGGCTCATGAATTGAACCTGCCAATTGTTGTGCACACCAGAAGTTCTTTTGACGACACTTGCGATTTGATCCGGCAAAAAAAGAAAAAAGGTCTTCGCGGAGTTTTTCATTGCTTCGGTGGCAGCGTCGAAGATGCAGCCTTGATAGCCGAGATGGGATTTTACCTGGGAATTGGAGGTGTTTCAACCTTCAAGAATGGCAGTTTGGAGGGGGTAATTCCGGAGATTCCCAATTCCTCCCTTTTGTTAGAAACCGATAGCCCGTACTTGGCCCCGGTTCCGTACAGGGGGAAAAGAAATGAGCCATCCTATCTTCCAGTCATTGCGCAGAGACTCGCCGATCTGAAGCACGTTTCCATTGAAACTATCGCCCAGATTACCACTGAAAATGCTCTAAATCTGTTCGCCGACCCAAATGAAGTATGAAATAATCGATACGGTAGCTCGCCAATCCGCTGACCAATCCCGCACTTCGATCCTCCTTATTTATACCGGTGGAACATTAGGAATGGTTTACAATGATGCTGGAAGCTTGGTGCAATTCAATTTTCACAAGCTCCAGGATTACATCCCTAACTTGAAGAAATTGGATCTTCGAATAACCATAGTTTCATTCGAGGTGCCAATCGACTCTTCCAATATGAACCCACAGTACTGGGCTGAACTGGGAGTTATCATAAAGGACAATTACCAAAAGTACGACGGCTTTGTGATCCTTCACGGCACCGATACCATGGCATATACCGCCTCAGCATTGAGTTATATGTTGGGGGGCTTGAATAAACCGGTTATCCTGACCGGCTCCCAGCTGCCCTTGGGGATCATGCGTTCGGATGCTCGGGAAAATTTGTTTACGGCAATCGAAATTGCTTCTACCAAGAAGGAAGGCCTTCCTATGATTGGTGAAGTATGCATTTACTTTAATTCACTTCTTCTTCGCGGGAATCGGGCCAAGAAAATCCGAAGCAGCCAGTTCGGGGCATTCGAATCGGAGAACTATCCCTACTTGGCTCGTGCTGGAATTACTATTGATTACAACCATTCGGCCATCAGTGAAGGCCATCAGTGAATATGATGCTAATGCTCACCTGGTGTACCAAAACGGATTCGACGAGAACGTCATAATTCTTCATCTTTTTCCAAATATTCATCAAAGGATTGTACAAGGCGTTTTAAGAATCGAAGGGCTACGGGGTCTAATTTTGGGGACCTATGGATCTGGAAATGCTCAGACCGATCCGTGGTTCATCAATACTCTTCGGGATGCCATAGATGGTGAGCTCATTGTACTGAATGTGTCGCAATGTGTGGGCGGAAAAGTGATGGAGGGGCGGTATGCAACCAGTCAAAAATTGAAGGATATTGGAGTAGTTAGCGGTAGTGATATGACCATAGAAGCTGCGGTAACAAAGCTTATGTTTTTGTTGGCGGGAGAGACGAGCTCGGTGACCGTAAAAGAGGCCTTAACTCGCCCAATTTGCGGCGAAATTACCCCCTTCTAGGCCGGATCAAAAATATATTCTAAAATTTGCATAACGTGTTTTTTATTGATTTATTTGTTTCCTTTATCTCGTAAAATAGGGAGAGGTGACCGAGTGGTTGAAGGTGCTCGCCTGGAAAGTGAGTGTACCCCAAAAGGGTACCGGGGGTTCGAATCCCTTCCTCTCCGCACCTTAAAAAAAAATGAGTTGAAACGTTCTATCATAATTTCAAATCTAGTAACCCTAGGATTTATTAAAACCGTAACTATGAAAAAGTCATTCACTTTATTTATGATAATAGGAGCTTTATGCTTCTGCATCCAGCCGGGCGTAGCCTTTGCGCAGGATGACACCTCTGACGAGGCGGCAGATACGGAATCCGTTGACGCTGGTTTCGAGGAAGCTGTCGAGGAGCCGGTCGAGAAAGTAGCTCCAATTCAAGCTGCAGCCCCAGATGAAGTCGAGCAAACTTTCCACCAACTGGTCAAGGAAAAATTCATCGAGGGTGGATGGCAATTTATGGGCATCGTACTATTATGTCTCATTCTGGGACTGGCAATCGCCATTGAAAGAATTATTACTCTTAATCTATCAACAACCAATACAAAAAAATTACTAATCGGAGTTGAAGATGCTCTTTCCTCAGGTGGGGTTGATGCCGCCAAGGACCTGTGCAAAAATACTCGAGGCCCCGTGGCCTCAATCTTTACTCAGGGTCTGATGAGAATGTCAGAGGGGATTGAGATGGTTGAAAAGTCCATTATCGCTTACGGTTCGGTTGAAATGGGCCGATTAGAAAAGGGTTTGGTTTGGATATCGCTGTTTATTTCCCTAGCTCCTATGCTTGGGTTCATGGGTACGGTAATTGGAATGATTGATGCTTTTGACGCGATTCAAGCCGCCGGAGATATCTCTCCTTCACTTGTGGCCGGAGGTATCAAGGTAGCCCTGCTAACCACTGTCGGAGGACTGATCGTAGCGGTAATTCTTCAATTGTTCTATAACTATCTGGTCTCAAAAGTGGACTCCTTGGTCAACCAGATGGAAGATGCATCGATTTCCTTGGTCGACCTATTAGTTAAGCATAAGTTGTCCAAAGTTCAATCTCAATAGATTTTAAATCAATGATCGATTTTGCCTTATACCTTGGATATGGACTCATTGGAATTGCGGCTTTGGCGGCGATAGTGCTTCCTATGATTGGCGCTGTAAACGATCCCAAGAGTCTGGCCAAGTCAGGAATAGGAATCGCAGCATTACTGGTGGTATTTCTATTGGGTTATTTGATCTCTGGAAGCGAAGTGACATCGGTATACCCTCAATTTGGGGTAGACGCTTCCCTCTCAAAAACCATAGGTGGAGCGGTAACCATGATGTATCTGATGCTTACTATTGTTTTCGTAGCAATACTTTACTCCGAGATATCAAAATTATTCAAATAAGATGGCACGTGGTAATAGAACAACTCCGGAAATAAGCTCAGGCTCCATGGCAGACATTGCGTTCCTGCTGCTTATTTTCTTTCTGGTAACCACAACGATTGCCTCAGACAAAGGTATCTTGCTGGTACTTCCACCCAAGCCTGATCCCAATGAACCGCCGCCGGATATTACCAAAAATAAGCGAAATATTTTCAAGATACTGGCCAATTCCAAGGACAAGCTTTTGGTGGAGGATGAGCCGTTTGGGGATTTAGACGATGTTTCAAAATTGAGGCCTATGATCAAAGAGTTTGTGTTGAACTTTGGCGCACCCAGCCCTGAAGCCATTGACATTTTTAACTCTTTGCCATCTCACATGAAGGCGTATGCATCTCGGAGCCCGGAATCATCCGACGATCCCAAGGAGGCGGTGGTTTCCTTCAAAACTGATCGTGGGACAAGTTATGAACTGTTTATTGCAGTTTTGGACGAGCTGCAAGGGGCTTATAATGAAATATACGGGGAAAGGATAATGGAGGAGCTTCTCACAGTTTATCCTGATAAGACCAAGGCCGATTTGGCCGATCTTTTCAGGAGTTTGGATCGAAGCGATCCTCTGCTGATGAGATTGTACCTGCAGGCTCGGGAAGGCATCCCTCGAAACATTTCTATTGCCGAACCGTCTAAGGTCGGAGGCTGATATGTCAAAATTTAAGAAGAAAACCAAAACCAGTACCGACATTCCCACCGCAGCGCTGCCGGATATCATTTTCATGTTGCTCTTCTTCTTTATGGTGACGACAGTTCTTAGAGAAACTGAGATAATGGTGGAAAATACAATCCCCCGGGCGACTCAGTTGCAGAAGTTAGTGAAGAAGTCTTTGGTTAGCTACATGTACATTGGGAAGCCTAAGGACATCAAGAGATTTGGAGCCGAACCGCTGATCCAGGTAAACGATGTGTTCATCGACATCAAAAATGTGGTACTCTGGGTAAGCCGCGAAAAAGACAAACTAAGCGAGGTGGAAAGGGACCAGATAACCATTTCACTTAAAGTTGACAGCGAAGCGAAAATGGGCATTATCTCCGATATTCAGCAGGAATTGAAGGAGGCCAATGCTAGAAAGGTTCTTTACAATACTTTGAAATCGGAGGTGGAGATCTAAGGATTTTAAATCTTGCTAGTTAAGCAGGTCCTGCTGCCCAGGACCTTTTTTATCCTACTTAATTGATTGCAATAAATTCGTCATAGCAGAACATTCCTGTAAATGATGGACAAGCATAACAGGGTGGTAGCCAGGTAAATCAGAGTCACAGGGAGGCCTATTTTTACAAAATCTCGGAAGTTATAACCTCCAGGTCCGTAGACGATCAGGTTTGTCTGATAGCTAATAGGGGTTATGAAGGCTGCGGAGGCTGAATATGCAATGGCCAGGTAGAACGGCATACCGTCAATTTGCAGGTTTGCGCTCAGGGAGTAGGCTAGGGGAAAGGCTATTGAAATGGCTCCCACGTTAGTAATGAAGGAGCTGAGCATTGTGGTGAGTATCATCAACCCACATAGAATGGCCACGTAACCAAAGGGCGAGAGCAGGTCTATTATTCCTAGGGCCACCAAATTTCCGGCGTTGGTTTTGATGATGGCCTGACCGAGAGCTAGCGAGAAAACCAGAATGCTTATCAGGTTCAAATCCATTTCTCTCTTCACGTCAGTCAAAGTCACAATGTTGAAAAGCGCCATAATGGAAAAAATGATCAGCAGCGAGGTAAAGAGCGAGAAATAGCCAAGTGCCAGAAAAAGAATCGCCAAAACTGTCGTGGTTGCCAAAGCCGCAATCTTCTTTCTTCCCGGCTTTTTGATTTCCCTCAGGTGAGAGATAATGTGAATATCCCGAAGCAAATCTACCTTTTCATAAAAATCATCCCCGGCATAGAGCAACAGCAGATCTCCTGTCTTCAAATTCGCATCGCCTATTTTCCCCCTCATCATTTCACCATTTCGATGGATAGCGACTATTGCTGCGTCATACCGATTCCGGAACCCGGTTCGTCTTACTATTCGCCCTATTAACGAAGAGTTACTGCTCACCACTGCCTCCACGACGTCAACTTTTCCTTCGGCGATTGATTGAGCTGGCTTGGGTAAGATCAATCCCAACTCCGAATTTTCGAGATCCACAATTTGGTTGGTATCGCCGGCAAAAATCAGAGTGTCCGATGGTTGGATTCGCTCAAAAGGCTCCACCGGGGAAATAACGCGGGACTCGCGGATGATCTCCACTAAATAGAGGCCCTTTAAACTTCTCAACCCGCCCTGGACAATTGACTTTCCTATCAGGCTGGAATCTTCTTTCAAACGGGTTTCTACCAGGTATTCCCGTTTGTTCGTCTCGAAGGTGTCGAGAACATCCCGCCGGTCGGGAAGGAGCCGATAAGCGGCCAGGCCAATAAAACTGATTCCGGTAGCGGTCACTGCCAATCCTATGATCAACAGAATTTGAACGTCCAGAGAGGGAAGTTGCAATTCCAGCATGAATCCATTGAGAACCAGTGTGGTGCTAGTTCCGATTAGGGTTATCATTCCTCCAAAAATCGTGGCAAACGAGAGGGGGATCAGTAATCTGGAAGGAGCGATGTTATTCTTCTTTCCCCAATTAACAATGTATGGGGTCATGAAAGCGACCACCGGGGTATTATTAATAATCGAGGAAACCAAAGCTACCTGTGTCATCATCCGGAAAAGGAACCCACGATAGCTATGTACTCCCCGGTAGAACCGATCCAACGCCAGATCTATTTTGAAGCTATTTCGCAAACCAACGGTGATAAGGATCAATAGGACGATGCTGGCAATGGATTCGTTTGAAAAACCTATCAATAGATCCTGAGGAGATAATATACCAAGAATAATGAACGTAAGGGTGGCACCCATAAGCCCTATGGTCGGCCTTAGAATTTCCTTATAGATAAGAAAGAAGCTGACAAAAATGACCAGTATGGTGAAGTATGGTACGATGCTGGTTGGGACCATGTTTTTTGGCAGAAGTTCAGCGGACGCTACCGGAATTTGGCAGCTGTCGAGATCACTTACTAAATAAATAGGACATTTTTGTTATAATTATTTGCTTTGGGATAGGAATTCTTGCTCTAAGGGTTAATGCAAAAGCTGAACCTACCAGAATATAGCTTCAATATAATCAGGCGTGACAATAAATTGCTGATTTTTGACGAATTGCGCAAGAAGTTCATGATCCTGACTCCAGAAGAATGGGTTAGGCAAAATTTCGCAATGTATCTCATAAATGAGTTGAAGTATCCTCGGGGGTTGATAAAATCCGAAAGCGGACTGAAATATAACCAACTGAAGAAACGCACCGACATCGTGGTATACGATCACGAAGGTCGACCGTTTATGGTGGTTGAATGTAAGGCGCCAGAAATTGCTATTTCCCAAAAGACCTTCAATCAAGTAGCGGAGTACAACTCCGTCCTCCGGGCCCGGTACGTGGCAATAACCAATGGGTTAAGACATTTTTGCTGCGGGATAGATCACCGGTCCAGGAAAATCGAATTCAGACCTTCCTTCCCGAGTCATAACGAGGCTACTTAGACCACGAGGTACGGCTCCGCATCCTCGAACGGCATGTCAAAGGCCTCGGCTACACCTTGATACACGATCTTTCCCTTAACGATATTCAGACCTAATTTCAACTCCCTGTTTCGTTTGCAGGCCTTTTTCCAGCCCAGGTTCGCCAATTGAAGTGCATATGGTAAGGTGGCATGCGTCAGGGCCAAGGTTGAGGTATAGGGTACCGCCCCGGGCATGTTAGCCACGCAATAGTGAACTACATGGTCAATAACGTAGGTCGGATCTTGGTGAGTTGTTGGCTTGCAGGTTTCAATGCAGCCTCCCTGGTCAACCGCGACGTCAACCACCACGGTTCCCGGTTTCATTTCCTTTAGCATATCCCGGGTTATAAGATGCGGGGTTTTGGCACCGGGGATTAGAATGGCACCAACAATGAGGTCACTCAATTGGATTTGCTCCCGTATGTTAAATTCATTAGACATCAAGGTCTTTACATTGGCCGGCATGACGTCGGCTAAGTACCGCAACCGTGGTAGGCTTATATCCATTATGGTAACATCCGCTCCCAGGCCCGCTGCCATTTTTGCAGATTGGGTTCCTACTACTCCACCACCTAGGATCAGGACCCGGGCTGGATGTACCCCTGGTACTCCGCCTAACAGAATACCCCGCCCATTCATCGGTTTTTCCAGGTACTTGGCACCTTCTTGTATGGCCATCCTGCCGGCTACTTCAGACATCGGAATCAACAATGGAAGGCTTCGATCAGCTTTTTCAACAGTTTCATAGGCAAGGCAAACGGCCTTCGACCGTATCATGGCTCGGGTCAGCGGTTCATAACTGGCGAAGTGAAAATAGGTAAAGACCAATTGATCCTCCTGGATCAAAGAGTATTCTGTCTCTACTGGTTCTTTTACCTTTACCACCATCTCGGCATTTTGGTAGGTGCTGGCGATATCCGGAAGAATCTGAGCTCCGGCGGTTTCGTATTGTTCATCTGATATGCCGCTACCCTCACCGGCCGTGGCTTGAACGTATATCTTATGACCGCTTTTGACTAATTCCTTTACTCCGGCTGGAGTTAGTCCCACACGGTTTTCGTCATCCTTAATTTCCTTGGGTACACCTATGATCATTTGGGTAAAGTTGTTTGGGGAGAAAGATAACTAAAATGGGCTTTCCTTGGGGCTGTGATGTGAAGAAAGTAGCCGTCCAGCACGTGATAGAGATTTTATGTAATTCTAATTTTGAGCATTTTACAGAACTAAATATTTTGAATACATTATTGCTGCTAAAATTATTGTCCGACCAAATATGCAATGGCTATTTTGTCTTCTTTAGGGGTCGAATCGGGTAAATTTGCCAGGTCTTCTATTTTGCTTATTTTTGTCTGGCTTCAAACAAGCAGTTGGCCTTAGCCTCCCTTCATGAGCAAAGTTGAAACCGATAAAACTCTTACCGGGATAAACCTGTCGGTCCAGGAAATCCTAAATGACTACCGAATAATTAGTGAAAGCCGATTCGCCAGTTTGCTAGGGCGAAAAGAGGTGTTTATGGGCAAAGCCAAGTTTGGAATATTTGGGGATGGCAAGGAGTTGGCCCAGGTGGCTATGGCTAAAGCTTTCAAGAAAGGTGATTTCAGGTCCGGTTATTACCGGGACCAGACTTTTATGCTGGCCATTGGAGAATTGACCTTTAGGGAATACTTTGCCCAATTGTATGCCCACACAGACCTTGAAGCCGAACCAAATTCCGCCGGCCGGCAAATGGGGAGTCATTACGCCACCCGTTTATTAGACGAGAAGGGTAACTGGCGCAGCCAGACTAACCGTTACAATACGGCAGCTGATCTTTCACCTACTGCAGCGCAGATCCCTAAGATCGTGGGGTTGGGATTGGCCTCCAAGATTTACCGCCACAACCTGGATTTGAAGCATTTGAAGGAATTCTCCAACAAGGGCAATGAAGTAGCTTTCGGAACCATAGGCAACGCCTCTACTTCTGAAGGACTTTTCCTCGAGGCTTTCAACGCCATTGGAGTGCTACAAATCCCGGTTGTAATGGCGGTCTGGGATGACGAATATGGCATTTCGGTGCCCAAGGAATATCATACCACCAAGTCAAGCATCTCGAAAGCTTTGGCGGGCTTTCAGCGCACCAAGCATGAAAAGGGTTTTGAGATAATGGTGGTCAAAGGCTGGGATTACATAGGATTGTGTCAAACCTTCAAAAAGGCCGGTGACCTAGCCAGGAAGCATCATGTTCCAGTGCTGGTCCATGTTACCGAAATGACCCAGCCCCAAGGGCATTCCACTTCAGGATCTCACCAACGTTACAAATCCAAGGAGCGGTTGAAATGGGAAAAGGATTACGATTGCATCACCAAGGTGAAGGAGTGGATACTTGATAATGAGATCTGCGAGGCCGAAGACCTTAAGGAAATTGACCGTGAGGCCCAAAAGAAAGTGAAAATTGACAGGGATGAGGCTCGCAAGGCGTTCATTGAGGATGTCAAATCAACTCAAATCGAGGCTCACGCCATTTTGGTGCGATTGGCCAGACAAAGTATCCATGGGCAAGAGATCAAGTTCATAATCGATGATTTGAGCAAAGCGGTCGGGGCGATTCGGCAGGATACCATTCGAGCGGTAAAGAAGGCGCTGAGAACGGTGCGATTTGAAGATCTGCAGGCCAGAAAGGAGTTGATCGACTGGCTTGACCAGGAAACATTGAAAAACGAGGATCGTTTCGATTCCTGCCTTCATAACGAGACTGCCAACTCGGCCTTAAAGGTAGAGGTGGTACCGGCCAAATACACAAACGACTCGAAGCTAGTCGATGGCCGGGAGGTAGTACAGGCGTGCTTTGACTCGGCATTGAGCAGGGATCCGCGGATATTAGCATTTGGGGAAGATCTGGGTAAGATCGGGGATGTAAACCAGGGGTTTGCAGGACTTCAAGAAAAATACGGCATTCTAAGGGTGGACGATACCGGTATTCGTGAATCCGCAATCATAGGACAGGGTGTTGGCTTAGCGCTCCGTGGATTAAGACCACTTGCCGAGATCCAATATCTGGATTACGTTGCCTATACGCTTCAAACCCTGACCGACGACTTGGCCAGTTTGCATTATCGGACCAAAGGAGGGCAAAGCGCGCCCTTGGTGATCCGGACCAGGGGTCATAGATTGGAAGGGATATGGCATTCTGGTTCTCCCATGGGAATGCTCATTAACAGCTTGCGCGGTATCTATATACTTACACCAAGGAATATGACCCAGGCCGCTGGTTTCTATAATACTATTTTTCGTGCCGATGATCCAGCGCTGCTGGTAGAATGCCTCAATGGATATCGGCTGAAGGAGAGGATCCCTGAGAATATCGGAGAGTTCACCGTACCGTTAGGCGTTCCGGAGGTAATCCGAGAAGGTACCGACATTACTATCGTCACGTATGGTTCTATGTGCAGGATAGCCCTCGACGGTGCCAAACAATTGGCTGAAATTGGGATCTCATGCCAGATTGTCGATGTCCAAACTCTCATTCCGTTTGATATCCATCATCAGGTTGTGGAGTCACTTAAGAAGACAAACCGCATTATTTTCGCGGACGAAGATGGTCCCGGAGGTGCTTCGGCCTACATGATGGAAAAAGTAATTGAAGAGCAGAACGGCTACCAATACCTGGACTCAAAGCCTATAACCGTGACCGCTAAAGATCATCGACCTGCGTACGCTTCAGATGGGGATTATTTTTCCAAGCCCAATGCTGAGGACATATTTGATGCCGCCTACAGCATGATGTCAGAGTCCGATCCCAAAACCTTTCCAGAAATTTACTGAGGCCTAGTCCCCACGAGCTAGTTCCACCAACTTGAACTCGGGGGTTTCCACCACGTTGCTGCGATTCAGTTGCCGGTCCTGAATTTGAATCTTGAGCTTAAGAGTTTCGTTTCTGAGGATGGGGTTAATTAGAAACCCGAACGACCTCATTGTGTATCTCAGAGTACCCTCCAAAGGTCGGTCCGAATTAGCTCCGTCGGGATTTAATATCATAAACCTTCCATCGAAATTGGTCCCCAGCAAATCAATCAAAGGCAATTCTTTAAAGCCGTTTTCGGTCTTCAGGTAGAAGTCCACAAAGAAATTGTTGAAATTCTCATTTCGTTCAATGCGAACGGTATCCGTGATTCGGTTGCCATCAATAAGAAAACCGGTTACAAACCAATCATTTTGATTGAACGGTGGGCTACCATTGGACTCGCTGAACTTGATCAGATCTTCGAATGTAACGTCCGTCAAGTAATAGACCCGGGAACTATCCTTAAGAACAAAGAAAAACTCATTATAGGGTGGCAACCTTTCATCCTGCGAGAGCCCCAAATCCCCGTCTCCATCTTCAAAACTGATGGATACAATCAGTGAATCCTGCGCTCCGTCCACGACCTTGAATTCCAGCCCGATAAATTCAATTCGGGGGTCCAAAGGAAGCATGGGAGGCCGCTCGCACGAGGCTACAAATACCAGCCCTAAAATGATGAATCCTCTAAGTAAGCTTCTTAGATTCATACTTTAATTTATGGAAAAAAACTAAACTAATAAGAAACCTGGTCTTCTATTCTATAACGAATGGACATTTTCAATAGTTTAAAAAATAGCTTCTTTAAAATAGCCGACGGCAATTTCGAAGATTACGCTCTGGACCTATTTCAAATCCAGGTCAAAAATAATAAGATTTATAATAATTACATCCGGCAACTGAAAGTGATCCCCTCTGAAGTTCGTAACGTATCCGATATTCCATTCCTTCCAATAGAGTTTTTTAAGCATTTTGACATCAAATCGGGTGGTTGGGAGGTGGCTGTCACTTTTGAAAGTAGCGGTACTACCGACGCAAATCCCTCTCGTCATCTACTCCCAGAATTGGGCTTTTACCATAGAGTAACCACTACCGCCTTTGAGCAGCAATACGGTCCTTTGAAGGATTTTGCCATTCTTGCACTGCTACCATCCTACGTTGAGAGAGGAAATTCTTCTTTAGTAGCTATGGTGAACCATTTTGTACAGAAAAGCAACTCGGAGTATTCTGGGTACTATCTTGAAAACCAACGGGACTTGCTTGATCAAATTAATGATTTGAAAGATTGGTCCGGTCAGATACTTTTAATAGGGGTCTCATTTGCTCTTATGGACTTTGCCGAAAAAATGCACTTATCGGCACCACCCAACATGATCATCATGGAAACCGGCGGGATGAAAGGTAGAAGAAAGGAACTCACCAGGGAGGACTTGCACAGTCGATTGAAACAGGCGTTTGGCGTTCGCGGGGTTCATTCTGAGTACGGCATGACCGAGCTTCTTTCCCAAGCCTATTCCAAAGAAGAAGGAGAGTTTTACGCTCCTCCGTGGATGCGAGTGGTCATCCGTGATATTTTGGATCCCTTTCAATTGGGATTGCGCCATGCCACCGGGGGCATCAATGTTATCGATTTGGCCAACCTTCATTCCTGCGCCTTTATAGAAACCCGGGATTTGGGAGTGAGCATGGACAACCGACGTTTCAAAGTTCTGGGACGAATGGATAATTCGGACCTCAGAGGATGCAATTTGATGGTCGATTAAGGTGATCAAATTCCTAGTCGGTCTCTACGTACTTCTTTACGTCCTCATGGTCAATCTTATTATCGCACATGATCACTAGCCGTTCAACAACATTACGAAGTTCACGAATATTGCCATTCCAAGGATTCTTCTTTAACTGCTCAATGCCTTTTGGGGTGATATCGGTCTTGGGTGCACCATATTCCCGGGCAATTTCTACTAGAAAATGTTCTACGAGCAACGGTATATCGGCTAACCGCTCCCCAAGAGCTGGAACTTGGATCAGTATGACACCTATGCGGTGATAAAGGTCCTCTCTGAATTGGTTATCCTCGATGGCCTTTTTCAAGTTGTGATTGGTGGCGGCTACAACCCGGACATCTACGGTTATTTCCTTGTCTCCACCAACCCGGGTTATTTTGTTCTCTTGTAGCGCCCGAAGGACCTTCGCCTGCGCCGAAAGGCTCATATCGCCTATTTCATCCAGAAATAGGGTTCCTCCATTGGCCTGTTCAAATTTTCCAATCCTTTGTTTAACGGCCGACGTGAACGAGCCTTTTTCATGTCCGAAAAGTTCGCTTTCAATGAGCTCTGAAGGTATAGCCGCGCAGTTTACTTCTACAAGAGGCCCGTCGGATCGGTTACTCTTGGCATGAAGCCAGCGGGCCACCAGTTCCTTTCCGGTTCCGTTTGGGCCGCTTATTAACACTCGCGCCTCGGTCGGAGCTACCTTATCAATCATATTCTTGACCTCCACTATGGACCCTGATTCTCCCACGATATCGAAGGTTTTGCTAATCTTCTTTTTGAGGACCTTGGTTTCGGTTACTAAAGTAGACTTGTCCAGGGCATTTCTAATGGCCAATAACAAACGGTTCAAGTCCGGGGGCTTCTCAATAAAATCAAAGGCACCCTTCTTTGTAGCTTCAACCGCGGTCTCAATGTTGCCGTGCGCCGAGATCATTAAAAATTCGCTGTCAGGGCTAATATCCTTAGCTTTTTCAAGAACTTCGAGGCCGTCCATTTTAGGCATTTTTACATCGCACAAAACGACATCATACTTCCCCTTGGCCAGCATTTCTAGACCGTCGGGCCCGTCCTTGGCCTCTTCTACCTCAAAATTCTCATACTCCAGGATTTCGCGGAGGGTATTCCGGATACTTTTTTCGTCGTCTATTATCAGAATTTTGGACATACCAACTGGAATAAAAAAAGAATACAAGCCTGTAAGCCGGGTTCTGTCCCCAATGACCAGAAGCCACCGAAGGCTTATCATTTATCTAGCCCCAGTATCACTACTGGGGTCCATCGATCTACCCATCCTGCTCATTTTTGTTGAACGAGCAATTCTTCCTCCTTTCAGTTGCCCGAAATGCGGAGAAGCAGGACCTATTTGATCTCTCAGCCCATAAGGTTACCCTGCCCCGGATATCACTATCCAGGCGGTGGGCTCTTACCTCACCTTTTCACCCTTACCCCTAAAGAAGAATAAACTCCCTAGAAGGGCGGTATGTTTTCTGTGGCACTGTCTGTCCTGATTGTATTACTACATCAGGGCCTTCCGGTTAGGAAGTATGGCGCTCTTTGTTGCCCGGACTTTCCTCCTCTGAAATGTCAGCGGCGATAAGCCGGCTTGTATTCCCGGCAAAAATACGAAAAAACTAAATGGAAGGGATATTAGAAAATGTCTTCCCCGGTGAGCTTAAATTCCCAGTCGTCCGCGGAATTAGCTACTTCGTTGATGATTTCTTTCAAAAGATCTTCTGACACATTGTCTAAAAAGGCCGATGCTTCAACTTGAATGAAGTCGTTCACCAAGGCCAACCTTCCATGGGTGAAGTCAGCGTTTCCCATGAGGAGCTCTTTCAGGTTGAGATCGTGCCGGTATTGACAGACTTTTGAAGTAAACTCTACCCCTTGTCTGTTGTTTTCCCCGATTTCCATTACTTCTCCAACGACAGACTGGAAGCGCTGGTCCTTGAGCGGAACGATAATCACAGACCTATTGTCGTCATACTCTTCGTACTGGCCTTTGATCTCTTCGGCAAAATTTGTTAGAAAGGCTTTGAAGTCGATCATTCTACTATTGGTTAAGGTTAGACTCAGACAATTTACTAAAAAACTATTTTCCGGAACTATTACCCTAAAATAAAATTCGAGCCTCCTAGAAATACAAATAGTGAAACTTCAGTCCTTTCCTGCGGTTGAACTCCAGGGACGGAGCCGGCAGGTGCACCATGTTCACCAGGTAGATTAGAGTATTCACCCAACGACTCTGGGATGAAATGTGTGTCAAGTCAAAGTCTATTGATAAGAAATATTGACGATAGGAATCGAATCCAAGGGAGTTGTTGCTCTTATCGTTAGCATAAACCATGTTCTCCGCTCCATACCCTAGCGCCAAATTCAGCCATTTGGGAAAACCACTGCCAGCTTTGGAGAATTTATGAATATCAAATGACAACCAATAGGTTTGGCCGTTATAATCCTTGAGCAGTTCCTCCCGGAAACCGTTCCCAAGGACCTGGGGTCTGATGTCAGGGTACGAAGTTCTCCTGAACGAGAATTTGGGGTGTATCCTTATCTCCTTCCAAGCCGCATGCTGGCCGAAAAGAAAGCCTGCACCGGCAGCGTTAGCCGCCAAATCGCCCCATGATGCCCCGTACTGGGAAGAGAACCCATCCAGAAACTCAATCGGCACCATCAGCAATAAGCCCATTAAACTTCCCCACAGATAGGACTTTCCTTCGGACATGCCGGTCCACATGAAAACCCGTGATCCCGCATGCCCCAATTGGTAAGCGCTATAAAAATGTCCGACCTTATCCAATTGCTTCCATTCCGAATTATCATCAAAAAAGTGGAAACTTTCGCGGGGATGATCCGTGTACCAGAGTTCATTCAAGCCCACTAAAGCCAATGTATAGGCGGATCCTCCAGCTATGAGAAAGGTATTCAGCCTATTGTAGTTAATAGAATCGGTCTCTGCTTCTCCGACGGCTGAGCCAATAGCCGTTTTCCATCCGAAAAGCGTCATCCATACAAGTATGATGCTGCGAGCCATAATTACTATAAGGAAATTTAGCAATAAAGATTGTTATAAGGTGTGCTTATTCGTGGTCCTCGCCAATTTCTTCTTGCTGCCTGGTCCTGATTTCCTCTTCTTCTTTGAGACCCGACGAGGTCGGTTCCAATCCTTCTTTGGTCCTTTTTTCTGCTCTTTCTCGAGCCCTGCGCAATTGTTTGGAGAAATCTGGAAAGCTTTTACTCCAGACCAAACTACCGCGGTAGGTATTGTAATTGTAAGTATTATCAAGGCTTGATGTGGTAGAAGTATAATTGCTGCCTAAAGAAAGCTTAATCTTCAGCTGGCCATCCTCAGTGATGAGGCTCTCCACAGACAATGCCCCGGCAAGACCACCGACATTCTGGCCGCCGTCTCCGGTTACCCTCAGGCGGCCCTCAAGAAAGGTGTATGACAATCGCAATTGTAAAGAGTTGAAAACTTCATCATCCAATTGGCCTAGGTCAACACTGATTTCCAGATTCTCATCTACCTGCGACATCCAGTAAAATAGCTGATTTGAGATAAATTCACTCACACTGCTGCCCAGGGTGCCTCCTCCACCCAGTTCGAAGGAATTGGGGATAGAAAAACGCTTTAAGATTATTAAGCTGAAAACCTGTCGCTTCAACTCTTGTTCATCGGTGTCGATCTTATTCTTAAAAGCATCGTACTCGGTCTGAAGGGAAATGCCTTGCCCATTCGCAACTATGTTTTGGGGAAAGTCCTCAACAATGATGTCAAAACCGATCTCAGGCGCAAGCAACAAACCCTTCAGATCAAGAATGACGGTCGTAGGATAGGCGCGTCGGACGTCTGGAGCACTCGATATTGAGGTGTCGGCCAGAATTGGAGCCATCGAGGCGAATTGCCTATAATGAGCTTTTATATCCAAAATCCCTTCATATGGATCCCCATACCAGCTGATTCGGCTTCCTGGCTGTATCTCAAACTCCTTGTTGATAAGACTGTATAGGGTGAAGTTGTAGGACCCCTGGTCAAGAACAAAATCACCAAACATGTTGAACTCATCGCCCTTGGTGTC
Source organism: Cyclobacteriaceae bacterium (assembly GCA_965247065.1). GTDB lineage: Bacteria > Bacteroidota > Bacteroidia > Cytophagales > Cyclobacteriaceae > CBDFGN01. The sequence goes on along the minus strand of CBDFGN010000006.1, from coordinate 2,358,510 downwards.
CAGTTGAAAGCTTCCACTCCCCCGTCCCCGGATTATATCCCCAGTTTTGATATCGAATATGATTTCGGTGTAAGCATCCGCTGTGACCTCCAAATCCAGTTTGAGAGTCAATCCTTTAAGATTCACCGATTTGACTTCATCCTCCACATCGCGAAATGTCGAGTCGCGAAAGCTTACAAATTGTATGAAATCCTTTTGTTCAATGGAAGCAGAGGAACCCATCGGGATGAATAATTGAGTACCTTTTTCGGTTATGGCTTCGGCTGAAATGGTCAAATTGTCGATCGTTCCTAGAAAATCTATCGATCCGGTGACCATCATATTGCCGTAGAATAGGTCATTGTCTTTAAAGGACGTATTCAACACCTTGAAATTCCGAACCTCTCCGGATAAGTCAACCGCGAAATTTCGAAAACCGTCATGGAAGATTCCCCCATCTAAAGTCGCTTCGTTCGCCTGATCATCGAGAACCCGCAATTCCCGGACCCCTATTTCATTTTCATCAAGAAGAATCAGGCCATTGAAAGTATAGGCTGTGTTCAGATAATTTATTTTGCCACTACCTTCCTCTATGTATCCGCGACCCTTTAGGACCGGTCTGTTAAGATTACCGGTAATTTCAAAAGCACCACTGGCTTGACCGGCTATCTCACTGAACGTGTCTCCAATGAAAGGCTCGAATATGCTTAGATGGGCTTTCTCGAATCGGGCAGCCAAATCCAGTTGCTCCTCCGAAACCAAGGGGTCAAAAAAGCCGTCTATTGAAATAATCTTGGTCTGGTCGCGGGTTACGCCGAAGTGCATTTTGAACTTATCGAACGTAGGGTCCCAAAGCGCTTGATTGGTGAGTTCGCCAACCTCAAAATCCCCGATCTGCAGACGGTCGATCTCCATTTCACTCTCTATGAAAGCGTTCTTCAACAGGTTCCGCATTAAGGCGTATCCATTGGCGGTTCCAGATAAAGATTGTTGAACTATAGGGGTCAGGTTTTCCAATCGGAAGTCTTCAACCTCCAACCTCAGAGATTCGGATGAATCGAGTGAAACAACACCATTTAGAACTACTTTTTGATTCAGGTTGTGAATTCCAAATTGGTGGAAGTCAATTTCCTGATTATCGAAGGCTATCCGGTTGGCATCGATGAATTCCCATCGGTTCCCAAGGAAAACAATATCCGAAGGTTTAAATCTTATATCCGTATGATTTGATTCGAATTTCAGATTGCCTCCAATTTTGGCTTGGTTATCGTTAGATCGATACAGCCCTGAACGCCAGTCGATATGATCATCCGCCCAGACTCCTTCAAATGAGAAGTTCTTAAACTCGGATACAGGTGGGAAATCCGGGTTTTCCGAAAACAGATAAATGAAAGCGAGAACGTCGGTGGTATCCCTGGTTTTAGACGTAGAAATCCCTATTTCATTTGAATAAAACCGATAATCATTGTATCCCAGTGTATCGACTAACGAGCGAAGGGAAAAGAGGCTGGATTTACCACCTATCAAATCCCCTTCCAATGTAGTCCCTGGACTGATGCTCCAACCGGGTGCCACCAAAGCCAGAAACGGGTTGATATCACGTAAGTTAAATAGGTAATGAAGTTGGTAATCCTTAGGAAGCTTACGATCAGGCCTTGCGTAAAATTCCAGGAGGGAGTCTCTTTGATTGAGCAAGATGAGCTGGTATTCTTCAACCGTATTCCTGAGGTCCTGGTAAGTGGAGGTATAATCGAAATTGCCGGCGAGCTCGAAGTTTACTCGATCGGAATCCCACGAGAGGAACCTGAAACTTTCCTCTAACTGCGACGTGACCTGGATCTGGTCTATGTAAAGATTTCGACCATAAAATGTCGCAAAGATGTTTCGTAAGCCGATCGTCCCAACAATACTGTCGACATGCAGGCCTCGGACATCCAACTCTACAACCGAACTGATCGATAGATCTTTATCGCTTAATTTTAAATTCTTCAAAAAGGCAATTTCCAGATCGGCACTCACCTTGATATGATCGGTCCTTTGTCGAAGGTCGATGCTGACATCAGAGGTGAACTTGAGGTTGGGATCTTGGATTTCTAATGAACCTTCGAAAAATTCCTCGGTCAGCCGGGCATTGGTCATGATGTTTTGATAATCATAATGCTTGAATCCGAGTTTTCCAAATTCGGCATTCAGGTGAAAATCCGCGGTGCTCAAGGTCAGGCCGGTTCCCTTAATGTCCCCGGTCATATCAATTTTTTGAAAAAGCTGGGGCTCATTGATGAGCGCCCCGGCATCAAAATCATAAAGCGTCACTTTACCGTCGTAAAATGCTTTGGCAGGGTCTTCGTGCAGTTTAAGATTGATATCAGAAGTCACTTTGCCCAGGGCTGTGCTAAAGGTCCCAAAGGCTACAAAATCCGCTGGAAACCCCAAAAACTGTCCGTCAAAGTCTACCAAGCCAAACTTGCGGAGAAGTTTGAAATTCGGACTATTAATATATGGGATCAGATCCTTGCCGTCTATCCGGGAGTCCTGGAAATTTAATCCGATGAAGGTCTCCTCGATATCAGGCAATCCATTGAGGCTGACTTCACCTTTGACTAGACTTCGGCTTCCAAATGAAATTTCGGCATTGCGTAATCCAAACCTGCCAACCTGGCCGGCGAAATCACCCGAGATGGAGTATCTATCACTCAGATTCCGTAATTGAGGAGCAAAAGTGGCCAGGTTCCGGGTATCCAGAACCGAATTATTTAAATGAGCCTGGATGGTTACACTGTCCAGGAAATAGCCGAGATCAGATCTCTGGTTATAACGAAATACCAGGGAATCTCTTAAGATGCTGTTGCCCAATTCGCCGTAAAGGTTGTCAAACTCCAAAGCGTGATTTGACATACGAAAATAACTTTGAAGCTCATTGATGTCCAGTTTGTGCAGTCGGTTTCGCCCGGATAGCTGGTTGATTTGAAATTCGACCGTGTCCGAAGCGGTATGAAATCCGGATAGAAACGCTTCTAGATCATCGATCCGAAAATGGAATTGATCAAATCGGGTTAGGATCGTATCCCGCTTGCGATCGTTAAGAGTAAATGAACCCTGGTTGATTTTGACTGAACCGATAAACACCGGTTTGGGTTTCTTTCTTTTGGGGTTTAGAAAATCCTTAATGCCGACAAGAAAGTAGTCTATGTTGAAGTAAGCAGAGTCTACATCCCGGATGAGACTCACCTTTGGATGATGGAGCCTGATTTGATCCAGTTTGATTGATTTCCCACCGATGATGGACATGATGTCAAAATCCAGTTCAACCTCTGGCTCCGTGATCATGACACTATCCTGGGGGTCTCGGACCACAAGCCCCTGAAGTTCAATTTCATCGAACCATTTGATATAAACGAATTGATATTCGATCGAATATCGGGTGGCTTCGGATAATTTTTGGACTATCCGGGACACCATTCTATCTTGCACGCCCGGGACGAACGACAAAGACACGGCCAGTAGAAGCCCTAATGGGATCAAAGCGGTAACCCAACGTAGAATTATTCTAAAACGGCCTTTTTTAATATCTTGCGAACGTTTTTTTGACTCTGTCAACCTAAAATGGATCTCACGATTTTAGCCATAGAATCCTCGTGCGATGAAACTGCGGCTGCTGTTATCAAAAACAGCAAAATCCTTTCCAATGTTGTTGCTACCCAGTCGGTTCATGAGGCTTTCGGCGGAGTGGTGCCGGAATTAGCCTCCCGAGCGCACCAACAAAATATCGTGCCGGTGGTGAAAAAGGCCCTTCATGATGCAAATATAACGAAAGCCGATCTAAGTACGGTGGCCTACACCAAGGGCCCTGGACTATTAGGTTCGCTGTTAGTGGGAGCCTCTTTCGCCAAATCACTAGCCATGGGGCTATCCATTCCGCTGATTGAAGTCCATCATATGCAAGCTCATATTCTATCTCACTTTATTGATGACCCGATACCCCAATTTCCGTTCTTATGCCTAACGGTAAGCGGGGGGCATACCCAGATCGTACAGGTCAGCGATTATCTTGATATGGAGATTTTGGGAGAAACTCAGGATGACGCAGTAGGAGAAGCCTTCGACAAGGCTGCCAAACTGCTGGGCTTCCCTTACCCCGGCGGACCCCAAATCGACCATTATGGAAAGACCGGGGACCTATACCGCTACCAATTTCCACCAGCCCAGATGGAAGGACTTGATTTCTCATTTAGTGGAATAAAGACTGCATTTCTGTATTTCTTGAGGGAAGCGATCCGATCGGATTCAACTTTTGTGGAAAAGAATATGGCGGATATATGCGCCAGCATCCAACACTGCCTGGTACAGATGTTAGTAGACAAATTGATCCTGGCAACTGACCGTACTGGGGTCAACCAGGTAGCTATTGCCGGTGGGGTTGCTGCCAACTCCTATTTGAGGAAGCGGCTGGAGGAATTATCTGTCTCACATGGCTGGCGTATATTCATCCCCAAATTCGAATATTGTACTGATAATGCTGCCATGATAGCCATGACCGCCCACTTCAAATTCCGGGCCGGGCAGTTCGCCGACCTGAAATCGAGTCCCGATCCCCGATATCGATTTTGATTGATCGTGAAAAACTTGTTCAAAAAAGGAGACAAAAAACTGCATTTGGTGGAGGTGGGAGAGCAGGACACGGCGCGCTTTCGAGGGGAGGAATTACATCCGGTGTGCTCAACGTTTGCCCTGGCCCGGGAAATCGAATTGTCCAGCCGTGAATTCGTCCTGGATATGAAAGAGCCCGACGAAGAGGGTGTGGGTACTTACTTATCTATTAGTCATTCCAGTCCGGCTCGGGTAGGCGAAATTCTGGAGATTGAGGCCCAGTTCGAATCATTGGTAAGAAATGAATTAATTTGTAATTATACGGTCAGGGTAGGAGCTAGAATTGTGGCCTCGGGAAAGACTGTACAGAAGATCTTCAAGAAGGATTATCTGAAATCAAAATTGGGCGTTTAGCCATGGCTGCGAAAAAGGATAGCTTTTCAGGGAACATTCAGATCCAGAACAAGAGGGCTCGTTTTGAGTACCATCTGATGACCAAATACATAGCAGGCATGGTTCTGACCGGTACCGAAATAAAATCCATTCGAATGGGCAAAGCTAATCTGCGGGATGCTTATTGCGCGTTCAAAGAGCAGGAGCTGTTTGTACGAAATCTTCATATTTCGCCCTACTCCATGGCTGGTAATTACAATCACGAATCTAAGAGGGAACGGAAGCTTTTGTTGAGGAAAAGAGAGCTGCACAAAATCTACGGCAAATCGGTTGAGAAAGGAATATCCCTCATTCCCACTCGCCTGTTTCTCAATGAACGAGGATTTGCCAAGTTGGAAATCGCTTTGGCCAAGGGTAAAAAGCTCTACGACCGCCGCCAGGACATAAAGGAAAAGGATCTGAAACGGGAAATGGACCAGACCAAATTGCCACGCTAATGGAGAGTATCGAGAAGGGGGTCTGCCGGTTAAGTTTGATAGCAGTGCAGGCACAGCCGTCTCACCAAAGCGAGATGACCACCCAGCTGTTATTTGGAGATCATTACGAAGCAGTGGAAAAGTCGGAGGAAGAGGACTGGCTCAAGATAAAAGTCCATTTCGACGGCTTTGAAGGGTGGATTTCGAGTCTTAATCATTATCGAATATCTCAAGAATATTTTGATCAGATAAATAACTCGGATTATAAGATATGCACCGACCATTCGGCTACAATCTTTTTCAAGAAGCATTACATTCACGTGCTGTTAGGCAGTGTTCTACCCATTTCCACCAACGAACTGTTCAGAATAGAAGAGCAACTGGCGTTTGATGGCAAGTCCAAGAGTCTTAGTCAACGAAGAGATTCCGAGTTCATGAAGGATATAGCCCTTAAGTACATGCATGCTCCCTATGTTTGGGGTGGAAAAACCCCTTTTGGAATTGATTGTTCCGGGTTTACTCAACAGGTGTTTAAGATCTGTGGGTATCGCTTGAAGCGGGATTCCTCGGAACAGGCTCTTCAAGGGAACGAAATTCAGTTTCAAGATCGAGAACCGGGAGATTTGGCCTTTTTTGTTGATAAAGACCAAAAAGTTTCCCACGTTGGTATTGTTCTTGAGGATGATAACATAATTCATGCTTCCGGCGTTGTACGCATAGACAAGGTCACCGAGCAGGGTATTTTCAATGTGGAACAACAAGACCTCACCCATCAGTTGGTATCTTTGAGAAGAATTATTAAGTACAGGCCATGAAGCGAAGGGTATTAGTATTAAATCAGGATCTTAGCCCGCTGACTATATGCTCAGTCGAGAGAGCATTCGTTTTGGTGTTTTTGGACAAGGCCGAAATGGTCAGTTCAGCCAATGGACATCAGCTGAGAACCGTGAGCTTAACATACCCTCTGCCGGCAGTGATAAAAATTAATCGCTACATCAACCTTCCTTATCGACAAGTGGTGCTGACCCGGCAAAATATATTCAAGCGGGATAGATTCGCCTGCCAATATTGTGGGACTGGTCACGAGCTTACCCTGGATCATGTAATCCCTCGTTCCCGTATGGGAAAATCCAGCTGGAGCAACCTGGTTACTGCGTGCAAGAATTGCAATTCACGAAAGGGGGACTTTCTGCCTGAGGAGGTTGGATTCAGCTTAAGGACCCGGCCCTACAAACCTTCTTATATTCTCTTTTTAAGAAACTTCTCAGGATTTGTGATTGACGAATGGGAGCCCTATTTAAATGGGTACGGGAACTCGCGTGCAGTGGGATAAATTCCTTGTTGAAATGTTGAACTGTTGAAGTGTTGAACTGTTGTTTTTGGTATTCGTTTCATATGGGATTAACGAATTAACAAATCAATAAATCAAAGGCTCTCTCTTCCTCTTTTTTCTTACCTTTGCAGTCCGTTCAAAATGAGCGGTCCTTTCTATAAAGGAACGTACTACCTTAAAATGCCGCCAAGGCCCAGGGCGGTTTATAAATTCGAAGCTCCATGCACATGGCGGAAAAGAAATCGGAAGAAGTAGAGTTTGAGTGGGATCAGCTTGAGACCAAAGGCTTTGGTGAGGAATATACCGAAGAAGAGCGAGCTGAAATGGCCAAAGCCTATGAGCAAACTTTGAATGAAATACACGAAAAAGAAGTCGTCAGCGGCATTGTAGTAGGCGTCAACGACAGGGATGTCATTCTGAATATAGGTTTTAAGTCCGACGGCCTGGTGTCTGCTTCAGAATTCAGAGATCTACCTGACCTGAAAGTTGGGGATGCCGTGGAAGTTTACATCGAAGAACAGGAAAACACGAACGGTCAGCTGGTATTGTCCAGAAGAAAGGCCAAGATCGTAAAGGCCTGGGAAAATATACAGAAGGGTTTAGATGAAGATCTGGTTATCGAGGGAACTGTCAAGCGGAGAACCAAAGGTGGGCTGATCGTTGATATTTTTGGGGTTGAGGCTTTCCTTCCGGGATCTCAGATTGACGTAAAACCCATTCGGGATTTTGATGTGTTTGTCGGTAAGACCATGGAGGTGAAGGTCGTTAAGATCAACTATGCGAACGACAATGTGGTGGTCTCCCATAAGATATTGATTGAAAAAGAACTGGAGGCCCAGAAAGCTGAGATCCTTAATAATCTAGAGAAAGGCCAGGTACTTGAGGGCGTGGTAAAGAACATGACCAATTTCGGAGTGTTCATCGATCTGGGTGGCGTGGATGGACTTCTGCACATTACAGATATCAGTTGGGGCCGGATAAACCATCCTGAAGAAGTCCTCGATCTCGATGCAACCGTTAAGATTGTGGTCTTGGATTTTAATGAGGATAAGAAGCGGATTTCTTTGGGAATGAAGCAACTTACCCCCCATCCCTGGGACTCGCTCCCTGAAAATATTCAGATTGGCTCAAAAGTCAACGGCAGGATTGTCAACGTAGCTGACTACGGCGCCTTCCTCGAAATCTTATCAGGTGTTGAAGGACTCATTCACGTTTCCGAAATGTCCTGGTCTCAACACCTGCGTAATCCATCTGACTTTATCGGAGTAGGGGAGGAACTTGAGGCTGTGGTGCTTACCCTTGATCGCGATGAACGAAAAATGTCCTTGGGAATCAAGCAAATGAGCGAAGATCCCTGGACAAAACAAGATCTCTTGACCAAGTATGCCGTTGGTACCACCCATAAGGGAATCGTCAGGAACCTCACTAACTTTGGCCTCTTTATTGAGTTGGAGGAAGGTATCGATGGGCTGGTTCATGTTTCAGATCTGTCCTGGACCAAGAAGATCAAACACCCTTCTGAATTTGTGAAGGTGAGCGATGAATTAGAAGTCAAGGTCCTGGAACTGGATGTGAACAACCGTCGTTTGGCCTTGGGTCACAAGCAGTTAGAAGAAAATCCCTGGGAACATTTCGAATCTGTATTCAGGCATGGATCAGTGCACAAATGCAGCGTCATTGAGAAGAACGACAAAGGGGCCATATTGGAACTACCCTACGGAATTGAGGGATTCTGCACGAATCGCAACCTAGTGAAAGCCGACGGTGGTGTGGCCGAGGTGGGAGAATCACTTGATTTCAAGGTTGTAGAATTCTCCAAGGACGACAAGAGAATCCTATTGTCACACACCAATGTCCATTCGCAACCAGCATCCAGACCGGCAGCAGCCAGGAAAAAGCCACCCAGAAAAGCAGTCGATCAGATAAACCAGGGCACCGAGAAAGATACCCTGGGAGACTTGGGTGCGCTGGCAGCACTGAAGGATAAGATGCAAGGCAAATCCTCGGGCAAGAAGGATGAGACTGTAAAGACAGAGGTTAAGGCTGAGCAAAAGCTAGAAATTAAAGAAAAAGAAACGGCAGAAGGCAAAGAAGAAGCTAAGGCGGTGGAAGAAGCATCGGAGAGCGTTGAGGGCAAGGCAGAAGCCACTGAAGAGCCCAAACCTGTAGCGAAGAAAACGACCACCAAGGCTAAGGCAGAGGAGAAGACGGAGGCTGAAGAAAAGCTAGAAATTAAAGAAAAAGAAACGGCAGAAGGCAAAGAAGAAGCTAAGGCGGTGGAAGAAACAGCGGAGAGCGTTGAGGGCAAGGAAGAAGCCACTGAAGAGCCCAAACCTGTAGCGAAGAAAACGACCACCAAGGCTAAGGCCGCTGCCAAGACTGAGGCTGAAGAGTCGAAGAAGCCAGCAGTCAAAAAGGCCGCAGCCAAAAAGCCTGCGGCCAAAAAGCCCGCAACAAAAAAGACGACTGCGGCTAAAACCGCTACAGCTGAAACAACCGCGAAGAAGCCATCAGCCGCCAAAGCCAAAACCGCGACTAAAAAGGCGACAGCTAAGAAGCCAGCAGTTAAAAAGGTCGCGGCAAAGAAAGTAGAATAAACAACCAAAGTCTATTAACCCGAAAGGTGTCTGTCGGCAACGATGGGCACCTTTTTTCAGTTAAACGGTTAACACTCAGCTGTAAACGGTGGTGCAATTGAATAGCACGCCCAGGAGATGGCATCGGAGCCAATAAGAAAGCTGGAGACGGCTGCTTCCGGGCGCAATGAAAATAAGCTGACCAGCAACCAGCTTGCCATACATCAGGATATTATCTTAACGTGAGTTCGACAATAAGGAATGATTAAAGAGCGAGAAAGAGTTGACCGGTGTCCTGGTAGTTCAATTTGATTGAGGGCTTTTTTTCGCAAAAGTTGTAAGCGATTAAAGCCGAGAAAAGGTTGGTAAGGAAATTAGTTGGGCTCCTGTGCCTGGAGTGTTCAATCTGGAAGATGTTTTTAAGTTGATCAATGATAGTCTCACAAATAGCCCTTTTACGGAGCATTATAGCATCCATGATGGGGGTTAAGGATGAGGACTTCATATTGCGTTTGAGTTTGGTTATCAGATGGACTCCGCGGAAGAACAGATTTTTAAAAAGTTCCTTACTGATGTAGCCTTTATCACCAAAGAGCTTTCCGAATAATTTCTTAATAAACCGTTCAATTTTAAGAGGCTTTCTGTCATCCACATTGCCCGGTGTGAGCATAAAATCGATGATTTCACCCGTATCAGCAGTGATAAGATGGAGCTTAAACCCGTAGAACCATCCGATGGAACAATGGCCTCTTTTAGCTAACCCTTCAAATACTTTATGGTTATGGATCCGTCTGTTATGACAGACCCTTAACGGAGTGCTGTCTATAAAACTTATACCTGTACACTGTCCAGTCCCTTGTGTTTTCAGATAAATAGCCATTGGCAGAAGACTTCCACTACAAAGTTCTACCATTCGGTTATAGCTTACCACATCAGGAAAGAAGGAGCGCAAGTGGCCACAAACGTATGTGTTGTAAAAGGTCTTGAAATTTCGATATCCTGAGATCTGGAACAAGACCTGTATAGTCATTACTTCGGATAAAGAAAGCTTACCAGGTTTGTTGCGCTTTTTACTTCCCAGCAATCTTTTTTCCAATTTTGGGACAAAATCCAGACAAAAATCGTCAATGGAACAAAAAATTTCAGTAATTTTAGTAGCAGTTAACATAGGCAGAAATATTAGTTATTTTGTTGATTGTCAATGACTTAATATACTAATTTTCTGCCTTTTTTCTATCAATAAACTACTCTATTTTATATCGAACTCACGTTATCTTAGGAGATCTCAGCATAACCTACCGTTGATCACAGCAGTCTTGTTACCTGGTTCCTCATACTTTGTACTTCTTCACTTTTTCGGTAATTTTGCGGCACAAAGTTAGCCTTCAGACCCATTGTTAACTGTTTTACTGTTGACTGAAAAGGTCGTCAGCATTCTCTAAGCATAGGCTGATAAGAAGTGGCGAGGCTGAATTGTTCTTTCATTGTTGACTGTTAATTGTTAATTGAATAGGGTCGTGTGGCCGAGTGGCTAGGCAGAGCTCTGCAAAAGCTCGTACAGCGGTTCGAATCCGCTCGCGACCTCCCCTAAAGTATACCTCTGGCGAAAGCCAGGGGTATTTTTTTTTGCCTGGAGCCAATAGAATTTGAGCTGAGTGGATATCTCCTAAAGCAGTTGTATTAGGATAAGATTTCCGATTCCATTCCGGAAGATTATTAGAATTCGTAAATTCAAACAACCAACTGCCAACTTTGCCAGTCCATGCCTGGGTTTAAATGTGAAACCATGTCTTTTAGACTCTGCATTCATATACTGCTTCTATGGTTATTAGGCACAGGATCTATATTTGCCCAGCTTACTCCCAAGCGAACCTCAGGTCCCGGGAATATAGGTTACTTAGAATACCTACCTCCCAACTATGACGTAAATACTTCAACCAAACATCCCGTTTATATCTTTTTGCACGGGGTGAACGAAAGGGGAGATGGTTCACCAGCCGATTTGGAAAAAATAAAATCCCTGGTACCTATTGAGCACATTGTTGATGGCCATGACATGTGTTTCACGGTTGCTGCAGATACTGACTGTTTCGTCGTAATCGCTCCTCAGTTAGATCCAATCTATCCCGGTTCATGGCCCGATTCTTTACTGAAAGAAGTAATCGACGAAATCCTTGATGGGCCAAACAACCACAAGATCGATAAAGAACGGGTATCTCTAACCGGTCTTAGCATGGGTGGTTTTGAAACCTGGAAGTACGGTACCAGCCTTGAAAATTTCCCTAACCAGTTGGCTGCTATCGCCCCTGTCGCAGCAAGTGGTGACACACTTAAAGGTTGTGTCATTTCAAAACGTAAAATCAATACCTGGGCTTTCCATGGGGAAAGGGACTCTGTGGTACTTTTCGCTGACGCTCTCGCGATGTTCAATTCGGTCCAGAATTGCACCAACCCTCCTCCGGAAGCTGAGTTGATATTCACCGCCTATGACCGTAAGCATATCATTTGGAATTTATCATACAGTATTGATAATTCTATCCACGATCCTAATTTATTCGAGTGGTTCTTAACTAAAACCCGGATCATCGACAGTTTACCCCCTCCTAATGTTCCTCCTGTCGCTATGGCTGGACCGGATCAGAATTTCCAATTACCGCTGGATAGCGTGGAGTTATTGGGTTCAGGTTCCGATGCAGATGGCGCCGTCATTGAAGTGCATTGGCGTCAGGTAGGCGGACCTTTCCCACTCACACTGTGCAATATTGATACGCTACTGGTGGCAATAAAAGATCTAAGGGATGGGACCTATCAATTTGAATTGGAGGTGATTGACGATAACGTGGTAAGTAATACCGACACGGTAATCGTGACTTTCTTACCATTTCCGCCGTTAGCACCTGATAGTTTGTTGGTTGTGGATGAATTCTACAACCTGGTGGACTTGACGTGGAACGATAATTCATCAGATGAAGCTGGCTTCGAGATACTAAGGTCTTTGGTCCCTGGCGGCTCCTATGTTGTTATTGACACCGCTATGGCTGATGTAACCACCTATTCTGACCTGGGAGTTAACCCACTCACTAGCTACTATTACGTGGTTAGGGCCTTTAGCAATACCGGTACATCTTCTGTTACAAATGAGGTAAATGCCAACACACCGGCTATTCCACCAGCTCCCGCAGATCCGTCGGATTTGACAGCAGTAGCTATTTCCCACTATCAGATTGACCTGGGCTGGACCGATAATAGCAACAATGAGACAAGTTTTGAAATCCATCGTTCAACTACCACCATGGGTCCATATTCGTTGATCCACACGACGGATTCGAACGTGGTATCGTATTCCGATACACAAGGAATTTTGCAGAGCATCACTTATTATTATGTGATTCGTGGAGTAAACTCGGGGATCCCTTCAAATTTTACCGCGGAGGTGGCCGTTACTACTCCAGCTGCTCCTATCGAAACGGATCCTATTTATATAAATTTTAATCGTGGTTTTGCCGGTGGAATCCCGCCACCGTATTACAATAGTTTCAGCAGCACTGCTTCTCAGGGATTGTCCTTGAGTAACCTGCTTGATGACACTAATTCCGGAACAGGCATCGATATAACCTTGTTAACAAACTGGTTCAAGGATCACAGCAAGGGCATGGATCTAGGAGACGATTCCGGGTTCACACCCCGATTGGTGATGAAGACTGCTTACTGGTTCAGCACGGATCAGGAATCCATACTATTGACCGGACTAAATCAGCTTCAGGCCTACGACCTTACGTTCTTTGCCAGCTACAATAATGCAACTATTCGGCTTACGGAATACACGACGGGCGGGCAAACCGTTTCTTTAGAGCCGGCCTTGAATACGCATAATGCGGTAACTATTATTGACGTAATCCCGGATCCTAATGGAGAGGTCGTAATAGATGTAAAAAAAGGAACCGGGTCACCAGGGGGCTATATCAATGCTATGATCATCCAACCCACATTCGATGGTAGCAACCAACCACCGACAGCTGATGCCGGTTTGGACCGGAACATCCAGCTGCCACAGGATACCCTGACGCTCAGCGGTACGGGCACCGATACCGATGGGGTAATTGATTCGGTACAATGGATTCAGCTCAGCGGTCCATCGGCAAGCATCCTGAGCGGTGACACTACCCTCAATGTGCTGTTATCAGCTCTTCAGCAAGGGGTGTATACCTACCAGCTTAAGGTTACCGATGATGACGGGGATTCGGACCGCGACACGGTGGGCGGTAACGGTTCAGGCCGCCCCCAACCAACCCCCGACAGCTGATGCCGGTTTGGACCGGAACATCCAGCTGCTACAGGATACCCTGACGCTCAGCGGTACGGGCACCGATACCGATGGGGTAATTGATTCGGTACAATGGATTCAGCTCAGCGGTCCATCGGCAAGCATCCTGAGCGGTGACACTACCCTCAATGTGCTGTTATCAGCTCTTCAGCAAGGGGTGTATACCTACCAGCTTAAGGTTACCGATGATGACGGGGATTCGGACCGCGACACGGTGGCGGTAACGGTTCAGGCCGCCCCAACCAACCCCCGACAGCTGATGCCGGTTTGGACCGGAACATCCAGCTGCCACAGGATACCCTGACGCTCAGTGGTACGGGCACCGATACCGATGGGGTAATTGATTCGGTACAATGGATTCAGCTCAGCGGTCCATCGGCAAGTATCCTGAGCGGTGACACTACCCTCAATGTACTGTTGTCAGCTCTTCAGCAAGGGGTGTATACCTACCAGCTTAAGGTTACCGATGATGACGGGGATTCGGACCGCGACACGGTGGCGGTAACGGTAATTCCAGATGTACCACTCAATGTGGACCCTATCTATGTTAATTTCAATCGTAGCTGGGTCAACAACATACCAGCACCGTGGTTTAATAATTTCAGTACTACCCCGGTACAAGGCTTGGTATTGAGTGATTTGATAGACGAGACGGGGTTCAATACGGGCATCGATGTGACGCTGGTAACCAACTGGTTCAGGGACCACGGCAACGGGATGGCCGTTGATGGCTTTACGCCAGAGAGGGTGATGCGCACCGCGTATTGGTTTAAGACGGATCAGGAATCGTTCAAACTTTCCAGCTTGAATCCATTGTTGCGCTATGACCTCACGTTTTTCGCGAGCTATAACAATGCGACCAGCAGGCTTACCGAGTATACGGTAGGGGCACAAACTGTCTCCCTGGAACCGGCTTTCAATACATCCAATGCGGTAACGATATTCGGGCTGATACCGGACGGCAGCGGAGAGATACTGATTGACGTGAAGAAAGGGCCAGGGTCCTTGGGTGGTTACATCAATGCATTGGTGATTCAACCAAGCATAGATGATGCCAATCCACCGGCCGCACCGACCAACTTGTTAGCGACAGCGATCAGCGAATCCCAGATCGACCTAAGCTGGACCGATAATTCAAACAATGAGAACGGTTTCGAGATCGAGCGGTCCTTAACGATGGGAGGGCTCTATGCGGTAATAGATTCAATCTCTCCCAGTGTGACCAGCTATTCGGATGTGGGTCTGTCCTCACAGACCACTTATTATTACCGGGTACGGGCACATAATAACAATGGGGATAGCGTCAGTAATGAGGCTAGTGCCACTACGTTGGTGCCACCTCCTCCACCGACAGACCCCAGTAATCCGGCGGCTGTAGCGGTATC
This sequence comes from Cyclobacteriaceae bacterium, assembly GCA_965247065.1. GTDB lineage: Bacteria > Bacteroidota > Bacteroidia > Cytophagales > Cyclobacteriaceae > CBDFGN01. The sequence continues at coordinate 2,343,457 of CBDFGN010000006.1, read as the reverse complement.
GCACGGGCAAATTGATTTGAGCTGGGTAGATAACTCCAACAATGAGACGGGTTTTGAGATCCACCGTTCGACTATGTCCTCCGGGCCTTACGCATTGATTGATACCACAGGAACGGACGAAGAGTCGTATTCAGATGCTAACGGGATCATGCAGGAGACGACCTATTACTACGTGATTCGGGCAGTTAATCTTACAGGACCGTCCAACTTTACAGCGGAAGTAAGTGCCACCACCCCTGCAGCGCCTCTTAATGTGGACCCTATCTATGTTAATTTCAATCGTAGCTGGGTCAACAACATACCAGCACCGTGGTTTAATAATTTCAGTACTACCCCGGTACAAGGCTTGGTGTTGAGTGATTTGATAGACGAGACGGGTTTCAATACGGGCATCGATGTGACGCTGGTAACCAACTGGTTCAGGGACCACGGCAACGGAATGGCCGTTGATGGCTTTACGCCAGAGAGAGTGATGCGCACCGCGTATTGGTTTAAGACGGATCAGGAATCGTTCAAACTTTCCAGCTTGAATCCATCGTTGCGCTATGACCTCACGTTTTTCGCGAGCTATAACAATGCGACCAGCAGGCTTACCGAGTATACGGTAGGGGCACAAACTGTCTCCCTGGAACCGGCTTTCAATACATCCAATGCGGTGACGATATTCGGGCTGATACCAGACGGTAGCGGAGAGATAATGATCGAAGTGAAGAAAGGGCCAGGGTCCATTGGTGGATATATCAACGCGATGATCATCCTGCCTTCTACGGATCCTTCTGCGCGTCTCGCTGATATAGAAGGCGCAATTGAGGAGGACCTGCAGCCCTCCGCTGTTTCCATCCAAAGTATTTATCCTAACCCTTTCCGCAAGAACATAATAATAGGGTTTTCCGCAGATTATAGTGGAGAGTTGTCGATAATAATGATGGATGCCTTTGGGAAAATTGTATTCGATAAAGATTATAACCTGGAGCGCTCCAGCTCCTTAGAACTGGGTGTTAATGGCGCAAACATGAAGTCTGGCTTGTATCTATTGAAGGTCTACTCTGCAGAAAATGTCATCAACCGGACGTTTAGAATTTTGAAAGAATGAGTCGACTTCCTGATTTTTGACCCGAATTAATGCCGGAGATACATGGATTGTATCATTTTCGTACAGTACAAGGCATATTACGGGCACCTTTACTTTGCTTGCTATCCCGGCTAAATGGAATGTTGGCCCGTGGCATGGCCCCAGGCAGAAACAGCAAAAGAAATATCTGCGATCTTCATTCTTCAATTCCCAATACCCCCGAGATACGCTTCTGGGAAAACCTCTGGATTATTCATAGCTTACCCTTCATCTTTGTTACTATGGCATCACAGGACGGTCGGAAACTACCAAGGCCAAGATATTACCGGGCACTGAACTTATTCCGGCGGAGAATAATCGGTCATTCATACGGTAGTTATTGTGGCTCTAGTTAAGCTGGCCGACGCAATCCTTAAAACATTCCATTTTCAATGCTCAATTATCTGAAATTCTCAATTTTCCAACCATGCTCCTCTTATCCGTAATAGTAACTCTTCTTTTCACCTTGTCCGGGTCGGAATCCCACTCTCAAGCTGCTTCCCAACCCAACATCCTCTTCGTCATCGCCGATGACTGGAGCTGGCCCCATGCCGGTGCCTATGGTGACCCGGTGATCAAGACCCTCAATTTCGATCGGGTGGCGGATGAGGGCATCCTATTTGAGAATGCCTTTGTAGCCTCTCCGTCCTGTACTCCTTCGAGGGCCTCCATTTTGACGGGGCAGTGGTTCTGGCAGTTAGGGAAAGGGGCTAACCTGTACGGTCCCTTACCAGTGGAACACCCGGTTTACACCGATCTTTTGGAGGAAAATGGTTACTACGTGGGTTTTACCCGCAAGGGTTGGGCTCCAGGTGAACTGGGCCAGCGAGCTCGAAATCCGGCTGGGGATCGATACGAATCGTTTTCGGACTTCATGAACAAACGTCCATCTGGCCAACCATTTTGCTTCTGGTTTGGCACCTCCGATCCTCATAGGGTTTATGACACCGGATCAGGAGAACGAAGTGGTATTCCGCTTGATGAGATCGATTTGCCAGTCATCTTTCCGGATCACCAGGATGTGCGCAGCGACGTTGCGGACTACTATTTCGAGGTGCAGCGAATGGATCGGGAATTAGGGGAGATGCTGGACTGGCTGCAGGCCGCAGGCCAACTTGACAATACAATGGTTGTGGTCACGAGCGACAACGGCATGCCCTTCCCCAGGGCCAAGAGCAATGTTTACGACATGGGTGTTCGTATTCCCTTGGCGATCCGCTGGCCGGACCAGGTACCGGGGGGACGAACGGTGACCGATTTGGTGAGGCTGACCGACCTGGCGCCGACCTTCCTTGAAAGCGCCGGAATAGCTGTTCCCAAAGTAATGACGGGTCGGAGCCTGATGGGCCTTCTAACTGCTGGAAACGCCGGGCAGGTGTATCCGGAATGGACTGAGATGTTCTTTGGTAAAGAGCGCCATGTCCCTTCCCAGGAAGCACCCGACGGAGGCGGTTACCCGATGCGGGCCATTCGCACCACAGACTTCCTGTTCATACGCAACTTTCGACCCGATCGGTGGCCGAATGGAACGCCCAACTACCAGAATGCGTTTATCTATCCTGCTTGGTATGCCGACACCGATGGAGGCCCCACCAAACATCACATGATCGAAAACCGGGATAAGGACGATACTCATCGGGTGCTCTTCGACCTGGCCTTTGCCAAACGTACGCCAGAGGAGTTGTACGATCTGAAGAAAGACCCGCATCAGTTAAACAACGTTGCCTCTGATCCCGCTTATGCCGATACCAAAAGAGAACTTTGGAACCGGCTCATGACTAAACTTCAGTCCACTGGCGATCGCAGGGTAAGTGGTCGGGGTGACTTCTTTGACATGCAGCCCTATAGTGGCGGGGTAGTGAAGTATCCGGGATTATGATCACAGTTGAATTACGTAACTCGATAACCATCAGGAGTCTAGGGATAGAATTGAAGATTGAGAATTGGATTCGTAAAGTTCGCCCAAGGAGTAATGGCCCTTTTTTATTTGCTTAACAGCCAATGCCAAATACTAAATACCAATCAAATCGAGGTAACACTTTCCATTCATCTGCTATTAATAAACAGCATGGAAAAGTTATCCCTAATAGCAGATTTTCGTAAATTAGAACAGAAGCTTGGAAAGGAATCGAGCGATCTGCTGTTATCTATCTTGGACAAAAGGGAAGAAATGTTCTTGGAACGGCTGGCCACAAAGGAGGATTTACTCAAATTCCACCTTGCGACCCAGGAGGATATCGCCAAATTCCACCTTGCCACCCAGGAGAGTATCGCCAAATTCCATATTGCCACTCAAGAGGAAATAGTCAAATCCTATGTTGCTACCCAAGAGGATATAGCCAAATCTAATGCTACTACCCAAAAGGAAATAGCCAAATTCCAGCTGGCGAATAAGGAGGTGGTAGTCAAACACCAGCTTGAGACCAAAGATGAAATTGCCAAATTGCGCAGCGACATGGGCAACATGGCCTGGAAAGTGGCCGGGATGTTGATCCTCCAAATCGGTGTTATTGTCGCGCTGATTAAATTGATTTGACGCTCATCACAACCGTGGCGGGATATCATTCCAGGCAGGCAAAAGGAACATGAAGATCCCTGATTAGTGTTGACCACTTTTGGTTAATAATTCATCATTAAATATGGACAATGAAGGTCTTCGGTTAATTGGCAACAAGGACCAGTCCTTTTCAAAATCCATGGGTGAAACATCGTTTAAGTTTTCATGGGTTCTTTTTTGATTATAATGGTCAACCGCTCTTTTGACATACCTTTTCAGTTGATAGAAATTGGTCGGCTTCCAGTAATGCAAATATTCTTCTTTCAAGGTCCTGTGAAAGCGCTCTGCATACGCATTATCCTGAGCGGTTAGCCCCATGCTGATATCACATCGGTTGGATTTTAGTAGGTCTACATATTCTTCGTAGATGTATTGACCTCCTCTGTCGGAATGATGGATCCGGGGAGGGGGATGATCTTTCAAGGCAATGAGCAATGCCTTTACGTTCGCTGTAGCCCGCATATGATCCGATACCTGGTAGCCTACTATTTTTCGGGTATAGACATCCAGAATAAAGACCCCGTAATAAAACCGGTTTCCCACTTCTATGAAGGTGATGTCTGATTGCCAGACCGTTGAAGGAGACGTTAGTTCAAATCCTTTGATCAGGTTTGGATAATAAAGCTTCGAAGCCCGGGTAGTTCGTTTATAGTTCTTGGCTCTTCTCAAACGGTAACCAAGACTCATTAAAAGGTCTACAAAGCGATCTCTGCCGATAAATCCGGGTTTTAAGGTCCGGTACATTTTTTCCACCCCACAACCAGGATGTTCCTGGCGTATCCCATCAGCTTCCAGGACCAGCTGTTCTACCTTTTGATCAAAGACAGCTTGCCTGGTTGCATACTGATGTATTGCCTGTTTGCTGATTCCTATGGCACGATAGAGCTGATTCATCGAGAAATTTACTTTCCTTTGGTTTTTCCGGAACCAGTTGATTGTGGGGTGTCGAAGTTTTTTTTCAGATCGATATCCAATTCCTCCTTGGCCAGATCGATCATCTTTTCGTAATAATCAATCTTGATCTGTTTTTGACCTACCACACGTTCCAACTCCTTAATCCGTTTTTCTAAATCGTTAACCTTTGATGTAGTGCTTTTTTTCATCTCCAGAATTCGATAGCCTCTCTCGTTAAAGGTAGAGAATTTGTAGATCCAACGGTAAATGTTCGCGTTGTTGATCCCATGAAGTTTCTCCAGTTGAGGGACACTGTACTTTCCACTTTCAAATTCCGTAACAATGGCCCGCTTCAATTCATCACTGAATACTCGCTTCTTTCGAATGGCTTTTTGGGTTGCTTTCATATAAGTCGATCGTTTAAAAAGTGGTCAACCTATATCAGGGACGTACATTCGACCGCGCTCTGACTCAGTACAATGACAACCTTCAGAAGTATGAGCAAGCCGTTCAGGGAAGAGCTGCCGAAAGGGCCCGACTGGCCTATGAAGCGGATGTTTTAAGAACCTTCCGGATCTCTTCGTTTGGGATCTTTAACTGCGATATCTGGTTTAATATCAAAAACCCGGTTATGGTTCAAGCTGAATTTAACCTCGACGCCATCCAGGCCGGTAAAAATTCCAAAGTCTACCATATCACTGGTGATCAACGGGCAGTAATACCCTATTACAGGGGCTCAAACTCTGAATTCCGCTACGATCCTAACGAAACCAACAGCCTGGTAGTCATCACCACTGATCAAAAAGTCAGCGTCATAAACAATGAAGAATTTGACCGGACTTTGGCGGATGGGGAACAGGACCTTGTTACCTTTAATTTTGGCAATGAGCAAGATTTTCAAGGAGTGGAAGGATTGGTCAGCGTATTGGGGATCTAGGATTCCAGAAATCCAGGACTGTCGAAATAAATGATTTGCGTTTATGGATTGACACACACCAGGTGGCTCTTCTCTTCCGCTCCGAGAAAAACAAGTCCAGGCAGTTGACTTAATGTATTCCCTCAGCAAAATTTCAATTATCCTTCTATTGCCAATGTCTTTGGCTGGCCAATAACTTAACCAACCATTGGTGATAAAACAAGGCCCTGGTTGGGGGTTGATAAATCCTCAGGGGGAAGAAATCCTGGCTCCCGAATTCGACTACATCGGAGAGTTTAAGGGCCCAGCGACTATTGTGATCCTGAATGGAAAATATGGTTTGGTGGATCGACAGGGTTATTATATTTGGGACCCGATCTACTCACAAATTGAATCCTTGGAGCAAGGTTACTGGATGGTAGAAAAGCAGGAGAGATGGGGCGTTATAAACTCAAGATCATCGGGATGGATTATTGAACCCGCTTACCACCGGATCGAGATCATAGAGTTCCCGGTACTGCAACTACAGCAGGGGTCAAATCGAATTCTGGCTCACCTCAAGAGTGGAAATAGGCTTGAAATCCCATTCACCGAGCTAACCCCCAAAAATGGGTTTTATGTCGTTTCAAACCAAGACGGTGAAGGTTTACTCAGCCCCGGCTTGGTAGAATTGTTCTCCTGTGACTATGACGACTTCACTATTATCAATAGGGTATTCATAGGGGTGCACCGCGGCGATACTTTGGCCATAGCGGATTCCAACGCCAGGTTTCTCACTGGGTTTGATTATAGATCTGTGAACTTGACTGATGAGGGGGATCTGGTTCTGGATACCAAAACTGGTAGAAAGGATTTGCTCCCTCAAAATGCAGATTTGATACGACCTGAGATTGCAATAACTGAATTTGAAAAGCTTAGTGACCGGTTTTACGGAGTCAAAGCCGGAAAAACAGGTGTCATGGACTGGTCCGGCAAGCTGATAGTACCTCCACTATACGAGAACATTACCTTGAAGCAGGATGCTTTCTTTCAAGTTAAAGTGGGGCACCGCTACGGATTATTCAACGAGCGGGGGGAGATGTTATTTGACGCCCTCTACGACTACATATCCGATATCGAATACGGACGGGCGGTAGTGTATTACAAACGTAAAGTGGGGGTCATAGATACGGCCGGGAACGTCCTGATTCCGCCTAAGTTCGATTACCTGGAGAACAGCCAGGACCAGATAAAGGCGTATCAAGGAAGGAATATCCATTTATTTCCACTTACCTCGGGGGGCCGGATTTCGGAAGAGCTGGTGTTTACTAATGTGAAAACCATTCGTGTGAGAATCAGTGAGGACGCCGGGTATGAAAGATACGATCCCCAGGAACTGGATTCCGTTTCCAATTGGATGTACGACTCCGAGAAGGGAGGATGGGGCCTTAAAAATGAAAAAGACAGCCTGGTCATACCTCATCAATATGCCGAGATTACGATACTGAACGAGGTGGTGACCAAGACCGCATTATTCAGATCGTATAATCATTCTTACTGGGATTTTTTTAAGCATCATAATCTCATGATTACCCGAGCCTTCGGCATGGTGAATCATCAGGCTGGAGGGGTGCTGGTCCCCAATGTTTATTGGGATATCCGGGATCAGGATTATGACAGCGCCTTGGTAGCTCGGGTTGTTCTCGAAGGCGGCAGACAAGGACTTCTTCACAGGAAGGGAAAAACCTTGATTGAGTTCAAGGACGGAACCGGGCCCCGAGCTAAAATCCAGCCAATCACCTATGTCGGACCTTTTTCCGAGGGACTGGCTCGTATCTGTCTTGGTGGCAATTTCCGCTACAACGGCAGTTTTGATCAAATTCAGGTCCAGGGAGGAAAATGGGGTTATATCGATCTCAGGGGTTCGCTTGTGCTACAACCCCGGTACGAGCTAGCGCTGGATTTCGAATCTGAAAGGGCAATAGTCAAGCAAAACGGCAAGTACGGTTTGATAGATCGCCAGGGCAAACTCATCATTCCTTTTGAGTACGATTCCATTATTCACCAAGAGTCTGGAGCTGATGATCTCTTTAAATTGATAAGAAATGCTCCTCGTCAGGGTTTGATTTCCAGGTTAGGCGTGTGGTCGGTTCTTCCAGAATACGATGAGATCCACAGTTTTTCAGAAGGTTTTTCCCGGGTTAAATCAGATGGCAAATGGGGTTATCTCGACCTGCATGGAAAATGGGGGATTGCTCCCCGTTTTTCAGAGGCTCGTGACTTTTCAGAGGGCTTGGCCGCTGTCAAGATCAATGGACGGTGGGGGTTCATAAATACCGCCGGCAGAATGGTAGTTGCTCCCAAATTCAGACAAGCTTGGTCCTTCAGCCAAGGAATTGGGAGGGTTCGTCTAGGGCGGACACGATTTGGTTATTTGGCCTCCGATGGGAAATTGTTGTTTAACCAACGTTTCAGGCATACCGGGGCATTTAACAGGGGCCTGGCCATTGCCCGGTCCAAAAAAACCGGAGTGATCAACGAAACCGGAGCCTGGGTTATCAAACCCAAATACACCCGGGTCAAGATCGATTACGGTGAGGATTTGATTTTGGCCAAGCGGAAGAGTTAAGTATCACCTTCTGGATTTTGAGGGCAGGAAGATCACCAAGCAGGGCTACGACCAGATCAATAATTTCGCCGAGGGCCGTGCTCTGGCTCGAAAAAACAAGAAATACGGCTTCATAAATTCTCAGGGAGAAGTCATCATACCTTTCGAGTACCGTAAGGGGACCTCGTTTTCGGATGGCAGGGCGATGATGAGTAGAAAGAAAGGCTGGTTTTTTATCGACCAGAAAGGGATAGAAAGTTTTCAAATCTCCTACCGTCAGAATTCGGAATTCTCCTCAGGACGAACCTTCATGGAGCAGGCCCGAAATCAATATGTTTTGCTAGACCCTGATGGAAATCCGGTAGGTACATCATTATTCTCGGGCTATAAACCCTTTACGCTAAATGGTACTGCTGTTGCCTCCCTGGACGGCCGGCACTTTTATATAAACAGGACGGGCCAGAAGATTTTTGACCAGAGTTTTGAGGAGGCCAATTCCTACGAGTTTGATGTAGCCCGGGTCAAAGGAGAGGGAGGTTGGTATTTGATCGACTTGAAAGGAAAGCGGATCAGTAACGACTTTGATGAGATCGGCCAGTTTGTCAACGACTACGCGGTCGCATCGATCCATAACTTTTACGGCCTGGCCGATCGAAACGGGGATCTAATCCTGGAACCCCGGTATTATGATCTGCGAATGGTGAACCAGAATACCGTCCGCGTGGTACGGGGGGATGATATTGGGTATTATGATGTAAACAAGAGGCAATGGGTCTACCGTATTGGCTCAGATAAGCGTACCGAGTCATTAGTCACTAGGTAAGAATCAAGCCTCCCCGATCGTCAATCCTTCGCAATACTTAAATTCTCCATCTGTAATTCTCATTCCTTAATATACCCATTGGTCATTCATCCAGGAGCGGGTGCCCCAAGAAGAGTCGATCTTTCCATTTTCATTTCAATTTTCAACATGAGTAATGACTCCAGGCTAACTGCTAATAATCAAAATAATCATCAGGAAAGAAATTGTTGTGATTATATAATAACCGGCCATAATATGCTCAGGAGTCTGAAAATTGGAAAACACGTGACCAAATGCATATTCTTCTACTCATGTAATGTAATTATCCTAAATTAACTGGTTTTATTGCAAATATTGTTCTATTTTTAATTCAAATTTTACCGCTTAAAGTTCAACTTGCTATTAAACCCCACGATACGATCATGAGTCCATTAATGGAATGGTTAGCGTTTTTGGGATTCATGGCGGCCTTTTCTTTGGTTTTCGGATTTTACATGATGAACCGGAAAAGGAAGCTTTGGAGAAGAGCCTCAACCCCGGAAACTACTAAACCACTTGAAACCTATTCCTCGCAATCTGATATTGACACACCTACCAGGGCGGATGCAGAGGCTGTAGCTTAAACCGCCGAATTGCGGGGACTTAGCAACCAGTTGCCACCTCAATCCATCTGGTCAACTTCGGGTTTCCGTAAAACTGATCAGATTCGAAACCACCGCGAATCTCCCAAACTGTCGGGTACTTTATTCTTCAGGAATCACCCTGGAGCGCTATTGCAGAAACTACGGCGGGATCTGTGCCTTGTTCAAGGGCACCCACCTCCTCATCGATATTGATCAGCCACTTCTCCGGAATCACTTTATCATAGATTTCGGGAAATGCCCGGTCAGCTTGGTATTTTCGGCGGACCTTACGATACATTTGGTGATCATACATTTGCTCAAATTCAGACCGGGTCATGAAAATGTCGGCGTAAAGCATTTGGATGCCTCCAGTATCCCTGGTGAACCGCTCCAGGGCGCGGGTACTTTTTAATCCATTCCATTTTCCTTGGGCCACTGCTGGTGGAATTCCATAAACTCCCAGGTCCACGAACAATTGGTGCTCCTTTCCTGGCAAAAGATTGTGCGGATTCCGTATAAGCCCCTTCCATTGGCCGTGATCGTGAATTCGCACGGGACATACCCACAATGGGTATATCTCAAAGTTGTTGCGTATCAATCTGAGTCCTTCCTCAACCTTTTCCAGTGGAATGATGATGTCCTGGGCCACTCGATTTCGAAGGGATCTCTTTCTAAGGTTCCTGGTGGTTGAATATTTCATCAGCGAGATCTTAGGGGCTCCTAACCATCCAAATAGCCATCGAAACCAGGCCTTGTAGGCAAATGGGATCAAATCACGTAGCTGAAAGAATATCGAAGGCGTATGACGGTGGAAATAGTGCCGCACCGGAATATATTCTACCGACTCCTCTTGTCCGAGAAATTTCTCAACGTGTCTGTAGAACCATGGTTTATACCACCGGTTGATTGGATTTACAAGCTCGCCATTTCTTGGTGCATCGTCAAACTCTCCCGTCATAATGACTCCTTTACCACCCGAGAATACCAGCCCTTCCAGAAAGCTGGGAGGATTATCGGCTTCTGCCATCTCACCGAATTTCCGACAAAAGTCTTTCATCGAATGATAGGGCAGATAAGTCAATCTCATAAAATTCTTAGCCGGCACAATTGCAAGCTCGACGGCCACCAGAAAGCCGAGGGTGTCCCTGGATGCCGGAAGAGTGTGAAACAGATCTGGATTGGAGTTCCGCGTTGCCCTCACGAAATCGCCGTTGGCGGTAATGATGTCGAAAGACTGTACAGTTTCATACAAAAAACCATACCGATACGAAGTGGTTTCAATTCCCAACCCCATGCAGAGGCCCCCCAACGGTCAGGTCATCCATTTCAACCTGCACAGCTAGTGCATATCCCTTGGGGATCAGGTAGTAAGTGAGGTCCCCCATCGTGACCATTGGCTCCACCCGGACCGTACCCCTCTCCTGGTTCAGGCTTAGAACATTCCTAAGTCTAATGGGAATTTGAGCCAGCCCTTCCTTGTAGGTAGCCGATTTTGGGGACATCGTTTTCCAGGGCGCCCGGGCAGTGCACATCATCCGGCCATCTTTAAAGGCCTTTTTCACCAGCCGCTGAATCTCCTGAACCTTTTGGTCGTGGAACTTATGGGTAGCTAAAAAATTTCTGTAAAACCAGTTTTGCAAATCCTGGACCCTCTGGTATAGAAAACTCATCGGAACCACGAAAAGGAAAATTACCCACCCGCGATGTTTGGTAAGGAAGTCCTGCATTGTGCAGCAAAGTTAGTATCTAGTTCGTAACTATGTCCCTGTTACTTGTGTACAATTTGGCGCAATCGATCTTTCAATAAGTTACCTAAAATGTGACAAAAATTATTTATCCTTGCCATCACTTTAGTGGAAGCAAATCCCAAGTCCTGGTTCCAGGGGATTGAAAGATGAATAGTGTGAGATTCTGGTTATTGATTCAGCTGATACTGCTTTCCTGGCCGGCGATAGCCCAAATTCGTTGCGGGACCATGGGTTCGCTTGATCCTGGTTTCGAGGCCCTGGTAAAAGAAGCCCGTAGCAGCAAATGGAGCTCAATGAGAACTGCAGCTGAGCTCGAAATTCCGTTAAAAGTGCATGTTCTCCTTGATACTCCGCAAATCGTCTCCGATGAGCAGGTATTCAGTCAGATGAATGTTCTAAATAAGGATTATGAGGAATATTTCACTTTCACCCTCAAGGATGTTACCCGGACGACTACTTCTAAGAAATTTTCCTCCAACTCCCTCGATGAGATCATGGACATTATCCCGGAAGATCTAGAAGTTCTAAATATCTGGGTGGTGGATTTCCAGTCTACCCAATTTTTGGGAGCTGCTAGCTTTCCCTGGTCCGAGGCAGTTGGGGGGTTAGATAGTGCCAGTATTTTACAGGCAACGTTCCCACCCGGAAAGCAAGGCCTCGCTATGAGTTACAAAGCATTTGGGACAGGTGAGGAGTATGACCTGGAGGAGCGATTCGATCAGGGTAAAACCGTAACCCACGAAGCGGGCCATTTCCTTGGGTTGCATCACCCTTGGGGCCTTTTGGAAAGTTGCGAGAACGATGATTTCTGTGACGATACTCCGGCGCAGGCAGAATTGTTTTTTAGGTGCCCTGAGCCTACCGACTCTTCTTGTCCCCCGTTTGCAAGCCTGGACCTTTCAAATTATATGCAGTTCGTCGATGATGCGTGTATGGATCATTTTACAACTTGCCAATTAGAAAGAATGACGATAGTTGCACAAATGAACATGACTCACCTGTTAAATTCACCTGCCTTAGACTTACCCGATTACCAAATTGTTACCGGATTTCCTGAGCTTGAGCCGCCGAAATTAATGATTTACCCCAATCCGTCAACCGATGGTAGGTTTTTTATTGAGCCAGCCAACCTCCCAATGTCGATTTACGATCTGTCCGGCAAAGTGCTTTTTGAAGGAGTTTCGGGAGAAATCGGATTGAACCGCAAAGGTCTTTTTCTTTTAAAGCTTCCACATAAGAATAGAGTTCAGATCTACCGGATCTGGTCTATTTGAGCAGGAAAAGCTTCCCGAGAGAGCCCTAACTTAGTTGATAGCAATTGACCAATTGCGCATTTATCCATAGTTTGTTGTCGCCTTAGGAAAGGCATCGAAATTATCGTAACCATGGACTTACAAGATCGAATCAAGGCCCACGTCAGAGATATTCCCGACTTCCCCAAGCCTGGAATAGTATTCAAGGACATAACCCCGATCCTTGCTCAACCTCGGCTGACCACCGATATAATGAAAGGGTTGGAAGAAACTCTGGCCGGAATACCTATGGACGGGATAGCCTGCATCGAAAGCAGAGGGTTTTGGTTCGGTACGATTCTAGCCCATCATTTCCAAGTTCCGATGATACCAATCCGAAAGAAAGGAAAACTACCCTCCGATACAATTTCGGTTAGTTATGACCTGGAATATGATAGTGCCACCCTGGAAGCTCATAAGGATTCAGTGGTGAAAGGTCATAATATAGTGATCCACGATGATGTTCTCGCAACCGGAGGTACTGCCCGAGCCACAGCCCAGCTTATCCAGCAAATGGGAGGGAACATTGCGGCTTTCGTTTTCTTGGTAGATCTATCATCCCTGCACGGGGCCGACAAACTGAAATCCTTTACCCGGAATATCACGAGTTTGGTGAAATATTAACATATGTAAGGTAGATCTCATTAAGGCCAGAATTTGCAAGCCTTTTTCAATTCGATCTGCAGCAATTTTGACTAATTTTGGTACCTCAGGATATCCCGATTTTTGCCCGCAACAGATTCAATGAGAACAATAGCTTTAGGCTTCCACATATGTTGTTATCTTCTCGGGGTCAGCGCCCTCGGCCAGCCCGGTATCGATCCTAAAACACCCCTTTCCAATCTCATGGTTGACCAATGGACCAGTGACAATGGGCTGGTCTCAAATAACCTGACCTCGGTACATCAGGATCGGGAAGGGTTCCTGTGGGTTACGTCCTATAACGGTGCTGCCAAATTTGATGGAGCCAAATTTGTGTTGTACGACAAAGAAGAATTGCCCTGGCTGAACTCAAGCGCTTTTTATCAAATCAGGGAAGACAGCCTGGGTAATCTTTGGTTTGCTACCCAAGCCAGTGGAGTTCTGCAATATCGAGATCGCCATTTCTACTCCTACGGAAAGGAACTTGGCTTGCCCAATTCGATCCGTTGTGTGTTTGCCGATTCGGACGGTCGCATTTGGGCTGGCTCAAATCAGAAAGGTTTGTTTGTAATGGAACTGCCGGATTCCGCATTCCGGCAAGTGGAGTATGCTTCTTTACAAAAGGGCTCAATTCTGGACATAAAGCAGGACATTTACGGACATATTTGGGTTGGCACCCAGGGACAAGGCGCCGCTTACTTTAAAGACAATGACTTTCACACCTTAACCTTAAAAGACGGGTTGTCGAATCAGGTTGTTGAGGCCGTTTACCCGGCCGTCGACGGTAAAATTTATCTGGCAACCGATGAAGGAATAAATGTCTTTAATGACGGAGAAATAAGACAATTGGATTTCCTTCCGTATCATCAGATAAATGATATCCAGATTGATTCATACGGCACAATGTGGACTGCAACTGAAACGGGATTGGGAAAGATGAACCAGGCATTGGGTATTGAGGAATTCCTATCACCACAAGCTGGTCTAAAAGCCCGACAGATAACTTCCCTGGCGTTTGATCGAGAAGGGAGCTTATGGTTGAGTACTGAAAAAAATGGATTGGTACGGCTTCGTCCGGGACGGTTTAATAATTATTCGACCGCAGACGGATTGGCTTACGAGAAGGTCAATATTATCCGGGAATTTGGTGGAAAAATGTGGGTAGGAACGGACGATGGACGAATTAATATTGTAGACGGCAACGGCATTTCTGAGCTTCAAATCAAAACGTCGCTAGACAATCTGGGGATCCGCGACATTTGTTTTGATAGTCAGGGAATCATGTGGATTGGCAGTTACAAGGGATTGCTGCGCTACGAGAACGGAGTGGAGAAATTATATGGAATCAAAGACGGTTTACCCTCGGTTAGTATAAGAAGGATCCATCAAAACCAGCAAGGTGAACTACTTTTAGCAACAAAAACGCATGGTGTAATTGTTGTGGGGCCTGAAGGTGACATGCGCACGTATGACATCAACAATTCCCTGGAGGCAAATTATGTCCTATCTCTGGCTGAGGCTTCAGACGGCACCATTTACATAGGGACTCATAGTGGGGGGGTAACTGTGCTAACGCCTGATGGCTCTTCGAAAACTGTCTCGATTGAAGATGATCCTTCGGGAATTCTTTTCTTCAATGTTCACGTGGATGAAAATGATGTGCCTTGGATGATTACCAACGTAGGACTTTACCGTTACAAGAACGGTAAGTTCCGAAAGGCGGTTTTTGAAGATCGGCTGAATACGGAGACCTTTTTCGATATGATCGTGGATGACCTGGGCAACGGTTGGCTAACTTCGCCCGACGGCGTCATTCGGTTTTCAATAGAGGAGTTGGAAGAACAGATGGAAGGACGTATTCCGATTGTTGAAACTCAACTTTATGACAATTTAGATGGAATGCTAAGCAAGGAATGCACGGCCGCCACCCCATCGTTAAAATCTAGTACTGGCGAGATTTGGATCCCTACTTTTGGTGGGATTTCAATTATTTATCCAAAGGCGGTTGGAACCAGCAAGTATATTTCTCCAGTTTACATAACCGACGTAAATATCGATAACGAATCCCAGCTTTTGGGTGGCAGAATTGTTGCTCCTCCCGGAAGTATGCGATACGCTTTCGACTTTACTTCGTTGAGCCTTACTTCTCCCGAAAGAGTGGCCTTCAAATTTAAGTTGGAAAACTTTGATCCTGATTGGATCGAAACTATTAACATTCGAGAAGCTGCTTATACCAATCTGGCACCCGGAAAGTACACGTTCAGGGTACGTGGCTCGAACAGTGACCATTTCTGGAATCCGCAAGAGGCCAGCCTAACATTTACCGTACGGCCTCACTTTTACCAGACTATCTGGTTCTACTTCATTGCCGGGTTGGGTGTTCTATTGGCTTTTGGTGGAATATATAAATGGAGAGTGTCGGATATAAATCGAAGAAATCGAGAATTAGAAAAATTAAACAACGAACTGGACCGTTTCGTATACAGTGCTTCTCATGATCTGAGGGCGCCCTTAGCTTCAGTTTTGGGATTGGTTGCGGTTGCCAAAAGCGAGCGCGATATTGTAAGCAAGGATGAGTGCCTTAGCATGATCGAGAATAGCGTGGATAAACTGGATGGATTCATCTCAGATATCATCGACTACAGCCGCAACTCCCGGTCGACTCTCGAGGTGGTCAAAGTGGATTTCGAAACCCTTGTTAAGGAGGCATTCGAAGATCTGAAGTACTTGGATAAAGGTCACACCATTGATAAGCGATTGCGTGTACGGCAAAGCCAGGAGTTTACCACTGACCGACGTCGGCTAAAGGTTATATTGAACAATCTGATTTCCAACGCGATTCGTTACCATAATTTAAAAGTTAACAAACCCTATCTGGAGGTAAATGTGGTATATGACGGCGGGTTTGCTCTTATTGAGGTTGTTGACAATGGACGGGGAATTGAAAAGAGGCATCAATCTCAGATATTTAATATGTTCTATCAGGCTTCTCATGACAGTTCTGGTTCCGGCCTGGGTTTGTATATTGTGAAGGAGACCGTGAATCGTCTCAAGGGCAGAATTGACGTTATCTCAGAACCATCAAAAGGAACCCGGTTCAAAATTAAGCTACCCCCGCTTAAGGTTGCCTAGGGTGGATCATGCACATTGGGAGATTCGAGTAACTGTAGAAAAATGCATAAATTTAGGATATGGGCAGACTGTTAATTATCGCATTTATCCTTCTGCCGATGGCCTGCCAGGAGTCTCAAACCCTGGGCCTCCTTGAGTACCGCGTGCTAGCGAATAAGTCGGGCTTTGCGGTCGCCTATACCGATGAGTCGCTCAACGAGCAGGAGTTAACAGTGAATGACGTAGTTTGGGCGACTAATTTTGCGATATTGACCGGCAGCGCGGCATCTCTTACTGCGCTCGGAAGTAAATCCGCCCAGAAGCTCACCGGTGAGATTTGGTACCAGGGCGTTAAATTGGCCTCTGATACAGATTCTACGGACTTTCCGTTCGTGAACTTGGTAGCTCCGCTTTAGATGACCGGGTAATACCTAAGCCCGGATAAAACCTGTTGGTTTTCTTCACAATGCGGAAGAGCTGGACCGCGATGGCTGCAGTTAAGTTAATTTTTGTCATAACGGCTTAAACTTGGATTGGGATCAGCGAGCGGTTCAAAGAACACTGCCGCTGCCATCAAGTTTGATCGGGTCTTTGTTTAAAGCTAAAGACGTCTTATACGGTTCAAAATTAAACTTGAATCCCACATTGAACTTTGGATCCTGGATGTGAACGCTATCCATGATTAGCGATACTCCTAAGATTTTCCTAAATTGAATTATGAAAGGCGTTGCCTTGAATCCAAGACCCAATACTTGAAGATATGAAAATCCCCAAACCTTTAGATCTGCTCATACTATTTGTCCCGGCGGCTTGTCTGGTTTCATGTGGGGAGGTAGTAAATCCCCGGAATACGGAATGTGAGGGATTGGGCTATTATGAAAACTGTAGTCAGCATAGCCAGAGGCAGCCGGCGCCGCAGGATTATTTGAAGATTTCCTTAGGGCCTTTGGCCGAGGAAATTGTTCAGGGCGACATCATTACTATATCTGGCGACATTTTTTTTAACGATATTTTGAAGGAATCGATTGATTCGGTAACTGTGGAAATGTGTGGCGGGATTTATAGGAGAAATATTGAATTTGTTTCAATGTCCTCCGAGGAATTTGAAGTAGACGGTCCCACAACGAGCATTGGACAGGCGATGAGATATTCATTTTCTGAAATCCACGAGATTTCAATTCACCAGCCAGAAGGTATTTATGAGTATTCTTCCATCATGTGGTCTGGCGGTGAGATCTATGAAAAAACGTTTGCTTATCAACACTTCAAAGTAAATTCCCGCTGCAACTTGGCCAGGTACGGCGGTCCGGACGATAGTCAAGAGAAGATATGCCATCGGTTTGGCATTTGAAAATATCAGATGGTTTTGGGGATTTGCTCCGGGTGCTCTCTTCCCGGCAACTGCCAGCTGATCTGGGATCAGCTTTCCAGGGAAGCCGTTAAGCAACTACACAAATTAACAAATCAACCTCCACTGGCGCCCGCCAGCATGGAGCATTGTCTCAACCCTCAATTCTCATAATTTCTTGGGAGAATCATAAGCTGGTTTGGAGCTCATTCTGTTTTTAGCCTCCTCCGCAAAATCTGTAAATTCTCAAAACCCAGCGCAGCAGGCAGTGTTATTGCCTTTTTAATTGGAGTTGGGATCCTTATTGGCTTCATATTCATTATGCGATTGCTTGGTGCATGGATGCTGAGAATTAATGAAATAATTGAGGAACAGAGAAAGACTAATCAGTATTTGAAAACGCTGCATTCTCATTTCCAGGAACAGCACAAAGCCCAAAAGATTAAGTCAGACCGGGAGGCGGATGAAACCTTAGAATGCGCAGGACTGGAACTCGACCTATTACAACCTTCGGTAAAGTAAAGAAGCATAACTAATTGATTAATAATTAGTTATTGGCGCTCTGTAGCAGCCCTGGTGGGGCCACAAGGTATGAGATTAATGTATTGTAAATCAATACGTTAGTGTCTTTAGTTTTATATAATAGTCAAGTTATAGGTAGAGTTAGGGAGGACCTGTTTGCCAGCGATATATTTAGTAAAGTCATGCTTGATCACAACCTTGAACTAAGACACTCAAATTCACCTTCATATCTAAATCGGTTTACTGTATTTTTTAGAATGTTTACAGGTTTATTCTAGATACCCAGTTGCCATTGATGAATCGATACAATGGAGAAAGGTTCAACGTCGAATTCTTGATGTTTGGGTTCCTAGACCGAGCGGACTCTGGGGTGAATTCATTTAAACCGCAGATGGAACAGAGTTGACCGCCGCCGGTTCTTCAACCGAGGGGACTGCTTGATTAAATCGCTGGCGGGAGTCCTACTCCATCCCTGAAAAGTATAATTTTCGTGCGGGGGGGGGATGATAAATACGTCTACCAGTTTTTTCCCATTCATTGATTGATTTTAGACGAAAATTTCCTAAACTTTACAAAAATGGGTTCTTACCAGCTTGGTCGTCAACAACTCATGTTCTTGAGCCTAAAAATAGTGATATGACAAAATATATACCTAATCTTAGAAAAGTGCAACGGATCCGTAGCGGATAGCCTCAGCAATCATTTTCTTAGTTGGGCGTAGTAATTCAAACCGCCGAATCTTCCTGAACTATAAGCGGGGAGGGAGTTCTCCCTGATCTTTTGTAAAATCAAAATTCATAACTATGATGAAAATCTTAACTAATCTTCGAAAAGAGCCATTATGGCACAAAGGAAAGCACCTCCATTTGATTGTATTGGTGGTCATGCTTCTTTTATCGCCGATTTTGGCCTACGGACAGACACGGACGGTTTCCGGTAAAATTATCGATGAAAACGGAGCCGCGTTGCCTGGGGTGAACGTAATCGTGAAGGGGACCGCAACGGGTACCCTTACCGATATTGATGGTAATTACCGCCTGGAGGTAGAGGAGGGCGCTGTGCTGGTATTTACTTATATCGGTTATCAAGCCCAGGAAATAACCGCGGGGACACAGTCCGTGATTGACCTGGGCATGGTAGTGCAAGTGGCTCAACTGGAGGAACTGGTTGTAATTGGGTACGGAACAGTTAAGAAATCTGATCTTACCGGTTCAGTGTCCTCAGTGAAGTCCACGGAAATAAATGCCTTTCCTGTAACCAATGTTATGCAGTCTTTATCAGGCCGTGCGCTTGGAGTAGAAGTGATACAAACAACCGGCGCTCCGGGTGCGGAAATAAACTTAAGAATCAGGGGTACAAATTCCATTCAAGGCAGCAATGAGCCTCTTTACGTGGTAGATGGTTTTCCATACTCTGGAAACCCTACTAATATCAACCCATCTGATATAGAAAGTGTTGAAATCCTGAAGGATGCCTCGGCAACTGCGATCTATGGTTCCAGGGGAGCTAATGGCGTTGTACTTATTACGACCAAAACGGGATTCGATGGCAAAACGAAGGTAGATTTTCACACAGGTTACTCGGTGCAGACCATAAGAAAAGAAATGGACCTGATGAATGCCTCTGAATATGCCCAGCTTGCCAATGAGCAAGCAGTCAACGATGGTGTTGCACCCTATTTTACACAGGCTGAGATTACAGCTTTTGGGGAGGGAACAGATTGGCAGAACGAGCTCTTTCAGAATGCGCCGCTTTGGAATACCTCTCTTGCGGTGAGTGGAGGAGATGATAGGACCATATTCTCTGTGGGTGGCAGTGTTTTTCTTCAGGATGGAATAATAAAGGGGAGTGATTTTGACCGGTATTCCCTTAATACCAGGATCAATCATGCCGTAACCGATAAATTCAAAGTTGATGTATCACTAAACACAACTCGTATAGACACTGACAGAAAAGATAGTGGGGGCGGAGCCAGGGGCACCAGCTTATTCAATTCGGCAATTACTTCACCGCCCACGTCTCCTACGCATAATGCTGACGGTTCCATTTTTGATTTTTCTGCTTTGCATCCTTTTAGTTCCCCTGATCAGACCAGCGCGCTTTACTATAGAGATGAGCAGAGTGAAACTAGAGTGGCCAACGTTGTGTTGGGGAATGCATCTTTGATTTACCAGCCCATCCCCAGCCTAACCATTAGGGTTTTGGGAGGCGTCGAAAACCGGGATCAGCGCACTGATTTTTATCAAACCCTTGATTTCAGAAACTCATCGGGTACTGCTCGGGTAAATACCGTTCAATTTACCAGCTTGTTGAGTGAAAATACGGTTTCCTACAACAAATCTTTGGCAGGTGGACACGATATCGCGGCCGTTGGGGGTTTCACCTATCAGAACTTTCTGGAGACTTCTTTGGGTGCATCTGCCTCGGGTTTTCTGAGTGATGTATTTGAAACACACAATCTAGGCGCCGCAGCTACCCCCGGTATACCCTCTTCAGGGTACATAGAATCTACTTTGCTGTCCTGGTTGGGTCGGGTTAACTATTCATTGAATAACAAATACCTGTTGACTGTTAGTTTTCGTGCTGATGGCTCTTCACGGTTCTCTGAGGGTGAGAAGTGGGGTTACTTCCCATCAGCAGCCCTGGCCTGGCGATTGTCCGAAGAAGATTTTTTGATAGACAATGAGGTTATATCAAACCTGAAGCTAAGGGCCAGCTGGGGTTTAACGGGGAGTCAGGCTATTGAACCCTATTCCACCCTCAATCAACTGGGGGCTGGTAACACAACATTCGGAGCTGGTCTTTTCACCACTTTTGCGCCCGGAAGCCGCCTGCCAGCGGATTTAAAGTGGGAGACTACCGAGCAAATTGATATTGGCGCGGAAATCGGTTTCCTGAACGATCGTCTGTTAGTAACAGCAGATTATTATGTCAAGAATACCCGGGATCTGCTCAATACAGTAGGACTGCCGAGTTCTTTAGGATATACGACAACCATTCAGAATGTCGGATCCGTGCAAAACAGCGGATTTGAACTGGGTATTGAAGCACATGTGTTTTCAGGTCCAGATTTCAGTTGGAAGATTGATGCCATGGCTGCGTTTAATACCAATGAAGTAAAGGAACTGTTTGGTGGAGAAGATGTATTAACCAACTCTGTTGGCAATATAAATCTTAATGATAATGTAGGCATATTAAGGGAAGGACAGCCGATAGGCCAGTTTTATGGATGGCTGGAGGATGGATATGATGAAACTGGTTTTATTAAATTCCAGGATTTGGACGGAGACGGGGCAATTACAACTGCGGACAAAACCTACATAGGTCAATCTTATCCTGACTTTATCTTCGGGTTTAATTCCGGCATGTCCTATAAAGGTTTCGATCTCACTTTTTTCTTCAACGGCGTTACAGGCAATCAGATATTCAATATGGGCGCTGCCACGGCTATAGACTATGGCCGGGGTCTTAATGCGCCGAGAGATGTATTTACGGATCATTGGACGCCATCAAATACCAGTGCCAAATACCCGGTCATCACCAAGGATGTATCCCAAGAAGCCTCAGATCGATATGTAGAGGACGGTTCTTACCTGCGGCTAAGAAACATTGAATTAGCTTATACCTTACCGGTTGAGGAAATAGGAATGGGTCCTGTTCGACTTTTGCAGTTATATGTGAGTGGACAAAATTTGCTTACGGTGACTGGGTATTCATGGTGGGATCCGGAAGTCAATTCTCACGGAGGGGATGGTCTGAATAGGGGGATAGACCAATATACTTACCCGATTCCCAAATCGTTTACCCTCGGCATTCGCGCTGGATTTTAACATTCCGGAATAACCTTTTTGATAAAAAAACAGAAAGAAAATGAAAACTAAATTGATATCATTGAATACGACAAAACTTTCCATAAGCCTGATGGTTTTTGGTGGCCTTTTTGTATGCTCTTCCTGTGAAGATCTATTGGAAGAAATGCCCAAGCAAGTAGTAGAAGAGAACTTCTACACCAATGCCGGTGATGTGGAGTCGGCAGTCAATGCTACTTATTTGCCTTTTCGCTCAGCTGCTTTCACTGCCTCATTCACAGCGATTGTCGACACAGAAAATGACTGGGGCTATGGAAGAGGAAGTCGATCTCAGTATAACAGCTGGGAAGCTTTTAATTCAACCAATAGAGGTCGTGCCCAGGGGGTGTGGAATCTTTTTTACCAGGCCATTCGTAATGCCAACCTGGTGATTAAAAATGCACCAACCGGGCTTGCTGAAGGCCAGACTGAGATCAATCAATCTGTGGCTGAGGCGAAGTTCATGCGGGCTTATTATCATTTCCAGCTGGTCAGGTGTTGGGGAGGTGTGCCCGTTCGCACGGTTGATAATATGGAAGAAAAAGACCTGTCAAGAAGCTCGGCGGATCAGGTTTATGACTTAATCTTTGCCGACCTGCTGGACGCTGAATCAGGGCTGCCTGTTACCCAAAGTGATTTAGGCAGACCCACGAGTTATGCGGCAAAAACCATGCTGGCAGATGTATACATGGATTTGAACATGTTTACGGAAGCGCGGACCAAGGCCAAGGAAGTAATCGATGCTGGCGGGTATTCCCTGGTCCCTGTACAAACCAGAGATGATTTCTGGAATATTTTCGGACCGGAGATCCTGACCTCTTCCGAGGAGATCTGGTATGTGAAACACACCCGTCAGGAGGGGCAGGGGAATTTTATGGGTTGGATCGTAAATCACAGCAGTACAGGATTGTTTAGCTTCGGGGGTGCTTTCGCGCATTTTGCCAATGCCCGGGATGCCTTTTATCAAAACTGGCCCGACAACGACTTGCGAAAGGCCTTATGGGACTTGGCGGATTTCGGGTTTGCGGATTTTACTATCGTCTCCCGGAAGTTCCCTGACCCCGATGCGATTACGTTGCGAGATGGCGCTACCGATTTTCCCTTATATCGCTATGCGGAAGTCTTGTATATCTTTGCAGAGGCTGATGCAAGAGTCGCCGGCGGTCCCACGGCTGAAGCCATGGATGCGCTAAACCAGGTTCGTCGCCGAGGGTATGGGGAAGATCCCAATGCATCTTCACCGCTTGACTTCGATATGGCCAACTACAACCTGGATTCATTCATTGATTTGGTCATCGAAGAACGGGGATACGAATTTGTTTTTGAAGCGAAGCGATGGTTTACGCTCAAACGCACAGGCAAATTAGAGGAAATACTGCTCCAAAATAGGGGAATCATCGTTCCGCAAGCGCGTTTATTGTGGCCTATTCCGGTTTCGGAAATGAACTTCAATGATCTCGTAAATGACGCAGACCAAAATCCGGGATACTAGTAACCCTGGGAAGGGGAATTAGCCCATTTTGGTCATTTGTCCCAGGATTGATGTCGACAAGAAGAGCACCCTTTGTGAATGGCTACATTCACAAAGGGTGCAAATTCAACCGGATCTCCGGATTGAGATTTCTTGTGATGGTATCTCCTCACAAATCTTTAGTGAAACTAACAGATAATTTTATGAAAACTTCCTCCAAGAACATCCGACGCCGGTCACCACTAAGGTCAAATCGCGGCGTGCCTTATTTTAAATTGTTAGTGGTGGCAGCCCTGCTTCTTTTTCCCAATTCTTCTGCCGTGGCCCAGGCTAATCAATTTGACGTGATCGTAATCGCGGGCACGCCGGCTGGAGTCGCAGCTGCAATTGCTGCTGGGCGAACGGGAAAGAGTGTGATAATAATAGAACAGTCCCCGGTATTGGGAGGAATGCTAGGCTCAGGGGTCTTGAGACTGGATGATCATATACGGCAGGCGAATAGCGGCGTAATGGAAGAGTTCCGGCAGCGGGTAAGGAACTACCATCGGACAGAGCTCGCAAGCGACCCATTGGTGATGGCACATATGCAGAATCCAGCTATTCTGACCTGGAATTCAGCCGAGGGACAGGCCTGGGAGCCCAGGACGGCGGCCAGGATCTACGCTGAGATGGTGGCAGAAGTAGGGACGATCACAACTCACTTTAACGAAGTTGCGGTGGATGTGAAATTGAAGGGTGACCGGGTCGTTGGAGTTGTTACCCAGGAGCGCGACAACCGGGGAAAGCTTGGCCAGAAGCATCAGTACAATGGCCGTGTGATCATTGATGCAACTTACGCGGCCGACCTTGCAGCCTTTGCCGGAGTGCCATTTCGCATTGGCAGGGAAGGCCGTTCGAAAGAAGAACCACATGCAGGGCTCATCTATACCGATGCCTTCGGCTCGAAACCAGGGGTACTAAGAGGCACTATCTTTCCGGGCAGCACGGGAGAAGCGGATAACAAGACACAGGCTTTCACCTTCCGCATGACTGGAAAAGATTACGGCCGACCGGACCACCCTTATCGTTTGGAAGCCCCACCAAACGATTATGATCCCTCAAAGTACAAGTGGAGTGCGAACAGGAAACCCATCATTCCCAACGGCAAATTCGATTTGCTCGGTATCAACTATGGAGCTGATTTAGCCGGGCACTCGACCCGCTTCGTGCTGGCCGACTGGGAGGAGAGAGCCGAAATTGAGGAAATCTTCCGCAACCATTCGCTTGGCTGGATGTATTACATCCAAACGGAAGGAGGCTCACCCAATGTCGGGCTCGCCGACGACGAATTTACAGACAACGGCAACTTCCCCTATCGGCTTTACGTGCGCCAGGGGCGCCGAATCGAGGGACTATATACGCTTACCGAAAGTGATCTCCACAAAGATCTTCGAGGCAACGGGTTTAGAGGACCGTTAAATCCGGAATCGGTGGCGATCGGCATGTATCCGATCGACTCCCACAACGTGCAAAACCCTACCACGCCAGACGCGGGCCCATATGGGGAAGGCGCTGCTGAAGGGGATGTTCATTTGGAGGACGTCACCGGTCCGTATACGATTCCCTATGGAGTTATCGTGCCCAAGAACCGCAAAGGTTTGCTTTTTCCGGTTGGCATTTCATGCACTCACCTGGCCATCTCCAGCGTTCGAATGGAGCCCCCATGGTCATCGCTCGGAGAAGCGGCCGGGGTAGCAGCCGCGCTTGCCCTGGAAAGTGGGCGTGAGCTCAATGAGCTGTCGGTCACCGACATCCAGGATGAATTACTGAAGCACGGTAACATGCTATTCTTCTACAAAGACATGCCCGCCGATGCGCCTGATTTTGAGGCTGTTCAGAAGATGAGTTTACTCGGAGCGGTTGACAGCGACCCAAACTACTATTATCGCCCGAATCAGCCGGTCACGATGGGCGAATTTGCCCGGATGGTGGTGAAGGGGCTTGATATCCTCATCAGCATCACTGCAGCGCATTTCGATGACGTGCCCCGCGGGCATCCCGCATTCAAATATATGGAGACCCTGTACGATTATTCGACCCAATCCACCGAGCCGTTCTTCGATTATGAGGTGCGCAACTACCTGAACTATTGGTGGCTAAGTCAATCCGGACATGGCCCGCCAGTCTTTGCTTATCCCGACCGATCGGTAACGGGTGAAAAAGCTACCAGGATAATTTCAGGTCTTTTGAAGCAGTCAGTGCCAGCTTGGCCTACACCCGATGCTAATCTTACTCGTGCCGAAGCAGCGCGGCTGGTCTATCAACACTCAAAACAAAAGGGCGATTGATTTCATAAGCTCCGGAATAGGAATTGGTGTCAGGGCCATAGGGTTTATCTAATTGAAAATTCTTTAGCATAAACACCACAACGAATCTAAACTAGTATGAAATCCTTCAATAATATAAATAACCAGGCATCTGCAATTAGGGAGAATCGCCCTTTGTATTTCCTTTCGACTCTGGCAGTCGTAGCATTCCTTCTGTTGCCCCTATTCAATATCACCGCAATAGCCCAGGAAGAAAGCGAGCAATTTCTGGAACCGGAACTTGAGATGGCTATCATCAAGCAGCTCAACCATGAAGATAGACTGCTTAACCGCCAGCCTGTCTTGTCCAAAAAGGAAAAAGGACAAGTTGGAGGTGAT
This sequence comes from Cyclobacteriaceae bacterium, assembly GCA_965247065.1. Lineage (GTDB taxonomy): Bacteria > Bacteroidota > Bacteroidia > Cytophagales > Cyclobacteriaceae > CBDFGN01. The sequence continues at coordinate 2,317,301 of CBDFGN010000006.1, read as the reverse complement.
GATATCTCTGGCGAATGGCTCGGCTTCACCACCTTTGTTTATAAACGCTCCGACTGGGAGAGGCATCATACATATGAATTTGGAGCTGGATGGGGACAAAATTACGGGAACCCTCGATCAGCTTAAAAATCCTTTCGATTCGTTAGGGACCACCCGGGCAGTTGGCAAAGGAGTAGGCCTGGCCGATATGGAAGGCGAGCTGATCAGGCATCCCGTGAATAGCATGGCAGTGCTGCATCGGAACAATATCAATAACAACTTCAGGGCAATATTTACGATGACCATTGACGGGGAAGGAAGAACCGCTATAGGGCAACTGGTCAACTCCCTCGGGGTGTACGGTACTATGTACATGATGAAACGTGAAGCATTGGCTGAATATCAGCACCTGCTTACAGAGGAAGGGCGGCTTGCCGAGTACGCAGAAAGGCCCAAAGACATTGCCCAATTGGAAGCCATCTTCACCGAAGAACGCATGGAAAAGGCACGCAAATGGTTCTGGTCTTCGGACAAACCACCGAGAGACGGAAGGATTTCTTACGAGGAGTTCTCGCACGCAGATTGGCATCGGGCTAATATCAATGGCGATGAATTCCTGAGCTGGGAAGAGGAACTGATAAACAGGGCCATGAAGTACATCTCTGATGAGTTCTATCTGGAGAAGCATGGTGCTTCCAAAAAGACGGAATGGACTTCCAGGTATGATTGGAACCAGGACAGGCCCGGTTTTGAGTGGTTCTTTCCGGTCGTTGACAGGAATTATGATGGGATGATCAGCGCTGGCGAATATGAAGCATTTATTAACCAGAAAAGGAAGTACGAAGAACCTAAATAAGTACGAGTACAAATCTAAACAGCAACAACAAATACAATTACAATAAGAAAATAGCTGAAAGCCGATTAACACTCACTAACCCAGTTGAAATTGCCTTTGTAATTGATATTGTAATTATCAAAGGTTTAGTCAAAGTTGATTTTGCTAAACCAGTTAAGAATGAAATCCAACAATGATATAAGTAACCGCGCATCTGCATTTTGGGTAAATCGCCCTTTGTCTTTCCTTACGACAATGGCAATCATGGCCTTCCTCCTTTTACCCCAATTTCATGTGACCGTTGTAGCCCAGGAAGAGAGCGAACAGTTTCTGGACCCCGAGCTTGAAATGAAGATCTTCAGGCATCTCAATAAGGAGGACAGGCTTTTAAACCGCCAGGCAGTCTGGCCCAGAAAGACTGAAGAACTGGATGGAGGCAATGATGTCTCCGGGGAATGGCTCCTCTTCACCACTATGTTTATGAACGCCACAACGGGGAATGGTATCATGTATGTGAACCTGGAACAGGACGGGGATGTTATCTCCGGGATCAACGGGCAGCTCAAACATCCTTTTGATCCGCCCTCAACAATCAGAGCTGTAGACGAAAGGACTTTGCGGGGACTCATCAAAGGGAAATGGTATCCTGCGAATCGTACCAACATGATTGTGTTTGAGCGTCAGGCTGGCACAACAGAACGTGGGAGTGCTCCTGCACGAACCTGGGCAATATTTACGGCACTGATTGCCGCAGATGGCAGATCCGCTGTGGGAAAGATTGTCAACGGTGGTGGTTATTACGGAACCTTTTTCATGATTAAAAGAGAGGCACTGAAGGACTATTTACCTCTGCTGGAAGAGGAGGGAAGGCAGGCTTATGAGGCAAAAAGGCTTTTGGGAATCGAGCAGTTGGAAGCTGCTCACTCTACAGAGCAGCTGCATTTCTCCGTGAAGTTCTGGTGGCGATCGGACAAAAACAAGGACAGCTACCTTTCTTACGACGACTTCCCACACCCGCACTGGCACAGGGCCAATCTCAATGGAGATGAGTTCCTGAGCTGGGCCGAAGAATTGACAGACGTGGCATTCAGACGGCTCGCAAAGGAAGGCAAGTATATGGCAAGCTACAACGCATTCTCAACCAGGGAGTGGTCTTCCCGGTCTGAATGGGGCTGCGACAGGCTCGGTTTTGACTGGCTATTTCCATTCATTGACAGGGATCGGGATGAGAACATCTCTGCGGTCGAATATACGGCCTTTGAGGACCAGATAAACACCTACCTCGACTGGCCCAAAACGAACGAGTGGGGACAAACCGGAATGGACGTTTACAAAAGACGTCCCCGCGGGCCGCTCAAAACATCGTATGATTCGCAGGTTGAGTGGAGTCGTTATAAAGGTCCCGGGATGGCCTGGGTGTTTCCCTTCATCGACAAGGACAAGGATGGCAAGATCGACAGCGATGAGCACCAGGCCTTCGAGGATTATAAGAATAAGCACTCCGACTGGCAGAATCGCGCCCGGAAGAAGTTGGGGATCGACCCTCCACAGGACAATTAACCCCCAATGCCGGCAACTATTGGCACATTCCGGCCAACAAGGCTGAAATGGCTGAAACCATTAGACTGAATAAAGCATATCGCGATGCTGAAGCATTAAAGAAATAACCGATGAACCATAATTAAAAAATAAAATGGATAGGGTTAAAAGAAGATCAATGATAAAATCGCTGGGGGCTTTGTCTCTTGGCATTTCTGCTCCTTCATTTGCTAAGGGGGAAGTATTGGTAGAACCCTATGAAATTAAGAAAAAAAATATAACAACCGATATACTGGTTGTAGGTGGCGGAACAGCAGGCGTTATTGCTGCCATCCAAGCAGGAAGAGCTGGCAGTAAAACTGTTTTGGTAGAATGTGGAAGTCAATTAGGAGGCACAACTACAACCGGAGGCGTAGCAATTCCTGGACTTTTTCATGCCTGGGGTAAACAGGTAATTGGAGGAATAGGGTGGGAACTGGTTGAGGAATGTGTGGCCATGAATGACGATACATTGCCAAATTTTTCTATTCCTCATGGCCAGTCACATCCTAAACATCACGTAGTTATAAACGGACTCTTATATACCCTTCTGGCCGAAGACAAAGTCTTGGACGCTGGAGTGGATATCAGGTTTTACGAAACGCCCTTCAGGATTCAATCTGTGAACGATAAATGGGTAGTAGAAACTGTTGGAAAGGGAACCCATACAGAAATAACCTGTAATCAAATTATAGATTGTACCGGCAATGCATTTGTAACCTCAATGGCTGGATTCAATGTATTAAGGGAAGAAGTAACTCAACCTGGTACGCTTCATTTTGCTTTGGAAGGATATGATATGTGGAAATTGGATATTGATTATCTGGAGCAGCTGTATACTGAAGAATTGAAAAAAGGTGATATGGTCAGGAAAGAATTCCGCCGCATAGGCCGTGTGCTTACCAGCCCTGGTTACAGGGGGGGTGGGCATATATTCGGAGCTGACTCTACCACTTCGGAAACCCATACACGAACAAATATCCACGGGCGCAAGGCTGTACTTAAGATGTTGCGTTTTTTGGGAACATTGCCCGGATGTGAAAATACCAGGATAAAGAAGCTTCAGACAGAGACAGCTGTAAGGGAAACCTACCGGATCGATGGTTTGCATAAAATTACATACGAAGAATATTGGGGCGGCAAAACATTTAAGGATGCGGTTTCTTATGCTTATTATCCTATAGATGTCCACGATGAAAATGGAGTCAAACCGGTTCAGCTTCCAGAAAATGTATTACCTACTGTCCCACTAAGGGCTCTGATACCCAGAGACAGCAGGAATTTTATTGTGGCCGGCAGGTGTATAAGCAGTGATCGCTCGGCTAATTCTGGGCTCCGTGTCCAGGCTTGTTGCATGGGCATGGGACAGGCGGCTTCCGTTACTGCTGTATTGGCCAGCAGGTCCGGAAAAACACCGGCTGAGGTTCCCCTGGAAGATATTTGGCAGCTGTTGGAAGAACACGGTGCTATTGTTCCTGTTCAGACTTAGACCAGCATTAAAAGAATGATTAGGTTTATTATACTTGTACTTGGGGTTTTGTTCAATTCATTTGGTTTCGCCCAAGACCCTTTTGAAACCTCTGGTTTATCTTTTGTCTCTGAACAGATAATCCTTCAATCAGCATCGGAATATTCGAAGACGGATACCTTTTCCTATGACTTAAAAATAGCCTTTGCCGAAAATGATAAACCTAAGTTTTATTATTCCAAATTGGTAACACCTGTTTGCGAATCAGGCGCCTGTTATTTGGTTAATGTAAAAACCTTTTGGGATTTGGTAGGGACTTATTTGGGATTCAGTTTACCGCCTGACAGGATCCTGACGAAAATTGATCATGAACATTTCGAGATGGCTGACTATGAAAAGCTTGATCGAATTTTAAGTGATCCAAATTGGCCATTGGCTGGGTATGCAATCAATGAATTGATTGTTGACAGCACTAAAGTATTAGTTGATAGTGAAATAGATGCTTATTCGGGTGCTACCGCCCCTTTTGTTCGAGAGCAAGATAATATTCCCGGAGCTTTGTACACGATATACACCTTATGGGAATTCGTACATGATGAGGATATTGTCAAAAAGTTGCAGGATTATACTTTTAGTTTGGTAGAGAATCACAGCCTTCGAATGATAGATTTTTTGTCAAGTGACAGAGTAAGCGATAGGGTTTGGGCTTTGAATAATATAGATCAATCCAAAGAGCTTAATTCACAGTTGAGGTCTTCACTTTTAGACATTATTTCTGGTGATGATTATTTTTTGCCATACAGCGCCATTAGCGCCATCAAGTCAGTTCACTTAGATTCAGATTCTTTGCAGATAGGCTTATTTTCAAAATATAAGCAAGTAAATCATGGTCTAAAAAAAATGATCATAGAAAAATTTATGGAGGCTCCCTGTTTGAGTTCAGAAGTTGTAACGCTATCCAGGAGTTTGTTGGAACAATTGAATGGTCAGCAATTGGGAGATTTTTTGAAATTGTATTCAAAACATTCCGTAAATGATTTGGAAACCTGCAGAACGATTTCAAAAATACTTCAAAATGAAAATAGATACATATCTCAAAAGGCCTATAAGTTTTTGATGGGGGTAAAAACCAGAGATTCCATAATAATTGAAAACCTCAATGGATATTGATAGAATAGCTTGCATGGCGGCCTCGAACTGTAAAGGGCCCACCGGTCTTTGCTTATCCCGACCAGGCGGTAACAAGTGTGCAAGGATACAAGAATCATTTCAGGCTTGCTACAAAAAAACGTGCTATATATAAATGCAATGCTTATACATAGATGTTATCAACAATCAATTGAAGCATGAAATTACAAACGAACATTATTCAAATCGGAATTCTTTTCTCGGTAGTTCTATTTGTATCATGTGGAGAACGGGGCAATCTTAAATTGTTTAATGGCGAATCGCTCGAGGGTTGGGAAGGTTCAGAAATAGCTTTTAGAGTAGAAGATGGGGCTATTGTTGGAGGTAACCTGGAAAAGCCACTAGCGAATAGTTATTATTTATGTACCGTACAGAAGTATGATCATTTTGAACTAACCATTTCAGCTAAAATCAAAAGTAATGGTCCGAAGGGTAATGGGGGAATAAGTTTCAGGGCTGAACGGCTACCCAATTCAAATAAGGTAGCCGGATATCAGGCGGATATGGGTCATAGTCCCCCCCAAGCTGTTCAAAAGTTTTCAGGCGTCGCTCCATCTGATATGAATAATCCGTTCTCCTTGTGGGGTAGTCTTATAGATGAGTCCAGGCCCGATTCTTCGAGGTATCCACATCCAAAGATTGGCCATGTCGCCATTCTTGGAATAGCTAATGAAGCAATGATCAAAGAGATTGTAAGACCAGATGATTGGAATGAAATTCAGATCAAGGCGAACGGATTGGCAATTGAGATTATGATTAATGGCATTTCCACCTTAAAATTCACCGAGAAAGGGGAGGTGCCTCAAACGGGCTGTATCTGCTTACAGGCACATAAAGGTGGGCCTTATGAAGTTTTGTATAAAGACATTTCTTTAGAACAACTTTAAAATCGAATGGATCATAAATGAGATCGCTCTCGGGGGACAATTACTCGACAAAGCACCACAACGAACCTAAATAAGTATGAAATACAACAATAATATAAAAAACCAATCACCTGCATACAGGCTAAATCGCCCATTGTCCTTCCAAACAACATTGGCAGTCTTGGCTTTCCTCCTTTTACCCCAATTTCATGTGACCGTTGTAGCCCAGGAAGAGAGCGAACAATTGCTAAACCCGGAGCTAGAAATGAAGATCATCAGGTCTCTGAACAAGGAAGACAGACAGGCAAACCGTCAGGTCTTTTTGCTCAAAAATACAGAAGGACAAAATGGAGGCGAGGACGTTTCCGGAGAATGGCTCATCTTCACGACCATGTTTATGAACTCCACGACAGGTGAGGGTATCATGTATGTGAAACTGGAGCAGGACGGAGAGGAAATCTCCGGGATCAATGGGCAACTTAAACACCCCTTCGATCCGCCCGCGACAATCCGAACCATCGATGACAGGACTACCCGCGGCGTAATTAAGGGTAAATGGTATCCGGGGAGACGCACCAACATGATGGTGTTTGAGCGTCAGGGTACTTCTACTAATCCAAATATGCCCGCAAACCAGACCTGGGCAATTTTTACGGCTATGATTGCAGCTGACGGTAGAACCGCCGTGGGCCAGATCGTGAACCATGGTGGCTACTACGGAACCATGCTCATTGTCAAACGTGAGGCGCTGGCCGACTATCAGCATTTGCTAACGGAAGAGGGACAGCAGGCCGAGGACGCAAAAAGGCTCAAAGGAATCGAGCAAATGGAAGCAGGTATAGAAGCTGACCGTTTGCTATTTGCCGTAAACTATTGGTGGAAACTGGACAAAGACAAGGACGGCTCCGTTTCTTATGAGGAGTTCCCGCACCCTGATTGGCACCGGGCTAATCTCGACGGCGATGAATTTCTGACCTGGAGAGAGGAACTGACAGACATTGCCATGCGAAGGGTCTCCCGGCAGGGCGGGTACCGGGAGAAGTACGCCACATCCTCCAAAAAGGAGTGGTCTTCCTGGCATGACTGGGGCAGCGAGCGGCCCGATTTTGAATGGCTTTTCCCGTTCATTGACAGGAATCGTCATGGGAAGATCAGCGCCTCTGAATATACAGCCTTTGAAGACCAGGTAAAGACCTACATCGAAAAATCCTGGCCCAACAGGAACGAGTGGGGACAAACCGGATTGGAGGTCCTTAGAGGAGGTTCAAGCGGGCCGGTCAAAACTTCCTGGGATTCTCTGGAAGAGTGGAAGCAGTATAAAGGTCCGAAGATGGCCTGGGTCTTTTCCTTTGTCGACAAAAACGATGATGGCAAGATCGACAATGGCGAGCACCAGGCTTTCGAGGATTACAAGGAGAAACACGCCGATTGGAAGAACCGCGCTCGGAAGAAATTGGGGATGGAAGCCCCCCAAGACAATTAAACCCACAAAACGCTGCCAGATAGGCAGGCGCGAAAGAGGACCATGAAACGTGACCACTTTCTATTTTGGATATTGATGATGGGGTGCTTCTGCCCAGGTGTAAAGGCCCAGCACGAGAATGCCCCTAATGTTCTACTGATTGCCGTTGATGACCTGAATGATTGGGTGGGCAGTCTCGATGGTCATCCGGACACCCGCACACCCAATATCGACAGACTGGCAGAACGGGGCGTGTTGTTCACCAATGCGCATTGCCAGGCCCCTATCTGCAACCCCTCACGAACCAGCATCATGTTCGGTCTGCGCCCCTCGACCACCGGCTTCTACAACAACAAGGTTCATGGGGCTCGCTCTGAAGCCTTGACGAGCAAACATGTCAGCATGCCCAGAAGTTTCGCCGCAAATGGTTATAAGACGCTTACCACGGGCAAGATCTATCACGGCTCTGTAGTTCCCCCAAACGATTTTGAGGTAGAGGGACCCAGGCCCGGCCAAAGGAACGATCTGGACAAGGTCATCCAGACAGACCGCCCCGATGAGATGCACCCCCTGTGGGATTTCGGACCGCAAAGCTATGCAGAGGAGAAATTCAACGACTATGTGGATGCAAGCTGGGCCATAAGCAAGCTGCAAGAAGATCACGACCGGCCCTTTTTCATGGCGCTGGGATTCTATCGTCCGCATGTTCCTTTTTTCTCCCCAGAGCGAGTCCACAACAGCCCGGATCTGATCGACGGCTTTACATTGCCTGTAGTCAGGGATGATGACTGGTCGGATTTGTCCGAAGCTGCACATGAACTTACCATGACAAGAACTCATCTCCCAAGACATTCGTGGATGCAGGAGAACAATAACGCTAATTGGAAAGAAGCCGTACAAGCCTACCTCGCCTGTGTCCGTTGGACGGACGAACAACTGGGACGGGTGCTCGACGCCCTTGACGCCAGTCCCTACGCCGACAATACGATCATTGTTTTCTACTCCGATCATGGATACCACCTCGGGGAAAAATTGCGCTGGTCAAAGGTGTCTTTGTGGGAACGTTCCACACGCGTACCGTTCATCATTTCGGTCCCCGGCGGATTGAAAGGCCGTCGCAGTACCCGGCCTGTGGAGCTGCTCAGCATCTACCCGACCCTCCTCGAATTGAGTGGTTTAAGAGCCAACCCTGAGTTGGAGGGCGTGGGCCTGAAACCGCTGCTGGAAAACCCCGAGGCCGAATGGGATCATCCCGCCATCACTACGCTAATGCGAAACAACCATTCGGTCCGTACCGATCGGTGGCGCTACATTCGCTACGCCGACGGGAGCGAGGAACTCTATGACCACGAGAATGATGCAAACGAGTGGGAAAACCTGGCCAGTAACCCAGAGCTGACAGAGGTGATTGCCGGCCTCAAAAAGCATCTGCCCAAACTCAATGTCGAACAAATTAGCGGAGATGAAGAGTAAACCTGGAAGTCAAAATGTTATGATAATGAAAAAGATAAAGAACCACGATAGAAGAGCATTCTTAACTAATTTTTCTTTGCTGAGCGCTGGGACCCTTCTCTCGACGTCATGGAAAAATGCCCCTAAAGAAATAAAAATGAGCAGTAAAACGACCTACACTCTTGCTTTCGATGTTTATGGCACATTAATAAACACCTCAGGAGTTTATACTTCTTTGCAGAAATTAGTTGGAGACATGGCAAGATTATTTGTAGAAACTTGGAGAAACAAGCAACTGGAATATTCTTATAGACAGGGACTAATGAATAGATTCGAGGGATTTTCCACCTGTACAAAGTATGCCCTGGATTACACTTGTGACTATTGTCAGGTGAGCCTTAGCTCAGCGCAAAAGACCGAATTGTTAGATGAGTATAAAGTTTTACCCGCCTTTTCCGATGTAAAAGAAAGTTTACCAAAATTAAAAGATGCGGGTCATCGCTTATTTGCTTTTTCAAATGGTGAAAAAACAACGGTGACCAATCTTTTGAGAAATGCTAATATTCTACCTTTTTTTGAAAGTGTAGTAAGTGTGGAAGAAACAAAAGTATTCAAACCTAGTCCTATCGTTTATAAGCACTTTAATGATGTAACTAACTCAGAGAAGGAGAATTCCTGGCTTATCTCGGGCAATCCATTTGATGTAATAGGAGCCTTATCCTATGGGATGAAATCAGCCTGGGTACAACGTACAAAAGAATTGATTTGGGATCCCTGGACTTACGAACCGACAATGGTCATTAATGAACTAACAGAGTTAAATTCAAAACTATCCCAGTACAAGTAAGGCACCTAACAAGAAGGGGGCAAAGAATGATTCCCATTGCATTTGTAAGATAGTGCCGGTAGAATAAGTCAAATCAATTTGGATACAGAATTATTATACGTCATAATATTTTTTATTAAATAATATCACTGACCAATAGCTCATGAATCTGAACCTTTCAAAAGCTACATCCTTCCTGCTAATTTTTGTTATTTCAGCGTCCGCATGCAATAGTTTAGAAGAGACGAAACCCCTTAATCCCAAGGTGGAGAAGCTTAAACTTCAGCCAGGCTTCAAAGCTGAGCACCTATTTAGTCCTTCGGAAAATGAAATGGGCTCCTGGGTTTCTATGACATTTGATAATAAAGGCAGATTAATTACCTCTGACCAATACGGAGCCTTATATCGAATGAAACTGGCAGCCATAGGCTCCGAATCCTTGGCACCTACAATTGAAAAACTAAAAATACAAATAGAAGAATCAGGAGCAGATTCATTGATTCAGATTGGTTTTGCCCAAGGGCTGCTCTGGGCATTCAACAGTCTGTATGTAATGGTTAACCATCGAAGTAATAAGGAGTTTGAGAAAGGCAGCGGCCTATACCGATTGCAGGATACTAACAACGATGATAAATTTGATAAGATCACCCTATTAAAGGCTTTGGGAGGTGCTGGCGAGCATGGCCCGCATAGCATCGTATTAAGTCCGGATGCACAATCGTTATATGTCGTATCAGGGAACCATACCGATGCACCGGAAATGGATGCGTATCGAAATCCAAAAGTATGGAAGAATGATAACCTTTTTCCTTTGTTTAAGGATGCAAGAGGGCATGCCAACAACCGAAAGGCTCCCGGAGGATGGATTGCCCGCACTGATTCATTAGGAAAGCGGTGGGAATTAATAAGTTCTGGGTTTCGGAATGCATTTGATCTTACCTTCAATGAAGCCGGCGATATGTTCACCTTTGATTCGGATATGGAGTATGACTTTGGCATGCCATGGTACAGGCCTACCCGGATTTGCCATGTGACTAGCGGAAGCGAGTTTGGCTGGCGTACTGGTAATGGGAAATGGTCGCCGGCTTACCCAGATAACCTGCCTGCAGTGTTGAACATAGGCCAAGGTTCTCCAACAGGGATGATGCATGGGAGAAGTGCTGATTTCCCAAATTCCTACAAGGAGGCTTTGTTTGCTTTTGACTGGAGCTTTGGCATTGTGTATGCTATTCACCTAAAGCCAAAAGGAGCTTCGTATACTGCTGTAAAAGAAGAGTTTGCGTCCGGAATGCCGTTACCATTAACCGACGGAGTAATAGGCCCCGATGGTGCTATGTATTTCATGACTGGAGGTCGCAAATTGGATTCTGACCTCTACCGGGTGTATTATGAAAATGGAGATAAAGATAATAACTCTTCTTTGGCTTCTTATAATGCACCTGAGGAAACCCAGGATAATAAAATCCGAAAACAATTAGAACAATATCATGGTGCACCGAAGGATGATGCTGTTGATTTCGCCTGGCCATATTTGAATAACAAAGATCGTTTTATTAGATACGCTGCGCGCATTGCAATTGAACATCAGCCCCTAAAAAACTGGCAGGAACGGGTATATCATGAAAAAGATGCTGTTTCCTTAACCCAAGCTATTATTGCCTTAGCGAGGCATGCGGATAAGTCACAGCGAGACCCCATGCTAAACGCGCTTGTTCAAGTAAATTTTGATGATCTTTCAGCAATACAACAGGTGGATCTGCTCCGCGCATTCGAGCTGTCTTTATTCCGTTTTGGAATTCCGGGTCCAGTAGTGAAACATGAGGTGACAGCTTTTTTGTCAACACATTACCCAGCACAAAATGATATGCTTAATCAATCATTGAGCAAGATTCTTGCTTATCTGGAAGCCCCGATGGTCACAGAGAAAACACTCACTTTATTGGAAACCAAAGTAGATGAGGTGGCTTCCGGTATGACAAATACAGCCACAGATGCTTCCGATCTAATCCTACGGAATCTAAAATATGGATTCGATATTGCTCAAACGCTAAGTAACATTCCTCCAGCGCAGCATACCTATTATGCCATGGTACTCAGTGATATAAAATCCGGATGGACGCCCGAACTACGTGAGAGGTATTTTAAATGGTTTTGTCTGGCATTCGATTTTGACGGAGGAAGAAGCTATATAGGTTTTATAAATAATGCCAGGAAAAGGGCATTATCGCATGTGCCAAAAAACGATTTCAATTATTACAATAAAATTTCAGGTGATTCCTTAGTGAACAGTTCTGGTTTGGATCTGGCCAATATCATTGAACCCAAAGGTCCACGGAAAAGGTGGAATGAGCAAGATATAAAGCCTTTATTAAGTGAAGGGTTGGTAAATAGAAATTTTGTTCAAGGGAAAAATATGTTTGCGGCCGCCCGCTGTCTCTCTTGTCATAGTATCAGAGGCGAAGGAGGAGTTAGTGGTCCTGATCTGACACAATTGGGAACTCGTTTCTCTCCAGAAGATATTCTGGTGTCAATTATTGATCCCGGGATAGTCATTTCTGATCAATTTGCTTCCTCTGTATTGTACTTAAAAAATGGTCAATCAATTGTAGGACGAATTATTGATGAAGATGAACTAAACTATCAAATTTCTCAAAACCCATTTGCACCCGATGTGATCGAGGCAATCCCTAAAGATCAAGTAACAGATGAAAAACTTTCTACTGTTTCCGCGATGCCTCCGGGGATGATCAATAGGTTAAATGAGGAAGAACTCAAAGACTTATTGGCTTACCTAATTGCTGGAGGAAATTCTGGTCATTCTATTTATACAGGAATAAGATGAGCAGGAAAATAATGTATCATGTTCAAGCCGCTAAATATATTTGGGACATGATCCATAGAAAAATAGAGCAGATAATCCTGACATCAACATAACCATGATTCTTAACCGGGCCAATATCAAATCGATTCCGTTGGAATTTTTGTTTATCGTATTCATGATCTGCAATGGACATTCATCAGGTACAAAGCTGTTTGACGGGAAAATGACTCGTTCAGGTGATTCTCCTATTCAGGAAGAGCCCTTTGTGCAAATATTTGATGGTCAAACCCTGAATAACTGGGAAGGAGATCCTTCCATTTGGCGAGCCGAAAATGGTTCTTTGGTAGGTGAAATTACACCCACTACCGTCCTGAAAGAAAACACCTTTATTATATGGCAGGGAGGGGAACTAAAGGATTTTGAGTTGAAAACAGAGTTTCGTATAACCGAAAACGGCAACAGCGGGATAAACTACCGCAGCGAATTATTGGATCACGATTCCTTTGCCCTCAAAGGATATCAGGTGGATATCGATGGGAAGAACAAATATACAGGACAAAATTATGAGAAAGGGGGTCGAAATGTTCTGGCCTTTCGCGATCAAAAAGTAATCGTGAGTTCTCAGGCAAACCCAAAAGAACCGGGTTCCCTTGAAGGCCAACGTAAAGAATAGCAAAGTAGAGAAGTAGTAGAATTGATTGGTGATTCAGAGATCTAAAGGCAAAGATCAAACATGAAGATTGGAATGAGTACCATCTCATTGGAAAAGGGAACAGGCTGCAACATTATGTTAATGGTGTATTAATGAGTGACGTCGCTGATAATGATGCTATCAATAGGACATCTTCTGGCTTGCTCGGATTGCAAGCACATCATGATCTTCCCATGAAGGTTGAATACCGGAATATTGGGTTGAAAGAAATCTGATTTATGATTAAATAGGTTTTGACATCCTGGCATAGTCAGCAGTAATTTTCAAAAGAGTTATTTTTCAATAGGTTGCTAATAAATGGCAAAAAGAATCAAACATGAGCAACCCTAAAGAACTGAGAATTGGATTGATTGGATGCGGCTTCATGGGCCGAGCTCATTCAAATGGCTACAACCGCCTTTCCAATTTCTACCCGGAGTTGGAGCATCGTCCTGTATTGAAAGCCGTTTGCTCACGACGCAAGGAAAGAGTACAATCCTTTGCCAGCCAATGGGGTTATGAGTCAACTGAAACCGATTGGAAGGCTCTTGTTGCCCGGGATGATATTGACGCGATCGACATCTGTACACCCAATCATACGCATGCGGAAATTGCAATTGCGGCAGCGGAAGGCGGCAAAATGATCCTCTGCGAAAAACCGCTATCACGAACTCTTGCTGAAGGTCAAAGCATGGTGGATGCCGTAGAAAAAGCCGGAGTCAAAAATACAGTCTGGTATAATTACAGAAGGGTTCCGGCTATCACTATGGCAAAAAAGATCATTGATTCCGGTAAGTTGAAAAGGATTTTTCATTACCGGGCCAGTTTCCTCCAGGACTGGACCATCAGTCCGGAAGTGCCTCAGGGAGGGGAAGGACTTTGGCGCCTGGATGTAGATTCCGCAGGATCTGGAGTTACGGGAGATCTCCTTGCCCATTGCATAGATACGGCCATGTGGCTCAATGGAGCGATCACAGACGTTTCTGCCGTTACCGAAACATTTATTAAAGAACGGGTGCACCAGGAAAGCGGTAAAGTACAAAAGGTAGGTATTGATGATGCCTGTATATTTCACTGCCATTTCGCCAATGGTTCCTTGGGACTTTTTGAATCAACCCGTTATGCCCGGGGACACAAAGCATTATATTCCTTCGAGATAAATGGAGAAAACGCTTCTATCCGGTGGAATTTACCCGATATGAATCGGCTTGAATATTTTGACTATAGTGACGATTCCATTGTCCGTGGCTGGCGTTCCATCCTTGTGACGGATCCGGATCAGCCCTATATGGATAAATGGTGGGTTCCTGGTGTGATCATCGGGTACGAGCACACGTTCATTCACCAGGTAGCCGACTTTTTCAAAAGCCTGGAATCTGGAGAGCCCTGCGCGCCAACCTTCAAAGAAGCGTTTCAAACTCAAAGGGTTTGTGACGCAGTGATAGAATCAGCTAACTCAAATAGTAGGAAGGATACGGGCGTTTAATTGAAAAACCGAACAATAAATCCCTCATTTTCCGGTTTATCACTATCTGACGATTCAACTAAAGCACTTAAGGCAGTGACGATTACGACATGAATTAGTCCGCTTCTGTTGGGTGTAGCAGGTGTAGATCACTTCCTTTATGTCAATTGTAATTTCTCATTTAATATATTGACAGTGATTCCGTTTTTGACGGTATTTACTGAAATACAAGCCCTCTCTGCTATTATTAGTAATTTTTTAAATGTGTTTTCATCTGAACATTCTGCATAAGAAACATTTAAACTAACTTCCGTAAATCTTTTAGGTAAATCATCACTACTAACGGCGGTTACTTTTACAGTGAGCCCGTCTATTTTAATTGACCTAGTCTCTGCGGCAGCAAACAAGTTGCTGCAAAAACAACCAGCAATACCAATAAGTAAATATTGCCCTCCCATTAAACCTTCTCCACCACCTCCTTTTTCCTTTGGTCTATCAACGATAACAGAGAAGGTATCTTTTCTCAACTTCATTGAAGATTTAGAATGCTGTTCTAGATAAATTTCAATCGTTTCCATAATTCTCTTATTAATTAGATTTTTATGTTAGCCTAGTTGGTGAATAAAATATTTCATACCGAAAAGATATTCATCCAAAATTTCATCATTGTCATAAACATTTCTAATACCTCTAGCACCTTCAAAGCACTAATTCTACAACTATACGAATAAAATATTCTTTACGGTAGTGAAGAAACGTAAATGACCATTATAAAAAAGAGAAGGCCCCAGGGAACGTATTTGAAGCTATTTGAACCTTCTAAATTCAAAGTGAATCACTATGAATGGAGTAAAAGAGCGTAGGACCTTCAAACGTAAATGATGATCAGTATAGTTTTTCTAATCTTACTTAATATCAGGTCCTCTACAACTCAACCTATTACTTGACATTTAGAAATATAAGAATCATAACTAATTGATTAATAATTAGTTATTGGCGCTCTGTAGAAGCCCTGCCTGGATTCGAACCAAGACCCACGGTTCCAGAGACCGCTGTACTGCCATTATACTACAGGGCTTTTTGAAGAAAATTACAAAAAAATCTAGAATAGGTGGCCCACGATCTTGTTCTCCAAATATTCTCTGAAATCGCGGGGGGAAACTACTTCAATCCCGTCGATCAATCCCAGGACAAACCGGCCAATGCCCTCGAAGCTGCCTACTGGTCCATTGAAAGTGTAGCCCTCGGCGCTCTTTTCCAGGAACGGTAGCGACAAGGGTACTTCTTCCTTCATTAGAAGGTACGCCCTCAGGTTCATTCTCAAGGAGATCCATATCTCTCGCTCTGCAGTCATACCAAAAATGTCGGTTTGTACTTTTTCGTGAAGGTGCTGATGTTTTTGGACTTGATCCATTAAGACCACTTCGCCAATCCGCTCTAATTTGAAGTGCTTGTTCTTTAGATCCGACCAGTCAAGCGCCACCACCGCGTCGAAGTTCGGAGTCAGGTATATCGGTTCAATTTTGCGGTCACTGATTTGATCGCTATGGGCCGAATGGTAGTTTCTTAAAATAACCAGCCTCTCCTCGCCAATTGCCTGTCCAAGCCGATCGACCAATATACCTAGCCTGGCTTTTAACAAGTTCTGCGAGATAGTCTTTAGATCGGAATTCAGATATAGCTTCTTTAACAGCGTGTTTTGGAGCGGATGCCCTCGGGCACCCGATTGGATAAGCTGCTTTACCAATGTTGCCTCCTCATTGGTAAATTCGGTCTCCCTGGATTGTTCTTCTGTGTGGATGAAGTATCGGTTATATGCTAGTCCGCAATCGTACCACTAAACTGAGCTAAAGACAAGATTATCAAACAGATTGGTTGAATACCTTCGATTGAGCTTATAACAGAACTCATCCAAATAGTACTGAAGGTACTTTTCTTTGATAACATGATAAATGCCCAGCAGGGTCCGCTTTGCATTTGCAATGGCTATGTGTACCCATTTGAGTTCATCGGCACCCTCCCAGGAGGATTTAAAACTCACGTGAACATCTACCAGGCTTTTCAAATCCACATAACCGGTGGATTGATCAGTGAACAAAACGCTGGCAGGATCAATGGCTTGGCTGACGACCTGCTGAATCGCCTCCTTGCTTTCTGAACGGTGAGCCTTCATCTTGAACTGCCCACAGAAATGCTCTGTGCGTCCGTCGATTTCCAATGGAAAGGATTCCGCCATTACAGTTACTTTTGATTTCTTTTGGCTTCCTTTGCCCCGTTTAAGCCTTTTCTTAACCCGTTTGGACGTACCGGTGGCGAAATAGGCATCGTCCAGTTCTACCATCCCGGCAAGTGTTTGAGTCCCATCGGCCTTTCCCATGGCTGCTCGTATTTTGCGCATCATCAACCAAATCGGCTCATAGCGTTTGTGGCCCAGTTGTCTTCTGACTTCATGGGCAGAAAACCCTTTCTTAGTGGAGCTCATCAGGTGAAAGGCTATGTACCAATACCAAAATGGAAGTTTGCTGCTCTGCAGTACAGTACCGCTTCGAAGGGTAGTCCTAAAACCGCATTGCTTGCACTGAAACTGCTCTTTTCCGGAAAGCCAATAATGCGAAGGGTGACTGCATTTCTTGCAGATAATCCCTTTCCTGATCCGATACTCGCGAAAATGATCACGGCACATCTGTTCATTGGGAAACCGTTTAATAAATTCTACAAGGTTCATGGCTATGTTTTTTTCAACAAGGTCGCCAAGCCCTCTGACAGCTTATGTCAATTGGGTATCTTTACGGACTAGCAGAATCGGTTATGGAAGTCCTTATCAACTATGAAGCCAACCTCCTCCAATAACTCCAGGTACCGGTAAATTGTGCGGGTTGTGGTCTCCAGGCTGTCGGCTAACTGGGCAATCGACTTGCTCCGGCTTTTTAGCAGTCCGATGAGTTTGAGGACCCTTAGAATTTTGTATTGAGCAACCATGTATTTAGTTGGCAGTAAAGTGTAACGGCCACGGTGCAACAGTCAACAGTGTAACAGTAAAGCCGGCAACAGGACAGCGGTTGGCAGTAGAGCAATCCCATTCACTCATTCACCCCAACTATGACACAAGTTGTCAAAGCTAACTCATTTCTTTGAACTAAGTCAAAAGGAGAACGAAATGATGGATCGAAAGGAACAATGGGAGAAGATTAAATACGATAGTTTTCTCAACTCCGTAGAAGAGACTTTTCGAGAATACTATTCAAATGACGAGCAACTGAATAGCAAATTGCTGGCATTCAGCCAGGAGATCATAGAGAAGTACGTTGAAACCTACGGAGACCGGGAGTTATCCCCTTTGAGTTTGGAAGCCCGGCGAATGATGATGGAGTGCATTTTGCATAGTAATTAGTCTCAAAGTCAAAAAGTCTAAAGTCTGGGACCTAAAGTTTAAGGGAAAGGTCCGTAATAGTGTTTTCAATATTTCAATTTCAACCAGCTAAGAGCAGCAAGGAAGCACCAGGATTTACCGAAAGACTCAAGGTATCTGCGGTGCCGCTCCAGGGTCCTCTGTTTGTAACTCGCGGCCATTGTGGTTAAGAATTCGAAGCCGCAGACGGCATAGATAACGGAGAGCCTAAAGCTTGGGGTCTCAACTGTCAATATTCAATTCTCCCTGCTAATTCTGCATTTTCCAAAGCGAATAGCAGCTACTAATAGCTAATTAATAAGCCCTAATCACTAATTTGGGGGGCTGATTTTTGAAATACTCATCACACTAAAAATATGCACACGCTGGTACTCATACGACACGGACAAAGCACATGGAATCTTGAAAACCGTTTTACCGGATGGACCGATGTTGATCTTACCGAACAAGGGATTCAGGAGGCTATTGCGGGTGGTAAGCTGATGAAAAAGGAGGGTTATACCTTTGACATGGCCTTCACCTCGGTTCTTAAAAGGGCAATCAAGACCTTGAATTTTGCCCTGGACCAGATGGATCTGGATTGGATCCCGGTTGTAAAAACCTGGAGGCTCAATGAGAGACATTATGGAGGCCTGCAGGGACTCAATAAGGCGGAGACATCCCAGAAGCATGGAGAGGACCAGGTACTAATTTGGCGGCGCAGCTATGATATCCCTCCTCCTGAACTAACCCGGGAAGATGATCGATATCCAGGCCACGATGCACGCTACGCCGAACTATCCAATGACCACCTACCCCTCACAGAGTGCCTGAAGGACACTGTGGAAAGATTTTTGCCTTATTGGCGTGAAAGCATAGCGCCGGTTATACTCGACGGGAAAAAAGTGATAATCGCTGCCCACGGAAACAGCCTCAGGGCCCTAGTCAAATACTTGGACAATATTTCGGATGAGGAGATCTTAAAACTTAACATCCCTACCGGTGTGCCGCTGGTTTACGAATTGGATCAGGACCTGCACCCCATAAGACATTTATACCTTGGGGACCAGGAAGAAATCCGGAAGGCTATGTCTGCGGTGGCCAATCAGGCCAAAGGATAAACTACCAGCTACCCATGCAGTTGTAGCCGTTGACCTAATTCCGGGATTTCCTGGTATAAGAAAGCCCCCGGAAACTCAGGGTCAACTTTTTTCTCCTTGCCAACCCAACTCTCAATGTCGATTCGAAAGACTGTGGTTCGTTTGAGTTCGTCCAGAGTAACTGGACGATAATCCCTGATTGGCTGCAAATGGGGAAAGTACTTGTCGAGCAGGAGCTGAAGCCCTTCAACGGCCTTGGCCGGATCTTCAATAACCCGTGCCTTTCCGAAGGCTGCAACGCCACTATACTCCACGCTGAACTGAAGGGCGACCGGCGCAGGAAGAAGCCTACCCATGCGATTGACGGTGAAGCATACGTTGGGATTGTTCTCGACAATATCCCTGGTTCTGCCTTCACCGGCGGTATGAAAAAAGATAACGTTGTTTTGACCCTCATATACAAATATGTTCGTGTTGGAAAAGGGCTGGCCCTTCATGGATAGTGAGATGGTTCCAAAAGCCGACGTTCTAAGAAAGTCCCTGATCCACGCGTCCTGTTCTTTGGAGCGATCCTTTCGACGTACCTGAGTCAAAGGGGCATTTAAGTAGTCTCTTGCCATAATTCCGTCATTTGCCTGCAAGTATAGCTAGCCAAATGGTATTATTGTAGGGCCAATTTTTATAACTTTGTAATACCAATTATTTCGGACATGGACTCTGATTCGAATCTGCTGCTGACCCAAATAGACTTGGGCCAGAATACAAACATCCCCCTAAATCGAAAGGTTTATGAATCCTTTAGGAGGATAATCCTGGAAGGCAGGCTGGGGTCTGACCAGCGTTTGCCCTCTACACGTGCTATTGCCAGGCATTTCGGGATTTCGCGAACGACCGTTTTGATCGCTTTTGAAAATCTGCTGGCTGAGGGGTACATTCAAGGCAGACTCGGTTCAGGAACTTTCGTGAGCGACTCCATTCCGGAAAAGTTTCTGACGCTGCCCACTGATGCAAAACCCGGTTCCAATTCCTACGACAGTACACCCCTTTCCAAGAGAGGAAAGGTCCTTGCAGATTCCATTTATTCGGTCCAGAGAAATCTCAAAAACTTAAAACCATTTCGACCAGGAATTCCCTCCCTACGTGATTTTCCAATTGAAACTTGGGCCAGACTAGCCGGCCGACAGTTACGAACTCTGCCCTTTGAAAGATTTGGTTATGGAGACCCTGCTGGTTATGGCCCTCTCCGCCAGGTAATTGCTCATTATCTTCAGCAGACTCGGGCAGTGAGATGCGAATCTGATCAAATAGTAATAGTAAACGGATCCCAGCAAGGTCTCAATCTGGTTGTGAGGGTACTCTTGGATCCAGGTGATGCCGTTTGGTTTGAAGATCCGGGCTATACCGGCGCTCGTGAGGCATTCACAGGTAGTGGGCTGACACTAATTCCCGCTCCTTTGGATGATCAAGGAATTACCGTTCCGACCACCGGATCAGCAAGTTCTAAGCTGATTTATATTACGCCGTCACATCAATATCCGATGGGCCTCACGTTGAGCCTCGCCCGGAGACTCCTTCTACTTGAGCATGCAGCTAAAACTGGCTCTTGGATTCTGGAGGATGACTACGACAGCGAATACAGATTTTCGGGTAGGCCACTCAGCTCACTTCAAGGTTTGGATTCCGCAAGTCGAGTGATATATATGGGCACCTTCAGCAAAGTGCTGTTTCCCGGGATTAGATTGGGCTATTTAGTCGTGCCAGGTCAGCTGGTGGATGCTTTTATCTCGGCTAGAGCCAAAATGGATCGAAACAGCCCCATTCTTGAGCAGGCCACACTCCATCAATTTATGGACCAGAGACTGTTCAGTCGTCACGTCCGCAAGATGAGGATGCTTTATATGGAAAGACAGGAGTATTTATTGGAAACAGCCCGCGCACATTTGGCAGGCTTGCTACATCTGAAACCCGGGGAGACTGGGTTACACTTGGTGGGTTGGTTACAGTCGGGGATTACCGAAGAGGCTGTTAAGGCAGCCTCTCAGCAAATCGACTTGATCGTTCCGACGTTGAAATCCTTTACGATAAAGCATTGGCAGAATCCAGGGGTTGTGCTCGGATATGCCGCGTTTACTAAGGCCGAGATAAATTCGGGAATTACCCGGTTGGCTGATCGCCTTGAATCGTCCCTAAAGTGATCTGATTTCATAAATATTCTTGGAAACCGTTAATCTTACTTAGCCTGAGTACTTAAATTTAGAGCAAATCCAAGAGAACATGTCCAAGGAACAAATAGTTAAGAATATGAACGAAGATTTATCCAGAAAACTCGGGTCGATCGTACAGTACATTAACTATGCCACTAAGGCCACTGGCCCTTACAGCTCTCAATTACGGGCGCTTGGAGCTGATGAATCTGGTGATAAGGGGAACTTGCTGTGCAACTGTAAAATATGGTTCGGGACGAGAGGAGGCATGCAGTGGAAACCGAACGAGTGTTGAGTGACTGGCCCTTGTAGAGACTTATAATTAACCAGCGAATCATCAAGAAATCCATCCAAATATTGCTTCTTGGAATGCCGATCCTGGGATTATCCTGTCATTCCTGGGGACAAGAGAATAGTCTGCTTGGGGAATTCAATCCGACCAACCCAACCCTGGCTGCCAAGCGCATTGACTTATTTTTTGACACTTACTGGTTTCAAGGCGGTGACCGCATCCTGGCTGCCCGCGCAATCTTCCACTACAATTTCAATCATGATCGGCATATGGTTTCGATGGATATGCCCTGGCTTAACACCTTCTATAGGGGGGATTACCAGGGAGATGAGCGAAATCAGGGCCTGGGAGACATCAGCTTTCGGTATATGGGACTGCCCTATTTGAATCTTGATGCTAAATCAACCTTCAAAGCATTAGCATTTGCAATGGAGTTTACCGCCCCCACTGGCAATGACCTTCTTGGCCTCGGTTTGGGCAAATGGATATACAAACCCGAATTAATTGCCAATTTCCGATTTAGCCCCTTTTTGCCTTTTACCCTTCGATGAAATTCGTATTCACATTTGAGCCAGTCAACGGGCAGTCAAATCCAGGGTTCGGAACCACTCCTGATCCCCAAGATCCGCAAACTGACGGCGAATTAAATACGATTATCTTCGAGGCTCCAGTGGTGCTCGAAGTCTCCAACTGGGATGGCTGGTTTACACTTTCCGGAATCTTCCTATGGGATATTCAGAATACCACCAACACCTGGGCTGGGCGGATGGAAATAGGCAAAATGGTCAGCCCAAAAATTGGCTTGGCGTTGGATGGGACCAAGTACTTAGGCGGTCAGCCCCGCTTTGATATATTTGGCAAATTTAAGGCCTACTTCTTCATTAATTAGACAGTTGGACACAAGCGTGTGACCGTGCCCTCGGGCCGACAGCTACTTTTATTTTACATTTCCTATTTGATCCATTTTACATCCTCCCAATCCTACATTAGATAAGAGCCAACAGCTACGGTCCAATCCAAAACCTTAACTCTAAATTACAAGCCGGCTCGATCTGCTTAGATTTTCTGTATCAGAAATTACTCGGGTTAACCAATAAATTTCCCGGACAAGATATACGGCCTTTTGCCATCCAAAATGATTGCGGTCAATCAGCGACGATGAGAATGGTTAATGAGCGGCGGTGGATTTATAAAAGTTCGTTTTAAATCAGGAGATTATTTCCCGTCGAAATGTAACCATCAAATACATAGTGATATCAAGATGATACGAATTTGAGAACAACCCCAAAAGACCGATTTTAGACTAAAAAGGGGTTTTATTAGGAGTAAGTTAATCGTCTAAATTGTGCCAGAAATAAATTTGAAAAATATGGTTCGAATTGTAGATTTGTGCAGTCCTGAACTAATAGTGTTTTAAACCTGACTTGTATGCTTCCAACGCATTCCCCTGGAGGGCGCTTAATATCCACTATTTTTCTTTTTCTGTTCCTACTCATCCTGAATTCTACCAATGCTGCCGCTCAGTTTGCCGATGAATTATCCTCCGATTCGGAAGTGATTACTGCAGGAGAAGCCATTTTCAATACCACTTGCATCGCATGCCACTCCATCAAGGACCGAATTGTGGGCCCCCCTCTAAGTGAAGTTTATAATCGAAGACCCAAGGACTGGACCATACGGTTTGTCCAGAATTCTCAAGAAGTCCTAAAGAGTGGGGATGAATATGCCACCGAGCTTTTTACCGAGTATTTCCAGATTATCATGCCTCCCAATTCGATCACTGACGATGAGGTAATGGCGGTTATGGCCTATGTAAAATCCCAGGATGTAGGAGAGAGATCAGAAGAGCCCATAGCCGAGGAGGGTGCCGCTCAGCAGTCTGACGAGACACTAGTAGCTGAAGGAGAAACCTTATTTAAGGGGAATTGCACCGTGTGTCACGCAATAAATAACACTGTGATTGGTCCGCCGCTGAGGGATGTTCATACCCGTCGTGATCTAGACTGGATTGTGCGCTTCGTTACCAATTCCCAAAAAGTTATTCAAGGGGGAGATGAGTATGCAGTAAAGTTGTACCAGGAATATAACCGAACTGAAATGCCAGCTTTTGATTTTTCAGAGGGGGAGATAACTTCTATTGTCGAGTACATCAAATCGGAGTCCGCCAAGCCCGCTGAAGGAGAAGTTGCTGATGCCGAAGGTGCAGTGGCAGAAGGTGAAACCGCCGAGGTCGAACCGGCGTACTTGCAGCCCGTGCTTGTCGGGTTAGTGGTGGTGTTGGTGTTAATACTTGTTGTGCTGATAATAATTGCCCGAGTGCTTCAGGCTTATCTGGCGAAGCAATCTCTTTCACCTGAGGACCACGAAATTGTTGGCCATCATTTTGACTTGTCAGCCCTGGTTAAGAGCAATGGGTTTTTGTTTTTGGCCGTTTTCATATTTACCCTGGCCGTTTTTTACAAAGGGGTTGAGAGCCTCTTCATCATAGGTGTACAGCAGAATTATTCTCCAACGCAGCCGATTGCATTTTCGCATAAGGTACACGCCGGCCAATTTGAGATCGATTGCCAATATTGCCACACTGGGGTCCGAAAGAGCAAGAATGCAAGCATTCCTTCACCCAACATCTGTATGAACTGCCACAGCGCGATCAAGTCCGGCACCAACACTGGCGAAGTCGAAATCGGCAAAATTTATGCCGCGCTGGATTACGATCCTCAAACCCAGCAATATGGCCCCGAACCCAAACCGATAGAGTGGGTGAGGGTGCATAACCTCCCGGACCTGGCTTATTTCAACCACTCCCAGCACGTTGGAGTAGCGAAGCTGGAATGCCAAACCTGCCATGGTGAAATCCAGGAAATGGAGGTAGTTGCTCAACATGCCAACCTTACGATGGGATGGTGCATTAGTTGTCACCGGGAAACACCGCTTAATACCAGGGGCAATGCCTATTACGACAACCTGGTGGAATTACACGCTGAGGAACACAAAGAACCAATGACGGTGGAGGACAACGGAGGTCTGGAATGTGCCAAATGCCATTATTAATGTTACCTGATTTTAAATGAAAAAAGAACCAAAGCAATATTGGCAAGGACTTGAGCAGCTAACAAACCATCCTGAGTTCGTAAAGAACCGGGATCGCGAGTTTCCTGATTACCTTCCAATAAAGGGCAACAAAGTCCATGGAGACGACGATGGGTCATCCAGACGTGATTTTCTAAAAATGATGGGCTTCAGTGTTGCGGCCGCATCTTTGGCCGCCTGCGAAGCTCCCGTGCGTAAAGCGATCCCCTATTTGAACAAGCCGGTCGAAATAGACCCCGGAATCCCAAATTTTTATGCTTCCACTTATGTAAACGGCGGAGACTACTGCTCAATATTGGTAAAAACCCGTGAAGGCCGTCCCATCAAGGTTGAAGGCAATCCGGCATGCGATATTACCCAGGGTGGTGTAAGCGCCCAGGTTGAAGCCTCCGTCCTAACGCTGTATGACACAGAAAGACTTACCGGACCCAAATCCAAAGGAGCGGATATTAGCTGGGACGAGCTAGATGAGCTGGTAAAAACAGGTTTAGGATCTTCTGGTAAGATCCGAATCGTCAGTAACTCGGTTACCAGTCCGACGACTCAGAAAACTATCCAGGAATTTTCCCAGCGATATTCCGGAACGCGGCACATCAGCTATGACCCGGACTCAGGTTCCGGAATTATGGTATCAAACCAAAGGAATTTTGGCAAAAGCATTGTCCCT
Organism: Cyclobacteriaceae bacterium; assembly: GCA_965247065.1. Taxonomy (GTDB): domain Bacteria; phylum Bacteroidota; class Bacteroidia; order Cytophagales; family Cyclobacteriaceae; genus CBDFGN01. The sequence continues at coordinate 2,291,929 of CBDFGN010000006.1, read as the reverse complement.
TCTTTGGATTTCAGTAAAGCTGATGTTATCGTAAGCTTTGCCGCTGATTTTCTTGGCACCTGGATATCTCCAATTCAGTTCACCAAACAATATAGCAAAACCCGTAAGCTTGGTGATGGCAAAAAGAAGATGTCCCGTCATTATCAGTACGAGTCAAACTTGTCCCTAACCGGGGCAAATGCAGACTACCGGATAATGATCAAACCTTCACAGGAGGGTCTGATCATTGGATCGCTATATAATATGATCGCCTCTAAGGCCCAAGCTCAGAGGCTCAATACCGCAGCCATCGAAAACATACCGCATTTGGAGAGCGTTGCCGACCAACTTTGGAATTCCCGGGGAAGGGCGTTAGTTGTTTCAGGATCCAACGACGCCGACTTGCAAGTCATCATTAATTCGATCAATAATTTATTAGGTGCCTACGGAAATACTATCGATATCAACCGACCCGTTTATGTGCGTCAGGGAAATGACCTGGCAATGGGAGATTTCCTGGAGGAATTAGAAGCGGGAAGTATAGATGCAGTGATCTTCTATAACTGCAATCCGGTTTATGACCATTACCGAGGCGCGGAGATAGCTGAGGGGCTGGCAAGTGTAAAGCTTAAGGTTGCCACTTCATCCATCATGGATGAAACCGCATCCCAAGTGGATTTGGTGGCCCCCGATCATCATTACCTGGAGTCCTGGAATGATGTAGAGCCGAGGCGCGGTCACCTCAGCCTTACCCAACCCACGATTTTGCCGCTGTTTGAAACCCGCCAGGCACAGTCCAGTTTTCTGGTTTGGGCAGAGGCGCCTGAGACTGACTACTATAATTACCTTAAAAGTAATTGGCAAACCACCTATTTCGGTCAGCAAACTAGTATTGCGGATTTCCCAACTTTCTGGGACACCTGTTTGCACGATGGACTTTTTGAGTCGGGCACTTCTGATTCTGGGAGGGCGGAATTTGAAGCTGACTTCACACAGGTGGCGCTAAACGTTAATCAGAATTACAAACCGGATAGTAAAGCCTTGGAGCTGGTACTTTATCAAAAGGTTGCCATTGGTACCGGTAGGCAGGCAAACAATCCCTGGTTGCAGGAGATGCCTGATCCCATTTCAAAAGCAACTTGGGATAACTATTTGACCGTAGCACCTTCAATGGCAAGCGAGTTTGGTATTAAGATGATTGAAGGCATGAAGACGCGCCTGGTCGACCTGATTGTAAATGGCACCACTTATAAAGTTCCTGCCTTGATTCAGCCTGGTCAAGCGGAAGGTACCGTTGGTTTGGCATTAGGATACGGTCGAAAAAACGCTGGAAAGGTTGCTAATGAGGTAGGAATTGATGCGTACCCATTCGTGACGACTGTCAATGGATTCACCAGCTTCAACATTCTAACCGGGATAAATGTTGAGCCCTCCGGGGATGAATATATACTGGCCCATACACAGACCAATCATACGTACATGGAGCGTGGGTACGTTGTTCAGGAGACCACATTGTCGGAATACCAGAAAGACCCTTGGTCAGGCCGTGAAAGCCCCGAAGTTGCAACCTACAAAGGGAAGGAGGCACCTCACGAAGTCAGCCTGTGGAAACACTGGGACTATAATAATCACCATTGGGGCATGGTTATCGACATGAATTCCTGTACCGGGTGCGGAGCCTGCACAATTGCTTGTCAGTCAGAGAACAACATTCCGGTTGTTGGAAAAGAGGAAGTTTTTAATAGGAGAGAAATGCACTGGCTCCGGATCGACCGCTATTACAGCAGTGATGCAACGGTTGCGGAGGACGGTTTTAATGCGGTCGAAGAGGCTGCCAAGAATCCAGAGGTCACATTTCAGCCGATGATGTGTCAGCATTGCAACAACGCACCTTGTGAGACGGTTTGCCCGGTGGCTGCCACTACGCACAGTTCTGAAGGGCTGAATCAGATGGCTTACAATCGCTGTATTGGAACCCGCTATTGCGCTAATAATTGTCCGTATAAAGTGAGGAGGTTCAACTGGTTCAAGTATCACGACAACAAGCAATTTGCACAGAACAGCGCTATGAGCAGCGATTTGGGTAAAATGGTACTCAATCCCGATGTGGTTGTGCGCTCCAGGGGTGTCATGGAAAAATGCACCATGTGCGTTCATCGGATCCAGTCGGGTAAGTTGAAAGCAAAATTAGATGGTCGCAGACCGCAGGATAAGGACATTAATACCGCTTGTGCTTCAGCTTGCCCGGCCGACGCTATTGTGTTCGGGGATATGAAGAACAAAGACAGCCACATCTCCAAGCTCCTCAAGATCAGCAAAGATGAGAAAGCCTGGGTCACAGTAAAGGAGGAACGAGCATATCACGTGCTGGAATATTTGAATGTACATCCTAATGTCTTCTACTTGACCAAGGTTAGAAATAAAGACAAGACATAAATTGATTAAAGATATTAAACCAGGTATACATTAAGAATTGATAATGCAGGTTGTTGCACCGATAAGAACACGATTAGTTAAGGGCTCCAAAACCCTTCATGATGTGTCTGAGGATATAAGTCGGCATGTAGAGTCAAGACCCAGCAAATTGTGGATGTTCGCGGTGACTGTCTCATCGGGGATATTGTTAATAGGTCTCTACGCCGTTTTGGTATTGCTATGGGAGGGTGTTGGAGTTTGGGGTCTCAATAAGACAGTTGGCTGGGCCTGGGATATAACAAACTTCGTATGGTGGGTTGGTATTGGGCACGCAGGAACCTTGATTTCAGCCATTTTGCTTCTTTTCCGTCAAAACTGGAGGAACTCCATTAATCGGGCGGCCGAGGCTATGACCATATTCGCAGTAATCTGTGCCGCCATGTTCCCAGCCTTTCACATGGGTCGATTGTGGTTGGGCTTTTACTGGGCGCTGCCACTGCCGAACACGTTTGGATCACTTTGGGTGAATTTTAACTCTCCGCTGCTCTGGGATGTATTTGCGATCAGTACCTACTTCACCGTTTCGCTTGTATTCTGGTACATTGGACTTATACCTGATTTTGCAACGGTGCGCGACAGGGCCCGATCCAAGATCACCAGGACGATCTACGGGGCTCTGAGCTTTGGCTGGGATGGCGCCGCCAAATCCTGGATGCATTACGAGGCGGTTTCCCTGATCCTGGCCGGTCTGGCAACACCGTTGGTGCTCTCGGTTCATACCGTGGTGTCAATGGACTTTGCAGCCAGCATAATACCCGGCTGGCACACAACCATCTTTCCACCCTATTTTGTTTCAGGCGCGATCTTTTCTGGATTTGCTATGGTGTTGACCCTAATGCTGGTGACCCGAAAAGTGTACAATCTGCAGGAGTACATTACCATTACTCATATCGAATACATGAACATAATCATTATTGTCACCGGGTCTATCGTAGGTATCGCTTACATCACTGAACTTTTCATGGCCTGGTATTCTGGAGTTGAAGCTGAGCAATATGCATTCTTCAATCGGGCCACCGGCCCCTACTGGTGGGCCTACGCGACGATGATGACGTGTAATGTAATTTCGCCGCAACTTTTCTGGATCAAGAAAATCAGAACCAGCGTAGTAGCTACTTTCATCCTTTCAATCGTAGTGAACATCGGAATGTGGTTTGAGCGGTTTGTGATTATTGTTACCTCCCTGCATCGGGATTTTCTGCCCTCCAGTTGGGTAATGTTTCACCCAACCATTTACGATGTGGGGATGTACCTATTTTCGATTGGGTTTTTCTTCACCGCATTTTTCTTATTTGCCAAATACTTCCCGGTAATCAATATGGTAGAGATCAAGTCTATTATTAAGACCAACTCTGAAAATAATTAATATGAAAGTAGGAAAGAATTATATCCTTGGTATCTATGAAGACGATGAAGTGTTGGTGAAGGCAGTTAGAAGCATAAGGGAAAAGGGAGGGAAGATATATGAGGTGTATTCACCTTTTCCGGTGCACGGACTTGATGACGCCCTGGGTTACCAGAGAAGCTTTATGCCGAAGGCCGGATTCATATTTGGCGCTCTGGGTCTTGCAACCGCTTTAGTTTTACAGTTATATACCATGAATTGGGATTGGCCTATGATCATTGGAGGTAAGAATACTCATTCTGTAGCTTTTGTGCCGGTGTCATTCGAGTTAACGATATTGATTTCAGCCTTGGGTATGGTTGGCACCTTTATGATTACGGCCAATCTTAAGCCCTGGGGTAAGCCCCAGCCCTTTGATTCGCGGAGCACAGACGACAAGCATGTGATGGCCATAGATCTGGATAAAAATCAGGATCTAAATAAGGAACAGTTGGATGCGCTTTTGCGGGAAACGGGTGCATCTGAAGTTTCCACGAAAAGCTACGAATGATGCGTATTGTTAATAACCTGGTTGCGATAAGTTTGATGTGGGTTATGGTATCCTGTATGGGGGCAGGAACTGATGATACCGGAACAGAATATGCACCAAACATGTATCACGCGGTTCCATATGAACCCCTGAAGCAAATTAAGGATAAGTCAGCCGGTGATTGGGTCAGTTCAATCGAAGATGGGGTCGGAGAGTATTACAGCTCTAATCCAAACAACCCCTACGAAATGAATATGCGGGAGCCCGTTCCTAACACAGTCAGGAGGAGCGATCAAGGTTATTTACCATATCGCATTCCCAAGGATAGCATTGAACTGGCGGCTCGCGTCTTAAGAAACCCTCTGGATTCTACGGAGGCCATCATATCCCAAGGCAAAGCTTTGTACACGCGCATGTGCCGTCACTGCCACGGTGATCAGGGAATGGGCGATGGCCCGGTAGGCAAGGTATTTTTAGGGGTTACTCCCTATACTTCAAGGAGCGTAAAGGATAAGCCCGCGGGGCACATCTTCCACGTTATCACCCACGGAAAAGGCAGAATGGCGTCGCACGCCTCGCAGCTAGGAGAGGACGATCGGTGGAAGATCGTGAGGTACGTTCAAGTATTGCAAAACCAGTAAATTGGTTCAAACCATGTACGAAGAAAAATTTGAGTTTACATCAGGAATAAAACGAAAGCTGCTGATCACATTGGTGGTGGGAATTGCGGTCGTGGCGTTAGGCATCCTTTTAGTAGATATTGGAGGACATGGCCAGGGACATGAAGAAGGTGCCGCCGAAGAGGGGGGTCACCACGGGTTTCATTGGATCCAAAGACTTTATGCCAACCTTTGGATCAACAGCGTTTATTTTACCGGTATTGGTTTGATTGGGGTGTTTTTTGTAGCTGTTCAATATGCTGCCCAGGCGGGGTGGTCAGCCTATTTCAAAAGAGTGCCTGAAGCCTTTGGCTACTGGTTGCCTTTTGGCGGGCTCTTGTTGTTGGTTGTTTTCCTGGTTGCGGGGCACGACCTATTTCACTGGACCCACTCCAGCCTCTATGACCCGACCAGCGAGGATTATGACTCCATCATTGCCGGTAAAAGGTCATATTTGAACACCCCGTTCTTCCTCACCCGGATGATCGCATTTGTAGCAATCTGGTTCCTGATGTTCCGCTTGATCAGAAGGCACTCTTTGGCCGAGGACGTGGAGGGTGGAGAGAACCACTATTGGAACATGAGGATACTCTCAACCATCTTTATAGTCATTTTTGCGATTACTACCTCGGTAGCCGCCTGGGATTGGATCCTTTCTATTGATACTCACTGGTTCAGTACCCTGATCGGTTGGTATGTGTTCGCTAGCTGGTTTGCCGGGGGTCTAGCCTTCATTACCCTGATCGTAGCCACCCTAAAGGAAAATGGATACTTGAAAATGGTAAATGCCAATCATCTACATGATTTAGGGAAATTCGTATTCGCATTCAGCATTTTTTGGACCTACCTCTGGGTTTCTCAGTATCTCCTGATCCAGTACGCAAACATTCCCGAGGAATCGGTATATTATGTAGAAAGGCTTAAGAGTGGATTCTATTGGCCAGTATTCCACATTAATTTGTTTTTGAATTTCGTTTTTCCATTTCTGATGCTGATGACGCGGGCTTCTAAGAGACATATTATCTTGCTCAAAATTGCCTGCATTGCGGTAGCATTTGGACATTGGTTGGATTTTTACCTTATGGTTACACCGGGAACTTTGAAAGAAAATGGTGGGTTTGGATTTTTGGAAATTGGAATGCTTATGATATTCCTGGCGGCGTTCCTATATGTTGTCCTTAGCAATCTGGCCAAGTCTCCTCTGGTGCCCAAGAATCACCCGATGTTAGAGGAGAGTGTTCATCATCACGTATAGTGATTTAATTTGTTAATTTAGAGTATGACCAACACAATAATCATAATTGGAACAATCGTATTCCTGGGGATCCTGTGGGTTGTATTCCGGGTTTATAATTTAGTTGAGATTCTCAGGCTTAAGAAACGTGAGGGTGAAGGCTTGAGCAACAGGGTTAATGGCCTTCTGATGTTATTGTTCCTGATAGGATCGTTTGGTCTGTTTTTCTGGTATTCCTTCGCACATTTCGACGATTATAATTTGCCGTTGGCATCGATTCATGGGGCCAAAACCGATGCACTCTTTTGGATTACGACTGTCATTACCGGAGTAGTGTTTTTTATAACCAATGTTCTACTTTTTGGCTTTAGCTGGCGCTATCAGCATCGGGAAGATCGCAAAGCCCGATTTTACCCGGATAACTCAAAACTTGAACTGATTTGGACAATCGTTCCAGCAATTGCCCTGACCGTACTCATAATCCAGGGCTATCGGGTTTGGAGCGAGATCACCGACAAGGCTCCTAGCGATGCCGAGGTTGTGGAGGTTATGGGCTACCAATTTGCCTGGAAAGCTCGTTATCCAGGTAAAGACAATGCCCTGGGAAAATACGATTACCGTCTGATCGATGTTGATAATCAGTTTGGGGTGGATTTTCGCGACCGGTCCTCCTACGATGATTTTATTCCACGGGAAATCCATATTCCCAAAGGCAAGCCCGTGCTATTCAAGATCAGGGCCCGGGATGTGCTGCATAGTTTCTATGCGCCTCATTTCAGGATGAAGATGGATGCGGTTCCGGGCATGCCGACTCGATTCTGGATGGTGCCCACCAAGTCCACGGCGGAGATGAGGACAGAACTAGAGAATCCTGATTTCAACTATGAGGTGGCCTGTGCCGAGGTATGTGGTAGAGGCCATTTTGCGATGAGGCAGATCATCGTTGTTGATGAGCCAGAAGATTACGATAAATGGAAAAATGAACAGGAGTCATGGATATCTAAAAACCCTGACTACTTAAAGAAGGTACCTCATCTGGTCGAAATGGCTACGGTGACAGGAAAGGCGGAATAAGAATACGCTTGACAAAAAGCTTAGAAACAATTAACGAATGGAAGTTATAGACATCAAAGCACGGGAAGGCGAGATTCACCATGGTGATTATGAGAAGATGGAACACCATGAGGAAGGTTTTGTGCAAAAGTACATCTTTTCTCAGGATCATAAGACCATCTCTAAGCAGTACCTGATCACCGGAATTTTCTGGGCTCTAATGGGGGGCTTAATGTCCCTGGTATTTCGGTTACAATTGGGCTTTCCGGGAATCGATTTGGAATGGCTGAGACCGATATTGGGTCAGTGGGTCACGGACCAGGGTACCCTCGATCCCGAGTTTTACCTGGCGCTGGTCACCATGCACGGCACCATTATGGTATTTTTTGTTTTGACCGCAGGGCTGAGTGGAACTTTCAGCAACTTGCTAATTCCACTGCAATGTGGTGCCCGGGACATGGCATCGCCATTCCTGAATATGCTGTCTTATTGGTTCTTCTTCCTTTCATCGGTTGTCATGTTCACTTCGCTGTTCATCGAAACTGGTCCTGCATCCGGAGGCTGGGTGATTTACCCACCTCTAAGTGCTCTCCCCCAGGCAGTTTCAGGATCGGGTTTGGGAATGACTCTTTGGCTGGTAGCAATGGCCTTGTTTATCATTTCGTCACTCCTGGCCGCTATTAATTATATCACTACCGTGATTAATTTACGCACCGTTGGTTTGTCCATGACCCGGCTGCCACTGACCATATGGGCCTTCTTCTTAACAGCGGTGATAGGTACGTTGTCATTCCCGGTTTTGTTTTCGGCCGCACTACTTCTCATTTTTGATAGAAGTTTTGGGACCAGTTTTTTTCTCTCCGAGATTTTCATCGGCGGGGAAGCATTGCCAAATGCAGGTGGTAGCGCTCTGTTATTTCAGCATTTGTTTTGGTTCTTAGGTCATCCCGAGGTATACATTGTGTTGTTGCCGGCTTTGGGTATTACTTCAGAGGTTATTGCTACGAACGCGCGAAAGCCCATTTTCGGATACCGGGCCATGGTAGGGTCCTTACTTGCGATTTCGGTTCTTTCATTTGTCGTTTGGGCCCATCACATGTTTATAACCGGAATGAATCCGTTTCTAGGTTCTATTTTCATGTTTTTAACCCTTATCATCGCCATCCCGTCGGCTGTAAAAGTCTTTAATTATCTGACCACTCTTTGGCAGGGAAACATCCGATTCACTCCCGCTATGATGTTTTCTATCGCACTGGTTTCCTTCTTCATTTCAGGTGGTTTAACCGGCTTGTATTTAGGCAATACTGCAGTGGATATTCAGTTGCACGACACTTATTTTGTAGTGGCACATTTCCATATTGTGATGGGAAGTGCCTCTTTCTTCGGAATGATGGCAGGGGTTTATCACTGGTTCCCGAAAATGTTTGGCCGAATGATGGACGCAAAGCTTGGCTATGTTCACTTTTGGATCACATTTGTCGGTGTCTACCTGGTCTTTTTCCCTATGCATTATATAGGTATCGCCGGCTTCCCTAGAAGATATTATTCATTTACAAATTTTGATGCCTTCGGTGGATTCACCGACTTGAACATGGTGGTTACCATCGCAGCGATCGTTACGATGGGTGCCCAGTTTATTTTCCTTTTCAACTTCATCTATGCCATTTTTTGGGGTAAAAAAGCCCCCTCCAATCCTTGGGGATCCAATACGTTGGAATGGACTACCGATATTAAGCCTCCGCACGGCAACTGGCACGGAAAACTTCCGGTGGTCTACAGGTGGGCCTACGATTACAGCAAACCTGGTGCCGAAAAGGATTTCATTCCTCAGAATGTACCCCTTTCCAGTACGCCGGAATCTAATCTTGATCACGAGAATGAACAAGCCAAACTTGAGAGGGGGAGTACCAATGGCAATGGGACGGCATTAGAATTAGATGAAACCCAACGCTAGACTTGCTTTATTTAGTCGACTCAGTTTTGCAACAATCATCGCCGTCTACCTTTTGATACTGGTTGGAGGGATTGTGCGAAGTACGGGATCAGGGATGGGCTGTCCGGACTGGCCCAAATGTTTTGGAAGTTGGATTCCGCCGGTAGACAAAAGCCAACTACCAACCAATTATAAGGAAATCTACAGTCAAAAGCGGGCTTTGAAGGGAAAGAGAATATCTGGAATACTCAATGTTGTGGGACTCACGGGGCTGTCGGAAAGGGTTGTGAAGCACACTAGCCTTGCTCCTGAAACTGAATTCAACAAGTTTAAGACTTGGACCGAATATATAAATAGATTGGTAGGGCTATTAATTGGTTTGTTCGTAATGGCCACGTTTGTTGCTTCAATTGCAATACGCAAAGAACACAGGTCCATCTTTGTACTTTCCCTGCTGGCGCTAATCCTGGTCGCTTTTGAGGGATGGCTAGGCTCACTGGTAGTTTCCACTCATTTACTTCCGGGTATGGTAACTCTCCACATGACTTTGGCTTTGGTGATTGTAGCCTTGCTAATCGTAATCTTCCACAAGGCCGGTAGGCCTGAGCAAATCAGGGCGCAGATTACATCAAGTGCCTGGATGAACATGCTGGTAACTTTGTGTCTCATAACCTTCATAGTGCAAGCGATACTGGGTACTCAGGTGCGCGAGGGGATTGACGCAATCGCGGCCTCCGCACAACACTCAAGGGTTGATTGGATTTCCAACCTGGGTTGGTCGTTTCTGGTTCACCGATCGTTTTCATTGCTAGTCCTTGCCCTAAATGTAGCCTTGGTTTATTTTTTGCTAAAAAGGCCTTCGGTGACTTCTTATTTGAAATCACTAGGAGTATCAATGCTGATCTTACTGATCCTGGAGATAGTAACCGGAGCTTTCATGGCGTACATGGGGGTGCCGGCCTTCTTACAACCGGTCCATTTGTTATTAGCCTCAATTATTTTCGGATTGCAGTTTTTGATCTTTTTGCAGATGAACCCACATATTTCGAGTGCCACGACCAAAGAATTCTCGTATTCTGCGATATGATTTCAGGTAAATTAGATAGGAACAAGCATTTGACCCTGTCGCTGGCAAGGGTCGCCGCCTTTGTCGAGTTACTAAAACCAAGACTGTCAGCTTTGGTGGTATTCTCGTCGGCTTTTGGGTATTACCTGGCTGCTCGAGGTCGAGTAGATTGGAACACCCTGCTCATGTTCTGTATAGGCGGTTTTCTTATTTCGGGAGCCTCGATAACCATCAATCAGATTCTGGAAAAGGACCTTGACAAGTTGATGAAACGGACCCGGAATAGACCTTTACCCACCGGGAGGATCAGCGTTTGGGAGGCCGTTAAATTCAGTGTAGCGCTAACGGTAGTAGGAACTCTATTGCTCGTTCAATACACTAACTGGCTGACGGTAGCGCTGTCCCTTTTGTCACTTGTTACTTATAGCTTTGTATACACGCCCATGAAAAGGGTTGGTCCATTGGCGGTCCTGGTTGGTGCCTTTCCCGGGGGACTTCCCCCGCTCTTAGGATGGGCAGCATTCAGCGGGTCAGTGGGTTACGAGGCCATGATCATTTTTGGGATCCAGTTTATTTGGCAGTTCCCTCATTTCTGGGCCATTGCCTGGATTGCGGATCGTGATTATCGAAACGCCGGGTTTAAGCTGTTGCCCTTTGGAGGGAAAAAGGATCTGAACACGGCGGTCCAGATTATGATATATACTCTCTTCTTGCTGCCAATCGGGTTGTTGCCTGCAAAGACGGGAATTACTGGAATCAATTCGGCACTTATCGCAACTATTTGCGGGGTTCTGTTTCTGAGCCAAACCTTTCTTCTGATGAAGGATGGCTCTCGGAAGTCGGCTCTCAAGATAATGTACAGCTCGTTTCTTTATCTGCCTATCGTTCAGATATCGTTTCTTTTGGACATGCGCTAAAATAGAATCTAGTGAATACTTCATATCCTCATCGGCCCTATTCCATGCATCCACTAAAGTTTGCGCTATGGCTCTTGATGGCATCAATTGTAATGATGTTTGCTGCTTTTACTAGTGCTTACCTGGTCAAGATGTCGGATGGTAATTGGCTGGAATTGAATTTACCCGTTTCAATGTGGCCCAATACGTTATTACTCCTTATTAGCTCAGGTACCATGCACTGGTCCCTGGTTTCGGCCCGAAAAGACAATCTGGAGCAACTGAAAACCGGATTATGGTTCACCTTCGGTTTGGGAACGGCGTTCCTGCTTGGACAGTATATTTCCTGGACCGACTTGATAGCGCAGGAAGTTTTCTTTGTCGGAAACCCGGCCGGGTCATTTATCTATGTTCTTACAGGCATGCATGGAGTACACCTGATTAGCGGTTTGGTGTTCTTGATTTTTGCTTTAGTTGGGGCCTATCGTTACCGTATTCATTCCAGGAGAATCACCATGCTGGAGATGGGGACCACCTACTGGCATTTTCTTGGAGGGCTTTGGCTTTATTTATTTATATTTTTACTTTTAAACCATTAAAACCCGCTGATTTCATGTCCGCACCTGCTACGCTAGTATCCAATAAACCAACTTGGGAAGGAGGAGCAGCTCCCCTGAACGCATCCTACGGTAAGTTGATGATGTGGTTCTTCCTTCTTTCCGACGCGTTCACGTTTTCGGCGCTGCTCATAACTTACGGTCTGATTCGTTATAGTCATCAGGCGTTTGAAGGGGAAGTCGCGGATTTTATCTTCTCGCAGGAATACTGGCCAATTCCTGAAAAAGTATTTCAAGCCTTACCGTTCCTTCACGGACTGAGTGCCCCACTAGTCTTTGTTGGCATCATGACGTTCATTTTGATCCTCAGCAGCGTGACCATGGTGCTGGCTGTGGAAGCAGGTGCCCGCATGGACCGTAAAGGAGTTGAAAAATGGATGCTCTGGACACTTTTGGGCGGTATCGCGTTTTTGTCCTGCCAGGCTTGGGAATGGTCACATTTTATTTCTGGCGATGAAGCCGGCTCGATGGCTTCTTTTTTCGTGGGCGGCCAATGGGTTGAGGAGGCTGTTTTTGGGGCCAATCTTCACATCAATCAGTATGGCCCTCCTGCCTTTGCTGATCTATTTTTCTTTATCACTGGATTTCATGGAACCCATGTCTTCAGTGGCGTGGTGATAAATTTCATAATATTTTACAACACTGTAGTAGGATCCTACGAACGTCGCGGTCATTATGAAACGGTGGAGAAAGTAGGATTGTACTGGCACTTTGTAGACCTTGTGTGGGTCTTTGTATTCACCTTCTTTTACTTGGTTTAAGCACATTGCAATGGAAGAAACATCAAAGGTTGTCGTCCAGCCAGTTGACAAGCGGAAAGTCAACAATCTCGTTAGGGTGGCTATTATTCTGGGAATTGTAACCGGTTTCGAGTTCGTCATAGCTTTCACCATGGAGTCATCACCTCTTAGAACGTTTCTTTTCGTTGCACTTACCATAGTCAAAGCGTACTACATTGTTTCCGAGTTCATGCATCTTGGTCATGAGGTTAAGGTGCTCATTTGGTCCATTCTCATACCCATGCTATTTGTAGTCTGGTTGATAATTGCTCTTTTAGTTGAGGGTAACGCCATGCTCCAACTAATATAGTGGGTGACCTACATTGCTGGAATCGGGTTGCTTTGGTGGCCTGATTTTTTTTATATGTCGTTGAGGTCTGCGTTTTTCTTGTTTTCATTACTGGCGATACCAGTCTTGGCCTTCTTGTTCCTGAGGATTTTTGGAGAGAACCAGTTTCGAGAAATACCGGTGTTTTACCAGAAGGATCTTCCTCAGAGGTTAGATTGCAGCAAAGAGCGCATGCCCAATTTTCATCTCACCGATCGGCTCGGTGGAGCTATTAACAGCGACGTCTTTGACAACAAAATATCGGTGGTTAATTTCTTTCATCCCGAGTGCCTTTCAGGTTGTCAGCGGGCGATGGATCAGCAGGCGAGGGTCTACAATCATTTCCTCGACCATCCCTTGATTCAGTTTCTGTCAATTTCCTTGGAGCCGGGCGACACTCTTACAATGCACAGATATCAGATGAGCTTTCGGCCTGATCCCATGCAGTGGATTTTTGTAACCGGGGACCTTGCTACGGTTTTGGACCTGGCGCATTGCGGACTCGTCATCGATACTGAAGCAGATGGATTCATGCACGGAGAGGCTGATCTTGTGGTCATGGATGGGAAAAAAAGGATTAGAGGTTACTATGACCCAAATTCAGACCAGGAAGTAGACAGGCTTATAACCGAGATACAAATTCTAGCCTTGGATTATAATCGCTAGTTAATGAAGGTGAGATCCTATTGGCTCATTATCATTGCTTCCATTCTGGTTCCCGGAATTGTGGCATATTTTTTATTCGGTCCCCAGAAAATCGGTGAGGTAAGCCAGTGGCACTATTATCTTCCTCACATTAACGCAATACTCAATTCGTTGACCGCTTCTTTGCTGCTGCTTGGATTGGTCTTTATACGAAATAATCACCCTCAACGGCACCGGTTTACGATGCTTGCGGCCTTCTTTTTGGGGGTTCTTTTTTTGATATCATACCTCACCTATCATGCCTCTGTGCCTTCTGCCATTTTTGGGGATGCAAATCATGACGGAATCCTGGATATCGAGGAACAGGCGATCCTTGGATTTAAGAGAGCTACATATCTTTTCCTTTTGTTAAGTCATATTGGACTGGCGTTTGTGGTGGTCCCCCTGGTGCTGGTTGCCTTGTTCCATGCCCTAACCGAAAATTTCGAGGGTCATCTTAAAGTCGTAAAGTATGCCTACCCAGTCTGGTTGTACGTATCCGTAACTGGGGTTTTGGTCTACCTGATGATTCGACCTTACTATACCGCATGATACCATGTGTAGGTTGGATTGGATAAACCTTGGTTTTTGAGTAGTTTTGTCATATGAGGGGCCTGATCCTTGGTTTTTTTATGGTGCTGATGAATGTAGGCCATATGATGGCCCAATGCGCCATGTGCCGTACCCAAGTGGAGAATAACGTCAGCAATGGGGACACCAGTTTTGCTGCCGGCCTCAATTTTGGGATATTGTATCTGTTTGCAGCCCCCTATTTGATGGTTATGATCATCGCATTTCTATGGTATCGAAAGAGTAGAGTAAATCCGGGATCGTCACGATCTTTGCCACTTATCAACCGTAATAGATAATAACCGGCATTCCGGCACCTGATTTGATGCCAATGCCATGGTAGCGTTCCAATGGCATCTCCTGATAAGAAATATCACCTGGTTCTGGCCGCATCGATTGCGTTTCTGTTATCTGGGATCATTACTGAACACTTCTTCATTGAGACGCGGCAAAACCACGATGACTTCATCAGGGACATTACCCAAAATTTGGACCGCGAGATCGGAAAGGTCGATAAGAGCCTGTCCCATGTCGGTGAGATCCTAACGGGTAACCCGGATGCAGATTTTAGCGATTTTGATCACGACAGCCCCTATCCGTTTTTTGTTTTCCGCAATGCCCAGCTAGTTTATTGGTCCGACTATCGCTTCTTCTTTCCCTATGGATATCTTCTCGGGAACTATACCTTCAAATTCATGGAAACCGAGATTGGTCAATTCCTGGTGAAGAAAATGCTTTTGAAAATTAACCAGGGTTATCATGAAGTATTCTACCTCATTCCATTGAACGTTCAGTTCGATTTTGAGAATGATTATGTGAAGTCCTATCGGAATCCACACTTATTCTCAAACCCGGATGTCAGGGTTTATTTCGGTAAGAGTCAGGATAATTGTGCAATATACTACCGGGACGCAGGCCAGCTTTTTTCAGTAGAGGTGGGTACCGACTACTATTTAGCCAAAGAAACTTTGGTTGGTTTGGTGGTGCTCCTTGTTTGGATAGGCATAATGGGAATGGTGGCCTATTTGTTTTTGTGGGTTTACCACTTGACTAAATTGGACCTGAACAGGTTTGCTTTGATTTTGTTGATCCTGGGCCTCGGACTGGTAAGGGCTGTGATGATTAACTGGGATATTCCATTTTCCATACGTCCTTACGGTATCTTCGATCCTAGGCTCTTTGCTTCTTCAAGCCTGAATCCGTCCCTTGGAGATTTGTTTCTGAACTTGCTCTGCCTGGGGTTGGCAGTTTGTTATTTGTTTAGATACTTCTCCTCCTCTAAGTTGTATGAAGACCTATCCCAGCTGCCTCCGGCCTGGAAGGCCCTGGTTTCAGTTTTTCTGGCAACGGCGAGCTTTGGTGCCCTTTACTTTAACTTTTACGTCCTCCAAACCATCTATGAGAATTCTCGAATCACCATGGATGTCGGGTCGCCCGGAGGCGTGTTGTATGTGAAGGTTTACTCATTTCTGATCTTCGCAATCCTTTCGACCGTCTATTTTCTTTTCGCCCACCTGGTCTTCAGGACCTTTCTCAAGCTCTGCGATTATCATCGCTTTTACATTATTTCTCGATTTCTATTGGCGACGTTCCTTTTTTTGATTACGTCTATCATTCTCCAAATTCCCACCCTTATTTTGGCGGGAATCAATCTCACCTATTTTGCCGTATTGTACATTTTTGGCCTTCCTAGACACCTGTCTACAATAAAGTATCAGACGTTCCTGTATTTCTTCGTGGGGGCTATGGTAAACTCCATCCTGGGGGCGCACTCAATTTACTATTTAGAGAAGAACCGTCAAATAAGTGATAAGCAACGTTTCGCCAATCAGCTTCTTCTCGAAGGAGATAACCTGGCGGAATTCTTGCTGTTCGAGGCTTCCGGTAAAATTGAGCGAGATCCATATATTAGAAATAGCTTGTTTAGCCCATTTGCTTCCAAGGAGGATGTGGAGGAGAAAATCCTACGGATTTTCCTGAATCGCTATTTCGATAAATTTGACATCGATGTATTGCTGTTCGACGCCCGTGGTCAGTCACTTCGGGATAGGAACGTCCCCAATTTCCACTCGTGGAAAGAGCTGTTCGATAATCCAAGAAATGAGACCAACTACCAGAACCTGGTGTTTATAAATACGGCTGACGCCCGATTTCTTCAGCGATACCTGAGCTTTATCGAAATCAAAAGAAGGGACCGAAATGTAGGTTATATTCTGATCGATCTAAAACTTAGAAGGTTCACTCCCCGATCGGTATATCCCGAACTTCTGATTGACCGGCGATATTTATCAGCTTTTCAAAACAAGAATTATAATTATGCCTTGTATTCAGGTAATGATCTGAACACCAGTTCCGGAGAGTTCAATTATTCTCGAGATCTGAATCTGAGGACACTTAATGATCCGGTGCTTTACCAAAAAGGACTAAACCAAGCCGACTTTCATCATCTGGGACTAGTTGCGGAGGGGGATGAGCGCTTGGTTATTTCCAGCGCCAAATATCCGGTGGCACGAATAATTTCCAATTTCTCTTTCCTGTTCCTGGAACTGATATTCTGGATCTTGATCTGGATCTTGGTTTACGTTTCCGGGTCAAGTATTCAGAAATTTAAGGTCAATTATGCAACCCGCATTCAGCTTTACCTGAACCTCGCATTTATTGTTCCATTATTTATGGTCTCGTTGGCGACCTTAAGTTTCATCCAAAATGCTAATAGAAAATCAGTCATCAATGAATATAAGTCCAAGAGTGAAAGCATTCGCAGGGGCCTTGCAGGAAAGCTAACAGCTTACCAGAGCAGCCAGATAACCCGAGATAACCTGTCCCTGGTGGTGACCGAAATAGCCAATTTCACTGAAACGGATATCAACCTTTTCAATGCCGAGGGTCAGCTAATCGCGTCGAGTCAACCGGGAATTTATGAAAACAAGTTGCTATCGCCTTTTGTAAATCCGGTGGCTTATATAAATCTGAAGGAAAAAGACGGAGATTGGTTGATCCTGGATGAATCTGTAGGATCGTTGAAGTATAAATCCTCGTACGTGGCAATTCGCTCATTCGATTCTGACGATCTCATCGGAGTAATCAGCATCCCGTTCTTCGAGTCTGGATTGGAATTGGATTCTCAATTGGTTTCGGTCCTTACCAACATTATCAATATTTTCATTTTTATATTCATCTTGTTTCTTATCGTTTCATTTTTTGCATCCCGCACTTTGACATTCCCTCTAAACTTCATTACCCAAAGGATCAAAAAGACCAATTTGTCGGCATTAGACGAACCTGTCAATTGGGAATCGGATGATGAGATAGGCATGTTAGTTGGCGAATATAACCGCATGCTGGTGAAGTTAGAGGCCAGCAAAGACGCCCTGGCCCAAACCGAAAAGGAATCGGCGTGGAGAGAGATGGCGAAGCAGGTGGCACATGAGATCAAGAACCCTTTAACACCTATGAAGCTCTCACTTCAGCATCTTAAAAGGATGCTGGCGACTTACGAGCAGAAACCGGAGAATATTGAAAAACCGGTAAATAACCTTCTTCATCAGATACAGACCTTGAGCGACATTGCCACCTCGTTTTCTTCATTCGCTCAGATGCCAAGCCCTAAAACCGAGAAGCTTGAATTAGCTTCGGTGCTAAGGAAAACAGTATCCCTATATGATAACGGAGAGGGTAAGATGATTTCTAATATCCCGGAAGGAGAATTCCCAGTGCTCGGAGATGAGCAATTGCTGAGCCGAATAATAACCAATTTGATTATCAATGGCTTCCAGGCGGTACCAAAGTACCGTGATCCTAAAGTAGGAGTGAGGCTGGTTACGAAAGATGGAAACAGAGTATTAATCGAAGTTAAGGACAATGGAGATGGGATCCCTGACTCAATCCAGAGAAAGGTTTTCATGCCAAATTTCAGTACCAAGACTAATGGTTCTGGAATCGGCCTGGCAATAGCCAAACGAGGCATCGAACATGCCGGGGGTCGTATCTGGTTTGAAACCAAAAAGGGTGTCGGAACCTCTTTCTTTATATCCTTACCTTTGGTTGAGTAATGGGCTGCAGGAGGTACGTTGTAATATACATAATTTTTGTAATCCCTTTCGGGTCATCCGCTCAACACACTGCCCAAGTTTGCAGATGGATTTCAGCATCAGGAGAAGCTGTTATTCTTGACAGCCTTTCAATTGATCCTTCGTCTATCCGGATATCCACTATGCTCGACTACCAGGCCGACGTGGATTATGATCTGACGACAGGCAAAGTCAGAGTCAACACCCGGGGTGGCTTGGATACGGTCGAGGTATGTTATTCACAATTGCCATTTGCGTTGCATCGAACCTGGCAAAATCGCAGCTTGGCTCAGTATGATTCCAATGCTCTGTTTAAAGCCCCTGCACCGGTGGTAGCAGGTTTTGGCCTGCCAAAGGAAGAACTTTTTCCAAGTTCGGGACTAACCAAGACCGGAAGCATCACTCGAAGTATTTCCTTCGGTAACACTCAAAACGTCTTTGTAAATGGCCAGTTGAACCTGCAACTCCAAGGAAAGATCACCGATGATCTAAATATTAGGGCCGTAATTACCGATCAAAATATTCCGTTTCAACCAGAGGGCAACACCCTTCAGCTACAGGAGTTCGACAAAGTTTTCATGCAAATATTCAATGATAACTTTTCCATTACCGCAGGAGATGTATTGTTTGAAGATCCTGTGTCGAACAATCAACCGGCCTCCCACTTCCTTCGCTATAATAAGAATGTTCAGGGAGTGCAATTGAAAACAAAGTACGAACTAGTGTCATGTCAATTATAATATGACGTAATATTTTTGTATCTTTGCCGTACATCAAACTTAAAGATTATGGCAAGATATAAAGTGACATTAGCAAAAGTGGAACGCCAAGAGCTAATGGCAATTATTAACAAAGGCAAGCATACTTCTCAAAAGTTTCGCAGCGCATATATTTTGTTGAACTGTGATAAGGGACCATATGCAGAGAAGGTAACCAATGAGCAGATCAGCAAGGTACTGAAGGTAGGCATGCGTACCATTGACCGGGTCAAAAAACGATTTGTAGAAGAAGGCTTTGAGGCGGTATTGGAGCGCAAACCAACCACCAGGACCTATAGTCGTAAGGTAGATGGTGACATCGAAGCGCATCTGATAGCGCTGTGCTGCAGTAAACCACCTGAAGGATATGCCCGATGGTCGCTTCGGCTGCTGTCAGATAAGATGGTAGAGCTTCAATATACTGACAGCATTTCTCACGAAACGGTGCGTACCGTTTTAAAAAAACGCCTTAAAACCCTGGAAGGTAAGCCAGTGGATTATTCCCCCCAAATCCGACAGTAGCTTTGTGGCACACATGGAGCAGGTGTTAGATGTGTATAAACGGCCTTATGATCCTGAAAGTCCGGTAGTATGCATGGATGAAACGCCCAAACAATTGATTAAGGAAACCAGGATAACCGAGCCGATGCAAAAGGGCAAAGCAACCAGGGTGGATTATGAATACCGGCGTTGCGGGGTGTGTAATGTGTTTATTGCCAGTGAGCCGGTCACAGGAAAGCGAATGGTTAAGCTTACCGAGAGGAAAACCCGGAAAGACTGGGCTAAGTTCATCAAAGAGATTGCTGATCAGATGTATCCTGATTCTGGGAAGATCACCTTAGTGATGGACAATTATATCACACATACAGCTGCCTCCTTATATGAAACATATCCTCCCGAAGAAGCAAAAAGAATATGGGATCGGTTTGAGCTTGTATATACACCAAAACATGGAAGCTGGCTGAACATGGCAGAAATTGAACTCAGTGTGCTTTCCAGACAATGCTTAAGTAGACGAATTGACAGTATGGAGATAATCCGAAAAGAAGTGAAAGCATGGGAGGAACATCGAAACAACAAGAACGCCAGTATTGATTGGCGCTTTACAACAAAAGATGCACGGATAAAATTAAAAAAGCTTTATCCGTCAATTCGAACTTGACATGACACTAGGTGACAAATCAAAAGCTGAAACGGGCCTTGGAGTTTCGGTGGCCAAAGGACAGTTTGCTTCCATTATTATGGAAGTAGTAGAAGGGGTTTTAGGTCCCTACAAAGTTCAGGGTCCAGAAGCGCAAAGATTTGTCACTGTTATGGCAAACTCAGAAAAGGTATTCCTTGACGGAAAACCGTTGCAGCGTGGTTTTAACTACGACTATATTATCGACTATAATCTTGGGGAGATCACGTTCACCAATAAAGTGTTGATCACCAAGTTTTCCAGAATAAGGGTAGATTACGAATTTTTCGTCCAGAATTATTCGCGCACTGTTGTAGCCGGTTATCATAACCAGCAACTCGGCGATCTAAAGGTTTATACCCAGGTTTATTCAGAAAAAGACAATCCAAAACGGCCCTTGCTAGTGAATCTGAACCAAGATGAAATCGATCGTCTCTCACAGATCGGAGATAACCTGGATCTTGCCGTAATCTCTGGTGCGGATAGCGTGGAATTCACCCAGAATCGGATCCTTTACCGGAAAACAGACACCCTGGTCCAGGGAGTAACTCATGTGATTTATCAAAGGTCTGTAGATCCCGCAGATGCCAGATACTCGGTAAAGTTCTCCCAGGTGAGTGCCAACCGAGGCAACTACATCTTGAAGTCTACCACTGCAAATGGAAGGGTTTACCAATGGGTGGCTCCGGTTGATGGCCGTTCCCAGGGTGATTTCCAGCCTATTATCAGGGTGCCTACACCCAATCAAAAGCAAATGATCACATTGGGGGCTCAATATAACCTTTCCGAGTACGAATCAGTGTTCAGCGAGATTGCCTGGTCCAATCATGATTTGAATCTATTCTCCAGGATTGATAACGATGACAATCAGGGTAGGGCTTACAAGGGTGGATTAACCAGCAAAGGTCGGCCGCTTGGTGCAGTTTCGAGCTACAAATTAGCGGGGGATCTGAGTTTTGAATATAACGATAGATACTTCCAACCTATTGACCGATACCGGTATATTGAATTTGATCGGGACTGGAGTTTTAATCCTGAAACCGAAACGAAGCCAGCCCAAGACCATATTTTGAACCTATCTATGGGGCTGAAAAAAGATATAAGCAATTACGTTAATTACCAACTATCATCCCGAAAGCGGGGACAATCGGTTGACGGAAATCAGCATTTATTTGAAGCCGCTCAGCAAATAGGCAGTTGGAACGTTGCGGGAGATCTATTTATGACGCAGAACGATCAATCTAGCTATCACTCAGATTGGATCAGGACCAACCTGACCACCTTCTATGCCACCAAGTACCTGGTTCCCGGATACTCTTATAGACTGGATCGTAACCAAGTGACCTATAGGCCTTCGGATTCGATTGTAAGTACGGCCAACAACTTCAGGGAACACAGGTTTTTCTTGCGGACCAATGACTCTCTAAGAACCAAGGTCGAGTTGAATTACAGCATTCGCGAAGATCGTGCCCCAATGTTAGGAGAGCTAAAGAAAAACGATTTAGCGCGTACTGCGAATTTGATGGTTAGCTCCCGGATCAAATCCCATAGCAGGTTCGATCTCACATTCACCTATCGTAATCTTGAGAACATAAATCCAGACCTCAATCTCGATCCACAGGATAGGTCAGAACATTCAGTTACGTCCCGAGTGGATTGGTTTGGCAATGCCTTTAAAAAACACCTGCGAACCGAACTGACCTATGCTGTTGCCAATAGCCGCGAGCTGAAGAGGGAGTTTGTGTTCCTTGAGGTTAATCCCGGAGAGGGTACTCATACCTGGAGGGATGACAACCAGGATGGGGTCCAGGATTTGAATGAGTTTTATGAAGCCATAAACCATGATGAGCGCAACTTTGCCAAAATCTTTCTGCCCACAGATGATTATGTCCTGGCTAATAATAACCTGTTCAATTTTAAGTTTGATGCCAAGATGCCACGCAATTGGGCACAGGTGGGCGGTGCCAAACAATTCCTCTCCAAATTCTCCAATAACACCAGCTGGACGATAGACAAAAAGACAACAGACGATGATCTTGGTTCTAGATTCAATCCCTGGGAGAGAAACATTATGGATGAAAACCTGCTTTCTCTTAGAGAGAATTTCCGCACTACATTCTTTTTCAACCGGGCTCAATCCAAGTATGGGGTCGATGGGGCTTATTCCAGTTCAGCTCGCAAGCAACTGTTGACTGATGGTTTTGAGTCGAGGGTCCGCCATCAGTACAGCATGAATGGAAGACTTAATCTCGCCAGAGAATACAATTTGAAGTTTGGTAGCAGAAATTACATCATCGGCAATGCTTCAGATTATCTCCTCACCAGGAATTACCGGATCCAGGCCTACGATTTGCTTCCGGGATTAAGTTGGCAACCCTCAACTCGCGTCCGACTAAACTGGAACTATAGGTTTTCATTTAAGAATAACGTGTACCTTGAAGGTGCGGGCGAGAAGTCGAAGATCAATGAGATCTCCTTTGAAGCCAGGTGGAATCGCGCTACCAAGAGTAACTTTAGTTCAGGTTTTAGATTCCTGCAAATCGAATTTGAGGGAGACCCTAATACTCCAGTCGGTTATGAACTGTTGGAGGCGCTCCGCCCAGGAGGCAATTACACATGGAACCTCATGTATCAAAGAAAAATTCTGAGCGGTCTGCAGCTCACCGTCAATTATGACGGCCGAATCTCCGAAGACAGGGCTGCCGTACATATTGGCAGGATGCAGGTAACAGCGCTGTTTTGACCCATTGTAGTTTCCTTTTGAGCTGAATTTTATTCCTTCCCTCGGCTCTCAGCCCACTCCTCCGACTTTCTTAACTGACTTCATTAGGATATTTGCAAACATAAAATCTTGCAGTTCAGCCACATCGGTGTGGGCAATCTCCTCCCTAATACCTTCCCATAGCTTACGGCCTTTGAACATGAAAATCACGTGATCGCCGATCGCCATTACTGAGTTCATATCATGAGTGACAACTATCGTAGTGATCTGATACTCGTACGTGATTTCTTGAATCAGATCATCGATCAAGTTGGCCGTTTGCGGATCCAGGCCGGAATTGGGTTCGTCACAAAACAAATAGCGCGAATTGTTCACAATAGCCCGGGCTATTCCAACTCGTTTTTTCATCCCACCGCTTATTTCGGACGGCATTTTGCTATTCACATTTTCAAGCCCCACCCGTTTGAGGCAAAAATTCACCCTATCCAGCTTATCGTCATCGCGCATACTAGTGAGGATGTTTAGGGGGAACATAACATTTTCTTCCACGGTTTTGGAGTCAAACAAAGCACCCCCCTGGAAGAGCATTCCGATCTCCCGCCGGATTTCGATTTTCCGATTTTTATTGGCCTTGGTGAACTCTCTGCCATGGAACAACACCTCCCCGTGGTCGGGCTCGACCAATCCTACAATGCATTTCAAAAGAACAGTCTTTCCAGTGCCGCTGGCTCCTATGATTAGGTTGGTTTTGCCCTCTTTAAACTCAGCGCTTACATCATGTAGCACGGGAGTATCGTCGAAGGCCTTGGCTATATTTTGAACTTCAATCATCAGAGTTTATAGTAGCAGATAGGCTAGGAGATAATCCGCAAGGAGGATGGCAATGCAGCTGTTGGTTACCGCGCTAGTGCTGGCAATCCCCACCTCTAAAGCACCACCTTGCGTGTAAAATCCCTTATAGGATGAAATAGATGCCACCAGAAAGGCAAAGACAAAGGCCTTTATCAAAGCAAATGTGACATTGAATTCAATAAAGTCGAGTCGAATTCCATAAATATATTCGGTCTCAGTAACTACGCCGGTCACAATTGCTGCTAAATAACCTCCGAAAAGAGATAAAAATCCAGAAATCACCACCAGCATAGGATACGTAATTATTGATGCCAGGATTTTGGGCAGAACCAGATAGGACCCGGCGTTAATTCCCATTACCTCCAATGCATCTATTTGCTCGGTAATTCTCATGGTACCCAACTCTCCGGCAATGTTGGAGCCCACTTTTCCAGCAAAGACGATTGCCAGAATGGTGGGGGAAAGTTCCAATATGGTCATATCCCTTACCACCAAGGATATGATGTAATTGGGAATCAAGGGGCTTATCAAATTGTAAGCAGTTTGGATGCAGGTCACGGCACCCATGAAAGTGGAGACGATAATAACAATAGTAAGAGAGTTGAACCCGATTGAGACCGATTCTTGAAAAGTAAGATTTACATAGGTTCGGAAAGATTCCCGTTTGATGAACAGGGAGCCTAAAAACAACACAAACCGACCCAGGCCTTTCATTTGTTAGAATTATTGGCTATATGAAAGCATTTAATTGCCATTTTTGAGGAGGGAAAAATAATAAATAAAATCGAGGTTTATGGAAAAAAAGGCGGTGATCACCGGAGGTACCAGGGGCATTGGAAGGGCTTTGGTTCATCGGTTTGCTCAAGAGGGCTTTGACATAATTTCATGCTCGCGAAGTCAAGGGGATCTGGAATCCTTGAAGGCCGAAATGGTCAAACTTAATCCGAATATTCGGTTCTTAGGGTTTACTGCGGATCTCTCAAAAAGAAGGGAGACAGACTCCTTCATAAACTCAGTCAGGCAGAACGCATCTAGTGTGGACGTATTAATCAATAATGCCGGGGTGTTCCTGCCCGGGGAGATCCACTCCGAAATACAAGGCAATCTTGAAAAAATGATAGATACTAATCTTTATTCGGCTTACTACCTGACAAGGGGCATTATCAGGCCAATGATGGACCTAAAACGAGGGTATGTCTTTAACATTTGCTCCATTGCCAGTCTCGGCGCCTATCCCCAGGGAAGTTCGTACACTATATCCAAATTTGCTTTGTTGGGTTTCAGCAAGTGTCTTCGTCAGGAAATGCGGGTTCATGGGGTGCGTGTAACCGCCGTCCTTCCGGGAGCGGTCAAAACTCCGAGCTGGGACGGGGTGGATATTCCGGAAGAAAGATTCATAAAACCGGAGGATATTGCCAAGGCCGTATGGTCGGCCTATTGTTTGTCCGACTCAACGGTAGTAGAGGAAATAGTTATTCGGCCCCAACTTGGTGACATTTAGACTGGTTGCATTTAGCTTTGGAAGAGTGTTGTTGTCCGCGACTAGGTTATTTCGTCAACAGCGGCAATAAGATTTGGCCGGTTAAAACCATAAATGACTTTTTTCAATTATTCAAGCTGACGTCTTGTGCCTTATCTTTGTAAATTGATGTCATGAATACTCCTACGGATCTTCAGTCCAAATTGGCCTACTGCAGCAGCCTTACTTCCTATTCCAGGAGGAAAACCAAGGTGGTCTACATTGGAGAGCTGCCTGTAGGTGACGAAAATCCGATTAGGATACAGTCAATGACCACCGTCGATACCATGGACACAAAAGGGTCAGTGGATCAAGCGATTAGAATGATAGAGGCAGGGTGCGAGTATGTACGGATAACCGCGCCGAGTTTGAATGAGGCTAAGAATCTGGCGGAAATTAAGCGGGAATTACGAAATCGGGGCTTTCAGGTGCCCTTGATTGCCGATATTCACTTTACACCAAACGCCGCCGAAACAGCTGCCCGGATCGTCGAAAAAGTCAGAATAAATCCTGGGAATTATGCAGATAGAAAGAAGTTCCAGATCATTGAATACGATGACGAATCTTATCAAAAAGAAATAGATCGAATTCGGGAGCGTTTCACTCCCCTGGTCAAGATTTGCAAGGAGTACGGAACAGCAATGCGTATCGGCACCAATCACGGATCATTATCGGACCGGATCATGTCAAGGTATGGGGACACGCCTTTGGGCATGGTCGAGTCGGCCTTGGAATTCCTCAGGATTTGTGAGGATTTAGGCTATTATGATATAGTGCTTTCAATGAAAGCCAGCAATACCCTGGTAATGGTTCAGGCCTACCGGATGTTGATAAATCGCCTGGAAGAAGAAAGCCTTCAGGCGTATCCCCTGCATTTGGGAGTTACCGAGGCAGGAGAGGGTGAGGATGGAAGAATCAAATCGGCCGTTGGGATTGGGGCTTTGCTTGAGGATGGGTTAGGGGATACAGTCCGGGTTTCATTGACAGAGGAGCCTGAGTTCGAAGCTCCGGTAGCTAAGGAACTGGTCAAGAGGTACGAAACACGTTCCCCGCACACCTTCATACAACCTATCCAGGAACAGCCAACCAATCCGTTTGCGTATAGCCGAAGGAGCACAGCCGAGGTGGGAAGCATTGGGGATTTGAACGTACCCCGGGTGATCGTTGACGCCAGCAATTTCTCGATCGAAGAGTATGCAGATCTCGAAGACCTCGGTCATTACTACGTTGCGGAGTTGGACAAATGGAAGATGAATGACCTTGGCTCAGATTACATATACTCAGGCAAAGTGGCTGTGCCTTTTATGCTGCCTAACGGATTGCGGGAGATCCTTGATTACGAAACCTGGGAGCTGGATCCAGAAAAGGCAACCAAGTATCCACTTTTCACCAGGGAAGCTTGGATTGTGAATACGGAGCGGCACCAAGAACTGAATTTCCTTTATCTTTCTGCTTCCGATCTTAGCTCGGGGGTGATCCGGATTTTAGATGAGTCCACCCGAGTCGTTTTGATTCTGGGTACGGACAACCTGCATGGATTGGCTGAGCAACGAAGGTTCTTTTTTGAATTGGTGCACAAAGAGATCGAGTTGCCAGTTATTCTTCACCGCCATTATGCTAACCTGAAGTCAGATCAACTACAGCTGTACTCAGCAACCGATGTAGGCGGCTTGTTGATTGACGGATACGGAGATGGAGTGATGATTACGTGTGATCACTTGGAATCCCACGATCCACATGAAGCGATTAGACCCCTGAAATTATTAAACGACCTGTCGTTTGGAATTCTGCAGGCGGCTCGAACGAGAATGACCAAGACAGAATACATTTCTTGCCCCTCGTGTGGAAGAACTCTTTTTGATCTACAAGCAACAACCGCGAAGATCCGGAAACTCACGGATCATCTCAAAGGGGTCAAAATTGGTATCATGGGTTGTATCGTGAACGGTCCTGGGGAGATGGCCGATGCGGACTATGGATACGTCGGTTCAGGAAAAGGAAAAATCACTTTATATAAAGGTCAAGAGGTGGTCAAGAAGGCCGTTCCTTCAAAGGACGCCGTAGATGAACTGATTGAGATCATCAAAAATGATGGCAACTGGATTGACCCAATTGCTATAGCCGCTAACTAGCCTAGTTATGTCAGAAAAAGACCGCAATTCGATTAAAGATTACTTGCAAATGGGAGAGGTTTTTGGTTATTTCTTTAGGAAAAAGGATCCCAATCGACCTACTAATTTCAACATCAAGGTCATGCACGGCATCAATCGCATCTCCATAATAATCTTTCTACTAGGGGTGATTTTCTTGATTGTCCGCCGCTTTATTTGATGAATATCGAGGATTTTCGGAATTACTGCTTGGCAAAAAAGAAAGTAACCGAAGAACTACCTTTTGACGAAAATGTTTTGGTCTTTAAGGTTCTTGGGAAAATGTTTGCTTTGACCCATGTCCAGAATTTTGATTCTGTAAGCCTAAAATGCGACCCTGCAAAGGCCTTAACTCTTAGAGAGCTGTATCCAGCGGTCAGTCCCGGGTATCACCTCAACAAGAAGCACTGGAATACGATCCGGATGGATTCGACGATCCCCGACTCTTTCATCCGCGACCTGGTGGATCAATCCTATGATTTGGTCATAAAGGGATTGCCAAAATCCGCCAGTAACTCAATTGAAGGACGCTAAACGCTGGATGGTGCGGTTTTTATACTTTTACCCGCTCATGTTAATCCTGACTACTTCGGTGATGGCACAAAAAGGGAATTTAGTGCAACTATCATATCTGGCTTTGGGAGATAGCTATACCATTGGGGAAAGTGTACCGGCGTCAGGAAATTGGCCTAATCAGCTAGTTCTCAGGATGAATTCTAGCCAATCGATCCTGGCCCCACCCAGGATAATCGCCACCACTGGATGGACAACCGATGAATTGATCCAAGGCATCCTCAAGGAGAAACTTGAGGGTACTTACGATTTGGTCTCGTTACTGATTGGGGTAAACAATCAGTATCGAGGATATCCGGTAGAACAATATAGGAAGGAGTTTGATCAGCTATTGGATCGGGCTTTACATTTTGCTGAGAATAATAAGGGTCGGATTTTTGTGGTCTCAATACCTGACTACGGAGCGACCCCATTTGGCCAATCCAAAGACCCTTTGAAAATTAGCAAGGAACTGGATGAGTACAATGCCGTTGCCGGGCAGCTTTGTGGAGAAAGGCAGGTAATGTTTATCAATATTACCGACATCTCCAGGAAAGCGGCGATGGATCCCGATCTCACGGCAAACGATCAGTTGCACCCGTCGGCCAAAATGTACGGCTTATGGATCGATGCAATTGCCCCGGTTGTTGATGCATTACTGGCTAAATAACCTCTTATGAGGTTCCACGGCCTGAACGCCTGCGCTTAACACTCCCAAACCTTTTCCCTAGGGAATTGACCCAAAAGGGGACGGTGGCGATAAGAGAGGCAGATTCCGACCCCTTTCTTATTAACCAGGAGGACAAGAAATGGCTGTTGATTTTCATTAGTCTGAATAAACCTATATTTTAGGGCATTAAAATCTTGACTGCCCTTTCTTCGTTAATAAACCAATCAATCAAATTCAAAGCTTTTTGAGGTCCGAATACCGTTATGTAGCTCTCTGCGGCCTTATCCTGCTTAGCCTAAGCAGCTGCAGGGATAAAATATGTCCTGCGTTTCAGTCATTTTACGTTCTGGATGAACGCCAGCGGGACCTTATGTTCAGCCCTTTTGGTGAGGATACTTTGCCCAGGGTTGACTACAATGTAAGGAAAAGCAGTTTCGGAGTTGTGAGCCAGTCTCCAGTACTGCCCTATCTCCAAAAACTAGAGGAATTCAAAATGGTGGAAAGAGAGTTGCTTTTCGCCAGAGAATCGACTCTGGATTCGGTGGGCAGCGCCGACGAGCAGATCGATGTTAGGGAAGAACTGGGAGAAGTTTCCGACACGACGGCACGGGAGCAACAGGACACCGGGAAACCCGATTCACAGGCTGATTACAAGATCAAGGAGAACCGTAATGTGGAGCAAGCTACCTATGATCGACTTTTTGGTGAATATCTAAAGGCTGCTGAGGAAGGCCAGGGCTCAAAAAAGAAAAAGGAAAAGACCGAAAAAGAAGATAAGAAGGGTCCTCCACCACAAGCGGAACCGGAACAAGTAGGGGACGGACAGGTAGAACAAGAACGAATAGAAGAACAAGTTGCTGCTGCGAAACCCAAGAAGAAAAAGGGGCTGTTGGGAGGGTTTGGAAAAAAGAAGAAACGAAAAGAGGCAGGATCTGAGGAGAAGGAGGAAGAACCCTAAACCACCACGTTAACGATCCTCTGCCGAACGATTATTACCTTCTTAGGCGCCTTGCCCCCGGTCCATTTCTGAACCTGCTCGGATTCCAATACTAGCTTTTCGATTTCCTGGTTGGGCAGATCAACAGGAAAGGTCATTTTGACCCGTAGCTTTCCGTTCACGCTTACCGGATATTCGAAGCTTTTATCCTGAATAAATTCTTCATTGTAAGTTGGGTAGGTGGTTTTGGAAATAGACTCTTCGTGCCCCAACTTTTGCCAAAGTTCCTCAGCCAGATGAGGTGCAAAGGTAGAAATTGTGATAACAAGTGGTTCCAGGACGATCCGCTTTTTACAGCCTAACGCTGAAAGTTCATTTGTACAGATCATAAAGGTGCTTACAGCAGTATTGAAGGAGAATCTTTCAATATCATCCCTGACTTTCTTAATGGTTCTATGTACCACTCGTAGTTCATCTTGGTTGGCTTCCTCATCCATTACGGCAAAATTTCCGGAATCATCATGGAATAGCCTCCAGAATTTCTTAATGAATCTAAACACCCCATCAATCCCATTGGTGTTCCAGGGTTTATATTGTTCCAAGGGACCCAAGAACATTTCATACAATCGGAACGTGTCCGCTCCGTAACGGCCAATCAGATCGTCCGGTGATACAACGTTTTGAAGTGACTTTGACATTTTCTCCACTTCGGTTCCGCACAGATATTTGCCATCTTCCAACAGGAAGTCGGCATTGGCATTCTCGGGCCTCAAATCCTTGAACGCCTGAAGGTCTAACTCATCGTCGCGAACAATATTGACGTCAACATGCATCCGGGTGAATTCGTGGTCGCCTTTCAGATTGTAAGACACGTAGGTGTTGCTGTCCTTGATGCGATAGACAAAACTGGATCTTCCATGGATCATTCCCTGGTTGATCAGCTTCCTAAACGGTTCATTGGTGTTAACGAAACCCAAGTCATAGAGCACTTTGTGCCAGAATCTGGAGTACAAAAGATGCAAAACTGCGTGCTCGGCTCCGCCAACATAAAGGTCAACGGGCATCCAATAATTAATTGCCTCTGGGGACGCAAATTCCTGGTCGTTATGAGGATCGAGGAAGCGAATGTAATACCAGCATGATCCAGCCCATTGGGGCATGGTGTTGGTCTCTCTTTTTCCAGATCCGGACCCATTGCACGAGGTCATCACCCAATCTTTTTGGTTGGCCAACGGGGATTCGCCATCGGAGGATGGTTCGTATGATTCGACCTCAGGCAAAATCAGAGGTAGATCGGCCTCCGGTATTGCTACGGTCTGGCCATCCTGGCAATGAATCACCGGAATGGGCTCGCCCCAGTAGCGCTGTCGGGTGAATATCCAATCCCTGAGCTTATAGTTTACTAATGCCTTGCCAAAATCATTCTCTTCAATCATTTGAAGGATTTCCCGGGTAAACTCTTTGTTGGTCAGTCCATCATACTCCCCGGAATTAAGCATGTACCCATGGCCTTCGAAGGCTTCTTTCAGTTTGTCAACCGGTTTGCCAGAGATGGAAATCACCTCCCTGATTGGGATCTTAAATTTGCTCGCAAATTCGAAGTCCCGTTGGTCGTGAGCCGGAACAGCCATGACGGCTCCGGTGCCGTAAGAAATGAGGACATAATCCGAGATCCAGATAGGAATTTCCTCGCCATTGAGAGGATTAACCGCAAAAGCACCGCTGAAGACTCCCGTTTTAGTTTTATCCAGGTCGGTTCTTTCCAGGTCGCTTTTTTTGCTTGCTTGCTCCCCATAATTAGCGACCTGTTCCTTTTGGTTGTCTGTAGTTATTTTATCGACCAATGCGTGTTCCGGGGCAAGGACCATATAGGTCACTCCAAATATGGTGTCAGGTCGCGTCGTAAATACCTTGAGCGGCTCTCCTGAACTTTTTTCAGTGAACCTGATTTCAGCCCCTGTAGATTTTCCAATCCAATTTCGCTGAGAGGTTTTGATCGATTCGGGCCAATCCAAGTCTTCCAAACCATCGAGCAAGCGGTCACTGTATTCGGTAATTCGAAGCATCCACTGCTTCATCGGCTTTCTAATCACCGGATAACCTCCTCTCTCACTCACACCTCCGATAACTTCTTCATTTGCAAGGACCGTGCCTAGCGCCGGGCACCAATTGACGGCGACCTCAGCTTGATAGGCCAGGCGATGATCATCAATATACTGGTTGCGCTCCTTGTGGGACAGCCCATGGGGGATTTCCAATTCCTCTATCGGACACGCTTTTCCCAGGGATTTGTCAAAAAAACTATTGAATATCTTCAGGAAGATCCATTGGGTCCATTTATAATAGCTGGGATCGCTGGTCTTAACCTCTCGTTCCCATTCGTAGGAAAAACCCATAATAGCCAGCTGCTGTTTATATCTTTTGACGTTTTGCTCGGTAGTTATGGCCGGATGTCGCCCGGTTTTAAGAGCGAATTGCTCTGCTGGTAACCCAAAAGAATCAAATCCCATAGGGTGAAGCACATTGAAACCAGTTATTCGCTTATAGCGCGCGACAATGTCGGTTGCGATGTAACCTAAGGGGTGCCCGACATGCAGCCCCGATCCTGATGGATAAGGGAACATGTCCAGGACATAGTATTTAGGCTTCTTTGGGTCGGTTTCAGCCTTGAAAACCTGGTTCTCGCGCCAGTATTCTTGCCATTTGGCCTCCAGTTGGGCTGGATCGTAATCTACCATCAAAGATCAATTTTTGGAGGGCAAAATTACGTTAAAAAAAGACCAATCCAGAATAGAACCGGGAACCGGGTAATGTTGCTAAAGATTGGTGGCAAGGTTGCTCGTAATTCGCTTAATCTGATCCTATCCACTTATCAGGTTTGATTTTGTCCCCGATTAATAGGTATATCCATTCCGAATAAGCCGCGTGCGAATAGGAAAAGGAGATGTGGGGTAGTAGGATTGGTTGGTGGCAAGCGGTGCCATTCTTCCGGCAAAATCAACTCAGGATTCAAATCCTGCTGAGGCACTCCGGATGTATTAAACCCATAGCTTTCAACTGTCGATGGACGGTAGAAAGTTTTGGTACCATGAAAAGTAACCTTGGAAAAATCCACCAGAATAGAGTCCAGTTGGATCCTGAATGGAACAAATCATTGCAGACTTTATACCTGGAGCATAACTTAACGTGAGTTCGATATAAAATAGAGTAGTTTATTGATAGAAAAAAGGCAGAAAATTAGTATATTAAGTCATTGACAATCAACAAAATAACTAATATTTCTGCCTATGTTAACTGCTACTAAAATTACTGAAATTTTTTGTTCCATTGACGATTTTTGTCTGGATTTTGTCCCAAAATTGGAAAAAAGATTGCTGGGAAGTAAAAAGCGCAACAAACCTGGTAAGCTTTCTTTATCCGAAGTAATGACTATACAGGTCTTGTTCCAGATCTCAGGATATCGAAATTTCAAGACCTTTTACAACACATACGTTTGTGGCCACTTGCGCTCCTTCTTTCCTGATGTGGTAAGCTATAACCGAATGGTAGAACTTTGTAGTGGAAGTCTTCTGCCAATGGCTATTTATCTGAAAACACAAGGGACTGGACAGTGTACAGGTATAAGTTTTATAGACAGCACTCCGTTAAGGGTCTGTCATAACAGACGGATCCATAACCATAAAGTATTTGAAGGGTTAGCTAAAAGAGGCCATTGTTCCATCGGATGGTTCTACGGGTTTAAGCTCCATCTTATCACTGCTGATACGGGTGAAATCATCGATTTTATGCTCACACCGGGCAATGTGGATGACAGAAAGCCTCTTAAAATTGAACGGTTTATTAAGAAATTATTCGGAAAGCTCTTTGGTGATAAAGGCTACATCAGTAAGGAACTTTTTAAAAATCTGTTCTTCCGCGGAGTCCATCTGATAACCAAACTCAAACGCAATATGAAGTCCTCATCCTTAACCCCCATCATGGATGCTATAATGCTCCGTAAAAGGGCTATTTGTGAGACTATCATTGATTAACTTAAAAACATCTTCCAGATTGAACACTCCAGGCACAGGAGCCCAACTAATTTCCTTACCAACCTTTTCTCGGCTTTAATCGCTTACAACTTTTGCGAAAAAAAGCCCTCAATCAAATTGAACTACCAGGACACCGGTCAACTCTTTCTCGCTCTTTAATCATTCCTTATTGTCGAACTCACGTTAACTTACTCACGTGGAGATCGACGCTGAAATTCGGATAAGTAAGAGGAAGCGTTTATTCTTGATGAGGAAGAACAACCCACGCAATCGAAGTTCCTAATTAAGGAGGCAGAGAGGGGTTTGCAAAAAGGAATCTCAAAACACTGACTGAGGAATTAGTGTTAGTACAAAAAAAGCTCTTCCAATGTTGGAAGAGCTTGCTACCCATTAGGCAATGCTGTGTTATGGCAAAAAAGTCATCAAGGCTATACTTAATAGTAACGTGTAAAAAATAGCTATTTGCCAGGTAGAAAAGTCTTTTCTTGAACCGAAGATATCGCGCATTCTCTGGTGTAGGATCTCTTTCATCAATTTTTTAGCTGCTCCAATTAGATAAACATCGGAATCTTCAAAAAGTTATCCCCCATTTTGCGTGAATTTCACAACTCTTCCTGGAGTGGAAGAAAACCTGGTTCTACCGGCGAGGTTGGGGCAACAGTCTTAACTATCCGAACCTCGGATTTCTAACTATGTGTGGGAAACCCTCATGCCTGCTCTCTCACCATTTCCTCAAGAGGGTGCGGGGGACAAATGCTGGTTTTAATGTAATCCATTAGATTTAGAACCAGCCCTCTTACATTCTTCTCTATCTTTGGATCAAGGCAATTACCATCTTCATCAAAGGAGGTGCGGACATTCGGAATGGAGACTGGTCCGGGTAGCACTATCGATCCGACATGCGAACATACACTGCGGAGATGCTCAAGCGCTTTGATGGCTCCAATTTGACCAGCCGCGACACCCAATAGGGCCACTGGTTTGCGGGCAAGAGATGAAGGATATCCCAGATTGTCAATGATAAGTTTCATCACACTGCTGTAACTTCCGTGATACTCGGGGGTCGCAAGTATCACTCCTGTAGCTTCTCGGATTACATTGTCAATTTCTTTATAGTCAGACCCGGAATTGTTGGCCCCAGGCAGGGTCAAATGGTAATTTGCCGCATTGATGATTTCTAATTCAATATCAGCATGCTTTCTGATTTCGTCGTGAACCAAATTCAGAGCTTTGTTGGTTGAGTTGTTCTCGCGTACACTTCCGCAAACCGTTGCTATCTTGATCATGCCATTTGGGGTTTTTGCCTACCAATATAACAGGATAAGTTGGCGGTTGGAAAAAGTAAAGTTTTGGTAAAACTTCAACTCAGATGAATCAAAGTCAGTATTCCGACCAGCAGGAGCAACTGGATAAGCTGCAGAAGGGTCTGTTTGTCAAGCTTCTTCACCATTTGACTGCACTTCGATGAGATATTGCTGAAGCTGTGCCATAATTTACAACTAATTGATAATCAAATTCTTGTGTTAAAACAGGCTCACAATTGTGTAACGATATCGAACACTAATTCCATGAACTGTTCGACTGTCGAGAGCAAATTCCATGGATAATAGATAAATGCCCTGCCAACTAATAATTTGGGCCTGTTGCTTTTTAAATTTTTATTATGGTACTTTGAGCCTGACATTTGAACATGATTCAGAATATACATCATCATCATTTTGCTGGTAACACCAAGATCAGGTGAGGTGATGTGATATGTCAATACCTCAAGGAATTGAAGCCCGCCTGATAGCGGGCTTTTTTTTTTGACTAAAG
Source organism: Cyclobacteriaceae bacterium (assembly GCA_965247065.1). GTDB lineage: Bacteria > Bacteroidota > Bacteroidia > Cytophagales > Cyclobacteriaceae > CBDFGN01. Next base: position 2,256,526 of record CBDFGN010000006.1, on the reverse strand, counting down.
ATTGATTAAAAAAACAAAAGTTTTGAAAAAGCTAAAAATTGCTATTCAAAAAGCAGGCCGTCTGCATCAGGATTCTCTCGAACTGCTAAAAGAGTGTGGTATCGCGATTGAGAATGGACAAGACCAATTGAAGGCAAACGCAAGCAATTTTCCCATAGAGATCCTTTATTTGAGGAATTCAGACATACCACAATACGTGGAGGACCGGGTTGCGGATGTGGCCATTATTGGCGAAAATCTGCTCAAGGAAAAAAAGAAGGACATAGGGGTGATCCGGAGGCTGGGGTTTGCCAAATGTCGTTTGGCTCTGGCCATCCCAAAGAATCAGGACTATCCTGGTCTGCAATTCTTTCACGGAAAGAAACTGGCCACCAGCTATCCCAATACACTGTCTTGGTTTCTTTTCGAGCATAAGCTGGATTCCGAAATCCACGAAATATCAGGTTCAGTGGAGATCGCGCCTAATATCGGCCTTGCTGATGGGATTTGTGATTTGGTTAGCTCTGGCAGCACTTTATTCCAGAACGGATTGGAAGAAGTAGAGACTGTGTTGGAATCTGAAGCATGCCTGGTGGGCCGTTCGGAAATGGATCCTGAGCTCAACGTTATCCTAAGAAAGTTGGAGTTTCGAATCAAAGCAGTTTTGGCCTCCAAGAACAATAAGTATGTACTTTTAAACGCGCCTAACGACCAACTGCATGAAATTTGCCGGATCCTGCCTGGAATGAAAAGTCCGACAGTAATGCCACTGGCTGACATAGGTTGGAGTTCAGTGCATTCTGTGATAAACGAAAATGACTTTTGGGAAATCATAGATCAGCTGAAGGATCTGGGCGCTGAGGGTATTCTTATCGTGCCTATCGAAAAAATGGTTATATAATGGAAATCTTAAGAAATCCTGATCCCCACATTTTGTCCCAGGCCCTATCCCGGCCCCAGATCGACTTGGATCACCTGAATTCCACCGTAAATGAAGTTTTCGAATGGGTTCGGGATAAGGGAGATGCCGCAGTCCGGGCTTGTACCAGACAATTTGATAATACAGATATCCAGGACTTCCGGGTCGGTCAGACGGAGATTCAGGAATCTTCGGACAAACTTGACCGGGAACTGAAAGACGCAATGGACGTTGCTTTCCGGAACATTGAAAAATTCCACAGGGCCCAGAAGATGCCTAAAATGGTAATCGAAACTACTCCTGGGGTTCAGTGCTGGAGGCAGAGCGTTCCTATAGAGAAAGTAGGGCTTTATATCCCGGGAAGAGCAGCTCCTTTGTTCTCAACGGTTCTTATGCTTGGTGTTCCGGCTCAAATTGCGGGTTGCCAGAAGGTATTTTTGACCAGTCCACCGGACCAGCGTGGCAATATCCATCCGGCTATTTTATATGCTGCACGGCTGATTGGAGTTTCCACGATTTTCAAAGTGGGGGGAATTCAGGCTATTGCGGCCATGGCAATTGGTACTGAATCAATTCCAAGGGTAGATAAGATCTTCGGCCCAGGCAATCAATATGTTACCGCGGCCAAGAGAAAAGCTCAAGCCGAGGATACAGCGATAGACTTGCCAGCTGGACCATCGGAGGTGATGGTTGTGGGAGACAAATCGGCCAATCCGATTTTTGTGGCCGCCGATTTGTTGTCCCAAGCGGAACATGGTGCTGATAGCCAAGCCTTGTTTGTCACCTGGGAAGAGGGATTGATTGAGCAAGTGGCCCAAGAGGTCGAAGGACAACTGAAAGATTTGCCCAGACGGGAAATAGCGTCCCGTGCGTTGGAGAATTCAAAATTGATTATGGTTCCGAACAAATCGGAAGCTCTGGCTGTGATCAACCAATATGGTCCGGAGCATCTAATTGTCAATGCTGAAGATGAGGAATTCTTTATCGATCAGGTTCAAAACGCTGGTACCGTTTTTTTGGGAAATTATACTCCCGAAAGTGCCGGGGACTATGCTTCTGGTACAAATCATACTTTGCCAACTAACGGTTTTGCCCGGTGCTATAGCGGGGTATCTTTAGATTCCTTTGTTAAGAAAATAACCTATCAGAAGATCAGTCGCCAAGGTTTAGCCCAGTTGGGACCAGCGATAGAAACTCTGGCTAGAGCTGAAGAACTTGAAGGTCATGGAAGAGCAGTATCAGTAAGGATTAACAGTTCTAAGTAATGGATCCCGCTTCGTTAGTAAGAGAGAATATCAAAAATCTCGAACCATATTCATCCGCCCGAGATGAATTTATGGACATCGGATGCGTGCTCTTGGATGCCAACGAAAATCCGTTTGATACAGGTCTAAACCGATACCCGGATCCGAAACAGGCCCAGCTTAAAGAGAAGATTGCGGCTGTTAAAGGAGTTGGGTTAGTCAACATTTTCCTTGGCAACGGAAGTGATGAAGCTATCGATCTGTTGATTCGGGCCTTCTGCCAGCCCGGCATCCATAACGCCATTGAGATGCCCCCGACGTATGGTATGTATCGGGTAAGTGCAGACATAAATCAGGTTAAACTGATTCAAGTACCCCTTGACGACTCCTTTCAGCCCGAAACGCAAAAGGTGCTGGATGCAGTGGATTTGGGCACCCGAATGCTGTTCATTTGTTCCCCCAATAATCCCACTGGGAACTCAATGGACCGGGATATACTGGAACAGTTGGTAAGCCATTTCCCTGGAATTGTAGTCGTTGATGAGGCATATGTCGACTTTTCACAACAAGGATCAATATTACCTTGGATTCATGATTTCCCTAACCTGGTGGTGCTTCAAACCTTTTCCAAAGTTTGGGGTATGGCCGGGCTGCGATTGGGTATGGCCTTTTCCTCGCCGGAGGTTCAGGAAATCTTGCGAACCATAAAACCTCCGTATAACATAAATTCTTTGACTCAGAAAAAGGCTCTGGAGGTTCTTGATGATACAGCTCTCAAAGATCTATGGGTCTCCAAGATCCTGGATCAGCGGGAATGGCTTGAAGCTCAACTCTTAAGTCTGAATATTGTCGGAAAGGTTTGCCCTTCGGATGCAAATTTTTTGTTGGTCAAATTCAAGAATGACCTGAATATTTATGACTACTTGAGACAAAATAAGATCATTGTTCGCAATCGAAGCCGTGATCTTCAATCCGGCCAGTGGTTGAGGATCACTGTTGGTACCGAGCAGGAGAATCAGCAGCTTATCGAAGCGCTAAAGAAACTAAATAGAACATGAAAAAAGTATTGTTCATTGACCGGGATGGAACTTTGGTGCTTGAGCCCCAGGATGAGCGGGTTGACAGCCTCGATAAAATAGAATACTACCCCGGGGTTTTTCAAAACCTCGGAAGAATAGCCAGTGAATTAGGTTTTCAGCTGGTAATGGTTACCAATCAAGATGGCTTAGGAACCGATGACTTTCCAGAGGATCGCTTTTGGCCAGTCCATAAAAGAATTCTCAAGACCCTAGAGAATGAAGGTATAAAATTCTCAGATGTTCACATCGATTCCCATTATTCGGATGACAATTCACCCAACCGCAAACCCGGAACGGGCATGTTGGCGAAATATGTTAACGGGGAATATGATATGGGAAGTTCCTTTGTGATTGGCGATCGAATAACCGACCTCGAACTGGCCCGGAACCTGGGAGCTAAGGGCATAATATTGGAAGGCCCGATAACCCACAGTATTTCCGATGAACTGAAACCATCCTTGGGCTTGAAGACCACCAGTTGGGCAAAGATATACCACTATTTAAGGGAAAGTCCAAGAAAGGCGGAAATAGCAAGAAATACCAACGAAACCAAAATTGAGGTTGAGCTGAACCTTGACGGTAATGGCCAGTCCGAAACTGATACGGGTATACCATTTTTCGATCACATGCTGGATCAGTTGGCTAAGCATTCTTCGAGCGACTTGAAAGTGTTGGTCCAGGGGGATCTTGACGTTGATGAGCATCATACCATTGAGGATACTGCGATTGTTCTGGGCCAGGCTTTTGAAACGGCATTAGGGGACAAACGAGGAATCGAACGTTATGGATATTGTCTGCCTATGGATGATGCACTGGCCCAAGTGGCCATTGACTTTGGAGGGAGAAGTTGGATCGAATGGAATGTGGAATTCAAACGCGAAATGATCGGTAAAATGCCAACCGAAATGTTCTACCATTTCTTTAAATCCTTTACGGATCACGCTAAATGTAACCTGAATATAAAGGCCGAAGGAATTAATGAACACCATAAGATTGAAGCCATCTTTAAAGCCTTTGCCAAGTCGTTAAAGATGGCTAAGAAAAGGGATCTGGAAAGCGACCAATTGCCAACCACTAAAGGAGTTCTGTGATGAAAGTAGTTCTTATAGACTACGGCGCCGGTAACATTCAGTCAGTCCGGTTTGCTCTAAATCGACTGGGTGTCGAGCCGGCTTTGAGCTCTGACCCGGAGGCAATCCGGTCAGCTGACAAGGTTATTTTTCCGGGAGTGGGGGAAGCGGGAAGTGCTATGCGGCATCTTCGCAAGTCAAATCTTGAAAATATCATACCGCAATTGACCCAGCCCTTTCTGGGAATTTGCCTGGGGATGCAGTTGATGTGCGATCGTTCCGAAGAAGGGGATACCACCTGTTTGGGTATCATCCCGGGAACGGTACAAAAATTTATCCCTGAAAATGGAGAGAAAGTACCCCACATGGGATGGAACTCCATTAGAAATGGTGAGGGGACCCTATTCCAGGATCTTGACGGGGCCCACTTCTATTTTGTCCACAGTTATTATGTTCCCGAAAATGAGTTCACTATTGCCCTTACGGACTATGTCTTACCGTTTAGCGCTGGAATCAGAAAAGACAACTTTTATGCTTGCCAGTTTCACCCTGAGAAAAGTGGATTAAGCGGATCCGCCATGATCGAAAAATTTTTACAAATATGATCGAGGTAATTCCCGCAATTGATATTATGGATGGCAAATGTGTCCGACTAAGCCTTGGCGATTTCTCCACTCAAAAAGTATACAGCGAGGATCCTGTGCAAATCGCCCGGTCGTTTCAGGATGCTGGTTTGAAGAGACTGCACCTGGTTGATTTGGATGGAGTCCGGGCTAAGAATCCGGTCAATATCGAGGTCCTTTTTCGAATTGCCGCTGAAACCGACCTGAAAATCGATTTTGGCGGGGGAATTCAGTCCAACCGGGCGATCAGTGATGCATTCGAATACGGGGCCAGTCAGGTGACTGCCGGTAGCATAGCAATAAAGGATCCTGCACTGGTAAGTGAATGGATTCACCTCTACGGATCAAATAGGATCATCTTAGGGGCTGATGTTCGTAACCTCACCATATCAATTGCGGGTTGGACTGAAGACTCCGGTGTCGATTTGATTGATTTCCTTGGAAACTGGATCGAAAACCGTATTAGGACTGTAATCTGCACCGATATCAGCAAGGATGGAATTATGAAGGGGCCGTCTTTTGACCTATACAAAATAGTATTGGATAAATACCCGGGCCTGGATTTGATCGCCAGCGGAGGAGTTACCAGTTTAGCAGACCTGGAAGCTCTGGATGAGATCGGCGTAAAACGGGTTATCGTCGGCAAGGCCATCTATGAGGGCAAAATTAAACTAGAGGAGCTGGGAAAGTTGTCGGCAATGCAATGAGGGAAACAACGTGCTAACCAAGCGAATAATACCTTGCCTGGACATCAAAGATGGTCGTACGGTCAAAGGTGTAAACTTTGTCAAGTTACGCGACGCCGGCGACCCGGTTGAGTTGGGGCAGGCCTATGCGGAGCAAGGAGCGGACGAATTGGTGTTTCTGGACATTACGGCGACCCATGAGAACCGTAAGACCTTGGCCGAGCTGGTCAAAAGGATAGCCCGAAATGTGAATATTCCCTTCACCGTAGGTGGAGGCATTAGCTCGCTTGAAGATGTATCAACATTGCTGAAGTCCGGGGCCGACAAAATATCTGTGAATTCGGCGGCGGTAAGAAGACCGTCCCTGATTGATGAGCTGGTGGATCGGTTTGGAAGCCAATGTATTGTTGTTGCCATCGATGCCCGGAAATCTGACGGTGAATGGAAGGTGTATTTGAATGGCGGTAGAATACCAACTGAAGCTGATCTATTTGAATGGGCTGTGGAAGTAGAGCTAAGGGGGGCTGGGGAGATTTTGTTTACATCGATGAACCATGACGGCACCAAGAACGGATTCGCGAATGAGGCTTTGGCACGGCTGTCCGAATTGGTAAAGATCCCTGTTATAGCCTCAGGTGGGGCCGGGGCGGTGAAACATTTTACCGACACTTTCAAAGATGGAAAGGCGGATGCTGCCCTGGCGGCTTCAATATTTCACTTCGGGGAGATCGGAATAGAGGAGCTTAAATCAAAATTACACAGCGAGGGAATTCCTATTCGATTGACTAATCCAAAGGTTGAAAATTAAGAACTTGAAGATGGCATATTCGCATATTGCAGTTGGGTGTTCACCAATTCGCAGGTCAAAATTCACATTTCAAAATTCATAATAATTCTTAATCTATAATTGTATGAATATCGACTTCACTAAGGGCCAATCAGGTCTGATTCCGGCTATCATACAGGACAGTAAGACACGGCAGGTTCTGATGCTGGGTTACATGAACGCGGGCGCTCTGGAAAAAACCCAGAAAGAGGGAAAAGTCACGTTTTTTAGTCGTTCCAAGAATAGGTTATGGACTAAGGGGGAGATCAGCGGCAATTACTTGAACGTGGTAGACATCAAATCCGATTGTGATTTGGATACTCTGCTGATCAGGGTAAACCCTGAAGGACCGGCCTGCCATACCGGAACTGATACATGCTGGGGCGAGGAGAACAAGGAGAGCGCAATGGATGTGATATCAGGATTAGCCGGAATAATTAAGGATCGACGCGAAAATCCGGTGGAGGGATCTTATACAAACCGCCTTTTTGCAAGGGGCATAAATAAAATTGCTCAGAAAGTAGGAGAAGAGGCGGTTGAACTGGTCATTGAGGCCAAGGATAATGATTCGGAACGGTTTCTGAATGAGGCTGCGGATCTTATGTATCACTACTTGGTTTTACTGGAAGAAAAGGGCTTTTCGCTGGAGGATGTGGCCAGTGCACTTAGTCAGCGAAAGAAGTAGGCGCACTATGTCTAATTACTTAGCCCTTAAGCTTGGGATTTCTCAAATGTTGGTGAAGATTATGGCGGCTAAAGATTTCATGTACCTCACAGTTGACAAAATGCTCAATGCATATCCATAATTCATAATTGTCCTTGGCCCTTGAGATCTGGTTTCAACCTTTCCGAAAAGTACATCATAATTCTATCCTTCGGTGCAATCTATTTCATTTGGGGTTCGACCTATCTAGCCAGCTCATGGGCTTTTACCGCGTTTCCTCCCTTCTTCTTTTCGGCGTTAAGATTCACAACAGCGGGGATTATCTTAATGGCCTTCAGCACCCCGGGACTTCGTGATCTCACCGTAACCGAGGTCTTAAATTCAGTAATTTTTGGAATCCTGATTCTGGGAATAGGAAGTGGGGCCGGTATGTGGTCCGTTCAATATATTCCTACGGGCATTGCCGCATTGATTGTAGGTGCTATGCCCCTGGTTATGACAATACTTTCGTGGATGCTGTTTTCGACCAAATCCACTTGGCGGAAGTGGTTGGGGGTGGCACTTGGAATCAGCGGGTTGGTATTACTCGTTTCTCAACGCGAGCTGACCACCCAGGCAGGAGCCTACAAAGGCTTTATTTCTATATCCATAGCGGTGTTGGCTTGGGCTTGTGGTGCATTGTATCTGGGCCGTTCAACCTTGCCCAGATCTAAAAAGGTGAATGCTTCTATTCAAATGTTGGCTGGCGGAGTTTTTCTGGCATTAGTGAGTTTGACAGCCGGGGAAGATTTAACCACCATTCCTCATAATATTAACCAGCGAGCTGTATCATCATTCATATACCTGGTCTTGTTTGGCTCCCTAATGGCCTATTCGGCCTTTAATTACTTGCTCCTAAAGGTGGATCCTACCAAAGTTTCTACAGCGGCCTTTGTGAATCCGGTAGTTGCCATGTTTCTGGGCTGGGGGTTGAACAATGAAGAGCTCAGTACACAATCCATTCTTGCATCGATGATCGTTTTGTCAGGAGTAGTGTTCATTACCCGGGAGAAATGAGAGAATGATGGAATTGGGTGTTCCGCTTTTTGTTTTCGGTTTTGTTTTCTCAAGAATTAGAACACTATCCTCTATTGCCATGCGCCCACTATGAGCGGGTATTTAATCAAACTGTTACCTTAATGTTAAGTAATTGTTAACAACATTTGGTATATTTGTCTTTTCCGTGACAGGCCTATATGAAGACGACTCATCCATACAAGATATACAAAGATTACACTAAGGAATACCGATCGTACTGTGGATCTTGCTGGTTAGGTAGTGTCGGTAACCTCATGATAGGAAGTGTTGTTCTGCTTAACGCCTTCTTTTTGGTTCTCCATTGGCTTTACTTATAAAGTCAGGTTGAAGAGATCGGGGTTGATGCTCAAACCGCCTAATCGATAGACCACTCAATCAAGATATTGCGCGAAAGTTCCATTTCCGGAATTTGGAAGCCGCCGAAGTCCATCTCATCGGATTCGGCCACTCGCTGAGCCATTATCCCCTGGTAAGGTTGTCTGGAAGGGGTGGGGTCGTATTGGATCCGGCGAACATTTCCTAATTCAACTCCCGCTGAAGCCGCGATTAGCTTGGCCTTTTCGGAAGCATCGGCAACAGCATCTACTATGAGTTGTTCCTCAAGCTCTTGCTCCCTGGCCCGGGTAAAACCAAAAGCAAACGATAAGCTGGGATTAGCCTTGCTATCTGAGATTTCATTAATAAGCTGCACTACCGTTTCCCTATCGAATGTGAAGGTAACCTCTAGATCCTGACGTGCCACAAACCCGCTGTCCCTGGAAACGCCCCGTTGATAGAACCGGTTCGGGCCAATGGAGAAACTCCTGGTCTTGATCTGATCTTCCGGGAAACTCAATTTGACCAGTACCTTTTTCACCTCCTTAAGCTGGCGGTCTAAGGCTTTTAAGGCATCATCGTAGTCATTCCGAACTAACTGATTTCGTAACTGGCAGGTTACCTCGTCGGGTATTGCTTTCAGCTCAGATTCTCCCCTAATTTCCAAATGGCTGTTGGTCTGCGCTTGAACGGGCGAAATAGTTAATGGAAATATGAATAGGAAGAACTGAGTACCCCAGATAAGCCCTAGAATAATGTCATTGCTCTTCATTTTTTGTCTGATTTTTTGTTTCAATCTATACTACAAATAAATCAAATAGGGCCAAAGTTACTAAGACCGTTGTGTGCAAACGATAGATCACGGTTCTCCGACGTTAATAATATTGGAAGTTCTCGGCGAATGATAATGCTTTCAGCAGGTCAAATCGAAGAAAAAAAGACAACCAACTCTGATCCTACGATTTGGGTGACTTTTGGTATTTGTCGAGCTTCAATACCGGGTTTGGGTAAAACCAAAGCCGGGCGCAATCAGCATCACAAATAAAACGAGCCTTGACGTAGCTGCTATGATCAGGTCGGTTACATTGTCTGCCTTTCTTTTGACAAAATGTAGTGACCGCAGTCAGGTTAAAATTCCAGGTAAGAGTTCATCCCTAACCAAAATGGTCGGAAGGTATTCGATTTCGATGAAGAATGGAACATAGGGGTCGATTATATAACGGGAAGTGGTGATCGATCGCGTTTGAATCTAAGTTGAAAATGTGGTCCGAATCTAAGATCTTATGTGTGGATTTGAATTTAATCTTTATTCCAATTGATCTTCCGGAAAATATTTAAGTTTCCCGGCCGCCGATAGAGGCTTCGTACATTAATCGAACCTGCTGGTCCCCCCCTTTGGGATCAACGGAGTTAATCCCTCTCTCCGCCAAAGAAGAGGACAATGTGTGCGTAATTGTGCTGCGGATCGATTCTACGGTTTGTGAGCTATTGTAGGTGCGCCACTTATGACCGCAAGTTGACTCAGATATTTGGAGATACCGGCTGATATAGCCAAAAAAGTGCTCAAGGAGTAGCGACCTCAATTGTGTAGAGAAGTTGCCTTGGTCCCATTCCGTCAACTTGATCCGTACTGGTTATTCAATTGAATTCACAAAAGATCAGAACGATAAGCTGGTATTAAGAAAAAATGAAGTGGTGGAGTGAGAGTGAACCATCCGAAGCTTGATTTTCATTTCTCAATTGTACTGAAGGAGTATGTTATCGTCGTATTCACTGTTTGATCCAACCCATCACCCGTGAGATCCAACAATTGGATGTCCGTTCTGGTTAACAACATGGTGCTAGTATTTAAAGAAGATACTCTGAGGTCTATTGTTTTCTCGCCCAAATTCGAGTTAATGATTAACTTCTTACCATCAGGGTTCAAATCCCAGGTTCCTTCCACTGGAAAACCCGGAATTTTTAATTCTTCTCCGAGACTTTTGTCAGGTAAGATAGTAAAAATGATAAAATAATGATCGCCCGGGGCAGTGGTGGAAAAGGTCTTGTCCAACTTAAATTCAGTTCTGCCGCCTGTAGCGTAATTATCTGTAAGACTCATGGTTAATTCGGTAAATACTAACGCATCTTGCTCAGAAAACCCCAGCGCATCCTGATACCACTCTACTAAATCCTTCTCATCTACTTTTAATTCCAGGCTGAACTTGTCCAATGTCCACATCCCGGTAATGTCAGTCCGACTGGATAAACCTTCATCGCTTGAACAACTTTGTAGTGCTACTAGAATAGATACCAGCGTTACCGAAGTGAACCATCCGGGGCTTAACCTAAATCTTTTCATTAAGGTTTTGATTTTAGCATTGACCTTAATCAAATATGAGGAAATTTTTCAACAACCTCCTAAACGATACCTATGACACGCTTCCCTTAGCTGTCTCAAAATGAGTTGAAAACGAAAAATGGAGTCGACTGGCAGCAGTTTGCAAAAATAATCCGTTTGGGAAAAATATTTTAAAGCTTTTGGAAGGAAAAAAACCTGAAGGTAAGTGGCAAAGAAAAATGAAGCCATCGGTCTGGTTTGAGCGGAACGCAAGGACATACCATAAGTACTACACATGCTTGAAGAGGACTAAGAGGAGAGCAACGTTTTTGATCAAGTTTTTGGTTCCATCCAACATATATCTTGCTGAATCACGATAAACAGGATGATGCGCTGGAGTTGCTGAAAGAGAGTCTGTGATTTTTGGAGCAAATCCCTCAGCTGGATTGCGCTACGCTGAGCGAGGACATCGCCCAGGTCCATTGATTATTGGGGGATATCCAAGACTGTTATTGTTGCTAGAAAAACTTAAGCATGTTAAGTATTCATCTCGGTTAGAAATTGGTGCTATGTTTGAGATATAGCAGGGATGAGTCCCGGTTCCACGACAAGCTCGCTGAAGTGGTTTACCCCCAAGACCAAGAGCGATATCCCTCTATCCCCACTGACCCCTATCAATTTGATCATGGATCAGCACTGCCCTATATTTGAGAATGACGAAAAACACCTTGTGGTTGCTATTGACGATTTCGATTTCTGGCTCATCACAGGCTCAAAATGCAGAGGACCTCGAGATCTTTCGCACCGAAATAGATTCCATCTTCCAGGAAGGAAACCTTCCTGGAGGACAAATTGCCCTGGTTCACCGCGACAGCATTATTTGGATTGGCAATTTTGGGATGGCCAACAAGGCAAGCCAAAAGCCGGTTTCGGACACGACCTATTTCAGGATAGGATCCATCACCAAAAGCTTTGTGGCCATTGCGGCGCTGATGCTCCAGGAGAGTGGTCAGCTGGATCTGAATCAGACATTGTCAGAAGCGGCTCCAGACGTGGTTTTCCACAATCCCTGGGAGAAAACTCACCCGGTTCGACTGGCCCACCTGATGGAACACACCACTGGTTTCGATGACTGGCACCTGTCAGAGTATGCTATTAATGGCAAAGATATGAGCCTTAAGCAGGCCATTGATTTCAATCCAAAATCACGCAGCGCACGCTGGCCTCCCGGCACCCACATGCAGTACTGCAACTCGGGTCCGCCACTGGTTGCTTACGTTATTGAAAGATCAACGGGAGAGCCTTTTGAAGAATTTGTGGACCGGAGAATCTTTCGACCTCTGGGCATGGTCCATAGCTCGTTTCGGCTTACAAGCTGGTTGGCCGCACATTTGGCCAGTGGCTACTCGGCCACCGGCCAGGAGGCCGACTACTGGCATGTCGGCATGAGACCGGCCGGAAGTATTAACTCGAATGCTACCGAAATGGGCTCGTTTGTAAGAATGTTGCTTAACGACGGAATTCTCGATAGTGTGCGTTTGGTGGCACCATTCTCAATCGATAGAATGGAAACCGTCACGACTACTTTTGCGGCCACTGCTGCGCAAACAGAGGGGTATGGTTTGGCGAATTATCCGCATACCTACCGGGGTTTCACCTTCAACGGTCATGGCGGTGGGATGGACGGATACCTTGCTCAGTATGGATATAACCGGGATTTAGGTGTAGGGTACGTGACTCTGGTTAACGGAAGCGCTTTTAATCCTAGTTTAGAAATCATCAAAAAAACCATTGAGTTCCTAACCAAAAACAGAGTGGCTGAAGAAGAACCCCCCTTAGACATAAATCATTGGGCAGATGTGCCAGGCTACTATAGGGTTGCTAATTCCCGGATAGAACTCACTCAGTCGATTCAATGGCTTTTGGGAATAGTCCAAATCACCGAAGAGAGGGAGACTCTGTTTTTGAAGCCCTGGTTTCAAGCTGCATCCGAACTGGTGCCAGTAGCCCAGAATGTTTTTCGCCTCACAGGTTTGGGAGGTTTTTCTTCCTTGATCACTTTTGTTCAGACAGAGGATGGGGAAACCATAGCGCAAATTACTTCTTTTCCGTTTTGGAATAATCTGATCAAGACCAGCCCGTTGATGGCATATCTGCCAATCATTATCGCCGGTATTTGCTTGCTGATTCTGGTTTCCGCGTTCCTGTTCACCTTGGGCTGGATGGCTATGTGGATTGTCCAACGAAACTCCCGCCACAGCCTCTCCCACAAACTGGCTCCCATATTATGCCTTTTTCCTTTGATAGTTTTGCCGTTTACTCTTCAAGGGTTGGATAGCTTGTCAATAATTTTCGCAAAACTAGGGAACCTCACATTTCAGTCATTCATGATCTTCCTTCTGCCGGTTCTGTTCACTTTATTTTCCGTAACTTCTCTTTCGTTTATGATCAGGTCCCTAATTACGCGTGGCTCTGGAGCTCTAACCTATTATGTCCTTTCGGTATCCATTGCTTACTGCATCATTTCTGCCTATTTGGTGTCCTGGGGCATAATTGGGATCAGACTATGGGCTTATTGACACGCTGGTTTTGACCGCGATCATGCCCATAATTGACGATCATGTCACCCAGATAGACCTATGTACCCAGGCCAATAAAGTATTCAAATAAACGAAGCTTGAACTATTTGCCTTTCTTTTCTGGTTGGACACTTGATCCTAGCCGTTTTCAACGGTTTCCTAAGAGAATCAATTGCACAGCAAGAGTTTACGAGAACAAAAGCACATCAACTGAGCACGCTTTTGAGCCCGATATGATCCTTTTCCCCATGTATTATTTTCCGGTTATCTACTAGTTACCGCTCTGGTCTTTTCTTGCCTAACCATCCTGGAAGCAGTTGGTTGTTGATTACAACCCGTCCAAAGCTCGAATAGGGTTGTAATTCTTATCGTCGGTATTGGGGGGACCCTCTCCTTGGCTTCAACGGAATTGTCGTTTATCAATTCTGCGCACGGTTTTATCGACCAATGCCTTCCAACTCGAGCAGCGGTTTGACTCGATTATGGTGCATCATGTGACCTGGAGTAAAATCACTTATACGATATGTTCTAGCGGGTCGATGTACGGAAGAGCAGTTCCATCTGGGATTTACGTCGTCAAAGAAACATTGGAGAAAATGAACGGCGCTATAGAATAAAATCCGAGGATCCAGTAGAAACTAAAGTCCTGATTTATGTACCCAACTTGGAAGCTTCACCCTAAACCTGTGCGCAAGCGACTGATTGAATAGTAGACCACCTCGCATCCATAAAATTTTGCCTTCTTCCGATACTTCAAGCCAGCCTTTTCCAAAACCTTACGAGAAGAGCTGTTGTCTGGGTGAGCTACGCCCACGATTTTGGAGAGACCTAAATTATCGAAACCATAGTTTATCAATTCCTTTGTCATTTCAGTGGCATAGCCCAATCCCCAGTAATCCTTCAGCAATCTGTAACCAACCTCCACCTCCTCAGTTTGGTCCAGATATTTGAGCGCGAACCATCCGATAAATCTGTGATCGGTCTTGGTGCAAGCCGGCCAAACACCGTAACCGGGAAAGCGCTCATAATATTTTATTCGATTGGCCAGTTCATATTTGATTTGGACTACATCAATTATTGGTAGACCATCCATAATGTATTTCATCACTGCTGGGTCCTGGTACAATTTAATTAGATAGCCCAGGTCATTCGGATTTAGGCTGCGCAAATACAATCGATTAGATTCAAGTATCATTGGGCTATATGTAAGGTGCATTGCCGGATTAAGCTTTATAGCTTTGATTAATTATGTACCTTGGTCCTATAATTTAAGAGAAAATTAACAATGCGTTCAGTACTTATTAATACCATCATTATCGTTCTGATTTCATCGTGCGATTTCTAAGGATTAAACAAGGGCATGCTTATAAATTTTTTCATATTTCCTATTTTCTCTTACACAAGCAAATACTCGGTGGATGATTTTGTTTCTTACAGCATTAAGTACAGCCATTTTATTCTTGCCTTCCTCTACTTTTCTTAGGTAATAATCTCTTAATTCTCCTTTACCAGAGATGGCTGACATAGCCGCCAAGTGTAGTAGTACTTTCATCGACTTGTCTGCCCTGTGTGACACTCTGGCCCTGCTGCGAATCGTTTTCCCTGAATCGTATTGGAAAGGGGCTACTCCGCAATGACAGGCCATCTTTTTTGGGTCAGTGATCTGTTTAAACTCGTTAGTGACTACCAGGGTATTGATAGCTACAATCTGCCCTACTCCGCTTACCGATGTAATCAGTTGATAAAGTTGTTTAAGATGATGGTCCCCATCAATGAGCTGCTGGATTTTCTGTTCCACTTCTTTGAGTTGTTTTTCTATTTTGGCTGTAACAGGTCGAAGTAGTTTATCATGTTCCTTTGCCCATTGTTTATTACCAAACTGCTTGTCTTCCTGTAGAGGATCAAGTAGCCTCTTTTTGGAAGTAAGTAGTCTTTTCCTGAGACGGATCATAGATTTCAATTGATTGACAACCTCTCTGGGAGCTTCCCACAGCCTTACTTTATCCCTTTTAGCATAAGCATACTCAGAAATTCTTAAGGCATCTAAAGCATCATTTTTACCTCGTTCCAACGCATGGTGTGCTTTGATTACTGCTGCGTTTTCTAACCAAACTGCCATGTTCTTTTCAACCACAAATTCCAATAAAGGGTTACAGTAGATACCCGTATGCTCAAGACATAATAACCAGTGGATCTGATCGGTCTCTACTTCTTTTAGTAATCTTTTGTAAAACAGATTGATCCCTTTTTTATCGTTACTTACCAGCAAGTGGAACAACTTTTTGCCTTCAGCAATCACTACAAAATCCAGAACCTCTTTAGACACATCTACGCCAATAAATACTTTATACTTCATAACTTTATTATTGATTAAAAAACAGGTCAACACACTTAAACACGATCAAACCCTTGATAATGGATCTTATCCTTCGCTGGATATTCCTAATTTCTAAATGATGCTTGTTTAAGTAACCGACAGAGGATTGAATCGCACGATGGGTCTTACCCTGGCAGGCAGATAATTCGCCTCTGTCGGTGTTGACTTTTTAAAGTTATCCACCTTGTCCACAAGTTATGAGTCTCCCCCAGACCCCCTCATAGGGGTAATAGCAATAATATTGAAATAATCATATCTTGTAAATCTAAAGGGACAGGCAGTAGCCGTCCCCGACTCCTTTTCCAGGGTTGCCGCACCTATGCTGCTATGAAGAGTGTCGTGGTTGACCTGGAGGATTGCGACTGGGAGGGAGACAAACATCCAAGGCACGAATTCTCTCACATCGTCATTTACGAATTGCACGTCCGGGGTTTTACTAAACATCCCTCCTCCGGTGTAGGCGAGAAAGCCGGGACCTATGCCGGCCTGGTCGAAAAGATCCCTTATCTGAAGGAATTGGGGGTAACCGCCGTGGAACTGCTACCGGTTCAACAATTTGATCAAAAGGACGGCCCTAAGGGATTAAGCAACTATTGGGGTTATACTCCAATATCACTTTTTGCCCCTCACACTGGATATAGCTCCGACCAATCTCCTTTAGGTCCAGTCACAGAGTTCAGAGATATGGTCAAAGCGTTACACCGGAACGGTATCGAAGTGATCCTGGATGTGGTGTTCAATCACAGCGCTGAAGCCGGGGCCAGAGGCCCAACCTATTCCTGGAAAGGGTTCGAGGCCAAAGCTTATTATATGTTGTCTCAAGAGGACCATACGTTCCAGGATTTCACTGGGTGTGGAAACACTTTCAACGCCAATCAATCAATTGTCCGCCGAATGATTACTGATTGCCTGCATTATTGGGTTGCCTACATGCACGTCGATGGCTTCCGTTTCGATCTGGCTTCCGTGCTTTCAAGGCACGAATCGGGACAGCCCATGGTAAGTCCACCACTGTTGTGGTCAATTGATTCGGATCCCATCCTGGCCAATACCAAGATCATCGCCGAAGCCTGGGATGCGGCTGGACTTTACCAGCTGGGCTCATTTGTGGGTCACCGGTGGGCTGAATGGAACGGCAAATTCAGAGATGACATTAGGCGATTTATCAAGGGGGATCGGGGCATGGTTGAGTCCTTAGCTTCTAAAATTGCCGGAAGTCCAGACTTATTCACAGTTCACGCTCACCGGGATCCTAATCGAAGCATAAACTTTATCACTTGCCACGATGGCTTTAGCCTGAATGATTTGGTTAGCTACGACGATAAGCACAATCAAACCAATCGGGAAAACAATAGCGATGGTCAGAATGCCAATTTTAGCTGGAATTGCGGAGATGAAGGTCCAACAAAAAAAGCTGAAATTGAAAACCTTCGTAGGCAGCAGATCAAAAACTTATTCACCTTACTGACGGTCTCCCAGGGAACTCGGATGATCAGCATGGGCGATGAGGTCAGACGGACCCAAAACGGAAACAATAATGCCTATTGCCAGGATAATGAAATTTCCTGGCTCGATTGGAATTTGGTTGAAAAAAACCAGGAAATTCTGGGGTTCGTCCAAAGACTACTTCGGTTTCATCATGCACAACCCCATTTTCACGAAACAGTGTTTTGGATAAATCCCAAAGACAATCCTCACCGAATCACATGGCACGGAACAATTTTGTACGAGCCGGATTGGAGCAAGGATTCCCGAAGCCTGGCATTTACACTCGACCACAAGGCTGAGCAACAGACCATTCACGTCATGATCAGCTCTTACTGGGAGTCAATTGAGTTTCAAATCCCTTCCCTTCCCAAGGGAACCCTAAAGAAGTGGCATCGCTTGCTGGACACCTCTTTGAACCCCCCACATGACATTTGCCATCCCGGAGAGGAGTTGGCCATAAAGATGGACACATACTACGTTCAGGCTCATTCCATTGTGATTTTGGTGGCTAAAACGGAATAAGGCCTCAATGGAGCAAGCCGTTAGGGACATGATTGGGTTCCGGCCGTTCATCAGCTGTTGGGAACCTGGAAGGAAGATTGGAACAAGAATTGCTTGTGAGGAGGCCAAGGAGCATAGCAAACAGCACCTGAATATCATGGTGCTAACAATCTCAAATTGTGCTATTTTGAATATCGGTTCAGGAAGATTTCAAAAGCGGTGGGGAAGGTATCTCTAGTATTTGGTATTCTGTTAGTGGGCATGGGCACTTTGCTTGGTCAAGAAACCATCATTCATTGCAGTGATTCTACCTTTTGCTTGCCAAGTGTATTCGGCGTACCCCGGGCCAAAGGAGTAATAATCAAGCAGGAGCGAGTCATGAACTATGGAGTAAGGTCCTATTCAAAACAGGAGGGTTTGGACAATGGAGAAGGAGATGTAAGACTAAATCGTCGCTGGGATCTACGTTTGAGGGTACCGATTCTTCGAAAGCCTGGGATCAAGGTTGCTTTGGGCTTTAGGTATTTTCATGAAGAGTATAGATTTGAAGACCTACCCGATTACCCATTGTATCGGGGGCTGGAAGACAAGGCGCTCAAGAGCATGGGAGTCCAACTTTTTTTAGCTAAGCCTTTTAAGGGAAATAAGTACTTTCTCTTTCGTCTGAGCACCAACTTAAACGGGGATTACCATATCGATGACCTTCCGACTGCGGAATTTCTAAAATTCTCAATAGCACCATTGTACGGATGGAAGGCAAATCCATACACGGCATTTGCTTTTGGCATCGCCTACAGCAACGATTTCGGAAGACAAGGCTTATTCCCCGTGTTTTCCTACATTCATACCTTCAACAGCCATTGGGGGCTCGAGGCCCTATTGCCATCCAAGACTAGGCTTCGATATTCACCCAGTGAAAAGACCAACCTTTATGTCATTTCGGAGCTAAATGGGAATAGTTATACAATTCGATTGGATGAACCCGCATTATCGGGCACCAAAACTCTGAATCTGCGTAAGTCCGAGATCCGATTTTTACTCAGTTTTGAGCGTGAAATTCACGACTGGCTCTGGTTTGGAGTGGAATCCGGCTTTAGGACCAATATCAACTTCAGCCTTAGGGATGGCCCAGAAAGAGGCGCCAATGAAGTAATTGATAATCGCTTCAACAACGCCCTTGTGTTCAACCTCTCACTATTTGTGGTACCCCCCAGGCGTTTTCTGGATTGATATGTACCACGGCGGTCTTTAAAAGCCTAGTTAGGGAAAAAGACGTCAAAGGTCTGCCGATCAGTATACCACTCCTGGTAGTTTTTGAAGCCTTCCGGCATGGGCACCACCCGTTTACCACTGCTGAGCACGAATTGTTTTTCAAGGGA
Source organism: Cyclobacteriaceae bacterium (assembly GCA_965247065.1). Classification (GTDB taxonomy): domain Bacteria; phylum Bacteroidota; class Bacteroidia; order Cytophagales; family Cyclobacteriaceae; genus CBDFGN01. The sequence goes on along the minus strand of CBDFGN010000006.1, from coordinate 2,237,400 downwards.
CTCCCGTTTGCCAAGATCCCTACGCAAGGCTTCTATCTGGGGAACCTCTGACAATTTTGCGACTTTCCAGAATTCTGGCTGGTAAACAACCAGGGGGTTTTGCATTTCACTGAACATGATAGTCCTCTGGGCATAATTCAAGTCCAAGGGCTCGTTCTGAAAGAATTTACCGCCGATCATCTCCAGAACCTCCTCAGTTTTGACCGGTTTGCCATCAACATTGAGCTGGTATGAATTGAATTGCTTCATATAACTGACGTAATACTTGCCCTCGAACTCAGCGTAACGAAGCTGAAAGAAATTGACGTTGTTGGTAGCTCCCTTACGCTTGTTTACCCCCATTATCAAATCCGATGAGTAGTCACGAATGTCAATTGACAATACCGCGTAGTCATCTGCTTTGATCAACGCGTTGCCCTCATACCTCAACTCATCTTTGAACTCTTCCCTGGGCTTAAATTGGACGATATAGACCAACTGGTCATTGTATGTGGTTAGCGAATCGATATAGTAGTCAAGTTTCTGAATTTGAGATTTTTGAATTGGACCATCATAGGTAAAAAAGTCCTTAGTTTTTATCAACTTGTCAGTGAAAAGATAATCGGGCTGGTCACTACCGAGTTCCACCTCGTAGTTGCTTCTTCGTATGTGCTTCCACTGAGCAATGTCGTACGTATAAGATTTGTTCTTAAAGCTATTGTACTTGCGGTTGTAACCTCCAACATATAGCACCCCCATAGCTTCAGTAAAGCCCTTGTACTGACCATCCACTTTGATATATTCCCTATATCGATTGCCCACCAGATATGGTGCAGTTCGGAGGTGTTTCTTCAGGTTTTTGGATGCGCTCAAGATTATCTGTTCCGCGTTCAAGGATTGTCCTCGAATAATTACCTCCTCCAGAAAAGTGGTCTTAGACTTGAGCTGGAATATGTTCATTTGCGACAGTTCCAGATCACCCACCAGAATCACGTATTTATCATAGCCAACACAGGAAACCATCAAACTATCCTGACTGAACTGGGGATCGAGATCCAATTCAAAAAACCGCCAAGATCAGCACTCGTCCCTACCTGGCGCCCAGGAATGCCAACCGATGCAAACGGAATGGGTGCCTGCGTTTCAACGTTGATTATTCGTCCGGTGATCCTCTGGACGTCCTGAGCCCAGGAAGCTCCATGGAATGCTAGTGAAAAAATTACCAGGACCAGCCATCGTGCGCCCATCGGAGAAATATCTTCACTTCTCCCTTCTAAATTCATATCATTTTTAGTCAAATTAAACGTTAATATAGCATTTTTGCTGTATGATATATTATTCAAACTCTGGTCTGATCCCCTAATCCAAGTGCTCAAAAAAATCGCTATTGGGTTTGTTTTTCTTGCTCTTGCTGCTTGGGGAATTAACACCCTCTTGCGGCCCCGTTCTCCGGCATCGGCGGGAACCGATCCGGTGGTTAAAGGCTTTGTCAAGGAAGGAGAAATCGCCTTTGTCGATTCGCTGGGCCGTATTCTTATTGCGATCGATGTTGAAATAGCCAGCCGGCCGGAGGAAAGAAACCAGGGATTGATGTACAGAGACCATATGCCCCCACAATTTGGAATGTTGTTTATTTTTGAGCAAATGGCACCCCGATCATTCTGGATGCGCAATACTCCGCTGCCGTTGGATGTAATCTTTGTGGATGACCAAAATAAAGTTGTGTCGATCCAGACCAATACCCGACCCTATTCGGACGATCCGATACCATCGGGAAGCCCGGCAATGTATGTAATCGAAGTCAACGCTGGATTTTGCGCCCAACATGGCATCCAGGCAGGTATGGTTGCCAGATTCTAACCATGATAATTGAAGGCGTAATCTTTGATATGGACGGAGTTTTGGTGGACTCCGAACCGATTTACTTTGAGCTGAACCAGACCATGTTTGATAATTTTGGTTTCGAGGTATCTGCTGAGGAACATAACTCGTTTGTGGGTTACTCGTCTAACAAGATGTGGACCTACTTAACTGAGTCCCGTGGAAAGACCATCGACATGGAGGATGTTATGAAGTTTGAGACCAACCTTATTCACGACACCCTGTCCAGGGCTGATTTGAAACCAATGCCGGGATTGACAAATCTCCTTGAGTTGCTTTCAACGAGAAGAGTTCCCCTAAGTGTAGCCTCCTCATCCTCCCTGAGGACCATTGAGCAAATCACCGAAAAGATTGGCATACAAAATTATTTCACCCATTTGGTCAGCGCACAACAAGTGGATAATGGAAAGCCATCTCCCGATATATTCTTGCATGCGGCCAAACTCCTGGGCCTCAAACCCTCCTCCTGTATGGCGGTGGAAGATTCAAGAAACGGAGCCCGTGCGGCCAAGAGCGCCGGCATGGTTTGTATTGGTTATATCAATCCCAATTCCGGCAATCAGGACCTAACCATTTGCGACAAGACTATTCGAGGCTTTGACAAAGAAGGCATCAATTCAATAGTCGGGTATTTAACTTCGTGATTGATGCACCTTAGAGAACTCGGAAAATCGGGTATTAGTGTTTCTCCGGTAGGGTTGGGATTAGCTGCATTAGGCAGGCCTGGATATATAAACATGGGCCATGCCCAGGACCTTAAGGAAAACTACCAAGTGGAGGTCATGAAGGCCAATGCTCACCGTGTGCTTGACCTGGCATGGAAACTTGGGATCCGTTATTTTGACGCGGCACGGTCATATGGACGCGCCGAGGAATTTCTCTCAACCTGGCTCCGGGCAAACGATCCTTCGGCCGAAGCAGCCGTAGGATCAAAATGGGGTTATGAGTACACCGCCAACTGGGCGGTTGATGCAGATTCCCACGAGGTAAAGAACCATTCACTCTCCCAATTGCAAAAACAATGGCCTGAAAGCCAGCAGCTGCTCAAGCCAGGACCGAATCTTTACCAAATCCATTCCGCCACTAAGGAAAGTGGGGTATTAAAAAACCAAAAAGTTTTAGAAGAACTTCACAAGTTGAAGGAGTCCGGAATCAGAATCGGATTGTCCACCACTGGACCCCGGCAAGCGGCGGTGATTCTGGAGGCGCTAGAGGTTAAGTTGAACGGCACTAGACTTTTCGATTCCGTGCAATCTACTTGGAATCTTTTGGAACAATCGGCAACTGAAGCTCTTAAGGCGGCTCATCAATTAGGAGTCGGAGTTATAATAAAGGAGGCTCTGGCCAACGGAAGGTTGACCTCAAAAAATCTGGATCTTGATTTTGAGGATAAGGTATACCTGTTCGAATTCCATGAGGAACAAACGAATTTTTCAACTGATGCCCTTGCCTTTGCCGCTGCACTCAATCAACCCTGGGCGGATGTGGTACTGAGTGGGGCTACCACTGTCGCCCAGTTGAAATCCAATCTAAATGGGCTAGCCGTGCTTTGGAATGAACAAATTGCCTCGGAACTAAGGTTCCTTCAGGAACCGGCCGATCAGTACTGGGAAACCCGATCGAATCTGGTGTGGAATTAGCAGGAGGATGTGGAACAAACCAGTAAATCGCCTCATATTCATTAAGAACCTGGTGTCACTGTGAGCTACTCGGATATTGTTCTTTCAGTGTCAATCTCATTTATGGTTCATTTGGCCTGATACTTCAATGTATATAAGCAATCGTTTGTTTAATGTGGGTTGGCGATTTTCAGGAACCAAAGCTTGCATAATTAGCATAGGGAGTCTGTTGGTCCCAATGTTCGCTCAGGCCCAGGACCCGATAATTATCCCATTGATCACGGACAAAATAAAACTGGATGGTGTCCTGGACGAGGAGGTTTGGCAAAGAGCCAAACCTACCCCAGTTGTAGCTCAAAGGCCAGTTTTTGGTGCCCCGCCATCAGAGAAGACAGAAATTTATTTGGTTCATGATGCTGATTATTTATACCTGGCTGGCAGGCACTTTACTAAGGATCCAGAGTCCATCATTGCCACTTCAAAAGAGCGTGACGCCTTCACTTTAAGTAACGATTGGTTCGGGATCATTATCGACACCTATAATGACAAAGAGAATGCCGTAGCTTTTTTCACTACTCCCGAAGGTCTTCGTCTCGACCTAACGGTGTCTAATGATGCCGAGCGGGTCACCAGGGAACAGATACCACTAAACCCATTTTGGGATACGTTCTGGGACGTAAAATCTGTACGCTCTGAGGAGGGCTGGTTTTCGGAAATGCGCATTCCATTTGGCAGCCTGAGATTCCAAGAAAAAGATGGCAAGGCCAAAATGGGAATGATTACATGGCGATACATTGCCCACAATAATGAACTTGATGTCTTTCCGGCGATTCCGTTGAACTGGGGTCAGTTTAGTGCCTGGAAACCTTCTCAGGCCCAAGAATATATCATAGAGGGAATTCGCTCTAAAAGGCCCCTATTCGTTACTCCGTACGTTCTTACCGGGTTTCAACGAAACACGGAATTAAATGAGCCTGAAACGGGATACGATAACAACGATGAGTTGGTCTCGGAGGCAGGCATCGATATCAAATACGGCTTGTCCAACAACCTCAATCTGGATCTTACGGTCAATACGGACTTCGCCCAGGTCGAAGCGGACGTTCAACAAGTAAACCTGACCCGATTTTCCCTATTCTTTCCGGAGCGCCGCCGCTTTTTCCTTGAGCGGGGAGCCATTTTTGACTTTCCCCTGGGTGGTCCCAACCGGCTTTTCTACAGCCGGAGGATTGGGCTGTATGAAGGAGACATCGTAAGAATCTATGGTGGTGCGCGACTGGTAGGAAGATCCGGACCATGGGATTTTGGATTCTTAAACATGCAAACCGAGGCTGTAGATAGCTTAGATGAAAATCCAGCCCAGCCTAGTACCAACTGGGGAGTATTTCGAATGAGAAGAAGAGTATTAAATAGCAATTCTTATATCGGAGCGATGGTCACCAACAAGGTGCACAGCCAAGATCGGAATACTGCCTATGGAGTTGATGGCATTTTCCGGCTTTTCGGACAGGATTTCTTAAGGATGTCCTGGGCTCAGACCTTTACCGACAGTATCCAAAGCGATGGTTTTGATAACTGGAGGTACCGGGTTAACTGGGAGAAGCGCAATTTCAGGGGCTTTGGTTACAATCTATCGGTTTCTGGGGCTGGAAGAGATTACAATCCTGAAATGGGCTTTGAACTGAGGGAGGACTACACTCGATTTGGGAATGAGATCTGGTACGGGTGGATACCTGAAGGAAATGGGAAACTCTTAAACCATCGGCTACTTTGGGAATCCGAAATCTTTTTGAACAATCCTGACGGACGCAGTCAAAGTTCGAGAATAGGGCCGTCATATGTGCTCTCCCTGAAAAATGGATTCTCCGGGAGATTCGGGTTTAGGCGCTTCGTGGAGAACGTAGACGAGGACTTCGACTTTTCCGAAAATGACGACGCCTTCATTCCAGCGGGCTTTTATGAATATTACGGCGGCGCGTTCCGGTTCGAAACTGCCAACAATAAGCCGATTTGGGCAAGGGGGAGGTTCCGTGGAGGCCAATTCTATGACGGCCACAATGCAAGCCTTACAGTAACTCCTACCTGGAATGTCTCATCGTCACTGGAAATTGCAGTGGGATACGAGTACAACTACGTAAATCTTCCGAAGCGAGATCAGAAATTCATTGCCCATTTGGCTAGCCTGAGAACTCTCGTAATGTTTGATCTCATATGGTCGCTTTCGCTGTTTGTCCAATACCATAGCGCCGACGAGATCATGATAGGAAATGCGCGATTGAGGTTCAATCCGAAGGAGGGACATGATCTTTTTGTGGTATACAACGAGGGCAGGAATTCGGACCGCTTTAGAGAGAGTCCCCCTCTGCCGGGCACTGATCAACGGGCGATACTATTGAAGTATCAGTATACATTTAATTGGTAAGATTAACGTGAGTTCGATATAAAATAGAGTAGTTTATTGATAGAAAAAAGGCAGAAAATTAGTATATTAAGTCATTGACAATCAACAAAATAACTAATATTTCTACCTATGTTAACTGCTACTAAAATTACTGAAATTTTTTGTTCCATTGACGATTTTTGTCTGGATTTTGTCCCAAAATTGGAAAAAAGATTGCTGGGAAGTAAAAAGCGCAACAAACCTGGTAAGCTTTCTTTATCCGAAGTAATGACTATACAGGTCTTGTTCCAGATCTCAGGATATCGAAATTTCAAGACCTTTTACAACACATACGTTTGTGGCCACTTGCGCTCCTTCTTTCCTGATGTGGTAAGCTATAACCGAATGGTAGAACTTTGTAGTGGAAGTCTTCTGCCAATGGCTATTTATCTGAAAACACAAGGGACTGGACAGTGTACAGGTATAAGTTTTATAGACAGCACTCCGTTAAGGGTCTGTCATAACAGACGGATCCATAACCATAAAGTATTTGAAGGGTTAGCTAAAAGAGGCCATTGTTCCATCGGATGGTTCTACGGGTTTAAGCTCCATCTTATCACTGCTGATACGGGTGAAATCATCGATTTTATGCTCACACCGGGCAATGTGGATGACAGAAAGCCTCTTAAAATTGAACGGTTTATTAAGAAATTATTCGGAAAGCTCTTTGGTGATAAAGGCTACATCAGTAAGGAACTTTTTAAAAATCTGTTCTTCCGCGGAGTCCATCTGATAACCAAACTCAAACGCAATATGAAGTCCTCATCCTTAACCCCCATCATGGATGCTATAATGCTCCGTAAAAGGGCTATTTGTGAGACTATCATTGATCAACTTAAAAACATCTTCCAGATTGAACACTCCAGGCACAGGAGCCCAACTAATTTCCTTACCAACCTTTTCTCGGCTTTAATCGCTTACAACTTTTGCGAAAAAAAGCCCTCAATCAAATTGAACTACCAGGACACCGGTCAACTCTTTCTCGCTCTTTAATCATTCCTTATTGTCGAACTCACGTTAAGATTATGAGAGTAATAAGTACTTGGTATTAAGCACTTAGCCCCTTCGTTACGTCCTAGTCAGGCGTCACTCAGTGCCAGCTCATTATCGACTACTTGAATTCTCTGTTATGTGCGCTTGCGATTTCGACAGATACTTCGGGGAATTGCTGCAGTACCTTCTCGCGTTGCTCATCCCCCATTATGCTACATGCCGAGGCCAAAGCATCGGCGATTATACCCGAAGGCCCAACCACTGTCACCAGGCGACGGCTAGTCAAACCCAACCCTGTTCTGGGGTCAATAATGTGGGAGTAGCGTCTATTATTCCATTCCAAGAACTGATAATGGTCCCCGGATGTGGCTATTGCCTGATTCTCTAGCCATAATGAGTTCCAGGATAGTTGACCATCAGAACCATATTTCTGATAGAGGACCTTCCAGCCACTGTCCTCTTCTGGTGGAGCCTCACCGGCGAGCACATCACCTCCCCCATCGACCAAGGCTATATCTATTCCGGATTCCTGGAGGACAAGCATTGCCTCGTCCAAAGCATAACCTTTGGCAATGCCACCCAAATCCAATCTCATACCCCGTTGGGAGAGCATTACCCGTCGCGATCCGCGATCCAAGCTGATATTTTGATAATCGACCAAGCCCCGTGCCTTCTCCAAAACCGCTTCTTGAGGGAATTCCTTTTTCCAGAAAGCTTCTCTCCACAAAATGCTTAGGGGCCCTATGCTAATGTCGAAGGCCCCTCTGCTGGCTTTGCCAACCACAATGCTGAAGTCCAGAACTTGCCACAGATCACCACTAACCGTTACCCATTTGCCTGAGCCGGCAGTGGACGACAATTGATTCAACTCACTCTCTGACAGATAGTCGCTGAGCCTGTAATTCAGCTCATCGATCCTGGCAAATGCCTTACTGGCAGCATGCCTGGCCAGGGCCGAATCTTCCGCGTAGAGAACAATTCGAAAAAGAGTCCCCATTTGTGGATGCTGATATTCGTATCGACTTAATTCTTGCCCATTTAGACCTTCAAGAATTAAGAAAAAGCATCCGGCAAAGAGGGATTGCTTCATATTGAGCAGTAAACTACTCGGCGCAGCTTCCGACCAACTATCTATGGCCCTAAACCGCTTTTGTGACGCCTGGTATCGCAGCCGGGTATAATCCATTCTCCCCTGGCAAGATCAGAGGATTTGCATCCCATGCCAGCTTTGGCGGCATCAAACTTATTCCGGAGTTGATCGCCTCATCCCATTTCACTAATTGGCCTGAATAAGTGGCCATTCTACCCAGAATGGAAGTCATGGTGCTGTTAGCACCATTTTCGGCATCAGCATACTTGTATTCACCCTTAGCAATGGCGGCAAACAGTTCATCATGCTCGACCTGGTAAGGATTGGGGTCATTCTTATCATCGTGATCCATAACCACGTTGCCGTTTTTGTTGAGCAGTAGCCCGGGCTTGGGCGCTGAGCCGTTAGTACCCATGAATCCTTCAGTCACCCGGTGCAGACAGCCTTTGATATGTCGGCATTGACTAAATATCTTGGAGCCGTCTTGATATTCCAATTCAACGAAATGATGGTCGAAAATTTGCCCGTAATCAGGGCCTACTCGAACTTCACGTCCACCCATTCCCTGAGCCGAAACTGGATAGCCTTGCTTCACCCAGTTTCCCACATCTAAATTATGAATGTGTTGTTCAGTAATATGATCGCCGCACAGCCAGTTGAAGTAATACCAGTTCCGCATTTGGTATTCCATCTCGGTTTGCCCTGGTTGACGCTCGCGAACCCAAACCCCCGCACTATTCCAGTAAACATTACCAGAGGTGATGTCACCAATGGCCCCCTGATGGATCTGATCAATCCAGTTGCGGTAGACGGTTTGGTAATGTCGCTGCAATCCAACTACCACGTTGAGTTTCTTTTCCTTAGCCCTTTGGGCTACTTCCAACACCTTTCGGACCCCCGGAGCATCTACGGCCATGGGCTTTTCGGTGAATACATGTTTGTTGGCATTTACAGCCGCCTCAAAACACATGGGACGGAAGCCTGGAGGTGTAGTAAGGATCACCACATCCACCACGGGGATCACTTTTTGGTAGGCGTCAAAGCCCACAAATTTTTGGTCTTCGGCCACGGCCAACCTGGTCGGATCCACTTCGTTATTATCGAGCTCGGACTTGATGTTGGAGTAACTGGAGTCCAGGCGATCGCGGAAAGCATCGGCCATTGCTACCAATTTCACATTCTGCTTGGTAGAAAGCGCCTGAACCGCCGCACCGGTTCCCCTGCCGCCGCAACCGATAAGGCCCACTCTGATGATATCATCTCCGTCGCCATAGGCACTTGCATCTATCGGCAATGTACTGAGCATGGCTCCTCCAACCGCGATGGAGGAGTTTCGCATGAATTCTCTTCGATTTTGCTTTTGTTCATCCATGATTATTAGGAATTATTACTCATCTAAATATACATTTTAACCTCCAAGCACTAAGGCCCAAAATGCCTTTATTTCGGCCGGGCTCGGTTGAGTTTTCGGGCTCATCAATCTGAAGCCCACAAACGGCGAATCCGTATTCCACCAAAAGCTTTTGGGAATTTGCGGGTCACGCTCCTTCCATTTCAGGCTTGACTTTATGCGTGCTGCACAGCGATGATGAACCAACGGGTCCGCCCAACTTCCGCCCCTCACTGTTCTGGGATGCAAGCTTGCAGGCTTCGCCCAAGGATTGTTGTGCACGTCGGATTGGTCAGCAAGTTTTTGATAGAATTTGGCATCATATTGGTCCATGGTCCATTCTGAGACATTTCCATGGGTGTCGTAAAGGCCCCATGGATTGGGTTTCTTGGTGCCGATCCGATGATAACTCTCTTCGCTATTACCGGAGTGCCATGCATAATCTTCCGCGAGGCCGGATTCATTCCCAAAATGAAATGTGGCCGTGGTTCCCGCCCTACACGCATACTCCCATTCGGCCTCGGTGGGAAGCCGATAGAATTTGCCCGATTTATCGGATAGCCACTTGCAATATTGAAGGGCAGCAAACTGGGTCATACTTACCGCCGGAAAGCCCCTATTTCCCATTCCAAAAGTGGGGTCTTCGTACGGGGGGCTGGGCCTGCTGATTGCGTCAGCATTCCAGGTGCTCCCTTTTCCCTCTGGTGGCCGATCCAATTCTTTTTCGCGAAACACCTGATATTCCTCAAATCTCACTTCATGTACCCCGATCCAAAATGAATCAAGTTTCACATTAACCTGTGGCCCCTCGTCCCCTTCCCTGTTCAATTCCAGTTCGGAGCTGCCCATAAAATATTGCCCCCCCGGAATCAGGGCCATTTGAAACGAGACGTCGGTACCGGGAATGTTACGCTCGATCACCACAGGAGTAGGCTCATTCACCGATCCCGCACTGGATCCAGAGATGGCCGTCGCTTGTTTGGAGACATTTGGACTGCAACTCCAGTAAATGGCCACAATGGAAAATATCATTGAAAATGGGAAACCTTTTAGCAGCACTCTACTAACCTTCAATTTTGGTTGATGGGATTTAAGTGCAATATAATATTTACCTGAATATCATCTCCGCAGACTATCTGCCCGAACATCGCTGAGGGGGGCTCAAGGTTGAGTTCCGAAAACTTCATATCCTTTTGTGCTTGCAGTATTAGGGACCCATTTGCTTCCTTTCTGCCTACGAGTTCCAATTCAATTGGTTTGGAAACACCGGCTATTGCCAAGTCTCCTGCGGACATAATGCGCAAACCTGAATGCTCCGTTTGTCCGGGGCTTATAATGGCCGGTTTGGTTTGCCGATACTCAATCAATGGAAATTCTTCTGAATTCAAGGTCACCCTGATCTTCTCATTCATGCTCGCACCGCGTCCACCGTCCAGGTCTTCCACCGATGCGAAGAAATAGAAATTTTCAACAGTTGTTGCCGAAGCCTCCAAAACCCCCAGAACCGTGGGTCGGGCGCCAATTTTGCGGACCTCTATGGTCCAGTCACTTAGAGTGGAGGTGCCCGTCACTGTGAAGCCGGTGGTCTCATTGACATCAATTTCATATTCGCTCCCTTGAGCGAGTGCCAAAGAACAAAACCCGAATGTCAGCAGACCAGAATAGAGGAAATTGAATTGAGACCTCTGCACCGTTTCTTATTTTGATCGAATTTAAGATAAAACCCTGAATATAGAATGTGGAATAAGGAATCTTGAGAATTGAGGATTGGAAATTACGGACAACTTGAGACGTTGAATTTGAAACTTTAAACTCCCTTTTCCCTACCTTTGCAGCCTGATAATTTCTTGATCATGGGAGAAACCACCGCGACGAAGGAAAAATACTTCGTGATCGATTTTGACAGCACCTTTACCCAGGTAGAAGCCCTGGAAGAGATGGTAAAGATTTCGTTGCATGGAAGATCGGAACTAAATCCTGCCTTAGCAGAGATTAAACAGATCACCCACCGCGCTATGGAAGGTGAGATTACTTTTCGGGAATCCCTTGAGCAGAGAATAGATCTTTTGAAGGGTCACCGCGATCACCTCGAACCCCTAATTGAAGCGCTCAAAACCAAAGTCTCCAAGTCAATTAAGCGGAATAAGGAATTCTTTGAAAAGCACTCCGACCGGATTTTAATCATATCTAACGGATTCAAGGAGTTTATCCTCCCCATAGTAACCCAGTACGGGGTTAAGAAAGAAAATGTACATGCCAATACCTTCCACTATGACGATGCAGGAAACATAATCGGATTTGATGCCAAAAACCCGCTAAGCCAAAACAATGGCAAGGCCCAAAAGCTGACCGAATTGGGGTTAACCGGCGAAGTGCACGTCATTGGGGATGGTCACACTGATTACGAAATAAAAGAGGCTGGCTTGGCTCACAAATTCTATGCATTCACTGAAAATGTAAAAAGGGAGAATCTATTAGAAAAAGCCGATGGTGAAGCTCCCAGCCTGGACGAATACCTCTACACTCAAAATCTGAACACTGTACTCTCCTACCCCAAGAATCGAATAAAAGTCTTATTACTGGAGAATGTCCACCCGGATGCCATCAAAACTCTACAAGAGGAAGGCTATGACGTCGAGGTACATCCTAAAGGCCTCAAGGAGGAGGAACTGGCTAGTAAGGTCAGAAAGGTATCGATTCTAGGTATCCGCTCTAAGACGTTTTTGACCAAGCGAGTTTTGGATACTGCCGAGAGATTGTTGGCTGTGGGAGTTTTCGGAATTGGGACCAACCAAATTGATCTGACAGAATGCCTAAAGAAAGGAGTACCGGTCTTCAATGCACCTTTCAGTAGTACCCGTTCGGTTGTGGAGTTGGCCTTGGGCAACATTATTCTGCTGGTGCGTAATCTGCCAGATAAGATCATCAAGATGCACCAGGGCATCTGGCACAAAAGCGCCGTTGACAGTCATGAGATCAGAGGGAAAAAGCTGGGTATTGTGGGATATGGCAATATTGGTCAGCAGCTTTCGGTACTGGCCGAAGCCATTGGGATCGAAGTATACTATTTTGACCTGGCTGATCGTCCCGCGTTAGGCAATGCAATCGCCTGTGAATCCCTGGGTGAACTATTGGCTATTTCCGATATTGTGAGCCTACATGTATTCGGCGGCTCGCGAAATAATCACTTGATCGGCGAGGCCGAATTTGAGAAAATGAAGCATGGCGTGGTTTTTATCAATTTGAGTAGAGGAAACCTCGTTGATCTGCGAGCATTAAGGAAAGCCCTGGAAACTGGCAAAGTCAAGGGAGCTGCCCTGGATGTCTTCCCTGAAGAGCCAAAGACTTCGCAGTCCGAATTCGTGACGGAAGTCACTGGACTACCCAACACTATATTGACGCCCCACTTGGGAGGAAGTACCGAGGAGGCCCAGGGTCAAATTGCCCGATTTGTGCCGGAGAAGATAATCAGATATGTAAATACCGGCAGCACTACCGGAAGTGTGAACTTCCCTAATCTTCAACTACCCCCCTGGGAAGAGGCCCACCGGATCATTCATCTACACTACAATGTTCCCGGGATCCTGGCCCAGATCAATCACGTACTGGCCGACCACAACATTAATATCCTGGGGCAATATCTGAAGACCAACGAGACGATCGGTTACGTGATTACTGACATCGATAAGGCTTACGACCAAAAGGTAATCAAAAATCTCAAAAGCATCGATCACACTATACGCTTCCGGGTACTTTACTAATAATAGACCACCACGAGAGCTCCGTGAGGTTTAATATTTGAAAAATAATACTAAATTCTAACACCAAAATGGACTCTGATGACCGTAAGCAACTTCAAATTCTTTAAGGAGGTTAGTGACAGCGTAGATCGGGCAGCCAAATTCACCGATCATCCTAAAGGACTAATAAGTCAAATAAAAACCCCCAACAGTATCTATCGCTTCAATTTTCCTATCCGAAAAGGAAAGGGTAGGTACGAGGTCATAGAGGCCTACCGGGTGCAACACTCTCACCATAAGGTACCCTCAAAAGGAGGTATCAGATATAGCTCCTTCGTCTCTGAGGACGAGGTATCGGCTTTGGCCTCCCTGATGACTTTCAAATGTGCCCTGGTAAACGTGCCGTTTGGGGGCGCAAAAGGAGGTGTAAGAATTGAGCCCTCGGATTATTCAATTGAGGAGCTGGAAAATATTACCAGGAGGTATACTTCCGAGCTGATCAAAAAGAACTTTATTGGTCCAGCCCTGGATGTCCCGGCTCCAGATTATGGGACCGGTTCTCGGGAAATGGCCTGGATAGCAGATACGTACAACACCTTTAATCAGAATGAAGTCAACGGTCTTGGTTGCGTAACCGGCAAACCCATTTCTCAACATGGCATTAGGGGAAGGACTGAGGCTACTGGAATGGGTGTGTATTTTGGCCTGCGTGAGGCTGTTAATGTAATGGGCGACATGAACCGTCTGGATCTGCCTTTAGGGCTTAGCGGTAAGAAGATCATTGTGCAAGGCCTTGGTAACGTGGGATATCATGCCGCCAACTTTCTCCAGAAGGATGGAGCAGTGGTTGTGGGTATTGCGGAGCGCGAGGGAGGTGTCTATAACCCGGCAGGGATTGAGGTGGAGGAGTTGCTGGAGCACCGGAAGGAGACCGGCTCAGTTTTGGGATTCCCAGATTGCCAAAATATCGAGAATGGTAACGATTTGTTAGAATACGATTGCGATATTTTGGTTCCCGCGGCCCTGGAAAATCAGATCACAGGCCTCAATGCCAAGAATGTCAAGGCAAAGATCATAGCGGAGGCCGCCAACGGCCCGGTTACTGCGGAAGCTGAAAAAATACTTTTGAAAAAAGGAGCCCTAGTGATTCCTGACCTGTACTTAAATGCTGGGGGCGTGACCGTTTCCTACTTTGAATGGCTCAAAAATATTTCGAGGGTTTCTTTTGGCAAGATTACCAAACGATACAATCAGCTCAACAATGAACGCCTCGTAGAAGCTATGGAGGAGACCAGCGATACCAATTTAAATTTCAAGATGCGCCAGAATTTGATCATGGGTGCCAGCGAGGCCGATTTGGTACGGTCGGGTTTGGAGGACATCATGATCAAGTCATACTGGGAAATCACTGAGTTAAAGAATGAGAAGAAAATCCCCGACCTGAGAACCGCCGCCTTTGCCGACGCAATTGACAAGATCGCATTGAACTATATGGAGCTGGGTATCTTTCCGTAAATACGGAGAGCTATTCGGGGATCAGGCTGTCAGCTTATCGGCTCTTATCATGGATCAGCTTGACAGCTTACCAGAGACCGGGAGTCAAGAGTATAATGATGTGATGGCTGAATTTCCATCTCGAATCTTATTTATTCAATACTCAATTTTCAACCTTTTTAGTATTGCTAGAAGCACTACTTGAGAACGCAGGGTTTTGAGACTACGATCTAGAAACCTGCAACCCAAATAAACTCGGGTAACCATATCATATCCAGAACCAGGAAACGAGGATTGGAATTGAAACATTGTTGGTATTTTTTATGTTTCTTAGGTATCTACCACTCCTAATTCTCTCTCACGCCGGGCTGCAACTCATGTTGACTCCTAATGCTTTTAGGGATGCTTTTAGGGTCATTAAGATCATCGGACTCTGGACAATATGAAATCGCAAAATACGCACTACTACTTATTATTGGCTTTCCTTCTTGCCATGGTAAGTATCAACACAGCTCGATCTCAAGGGATCCCAAGGCTTTTGCAGGTTAACGCCTTAACCGAGGAAGTTACTATCAAGAATTTCGGCGATATGACCATTGATATCTCATCCTACTGGTTCTGCTCGCTAATCAGGTACGCTCAATTAAGTAACAACACGAATCTAACAGTTACGAGCGGCAGCCTTAATCTGGCCGCTGGTGCCACGGTTACTCTTTCATTCACCGGGGCGGGAGGTGGTTTAACCGGTTTGGACGAGGCAGGTGCCGATTTAGGCCTTTATAACACGAACTCGTTTGCCAACACTAGCGCCATGGATGATTTTGTAAAATGGATAAATACTAGTGACGGTGTGGGCCGAACCAGCGTGGCAATTGCCAAAGGGATTTGGGGATCGGGACAAGCGGTCCCCGTCAGTTCTCCCTACGATTTTACCGGATCAGGAACTGACTTTGGGTTGATATTCTGGAAAGACCCGGAGACAACGATGCTAACGCCATTGGACGGGGCGATGAACGTTGCTGTGAGCACTAATCTGGAGGTCACCTTTGATGAAAATATTCAAACCGGTTCTGGGAATATTACCATCAAAAAATCCAGTGATGATTCTGAGGTGGAAGCAATAGACGTTGCTTCTCCGGCGGTGACAGTCAGCAATGCGATAGTGACTGTCAATCCGAGCAGCGACCTCCCTGATGATGAGGATCTATATGTGCAAATTGATAATACTGCCATAGAGGATCTGGCTGGAAATACCTTTGCCGGGATTTCAGATAATACCACCTGGAATTTTACGACGGTCGATCTCACGGATCCCGTAATATCCGCGCTTTCGCCGATGGATGAAACAGCCAATGTGTCGGTCGCCGCCAATTTGGTCATTGATTTTGATGAATCCGTTCAGGCTGGAGCTGGGAATATCACGATCAAGAAATTAAGTGATAATTCTGATGTCGAAGTGTTAGACGTTACCTCTCTGGCGGTGACGGTAAGTAATGACATGGTAACCGTTGATCCGACAAGTGATCTGAAGATCCCTGATTAGTGTTGACCACTTTTGGTTAATAATTCATCATTAAATATGGACAATGAAGGTCTTCGGTTAATTGGCAACAAGGACCAGTCCTTTTCAAAATCCATGGGTGAAACATCGTTTAAGTTTTCATGGGTTCTTTTTTGATTATAATGGTCAACCGCTCTTTTGACATACCTTTTCAGTTGATAGAAATTGGTCGGCTTCCAGTAATGCAAATATTCTTCTTTCAAGGTCCTGTGAAAGCGCTCTGCATACGCATTATCCTGAGCGGTTAGCCCCATGCTGATATCACATCGGTTGGATTTTAGTAGGTCTACATATTCTTCGTAGATGTATTGACCTCCTCTGTCGGAATGATGGATCCGGGGAGGGGGATGATCTTTCAAGGCAATGAGCAATGCCTTTACGTTCGCTGTAGCCCGCATATGATCCGATACCTGGTAGCCTACTATTTTTCGGGTATAGACATCCAGAATAAAGACCCCGTAATAAAACCGGTTTCCCACTTCTATGAAGGTGATGTCTGATTGCCAGACCGTTGAAGGAGACGTTAGTTCAAATCCTTTGATCAGGTTTGGATAATAAAGCTTCGAAGCCCGGGTAGTTCGTTTATAGTTCTTGGCTCTTCTCAAACGGTAACCAAGACTCATTAAAAGGTCTACAAAGCGATCTCTGCCGATAAATCCGGGTTTTAAGGTCCGGTACATTTTTTCCACCCCACAACCAGGATGTTCCTGGCGTATCCCATCAGCTTCCAGGACCAGCTGTTCTACCTTTTGATCAAAGACAGCTTGCCTGGTTGCATACTGATGTATTGCCTGTTTGCTGATTCCTATGGCACGATAGAGCTGATTCATCGAGAAATTTACTTTCCTTTGGTTTTTCCGGAACCAGTTGATTGTGGGGTGTCGAAGTTTTTTTTCAGATCGATATCCAATTCCTCCTTGGCCAGATCGATCATCTTTTCGTAATAATCAATCTTGATCTGTTTTTGACCTACCACACGTTCCAACTCCTTAATCCGTTTTTCTAAATCGTTAACCTTTGATGTAGTGCTTTTTTTCATCTCCAGAATTCGATAGCCTCTCTCGTTAAAGGTAGAGAATTTGTAGATCCAACGGTAAATGTTCGCGTTGTTGATCCCATGAAGTTTCTCCAGTTGAGGGACACTGTACTTTCCACTTTCAAATTCCGTAACAATGGCCCGCTTCAATTCATCACTGAATACTCGCTTCTTTCGAATGGCTTTTTGGGTTGCTTTCATATAAGTCGATCGTTTAAAAAGTGGTCAACCTATATCAGGGACGTACACACCTCAACAATCGGTGTTCATTATTCGATATTCTAAAATCCGTGAAGTGGGACGAGGTCCAATTCAGTCTGGTAGCCCCACCAGGAGTCGAACCTGGATCTTAGGTTCCGGAAACCCACATACTATCCATTGTACTACAGGGCCTGCCCTTACGGGAGTTCAAAGTTATAAAGTTCAAGGTTTAATGTTTGGCTCTTAGACCTCAATTAAATGTCCCCTTGCTGTGTGGTTTGGAGCTAAACCACACAAGAAACAAGGACGAACGGCCGATGAGAAAATCTAGTCTGGTCAGAACTCGATCCGGTAGCTCAAAACCGGGATTAAGCTTAACTGGTATTCGTACTGGATAGATTGGGAATTCGAATCGTAAAAGGCGAAAAAGATGTTCTCCCGATTGGTCAGATTCTGGATGTCCAGTCGCCATTCGGTAGTGATCTTGGGCTTATTCTTGCGATAGTTGAGCTGTAAATCGAGCCGGAAGTAATTCGGATATTGTGATTCAAAGGCATTGCTGAGGTCACGAACGGTTTGTCCTTCCTCAATCGAGGCCTCCAGGTCGATCGGGGAGTACCGCTTTCCACCAGCCCACAGACTTTTAATGTTAATGCCCACGATATTGTTCTTAGCGGCCCGGCCAACCCTGAATTCCTTACCAGCCACCATGTTGGAATTGAAATGACCGTTGTAAGGAGTATTCCTCTCAATTCCATCTTGGGCAGTATACTTGGATTCAAACACGGCCGCATTTATCAGAAAATAATAATCGTTAGCGAAAGATCTTTCCAGGGACACTTCAATCCCGTAATTCTGACCGATACCGTTGTTAGTGACTGGGTCAACCGTATAGTCATCGGAGAAAAGAATGGAAGCAAACGGGGGGGCTTCAACATCGGCTAGGACAGGTACGTCATAGAGGTCTTGATAATATCCTTCAAGGCGGAGAAAGGTCTTAGCAGTTAACTGCTGTTGATATCCCAGAACATAATGACGGGCCTTGGTCAAAGCCAGGCCACGGTTGTGTTGGGTTGTGCTTCCGTCGGGATTGATAAAATTACCCAAGTAGTACTCAAGTGACTCAATCCTGCTGTGGTATCCGAAGCCGGCATTGAAGGATTGAGTAGGTGTGAATTGCCATTTGAGCCCCGCTCTCGGCTCCACTGAAGTCTCGCTATTAAACCGAAAATGCATCGTATGCAGGCCTGTAATCAGAGACAGATTGTCGGCCATACGGTATTTCCAGGTTCCGTAGGCCTGTATAGACGCGGAATTTCCTTCGTCGTTGAATCTCTCAAAATCTGTGAAGGGCTCAGTATTAAAAGAATTCGTAGTTGCGCTGGAATAGTTGTACCCGAGGCCGCGGTAAATAAGACCTCCCTCCAGAAAGTGCTGGGCATTGACTTTCTTGAAAACAGAAGACGAAACAGCAGCAAAGCTTTTTTTGAAGGTGGATATAGTTTGGACCTGGCTAGTATCAGTCTGGAATTCATAAATAATATCATCCTTGGTGCGGCTGCCGGTCCAGGATACTGTGGTCTTTACGAAGGTGGAAGAGTTGATTGGATATTGATTGGTCACTCCAACAACTCCCATATCGTAGGTCTCCAGTTCAAAGAAATTGTTTGTAACGGCTTTGAATTCACTTGCGCCACCCATTCCGAAGACCGTGAAATTCCCGAATTTCCTGGTTGGGAGGTACATTTTGAAAGCGAGATCCTGGAAAACGTTACTTTCGCCCTCCTCTTGGACTGGCAGCCCCAATTTATCCAGCACCGCTAGGGTAGAATATCGATAATTTAATACATAGGAAGATTCTCCCCCCTTTTTGAAAGGCCCTTCAGTAGCTAATTCCAGTCCCAGGAACCCGGCTTGAAAAGTGTGCTCTCGCTTCTCGTTATTACCTTTCTTAAAGAAAATGTCAAAAGCTCCTGATAGCGCGTTTCCATACTGGGCCGGAAACGCTCCGGTGAAGAAATCAGATCGGGACATTACGTTAGTATTAAGCATGCTAATTCCTCCGCTGGAAGCTCCCTCAGCTGAAAAATGATTTGGACTAGGGATTTCTACCCCTTCCAGGCGCCAGAGCAAGCCGCGAGGTGAGTTCCCTCGTATGATAATTTCATTAGTGCCATCCTCGCCAACAGTAACTCCAGGGTAGGCCAGGGCAAGCCTTGCTGGATCACCAATTCCGGCCGCATATCTTTTGGTTTCTTCCGGAGTAAAAGAGCGTGCGCTTACTACGGCCAGATCATTGACCGGTTGGGCACCAGGAGCAGTGGATTTAATCACCAGTTCCCGCATTTTTACCACCGATTCAACCACCCCCAGGTTCAGAACAGTTTCCTTGCCAGTGCCCACCAGTATCGGAAATTCCAGGCTTTCATATCCCAAGTAATTGACCCTCAGGATATACCGCCCCACTGGTACATTCTCTATTCTGAATTTGCCGTTGAGATCCGTACTCGCTCCAATCAGCGGATCACTGTTCACCACAACTAGATTTGCACCAATCACCGGAGATTGGCTATCCCTGTCCTTGACGGTTCCTCTTACTGTCTGCTCCAATTCAGCATATTTCAGGATTATCCGAGAGTCCATGGCCACGTATTTTACTGGGAATGTTTCAAATAGTTGATCCAGAGTTTGGGCCAGAGTAGCATCAACAACTTCGATGCTAATTTTTTCCTGCACAGGTATTAGGCTGGGGCTATAGGAGAATTTGATTCCCTCCGATTGCTCCAAATCCGATAAAATCTCTTCAAGTGGAACATCTGAATAGGAGAGGGTCAGAGATCTATCCAAAACCGACTGGGCCCAACTGTTCGTCAAGATCAATAGGCAACTAAAAAGGAGTAAAGGCTTGCGATTCATTTTGTTTTGAGTTTTTGACTTAATGACTTATTCGCAACCGGATCCAGTGAGCATATATTGATCCTGTTGCATCCTATTGGTGAGATTCAGTGTCATGGAGATTACCTCCAGCACTTCGGTTAGGGTTGGGTCATCGACTTGGTGGTGATCTGGCAATTCAGAATTCTTGGAGTTGATGTTTTGATCTTAACCCCGAAATACTCTTCGAGAATAGGCAAAACTGATTTCAGGCGAGTGTTATTGAACTCCAATTTTCTACTCCTCCAGGCGGTAGAATTGGAATTGTTATCGGCTATCTTGGTTATTTCACCGGTGGCGCGATTAAAAATGGCCGACGATTGGGCCTCCAAAATACTTATGCGATCCTGGGCCTGGATCGAGGCAAAAGACACTGTTCCGGATTTAACAGTGAGCACGACGCTGGCGAGATCTTCATAAGCCTTCAAATTAAATGACGTGCCGAGAACCTCCGTCTTGACACCTCTTGTAATAACTTTGAACGGGCGATCAGGATCCCCTTGAACTTCGAAGAACGCTTCACCAATTAGGTTAACCTTCCGATCTTGCTCGCCAAATCCAGATCTATAGGATAACACGCTACTCTGATTAAGCCATACTTGCGAGCCGTCTGGAAGTATAACCTGGGTTCTTTGATTTTGTGATGTTCGAAATTCAACGGTAGACTCCGTATAGATCCCAAGGTAAACTCCCACGCCGATCCCGATTAAAACTACTATGGCTGCGGCCATTTGAAGTCCAAATCGCAGATTGATCAGCCTCCCGGAACCTTGATTGGTTTGGTCTGTTTTCTGTACTCTGGATTTAAGTTTTGACCATTCCGCATGGGTGTCCAGATTCCAGCCAGGCCGCAGATTGGCAGTGTCTCTCCACATTTGGTCGACCTGCTGCTCGACCTTGGTCGTGTCCGCATCCTGGAGCAGGCCATTTAATTCTTGCTGTTCCTCAGGAGAAATGTTCCCTGACAATCGTTTGGCTAATAAATCAATCAGTTCTTTATGGCTCATAGTCCCGGTATTTTACTCTAAGACAATTAAATCGGCGTTTACACGTATTGGTTTTGGAATAAATTGAAAATTGATTAAAGAGAATTATAGTTATTCGTGACTGTGCGTAGTCCGTTTTACCGTTTTTCGGTTTGCGGCTGCCAATGCAACTCAACATTGGCCGTATACTGGGAGGTTCTGCCCCTACGGATTCTATTTGCTCCCGTCCCAGGTCACTTTGTACCCTCTACCTAGGACTTTGTACTTTTTGTCTCAGGATTTTCAAAGCCTTCGAAACCTGGGTCTCAACGGTTCTTTTCGAAAGGTTGAAGTATTGGGCGATCTCCTCAGTGGTTAAACCTTCGAATCTGTTAAGGGTAAAAATTAGACGACATTGTGTAGGTAGTTGCGAAACAGCCTTCGAGATCTCAATTTCCAGTTTGGCAAGACCATCCGTGGAGTCGTTAAACGGGTCATAACCATCCAAAAACACTAATTCCAGGAAATACCCACTTCGTTGCTTTTCCCGGGAAACTTTTTCCAGGTGGTTGAGGCTCAGATTTCGAATGGAGGTAAAAAGATAACCTTTCAAATTCCGCACATCCCTCAACTTGTCTTTGTCCGACCAAAGCTTGATGAACAGGTCTTGAACCAGGTCACGGGAAACTTCTTGATCCTTCAGTATGTAATAGGCTGTTCGGGTAAGGACCGCATGGTGCTCCCGAAAAAGGATTTCAAGGTCATCGATTGCGGTCAAAACGAGTAGTTTGAGGTTTGGTTGCAAATACTCAATTCGGTCTTTTTATCCCATGCAAAACTGACAATTGAATGGTCGAAAGTCTAGAATTTGGCTCTTTCAGGTGAGATCTTAAGTCACATGCTGTCACCTTATCTGTGGGTTGGATTTGTACGAGGTACCTTCTACGGCCTTAAGATTGATCCCGGTATTCCTTCAGAGAATCGGCGGCGCTTTTAGCTCCGGAGCTTACAAAGCCGGCGTCTGAGCCGAAGGCCAGGAATTGAAATCCCAGATCTCGATAGTAGTGATAATCTTCCAGCCTCTGTAGTAATATTCCGGACCAAATACCCGCTTTATTTGCGGCCTGAGCAGTGGCTTCCATCGCCTGCTTGAATTTGGGATTATCGAACTGCTTGAAGATTCCCAATCCCATTGAAAGATCATTGGGTCCTACGAAAAGGATGTCAACTCCGTCTACTTGTGCCACTTGATCTAGGTGGCTCAGTATCTCTGGAGTCTCGATCTGGATGATTCCAAGTAAATCTTTGGTCACGTTTTCAAGGTAGTCCGGGATGTTTTTCCCAAATTTGGTAGCCCGGGTCATAGTGGCCATGCCACGCCCCCCATCGGGAGCATATTTCATCCCCTGGATCGCAATTTTGGCCTCTACCTCGTTTCGTATTTGCGGGAACATGATTCCCTGTGGTCCAAGGTCCAGGATCCTATATACTCTTTGCCGGGCACTGCTCTCTACTCTGAATAAGGGTATTGCAGTCCCGCTAGCCAGGCTCTGTATTTGATGCAGGGCCTCAGATTCGGTCCCAACCCCGTGCTCCAGATCGATCAACACCCAGTCGAAGCCGGCCTGCCCGACTATTTCGCTAGTTACTGTGTTGGCCAGGTTCAGCCAACAGCCGTGAAGAATTTCTCCTTCTTTGAGCCGGCTCTTCAAACTTTTCATTAGAGCTGATGTCGTTTGGGAGTCTAATATAGTCTATTTTACCGGAGGTAATGTGCTCGAGGCAGGCATCACATTACTATCCGCCAAAACCACTTACCCGAGCTTCTTAATGGGCTAATGGCGATTTAAATTGGGTATCTAGAATGAATCAAAACTCAATAATTTCCAAAAATGTGGTTGATGCTCACAATTGACCTTCATTTTTGTTAAATGTATGACCGTCAAAATCTATCAATAATTCGGGGACTGATTAAGGGTAGCCCCAAATTAAAGAGTCTTAGCTGCAAAAGCACTTTGGCATCATGCTTGTATACTTCATTGGATACCTGTAGATACGCATCTTGAACTCGAATATTTATAGTATGGATCCTCGAACCACTCATATTATATTGTTAATCTTTATTTCAAGCTTGTTTTGGAAATGCTCTCCGGTACCCACCAGTAGCAAAAGAGCACAGCCTCAGTGGACCCAAGCAAAGCCAGCATCCTCGGAGTATTATGTTGGGATCGGAACTTCCCGTAAGTCGAGTTCAAGTCATCTGGCAAATGCCAAAAAGTTAGCTCTGGAGGATTTGGCATCTGAAATTACCGTTACTATTTCCGCCACCTCATTTCTCTCCTCTTTGGAGAAAGATGATGAATTCAAAGAGCAATACGTGTCAGACATAACTACGTCGGTACAAAATGACCTTGAAGGGTATGAACTGGTAGATTCCTGGGAAGACGACCAGGTATATTGGGTCATGTATCGCTTGGACAAATCCATGTATTATGCCCGGGAGAAACTGAAGCGGGAGACCGCTAAAAATCTTGCAATGAAAGGATTTACCAGGGCAGCTCAGGCGCAGAAAAATGGAGATATTTCCGCCGCAATAGCAAATTATCTAGAGGCGTTGTTTGGGCTAAAGGAATATCTTACTGAGGACAACCAGGTATTCTACGGAGAGGGTAAAATTTATCTTGGAAATGAGATCTACCATCGCCTGCAAAGTTTATTGAGCCAGATCACGCCAACGGCGGACAAGCAGAAAATTTCTCTGGAGCGACTTGATGAAGGAGACCGGGCCATTGAGATCATGGCTGCTCAAGCTGGAACTTCAAAGCCCATTTCGGCTTTGACCTTGAGTGCCGTCTTCGCAATTGGCAAAGGAGAGCTAAACGGCCAGGCAACTACCGATGCCAATGGGGTGGCCGTTTTCAACCTGACTCGTATCCGGTCAAAGGTCCCTAACCAGCAGATCATAACAAAAGTCGACCTCCTGGATTACGCCCGAAGGAGCACTACCGATGACTTCCTTTTGGCCTTGGTGAAACACTTTAGGTCCCCGAGTGCCTTGGTCACTGTTAACATTCAAAGCCCAAGGATCCTCGTGTCAACGTCGGAAAAGAATTTGGATGCCGAGATCAGCCCAACCTTCCTGGAAAGCAAGATGAAAAGCTTTCTGAACGACCATGGGTTCGTATTTACCTCCGAACGTACCGATGCTGATCTGCATATCCAAATTGAAGGGAACACCACACCTCATTCAGACAATCAATGGTTCCATCTTACCAACCTGAATTACCGCATATCAATTACCGAATTGAAGAGCAAAACCGAGGTCTACAATTCCAAACTGCTAAAGGTTCAGGGACGTCAGGATACTTATGAAAAAGCCGGGTTAAACGCTTATGAACTCGCTGTCGAGCAACTGGAAAAGGAGATTTTACCCTATTTGGTTACAGAAGTTCTGTGACTTGAAAAACTAGCACAGTATTTGCAACTATTAAACTAAACAAATGAAAACCAATACAATGTCACCCACAAAATTCATTTACGCACTTGGTATTTTTACTCTGGCGGTCTTTGGATATAGCTGTAAAAGCTCCAAGGTCAAGTCAGCTGATACCGAGAGGAAAATCGAAGTCTTGTGTTCGGGAGATAAGTATTTCTCCAATAACAAGTTCTTTCGGGCTAACGCCATTGGTGAGAGCATGGATCAGATGACCGCCAAGAAAAAGTCTATGAGCAACGCTAAGGCCGAGTTGGCCTCGAAGGTTAGCACAACCATTACGGCGGTGATCGATAACTATGTTAATTCTCGGGAGTTCAACAACGCCGAGGAAGTTGAAGAACGATTTGAAAGCTTGACGCGCGAAGTAATAAACCAGGAGTTATCAGGAACAAAGGTCATTTGTGAAGAGAACACTGTTACTAAAGAAGGAAGATACAAATCCTACTTAGCTATAGAACTTTCAGGTCAGGATATGCTGACTAATATGAATGAGCGATTGTCAACCGATGAACGGTTAAAGATCGATTATGACTATGAAAAGTTCAAAAAGGAATATGAAAAGGAGATGGAACGGCTAAGAGAGGGTGGTTGATTATGGTTTGATTGGGTAATAAGACCATTGGAAAGCCGGCAGAAGCCGGCTTTTTTTATGACACCGGATCGGAATTGATAGGTATCTTAACTGCCCTTTCTTAGGCTATTAAGGTGATCTTGGCCTGCTTTTAGTATCTTTTGATTTCGCTTTGAACCATGAATACGGACAACAATCTAAAACCCAGCTCCTAGGAATTGATCTCCGCCTTCCGCAGATTCAGCGGTGAAGACCCAAAATGTCTTTTGAACAACAAGCTGAACGATCCCAAACTTTCGAAACCCAATTGTCGGACCACTTGGGATATGGGTAAATCTGTATTAGTTACCAGGCATCTGGCCTTGGTGAGTCTTCGTCGGACGAGATATTGGTGAGGGGTGATACCAAATGTTGCTTTAAAGAGCCTTAGAAAATGATGAGGTGATAAGGAAGCTGATTCTGCAATCTGACTTAGCCCAATAGCAGATTCGAATTCTGAATCAATAAAATCCCGCGCCCAGGTCAATCTTCGATAGATCTCTACTCGACTTGCCTTTCGGGCGAGCGGGATTTTCTCTATTTCCCCGAGCACATTCCTGTGAACCAGAAGGAGTCGTTCCAAAAGGATGTGATAAAACTCCTCTAATAAAATATGGTTCAATTCATCACTTTTTATGGATTCTCTTATACCGAGCAGTAAAGGAGAAATCAAAGGATTGTGATCGTATAACTTTTGGAAGAATACTACCGGCTGACCATTTTCAGGAGCCGAGGGTTCCAGCAGTTGGTCATCAGGAGTAACCAATGTTCGAAACACATCGTTAACGGTTTCCGGTTTAATGAAAATGCATAAAGATTCGGTTAGACCGTTTACTCCCTCCCCCATAATACTACGATAGGGCTGCCCTTGATTCAGGAGCAGGTAGTGTTGTGGGGTTACATCCACTTTGCGGCGGCCCAGGTCAAAAGACTCTTTGCCAGAAATAGTGAGTTTCAGCGACAAGGGAGCTTCTACCACTCGCTCTTCCGCACAACCTAGTTGATTATAGGTGATGATATTAGACCGTTCAGAATCCCCAAGCCACTCTAAATTGCATGGCGCTTGCAAGTCGTGCTCCTGTTCATAGTGGTCGTGGAAACTTTTTATGATCATGAGAAAGCAGTGGCTGTCAGACTAATTATACGGCCCAGCTGGGTCAGGGATTCTCTTCGACCAGAATTTGTCTTAAAAAAAGCAATAATAGATAAAATAGGGGAATTGAGAACAAAGTATTGACTACAAAGCCGGAAAACCCTGGGCTGCCGACTAAAGGCGGCTGACTAGTGACTACTTATCAACTTTCGATAAATCTTGTCCTTCACGAAACCGTTTGGGAGATTAAACCACTGAAATCGACCATGATAAAAGCACGTAAACTAATCGAGCCAATCTCAAGGATAAATAACCCAGATATCATTGAGGGCAGACCTGATTATATTATAAGAAGCGCAGGAAGTTTCAACTTGACCGATTATCTGCGTGATAGCCAGGGACACTTGATCGGAAATGCTTGTGTAGTGAAGTAGGGCCGAACCTGTAAACCGAAAACCGAAAAACGGAATACCAAACCGCAAACACTCTATCAAACACTCATCACTGAAGCCCCGGCTTTATGGCTACTTAATTACTACACTCTCCGAAGAAACGGCTGATGCGGCGAAATAACCAACAGCTTCTTCCCCGTTGGGGTCAATATTTGTCACATTGGTCGTGACATTAGCGATTGGCTGCGCAAAGAGTTCCGCAACCCCCCCTTGCCGGTCCATTTGGATTCGGGCCTCGGACAAGAAGTAGAAAGCGTCCTCGGTAATAGAAAAAAGTTCTACATATATGGAGTCCCCCAGGGCATAGGGTGGAACTTGGTCATCGTCCGCCGCGCCATCCCCGCTGTCCGGCCAGCGATTGATGGCTTCGCGAATGGGAGTGATGAACACTTTGCCATCAAAATTCCCTCCTGCGCTAAATGCAGCATCATAGGCAATGTTTATCTCTTGGGGTTTGTTCAAAAATGTGCCGTTTTTGTAGGATCGGATCCAATAGGTATCTCCGTCTCCAGCCAAGTCGCGGGCATATACCTCGGCGTAGTATCCGGCTGGTTGGCCCAGCTCCTCCTCCCTGAACTCATAATAAATCGAATCTATTTGAGGTACTCTCTTTATTTCGGTCGTAGCCTGGTAGGTGGAACCACTGTAGCCTATTGTCAGCAGGTATTGTCTTCCGATTTCGCCCAGAATCTCAGTGGAATCGGGTTCCCAAATATAGGTTCCGTCCGATCCCGGGTCTTCGAAAACGAATTGGTTATTTAGATCGTCGGTTACCAGCACAGACGCTCCCGTGGCTGGGGATGCAAAGCCATTCTGGAAATAGGGCGCCGTTAATGTAAGTCTGATTTGCTGGCCGCCCGCTTCATTGGTCAGCCATCCGTCCACTGCCAATTGAGGGGGCCCAGGCTCAAGCTTCAAGTCAATGACCTCCTCGCAGCCAAGTATCCAGGCTGTTTGTGCAAAGAGAACCCACCTTGAAAATCTCAGCATTGGCTAGAATTTGAAGTTGTATGACACGGAAGGAATGAAATTACCAACAACCGAGAATTTGACTGCCTGAGTCTGGATTGGCATACCCTCCAAGGGTCTAATTCCACCCTGCTGGAAGAAAATGGAGAAGGGATTCTTTCGGTTGTAAACGTTGTAAACCGAAAAGACCCAATAATGTTCCCACCTTTTACCCTCTTTCTTTTTGCCATCCAGCCGCGCTGAGAGGTCCAGGCGATGGGTGCTGGGAATCCGGAAATTGTTCCTGGATCCTTGATAGTTAAGAGGGATTACATAACTCTGAAATTCGATTCGGTTGGTTGGAAAAGTAGCGGGCGTTCCCGAGATGAACACAAAATTAGCCGAGAAACTCCATCGATCATTCAGGTCATAGAATGAAGCGAGGTTCAGATTATGGGTCTGATCCCAGCGGCTGGGGTACCACGCACCTGCGTTAATTCCATTAATTTTCCTTTCTGTCCGCGCCAACGTATAACCCGCCCAACCTGTTAAGCGTCCGAAGTTCTTCCTTACCATTAATTCAATGCCGTAAGCCCTTCCATCCCCGCTTAAGAGTTCTCCCTCCAGGAACTCATTTATCAAAAGGTCGGCTCCGTCGATGTAATCGATTTGATTCTCCATAAGCTTGTAATAAACTTCGGCGGAAGCTTCCAGTGTGTTTTCCCGCAGGTTTTTGAAATAACCCAAGGCCACTTGGTGGGCTCTTTGAGGAGCGATGTTGTTGGTGCTGGGTGTCCATACATCCAATGGAGTGGCTCCCGTTGAATTGGAGATCAAATGTATGTACTGGGCGGTGCGATTATAACTTGCCTTTACGGAGCTGGAACCAATCTTGTATCGAGCCGAGAATCTTGGTTCAAGGGTTCCATAGGTTTTAATTGACTCCCACCGCTCAAAGTTCTGGTCTGAAATAGGCAATCTTCGGGTACCTGGTTCAGGATTGTCAAACTCATACGCCGTTCCGGGGCCCAGAAGGTTGAAAATTGAGTACCGAAGTCCGTAATCCAGGGCCAAGTTGGAGCTGACTATTTGCTCGTTACCGATGTATATACCAGATTCCAAGGCATATTTATTATCTAATTTGATTTCCTGGGATTCGCCGGCGCTTTGACCCATTGTTTCAGCCGGCTCGAAGTCGTAAAAGACTACCTGGCCTCCAAAGGTTATGTTATTGTTGGGATTAGGATAATAAATGAATTCGGCCTTGCCGCTATAGTTGATGATCCGGGATGTCCAGTCAAAGGTGTCCTGATCGGAGCCAAAGCTCAATTCGTAATCGTAATTGCTGTAAAAGAGCGTGATATTGGAGAATAGCCTGTCATGAAACAAATGATTCCATCGTATGGTGGCCGTGCCATTACCCCAATTGAAAGCCGCATCGTCCCCGAACTTGAACTTATCCCGGCCCAAATAGCCGGACAAGAACAGTGTGTTGTTCGGGTTGAAGGTTACGTTAGTCTTAACTGTAAAGTCCCAAAAATTGAATACGCTATTGGAAAAGTCGTCGCTTAAAAAAGGCTTGGCCAAAACGTCGATGTAGGACCGGCGAGCGGCGAGCACAAAGGATGCTTTATCCTTGGCTAGCGGAGCTTCAACGGTTAGACGGCTAAAAATCAGACCAACACCACCTGAAGCCTCTAGTCGCTTTTTGTTCCCTTCCTTCATCCGAACGTCCAAGATTGAGCTTAAGCGGCCTCCATACCGGGCTGGAATCCCGCCCTTAATTAGCTTAAGGTCCTTAATGGCATCTGGATTGAAAACTGAAAAGAAACCGAAAAGATGCGACGAATTATAAACCGGAGCCTCGTCAAGCAGAACCAGATTTTGATCAATACCTCCTCCGCGTACATTGAAGCCCCTGGTGCCTTCCCCAACAGTCGATACTCCTGGCAGCAGCTTTATGCTTCCAAGGATGTCTACTTCTCCCAACAATGCGGGCATCTTTTGAACCGTCTTAATATTTAGTCGGTTTGTGCTCATCTCTATTCCGGTGACGTTGATTTCGGCGCTCTCACCCCGTATGATCACTTCCTCCAATTTCAGCTCAAACTCAACCAAATCTATATTGTTTGTGCGATCCGACACCAACTCTAACTCTGCGCTCACCTCGTTGTACCCAACATATCGGAAAATCACCTCGTAGGCACCAGCTGGTACCGAAATTGAATAAAAGCCATAGGCATTACTGGTAGTACCCGACCTCAATTCCGGAAAGTAAATCGAAGCCCCGATCAGGGCTTCCCCGTCTTCTACACTTCGAACGTACCCGGACAGGGTTACCTTCTCTTGGGCCCTAGAGAGAACGCTCCAAAAGCTCATAGCAATTAATAATATCAACAACCTCCTCACCGCTCCTTACAGGTTTTATGGTAAACTGATAGCATTCAAAATCTTGTCAAACTTCAATCCTTTGGCAAAAGAAACCATATTAGAAGGGATTGCAAGTAAAATGGTCGAACCGCCATGGCAATTCGACCAACAGAGCATGGAGCTCAACGAATAATTATCGGATTGTCTAAAATCGGAGCCCCCCAGGTTGATTCCGAGATAGCCGCTCACCCGTGTGGATCCGTGGACGCCGTCAGTAACTGTCCAGGAGGGCACATAACTGCCACCAATCACGTTCCCTTCGGCATCCGTGATTTTAGACACGGCAATAACATACACCGGGCCACCTATCATTTCAAACCTGGAACTCAATTTATAAGCGAAATTCAACTTTAGCCCATTCATGAGGTTGAGTTCATTGGTCCAGGTCTCACCCTCGTTGACGTGATAGGTAAGCAGATCGACATTCATCCCCAGTTTTTGGTTGAGGTCCCATGCGCTCCCCAATCTCTGTTTTTCAGACCGTCAGAAAAACCTCCTGAACAACCTCACGCGAAAGTTCAGGGTCACTTATTCTTGAATTGGCGAACAGACAAAGGGCAGCAAAATACTTCTTATAGAATTTTTCGAATGAACCACTGTTACCTGCTACTATTCCATTTACTAATTCTGAATCAGTTCTCACAGGATGATCTGTGTAAATTAGATTATGAAGGATGACGGATATCTTCGACCATGGCTTTGACCTTTTCCGGAGGGGCTGGATAGAATCGGGAGATGATCAATGAAACCAGGAAGTTCATAGACATACCTATGGTTCCTATTCCCTCAGGTGAAATTCCCAAAAACCAGTTTTCGGGTATGTTTGCAGCTGGATTGAAGAACTTAAAGTGAAGGATATAGATACTTGTAAACAACAGGCCAACGATCATGCCGGCAACGGCTCCTTCCTTATTCATTCTTTTACTGAAAATGCCCAGGATGATGGCCGGAAAGAATGATGATGCAGCCAACCCGAAGGCAAACGCCACTACCTGGGCAACGAAACCCGGAGGGTTTATTCCAAAATAACCGGCTACCACCACAGCAAATCCTGCCGATATCCTGGCCGCCATGAGCTCCTGTCGGTCGCTTAGAGATTGGTTAAGCTGTTTCTTAATAAGATCATGGGATATGGACGTGGAAATTACCAGTAGCAAACCTGCTGCAGTAGACAACGCTGCAGCTAATCCACCGGCTGCGACGAGGGCAGTTACCCAGTTGGGCAACCGGGCAATCTCTGGATTGGCCAATACCATTATGTCGCGGTCTATCGTCAATTCGTTCTGATCCAGATCGCCTACGTACTTGATTCTGCCGTCACCGTTTTTGTCCTCGAATTTTATCAACCCGGTGGTTTCCCAATTTTTAAACCAGGACGGCATGGTCGAATACTGCCTATCATTTACTGTATTAATAAGGTTAGTTCGAGCAAAGGCGGCCACCGCTGGGGCCGTGGTGTAGAGAATTGCGATAAACACCAGGGCGTAACCAGCTGATAGCCTGGCATGTCGAACCTTAGGCACGGTAAAGAACCTCACGATCACGTGGGGTAGCCCGGCGGTGCCGACCATTAGAGCTGCAGTGATACAAAGAACGTCCATCGTACCTTTAGTGCCTGAGGTATAGGCGCTAAACCCGAGCTCCTGCTGTAAGCCGTCCAGTTTGTCTAAAAGATAAGTTCCGTCAGCCAGGGTTCCACCAAAACCCAATTGCGGAATCGGATTAGCCGTCATTAGTATGGAGATAAAAATAGCCGGTACCATAAATGCGAAAATTAACACACAATATTGGGCTACCTGGGTGTAAGTAATGCCCTTCATGCCACCAAGGACCGCATAAAAGAATACGATTACCGTTCCGATTCCGACCCCAATCTCCACCCGTACTTCGAGAAACCTGGAGAACACTACTCCGACTCCTCGCATTTGCCCGGAAACGTATGTGAAGGATATGAACAGGGCGCAGACCACTGCGACCGTGCGGGCGATTTGGGAGTAATATCGGTCGCCAATAAAGTCGGGTACTGTGAACTTGCCAAATTTTCGGAGATAAGGGGCCAAGAGCAGGGCCAGTAGAACGTACCCCCCGGTCCACCCCATTAAATACACGGCCCCGTCGTAGCCCATGAAGGAAATCAGGCCGGCCATCGAAATAAATGATGCGGCGGACATCCAATCTGCTGCCGTAGCCATGCCATTGGCTATAGGAGGAACTTGCCCTCCGGCGACGTAGAACTCGTCAGTGGAGCCTGCCCGTGTCCAGATGGCGATCGCTATGTAGATTGCAAAGGTTATTCCAACAATTATGAAGGTAAGGGTTTGTATTTCCATCGTTATTCTTTTACCCCATATTCACTATCCAGCCGGTTCATCCATCTGGTATAAATGAAGATAAGGGCAACAAACACGTAGATCGATCCCTGTTGGGCGAACCAGAATCCAAGCTTGAAGCCACCAAATCGAATTTCGTTCAGTGGCTTTACCAAAATGATTCCAAAGCCAAACGAAACCACGAACCAGATGGCCAAAAGTATCGCGAGGTAGTAAAGATTCCGTCTCCAGTATTGTTTTAAGTTTTTAGGGTTATCCATTTCGAATGCTTGAAATTTGGGGCAATATACTAGATTACTGATCAGGCCAAAAATTGGTTTATTTTGTGATGACTAGGACCCTGATTAAGTTACTGAATCGGATATGGTGCCTTCCTAGCTGCGGAATTAATTCCGCACTAAACACCGGGCACGTAACTTCAAAACATCAGCAAAAAAATCAGAGATCTCAATGACGCCTTCAATGAACGACCAATGATTGCGGTAGGCTTCAAATGGCCAAGGACTATGTGCCTTTTCGGTGAGCCATGGTAAGTTATTTCATTTGGACATTGGCCAGTTTGCGTACTGGAACCGACCATTTACCTGGAATCGTCAATTTTTGAGGAGTTTATTACATCTTTGGTGTAGGCCCGGTTCTGACTTTGGCGAACGACATAATAAGTGAAGGTAGCACAAATAGTAGGCCTATGTAGTGCCTAGAAATGGTCCAATCGTGGGATCCTCTATCCTTTTGGGTGAACTCAGCGCGAATAACCGCGTTAAGTTTCCCATTAAAGATTTTTAGCGGCGGCGATGTGATAAAGTTTTTCGCGAGAATTATCTCCTTAGCTTACGCATGAGATGCTTTGAAGGAATATTGAAACTTTGCATGGTCGGTAAGGGTTACCTTTCTGAGCATTATTAGATGTACAAGTTGTTGGACAAAATGGAGGGGACCATGCACAAGACAGACAGCACCGATCTTTACAAAAAAGGTGTGCTCTATTTATCATATTCAATTTCTCTGGCGGACGGTGTAGCCCATGAGACCGAGAAGGCCGCTATGGACAAGATTCGTCAATCCGAGCACATTCCCAAGAGTATCTATAATGAATTCAACCGGGACCGTGCACATTCCACCGAAAAGGAGATTTATCGCACTGGGATTGATTCTCTTAAGAAGTGCGACAAGGATCACCAATTGAGAACGTTCGCCTGGATATTCAAAATTATGGAGGCTGATGGTCATATACACGTAAAGGAGGCCCGGTTTATGCTCTATGCGCTCAAGTCGTTCGATGTGAATCTCGATGAGGTGATTTCCTACACCCAGAAACTTCCGAATATCAACGCAGCGTAGATCTAAGGCTTTAGCCCAACAACTTCGTATACTCTGACTTTTTGATCCCTACCCTTAACTTTTATCCGTTCCCAGGCCTTGGTATGTACCAATTCCTGGGTTTTCTTAAATACCCGTTGGCTTATTAGAATAGAATCAGGACAAGTTTTGGTTAGAGACTCAATCCGCTTCGCTGTGTTTACGGTGTCTCCTGTCACCGAGTATTCGATTCTATCTTTAGACCCTAGATTACCGGCCACAACAGGGCCGAAGTTAATCCCAATACCCACCTGAATGCCCACATCTAAGGACTTTTCCAATTCTTGATTTATGTTTTCAAGTTGCTTGATCATGTCCAAAGCGCACAAGACTGACTTCTCTCGAGGCTTTTTGATGGAAACCGGGGCTCCAAAAGTGACAAAGATCTCGTCGCCTACAAATTGATTAACTACCCCATCGTAGCGTTTTATAACTTCGTCCATTTGGGTGTAGTAGGTGTTCAACAAGAAAACAACTTCCTTCGCGGCAATATTTTCGCTTAGGGGAGTAAAATTTCGGATATCACAAAACAACACCGCGATGTTAAGAAGCTCGCCGTCAAACATTTCCCCTGGCTTGTCAGACAAGGCCTTTTGTACAACTGGCTCGGGTACGTATTTAACGAAAAGATTCAGGGTTCGCTGCTGCTCTTGGTTCAGATCGGCAAGTTTTTTATTCATCAACTGAATCTCCTCACTTCTTGTCTTTTCAGTTTCAAAGTGCCTTGCATTCTGAATGGCGATGGCGGCCTGATTGGCCAATAGCGAAATCAGTGTCTCATCTTCTTCTTTGAATATGTTGATCTCGTCTCCCTCCACAGACAAGACCCCGACCAACTCATCCTGTATCAACAGCGGTATAGCCACCTGGCTTCTTGGGTTCTGAAGTCCCGGTAATTCGATAGCAAGTGCATCCATCCTTTCTTGGACGACTTGTTGACTGGCTCTCATATATCTGAGTTGCATATTGATACTTCCCAGCCTCATGATTTTCTTTCTTTTGGCCACAGTCCCTATGACGCCTTCACCAATTTTCACGGTGGCTCCAATGCCGCTTTCAGGATAGCCGTAACTGGCGAAAACGCGAAGGTAGGAGTCGTTTGGTTTGGACAGTAGGACCATGGAATGCGCAAATCCGAAATTCTTATCAAGGAGTTCTAGCAGCGTATCCAGGGTAAAATTTAGGTCTAGTGAACTGCGGATCTTGGACGACATTTCCTCAAAAATCCTCGTTTCCAGTCTTTTCCTTTCCACCTTTTTTTCCAGCTTCTCTATCTCGAGCAGACTCTGTTGGTGGTTTTCCAGCAGCCGCCCTTTACCGATGGCAATAGCAGCATGATTGGCTACTTGGGAGATCAGGTACTCATCCTCTTTTTTAAAAAGGTTCAGCTGTTCACTTTCCAAGGTTAGCACGCCCATAAGTTCATCCTGGATCAGCAAAGGAATGGCTATTTGGCTTTTGGGGTTTTGAAGGCCGGGCAATTTGATGACAATCTCTTCCTCTGGATCTTCCGATTTGTCTTTAGCTGCCATCATGTAAGCAACCTGCAAATTAATACTGGGCATAGTCAGGCTTTTTTTCCTCTTGGCTACCGTCCCAATAATTCCTTCTCCAATTTTTACCCTAGCGCCAATTCCTGTCTCTGAATATCCATGGCTAGCAGTTACCACCAGGTCCTTGGTTTGACTATTCTTACGGAGGATCATGGAATGGCGAAAAGAGAGGTGCTTGTGTAAAACCACCAGAAACGAGTCTAAATTATGAGCCAGTTCGGAAGAACTTTGAATTTCGGCGGTTACCTCGTCTAAGATCTCAGCCTCCCTGATCTTCCTTTTTAGCTTCAGCTCCAGTTGTTCGATTTGAGGCGAAGGATCTAAAGCGGGCTCAGAAGACATCTTGTTTTGACTAGCGCTTAGGTGATTTTTTCCACCCCGTAAACCTCAAATATTTCAGCCCCTTTTAATTTGAACACATCTTCCATTCCCGTCATAGAAGCTATTGCCTCCAGCTGCATGGCCATCTGATCGAAGATTTCGCCGTCGGTTTCGGAGTGGGAAAATTTCATATCCAACTTCCACATATGGAAGTCTGCTGGGCTGACAATATTAACTGAGGCATATGGATTATTTCGGATGTTCCGGATGGTCTTGTTGAAAAACTGGTGAGATAGGGCAACGTGGTTTTCGTTTACGTGGTAAACCTGGGATATATAGGTTATGTTGGGCGTACCATCAGAGTCACACGTGACTATGGCCGAAGGGATAACCCCTTGCATTGCAGCCCTCATTTCTTCAGTGATCATATCTATTGTTTAATTGGATTACCCGCTCCCACTTTGGGGGTCTGATCAAAAATTTCCTGGATCTGTATTTCGATAACGATGGTTGGGTCCGCAGGCCAGGTGGAAATTAGCCCGGCGGCGGCTCCTATGTTTTGGACCTCCAGGTCAAAAATCTTCAAATAGTGTTCGAGATGTTCTTTATCCTCTTCAGTAGAATCGTGCCAATCGACTGCTTTCCCTTTGACCTGGTAACATTCAAAAGTGGTAGGTCCTGCCATTGTTAAGGCAATAGACCCATTATCTTCCAGGTTAGCTAGAACTCTATCCGCGGTTTGTTTGGCGATGTGAATCTTGATGGAGCCTTGTTCAGTTACCCAGGCCCCTAAAGTTCGATTGTAGTCGGGTATCAATTTCGAATCCCTGGTCCCGATGGACATTCCCTGGGGCCCTTCAATAAATTGCTTCAATTCTGGGGTGATCATAGCTTTAGTTGAGTTTTTCTATGCTTATGGTGCCCGGAGATAATATAATAATAAAAATCTAATATTGCCTATCGCACCATTTGAAACAAACATTGTCACAATATGATTCGGCTATTTGGGAATGATGTTCGTAATTTTAATAAAATGAAATTGGGATGGTAGATATTTTCTTCGATATAAGAAAATGGGTCGATCAAAAAAGGCCATTCGCCCTCGCCAGTGTCGTGCGTACCTGGGGATCCTCACCTCGATTGGTAGGCTCGGCCATGGCAATTGGAGAGGATTTGAGCTTTCATGGATCTGTAAGTGGAGGATGTGTCGAGGGGGTGGTCATTCAGGAGGCGCAGGAGGTAATTACAACGGGGAAATCCAAGCATCTCACTTTTTCAGTATCCAATGACAAAGCCTGGTCAGTAGGACTTACTTGTGGAGGTAAACTCGAAATTCTATTGGAAAGGTTTTTTACATCCAGTGATGAACCCGGGGAGATCGGTATCTGGTCAAGCTTGAATGAGACTTTGGAAGCTAACAGACCCTGCTATCTGGCCCATCCGATGGATCGCGATTCAAACCAACATCTGTTAATGTTTCCTGATTCCGATTCAATTGGCAATTGGGGAGACCCCGAACTTGAGCAGGCAGCCGGGGAGGTATATGATAGCCGTAGCAGTCAGGTTGTCAATTGGAAGGGTCAGGAAGTTTTTATCAATATTTTTCCGAGAAGGGATAAGCTGATCCTAATTGGGGCGGCTCATATTTCACTTGAATTAGTCCGTTTAGCCCGTGAATTTAATTTTGAGACCATTGTAATTGACCCCCGGGGGATATTTGCCACACCAGAACGTTTCACGGTGCCTCCGGATCAACTCCACTCCGAATGGCCTGATGAGGTTCTGCGTGAGATTTCATTAGATGAAGACACCTACGCGGTCTTGCTGACCCATGATCCCAAAATTGATGACCAGGCCATCCATATCCTGTTAAACTCAAACGTTGCCTACATTGGGGCCCTGGGAAGTCAGAGGACTCAGATCAGCCGCCAAAACAGGCTTCTTGAGGACGGATTCAGTAAAGAACAAATCCATCGGATCCGTGGACCTGTTGGTTTACCGATCCAGGCCAAAACCCCCCAGGAAATTGCCTTAAGCATTATGGGGGAAATTGTAAAGGTGAAATACCAGAGGAAATAAAATCCCCAAATCTTAAACTCCAAATCACAATAAATCCTTAAACATAAAATTCGAATCCGTCGCTTCCCGGAGCCCCAAACGAGGTAAAGTGACAGGGTTCAGAGCTTTAGGATTTACGATTTTCAAGGAGAAACTTTTCCAATTCATCCCAACTTAGGGTCGCGCATTTTATTCGGCTTGGGAACTGATTTACCGGATCAAAGGCGAGGAAGGTATCTTTTGCGACCGGCCCGGTATTACCGGGTTTTTGAAATATCTGTTTGAATTCGTCAATTATCAAATGAAGCTCTGAAATGGGTTTGCCAATTACGGATTGCACCAGCACCGAGGTGGAGGCTTTGGCAATGGCACAACCGTATCCATGAAAACGGGCATTATTCACCGTTTCATTGTCGATGTTTAGAAAAACATGGAAGTGGTCTCCGCATACGGGGTTATAGGCATTTAGATCATAATCGTAATCGCTGGCCTTCTCAAAGTGAACCGGATTATTATTGTGCTCCATTATGATCCCATGGTAAACGTCGCTAAGCTTTTTATCCATTGAAGAACTTTTTGATCCTTTTAAGGGAATCTGTCAGGTGGTCGATTTCCTGCTCATTGTTATAAATGGAAAAGGAAGCCCGAACGGTTCCCGGAATTCCAAAGAATTGCATTACCGGCAACGTACAGTGATGCCCCGTTCTTACCGCGATACCATCCTGGTCAAGAAAGGTCCCCAAATCGTGAGGATGGATCGGGCTGAGGGTAAATGAAATGATTCCACTCTTCTCTTTGGCGTTCCCGATAATTTTCAAACCCGGTACGGTTTTTAGTTTTTCTGTGCAATAATTGAGTAGATGATGTTGATGGTTTCCAATAGCCTCTAGCCCATAACCCGATACATAGTGAATTGCGGCGGACAACCCAAGGGTACCGCTCAAGTTGGCAATTCCGGTATCCAATTTGGACCGCCCGAGAGCTCTTTCAGAGTATACCGAGGTAACAATGGAATGGCTGCCGCATCCGGCCAGGTAGGGGGTCAACTTTTCGATCCATTGGTGCTTGGCATACAACACCCCGATTCCTGTGGGTCCGTATAACTTGTGACCGGAAAAAGCAAAAAAATCACAATTCAGTTTTTGTACATCGACTGCCTGGTGGGCAACGGTTTGAGCCCCGTCCAGCAGCACAGGAATTCGTTTTTTTCCGGCCATTTCAATGATCTCCCGGGCCGGATTTATGGTCCCTAAGGAATTGGATGTGTATACCATTGCCAAAATCTTGGTTCGATCTGTCATGCGTTCAGCGACGCTTTGTATATTCAATTCACCTCGCCGGTTGATCGGTATCACTGACAGTTTGGCTCCATTGGCTTTGCACACCATTTGCCATGGAACCAGATTTGAGTGGTGTTCCATTCCCGTGATAAGCACTTCATCTCCGGAATGAAGTTCGGTTTGACCCCAGGCGGAGGCCACGATATTTATAGCATCAGTGGTGCCCCGGCAGAAGGTGATCTCTTCGGTATCAGTTGCATTAATGAATTCTGCAACAGTTTTCCTGGCCCGTTCAATGGACTGATCGGACTTTCGTGATAGGGAGTGCCCTTTTGGATCATTGAGCGAATTATGATGTAGATAACAGTTCCGAATAGCCGACACAACGACCGATGGCTTTTGAGTGGTGGCCGCATTGTCCAGATACACTAATGGATTCCCATCTCCTATTGTTTGTTTCAGAATGGGAAAGTCTGACCTTATTTGGTTCGTATCTAGCATCTGGAAAGTGAGCGATTATTTAATAATAACCAAAAATTAGGTCTTTGTGGTTTTCAGCTGTTCATTCTTGGGCTTGACATTGCCTGTAAACTGGCCTTGGTACCCTACCTGAGCGTTGATTACGATATGGACGCGTCCAAACGCCAAGATAAGCAGGCGAATGACCAATGGATATTCTGGACCATTTTCGGAGCGGCTATTTTGGCTATTCCAATTGCCATATTGGGCCCGGTAGCGATGGGTTTGGAATTCTTATATCAGTGGGTTAGTGCCTCTTTTGCATTCATCTACTTTTACGACGACCAAAAAGCCAGAAAGCTTGAGGTTGCGGAATACGAGGGTCGGGTGGCTTGAAAGGTTGCCTTCAAGCTATCACCAAAAGTGCTGTAAGAGCTCACGAGATGGAACGAATATGGGGTCCCCCTTTCAGCTGGATTCAGGACTTGAACCAATGACAGCAGTTAATATAAGTGTTTGTGCTTCACTTGGCATACCCCATTGATGTTAGACCTTAC
Organism: Cyclobacteriaceae bacterium; assembly: GCA_965247065.1. Taxonomy (GTDB): domain Bacteria; phylum Bacteroidota; class Bacteroidia; order Cytophagales; family Cyclobacteriaceae; genus CBDFGN01. Next base: position 2,197,131 of record CBDFGN010000006.1, on the reverse strand, counting down.
TTTTTTGGGGTCGTTTGATCACTTCGTAAAATTTATCGAAGTATTTCAGACTTTGGTCGCGCAGCCTTGGGTCTAAAAGATCGAAATCCCGGAAAACATCATATAACTCTTCCCTGCGGTCGTTGAAGATTTGGATTGAACTTTCATAGCCTCCCTCGGTCCTGCAAAATCCCCGGAAGTAGCGCTGCCTCACATTAGCAATTGGCAGTCTTGGGTCGGGAGCAGCGTAGGTCGCATTTATCAAACCGCAATAATCAAAATCATACGGCACCGGGTAGTAACTAGAGGCTTCAGTGATCAAGTAGGCGTTATGAGGCTTAGCTATGCTCCAGTCGGTATTTCCGATCATGAATTGGAATAATGTGAAAAGATCCAGGGTTTCATGTACACAGCGATCCTGATGCACCAGTTCCCCTTCGTAAACAGTTGCGCCGTTTCGGTCAGCCATTAGTTTCTTATGTTCCAGCATGATGCCATAACTATCCAAGGGATTTTTCTTACCGGTCTCATCAATGTAGGTCATCTTCACCAATCTGGTCTTTATGCTCAAATCGGTAAGGATCTCGTATTGGCGGTAGATCAAATATTCAAGAAAAAGGTTATTAAGACTGGATCGATCCGGGCGACAATGTGTAACATACTTCACCTTATCCTGGCCTTCAAAAATAGTACCCGCAACCGCCTTCTTCTTAAAATTTAGCAGCAAAGGAGGGAACTGACAGGTAGTTGGATTCCGTCTCATGTAACCACGGGTTTTGACCTTAATTTCAAACGTGTCTCCCACGGCCCCGTGGTTATACAGTAAATTCGCTTGGTGGTAAATCCTTTCATCACCGATATCCTTGATAACTTCTTTTACATTCATTACCATGGTCAATTCTAAAGGGTCCAAGGAATCGAACAGGTCAGACTGACCAAAGAACTGGATGGGTACGGCGCACAAAAATACCAGGGGGACCATCGCTAACATGGGGCTTGTTGGACGCATAGATTTAATAATTATGAATTTGGAGTTATGAATTTAATGAAATGTGGAATCGAAACCTACCTGCCGCCGGAAAGGAATCGGGCAACAAACCAAAAATAGTCTATCTTTATAAATTATGAATGAATGGGTTCAGACCAGCCAGCTTTTGGAAGTCCCCAGCCAAATTGCCGCCGGACGAGGAAAGGAGACTCTCTTCAGAGTAACATTCCGAAATCAGATCAATCATATTGCCATTGCTGACAACAAGGCCAATATGATCATAAATATTAATTCTATTATTATCTCCTTGATAATAGCCGTTTTGGGCTCGGGATTTTCTGTAGCAGGAGGTGTTTCTTTCATGAACCAGCCTTCTTTGGCAATTCCCATCACCTTTCTAATGTTGACCTGCCTGCTTTCAGCCATTTTCTCGATACTGGCTGCAAGACCGAAGATCCTAAGTGGCAAAGCTGTGGTGGACAAGAAATCAAGTCTTCTGATTTTCGGTAATATCGCCCAACATAACATGGAAGAGTACATTCAAGAGATGAATGAATTGCTCGGGAAAAGGGATGATATTTATGAAAACATGACCATGGAGGTTTTCAATCAAGGGAAGATATTAACTCGCAAGTATCTCCTGCTCAGAATTTCATACACCCTATTCATGATCGGTCTTACCGGAGGCGTGTTGTCCTTTCTTTTCCTTTTTTTGTGGTCTTAGCCCTGGATAATAGATATGAAGCCGAAAAAACTAGGGTCCGGCTTCCTTCTCCGAATCCCGTTCCGGAATATCTTCGTGGCTAAACGGCTTGAGTTGGCCTAACCTCTTCACTTAGAAAGTAGCATTAGTGATCAAATGAAAGAATAAATTCGACCCTTTGTCAATCGATTCACAAGGACCGGTTTCTTTGACTAATTCTTGACCTTTTTTCTCCAGATATGACTTGGCTGCTGGTTGTTAGAGGTAAATGTTAGATATTTAAGTACAAATTTTTTGGGTGCATGAAGACCAAGGATGCAACGCTGGAAATTCCTTTTGAGACCGTAGTAAAGCCGGAACCTACATCCGACACCTCGCATTCAACTGCTACACTTTCCAGAGAAAAGGTTCTTAAGGAGACCATTTCATATTTCAAGGGAGATGAGTTAGCGGCCAATGTGTGGATTAACAAGTACGCACTAAAAGATTCCAATGGAGAGCTGCATGAGCTAACTCCGGATGATATGCATTCACGGATGGCCAAGGAGTTAGCGCGGATTGAGAAGAAGTATCCTCACCCATTGTCCCAGGAGGAGATTTTTAGCTTGCTCAAGGATTTCAAATATTTGGTTCCACAGGGCGGGTCAATGGCTGGCATAGGCAACAGTAACCAAGTGGGTTCCCTGTCAAATTGTTTCGTGATTGGCCAGGAAGGACCGGCAGATTCCTATGGGGCTATTCTCAAAAATGATGAGGAGCAAGTACAGCTAATGAAGCGCCGGGGCGGAGTAGGACAAGACCTTTCCAAACTTAGACCTCACGGAACCCCAGTTAAGAACAGCGCTCTCTCTTCCACGGGTGTTGCGGCCTTCATGGAGCGGTACTCAAATTCAACTCGTGAAGTCGCCCAGGATGGCAGGAGGGGGGCTTTGATGTTGACGATTTCGATAAAACATCCCGATGCAGAGCGATTCATAGACGCCAAGACTGATGGTACCAAAGTAACGGGTGCCAATGTGTCCGTGCGAATTGACGACAAATTCATGCAAGCCGTTGTCGACGGACAGACTTATACCCAGAAGTTTCCCGTAAATAGCGACAATCCGTCATTGAGTTCTGAAGTCAACGCTGCGAAGCTCTGGAATAAGATAGTTTTCAATGCCTGGCAGTCGGCCGAGCCAGGCATTCTATTCTGGGACACAGTGACAAAGGAGTCGGTGGCGGATTGTTATTCGAACTCCGGATTTGGGACAATCTCGACCAACCCCTGCGGGGAAATCCCACTTTGCCCATATGATAGCTGCCGATTATTGGCTGTTAATCTCTTCAGCTATGTGAAACATCCCTTTACGACAAAATCAAAGTTTGATTTCAAGATGTTCCAGAGCCATGTCGCCAAGGCCCAAAGACTGATGGATGACATAGTGGATCTGGAAATGGAAAAGATCGATCTGATATTGGAAAAAATAGACCTGGACCCCGAAGCCGAAAATATCAAAAGCACCGAGATAGAGCTATGGCAGAAGATCAGGAAAAAATGTGTCGAGGGAAGACGGACCGGCCTGGGGATTACAGCTGAGGGAGATATGCTGGCGGCCCTTGGAATTGGCTATGGCACCAAAAAGGCTATTGACTTTTCAACCAAGCTTCACAGAACCTTAACTCTTACCGCATACGGCTGTTCTGTAACAATGGCCAAGGAGCGAGGCGCATTTCCAGTTTACAATGCTTCAAAGGAACTATTGAATCCGTTCATCGCCCGTATAAAGGGAGCTGACGAATCGCTTTATCAAGAAATGGTAAAGCACGGTCGACGCAACATTGCGCTGCTTACAATTGCTCCGACGGGCACCACCACCTTAATGACCCAAACGACTTCCGGCATTGAGCCCGCTTTTAGAATAAGCTACACCAGACGAAGAAAAATCAATCCGAATGATAAGGGGGCAAGAGTGGATTTCGTAGATGCTGTGGGGGATTCCTGGGAAGAGTATCGGGTTTTCCATCACCATTTCACTACCTGGTTGAAAGTTCAGGGTTACAACATCCAGGAGGTGGAATCCATGAATGACTCGCAACTCGAAAAGATAATTGCTAAATCTCCATATCATAAGGCTACGGCTAACGATGTGGACTGGCTAAGCAAGGTCAAGATGCAGGGGAACATCCAGGCCTGGGTGGATCACGCTATCAGCGTTTCGGTGAATGTTCCGGAAAATGTCGCTCCTGAGCTCATAGGTAAGATTTACACCACAGCATGGGAGGGCGGATGCAAGGGAATTACCGTCTATCGCGAGGGCTCCAGATCGGGCGTCCTGGTGTCCAGATCCGCTCAAGGGATCAAGGGGACGAACTACTCCGATTTCGCAGAGACTACAGCTCCGAAGAGGCCTAAATCTTTGGAGGCGAATCTGCTGCGGATCAACAACAATGACGAAAAATGGCTCGCAGTCATTGGAATGCTGGAGGGTCGGCCTTACGAAATCTTTACGGGTAAGGCTGAAGATTCATTCTCATTTCCGAGCTACGTGAGTGAGGGGTGGGTCATCAAGAATAGGGAGGAGGATGGGACCGGTCGGTATGATTTTCAGTACAAGGATCGGGATGGATACAAGGTGACAATACAGGGACTATCCCGTGCATTTGATAAAGAATTCTGGAACTACGCTAAACTTATATCCGGGGTATTAAGACATGGGATGCCAATACAGTTTGTGGTGGAACTCATCGACAACCTGCACCTGGACGCCGAGTCCCTTAATACCTGGAAGAATGGTGTAGTAAGGGCCCTTACCAAATACGTTCCGGATGGGAGCCAACCCATCAACAACGCTTGTCCGGAATGCGACCAGCCCACTCTTGTTTATGAAGAAGGGTGCCTGAACTGCAAAAATTGCGGATTTAGCAAATGCGGTTAGATCGGTTAACAATCAACGGTTAACAATCAATAATTATGAGGGAGGAATTAGAATCGAAATAATCTATAATTAGACATGACCTTATTTTCACTGGACGGCAAGGTAGCCATTGTCACGGGAGGGGCGAAGGGAATTGGCTTTGCTATCGCAAAATTATTTGCCTTACAAGGAGCCACTGTGCATATACTGGACCTGGATCAGCAGGCAGGGAATGATTTCGTCCAAGAGTATTCTGACCTGGTAGTTCACTATCATCAGGTCGATGTTTCCCACCAAACAGCCGTGGAGGACGTATTCCTGGAGATCTTATCTCAATCTGGCGAGCTGAATATTCTGGTTAATAATGCTGGAATTGCTCACATAGGAAATGTTGAGAGCACTGAGGAAGCTGACATGGATCGAATTTACAGCGTAAATATCAAGGGGATCTATAATTGCTTAAGATCCGGGGTTAGAGAAATGAAAAAGGGCCAAGGGGGAGTCATTCTGAATATGGCCTCGGTTGCGTCCTACCTGGGCATCTCAGACCGGTTCGCTTATTCTATGAGCAAAGGTGCGGTAATTACAATGACCTATTCGGTGGCCAAGGATTATCTTGATGATAATATTAGGTGCAATTGCATTTCCCCGGCCAGGATACACACTCCTTTTGTGGATGGCTATATAAACGATAAATATCCCGGTCGCGAAGAGGAAATGTTTGATGCCCTGAGCAAGACTCAGCCTATTGGCAGAATGGGCGAGCCGGATGAAGTGGCCCAATTGGCATTGTTCTTATGCTCGGATCAAGCATCGTTCATCACTGGAACCAACTACCCGATTGACGGCGGATTCACCAAACTAAATAGCTAGCGTTATGAGAATCGATTCGCACCAACATTTCTGGAATTATGACCCGTTGCGGCATTCATGGATCGACGCTGAAAAAGCGTCTATTGCAAGAGATTTTACCCCGGATGATCTTAATTCAATTATTAGCTCTAATCATATAGATGGCACCATTGCCGTACAAGCCGACCAGAGCGAAGAGGAGAACCGCTTCTTGCTTGATTTAGCCTCAAAGTACAGCTTTATCAAGGGAATAGTCGGTTGGATAGACCTGCGGTCGGATGAGCTACAGGAGCGCCTTGAACACTACTCCGAATTAGATTTGGTGAAGGGCTTCCGTCATGTTGTACAAGACGAGCCCGACGAGAAATTCATGGTCCGCCCGGATTTTATGACTGGAATCTCGAATCTCCATGGCTTTGGTTTCAGCTACGATATCTTGGTCTTCCCCAACCAGCTGACCGCTGCTATTGAACTGGTAACCAAATTCCCGAACCAGAGTTTTGTCCTGGACCACATTGCTAAGCCCAATATTAAAGATGGTATCATTGAGGGATGGGGCGGTCAGATCATGGAATTGGGCAAGCACTTCAATGTGTTTTGTAAGATATCTGGCATGGTTACCGAGGCTAATTGGAATAATTGGAAAAAAGATGACTTTTACCCGTACATGGATATCGTGGTGGAGGCCTTTGGCATGGAACGTCTGATGTACGGATCAGACTGGCCGGTTTGCACCCTGGCTGCCGACTATGATCAAGTATACGAATTAGTTGCCGGATATATGAAACAGTTTTCCCAGACTGAGCAAGACCTGTTTTTTGGAGGAACTTGCAGCAGATTCTACAAGTTGTAGACGCCTGCCCCGCCTTGCAGGATGCCTGCGGTTTGAAGGACATCCTTTCAATCCGGTTCACGCATTCTTCAGTCCTTCATTTCCACCGGTGAGAAATTTCCTGGAACCAGGGACTTTATTGAAGCCAGAAAATCCTACCGATGTATTTTAGTTTTGTCGGAGCCTTTTTCCCTTATCGAGGACCATGAAGAATTTGATTCGGAAAATAATAACCCCCCGCGTGGTTGTCCGGATGTTGGAATTCCAGGACGCTAAAGATCTTCAGCGACTGTTGGCCAAGAATAAAGAATTCATGCTTCCCTGGATTCCCTGGGCGGTTGACGAGCCGGAAACTGTCGAAGCAAAAAAGGATAAGATCCGCACTTGGAGGGGCGAATTCTATCTTGATCAGAAATACACCTATGGTCTGTTCAAAAGGGACGATCAGACCCTTATCGGGATGATCTTCCTATTTGCTCGCCAAGGTAAAGGCATTTTGGAGATAGGATATATTATCGATGCTGATGAGGTACGAAATGGTTATGCCACCGAATCCAGCTACGCCGTTACTAAGCTTGGCCTTCAGCATTTGCAAGTTGAAAAAATGGTGATCCACTGTAGCCCTGAGAACATTGGAAGCCAAAGAATTCCTGAGAAATTGGGTTTCATCCTGGAAGGAACTGATAGATCTACAGGGAGGGGACCCCACCACCAAAGGCAACAAACGATGATCTGGGCATTGTTCCAGGAGGAATTCCGACCAGCTGTCAAGTATGAGCCAATTGACTTCCAAATGGAGCCAGGTTGGGATGAACTTCGTGATAATTAGGGCATGGTAACGAGATATTGATTTTACCTGTTCAGGATCTGGAAATACAGGAAATTTAGAGGCTTACTCCCGGTAGTTTGGCAATTAGTAAAATAGAGGAATCAATATGGGATCAAACGACTTAGAAAGTCTCGCTAGCGGAAACTGTAAATAACACCCAGTCTCCAGGCATAGCTGTTGGTACTGCTGTTGTACATCGTTGAATTATCCACCGTGGGCGTTGGAGGTTCGGATATGGCCCGGTAATTGGCTTTACTTCCTAGGATATAATTGAGGTTCAGGTCTATCGACAAAGGAACTCGGGAATCATTCAGTTCATCCAAGTCGAATTCCAATCCACCTCCGGCGGCTATTTGGAAGGCGGTTCCATTCCATTCAAAGAATCCGTCAATATGGTCAGGTTTATAAGCGTCCGGATCATTTACGTAAGGTTCGTGATAGACTCTTTCTGTAAAGAAGCTTGCCGCTCCCAAACGGACCTCTCCGTAAGGCGCTAATACTTTTTGCTGAATGGGGTGGTAACGACCCAGAACCTGATAAGACATGTAACAATTCTCCTCACTTACATCCGCGTAGGCTTCTGAAAAACCCTCCTCGGAAAGCTCCTTGGTATAGCTCTCACTGGCATACATTGAAACTCCCCAATCAAAGCCAACCGAGAATTTAGTAGATGGAATCTTGTACAAGCCAGTGAAGGAAATACCGGCGGGGTCCTGCTCGATGTTTTGGCTGTATTGGTGCAGCGCGTAATTTCTAACGAAATTCATCCCGATCTGAAGTTGTGCCCTCGTAAAAGACGGCAACAACAGAGTAATAACAAAAGCCACAATCACATGAATTCTCATGACACTACAAATGGTGTAGTCTAAAAAACAAAAGAATTAGAGTAAGTGAAAACCTAATTTACCAATGTTTTGAGACCATCTCTTGAATTCGTTCCCTAAGTTCATAACGAGAAACTTGACCGCGAGTTACGAAGTGGACCCGTATCCCGATTAGCTCAAGGCCGAATTCAATCTCTATCGATCCGAATTAAATAGACATTCTGATAGCGTAAATGGTCTCGATCCTTCTCAAATGCCATAAGAAGCTCATCATCCCTCAGCCAAACCTCCAGATCATCAATAGCAACGTGATCGTTGTCATCGTCCTCAATTATCAACTCTCCATGTCGATTAATGTACCAGTCTGCATATTCCACTTCGTGGGCTCCGAATACATCCACCTCAATTCGGACCCGGTTGTTATCCTTGAATCGAAATCTAATATCGATCTTGTCTATAATATCCGCTGCAAAGTTTACCGCGGCTCGGGAAATTATTTCACCCAATCGATCCAGGTCTTCAGTTTCCTGCTCGATCTCATCCCTAATGTCATCCTGGTGGATATCGATTACCAGTTTCCACTCCCCAACCAAATCGCTCTCTCTTACCTTCGATTGGGATAAACCTATGAGTGGGATCAGCATAAAAGTGGCAATTAAGTGTGCAGTTTTCATGATAGTATTATGTTATGCAAGGTAGTGTATATAGTATAATACTAGGATGATGACCAAAAGGTTACATCGGAGCCCTAAATAACCGAGCTCAATTCGCCATCGGACGGACTAAGTGTTCAGTCAGAATTCGTCATTGATCCCGTTACCTCAAGAGGTCCGCGATATCGGGGATGTTAATCAGGTTGGCCAGCCGCAAAACCTCATTTTCGTTGTCAAAGCCGTTGAAGTTCATGGACATCAGGGATTGGGCGATAGGGATTTGAAGGTCATACGAGGCTGGTCTATTTTCGGTACTTTCCTCCTTCTGCAAAACGCCTTTGTAAGTCTGGATCTTGACAGACTTTTGACTTTCATCGGCGCTGTTCATGAATAAAGGATTGGTTAAGAAGGAGGTGATCCCTGCCAACATAGGGGAATTGTTGAGGATGGTAAGGTCTACAAAATGCTCAGCATTTCCAGGCTCGCTGTAGGTGCGGTTGACATTGAGTCCGGTCAGGCCCATGGCATTGCCCATTACTGCATCAGACTCCGGCGTGCTGGATAAGCCTTCCAGTTCAGTGGGCAGTTTTTTTAGGATTTCTTTTCCGATGACTACATCTAGTTCAGCTAAAGTTTGCTGAAGTGCGAAACGGGTATCTTCATAACTTTTGCTTTGGTAAGCGTCCCTGGCGGTGGAAAGATTTTCCTCCACCTTGTCCTGAGACATAACCTTCTGGTTTGCGCCAAGACCAATGATCACTACCCATAACTTGACAATTCGCATCTTACAAGGTATTAATGTTCACCTGATAGGTCTTTAATTCGTGCTATATCCACTGAATTAACAGTAGATACTACTGTCGCATCGTCTGGAAAACTCACACACTGCATAATCAGAATTGACGACTGGCCGATAGGTAGACTTAGTTTGTAGCCGCTGTAATCGTCGTACTCCAAATAGGCCCTGCCCTCGTCGGTTTTTACCACTTTTTGATTCCCGTCGCCGCTAACGTAGGCCGGGTTGGAGATATACATATTTGCTGCAGAGACAAACCCTGAATTATTGACGATCGTGATATCCACTGACTGATCGTCAGTTGTGTATTTTCTATTAATTGCCAGTCCCATGAATCCAATTCCGCTGCTGACCACCTCATCCTGGTCAGGCAAATAAGGAATGCTATTCAGATTCTCGGGGAGGGAATTCAAAATTTCGTGCCCGATCTCCAGTTCCACTCCATGAAGTGCTTGCTGGACGGCGAAGCGAGTATCGCTAAAGTTCATGTCCTGGTAGGAGCTTTCAGCATCCGAAATGTTCTCAAGTACGTCCGGTGGCGCCATTTTGCCACCCCTGGTATTTCTAGGCTGGTTTCGTACCGAAGGCTGATTGGAGGGTGTCGTCGACGGTTTCTCCGGTTCTTCCTCTTCCCCAACCACATCGCTTAGGAGCTTTTTCTCCAACTTCAGCTTGGTTTTTTTAAGAAATCCCCCCTGACTATAACCAGTCGACCAAATCAGGGAGAGGCCAAGCACCAAGACCAGACAAGGGATCGGTGGTTTCATATCAATGGGCGATTTCATTCTAATTCAATTTAGCCAAAAATACTGAGATCATAACCATGCTATTTCATTTCTCGCCTTCGTTCATTTCTAAAGGCAAATCTCGTTTCTGCAATGTACTTCGGCATCGAAATGCCATCGATGTTCTAAACTCTTAACCGACACAATCGCCAGCCAGAACCTGATTGTGTTGTTGATAAAGTAAGGACCTGCCCGTGTATCTTTGTATCCGATTGATTATCGATCTAGTTTATCAGCTGATCATATGTCCAGGTAATGTAGTAGAGACCCCCAATTTGGGCATTGCCGAGTCCGGTTGTGTAATACTGATTAAGGGCATTTGCGGCTCCCAGTTTTATTATGGATTTCAACCCAACAAACTTATAACTCACTTGGAGGTCCAGAACGTGGAAGGCCGGTACCTGCCCAACTCCAAATGCCGATTCCCAAGAAAACTCATTTTGCCACCTCCACTTCCCGGAAAAGCCTATATTCTTGAGGAAGCTGCGGTTAATGATACCCAGGTTTATCCTGTAATCTGGTGTGTTATAACTGGTCAACACGCCGGGGCCGAAGCCAAATTCTTTGAGCTTGTTGTAAGAGATATTTCCGTCAAAAACGTATTTCCGCTTCAAAATATATTGAGCTCCCAAGGCCCATCCGAAACTCGTTACTGGCTCGGTGGTGCTAATCGTAGTCTGAAATCTCTGAGCAGCGGATCCTAGTTCAGGGTTCTGTATTAGAGATTGGGTCGCTAGAAATCCGTTATAGCGATTTTGATAAATGTAAGCGTCCACGAAAAGTTTTCGATCAAAATATAACCCCCTGTATCCGGCTTCAAAAGCAGTAACTCGCTCTGGACCAAAGACCGGAATTTCAAACGCACCATTAGTTGTATCGGCACCATCCGTGATCGGATTAGTTCCGGTCAAAGGATAAACCGGGTTGTTGTCAAAGTCATATCGGGCCTGCACCTCCGGAAGCCCTCCTAGGACTACGAATAATCCGGTGTTGAGATCTACCCATTGATTCTGCATCGGGGGGAACATAAATGCAGTCTGGATAGAACCTCTTACATTATGCTCCTGTTGCGTATCAAGAGAGTACGTAAATGTAAACCTTGGAGTAACCCGGCCTTCGAATTTCTCATTTTTGTCATACCTACCGGATAAGGTGAATTTCAACCGGTCACTGACCAATCTTTTAACTAACTGCGCATAGGCACCGAATTCATTTATCCTAATTGGATTTCCGGGTTCATCTACAAAAGTGGTTCCTTCCGTGTTGAGCGTGTAAACCCGGTTGCTTCCACCAGCTAGAAAATCAAAAGTTTTAATGTGCTTGCTAAAATCATACATTCCTTCAAAGTGAACGTAGGAACTCTTGTCAACAACCAGGGCACCACCTTGATTGATCGTGGTTGAACGTACGTTGTTGAATATACTTTCGAACTCTGGGGTCCCCGGTAACGGGAAAGCCGGGGCGGCTGGATTTACGATAGTTCCCCCGAGTGTGCGGTTCTCAGCGTGTTGGCGAGCTGCATTGTGTGCAATTCGCTCCGAACCACTCGACAACAAGTTGGCGGTAAAAACCTCGATATATTCTGGATACCATTGCTCTCGACTTGGCTTCCAAGCTTCGTTCATAAGAAGTCCGGTTGTTCCAGCGTCGTAGGTGCTTCCGGCATCCTCTCGAAATCCAAAAGCCCGAACAAAAAAATTTGAACCCTTTAATTCAAGCTTTCCTATCAGTGCCTGGAAATCGACCAGGGAGAAGCGATTCTGGGCGGTATAAACCGCCGTTCCTTGCCCAAATTGGCCCTGGGCGATAGCTTCGAGGTTATCGTTGATCTTGTAGTGTAACGAACTTGAAAATATCAAATTCTCAGTATCGTAGTCCACCAGGTCTGATTCGTCCCATCCGGAGCGGGTTATTATCTGGTCCGGAAACTGATCCACAATTCCCATGACGAAATCATCGTATTCCGGAGTGCCCGGGACCAGACCTCGTTGGTCAGCAATCGCCTCGGCCACGGTGGGAGCTATTTCTTTCAAGTTAACCGGGGCCACTACGTCATCGCCATAGACATTCACTCCATCGTAACCTGGATTGGACTGTCTGGTGCTGTTGAGGTTCCCCAGATCGTTGATGTCTCTAAAGTCCGATCCGTGCCAATCTAATGCCGTCAAATACGAGGCATTTACCTTAAATGCAAACTTGTTATCGAAAGACCTGGCAAAACGAAGATTTGCGTCATACATCGGGGCTGGGCTGTCCCTGTAATCTGCGCCAATATGCATGAGCCCGGTTTGTAGGGATAAGCTTAACCCCTCGTATTCGAAGGGGTTCTTGGAATTCATCAAAAGAGTTCCATTCATTCCCCCAGGACCATATAGCGCCGAGGACGCTCCAACCAGCAACTCAACGCTTTCCACGTCCAGCGGCGAAAGGCCCATGATGTTTCCGGCGGCAAAACTCAATCCTGGCGAGGAATTGTCAATCCCATCAACCATTTGATTAAAGCGGAAATTGGTATTATTGCTGAACCCCCTGGTGTTGGGGAGCTTGAACGTGAGACTTTGAACATTCATGTCAACACCCTTCAGATTGCTCAATCCGTCGTAAAAGTTAGCGGCAGCCGTTTGCCTAATGTCTATTAGTCCCATTTTCTCAATCGAAACCGGAGATACCATTAGGCTTTCCTCAAACCTGGACGCGGAAATTACCACCTCCTGACCCATTACGGTTTCTTGAGCCAGCAAAACCTGCATTTGATTTGTGGATTCCGTGATTTGGATCTCTTGCTTTACAAATCCAACAAAGGAGATCTGGAGGACAAAAGGTGTAGGTATTTTAGTCTCAAATCTGAACCGACCCTGAAGGTCAGTAGTGGTTCCAACCAATTTTCCTTTAACCGTGAGGTTTACTCCGATCAACGGCTCATTTTTATCATCATCTAACACCGACCCTTCAAGGATCGTTTCTTGAGCAAGTGAGGCCGAGGTGACCCAAAAAACTCCCAGTCCCAGAAAAAATGATTTGGGAATTGCTGATTGAATCCGAAAGGTCATTTTGCTTAAGTTTCAACCCGAAAAACTCTGTTCTCGCCGTGTTCAAAAGAGCAAAAAAATCCCGACAATCCGCGTTAATTGTGAACTATTTGTTAAGATTGTACGAAGTGCCTTACTTGTGCGATTTTAAGGTATAAGCGAAATGCAAATCTATAAATTAACTTAACCTATTGAAGATGAAACTGCTTGAAGAAATGAGAAGTGTGGTCGGTGTGGTCCTGCTGCTGGCCGTGGGGATTGGTTTGATGATGCTAGCGGCCTGCGGCAGCGATGATGCAGCTCCGGTGGTGGATCCCAAGGACCAATTTGTTGGTTCCTACAATATAACTGCTTCAACATTTGTGGATGCCAATACCTTTGTGGTTGATCATGATGGTGATGCAAGCACAGCGTGTGTGCCGATACCATTTGGCCCAGGGCAACCCGGTGGGGAAAACGCTCTTCTGTTCGTATTAGCGGGCTTGTTTAATCCACCTGCGCCCGCTTGCGATCCGTTCGCAAGTGCTGCCATTGAGTTAAGACAAGACGACACGTCGTGGTTATTTTGTCCAACCGACGAAACGATAGCTGCTGTTCAGCAAGGTAGCTGGAGCTACGACGACATGAACAATGAAATTAGCATACGGTTGCTCCTCCAATAGCTGTTACTACTTTAACTGTGGTCATCGGGGATATTGTTTTTAGCGGTAGTACCCTTACCGGGACAGCAACCAATTTCCCCTTACCTCCGGATGCTTGTAGTCCGGTGGATGGGAGTAATCTTGATTTTTTCAAGATTGATATGACTTTCACGAGGCTGCCGTAGGCCAAAGCCAATAAAGGAAGGGGTGGGTCTTTGATCCGCCCTTTTTTGTTTGTTATGGTCTTGAATCGGTCCGAGCGCTATAGCGGTCCTTTAGATTTACCCAGTATAAATATTTCAAGAACATTATTGGTATTATAGTTATCCACCAGAGGGGGGTCCGGGGGGAGATTTAATAACTTGTGGATAAGTGTTGAGAATACAAAGCTAGGTTTGAAAAAAGAAGGAACGGGGTGAACTTTATAGCGGTCTAGGTAAGACCTATCGTCGGTTATAGTCCCCGTTCCTTCAACAAGTTGCCTTAAGAACCAATTAGAATTTTAGACTGTAGGGTCTTATTAAAGGTCTTAGTTTGGCAACTCAATTTTTAAAAAATCCAAAAGTATCTAAAAGTATTTAAAAGCATGAAATTTCACAACGCAATCGGCATTGATGTATCTAAAGGAACTTTTGATGCCCATGATTATTTAAGCCAGGCCAAATGTGAGTTTGCTAACAATCGAACCGGCTTTAATCAATTGCTCCAGTGGGCGAAAAGATTAAATGGAAAAGACTTAATTAAAGTCATCATCTGCTTTGAGCATACCGGGTTGTATTCTCTGCCACTGGCTGTTTTTTTGACTGAACGCCAGATATTGTTCTGCATGGTGCCGGGTTTAGAGATCAAGCGATCGTTAGGGATCACCCGGGGGAAAAGTGATGTAATTGCTGCGGGGGTGATTGCCGAGTACGCCTATTTGCGTCGCCACAGAATCAAGCTTTATCAGTTGCCTTCTAAGGCGATCTTAAATCTCAAAAGTTTGTTATCCTTTAGAGAGCGGATGGTCAAACAAAGGGCTGGATGCAAGGCATCTTTGCAGGAAATGAAAGCCTTTGTGAAGGTGGTTGATAATCCGATGCTATTCCGTGCCCAGGAGCAGCTGATCAGCCATTTGGACCGGCAGATCAAAAGGGTAGAAAAAGAGATCCAGCGGATCATTTCCGAGGATGGCGAGTTAAAAAGAATCTTTAACCTGGTCAGCTCGGTAAAAGGCGTGGGATTAATTTTGGGATCCAGTTTTTTGGTCTATACCAATTGCTTCACCGCCTTTGAAACCTGGAGGAAATTTGCCTGTTACAGTGGCATAGCTCCTTTCCCCAACCAATCGGGCATCAGCTGGAAAGGCAAGAGCAAGGTGCATTATCTGGGCAACAAGAAGTTGAAATCCCTCTTGTCCAACGCCGTTGCTAGTTGCATTCAATATAATCCGGAAATGCGGGTATATTACCAAAGAAGACTGGCTGAAGGCAAAAATAAGATGTCTACATTAAACATTATCCGAAACAAGATCGTGGCCAGAGTCTTCGCAGTAGCTAAAAGAGGAACCCCTTATGTGGACACACTCAAATTTGCAGCCTAAGAATCGGACATTTCTTAGATTATTAATTTGGTTAAGTCTTAGAATACCGCCTGGGTAACAGCTGCCTTTAGATTATCGGGTACCACTGCTTGGGGTACCCCACCAAAAAAAGAAAACGCATGAGTTAAGGCGTCAATAAAATTGGCTACTTTTTGATTGGCTACCGCTTCTACATAAGTGTACTGGCTGGCGCCCAACACTGCCACAAATACCTCTACCGGGGTGAGTTCACCGGTTTCTGTATCTATTAGGGATAGCTTTTTGCCGGTAAAATCTACAAATAGCTTGTCTCCCGCCTTATGTTCGAAGTGCATGGTGACCTGCTGACTTTGCTGCCAACGGCGGAAATGAAAACAGAATCGGGCATAGCTGATACCTTCCCGATGTAGTTGTTTATACTCCTGCCAGAGCACAAGACGGGTAACTCCAACCCGTTTGAGCTGTTTTTCTACAATGGGAAAATAGCTGTAAAGTATCTGTAGATAATCTGCTGCTGGTTTCTGTGCGCTGGAATTTACAAGAGCACAGAGTTCCCCATCAGATAACTGTAATAAGTTCGGAGAACTTAGTTCACTTTGTTGTAGGTACCCAATGTACTTGTTGGTCGTTTTGCGGGAAAGGCCTAGCTGGCGGCTGATGGCACGATTACTAAGTCCTTTGTTTTTTAAAGTAATGATCTGACGGAACACTGACATTCTGATAATTTTATTGGCCATTCTTTCCTTGAGTTTTTTTCCTCAAGAAAGGCCTTTTGTCAGTGGCCCCCTTTGGGCGAGAATCTATGGCCCCCTTTAGCCGATATTTAGTGGCCTACTTTAGCGATATTTTCCATCTATCATAAAAGGGATCTCTTTGAAGAAGTGCCCCCGGTTATATGTGACCAGGTGCATTTGAATGACTTTGAAAAAGTAGCTGAAGTGTACAGCACCGAATTAGACGATGCATGGATCTTAACCAATACGAACGAGGTTTCCTGGCCCGACCTGGAGGGAGTTAAAAATCTCAGTGGAAAAGGATCCACTGACATTAGGTCTACCTCAGTTGGGGATTTGCTGATCACCGGCAATGGAGACGCCTTCCTGGTCGATTACAAGGGCTTTAAACCTGTTACACTTATTAGAGATTAAAGATAACTTCAAAGGATCCTGCAGCCGGCCATATGCCCAGGATCTGGAGGAGCTCAGGGATACCAAATTATCTTATGCGGTGCTTCCGGAACGATCGAGGATCCCTGCGGCCGCAAGTTATCTTCTTATTAGATCCGGCTACTAGAAATCAATAAAGTCTTGGTGAAAATTACTGCGTTCATGACATTTAAGTTTTAAGTGAAACAAAAATTAATTTATGTCCAATGCATCCGGATTCTGGAAGGGAAATAAGTTGTCATAAGTAAGGTGCTTGCACCGGTAAAAAATACTACCAGAAGCGCAAGGATCTCAGCAGGGTAGGAGGGATGGAGATTTTCTATAACTTAGGGCGAAACGTTTTCCTAAGAATTCGAAATTTGATATAAATTATTCTTTTTGTGGACTTGAAATTTGTCCATGAACGACCCACAAAATATTAACCGGTACATCTTTGATGGATCGCTGGATTAAACTTTGATCAGCCCCGTGCAAATCTCCATTTCTGCGAATTTCTAATAATCAAGACGTCCCATCATACCGAAGCACGAGTTGCTCCTTAAGAAGAGATCATGGAAAACATGACCAAGGGAAAAGAGCTGAGCCAGCAACAGGAATCGCCTAAAAATGAAGGCCGGCCCCCGCACCAAAGGTCTAGAAGATGATCAGATGTGAAGCCAAAAGTAGCCCTCCACAGTAATAATCAGGTGGTCGAGCACAGAAATTTTCAAGCAAGGGCCAGGGTTAGCTCAGTCCCGCACATCCTTGAACTTCTAATCCATTCCCCGTTAAATTTGAAGTTTCGTAGCTAGGAGCTAAATTCAATATCTGCTCCTTCATCAAAGAGTCCTCGTCCAGGGTTTTGTGAAAGACTAAGCTTTGGAAGCGGTTCATTATTTTATCTGCTAGTCCGTAAAGATACCCAATTGACATAAGCTGTCAGAGGGCTTGGCGACCTTGTTGAAAAAAACATAGCCATGAACCTTGTAGAATTTATTAAACGGTTTCCCAATGAACAGATGTGCCGTGATCATTTTCGCGAGTATCGGATCAGGAAAGGGATTATCTGCAAGAAATGCAGTCACCCTTCGCATTATTGGCTTTCCGGAAAAGAGCAGTTTCAGTGCAAGCAATGCGGTTTTAGGACTACCCTTCGAAGCGGTACTGTACTGCAGAGCAGCAAACTTCCATTTTGGTATTGGTACATAGCCTTTCACCTGATGAGCTCCACTAAGAAAGGGTTTTCTGCCCATGAAGTCAGAAGACAACTGGGCCACAAACGCTATGAGCCGATTTGGTTGATGATGCGCAAAATACGAGCAGCCATGGGAAAGGCCGATGGGACTCAAACACTTGCCGGGATGGTAGAACTGGACGATGCCTATTTCGCCACCGGTACGTCCAAACGGGTTAAGAAAAGGCTTAAACGGGGCAAAGGAAGCCAAAAGAAATCAAAAGTAACTGTAATGGCGGAATCCTTTCCATTGGAAATCGACGGACGCACAGAGCATTTCTGTGGGCAGTTCAAGATGAAGGCTCACCGTTCAGAAAGCAAGGAGGCGATTCAGCAGGTCGTCAGCCAAGCCATTGATCCTGCCAGCGTTTTGTTCACTGATCAATCCACCGGTTATGTGGATTTGAAAAGCCTGGTAGATGTTCACGTGAGTTTTAAATCCTCCTGGGAGGGTGCCGATGAACTCAAATGGGTACACATAGCCATTGCAAATGCAAAGCGGACCCTGCTGGGCATTTATCATGTTATCAAAGAAAAGTACCTTCAGTACTATTTGGATGAGTTCTGTTATAAGCTCAATCGAAGGTATTCAACCAATCTGTTTGATAATCTTGTCTTTAGCTCAGTTTAGTGGTACGATTGCGGACTAGCATAATCTCAAATATCCTATTGATAAGAAATTCATCCCGAAAAAAATTTACTTTGAGTTTGCCAAAGCCGAATTAAAAGAGGAAGCCCAAAAAGAACTTAAGCAAATTGGGTTATTTCTGTTTAATAATCCTGAGTTCTTTATAAAAATTTTTGGGCACGCAGATCCAACGGGCAGCCAAGAATACAATTTGATTCTTTCTCAAAGAAGGGCACAAGAAGTGGCACATTTTCTACTTGATTTTGGCATAGATGGCAATAGAATCATGACTAGAGGTTTCGGAGAAAACTTTCCAATTGCAGAAGGATCGGATCCGAGATTTCAAAAGTTGAGTCGAAGAGTTGAATTCTTAATATCCTCATCGGAATAAAACCCGCAGTGCTATATAATGATCATAACAGTCCCTCATCGGTAAACGAATAAAACCCATAGGGGTAAAAAATATAGTTTTTTCATGTTTTTCATGTTTTTATAGAATGTTTGCGGAAACAAAAGCGAGTAGGCTGGTAAGGAGGGCGTTCAGAATATCAGTAGTGATCAGGGGACTTTAAAGGGCCAGGCAAAATGTTCTATAAAACCAGGTTGGACGCTGCATTCCTGGTCTGATCCGGGTCGGAGTGAACAAACTTAAGCGGAGAGAATAAGAGGAATGTGTCACACCCACACTCACACTCACACCCACACTGACACTCACACCCACACTGACACTCACACCTGAATGCCCGAACTTTGGCCAGGATTGAATCGAAGGGACATTTTGCCGGTGAAAAGAAAAATGGACTTGAAATTCCGCGTATTAGAATACGGCCTGTCTTGAGATCGTTGGTTAGGAGAGATCTATGAAAGCCGATTCTCGGAAAGATCCGGAAAAATCCGGATTTTGGTAGGGTAGGGGAGTTTGACCCATTTTAAGGCGTTTTAAAGGAATGGTGGGGATTTCGATTTATCGAAGCCTATTAGTTGAGTGCAAAAAGCAGTGGCACTTTTGGCCACTGCACATTCCATCAGCATTTCATAATTCGTACTACGAAATTTCGTAGTTGACTATTCCTACTGAATGAGAGGCTATCTTTTGACTCTTTTTGTCAAATAAACTCAAAAAGCCTTTGCCAAACTATAACTCATATCACACGAACCTGATCCTTCTCTATTATTGATTCTTCATCAGAACCTGAAGGTTCAAGCAGAGTAAAATAGTCTGGAAAGTAGCCTTGATTTTTTGCCAATAATAATGGCATATACATAAAGCCGCTATATGCATATGAAATATTGAAATTTCCTTTATTCATCAGCCAAGTATGTTCAGTCTTTTGACTCCTTGGCTAATCAGTGATTTGGCTTATTATTTCAATGCTTCACATGTTTTCTACGGTAATAGCCTTTAATAATACTTGGCTATTTTTGTTATAATGCCTACCAAACCTAAACCTAACTTTTTCAAGGAACTCAAGAGACGGAATGTCTATAAGGTAGCTATCACTTATGCGATCGTAGCATAGAATCGAACTTGATGGTGACTCATTACTTGATGGTGACTCATTAAGAGAGAAATATAAAAATATCTAATTTTAGAGAAGATATAAATGGAAAAAAGAGTGATGAAATACTGTCCGGTTAAAGCTGGACTGGGTGTCCGGTTAAACCAGGATTAGGTGTCCGGTTAAGTCAGGACTGAGTGTCCGGTTAAATCAGGAATAGGTGTCCGGAATCGCAGGAATACGCAACTTCGGTCAAAAATCCTGTAGATGATCAGCTCTGAGCTTGCCAAATAGATAGTTTTCACTGTCAATACCAATGGATTCACCAAGCAGAGACAGTGCAATTACCTCGCAATCAGACATTTTAGGCTTATTAGGGTAAAAGAAGTAGTTCCCATCAGTGTCAATAGAACCATTAAAAAAGGATTTTGTAATGTTTAAAATCTTGTCGAAATTTGTTTTGAGATTGTGCATGATAAGATAGTATTTGTGGTGAATAACTACCTTTAAATTACTAATATACAGTAATATGCACAATCTTTTTTTATACGAGTTATAAACAATTTTTAATAGCACAACGGGTTAACCTTTAATAACAATAATTATGAAAACTATTAAATTAGTTCAATATATTTTTCTTAATATATTTATTTTTACATTTTGTTTAGTATCTGGACAAAGTAAAAAACCCAATGTCGTTTTTATTCTGGCCGATGATTTGGGTTGGGCCGATTTGCCTGTTTATGGAAATCCGTTCAATGAGGCACCCAATCTTGATAAACTGGCAAGCGAGGGCATGCGTTTTACCAATGCCTATGCCACCAGTCCGGTTTGTTCACCTACCCGTGCCAGTATCCAGTCGGGGCAGTACCCCGCAAGAGTTGGCGTTGTCGATTTTATCCCTGGCCACTGGCGGCCTTACGAGAAAGTAGTTGTGCCTAAAAACCGCACTCAGTATTTACCCGAAAAGATAGTAACGATTGGAGAACTAATGAAGGGTGCCGGTTATACCACTGGTTATTTCGGAAAATGGCATTTGGGAAACTATCTTAACTACCCTGATGTTAAGATTAAGCCTGAACATCATCCACTAAACCAAGGTTATGAGGAGGCCAATGTGGGGTTCAAATATTATAATGTTAAGTTCAATCCACCCCGTGCGGAAGGTTCTACCAAACGATTTTCGGAACTACTCACCGATTTTGGTGAAGAATTTATAGAAAAAAATAAAAACCAGCCATTTTTCCTGTTTCTAGCTCACTACGATGTACATGTTCAATTGGATGCCGACAGGGATTTAATCAATAAATATTTAAAAAAGAAACAGAAAGATCAATATCCCGGTAATGCCATTTATGCAGCAATGATTGAACACCTTGACAGAAGCGTGGGGCGTATTCTTGGCAAACTGAAAGAAACTGGGTTGGAAGAAAATACAATTGTTGTATTTTTCTCCGACAACGGAGGACTAATCAGCCGTTTCGACAGAATTCCTTTGCTGGCCAAAGACAAGCTCGATATTTATAAAGACAGTCCTCTTCGATACATTGCCTCGTCCAATGCGCCGTTGCGTGCGGAAAAGGGAACGGTTTACGAAGGTGGAATACGGGAACCGCTTATTGTACGCTGGCCCGGAAAAATTAAGGCAGGCAGTGTCAGCGAAGCCATTGTTTCGAGTGTCGATTTTTATTCTACTTTTATGCAACTTGCCAAGACACAGGCTCCCCAAGGTCAGGTGCTGGACGGAAAATCGATTCTACCGGCGCTGACTGAAAATAAATATGACCCCGAGCGTGCCGTTTTCTGGCATTATCCGGTTTATCACCACGATGTGCCGGCGGGCGCTGTCAGAAAAGGCGACTGGAAACTCATCGAAAATTTCGTTACGGGCGAAGTTGAACTTTACAATCTGAAGTCTGACATTAGCGAAGCCAACAACCTGTCGGACTTGTTTCCTGAAAAAAGGAATGAATTGGAAGGGATTCTTAAAAACTGGCAAAAGAATGTGAAAGCGGAATTCCCGATTCCCAATCCAAATTTCGATGAAAAGAGAAGAAAAGAGTGGGGGGTACCCAACGATGGCTGGTAAGGTGTTTTAACCTAAATTGATAAAGAGAAAAATCAGGAAGATAAAATTTCTCTTAAAAATCGTCGGATTGGCGTTGTTGCTCAGAGAAGTCAACAACAAGTGATCGACAATATTGCCAGGACTATCAGCGAAAATGGTGGTAAATTCAAGGTTGGCCATGTTGGTCTGCCGGGTTTTATGGAGACGCTGGTTGACCACGGTTTTGGCGAGGTGGTCTATAAAGCGGTAAACACCACTGAATTTCCCGGCTGGGGCTATATGATTTCCCAGGGCGCGACCACAGTGTGGGAAGGCTGGAATCTAAAGAATGGTGGATATGAAGCAGAAGAAAGTATGATGATGCTGGCTGGTGTCGACAGGTTTTTTTATGAAAGTATCGTCGGCATACAGGAGCCCCAAATTTCTATGGTACACGAGAGTTCGAACCAGGTTACAGCCAAATCAGGATCAAGCCACATGTGCTCGGAGATCTGACCTACGCCAATGCCTCAATAAAAACAGTCAGAGGAATCATATCATCGGGCTGGAAGAAAACAGAAAATTCATTTACCCAAGACGTCACTATCCCCGTGAACGCAACTGCCAAGTTGAGCGTGCCTGTAATGGAGTTGAAAAACCCGACTATTACTGAGGGAGGTAAAGTCGTTTGGAAAGATGGTACTTATGTAGAGGGCGTTGCAGGAATAACAGGTGGCAAACAGGAAGCTGGTTATGTTACCATAGACACAGGATCGGGGGATTTAATTAACTATTAATAAGTCAAAATTATGAGAATAAATCTATTTCTCACAATATTGTTGATTGTACTGCTCTGCCTTGGGAATTGCATTCCCAATAGTGGAGCGTGTTATGCGAAAGGCCTTTTGCCATCTGAGCTCAGTTGTGAATACACCAACAATCCCTTGGGATTGGATACGCATCAACCAAGATTTAGCTGGATCCTGACATCTCCCCAACGCGAACAGATGCAGACGGCGTATCATATCCTGGTTGCAAGCAGCTTAGAGAAGCTCACAAAGGAAAAGGGTGACAAGTGGGACAGCGGAAAGCTGCTTTCCGAACAGTCGGTCAATGTTGTCTACCAGGGCAAGGAACTGGCAAGCGGTGAAAAATGCTGGTGGAAAGTCCGTGTTTGGGACAAGGATGGCAAGGTAAGCGAATATAGTGAACCAGCCACATTTGAAATGGGACTGCTGAAACAAAGTGACTGGCTGGGGAAATGGATTGCAGCAACCGATCCATCGATTTCTGCTCCCCTTTTTCGCAAGGAGTTTGAATTTGCCAAAAAAATCAAGCGGGCACGAGCATATATTTCAGGTCTGGGATATTACGAATTATATATTAACGGAAAGAAGGTTAGTGACCATGTGCTCGATCCTGGAAACACCTATTACAACAATGACCAACCGTTTGAGCTTGGCTCGCGAGTGTTGTATGTGACTCATGATATTAATGGTTATCTGAAATCCGGCCAAAATACCGTAGGCGTGATGCTCGGGCATGGTTGGTACAGCGCTGAAGATGATATTCCACCCTCACCCAGCTTTCGGGAACCATACGGAGACAGACCAATTTTAATCCTACAGATGAATATCGAGTTCACTGATGGTGAAAGTATGAACATAATTACCAATAATACTTGGAAAACATCTAGCGGTCCAATTCGCTATAACGATTACTGCAACGGTGAGACTTATGATGCTCGACTGGAAAAGGCTGGCTGGGATAGCCCTGGGTATGATGATTCCGATTGGAGCGAAGTACTATATGTAGATCCTCCAAGTGGCATTATGGACTCTCAAATAATGCCACCTATTAAAGTGATCGAAACCATCAAACCTGTGAAGATATTGAATCCGATGGAGAATGTCTATGTCTATGATATGGGACAAAACTTTAGTGGTTGGACAAGAATTCGCGTAAGCGGACCAGAAGGCAACAAATTAACGCTAAGACATGGCGCAAAAGTATATGAGGATGGCTCTTTAGATGCAAGAAGCAATATGCATAATTGTCCAGATTCAGAAGAGGATTATCTTGCAGGCAAACCCAGAGATGGACAAGGTGTTCATCATTGCGCCAGGCAAAGTGATACTTATATACTAAAAGGAGGTGAAGTAGAAGTTTGGGAACCGAGGTTTACCCTACATGGCTTCCGTTATGTTGAGTTAACCGGATTTCCAGGCACACCAACACTCGAATCTCTTGAAGGACGGTTTGTGCGATCAGCTGCAGAAACAGTTGGCCATTTTAAATGCTCCAATGATTTGATCAACAAGATTCATCATAACATAATTTGGACGTTCATGTGCAGTATGCAAGGATTTCCACAGGATGCCGCAGATCGGTCGGAGCGTGTGGGTTGGTTAGGGGATCCCCTTCCAGAGGATATTATGCTCAATTTTAATACAGCCTCGTATTGGACTAAATGGACAGATGACCTGCATGATTCGCAGAAACAAAACGGTGATCTTCCCATTATTTGTCCCCTGCATTGGAGACGCACATGGGATGGTTATGCAATGTTTCCTTGTTGGAAAAGTACCTATCCGATAGTCGTTTGGGATATATACCGGTACTATAATGACGAACGTATTTTGGAAGAGCACTATGAAGGCATAAAGAAATTGGTTGCTTTTTTAGGAGATAATTCGATTAATCAAATAATTCCTAAAGGCCTCGGTGACCATATGGAACCACAACTTGGTGGTCGGAGTAGCAGTTCACCAATACATACTCCTCCTGTTGTTACGTCAACAGCAATATACTATAATGATGCGTGGATTGCCGCAAGAGCGGCAGAGATCCTTGGCAAACCCGAAGAAGCAAGGTATTATTCAGAACTGACCGAGAAGATCAAAGAGGCTTTCAATCGAGAATTGCTTGATAAAAGAACCAATCAATATGCAACAGGCAGTCAAACTTCGAATGCAATTCCGCTTCTTTATGACTTGGTTCCACAGGACCGAATAGATGCTGTTTTAAAGAACCTGATTGACGATATCATTATAAATCATGAAGGCCATCTTTCGACGGGAATACTGGGGACCAACGCTATTTCACAGGTTCTCTCAAGATATGGAAGAGCTGATGTAATGTACACAATTGCTACCCAGACCACATTTCCAAGTTGGGGTGAGCAGGTCATGAAAGGTGCTACCACTCTCTGGGAATCGTGGGAAGGTGAATCAGAACCACAACTGAGCTATAACATGAAAATGTTTGGAAGTGTCGAAAAATTCTTTTATAAAGATCTCGCAGGGATTTCCCATTTGGCTCCGGGATTTAAAGAAATCAGAATAAAACCCTGTATTGTCGACGATTTAACATATGCCAAGGCATCTTTTAAATCGGTATATGGTTTGATTGAATCAAATTGGGAAAAGGGAGAACAATCCTTTAAACTTTATGTAACAATTCCAGTAAACACGACCGGTAAAGTATGGGTGCCTAAATTGGGGCTTAATAAAATTACAGTTACTGAAAGTGAAAAAAATATTTGGAAGTCGGCGAAATTTGTAGCGGGTGTTATCGGTATCGCTGGAGGTATTGAAACCAATGATTACATAACATTTGATATTGGCTCAGGCTCTTATGTCTTTCATTTAGTCGGTCAGTGATATTTAAAGGTTTCAAAATGAGGATATTTTATAAGATCATTACACTCAGTTCGGCGAAATACAACAGGATAAAAAGCTTAAAAAATGATGGGGATATCATGCGATCAGCAAGCTTTGGTATTGCTTTACAGGATTTGATTGAACGTTACAAACTCAATGCTTTGGTATTGCTTGGACAACATCTGATTGAAGCCAAAGCCAATGCTTCCTGCTACCTTGGCCTTGAAGCTTCTTATCCGCCCGGCCCCATTACAATGGCACATGCAATCCAGGATACTTTTGGTTGGCGTTTGCTTGATTAGGCGAAGGAGAGTTGCTGGATACACCGCCAATGAAAATCAATGAATGTACTATGGTAGTGAAAGTGGAAAAGCCTGTAAGACAATATTTCGAGAATTTGATGCACCTAGGTTTCAGCCATCATTGTATTGCCGTTCCAGGCAAGGTGGGCAAGCAATTGGAATGCCTGGCGCGACATCTTAAGATTGATGTCTGCTGGTTCTAAGTATAATAGTTTATCAAAAATAACCCGTTGTGCTAATTAATTAGGGGCAATAAAAAGTGTGCATAAGCCTGATTATCAGTAAATTAGAGTATCCACAAACCAATAAACTGAACTGGCCCATGCACAACATTAAAAGTAATTTCGATAAGATTCTCCAAACAATCCAATCACTTGAATTAAGCATCATTAATGAAAGTGGGAATATCCAAAAACCAGGAATACCATCTTTATTTACTGATTTAGAGGGTAGTTAGCCTTGCCTTGACTGCTGAATACACGTCGTTGGATAGTGAAAACTGGCTTTTTAAAATCTGCTAGTCCGTAAAGATACCCAATTGACATAAGCTGTCAGAGGGCTTGGCGACCTTGTTGAAAAAAACATAGCCATGAACCTTGTAGAATTTATTAAACGGTTTCCCAATGAACAGATGTGCCGTGATCATTTTCGCGAGTATCGGATCAGGAAAGGGATTATCTGCAAGAAATGCAGTCACCCTTCGCATTATTGGCTTTCCGGAAAAGAGCAGTTTCAGTGCAAGCAATGCGGTTTTAGGACTACCCTTCGAAGCGGTACTGTACTGCAGAGCAGCAAACTTCCATTTTGGTATTGGTACATAGCCTTTCACCTGATGAGCTCCACTAAGAAAGGGTTTTCTGCCCATGAAGTCAGAAGACAACTGGGCCACAAACGCTATGAGCCGATTTGGTTGATGATGCGCAAAATACGAGCAGCCATGGGAAAGGCCGATGGGACTCAAACACTTGCCGGGATGGTAGAACTGGACGATGCCTATTTCGCCACCGGTACGTCCAAACGGGTTAAGAAAAGGCTTAAACGGGGCAAAGGAAGCCAAAAGAAATCAAAAGTAACTGTAATGGCGGAATCCTTTCCATTGGAAATCGACGGACGCACAGAGCATTTCTGTGGGCAGTTCAAGATGAAGGCTCACCGTTCAGAAAGCAAGGAGGCGATTCAGCAGGTCGTCAGCCAAGCCATTGATCCTGCCAGCGTTTTGTTCACTGATCAATCCACCGGTTATGTGGATTTGAAAAGCCTGGTAGATGTTCACGTGAGTTTTAAATCCTCCTGGGAGGGTGCCGATGAACTCAAATGGGTACACATAGCCATTGCAAATGCAAAGCGGACCCTGCTGGGCATTTATCATGTTATCAAAGAAAAGTACCTTCAGTACTATTTGGATGAGTTCTGTTATAAGCTCAATCGAAGGTATTCAACCAATCTGTTTGATAATCTTGTCTTTAGCTCAGTTTAGTGGTACGATTGCGGACTAGCATATTTTAAAAAGATAAAATCTGATTACCAAAGTGATTTTCCATATCTAATAGACCGAACACGGTATAATAGACGAAAACGGCAATTGTTCCCTGTAATTGAAAATATCCGTCAACAATTAGCCACCCGGTTCCTTGAGTTTGAGGGAGTATTTCATCGTCGATTCAATGCCTTTGGAAGTATGTTAAAATCTCCAGGGAAAAGCGATCTAAAATTTGTCAGGAGGAATTCCAAAGTGCTCCTGACAAAGGATACTGTGCTTCTCAAGATACCTATTTCTATGGATACAAATTACAGGGTGTCTGTTCGGCAAATGGAATCTTTCACTCCATTGAACTAACAAAAGCCAGCGTTCATGATACCACCTTCTTAAAGGAAATTAACTCTCAACTCTCTGATTGTGTGTTGATTGGAGATAAAGGTTATCTGTCCTCATCGTTACAACTGGACCTGTTCCCCACAGCTAATATCCGTTTGGAAACACCGATGAGGAACAATCAAAAAAATTATAAAAAGCAACCTTGGGTGTTTAGAAAAATAAGAAAAAGGGTGGAGACACTTTTCTCTCAACTTTGTGATCAATTTATGATTAGAAGAAATTACGCCAAAACCTTTCAGGGGTTTAAGACCAGAATATTGGCCAAAATTACCGCCTTAACTATCGTTCAATTCATCAACAAATTTGATTTCAACAGATCAATCAATAACTTAAACGTCGCTATCAATTAACTAGCACAACGGGTCAAAAATGATATATATATATATGAATTACGAAAATGATATTAAAGCCAGAATGGCTCGACCTCGCATCGGCCTGTTGGCTACAGGACACCTTATTTACTGGGATCAATTTCCCGGATTAAAAGATATGTGCATGAAATTGTATGGTGAACTTTTACACCATCTGGAACAAATAGGAGATGTAATATCACCAGGATTAGTAGATACAAAAGAAAAGGCAGAAAATGCTGGGAAGTATTTTAGAAAAGAGGAGATCGACATTATTTTGGTTTGTCCTCTTGGATATACAACCGGCATGGTACTACTTCCTTGCGTGAAGCAACTTGATGTGCCTATTCGCATTCTGAATACGCATATAGATAGTTCATATGATTTGAAATCAGCAGATACTACAGTTTATCTTTATCATGAAGGCCCATGTTGCATACCAGAGTATGCCGCAGGACTAATGAGTATTGATAAGAAATTTATAGTTAGAACCGGTCCTTTTAGCTCGCAACGTTTTTGGAACGAAGTTAAAGCCGATTGTAACGGTGCTGCTGCCGCACGAGCTTTCCGCTCAATGAATATAGGAATCATTGGGAATACCTATACCGGAATGGTAGATATGCCCACAGATGAACACCGGTGGTTAAAGGCTACAGGAAACCTGATTATTAAACCAGAGGTGGAGGAAATTGAGGAAGCCTTCCATCGGGTTAAACCGGAGCAGATTACAGATATGTATCAACAATTTCGCGAATTATATGAAGTAGATGAATCGGTAAACGATGAGCATATGAAAGTTTCAGCACAGCTGGCAGTGGCTTATGAAGAAGTAATTAAAAAACATGATATCTATGCATTCGGATATTATTGGTGGGGCGAGAAGGATTTGGTTACCCAATTGCGGTCACAATCTGCTTTGGCAGTCTCCAGACTTGCTGCTATGGGAAGACCAGGAGTTACAGAAGGGGATTTACGCACGGCAATGGCTATGAAGATTTTGGATTTATTAGGGGCGGGCGGAATGTTCGTTGAGTTTTTCGCCATTGATTATGATGAGGATTTTATTTTGTTAGGCCATGACGGGCCAAGCAATATTAATATGAGCGCAGGGAGTCCCAAATTGCAGCACCTGGAAGTTCATCATGGTAAAACCGGGCACGGATTAGGGATAGATTTTGAAGTAATGAAAGGAACTGCAACCCTGCTAAATTTAAGCCAGTTTGATGCTGGTGATTCTTTTAAATTAGTCTATACTGTTGGTGAAATAGTATCTGGTGATTTATTGAACATAGGCAACCCAAATTGTCGTGTGAAAATCAATCAACCCATCCATGAGTTTTTTGATAAATGGTGCCAACAGGGCCCCTCGCATCATATTGCAATAGGTATTAGTGACCTCTCTAATGAAATAGAAGCATTTGCAGAGGTAATGAAATTTAAGACCGTAAAGTTGTAATCAAAAGTTAGCTAGATGAATCCAGCTTTAGGAATACTTTTACATGCTATTGGAGGTTTTGCCGCGGGTAGTTTTTATATCGCTTTTAAAAAAGTAAAAAACTGGTCTTGGGAAAGTTACTGGCTGGTAAATGGCCTTTTTACATGGGTCATCATGCCATGGATAATAGCCTATTTTACGGTTCCAAAACTTATGACCATTATTCTGGAAGTTCCTCCTCAAAGCTTATTTTGGACTTTTTTCTTCGGAATATGCTGGGGAGTTGGAAATCTGACTTTTGGTCTCTCATTGCGGTATCTGGGTATGTCTTTGGGCATGGCTATGGTGTTGGGCTTAACAACGGCCTTCGGTACCTTAGTACCACCCATTTTTATGGGTGAATTTGATGCTTTGGTGGGCAGTGTTTCCGGTCAGTTCACTCTTGCAGGAGTATTTATATGCCTGATTGGAATTGTTTTTACTGGTTGGGCAGGAGTATCTAAAGAGAAAGAGCAATCAGCTGAAGAAAAGAAGAAATATATCAAAGATTTCAACTTTAAAAAAGGATTAATGGTCGCGGTATTTTCAGGGATAATGAGTGCATGTTTTGCTTTTGCTGTTCAGTCTGGTAAGCCAATAGCAGATCTGGCGGTCTTGCATGGCGCTACAGAATTATGGAAAAATAGTGCTGTACTGGTAGTTATAATGGGTGGAGGTTTTATTACTAATGCTGGATTATGTGTTTTTACGAATATTAAAAATCACAGTTTAAGCGACTATATCAATGCGAGAGGAGCCTCTTTATCCACTAATTATCTTTTTTGTGCTATTGCGGGTATTACCGGCTTTATGGAATTTATGTTCTATGGAATGGGAACCACTAAAATGGGGAAGAATGACTTTGTAAGTTTCAGTATTCATCTTGCGTTTGTAATCGTGTTCAGTACCATGTGGGGATTGATTACACACGAATGGAAAGGAAGCAGCAGACGCACAATGAAGTTGATTTTTATGGGAATTCTCATATTAATGTTTTCCACTGTTGTTATGGGATTTGGCAACTATTTGGCGGGTACAGAGTAATCTATGTTGAAATAAAACTACTACTTAAAAATGTAAAATAGAAATTAGAAAAAGTGATGTTCATTGTTTATCTTCAAGTCGTTACGCAAAAAGATTCGACAAAATAAAAAGATCAGGACACTCGCTTGCAGGCATCTTTATCTTATCAACTAAATCCCATTGGATCAAATCATTGGAAGTGAAAAGTGCATAGTCATTATTATCCAGGAATAGGGACATGACCCAAATTTGAGCTCCTTCATTCCAGATTACATTGGGATCACGGTTTCTTCCTTCAAGATGGCCAATGATCGGATTTCCTGAGTATTTGTTCCAGGTCCGGCCACGATCATCGGAATAGGAAATACTTTGGGTAAAGCGTCGAACCGGGCTAGTAAAATGACCTGCTGAGGTCCAAAAAGCGATCATGGTTTTCTCAGTTCCCCGCTGAAGACCTGCATGGTTGAATGATCCACCACTGCTCCTCCAGAATGATTACTGCCCCAATCATCGGGCACTACCGATGAAGGCCTTTCTTCCCAATGCACCAGGTCGGTAAAAAGCATGATTTGTGTATGAGATTCTTGGTCGTGATGTCAATTTTCCGTAATTTTGCCCGAAGTCTTATGTCATACATAATTAGCTGATTATGAGAAACATCAACCACTTCAAAAACCCCAAGTTTGTTAACTCAATGAGCAAGATAATACTGAGCTTAATGGTTCTTCTCCAACCGATTCTTTTTGCGGTGTTACTACTGTTGTCACCAATTCTGGTTTATGGCCAGGTGGCAACAGTTACCGGAAAAATCACTGATGAAAATGGAGTGGGTCTTACGGGCGCTTCAATCATAGTAGTAGGTACTGCTACCGGTAGTATTTCTGATATAAATGGAGATTTTCAATTGAGCGTCCCCGAAAGTGCTACGTTGTCGATTTCTTATATTGGATACAAGGCACAGGAAATAGAAATTGGGGGAAGGAGTATCATTGATGTTCAATTGGAGCTTGACGCCGAGCAACTTGAAGAAATAGTAGTCGTTGGGTATGGCGTACAAGAGGCGAAGGACGTTACTGGTTCTGTTAAATCTGTAAAGAGTGGTGATTTCAATAAAGGTATTATGACCTCTCCGGGACAATTGCTTCAAAGTAAAGTGTCCGGTGTATAT
Organism: Cyclobacteriaceae bacterium; assembly: GCA_965247065.1. Taxonomy (GTDB): domain Bacteria; phylum Bacteroidota; class Bacteroidia; order Cytophagales; family Cyclobacteriaceae; genus CBDFGN01. The sequence goes on along the minus strand of CBDFGN010000006.1, from coordinate 2,165,354 downwards.
ATTACTTCTTCAAGTGGAGTTCCAGGTAGCGGCCAAAGGATTATTATTCGTGGACAGGGTACTATTCGTCAAGGTTCTGGCCCATTATTCGTTGTAAATGGTTTTCCTATCGGTCTTGCTGGTACCGGTTCAGCAGATAGTCCCTTGAATTTTATCAACCCGGAAGATATTGAATCAATAGATGTACTGAAGGATGCATCTGCAACAGCCATTTATGGTGCCCGGGGTGCCAATGGTGTGATAATTATCACAACTAAACAAGGTAAAGAAGGAGTTCCTCAAGTGTCGGTATCTTCAAGCGTTGGTGTATCTAATATGGCCGGAAAAATACCAGTATTAGGTGCAGATGAATTTCGCAAGCAGGTTGTAGCAATTGGAGGGGTATTGGAAGACAGGGGCGGAAATACCGACTGGCAAGATGAACTAACTCGTACTGCAATTACTCATGACCATAATCTTATTATGTCAGGCGGTACAGACAAGCGTACTTATCGAGCGTCTTTGGGATATTTGGATCAGGAAGGGGTAGTTATGAATACAGATTTCACAAGATTTAGTGCCAGATTAGGTGCAACTCAAAAAGCGATAAATGGAAGATTGAATATAGATTTCAATCTAAATTCAACCATGGAGATAGGTGAACATGTTCAATTGGGACAAAATTCTAATACTACTCAAAGACGTTTTCTTGCCAATATGTTAACTTTTAATCCAACTTACGAGGCGTTCGATTCAAATGGTGAACCAACCAAATACCCGGATCTGATCAATCCATTGATCCAGGCAGAACTATTCAAGGATTTTAGCGAAAAACGTAGATGGATTGTAAACATTGCCCCATCTTTTGAAATTATAGATGGACTGGTTTACAAGATGAACATAGGGTATGAAAACATCTCAAGTGAGGTTGATAATCAGGAAATGCCAAGTGTAGACCCTTTTGTTGACGGTACCTTGCAGCAAGTTTTTTTTAATGGCGAGAATACACTTGTTGAAAACTATTTGACCTATACGACAAATTTTGGTGATCATAATTTAACAGTGTTAGGTGGATATTCCTATCAGAAAATTGAAAATAGAAGCAGAACTTGGAGAATCAACGTGTTTGAACCCGATGGAGTTGAGCCCAGAATGAACCCATTTAGAGGACAACAGCTTACGCTGGGTGAAACTAGGCCTAGTGGCTTTGCTGAAGAGCATGAATTGCAGTCTTATTTTGGTAGGGCAATATATAGCTACAAGAGTAAATATATGGTTACCGGTACCATAAGGATAGATGGCTCATCGAAGTTTGGTGAAAATAACAAATACGGTACTTTCCCGTCATTTGCCGCAGGATGGAGAATTTCAGAGGAATCTTTTATGGCAGACTCACCATTCTCTAATTTAAAACTTCGTGCGAGCTGGGGGCAAACAGGAAATCAGGAAATACCAGGGAAAATTTCACAGGAGTCTTTCCAATCATCTAACGATGGCAGGGTGAGTTACCCCTTAAGTGAAACTGGTCCCTATCCGGTAGGAACAGTTTTTACCCGTTTGGCCAATCCGGATATTCAGTGGGAGGTTTCTACCCAAACGAATATTGGACTGGACTTTGGATTGTTTGATGGAGCACTTTCGGGTACTGTAGATTATTTCCATAAAGTTTCAGATAACATATTGATTGAAGTTACTGCATTTGATCCGGTTTCTCCATCTCCAACTTTTTGGACAAATGTTGATGATATGACCATCGTTAATAAAGGATTGGAAATAGCCTTGGATTATCAATACATCAATGAGAATGGATTTTCATATTCCATTGGTGCTAATGCAACTTTTATTGATAATGTGGTTGAAGATTCTCCATTTACGGTGCTAACTACCGGGCGCGAAATTGGTGGGGGTCAATCAGGTGCTACGATCAACGGAATGGTAAATGGTCATCCGATTGGTTCTTTTTACATGATAAGGTTTACAGGAATTGGGGAAGATGGTATTTCTACTTATGAGGGAGGTGACAACAATCCTATGGTGGTTGGAAGTGCATTGCCGGATGTGATGTATAACTTTTACACGAATATGAGTTATAAAAAGTTTGATTTAAGCCTTAATTTTAATGGCGTATCAGGCAACGAGATTTATAACCATACTGCCATGAATAGATTTTATAAAGCTCAGCTGGCAACATCAAACAATTTACCTGCTAAAGCCATTGAATTTCCGCAGGAATCCATTAGCAATGCAGGACTTTTATCCACACGTTATTTGGAAGATGGCTCTTTCCTTCGTTTGAACAACATGACGGTGGGATATAATTTTGACACGGATGCAATTGGATGGATGCAAGATTTGCGTTTGTCTATAACCGGACAGAATTTATTTGTAATAACTGATTACAGCGGTTTCGATCCTGAGGTGAACCAGGATCATTCATTGGGTGGAGTACAATCGTTTGGAATCGATTATGTTGCATATCCTAAAGCCAGAACATTTCTTATTGGACTAAACGTAACTTTTTAATTAATTAAACATGGAAAATCCAATGAAAAATTATATAAAATTCGCGATACTGTCGTTTGCTATGCTATTTTGCTGGAGTTGTACAGACTTAGAGGAGGTAGTTTTAGACAATTCTCTTACAGGGAATGTGTCTGAAGATGAAATTATAACCAGTGTGGTTTCACCTGCTTATGCATTGCTTCCACGACTTTTCTTGCATACACATTTATTTAGCCTTCAGATAACTTCTACGGATGAAGGGATTTTGCCTGGCCGAGGAGGGTTTGCTTGGATTGACGGTGGAGTTTTCGTCCAGTTACACCAACACGAATGCCTTGCAACAAACCATATCATCAGTAATACCTGGAATGATCTTACGCTTCTGCTTTCAAGATCTGTGAATGCGATAGAAACCTTAACTCCTATGGCGGAAACTGATGCTAGTGCTAAGACATTTCTGGCAGAAGTGAGAGGAATGCGTGCATATTATAGTATGTTGACATTGGACTTATGGGGAGTAGTTTTTCAAAAAGAAGACGCTAGCGAACTTTCTATTGTGTTACGTGGTAATGAAGCAGTTGAATATATTAAGTCTGAATTAGAAGCTGTAGTAGGTGATTTAAGAACGGATGTTGGTCCTGGACGATTAACTCAAGGAGGAGCGTATGCGCTGCTAACCCGCTTACATTTAAATGCGGCAGTATGGCGCGATCCTTATGCAACCAACTTTGACTTTACTGCTGCTGATATGGACAAAGTAATTGAGTACAGTTCCAGGGTGATCAGTGATTACGATCATTTCATGTCTGCGGAGTATTTCGATAACTTTGCTAATGATAACCATTTCAACAAAGAATTGATTCTTGCGGTTGATCAACGTCCAGATCAGAGTGAAGCACACAATCGTATGTGTTATTTTTCAATGTCAGCTCATTTTTATGGAAATCCATTATTCCCGGGCGGAGATGGTACAGACGGTGCAGCAATTACTCAGGAGTTTTATCAAAGTTGGGTAGATGCTTATGGTGCTGTTGATCCTGCCGATGCAGATGCCAGGTTCTGGTGGGAAAGATTAATTGTACCAGCAGACTGGACAATCGCAGCTGAAGATTTTAAACTGAATCGCGGTATTTACCGGGGCGTAATAATCGGATTGCAAAACGATGGACACAAACAACCATTTAAAGTTGATAGCGAAGGTGAATATTATCTGGGACCGTTGAGAGATTATAGAAGAGCTGCCGTTGATGCCTTAGTCGATCATACTTTAGTGATTGACTTTACAACTCAAGGAAGTGATTATAACACAGGATACAGGGTGGAGAAATACGAATGGAGTTCGGTCTCAACAAATGGGACAAACATGGGTGAACATGACCTTGTAATCTTTCGATTGGCCGATATGTACATGATGCGCGCTGAGGCTAAACTGCGCAAAGGTGATGCTGGTGGCGCTTTGGCGGATGTTAATTTTGTAAGGGCATCAAGAACAGCAAGACCAGCAGTAACACCACCTCCTTTAACCGCGATGGACAATGATATTCTTTTCCGTGAGCGGGGTTTCGAATTTTACTGGGAACATCAAAGGAGAACGGACATGATTCGTTTCGGAAAATATGAAGATCCTTGGATAGAGAAAACCAATAGTGATGTTCGTAAACGTCTTTTCCCAATTCCTCAAACAGCTATTGATGGTGCGTCTGTATCTGAAGGATTTTTGGTTCAAAATGAAAGTTATTAAAAGTGTATATTGATTTATTAAAATATTTAAGGCGAGCAATCTTTTGCTCGCCTTTACTTTTGACTTATTTCAATCTTCGGTTATATGAATTAACTCGTAAAGTGAGATTCGAATATATTACTACTCTAAAGTCTAATATTTAATGATCTTAAAAGCAATTTGGTATTTTGAATTTTTGCTAATAGTTCTTATAACGTCCTGTACATTGGGGACGCGTCAAAATGATGATTCAGGCAAAAAAATCCTAAATTTCTAATACCGATCATCAAGCAAAATTTTATTGAGTTAGTACGCGAAAAACTTTTCGTTCCTGCAGTGGATACCAACTTTCAATTCTACCTCTTAGTTTTTCCGTAATATCAACATGTTGTTCGAAAAGATTATTTTTCTCAAAGGGATCTTCCACAATATTGTATAGCCTGATAGGTTCGCTTCTCATTTGTTCGTGTGTGGATAAACCCCATCCCTCCAGTTGGCCATCATAACATAGAATCAATTTCCAATTTCCCTGCACACACCATCGGTAGGCAAGAGATGCCTCAGGATTGTCTTTATCAATGATATCATGGCCGTAACCTTCACCGAAAATTATATCCCGATTTATTGGGTCATTGTCTGTCAAACTAGGCCATAAGTTGATACCAGACATATTTTGATCAATCTTTATACCTGCAGCTCCCAGAATAGTAGGCATCAAATCGACACTGGAAATTAGTTCATGTCTTGTGGTTGGATTCAATACACCAGGCCATGAAAAAATTATAGGTGTTCTGACTCCACCGTCCATAGCGCTTTGTTTGGAACCATTGGCAAATTCTCTTCCCTCTGGATCTCTTCCCTCTGGATTTTGAATCCAACCATTGTCACACAAATAATAAATGAGTGTGTTCTTCCTTAAACCTTTCTCATTCAGGAAATCAATTAATTCACCAGTGGTTTCGTCTAACCATTCGACCATGGCATAGTACTTAGCTACAGATTCTGTAATGTCTCGATCAAGGTATTTCCCCAAGAGCCTTTCTGGAGGGTTATGAGGCGCATGGGGTAGGAAAGGTGCGTACCACAGGTAAAAAGGTTGCTGCTTTTCCAACGCAAACTCCACAAATTGAAAAACAGTATCCATTCCTTCCCTGCCAATAATCAAACCATCGTCCCCATGGCGGTCCCCACGGGTCATACCATGAGTGAATCCCCCTCGTTGATAATCTCCTTCCCACCATTTTCCTGATTGGTGACTCAAATATCCATGTTGACCAAGGATTTCGGGTAATGTTTCTAAGCGATCAATATGAGCTAGCAATTCCTCCCTTGGAAATCGAGGTTCTTGCCAGCCGCCAGCTGGATCGTTTCCTGTAATCTTGTGCTCATGTGGATATAGTCCTGTAACCATTGTCATTAACGATGGTCTGCAAACAGCAGTCGGAACATATCCCCGAGGAAACACGATACCCTCACTAGCAAGACGATCTATGTTTGGAGTGTTTACAATTTCATGACCCATAAATCCATAGTCCGTCCATGCATGATCATCCGAAAAGATGAGTACGATATTGGGCTTTTTCTTAAACTTTGACTCTGTTTCCTTAGGTTGTTGTACACATGATAAATTGAGTAATAGTATACATAAGTAGAGATGGATATTCTTATTCATAAAATTCTAATGCTGTATAAAAATGTTTTCCAACTGGCTGCATTATAATTAAAGTTAGATAATGATATGGTAACAACTGTATAAATATACCAAGTTACATTTATACCACCTATGTCCCCATCCCTGAGTCAAGTGGATTTTGGATGCCCCGGAAGGAGTTCACCGCTACGTGGGTGTAGATTTCGGTGGTTTTGCTGGAGTTATGTCCCAATAATTTTTGAATATATCTCAAATCAGTTCCATTTTCCAACAGGTGGGTGGCGAATGAATGCCGCAATGTATGAGGAGTTACCCGTTTGGATATAGCCGCTTTCCTGGCGGCCCGAGCAACAATCTTTGCTACACTGGCGGCCCTATACTTACTCCCCTTGGCGCCTTCGAAAAGATAGTCTTTAGGTCGGTACCTGACATAATATTTCCGTAGATCATCTAAGATGGTTTTGCTTAATAGCGTGAACCGGTCCTTACTGCCTTTCCCTCCATTGACCTTGATCAACATTCGATTGCTTTCAATATCCTCGATCTTTAAGTCCAGGAGCTCACTTCTTCTTAGCCCTCCCGAGTATAGTAAACTGATAATACACTTGTGCTTCAGGTTGGAGGTGCATTCTATCATTTTTATTACCTCCTCCTTGCTAAGTACCTGGGGGAGTTTCTCCTGTCTTCGCGGGCGTTCTATGCTGTAAAACCGGTTCGGCATTTCCATAACTACTTCGTAATAAAACTTAATGGCATTGATGGATTGGTTAATATAGGAATCTGATCTTTTGAGTTGGACCAAATGCTGCAAATACCTTCGAATGTCTTCTTCATTCAGGTCCATCAAGTTTGAAGTGTTTTTGTGATAATTCATGAAAGCTTCAAAAAGGTTTATATAGGTTTTTGCCGTGTTCAAAGAATATTTGCGGATTTCCAGCTTTTGTAAAAACGATTCGGGGCAGACTTTATATCCTTTCTTGATCGGTCGTTTTCGGAAATGGTCAATTGAAACAAGACTCATTGAATTTCGGACCGGTTTGTTCCGGTAAAAATGATGGCAATTGACCCAGACGATCCCCCTGAAAGTATTGAACACGTTGTCCAGATTAGCCCGGTTATTCGGAAGACAGGCCATGTTGTATTGTTCGCTCCATCGAATAGAGGGAAGTTCCTTGATCAAAGCCTGAATCACTTTATCCGGATAAAACTGCAATCCGATCATTTTTTGATCATCGATGTAAAGATGCTTGAGTGTGATTTGTCGTGACTTCATTCCTTTTTTTTGGCAAATGATGGTAACAAATCGGTCATAAAAAACATTAACCGTAGGGTTATCCGAATATTAAACGGTTATGATCGAGAGTTTCACAAGAAGATGTCTAGAGTGTAATGAAGAGCTGGAAGGAAGAATCGATAGAAAATTCTGTACAGAATATTGCCGGTCGTCCTATCATTATAGGAAGAATAAGCGGAATCAGAATTCCCTGTTCCGATCAATTGATAAACAACTAAAACTCAACCGGCGAATCTTAAAGCTATTTAATAAAGCCGGCAAGGCCACGGTGCGGAAAGAAGTGCTGCTGGATCATGGCTTTGATCCCAGTTATTTTACGCACTATTGGAAAAATAGTAAGGGACAGGTTTATTTGTTTTGCTATGAGCACGGTTTCTCCTCGCTTAGGGAAAATGATAGGGAAAAGTATGTTCTGGTGAGATGGCAGGATTATATGAGAACGGCCATCTCAGGAGGTTAGCATCGACCTGGTCTTGACATATGAATTCGTTGTTTGAGATGAAACGATCCGGAAGGCAAACATCAAAAGGCAATCTTGACCCTTCGATTCCCTTAAATCTATGGAAGGATAAATCTATGGAAGGAATCTGTCTGGAAACCGAAGCTTTTTACTCTTAACCTGAGAAGGTAGTTAAGCGTATTAAGGACGAGGAGAACATCCAAAAGGACAAATGGATCCAGACCGAGGAGGTAATGGATTTGTTGGGGATTAAGTCGAAAACGAGCCTCCAAAAATTAAAGGAGGAAGGCAGCATCCGGACTTGAACCATCTTCACTAGCTTTAAATTGTAATGTTTTCTACAGCAACTGGTTTTTAGGAATTTCCTTCCATCATTATTTTTTGTTGCTATAGTATTGCAATTTGGGCGCTATGATCATTATTCTTTCTTAGCCCAAAAGCGGTAAAGTTTAGAGCCAGCAGACTTTTAGGTCAAGCTGCCGTGCCAGGCATTCCAATTGACTGCCCACTTTACCAGGAACTGCAATTGAATGGTGACTGAAACCAAGGCGCATCAGCTCTTCAAAGTATTGTCTTACGGGCTTTTCTACCTTTACGATCATTGCAGATTCGTTGATCTTTATTGTAGGTGTATCCAGCAGTTCCCCTTCGCTGATGAGCAAACGCCAACCCTCGTTATCATGGATTACATGGGTCATAGTAATGGGACCAGGAGTATAAGAAGCTTCAAAGCCAACTGAGTTACCTTCAAATCCCCAGTTTTCACTCGCCGGTTTAATATGAACAGGACGATCAGTCCGGCATTCACGGGAATCGACAAAACCGTGACCAAGCAGCATAACGGCATTTAACGACATGTCCATTTCTTCCCACTCCCCAAAAAATGGTGTATGGCCGGTGAAGTCCTTTAAGACCTTGCTCATAATGCATCCCAGCACATCGCCCTCGGTAACGGCAATCGCCTGATCGTTGGAAAGTATTTCTGAAAGACCGAGATAGCAGGAAGCATTGGCTTTGACTTCAATCAGGTGTTGACCCAATAAAACCAAACCGTTGAGTTTGTAACGTTCAATCAAATCCTGTAAGGCAATACCGAGACGTGCCGATCTCATGATATCCTCATCTTCAAGATCCTTAACAGTATATTTTGACTTTGCTTTTTCGCACAGGTCATTGATACGCGGATCCGAATCACCGTTTTCCTCAAATATGTTTATCAGATGGTCCACATTGATATCCATTACATGTGGACCGAATTTCCCGGTAACGGAGGTTTTGTCAAAGTTGAAATCATACATGCCTCTAAAAACATGGCCGATCATTCCAATAGTCATGTTACGGAGGTTTTTGATGGTGGTGAAAACCTGAATAAGGCGATCTATGTCAGCATACACATTATCATCGTCAATGGCGCCGGCTACAACCTCGTACTTTTCGAATTTACTCATCTTCCTGAATCCGCCTGTCAGTTGGACAAGGCCCATTGGGCCTGAATTACGCAAACTCTGATCGTAACCTGAATTATAATCCAACACAGCATGCGGCTGTGAAGCAAAACATATCAAAGGCATGTCGCCTGGCAAATGCAAAAGAGCCTGGTGCACAAAATAATCGGGGCAGTAGGTTCCTTCGGAAATAACCAGAATATCAGTATGATCATTTTTAAATGTTTGTCCGGCTTCATCCGCAGTATCAAGTGTTTCAACAAGTCCGGGATAAACTAAATCATGCTTTTGGCTTAACCTGTGGGCAATTGACTGCATATCCTGCACTACTTGTTCTCTCAGGCCATCATACATGCGCCAGTATTCAAAATAACCACAGGCCAGGAAGCCCACCTTGAGTTGTTGATCTTTTCGTATTTCACTCAGCAAATCGCCACTTTTGGTTCCTTTTGTAACTTCAAAAGATTCAATTGTTCCACTATTGTTCATGGCATTAATTTTTATATGATATTGTGATTCATATTTATAGTAGTTTTCACCGTTTTTCTGTTATTGTTTTATCGGCGCATAAAAATCAGCAGAGTGCTTCAAAGGATCGACATATTTAACCAGATCTCGCAATGAAATAACCGTATAGTCATTGTCATGCAGGTATTCCATATACTTCTTAAAGACTACGGTATCGGTATTCACCCAGGGGTGGTCGCGATCAGGGACGCCATGAAAAGTAAAAACAGGAATTTTGCCGTCTCCACCTTGTTTGAGCGCCCAGAGAAAATCCTCAAATCCCCAATCCGGACCTGAATAACCGGTGCAAGGGATCAGCAAGGGATCATGTTCAGTCGGTTCATAGACCGGACCCCTGGCGCCCTCATTGTTGTCATGAAACTCGGGTGACACGCCTCGTCTGGCAAAAAGATAGCCTTTTGCCCTGAGAACCTGTACGGCATTTTGATCAAAATGCCAACCTGGGTAACAAAATGTCTTTGGCGCTGATATGCCATATTCGTTGCAGCGCTTTTCTATATATTCTAATTCCGCCAGGAATTCTTCTCTCGACAGCTTCGTGATATCCAAGTGATTTTTGGTGTGGTTGCCGATTTCAAAACCGGAATTATGTATCTGGAGAGCATCCTCCCAGGTCATATAATTTTCATCTTTCAAGCTATTATTTCGCAAGAAGGCATCGGTGAAAAAAAAGGTAGCTCCGAAACTATATTTATTCAAAAGCGGCATGACAAACTCGACGTCTGATTTGCACCCGTCATCGAATGTAAGAACAATGAGCTTATCGGGGATTGGCAAAAGGTCTTGGGCATGGCTCACTCCACCATTTGAGATGCAATTCGCAAAAAATAGCAGTATCATAATTTGAAATAGTGTTTTGAAAACACAATTAATTGATTTTTTTATATGCTAGTCCGCAATCGTACCACTAAACTGAGCTAAAGACAAGATTATCAAACAGATTGGTTGAATACCTTCGATTGAGCTTATAACAGAACTCATCCAAATAGTACTGAAGGTACTTTTCTTTGATAACATGATAAATGCCCAGCAGGGTCCGCTTTGCATTTGCAATGGCTATGTGTACCCATTTGAGTTCATCGGCACCCTCCCAGGAGGATTTAAAACTCACGTGAACATCTACCAGGCTTTTCAAATCCACATAACCGGTGGATTGATCAGTGAACAAAACGCTGGCAGGATCAATGGCTTGGCTGACGACCTGCTGAATCGCCTCCTTGCTTTCTGAACGGTGAGCCTTCATCTTGAACTGCCCACAGAAATGCTCTGTGCGTCCGTCGATTTCCAATGGAAAGGATTCCGCCATTACAGTTACTTTTGATTTCTTTTGGCTTCCTTTGCCCCGTTTAAGCCTTTTCTTAACCCGTTTGGACGTACCGGTGGCGAAATAGGCATCGTCCAGTTCTACCATCCCGGCAAGTGTTTGAGTCCCATCGGCCTTTCCCATGGCTGCTCGTATTTTGCGCATCATCAACCAAATCGGCTCATAGCGTTTGTGGCCCAGTTGTCTTCTGACTTCATGGGCAGAAAACCCTTTCTTAGTGGAGCTCATCAGGTGAAAGGCTATGTACCAATACCAAAATGGAAGTTTGCTGCTCTGCAGTACAGTACCGCTTCGAAGGGTAGTCCTAAAACCGCATTGCTTGCACTGAAACTGCTCTTTTCCGGAAAGCCAATAATGCGAAGGGTGACTGCATTTCTTGCAGATAATCCCTTTCCTGATCCGATACTCGCGAAAATGATCACGGCACATCTGTTCATTGGGAAACCGTTTAATAAATTCTACAAGGTTCATGGCTATGTTTTTTTCAACAAGGTCGCCAAGCCCTCTGACAGCTTATGTCAATTGGGTATCTTTACGGACTAGCAGATTTTTTTATTCTTCGCTTTTTGAAATCATTCATGATCATTGTAAATTTTAATCTTTATTATCTGATTATTAACCGATTATCATTCAACTTTGGCTATTTCGGGGCTGCAAGATAATTGCCAAACCCCATCACTACAGTAGAAAACATTAGTACCATTACACCAACAAAGATTAGTCTCATTGTTCGTTTACTGCTGCCTTTCCATTCATGAGTAATTAATCCCCACATGGTGCTGAAGACAATTACAAAGGCCAAATGAATGCTGAAGCTGACAAAGTCGTGTTTCCCCATTTTGGTAGTACCCATACCATAGAACATGAGTTCCATGAATCCGGTGATACCTGCAATTGCACAAAAAAGATAATTAACCCATAACAACTGTGTAAATGCATACAGTTGTTATTATATACATTTCAAATGTACCCTTTTTCATGTAAGGTGTCCAATGGACTAACTACCTCAGAAAGCTTGTTCGTGCATACATGGGTGTATATCTCTGTCGTCTTTGCACTATTATGTCCAAGAAGTGTCTGTATGTACCTGAGGTTGGTGCCATTTTCCAAAAGATGAGTTGCAAAACTGTGCCGCAGGGTGTGAACCGTCGCCGGTTTGTTGATCTTGGTATTTTTTAAGGCCCGCTTCATAATAGCTCTGACACTGCTACTGGAGTAAGCACCTCCGTCCGGACCTTCAAACAAGTACTTCTTTGGCTTGTACTGGACATAATAGGTTTGTAATAATGTCAGCAACTCATTTGAGAGCAAAGTGATCCTGTCTTTTCCACCTTTGGCAGCTTTTAAATGACGGTGGAGTTTACTCCAACCTTCGCAAAAAAATGAAATCAAACTCCCCTCATCACCAGTTTGTCCTATAGTGCCGTACTGAGGTACCTGGCCATTTACACTGTTATTGATCACGGCTATTTTAAAGGTTCGGAAAAGGTCTTCAGTTGATAGCAGGGGCTGGTTATTCTGCCGCAGGTTTTTAAGCAGATACTCCACAAATACGCTTTGATCGGGAACGGTGGTCATTGCACCACTGCTCATGGCTTTACGGCTGAGCAGTTTATACATTTCAAGCATGGCTCTGCCGTCATCAAAGCTGACATTACGTTCCTTGAAAATCCCTCCGCTGAAACAGGCATCGGTAATCAGTAGCGTATGTTTTGATTGAATACCCCCAATATAGTCCCTGATGGTGCTATTTGAGAGCCAGCGGGCTTTGGAATCCTTTTCGGCATTTAGAAGGTAGCCAATAACCCTGGTTCATCCTGCTATCCCAAATGCCATGACCGGCATAGAAGATCATGAGGTGGTCTGTGGGCGTGATCTTTTCACTTAAATCATCAAATGCGTCAATGATCATGTCCCGTGTAGGGTTGTACAATGCTGTAGTATTTTCTGGTGAAAAGGTGTAATGGGTTTGTAGTACATTCTGAATTGCGCCTGCATCGGCTACCGGCTGGTCCAGGTTCAGGATGTCTTCGTCCAGATAATCATCAATACCAATGATGAGGGCATAATATTTTCGTTTTTTCAATTCATCGATAAGGGTCGAACCATAAACATCAGTACTACTTTCGGGTACCGATTACGCAACAGTGGCCCGGGATTTTTCTTCCGGGTAAGGTCCCACTTTGAGGAGTTCGACCTTACCCCTCATTTCGGGGGGGCAGGTACGAAAACTAATGTCCCCGTACCATTTTCCAATAAGTTTCTCCTGGCTGCCCACTTTTGAGTAAGTGAGTTTCACGTTTGACAGGCAGCCCGGCCCTACCTTATAGATGTATTTTGCTAGTTTCAAATTGATGGACTTGCTACGTGCAGCGCCGCTGAACAGAATCTTTGAAGAGTCTTTCTGATTCAAGCTTCGACCAACGGCATAACCTTGCAGGAGCGCACCATTCTGTGAAAAGTAATATTCTACCGCTAAATCATCTACTAAGCTTACTTGTACTACACCGTTCCAGTAACCTGAGGTGTCGGGTATGATTTGACCCATAACCCGGAGGGACAACTGCATTAAAATGATGACAATCACAGTATTTTTCCCTGAGTTCAAATACATAATACCAAGATAATGAATTCAATAGGTTTATTCATTAAAGGTATTTATTCCAAAAAATGAATTGTGAGAAATTAGACGGCACTTATTTGTCATTCCCCCCGCATCAAGTTCCGGGTAGGCTCTTCAAAAGCTTAACTTGAAGGTGCATTCGGAAATGGATAAAAGATGTTGTTCCGCAAAGGTTCATTTCCCCATCTTACGCAACGCCGTCGGATTACTTCCTGTCTTACTTTTAAATAAGCGGCTGAAATAGAAAATTGATTGAAATCCTAGTGTCATGTCAATTATAATATGACGTAATATTTTTGTATCTTTGCCGTACATCAAACTTAAAGATTATGGCAAGATATAAAGTGACATTAGCAAAAGTGGAACGCCAAGAGCTAATGGCAATTATTAACAAAGGCAAGCATACTTCTCAAAAGTTTCGCAGCGCATATATTTTGTTGAACTGTGATAAGGGACCATATGCAGAGAAGGTAACCAATGAGCAGATCAGCAAGGTACTGAAGGTAGGCATGCGTACCATTGACCGGGTCAAAAAACGATTTGTAGAAGAAGGCTTTGAGGCGGTATTGGAGCGCAAACCAACCACCAGGACCTATAGTCGTAAGGTAGATGGTGACATCGAAGCGCATCTGATAGCGCTGTGCTGCAGTAAACCACCTGAAGGATATGCCCGATGGTCGCTTCGGCTGCTGTCAGATAAGATGGTAGAGCTTCAATATACTGACAGCATTTCTCACGAAACGGTGCGTACCGTTTTAAAAAAACGCCTTAAAACCCTGGAAGGTAAGCCAGTGGATTATTCCCCCCAAATCCGACAGTAGCTTTGTGGCACACATGGAGCAGGTATTAGATGTGTATAAACGGCCTTATGATCCTGAAAGTCCGGTAGTATGCATGGATGAAACGCCCAAACAATTGATTAAGGAAACCAGGATAACCGAGCCGATGCAAAAGGGCAAAGCAACCAGGGTGGATTATGAATACCGGCGTTGCGGGGTGTGTAATGTGTTTATTGCCAGTGAGCCGGTCACAGGAAAGCGAATGGTTAAGCTTACCGAGAGGAAAACCCGGAAAGACTGGGCTAAGTTCATCAAAGAGATTGCTGATCAGATGTATCCTGATTCTGGGAAGATCACCTTAGTGATGGACAATTATATCACACATACAGCTGCCTCCTTATATGAAACATATCCTCCCGAAGAAGCAAAAAGAATATGGGATCGGTTTGAGCTTGTATATACACCAAAACATGGAAGCTGGCTGAACATGGCAGAAATTGAACTCAGTGTGCTTTCCAGACAATGCTTAAGTAGACGAATTGACAGTATGGAGATAATCCGAAAAGAAGTGAAAGCATGGGAGGAACATCGAAACAACAAGAACGCCAGTATTGATTGGCGCTTTACAACAAAAGATGCACGGATAAAATTAAAAAAGCTTTATCCGTCAATTCGAACTTGACATGACACTAGTTCATAGCTGATTTCTTTGATACTCATATCCGTAGTGAGCAAAAGTTCTTTAGCTCGTATGATTTTTAACTCTAACCGATACTGATTGGGTGATACGCCTGTATATTTTTTGAACATCTTTCGGAAATAGGCATATCCGATATGGTGGCTGCTGGCCTTCTCTCTAAAATCAATATTGGATTCTACATTTTCTCGCATATCGAATCTCGCAGCTTGAATGATTTCCTCAATCCGCTTTCCAGATAGATTGCGTTGCTTTTCAAAAGAAACCAGATATCCTAATAACTTGACGATCAAACCTGATGCAACTTGCTGGAATCCAGGTTCCTCCTTTTGGACAAGGTCAAAGATCTTATAATAGGTATCTATGATGACTTCTCTATTGCCACAGGCGATGATGGAAGGTCTATCATTAGCCCATCAGAAGCAGGCACAACTTGAGCGTTCCATTTTGAAGAATCAAGATAGTCATCAGGATTGGCCGGTGCCTGGTTAATGTAGATTTTTCTATTCTTCCCCTCTGTGCTGCTAACTACATCCATTCCTCCATCCTCATCAATATCTACAAAAACGGCATCTTCAACAGAGGGAGTTTTGGCAACAATCACTGATGGCCATTTTTGTCTTGGCTAAGTTGTACCCGGGATGAAGATAAACCTTGGTATACCCCCCCTCTTCCCAACCTGTGGTAATGTCCATCAAACTATCATCATTTACATCGGCCATCTTTACCCCATCGGCACCACTAAATGATGAATCTACCACATGCCTCTTCCAAAAAGCACTTTGAGCATGAATAAAGTACGGAGAAAAGAAAAGAAGTAGAGAAATGGCATATCTTGAAAAATATTTCATAAAGATTTGTCTATCAGCAACTTACCTTCAACCTGAAAATATCTCAAGTCATTTCTGATATCAAGCGCCAAAACCTTGAACAACTATAAAGAACAAAAAAACAATACGATTGTACATAGCAAAATGATTGCTTCAAGGATAATTCCCAATATCAGTTAGGCATCCTTTTAGAAGTCATTCTGATATTCTGAACCTCCCTACATGCCAGTAAAAGTCCGAAACTCAGATTAAAAGTAATATGATGGTCTTCTTAGACCATCCTGTTGCATCATGCAAGCAAGCATAGGATCTTGGAAAGATCTAATATCGACATATGAGAAAGTGAGTTTCTCGCATCTGGTGGCTCTTTCTATTTGGTTCTAGTTACACTAATTGTCACTGGTCCTATTAAGCCTGAACTTTGCAATGGCGAATCTTTGGTATAGTGTTTCCATGTGGAAAAAGTAAATCGCTTGCTCGGCCGTTCATCTTTGTTGGGCAGCCACTCCGGCCATTTCCCATCGACAATGCCGTCATCCTCAAAAGTTTCATCCCTTATTAATCGGTTACCCCATAGGTTGGCCACTGCTATTTCCAGTTGATTGTCTTTTTCTTGTACAACGTTAGTAATTTCTACATCCAATGGCGTTGTCCACACGACACCCAGGTCCTTATCATTCAATTTTACCCTTGCCAGGTTTTTAAGATCCCCCAGATTGAGGAATATTTTACCATTCTTTCCGGCGTGTGCACAATCAAAAGTTTTGGAGTAAACGGCTTTCCCAGAATAGTATTTTATTCCTTCTTCTGGCCTGTCAGTCCAATCTACTAACCGATCAAATGTAACCTTTTCAGGCCCTCCCCAATTTGGGTCAAAAGCGACATCCCAACTTCCTTCGAGCGTTTGTACTTTATTTTTAATATAAAAATTCTTCTCTCCAATTGCCTTATTGTCGGTAGCGGACTTGCTGAATACAATGGCATAGCCTTCGTACCCTTCGAATTGGAGCGGAATGGATATACCTTCATCTGTCATTGTAAACTCAGGTAGGGAACGAATTTCTCCAGTCAATGGATTCCAAAGCTCTGGTACTGCATCATTTACGCGAAACTCACAAATCACTTTCGTTTGATTACCAGTTCTGTTCGCCACAAAATACAGATCAAGTTCCGACATTTTTTTATGAATATATCGAACTGTGCCATCAGCTGAAAAATCCGGTTTTACTCCAATATTATTCAAGTATTTAGCAGTGGTTTGATAATTGGGGTACAATTCTTTGTTATCCGGATTTGAATAATTTCCTCCCCACAAAATTTTACCTTTACCGTAAGCCACTTCGGTTTCATTTTCAGGAATTTCCAATCCTCCCCACATTTTTTCACTAAACGCTTTCACATTCTCATCACACTCGGGATAGTTGGTCAAGGCAGGCGACTGAAGTGGAGGATTGCCCACAACCGTCGCGCCTTGGCTAACCAAGGATTCTATTTTTTTAAGCAACTCAGGAGTCATAGCATTTACCTGAGGTAATACAAGCATTTCATAAGAAGCACCACCTTCAAAAACCACTTTCCCGTCTTTGACAGATGCACGATTCAACAATATCCGTGGGCTACAACCATCGAAATTATACCCTTTCCTGTCCGGCATAAATTCTTTTCCACCTGATGAATTGCTTGTGAGAATTCCGTCTGTTGCCGCATCAAAGTTGTAAGACTGAAATTCACCGAGATAGTCATTTCCATCAACTGCTGAAGAAGGGGGAAGAAAAACATGTGGAGCACCTTCACCAATCAGGTACAACACATCGGCTACTCCCTTTCCCTGCTGCAACATGGCCTGACTTCTGGTCACATAATTGTGATAAGCTCCCGACATATCCCACCAGGTCTGTCCCCGATCCCAGTGAACACCAAATGGCCCCATAGTCATTCCTGGGCGATATTGATCTCCTAAAGATTGATGAACAAAAGTATGGTACACCAACCGATTGATACCACTACAAAAGGCCCAGTCCGTTTGATTTTTTATCGAGCCCGGGTAGCTTTTCCAGGCTGCCAGATACGAAGTAAAAGCCTCTGCTGCTACTATCGGCCGCCCATATAGATTGGCAATTGATGTCCCTTCGAATGTGCTAAACCCAGTGCTGAAACCAAAATCCTTATTCCAATATTCACACATGGGTACATCGGCATATGAGCCTAAATCCAAATCCGTATTTGGGTTCATATCGTAGGGTTCTATGGACAATTTCATTCCATATTTTCTACCAAAATCTTTGAAGTATTTTACATGGTTTTCTAAAATAAGCTCCTGAGAAACGATCCTCAAGTCCGATAAAAAACGTTCACTTTTCTCTATGTCCCCCACGATCATGCCTGTATACACCGGCAAATAAGGAAGCGGATTATAGCCTTTCAGTTCTTCGAATTTTTGACGAAAATCATCGGTCCAGTTTTGTGCACCCATTTCCCAGCTGTCCATGTGAATCATTTTCCAACCACCTTGTTTGGTTGTGTCGGGTTTCACCTTCTCAAGGAGCGGAATCATGAAGTTTTCCAGATGATGTTTCATGGCTTCAGGACTCATTTTGTCGCATTCGAAACCCAAACCAGGCATAGGAGCCGGCCGGGTTATTGCTCCGTTGTTACGACTGCCAAAACGCATGATCATCCATTTACCTTCAGGGATTTCCCAATCCAGGGTACCATCTTCACCCATGAACTTGGTGATGTCTATGATTTCACTTACAGGAATCCCTACGTCATCTCCATTGTGATTTTTCGCCAGATCTGTAGGTGTTGGAAACTTTTGTCGCACACCTAGCATCGAACTAAAGGGTGGACGATAATACAGAGCTTTTTCATCGATATCAGCTATTGTATCATCATTATCTGGAGTTGGAAAGGCTATCAACACCTCGTCCTCATAATAGTCTTCCCATTGCTTAAGCAACTCCGGTGTAAATGGCCTCAACCCAAAAAATGGCCTTTTACCTTCTGGCACTTCCAGTCGCTGCTGAACTTTTCCCGGGCCAGTAATCTCAGTTTTGCTGGCCACCAAGTGTTTCATGGATTCCTCCATTTTCACCCAGGGGCCACCACTACCCGTCCATCCTGAACCAGAACCAAGGGTAAGGACTATGCCTAGACGTTCGCATTCTCTCACTGCATGGACAAAATTGTCTTGCCACTCCTGGCTAAGAAATTTCACGGGTCCTTCAGGTACTCCTACATTAACTTCAAGAAATAGTACATGGCCAATTCCAACTTTTTTCATGGATTCAAGGTCGGCTGTCATTTCATTCTTGTCTTGATTGCCATCCATGAAATACCAGTAAACTCCCGGCTTGGCAGAGTTTGCAGGTTCCATGAAAGAAGCTTTCAACAAATCATTTTGTTTCGTACATGAAGAGAACAAAACCACTACAGGGAGTAGCAATAGATTCTTACAGTTCATATATTATATTTATTTTTTAGCAATTGGGAATGGGAAGTTTTTCCTAACCACTCCAAAATTCCATCTTTATGTATTGCTAAAAATACTTTCAGCATCCTACCTTTCTATCCTGCACCATCTTGTGCTGTAGATTTATAGTTAAAAATGATTTCCTGGAATAGTATTGACTATGCTGAATACAAATGTTGCATCATGAAAGGAACAGCGACTCATCATATAACCAATTACTTATTCAATTGAAATATTGAACATTTCGGTTTTTTCAACCGGATGATTCAATTGATAAATCTGCTAGTCCGTAAAGATACCCAATTGACATAAGCTGTCAGAGGGCTTGGCGACCTTGTTGAAAAAAACATAGCCATGAACCTTGTAGAATTTATTAAACGGTTTCCCAATGAACAGATGTGCCGTGATCATTTTCGCGAGTATCGGATCAGGAAAGGGATTATCTGCAAGAAATGCAGTCACCCTTCGCATTATTGGCTTTCCGGAAAAGAGCAGTTTCAGTGCAAGCAATGCGGTTTTAGGACTACCCTTCGAAGCGGTACTGTACTGCAGAGCAGCAAACTTCCATTTTGGTATTGGTACATAGCCTTTCACCTGATGAGCTCCACTAAGAAAGGGTTTTCTGCCCATGAAGTCAGAAGACAACTGGGCCACAAACGCTATGAGCCGATTTGGTTGATGATGCGCAAAATACGAGCAGCCATGGGAAAGGCCGATGGGACTCAAACACTTGCCGGGATGGTAGAACTGGACGATGCCTATTTCGCCACCGGTACGTCCAAACGGGTTAAGAAAAGGCTTAAACGGGGCAAAGGAAGCCAAAAGAAATCAAAAGTAACTGTAATGGCGGAATCCTTTCCATTGGAAATCGACGGACGCACAGAGCATTTCTGTGGGCAGTTCAAGATGAAGGCTCACCGTTCAGAAAGCAAGGAGGCGATTCAGCAGGTCGTCAGCCAAGCCATTGATCCTGCCAGCGTTTTGTTCACTGATCAATCCACCGGTTATGTGGATTTGAAAAGCCTGGTAGATGTTCACGTGAGTTTTAAATCCTCCTGGGAGGGTGCCGATGAACTCAAATGGGTACACATAGCCATTGCAAATGCAAAGCGGACCCTGCTGGGCATTTATCATGTTATCAAAGAAAAGTACCTTCAGTACTATTTGGATGAGTTCTGTTATAAGCTCAATCGAAGGTATTCAACCAATCTGTTTGATAATCTTGTCTTTAGCTCAGTTTAGTGGTACGATTGCGGACTAGCATAATTGATAAATAGTGAAACCGAACCAAACAAACTATCTTTAATTGTTTCTGGCTGTGCATCCGGTCCAAATTCTGTAGGTCTTTTCCACTTTTGAGCCCACGGCCGAAATCGAATTGAAGGAATAAAAGCCTTCCTGCTTTGGATATTGCCATTGCGCCATTTTCGGATCAAATCCATTCTTAGGATTCGACACGCCTAAGACAACGTCGCTATTGTTTTTAAATCCCAATGGATACATGATTTTCTAAATAAAAAACTGAGGTAAAATAATATCCTCTCGGGTGAATCGGCAATGGGTACTCTGTCTCAGGAAGGATGGTACCTCTACCCGCAGCATTGAGGAAAAGGCCCCAGTCTCTATCCTCAGGACCCACTGTCAGATATTTAAAAAAGTCGATCATTGAAAGTCCAAATTATGCAAATATTGAATCATAAAATGTATTGGATAGCTAAAAATCTCCATTTACCTTAGGATGTGAGAAAAATATCCCATTAACCTTAGTATGTAAGCAAAATACTTATAAGGCCAAAAATAACAAATCTTAAAAAGCACCGCTCCGTGCAGCTTCTATGAAAACGAATCGGTTCAAGCATGTAGATTATCTATGGGACGAGGCCAAAGAAGCCAAAATAAAGATTGACCGGGTAGAACTCTTTCTCTACAGGTCCAATATCCTGGGCGCAGACCTGCGTATCACCAACTTTGGTGGAGGAAATACCAGTTGTAAGACTATAGAAAAAGATCCGCTGACAGGCGAAAAAACGGAAGTGATGTGGGTCAAAGGATCCGGGGGCAACATCGGAACATTGAATAGAGCTGGTATTGCCGGACTATATACAGATCGACTTCGCGCATTGAAGAATGTATATCGAGGACTCAAGTATGAAGATGAGATGGTCGGGCTATTCTATCACTGTATATATGACCTCGATAGTCGGGCTCCTTCGATAGATACACCTCTACATGGTCTGCTACCATTCAAGCATATAGACCATCTTCACCCTGATGCGCTTATAGCAGTTGCTGCAGCTAAAGACAGCGAAGCCATTACAAAGGAGATCTGGGGAGATAAGATGGGTTGGGTGCCTTGGCAACGACCAGGTTTCGATCTGGGACTCCAACTCGAGGCCTGTCTAAATGATAACCCCGGTATCCGAGGTATCGTATTGGGTAAGCACGGTCTATTTACCTGGGGAGATACATCTTATGAATGCTATATAAACAGTCTCGAAGTGATCGAGCAGGCATCTGTATATATCAAAAGGCGCATTGGTAAAAAACGTCCGGTTTTTGGTGGCGCCAAAATTAAAAGTCCGAGACCAGCCAATCGTCTTCAGCAAGCATCACAGCTCGCTCCGATACTAAGAGGTCTTTGTTCGAGTGAGCAAAGAATGATCGGACATTTTACAGATGATCCACGTGTACTGGAATTTATCAATAGTAAGGATTTAAATAAACTGGCTCCACTGGGTACATCGTGTCCGGATCATTTTCTACGGACTAAGATTCAACCGTTAGTTATTAAATTAAAACCAGGAGCAGATTTATCCAATCCAGAAACTATTAAAAGTAAGCTGCTTCCTTCGTTTGAAAATTACAGAAAAGAATACGCTGACTATTATAAAAAATGTAGACGTCGTAATAGCCCGGCAATGCGGGATCCGAATCCGGTTGTCATATTATTTCCAGGTATCGGAATGTTCACGTTTGCAAAGAATAAACAAACCGCTCGTGTAGCTGCCGAATTTTATATTAATGCCATAAATGTAATGCGAGGTGCTGAGGCAATTA
Organism: Cyclobacteriaceae bacterium; assembly: GCA_965247065.1. GTDB lineage: Bacteria > Bacteroidota > Bacteroidia > Cytophagales > Cyclobacteriaceae > CBDFGN01. Next base: position 2,142,993 of record CBDFGN010000006.1, on the reverse strand, counting down.
CTAAATATACTGCACTACCTCGTCAGGAGGCTTTCGATATCGAGTATTGGTTATTGGAGGAAGCCAAGCTACAGCGTCAACCGGCTGAAAAACCATTGTCAAGGAAAGTTGCCATCATAACCGGAGCAGGTGGCGGTATCGGTAAGTCTATAGCAGACAAACTTGCTGCCGAAGGAGCCAATGTTTTTCTCACTGATGTATCCGGGGATCGTCTCAAAGAAGCCAATGCTACCTATCCCAGGGATATATCCGGATATGCTGAATGTGATGTGACTAATAAAGACGATATAAACTATGCATACGAGCAAGTTTGTCTTGAATTTGGCGGTGTGGATATCGTCGTTCACTCAGCAGGTTTGGCCATATCCAAACCACTAGGTGATCATACATTGGGAGACTGGAATTTATTACAGGATGTCCTCGTCAAGGGTCAATTCCTCATGGCGCAAAAAGGGGCGTCTATAATGCAAACACAAGGGCTGGGTGGTGATATAGTCAATATCGCATCTAAAAATGGCATTGTTGCCGGACCCAGTAATGTAGCATATGGAACTGCAAAGGCAGGTCAACAACATATGACCAGATTACTAGCTGCCGAGTTAGCCAAAGATAGCATCCGAGTTAATACGGTCAATCCGGATGGAGTCATTGTTGGCAGTAAAATATGGGAAGGTAAATGGGCTGAAGGCCGGGCAAAGGCGCATGGAATAGCGGTCAAAGATCTACCTGCACACTATGCTAAACGAAATTTATTAAATGAAATAATATTACCCGACGATATTGCCAATGGTGTATTTGCTTTGGTAGCTATTCTTGACAAGAGTACGGGCATGTCAATTAATGTGGATGGAGGAATGGCGAATGCATTCCTCCGATAAATAAATAATAGTCGTATGCACATTGGCAAAATACAAATCAATAAATCAAACAAAGCTCTCGAAAATAATCAGCGAGAGCCATTCGCCTTTTTACAAGAACAATTGTCCAATAAAGGAATTGATGTAGATCAATTGATCAACAAAATACAGGACTTTCAGGTAGCGATACCAAGCTGGGCATTGGGAGCTGGAGGAACGCGATTTGGAAGATTCTCCACGGGGGGAGAGCCCACTACATTGGAAGAAAAAATTAATGATGTAGGAATTATTCATTCCCTGACTAAATCTGCTGGAGCAATATCATTACATATTCCATGGGACGTTCCTGAAGATGCCGCAACCATTAAAGAACTAGCTGCATCTCATGATATCATTTTCGATGCGGTCAATTCTAATACTTTTCAAGATCAGTCCAATCAAAAGTATAGCTACAAGTATGGATCTCTTTGTCATACAGATCCTAATGTGCGCAAGCAGGCTGTAGAGCACAATAAAAAAGTAATCGATATAGGAGTTTCTCTAGGATCCAAAAGCTTAACGGTTTGGTTAGCTGATGGCTCTTCTTTTCCCGGTCAGCTCAACTTCCAGAAAGCGCTCGCAAGGACGTCGGACAGCCTAAAAGAGATATATGATTATATGCCATCGAACTGGAAGTTATATATAGAATACAAACCATATGAACCCAATTTCTATAACATGGTTATTCCGGATTGGGGAACCTCGCATATGTTGGCCAATGCATGTGGGGATCGAGCGTTTTGTCTCGTCGACTTAGGACATCATCTGCCTAATACCAATATCGAACAAATTGTGGCGACACTATTGTGGCGAGGAAAACTCGGAGGATTTCACTTTAATGATAGCAAGTTCGGGGATGATGATTTGACTGTTGGAGCTATTAAACCTTATCAGCTATTTCTAATATTTAATGAATTGGTCTATGGCATGAAAAACAATAATGCCAACAATCCACCGCTAGCCTGGATGATAGACGCTAGTCATAACTTGAAAGATCCACTAGAAGATCTCATACAAAGCTTAGAGGCCATTCAGTTGGCATATACTCAGGCGCTAATCATTGATCATGCTGAATTGGAAGTAGCTCGAACTGCGAATGACGTCACCCGCGCACAAGAAATATTACAACATGCCTATCGCACGGATCTACGTCCTATTGTTAGAGAGGCCCGCGTGAGAGCTGGCGGAGCGATAGATCCAATTGGGTTTTATAGAAATAATCAATTGCGAAAAGTGTTAATCGAAGAGCGCGGAATGGAAACTACAGCAACTGGATTGTAATGAAAGTAACTGGGGTATTCGATATAGGAAAAACGAATAAGAAGTTCTTTCTTTTTGACAAAAACTATCAAGAAGTTTATCGTCACTATAAGCATATTGAGGAAATAAAAGACGAGGATGGTTATCCGACAGACGATCTGGCAGCAATCGAAAAATGGGCCAAATCTATTTTTGAAAAAATACTAATCAATAAGGATTATAATGTTAGGGCGATCAATTTTTCTTGTTATGGCGCTAGTCTCGTGCATATTGATGAACATGGTCAGCCAGTAACCCCGCTTTACAATTATCTAAAACCCCTTCCATATGATATATTGGAAGGCTTTTATAAAAAATATGGTTCAGAATTGCAGATAAGCAAAGAGACATCCTCTCCCCCGCTCAAAATGCTCAATTCCGGATTGCAATTATATTGGTTAAAATATGCTCGTCCAAAGGAGTTCAAAAAGATTCGATGGTCGATGCATTTCCCACAATACATAAGCTATTTATTTACTGGTGAGCCGCTCAGCGAATACACTTCGATAGGCTGCCACACAATGATGTGGGATTATGTAAAGCAGGATTATCACAGATGGATATATGAAGAAGGTATAGATCAGATATTGCCGCCCATCGTAGATACATCGACTTGTATTGATAAAGATTTTGGTGATCGGAGTATAAAGTTCGGCGTCGGTATACATGATAGTTCCGCCGCACTGATTCCGTACATCCAGGCAGATCTAAAACCTTTTTTACTAATCTCGACAGGGACATGGAGTATTTCCTTGAATCCTAATAATGACGAAATACTGAGTAGTGATGACCTTAAAAATGACTGTCTGAACTTTATGCGTACGGATGGAGGACTAGTGAAAGCTGGAAGGTTATTCTTAGGCAATGAATACAAACTTCAGATTGGCCATCTTGACAAGTACTATAGTAAAGAAACCGGCTATCACAAAACCGTAAAATATCGCGGCGATATTGTCGATAGATTAAAGAGATGTGATGGGCGATATTTCAAATTTACAAGTATTCAGTCACATGCTGATGCTCCCGAGACAACTGTACTCGATACTTTTGATAATTATGAGGTGGCCTATCATCAATTGATGATAGAATTAATGGAATTACAAATAGGCTCCATCAATCGCGCTATCGGCAACACAGTAATCTCAAAACTATATGTCGATGGTGGTTTTGCAGATAATGAAATATTTGTGCATTTATTGGCAGATGCTTATCCTAATCTTAAATTGAGAACCACCGCCACTCCACTTGGATCTGCGCTTGGGGGGTCCATGATCATTTCTGATGTTTCAATAGGAAAAGGGTTTTTGAAAAAGAAATATAATCTCAAAAAGAATCGTCCATCTACACGCATCATTAGCTATTCCACGGTTTGTCTTTGAATATATGGATGGAGGAGGCAATTCAGAGGTCAATCTTCGTCGCAATACTTCTGACATCCGAGATGTACAACTCAAGCCATATTACTTAAAAAACCATAAAGGCTCTTCACAGAAGACCACATTATTTGGTAAGATCTATGATGCGCCTTTTGGCATAGCTCCTATCGGTCTTCAGGGGTCAATGTGGCCAAAGGCATCAGAAGCTATGCTGCGAGAAGGTGTCTGACTTCCCTAACCATTTAATCAGAGAATAAAATGCCAAAGCTATGACAAATAAAAATCAACAAATTGACCAGGTAGAAGAGTACGCGAGACAACCCGTACCCGCCAACAAACTCAAAGGATGGAAAAGTTTCTTAGGTATGTATGCTGGAGAACATGCAGCGGGTACTGAATTTATGATTGGACCACTATTCCTTACCGCTGGCGTGAGTGCCTTTGATTTAATTATTGGTTTGCTCATTGGTAATTTGATAGCTGTATTAAGCTGGCGTTATTTGACTGCAGAAATTGCTGTTAAAAATAGATTGACATTATATCTCCAATTAGAGAAAATCTGCGTAAATAATCTGGTAACCTTCTATAATATCGCCAATGGGGTATTGTTTTGTTTTTTAGCTGGAGCGATGATTACTGTAAGTGCTACAGCTGTGGGTATTCCATTTGATATGGAGATGCCTAAATTAACTGACACCATGCCCAATGGAGTCACATGGGTCGTTATCGTAATCGCCGTCGGAGCCATAATATCTTTGGTTGCCGCACGTGGTTACGATACCGTTTCGAAAGCAGCCAATTGGATGACTCCATTTATTGTAATTTTATCGAAGGAGTCGGGATCGGCATCAGCCGGTTAAAGTTCTCCTGCTGGCTGGCGAATTTTGCTTCAATATCCGCTTTGAACTGCTAATACCTTCGGGTTACCCGTAGTTCCTTAAACCCGGGAAGCAATTCATACCTCCGCGGAACATAATATGTGTCTTTGACTCATTAAGCCAAAATTTCCCTCACTACCTTCCCATGTACGTCTGTCAACCGATATCGTCTGCCTTGAAATTTGTAAATAAAGCGCTCATGATCAATACCTAATAGATGCATCAAGGTAGCTTGAAAATCGTGAATATGTACCGGATCCTGAATAATGTTATATCCAAATTCATCAGTTGAGCCATGTGTATAGCCTTTGTTTACGCCTGCGCTCGCCATCCAAATCGAAAAACATCTTGGATGGTGATCCCGGCCGTAATTATCTGTGGTTAGTTTACCCTGAGAATAATTAGTTCGGCCAAATTCTCCTCCCCATATCAAGAGGGTATCATCCAGCAAACCTCTCTGTTTCAGGTCAAGGAGCAATGCTGCAGAAGACTGGTCCGTCTCCCTGCACTGTATCTTAATATCATTGGGCAGATTGCTATGATGATCCCATCCCCGGTGATAAAGTTGAATGAATTTCACCCCCTTTTCAGCTAATCTTCGGGCTAGTAAACAATTTGCGGCATAAGTACCGGGAATCCTGAAATCAGGACCATATAGATCGTAGATATAATCGGGCTCATTTGAGGTATCCGTGATCTCAGGAACCGAGGTTTGCATCCGGAATGCCATCTCATACTGAGCAATCCTCGCTTCAATTTCCGGATCGTTAAATTTGTCAAATTGTTCCAGCTGTAATTTCTTGAGATACTCCAGCTGTGAGCCCCTGGCTTCCGGCTTTATCCCGGGCGGATTACTCAGATATAAAACCGGATCTTTTCCAGCCCTGAACTGGACTCCCTGATGCTGAGATGGTAGGAATCCATTCCCCCACAACCGGGCGTATAACGGTTGCCCACCTTTGCCTTTGGTTACAAGTACTATGAATGAAGGTAAGTTTTCGTTATCGCTGCCCAATCCATAGTCAATCCAGGAACCAATAGATGACCAACCGGGAAATTGGGACCCGGTTTGTATGAAAGTGGCTGCCGGGTCGTGATTGATCGCCTCTGTGTACATGGATTTGATGAAACATAACTCATCAACAATTTTTGACTGTTGTGGAAGCAGTTCACTCATCCAAGAACCGGTTTCTCCCCATTGTTTGAAAGAAAACTGAGATCCTGCCAGGGGAAAGGATCGCTGACCTGCGGTCATGCCTGTTAGCCGCTGGCCCTGCCGGATAGATTCCGGCAATTCCTCGCCGTTTATCTTATTCAACAGGGGTTTGTGATCAAATAAATCCAGCTGAGAAGGCGCCCCACTTTGGAACAAATAGATGACCCTTTTGGCTTTCGGAGGAAAGTGAGTCGAACCCAAAACGCCGCTTCCAACTTCGTTAGCGGCACCGAACAACACATTTGTCGGGTTAAGAAAAGAGGCTAGGCTTAACGCTCCTAATCCATAGGCAGTCTTTGATAAAAAGGCCCTGCGGCCATTCAGTAGGTTGTAATTATGACACTCGCTCATGGATATAGTTTTAGATTTTTCACCTTTTCATATAAGCTTCGTCATGGTTAATAAGCGTACTTGCCACCATGGCCAAGGCGGCAGTACTGGTTTTGTCCAGATTTTTATCAAAGGGATAATCTCCAACTTGAAGCAATTCCATGGCGCTTTTCGGATCCTTTTTGAATCTTTCGATCTCCGTTTCGTATTGATCCATCAGCAAATCATGTTCAGTCGATGAGGGAAGCCTTCCAGTCACTAGCCTGAACGCATAGGTCATTTGATCTTGTGGCTTTTGTCCCCCTTCTTTCTGTATCCGCTCAGCTAACATCCTGGCGGCTTCTACAAACTGAGGATCGTTGAGTAATACCAGGGCCTGCAATGGAGTATTGGTATTCTCTCTTTTTACTATACAAATTTCTCTATCGGGGGCATCAAAAGTTGACATCATTGGAGGAGGAGAAGTTCTACGGATGAAGGTATACATACTTCTTCGGTATAGACTTTCTCCGGAGTCTTGTTTAAACACTTTTAAAAACCCAGAAAACTCATTTTTTTCGATCCAGAGTCCTGAGGGTTGATAGGGTTTGGCACTTTCGCCGCCAATTCTCCTGTTTAGTAATCCGCTCATGGCCAGAACATTATCTCTAATCATTTCGGCTTGAAGGCGGTAACTGGGTGCTCGCGAGAGATAAATATTTTTGACATCCTCCTGTTGTTTATCGGCGCTAGCAATCGACGATTGTCTGTAAGTAGCGGAAGTCACCATCATTTTGAGCAATGCCCGTAGATCCCATTCTGACTCTCTAAATTCGATGGCAAGCCAGTCTAATAATTCCGGATGGCTGGGCAATGCACCCTGACTGCCAAAGTCGTGAGCAGTCTCGACGATACCCAGGCCAAAAATCATCTGCCAGTATCGATTGACCGCAACCCTGGCAGTTAGAGGATGTTTATCATCAAACAGCCACTGGGCCAGACCGAGTCTGTTTTTCGGTAAATTGTCAGGAAATGGCAAAATGGCCTCAGGGGTGGATGGAAAAACTTCCTGCCCCGGGGCATCATATTGTCCCCGTTCCAAAATGTGTGTTCTTCGTGGGATGGGCATCTCCTCCATCACCATGACTTCATTCACCGCTTTCAGTAAGCTGAATTTCTCCTTACGCAATTTTGCCAGTTGCTGATTGAGTTTTTGGGATAGCTCATCTATCCTATGCAGATAATGATCAAGGTAGTCCTTATTATCAGTCCTTATATCATCGGTGATGCTACTGTCTTCTATTCGATATAGCTCTAATACCTCAAGTGATGTCAAATATTCATGATAAATGCGCACCTCATCCAGGTCTCCACTTATCACGCCATCGTCCGTATCGCTGTATAGATACTCAGGTCCCTTTTCCATTCTGACGCCTGGATTTTCATTTGGCTTGTAAGAATTGGTTACTACAGGAATGATGGATTTGTAAAGCTGATCAAATCCCACTGTGTGTTCAACTTTCGATCCATCAACATAAATGTGAAGACCATCAGCTGTAGCAGACCCATCATAAGTAAAGAAAACATGCGTCCACTGTCCAGGGATAATAGGTTCATCTGAGATAATATGAAGATAATTGTGAGCACGAGAATGGATCAATTTTACAACTGGCCTATTTTGAGGGTCTAAATAGAAAATCCAACCCCTCCAGCCAGAGTTTTTGCCACCGATATTTCCCATGATCGTCTGAAACTTCCCAATATCATCAATATTGATCCATACTCCGGCGGAGAGCGGCTCGTCGAGATTGATCTCACCCACGTCCTTAAAAAATATACCATCATAATAACTATCGAGCCTTACGGCATTTCCTTTTTTCCCTTTTGTGACTTCAGGTGTGCCATTAACTACGGCCTTGGAGTTATGATCCAGTATTCGATTGGTTTTTCCGTCCTTGGTTTGGCTGCTACTTATTGACTCCAACGGATAGTAGCCGTCGGGCTCTGGCGGTTTTATAGGGTGTGACTTGACAGCATCTACAAATTTTTTGATCGCTGCGACTTCCGATTTTCTCATCTGAATGTGAGACTTCACTTGATCAATCTCCTCAGAAAGTTTGGAAAGCTTATTTTCTGTGTCTGTTTTAGGCAACAATACTGTCGGCCCAAAATTTTTATCATTTCCAATCACTCCTAACTCATGCACATTATTAAAAAATGAGGTCAACTGGTAGTATTCCTTCTGCGAAATGGGATCAAATTTATGGTCATGGCAGCTGGCGCACTCTATCGTAAGTGCCATAAAGGCCGTTGCGGTTGTGTTGGTCCTATCCGCTACATACTTCAATCTGTACTCTTCACGCACTATACCCGATTCACCGCTCATTGAGTGGTTGCGCTGAAACCCCGTGGCAAGTTTTTGCTCTCGACTAGATTCAGGTAGCAAATCTCCAGCGATCTGCCAGGATCCAAAATCATCGTAAGGCAAGTTTCTCTTGAATGCTTGAATCACCCAATCACGCCATGGCCACATTTCCCGTAGACCATCAGCATGCCACCCGTGAGAATCTGCATAGCGGGCAACATCCATCCACTCCATTGCCACACGCTCAGCATGGGCCTCGGTGGTTAATAGCCGATCCACGAGATTTTCATAGGCTTGAGTCGATGCATCTGAGAGAAACTCCTCTATATCCCTAAGTGTCGGAGGAAGGCCGGTCAGATCAAAGGTCACCCTACGGATGAGCCGCTCCTTATCTGCTTCAGGTGATGGGCTCAAACCTTGTTCCTTTAGTTTCGCAAGTATAAAATTATCAATCGGGTTATAGGTAAGTTGTCCCTCGGTTTTAGATACTTCTCCTAACATTACAGTCGGAACTGCAGGCTTTTCTGGCGGAATAAAACCCCAATGTTCCTTCCATTCAGCTCCTTCTTTGATCCATTTCGAGATCAGAGCTTTTTCTTTAGCTGAAAGGTTAAGGTTAGATTCGGGAGGTGGCATCTGGAAATCGGGATCATAAGAGATAATCCGGTTCCAGACGACGCTCTTGGCAATATTTCCTTTGACGAAAGCTTGTCCCCCAGATTCTTTCAACCTGGAGAAAGCTCCTAGCTCCAGATCGAGTCTCAAATCTGCCTTACGGGCATTCTCATCAGGCCCATGGCATTTGTAGCACCTATCTGAAAGTATGGGTTTAATATGAAAATTGAAGTCAATATTTTCAGGAAGATTTTCGTAGGCAGTGGCGACTTCCTTAGGGATGGATGGCCCGCATGCACTTAACAACAAGGCAAGGTAAAGGATCAAGCAGATTCGCAACAACATCTTTCTATACCTTTTCTTGATTATTTATCATTAGCTCAGGTAATTTGAGTACTAATCCAATCAACATGCAACAAATACGTTTTCATATGTTGAAACAATACTAAATATAGGATTTTTCTTCTGCTAAAAATTCGAATTACGAAGATCTGTGTATTTATCTCTTCAAATTCTTCCTTCATTTTCATTAAGTCGCGAAACTCGCCATGATATACTGGACACCAATCAGCAAACACCCAAATTAATACGACCCATTTTTTATTATTGAATTCATTTAACCCAGAATTGTCATTAGCACGATTCAAGGCTCTGTCCAGTGCTTCCTGTCTGTCATCGTCATCAAACACTCCGTAAGACCAAGCCCAGTCCTTCCCAAAATCTTCATCAGAAGGGAACCGTACTGAAGGACCAATTACCTGATCCCGGATTTCTCGCTGTGCTCGATACCGTAACCTGAAAACTTCAAAACCAATGATGTCATTAAAGGAGTTTTTTTGGCTGTAGAGGCAAGACTGGTTGCAGGAAATCAATAATTCGTAGATGTAGCCTCGCCAGTGTCTAACACTGGGAACAGAAATTGAAGCCACAGCCATGGCTATACTTTGTTTATGGGTTTAAGGCTCGATCCTATCTCGTAACTTTTATAGAGGACACGGTTACCGATCCGGTAGGATTTCAGGATTCCTTTTTTGCTCCAGTCATTCAGCGTTACCAGAGAAATTCGAAATTTGGACGCAACCTCCTTCCTGGTCAACAACTCTTTGGACTCTTTAAGTTTCGAACCGCTTGGGGGCTCCTTTGCTAATGTAAAATACTCGTCCAGCTCCCCTTTAATGGTGTCTCTAATTACCTCTTTCAATAGAGGTATATTTCGAACTTTCATGTTAAAAATTATTTGTTACCACACAATCTCCGAGGCACTCATGCGGTATTGTTTAGGCGAGGTAAATCCTTTTGAACTGGGGGAACTATTAGTTACTTTTGTTTTGCGGAACTAAAGACTAATAGTCTTTCAGTTTTAAGGAATTGGTCTCCCCCTCGGAGGCCTTTTCTTTTGTTATTTCTTGTCTAAGTTAATTGCACTTTACTAACATTTCAAAAAACTAAAACATTAATTATCAGATAATTAATAAAAAGAATATAAAAATATATAAAGAATTTCTTTATACTGTAATGTCTTTTTTTATACTGTAAAGTTTTTCTTTATACTTCCAGGGTATGTTTCTGATTTATGAAAAATCAGAAATTTAGTAGGTTATGCAATCCCGTCAGAGACGACAACCTTCAGTTTGAGATACTCAGCATCTATTTTTGTGCCTTTCAGATATAGGTGAGGAACATCTCTTCAGTGTCCATCAACACTCATGATGGCCCTCTATGTCTGAATCTTACCATAGGGATTGGTGGCAATGATCTCTGTATGTAATTATTGAATTTATTAGTAAATAATTTTTCACCGAAAACTACCCATGTCTCATTTCAGTCTTAATGCTGGGCATACTTTCTTGTGTCTCCCAAAATTTGAGTAAGTATTCCGCATCGTCTACTTGACTCTTCCCAATATAGGCTAAGAATTGCCTCTCATTTGAATGACCTGTGATACCCATTATTACAGGAGTCGGAATTTTGCCATAATGATTTGTAGCAAAAGATCTCCGACCTATATGACTGGTCACCAGTTCCCATTTTTCATACTTCCCGACCTCTTTTCTTTTTGTCTTAGTATTGGTTTTAGAACCCTCAACAAACTCAATGAATCCTACCTTCCTACTAACTTCTTTTATGTATTTATTAAAATTCTGGTCTGCAATCTTTCTTGGAAATTCACCGCCGTTTTTTCTTAAAATTTCATCCACTTCCCCATTGGGTTTAATAGGCACTACAACCCTCTTACCAGTTTTCTCCTGAACAAATTCAATAAATCTCCCACCACTTGGGCCTACCATGATGTTGTCCTTATTGAAATTCATGAAATCCGAAATCCTTTGACCCGTTCGAAGTGCTATCATTAACCAATCTCTGGCATTATCGAGATACGGCTGATCACTAAAATCATGACTATAAATTCTGTCAATCTCATTCTCGTTGAAGTAGATGAATTTTGCTTCAGTTGTAAAACCCCTAAGCTTTGATAGCTGGGGATCTGTTTTGATTCCAGAACTCATAGCATCAAAACAAATAGTTTTGATAAATGTAATCTGTCTCCCAATAGTGTTGGAGCCATAGTTTTCCACATCTTTTAAATAGGCGATATGTTCCCTTTCAAACTTTAAATTGATATCATGAATGAATAATTTCTTGCCCCTATTTTTCTCAAAATTTCGTATCCGTCTTATGACGTTTTTATATTGCGCAATTGTTCGAGGCCCAACCCCTATCTTGCCTCCTTTTGAATGGTTAACCTTGTTAGGTAGATTCCTGATAAAATACTCACCGTACTCTCCAAAAAGACTCAAGTCGGTTTCCTTAACTTTATTAAATTTCTTTGAAATTATTTCTTGGAGCCATCCAGAGCCTATAAGAACACCTTTGATACTATCTTCCCTATAAGATTTAAGTATGAAGGACGATAGTTCTCTAAGATTGTTATTAATCTTATCCTTATCAGTAGCGGCCGCTATATCCTTAATCTCCTGTTTTGCCTTACTCCAATGCTTTGGATTGATTGGAATGTCAGTAGACCGCATATAATCATGTTCACGGCCATTAATAAATCGGACATAAATAGTGGAAGGATTCTTATTACTCTTGAGCAGGTATTTAACTCTTGCCACAGTATAAATCTAATACATTCCCGACATATTCCCGACAATTTGTTAATTGATTCTTATTTCACTTTATCTAACCTTGCTACCTATTATACACTATTGAGTTAAGTAAAATGCGTTTTTATGTCAATTTGTCTATTTTTAGCCCGTAATCGATCTTTCAAAATAAGGAGGATGCGAATCCCTCACCTATTCGCTTTAGGAACGGATTAGAAATCTACGACACCATCCAATGCTTCATCTGCCTCTTTGTGAATGAAATTCGCCTGATAGTTGATCGTGGTTTTTAAATCCGAATGTCGATAAAGTTTCTGCAACATTAAAGGATGAATTTTATCGCCGGCAATATTGCCGAAAGAATGCCGGGCAATGTGATTAGATAAGTTCTTGTCGATTTTGGCTTTTGTAGCAATCCGCTTCAAATTTTCGTTAAAGAGCCTTGAAGCATTCCGGGTTTTTACAAACAGATCCCGCTTGTCGTCCTGGTCGGCTTCTTTGAGCCACGGAAAAAGATAGTCTTCTTGGCTTTGCTTGTCCTTCTTATAGAGCTTCAAGATCTTCATAGCCTTGTCCGGAACCTTTAAGGAGACAGGCTTGTCATTCTTACGCATGACGTAAAACAGCCGATCGTCTTTGAAGTCAGACCACTTCAGATTCAAAACATCCGTGATCCGGAGACCCGCGAAATAGAAGGCAAAAAGCCACACGTTCTTGGTATGCCAAATGCTACTGCCAGGTTTAATCTTAAGCTTCTCAATGCGTCTGATTTCTTCTTTGGTTAAACCGATTTTCAAACCGGATCCAATCTTAATCTTGATTCCATCGCCACCAAAGGGATAGGTCTTCGGGTCCACCAACCCTTCCCTGATTGCTATGTTAAACACGGTTCGGATAAAGATCAGTTGGTTGGTTATCGTTCGCGGTTTGTGGCCCAACGTCGAAGCACAATACACTTTGAATTTCTCTAAGAAGGGAACGTTGATGTCATGAAAAAGCAAGTCATTGTCACTAGTGAACTTCTTGAGGTTGTTGACAATTGACTGCTCTTCATTGGCGACCGAATAGGTTCCCTTGCGGCGGTAATCTTTTATTCGTTGATCGGCCAGCTGAAAAAATGAGATATTCTTATGCACCCGCTTGATTTTGTTCTTAATCTCTTTGCTGGTGGCATTCTCGTTTGCTGTATCAACTTCCAAAAGAGTGTCATTAGCCTCTGACAGTTTTTTCAAAAGAAGATTATTCAGTCTTACCGAATTAGGATGGGACTTTCTTACTATCCGTTCTTCTTCATTCCAGTCCTTTTCAAGGATATAATAACTTGTAAAGACATATCGCGGTTTTCGATCTTTGATGATCCGGATTACTAAAGGACAGGTGCCGTCATTCTTTTTATAATCGGTCTTAAGAAGTAACTTTAATGATGCCATTTGCGATAGTTGTTTCAGCATGAAGATAGGGAATAATTTGAGACTATGTAAAACATATGTAAAACATATGTAAAACATTTTGCCGTTTTACATGGTATGACATGGATCCAAATGGAAGCTGATCGGCCTAAAATAGCCAAATAATGGCATTTTAATACAGGTGAATTCAATATGTGTCGGGCTCATAACCCGAAGGTCGCAGGTTCAAGTCCTGCCCCCGCTACTTAGAAAAGCCGTTTTTGACGGCCTTTGGTTTTTTGGGTACAACATAGGTACAACATTTGGGATGTTTCCTTGGAGCAAATAGGTCCCATTTAAGGATTCTAACAGAGCGAGTAAAAATCCATTAGTACTCCATTGTTCCACCAAAATGCCCGATTTTTACAAATTTTATCAGAATTCGGCTTTCATAAATTGTTTCTAAGCCACGATCTCAGGTCTGGTCATATCCTACATCCGGTAATTTAGCTTGAAATGCACAGCTATTCTCTAGTTAATCCTCATCTCTCCTCCACATCAATCATAGCTAAAGCTAAGGAACCTGGCCGCACAACTCATATAAGCACTTAAGCAGCTTCCTTTTTCAATTCTTTGAGCTTTCTCTCTAAAAAGATGATTTTTGCCTGTCGATACTTTTTCTGATATTTATGCAAATCCAGGGGATTAAACTCCGCTTTATTTGAAACCATGTTGTAGTAGATAGTTGCCATTTTTCTTGCCGTAGCCACCATAGCATATTTATTGCCTCCTTTGGCTTTCATTCTTCTGAAATAATCACCAAGCCAATTATTGCTTCGCTGCACAGCATTGGCTGCATTTCGAAATGCCTGGCTAGCCACATTCGGCTTCTTTCTCATGAGCATACTGCTAATAAGCCTGCCTCCCGATATTTTGTTGTTTGGACAAAGGTTGAGCCATGACACAAAGTGCTTCGGACTGTGTGCTTCTTACTGACATACACATAACCACTGTCTAGCTCGTTTATAAACATCTCGTAGGAATGCAAGAATCTTTCCACTGAATTGTGAGTGTGGTTGAGAACCCATCCCATTCTTCCCGCTTTAGTTCTATAGCCGGCCCTTCACGTTTTCCTTACCTGACGGTACCACGATCCCTGGCTTATCCGCTGGACTACTCACTAAGATCTAGTCGTGCCAATTTAAAGGTTTCCTCTTGCCTTTAGAGCCTCCCTCTAATCCTACCCGCTCCGGCCAAAGGCCGTTGACTGCCATAATTAAATCTCAGCTGATCGGTTGGGAGATGTTCAACTAAAATTTTAGAATGTTATGGCACCGTCAGAATTAACAATCAGAGAAAACCAGGTATCGGAGATCACGCTTTCCTACAAACCCAGACTCAAACCATTTGAGAGGCTCAAGATCAGTTGCTCAAGTGATGCTAGAGAAGTATTTGTGAAAGTTTGGGATGAGAACAAGATCGAATTCGTCGAAGAGTTCAAAGGTAATGCTGTTAAATCGGGCCAATCGGGTCATCGGTATTGTATCGATCTCTGCGGGAGGTAAATCTGGTACCGTTGCCGACCCCAAGCTGATTTTCGCTGCCGGGTTAAAGGCTTGTGCCAGCTCCGTAATCCTAGCCCATTATGTAAAGTAAATGTTTATGTAAACTGATGTGGTTAAGGTGCTCTTGCTGAAGGGGTATCCGGTAATTTACTTTACATAACATCCGGGTTTCTTCTTATGAAGTTTAGAGGGCAATCTTTTTATTAGTGAGATTATTCACCATCCGAATTGATTGCACCATGAACAAACACATCAAAGATTTTAATGAGTTAATTGCTCATGCAGGCCAATACCTGACCTCTCAACTATCTTATTCACCGCGTTCAGTGGGCGAATACAGGAAAGTCTGGAAGCAGATCAGGACCTATATGGCCTCCAACGAGATTACCTATTATGACCAGCACGTAGAAAAACAGATCCTTCACCACCAGTTTGGGGGCCGTAGCGTGCGGGACCTTTCCTATCACGAAAAACGCTTTTATAACGGTGCCAGGATGTTGACCGAATTTCAACAGACCAGTAAGATCAACCTACCGGCCCGCCCCCGAAAAGATCCTCTTGTTTTCGATGGGGCCCTCGGGGAAATCATTGCTGGCTTCCTTGAACATAAAAGAGTGGAAGAGAGATTGTCAAAAACCCGTCTAGATTGCTACCGGCGTAACCTTTTTCGGTTCTTAACCTATTGCAAGGAAAATAATATCAGGTCCATGAAAGATATCGATTTAAGTGCGATCCTTCTTTACATAGGCAAACTGAGGCCTGGTACAACAACCCCCATATATCTTGTGATCTCAACACTCCGCGGTTTTATGAAGTATGCTTTTGAGCAAAAACTTTCGGCCGTAGACTATGCCAAAAAGATACCCAGGTATAAAATTGTCAACCAACCTAAATTACCTTCGACCTATTCGAGAAATGAAATAGAAAAGCTGATCGCATCGGTTGACCGGTGCAGTGCCATAGGGAAACGCAACTATGCTATTATCCTTATCGCCGCAAGGCTAGGCCTTAGAGCCTCGGATATCTCCAGGTTGAAGTTCGATAACCTGCATTGGGACACCAGTACAATAAAAATAAAGCAATGTAAGACTGGGAAAGAATTGATACTGCCTTTGCTGGTCGATGTGGGCAATGCCACCATTGATTATTTGAAATACGGCCGCCCAAAATCGGAGGAACCGTATGTGTTTTTAACCGAAAGACCACCCTACGGACATTTCCCTTCCAGCAATGTGGTCACCCATGTTGTTCAAAGGGCGTTCAGGAAAGCAGGGATAGATATCAAGGGCAGGAAGTTTGGCCCTCATTCCTTGCGCCACACCCTGGCGTTCAGGATGCTGGAAGCAAGCACTGTCCTACCGGTCATTTCAGAAGTACTTGGACATGAGAGCACTGAATCTACCCGGTACTATCTCAGGATCGACCTGAAATCCCTGAGGCAATGTATGCTTGAGGTCCCTTTAGTAGCCACTGATTTTTACGAGCAGAAAGGAGGGGCTTTTTATGAATAAGGCATATAACAGTATCTATGGTTGGCACATACAGCAATTCATCCATATGAAGCAAAAGTTCGGCTTTAAGTATAAGACCGGTGCTTTCATCTTATCCCAACTCGATCGTTTGGCAGAAAAATGTGGAGAAAGATCGTTGGGTATTACCAAAGCCTTTGCCGAGGAATGGGGCAAAAAGCGTCCCCATGAATCTGAGTATTACCGCTACGAGCGGATCAGGCACCTTATCCGATTTTCTTCCTACCTATGTGATCTGGAGATCCGGTCATACATACCCAGCTCGCCACGGGTCCTGCCAAGTACATTCATCCCCTACATTTATTCCCGGCAAGAGATCCATGCCCTATTTAAGGCCTGTGATGAGTTAAGGCTAAGTCAGTTACAAACGGGTTCCTGTCTGATCAGTATGCCCGCCCTCATCAGACTCCTGTACAGCACAGGTTTACGTATCAGTGAGGCTTTGGACCTGAGGGACCAGGATGTGAACCTGGATGACAACTATTTACGTGTAAAAGATTGCAAGAACAATAAAGAACGTATCATACCGATCTCAGGTTCCCTGGTGTCGGTTTGTAAAGATTATGTAAGTTATCGGGACCAACTCCCCCTGGAAAAAACACCCGAGTACTTCTTTATCAAACTTGATGGAAGGCAATGTGGGACCAGTGTAAGGGCCTGGTTCAAAAAATGTCTCCAGCAAGCAGGTATACCCTATACTGGGCGGAAACATGGCCCCCGAATCCACGATCTGAGGCACACTTTTGCCGTTACCTCGCTGGCCAATATGGCCGAGGCTGATATCGATCTGTATGTTTCCTTACCGATACTCTCCAACTATTTGGGACATCAATCCTTGGAGTCTACTAACCATTATGTGAGGTTGACCGCCAGTATGTACCCCGGTTTGATCCGAGATATAGATATGCTATGCCTGGATGTATTCCCTAAATTCCATCATTATGAAGCCGACTGATTTTTCAAAGTATATATCCGATTTTATTTCAAGGTACCTGCCAAATGAAAAAGGTGCAAGTGCCAATACGGTTGCTGCTTACCGGGATACATTTGTTTTGCTCCTCAATTTTATCCAAGATCAGAAGGGTATAAAAATAGAGAAACTGACCCTTGACAAAATCAGGAAAGAAACGATCATCGAGTTCCTGGATTGGCTCCAAAAAGAAAGGAAATGTAGCAACTCGACCCGGAACACCCGCTTGGCGGCCATCCATTCCTTTTACCGGTACTTACAGTATGAGCAGTTGGGTCATTTATATGAATGCCAGAAAATCCTGTCGGTTAGGTTTAAGAGAATCCACCAGCAGGGATTCAGGTATCTGACAATCGAAGGTATAAAACTACTCTTAAAGCAACCGGACACCAGCACCAGGAAGGGGAGGCGTGACCTGACACTCCTTTCCCTGATGTACGATATCGGAGCCAGGGTACAGGAGGTGATTGACCTTACCCCTTCGATGGTACGGCTCAACGTGCCCCCAACTATTAAGATCGTCGGTAAAGGGAATAAGGCCCGGCTGGTGCCGATGTTAGATGCCCAAGTAGAGCACCTGAAAAACTATTTAAAGGAGAACCGGTTGAACGAACCGTTAGCTAATAGATACCCCCTTTTCTTTAATAGCAGAAAGGAAAAACTGACCCGTGCAGGCATCAATTATATTGTCCGGGAATATTGTAAAATGGCAAGGGAAGAGAATAAAATGATGTTTCCCGGCATAATCAGCTGTCATTCCCTGAGGCATTCAAAAGCTATGCACCTGCTTCAAGCCGGGGTCAACCTGGTATATATTCGTGACATATTAGGACACGTATCCATCAAAACTACAGAGATCTATGCCAGGGCGGATTCCAAACAAAAACGTAAAGCATTAGAAGAAGCCTACGTGAATGTTAATCCAGACGAAGAACCTGTGTGGATAAAAGACGAGAATTTGATTACCTGGTTGCAAAGGTTCTAATATTATTATGTAAAGTAATGCGATGGTATTTATGGATGAGTTACTGAATGGTTCATGATTATCGGTCATTACTTTACATAAACATTTACTTTACATAATGGGCTAAAATAATCCCCGAGGCATTAGCTTTCAGGGCAGCCATAAAGATTATTTTAGGATCAGCCACGGTTCCTGAAACGCCGCCTGTCGAAACCTTGACTAGGCCCAGTACTCGGTTTGCACGATTCAAAAGCAATCCTTTAAACTGCTCAATAAATTCGATCTTACCAGGATCCCAGTATTCGTTTAAAAGAGTGTGAGCATCCTGAGAGCATGTAATCTTGGGTCGTGCCGATGGCCTAACATTGGTTTTGTAGGTGAGCTCTACTTCGGCTACTTGCAAAGGGTTAAAGATCGTTAACTGTTCCATGGTAACATTGATTAAGGTGAAACAAAAATTTTATGAAACAGCTACCGGGCTTTTGACGGAGTGGCTGGTATTAGCGGGAAGGCAAGCTGACAACAAAAGGAATGCGGAATAAACTAACGTAGGGTAGGGTGTGAGCTTTATGCCGAACCTTTTAGTTTCTTGTCCGGAAAAACGCCCGAACTTTGTTGACAAAATTTTAGTTGAGAATCTCTTGGAGTCGTTTTTCGTCTATGTAGGTCCACTCTGGCCCGCGGAGCTTTCCCCCGTACTTCATGAAATTAACCACAGCATAACCGTTATTCTCCTCAATCCAGATCAGCTTAGTAATATCGAGACCATATTCTTTGCAAACCTGGTTGGCAAGAATTTCGGCCGCATTGGTTACCGTGGTGCCGGGGTTATCGGAGAGTTCATGAACGATTACAATGTTGAGCTTTTGATCTACCTCGATGTCACACCAACTCTCTGAACCTCCCAGGCCCAAGAATTTGTATCTTCTTTTTCCCATCAGCTTTTGCGTCCTTTCAAAAATCTAACCGGCCTGAGCTCGTCGCTATCTTCGCGCGCTTTGATGACCTTCATGACTTCTTCAATTACAGCACTCAAGGGGAGACCGAATTTGTTTGCCATCAAACGCAGATCATAAATCAAAAAGTTTTCGGGATTTTTGCGAAGCTTATTCCAGGTATTGGATGGTATGTGTAGCTCCCTGAGCAATTCTTGATTGGTAATATTATTTTCCTTCAATTGGCTATCGATGAACTGGTCAATTGAGTTTGTTATTTTAAGGCTCCGAATACGCTTTTTGGGTACGATCTCCGGGGCTTCCTCGATGCTGACAATATAGGCATCCTTTGGCGCTTCCTGGACGAAGTTCACCGAAGCATTTTGCCGGTCATCTCCGGAAATCCTGATTGTTCTTTTCTTCTCACCTTTGCCAATCTTATAGGTAATGATAAAGTCTCCCATAGGCGCTTAAATCTCTGTTCTTTCATTTAATTCCTCCGTAGTAGGCTGCGGTTCATTGGCCTGGGCAACAAGCTCCTTTTTGAGGTTTTGCACTTCATTTTCCAAATCACCCAACTGAGCCACTTTACGCTTAAAGATGGCAAAATTATTGGTCACTTTCCCCAACCCGTGATTAAGCCGCTGGTTCTCGTCCTGCAAGATCTGGTGTTGTTTCTGCAGGTTGAAATATTCCTGGATCGCCGACCAAATGGCAGCACTGTTATGCCTGGTGCTGAACTGATCCCGCAGGGCTGCCAGCAATTTGCGCTGATCTTTACTAAGGCTCTTTAGCCATACGTTTTTGGCTTTTTCTGCTGTTACACTGCTCATAATTCAAAAGTTTACAATTTATAGGATTATGGTTTTAAGTTATCTTATGGAATCCTGCACCGGACAACTGATCTGGCGATATCGGCTTGTTAAGTTATCTTCAACGCGTCCCTTGGATCCTCCGGAAGCACTGGCCTTGGCTCTATAAGATAACTTCGTTGAAAATAACATTTCTTAAAGTTTGTCGCCAACCTCCGAGGCCTGGCCTTCAAAAAGTAGTTTCTCAAAATTTCGGATAATGGCCGGGCTATCCTCCAGCCAGTACCAGCTTGCATCCTCGATCACAGCAACCGCCTTGTCCGGGGGCAGCTGTTCTTTGCAGTAATCTTTCAAGGCGCCCAGGCTATTGAACTTCTTTTGTAGCTTTTCCATCATTAGTATTCATTGGTTAACATGAGCGTGCGATCAACCAGGTAAAGGCTAAGTTTTTGGCTCTTTAATGGGATGTCAGTAAAGGGGATTTTTTGGGTTACCAGGTAGTTGTAATCGCCATCGTGGCATTGCAAGACGGCGGTATTGTTGTCTGACACTTCCAGTTCCCAGGTCTGGAAAGGCTGGGCTTTGATTTCAGCCTGACCCTGGTAAGAGGCGATAGCATCCAAGAGCCAAAAACAGGCGCCCTTTTCAGCCAAATACCTGACCCCTTCAGTGTAGTTAAATACCGGATAGTGTCCCAGGAACTGAAACTCGTAGAATTCCTCTGATCCGTGAAAGTGCTTCAATTCATCTAGTAAGTTCATAGCTTTTGGGTTAAAGGCCACCACCTAAGCGGTGGCCAGTTTGGTTTTATTTTCCTCTTCCTTATCCTCTTTATTCACTTTGTGGGAGCCGTACAAATTCCTTATTTCTGTCATGGACAATTCGCGGCCGTTTAGCTTGCGGTAATTCACAGGGGAGATATACCACATGGTCTTTTTGCCGTGGTAAATGGGCTTCTTAAAGCTGTCGCCGGTATTCACTGCCTTGATTTCCTCTTTGTGGGGCTTGGTGTTGCCCGAAATCCAGATCCATGAACCGCACACTTCAATTTCAATTTCCTCGATCTTTAAAAGCTGCTCGATAATGTTCATAAACTCGGTTGGCTTCCATTCCTCAAACTCAGTTTTATACTTTTCTTCCTCCGGTCGGAACTTCTCAAATTGGTTTTGCAGTTCTTGAAAATCTTCGTTTCTCCCTCCTTTGTCGGGGTGCAACTTCATAGCCAAGTCCCGGTATCGCTTCTTGGCTTCATCGAGGGTTTTACAGTCTGCAAAGTAGTTCATTATTTTACCGTTTTAATCACTATATTAAGTTACAAATAGTATTTTATAATACCAAATAAAATATCATTTATCTCCGTAATAATAATTAGTATATATTACCAAATAAAATATTATAACTCTCTGTTTCTGGCACAAACCTTGCAACTTCAGATTTTTAGGTCCCCTTTCGCTGCCGGCAGGCAAACAGGGGGTGATTTTGGCGCCTTCTGCTTTTCCGTCCCTTTGCCGTAAGGCACGGAAATGAGGCGCAAAGAAAATCACCAGGGATGGCCTGATAGACAAATCAAAAAAGCGAGTTTAGTAGTAGAACCAAAGCGGAAGGATCTTTTCTAGTAGCATCGAACACACTCACACTCAAACCCACACTCAAACCTTAATGGGTACTGGGCCTGAAGCTTCCGTTCAATTTCCTTAGTGAAAAGTTTCATTAGATTTGAGTTTAAGTGAGACATCAATTATTGCTGACTCACCAAGGGTTCTGGCCGGAGTGGACGGACCTACGGGGTGACCTGCTGTGACCAAAAGGAAACGGAATAAACAAAGCGCCGGCACAGCCGGTTTTTTGCAAGGGACAGGGAATTGACTTAAGCGGAATAACCGTCAAACTGCCCGGTGAATCGATCGCCGAAGGCCCGGAAGTTACTGCCTTTACCCGGCAACTGGCAGCCAAATTTGAAAAAGACAATCCTAACCTGAAAACGTACTTGTCCGGGATGATCATGCTGAACAGTGCCTTTTTCGAAGCTTCGGAAAAAGACTCAACCACCCTGATCCCATTGATGTTCCTGGCTATTATCCTTACTATATTCCTAGCAACCCGGACAATTTCCGGAACTTTTACTACCCTGCTGGTCATTATCTTCTCGATCGTTGCCGGGATGGGATTTGCAGGACATTTGGGGATAAAACTCACTCCGCCCTCGGGAGCAGCACCGATCATCATCATGACCCTGGCCGTGGCCGACAGTATCCATATCCTGATCACCTTTATGCAGTCAATGCGCAAAGGGATGGCCAAGCGGGAGGCTTTGGTGGAAAGCCTGCGAGTCAATTTAATGCCAGTATTCATTACCAGCCTCACCACAGTGATCGGTTTTCTGTCCATGAATACTTCTGAAGTACCACCATTCCACGACCTTGGAAACATAACTGCTGTAGGGATGGTCGGTGCATTTTTATTTTCAGTTACAACCCTACCGGCTCTTATGACCCTTCTTCCGGTTAAAGTGAAGATCCGGGAAGACTCGGTATCCAAATCCCACAAGTTCTATGAATCGATTGCCAACTTGGTGATCGCTCAACGGGTACCGGTTTTATTCGGATCGCTGATATTGATCGGCGGATTTTCCTATCTGGCCATTCAAAACACGCTGAATGACGAGTTCATAAAATATTTTGACTCCAGGATATCATTCCGGACCGATACTGATTTCATCTCCGATAATCTGACCGGGATCTATAATGTGGAATTCTCGGTGGGCGCTGGAGAAGAAGGTGGGATAAATGATCCTAAATACCTGCTGAAACTGGAACAATTTGAGCGGTGGCTGGAGCAGCAACCAGAAGTGATCCATGTAAATTCCTACGCCGAGATCGCCCGCCAGGTTAATCAGTCCATGCATGGGGACAGCCTAAAATACTACATTCTGCCCACCAACCGGGAGGAAGCGGCCCAGTACCTACTGCTCTATGAGATGTCCCTGCCCTTCGGGCTGGACCTGAACAACCAGATCAACGTGGACAAATCGGAAACGCGGTTGACTGCCACGATCCATAATATTTCAAGCATTAACATGGTCGCATTTTCCAAAAGAGCGGAAAATTGGCTCCAGGAAAATACCCCCGAACATATGCACTCACTGGGGATCAGTCCTACCATGATGTTCTCCTATTTGTCGGGCCGCCAGATAAAAAGTATGATGTCAGGCACCGGCCTGGCTCTGGTCCTTATCTCGATCGTATTGATTATCGCTTTGCGAAGTTTCAAGTACGGGGCTTTGAGCCTGTTGCCCAACATAGCCCCTATTGCTGTGGGATTCGGGATATGGGCCCTGGTGGATGGTACCATCAACATTGGTCTTTCGATCGTATTTGGTATGACCCTGGGGATCATTGTGGATGATACTGTCCACTTTCTGTCAAAGTACCTCCGTGCCAGGCGGGAGCATAATTACTCCATTGAAGATGCGATCCGGTATGCCTTTTCTACCGTAGGAAGAGCGTTATTAGTGACGACCATCATACTGGTGGTTGGATTCGGGATCTTAGCCCAGTCCAGCTTCGGGATGAATTCCGGTATGGCCAAGGTCACCGCCATTATCATTACCGTGGCCTTGATCATCGACTTTTTCATGCTGCCAGCCACCTTGCTGACAATTAACATGAGAGAAGAAATTATCAAGGAAGAAGATACCCGGAAGCATTTGCAACCGGCCATAAATCAGATTCAAAATAGAAAAACCCCTTTAAAATCATGAAAAAACTATTTGCAACAATCTTAGCGGGCCTTCTGGTAGTTCCAGTGTTGGCCCAGGCACCCCCTGATCAAAAAGGATTTGAGATCGCCAAAAAAGGCGGATCTGGCAGACCGGGGATTTGAAAGCACCGAAGTAAAATTGAAAATGGTTCTACGAAACAAACATGGTCAGGAAAGCGAACGATTCATGGAAAACAGGACCCTGGAACTGACCGAAGACGGAGACAAATCGCTGATCGTATTCAATAGTCCTAAGGATGTAGCAGGTACCGCCACCCTGACCTTTACCCACAAGGTTGGTTCGGACGACCAGTGGTTGTATTTGCCAGCCATCAAACGGGTGAAGAGGATCTCTTCCGACAACAAGTCAGGTCCCTTTATGGGCAGTGAATTCGCTTACGAGGACCTCTCCTCGGATGAGGTCGAAAAGTACGCCTACAAATACCTTGGGGAAGAAACTTTCAATGGGTTCAAATGTGCGGTTGTGGAGCAGGACCCGGTTGACCCCAAATCAGGCTACATCCGCCGGGTAGTTTGGTATAATTTGGAGATTAATTACCGGCTGGAAAAAGGAGAATTTTACGACCGTAAAAACTCACTTTTAAAGACTCTTACCTACCACGATTACAACCAGTATCTGGGCAAGCACTGGCGGGCCGGACAGTTCAAGATGGTAAACCACCAAACAGGCAAAGAAACTGAGCTGTTCTTTGATGAATATGCTTTCCAGACCGGATTATCAGATACTGATTTTAGCCAAAACAGCTTACGGAGGGCCCGATAGTGAGGATAAGGAGGTACATGACTGGAAGGTTAGTGGCCATGATCATGGCCTCCTTTTTCCCTTTTCCAGTTGCCAAGGCCCCGTAAGAAGGAGAACCCGAGACTGATTTTCAGTTGGAGATCAAGCTGGACCACCGGTATTTCTTTAACCAAGGACTTTATCCAAATCAGGAATGGAACTTTATCTCAATTGCGGCCCAGCCCGAGTACCCGTTTGAATTTGGGAAAAGGCGAGAACATCGTCCAGGTTACCTTGGGCGGTCAGTGGGACCAAGCCCGCTAAATGTTATGGCAAAGACTGGAAATTGAAAGCCTTACTTTTTGATTCTTGCTTTGGTGGGAGGGAGGTACTAGCGCTGGCCGAGACTTGAGCCATGAGAAAAGATCACGGGCTGCCAGCTGCCTCGTCTAACCATCCCAAAAGACAGAATACCACCCTTGGCCATATAAACCTGGCTGTGTCTGGGTTAATAAACCCTAACCTTTCTGGAAATGACAAACTATCCAGAGCATACAAAACGGATATCAGATCGGGGGAAAGATAAATGTATGGAGCTCCAACCTAACCAGTAAAAATGAAGTTAGCGATGAACAAGATGTTAGCCAGACCTAGAACGTAAACTAGGAATAACCAGAGGGTGGGGGACAATGATTTCATATATGGAGCAGATCGAGATCGTCCTTTAGAAGCGATCTGTGAGGGCCAATTCTTTCAAATCGGTCAAGGAAGTTAGATTTTGAGGGTGGGAGTTTTAGTCATTCTAAACCCCTCTATCCATATAATCAATTAATTAACGAAATACCTGTCTAGGTCGCCTTTTCCCTGAACATATATTCTACACCGGTATTCACCGATGATTTCACTGGGATTAGCAAATTAGTTTTTGGGTAGGGTGAAGGTAAAATTGCTCCCTTTTCCAAGCTCGCTTTCCGCCCAAATGTTCCCTTCTTGTAAATCGGTAAACATTTTGCAGACCTTCAATCCCAAACCAGCACCTGTTTCGTTATTTGTTCCACCCCGGGAGAAATATCCTTCCTCGGTAAACAGGTTGGCCAGATCGATATCGCTGATCCCGATTCCGCTATCCCGACAGGAAACCAGGATCAATTCATCCTTATCGACCACACTAAGATCTACTGTTCCTCCCTTCTTGGTGAACTTTATGGCAT
Organism: Cyclobacteriaceae bacterium; assembly: GCA_965247065.1. Lineage (GTDB taxonomy): Bacteria > Bacteroidota > Bacteroidia > Cytophagales > Cyclobacteriaceae > CBDFGN01. The sequence continues at coordinate 2,117,057 of CBDFGN010000006.1, read as the reverse complement.
TGGAAACCAAATTTCTTACCAGCAGCTTGGTTATGTCGTAATCCGCAAACGCCTTTAGTGTCAGGTCTCCTTTTGCCTCAACATGAATATTCTTTAGGGCTGCCAGGGGTTTAAACAGCTGTATGCTTTCACTGAACACCTCACCCAAATGGAAGTGGGTTCTCTTCAATTGGTACCCGCCCATTTGTACCATGGCCCAGGCAATTAGATTGTCTACCATGTTGATGGTTGCGCTGATGTTGAGATCCAGTTTTTCAGCTAATGCCTGGAATTCCTCTCTGGACAGATTACCATCCTTCATAAGTGACAAGGCTCCCTTAACAGTGGCTATAGGGCTTCTGAAGTCATGCGAAACTACCCCAAACAAGGTGTCCTTGATCTTGTGCAGCTCCTGCAGTTCATCTTTTTCCTTCTGGATCCGCCTGGTATAGAAAATGAGTAGCTTCGACACCGGAAAGGAGATAACGAACGGGACGAAAATTGAAAGAGCCAGCAATTCCAGCAATTTGTTGAAATCGACAAAAAGGGAAACGATGATGGTTATGGAGAATGAAATAGTAACTGCAACCAAAGCCACATACCAGGGACTATGGAACTTCTCAATGAAGCCTATCAGCGCACCGGTCTTATCTGGTACGCGTGCGGCACGTAGCTCCGCGAGCGTCAGCATCAGGGGTAGGATCAGGGTTTCCGGAAGCACCCTGAAATATACCATATCTGCTCGAAATCCGCGACATTGGTGAACCCAGCTGATACTTTCTACTTAACATAAGGAAAGTTATATAACACTGTAAATTATTGATTTACAGGTCGTTATCCCATAATCGAATGTCTCCAGGGGCTTTTTGGTCCTAAGTAAGTAAAGAAAATCTACACAAACATTGCGGATTAGGAATTACTATTCTCCGCATTCAAACTCCTATAATCTACAAATTGCCGTGGCTCCGCATTATAAGGCGATCACCGGTATTTTGATAACTGCTCCTTCCGATAGTATTTTTAAATGAGCCAAAGAGATGAAAAAGACGGACCCGAAATCGCCAGCCAAAACCTTCCCCAACCCGGAAGATGAAGCCCGGCTCGATCCAGGAGATGTTCTACAATCTAGAGAGCAGGCTTTCAAACTACAGTTTTGGCTGGAAAAAGGATGGCACTGGATTTAGCTTGATGTGATTCTCTCTGATATCCGGATTATCGAAGTGCCTCGTTATTTCACACCACTTTTTCATGCCAATAGTTATTATCTATTCAACTATCCTGAAGCTTCCTCCTTTTTCAACCTGGGATCAAAATATTCGTCGACCGTATCCTCTTCCTGTACATGCTCTTCAAATTCAGGAAAATCCGGCAATAACAACATGCTCCTTTCTCGTTTGGATTGCACAGATGGAACAATTGCTGCTACAAATGATTTAGACTCGATTATTCTCCTTATGATATTTGCCAACCCCTTAGGATAAGGTGTAGCAGCCCAATTAGAAGGTAAATCGTCAGGGGTTATTTCAATAATGGGTGCATCATCTTTTATATTGATGATTCTGAGAATGCGGTTCTTGGGAATCTTCCTCCCGGAGTTGGCAAGAGCCTCAAGTTTGGCGAGTGCAATGTTTTCTGAGGTGTACACCACCCACATGTCTCTCCTGCTCCATCTCCCGTCACTATGCAATGACCCGCGTGGTGGGAATACGTCCTTGTACTTCTTTTTGTCAATCTTATAGACCAGCACTAGCCGTAGACACTGTGCTCAATGCGGTCTATGGCATCCCGAACGGCTAATCTTCCGTTTTCCGTTTTCAAAAGTTCCAGAGGTTCCTTATTGCCTAATGATGGGATTTTGGTATTAAGCCAATCTTCAAAGTCTTCCTTATCATCTTCAAAAGCCTCTAATCCTCTTTGGTAGATTCTGAGCACACTGGAGAGCTTGTCGACAGTTTCCATTTCGAGAATGTCTTCCTCTTTCACCCGATAGTAAGTAGATTTGCTTATATCAAGCAGCTGCGCAACATCAGTGACCGGCAGGTTAGTGATTTTCGGCATTACGCTTAAAAAGGATCCAGGAATCTTTAACTCCCCTACCCCCTCATAGCCCAATAGTTTTCGCAAGTTGTTCAAACGCCGTTTGCCTTCTATGTTAAATACTGTAACAATGTTCTGTGACAAATCCGACACGTCGAATACATCTCCATAATTTTGAACATTTGTTAAAGTCTTAGTAGATTGTCTCATATGAAACAGATCTATTCTCAGATGACACTCCAATATATAAACGATTTTTGAGAATAGAAAGTTGCGATAGTGAAATGAAAGCTCATATTTCTCCGTGGTTTCATTTGACCCTGATTGTGTAGAGGTTCCCGAGTACGGTCTTCAGCTTTTTGAACATTCTAAAATTTAACAGTTTTAATGGACATGGTGCGCATGTGAATCTAGGAGTAGGATGAAGATCTTGTTCCTGTTAAAATAAATTGTTAGCTTAAACGGCCAATTCTATTATGACACCCCTTCCCTCTACCTATAATGCCAATCTCTAATAATCTCGTTAAATTAACCGGTTAATCTATTTTAGTGAAATTGCTATCTTCCGGTAGTGTAGCAATTAAAGCCGGATGACAAACTAAATTCGAATTCGATGCGACTTGCAATCCTTCATCTGAGTGATATTCACCTAAAAAGAAGTAATAACGTCATAACCAAAAGACGTAATAGAATATTTGATTTTGTCAAAAATACCTTAAAGCGATTTGACAAATGTCTGGTGGTCATAAGCGGTGATATCGCCTTTTCTGGCAAGGGCGAAGAGTATTCGATTGCAACCGACTTGATCTTAACGCTAAGAAAAGAAATTGAGAATTACACCAAATTAAGTATTGATGTGATTACGGCACCTGGCAACCATGATTGTTACTTTGATCCGTCAAAAGTGAAATTAAGAGAACTTGCCTTGAATAGCTTCGATCCTGGAACCTTCACTGATATTGATGAAGAGATTTTGGAAAAATGCCTGGAGCCACAGAAATATTATTTTGAGTTTGTCAAGAGTGCGTTTGGAGTTGAACCAGCCCAAACAAAGGAAAAACTTCTTACACAACATCATATCCAACTGGAAAACTACAAAATTCGGGTGTTGGCGTACAACACATCATGGTTTTCAAGACGAAAAGAGGAACTAGGCAGAATGCTATTCCCTGTAGAACTTTTTGCTCAAAACTGGGAAAATCAAGAAGCCGATGTTGTGATCAGCGTTCTCCATCATCCTTACAATTGGCAAACACCTGAGAATGCAAGGGATTTTAGGAATCATCTGGAATCTACATCAGATATTGTCATCTCAGGTCATGAACACACAAGTTCTAAAGGATACCATAGCAATCTAAGTGGAAATAACACTTGGTATTTTGAAGCACCAGTCTTACAAGACTCAAAGAATAAGACTAGAAGTGGATTCAACATTATTGGAGTTGATCTCACCAAGGCTCAAATACGAATGGCAGTTGTTAGGTGGGTGGATGGTAGATACGAGTTACTTGAAGATACTGATTGGAAGGACTTCCAGCGAGGGCCAAATCTGAAATCAAAAAAATATAATCTTCAACAGTCCACAATAGACCTTCTCAACAATGCCGGAGCATCGTTCACTCACCCTGGAAAAGATGATGTATTGCTAGACGATATTTTTGTATATCCCAACCTGGTAGATGTTAATCCGGAGAAATCTGAGCAAACAGTAATCAGCTCAATTAATCTTGAGCATAAGGGACTTCCTGCCAAGATTTTAGTTGTAGGCGAGGAAAGCTCTGGAAAGACAATATTGCTAAAGAGATTATCCCAGGGATTTTACAACAACGGTTTTTTACCAATCTCGCTGTCAGTTTCTAATATCAATAAAATCTCGAAGGACCGACTGCAGACACTGGTTGAAGATAGCTTTAGAAACCAATACAAAGATGATCTATCAGTTTTCCAGCAAGAGGACAACACTAGGGTGGTGATACTAATTGATGATTTTCATCTGTTCAAAGGTGAGAAGAAATTCAAAGGAACGTTGTTGAAAAACCTAATAAGCCTCTTCCCCAATATAGTTCTAACTGGTAATAGATTGTTACAATATGAAGATTATACATCCAACGAAACACACAGTCTTTTTAAGGACTTTGATCAATATGAAATACTAGAGGCAGGTCCGGAATTGAGGGACAGATTGATTCGCAAATGGCATAGATTGAGCGAAGACTTTCTCGAGGAGAATGAGATCCTAAAGAGGATTGATAACTCAACAACTGTGGTAAATGAGATTATTGGAAAGAACCTAATTCCAGCATACCCTTTTTATATAATTACTATTCTACAGTCGGCCGAAAATTCTATTGGTAAAAACCCAGAGTATAGTCTTCACGGTTACTACTATCAATTAATCATCAATCAGGCACTAGGAGCTGCTGTATCCAACTATCAAGAAATTGGGGCGTATCATAATTGCATCACAAATTATTGCTACTTTCTTTTTGACAATAAAATCCGATTACGCCCGATTTTAGAAGACGATTTTCGGACCTTTTATAAGGACTTCGCAATTCGATATGATATAACCACAATTTCTTCAGAAAAGATGCTAAATAAAATAGTGAAATAACATAAGTAGTTGCTATATATTTTAAAGAGTGATCACGATTAAAGCAACTTTTAGACCACTCAAAGCAACTTTTATTTTACAAATTGCTTTATTATCTTGCAGCCCATGACAGACAAGCGATCCACACAAACAACTTTGCCCCTGGTCTTTGAGCCAAAAGACTGCAAAGGGCTGATCAAGCAGAACTGGCAGATCACTTTTGCAAGGCAATCCAATGTAGGGGTCTATGGCAAGCGGATCATAGGCCTGGTACTGTCCGAAATAAGGAAGAATAATTACCAGATGATGCCTTACTATCAGTTTCGCGTTTCCGACATTGTTCGGGCATCTGAAGTTAACGATTCAAAGAACGCCTACAAATATTGCAAGGATGCATTGGACGGGCTAATGAAAACATACTGGGCCTTCGAAGATCCCGAGAAAGAAATCTACATTCCCAAGCACCTGATTAACACAAATACAAGCCTCAAAAAGGATGGATATGAATATGGATACCGGGAAGGAACTATCACGATGGTATTCAATGGTACCATGCACAAGCTTCTTATGGAGCTTGCCCACTATTCGAGTTTCGAGCTTGAACCTTATATGAAATTCAAAAGCTGGTATTCAACCCGGCTATGGGAGTTCTTCTCAGCCTTCAAAGACACTGGTAAATGGTACGTCGATATTGACAAATACCGCAAGTTGATGGACTGTGAAAAGAAGTATCGAAGTACAAATATGTTTGTTAAAAAAACCACCGAAGAACCTCTGGAAGAATTCAAGGGAACGGACTTCGAGGGCTTTGTCATCGAAAAGGTTTTTGCCCGGTTCTCCGGACATGGAAGACCACCGGTCATTGGCCTCAATTTCATCTTCGGCAAAGCGAAAACCACCCACGATAAGATCGAGGAATGGAAGCAATATTCCGAAGCACATAAAAGATGCGGGGAAGCATTGATCGGTGTGTGGAAGGTCTCTGAATCTGTTTTCTTCAAGCACGCCCCCCGGATTGGATTGAAGCGGCTCAACGAACTGATCTACCAGTGGCAGGTGATGGACTCGGATCCCAAAACACGGATCAAAAACCGGGCCTCCTACTGCAACAAGGTGCTGAAAAAAGAAAATGAAGATGATCTAAAAAATTGAGATAAAGGCATCCAGGCCCCGGTAAACCGGCCCACCCGCAAAAACCCGTTTGCCTGATGAAAAAAAGTCAACCTTTATTTTTTTCTATTTTTCCCCGGCGCCGGTTCCGCAATAGCCCTCCCGCATTTGCGGCCAAGTAATGCACCCAGGTTCACCCTCACCCAGCAAAGATGGCAAAGAGCGGCCATCTTTGCAAAACTTTACACTCTACACCCACTTCACAACCACACTGACCCTTACTCGTCTCCAAACTCATCCAAACTCACTATCTCCAAACCTAGGGTTTTACGGCACGATATATAAACTTTTTGGCTTACCCTGTCCTGGAGATCGAAGGTAAACCGGGGTCATGTTGAAACTACATTCTCATTCAAGAGAACCAACCCGGGCAGTTGATTTATTGGGACCCTACTGCTCTCCCTCTCCTTTGGCCTCAGCCTCTTTCTCACCTTCGGGGTGCTCTTCGTCTGCCACCGCCGCTGCAGCGCTATCCGTCGGTTGTTCTTCGCCCTCGGGGTGCTCTTTGTCTGCCACCGCCGCTGCAGCGCTATCCGTCGGTTGTTCTTCGCCCTCGGGGTGCTCTTTGTCTGCCACCGCCGCTGCAGCACTATCCGTCGGTTGTTCTTCGCCCTCGGGATGTTCTTCACTTTCCGATCCTTGGTCTTTTGGAGTACCGCCACATGAACTCATTGTTACAGCCACAAAGAATAAAAGCATCATTCCTGCAATGGCCATTGATTTAAGCATATTCAAGAAGGAAGTCATGTCAGTTCTTAATTAAAGGTTAGTGAATAATCGAAATATAGAAAATTTTTAAGAGAAAAGCGCACCCATCCTTACTTTGTGGCTTTAGCCGTGGGATGAAAGCGCTACTTGTTACCCTGGGCATATCAAATTATATTTATACAAAAATATCCTGGCCAGGGCAATGGCCAGTGTGCCAAAACGTAAGGCAGCGGCCTAAGCGTGGTGCAAGAACCCCACCGGATTCTATCGGTGGGAGATGTCAGAAGTCAAATTGAGCCATTTCTAGACGCTCTAAGCGACTCGTCTCCGCTTTTGATCCCACACACAACTACCCCCCCAGAGAGATCACCTCTCAGAGGGCGGTTTCTGTGGGCCACAGGCCCCACCATTTTTCCTTAGGTGAAAAATCTGGTCCGTCTCCGGGGTCTGTTTCACTTAACGGAGCGTTAATTTTTATTTCTTTATTATCAATCAAAGCCTTGAATATTTCAGTTTTGTTTACTGAACTGTTTTCACTATCGCCAAATTTTTGAATGAATCTTTTATAGTAAGATTCATTAAGTCTGAAGGGCCCGACCCTGATTCCGTATTTTGGAAAAACTGCCATAAACTTTGTAAAAAAATTTGATTCTTAAGCTTCGTTGCTGCGGAAATTAAAAGCTACCTGCAGTTCATTTGTATGACAAAGCCCCCTCTGGCTACTCAAGACAAAATCTCTTACCTATGGGGTGGGAGATGCTAGTAAAAGAGACCCTATTGAGCCTCCTCTTCAGAGCTTGAACTTACATCCTGAGAGCTTCCACTGGTGGGGTGATTCTACATTTGCAAAGCCCGCAGCTCTTTTCCACCTTTGCTTCTGGCTTCACAACCCAAAGATGAATACCCTTACCATCTCCAAACGGCTCATCAAAGCCGGCATGCAACCTGCCACGGCCGAAGAGCAGGCCCAGATCCTGGCAGAGATCACATCCGAGCTGGCTACCAAACAGGATATTCAGCGCCTGGAGCAGCGTTTTGAACAGATGGAAGAAACCACCAGAGAACGTTTCGGACAAGTAGAGAAACGCTTCGACCAGGTAGAGAAGATGATCAGGGACCAGGCCGTAAACACCCGCTGGATGATGGGTGTCATGTTTGTTGCCCTTTCTCTGCTGCTGGGTGCCCTGAAACTGTTCTGATTACGGCCCATTTGGGGGCGCTCTGAGCAAGTCCATCAGAGGAACCGGTTCAATTTGAATGGTTCCTCTTTTTCTTTCCGCCCTGAAAATTCGGCCCATTTTAAGCCGCTTTAAGCGAACATCTCCCGATTTTGATCCCCACTACCCCCGCAGCAGAGATCTCCTCTCAGAGGGGGTTTTCTGGGGCCCACAAACCTTTATTATCCCCCCTTTTCCCTTAATTGAGAAACTTGGCCAGGCTCCGTGCGTACGGGCCTTGTGGGAGATGGAAGCGGCAGGAGCCGGCCAGAAGCCCGCACCGAATGGCTGGCAAATGTCTGGACTGAGCGGAAGCGAAGCTGGGTTTTAGGTTTGCGGGTTTTTGCCAGCCGAATAGAGGGGGAAAGTTCAGGATGGAGAAGAAGTTTCAGTTTTGCCTTTTTTTATTATCAGGCGGGTTAAGTGTGTGAGCCATTGGAAAAAAGTGAAAAATCGATTTGGGGAAGAGATTTTTCACCATGTTTTGACTGTTTGTGTGGTTGGAATTTCTTTTCAGTTTGTAAAAAAAACTGAAAAGAAATGTGGATAAACTTGCGCGCGCAGGCGTGAAACTAAAATAACGTGAGTTCGATATAAAATAGAGTAGTTTATTGATAGAAAAAAGGCAGAAAATTAGTATATTAAGTCATTGACAATCAACAAAATAACTAATATTTCTGCCTATGTTAACTGCTACTAAAATTACTGAAATTTTTTGTTCCATTGACGATTTTTGTCTGGATTTTGTCCCAAAATTGGAAAAAAGATTGCTGGGAAGTAAAAAGCGCAACAAACCTGGTAAGCTTTCTTTATCCGAAGTAATGACTATACAGGTCTTGTTCCAGATCTCAGGATATCGAAATTTCAAGACCTTTTACAACACATACGTTTGTGGCCACTTGCGCTCCTTCTTTCCTGATGTGGTAAGCTATAACCGAATGGTAGAACTTTGTAGTGGAAGTCTTCTGCCAATGGCTATTTATCTGAAAACACAAGGGACTGGACAGTGTACAGGTATAAGTTTTATAGACAGCACTCCGTTAAGGGTCTGTCATAACAGACGGATCCATAACCATAAAGTATTTGAAGGGTTAGCTAAAAGAGGCCATTGTTCCATCGGATGGTTCTACGGGTTTAAGCTCCATCTTATCACTGCTGATACGGGTGAAATCATCGATTTTATGCTCACACCGGGCAATGTGGATGACAGAAAGCCTCTTAAAATTGAACGGTTTATTAAGAAATTATTCGGAAAGCTCTTTGGTGATAAAGGCTACATCAGTAAGGAACTTTTTAAAAATCTGTTCTTCCGCGGAGTCCATCTGATAACCAAACTCAAACGCAATATGAAGTCCTCATCCTTAACCCCCATCATGGATGCTATAATGCTCCGTAAAAGGGCTATTTGTGAGACTATCATTGATCAACTTAAAAACATCTTCCAGATTGAACACTCCAGGCACAGGAGCCCAACTAATTTCCTTACCAACCTTTTCTCGGCTTTAATCGCTTACAACTTTTGCGAAAAAAAGCCCTCAATCAAATTGAACTACCAGGACACCGGTCAACTCTTTCTCGCTCTTTAATCATTCCTTATTGTCGAACTCACGTTAATTAGAATATGGACATGATCCTCCATTCCATTAATCTGCAATAATAGTTGATCATGATACTTGACGATTCCGGTAATGTATCTGAATAACTCCGCCCTTTTGCTCTTCGGAATGAGCTTTTCTCTTTTTCGTACCGTGAATACCACCTGGATGTAGATTTGCGAATAGGTATTTGCCATGACCTATTAATTGCGCCAGAGATCAAGATGTTACCCCAATAATATGATTTTATGTCGCTCCTCCGGAGCTCATGACCCTTACGATGCTGAACGCTAGGATAGGCGACCCCTATCGGGGCCGTGCGCTAGCTCTGCATTGGACCCCGTAAGGGCGCCATGTCCTAGCCCCGTAGGGGCGCCATGTCCCAGCCCGGTATGGGCGCCATGTCCCAGCCCCGCAGGGGCGCCATGTCCCAGCCCCGTAGGGGCGCCATGTCCTAGCCCCGCAGGGGCGCCATGTTCTAGCCCCGCAGGGGCGCCATGTTCTAGCCCCGCAGGGGCGCCATGTCCCAGCCCGGTATGGGCGCTATGTCCTAGCCCCGCAGGGGCGCCATGTCCCAGCCCGGTATGGGCGTCATGTCCTAGCCCCGCAGGGGCGCCATGTTCTAGCCCCGTAGGGGCGCCATGTTCTAGCCCCGTAGGGGCGCCATGTCCTAGCCCGGTATGGGCGCTATGTCCTAGCCCCGCAGGGGCGCCATGTTCTACACGTCGCAGATGTCCACACCCTGCTTCAGCGCAGCGAGAGGATCATCCCAGCTAGGGACAAATTCCTGAGCAACGTAGCCGGTGAACCCAGTTTCAATGATTGCCCGCATGATTGCAGGATAGTATAATTCCTGGGTTTCGTCAATTTCGTTGCGTCCAGGTACTCCACCGGTGTGGTAGTGGGTGATATAATCCTTGTGTTCCCGAATCGTTGCAATGACATCACCTTCCATAATCTGCATATGATAGATGTCATATAGCAATTTGAAATGCTCAGACCCAACCTTATCCACCAACTTTACACCCCATTCTGTGTGGTCGCATTGATAGTCAGGATGGTTCACCTTGCTGTTGAGGAGTTCCATTGCTATGATAATGTTGTGTTTTTCGGCGGCTTTGACCACAGCCTCCAATCCCTTTGCACAATTCTCCAAGCCGGTATCGTCATCAATGCCATTACGGTTACCCGAAAAGCAAATTAATCTCTCCAAGCCAGCATCCACTGCCTTGGGAATGTTCACCAAATAGTCCTTATTTAGTTGTCCATGAAGCGAGGGGTCATTGAATCCCTTGCTCAATCCGATCGACGTGGCTGTACCCATGGCACAGGTAAGGTCATGCTTCAGCACTGTCGCCCAATCGTCAGGTCCAATGATTTCTATGGACTTAAGGCCAATTCCTTTAGCCGCCACACTAAGATCCTCCAGAGTTATGGAGGAATAGCACCATTTACAAACCGAATGATTAATATTCCCTTTCATTTTCCTTGAAATGTCAGCCCCCTGGGCCATAATTGCTGGAGCTAAGGAAATGCTTGCTGCACCAGCAGCTATTCCCTTTAGAGCTTCTTTTCTGTTTATTTTAGCCATTATTTTCGATTTTATCCGCTGTAAAATATCCGCCAAATCATCCCCCGTACTGAGTCTGATACATAAAGCGAGCCATCCGGTCCGATAGTAACGCCAGTAGGCCTAGCAGCCGCATCACTGGGGCTTTGGATGGCGACGCTTCCTTTGAAGCCATCAGCAAATACGCTCCACTCGCCATTCGGATTTTGACCGGAAAAGGGTACGAAAACTACTTGGTAACCTTCTTGGTCAAATCCGAGTCGATTCCATGAACCGTGGAAAGCAATGAAAGCTCCGCCGGCGTAAGATTCCGGGAATTGTTTACCATCATAAAAAATAAGATCGTTTGGACCATAGTGGCCGGGGAAACCTATAATCGGTTGCTTTTTGTCAGCGCATCTACCAATCGCTGTACCACCGTCTCCTCCATACTCAGGATTGAGCACCTTCTGGCCTCGTAAATGATCCCAATAACAATAGGGCCATCCGAAATCATCCCCGTCGTTAATAAGGACAAACTGCTCTGACGGAAGATCTCGATTTTGCTCCTCATTATATAAGTCCTCCCAGTAACGATGCAAGTCATCCCTGCCGTGGGGGATGGCATAAAGTGTTGAGGCCAAAGGATTCCAGGCTAAGGCAACAGAGTTTCGTAATCCAGTCGCGTAGCGGTGACCATTTTCGGTTTGGGTTTGCCCGGCTTGCGCGTCATTGAACCGCCAGATGCCGGCATATCGTTCCAGAATGGGGCATGGGTCGATCCCGTTGGAACCAGCCGTCCTCATTTCCTCCATACATGCATTGGAGGGCGCCCCCACGTTTACGTAGATACTTCCTCGTCCATCAAATGTAAACGGCTTTGTTGCATGCTGGGTCTCATAAACAAAACCCCCAATAATTTGTTCTGCACTGCCCGTGGGCACTAAGGAGCCATTCAGCGCATACCTGTGAACTGACGTATCTGTAGAGTAATAAAGATAGCCGTCCTGAATCCCAATCCCTGTCCCTTGAATTTCCGGACCGAAGTATTCTATCAGATCGGCCTTGCCGTCGTTGGTGGTGTCTCGAAGGCCCACCAGGGTTCCCCCATTTTTCTCCTTTCGAAGTCGTAGGTAAATATCACCGTTACTGTTTACGGCCAAATGGCGACCCCGGCCCAGGCTGTCGGCTACAACAATAGCGGAAAAACCGGGCGGTAGCTTTAGACCCCCGTTATCGGGATCTGGAATCAGATTTATAGCATCAATTTCCTCTTCTTCTGCCTTTTGAGTTCCGCAGGCGGTGATGGTCCATACCAATAGGCCGCAGATTAGAATTCTCGGGTTTATGATCATGGTTTGGTTATTATTATATGGATTTTAGAGGGACCAAGGGCCTAATTTAGATAACATATGTTGTCAGACCAACTGAAATCATTTTCATAGCGGCCTAACTTCCAGAAATTCTTTAAAATTGTTTCAAAGGTGGTCCTAAATTACTGGGATTATGAAATCCTCGTTGGTTGAAGATAGCGAATGGTTACCTGATCAAATGATTACTTTAGTAGGCAAAGAGGGTTTTGCTTGCGATAGGGTAGCGATTGCTGTTTGGCGATCACAAGGGGAAAATTGGAGCCGTTGCCGGAATCAATCTGTTATGGTTACCAAGGATCCTGGTTTTGGGAGAAATCTTATTGCCCAGCTTGGCATCTGCCCTGATGAATATCCCGAAGGGGGATTCAGAGCTGAGATTGTGCTAAATTGTGAACTTTCAATTGCTAACCAAGTACCTGGGAACGGTTACGTTGCCAGATATGGTTACAGGGACCATGTTCATTCACTAGAATTGAAATTTGGTTGAAATGCTGGAAATCTTCCAATTTGCTACAGATTTGATCGCGATCTTTGGATAACTATGCGTCATAATGGCTCTGCATTATCGGTCCTTTTTACTATCCTACTTGGGACCAACTTGTTGGGTCAGGAGCATCCTCGTTCCGGGAATTGGCAGGGTCGTACCCCTCCGAAGACCATTATCAAAGGCGAAGTAGCAGAGGCGGAATCCCATCAATCCCTTGAGTACGCTACGATCGCAGTCATTAGCAAAAGAGACTCATCAGTAGTTAGTGGAGGCGTAACCGGGCCCGATGGCGCTTTCGAAATTGAAACCAGGCCGGGCCAATTTTTTATCCGAATTGAATTTGTTTCCTTTCAGGAGAAGATCATAGACGATATTGTCTTGAATCGGGAGAATTTACTTCTGGATTTGGGCACCATCTACCTTAAATCAAACATTGAAGTGTTGAATGAAGTTGTCGTTGAAGGGGAGAGAAGTCAAATTGAGTTTGCCCTGGATAAAAAGATATTCACCATTGGAAAGGACATGGTAAAGACTGGAGGCTCGGCTGCCGATATTTTGGATAATATACCCTCGATAGTAGTGGATGTCGAGGGTAATGTCAGCTTGCGAGGAAGTCAGGATGTAAGGATCTTGATAGATGGTAAACCATCGGGACTTATTGGTTTAGGTAGTACCGATGCCTTGAGACAACTTCAGGCCAATTTGGTAGAAAAAGTGGAAGTCATTACCAATCCTTCAGCTAAGTACGATGCTGAGGGCAATGCCGGGATCATCAATATTATTCTTAAGAAAGATACCAAAAACGGGTTTAACGGATCCTTCGATTTCAACACAGGCTATCCCCATAATCATGGAGGTGCTTTTAATATAAACCGCAGGCAGAAGAGTTTTAATCTATTTGCCAGTTACGGAATTATGTACCGGAAAAGGCCCGGAGGTGGCTCAACCCAAACCAACTACTTTCTGGAAGATTCCACCTTTTTCACGGATCGGCAGCGCAAACATGAGCGAGGCGGTCTATCCCATAATTTCCGGGGAGGTGCTGATTTCTATCTAAACAAGTTCAACACGATAACCGGAGCCTTGATTTTCCGCAAATCCATTGAAGATAATGTCTACGACATTACCTACCGGGATTATGATAGTAGTGAGGATCTGATTCAGACGGTCTTACGCAAAGACAATGAGGAAGAGATTGAGAATAACCTTGAATACTCTGTGAATTATACCAAGACATTTGAGCAGAAAGGACGGAAGTTTGAAGCTTCGGTTCAGTTTTGGGAAGAAATCGAGACCGAAACATCTAACATCGTGCAGCGCGAGTTCGATGAGCAGGATGTGGAGCAGGAGGGATTACTTCAAAGATCTCTGAATCACGAAGGGGAGCAGAATTTGTTAATGCAATTCGATTACCTGCATCCACTGGGTGAACAAGGTAAATTTGAGGGTGGATACAGGAGCACGCTAAGAGACATAGGAAACGACTTTAAGGTGGAGGAGTATGTGGACGGCGTATGGGAAATAATACCTGAATTCACTAATAACTTCCTTTACAACGAGAACATATTTGCCCTGTACGCGATCGCTGGCAACAAAACCGGATCGTTCAGCTACCAATTAGGCCTTAGATCCGAATTGACCAATATTCGCACCGAGCTGGAAGAGACCAGTGAAGTGACCCATAAGGACTACTTGGACCTATTCCCCAGTGGGCATCTCACTTACGAATTCAACGAAAACCGATCCACCCAACTGAGCTATAGCCGGCGAATTCGAAGGCCACACTTTCGCCACCTAAACCCGTTTTCTAGCTTCAGCGATCCACGCTTTATCCGAACTGGCAACCCAGATTTGAATCCTGAATACACTAACTCGACTGAGATTTCATTTCTCAACAACTGGGCAAAGGGGACTTTTAACTCAAGCGTGTATCATCGTTATACCACCGGTGTAATTCGCCGAATAACCAGAGTAGAGGAGGACGGAGTTAGCTATTCCAGGCCAGAAAATTTAGACAAACGACATTCCTTTGGTCTGGAGTTTATTTTTTCATGGGATGCTCTCAAGTGGTGGAGATTAAATAGTAGCCTGAACTTTTTCCGCTCCATCACCGACGGTGGCAACATCGGTGAGGAATTTCAAGCCGACACCTACAGTTGGATGGGCCGTATAAATTCCCTAATGACAATAGCTAAGAAAACCGATTTTCAAATGCGATTTAACTATCGGGCACCTCAAGAAACAACCCAGGGCAAAAGATACGCTTATTATTTTCTGGATGTAGGTTTCAGTCGCGATGTTCTTAAGAAGAATGGGACCCTGTCCTTGAACTTGAGGGATGTTTTCAACAGCCGGAAATGGAGCGGAGAGTCTTCCGCGTATAATTTCTTTTCTACCTATGATTTTCAATGGAGGTCCCGGCAGATTTTGGTTGGATTTACCTATCGCCTCAACCAAAAAAAGAAGCGAGGGAGACGGAATGGCGGAGCCGGGGGCCGTGACTTTGGAGGCGATGACGCCGCATTCTAAATTTTACTTGCAATTCTAATTCATCTTTATCTATCTTTGTGCTCTCATGCTTAAGAGCGGTTCAAAAACTAGTTTCACTCGGGCGGTACTTAAAATCGTTTCCCCGGGTGTTGTATCTTCCTTCCCCAGGACCAGGAGGCCCCGTTAGGGGTATGATTTGTTGGCGGGGTTACGTACCTCGCATGACCCTTCGATTTTCTTCATCCATTTTTTCTAGTATTTACTTTTAGTTGTTGAACAATGTCCTTAATGGAGTCCAAGATTCTGGTTGCAAAAAAGCGGCATTTGAAATATGCAGATCAGATCTGCCAGCTAATCGCGGAGGCTGCCCAGCAGCGTGGCACAGGGATCGCCAGGCGCTCGGCTGATTATATACGGAGCAAGATCCAGAAAGGCCATGCCGTAATCGCCATCGCCAAAGATCATCTGTCCGGCTTCTGCTACATCGAATCCTGGGGACACGGTAAATATGTAGCGAATTCTGGTTTAATAGTCCATCCCAATTTCAGAAAGACTGGACTGGCCAAAAGGATCAAAAATGAAGTCTTCAAGTTATCAAGAGAAAAATATCCGGAATCAAAGATTTTTGGTATTACCACAAGTCTGGCGGTGATGAAAATCAACTCCGACCTGGGCTATAAGCCGGTCACCTTCTCCGAATTGACCACTGATGAAGAATTCTGGGGAGGGTGCCAGAGTTGCCAGAATTATGATATTCTTACCCGAACTAATCGCAGCCATTGCCTTTGCACCGGTATGCTGTATGCGCCTAGAAAAGACGTAAAGGTTGTAGCCAATCGGCACGATCGCTGGGAAAGATTCAAGAGGTTCTTAAAACTCCATCGGATCCGCGCATACCGACGTCGGCAAGTTAAATCCAACCTTAAGACAGTCGCATTATGAGCACTAATAACAAAGTTGTGTTGGCATTCAGCGGGGGGTTGGACACATCTTATTGCGTAAAGTATTTAGCCGATGAAAAAGGCCTTGAGGTTCATTCGGCTACGGTAGATACCGGAGGTTTTTCAGCCCGGGAACTTGAGGAAATCGAAGCAAAAGCCCGCCGTCTCGGAGTGAAAAGTCATGTCCTTCTGAATGAGGTTTCCGGATATTACAAAAACGGAATTCGATTTCTGATTTACGGGAACGTTCTTCGGAACAACACCTATCCGCTTTCAGTAAGCGCTGAAAGAGCATTTCAGGCCCAGGCGATTTCGAACTATGCTAAAGAAATTGGAGCCAGTTATATCGCTCATGGATCTACCGGTGCTGGCAACGATCAAGTGCGTTTTGACTTAGTGTTCCAGATCCAAAATGCTGATGTAGAGGTCCTTACTCCAATTAGAGACCAGCAGCTCTCACGACAGCAGGAGATTGACTATTTAGAGAGCAAAGGGGTCAAGCAGGACTTTACAAAAGCCCATTATTCCATTAATCAAGGAATCTGGGGGACCAGTATTGGAGGCAAAGAAACCTTGACATCCCACCTTCCACTACCGGAGTCGGCTTTTCCAACACAAATACAAAGGAAAGACTCCGAGGAACTCTGTCTTCAATTCAGTCGTGGTGAGCTCACGGGAGTAAATGATCAATATTTTGAAGACCCAACAGATGCCATTCGGCGGGTGCAGGTAATTGCCTCTCCCTTTGGCATTGGTCGAGATATTCATGTGGGAGATACTATCATCGGTATCAAAGGCCGTGTAGGATTTGAGGCAGCAGCACCAATGATCATAATTAAAGGACATCAAGCCCTGGAAAAGCATGTTTTAACAAAGTGGCAGGTTTACTGGAAAGACCAATTGGCAACCTGGTACGGTATGCTGATGCACGAAGGACAGTTCCTCGAACCGGTGATGAGAAACATTGAAGAATTCCTGGAAAGTACTCAAGAATTTGTAACCGGAAAGGTGTTCGTTCAGTTGCAGCCCTATGACTTCAAGATCAACGGTGTCGAATCCAAACACGATCTCATGGCCTCTGGATTTGGGGACTATGGAGAGATGAATCGTAATTGGTCCGGAGAGGATGTTAAGGGATTTACTAAAATTTTGTCTAATCAAACTAAGATATTCCATTCTGTAAACCAGTTGAACAATGATTAAGGTCGGGATTTACGGAGGTGCTGGTTATACAGGCGGCGAGCTGTTAAGAATCTTGCTTCAGCATCCCGATGTGAAAATCACTTCTGTACACAGTAGCAGCAGCGCGGGAAAGCCAATCTGCTTAGTCCATCGTGATCTTCAGGGTGACACGGATTTGACGTTTTCTGAGAATCTTAACACCGACATTGATCTGGTTTTTCTTTGCCAGGGCCACGGAAAATCCAGAAATTTTGTTGAGTCAGCTGGGGTGCCGGAGCACGTGCAGATCATAGACCTTAGCCGGGACTTCAGACTCAACGAGAATAGCGAACCAAGTTTTGATTTTGTCTATGGCCTTCCGGAGTTAAACAAGACGCTCGTTAAAAAGGCGACCCGAATTGCAAACCCTGGGTGCTTTGCCACCGCGATTCAATTATCCCTGCTTCCTATGGCGGCAAACTCAGCCATTCATGATGAGATTCACGTTAACGCCATCACCGGATCTACTGGAGCTGGCCAGTCCTTATCCGAAACAACCCATTTCAGCTGGCGCAATAATAACGTCTCAGTTTACAAGCCTTTTACCCATCAGCACTTGGAGGAAATTAATCAAAGCTTAGCCCAACTTCAAAAAGGACTGGTGCCGATCCTGAATTTTATTCCTATACGTGGAAATTTCACCAGGGGGATTTTGGCATCGGTATATACCCGTTCTGACCTTGATTTGGAGACTGTGCAGCAATGGTATCAAGACTACTATCAGGACGCTCCATTTACCTTGGTGTCCTCAGAGGCTATTAGTCTCAAGGAGGTAGTCAACACCAACAAGTGCCTTGTGCATTTGGAAAAGCATAACGACAAGATATTTATAATCAGTGCGATTGACAACCTGGTTAAAGGCGCCTCGGGTCAGGCAGTTCAGAACATGAACCTGATGAATGGGCTCGAAGAAACTACAGGTCTACAGTTTAAGTCAATCGCCTTTTAATTCACTACAAATGAAAGACAGTATTGCCATTATTGGAACGGGAAATTTAGGCTCCGCCATAGCCCGCGGGCTATCCGAGGCGGGTTTGCTGGACAAGTTCAAGGTTACGGCTACCCGAAGGCACTTGGAGCTCATTAAGGATTTGGAGGCCATGGGCGTGGAACTAACCACCGACAATATTCAAGCCGTGCGAGATTCTCGAATCGTCATATTGGCCGTCCAACCGAAACAAGTGGGTCGATTGATCGATTCGTTCAAATCGGCCCTCGATCCAGATCGTCATATTCTGGTGTCGGTGGTTACCGGCATCACTCTCACCGAAATTAATCAAATGGCCGGTCCGGAGTTCACGGTAATTAGGGCAATGCCCAACACTGCGGTGGCAATTCGTGAGTCCATGACCTGCCTGGCCACTGAAAATGCCCAGGATGAGGCCTTGGATACAGTGCAAACCATTTTTGACGCGGTGGGCAGAACCATGATAATCAACGAGAGACTTATGCAGGCCGCCACGGTTTTGGGAGCTTGTGGGATTGCCTTTTTTCTTCGTTTTATCCGGGCGGCATCCCAGGGTGGAACCGAGGTGGGCTTTCACGCCGACGAGGCCCAATTGATTGCCTCCCAAACAGCTTTGGGTGCCGCCTCTATCTTATTAAATTCAAATAGCCATCCGGAAGAAGCCATTGACCAGGTGACGACTCCCATGGGCTGTACAATAGCCGGGCTGAATGAAATGGAACATCACGGTCTGAGCTCAGCTCTAATTAAAGGGATTATTACCTCATACAAAAAGATCGAAAATATCACCTGATGGATCTTTTTCAGGTATACCCGTTAATGGACATTGAGCTAGTACGTGGCGAAGGAAGTTTCGTATACGACTCCAAAGGGCGGAAGTATTTGGATTTCTATGGAGGCCATGCGGTCATCTCCATTGGCCACTCCCACGCTTTATATATAGATAAGATTAATGCTCAGCTGTCCAAATTGGGTTTTTATTCCAACTCGGTTCAAAATCCATTGCAGAAGGAATTAGCTCAAAAACTTGGAGATCTATCCCATTATTCCGATTACCAGTTATTCTTATGCAATTCGGGCGCCGAGGCGGTCGAAAATGCCCTGAAGATCGCTTCCTTTCATAATCAAAAATCAAAGGTAATATCGTTTAAGAATTCCTTTCATGGTCGAACCTCCGGAGCGGTAAGTGTCACGGACAACCCAAGAATCCAAGCACCCTTCAACCGTTCTCACCAGGTGACCATATTGGATTTGGAGGATCAGGTAGAGCTTGCCGCCCAACTCAAACGGGGAGATGTCACAGCCGTAATCCTGGAAGGTATTCAAGGCATAGCGGGAATCAACATTCCATCTGATGACTTCCTGAACAAATTGGATTCTCTTTGCAAGGAGTTCGGGGCTGTACTGATCCTGGACGAAATACAATCAGGCTATGGCCGGAGTGGCCGGTTCTTCGCCCATCAATACTCCAATATAAAACCAGATTTGGTCACGGTGGCTAAGGGGATGGCCAACGGTTTTCCCATTGGTGGTCTGTTAATCAGTCCACGATTTGAAGCCAGTTACGGACTATTAGGAACCACCTTTGGAGGGAATCATCTGGCGTGTGCCGCCGCCATCGCTGTGCTTGATGTCATATCCAAGGAAAATTTAGTAGAGAATGCCTTTGAAATGGGAAAGTATTTTAAGGACAAGCTCGAAAATCTCAATTTGTCCATCAGACGGAAAGGGAAAGGGCTTATGCAGGGTCTGGATTTGGGATTTCCGATAAAGGCGCTCCGGCAGGCCCTGGTATCGGAAATGAACATACTGACTGGCTCATCCAGTGACCCCAACGTGCTTCGCATCCTGCCGCCACTCAACACAACAACCAAAGAAATCGATATTTTCTGGGATGGATTCGAGGCCGTATACCGGAAAATTGAAACCGAAGAACATTCAAATGTTTCAGGACGATCCAACTGATAGTTTTATGATCGCTAACCAGTTCACCGCGGTAAAGGATGTTTTGGACATCCAGGCCCTGGTGAGGGAAGCAATGGCCCTTAAGGAATCACCGTGGTTGACGGAGGAAATGGGCCAGAAAAGGACTTTGGGTCTGGTCTTCCTTAATCCGAGTCTTAGAACGTCATGGAGCACTCAGAGGGCGGGAATGAATTTGGGCATGGATGTTATTATCCAGAACATCAAATCCCAAGCCTGGAATTTAGAATTCCTGGAAGGGACCGTTATGGATGGGGATACTCAGGAACATATTAAGGATGCAGTGGCGGTTCTGAGTGGATATTGCGATATCCTTGGGATACGCTGCTTTGCAGGACTTAAGGACCGGGAAATGGACTATAATGAACACATTCTTAATCAGTTTGTAGGATACGCTTCTGTTCCAGTGATCAGCCTGGAAAGCGCTACTCGTCACCCGTTACAGTCCCTGGCCGATTTGATGACAATCCGGGAGCATGCCCCGTCCGGCCGACCAAGGGTCGTCTTAAGCTGGGCTCCACATCCGAAATGTTTGCCCCAAGCTGTTCCTAACTCGTTTGTTGAATGGATGAAAGCCGCGGATTTGGATTTGGTGATTAGCCACCCCCCTGGGTATGAGCTTGCCGCCGAGTTTGGGGGGGGCGTAGCAGTTGAAAATGATCAGGTAAAAGCTTTGGATGGAGCTGATTTTGTATATGCCAAAAATTGGTCCAGCTACCAGAATTACGGCCAAAGACTGGGAGATTATGCTGATTGGATTGTGGATAAGGATAAAATGAAGCTTACTCGCCAAGGTAAATTTATGCACTGCTTACCAATCCGACGCAATGTAGTAGCCTCCGACGAATTGGTGGACGGCCCGAATTCGTTGATTTTACAGCAAGCCCGCAATCGTGTTTTTGCCACTCAGGCGGTACTCAAGCAGCTCATACACAACATAGAATCTGAGGAAGGATGACTCAAAAGCTTACCATAATCAAAATAGGCGGTAATGTCCTGGACTCATCTGAACAGCTTAGTGGGGTACTTGAATACTTTGCCCGGCTGGAGGGTCCCAAGATGCTGGTGCATGGTGGAGGTCGAAGAGCTGATCAACTGTGTACCAGTCTTGGAATTGCCATAAAAATGATAAACGGTCGAAGAATCACCGACTCATCAACAATGGAAGTTGTAACCATGGTTTACGCAGGTATGATCAATAAGAGCATCGTTGCTGCACTCCAGGCAAAAGGATGTAATGCAATCGGTTTGACCGGGGCCGATGCCAATTCGGTTCAGGCAAAGAAAAGACCCGTGGGAGAAGTTGACTATGGATTCGCGGGGGATATTGAAATGCAGGATCTTGATGGCCATGCTTTAAGATTGTTTCTGAACAATAGATTGGTACCGGTTCTTTGCTCAATTACCCATGACAAAAAAGGACAGCTCTTAAATACAAATGCCGACACCATCGCATCGGCGTTGTCCTCACTGCTGGCCAGGGACTACAGAGTCAAATTGGTATACTGTTTCGAAAAGGATGGAGTATTGGCTGATCCTGAGAATGAGGGATCAGTGATTGAAAGAATAGACCAAGCTGAATACCGCCGCTTCCAGGAATCTGGTGTGATTAGTCAAGGGATGATTCCCAAAATGGACAATGCCTTTGAAGCGTTGAGCAACGGAGTAGAAAAGGTTATGATATGCGGCCCACGCGGACTGAAAGATCAAAATCTGAATGGAACTGAAGTATGTCTGATTCAAGAATAAAATCTTCGATGGAGGTTTCGGAGTTGTTCGAAGGAGCCATTCAACTGCTGCAGAAAATGATCTCCACCCCCTCATTTTCCAGGGAAGAGGATAAGACCGCTGATATCCTGCAAGACTATCTGCGGGGCCACGGTATTAGCACTGAAAGGTCCAAAAACAACGTATGGGCTAGTAGTCAAAATCATCGGTCTGACGTCCCGGTCATCCTTTTAAACTCGCACCATGACACAGTGAAACCTTCCGGGGATTGGGAACAAGATCCGTTTACTCCATTTCTCCAGGATGATAAGCTGATTGGCCTTGGATCAAATGATGCAGGCGGGTCGGTTGTGGCTTTGGTTGCAACCTTCCTTTATCTTAATAGCCTTCCGAAACTGCCATATAAGCTTATTCTGGCAATCTCTGCCGAGGAAGAGGTCTCGGGAAAAAATGGTGTTAAGTCCATACTATCGCAACTAGGCCCGATAGATCTGGGGGTTGTAGGGGAGCCCACTACCATGCAAATGGCCATTGCTGAGAAGGGATTGATCGTGCTCGATTGCATAGCCCGTGGAAAAGCCGGTCATGCGGCCCGGGACGAAGGGATCAATGCATTGTACTTGGCAATTAAAGATATAGATTGGTTCAGAAGTCACAAATTTGACCGAAGTTCGGAGCTGCTAGGTTATAGTAAGATGTCGGTTACCCAGATCAGCGGAGGCCAGCAGCACAATATGGTTCCCGATGAATGCCGATTCGTAGTGGACATACGAACTAATGAAAGATACTCTAATGATGAGGTCCTTCAAATCGTACAGTCCAATATTGATTCGGAGATATCGCCCCGTAGTTATCATTTGAACTCATCCGCAATTCCAATCGACCACCCGGTCGTGGTCAAAGGAAACGATCTTGGCCTACAATCGTACGGGTCTCCGACTCTTTCAGACCAGGCTATGATGGACTTCTGGACGCTGAAAATTGGGCCCGGGCATTCCAGCCGGTCCCACACTGCCGGAGAGTTTATTTACGTGTCGGAAATAGAACATGGAATTCAAACCTATATCGAGTTGCTGCAAGATCTACAATTGGATTGATAAGCAAACAAAATCGTCCTTATGAAACTTTGGGATAAAGGAGTAAACACTTCAAAGGAAATAGAGCGGTTCACTGTTGGGAATGATCGTGACTTAGACCTTCAATTGGCTTTGTATGACGTCCTTGGGTCCATTGGTCATGCAAAAATGCTACATCAAATCGGCGTGTTGAAGTCGGAGGAATTCAGTCAGCTCGAAGCTACGCTGGGCGCCATTAAAGATAGAATTGAGGAGGGGGATTTTCTGATAGAGCCGGAATTTGAGGATGTACATTCCAAAGTGGAATTCATGTTGACCCAGGAACTAGGAGAAATAGGGAAAAAAATACATACGGCCCGCTCCCGAAATGACCAGGTGCTAGTGGACGTGAAGCTTTTCCTCAAGGACAAAAACAAGTCGATTATTGAAAAGGTAGAAACCTTGTTCAACCTGTTGATAGATCTAAGCAATGAGCATAAGGAAGACCTGATGCCCGGATACACTCATTTCCAGGTAGCAATGCCCAGTTCTTTCGGACTTTGGTTTGGAGGTTTCGCCGAAACTTTGGTGGATGACCTGCGGCTGATCGTGGCCTCCCATAAAATTATCGACCAGAATCCGCTGGGTTCTGCGGCCGGTTATGGCTCCTCGTTTCCGATTGATCGCGAGTCAACTACCCTAAGCCTGGGATTTGCAGATTTGCACGTGAATTCCATTGCCGCCCAGATGAGCCGATTCAAGACAGATCTGGCGTTTGCCAACGGCATGTCAAGTTTGGCCCAGACGATTGCCAAAATGGCCATGGATCTGTGTCTTTTCAATAGTCAGAATTTTGACTTTATCTATCTGCCTGAAGAACTGACCACCGGTTCAAGCATTATGCCGCATAAGAAGAATCCCGATGTCCTGGAACTGGTGCGCGGTAAATGCAACAAAGTCCTGGGCTTGCCCAACCAGATCAATTTATTGGTTGCTAATCTCCCCACCGGTTACCATCGAGAAATGCAGCTCTTAAAGGAGTTGATATTTCCTGCCATAACCGATGTGATCTCTTGCCTTGACATTATGGTGTTTTTGCTTAAGAATATCCGGGTCAAGCAGAATTTATTGGATCTGGATAAATACCAGTTAGTCTTTAGTGTTGAGGAGGTGAACAAACTGGTAAAGGAAGGAACGCCCTTTCGGGAAGCATACAAAGTTGTGGCTGGACGGATCAAAGACGGGGATACTGAATTTGACCGTTCTCTGAACCATACCCACATTGGGAGCTTGGGAAACTTAGGCAATGATCGTATAAAGCAGAAATTTAACCGAGTCATAAACGAACTAGGGAATTGAGTTAAACACCAAGAAACGAATACCAAAAACAACAAGTAACAGTTCAACACTTCAACAGTTCAATAATTCCTATGAGACTTAATTCACTTTTACGCGGATCCGTCACAGCCCACAATTCAAGTACCGATCTTGGATTGTTGATTTTGAGAGTTTTTGCCGGGTTGTCATTGGCAATGGGTCACGGGTTAGGTAAGCTGCCGGTTTCTTCCGGCTTTGTCGAGTCCGTGGGTAACCTGGGGTTTCCGCTGCCGGTGGTCTTTGCTTGGGCGGCAGCTCTGTCCGAATTCGTTGGAGGTCTCTTTTTGGCGGGAGGATTCTACACCAGGACCGCAGCGACGTTTATTGGCTTAACCATGGCGACCGCGGGATTTATAAGGCATGCAGATGACCCTTTTGGAACCAAGGAAAAAGCGCTACTGTATCTGGGCGTCGTTATCTTATTTTTCCTTTCCGGCCCAGGCCGATATTCATTAAACCGAATTTTGAAGTGATGAGTTTAATGCTATTTCCGGCCAGTCGTAGCGTTTAACAACGAATTCGAAGCCGCTTCTACGCCCATCTGAGGGAAATCCTTGACACCATCTTTACTAACCCGCATTTTTATAGTATTTTCAACGCCGCTAAGAATTTAAAATTCAGATCAGGTATAAGATGACTGACGCGGTAATTGGGATAGATATTGGGGCCACAACTACTACTTTTGGAATAGTCGATGCCAATGCGCGGGTTCTAAAAGAAGGTGTCATGGATACCCGTGCCCGGGAAGATATCACTCGGTTTCTCCCGCGCATTTATAATGAGCTCGACCGCATGAAGCAGGCCTTAAATGGCGGCGCTGAGATAAGAGGAATAGGAATTGGCGCCCCAAACGCCAATTTCTACCAAGGGACTATTGTGAAGCCGGCAAATCTAAGTTGGGGTGATGAAACGCCTATAGTGGAAATTTTTCAGGATAAGTACAGGCTTCCGGTGTTCCTCACCAACGATGCCAACGCTGCCGCGGTCGGGGAAATGTAGTTTGGAGTGGCTCAAGATCTGCGCGACTTTATCTTGATTACCTTGGGCTCCGGCTTGGGTAGCGGAATAGTCATTGATGGCAAATTGGTACATGGTCATACGGGGTTCGCCGGTGAAATGGGCCATATTATTGTAAAGGAAAATGGGCGTCAAAGCCCTTTCAATCGTCGTGGAGCCCTTGAATCATATGTTTCCGTCAATGGCCTCAAAAGAACAGTATCCAAGTTGTTGGCCGATTCCAGGCAATTTAGCATGCTACGAGAAATAGCATACAACAAACTTACCGGTGAAATGATCAGTGATGCGGCCATTCAAGGGGATCGGATCGCATTAGAAGCTTTCGAATACACAGGTATGTTCTTGGGAAGGGCTTTGGCAAACACGGCGATGTTGGCAAGCCCTGAAGCCTTTGTCCTTTTTGGAGGGCTTGCAAATTCCAAGGATTTGCTCTTCCAACCCACATTGAAATATATGGAAGCCAACCTAATGCCGATTTTTAAGGGGACGGTGAAGCTACTTCTGTCCGGCCTTCAAGACAAAAATGCGGCTGTCCTGGGAACTGGAGCCCTCGCATGGCATCAGTTACAGGAATCCAAAGGATAGAACCTCCATTATGTTTTAATGATTCGTTAGGATTTCAAATGTTGGATGAGCTTCTTTCTGGTTTAGGGCATTGATTTGATCTATTTATGGTGGTAAATTTCGCCCGGTTTATTTCCTTGGTTGCAGTCATTTTTTGGAGCAGCACGTCTTTTAGCAGCGCTCAAATCCAATTTGGTGGAAAGGCTTCTTTGAACCTGACATCAATTGGAAAACAAGGTGAGCCTTTCGAAAACGCGAAGCTGGGCTGGCAGGTTGGGGTTCTGGGTAAGAAATATTTAAGCGATCTGGGTTGGTTTGGAATGCTGGAACTGCTGTACTCCAAAGAAGGTTCGGATAGGGAAGAGCTCAATTACCTGATTTTACCATTCACCGTGGGATTCGATTTTGAAGAGACCTTTAATTTTCAGACTGGTTTGCAGTATGGAATAGTGATCGGTGGTGCCAGCGAAGCAAGAGAATATTATAAAGGCAACAACTTGTCAGCAAATATAGGGTTTGAATTTTACCCGTTGGATCAACTCATAATTGGCTCCAGATTCAATTTGGGAATCACCAATATATTGGACAGACCCGACCTTGTTGGATTCAGTCAAGCCGAGAACAATGGGTTTAGCCTTTATTTTGTTTACCTGTTCAAACGCTAGTTGAGCTAGACCAGGATATTGATAGAGCCCGGGACAATTCTAGCCACAACCTGGTTCACCTCCACAATAACCTCTCCATCGATTTGCAACGTTTGTGCTTTTTGGAAGGTAATCCGGTGCCCAGTGTCGAAGCGACAAGATAAGGCACATCGAATTCATTCTGAAGTTCTACCCCCAGATGAAGTTCATCCTGATCGGCGACAGCGGTCAGAGAGATATGGATATCTATCACCAGTTGTCTCAGGACTTTCCTCAAAGGGTCGAGGCGTGTTGATCCATCGATTAGACAGCAAGAGGGATAAGCAGATGAGTAGAATAAAAGAAAACCTGGAGGGACTGGGGATTCCCTGTTTTGGATTTACCAGGTACCTTGAGATTGAAAGGATCCTGGGGCGAGATTTATGATATCTACGTCCAAGCGCGAGATCACATAAAGTCCCAAGGAGATAGATGAAAAAGAAAATCACTACACCGAAAGAGTAGGGGTCCTTAATTAACATATTACCGCAAGCTGTTCCCACATCCTCCCCAAACACCCGATTAGGAGGGACACAATTTGGTCCGCATGTGATCAATCGGTAAGAATCTCTTCTATTTTAGAGTTGTCCAGGGGCTTAATGAAATATCCTTTGACTTCAGCAAGGCTGCGGGCTCTTTCTTCATCACGACCATCGATTGAAGATGTTAGCACGATAACCCTGGTGTGATTGAGGTTAAGTTTGGCAAACTCTGCGATAAATTCCCATCCGTTCATTTCCGGCATGTTTATATCAAGGAGAATAAAATCGGGTAAGGAGTCGCCCGGATTTCGGAGATGATTCAGAGCTTCCCGAGCCCCTACAAAATCCACAATGCCCAGATTATCGTCGTATCTGGATAGAAGCTTGCGATTGATGAAGTTATTGATTTCATCATCATCAATGAGCATAATATTTACAGGCTCCTTCAAAATTACTCATTCGAAATTGTCGTTAATATAAATAATTCCGGGTGCTGGTAGGCTGGGGTAACAACAAAAAAAGTGGCCGGTTGACCACTTTTCCTGTTTTGCTTTTCTAGCCCAGGTATTGGACTAGAAGTTGTTTCTTGGTCGAATTTCGAAGTTTTTGGATCGACTTCTCCTTAATTTGCCGAACTCGTTCTCGAGTAAGCCCCAATTCCTCTCCAATATTCTCCAGAGACATCGGCTGCTCAGTGCCAATGCCGTAGAACATCTTAACTACTTGTTTGTCTCTCTCGTTGAGCTGAGAAAGGGTTCTTTCAGTTTCCACGGAAAGAGAGTGATTGTGCACCATGAACTGGTCCGTTCTCTCACTGCCACTGTTTTCCATTACATCAAGTAGCGAACCTGATTCACCTTCGTTAAACGGTGCATCAACTGAAACGTGCTTGGTATTGGTGGTCAACGTATTCTTGACATCATTCTCCTGCATGCCCAGTATTTCAGCTAATTCCTGTTCGGTGGGGGTCCTTTCGAGATGTTGCTCCAGGTCTGAAATGGCCCTGTTTACCTTACTTATCGTACCTACCTTATTTAGAGGCAATCGAACCATTCTGGATTGTTCAGCCATGGCCTGCATTATGGACTGCCTGATCCACCAAACGGCGTAGGAGATAAACTTAAAACCTCGAGTGGGGTCAAATTTCTTAGCAGCTTTAATAAGCCCTAGATTTCCCTCGTTAATAAGATCATTTAGTGACAGACTTTGATTTTGATATTGCTTCGCCACTGAGACTACAAATCGCAAATTCGCCTTCACCAATTTCTCACAGGCTCCCTCATCGCCTTGCTGTATTCGCTTGGCTAGGGCTACTTCTTCCTCCGGAGTGATCATTTCAACTTTATTAATGTCGTTGAAATATTTCTCCAAGGAGGCGCTCTCTCTATTGGTAATGTTCTTAGTAATTTTGAGCTGTCGCATATTCTATATCCTTACTATTTAATATTCATAATTCGGAGCAATTTCCCCTGCGTGGGCCGTTGAAACGGAATTCTCTTTAAGCAGTCTTCAACTATCTGCGAAGTGGGCGTGGCTGTCCTAAATATGTCCCTCCGTTTTTTTCTGGCCGCAAGGTAAAAAAAATATAACTAATTATCCAATTTTCTATACGAAAAATATTGAAATCTGTTCCAAATAAACCCAATTAATTATCAAACCTTTTGAATCTGATTTAGTTAACAAAAACAAGCACCAGTTGGTTTTGCTGGTTAGTGAAATTTGCAAGTATTGTTCCAAACCTGACCCCCTGACCTTATAACCGCGATGGAGGTTAAATTGTTTTTTAGGTTTAATAATGCAAACTTTGAAAAGAACGACCGCTCGGATACCTTATTGTCCAAGAAAAATCCCAGACTATTTTGATTTCCTCCTCCAACCCTCTTGGCCCAACCGACCAGAGCATCTCGCGGCTGCCTGAGAGATTTGCACAAACAAGACAGCTTTCATTGGACCTGTGCAAGCCTTTGGAAACTGAAGATTTCGTGGTTCAGCCGGTTGAAGATGTGAGTCCTCCCAAATGGCACTTGGGCCATACTACTTGGTTTTTTGAAGCCATGGTTCTGATGCGGAATTCTAATAATTATTCTGAATTCAACCCCGACTTCAACTTTATGTTCAATAGTTATTACGAATCAGCGGGTGACCGGATACTAAGGCCAAATCGGGGGTTTATGAGCCGACCCAGTGTGGACGAGGTGATGGCTTACCGGGAGTATGTCGATATACATCTTGTAGATTTTCTGAACCAAAACCGGGAATTGGATCCGATACTTGCGGGTATCATCGAGATTGGAATTCAACACGAACAGCAGCATCAGGAACTGCTAGTTACTGATTTTAAGTATATCCTGGGAAACAATCCTCTACTTCCAATCTACCGCCGTTCCCCTTTTGACCCCGTGGAGGATCCGGTTTTGGGAAAGGAATTTAGAGAAGTGGAAGCCGGAAATTATGAGGTTGGCCATAGCGGACCCGGATTCTGCTATGACAATGAACAGCGAGCCCACACTGTCTTCCTGCATGACTTCAGCTATATGGAGCGATTAGTGACCAATACTGAATATCTGGAATTTATCGACGATGGAGGTTACCAGGACTTCAGATTCTGGCTTTCCGATGGTTGGCGTTGGGTCAATGAACAGGATGTGACCGCACCACTCTACTGGCATAAAAAGGACGATATATGGCACAACTACACGTTGAATGGCTTTCGCCAAGTCAACAAGCATGAGCCGGTTGCTCACGTGAGCTTCTACGAGGCGGATGCATTCGCTCGGTGGAAAGAGAAAAGACTGTTAACTGAATTCGAGTGGGAAATCGCCTGCCGGCAGGCGGAACCTGAAGTCCCTGACTCGGCTAATTTCGTGGATTCAGAGATGTTTCATCCTCGGACGTCCGGTGGTAGCCACACCCAGTTTTATGGGGACGTTTGGGAATGGACGAACAGTGCATATTTACCTTACCCATATTTTGAAACCCGGGAAGGCGCCGTGGGAGAGTACAATGGAAAGTTCATGATAAACCAAATGGTGCTCAGGGGAGGTTCCTGCGCTACCTCGCGAGACCATATTCGTCCTACATATCGCAATTTTTTTCACCCTCACCTCAGATGGCAGTTTACCGGGATAAGGTTGGCTGAGCATTGTTAAAGAAATCCAAATGAGTCAATCTTTCGGACGGGACGTTTTGGAAGGTCTTTCTTCCAGTCCAAAATTCTTGCAATCTAAGTACTTCTACAACCCGGAGGGGGACCGACTGTTTCAGCAAATCATGAATATGCCGGAGTATTATCTTACAGATAGCGAGTACGAAATTCTGTCCGATCAGAAAGCCACAATGCTGGAAATCTTCCGGGGTGTGAATCAGTCTTTCAACCTTATAGAATTTGGTGCCGGCGATGGTTACAAGACCAAACTCCTGCTGGAATATTTTGTGAATCAAGGTGCTCCGTTCAAATACTTGCCCATCGACATTTCCGAAAATGCCTTGAATCAGTTGCTGAATAGCCTTAGGAGGGAGCTGCCGGAACTGGCTGTGGAGGGCTTCACCGGGGAATACTTTTCTACCCTCGAGGCTCTGGACAACGGTGACGATTATTACTCAAACATAATACTAATCCTTGGATCCAATATTGGCAACTTCACCTTGACCCAAGCGGTCGATTTCCTAAAAAAACTTAGGGGCAACATGGGCCCAAAGGATTTGCTTCTTATCGGCTTTGATCTTAAGAAAAGTCCTGAGATTATCTTGGAGGCCTACGGGGATAAGCAGGGATTTACCCGGGCCTTTAATCTCAACCTGCTTACACGAATCAATCTTGAGCTTGGTGGAGGCTTTGACTTGGACAAATTCGATCATTTTCCGACTTACGATCCGGAATCGGGTGAGACCAAAAGCTTCCTCATCAGCCTGGAAAACCAGAAGGTGTCCATAGATTCCTTGGGTCGAAGCTTCCATTTCGAAGCTTGGGAGACCATTTATACTGAGATTAGTCAAAAATTCGATCGTCCATCCATTGAATTTCTGGCCGGCGCGGCAGGTTTTGAAATCTGCAATTGGCTTTATGATACCAAAAAATATTTTGTTGACGTCGTATTAAAATTAAAGCCCTAAATTTGCCCCCAGCCGGCTTTGATTGCGCACGTGGCGGAACTGGTAGACGCGCTAGGTTGAGGGCCTAGTGGCCATTAGGCTGTGGAGGTTCGATTCCTCTCGTGCGCACTCCCCTTCTTATCCGTACCGATTCTGATTCCTTACCTAATATGGAACTACAATGTCTTTAAATCTAACTCTGCTAAAAGGGATATGTGAGATACACGGTCCGCCCGGATTCGAAAAGCCTGTCCGAGATTTAATCCTAAGTGAAGTACAATCCGTAGCTGATGACCTTCGTGTGGATAGCTTGGGTAATATATTTTGCCTGAAAAAGGGTAAATCCGATTCGAAGAAAGTAATGGCGGCCGCCCATATGGACGAAATTGGATTTATTGTCACCCATATTGATGATTCGGGATTTTTGAGATTTCACACCTTGGGTGGATTTGATCCAAAAACGCTCACAGCACAGAGGGTAATTGTACATGGCAAGAAAGATATCATTGGGGTTATGGGCACAAAACCGGTCCATGTCATGAAAGCGGAAGAGCGCAAGAAAATGCCCGAGATCAGCGACTTTTTTATCGATCTGGGTATGGAAAAAGAGGAGGTGGATAGGTTCGTGAAAATAGGCGATCCAATAACTCGCGAACGGGAGTTTATTGAAATGGGTCAGTGCGTGAATTGTAAATCCATAGATAATCGGGCTTCGGTTTTCATACTAATTGAAACACTAAGAAACCTGGGCTCCATTCCATACGACTTTTATGGGGTATTCACTGTCCAAGAGGAGGTGGGTCTTAGAGGGGCGGGTGTAGCCGCTCATAAAATCAACCCCACCTTCGGAATCGGAATT
Source organism: Cyclobacteriaceae bacterium (assembly GCA_965247065.1). Taxonomy (GTDB): domain Bacteria; phylum Bacteroidota; class Bacteroidia; order Cytophagales; family Cyclobacteriaceae; genus CBDFGN01. The sequence continues at coordinate 2,084,890 of CBDFGN010000006.1, read as the reverse complement.
GACACCACCGTGGCCTACGATGTGCCGGGAGCTCAGCCCCAGGAAAGAGTAACCAGCCTGGGAGCCGGAGCGGGGATCAAGATCATGGACGCATCGGCAATTTGTGATTATCGAATGGTGGAATATCTCAAAGCAATCGCAAGCAAAAACAAAATTAAATGGCAGCCCGAGATTCTTGCGGCGGGCGGAACTGACACCGCTGGATTACAAAGAATGGGCGAAGATGGCGCAATTGCCGGAGCGATTTCAATCCCTACTCGTCACCTTCATCAGGTTATTGAAATGGCCCACACCGGGGACATTCGGAGTTGTATAGATTTGTTAACCGCCGGGATAGAAGGTCTGAATGAATTTAAGTGGGATCACTAATTGTGCTTGAGCCAAGTTCTAACGTGGTCCGCAATTTGGGGAAAAAATTGTAAAAATTCGGATTCGAACTCCTGGTAATGATGTTCAAGATCCCCAGCAGCGTTTTCCATGTTGGAGCGAAACCGGGTCCGAGATGCCATGCCGGTTAGTGCCCGGTCGATACCTCGGATCTCTGCGTAATTCAGCAGCCAATTTCCTTTGGTCATATAGCTCAACATGCCGGAAACACGATCCGGTAATAATTCCTGGTTTTGAGCCACCGTTCGGTATACCCACTGAGCAAAATCGGATAATGCCTGGTTTGAATATAGGTCCCAGTTTTTTGCTAAGAAATGATCATAGAAAAGATCTACAACCACCCCGGAATAGTGATGGTAGTTCGGTCTGAGTCTTACTTTGCTTTGAAGCACCAGTGGGTGCTGATCGGTATAAGAATCTATTTCCCGATGTAAAACAATTCCTTTTCGTATGCCAAATTCATAATTCCGATACCCCTGGCCTTTGACAAAATCCCCGATAAAATTACCGACAAGAATTGACTCTGAATCACCTGATAAATAGGAATGGGCTAGAAAGTTCACCTATTGGTCACTAAAAACTCCGTCCCAGAAGATAAGTACTGGCCCGTGGACCAAAACTCATTCAATTCTTTGAGTATCCGATCAAGCAATTGCCCATTAGAGCAAGCTATGAAATCCACATTCGCAGTTGGATCCACGGGCAGGTCTTCAAATGCAACCCCATCCAGGTTGACCATTGCTCCTCCTGAGGCCTTCAAAATAGGAAAACTCAGAGTATTATAGAAATCGGAGTACCCTCTAGCCTCGACTAAAAAATCTGCGGCATTCTTGGCAATTTCGCACAACTCAATTCCAGTATTCTCAATTCCACGAATGTCTTTTGCCTGCACCAGCAGGGGGTATAATCTTCTCAACTGAATTTCAGCTCCTGAATAACCAAGCCTAATATAACCTGTAGATTCCTCCAGCCTGGAAACTTCACCAGCGGAAATCGCAAACTCGCGTCTAAGAATAGAATTGTAGTATATCGCCTTACCGTCCTTTGCATAGTATACGTCGCCTGATCGCAAACCCTCCACATACGCGAATGATAGATCCTTAAACCTTGGGACATCGTTCTCCTCTGTGAACGCCAGGCTTATACACGGATCTCCAACGCCCCGGTCCCAATTCAAGGAACCATCTACGGGGTTCAGCGTAGATGGTGAACTCTGGACTTTGCCTGACCACTGGAGAATGTGATTCAAGGTATAAATTGCAGTCGATAGCTTCCAGCAGCTTTACGATCTCTAGATTGGCCTTTGTGTCCACCGCATGCTCAGACTTACTTCCCTGATTACCCGAATGTCTTACTCCTTTCAGTATATTTTCCTTCAGGTCATCAACCAAGATTTGCTTGACTGATCCGGCAATCTGCCGGGATAAACTGAGGAAGTTAGTTGATGATTTCCGGTCCAATATTTTCGTTATTTTAGAAATAAAATTACAAACAAAATGAACAAGCCTCTCTTTGTACTTTGCTTATCTGCATTTTGGGCCTCGACATTAGCGGCTCAAGGCCCAGATTTCGATCACATTCAATTTATCCTTGGCCGGCAGGTAGAATGCTGGAATAAAGCCGATTTAGAATGCTTTATGGAAGCCTATTGGAAATCGGACTCCCTGAAATTCATAGGAAGCGAGGGTGTTATTTACGGCTGGGGGAGAACCCTAGAGCGCTACAAGGCCAAATACCCAGATCGCCAGGCGATGGGCGAGCTTCAGTTCGACATACTATCAAACGAAAGAATTGGTGCTGATGGATTTTATATGGTTGGCCGATATCAACTCCTGAGAAGGGATCTAGACGACCTTGAAGGATACTTTTCCTTGTTGTGGAGGAAAATTGATGGAGAATGGAAAATCGTAGCGGATCACACCAGTTGAAGCAGGGAAATGATGGAGTAATCGGTCGCACCATTAGCGACTATCATTATGATCTCAATATCCCAAAGGGGTTATGTTCCTGGAGGATCCCATAGTCGCTAGCGAACCAAATCCAGGAATTTAGCACGGTCCGGAGTCCACGGTATGAAGAGGGGTGGTCCTAATGTGGGTCGGACCGCTTTTGCGGGCCGGGCCGATTGCTCTTTTGACCACAGAAATGCCTATTTTTGCAGCCTTTTGATACCAATGCAAGACATCCGGAATTTCTGCATTATTGCTCACATAGATCACGGTAAAAGCACCTTGGCTGATCGCCTCCTACAGGTTACTGACACCGTGGCGGACCGAGATATGCAGGAACAACTTCTGGATAATATGGATTTGGAGAGGGAAAGGGGAATAACTATCAAGAGCCATGCTATCCAAATGGATTTTCAGTCAGGCGTTAAGAAGTACACCCTGAACCTGATCGATACCCCAGGCCACGTAGATTTTTCCTATGAAGTGTCCCGGTCCATTGCAGCATGTGAGGGGGCGTTGTTGGTAGTCGATGCCTCTCAAGGGATTGAGGCTCAAACTATATCCAATTTATACCTTGCCCTCGAGCACGATCTTGAAATAATTCCGGTATTGAACAAAATTGATCTGCCAGGGGCTATGCCCGATGAGGTGATTGATCAGATTGTCGATTTGCTAGGTTGCTCTACAAACGATATCATTAGAGCAAGTGCCAAGGAGGGTATTGGCATTGAGGAGATTTTGGAGGCAATCATTACCAAGATCCCTCAGCCCAAAGGAGACTCCAAAGCGCCACTCCAGGCAATGATTTTTGATTCGGTCTTTAATGCTTATCGTGGAATCGAGGTATACTTTAAGGTATTCAACGGGACTATCAGGAAGGGAGACCGTGTAAAATTTGTGAATACAGGCCGGGTATATGATGCGGAGGAAATTGGGATCCTTAAATTCACCCAGCATCCCAGACCTTCCATTGAGGCCGGAAACGTCGGATATCTTATATCAGGGATAAAGATTGCTCGAGAGGTAAAGGTTGGAGACACCATCACACTTGAGAGTAATCCAAGCCAAGCATTGAAGGGATTCGAGGACGTAAAACCAATGGTATTTGCCGGTATTTATCCGGTGGAGACCAGCGAATATGAGGGGCTCCGGGATTCCATGGAAAAGCTACAATTAAACGATGCGTCATTGGTCTGGGAACCTGAAACTTCGGTAGCCTTGGGATTTGGTTTTCGATGCGGGTTTCTGGGTATGCTTCATATGGAAATTGTGCAGGAAAGGCTGGAGCGCGAATTTGACATAACAGTGATCACTACCGTACCTTCGGTGCAATTTCGGGCAGTCCAAAGTGATAGTAGTTTCACGGAAGTGCAGTCTCCAGCTGAAATGCCTGAACCTGCGAAGGTGGCGCATATCGAAGAACCCTTTATTAGTGCTCAGATCATCACTAAGTCCGAGTTCATTGGAGGAATAATGTCCTTATGTATCGATAAGCGGGGCCTTGTCAAGAACCAGGTGTACTTAACTTCAGATCGGGTGGAACTCACTTTTGAACTTCCCTTGTCGGAAATAGTATTTGACTTTTTTGACAAACTAAAAACGATTTCCAGGGGTTATGCTTCTCTTGACTACGAACTCATCGGGTTTCGCCAGTCGAACATGGTGAAGTTAGATATCCTGCTTAATGGTGATCGCGTGGACGCACTTTCGGCAATCGTGCATAGAGACAAAGCGTACGAATGGGGCAAGAAGTTATGTGAGAAACTTCGCCAGTTGGTTCCAAGACAGATGTTTGAGATTGCTATTCAGGCTTCGATAGGTGCCAAAGTAATTGCCAGGGAAACGGTGAGGGCGCTTCGTAAGAATGTTTTGGCCAAATGCTATGGCGGCGATATTACCAGGAAGCGAAAGTTGTTGGAGAAACAAAAGAAGGGGAAGAAAAGGATGCGGCAGGTAGGGAATGTGGAGATTCCCCAGGAAGCATTTATGGTGGTACTAAAACTGGATTAACACATGCCTATAATTCTAGACGGTAAGCAAGCATCTCAACAAATCAGGGATGAGATTGCCCTGGAAGTTAGCAAGTCGAAGGGATCCGGAGGGAAGACGCCACATTTAGCGGCAATTCTGGTTGGCGATAATCCGGCTAGTGAGAGCTACATCAGAAATAAGGTCAAGGCGTGCGACGAAACTGGATTTAAATCTACCTTGGACAGGCTTGAATCCACGGTGTCGGAACTGGAACTGCTGAACCGGATAGACGAAATCAACACGGATGCAGATATCGATGGTCTGATTGTTCAACTGCCATTGCCCCAGCATATTTCAGTCCAATCGGTTACCGAAAAGATCCTGCCCGAAAAGGATGTAGATGGCTTTCATCCAGTAAATGTGGGTCGGGCGGCCAAGAATTTGCCGTCGTATATCTCCGCCACCCCTTTTGGCATACTAAAACTTTTGGAAAGATTTAATATCCCCACCGTAGGAAAGCACTGCGTGGTAGTAGGTCGAAGCGAAATTGTAGGATCCCCCATTAGTATATTGCTTGCGCGCAAAGCATATCCCGGTAACTGCACCGTAACCCTGTGTCACAGTAAGACGCCGGACATCGCTCGTCACACTTCTCAAGCCGATATTTTGATTGCCGCTTTGGGGAGGCCCGAGTTCGTCACAGAGGAAATGGTGAAACCCGGAGCGGTAGTAATTGATGTCGGAATTAGTAGGGTCAAAGATCCGTCGAGGAAATCCGGTTATGCTCTTAAGGGAGATGTTGCCTACGACCAGGTTGCGCCAAAATGTAGTCATATTTCACCGGTGCCAGGGGGTGTCGGCCCAATGACCATTGCTTCTCTGCTGTGGAATACACTGCTATCGTGCAAGAAAGCTATGTATTCCTAAAGTCACCCTGTTGTACTTACCTACGTATATGTGTAAGAGATAAGGCTACCAATATGAATGATCGGAGCGACTCAGGGCCATTAGCGACATCGGTGCCTTTGACGGAGGCTTTTCACACGATTCAAGGAGAAGGATTCCATCAAGGTAAACCAGCATTTTTTATTCGACTGGCGGGTTGTGATGTGGGCTGCCATTGGTGCGATGTTAAGGAATCCTGGGACGAGAACGATCATCCGAAAACCCCAGTGCAGGATATTGTCGATATGGCGATCAAATATCCGACCCGCATGGCAGTTGTAACTGGAGGAGAGCCGATGCATAACCTGTCCAAACTTTGCCACGAGCTTCATGAAGGTGGGTTTAGGACTCATCTTGAAACCTCCGGGTCCCATCCGCTGACTGGCGAGTGGGATTGGGTATGTCTTTCACCTAAAAAATTCAAAACGCCGCTGCAGGAAATCTACCACCGCGCGGATGAACTCAAGGTTATCATCTATAACAAAAGCGACTTCACCTGGGCACTGGACCAAGCCGAATTAGTGGCACTAAATTGCCAATTGTTCCTGCAGCCTGAATGGGACCGATCCAGTAAAATGCTACCTCAGATTATTGAATTCACCAGGCAACGCCCGTCATGGAGAATCTCATTACAGGTACACAAATACATGGGTGTCCCCTAATATCTATGCAGTCGAGTTTATTTCGGATCGTTCTGATGGTTAGCTGGTGTGTGACAAGCTTAATAGGCTTTGGCCAAACTACCGGCTTAAGCTCCAGATCCAGTAAGGCGATCAAATTGTATCAAGAGTCAGAAAATTATTATGTAAGGCGTCAATACCCTCAGGCTATCGAACTATTGATTCAGGCTATAAAGAAAGATGACGTCTTTATCGAGGCTCATTCCAGGATTGCCTCATGTTACAAACAGATTCAGAATCTTGAGGAGGCGGCTTTTCACTACGGTAGGGCCGTGGAGCTTCTGGGTAATGATCGAAAAGCCCAAATACCCTTAATTGCCCTGGCCGAAGTCAATTTTTACCTGGAAAAATATGTTTTGAGTGTAAATAACCTTAACCGGTTTTTCGACTCCGGAGGAACAAATCCAAATCTAGAAGGGAAGGCCAAGAATTTGCTTGCTAACGCTGAATTTGCCGCGGAGAAGATAAAATCCCCGCTGGAGTTCAACCCAAGCCCCTTGCCAGACCAGGTGAACCGCTTTGCCTTGCAGTATTTTCCGGTACTGACCGCGGACCAGGAGTCGCTTTTCTTTACCCGGAGGGCGGGAGTGACTCCTGAGTTTGACGAGGATATTTACGTCAGTCAAAAAACCGATTCCGGCACCTGGTCCCGGCCCCGTTCCCTATCAAGCAGAATTAACAGCCCCAACAACGAAGGCACCTGTACAATTTCAGCCGATGGTAAGATGCTTATTTTTACCTCCTGCGTAGGCAGGAACGTACTGGGAAGTTGCGACCTTTTTGTGAGTTATAAATCGGGGGAGGTTTGGACCTATCCAGAGAATATGGGAAGTATCATAAACACGACCGCCTGGGAATCCCAGCCTTCACTAAGTGCCGACGGCCGCACTTTATACTTCGTTTCGAATCGAGGTGGTGGGTTCGGGAAACTTGATATCTGGGTAACCAGGATGGGTGATTCAAACCACTGGACGTCTCCCGTCAACCTGGGACCATCCATCAACACTGCTGCAGATGACGTGTCTCCCTTTATTCATGTTAATGGCCAGACATTGTTTTTCGCTTCTGAAGGATATCGGGGTTTTGGCGGCTTTGATCTGTATTCCTCTGAGATCGGTGAGAAAGGGTGGACCGACCCCACTAATTTGGGTTATCCCCTGAATAACAGTGATGATCAGGTATCTCTCTTTATTACCGCCGATGGTCAATTCGGATACTATTCCTATGAAAGCAGAAGTGCCCTTGACTTTCAGAACAGCACCATCCACGAGTTTGCCGTTCCCGATGAAATCAAACCCCACCATCGAAGCAATTTTGTAACCGGCACAGTGTTCGACGCGGAAACCAGGAAAGTGTTATCAGCAAAAGTGGAGCTTATTGACATAAACCGGAACCGACTGATATCCTCGGTCCATTCAGATCCTGTTAATGGGGGCTATTTGATCGTCCTTACCGAGGGTGCGGAATATGCCTTGTACGCAAGCCGCGTAGGTTACTTGTTTGAAAGCTTGTCCTTCAATTATGTTGAAACCACTTCTCTGGAACCGGTCTATATTGATATATATCTCAAGAAGGCCCAGGTAGGCTCAGGCGTTACCCTTAATAATATCTTCTTTGACTTCGATCAGTATGTGATCAGGAAAAAATCGGAAACAGAATTGAACAGGGTTCTCCAATTCCTGGGCGACAATCCCAAAATTCATATTAAGGTAGAGGGCCATACTGATGATAAGGGGTCCGAGGAATACAACAACAGTCTTTCACTGAATCGAGCGAAAGCGGTATACGATTACTTGCTCGATCAGGGTGCCTCGCCCGATGTTTTGGATTACGAGGGCTTTGGCCAGGCCGCACCCCTGGTTCCGAATGATTCAGAAGCCAATCGCCAACGCAACCGAAGAATTGAATTTCGCATCACTGAAAGAACCAACCCCCAATAGGACCAAAGGCCAATCGGCTACCCGTACCACCAGACTGAGCAAGATCGGCGCTTTTCATCCTGGGAACATGGGGAAAATTAAGGCAGGGTTTTTGCGAATCAGAATTTATTAGTTTGAAATCAATTCCTTACAAATCTTGGATCAGCGGGCTCATTGGCACAATTCTTTGCCCGTTGATCGCTTTGAGTCCATTTGCCAATGCCCAGGATGCTCTGGAGGTTAAGGGATCAAAATATAGACTTCCCTCCGGGGCTACTGTTTCGCATTATCAAAAGGGAAAGATCCTCTTGAAGTTACAACCGGGTCATAAGGGCTATTTCAATATGCGGTATCAGCGACCTGAAAATCAGGAGCAAGTACTGAAGGGTATAAAGTTGCGTAGCAGTCACAGGATCGCCACCGATCACGGGATTTCCACACAGAATCAAAGAAGGGGACGAGGGCCATCCATTGACTTGTCTTTGTATCATGAATTGGACCTGGATCCCACGGTGGATATTGAGGCCGCAATAGCAGCGCTGTACGAGCTTGGCATCGTTGATTTCGCAGAACCATCCTATCTTTGGCGCACGTCCTTGGTGCCAAATGATCCTGATCTGGCTTTGCAAACATATCTGGATATAATCAAGGCTAAAGAGGCCTGGGAAATAAGTGCTGGAAGTGATGATATTATCGTCGCTATAGTCGACTCAGGGGTCGACCTGGATCACCCAGACCTTGCGGACAATATTTACTTGAATGTAGCGGATTCTCCAAATAACGGGGTGGACGATGATCAGGATGGTTTCCTGGATAATCACCTGGGATGGGACTTCGCTGGGCCCGATAAGAATAACCTTAAACAGGACAACGATCCCTCGGTCAATACAGACTTTAATGATCATGGAACGCTGGTTTCGGGATGTGCCTGTGGTGTTGCTGATAACAGTATTGGAATTGCCGGAGTCGGATTCAATTGCAAAATTATGGCCCTAAAGCATTCGGCCGACAATGATAGTACCGGAAACCTGTACGACACTTATTTGGGAATATTGTATGCGGCCCAGCATGGAGCAGACATTATAAATATCTCTGCCGGCGGAGAATTCAGAAGCCAGTTCATTCAGGACATAATCGAATTCGCGGTTGTTGATCAAGGTGCCTTGGTAATTGCGGCAGCCGGAAATGATGCTAATTCTATACCCCTTTATTCTGCGGCCTATGACCACGTCATTTCGGTTACCTCTTCAACATCCGTGGACGGTCTTGCGTCATTTTCGAGTTACGGAAATTCGGTCGACATCGTGGCGCCGGGGGTAGGTATTTACACAACGACTTATGATGATCAATATGCTGCTCCCTAGGGAACTTCCTTTTCAGCTCCAATCGTGGCTGGAGCCGCCGCTGTGGTTCTTGCCCATTACCCGGAACTCTCGGGAATGCAAATCGGAGAGCTGTTGAGGGTTTCTGCTGATCCCTCAATTTATGCTAATGTAGGGGCGCAATTTCAGGATCAATTGGGACTGGGAAGATTGGATATGCTCAACGCCCTGACTGTCCAGCCACCTTCCATCAGGATTTCAGACCCGGCTTTGCTGAACGAGAACGGCAATCTGGCCCAAGCCGGTGATCAGGCGTTCTTCAAAGCCGCCTTTATCAATCACCTCTGGCCGTCTACTTCGGGGATGACGGTGACTTTATCGACTGAGAATTCGTTCGTAAGCATTACCAACGGGCAATCCCAAATAGGACAGCTTGGGACCGGAGAGTCTATTCAGTTTAACGACCAGACTATATCATTACAGATTGAACCCGATATACCAGAAAACTCCGAGGTCATATTTCAGGTGCGGTATGCCGAGGGGGCTTATCAGGACTTTGAATTCTTTTCAATCCTGGTAAATCCCACTTTCTTGAATATCGAGCAGAACCTGATTTCTACAACTGTGACAAGCATTGGCCGGCTTGGTTACCAGGATTTTGACCAAACAAATGGCTTAGGTTTTATTTTCAATGAAAGGAACTTGATGTTTGAAATGGGCTTCATGCTTGGGACCTCTTCTAGCCAGCTTTCGAATACCGTAAGGACGAATCAGGGGGAATCCGATAACGACTTTGTCAGGCAGTCAAGTATAAAGTCCAATACCCCCGGGCAATTTTCGGACTTTGAGATAACCGGAAGTTTCAATGATGATAATGCCGGATCTAGTAAGTCCAATGTTCTCATAAATTACCGATCGATGACTTACAAAGATTCTCCCAATGATCATTATGTAATTATCGAGTATATTATTGTCAATAAGGATTCAGTGCCGCATAATAATTTTTTTGCAGGCTTATACGCGGATTGGGATTTGGAACAGGCAAGTGGGGCCTTCATGGATAGGGCAGGATGGGACAATGAGCATAGATTAGGCTTTGCGCACAGTGCCACTCCCGGGGATGATTTTTATGCAGGGATCCAGGTTCTAATTGGGACACCCAATTACTGGGCAATTGATAACGATCAAAATATTGGAGCATCTTTTGGGGTTTATGATGGATTCACAGATGCTGAGAAATTCCAGAGCTTGTCCAGCGGCATTGGAAAGGAACAGGCTGGAGTCCTGGAGCCGAATGGAAATGACATAAGTCATACAGTCGGTGCCGGCCCATTTAACATTCTTCCTGGCGACTCCATAAAGGTAGCATTCGCAATTCATGGGGCTTCTAATTTGCCGGAGCTGTTAACTTCGGCGGCTTCTGCCGATACCATGTATAACGTTGTGGTGAATACTCCTGTCCCGGAAGTAGAGGACGACACAGTATGTTTCGGCGATCCGGGCACACTAACAGCCCAGGGTGCCGAATCATACAATTGGTATACCTCGGGGTCCGGTGGAGATCCTATTGCTTCGACCAGCCAACTCACAATTGAAAACCTGGTCAACGATACGACTTTATTTGTGGCTAGTGTGACATCCTTTTTTGAAACTTCCAGAGCCAAAGCTACGATCCATGTTGTCCCCGATCCGGTACTTACCGTATCGGGTCCATTGACACTTTGTCCCGGAGACTCAGTGCTCCTATCCGTTGCTGGAGGGGATTCCTATTTATGGAGTCCGAACGGTGAGACTTCCGATTCCATAAAGGTAACCCAAGTTGGGATTTATTCGGTGGCGATCGCTTCTACTTCTCCCTCCTGTTCAGTGACCTCCGAAAATGTGGAGATTAGCCAATATCCAGTTCCGGCCGCACAATTCGAGGTTAATCGGACCAGCGAACTAGAGGTTCAGCTAAGCGACCAAAGTACAGAGGCCGTTTCGTGGTTTTGGGATTTCGGAGATGGCAATTCCAGCTTGGAACAGAATCCAATGCATGCTTATGAGGAAGCTCGAGATTATGAAATCACGCTCGTGGTAACCTCCGAAAACGGATGCGTCGATTCCAAGACGGTCCCTGTGGCGATATTGACTGCGATAGGTGATGAATTGAGTCCAGAGGAAATAACGACTTTCCCAAATCCGCACGGGGGTCGGTTTTCGGTAGGAATTAAAAACCAACATCTCGGGGAAATTAATATTGGCATTTATGATCTGTTCGGACATGAGGTTCGGCAGGCTCGGGTGGTCAAATCCTCAAACTCGCTGGTTCACCAGTTTGACATGGATGCCTTCCCAAACGGAATATACCTTCTCAAAGTAAGCTTTGGAAACGATGTTATCGTAAGCCGAATTCTAAAGAATTAGATTTAAATAACGTGAGTTCGATATAAAATAGAGTAGTTTATTGATAGAAAAAAGGCAGAAAATTAGTATATTAAGTCATTGACAATCAACAAAATAACTAATATTTCTGCCTATGTTAACTGCTACTAAAATTACTGAAATTTTTTGTTCCATTGACGATTTTTGTCTGGATTTTGTCCCAAAATTGGAAAAAAGATTGCTGGGAAGTAAAAAGCGCAACAAACCTGGTAAGCTTTCTTTATCCGAAGTAATGACTATACAGGTCTTGTTCCAGATCTCAGGATATCGAAATTTCAAGACCTTTTACAACACATACGTTTGTGGCCACTTGCGCTCCTTCTTTCCTGATGTGGTAAGCTATAACCGAATGGTAGAACTTTGTAGTGGAAGTCTTCTGCCAATGGCTATTTATCTGAAAACACAAGGGACTGGACAGTGTACAGGTATAAGTTTTATAGACAGCACTCCGTTAAGGGTCTGTCATAACAGACGGATCCATAACCATAAAGTATTTGAAGGGTTAGCTAAAAGAGGCCATTGTTCCATCGGATGGTTCTACGGGTTTAAGCTCCATCTTATCACTGCTGATACGGGTGAAATCATCGATTTTATGCTCACACCGGGCAATGTGGATGACAGAAAGCCTCTTAAAATTGAACGGTTTATTAAGAAATTATTCGGAAAGCTCTTTGGTGATAAAGGCTACATCAGTAAGGAACTTTTTAAAAATCTGTTCTTCCGCGGAGTCCATCTGATAACCAAACTCAAACGCAATATGAAGTCCTCATCCTTAACCCCCATCATGGATGCTATAATGCTCCGTAAAAGGGCTATTTGTGAGACTATCATTGATCAACTTAAAAACATCTTCCAGATTGAACACTCCAGGCACAGGAGCCCAACTAATTTCCTTACCAACCTTTTCTCGGCTTTAATCGCTTACAACTTTTGCGAAAAAAAGCCCTCAATCAAATTGAACTACCAGGACACCGGTCAACTCTTTCTCGCTCTTTAATCATTCCTTATTGTCGAACTCACGTTAAATACACAAGCGCGACACTCTACTAGTAATAAGTCCGGTTAATCAGATAGTCTCGTACATACTCGTCCACCCCGTCCTCGAGGGATGTGAAAGTCGACGCAAACCCGATATTCCTAAGCCTGTCCATCTTTGCCTTGGTGTAGTACTGATAGGTATCCCTGATATCCGCGGGGGTATCAATAAACTCGATGTTCTCAGCTTGGTTCAATGCTCGAAAAACCGACCTTGCAAGGTCTAGGAAGGTGGGAGCCTTGCCGGTCCCCAAATTGTAGATGCCGGACTCCTTGCGATGATGCATCAGGAAGTAACATACGTCCACCACGTCCTTTACGTAAATGAAATCCCTCTTTTGCTCCCCATCCTCAAAGTCCGGATTATGGGATCTGAAAAGTCTCATCTTTCCCGTTTGGCTTATCTGGTTAAAGGAATGCAATACCACCGATGCCATTCTTCGTTTATGGTATTCGTTCGGTCCGTACACATTGAAGAACTTCAACCCGGCCCAGAAGAATGGGCTCTTCTCCTGGATTAAAGCCCATTTGTCAAAATCGTTTTTCGAATCACCATAGGGGTTCAATGGCACGAGTCGCGGGATCATTTGAGGATCATCGTCATAACCTAATTCACCAAGCCCATAAGTGGCGGCCGAGGAGGCGTATATCAACGGGATTTGATACTCTATACAGCGCTCCCAAATCCCTTTAGAATAATCTGTATTCAGTTTCCGGAGGAGTGTACGGTCAAACTCTGCCGTATTAGTACGCGCTCCAATATGAAATATAAATTCCACTTCTTCCCAGTTCTGGCCCAACCAGAGCATGAAAGTGTCTCGTGGCACCCGCTCCTTGACCACCTTGTGCTTGAGATTCAGCTCTTTTTCTGGATCTCCAAATTTATCTACCGCCACTATAGCGTTGAAATTGCTCGCGTTGAGCCGGGAGATTAGGCAACTTCCGATAAATCCGGCGGCACCGGTCACGACTATCATGAGGCAATAATTTGAACCCAATTTAACATAAGCGTAACACTATTATCTCACCGAGATGCACTTTCTGCCCCGTCTTCTATTCGAGCCGCATTGCTTATATTTGCAACCTAAAAATTATCAGTGTTATGGTATTTGTGACGCGAAAGGAGCATTTCAATGCGGCCCATAAATTGTACAACCCTAGATGGTCCAAGGAAAGAAATGAGGAGGTCTTCGGGCCCTGTGCCAACGAAAATTGGCATGGACACAATTTCGATCTTTATGTGACCGTCAAGGGCCAACCGGATCCTGAAACTGGATTGGTGATGGATTTCAAAGCGCTTAGCACCCTGGTCAAGAATGAAGTCCTCGAAAAGCTGGATCACAAGAATTTGAATCTGGACGTGGATTTCATGACGGGCAAAATGGCTAGTGCCGAAGTTTTAGTAATTGAAATATGGAAAATCCTCAAACCCGCAATAAAGAACCTCACGGCTTTTGGGAAGCTTCATTCGATAAAGTTGTACGAGACTCCCAGAAACTTTGTGGAATATTACGAGGACTGATGGTATCTTCTCTTTCAATCCGTACATGAAATACTATCTTATTGCCGGGGAACGTTCAGGGGACCTCCATGGGGCTTCTTTGATAACAGCCCTGAAAACTGAAGATCCGGAGGCTGAAATAAGGTGCATGGGCGGAGAACTTATGCAAAACGCGGGCGCTGAAAAGGCCTTTGACTACTCGGATGTGTCCTATATGGGGTTTCTCGAAGTGTTTATAAATCTCCCCACGATTATCAACTTTCTGCGACTGGTAAAAAGCGATGTCCGGGACTTTAATCCCAATGTCATTATACTGATAGATTATCCTGGCTTTAATCTGAAAATGGCTCGCTTCGGCCATGAACTGGGTATTCGGGTCTTTTATTACATCTCCCCTAAAATTTGGGCTTGGAACCAATCTCGGGCCAGAAAGATCAAAGCTTGGGTGGATAAAATGTTTGTAATCCTGCCCTTTGAACAGGATTTCTATAGAAAATTCGGTTATGAGGTCAATTATGTCGGTAATCCCCTGGTTCAAACCGTGCGGGATTTTGAGCCGGACCCAATCTTCCTAGAAAAGAACGAATTGGGGGATCAGCCCCTGATTGCAATATTACCGGGCAGTCGCCGCCAGGAGGTGACTAAGAATCTACCGATCCTCTTAAGTATCGCTGAAAATTTTCCGACCCATCAACTGGTTGTCGCCGGGGTTGAAAATCTGCCCATTGAAAATTATCACGCCGCTGAGGCACGTTCCGTACCTGTGGTAATCGAACAAACCTACGATTTGCTTTTCCATAGCGCAGCGGCTCTGGTCGTTTCTGGAACGGCTACTTTGGAAGCGGCGCTTTTTCAAATCCCACAGGTTGTTTGTTATAAGACTAGTTGGATTACCTATTGGATAGGCAAAGCATTGATCAAAGTGGACTTTATTTCACTGGTTAATTTGATCGCGGGTCGGGAACTGGTGCGTGAACTAATACAGTCGGAACTTAATACCAATGCCCTTAACCAGGAACTTCAAAAGGTAATTGGAGGACCCGGTCGGGAGGAGCAGCTAGAATCCTTCAACGTAATAAAGCAGCAACTTGGCAGTGGGGATAGTCCGGCGATAGCGGCCCGATTAATGGTGCAGGACCTGCTCAGTCCTGTTAAGCGACCCGCAGCTTCTTGAATTTGGACTTGGAGAATTTCTCCTGGGCATAGTCCAGGTTGACCTTAAAAGTTTTTACACTCTTTTGGGATGGGAGCTCAAACATAGCATCGTTGATGATAGTCTCGCATATTGAGCGAAGGCCGCGAGCCCCCAATTTAAATTCTGATGCTTTTTCAACAATAAAGTCAATGGCATCCGCTTCAAACTCGAGCTTAATGCCCTCCATTTCAAACAACTTGGCATATTGCTTGGTTAGGGCATTCTTAGGGAGGGTCAAGATCTTTTTCAACATATCGCTGCTGAGCGGGTTCAGGTGGGTTATTACCGGAAGCCTTCCGATTAACTCCGGAATAAGACCATAGCTGCGAAGGTCCTGAGCCGTGACGTATTGAAGCAGGTTTTCGAGATCAATCGAGTCATTTTCCTCGATTTCTTTTTTTGACGAAAACCCTAATGGCTTAGTATTTAACCTTTTTCCGATGTTCTTTACGATGCCATCAAATGCGCCTCCACAGACAAAGAGAATGTTTTCAGTATTAACTGAGATCATCTTTTGATCCGGGTGTTTTCGGCCCCCTTGAGGAGGTACATTTACCGAAGTCCCTTCCAGGAGTTTTAGTAGTGCTTGTTGCACTCCCTCACCGCTTACATCACGGGTAATCGAAGGGTTATCCGATTTGCGCGAGATCTTGTCTATCTCATCTATATACACGATCCCTCTTTCGGCCGCTTCCACCTCGTAATTAGCAGCTTGAAGTAATCTAGTTAATATGCTTTCCACATCTTCGCCTACGTAGCCGGCTTCAGTAAGAACAGTTGCATCTGCGATGCAGAATGGAACCTGCAGAATATTAGCGATAGTCCGGGCCATGTAAGTTTTACCGGTACCCGTTTCGCCAACCATAATAATATTGGATTTTTCTATGCTGACTTCTTCATCAAGCGTCTTTTGCATTAGACGCTTGTAGTGATTATATACGGCCACAGAAATCACTTTCTTGGCCTCGTCCTGCCCAATAACATATTGGTCCAGGTATTCCTTCATTTCAATTGGTTTGATCAGATTGAACTTGGGGAAGTCTGATTTGCTCTTGGTTTTGATTTCCTCAGTTAAGATCTGTTGGGCTTGGGTAATACATTTGTCGCAGATATGGGCGTGGATCCCAGAAATCATCAGGTCAACATCCTTTTTGTTTCGCCCGCAAAATGAACACGTTACCTGTTCCATCGAATTATTTAACTTGCTTTCTTTCTAATACCTCGTCGATAAGTCCGTAGTCTTTGGCTTCTTTGGCTTTCATCCAATAGTCCCGATCCGAGTGGCCCTCAATGTCCTTAACGGATTTTCCACTGTGTTTCGCCAAAATATCATTCAATTCTTTTTTGATTATCAGTATTTGTTTAGCAGTAATTTCGATATCTGAGGCTTGTCCCTGCACACCACCCAATGGTTGATGGATCATGATCCGGGCATGGGGTAAAGCAGACCTCTTGGAAGGTGATCCACCAGCCAGCAAAACCGCTCCAAAGGAAGCCGCCAATCCGGTGCAAATAGTCGAAACATCGGGACCAACATATTGCATCGTATCGTAGATTCCAAATCCCGCGTAAACTGACCCACCGGGGCTATTGATGTACATCAGAATATCCTTTTTGGGGTCGGTTGACTCGAGAAATAGTAATTGAGCAGTGACGATATTGGAGATATGGTCATCTACCGCTAGTCCTAAAAAAATTATCCGGTCCATCATCAAACGAGAAAACACGTCAATCTCCCTGAAATTCGTTGGCCTTTCCTCGATTACAGAACGAGTCATGTTTTCCACCGTGGAGGTAAATTGGTCCACGTTCGATCCGCTTAATCCCTGGTCCTTTATTGCAAATTTCCTGAACTCATCTCCAAATCTCATATACAAATAATGGTTACAAAAACAAAAAAAAAGGGTGCATTGGAAGTTGAGAATAGCAGAATTTACTCAAATCATTGTTGTTGGAAGCCCTCAACCTCTAAAATTAAAATTGGCAAGAAATTGACCAATTTTAGCTATGATGCACCCCCCTAAGATAGCACAATCTCATAAACAAAAATCTAATTCAAAGCTATTTTCTTGAATTGCTCAACGTCCACGTTCTTGTCAGAAATCGTGATTTTCTCCTTAATTAGATTGAATATTTTATCTGCATGAACCTGGTTGTGGACCTTCGTGTAGTTGTTGCCTTCTTCTCCTTTGAGATAATTGTCCACGAAGGAATCCAGGCTATCTTCGATTTGGGGAGAGTTTCCAGCCGGTCCAAATTGGGAGCGAATCATGCCCTTAGTAGTTTCAATAATCTCCTCGTGTTCAACCTTGATCCCGTGTTCGCTAGCGATCTTGTTTTTGATCAAGCTCCATCTAAGCTCCCGTGAATATGCTTGGTACTCTTTTTCTATATCTTCTTCAGTAATTTTTCCATCATTGGTTGCCAACAACCATTTTTTCAGGAACCGATCGGGCATAACCACCTTAACATCCTTAATCATACTTTCCTGGATGTGCCGGACCAAAAGCGTATCAGTTTCTCTACGGTAGTTGCTGGCAATGCTGTCTTCTATTTTCTGCCGGAATTCCGCTTCGTCCTTGACACTTCCCGGGCCAAAGATCTTATCAAAGAACTCCTGGTTCAACTCAGCGAGCTCCGGCCGGCTAATTGTTTCAACCTTGAATTGGAACTTTCCCCCAACATCCTTAGCCTCTTCAGGCTTTTTACCGGTGTGCACAGAGATTAGATCATCATCCTTAAATACTTTCCTGACATCGAATTGAATCACATCGGCTATTTTCTTGCCTATAAAGCTCTTCTGGACCTTCGTGTCGAGTTGTTCAATTTCGATCGCAGTATTATTCTTCAGATCAGTTGAAGGTTGCTCCAAAAGCCCTGAAAGTATATCCGTCAGTTCGCTGGTTTCAGGATGTATATGGCCTCCGTGTTGCTTCTGCAAATTAGCGGTGGTCTCATCAATCATTTTCTTATCCACCTTGATATGGTAAGACGTTACTTTTTTCTTCTTGGTTAGATTAACTTGGAAGTCCTGGGCCATCCCTATTTCATACTCAAATAGAAAATCCATTTGATTGTCCCAGTCTATCGATTTTATCTGATCCTTATTGGGAAGTGGCTCACCTAGTATTTGAATTTTCTTTTCCAGAATATAATCGTTCAGGGAATGCGAGAGAATGTGGTTTATTTCGTCCACGAGAATTGATTTGCCGTACATTCTCTGAATGATTGCCTTGGGTACTTTCCCTGGTCGAAAGCCCTTGAGGTTAGCCTTTCGAGCATACTCTTTAATTTTTTCTTCCACCTTGGGTTGATAATCAGCCTGCTTTAACGTAATTTTAATAGAGGCCTCAGTGGGGGTTTTTTGGTCTAATACTATATCCAAAGCTTATAGAATTTATAAACATTTTTGAGCAAAAACCCCCGTCATGGCCCAACGAGATTATATTTAGGGGGTTCTATTAGTGCGGATGGAGGGACTCGAACCCCCACGCTGTTAAGCGCTAGATCCTAAGTCTAGTGCGTCTACCAATTTCGCCACATCCGCATTTTTGGAGGTGCAAAGCTATCATAAAATACAGAATATTTCAATTGTACAATTCTGATTTATTTAACCGCAAAAACCCGGAATCTGAATGATAGCCACCATTGATTTAGAGCAAGAAAAGAAGGAAATAGTTGGCCGGTACCGGAGGCTCCTGCGCAAAGCCAAGCCGGTGCTCAAGGCCAACGACGCCAACGTTATAAAGAGTGCGTTTCGAATGTCCTTGCAGGCTCATAAGGATATGCGGCGCAAGTCTGGAGAGCCTTATATCTTCCATCCTTTGGCCGTTGCTCAAATCGCCGTGGCCGAAATCGGTCTTGGCACCACGTCCATAGTAGCAGCTCTGTTGCACGACGTGGTCGAAGATACTGACCTAGAGCTGAAGGATATCGAGAAGCAGTTCGGTAAAAAAGTGGCCCGGATTATCGACGGCCTTACCAAGATCTCCGGGGTGTTCGATTACGGCAGTTCAGAGCAGGCGGAGAATTTCAGAAAGATGTTACTCACCTTGTCCGAAGATGTCAGGGTGATCCTTATTAAGCTGGCTGACAGGCTTCACAACATGCGTACTCTCCAAAGCATGCCTCGAAATAAGCAATTAAGAGTTGCATCCGAAACTCAGTATTTGTACGCACCACTGGCGCATCGATTGGGCCTTTACGCCATTAAGACCGAATTAGAAGACCTTTGTCTTAAATATACCGAGGTTGAGAAATACAATGAGATCTTCGACAAGATCGCCGCGACCAAAGAGTTGCGAGATAGGCTTATTCGCAAGTTCATCCGAAAGGTAAGAAAGGAAATTCTGGAATTGGGCTACCAATTTGACATAAAAGGGAGGCCCAAGTCGATTTATTCGATCTGGAACAAGATGAAAACCCAAAACATACCTTTTGAAGAGGTTTATGATCTGTTTGCTATTCGAATAATAATGGATACCCCGGTGGATCAGGAAAAAGCGGCTTGCTGGCAAGTGTATTCCATTGTCACTGATTCCTACCAACCCAATCCTGATAGGCTGCGTGACTGGATCAGTACGCCCAAACTGAATGGCTATGAATCACTGCACACCACAGTAATGAGCTTGAGTGGCCAATGGGTTGAAGTGCAAATCCGAACTCAACGGATGGACGAAATTGCCGAAAAAGGATATGCTGCTCACTGGAAATATAAGGATACTGGCGGCAGTCATGAATCGGGATTGGAAGAATGGATAGCCAAGGTTCGCGAGTTATTGGAACAAGATGACACCCATTCGGCGATAGAATTCCTGGACGATTTCAGGTCTAATTTATTCCAGGAGGAAGTCTTTGCCTTCACTCCCAAGGGAGAATTGAAAACGTTACCGGCGGGAGCAACGGCCCTGGATTTCGCCTTTGAGATCCACACCGAAGTAGGAAAGCGTTGTCTTGGGGCAAAGGTAAATCAGAAATTGGTCCCCCTTAACCATAACCTTAAGAACGGGGATCAAGTGGAGATTCTGACTTCTCAAAAGCAAAGACCCAGTCGGGACTGGCTACGAATGGTGGTTAGCTCCAAAGCAAAGTCCAAAATAAAAGACGCCCTAAAAGAGGACAAGAAAAGAGGGGCTGCCAAAGGGAAAGAGGTGGTTATGCGTAAGCTCAAGGGTATGAAGCTCAAGCCCACCCATGAGGTGATAGAGCAACTCACCGCCTACTTTAGTTCGAAAACCCCTTTGGATTTCTATTACAACGTTGGTAGGGGAATTGTTGATGCTACTGAGATCAAGAAATTCAAGGATTTTATTAATAGCCGGACTAATGAGAAACAGGAAAAGATCCAGGATGAAATCTCCTTCAAAAAGGAGATTTCCAAGGCAAAAGGGAAGGATAGTGACATGTTGCTTATTGGGGAGGATATGGATGTTATTGACTACAAGCTGGCAAAATGTTGTAATCCAATTCCGGGCGATGATGTGTTTGGTTTTGTCACCGTTAACGAGGGAATCAAGATTCATCGTACCAATTGCCCTAATGCCACGGAATTGATGTCGAATTATGGGTATCGTGTTGTTAAGGCCAAATGGACCTCACAAAAGCAGATAGCATTCCTTGCCGGGATAGAAATTCTGGGTACTGACAGGGTAGGTATGGTCAAAGACATCACCGAAATTATTTCCAGCCAACTGGAGGTTAACATTCGATCCATTACGATCGACTCGGATGGCGGCATATTCCAGGGCAAGATTATGCTATTTGTTAACGATACGATACATCTGGACCTTGTGAAGCACAAACTTCAGCGAGTCGAAGGGGTTGAAAAAGTAACTCGATTTGATTGAATCCTACAGTGTCCTGCTGAGCTTCGATTCCATCTTTTAGTACCCGCGCTTCTGTCATTATTATTATATATTTGCTCCCTTGACCAACAGTTATTTTAATTGAATGAGGTAAACTGTTTCTAAAATGAAGTACACCCATCAAATCACCAACGGTATCCTGGAATTGACTTTCTCTGGAGACCTTATAGGTGAGAACAATGGCCCTGCAATAATCGAACTGGTCAATGATGTTTTGAGCCAGGAAGTCTTTCTGTGTGCGGTTGACATATCCAACGTCCGATACATCAACAGTAGTGGGATCGGGGTTTTAATAACCATCCTAACCAAATTTAGAAACAAAGGAGGAGAGGTAGTCCTGATCCGTCCGTCCGAGCAGGTCAAGAAGTTGCTTATTATCACCAAGTTGAATGCTATATTCAATGTGGTGGACAAGAAAGATGAGGCCATTGAACGATTGAAAAACGAGGCCTGATGAAGCTTGATGTACTGCTCGGATTGCAGTGGGGTGATGAAGGTAAAGGAAAGATCGTAGATTTTCTTGCGCCCCAATACGACTATGTAGCCCGGTTTCAAGGTGGGCCCAATGCCGGACATACATTGGAATTCGAAGGGGTAAAGCACGTTCTTCATCAGATCCCCTCAGGAGTATTTCGCAAGGGCCCTCAAAACATTATCGGCAACGGAATGGTCTTGGATCCAGTCGAGTTCAAAAAGGAAGCTAAAGCTTTGGAGCCCTACGAGATTCGAGTCAAGGAAAACCTATATATCTCAAAGCGAACTCAAATAATACTGCCCTCCCATCGGTTGCTGGATGCCGCTTATGAGAAAGAAAAAGGCAAAGATAAAATTGGTTCCACTTTGCGGGGAATCGGTCCCACTTATCAGGATAAAATTGCGAGGACCGGCCTAAGAGTTGGCGATATCTCACTGCCTAGTTTTCAACAGCGTTATTCGAACCTGGTCAAACGGCACCGAGCTATCCTTGAGTTTTTGGAGTTTGAACATGACCTGTCAGACCATGAGCCTTCTTTTTGGGAGGCAATAGATTTTCTAAGGGGATTTAGACTGGTAGATGGAGAAGTTTTAGTCAACCAAATATTGGATAAGGGTGGATCCATACTTGCTGAAGGTGCGCAAGGCTCCTTGCTGGACATTGATTTTGGGAGCTACCCATTTGTTACTAGCTCCACTACAATGGCGGCAGGTGCTTGCACTG
>CBDFGN010000006.1:0-2057500 GCA_965247065.1 Cyclobacteriaceae bacterium | reverse complement strand
TAGCTTAACATTGACACTGACTGGATGATGTGTAGGATAGGCGGGAGACTGTGAAGCTGTGCCGTCAGGTATGGTGGAGTCGTTGGTGAAATACCGCCCTTTATTTATTTGGTGCCTAACCCCTGCAAGGGGGGACAGTGTTTGGTGGGTAGTTTGACTGGGGTGGTCGCCTCCAAAAGAGTAACGGAGGCTTTCAAAGGTACCCTCCGCACGTTTGGTAATCGTGCAAAGAGTGCAATAGCAAAAGGGTGCTTGACTGTGAGGCCTACAAGCCGACCAGGCAGGAAACTGGGATATAGTGATCCGGTGGTTCCGTATGGAAGGGCCATCGCTCAAAGGATAAAAGGTACTCCGGGGATAACAGGCTGATCTCCCCCAAGAGCTCATATCGACGGGGAGGTTTGGCACCTCGATGTCGGCTCGTCACATCCTGGGGCTGGAGAAGGTCCCAAGGGTTGGGCTGTTCGCCCATTAAAGTGGCACGCGAGCTGGGTTCAGAACGTCGTGAGACAGTTCGGTCCCTATCTGTTGTGGGCGCAAGAAGCTTGAGGGGGTCTGTCCTTAGTACGAGAGGACCGGGATGGACGAACCACTGGTGTACCGGTTGTGGTGCCAACTGCACCGCCGGGTAGCTACGTTCGGCAGGGATAAGCGCTGAAAGCATCTAAGCGCGAAACCCGCCCCAAGATGAGGCTTCTATTGAGGGACGTCAGAGACTATGACGTAGATAGGCTGCAGGTGTAAAGTCAGTAATGACAAAGCTGAGCAGTACTAATTACCCGAAAGTGTCCAGTATATAGCTAAGGTGTTTTTGTCGGCAGTCTTTACTCTTACCCATGTCATCTAAGACCTTATGGTGACTATAGCACGGGTGTCCACCTCTTCCCATTCCGAACAGAGTAGTTAAGCCCCGTAGCGCCGATGGTACTGCCTTCAGCGGTGGAAGAGTAGGTCGTCGCCAACTTTATAGAGAGCCCTGTGGAAACACAGGGCTCTTTTTTGGTTAACTGTTGAATTGTTTATCTGTTCAACTGATCGCTCGTCTCCTCTAGCTCTTTGGCCCTTAGCCCTTCTCTTTATCTAATACTCTCTACCCAATACTTTGTACTTCTTGCACTCCTACTTATTAATTTGGCCACTACAATTATCAACTGCATCCTTGAGCCATAGGGTCTTACATATTATTGATCATCTAGGTTTAGGTGGGGCGCAAAGGCGAGTAAGGAAATCATGACGCTGGACCGTAACCCGAATCTCTACTTGGCAGTCCTTAGAAAGTCATATCCAACGTATTCGGTCCAAAGCGATAATGTGCTAATTCACAACTCTAAGAGCAGGTACTCAATTTTACCATTATTTACCCTGGGAAGATTAATTAGAGAAAAACAGATTCGACTTCTGCACTGCCATCTCTTCAGAGCCCAAGTATATGGTTTTTTACTTAAAAAATTTCTTGCCCCGGATCTGATACTGGTACACCACGAGAGAGGTTTTATATATGGTTCGGATAGTAAGTGGGGATTTGACCAGGCTGCCTACCGGATGTTTATGAAAATTTCAAATTCTGCGGTGAGTGGATATGTTGCCATTTCCAATGCAGTGAAGACCGAAATGATAAGCCAATTCAAGATCCATCCTGACAAAATATCTGTGATCCGGAATTTCGTGGATTTAAGTACATTCTCTTCGGAAAAACGGGAAAGGATTCGCAGAGTTGCCGAGGAGAGATTAATGGTACCCTTGACACCTCGAAAATTCATCATCGGATTTGCTGGTCGATTGACCCCAGACAAAGGAGTTCGGGTTATACTGGACATCGCGCGGAACCTGAAGAGTCAACCAGACATTCACTTTCTCATAGTTGGCGACGGCCCGCTGCGACAGGAGTTGATATCGGCTTTGAGCCGATTTCAGCTCGACAACGTCACCTACACAGGATACTGCGATAAAATGGATATCTTCTATTCATCCATCGATCTGCTGGTGATGCCATCTCTGCGAGAAGCAGCCGGAAATTGCCAGTATGAAGCAATGGCCATGGGCGTACCGGCACTGGTATCCAGCCTACCTGCTTTGGTGGAATCGGTCCCGTTCAACCGTAAAGTTTGTACTTTCGAACCTGGGTCCGAAGACGACTTGCTTGCTAAGATCCATGTCTTTAAAGATAATCCCAGCCACTACAAAGAGATCTCTCGGAAAGGAACGGACTTCGTAGCTGGCCTTACTCATTCGAGTTATTTTACAAAGATCCATCAGCTTGAATCAGATTTAATTTCAAGTTACTAATCGTGCTACAGATAATAACCTCCTTTTTCGAAACTGCATGCAACTGAAGCTTGGTTTGTACCTTGCGCTGTTTTTTTTGATTCTGATTTTGGAGAAGGTACGACCGGCTCGAAAGGGTCAAGCTATTTTTTCTGTGGGTTTTTTCAGGATGTTTTGTGGTATGTGCTTAACCAGCTGGTTTCTTTACTCTGTTGGCCTTTTACGTGGCGCTATTGGAAAGAGTTTATAACCAATTTTTTTTGGTACTTGACAGTCGATATCACAGGTTGGCCCTCCTTTTTGACAGTCCTTGCACCGATTCTTATCGGGGACTTTTTGAAGTGGTTTCAGTCATTATCTCCGTCACAAAATAGCTTGGTTTTGGACCTTTCACGCCGTACATCATTCCCAACCTGATCTTAACATTTTTACCGATCTAAGGCTGCACCCCTTCGATCGCTTGATTTCCTCCACCATCCAGTTTGTTCCTCTTTTTGATGTTTCAAAACTCGTTTCCGGTCATTTTCCTATTTGGACTATTGAATAACCTCTATACGATGTCCTATCATGGTAACCTCAAAACCAAGTTGGGACTACTTAAATATGTTCTGGTCACTCCTCAGTCCCACCGGATTCACCATTTCCTTTGGAACAACATGGCTCAATTTTGGTCCACTTTACCATTCTGTGGGATCAGTTCTGGTACCCTTTCAAGATGGCATTTGGTTTCAGGCGTAATTGAGAGAGAGTCTGGCGCTCCCACCTGAAACCTTCAAACCCAAAATTGCCTAATCCGTAAACATCTCTACCCATGTTTTCCTGGATTAAGTATTACTTTTGACTCAATGAGTTTTCTTTATCCCTCGATTCTTTTCGGCCTTTTAGCCCTCGCTATACCTATAATAATTCATCTCTTTAATTTCAGGAAGACCAAGAAGATACTATTCTCTAATAATCAGTTTCTATTTAACATCAAAAAATCGACCTCTTCAAAGCTGAAGCTTCGTCATCTACTCATAATGACTTCCAGGCTTCTATTTCTACTTTTCCTGGTCCTCACCTTCGCCCAACCGTTTATCCCCGGAGAGGAGAAGGGAATGGAAAAGGGAGAAGTATTCATTTACTTCGATAACTCCCACTCAATGTCTAACGAGGTGGAAGCAAATTTGCGGGCGTTGGACATCGGCCTCAGCTACATCAGTGATATCATAGACCTCTATCCGGCCGGAGTACAATTTACTTTCCTGACCAATGACTTTGCCTCGTTTTCAAACACTCCTAAATCCCAAGAGGAAATTAGGGATCTGATGACCGAGGTGAATTTCTCAAATGTCTCCAGGAGTCTGGAGGAGGTTGGAAATAGGTTCGCTTTCAAACAACCGAAGGCTCAGAACCTTGAAAAATACTACTACTTTATTTCCGATTTTCAAAAGTCCACGACTGGAGCTTTGAACTCACTAACCTTTGACAGCCTTGGAAAAATAAGTATCGTCCCCATCGAATACCGGAACGAGGCCAATATTTTCATAGACTCGGTTTATCTCTCAAATCCATTTCTGACCCGGAATGTAGAAAACGAACTCAATGTCAGAATTGTCAACACCGGCCATGCGGATCTGGAGGATCTAATATTAAAGTTCTTTATTAATGAAAAACAAGTTTCCAGTGCTAGCCTGAACATACCCTCCCTTTCCCGAGGACTGGCGAAATTCAACCTTAATTTCCAGCTGGAACGGTTGAACCGATGCCGGCTGAATTTCGAAGAATTCCCTGTGGCATTTGACAACGACTTTTATTTCAACTTGAACATTGCCGACCCGGTTACTATTCTGGAAATTAAGAATACAGAATCTGCAACTCCAGTTGGCAAGGTGTACGGGAACGGTAGCCTGTTCAATTTTTCCAGTCATAATGTCCAAAATGTTGATTATAACTTGATAGGCAGGTCAGACCTGGTAATCATAAATGGGTTAGATCGGATTGAACCCTCTTTTGGTTTTACGCTTTTGAGTTATCTCGGGAATGGCGGTAGTATATTTCTGATCCCTTCAGGACAACCGGATATCAATTCGTATCAACAATTAGTCCCCGGCATGCAAGCAGTGCAGGATAAACTCTCTGATCTGGCCACGCTGAACCTGGATGATCCTTTTTATCAGAATATCTTTGAGAACCGCGAAGAACGGTTTGAAATGCCAGAGTGCAGGAATGTGATTTCCTGGCCTAAGGCGGGCAGAGACCTACTCCTATATCCTAACAAAAAACCATTTTTGAGCCGGTTTAGGGGTCAGGGAATAATTAATATTCTTGGCAGCCCAATTGAGGATGAGTTTACTAATTTCCATCGACATGCCATTTTTGTGCCGGTGCTCTATCGCATGGCGTTCCAGAGCAAATCAGTAAATGATCGATTGAGTTACACTTTGAATGAGACCGTAATTGCCCTAGTTCTGGACTCAATTACCAATCGTGATATTCTCAAACTCTCTAACCCTGAGGGAGAAGTAATTCCAAATCAAAGAGTGGTTGATAACCTGATCTATTTGGAGTTGCCCAGGTATACTTTGGATCCCGGATTTTATAACTTAATGAAGGACCAAGTGCCTCAGAAGGTCTTGTCCTTTAATTATGATAAAAATGAATCCATTCTAGAGCAGTATGACCGGGAGGAGATCCAATTGGCTTATGCTGGATTGCCCAACGTGACCATCTTCAATCTGGCAGAGTCAAATGACTTTTCGCAAATTATCAAAGAAAAGCACTTGGGAGTTCCATTGTGGAAATACTCCCTTATCTTAGCGCTCATATTTCTTTTGACCGAAGTATTATTGATTAGATTCCTGTAGTGCAGATGGTTCTCAATGGTGTAGAGATAATTGACCAACGCTCCACTTTACATCGAAAAAAGAGAAATATTCTCATAAAGAACGGCCTGATAGAGAAGATCTCGCAGAAGAAAATATCGGCTGCAGGATCTTTCCCCAGCCAAGGCTGCTACCTTTCTATAGGCTGGTTTGATCTTTGGGCATCCTTTAAGGATCCAGGTGAGGAATATAAAGAGGATCTCAATTCCGGCTCGGCGGCTGCCGCTTGCGGTGGGTTTACCGAGGTGGGCTTGCTACCGACCACAGAGCCCTCGATTCAAACAAAAAATGACATTCACTATATCAGATCCAAGAATGCCGGTCAATTGACGCAGATCCATCCCTATGCTGCGGTGACCCGGGATACTAGGGGAGAGGAATTAACGGAGATGCTGGATTTACATCACGCGGGGGCTGCGGCCTTTACCGATGGAGAACATCCCATTTGGCATTCCCACGTTTTGCTAAAAGCTTTGCAATACCTGCAGAAGACAGAAAGCCTGCTGATTAACCGACCAGAGGACAAAATGCTAACCGTGGCCGGTGTGATGAACGAAGGAATTGAAAGCACCAGGTTGGGAATGAAGGGAATGCCGGGTTTGGCCGAAGAACTTATGATAGCTCGAGATCTAAAGGTACTGGAGTACGCGGGGGGTAGAATGCACTTCGCTAATGTGTCAACGGGTGAAGGGGTCGACCTGGTCCGAAAGGCGAAGAGAACTGGATTGCGGGTGACCTGTGATGTGGCTGCCCACCAATTGGTGCTTAAAGATGATACTTTGTCGCAGTTCGATACAAATTACAAAGTCGACCCACCATTGCGAACTACGAGGGAGATCAAGGCCCTAATTAAGGGAGTCAACGATGGAACCATCGACGCCATCACCTCGAGCCATTCTCCTCAAGACGAAGAGGCTAAGAAATCGGAGTTTGACCAAGCCGAATTCGGCGTAATTGGCCTCCAAACGGTATTGCCCATTTTGGTGAGCCTCCAGTCCAACGTGCCTTTGGACGTGCTAATTGAGAAGGTTTCAACGGCACCTAGAAAGTTGCTGAATTTGCGCGCACCAGAATTGAAGGAGGGTGAGGTAGCAAACCTGTGCCTGTTTGACACTAATACCACCTGGACTTTTGATGAAAAATCCAACTTATCCAAATCCCGGAATTCGCCTTACTTCAGCTCCCAACTTAAGGGCAAAGTGAAGGCCGTGTTCAATCGAGGTAAGGCGGAGTTTTTCGACTAATCGGTTCAATGTATTTCAGGGCGCAACGAAAAACCATATTAAGCCACGGCCTAATAGGAGCTGGCTTGTCCATGGCACTTTTCATGGTCCTAGCCTACTTGGATCAGAACCCCTTGAACAAGGGTAAATATTTCGACTTTTTTCTTATGCTGTTGATCCTTGTGTCGGGACTTAGATACTATCGGGATGTGGAGAACGGGGGCGATATGAAATTCCTTCAGGGGATAGGTATCGGACTTGGGATTAGTCTTATGGTAGGTATTCTTACTGCCAGTTTCCTCTGGGTGTTCCTAGTTAAAATTCACCCAGACGCTTTGGATCAGTTTAAAGCCAGTGGAATCCAATATCTGGAGGAGCATCGGCCCGATGTTTTGATGGATATCGACCAAGATACTTTAGACAAAACCATTCTCGAAATCAAGTCAATCTCGATCAGGGATCTGGTGGTAGATGATATTTTGAGAAAATTAATTATTGGTCTATTTTTATCCACAATTCTTTCAGTCTTTCTTCGAAAAAAGTCCTCAGATTATGGACCAGCCTAGCATTTCCAATATTGGTTTTAG
Source organism: Cyclobacteriaceae bacterium (assembly GCA_965247065.1). Taxonomy (GTDB): domain Bacteria; phylum Bacteroidota; class Bacteroidia; order Cytophagales; family Cyclobacteriaceae; genus CBDFGN01. Next base: position 2,050,561 of record CBDFGN010000006.1, on the reverse strand, counting down.
ATACGGTATATATACTGCTTTGGTATTAGTGGTATACGCTTTGAGCCTGCAATTGGCCGATTATGGAAACAACACCTGGTTCGGCATGTTGTCCTTTGTAATCCTGGCAGTTGCGATTATTATTGCTCATAGGGGTTACAAGGATGCAGGGGATGGTTATCTGAGCTATGGTCAGGGGTTAGGCTTGGGTACGTTTATGTCCGCTTTATCTGGGGTTTTCACAGAGACATCTGTGTACATCTATTTGAAAATTATCGACATAGAGGCCATGGAACTGCTAAGAGAAGAGACTCGGATTAGTATGGACAGGGCATGGCAGACGAATTGGTCGACCAGAGCATGGCCTTTTTAGAGCATTTTATGACCCCGGGGATGATGGGCATATCCGAGTTCCTTGGTATGACTTTCGTAGGTTTTGTATTATCATTGGTCATATCGGCGTTCACCCAGGGCGAAAAGGCAGAGACAGAATTCTAAATAAGCTTTCCGTTGGATATATCTGTAGTAGTCCCTGTTTACAACGAGGAGGAGTCCTTGCCGGAGTTATGCAACTGGATTAGCAAAGTGATGACTGCAAATCAACTGAGCTATGAGGTTTGGTTAGTTGATGATGGGAGTGAAGATAATTCGTGGCCGGTGATTATGGATCTACACCAAAAAAATGCCCGCAATAAAGGTCTCAAACTCCAGCGAAACTACGGAAAGTCGGCGGCTTTGGACACCGGATTCAAAAGCTGCCGTGGCGAGGTCATTGTGACGATGGATGCCGACCTGCAGGATAGTCCGGACGAGATCCCTGCCATGAGAAATATGATTGTTGAAGAAGGGTACGATATGGTCTCTGGTTGGAAAAGGATCCGTCATGACCCGATCTCAAAAACGATTCCTTCCAAATTTTTCAATTTCGTAACCGGCAAAATATCCGGAATACCACTACATGATTTCAACTGTGGGCTAAAGGGTTATCGTAGGGATGTTATTGAGAATATTAGTGTCTACGGCGAAATGCATCGCTACATGCCGGTTATTGCCAAATGGCAGGGATTTAGCAAGATCGGGGAAAAAGTGGTACAGCATCAGGCACGTAAATACGGCGTAACCAAGTTTGGCATGGAAAGATTTATCTTTGGTTTTCTGGATCTCCTATCGATTACCTTTGTCTCAAAATTTCGAAAAAGGCCTATGCACTTTTTTGGCACATTCGGGATAGTTTCATTCTTGGTGGGATTTGGAATCACGGTTTGGGTAATCTCGGAAAAAGTCTATTATAACTGGGTTTTGAACCTGGAAGTAAGACCAGTAGTGGATCAACCCCTGTTTTTCCTGGCTTTGGTGGCTCTTGTGGTGGGAATACAGTTATTCCTGGTAGGGTTTCTGGGCGAGATGATCAACCTGGTTCAGCGCCAGGACGATTATATCGTCTCGGATTCTGTCGGACGCGAGCAGATCACATCCTCTAAACCTACAATCATCTCACAAAATCCGGCTGAGTAGCATCCTTTGGGGATAACAGGGGTGTAGGTGTCGGCCATTGGATATTGAACAAAGGGTCATTCCAGCGGATTCCTCGTTCCTTGCCCGGTGTATAAAAATTTGAAACCAGATAGGTCACCTCGATATTGTCCATGAGTGTAATAAACCCATGGGCAAATCCCTCAGGAACAAAGAGCATTCGATAATTTGCATCGGACAATTCCACCGAGATGTGTTGGCAATAGGTTGCCGATTCCTTGCGTATGTCTATAATGACGTCCAGGATTGAGCCCTTGGTGCATCGTATCAATTTCGCTTCCTCGGCGCCATGGATTTGATAGTGCATCCCTCTGAGTGTATGTTTCTTTTGCGAGAACGACATATTCGCCTGGACGTATTGCGTATTCAATCCATGTTCCCTGAATTCGTTGGCACAAAAAGTGCGGGCAAAAAAGCCTCGGTCGTCTTCGATTTTTTGAAGGTCCACAATGAAGGCTCCGTCCAGTGCGGTTTTCGTAAATATCATAACAATTAAGACTTCATTCCAAGTAGCAAATTGCCTATGCGAGCAACTCCAGCCTATTTCTTAAGGTCCTAAGTCGCGTAAATTTATCGCCATCGAAATCGGCGTCGCTGAATCCGTGAATTTGATACTTTCTAAACAACTCCTCCATTCCTGCATCCAGAGTATATTCAAGTTTGAAGTCCGGCAAAATGGAATTCAGAAGGTCAAAATTCACTCGATAGTTCCGGGGATCTTCTCCCGCTTCCCCTGTAAAGACAACATCCGCCTCAGGTATCAATTGTTTGACCTTTCCTGCTACCTGCTTGACTTGGTAGTTTTCGGAATTGCCTCCTATATTTACGATTTGATTATGGATTACCTCCCTGGGACTGTCAAGGAATGCCTCAAACGCCCGGGCTATATCTTTGCAATGAATTAGCGGTCTCCAGGGAGTTCCATCACTTTTTATCTGAATGTTTCCTTTGGCGATAGCACAGCCGAGAAGGTTATTGACCACTAGATCGATCCTTAGCATCGGCGAATGCCCATAAGCTGTGGCGTTTCTTAAGAAGGCGGGGCTAAAGTTTTCGTCCGCCATTGCGCTTATTTGATTCTCTGAATCAATCTTGGAAACCGCATATGCGGTGATCGGATTAGTTGGGTCAGACTCTTCAAGGTCTAATTTCTCTCCCTTACCGTAAATTGAGCAGCTTGACGAGAACAAAAATCGACTGACCCCCGCCTCTTTTGCGACCCTAGCCAGTCGGATGCTGCCTTCACGATTTATACTAAAGGTCATGTTGGGGTCAATGTCTCCCAATGGGTCATTGGAAAGCGCCCCCAAATGCATCACGCAATCGACACCTGCTAGGTCCTGATCCGAGACCTCCCTCAGATCCTTGACCATCTCCCGTTGGGGTTTAACAAATTCCTCCCATTCACACCCTTCGAAAAGGTTAAGGTCACAGCCTACCACTTCATGCCCGCCATCTCTCAACAGTTGCACCAAATGTACCCCTATGTATCCCCTATGGCCGGTTACGAAAACTCTCATTTAATTATTTTCATTTTCAAGAAGATCGAAGATCTTAGTCGCTTCTTGTTCAAACATAGCCATATCCTTGAACTCGATCCTTTCCCGGAGCTTTCGCGAACTTACTCTCAAGTCTTTAGGATATTCGGTTTTATCAGATTCATTTATCGAAATACGAAGCTCACTGCCATACTTGTTCCGGTAAGCTGTATTAACCATGTTGGCAATTTCAAGCATGCTGAACGTCTTCTCACCACTTAGATTGTACACCTCATTGGCCGCCGGATTTTCGATCAATTCTCTTACAACCTCCGAAACTGTTCCCATCCAAATGAAATCCCGGCGGGCTTGGCCGTTTGACTTCAGTTCGATCTCCTGGTCTCTGAAGGCCGACCGTGATAGATCATTCAGGATCAGGTACCACTTTGATGAGTTATAATCCTTAGGACATCCGTAGCTATTGGTTAGCCTGATTATGGTAAAGGGCAAACCATGGTTTAGATTGAACTGCCGGATATGGTACTCGGCAAACAAGTGAGTAGCGCCGTAGTCGCTATTAGGTTCAGTTGGAGTGGCCTCGTCAATCGCGCCACTATATTTGCCGTAAACCTGGAAGGTTGAAAAGTATAAAAAGTGACGCGGGGGCCTGTCCTGCAAAGCCTGTAATAAATTGCGGGTGCCCAGCACATTTACTGCATGAGCCAGTTGAAAATATCTATCAACAAAGCCGTCATTAACAGAAGCGGTGTGGATAATGAATTCAAAGCTATGGTCCTTCAAACTGTCCTGGCATTCTTGGAAATTGGTGATATCGCACTGAATGAAATCGTAGGACAAGTCAACGGCCATTTGGCGATGATGCTTAGCCAAAGTCCAAACCTGGTAGTCGTTTTCGAGGAAATGTTCGGTGAGCCAGGAGCCTAGGTTCCCCAGTCCCCCGGTGATCAAAACTTTGCGTTTGCCACCCATTCGTTAGGTTAATTCCAGACTTTCCACTGCGGTTGCCCCTCATTCCAGAGTTTTTCCAGAAGCCGCTTATCTCGTTGAGTGTCCATGCATTGCCAAAACCCATGATGGCAGTAGGTCACAAGTTGTCCATCCTCGACCAGTTTTTCCATGGGCTGCCTCTCAAACATGATATGATCTCCTTCGATGTAATCCAGAACTTCCGGCTGACATACAAAAAAGCCGCCGTTGATATAGCCTTGTTCACCCGCTGGTTTTTCCTGAAAGCTTGTTACTAAATCTTGTTCGCCGATAGCCAACGCCCCATATCGTCCCTCGGGCTGAATCGAAGTCATGGTCAAGAGCTTTCCTTTCGACTCATGAAACTTGACCAGTTCAGTAAGGTTTATGTCTGCTACCCCATCCCCGTAGGTGAACATAAACGGCTCATTATTCACCTGATCCACGGCCTTTTTAAGGCGCCCACCCGTCATGGTCTTCAGTCCGGTATCCAAGAGCGTGACCTTCCAGTCCTCGGCATAATTATTCAGGATTTCAAAGGAATTATCTCGCAAATTGAACGTTACATCGTTTTGGTGAAGAAAATAGTTGGCAAAGTATTCCTTAATGACATATCCTTTGTAGCCAAGCAGGATAATGAAATCGGTAAAACCATGATGTGAGTAAATTTTCATGATATGCCAGAGCATCGGCTTCCCGCCTATTTCGAGCATGGGTTTAGGTATAACTTGCGTCTCTTCACTTAACCGGGTTCCAAAACCGCCAGCCAGGATCAATATTTTCATTTACTCATTGTTTAGAATATCGTAATCACGTTTGAGGACTGCTCTTCGCCAGAAATCACGGATGAATCCCAAGCCGTAGCCGTAAATTTGGACTAACACCGCGGGCAGGGCGAGGAGTCCTATTCTAAGACTCCTGTGCCTGATGCTGGCCCCCAAAAATATAATAAACAGATATAACAGCAAAGGTAGCCAAAGCAGCAAGCCCCACTTGAAATCAAACATCATTATCAACGCAGCCATAGCGCTGTAAAACACAAAAAATGTAGGAAAGAAATGGGCCAACTTCAATGTATCGGGAAAAATTTTAAACACATTTATCCGCGCGCGGCCAAAGAAAAACATTTGATTGAAAAAACTCTTGAAATCATTCTTCCTTTTGTGATATACATAGGCCTCTGGAATCAAGCCCGAGCTGAATCCAAGAGAATTAATTCTGCGACTCAATTCCAGGTCCTCCCCAAAGTATGGAAGTTTGAATCCCTTCGTCTTTTCATATACCTGACGCGAAAAGCCCATGTTAAAACTCCTGGGGTAGAATTTTCCGATGTGCTTTTTATTGCCCCTCATTCCTCCGGTGGTTATTCCGGAGGTCAGAACAAAGTCCAAAGCTTTTTGAATGGGCGTAAATGAGGGATGCGCCCTATCCGGACCTCCAAATGAATCCAGCTCATTTTCCTTTAGAGACCGGTCCAAATTATCCAGGTAATCCGGATCTAATTTCAGATCGGAGTCCAGAATTACGAAATACTCCCCCCGGGCCCTTTCCATGCCGTAATTCCTAGAAAAACCCTGGCCTTCATTCGTTTTATAATAGTAACGGACATTTAGCCTGTCCATGAAACTTTCCACAACTCGATCGGATTTGATCGAGGAACCGCTTTCCACGACCACTACCTCAAAGTCCTGGTAGATTTGTGAGGCCAGGCACCCCAGGATATCCTCCATATCTTCAGGCCGGTTAAACACCGGGATTATGAACGAATAGAACATCAGGCAGTTGGTTTTTGACACACATAAAGTACGTCGTGTGCCGGTAAGGCATATTTAATAATCTCCTCTTGAGGCAGCTGCCGGACAAAATTCTCTTCTTTCACCTGGAATCCGCCGGCCCGGAGCCTTTCAGGGTAGTCTTTACCGTACAGCCTTACATGATCGTCTTGCCCAAATACTCGTGCTCTGTCACGAGGGCTGGTTATGTTTTTGTCCTCCAGGGTCCTGTCCGGAATCGGGTTGAAAAATGGGACTTGGACTATAGCCCAACCTCCCGGCTTTAAAACCCGACATAATTCGCTCATTGCTCTGATATCATCATCCACGTGCTCCATGACATGGTTGCAAAAGGCAACATCGAAAGTATCCGATCCGAAAGGTATTTGGTGAATGTCCATTTTTACTTTAGCTAAAGGGGACTCCAGATCGGCCGTGATGTAATCCAAATTGGCTCTTGTTTCAAACTGCTGGGCCAGACAGGCTTCAGGCGCTACATGAAGTACCTTTTGAGGCTCCTCAAAGAACCGGGTTCGCCTCTGTAAATAGAGCCAAATGAGCCGATGCCGTTCCAGAGACAGGCAGTTTGGGCAAAGGGCATTAGGCCTTGATTTTCGTCCGTAAGGCAGAAACCTCCGATACCGGTGGGAGCAGATTGGGCATTTTACGTCATGGCCACGGTAAAATAATCCTATCAGGCTGATAATGCGATCACTGTATAATTGAAGATACTTCCTGGGAATAAACCGAAGAGCCCAGCTAAAGAGGTGTTTCATTCAGCCTGAATTGACAGCCGCAAATTTACGAATTGTGCATTTAAAGGGCTCTACACAATGCGATAATATGAAAAGCACCTAGTTCTCGTTTTCTGGTAGTTATTTACTCAGGGGCCTGGACTTTTGGTGGTTCCAAATCACCTCGCTGATGAGTTCTTCAAGCAATCTGTATATTTGCCATCAATTGGCTCTGGAATGTTTATCCGTTTCTGCATATGGATTCCGCTTATGTTGTTTGCCCATTCTGCAAAGACTCAAATTGGTGATGAGCCGTTTCAAAAATCAGAGTCGCCTACAAAAAACGTGGATAAGGATGTTCGAATTTATCACGATGCCCATACATCTGAAGGAAAGCGTGTTCGATTTTTGATCCAAAAGGATACCCGGGGCACTCTAAGTGGGAACAAGTGCGTTACCGATGCTACCCGCCAAATGGGCTTTGAATATCTGGCATTGACCAAAGGTGATCCCGGGTACGAAAATGAGTGGACACGGGCATCCCATAACTTCGGGGTCAAGACGATTCTGTTCTTTACCAGGGGTCCATTCTGGAGAACCAAGATCAAAAAGAGAATTGACGAATGTCGCTACAGAACTGGTGACTACGCCGGCTAGTAAATTCCGGTATAATTTGATGGAGTGATGCTCTTTAGTTGAATTTTGATTTGCTCGGTCACTTCCAAAGAATCTATGAAAGCATGGAGCGATTTCTGATCCACCGTGGTGTTGTTTCGAGTCAGTCCTTTCAGTACTTCATACGGTTCAGGAAAACCGGCCTTGCGCAGGATAGTCTGAATACCTTCACTAATCACGGCCCAGTTTTCATCCAGGTCTTTCTGGATCCGCTCAACGTTTATGTTTAGCTTACCTATGCCTTTCATAGTTGAATTATACGCTATCACAGAATGGGCTAGAGGGACTCCTAAAGATCGCAGCACAGTGGAATCGGTAAGATCTCTTTGAAGCCTGGAAACCGGTAATTTTGAGGCAAGATGCTCCAAGAGGTTATTGGCCAATCCCAAGTTGCCCTCTGCATTTTCAAAATCGATTGGATTAACCTTGTGGGGCATGGTACTGGATCCGATTTCCGATTCATTGAATTTCTGGGTGAAATATTGCAGAGAAACATAATGCCACATGTCTTGAGAAAAATCAATCAGAATGGTATTGATCCTTTTGAGATTATCCAGCAAAGCGGCAAGATTATCGTAATGGTCAATCTGGGTGGTGGGATGGCTCCGCTTAAGTCCAAGCTTTTCCATTAGGAATTCATTTCCAAAAAGGATCCAGTCAATCTGAGGATAAGCTAAGAAATGGGCATTGAAATTGCCGGTGGCGCCACCAAATTTCCCTGAATAGGGCACCCCTCTTAGCAGCTCCAATTGCTTACTTAATCTTTCTTTGAAAACCAGTATTTCCTTACCCAAAAAAGTGGGGGAAGCAGGCTGCCCGTGAGTTCGTGCCAACATTGGAATATTCTCCCCCTCATCGGACAGTGTCGTCAGGCTTTGGTCCAGGCTCAATAGTTTTGGTAAAATTTCCTCCTCCAGACCCATTTTGAGGGACATTGGAATGGCGGTGTTGTTAATGTCCTGAGATGTTAGTCCGAAATGTATAAACTCCTTGAACCGACCAATTCCGGTACTTTCGAAATGATTCTTTAGAAAATATTCAACTGCTTTCACATCGTGATTGATAGTTGCCTCTATTTCCTTGATTGTCTGTGCCTCTTGCAAGCCAAATGCGTCCGAAAATTGTCGCAATCGTTGGATTTCGGGCTCGGGAAATTCTTTCAGTTCCGTCAAACCAAGTTCACAAAGTGCCAAAAAGTATTCGATCTCTACCTTCACCCGAAGTCTTATGAGCCCATACTCGGAGAAGTATTGGCTCAAAGAGGCTGATTGCTTTCGGTATCGACCGTCGATTGGTGAGATGGCGGTTAAGCTTGTAAGGTCCATTGATGCAGGATTAGGTTCAAAATTACAAAATCAGAATCCTTTTGACCAATCCTGGCAAAAAATGGAACTGATAAGCCAAGTTGTGTTCGAGGTGTAATAAATTTGACCTTTCTTCCTAAACAGGTCTTTGTACTTAGATGAAAATGGCATTTAGTCTATTCAGGCGAACCACGAAAGACGATTCTGAGAATTCTAAGAGTCACTATTTCAACCTTCAGGTTACTGAAGTGATTTCGGAAACGCATGATGCAATATCAGTTTATTTCGATCAGCCTGAAACCAGGATTGAATATCAATCGGGCCAGTTTTTTACAGTGATTTTAGATATTGAGGGGAAAGAAGTTCGCAGGGCCTATTCACTGTGTACTTCGCCATTTGTTGACTCCAACCTGGGAGTAACTATCAAGAGAGTAGAAGGTGGTTTGGTTTCCAATTATCTGAACGATAAGCTCAAACCGGGTGACCAGCTAAGGATAATGGAGCCCATGGGACATTTTACTACTGAGTACTCCAATCAAAACAAGCGGCATATTTTGATGTTTGGAGGTGGTAGTGGAATCACACCTTTCATGTCCCTAATAAAATCTACACTAAACCAAGAACCCAACAGTATAGTCTCCCTAATCTACTGTAACCGAAATATTGATTCCGTTATTTTCAAGAACGAACTCGACGAGATCCAAACTCGTTTTGAAGGTCGATTTCATGTAATTCATGTTTTGGACAACGCACCGGTAAATTGGCAGGGTCCCTCCGGCCTGCTGAACGATGAGATGCTTAAAAAACTCCTTGAAAGGATCCCGGACTGGGGGATTGAGAACACTACCTATCTAATGTGTGGCCCGGAGGGTATGATGAAGAATGTGGAGACCCTACTGGTTTCCAACGACATTCCACCGGATAGGATCTTCAAGGAAAGTTTTGTCCAAGGTACTATGGACCGGAAAGAAGATGCAACAAAAGACCTTGACCTGGTGGCTCGGGAGGTTGTGGTGGTATACGATGGGAAGCGGCACAAATTTACCGTGGAGCCGGAATCGACCATCCTCGAGACCGGGCTGGATTTGGGGATCGACTTACCGTTTTCCTGTCAGAGCGGACTCTGCACGGCTTGTCGAGGAAAACTTCTGTCTGGTAAGGTTAAAATGGACGAAGAGGAGGGATTGTCTCAATCGGAAAAGGATCAGGGTTATGTTCTCAACTGCGTTGGTCATCCTATAACTGACAATGTTGTGATTGAAATAGGCTGATGTACTAATGAATGAGTGAATGATGGAATGATTGGTTGAATTTCTCCGAAAAACAGAGAACAGAAAACAATTACCATTCCCAGTTTCACTCCGCAGACAATAGACAATGGCTAAGCCTTGGGGTTTTGTGGAACTTTGGATTATTCCTGAAACTTCGTGTAACGGTTTAATTCACCACTAATTCATTCATTGATTAAGAAATGATACATATCCCTGAAAAGAAGAAAAGGGGTTTTCTCCCCGAAAATTTTGAGATAAAGGACTGGGAACAACTCAAGCCCTTCTACCAGGAGCTATTGGCCAGGGAATTAAATTCGGTGCAGGGTTTGAGATCTTGGTTAAAAGATCGCAGCGAATTGGAAGCCATGGTGTCGGAGGATTTAGGCTGGCGCTACATTCGAATGACTTGTGATACCGCTGACGAAAAATTCTCAGAGCGCTACCAATTTTTTATTACTCAGATTGAGCCTAAAATAGCTCCCTTCTCAGACAAGCTGAATCGCAAAATCCTGGACTCGGGATACGCGGACGAATTGGAAGACGAGGAGTACCGGATATTGATTCGGAGCGTAAAGAAGGAAATCGAAATTTTTAGGGCCGACAACATTCCTCTAAAGACTGAATTGCAAACATTGGCTCAGAAGTATTCGGGGATTGTGGGTGCCATGACCGCATTTGTGGAGAATCGTGAAATAACACTGCAGCAGGCTGCCGTTTATCTTCAGTCTACAGATCGAGGGGTGCGGGAGGAAGTGTACTGTAAAATAGCCGATCGGAGACTTCAGGACCACGCCGAGCTTGATGATTTGTTCAGCAATATGGTTGGGTTGCGTCACCAAATGGCCCGGAATGCCGATTTTGAAAATTTCAGGGATTACATGTTCACGGCCTTAGGTCGATTTGACTATGGACCCCAGGATTGCTTCGATTTTCATAATTCGATTCACAAGGAAGTAGTGCCGCTTCTCGAAGACCTTTCCCTATCTAGAAAAGAGCAATTGCGCCTGGCGACGCTTCGACCATGGGACAAAGCTGTGGACCCGACCGGCAAGGCGGCCCTCAAACCATTTAAGAATCCCGATGACCTTATCGCGAATACCATTGCTTGTTTCAGTCGTCTGGATCCTTTTCTGGGGGAGTGCCTAAAGGTGATGCAACAAATTAATCACCTGGATCTGGGGTCCCGAAAAGGAAAAGCTCCCGGAGGTTATAATTATCCTCTGGCCGAAATGGGTATTCCTTTTATTTTCATGAATGCCACCTCCACCTTAAGAGATATGGTAACCATTCTCCATGAAGGAGGCCATGCAGTGCATTCGTTCCTAACCCGGGATCTTGAATTAGTGGATTTCCAAAATACACCTTCCGAAATAGCGGAACTGGCGTCCATGTCCATGGAACTTTTGACCATGGATCATTGGGATCTGTTTTTTGACAATGAAGATGACTTAAGACGGGCCAAACGTCAACATTTGGAGCAGATAATAGAGACCCTACCATGGGTAGCCACAATTGACAAGTTTCAGCATTGGATCTATGAGAACCCTGATCACGACTTGATGCAACTGGAAAATTCCTGGCAGCTGATTACGGAGACATTCACAGATGATGTAACCTCGTGGGAAGGATTGGAAAAAAACAAGAAGTATATGTGGCAGCGCCAGCTTCATCTTTTTGAGGTGCCCTTTTACTATATCGAATATGGATTTGCACAATTAGGGGCCATTGCGGTTTGGAAGAATTATCGCCAGAACGAACAGAAGGGGCTTGCGGATTACTTGAATGCTCTGAAATTAGGATACACACGTTCCATCGGTGACGTTTACCAGGCAGCCAATATACAATTCAATTTCAGCCGGAATTATATAAAGGAGCTCATCAGTTTTGTACAGAAAGAACTTGATTCTCTATAACGGATTTAATCAAAGTTTTACATCTCAGCTTTTAATTGCTTATATTTAAAGTGTTATACCAAAATTACAATTATGCATAAGTTATTGATTAATGGTCTAATTCTGATTTGTAGCGTAATGCTTGTAACATCAAGCTTCGCACAAGAAGGCACCTGGGTTGGTGAGGTTGTGGATCTTGATTGCTACATTGCCAACGGATCTCAAGGTCCGGATCATGCAGGATGCGCAAAATCCTGCATCAGAGGTGGTAAGCCTATGGGCTTATTGACTGACGCCGGAGATGTCGTTGTCCTGGTGCCAGGTGAAAAAGCTGAGACTTTGACCGAATTGGCAGGAGAAAAGGCCGAAGTGAAGGGCAAAAAGTCCGAGAAAGGTGGGGTCACCATGGTTGTGGTGTCCGACGCCAAGAAGGCTGAAGGCTAATCGGAAAATTCCAAATCCTGAATTCCAGTTAAACAACTGAACCAAAAATCAAGTTTAGATCTAATAGATTCAATCTATCAGATCAATTGACGTTTGGAGTTTGTTTTGTTCCGGATTTACTGCGGATTGGGTTTTGGGACTTAGTTAATAAGAGTCTTACTCCGAGAGAGTAAAGAGAGCCATTTCGTCCAGTTCAGTCTCACCCGAGGACCTCAGAAGGGACTTTTGCGATGCGATAAGAACATTAAACTCGCGACAGAAGTTATCGTACTTGATTCGGTGTAGCAGAACTCTGTTGTCGGCTTCCATAATATCCATGATGAGTTCCTCCATGAGTGGATACTTGTTATAGTCAGGATGCCTTTTAGCGAACGTGGTGACCTCATTAATTAATTCAGAGGTCAGAGCGTCATACTCATCAATTAGTTCCGAATCCGCCATACTCTTCTGGTCATACCTTAATGCAACCAGAGCGGAATGTTTAGTCATGAAGGAGTCCATGACCACCGGATCAAAATGCCCGGTATAAGTCACCTCCTCCAGTAGCCTTTTGATGTGAAATAACTTTTCGTCATCATCGATGATCATTCGGTCCCAGGAAGAGACTACCGAATCGGTGGTGACCCTGTAAGCCGTGACAATGGAGTCCATCCCGGAGGCGGAAACCTCTCTTTTCGATTCAGGATCTATCCTGCAACCGGCCATGACGGAACAGAAGACAAGAGCTGCGATCAGCCGAAAAGTAGGGTGTGCCATAGCTGCTGCGATTGATGGGTTTCCATAACCAAATGGTCCATACCATTTGGATGTACAATCAAGCCTACAAAGGTAGCTATTATGATGTTAGTTCGCTTCTTTAGATTACGGTATTGTCGTCACGAGGTTGGGAGCATTAACTTAATTGACATTAAAAACTTTCTTCATAACATTCTCCTTGTAGCTTTTTCCCAACGGTAGCTTTTGATCTCCTAAAAGTATTTGGTTACTCTCAACCCGCCTGATCCGGTTAACCAAAACGATATAGGATTTGTGAATTCTTATGAATTGATTAGCAGGAAGGGATTCTTCCAGGCTTTTCAATGACTGCAAAATAATGATCCTCTCGGTCGCAGTATAGTATGATACATACTCTTTCAACCCTTCGATGTACAGGATGTCCTTAAGCCGTATTTTGTAGATTTTGCGATCTCCTTTTACGGTGATGAAGTTGTCTCGGTCCGGAAGTTGCCCAGATTGGGAGACTCCTTTTTTTTTCAATCTAAGCAGATCCATTACTTTGTTGGTGGCTTGAACAAATCTTTCGAACGAAAAGGGCTTGAGAAGATAATCCACAACGTCCAATTGATAGCCCTCGATAGCATATTCAGAGTAAGCCGTGGTAAAAATTACCATGGGTTGATGATTTACAGTTTTCAATAGCTCAACCCCAGTAAGGTCGGGCATTTGAATATCAAGAAACATCAAGTCGATTTGTTGTTCCTGAAGACATTCAATTGCTTCCATCGAATTCTTACACTTATTGACAATTTCCAGGTTTGGGAGTTTGCCGACGTATTCTTCTAATAACTCCCGGGCCAGCTGCTCGTCATCTACAATCAGGCATCTAATTTTCATACTACGATTTTAAGAACTACCGAAAAATCGGTAGGAGATTGTGACATATTTAGATTGTGCTTATCTGGGTACAATAATTCCAAGCGTCGGCGCACGTTGTCCAGCCCAATACCGGATTGCCTGTCCTTAGGGAACGACAGAGGGGGTACGCTGTTGGAAATCTCGAAGGTTAATTCGTGATCTTGTTGTCTCAAGCTCATTTGGATCCAACCCTGTGTCAGGTCTTCAAACTTGCTGTGTTTGAAACTATTCTCAATATAGGGTATGAATAACATCGGGGCGATCATCAGCTTTTCATCTACTCCACTGAAGTCGGCTTTAATGTTAATAACCTCTTGATCCTTAAGCTTTTGCAACTCGATGTAATTTCGAATGTAAGCAATTTCCTTTCCCAGCGCTACTTTGTCCTGGCTGCAATCATAGAGCAGATATCTAAGAATTTCTGAAAGCTTCAGGATCATTTCAGGGGCACTATCCGATTTTAACTTGGAAAGCGTATATACGTTGTTGAGCGAGTTAAACAGGAAATGGGGATTTATCTGGGACTTTAGAAATTTCAATTCTGCATCCAGCTTTTGAGATTTCAGTTCTGAAGCTTCACGGTCCTTTTTGAAGGCGATTTGAGAAGCCTTGTATGCTGTGGACAACAACAGCAGCGCAACTGTGACCAGAAAACTGAGAAAGGTAATCCCGCGTGCAGGATTGAAGGGCCGATGTCCTGGGGGCCGGTCAAATTGCCGGAATCTGCCACTCGGTCGGAATACATCTTCCGGGGTAAAGAAATTGCTGTTTATAAAATCCAGAATAAGGTAGGAAACTACCAGCGTCAAGATCAAAAAGAAAGCAAATTCTGCATATTTCTTAGACATCAAGAAGCTGGGTACAAAAAACTCCATATGAAGGTAAACCAGCAACACCTGGGGAGTTAGGATCAAGAGGCTTCCTGCCAAAGCGGTTTCATATTCCATCCGGGAAGAAAATCCAAATACGAGCAACACAAAGTAGCCGATCCAGAAAGTCGCATGAATCAAAATGGTCCGGAGGTTTTGTCGCGGCAGACTATTAGGGTCCATGCCCCAATATAGCCCTTTGATAAACGTCCATCAATTCCCTTTCAACCACTCACTATTGTTGCTCAACCAAACCATCGAACCAATCAATTAGGGGCATTGCAACCCAAAATAGAATTCCCGGCATGATTGGTATAGACTTGACCTAGGTTGGTTGAATCCTATCATCCTGCGTGCAACTGTTGCCTTATGATATTCGATTTAATGAGTAAACAAGTCTTAAAACGAAGCTTATGAATACTATAAGATTTGCCCTGGTGCAAAATCCAGGAACCGACGTCGAGGAAAGAGCTTCCAGGATCACCGCGCTGATGGAGGAGGAACTCAGTCTCGATCTGAAACAAACTGAATTAGTCGGTGAAGTGAATTTGACGGCCTGCGATCGGTTAAATGAGGTCCGGCATAAATTGGATCGTGCTGAGCTGAGGGCAGCGACCCGCGATATAATCGATAGGCAAAATGCACAGTTCCTGGAAATACTGGACCATCGGCAATGGCGGGGCTATATCCAGATGAAGGATGAAATCAGAAGGAGGGCTGGCAATAGAGGGGCTTTTGGTGGGAGGTAACGTTGCCTGGAAATCAGAGCATTGGTTGAGCCTATGGATTTCTTGGTTGAAGTTTTTTTTCTATTGAAGTTTTTTTGCGAACATTTATGAGGTAAAAATTAATTAGAACATGAAAAGAAAAGAAACAAGATATTGGAGGCTGGTGAGGCAGTGCCTTATCGGCCTTGGACTGGTTTTGATGGCTGCTATTACGTTATCAGGATTCCAAAAAATCAGAGAGCTATCGAATGTTCGTCAAAAGGTCCACAAGTATGTCTCAGCCAATGTGCTGCCGGTGATCCAGGCGGAAAGAAAAGTGTTGGAGGTTGAGTTAACCGGGTTCGAAAAGGCGCAGGTTCAGGAATTGCGGGAGCGAATGGCAGAACTCCGTCCTCGAGGTGAATCACTGCAAAGGAAGCGATTGGAGATCCGAAAGTGGGATCCGGAGGCTAACCGCCTTCAGCGACAAGAGCTGGATCGAATTCTGACTTTGGCAGAGAACATAATTACCAATCACATTCAGACCATTGAAGCTTCATTTGCCAATATAAGAGAAAAGCGACCTGAGTGGAGGGAGGATATAGAGACGTTGGTAGGACATGACTTTCCAGCTGGACAACTAAGAAGGGGAAGTTTGGGCCGGGTGAGACACTTGGGAGGGCATAGACATCTGCGTTTCCTGCTTCTGAATCCTGACAAGGATCCCAAACAAATAGGATTAAAATCAAATCTTCGGATTTATCCTAATCCCTCATTCCAGAATTCCACCCTGGAGTATGTGGTATTGCAAGTGGGTCAGGTGCTGATTCAGGTTATGGATCAGAATGGTCACTTGGTTCAAACGATCTATAGGGGCCAGAAGGAACCTGGGCTTCACCGTACCGATGTCGATATCAGCAACCTCTCGGATGGGGTTTATTTGGTATCCGTTTCTACCCCATCCGGAACTGAGGCCAGGAGAATCATCAAGAGCCAGTAGCAGTGGGACAATCTTTCGGGGGATTATTATTATGTCTTGGTTGAGAACGTGGAAGAAAATCCGGTGCCAATCGTCACGGACGAAAGTTTCCAAGGCTTTAGCGGTAATAACTTTCGATTTGTATCTGAACCGATACAAGATGATTTCCAAATAATCAGAGGCGTTACCTTGGAACAGTATGGCCTTTATCGAGTCAAGGTATTTAAGGTGAATCAAGAATACGCGGATCTGTTCGAAAACATAGATCAGGATTCCAGGAGCCTCAACGAACCTCCTAGCAATGTGGAAAACGGCCTTGGAATTTTTACCGCCTTCAATAGCGACAGTGTTTTTTTCGAAGTAAAAAGACCCTGATACTATCAGATGGGCTTAAACTGCTCAAAAGCTTGTTTGCAGCTATTACAGTAGTGAAGTGAACGGCACAGAGTAGGTCCGAATGGAGATCGCATTTCGGTATCAGGGCTCTCACAAAATGGGCAAGTCGCCTGCTGAACAGTATCTAAATCCACTGCAACACTATATTTATTGGGGGGTGCCAGACCGAACTCCTTGAGCGCCTTCCTACCCCTGGGAGTTATGTCATTTGTGGACCAGGGCTTTGCAAAGGAGACATTTACCTGGTGGTCCACTTTTTTCCGGGAAAGGACCTGTTTTACCTCGTTTACCATATGGTCCATGGCAGGACAGCGAACGTGGGGGTCAGTTCCACTTTTACCCTAGAGTTGTGATCGATGGTCACTGATTGAATCACGCCCAGATCGATCAACGATAACACCGGGATCTCTGGATCCTTGACCTTCTCCAGCCACTTGAGCACCGTTTGTTCCGTAAGCTTCTTCATAGTCCTTTAGACTCCCTACCAATTGGCCCCTGGATCGGAGGCAATCACTTCGCTCATCTCATCCAATAGAGGTTGTAAATGCCCTGAATGAATCCCAGTTCGGCCTCCTAATACAGGCTGTACGTCCCTGATATAGGTTGACCACTTTTTAAACGATCGACTTATATGAAAGCAACCCAAAAAGCCATTCGAAAGAAGCGAGTATTCAGTGATGAATTGAAGCGGGCCATTGTTACGGAATTTGAAAGTGGAAAGTACAGTGTCCCTCAACTGGAGAAACTTCATGGGATCAACAACGCGAACATTTACCGTTGGATCTACAAATTCTCTACCTTTAACGAGAGAGGCTATCGAATTCTGGAGATGAAAAAAAGCACTACATCAAAGGTTAACGATTTAGAAAAACGGATTAAGGAGTTGGAACGTGTGGTAGGTCAAAAACAGATCAAGATTGATTATTACGAAAAGATGATCGATCTGGCCAAGGAGGAATTGGATATCGATCTGAAAAAAAACTTCGACACCCCACAATCAACTGGTTCCGGAAAAACCAAAGGAAAGTAAATTTCTCGATGAATCAGCTCTATCGTGCCATAGGAATCAGCAAACAGGCAATACATCAGTATGCAACCAGGCAAGCTGTCTTTGATCAAAAGGTAGAACAGCTGGTCCTGGAAGCTGATGGGATACGCCAGGAACATCCTGGTTGTGGGGTGGAAAAAATGTACCGGACCTTAAAACCCGGATTTATCGGCAGAGATCGCTTTGTAGACCTTTTAATGAGTCTTGGTTACCGTTTGAGAAGAGCCAAGAACTATAAACGAACTACCCGGGCTTCGAAGCTTTATTATCCAAACCTGATCAAAGGATTTGAACTAACGTCTCCTTCAACGGTCTGGCAATCAGACATCACCTTCATAGAAGTGGGAAACCGGTTTTATTACGGGGTCTTTATTCTGGATGTCTATACCCGAAAAATAGTAGGCTACCAGGTATCGGATCATATGCGGGCTACAGCGAACGTAAAGGCATTGCTCATTGCCTTGAAAGATCATCCCCCTCCCCGGATCCATCATTCCGACAGAGGAGGTCAATACATCTACGAAGAATATGTAGACCTACTAAAATCCAACCGATGTGATATCAGCATGGGGCTAACCGCTCAGGATAATGCGTATGCAGAGCGCTTTCACAGGACCTTGAAAGAAGAATATTTGCATTACTGGAAGCCGACCAATTTCTATCAACTGAAAAGGTATGTCAAAAGAGCGGTTGACCATTATAATCAAAAAAGAACCCATGAAAACTTAAACGATGTTTCACCCATGGATTTTGAAAAGGACTGGTCCTTGTTGCCAATTAACCGAAGACCTTCATTGTCCATATTTAATGATGAATTATTAACCAAAAGTGGTCAACACTAATCAGGGATCTTCAGGTTGCTCACCTACTCGATGGTCAAAAAGGGGACATTCCTCAACTCACTGAACCTCCTCAACCATTCCTTCAGTCATCTAACCAGTAGCTCTAAAGCAGAGATTCGTCAAGGAGCCCAAAGATTCGCAAGTTGATTCGTAGTCGCTTCATAACTGTTTTACCGGTTTACTATTCTACTGTTTTACCGGTTTACTATTCTACTGCTTTACTGGTTGCTAATCCATGGCCAACTGGTCCGCTGATTCACTCCCTGCCCTGTGCTCTTTGCTCGCTGTTCACGTGCCTCAAAAGGGAGTACCAAAAACCACCGATCAGACCGACTCGCAACCCTCAAGGCTGCCCTTAGCGGTCGGACCGAGTCTCTGCGCTCTGCTCCATGCTCTTAGCTCCATGCCTTCAGTACGGATTTGATGGCATCATCTCCCAGGCCCTTACGATTGCGACCTGCGCCTCACCTCCTTTGGCGAAAAGTTTCACTCCACGGCCTCCCAGTTTGGGAAAGACCTGGCGGCCGATTGCCTGTCGGTCATTGGCGAATACTTCAATAACTGATTTATCTACAAAAACGCGCAACACCAGAGACTCGCCGGTTTTTAGTTCAAATGGCGCTCGCTCCAGGTTTTCCCATTCGGAGTCAATGCCGGATTGGTTCGCATCCAGAACCAGTTCCGTACTTGATGCGTCGTAAAATATCGTGGTTTGCTCCCTTCCATCTTCGGAAACGCCTACAACCACTCCCGCCTGGTCCACTTCTCCCGGGTCTAAGGTAATTTCCAGTTCCATAAGTTCGGTGCCGAAATCAGCGAGTTCAATTTCCGAATCGGCTTCAATTGTAATGTCGTTTCGCTCTTTTTTATTGTACCGAAGACCCGCCAGTTCCTTCACCGGTCTCATGCGCAACGTGCCGTCTTCTCCCAGCCAGAGGGACCGGGGCAACGAATAGGTTCCAACCCAGCCATAATAATTCCGGTCCCAATTTTTTCTAATATCATCCGTATTTCTCTCTTTGATCCAGGCCCACATTATCTGTCTGCCAACCTTATCAATCAGCGCCTCCGGGGCGAAATAATCCCTGTCTTCCCAGGACATCCTGCCGTGCTTCTCAGAATAAAATTTATCATCCCGGTAAGTGCCGATATAATACTGACATCCCTTATTATGGCTGATAAACAAAAGCAAATGCTTCCCACTGGCTTCCCCACCATCAGGACTGGAAGGCAACGGTAGGAAGCTGGGGCACGAATTATCCTCGTTGTCCTCGGTCCAATCAGGGTCGCGCTCATAAAACTCATGGATGTATTCCCAGGTGTTCAGATCGTCCGAGGCGTACAAATACAGATGATCTCCTTTAAATTCGGACGGCGCGTCGGCTTCCCTGCCATAAGCCCACAATACTTGCCCATTGCCAGCTGCCATATAATATCTGCCATCCTTGACCCAAATATTGGTAGGGTCCATCGAGCCGGCCACTATCTCCGGCCCGTCCTGATCTTTAACCATGGTAATCCCAAAAGGATTTGATTTGATGACCGGGTTGGACGGACTTTTGGTCCAGGTGTCAAAATGTTCGTCGGAACTTCGGGCGATGCCAATGCCAAGGCTGCCGCTTTTTAGAACTTCGTTCCTTTTGGCTTCGTCAGCGATATATTCCCAGTAGGTGACCGTTGCATTTCCCTCTTGGTCAACAAAAGCTCCCCCACTGAGAATTTCAACCAATTCCTGGCTGGGCACCAGGGCATCCGGGTGATGGCGCCAATGCAGCAGGTCCGCACTGGATACGTGGCCCCAGGAATGGCCCGCGCCTCCACTTCCTTCTCTCCGATACAAATACATGAGGTGATACCGCCCATTGTGGTAAAAGGCACCGTTTGGATCCATGGCGCTACCGAAATCTTCGGGAATAACAAAATGGTAAGCCGGCCGGTGGGGATCAGACAGCAGGCGTTCTCTAAATGCTCGGGTGGATCGAACTACTGTCTTGGGTACTGGTAAACCGGCTTCCCAGGTCGTTCCTAATTCCTCTGTAATCGGAACCTTTGTAGCTTCAGGCTGGCATGAAACGATACCTAAAGAAACGATGGTCAACGTCGACAGTATGGTGGTTAGAATGAGTTCTGAATTTATGCGGTTCATAAAAAGAAATCTATTGCAATCGGGTCATTCAGCCAAAGGAATCTAAGAGATAGCTGAGAAATTGCAGGTTAAGGGTGACAATTGACTACTGAATGAGGGTTTTTCCTCAACTTCCTCTGTGTAAACCTCCGCGCGCCAATTATAACTCTTTGTATCTTGCAGATAATCAGGCACTTTAAAACTGGGATAAAGGTCTTCATTTCCCTGTGCTATTTGCCCTTTGCCGCTGCCTTTAGACTTCCCAACCTGGCCTGTAGGTTCTTCCCACAAATTGATTCGCTTCCTCGAGGTTCGTAATTCTCATGTTCTCACCATCCCATAAAAGTTTCTTACGAGCGAAAAACTTAATTTTACCCTGATTGTCTTCTTTGCCTAGCATATAGCTACGAATAGCCAAATTTCCCATTAAGACGGTTTCGGTCATTGGACCTGCATAATCAAAGGAAGATGTTAGGGCCTGGTGTTCAGGGGAATTAAAGCCCGCCTTACACGCGTCCACCCATTTTCGTTGATGACCATATTCGGGCTCTTCCTTGACTTCCACTTCAGGACCAAATTCCGTGGTTCCGTCATTTAGATACAGTTTGGGCATTAGTGGCGCACTGTCGTTGATGTTGGTAGAAATTATTCCTTTTTCTCCTATCATCAAGACTCCATTCTTACTTTCAGTGCCGCCGATGTCCTGATTGGCAGGAATCAGATCCGGATGAGAGGGTCTAATACCTCCATCACTCCAAGTCATTTCTATGGGTGTCTTACTCTTGTCAGTAGCGTCAAAGTGCAGGGTTATATAAGAAGAAGGAGGGCATCCTTCCGGATGATAGTCAGGTTTCCACATCTCCGTATACACAGAACCAACACTGCATTCTGCATCCTTAGGGTATCTTAATCCTAAGGTTCTGAAAGGAATGTCTATTAAGTGACAACCTACATCGCCTAGGGCCCCGGCGCCATACTCCCACCAACCCCTCCAATTGAATGGATGTAAATTAGGAGTAAACGGAATGGCCGGGGCAGGTCCTAACCATAGGTCCCAGTGTAAATCTTTGGGCTTGAGACTTTCATCGGGTCGAGGCATCGCAAAACCTTGTGGCCAAACCGGACGATTCGTCCAGACCTGCACTTTATATATGTTACCCAGTACATCTGAATCCACCCATCCCTGAACCATATTCAATAAGGGATTCGATCCTCCCTGATTTCCCATCTGCGAGACAATTTTATTATCTCTGGCCATTTCGGTAAGTATTCTTGCCTCCCGAATATTATGGGTCATGGGTTTTTGTACGTAGACATGTTTTCCTCTTTCCATGGCAAATTTCGCGGCAGGTGCATGGACATGATCGGGAGTGGATATCGTGACACCATCGATGTCTTTTTCATTCTCCACCATCACTCTATAATCGTGATAAATTTTTGCGGTAGGAAAATTCTCGACGGAGCGGGCAGCAGTTCCCGAAAAGTCGACATCACAAAGGGCCACGACTCTTTCCCGGTCATTTACCGAGGCATTGTAGATGTCACTTCTACCTTTTCCTCCAGCACCAATTGCGGCTAAATTCAATTGATCGCTAGGAGCTGTAAATCCTAAACCGCCTAAGAAATGTCGGGGTACAATGAAAAAGGAGGAAGCTACAGCACTCTTTTTTAAGAATGATCTACGTGACGAGGCTGCCCTCTTGAGAGTAGGTTTTTTCATGATTCGTATCATTTGAAATAAGGGCGATTAAGGTGGTCATAATTTCCACCTTGATAACATGGTCTAAATTTAGAACATACTTAATACATTGTACTTATTACTCAGTCCATCTTAATTCGGATTCGTCGGCCCTCGGTCTGGCAACCCGAACATGAATATAGATAACTTGAAATGGTTGTATTGCAGGGTCATTCCCGGCCGCCGAGCCGGGATCTCCAACTTAAGACGGCCTCCAGTTTTTGATCAAGAGACCCCGGGTCACGCCGGGAAGGTTTCTTCTTTTTTAGCCTCCCGAATACGCAAATGAAAAGTGCCTGATTATCTGTAAGTGAACAGAGTTGACCGCAGAGTCCCCTCGGTCTGGCAACCGAATATCAATATAGATAACTTCAAATGGTTTACAATAACCGGTCAATGCTATTTTGGGTTTTGACAGATCTTGTGCTTGGTACCTTGTACCCTTTTCCACCGACCGTGTCTAATTCGAACTATTTCCTTGGCCTGGATTTCGGCACCCCCCCTTACGGTTTAGTTCTAGCTGTGAAGGTCTAAGATTTAAAATTGAAAGATAAAAGTTGCACTTTTGCTCTCTACTCAAATGCGGATCCGAATGAATATGAAATCTGAATCTTACCGGAATGAAACTTCTACAGCGAGAAGATTACAGTTTAAGCCCGCAAATCTCCGTTCACTTTACATATTTGCCCTTACCGGCATTTTTTTGATTGGCTGTGCCGAAAAAAAAGCACCTGAAACCGAGAAAATGAATGTCGTTTTTTTCCTGGTTGACGATATGGGCTGGACTGACGTGGGATGTTACGGAAGCACGTTTTATAAAACACCTAACATTGATCAATTCGCAGACCAGGGCGTAAAGTTTACCAGTGCCTACGCGACATGCCATGTTTGCTCGCCTACCCGGGCCAGCATTCTAACCGGCAAGTATCCGGCAACTCTTCATCTAACCGACTGGCTGCCGGGCCGCAAAGAGTACCCCTTCCAAAGGTTTTTGAACGCGGATATCAACCAACATTTGCCTTTTGAAGAAACCACCATTGCCGAGGCATTGAAAGCCCATGGATACAGCACTGCGATTTTCGGGAAATGGCATCTTGGGGAAGAGCCGTCGGGACCGTTGCAGCATGGCTTTGATGTGCAGGTTCCCCAGAAATGGTACAAATGCTGTCCGAATCTGGGCTATCACGCACCTTTTGGGCTGGAAGGGCTGGAAGATTCAGAAGGGGACTATCTAACCGATAGATTAACCGATGAAGCACTTAAATATATTGAAGCAAACAAAGACAAGCCGTTCTTTCTCTACCTTTCTCATTTTGCGGTGCATGATCCCATTCAGGGCCGCCAGGATTTGGTAGAAGAATACGAGGAAAAACTGACCCAATTACCTACTTCGCAAAGTGAAGAATTTGTCTTGGAGGGGAATCCGGATGCTGAGCCTACTTTAACACGAGAGGAATTGAACAGCCTTTTGAAAGAGCCAGCTTATAAGGAACATAAGGTCTTCCCCAATCAGACAGTCAGAATCAAGCAAGTTCAGGACAACCCCCAGTTCGCCGCCATGGTAGAAAGTGTGGATGAAAGTTTAGGTAGGGTGCTTGCCAAACTACAGGAGTTGGGAATTGAGGAAAATACGCTGGTGATTTTCTTTTCAGACAATGGAGGAATGTCTGCCGCGAATTTTGGAAATCCGGATCGGGTCATTGCAGATGATCAATTGGACGAGGCTTACGCAACATCCAACCTACCGCTGCGAGGTGCCAAAGGCTGGTTGTATGAAGGTGGAATCCGTGAACCGCTGATCGTCAGGTGGCCTTCCCAAGGCCGGAAGGGAATCGAATGCGATGTGCCGGTCATCAGTACGGATTTCTTCCCA
The DNA here is from genome assembly GCA_965247065.1 of Cyclobacteriaceae bacterium. Taxonomy (GTDB): domain Bacteria; phylum Bacteroidota; class Bacteroidia; order Cytophagales; family Cyclobacteriaceae; genus CBDFGN01. The sequence continues at coordinate 2,026,280 of CBDFGN010000006.1, read as the reverse complement.
ACCATCCTGGATATAATTGGGTTGCCCCTGCCTGAGGAAATGGAACTTGATGGGGTGAGTATCGCTTCTTTGGTTAAGGGAGAAAAAGACCTCGACCGCGAAGCCATTTACTGGCATTTCCCTCATTACAGCAATCACGGCAAGCAAAGTCCCGGAGGGGCAGTGAGGAGTGGAGATTATAAACTGCTCGAGTACTATGAAAACAACAGCGTACAATTATTTAACCTGAAGGAAGATATCGAGGAACAGCACGACCTCGCCCAAAAAGAGCCTGAGAAAGTTCTGGAATTGAGGAATATGCTTCGCCACTGGAGGCAAGATGTCAACGCGCAAATGATGGAACCTAATCCGGATTATACTGGAGAGTAAGGTGTCTGTTGCCCTTGGCTTTTAGCCCTTCGCCGTTCGCTTTGCCATATGCCCTATGCCTCCTTCAATGATCGAATAGGCTATAACGCAGAGATTCACAAAGGATCCCAAAGAATCGCAAAGTTGATTTGTTTATTTGTTGATTCATTAATCTGCATGGTTTAACAGCTTACTGATAACTGCAAGCTGTTAACCGGAGCTAATAACTGGAACTGCCAACTGCCAACTGCCAACTGATAACTGCCTAACTGTTTACGGATCCGTGGCTACATGGTCAGCTGATTTGCTGCATGCCCTGAACTAAAGCTTGGTGACTTTCACGTAAATCGCGCTGCAAAGCGGCATGCCCGGCTTATCGGCGAACAGCGTTTCGAGTTTTGTTCGGCCAGGACTCAGTTCGGTTTTGAATTTTACTGATTGTTGATCAGCCGAAATAGTTACTGACTGTTCAAAATCCGCAATTTTCAACATAGCGGAATGAATGGGCCGTCCTCCGAATTTTTCTCCAGAAAAGTTCTCCAAGGCCTTGGCACCCGCTTTTTCAACACTAGCTGTCAAAGCCAGTCCCGTTTCCTGCGGCCATCTCCGTAACTCGATTTCGTAGCTACCCGCATCTTCGATCACTACATCCCAATACCCGCTGGTGTTGGCGGCTATCAGGTTGCCGGGGTTATCGCAATAACCACCCTGCCAGTCGTTGCCGTACATTATGACTGGATTGTTATTGGAGTTTCCAATATGGATGTACCTGGGCTGTTCGTAAACCGGGCGGACTTCCCGGTACCAATTGTTATAATGATCCCGCATTTGCTGGGCAACTTCTGGAAATTCATGGATTACGCTTCTGTTTTGATGAGGGTCTGTATTTAAATCGTACAATTGGTGTGGACCTACCAATCGCCATTTGTTCCACAGCACAATGGCCCGGTTCCATGGTGTTCCGGAAGTTTCCTGGAAGGAATACTGTATTATTAATTTTCTGTCCTCCAGTTTGGTTTGAGATCCGGTCAGAACATCAGCCAGGCTCACTCCATCTCCATCCAGTTTCTTGTCTATTTTGCAAAACTCGATCAGCGTTGGAAAAATATCCTGGACCGTAGTTAGGTCGTTTACATCCGTGCCATGTTTGAGTTTGCCGTCCGGCCATCGGATAAAACAGCCGACTCGATGGCCCCCCTCGTACATTTGGGTTTTATAACCGCGCATGCCGGCATTGAATATTTGGGATGCGCTGCGACTTTGAGTTCCGTTGTCATTCAGATAAATCAAAATCGTATTATCCCTAAGTCCTTCTTCATTCAAAAATGCTTCGAGCTTGGCCAGATTCTCATCGATATTGGCAATCATCCCATAGAAATCAGCGGGGATTTTCACGTCGTTAAATGAGCCTATCTTACGGTAAGGCTCCGAATATTCTTTGTCTACCCAGTTGGGTACGTGTGGAGTATTGGTAGGCAGATATAAAAAGAAGGGCTTGTTTTCGGCGCTTTTCTTTTTCATCCAGGCCATGGCTTCGCCAAAAAAAATATCTGTGGAATATCCTTCGTATTTCTTTTCAACCCCATTGTGCCTTAGATAAGGATCCCAATAGGTATTGCCAAAGTGATCGGCGAGGGATGTAATCCCCCACGCCGGGTGGTGGATCGTTTCCTGGAACCCGCGATCCTGGGGTCGGTGGGGATAACTATCTCCTAAATGCCATTTCCCAAAATGGCCAGTTACATATCCCGATTCAGCAAAATAATCAGCCATCGTAGGCACGCCGTTTCTGATCATGGATCGGCCCTGGCACACGGCAACTGCTCCATTCCTCATGGCATCCATGCCCGTCAGGAGTTGACCTCGGGTTGGGGTGCACATTGGGGCTACATGGAAGTCGGTGAGGCGAACACTTTCGCTGTGCAGCTTGTCCATGTTGGGAGTTTTAAGGACCGGATTCCCATGAACGCTGTAATCCCCGTAGCCCTGGTCATCCGTTAGAATAATGATCACATTGGGCTCGCTTGCTTGGGGTTGTGCAACTAATTCAAACGCTATTGACAACAAAAATGAAATCAGGAATGCCGCCATTGGGTAAAAATTTTTCATGATTCAGGATGTTATTTTTGATTGGAGTTCCAAATTTCAATAATATTCAGGCTTCCTTAGTGGAAAAACAAGTCATTATTCGGGAAAATGCGAAGTGCGAAATGCGAAGCACGAAATGCCAAATGCGAAGTGCCAAATCCGAAATCCCCTTAACAGAGATTTTTGTTTTGGAGTAAAAGTCCCTTGAACATATCTAATCCTCACGACATAAAATTATGAACAACATCTCTGATTCGCTGCTTGAAAAACTCCAATACGATTTCGACCAAAGGGAGGAGGTGCTACGTCAAATAGTTGAAGAGCGGTTAGCTGAGAATCCACCCCCGCTGATTGATGATCAGCTGGTTGCATCATACTTCTTCTCACTGCGTACCAGCAGATTAGCTGAAGCTATGGTGTCAATTGCCTACCATGCTACCAGCGGAACTAAAGATCCTCCCCCCGGCTCCTTGCTGGATCAATGTACAGCAAAACCGGTGGGCATTGAACCTTTTGATCCGGGCGGCAGGCTTGGGCTGATCCATGTGGCTTTTCCTCTCAAGATGATGCAGCAGCCCGAAGGTCATATCACCTCGGTTGATATCATGCACACGGTTGCCAATGCCGTGATTTTTGATATGTATGAAAACATAGATTGCAGGCTCGTTTCCCTGGGCATTCCTGACCATATAATCCGGAGCTTTCCAGGACCTGCCTACGGCCCTGGAGGAATTCGCGAACGTACCGGATTCCCGGCTGGTCAACCGGCTTTCGGAACAATTCTTAAACCCACCGCCGGTATAACCCCGGATGTCGTGGAGAAATTGGTCCAGGAGGCGGCGGAATGTCCTCTTTTTCTTTTCGTAAAGGAGGATGAAAATCTGTACCCAAATCTCGATTATTCCCCAGTGGCCGAACGTACGCGCAGGGCAGCGGAGGCCATTCGCCATGCCAAAGAACATTCCGATTCTGCGGACTTGCTTTTTGCTCCCCATATAACCGGAACTCCCCACGAACTCATCCTCACGGTGGAAGCTGTAATCGAGGCCGGCGCCACGGCCGTTATGCTTTCCGAAACTTTTGCTGGCGGATCCTACCGCCTGGTTCGCGAAGCTACCAAGCATCTGGATGTTCCCCCGGCGCTCTACGGGCACAACGCCGGCATAGGAGCGAAAACCCGCTGCATATGGCGTGAAGTAATTGATTTATTGGCAAGACTCGATGGCATTGACTTCAGGCAAACCGCACCTTTGACCTTCGGGGAACCCTATATAAAACCCTACAGGGATGAATGGATCGCTTCGGAAAAGATTCTGTCAAAAGAAATACCCGGTATCAATACGACCACCATTGTTAGGGCCGGCGGCCTGGACCAAGGTAACATAGCTCTAAATTTGGAGGATGCTGACCAACGTGGCCTGACCACCGAGGTCCTATTCCTGGCAGGATCGGCAATAAACTCCATAAAAAATGATAAAGGAGAGGGTGATCCTAAAATAGGTGCCACCGCCATGATGCAGGCATTGGACATCCATAAATCAGGGGAGCTCCGGGATAAACCCAAGCAAGAGCATCTGCCATTGCTCAGATCCGTTTCGGTCGAGAAAGGCTTTAAAGAACTTATGAGGGCTTTGAACCAGAGATATCCTAATTCATAAGCCGCGGAACAATTCTGCAACTTATACATTGAACAATAAACATCTAAGATGATCATTGCAATGGCCGGCCTTCCTGCCGCCGGAAAATCAGTGATTGCCAAAGGCTTGGCCAAAGCATCCGGTGCCCTTATTCTTGATAAGGACGAGATCCGTGCATCCTTGCTCGGGCCCGAGGATATCCAGTATTCCCGGGAACAGGACGATTTTATTATGGATATTATTTTCAGGTTAATGAAACATCTATTGCTCATGGATCCCGACCGTTCCATAATAATAGATGGGCGACCCTTCAGTCGTAGATACCAGCGGGAATATCTTTATAAGGCCGCCGAAGAATCCAAAACTGTCCTAAAAGTAATAGAATGCATTTGTTCAGAGGAATCTGCCCGGAACAGACTGGACAAAGCTTTGCGATCCAATGAACATCTTGCTGGCAATCGGAACCTCGAATTGTACCGGAGCATGAAAGACAATTGGGAGGAAATTAAAAAACCTCACCTGGTAGTTGATACTGACAATAATAATGAGGATGATTGTATCAAAATGGCATCCGAATTCATAGGGGCCACTTAATTTGCCTAAGTACTTTGCAACTATGATACAAAAGAATAAAATACAATCCCTTTCCATTGGGAAATTACACGGGCTGAATCTCTGTTCCAATTCAGGTGGTACGTTTGATATTCTGGCCCTGGATCATAGGGGAGTTCTTGAAAAATCGCTCGGGAATGTCACAGATCCCGGGGCTACATTTACCCATATCGTTGACTTTAAGATGGAGGTTATAGCGGAACTATCCAGTTCATCAACGGCGATTTTGCTTGATCCCGGATACGGCGTCGGACCCAGCCTTGGAACTAACTCGTTCCCATCCCACTGCGGCTTGCTTATTACCCTGGAAGAATCCGGTTATGCGGGTGAAAAACATAACCGGGTTAGTCGCTTACCTAAACATTGGGGGGTAGACGACATAAAACGTATCGGAGCCAATGCTGTGAAGCTCCTGATTTACTATCATCCCGACTCCACGCAGGCAGATCCTATGAAAGAATTTTTGAAAGACGTATCGGCAAGCTGCCGGAAGCATGATATTGTGCTCTTTCTGGAAGTCCTTACTTACTCCATTGATCCAAATCAGCCATCACTGACCACTGCTGAGAAAAGGCCGATTGTTATCGAAACAGCAAGGGAGCTGACCTCAATGGGTGGAGATGTTTATAAGGCCGAGTTTCCGGTTAATGCGAATGACACTTCAGATCAGTCAGAATGGAAGGAAGCATGCCTGGAGCTGAACGAAGCGACCAAAATCCCATGGGTTCTACTCAGTGCCGGGGTGAATTATGACACTTTTGTAAGGCAAACGGAGGTTGCCTGTCAATCGGGTGCGTCGGGAATTTTAGCCGGGCGAGCTATTTGGAAGGAAGCAGTTGAGCTGTCTGGCTCGGCCCGAACCAAATTTTTGAAGGAAGTAGCCCTTCCCAGGATGCAAAGTCTGGATGATATTTGCCGCACTGAAGCCACTCCGTGGACCGACTGGTATGAAACACCCCCGGTTCAGAAATCATGGTATGAGGAGTATAATGACCAAAGTGGCAGCTGAGTGCCGATTATCATTGCCCATTGGTCATATTCCAAGGGTTCACGCCTAAAGACGGTGGACGGTCAAGGGTGGATTGGAGACGTTTGGCAAATTGGATCATTTCGGAATTACCGATAGCATTGATCTCAAGACTAAAGACCTCGACTTGAAACTCATATCAGGATTTTCTAATTTTGCGTCGGATTGATCTTTCGACATCATGATGGTTTGACCTTAACATGAGATTTATTTCATTTATATCCGTTTTCTGTCTATTGACACTGATTTTCGGTTGCAGCCCTGAATCCGGTCAGAAGTCGTCCATTGGAACCATGTTGCCGGATAAGATCGACTTTAATTACCACGTCAAGCCGATCCTGTCAGACCGTTGCTACAAGTGTCACGGACCCGACGAAAACGCCCGTAAAGCGGAACTGCGATTCGACCTTGAAGAAAATGCCTTTGCGTTGAGGGACAGTTCTGAAGACCGATATGCTATTGTTCCAGGCGATCTGAAAAGGAGCGAAATGGCCCACAGAATATCGAGCCAGGATCCGGATTACATGATGCCGCCTCCGGAATCCAATCTAAGCCTCTCCGACCGTGAGATCGAAATTCTGAAGCGATGGATCCAACAGGGAGCGGAATGGAAACCACATTGGTCATTTATTCCACCCGAGCGACCTGATCTACCTGAAGTTGAAAATGAATCTTGGCCCAAAAACGGGATCGATTATTTCATTCTGACCCAGCAGGAGAGTGTGGGCTTAAACCCATCACAAGAGGCCGACAAGGCCCGTCTGATCCGCCGGGTTTCCTTCGATTTGAGTGGCTTACCCCCCAGTCCGCGAGATGTGGATAAGTTCTTGGCTGACGAGTCCCCGGAGGTGTATGAAAATATGGTAGATCGAGTACTGGAATCTCCGGCCTACGGTGAAAGGATGGCCATACCGTGGTTGGACCTGGCTCGCTACGCCGATACTCACGGTTATCAGGACGATGATATCAGGGCTCATTGGCCATGGCGGGACTGGGTGATCAAAGCGTTCAATGAAAACATGCCTTTCGATCAGTTCGTCACCTGGCAATTGGCAGGAGACCTTCTTCCCGATCCAACCTACGAGCAGAAGCTTGCCACTGCATTCAACCGCAATCATATGATAAATGCTGAGGGGGGAGCAATACCAGAAGAATATCGCGTCGAATACGTGGCCGACAGAACCCAAACCCTGGCCACGGCCTTTCTGGGCCTCACCATGCAATGTACCAGATGCCACGACCATAAATACGATCCCATTTCCCAGAAAGAATTCTATCAGCTATTCAGCTTCTTTAACAGCGTACCGGAAAAAGGTCTGGATGGAGTAAATAATACACCCGAGCCAAGCTTGGAACTGCCTGAGACCCAGGTGGCAGAAATGAAAAGGTATATCCAGGAGAAAATAGATCACCAAAAGCAGATCCTGGAGGGACAGAAGAAAGAAAAACGAAATGACTTTCGTTCCTGGGAGCAAAAACAACCGCAATCGGCGGTTGTGGAACCGGCCAGCGCAATGCCTTCCGGCTTGATCGAACGATATGATTTGGACTTTTCCCGGAATGATAGGGTGGCAAATCTGATTAATCCCAAAAAACCGGGACTAGTGGTCAACGGGGCAGCAGATGTAAGAGGCAAATTCTCGGGGGGATTGGAATTCAATGGCCAGGATTACCTGGATCTGGGAAATGTAGGTGATTTTGATCGCTATGATCCGTTTTCCTTTGCCTTTTGGATGAAAACCAATAAATACACAGATAACAGCGGGGTGATCTTAGTGAAGACGGACCGGAAAGGATCAGGATATGAGCTTACGCTGGTCGGTAATAAGGTCGGATTTCGAATGAATAGCGGAGCTTCGGAACAAGAGATTGAAGTCGTAATCCTGGATCGGATTCCCTGGAGTGAGTGGAATCATTTGGTAGTAACCTATGATGGATCCGCCATATCCTCAGGGGTCAGAATATATCTCAACGGAGATTCCCTCCAGGTTGTAGAATCAGGGGTTGCTGTCGGTAAGCCAAATAAACCCGTGGCCGCCAGCATCAAAACCACTAGCCCCTTGTACATTGGCGGTTCTCCCTGGGACAGGGTCCGGGGGATTCGGGAAACGGCGCTTGACGAAGTCCTAATTTTCAACCGGGTCTTAACCGGGTCTGAGGTAACGGACTTGATGCCTTTTAACCCAATGTCCCTGATTCTTGGGCAAGCAAATTTGGAAAAGCGATCGAGCCAGAGTTTGTATTTACATTACCTCCACACTTACGACGACGATTACCAGGCATCCACTCAAGAAGTAAGCTACCTGAAGACCAAGCAATACGACCTGAACGTTCAGTTAAGGCCTACCATGATTATGCAGGAAATGGACACAACACGACCTGCCTATGTCCTAAACCGGGGCCATTACGCCGCTCGGGAGGAACAAGTTTATCCGGGAACGCCAGCCCGGATCATGGAATTCTCTTCTGACCTATCCCAAAACCGGCTTGGTCTGGCTCATTGGTTGTTGGACCCAAGAAATCCATTGACTGCTCGAGTGACAGTGAACCGACTCTGGCAGATGTTATTTGGAGAAGGGATAGTCAGCACCGTGGATGATTTTGGCAACCAGGGCGCTTTGCCCTCCCATCCGGAATTATTGGATTGGCTGGCCGTGGAATTTGTGGAGTCAGGATGGGATGTGAAGCACATGCTTCGTTTAATGGTCAGTTCCGCAGCTTACCGGCAGTCCTCCAAAGTCAATCTTGAACAGCATCGAAAAGATCCGCAAAATCGATGGCTGGCCCGGGGTCCTCAGTACAGAATGTCAGCCGAGACTATTAGAGACAATGTGCTGGCTATAAGCGGGCTCCTTGTTACCAAGATCGGTGGACCAAGCGTGAAACCTTACCAGCCATATGGGTTATGGTTGGAGATTTCTTCAGGTCGAGGTACTGCCAGGTACGACCAGGGAAGAGGAGATGAACTTTACCGAAAGAGCTTGTACACATTCTGGAAACGAACAATTCCTCCGCCTTCGATGTTAACCTTCGATGCTGCTACCAGGAATTATTGCGTGGTAAAACGCCAAGCCACATCAACCCCATTGCAGGCGTTGGTATTGTTAAATGATCCCCAGGTGATCGAAGCTTCCCGCGCCTTTGCAGAACGGATGATTGCCGAAGGTGGTGAAACTCCTGAGTCAAGAATACAATATGGGTTCAGGACCGCCACCTCCCGATATCCAGAGGACCAGGAACTTGAATCGCTCACCGAAATATTGGAACTGGAGCGAAAGACCTACGAGGCTGATCCTGAGGCCACCAAAGCGTTGCTATCGGTTGGAGAAAGATCGCTTGAAAGAGAATATTATGAGCCGGAACTTGCAGCATATTCTGTGGTGGCAAGCGCTATCTTCAATTTGGATGAAACGGTGACTAAGTATTGATGGTAGACGGTGGACGGAAGAGGATAGAGTGATTAACGATTCCCATTACCGATATTCATTGACCAGGTTATTTGAATCGAATTTTGGAAATGCTTTCAAAGGATGTCCATTGTCATGGACAATGTTTGATGGCAATGTAATGGGCAACCTTTAATGGCAATGTAGTGGGCAACCTTTAATGGCAATGTAGTGGGCAACCTTTAATGGCAATGTAATGGGCAACCTTTAATGGCTAGTTTAGCCCAAAGGGAAATCGAAGAATATCGTCAGGAGGGCATCGTTGTTCCGGATTATCGCCTTGCCAAACACCAGGTCGATGAACTAAGCGACGCCCTAGATCAGCTGATTGAACAGAACCCAGGTGTGCGCCCGGAAAAATTAGTAAGCGCCCATATCGAAAACGGCAGAGAAGGTGTCAAGGGAAGTCGCCGGTTCCTTAATGCGGCCCGGGATCCTGATATACTCGATCTGGTTGAAGGGGTAATTGGAGCCGACATCGTTTTATGGGGCTGCCAGATATTCTGCAAACCGGGAGGGGATGGCATGGAGGTGCCGATGCATCAAGACGGTCATTATTGGCCGATCCGGCCGCTGGCCACCTGTACAGTCTGGATGGCCATCGACCCAAGCAGAATCGAAAATGGCTGTCTACGGGTAATCCCCGGCTCCCATGAGGGTCAAAGGGTGTACGAACATGCCCGCAGCGACCGCGATGCCATCGTCCTCGACCAGGAGGTACGAGCCGACCAGTTCGATGCGGTAAAAGCCCGTGATATTGAGCTCGAGGCCGGGCAGATGTCACTGCACGACGTTTATCTTATCCACGGCTCCAACGCCAACAACTCAGACAAACGGCGGGCCGGTTTAGCCTTACGTTACATGCCTACGACATCCCATTTCGATCGAGAGCTTTATAAACCCGGTGAGAGCAGTACCGGGAGCTATACCACCGATTTCGGCACACGCCCCATCTGGCTGTTACGTGGCGTTGATCACAGCGGCAAGAATGACTTTGTCATAGGCCATAGTCGGGGGAGCAAAGACTGAGTTTTCCGCCCGATCTTTAAGCATGTATGAAATTCCTTAATTTTCACCATTGATTTAAGAAAATCTTCTCAAATTTACCCTTGGTTAAGTGTATGTGCCTTCACGATTTTAGGCCAAAAATGAAACGCATCTCATTGATCGCAGGAACGGCGGCGATTCTGCTGACATTCGGTTGCAACCGGGAGCCTAGCCAGGTAAGCATCAGCGCGGGGATTCCAGACAGGATCGACTTCAATTTCCACGTCAAGCCTATCCTTTCCGATCGTTGCTACAAGTGCCATGGTCCTGATGAAAAAGCCCGCAAGGTGGAATTGCGGCTTGACGTTAAGGAAAGCGCCTTCGCAATAAGAGACAGCATTGAGGAACGCTTTGCCATAGTCCCCGGCGACCTTAAGAAGAGCCAGTTGGTTCATCGCATTTCCAGCACGGATCCTGATTATATGATGCCCCCGCCGGAGTCCAATCTCAGCCTTTCAGACGGTGAGATCGAAATACTCAAACGATGGATTAAGCAGGGTGCGGAATGGAAACCTCACTGGTCATTCATTCCTCCCGAGCGACCCAATTTACCTGAAGTTAAGGACAGAACATGGCCAAATAACCCGATTGACTATTTCATTCTGGCTCGGCAGGAAGGAGCTGGTTTGGGCCCATCAGATGAAGCCGGTAAGACCCGGTTGATCCGACGAGTGACCCTCGATCTAACCGGTTTGCCGCCTACTCTGGAAGAAATAGACGAGTTCCTGACAGATGATTCTCCCAAAGCCTATGAGAACATGGTGGACCGGGTGCTCACCAACCCCGCCTATGGGGAAAGAATGGCCGTTCCATGGCTTGACCTGGCCCGATATGCCGATACGCACGGATATCAGGATGATTATGACCGAAGCATGTGGCGCTGGCGGGACTGGGTAATAGAGGCATTTAACCAAAATTTGCCATTCGATCAGTTCACCACCTGGCAATTAGCTGGCGACCTGTTACCTGATCCAACTTATGATCAGAAGCTGGCCACCGGTTTTAACCGCAATCATATGATCACCCAGGAAGGGGGTGTTGTACCCGAAGAATACAGGGTCGAATATGTCGCAGACAGGACTCAAACAACCGCCACTGCATTTTTGGGCCTGACAATGCAATGTTCCCGATGCCATGATCATAAATTTGATCCGATCTTGCAAAAGGAGTTTTATCAATTGTTCAGCTTTTTCAACAATGTGAATGAAAAAGGTCTCGATGGCAATAGGTATACACCTGCCCCCTATTTGGAAATCCCTGTGGAGGAAGTGGAGTCAGTTTCAAATTTCCTCCAAAACAAGATCAGCCGGCTTCAGGAAGATCAAGCCCAACTAAAAGAACTACGGCGCACTGGGTTCAAACCACCGAAGACGAAAAACGACCGTTCGATTCCGGGTGTCCAATCACCGACCAGGGGACTGATCGGTTATTACAACCTCGATTATTTTGAGAAGGATAAAGTGCCAAACCTGATTAGTTCATCCAGACCGGGAGTCTTAAAAAATAACGTAGTTGAGGCCAAGGGGAAATTCTCGGGCGGTGTGGAATTCACCGGCCAGGATCACATTGACCTGGGAAACATGGGTGACTTCGAATGGAACGATCCCTTTTCTTATTCCTTTTGGTTCAAATCGCATACCAGGGCCAACGTTGCCCCCATTTTCGAGAAATGGGATTATACCGAGGATAATACACGAGGGTACCAAATTGTGGAAGAGAGAAATTGGATGGCAGTTCGGTTCGGTGGTGAACCGGGCGTGCGGGTGAGAACACTGGCAAATTATCCCTTAGATAAATGGTTTCACATGGCCGTGACCTACAACGGCTCGGGCAAAGCATCCGGTATAAAGATGTATTTTGAGGGAGAATCCGAGCCTTTAAGGATTTACAAGGATGAACTGAAAGCGGGGAACCTTAGAACCGGCCTGCCCCTCCTTGTGGGCAAAAGTCTGAGAACCACCCAAGAGCGTTTAGCAACTTATCTGGATGATGTCCGCATCTTCAACCGGGTCTTGTCTCCTGAGGAGATTACCACTCTTGCCAACCATGATCCTCTCAACGTTATTATGGCCAAGAGCATGCAGGCACAAGGGGAAAAGGAAAGTTTATTTCACCAATACTTACATCATCAGGACAGCGCCTACCAGGCTGTCGTACAGGAAATCAGCCACCAAAAAAGAGCGGAAAGACATCAGCGGCGACAACTTCAGCCTACGATGATCATGGAAGAAATGGACACCCTACGCCCGGCTTATGTACTTAGGCGGGGCGTCTATGACGCTCATGGGGAAAGGGTTTATCCGGGTACACCAGCCCGGATCATGGAATTCCCCACCGGACTGCCTGCCAACCGCCTTGGCCTGGCTCAATGGTTGCTGGACCCCCAAAATCCGTTAACCGCCAGGGTTATCGTTAACCGCTATTGGCAAATAATGTTTGGTGAAGGAATTGTTGGTACGGTTGATGACTTCGGCAGTCAGGGAGCGTTGCCATCCCATCCCGAATTACTGGATTGGCTGGCAGTAGAATTTGTCGAATCCGGATGGGACATTAAGCACATGCTAAGACTGATGCTCACCTCTGCCACATATAGACAGTCTTCAAAATCCAGCTCTGAGGTTTTAGAAAAGGATCCTCAAAATGTACTATTTGCGCGGGCTCCTCAATACAGGCTTTCAGCCGAGACCATTCGGGATAATGTCCTGGCAATCAGTGGACTCCTTGTGCCCCACATTGGAGGACCAAGTGTCCATCCCTATCAACCTGCCGGACTATGGCAAGAAGCTTCATCCGGGAGAGGAACCTATAGGTATACCCAGGGTAAAGGAGAGGAACTCTACAGAAAAAGTCTGTACACCTTCTGGAAACGGACCGTTCCTCCGCCCTCCATGATCACATTTGATGCGGCAACCCGGAATTATTGTGTGGTGAAAAGGCAAACTACCTCAACCCCTTTGCAGGCCCTGGTCCTACTGAATGATCCTCAGGTTACGGAGGCCTCCCGTGCCTTTGCTGAACGAATGATAACCGAAGGAGGGAATTCCCCTAAATCCAGAATTCAATTCGGTTTTAGGAACGCAACTTCCCGATACCCGCAGGATAAGGAACTTGAAGCTCTTACAGAAATATTGGAATTTGAGCAGGCGACCTTCGCTGATGATCCGGGAGCAGCTCTAGCGTTGCTGTCCGTAGGAGAAAGATCAATTGCAAAAGATTACAAAAATTCGGAACTTGCTGCCTATTCGGTAGTAGCAAGTGCTCTTTTCAATTTGGATGAAACGATAACGAAGTATTGAAAATGACAATTTCAATGGCAATGACAATAACAATATCCAAGGAGCTCCGATTTTCCACTTTAGGTCGGGATAATTAACTAGGTTTACCTCGGATTGGTGTATACAATCGTCATGAAGCTTGAACTGGAAATTAAATTTGTTCAATTAATAGCCGTTTTCTGGGTTTTGGTTCTGATTTTCGGTTGCACCCGAGAATCGGGAGATGAGTCCGCTATCGAAACCAGGATACCCGACAAGATCGACTTCAATTATCACGTCAAGCCTATCCTTTCCGACCGGTGCTACAAGTGCCACGGACCTGATGAAAAAGTTCGTAAAGCGGAATTGCGGTTAGACGTTAAGGAAAGTGCCTTTGCCCTTAGAGATACCGTTGAAGAACGATTTGCCATTGTTCCCTTCGACCTTAAAAAGAGCCAGTTGGTACATCGCATTTCGAGCACCGATCCTGATTATAGGATGCCTCCTCTTGAATCCAATCTAAGCGTTTCCGACCGTGAGATCGAAATACTAAAGCGTTGGATCGAGCAGGGTGCGGAATGGAAACCCCATTGGTCCTTCATTCCTCCTCAACGACCTGAGTTCCCTGAAGTTGAAAATAAGTCCTGGCCTAAGAACGCCATAGATCATTTCATCCTGGCCCAGCAAGAAAGAGAGAGCCTGCACCCCTCTGAGGAGGCCCATAAAACCCGTCTGATCCGAAGGGTTTCTTTTGATTTGACCGGTTTGCCACCTACTCTGGAAGCCATTGATAGTTTCCTAGCCGATGACACTCCCGAGGCTTACGAGAATCTCGTTGACAGGATTCTTTCGTCCTCAGCCTACGGGGAAAGAATGGCCGTGCCGTGGCTAGACCTGGCCCGGTATGCCGATACCCACGGCTATCAGGATGATTTTGACAGAAGCATGTGGCCCTGGCGAGATTGGGTTGTAAAGGCATTCAATGAGAATATGCCTTTCGATCAGTTTACTACCTGGCAATTGGCCGGTGATCTCATCCCCGATCCAACCTACGAACAAAAACTGGCCACAGGCTTTAGCCGCAACCACATGATCACTCAGGAAGGGGGTGTTGTAGATGAAGAATACCGGGTTGAATATGTAGCGGACCGGACCCAAACAACCGCCACTACATTTTTGGGACTCACAATGCAATGTTCCCGATGTCATGATCATAAGTTTGATCCGATTTTGCAAAAGGAGTTTTATCAACTGTTCAGTTTCTTCAACAATGTAGAGGAGAAAGGGTTTGATGGAATTGAGTATACACCAAGGCCCTATTTGCCATTGCCTCAAGAACAGGTGGAGGATATTACAAGATTTCTTAAAAGTGAGATAGGCAGGCTGCAACAACTTCAGGCCCAGCTAAAAGAACAAAAACGGGTAGAATTTCAAAAGTGGAAAGAAAAACAAAGCGCTAAGACCTCTGGATCCCAACGGCTACCCTGGGGACTGATCGCTCGTTACGATCTGGATTTTTTCGAGAATAATAAGGTGGCTAACCTGGCTAATCCATCGAAACCTGGAACATTAAAAAATGAAGTCATTGAGGGATCCGGGAAATTTTCCGGAGCGGTAGAATTTACCGGTCAAGATTATATTGATTTGGGCAATACCGGTGCCTTCGGCTGGAAAGATCCGTTTTCGTATTCTTTTTGGTTTAAATCCCATACCAGAGCGAATTTTGCCCCCCTTTTCGAAAAGTGGGATGATTCCGGTGATTACGACAAGGGATATCGCATCAAGGATGCCATAAATTGGATTTCGGTTCAGCTTGGGGGCGACGAAGGCATAAATGTCAGATCCAATGGGCCTTTTCCTCTAGATAAATGGTTTCAAGTGACTGTTACTTACGATGGCTCAGCCAAGGCATCAGGAGTGAAAATCTACTTTGATGGGGAATCCCAACCTTTATGGCTTAAGAGTGATGACCTAAAGGCGGGGGATATGAAAACCAGCCAACCGCTGCTGATGGGCAAAAGTAGCAAAACCTATATAGAGCGTGTAACAACTTATATGGATGAGGTTCGCATCTTCAATCGGGCCCTGTCTGAGAAGGAGGTTAGGGATCTAGCCAATTATGATCCGCTAGCCGCTATTATGGACAAAAAAAGGCTGAACCAAAGGGATAAGGAAAGTTTATATCACGACTATCTCCACCATCATGACAGCGCCTACCAGGCGGTGGTAAAGGAAATCAGCTTCCAAAAAAGAGCGGAACGACATCAACGGCGTCAACTTCAGCCCACTATGATCATGGAAGAGATGGACACCCTTCGCCCGGCTTATGTGCTCAAACGGGGTATGTATGATGCCCACGAAGAAAGGGTATATCCGGGTACACCGGCTCAGATCATGGAATTCTCTGAAGACCTCCCGCCCAACCGGTTAGGCCTTGCTAAATGGTTACTAGATCCACAGAATCCATTAACCGCCCGGGTAATCGTAAACCGGTATTGGCAATTAGTATTTGGTGAAGGTCTTGTCGCTACAATTGATGACTTTGGCAGTCAGGGTGCGTTGCCCTCACATCCTGAGTTACTGGATTGGCTGGCCGTGGAATTTGTTGAATTGGGATGGGACGTCAAACACATGTTTAGGCTTATGGTCAACTCTGCCACCTATCGACAATCCTCGAAGGTTGATCCTAAACTCAAATCACGAGATCCCCAGAACAGATTTTTAGCCAGGGCCCCACAATACAGGCTAACTGCGGAAACCATTCGGGATAATCTCCTGGCAACGAGCGGGCTGCTAGTTACCAGGATGGGTGGCCCGAGCGTGAATCCATACCAGCCCAGCGGACTTTGGGAGGAGGCTTCTTCTGGAAGAGGAACATACCGGTATACTACGGGTCAGGGAGAAGCCTTGTACAGGAAAAGTTTGTATACATTCTGGAAACGTACGGTTCCACCACCCTCAATGATCACATTTGATGCGGCAACCCGGAATTATTGTGTGGTGAAAAGGCAAACTACCTCAACCCCTTTGCAGGCCCTGGTCCTACTGAATGATCCTCAGGTTACGGAGGCCTCCCGTGCCTTTGCTGAACGAATGATAACCGAAGGAGGGAATTCCCCTAAATCCAGAATTCAATTCGGTTTTAGGAACGCAACTTCCCGATACCCGCAGGATAAGGAACTTGAAGCGCTTACAGAAATCTTAGTCGTGGAGCAATCGACCTATGAAAGTGATCCGAAGGCGGCTGAGGCGCTGCTTTCTGTTGGAGAAAGATCAATTGCAAAAGATTACAAAAATTCGGAACTTGCTGCTTACTCGGTGGTAGCGAATGCTATTTTCAATTTGGATGAAACTATAACGAAGTACTGACGCACATCCGAATTCAATTCGGATACACTAACCATTACAATCATGGGGAACAAGAAGAAACAAGGCCTTTCGAGCATCGAATATGAATCGGCATTACAACTGTCCCGCCGCCACTTCCTATCCCGCACCAGCCTCGGAATAGGAACAGCAGCCCTGGGATCATTGCTCCCCGGATGTTTAGCCAATACGACAGCTACTTCCGGATTGGCTGCCGGGCCCGCCAAGATGCCTCATTTCGCTCCCAAAGCTAAGCGGATAATTTATCTGCATCAAAGCGGGGCCCCCTCCCAGTTGGACCTGTTCGACCACAAACCGGTTGTTGACAAGCGTCATGGAGAGGAGATTCCTGATTCAGTCAGGGGTAATCAACGGTTAACCGGGATGACGGCCAATCAGGAGTCCTTTCCCCTTGCTGCGTCTCATTATTCATTCAAGCAGCATGGTCAAAGCGGCGCCTGGGTGAGTGAGTTGTTGCCTCACATTTCGTCAATTTCGGATGATTTGTGTTATATAAAATCCATTCACACCGAGGCCATCAATCACGATCCGGCTATCACTTTCTTCCAAACCGGCTCCCAGCAACCCGGCCGGCCCAGTTTCGGCTCATGGCTGAGTTACGGGCTTGGAAGCGATAATGATAACCTGCCTGCGTTCATTGTTATGCTTTCCAAGGGTAAAGATGGCAACATGCAGCCGCTATACTCCAGGCTCTGGGGTAATGGATTCCTGCCTTCAATTCACCAGGGGGTACAATTCAGGAGCGGTCAGGACCCGGTGTTGTATTTGACTAATCCTCCAGGCATCAAAGCCAAAAATCGACGACACTTCCTGGACAAATTACAGGAGTTAAATCGATTACAACTGGAAGAATTTGGAAATCCGGAGCTAGCCACGCGCATTGCCCAGTATGAGATGGCCTACCGAATGCAAACATCGGTGCCTGAAGCCATGGATATATCCGGCGAACCCGATCATGTATTTGAAATGTACGGCCCGGATTCCCGCATACCGGGTACCTATGCAGCTAATTGCTTATTGGCTCGCAGGCTGGCCGAAAGAGACGTCAAATTCATCCAGCTTTATCATCAGGGATGGGATCACCATGATAATCTGCCGGTTGACTTGCCCCAGAGATGTCTGGAAACCGATCAGCCCAGTGCGGCACTTGTCAAGGACCTCAAAAGAAGAGGTCTTCTGGATGATACCCTGGTTATTTGGGGCAGTGAATTCGGGCGAACAGTGTATTGTCAGGGAGTTCTGACTAAGGATACCTACGGCAGAGACCATCATCCCAGGTGCTTCACCTACTGGATGGCGGGTGGTGGCGTGAAATCCGGGACCTCTTACGGCGAAACAGACGATTTTGGTTATAACATCGCTGAGAATCCGGTACATGTCCATGATTTTCAGGCTACTATCTTGCACCAACTGGGCATTAACCATGAACTATTGTACTTTAAGCATCAGGGTAGGAGATACCGGCTGACGGACGTTCATGGACATGTCGTTCATGATTTGCTGGCCTAGAAACGGATCATAGAAAATCCGACGAGTATTCATGAACTGCATGCCACGGTGCTTCACTTGCTGGGGATTGATCATGTAAGACAGGTCTTTAGATTTAGCAGACGTGATATTTGCCTGACCGATGTGCATGGTCGTGTCATTCATGGCATTTTAGCATAGTTGACATGTGGGTTTCGAAACTCGCCCCCTTTCGGAGATCATAAATCGTTAATCTTTATTCAGATATCTCTAGGGGTCTCCCGCTGGAGACCCGAGACGCCCATAGACTCTAGTATTTGTTGATGACAACGATAAACTACTCACATTGACATACTCTAAAATCTTTACGCCGCTCTTGTTGGTGGCAGCCGCCCTCGCCGCAGCCTGCAAGTCCCCCACCGAACAATCCGAACGCAAACCCCCCGACGTCCTTTTCATCGCCATCGACGACATGAACGACTGGACAACTTTATTCGATCCCGATAATCCGATCAAAACCCCGAATATTGAGAGGTTGGCTGAAAGGGGAGCTTTTTTCACTCGCGCGTATTGCGCCGCTCCCGGCTGCAATCCTTCACGGACCGCTATCTTAACCGGCCTCAGACCTTCCACCTCAGGAGTTTATGGCAATGGAGATCCGTGGAAGGAACTGGTGCCTGATGTGGTGACCTTGCCTCAACATTTCCGCGAAAACGGTTATTTAGCCAAAGGAGCAGGTAAAATATTCCATCATGGCAGAACAGGTGCCGATCGGGAAGATAATCCTTCCTTCCAGGAATTCTTTCGTCTTCAGCAGCACGCTCACAAACCAGATACGAATTACAATGGCTTTATCCAGGGCCGGGATGAAGAGCATTTGTCCACGCCCAACTGGGATTGGGGGCTGCACGATGCCCCCAAGCAAACCGACGAGTATACAGTGGAATGGGTCGAGGAGGTAATAGACACCCATCCCAAAGATGAACCTATATTTCTGGCCGCAGGGATATTCCGGCCTCATCTGCCGTTTTGGGCACCGCCAAAAACCTTTGCACGATATCCATTCGACCGGGTGGAACTGCCTCCAATGCCTCCTGGTGATCTGGATGATGTTCCTCCGGTTGGACGGGAAATGGCCCACACCGAATATTTTATATGGGAGAATACCACCGCTCAACCTGAAGACAGCCCAGGGAGCCTCAAGAGTATGGTCCAAAGCTACCAGGCGGCTTCCGACTTTGCCGATCAGATGGTCGGCCGTCTGCTCGACAAACTGGATGCCACCGGCCGCACCGACAGCACCATTATCATTCTTTGGGCTGATCACGGTTATCATCTTGGCGACAAGGAGGCTACGGTAAAATTTACTCTCTGGGAAAAAGCGAACCGGGTTCCGTTCATAATTGTGGCCCCGGGCATCACTAAACCCGGAACCAGAATTGATCGCCCGGTAAGTTTGCTGGATATTTACCCGACTTTAATTGAACTGGCGGGCCTTTCCCAAAAAGAAGGACTTGATGGAAAGAGCCTGGTTCCGCTTCTTAAAACTCCGGAAGCTGAATGGGAACCAGCCGTGATGACCTGGCTTCGGGGCAATCATGCGGTCCGAAGCGATCGCTGGAGATACATTCGTTACAACGACGGCACCCAAGAGTTGTATGATGAATCCAAAGACCCATGGGAGTGGACTAACCTGGCAGGTAATCCCGAATACGCCGAGATCATGGAGGACCACAAAAAGTGGCTTCCTCAAAATGAGCGCTTAGCCAACCGCTAATTGCGAACAGTCACCAGCCAACCTATCAACTTACTGTTCGCTTTTCGCTATTAGCCTTTCGCTGTTTCCTCCGACAAAAATACTCTGGGTGACCCAGTCAAAGCAAATAGCAAGCACCGAACGCAACCACAACCACAACCGCGAACGACGAACCTCGAATCGCCAACTGCGAACAGCCTATGGATTAAGCGAGCTGGTGTAGTTTTATCCATATTTTCTTTCTTCTCGTACTACGGCAAAGACCCGAGGTCTCCTGATCAAAAACTGGTAGGCTTCTTAAGTTTAAGATCCCGCATAGGCGGCCGGGAATGATTCCACTTTCTAACTTCAGTTATCTATCTTGATTTTCGGTTCCTGGACCGAGACCACTTTACGTGAACCAAGTTAAGGCCAGTAGCCGGCCACGGCTAACCTTTCAATTCTGAACGAAGCCTCCGCCGCTCTCTGTGGTGATTAGCGCTCTTCTGTATAACTATCTTCTGTGTAACTATTTGTAACCTTTTAACCGGATTTTATCAATTTTTCACAGCAGATTGATGGAAAATTCTACCCTGCTAGAATTGTTGGTTTGTTAGGTTTGCATGACGAAAAGGTATGACAGGACTTGACCAGGACTCTAACTAAAAATCTAAAAATTTAATTCTTACACAATACAGCAATTTAGAATAGGCATTTATTTTTTAACTAAACCGCATAATTATGACAGATTTATTTACTAGAATTTCAATGGCGGGAAAATCAGCGATCCTTGGTCTACTAGTGCTCCTCTTCAGCTCTTCAGCTGCATGGAGTCAGGTTACGGGGACCATTATCGATGAGAACGCCGAACCCCTTGCCGGGGTTACTGTGGTTATTAAGGGAACCACTCAGGGAACGATTACCGATGTAGATGGTAACTGGTCACTGGCGGCGGATCCTGAGAACACGCTGGTAATCACTTACGTAGGGTACCAGGCGCAGGAAGTAACTGTAGGTGCCCAATCCATTATCGATGCCCAGCTAGCGCTGGACGTCACCCAGCTGGAGGAACTGGTAGTTACCGGTTACACAGTGGAAAGGAAGAAGGACCTTTTGGGCGCCGTTGCGGTAGCGGATTTAGCGGCGGTGAAAGATGTTTCCTTTCCTAACGTAATGAATTCAATGCAAGGTAGAGTCCCCGGGGTTTTTGTTGACATTACTGGGAATCCCGGTCAGGGCTCAAAAGTGCGAATTCGGGGTAATAAGACCCTGGGAAACAACGCCCCACTCTATATTATAGACGGAGTGCCGATGCAGCCTTTTCAGAGCGGTGGTACTAGTACTACAACTCCCAATTGGGATTTGGGCTGGTTGAATCCAAGTGACATTGAGTCCATGCAGGTGTTGAAAGATGGGGCTTCAGCTTCTATTTATGGAGCCAGGGCTTCCAATGGAGTTATTATTATAACCACCAAGCAACCGAAGACCGGAAAATCGTCAGTTTCAGTAGACGCCAGGTTCAGCATCGATCATGTAACCAGTCGCCAGGAACTGGCCAATAACGAGCAAAAAGCCATAATTCAGTGGCAAGCAGCGGTCAATGATGGAGCAGATCCGGACGCCGGTGGGCGATATCGTTACAACTGGCACTTTGATCCAAGCCTCGGAGCAGGAATTCAAGGTAATGGAGTTCCCGTGCTGGATCAGATCATTTATCCCGACTGGCTTGATCAAGCCGACGGTTTGAGACCAGCGGGTCATCCCTCGAGTGTATGGACCGGAACCCCATGGGGTGGAGCGAGCGTGGAAGAAGGAATGGATTGGAATGAGGCAGTATACCAAACCGGTAAAGTACAGAACTATGACGTTTCTTTTAACCAGGCCGGAGAAAGAGGTGGAGTTCAGCTTTCTCTGAATTTCTTTGATCAGAAGGGCGTGGTTATCCAGACTGACTATACGCGAATTGGGGTTCGTCTGAATTCGAATTACAAATTCGCCAATGATAAGGTAACGGTCGGACAAAATATTGCCGTCGCCAAGGAAGAGCGCAAATGGTCAGACAATGGTTTTGGTGGAACACCGGACAATCTTATGCGTAATATGAAGCCCATTTTACCGGTTCTGCACGAAGATGGAAGATTTTCAGGTCCTCCCGGGGCAGGATTTGACGACAGGGATAATCCCCTGGGGTTGGCCGATGACAACAAGAATGACAGGATCCATAATACCAAGATCTTTGGCAATGTATACCTCAATTGGGATATCATCGAAGGTCTATCGTTTAGGACGAATGTTGGAATCGATTACGATAACATTTTTACTCGTGATTTGTTCCCGACCTTCAACCGGGGATTCCTGAACAACGCAACAGCGGAGCTTGAGCATGGTCAATTTCATCAGACCAACTGGGTATGGAACAATACTCTTACCTATACCAAGGATTTCGGGCAACACTCGTTAACCGTTTTGGCCGGGACCGAGGCTATTGAGAATTTCTTGACCGAGTTCACCGCCCAGGGTAAGGACTTCGCTCTGGAAACAAATGACTACTTCCAGTTGGATGCTGCCTCGGGTGAGAGAACCTCGACTGGCCGCTCTACTGGTTTCTCCCTGTTCTCCTATTTCGGAAAGGTAAATTATAGCTATGCCGATAAGTATCTGGCCTCCTTCACCATTCGACGGGATGGATCATCCCGGTTTGGTACGGAGAACCTTTATGGTACATTTCCGGCCTTTGCAGCAGGGTGGAGGATTTCGAGCGAAGACTTTATGTCGGGAGTTGGTTGGTTATCGAACTTGAAGCTTAGGGTAGCGTATGGGCAAACTGGAAACCAGAACATTCTCAACGAAGCCCGGTTCGGTTTGTATCAGGCAGTTTATGCTCCTCAAAGTCTGTACCTGCCTTGGGGAGGTGGTTGTACCCAGACAATTTGTGCTGATGGCGCTACTGCATATGATATCGACAATAACAACAGTGGACTTCTGCCTTCCGGATTTCTGGCTACCCAGACCGAGAATAATGAGCTGAAGTGGGAAACCACATCGGAGATCAACATCGGTCTCGACTTTGGATTCATTGACGACAGACTGACCGGTTCGTTCGAATATTACACAAAGACTACCGAAGATATCCTTATTCAGCCCTCATTCATTGGAACATTCGGCGACGGTGCCAATCGATGGGCTAATGGAGCCGATATGGAAACCAATGTTGGGAATTTCAACTTGGATACAACAGTCAGTCCGCTGGCGATTGGAACTACTCCATTAACGTAAACGGTGCTGCCTATAAGGATGAGATCACCGCCCTGCCTGAGGATTTATGGGCCTCCTATCCAGGGAATGTTGAGCAAAATATCATTGGTCAATCCCCCCAAGCCCTGTTCGGATACGTCGTTGTTGGAGTCCTTCAGACCCCTGAAGCTGCACAACAAGCTCCCCAATACGCGGGAATCAGGGTAGGTGCGGTGGAATACGCTGATCTGAATGGTGATAACGTCATAGACGCACTGGATCAAGAATACCAGGGCGTAAATGGTCGTGCCAATCTCGAGTATGGTATTAACGGTACGGTAAGTTGGAAGAATTTCGATCTGGCCTTGTTCTTCTTTGGTATGTCAGGCCGAAAGAAGCCTAACGGCGGTTACGAAGAGTTGGGTGGCCTTGCCCCGGGTAGAAATTCAGGAAGCTCCTCTTTGAATGCCTGGAATTACCTGAATACCAGTACCCATATTCCGGCCTTAAGTACCAGTACCCGATTGCTTGGATTCTCTAGCTTCGAGATACGCAACGCCAGTTTCTTCAACTTCCGTCAGGCTACATTGGGATATACACTGCCTCAAAGCGTGATTGGAAACCTGAACTGGCTGACCAATCTGAGAGTGTATTTCAATATGGAAAACGTGTTCTACTTTGTTGACCGTAAAGGCGCTGACGCCTTCAAAGACCCGGCCTGGATGGTGGATCAGCAGACTTCTACCCCGGGGATCGTAGGTGACAGATTGGGAACCTTCAACACCCGTGTGCCTAAGCCATTAAGGGTTTCTCTGGGCCTGAACCTTGGATTCTAAATTCTAAGATTAATAAAGATGTCAGCCTGCGGGTGAATCACCCGTAGGCTGAAAAACAACTAAAGTAAATACTACGATGAGAACATATAAAAAGTCAATAAAACTAATTTTCACACTGGCGCTTGTAGGTCTAGTCGCCTTTAGCTGCGGAGATGAATTCCTGGAATTCAAACCGAAAGGGGTGGTCGCAAGCGACGATCTGAATAGCCCGGAGAATGTTGAAAAATTGGTGATCGCAGCTTACGCTGCTCAAGGTAATGACAACTTCTTCGCTCCGTTCCAGGATATCTGGACCGATGGTGGTGTAGGATCTGGTGACGCCCATAAGGGCGGGGGTAGTATCCCTGACCAGTTTAATACCCATAGGCGTGAGATCAAGTCCAACCAGGTCGCCAGTGGGGACTTGAACAACGAGTTGATGTGGAAGAACCTGTACGTGCTGATTTCGAGGATAAATGATGCACTGAGCAGGCTTAACACCCTAACCGACGCCGAGTTATCAACCCGGTTAGAGCGCATTGCGGAGATGCACTTTCTCCGGGCTCAGACTTATTTTAAGCTGAAGGTTTTATACAAATACATCGTGTATATCGATGAGAATCTTCCAAAAACGGAATACAACGATCATCACAACCGGGAGCTTTCTGATCAGGAAGGATGGGCCTGGATCATAAGTGAATGGCGTGCGGCTGTTGCCGGTTTGCCCGTCAGTCAATCACAAGAAGGCCGGCCAACTAGAGGCGCAGCGCAACTCTTTCTTGCCAAGTCGCTGATCTACAAGGCCTACGTTCAGGACACTAATCATCAGTTGACCAGCATTACGACTTCAGAACTCAACGAGGCCATCAGCATTTTTGAAACGGTTGAGGCCAGCGGAGAGTTTGGGTTGCATGCGGACATATCGGCCAACTTCGAATGTGAAACCGAAAGCGGAATTGAGTCTGTTTGGGCGGTTATGAGGTCTATCGACGATGGGGCTCCGGAAGGTCGTGGTAATCATTCTACCGCTCTGAATTCTACCATGGGCCCGGGATATGGATGCTGTTGGTTCAATATCCCTTCAACAAACTTTGCTAACGCCCATAAAACCGATACCAATGGATTACCGTTGTTTAATACATACGACGATCCCCCGTTCATCGAGGAGGCCGCGGATGTTGAAGCCAACAATATGGACCCCCGGTTTTCTCACAGTATGGTGGTTCTGGGAATGCCCTGGAAATACAAGGCTAGTCGCATTTTTGACATAACCTACTCCCGGGTCCCCGGTATCTATGGTCCCAATGCGACTATCAAAGACCAGGAGCAGCCAGAATCTCCCTGCTGGAGAGGTACGGTTGCGTTTTTCACCACATCCCGAAACACAGATCAAATGCGTTATGCCTCTGCGCTGTTGTACTGGGCCGAAGCATTGATCGAAGTGGGTCGACATACCGAGATACTGCCGATTATTAACCGGATACGAACCCGGGCTGCCAATAGCATGTCAAGATTGGTAAAGGTCGACGGCACTCTTTCTGGAAAGTATGTTATCGGTCTTTATGATGCAACGCATGTCGACACCCCGGATGAAGCCCGGGAGGTTCTCCAATGGGAACGGCGTATTGAGCTCGGCCTTGAGTCGCACCCGGGTCGGTTCTTCGACCTGGTACGCTGGGGGATTGCCGAATCTTGGATGAACGCGTACTATCAGTCGGAGGTAAGCAGGAGGGAGTACCTGATTGATGCCCTCTTTACGGCTGGTCGTGATGAGTACCGTCCTATTCCTGATTCTGAGATAATTGTAAGCCAGGGGCTTATAACCCAGAATCCAGGTTTCTAAACTGTAAGCTTAGGGAATTCAAATTGTTAAATTAAGGCGGGGACGGATCTTTTGATTCGTCCCCGCCTTTTTTTTCTGAACAATGGCAACCGCATTCTTAGCGGGTTTTTTAATTATTGTCAGGGAAGGTAGTGCCGATAGGGCCTATATCTTTTTCTTCGATTCAATTCCTAGCAAGTGTAACTTCTGGTCCTAGTGGGACGCTATGACTAGTGGGGAGCCACATTAGAGTAGATGTCCCCCGCTGGCGGGGGATTAAGTGGGTGGTTTAGAATATGATGATTAAGGCTCTTTCAAATGCTAACACGACAGCGATGCAGGTAATCAGGCTTGTGCCCGATAAACCTGTTTCGATTAGCCCAAGTCTGAAGACTTTCGCTAGTTTCGTTTCCGGGACAATGGGTCGAAAGGGAAGAAATTGCTTAACTTGGACGAATATTAGTCCACCCAAAATGAGTGGTGCGGTGAGAAATGCGGCGATTATATTTTCAGTTTTCAGTTTTTTCTTCCACCGGGCATTTGCCCAGGATTTCGAGCGGGTCGAGCTCCAGGCGGGCCTTGGACATATCGTAGAAGCCAATGCCGTTTCCGTAGCTGACTACGACCAGGACGGCGACCTCGATCTGTTTTTTACCGGCTTTTGGTCCTTCGATCCGGATGACGAGAAAACCTGGAACCGCCTGATGAAAAATAATGGGGACGGAACCTTCGAGGATGTAACCTTGGCTGCCGGTTTTGCGATCCAGTTCGCCCGCGTCGGGTCTACATCAGCGCACGGAGACAAATTAGGAGCGTCCTGGGGCGATTACGACAATGACGGTTTCCCTGATCTGTTCCTGGCCAACATAGAGGAGGATCAATTATACCATAATGAGGGTGACGGTACATTCCTTGAAGTCACCGAGCAGGCTGGTGTTGCAGGATCCCCTGAACGCTACAGTTCCGGTGGATTGTGGTGGGATCATGATCGGGACGGTGACCTGGATTTGTATGTAAATAATTTAGTAGGAGCCAACACGATGTACGACAATCGGGGGGATGGTACCTTTCTGGATGTTACCGAGATTTTGGATATCGGAGGCTTTGGCGTCACCTGGGCCAGTGTCGCGATTGATCCACGTAGGGACGGATTTCTTGATCTTTACAACGCCAACGATACCCAGGAAAACCAGTATTTTGAAAACCCGGCAGGAACCTATTACAATGAGTCTTCCAAGGCATTTGCTCTGAATGACGAAGGCGCCGGAATGGGTCTTACCGTAGCTGATTACAACAATGACGGCTTCTTTGACATTTATGTGAGCAATATTTTCAATCATCACCCCAACCCCCTATTTACTTACGTGGATGGGGATAATCCCAAATTTGAGGACCGCGCTGAAGAGATGGGTGTTGACAACGCCGGCTGGGGGTGGGGCACCAAGTTTTTCGATTGTGATCACGACGGTGATGAGGATTTGTACGTAATCACAGGCGTCATGAGTAAGTCGCTCATTAATGATATCGAGCAACAGGATGAAGACAATTTCTTTTTCAAGAACTTATTAATTGAGGATAGTGAGAGCTTTCAACATTGGTCGGTAGAATCTGCGGCCGACGGTGAGGCCAGGGGCCGGGGCTTTGAGGTATTCGATTACGACGCCGACGGTGATTTAGACATGATATCTGCCAATATTGAAAACCCACCATACCTGTATCAGAACCTGGCAGTAAGCGACGGCCAGCCCTCATCGGGTAACTGGATCCAAATTTG
The DNA here is from genome assembly GCA_965247065.1 of Cyclobacteriaceae bacterium. Lineage (GTDB taxonomy): Bacteria > Bacteroidota > Bacteroidia > Cytophagales > Cyclobacteriaceae > CBDFGN01. Next base: position 1,998,587 of record CBDFGN010000006.1, on the reverse strand, counting down.
GCTCGAAGGCACAGAATCAAACCGGAATGCTTTTGGTACTGAGGTGAGAATTACTATTGACGGTAAGTCATATTATCGATGGCACCATGGCGGAGCCATCTTTGGTCAAAGTATAATTCCGGTGCATTTTGGAGTTGGTTCTGCTGAGACTATTGATGAAATCAAAATAATATGGCCACTGGGGGAGGTGGAAGCTCTGGTGGACGTCCCGGTGAATCAAACAATGAGTCTAAAGGAAGGGGAAAATGGCCGGGTAACCGGGCTTGAAGATAACATCCGGGCTGGTAAATTTGAGCTACGGAGTTATCCTAATCCTTTTCATAGTTCGACAACGCTGCATTTCGAAATTGCCAGGCAAGGAAGTTTGAAGCTAGCAATATATTCAATCACGGGTAAGGAATTGTACCATTCGCAACAAGCCAATGTGGGGCCCGGTGAGATAGAAATGCAATGGAATGGTAAAGACTTGAATGGTTTTACCGTGCCTCCGGGTGTTTACTTATACACGGTGGAGTTTGATGATTATCACCTGAATGGAAAATTATTGAAGATTGCCTCAGGAAAGTAATCTGCCATTCCTCTGCTTTCTCTGCCTATGCCTCGGTGGCGCGCTGGGATGAATCAACCACGGAGTGCAAGAGTCAACCACTTGGAGAGCACGGTCTGGAAACCGAAAATCAATACAGATAACTTGAAATGGTTGAGCTGCACGGTCATTCCCGGCCGCTGAGGCGGGATCTCCATCTCTGGATATTAAGACTCTACATGATGGGAGACCCCGGGTCAACGTCCGGGGATGGTTTCTTCTTTTTTAGCTTTCCGAAAACTCAAAATGAGATCCCTATCGAAGTTTTTCTAGTGCTTGATTATTTCTCTCATTCATTCATATTCTTTAAACCCGAGGCAAAATGAAGTCCATATTGCTATTCTTGGTCCTGGCGATTCTTGGAGCGGCCTGCTCAAAAAGTGGACAAGAGGAGGGACCTACTTCCACTTTGGAATCAAGTCTGCCCAATGTGATCATCATTCTGGCGGATGACCTCGGATATGGGGACTTAAGCTGTCAAGGCCATCCCCTCATCCGGACCCCCCATATTGATCGCCTTGCGACGGAAGGACAAAGGTGGACCTCATTCTACGCGTCCAGTAACGTTTGCAACCCCAGTAGAGCGGCATTACTCACCGGTCGGCTGCCTTATCGTATTCACCAGGGGAGGACAACATGGGCCGATTTGCCCTCATGGGAGAATACACTAGCCGAATTGCTTGGAATTAGCGGTTACGCTACTGCCTGCATAGGAAAGTGGCATCTGGGGATGGATGAGGGCAGCCACCCTCTTGACCAGGGCTTCGATTACTACTATGGCTTGGCCGGAAGCAACGATGCCCCGATAAGAAAGGAAACTGGTTTTACCAGAACCCTGGAGAACGTAAGGAACGCAACCTTCGATCAATTTGACATAGCTCTATATCGTCAGCGGGAGATTATTGAGGATACGGTGCAGCAGGATTTGCTGACCCGACGTTATACCACAGAGTCGGTTAAGTGGATTAAGGAACAGTCCGGAGATCCGTTTTTCCTTTACCTGGCTCACAGCATGCCCCACGTACCCATTTACCCGTCTCCTGAGTTTCAAGGACACAGCCGGGCTGGGATTTATGGGGATGTAGTCGAGGAGATCGACTGGTCGGTAGGGACGATCATTAACGCCCTGGAAGAGGCCGGGAGCAGTGATAACACCCTGGTCATATTTACCAGCGATAACGGACCCTGGCTTACCTACTATGACTTGGGAGGCTCACCAGGGCATCTTCGGGATGGTAAGCTCACTTCCTGGGAGGGAGGATTCCGAGTGCCGGCAGTATTCTGGTGGCCGGGCAGAATATCCCCGGCGGTAATTCCCGATATTAGCGCCAATGCAGACCTCATGGCGACAATCGCAGCGCTGGTTGGAGTGCTACTACCGGATGACCGGGTCTACGATTCCTATGATCTTTCGCCTACTTTATTAAGAGGAGAATCCAGCAGTCGCAAGGAGTGGTATTACTACGGCCGCAACTCGGATGAACTGTGGGCCGCACGGGTTGGCAACCACAAACTTCACTTCATCTCCAGGGAGTCCATTGCTGCCGAAGGAGTAGGGTGGAGGGGGTATAGCGAGCAAATACGGCATGAAACCCCTCTCCTGTATGATCTTAATAAGGACATTGGGGAACGTTACAACCTGGCCTCTCAGCGCCCGGAAATTGTTCAGCGCTTGGTGGAAGTAGCTGACCGACATCGACATTCCATGAATGTGATCCCTTAGCTGTCAATAAGGCCCACGCGTAACCGGAACCTAGCCATCCTTCCTCGCGTCACGATCATTCCACCGGCTACCGATAAGGGCCCCCGAAATGGGACCTTAGCATCATTCCCAGCACCACCGCCATCCCACCCACGTTCGTCAAGGGTCACCCGTAGGGGACCCTGAATATATTTCCGAGGTCTCGGTGCGGCCTAAAGACCATTTCACGCCCAGGGTAGATTTTGATCACCACTCGGGGCCCACTAGCGTAAAAAACTCCGGCTTATTGGCTATTCCTGCACAAAGTTCAAATAGTGGGAAATCTTTGCCCTCACTGGTTCATTCAATTCATAGAATCTTGCACTGCTATGCGGATATCGAACATGGTCATCAACCAGATTCCATTTTCCGGAAACGGGGTTGAAGTGGATGTAATCCAGCTTCTGTTCGATGAACCAGCGGCTATAACAGGGCTTGATATCGCTTGAGGACTCAAACATTCGATGAACCTGTCCTTTCCTCCTCTCGCCTTTCTCAACCCCCTTTTTGAGGAAGTACAAAGTTCGATAATCATTGCACATGCACAACCTCTTTATGATTTCATAAGCCATGAACCTTTTTCCGTTGCCTAGGATGTGGTTAATGGTTTCTTGACCCTTTGGGATATAGACTAACATGTGCAGATGGTTAGGCATAATAACCTAGCCGACCATCTGGATATTCCTTTGCCAAAGAAGGTCAAACCATGTATAGATGAAATCATACAGCTCGGTTATGTCAAATAAAGGTAGCCATCGATAACACGTAGAGGTACAGAAGTACAGTCGCTCCCATTGCCATTGCATTTTTGAGACCGCCATACCTTTAATAGGTGTTTGCGACACTATGTTACCCGGAAATTCGATTTTGTTGGAAGTAAATGTCTCCCACAGAGGACCCTGATAGTGAGATTCCACGGCCATATTCCCAGGGTCCCTACTGCGCAGGCGACCGTTCCGACGTGGTATCGGAATCCCGGCCGTCCAAACGTCGTCATGGGTCTCCCCGCCGGTGACTGGGGCATACAAGGGTTGAGCTTAAGGCTCGAATTCAGTTGGAAGACGCTCACTTAGCACAAGCCCTGAGTTATTTAAAGGCATACCAGTTGCCGGTAGGGCTGCTCATAAATTTTGGGGGCAAAAGTCTCACCTTCAAATGCCTGGTAATGTAAATCCATTGATCCGTTTAATCTGTGCAATCCGTGCAATCCGTGTCCCGTTTTTACCACTTTGTCCCCCATAATGAACTGTTTTTTAGCTAAATAGTCGTCAAACTCTTCGTATATTATCGCAACGGTAGCCCACTGCCTTCATTATGGGGCGCTGAACACTGTCCTCTTACCAAGAAACTAGCTGCTAACATGAAAACATTCAGGCGTACCACCTTCTCCATTTTCTTCTTTGTGGGTCTTGCACCCTGCTTTGCCCAGGAATCCGAGGATTACACCTCTAAGGTTCCAAAATTCACATTTGCTACCGATCTTGACCAACAGGAAGAGCAGTTAAAAACCAATCCCTTGATGCTCAGATTCAAGGAGTCCCGAAGGGAATTGGCCAGCGACCCCCATCGTCCTATTTATCACTTTGTCAGTCCGGAAGGGAACCTTAACGATCCTAACGGGCTCTCGTTCTGGCAAGGGCGCTGGCATCTCTTTTATCAAGGATATCCTCCCGAGGATCCCCGTCAGCACTGGGGACATGCCGTCAGCGCCGACCTTATCCATTGGCGGGACCTTCCTTATGCAATTTATCCCAATCCCGAGCGCGCTTGTTTCTCTGGTTCTGCCCTGGCGGAGGACGACCGGGTCATTGCCATGTATCATGGAACCCGGGTGGGTAATATGGTCGCAGTTTCCGATGATCCACTTTTATTGAATTGGGAAAAGGTTACCGGCAAAGCAGTGATCCCTTCAGCCAAGCCGGAAGACCCATATAGCGTATTTGATCCGTGTATCTGGAAAAAAGATGATATGTATTATTCGCTGTCCGCCGGCCGGAGGACAGTAGGACCTGACGACAAACTCATCAGGGCTAATTTTTTGTTCCGTTCTAAGGATCTGGCCAACTGGGAGTATATGCATCCGTTCGTGGAGGAAGACCGGTTCACGCGGGTAGGAGATGATGGTGCTTGCCCTTACTTCTGGCCAATCGGGGATCGCCACATTTTGCCTTTTTTCAGCCACACCCGGGGAGGCCAATATTTGCTTGGGGATTATGACAAGCAACGTGATAAGTTTGTAGCAACCAATCACGGAGACTTCAATTTCCGGGCTTGGGGCCCAGGTGGTATTCATGCCCCGTCTGCGGCACCCGATACAGAGGGCGGGGTAATCATTATATTCAACATGAATCCCGGCAAACCAACAGAGGGTTGGAACCAGATCATGAGCTTGCCTCGTCGCCTTACTATGCTGGGCAAAAATACCATCGCCATGGAGCCAGCCGGCGACATTGAATCCTTACGTTACGATCATCAAAAAGTTGAGGCAATGCAACTTCCGGCAAATAAGGAAGTGGTGCTCGACAACATCAAGGGCAATGCAATGGAGATCATGGCTGAAATCGATGCAGGCGATGCCCAAATGATTGAAATGAATGTGCTGCGCTCACCTAACAAAGATGAATACACGCGCATCGCCTTTTTCAAGGATCGTGGGAACAGGCAAATACGACCGTATGGTATTGATGTTCCCCGCCAGCCCGATAGTGTTTTGAGTCAATCCGCCAACAAGTATGCCAGTTTGATCACCATAGAATCTTCATATTCCTCGGTACTGCCCGATGCCAAGTCCCGGGCTCCCGAGACAGGCCCGATCGTCCTTAACCCGGACGAAACAATAAAGCTAAGGGTGTTTATAGACAAGAGTGTGGTTGAGGTCTTTGTCAATGGAAGGCAATGTGTGGCCCAGCGTGTCTATCCGGGGCTCGAGGAGAGCGTTGGAGTATCCCTCCGTTCGCAAGGCAGTGAGAGTAAACTTTTGTCGTTGGATGCTTGGCAAATGAAAAGTATTTATGAGGAATGACAACCTGAACTTAATGGATATCCCAGCAACTAAAACCGTTTTCATCAAACCGGATCAACCTCGGAAACTACGGGTTTTTATCGACCGATCCGTGGTTTAGGTCTTTGTGAACGGCAAGCAATGCGTGGCCATAAGAGTCTATCCCGGGTTGGAAGAAAGTATTTGAGTTTCTTTACATTCGCAAGGAAGTGAAAGCGAACTTTTGTCGTTGGATGCCTGGCAAATGAAAAATATTTAAGAAGACTAATTTGGGCAAAGAATTAACCCTACAAAAATGAAAAAGCTGATTACGATTTCTCTAGTAGCGCTGCTCAGTGGAGCTGTATTGGAGTCACTCGCCCAGTCACCCGACCGGACCTCAGATGACTATACTTCCAGGGTTCCGCAATACACGTTTGCTTCCACTTTAGATGAGCAACTGGAACAGGTGAAAGCCAATCCTCTGGTGTTAAGATTTAAGGAGTCGCGCAAAAAGCTAGCTAAGGACCCCCATTTACCTTTGTACCATTTTGTCAGTCCTGAAAACCGACTCAACGACCCTAACGGCCTTTGTTATTGGCAAGGTCGATGGCATTTGTTTTACCAGGCCTATCCCCCTGAAGACCCTCGCCAGCATTGGGGACACGCTATCAGCGATGATCTGATCCATTGGGAAGACCTTCCCCTGGCAATTTATCCCAATCCTGAATACCAGTGTTACTCAGGATCGGCTTTGGTGGAGGACGACCGCGTAATTGCAATGTACCACGGAACTCTGGTCGGCAATATGGTGGCCGTTTCCAGCGATCCCCTCCTGCTGAACTGGGAGAAGGTAACCGGCAAAGCAGTAATAGATATCAAAAGTTCAACCGGAGAACCGCTTCCTTACAATGTCCATGATCCAAATATCTGGAAGAAGGATGGAGTCTATTACTCACTCTCCAATGGCAGGGTGAAGGAGGGACCGGGAGGCAAGAACGTTCGGGCTAATTTCCTGTTCCGTTCCAATGACCTGGCTAATTGGGAGTATTTACACAAATTCGTCGAAGATGACATTTTCACCCAGGTGGGCGATGATGGAGCCTGCCCCTATTTCTGGCCAATCGGTGACCGCTACATTCTTCCATTTTATAGCCATACCAGTGGGGGACAGTATTTTCTGGGTGATTATGACACTGAACGCGATAAACTTGTAGTTACCAGTCATGGCAAATTTAATTTCGGAGCATCGGGGCCAGCCGGAGTGCATGCGCCGTCGGCTACACCTGATGGCGAAGGTGGGGTAATAATTGTTTTCAACATGAACCCCGGTAAGCCGACTGACGGCTGGAACCAGATCATGACTTTACCGCGACGCCTTACCTTAACCTCGAAGGACGATTTGGGAATTGAGCCATATGGCGATATCGAATCCCTAAGATATGACCACCAGCAAGTTGAGGCCATGACCATTCCAGCCAACAATGAAATTGTACTCGAGAATATAAGAGGTAATGCCATGGAGATCATTGCTGAAATTGATCCAAAGGAAGCGCCAATGATCGAAATGAATGTGCTGCGCTCTCCCAATAAAGAGGAGTTCACCCGCATAGCGCTTTTTAAAGATCGAGGCTTACGGGTACTGACGCCCTATCGTACCATGGATGTACCGGCGCCGACGGAGGAAGAATTGGCCCAAGGTAAACGCATCCGAAACAGCCTTATTAGTGTTGAATCATCCTACTCCTCGATCTTACCCGATGTTCTTTCCCGGGCACCTGAGACAGCTCCGGTGCTTATAGAGCCGGGTGAGACCATAAAACTGCGAGTGTTCATCGACAAAAGTGTGGTGGAAGTTTTTGTGAATGGTAAGCAATGTGTTGCCGTCCGCGTTTACCCGGGCTTGGAAGCAAGTACAGGTGTTTCATTACGCTCACAGGGAAGCGAGAGTCAACTCGTGTCCCTGGATGCCTGGCAGATGAAGAATATCTATGAGTGAATGATGGAGTAATGGAATGATCGAGTAATGGACTGATGGAGAATGATGGGACGAAAAAGCGAAGGGCGAAAAGCAAAGAACGAAAAGCGAAAAACGAAAAGCGGCGAAAAGCAATGGGCCATGATAAATTTCGAGTAACAGCTTGATTCTTAATTCTCAATATTCAATTCTCAATATAAGAATGACCATGAATGCACTGCGAACTTGTGTGCACCTAACGATCCTGCTGCCCGGAATGGCCTTTCCCCAGGGTGATTGGAGAAACATTAAGACCGGACATATTATACCCGATGAAACCTATAGTGACCAACCGTACATTGTAAAAACTGATGACGGAGCATGGTTAGCGGTCATGACCACTGGCCAGGGGCGGGAAGGGTCTTTTGGTCAGCATATTATCACCTGGAGGAGTACTGATAAGGGCAAGACATGGGTGGACAAGGCTGATGTGGAGCCGGCAGATGGTCCCGAAGCTTCGTATGCTGTCTTGCTTAAGGTACCATCAGGCCGTGTCTATGTTTTTTACAATCACAATTCTGACAATATCCGGGAAATTAAAGGGGAAAAATCTTCCTGGGAACCCAGCGGCATATTCAAGCGAGTTGATTCCCAGGGATACTTTGTCTTTAAATTCAGCGATGATAATGGGAAAAGCTGGTCGGATAAAAGATACACCATTCCAGTACGAGAATTTGAAATAGACCGTAAAAACGTATACGACGGAAAGATCAGATTCTTTTGGAATGTGGGTAAAGCTTTTGCGCACAACGGGAACGGATATGTGCCCCTACATAAGGTGGGTGGTTTCGGATATGGTTTTTTTACTTCTAACGAGGGGGTACTTCTGGTAAGTTCAAATATCCTGACCGAAAATGCCGCCGAAAAAATCACTTGGGAAACATTGCCAGACGGAGACATTGGTCTAAGGACCCCTCCCGGGGGCGGACCTATTGCAGCTGAGCAAAGTTTTTCGATCCTTAGCGACGGTTCCTTTTATTGCGTTTACCGCAGTATAGATGGACACCCTGTATTTACATATAGCCGTGACCAAGGACATACATGGGACACGCCGCAGTACAAAATATATTCTAATGGCCGGTTGATGAAACATCCACGGGCGGCCAATTTCGCCTGGAAGTGTGAAAATGGAAAATTCCTGTATTGGTTCCATAATCATGGTGGAAAATGGTACTGGGACAGGAATCCGGTATGGATTAGCGGCGGCGTTGAGATCGACTCACCTAATGGAAAAATCATCAATTGGACCCAACCGGAAATTCTTCTTTACGATCAGGATCCCTGGATCAGGATGAGCTATCCCGACCTGGTTGAGGAGGACGGTGAATATTACTTTTCTGAAACCCAAAAAAACGTTGCCCGGGTGCACAAAATTGACAAGGGGTTGCTCCAAGGTTTATGGAACCAATTCGAAAACGATAGCCTAACAACGGACGGGCTTTTGCTGGAATGGAAGAAGGGCCAGGACCTCAATGTGGTTGCCCCGGAATTGCCCGTTTTTGTAGAAAGAGACATGAGCAGCCATGACTACGGATCTAAGCTTTTGGAGCAATCCTTTACCATCGATCTGCAATTCAGACTAAAAGGACCTTCTGAGGGACAGCTGTTATGTGATGCCAGAAATGACAAAGGCCTGGGATGGTGGCTCAAAGCTACTGGTCGGGGGTCGGTTGAATTCAATATGAATGATGGACGCACAAACAATCGCTGGGAATGCGATCGGGGGCTGATAGAATCGAACAGGACACATTATGTTAGTGTAATTGTGGACGGGGGCCCTAGTCTTATATTGTTTGTCGTCGATGGTCTACTCAACGACGGAGGCGAAAAACGTCAATTTGGATGGGGAAGGTTCAACCCGAACTTCAGAAGTGCAAATGGTGCGGCGGAGATCTCTATCACCAGTAATGAGAATTGTTCAGTTGAACTCCTGCGAATATATGATCGTTTCCTGACCGTCTCGGAAGCTATTGGAAATTACAGACATCATCAATAATTAGTTCATGTTCTCTAACCAAACCACTTAAGATGAAATCCAAGTTGATAATTATCGTTCCGGTCATTCTGCTATGGGCTTGCTCCGGGCCTACGGCACCCGAGGTAGAAAAATCCAAGGGTGAGGCTAAATTCATGGAACCCAATGAAGACTACAAATCAAAGGTTCCACAATACACGTTCGCAACAACCCTTGAGGAGCAGTTGGAGCAGGTGAAAACCAATGCGCTGGTGTTGCGATTCAAGGAAAATCGCAAGAAATTGGCCCAGGATCCGCATCTGCCTTTGTATCATTTTGTGAGCCCCGAAAACCGTCTGAATGACCCCAACGGGCTTTGTTACTGGCAAGGTCGCTGGCACCTCTTTTACCAGGCTTATCCTCCCGAAGATCCCCGGCAGCATTGGGGCCATGCCATCAGCGACGACCTGATCCATTGGGAAGACCTTCCGCTGGCCATTTATCCGTATCCTGAATACCAGTGTTATTCCGGATCAGCCCTGGTAGAGGAGGACCGGGTGATAGCGATGTATCACGGCACCCGCCTGGGGAACATGGTCGCTACCTCCAGCGATCCTTTGTTATTGAATTGGGAAAAGGTGGGCGGTAAAGCCGTGGTACCCATGACCGCAAATAGTGATGACTTGCCTTATTACGTCTATGATCCCAACATCTGGAAGAAAGAAGGGACCTATTACTCCATGTCGGGAGGAATAACCAATGATGGTCCGGGGGCCAAACAAGTGGTTTCAAACTACCTCTTCCGTTCAGATGACCTTGAAAATTGGGAATATGTGCACGAATTCATCGAAGGCGACCACTTTACTGAGTCAGGAGATGACGGAGCCTGCCCCTACTTCTGGCCAATCGGCGATCGTCACATTCTCCCATTTTACAGCCATATTAGTGGGGGGCAATATCTTATCGGTGATTATGATAAGAAGCGCGATAAATTCGCCGTGACCAATCATGGAAAGTTCAATTTTGGTGCTTCCCGGCCCGGTGGGGTGCATGCTCCATCGGCTGCTCCCGATGGCGAAGGAGGTGTTATCATCATTTTTAACATTAATGATGCCAAGCCTACCGAAGGATGGAATCAGATCATGAGCTTGCCCCGGCGGTTAACTCTGGTCGGAGGAGATACTCTGGCCCAGGCACCAGCTGGAGACATCGAATCACTTCGTTACAATAAACAAGTAGTAGCCGGTAGGACCCTCCCGGCCAACCAGGAGATCGTCTTGGACAATATCAGCGGAAATGCTATTGAGATTATAGCCGAAATCGATCCCAAAGATGCGCCGATGGTGGAACTGAACGTGCTTCGAGCGCCTGATAAACAAGAATACACCCGGATCGCATTCTACAAAAACCGGGGAGTGTACCAGGGAAGAAACTACAACCGCCCCCGACCAAAAACCTGGAAACCGCGATTTAATAGCCTGCTAGCTATTGAGTCCTCCTATTCGTCCATACTTCCGGATGTCCTGTCCCGGGCACCCGAAACCGGCCCGTTCCGTCTTGAACCGGACGAAACCCTTAAACTACGGATCTTCATAGACAAGAGTGTGGTGGAAGTATTCGCCAATGGGAAGCTGTGTGTGGCCCAGCGAGTATATCCGGGACTGGAGGAGAGCGTGGGAGTTTCGTTGAGGTCGCAAGGCCAGGAGAGTGAATTATTGTCATTGGAGGCCTATCAGATGAAGAGCATCTATGAGGAATGATTAATAAGTACGTAAATGGTAAATGGATGAGGGTGCCGATATGCTCCGTGCTCCATGCCAAAAAACTGATAACGAATTTTTAAATAAATAGAAAATGAAAAACGTATCGTTAATCATCTTAATTGCAATTTTACTGGTTGCCTGCTCAGAATCCAAGCAACCTGATTCTGCCAAGCCTGGGGCTGTAACCCCGGCACCGTCGTGGAGTTCCCAGACTAAACAACCAACCGAGGATTATACCTCCAAGGTTCCCAAATTTACCTTTTCTACAACCTTAGAGGAGCAGGAGGAAGAACTAAAAACCAATCCGCTGATGCTGAGGTTTGAAGAATCCAGAAAGAAGTTGGCGGAGGATCCCCATATTCCGCTATATCATTTCACTGCCCCGGAAAACCGCTTGAACGATCCTAATGGGCTTAGTTTCTGGCAAGGCCGGTGGCACCTGTTTTACCAGGGCTATCCCCCCGAAGACCCTCGACAACATTGGGGGCATGCGGTGAGCACGGATCTAATCCATTGGCGGGATCTTCCATACGCGATTTACCCCAATCCGGAGTACGCCTGCTTTTCTGGTTCGGCGTTAGTTGAGGAGGACCGGGTAATCGCGATGTACCATGGGCCCCGGGTAGGGAATATGGTCGCAGTTTCGGATGATCCGCTTCTACTGAATTGGGAAAAGGTGACCGGGAAGCCTGTCATACCGGTGGCACAATCCGGTGAGACCCTGCCCTACAATGTATTCGATCCCTGCATTTGGAAAAAGGATGGCATGTACTATGCTCTTTCGGGGGGCAGAAAGGAGGAGGGACCCGGAGGCAGGCCGATCCGGGCGAATTACTTGTTCCGCTCCAAGGACCTTGCATCCTGGGAGTACCTTCATCCTTTCGTTGAAGACGACGTGTTTACCATGGTTTGGGACGACGGAGGTTGCCCATATTTCTGGCCCATCGGGGAAAAGCACATCCTTCCCTTTTTTAGCCACACTTCTGGCGGCCAATATTTGCTGGGCGATTACGATACCCAGCGCGACAAGTTCGTGGCAACCGCCCATGGCCTTTTCAATTTTGGAGCCTGGGGTCCCGGCGGTATTCATGCCCCGTCGGCTGTGCCCGATGGCAAAGGTGGGGTAATCATCATATTCAATATGAATCCGGCCAAACCTACCGAGGGATGGGACCAGATCATGAGCCTGCCCAGAAGGCTGACCCTTTTATCCGAAAACGTGGTAGGAATGGAACCGGCCGGCGATATAGAATCACTACGATACGATCATCAACAGCTGGATGCAATGACGCTTCCGGCAAACGAAGAGGTGGTTCTGGACAATATTAGCGGAAACGCGATGGAAATAATAGCCGAAATAGACCCTAAGGACGCGCCAACGATTGAAATGAACGTCTTCCGCTCTCCGGATATGCGGGAGTACACGCGTATTTCTTTCTTCAAAAATCGTGGTTATCGCGACTGGGGTAGATACGATGGGTGGGACCAGACACAACGACTACAAGCTAAAGCCAGCCTGATAAGCATTGAATCCGCACATTCATCAACTTTGCCTGACGTGAAGTCCCGGGCTCCCGAAACAGGGTCCTTCTATCTGGATCCGGACTTACCACTCAAATTGAGAGTTTTCCTGGATAAAAGCGTGGTTGAGGTTTTCGTCAATGGCCGTCAGTGCGTAGCCATGAGGGTCTATCCGGGATTGGAAGAAAGTGTGGGAATCTCATTCAGGTCGCAGGGACAGGATAGCGAGTTGCTGGCGCTGGACGCATACCAGATGAAAAGTATCTATGATAATGATTGAATGATGGAATAATGGATTGCAAGGGTGGTGGAACGAGGAAATTTCACCGGACTTCAAGAATCATGTATTCATTTGTTCCGTCAGGCAGCCCCGGTGCGACCGCTGGATTGAGCGTCGACTTTTGGGCGCCGGTCTGACCGAGGGGCGGCCTGCTTAGATTACAAAATGGATTACTGGAATACTGGAGTAATGGAATGATAGAAAACCGAAAACAGAAAACCAAAAACAGTTCATGAAAAATGTTATGAAGACCTTGCTGAGTACAACACCAATGATGATGTTGCTCTTGACGGATTACGCTCAGGGGCAAACCGGTGAATCAGTAAGGCTGTTCCAGGAACGGTACCGCCCTCAATTTCACTACACCATGACCAAAGGGTGGATAAACGATCCCATAGGTCTGTTCTACTATGAGGGCGAGTATCACATTTTCAATGATCATAATCCAGTTTCCACCAATTTGCCGGGGGGCAAGACAGACGGAGAGCAATCCCATTGGTCGCATGCGGTAAGCACCGATCTTGTACATTGGGAACACCTGCCAATCGCGGTTTATCCGGACGAAAACGGGGCTTGCTGGTCGGGATCAGGTGTAGTTGACTGGAACAATACCGCGGGATTCCAAACAGGATCCGAACCGGCCTTAGTTTTAGCCTATACTTCAGCTGGGGCCACTTTCGGCCAGAGCCTTGTCTTCAGCAACGACCGGGGTAGAATTTGGGAAAAGTATTCAGGAAACACTGTAATCAAGCAAATAGCATCCAACAATCGGGACCCCGTGGTCTTTTGGCACGAACCTACCAAGAAATGGGTGATGGTACTTTATGTTGAGCGGGGTAAAGCTCACTTTTTCAATTCAGATGACCTCAAGTCCTGGACTCCAACCGCGGAAGTTCCGCTTTCCTCTCCCTCTCGATACAGCAGGGGCAAACCTTACCCCGGAGGCTTCCACGCGTGTCCGGACCTGTTTGAATTGCCAGTGGACGGAGATGCTAATAACAAGAAATGGGTGATATATGACGCACCATTCAACTATTGGATCGGGACCTTTGATGGGAAGGCATTTGAACCGGAGCAGGGCCCGTACAAGGGGGATTTTGGACACAACTTCTATGCCTCGCAGAGCTGGGAAACTCCCCAAAACAAGCGGGTTCAGATTGGCTGGATGGCTCGTGGTGATTACCCGGACATGCCTTTTAATCAGCAGATGAGTTTCCCTTGTGAATTATCGCTCCGTACATTCGATGATCAGCTACGGCTCTACCGGTACCCGATTGAACAGATTGAAAAACTGTACGCTGAAGAAGTTGAGGTAAGCCACAAGAATATAGGGCCCGCTGACAATCCTCTTTCTGAGATTACGGGGGACCTGTTTGATATCTATATGGAAGTAACTCCGAATTACATACCGGAGTTTGGGTTGCGATTGCACGATGAAACCATCACCTTAAAGCGCTGGCCCGGGAGGAATGAAGGGTACAGGATCTCGGCTTTGGGTAAATCAGCTGATGCGATATTGGTCGATGGAAATATTAAACTGAGAATTCTGGTTGACCGCACTTCCCTCGAAATTTTTGCCAACGACGGGGAGGTCTCCATGAGCTCATGCTTTCTTCCGGCAAACGAAGAGACAGGTCTTGAACTATTTGCCAAGGGTGGAGATCTGCATGTGATGAGCCTTAAGGTGAGAAAGCTGAAATCCATATGGGCGGATTAGGTTTCAAAGAATGCGAACCGCGAAACCTCGAACAACGAAATGCGAACACGCGAACAGCGAATTACTACCAGGGCCCAGCCGCTGGAATGTAACCTTTTTTGGAACAAAAAAGGAGCTTAGGCAGTTTATACAATATGAATTGAGTGTGGAATTCATTAAATTGTATCTAATTAAGCAACAATACATTGGCGAATCTCATATTTCAGAAGCCGTGGGAAAGACAGAATCTCAAACCCATAGATGAGGAGACCTATTACAACCGCAGAGAGATCCTTAAGCAATTAGGGTTTGTTACTGGAGGTGTTTTAGCCGGGCAGACCCTATTGTCGGCCTGTGGGGAATTGGTGGAACCAACAGCCCAGGTCCCTTCAAGTACAGGAGGAGGGACTGGTAACAACTTTACCTTTCAAGGGATGGACCAATTGTATCCGGCTACCTTAAACACGAAGTATACCCTGGACCGGCCCATTACTGATGCTAAAGCAGCGGCGACTTACAACAACTTCTACGAGTTCATAAATCCCGATGATGGGAATGTATACAACGTGTTCAAGTATGTGAGCGCCTTCGATACCCGGGATTGGCAAGTCGAAGTAAGTGGTCTGGCTGAAAATACCGGGGTCTTTTATCTTGAGGAACTGATTAAGAAAATGGGCCTGGAAGAAAGGACTTATCGACACCGCTGTGTCGAAGCCTGGGCTATGGCAGTCCCGTGGACCGGGTTTCCCTTATCTAAGCTCATCGAATTTTTCCAGCCCCAAAACACAGCAACCCATATCCGGATGATCACTTATGCCAATCCGGATCAAATGATCGGGGTTAAATCTCAGGATTGGTATCCCTGGCCGTATTTTGAGGGATTGCGCATGGAAGAGGCCATGAATGAACTGGCTTTCATCGCGACCGGAATTTTCGGAGAGCCTTTGCCTAAACAACACGGGGCGCCCTGGAGACTGGTGGTTCCCTGGAAATACGGTTACAAGAGTATCAAGTCTATGGTTAAGATCGAATTCATTGACTTTGAACCGGAAACCTTTTGGAATCAATTAGCTCCGATGGAGTACGGTTTCCTCTCAAACGTAAATCCACTTGTGCCCCATCCAAGGTGGTCCCAGGCTTCCGAGCGCTTGATTCCCGGCGACCAGACCAGGCCCACAATAAAATACAATGGGTACGGCGAATTTGTCGCCCAAATGTATAAGTAGCCTTTCTGGGTTGCGCCCCTGATGGCCCCTGTCTAATGGCACAATCGCATCCAGCTTCCTATTATTGATTGCCCTGGTCAGTTGTTGGCTGGTTATTGATCCACAGTTAGCTGGTTAGCTCAAGTTTTTTTCACCTAATATATCTAATTCCAAAATTTAGGGTATTTCCGGCGCCGTCATTTCTTGATGCGACAAAATCCGAAACGGAAAGCTCCAGCTCCAATCTCCGGCTTGCCTGGTACTTTGCTCCGAGGCCCACTTGTGAAAACCACTTTATGAGACCATATTCCGATTGGTCTCCCTCGGTATAGGTGCCAAAAGCGGGGGCATATTGAACTACCAAAAAACCCGTAAACTTGCTTGATGGAAAATAGTTAACAAAAATGGACAGTGGTGTCCGGAAAAAATTATCCTGGTGGTCATACCGTTTGAACCGCATCCAAAAGGCGGCTTCCAGGAAGATCTGAAATTTGCTCCCAACCGATTGATCAAAATAGAATTGACTAATCCAGGAGTATCGGTCATGAGCCACAAACCGGGGAGATTCCAGGTTGGCCGATATTGGGATTAAGAATGCCGTTTGAAAAGAAAGCCTGGGTACCGTCCTTAATGGTCTTATTTTGATTCTCGGACCCAGCGCCGACATGGCGGTTCGAAGGTAAGTGGCGTCACCTCCCAAAATACTCAATACCGATTCATCAACACCATATTTAGCTCGTGAGAAAACGACATCGAAACCAGCGTTGATCCAGTCTGATTTGGAAATGCCATAAGTAAATTGAAGTGAACTCCTTAGAAAGGTTTGTCTTCCGTTTAGGTTAAGAGGGTTCCCTTCCCGGTCTCTCATCTGGGTCTGGGAATAAATATTGTTGAAGAACTTAGCTTCATACTGCCCATGAGGAAGGAGCGCGGAAGGAGTGAAGATCACCAGGTTACTTGACTCCTCTTGAGAGAAACCGCTAAACCCCAGGCTTAGCAGTGTCGTTAAAGCAATGGCCTTGACCAATCGGAAAAAGGTCATGAACCTTCGATTTTGGCGAATGACTTACTGTCCATAATCATTTAGGGACCAATCCCACTCGTAATAGCCCAACTTCAGATCTCCATCCAATGGAGCGCGTCTGTATTTATTTAAGTAGTCCAGAATGGAACTGGAGTCTTTGGCAAAATCACCTTTATACCATTCAAAGATTTGAGACACCAAAACCTTTTTTGGTCCAACTTTAACGAAATCCGGGTCATTCAACGCCATGGTAGTCCTTTTCTCTAACAGATCGTCCAAGTTAGCCGGCAAGTAGGCAAAATTCGCGATCCTGGGACAACTTTTGGCGGCACACACCAGAACGAAATGAAGTCTGGCGTCTTGAGTAGTTTTAAATAATTTCTTTTTCTCTATGTCGTCCAGGGTTAATTTCTCGCCTCCGACCTCGTGCTTTACCTGCGCAAAAAACCCGGGTATACTCATCGGGGAATTTATCGGATACCTCTCATTGATACTCTTTATTACCAGCAGGTTATAGGCGTTGATGTAAAACGCCTTTTGCTCTTGGGCCGAAGCTTGTTGGATGTCGAAATCCCTGATTATATTGGCCAGCTCGTTCAATGCGGCCTGGTTGGAATTTACCAATCGGTAGTCAACCAATCCACCGTTGATGAATCGATGAAAGAAGGAATCGGCTAATTCAAAGAATGACTCTGGGTTTGGGCTGTGGGCAGGTCTAAGAGGGACAAGTAGAAGAATTAGGAAAACGCTTCTCATCGGTTTCCAGGCTCAGGTTGAATTAACCGGATGTATAGACTCCCTTGATTTCGAGTCCAAAATAGGATCCGGCCAGGACAACGGCATTTTGCTCTAACCCCACCAGAACCGCGCGGTATTCCAGTTGACCTCCCTTGTTGAAGATCAGGACGCCCTCACTAAGATTGATCTCCCAGATACCGGATTTCAATCTTTGGTCATCTTCTGCGCCGCACAAGAAATCGCCCCCGTCATACTCAAAGGTACCATCTGCTTTAAGGATGATTACGTCATCTAATCTACATTCCTGGAATCCGGAAATTCCCGCAGTTGTAAATCCCTGGGCTTTCCAGGATTTGGTGTTCCCTTTATGCAGATAAAAGGCAATGGTCTCCTGGTCCGCTGGGATCTGAGAGGGCCCTTGGATGACAGCTGTTGGGTCCGCAGTGGATCCTTCATCATTTTGTATTTCAACAAGCTGACATGAAACGACCCAATTCGTCGCCACAGCTATTACCAAAGTCTTTATGGATACTAATCGCTTCAATGCGCAATCTTTTTTAATCGTGATATAAGTTACTATCGTGTTATAAAGTTACCTTGAAAGTATCACGAATTCATCACGAAATCTTAATAAAAATCCTATAACCAGGAATCAAAAGTTGATTTTGGCACTTACCACCCAAAACCCTTAATTATACGATAAGTTTCATCTTAGTCGACATTTCTACTCTTTAGACCAGTTTTTCTTTGTATTATTCCAAAATCAAGTACGCCAGCCGTCCGTTGGTATTGGATTCGAATACAGGTGATCTTCGATGGAACCAAAGGCCCGCGGAGGTATAAGCAGGGGTGCTGGACTGGCCTGAGCAACTGGACTTGGGATGCCTCAAACCAGGGAGCCCCGGCGTAAATCTGCCATTGTCGGCATTGAAAATCGGGCTGACAAGGAAACTCGGAATTGGAGAGAACCTTTCTGCATGAGTGAGTAACCTAACCGAAACAAATGAGGGCTTTTTTATCATCGATAACCTTTTTAATACTTGGTGCGCAATGCGCAAGTGAGAATATTCCAACTAACGATCCGGTGGTCCCCCCCAACGTAATTTTGGTGATGACCGATGATCAGGGTTATGGGGACTTGGCATGTCATGGCAACACAATCATAAAAACTCCCAATCTCGATAGGTTGCACGGAGAAAGCACCCGACTTACTAATTTCCATGTGAGCCCGACCTGTTCACCCACAAGGGCTTCTTTACTCACAGGTCATTACAGCAACCTTACCGGTGTTTGGCATACGGTCTCCGGCAGGTCGTTAATTCACGAGGATGAAAAGGTTTTGGCTGAAACATTCAGGAGTTCCGATTATGCAACCGGTATTTTCGGGAAATGGCACTTGGGCGATAATTACCCGTTTAGACCTCAGGACAGGGGATTCGACGAAGTGGTGGTTCACGCCGGTGGGGGCATTGGAAATACTCATGATTATTGGGACAATGATTATTTTGGTGACCACTATTTGCACAACGGACACAATCAGGATTATGATGGTTATTGCACCGATGTCTGGTTTTCAGAAGCTCTTAGATTTATTGAAAAAAATCAAGATCAGCCATTTTTCTGCTATATCTCCACCAATGCACCTCACGGCCCACTCCACGTTCCTCAGAAATATATAGACCTGTACAAGGATTCCGGGATCACCCAATCCCCAAGCCCTGAATTCTATGGAATGGTGTCCAATATAGATGACAATATGGGCGTACTTATGAAGAGAATGGATGAACTGAAGCTTACTGAAAATACCATTTTGATATTCTTAACGGACAATGGCAGCGGTGGGGGTGTAGGTCGAGATCAAGAAAATTTCATTGTTGGGAAAGGATTTAATGACCGTATGCGGGGACAAAAGGGAAGTGAATATGAGGGTGGCCACCGGGTTCCGTTTTTCATTCGATGGCCCAAAGCCGGGCTGGACCAAGGAATCGACATGGATCTACTGACCGCTCACGTCGATCTCTATCCTACTTTGATTGCCTTATGTGACTTAAAAAAGTCTGAAGGGGTTGTTTTTGATGGCAAAAGCCTTGAACCTTTGCTCATGGGGGATACCACCGACTGGGAGGACCGAGCCATTATTGTGGATTCACAACGCAAGGATATCCCAGTGAAATGGCGTAAGTGTGCTGTAATGACTCAACAATGGAGGTTGATCAATGGGCAGGAGCTCTATGATATTCAAGATGATCCTGGTCAAAAGAACGATGTTTTCGCTCAATTTCCGGAGGTGGAGAAGAAGTTAATCAGCGCCTATGAGCAGTGGTGGGAGCATGTTTCCCTCAGGTTCGATGATTACGCTTATCATAGGATTGGAAACGCATCCGAAAATCCATACAAATTGACCAGCCACGACTGGCATGGGGCAGAGCATTCCGATGGGACTCCTTATTTGAGCAATTCTGGTGAAGAAACCCCACCTTGGAACCAAAGGCAGATCCGGGAAGGTCCCATGGCAAATGGCTTTTGGATGGTGGAAATCGAGTCCGATGGTTCATACGAATTCCAACTTAACCGTTGGCCAAAAGAAATCAACACCCCTCTCAGCGGAAGCTTGCCCATAAAACCAGCCGTTACCGGCGGCAAGCCTTACCCCGAGGGAAAAGCTTTGTCAATAAAAGAAGCCAGATTGAAAATCGGTGATCAGGAGCTGGAAAAAGAGTTGAAGACTGATGCGCTATCAGCAAAATTTGTAGTTGATCTAAAGGCTGGAAGACTACGCCTCAAAAGCTGGTTTACCGACGAGGACGGTCACTCCCGTGGTGCCTATTATGTTTACGTAACTAAATTATAACTAGTGCCGCCCAAGAAAGGCTGCCTGGACCTCCCCAAACATGAATCAGCTAAATAGCTCGCTCCTGCTTGTAATCCTGCTTATCGCTTTTGTTAGCGCCGCAGGGTGCACTTCATCCGGTTCAAGAGAGGAAAATACCACGAGCCAACCTAATGTGATAATCCTGCTGACCGATGACCAGGGAACGCTGGATGCAGGATGTTACGGATCCAAAGACCTGTACACCCCCAATATCGACCATTTGGCTAAAACCGGTATTCGGTTCACTCAGGCGTACGCGCATACGGTTTGTTGTCCAACACGTGCTGCGCTCCTGACCGGCAGAGCCCCGCAGCGAGCCAATGTGAATACCTGGGTACAAGGAGATGCCCATGCCACAACTGGATTAAATATGTACCTGGATGAGGTCACCATTGCGGAAGTACTTCAAAGGCAGGGATACCGAACCGGATTGTTTGGTAAATGGCATGTTGGTGCCGATCTGGGGCACGGACCACTGGAACAGGGCTTCGATGAGTTCTATGGTATCAGGAATGGGTTTATCGATAACTACAATCATTTCTTTCTTCACAATACGGGTTATCATGATCTCTGGGAGAACAAAAATGAAGTTTTTGAAGAAAGCAAATATTTTCCTGATTTGATCACCCATAAAGCGCTGAAGTTCATAGAAAACAATCAGGATTCTTCTTTCTTTTTGTACCTGGGATTTAACATTCCGCATTACCCCGAGCAGTTCGATGAAAAGTTCAACGACCGCTATAGTGAAATGGAAGAGCCGAGGAAGACCTATGCCAAAATAGTATCCACGACGGACGATAGAATCGGGCATATCTTGAATTTGCTGGAGGAATTGGATCTCAGGAATAATACCCTGATCTTTTTCGTTAGCGACAATGGCCATTCCACAGAAGATTATCATATCAGCGTTGATAATCATTCCAGTGGGTTGAGAAAAGGATCCAACTACGGGGCAAACGGTGGAGGAGGGAACACCGGAAAATGGCGAGGAGCCAAGGGAAGTTTTCTGGAAGGAGGGATCAGAGTGCCGGTGATAGTGAGTTATCCCGCTGAATTTCCGGTTGGCGAAGCCCGGGACCAGGTTATTTCGGTGATGGACTTTCTCCCCACTATTTGTAGTGTCCTCGACATTGACTTGCCTGATCGCAAACTGGATGGCAACAGTTTATTACCCATTATTAGCACTCCGGAGGCTCGATCGGATCATAAGGTTCTGTATTTCCAATGGCAGGACCGGTGGGCTGTACGCGAAGGGAATTGGAAGCTGATCGGGAACGGGCTGGATACCTCGGGAAAATATTCTTCTCATCTGCAGATGGAAAGAAAAATGGACAGTCTCTACCTGGCTAATCTTTCAGATACGCGACCTGAAGAAAAAAACTATGCAAACGAACACCCGGAAATCGTGAAACGGCTCTCCAGTTTATATGAAAAATGGGCCGGGGAGGTCTTTGCCGATGCGGCCGGCCAATACAGAAACTAATCCATTCTCCGCTATGGTCCATACCCTTGGTCCAAGATCATGCTCCTGCTAGGACCATACCTCCCTAAAGAGCCAAGAGGGTTTATTTTCCAATCTGCACATAATCCAACCCGAATTTTTGGGAACAGGCCATAAGAACAGTTGCCGTCCCCAGGCAGAAAATCAATATGTTTGTTGAGTTGATAATTGAGAAGACGGGTGAAAAGGGTCATCCCAAACTAGACCCAAAGATAAGGATCCTAGCGCCACGGGATAAAATTCGTTGAGCTCACACCGGATACAGGGTTCTCGATATGAATTAGTATAGCCCTCCGAAATCCGGTTTTAAGGCCGATACACCTTATCGCCCTTTTCTAACTAAACGCCCCAAGTCCGGTCGTAGGCATGAACGCGCCCGGTGTGGTGACCCTCCGAATCAACCAGATCCCGATCCTGGTTTACCCATTCGAATATTCCTCCGTACAAATTAGATACATTTGTGAATCCCGCAGCCTGGAGTTTCTCGGCCACCTTTTCACTCCTATAACCGACACTGCAGTAAACGATAATCTCCTGGTCCTTGGGGACGTCCTTTACGCTTTTCAGAGAAAAGGTATTAAATCCAACCCATCGGGCGTTCTCTATCCGGCTTACCTTAAATTCGTTTAACTCTCTGGCGTCTAACAACAAAGCCTCTGACGCTTCGATATCAGCAACTGTGACTTCCGGCACCGAGTGATCGAGCAAAGAATCAAGCATTCGGTGGTAAGACGGGCTAGTGACCTCCTGTCCATAAGCCCCGCCGGAGGCCAAAACCCCAAGGAAAAAAGAGAATACTCTTTGCAACATGACCTGGGTTGAATTTACCTTTCCAAACGCAGAATTCCCAGTGGAGCGCAATGGGATTTGATCCGAATGTGAAAAGGTTTGACGGCTGGCGATAGACCAGGACAAGCACCGGAGAGCTTGCCAGGTTTGAATAACTGGTCATAATATGGTGGAAAATAAGTCAATTGATTTCTGATCCTTGTTCTTCTAGTTCTTCTGCGTAACTTAATCGTGAGACAGGAGGAATCAACTAACATCTATTATCGTGTAGGTTCATTTCCACAATAATAGAAAGAACAATGCTTTAGTTATGGAGCTCTTGTGTTCCAGCTATTTTCTTCCGCTTCTTAAATCGGAAGAATTCTTTCTTCTTTAGGCGGGTTTCTGGGGGGGGGTGAGTACGATTCTCGCCCCCATTTTTTGGGTGTGACCTTAAAACCGGTTTATCCCTGGTCTTGGGTAGAAATCTGCTGCCCGGGCAGAGTCTCCCGCAGCCAGAGAGCCTGTTCCTTATTTTTTTGTATGGGTGGAACCATCAATGAAATGTCCCCCGCTGGCGGGGGTGTAGGGGGTGGTGAGGTATTCAAATCCCAAATCAGAAGCACCAAATCCCAGGCAATTACCAAGCACCCTGAAGTATATAGATATAACTTCAGGGCCAATGTCCAACCTCTCAAAGTCGCTCCCTGCTGCGCGGTTGTGTAGAGAAATGTCCCCCGCTGGCGGGGGTTAGGGGGTGGTGAGCACTAAAATCACAAACGACAAGCTCCAATCCGAGAATTCCGGACCAAACATCTACAAAGCACCAATTGCCAATGTCCAACCTCTCAAAGTCGCTCCCTGCTGCGCTGATGTGCAGAGAATGTCCCCCGCTGGCGGGGGTGTAGGGGGTGGTGAGGTATTCAAATCCCAAATCAGAAGCACCAAATCCCAGGCAATTACCAAGCACCCCTGAAGTATATAGATATAACTTCAGGGCCAATGTCCAACCTCTCAAGTTGCTCCCTGGTGCGCGGATGTGTAGAGAAATGTCCCCCGCTGGCGGGGGTGTAGGGGGTGGTGAGGTATTCAAATCCCAAATCAGAAGCACCAAATCCCAGGCAATTACCAAGCACCCCTGAAGTATATAGATATAACTTCAGGGCCAATGTCCAACCTCTCAAAGTCGTTCCCTGGTGCGCGGTTGTGTAGAGAAATGTCCCAAGCTGGCGGGGGTGTAGGGGGTGGTCTGCGGTTAAATAGGATCCGGCATTGCCTTTTAGGGCAACACTTGACTTTGGGCAATCACTCAAATACGGATCTTGATAACCCAGATTGTCGAATTATGGACCGGAGGGTCCCCGTTTTCAGCTCCTTGTGATCTGGTACGGGAATGGTAATCGTAGACGATGATGTCTTTAGCTGCATTATGATGTGACTACCTTTCCGCCTCTTGCTCTCAAAGCCATGGGATCTTAGGATCTGACACACTTCCTTACCCGAGAGCACCTTCATCTTTGGTCAGACCGACACTGTCACGCGGGTAACCAAAACTTCCTCATGAAGCCTCTCCTTAATCTCCGTCCCTGAAGCCTCTTCAAAAAATAGCTCCAAAGCTTCAACGAGGTTTGCCCGTGCTTCCTCGATCGTATCTCCCTGACTGGCAATATCCAATTCCGGGCAAAGAGACACATAGCCGGTTCCTTCTCTTTCGATAATAGCAGTCAACTCTCGTGTCATTTGTCAAAGATACTCATTTTCCGATTTCTCCCCGGGACACAAGTCCCGACTCTTGATTGGAGAAGGTATACGGGCTTGGGGGGTGGTTAAGCAATAACGATAAGCTCTTTTGAGCTTATGATTTGGAGCTTCGGATGGCCTCCTTTTCCTCCTCACTTGGCACTCGCTGATTAAGAAATCGATTGTGATCGGGGTCCGGACTTCAGGGCCAATGTCCAACCGCCTCAAGTCGCTCCCTGCTGCGCGGTTGTGTAGAGAAATGTCCCCCGCTGGCGGGGGTGTAGGGGGTGGTGAGGTATTCAAATCCCAAATCAGAAGCACCAAATCCCAGGCAATTACCAAGCACCCCTGAAGTATATAGATATAACTCAGGGCCAATGTCCAACCTCTCAAGTCGCTCCCTGGTGCGCGGTTGTGTAGAGAAATGTCCCCCGCTGGCGGGGGTGTAGGGGGTGGTGAGGTATTCAAATCCCAAATCAGAAGCACCAAATCCCAGGCAATTACCAAGCACCCCTGAAGTATATAGATATAACTTCAGGGCCAATGTCCAACCTCTCAAAGTCGTTCCCTGGTGCGCGGTTGTGTAGAGAAATGTCCCCCGCTGGCGGGGGTGTAGGGGGTGGTCTGCGGTTAAATAGGATCCGGCATTGCCTTTTAGGGCAACACTTGACTTTGGGCAATCACTCAAATACGGATCTTGATAACCCAGATTGTCGAATTATGGACCGGAGGGTCCCCGTTTTCAGCTCCTTGTGATCTGGTACGGGAATGGTAATCGTAGACGATGATGTCTTTAGCTGCATTATGATGTGACTACCTTTCCGCCTCTTGCTCTCAAAGCCATGGGATCTTAGGATCTGACACACTTCCTTACCCGAGAGCACCTTCATCTTTGGTCAGACCGACAAATGAGCCTGGGTAGGAAGGGTAGCGTTGGTATGTTGATAACACCAAACAAGGACCAATCAAAGCTTACCAACATACCAACACTTTGACGATGAATAATGATCAAAAACTATGTTTAACTTTTACCAAAAAGAGTCAACGCTATTTAGGCATAGACATGATTAAAATGGGCAATCATTAATCGGCTATGGTTAATGGTTGCTGCGTCTTTCTAATCCCCTTAACCTCCTATAATCGTTAAACTTTTAGCTGTTCAGCCGTTTCAGTGATCAGCTGCTTGCCCGTCATATGATCCGATGATCTTTGATCAGATGATAAGCCCCCCCAAATCACCAATCTTCAATCGTAAAATCTGCAATCACCCCCCCCCCCGCGTCCTCGATATAGTACAATTCTCTGTTACAAAGGTTCTATAAACGTAATTTTCTTACCCTTTTTTGCACATTTTTCTTCGCCTCACTTGCAAGTCCCTGAAAATGTGCGGACCTTATGAATGAGATACTTCGGCTTTTCTTTGGCTTTCTTTGGCTTTTCTTTTTCCTGGCCATCTGCTAGGCTACTGGTTCTTTCGTTTTAGGCTACTTTCTTCTATGGCTCTAAGGGTAATTCACCAACTAGCTTTCAAAGATTGCAACAGCGTTTGTGACGCTTGCGCCATTATCTAAACAATCCAGCAAAATAATTTCACTTAAACTTTTAAAAGTTAACATTATGGAAGATTCATTACTCAAGTTCTTAAAAGTGCCTTTGAGGCCAGGTGGAAAGCCCGTCCAATGGATCTTGGCGGCCTTGTTCCTCCTGGCCCCAATCTGGGCCCAGGCCCAGGTCAGCGGTAGAATCCTTGATGAGAACTCTGCCCCGATCGCTGGGGTAACAGTTGTTATTAAGGGGACCACCACAGGTACCATTACCGACATAGACGGCAATTATACTCTTGATGCCAATTCCGACCAGGTACTTGTATTTACTTACGTGGGCTACGAAGCGCAGGAAATAACCGTGGGCGCCCAGTCGGTGATCGATGCCCAGCTTGCGCTGGACGTTACCCAACTGGAGGAACTGGTTGTAACCGGTTACTCGGTTGAAAGAAAAAGGGATCTTCTAGGGGCGGTTGCGGTGGCTGACATGGATGCTGTGAAGGATGTTTCCCAGCCCAGTGTGTTGAACCAAATGCAGGGAAGAATACCCGGGGTCCATATTAGCGAATCCGGGATTCCAGGTGAGGGGAGTACAGTGCGTATCAGGGGCGTCAGTACCCTGGGAAATAACGCACCCCTGTATATCATTGACGGAGTACCCACCCAACCCTTTCAGATCACAGGCACCGGCCAGGGAAGGAGCGGAACTAATTTGGACCTGGGCTGGCTGAATCCCGCTGACATTGAGTCCATGCAGGTGCTAAAGGATGCATCGTCAGCCTCGATCTACGGGGCCCGGGCTTCCAATGGGGTGATTATTATCACGACCAAACAACCCAAGAAAGGAAAAACATCCATTACCGTGGATGCCAGGTTCAGCGTAGACAATGTCACCGACGTTCCCGACTTTGCCAACGGCGAGCAAAAGGCGACAATTCAATGGCAGGCAGCGGTTAACGACGGGGCTGACCCGGACGCCGGTGGAAGATACAAGTACCAGTGGCATTTTGATCCCAGCCTGGGGCGGGGTATCCAGGACAATGGCGTCCCGGTACTTGACCAGATCATCTATCCGGATTGGCTGGATGAGAGCGACCAATTGCGGCCCTCGGGTCATCCTTCCAGTGTATGGACCGGAACCGAATTTGGTGCGCCCAACCAGGAGGCAGGTACCGATTGGAATGATGTCATTTACCAAACTGGCATAGTGCAGAATTATAATATTGGCCTGAGTCAGGCCGGCGATAGGGGGGGAGTGCACCTCTCACTAAATTATTTCGATCAGAAGGGCGTCGTTATCCACACGGATTTTGAGCGTTTCACGATACGCCTCAATTCCAATTACAACTTTGCCGGTGGCAAAGTCACTGTTGGTCAAAACCTAGGTGTGTCCAGGGAAGAAAAGCAATGGTCCGATAGGGGCTTTGGTGGCACTACGGAATCTTTGACCTACCGTATGAAGCCCGTATTGCCGGTAAAAACCGAGGATGGCAGGTTTTCGGGACCTCCCGGTGCAGGATTTGATGACCGGGATAACCCGGCGGGGCTTGCCGATGACAACCAAGATGACCGAATCCACAATACCAAAATTCTTGGGAACGTCTATCTCGATTGGAAAATAATCGAGGGCCTCTCCTTCAGAACCAATCTCGGGATCGATTATGATAATATATTTGAGCGTGACATATACCGGACCTACAGCCGCGGGTTCTTAGGCAACGCACAGGCAGAGCTAGACATTAAGCAGTATCATCAAACAAACTGGGTTTGGAACAATACCCTTACCTATACCAAGACCATCAACCAGCACTCGTTTACGGTTTTGGCCGGCACCGAGGCTATCGAGAACTTCTTTACCTTTTTTACGGCCTTGGGGAAAGAATTCGCCCTGGAAACCGCCGACTACTTCCAATTGGACGCGGCCTCGGGTGAAAGAACCGCGACCGGCAACTCTACCGGCTTTTCCTTGTTTTCCATCTTTGGTAAGGCGAATTACTCGTTCCAGGATAAGTACCTGGCCTCCTTTACCATTCGACGAGACGGATCTTCCCGGTTTGGTAGGGAGAACCTGTACGGTACCTTCCCGGCAGCTTCAGTTGGTTGGAGAATTGGGGCCGAGGACTTCATGTCGGGCCTGGGATGGTTGTCCGAACTGAAGATCCGGGCGGCCTATGGTCAGACCGGAAACCAGGACATTTTGAATGAGGCCCGGTTCGGATTGTACGCTGCGGTCTACGCACCCCCAAGTGTTGTCCTTCCCTGGGGAGGTGGTTGTGGCCAAACGACTTGTAACAACGCAGCAACCTCGTATGATATAGGCAACCAGGGCGGCGGGAATCTGCCTTCAGGATTCCTTTCCCAGCAGACTGAGAACAATGAGCTGAAGTGGGAAACCCAAAGCGAGATCAACATAGGTCTGGACTTCGGATTTATCGACGACAGGCTCTCCGGTTCGTTCGAATATTTCCAGAAGACGACCGAGGATATCCTGGTCCAGCCCTCGGCTGTCGGAACCTTTGGCGACGGTGCCAGCCGCTGGGCCAACGGAGCCGACATGGAGACTACCGGCTGGGAGCTTTTGCTGGGGTACAACAGCCAGGCTGCGGGTGATTGGACCTACTCGGTCTCTGTCAACGGTGCCCATTACGACGATGTAATTACAGCCCTGCCCGAGGATTTGTGGGCTACTTATCCCGGCAATGTTGAACAGAACATTATTGGTCAATCGCCCAATGCCATATTTGCGTACGTAACCGATGGATTGCTTCAAACCCATGAAGAAGCTCAATCGGCTCCTCAGTATAATGGCATCCGGGTTGGAAACTTCAATTACGTGGATCTGAATGGTGACGGGGTTATCAATTCACTGGATCAGGAATACCAGGGGGTCAACAACCGGCCCAAATTGGAATACGGTATCAACGGACAAGTCGGCTGGAAAAATTTCGACCTTACCCTGCAATTCATTGGAATGACCGGTCGAAAAACTACCGGTGCCGGTGCTAATTTCTTCGAACTTAGCGGTAATGGTCCGGCCCGGGCGGTCGGAGCAGCAGGAATGGATAGCTGGACCTTCGTCAATACCGGCACCCATATACCTGCCGCATCTACGCTGAGGCCAACGTTCGGACCTACAGACTGGCAGATCCGAAATGGAGGTTTCTTCAACTTTAGGCAGGCTACACTGGGATATACTTTGCCCCAGTCGGTGATTGGAAACGTGAGCTGGCTGTCCAACCTGAGGGTGTACTTCAGTATGGAAAACATAAACTACTGGTATACCAGAGAAGGACCGAAAGCCTATAAAGATGTGAGTTGGAAGATTGATGGAGGGGTGGACGATGTACGTGAGAACGCTTATGCTTCGCCGTTGAGGACTTCGTTGGGCCTGAATATGGGGTTTTAAAGGTAGCCGGTTGACGGTAGAGAAAACTTAAACAATAAAGAAAATGAAATATCTAAAATTTATAACATCAATTGCAATAGCAGCATTGATAAGCTTTATACCCTTTGGCTGTGGTGATGAATTCCTGGAATTCACGCCCAAGGGAGTGGTGAACAGCAGTGACCTGAATTCGCCGGAGAATGTGGAAAAAGTCGTGATTGCAGCTTATGCTGCCCAGGGAAACGATTTCTTCTTCTACCCCTTCCAGGACATGTACAGTTATGGAACCATAGCGGGTGGTGACGCTCACACCGGCGGGGGAATTGCTTATTACGGTTTTTCAAGTCCCATGGAAATGAGGAACTTTCAGAAAGGCGAGAGTTGGAATGAAAATGAACTGAATTGGAAGTGGATTTATGTTGCCGTCTCCAGGATAAACGAGGCCCTGGGCAGGCTTGCGAACGTGACCGACGCTGAACTGCCTACCCGGCCTCAGCGGATTGCCGAGATGCGCTTTCTGCGGGCCCAGACCTATTTTAAGCTCAAAGTGATCTACAAACACCTTGTATATCTCGATGAGACCATTCCCAAGGAGGAATATGTTAACATCGGCAACCGGGTGCTGACCGACCAGGAAGGATGGGCCTGGATCGTAAACGAATGGCGCGCGGCCATAGCCGGCTTGCCTGCCACCCAGGCGGATGAGGGCAGGCCAACCCGGGGTGCGGCTCAACTCTTCCTTGCCAAAACGTTGGTCTACAAAGCCTACGTGCAGGATGATGCCCACCAGGTCGTCAGCATCACGACCTCGGAGCTGGAAGAGGCAATAAGCCTTATCCAAGGGGTTGACGCCACCGGTGAGTTTGCTCTGGCCGCTGACATTTCGGATAACTTTCGGTGTGAGACTGAGAGCGGGATCGAGTCGGTTTGGGCCATCATGAGGTCTCGCAACGATGGTTCCGGCTCGGGCCGGACTAATTGGTCGGGCTCGCTAAATACTCCCATGGGTCCATATGGATGTTGTTGGGTCACTATCCCTTCGCAAAACATCACTAATGCCCATAAGACCGATGCCAACGGCCTCCCGTTGTTTGATACTTTCGATGACGATCCTCAGATACAAACCAGTGCGGATGTCGAGGCCAACAACATGGATCCCCGGTTTTCTCATGCCATAGCCGTGTTGGGTATGCCCTTTAAATACGACCCCAATCTTCTTCTGGACGAAACTTTTGCCCGGGCATCCGGTATCTACGGTTGGCATTCCAATTTCAAGGACTACGAATTGCGGGATAATCCTTGCATGCAAATGCACACCGCTTATTTCACTACATCCCGAAATACCGATCAGATGCGCTATGCTGATGCCCTGTTGTTCTGGGTGGAAGCACTGATCCAGGTAGGCCGGCCCTTGGAAGCTTTGCCCATTATCAATACGATACGGGCACGGGCAGGTTCGGCGGCAAGCATGTCGAAATTGGTTAAGGCCGATGGTTCTCCGTCTGGTAAGTATGTCATTGGGCCGTACAGTTCTTCCGATTTTGACACAATCGACAAGGCGATGCTTAGGCTCCAATGGGAACGGCGCATGGAACTATCCTTTGAGGGGCACCCGGGCCGCTATTTCGACCTTATGCGTTGGGGAATCGCCGGAGATTGGCTGAGCGCCTACTACAGGACGGAAGACAAAAGAAGGACCTATATGCAAGATGCCTTTTTTACCAAAGGCAGGGACGAGTATTCTCCCATACCGGATTCCGAGATCATTGTGACGCAGGGAGTTATTGTGCAGAATCCGGGGTACTAGATGGTAGACGGTGGACGGAGCCGTTCGCTGTAAATAGTATACATAAAGCAAGGAATGGGCGGGCGCCTGTTCCTTGTTTTTTTTGACCCCTCCGTCCTTCGGACACCTACCCTTGGAAGGGGGGAATTTGGGGCCTTTCATACACTGGTGCGGGTAATCAAGCAGATTTCCCCCGCTGGCGGGGGTTAGGGGGTGGTGAGGTATTCAAATCCCAAATCAGAAGCACCAAATCCCAGGCAATTACCAAGCACCAAATCCAAATGAACAAACCGCCTCAAGTCGCTCCCTGGTGCGCGGATGTGTAGAGAAATGTCCCCCGCTGGCGGGGGTTAGGGGGTGGTGAGGTACTAAAATGCCAAAAACCACCCTGAAGTATATGAAATATAACTTCAGGGCTAAAATTCCAGGCAAATCCGAAGCACCAAAATCCAAGGACCAAAACCAGCACTCAACCTGCCCTCAAGATAAGTCCAAGGGTTTTGGGTTTAACATTTGGAGCTTCGGATTTATTTTGAATTTTGTGCTTTGAATTTCCACCTGGTTTTGAGTTTGAGATTTGGACCTTCAGGTTTTTCGGGGGGGGTTGGGATTTCTTCCACAATCTGTTCCGGATCTCCGTATCCGGAACGGAACCCGGATGCCGGTCACCGAGAAACCGGTTCAGGGACATTAATTTGACCTTAAATTCGTAATATTGCGTGTGGGCGAAATAGGAAGTTTCATAAGGGTAGATAAAGAGATTCAGAACGGACAACCCGTTTTTACGGGCACAAGAGTTCCGGTGCAGACCCTTTTTTGGCATCTTGAAAAAGGAATTTCTATTGATGAGTTTTTACTGGATTTCCCTAGTGTTACCAGAGAACAGGCTATAGGAGTTCTTGAGATTGCCAACAAAATCGTCAACTCTGCCGATCTGGGTAAGCTTTATGAAACTATTGATTGACGAAAACCTCCCCAAACGCCTGACAAACGATTTTCTGCAACACGATGTTCACACCGTGAGTGATAAAGGTTGGAACAGCAAAACTAACGGTGAGCTTCTCGAACTAATGCTCAAAGAAGGGTTTGAGGTCCTGCTTACCTTTGACCGGAACCTGCAGTATCAGCAGAACTTTGATAAATATCCAGTAACCGTGCTGGTGCTTAATGCTGAGGACAACTCATATTTAACGTTGAAGACCCTTGTCCCGGCAATTCACAGCCTTCTGAAAAACGATTTACCCAAAGGACCTATTGAGGTGACCTCTTAGATATCCATTGGCTGCAAGGTGCCAAAACCCGGAGACTTTGTCCCACTTAGTCCGGGCGCAGGCTCTTTCAAGTTTAAGGCGGGATTAATACCCTGATATGTTCCAGATTTCCTGCCAGAACAGAACCCTGGTGCCAATCACCAAGCAGATGTCCCCCGCTAGCGGGGGTGTAGAGGGTGGTCTGAATAATGCCAAAAACTAAAACTCAAAATTCCAAGCAAATACAAAGCTCCAAAATCCAAGGACCAAACCAAATCCCAACTCGCCCTCAAGATGGGTCCTAGGGTTTTGGGTTTAAGGTTTGGAGCTTGAGTTTTTTCGTCGGGGTTTTAGGATTTCTTCCACAATCTGTTCCGGATTTCCTATTCGGAACAGAACTCGAGTGCCCGTCACCGAGCCGATGTCCCCCGCTGGCGGGGGTGCAGGGGGTGGTCTGAATAATGCCAAAAACCAAAACTCAAAATTCCAAGCAAATACAAAGCACCAAAATCCAGGGACCAAACCAAATCCCAACTCGCCCTCAAGATGGGTCCTAGGGTTTTGGGTTTAAGGTTTGGAGCTTGAGTTTTTTCGTCGGGGTTTTAGGATTTCTTCCACAATCTGTTCCGGATTTCCTATTCGGAGTAGAACACGAGTGCCCGTAACCAAGCGGATGTCCCCCGCTGGCGGGGGTGTAGGGGGTGGTGAGGTATTCAAATCTCAAATCAGAAGCACCAAATTCAGAGCCTAAAACAAGGGGGTGGATGATCTCTCTTCGGAACTCTCCCCCGGCCCCTCTCTACGAGTAGAGAGGGGAGGTTCGGGAAATTCGGAGCGAGATATTGAATCCAAAGAGGGTGCACCATGTGCCAACAAGTGGCTAAAGCCGCTATCAAAAAAGTCCCCTCCTTGGAGGGGATTTAGGGGTGGGTTTGGGATTTTCCCACAATTTGTACCAGCATTCCTATTCGGAACAGAACTCAGTGCCCGTCACCAAGCAGATGTCCCCCGCTGGCCTTGCTCCGCACGCTGTCGCCGAAGCCGGCTTTAGCGTAGGCGCCCAAAGCGGCTTCGCGATGGCGACGCGGGGGTGTAGGGGGTGGGTGAGCACTAAATAACGTGAGTTCGATATAAAATAGAGTAGTTTATTGATAGAAAAAAGGCAGAAAATTAGTATATTAAGTCATTGACAATCAACAAAATAACTAATATTTCTGCCTATGTTAACTGCTACTAAAATTACTGAAATTTTTTGTTCCATTGACGATTTTTGTCTGGATTTTGTCCCAAAATTGGAAAAAAGATTGCTGGGAAGTAAAAAGCGCAACAAACCTGGTAAGCTTTCTTTATCCGAAGTAATGACTATACAGGTCTTGTTCCAGATCTCAGGATATCGAAATTTCAAGACCTTTTACAACACATACGTTTGTGGCCACTTGCGCTCCTTCTTTCCTGATGTGGTAAGCTATAACCGAATGGTAGAACTTTGTAGTGGAAGTCTTCTGCCAATGGCTATTTATCTGAAAACACAAGGGACTGGACAGTGTACAGGTATAAGTTTTATAGACAGCACTCCGTTAAGGGTCTGTCATAACAGACGGATCCATAACCATAAAGTATTTGAAGGGTTAGCTAAAAGAGGCCATTGTTCCATCGGATGGTTCTACGGGTTTAAGCTCCATCTTATCACTGCTGATACGGGTGAAATCATCGATTTTATGCTCACACCGGGCAATGTGGATGACAGAAAGCCTCTTAAAATTGAACGGTTTATTAAGAAATTATTCGGAAAGCTCTTTGGTGATAAAGGCTACATCAGTAAGGAACTTTTTAAAAATCTGTTCTTCCGCGGAGTCCATCTGATAACCAAACTCAAACGCAATATGAAGTCCTCATCCTTAACCCCCATCATGGATGCTATAATGCTCCGTAAAAGGGCTATTTGTGAGACTATCATTGATCAACTTAAAAACATCTTCCAGATTGAACACTCCAGGCACAGGAGCCCAACTAATTTCCTTACCAACCTTTTCTCGGCTTTAATCGCTTACAACTTTTGCGAAAAAAAGCCCTCAATCAAATTGAACTACCAGGACACCGGTCAACTCTTTCTCGCTCTTTAATCATTCCTTATTGTCGAACTCACGTTAAATACCAAACTCCATCCTAGTACATAAGATATATCATTCACGAAAAACACTAGTGTGGTCTGTGCCCATATACCCCCCCCAAGGATTTTCGGTGAATTTAATATCTAATTCCAAGCGTTTGATGACTAGGTGTTTGTAGCTAAAGAAGTTAACATGATCGGTCATATAGGTGTATATAACATCCACTTTCCCATCCTTATCCAGGTCAGTTACCAGAGGAGTGGATCCCAGATTTGTTCCGTGTACCACAGAATCAATAGGTGTTGTAGTCCCTGTCTTTGCGTCGTAAACTATAAGCTGGGTTTGAAAGCTATCGGCAAACGACGGGGTCAACAGATGTATATTAACCTGACTGAGAATATCAAAATTGGAATCCCCATCAAAATCCATTAAAACCGGGGAGGTGATCTGAAGTTTACCCAACGTATCTCTAAATAATTCAGAGCCATTTACCCCGGATAATATTGCATGCCATGCAATGGCAATAAATGGCCAACTCCCAACATTAAAAGTGCTAAAGAAATCCGGGATTTTATCATCGTTAAAGAATACTGGAACGGGCATACACTGCACCTCCGCGCCGGGATGAATAGTGGCAGACCAAATCCTGGAAAAACTGCTGCCATCATAGGCCCTCATTTTACCATTTTGGGAAGTCACCACAATGTCCCCGACTCCATCATTGGTGATATCAATTATTACCGGTGGGGCGATGAATCCCTTGTCCCCACCCGAGTCAATTCGTACAACCTTTTCCATTCCCGAATGCATAAATTCATCCAGAGTTACCAGATATAGATTTCCACTAATGGTTTCTCCTCCCGTACCGAAAATAATTGATAGTCCTTTTCCATTTTTGAAGTCATAGATAACCGGAGACATGTAGATCTCCTTCCCATCGGGAGCGTAGGCTTGGTTGATAACTCTTCCGGTCAGGGCATCCAATACCAAAAGTTGTCCGGAAGGGCGATTGTGATCATCCTTCTGGGCGTAAACAAATCCCCCGAATGCTGTCAAAAGGTCTTCTTCTCCGTCTCCGTTTTGGTCAGGAATAAATTGGGGATTAAAAAAATTTAGAAGGAGCGTATCGGTTATAGAATTCGGTGATACATAATCATCATCTAGGTATTTCCACAGAATTTTGCCGGAACGTCCATCGATGCAGTAGAATTGCGCAGTTCTACCACCGATAAAAACCTCAGGTACCAAGTCATTATTTATGTCCTTGAAAATTGCTGATCCAACCATCTGGTTATGTCCAGGAACGGACCAAAGCATATCTCCGTTTTTCCCGTTTAAGGCGATTACGGCAAAGTCCGTTGTGTCGTATTCCTCTCCACCAGCGCCCAAAACAATATCCAGGATTCCGTCTAAGTTTAGGTCTACGGCCCTGGGGGATGAATTAGTTCCGGTATTACCGAAAGTAGTGGTCCAATTGTTTGTATAAGTACTCAGGTAATACCATCCGTACACTACAGCAGCACACAGAAGGAGCAAAAGGAAGAGTCGTTTCATTTGAAGGAACTGGTGGTTACTTTTCTTTAATTAAATCATCTTGAGGACCTTAGTCAGCTTTGGAAGCATTCCTCCAAAGGAATTTTGTAAGAAATGCCAGCCTTGACTCATTTTAGATCGACCACAACTTTGTTGGTTTGGAAGCTAATAAAAACTACTGAATAAAAGTAAATTCGGTTTTATGAACCCTGAAGTATATAAAATACAACTTCAGGGCCAATCCCGAGAATTCGGGACCAAACATCTACAAAGCACCAGCTATAGGGGGTGGTAACAAATCTGTCCCTCATGCAACTAACAGATGTGAGGGCTTCCAAATCAAACCTCCATTGCTACAATAAAGAGCTCCGGAGTTTTGCCAATGATCTAAGACATAATAGCACCAAAGCAGAGGCCTGCATCTGGAAGTACGTACTCAGGGTTCGGCAAATGAGGGGTTTCCAGTTCAGAAGGCAAAGGCCTGTTTTGGATTTCATCGCCGACTTTATGTGCAAAGAGCTGATGCTAATTGTCGAAGTTGATGGCATTACTCACACCTACCCGGAGGTCATTGAGCAGGATCGGATAAAGCAAAGGGAACTTGAACGGGTCGGTTTCACGGTCTTAAGATTCAGCGACGATGAGGTGCTGACTGACATAAATGGGGTCTACGAGGTCATTTCCGAGTGGATTAACCAATCGGGAATTCCACCCCCTAACCCCCGCCAGCGGGGGACAAGAACTCGAAAGCGTCCCTATTCAAAGTATAAACAGGCAATTCTTCCAAGATCTTCTGATCCGGAATAGAACACTGCCGCTCACCAAGCAGATGTCCCCCGCTGGCGGGGGTGCAGGGGGTGGTTAAGCACTAAATTCCAAACTCCACCCTGAAGTATATAAGATATAACTTCAGGGCCAAGGACTAAACCACCTCTGAAGTCGCGCCCTCAGAGCCCCGACAGTTTTGGGTTTGGGATTTGGATTTTGAATTTGCCAGTCTTGGATCAATCAACAACAATCCTTTCCAAATAAATGCGGCTGGCATTTTCACTGTAGATACTAATGAGGTATACCCCGCTATTCATCGTTTCGGGCAAATCCAAATATTGAGTTTTGGTTTTAGCCAAACGTCCATCAAGGATACTTTTCCCGGTT
Organism: Cyclobacteriaceae bacterium; assembly: GCA_965247065.1. Lineage (GTDB taxonomy): Bacteria > Bacteroidota > Bacteroidia > Cytophagales > Cyclobacteriaceae > CBDFGN01. Next base: position 1,961,437 of record CBDFGN010000006.1, on the reverse strand, counting down.
AGATCGGAAATCACATAATTCAATTTCCCGCTGTGATCAGCTCCGGATAATCGGACCAGAATATGGCTGGCTTGCTGAACCGGGTTTGGAAAAATACTGATTTGCATCGGTTCGAAATCCGATTCTTCCACCGACACCACGGCTCGCTCACAATCGGGACTTCCCTGGGGAGGAGTGTCAGAAAAGACCAGGTCTTCATCGCCCGGAGAATAGCTCACCCATAGCAGGGAAACGATCATCATCTCGTCAGTGCTTTCCTGTCCGGCAAATATGTCTTTTGGGGGGAAGCTGGGGTTTCGGGGATTGCTGACCGTATTGTCATAGGTTGCTTCAGCATGGAGCATCGCACGAGCTGGAATTATCAATGGTTTTTTGTAATCGTAAAATCCCTGCCAATCGAAATTCCAATCCGGTACATTGACCAGGCTGATTGTATCGTAGATATCGCCATGGATTGCATAGGCCCGGATAGATCGACCGACCAGATGCATGTGAGGAGCAACACCAAGTATTGTGACATTCTCATTCATGCGAATTTCGACTTCAAAACTTTGCATGGTATTGGCCGGAATAAACAAGGGTTCTGGAAGACCTTCAACATCATTCAAAGCAGAGCTGATGGTGATTTCCCGGAGGTCGGATCGGTCCGACAGTTTAAAATTAACTTTTGACTGGTCCACTTCACCCTGACTTCCCACGGGATAGTGCAGTTGAACGACTATATCGGAGTTTGCCGGAAGGGACATACCCATGCCCTCTGGAAACTGCAAGGGGGGCATACCGGGTGCCCAACCACCGACCATTCTAAAATTGGTACTCCCAATGCCTCCAAAACAAGAATATCCGGGAGCCGGGTCATTTTCGTCCAATAATCTCGGTTGACCCGAATCGTCCAGGAAAATCCCTGCGTGATGCACAATTTTGTCGTTTCCCGGAACGAATTCTACTTCTGTAATAAAAAGGTCCTCATAGATCTCGGATGGGATCACAAAACATCGAAAATCGTCGTCTACATTTGCTAGTCTACTTGATGCCTGTGAAGTGTATTCAGGAAGTTGAACTACCAGATCAGGATCTTCAATTACTTCTTCCGATTCTAAAACCGGTGGAGAGGGAGCCAATGCAAGATCTCCTGAGGGTGCACCCAATTCGGCCCAAGAGCTGATGGCCTCCTTTTCCTCCTCACTGAGCACTCGCTGGTTAAGAAATCTATTGTGATCCGGGTCAGGTGGCCAGGGGGGCATGATCCGTTCCTCGACCACATGAGCGATCAAGGCTGCTCTTTGTGAAGCATCTTCATAAGTCATTAAGGAAAAAGGGGCAATGCCGTTTTCGTGATGACAGGTAACGCAGTTGTTGTATATGATGCAGGCAATATCCCCTGACCAGGTTTGTTCTTGACCAAAAAGGTCCTGAACCGAAAGGATCAGTATTGTAAGAAAGATGAAGATTCTAGTCACGATCACCCCAAACTACTTTATTTTAAACATTTTTTCGCCTGATATGGTTTATGATGCCCAGGCCCAAAACAATATCCAGGATTCCGTCTAAGTTTAGGTCTACGGCCCTGGGGGATGAATTAGTTCCGGTATAACCGAAAGTAGTGGTCCAATTGTTAGTATAATTACTCAGGTGATACCATCCGTACAGTACAGCAGCACCCAAAAGCAGCGAAAGGAAGAGTCGTTTCATTTGAAGGAACTGGTTCGACTACAACTTTATTGGTTTGGAAGCTAATGAAAACTACTGAATAAAAGTAAATTCGGTTTTAAGAACCCTGAAGTATATAAAATAACTTCAGGGCCAATCCCGAGAATTCGGGACCAAACATCTACAAAGCACCCGCCATAGGGGGTGGTAACAAATCAGTTCCTCATGCAACTAACAGATATGAGGGCTTCCAAATCAAACCTCCATTGCTACAATAAAGAGCTCCGGAGATTTGCCAATGATCTGAGACATAATAGCACCAAAGCCGAGGCCTGCATCTGGAAATACCTACTTAGGGCTCGGCAAATGAAGGGGTTCCAATTTAGAAGGCAAAGGCCTGTCTTAAATTTCATCGCTGACTTTATGTGGCAAAGAGCTAATGCTAATTATTAAGGTTGATGGCGTCACTCACACTTACCTAGAGGTCATTGAGCTGGATCAGATAAAGCAAAGAGAGCTTGAACAGGTCGGTTTCGCGGTTTTAAGATTCACCGACGATGAGGTACTGACTGACATAAATGGGGTCTACGAGGTCATATCGGAATGGATTAACCAATCAGGAATTCCACCCCCTAACCCCCGCCAGCGGGGGACACGAACTCGCAGGCGTCCCTCTTCCAAGTAGAAACCGGCAATCATTCCTAGATCTTCTGATCCGGAACAGAACACTGCCGCTCACCAAGCACATGTCCCCCGCTGGCGGGGGGTGCAGGGGGTGGTGAGCACTAAAATCACAAACGACAAAGCTCCAATCCGAGAATTCCGGACCAAACATCTACAAAGCACCAGTTGCCAATGTCCAACCTCTCAAATCGCTCCCTGGTGCGCGGATGTGTAGAGAAATGTCCCCCGCTGGCGGGGGTGTAGGGGGTGGTGAGGTATTCAAATCTCAAATCAGAAGCACCAAATCCCAGGCAATTACCAAGCACCAAATCCAAATGAACAAACCGCCTCAAGTCGCTCCCTGGTGCGCGGATGTGTAGAGAAATGTCCCCCGCTGGCGGGGGTGTAGGGGGTGGTTAGATATTCAAATCTCAAATCAGAAGCACCAAATCCCAGGCAATTACCAAGCACCAAATCCAAATGAACAAACCGCCTCAAGTCGCTCCCTGGTGCGCGGATGTGCAGAGAAATGTCCCCCGCTGGCGGGGGTTAGGGGGTGGTGAGGTATTCAAATCTCAAATCAGAAGCACCAAATCCCAGGCAATTACCAAGCACCAAATCCAAATGAACAAACCGCCTCAAGTCGCTCCCTGGTGCGCGGATGTGCAGAGAAATGTCCCCCGCTGGCGGGGGTTAGGGGGTGGTGAGGTATTCAAATCTCAAATCAGAAGCACCAAATCCCAGGCAATTACCAAGCACCAAATCCAAATGAACAAACCGCCTCAAGTCGCTCCCTGGTGCGCGGATGTGCAGAGAAATGTCCCCCGCTGGCGGGGGTTAGGGGGTGGTGAGGTATTCAAATCTCAAATCAGAAGCACCAAATCCCAGGCAATTACCAAGCACCAAATCCAAATGAACAAACCGCCTCAAGTCGCTCCCTGGTGCGCGGATGTGTAGAGAAATGTCCCCCGCTGGCGGGGGTGTAGGGGGTGGTGAGCACTAAAATCACAAACGACAAAGCTCCAATCCGAGAATTCCGGCCCAAACATCTACAAAGCACCAGCTATAGGGGGTGGTAACACTTTGCGATTTTCCAAGATAGGTCGGACCGCGAGAACTCGAATTTTTATATATTCATTGATCATTCAGGAATAGGAAAGTGAAGCCGGGATTATTATTTTTGCTAACTTGTTTAAGTTAAACTCTGTCAAATGCCAGCCAAAATCCACAGCATTCTTCTGGCCATAGCAATTCTCACATTATTTGTGGGATGTGGGTACCAATTGCCCGAAGATGTAGCAGCCGCCTATAACGATTTGCCTGAAACGGTAGATTTTAATTTTCATGTCAAACCCATTCTTTCGGACAGGTGCTATAAGTGCCATGGACCCGATGACAATGCCCGCAAGGCGGAATTCCGAGTGGATCTTGAAGAAGTGGCATTCTCAAAACTAAAGAAGGAAGGCGGATATGCATTTGTCCCAGGCAAAGTAGGGAAAAGCGTTGCCTGGCGGAGAATCATCTCTGATGATCCCGATTTCCACATGCCTCCACCGGAATCCAACCTTAGCCTTACCGCCAAAGAAAAGGCCCTGATCACCAAATGGATCGAACAAGGGGCCGAATGGAAAGAACATTGGGCTTTTATTCCTCCCGAAAAACCTGAAATTCCACAGCTGGAAGGGAAACTAATCAATCCCATTGACAACTTCGTACTTCAGAAGGTCCAGCAAAACGGCTTAAGCCAATCAGCAGAAGCACGCAAGGAACGGCTGGCAAAAAGAGTTACAGTTGACCTCACCGGCCTTCCTCCGACCCCCCAGGAAATGGATGAATTCCTGGCGGATGAGTCGAGTGACGCCTATGAGAGCCTGGTGGATCGGCTTTTAGAAACTGACACCTATGCCGAGAGATTAGCCCTGGAATGGATGGATGTTGCTCGTTACGCCGATTCCCACGGCTTGCACGCCGATGGCTGGCGCCTGATGTGGCCCTGGAGAGATTGGGTAATAAAAGCATTCAAAAAGAATATGCCATACGACGACTTTATCACCTGGCAGATCGCGGGGGACTTGTTACCTGATGCGACCACTGAACAGAAACTCGCTACTGCTTTCCACCGGAACCATGAGATGACCGCCGAGGGTGGAGTGGTCCCGGAGGAATTCAGGGTCAAGTATGTGCTGGACCGCACCACTACAACAGCAACCGCATTTCTGGGATTGACCATGGAATGTGCCACCTGCCATGATCATAAATTCGATCCGATCTCCCAGAAGGAGTTCTATCAAATGACGTCCTTCTTCAACAACGTAAGTGAACTGGGGATGACTGGAGATGACGGAAATTACGGGCCCATGATGCTATTACCGGATCCGGAAACTGGGGAAGCAATATCTCGACTTAACAAGAAGATTGAAAACATTGAGAAGCGACTGAAATTAACAGAGGAGGAAGTTGCTTCAACCATTGACTTTGTCGAATTGGTAAAATCACGGCCAGCAACGATTCCCACTCCTGATGGTAACTTCCCGTTCGAAAGGATTGCGGAACGAACTGATGAATACCGTTATCGCAAGGGTGAAGGAGCAGGTAATAATTTGAGCAATCGAATTTCGAATCCCTATTCCCAAAACCTGGATAATAACACCAAGACACAGGCAACATGGGGAGTTGAACTGGTGGATGGAAAAAATGGTAAGGCGCTTCGGTTCGATAATGATTTCGATCTGGTGAGGCTGAAGGAGATAGGTATTTTTGAGTTGTCCGAAGGATTTTCTGCCGGTGGCTGGATCCGAACTGAAAAAAGTGGTGAGCACCAGGGAATCATGGGGAACTTTGGTGACAAGAACGGTACCTGGCGGGGTTGGATATTTTACCTCGACACCCTTGACAGGTTGGCCGTGCGGTTAATTAGCTCGCCGCCCCACGATTACTTGCATGTCACTTCTGAAATATCGCTTTCCAACAATGAATGGCACCACGTCTTTTTCACTTACGATGGCTCCGCAAAAGCCAAAGGGCTTAGACTTTTCATAAACGGCAATCAAGCAGAAACTTCTATCGGCTTCGACCAACTTTACAAGTCCATCAAACCCGTTCGCCCTATCATATCCGCACTCGCACCAGTTCAGAATCCCTGGAAGCTCGAAGATCGGCCCCTGTTGCTGGGAGTAGTCGCTGGACAGTTCTTCTACCTGGACAATGGAGCACTCAAAGGGAATCTGGATAATATTAAGGTCTTTCATCAATACCTCACCTCAGTTGAAGTAAAGCGATTATTCCACCAGGAAAACCTTTCCAAAGCCGGTCCGGTAGAGGGTTTCGACAAGGATCAACTCCTGGAACACTACCTGAATCGATACCATGCGAATTACATTCAGTTGAAACAAAACCTCGAACGGTTTAGCACCGAACGGGTGAACCTGGTTGAAGGTGTGACAGAGGTCATGGTAATGGAAGAGACACCGACCCCCAGAAAGACATATGTACTGTACAGGGGCCAATATAATTCACCTATTGAGGAAGTGGGACCCGCAACGCCTGAAAAGGTGCTGCCCTTTCCGGAGGATTTACCCAGGAACCGGCTTGGGTTGGCCCGGTGGCTGTTCGACTCCCGCAATCCGTTGACGGCCCGGGTAACCGTGAATCGCTATTGGCAGATGATTTTCGGCCGGGGTATCGTAGAAACGCCGCATGATTTTGGCAGCCAGGGGGCGTTGCCTTCAAATCCGGAACTTCTCGACTGGCTGGCCGTTCATTTTATGGAATCGGGATGGGACCTCCGCGAACTGGTTAAGTTAATGGTTACTTCGGCAACCTATCGACAATCTTCGGTGGCAACCCACGAGCATATGGAAAAGGATGCCAATAACATCTATTTAGCTCGCAGTCCAAGTTATAGGCTACAGGCCGAAATTATCAGGGACAATGCCCTATCGGCCAGCGGACTGCTAAATCCACTAGTTGGTGGTGCCAGCGTAAAGCCCTACCAACCGGAGGGGTTGTGGAAAGAGAAAAACGAGTTTTCAAGGATATTATTAACCTATAAAGCAGATCACGGGGACAAACTGTATAGAAGAAGCCTCTACACCTATATACGACGTACATCACCCCATCCGGCCATGATCGCTTTCGACGCACCAACGCGGTCGGTGTGTATAGTGAAAAGGGAGAATACGAATACGCCGTTGCAGGCGCTGGTGTTAATGAACGATCCCCAATTTGTGGAAGCTTCAAGGATATTGGCTGAGAGAATGCAGAAAGAAGGAGGAGAGAACCTTGAAGAACAAACCCGATACGCTTTCAGATTGGTGACCGCACGGAATCCGAGCCAAACCGAATTGGGTTTGCTTACGGAACAGTACCAGCACGAAATAGAAAAATTCAAGAATGACCCAAAAGGGGCTGAAGAGCTATTGAAAGTTGGCGAGTTCCCTTTTGACAAGAGCTTGGATAAGACTCATACTGCGGCTTTAGCTATGGTTGCCAATACTATGATCAACCATGATGAGGCGTATATGAAAAGGTAGAGGGTGGACGGTGGATCGAGCCGTTCAGCGTAGAGAGTTTTTTTAGAGCGTCTCCAGGGCCCTCGAGGAGGACCCTGGGGTAAAAATCGCGATGGCAAACGAACGATAAAGCCACTTGCCAGCTCTAAAGTTGTTAACTTTACCTAGCCAAGGGGAATAATCCCGATAATTCTGATATAAAGTGATCATCTACAACCGTAACAAAAGAGTTGCTCAACACTCTTATTTCTTGACCCTCGATTGGATCGCATTCATGGGCATTTTGCTCTTTTCCACAGCATGTCAGCGGCAATTACCTGGGGACGTTGCCCTTGCTTACCAGGACCTGCCCGACAAGGTGAATTTCAATTTTCACGTCCGGCCCATCTTGTCAGATAGATGTTACAAGTGCCACGGACCGGATGACAACGCCCGTAAGGCGGAACTCCGGTTGGACCTTGAGGAAGAAGCCTTCGCCACCCTCAAGAAGGAGGGAGGACATGCATTTGTCCCGGGAAAACCAGGAAAAAGCGTTGCTTGGCAACGGATCACCTCGGATGATCCCGATTTCCACATGCCTCCACCGGAATCCAACCTTAGCCTTACCGCCAAGGAAAAGGCCCTGATCACCAAATGGATCGAACAAGGGGCTGAATGGAAAGAACATTGGGCCTTTACCCCTCCTGAAAAACCTGAAATTCCGCAGGTGGAAGGGAAACTAATCAATCCCATTGACAACTTCGTACTTCAGAAGGTCCAGCAAAACGGCTTAAGCCAATCAGCAGAAGCAGGCAAGGAACGGCTGGCAAAAAGAGTTACAGTTGACCTCACCGGCCTTCCTCCCACCCCCCAGGAAATGGATGAATTCCTGGCGGATGAGTCGAGTGACGCCTATGAGAGCCTGGTGGATCGGCTTTTAGAAACTGACACCTATGCCGAGCGATTAGCCATGGAATGGATGGATGTTGCTCGTTACGCCGATTCCCACGGCTTGCACGCCGATGGCTGGCGCCTGATGTGGCCCTGGAGAGATTGGGTAATAAAAGCATTCAAAAAGAATATGCCATACGACGACTTCGTCACCTGGCAGATCGCGGGGGACTTGTTACCTGATGCAACCACCGAACAAAAACTCGCTACTGCCTTCCACCGGAACCATGAAATGACTGCTGAAGGGGGTGTGGTGCCGGAGGAATTCAGGGTCAAACATGTTTTGGACCGCACGACTACTACCGCAACCGCGTTTCTGGGATTGACCATGGAATGTGCTACCTGCCATGATCACAAATTCGATCCGATCTCCCAAAAGGAGTTCTATCAAATGACGTCCTTCTTCAATAACGTGAGTGAGTTGGGCATGACTGGAAATGACGGAAATTACGGGCCCATGATGCTCCTGCCTGAGCGAGAAACTGAGGAAAAGATATCGCACCTTGATGAAAAGATTGAAAGCATTGAGGAGCAACTGAAATTGACCAAAGAGGAAGTTGAATCAACAGTCGATTTCGTGGAGTTGGTGAAAGCTCAGCCAGCCACAATACCAAATCCGGATGGTCACTATCCATTCGATAAGGCCGTTGAAAGAACCGATGAATACCGTTATAGAAAAGCCGCAGCACAAGGTAATAATCTGAGTCTTAGAATCTCGAATCCTTACGGCCAAAACCTGGATAACAGTACTCAATCCCAGGCTACTTTGGGAGTTGAACTGGTTAAGGGAAGAATTGGCAACGCTCTTCGTTTCGATAATGATTTCGATCTGGTGAGGTTGAAGGATATAGGAATCTTTGAAATGTCGGAAGGATTCTCCGCTGGAGGCTGGGTTCGAAATCAAAAAAGCGGTGAGCACCAGGGCATCATGAGTAATTTTGGTGGCAAGAACAGCACCTGGCGCGGATGGATATTTTACCTCGACACCCTGAACAAATTGTCGCTGAGGTTACTCAGTTCCCCTCCTCACAATTATTTGCATGTTACTTCCCAGATCTCCCTCTCCGACCACGAATGGCACCAAGTCTTTTTCACTTACGACGGCTCCGCAAAGGCCAAAGGGCTAAGGCTCTTCATAAACGGCGTGGAGGCAGAAACTGACGTTGGCTTCGACCAGCTTTACAAGTCCACCAAACCCGTTACTCCTGACGAATCCACCGCGTTCCCGGTTCAATACCCCTGGAAGCTTGACAACCGACCTCTTTTACTGGGTATCGTCGGAGGACAATTTTTCTATCTGGACAACGGAGCACTTAAAGGTAGTCTGGACAATATTAAGATCTTTCAACAATACCTGACAGCTGTTGAAATTGAGCGATTGTTTCACCGGGAAAATAAAACCGCTCGTACTGCTGAAGACGACCCGGAAAGGGAAAATCTCCTGGAGCACTACCTGAATAGATACCATTCGAAGTACATTCAGCTCCAAAAGGAACTTCAGGAGCTTCGGACGGAACGGGTGAACCTGGTGGAGGGTATGACAGAGGTCATGGTAATGGAAGAGACACCGACCCCCAGAAAGACATATGTACTGTACAGGGGCCAATATAATTCACCTATTGAGGAAGTGGGACCCGCAACGCCTGAAAAGGTACTGCCCTTTCCGGAGGATTTACCCAGGAACCGGCTTGGGTTGGCCCGGTGGCTGTTCGACTCCCGCAATCCGTTGACGGCCCGGGTAACCGTGAATCGCTATTGGCAGATGATTTTCGGCCGGGGTATCGTAGAAACGCCGCACGATTTTGGCAGCCAGGGGGCGTTGCCTTCAAATCCGGAACTTCTCGACTGGCTGGCTACTCATTTTATGGAGTCGAGCTGGGACATTCGTGAACTAGTTAAGTTAATGGTTACTTCGGCAACCTATCGACAATCTTCGGTAGCAACCCACGAGCATATGGAAAAGGATGCCAATAACATCTATTTAGCTCGCAGTCCAAGTTATAGGCTACAGGCCGAAATTATCAGGGACAATGCCCTATCGGCCAGTGGACTGCTAAATCCACTAGTTGGTGGTGCCAGCGTAAAGCCCTACCAACCGGAGGGGTTGTGGAAAGAGAAAAACGAGTTTTCAAGGATATTATTAACCTATAAAGCAGATCACGGGGACAAACTGTATAGAAGAAGCCTCTACACCTATATACGACGTACATCACCCCATCCGGCCATGATCGCTTTCGACGCACCAACGCGGTCGGTGTGTACAGTGAAAAGGGAGAATACGAATACGCCGTTGCAGGCGCTGGTGTTAATGAACGATCCCCAATTTGTGGAAGCTTCAAGGATATTGGCTGAGAGAATGCAGAAAGAAGGAGGAGAGAACCTTGAAGAACAAACCCGATACGCTTTCAGATTGGTGACCGCGCGGAATCCGAGCCAAACCGAATTGGGTTTGCTTACGGAACAGTACCAGCACGAAATAGAAAAATTCAAGAATGACCCAAAAGGGGCTGAAGAGCTATTGAAAGTTGGCGAGTTCCCTTTTGACAGGAGCTTGGATAAGACTCATACTGCGGCTTTAGCCATGGTTGCCAATACTTTGATCAACCATGATGAGGCGTATATGAAAAGGTAGAGGGTGGACGGTAGACGGGTGCAACCGTGGATTTTATATAGAAATTATTTGTAAATTGCTATTACCAATTACTAATTATTAATTGATTACGTCATGTGTGAATGTGATAATTACCAGCAGATCCAAAGCAGGAGAGACTTCTTAACAAAATCAGCGTACGGATTGGGGGCAGTAAGTTTAGCTTCCCTCATAAGTCCTACCGATATTTTTGCAGGTCCGGCAGACACCAAAAATGGCGTTTTGGGTGCTACCCATTTCCCTGCTAAAGCGAAACGGGTCATCTATTTGTTTCAAAGCGGTGCCCCGTCACAGTTGGACCTGTTTGATTATAAGCCCTTGTTACATAAAATGAATGGTCAGGAGCTGCCGGAATCTGTAAGGGGTGGCCAACGGCTAACTGGGATGACAGCCGGACAGCGATCCTTTCCATTAGCCGGATCACAGTTCAAATTTAACCAGCAAGGCGAAGCTGGCTCCTGGATGAGCGATTTGCTGCCTCATCAGTCAAAGATTGCTGATGAGCTTTGTTTTATCAAGTCAATGTACACCGAGGCGATCAACCATGATCCAGCAGCTACATTCATACAAACCGGTTCCCAATTCCCGGGAAGGCCTGCAATTGGCTCCTGGATTGATTACGGATTAGGTACTGACAATGAAAACCTACCATCCTTCATCGTCCTGGTAACCAAGGGTAAAGGTGGTCAGCCTTTGTATGCCCGTCTTTGGGGTAATGGTTTCTTGCCATCACAACACCAGGGGGTTCAATTTAGAGCAGGAAAGGATCCGGTTCTTTATCTCAACAACCCTCCAGGGGTTAAACATGAGGCACGTCGCCGGCAGCTAGAAACTCTCAAAAAGCTACAGGAGGAACAGTTTGAAAAGTTTAACGATCCTGAAATTGAGGCCCGAATTGCCCAGTATGAAATGGCATTTCGAATGCAGACTTCGGTTCCTGAAATAACGGATACCTCGGATGAGCCGGAATATACTTATGACCTCTATGGTCCGGATTCGAAGGTTCCGGGAACATATGCTGCGAATTGCTTGTTAGCCCGAAGATTGGTCGAAAAAGGAGTCAAATTCGTCCAGCTTTACCACAGAGGATGGGATCACCACGATAACTTACCAGATAATATTAAAGTACAGTGTAAAGAAACGGATCAGGCCTCAGCTGCCTTGTTGGTCGACCTCAAGCAAAGGGGATTGCTGGACGATACCCTGGTGATCTGGGGTGGTGAATTTGGTCGAACCAACTACTCGCAGGGCAAGCTGACCGAAGACAATTATGGTCGGGACCATCACCCGAGGTGTTTCTCTCTCTGGATGGCGGGAGCTGGTGTAAGAAAAGGTTATACTCACGGCGCAACCGACGAATTTGGTTATAATATTGTCCAGGATCCGGTTCACATTCACGATTACCAGGCCACCATAATGCAACTTCTGGGCATAGACCATGAGCGGCTTACCTATAAGTTCCAGGGCAGGCGCTACAGGCTGACGGATGTGCATGGTCACGTAGTGAAGGATGTCTTAGCCTAAATATCGCTGCCAAGAAGATCAACACCAAGGTTTCTGCTATTCTGGGCCTTTCTCTGAGCGGCAGCGAAGAGTCCGTCTCTACACGGTACGAGGGACAGATTCTTCGGTCGCTGCGCTTCCTCGGAAAAAGGTGGCGCGAGGCCTTTCTCTGAGCGTCAGCGAAGAGTCTGTCACAACACGGTACGAGGGACAGATTCTTCGGTCGCTGCGCTTCCTCAGAAAAAGGTGGTGCGAGGCCTTTCTCTGAGCGTCAGCAAAGAGTCGGTCTCTACACGGTACGAGGGACAGATTCTTCGGTCGCTGCGCTTCCTCAGAAAAAGGTGGTGCGAGGCCTTTTTCTGAGCGTCAGCGAAGATTCTGTCACCAAACGGTACGAGAGCTAGATTCTTCGGTCGTCCTTCGTCCTCGCTCAGGAAAAGGCTGTGTAGATGCGTTTGACTACGATCTGGCGTGATTACTAGAATTATTCCTCCTCCTTTCCTAATATAGCCTTCTCGTCTGAAGAAAATCTCTATGAATCCGAAACATCTCGCTGTTATACTGCTACTGAGCATGGCCATCATCATCTGCGGCTGCCAGCAAAGGGTTTCCATAGAATCGGCAAATGGAGTACTATCGGTGGATAAAATCGGTCATGAAGATGTGAAACGAGTTGGAATGGTTATCAAGATCAAACCGGAACGATTGGATGAGTACCTTGCCGTTCACGCTGACAGCGTTTCGGGGGTCCGGGATCTCCTGGAAAAATACAACATGCGCAACTTCTCCATTTTCATGGTCCAGTTGGAAGACAGCAATTATTACGAGTTTGGTTACTGGGAATACTGGGGAAATGACTTTGAGGCAGACATGGCAAACTTGGACGCCGAACCACGCAACCAGGAATGGTTACAGATGTGCGGCCCGATGCAGAATCCGTTGGAAGGGGAAACCTCATGGAAAGAATTGGACCAGATCTATTTCAATTATCAGTCTTGAAATTGATCTGACGCTTTTATCATCTCGGTTTGCTTAGCGCCGATCTCCATTTCCTACTATATAGCTAACTGTAACTCACAGATGATCAGGCACTTTTGCTTCTGCGTTGGGAAGGCTAAAAAGAAGAAACCTCCCCGGGCCAGACTTGAGATTTTAGACTTTATAAAATTCGACCTTCCCCCCCTCAAAACCCGACGCTCGGTCTATGAGCTCCTGTCTTTGTGTTTCTTCCATTTGGGTGAAAGATCTGGCCAGATCAATTTTTTCTTGCAGCATCTCAGGAGTATGGGCGCCTGTTAAGGCCACACTGATGGGCAGTGACCACACAAAATGCAGAGCTTCTTGAATGGTAGCGGTACCAGGGACAATCTTAGGATTGGGACCGCCTTCAAAATGCCTGGTTCCGCCAAAAAATCCACCGTTACCAAGTGTTTTCATAGCAATTACACCCAGATTCATTCTCACTGCTTCAGGGAGCACGTTGCGGATAAAACTCTTGTAATTGGGGTCATAGATATTAATAGGGAATTGCGATGTTTGAAGCTCACTGGTTCGTTCCATCATCCGTAAGTGAGCTTTAAAGTCGGAGTGTCCGGTAAAACCGACATATCGGACCTTCCCACTTTCCTGCGCCTTCAAGACGACTTCCAGGACGCCATTTTTTATCCTGTTGTCCACATCATTTGGACTGCCGATCGCGTGAATTTGCCATAAGTCCACGTAATCCGTTTTCATCCGGCTTAGCGATCCTTCCAGATGGGCCAGAGCGGTTTTTGCATCCTTTCCACTGGTCTTAGTCATGATGAAGGCCAGATCCCGGTATTGTGGGGTGAGAAACTTACCGTAGTAGCGTTCCGCACCCCCGCTGCTATAGCTTTCGGCATTATCGAAAAAGCGTATCCCTCCGTCAAGGGCTTTTTCAATGATCGCCTGGGCCGTTTTTTCTTCCGCTAATCCAACATGGGCCCCGCCTAAGCCTAACATGGTCACGTTTTCCCCGGTACTCCCAAACCTACGTTGAGGTAACAGCTCTCCTAAACGATCCCGATTGATCACCGGCCTACCATTGGATTCCTTAACCGGAAGAACTATTCCGGCTGTTAGTGATGCTAAGTACTTGAGAAATTCCCTTCGATCGCCCATGGTCTTCCTGGAGTTACTTCACAGATCATTATCAACCAAAATATAAGAAGAATTTGACGGTTTTGAAACTGAAAATAATAGCTGAGACTGACTTTCCCCAACCAGGCCTCCTAAATTTATCCCACGGTTCCCGCCGAAGATCCGGGCCGAGGGAGATCTCCGGAAGCTCTGTAGATATACCAAATTAGGGGTCACGATTCAAAGCTTGTGGCCAAGTTGAATATCCAGCAAGGAATAGCCAATTTTCAAAGATTTTAGAATTACCGAGCCCTCGTAGTGCAGTTCTGAGCTCCTTCTTTTTTCTCCGCGGTCAAATCTTCAACATTCAAGACTCAATCTTCAATTCAATCCATCATATACCATGAGACCATTACCGTGTTACCATCCTCTTGCCATCGTCAGAATCTCAACTCGATACCTTCAAGTCCCATTTTTCAGCGTCCGTTCTTTCTATGGCCCCTCAACCATCCAATCTCCAAAACCTTCCCTCTAACCCTCCAACCCTCCAACCTTCCAACCCTCCAACCCTCCAACCTATTCCTCTGAATGTTATATATTACAGCGGTTATTCAAGCAAGGGCGTTCAGTTGGAGTGTTAATGATGCATTGGGAGTTACCTAATGGATCAAGAAGGTCAACAACGATACCCCTTGGTTTGTACAACGATGGCAATCAATTTCGGATCATGTCCATTTCAAAATGTAAATCTGACCGTTAGGAGCGACAGTTATTCAGAGTTTTTTGAAAGTGAAGTTCATGAAATGAAGGATTCTAATCTTTTGGTTTATGGTAACTCGATACCCACCATAACCTAACTTCAAATTCAGGTGAGCCGAATAAATTTTCAAATACCGGTTGTAGTTCTTCTTTTCATCTGTGGATGTGTAGAACCGTTCTTCCCCAGTTTTCCGCAAAACTCCGCCAGCCTATTGGTTGTGGAAGGATCTATTACAGATGCGGAGGGCCCTCAAACGGTGCATCTAACAAGAAGCTTTGAAATCTCCTCCAGTGAGGCCACCCCAGTATCAGGAGCCGGAGTAGCCATAGAAGAGGAAGATGGCGCGATTGCCAGCCTTAATGAGACTTCTCCAGGAATCTACAGCACCACTGATATTCAAGGTAAGGTGGGTAAGCGGTACAGGCTCTCTTTTACCTTGAATGGGGATCAATATGTTTCTTCCTGGGTAAGGATACGACAATCCCCCCCAATGGACAGTGTTTATTGGCGATTGTCGCAGAAAGAGACATCGGATCCGGAGGTAACGAATCCCGGTATACAAATTCTTGTGGCTACGGATGGAAGCGAGTCCGATGTTCAATATTACAGATGGGTTTGGGATGAAACCTGGGAGATATCTGTAAATCATCCAACCTTTTGGACTTATGTCGGAAAGTTCGAAGTTGAGCGGCGTGATGATATGCGTAATCTATGCTGGTCTGAATTCTCGCCAAGAACTATTAATGTCCTAACCACCAAGGACTTAGGTCGCAATGTGATTTCAGGACATCCACTGCTTTTCGTAACCAATGCTCAGGAAAGATTAACCCGACGATACAGCCTGGTGGTGAAACAATATGCCTTGGAAGAAGAGGAATATACTTTTTGGAAGAATCTAGAGGAATCCAATGAGAGGTCCGCCGATTTATTTGACAAGCAGCCCGCCAGGGTGATTGGAAATATTCAAAATACGGGCAACCCCGAAGAAGTCGTTCTCGGATATTTTTGGGCCTCAGGCGTTTCCGAGAAGCGCATTTTTATTAAGAATTCGGAGGTAACCCCGGAGTTGAGAAGAAGGCCAAAGTGTAATCTCGACACCGTACGCCGAAGTTTCCGCCATGATTTCCGTCTTTTTCAGAGATTGCGAGCTGGACAAATATTCTATGATTTCTGGCGTGATAGTCTCACCGGACAAATCCTTGGCTCATTAGTAACTACCCCCCGCTGCTCGGACTGTGTTTTCAAAGGCGGCAAAATTGAAAAGCCGGAGTTCTGGGATGACTAAAGGCTACCACAGGGCTCTTACCGTTGGGTTGACGACAGTCCTGTGTTACATGCATCCAACCATTGATTTGGCCCAGGGTCCCTCACACTCTATCGAAAGGATCATTGAGAATTTCATAACTCTCGATACCGCCGGTCACCAGGAAAAAGTATTTGTTCACACCGATAAGACCACCTATTTAACCGGGGAAACTATCTGGTTCAAAGCCTACTGCGTGCAAGCCTCCACCCATCAGCTGTCGTCGAGGAGCAAAGCGCTCAATATCGACATGATCGACAACCAAGGCAAAGCCGTTGAGCAAATTAGAATACAGTTAACCGGTGGAGTTGGAAGGGGTCAAATATTCGTTGGTCCAAAACTAGTCACCGGTCATTACTCCTTGAGAGCCTACACCAGTTGGATGCGCAATTTGGACACGGACCTTGTATTTCAAAAAATTCTTACCATTATTAATTCATCCACTCCTGAGGAGGGAGAAGATCCGGTGGTTAATAGTAATGAATTGATTATTGATTTCTTTCCCGAAGGAGGGGATTTGGTTTACGGGATTGAGAGCAAGGTTGCCATCAAAGTAACTGATTCAGCTGGTTCCGGCAAGCAGGTGACTGGGGTAATATATGATAATAACCAGAACAAGGTGCTTGACTTTTTCACATCAGAATATGGGTTAAGCTCTTTTTTTTTATCGCCTGAAATTGGCAGATCCTATATTGCCTCAGTCATCGAGGACCCAGGTTCAGAACTTAGAGTTAACCTGCCTATCCCAAAATCGGCTGGCCTTGTAATGGCCGTAAAACCGGCTGAAGAATCGACTTTTGATGTCACGGTTATGTCGAAAGGTCAACCGGAGGAGCAGGTTTATTTAATTGTGCACACCAGAGGAAAGCTAGCCCTAATAGAGGACCAGCGATTGACGAAGGGCTCGGCTCACTTCAGCATACCTGAAGGATCACTGGCAGAAGGGATCTCTCATGTCACTTTGATGAACAATTTATTCGTGCCGGTTTGTGAAAGATTGATTTTTAAGTTTCCGGATAAAGGTGCTTTGTTGCAGCTAGGGACCAACAAGCCAAGTTATGCTAATCGGGAAAAGGTAATATTAAGCGTTAACGCCGACCAACTCGTCGCCGATTCGGTTCCGACTAACCTGTCCCTGTCGGTCTACAAATATGATGAGAACCTAAAATCAGGGAACGGGAGTATCGTTTCCAGTCTTCTCTTAAGCTCCGATCTGAAAGGCCCAATCGAGAATCCGGATTTTTTTTTTGAAACCGGGCATGAAAGTGAACTGGATCTACTGCTGCTGACCCACGGGTGGAGAAGATTTTTGTGGAGCGACATCCTGGCCGGTGAAGCAGCCCAGGCCCGCTACATGCCGGAGTTTATTTCTCCAGTGGTGGCTGGAAAAGTGGTTTCTGACAGAGTTCGAAGGCAACTCGAGTCGGTTTTCCTGGGATTTGCCGGAAGATTCCCATCGCTTAACTCTGTTCATTTGAACTCGGATGGTTCTTTTTATTTTGAGGTACCTACCGGAATTAGAGATCAAAGAATGTTTTTCTGGTCCAGGGTGGACACACTTGAAGATCATGAAGTTCAACTCGAATCTTCCTTTCTACTCCCGGTCGCAGCAGGTATGAAAAGAAATCCTAGGGAGCCGAAGCTAAACGAGTATATCGAACACGGGAATTCAAATATCCAGATCAGCCACGTTTACCTGAAGCAGACACAGATTACCGGCATCACCCAAACTGCCATAGAAGTTATCAAGCCATTTTATGATACTCCTGATTTCCATTACAAATTGGACGATTATACACGGTTTGAGGTAATGAGCGACATTTTTATTGAATATATTGGAAGTGTCATGATCAGGCGGGAGGAAAGTAAAAATTACTTCCATGTTATGAGGCAGGGAAGAACCGGACTCAGGGCACTCGATTTAGAGGCACTGGTATTATTAGATGGTGTGCCATTTAATGATGCTGATTTTATGCTTGAGTTCGATCCATTGAAAGTGGATGAAGTAGATGTAATAAACAAGTTTTATTTGATTGGACACGAAATATTTGATGGGATTGTGAATTTCAGAACCTATGCAGGCGATTTGGCGGGAACTCCTTTCCCTTCCAATATCCTCGAAAAAGTGTATGTAGGCCTTCAAAGCCCCAGGGAATTTTTTAGTCCTGATTACAGCACTGAGACGAATCGACAGAATCGTATCCCGGATTTTCGGCTTTCGCTCTATTGGAAACCGGACATAACCCTGGGACCTTCCGGAACCATTGATGTTGAGTTTTTTACTTCTGATGATGCTGGGAATTACAGAATTGAATTGCAGGGAATTGGCAGCGATGGAACCCCGCTATCGGCAGAATCGGAATTCAAAGTGGGTATCTGATTTCACTTTTTTATCTGCAATAAGGCGCCTAAAACCGTCTAAACCATCCGACCTTTGAATTACCTCAGCGTGAAGATTTAGTTA
Organism: Cyclobacteriaceae bacterium; assembly: GCA_965247065.1. Taxonomy (GTDB): domain Bacteria; phylum Bacteroidota; class Bacteroidia; order Cytophagales; family Cyclobacteriaceae; genus CBDFGN01. The sequence goes on along the minus strand of CBDFGN010000006.1, from coordinate 1,942,903 downwards.
TTCATTTTCTATCACCCGGCTGGTTGTCGGATTGTCGAATTGTAGATTTGCGAATCATTGAATCATTGAATCATTGTCCCAACCCCCAACACCGCAACCTTCCAACCTTCCAACCTTCCAACCTTCCAACCTTCTTTAGCCCTCGGTTGGAAAAACTAGCCATTATAGGGGGAAAAACTGTCCCCGAACATTACATTTAGATCAACTTTGTTGAAATTTGATATCAAACAAATGCTCTCCTATGAAATCCTATAAGTATTTCTTTACTGTAATGGTGGTTTTGCTGGGCACCGTTTTTCTCAATGGCTGCGGTGAGGGCACTAAGACCGAGACTAAAAAGAGCAAAGGAGTTATTGGATTCACTATCCAGAGCTCCGAAAACCCTTTCTTTAATGTCCTGGCGAAAGCTGCGGAGGCCGAGGCAAAAAAAAATGGATATGAGGTGGAAATCCTTAGTGGCGATCATGATCCTGACAAGCAGGACCGCCAGGTAAAGGACTTCATTGCTAAAAAAGTTTCGGCCATTATGATAACCCCCGTAAATGCACATGCGATTGGGGCCTCCATCAAGTCGGCAAACAAGGCCGGCATTCCAGTTTTTATGGCCGATACCGGTACTACGGACTCAACGGCCACGGTTGTTTCGACCATAACAACTGCCAATTATGAAGGAGGGGTCCAGGCTGGTTATGCAATGATTGAAGTTTTGGGAGGAAAAGGTGGTGAGGTATTGGTATTGGATTTTAAAAACGCCGAGTCCTGTCTGAAAAGAGTTGCTGGCTTTAAGGAGGCTATCGGTGAATATAATGATGCGAACCCCGATGCAAGGATTGAAATTGTAAAAGAACTGGCTAGCGGAGGCCGACGCGATATTGCTAACCAATCTACCAGTGATGCTTTGCAGGCCCATCCAAATCTTGAAGGTATTTTTGCGATAAATGATCCGGGTGCTCTAGGGGCATATGCGGCTTTGGAGAAGGTTGGCCGTCAGAACGAAGTGCAAATCATTGGATTTGACGGCATGCCCGAGGGCAAAAGGGCCATCAAGGAGGGCAAGGTTTATGCAGATCCAATTCAATTTCCAGATAGAATAGGTCGGATGACCGTGCAGGCGATGATGAAGTATTTCCGGGGGGAAGAGGTTGAGCCTTATATCCTTATCGAAACCTACCTGTACAAAAAAGCCGACGCTGATAAAGACCCGCTGTTTAATTAATGTTAAAGAATACCGAGGGCGAACAGCCTGAGCACAGCGCTTTGGCAGGAATGGTATTGTCAATGAAGGGCATACATAAGCACTTTCCGGGTGTGCATGCCCTCAAGGGGGTTGATCTGCATTTGATGGAAGGAGAAGTGTTGGCGCTGATCGGCGAGAACGGAGCCGGTAAAAGCACCTTGATTAAAATGCTTGGAGGTGCTCATTTGCCATCCGATGGCAGTATAGAGTTGTTTGGGGAAGAAATTGAGATTACGGATCCTCATCATTCCAGGAAACTGGGAATTGGCATCATTTATCAGGAGTTTAATCTGGTTCCACACATCAGTGCCAGAGAGAATATTTTCCTGGGTCAGGAGATCACCCGGGGGCTCGTGATCAACAAACGAGAAGAGCGCCGCCAGGCCAGTGAGCTGTTCGAAAAAATTGGAATAAAGATCAACCCCGAGGTACCCTGCAGCCGATTGAGCGTGGCAGAGCAACAAACGGTAGAGATCGCCAAAGCCTTGTCCCAGGACGTAAAGATCCTGGTCATGGATGAACCCAGTGCCGCCTTGACCCCTCAAGAGGTAGAAGGGTTATTCGGCATTATCAGGGATCTGAAGAAACAGGGGATTGGCGTAATTTATATCAGTCATCGGCTGGATGAGATCTTCGAAATATGCGACCGCATTTTGGTCTTAAGAGACGGGGAGTTGATAGGCACCCGCGATATAGATAAAGTTACCCGCCAGGAGATGATAGAGATGATGGTAGGACGAAGGGTTGAAAATGAATTCCCCAAGCATCATCACCCCGTTGGTAAAATTCGGCTGGAAATTGACAAGCTTAAGCGCGGGAAGGTGGTTAGAAGCGTATCGTTCAAGCTCAGAGCGGGAGAAGTATTGGGCTTGACCGGCCTTATTGGAGCTGGCAGAACCGAAACGATGCGTTTGATTTTTGGTGCCGATCAAATGGATTCGGGAAAAATCTATAAAGACGGTGTGGAGGTTAGCATAAAAACGCCAAAGGATGCCATCAGAAATGGAATTGGCCTTTTGCCCGAGGATCGCAAGGGGCAAGGCCTGGTTTTGATACAATCATCCAGGAATAATTTTGGATTACCGAACCTTACCCAATTCTCAAAGTACCAGGTGCTCAAACCCAAGAGGGAGCGGTCCGCCTTTCGGTATTATATTGAGAAAATCGGCTTAAAAATATCCGGACACTCCCAAATGGCCGGTAATCTCAGTGGTGGAAACCAACAAAAATTGGTCCTGATCAAATGGCTCCAGCGCAATTGCGACATTATCATTTTTGACGAACCTACCCGGGGCATTGATGTCGGAGCGAAATACGAGATATACCTTTTGATGAATGAATTGGCCGCCCAGGGTAAGGGTATCATCATGATCAGTTCAGAATTACCCGAAGTATTGGGCATGTCGGACCGTATTCTGGTCATGCGCCAAGGCGCAGTTTCGGGTGAAATTACTGATGTTCAGAACGCGAGTCAGGAGCAAATCATGGAACTAGCGGTGCATTAAGATGGTAAAGAGCAATATCAAGCAGACCTTTGACCTACTGTTTACCGACTATGGTATGATCCTGGTCCTGCTGTTTTTGATCGCGCTCTTCAGCGCGCTGACTGTTAGGGAGGAGGAATCTGTCGGCGAGGTTGCGGCCGAAGAGCTGGCATCGGTCATTAATGCTGCAACCTCCGGAAAAGGAGTTGTGATAATAACCTCTACCAGCGCACTCGATGTTGAAATGTCCAAGATCTTGAAAGAACTTATTGAGTCACAAGGGCATAATATCTTGAAAGTGATCAATGGGGATCCCCCCCTGGCAGGAAAGGCTTTGAGAGAATTGAATGAAGCTAATCAGCAGGTCGATTTCATCGCCTGTACCAAGAATATAGCTAGATGGTCTTTAGTCGAAAATGCCAATTCCAGATTTAAAGTATGTGAAAATGCAATTGTGATCCATCCAGAATCCCACAATTGGCCCGGGTTCCTTAAGAGAGACAATATGCGCAATGTCGCCGACCGGATTTCGGTCATTGCCATTCTGGCGATAGGCATGACTATGGTCATTATCACGGCCGGTATTGATTTGTCGGTGGGAAGCCTGGTCGCGTTGGCTGCGGTGGCCAGTGCTCTTTTTATCCAGAGGTTTGGAGGCGGAGATGATGCCGGTCCGGGGTCGTTGATCTTATGTAGTCTTGCCGCGATCCTGCTGTGCGGGATTATGGGTTTTTTTTCGGGTAGCCTGTCGACGTCCTTTAAGATAACTCCCTTCATCGCAACCCTGGCGATGATGATGATTGCGCGGGGACTGGCTTATAAGTTTTCTAATGTCACAACGATTCCTGTCAATAATGAAAGCTTTGCGTGGCTTGGAAAAGGCCGAATGGGCGGAATACCGGTTTCGGTTATCATTATGGGAACCCTATACCTGGGGGCCTATTTTGTTATGCATTGGACTACCTTTGGCCGTCATATTTATGCCATTGGGGGTAATAGGGAAGCCGCACGTCTTTCGGGAGTTCCAGTAAACCGGGTGCTCCTGATGGTCTTTACCATTTGTGGATTGTTGGCAGGTTTGGGAGGGGTAATCAGTGCGTCAAATCTGGCTGGAGGGGCAGCCACCTATGGCGATTACTACGAGCTTTATACTATAGCAGCCGTGGTAGTAGGCGGGACCAGCCTAATGGGAGGGGAAGGAAAAATTGGAGGGACCCTTATCGGGGCTTTTATTATAGCGGTCATCCAAAGTGGGATGAACCAGGTAGGTATTGAATCCAACACCCAAAAGGTTGTTTTTGGCTTGGTCATAATTGGAGCCATTCTTAGTGATAAGTTTAAACGAAAAGAGGTAACAATTACTGAACTATCTTTACTTTGCCTTGGGATTGGGATTGTCGGGGCAGCTATGTATTTCTTCCTTAAAGCAGTTTATCCCGAAAATTTTACTTAGAGACATGCGTATATTTAGGTACTCCTTCGCCTGTCTTTGCGTGCCTCGGCGATACAAAATTTTCATCCAAGCAAAGTGATTTGATTAAGATATTATAAAATGGCAAAAGAACTAAACTTCAAAAAAGAACTGATCGGCAACTTCGGCTACCCGGTTTGGGAAAACCCGACCGAAGCGATGGTGGAAGCTGCTTTCGCTCATCACGGAATGAAATTCCGTTACATCACTACCGAAGTTCCAGGCGCTAACCTAAAATCCGCTTTCGAAGGATTGAAAGCCATGGGGTATAAAGGTTTTAATTGCACCATTCCTCATAAAGTAGCCATCATCCAGCATCTCGATGGCTTGGGCGAATCGGCGTCGGTAATGGAGGCAGTGAATTGCGTGGTGGAACGGGACGGCAAATACATTGGTGAGAATACCGACGGCAAAGGCTTTCTGCAATCTCTTGAGAGTGAAACCAGTCCGGAAGGCAAAAATGTGCTCATCTTTGGTGCTGGAGGAGCGGCCCGGGCAGTTTCGGTTGAATTGGCGTTGAATAGAGCCCAGAGAATTCTAATTGTGAACCGTACCGAGGAAAGAGGGAAGGAATTACTCAAACTTCTGCAGGAAAAAACCTCAGTAGAAGCAAGGTTTGATCCCTGGGATGGAGAATATGAAGTCCCAGGGGACACGGATATCGTTATCAATTGTACCAGCATAGGTCTCTATCCGAATGTGGATCAGCGGGTGCCGGTCTCGGTTCCCAGCCTAAAAGAAGGGATGGTGGCCTGCGACCTAATTACCAATCCTCCCCATACCCATTTCCTTAAGGAAGCCGAGTCGCAAGGCTGTACTGTGCTTGATGGACTGGGAATGGTCGTAAACCAGGGAGTGATATGTATCAAATATTGGTCAGGGGTCGATGTCGACGCATCGGTAATGCGTGGAGCTTTAGAGGACGTCGTGGGATTGAACGATTGACGTTGGACGGTAGACGGTAGACGGTGGACGGAAGAGGATAGACGGAAGACGGAAACCGAGAACCGAAAACAGAAACCGAAAAAAGCAGAACATGAAAACAACAATGATATTCATCGTTGCGATGACCCTATCTCGGCTTGCGTTCGGCCAGTTTCCTGTCAATTATAACCCTGACCAGCAACCAACCGACCAGATCCAGTATTTTAAGCCGGTTGAGGAGGATCTCTTTGTCGGAGACTGTATGCCGTTTTCACACAATGGGGTCTTTTATCTGTATTGGCTCATCGACAAGGGCCATCACTCAGCTTTAGAAGGTTACGGAGCTCATCAATGGGTCTTAAGCACCAGTACCGACATCATCAACTGGAAACACTATGACATTGCGCTCGGCCTCGATGAGGAGTGGGAGAAATCGATATGCACGGGATCGGTCATACATGCAAAAGATGCCTTTTATGCATTTTTCGCTACCAGGTCAATCCAGCTTTCCGATGGACAAAGGCCCAAACATAAAAACGACGGAAAACGTGAGGAACTGAGCTTTGCCGTTAGCGAAGATGGTCGAAGCTTCCGGAAATTAGAACCCAATCCATTTTTCAAAGCGCCCGATGGGTACGACCCAAGAAATTTTCGGGATCCAAGGGTTTTTGCCGACGATGAAGGGTATCATCTCTTCATATCCACCGCCCAGGCAGAACCAGGTATGCAAGGGTTTGGGGGCAGCCTGGCACATCTTCAGTCCAGTGACCTAAGAAATTGGGAGATTAAAGAGGACGTGCTGACTGGCCAGGAGCATGTCCCTGAATGCCCCGATTACTTTAAGTGGGGAGAGTGGTATTATCTGGTTTATGGCCAGGGAGGGGCCACTTATTATGTAAAATCCAGGAGTCCTTACGGTCCCTGGGATTATCCTCGCTACCAGGCCATCAAGGAACCATTCGCCAATGTGGCTAAAACCGCTGAGTTTGGCAATGGAAGGAGATTGTCGGCAGCCTGGATTGGAGTGAGGAAAGACGACACAGACGACGGCCGGAAATTATTTGGAGGCAATATCGTCATGAGGGAGTTGGTACAGCAACGGGATGGAACCTTGGACGCAAAGTTTACCCCGGAATTGATACCAAAGACAACCGGGGTACTTGAATTGCCTCTCACCCAGGGCTCTTCAAGCTCGGGAACCCAGGACGACCTTCATATAGATTCGCCCAATGGAATCGGATTCGCTAGCCTCAATGGCGTTCCGAACAACTGCCGAATTACATTAGAAATACAGCCAATTGGATCCATTGACGAATATGGCCTGCAGCTCAGAACGGCAGACAAAGCTTCAGGAGGATACCGGCTGAATATTTCGGCCAATCACCAGATCGTAGAATTGGGTAATGTAGGAATCGAGGCTGTAGAGGGTTTAGACCAGGGCATCACGGTTGATGTGATTATGACTGGGGATATGATCGATGTCGCCATCGACAACCGTCGATGCCTTATCAATCGATGCCCGGAACAAAAGGGGGATCAGCTATGGTTTTACGCAAAACACGGTAAAGTGAATTTTAAATCAATCAAAGTATATGGACTTGAAGAATAAAATGAAGAAAAGCCTTTTACCGTTGGCCTTTGGCTGTTCGACGGTGGCATTCAACAATTGATTAAGACTTAACTTATATTACGATTCCCATGCTAAAACTAAACCTATTATTAATTCTTGGATCCTTGCTGCTAATCACATGCAACCAGGAGAACAGGTCTACTACCAAAAACACAAAAATGCCGGTATCAAGCAAGACGACGCTAATTAGCGTCGAGCAGAATATTAACATTAGTGACTGGGCTATAACACACCAGGACTTAGCGCTTCAAACCGAGGCAAAGTGGTCGGTTGAGCAAAAGGAACTTCATGGAGGAAAGCAGGACGGGGTAAGGCTCATTTCGGTCGATAATGGAGGCTTGAAATTCGTGGTGGTGCCGACTCGCGGGATGAGTATTTACCAGGTCCAGCATGGCGGTATCACTCTTGGATGGGATTCGCCGGTAAAGGAATTCGTGCATCCTCAGTATGTTCATGAAGCCGATAAGGGTGGACTCGGATGGCTGGATGGTTATAATGAATGGATGGTTCGATGTGGGATGGAGTTTGCCGGCCACCCGGGGATGGACGGAGAGCGATTTCTGACCCTTCACGGTAAAATTGCTAACATTCCGGCCTCAGAAGTTGAGGTGGTAATCGATGAAGATCCCCCCTACCGGATTCGCATCAGAGGCCGGGTTGATGAAAGATGGTTCAATGGACCCCAATTGGAATTATGGACTGAAATCTCTACAGTTCCTGGGTCAAATAGCTTCCGAATTGATGACGTGCTTACAAATCGTGCCCAAAAGGACCAGGAATTCATGGTAATTTATCATGCTAACTTCGGTCCGCCGCTGCTTGAAGCCGGGAGTCAACTCCATGGAGTAGTGGAAAAAGTTGTGCCCTTTGATGAGTTTGCAGCCGATGATGTTGACAATTGGAACACCTATGGTGAACCAAAATTGAATTATCCGGAGCGCGTTTATTGCATCTATCCGTCGGCGGACGGAGAGGGCAATTGTCATTTCCTGTTCCGCAATTCAGCCGGTGATAAGGGTGTAAGTTTCACGTATTCCAGGGATGAAATTCCTTATTTCACTCAGTGGAAGAATGAGGACATCAATGGATATGTTACCGGATTGGAACCCAGCACGGGCTTTCCCCACAACCGTAGTGTTGAGCGCAAGTACGGTCGCGTTCCGGTATTAAAGCCGGGTGAAAGTCGTAATTTTGGTTTAGAATATACTATTCACAACGATAAAGAAAGTGTAGAGGCGGGCATTGAAAGGATTGGGGATTTGTTGGATAGGGAAATACAAGTCGTTTCCCAGGTAATAAATAAATGACTCCCGGGTTGAAATGCTATTAATAGGCATATATGGTAGGCTAAAAGTCGGCCTAATTCCCCTGCTTATTGCAGCTTTTGGTACTGTTCAGTGTACCAAAACGGAAGACTATTCTGACCTACCAGAGAAAATTGATTTTAACTACCACATTCGCCCAATCTTATCCCAAAACTGTTTTGTTTGCCATGGCCCTGATGTAAGTACCCGGGAAGCCAATTTGCGCCTGGACAACTTTGATCACGCCATCCTGGAACGTGAGAACGGAGGAGCAGCCATTGTTCCACGAAAAGCTCACAAGAGCCTGCTTCTTGATCGGATCTCGTCCACTGATACCAAGTTTCGGATGCCTCCTCCTGAGGCCAAGAAAACCTTAAGCGGACGTGAAATTGCTCTATTGGAGCGCTGGATTGATCAGGGGGCAGAGTACAAACCTCATTGGGCGTTCATAACACCAGAGTTGCCGAAGTTACCGGACTCACTTACTGCTGGCTCACCAACTGCGATAATAGACCACCTGGTTGGGAAAGAGCTTGTATCGAAAGGACTGGAACCATCGCCCAGGGCCAGCAGGAGCAGCCTCGTTCGTCGGGTCTCTTACCTGCTAACCGGATTGCCGCCAAGCCCAGAGGATGTGCAGAATTTTGTTTCAGACTCCAGTCCAGATGCATACGAAAAAATGATTGACAGAAGCCTGGAATCTCCGCATTTTGGGGAGCGATGGGCCCGCCACTGGATGGACCTGGTTCGCTACGGTGAAGGCTTGGGACATGAATACGATTTCACGATTGGCGGAGCCTGGCAGTATCGCGATTATTTGATAAGGGCGTTCAATCAGGACGTACCCTATGATCTCTTTGTCAAGGAACATCTAGCAGGCGACATGCTGGCGGAACCAAGGTCCAATCCACAGGAAGGGTACAACGAGTCCATATTTGGGACTGCTCATTTTTTTCTAGGCGAGGGCAAGCACAGTCCGGTGGACATCAAGATGGAGGAGGCTGATAGAATCGACAATTTGATCGATGTTACATCTAAAACGTTCCAGGCCTTAACTGTGTCATGTGCTCGCTGCCATGATCACAAATTCGATCCCATTCCCACTACCGATTATTACAGTATGTACGGTATGTTCGAGAGTACCCGGGTAGTTCCTCACCCGGCTAAGGTTAGTCCATCTTTTGAAGGCCAGGTGGCCAGACTAAAGCAAATCAAGCAAGAAATTCGGGAGCAAGTGGTGGGGCAACTGGCTCTTGCTAAAACCACGCAGGTTTCTTCTGAATCAATCACACGGCTGGCGAATTTTGTTGAAACCTTACCGGGGCCGAAACAACAGATTCAGCAGCCCGACCACAAGATTATTGGCGATTTCCGCCAAGGAACCTGGAAGGGCTGGCACTCTGACGGTTGGGCATTTGGAAATGGACCAATGTTAGGAGAGCCGGTATTAGATGTGCGATCAAACAATGTTGTTGGATTGAGAAGCGCTGTGGCGTCCAGCAGGGTTATTGGCCTGGGTATCCCGGGTGCCCTTCGCTCACCCAATTTCCTAATCGAAAATGATTCACTTGCGATCCGGGCCGCCGGATTGAACGGGACGATACGGATTATCGTCGATAACTTCCAGATAATTCGCAGTCCACTATACGGAAACCTCGAGATTCATATCAACGACCCTCGGTTTAATACCTATGTTTTCGACATGGATTTGGTCAAAGGTCATAAAGCCTATATTGAGTTTATGCCGGGCAGTTATGGGGGCCAGAGTGCTTTTAGAGGGGCTTTTGTTTTTCGTAGCAGTCCCGATGATTATATCGAAATAGAATATATTGTGGCATTTGATAAGGAAATCCCGAATATGAACAAGTCGCAATATGACGATGTAAACAATTCAAATGATACAGTTAAAGATGCCATGTTAGCATGGGCAAATAACAAAGCCTCGGCCAAAGAAGTAGCGATTATTAACGACTGGTTAGAACAGGAGCCGGGAAACTATTCAAGTAGTGCAATCAAGGATCTTGTAAAGACCTACGACAGCATTCTGGCCCAGTTGGAAACCCCAACTTATTTTATTGGAGTAATTGAGGGTGATGCGGTCTTCAGTCCGGTTTTCATCCGCGGAAGTCCAAGCAAGCTGAGCGAGGAAAGGGTACCACGCCACTTTTTGAGTGCGACGGAGGCCGGCCCAAAGGATTTCCCTCAAGGGGGCAGCGGCAGAATGGCATGGGCTGAATCGGTAATAGACCCAAATAATCCATTGACGGCAAGGGTAATGGTAAACCGCATTTGGCATCACATTTTCGGCCGTGGCATTGTTGAGTCTGTCGACAACTTTGGCGTGCAGGGGCAATTGCCCAGCCATCCCGAGTTGCTGGACTATTTGGCTCTTCGTTTTGTGGAAGATAACTGGTCCATCAAAAAAATGATCAGGCTTATAATATTAAGTGATTCGTTTCGAAGATCAACAGAGGCTCTTGACCGCAACAGGACCAACGATCCCAATAATATCTATCTCCATCATTTTCCTGTGCGGCGCTTGGAAGCCGAAGCGATCCGAGATGAATTATTGGCGGTTTCGGGTAGACTCGACAGGACAATGTACGGAGAACCGGTTCCGGTTCATCTAACCGAATTTATGACAGGTCGGGGAATTCCACCGGCTTCGGGGCCTCTGGACGGGGATGGCAGGAGAAGTATATATATTTCAATTCGCCGAAATTTTCTGTCGCCCATGATGTTGGCGTTTGATATGCCCATTCCGTTTTCCACGTTTGGGAAAAGAAATACCACTAATGTTCCGGCTCAATCCTTGGCTCTGTTGAATGACCCATTTGTTCATCAACAAGCTCGAAACTTAGCCGAGAACATACTTAAGGATGAGGATATTCAAACTGTCACCGACCGAGTTAGCGAAATATATTTGAGGGCTTTATCCAGGAAAATACGCCCGGAGGAACTGCTCGCAGCCAAGACATTTCTTGAAATGCAGGCCCAGGACTATGGGTTCAAGTTGGAGGAATTGGAGAATAATGCTGATCTTTGGACAGATTATTGTCATTCAGTTGTGAATTTAAAAGAATTCATACACCTACTATGAGTTCGCACCTGTACTGTAATCAACCTATGAATCGGCGCCAGATGCTGAGCATCTGTCGCGGGGGCTTCGGCTCGATTGCCCTGGTAGGTTTAATGAGTAGTGTACCCTTCGGCAATAAACTTATGGCCGCCGCTCAGTCCTTGAGTGATGGATCTCAGGGAAAAATACCCCATTTCACCCCTAAAGCACGAAGCATCATCTTCCTTTACATGGATGGAGGAGTCTCACAGGTGGATTCTTTTGACCCTAAACCCAGATTAGACAAAGAGCACGGTCAAAACCCATATGACAAATTCAAAGTTGACGCCACACAGTTCAACAATATTGGCTCTTTAAGGAAGAGCCCCTGGTCGTTCAAACAGCATGGAGAATCAGGAATTTGGATGAGTGAGCTCTTTCCGCACATTGCCACCTGTGTTGATGATATGGCCGTTATCAACTCCATGGTTTCGAATTTCCCTGAACACACTAACGCCAATTATTTTCTGCATACCGGATCCGGCATTCAGGGCAAACCGAGCATGGGTTCTTGGGTAACCTATGGCCTTGGTAGCGAAAATGAAAACCTGCCGGGATATGTCGTTCTCGACGGTGGCTTGACTCCTCCGGGAGGTCTGGATAATTTCAAGAACGGATTTCTCCCCGCTAGCTACCAAGCGTCGATTTTTAAGCCTGGCGAAATACCTTTGGCCAATGTTGTTCCTAAGGAAAGGACCACTGAACTCCAACAAAATAAGCTGAAATTATTGAAACAAATGGATCAAAGTTTGTTAGGGAGGCTTGGGCATCCCGACCAGATAGAATCGTCCATTGCCAATTACGAGCTGGCTTATAAAATGCAGTCTTCGGTTCCGGAGCTCTCCGACCTTTCCGGAGAAACAAAAGCTACCAAAACGCTTTATGGCATGTATTCGGATGATGAACATACCCGTGGTTATGCCGCTCAGTGTATTTTGGCCCGAAGGTTGGTAGAGCGGGGAGTGCGCTTTATTGAATTGACCTGTCCCAGAATAGATGGATTTGATCGATGGGATCAGCATAGAAATTTGAAAGATGGCCATGAAGGCAATGCTCATGCTGTAGACCAACCGGTGGCCGGATTACTGAAGGATCTCAAAAGCCGGGGTCTGTTGGAGCAAACCTTGGTTATTTTTGCCGGCGAATTTGGGCGTACGCCTTTCGCCGAAGGCAACGGCCGCGATCATAATCCCCAGGCCTTTAGTTTATGGATGGCTGGTGCTGGAATAAAGGGAGGGACGGTCTATGGCCGCACCGATGAATACGGTTACCGGGTTGTTGAAAACAAAACATCAGTTCACGATCTTCACGCCACGATGTTGCACCAGCTGGGCATTGATCATATCCTGCAGACTTATCGATTTAGTGGGCGGGATATTCGATTGACGGATGTGCATGGGCATGTCGTTCATGATATTTTGGAATAGAGCTTAAGGATTGGCAGAGAAGCTTTCTCGCAGAGATGCGCTAAGAAGAGCAAAGACACGCTAACAGCTTTGCGAATCCCTGAGCTTCTTTACGAGTCTCGGCTTTATTATTAATCCTTCAATCTTAATCTTAACACGATTTTGAATACGTCCAGAATATCCAGACCAGTTCGCGGACCCTTCTTAAAGCTCGACTCTGTTTTTTATTTTGTTTCACTTCTGGCTTAACTTGCCCATTGAAAAGTGGCCAGCGATTAAAAAGCCATGTTGCATAGATGTCAATAAGAAAATAAATAGTGGCAAAATCCCCTGACATAATCGTTGCCGGCCACATCTGCCTGGATATCATAATTGGTTTCGCGAATCAGGACCCGGCTCATGGAGGAATGCCTGAGCCGGGAAAATCCATAAATGTTGGGGATGCAATGACCACCACCGGTGGGGCGGTATCCAATACCGGCATCGCTTTGCATCGTTTGGGTATTTCAACCAAGCTCATAGGAAAACTCGGCAAGGACATGTTCGGCAGTTCGATTCTGGATATTATCCAGAAGGAGGGGGATTCTCTACCGGATGGGATCGTTATTGATGAATCGGTACAAACCTCTTATTGCATTGTCCTGAGTCCGCCGGGAATTGACCGTAGCTTTTTGTACAACCCGGGTGCAAATGGGGATTTTCAAGCAGACGACGTTAGGGCCGAAGAATTGGCAGGGGCCAGGTATTTTCATTTCGGCTATCCCACCGATATGCCAAAGATCGTGACCAATAACGGTCTTGAGTTGATCAAATTATTGAATAATGTCAAGCAGAGGGGTTTGACCACTTCCTTAGATATGGCGTATCCGGATCCGAATACCGAGTCCGGCTCTTTGGACTGGAAAAAATGGTATAGAGGAGTTTTGCCCCTGGTTGACATCTTTTTGCCCAGTTTTGATGAGATCCTTTTCATGCTGGATCGCCCCGGGCTTGAAGCTTGGGAGAAAGCGGGAAGACCACCACTGGAGCCTGATTTACTTGAATCTCTTTCCAGGCAATTATTGGATATGGGTACGGCAATCGTGGTCCTAAAGCTTGGGGATGAGGGACTATACCTGCAAACAACGGAGGATCTGGGGCGACTTGAAGGCATGGGGCTTGGTAGGCCTGCGGACACAGATCAGTGGTTGAATCTAAAATTGTCGATGCCTTGTTTTGAGGCAAAAGTTGTTGGAACCACCGGATCAGGTGACTGCACGATAGCTGGATTCTTGGCCGGCTTCAGTAAAGGTTTATCGCCCGAAGAGATCATCACCATGGCGGTGGCGGTCGGGGCTTTCAGTGTCGAAAGCACCGATGCTACCAGCGGAGTTCCTGATTGGGATACGGTGAGGAAAAGGGTGGAAGCTGGTTGGCCACGACTGTCGAAGGGTGTGGATTTGGATAATTAGTTACAAACCTTCAAGGCTGCCCCGGGAAATCATTCCCGACCTTGTGCCGGGATCTGGCTTGGGAGTGGAATTTCTTGTCCTCAACCTCGGAGAAAAACCAGACCTCGAAACAATCTTAGGCAGGGGGAAGAAATATAGACGTACTCGGCTTACGGCCTGTATTCATTCCCGGCCTTGTGCCGGGATCTGGCTTTGGCTCTAAATAGATAGAGGATCTTTACAGCGAGCAATCTTCGGTAAGTTTTTTGTCCTAACCTCGGAGAAAACCAGGCTCCGGAACGAGTCCGCGGACGATCTGAAAGAGTGGCTTCATTCCCGGCCTTGTGTCGGGATCTGGCTTTGGTTCTAAATAAATAGACGATCTCTCCAGCGATCTCTCCTCGGTATGAGAATTTCTTGTCTCCAACCTCGGAGAAAACCAGGCCCCGGAACGAGTCCGGGGACGATCTGAAAGAGTAGCTTCATTCCCGGCCTTGTGCCGGGATCTGGCTTTGGCTCTAAATGGAAAGACGATCTCTCCAGCGAGCAATCCTCGGTGTGAGAATTTCTTGTCCTAACCTCGGAGAAAAACCAGACCTCGAAACAATCTTAGGCAGGGGGAAGAAATATAGACGTACTCGGCTTACGGCCTGTATTCATTCCCGGCCTTGGTGCCGGGATCTGGCTCTGGTATTAAATAAATAGAGGATCTCTCCAGCGAGCAATCCTCGGTGTGAGAATTTCTTGTCCTAACCTCGGAGAAAAACCAGACCTCGAAACAATCTTAGGCAGGGGGAAGAAATATAGACGTACTCGGCTTACGGCCTGTATTCATTCCCGGCCTTGGTGCCGGGATCTGGCTCTGGTATTAAATAAATAGAGGATCTCTCCAGCAAGCAATCTTCGGTATGAGAATTTCTTGTCCTCAACCTTGGAGAAAAACCAGACCTCGAAACAATCTTAGGCAGGGGGAAGAATATAGACGTACTCGGTTTACGGCCTGCATTCGTTCCCGGCCTGCATTCGTTCCCGGCCTGCATTCGTTCCCGGCCTGCATTCATTCCCGGCCTGCATTCATTCCCGGCTTGCATTCATTCCCGGCCTTGTGCCGGGATCTGGCTTTGGCTCTAAATAGATGGAGGATCTCTCAAGCGAGCAATCTTCGGTATGAGAATTTCTTGTCCCCAACCTCGGAGAAAAACCAGGCCCCGGAACGAGTCCGGGGACGATCCAACCCTTGGTTCTGCTGGTAACATCTCGGCCTCTAATGCAATTAAGCTTTATGGAGAAACTATATGTTGTTTACATCGTCTCAAACTGGAAACACAATGTCCTTTACACTGGCTTGTCCGATGATGTGGCCAGAAGGACCTATGAACATCGGCATAAGGTCCGAGCAGGATTCACGAACAAGTATAACTGCAATAAGCTACTCTATTATGAGGAGTTTAATGACCTCGAGGAAGCCAGACATCGAGAACGTCAGTTAAAAAGATATAGGAGAGAATGGAAGGAGAATCTTATTTCCGAATTCAATCCGGCATGGAAGAATTTATACTGGGACTTCGTAGACCCAAGCGGCAAAGGTCACTAGAGTCGGAGACAGGTCCCCGGAGTATACACGGAGGGATAACGACTAACCCGCGTGTATTCATTCCCGACCTTGTGCCGGGATCTGGCTTGGGTTCTAAATAGAAAATGATCTCTTCAGCTAGGAATCTTAAGATGGTGGAATATCCAGGGCTCAACCTCCCAGGCAGCGACTTGGGCCCTAACTAAAATTCTCGTCTGGCCGGTAAATAAAATCGGCGCGATGCTTGTTTTTAGTAATTATCTCCCCGTTAGGAAGATCCGTCCGCCTGATTTTGTCTTCTGCTTCCTGCCTGGTTCTTCCGCTTTTCTGGTGCCTTCCCATCAATCTTTGAAATTGAACTTTCTCATCAATTTCCAGAAAGATGCAGTAGTCTAAAATAACGTGAGTTCGATATAAAATAGAGTAGTTTATTGATAGAAAAAAGGCAGAAAATTAGTATATTAAGTCATTGACAATCAACAAAATAACTAATATTTCTACCTATGTTAACTGCTACTAAAATTACTGAAATTTTTTGTTCCATTGACGATTTTTGTCTGGATTTTGTCCCAAAATTGGAAAAAAGATTGCTGGGAAGTAAAAAGCGCAACAAACCTGGTAAGCTTTCTTTATCCGAAGTAATGACTATACAGGTCTTGTTCCAGATCTCAGGATATCGAAATTTCAAGACCTTTTACAACACATACGTTTGTGGCCACTTGCGCTCCTTCTTTCCTGATGTGGTAAGCTATAACCGAATGGTAGAACTTTGTAGTGGAAGTCTTCTGCCAATGGCTATTTATCTGAAAACACAAGGGACTGGACAGTGTACAGGTATAAGTTTTATAGACAGCACTCCGTTAAGGGTCTGTCATAACAGACGGATCCATAACCATAAAGTATTTGAAGGGTTAGCTAAAAGAGGCCATTGTTCCATCGGATGGTTCTACGGGTTTAAGCTCCATCTTATCACTGCTGATACGGGTGAAATCATCGATTTTATGCTCACACCGGGCAATGTGGATGACAGAAAGCCTCTTAAAATTGAACGGTTTATTAAGAAATTATTCGGAAAGCTCTTTGGTGATAAAGGCTACATCAGTAAGGAACTTTTTAAAAATCTGTTCTTCCGCGGAGTCCATCTGATAACCAAACTCAAACGCAATATGAAGTCCTCATCCTTAACCCCCATCATGGATGCTATAATGCTCCGTAAAAGGGCTATTTGTGAGACTATCATTGATCAACTTAAAAACATCTTCCAGATTGAACACTCCAGGCACAGGAGCCCAACTAATTTCCTTACCAACCTTTTCTCGGCTTTAATCGCTTACAACTTTTGCGAAAAAAAGCCCTCAATCAAATTGAACTACCAGGACACCGGTCAACTCTTTCTCGCTCTTTAATCATTCCTTATTGTCGAACTCACGTTAAAATAGCTTTTATGTCAACCCATGGGTGGATGGTCAGCAAAAGGTAGTTTCCCTCGACAAACACTATTCGATGAGCCCTTGCGATAACGTGCGCATCCGGAATCGGATTGTGCAACTGGCGGTCATACAACGGACAAAATATGTCGCCTTGGTTTTCTCTGATTTCGACTAATTTCTTGATGAATTTATTACCGTCAAAAGTGAAATGAGCCCCCTTGTCGGGGTAAATACCCCTTTTCTGTAACTCATCATTGTAGTAGTGATATCCATCCAAATTGAATTGGGTTGATACTTCAACTCCCAGATTCTTATCAAGCGCTGCTGGAAGCCGTTCCGTCAGCGTAGATTTCCCTGAACCTGGTACCCCTACAATGCCCACCATGAACCGATTTTTGCTGTCGGACTTCCGGTATTTATTTACAAGGTCCTTAAAGAATGGATATTCAATTGACATAAAACCCGGGTTCTGACTAAGCCGATGAAATGCCTATCCCTTTGGCCTATCCCTTCTACAACGATTCCGCTATTGGGAATCTTCCATCCGATCTCGCTAAGCTCCGGTATGGATGGATCTCAGGGGATAAATTTCCAGTCTGTGGAATAGCATATCCCCGCCTTCCACGCTGATTTTAACAGGCGAGTTTGGTTTCAACTTTAAGTAATCCCGCCCCTGGAGCAGATAATGCCCCGAACTGCAGGTTATTTCCGTCGATGGAATATCCAATAATACATGGATCCGGACCAGCCCATTTTCGGGTTTCAGCGGTATCACATCAAATCCCGTACTGAGGCCGTTGCTTGAATCCCAGGTAATGTCGAGTTCGTCTCCTCGTATAGTGAGCTTAGTAGCATCTCCTGGCTCGAACTCCAGTACCAACTCCGTGGGCATAGAAATATCTCCCCCACTGAATGTCAGTTCGGGTCCCACCAGCAGGTTCTCCTCCACCTGACCCTCTTTTCTAAGATTGGACAGCTCGGGTATGAATGCTGTAAACAATCTGATTCCCTCAGGAGTAGTTCGAAGACTCAAGTCCAAAGGGAATGAAGCCATCTGACTGAATTCACCATCATAGTCACAGACGTGGGCCCAGCCAACCTGGATGATTCTACCTTTTGGACCATTGGCGAAAACCTGTGATGCGCTAAAATCCTGTCTTGTGTGGACTCCCAAAATATCATCGGGATAACGAGTGGTGTCAAAGGCGTGATGCGATCGATACTTGTCCGGGTTGTTTGGGTCGGGGGTAAATGTCTCACCGTCGAAGGACCCAATCCGGTAAGCCGTTTGTGAACCCCAAATGACCCAACGTTTATTATCCAAATCGCCATCCACCGGTAATTCGAACAAGTTGGGACATTCATGCATTTTGCGCAGAACGCTGGTCTCTTCCCAATTTTCCAGATCCGCGGATTCGAAGAAAAAAAAATCACTCTGACCTTCGAACTCCTGGTTATGAACTACCATCACCCATTTTTGGTCAGGCTCATACCAGATGATCATGGGATCCCGGGTTCCCCCGCCCCGGCGATCATCTTCTTTGGGAAGTGGCTTATACATCATTTCAGCAGGCATAATTGCGGTCATCATTTCGTCAGTACTGACAAAAACGCATTGGGTGAAAGCGTTGGGCGCTTCACTGCCATTATTTGCCATTATGACCAGCGCTGGATTGTCCGCAGTACCGAGCACGGTAGTATTGGCAACGTCAATGGCGGTACCGCCTGTCCAGAACGAGTGTTTCTCCCGAACGGGCCTTAAAAACAGGGGTTGCTCCTCCCAATGAAGTAAATCAGTGCTGACTGCATGTCCCCATGAATTATTAGGTCCAGCCATCACATTCGAGAACCGGGTATTGGCGTAATCCATATGCCACCTACCATTGAAATAGATCATGCCCGACGGATCGTTCAACCAACCCCGAATAGGAGAGAAATGCACTTGGGGCCGGCCCGGTTCCTGATATAGAGGAAAATTACCTGGTATTGTGTCACTCGTCATTACCAGTCTGACCCCTTCGGCGTTGGGGCCCTCAACCCGCACTTTGATCTCCTTGCCTTGAAGCAGGGAAAGATCAATCGGCGTCCAGAAATCAGGTTCTGATTCGGCGAAGAGGGCATCGTAGACCGAAAAGAACATCTCCCCGTCAACTTCGATGAAGATCTTGTGCTCTCCCTTATAGCCATTGGCCATTGGGAAAACTAGATATCGTTGGTCGGCAACAAAGGTCCGGATATTGGTTAAGTCATTATTTTCTTGATCACCAACCGGACCACTACAACAAGCTAGAACTACCATGACCAGCCCCAGGGTTAGGATTTGGGGTTTGGTCCCGGCCGTGAAGTTATAATTCCTATACTTCAGCGTTCGGTCTCGTCCGGAATTTTGAGATTTGGTATTTGGAGTTTCCAGGGGGTCATTCACAACAAGCAATCTTAGTTACAACAATGTTTGCACTATAATGCTATGATCAATCCGCCGATTTTCCTTACCAAGGCGCCACCGGCTCGATATCCCAGGCTTCTACCATTGGTGCCGTGGCGGCTGCCCCCTTAGAAAACAGGCGCACCTCGGTGCTGTTCTCCTTGGAAGGATAGACCCGCTGGGTGATGCATTGCCGGCCATTGGCAAATACCTCCAAAACCGACCGGTCCAGGAAAATACGTAGATTAAGGGTTTCCCCGTCCTTTAATTCAAAAGGACCAGCCTGCTCAGTCCCGGCGGTGAGAAAGGCCTCCGCCTTTACCGGGTCATAGTCTCGGTATTCCACATTATCGGCCACGGTTGATTTAGTAAAGTCAACCTTTAGCTTCTTCTCCGCCGGTACGTACGAAATTACGGTCTGTTCCGTATTGTCGGGTGAGCATAGTACCTTGACTCCAACTTCCGTAGCCTCGCCCGGATCAATTTGAACTGATAACTCCATTACATTTCCGGACACACCTTCAACCGTAACATCTTTGTCTGCCGGGATCTCGATGTTGTCGAATCCCTTTGGATTGAGACGCAGAGACTCAAATTCCGGAGCGGGGGCGATCCCAAGGGTGCCATCCTCTCTGAGGGACATTACCCGGGGCAGGCTTACCACCGAGGCCCATGCGTAAGGTAGATTTTTACCCTGTTCCACAGACCATTCATACCCTCTTTGATAACCATACAATGAGCTCACGCCCTTTCGAAAATCAGCCATCCAACCGAAGAAAATATTACGTCCTTTGTCATCTATCAGTGACTCAGGACCGGATAGCTGACCACCAATCCAACTCATTTTGCCGTATTTTTCGGGCAAAAAGCGCTCATCCTTATAAGTCCCGAGGTAATAATGGGTAACGTTCCTATAGGGTCGATGATCGTGCATCAGCAGCATGTGTTTGTCGCCGATGGGGTAAAAATCCGGGCAGGCCGCATCTTCACCCTCCAAAGTCCACTCCCTGGATGATTTGTAGAATGGGCCCTGATATTCCCAGTTGATCATGTCCTTCGATTTGAATAGGCTTGTGCAGTCGCCTTCATATCCTGGCCTTTTGTTTTTGTTGCCAATTATGGCGTAGTAGGTTCCATCTTCATACCATCCAGCCGGATCGAAAACGATAAATTCGTCGTCATCCGTGTGAGGAGGTATAACTGGATTTTCAGGTAATTCTTTCCAGTTGATCAAGTCATCGTCCTCGGCCACCGAGATACAGGTGCCCTGTCCGGGCACGTGATAAATCAGCGTGGGTCGAGGGGCGTTTTTAATCGCCCCACCGCTATAAATCCCCTTGGGAGTAGATCCGTCCTGCTTCGGCCTGACTGCCGGTGGGTGGTGGACCCAGTGGACCAAGTCCCGGCTGGACATGTGGTCCCATACGGCCGCCCACCATTCCTCTCCCGGCTTCTCAGGATGGGGAATCGGCTCGCGAGCTAAGTAAAACATATGATATCGGCCATTCCAGAACAGGGCACCGTTCGCATCGTTGAAAAATCCCTCTGGAGGCATCAAATGGTAGCGCGGCCGGTGCGGGTCCTGCCAGATCAGCTCACGCATCTGTCGGGAACTTCTAATTAACTCATTGATGTTTGGCCGGCCTTTATCTTCCTGGGCCATTAGATCAGGGATCAAAAACCAGGTAATTACAAAGCAATACGACCCATATTTGAACAGCCTTTTCATAGTTTTTGGTTTAAATGATCCTGATCCTGTGTTTGATGCGTAGTTCTCAACTCCCAGGGCATCCTGGAAGGGAAATCTAAAGTACTAAGTTTTTTCTATTGGACCAACAACCGGTCATTCATTCAAAAACGGGTAACCCTTATGTTTGGAAACTGTGCACTGTAGAGTCCTACATTATCAAGGGACTGGGGTTAGGAAAGCGGTGACCATCCAGGAGGCCCCCTCCATTTACAGGCTTCTTGGAAATAGAAACGTGGTGAGAAGAGGGTAACATTGAGATTCTATCCAAACTAGCCAGAAACGTGAAAGTCATGACAGCTGATATGAGAGTTATGTCAACCGATATGAAAGGTGTTTCGAAGACAGTTACCGGTCTGGCTTTAGAACAAAAGAACAACCCGAAAGAGATCCACCAACTCAATCATAAATTCGATCGTTTATTTGATTTTCGTAGGCAGGAATGTCGTTGACCGGCTTAATTCTTTGGAAAAAAGGATCGACAAGCTCGAAAGGGAAAAATAGCTTTTCAACCCCAGACCCTCAAACTTTTCCAAACTTTTAAGCCTGCTCAACCCTCAAACCTTTCCTACCCTCCTCAACCTCCTTAGTCACTCTTCTCCACGCCTCCTTGCCTTCCCTGCGATTCCTCCTTATATTCATTCAGGCAAAACCCAACGTATGACTCTTTGATGCTCTCCAAATATCTATTACTGACTTTTCTGCTTTTGGCCTGCAAGCCCTTCAAGCAAAATCTAGCTCTGGATCCGTTTCTATACCAAAAATGGTATCATTCCTATGAAGATGACACCAACGGACTGAAAGTCTACCGCCCTTCAACGTACGATTTCCCTCCGTCCAGGGGGAGAACCGGTTTTGAAATAACAGAGGATGGCGATTTTATACAACATCGTATTGGCCCGACGGATATACCCTTAGAGATATTGGGCACCTGGAAGGCAGCGAACGAATCCGATTTGGAAATTGAATTTCCGAATAATTCAAATAAGGCCTTTAGAATTCAAATTCTTTCGGTTACCAAAGATCTCTTGACTACCAGGCAATGAAAAGGTGGCTGTCTATTGTTCCGGTTGTGACAATTGCTCATGGTATACTGGCCCAGAAGATTTCTGTTAGCGATCGACTTGAGAAAAGAAGGGAGCACCTTTCAGTTCACCCTGGAAAACTTTCAGGTCCTCTCAGGACAACACCCCCCGAAAGCAGAAATTGTTATACCATGGAGGCGGATAAGGCCCTTAGGGCACGGTTTTTTGAACTCGGCCCCTTGGAGAATTTCGAAAACCGGCTGCAATCAGAGATCTCTAAGTACCAACTTCGATTGGCCCGCCGAAGGATAAGCCAGGAGCTGGTCACAATCCCCGTAATAGTTCATGTGGTCCACAATGGTGAAACCGTTGGTGCTGCCGCCAACATTCCTACGGAGCAGGTCGTCTCCCAAATCGAGATATTAAATCAGGATTTTCGCAGAGTCGGCAATGGCTTTAACGATCACCCTGATGGGGCCGATATTGAGATCGAATTTGCCTTGGCCGTGATAACTCCTACCGGAATCCGGCTTGAAGAACCGGGTGTGAATCGGGTTGATGGGGCCGCGAATCTTGGGATACGATTGAAGACATTGATCAGGAACTGAAACCCGAAACCATATGGGACCCTGAAAAATACTTAAATATCTGGACGTTGAACTTTGGGGGTGACCGATCCCAAACCCTGGGATATGCCCAGTTCCCTAACTTTTCGAACCTGGATGGTTTGCCCCAGGTAGGAGGGCTCCCCACTAGTGATGGCATTGTAATTGGGTTTCAGTACTTCGGCAATACCGGCAATGTTTTGGCGCCGTACAATTTGGGTCGCACAACCACCCACGAAATTGGTCATTGGCTGGGGATAAGGCACTTGTGGGGAGATGGCGAGTGCGAGGTGGATGACTTTTGCCAGGATACTCCTAATGCGGACGGTGAGTTTGGAGCCCAAATAAGCAGGAATTGTCAAAGCATTACTCATTGCGGAAACCGTAGATTGATCGAGAATTACATGGATTATTCCGATGACGGATGTATGAATCTCTTCACCCAATGCCAGAAAATGAGAATGAGAACCGTACTGGACGTTTCTCCACGGCGAAAAGAGCTTAGATCCTCGGATGTTCACCTCGATACTGGGATTCCGTTCGCCTTTTTCTCAGCTGACAAAACATCCGATTGTGTTGGTGCAACCATCAATTTCACTGATCTCTCTACCAATGATCCTCAATCATGGGAATGGACGTTTTTCGATGAATCCGACTCTGTAATAGCCGTATTTACTAGTCAGAATCCACAACTCACCTTTGACTCACGGGGCATATTCAGCGCTCA
Source organism: Cyclobacteriaceae bacterium (assembly GCA_965247065.1). Lineage (GTDB taxonomy): Bacteria > Bacteroidota > Bacteroidia > Cytophagales > Cyclobacteriaceae > CBDFGN01. Next base: position 1,919,367 of record CBDFGN010000006.1, on the reverse strand, counting down.
ACTGGTAGCGTCCAATGAGCAGGGTTCGGATTCTTTGCTCAGGACCAATTTCATAACCATCCTTTCCGGTCTGGAAAAGCCCTCATTTATCGAGGATTTTGAAAACCCTGATTCCGTATTATTGGAGTGGGTGATCTCCAACCCTGACGGTGACCGGACATTTCAAAATTCAGATCTAAGCTCCTTTGGACTGGGGGCGGCGAGTATCGTTATCGATAATTTCAGCACTTTTGACGATCCTACCGGGCGAATGGACGCGTTGATCAGCCCCAGGATCGACCTCAGCAAAATGGAGTACCCATACCTGACCTTCGATCACGCCTATGTGCCGTTCGGAGGCGATTTTGCCGATACCCTAGGGCTCCTTTATTCGGTCGATTGCGGACAGACTTTTTCGTCTTTTTGGGTTCGGGGTGGCGAAGAACTGGCGACGGCTCTCCCAAGCCAGGAGGCTTTTTTTCCTACCAGCGATCAATGGCGCGAAAATCAGATATCACTTGATTTCCTAAAGACATTTACAGATATCCACCTGGCCTTGGTCAACGTTTCAGGATTTGGCAACAATCTCTTCCTGGATCAAATCAAGGTCCGGGACGTGAATGTTACGGCTCTACCGGAAATCATGGTGGGCGTACAGGAGAACACGGTTTGTATTGGGCAATTGGTCCAGTTTGAGGATCTAACCGCGAACTGGCCCCAAAGCTGGAATTGGGTACTACAGGGGGCAACGCCATCCACTTCGCAGCTCCAGCATCCTAAAGTGGTCTACCTGGATGCCGGCGTTTTCGATGTAACCCTGACCGTACAAAATGATATCGGTCAGGTGACCGGAATTCTAGAGGAGGTAATTACGGTTTCACCGCTTCCCCAGATCAGTATAAGCGCTGACAACCCGGTGCTCTGCGCAGGTGAAGAGGTAGGCATTACGGCTAATGGAGCCTCGAATTATGTCTGGTTTGATCAAAGAAGCGTTAATCCGGTTTTTCAAGGTGATATCTATCAGGTCACCTTATTTGAATCTCAGAAGTTCACTGTTTTCGGTGCCGATGGGGTGGGTTGCCAGGACAGCAGCTCGATTCAGATCATTGTGGACCAGGCACCTGAGGTTTTGATAGAATCCAGTGCCGACCAGGTTTGCCAGGGCGACGAGGTTGTCTTAATGGGTAGTGGTACCCAGAGTTTCCTGTGGTTGGATTCCGATAATCAACTATTATCCGAAGAAGAGATCCTAAACTTCAATGTGGACTCAGCTACCACCATTTTCCTTGAGGGCTCAAATGAAACCGGTTGTCCCGGCTTGACTTTTACCGAAATTCCAGTTCTCGAAAATCCTGAACCTCAAATAACCGTCGACGGGGACATTCTTAGTACCTTGGAGGCCTCTTCCTACCAGTGGTTTTTGGAGGATGCGCCAATTCCTGAAACCGAAGGTGGAACAGCCCAGGATTTTGAGATTGAAGAGTCGGGAAACTACCGGGTTCTGGTAACCGACCAAAATGGTTGCCAGGGCCTCTCAGAAGAGGTCTTCCTTGAAGTAACGGGACTGAATCAATTTGACATCTCTCATTCGATAGATATTTATCCCAACCCAACTGAAGGAGAGTTTATCGTCAAGGTAAGTAATTCATTCACCGGTCAATTCCGGGTGACGATCATGAACATTTCCGGGATAAGAATTAATCAGCAGGAATCGCTTAAGTTGAGCGAGGAAATTGAATTTAAAATGGATCTAAAGGCCGACAAGGGTCTATATTTTTTGCGGATTCAGCAAGGGAGTTTTGTGGGTTTAAAGAAAATATTTATTGAATAGCCGCCAGATTAACAACATCATTTTTTGCCATAAAAAGCGCCTATCCGTTCTATTTGTAGCTCCAGATTGAAATTCTTAAATATGTTCCCTCATAAAAGCATTAACGGCCTAAGATGAAGATCGAGTCCATTCAGGTTCACCAGTTCAATATCCCTTTACCCGAGCTGTTGACTGATTCAACTCACGGTGAAATAAGTGAATTTTCGATGATCGCCGTCAAGATTGGGTCAGACACGGGCCAGCAAGGCGTAGGGTATACCTACACGGTTGGGACGCTGGGGGCCTCGGCCATTCATTCCATGATCAAAGACGATCTGGTCCAATTTCTTTTGGGTAAAGATCCGGAACGAATTGAGGAGATCTGGCATGAAATGTGGTGGCGGCTTCACTATGTTGGCAGGGGAGGCATTGCCTCGTTTGCCATTTCAGCCGTTGACATAGCCTTGTGGGATTTGAACGCCAACGCCGCCGGCCAACCGTTATGGCGTTTCCTGGGTGGTGATGCCAACGAGGTAAAAGTGTATGCCGGGGGGATCGATCTGATGTTTTCCACCGACCAATTGAGTAACCAGACTATAAGGAATCTGGATCATGGGTTCCGAGCCATCAAGATGAAGGTAGGGCGGCAAAATGTCCAGGAAGACCGGGACCGGGTCGCAGCGGTGCGGGAAATTCTGGGACCCGAGCTCACCCTGATGGTGGACGCTAATATGGGTTGGTCGGTGGAGCAGGCGATCGAGGCGGCTGGCTTATTGAAGGAATTTGATATTTATTGGCTGGAGGAGCCAACGATCCCTGATGACATTGAGGGCCATGCGCGGATCGCTCGGGAAGGTATTCCTATTGCCAGTGGCGAAAACCTGCATACTTTTTATGAATTTCAGAAAATTCTGGCCCAGGGAGGCCTTTCATTCGCACAGCCAGACGTTTCCAATATCGGCGGCATAACCAACTGGCTGAGGGTGGCCGATCTAGCCATGGACCAGAACCTTCCGGTTTCTTCCCACGGAGTTCACGATTTGCATGTTCACTTGCTGGCGGCTAGGGATAACGCCTCTTTTTTGGAAGTTCACGGTTTTGGATTAGAAAAATACATTAGGACTCCCTTTCAAATAAAGGAGGGCGTGACGCTGGCTCCTGAACGACCCGGGCATGGTATAGAATTTGATTGGGAGGTCCTCAAATCCTTTGAGCGATGATCAAGATATCCCAACCGCATGGTGGATGACTACTCCTTGACCCGATCCGACATCAAGGATCCGCCTCAGTCTCTGGGTGGCCGGTTAAAACACCTTGGACCCTCTCTGATTCTAACCGCAAATATTGTGGGGGCCGGGGAACTCATTATGACCACTACCTTGGGTGCCACGGCTGGCTTTGTTACACTTTGGGTGATCCTGGTAAGCTGCCTGGTTAAGGTTGCGGTTCAACTGGAATTTGGAAAACACGCCATCAGCACCGGAGAGCCTGCGTTAGAGGCGCTCAACCGGCTACCAGGCCCGCGTTGGCGGGGAACCTCCTGGAGCATCTGGATGTGGTTAGGCATCAAACTCGTCCAATTTGTTCAATACGGCGGAATGATCGGTGGTGTAGCCTTAGCGCTGAATATTGCCTTTCCTTTGGTTGATGTATGGATATGGACCACTCTTGCTGGCCTTGCTACTGCCCTGTTGGTTTTCAAAGGACACTATCGCTTCATCGAACGCTTTGCAATTATTCTGGTATCGGCTTTCAGCATTTTTACCTTGTTCTGCGTTTTTGTCTTGCAAACAACTCCCTACCAGATCGGAATAAACGACCTTGGCGACGGATTGACGTTTCATCTGCCTGCTGCTGCCATTGGGATTGGTCTTGCCGCCTTTAGCCTCACCGGGGTTAGCGCGGACGAAATCATTTCCTTCCCTTATTGGTGCCTTGAAAAAGGTTACGCTCGGTTTACCGGACCCCGGGATTCCTCACCAGAGTGGACCCAAAGGGCCCGTGGATGGATCCAGGTAATGTATCTGGATGCTTTGATTTCCATGGTCATTTACACCCTGGTGACGATTGCCTTTTTTCTTCTGGGTGCAGCTATTCTATTTGGACGCGAACAGATCCCGGCCGGCTACGACATGATTCGGACCCTTTCCCAGATTTATACCGAATCGGTTGGACCCGGTGCTATGATCATTTTCCTGATCGGAGCTGTAGTCACACTGTTTTCTTCGTTATTCATAGGATGTGCATCGGGCACGCGGATGTTTACCGATGCCCTGGCCCAATGCGGGGCCTTGGATTTTCATGATATAAAACAGCGCCAATTGTGGTTCGGAGTTCTGGCCTGGTTTCTGCCAATCTCGTGGGCGCTGCTTTTTCTGACCATACAAGCTCCTGTGTACATGGTCATGGCCGGAGGAATCGCGCTTGCCTTTTTGTTGATCCTGGTAATCTTTGCTGCTTTCATCTTTCGCTATCGCCGGCTCAGCAAAGATCTCCACCCGGGGATACTCTATGACGTTCTGCTGTGGATCAGTTTTTTAGCCATCGGAGGAGTGGGGGTGAGGACATGGGTGAGCTTGTTTTAGGAACACCTTGGATGAAATCCCTGGCTTTGAGATTTTATGCTTCAGATTTATTTTGAATTTTGCCCAAAGTAATATCTAAATATATGCTTCAGGGTTGAGTTTTGGATTTCATTTGTATCCTCCTCAGAGTCTCCTCCCGTTTTCAGGTAACTTAGACCAAAATGATTCTCATGGGACTCTGCGGAATCCCCCAGCACGGTGCGGGTCACCAGACCCTGTACTATACACTGCCCCGCCACATAGTGCGCGTCACCAGACGTGGTACCATACACCTCCGCCACATCATCCTTACAGTCTTCTCCCCCTATAACAGGAGATTCTCGGCCGGCTTCGCCTCCCCCAGAAAAAGGCCTGAGTTGGGTCCAATCTTTTCGGTCCGATGATTTTGGTATTCATACTCCATCTTGAAAAAGTACAATCGGGGGGGGAAATAAGTCCCACAACATTCAGTTTTTTACCTTTTGAGACTCAATTTTGCTGGAATCCTTGTAAATTCTAGAATATTTTGAGAACTTGTCAAGGAGAGATATCCGGTTTTTCCGCCTGCTTCTTAGGCCCCGGTATCTGCTTTAGGTTACTTAGCTGGCTTCGGCTATTGGAATATGGACATACTGAATTCACCAATGGGCTTCAATGATCTCAGCGCGGTTCGGGTCCAGTTACCCTTACAATCCAGCGAATAATTCACTTAAACTTTAAAACCATTAATTATGAGGAATTCGCTACTTAAACTTTTGAGAGTGCCATGGAGGCTAACACGAAGGCCCGTCCAATTGACTTTGGCGGTCTTATTCCTCCTATCGCCAATGTGGGCCTATGCCCAGATTAGCGGCACCATCGTTGATGAGAACTCCCAGCCTCTTGCTGGGGTAACTGTGGTTATCAAAGGGACTACTACCGGTACTATCACAGACATAGACGGCAATTATTCTGTTGAGGCTGCTTCGGACAACGTGATTGTAATAACCTACGTGGGCTACCAGCCCCAGGAGATAACTGTGGGTGCACAATCAGTGATCGACATGCAACTGGCCCTGGATACGCAGCAACTGGAGGAACTGATTGTGACCGGCTACTCTGTCGAAAGGAAAAAGGACCTTTTAGGAGCTGTTGCGGTAATGGATTTGGATCAAATAAAAGATGTTACAGTCTACAATACCGCGCAGGCCCTTCAGGGAAGGATGCCTGGCGTATTCGTCGATCAGGTGGGCGATCCGGGTCAGGGCGCGTCAGTCAGAATTAGGGGTAATAGTACTCTGGGGAATAATGATCCGCTATATATCGTTGACGGAGTTCCGGTCCAACCTTATATAACCAATGAAAATGGTACTAATCAAACGAACTGGGGAATATCCTGGTTAAACCCGGGTGACGTTGAGTCGATCCAGGTCCTAAAAGATGCATCTTCGGCCTCTATTTATGGCTCCAGGGCTTCTAATGGGGTAATTATCATAACTACCAAGCAACCAAAGGATGCGAAGGCCAGTATTACGGTGAACGCTAGGTATGGCGTACAAACCTGGACGGATCCGGATGAGATGGCAAATAACAGGGAGCGGGCGATAATTGCATGGCAGCAGTCGGTAAACGATGGTGCTGATCCGGATAATGACGGAATTTACACCTATCAGTGGCATTTCGATCCTAGTTTGGGCACGGGAATACAAGGAAATGGGGTACCGGTATTGGACCAGATCATATATCCCGACTGGTTAGACCAGACCGACAACATGAGGCCGGCCGGCCATGCGCAAAGCGTGCATGGTGGTGATATTGAGGTAGGTACTGACTGGTGGGACGAGTCCTCACAAACCGGAATAGTACAGAATTATGATGTTGGCTTTTCACAGGGTACTGACAGGGGTGGAGTTCAACTTTCAATGAATTATTTTGACCAGAAAGGGGTTCTGTTGCGTACGGGTTATGAACGTTTTGGAGTACGCCTGAATTCGAACTACAATTTTATCGATAATAGATTAACGGTCGGTCAAAACTTTAATATAGTTAAAGGAGAACGCGAATGGCTGGATTCCCAAATTGGGGGTGATCTGGCGGGCATAGGTTATCGTCTGAAGTCCATTCTGCCGGTTCGCACTGAAGACGGAAGGTTTGCGGGTCCTCCAGGGGCAGGTTTTTCCGATAGAGATAATCATATCGGATCATCCGAAGACAACCGCGATGACAGAATTCACAACCTAAAGGTCTTTGGAAATGTCTATGTCGATTTCGAAATAATCGAAGGTCTGAATTTTAGATCCACACTGGGAGTTGATTATGATCGAATCAATTCAACCGACATATTCCGAACTTATTCCAGAGGGTTCTTAAGCAACTCCATTGCCGAGCTTACTCGCAGGTCCACAGATCAGATCAATTGGGTTTTTAACAATACCCTCACGTACAACAAGACCATAAACAGTCACAGCTTTACAGTTCTGGCAGGTACCGAGGCCGTTGAAAATTTTGTTGACCTATACACTGCAACAGCCAAGGACTTCGCACTCGAAACAAAAGAATACCTGGTATTGGATGCCGCGTCGGGTGAGCGAAATACGACCGGTTCAACAACCGGTTTCAGCTTGTTCTCTTATTTCGGTAAGGCAAACTACTCGTTTCAGGATAAATATCTGGCCTCCTTCACCATTCGCCGGGATGGATCTTCCCGATTTGGTACCCAAAACCGGTTTGCTGTTTTCCCAGCAGCGTCTGTGGGTTGGAGAATTGGGGATGAGGACTTCATGTCAGGCCTTGGCTGGTTGTCGGACTTAAAGATACGGGTAGGCTGGGGTAAAACTGGAAACCAGGATATCCTGAATGATGCACGGTTTAGTTTATTCCGGGCGCTCTATGCAGAGGCAAACATTCTCCCCAATCCTTGGGCATTGCCAGCAGCCAATAATTCAACCTCATACGACATCGGAAACCAGGAAAATGGTCTTCTGCAATCGGGATTTTATGCGGTCCAAACCGGAAACGATGAGTTGAAGTGGGAAGAACAAACCGAAATTAATATAGGTCTTGACTTTGGATTTTTGGACCAAAGGCTTATCGGTTCATTCGAATTTTATAATAAAAAGACCACTGATATCCTGATTCAACCGGTACCCATTGCTGCCATTGGGGATGGAAAAAATCGGTTTGCAAACGGAGCCGATATGGAGACTAACGGCTGGGAAGGCCAGATAACCTATAATAGTCAAAGAACCGGTGATTGGACATACTCTGTAAGCCTGAATCTTTCTCATTATTCTGATCAGATTACAGCGCTGCCTGAGGGTTTATGGGCTTCCTATCCAGGAAATGAAGAACAGAACATCATCGGTCAATCTGCGGATGCCCTATTCGGGTACGTGGCCGATGGGTTATTCCAGAACCAGGGTGAAGTTGATGGCCATGCAGATCAAGTGGGCAAACGGATAGGACAATTGCGCTACAAAGATCTTAACAACGACGGAGTTATCAGTTCTTTAGATCAGGAATTCTTAGGAACTAATGCTAGAGCCGATCTTGAATATGGTATTCATGGAGAGGTAGGCTGGAAAGACTTTGATCTTCGGCTGTTCTTTTGGGGAGCCGCTGGCAGAGATATGGATGATACTGGAAACATTAGGAGATTTGGCACCTCCGGAACCGGCGATGGTGAGAACATTGGGCAACGCGCACTTGAAGCCTGGAACTTTACCCAAACAGGCAGCATAATTCCTGCTTTGACCCGGTCTACTTCCAATGCCAGGGTTTCGAGTTACACAATACGAAATGCCTCTTTCTTTGCATTAAGACAGGCTACGCTAGGATATACCCTTCCGGCGTCAGTAGTTAGCAACACCTTTCTGTCCAATCTAAGAGTGTATTTTACCGGGGAGGGCCTGTTTTGGCTAACCGATGGAAAAGGGGAGGACGAATGGACCGCTCCCGGCTGGCATGTTGACCGGGTGTTAATAGGTGCAGACCCTAAAAGAGCACGCAGATTTCCATTTACACATTCAGCTACTCCCAGAGGACCGCGGTATACTCTGGGCTTAACCGTTGGATTCTAGAATTTGCCTAAAAAAGGCTGAACGTTTAAATTTGAAATTCTAATAAGATGAAAAAGATAAATCATATAAATAATATTATAGCAATTGCGCTGGCTGGCTTTCTGGCCTTGGGATGTTCAGAAGAATTCCTTGATTTCGTTCCTCCAGGCGCCGTGGGCGATGAGGATCTTAATTCGGTAACAAATGTAGAGAAAATGGTGATTGCGGCTTATGCCGGGGTGGGAAATGATCACCACTGGGCCCAGTTCAACCACCTGTGGGTCTATGGAGGAATAAGAGGGCACGATGCCCACAAAGGTGGAGGTGGCGTTGGTGATGTGGGTGAGTGGCATAATGCTGAAATATTTTCCGGAAACCGGCCTGATAACAATTGGATCAACCTGTTTTGGCTGGAAGGGTCCAGGCCGATTTCAAGGGCCAATGAAGCGCTCCGAAGGGTCAAGCAGCTGACCACTGCAGAGTATCCTCTGCAAACGCAGCGGATCGCCGAGTTGCGATTTCTCCGGGGACATCTGGAGTTTGTATTCAAGATAATGTGGAAGAACATTGTCTATATCGATGAAAATGTTGCTAAATCGGAGATCATAGATATTAGCAACCGGGTACTTACCAGCGACGAAGGATGGAATTATATCGCCGATGAATTTCGGGCGGGTGTTGCTGCTTTACCGGATGTTCAGGCTGACGAAGGACGGCCCACTAAGAACGCGGCCCGTGCTTATTTGGCCAAAACATTGTTATATAAAGCGTATAGGCAGGACGATAACCATCAGGTGGTCAGCATAGATGCAACCGAACTTCAAGAAGTAGTGGACTTGGTCACTACGATCGAAGGTACCGGGGAATATGCCCTGACGTCGGATTTTGCCGAGAACTTTTTGTGGGAATTTGAAAGTGGCGAGGAGTCAGTTTGGGCTGTCATGAGATCTACTGATGATGGTTCAGCCGATGGTCGGGGTAATTTTTCCGACATGCTTCAATATAATATGGGGCCGGGTTACGGGTGCTGCTGGTTCGAAATACCCACAGATAACCTGACCAACGCATTTAAAACCGATGCCAATGGGCTTCCATTGTTTGACACATACAATATCGGGACTTTGGATGTAGCAGCAGATGTGTTAAACCTAAGCATGGACGCACGATTTGGCCATACTGTAGTGCTGCAGGGGATGCCATTTAAGTACGAGCCCAGCCGGATTTTTGACCGAACATACCTGCGTGCATTCGCAATATACGGTGACAAAGGGGGACTAAAAGACCAGATTCTGCCGGAGTCTCCGGGCTTTAGGCAGGTTGGTCCGTTTTTCACTTCTTCCAAGAACACCGATATCATTCGCTACGGCGATGTTCTTATGTGGAAAGCCGAAGCGTTGATCGAACTGGGGAGAATGGACGAGGCCTTGCCTTACATCAATATGATCAGGGCGCGGGCTGCTAATAGCACAGGAAGATTGGTTTACGCTGATGGTACTCCCACGGCGGCCTACAATACCGGGTTATACACTACCCTTGGTACTCAGGACAATGCCCGAAAAATCCTGCAGTGGGAAAGAAGGCTGGAATTTGCCTGGGAAGGAGTCCGCTTCTTTGATCTGGTTCGCTGGGGAATCGCCGGACCGACAATTGCAGAATATGCGGTGGTCGAGAAAGTGAGGAAGGATTTCTTGGCGGAACTGCTATTTACCGTCGGCAGGGATGAGTATAATCCCATTCCTACCGCTCAGATTGTTATTAGCCAGGCGCTGTATGTGCAGAATCCTGGGTATAATTAGAATTTGATAACATATCCAATTCAATTAGGGGTCGACAGGCCCCTAATTTTTTTTGTAGGGTCGGAGGTGAGGAACGGGAGTCTGGCCTCATTCGAGAGACGGATTCTTCGGTCGTCCCACGCCCTTAGAAAAAGGCGGGATATTTCTTGGAGTTCCTCCAACGCCTTTTTCTGAGCGACAGCGAAGAATCTGACTCTAAGAATGGCCAGAAAACAGATTATTTAGTCTTCCTGCAGGACTCTCTCAGAAAATAGCTCTGAGCGGTCCTTTTTCTGAGCGACAGCGAAGAATCTGACCTTAAAAAAGAAACTTGGGGCTGTTATTGAAAAACAAGCTGTCGTCCCATTTATTATCACCCTGAAAAGGATGACTAATTCAAATGAAATCATGAAAAGATTCACGGCCAATTCGCTTTATGCTTTGGCATTGATCCTTAATGGATTTGTGATGCCTGCCTTGATTGCTCAACAAAGCACGGCTTCCAGGCCGAACATCAACGAACTGATTAGAAATTCACGCCAAATGCGGGAATTGATCTGGCAGGATGCACAGCGACCGCGGTATCACCTGATGCCACCGGAAGGTTTTTTCAACGACGCCAATGGTGCTTTATTTTGGAATGGAAGGTACCATATGTTTTACCTGGCACGTACCCCGATTCCTCACCCTCAAAAACCTGGAGAGGAAATGTGGGTGGCGGTCTGGGATCACGTTTTTGAAAAATCCTAAATACAAAACTCAAAATTCAAAGGAAATGAAAAATCCAAATTCGAAACTCAAAATTCAAAGTAGTCCTAATTTCCAAATCCTATCCTTTTGCGAGATGACTCTATAAGTTCTAGTGCCATCAAATTGAACTCCTTGTCGTACTTCCTTTATGATTTTCACCATGACTTTAAGCCAATTTTTTTAATGACTTACTGTCCGATAAAAGGTAGCGGCTTCATTGAGTTTGGTTTTTCGTTTCCGATTTTGAGTTTTGAATTTTTTTAAACTTTTGAATTTTTGAATTTGTTTTGAATTTTGCCCTGAAGTTATATTCATATACTTCAGGGTGAGCTTCGAGTTTGTTTTGGTTTTTGAATTCACCTAGATTTTGGATTTAGAATTTTCCAGTATAGCATGAAATATCTTGGCCAATTCCAAGGATTCCTTGGAGAGGGATCGCGCCTCTTCCTTAATCTTATTGTCATTCAATTCACCCAATAATCGCAGCCAATATCCACACTCCTTAGCTTCCTTTCGACAAATTCTGATCCTCATTAAGAAATCTTTTTTCCCAAGCGACTCATTGGCTTCAATATAGTTCGCGCCCACTGAGCCTGAGGATCTGATCAGTTGCTTGGAATCCTCGAGATTAATCGAGGTCTTTGGCAAGTTTCTAACAAAGTTTCGAGCTCGCAAGGCGAACTGATGAGTTCGCTCCGGCAAATCGAATTTCCTGGTTTTCTGCGTCATGAAAATTCATTCCCTCTTCCTTAATTAATTGCAATACAATTAGAAATGTTACCCCCTGATTAAGGCTAGTTTTGAATTTTGAGTTTCGGGCTTTGGATTTTTTTTGAATTTTGAGTTTTGGATTTAATCTCCTCACTACTGTTTCTGGAAGTTCTGATCAACAGAGAACCAGAAGAAAACCATTTTCACTATAATTATGTTTAAATTCGAATACTGAAAAGGAGGTTGGGGGATGGGACATCAGCTGTTTAAGGAAATTATCAGGGGCGTTAGGGACAGAATACCGCTATTATTTACATTCATTTTTTTCACTACCGCTTCAGCCCAGGATTTCATCCGGGTTGAGGAATCAGCCCAAATCGATCATGTTCAAAGCGCCAATGGAGTGGCTGTTGCAGACTACGATCAAGATGGTGATCTGGATATATTTTTTGTCGGATTTGAATCGTTTGATCCAAACGACGAAACCACCTGGAATCGCCTCTTGAGTAACAACGGGGATGCAACGTTTGAGGATGTGACTATTGCCGCCGGATTTGATATTCAGTATGTCAATACTGGAGTGGCGGCGGTCAGGGGAGAGAAAATGGGAGCGGCATGGGGCGATTACGACAATGATGGATTTCCCGATCTGTTTCTGACCAATAGTAGGGAAGATCAACTGTACCACAATGAGGGAGATGGCACTTTTGTTGACGTTACTGATCAGGCTGGCGTAGCAAGTTGTAATGAATGCTACAGCTCCAGTGCCCTTTGGTGGGATCCTGACAAAGATGGAGACCTAGACTTGTATGTAAGCCAATTGAAGGGAGTCAACTTTATGTACGAGAATCTGGGTGATGGGACCTTTGAAGATGTTACTGAACGAACGCGCCTGGGTGGGTTTGGAATTACCTGGACAAGTGTGCCGATCGATGTGGGCAAGGACGGGTTTTTGGACCTATTCAACGCTAACGACGGTACCGAAAACGAGTTTTTCGAAAACCGGCAAATCGATAACACCTTCAATGAAGCTTCTTTGGCTTATCGATTGAATGATGAAGGTGCCGGTATGGGAGTGACCGTGGGGGATTATAACAATGACGGTTTGTTCGATATCTATGTTACCAACATATTCAATCACCACCCCAACCCCTTGCACACCGACCTCGGCAACCGCAGGTTTCAGGATGATGCAGTGGAAATGGGTATTGCAAATACCGGCTGGGGCTGGGGAACTAAGTTTTTCGACTGCGACCATGATGGAGACGAAGATCTCTACGCGGTTAATGGTGTTGAAGAGAAAGGAGGAGTCTTAGAGGGTGTAGTACAGGAGGACGAACCGAATTTCTTTTACAAGAATTTGCAAATGGAGGGGACTAGCGGATTCCAAAATTGGTCAGTAGAATCACAAACCGATGCGATCGCTAAAGCAAGAGGCCTCGAGGTTTTTGACTACGATGACGACGGAGACTTGGACATGGCGGTGGGTAACTCAGTGGAAACAGTGTCCTTGTACCGAAATGAAATTATTAAGGACAGCCAGCCTGAAAATGCCAATTGGATAAAAATTTGGCTGGAAGGAACTGATTCAAACCGCGATGCTATCGGGACCGAAGTAAAAGTCACCATCGACGGTAAATCTTACTATCGATGGTACCACGGCGCCGGCTATTTGAGTCAGAGCCTTACGCCGGTCCACTTTGGACTTGGGTCCTTTCAGGTCATCAACGAAATACAGGTTACCTGGCCACTGGGATTGATAGAAACCCTGTACGATGTCCCCGCAAATCAAACGCTGAGTCTTAAAGAAGGTGAAAACTCCCGAATCACTGGAGTAGAAGATGAAATCGTGAACCCATCAATTCAGGTTTATAATTATCCTAACCCCTTTCAGAACACCACTACCATCCATTTCAAACTTGCCAAACCGGGAAATCTGGACTTAACAATCTATTCAATTACCAGTAAGGAGTTATATCAAATAAGTCGTCAGGTTCATCAGGCGGGTACGATTGCCATAAAGTGGAGCGGTATAGGAATCGATGGAGATTCCTTAGCACCGGGCCTTTATTTCTACAGGGCAGATTTCGAAGATGATCGGGTTCAGGGAAAGCTGTTGAAGGTGGAATAGGCTAGAGGATCGGAAACTAAATACCAGCAGCTGACAAGGAAATCCTTAAAACCTAAATGTTAAATTCTAAATAATTTCTAAACTAGAAATTCCGAACTCCCTCTTTTGGAAACCACACTTATGAATATTGGGATTTGAGATTTATTCACAATTTATAGTTCACCAGGTGCGCGTCTCCGACCCGGTTCCATGTATTTGAAGAAGGAAAGCCCGTTTGTTGAGCCATTATGCCGCAGAGATACACAAAGAAGCCCGAAGCTACACTAAATCCCCTTTGTGAAGGTCTTAGCTCCTTTGAGGCGCTTTATGAGGCAGCCTGGATATTTGGATTCTTGAGTCGGCGCTTCGGAGCTCCCAAAATAATCATACTGCTGGTGTTAGCATCGATTACATGCCAATCCACCACCGCCCAGGATTTCAACCGCTCAGAGGATGTGGCCGGGATTGACCACCTACAAAGAGGCAATGGTGTAGCCGTGGCTGACTATGATCAAGACGGCGACCTGGATATTTTCATGGTCGCCCACCCCTCATTTGATCCTTTGGATGAAATCACGTGGAATCGATTTTTCGAGAACAATGGGGACGGAACCTTTGACGATGTTACGATCCAGGCCGGCTTTGATGAGCAATATGTTAATACTGGCGATCCGGCAACCACCGGTGAAAAGATGGGAGTTGCATGGGGGGATTACGACAACGACGGATTTCCCGATCTGTTCCTGACCAACAGCCGGGAAGATCAACTATACCACAACCAGGGCGACGGTACCTTCGTCGATGTCACCGAACAAGCAGGAGTCGCGGGCTGCAACGACTGTTACAGTTCGAGCGGACTGTGGTGGGATCCTGATATTGACGGTGATCTGGATTTGTATGTCAGCAATTTGAAGGGAGCAAACACAATGTTCCAGAACCAGGGCGATGGTTCCTTTGTGGATATTACCGAGCAATCCGGTTTGGCCGGCTTTGGTATCACATGGGCCAGTGTGCCTCTCGACGTGGGCAAAGAAGGATTTTTGGATCTTTATACCATTAACGATACCCAGGAGAACCAATTCTTCGAAAACCGGGAAGTGGACATTAGTTTCAACGAGGCGTCCCAAGCGTATCGTTTGAATGATGAAGGGGCTGGCATGGGAGTAACCATAGGCGACTACAATAATGATGGTCTATTCGATATTTATCTGACCAATATTTTCAACCACCATCCCAATCCTCTCTACACCAATCTGGGTACCCGCAGGTTCCAGGATGACGCCGCCGAAATGGGTGTGGCCGACACCGGATGGGGCTGGGGCACCAAATTTTTCGACTGCGACCATGACGGAGATGAAGACCTTTACGCAGTAAATGGCGTGGAGCAGAAGGCTTACATTGAAGGGGTTGAGCAGCAGGATGTTAGCAATTTCTTCTTCAAAAACCAGCTCATGGAGGGTACCGAAGGTTTTTCTGATTGGTCGGTAGCGTCAGGGACTAACGGTGAGGCCAAATCCAGAGGTCTTGAAGTTTTTGATTATGATGATGACGGGGATCTGGATCTTGTTGTAGCCAACATACTGGAATCTTCATTTCTCTACCGAAACGAACTTATCAAAGAAAGTCAACCCGAATCAGCTAATTGGATTAAGATATGGCTTGAAGGAACTACTTCCAACCGGGATGCCATCGGGACCGAGGTTAAAGTAACGCTCAATGGCGTATCCTTTTATCGCTGGCATCACGGGGCCGGATTCCTGAGTCAGAGTTTAAAGCCAGTCCATTTTGGTTTGGGCTCGGCCCAGGTTATCGATAAGATTCAAATTACCTGGCCCGGGGGCGAAGTGGAAGCTGTTTATAATGTTCCGGTGAATCAAACCATGCGCCTGATGGAAGGCGATAATCCGATTGTCACTGGGATGGATGATGATCTCGCGGAGCACCATTTTGAGGTATACAATTATCCCAATCCATATAAGAGTTCTACAACCCTCCATCTTAAACTCATCAAACCTGGCAGCCTTGATCTAAGGATTTATTCTATTACAGGAAAAGAGTTATACAAGCTGAACCAGCAAGTCCTTGAGTCGGGCTCAATCGATTTAATGTGGACTGGTGTAGACAACGATGGTAATTCTTTAGGTGCGGGTATTTACTTCTACACCGCGAGTTTTGAGAATGATCGGGTTCACGGGAAGATGGTCAAGTTGGACTAGGACGGTGTAGATTTCGTGCTTTGGATTTATTTTGAATTTTGCCCTTAAGTAATATCTGAAAGTATACACTTCAAGGTCGAGTTTTGGATTTCATTTGTATCCTCCTCAGAGTCTCTTCCCGTTTCACGTAACTTGGACCAAAATGATTCCCAAGGACTCTGAGGAATCCCCCCGGGCATGGTGCGCGTCTCCAGACGCGGTACTGCCTCTCCCCAGACGCGGTACTATTACGCCTTGCTTAGAACCTTCCCCCCCTATAGCAGGACATTCATTAGGTCAGCACTTCGGTCTTAACGGTCTTCAGGCTTTCGAAAGTCGCTAATCCAAAGTAAATTAAATGATTAAAGTTGCCATCCTAAACCTTGGCCAGATCCGATTTGCAAATCCCTAACCACAGTATCATGAAAGCAGGAGCTTCACTAATTCTAGTATTTATGGTTTTCCTGGCTCAGGCCCAGGAAGCCCAACGTGACTTTGCCATCACCAAAAAATACTTAAACATTCCGATCCAGCAGTCCCAGGATCGGCAATGGGTGACTTTCGACGTTGATGGCAACTATTTCTCTCAGTCGTGGATGCGCTTGAGCAAGGACCAGACTGATTATTGGGTATACACAGATGTATCCCAATTTAAAGGAAAGACCATCACTCTTACCTATCCGGAAAAGGCCTCCGGATTTGATGCTATATATCAATCTGATCAGATGGCCGGGGCGGACAGCTTATACAAAGAAAAATACAGGCCCCAGTTTCATTACACCACCCAACGGGGTCATCTCAGCGATCCCAATGGACTGGTATATTACAACGGAGAGTTTCATATGTTCTATCAGCATAATCCGTACGAGATCATAATCACAAACGAACATTGGGGGCATGCTGTGAGCCAAGATCTCCTCCATTGGGAGGAGTTGCCGCCCGCCCTCCATCCCGATGAGATGGGTATCATGGCTTCGGGGTCGGGTGCTATTGATTTCAATAACAGCTCCGGATTTCAGGAGGGCGAGGAAAAACCCATGATTCTTGCCTATACCGCTTTTGGTATGCCCAGAGGGAGTAAACAGGTACAATGTATCGCGTATAGCAATGATGCGGGCCGCACATGGACCAAATATGAAGGGAATCCGTTATTTGACAGCCGGGAAAAATGGAATTCCAACAGTTCCCGGGATCCTAAAATTTTCTGGCATGATGAGACCAAAAAGTGGATCATGGTACTCTACGAAAAAACAGGTCATTCGATTTACAATTCCGCTGATCTAAAGGATTGGACCTACCAAAGTAACATAGGAGGGCAGCATGAGTGCCCCGAACTATTCGAGTTACCTGTGGATGGGGATAACAATAACCGAAAATGGGTCGTATATGGAGCTTCAGGTACCTATCTGATTGGAGATTTTGACGGTAAAAGCTTCAAAGCTGAATCGGGAAAGCACCGGTATGCTTCGGGAAATCTATATGCGGCCCAGACCTTCACTAATGTTCCGGAATCGGACGGCCGGCGCATTCAACTGGGATGGGGACGGGAGATTACCAAACCGGGAATGCCTTTTAGCCAGGTGATGCTTTTTCCGATCGAATTCAGTCTAAGATCTACCCGTAATGGGGTCAGGATGTTCAGCGAACCGATTTCAGAGATAGAGCAGTTGCACAAGAAGAGTCATCAATGGAGCGATCTTACCATAGATGAAGCAAATTCAAACCTTAAGTCATTGCAAGGCGATTTCTTCCACATAAAAATGAAGATTGAAATTGTAGAGGGAACGGAGTTTGCATTTCATTTAGACGGAAATCCGATTGCTAAGTATGATATGAATTTTAATTTGCTGAACGGTGTATTTTATGAAGGAGACGACATTGAAAATCTAACCATGAGCTTGGAAATATTGGTTGACATTAGCTCAGTAGAGACATTTGCTGATGAGGGTCTGTTTAGCACAATAGCTGTCCGCCAAGAACCCAAGAATGATAGCGGATTTGAGTTTTTCAAGAGAAGACCGGAATATCAATTAAAGATCCATAATCTGGAAGTATATGAAATGGCGTCTATATGGGAATAGGAAGACCTAAACTGCTCCCTTAAGGCAAACAGGCGGGTCGGAATGCTGTGGAAATTAGTCTTACCCATCCTTTAGTCGACCGCAGATTTCAGCTTACGAAAGTTGTTGATCTTCGGCTTTAAGGAGTTCCACTACGATAGCCCTCTGGCTCAGTATAGGGTCGCATCCGGTCCCTTTAGGACTCGGATCGTATCCGGGGTTTGCAGCCCTGGGCCAGGCTCTAGAATTCATGACTCAACGGGACTTCTTCTAAAACGAAAAGGGTTTGGTGGTAAGATTAATTGATCTGGCTGCTCTTATGTTCCCCTACAAATTGTTCCAGAACCTCGGACACCCGGGGCCATGATAGAATCGAAGAAGAGGTTTGCTAGTGAAATCAAGATGGGTTTAATTCGGGGTATAGCCTACGGCCTGTCTTCAGATCGCTGATCAGAAACGATTGTTGAATTCAAATGCTTATCGAGCCATCATATAGCGGTCAACGGTATACCCTTCCGAACAAAAATGAATTGCTTTCTTTTTTTGGATCTTATGCAGATCTTGGCTACAGAATGGATGATATGACTACTGAAACGGATTAGACGACTGACTATTCTAACGATCTGTAAGCGTTACTACCACCACCCCATTTGATCCTCTGGCGCCATAGAGCGCCGCCTCGGGGCCCTTCACAATGTAAATGGATTTCACGTCCTGGGGAGTGGCGGCTCGGGCAAGACATGAGAATTCGTGGCCCAGCGGAACCCCGTTTAATATAAATAGCGGTTCGGTTGTGAGATTCAAAGAAGCCGCGCCCCTTATTCTTACCGACAAGAAGTTTCCCTGGCCTTGAACACTGACACCCGGAACTTGACGAAGTAAATCCTCCCAGGAATATGTTGTGGGGTGCACCTCATTGGGAAGAACCAGGTTTTTTGCAAATTCCTGATCGATTCTCTGGGTGGGGGGCCGCTGGGAAGCCGACGGATAATTGGAAGTAGTGCATTGCGCCGCGAACATAAGGCTAAAACACATGCCCCAGAAAGTGATCGACGGTTGAATTTGATATTTCCTTTTTATCCGCATGGCCATTTCCTCCTTCGATTGCCTAGATAAAGATAATAAATAATCAGCGGTATAGAATGCTTTAGTAGACTATTAATCAGGGAACACCGGGCCACCCGAGGGAACCGTTGATTTCTCATATGCAATTATTCAACCAGAGCCTCAATTTGCCTCTAGATTCGCGGAGTCGACTTTTACTGGTTGAAAACAGTTTATGATATCGTGGATAAGTGGTAAATCCTTGGTAATATTTGCTATTCTGACGAAGTTTAAAAGTCGGGATTTGGACCGTCGTAGTTGCTCGACTGTTTGAGGCCGACTCTATTTGGTTTTGACGGACCACTAACCATCTGCTGTCAACCGTAAAAAATGAGGAACTGCTAAATGAAGAATAAACACAACCTAACGGACTACCACAAAATTGCCAATGAAATAAAGCCGCAAACCAAAGCTTTCATCAATGGCACCTTTACTCAAGCTCATGATAGTAGAGTCTTTGATACCATCAATCCGGCCACAAATGAAGTATTGGCTGAAGTTGCCCATTGTGACGTTGCGGATGTAAATTCCGCCGTAATCGCTGCTCGCCAAGCATTTAATGGCGGATATTGGTCAAGATGCGCACCCGAGGTTCGCAAGGGAGTGCTTCTAAAACTAGCCGACCTGATCAGAGAGCATGCTGAGGAACTGGCGGTACTTGAAAGCTTGGACAGTGGAAAAACGATTACCGACTGCATTTCTGAAATTGGCGGAGAGGTCCCTGATCACTTCCAATGGTATGCCGAATTGATTGATAAAACGTTCGGAAAAACAGTCCCAACCGGCGAGGATGCTGCCGCCTTTATTGTTAAAGAACCCATCGGGGTAGTTGGTTTAGTATTGCCCTGGAATTTTCCATTACTTCTTACAGCTTGGAAACTTGCTCCTGCATTGGCAGTTGGCTGTTCAGCAATTGTCAAACCTGCAGAGCAAACCCCGCTGACCGCCTTAAGGCTGGCTGAACTTGGCGCCGAGGCGGGATTACCTGATGGAGTACTGAACGTTTTGCCTGGATATGGCGAGACCGCCGGACAAGCCATTGGCAGGCACAAGGATATTGACGTACTGTCTTTCACTGGCTCTACCGAAGTAGGAGGGTTGTTCCTTAAGTATTCAAGTGAAAGCAATCTTAAGCGCATAGGTCTTGAAATGGGCGGAAAAAGCCCCTTCATTGTTCTGGACGACGCCGATATCAATGACAAACTGATCGACGATGCAGTGAATTCAGCTTTCTGGAATGGAGGACAAAACTGTTCTGCCAATATGCGTCAGATTGTCGACCGAAAGATCAAAGACCAATTTTTGGAAAAGGTTCTGGCCAAATCGAAGGCCCTAAAGGTGGGCGACCCGCTTAAGGCCGATACGGATATTGGAGCAATGGTAACAAAAGAGCATCAAGTGCGAGTTTGTGGCTATATAGAAAAGGGCGTAAAGGAAGGGGCGAAACTGGTTGCTGGGGGGCTTCCCGATTCAAATCGGACCGGTAATTTTGTCGAACCTACAATTTTTGATGATGTGAAAGGCGAAATGACTATTGCCCGTGAAGAAATATTCGGACCCGTTCTGGGCATAATGCCGGTCGATGGACCTGAAGAAGCACTTGTCCTTGCCCGTGATACCAGCTATGGGCTCCAGGCAACGGTCTTCACCAACGATTTGGACAGGGCTTTTAAGCTGGCCCGTGGTTTACCATGTGGTACAGTGGGCGTAAACGCTTATTCGGATGGCGATGTGAAAACACCCTATGGGGGTTATAAACAATCAGGGTCTTTGGCGCGTGACAAGGGTACAGAAGCACTCGATCAGTATCAGCAGACCAAGACGATTTGGTTTAGTCTGTCTTGACCTCGGGATCTGGTTAAGAATTAGCCAGTATGAATCACGAAACGGCTTACAAAGGGCATAAACGAATTTCAAGGCCGAACATGAAATGCGGACTTTCAGCTTAATTGAGTAAATTAGTTGCCAATCCTAATTCTACCTAAGCAATGAAAGTAGCCGCCACTATTGACGTCGGGAAACAGGTTCGATACAGTCGCATTGTAAATCCTGAGACCGGCAAGACGGTAATGATACCCTTGGATCATGGGGTCATTCTCGGACCCATGAAGGGAATTGAAGATCCATCGGACACAGTTGATAAGGTGGTTTCCGGTGGGGCGAATGCAGTCGTCTTCAATTCCGGAATGGCACGCTGGTTATATCCCCAATACTTAAATCGGTGCGGGGCGGTTTTTAATCTGAGCAACATCGTAACCGGGGAGAACGACCTGACATTGATCAGCACGGTCGAATACGCGGTTAGACACGCTGCTGATGCCATTTCGGTCCAGGTCATGATAGGATCATCCCATGAGCGGCATATGTTGGATAATTTTCGCCTGGTAGCCGACCAATGCTCGCGATGGAGCGTGCCGTTATTAGCTATGATGTACCCCACCGATGATCTGGTAGCGGAACGAGGGATTGACGCCCATCTTCTGGCGGCCAGGGCCGGTGCAGAAATGGGCGCCGACATAGTCAAAACTTCCTATACGGGTGATACCGAATCGTTTACAAAGCTGGTAGACGCCTGCCCCGCTCCTGTGGTAGTTGCTGGCGGACCACAGAAGAATACTTTGGAAGAGGTCCTACAGATGGTCCGTGATTCCATGGACTGCGGCGCAGCTGGAGTAGCCCTGGGTCGCAATGTATGGCAAAGTATGGATCCCATCAAAACCACCAAGGCGTTGGTCCAGATTGTTCACCAGGACATGAAAGTGGGTGAACTCGAGTATTAGCGTAAGTAGCCATCCAGCACATCCCCGAACTAGCGCAGGCCTCAGACTTGGGCTCATCCAGCGTATCCCCGAACTAACGCGATCGTCCAGACTTGGCTTAGCCACCCAGCGCATGCTCGACTAACGCACATCTTCAGACTTGCGCTTATCATCCTTATTTTCACCCCAAAATGACCTGTTTTTCCACCCTTAAGTCCCCAAAATCATTATAAATTGACGCACTTGGATAACGAACTCTCTCAAGGCCCTCGGGGATTAGTAAAAAAGCGATCCTGCAGCTTCCACACTGAGCAAATTGGGTTATGAAATCTGGCAGTAAGAATAAAGTCGTCATTTGGGCAATAACGGTAGCCGTAGCCGGATTTTTATTCGGTTTTGATACAGCGGTAATCTCAGGAGCCGATCAGCCCATTCAAAAACTATGGGGGCATGGAGATCTATTTCACGGGATTTTCATCATGTCGATGGCCCTCTGGGGTACGGTAATTGGGGCCATGTTTGGAGGGATTCCCTGCGATATACTGGGAAGAAAGAAGACCCTGTTTTGGATAGGCATTTTGTATCTGGTTTCGGCCTTAGGTTCAGCCATTGCCCTGGATCCCTATTCTTTTTCTTTCTTTAGATTCATAGGTGGATTGGGAGTGGGTGCTTCTTCGGTAGCTGCGCCTACCTACATATCGGAAATTGCCCCGGCTCACAAGCGAGGTCGGTTGGTCATTTTGTACCAGTTGAATATTGTCACTGGGATTCTCATTGCCTATGTTTCCAATTATCTTTTGGGGGGAATAGAAATGGGTGCGTGGCGTTGGATGTTAGGAGTTGAGGCTATTCCGGCGGCGGTCTATTCATTAATGGTATTGGGAATTCCTAACAGCCCGAGATGGCTGGTACTCAAAAAGGGAGATGTCTCCAAAGCTAAGGAATTGTTGCTCCGTCTTAATCCACATTCAGATGTCGAAGAGGAGTTGAATTCAATTAAGAATTCCGCGGCAAAAACCGGGGATTCAGGTTTCCTGTCGGGAAGGTATAATCGAGCCATTATGCTGGCTTTTCTGATTGCATTTTTTAATCAGCTGTCTGGGATAAACTTTGTCATCTATTACGCTCCCCGGATCTTTGAAATTGCCGGCTTTGGGACCGGAAGTGCCCTGCTGTCAACCACCGGCATTGGTGTTTCAATTCTGGTGTTTACTATCGTGGGCTTGGTCCTGATTGACCGGGTAGGTAGGGTAAAACTGATGCTATGGGGTTCTATCGGTTATATAGTCTCTTTGGTACTTGTATCACGGGCTTTCTTTTTAGAGGATTTTGACGGACCTGGAGTTCTCATTTACCTTTTGGTTTTCATAGCATCCCATAGTTTCGGACAAGGAGCTGTTATCTGGGTGTATATATCAGAGATCTTTCCTAATAAAGTACGGGCTAATGGACAGTCATTGGGCGCAAGCACTCACTGGATGTTTGCCGCTTTGATCACTTTGTTCATGCCTTATCTACTTGGCAGATTCAGTGGGGGCCCCATCTTCGGCTTCTTTGCCGGCATGATGGTACTCCAGCTGTTATTCGTCCTTTTCATGATGCCCGAGACCAAAGGGGTTTCTTTAGAGCAGCTGGAAAAAGATTTGACCAAATCTGATGCTGAAATGGGCCTGGACACGACTGCGAATTAAGAACAGATTAGAGGCTATGCGCGGTTTTAGCCAGAAACAATACCTTCATCATCGATTGTAGGCCGTTGCGTGAGTCCTTTTGCCGACTCATCACATGTTCGCCAAGTCAGGATTCCCGGGACCGAAGTGCTTTAACATTACAATCGGGTCGGTTTGGGATGGATTGATAATTTTCACCCCCTCCTTGGCGGCTTTTTCGCTTACAAAGTACTCATCATGGGTTAACTGGCCAAAGCGTATTAGGGTAGGGGTCTCAATGTCCCATACACCCATTTTTCCATGTCCTTGCACCATTACAATGCCGTAAGCTCCATTATCCTTGATTTCTAGTTCTGTCCCTGGTAACACCGTAAGCTCCTTCGCACAAAAAGAATTCGATTTGTAGCAAATCCAATTCTCGATGAATCCCTGAGCTTTCATCTCTGCTATGGGCATTACCGGCACAGGTGGCATAAACCGGTTAGCCTGTAAATCCGGATCAATATTACCCTCCCAATCGAGCACCTGCATTAGGAACTCAAGATCACCAACCCACTCCTTGGGAGTATCCTTCCAAAGATGTTCCTCGCCAACCACGGTGTTATCAAACATAGATTGGAATATGGAATAAACATCCGACGCCTTTTGGGGCTCATAAGTGCACAGACTCCCGGGCGCATGAAGAACTCCCGGGGGAACATCCCATCCGGTGCCCATTTCCAACCGATATGCCTGAGAAAGCTCAATTATCTTGTTATCACCTTTAGTGAAGTTTGATAGACATCGGAGAACTTCTTCTTTGGTCGTTCCTGGGGAAAGACCAAAAAAGGTGTAGGGGAAATTTCCACCGTGGCTGTTCAGCTGAGGTGGGAAAAAGTACGCCTCAGGCTTGCTCATCTGACCTGTCAACTGTGTGTAAGCCTCAGGTTGGTGTAAATGAAGGGGGATGGCCCCCATATTGTCGAAAAGTTTCGAGAACATCGGCCAGCATTCATAATCTTCCCAGATACGCTGCCCAATCAACTCGCCTTTCAGATCGTTAACGGCATCCCTCAGCAACATTTGTATTTCTTTTGAGCCATCCTTAAAAACTACCTGGCTCAAACCTTCGTGCTCTTCGGTCAACGGACCGTTATCGGCTAAGGTGGTTGAAGCAAGCCATCGTTCATCCAGCCCTCCTCTTTGACCGCCCAGAGCATAATAATCATCAGGGTGCAACTTGATTCTTTTGCCCGGGACGAACAATGAGCGAGGGACCCAATTCGGGGCTAGCCGTAGGATTCCATGACCCTGATCCAGTGCCTGATTGGCGTGGTTCGTATTTTTCATGTTAAGTTTTCTAAATTAGCTAAATCAGCGTATTTCCTAGTGGTTTCACTACATAATAGTAAAATCCTACGGATTTAATAAAACTTGAACTTAACCAACCCAGGTATTGCAAACATGGAAACTAAGGAAGCTAAGCGGCATTTACAAGGTGATATTATTGAGGAGGGCAAAAAGTACATAGCTGGAGGGGTGGTCTCGCTCAATCGGAAAGTTGAGCCCCTAATTGTTTTTGATAAGGCCAGGGGAAGCCGGTTATTTGATGCGAGCGGAAAAGAATATATCGATTACCATGCCGCAATCTCGGCGGTTTTGTTGGGTCATAATCACGACCAGGTAAATTCAGCCGTTCATCAAGTACTTAATGAAAACCGGTCATTGTTTGGAACCGGCACTACCTGGTGGGAAGTCGAATTGTGCAAACGGCTATGTCAAGTGATACCCTCAGTGCAATCCGTTCAAATAGGCAATAGTGGAAGCGAAGCTACGGCTCACGCCATTCGCTTAAGCCGGGCCTGGACGGGAAAAGATCATATAATCCTGACCTTCGGGGGTTACGATGGATGGCACAATGAGGTTGCAAGGGCCGTCCTACCGGGTTTAAACGAAATTGGGCCGAGGATATCTCCCGGGGAGTATCCGTTTGTGCCATTATCCGCCGGAATACCGGAAACCACCCAGGGTAAGCTACATGTGGTCAACTTCAATGATCTCGAGTCGGTAGAGTTTGTTATGAAGAAATATTCGGTAGCCGGGATTATCACTGAGCCCGTTCTGCAGAACGTGGGCGTCATATTTCCAAACTCGGGTTATTTAAAAGGTTTGATTGACTTATGCGAGAGATACCAAGCGGTTTGTATTTTCGATGAGGTAAAAACCGGTTTCAGAACCTCGCTGGGAGGATATCAGAAGGTAGAGAATCCGGAGCCTCATCTGTCGGTTTTTGCCAAGGCAATTGCTAATGGGTATCCGATGGCTGCTATCGGCGGAAGAAATGATATTATGCAACTGTTTGATCATTCGGATCCAACTAAGAAAGTGCTGATTGCTGGTACTTATAAT
The DNA here is from genome assembly GCA_965247065.1 of Cyclobacteriaceae bacterium. Taxonomy (GTDB): domain Bacteria; phylum Bacteroidota; class Bacteroidia; order Cytophagales; family Cyclobacteriaceae; genus CBDFGN01. The sequence goes on along the minus strand of CBDFGN010000006.1, from coordinate 1,893,455 downwards.
GCTCATCCTATAAATTCAGCAGCAGCCATTCAGACAATCGACATCCTTAAAGATCCGCAGGTTTATGAGTACCTCGATAACCTAACCGGTATATTGGTTGAGGGGACGAAGGATCTGTTGGATGCCAAAGGAATAGGATCCGTAATTGTCCGGAATGCATCCACGTTTTGCATTTATTTCTGCGAAACTGCACCTAAGGACATGCATGATATTCTGGAGAACCATGACCTGATGTTCGATCTTGAGTTTCGCAGGGCACTGATCGATCAGGGCGTTTATCATATGCCAATTCCATGTAAGCCGGCCTCGGTAAGTTATTCCCACACAATGCAGGACATCGAGATTACCTTGGAGGCCACCAAAAGGGCATTGGTCAATTTATGATCCAAATTGCTCAGATTGAGACAGGTCGCTTTTGGGCGGGCCTGGTTAGGGCAAACGGTAGTCACGGCCGGTAAGGCTTTCAAGTACCGAACGCTGCCAATCCCGAAGTTGGCCCTCTAGCTTCCGCGCGATTTCGGGCTCGGATTGGACAAGGTTGTTTTTTTCGGCGGGGTCTTTCCTTAAATCGAAGAGCTCTGTCCCTGATTCACTTTCGGGTTGACCGTCAACCACAAGCTTGTACTGATTGTCGAGGATGGCCCTGGGACCGGAAAAATCCTCCTCAGTGATGCTTGGGTGATGTAAATTCCGGAAATTCCGGGTGAATCGGCCTTCCAAGATCTTGACCAACGGAGTAGTACCCGTCTGAAGGTTAGGCTCGATAAAAGGCTCCAATCCGAGATCCATCTCTCGTCTCTCGTCGTAATTCCAGAAGTATATCGGGCTCGGTCTTTCGGTCATTTTACCCTCGATCAGCGGCTGAAGACTTATACCGTCGAGAGGCCGATCCGGAAGAGATAATCCTACCAGGTCACAAATAGTAGGAAGTATATCGCTTGTAACCGCATTCATGTCTGACCTTAGTGGCTCGGAAATCCGTTGTGGCCACTCGATTATGCCCGGAACTCGGATGCCCCCATCATACACCATACCCTTGTAGCCACGGAATGGCACCGTAACCCGGCCACTTGAAGGGGTTCCATTATCTCCACAGTACCAGAGAAGAGTGTTTTGCCGCAGATCCTTGTCGTCAAGGTACTCGCGCAAGCGTCCGATCGCACGGTCCATTGCAGTTATCTCGGCAAAGCGCTCTTGCAGAACTTTACGGAGGGGCCGTGCTGTTTGGAGACCGGTTTCCATCGAAGTCAAAATGACAAGGCTATCTTCATAGCTTTCGGGCAAATTGCCATATAGCTCAAGGTCCTTCTCCAATCCGCTATAAGGCTCGTGCGGTGAGCCGAACCAGACAACCGCCAGGAAAGGTCTGTCAGTCTGGTTCGCCTTGTCAATAAATCCTATTGTCTCGTCTATCAGGATCTCCGAGCTTTCCCCTGGCAACCGCTCTGGAGGCCTGCCGTTCCGGGAGAGATAGGGGTTCATTTCGAAGAAATTATCGTGTGAAAGCCATTCTTCAAAACCCATCGCTCCAGGATTTGTCGGGGACTCCGCCTTCACCGGCCCCACATGCCATTTACCGAAATGTGCCCGGGCATAACCAGCGCTTCCAAGAATCTGGGCTATGCTTATCTCCGCGGGCCGAATAGACCAATTCGGGGCAAAGGTCCCATAGCGATTCGGGTGGCGGCCCGTAAGCACACTGCCTCGGGTTGGAGAGCAAACAGGGGATGCCGAGTAAAAGTTATCCAGGCGAAGTCCGCTGGCTGCCATCTGATCAAGCACCGGCGTTTGCAGTTGGGGGTGCCCGTTGTAACCGGTTTCATCCCAGCCATGATCATCACCCATTAAGAGAATGATGTTGGGAAGTGGTTTTGAAGGGAATGTCGAGCACGCCAGCATGAGGCCCCATATGAGCCCGATTCCAGTCGCGATTAATGCCGCTTGTGTTACTGAATAATTCAACGGCGTTGAAAGTTGCATTTTATACGTGCAAATTCCGCTCCCCAATTTCACAGTCACACTCAAACTATCCTCTACCCCCGATGAGGAGGTCCCTCAAAGTCCGAGGTGGTCTTAAAACCTTCGTATTTCCCGTCCTTGGCAAAGTCTTTCACCTGATCCTCCAATTCGATCATTTCAGCTTTACTCATCGGTTTGAAGGATCTCGCCATGGACACATCCTGCATTAGGTCCTCCATGGATTTTATACCACAAACTAGGCTGGATATAGGTAAGCTGAGCGCATAGCGGCGGCAAGTTGGGGCGGGTACCCCTGTCTGGGCAGTAATGATGCCGGTTTCTCCTCCACCTCCCAGAGCCTTCATTCCCAAGACACCCGTTCCTTTTTTCAGGCATTCGGGCAACACGAGCTTTTGAAAACTTCGATAATTAGCATCTAAGATATTGATCGGCATCTGTGAAGTGGCCCAGGTGTAGGGTTTGGCCAACATGTTCAAATGGTGTTTTGGGTCTTTGTGTCCGGTGAAGCCAACATACCGCACTTTTCCGGCCTTTTGAGCTTCCATTGCGGCCTTGAATCCCCCTTTCTCGAAGATCCACTCCGGATCGTAGTCCCGGCCTATCTCATGGAATTGCCACAAATCAATATGGTCAGTCTTCAGTCTACGAAGGCTGTCTTCCAGCATTTTCATGCAGCCTTCATAATCCCGGTCGCAAACCTTAGTCATGAGAAATACTTTATCTCTGAGTCCATCAATAGCCAGGCCCTTACCCATGACTTCTTCGCTGCCACCGGCATGATAGTCCCAGGAATTATCGAAAAAGTTAACCCCCTCATCAATAGCCCGATGCATAATCCTAAAGGCTTCTTTTTCATCGTAAACTGCTCCGATGTGCCAGCCTCCCAGGCATATGATCGATACACTCTCCCCGGTCTTTCCTAAAGGACGCGTGGGGATTCCGGTTTCTTGCCATGGCGTGGTTTTAGCAAGCAGGGTATTTCCCAAGGCCAGGGCCGAGGCCCCAACAACTGTTTTTTGGAGAAATTCTCTTCGGTTTGATTTAGCGAAGGTTGTTACTTTTTTCATAGTGCAGAACTTTGTCGTCGGGAACAAACATCAATTTATTAATTTCTTGAACAAAATCCCACGATCCGGCCAGCGCAGTAGCTGGCTCCTAAAGTAGCTACTCATCGCTCTTTGCTAACTTGCAGGGTTGGTACCTAGGCGATTAATTCGTTGAAAGAGTAAGGTGGAGATCAAGCCTACGGCGGCGAAACCAGCGATTACACCAAATACATGCTGATGACCCAATGCTCCTGGGGATCGGTCAATAAGATAGCCCATGAGCGGACCCATGAATATGTCCGGGGTGAAGCCAATAACGGAGACGAGTCCCACCGCACTACCCGTGAACGCCAGGGGGACCCGCGCTTCCTCAAGAAGGGCAAAATAAATGCCCCTTAGCGCGTATATACCCGCACTTGTTCCGGCTATAGTAACCACCAGCATCCAATGAATCCCGGGTGCCAGAGCACCCAGGGAGATGGCCAGGCTTCCGGCAATAAGTACTCCGAAACTAAGCATGATGATCTTCGAGCTCCCAAAATGATCCGCCAGCCATCCAGCTCCAATTGCCGCGAATGGACGAATCCAAAAGGAAATGGTACCGATCTTGGCGGCGGCAACGTCGTCGTAGCCGAACGCGTCGCTGGTGTATAGCGAGAAATCATCGGTGCTTTTATAGGCGACGTACGCGCAGATCACGATGATCGCTTGAAGCCACAAGACTGGCATACGAACGATCTTGCGAAGTCCTTCAATTTCGAAATTGGCTTTGGCTGGGGAAATGGACCCAGCTTCTGTCTCTGGGACGACAAACCAAACCAGCCCGGCCACTCCTAGAACCACCCCGGTGAAGATCAAGATGATCCGGTCTAACGCTACAGTCCGTTGCTCCAGTGTAGCCGTAGCTACCTCAGAGGGTAGGAAGGAAGCAAAGATGAAAACCGAAATCGAAGCCAGTATGGCTGCAACTAGCCCACGTCCACCATCCAGGATCCCGTAGGCGCTCCCTTGGCGGGTTGATCCCCCCCAATTACGGGTTGCCCTGATCAGGGCCGCCCAGAATAACAGGATCGTCGTGAGTCCCCAGAATCCGAATAGGAGTGCCAGCACAACTAATGAAGGTCGGGCAGCGAAAACAACACCGCCCAGCGAAGTAGCCACCAGGGCGAGAGTCATCAATCTTCGGGCGGAGAAACGATCAGCCAGTGGCCCGCCTGCAAAATAAGATAACATAGCCATGACGCCGTAAATAGAAAAGGCTGTACCCAATTCAAGGTTGGTCAACCCGAACACATCCAAGAAGGTGGGACGAAAAATTCGGGCCACTACGAAGGGCAACAAAAAGACAGTTTCTCCCGAGGCTATCAACGCTACCATGATTAGGATGCGACGTACGCTAGGCCGGTCGGGCTTCGACATTGACTGTTCGTTCTTTCTCATAGGGAGATATCCTAAAGGACCCAGTAGTCAGCTCCGGAAATCACACCGGGATTCCGTTGCCACTTACAATGCTTCATATACCAATATAATTGAAAAATGAAGGTTAAGTCGAATCTGCGATCCTCATGCCTTCGGCGGTGATTTAATTTGTTAATTCAGTGCAAGTTCCCGGTCGTTTGGCGGCGTTAACGAAAGCGAAACCATTTACCCTCAATTCTGAAGCAATCACCGGTTAGGCGAATCTCCTCCGAAACCCCCGCGGAGTGACTCCAGTGATAGATTTAAACTGCTTGTTGAAGTTGGACAGATTTTTAAAACCGGATTGATAGCAAACCTCAAGGATCTTCATGTCGGTTTCCAGTAACAGTCTATTGGCGTACCCTATTCGCATTTCATTGACCGCCCGGGTAAAAGTTTTGTTGGTCTTCTTTTTGAAATAATGACAAAAAGCGGTTACCGACATGTTAAGGTTTTCCGCAGCGTGAGTTACCTGAACATCATCCTTTAGATTACTAGAAATATAATTGTACACTTTGTTAATTCTCTCGCTGTCGGCATGATGATAATTTTGCTGGAAACCGTCGCTGGACAGAATCTGCAGATCGGTGGATTGGGCGATTTCATTGAGTATGGCAAGTAGAACTACAACTTTTTGGAACGGATCGGAATTTAGTATTTTGCGCATCTTCCTTGCGACCGCCGCTTGGGTTTCTCCTCGAAGGACCAGGCCCCTGGCGGAGAGATCCAGCAGCCTCCTAAGGTGGATCATCTCCGGTTTTTGAAAGAAGTCTCGGCCCATAAAAGTATCCTCAAATTGTACAACGATTGCTTCCGACCGGGCATGGGCAGATTCGCTGGTCGAATCGTTCGCCCAGTAATGCGGTAAATTGCTTCCTACCATAACTAAATCACCCTGGGTGAACGAAGCAATACTGTCTCCTACAAATCGAGTGCCATGACTCTTTAAAATCAGAGTAATTTCTATTTCAGGATGAAAGTGCAGCGAAGAGTCAAATTTTTTCTTGATGATCCTCTTAACATTAAGAGAAACGTCTTTTCCTAGGGCGATTTTTTCGAATTTGATCTTCAACTCATTTTCATTTGACCAGAAAATATCAAATATTGATAAAATTGTTCAAGTGAGCATTATAAAATGACAAAAAAGACGTGGAAATGAGCCTCAGAAAAAGCCTAAATTTGCCTACAGTCAAACCGTTCTAAAAATAATCGTTATGAAAAGCCCTAGGGAATTGATGCAAGTTGCCATGTCAATGGGGGAACCGGAGAGGGTCCCAACGATGTGCCAACTGGCCATAGGCCATACCATCCTTCAGTCGGGTATTCATCCCGTGGACTATTTTCTATCCAATCAGGCCTACGCGGAAAGCCTGATAAAGATGAGAGAGCTATATGATTTTGACGGAATATTGCTACATAAACCGGGTAGGGATCCAGATTTTGGAGGCGTAATCGACCGCATTGATCGCGATGCCGATGAACCAACTGTTTATCTCCTGGACGGCAAGCGAGTTGAGTGCATGAGGGACGATGACCCCTATTATCGTACGGACGGCGAAAAGATCCATCCCGAAGTGTCTGCCCTAAACCCAGAAGCACCCTTTGACTGGGTTAGTGACTCTTTTAGGCACTGGTGCTTTCATAAGGGCTCTTATCCCTGCACCGATCCTAATGGGTTTCCGGACCACTACTTTGAGGCGATTGACCTGGTGCTCAAGGGTGTGGGGGACGAATTCTCCGTCCATGGCGAAGTACGAGCGCCAATGGACCATTACTTTATGGCCGCGGGGATTGAGGAAGCGCTTATGGCGCTGATCACGGATCCGGATCAGGTGCGCAGTTTAATGGAATACTTCGCCCGCATGTCCTCGGCATGGGCGGTGGCTCAGGTTCAACGGGGCTGCCATGCCATAAAAATATCTTCGCCCTTTGTGGGTGCCGGCTTCCTATCGAGGGAGATGTATGAGGAGTGGGTGGTGCCTTATGAGCGTGAGGTAGCCCGAGCAGTTAAAGAGGAAGGCGCTTTTGTATATACCCACACCTGTGGAGCAATTGGTGATCGGCTGGACCTGATGGTTCAAACCGAAATCAGTGGAATAGAGACACTGGACCCTCCTCCATTAGGTACCGTAAACCTTGCTGAAGCAAAAGATGAGCTTCAGGACAAGCTATTCATCAAAGGGAATATCGATCCGGTCAACGGATTGCTGAGAAACGACCGTGAAGGGGCGAGAGATGTAGTGGAATCCGTATATAATACGGGTAGCATTGGGGGCCAATATATCCTGAGCACCGCCTGTAGCGTGGCACCTCCGACGGCAGCCGAGAATGTAAAGCTTCTTGCTGAAACGGTACGAAAATATGCCAACTGAGGCCAGGCAAATTTGTGCACGGGCTCCGGTAAGGGTCGACCCTGCCGGTGGTGGCAGCGATGCTCCTCCTTATGTAATGGACCACGGGGGCGCTGTGGTTAACTTCGGAATCACCCGGTATGCTTATGCTACGCTGTCCATAGATCCGGAAGACCGTGCGATAACCATCCGAAGCTCCGATTTTGAACAAGATATCTATTCCGAGAATCTGGAGGGATTAAAAATTGATGGCAATCTGGATTTGATCAAGGCAATGGTTATGCGGCTTAGTCCCCCTTTTGGATTCAAATTAAGAGTTACCTGTGAGGTTCAGCCAGGCAGTGGATTAGGATCTTCTGGCGCTGTTAGTGCAGCCTGCATTTCGGCACTGGACCGGGCTATGGGTGTTAATCGTAAATCCCTGGAAATCGCGTTGCTAGGCAATTCAATAGAAAGAGATGATTTGGGTTTGGCTGGGGGCAGCCAGGATACCTTGGGTGCTGCGCTGGGAGGCATAAATCATTTGGTTTATGCCAGGGGCGGTAGTGTGTCGTGCCACAATCCGGCTATCAGTGATGAGGTAATTGCCGAATTGGAAAGACGGTGTATCCTGGTGTATACCGGTCAGTATCACGTTTCCGAAAACATCCACGAAGAGATAAAGGCCAGTTATCATCAGCCCGAAAGCAGTACCCTTAAGGCCATGCAAAATCTTGAACGAATTGCCAATGAAATGGTACCGGTTCTTGAAAGGGGAGATGTTAATGAATTCGGAGAAATGCTCAGCCAAAACTGGTACTACCATCAACAATTACATCACAGCTGCAACAGCGACACGCTTAGCCGTTTTTATGAGGCCCTGGATGAGCACACCATAGGAGGTAAAACCTGCGGTGCAGGGGGAGGGGGTACCATACTACTCGTTGCCAAAGTAGGACACAGGCATAAGATAACTAATGTCGTAAACCAGCTTGGAGGAGAGGCCTATCCGTTGAGAATCGATCGATATGGAGTTATGTCCTGGACCATTAATTGATTGCCCATAAAAAACCAATAAGACATGCCCGATTATGCCCAAATGAATCAACTCCTGTATGAAGGAAACGCCGACCAGGTCAAGCAAATGACGGAGGATGCACTGGCGGCCGGCCGGCCCGTTGAGGAGGTATTAAATGAAGGCTTGATTGCCGGAATGAGCGTGGTTGGAGAAGATTTCAAGTACAACGTTTTATATGTGCCCGAAGTACTGATTGCTGCCCGGGCCATGAAGGCAGGAATGGCAATCCTGAAACCATTGCTGAGCGAATCCTCCAATGTACAGAGTAAGGGAACTGTGGTTATGGGCACCGTCAAAGGAGATCTGCATGATATAGGTAAGAATTTAGTCTGTATGATGGCAGAGGGGGCTGGTTTCGAAGTTCATGATCTGGGTGTTGATCAGCCCGTGGATAAGTTTATCGCGGCAGTGAAGGACTTCAAACCGGATATCATAGGAATGAGCGCCCTGCTAACGACCACTATGTCCTATATGAAGGTCGTCATTGAAAAATTCAAAGATATTGGACTGAACGACATAAAAATGACCGTTGGAGGGGCACCGATTAGTGAAATGTTCGCCGAAGAGATCGGAGCCGATGGTTACGGCGCTGACGCGTCCTCGGCAGTCGATCTGTTCTTGAATCTTCTAGGAAAAGGATGAATTCCGGCTCTGTGAAATATGGTTAGCTTGGTAAATAAAATGTATGGCCATGACTTCGTTTGTGGAGTTGAGTTAGTTTCCGCCCGAGGTACCATGAGCCAGGCCGCCGGCGTGAAGGCGAGGAACTATGCCCGGGATTTGACTGATTTCCAAGCCGTGGATTGGGTGTCCATAACGGACAATGCTGGTGGTAACCCTATGTTGGCTCCTGCCGGTTTAGGTAGACCCATTCTTTTTGGGGGTAAGGAAGTGGTGATTCATCTTACCTGCAAGGATGCTAACCGGTACGGCCTGGAGAGCATCGCATGGCATTTGGCCAGTGAGGGCTTCAACAATATCCTCGCAATGACCGGGGATGCCCCGGTTGTCGGACCGGAAGGTCAGGCGAAACCTGTTTTTGACATTGACTCGGTGGGACTTATATCGATCCTCAATCGAATGAACCACGGCCTAAGATCACATCGGAATAAGGCTTCGTTGGTGGACAAGCCGGAAAAAACCAATTTCTTCGTGGGTGCGGTAACCACCAATTTTAAACTCTATGAAAACGAAATCATTCCCCAGTATTTAAAGCTGGTAAAGAAAATTGAATGTGGCGCTCAATTCATTATCAATCAGATTGGCTACGATGCGCGTAAGATGCATGAATTGATCTGTTACATGAGATATCGGGATCTAGGGGAAATACCATTGATAGGTAATGTCTTTGTTCTGAATCCACGGGTGGCTCAGCTTTTCCATCGGAAAGGAATCCCAGGGGTCACCGTCACTGACGCTCTTTTTGAAATTTGCCAGCGAGAAGGAAAATCTCGTGATAAGGGCAAGCGCTTTTTTCTCGAATTGGCCGCCAAACAAATGGCGGTGTATAGGGGTCTAGGTTATAAAGGCGTTTATGTGGGAGGCATCCATCAGATTAATGACCTGGAAAGGATCTTGGATATGGAGAAAGCTTATTCCGATCAAGACTGGAGTCAATTCTCCGGGGAGTTAAGTTTTTCTCGTGAGAATGAGTTCTTTTTTTTCGCCAAAGACCCTGAAACCGGACTATCCAATCCTGGCGAACTTAACCCGGATTATGTGGCTTCCTCTCAGAAAAGAAAAGGCGGGAAGTTAAATTTTACCTACCGCTTTTCGAAATGGACTCATAACGCTATGTTCACCCCGGACAGGGGACTATACAAAACCGGTAAAAAGATCTGTGCGAATGCCAAGAACTCTATGCAGGGCCCGGCGTGGTTGCGACGCTTGGAAACGGTTAGCAAGTCAGCCTTATTCGACTGCCAGGATTGTGGGGATTGTTCCTTACCCGATATTGCTTTTCTCTGCCCTGAATCACAGTGCGCTAAAAACCAGAGGAACGGTCCTTGCGGAGGCACCCGGGAGGGATTGTGTGAAGTAGGTGACTTTCCATGCATATGGTCCAGAGCCTATGACCGGTTAAAGGCTGAAGGAAATGAGCAAGGATTATTACGTCATGCTCCTGTCATTCAGGATCAGGCGTTACGGGGGACCTCCAGCTGGGCCAATACCTGGCTGGAACGCGATCACAACAGTGGATTCTTGAGTGAATCAAATGAAGCTCAGGAAGACAGAGAAAATAGCTCATGAGCTCGAGGACATAAAGATCTTAAATCGGCCATTAATAGATGATTGACTCAAATTCCATAATCCAGATTGGGGAGTTAATGAACAATTCCTACGCAAGAGCCAGAAGGGCCTGGAAAGACAGGGATCTTGAAGGATTTCAGCATCTGGCCAAGTTGCAGACCGATCTTGGGGCCGATTATCTAACCCTGAATATTGACGGCACTCAGAACCTTTCGGTAAAACTTGAAGAAATGTTGGAATTTCTTCCCGAACTGGTGCCGGCTGTACAAGAAGTTACGTCAATACCAATAAGTTTTGATAATCCATCAGAAGATTTTCAAAGGGTGGCCCTGGAAAATTATGATTTTTCCAAAAGCAATAAACCGATTCTCAACTCCCTTGCTGCCTCCAGGGTAGGACTGGACGCGTTGGTTGATTTAGTCTCATCATTTGACACATTAGCTATCGTTATGGCGTCTGAGAGATTTTTAGAGAACGGGGAGAGTGCCCAATGCCTGCAACCACAAGATGCCTATCAGGCTACCAAATATTTTGTAGATCTTTTGAGATCAAAAGCCGGCCGAACCACCGATCAAATCATAATTGACACCGGATTGGCACCAGTAGGAGCCGATACTTACGGTCTTGTGAACATAGGCCTGGATGCCATGCGGCTGATCAGGAACGACAGGGATCTGGAGGGAGTACATCTTTCGGTCGGTCTTTCGAACTTTTCCTGGGGTATTCCCAAGCGTCTCAAAGGTTCTTTTGAGAACGCCTACCTGGCATTGGCGCGTGAAGCAGGTTTAGATTTCATGCTCGCGAATCCTGAAAAGACACCCCACGCTCTTAGCATGGAGGATCCCTGGACAAAAGGCCTAGCGCATGCCTTAGAAAAAGGTAGGCCTCGACCGGAAGAAAGCCAGGAAGATGCCGGATTTCGCCAAGCCGAGGCAGTCATGGAGCTATTCAAAACGCATGATAGAGAATAAAGTAAAAGAGCACATCGATCTTAAGTTTCTTGAGGAGGATGCCAGGTATCCGCTTTGGCTCAAAATAGGAACCCTGCTGGATGGGGTGTCTACCCGGCCATTCTACAATGCCAATTTGGTCTTTGACCAGGAGGATATCCTATTCTGCGGCCCGTCCGAAAATCTTCCATCAAAGGCCGTGGTAAAGCCAGGTCAGGATTCACCTGATTTCGAATTGAACAACTATACTGTAATGCCGGGCCTCATAGAGGCGCATTCGCATTTGTTTCTGGAAGGAGGAGAACTCGATTTTGAGAAGAGAAAAGCGCATTTGTGCAAAACATCTGATCAGCTGCTGAGATTGGCTCAAAAGCGCATGGACAAATTGGTGGCATTAGGCATAATGGGGGTTCGGGATGCGGGCGATAAGGACGGGGTAGGGCTGGCCTTGAGTGCCATGAACAAGGCATCCAAAAAGAATTCTACGCCCTATATAGATAGTCCCGGTGCGGCAATTCACCGTGACGGAAGATATGGCCGATTTATGGGGGAGCCGTTCGAAGATTTTGATTCAGCCGAAGAGTGTGTCGAAAACCGCATCCTGCTTGGAGCCGACAGGATCAAGTTAATACCCACTGGGATCATTAATTTAAAGCAGGGCAAGGTTACAGCGCCGCCTCAAATGGCCTTCGAAGAAGTTAAATCATTCGTAGATGCCGCCAAATCCTGGAACAAACAAACGTTTGCCCACGCATCGGGAGCCGATGGCATTGAAAGCGCAGTTCAGGGTGGAGTCGATTCCTTGGAGCATGGATATTTCATAACCCATGATCAGCTTGCCAGGATGCGTGACCGTAATACGGCCTGGGTCCCAACTTTTGCCCCGGTACAGGCCCAAATTAAATTCGCTCAGCGGATCGGCTGGGATGAGCAAGTCCTCGGCAATTTGAAGCGAATCCTCGAAGGTCATGCCTCTAGTTTGCAAAAAGCGGTTGAAATGGGGGTTACAGTCATTGCCGGAAGCGACGCCGGTTCCTATGGAGTTCCCCACGGTCTTGGGTTGCTTCAAGAACTGCAAATAATGGAGGATGCTGGTATGGATGGATTGGCCGTAATCAATGCCGCCACCGGTGTAAGCAATTCCAGACTTGGTTACTACGAAAAAATAGGATGTCTGCAAATGGGGTACAAAGCCCGAATGATCTTTTCCAGACATGATATCTTAAAAACCGTAGGGAATCTCATGCTGGAAAAGACCAGTTTTTTCAAAGGTGGATCTTTTGAAGACCGCCAGAATTGTGAAGGTCTGTAGAAATAGGGCAATAGAGTGGCAGTAACACTAACCGTAAATTCCAAGACCCGGACCGCGCAGTCCGGATCGACTTTATTTGATTTAGCCGATCAGATGGGTATTGTGGTTCCTACTTCCTGTCATAAACAAGGAAAATGCAAAGAATGCATGATGGAAGTGGAACACGGATCCGATCTCCTTACCCCTCCAACCGATGCGGAAAGCCATCTCAAGGATAAATTTCGGCTTTCCTGTCAGAGCCGGATCGCCGCGGAAAGCGGAATTCTAAAGTGCCACACATTGCGGAGGGCGTCAATAAGAATTGAAGATGAGGGCAGTGGCCTTTTAAAGGGTCTTATCCCTAACCCCGATCCTGCGGTCACGCGATCCCAAAGCAGCATTCTGGTGGATGGCCGTTTCATCGATAAGTGGAGCGGGCCTATCTATGGTTTGGCCATTGATTTGGGGACAACCACCGTGGTAGTGCGGCTTGTGAACCTCGATACGGGTAAGGTTGAAGCCCATACCTCCTTTGAGAATCCGCAGCGCTTTGGTGGGTCAGATGTGATGGCCAGGATACAGTACGACACCGAGAATAAAGGCCGCTTATTGCAGCGGACTCTTTTGGGATATCTAACCCACGCCATTGAGTCTTTGGGAGTAGACCCAAAATTGATCTATGAGGTTGTAATTGGAGGTAATTCGACTATGAGAGACCTGTTCTTTGGCCTGAACGTCTTTTCCATCGGACAAAAACCATATAGGTCACTCACCGAAACTGAAATGAAGGCTGGCAAACGTGACTCGACCAGCCTTACTATGACAGCCAAGAAATTGCGGCTGCCGATCCATCCTCAAGCACGGGTTCAGAGCCTCCCCTTGATTAGCGGACATATTGGTGCTGATACAGCAGCGTGTTTATTGGCTATTAAAATGGCAAAAGAAGATCGGATTGTTGCCCTCATGGATATTGGAACCAATACCGAAATAGTAGTGGGAAACAAAGACAAGATCCTGGCCGCGTCATGTCCGGCAGGTCCTGCCTTTGAAGGAGGTGGGATTGATTGCGGAGTGCCTGGCTTGGAGGGGGCAATCGAGAAGGTGAAAATTACGGATGAGGGACAGGTTACCTTAAGTGTTATAGGAGATATAGAACCCATCGGGATTTGCGGTTCAGGGCTTATTGATGTTGTAGGAGAATTGCGCAGAACCAGTCAAATGAACGAACTGGGACGTTTTGAAAATGATTCTGATCAATTCACGATCGATTCGAGGAACCATATATACCTATGTGAAAAAGATATAAATGAATTGGCCCAGGCCAAAGGGGCCAACGTAGCTGGTCTTAATATCGTGCTTAAGAATTACGGTATTACGGCCGATGACTTAGATGTTTTCTACCTTGCCGGCGGCTTTGGGAGACATATCAATATAGATTCAGCTCGCCGGATTGGGCTAATCCCTGATCTTGACAATTCCAGGATAAAACAAATTGGCAATGCTACGATCGAGGGGCTAACGATCGCTTTGTTGTCGGCGTCAAAGCGGAAGCAGTTGGAGAAACTGGTAACTGGAATCCGGCATATCGAATTGGAAACGGATCCCGATTTCTTCGATCATTTTGTGAATGGTTGTCAATTTGGGCCAATCCGGGTGGATACTTCAGATTATACACCATGAGCCCGGAAATTGAAATGCCACAAATCAAGGTAAAACCGCAGGAGCTACACAGACTTCTTGGCTACCCGGAGAGCTATGAAATCAACGAGACGGTTCAGCAATTAATTGACTGGGCCGGGGATTGGTTTTTTCAAAACGGGAAACCCTGGATCAACAAAACTGAGGTCGGGATTGATTATGATCAAAACCAGCAAATGCGTCTGGATGGAATTAGCATTTCTGGGGAGGAACTGGGCAAGCGCTTCTGGCAGGCAAAAGTTGATCGCAGCATTCTTATTGCCGCGAGCGCAGGTGAGGCGGTTGACTCCGAGATCAAGCGCTTATGGAAGGAAGGCTTTCCCGACCGTTATTATTTCCTGGAAATGTATGCAACAGCAGTAGTTGAGGAGATAATAACTTCGTGGGCAGCTGCGGTTTGTGCCGAGGCGGATCGTGTAGGACTTGCGGTTTTACCAAGGTACAGTCCTGGCTATAGCGGCTGGGATCTCTCATGCCAGAAGGATCTTTACCGGATCCTGGATTCTAAAGTCCCCGGCTTCGGCCAACGTATAAGCATCCTGCCGTCTGGTATGCTTTTCCCAAAGAAGTCCCAGATTTCACTAATTGGGCTGGCAAAACAGAGTTCTGAATTCTCAACAAGCACTCTGGAATCGCCATGCAGAACTTGCTCCTTTTCGCCCTGTCAATTTAGAAGAGAGCCATATGTTGCAAATTACCAATCCAGATCTGAATCTGGAAATGGGGTGAAGTCCCTCACGTCACTAAAATATGACTTCAGCGAAACAGTACTGGAAAAGTGGTCCAAAAACCGCCTGAATGTAAAACCGGTTGAGGACGGTTTGGTCAAAGTAGTATTTGAAATGACAGGGAGCACATGCAAAAACATGGGATGGCCCTTGTATTTCCTTTTTGCCTTGACGCTTAAAACCGTTACTCGCGGGTATATTGTAGTTGATGCGAATGCCTCATGCACCGACGAGCACAAAGGTTACATGAAGATGTGCCAATATGTTCGGCAGGGTGCGGGATTTATGCAGACCCTGGCTCAACCGAACAACCTGAAGGGCAAAGTTCTTGACGAGCTGATCCGTGAATACCGGGATACTTCGCCGGCTGGCTGTTTGTGCAATCGGGTGGGTCGAAAGTATTTCTGGAATATCGTTTTGCAGACCACCCATTACTATTTATACAATGAGAGAATGAGAGAATGAAGGAATGAGAGAATGAAGGAATGGAATCCTGGATTAATGTAATATTGGATGAATGGATTACCGGCGTAATCCAAAGACGACTCAAAGCGAATAGCAAACAGCGAACCGCCAAAAGACACCTGCAACCTAAAAACAGTCCACTATGACCAAAATTAAAATTTGCCCGGAAGATAAAAGCTCGGAGGAAAAGCTTCCCCCTGGCTTCGCAGATAAATCGGGTATCGGGGTCCATTACATGGATGCTTATTTAAGGCCGATGAACACTGAGGTTGACGGCTTAGCAATCACCTGCAAAAGGAGAGGGCTCAAAGTTACCCTTGGAGTTGGTGATCATAAGGGGGAGGGCCTTATGCGGCGCCTTGAAGTCTCCAAAGATCCAAAGATTATGCTCCAGTCAGCTCTACAAGAGGCGGCCGGACAAATTGGATACACGTTTTCGATTGAAAACGACGAAATTTATTTGGAAACCAAATAGTTGCATCGCAGTTTGTAGAGGGATACTTTTGGCCTAGCCACGTCGAGAAATGACCTCAAGACCAACCTATCTGTCTAATATTGATCACCAACCTTCATCATTTGACAAAGGAAGCCGTATCGTATACGGTGCGGCGGGTCTTGGAGGTGTTTGGGGAAAAGTTGACGAAGAGGAATCGATCGAGTGTCTACTTTACGCCTTTGAGAACGGCATTAGTTCTGTTGATACGTCTCCTTCCTACAGCCGGTCAGAAGAATTTGTCGGCAAAGCCCTGAAGAGATGGAGCGGAGAACGCCCGTTCCTCAGTACAAAGGTAGGCCGCCTTCCTGCAGAAAAAGCAGATGAGTGTTATGTTGACTATTCACCCGAAAGTCTCAGGCGAAGCTTGATGACAAGTTTGGAGAAACTAGGGGTGGGTCAATTGGATTTATTATTTCTGCATGAACCTCACCTGGTACCCCTGGACCATATCGATGAGATCCTGGATACCCTAAGATCATTTAAAGGGGAAGGCTATACTAGAATGCTCGGCGTGGGTGGTAATCCTACCGATGAGTTTCGTCTGTACGCCACTCATGATAATTTTCAGGTTATCTCAGGATATTTGAAGATGGATGCTTGTAACCTATCGGCTTTTGAGAAGGACATGCCTCATATCCTAAGCCATAATTTGACGTATTACTCTGCTTCTCCCTTACATATGTCGTTGTTGGGCAATCGATTTGACCGATACACTGCTGATCCACCCAATACGGAATGGATCACTCAGATTGACGTGGATTGCGCCCTGGCCACCCACCAAATCGCCACCAATCACGGACTAAAACTGTCAACCCTGGCCCATCGCTACCTGTTTTCCACTAAAGAGGCCAGTCGAGTCGTAATCGGAGCCCGCAAAATCGACCAGATCGAATCTACCGTGGCCGACTGGAAAGCCGCGACTTTACCTCAAGCGATCTACGACCAGGTGACCAATAAGATCATCGAAATTCGGGGAGGATAAAAGAAGAGAAGAAAAGGAGAAGTAGCATGAGAAGAAGCGGTCCCCTGTCCACCGTCAGCGTCCCCGCCTGAGATCATATTCTATGTCGCCGACCACTCGCTTTCGGTATAGAATAGGGCGCTGGCATCCAGTTCCGGGTTAATCGGAATTCCCAATTTTCTGCCAAGTGGACCTAGAAGAAGGACAAAAGTAAATAAGCAAACGATCGCTAGGATTAGCTTGAGCCACTTGAGCGCTTTGGTTCGAGCCTTCATACTTAATCCACTAGAGATTGAACTACCTCAGGAAAGACTTTATAGAACATAAGATAAGCCATCCCTAAGGTAAACATCAGGTTAAAAGCCTGCCCGCTAAGATACAGGATCAAGGGCTTTCCGTGCTTGAAATGGCCTTTCAGCTCTTTGAAATTAGTGCCCAGGCCAATGCCAGGATCTCGTCAGCCTGCTGATGTCTTTCTTCCAAACCCGATGGCGTTATTTGGAAGTAGAAAATCAGGCCGAAAGCTAATAGCAAGGTGCCCAACCAGATAGCCCAATTCTTCGGTTTTGAAAAGAACCGAGGAGGATTTCATTATACTTTGGAATCAAAACCTTGAAGATAGTGACTCTTTGGGTTTTACCCCAAGGAGCTGTTTCGGGGAGTTACGTCGTCCAGAGTCTCCCATAGCAAAGCAGGCCAAAATACTAACCAAATGCTACTGTGCGGTCATTTTAATCTTAACAAGGCAAACCTCGAGCATTATTCATCTTGCCCGAGTCACTTATTTCTTCCAGTTCCTAGGAGGAGTCAACGAGCCACTTATGTATTGATATCTAGTTTCAGCTGGCCCGGCTTTTTTGATAGAGGAAATAGATTATCATGACGGCCATTGCTGCCAGCAGCGCGCTGATAACTACATAAAGATTCATAACGGTGTTTTCCCTTTCTTGAAGATAAACGACTGCGTCTAGTTGTTCCTTTAGTTTGTCAATTCGGGCCTGTTGCCGATCGATTTGTTCGGCCTGTAGTTTTAGAGTCTTGGCATTGTTATAGTCAATTTTAATGGTTTTTAGATTGTTGACTTTGGAAAATGGCTTTTCCTCCAAGATTTCTAAGGCCAGCTGAATCGCCCTGTCTCCGCCTGTGGGATATAGAAACGTGCCCATTATGGATCCTTCCAGTACCATTTCGATCCCTCCATTGGGTGTAGCCAGCCCGTCAACTCCAATGATAAACGGTCTAATCCCGTGATCTTGAGTGGACAAGTAGGCTCCCCAGGCCATTGGATCGTTGTGAGCATAGATCAAATCAAAATCTTTCTGCTCTCCAAACAAATTATGTGTATGCTCCTGGGCCCTTTCCAGTAACCAAGCCCCTTCCAGGGACTTAGCCACCTCAATGTCTGGATAATCAGATAGACCATCGTAAAAACCGAGACTCCTCTCAATCGCCGGAGTCGATCCAAGCAATCCTGTAATTTCAAGTATCTTGCCTTTCCCGTCTAACAGCTCGGCAGCAAATCGGGCAGCTCCTTTCCCAATGCCAAAATTATCCCCGCCGATAAAAGCGGTGAATTTATCTGAGCTTATCCTCCGGTCCACAACTATTACTGGTGTTCCCTGATCGTAAACCTCTTCAACCACTTCGGTTAGTGGCTCAGCTTCATTGGGAGAAACGATCAAAATGTCAATTCCCAAGCCCACCAGTTCTTTTATGTCCTGAATTTGCTGGTCGTTGTTGTTATTCGCGTCTTTTATGATCAGTTCAATATCATAATCAGAATAATACCCTATCTCCTTCCGCATCTCTTCATTCATTGTTTCGCGCCATGCATCCCCAATAGTACATTGAGAAAATCCGATGGTCAGTTTCTTTGATGAATTCACCGGCGATTGATCGCAGGAAAAAACAAGAATCGGAATCAGTAACATTGAATATTTCATAGTTGATAATTTAGGCTTTGTCGCAGGGAATTGAGCACCACATCACCAGACTACACGTTCTGGAACCACTGGTACTTCAATTGAGTAATGTATTACTTGCAAATTATGAAATTCGATTGACTGTTACCACTATTACTCCTGCTATCCACCATCCACCTCTTCTGTCCGCTGTCCATAATTCCATCACGTTCAGAGTGCTTTCTTCTCCATTACGCTCCGAGTCTGGGCTTGAGAACTCAGAACATCCGCTAATGCCTCAAAGTCCCTTTAGATTAGGCCTCTAGGATTATTCCAAGAATCAAGGTTTATTTTTATGAGGTGACCAAGGCGGTCATGAGTTAACACTGGCAGAGGCGAATTATGCAAAGGCCTAGGTTTGCGACCTATCTCGCGATTCAATCCTCTGCCAGCTTTTTTGAACAAGCATCAAATAGAAATTTGGGACTAGACCCATTAGTAAGGTTTTGATCGTGTCCAAAAATGTTAACCCACTTGATAAGTCTTAATGGTAAAGTTATGAATTTCAATTATTTCGTGGGCATTGATGTTTCAAAGTCAACCCTTGATTTTACGGTAGTACAAAATAGTCACAGGTTGTTTCACCTAAGAACTGCTAATAGTCTGAAAGGGATTAAGAGTTTTATCAAGAGACTTATGCAGCTGCCTGGCTACCAGCCTGACCAGGTTTTGTTTTGCCTGGAATTCACTGGGATCTATAACAATCATCTGCTCAATTACTTTGAAAAACAGCAGCTCAATGTGTGGCTGGAATCGGCCCGGCAGATCAAACAATCCCTGGGTGTTTTGAGAGGAAAGAACGATCAGGTGGATTCCTATCGAATCGCTCAATATGCCTGTCGAAACCAGGACAAAGCCCAGTTATGGAAGCCTTCTCGAAAGAAAATCCGCAATTTAAAGTTCATGCTATCACTCAGAGAACGACTGCTCAAGACTAAACTGCAGTTGGCAACTCCTTTAAAGGAGGCCTGTGGTTTTGTGGATGATGATGTGATGCAACTTCAGAAAACTACCCTCAAACCGGTACTAGCTAACATGGAGAAAAAGCTCAAGGCTTTGGATCTGAAAATTTATGATTTCATTCGATCCGATCAATCTTTAAATGAGCTCTTTGAGCAAGTGACTTCAGTGGATAACATTGGATCTACTATTGCAGCCCATTTCATTGCAACTACCAATGAGTTCAAAGACTTTACTGAGGCCAAGAAGTTTGCCTGTTACTCAGGGGTAGTGCCCTTCGAGTACCGATCCGGCACCAGCTACCGGGGCCGGAGTCGAGTTTCGCATCTGGCCAATAAGAAGATGAAAAAGCTCCTGCATCTGGCAGCCATGTCAGCGGTTACTCATCCGGGGGAATTAAGGGATTATTATGAACGGAAAGTGGAATCAGGGAAAAACAAAATGTCGGTGTTGAATGCGATCCGGAACAAACTTATTCATAGAGTTTTTGCTGTAGTCCGAGAAACCAGAAAATATGAAAAAACATATACCCTGACTCTTGCTTGATCCATAGAAATCGCGAGGGGTTGCGGTGATTGCAACAAATATCTAGTGTTACAGGCTCACTTTGCTTTCCAAGCCGAAAGCATTGTATGCATCTCAAGCCTGTTGATCCTGGCGCTTCCTCCGTTTGCCTCAAAAGTGAAACTGAGATTTGAAGGATCAAGCAGCTCTGAAATGAAAACAGCCTTCTCTCCTCCGTTTAGGAATAACTCTACAGAGGCTCGGTCAATCAGTATTCGAACCGTCAGGTTATCATTATGGGTTTCCAATGGGATCTTGTCCTCGGAGCTTTTACCGAAAACGCTTTGAGATTCAATATTGTAGGAGAGATTTTTGTCCTCTGTATCGTAGATAAATTGCACACCTCGAATATTAAGAACAATCTCCCGGGCATTTCCAATGTATATTTCCATCTCCAGGTCTGCAAGTTCTTGATTGAAATCAGGTGTGAAAGGCTTATCAGAGATCAAATCCACAGCTTCAACTGAAAATGATTCGGAGCGTAGTTTTTCGAGTTCTTTTACAGGATTGGCAAATAATACGGGGACTCCCTCGCGATTTGTTTTGAGTGATAGTTCATTTGGAACAGATAGTTGATTTAGAAAATTGCTGTGCTCAAAAGGAGTTCGGTTAGTAAGCCAACCTACTTGAACGGTGCGTCCTTCTGGAGCATTTGTGAAGGTCATCGCGGCATAATACCTGTTTCCATGATGGGTACGCTGCGCATCCCCTTCGATGGTAAATCGATTGCCATCAAAATCACCTACCACGTAATTGCCGTTTCCGCCCCAAAAAAGCCATTTTTTCTGATTAGGGTCACCATTAAGGGGCAATATTAGGAGATCCGGGCATTCACTAGCCGGCATCTTAATTTTGTCGATCAATTCCCAATTGATTAAATCGGCGGATTTCAAAAGAGCGTAGTCATTGTTATCCAGGAAAAGCGACATTACCCAGCGATTGGCCTGGTCATGCCAGATCACATTTGGGTCCCGGTTACGACCTTCAATATGACCAATGATTGGATTGCCCGGGTACTTTTTCCAGGTGCGGCCACGATCGTTTGAATAGGAAATGCACTGAGTAAAGCGCCGTGCCGGGCTGGTGAAATGGCCTGCCGCCGTCCAAAAGGCAATAAGGGTTTTTTCATCTCCTTGCTGCAATCCGGCATGATTGAAATGGTCTACAACGGCCCCTCCTGAATGGTTGCTGCCCAAATCGTCAGGCACAACCGATGAAGGCCGCTCTTCCCAATGGACCAGATCATTGCTGATGGCAAGGCCCCAGTGCTTCGAGCTGCCTATAACTCCATAGGGATTGTGCTGATACATGAGATGCCATTCACCTTCGTGATAAATTAAGCCATTCGGATCATTGATCCAACCCTGCTTTGAGGTGAAGTGAAATTGGGGGCGATTTGCTTCTTTGTAAAAATTCTCTTCTCCAGGCACCTCATCTGCTTGGTAAATGAGCTCAAACCCATCTGGCTTTATGGGGCTATTCCCGGTTATAGTTAATTCCTTTCCCTGGTAGCGGCTGATATCCTTGAATGCCCAGAAGTCTGGCTCGTCGGCGCTCATTTCAATAACAAATTGCTCGGTTACATCTCCTTCCTTCTCCAGCCTCAACCGATATTGTTTGGCTCCTTTGGTTACCGGTAACAGAAGATATTGTTTTTCGGCTCTTAGAGATTTTCGGAAAGCGCCCAACTGCATTTCATCGCTTTGAAATATCAGGTCAGCCATCAGGAAAAGCTTTTCTGATTCATCAGCTAATTCTACTCGTGCTGCTTGCCCGACAAATTCTTCTATGTCAAAACTCATCCACTCAACCTGCGGGGCCCGGGTGGCTGCCGCATATCTAACGATTTGATCGTCAATCAGTAGCCTTAGATTGCAGTCCTCAACATTATAATGGCCGTTACCCGTTATTAAGAAGTTGAGATACTTTTTATGGATCGTAAATTCAGGGGAGACTATTCTTCCGGTGGTTTCAGGGCCATTACGGTTGCTATTTGCAAGGCCCCCTTTGAACCCATGGCCTTTTACACCTTCCACCAAGTTTTGAGCCTCAAAGGGACCAGGGCCAAATGCATCTCCCTCCACCGTCCAGTCATCCCAGGTGCCGGAATCGAAATCCCCGGTAACGATAGCACCAGAAGGTAATTCACTGTTCCCGCATGACGTAAAGAGTGAGATAATTAACAGCGCTTGAGTAAGCAGTGGAGGATTACATCGTTTCATGAGGGCTTTGATTTGGTATTTTGGTACCGTTTAGTTTACGCAATATTGGACCTGAATCTATGATATTCCAGCTCTTTATTAAGAATATTTTTTCTTTTGTTATTGTAGGAATATGAGGAACTTATAAAGGAATTAGATGGTCTAAGATCGTTCGAACCATGCCTGGCATGGTCGAACTGAATTAAAGGCCAGCACCAGAGATAGCCAAAGAAAAATGTAATTCGCAACTTAATCAATGGATCATTCCCACACCTAAACCAAGCATCATGAAAAGCATCCCGTATATAGTCGCCCTACTTCTAATTTTTGCAATGGCCTGCTCCGATCCCGAGAAGAGCGAATCGCCGGTTTTGGGAGTTTCAGGCACCCCAGTAATCACTTGGGAACCTACGGATCACCCGGACTACACTTCAAAAGTACCTAAATTCACCTTCGCCACGACCCTGGAAGAGCAGGAAGAACAGCTGAAAACAAACCCTCTGATGATGCGATTTAAGAAGTCGCGCCAACAGGAGGCACGTCACCCTCATTATCCTTTCTACCATTTTGTATCCCCGGAGAGCAGCCTCAACGACCCCAACGGCCTTAGCTTCTGGAACGGCCAGTGGCACCTGTTCTATCAGGCATTCCCTCCCGAAGATCCTCGACCACACTGGGGGCACGTAATCAGTGATGATCTGATCCATTGGCGTGATCTTCCTTATGCGATTTATCCTAATCCGGAACAGGGATCATGGTCTGGTTCTGCGATAGTGGAAGAGGGCCGGGTTATCGCCATGTATCATGGCCATCTGGTAGGCAATATGGTTGCTGTTTCCAGCGACCCTTTACTA
The DNA here is from genome assembly GCA_965247065.1 of Cyclobacteriaceae bacterium. GTDB lineage: Bacteria > Bacteroidota > Bacteroidia > Cytophagales > Cyclobacteriaceae > CBDFGN01. The sequence goes on along the minus strand of CBDFGN010000006.1, from coordinate 1,870,184 downwards.
TTGAATTGGGAAAAAGTAACTGGCAAGCCCGTCGTTCCCTATACCGCCAACAGCGCAGATCTTCCCTACGATGTGTACGATCCAAATATCTTTAAGAAAGATGGCATATATTATTCACTTTCGGGAGGAGTTCAAAAAGCACCAGGTGGTAATCAAGTTCTGGCGGCGTACCTTTTCCGCTCCAAGGATCTGTCAAATTGGGAATATCTTCACCAATTCGTTGAAGACGACCGATTTTCCCTGATCGGTGATGACGCCGCCTGTCCTTATTTCTGGCCAATTGGAGATCAGCACATGCTCCTCTTCTTTAGCCACATGAGTGGTGGTCAATATCTATTGGGAGATTTTGACAAACAACGGGACAAGTTTGTAGCCAATGGGGGTGGAAAGTTTAATTTCGGGGCTTATAATCCTTCTGGGGTACATGCCCCATCGGCTGCTCCTGATGAAGAAGGTGGGCTTTATGTGATCTTCAACATGAACCCGGGCAAATATTCGACCGGCGGTTTTACCGGATGGGTTACCGGCTGGAAACAAATTATGACATTGCCACGAAGACTGACCCTTCTCCAAAACGATGTTCTAGGCATGGAGCCCGCTGGGGATATCGAGTCGCTTCGCTACGACCATGAACAGGTCCAGGCGATGACACTTCCGGCCAACCAGGAGGTGGTGTTAGAGAACATACAGGGGAATGCCATGGAGATCATCGCGGAGATAGACTCTAAGAGCGCTCCAATGATCGAAATGAATGTATTAAGGTCGCCGAATAAAGAAGAGTTTACCCGCATCGCCTTCTATAGGGACCGGGGATTTAACCCGGGAAGAGATTATTCCAGACCCGGGGCGAAGAGCTTGAATGAAATTAGGAAAAGCATCATAATGCTCGAATCTTCATATTCTTCCCTGCTTCCGGATGCACTTTCCCGGGCGCCTGAAGCAGCTCCAGTGCTGCTTGATCCGGATGAAACACTCAAGCTTAGAGTGTTTATAGATAGGAGTGTAGTGGAGGTATTTGTCAACGGCAAGCAGTGCGTTGCTGTACGGGTTTATCCCAGTCTTGAGGAAAGTGTTAGTGTCTCCCTTCGTTCCCAGGGCCAGGAAAGCGAGCTAATATCCCTGGATTCTTGGCAAATGAAAAGCATTTATTCGGAATAATGTGGTGCCGGAATGATGGAATGATCCCACAATTAACATTCAGCCTTGGCTTCGACATTTGCCGCCCACCAGGAATTACGGAGAGGCTTCTTTCCTTAGCCTAACTCGACCGTCCTTGTTCTTTTGACGCAGGAAATAGATAACGATGAATGCGATCGTTGCCACCAGTACCGCGATTACAATGGAAAGGATCCTGACAGTGCTCTTGTTGTCGTCCAGCTGGAGCAATTCACCGGTTTGCTCCCTAAGCTTATCGATTCGCACTTGTTGCCTGATGATTTGTTCTGCCTGAAGTTTTATGGTTCTGGCATTGTGATAATCAATCTTTATGGTTTTGAGATGATTGATTTTCGAGAATGGGTGATTCTCCAAAATCTGAACGGACCAATTCGATCGCCTGTTCCCCGCCCGTAGGATATCAAATCAAAATCGGTCGTTTCATTAAACAGGTTGTCGGTAAGCTGTTGAGCTGGTGTTTGCATCCTGGCCCCTTCAATGGATTTAGCCACCTCAAAGTCCGGGTAATCCAATAAACCATTATAAAAGCCCAGACTTCGTTCAATGTCCGGCGTAGAACCCACCAGCCCGGTAATTTCCAATATTTTGCCTTTCTCGTTTGATAGTTCGGGCGGCGAACCGGGCAGCACCCTTGCCAATGCCGAAATTATCGCCGGGCTGTGAATTTTTCCGAACTGATTCTTCTGTCAACGACTATCACCGGAATACCCAGGTTATACACTTCCTCAACCACTGCAGTTAGAGGTTCCGCTTCATAGGGAGATACAATCAAAATGTCAATTCCCTCGTCCAACAATTCCTGGATGTCCAGGATTTGTTGATTATTGTCGTTAAAGGCATCCTTTATTATTACCTCCATGTCATAGGCACTATGGAATCCTATCTCCTTTAGCATTTCGTCATTCATAGTTTTTCGCCAAGCATCCCCGGTGGTGCACTGAGAAAATCCAATTTTCAATTTCTGGGAGAATCCCGATCAGGTTAATTGCAGGAAAGGAAATAGGAAAGCAATCAGGAATACTGAATATTTCATGGTCAGAGAGTTTTGGCTTCAATCAACCGATTCTAGCCGGCACTACTATTACCCCTCCACTAGTTTTTCAAGCAGGTATTTACTAATAATTACAAAATTTACATCGATATTTCAGCAATTGATCGTTAGTTTCACTGACCATACCAAAAATACCACCAAGGATCACTTTGCCAGGTAGATTGAAGCTCCAAAATGGCTAGCGGCTGCTGGCAAAAGGAATCGATCAAGTCATAACCCTAAAACGTGAAGAATATGTGGAACCTTACCCTTTTGTCAACTGCAACTATTTCTTTCATTCTTTTGAGTTGCAATCCTCAATCAGCCGATACCGAAAAGGAGGAAACGAGCATCAAAGATCAAATCAACCAGGCTCGAGAATTGAGAGCCCGGATTATGTCAGATCCGCACCGGCCAGCTTATCATTTTGTGGCCCCCGAGGGTAGAGCCTATCCTTTTGACCCAAACGGGGCGATTTTCTGGAATGGCAAGTATCACCTGGGATTCATTTACCAGTACCTGGGGAATAATAAAAGGGAACACTTCTGGGGACACGCTGTAAGTACGGACCTCTTTCATTGGACTTTATATCCGGACATGCTGGATGTGAAAGAGGGTGACATTGAAAAGGGCATCTACAGCGGTGGGGCCTTTCTTTCCCGGGAAGGAGTTCCACACATTATGTATCACGGTGAGGGTTCTGCGTCAAATCTGGTCGCCTATTCTACTGATGAAGATCTTCGCATATGGAAAAAGTTTGACGGGAATCCGGTTTCAAAAACTCCTGAAGAAGGAGATCCTGACTATGGTAAATACAGAGCCTGGGATCCCGAAGGTTGGTATGACAAAGAAACCGATTATTACTACCAAATCTCGGGAGGTGATGTGGCAGGGTATTTCAGGTCAAAGGACATGTACGATTGGGAGTACCTTGGAAACCTAATTGACCAGAACGATCGAAAGCGCCTGGATTTCGAGGACCTTTCTTGTCCTGATTTCTTTGCAATCGGAAATAGGCATATGTTGTTGTTCATAAGTCACAACCTCGGAACACAGTACTACTTGGGAAAATTCGAGAATGGGAAATTTGACATAGAGACGCATGCCCGGATGAATTGGCCGGGGGGTACCTTTTTTGCTCCTGAGCAGTTGGTTGATGATAGGGGAAGGAATATTATATGGGGCTGGGTGCTTGAGCGTAAACCCGCACTTCTCAGATGGGTGCCACTGTTCGATGAGGAGATTGAAGACCCCAAAATCTTTCCTCAGCATGGATGGTCAGGAATTATGAGCTTGCCCCGGGTAATATCACTGTCCGAGGAGGGTGATGTCCTTATCAATCCACCCGAGGAAGTCACGGCGCTCCGATATTCCGGAAGCGAAGATAACAACTTTTCTCTCGACCCCAATAGTGATCAAGAGCTGGCAACTAGAGGCAACTCTTTGGAAATACAGGTTGAAATGACCGGGGGTTCTTCACCCTATGGAGTTAGGGTTTTCAGTTCACCTGATGGAACGGAACAGACAGTTATTAAATATGATCCGTCAACAAAGGAGCTGGTGATTGACTTCGCCCAGTCGGCGTCAAGCGGAAACGGACAGGTAAAGATGCTGCCAAATACGATGTTTGAGCCGCAATTAGAGGGATTTACCGAAGATGTATCCGAGCAACGAGCACCCTTTGAATTGAAAGAGGGAGAAACTCTCAAGCTGGACATCTTTATTGACAGATCGATCATAGAGGTCTTTGCAAACGGCCGCCAGTGTGTAACACAGGTGGTTTATCCAGAACTGCCAGAAAGTGATCGGGTAGTGTTATTTAGCGGGGATGATGCCATTAGTGTGGTGAGTGCAAAAGTCTGGGAAATGGGGGTGACCAATTTGTACTAATCTAGGAGAAAAATCGAGTAGACATTGGCGGTTTTCAAGCGAATTGGGTATAAATTGCCAGTCAGCCGGAGTGTAAGAGAGGATAATAAATTGGGCCAAATAGCTATTCTCAAACTATCTGCTGCTTAAATGGGTTACTATGGCGGGTATGTTCGGTAAACCGATACGATGGCTAGAGGTAAAGACTACGCGACGTTGGTTGTATAAATGAGGCCTTTCGTTGAAAATAACAATTTGGGTTTACCTAAAAGATAAATGCATCCTTTAAATAAAGTTAGTTGCTGAGTCTATGCGATTTTCTCCATTAGGGATCTCCTGTTTCCGTGTTGATATAAGGATATGGGTGTTTCTTCTGCTCATCAACTTGGCAGGAGCCACTAGAGCGTACAGTCAGGCCCAGGCTTCGACCTTGGAGTCTCCCAGACCAACCCACAGAACCCCAGAAGAGATCTACGGGGATTATGGTGTTGCCAACGTTCTTTCTGGGAGAATTTATGCCTTGAACTACCCCTTGATCGAAGGGAATCAGTACCATAGGGGTGAATATTTGATGACCGGGGAGTTGGTCTATGATGAAATTGTATTTAAAGCCATTGCCATTCAATATGATATTTACAGACAATTAGTAGTTATAAAATCAATCTCCAAGTTCGGAATTCCAAAAATCATCAGCCTCGATATTAAAAAAGTGAGCTCATTTAATCTCGATGGCCTGGAGTTTATCAACTATAGGGATAGCATCTTGGCACCGGGGATTTATCAGTCGGCGCTCAGTGGAGTAAAATCCAGACTCCTTATCAAAAGACAAAAACAGAAGGGCAGTGGAGGAATTTCAACTAACGCAGCCTATTCTTTTACATCGTTTGATACCTATTATGTAGTGAACAACCGCGGGACGTTTAAACTAGCTGGAAAAAAGGATCTACTAGCAGCCTTCGATGATGATCCGCAATTAAAGTCCTTTGTCAGAAATGGTAAATTGAAATTCAGTAAGGACAAATTTGAGGAAACACTGATTGAGGCTTTGACCTTCTATGAATCGCTTTAGAAAATTCTATTCCCTTAAATCCGCCCTCCTATTTCCTATTTTTTGCTTTTGGCAAATAGTATGCATTTACGCTCAAGATAAGGAGATTCTAATTAGCGGTGATTACTCTAATCTCCCATTAAAGGACGTCATTTTAGATATTGAATCGAAATATCCTTATCAATTCTATTATCTGTCGGATTGGGATAGCCTTTCGGTAAGCATTAATCTAAGCGATGTTTCGCTTCAGCTATTTTTAGATGAAATGTCGGAAAGTACTGGCCTTTCATTCTTCAGTCACAGCAATGGCAAAGTTATTGTAACCTCCGGAATTAACATTAGCCCAAAAGTTGATGGCCTCGATTCTTCCATAAACAATGCCCAAGAAAACTTTTCAGTCCTTTTTGATCAAAGTGGGATTTTCGAAGAGGATGAAATAGATGAAATAGAACAGATCATTATCGAGATCGGTGATATTTCGGATAGGAATAAAGGCAATACTGCTACAATAGCGGGTTACCTGAAAGTAGCCGATACCGGAGAGCCGATGATTGGTGCAACCGTTTCTATCAAGGATCCGGTGATGGGAGTGGTAGCTGATCAGTATGGTTATTATTCAATCACTCTTTCTAAGGGAACTCATGAGATCCACTTCAATTCTATAGGAATGAAAGCAACTAAACGTCAGGTGGTGTTGTATGGAGACGGCATTCTCAATTTGGGATTGAAAGACGAGATCGTTGCCTTGAAAGAGGTGATCGTGTCTGCAGAGCGGGACAACGTGGACAATCTTCAAACCGGGGTGGCTAGCCTGAATATGCAGAACATTAAAGATATCCCGACAATGTTTGGGGAGGCGGATATTATGAAGATCGCCCTGATGCTTCCGGGAGTACAAACTGTGGGTGAGGGTGCCAGTGGGTTTAATGTCAGGGGCGGGGGTATAGACCAAAACCTAATTTTGCTAAATGATGTTCCCGTTTATAATACCAACCATCTATTTGGATTTTTTTCCGTTTTTAATCCGGATGTGATCTCAAATGCCAATTTGTACAAAAGTGGAATGCGGGCTCGCTACGGAGGACGAGTATCGTCGGTATTTGACGTTGCACTGAGAGAAGGTAATAAGAAGAAATTCTCTGCCAAAGGGGGAATCAGTCCTGCCACCGCGAAAGTAACCGTTGAAGGCCCCATTAAGCAAGATACCAGTTCGTTCATAATCGGAGTTCGAAGTACCTATTCGGACTGGATTCTTTCACTGCTGGACGATCCAGCCCTCAGGAATAGCAACGCTTCATTTTCGGATCTGACGGCTCGGTTTAACTTTCAAATTGATCCCAAGAACACCTTGATACTGGCAGGTTATCACAGCCGGGACCGATTTCAGCTAAACTCAGACACCATCTACCGTTACTTTAATTCCAATCTGGCCCTTCAATGGAGGCATACCTTTAGCAACCAGCTTTACGCTATCACATCAATTGCCTATGCCAACTATACCTACAACCTGACCGGAGGCGAAGAAGGAATTAGTGGATTTGAGATGGACTATTCCATCAATGATACCAGTCTAAAAACCAATTTCAACTACTTCCCAAACGCCAGAAATAGAATGAGCTTTGGCCTAAGTTCAACCTGGTACAATCTGCATCCTGGGGAAAAGAGGCCCCTTGGCGCCGCTTCCCTGGTCGACAAGGTCTCCCTCGCGACCGAAAGTGGAGTGGAAACAGCAATATACGCCGGGAACGAATTCGAGATGAACAGCAGATTGAGCTTTTACGCAGGACTGCGATTGTCAATGTTTACATCCCTGGGTCCGGCCGAATCGTTTGTCTACAACCCGGAAGGACCTAAGGAGATTGTCTCAATACTGGATACCATTTCCTATAAGAGCGGTGAGCCAATCAAAACTTACGGAGGACCCGAACTCCGGTTTTCGACCCGATACAAATTGTCTGCAGATGTGTCGGTTAAGTTCAGCTACGACCGCACCCAACAGTTCATCCATGTGCTTTCCAACACCGTTTCGGTATCCCCGACCGATACTTGGCGACTCAGCAGCCCACATATCAAGCCCCAGGTAGGAGATCAGGTTTCAGCAGGTATTTATAAGAGGTTCTTCGGCACTGGGATCGAGGCTTCCGTGGAAGGTTATTATAAGCGCGTAAAAAATGTTCTTGAGTATAAGGACGGCGCTAGTTTGTTGTTGAATGAGGTTCTGGAAACCGAGGTAATTAATTCTTTACTCAAAGCTTACGGGTTGGAATTTCTGATTAAGAAAAAGACCGGAAAATTCAACGGCTGGCTAAGTTACACCTACTCCAGGTCATTGGTAAGAGCCAAAGGGACTTATCCCAGCGAGCGGATCAATTCTGGAGAGTTCTTTCCATCAAATTTTGACAGGCCCCACGTTCTTGTACTGGTTTCAAATTATAAGTTCAATCGAAGGATCAGCACGTCCCTCAACGTTACTTATAATTCAGGTAGACCTTCAACCATACCGCAAACCGAATATCAATTTAATGGACAGCCCCTGGTGTTTTATACCAACAGGAATGAATTCCGGATCCCGGATTACTTCAGGGTCGATTTGGCAGTCAATTTGGAGGGAAACCATAGAGTCCATAAACGGGTTCATGGATCGTGGTCATTGTCAATATACAATTTGACTGGTAGAGATAACGCCTATTCAGTGTTCTTCAAAACCCAAAACGCTGAAATAAAGGGTTTTAAGTTATCGGTATTTAGTCAACCCATCCCAACCATCACCTATAACTTCCAGTTCCGATGACCAGAATGGGTTTTCGAATACCAATCCTGGTTAGTATTCTCATCAGTGGATGTGTAGAACCGTTTTCGCCCGGTTTTCCAGAAACCTCTTCCAGTTTATTGGTAGTGGAAGGATCCATAACCGATGCGGAAGGTCCGTACACAGTGCGGCTTTCAAGAAGCTTTGAAATCTCTTCCGGGGAGGACATCCCCGTCTCAGGAGCTTTCATGACCCTTGGAGAGGAAAATGGTTTGGTTGCACCCTTAATTGAGACTTCCACTGGAGTCTATGTCAGCGATGGTATTCGCGGAAACGTCGGGCAGCGGTATAGGCTCTCTTTTACTATTAGTGAGAATCAATACGTTTCTTCCTGGGTAAGGATGAGACGATCCCCTCCAATTGACAGTGTCTACTGGCGATTGGAGGACCAGGAGACCACCGACCCAGAGGTACCAATAGCCGGAGTACAGTTTTTTGTCGATACCCATGGTAGTGAGGAGGATGTTAACTTCTACCGGTGGGTTTGGGATGAAACTTGGGAAGTGTCCGTCAATCACTCAACCTTTTGGGAATATCTTGGCAATGATATGGTTAAGCGACTTGAGGAAACTCGCAACCTGTGCTGGTTTGATCTTTCCCCAAGAACTATTGATGTGTTAAGCACAGAGGGTTTAGGGAGTAATGTGGTCTCGGAGCATCCATTGCTTTTTGTAACCAACAACGTTGAAAGATTCACCAGACGGTATAGTCTATTGATAAAACAATATGCCTTGGAAGAAGAGGAATATAGTTTTTGGAGGAATCTTGGGGAGTCTAACGATAGGTCAGCTGAATTGTTCGACAAACAGCCCGCCAGGGTGTTAGGAAATATCCAAAATTTAACTAATCCGGAGGAAACCGTTCTGGGCTATTTCTGGGCTTCGGGTGTTTCAGAAAAACGAGTTTTTGTAAAGTCCTCGGACGTACTCCCGGAGTTGAGGAGAAGACCTAAATGTTCTCTCGATACGGTGCTACGAGGCCGTAACCATGACCCTCGCGTTTTCCAGAGATTGGACGCCGGAGCGATATTCTATGATTTCTTACGTCCAGCATTCGGGCCAGGGATTATCGGATATTTATTGACTAATCCCAATTGCTCTGATTGTGTTTTCAAAGGTGGTAAAACCGAAAGACCGGATTTCTGGGATGATTAAGGAGGTCAGAAAAGGTCTAAAAGTCGTAATAGCGGCAGTACTTTGTTGTGGACATCCAAACATCCATTTAGCTCAGGATCCTGCTAATTCGTTTTCTAAGATCACGGATAATTTCCAGAGTATAGTCACTTCCAGGCTTCAGGAGAAAATATATGTGCACACCGATAAGTCGATTTACTTAACTGGAGAAACCATATGGTTTAAAGCTTATTGTGTTGATGGCTCTACCCATCGGTTATCAGCGTTAACCAAAGTCCTTAATATAGAGGTAATAGACGATGAGGGAGAACCAATAGAGCAAACCAGAATACGACTGAAGGGGGGAATTGGGAAAGGTCAAATATTCATAGGTCCACGACTGGTGACCGGTCAATATACCCTACGGGCTTATACCAGCTGGATGCGGAATTTTGACGAGGACTTCGTGTTTCAAAAAGGCATTAAGATTATTAACGCTTCAGCTCCAGAAAAGCTGGAATCCTCTGCCATAAGTGATGAGACTTTAACCATTGAATTCTTTGCTGAGGGAGGCCAACTGGTTTACGGGATCAGGAGTAGGATGGCCATTAAAGTAACTGGGTCAGATGGTTCTGGCAAACCGGTGACAGGTACGGTATATGATAATAACCAGATCAAGGTAGCAGAATTTGTCACATCAGAACGCGGGCTGAGCTCGTTCTTTTTGTTACCTGAAACGGGCCAAGCTTATCGTGCCGTGATAACAAATGATCAAGGTGAACCTCAAACTGCGGATATTCCTCAGCCAAAGGCCGCAGGCTATGTTATAACCGTTGCGCCTGAGGAAGGGTCTTTTCGTATTTCGGTTGGCTCCAAGGGTCAACCCGACCAATCCGTTTATCTGATTGTTCATACCAGGGGCTCTCTGAAGGTTATAGAAGAACAAAGATTGACCCAAGGATCTGGACAGTTCATCGTGCCCAAAAAGTCATTAGGCGAAGGGATTTCCCACTTCACGTTAATGACCAGTACTTTCCAACCCGTTTGTGAGAGATTGATTTTCAAGTTTCCTGAAATAGATCCTGACTTGGTGATGGAAACAAATAAATCCAGTTACGCTAACCGTGAGAAGGTTGCAGTGCACCTGGAATCAGAACAACTAGCCGGTGATGTAAGGTCAAATTTGTCCATGTCGGTCTACAAGTCCGATGAAAATATAAAATCAGACCATGAAAGCATTGTTTCAAACCTGCTGCTGAACTCTGATTTAAAAGGCTACATCGAGAATCCAGATTACTACTTTGCAGGTGAGAAGGAAAACGAGTTGGATGTTTTGTTGATGACCCATGGATGGAGGAGATTTTTGTGGGATGATGTCATCGCTGGTGAGGAACCAATAATCCTTTACCCACCTGAGATTAATTCTCCGGTAATAGCGGGGAAGGTCATCTCACCCGGTGTAGAAAAGAAGCACCAATCCGTTTTTTTGGGATTCCCGGGAAAACTTTCCATGCTAAGTGCTGTTCAATTGGATCCCGGAGGGGCTTTTCATTTTGAGGTGCCGTTCAGAATGAAAAACCAAACGGTCATTTTTTGGTGCAAGGACGATACGCTGAAAAGTGATGGAATTGAATTGGAATCTTCGTTTATACTCTCGTCACAGGCCGGTAAGAAAAGCAATTCCATTGAGCCGAACCTTAAAGAGTATACTGAACATAGCAATGCCAACATTCAAATTAATCATGCTTACCTAAATCAGACCCAGATTAGCGGTATAACGGGTACTGTCTCCGAAGTTACAACGCCATTTTATGGAAGCCCGGAGGTTTTCTACAATTTGGATAACTTCACGCGGTTTGTGGAAATGAGGGAGATTTTCTTAGAATACATTAGAAGCGTAAGCATAAAGCGGAGAGAAGGTAAAACTTACTTCCACGTAATTGCAAGGAGAGATATGGGTGGGCTAGAGGAATTCCATTTACCGGCCTTGGTTTTGCTGGATGGTGTCCCTTTTAATGATGCTGACCTTTTGCTTGAAATCGATCCGTTGAAAGTAGAACACATAGAGGTTGTAAATGCAGCTTACCAAATTGGAGCTCATCAGTTCGACGGAATTTTGAATTTTATAACCTACAAGGGCGATCTGGCAGGAAATGCGCTTCTTGCTGGTGTCATCGAAAAAGTGTATGTTGGCCTTCAAACGCCTCGAGAATTCTACAGCCCGAAATACAGTCGCCCGGTGAAAAGACAAAGCCGCACCCCCGATTTCAGAAATGTGCTTTACTGGGATCCCGATATTACCATTGGATCTGGCGGATCAGTCAACCTGGAATTTTACACCTCCGATGATATCGGGAACTATAAGATCGATCTGCAAGGGATTAGTTCTGATGGTACTCCTTTGTGGTCAGAGCTGGAGATTAAGGTAAATAGCCAACTATAACAAGACGTAGTCCAAAGCTTATTTCGCTTCGAGGCTACCATTAAAGCTTAAATGTTATGATAAAAGCGGTATTATCGGCATTATTCCTGGTTTTCATCGGCAGCACTCCTGGCCTCATTTTGGCACAGCCCAATATTGTAGTGGTACTGGCGGACGATTTGGGGTACGGAGATGTGGGGAGCTATAACGCACAGTCCAAGATTCCAACTCCCAATATGGACAAATTAGCCGGTCTCGGGATGCTGTTTACAGACGCTCATTCTTCGTCCTCAGTCTGCACACCGTCAAGATATGGGATTTTGACGGGGCGGTATTCTTGGCGAACCAATCTTAAGCGTGGAGTTTTCTTTAACTATGAGCGTCCGCTGATCGAGAAGACCCGGCTTACTATAGCTTCGATGCTGCAAGAAAAGGGCTTTCGCACGGCTTGCATAGGTAAGTGGCATCTTGGACTGGGTTGGGAGTCAAAAGAAGGTGCCGATTTTGATTTTAACAAGCCCTGGCCCTGGCCGGGAGGCACTATGCCCAGGGAAGAGGAATCCAAAATTGACTTTTCCAAACCCGTCTTCGGAGGGCCGGTGGAATTGGGCTTTGACCACTTTTTCGGATCATCGACTTGTCCCACATGCAACACTCCCTATTGCTACATCGAGCAGGACAAAATTGTCACTGAACCTAACCAGTATTATGAGGGACAATTTCTAGAGCAGCGCGACGGCTATCGGAGCCCGGATTGGGTCGAGAGAGAGGTTGACCCGTTATTCACTCAAAAAGCCATCGATTTCATCCAAGACCAAGCCGCTGACTCCGAGCCATTCTTCCTCTACCTTTCCAGTTCCACACCCCATGAACCCTGCGAAGAGGCCGTGGTGCCTGAATTCATGCGGGGAGCATCGGATGCTGGTGCCAGGGGGGATATGGTAGCTCTTTTTGATTGGATGGTGGGTCAAATCATGAACGCTCTGGAGGAAAACGGTCTCTTCGACAATACTTTACTGGTCGTCACCAGCGATAACGGCGCCAAACCCGGAGATTACAACCGTTACACCTATGGTCACAAATCCTGCGGAGATTTGCGAGGATATAAGGGGGGCATATGGGAGGGAGGCCACAGGGTGCCATTGATCGTTAGTTGGCCTGAACGGATAGGGGCTGGCTCAGTGAGCAATCAATTGGTTGGTTTGCAAGATATTATGGCCACCGTGGCCGAAAGCGTGGAGTATTCCATACCGTCTGATATGGCTGAGGATAGCCAAAGTTTTCTACCGGAGCTGCTGAGAACTAAGAGCAAGGACCTAAGAAGTGATCTGATCAATCATTCGGCTATGGGCGTGTTCGCCATCAGAAGTGAAAATTGGAAACTGATCGTCGACTCTGATAATTCCGGTGACGGTGGAAGAGGTGTTCACGGGAATGGCGGCACTCCGCCCGATCCTTCAGCGAAAAGCCAATTATATAATCTTGCCGACGATCCTTCCGAGACCTATAATCTGATCGAAAAGGAGCCTCAAAAAGCTCAGGAGCTTAGAACTTTGCTAATGCGCCATCAGGAACAAGGTTGGTCCGTCTCCCGCGAATAGAGAATCGACAGGCGCCCGTTTACAGGGGCAGAGTCAGATAATAGTGAGGTCCCACTGTAACCTCCCGGATCTCCCAATCGGGGTTCCATACGGCCTGATAAATTACGCTGTCCTTGCCGCCAATGTCGGCGGTTACTTTGAAGTCACCGAATACGCTGGTTGGAGCAAAATCGGTATCGTAGCCGGGTTGAAAACTATAAAAGTTCACAATCGTATCGGACGGCACAATTTCTTCCATTAGGGGCAATGGGAAACTTGGTCCTGAGGGAGTCATGGCCTCGATATTGAGCACATAGGGAGTCCTATTATCGAGGTAGTAAAACCCTTCGAAGATTGGCTGTCCCGGGCCCAAGTCCCCGATTGATTCGAAACACCCGATTAGAAGGGAAACGGTTAGCAGGCCGATGGCGGTATAAAATTTAATAGACAAATTCAGATAACAACTAATTAAATGAAACAGCAATTCTTGGAGATTAGTTGTGATTTTGTCTCAATATAACGTGGGTTTCGGAGTTTTCGTGATCGAAAAGTGATCTTTATTTCAAATTCCGGCCAGATAGCATAAAGCTTCACTTCGCTCAAGGGATGCCGGGCCATTCTAGTTGAGGAGAGGGAGAAAAGCTAAGGTCAGCACTGGCTAAGTGACGAAAGATTGTAAATTTGCCTGCGTGTTGATAATGTAGCAGGAGAATGATGAAAACGATATTGTTTATAATGGGTTTGTGGATTGTACTTGGGTGCAACCGGCAAGATGATGGCTTGCCCTTGAACCCAGATGCTACCGGTAGGTATACTTTTGATGACGGTTTGCAAGGATGGGAAGCAGGGGTTTCTGATTTTCCACTGGGTTTTGAGGATTCTGTGATGTTTGAATCCGGAACGGATTCACTTCCTGAGGTTTCGGAAATGGCATTTCGCCTGGCCGGCAATGATGTTAACCAGGATCTCTTTATGTTTATTACTCAGAAGCTGGGCCCGGTTGATCCGGAAACCAGTTATAATCTGGTTTTTACCTTTAATATTCTTGTTCAAAATCTGGAGCAGGTCCAGGGGTCCGGTTCGGATATCTTCATTTTCCCAAAAGTGGGAGCCACCATAGTCAAACCCCAGGTGTTTATCACCTCCGATACCACCCAATTGGGTTATTTGGGAACGGCTTTCAGCATAGATAAAGGAAACGGCAGTTTTGATGGCGCTGACATGATTGCCATGGGGGCATTGCAATTGCCCATTGCTCCGGGTTCCACCACCACACCCAATCTGATAACCAATGGCCCGAACGTCTTTCGTGCCACCACCGATTCCAATGGAGACCTATGGATCACCGTGGGAACTGATTCAGAGTCGGGAATTAAGCACGCCGTATATCTTGACAATCTAGAAGTAGAATTTTTCAGGGCCAATTAGAGTGCCTGTTTGGTAAGCGACGGCGTGGTTGCGTGCCCGATTAACCTTTGCTGATTTTTGAAGGGCTCAAGACCATGGACTTTGGACTGATATCCCGTTTCGGCTTCTGATCCGATCGGATCCTTTGTTTGAACATAGAACACGGATCATGGCCTGGGTTCGTACCCTGTCGCCGAAGCTTGAAGGGGGTATTTGTAACATAGCGGAGATCGGTGCAGGTGGGCCGCAGTAGCCCCAAGAAGCAATCTTATGCGAATGCGCTCAAAGCGGATAGGGGCAGTGGACAACTCTGAATATCAAAGGCAAGAGAGTTTTCGTTGCGGAATCAACATCAAAATTCCCTAATCAATCTTCACGTTCATTATTCCGGGTCAGCGCCTAATCTCTGATTTTTTTTGGGTTTGAGATTTTGAGCTTCAGTTTTATTTTGAGCTTTGCCCTGTAGTTATTATAAGTATTATACCGAATGGTAGATTTGGATTTTGAAATCATAAAAACCTTATAGTACTTTTTTCTTACTTTAAACTTGGAGTGGCCAGAAACCAGAATTCGATTAGTATGAGACATTTGACTCCCCGACCCGTTTCCTTCAATACAAGAATTATGCTTATTGCTCTTGCATTTGGCCTGGCTTGCCAGCCAAAGAATCCAACCCAGGAAGTATCTCAACCCAATATAGTTTTCATCTTAGCCGACGACCTGGGCTGGGCTGATTTGCCGGTCTACGGGAACACGTTTAATGAGGCCCCTAATCTTGATCGGCTCAGACGGGAGGGCATGCAGTTTTCCAATGCCTATGCGGCTTGTCCGGTGTGCTCTCCTACCCGGGCTTCCATTCAGTCTGGCCAATACCCTGCGCGGGTTGGTATCATTGATTTTATACCCGGCCATTGGCGCCCTCACGAGGAACTTATTGTGCCTAGCAACCGCACCCAATATTTGCCCCAGGACATTATTACGCTAGGAGAAGCCATGAAAGCGACGGGGTATGCTACAGGTTATTTCGGCAAATGGCATCTTGGTTCGGCTGATGAACATCTGCCAGGACACCAGGGCTATGATGACTGGCGCATTCATCGGGGCGGGGTTTTTTACAACCTAAGATCCAAAGAAGCTATCTATCCGATGGACGAGGGACTAACTGATCACGACCGTCTTTCGGAAGTTCTGACCGATTACGGCCTTGAGTTCATTGATAGGAACAAGGACCGGCCCTTCTTCCTTTTCCTGGCTCACTTCGATGTGCACGTGCAATTGGATGCCGATATGGATCTGATCGAAAAATATTTGAACAAAGAAAAAAGGGATGATTATCCAGCTAATGCGGTTTACGCTGCCATGATTGAACACATTGACCGCAGTACCGGTAGATTACTGGACAAACTACAGGAGTTAGGCATTGAGGAAAATACTATGGTCATATTCTTTTCAGATAATGGAGGCCTGGTAAGCCGTTTCGATGAAATACCTTTGCTTGCCCCAGACAAGCTTTCGGTTTATGAAGGATCTGAACTGCAATATATCGCCAGTTCCAACAATCCACTGCGGGCGGAGAAAGGCACAGTTTTCGAAGGTGGCATTAGAGAGCCTTTAATCATCAGGTGGCCGGCTCGAATCAGGGCCGGATCAACCTCACAACAGCTGATCTCAAGCGTCGATTTTTACCCCACGTTCCTAGAACTTGTTGGGGGACAAGATCCTGTAGATCAGGTAATTGACGGACAAAGCTTCGTTTCGACTTTAACTGGCGTCGAACGAGATAGTGACCGGGCCATTTTCTGGCACTACCCGGTGTACCACCACGATATACCAGCCAGTGCCGTCCGGAAAGGAGATTGGAAGTTGATTCAATTTCTCAATGACAATCATACCGAGCTGTATAACCTCTCACAAGATATCGGAGAAACCCAGGACCAAAGTAAGGACCAGCCCGATAAAACAAATGAATTACTGAACCTGCTTGAGGAATGGAGAACGGCAAGCGGAGCAAGGCTGCCGGTAACAAATCCTGATTTTAATCCTGACAAGAGGTTTGAGTGGGGCCGGCATCCGGATCGGGAATAAGAAACTGTACAATTATGTAAATATCTGTATCAAGCAGATAATCAGGTACTTTCATTTGTGCGTTTATGAGGCTAAAAAAGAATAAATCCTCCCTGGGCCGGACCTGGGGTCTGCTGATCAAAAACTGGTAGGCCTTCTTAAGTTTGAGATCCCGGCTCGGTGGCCGGGAATGCCCGTGCAATACAACCATTTCTGAGTTATCTATTGATGTTCGGTTCCTAGACCGAGGGGACTCCGGGGATAGATTCACCGCACAGTGCCACGTCTCGACAGGAATCCCCTGCTTCAAGCAATCAGCCTCCAATGTTGGTGATGCCGTCATAGCCTTTGCGAAGACTACATCGCGGAGCAAGACGCTGCGGCAGGAATGATTTTACTTACTAACTTCAGCCTATCTGTCTTGATGTTCGGTTCCTGGGCCGAGAGGACTCTGAGGTTAAATAACGTGAGTTCGATATAAAATAGAGTAGTTTATTGATAGAAAAAAGGCAGAAAATTAGTATATTAAGTCATTGACAATCAACAAAATAACTAATATTTCTACCTATGTTAACTGCTACTAAAATTACTGAAATTTTTTGTTCCATTGACGATTTTTGTCTGGATTTTGTCCCAAAATTGGAAAAAAGATTGCTGGGAAGTAAAAAGCGCAACAAACCTGGTAAGCTTTCTTTATCCGAAGTAATGACTATACA
Organism: Cyclobacteriaceae bacterium; assembly: GCA_965247065.1. Lineage (GTDB taxonomy): Bacteria > Bacteroidota > Bacteroidia > Cytophagales > Cyclobacteriaceae > CBDFGN01. The sequence continues at coordinate 1,852,951 of CBDFGN010000006.1, read as the reverse complement.
GGTCTTGTTCCAGATCTCAGGATATCGAAATTTCAAGACCTTTTACAACACATACGTTTGTGGCCACTTGCGCTCCTTCTTTCCTGATGTGGTAAGCTATAACCGAATGGTAGAACTTTGTAGTGGAAGTCTTCTGCCAATGGCTATTTATCTGAAAACACAAGGGACTGGACAGTGTACAGGTATAAGTTTTATAGACAGCACTCCGTTAAGGGTCTGTCATAACAGACGGATCCATAACCATAAAGTATTTGAAGGGTTAGCTAAAAGAGGCCATTGTTCCATCGGATGGTTCTACGGGTTTAAGCTCCATCTTATCACTGCTGATACGGGTGAAATCATCGATTTTATGCTCACACCGGGCAATGTGGATGACAGAAAGCCTCTTAAAATTGAACGGTTTATTAAGAAATTATTCGGAAAGCTCTTTGGTGATAAAGGCTACATCAGTAAGGAACTTTTTAAAAATCTGTTCTTCCGCGGAGTCCATCTGATAACCAAACTCAAACGCAATATGAAGTCCTCATCCTTAACCCCCATCATGGATGCTATAATGCTCCGTAAAAGGGCTATTTGTGAGACTATCATTGATCAACTTAAAAACATCTTCCAGATTGAACACTCCAGGCACAGGAGCCCAACTAATTTCCTTACCAACCTTTTCTCGGCTTTAATCGCTTACAACTTTTGCGAAAAAAAGCCCTCAATCAAATTGAACTACCAGGACACCGGTCAACTCTTTCTCGCTCTTTAATCATTCCTTATTGTCGAACTCACGTTAAATACACTTCGGGGCGTCAATATCAATTCCCGGTATGTACCGTGCTTGTCTTCGAATACCAAATAAGAAGGAGGCCAGAAAAACTCCACTCCATAAGTTTATCTGATTCGATTCACCTCTGACTATCTTAGGGGCAAATTTCATAGAGCACCATTGGATCAAATCATTGAAAAGTAAGACAATCATAATCCTCCTGTGCTTGATGGCTCTTAACGTCTACTCTTCATTTGCTCAGGAAGAGAAGAAAATAATCGAGGCAAACCAACTAACCGGTTCACTTCAGCTAGACGGCCGAGTGGATGAAGAAGTCTGGACCGCCATTAGCAGCACCGGGGGTTTTCTGATGCAAGAGCCGGTGGAGGGTGGCGAGCCCACCTACAAGACCGAGATCAGGATCTTGTACGATGAATCAAATTTATATATCGGAGTGATTCTTCATGATGATCCTGCCGGGATCAAAGCCTTCCAGAAAAAGTGGGACCAGGAGATAGAGACCGACGATCGCTTTATGTGGATTCTCGATACGTTCAAGGATAATCGAAACGCGTTCTACTTTGAGATTAATCCTGCCGGATTACATGGAGACGGTTTGTTGAGTATTGGACAGCTGACTACAGTGAACCGGGATTGGGATGGGATCTGGCGAGCTTGGACCCATATTGGTAACTTTGGTTGGTCGGCAGAGATTAGAATTCCATTTCGTTCCCTTAGTTTCAATCCCAAATCTGAGGATTGGGGCATCAACTTCCAGCGTACTATTCGTAGAATGAATGAGGAGTTGCTGTGGACTGGACATAGGAGAAATCAGGGTTTGCTGCGTCCACAGGATGCGGGCAACCTTACCGGGCTCAAAGGCATTACCCAGGGTTTGGGACTGGAAGCAATTCCTTATGGAATCGTAAGGAGGAATCAGCAAGGCGCAGGTGATGAAGCAACAGAAGGCTACGAAGTCGACGCCGGCTTTGATATAAATTACAGCATTACACCCAATCTGATGGCGTCCTTTAGCTACAATACCGATTTTGCCGAAACCGAAGTAGATGATAGACAGATCAACCTGACTCGTTTTCCTCTACGTTTTCCTGAAAAGCGAGATTTCTTTCTGGAAGGGGCAAGTATCTACCAATTTGCACCAGCGAGCGGTGTCCGGCCCTTTTTCAGCCGCAGGATTGGACTGGTGAGCGGGGCACCGATTCCCATTTCGTACGGAGGACGCCTTTTGGGCAGAGTCGGGGACTTTAACATCGCGGCCTTACAAGTTCGGACCGGAGAAATGGATACGGTTCCTCCTGAGGATTTTACATCGGTCAGAATCAAGAAGAATGTTGGGAAAGAGAGTTCGATTGGTGTAATCTATACTCGCCGGTCCACCAAGAATGGAGAGTCACTCTCTCCACAACTTCAGGACCGGCATACGATTGGGGGAGACTTGGAACTTAATACTTCCAATTTCCTTAGAAACAAAGTCCTCCAGTTCCAGGCATTTTTTGTATACCACAACACCCCATTCCCAAACGACGACAGTACCGATCTGTGGGACCGATCGGTCAGGGGAGTTCGTCTTAGTTTTCCCAATCAGCCCTGGAGGGCATGGGTATCCTATCGTGAATTCGGTGAATTTAATGATCCGGCTGTAGGATTTACTCCTAGAAATGGCTTCCGGCGAGTTCAACCAAGCTTTTGGTACTCGCCCTTGATCGAAAAAAGCGATTTTCTCCGGGAAATCAGCTGGGGATTCAGGTTTGAACACCTAATGGACATGCAGTGGGAAGTACTGACCCAGGTTTTCAGGTTCACCGTTCCCAGAATCCGCCTGGAATCCGGAGACACTTTCTCCTTCCGGATTACCCGGGATCGTGAGCGCCTTCAAATGGATTTTGATATTCTAAGAGACGGGACTGTGGTAATCCCTCAGGATGAATACATTTTCTGGTACACTGAATTTGAGATCGAAACCGCCACCTATCGCAAAGTACAACTGCAACTCGGTTTAGAGGCGGGCGAGTTTTGGTCGGGGAACCGCGAGCAATTCAGTTCTTCAATCACGCTACGACCTTTAAGGGGAATCAACCTGACCGGCGAGTACGTTCATACGCACGTAAATCTTCCCGAAGGAGAATTCAGAACCGATTTAGTGAGATTCAATGGAAATTTTGACTTCACTCCCTTTCTCTCTTTCAATTCAAATATCCAGTTTGACAACGTCAGTGACGTGTTAGGAATAAATCAACGCTTCCGATGGATCATTACCCCCGGAACCGACCTATACCTGGTATATAACCACAATTGGAGGAGCGATCCAATTGAAAACGAAATGCTGACCCTTTCCAGCCAAGCGAATTTCAAGGTGACCTATACCCATCGATTCTAGGAAAACGAAAATCCAGCGCTATCCCTTTCTCATTCACTCATCCACTCATTCACTCATTGATTCATTCCCTCATTAAAAAAGATGCTGTTTATCTTGTTTACTAGGCGGCCCGTGATTTTTTTAGTGGCTTCTTCAAAGATCACTGCAGACCTTCCCAATGAAAAAGTTCTTGTCGAAAGTAATTCTCAGCTCACAGTTTTTCCTCCTTTTTGCCTGCAATCCAGACATCAATCCGGAGCATGTCCAATGGCAGATCTATAGTGGAGATAATGCCGGAAGTCGCTTCTCAACCTTAAGCCAAATCAATAGAAGCAATGTGCAAGACCTTAAACCGGTTTGGATATATCGGACCGAGGACGCCGGCGAATCCACGACCATTCAATGCAATCCGATAATTGTGAATGAGAAAATGTTTATCATTTCTCCAGGGCTTAAATTGACCGCGCTAAACGCTTTAACCGGCAACCCAATCTGGACTTTTGATCCCGCTTACGTAAGGGTATCCGGCGGAAACAGTCGAGGCGTTACCTATTGGACAGACGGTCAGGCCGAGAGAATCTTTTACGGAGCCAGCGCTTTTTTATTCGCTTTAAATGTCCAGGACGGCCGCCTGATCCCATCCTTTGGTCAGGATGGAAAAGTGGATCTGCATGAAGGATTAGGCGACAAGGCCTTGACAAAATGGGTGACGGCAACTTCTCCGGGAATTGTTTATAAAAATCTGCTGATTTTGGGGTCTAGAGTGGGAGAGGGCCCAGCCCAGGCTGCACCCGGATATATTCGGGCCTTTGATGTAAATACCGGGGACTTGAAATGGCTCTTCCGAACCATTCCGGCACCCGGAGAATATGGGTCAGAAACTTGGCCTGTCAATGTGCTGGAAGAAATAGGAGGAGCCAACACCTGGGGTGGTTTTACTCTTGATGTGGCCAGAGGAATGGTTTTTTGTGGTACCGGTTCGACATCCTATGATCATTACGGTGGGAATCGGGAAGGAGCCAATCTGTTTGCCAATTGTGTCCTGGCCCTGGATGCTGCTACCGGTGAGAGGATCTGGCATTATCAGGTGGTGCACCACGATCTCTGGGACTATGATATTCCCTGTCAACCCAATTTAGTTCAGGTCAAAAAGGATGGAAAACTAATTGACGCGGTTGCACAACCTACTAAAGTGGGTCATCTGTTTGTCCTGGATAGAGAAACCGGAGATCCCATTTTTCCGGTAGAAGAGCTGGCTGTTCCTCAAAGTGAAATTCCGGGCGAAAAATCCTGGCCTACCCAGCCGTTCCCACCGGCTTCTCTGCGATATACAAATCAGCAGTTCACTGAAGATGATATTACCGACATTTCAACAGAAGCTAACCAATACGTTAAGACCCTGATAAGTGAGTTTAGACTGGGTGGTGTATTCCTTCCACCCGGCAAAAAACCGACAATCATTATTCCTCAATTCAATGGAGGAACTAATTGGGGAGGAGCCGCCTACGATCCGGAAAAAAGATTTTTGTACGTTAATAACAGCAATGAAGCTGAGTGGACTTCGATGATCTCCGCTTCCGCCGATACCGAAATTTCCCGATTTGATTTGGGGGCTCAATTCTATAAAACCATATGCAGCGATTGCCATGGCAATAGAAGTCCAAGGCCTGGTGCTCCCGGATTAAATAATTTGAATCAAATAGCTGCCGGGCATTCCCACCAGTATCTACACGGGGTGATTCAAAACGGTAAGGGCCAAATGCCGGCCTTTGCGCATCTTTCTGATGACGAAAGAACCGCGATCATTGCATTTTTGAAACAGGAGGGAAAGGATGTATTCTTGGATTTTGGGGATCTCCAACTGAGTTCTCCAAGTGATATCTCCTGGATCGGGACAGGGCACCGGGTTATAAAAGATCATGAAGGTTTTCCGATTAACAGGCCTCCGTGGGGCAATTTGACGGCAATTGATTTAGATCAGGGCAAAATAGCCTGGCAAATGACGCTAGGGACTTACCCGGAATTGGAAAAACGGGGCTATCCACTTACCGGCACTTTCAATATGGGTGGTCCGATTGTAACCGCAGGTGGTCTGGTGTTCGTTGCTGCGACCATGGATGAACGAATCAGGGCTTTTGACAAAGACAACGGAGCAACGCTTTGGGAGTACCAGTTGGAGACCGGGGGATATGCTACTCCCTCGACCTTTGAGATTGATGGAAAGCAAATGATAGTAATTGCAGCAGGTGGTGGTGGGAAACCAGGGACACGGTCGGGAGATGCTTACTATTGTTTCGGTTTGTAAACTGAACCCTGAAATTTCTTGGAGGTCGAATCTTAAATCTTAAACTCTAAATCTTAAATATATGAAGCTGCTACCTTTTATCGGACAGTAAGTTATTGGAATAATTAACTTAAAGTCATGGTAAGATGTACTTGGATAATATTGCATGAAATGTTTTGGTCAATTCAAGGGACTCGTTTCTTCCCGCCTAGCAATAAATCTCTAGTACTATTGAAGAATATGAGCCGCAGCAAGTAAGATCTGGAGGAACGGACCTATCAGTTTGCTATTCAAACTATATTGAGGCAAACGGTTCATTGGGAAAGAAAGACATTTTAATGCGAATTCGAATCTGCAGAAAAGAATGTAGGGAAAGTGGATACTGGCCTAAAGTCCTGGGCCAAATGAATGGAGAAGGATTTAAGAATCCTACTGAGGAACTCTAACTCCAACTCTAGACATGCGGGTGCCTTATGGTAGGAAACCCCGGGTCAGGCCAGCGGAGGATTTGTTGTTTTTGAGCCTTCTGAATGAGCAACGGAGACTCTTGTCCAGTTTTCCGCCAGCTCTTGACATTCCGAATCAGTTGGACGGCTTAAAGCAGTCGGACCGACTAAAATAGGATTATGATGCTGCGACTGTTATTTTTGTTTCAGTTTAAGCCAATCCTATCGTATGCCAGCCAAAATCCACAGCATTCCTGGAGTTTTGAGCATTCTTTTGTTAATGGCCGGTTGCGGGTATAAGTTGCCGGAAGAGGTACGAGTTGCTTCCAATGATTTACCAGAAACAGTTGATTTCAACTTCCACATCAAACCCATTCTTTCGGACCGATGCTATAAGTGCCATGGACCCGATGATAATGCCCGCAAGGCCGAATTCAGGCTCGATCTCAAAGAGCGGGCTTTTGCCAAACTAAAAGTCACCGGTGGGCATGCGTTTGTGAGGGGAAATCCTGGAAAGAGTGTGGCGTGGCAAAGGATCACTTCCGATGATCTTGATTTCCAGATGCCACCTCCTGAATCTAACCTCAGCCTTACCGCTTTGGAAAAAGCGCTTATTACCAAATGGATCGAACAGGGAGCTGAATGGAAAGAACACTGGGCCTTCATCCCTCCGCAGAAGCCGCTTGTTCCTTTGGGGGAAATCCCAGGGGTGGACAACCAACTGGTCAGGAATCCTATTGATAACTTCATCATTGCAAAATCCAGGGAGAAAGGACTGAGTCCGTCCCCGGAAGCGATTAAGGAACGCCTGATCAGAAGATTGAGCTTTGACCTCACGGGATTGCCACCGAGCACTGAGAAGATTGATAAATTTCTATCAGACGGTTCTCCTCAGGCCTACGAAAAACTTGTTGACAGGCTTTTGGCTAGCGATGCCCACGCCGAGCGCATGGCCATGGAATGGATGGATGTGGCCCGATATGCCGATTCTCATGGATTACATGCCGATGGGTTAAGATCAATGTGGCCCTGGCGGGACTGGGTGATCAAGGCCTTTAAAAAGAACCTGTCCTACGATGATTTCGTTACCTGGCAGATCGCAGGTGATCTTCTTCCCGGGGCCACCCGGGAGCAAATACTGGCCACTGGGTTTCATCGAAATCATCCCCTAAATTCGGAATTGGGCATCATTAGTGAAGAATTCAGACTGAAGTATGCGGCAGACAGAACCAATACTACGGCTACGGCCTTCATGGGCTTGACAATGGAATGTGCCACCTGTCACGACCACAAGTTTGACCCAATATCCCAGAAGGAGTACTACCAGTTGTTTTCGTTTTTTAACAATGTCCACGAGCTCGGGATGATTGGAAATGATCGAAATTTTGGGCCGCTCCTACTACTTCCGGAACCTGAAAAGGAAAGACAGCTGGCAAGGCTTACCATGGATGTTGATGGAGTAGAATCCGAAATGGATTTGACACGATCACAGGTTCAAGCGATTGGCAACTTTGTCGATAAGGTGGAATCATTGGAAGTTAAGGCCCCGGTTTCGGATGGATTTTATCCCTTTGAGACGATATCAGCATTAAAAACAGGGGATAAGGATGACATTACCGTCCGTTACGGATACAGAGTTCTGGACAGCAATCCAAACTCCTATGTAACAGGGGATCCCGAACTCATTCAGGGAAAATCCGGTAAGGCTATTCGCCTCGACGGCGATTACGATATTATCTACCTGGGCGGAATTGGCAATTTCAACCTCTATGAGCCCTTTTCTGCCGGTTCTTGGCTCAGAATTGAGACAATCGGGATATATCAGGCCATCATGGGAAACATCGGAGCCAAAAACGACGGATGGAGGGGGTGGATATTTTTCCTCGATACGCTGGGCCGGCCGTCATTCAAAATGGTCCACTCACTTTCCCATAATTACATGGACATTACTGCTGATACAGCTGTCCCCCTGGATAAGTGGACCCACGTGTTGTTTACTTATGATGGATCTGCCAGGGCCAGCGGCTTGCAGATTTACATCAATGGTAAGGCGGTCGACCATCAGGTAAAATTTGACCGGGTGTACAAATCGATCCTGCCGCGTAAGGGAAGAAACTACGAAGCTGATCCTGAGCGCAAGATTAGAATGGGCATTGGGCAAGAGTATTTATTTGCTGACGATGATGACGGTGCGTTAGCGGGTAGCCTGGACCAGGTATCGATTTTCAAACATCACCTCACTTCCGTGGAGGTAGCAGCACTATTGGACCTTGAGGACAGAACATTGCCCAGGCAGGAACAGCTGATGCACTATCTGCACCGGGTTGATCGTAAATTCATGAATCTGATTGACGATCGGTCCAAGCTTTTGAAGAAAAAATTCTCCTTGCTGGACAGCGTATCCGAGGTTATGGTAATGGAGGAAATGCCTGAGCCCAGGAAAACCTTTGTTCTTGAGCGCGGCCAGTATGATATGCCTGGTGAGGAAGTTACAGCCAACACGCCCAACGCAATAATGCCCTTTGCCGAGAGTTTACCTCTAAATCGATTGGGCTTGAGTCGTTGGCTATTCGATGATAACCACCCTCTTACGGCAAGGGTGACGGTAAACCGGTATTGGCAAATGATCTTCGGACGTGGGATTGTAGAAACGACCAATGACTTTGGCAGCCAGGGAGCGCTTCCCAGTCATCCTGAATTACTAGATTGGCTGGCGGTCGAATTCAGGGATTCGGGCTGGGACCTGAGGCATTTGATAAAACTAATGGTCACTTCGGCGACCTATCGACAGTCATCCGCCGCCACCCAAAATCAGTTGATCCACGATGCTGGGAACATTTATCTATCCCGTGCTCCCAGTTATCGCCTATCTATAGAAATGATACGGGATAACGCGCTGTTCGCCAGCGGATTGCTTAACCGTCAGATCGGGGGACCGAGCGTAAAACCATACCAGCCAGAGGGAATGTGGAAGGAAAAAAATGAATTCTCCGGCTTTTTGAAGGTCTACAAGCCAGACTCCGGAGAAAAACTGTATCGAAGGAGCCTCTACACGTTCATCCGGCGCACCTCACCACCTCCGGCAATGACAACCTTTGATATGCCATCCAGGGAAGTCTGTGTGGTAAAAAGAGAGAACACCAGTACCCCGCTTCAGGCTTTGATCCTTCTCAACGATCCTCAATTTGTCGAAGCAGCCCGGGTATTGGCGGAGCGGATACAAAAGGAAGGCGGGAATGCATTAGAAGATCAAACCAGATACGCATTTAGGCTGGTAACCGGAAGGCAACCCTCGTCTGCTGAGTTTGATTTGCTGATGGATCAGTACCAAACCGAGATCCAAAGATTCGAAAAAGATCTGAGAAGCGCTGTAGAATTGCTTGAAGTAGGAGAATATCTCCTTTGATAGGAACCTGGACAAAACCCGTACCGCCGCCCTAGCTATGGTGGCCAGTACCATGATTAACCATGATGAAGCGTATATGAAGAGATGAACAATAAAAAGACAGTTGAACCCAGAGACACGGCGACACAGAGAACAAAATGATAAAAAATAAAACTTCGTCATCATAGAAGGGTGACGTCCGCGTCCGGAGAGGCGCACGATGATACCGCTGATCGCCCTCATTCCCCATCAAGCTTTCCTCAGTCCTGCGTCTACCGTATGGCCGTCAACCGTCTTCCCGTCCGCTGTCTTCCCGTCTCCCGTCCCGTTTATAGAAATATGCTATTTTACCCACGAAATTGTCTTTAACAGCCAGGTAAAACCCCTGGAGAGAAATAGTAAAATAGATTACCATGAACAAAATTGGAATCGTCGGCCTCGGCAATATGGGCATTGGCATGGCCAAAAATCTGTTGGCGAAGGGTTTCGAAGTAATCGGCTATGATTTAAGTGATGAACGAATGGAAGCCTTGGCAAATTTGGGCGGAAAGCCGACTGCCAATATCCCTGAACTTGCCAGGAAGGTTGAAGCCGTTTTTGTGATGGTACTAAATGGCCATCAGGTCAAAGAAGCGGTTTTGGGAGAGCAGGGTTTGATTCATGACCTTCTGCCCGGCACTGCCATCATCGTTACGGCAACTATCCATCCGTCGGAGATCATGGAATTGGAATCTCCTCTCGATACAAATGGGATCGGGCTAATAGATTCTCCGGTAAGCGGGGGCAAACCGGGTGCAGAAAATGGGACCCTTACCTTGATGGCTGCTGGTCAGAAAGAGGTTTTTGAGAACTGTAAACCCCTTCTGGAAGCTGTTGGAAAGGACATCTATCATGTAGGAGAAGAAATCGGGCTCGGACAAAAGGTTAAAGCATCTTTGCAGGCATTAATTGGAGCAAGTTTTACAGCTATTTTCGAGTCGCTGGTTTTGGGGGTAAAAGCCGGCGTGAAAGCGGAAGTCCTTTATCAGGTATTCAGTACCAGCGGGGTCAGCAGTAAGTTGTTTGAAAATGCGGCAAGCCTGATTCTTGATCGGCAATTTAAAGACACAGGAAGCCATATCGGCACGATGTACAAAGACCTGGGGATTACAATGAACATGGCCAAAGAGAATGGGGTTGCCATGTTCACCACCGCGGCTGCCTTTGAGCTCTTTCGCTCGGGTATGTCACTTTTTCCCGAAGAGGATAACTGGTCCATTGTTAAATTATTGGAGCAAATAGCGGGAACAGAGGTGAAGAGGTAATTAGCCGATCCTAATAGATCGCCAAAAAAATGAAATTGGGAGTTATCACTGACGGAATCAGCAGGAACCTGGAATACGTACTAACGGTCATGAACCAATCCCGGCTCGAATATGCCGAGTTTCAGTTTATATGGGATAAAGAAGTTGGAGACCACAGTGATAAAGAGATTGCCAGCATACAAGCACTTGTCAAGGCACATGACGTGAAGGTTTCCTGCATCAGCCGGCATATCTTTGGCGGCCTTGCCTTAGGCGGGCTTGGGTTGGACAGTCCTGCCTATGTTGCCCATATCGATGCCCTTAAACGGTGTATTGAAATGGCCAAATCGTTGAATTGTCCTCTGGTTCGTATCATGAGTTTCCGCAAGGAAATGATACTATTTGGAAGCCATGGCGCAGATGAATGGAATGTCTCTACCGGAGCATGGGATAAATTCCTCAGTCTGATGGAACAGCCGGTACAAATCGCGGAAGATGAAGACATTACCCTGGTGGTTGAAACAGGCAATAATGCCATGATTACCTCGGCCTGGTTGGCTCGTAAGCTAATTGATCACTTGAGAACAGACAGACTGAAATTGCTTTGGGATCCTTGTAACAGTCTTTACTGTAATGAGAAACCTTGGCCCGACGGATATGATTCGGTCAAAAGTGATTTTATCGGGCATATTCATCTCAAAGATAGCCTGGTAGATATCGCAAAAGCCACTGTTGTCTGTACAGAATTCAGTACAGGACATATGGCCCCTTATCTGGAAGACATTGCGAAAGCCCTGAAACAAGATGATTATCAAGAAGCGATTTCTCTCGAAAGTGTTTACAGACCCGAAAATGGTAGTTTTGAAGATGGATTTAGGGCCAGTTTACCAGCCTTTAAGGAGCTGTTCGGCGATTAGCCTTTTTTGATAAGTAAGCCATCAAAATGGATTTAGCCCAATTGATATCATCATCTTTTTTTGATTTATTTAACAATAATCATCCATGAAAAAACACGCACTGATTTATTTAACGATTTTCATTTCGTCGGTTTTTATTTATTCCGAGACCGAAGCCAACGTAAGGCTTCCAGCTATTTTCAGCTCAAACATGGTCTTGCAGCAAAACAAAGACGTAGCCGTATGGGGATGGGCGGATCCAACTGATATAATAAAAATAACAGGGAGTTGGAACAGTCAAACCGTGGAGACCAAAGCAGACCGGAATGCTAAATGGAAAGCTTTATTGCCAACTCCCCAAGCTGGAGGGCCCTATACTCTTACCATTCAGGGACAAAATACACTGGTGTTGGAAAATGTACTGATCGGTGAAGTGTGGATATGCTCCGGCCAGTCCAATATGGAATCCTCCGCTACACACTCTTACTCATTCAACAATGCGGAAGATGAAATTAAAAATTCCAATTATCCCAACATTCGCCTGTTCGATGTAGAGAAGGCCACGTCGGATACCAGGCAGGAAAATATTACCGGTACCTGGACAGAATGTGGACCTGAAACTATGAATACCTTTAGTGGGACAGGCTATTTTTTTGGGAGAGAATTACGCAAAAATCTAAATATTCCAGTTGGTTTGATCCACTCCAGTTGGGGAGGAACGGCAGCTGAAGTATGGGCATCCGCCGAAGTGATTGAGGATGATTCTGAACTATCAGAAAACACCACTAAATTAAGGGTGCATGACTCGTGGCCCTCAAAGCCTGGTTTAGCATTTAATGCAATGATCGCCCCGCTTATTCCATTCAGCGTTGCAGGGGTTATCTGGTATCAGGGTGAGAGCAATACAACATCCCCAGTGAGTTATAGTAAACTTTTTCCAAATATGATCAAGAACTGGAGAGAGGAATGGGAAGAGGAGTTCCCCTTTTATTATGTACAAATTGCCCCTTATAAATATGACACGCCCTATGTAGGTGTACTCTTGAGGGAAGCGCAACTAAAATCCTTGTCAGTACCCAATACAGGCATGGTAGTGATCAGTGATATTGGAGATATTAATGATATCCATCCCACGAATAAGCAAGATGTCGGATATCGTTTGGCCCAGTGGGCTTTGGCTAAAACCTATGGCAAAAGTGATATTGCTTTATTCTGGTCCTATTTTCAAAGAAATGAAAAAAGAAGGTAAGAAAATCCGCCTTTACTTCGATTATTCGGAAAATGGATTAGTGGCAAAGGGTGGTGAGCTGACGCACTTTGAAATTGCCGGAGAGGATAAGCAGTTTATCTCTTCCAGGGCTAAAATAACAGGCAATACTATTGAAGTATGGAACAAACGGATCAAGGATCCGGTGGCCATCCGTTTTGGCTGGGATAACATCGCAGAGCCAAATTTGTTCAATACAGAAGGATTGCCGGCATCATCATTTCGTACCGATGATTGGGAAATGGATTTAACACTTGAGAAGGAATTCTAGGTCCTGGCCTTGAATCATAACCCTCTGGCATCTCCGGCAACCTCTGTATTTTCTGTGGTTACCCAGTAGTTCAAACGACTACTAGCAATGCTTAACTGGGGAGTGCCACAGAGGCAAAGAGGGATCATCGGATCTCTTGTGAACAAAGCTTTACAAAAGTGCGGCAGCCTCTCTTCTGTCCACCGTGAAACCTCAACACTCAATTCTCGATCAGGCACTAACCAATTCCTTAGCCAATATCTCCCTCAGTACCTCTCCCTTGCCATCCGGGGTGGTGTAAAATGGTCTTTTTTCGATTTCGTAGTTTGTCTCGGGTGCAATGCCAAGCGCATGGTAAACCGTCTGGTGGATCTGATCGATATACACTGGCTCCGTAATTGCTTTGAAGGGCCGTTCATCTGCCGTCTGTCCATGTACGTGTCCTTTTCTAATTCCCCCGCCCCACATTAGAATAGAACAGCCATCAGTGAAGTGGCGATGCATTCCGTAGTGTTTCATTTCCTCGACCCGATCAGGCACCTCCACTTGATCCTTGACTGTGAGTCCAGGTCGACCTTCAAGGAGCATATCCCTGCTAAATTCGCTGGCAAGAATGACCATTGTACGATCCAGGATCCCCCGCTCATCCAGGTCCTGAATAAGCTGGGCTACCGGCCGGTCAATCTGGGCTTTCATACCTACCAATCGCGTATGCCCGTTTTCGTGAGTATCCCATCCCAGGAATGGCACGTACTCCGTAGTGACACTAATAAACCTGGCACCGTTTTCGGCCAAACGACGAGCAAGTAAACATCCCAGGCCAAAACGACCCGTGTTATAGACATCATAGATCTCCTGGGGTTCCTGATGTAGATCAAAGGCGGCAGCATCCGGTGACTTAAGTAACCGATAAGCTCTTTCCATCGATCTGGTCAGTGATTCTTGCTGATACGTACTGCCAAATTCTTCAAAAGGACTTTGCTCCACTAACTCTTCATATAGCTTGTTCCGGCTTTCAAATCGCCTGGAATCCATACCTGCTGGAGGTTTCACATTGTCCAAGCCTCTTTTTGGGTCCGGAATAGAAAAAGGACCAAATTCCGATCCCAGAAACCCGGCCGAGTGAAAGGCTTTCAATTCTTCTCCTTCACCCACCGTAAAACGCTGGCCTATGTCGATAAAAGGAGGAATAACCGGATTCGCCGGACCCAACTCCTTGGCAATCCAGGAGCTAATATGAGGCGGCTGAACCGATTGGGGCGGTTCATAACAGGTGTGCCAGTGGTATTGGTGCCGGGTGTGCAGGATATGACCCAAATCGGCAGCGCGGTATGAACGTATGAGCGTACCCTTGTTCATTACCTTACCAATTTCAGCCAAACCCTCTGAGAAGAATAGATCATCCACTGCTGTTGGAATGGAAGGAAATGTGCTTAAAACATTCTTGCTGTCCGTCCCTTTCTCAAAAGGGGTGTAGGTTTTGGGATCAAAAGTTTCAGTGTGGCACATGCCGCCTGCCATCCACAAAAGGATAACGGTGTCGGCTGTTGCCTCTATCTTTCCCCCGCTGCCGCAAGAGGACAGGAAGGGGACTGTAGAAACACTGGCCGCCATGGCCGCTAGACCGGCCTGATTCATTTTATATAGGAATTGCCGCCGGGACAGATCTTGCTGATTCATTATTGCAGGTTGTTTTATATCAATTGAAATTCTGGAAGCATGATTATGGCCCAGATAATATCTTCGAGGGCCTCCAGCTTGCCTTCCGTGTCCAATTGTGTCAAAAGTAACTTCTTTTCCTCTGGCGTGGGTCCTCTACCCATAGTTTCTAAATAAAGCTGATCCAACATACCCTCTGGATTGTGTCCCATTTTTTCCATCCACTTAGAAGCCGCACGAGCAATATTTTCATGCAGGAATGCACTGTTGTTCATCATCAAAGATTGAAGGAGCGTAACCTGCCTGTTGCGTTGGGTGGTTACATTTTCGCGTACCGGGCGGCTCAAGGTTTTCATAAAATTATCCAACCGAACCAACGAGGCCCTGGCAAACGGTAAGCTTACAGAATCTGGTTCATATGTAAAATCCAACAGACTACCCCAATAGCTCTTTTCGAGGGCACCGCTAGTCCAGGCCGGCTTCCAGCTCTTATCGTCGAAAGATAGCTCGTTCCATTGTTCAATCATGGTATCCGAAGTGGTCCAGCTTGAATCAGAATACACCACTTGGTGGGTCCCGTCCGGATACTGCAATCGCAAGGAGAATAATAGGCCGGCAGGATTGGGAATCGCTCCGCCGTTAACTCCGACCACCGCAATTATGTTCTCTTCATATAGAAGATCTGATGGAAGCTCGAGTCGGTGCACTTTACGCCAGTCCATTCCTTCCGAGACCATTTTGCCATTGACATACAGGGTAAAAGCTTCATCGGCCGTTATTAACACCTTTGCAGCCGTAATGGGCGGCACCTGATCCAGTGAAAATGCCTTGCGAAAGAATCGGGTTCCGGGCTTAGGCAATACTCTCCGGTCCAGTTCAATTTCCTCGTGCCAAATCCACTCTGCATCTATCTGACGACCGCTGGGATCAAACGCCACTCCGGGATACATGGGGGTTAAGATCTGGCCAAAAGCGTCAGCAAATTGTTCAGCCGTTAGGGACCTGACTGTTGGCCCTCTAAAGACAAACTTCGGAGAGGCCAGATATTCGGGGGATGGGTACGCTACAGCAGGAAGCTGATAAGCCTTGGACGTCATGATCTGCAACAGTAATTGCCGGAGGTCATAACCGTTTTTGATAAAATCGAAGGCCAGCCAATCCAATAGATCCTGGCTCCATGGCACGTTGTCCATTTCGTCAACCGGGGCAACGATTCCACGCCCAAATAAACAGTCCCAAAAACGGTTTACCACCGTCCGATAAAGGCGACCGTTTGCCGGTTGAACGATGGTCTTAGCTAATTGGCGGAGCCGCTCTTTCAAACTGTCGGCGTCAACTTGTCCCAATTCAGGGTATAGAAATGAGGTGGTAGCCATTCGACCCGTCGATTTATCACACCGATAGATCTCAATGGGTGTTTCGGCAAAAATATTGGCAAAGCCATAAGCCTCATCGAGCGTAAGGTTATTAACAAAGCTGTTGTGACAGGATGTACATTTCAGGTTAACGCCTAGCAAGGATTGTGAAATATTCTGCGCGGCCTGGAGCTCGGTTCGCTGGCTGGCGTTGACGACGCCTCTCCATTTGATTCCTTTGATAAAGCCTTCGGATTCCGGTTGAGGGTCGATTAATTCAGCGGTCATCTGGTTATAGGGCTTCCCTTCTAATAGTGATTGGTAAAGCCATTCGGTGATTTGCTTTCGGCCGCCTGTTATAAATCCGGTTCCGGAATAATCGTTCCTTAAAAGGTCATTCCAAAAGCTCAGCCAATGAAGAACGTAGTTTTCCTTATCGGTAAACAAGCGCTTGATGAGGTCGTTCCTTTTTCCTGAAGCCTTATCGGTTATAAAATTTTGAACGGCTTCTGATGGGGGTAACAACCCGGTGATATCCAGGTACGCCCGGCGGATAAATCGCCGGTCATCTATTATTTGGGGCCAGGAAATGCCTTGCTCCTGGAAATAATTGTTGACGAATCGATCGATCGGATGATCGTATTCCGCCCTTGATTTCGGTAAAGCAGGTTGTCTCAGGGCAAGCTCAGCCTCCCGGAAAATTTCCAATGAATCATCCAACCAATGGGCGCCGTGATCGATCCAAAGCTGGATCAATTCGATTTCTTCCTCGGGCAGAATTCGCCCTTCGGGCGGCATGGATTCATCATGGGTGCGGGGAAGCAGCAAACGACGCATCATTTCACTGTCCCCGGCGCTGCCACTGGCGAACACGGGGCCATTGTCACCTCCGGCAAAAATGCCTTTCTTGTGATCCAATGCCAGGCCGCCTTTTCGTTTTGCCGTACTGTGGCACTTGTTGCAGTTGTGCGCGAACGTTGCTCTAATCTCCAGGCTTAGCCGGTCCAGTTGATCTTGGGGAAATGAATCCGCTGCCGAGTAGCCGTGAAATGTCTGCAACAGATCGGGATCGATCTTTTCTCGCTGATTCCACGGCATAGCAGAAGTCAGGTAATCTTCGCCATGGGTAATGCTGGCTCCCATGTGACCGGCTAAGCTCACACTCAAACAACTCGTTATCAGACCAATAAAAGGCAGATGAGCCGGCAAACGTTCCCGACGCCAATAGAGGAACGCTGTCGCCAGTGAAAGCCCGGCCGTAAAATAACCAACCAGCTGATGCTGATCGACCAGATCACCTTCATAATTCCCGGAAGCTTTGAGCATGGCACCCATAATAGCTGAAAGCGCTGCACCAAAGGCCCCCAGATAGACCATTCCGCTATAGTTTGGGCCCTCTTTGCGGAGCCGGGACCAACATTCCATCATCAACGCGCCGATCAATAAGCCAATCGGAAAATGCACCAGCAGCGGATGGAAACGACCGATAAGGTCCAATTGCCAGTAATAGGCAAGGGTGATCATGAATTTACATTCATGTTTATCCTGACATTTTACATCAAGTTAATCCCGACATTTTATATTTTCCAGTTTTGGAAGGAATAACTAAATGAGGAGTATTATATAAGTGTGAATTCCATTTGAAGATTATTCAATTTTGTATTGAATAGTTCTTATTTTCACTCAAAAAAGAGGATCACTAATGTTAAGCGTTAATTTAACCTCCGCCCTTAAGTCCACTCCAATTGCTGCTGCCATTATGTACCTGTGGGCGTGCGGGGCTAATGTCTCCAATGAGGCCCATGTTGAGGCCGAAGAGCCGACTACCTTAGATTATCCTATTGAACCGGTGTCCTTTACCCAAGTAAGCATCACCGATAACTTCTGGGCGCCACGCCTGGAAACCAATCGAAAGATCACCATTCCATATAATTTCCAGAAATGTGAAGAAACCGGCAGGTTAAGAAATTTCGCCATTGCCGGTGGCCTGGAAGAGGGGGAATTTGAAGGGATATTTTTCAACGATTCGGATGTATTCAAGGTGATCGAAGGGGCAAGCTATTCTCTGCAGGTCCATGATGATCCCAAATTAGACGCCTTCCTGGATGATCTGATCGCCAAGATAGCTGCAGCTCAGGAAGATGACGGTTATCTGTATACCAATCGCACCATTGATCCTTCAAAAGCGGCCGATGGAGGCGGGGAGGAAAGGTGGACTAATCTCAAGACTTATCACGAACTGTATAATGTGGGGCACCTGTATGAGGCTGCCGTTGCCCACTATCAGGCTACAGGGGAAAGAAGCTTGCTGGACGTGGCCCTGAAGAATGCAGATCTCATCGACCAGGTATTCGGTCCTGGAAAAAACATGGGAGTACCGGGGCACCAGGAAATAGAAATTGGCCTGGTAAAACTTTATCGGGTCACAGGAGAACAAAAATACCTGGATCTGGCCAAGTTTTTTGTGGATCAAAGAGGTAACGCAGAGGGCCATGATCTTTTCGAAGGTAAACATGCAGGCAAATATCAGCAGGATCATAAACCATTAGCCCAGCAGGAGGAAGCAGTAGGTCACTCCGTTCGAGCCGGCTATTTCTATTCTGGAGCTACCGATGTAGCGGCTCTGACCGGTGAGAGCGGTTATGATGAGGCCTTGGATAAGATCTGGAAGGACATTGTGCACCAAAAAATTTACCTCACCGGCGGAATTGGTGCTGAGCCGCAACATGAGGGTTTTGGCCCGGCTTATGAACTGCCCAATGGCACCGCCTATACCGAGACCTGTGCGGCCATTGCTCTAATGTTTTGGAACCACCGGATGTTTTTGCGAAGTGGGGAGGCAAAATATATGGATGTATTTGAAAGGACTTTATACAATGGCTTCCTGGCCGGAGTTTCGTTCGAGGGGAATACCTTCTTTTATCCTAATCCGCTGGAGGTGGATGGAGTCTCTAAGTTCAATCAGGGAGTATGTGGCAGATCTCCCTGGTTTGATTGTTCCTGCTGCCCGGTAAATGTGGTAAGGGTTATTCCCTCCCTTCCGGGATATATTTATTCTACCAGAGGGCAGGAGGTATATGTGAATTTATACATTGGAAATGAAGCTCAGGTTTCAGTAGGTGATCAAACTCTCAAACTAGTTCAAAACACAAACTACCCCTGGGATGGTAAAATCGAGCTTATCATTCAAAACCAGGAAGAGATTCCAGCAACCTTTAAACTGAGAGTGCCGGGATGGGCCCGTAACGAAGTCATGTCCGGCGATTTGTATCAATATGTCGATAACAATGAGCCTTCGGTGGTCGTGTCTGTAAACGGAGAAATGGCTGAGGCAACGGCCGAAGATGGTTACATAACCTTGAAGAATAGACTATGGAAGGAAGACGATCGAATTGAGGTTATGGTCGAGATGCGGGTGCGGAAGGTGGTAAGTCATGAACTGGTTGAGGCCAATAATGGGAAAATGGCCTTGGAACGTGGTCCATTAGTGTATTGTGCCGAGGAGGTGGACAATCCGGGGGGCATTTTGAATTTGACCCTTTCGGAATCCGATGACTTTGAATATGCATTCGATCCTGAGCTGTTTGACGGCTTGGGAACCATCAAGGGCAAAGGGCAAGGATCGCAGGAAGAAGTTCCCTTTTCGGCGATTCCTTATTATGCCTGGGCCCATCGGGAAATTGGAGAAATGGCGGTTTGGATAGCAGCCAATTAGACTAAAATCCAACAATTTGACTGTGAAAACCTTGCCTGTAATCCTGTTTTTGTGTCTGTCTCTGACAGCATCCTCACAAACCAAGTCCCTGAAACAGTCTCCCCAGCTTGCCAATGCCTCACCAGGAAGTGTCGGCATGTCCGAAGAACGCTTGCAAAGGATTGACGCTATGTGCAATGCCGCGATTATGGCTGGCAGCATTCCCGGTGTCGTAGCGCTGGTGGCCCGGAACGGAAAAATCGTGTATCACAAAGCATTTGGCATGGCAGACAACGGATCTAACCGGAAATTAAAGCCCGATGATGTGTTCCGCATCGCGTCCCAAAGTAAAGCTATAACCGCTACGGCTGTAATGATGCTGTGGGAGGAAGGCAAGTTTCGGCTTGATGACCCCATTTCCAAGCACATTCCTGAGTTCAAAAATCCAAGGGTGCTCAAAGCCTTTCAATACCGGGATACAACACATACTACCGAGCCGGCTTCTAAGGAGATTACGGTTCGTCACTTGCTTACCCATACCTCCGGAATCGGATACGGGGTCATAGATGGTGACGAGCGCTTTCAAATGATATTTCACAAGGCGGGCATTACGGATCTGTTTACCACTGAAGATATTGCTATAGAAGAGAATATAAAAAAATTAGCCAAGCTGCCCTTACATCATGATCCCGGCGAAAAATATGTTTATAGTGAAGGGCTCGATGTCTTGGGCTATTTTATCGAAGTAATGTCCGGTATGCCCTTCAATGATTTCCTGAGAAGGCGCTTGTTTGATCCGCTTGGAATGGATGACACCTGGTTTTATCAACCGGATAAGAATGCCGACCGTCTTGTTCCGGTACAAATGCATCATAAGGGTCAATGGACACGCCTTCCGGTCACGTTTTATGATCCTGATTATCCGGCGAAAGGAGCAAAGAGATTCTATTCAGGGGGAGCTGGTCTATCGAGTACCGCAAAGGATTATGCTACTTTTTTGCAAATGTATCTCAATGGTGGAGAGTTAAATGGGATTAGGATCCTTAGTCGGACTACCATACAATCTATGATGGGCAATCAAGTTGGCGATTTATGGGAAGGGAGCGGACGCCACTACGGATTGGCATTTGGCGTCTTGACCGAGGATGGCCAGGATATGGGCGGCCGGAGCAGCACCGGTACTTTCGATTGGGGTGGCTACTTCAATACCCAGTATTTTGCCGACCCTGCAGAAGGCACGATCGGTGTGCTGATGAAGCAAACCAGGCCTTACCTTTCGACTTCCCCGGAGGGAAGAGGGGACCAGAATCTACCCGCTAAAACAAGCCTTGTAGATGACAGTGGATGGAAATTTCGCTTATTGGTGGGCCAGTCAGTAGATGACTGAAACTCGAATCAAACGTTCAGACCAAATTCGCCAGAACTTAAGCTTATGTATAAGACAACCAACTATTGACAAAGCTCTTTTCAGCGCCGACAAAAAATGGATTAGCAGAGCATTTTCGGCGGGATGATTATCCACCACTAACATTAAGTCTATGAACCATAATCGAAGAAGATTCATACGGAATAGTTCTTTAGCTTCACTAGCTCTGGCGTATCCTGTTACGACACCGAATATTGCCGTTGCGGCCCAGGCACCGCCAGCCAAGG
Source organism: Cyclobacteriaceae bacterium (assembly GCA_965247065.1). GTDB lineage: Bacteria > Bacteroidota > Bacteroidia > Cytophagales > Cyclobacteriaceae > CBDFGN01. The sequence goes on along the minus strand of CBDFGN010000006.1, from coordinate 1,831,648 downwards.
ACCTCACCATTCTATTTCAGGGAGATTCCATTACGGATGCAGGACGATCACGGGACCAATATTATGCCAATTCAAGCAGAGGAATGGGTACCGGTTATGTCTACCTAGCGGCATCACAGCTGCTCGCAGAAAATTCAGTTGGCAATTTTTCAATATACAACCGGGGCGTGGGAGGCCACAAGGTGCACCAATTAGCCGCAAGATGGAACGAAGATGCCATAATGCTCAAGCCTGATGTGCTCAGCATACTAATCGGTGTAAATGATTACTGGCATATGGTAAATGGGCATTATGCTGGTACGGTAGAAACCTATGGGAGTGACTTTAGGCATCTCCTAAGCCGCACGAAACGGGAAGTCCCTGGTATAAGAATAATGATTTGTGAACCCTTTGCGGTTTGGGGTGGATCTGCTATTACAGATCGTTGGAAAGCAGAATTTCCAGAGTATCAAAAAACAGCCGCAAAGCTTGCCAGTGAATTTAAGGCTGCGTTTGTTCCATTTCAAAAGGTCTTTGATGAGGCACTGCGGGAAGCACCTGTTACTGTCTGGTGTCCCGATGGCGTGCATCCATCACCCGGAGGGGCTCACTTGATGGCACAGGCATGGATCAAGGAATTCAATAAACTGTATCCGTAGGCTCTACGATTGAATTGGACCGCAAACATTAAGAATGTTTGATTGAAATATGAGGTAACGCTTATTAATGATATTTTCAAAACGATGAATCATTTTAAAATTTTCAATTTGGCCTTTCTCCTGACACTATTGGTGCACCTATCCATTCACTCGCAGGAGATCCCTTTGGCTGAACATCCCCGTCCGGATTTCCAAAGAGACCACTGGCAAAACCTGAATGGTAAATGGGCCTTTGCATTCGACCCTGAGGACAAGGGGGTCAAGGAGGGATGGACGACGGGAGATACTAATTTTGATCGAGCGATCATGGTGCCTTTTCCCTGGGGATCAAGTTTATCGGGCGTGAAAGATGAGGCGGATATTGGATGGTATCAACGCGAAATAAGCGTAGACCAGAACTGGGAAGGAAAACGAATCTTTGTCACCATTGGTGCATCCGACTGGGAGACTACGGTTTGGCTCGATGGGACCTATTTAGGCAGGCACCAGGGTGGCTATGTACCGTTTTCCTTCGAACTAACCAAACTGGTGAAATATGGTGAATCGCAGAACCTGGTCATCCGGGTTGACGATGCCCGCCGGGATTTCACCTTGTATGGCAAGCAGGGCTATGGAAATGCCCGTGGGATCTGGCAGACCATATATTTGGAGGCTAGGGGCACGGATTACCTGGACGCGCTGCACTTTTCCCCGGATATTGATAATGGTACCGTTGGGGTTGCAGCCTATCTGCCAGAAGTTGCTCAACGAGACCTTTCTTTAAAGTTAATTATTAGCACACCCAGTGAAAAAATTGAATATCAGGGTATTATGCCCTTCGGAAAGAGCAAGGTGAAGTTTGATATTCCCGTACCGAATTCAAGACTCTGGGACTTGGAAGATCCCTACTTGTACGAAGTCGAGGCTACCCTGGAACAGGATGTACTGAGATCTTATTTCGGCATGCGGAAGATTTCAGTTGTCGATCTGCCGGGGACCGAATATCCGTATATAGCCCTAAACAATGAGCCGGTATACATGCAGTTGGCTCTTGATCAATCTTATCATCCAGAGGGGTTTTATAGCTTTCCAAGCGATCAATTTCTTCAGGAGGAGATCATGCGGAGCAAATCGATCGGCTTGAATGGAATACGGACCCACATCAAAGTGGAAGTCCCCCGGAAATTGTACTGGGCTGACAAGCTGGGCTTGCTGGTTATGGAAGATCTGCCCAACAGTTGGGGTGAGCCCGATGAAAAGATGCAGGTGGAATCTGAGTATACGCTTCGCCAAATGATCAAGCGGGATTTTAATCATCCATCTATATTCTCCTATGTCCTGTTTAATGAAACCTGGGGTTTGTACCGGATACATGGGAAAGACGAAAATGGCAGAGGAATAAGGAAGTATCACTCCGAAACCCAGCAATGGGTAGTCTCGATGTACTACCTGGCCAAATCCCTGGACCAAACCAGGCTTATTGAGGACAACTCGATTTGTTGCGGGTGGGGACATACCGTAACCGACATAAATTCCTGGCACCGTTACCTACCGGGCTGGGCATGGGAGGATTATCTGAAGAACCTGACCGACAGCACATTTGAGGGCTCCACCTTTGATTTTGAAGATGGCTTTAAACAGGGTGTTCAACCGAATATCAACTCAGAATGCGGAAATGTCTGGGGCTATGATGGTAGCGCGGGGGACGTGGACTGGAGTTGGGACTACCACCGGATGATGAACACGTTTAGAAAATACCCCAAAGTAGGAGGTTGGCTCTATACCGAACACCACGACGTCATCAATGAGTGGAACGGCTACTGGCGATTTGATCGGACCGAGAAGGATACCGGAATGGGCTCAATCGTCGAGGGTATGAGCCTAAATGATATGCATTCGGCGGTTTATTTGTCCACCGGAATAGAAATCTGCAAAACTGTAAATGGGGGAGAGGAAGTAGTTGTTCCCCTGTACCTGTCTATTATGACCGGAGAGGATCTTGGTCAGGACCTTACCATTTCGTATGACCTTTCTACCACCAACTATATTGGCGAAACTGAGGAGAACCTATCGGGCAACCTCAAGGTCCCGTACGTACCTTGGATGCAGAAAACACTGGATCCGCTGAGCTTGAGGGTTCCGGATGTTGCCGGACTGGCTACATTAAAGTTAGTAGTGACCGAGCCCGGAGGAAAAACGTTGCACCGGAATTTTATGCATTTTGAAATAAAATCAGATGCAAAAATAGCTAAGATGACGGCCTTGAGCACGCCGCCTGATAATTTTATCAATGCCGAATGGAGCAAGAAACAATGGAACGTCATGGAAGGCAAGAAGGTGAACGGAGCGGGAGAGGGGTTCTTTGAATATCTAATTCCGATCCCAGTTGAGATGGCCACAAAACGAGTAAAAGAGGCCTATTTTCTGGTCGAGGTATCGGCTAAAGAACTATTTGTTAAGGATCAGGAGGAGTATCAGCGAAATCAGGATTTTATGAAAGGCTCCATTGTGGCCCCGAGCGCCAACCCCAATTCCTACCCGATGACCGATGAAACTAAATTTCCGTCCGAAATTTCTATAAGTATTAACGGCGCTGTGGTCCATTCGACAAGGTTGGCCGATGACCCGGCAGATCATAAGGGCGTATTATCCTGGCATCACCAGCTACAAGATCGGAAATTGAGGGAGGCGGGATCCTATGGATATTTGCTTAAAGTGCCCCTTGACAAGCCAACCATCGATGCAGTCATTGAAAAAGGGGAATTGCTGGTGCGGCTCGAAACCAAAGGAGAAGGGGGCATTGCAGTATATGGAAGGGAATTTGGCCGCTATCCGGTTGATCCGTCGCTCGTGATTAATAGATAGAGATGCCAGGATTCGCCAGGGTCTCCTAAAGGAACTCTGCTTAAAACTTGGCGAGCTCCGCCTAAGACGTGACGAGCTTCGCGTGAAACCTGGATTTAAGTTCTTGCAAAGCAGCTAGCAGCCTTACAAAAATCGCAAAGATGTGAATTGGCAAACCGGGATGGTTCAGACTCCGCGTAACAGTCTCATGCTGATCGCCATTCACGGTTTCAGAAATATCTGGTGCTCTTGCATATCCTGGGGCCATTCGAAGCCCTTGGTTTTTTCAAGCAGTTGCTGGACTAATTCCGGGTATTCGCCGGCAACGTTGGTGGACTCTCCAATATCGGAATCAAGATCATACAACTCGGTCTCATTTGACCCCCTGTCATCCACATATTCATAGAAAGTTTGGCGTCCGGGAAGAATTAGCTTCCATTTTCCTGCCCGGACACCATGCATTTCGTTTAGGCAGAAGTAGAAAAAATCCTCCCTGGCGCCTTTTTCAGTTTGGCCAAGAAGTAATTCGGTCTGATCCACGCCGTCAATGATCCGATCTAATGGCATTTCATATCCAGCCAGATTGGCAAACGTCGGCATGAAGTCCAAAGTCGAAAAAATAGCGTCGCTCACTCGCCCGGCAGGCACCTTACCCGGCCAGCGCACCACGGCAGGGACCCTAAGCCCTCCTTCATATGTGGATCCTTTCCCTTCCCTCAACGGGCCGGATGAACCCCAGGCTATGGCCCCATCGTGTTTCTCGCTAAGAATTTCCACCATATTGTTCCAGGGCCCATTATCAGTGGTAAAAATGACCAGTGTGTTATCAGCCAGGCCCAGATCATCAATTGCGTCCAACACGCGTCCTGTGTGGTAGTCCAGTTCCTCCACGCAATCGGCATATAGACCACCCTTGGATTTTCCCTTGAATTCTGGCGATGCGTTGATCACTGAATGCACCATGGTGTGGGCCAGGTAAAGTAAAAAAGGCTTCTCCCTGTTTTGCCGGATGAAATCGATGCCCTTGTCGGTATAGATACGGGTAAGGCTGGCCATGCTGGTTGTGCTGTCCACTTCATTGTTGTTGTGATGAAAAACCACACTGGCGTCATCGTTAGCACCCAGAGTTCCCCAATAATAATCGAAGCCTTTGGCGTTGGGCATACGTTCGATAATGTCCCTGCGATTGGACACGTCCCATTTGCCTATGCAGCCAGTTACATAGCCGGCCTTTTGAAGTAATTCGGCCATCGTTATTTCACTGGCCGGCATTGACCACCCGCCACTACGCAGGGGATAGCGGCCGGTAAGTAATGCTGATCGGGAAGGGCCGCAAACGATCTGGGCGTAGAAGCTGGTAAAGCGGGTGCCTTCCTTAGCCAGTTGGTCGATTCTGGGAGTCCGAATGGTCTCGGAACCATAACAACCGAGATCTCCGTAGCCCTGGTCGTCGGTGAAAATGATGACAATATTAGGGGGGCGTGCTTCCTCTTGAGCAGTGTCGGCAAGCGGTTGGCATTTGATGAGTATGATGGTGGCCAGTAATACCGGAAAGACTAAGGCAAATGACTGTTGAGGCCAATCGCTATGGATAGCTCTCTTTGTCCGGCGGGATCCGGGAAGATCGATGCTGGCTTGTTTCATTGAATTTTTTGTTCAAAAGATAAGCAAATGATATGTAATCTGCTCAAAGGGAATTTTTGAGCAGAGGAGGGATGTCCTTATGCCATACGCAGCTTGCTCAGAGTCTCGTGGGTTCCCCTAGATCTTATTTCAGAGGACCATTCAGGGACTCTGAAATTGCAATACATCAAAGTCCCTTTCAGGAGACTTTGATGGAGGAGGATGGAATCATCACCTTTACGTCAGAGAACCATCAAGGACCCTGAGCTTTGATTCACAACTCAACCCATCTATATTGAAAATAAATCGATTCGGTCATGAAATTCACTTTGCACCGATCACTATGAGATTATTAGGATTCAAACCTACAGATGGAGATTGTGTAGGGGACGCCATGCCTTTCTACCACGATGGTGAATGGCATGTTTTTTATCTCAAACCACCATTAGGTGCTTGGGACCCAATTGAACGCTCTATGACTACAATGGCCCACGTCAAATCCAAGGATCTGATTAGTTGGGAGGAGTTGCCCGACTGCTTCGGGCTTGGCCAGGCTGGCGACGCGGATCAGTCAGGCTGTTGGACAGGCTCTGTGATGGAGCGGGAGGGCCTTTTCCATTTCTTTTATACCGGTTACGACCCACATAAGCGTCAGCAAAACATATGCAAGGCGGTTAGTAAGGATCTATTGCACTGGAGGAAAATAGATAATAATCCAATTTTGGAGGCTGATCCTGAGCATTATGAGACCCTTGACTGGCGAGATCCTTACGTGTATTGGGATCACGAAAATCATCGTTTCGTGATGCTTGTTGTAGCCAGAAGTAACGAAGGACCCTTGTGGTCGAGAGGATGCATTGCCCTTGCGTTCTCAGACGATTTGGAAACGTGGGAATTGCAGGAGCCCCAGGCCTCTAAATTTCCGAAGCATCAAACATTTTGCCCTGAATGTCCGGAGATTTTTCAGTTGGGTGATTATTGGTATTATGTAGTCTCCCGCTTTTCTGAAGAGCAGCAGACCACCTATTTCGTCTCCAAAAACCAGAATGGTCCCTGGGAGCGGCGCAAGTTGGATTCCATTGAGGGACGACGATTTTATGCCGCCAAGTCAACCTCCAACGGGCAGCGCCGGGTAACTTTTGCTTGGATCCCTTTCCGTCAGAACAGGTCGGATAACGGCCTTTTTGCCTGGGGAGGTACCTTCGGTTCTCCCCGTGAATTAGTATCTCTGAAAGATGGTACGCTTACGATGCGACTGGCACCGGAGGTGTACGAAGATTACAAGGAGAGTGAGATACTCAATATTGTAAAAAAAAAATGGGGCGGTTGGAAAATTAAAGGAAGTCGCGTAATAATCGAGGCGGAAAATGAGTACACCTACGGCTTGATCAACGTTGATGATAGTGATGATGTGATACTTGAAACGATCATAACCGTTAAACCTGATGGTACCAAGTGCGGTATTCTCATTGAGCCGGATGATGATATGGGTTCAGGTTTCTATCTTAAGCTTGATCCATTGCAGGAACGGGTTGTTTTCAATAAATGGCCCCAGGACCAGGATTTCCACTGGGAAACATTTATGGTAAAAGGACCGAACCCAGTGGTGCCACCAGAGGCTGTCATGCAAGAGAAGAACAATCCATTGGTTGAAAGACCCCTTGCTTTCATTCCTGAAGATCACAGGTACAATGTCAAGGTGGTTCGAAAGGGAAGCGCGGTTGAATGTTATGTAGCAGACCAGGTGTGCGCTAGCTTCAGGGTATACAAGAAGTCCGCGTTTCCTTTCGGAATTTTCGTAGAGGGAGGGTCCGCGGAATTTGAGGATCTACAGCTCAGGAAATGAGAACTTGCCAGAGGGCGGCTTCTTCAGGATTTCAGCCAAGATTGCTTTAACAAATTGTAAACTCAAACTCAAAACACAAGCAAAATTCAAAACCTCAAACCTGTCGGCTAGGGCAAAGAAACTCCTGAACGGATCGAGCGTTGCCGGCCCCAAAATGTGCTCTGCCCCTGCGGGGCCAAGGGATTTTGCAGACAATTTTACCCAATAGTGGATCAAATTTTTGCCTGTACCCCCTAGTAGCGCATTAGTCCTCCAATTTGACTTTAGGTCGGGCAAGCGTTAAATTCACCAAGTACCCAAACCGTTTGCACCCATGAGCAAACCCAACCTCCTCAGATTATCAACCCTACTATTGCTTGCTATCTCCTGCCGTCAAGGTCACAAGGAAAATGACACAACTTCTCAAAAGCTCCCCAACTTCATAATCATCTTTACCGATGACCAGGGTTATGGGGACTTGAGCTGCTTCGGCGCAACCCACGTAAAGACGCCTAACATAGATAAACTGGCCCAGCAAGGAATAAAGTTGACCAGCTTCTATGTTGCCGCCCCGGTTTGTACCCCTTCCCGGGCTGCCTTGATGACTGGATGCTACCCCAAAAGAGTCGATATGACCTACGGAGGCCAGTCTATAGATGGAAAACCTTTTGTGGTGACATTGGCTGCAGATCCCAAGGGCCTGAATCCAGATGAGATTACCATCGCCGAGGTCCTGAAAACCCAAGGGTATGCCACCGGCATTTTTGGCAAATGGCACCTCGGTGACCAGCCGGAGTTTCTGCCAACCCGGCAGGGATTTGACGAATTTTTCGGAATTCCCTACAGCCATGATATCCACTCAAATAATCCCCGCCAGGGTAAACGAGACGGTTGGAACTTCCCCTTACTGCCATTGCTCGATGGAGAAAAGGTGGTCGAGATGGAACCTGACGCCGACTATTTGACCAAGCGCATCACTGAACGAACCGTTCAATTTATAGAGGCTCACAAAGACAGGCCATTTTTCATTTATGTTCCCCATCCCATTCCGCATTCACCATTGCATGTGTCTCCCGATTTTATGGAGACCGTCCCTGATTCAATCCGATCCCTCCTAAACCAGGAAGATGGATTTATAGATTACGAGACCCGCGACAATCTATATCCCCAGGCGATCAGCGAAATTGACTGGTCGGTTGGACAAATTGTCGCTGCGTTGCAAAGGCACGGGTTAGATAGCAACACACTGGTGCTATTCACCACCGACAACGGACCGGGTCCGGACCTGGCCACTGCCGGACTCCTGAGAGGCCGGAAAGGGACCACTTTTGAAGGTGGAATGAGGGTACCCACCGTAGCCTGGTGGCCTGGGGAAATCAAAGCCGGGACAGAATCCAACCAGCTTCTAACGGCAATGGATCTTCTGCCGACCTTTGGGCAATTGGCTGGGGCTGAATTGCCCATGGATCGGGTAATTGACGGCAAGGACATTTGGCCGGTTCTTTCGGGTCAAGCCGGTGCTAAATCACCCCACGAGCGGTTCTATTATTATTTTGCCAATGAACTGAGAGCGGTACGTTCCGGGCCATGGAAATACCATCAAATGCTGGTGGACCGTGAGGACCCGGATGCTAGCCCCACCGCCTTATATAACCTGGATACCGATATAGGAGAGAGTCAGGATCTGGCAGCCCAGCACTTGGAAATAGTTGAACGTTTGAAAGGATACCTGGAGGATTATGAGCGGGAACTGGGCAAGGGTGATTCACTGAGCTCGAATGTGAGGAGAGCGGCATGGGTGGAGAACCCGAAGGCGCTGACCATGGAATGAAGGTGGAACAAGAGACCTGGCTACTGCATTCAGGGCTTAGAGGTTTGTTCCTAAACGGGACCTCGCCTCTTCGGGGCTTCTTGCCATCCTCATCATTAATTATAAGAATGACCAAGCGGGACTAGAGCCCTGCAACAGCAGCGTCTAAACCATGGCCTCCGGCCATATTTGCAGCCAAATCCCGATCTGAGCCCTGAAAGGGTCAAGTAGGTATGGTACGCCCCGTAAATAACCGACCGAGCCCTCTTTGTCCATTATCATTCCAATCGCTAGGTGTTTGTAGGGAAATCTAAGGCCCTGCAATAGTAGAGTACAGGGCTGATCGGATTGATGATTGGTGATGTGAATTACTAAATACCTACGCCAAAATATCTTCAACCACCTTCCCATGGACATCGGTCAGGCGGAAGTCCCTCCCCTGGAATCGGTAAACCAGTTTTTTGTGATCAAGGCCCAGGGTGTGCAGGATCGTGGCCTGAAGATCATGAATGTGAACCTGGCCATCAATTCCAAAGTATCCTATCTCATCGGTCGCCCCGTGGGTGTATCCCGCTTTTATTCCTCCGCCGGCCATCCACATGGTATAGGCTTCGTTATGATGGTCTCGGCCCTGAAACGGAGCATCTATCCCTATTCGATTTTCTTTCATCGGAGTCCGGCCAAATTCGGCACCCCAGACCACCAGAGTTTCTTCCAATAGACCACGCTGTTTAAGATCCTTGAGCAAGGCCGTCATAGGTCGATCGGCTTCCTTGCAGCGCTCCTTGAATCCCTCATTTAACCCATTGGGTAATATATCCCCGTGGGAATCCCAACCCCAATGGAACAACTGAACAAACCGAACCCCTCGTTCAGCAAGACGTCGCGCCAGCAGACAATTATTCGCAAAGGAGGTCTTTCCCGGCTCCGTACCGTACATTTCATGGATATAATCCGGTTCCTGATTAATGTCAGTAGCATCAGGTACGGAAATTTGCATTTTAAAGGCCAGTTCGTACTGAGCTATCCGGGTTAGGATCTCAGGATCCTGGAATTCCGCGTATTGTTGCTGATTGATCTGATTTATGGTCTTGATTGCCTCTCCGCGCAAATCCCGGTTCATCCAGGGCGGATCGGAAACATAGAGCACCGGGTCCCCCTGGGAACGGCACTGGACCCCCTGGTATACTGTAGGGAGGAACCCGCTGCCCCAAATACTTTTCCCCGCACTGGGGACTTTACCCCCCGACACCAACACTACATACCCCGGAAGATTTTCATTTTCAGAACCCAGGCCATAGGCGAGCCAGGAGCCCATTGATGGCCTTCCCAATCTGGGGCTTCCGGAGTACAAAAAAAGCTGAGCTGGGGCATGGTTAAATTGATCGGTGTGTACTGCTTTCAGAAAACATACATCATCTACTACTGTTGAAAAGTGAGGCAAGTTCTCCGACACCCAGGCCCTGGATTCACCATACTGCTGGAACTTCGCCTGAGGTCCCAACATTTTGGGCACTCCGGAGATGAAGGCAAATCTCTTGCCCTCCAGCAATGAGGGTGGGCATAGCTGATTATTCAATTTTTCCAGTTCGGGTTTATAGTCAAACAACTCCAATTGTGATGGTGCTCCAGCCATGTGCAAAAAGATCACTCTTTTGGCTTTGGGGGCAAAATGGGCAAGGTTTTCAAGGATTGCCTCCTCAGCTCCTACTCCACCTGAGTCCCGGGCCATTAGATTGAATCCGAATAAGGAGGACATGGCCATCCCACCCAATCCGGTCGTACAGCTTTTTATAAAATGCCGTCTGGTGTGGAATTGAGCGACGGCCTCATGAGCTTCCTGTTGTGTCTTTTTCATTTTTTTCCGCTATTCCTTCATTAAAAACCCGTCGAGATTCAGAATGGCATTTGCCACCACTGTCATCGGATAATTGTCGCTGTGATCATCGCTTCCATACTTCAGGGAAGCAGGTGTAAATTTCATTTTGTCCGCTTCAATTTCGTAAGATGCCCTTTCGTATAGATCCTCCAGGGACTTTAAGGTCAGGTCGTCGGGATTATGACTCATTGCCCAATAATACCCGGCCTTAATGCCTGATTGCACGTCCTCGCCGGCTTGTTCCATTCTTTCGGCCAGAGCATAAGCTGCTTCCAGGTAAACCGGATCATTAAGCATCACCAGTGCCTGAAGCGGAGTATTGGTTCGAATTCTTCTGGAAACACAGAATTCGCGGCTTGGGCTATCGAATGTAACCATGCTGGGATAGGGAGTAGTACGCTTCCAGTAGGTATATATCCCTCTCCGGTGGCCCTGATCCGGTTTGGTTTCCCATTTCTGCTCGTTGTAAACCACCTGCCAAACTCCCTCTGGTTGATGAGGCATTACGCTCTCTCCCCCGATGGTTCGATTTAACAACCCGCTCACTGCCAGAGCCTGGTCCCGGATTTGCTCTGAGGATAACCTGAACCTCGGTCCCCTAGACAGGAGCCGATTATAGGGGTCTTTTTCCAGTTTTTCAGCTGTAAGTTTGGAGGATTGGCGATAGGCGGCAGACGAAACTATTTCCCTCAACAGGTCCTTCAAGCTCCACTGATGGCTATCCATCAATCTCCGGGCCAGATGGTCAAGCAATTCCGGGTGCGTTGGCGGCTCACCTTGAGTCCCGAAATCCTCGGTAGTTAGGATGATACCGGTCCCAAAGATCTGCTCCCAAATTCGGTTCACGATTACTCGAGCTGTTAAAGGATTTTCCGGGCTTACCAGCCATGTGGCGAAAGCAAGCCGGTTGGGTTCAATTTCTTCTCCTCCCCAGGATTGTGGTATGGCAGGCTGCACTTCTTCTCCATGCACCATCCAGTTTCCCCGGTCGAACACGTTGGTCTTCCGCTCGAACCCGTTGGTCTTCTTCTTCATGATTGGGGTGAGGTCGGCTTTTGCCCGTAGTTCCGTCAGCTCATCTTTATATTCTTGTAATTCTGGTAACATTTCCCTGCCGTTGTAGTGCAGTTCTATCTCTCTCAGGTCAACCACCCCGTCAGGAGCTTTTGCTGTGGTGTTTATCAGCTCAAAAACAAGATCATGTATGCCTGACTGCGGCTTAAAGTCATACTTTTCGCGTTTATAGGTTTCCGTCCAACCGTCGGCCGCATCGCCTCTTATGAGGACTTTGGTTCTTTGGGCTGTTACCGGAAAATCAACTTGCTGGATAACCTTGCCATCCTTGTTATCCAGACGTACCGCTATCCTGCCAGCTTCACCCTTGCTTAAGAAATCGTAGGTGATGTGGGTAAGGCCATCGAGGTTGATGTTGCTGAACTTAAGGTACAATGGCTCATCAAGACCGGCGCTCAAATTCAGGACGTTATTGCTGGCCCTGCCATCAGCCAACAGGATAATGTCCTGGAAATCGTCGCATGATTCAGGGATGAGCCTGGGAAAAAGTGCCTGACGGATCTGTTCTTCAAGCATTGCATCTTCCGCTATTTGAGCCTTAGGGTCCAGTTCACTGATATAGCCAATTAGCTCCCGTATTCGCACGGCATCTTCCTCTTTCCAGTTCGGTAGATTGGGTTTGTCCAAAGCCAGATCAGCGTCCTGGGTGTTGTTGAGGTAGGCAAACACCTGATAGAATTCCTTGTGCCTGATGGGGTCGTAAGGATGGCTGTGGCATTGAACACAGCCGATAGAAGCAGATTGCCAGACTTCAAAGGTGGTATTTACCCGGTCAATGACCGAGGCCACCCGAAATTCTTCGTCCAGGGTTCCACCTTCTTTGTTGGTCATGCTATTCCGATGAAATGCGGTAGCAATCAATTGATCACGGCTGGGGTTGGGTAAAAGATCCCCGGCGAGTTGTTCGATGGTAAACTGATCAAATGGCATGTCCCGGTTGAATGCATTGATCACCCAGTCGCGATATCTCCAGATATTTCGATGATTGTCCTTTTCGTATCCGTCAGAATCGGCGTACCTGGCCAAGTCAAGCCACATCGCCGCCCACCGTTCACCAAAATGGGGAGAAGCCAGCAACTGATCAATTAAGACCTGGTAGGCATCTTCAGTTGGATTCTGCACAAAATTCTCCAACTCATCAGCGTCGGGCGGAAGTCCTGTCAGGTCAAGACTGACCCTTCGAGCCAAGGTAGCCGAAGATGCTTCCTCGGCTGGTTGGAGCACCTCTTCCTCCAGTCGGTCAAGGATAAAGTTGTCAATCTCATTTAGCACCCAATCAGAATTAACATCGGGTATCTCCTCCTCTGTAGGAGGAACGTAGGCCCAATGATCTTCCCACTCTGCACCTTGATCAATCCACTGAGCAATCAGATTTATTTCCTCTTCAGACAGGGCATGACCTTCTTGGGGCATGCGCTCTTCCGGATCCGGATGAACCAATCTCTTGTATAGCTCGCTCTTCTTATGATCACCAGGAACAATGGCCAATTTGCCCGATTCCGTTGGGCTGAACGCATCTTCGGGAAATAGGAGACTAAAACCTTCCAATTGCCTGATACCGCCATGGCAAAGCAGGCAATTCTTATTGAATATGGGACGGATTTGTTCGTTATAGCTGATCTTCTCCTCCGGCTGGCAGGCGGAAACACCCATGCCCAGAGCAACCGGCAATGTGAGAATGATCAATAGATCCTTGAGTGTCAATTTCATCATCAGCTTTGGTATCTTGAATATGGAAATACATTAGCGGCCGTTCTGCCAACTTCCCTATTCCAGAGGATACTATCCTCGAGATTAAATATAGGCATATAATTAGGGACTTGCTTGAAATTTTACAAAGTCCTCCCTATACTAAGGATCCAGAACCCGAGGATGCCAAAACCGGCTTAGGTATGTAAATAAACTGCCCTATGATGAAAAATCAGGTGTGCATCGCCTTCATGACTCTCACGCTGCTTGGGGGATTTTTGTACCCAGTAATAGCTCAAAAGCCCAATGTATTGATCATCCTGGCCGACGACCTTGGCTTTTCAGATATTGGCTGTTATGGCGGCGAGATCAATACGCCAAATCTTGATGGTTTGGCTGAGCAGGGAATAAGGTTTACGCAATTTTATAATACTGCCCGTTGCTGGCCCACCCGGGCTGCGCTACTTACTGGCTATTATGCTCAGCAAGTCAGGAGAGACGTGATACCGGGTGTCATTCCGCGTGGGGGTGCAGGCAACCGCCCTCAATGGGCTCGTTTACTTCCTAAAATGCTGAAAACCCAGGGGTATCGTTCCTACCATTCCGGTAAGTGGCATATTGATGGTAAGCCTGTTGAGAATGGTTTTGACCGCTCCTACTGGATGGCAGATCATGGACGTTTTTTTAACCCGAAGAAACTTTTTGAAGACGACCAACCGCTACCGGCCGTGGAACCCGGTACCGACTACTACGTAACTACTGCGATAGCGGATCACGCTATAGATTGCCTTAAGGACCATCAGCAAAATCACTCCGACAGGCCTTTTTTCCATTTCCTGGCATTCACATCTCCTCATTTCCCGCTTCATGCCCGGCCTGAGGACATAGACCGGTATCGAGACTTATATAAAAAAGATTGGGAGATCCTCAGGCAAGAACGCTGGGAGCGGTTAAACCACTTGGGGATCATTTCCGGAGAACTATCAAATGTCGAACGCGAGCTGGGGCCACCCTACGACTTCCCTGATGCGCTTGAAACACTGGGTCCTAATGAAGTGAATAGGCCTCTATCGTGGGATGAGCTTACACCAGGTCAGCGGGAGTTTCAATCAATCAAAATGGCGATCCATGCGGCCATGGTAGACCGCATGGACCGGGATATCGGCAGAGTGCTGGATCAACTTCGAGAAATGAATGCATTTGATAACACGCTGATCTTCTTCTTTTCCGACAATGGTGCCAGCGCGGAGATCATGGTCCGCGACGACGGCCATGATCCGAACGCGTCCCCGGGGTCGGCCCCGACCTATTTATGCCTGGGGCCCGGTGGTTCCACCAATTCAAACACCCCTTTTCGTCGACACAAAACCTGGGTTCATGAGGGCGGAATCTCCACTCCTTTGATTGCACATTGGCCCTCCGGGATCACTGAAAGGGGCACTCTCAGGCATAATCCGGGCCATGTAATCGACCTGGTGCCCACGATTCTAGAGGTTACAGGTACTTCAAGGGACGGCGAAGCACCGCCGTTGCCAGGCTATAGTCTTACGCCCGTTTTCGGTTCCGACAACTCGGTCATGCGTCAAGATATTTGGTGGTACCATGAAGGCAACCGGGCGCTTCGGCAAGGTGATTGGAAAATCGTCTCGGCCGCGAAGGAATTCTCATTTGATCCCCAAACCAAGGAATTGACGATCGTAGATGGGCCTTGGGAGCTTTACAACCTGGGTACAGACCGGGCCGAGTCGAATGATCTTGCTGACAAAAATCTCGAAAAGATTCAGGAAATGGAGAGAATATGGGCTGAACGAATGGATGAATTTCGGAAATTGGCAATCCAGGATCAGTCGGCCTACGATGAATGACTTTCTAATTGGCCTTTGGCTGACTTGCGATCCCAAGGGGAAATATTGCCTGCGTTTGGTCTAAACTTAAATTCGCCTTCAGTAACTTTCCGAAATGATAAGTTCAATGAAAACCATCAGCATCCTCGTCCTCGCGAGCGCGCTTCCTCTCATGTCGATCAGCTTCGCTCAGCCACAAACCAAAATAAGTGTATTGGTATGGGATGAACAGCAACCAGAGGGAGCGGAGACCTATTCCAAGCCCATAGGAGATTTCCTGGCGGCAAAGCTAATGGACAACGCGGATCTCGAGGTGAGAAGCAATAATATTTCGCAAGCCGAGCAGGGTTTGTCAAGCAGTGACCTCAAGGAAGCCGATATCCTCATCTACTGGTCCCATAAGAGAAATAAGGAGATTCCCGAATCTAAGGCGCAGGAAATTGCGGAGCTGGTGAAATCGGGCAGTCTGGCTTTGATTACTCTTCATTCCGCTCATTGGTCGAAGCCATTTATGATTTGCATGCAAGAGAAAGCAGCCCAGGATGTGTTAGAGAGCCTTTCAGCGGATCAAAGATCCAATGCGACTGTTAAGTATCTGGGGGAAATAGACTGGAAAAAGGATGGAGATCATGAGCGAAGCCATCTGGAAGTTAATTATTTGATTGGTGAGTCCGGACAGGTCGAAATCACCCTTGAACGGCCCAACTGCGTGTTCCCACGTTGTTGCACCCCGGTTCAGCCAAGCCTGGTCCGGGTGATAAACACCGAACACCCCATCGTAAAGGATATCCCAGAAACCTTCACCATCGCTGAAACGGAAATGTACGACGAACCCTTTGGGATCCCGGATCCTGATTTAGTTTTATTTAATGAAACATGGCAAGGTGGAGAGTATTTCCGGTCAGGCAGTTTGTGGGACCTAGGAGAGGGGCAAGTCTTTTATTTCCGCCCTGGACATGAAACCTACAGGGTTTTTACTGATGAGAACGTCGTCAAGATTCTGGAGAACGCAGCCTTGTGGATGGGGCAGCAGGTCCGGAAGAGTAGCGAGTAGCGAGTTCACCATATTTAGCGCACCGGCGGATCAATGGTCAGCTGGTTGTTGGTCAACTGATTTGCTCCCTGCTCTATGCCCTATGCCGTCCTACTTGTGCAAAAACCCATACACCATATTACTCCGCTCGCCTCCTGCATCCTGGTAGGCCGCTTTCGCCTTGGAAAGGTTGTCCGCGTCATAATAACCAGTGTCGGTTAATTCTGATGACAGTTCGTATAATCGCGCCGAATTTCCTCCCAGAATCGTACCCTTCACCTGTCCATCAGCTTCGCCCAGCGGGGCAAAGCCAAACTTTTCCTGTAGGTCCTCTGGCATTTCCAGTCGACGCATGGCCTCAATCTGCCATTGAGGAGAGCCATACCAAACCGAATCGCTGCCCCAAATTACGTGGTCCTCACCCAGGCCTTTAATCAGTATCCCGAGCAAACCAGCAGCATAACGAGGATGGGTGAGACAAGTGCTTGCGAAGGTAGTTCCTATTTCCCCATAGACGTTGGTTACACCATACTCTTCCGGAATTTTCGCCAGGTCGGTCACCCAGTCCATGCGGCCTGTATCATTCAATGCAGCCATTTGGACCTCCGGATCCCGGGGGAATACGTTCAACCCAGCATGGTAAATAATAAAATTAAGGCCGGGAAAATCCTGGGCAGCTTGGCCCACGTCATCAACCATAGCATACTTCCATATACCTGGATATGTTTTTTCGTAATTGCCCGGAAGGAGACCCTTGTGGATACATACGTTCCTTATTCCGGATTTCTGCATCTTCTCATAAGCGGGGTAAATCAGCTTCTCATCGTCAAGCCTCCACGGGTATTCCGATAAAGCCATGGGATCGCCGATGGTATAGCCTTTCCAGCTGTCGGGCTTAAGAACCTCAATTGCGTGGTCAATCACGTCCATCCATCCATCCTGTCCAGGGGTAATCACTGCGTGGCTATAGAGGCGCTTGGTTCCGGATACCTCGTTTACCTTTTTGCGCGCATCCGCTAATTCCTGGTTAGACAGGAACCAATTCTCTACATTGTCAGAAGGGGCACCACTCAAAATCCCGACTGTAGTGTCGCTGTCAAAGTAAACCTCCTTCACAAAATTGTCGAACTGGATGTATTTAAAATCCTCGTACTGTCCCTGGACATCTGGATTCCACAAATGAGCAGCTAATTCCCTAAGACCCAATATTCCCTCGAACTTATAATCTTCAGTTACATAGTGGAGTTGGTCGTCAAATATGAACTGCGTAGACAATTTGCTTGCCCAGGCCTGGGCGGCTTCATCGTCGATGGTTTCATCGTTTGATACCGTGAAATGGCGACCATAAACCTGGTTCATGGCCAGGAAAGCCAGGGCCATACCACAACCCGATTGCAGAAAGTTTCGTCGATCGATGCCTTTCTTACGGCTAATCTCATCGGACAAGCTTAGGATATTTTCTTCAACCGCCTTTTGCTGCTGGGTTTGAGGGATGGGTGCGTATTCGCCATTGGAAACGACCTGGGGCGGAATGGGGGTGCGGGAGTATTTCTTCCCGGCGAACTTTACTCTTTCAAGTTCGTCTTTTGTTAACCAGACTGACATATTAATGTTTCTTTAATAGATAAATTGATTTGGTTTATAGGTACTCTCAGCCTTTACAAACGTTTTGGTTGATTCGTTTATCGGTTGCTTTGATCCTCTAAGTTATGAAACATCTCAACCTCCTCATGCTTATCTCTAATTCCTCTGCGGTTGACTCCGTTTCCTTGGCGGTTAAGCTTTCGGAATTTCATATAGCCGATCTTTGATCGAAGCTTAACCCCAGAGTTCCACAGAGAAGGCGCAGAGATAACAGAGTTTTCGGTTTGCTGTTTTCGGTCTCTAACTTTTGTACCCTTCTAACCTTTCTCAACCTCTACACCTTTCTTAACCTTCTGCACCTTTCTCCACCTTCTCAACTCAACTCAATACATATTCGTCCTTGCCAACTGCCACGCCTGCACCCGCTCAACCTTTACCTTTTCATCTCCACTGAACAGCTTCACCCCGGTGCTCTCTACCAATTCAGGGTAGACCGTCTGTGTCACGCATTGCCTGCCGTTGGCGAACACCTCTATAATTGAACGATCGATGAAAATATCTAACGTTAGCGTTTCTCCATCTTTAAGCTCGAACGGGGCCCTTTGTTCAGACACATCCTCCAGGAAACCTTCAAGCATCGGTTCTCGCACGATGTTGGGTCTCATCTTGGTTTTGCCTTTCCCGCTCACGGCCGATTTTGCAAAATCGACTACCAGTTCTTTGGCAACCGGATCATATTTTACCACAGTCTCTTCCTTCCCGTCGGGAGAGCAGAAAACTTTTACCCCATAAGGCGACTTCGAACCGCCATTCATCTCTACTGAATTTCCAAAGCTTTGCCCCCCAATGCAAGTTCTTTTTCGGTGTTCGCTTTAAGTGAAATGTCTTTTTCTTCTACTCCCTTCAACCTCAAGTTTTTGAATTCTTCAGGGGGATTGATCCGCACTTCGCCCTCATCGGAAAGGGATACCACGCGGGGCATGCTCATTACCCCCGCCCATCCGTAGTCCGGGAGATGCGGTCCCTTTCTTTCTATAACCCAGCCCCAGATTATATTCCGTCCCTTGTCGTCTACCAGTTGTTCGGGAGCAAAGAAGGTACCTCCCGGCCAATTCATCCGGGCGTGTTTTTCGACAGTGAATTTGCCGTTTTTGTAATCACCAACATAGTATTGAGTGCCCAGGTTGTGGCTGATGAATAATAACATATGTTTGTCGCCAATGGGAAAGAAATCAGGGCAGGACAGGTCTTCCCAATCATGTACAATTCTCTGATCCTGGTCAATGAAGTAGCCAAGGTGCTCCCATTCATACATGTCCTTCGACCTGAAATAGCCCGCTGGTGGACCAGTAGGCTCCCTGAAGATCCCTGATTAGTGTTGACCACTTTTGGTTAATAATTCATCATTAAATATGGACAATGAAGGTCTTCGGTTAATTGGCAACAAGGACCAGTCCTTTTCAAAATCCATGGGTGAAACATCGTTTAAGTTTTCATGGGTTCTTTTTTGATTATAATGGTCAACCGCTCTTTTGACATACCTTTTCAGTTGATAGAAATTGGTCGGCTTCCAGTAATGCAAATATTCTTCTTTCAAGGTCCTGTGAAAGCGCTCTGCATACGCATTATCCTGAGCGGTTAGCCCCATGCTGATATCACATCGGTTGGATTTTAGTAGGTCTACATATTCTTCGTAGATGTATTGACCTCCTCTGTCGGAATGATGGATCCGGGGAGGGGGATGATCTTTCAAGGCAATGAGCAATGCCTTTACGTTCGCTGTAGCCCGCATATGATCCGATACCTGGTAGCCTACTATTTTTCGGGTATAGACATCCAGAATAAAGACCCCGTAATAAAACCGGTTTCCCACTTCTATGAAGGTGATGTCTGATTGCCAGACCGTTGAAGGAGACGTTAGTTCAAATCCTTTGATCAGGTTTGGATAATAAAGCTTCGAAGCCCGGGTAGTTCGTTTATAGTTCTTGGCTCTTCTCAAACGGTAACCAAGACTCATTAAAAGGTCTACAAAGCGATCTCTGCCGATAAATCCGGGTTTTAAGGTCCGGTACATTTTTTCCACCCCACAACCAGGATGTTCCTGGCGTATCCCATCAGCTTCCAGGACCAGCTGTTCTACCTTTTGATCAAAGACAGCTTGCCTGGTTGCATACTGATGTATTGCCTGTTTGCTGATTCCTATGGCACGATAGAGCTGATTCATCGAGAAATTTACTTTCCTTTGGTTTTTCCGGAACCAGTTGATTGTGGGGTGTCGAAGTTTTTTTTCAGATCGATATCCAATTCCTCCTTGGCCAGATCGATCATCTTTTCGTAATAATCAATCTTGATCTGTTTTTGACCTACCACACGTTCCAACTCCTTAATCCGTTTTTCTAAATCGTTAACCTTTGATGTAGTGCTTTTTTTCATCTCCAGAATTCGATAGCCTCTCTCGTTAAAGGTAGAGAATTTGTAGATCCAACGGTAAATGTTTGCGTTGTTGATCCCATGAAGTTTCTCCAGTTGAGGGACACTGTACTTTCCACTTTCAAATTCCGTAACAATGGCCCGCTTCAATTCATCACTGAATACTCGCTTCTTTCGAATGGCTTTTTGGGTTGCTTTCATATAAGTCGATCGTTTAAAAAGTGGTCAACCTATATCAGGGACGTACAACGTACATCAATCCTCAATCCTCAATCCTCAATCCTCAATCATTCCCTAATACGGATTCGTCGGCATAACCTCCCACGCTTTGACCGAGGATACTTTGGCGTCTCCACCCTTGGCAAACAGTTTTACTCCCGTACCGCCCAAAGCAGGATAAAATCGACGCCCCAGGGCTTGCCGGTCGTTGGCATACACCTCAACGATTCCTCCATCAACAAACACCCGTAGAGTCAGAGGCTCACCTTCTCTGAGCTCGAATGGCCCGCTGTCGATTGTCAGTCCCCTTGGGTCGATGCTGGATTTCATTGCGTCGACAGTTATCTCTTTGTTGGCAGCATCATAGAATAATGCAGTTTCCTCTCTTGCGTCATCAGAAACGCCAATCTTAACCCCCAATTGAGTTGCTTCGCTTGGCTCAAATACAATTTCAAGTTCAAGGTAGCGGTTACCGAAACCGTCCAGAACTAATTCAGAATCTGCGGCAATGGTTAGGTCTGCTTGTTGCCTTTCATTCTGCCGGAGGTTAGCCAGTTCCTTCACGGGTCGCATTCTTAGGGTGCCATCTTCTCCCAACCACAGCGAACGAGGAAGGCCATAAACACCGGTCCACCCGTAGTAGTCCTTTTCCCATAATTCCCGACGCCGGGCATTTCGTACCGCTCGATCCTTACTTTTCAAAAGCGGATCGTTGGCGATGCTATCATGGACCCCGTCATGTATCCAGGCCCACATGATCTGCCGGCCGTCCCCATCCATGAGAGCTTCGGGTGCGAAGTAATCGTTGTCGTCCCAGGTCATTCTTCCATGACTATCCGGGTAAAATTTATCATCACGATAGGAACCCACATAATACTGGCAGCCAATGTTATGGCTGATGAATAACAGCAAGTGCTTATCGCTGGGCTCCCCTCCGTCAGGGCTGGAAGGTAAGGGCAGGAAACTGGGACACATGTTGTCTTCAGTCTTGGCGGTCCAATTGCGATCGGACTCATAAAACCTGTGCATATATTCCCAGTTTTTCATATCATCGGAAACGAATAGATCTAGCCAATCGCCTTGAAAGTCCACCGAGTCTTCCCTGGGGACTTCAGCAGGTCCATCCCACTTCCTCCCAAATTTCCAGAGAACCAGCAGATTCCCAGTTAACATATAGTATCTTCCATCCTTTTTCCAGATTTGAGAAGGGTCGGCAGAACCGTAGATTACCTCTTCGTCATCCTCATTGGTAATTTGGGTGATTCCCCAGTGGGTGGAGGGAATCACCGGATTTTCCGGAACCTTGGTCCAGGTATTAAAATGTTCATCGGTGCTTTCAGCTATCCCGATGCCGAAGGGTCGTCCGCTGTACGTTCCATCGTTGTGCTGTTTCTCAACCTCAAGGCCCATGAACTCCCAATAGGTGATGATTACCTTCCCGTCGTCATCCACAAATCCTCCACCACTGAAAATGCCATTATCGCCATCGCCTGGCCCAATAGCATCAGGATGATGTCTCCAGTGGAGCAGGTCTTTGCTCGAGATGTGGCCGTAGGCAAAGCCGCTTCCCTCTCGCTTGTAGAGATACATCAGATGATAGCGGCCATTGGCATAGAATGCACCATTGGGATCCCCGGGTCTTCCGTCGTCCTCAGGTACGGCAAAGTGGTAAGCCGGGCGGTGAGGATCGGTAAGAAGGCGTTCTCTAAGCGCGCGAGTGGATCTAACTACAGACTTCGGGACTGGTAAACCAGCTTCCCAGGCTGTTTCTGAAACATCTGTTGACGGCTCTCTTGACGTCTCGGTCTGACAAGCGATCAGAGCAGACAGAAGGATGATCAAGATGTAATTAAACTGAAGGTCTTTCATGGTTACGGCTATCGGGTTGATGAATGGAGGTGGTCAATATAATCAAGAATGCATAATATGACTTTTCTGGGATTAATGCGCTGAAAATTTGATTTTGATGGGTGGAAAGATTGTTGAATTGTTAACTTTTGAATTGTAGAAATGTTGATTTGTTGATTCGTTGATCTGGCGGTTCCTTTAGGGGCGATTCCCTTTTCCTGTGTGACTTCTCTGATCTCTACGCGGTTAAGTTAGGCCGAAACATGCTCAATAAGCGTCAGAGTCCTCAGAGATTGTCCAAAGCACTCCTGAGATAATGCTGGATCGCAACCATTAACAACGAGTACGAACTGCGAAACTGGGAACTGCGAACTGCAAAACTGCTACACTGCTACACTGCTACACTGCAAAACTGCTACACTGCAAAACTGCTACACTGCAAAACTGCTACACTGCAAAACTGCTACACTGCAAAACTGCTACACTGCAAAACTGCTACACTGCAAAACTGCTACACTGCAAAACTGCTACACTGCAAAACTGCTACACTGCAAAACTGCTACACTGCAAAACTGCTACACTGCAAAACTGCTACACTGTTTAATACGGATTCGTCGGCATGACCTCCCAGGCTTTAACCGAGGATACCCTGGCCTCGCCTCCTTTGGCGAACAGCTTCACTCCGGTACCTCCAAGGGCCGGATAGAAGCGTCGACCCAGGGCTTGGCGGTCGTTAGCATACACTTCGACGATTCCTCCATCAACAAACACCCTCAAAGTCAAGGGTTCACCATCCCTAAGTTCAAATGGCCCGCTGTCGATCGTTAGTCCCCTCGGATCTATACTGGATTTCATTGCATCGACGGTCAGCTCCTTGTTGGCAGCATCGTAGAACAATGAAGTTTCCTCTCTGCCATCGTCGGAAACACCAATCTTGACGCCTAATTGGGAAGCCTGGCTGGGTTCAAACACAATTTCCAGTTCGAGATATCGATTACCGAATCCATCCAGGGCTAATTCAGAATCTGCCGAAACGGTCAGATCTGTTTGTGTCTTTTCGTTGTACCGAAGCTCTGCCAGTTCCTTGACAGGACGCATTCTCAGGGTGCCGTCACCTCCCAACCATAAAGAACGAGGAAGTCCATAAACGCCGGTCCAGCCATAGTAATCCTGCTCCCATAACTCCCGTCGACGGGCATTTCTTACCGCTCGATCCTTACTTTTCAAAAGTGGATCGTTGGCAATGCTATCGTGGACCCCGTCATGTATCCAGGCCCACATAATTTGCCGGCCGTCACCATCCATGAGGGCTTCGGGTGCAAAGTAATCGTTGTCGTCCCAGGTCATCCGTCCGTGATTATCCGGGTAAAATTTATCATCTCGATAAGATCCCACATAATATTGGCAGCCTATGTTGTGGCTGATAAATAATAGCAAGTGCTTATCGCTGGGCTCCCCTCCGTCCGGACTGGAAGGCAGCGGCAGGAAGCTGGGACACATGTTGTCTTCGGTTTTGGCAGTCCAATTGCGATCGGACTCATAAAACCGGTGCATATACTCCCAGTTTTTCATATCATCAGAAACCAAGAGGTCCAGCCAGTCCCCCTGAAAATTCACCGAGTCGTCCCGGGCGACTTCCGCCGGTCCGTCAGGCCGGGTTCCGTACTTCCTCAACACCAACAGATTTCCAGTCAGCATATAATACCTCCCATCCTCCTTCCAGATCTGGGAAGGATCAGATGAACCATAAATGACTTCATTGCCCTCCTCGTCGGTTGTTTCGGTAATTCCCCAGTGTGTTGACGCGATCACCGGGTTTTCCGGCACCTTGGTCCACGTATTAAAATGTTCATCGGTGCTTTCAGCTATCCCGATCCCAAAGGGTCGTCCGCTATAGGTTCCATCGTTATGCTGTTTCTCAACTTCAAGGCCCATGAACTCCCAATAGGTGATGACAACCTTTCCGTCATCGTCAACAAATCCTCCACCGCTAAAGATGCCGTTATCGCCGTCGCTTGGCCCAATGGCATCAGGATGATGCCTCCAGTGAAGGAGGTCTTTACTGGATATGTGGCCATAAGCAAAGCCGCTTCCCTCTCGCTTATACAGATACATCAGGTGGTAGCGACCATTGGCGTAAAATGCACCATTAGGATCCCCGGGTCTTCCATCGTCCTCAGGGACGGCAAAGTGGTAGGCCGGGCGGTGAGGATCGGAAAGTAGGCGTTCTCTAAGCGCGCGGGTCGATCTGACAACCGATTTTGGTACAGGTAAACCAGCTTCCCAGGCTGTTTCTGAAACATCTGTTGACGGGTCTTTTGACGTCTCGGTCTGACAAGCGATCAGAGCGGACAAAAGGATGATCAAGATGTAATTAAACTGAAGGTTTTTCATGGTTACGGCTATGTGGTTGATAAATAGAGGTGGTCAATATAATCAAGAATGCATAATATGACTTTTCTGGGATTAATGCGCTGAAAATTTGATGTTGATGGGTGGAAGATTGTTGAATTGTTGAATTGTTGAACTGTTGAATTGTAGAAATGTTGATTTGTTGATTCGTTGATCTGGCGATTCCTTTAGGGGCGATTCCCCTTTTCCTGTGTAACTTCTCCGATCTCTATGCGGTTAAGTTAAGCCGAAACATGCTCAATAAGCGGCAGAGTCCTCAGAGATTGTCCAAAGCACTCCTGAGATAATGCTGGATCGCAACCATTAACAACGAGCACGAACTGCGAAACTGCGAACTGCGATCTGCGAAACTTGCGAACTGCGAAACTGCGAAACTGCGAACTGCGAAACTGCGAACTGCGATCCCTACGCCCTTTACCTGCCTTTATTCCTGTACCCTCGACAGCACGAACTGAATCGTCACTTCTACCTCATTCTGGCCCCCATCCCCTTTCATATCGACGATTTGAGTTTCAACAAAGCCTAAAATCAACCGGTCGGCATTCAGAGCGCTGCGTCGAAAATTGATCGTTTGGTTGGTGTTCGATGTGAGGATCAACTCGGAATCATCAGCACTAAAAGCCCAGGTTCCGACTACCGGGAAACCATCTAGCGCCATTGTTGTGCCAATCGACGTTGGACTGAAGGTGAAAAAGAAAAAATAGAAGATGGGGGTCACTGTGTTGGTAAATGAATTATCATCTTTGAATTTCATTATACCCTCGTATTCAAACGGTGCCGGTTCTGCGAGAGCCGCCAATTCTTGAGATTCCTGTAATGTGAATCCCAACTCGGTCTGGTACCAATCTACCAGTGTCACTGAATCGACTTCAAATTCATGTTCAACCGAGAACATGGTCCATTGACCGACTAAAAGAGTCGCAGGATCGCTTGGGGTGGGGTCATCCTTTCCACAGCTGTTGAGTAATATCAATATTATGAGCAATGGTAGAACCAACCTCGCAGTATCTCGTGCAGAGTATTCCATCTTCTTCAATTGAATTAGCCAAGTTAAATAATTTGGATGAAACAGAGGCTACCCTCAAACCCATTCTAGCTGCCTTAGAAACGAAACTAAGCAGTTGGAACAGAAAATTGAGAACTTGATTCGTTCGGATCAATCCTTATCGGTTATTTGAGCCGGTCACCTCGGTGGAAGCATTCGGATCAACCACAGCTGCCCACTTAATTGTTGCCACCAATGAGTTCGAAAATTTCACCGAGGCCAGGAAATTTGCTTGCTACTCAGGTGTGGCGCCCTTCGGGTACCATTTCGGAACCAGCTACAAAGGCCGTAGCCGGATTACCTGGTTAAATTAATTCAGGGCATGCTTGTCAACCGCTGAGCCCACAGAGATTTATCGGAGAGCCACAGAGAGAATATAGGATCGTGGCTCATTGTTTAACCGCAACGCTGCTTAGCAGTTCAGTTGATCCATGGTCGCTGGTCAGCTGAGTTGCTCCACGCCCTTTGCATTTCCGATTAATTTCATAAATTAAGGTTCAATCAAACCATCTGATCATGCCAGACCATAATTATCCTAAGCTTCACAATGCTGCCTGGCCCGGAGTGGTGGGTAAAGGGCCAGATTCGGAACCACCAATTCCCCTTGACACCATGTTAACATTGACGGCTGATGCCGAGGTGAATGGAGTAAAATTTGATGGTATCGATCTTTTTTTGTCCGACCCTCACACTTCCATAGACAGTAGCGAGGACGATATTAAAGTGCTGGCTGATAAGGTAACTTCCCTAGGTTTGCAAATCGGTAGCGTGGTTGCCCCTGTCTGGGAACCAACCGGCGGAGGATCTGCTATGGGCAGCCAGGAGGAAAGAGCACGGTTCATAACCCAGGTTCGAAAGGCCTGTCAAATTGCCAGTCGGTTCCGCCAATTGGGCGTTCGTCCCAATGGGATTGTCCGTATCGATTCCTCGGTGGATCCCGGTAGCTGGGCATCGGACCCCAAGACAAATTCCGAACTGATTGCGACAACCTTCCGCGAAGCTTGCGATGTAGCGGCCGAATATGGAGAAAGCCTGGCCGCTGAGGGCGAAATCTGCTG
Organism: Cyclobacteriaceae bacterium; assembly: GCA_965247065.1. Lineage (GTDB taxonomy): Bacteria > Bacteroidota > Bacteroidia > Cytophagales > Cyclobacteriaceae > CBDFGN01. The sequence goes on along the minus strand of CBDFGN010000006.1, from coordinate 1,804,814 downwards.
GGGAGGAATGCATGGCTGGAAGACCATGGTTGAGACGCTTGAAGCCGTCGACCGGCCCAATATCGGCTTTCAGGCAGATATGGCTCACACTCTGCTCTATCTGCTGGGATATAATAAGTCGGATGAAAGGATCCTGCCTGAGGGTTTCGAATGGAGTGATCGTAAAACACTGACTGCCGGCCTCACGAAACTCACGGCGACCCTGCGTCCATGGACCATCGACTTCCACGTAGCTCAGAATGATGGCACGGTCCATGGCTCGGGCTCTCACGATAAAACGGGTCGGCACTGTGAGGCGACTGACCCTAACGGCAAACTTGATATTGCCACAGATGCCGGGCACTGGCTCAGAGACGAAGATGGCAGCCTTACCAAGGCCTTCAGACACATCTGCTGGGACGGATGCATGTTTCCCAATGAAGTGATGATGAGGCCGCAAACCTGGAATGATATTCTGTCAGCTATGATTGAAGTTCGCAGCATGCACGGCTGGCAAGAATCCAATTCAGCTACAAACCAGTAATTGAAACTCTATGGCCAAAAATAAAGAATTAAGGATCGGTCTGATCGGCACCGGCTTTATGGCGCGCGCTCATTCCAATGCCTACAAACGGGTGGGAGATTTTTTCCCTGAACTGGAGTACCGTCCTGTTTTGAGAGCAGTCTGTTCACGTACTCCGGATAGAGTCAAATCGTTTGCCGATCAATGGGGGTACGAATCCAGTGAAACCGATTGGAGAGCACTTTTGAAGAGTGAAGAAATCGATGCCATCGATATCTGCTCGCCCAATAATACCCATGCTGAGATTGCACTGGCTGCTATCGATGCAGGAAAAATGATCCTTTGCGAAAAGCCCCTGGCAAGAACTCGTGTCGAGGCCCAGGAGATGGTGGATGCCGTGGAGAAGGCCGGAGTGAAGAATACCGTCTGGTATAATTACCGGCGTGTGCCCGCGGTCACTCTGGCCAAACAGGTTATCGATTCGGGGAAACTGGGCCGGATCTTCCATTTCCGGGCTAACTTCCTCCAGGACTGGACAATTAATCCCGAACTACCTCAGGGAGGAGAGGGGTTGTGGCGATTGGATGTAAACGCCGCCGGATCAGGAGTTACGGGTGACCTGCTGGCTCATTGCATCGATACGGCCATGTGGTTAAACGGAGGGATAAAGGATGTATCTGCCGTCACTGAGACTTTTATCAAGGAAAGAGTTCACCAGGACACAGGTCAGGTTCAGCCAGTGGGGATAGATGATGCCTGCATTTTCCATTGCCATTTTGACAACGGATCCTTAGGCCTTTTTGAAGCCACCCGGTACGCACGCGGGCAAAAGGCCCTTTACACCTTCGAAATCAATGGAGAACATGCCTCCATAAGCTGGGATCTGCATGACCAGAACCGGCTGGGATACTTTGACCACAGTGACGACTCGATCGTCAGGGGGTGGCGCTCAGTCCATGTTTCAGATGCTGATCAACCTTACATTGACCGATGGTGGATTCCGGGGGTTTGCATCGGGTACGAGCACACTTTTGTGCACCATGTAGCTGATTTTCTGAAAAGCCTGGAAACCGGGGAACCGTGCTCGCCTACTTTCCAGGAAGCCCAGGAAACACAGAAAGTTTGCGAAGCTGTTCTCGATTCGGCGAATTCACGAAGTTGGAAGGATACCGGGGTGGAGTGGTGAAGGGAGATTGAAGATGAAGATGTTTTCGGCCATCAAAAATCAAGTAATCGTCAATCTTGATATTGGTTTTTGAGTTTAGATTCGGAGAATGATAAGGAAGCTATTTGGCAGAGATACGCGAAGGAGCGCAAAGAACCTTTAGATTAGGCCTCTAGGATTATTCCAAGAATCAAGGTTTATTTTTATGAGGTGACCAAGGCGGTCATGAGTTAACACTGGCAGAGGCGAATTATGCAAAGGCCTAGGTTTGCGACCTATCTCGCGATTCAATCCTCTGCCAGCTTTTTTGAACAAGCATCAAATAGAAATTTGGGACTAGACCCATTAGTAAGGTTTTGATCGTGTTCAAAAATGTTAACCCACTTGATAAGTCTTAATGGTAAAGTTATGAATTTCAATTATTTCGTGGGCATTGATGTTTCAAAGTCAACCCTTGATTTTACGGTAGTACAAAATAGTCACAGGTTGTTTCACCTAAGAACTGCTAATAGTCTGAAAGGGATTAAGAGTTTTATCAAGAGACTTATGCAGCTGCCTGGCTACCAGCCTGACCAGGTTTTGTTTTGCCTGGAATTCACTGGGATCTATAACAATCATCTGCTCAATTACTTTGAAAAACAGCAGCTCAATGTGTGGCTGGAATCGGCCCGGCAGATCAAACAATCCCTGGGTGTTTTGAGAGGAAAGAACGATCAGGTGGATTCCTATCGAATCGCTCAATATGCCTGTCGAAACCAGGACAAAGCCCAGTTATGGAAGCCTTCTCGAAAGAAAATCCGCAATTTAAAGTTCATGCTATCACTCAGAGAACGACTGCTCAAGACTAAACTGCAGTTGGCAACTCCTTTAAAGGAGGCCTGTGGTTTTGTGGATGATGATGTGATGCAACTTCAGAAAACTACCCTCAAACCGGTACTAGCTAACATGGAGAAAAAGCTCAAGGCTTTGGATCTGAAAATTTATGATTTCATTCGATCCGATCAATCTTTAAATGAGCTCTTTGAGCAAGTGACTTCAGTGGATAACATTGGATCTACTATTGCAGCCCATTTCATTGCAACTACCAATGAGTTCAAAGACTTTACTGAGGCCAAGAAGTTTGCCTGTTACTCAGGGGTAGTGCCCTTCGAGTACCGATCCGGCACCAGCTACCGGGGCCGGAGTCGAGTTTCGCATCTGGCCAATAAGAAGATGAAAAAGCTCCTGCATCTGGCAGCCATGTCAGCGGTTACTCATCAGGGGGAATTAAGGGATTATTATGAACGGAAAGTGGAATCAGGGAAAAACAAAATGTCGGTGTTGAATGCGATCCGGAACAAACTTATTCATAGAGTTTTTGCTGTAGTCCGAGAAACCAGAAAATATGAAAAAACATATACCCTGACTCTTGCTTGATCCATAGAAATCGCTAGGAAGTTCGCGAATCTTTGCCCAACAGCCTTGTCCACAACTTTGAGGCTTTAATTTATGACAAAGCCCAGCTGAAACTGCCCAACCCCGGTGAACACAAGATCGGTGTTCTGACCAACCGCAAAGCCGGGACCAAGGCTTAAACCGAAGTGGATACCGCTTTGATAGTTTCTCTGAATCCCCCACACCGGACCGAGGAAAAATGAGTTGGAGAGTTCCGTAGTACCAGAATCCTGATTGTCGGCAATTGCCCCGAAATTATAACCGGTGATTACACCAATATAATTTCCCGAATTCGCCCTCAGCTCTTTCTGGACCCTTTTGCGCGGATAATAGTTTCTAAATGAACCGCTTAAATAAGGATTTATCGAATATGCGATTGCATCTTGAGGTTCTTTTCCGATGCTGCTCGCCAGACCGGTCAAACCTAAGTCAAAAGCAACTGATTGATTATCTGTCAGGCTCTTTTCAAAGTTTACACTTGGTTGCAGAATATTGATGTTCCATTGGGTACTTCTCAATTGCACTGGAATACGATCCTGGCCAATAGCTAGAAATGAAGTTGCCAAAAACGACAGCAGAATTATAGATTTTTTATTCATGATTGATATAAGTTGTTTATTACACATAGAATTTATCGTTAGACAATCTGCTAGTCCGTAAAGATACCCAATTGACATAAGCTGTCAGAGGGCTTGGCGACCTTGTTGAAAAAAACATAGCCATGAACCTTGTAGAATTTATTAAACGGTTTCCCAATGAACAGATGTGCCGTGATCATTTTCGCGAGTATCGGATCAGGAAAGGGATTATCTGCAAGAAATGCAGTCACCCTTCGCATTATTGGCTTTCCGGAAAAGAGCAGTTTCAGTGCAAGCAATGCGGTTTTAGGACTACCCTTCGAAGCGGTACTGTACTGCAGAGCAGCAAACTTCCATTTTGGTATTGGTACATAGCCTTTCACCTGATGAGCTCCACTAAGAAAGGGTTTTCTGCCCATGAAGTCAGAAGACAACTGGGCCACAAACGCTATGAGCCGATTTGGTTGATGATGCGCAAAATACGAGCAGCCATGGGAAAGGCCGATGGGACTCAAACACTTGCCGGGATGGTAGAACTGGACGATGCCTATTTCGCCACCGGTACGTCCAAACGGGTTAAGAAAAGGCTTAAACGGGGCAAAGGAAGCCAAAAGAAATCAAAAGTAACTGTAATGGCGGAATCCTTTCCATTGGAAATCGACGGACGCACAGAGCATTTCTGTGGGCAGTTCAAGATGAAGGCTCACCGTTCAGAAAGCAAGGAGGCGATTCAGCAGGTCGTCAGCCAAGCCATTGATCCTGCCAGCGTTTTGTTCACTGATCAATCCACCGGTTATGTGGATTTGAAAAGCCTGGTAGATGTTCACGTGAGTTTTAAATCCTCCTGGGAGGGTGCCGATGAACTCAAATGGGTACACATAGCCATTGCAAATGCAAAGCGGACCCTGCTGGGCATTTATCATGTTATCAAAGAAAAGTACCTTCAGTACTATTTGGATGAGTTCTGTTATAAGCTCAATCGAAGGTATTCAACCAATCTGTTTGATAATCTTGTCTTTAGCTCAGTTTAGTGGTACGATTGCGGACTAGCATATTAGACAATTCAGTTTTCGATAAACTTAATAAACTGTGACTAAATTTGAAAGATAATTCTCAGGTTCAAAATACTTCCCGTACTTTTGGAAACATAAATTTTGATTACCGACCCTTAGATTGGCTTTCAATAAATTATCGAATTGGATTAGGTGAAAGTGCTACAACTAATGATCTTGTAGATGAACTTGGGGCGCAACCTGGAAGGACCAACCCACCTAGCGGGGGTCGTATTGAGAATACTATGACGAATCGTGGGCAAGTTAACTCTAATTTGAACCTAACCGTAAATAAAAATATTGGTGATGATTTGTTAAATATAAAATTTATGGGGGGACATGAGTTTTACGATATTCGTTTTAATACTGTATCTGTTTCAGGATCTGATATTATAATAGGAGGGTTTCATAATATATCCAACACGGCTAACCAATTCAACAGTACAGAGCGTAACGCCCAGCGAGTTAATGGATTATTTGGCGATCTTACTGATGAATCTATTGTGGATCTCAATAGGGAGTCTGTCCTTGATGCAGCAAACATTGATTTGATTTTTCAGGGTGATACAGAAATGTGGGAAAAGATAGCTTATGCTTTAAAAGCCAGGCTATACAACCGCCTAAGCAATATAAATGCTGGATCATCGGCCACCAATGCTTTGGATGCATTGGCTAAAGCGTTTACCTCTGAAGATTAAGGATTTGTTTTTGATGGATATTTATCAGGAACAACAAATGATAATCCCTGGGTAGCTTGGCAGAAAAGTATTAATACTTATGGCGTAAGTGCAACCTTTATTGCCCTACTGAATGATATTAATGATCCTGGATTTGTAGATCCAAGGGCAGAAAGGTGGTTTACAAAAATTGATGGTGAATTTGTGGTGCCCCGCCCGGTGAATCGGTTACAGATATAACGCATACTACGTATTCTGCTCCCTCAGGAAACGTATTTTTTGATGCAGCACCTCAACCCCTGCTTACCTATGATGAAATGAAGTTTATTGAGGCAGAAGCGAATTTTCGTCAAGGCAATATGACAGGAGCCAATACTGCCTACGAAGAGGCGGTGATGTTAGCATGCAGAAGATCTGGTATTTCAGAAGGGGATATCACTGCCTATGTGAACCAGGGTAGGGTTTTTCCTGGAGAAGGTGGTTTAACTCTTGACCATATTATTGAACAAAAATATATATCCTTTTGGATGTTCCAGTCAATAGAAGCTTATAATGATTTCAGAAGAACAGGTATACCTAAGATGAATGATCCCAGAGGTACACCCCTCCGGTTGGCTTATCCTTTCACTGAAATAAGCCGGAACCTAAATACGCCTTCTAATATTTTCTCCTTACCACAATCATAAAATTTTACAATGTTATGCAAAATTATTCCTTTTCCCTGTTGATTATATTTTCTTTGTTGACGCTGCAATGTTCTTCTCAAAAAAGTCCTGATAGACCATATAGCGAAAGTCCTGATGCACAATATAGCGAAGGTGTATTGCTCAATACCAAAGAGGATGGTTACCGTGGGATATGGTATAAGATGGGACCTCTGGATGCTGTGTATAAGTATAAATACAGCGGGGGTCTGGGTACGTATACTGCCAAACACCAGCCACTTGCAATATACCGGCCGGAAGTAAATAAAACATTTTTTTGTTATGGGGGTACGGATAGGACTAATTCCACCTTGCTGCATATGGTTTCTTTCTATGACCATGCCACTCATGAAGTACCTAAACCTACCTTGTTACTGGACAAACAAACCAGAGATGGGCATGATAATCCCGTTATATCAATAGATGAGCTAGGCTATATTTATATTTTTTCTAATGCACATGGTACGTATCGTCCGGCCTATATTTACAAAAGTAAAAAGCCCTATGACATTAATGAATTCGAAAACGTGGAAGCAACCAAACTGGAAAATGGCCAACCTGTACCTATGACTAATTTTTCCTACATGCAAAGCTGGTATGTGCCTGGTGATGGATTTGTCAGTTTTTTCACTAGCTACGGTAACCCCGCAAATAGAACCATCTTTTTTATGACCAGTCCGGATGGGGAAAACTGGTCAGAATGGAAGCGCATTGCTGCCATAAATAATGGCCATTATAACATCAGTTCTGTTAACAATGATGTGGCAGGATCCGCCTTTCAGTTTCACCCGTATACCGAAATTGAAGAGCTACGTGAACTCACTGAAGGCACGGTTCCTGTTATGGTTAAACCGGACCGGCGAACCAACCTATATTATGTGGAAACTCATGATTTGGGAAAAACCTGGCAGGCAGCTGATGGCACTCCCCTGGAATTGCCGCTGAGAGAGATAGAAAATCCGGCCCTTGTCTACGATTATTACAATAAAGACCTGCTCGTGTATATGAAGGATATTACCTATGACCAGGAGAACCGGCCGGTAATCCTCTATCTCACTTCCAAAGGGTATATGTCAGGCCCACAAAATGACCCCAGAACCTGGCATACGGCTCGCTGGAATGGGAAGGAATGGATCATCAGCGACATTACAACGTCGGACAATAACTATGATATGGGATCACTTTACATTGAAGAAGATGGAACCTGGAGATTGATAGCTCCTACTGAAACCGGTCCGCAACCTTACAATACCGGTGGAGAAATGGCTATGTGGGAAAGTAAAAATATGGGACAATCCTGGTCAAAAGTAAAGCAACTTACACACAATAGCGAGTTTAATCATACTTATGCACGTAGGCCCGTCAATGCTCATCCAGATTTTATCGCATTTTGGGCAGATGGTCATACGCGGAACCCCTCAGAATCAAGGCTTTATATAAGTAGCAAAGGGGGCGACGTTTATAGGTTTCCGCAGCATATGCGTGAGCAGATGGCAAAGCTGGATAAAATACCATAAACCAAAACCAGGGCGTCCTGCCAGGTCATTCGTCCAAATCTTTAACCGGTCCTTCCTACGATTTTCTCTGTTACCTCAGTGGTCATCTCTGTTCACTCAGCGGTTAAATACGCTCCAGAGCCCACCGGCGCCCGTTAATCCTGCCGGCAGGCGTCGATCGGATATCCATCCTACTCCACCTTCACCAGCTTCCCCCTAACCCGATTACCCTCAAAATCCGCGCTATAAAAATAGACCCCCGGGGGCACCTCGTTACCATTTGTGTCAGCACCTGCCCAGTTAATTTCCATTGAACCTGCCTTATGATTGGCCCTATTCAATTTAAATACTTCCTTCCCTGTAATGGAAAATATCCGTAGATCGACAACCCCGGATTTGGCGGTTCTCACTCGGAAAGTGGTTGAGGTGTTGAAGGGATTAGGGTAATTGAACACTTGATAAGTTATCAGGCCGACTGGTTCTTCAACTGCCGTAACGACGACTTCACCCTCTACCAGCCGCAGGGTTTGATTTACAGCCACATTGGTCAGCATTTCAACCTCTCCGGTGGGCCAGGTAACTTCCAGCTCGTCTATTTTAGTAGCCACTCCGAGGCCGAAATGAACCGGCTTTAAGCTTTGGCGTAAGTATCCCGCTCCGTGATGGTAGCGATGATAGGATTGGTTTCCTACCGTCACCTTCACCTTGGAACCGAGTGCGTCCCGGTTGGAGGTGGTACCTTGTAACCAGATCTTGATCCAATTGCTCGTTCCGGTGCTGGGTTCCTCTCCTTTGATCAATTCGTTGCGATATAAATAAGCCGATGCCTCGTGGTTTGCCACTACCATATCCAAATCGCCATCCTGGTCAAAATCAAAGATCTCCAATCCTCGCCCTTGTTCCTCACCATCAGCTCCCGATTCAAGAGACCAATCGATGAAGCCTTCTCCTCCCTCCATTAAGAGATTTTTGAACATCACATTATCTATTTCCGGATGTACAACCCCCACGTAATTCTTGGGAACTCCGTTAACAGCATAGAGGTCCTCATCGCCGTCGTTATCATAATCAAAGAATTGAGTGCCCCATCCCCATCCGGCATCATGGACCCCCATGGATTCGCCCATTTCCGCGAATCCATTTTGCCCGGTGTTGGTAAATAACGGATTTGGGACGATCCCTGAGATATTAGTGAGATAGATGTCAAAAAGACCATCATTATTGTAATCTCCGATGGCAACTCCCATGCCATGACCGTGGTTGTCCAATCCGTATTCGCTTGCGTGTCGATAAGAGTTCTGTTCTTGACCCTCATAAAGCATATTTTCTCCGAAGTCGTTGACCACGTATAAGTCCAGGATCCCATCCTGGCCTACGTCCACTGCCACACTTGCCCAGGTAATTCCGGGATCACCTAAGCCGGTTTGAGTGGTAACGTTCAAGAAAGTATCATCACCTTGATTCTCATACATAAAATTGCCTGTATTCAAAACGCTGACGTAAAGATCAAGATCGCCGTCTCGATCGTAATCCCACCACAGTCCGCTGGTGCTTTGACAATCATCACAATCATTCAAACCAACCTCATCGGTTACCTCCAAGAAGCGCCCGTCGCCTTGATTTCTGTACAACTGGTCATCCCCGCTGTTGGTTAGAAACAGATCGGGAAATCCATCATTGTTGTAATCACCCCAAGCTGCTCCAAACTTGGCACCATGGTTCCTGATGACCTCTATATCACTGGGTTGAATTTCAAAACCAGCTTCCAGGGTCACATCCTTAAAAGTGCCGTTACCGTTATTCTGGAAAAGGCGGTCCCAGGTAGTTTCCTCCTCTTGATCAAAACTTTCGTGACTCACAAAAAAAATATCCACATCCCCATCCTGATCATAATCAGCTACCGCCACTCCATTGGCCCTGGTCACGTGCTCAAGGCCGGCCAATTGCTGCACCTGAATGAAATCCTGGGCTTCCAGTTCATTAGTAAATAGGGTCAGGGAGAACAAAGGGACGGCCAAATATTTGGGCGAGGTCATTAAAGGACTCATTCTTTAATCTTGAAAGGCATAAACGTAACCATATGTAAAGGCAAAACCCGTAAATGGAAGATAGACTTAATTAACTCATTCAATCCAGATTGGAGGGACCTAACCGATGAACTTGAATAACTCTACCAGTTCCCAAAGGGGCGACACAGAAATCCGTTACTCCTTAACGAGAAGCGGACTCTTCGCCCCGATGGTTATCAGGGCTCAGAGAGGGGACTTCACGAGCCCCAACGGCAGCGTCTGGGCAACCGAAGAATCTGCCCATCGATAACCGAGAAGCAGACTCTTCGCTACCGCTCAGAGACATTCTCAGCCTCGATTAATAGCCGTTATTCTGCACATACAGCCCTTTGGTAAAGTCTATCTCAATCTGAGGAATAGGATAATACTCATCCCTGCCAGCGGTGAATTGTGCGTTTTCCAGATGCTCTCTCCTTGTTTTTTCCACAGCGAGATAGGCGTTGAGTACCGGCTCGGCAATGCCCCAGCGAACCAGGTCGAAAAACCGGTCTCCTTCCATGGCGAATTCCATTCTTCGTTCCCATTGTAAAGCCATCCGGGCGTTGTCCTGGGTCCATGGAAAACTTGTGTCGTATTCACCTATAAGGTAATTGGAAGGATCACTGCCGTCAGCATGTTTCGTCATACCGGTGCTGTTCTGGGATCTTACCCTTATCTGGTTGATAAGGGGCCTGGCCTCGTCGTGTCGGCTCAACTCAATGAGGGCTTCGGCTCTCATGAGGAGCACATCAGCATAACGGATCACCCGCTCATCCACCGAAGTTCCGTAAAAAGGTCCTCGCTTGAAAAAACAGCTACAGTCGCCCGACTGCTGCTCTTTCATGTTTCCATAACCACCATATAATGTACTGACACGTTCCCAGCTATGGTCATAAAGGATATCCGGCCGGTATTTAAAGGGGTGGCCATGTATAGCAATGGTATGGTCAATCCGGGGATCAACGGTCACACCATTAACGGTAAGATCAGCATCCGTCAACAACACATCATTGAATGTGTTAAAGATCGGAAGGCCATTGGCATCGGTTCTGAAAGCATGTACCATGTTTGCGCTGGGTATATGAAACCAGCAACAGCCATATTGAGGAGCCAGACTATAATTCAGACTGGTTCCCATATTGAGTCTTCCGAATGGAGTTCCATCGTTAATAGAATACTGTACAGCAAATATCGATTCAGGGCCATTATCGAATCCAAATAAGAAATTTTCACCAAAATCAGGTTGCAAGGCGTACTGACCCGAATTTATCACATCGTTGAGCAGCGATTCAACTTCACTTAACCTTGATTGATTGATGTTTATTACCTGATGGTTGTCATCCTGTTCGTAGGCCTGATAAAGCCGTACCCTGGCCAAATAGGCCTTGGCAGCCCCTTGAGAGGCCCTGCCTACCTCCGGCTGGATCAGGGGCAGGGTAGTCGCACCAACCTGAAAATCCTCGGCAATTTTGTCGTACAACTCGTCACTGGTAAATACCCGGTTCGTTGTCTCTTTTATTTGTTTATTGGTGAGGTCTTCAGTGATATAGGGAACGAACTTCCACATTCGTTTGGCCATAAAATGAGCGTGACCCCGGATGAAACGCATTTCGGCAATGCGCACGGCCCTATTCGGAAATTCAGCGTCGGTTACCTGATTCAATGCTTTTAAAGCAAAATTTACCCTGGAAATAATTTCGTAGTAGCCTTCCCAGGTAGCGGGAAGCATCCATTGGCGGGCCGACTGTTCGGCTTGGGTCTGGTTATATTGCTCAAACGTATTGATTTCGCCTATGTCACCTGCGCTACCTCCCCCTTTATAGGCGTCATCTGCACGGACACTTCCGTACGCCCACATATGCGTGAGCGGTCCGATAAACAAATCATTTCCCATCGAAGCATAGCCTGCTACCACCAACTTGTCGAGATTTTCAACAGTGACCACATCCGCTTCAATTAACGTTCCTGTTGGTTTGTAGGAGTCAAGGATCTCCTCATCACACCCAAGAATCAGTAAGTTTGTCGCTAAGAGTATAGATATAATATTAAATTTCATGATTCAATTCTTTTTATTTATTAGACTTTATTCTAAAGTTTTGTGGAGAAACCGTCAACCGTCTTAGTTAAATGTAAGATTCAATCCCAGAGCTATCGAGCTGGGTTTCATCCCGCCACCCGCCGCCTGTTCAGCATCCGGACCCGGGAAATCTTTGTCGTCTATCCAAAACAGGTTTTCGGCAACCAGGAAAAATCTCAATCGATCAACTCGTATTGAACTCAACAGCTCCCTGGGCAGCGTATATCCAAATTGTAATTGGCGCAGTTTAAAATAGGTAAGGTTTCTAACGATATAATCCGAACTCCTGCGCTCACGATTGGCATCTACTAAGGTCGGACGCGGCTGGGTCGAGTTTGGATTTTGTGGCGTCCACCCGTCCAGTAAACCTGGACAACTATTCAGCCCCGAGGATACAGTTTGAAAATTGCAAGTAATGCTGCCGTGAGGGCCGGATCTGCCCTGCACCCCGGTACCAAAAATTTGAAGATCGAAGTTTTTATAAATGAAGTCTAGCTGCAACCCATAGACAAAATCGGGCAGAGAGGTTCCAAAGTACTCCTGATCCAATGCATTGATGACCCCATCACTATTGAGATCAGCATATCTTAATCGTCCCGGTCCTGCCCCTATTTGGGTTGCGTGGGCATCCACTTCAGCCTGGCTCTGGAAGAGCCCGTCAGTTCGATATCCGAAATAAGAAAGTTCAGAGTGTCCCAAAATATCCTGCTCTGCATTCCCGGGATAAGCCGTACGCACCTCTTCCGGTAATTCGGTGATTTTGTCCTTAAATCTGGCTACATTTCCCAGTATGCTATACGAAAAATCCCCTTTTTCATCCCGCCATCCTAATACCAGCTCGAAGCCTTTGTTTTCCTTGGTGGCACCGTTTAGCCACTGCAATTTACCTTCACCTACAGCACTGGCAATGGGAGGTCGAATTAAAATATCAGTAGTTTCCCTGGTAAAGTAGTCAAATGCGCCGTGCAGCCTGTCGTCCAGGAAGGCGAAGTCCAGACCTATATTTATTTCTTCCGTTGTTTCCCATTTCAGCTCATCGTTTCCGGCCTGAACCGATACGAAGCCCGAGGGCAAGTTGCCTCCATCATTGCCTTCAAGGTCATAAGCCGTCCCATGGGGAGTCCAGAAACCAGGGAATCCTACCCCATTGTTAAACAGATATCCATACCTGGTTTCATACAGCGCAAACCTGGCCTTGTCGCCTATCTCCTGATTACCGACCTGACCCCAGCTAACCCTTAGCTTCAGATCCGAAACAAAATTCGACTGGAAAAATTGCTCGTTGTTTATTCTCCATCCAACGCTTACTGCAGGAAAAGTGCCATATTGATTTTCTGTACCAAAACGTGAGGAGCCATCGCGGCGTATCGTAACCGCCGCCAGGTACCGGTTTGAAAAGGCGTAGTTTATTTTCCCGAAATAGGATAATAAACCATGACCGGTGGTAAGCTGGTTGCTTTGGGTTTCGCCGGTGGCGGCACTCAGGATATAAAATTCTTCCTGATCGTTTACGGCAAAATCTCTTCTGCCAACATAATAGGTGTCGAAGTCATTCCATATCGCTTCCACACCGGCCAGAAAATTGACCCTGTTTGGTCCGGCATTCAACGTGTAGTTGGCGGTAGTAGACCAGGTTCGGCGTACATCGTCAGTCGTGAAAATATCCAAACTGTTTACATCATTACTCATAAAACCGTTCTGCCATATTGGATCGATATTTTTCTCCTTGAAATGATTATAATCAAGTCCGTAGCTTGTCCTTAAAACCAAATTTTCGATCGGCTTTATGTCCAAATACACATTCCCGAACGTAGCAACCTGGTTATACCGGTCCCATTTACCATAAAATGCAGTCACAAGGCCGCTCGCGGCATCGGTGTAACCGGCGCCGATAGGGCCTCCAGGGGTCCCATCCAATCCATATGCAGGGAAAGTAGGCGCTAAAAAATGCCTGCCGGCATATCCGACCTGATCACCAAACCCTGATAGAGCATTCCTGGCAATACCAAAAGTGCGCTCAGCGTCCTGCTTTCTTTCCGATCGCATTACCATAAGATTTGTACCAACAGTTATTTTGTCGTCAGCAAAGTTGGTTGACAGATTCAACCGGGCCTGGATTCGCTTATAACCGGTAAATATATACTGTCCGTTATCTGCATAGTGAGCCAGATTCAATAACATATTGCTATTTTCGGTTGAACCGGATATGGCCAGTTCATTGGAAAAGACCCACGACTCTTTTCTAACCAGGTGTTCCCACCAACGGGTATTTGCTGCAGGGAAATTGGGATCTCCCCCTACCGGAGTAACCAGAGTAACGTTATTCAAAACAGGATTGTTGAAATCTCCATTCCAATCGTAGAGAAAATTAGCGTTCAAGGTGACGGGGTCAGTCCCGTCATTTACAGCCCCGAGCCAACGCGCCTCTCCCAGCTGCAGGGAAGTCATCACCTCGTCTTCCTGGCGGCCCCAGCTGTTCATCTTTACGCTGGAAGTGATGTCAATATTTATTTTTTCTCGAGACCCCTGTTTTGTCGTCACGATGATAACGCCATTTGCGGCCCTGGAGCCGTAGATTGATGAGGCGGCGGCATCTTTCAAAACCTGGATGCTTTCAACTGAAGCCGGATTTAAAGTCTGAAACACAAACGAATTGGTGGTAGGTACACCATCAACAATGTACAATGGATCATTATTGCCAAGTGTATTCACTCCCCGAATCCATACCCGTTGTGGACGGCCGTCGGCATTGCCAGTCGATTCAACATACAAACCCCGCAACTCTTCCCTGCAAGGATTTTATCATGTTGCCGGTAGGAATATTTCTAACTGCATCTACATCCACTACGGCAATTGCCCCGGTTAAATCTTGTATTCTTTCGGTGGTATACCCGGTAACAACCAGTTCCTCCAGTTCAGTAACGTCCACGGCCATACCTATATCAATCACAGCCTGTGATCCCACCGTTATTTCCTGCGATTCATAGCCGATATAGGTAAATACCAGCACGGCTCCCTCCTCTATCTCTGACTCTAATCGGTAATTCCCATGACTCTAATCGGTAATTCCCATCAATATCGGAAAGGGTACCAGTAGTAGTACCTTTCACGATGATGTTCACTCCAGGCAATGGGGCTCCGGCTTCATCTATAAGTTTGCCGGTAATGGTTCGCGCCTGGCCATAGGCCCATATCGGCGACAAAAGGAGCAACACTGCCAATAGAATTAATTGGAGGTGCTTTTGTTTTTGCCTCCATGGCACTTTCAAAAGATGAGGTAATGAATTTTCCATAATTGATAATTTTTAGTGGTTTAAGTGAATTATTTGCTGGATTGTTTAGATAAGGGGGCTGGGTTCGCAAACAATGTTGCGACCTTTGAAAGCCAATGAGCTAATCCTTTGCAGCCATTAAATCAGGTGTCCAAAAGAAAAACCAACAACGCGAAAGAAAAAAACTGAATAGCCTAAAGCAGATACCCGGAAAAAGAAAAGCCGAAGAAAAGCCGAAGAAAAGCCGAAGAAAAGCCGAAGAAAAGCCGAAGAAAAGCCGAAGAAAAGCCGAAGAAAAGCCGAAGAATCTCATTTATAAGGTCCGAAGATTTTCAAAGATTTGCAAGGGAAAGGGTGAAAAAATGTGCAGAGAAGGGTGAAACATTACCTTTATAGGATCCTATAGATGATACATTGTACTCTTAGAGGACGGGGGGGGATGATTTTGGAACGTTCTCAGCTTCGACCCAAAAGGATTTTGAAAAATGGTACCAGGAAAACTATCCTACTGAGCCAAACCGAATTAATGAGCCGGCCGAATCGGTATTCTCAGCTCCCAGGATTATGACAGTCGGGTAGACCACTGGCAGAATTTCCTGGATTCAATCCGAACCGGAAGGCCAGTATATGAAGATGCCGCATTTGGATTGAGAGCCGCTGCTCCGGCCTTGGCTACCAATGTGAGTTACTTTGACAAAAAGGTAGTTAATTGGGACCCGGAGGGCATGAAAGTAATTAGTTAGGAATCAGGTTCAAACGGGAAGCAAGCTAGCATCTCGCTATAAGAGCTGTTACATAAAGAGGCCAAATCGCGTAAGGCTGCATTAAGATGCTGATCTAAATCAGAATCCTCTTTGCGTGCCTCTGCTTGTGCCGTGAAGTTAAAGTAGTTCTTTGACATGCTGTAATGAAGATGATACAACAATGGGGGTGCGATCCCTTTTTTATTGGTTACATTATTATGAACCGATTCTGAAACCCAAATACCTCCAGCCGGGGTAAGTTTTTCTAACCGGGATGCAATGTTGACACCACTGCCAAATACATTGATTCTGAACAATAACCTCCCCTAAATGAATGCCGATTCGTAAGGAAAGATCAGGTTCACTTTCACAAGCTTTTTGAATTTCACTAACACAATAAACAGCAGCAGAAACTGTTTCAAAACTGGCTAATACTCCATCACCAATCTCCTTAAGCCACTTACCATTATGTTTTTCAATGATGGGCTTTTGAATGGATCGGTTCCTTTCAAGTAATTGAAATGCCCTTTCCTCATCTACATCCATCAGGGCAGTGTAGCCAACCACATCGGTGAACATTATGGCAACTAGCTGATGGTTTTGTTCAGGCATGGGAATAAATGTCAAGGATTTGTAACTGATAAATAATGACAATTGTCAACTGAAACAGAATCCCCCCCAAATAAATAATTGCTGCATCGTAAATTGCGACCCGGATGGTATGAAAGTTGTGAGTTAGGAGCGCAAAGTTCTAACTGAAATAATAATCACGTAACTTTATTGCCGGACTGCTGTGGCCTGTCGCAGGCGGGCCGACAAATTCCTTTTCCACTTATTCGAACTAAACAATTGAATATGAATCCAGTTAAAAAATCTTCCAGAAGGAGTTTTGTTAAAAAACTTACCGGTAGTGCGGCCCTGGCCACCGCCATCCCCACTATCCTCTCCAGCAAAGAAAGTCAAGGAATAAAGCTGACCCCGAATCCAAATAAAGTAGCGGCCAATGACAAGATCCGGCTGGGCGCCATAGCCTGCGGCATCATGGGACTGGAGAATGTCCGAACCGCTTACCGAACCGGCAGCGTCCAGTTGGTAGCAGCCTGCGATCTATACGACGGCCGAACCGAGCGAATAAAAGAATTGTACGGAAAGGAAGTATTTACCAGCCGTAAGTACCAGGATATATTCGATCGGGATGATGTGGACGCTATTATCAATTCCACTCCTGATCATTGGCACGACCATATTTCTATAGAAGCCATGCAAAAGGGCAAAGTTTTAGAAGCCCATTGGCTGTGATGAATGGAATTCCGAGGGCTCCTATGAACAGATACAACCAGGTAACGGATGTCACCATAGCCCATAATACTTGGATCAATTGCCGCTCCCCTTGGCAATTCGGTGTGGGCTCCAACATCAGTCAAAAAGACGTCCTCCCTCCCTCGGAAATAAGATCGGCCAGGCCGGTGAGAACCCTGGTTGCGAACAACATCCTCTACAATGAACAAGGAGATAAATACCCGATCCTAGCCCATGACGAAATGGATGGTATCAGCTTCAAAAACAATATTATCAATAATCAGAATGTGGCCTTTGGGAGTTATGACGGACTGGAATCGTACCCGGTAGAGATGACTAAAGTTGGTGAAAACATTTACCTGCCGGCAGAAGGTCAGGTGGATTCCGAAGTGTTTGCCGGATTTGATTTTGAAACCATTTCAGAAGATCTTTTTGGGAATGCCAGATCCAACCATAATTCCATTGGTGCTATCAGCCAGAGCATAACGAGCGATCCAATGATATTGGAGAAGAAAAAGTATGGAACAAATTGGTATCCCACGGAAGAGACCGACACAGCCAGGAAAACTCAGGTTGTCTCTGACGTTGCAAGCCTTTCAACAAAAATTGCCGAAGCTCAGGACGGAGATTTTGTGGTGCTAAGTCCAGGTTCATATGAGCTTTCCAGTCCGTTGATCATCGACAAGAAGATCACTATTCAGTCGGAGGATGAGAACGACAGGGCAAGAATCGTTCGAAATGAATCCCAAAGGGGATCTTTCCCTTGAGCATGTAATACTGTCAGGCACCAGGGAGCAGTGTGCCATTGCAAGCTTGAAGGAAGGTATGTCAAGTCTATACAACGTAAATGTCAAGGACTCTGAAATCAGTGGGTTCAATTATGTACTGAAGGCGTACAAACAATCCTTCGCCGATCAGATCTCATTCACCAATGCCGTATTGAAAGATTGCCTGAATGGTATCGAACTATCGGAAGAAACCAATGACAGGGGGAATTACAATGCAGAATACCTGACAATAGATAACTGTCAATTCGAAAACATTGAGACCAATGTTATTGACTATTACCGGGGCGGATATGATGAATCTACGATAGGTGGAAATCTGTTGGTTACGAACAGTGTATTCACCAGTTGTGGGGGTAAGGAACAGAATGGCATCTTAATAAATAATCGGGGTATTGTGAATGTGAACATCTCAAAAAACATATTCAAAAACAATCCTGTGAAACTGGTTGCTCTATTATGGGGTGCAAAGAATAATACTCACTCTGAAAATGAGATCGTCAACTCCGGCAAGCTGGTAGTAGAAGAAAACCTGGAGCTTAAATTAATGTACTAGTGTCATGTCAAGTTCGAATTGACGGATAAAGCTTTTTTAATTTTATCCGTGCATCTTTTGTTGTAAAGCGCCAATCAATACTGGCGTTCTTGTTGTTTCGATGTTCCTCCCATGCTTTCACTTCTTTTCGGATTATCTCCATACTGTCAATTCGTCTACTTAAGCATTGTCTGGAAAGCACACTGAGTTCAATTTCTGCCATGTTCAGCCAGCTTCCATGTTTTGGTGTATATACAAGCTCAAACCGATCCCATATTCTTTTTGCTTCTTCGGGAGGATATGTTTCATATAAGGAGGCAGCTGTATGTGTGATATAATTGTCCATCACTAAGGTGATCTTCCCAGAATCAGGATACATCTGATCAGCAATCTCTTT
This sequence comes from Cyclobacteriaceae bacterium, assembly GCA_965247065.1. Taxonomy (GTDB): domain Bacteria; phylum Bacteroidota; class Bacteroidia; order Cytophagales; family Cyclobacteriaceae; genus CBDFGN01. The sequence goes on along the minus strand of CBDFGN010000006.1, from coordinate 1,786,050 downwards.
GATGAACTTAGCCCAGTCTTTCCGGGTTTTCCTCTCGGTAAGCTTAACCATTCGCTTTCCTGTGACCGGCTCACTGGCAATAAACACATTACACACCCCGCAACGCCGGTATTCATAATCCACCCTGGTTGCTTTGCCCTTTTGCATCGGCTCGGTTATCCTGGTTTCCTTAATCAATTGTTTGGGCGTTTCATCCATGCATACTACCGGACTTTCAGGATCATAAGGCCGTTTATACACATCTAATACCTGCTCCATGTGTGCCACAAAGCTACTGTCGGATTTGGGGGGAATAATCCACTGGCTTACCTTCCAGGGTTTTAAGGCGTTTTTTTAAAACGGTACGCACCGTTTCGTGAGAAATGCTGTCAGTATATTGAAGCTCTACCATCTTATCTGACAGCAGCCGAAGCGACCATCGGGCATATCCTTCAGGTGGTTTACTGCAGCACAGCGCTATCAGATGCGCTTCGATGTCACCATCTACCTTACGACTATAGGTCCTGGTGGTTGGTTTGCGCTCCAATACCGCCTCAAAGCCTTCTTCTACAAATCGTTTTTTGACCCGGTCAATGGTACGCATGCCTACCTTCAGTACCTTGCTGATCTGCTCATTGGTTACCTTCTCTGCATATGGTCCCTTATCACAGTTCAACAAAATATATGCGCTGCGAAACTTTTGAGAAGTGTGCTTGCCTTTGTTAATAATTGCCATTAGCTCTTGGCGTTCCACTTTTGCTAATGTCACTTTATATCTTGCCATAATCTTTAAGTTTGATGTACGGCAAAGATACAAAAATATTACGTCATATTATAATTGACATGACACTAGTCTAGAATCCAATGCTTCACCCTGCCCGAAACGCCCCTTTGAGGAATTGTAGGCTTAAACATTTGGGTTATATCGTTGCGGTTTTTGGTCTCATTTCAGGTTGCGGGAATGTTGATTCCGGAAGAATCAGCAATACTGACTACGAAATACCATGGCTGATTCTGGAATTAGAGAATACAAAATTGCTTGCAACCGAGGTTGCGAAAGACCTCGATGAACCCTGGGAAATAGCCTGGGGTCCCGATGATCATATTTGGGTTACTCTTCATAAGGGCATTGTAACGCGAATGGATCCAGGCACTGGGTATATCAAGAATGTACTGTCCATACCAGAAGTTCATTATGCCAGAACGCCGGGTCTGCTTGGGATGGTTTTACATCCAGATTTTGAGACCGATCCATTTGTTTATTTGCATTACACCTATGTCGATTCTAGCATTACTGAAACAGATTATCTGGGGCGAACAAGCAATATCAGGTCTAAGATAGTTCGCTATCATTATCACCCCGAACAAGATACTTTGATCAATCCAGAAACGATATTACCCAATATTCCGGGAAGTGGTCATCATAATGGCTCAAGATTGGCGATTACCACCGACAAAAAGCTCATTTTCTGCATCGGAGATACCGGAAATCGTAATGGCATTCATGATACAAATGTTCTTGTAGGCAAAGTGCTAAGAATGAATCTTGACGGCTCTGTTCCAGATGATAATCCCGTTGCGGGAAGTTACTTTTATTCTATGGGGCATAGGAATCCACAAGGGCTGGCATTATCCTTGGTCTCAGCCTGAAGGTGGCATTTATCGGATGATCCATGTTCCTTGGATCTCTACGACTGTGAATGAAAAATCTGAAAAAATTGAAGGAGATATCGCAAAAGGAAAAATTCTATTTACCCAGAGGCTTTGCCTCAGTTGTCATAGTGTGGATGGGAATACCGATAGTTTTGGACCAGATCTTAACGGTATTCATCGCTTATTTGATTCTCGTGAATTGCTGGAAGAAATACAAAAACCTGACAGGTCTATCCAAGTGGGTTTTGAGAAGCACATACTGGTGAAAGAAGACAACAGTTCACTAATTGGCAGATTGATTTATTCAGATAGTTCAAGTGTCACCTTGTTGCTGGCAGACAATCAAAAAACTTCAATTGCTCGAAACAACATAAAATCTCTCAAAAGAGAACCAGGTTCCATGATGCCTGCCGGACTTCTTAATGGTCTATCTCAGTCAGAGATCAACAACCTGCTGGCTTATTTGCAAAATTTAGAAAAGTAATACAGAGGAGATTCTATGTCTATATAGCATTCTGGCTAATCTCAGTCGCTACTGCTTTTTATTCAGGTTTTGAAACTGGGAAGATAACAGCAGAGCATGAGGCCGGTGAAGCTCCATCTTTTATGACTGCCAATTGATTTATTATGTGCAGCGAAATGGCTAACTTGATATAAGCGTGTACAGGCCTTATTTTTTCTTTAAGGTAAGATATCCAATGTTAATGTGATAATGTCGTGACGGGGCTATAAATGGCCTTCATCAAGTGGTAACTGTCACAAAACTGTTACAAAATAAAAAGCAGTTACAAGAATGAACTCGTAACTGCCTGATTATCAATGCTCCCCCTCTTGGACTCGAACCAAGGACCTACTGATTAACAGTCTCATGCTTTTTAAACAAGTACTTATGAGAAGGCCATATTGAAATAATTTAGCCCAACAGTAAATGTCATAACTTGCTTTATTCAACAGGGAAAGCACATAGTTGTTGTACCTATGTTGTACCCAAAATAAGAAAGGCCGTCAAAAACGGCCCTTCAGAGTAGCGGGGGCAAGACTTGAACCTGCGACCTTCGGGTTATGAGCCTTGTTGGCAAGCTAAACCTCACTTTAAAAGGACAAATGTTTGGTTCCAATCAAAAGCTTCTCACCGCGAAGAAAGCACGCAAAAAGCACGCAACTAAAATAAAAAAGCAGTCACAAAATAATGTAACTGCCTGATTACCAAGAGCCTCCTGAGGGATTCGAACCCCCGACCCGCTGATTACAAGTCAGCTGCTCTGGCCAACTGAGCTAAGGAGGCTTTCAACCGGATCAACCCGGCTATAAGACCTGCAAATTTAAATCCCTGCTGGTTAATTGCAAAGCATCCCTGCCAAATGTTGAACTGACCCATGATCAGGCTTCATGAAGAGCTTTATTTCGTATAAAAATATATCGAATGTACAGAGACTATAAAATATAATAGCATAAAATTAGCTATAACAGGTGATTCTATATGATTATGTATTTTTTTCGTATAAATGTGAAACGAAAATATAATTGTTTCGTTAGTATAGTTGATCGAAGTTAGAAAAGAGACAATTTGTTTTTTGTGGTTTAGGTTGGTGGTTTTGACGGCAGGGGCTTTGCCCCTGCTTTCTTTATAAAGACATCAACAAATCAAAGTAGAGATAGCTGGCCTTGGAAAGATCGTAAAAATGTCCCTGGAACAGCTCAAGCCTGGAGTGAAGTGAGAAGTGTAGTAAGCCGGAGGCGTAGGAAGTGATGCTGAGTGTTTGGAGGATGAAGCGTTGGCTTGGGCTATCCAGGGTTGGTTTTCGACAATTGAATAGGTAATGCTTGACGCGATTGGCAAAAAAGCCAGGGACTTATACTGGGAACTTACATTCTTACCAACCGAAAGTGAAAGCGAGCTCGAATTTCATGTCAACCGCTGGCGTCGGCAATTGAAGGATATGATTTCCAAAATCGAGGACGAGGAGGCAAGAAGCATGATCGAGGGCCAGGACACCTAATCCTTAATTGCTATGAAAGTTGACCTCATTACCAGATTAAAGCATGCCTATTGGGATCTAATATTTCTCGACCTTAATCAAGATAATTCGCATTCTCAGATGGAGAGCACTAGGCAACGGCTGCTTGACGTCATTTATGATCTGGAATCATTGAAAACTAGTGGCCACTTACCTTTTCCTGGCCAAAAAAAGGATCACTAACCCATGATCAAAGAACATCTCCGGAACTCGTCCAGGGCATTTTTTGGTTTGCTGCTGCTTTTTTGGGCCGTAAATTTGTGGACTCAAGTGAATGCCCTTCCCCCCAATGCCGGGAAGGGCGCAAATGCTATTCTCGGCTGTGCAGGATAGCGGCTATTTGATTCCTGCTTTATCAATGGTCCTTCTAAGCACTGGGCTTTGTCTAATCCTAAACCGGTTGGTATCCATTGCTCTGCTCGTCATTGCCCCTGTTTCAATCAACATATTCCTATTCTATTTGGTCTTAAATCCCTCAGGCCTGGGTGGGGGCATCGTTTTAGTTGTGCTCAACGGACTTTTGATTTACAAAAATCGTAGATATTACAGATCCACCTGGAGCCATAAACCTTTGATTATAACGGAGGAGCCCGTCCTCTCTAAACTGATGAATCAAAAATCAGCGTAGGTTCCCAACTCTTGCTCAGCGGTCTCATCAGCTATTCAGGGATGGTTTATAGAAAGTTCACCACATCCTGCCACAATACATTATTCCCTTATTTTTGCTTACGGAAGCCCTTTTGCTAATCAATATTTTTCTGGACCGGAGCCGCTATGGAAGCATTTCTCCGCCCGATTTGTTTCGCTTGACCTTTGATTTTCGCTGTACCGGTCAACTGTCGCTGGAGTTTATTTAGATTTGGTTGATGATTACTTTCGCCAACCAGGTACTCCCTTTTCTGAAGGATCTTACTCCCCCGGAACATCTGCCGGTCGGCGTGAAGGTCATGAACCCCTATAATGACCCGGCAGCTTGGAGCACTACGGTGGAATTCTACCAGAAGTTTTACGCCGACGCTTCTTCTCGCATCCTGATCATAGGTATCAACCCGGGACGTTTTGGTGGGGGAATAACCGGAATTCCTTTTACTGACCCTATCAACCTATCCGACGAGTGCCAAATCTCCAATGACTTTCCCAAAAAGGCTGAGCTTTCTTCCAAGTTCATATACCGAATGATCAAAGCGATAGGTGGCGTACAACCCTTTTATAGACGATTTTTCATAACCGCAACCTGCCCCCTGGGTTTCGTTAAGGAAGGGAAGAATCTTAATTATTACGACCTTCCTGAATTGCAGAAATCCTGGGAGGGTTTCATGGTGGATTGCCTTCGGACCCAACTGAAATTTCAATCGGTGTCGAAGGTCGCCTTTGTTTTAGGTCAAGGCAAAAACTTTGCCTACTTGGAGCATCTAAACCGGGAACATAACTTTTTCGAACACCTGGAAATGCTTCCGCACCCTCGTTGGGTGATGCAGTATCGACTAAAACGGATAAATGAATTTCTGAACCAGTATAGGCAGAAGCTGGAGAGAGCGGCTGAAATGTATTTGGATTAGGGGAATTTTAGCGGATCATGTTTATTGCCATTTGACCATTTACTGATTAACATTTTCGTCGTTCGGCCGTTTTCAAATCGCCTTTCGCAATGTACAATGTGCAATCCTGATTCTCAATTCTCAATTCTTGATCATTCCATTGCTCTGTGATTCACTTTTGAAACCCAAACACTATATTTGATCGTTAGATTTTTTAACCTCCCATTCGAGATGAGAGCCAAACCCTTGCCTATCATAGCGTCGATTTTGATACTGATCTTTAGTGTCACCTGCAATCTGTGGTCTCAAAAACCCAAACGATACTCATCTTCAGAAATACTTTTGGGCTTGAAGAGGCTCAATGTGGTCGGCTCGGCGCTATATATAGCCGCTCATCCCGACGATGAGAATCAGCGGGTAATCACTTATATGGCCAACGAAAAACTTCTCCGGTCGGCCTACATGTCGTTAACCCGAGGTGACGGTGGGCAGAATCTGATCGGACCGGAGATACGTGAGTTGCTTGGTGTCATTCGAACCCAAGAGCTGATCGCAGCCCGCAATGTAGATGGTGGAAGACAGTTTTTCTCTAGGGCCAACGACTTTGGTTACTCCAAGAATCCCGAGGAAACCATGAAGATCTGGGACCGCGATCAGGTTTTGTCAGATGTTGTTTACGTTTTTCGGAAATTCCGACCTGATCTGATCATTACCCGATTCCCGCCTGACGACAGAGGGGGGCACGGTCACCATACCACATCGGCCATCATGGCCAAAGAGGCTTTCTTCCTGGCAGCCAATCCAAATGCTTTCCCGGAACAGCTAGATCGGGTGGATACCTGGCAGCCCCAAAAAATATTCTGGAACACCCATCCTTGGTTTTGGTCAAGGCGGGGCATCGAATTTGACAGCGCCGCTTTTATCCCAGTAGACCTGAATCTATATAATCCACTTCTGGGAAGATCGTACTCAGAAATTAGCGCCGAAAGTAGGACCATGCACAAGAGTCAGGGATTTGGTTCTTCAGGATCTCGCGGCTCTTCCATGGAGTGGTTCGGATACCTGGATGGGGAGGGATCTATGCGGGACATCTTTGAGGGTCTGGATTTCTCCTGGAACCGGGTGGATGGAGGAAAGAAGATAATCCCATTAGTGGACCGGGCGATCATGGACTTTGATCCAGATGATCCGGGATCAACAGTTGCGCTTCTGGTTGAGATCAGAAAGGCTTTGGGCCAATTAGGTAGTGAATTTTGGAAGAATGAAAAGATCTCCGAGGTTGATGCATTGATCGCTGCTGCCTCCGGGCTTTACCTGGAAGCAGTGGCCAATGATTCGAGGGCGACCCCTGGAGAACAGATAGAACTTGCGGTAGAAGCTATCAATCGGTCTACGGCTAACATAATTCTAGCAGACATCGCATATGTGTCGGTTTCCAAGGATTCAAGTATCCAGGCGACTTTGAAGGATAATGAGAAAGTCAGTTTCAAAACCCGGATTCGGTTGAGTGAAGATGTGATCCCTAGTCAACCCTATTGGCTGAGAGAAAAGGGCACTTTGGGAATGTACAAGGTATCTGATCCGAGACACCTCACTACTCCGGAGAATCCAGCGGCCCTCCAGGTTGAATTTGGCTTGATAGTGGAGGGAGAGAGAATAAGGTTTACACAACCGGTAGTCTTCAAGAAAAACGATCCGGTAGAGGGTGAAGTCTATCGCCCGTTTGTTGTCACTCCGCCGGTTCACATCAATTTTGAACAGAATGTGGTCATTTTTGCAAATGGCGAACCTAAGGAAATTCCGGTGGAGGTTATTGCCGGTAAAAAGAATGTTCAGGGAATACTGGGTCTTGATTTGCCCGATAACTGGGGTATTGAACCTAAGTCGTTCGAAATAGAGTTAGGAGAGAAAGGGGAGTCCCGACTCTGCCAATTCAGGATTCGTCCGCCGGATGAGCAACAAGTTGCAGAGGTCAAGGCAAAATTCAAGTTGAAAGACGGAAACCAATATTCCCAGGGGCTGGTCACTATCAACTATGATCACATTCCCTATCAAGTGCTCTTTCCTGAGGCGAGCGCTCGTCTCGTAAAGTTAGATATAGTCAAAAATGGCGAATCCATCGGCTATATCATGGGAGCCGGCGACGATATACCCTCAAGCCTGGAGCAAATCGGTTATCAGGTTGATCTGCTAACCAAAGAGGATATCTCTGTTGAAAAGCTACGACAATACGACGCCATTATTCTGGGCATTCGGGCTTACAATACGGTCGATTGGTTAAAATTCGAGCAGACCAAGCTTTTGGACTACGTTAAAGAAGGAGGAACCTTAATTGTCCAGTACAATACCAGTCACAGGCTTGTGACTCCTAATATTGCCCCGTACGACTTGAAGTTATCCCGTGGTAGAGTTTCAGATGAAACGGCCAACATGCGCATCTTGAAACCCAATCATCCTATTCTCAATACACCTAACAAGATTACCGCGGCTGATTTTGAGGATTGGGTCCAGGAACGGGGCCTTTATTTTCCAGGGGAATGGGATGAAAATTTCGAAGCGATACTTTCAAGCAATGATCCGGGAGAAGATCCCAGGGACGGAGGTCTATTGGTAGCTAAATATGGTGAGGGTCACTACATTTATTCCGGCTATTCCTGGTTCCGGGAGCTTCCAGCAGGTGTCCCCGGAGCTTACCGCATTTTTACCAACATGATCAGTGTAGGAAAGGAAGTTATAGAGTGACTCACAAGGGCCCGAGCCTTTGCCATTATCACTGGTTCTTCCCAGGTCCGAGATGTTCCAAATACTCCCCACCGAGAATAAACCATCAGGCTAGCAACAACTTTTGGTCATCCTTAGTTAAATTAAAGGGAGAGTTATTACCGATGAGGTTTTTCTTTGTGCACCTATCCTTTTTCGTTTTCATTGGGCAATTCAATGCCCGAGCCCAAACCGACGTACAAGAGGTTATTTCTGGTATCATTGACCAGGTCAAGACGGTTGAACTGGCCAAAGAATCCTATGATCAGAAGCTGGAACAACTCCCTAACGAATCGATGGGCAGCTTGCTGCTATCGGTTACAACTGAAAGTGCTAAAGGGAAAACTCAGTCGCGGAGTTATCAGTTCAATCTGGCGGATATAGATCCCCATACGGTTGTCAGACAGGCTGACAAGAAGATGATTTCCGTGCGTCTCGGGGTAAACAATGACCAGCCATTCATTAGAGCAATGCGGGACGCCCAAGTGAGTTATGTAAGCAGTCTTCAAATAGTAATGGAAGATGCCGAGAAGGCCAAATCGCTGGTCTACCGATTCCAAAGGGCGATCTCCAAACTGCCAAAGGCCGAGGTGCAGTGGACCAGTTTAGCTGCCGCCGTTGAGTGGCTTAATAACTACCAATCGCGGTTTGGCTTGGCTGGCGTCACCTTCCAGGAAAGTTTTTCAATAGACACTGGCCATAATCATAAAATTACTCTGAACGTGAATTCGTCTGAATCTGGACAACCTGACCAAGATGCTGCGTTTGAGTTTTTTCCACACCACCTGGATACTCGCTTCCTGAAATTGGAAGCCACTGGAGAGGAAATGGATGTGGTAATTGCAATTAAACGGAAGGAGAAGTTCATCAAACACACCTTGAACGGAGAGCTTCAAAGTTTTGACAATCGGATCAGCTTTCCAGCTGAAAATTTGGCTTCGGCTAGACAGATCATAAAAACCCTTGAATATGTTGGTGAAAACTATTCTCCCGAGGAGATAATCTGGACGGATTTGACCGGCACATTAGCTTGGATCCGGGGTTCATTGGGAAAGGCCACCCTAACCTCCAAAATCATAACCATCACCATCCAGGAACAAATTCGAGAACAGGAAATAAAGTTCGATTCCGAGAATTTCTACCAAAGTGTAGTGAATATTATCCTTGAAAATGAAAAAGGTCAGACCGAGCAGTTAGAAGAGGAATTTTACCCTTGGCAAATAAATCCTAATGCCATCCAGCTCAAAGTTGAAGGTAACAGACTGTTTTTAGCCCTGCCAGTCTACCGAAATCAGAGGTTGGTTAAGATCACAAAGAATGGTCTGCAACAACCTTATCAGGCCGAGACGAAGATCTACTTTGACGACATTTATATCGCCGAAAAGGCCGTTACGGCTTTTCGGTATATTATACCCGAAACCAAACCTCCAGAGCCAGCACTGGACACGATCGAGGATGTTATGGACCTTATTAGGGGAATGGTCGCAGATTATTCGGACGGTAGGAGTAACTACAGAAGCGAGTTGTTTTTGGATCCGGGGAGTTATAAGATCTCATTCCACTCCTTTGAGACAAATAGGAAAGACGAAGATATTGAGCTTCGCATTGAGTTCTATGTTGTTGAGGACATCCGTGGGAAGGGGATTGAAATTGGAATTGACAACTACAAGATGTTCGTTCCCATACAGATCAGGAATGATGACAAATTCATATGGTCCCAGGAAAATGATAGTCAGAAAAACTATGCGGACGCGGCAAAAATCAGATTTGACGATTCCAAGAAAGCACAGGATTTCATTACTGCTCTGGAATTTCTTAAGGAGAATCCGGCCCAGGGATATGATTGGAAGGACGAAAAGGAGGTGACATTTTACATCTCCGATCATGTCGCCAACCATACCTTCTCCAAGGAGCGAGTCGATCAGAAATGGACCTTTAGTCCCAAGGATGAATGTATGATTACCTACAGGATGGAATCGGCTAAAGAAAAGAGCCTGAATGAGGAGGTTTTTGAATTCAACCTATCTGATATTGACTCCCAAGCCATGGCAATCGAGGTGTCCTTCAAGAAGATGTTCGTGGTATTGCATGCCTCCGGGGACGAGAAACTCATCAAGAGTTATCGTAATGGCGAACTTCAGAATTACCAGGATGCAATGCGTTTTTTGGTAGAGGATGCTCATAAGGGCCGTATGGTAATTGACGGATTGAAGTATCTGTATTCTCTTTGCCAGGATTAGTGGTACGGTTGGGATTGGCCACCCTTTGCTTTCCACGCCAGGTCTCTCAACTCCAGCAATGCCCGTCATCCCTCCAGGTAATACTCCCCTGTGCTTACTACCCTGACCAGCCTATGGAACTGCTTTCCCTCCATGACCCCCTGGACGTTTTCCCCAGGGAGGATGACGAACACCCATTGATTAGCCCGGCGGATCCCGCCAATTTCGCTGCCTAAATCACGTGCAAACTGCTCAGCGGCTCTACGCGCATTGGAGGTTGCTTCGGCAATCAATTCAGGCTTGATTTCACTGAGTTGACTGAATGTGTAAGCAGTACTGCTTTCCTTGCAGTAGCCGGAAGACAAAATGACTCCCGACTCTACTAATCTCCAATATCCTGGCTTGTTCCTCGAGTTCTGATATCCCTTTTACCGTCACAAACCAATCACTGGTCCGGCAGTTTGCAAATCCCTCTCCTATAAACCATCCCCCTAATGCCAGCCCAAATTGCTATAATTGGGCATCCTGCCAAAGGATTCTTCCTTGCCGAGTATGCTCAAATTTGTCTTCAATAAAAAATTCCACTACCATACTACAATGCTTTTGTCCCGGCTGAGTTATGAGGTCATTTCCGTTGTGAATCTCTTGTAGCTTTGAACGCAACCCCCTCGTTCCAATTAGGCCAATCTTGATTATTGGCCAACTCTGATCCAACAGAGAATAGCAATCTGATGTCGTCAACCGTCCCCGATAGATCCCATGTGTCATCAAATTCATCTCCAGGTTTATGATAACGGTTGGCTGTGTGGTCGGCTTTCTGTTCCATGGTCCATTGCTCGCCGTTGTGCAGGTGATCAAGTCCCCCTTTTGTATAAAGAGCTGGTATGCCTTGCTTAGCGAAACTAAGGTGATCCGAGCGAAAATAATACCCCTTCTCAGATTCTGGGTCCGGTCGCAGCTTACGTCCTTGAGATTTGGCTGCCGTGGCCAGGTACTCGTCCAATTGTGAATTACCGTAGCCGATAACGATAACGTCTTTCATCTTACCCCAAATATCCAAGGCATCCATATTGAGGTTTGCCACGGTTTGTTCCACCGGGTAAATGGGATTGCCGGCGTAAAAGGCTGATCCCAGCAGGCCTTGTTCCTCGGCGGTAACTGCTAAAAAAAGAATCGTACGATCTGGGGGTCTCCCTGCTTTAAACGCCTGAGCCAATTCCAACAGTGCGGCCGTGCCGGAAGCGTTATCTCTGGCACCATTATATATTTGGTCTCCCTCCAGGTCAGGGTTCTTACCAAGATGATCCCAGTGGGCGGAGTAAATTATATATTCATCTGGTCTTTCTGCGCCTGTGATTTTAGCGATTACATTTTGAGATTCGGATTTTTCTATTTGGTTGGTTATTGAGGTTGATATCTGAACTTTAAGCCCCTGTGGCTCAAAATCTCTAAATTTGGCTGCTTCGAGAGCCTCCTTCATATTTAGCCCAGCTAATTCAAACAACGAACCAGCGGAAGACACAGTGATCCAACCTTCAATCTGACAGCGCCCTGCATTTTCATCCTCGGTAATCAGATCAAACTGCTTACCGCCCCAGCCGCCGCTGACCACTTCCCAGGGATATCCGGCCGGACCGGTTTCATGAATTATCAATGCACCTGCGGCTCCCTGGCGAGCTGCTTCTTCGTATTTGTAGGTCCATCTTCCGTAATAGGTCATTGACCGTCCGTTAAAAATGCTGTCTTCTTCGGTTGCGTATCCGGGATCATTCACTAGGATGACAACCGTTTTTCCATGTACATCAGTATCTTTGTAATCGTTCCAGGAAAATTCGGGAGCTACAATTCCGTAACCGACGAAGACTAGTTCTGATTGGTAAACGCTGACTTGCTCCTTGATTTGTTTGGTCCAAACCACCATATCCTCCGGAAATTTTAATGACTGACGAGTGCCATTTTTTTCCAGGGCAATTTCCAGATCGCCCGACGCGGTAAGGGCAATCAAAGACACCGCTTGAAAATAGCTATTCCCATTCCCTGGTTCCACGCCTAGCGCTCTGAACTGCTGCGCCAAATAACGGATCGTTTTTTCTTCGCCGGTAGAGGAGGGAGCCCTGCCTTCGAATTCATCGGATGCCAGGATCCTGATATGCTTGGAGAGGTCGTCGATATCGATCTGTTGCTCAGGATTTGGAAGCAAATCAGACCCCGATTGACAATTCGAAAGGACCGCCAACATGAGCAATGCCAGGACGTTTTTCATCATTGGAATAACACGATTTGTCATAATGTTGAAATCATTTCAACTCAATATACCCAAGAAGCGCAAAGATGAAAACCGGTCTTTGTCCAATCTCGACATGATGCGCAACGACTCAGCTGAACAAACCTGCCATTCACTAAAAATCGCAGTTACGAATCTTGGTTTCAACACTCTTGGTTTGACTGGAAGCCATAAAATGAAATTGACAAATTTAATCTATGAATTGCTTGAATACGGAACTAATTCTTGCCTCGTTATAGCCATTCCGAAACATCCGGTTATGGACCAAATGATGATATAGCAGAGGTCAAGAAATGTTTACAATTGGGGTTGATTTTGGAGCAGAAATTTGTAGATTTAGTTAACCAGAACCCATTAACGAGAACCTTTGAACATTCGTTTCCCTTTTGAGCAGGAGCTCACCTACTTGAGGTCTCTTCTGTGGATAGCCATCGTTTGTTTACCCACAATTGGTTGGATTAATGGGCGATTCTTCCCTGAAGCCCAAGACCCTATTATTTACAGGGGTGCCCTGGCGGCGATTTGTTTGGCAGTCCAATTAGGCAGCTTCCGGGTGGACTGGATACGTCGTAATTTCCGGCAATTGGTCTATGTCCTAATAATTTTAGGAATAGTATGGATCAATCACCTGCTTTTTATGAGCAACCTAGCGGATCGCTATGTGATCACCACCATCATCGTTTTTGTGGGTTGTAGCCTCGTTTTTCATAGCACTTTCCATCTCAAGCTTTATGTGATCTCATTTATGGCTGTAACCACCTCGGTGGCCCTGTCAGTTGAGGATCCGCTCTATCCTAGAATAGCCTTCCTTTTTCAAATTTATTTGCTGGCAGCCCTAGTTTATATAGCCCTGCGCAATTTGATCAAAAGCAATAGTCATTTGGTGCTGAGCGGTCAGTATTTTAAGGCATTGGTGGATAATGTGGATGCCTCATGCTGTCTGCTGGATCCTAAAATGATGGTGGTCAAATTTAATGAGCGACTGAGAAAGAGGCTGTACCTTGAAACAGGCAAAGAACTAAAGGAGGGGGTCGATTTTACTCATTTTGTTGCCTCATACGAACGTGATTTATTTGAGGAGGCATTTTCCAAGGCTTTGGCGGGAGAAATGGTTCAGGGAGAGAAGCCGGTATACATCAATAATCGACAGGAAACATGGCTTGATCTGAAATTCATTCCCATCCCAGATCCAAACAAGAAGCGCTCTTTTGTTTTGTTTTACGCCCGGGATATTCAAGCGATTAAGGCCTCGCAGGAAAAGATCCAGAAGCAGAATGAAGAGCTTCAAGAAGGCAATGAGGAACTGGACCGATTCGTCTATATGGCTGCTCATGATCTGAGGGCACCTCTTACCAGTTTGCTGGGATTGATTGATTTGGCACGGAGGGAAAAAAGTCTGGATGCCTTGGCCACCTATTTCACCATGATGGATGAAAGTGTTCAAAAATTGGATAGGTTCATTGACGAGGTAATGAATTTCTCAAAAAACTCTCGAGCGGAGGTTTCCCATGAGAAATTGGAATTCGAAAAATTAGTTCACGAGATCCTTGACAGCTATCAGTTCATTGAAGGTTGGGATACAATGACCAAAGAAGTCACGGTCGAAGGGAGTGATGAGTTCTACAGCGATAGACCCAGGATCGAGATAATCCTAAATAATCTAATTTCCAATGCTTGGAAATATCGAGATCCGGATAAAGCAAAGCATTATGTTAAGATCAGGGCAAGGATTGAATCCCATTATGCCGAAATTGCGGTGGAAGACAATGGCCTAGGGATAGAAGCGCGGTCCTTGAATAAGATTTTTGACCTGTTTTACCGGATTAACTCCAAATCGACAGGCTCGGGCCTTGGTTTATATATTGTTCAGGAAACGCTGGATAAGCTTCGGGGATCGATCTTGGTAAAATCGCAACCGGGTACTGGCTCGGTTTTTACGGTGACAATACCTAATGTCAAACCGGAAAAATTGCTGCAAGAAAATCCGCAGGAAAGAATCATTCCTTCGACCGTGGACGATTAGCCAAGTTGAGATGTTTCTTCAGTATAGGTTTCATGATACTTTTTCAGAGTTTCCAAATGATACTTTTTCAGAGTTTCCAAAATTTTGATAAGTTCGATTTGACAGCTGATTCCCTTAACTTGTACTCCTCGATAATAATTGGTTCTGAGTCTGTTCTTCTTTCATTAAACCGCTGCACTTCTCCATTAATGCCGTCCACAAAATTAAACAGGCACCTGGGCAGCTGTTGGATATTGTAGCCCCCTTCCAAGGTTGCGAAGACGGTTTTGAATTCATCCCTAAGTAATTTGCCGAGGTCATAGTAGGTGTTTACACTCAATTTGAGATCAAGTAGCGGATCATATTGGTGGGCATCAAATCCTGCGGAAACAGCGACCACATCAGGATCAAACTGACGAGCCACTGGCACGAAAACGTCATAGGTCCTCTCAAAAATGTCATCTCCACTTCCCGGTGGCAAAGGAATACTTACCGTGAATCCTCTCCCTTTGCCGGCACCGATCTCATCTGCCTTCCCCATTCCGGGAAAGGCAGGGTACTGATGCATCGATACATACAACACCTGGTCGTGATTATAGAAATTATGGAACGTACCATCGCCTAAATGTCCATCAAAATCCAGGATTAAGACTTTTTTGCCATCATTGGCCAACTTTTGGGCAGCTATGGCCACATTGTTGAATAGACAAAACCCCGAGGCATAGGTCGGATAGGCGTGATGACCCGGTGGGCGTACTAAAGCAAAGCCACCTTCTTCAGCGGCCATGATGGTTGCACCTACGGCATCAAGAGCGGGCCGATAGCTGCCCAGGGACGTCATAGTGTCGGGGTCAAGATGGGCCCCTTTCTGACAGGCATCCTGAACCCTGCGCACGTAGTCCGTTGAATGTACAAGCGTGAGGTGATCGGTTGCATCGATGATCTCTCTTTCTTTCAAATGGCCCAGAGAGTCCAACCGATTCCGATTTTCCGGATGCATGCCAGTATTATGCTCAAGGAAAACGCTATTGTAGATCAATTTCATCCTAAGATGGTTTGGGATCAATCTGGAGGCATTGGAAGACTATAAGTAATGCTCAGGGGGGATGACGTTGCTTAAAGTTACCCACAAATGGGTAAAAGGGTTACGGTTTTCATCACTTGCCCCGAAGAAAAATTTTCAAACTTTTGGCCAGTTCCAGGTCTTAAGGCCAAAATGATTTATGAAATACCTAACGATAGGATGAGGGTCACGTACCCCGTTTTTTTGCTTTTCGGTTAATTAAGTGGGACAAGCTTAAATGATCAGCTGCAATTCTTCGATGCTCTCGCTCCTGAAATTGGCCGGAGCTAACAGTAATAACTGAATCCAGCGAATGAGCTGGAAATGGCTCTGAAGATTCGTGGATATGGCCACTAGTTGTACCAGGTGCTCAGTCCCAATAATTTCTCCCCTAACGGCGTCAGCTGGGCAGTTTGGAAATGTTTCCTCTCAGTTTCCCGTGGATCCCCGGGAAAAGGAAACCCGGAAGGGGCTATGCGATCACGCCAAGATTCTATCCTCCACTGCTGCAATTGCTGGTTTTCCTCCTGTGCGGGTGTCATGGAAATGTACTGAGCTAAACGGGGCCGATCTGAGTTATTGGGTCTTATACCGTGGGCCAGCAGGCTATTCCATATGAGCAGATCACCGGCCCTGGAATTGACTTTTTCCACTTCAAATCCACCGATATCAGGCTTCCAGGGATCACGATCTGCAGGCTGGGTCTTTGCCCACTGGTGAAATTCCCGGTAAAGTTGAGGTACGCATTGGAATCCGCCCATTTCTTTGGTAGTATCGTTAAGGGCCAGGACACCCTGAACATTAACCGGGAGTGGCTTCATGGTTGTGTCTATATCCCAATGAATGAATCCCTTGAATTCCCACTCGGGAAGGCTAGGTACGTTTAGGTTAGCCCGGTCGATAGTTACCCACAGGTCCGGTTGCCCCCAGATATCCGTAAATGTGTTATAAATCTTGGGGTTCTGACGGTTGTCCCACATGGATTGATGGTTATAAACCTCTACCATCCCGCTGTTCTTGAGTTCGGTCATTTGGATCTCATTAGCCGGATTGTGATACCAGGTGGAAGAGTCACTGGGGTCCATACTCTGAAATTCCCAGAGCATTTTGGTCACGGCAAGGAGATAGTTCTGAGAGGCCGCATTAGGAATGACCACGTATCCATTGTGCAGCCAAAATCTCCATTGTTCTTCAGTCAATTGCTTTAGAGGCTCATTGTTGAGTCTTTGATTTAATTCAAAAATTCCCTTTTTGGAGACACTGGGATTTCCAGGAGTATCGGTTTGATGATGCATCGTCGGCAATTTAAGTCAACTAAATTTAGCAACAAGACGTGGGCATCCAAAATGGGCCCGCGTCGATAATAGCCGGTTGCTTACGCTCCAAGAGTTTGTGGTAACTGTTATATTCATTAAGTTGCCCGTCAGAAGCCGTTGCACCCGATATTCGCAACTTTGTCACCACGCACTAATTAAGAAAGTAAAACTATTCATAGCTCAAAGCCTGGATGGATTCATCGCCCGGGAAGATGGATCGCTGGACTGGCTTAATCGCATTCCCAATCCTGATCAAATCGATTACGGCTACGGAGAGTTCTACAAAACCATCGATACAGTTATCATGGGAAGGATCACCTTCGACCAAATATTGGATTTCGGGGTGGGGTGGCCCTATTCCGATTGCAATTCCTATGTTGTGAGTAGCAAAAAGGACCTGGTCATCGACACCGAGAATACATGGCAATGGAAGGATGACTGGCTGGAGCAAGTCTCAAAACTACGGGAGACATATGGTTGGTAGGGGGCGGAATGCTTATTGCCGGTTTCCTAAACTGTAATTTGATTGACGAAATGAATCTTGAGTGCTAAACCGGTTATCTTAGGGGCAGGCATTCCCATATTCCAGGACGAACCACCTAAGACACGCTTTGAATTGGTTGGCAGTACATCATTTGAAACCGGAATAGTTAATTTGGCTTATAAGAAAAGCGAGCTGACCCTTGATGAAGGTCGATTTGAGTATGTAAGACCTTTGGTTAGTATGTTATTATTTCCCCGCCTATTATGACCTCTGAACCAAACCATGGATCCCCTGAAGAATCGCGACCTCCCTTCTTTGGTAGCTGGGGAAGGATCTACGCCCTGGTCATTGCCAATCTGGTTGTGTTAGTTCTTTTGTTCTACTTATTCACCCGGGCCTTTAATGAGTAGCCTCGATTTGTTGGTTCTGTTTGGTACTCTCCTGTTCATCGTAATATATGGTGTTTGGAAAACTTGGGGAAGCAAGGACCTGCAAGGATATTTAAAGGGAGATAACCGTATGAAGTGGGGGACAATTGGTTTGTCCGTGATGGCTACCCAGGCCAGCGCCATTACCTTCTTATCTACTCCCGGGCTTGCCTATGAAAGCGGGATGGTCTTCATTCAAAACTATATTGGTCAACCGATCGCCTTGGTGGTTGTGGCCGCCGTGTTTATACCTATATATTACAAGCTCAAGGTGTTTACGGCCTATGAGTTCCTGGAGAAAAGATTTGATTTCAAGACCCGAATGATGGGGGCAGGGCTGTTTCTGATCCAGCGTGGTATACAAGCTGGTATCACGATTTACGCACCGGCGATCATTTTATCAGCGGTGCTTGGTTGGAACCTGAACCTTACAATTTTGATGGTTGGCCTATTAGTCATCATCTACACCGTCTCAGGGGGTTCCCGTGCGGTAAGCTTGACTCAAAAACATCAAATGACCATAATCTTGGCCGGAATGTTCACTGTTTTTTTTGTTTTGATTTACTATCTACCCGATTTCTTATCTTTTCCCGACGCAGTAAGACTGGCTGGTAAAATGGGAAAACTAGAAGCAATGGACTTTTCCCTGGACGTCAGTAAACGATATACCTTTTGGTCGGGAATTACGGGAGGACTTTTCCTGGCTCTTTCCTATTTCGGAACCGATCAATCTCAGGTAGCCCGGTATCTTTCCGGCAAAAATGTAACCGAGAGCCGGTTGGGTTTGATCTTCAACGCCCTGTTTAAGGTTCCGCTTCAGTTTTTTATTTTGTTTGTCGGGGTGATGGTGTACATATTCTATCAATTCCAGGAACCGCCGATTTTTTTTAAAAAGATTCCACTGGACAACCTCCGCCAATCGGAATATGGGGATCAGGTAGTTGCACTCGAGAAGAGCTATTCAGAGGCATTTGCTCTAAAGCAAACTGAAATGGAGCGGATGGTTCAACACATGGACCAAGGCGATAGAGATCAGATTGTAAACTCCAAGCAACGCATAATTGCCTTCGAGAGACGTGGCACCGAAATTAGGAATGAAGTTAAAGACTTGATGCTTGCTATTGATCCGGATACCGAAACCAAAGATACTGATTACGTGTTTCTGACCTTCATGATGACGTATTTGCCAAAGGGTTTAATTGGCCTGCTGGTAGCGGTTATTTTCTCTGCCGCCATGTCTTCAGTGTCCTCCGAGTTAAACGCTCTGGGTTCGACCGCTACAGTAGATTTCTACAGGCGCATAATCAAAAGGGAAGCCTCTGACGAACATTATGTTATAATGTCCAAGATTCTGACCGCATTCTGGGGGTTGATGGCTATTCTTTTCGCTCTCTTTGCCTACCTGGTAGAAAACCTCATTGAAGCCATCAACATAGTGGCAAGCTTGTTTTACGGTACCATTCTTGGGATTTTCATGGTCGCATTTTTTGTGCGATTTGTAAAAGGCAACGCGGTTTTTATGGCAGCAATTTTTGCTGAATTGTTCGTCCTAATCTGCCATATTCTGACCGGCTTGGGCTATCTCGACATTGGCTATTTATGGTACAATGTAATAGGTTGTCTTCTTACTATTTTGCTGGCTTCAGGCTTGCAGGCATTGAGGCCCAAATGGACCTAAGGTTTGGCTAGGCTATTTTCCCGAATACTAGGAGCCCGAAGATCGTTTTGAAATACCCCAAAAAAAAGCCCCATCCGAATTGCGAACGGGGCTTTCAAATTCACAATCAGAAGGGTCATTGCATAGTTTTCCACTCGGCGATCGCGTCCGTGTTCAATTTAACATAGCCGAAACCTCCATCCTCGTTGGCCTTGGCCATTTCCAGGGATGCTTCTGCGGTCTTGATGGCGGCCTCATAATCCTTTAGTCCGGCCTGAATTTTCGCCTTGGTGTGAACGTTCCAGAATGCGCTAGGATCGATCTCTAGAGCCGCATTCATCCATTCCAAGGCTTTGTTTAGATCCTTGTTTTCGCTATAATAGTAGTTTGCAGCGCCAGCGTAGATTCCGTAAGCCTCGCTTAACGGATTCTCCATCTTTTGTTCAATCTGAGCCATTACCTTGGCATCGTAATCTGCCTGCAATGGAATACTAATCCTGGTATCTTCCCACATTAGCGACAGTATGGCGGAAGATTTTCTAAGATATCCAACATCAAAGGTCAGGGTTTCAACCTTCATGGGGAGCTTTTCAGGTTTGATCTTGACCTTCAATACTTCGTTTTCAGATTTGTATTTAGCGATGTTGCCACCTAAGGATAGATCACTGTAGAGAACAAACGCCCATTCTTCAGTTCCAGGTATTGTATAAATGGCATACCTACCTGCAGCCACTTCTTGTCCAGCCAACTTGACGTCCTCGCTGAACGAGATCTTCGTCGAGGCGTTGGCTCCGGTTCTCCAGATCTCGCCATATTTCACTAAATCTCCAAAAATTACCCGATCCTTAATTCCGGGCCTGGAATATTCAATTTCTATGTCGGTCAAACCCACCCTCTGATTGATATTGCCGGTGGGACTTGATGCTGGGGTCTGAATTTGGGCCAGTAACTGAGCTGAAGCCAGAACAAAAACCCCAAGCACGCTAATCTTGTGTAATACTTTCGTCATTTTTGTTTTTCATTAAGTCATTTAACACCAAGTGCAAGTTAATTCAAACCCAGTCAAAATTCAATGATCTTTATTTGTTTGACTGGAGACTTCCTCTTAAACTGGCAGGAACGTGAGCAAACTTCCCAAAGCCTTTTACCACCGCGATGACGTAGTTAGAATAGGCCGGGAGCTCATAGGTAAATACCTTTACACCCGGATCGATGACCAGGTCGCCGGTGGCATGATAGTTGAAACCGAGGCCTACAGAGGGCATGAGGACAGTGCTTCCCACGCCCGTGGTGGCCTCCGAACTAAACGCAATCGGATAATGTACCAGCCCGGTGGGGCATCCTATGTTTATCTCTGCTATGGAATCCATGTATTGTTCAATGTAGTAACGAATCGCGAAAACCAGGCAGACGCGGTCTTAATCAGGGCGATCCAGCCAGAACAGGGTCTTAAAGTCATGCTCGAGAGACGAAAGTTGGAGGCGATTTCACCACAAATAGCAAGTGGGCCTGGTCTGGTTTCACAGGCACTGGGAATTGGTCTACGGCATTATGGAACAGATTTGACCGGGGATATCATTTGGATTGAGGAGAAGGGTGTGAAACCGGAGCCTTCGCGGGTGCATGCTGGTCCCAGAATTGGAATCGCATATGCCAAAGAGCATGCCTTCTACCCGTGGAGATTCTTTTTAGGGTAAACCAGTGAGTAAGTGCCTACAAATCTGCAACTTCCAGAGACGGATCCAATCAAATTGCGCCTTAAAGGGGTTCATTGATTTTGTATGAAAGTAATAATAAATTAGGTTATTTAAATTTGCTTCTTACTGCCCAAATGCCTTATTTTCATCATTGGGTTGTCCTAACACCAGTTTGTGAAACGAATTCTGTGCCCGGTCGATTTTTCGGATGGTTCTATTAATGCTCTGGAGTTTGCTGCAGAGGTGGGGTCGGTATATGATTCTAAGATCACCTTGTTGCATGTGTTGACCGAAAAGGAATTTCGACAGGTTTTAGGAGAGACACAGCCTTCCAGTACCTATAATGAATTGGTGGATCTGGCACAGGAAAAGTTGAAAGCCCTGGGTGAGGAGATTATGAGATCTGACGGAGGAAGAACAGTTAGATGCGAAACGAAACTTCTTTATAATGAAATCGCCCCCTCCATCTTGGACGAAGCCCGAAGCGGAATATACGATCTCATAACCATGGGAACTCGTGGGATTAGCGAATTCAATACAAGATTTGTTGGCAGCAATTCGGTCAGGGTAATTGAAAAAGCATCCTGTCCGGTTCTCCTGGTTCCGGCGGAGGCATCAATGGTAGGTTTCGACCGCATGGTTTACGCCACTGATTATCTTGAGGAGGATAAAATTGTGATTCAATCTGTGATTTCGTTTGCTGTGGGCTTCAACAGCCAAATACAGATTTTGCACATCAGCCACCGTGACCAGTTGGTTGATAAGGCCCTCTATAAAGAGTTTAAAACGGAGTTGACTAGCTTTATTAACTATTCGAAGGTGGGTTTCGAAAGAATTGTTGCCCAGGATAGAATAGAACAAAGTATTGATTCCTTTGTGCGTGAGACTAAGGCATCTTTATTAGCAATTGTTACCAGAAGGCGAGGTTTCTTTGGTCGATTGTTTCATGATAGCCTCACCGAAAGGATGTCATACTTTGTTGACTATCCTTTATTGGTATTCAACATTTAGACCTGCTCTTGGTATTGCAAAAGATAGAATTATCAAATACTCTGCTAAATTAAGGCTTAACAGCATTTACGGAATTTTTATTTCGTTGATGCTGTTATCTGGAAATGAGCCATCCTGGGCTCAGGCCGGCAAATCCCTGGAGAACCTGGGTTCCAGCGTAAACTCACCCTACGATGAGCAAAACCCACTTTTAAGTCCGGATGGCAAAGTATTGTTCTTTACTCGTTCCAAGCACCCGGAGAATGTAGGCGGCAAAGAGGACCTGGCTGATATTTGGTATTGCACCATGAACGTTGACGGAAGTTGGACACCAGCGATAAATCTGGGTCGACCTTTGAATGATCGATTTCCTAATGCAGTAATTGGTTTTTCCCCGGATGGCAGGTACATGTACCTCCGCAATTACTATATCAATGATCATCGAAACCCGGTTCAACAGGGCATTTCTGTTTCCAAGGGTTCTAGCGATGGATGGAGCTACCCGGAGAATCTAACCATCCAATATTTTCTTAATAAGTCGGACCACCAAAGCATTAGTCTTTCGGCTGATGGCGAAATCATGGTAATGGCGATTGAGTCATATGGAACGTATGGAGCTGAAGACATTTATGTAAGTTTTATCCAAAAGAACGGCTCCTGGTCCGAGCCCAAGAACCTTGGTGGTACCATTAACACCTCTTATCATGAAATGACCCCTCATTTAGCACCCGATAATAAGACCTTGTATTTTGCGTCCAATGGTCACGACGGACTGGGGAGTCGGGATGTGTTTTCTTCCATGAGATTAGATGATACTTGGCGAAACTGGACCAAACCATCCAACTTGGGGCCTGAAATAAACACGCCTGGGGTGGAACTTTCTTATTTTACCCCCGGGGCCGGAAAATACGATTACGTTACCTCTACCCAAAACAGTGATGGTTATGGGGACATAAATCGAGTAAATAAAAAAGAGGAAGACGTCCTGGACACCATTTTGGTTCCGGAAACGCCCCTGGAGGTGGTTGACATAGTGGAAATGCCTTTTATCGGCACGGTTTTGAGTGGAGTTGATCAGAGCCCCTTGGATGCCAAAGTCTTGTATAGAGTGGATACCGATTCCGAGGACTCTCCAACGAGGACTGCCAAAGCTATAAGCGGACGATTTGAAGTAGCACTGGAGCCGGGGAAACGGTATTTTGTGGAGGTAATAGCTCCTGGATTTTTAGCTCAAACCCTGGAGCTAAAGGCCGATGGGCCGGTTGACCGGAGTTTCGTTTTGATGCCCATTGAAATCGGGGCCACCATTAGACTCAACCACGTGCTTTTTCAAACTGGAACCAGTCTCTTGCTGGACGAGTCCTTTCAAGATCTCGACATGGTGGTTACCCTGATGAAGGAAAACCCTGCGATGGAAATTGAGCTATCCGGTCATACTGATAACCGTGGGAACTCCAAGTTAAATTTGCAGCTTTCCGATGATCGGGTAAAAGCAGTTGAGCGATACCTGGTGAAAAATGGAATTAAACCTGGGCGCATCTCGGGGCGAGGTTACGGCGGCACCAAGCCAATCGCCAGTAATTCCAATGAGGACAGCCGGAGGCGTAATCGCCGAGTGGAATTTACTATTATCAAGAACTAGATACCGATAGATATCTCCAAGCAGAAAGGACGCTGGGCTATTCTGATTAACCCCGCAGCGGGGTCAGGCAAAGCCCTGAAGCTATGGCCGAGGATAAAGGCGCAATTGGAGGTTGAAGGAATCGACTACCATGTAGCGTTTTCAGATCGGCCGGGGCACATTCCAGTGCTAACCATCGAGTTCTTAAAATTGGGATTTGAAAGATTCGCTGCCGTCGGTGGAGATGGTACACTGAACGAACTTATTAACGGTCTCTTCCATCAAAACATTGTCAGCCCGGAGAAAGTTTTAATTGCTTCCATTCCAATTGGAACCGGCAATGACTGGATGAAATCGCACTATCCAAACCGTAGTGTTTGGGAGGTTATTGGGTTATTAGCCGGTGCTCGTTATCATTATCAGGATATTGGGATGGTAACCGGTGTAAGCTCTAGGGAGATCTATTTTGGCAATGTTGCTGAGTTTGGATTTGGTGGATTGGTAGTCCACCGAGTCCAGCGATTCAAACGATTGCGCTTAAGGGCTATGGCCTATTTGGTCGGGATGGTCGCGGGACTGCTTCACTATCGACCGACGCAGATCCATCTTACATCCGGGAAAATCAGGTGGGATAAGGATTTGTTCAATCTGGTGGTGGCTGTCGGTAATTTTGCTGGAGGGGGCATGAGGATCGCTCCATCGGCCCTGATTGACGACGGACGTTTCGAAGTGATTATGATAGAGCCAATCACGCCTCTTAAGCTGGCCATCAATATCAAAAAACTATTTGATGGGTCCTATGTAAAGCTGCCGCAGGTGTCTGTATTCCAGACCGCAAAGTTTAATCTCTCGAGTGAATCCGATATCATGGCCGAGGTTGATGGGGAGTGGATTGGCCCGGGAAGAAAATTCACAATTTCCCTAAGAAAAAAGGCGCTCCGGGTTCTAAGTCCATAGTCGTGTATGATTATCTTCCCCTGAACTTTTTTGGAAACTAAATATTTCATAAATTCAAAATGGAATGAAAGGGTGGCACCGAAAGTTACGGGGTTATTGCGGGTTTAGATTTTTCTTCCTTTGTTGATTCTTGGAATCGTACTATTTCTGAACATACCCGATGCCCTATTGATTTTTGATACGGAACTGCCATTGTCCTTTTTTCTTTTGATAGTATAAAATTATCAGTAAATGAAAACAACCAACCTTGAGACTATTGAAAGCAAAAAAAGGGAAGGTTACCGAGTGTACGAACTGAAGGGCATTGATGAAAAAGTCATTGCTAGAAAAGGGGGACCTTACCTATAGCCAAATAAAGAACTCGCCTTCCTACCAGGGGCTTAGAAAGAACCAGCGTGAGTTTGGAGTAGCCTCGATGATGGCCAAAGAAGTTCGGCGCTCGTTGCCGAGCCTGTTTAATGAGATTTGCGAGTCATATGCTTCGGGTAAATTAACCGCCAGATTCAGGAAGCTTGCACAGAAGATGAAAGGGGATATTGGTTCCAGGCCCCTGCTGATCAGTCAACATGGTAAAGTATTAAAGGGGTTCGAATTCAATTCCAAGCACCCCTTTAAGAGAGTCTTCAAGGCTAACTTCTTATTGAGACCCAGTTCTACCCGAGGGCAGTTCATATTTCACTTTCCGTCTTATATTCCCGAGCTGAAGATCAAGGCACCAGAAGGTTCGACTCATTACAAGTTGTTTTCTCATTTGATTGCGATATCAGATTTTCAGTGCCAGGAATCGGGAGGCAAATACAAGGCAGTTGACCCTGAGAACCTCGGAAAGAGCAGCTCTCTGAAGATTGATATGCAACCCCTTTGTCGAATTCCTTTGGAGCCCATGACTACCCATATTGGAATTTCCAATGGCAAGGATATTTCGTCGAACTCAGGGCTAATCTTGTTGATGGGTATCCAATTCTATCGATATCAGACCACCCGGTACCACAAAATTAAAGATGGTAATTCCATGCAGATCTACGAGGTGTTTTAGGATCTCTATGGACCCGGTAAACTGCTGATACGGATTAGCAACCGCACGGTTCCAGATTCGTACTCATGATTATCTTTATTTTTGGTTGTCCTTTGGGGATGTTTATCGCTCGATTTTATTATTTTAGCTGAAATCAATGCAGGTCAGGTTGTCTATTCCAAGAATTGTTAGCGTTTTTGCAGCAGGCGTCCTTTTTGCGGGACTTGGTCCTTCCTCCAAAGGGCAGGATTCTGAGGAGAGTTCATCCAGAAGCCCCGGGGCTCCCTTTGAAATGCGGCTAAACAAAGGAGTGCCCATTACCAACAATCGAGATGTTGTAGTAGAACTCAGGCCGACCACAACCAATTTCAGCCTGGTGGAATCAATGAAAGTGGGACTAAGATCTGATCTTAGCGATGGGGACTGGGGGCCACTTAATCCCAGAGTAACGGTCCAAATTCAAGGGGACGATGGTAATAAAACTATTTATGGTCAGCTCAAAGATAAAGCCGGCAACTTATCCGAGATCTTAAGCCGTTCTATTACCTATGACACCAAGCCTCCTGATAACGGCTCTATTCAGATAAATGATAGCAGTCAGTTCACTAATTCCAAGACCGGCAAGGTGAAACTGGGATTGCAGTCGGATGATGTTTTCAAAATGCAAGTGAGCAACTCCGAATACTTTGATGACTCAAAATGGGAGCGCTATACCAGAGAGCGAATGTGGATACTTCCGGCCAAGCAGGACGGTCAGAAAGTGGTTTATGCCCGATTCGCCGACCGGGTTGATAACATCAGTGAGCCAGTCTCGGCAGCGATCACTTTGGATACCACTCCCCCCAGCGGTTCTATCCAGATAAATGAAGATGCCGTTTATGCCTATTCAACAAACGTTAAGCTTAAAATTACCTGTGAAGATCCGGACCTCGTTGAGGTGAGGATCGTGGGCCCTGAAAGCCAAACTGTTCCGGTTTCTCAACAACTAAGTTCGCCATTGATTTTTGACTGGCAACTTGATACTCTCGACGGCAAAAAGTTTGTTAGAGTCTATTTTAAAGATCGGGCAGGCAACATTTCCCCTGAACCGGCTGTAGATTTTGTCATCCTGGATACCCACGGCCCGGAGAAACCCTACCTAGTCATTGACAATGGCGGTAAATTCACGACTAATGAAACCGGTAAGGTGAGTTTAAAGATTCGAACCAGAGAAACCCCGATCGGCATAACCATGCGCATAAGTAACAATGCCGACCTATCCGAAAATCAGGATTTTAAATATCAACCGGAAATAACTGAATGGGCTCTGGAGTCACAGCAAGATGGATACCAGACGGTCTATCTCCAGTTCATTGACGCCGCCGGAAATGAGTCCGACGTGAGCAAGGCCACCATAACGTTGGATCGCAACCCTCCTATTGCACGATCCATTACCTTGAATGAAGGGGAGGAGTGGGCTACCAAGTCGGTTGCTAACGTGCACTTGGAGGCTGACGGAGCTGATTTTATGCAAGTCAGTAACACTCCAAACTTCACCGGAGCTCGCTGGCAGGAATACTCAACCGACCTTACCGAGTGGATTTTGGTGGGCGAAGAAGGACAGAACAAGGTATACGCGCGGTTCAGGGATAGGGCTGGTAATATGTCGGAGATTATTTCCGATTTTATCATGTTGGCTAAGTCACCCCCGTCAGGAAGGCTAGTGATCAACAAAGGATCGAAGGTCACAACATCCCAGCAGGTTACTGTGAATCTGGTTTACAACACATACGCCTATCAAATGATGGTCTCAAACGACCCCAAGTTTGAAGGAGCGCAGTGGCAATCTGTACAGGAGGAAATTGCCGACTGGTCTTTAGTCGATAAGGACGGAGAGATTACGGTTTATGCCAAATTCCAGGATGAATCAGGTCAAGTTTCAGCCGTTGCTCGAGATATCATAGTTTTGGACAGGATCCCTCCGAAAAACAATAAGATTATCATAAATCGAAACGCCAAATTCGCCACTAATCGGGATAAAAAGATTAGGATTCTCATTAGTTCGCAGGAGGCAAAATTTATGCGTTTGAGTCAGGATCAAACTTTCAATCAGGCAACTTGGGAGGAGTTTCGCCAAGCCAAAGAAATGGTGTTGGAAGGGGAGGATGGTGAAAAGACCATATTCGCGCAGTTCCAGGACGAGAATGGTAACACCTCCGAGGTGGTGCAAGATCAAATTATCCTGGATACCACCCCTCCAGTAGCCAGACTTTTGGTGATCGATGAAGGAGCAGAATGGACTAACAATGGGGAAAAGCTGGTGCACCTTAAGTTGAACGCCGATGAAGCCGAGATGATGAGAGTCTCCATGGACGCTACTTTTAAGGATGTCAAATGGCAGCCCTACGGGAGTTCAATCGCTAATTATCAGTTGTCAGGTGAAGATGGACCTAAAAAGATCTTCGCAGATTTCAAGGATGAGGCAGGTAACATCTCCAAGGTCATTTTTGCCGAAATTAAGCTAAAAAAATCCTTTTAGCGGCCCGGCAACCGCCTAATCCGCTCCTTCAAACCGTATTCTTACCGTTAGAATAATATAGGTTCAGCAATTCCCTGCTAAGACTCAGATTTGGGTAAATATTCGCCCTACATAAGGGGGATGGTTTGCAAGCAATAACTGATCAATCGAGCCATTAAGAATGCCATGGTCCAGGAGAACATCGGCAAACTTAACATTGATCGCCTCAAGGCATCCTTATATAAAGACGCCTCGGCCGCTTTAGACCGTTATAACAGTTCCGTTCAACTTTACGCCATCGATCAAAGAAACAGGGAAGTGGCCTTGTTGAATCAGCAAATCAGCAGCGAAAAGTACCGGAATGGCACCATAAATTCATTTGATTACCGAACGGTTCAAAACCGGCTCCTTCTAGCCGTTCTAAATGAACTTGCATCAATGGCGACCTTAATTGAGGCCAAGATCGATTTGATGAGGTTAACTGGAGGCATTCTGGAAGAGTACAACCTCCCCTAGTAGAAATTCCATACCCGGGGCAATGCCCAAGGACACTTCTGATCGTTCTTAAGAATCACTTGTTGGACACGGCCAGTTCTAAGGTCGTAAGTTGATGAGGAAACCTTTAGTTCATCGAATGTAACGCCACCCGGTTTCCTTCACAGTCGAGAAATTGAGCAATAAATCCATTATCGCCGATTGCAGTCTTGGGCACCGCTCAATCAGCTCGAACTCAATCGTGACCTGGGCAGAATTGATAAAGGGATTCAGCTTGCACAGGAGGTAGAGATCTTCATGACGAGATTTGACAAAATACTTTCGAATGACTATCGCATTTTGTTTCACTACCAGCTGGGCTATATCTACTTTGCCGATGCAAAATATTCAGCTGCATTGAAACACCTGAACAAGATCTTAGACAAAAGAGGTGATCCTCGGGCCGATGTTCAATCCTATGGCCGGGTATTGAATCTGATGGTTCACCACGAACTAAAGAACTATGACCTAATAGAATACCTTTGCCGGTCTACCAGACGTTTTTTGAACAAAAAGAATAGGCTTTACGCTTTCGAGAAAACCATCCTTGACTTCTTTAGGCAGGTCAGCCGAACCCATAACATTGACGCGATAAAAAATCTCAAAGCACTAAAAAGAAGTATTCAGGCTATTGAGGAGGACCAATCTGAACCTTTGGACTTCATCAATGTCCTGATATGGATCCGGAGTAAGCTGAACCGGGACACATTCAAGAATACCTTATCAACTTCAGATTCTAAATAACGAACCCGTTTAACAACCACTTTCATTTCAAGTGGCCGTATGTGCGGGAATAATCCCAAGCTTTTCTAAATCGATGTCTTTAGTTCGAAGATTGGCGCCGCTGGAAGATCGACTCCAAATTTGTTTTATCGATAGCTAGCCCATGAGTGAAGCTGGCTATGAACTCTGAAAGTCGAAATTGAAGCCGTTTGTTACGGATTGGTCAGCTTTTTTTATGATAGATCGATAGGATCATAGAGTTCCTGATCGAGTCGTGAGAGAATACCTCTTCGGAGGCAAAATAAGCAATATTGGATAAATTGAAGAAGCGATTTTTACGTGAAATGGAAGAGCGATCAATTTTACCCAACAATTACTCAAATAATTATGTGGTTAACTACGTAAACAATTAAATATCTTCATGGATTTGATCAAGAGCTTAGGAGAATTGGCACTTGGAAGCAGGTTAAAGCGACTGAGCGAGTTAATTATGAAGGATGGAATCCGCATCTACCGATCGAACGGCATTGATTTTCAGCCCAAATGGTTCCCGGTGTTTACGCACTGTGTCAAAATCCAGAGATGAGTGTCACAGAGATAGCCACAGAGTTGGGTTTGGCTCATCCAACCGTGAGTCAAACTCTAAAGGAACTAGAGAAGCGTGGTTTGGTGACTTCAAATCCGTCTCCAAGTGACGCCAGAAAACGGCACTTGCACGTTTCAAAAAAGGGTGAGAAGCTGCGGCCTCAAATCGAGCCGCTTTGGAGGGATATTTCCAACGCCATCCACCACATGCTAAGCCAGAACGAAAATAGTCTGCTTGAGGCACTGGCGGAAGCTGAAAACCGATTTGAGGAAAAGCATTTTTTTGACTTGGTCATGGAAGAAACAAAGGAGCGTCAATTGATGCAGGTGAAGATTCTGGATTACCAATCCAATTTGAAAAAACATTTCACAGAGCTCAATTATCAATGGATCGAAAAGTACTTTGAGGTTGAGGATGTGGACCGAAAGATTCTAGATCAACCCGAGGATCACATTATTGACAGCGGAGGGCGCATAATTTTCGCCCATTTGGATGACAAAGTTGTTGGCACCTGCGCGCTCATAAGAATAGATGATCACACATACGAATTATCTAAAATGGCGGTCTCAGAGCGGGTCCAGGGTAAGCAAGTTGGTAAGAAACTTGGACTGGAGATCATCAAACTGGCCAAAGATTGTGGGTGGTCGTCGGTTGGTGTTGGAGTCCAACAAGAAGCTTATCCCGGCTATAAAGCTATATGAGGGGCTAGGTTTCAGGGAGATCTACACGGATCCACAGGAATCTATTTATTGCCGGGCGTATATTAAGATGCAACTTGAATTGAATAACCACAAGGACGATGAGCAACAGTAGCTCGGTAAAATTGAGAGGGAATACTGCTTATACCTTTGGAAATAAGCAATTTACGAATAATCAAGGAGGTCGATCTGGTAATAACCGGGGCGGTTACGCTGGTACTAAGATACCACCATATGTCCTGGATTGATCCGGAAAATACCACTGGAAGAGGTACATTAGCTGAACTTCCGATCTTTCCGGCCTCCATGCAGGCATCTCCAAATTACTCCGGAAGTAATCTTGGCTGGAGTCGCAGATTTAGATTAACAAAAAAGTTAACCTAGAATGAAAGAAACAAGAATAGGCATCGATCACCGCGAAGTTATTGCCAACGTCGTTGAGGGCTCCCTGGATGGTAGAAACGCCCATCTAAACGCATCCAGGGCGTTAGAAGGACTAAAGCTGGATGTCACAGGCCGGAAAATCCTGAATACCCCATACACCATTTGGTAGCTTCTCAAACACATCAACTATTGGCAGGGCAAATTTATGGCTCGATTAAATGGAAATGAGATAAGCCAAGATCGCAGTTGGACTGAGGGGTGGGAGGAAACCTATAATGCTGGTTCTGAGGAAGAATTGAGTGCCGAGATCAATAAACTAGTCTTAGGATTAGAATCAATTCGACAAGCGTGCAAAAACCACGCTTTTGATAATTTTGCCGTAGGGGAAGATTACCAAACCCAATACGATATCCTTCAAGCCATGGCTTCTCATATTTCCTACCACCTGGCTGAGATTATTATCTTAAGACGAATTTTCGGAGCTTGGCCTCCCCCCTCCGGAGGATATGTGTGGTAAAGGGCCGAGGAATTGTGCACTCAATACAATTCAACAATTCAACAATTCAACAATAAACAATTATGATCCATGTCTTGGTTCGAGAGAAAATTCGATTTTCAAAACTTAAGTACCACATTCCCCATAGTTGTCGAAAGGCTGGCAGGCACGCCTGGAAGGTTGGAAGCAAAGGTTAACGGCATTTCCAAAGCCAATCTCACTCATCGTGATGGAGAATCCTGGTCAATCCAGGAGCAGGCCGGTCACTTGCTGGACCTTGAGCCCTTATGGTTGGGTCGAGTTGAGGATCTGAAATCCGGACAAGAAGTCTTACGAGAAGCAGATCTCAGCAATCAGAAAACCCATCAGGCCCAGCACAATGCAAAGAATATCGAGGGCATCCTGGCCGCGTTCAGGGCAGAACGTGCTAAGCTTGTTTCAGAGCTGGAAAGTCTTGTGAATCAGTCAGAATTGGTGGCCAAACATCCTAGACTCGGGACTCCTATGCGTCTTATGGATCTGGCTTATTTTGTTGCAGAACATGATGATCACCATTTGGTAACCATTAAGCGGCTTTTAGAGCTCTTAATTCATCCGTGATATGACTGTACGCCTGGTTCGTGAGTCGGACGTGACTCACATGCTGCAGATTTATCGACCGGTAGTTGAAAGAACCGCCACCTCGTTTGAATATCAAGTACCAACTAAGGCAGAATTCTGGTCCCGGATCTCTGACACTCTGCAAACCCGGCCCTGGCTGATCTGTGAAATTAATGGAGTAGTTGCCGGGTACGCCTATGCCAGTCAACACCGCATTAGGAGTGGCTATGATTGGTGCAGTGAAGTTTCAGTATATGTTGGCTCACGGTTCCGGAGGCGGAAGGTTGGAAGGGCACTATACACGGCACTCTTAGAGATCCTTGGTCTGCTGGGGTATCGAAATGCTTATGCCGTAATTACCGTTCCCAATCCCTCCAGCATTGAATTTCATCGACAAATGGGGTTTCGATTTCTCACGCTATATCCCTCAATTGGGTATAAACTAGGCAGCTGGCACGATGTAGAATGGTGGCAGGTTGATTTTCCTATCTCCGAACCCGTCCCATCTCCGATGCGGTTTCTGGAGGTTCAGGAACTTGCTCAATTTCAAAATGCAATCACCAAGGGCTCCACGGTTCTTGGCTTATAGGATATTGCCGATACTGCTCCGGGATTTCGTAATTTAGTGTGTTCTTAATAGCGTCCTATGACAACGATAGCCTGGGCCAAGAACCCACCCAAGTCGGGAGAACTTGAATTCTCCTTAAATACCGCTCCGGTTTCTCAGCAGTCTTCCAATAGACGAAAGCGACATTTAACCAAAACGGTGAGAAAGGTTCTTACGTCGGTTGAATACTTGTTTACCGGAGATATTGAATTGGATATTGAGTGGTACATCGGCGAGAAGGCGCGTTATGAAAGTGACGGCTTTCCTGATATTGACAATATCATTAAGCCCTTATTGGACGCGCTGAAAGGTCCTGCAGGCATCATGATCGATGATTGTCAGGTTGAGAGTGTGCGCTGCCGATGGGTAGATTGGACCAAGTCAGATCAGAAACTCGCATTCCAAATCCGTTACACCCCTGATCTTTGGTTGAAAAAGGAGGGTCTGAAGTTTATCGATATTGGAAATAATTTATGCTTTCCGCTACCGGCAGCGGTTCCCGATGATGCAAAGCATCTGGTAGTTCTGGTGGCCCAGATGTCTCAGCAGGCTAAAAAGAATTTGGAAGATGGCGAAATGGACTACTATAGGGCCCGCTTGATATTGCCATTACAGAGATTCTACCATCGATCCAAACTGGACCAATTTGAAGTCATGGAAGCTATGGATCTGCTGAAGGGCACGACTCTTTGATTTAATTATCGCAATCCCTATTGGCGAATCTTGATAGCTCTTTCTTTTGCGGTTGAGAGTTGAAAATACTGACGTATGTCATGGTTTTTTTCATTTGAACCCGTTATATCTGAAATTGAGAGAGCCAAGTTGGATAAGGCCTTAGGTTAACGTGAGTTCGATATAAAATAGAGTAGTTTATTGATAGAAAAAAGGCAGAAAATTAGTATATTAAGTCATTGACAATCAACAAAATAACTAATATTTCTACCTATGTTAACTGCTACTAAAATTACTGAAATTTTTTGTTCCATTGACGATTTTTGTCTGGATTTTGTCCCAAAATTGGAAAAAAGATTGCTGGGAAGTAAAAAGCGCAACAAACCTGGTAAGCTTTCTTTATCCGAAGTAATGACTATACAGGTCTTGTTCCAGATCTCAGGATATCGAAATTTCAAGACCTTTTACAACACATACGTTTGTGGCCACTTGCGCTCCTTCTTTCCTGATGTGGTAAGCTATAACCGAATGGTAGAACTTTGTAGTGGAAGTCTTCTGCCAATGGCTATTTATCTGAAAACACAAGGGACTGGACAGTGTACAGGTATAAGTTTTATAGACAGCACTCCGTTAAGGGTCTGTCATAACAGACGGATCCATAACCATAAAGTATTTGAAGGGTTAGCTAAAAGAGGCCATTGTTCCATCGGATGGTTCTACGGGTTTAAGCTCCATCTTATCACTGCTGATACGGGTGAAATCATCGATTTTATGCTCACACCGGGCAATGTGGATGACAGAAAGCCTCTTAAAATTGAACGGTTTATTAAGAAATTATTCGGAAAGCTCTTTGGTGATAAAGGCTACATCAGTAAGGAACTTTTTAAAAATCTGTTCTTCCGCGGAGTCCATCTGATAACCAAACTCAAACGCAATATGAAGTCCTCATCCTTAACCCCCATCATGGATGCTATAATGCTCCGTAAAAGGGCTATTTGTGAGACTATCATTGATCAACTTAAAAACATCTTCCAGATTGAACACTCCAGGCACAGGAGCCCAACTAATTTCCTTACCAACCTTTTCTCGGCTTTAATCGCTTACAACTTTTGCGAAAAAAAGCCCTCAATCAAATTGAACTACCAGGACACCGGTCAACTCTTTCTCGCTCTTTAATCATTCCTTATTGTCGAACTCACGTTAGGTTAAGATTTAGGAGTAAATTGTTGAGGCCTTGCCAGGAGCCCTGAAGTCCCACTTCAGGGCTTCCTGGTAATAGGCAGTATTTTGTGACATAATGCTCACTATTCGCTGCGCGGCAAGACCAAGCTAAAACTCCCAATTATTATTTGATTTCCCACACTCTTTTCCGGAGGGGGTCGCTTATACCCCTTAGCCCTAATCTGGATGCTTTGGATAAAACGAACGGTATTGGAGCGGGTAAAATGGGCTTGCGTGGGCTACCAGAACAATATTTTCAGCCCAATCGGCTAACTTGCTTTACCATGCGGAAAATGTCTAATGAATTTCGAGCGCTTGAGATGGATAACCAATCAGGTTCAGGTACCATTGTGGAAAAAGCCATCGGTTCTATACTGCAGTACTACTTCCGAAACAGCCTGGTGGACTCCGAGAAGGTCGTTTCAAATGTTCTAGAGATTCTTGGGACTTTGGCTTCATGCCATAGTCAATTTGGAGCCTTGCATCACCTGCGCCGCACATTATCGGACTTTTGGGACAACAAAAAAGAACCATTGACCAGCCGGAGACTGATCGACCATCTGACTGGTTACCGGGACGAATGGAAAGCGGTAGATCTTAATTTGGCCCTGGAGGTATCCAGGCACATAGAATTAAACAATAAGCGCCTGCTGTTGCACAGCAAAAGCTCGACCCTAACCAATACTTTTCAGCATATGGAAGGCCAAAGATGGCCCGCTAAGATATTCCAAACTGAATCCCGACCGGCATTTGAAGGCAGGCGGCAGGCTGAGATGCTTTTGGGATTGGGTCTTAACGTAGAGCTTATCGCGGACACGGCGGTAACTGCGGTAGCCAACCAGCTGGACATGGTGCTGCTTGGAGCGGATGCCATAACGGGCCAATACTTTGTGAACAAAATTGGAAGTTACGGGATTGCGTTGCTCTGTCGAGAATTTGGACTACCTGTCTATGTCCTGGCCGATTCGCGAAAATTCATGTTTAACCAAACTCTAGAGGATGAGGGTCCCAAAGCGAGTGATGAGATATGGCAAAATCCGCCCAAAAGTCTGGCGATCACCAATTTCTATTTTGAGCGAATCCCCAATAATCTTGTTACCGGATTTATTACCGAGGCGAGCCTGGAAAACTGGCAGCGCCTAAGCAGTATGACCTATTCCAATTCATGAACAAAAAGATCATTCTGTTGCTGGCATTTTCCACCCTGGTTGGATTTTCATTGCTGGGTTGGTATATAATGGATCAGCTATTAAGCATTGATTTAATAAACGCTCTGCGAGGAACTCTCGATCCTCTGTGGCAGGCTCTGGTAGGGATAACTTATGGCTCAATTGCGGCACTAATCGGCTGGCGAATTGTTCAAATTCCGTTGCTGGAGACTACCAATTCCTTTTTCACGAATCTAATTGGGCCGATTAGACTAACCACGCCGGAGGTGGTTCTAATTTCTTTTTGCGCAGGTACCGGTGAAGAGATATTTTTCCGGGGAGCGATCCAGCCATGGCTCGGCATTTGGATTACATCAGTTCTGTTCGTTGCCCTCCACGGCTATCTGAGCCCTTGGAACAGGCCGCTTTTAGTTTACGGTCTGTATATGGTATTGATCATATTGGGGATCGGGTATATGGCTGAAACTCTAGGCCTCATCGCAGCAATTAGTGCTCATACCGCTGTCGACATTGTTTTGTTAAACTCATTGACTACCCGTTGGAAAAACAAATCGGTGCATTGAACTAGACAAGTATCACTTTTCGAATCTTGACTGTTTATCGTTATCTCTAGCCTTGTGATTGAATGTCGCATCCAGGAGACCCATTAGCATATGATGTCTTCGGACACCCTTCTGGTTCTCAAACTGGCCTCCAATTAGTGGTAAGTATAGACATACTCCTTTTAGGCCGCGTGTCGATCGTACCCATGAGCACTCAAGTACCGGTTTCTTGCTCACATAATCTCTTTGATCCTAAGCTTCACTGATTGGAGAAAACCATCCGCATATTGGTATCACTTAGGTTGGCTAAACTCAATTCGTGTGGACCTCTTGCTAATCGCAAGAGGACGGCCCATTATTCGGCTTCCGGATTCGGGAAAGCCCCACTTTCATCTTCCCCTGGACGTTTGTGAAGGCACTGGTAATCCTTTTCGACTAGAATTCTTAGTAGTTTGCCCGACTCTAATGGCAAGGTTTCCTTAATCCCAACCCGGGTGGTATTGATCCAATCCAGCGCCTCCCCCTCAGGAATTTGAATCGTGATGAGACTGCGGTTAAATGTGGCCATTACGTTGGTTTCTGGCGTTTGACGAATCTCACATTCAAGATGACTTCCGCCTGGAAATCCTATCTTCTCGGTCAGAATCTTATTTTGATCGAATTCCAGGACCTCAGGTTGGGTAAGCCGGAGTCTGATTGAATTTCCCTGGACCCTGATTTTCATATCGGATTCTTATTGAGCGAATTTGACTTCGTCATATATTATTATCTTGCAACGACATAAAATTAGCAAAATTTAGACAATGAGGGATATTTCCTCAAAGACCATAACCCTTAGAACCGCAGAGGCAGTCGGAGCGGTTTTCTGTGGCTCAGAAACTGTGGATCTCATCAAAAACGACGAGCTTCCAAAAGGGAATCTATTCGACGTGGCCAGAGCTGCTGGGTTTCTGGCCGGAAAAAATACTCACAACCTAATTCCCCATTGTCACCCAGTAAGCATCGATAGTATGGAACTTTCTTTTGACTTGTTGCGGACTGAACACCCGGTGCCAGGTTTTGAAAACTCGCAGCGCACAGGGGTTGTCATCAGAGGGACCGGTAAGTCCATTGGCAGGACTGGGATCGAAATGGAAATGCTCACCGCGGTTTCTGTGGCGGCCTTGACGATTTATGATTTGCTCAAACCTGTCGATAAGAATCTGGAAATATCTTCAATAAGACTTCTGAATAAAAAGGGAGGTAAGTCAGATCGGGATGGATTCGTGAGATCTGACCTGAATTGCGCGATTCTAGTCTGCTCAGATAGTGCCTCGGCGGGTGAAAAAGAGGACCAATCTGGGCTTGAAATCAAAAAGATCCTGGATTCGTACGGCATTAAGATCACGGACTTTCAGCTGGTTGAGGACGACAGCCAAAAGATTCAAGATCAATTGAAGAAATGGGTTCAGCAGGGGCTTGCTTTTATATTCACTACTGGTGGTACGGGTCTGGGACTTCGGGATGTTACGATCGAAGCCATAGGCGAGGTGGTGGAAAGAGACGCCCCTGGAATTGGTGAAGCCATGAGAGCCCATGGGGGCATGAGAAGTCCTCTGGCTATGATGTCCCGCTCTTTTGCCGGTACGATCGGACTTACAACCATCATAGCGTTGCCAGGAAGTGTCACCGGCGTGAAAGAATCGCTGGATTCGATCCTTCCATGGGCGTTCCATACCCGAAGCATCCTGGAGGGAGAAGGGCATTAACGAATTTCGAGTGCCGAAATCACAAATTTTCATTGACTAATTGCTTTCAATGTTAACCGTTAAATACGCTCAGGACATTATAGCTGCTCAAGCCCAGTCATTTGGAGAGGAAATGGCATCTATTGAAGAATGTCAGAATAGGGTGTTAGCTCAGGATTTGGTAGCTGATCGGGATTATCCGCCATTCAATCGGGCAACTATGGATGGTTACGCGATTAAGTCCACGGATGTGCGGACTCCAACTTCGTTGGTACTTTCTGAAGAGATCTTCGCTGGGAGCTCGTCGGACAACGTATTACAGGAAGGTCATTGTGTTAAAATAATGACGGGAGCTCCAGTGCCCGCTGGAGCTGATGCAGTGGTAAAAGTCGAGGACACCGAGTCAGAACAAGACCGGATTCAGTTCAAGATTGGGGATATTCCATCAGGTCAGTACATTGCCTACCAAGGTGAAGATGCTTCATTAGATGATGCGCTGGTGCCAAAGGGAACTATATGTGATCCTACTACCGTCAGCGCTATGGCCGTAACCGGAACCTCGGCGGTTAAGGTTTTTAAAACTCCGTCGGTTAGCATAATATCCACTGGCACCGAAGTCAAATCTCTGGATCAGGATATATTACCTCACCAGATAAGGGACTCAAATAGCTACGCACTTCGAGCGTTTTTGCACAATTATCGAATAAGCCTTGATAACAAGATCTTGGTGGAAGATGATCCACAGAGGCTAGCAGAGGTAATTGAAAGTTGTTTGACATCTGAGATCTTGATTCTATCCGGGGGTGTATCTATGGGCGACGCCGACTTTGTGCCTGGTACCTTGACCGCGCTGGGTGTCCAAAAACTGTTCCATAAGGTTCAAATCAAACCGGGTAAACCTCTCTGGTTTGGAACCATTCCAAAAGGCGGGGTTGTATTCGGACTCCCTGGCAACCCCATGTCAACTCAGGTCGCCTTTAAGGTTTTCATTGAGCCATATTTGAGAAAATGCTTTTCAATGCCGCGGCTTCCATCAATGCTATTACCAACGGCTTCAGCCAGAAAGAAAGATTCTCCATTCGACAGTTACTTTCCGGCAACCATAGATGGAAAGCAACCGATTAGATTGAATCCTATCGCCTTTAATAGCAGCGGGGACATTACCTCCACTTTGAACTGCGATGGGCTGGCCGTTCACCCAGGCCAGAGTCAAGATATCCAAGCGGGGGATGTTGTGGAATTTCATCCCTGGTGATCTCAATGAGAGAGGTATCACCGCCGCTTCTTTTTGTTCTTTTTTTATTTCTAGCCGGTGAAAGAGGTATAGCACAAAATAAAAGCAAAGGAACTCGCTACAACCAGCCCGATACCCTGTTTGTAAAGCAGGGCGAGCTACTCCTACTTCCAGACACTGTATACCTGGTCCCGAATGATACTGTGATTGTCGTCCCCCCTGGTCTTAAAGTTAGAATCAAGGAAAACCCCTATGCAAAATCGGATCGATTCTATGACTCGCTGCAGGACAAATCATACCGTTCGAAGGTAACTAAACAAGTATATGGCCTTTTGATACGTAGCTCCAAAACCGAGTTATCCGATACGCTCAATGTGGTAAAAAGTGAGGCCCCCTTTCTGCCCTATGAGGGTTTTACCATTTCCTCGATCGCCATGGTAAAAGTGGATTTACTAGAGGGCAATGTGCTAGATACAACGCTATACGCTGAAACGGGAATTGGAAAAGCCGCCAACGCCCTGCACGTGAAAACCCGGGACAGGGTCCTCTTCCGAAATCTTCTATTCAAACCCGGAGAAAAGGTGAGA
Source organism: Cyclobacteriaceae bacterium (assembly GCA_965247065.1). Classification (GTDB taxonomy): domain Bacteria; phylum Bacteroidota; class Bacteroidia; order Cytophagales; family Cyclobacteriaceae; genus CBDFGN01. The sequence continues at coordinate 1,746,092 of CBDFGN010000006.1, read as the reverse complement.
CCCTTTACGCTTGGAGATAACGAACGTTTGTTGCGCGAACTTCCATTTATTGAAGATGCCAGAATTCAGCTGATACCCAAATTAGAATCGGATAGCGTAGTCGATGCAGTGATTGTGGTAAAAGATCGGTTTTCAATTATTGTCGGAGGGTCGTTCAGCTCGGTTGATCGTTTTAGCGTGAAGTTGGGAGAGAGGAATGTAGGCGGGACAGGAAAGGAAGTGACCATGGAGTATTTGGTAGAGAAAAATGAAGAACCGTCCTCAGGTTTTCAATTACGTTACCTGGATCGAAATATTTTAGGCAGCTTTGCCCAGGCAGAAGTCGTGTACAGTGATTTTTGGGAAAAAGAGGGAATCGAGATTTTCACCCGGAGAGAGTTCATAACGCCGCAAACGAAGTGGGCCGGCGGTGTGGAAATTGGTCGAACCTCCACCTTCAAGGAGGACCTTGTATTGATGGGCGACACCACCATTCGCACCCCGTATTCATGGAGCTTTCAGGATTTTTGGGCTGGCTGGCAGTTCTTGCTCGGTGGCCCAGACAGCAGGAAGAACATAGCACTATTCGCCCGGGCCGCAAATAAAGAGTTTGATCAGCGCCCCTACGTGGAAATAGATTCTAACAAATTCTTTCACAACAGCTTTTTGCTATTGGGCGGACTCAGCTTTTCCAAACGCACGTTCCTGAAAAGTAGCATGATCCTGGCCTTTGGCATTACCGAAGATGTTCCCACCGGATTCAATTTCGAAATAATTCCCGGGGTGAAATTTGGCGAATTTCAAACTCGTCCCTATTTAGGATTAGAATTCGATGGTGCCGCAAACTTTTCTTTTGGCTATAACGGCATAAGGGTATTGATCGGAGGATTCTTTGCCGAGAATAGATTTGAGGATGGCACTTTTCGGGTGGATTACTCGTACTTCTCCCCTTTGAAGCACCTGAGGCGATCAAAGCTGCGCCAGTTCTTTAATTTTAATTACACAACCGGGTTGAAGCGCCGTAATGACGAAAAAATAAGTAGCCGAGATTTTATCAGAGGTATTGATGGTGATTATTTGTTTGGCCAGCACCGGTTGATGGTCAGTCTCGAATCGGTACTCTTCACCCCATCGTACTCGTACGGGTTTCGACTGGCGCCGTTTTGGTTTTTTGATTTTGGATGGCTTTCCGCGGAGACACCCTTGATTCAATCCCAGAATGTTGATGCCGGGTTAGGGACCGGGATCAGGTTAAGAAATGAAAGCTTGCTGTTTGCCACGATCGAATTACGACTAGCGTTTTATCCATCCACTCCAATAGGAGGCGACGTCCTTGGGTTTAATTTTTCGGTAAGTGAACCGCGGCGCTTTGATGTTTTCCAGACGGCAAAACCAGAGTTGGTGGGATTCGAATGAATAAATCAAACAAAATTCCCATTCGGGACCATATGGCAATTGAGGTCGGCCCCCGGTCTCGTTGAGTAATTTAGTTGAACATCAAAGTTTGAAAGTTGCGAATCGGAGGCCTTTATTGTATCCTGACTTCTTTCATTTCAGGCAGCAGCGGGGCGTTTTTGTCCTGGTACTCTTCCAGGGTTTTAAGAATATGATCCAGTAGCCGGATCGCGTTGGTTATGTGCGGACCCTTGTTCAGCATGACACATTCCGATCGCAGCGAGGTAGCAGCATCAGTAATCTCAGCTCTTGACGGGATTCCTTTTTTGGCCAGGTTCTCCAACACCTGAGTAGCCCAAATATTGGGAATATGCGCTGCGTAGCATAAGGAAAGTATCTCGGACTGTACCCGGGCTATGTTTTCCCAGCCGGTTTCAATCGCCAGGTCACCACGCGCTATCATGACCCCGACGGGGCGTACCCGCATGGCTTCCAGCAGGATGTCGGCAAGATTGTTGAAGGCATTCTGAGTTTCAATCTTGAGAATCACTCCCAGCCTGTTGGTTGCTTCCAAAGACTCGATCTCCGCAAGGAGATCCTGAACGTCTTCAGGAGAGTTGACAAACGAAAAGTTTACCACATCGGCGTGGTGGGCAATGAATTTCAGATCCTCCCGATCCTTGGCGGTGAGACCGCTGATCCGTAGTTGGCTCTGGGGCAGATTAATACCTTTGTCCGCACGCAGACTGGACCCACCAGGTTTGGCGTATAATATTTCAATTTCAAGTTGCTCTGGGTCTGCTTGGCTTACAACCCCGGCAATTTTACCGTCGTCGAAGAGCAATTTTTCTCCGGGCATAATACTATCAAATATTTCCGGAGCCGTACAAGATATGTGTGCTACCTGAAGTAACTCTCCTTCTAGATTGTATTGGGCTGGCTCACCTGGCTTTCGGTCTTTGTGCAGCTGTAGCTTATCCCCAACCTTAAGGTTTAAACTCTCCATGGTCGCCGGTAATTGACCCACTTCCGCCTCAGAGATTGCAACTTGACCTTCAAGCGCTAGTGTGGTCCCCATTCCTATATAACAGCCATCGTAGCAATTGGCCACCACCACCTCGCCCTGCACCCGGGTGACGGTCAAAACGCGTTTTTTCCCCCGGGTGTCTTCCAGCTTAATTCGATCCCCGATCTTAATCTGGCCTAACCATTCGGCTGAGACGGGCAAGCTGTTTTCTTTCTGGAGTTGATAATTTTCCGGTGTTATCGTTACCTGAAAGGGCTCCGTAACCTGTCCTAACGAATCGCGTTTGGGCCTAAAATGTTTGACCCGGGGGCCCCTGGATCATATCGCCGGTACGAATCTTAGGTCCGGCCAAATCCATCGAAATTTTGCAAATTTTTTTAAGCCGAAGCTTCGCTTTGTGCAGGTTTTCGATCATCATCAGCCATTCCATGGGGCTGTCGTGCGCGCAGTTGATTCTAGCAGTATTCATACCGCTGGCTAGCAAGCTTTCAACAAGTGAATAGTTACTTGCAGCTTCGGTAGGTAGAGTAACCATAATTCGAACCCGCCGTCCTTTTGAGCGAAATCCCAATAGTTCCTTGGTGTGAGAATTCAAGATCTTTCGGCCCTTTTTTATGCTGAAGGTAGATTTGTCCCTCTGACCCGGAGGTACACCCTTCAAGGCTCCAAGAATCGTCTGAGTTGCCAGTAGACTGGCTTTCACATGGCCTTCGGCTTTTGCTAATCTCGAAAGACTCAGGTTCCCAAGTTTCCGCTGTAAACTCCTAAGATCTGTTGAACGGAGGGACCTGTAATGGATTAGATTTAAGGCGCTAGCCCTGAATGACGGATGGACTTTCTCTAGTTGAAGTGAGTGGCTTTGTTCAGCTTGCTCAAGCTTTGCCAGAATACCATTAATCTCCTCCAGAATAACATCTACCTTTTCAGTTTTGAGCATGTTTCCTATTTGTAAGTAAATTTACGCGAACGCATCACATGCCACCGGTTGTTTAGCTTGGTTAATTTAACAAATTCCTATTGCGAGCGTTCGCCAATCGCTCTTTTTTAATGCCATGATGGGTGCGGATTGGTGTTCCATGTGTTGCTGATCCTGGTGATTAACCCTCTAGCTTTTTGCGAGCCAAAGATGCCTCCCGTTGCAACAACTCTTCTAAAAGATCATGGGTTCCCTCAATTTCCTTGGCCACCGCGATTGAATTGTCCACGTAATTGAGCTTTTTCTCAACCGACCAGACCACTGGGTATTCCATAATGTCTCGAATATTGCAAATTTTGTCTGCAATGCGCACCACCCGGGCCGTAGCGGAAAGTCCGGCCGCATTTTCAATCTGTTTCCGCTTTCGCTCATCATAAGAAAGGGTCATATCATCGCTTAGTTCCTTCACAGCACGTGCCACCAATGGGCCAAATCTTGCGCTGATCTCTTCAAAGCCTGTGGCTGTATCCTCCATTACATCGTGTAAGATCGCTACCAGCATGAGGTCCCGGTTGTCACCTAATCCGACATCCTGGATTAATTTGCCCACTTTGATGAGGTGATTGATATAGGGGAGACGATCATATCCCCCACGTCTCAGGTATTGATGCTTTACTGCGGCAAAATCCAAAGCCTCAAATAGAATTGAAATTGATTCTGGGGACATTTCCTTTTTTTTGTGATTAGCAGGGTTAGTTCTTGAATTTGGCAATAAAGTTGCCAAACTTGAAATCGCTACATGATTTTTTTTAGGTACTATCGCACCTAAAATCGGAATTTCAATACCTGGGCCACATAATGGTCCTGGCCCTTAAGATGATGAATGAGAGTCACCCATGAAAAACTGGTTGTCGTTAGTCGTGTTTAATCTCATAATACTGCTTCCCGCGTCAGGCCAGGAATTAGGTAATCGTATCAGTGTGGGAATTGTCGCCGACAGTCGGGATTTTGCGGTGATCACCGGAATGGTAGCGGATATCAGATCTGAGACCTCTGAGATTCTGGGCAACAGTTATAAGTTGGAAATACGGGAGGAGAACATCCGTTACTGTGATTGGCAGTTAGAACGAGCCCGACAAATTCTGAAAGATTACCTGGATGACCCTGATATTGAGATCGTGGTAGGAGTGGGGATCGTCTCGTCGGCCGTTTTGGGGCGCGGAGGACCCTACCCAAAACCAGTTATAGCGGCCAACGTGATCAACCCAAAACTCCAGGAAATACCGCTAACCTTAAACGGTACCAGCGGCGTCAAGAACCTGAGCTATAGCTTGTCTCCTTTTTCTCCAGAAAGAGATATTGAAGTGTTTCAAACTATTTTTTCATTCAAAAGACTGGGTGTACTTATTCGCGACGTTTATGCGACCCAAAGTCTTGCGGTACTCCAAAGAACGCTAGCCGAAATAATGGGTAGCTATGGCATAAGTTACCAAATGATCCCAATAGGACCCGACGTGGTAGACGCTGTAAGGAATATACCCAATGAAGTGGACGCAATCTACATTGCCCCGGTAATGTTTGATGACAAAACCAAGGGACAGATGTACCAGGCATTGATCCAAAGGAAGTATCCATCATTTGCAATGTCGGGCCGAAATGATGTTGAACTGGGTGCATTGGCGGGAATTGCTCCTCCGGATGCCCTGGGAGCTGCGGTGAGAAGGGTGGCGGTTAATATCCAAAAGATATCATCCGGGATAGACGCCGAGGACATTTCGGTGAATATGAATTTCAAAGAACACCTGACTTTGAATATGGAAACGGCCAGGAGAATCGGCTATAGCCCTACATGGAACGTCCTTAATGAAGCTGAATTGATTAACGAAGAGCTAACCGAAATTGGCCGTACCGTGAATCTCAAATCGGTGATCTTGGAGGCTCTGGCTGTTAATTGGAAACTCATTCTGGCCGATCAGGATGTGTTGGCAAGTGAGAAGAATATTCCAGGGGCTAAATCGGCCTTACTACCTCAAATGGCTTTAAGAGCTAGTGCTCGCCAGATCAATGCCAAGAGGGCTCAAGCCAGTTTTGGCTCCAACCCGGAAAGGTTAGGTGTTTTGTCAACCACATTATCTCAGGTGATCTATTCAGAACAAGCAAATGCCAATCTAAAAATCCAAAGAATTGTCCAACAGGCCAATGTGTTTGGTCGAGATGTAGTGGAGCAGGATGTCACCTTGTTAGCTGCTGAGGCCTACCTATTTTTAATGCAGGCCAAGACCTTTGAACGCATTCAGCGCCAAAACCTGGCATTGACCCGGAAAAACCTGGAATTGGCAAGGATCCGCCAACAGGTAGGTTACTCGGGTCCATCGGACTTATACCGCTGGGAAAGCGAAATTGCCCTGGTGAAAATTGAATTGAATAATACCCAGGCAATCCGGCGCAACGCCGAAATCAATTTGAATCAGATACTAAGACGTAGTCAACAGGAGCCATTTGTCACTGAGGAGGTTGATCTGAACGACCCTGATCTAATCACTAATGACCCCAGATTAGATCAATATGTCAAAAACCCCAAGGTCCTTGAACAGTATACTGAATTCATGGTTCAGGAAGGAATTAGCAATTTACCCGAAATTAAGAGGATCGATGCCCTGATTGAAGCCCAGAAAAGAGAAGTCCTGTTCAATCGAAGAAATTTTTATCAACCTAATTTTGGTGTAGATGTCGGTTTGGATTATTCGTTCTTCCGTGATGGAGCAGGGTCGGAGCCTACTCTGGTGGAGATAGAAGATCTTAATTGGAGTATTGGGTTAGGAGCATCAGTTCCGATTATAACCGGTGGCAAAAGACAGGCTTTCTATCAGCAATCCAGCATTGAGTTGCAGGGTTTGGAGTATGAACGCAGGAATCTCATTAATTTACTTGAACAAAGAGTTAGGTCAAAAATGGAGCTGGTAGGGGCGTCCTATGCGAATATTGAGCAAAGTAATGCGGCTGCCCAGGCGTCGAAGCGAAACTTTGATGTGGTTCAGGATTCTTATTCCCAAGGAGTTGTTTCGATCATCCAGTTGATTGATGGCCAGAATGCCTATTTAGAATCACAGTTTCTCGCAGTCAATTCGATTTATCAGTTTGTGATTGATGTTCTCAATGTCGAACGTTCGATTGGCTTGTTTTATACTTTGTCGTCACCAGAGCAGCGGGACGATTATTTTCGTCGACTAGATGATTTTACTAATCAGTAATGTTTGGAATTTTAAGCTATCAACCCGATTAACATGAAGAAATTGTTCTTACTTCTAGCGATAATGGCCTTTAGTGCCTGTACCAAAAAGGAAGTTAGTAAAGAAGAAGTCCTGCGTCCGGTCCGATACCAAGAGGTACTCGCTTCCGGCGGCGTTCAGCTCAAGACGTTTTCGGGCTCCGCAAGAGCTGGTATTGAAACCAAGCTGAGCTTCAAAGTTTCGGGGACTGTGCAAACGATAACTGTAAAAGTGGGTGAACAAATAAAGGCAGGTAAATTAATCTCTTCCGTTGATCCATCAGATTATATTCTTCAGTATAAAGAAGCGGATGCTGCGGTCAGCCGCGCTGACGCCGAAGAGAAAAATGCCAAGTCTGGTTATGAGAGACTAGCTCTGTTATATGAGAATCAGAATGCTTCTTTAGCCGAGTTCGAATCCGCCAGAACACAATATGAATCAGCCCGAGCATTCGAGAAATCAGCCAAGCAACGCAGAAAATTGGCAAAATCTCAATTGGACTACACCAGACTGTGTACGCCTTTGGATGGGATAGTTGCCGAGGTTAACGTTGAAGAGAATGAAAACGTGCAGTTGGGTCAATCAATCATTTTGCTGAATTCCGGATCCGACATAGAGGTTACCGTAGCAATTCCGGAGCTTTATATATCTCGTATTAAAGTTGGGGATGCGGTAAAGGTAGCTTTTACCGCAATTAGAGATAAAACGCACGAGGGAGTAGTGACGGAAGTTTCATTTGCAACGGGCAGATCGGCAACGACCTATCCCGTGACAATAAAAATCAATGATCCCGATGAGGGCATCCGGCCGGGTATGGCTGTGGATGTATTATTTACTTTTATCTACGAAGGCTCCGAAAATAAAATGCTGGTCTCAGCCTTTTCGGTTTCCGAAGATAAGGACGGCGTATTCGTATATGTAGTAGCCACCGGAGAGCAAGACGGTGTTGGAATCATTCAAAAAAAGCCTGTTTCAGTTGGCGAACTAACAAATGAGGGGATTGAAATTACCACAGGCTTGGAGGAAGGGGATAAAGTGGTCAGTGCGGGAGTGAGTAGGATTACTGCGGGTATGAAGGTAAAACTGCTACAGTAGATAAAGAATCTGAATGCAAATCACTGAATTTTCTATTCGGAATAGCCGCATCACCATTACATTATTGGCCGTTCTGTTCCTTTTGGGCATCCAAACCTATAATGGTATGCCCCGGAACGAGGACCCAGGCTTTATTATCAGAACAGCGAACGTTGTAACGTTCTTTCCCGGAGCAAGCCCTGAAAGGATGGAACTCCTGATTAGCGATCCGATAGAAAAAGTGATTCAGGAAATCCCGGAGCTTGATTTTGTGTCTAGTGATAACAAAACTGGATTGTCTAACATTTTTGTCAATATCAAAGAGAGTGAACGGAACATGCGTCCAATTTGGGATAAGTTGCGCCGCAAAGTGGACCGTGTTAAGGCCGAATTACCCGAAGGGATCATTGGTCCCATTGTCAACGATGAATACGGGGATGTCTTTGGCATCATTGTAGGAATGACTGCCGAGGGATTTGATTATGCCGATGCCAAGGATATTGCCGACGACGTTCGGGATGAGTTTTTAAGATTACCTGACGCGGCCAAGGTGGAAATTTCAGGAAATCAGGAGGAAAGAGTATTTGTAGTTATACAACAACGCGAGACTCAATGAACTTGGGATCACATCCTACATGCTTAAATCGATCATGGATTCAAGGAATATTATTATTCCCGGGGGTGCGATCAAGGTAGGAGATGAGCGAATAGCCCTGGAACCTTCAGGAAATTTCGAATCAGTGGAAGAACTGCGCAGAACCATAGTCAATTTGCCTGGCAGGAAGGATGTGATCTATTTGGAAGATATCGCTAATATTTACCGTGGCTTCGTCGATCCGGTAGAGTCCAAGGTAAAAGTCAATGGCCACCAGGGTTTGGCGATATCAGTATCCTTGAAAGACGGGGGGAATATCATCGATTTGGGTAACGGGGTCGAGAAAACTATGGACTACTTGAATTCCCAGTATCCAATTGGGATAGAATTTGAATTGATTGCCTACCAGCATAAGATCGTGGACGATAAAGTAAACGATTTTGTAAATAATCTGTTGCAGGCAGTTGCGGTGGTTTTGGCGGTTATGTTGTTATTTCTTGGATTTAGAACTGGAGTGGTAGTGGCCAGCCTTGTGCCATCCGTAATGATAGTAAGCCTATTCATAATGGGATTATTCGATATTGGGTTGGACCAGATCTCACTGGCTGCTTTAATCATCGCCCTAGGAATGCTGGTAGATAATGCGATTGTCCTGTCGGAATCTATAATGGTGAGAATTGAGAACGGCGCTAAGGCATTTGATGCCGCCATACAGGCTTCGAAAGAATTAAGAATACCCTTGCTTACGTCTTCCTTAACAACGTCTGCGGCATTCTTGCCAATTTTTCTGGCTAAGTCAGCTGTTGGGGAATACACTGCAGCTTTGTTCAAAGTCGTCACCATCGCCCTTATGACTTCCTGGGTTTTAGCCCTCACACTAATCCCTATGTTGTGCGTGATGTTCTTTAAGATAAAACAAAAAGAGCCTGACCAAAAACCAAACCGATTCATGGCCGGATATAAGACGTTTCTATTATTCTGTCTCAGGCGACCGGCAATCTTTCTGGTGGCCCTTCTGGCAGTTTTCATCGGCGTTATGAATCTGTTTCAATTTGTGCCCAAAAAGTTTTTCCCCGATAAAGACCGGAACCTGGTAGCGGTTAAAATAGAACTTCCTATTGGCACAGCTATTGAGCGCAACGAGTATGTAATCAACCAGGTGGAAGAGTACCTACGAGATAGCCTACAGATAAACGACCAAAGAACGGATGGCGTAGAAAACTGGGCTACCTGGATAGGATCGAGTGCCCCCAAATACACTTTGTCTTATAATCCCTTGCCGCCTAGCCCTGAGAACGCGTATATCCTGATGAATACAAGCAATTGGGAATTCGATTACCAGCTGGCGGACCAATTGGAAACCTGGAGCAAGGCTAGATTTCCGGACATGAGTATCGTGGCCGCCCCATTGTTGAACGGCCCGCCGGTTACGATCCGATAGAAATTCGCATCAGTGGGAAGGAAACCGACAAGATTTTTGAATTAGCTGAGCTTGTAAAGTCTAAATTGAGGGAAACCGAGGGTACCAAAAATATAAAGGATGACTGGGGAATAAGATCAAAGAAAATTCTGGTGAACGTTAATCAAACAAAAGCAAAATTAGCTGGAGTCACCAGCCAGGATATAGCGGTTTCATTGCAAACAGTACTTAGCGGTTTTAAGGCCGGAGATTTTCGAGAAGATGAGAAAGTGATACCGATAACCATGCGCAATGTGGCAGCCGATCGTGAAGATCTGGGTAAGCTTGAAAGTCTGGGAATCTACTCCCAGGTTACCGGTCGAGCGGTTCCATTAAAGCAGGTGGCAGATGTTGGGATTAAATGGCAACCGGCGCTGATTAAAAGGAGAGACCGTTACCAGACAATTACAGTCCAATCCCAGCTGGACCCTGGCTTCACGGCCATTGATTTGATTAATAACCAACTAGAACCCTGGATTAGGGATGCAAGCAAAACCTGGCCTGTAGGATACAAATATGAGTTTGGGGGTGAATTGGAATCCTCAGAAAAAGCCAATCAGTCCATCAATGAGCAATTGCCAATTGCTGGCTTGATAATACTCATACTGCTTGTCGGACAGTTTAACAGCCTGAGGAAAACTTTCATAATCTTGATTACCATACCGCTGGGATTAATAGGTGTAGTAATAGGTTTGTTGGTTTTAGACTCGTATTTCGGTTTCATGACGTTCCTTGGAGTGATTTCGCTAGCAGGAATTGTGATCAACAACGCAATAGTTCTCATCGACCGAATCCAAATTGAAATAGATGACCTCAAACGGCCTCCTCAAGAGGCCATAATAGAGGCAGCCCAGCAGAGATTCAGACCTATTTTGCTCACCACCGCTACGACCTTTATGGGATTGATTCCACTTTACATAGGCGGAGGGGCCATGTTTGAACCCATGGCGATAGCTATCATTTTTGGACTCATTTTTGCCACAGTTCTAACTTTGGCTTTTGTTCCTGTGATGTACCGATTACTCTATCGGATAAGTTACCGGCATTATGGTCTGTAAAAGCGGGTAAGTTCGCAAGAAACACGTCTTTTAGTTGTTTTTGAGCTAATTTCTTAGGATTTTCGCGCATATGGCCCGGATTAAGTACCTTCCATTTGGAATGATTGCAGTCCTTGTTTGGGCCTGCCAGAGCTTCAACCCGAATACCAACATCGAAACAGCTATTAAGCCTGATAAACCGGACGATGTTGGGGACGTCGAGGAATATATCGTCGGTACGGTTTCTAAAATGTATCCTAACATTGGAAAGTATCACCTCAAAATTGTGGATAAGGGGTATACCTTCGACTTTTTGATTGGAGGAAATCAATTCAAAGTCAGGTTCGATCCAAAGGGCAACTGGACCCGTAGCAGGGTGGATATAAGGTATCAATCCGGTTTGCCCTCTGGCCTACTTGATACCTTGAAAGATCCCATCTTTGAGGGCTGGCAAATGGCTACCAGAAGAATGTGGGAAACACCGGACAGTACCTATTACAAGTTAGAATTCCGCAAAAAGGAGGTTGAGTGGGATCTTCATTTTGACAAAAACGGAAATCTCCTGAAGAAGCAGAAGGAAATAAAGAAGCTAATTACCAGCTAGTGTCATGTCAAGTTCGAATTGACGGATAAAGCTTTTTTAATTTTATCCGTGCATCTTTTGTTGTAAAGCGCCAATCAATACTGGCGTTCTTGTTGTTTCGATGTTCCTCCCATGCTTTCACTTCTTTTCGGATTATCTCCATACTGTCAATTCGTCTACTTAAGCATTGTCTGGAAAGCACACTGAGTTCAATTTCTGCCATGTTCAGCCAGCTTCCATGTTTTGGTGTATATACAAGCTCAAACCGATCCCATATTCTTTTTGCTTCTTCGGGAGGATATGTTTCATATAAGGAGGCAGCTGTATGTGTGATATAATTGTCCATCACTAAGGTGATCTTCCCAGAATCAGGATACATCTGATCAGCAATCTCTTTGATGAACTTAGCCCAGTCTTTCCGGGTTTTCCTCTCGGTAAGCTTAACCATTCGCTTTCCTGTGACCGGCTCACTGGCAATAAACACATTACACACCCCGCAACGCCGGTATTCATAATCCACCCTGGTTGCTTTGCCCTTTTGCATCGGCTCGGTTATCCTGGTTTCCTTAATCAATTGTTTGGGCGTTTCATCCATGCATACTACCGGACTTTCAGGATCATAAGGCCGTTTATACACATCTAATACCTGCTCCATGTGTGCCACAAAGCTACTGTCGGATTTGGGGGGAATAATCCACTGGCTTACCTTCCAGGGTTTTAAGGCGTTTTTTTAAAACGGTACGCACCGTTTCGTGAGAAATGCTGTCAGTATATTGAAGCTCTACCATCTTATCTGACAGCAGCCGAAGCGACCATCGGGCATATCCTTCAGGTGGTTTACTGCAGCACAGCGCTATCAGATGCGCTTCGATGTCACCATCTACCTTACGACTATAGGTCCTGGTGGTTGGTTTGCGCTCCAATACCGCCTCAAAGCCTTCTTCTACAAATCGTTTTTTGACCCGGTCAATGGTACGCATGCCTACCTTCAGTACCTTGCTGATCTGCTCATTGGTTACCTTCTCTGCATATGGTCCCTTATCACAGTTCAACAAAATATATGCGCTGCGAAACTTTTGAGAAGTATGCTTGCCTTTGTTAATAATTGCCATTAGCTCTTGGCGTTCCACTTTTGCTAATGTCACTTTATATCTTGCCATAATCTTTAAGTTTGATGTACGGCAAAGATACAAAAATATTACGTCATATTATAATTGACATGACACTAGTTCGGTTTGCTTGATGTCATCCAATACTGAGATAGCCTCGTGTAAGTAAATGTCCTTTTTTAGATTCCTGTGCATAACCTGAATACTGGCCCATTTGGACGAATCTGCCTGCTCTTCGACCAGGTTGATTTCGAGAGATCGTATCGCTAACTCAGGAAAGTCGGCTCCCGTTTCCTGATACTTCTTTACCTCTTCCTTCCTAAATTTTTGCTCTTCCATATAGCTCGCCAAATTGAGCGTCAGGTTGGTCTTCTCTCGTTGGTCTTTCAACCTGAGAGCGTTATCGTCAACCAGTTGAAAGCTGTGACTGTTCTGAACCCTGAGCAGACTCAGGTCCACTATGTCGTCCATCGAGGAGAGCTTATCCCACTGCAGATAATCGGCTGCGGATATTTCATCCCATGGGATGGGGAATTCGAGATTCTTTTCGCCGTGATCGATATAGTTATAACGGTCTGGCAATGAAATGTCCGGTTCCACACCCTTTAGCTGGTTGGTGGTGCCGTCAATTCGGTAGAATTTTTGAGTGGTCATCATGATGGAACCAAGGGGCTTGATATTATCATAGGAGCTGGGAAGCACTTCATCGAAATTAATAATCCTTTGAACGGTTCCCTTTCCGAATGTTGCTGAGCCACTTCCGATAATCACCGCCCGTTTGTAATCTTGCATGGCTGCTGCCATTATCTCTGATGCGGAAGCACTGAAGGAGTTCACCATAATTACCAAAGGCCCTTCGTAATATATTTCAGGATCGGTATCTTCCAGGACCATTGGGTTCCCCTCTCTTGACTTAACTTGTACAATCGGTCCCTTATCAATGAAAAGACCGGCCATTTCAACTACGTCAGCCAGTGATCCGCCCCCATTGTCGCGAAGGTCAAGGACTAAGCCTTCGATTCCCTCGCCCTTCATTTTGATGATCTCCTGCTTCACATCGACCGCGCAACGCCTTCCATTTGTCTCACTAAAATCTGCATAGAATGCTGGTAGTTTGATGTATCCGATTTTATTCTGGAATTCCATGATGGCCGATTTGGCGTAGGATTCTTCAAAAATGACTACATCCCGGATAATAGAGATTTCTCTATCGCTTCCATCCAGTTTCTTTACAGTGAGTCGCACTTCGGTACCCTTTTTGCCACGGATTAATTGAACCGCATCGTCAATTCGCATACCCACGATATCGACCGGGTCTTCTTCTCCCTGGCCGACTTTCAGGATCTTATCCTCCACCTCCAGGTCACCTTGTCTCCAACTTGCCGAGCCCGGGACGATGTGAGCGACTGTTATGTAGCCGTCCCTATCGGAAAGTCGTGCCCCAATGCCTTCAAGTTTGCCGCTAAACTCAATATCGAAATCTTCTTTTGCCTTTGGTGCATAATAAACAGTGTGAGGATCATGGATGTTGGTTATGGCATTAAAGTAGTCTGACAATCGATCTCTTTTTTCAATTTTGGATAAACGCTTGAACCAGTCGTCGAATAACTTTTCCACTTTTCGCCGGGCCTGTTCCTCAAGCTCTTTGTCACCCTTTCGTTCCTCAGGTGACCGATCAGCGTTTGTCTGATGCAGAGCAGACAATTGAGTAAGTACCTGGTATTTTATAAATTTCCTCCAATATTCACGTAGTTCGTCTTTGGTTTGCGCATACGGAATCTCTTCAAAATCCAGATCGATGGACTCTTTCTTGGTGAAATCGAATGGCTCCGAAATTCTTTCCTGGTAGTAGACCTGGGCTTCGCCGATTCGCTGACCGACCAAGTCAAAGGACATATCAAAAAACTGAAGAGTCCCATAATTCATCTCATCATCCAATAACTTGGCATATTTCACTAAATTGTCAATGTCCGGCTGGAGTAGAAATCTCTTCTGATAATCCAGCTTTTTGAGATATTGATGAAATACCTTCTCGGAGAAGTCGTCATCTATTTTTTTGGGATCGAAATGGGCCTGATTAAGGCTCTGAACCAGCATTCGAATCAAAACCTGCGTCTTAGGGTCATCGTCGAACCAGGTATAGGAGCTATAAAGGAAAAAAGCTGCTATAGCCAGCAGTTTTGTGGCATATTTCCACATGGGCGCGTACTGTGTTTCTAGTTAGAAAGACGAAGATAAAAAAAATGAGGCTTGGTCTGTTAATCATTTCTTGCAAATCAGAAAGGAGCCAAGAAATCAGGGCTGACCTCCTGCTTGTACTCAATGGGGATATTCTGAATAATTCCAAACCTCTTTATTCTCAATTCCCCGGAAAGCTCTATTGTAAGGGGTTTGCCTGAGAATATGGAGCCCATGTTTTTCAGGGCGAGGTCAGCGAAGTGGTCAACTGATATTGTGGCTTTCAACGGAATAACAAATTCCGATTGCCCCTTGATTCCTATTCTTTCTCGTTGCTTAATAAGGGCTACCAACGCCTCGTTAATGCTGATTCTCAGGATGGCGCCGGTCATCTTTATATTTCCGGGATTCGGATTGAAAAAAGTTGCGTCGGCTTCTAGGTGCATCAAGTTACGGTCGGAGTGAACCGTCCTCAGATTTTCAATTGACTTTAATCTTGGGCTTTCGATTGACGAACAAGAAGCTAAACTAGCAGCGCTTGTTAAGAATACCACTCGAATCAATAAGATCACTCCTTATTCCATGTTTAAAAAAATCCTTCCCAAACCGTTACAAATTTCAATCCAAATGCAACCATTTGATGAAAATGTAATCTTTTCTTTAAACTGAACAAAAACTGATGGGCGTAGAGAACGAAATAACAAGAATTGACATTGGAGGCGTAATTTTTTATGCCAATGTTGCTTTAGCCTCTCGGCTTGCCCAATTGGTAGGCAGTACTCAAATCTCTTCGACGCAAAACGTGGATAAGGAACAATGGTCAGAAATAGCAGCTGGATTACTACTAGAAAGAATGAAAAATGTTAGCCGTGATACCGAACTGACAATCGAAGATCTGGACTATCTCACCAACTACCTGAATCGGCACCTTACTCTCAGGTCGGCAAACCCAGCGGGGCGGAGCGTATCCGGGCTCATCAGCCCGCTAATGCTGGTTTGCACGTTCCTTTTATGAAAACTGTTAACATAAAACAACGAAGCGGATACTAATTCTGCACGAATCAGCACCCGCTTCCATTTCAAAATAGCCGTAGCATATTAGAAATGCCAAGCTACAGTTTCAAGACCCCGCTCCCGCAGTTTAGGAACCCCTTGGAGTCCTCCCCTTTGGAGAGCAAGTTAACTTGGGCTTTGACCCTTTCGGGCTGGGGCCTGAGCGCCTTTATACTCTTGCTTGGATGTATCCAGTGTAGCAGTGCCGTTTCGATTTCCAAAAATAAGTATGTGATTTCTTTGCACATTTTTTGCACATAATTATCCACACTCGAAGTATTTAGGATTGAGGTCCTTAGACAAATCAATCTAGACGGACCAGAAAAGAGGACAAAAACAATCTCGAAGGGATCAGATCCAAGGACGTGTTCATGACCAGAGCGGGTGAGTCCATTGAAATGCGTTCAGAGTCGGAGCTCCTGGAACCGGTATCTTTAAAATCGGGCAAGAAAATAATAAGAGAGGGAGCCAAATTGGCAACTAAAAACTCAGGATTCGGACTTTATCTGCTTCAAAACAATAGGGCGAATGCATATTCTCTCGAACCTGCATTCGCCCTCATTTTAAAACAGCCGTAACTACATTAAAATGCCAAGCTACAGTTTATTGTGACTTCCCCTCAAAATTTAATCCCTTGCGGTCTTAACCTTCGAGAGTCTTCTGCCTGAAATCTTCCACCTTTTACAGCTTCCTGTTTCAGTCGGCCTTACAGCTTCCTCTTTCAAGCAGATTAGCCTTTCGGCTTTGCCTTTTATGCTCTCGCTTGAGGTGCCAAGGTATTACGCCTATGAATATTTTCAAATTATTCTAATGTTTTTTATCCACTATTTTTACCCAATAAATTAACAAATATGCACAGGGTTATACCCTGCTTATACACGAGTTATCCACAAAAATGGTGAATTGTGTTTTTGAAAAAGAGGGTGCCCGCGTTTATTCCGCTATTGACTTCCAAGACCTTGATGGGAAAAGCAAAATGGCCATTTATGGGCATTGGCCCCTGAGATTCCAGACGGTTTTCCCCAACGTGCAGCAAATGGAATGAGGGTTCCCTGAGGAGTTCGTATAATTTGAGACCGGTCCCCGAGCCCTCAAGGTACGGTAATCGGTCTCCCGCTTTAAATCTTAAAGGCTGGTTGGTAAAGCTTCTGGACAGAGACCGACTCCTGTATGAATATCCGATTTGGGATATAGTCTTAAAGACGAATGGCCTTATCCAACTTGGTGCCAACGCATACCCTGCAATGTTCAGCAAGATATACTTTCTGATGCTTTTGAGGATCCAACGGTCACTGGTCATCAAGTTAAAGCCGCGGTCGGTGAACTTCAGCAACCAACGGGCAAAGGGTAGCCGTTCTTCACTATAAGTATCCAACAACTCATCTTTTCCCTGTTTCTTAAGCACAAATGCTAATTTCCAGGCAAGATTATAGGCGTCCTGAAGTCCTGTGTTCATGCCCTGTCCTCCTGCAGGACTGTGAATGTGGGCGCTGTCACCAGCCAGGAAAACGCTGCCTTTTCTAAAGTGGTCCGCGCATCGGTGATGCAATTTGTAAATTGAGAACCAATTGACCTGATCAAACTTCACGTCAACCCCCAAAGTGTGAATGACAATTTCCTTAATGTCCGAGAAGATCACATTATCATTTTGAAAGTATTCCTTGGGTAATGTGCCGATGACTCGGTAGCAGCCGCTTCCCTTCATTGGAAGAAATGCGCAGAAATTCTTTTTCCCTGGTGAAAGAACCACCTGATCATAGTTCAACTCCCAGCGGATCACTGTGTCGGCTACGAAGAATTTGTTCTCGTAAGTCCCCCCCTTAAAAGTGAAATCAAGTTCCTGTCGAACCGGGCTGCTCGCACCGTCGCACGCAATTAAGTACTTGGCCTTAATCTTGAAAACTCTACCTCCCTGCCGGACTTGGGCCTCTACACCGCCTTGGCTCTCTTCTGAGCGGAGGAATTCGGTTTCCCAAAGAACCTCGTGGCCTAATCTTTGAAGGTTGCGGTAGAGCAGTTCCTCATTCTTGCTTTGCTCGAAACCCAATAAATAACTGAACTCGGTGAGCCCTTTACCTATTTCACCAATTCTGACCGTTGCCTTGGGTCTGCCTCCCGAATAGAGCTGGAAGGAATTAATTTTGGCTCCATCTTTGATAACCTGCTCCGATAGCCCCATTTGCTGGTATATCTCCAAGCTTCGAGCAGTTACGGCTATGGCCCTCGACTGATGAGTTGGGCCATCCTTTTTGTCTAGTATGATCAGATCTATGCTAAAACGGGCCAATTGATTGGCTGCCATCAACCCAGTAGGGCCACCTCCAATAATCAGAACTTGACATGAACGGTCACCTGCCATTGTAGGCAAATCTAAGCCACAAAGAAGCTAATATACAAAGAGTAAAACAGTATGGCTGGGGCGACAATCAGGGCTGTTCCGAGCCCGATCATGCCTGACATTATGAACAACCAGAATGAGATAAATGCGGCAATTCTATCCTTAAGTCTCAATGGTTGCTTTTCTGATAGACCCAGGGTCTTTTTGAGCCAACCAACCTTCATTTTGAGCAGTTCGTCATCGGATTGGGGGACCTATACAAGTTTCTGGATCCTTTGCCTCTCAAATATGCGTTCCATGCCCCGGGAAGATTTAGTATCACGCCCAGTAAGAGCCCATAATAGTTTAGGATCAGAGCCACCCAGTTATGATAGCAACCTGTGGAAATCTCCCATGCGCTAATTTCAGTTTCTCCCTTCATTACGCCCGGGTATTCAGTCAAAACATGATGAATATCGTGCCTTAGCAATACCTTTTTCCGGGCTTGGAAATTAGGAATATAAAGGAACAATCCAGGTGTAAATTCTACTGGTACAAAAGATGAAGCTATGCCCCCGTCATCATCTATATGATGGGTATGGTAGCCCTTCTGAAGGGCTTCTTTTACCGTGAGATTGTCGAGCGTTTTCACGTAGGATAGAGTGTCTGTTACTTATTTAACGTGTACCTGACCGTGAAGTAAGATGAATGTGGCGAAATGGAATATAAAGGGACGAAATGCAAATATTAACTTTGCCAGGGCCTTTGGGTCAGCTCCTGATGGTGGAGGTTAGCCGATCCAACAGCTCCCGTCCTTTATCCCGGGAGACCGGAATCTTTTCGTCAATACCTTCAACAGTCAGATGGTATCCCAGTGAATTGCCGCTGAGCCGTTTGATGGCCATCAAATTGACAATGGTGATGCGATGACTTCTGAAAAAGATTTCATAGACCGAAAGTTGGTGCTCAAGGTACTTCATGGTTTGTCGAAAAAGCTGCCGTTGGACGTCCTGCTTTTCGTTCCAATAGATCATTGAAGATCCCTGATTAGTGTTGACCACTTTTGGTTAATAATTCATCATTAAATATGGACAATGAAGGTCTTCGGTTAATTGGCAACAAGGACCAGTCCTTTTCAAAATCCATGGGTGAAACATCGTTTAAGTTTTCATGGGTTCTTTTTTGATTATAATGGTCAACCGCTCTTTTGACATACCTTTTCAGTTGATAGAAATTGGTCGGCTTCCAGTAATGCAAATATTCTTCTTTCAAGGTCCTGTGAAAGCGCTCTGCATACGCATTATCCTGAGCGGTTAGCCCCATGCTGATATCACATCGGTTGGATTTTAGTAGGTCTACATATTCTTCGTAGATGTATTGACCTCCTCTGTCGGAATGATGGATCCGGGGAGGGGGATGATCTTTCAAGGCAATGAGCAATGCCTTTACGTTCGCTGTAGCCCGCATATGATCCGATACCTGGTAGCCTACTATTTTTCGGGTATAGACATCCAGAATAAAGACCCCGTAATAAAACCGGTTTCCCACTTCTATGAAGGTGATGTCTGATTGCCAGACCGTTGAAGGAGACGTTAGTTCAAATCCTTTGATCAGGTTTGGATAATAAAGCTTCGAAGCCCGGGTAGTTCGTTTATAGTTCTTGGCTCTTCTCAAACGGTAACCAAGACTCATTAAAAGGTCTACAAAGCGATCTCTGCCGATAAATCCGGGTTTTAAGGTCCGGTACATTTTTTCCACCCCACAACCAGGATGTTCCTGGCGTATCCCATCAGCTTCCAGGACCAGCTGTTCTACCTTTTGATCAAAGACAGCTTGCCTGGTTGCATACTGATGTATTGCCTGTTTGCTGATTCCTATGGCACGATAGAGCTGATTCATCGAGAAATTTACTTTCCTTTGGTTTTTCCGGAACCAGTTGATTGTGGGGTGTCGAAGTTTTTTTTCAGATCGATATCCAATTCCTCCTTGGCCAGATCGATCATCTTTTCGTAATAATCAATCTTGATCTGTTTTTGACCTACCACACGTTCCAACTCCTTAATCCGTTTTTCTAAATCGTTAACCTTTGATGTAGTGCTTTTTTTCATCTCCAGAATTCGATAGCCTCTCTCGTTAAAGGTAGAGAATTTGTAGATCCAACGGTAAATGTTTGCGTTGTTGATCCCATGAAGTTTCTCCAGTTGAGGGACACTGTACTTTCCACTTTCAAATTCCGTAACAATGGCCCGCTTCAATTCATCACTGAATACTCGCTTCTTTCGAATGGCTTTTTGGGTTGCTTTCATATAAGTCGATCGTTTAAAAAGTGGTCAACCTATATCAGGGACGTACACATTACATAGTTGTCCGCTGATCTGATTAGAAGAAGCTGCTGAGGTTTAAGGTTTAGAACGTCATTTTGAGTTACATCCATAATCTGCACCATTCCCTCATTGGTGTGACCGTTCTTTTTCCAGGAAACCTGGTCAAAAGCGCGCTGCAGCTTTTCAGCTTCACGAATTTGCAACCTAAGTTGATAATTATAAAGTATCAGGATGGCCATGGATGCCGGGACGATCGCAGTGCCCACCACTTTGAACCAAATGATGAAAAAGCTAGATACGGTAAACTCTGTAATTCCAAGGAAGTGGTTGTACAACAGAACCACACAGGTTGTAGTGGTGAATAGCCACAACGTTCCAAGAAGATGTTTGTATACCTTCCAGTTACCCTCTTTTACATGTTCTTTGAAAATTAGGGGGAAGGTCACCATGTCTATTCCCAACATGGAAAAGCATATTACCCCGTAACCCAACATGATCATTATCCGAATTCCTGGGCTAACCTCCAGGCCTTCAAGTGGCTCAAAGGCTAGCATGAAAAGCGTCACAAACAGGCTAAATGCCAGAGTAATACGCAGACGATAACGCATCGCCAGGTGTGCTGGGAAAGGCCGATTTAGAAACCAGAGTAGCCATTTCATTCCTTGGGTGGTCGGGTATCCCTCAAATATAACGGGAAACGAAATCAAGCTGTCTATTCTTGATCAAAAGCACGGTATCGAACCCTCACTTGACTCTTACATCATTACCCGGAATCCGGAGCATTTAATGCGGCCGAACTTCCAGGTAATGCTGAATCAATTGAACCCCAATTATTTTTTCCCAGTATTCGGAATTGAGGATATTCCTGAGTAGGAAGTTCCGGGTTGTGCTTGATTCTCTCGCCGGCCAATCCTTCCCGAAAGAGGTTAGTTTTTCTTTGATCTGTTGCTCAATGTTATCCGGATGCTGTTCTCCGAACATCCATCTTATCCCGAAACGATATTGGGCGTGATAATCCACTTCGAATCGGCCCATCCTGTATTTGGTAATATCAAGGATGCTGACTTCCCTGGTGCGATTCACAGCGTCCAGCGGATCTTTGCCACCCAACTGGATGGTCGCCAATTGGCTAAAATCAAAGTCCATTCCAATTTCCTTAGCCAGCAGGAAGGCTTCCGAAACCACCAATGGGTCACCACCGGCAAGCAAATGGGTCTCCAACCGGGTAATTCCAATATTTAGGTCATTATTTTGGTCCAGCGCAATGGCCTTTAGGAATTCCTTGTCTGTGCTTTGACGGGAAAGAAGCTGGAAGGACTCCACAAGTCCTATTTTGGCTCCCATACCGTCGGCGCGGCTAACAAATAGGAAGAGTGGCACCAATCCGATTGCCGAGATCACCACTACCACACCTAAAACGAAAAGTATGAATCCTGGGTCCAAGAGTCCGGTTATTTGACAACAAAGCAAATTAAGAGATAACAGTCCTAAACGAAAGTGCTACGTCAAAGTGTATGGTTTTTCCGGATTCAAATGTCAAAATCCTGATGAAATAGTCATGGTATCACAAATGGGCTAGAATGCCTGCTGATTTTGGTTCAACCATTCAAGGAAACGATAAGCCTCTTAGGCTTTTGCAACTCATTTGATTTATTGGAAATTTGAACCATCCCGAGTCCCTTTTGGTTGGTTCCAATGGTGAGTTAGAATGTTAGGTAAAATTTCTCTTTTGTTTCTCTTGACAATCGGCCTTTTGATCCTGGCTGTATGGATTCAAGAAGTGGATCCGGTGCAGCGTGATCCCGAGCGGCAAGTATACGTTTTCCCCGATTCTTTGGCCGCTCTTTCTTTTGACCTGGACAGTCTACTTGTCGAGGTGGGCGACAACAAGGGGCTTCCCCCTGGATTTGAGACAGCCGCTCTGCTTGCATACTCCGCATATCCTCAGTTGAAGGATGTTCCAATCGTAATGGAACTGACGCAGTCAGGAGCCCCGATGGAATCAACTTTCGACTATAGGTCACTATTCGGCTGGTCCGAGAATCGTGCCTATAGGATTCTTCTTAACGATGCTCCTGACACCGAGTTCAATGAAATACTCTTGAGATCGTTGCCATTTGATGCTCAGGTAGGGATTTTAGCCCATGAGCTGGGTCATGTAGTATATTACCACAAGCTTTCGATCCTGCAAATTGCCAAATGGGGTATCAAATACCTGATTGACAATGAATTCAGAGCATTGCATGAGCGGACTACGGACCTGATGCCGGTTTATCATGGACTGGGCAGTCAAATTTTCCAATATGCTCGTTATGTTCGGCATGACCCCAGGTGTCGCACTCTTTACCTGAAGTATACGGACTTCATTGATACCTATTATATGACCGATCAGGAATTACTTCAGGCACTCAAAACTCATAGACTTTATTCGGACTATGACCAGTGGTGAGCTGGCGGTAACGAGCAATAGAAGACCTAATGACAATCAGGAACAGGGCAGAATTGATTGGTTAACCCTTTTAGATAGATCAGAAATATCCAACTCACTTTTGTCCTACTCACGTGTGCTAATAGCAGTCCTATTTACTCCCAAGCCGGTTCCTATAGAAGAGGGAGACGTTGGCCTCCTTCCATTGATTACCTTATCTAACTCCGATTTCTTTGACGAACTATTTCACGGTTCCTAAAACCACTCCAGGCGCATCTCAAGTTTAGCGTGGAGATTGTTTATGTGGATCCAACCACCGCCGGATGCCCCCAGCGAATCGTTGCCATACAATTTCTTCCAGCAGCGGCCTGTCTCGCTACTTTACCAAATGGTGATTTTGGCAAATCGAAAAAATCATCGGTGATGGAGAATAAGCTAGCCTTGGTA
The DNA here is from genome assembly GCA_965247065.1 of Cyclobacteriaceae bacterium. Lineage (GTDB taxonomy): Bacteria > Bacteroidota > Bacteroidia > Cytophagales > Cyclobacteriaceae > CBDFGN01. Next base: position 1,722,902 of record CBDFGN010000006.1, on the reverse strand, counting down.
GCCAGTATCACAGGGCTTTCCTTGGAGGCAGATTGGGGGCAATTGTTAGGCCAGGTCTTTTATTCTGGTGAAGAATAGTATCGAAGAGACAAAGGTTTGCACCAATATAATGGAGGCCACGCCGTATAATGTGTTCCAGTTGAAGAAATATCCTATGATTAGAGGAACATACAAAACCAATATGCTGAACACCTCTGCACGATAAATCGCGTTTAGGAAATTGTAATCCGCGTCCTCGGTGCGATATGTATTTAGAAAGTGGGCCAAATTAAGGGTTAGTATGGGCAGGGTAATTCCAAATGACAAGATTGATACCCGGTAGCCATTCAGGAGTTCATTATAAACGGCGACAATGCTGATTTTTAGATGCTTTTGCAAATACCATTGTTGAAATATGAAAGTGCTTAGAAAAGTAATCAGCAATGCATAAGGTGCTCCAATTAAACCTAAATGTTGGATTAGTAAATAGCATAATAGAGTATTCATTAGTACGCCACCGCTGACGAAATAGAAGCTTACATTAGCCTTTCCAATTGCCGTGAGTGTGACCCCGAATTGTCGGTTAAACGGGAGGATCAAAGTAAAAGTATCAAAACCCTAAGGAGCGGAACAGATTCCTGAAATCCGTCACCGGCAAGAATAAAGACAATGGGTTCAGCTAACAATAACACCACTACCACCACCGGCACCATGAATGCTAACAGCAGGCCAACCCCCTTTTCATAAAGTCTTTTAACTGACCCGGGACCTTCCTCTTTGTAACGCCTGGCAATCTGAGGAAAGATAATAGCCGTTAAGGACGTCGTAGGGAGCTCGACGATTTGCGAAACTCTTTGGGCGGGATTGTAAAGTGTCACGGCCTGAGGGGATATGATCCCGGCAAGCATCCAACTTCCCATATTCTTGAGAAGCATCGAATTTATGTTGGAGCCAAAGGTGAATCGTCCGTAACTGAAAAGCTTAGAAAACCATTTACTATCGATCTTTCCAGCGAACCTTAAAAAGGGTCTACAAAAGAAAAAAGCTATTACTGAAGCCGCTACTATTGAAGCCGCATCAAACAGGACCAAGTGTACAACCTGTATCTGGATTTCTGATAAGAATAGAAATAGGACCCCAGAAAAAAACAGACCCTTCCGGCTGATTCCTGAATAGAACGTGCCTTGGAAACTCAAATTCGACTGTTCCACAAAATTAAAGTTCAGTAGTGGAACCAATGCGACGGATGTAATGGTGTAATAGTAAAGTAATTGGCTTAGGTGGGGGGAGTTAAATAAGGGTCCAATGAACGGAGCGGCACTAACAATTATCAGAATCTCCAGTATGGCCAAGCTAAGATTCAGAGCAAATGAGGAACTAACTATGGCCACATAATCGCTGCCTGAGGCATTGGTCAGATATCGAACCAACGGATTTCTAATAAACCCATTTCTAACAAATTCTAGCAGAGTGGCTAACGACAGGTAAAGAGCCCAAGTCCCGAAGTCGTCCTTGGAAAGAACCCGTAACAGAACGACAAAAGAACCAATCCCTAGGAGATTGGCCATCAGCTTGCCCCAGAAAGTGTAGGATCCGGACTTTACCCAATAGGATGTTTGGTTCACATCAGTTGTGGTTGCAGATATAAGACCAGAAAGACTTTAGGATTCTGGAATGGGGAGCTCCTGGAGCTTATAACCCAATGCTTTTGAAGTTCACCCTATTTAGGACTGCCCCGATCATTTTTGGGCCCAGGCTTTGGTAGAAATCGTTAGTCCCTTTATCTTTTTGAGTAATAGATGAATCTGCCGCGAATACCGCAACGATACTCTTAGCGAATCCTACTAATTCCTTGGTATCGGAAAATTCATTGAGGGCAGAGCCCTCCATAAGTATATAATCATAATTGGTATTCAAGTTGTTTAGAAGGGTGCCAAAATCCTTTCCGGCAAAAATCTCTGACGGAGAGTTGAATGTTCCGTTGTTTCCAATAATGTCTATGCCCACATGGCTGGTGGAAGATATCAAATTTTTAATTGGGTCCTCATCACCCGATGAGCCATTCCCCGCTGCAACGGTCAGTAGTTTGTTTGCTATAAGTCCTCGCTCCAGCATCTTAGTGAAATTTGGCTTAGCCAGTAAGTGCTTGGTCAGTGAATTATTCTTGAAATTAGTGTCAATAATCAAAATTCGTTTACGGAGTAAACTTAAGGAGAACGCAAGGCAAAGAATGAAAAATGTTTTCCCTTCGCCAACTTTATTACTTGTCACCAGAACGCTACCCTGTCCTTTGGCTTCAATTTCGAATCGAATCTTGCGGAGAGTCTCTTTGAACATCTCCAAATGGGGGTGGGTAGATTTCGTCTTAAACAATTCAGCGAGGTCCACGTTCTTGATCCTTATGGAGTTTACCGAGCCAAGTAGATTCAGATTGACCTTACTCTGAAACCTGCTGGGAGTTTTTATTCGAAAATCTATCAATTCCATAAGAATGAAAACGAACATGCAGATTGTCAAACTGGAGGCACCTGAAAATGCTACTATGAGCTTTGCTTTTGAAGTCTCCGGGTAATTGGGTACTTGGCCTCTGACCATAATCCGGATCGAACCTTCTGAAATTAGGCTCTTGGTTTTTTCAATGTTGTATTTTTTTAACGCATCAGAATATTCCTTCGAAGCCCTTTCCTGTTGCTGTTCCAGTTGTACAATTGTGGCCTCTTTGGAGGCAATACCCGATATGCTGTTTTTGAGATTATTGATAGTGGATGTGAGAGAAATAACGTTGTCCCTGGCCAGTCGCAATTTTAGCTCAAATTCTTCCTGTTCGTCAAGCAGTTCACCTCGGACAGCGAAGTCGCTCTGATTGCTAGCCACATAGGAATACTTGCTGATTTCTACCTGCAGTTGATCTCGAAGATCATTAATTACGGATAACAATTCAGTGTCGGTGGAACCACCATCCAGGTAGATTTTATTTAGCTCATTGATTCGTGCACGGAATTCCAGGATCTTGGCATTGATACTAGCTGGGGATCCTTCAATTTGTTGTTCGGTTTGACGAAGCTTTCTATTGACATTCTCGAGTGATAATTCCAGATTACGGATTGTCTTTAGCTCCTCGTTTTTCTGTATTTCATAATTTGAAATCTGCGTCGTCACCGTGGTGGTTTCCAGATCATTAGTTTATGACTCTGTTTTGTGCTTTAAATGCTTTTATCAATTCAGTGGACTCACCCAGCACTTTTTTCTTGTCCTCAGCAATTTTCTTGAAGAAATTCAGAGATTTGTTCGATTTAGACATCAATAGAAAATTGTCATACCGAATGAATTCATCGGCCAGCCCGTTTACAACAAACGCGGATATTTCAGGGTTTTCGGACCAATGTTTTATAGTTAAATAATCGGTGTTTTTCAACCGCTTGATTTCCAGCCTCTGCTTAAGAATCCAATTGCTATAGCCGTAGCGATTTAACACATCCCGAAGTCGTCTCTCTTCTGGATTATTGGAATCCAATAATTCAAAATTCGTCAATTTTAACTGGAACAATTTTATAAGAGAATCTCGTTCCTCTTGGGATAGGGCCAGAAAGAAGTCATTTACCTTAGATCTGAATGGAAAATTGGATTGAAGATCATGCAGTATGAGTCGGTATGAAACCATAGAAACAACCAACTCGGATTGTAGAGTCTGAATCAGGTTACTGAATTTGAGTTCAACCGTTCGCGGATTGAATCTTTCATTGGTAATCTGAATGTCGGCGTTAGTTGTTAGTCCAGTGGCTAATTGGGTTGTAGCAGAAAATATCTTCTCCATTTGGAGGGTGAACAGATATGCCGCCCCCATTGCTAAAATCGGTATGGTTATGAGCCACCAAATCCTCTTCTTAAGTACGCTTAAGTAGTAAAAAATATCCATTGCGGTCCCTTATACAAAAGTAATACTTAAAGTGGATTATCTAGGTTCGGTACTTGTAAATAGCTCCCAATACTAATTACGCAATCCGTTTCATTTTGCTGCCAAAAAGCGATAAAATCCAGTTAGAAAAAGGCCGCAAATAGTAGATTTTAAAAAGTGAGGAGATGAGATGTAGGAAGTGGTCGATTTTGGGACCAAAGTGAATTCGATGAAAGTATCCCTCGTACAGGGTTAAAAGGATAAAGATTAAAACTACAAAACCCATCGGGCCCAAAAGATTCCATTCGTGTCTGTCGATTGTAGTCTTGGTCAAATTGAGCACTAGGTTGCCGGTGGTAAAAGCCATTAGAGAAGACCGTCCGAAGACCAGGAGACGGGACTTCCATCCGGAGATTTCTAATTGCCTTGGAATCAAGATCATGAAAAGTAGGCAAACAGCTAGGGCGATGCTGATTCCGAAAAGACAATAGGCAGGATGGTTGTTGCGACGATAGATGTTTTGAAAAATTCCCATTCTTAACTCTTCCCAGCCTCCAATATATATCCAGACGGCCATTAGACTTATGAAAGCGAGTAAGACGATTATAATCTTAAGAAAATCCCTAGGACGGTCTTCCTGAGCAAATTTACCAGCAAGCATTCCAATGGTTACAATAGAAATGCTGTTTAGGATACTTGGCCCTCCCATTCCTCCAAAACCAAGGAAATATGAGGTAAAAATAGACAAGCTGTTATTTACATGGGGAACCAGATTTAGAATCGGATAGAAGGCCCATAGTCCGAATCCGCAGACGAGCACCCACGCGATTCCGAACTGGTGCCTAATCCACAGAATTGGCATGGCAAGGAGAAGCATGAATGTATACAGTTTTAGAATATTGCCGAAATGAGCGTTGCCCACGAATATCATCGCGGCAAATGTAGCTTTTAGGGTTAGAAGCCCACCAACAAAACCCGCCAGGGCGGTAAGAAAAAACCCGAGGTAGCACTGGAAGCTTCGAACGATCAATTTCTCGGAAACTATCCTCCACCCTGATTTTCTTAACCTTTTGAGGTATACAATTTCAAGCATCATTCCAAATAACAACAGAAAGGTGGGAGTTGCAGAGGAGGTAATAGATTTGAGGATGGCATAGTTCTCAATCGAATAGCCGCTCCAAACCGCAAAATCGTTCATAGAGTGATCAAACAATGCCAGCGCAATTGCAAAGCTTCGGGCAAAGTCCACAAAATAGATGCGATTCATGGAATGATCAATATGCTCTTTTGCAACCTTATATCCCTTTTCCGAGATTGTATACCTTGATTTTTACGCTACCCAGGGACTTTTCTTCAGCGTTTGAGGTCTTGTCTTCAAGATCGCCTGATTTCTCCGAGTTTATAAAAATTATTTCCCTGGGTATTCCTGTTTCGATCAAAGTTCTTTCCACAGCCTGTAGTCTGACAGCATTCAGTTCTTCATTGGTTAATACACCGGGGTGATCGGATGAATTTCCATTTAGCTCTATCATGAAGTCATTCAGGTCGTTTCCGTTGAGTATTTCACTGAATCTTAGACTTATCCTTTGTCTGTCCTCTTTGTTTATGTAGTGTGAATTCATGGAAAAATCAACTCGAAATCCTTCAATTACGTGGGCCGAACCTGAAGGTGCAGCTTGGAGATCCTTTAGTAATGACCTGGCCTCTAATATCAATTTTTGAATTTCCTCCCGTTCAATATTTCGTTTTGATGGTAAGAGCTTGGTGTAATATAAATCCGACAATTTATCATCCCGATTGCTAGCGAAAATTACCGTGCTATCTGCTCCAACGCTCATGTAGGCTTCAAAATACTCAGTATTGATCTTCGGGCCTAGGTTGATGGGCTTAGTCCAGACACTCCAGGAGTTGTAAAGGCGTCTTGTCAAAAACAGATCGGCATTCCCTTTTCCGGGATGCCCGTTGCTGGCAAAAATCAAGGTAATGCCATCCTGCATCAGGAATGGAGCAATTTCGAAACCGGAGGTGTTAATGGTTGCACCTAGGTTCTCGGGGACCGTCCATTTACCCTTATTGTCTCGAAAGCTTGCGTACAGGTCCTCGTGACCAAAGGAGTCTTCTCTCTTCATTGAGACAATGATGGTCCTGTAGGATTGATCTACAAAATATCCTATGAAACTCTCATTGGAAATCCCCTTTATTTTTATTTTTTCGGGTTTTGACCAGGTTGAGTGGTGGTTTCTGGTGAACAGAAGTTCTTCGTTTCTTGATAAATACAGAGTTTTTCCATCAATATTCAATCCGGCTATCGCATTGTTGTTGGAGTCGTTTAACTCAAAGTTTATAGGTAAACTCCATGAACTGTCTATTTTTTACTGATCCAAATATCCTGACCACCGCTTAAGCCTCCTTTATTTCTAGGATCAAAAGTTCGGGCAAAATATAGCTTGTCCCCTTCCAGCGACAAAAGTGGGACCATTTCCTCAGCTTCGCTGTTTATGATACTATCAAATCTGTGGGGAGGCTCAAATTGAAAGATTTGGCCGCTCAGCGGACTAGGTTGCCATAAAATGAGCAATAATGTCAGCCAGATGCCGGAAAATTCGGAGTGTCTTTTCCATAATTCCATTTCACACCAAATTTACCACATATATCTTGTGCTATTATTTTTCTTTTTCAAAGCCAGTCCCGCCGAAATCTCGTGGGTAACGCCCCCAACACTTTCCTGCTTCGAAATTGAGGTATCGTATGAGTAATTTATGCTGAACTTGTTACTGAGAAATAACCCGAACATTGCATTCACTTCCTTGGTGCTTTTGTAGCCAAAACCTAGCCAGAGAGTTTCTTGATATCGGAATCTTACGTTGGGATGATAATAAAATGGGAATGGGGACTGGAACCGAAGCATTATTCCAGGAGTAACGCTGAAACTGGGACCGAGTGGCTTTCTGTAACCGCTAACCAGTACGTAGGCGAGCTTGCTATCAGAATCATCAAAAACAGCGTCAGAAATAGGAGCGTGTACTACGGGAACGCCTGAAATACCGAGATGAAACTTGCTGGAATAAAGCAAACCACCAAGACTAATTGTGAAGTTAGTCTCAGATGTTTGCCCATTTACAATGGACTGATATAGAAGGTCATTATCAGGGTCCCTGACTGTTAGGCCATTCGCGTCGATCCTTTTTCTTTCAATTCCCAGACCCGTGCCTAAAGTCAGTCGATACCTAGTCGACAGGGGAATGTGTAAAGCGTAGTTTAGGTTAGCAAATAGTTGGTCAAAGGCCCCTTCGGTTCTTGTTATTACAAAACCTCCCAATCCATGTTTGGATAACTCATTCCGGATTTTTTCAAATTCATTATAATATATAGGATCGCTCACTCGCAGTGAATTGTCTTTAAAGGACGCCGGGTCTTTTCTATAAAGCGCCCCGTAGACCCCGAAATAGTTGGTTTTGGGAGCTTCTGCTCGATCGACCCATTGGTTGCGGTACATTAGCTTAATATCCCAAAAATCCTCTATTCCAGTGAAAGCAGGATTAACCGTGGGGGCATTCAAGAAATACTGGGAAAAAGTGGGATCAGATTGACCTAACAAGCCGTCAATCGCGAATATCAGAAATACGGTTAGCGCTAAATGTTTCACTGTTTAAGAATTGTTACAATTCCTCTAAATTGTCTGTCTCCATCGTTAACCTTAAGAGTATAATGATATGTCTCTGGAGGAAGCACTTGTCCATCCATTGTACCATCCCATTCCTGGTGGCTGTTTTGAGTCCGGAAAATGATGTTGCCGTCATTGTCAAATATGATTAAATCGAAATTTTCGTAGGATTCAAGATTCTGAATATTCCAGGTGTCATTGACCCCATCATCATTTGGCGTGAATGCTGTTACAAAACCAATGGGAAGGAACACATCCACAATTGCTAAGGCTCTTATAAGCTGGTTGCTTTCGTCTAATAAGTCGCTAACAACAAACGCTATAGTCCTCACTTCATCCGAGGTTGTATTCAGATTTGTATTAATGTATCGTATCGAGTGGAAGATGCTTTCATAGGCCGATTTACTAGCTATTCCAATTAACGTCAAAACACCACTGTTATCATCGAAATTGGACTCAATTGAATCCAGCCCCTCAATGACTAACATATCTTCGCCAGACACGAAATTTTCAGAGACGATTACTAGGGCACTTGAAATATTGGAGTTATCGATGTCATTAATGGTGATGTTATTAGTCAACAACAAAGGCTCTCCACCTTGACTAAACTTCAGGGTATCAGTTTCGAGGTTGGCTAGGATCGGCGGATCATTCACAGGTGTGGCATGCAAGGCGTACAACGAGGGCTCGTCAGCAAAAACATTTCCATCATATCCGTTCCATTGGAATTGATCATTCCCATTAAAATTTTCTACGGGCACGTACGTTAGTTTACTCAGATCGTCTATCCCAATTTCCTGGTTTATCTGCACAGGCGTACCATCCAAAATTAAAGTTCCATTCAATGGTAGCGTCAGAATAACAATTTTTTGCAACAGATCATCATCTTCATCCTGGAATCCGGCTTCGAAATTTTCTTTGGAGAAATCCAACGTCTCATCTTCAAACGTTTCTCCTGTCAAATCCGATACCAAGGGCGTTGTATTTAGTTTGATTAAGAAACTTTGAGTATCCCTCGCCCCGGAAGGGTCCTCTACGACCAACACTACTTCATCCGGACTATCACTCGAAGGAGGGACTTGTCCGCTCAGAACTGCGCCACCTGGTCCAGTGGCTTGCAATGTTAGCCAGGTGGGTATTTCCATGGCACTGATAAATAATTGATCTTGGGGATCATTGTCCACAACTTGGATCGCGTAATCATAGCTCTCGTTCGCTACACCAACAGTTATCGGGGTGGAGATAAAATGAGGTGTATCATTAACTGCGACTACCTCCACGAGAAAGCTAAGACTGGTATTATTGACGTTATCGGCGCCATCATCCAGGGCCGTAACCGTTATGGCGGTTGTTCCTGAAGAATCAGGTCGAAACGAATAGGTAAGGGAGCCTATTGAATCCGGATTGATATATGAAACGGTGATCTGATCGATCAGGCCTGGATTATCGAATGAGACCAGCAAACTAAGTGACTGATCCTCATCGTTTCCCGCGGAGATTCCTGTTAATTGGATTGTTTGGGGAGGCGAGTCCTCGGGCACCGGTTGGGGGTTCGCCACAATATCCAGAGTGGGTGGCTGGTTTAGATAATCCACATCTATAGTAAACTCCTGAACACTCTGTGCGCCCTTCGAATCAATGACCACTAGAATCACTCTATTCTCGACTCCAATATCATCCAATCCAGGAATGCCCGACAGGTTACCAATCCCGTTCCCGATCGTTGAGAAACTTAACCAATTGGGAATGGTGGTGACGGATAGGGTTAGTTCATCACCATCCACATCCTCTGAGTTTACATCATAACTATATTCCAAACCTTCCGTGGCCGCTGTTATCGGTTCGCTCAGGAATTGGGGGACGTCATTGGTGCCGCCCACTTCAATTTCGAAATCCTGATTTACGGATAATCCAAGAAGGTCCGTGATATTTAAGATTACCGAATGCAAACCCACATTGGAATTTGATGGAATTCCCAACAACCTGGCAGTTCTGGAATCCAATACTTCGAAAGTGAGCCAAGATGGAAGGGTTAGAGCGTTAAAGGTAAGCACATCGCCAACATCCGGATCGGTCACGGTGATCGTGTATTGGTAAAGACTATCCTCCTGACCATCTAACACCGGTGAGCTGGTAAAAGCTGGTGGATCGTTGGCATTGTCGACAACGATTGTAAAGCTCTGGTTATGCACTAAGCCGGCCAAATCTTCAACCCTCAGAGTTACAGGGTTATCTCCAAAATCAGCATTGCTTGGCGTTCCGCTTAAAATGGCAGTACCGTCCAGGTTGTCCACCAAACTTAACCATCCGGGAAGTGTAGTCGCTGTAATAGTACGGGTGTCCCCTAGGTCCACGTCGGTTGTTGAAATCTGGTAGGTATATAGAATGTCCTGGAAGGCCAATCTCAGTGGATTGCTCACGATTCTAGGGGGATCATTGGTATTGTCTACCACAATTGTGAAGCTTTGATCTTCATTCGCCAGGGCTAAGTCTTCTACTTTGAGAACAACTTGGCTGTTACCCACATTGGAATTTTGAGGGGTACCGGCCAATGTTGCGGATCCATCCCCATGATCGGTCAAGGTAAGCCAAGTGGGGACGCTAGGGCCGGTTATACTGATCACGTCTCTGACATCCGGGTCGAGGGTGGTAATAGAATAAGAATAGGCAAGGTCCTCAGTGGCTACGATTATTGGAGTACTTGTAAACGTAGGAGGATCGTTGGTATTATCAACCACCACATTGAAAACCTGGTCGACGGCGGCGCCATCGGCATCCTCTACATTAAGTATAATATTATGGGTCCCTAGATCTAGATTACTGGGAATACCGGAAAGTGTTGCAGTACCGTTATTATGGTCCGAAAACGAAAGCCAGCCGGGTTTCGCAACGGCGACGATAACCCTGGTGTCACCCGCGTCTACATCGCCGGTGGTTATGTCATAGTTGTACAAAATATCCTGCTGCCCTGATAGGATTGGAGTAGAATTGAAGAAAGGCGCATCGTTGGTGTTGGCAACATTAATGATGAAATCTTGATTGTCTACGTCGCCCTGAGCATCGGTTACGTTCAACACGACATTATTATTCCCAACATGGGCGTTTAGCGGAATTCCAAAAATCCTGGCCGTGCCGTCACCATTATCTTCTAAACTTAGCCATCCAGGAATAGATAATGCCACGATTGTTAAATTGTCTCCTACATCCGGATCTGTTGAAGTAACATTATACTCGTAAGGTGAGTCTTCAATGGCCAGGATGACGGGAGTGCTCGAGAATTCCGGGGGATCGTTGGTGTTATTGACATTAATCGTGAAAATTTGATTTACTATAGCCCCAGCGACATCTCCGACAGCCAAATTGATGTCAACCGCGCCTAGATCAAGGTTGGTAGGCGTTCCGGTCAAATTGCCGGTGCCATCACCGTTGTCCGTCAAAGTTAGCCATGGTGGGAGGGAGGTGCTGGATAATGAGCGTGTGTCTCCAACATCCACATCAGTCGTACCTACGATATAGTTGTACTCGATGTCCTGAATAGCGACGGTAATCGGGCTGCTTGAAAAGGAAGGAGCGTCGTTTGTGTTGGCCACAGCTATTGTAAAATTTTGAGTAACTGTGGTTCCCAGTGCATCTTGTAATTGGATAGCCACGTCATTATCGCCAACGTCATTGTTGAGCGGAGTACCAACGAGACTTGCTGTCCCATCTCCGTTGTCGTCTAGGGTCAACCAGGCAGGATTTGATAGGGATGAAATGGTAAGTAAATCCCCTTGGTCTGGATCGGTTGCGGTAATACTGTATTGGTAAAGAATGTCTTCAGTCGCGTCAACTACCGGAAGGCTTGTAAACGTAGGAGGATCATTGGCATTGTTCACGTTGATTATAAAAACTTGTTCTACTGCTGCTCCGGATCCATCTTCAACATTGACTACAACGGGATTCGGTCCTAAATCGGCGTTGCTCGGTATCCCATTTAGAATCGCAGCCCCCCCGCCATTATCTACAAAGGAGAGCCATGTGGGTAAGGTTGTGGCATTAATAGCTAGAATATCACCGATATCTGGATCAGAGGCTAATATGGGATAGTTATACTCAATATCCTGAATTGCAGCCGTTATGGGTGTAGAGGTAAATTCAGGGGCATCATTAGTATTCGAAACATTAATCGTAAAGTTTTGATTATCAATACTTCCCGCAGCATCGGTGACGGTCAGTACGACTGAATTGCTCCCGACGTCGTTATTTGCTGGCGTTCCACTCAGTGTTGCGGTTCCACCGGTCGAACTTAGAGTTAGCCAAGCAGGCAATGACAATGAGGTAATTGTTAGATTGTCACCAACATCTGGGTCACTGGACGTAACATCGTAAACGTACTCCTGGTCCTCAACCGCAACAGTTACTGGGGTGCTCGTGAAAATGGGCGGATCATTTGCATTATCCACATTTACGGTAAAAACCTGATCTACTGCGGCGCCGGAAGCGTCTTCAACATTTAGGATTACATCATTTGGGCCAAAATCCGCATTAGTTGGCGTGCCGGACAGAACACCGGTTCCGTTCCCATTGTCCATCATTGACAACCACCCGGGAAGGACGGTTGAGGTAATTATGCGGCTGTCCCCGAAATCCGGATCGGTAGTGACAATATTGTAGATGTAGGCAATATCTTGGATCGCAACGGTTACTGCGCTGCTGGAAAATGATGGAGCGTCGTTGGTATTTGAAACTGTGATAGTAAAGTTCTGATTCTCATTAGAGCCGGCGGCATCGGCGACGTTTAAAACGACGCTGGCATTGCCAACATCTGCGTTGGATGGAATTCCGGAAATTATTGCCGTTCCATCTTGATTGTCCTGGAGGTCCAACCAGCCCGGAAGAGTCAGGCCCGAAATGACAAGAGCATCTCCAACATCTGGATCTGCGGTGGTAATGTTATAGGCATAAGGCACATCCTCAATAGCGCTATTAACTGGGGTACTGGTGAAGATGGGTGGATCATTTGCATTGTCCACGTTGATAGTAAAGACCTGGTCGACTGCCGCGCCGGAAAGGTCTTCTACGTTAAGAACGACATCATTAGCCCCAAGATCGGCGTTCGTTGGGGTTCCAAACAAGATAGCGGTCCCATTACCATTGTCCACAAGGGCCAACCATCCCGGCAGGGTGGTAGCCACAATGGTACGACTATCCCCGACATCAGGATCCGAAGTAGAAACATTATAGGTATAAGGGACGTCCTGAACTGCAGCCGTTATGGGGCTTGAACTGAACGCTGGCGCATCGTTGGCATTGGCTACCGTAACCGTAAAGTTCTGGTTGTCGGTACTTCCAGCTCCATCGGTAACGGTAAGGACCACTGAGTTGCTGCCTACATCCGGGTTGAGAGGTGTACCAGTAAGCGTGGCCGTTCCGTTGAGATTATCGGTTAAGGTCAGCCAAGCCGGGATAGACAGCGCGGTAATGGCCAGATTATCTCCCACATCGGGATCTGTGGTGGTGATGTTGTAGGTATAAAGAATGTCTTCGGTAGCTCCGATGACCGGAGTACTGGTAAAGGTGGGAGGGTCGTTGGCATTGTCTACATTAATGGTAAATACCTGGTCCACAGCGGCTCCGGCCAGATCTTAGACATTAAGGACTACATTATTAGGACCAAAATCGGCATTGGTGGGAGTACCTGATAGAGTAGCGGTACCGTCCATGTTGTCGGTCAAACTTGACCAGGAGGGCAAGGTAGTGGCTACGATTGACCGCGTATCTCCGACATCAGGGTCCGAAGTAGAAACGTTATAAGTGTATAAGATATCCTGAACTGCAGCCGTGATAGGACTTGAGGAAAATGCCGGGGCATCGTTGGCATTGGCTACCGCCACAGTAAAGTTCTGGTTGTCAGTACTTCCAGCTGCATCGGTAACGGTAAGTACCACTGAATTACTTCCTACATCCGGGTTGAGAGGTGTACCAGTGACCGTGGCCGTTCCGTTGAGATTATCGGTTAATGTTAACCAAGCCGGGATAGAAAGGGCAGTGATGGTAAGGTTATCTCCAACATCAGGATCGGTGGCAGTGATGTTGTAGGTATAAAGAATGTCTTCGGTAGCTCCGATGACCGGAGTACTGGTAAAGGTGGGTGGGTCGTTGGCATTGTCTACATTAATGGTGAACACCTGGTCCACAGCGGCTCCGGCCACATCCTCGACATTCAGGACCACATTATTAGGACCAAAATCGGCATTGGTGGGAGTACCCGAGAGAGTAGCCGTACCGTCAAGATTATCAGTCAGAATCAGCCATCCGGGTAGGGTGGTGGCTATTATGGTACGACTATCCCCGACATCAGGATCCGAAGTAGAAACATTATAGGTATAAGGGACGTCCTGAACTGCAGCCGTTATGGGGCTTGAACTGAACGCTGGCGCATCGTTGGCATTAGCTACCGCCACAGTAAAGTTCTGGTTGTCGGTACTTCCAGCTCCATCGGTAACGGTAAGGACCACCGAGTTACTTCCTACATCCGGGTTGAGAGGTGTGCCAGTGAGCGTGGCCGTTCCGTTGAGATTATCGGTTAAGGTCAGCCAGTTGGGTATGGATAAAGCGACAATGGTCAAATTGTCTCCGACATCAGGATCGGTGGTGGTGATGTTGTAGGTATAAAGAATGTCTTCGGTAGCTCCGATGACCGGAGTACTGGTAAAGGTGGGTGGGTCGTTGGCATTGTCTACATTAATGGTAAATACCTGGTCCACAGCGGCTCCGGCAACATCCTCGACATTCAGGACCACATTATTAGGACCAAAATCGGCATTGGTGGGAGTACCCGAGAGAGTAGCCGTACCGTCAGGATTGTCGGTCAGAATCAGCCATCAGGGTAGGGTGGTGGCGATTATGGTACGACTATCCCCGACATCAGGATCCGAAGTAGAAACATTATAGGTATAAGGGACGTCCTGAACTGCAGCCGTTATGGGGCTTGAACTGAACGCTGGCGCATCGTTGGCATTGGCTACCGTAACCGTAAAGTTCTGGTTGTCGGTACTTCCAGCTCCATCGGTAACGGTAAGTACCACTGAGTTGCTGCCTACATCCGGGTTGAGAGGTGTACCAGTAAGCGTGGCCGTTCCGTTGAGATTATCGGTTAAGGTCAGCCAAGCCGGGATAGACAGCGCGGTAATGGCCAGATTATCTCCCACATCGGGATCTGTGGTGGTGATGTTGTAGGTATAAAGAATGTCTTCGGTAGCTCCGATGACCGGAGTACTGGTAAAGGTGGGAGGGTCGTTGACATTGTCTACATTAATGGTAAATATCTGGTCCACAGCGGCTCCGGCCACATCCTCGACATTAAGGACTACATTATTAGGACCAAAATCGGCATTGGTGGGAGTACCCGAGAGAGTAGCCGTACCGTCAAGGTTGTCGGTCAGGGTCAGCCATCCGGGCAAGGTGGTGGCTATTATGGTACGACTATCTCCGACATCAGGATCCGAAGTAGAAATATTATAGGTATAAGGGACGTCCTGAACTGCTGCCGTTATGGGGCTTGAGGTAAACGCCGGTGCATCGTTGGTGTTGGCTACCGTAACCGTAAAGTTCTGGTTGTCTGTACTTCCAGCGCCATCGGTAACGGTAAGTACCACTGAGTTGCTGCCTACATCCGGGTTGAGAGGTGTGCCAGTGAGCGTGGCCGTTCCGTTGAGATTATCGGTTAAGGTCAGCCAGTTGGGTATGGATAAAGCGACAATGGTCAAATTGTCTCCGACATCAGGATCGGTGGCAGTGACGTTGTAGGTATAAAGAATATCTTCGGTAGCTCCGGTGACAGGGGTACTGGTAAAGGTGGGAGGATCGTTGGCATTATCCACGTTAATGGTAAATATCTGGTCCACAGCGGCTCCGGCGGCATCTTGAACATTTAGGACCACATCATTAGGACCGAAGTCCGCATTGGTAGGGGTTCCGGCGAGAGTTGCTGTACCATCCAGGTTATCGGTCAGGGTCAGCCATCCGGGCAGTGTTGATGCAGTAATAGTCCTAGTATCTCCCACATCCGGGTCTGAAGTGGCTACGTTGTACAAGTAGGGTACATCCTGAACCCCGGCCGTTATGGGGCTTGAACTGAACGCTGGAGCGTCATTGGCATTGGCTACCGTAACCGTAAAGTTCTGGTTGTCGGTACTTCCAGCTCCATCGGTGACGGTAAGGACCACCGAATTACTGCCTACATCCGGGTTGAGAGGAGTACCAGTGAGCGTGGCCGTTCCGTTTAGATTATCGGTTAGGGTCAGCCAAGCCGGAATAGAAAGTGCGGTAATGGTGAGATTATCTCCCACGTCAGGATCTGAGGTGGTGATATTGTAGG
Source organism: Cyclobacteriaceae bacterium (assembly GCA_965247065.1). Taxonomy (GTDB): domain Bacteria; phylum Bacteroidota; class Bacteroidia; order Cytophagales; family Cyclobacteriaceae; genus CBDFGN01. The sequence goes on along the minus strand of CBDFGN010000006.1, from coordinate 1,707,005 downwards.
TGTAGAGAATATCTTCAGTAGCTCCTGTAACTGGGGTACTTGTAAAGGTGGGCGGATCGTTGGCATTATCCACGTTAATGGTAAAGATCTGGTCCACTTCTTCCCCAGCTGCATCACGTACTCGAAGGACGACATTATTGGGGCCAAAATCTGCATTCGTTGGGGTGCCGGATAGGGTGGCCGTACCATCTAGATTATCAACAAGTCCCAACCAGAGCGGTAATGTGGGTGCGGTTATTGTGCGCGTATCTCCCACATCCGGATCTGAGGTTGTGACGCTGTAAGTGTAAAAAACATCTTGAACCCCAGCGGTTATCGGACTTGAGGTAAAAGCTGGCACATCATTGCTGTTAGCGATCGTAACCGTAAAGTTCTGGTTATCAGTACTCCCTGCGGCGTCCGTTACAGTAAGGACTATGGGGCTACTGCCTACGTCATCATTCAAAGGAGTTCCGGAAAGTGTAGCAGTTCCATTAAGATGATCGGTAAGGGTAAGCCACGGCGGTGTGGAAAGGGCGGAAATCGTTAGGTTATCTCCTACGTCAGGATCCGAAGAGGTGGTATTATAGATGTACAGCAAGTCTTCAGTGGCAGGAAGTACCGGTGTGCTTGTGAAGGAAGGAGGATCGTTAGCATTGTCCACGTTTATTGTAAACATTTGGTCAACCTTGGCTCCTGGCACATCTTGTACTCTGAGCACCACGGGGTTAGGCCCAAAATCGTCATTGGTCGGAGTTCCGGATAGCGTCGCGGTGCCATCTAAATTATCGACCAAATTCAGCCAACTCGGTATTGTAGGAGCTGTGATAGAACGTGTATCTCCTACGTCCGGATCGGACGTAGTAATACTATAGATGTACAATATGTCCTGTACTCCAGCGGTAATGGGTGTCGAGGTAAAGGCTGGTGCATCGTTGGTATTGGTAACCGTTACCGTGAAGTTTTGGTTATCCGTGCTGCCGGCTCCATCAGTAACGGTAAGCACCACGGGACTGCTACCGACATCATCATTGAGCGGAGTACCTTCCAGCAAAGCTGTTCCGTTCATGTTGTCGGTCAGAGTAAGCCATGCCGGGATGGACAAGGCGATGATCGTAAGGTTGTCTCCTACGTCGGGGTCAGTGGCAGTGATATTGTAGGTATAGGGCAGATCTTCGGTTCCGACAATAACTGGTGAACTGGCAAAGGACGGTGGATCATTCGTATTATCGACCTCAATGATGAAAATCTGATCTTCTTCCTCTCCAGTAGCATCCCGGACGCGCAAAACTACATTGTTCGAGCCTGCGTTCATATTTCCAGGCGTGCCGCTTAGGGTGGCGGTGCCGTCGGTGTTATCAACCAGTGTTAGCCATCCGGGTAGCGTAGGCGCTGTAATTGTTCGGGTATCCAAGAGGTCCGGGTCACTCGTTACCACAGCATAGCTGTATTGAACGTTCTGGACCGCAGCAACAACTGGAGTACTGCTGAAAAATGGTGGGTCATTTGTATTCGAAACATTAATAACAAAATTTTGATTAATATTAGCTCCAGCCAAATCCTCGACATTCAGAACAACATTGTTATCGCCTACAAACGAGTTGTCAGGGTTGCCGGTCAAATCAGCCGTGCCATTTCCATTGTCAACCAAGGTGAGCCATGTGGGTAGGGTAAGCGCGGTAATGGTCAAAGCATCTCCAGCATCCGGGTCAGTAGTGATGACACTGTAACTATAGGGGGAGTCCTCTGTACCTACCAGGATCGGTGAGCTGGTAAAACTTGGAGGGTCATTACTGTTTTGAACAAAAATGACAAACGCTTGATCATCAAAGTCTCCCGCCAAATCTTCGACATGAATATCGACATTATGATTGCCGATGTCACCGTTGGTGGGCGTACCCTGTAAAACTGCGGTACCATCGCCGTTGTCAGTTAAGGTCAACCACAAAGGCAAGGTGTTCTCGGTAATAGTTCTGGAATCTCCGGCATCTGGATCATCACTGGTGATGTTATAGGTATATAGAGCATCTTCCGTGGCTGAGGTCACCGGGGTACTCGTAAAGGTGGGGGCATCATTGGTATTGGAGACGGTGATATTAAAGAATTGTAACTCATCATCTCCATTAATATCCAAAACTTGAATTAAGACTCCATTCGGACCCAAATCCGAGTTGGTGGGGATGCCTGTGAGCGTGGCGGAACCATTGCCATTGTCTGTTAGAATCAGCCAATTAGGTATAATGAGGTCAACCACGCTTAAACTTGCTGTTTCTCCAATATCAGGGTCAATGGCAACGGCGTTATACGTATATAGCTGCCCCTGTACTGCAAATGTGGGCGCCGTACTAGTGAACGACGGAGCATCCTGGATGGGATTGATGGTTATATCGAAATTCTGGTTAGAACTCGTGTTTTGATTTGGAGGTACCCCGGAACCATCATCGGAGATTGAAACTGTTATGGTAGCTGAACCGGAAGTGTTTAATTTGGTTTGGTAAACCAATTGTCCGGTGAACTTACTTATTGAAGGGCCAGTATCGAAATCAAGGTCGCCAGAGTTAGTGACTGTATTAATATTAAAAGTTAGGTTTTGCGAAGACTCGTTAGCAGGTCCTGAAGTGATCGCAGTGGCAAAATTGTTGATGAACTGCGCCCCTGCATCTTCATCCACGGTCGGCGGATCGCCACCCAAAGAGAAACCAGGGGCATCATTTATTGCTGAGACCGTGATGGTAAAGGATTGACCCGGGGACGTATCGACACCACCGTTAGAAGTACCTCCATCGTCAGATAAGCTAACAGTTACGTTTGCAACACCGTTAGCCTGAGCAGCAGGAATGTACGTAAGTGTACCGTTTGAACTAATAGCAGGTTGACTGCCAAAAAGTGAATTATTATCGTTGGATAGATTGAATGTCAGGGCCTGACCTGATTCATCAGAGGGACCTGATGAAATAAGAGTAACCCATCCGACGTTGGTTTGAGCTCCCACGTCTTCCTCGACTGTCAAGTCCGAACCTTTGGTAAAACTGGGAACGTCATTTACAGAGATCACAGTTACAGAAAAGGTTTGAATCGGGGATGTGTCGTCTCCACCATTCGCCGTACCTCCATCATCTGAAACGCTCACTGAAACCGTGGCCGTTCCATTGCCATCGGGGGCAACATTGTAAGTAAGGGTTCCATTCGAAGCCACTGCGGGTTGTGAGGAGAAAAGGGCGTTGTTGTCATTGCTTAGAGTAAATGACAGCGTCTGGCTGCTCTCGTTGGCAGGTCCGGCTGAAATAGAGGTGGCCCAATTCAATACCGATTGGAAGCTAGCATCCTCAAATACAACCTGGTCTGTTCCTTCGGTGAAACTAGGTTCATCGTTTACACCAGTAATATTGATTTGAAAGGTTTGAATGGGCGAAGTGTTGTCGCCACCGTTCGAGATTCCGCCATCGTCGGTGAGACTGACAGAGACCGTTGCGCTACCATTGAGCTCTGCCAGGGGCGAATATGACAACGTGCCGTTAGACGCAATAAATGGCTGTACCGAGAAGAGTCCGTTATTATTGTTCGTCACTGAGAAGCTAACTGCCTGACCTGATTCATCAGAGGGACCGGGACTAATTGCGGTAGCCCATCCTGCTACCGTTTGTGGAGCGACATCTTCTAGAATATTCTGATCGGCACCCTTGGAAAATGATGGCTCGTCGTTTACAGGCGTTACAACAATATTGAACGTTTGAAGGGGAGAGGAATCATCACCTCCATTGGCCGTGCCACCATTGTCCATTAGGTTTACGGTAACCAGGGCGGATCCGTTTGCATCTGAAGCAGACGTAAATGTCAAATTACCGTTAGCCGCAATTTCTGGCTGCGCAGAAAATAGACCATTATTGTCGTTGCTTACATTGAACGTAAGTGTTTGCCCTGTTTCGCTGGGCGCACCTGGATCAATGTTGGTGGCCCAGGGTATCACCTGAGCGCCCGCGTCTTCCAGGATATTTTGGTCCGGACCTTTTGTAAAACCTGGCTCGTCATTTACAGCCGGTATGGTAATAGTGAAGGTTTGGATCGGAGAGGTGTCATCCCCGCCATTGGCAATTCCTCCATTGTCTGATAAGCTTACTGAAACAGTAGCATTGCCATTGGCATTTAGAGCAGAAGAATAGGTTAATGTACCACTGGCATTGACTGTAGGTTGAACCGAAAACAGAGGGTTATTATTATTGGTGACGTTGAAAAGTACCGATTGACCGCTTTCGTCGGAAGGGCCCGGGTCTATGCTAGTGGCCCAATTAGGAATGGTTTGAAGGCCGCTGTCTTCGAGCGTATTCTGATCCGCACCTTTGACGAAATTGGGTTCATCGTTGACGGAAAAAACGGTTATTGTAAATATCTGGTCGATGGAAGTGTCATCACCACCATTTGCGGTCCCTCCATCATCGGATAAATTTACCGTCACAACTGTAAAACCGTTTGCGTCAGGAGCTAATGCATAGTTTAGAGTACCGGTCGCCGTTATAGCCGGTTGAGAACTGAAAAGGCCATTGTTATCATTGGAAACATTAAACGTGAGATTCTGAGCCGATTCATTCGTACTACCTGGATCAATGTTAGTAGCCCATCCTGAAATGCTTTGAGTCGCCTCGTCTTCCAATACCATTTGGTCCGAACCCCGGGTGAAACTGGGTTCATCGTTGACCGCGGTGACAGTGATCGAAAAGGTCTGATCCCCTGAAATGTCGACCCCTCCGTTGGCCGTCCCACCATTATCTGAAAGGCTGATGGTCACAGTTGTTGCTCCGTTAGCATCGGCTGCCGGGGTGTAAAAAAGGTTACCTGCGGCATCAACAGATGGCTGGGCTGAGAACAGCGCGTTGTTGTCGTTGGTGAGATTGAAAGTAAGGATCTGAGTGCTTTCGTCAGCGGGTCCCCTGGAAATGGCGGTCGCCCATCCGGCAATGTTCTGGGCGGCAGCATCTTCGTTGACGGTCTGATCGGCCCCCTTGGTAAAGGAGGGGGCATCGTTGACGCTGTTGACGGTGATCAAAAAGGTCTGGTCCCCCGAGTTGTCGACCCCTCCGTTGGCCGTCCCTCCATCATCGGAAAGGCTGATGGTTACCGTAGTGGATCCGCTGATGTTGGCGGCGGGGGTATAGGTAAGGTTGCCAGTGGCTTCATCCACGTCGGGCTGGGCTGAGAACAGTGCATTGTTGTCGTTGGCGACGTTAAAGGTGAGCACCTGGGCGCTTTCGTCAGCGGGTCCCCTGGAAATGGCGGTCGCCCATCCGGCGATGTTCTGGGCGGCAGCATCTTCGTTGACGGTCTGATCGGCCCCCTTGGTAAAGGAGGGGGCATCGTTGACGCTGTTGACGGTGATCGAAAAGGTCTGGTCCCCCGAGTTGTCGACCCCTCCGTTGGCCGTCCCACCATCATCGGAAAGGCTGATGGTTACCGTAGTGGATCCGCTGATGTTGGCGGCGGGGGTATAGGTAAGGTTGCCGGTGGCTTCATCCACGTCGGGCTGGGCTGAGAACAGCGCGTTGTTGTCGTTGGCGACGTTAAAAGTGAGCACCTGGGCGCTTTCGTCAGCGGGTCCCCTGGAAATGGCGGTCGCCCATCCGGCGATGTTCTGGGCGGCAGCATCTTCGTTGACGGTCTGATCGGCCCCCTTGGTAAAGGAGGGGGCATCGTTGACGCTGTTGACGGTGATCGAAAAGGTCTGGTCCCCCGAGTTGTCGACCCCTCCGTTGGCCGTCCCACCATCATCGGAAAGGCTGATGGTTACCGTAGTGGATCCGCTGATGTTGGCGGCGGGGGTATAGGTAAGGTTGCCGGTGGCTTCATCCACGTCGGGCTGGGCTGAGAACAGGGCGTTGTTGTCGTTGGCGACGTTGAAGGTGAGCACCTGGGCGCTTTCGTCAGCGGGTCCCCTGGAAATGGCGGTCGCCCATCCGGCGATGTTCTGGGCGGCAGCATCTTCGTTGACGGTCTGATCGGCCCCCTTGGTAAAGGAGGGGGCATCGTTGACCGCTGTTACTAATACATCAAATGTTTCAACTGTGCTATTAGGACTTGAACCATCATCCGTCACCGTAACCGTCATAGTAACGGTCCCATTGGCGTCGGCGACAGGTGTGTATGTTAGAGAACCGGTGGCATTTGGTGATGTATAGTTGACCGTAGGATCAGGAACAATACTCGCATTGCTACTAGAGGCTGCAATGGAGATGGTCTGGCCCCCATCACCTCCGTCTCCAATTCCGGCCATATTTATCGTCTGGATGGAGGGGTCGTCTTCAAGGATTGCTGCTGGGTCTGATATGGCATTGATCGTTGGTGACGTCTGACCATAAATATTGCCAGAATAAATTACACTCAAACAAGCTACTAAGAATATGAGATAGAAATTTTTCACAGTTAGCCTAGAACGGACAAAATTAAACCAAATTCGAAGTTAGATTTACTCCAAATCGTCGGAATATTGCAGAGCGTTTCACTTCTTAGATGGTGAGTCCCGAGACCCTGATATATGCGTTTTTGGGTCAAAAAGTAACCTTTTAAGTCTATAAAATCCGGATTTTGATAACGAATTACTGTCGCTCTGATCGTGAGGTTGCCGGAAAATTCGGATCCTTCCGCGGAAGGCAAACTCAACTATACTATTATATAATTATTTGAATTTAAAATTAAATAATTCGAATATAGATAAATTGTAGCACTTTTGCTATCAATTTCCTGAAATATCTGACCCATTTTTAACTCTTTATTTGGCAATATGATCCTTGCTATTGAGGTTCTTTTCTGGGCCTGTTTTCTGGTAGTTTTCTATTCTTATTCTTGGCTATGGAATGGCTCTTTTGCTTTTGGTACTTGGAAAGAGAATTTTTGGCGAGAAAAGTCGGCAATGGCCAGAAGGCGACCTGCCTGCAGTTACCCTTTTAATCGCAGCATACAACGAAAAGGATTATATACTTAAGAAAATCGAAAACTCAATTTCATTAAATTATCCCAAAGATAGGTTAGATATCATAGTGGTTGCTGACGGATCGGATGACGGTACCGACGAGATCGTCAGGAGGGATGGTAGGGTTAAACTGCTTCACCTTCCGGAACGCAAGGGTAAGATTGCCGCAATCCAACGAGCCATGCAATATATCAAAACGGAAATTGTGGTATTTACTGATGCAAACACTGATGTAAACCAGGAGGCCATTTTTAACATTGTGAAACACTTCAACAATCCAAAAGTGGGGGCTGTTTCGGGCGAGAAAAGAATTCTACATAACAAGACAGATAAGGCCATTTCCGCCGGAGAAGGTCTTTATTGGCGATATGAATCTCACTTGAAAAAATGGGACTACGAGCTCTGGACTGTCGTTGGGGCTGCTGGAGAGTTATTTGCCGTTAGGACCCAACTCGTATACCCGGTCCCATCAGATACGGTCATTGAAGATTTCTATCTAACACTGAAGATCGCTGAACACGGTTTTCGGGTTGCATATGAGCCTGATGCTTTTGCCATGGAAACGTCATCCATTTCGATCAAGGAGGAGCTCAAAAGAAAGATCAGGATAGCTGCCGGAGGAATTCAGGCGATCGCAAGACTCAAGCCATTGCTTAATCCGTTAAAGCACGGGGTTTTGACTTTTCAATATGTTTCTCATCGGGTTTTGCGGTGGACTGTGGCGCCATTTTGCTTGATTATCCTTCTTACCACCAACCTTATTCTAAGTTTTTCCGATTCCTTCTATGGCTTGTTATTAGGCTTGCAATTTATGTTCTATTCGGCAGCCTTGATAGGATATTTGCTGGAGGAAAGAGAGCTTAGGATGAAAGTCTTTTTTATACCTTACTATTTCTACATCATGAACTATGCGGTTTTGTTGGGGATCAGCAGATATCTTAAGGGATCCCAAAGTGTTATTTGGCAACGCGCCCAAAGGATGGACTAACAGCCATTTATTGGATGCCCAACAACAATGATCAAAATCATTCAACTAAGCTGTTTTGTTGTTTTGGGAGCATATCCCACCTGGGGTCAAATAAAGGAGCACCGCACAGAGGGAGACCGCCAGATCGGTTATCTTGAATATCTGCCTCCTGATTTTAATCTGGAATCCCCTAATAAGCATCCTATTCTGTTTTTTCTTCACGGAATAGGAGAAAAGGGGGACGGCTTACCGGCTAAGCTTAATAAACTAACGTGAGTTCGACAATAAGGAATGATTAAAGAGCGAGAAAGAGTTGACCGGTGTCCTGGTAGTTCAATTTGATTGAGGGCTTTTTTTCGCAAAAGTTGTAAGCGATTAAAGCCGAGAAAAGGTTGGTAAGGAAATTAGTTGGGCTCCTGTGCCTGGAGTGTTCAATCTGGAAGATGTTTTTAAGTTGATCAATGATAGTCTCACAAATAGCCCTTTTACGGAGCATTATAGCATCCATGATGGGGGTTAAGGATGAGGACTTCATATTGCGTTTGAGTTTGGTTATCAGATGGACTCCGCGGAAGAACAGATTTTTAAAAAGTTCCTTACTGATGTAGCCTTTATCACCAAAGAGCTTTCCGAATAATTTCTTAATAAACCGTTCAATTTTAAGAGGCTTTCTGTCATCCACATTGCCCGGTGTGAGCATAAAATCGATGATTTCACCCGTATCAGCAGTGATAAGATGGAGCTTAAACCCGTAGAACCATCCGATGGAACAATGGCCTCTTTTAGCTAACCCTTCAAATACTTTATGGTTATGGATCCGTCTGTTATGACAGACCCTTAACGGAGTGCTGTCTATAAAACTTATACCTGTACACTGTCCAGTCCCTTGTGTTTTCAGATAAATAGCCATTGGCAGAAGACTTCCACTACAAAGTTCTACCATTCGGTTATAGCTTACCACATCAGGAAAGAAGGAGCGCAAGTGGCCACAAACGTATGTGTTGTAAAAGGTCTTGAAATTTCGATATCCTGAGATCTGGAACAAGACCTGTATAGTCATTACTTCGGATAAAGAAAGCTTACCAGGTTTGTTGCGCTTTTTACTTCCCAGCAATCTTTTTTCCAATTTTGGGACAAAATCCAGACAAAAATCGTCAATGGAACAAAAAATTTCAGTAATTTTAGTAGCAGTTAACATAGGCAGAAATATTAGTTATTTTGTTGATTGTCAATGACTTAATATACTAATTTTCTGCCTTTTTTCTATCAATAAACTACTCTATTTTATATCGAACTCACGTTAAACTAAGGAAGCTTGTTCTAATAAAACACATCATTAATGGCCATAGTATGTGCTTTTCAGAAAGCCAAGAGCGTATTTGTTTCATAGTTGTAGCGCCTCAGTTGAGATCCCATCATATGAGTTGGCCACCTGATTACGTTGATGAAGTAATCAAACAACTGCTTAACGGAAAATATTCTCATAAGATCGATTTTGACGGAATTTTTCTGACTGGAATTAGCCTTGGAGGGCACGGAACCTGGGAATATGCTTATAGTGAGAACAATGAGCCAAACCAATTAAAGGGAATAGCCCCAGTTGCGGCAACCGGTGATTCTGAAATGGGTTGCTTGGTTGCTGAGCGTAAAATAAATGTATGGGCGTTTCACGGTCGCAAGGACACGGTCGTAACTTTTGATAAAGGCAAGGCGATGTTTGATTCTGTGCAAGACTGCCAGAGCCAAGTTTCTGTGGGCAAAACTAGATTTACAATTTACAACCAGTCCCATGGAATATGGGGAAAGGTCTATCGCACTGATCATTCCCTACATGACCCGAACTTATACCAGTGGCTATTGAGGCTCGAATAATTCCTGGACGTTGTCAAGATACTTCACGGGGCGATTTGGTCAGCGTCTCGTCTGGCTGCGTCCTGCTTGATTTCCTCCAACTTGTTTTCAATACGCTCCCTTTTGTCCAGTAAAATCTGCTTGGCCGTTTCACGCGCCATGGGTACGCTTAAGGTTGTAGTAAGTTTGTTTTCGTTGATTATTTTGAGTGCTTTTCTTACCCGCCTCATGGTCATATAATTTAAAAAAGGCTGACGAAACTGTTCAGGATCCAGGTTCCGAATATGCACATGCTTTGCTCCAATGTCGAATACTTGATCCAAACTAGTCAACTCAGTCGAGTTGAGTTCATCGATCAATTCAAAGACCTCGCTGGGTTGTACCTCGTCAACAATCTCCAAGAGGTCCTCGAATTCCAAATCCAGGGAATCCATGTAATAAGGGATTTTGTCAATCTTTTTATTGACTTCCATTATGGCAGGAGTCAATTTTTCTTGAACCTGTTGAGGTAAAATTATTATTGGGAAGGCAGGTAAACTGTCTTTGTTCTCTAAGGAATTTGTGATCATTCGGGGGATAAAAATTCTAGTAGTGGCCCAGTAAGCGGCCACTGAAATTACACAAATGACCAAAAATAAGATCAAAATAATGCGTCCAATCTTCATCCCTTAATTGCAATTGAATTCATTAGGTGGCAAATCGTAACGGTACAAACTTCCTCCTAACAGGTACAAGGTCTTTTCGTCAGTCAAATATAATGTCGTGGAATTTGCAAAGCATACTGCCTCTTTTTGGCTGAAATGATTCAACGGAATGATGGTGACTCTTCCTCCGAAAAAGTTTGATCCTTGGAAGCAAGAAAAAATCCAAATTTTAGAGTGACCCAGCAAAGCCAGTAATTTACCATCCGGGCTTAAGTCAGCCGAGGTGATCCAGTATTCTACCGCTGGGCCAGCCCCTAGATAAACGCTATCAACTAGTTCTGCATAGTGTTCATCGGCTTGGGTGGGAAGGCGGTAAACTTTGGTGTATCCGGTAAAGGGGTCTGTCCTGTTCTTGGTGAACAAAAACAAGCTGTCTTGGTAGCAAATCATCGCTTCCATATCAAAATCCAGTTGATCATAGGATGGTGGGAATTCCCGTTGTTCCGGATAGCTAAATTTGATTATCTCTGCCATTGTCACCAATCCCGCTATGGTCTCCGGTGGAGGCAATTTGTAGATCCTTAGATCTTTTCGGACGTTATAGTTGTTACCAAAATTCCCAATATAAATATTGCCGTGCATATCACGTGCCAAGTCCTCCCAGCCCTTGTTTATGTTTCTCAGATGCAGAGCCTTAATGATATTGCCAGCTGTATCGAAATTATAGAGGATAGGTTTGCCATCGTCGTTATGGGACCAGAAATCGCCACCTTCCGTTATTTCCAAACCGCTGGACTCATTTAGAATATCTGGCAAATCGGAAACTTTGATTAGCTCCTGAGCGAACAAACCTTGAACCACCAAAAGGTGCGCTGTGATTACAAGTAACCCAAGGGCCCTTGTATTCCAAGGTACGAAAGGGACACTAAACAATTCTGCTCCCCCTATGAAGGATGGTATCAGCAAAACCACAAATAGATTGAACGGATTCTTCCAAATTTCGTCTATTCAAGTTTATGATTCTTACGCCATTTGCGAATTTGATAACTCCTTTGCTTCCAGAAAAGCAAAGATGTAGGATCTATGCCCTCATTTATTATGGCCCTTTTTATCGAATTTGCAAATTGGTATTTCAGCAGGCTCCAGCTTGGGAGAAATTCTAGCCTTGAATAAGAATTGGCGAGCATCTTGTTTAGCTCTCGTATACGCAATTTTGGATCTTCCTGGATTAATTTCATATAATCGCTCTGAGGACCATGGTCGGTATAGTTTACCTCATCCCAGAGAAATTTAACCACTGATAGGTTAGGACAAAAGGCGAATTTCAAGCCACTAAATTCGGCTCGTCTGAAAAAGTCCACACGAGGGATTGATCTAGTTTCTTTTATTCCTTTCCAATAGCCAATTTTTTTTACTATTTCCTTTTTGTGCAAAACGGCTGATACCTCAGGAGACCGTGGGGCACCAGGAAAATGAGGTACCTCACCATAATTTCCAACGTGGGAGGTGACCCATTGAAGCATGCTGTAGACCACATCTGCCCCGGATTCCTCTATATAATTCACCAGTGAACTCAGGTGGTCGGGATACCATAAATCATCATGATTTAGATAGGCGATGTACTTTCCATTGGACCTGCGCAGACCCTGGTTGGTAGGTTCGCTTTGATATCCGGAGTTTTCCTTTAGGTTAAACCAGGTGACTCGAGGGTCGGCATATCCTGTTACCAAATCCTCAGAAGCATCCGTGCATTTATCTCCAACTACCAATAGCTCAAAGTCAGTAAAGGTCTGCCAGAGAACGCTATCAATGGCCAGCTTAAGTGTTTTGTATCGATTGTAGGTTGCGATGATTATTGAAACAGTCGGATCCTGACTACCCATTTTTCATTTTCTTATGTTCAGTCTTCCCTTTTCTGCTGCAAGTGACTCAAAGTAGAGGCGATATTGGTAATTGCTCTGGCTATAGAGTATATCTTCGAAGTTAATCTTCTGATCCTGTTTAATGTCCCTCTTTAATTTGGCCCCTTCACTTAGAAGGACTGGTAAGCCTGGATTTTCCAGGGCGCGTCCATAGTTTTCTATCAATCCATAACAGCAAAAACCACCCAAGCCATCCAGCACATCGTCTTGTCGCAGATTCTTTTTGGCGTAGGCAAAGACTCCTGTCATGTATCCTTTGTCAGGCTTTAAACGAGAAGTATTGTACAAAAAAGCCTCAGCAACACATTCCATGGATTCCAAATGTCCTAAATGGTAAGGACGATAAAATAGATAAAATGGCCCAGGCCCAAGCTTCGGTGGAAACCAATCAAGAGTGAATTGCTGAAAACTATCGCCGGTATATCCAACAACAAAGATTCCTCCAGTGGGCTCTGCCCCCAATACATAATCAACCACCCCCTGACCATTTGTGTAGATCTTTTCAAAATCAAAGCTTTCGAAAATTTGATCCACGTGCTTTAACCTGGGACCGACCATTCCCGGCTGGATCGTTTTGTAGCCCTGGGCGTTGGCAAGAACGGCCATTTCCACGCCAAGTTTAGTTCCATCTGTGTACGAGGTGCACATCTTGTAGTCCAGATTTCTCTTGTCAGCTTCCGGTTTGATTCTAATCGGATCCATGTATTGGTCTAAATATCCTTTTATGTTTCCCGCCATCGCGATTTCCAGGCCGTAGAAGCTCACCTCATTTATAAGTTTCTTGATGACAGCCGGTTGGTCGCCATCGCAACTGGTGTATATTCGACCATTTTTCCTGGCTAAATCCAGCAGGTGAGGCCCATAGAGAAGATCCGCTTCATAATTCATCATCACCAAATGCTTTTCGCTTTCTAAAGCTATTGCACAATGATTGCCCGAGTCTTGGATTGCGCTTGATGCGTCGATTACAACGTCAGCAATTTCACTCCGTGAGGCAAATTCGGCATTGTCTGTAATTGCCACCTTGCCTTTCGCCAAAATATCATCCAATTGAACCAAGTTGTCGACAATTACATAATCCATTTCCAGCCATTCTGCGCATTGTTTGGCTCTGTCAATTACGAGGTCCACCAGCAAAACCGGCTGCATGCCAGGAGTAATCACCGATTGGAATACCATCCCCTTTCCAATGGATCCAATTCCAATTATGGCGAGCTTAACTGGGGAATCTAAGCCTTGCAAGTCATCAATAAGTCGAGTGTTCACGTGGGATATGATTTGAGTGATACCAATTTAGGATATTTCACTGATAATCTTGGGCACCTGAAATTGGTTACTGAAAATGAAGCCTCTTCGACTCCGAAACCATACCCCGATCCTTTTGCCCGCCTTAGCTGTCTAATTAATATAGGAGAACTTGAAATTCAACTATCGCAGGTAAACCAATACTCTCTTTACACCTTTGATCCTAAGAAATTCAACTGCGTTTTTTCCTTAGGGAGTGGTAGCAAGAATGAAAAAATAGGTGGTTGGAGTTGGCAGCGTCTTTAAACAGAGGTGTTTTGAAATCCAGCAGCCGGCACAAAGTTGCTTAACCCTTAAATCCAGACAGCATGACACCCTTCATTATCGGAAACATTCAATTTACTTTCTCACTGGTAATTTACACGCTTATTGCCGTTTGGTACGTCAATCCCAAACTTCACAATCTGGCCTGGAATAAGGCCTTGACTCCTTTACTTCTAGTCCATTGTTTTCGATACGGTCCGCTGACGTTGCTTATGCCTGGGCAGGTATCTTCTGAGGTGCCTGCCGACGTGGCCCAGACCATTGCCTATGGAGATTTGATTTCGGGAGTTTTAGCCCTCGCGGCTGCGATCATGGTTTGGAATGATGTTGGAGGGGCAAGGGCGATAGTATGGATATTCACCATTATAGGATTTGGTGACGTGATTCTTGCTTCCATCCAGGGAATTAGAGCAGGTCTTTTGGATATGCCAATTGGCTTCAATTTGTATATCCTGAATTTTTATGTTCCTCTGCTGATTGTGACCCACGTAATTATCATTAGGATTCTTTTGAGGAAATCTAGGTTCCCAGAATAACCGATACGAGATTTAAATAACCAAATCTGTCGAAATAGATCGAGAACACCTGATTTATTGGGTTTTGGTGGGGAAGCGTCACCCCCAAAACCGGAATTCTGAATCCACTTCATCAAAGAGGACAGAAAAACCACCGAAACATCTGGGTGAATATTGCAAAGGGGGTGATTTAGGGATAAGTGAATTCTCTATTTTGACCCCATGTTCAATTCTGTCGAAACGATTTGCCACCCGGTTTGGTTTGGATCTTCCACCAGGAACAAGTTGGGCGCAATACTGTTCGGATCTGATTCCCAGATGATACACTGCGCCATCGTATGCTGCAGTATCGGAAATCTTGTCATCCAACATTGCCGCCCAAAATAGTAAAATAAGCTTGATAACCTTGGGTCCTGATACCAAGGGTAGCGTATGATCCCAATTGGCTGACCTCAAAAGAATTGCATATTTTCAACCGGCCAATTTGGAAGTATTATTCCTTAAAAATCAAACCAAATGTTTATGAGTTCAGCTAGAGTCGTTCTAATCGCCCTTCTGCATGTTACATCAACGCCGTGTTTGTTTGCTCAGCAGCTCTATTTCCCGCCACCGGGAAAGGATTGGAAGGACAGGGACCCCAAGGAACTGGGCATGGATGATAAAAAACTCGAAAAGGCCATTGACTTTGCATTGGCCAATGAAAACGGTGCTGAAAGGGATCTACGAGTGGCAATACTTCGTGGTATGGACAGAGAGCCTTTCCATAAAATAGTAGGTCAAACAAAAAAGAGAGGCGGCCCGGCCGGTATGGTCTTGAAGGACGGACATATTGTTGGGCAATGGGGAGATACCCGGCGGGTAGACATGACCTTCAGCGTGACCAAGAGTTATCTTTCCACAATTGCTGGACTTGCACTGGACGCCGGTTTGATTGCCGAAGTGACCGACTCCGTCAAGGATTACGTTTGGCAGGGAGCCTTTGACGGTCATCATAATTCCAAAATAACCTGGCATCACCTGCTAAATCAATCCTCCGATTGGTATGGTGATTTGTTTGGTTTACCCGATTGGGCAGATCGCCCGCCTGAAGTCGGGGGCATCGACGACTGGAAGAGACGTGAACTAAAGGAACCTGGAACAGCCTTCAAATACAATGATGTTCGAGTAAATCTATTGGCCTACTCCTTATTGCAAGTCTGGAGAAAACCGCTGCCCCAGGTTCTGAAGGAACGGATCATGGATCCAATTGGAGCCTCAACCAGCTGGAGATGGCACGGCTACAGCACATCCTGGGTTGAAGTTGATGGCCTAAAGATGCAGTCGGTAAGCGGGGGAGGCCATTCCGGGGGTGGGCTGTTCATCAGTACTCAGGATCATGCGCGATTCGGTTTGTTGTTTCTCGCAAAGGTAATTGGCAGGGGGACCAACTCATTTCTGAAGAATGGATTCGAATGTTGCAGCAACCATCCGAAGCAAACCAGAGCTATGGTTTACATTTGGTGGTTAAATCGAGGGGACAGCCAATGGGAAGGGCTTTCAGACCAGATATACTATGCAGCCGGGTTCGGAGGTAATTTCATAATTGTTGATCAGGCTCATAACCTGGTCTTTGTCACCCGCTGGCTGGACCCCTCTAAAATTGGAGAGATGGTCAAGCTGGTACTGGATTCGGTACAATAGCCGTTGGGGGGAAAGCTGATTCACCCTAACCCCTATCTTCAAAAATTGCTATATTTATTGCCATCACCATTGACCCTAGATTCCGATGAAAATCTTACGCTATAATTATTGGGCTATATTAGTTTTGGTCATTCTTGGACAGGTCATACCGGCGGTCTGGTTTGAAGCATTTAGTACTCAATGGCTGGAATACAATAACCTTACAATGGAGGACACCGAGGCGGTAGGATCCGCTCCGTATATCTCAGCAGTGATTACGTCGGCGGTGCACGCTTTCGTGGTCGCATGGTTGTTTAAAAGAATGAGTATTGAATCAGCCTTGGATGGCCTTAAGACTGCCGTCCTAATGGGTATTCCCTTTTCCCTTCTAAATCACATGACGGTAAACATGTTTTCGCTGCGGCCATATCCTTTAACCTGGATTGAGGGGGGCGCTGATCTATTGATTTGGGCGGCAGCGGGCTTGATTTTGGGTGGTTGGAGACGTTATCAGCCAGAAACCGCAAGTGAACAGGTCACGACTTAGAATTAATCCATTGCCATCGATTTTCTACTCTATCAAGCCTACATATCAAACTAATCCATCTTTCTTTCAAAATGATCTCTAACCTTTGTTCATGGATCTGAACCTTCAAGCACTGCTGGCACTATTACCAATTCTAATAGTAGGCTTCCTGCTAGTTGGTTTGAGATGGCCGGCCCGCAGGGTTATGCCATTAGCCTATGTTCTATCCGCCCTGGTCGCATTGGTACTTTGGGAGGTTTCCTTCGATCATATCATTGCTGCCTCTATTCAAGGATTGTTCATCACCTTTGATATTCTCTACATCATTTTTGGAGCAATCCTGCTGCTTAATATTCTAAAGCACTCAGGAGCAATTCAAGTTATATGTGAGGGATTTTCTACAATCAGCAAGGATCGAAGGGTCCAGGTGGTGATCATTGTCTGGTGTTTCGGTGCTTTTATTGAGGGTGCGGCTGGTTTCGGAACCCCAGCGGCCATAACCGCTCCTCTCCTGGTTGCCTTAGGTTTCCCGGCGGCGGCCGCGGTGATGTTAGGGATGATGGTTCAAAGCACACCGGTCACTTTTGGAGCGGTTGGCACTCCTATCTTGGTTGGGGTCAAAGGCGGATTGGAGAGCCCCGAGTTAACGGCTCAATTATCTGACCTCGGAATGAACATTCATGATTATCTGCAAATCATAACCTCCGAAGTAGCCGTCTTACACGGAATAGCGGGCACGGTAATGCCCCTGTTCATGTGCGTCATGATGACCCGTTTTTTTGGAGCTAACAGATCCTGGCGCGAGGGTTTGGCCATCCTTCCATTTGCCCTATTTGGCGGTTTAGCCTTTACGGTCCCATATGTTATTACCGGGATTTTCCTAGGTCCTGAATTTCCATCCCTACTAGGTTCGCTTTTCAGTCTTTCAGTCGTTTCCTACGCCGCGCATCGCGGGTTTCTGCTTCCCGGCGATACCTGGGATTTCGCACCCTCAACCGATTGGCCCTCCAATTGGACGGGGAAGCTGGTGGTGAACCTTAATGAAGAAAGGGATTTAGGGTCCATGTCCATATCCCGGGCCTGGGCTCCCTATCTTCTGGTGGCAGTATTTCTGGTCTTGAGTAGACTTAGTCAATTGCCCTTTAAGTCCTTTTTAGCTGGCATTAAAATTGGCTGGTCCGACATTTTAGGCACCGGTATCAGTGGTTCTACGTCCCCTTTTTATTTACCGGGCAGCATCCTGATCCTAGTAGCAATTATAACGATAGCTCTGCATAAATTGAATAAGCCTGGAATTCTGGCTGCGGCAAAGGAATCCAGTGCGATGCTTTTTGGAGCAGGTTTTGTGCTTGTTTTCACTGTACCAATGGTAAGGATCTATATCAATTCGGGGGTAAATGATTTAGGAATTTCAAGTATGCCCATTGCGATGGCTGAATGGGTGGCTGGGAACGTAGGAGCCATTTGGCCGCTCTTTGCCCCGACCATTGGGGCCTTGGGCGCTTTTATTGCAGGTAGTAATACGGTCAGTAACCTAATGTTTTGCCTTTTTCAGTTCGGAGTAGCAGAAAGGCTGAGCTTTGCTCCAAGCGTTATTGTCAGCTTGCAAGCGGTGGGAGCTGCTGCGGGTAACATGGTAGCTATCCATAATGTTGTTGCCGCATCGGCCACTGTTGGTTTGCTGGGGCAGGAAGGCAATACTTTGCGCAAAACCATAATTCCAACAATTTACTACCTCGCACTTATTGGACTGCTTGGACTCCTGACGATCAGGTATATTCATATTGCGGATCCACTAATGTAGATCCGGGCCATGAAATTTAGTACAAATACAAAATAGAATTTGCCATGAACGACAATAACAGAATTGGTTGGATCGGTACTGGGGTCATGGGCTCCTCAATGGTCGGGCACCTCATTGATAATGGATTCCAGTGTCTATTGAACAATCGATCGAAGGAAAAGGCTGAGCCGTCTTTACAAAAGGGAGCTACCTGGGCCGGTTCTCCACTGGAAGTCGCCCAAAACTCGGACATCATTTTCAGCATAGTCGGTTTTCCTGCCGATGTCCGGGAGGTTTATTTTGGAGCTCAAGGAATCATCGAGGGAGCTGGAAAGGGGACGATACTTGTGGACATGACCACCACCGAGCCTAGTTTGGCGGTACAAATTTATGATGCCGGTGCTCAAATCGGGGTAGCATCGATTGACGCTCCGGTATCGGGGGGAGATGTCGGTGCCAAAAATGCCGCCCTCTCAATAATGGTTGGAGGTGATCAGGAAGTGGTGGATCGGGTAATGCCGTTGTTTGAGTTGATGGGCAAGAACATTGTATACCAGGGACCCGCTGGTTCGGGACAGCACACTAAAATGTGTAATCAGATCACCATAGCGGGTACAATGATTGGGGTTTGTGAGGGGCTTTTATATGGGCACAAGGCTGGGTTGGATTTGAGTACGATGTTGTCTTCGATAAGTGGAGGAGCTGCCAGATGCTGGACACTAGACAATTTAGCCCCTCGCATCATCAATAGAAATTTTGATCCCGGGTTCTATGTGGAGCACTTTATCAAAGACATGGGGATTGCTCTGAAAGAGGCTCAACGAATGGATCTTTCCTTACCCGGCTTGGCCCTGGTACACCAGTTGTACCTTGCTGTTCAAGCCCAGGGTCACCGAAAAAAAGGAACCCATGCGCTCATGCTGGCACTGGAAAGGATCTCTAATGTCGGGGGTTCTCAATAGCAACATGCCGCAACGTATCTCCGATACTCTTGAGTTTTCCAGCAGTGCGATAATTCCCGACCAGGGCACTTGGATCGGACGGGCCTGGCTTCCGGATGAATTGGCTTATAGAAGTGTCTCTGGGCCGCATTCAATTATGGTCTCGAATGGAGAGATCTTTGATCTGTCCGAGGAGTTTAATACAACCAGCGAATTACTGAATCAGGGCGATCCTTTGGAGGAATTGAAAAGGAGAAACTGGCCAAGAGTAGCTCGACTGTCTACTGTTCTGGACAATTCATTATTCTTCAGACGGGACCCGAGTTCCCCTTACATTCTTTCACCAAATGATATTCAAGCCATCAAGGCTTGTGGGGTGACATTTATTCAGAGTCTGCTTGAGCGGGTTATTGAGGAAAAAGCAAAAGGAGACCCGGGAAAATCCCGTGAAATCCGGGAGATCATATCGGCGAACATTGGAACTGATCTGAGCGGCGTGGAGCCTGGCTCACCCGAATCGGTAAAACTCAAACGGGAATTTCAAGCCCAAGGAGTGTGGTCACCGTATCTCGAAGTTGGGATCGGTAAAGATGCTGAGGTTTTCACCAAGGCCCAGCCGCTTTCGGCGGTTTCCTTCGGGGCAGAAGTTGGAGTTTTGCAAGATTCTAGCTGGAATAATCCCGAACCTGAAGTGGTTCTGGCGGTGTCAACAGAAGGCAAAATTCGGGGGGCTACCCTTGGCAATGATGTGAATTTGAGAGATTATGAGGGTAGGAGCGCCCTGCTGCTAGGGGAAGCTAAGGATCAGAATGGATCGTGCTCGATCGGCCCGTTTATCCGTCTGTTCGATGAGTCGTTCTCACTAGAGGATGTAAAGAAATCCAACATCAGACTGTCCATGCATGGAGTTGACGGGTTCGTTTCGGAAGGAATGTCTGCGATGAGCGCAATCAGCCGTAGACTGGAAGACCTTGTAGCTCAAACCCTCGGACGCAATCATCAATATCCTGACGGTCTGATGCTGTTTACTGGTACGATGTTCGCTCCGACAATGGATCGTGACAAGCCCGGGGAAGGATTCACCCATCATGTGGGTGATCGCGTTGAAATTGAAACTGAAATGCTTGGTAAACTGGTGAATTGGGTGAATTATTGTAGTGAGATCCCACCATGGACTTTTGGAATTCATCAATTCAACGACTTTACCCTAAAACGCCACAAGGGGGTGGGTAAAACCGGGTAAGACTTTAGAAGAATACATTTACCTTAGGTAAGCATCATAAACATGTCAAATTTAGAACCCGTACTCATAGCAGGCCATTGGAGGGCAGCTCAGAACCCCTCGGGCAGCTTCAATGCCGAGAATCCAGCGACTAAAGAGGCCTTGCCAGACCAATACCCCGTCTCAGGTATCGATGACGTCATAGCCGCTTTGGATTCTGGCAGGGATGCGGTAGGAAGATTGCGAGAGATTGGGCCAGGCCTCGTCGCTGAGTTCCTGGAATTGTTTGGCAGTAAGATCGAAAGCAAAACTGATAAATTAGTCGATGTAGCCAATTTGGAAACTGCCTATCCCAAGGAACCCCGTCTGAAAGGAGTAGAACTGCCGAGAACAGTTAATCAGTTGCGCCAGGCAGCAGCCGCTGCCCAAGCAAGGTCCTGGTGCAATGCAATCATCGATACTGAGACAAACATTCGTTCCAAATTAGGCCCCCTGGCTGGGCCAGTGGTCGTCTTTGGGCCCAATAATTTTCCTTTCGCCTTTAATTCAACAGCCGGCGGCGACTTCGCCGCCGCGATCGCAGCTGGAAATCCGGTAATTGCCAAGGCCAATCCCGGTCATCCACGAACGACTAGAATCTTAGCAGAACTCGCTTTAGAGGCACTAAGTGAACTTGAATTGCCTAAAGGCTTGGTTCAGTTAATCTACAGGACAAGCCCAGAGGTTGGGTTGTCCTTGGTTTCTCATCCAAACACTGGGGCCACAGGATTTACTGGAAGTCGATGGGCAGGATTGAAATTAAAAGAGGCTGCGGACAAGGTAGGTAAGCCGATTTACCTGGAGATGTCGAGTGTGAACCCGGTTTTTGTGTTACAAGGAGCCCTTCAGGAAAGATCATCCGAAATAGCAACTGCACTCTTCAATTCCTGTGCGCTCGGGGCGGGGCAGTTCTGTACAAATCCCGGTCTAACCGTAGTTCCGGCAGGCGATAGCGGCGAGGCATTCCTGGCGGAGGTGAAGGGTCTATTTGAAGGAAACCCGGGAGGTACGCTGCTTGGATCCAAAGGGCCGAAAGGGATAGGGGAGGGGATTCGAGTTCTGGAATCCAACGGGGCGCAGGTAGTGACTGGAGGTTCGGAACACGAGAGCCCGGGATATGCCTTTGCTAACACCGTTCTCAGGGTATCCGCTGGGGATTTTTTGGCAAACCCTGGGGCCTTGCAAACCGAGGCATTTGGGACCGTTAATTTGATGGTTTTTGCTAAGAATTCGGAGCAAATGGCTGAAGTAGCGGCTGTTTTGGAAGGAAACTTGACTGGTTGTCTATATAGTCAAAGCCAAGGGGAAGATGATGTAGATTATGATCGGATCGAACCGGTTTTGAGACAAAAAGTGGGACGCCTGCTTAATGACAAAATGCCTACTGGAGTAGCCGTTGTTCCGGCTATGAACCATGGCGGACCATATCCGTCCACCGGTCATCCCGGATTCACCGCGGTGGGTATTCCCTCGTCAATGGTCCGCTTCGCCGCTCTGCATTCGTATGATAACGTCCGTCCACACAGGTTACCGTCTGAGCTTCAGGATAAAAACCCGACTGGCAGTATGTGGCGAAACATCAACGGTGAGTGGACTCAAGCCGACATTTGAAGCCCAGTGTGCTTGCATTAAACCATCTTTAATGATATGCAAACGATGCTAGTGTCATGTCAATTATAATATGACGTAATATTTTTGTATCTTTGCCGTACATCAAACTTAAAGATTATGGCAAGATATAAAGTGACATTAGCAAAAGTGGAACGCCAAGAGCTAATGGCAATTATTAACAAAGGCAAGCATACTTCTCAAAAGTTTCGCAGCGCATATATTTTGTTGAACTGTGATAAGGGACCATATGCAGAGAAGGTAACCAATGAGCAGATCAGCAAGGTACTGAAGGTAGGCATGCGTACCATTGACCGGGTCAAAAAACGATTTGTAGAAGAAGGCTTTGAGGCGGTATTGGAGCGCAAACCAACCACCAGGACCTATAGTCGTAAGGTAGATGGTGACATCGAAGCGCATCTGATAGCGCTGTGCTGCAGTAAACCACCTGAAGGATATGCCCGATGGTCGCTTCGGCTGCTGTCAGATAAGATGGTAGAGCTTCAATATACTGACAGCATTTCTCACGAAACGGTGCGTACCGTTTTAAAAAAACGCCTTAAAACCCTGGAAGGTAAGCCAGTGGATTATTCCCCCCAAATCCGACAGTAGCTTTGTGGCACACATGGAGCAGGTATTAGATGTGTATAAACGGCCTTATGATCCTGAAAGTCCGGTAGTATGCATGGATGAAACGCCCAAACAATTGATTAAGGAAACCAGGATAACCGAGCCGATGCAAAAGGGCAAAGCAACCAGGGTGGATTATGAATACCGGCGTTGCGGGGTGTGTAATGTGTTTATTGCCAGTGAGCCGGTCACAGGAAAGCGAATGGTTAAGCTTACCGAGAGGAAAACCCGGAAAGACTGGGCTAAGTTCATCAAAGAGATTGCTGATCAGATGTATCCTGATTCTGGGAAGATCACCTTAGTGATGGACAATTATATCACACATACAGCTGCCTCCTTATATGAAACATATCCTCCCGAAGAAGCAAAAAGAATATGGGATCGGTTTGAGCTTGTATATACACCAAAACATGGAAGCTGGCTGAACATGGCAGAAATTGAACTCAGTGTGCTTTCCAGACAATGCTTAAGTAGACGAATTGACAGTATGGAGATAATCCGAAAAGAAGTGAAAGCATGGGAGGAACATCGAAACAACAAGAACGCCAGTATTGATTGGCGCTTTACAACAAAAGATGCACGGATAAAATTAAAAAAGCTTTATCCGTCAATTCAAACTTGACATGACACTAGGTTCGGGCGGCGTGATCGCCAATGAACTGATCAAGGTTTTACCACAGTATACCGACCACATTCGGTTAGTAAGCCGGTCTCCTCAGGTAAGCCAAGGGTTTGAGGCATTTTCCGCTGATTTGACGGACGCGGCTGAGGTAGAGAAAGCCGTTCAAGGTTCAGAAGTTACCTTTTTAACCGCCGGGCTTACCTATACCACCAAGATTTGGCGAGAGGCCTGGCCGGTAATCATGAGAAATGTAATTGCCGCTTGTCATAAACATCAAAGCCGGCTGGTCTTCTTCGACAATATTTATATGTACGACCGGGATTACCTGGACAATATGACCGAAGAGACTCTGATACGACCCACCAGCAAAAAAGGACAGGTCAGAACCGAAATAGCTCAAATGCTGATGGATGCTGTAGAAGCAGGTCGTGTTAGCGCCCTTATAGCTCGATCCGCCGATTTCTATGGACCGGGGACGGAAGGCAAGAGCATAATTGCCGAAACCGTATTAAAGAATTTTGCTCAGGGAAAAAAGGCCAATTGGTTGTGTTCCGGAGACTTCAAACATTCTTTTACCTATACCCCGGATGCTGGAAAAGCTACCGCAATTCTGGGCAATACGGCCGAAGCATATGATCAGGTCTGGCACCTTCCGACAAGCCCTAATCCGATGACCGGCAAAGAATGGATCGAAACAATCGCCGTTGAGATGAAAGCTGAACCAAAATTCATTATCGCCACAAAATTCATTGTAAAGGTTATGGGGCTATTCATGAGCCCAATGAGAGAGATGTACGAAATGTTGTACCAATATGACCGGGACTATGTTTTCGACAGCAGCAAGATTGAGACTCGATTTAACATCAAGGCCACCGAGTATGCGACCGGGGTTCGGATCACCGTGCAAACCGATTATGAAAAGGTCGGCAAATAATGGGCCGGGCGCCGTTTGACAGTCAGGTCAAGACCTAGAAAATATTTAAGAGCAAATGGTCATACAAGGTGACGCCTCGGAAATAATCGTGATCAGGCCAATCTCCATGACAGGCAAGGGTTGCTGGCTACCCCGTTCCTGACAGATGAGTGATAAAGGCTGTTGGATATCCTAAAGAAGACGGGCGATATTTGAAATATTCGGAACTTTGGGATCCTCCCTCAAACCTCAAACTTTAATCCTGGGAATCATGGCTCTTGGTAAGCCTCAAGCGATAGGCATTCATAGCGTGGTTTCCGAGTTTGGTAGTCAACCGATGGTTTACGACCAGGCCAACGACCGCGCCAAATCCCGGAATCATTTGCAGGAGTTTTACTAAGTCGATTTTATCGCGGTATTGAATTTGGAAAGTCCTCCAATCAAATTGATGAATATCATCTGACATGGTGTTAAGTTGTTCATCCCATCCATGGATTATTTTGAAAACTCTGTTCCTGTGCTGTTGATTGGAGAATGTAAGTTGAAAGACATGTAAAATAAAGATACGCTCCCGGTAATCCCTGGTGTCAAATCCATAATGGGCTGCTATCTCATACATCATTTTCATTTTCAAGGTCAACCACATCGGGAAATCGGCTAGGCCCCAAAAGAATCCCCCAGCGCCAGTCACCGCTCCTTCAGCTGCGGCGGTTGATCGATAAAACATAATCCTCTCTCTAACCACAGTTTCAATAACTTCCAATGAGCGTCCTTGGGATGGCTTATGAGTTGTGAATTCCGCTCCAACAACCACTGCTCTGGTCATTTGTTTGATTAAACCGGTAAAAATTTGATGAACTTTTTCCGGAATAATCCGATTCATTTTGTCCTGTATTCCTGCTGTTGCTCGATTAACAAAGGAAGGAGGCCGTCTCATTTGCCTCTGCCATCGGTGCAATTCCCTATCAACGGTCTTTTGGTATTCAGTTTCTCTTACATTCCCCATTGCTCATTCCTCTTCCTCAATTCCAACAAGCAATCCTCAATACTCAACTTTTCCTTACTTCTCATTAAATACTTCTTACTAATTACTTCTTACTCATCAGCTCTCTCTTCATAATCCAATCCTTCTGATCCTCATTCCCCAGCTTAAACGGATGATAACCGGCATGTACAAAACCGTGGCGACGATAGAACTCAATGGCCCTGGTGTTCTGTTCCCAAACTCCTAACCAAATAAACGGATAAGACCTTTGTTGCGCTAAAAGCACTACCCGGTCAAGTATCTTTTGGCCAAAGCCCCGGTTTTGATAAGTCGAATGGACGTAAATCCTTTCCAATTCCAAGCCGTTTTGATCAAGGAGATCGGTTTGGGCTCTCCGGGTATTTATTTTGAAATAGCCGATCAGCTTATTACTCGATAACGCAAAATAAAATTCAGAATTCTGGTTCTGGAGCTCCTGCTCAATCTGGGCCTGCGAAAAAGCCCTGTCGATGTAGCTGCTGAAGTCGAAAGGACCATTATCCTTCCCATACGCATCGGTAAAGGTATCCTTCGCCACTCTGGTTAGCTGCTCCAGATCCGATGCAGTGCACCGTTGGAAATTCACCTGCAAATGGCGGGCTCTATTAATCTTGGTCATACCAATCGTTCCGATATTTGGCTTCAGGAAAAGTCGACGTGGAATTTTAACAGGGAATATATAAATTGACCCATGTGCCGAAATATTAAAACCTTATTTAATTTCGATCCGGTGGCCACCGATGAGGAGATTCAGGCTTCATCATTGCAATATGTGCGGAAAATAAGTGGTTACCAAAAACCCTCAGCTGCTAACCAGGAAGCATTTGATAAAGCGGTGATCGGGATCACTGAAGTAACCAGGGAGCTGGTGGATTCCCTGGTAACTGAGGCTGGACCAAGAAACCGGGGGCTAGAGTCTGCTAGGGCCAGAGAAAGAGCATTGAAACGGTTTGGATGACCGTCGAACTGTTCGCTGACTTTAACGACCTACTGCCTGGACTTTGAATCATTGGTAGGCTGGGTAGTTTGCTCCGATTTTGGGTCGAAACTTAGACGGCCCCGAAAAGATAAGATCTGACTAGCTCCTGGTCGATTTCCTGTGAATGGAAGAAAGTTTGATGTGCACCTGCTATCGGTTGCCCTTTTGTAAGTATTATTCTCATCGTGGAGCAGTAGCCTTGATAAAAACCAAGCTGCACGTCTAGTTGACCACGAATAGCTTAACAAAGAAGCGGCCGGTAATCAGATATGTCATTACCAGAGCCAGCCCACCTGAATAAACTACTTGGTTCACCAAATTCGAAATGCCGTAGTTCAGGTGGAAGAACAGTAATGAGAGAGCCACACAGAAGTTAGCTATAGTAGATATTGGCCTTCCCACTACATCCGAATAGAGACAAGAAACGAACATTCAAGATGCCGACCATAAAATGGGGTAGAGAGTTGGCCAGAAACAGGCCCATGAAAAAGTCAATGATCGTTGATTGCATGGCTCAAATGAGTAGGAAACCTGTTCTTGGTATCGCTAATTCAAACTGACAACATCGAACTGGGAACTGTCAACTGCATTCACCAGGTGCTGCTCTTGACCATAGTAACCGCCCTCATGATGTCTTTCTGGCTGATTTGGCCGATGATCTTACCTCCTCTGACTACCGGAAAGCGCCGGAGCCGGTGGTTAAGGAACATTTTTGCAGCCTCGAAAATGTTAGTTTCCGGGCTGATGGTGGTGACATTGCTGGCCATATAATCGCTCACCTTACCGGCCATATTGGGATGGTTGTCATATTTGCCCTTTACCACTTGTTTGAGGCAATCTCCTTCCGAAATCACCCCAACCAATTCGTCATTTTCATTGACGACGGGTCCGCCTGAAATCCGGTTGCTTAACAGTGTGTCGATCACCTCAAAAATAGACTGGTCTGGCTTAAATGTGATAAGTTTGGTAGCCATGTGGTCCGAAACCAGTATAGGAGGAGCTTCCTCCTCCTTGGAGACTTCCCTGATTTCACCTCTATAACTTTTTACCATCGCATTCGGGTTTAGCCTAAATGTAATTTACGGAAAATAGTTCCTAGTTCCTAGTTCGTGCTCTCACCTCGACAGGTAGCTTAAACCTCTCCTCTGTCCACCATTCTAGTTGGATTTCCAGCAAAATGACGTGGTCCGTTTGGCATTAACTTGATGCTTTATCTACCTTCTGATCTCGACCCACGCTTTAAGTCGGGCACTGATCAGCTACTTATGAGCTCATAGAGAGATAAACCCTGGTGCTAAGTCACGCTCCTTCCACTCATTCTGATAATTGGTTGTGAATAAACTACTTGACCCCATCTATTATGCACTATTAACTGGGAACCAGAAAGCCACAGGTCATTTTCAAACTATCGTCGAGGCGGTCTCCATTAGGAGTGAATGCATCAGAAACCACCACAGCTTCGATTTCGATCTCCTCCAACTTCATTGCGGCTCAAAATTGGCGACAGGCATTGGAGTCCTATTACTCGATATTCCACACTTCCATTTACCCGTGTTTGCCGCTTTGTGGTCGGGGTCGTGCCAGAAGAAGTTCTCATACAAAGAGTCGGGAACCGTCATCCGTTTGCTTTCCCTAACAAAAATGACTGCGTTAGGTCCAAGTGAAAACGACTCCGGAGTAGCCTTGAATTGCGGTGCTATGAATCCTCCAGTATGGCTGCGATTGCTATGGCGCCAACATTATGCCTTGAGCATAAAGGGTGGTGGAGCCGATTCTAACTGACCGTTGTTGTCAATGGGACTGGTGTCCTGGTTATTTCCCATGTCAATGACGAGTGCTTTTGGCTTGTAAACGATTATTCTAACTTGCGGGTAAAAGACATCCTGTGTCCTGGTTTGTGATCGAGGTCATGCTCGTTCACTGTATTGGCGCGTGTTCTAATTTTGGATATGATTTTATTGCCATAAAAAAATGGAAACTTATAATGCAGATAATAGACTCTCGGAGCTATCTCTGAAACTGCCACCGGCTCCGTCGGCAATGGGAATTTACAGGCCTTTTGTGCAGGCGGGTGATCTGGCTTACATGTCCGGTCATGGACCGTGGCTAGATAACGGCACTTTCATAAAAGGCAGGATCGGGCTGGACATTGTACTGGAGGAAGCCAAACAAGCCGCCCGCCAAACGGGTTTAGCTATTTTAGCCACGTTGAAAGAAAATCTTGGTAGTCTTGAGAATATTCAGAGGGTGATCAAAATTTTCGGCATGGTGAATTCCACCCCGGAGTTTCATAAGCACCCATATGTCATTAATGGGTGCAGCGAGTTGTTTGCTGAGGTTTTTGGTCCGGAAAATGGGATCGGGGTGCGCAGTGCGGTGGGGGTGGGGTCCCTGCCAGATAACATTCCGGTTGAAATCGAAGCGATTTTCCAGCTCAAATAGCCATGGACCAGGATTGGTATACCATTGATAACATTGAAGATCTGGATTCGCCGACCCTGGTGTTATACAAGGATCGTATAGCTGCGAACATTAACCGGATGATCGAAATCATCGGAGATGTTCAGCGCCTTCGGCCTCACGTCAAAACCTATAAAATGGCCGAGGTTGTCGCCATGCAAATGGAGCGTGGTATTGACAAATTTAAATGCGCGACGATCTCGGAAGCCGAAATGTTAGCCAGGGCGGGGGCCTCGGATGTTCTGCTGGCCTATCAACCTGCTGGTCCAAAAATAAGACGACTCAATACCCTGATACATTCGTTCCCCGGCACCCGCTTTTCGGCTCTTGTTGATAATCAACTTAGTGCTGAAGCGATAAACGGGGTTTTTCAAGGAGCCAATCAACCCTTGAACGTTTACCTGGATCTTGATGTGGGTATGCATCGTACCGGAGTCACAATTGGTGACGAGGCTACTAGACTATTTGAGTTTTGCAGAGACTATGACAGCGTTGCTCCGGTAGGCTTGCATATCTATGATGGCCATTTAAGGCAGACCGATTTGTCAGAGAGAACTCGGGCCTGCAACAAGGCATTTGAACCCGCCGAGGCCCTGGCCAGCGAGATCCATTCCAGATTTGATGTAAATCTCGAAATTGTCGCGGGAGGAACTCCAACCTTTCCCATTCACGCCGGGCGATCTAATGTCATTTGCAGTCCGGGTACTTGCATGCTCTGGGACTGGGGGTATCAAGAAATTTTGCCCGATCTGCATTTTGATTTTGCCGCTCTGGTGGTCTCAAGGATAATTTCCAAACCAACAGAGCATTTGATCTGTACCGACCTTGGCCACAAGAGCATTGCCGCGGAGAACCCCCACCCCCGGGTTCATTTTCTCAATCTCCCAGAAGCCGCTACAATATCTCAAAGTGAGGAGCACTTGGTTCTAGAAGTTAAGGATAAAGAGGGAATCTCGGTCGGTGATGTGTTATATGGTATTCCTTATCACATTTGTCCAACTTGTGCTTTATATGAAGAGGGATATCTAGTTGATAAAAAGGAAGTTATATCCTCATGGAAGATCATTTCCAGAGACCGAAGAATAACGATCTAGGTCCCGGTTGTAACTTCAAACCATCACAACATCAACCATCTCAACTCAACCATCAAACTTCCATCTTCCAAATTTCCCCAACTTTCTAGCATACTTATTTACATTTACCGGGGAAATGGTTGTCCATTCAGGATACAGGGGATTCACCTGCTTTTGTTTCTCTGGTTCAGTTGTCAAAATCGAAAACCAGAGTTCGATAAATCAGCTTACATCAAAGAAATTGAAGCATGGAGCTCCAACCGGTTGAAAAGTCTACAACAGAACTGGCTGCCTTTGGCCGGCTTGTACTGGCTTGATCCAGGTACGAATACCTTTGGCTCCGACAGCTCCAATGACCTGGTTTTTCCCTCTGATTTTCCAGGTTTCTTTGGATCTTTTCTGATGGATTCAGGTAGAGTTTCTACCTGGATAAGCTCCGAAAAGTCCTTGCCACCCAAAGATTCCATACTTCGCTATATTCTAATCAATGCGGATCAATCACCTCCTCAGATATTCATGCACGGTTCCTATCGATGGTGGGTCATAGAAAGATCCGGTCGTTATGCAATCCGTTTGAAGAATTCAGAGAGCCCGAACCTAACATCATTCAGCGGTATAAAAAGCTATCCCATCGATCCAGCCTGGCGCCTGCAGGCATCCTTTACTCCCTATGAGCCTCCTAAATTATTGTATGTTATGGACATTTTGGGGATGGAAAGGGACCTGGAATCTCCCGGTTTTATAAATTTCCGGGTAGAAAAGCAGGATCATAAGCTGGATGTTTTTCATGGAGGCTTTGTGATATTTAGCGATGATACTAACGGAGTTAATTCGTATGAGGCAGGCCGGTACGTATATATTAATCTACCTGACGAGGGGGGCTCTACTATTATCGATTTTAACAAAGCTTATAATCCACCCTGCATATTCACTGATTTCGCCGTCTGTCCGCTTCCACCCAGTCAAAATGTGCTGTCGATTGGAATACCCGCCGGAGAAAAGTATGACCACAGTTACCTGTAATGGAGCGAAATTTTAGAACAGCAAAACACGGGGTATGAGGCTTTCATTAACATCTACTACGATCAAACGATCAATATTTTTGAAAAAAGCACCAAGTATTTAGTAAGAAGTACCAAGGCAAAGTACGCAGATTGACAACCATTCATAATGAAACAAGTACTGGGCTTGGATGGGGTAGTAAAAGCCCCGACCGTGGGTTTTGTCCTACCTTAACCATTTGGGCCGGGGCTTTCGATTGGGTAGTAAGCAAATTTGCAGGTATGACTTACTGCCCTTTTATGACCGGAATTCAAGAAGGTCACCCAGCAGATCGAAGAAATAATCGGGTTTCAGAAATCAGCGGACCGCTATCAATTCTTCGTCTTCATTTCAGGAGGCTATCTTAAGGAGGATCTTTCCTTTTCGTCCTGCAGTCTGAACGTGTCGAACCGCTTCAATTACGTCCTCCATTGGATAAATGGCTTCGATGTCGGCTTGAACTTGTTTTGAGCGAATAGTTCAAGAAGGGGATGTACCACCTCGCTCCGGGCTTGCGTATCCAGCGAATCCATCCAGGGAGTCCGCCAAAAAGAAGTAACTCTCCACTTGTGAAATATCATTTGACCACTGCTTATTTGAAGTGGTTCTTTGTCCAGAGCTCCATAGATGATCATTTCTCCAGACGAACGAAGGCATCGTAAGGCCTCCGATCCTAGGCGCCCGCCCACGGCATCAAACACAGCGTCGACGCCTTTGAACTGGGTCAATTCGCGGGTCCTTTGAACCAGGTTTTCTCGATCCGTATTGACTACCGCATTGCTTCCCAAATTTCTCAGATGATCGGCAATCTCATCGTGACGTACAGTGCTGATGGTGTTGATTCCTTGTAACCTGCACAGTTGAGCGGTAAATTTACCCACGGCCGAGCTTACTGCAGTTAGCAAGAGCCATTGCCCGGCTGCAAGCCCCGATAATTCTAACATTCGGAGAGCTGTTAGAGGGTTCACCATTATTTGGCAACCTATTTCATCAGGTGTGTCAATGGGTACCGGGATTAGCTTTGATTCAGGAATGCATACGGCTTCCTGCCACACTCCCTGGGAAGTAAAGATCACCTTTTGCCCGGGTTGAATTGACGTTCCTTCGCCTCCAATGTCCACCAGCCCTACTCCTTCAATTCCAGCTGCTGCCGGCAGGTCCGGTACAATGCCATATTGGCCTTGAATAAATAAGAGATCAGAAGGATTTATATTACTCGCTAAGACCTTTACGCGTACCTCTCCGGGCTGAGGTTCAGGCTGATCCAGCTCTAGTACACGAAGCACCTCCACCGGACTTCCAATACTTTGAAATTGTACACCCTTCATTTTAGGGTTCAGAAAAAGGTTAGTGCTTGAATTCGTAAATTTCGGTGTGATAAAAACACTCACATGAATATAAAGGAAAAATTAGATTTAGCCGGGACAATTGTAATCGTAACCGGGGCAAGCAAGGGCATTGGCAAGGAAATCGCCCGGTCTTTGGGAGAACTTGGGGCTTCCATAGTGGTCTCTAGTCGAAATCAGGAAAGTGTTGATCAAGCAGCAGAAGAATTAAAATCTGAGGGAATTAAGGTTATAGCTCAAGCCGCGCACATGGGAGATTTCCGGCAAATTCAAAACCTGGTGGATCGGACGTTGCAGGAATTTCAGGCGTTGGATGTAATCGTCAATAACGCCGCGATAAACCCCGTTTATGGGCAGATTCTTGAAATTACTGAATCGATTTTCGACAAGATGATGGCAGTAAACGTGAAGGGCCCATTGGAGCTTTGCCGATTGGCTGCCCCGATCATGAAGAAGCGAGGTGGAGGATCGATAATTAATATCTCAAGTATTGAAGGATTGACCCCAAGTCCGGGATTGGGTATTTATGCTATGACCAAGTCCGCCTTGATTGCTATATCAAAAAGCCTTGCCAAGGAACTGGCGCCGGATGGAATTCGGGTTAACGCTATTTGTCCAGGTATAGTAGACACTAAATTCAGTCAAACCTTGATCCAGAATCCCGAGATCTTAAAGAAGCTATTGGCCACCCAGGCAATTCAGCGAGTTGCACAACCCGAGGAAATGGCCGGGCTGGCGGTTTTTCTGGCTTCCAAGGCCTCATCCTACTGCACCGGAGCCGTTTTTACTGCTGACGGAGGATACACGAGTTAGAATATCCAATATTCAATTATGGTGAGCAATCCATGATAAGGTTCTCAATAAATCAATTTGTTCATTAGAAATTGATTATCGAATATTGGACATTCAATTCTTCACCTCTCCACCTCCTAGCATTACAGTCCCTCTGATAAACAGCTCCTTTCGAGGGTCGGGAATTGCGTTCGGGTCGGTTCTCCGCTTGTCTCCAAAGCCCCCCAGAATTGACGTGACTTCAACTCTTACATTCCAATCCGAAGGTACCCGGAAATTGGTCCCGCCAAATAGGCAAAACACCTCAATGACGTTACGCTCTCCCGACAGCGTTGCCTTGGTCAGATCATACTCCCCTCCGCCCAAAATAGCGGTGACTTTTCCCCCTTTAAAATTCCGGGAAGTCACGACCTTGTCACCTCCACCTAGAATACTCATGTCGTTTAGGAGATCGATATCGCGATCCTCTTTCGAAGGTTGATACGAATCATGAATCCGCTTGCGGAGAATGATCAGGAGTCCAACGAAAATCAGAATAAATGGCCAAAGATCTCTCCATCCATATTCCCAAAGGTTAAAAATGTCCCGACTGAGAAAGAAGCCGCCAAGCAGGATCATGATTATGCCGGGCACTTTGTTTTTTCCGGTGATAACTAATACGAGTCCAATAGCTATCACCAGCGTTTTCCAGGAAGTCAGAAACCGCAATTCATAAGGGATAAGGCCGAAATTATCAAGAGCCAGAATCAGCCCAGATAGAATAAGTAACAAACCGGTTAATAATCTGCGATCCGCCATATTCAGAATGTATATTTTTTTCGGAAATATCGGAAATATTATGTCAAAGGCTGGTCAAACCTTGTCAAAAATTTGTTACAGCCGCTTCAGTCGAAAGGAACTATGCGTCAGCGCTCCCCTGAAACTGCGAACCAGGAATTGCGAACCGGTATCCGACCCCAACATTGGGCAGCCAGCTTTTCATTGCGGTGTAGGATTGGGCCAACGATCCGGTACCCACCCAGGTCACCAGGCCATGGCGGCTTTGCATGCTGCCTTTCCTATCCGGTTCACGGCGAGTAAACATATGCCGGTACTCCATTAAGCCAAACAGAATAGTTTCGTCCCGGTATTGTCCTAACCGATAGCCTCTAAGATCGAAAGGCGTTCCCAGTTTCGGTAGCTCGGCCCAGGGAACCTCCCCGACGCTGTATACCGTCCGGACCTGCCAGGTTAAGGTCCTTCCAGATCCACCGATGGCCTTATAATGACGATAGTCTAATTCGAACATGTTATAATTGTTCTGCCCGCGGAGAAATTGACCGTAAAACGTTGCCATCATATTGAGAAAGATTCCACTGTAGGCATTGATCGCCAGGTCTCGACTATCCCATTGAATCACTATTCCTATTCCTGAATTCTTATTGTCGGGTCCGAAAGCTATAAAATCAGGATCGCTCATCATTTGCGGGTTTACTTCGGTTGCGTTGGTTCGATTAACATCCAGACGCCCTCCCGCATAAAACCTGGGCACGATTCTTCGAACTAATCGCAGATCCATTTGCCACCAGAACCTCTGGTAGAACGTGGTAGAGTCAGATTTTTCAACATTTCTACCATTGTCGTAGCCGACTCCAAAGTAGTGGTCCGGCATGTCCTTGACCCAGATATCACCATAAAGTCGATACTTATCGGCCTGCCCATAGATAAAGGGCCGTACGTTAAAGGAGAGTGAACCGTTGGTCGAGTATCCAACTGAAAATGGGATTGACGACCTGGGAAGATCAGGATCGGAAGGTTTTACTACGAATGTGAACAGGCCGGCAGCGAGCAACATAAAATCAACCTCTGGAGAAACTACCGGGGCTATGATCGGGGTGAATTTTGATTTTCGGAGGGAAAAATCTACCAATTTGCTGGTGTCTGGCTCATCGGCCAAAAGCGAATCAATTGGAATATCCTGGGCGGTCAAAAGGTCGCCAAGCCCAAGGACAAATATCAGCAGGAGTGTGAGCAGGATGTTGTTCACCGTTTCGTAAGGTAATGAATCGGTCTCAGTTGTATCACCCAAGTAGTAGGGAATAAATATGCACCTTGCACTCAAGGCCTGGGAACTTTCAAAAGTCCGGATTTCGATTTTTATTTAGGTTAGATAACCGATGGATGACACAAAAAACATATTAGTCCAGTTCGTTAATTCCTGGGGAATTATTCTGGCCTTCTTTGTTGGTCATCTTGTGGATTTAACCTCAGACCTAAATGAATTATTTGCTTCGGTGGAGAAAGTAGGGGAGGTAACAACCCAATATTCCGGGGAAAAAGGGCTGCAGGTTTATCTTTGCCGAGAGCCTCGTACATTGGTGCAGCAGTTCTGGCAGGAAGAAAGGAATTCCCGATTGCAAGGGGAAGAATAATCGGAAGTCAGAAGTGCGAAGTGTGAGATCCAAATTCCAGGACCCTAGAGTGGCTTTCTGAGCAGTGGCAGGTATCCCAAAAGTTCATGAGCTAAAATCGATGTAGCACTCGCATCTAACAACATTGACAACCAGATAGACTTTTCAGAAAAACCAAATTGGTGGTTATTTTGTTGTCATTGTTTAACAACGCCTTCATTTTTGCGTACTAAGTGTCACCGTTTCTCTTTCAGGGCTGAACACTTCATTGATGGATTGGATCGTTAAGCTCGAGGATAGACTAAATGCGGAAGGAGGTACAGTCAAGGTTGCATTGTATTGTTGATAATGGAGGTTCTCTAAAATCTTGATTTGAAAAAGGCAGTCCTGTTGTTGATTCTTCTGGGGGGATTGCCCACCTGTGGTGAGGACTGCATGGTAGTCAATCCGCTAGGAAACCTGGTTTCCATTAGCGGCAAATATGTGGAGGTGTTGGAAGTATTTCCGGATGGAAAGCTTTTCGTGGACAATCTGGATCCAGCCCAGACTCACAGTTTTCAAACCATTGGCATTTTTGCAAGTTTTGATGTTGAACTACTGGCGCTGGGTCGACCCCTGGATCTTGGGTTTGCCAGTAGGGCATTGGCCTGTGATGGCTCTTTCGCCATCATTCAGGACACTATCTCCCATATCAGTATTACCAGCGAGCTGGATTATGACGATAGCCATCCTGCGGGTGAATCGCTGAATGACATATTTGTTATGACCACCTTTAATGCCATTCCACAAAGTTTTGAAATGATAGCACAGCCGTTAACCATTGAGAACTATTTGCTTTTACAAAGGCCCGCGACCCACCTGTTTTCCTTTCTCCTGATTGCACCACCGGCTACATCCCGGTTCCGAGGTTTCAAGCTGGAAATTGAGCTTAGGAATGGAAAACGATTTGAGCTGGATTTGCCCCGGATCTTTATTATTTCCTAAGCGACGGTGGAGGTATCTCTTTGTAGAAATACCCGGCAAGCCTCTAACCCGTTGGCCATCAAATCGGGTATTTTTTCAGGTCTGATGAAATCTTTTCCCATTTCACGGAAGAATATAAGCCTGTCACTATTGCCCTCGGTATACATTCCATGGTTCTGCCCGTAATACGAAATGACCACCTCGGAGAAGGTTTCACGGATACGGCCTTCATCCTCTCCCCTGAGCAAATAGTGATCTGAAAATTTAGGATTTGATTGGAAGTCAATATCCTGCCCGCCGAACAAACTCCCTATCTTATCAAGAAAGCTTTCGGGTCTAAGAATGAAAAGGGGAAGATCCAACCCCCGGGATTCGATCAACAGAATGCTTTGACCGTATCGGGTAGATACCTTTTGATCACCAATTGTATAATGGTAATCAAAAACCGACACCTGAAAGCCGTTTTTTCTGCCCGTCATGAGATTCTTCACTTCAGGATTACTGCCCTCCCGTGTATACAAGTAAAAGTCTCTGATCTTATCCAGGAATCCGGATCCTACTTTCGAGATGAAAGTGAATCCAATAGAGTCTGCTATTTCTTTCAGGCTTTCAATTCTCTTTTTACGTTCTTTTTCCTTTAAATAACGAACTAGCAGAACTAGAATAATGGCTGCCCCAATTACAATGAGAAATGTACTATTCAATGGATGGATTAGTTCAGTTCAACCTTAATATAATACAAAATCTAAATTGCTCCAATTGGAGAGGCTATTGTGGAGGTTGATTAACCGGGGCTTGAGGGTTTTGCTCAAATCGTGGTCCACTGGAGGTTCTCATCTTCGGCCCTCCAAACATGTTGACATAATCGTACTGGTTAGAGCCTTTTTTCCGGATCCGCCACCTGAGGGTTACCTCAACCGCATTATTGAAATTCTGATCCCCAATGTCGGTAGAGAAAGGCAAGTCGTAACTCAATCCTACCGCCAAGCTGGAAACATAGACCCCGAGGTGAAGTACAGCCATATCATTGTTGTTATACCAGGTGCCAAGCTCCAATTTTCCGGTGCTGGATTTGTTATGTTTGTTGACCGCTACAAAATAGTAGTTGAAAAATGCTCCTGCGTCCACATGGTTAGAATTTTCAAAGTGAATCCATCTAAAAGTGGGAACTATGCTGAACTTGTCCCTGCGGAAAACGGTCGCACCGCCGTGAGAGATAAGTGAGATTGGTAGTTTATCATTTTCGCCAATAAACGAAAAATCCGGCTGATTGATGTTATAGACAGCCCCTCCGAGGAATACATTGGCCTCGCCGTACTTATCGAGATGAAACCAGGTAACTCCTCCATTGTAGATCGGCGCATTGACCCTGTCATCCTTGAAAATTTCACCGGAGTTAGCTCCGGGATCAAAGGGCCGTTTATGAACTGGGCGTCGGTGGTGATCTTGCTCAGATCCACCCTTTGGCCCACATAACCAGCCTGAAGGCCTAGGCTAAGGAAGTGGCTTTTTTTAAGGTTGATCCTGTACGCAAACCCTGCATATGCTCCGGTGGCACGATACAGGTTGTTGGCTCCAGATTGCTCATCAATCACGGATATAGCCAGCCCTCCAAAGGATCTCCGCGGATTGTTGTAAAAAAGGGGATAAACAAATGTAAAACCCGATGTAGTAAAACCAAGATCGCTTTCCAGGGACTGATCTCGGTATTTGACTATTACTTCTATGAACTCATTGGCCGCGACGTTAGCCGGATTGGTAAACTGGGGTTCGAGGTGATACTGAGTAAAATTGACTACCTGGGCGTCGGTGGTCTTGACAAGTACTACCAACACGGCGGATAATATGAGAATAAGGTGGCGGTTCATCTCAGCAATGTTATGTTGCCCTGGGTTTTGCCATCCACTAGCAATGGACTTCCATCGGTAAAAATCCCATTTAGTTGCCATATATAGCTTCCCGCTGGCTGATCACGTCCTCCTGCCGTTCCATTCCAGCCGGTTGAAGTGGCCACGGTAGCATTATTGGTTCCAAATACCAAATCTCCGAATTTGTTGAAGACCCTGAAGTCTATAGTCCCGATGCCTTCCCCGCGAAGAATAAAAAGATCATTTTGTCCATCATTGTTGGGAGTAAAAAGATTAGGCAGATAAAGTACCTTGGACACCGGCTTCTCGATGATCATGATCAAAAACGTCTTCTCGAAGGACGCATCGCCGTCACTGGATTGAACCCGGATTGAAGAGGTATTCTGTACACCGAACTCAAACATTTGATTGGATAGGAGCTGGTCTCCCTCAATCACGAACAGTCCGTTATCCTCATCCCCGTCACCCTCGACTAAGGTATAGGTATGTTCGTCTTCAGGGTCCGGGTCTATAGTGCTCAATTCCCCAATCAAAGTGCCAGTTGGCAGTCCCTCTTCAATGGTATTGTCACTCAACAGAATGTCCGTTGGAGAGTCGTTGTCGATGACAATGGTAACCTTGAAAGTCATCGATGTCTCAAGTTCTCCATCGGATACCGTGATCGTTACCAGTGCTTCGCCGGTTTGCTCAGCATTGGCTTCGAGTTGGATTTCCTGTTGAGGACCACTGCCGCTAAATGGTTCCGGCTCGGGCAGGAACAATTCATTAATGTCAATCGTCAATTCCAGCGCTAAGCTTTCCGGGCTGGTATCAGGATCATCAATTTCGAAATTGAGTGGGCCTAAAATACCTCCCAGGAAAATCACTTGATCCTCAATTTGAGAAATGGTGGGAGGGTCATTTACCGGAATGATGGTTATTTCAACTGAAGCGCTGCCCTTATTGGTTCCGTCCGAGACTTCATATTCAAAATCATCTAAACCGTTGAAATTCAGTTTGGGTGTATAGCTAAATGAGCCATCCTGGTTGAGAATCAGATCGCCATTTTCCGGATCGTTTAGAACCGATAGTACAAGCGCATCCATATCCATATCGCTGTCGTTGTCAAGCACCCCTGGACCGGCGATGCTCAATTGCTCATCCTCATTGGTCTGATACTGATCATCGCCAACGGACGGGCTTGCATCATCATCAATGATAATAACGGTTATTGAGGTGCTGGATAAGCCCGTATTTACCGGATCTGTGAGAAGAATCTGGAAAGACTCATCCCCTTCAGCGAGTGCATCTCCAACTATTGCCAAAGAAATGTCTTTGCTCGTTTCTCCAGCAGCGAAGCTGATCGTGGTTGGCGCGATAGCTGTATAATCTGAAACGACGGTGGCTGTTCCGTCTATGGTCGAATACAAAACGGAAATAGCCTTTTCACTGCTATTGCCAAGGGAAAGATTTACGGAAGAAGTGCTAATCCCAGCGTCTCCCTCAAGGACCGAAACGCCGTTCGCCGTTAATCCAGACACCTCCAGGGTTGGTGGCTCATCATCATCCTCTATTACCGCCGTCACTTCCTGCTCTCCATCTGATGTCCCATTGGCGACATCGACGATGGCCATTATTATGGTCTCATCTTCCTCGTCGGTTTGATCATCGATTGCTGTTATTTCCAAGATTGCACTGATGTCGCCGGGGAGGACGACGATCTGCTGGGCCATTATGGAATAGTCCGTAGATTCAGCTGTACCGCTAACAACCAGATTCACGTTGACCGGCTGAAAGGATACTGCCGATAACATAGCTGTAACAATCCCGGTTCCCCCATTTTCTGCGATAGGGCTTCCTGAAACACTCAATGTAACACTTGGCGGGGAATCATCGTCGAGGATGGTAACTGTAATTTGTTGGGTACCGATTTCAGTTCCGTTGGTAACCGAATTGACATCGACTGTGATCCTTTCATCTACTTCGTCAAGTAGATCATCACTCGCCATAAGGGTAATATTACCGGAAAGGTTGCCGGCCGGAATCACGATTTGGTCAGCTGATCGGGTATAATCAATTAGGTTAATGGCAGTTCCTGAGAACGCCAATCCTACCGTTATGTTACTTGCGAATATGTTGCTTGCGGTAGCGGTCACGGTTGCAATACCACCATTTTCGGCGATGGATGATCCGGATACACCGAGTGCGATCGAAGGTATCCCGTCATCGTCGATTATGATAGCGGTAACCTGCTGAGTTCCCGTCTCCGTCCCGTTAGATACCATGGTAATATCCACAATCACTGTTTCATTGTCATCGTCGTCCGGATCGTCGATCCCGGTTAGGGTCACACTGGCCGACAGATTTCCTGGAGTAATTCACGATTTGCTCGGCCGACCGGACATAATCGGTAGTGTTGGTGGCAGTTCCAGTATAGCCAAGGTCAATAGTTACATCAATTTCGGAAGTAGCCGAAAGCGTTGCCGACACGGTGGCAATGCCACCATTTTCAGCGAATGGCGAGCCGCTGAGTCCCAAGGTCACGGTAGGTGGAGGATCATCATCGGTGATAGTGACCGTTTCCTGTTGAGTCCCACTTTCAGTGCCATTAATGACTGATGTGATGTCGATGATGGCAGTCTCGTCGGCCTCGTCGATCAAATCGTCCTGGGAATCCAAACTGATGAAGTTACTCAAGTTCCCAGCGGTAACGATGATCGAGCTTGCAGCTGTATAATCCACGCCACTGGTTGCTGTCCCACTGTACCCAAGGTTTACCGTAACGTCCTGCCCTGAAAGGGCAATCAGCGTAGCAGTGACCATAGAGGATCCCCCGTTTTCGGCAATCGGCGAAACGCTGCTGCTCAAGGTTACGGTTGGAGGAGTATCATCATCGGTGATAGTCACTGTTTCCTGTTGAGTCCCACTTTCAGTGGCATTGACGACCGAGGCAATGTCGATGATGGCAGTCTCGTCGGCCTCGTCGATCAAATCGTCCTGGGCATCCAAACTGATGGCGTTGCTCAAGTTCCCGGCGCTTATAATGATCGAGCTGGCAGCGGTGTAATCCACTCCAGTGGTTGCTGTTCCGGTATAATCCAGGTTGACTGTAACGTCCAACCCGGAAAGGGCAATCAGGGTGGCGGTAACTGTGGAAGACCCTCCGTTTTCTGCGATCGGTGAAGCACCGGTGCTCAAGGTGACCGTCGGCGCGGTGTCGTCATCGGTGATAGTCACCGTTTCCTGTTGAGTCCCGTTTTCAGTTCCATTAACGACTGATGAGATGTCGATGATGGCAGTCTCGTCGGCCTCGTCGATCAAATCGTCCTGGGCATCCAAACTGACGGCGTTGCTGAAGTTCCCGGCGCTTATGATGATCGAGCTGGCAGCGGTGTAATCCACTCCGGTCATTGCCGTTCCGGTATAATCGAGGTTGACGGTAACGTCCTGCCCTGAAAGGGCAATCAAAGTAGCGGTGATCGTAGAAGACCCTCCAGTTTCCGGGATGGCAGCTTCGGAAACGCTTAAAGTTACGGTCGGAGGATCATCATCATCGGTGATAGTGACTATTTCCTGCTGGGTGCCCACCTCGGTGGCGTTTGTAGCCCCGGTAATGTCGATAATAGCGGTTTCATCCTCCTCGTCAATCAAGTCGGACTGAGCCAGAAGGTTGAACGAGTTGCTGAGGTTTCCGGCACTGATCATTATTGAATTTTCAGCAGCATAGTCGGCGCTAAAAGTGGCGGTTCCGCTAAACCCCAAGTCGACGGTCACATCTTTTTCCGAGAGTGCCGATAGGGTGGCGGTGACTGTTGAGGAGCCTCCGGTTTCCGGGATAGTGGCTTCCGAAACGCCTAAAGTTACGGTGGGAGGATCATCGTCATCGGTAAGGGTTGCGGTTACCTGTTGGATTCCATCTTCGGTTCCGTTGGTTACTGAGGTGATGTCCACTATGATGGTTTCGTTGGTTTCATCTACCATATCATCGACTCCGGTAATGGTGATGCTGCCTGAGTTGCCACCAGGAGCTACGATAATTTGAGCACCTGACCGGGTGTAATCTGTGACGTTAGTGGCAGTTCCCGAAAAACCCAGGTCGATGGTGATGGAATTGTTGGACAGACTCGCCAGGGAAGCTGTAACTGTGGCCATCCCACCGTTTTCGGCCACTGGGGAGCCTGAGAGTCCCAGGGTAATTAGGGGAGGGTCGTCGTCATCGGTTATGACCGCGATTACTTGCTGGGTACCATCTTCGGTACCATTCGTTACCAATGAGATGTCAACGATCACCGTCTCATTTTCGTCATCATCTGAATCATCTACACCAGTGATGTTAATGCTTCCAGCGAGATTGCCGGAGGTGATAATGATTTGATCCGCGGAGCGAACGTAGTCAGAGACACTTGTGGCAGTGCCACTGAATGCCAGGTCAATTGTCAAATCTTCGTCGGCCGTCGTGGATAGAGTTGCTGTTACAATTGCAATTCCACCATCTTCTGCCAGGGGGCTCCCACTAATACCCAATGTGACTTTGGGATCGTCATCAGTAATAGTTGCAGTTTGTTGTTGAGGGGTGGTCTCCAATGCGTTGATCACGGTGGTAACATCGACGATAACCGTCTCGTCATCGTCGTCACCCGGGTCGTCGAGACCGGTTAAGGTCATGTTTCCTGATGAGCTTCCGGACGGGATAGATATGGACGTGGCGGAAGGAGTATAGTCTATTCCAGTCCCAGCAGTCCCGGAAAAGGCCAGGTTTATGGTAATATCATTTGCGCTCGTGCCCGGAATGGTGGCTGTTACGGTAGCAACTCCGCCGTCTTCGTCAAATGGAGTTCCGGAGATGGTAAGGGTTACACCATTGTTTTCAAACAAGGGTCCAAACCCTCCTGTTCCGATAACCATCGAAGCTGGGGTTGTAAGAATATCCACGGTGAAGCCCTGGCAGATGTTGTCCAGAGTTGCAAAATTGCCCATGCCGTCATCCAGGAATTGGATCTGGCTGTTGGGTGAATCATTTAGTGTTGCACTGCCATCATAGATCCCGTCGGTTGTCAGGCTGCCGCAAATGGTAGGATTAGGACCATGTAGGTAAATGTCGTCACCAATGTTTAGCAGTACATCAATTATTGTTTCACTATTGTCGAATAGGCGAAGATCGTTTGCAATGTTTACTATGGATCCGGAATGGAATTGAAGGTAACCGTAATTGAACAGGCGACCTTGTACTGTCAACGTGCCAAAAACCTCAAAACTACCACCGGTGCCGTCCCATATAAAAGAACTGAATTCGTCCTGAACCATTGTTAAATCTCCAGCGGTGTTGATTGTGATGTCGCCGTTGTGGATTAGGGACTGACCTGAAGTCAAACCCGTGGTGTATGTCACTACGTGGTTGATGACTACCGCATCGGTGGCGGTGGGCGCCACTCCACCAACCCAGGTGGATCCGCTAGCCCAAGGACCATCCATAGTGGACACAATTTGCCCCACCGACTGGGAGCAAATTCCCCAGACTATAAGGAAAATAAGGAGATGCCTCAACTCAGCTGAGAATTAGTAGTGCTAGTTTATACTTGAAATTACTAAAAAGTAACTGGGAAATTTTGCGATTGGACAGTTCTATCCTGGAAAAGTTTAACTGCTCCTGAACGGTTTTTAGGTTATTTTTGCATTAACTATGGCACAGAAATTTGTTTCCTGGAACGTAAATGGTGTTCGTGCATTGGCTAAAAAAGGATTGGTTGACTCAGTACGGCAACTAAATCCGGACTTCCTGTTACTTCAGGAAACCAAGGCCCCCAAGGAGGAGGCGCTGACCGCCCTGGCTTTGCTTAGCGATTATCGCTGCTATGCTAATTCCAGCAAATCCAGAAAAGGCTACTCAGGCACGGCAATTCTTACAAGATCTGAACCAATGTCTGTCAATTATGACTTGGGCATAGAGGAGCATGATCAAGAAGGAAGGGTCATCTGGCTGGAATACCCCGAATTCTACCTGGTCTGTGTTTATGTTCCTAATTCCGGAGAGGGGTTGAAAAGACTTGAATATAGACGAAAATGGGATTCCGATTTCAGGAGGTTCCTTAGTGAATTGACTCATAAAAAACCGGTAATAGTAGGTGGGGATCTAAATGTGGCCCACCAAGAAATCGATATTGCCCGGGCCAAGCAGAATTATG
This sequence comes from Cyclobacteriaceae bacterium, assembly GCA_965247065.1. Taxonomy (GTDB): domain Bacteria; phylum Bacteroidota; class Bacteroidia; order Cytophagales; family Cyclobacteriaceae; genus CBDFGN01. The sequence continues at coordinate 1,662,560 of CBDFGN010000006.1, read as the reverse complement.
ATACTTCCGCAGGGTACACTCAGGTGGAGATCGATGGTTTCGAAAGCATGCTGGATGCGGGTTTAATTGATTCTTATCGGACCGAATACCCCGAGGAGGTTAAGTATTCGTACTGGAATGTAATTTTTAATTCCAGAGAGAGAAATGTGGGTTGGAGAATTGATTACTTCCTGACGAGCAAAGAATTGAAAGGGCAAATACAAAAGGCAGGCATACACAACGAGATCTTTGGATCCGATCATTGCCCGGTTTCAGTAGTTATTCAATTTTGATACGCTCTTTTCTAAATTGAGCTAGATAAACGAAGGTTGCCATATCCAGATCAAGGCTAGGCGGTAGGGGCTGCTGTTTTGTGATCTTGAATCTGGCTATGGTAGGTTCTTGTGATCAGAAATCGGAGACCAATCCTAAACTCCAAGGACCAAGCCGTAATCTTAACTAGCCGCGACAATCCGCTTCTTCAGTTTTAACTTATCCACTTTCCTGCGCACCCTCATGTTGAGAATTTCCACTGCCAAGGAGAAAAACATCGCAAAATAGATATATCCCTTGGGAACGTGATAATGCAAAGCCTCCATCATCAACATAAAACCAATTAAGATCAAGAAAGACAGCGCCAACACCTCCAGACTCGGGTGCTTGCTAATGAATTTACTCACCGAACCAGCAAATGTCATCATGATGATCATGGCCATGATGACCGCGACAATCATGATTAGAATGTGCTCTGTTAGCCCAACGGCAGTGAGGATGGAATCAAAAGAGAAAATAATGTCCAAGGCTATGATCTGAAGAATTACTGCAGTAATGGGTCGCTGTTTTATCTCTTTCTCCTGGGCCACTTCTTGCTCCAACTTGTGACTGATCTCGGTTGTACTTTTGCCGATCAGGAACAGACCTCCGATGGCCAGTATCAAGTCCCTGCCGCTTACATCAAAACCAGCCATCGAAAACAAGGGTTGGGTGAATCCGATGATCCAGGTTATTCCCAACAGCAGACCGATCCTGAATATCAATGCAAATGATAACCCAATGGTACGGGCCCGGGCTTGTTGGGATTCGGGCAGTTTGTTGGATACAATTGAAATGAAAACAATGTTGTCAATGCCCAATACTATCTCCATAAATGCCAGGGTCATTAGGGCAATCCAGGCTTCGGGGTTCAAGAATATTTCCATAAATAACGTGAGTTCGACAATAAGGAATGATTAAAGAGCGAGAAAGAGTTGACCGGTGTCCTGGTAGTTCAATTTGATTGAGGGCTTTTTTTCGCAAAAGTTGTAAGCGATTAAAGCCGAGAAAAGGTTGGTAAGGAAATTAGTTGGGCTCCTGTGCCTGGAGTGTTCAATCTGGAAGATGTTTTTAAGTTGATCAATGATAGTCTCACAAATAGCCCTTTTACGGAGCATTATAGCATCCATGATGGGGGTTAAGGATGAGGACTTCATATTGCGTTTGAGTTTGGTTATCAGATGGACTCCGCGGAAGAACAGATTTTTAAAAAGTTCCTTACTGATGTAGCCTTTATCACCAAAGAGCTTTCCGAATAATTTCTTAATAAACCGTTCAATTTTAAGAGGCTTTCTGTCATCCACATTGCCCGGTGTGAGCATAAAATCGATGATTTCACCCGTATCAGCAGTGATAAGATGGAGCTTAAACCCGTAGAACCATCCGATGGAACAATGGCCTCTTTTAGCTAACCCTTCAAATACTTTATGGTTATGGATCCGTCTGTTATGACAGACCCTTAACGGAGTGCTGTCTATAAAACTTATACCTGTACACTGTCCAGTCCCTTGTGTTTTCAGATAAATAGCCATTGGCAGAAGACTTCCACTACAAAGTTCTACCATTCGGTTATAGCTTACCACATCAGGAAAGAAGGAGCGCAAGTGGCCACAAACGTATGTGTTGTAAAAGGTCTTGAAATTTCGATATCCTGAGATCTGGAACAAGACCTGTATAGTCATTACTTCGGATAAAGAAAGCTTACCAGGTTTGTTGCGCTTTTTACTTCCCAGCAATCTTTTTTCCAATTTTGGGACAAAATCCAGACAAAAATCGTCAATGGAACAAAAAATTTCAGTAATTTTAGTAGCAGTTAACATAGGCAGAAATATTAGTTATTTTGTTGATTGTCAATGACTTAATATACTAATTTTCTGCCTTTTTTCTATCAATAAACTACTCTATTTTATATCGAACTCACGTTAAATAAATAAATGAATAAACTGAGATAGAACCTATCTGAGGAATCACTTTCTGAATGGTAAATGAATCATAATCGCTTGCAAGGGAAACCTCAGGAGATGCGCATGGTCTTTCGGAGGCCTGCATTGCGAGCAGCAGTGCCCAGGCAAAGGAACGGGAAAGGGGAAGTTATTCGTCTTTCTCCCCTCTGATTTCAATCCCTTCCTTATCGAACGCCTCTTTCAAATTCTTTCGAAACTCGCGGCCAACCGTCCACTGTTGGCCCGGCTTGGTTTTGATTCGTGCCTTAATCACTAGGGCGCTCTGCCCATAATTGTCCAGGCCGGCTACTTCGATCGGCTCTTGAATGTCTGGACCGAATTCGGAATTCTCTTGCAACTCCTTGCTCACTTGGATCATAACTTCAATTACCTTTACCACATTTTCCTTGTAGGAGACTTCAACGTTGAAAGAAGCGGCCGACCAATCCTTGGTCATATTGGAAAGGGATCTGATCTTGCCATTTTGGAACACATGCACCGTGCCAGTGTAATCCCTTAGTACGGTAGTTCTCAGCTCCACTTTTTCCACTACTCCGGAAGTTCCATTTATGGTCATCACATCGCCGATTCTTATATTGTTCTCGACCAAGTTAAAAAGCCCTGAAACCATGTCCCTGACCAACTCTTGGGAACCGAAACCTAGGGCCAGGCCAACAACACCGACGCTGGCCAGGATTGGGCCGATCTCAACCCCAACGTGAGTAAGAATGGTAAGAAAAAAAACAGTGTAGATGGCTACTCTCCCACTTTGGTGAACGATCCCAAAAAGAGTATCCATCCGCTTGCTGATGGCTGCTTCGCTCTCGGGAGATGTCTTTTTAAGGACTTTCTTTCGAGTCGCAGCTAATCTGGTAATTGCAGATTTGAAGATCCAAAGACCAATCTTCAAAAAGACTAGCAGCAGTAGAATAGCGAGTCCGTCGGTCATCAACCGGCCACTCAATAACGAAAACCACTCGGCAAGTTGTTCCTGTGAGAATAAATCTTTCATGTTCTCTAAAATAGACAAACCTAAGGTCAAACAAAACTGCGGACAGGAATCGAGCCAATGGCTCAAGGGATGCCAGACATTGACCTGAAATTGGTTCAGAATGTCACTGAATTTTGAAGCCAGCCTACTCTAGACCGATTGCTGCGTATCGAGCCAATAGCTCATAATAATCCACCTACATTTCTTAACTTGTCTTCGAAATTGTTGTTCTAGAAACGATCAATGATGACCAAGTTTCGATTACATCTTCTATTGGGCCTTTTGCCCATGAGCCTGTGGGGGCAGCAGGCCCAAACCCCGGTCGACTCAGCCCTGCTGAATATCCAGCCCATCCCAGCCACAGAAGTTCCGACCTACGTTGAGGCAAACAAACAGACCATCCTCGAAATTCAAAGGAGTCTACTCACACCCGAAGCTGTCAAAGAGATCAAACTTGGGCTACCGAATATTGATTCCACAGTCCGGGTGGTTATGACTCATTTCGACACCACGGATTTGGGTTTGTATACTCTGGATCAACTGGCCAAGAGCGAAACTGAATGGCAGCGGCGGTTGGACCAGCTCAGTGGCTGGAATGAAACTGTGGCTGATCGCCTTACGCAGCTCAAAGACTGGGATGTTCGGGTTATTTCCGCTCTCCAAACCTGGGAAATTACCTTGCAATCCTTTGAAGGCCTGGATGTTCCGCAAACGATATCGGATGACATTATCCAATCCGAAGAGGAATTGAAAGTTGTTCAGGACTCCCTATCAGAAAGGATGGCACAGCTGTTGACCGTACAAAGTACGTCTTCACAATTGGTTAATAAGATTAGTGAACGTTTAAGCCGCATTGGTTCGCAAAGAGAAGATCTGCTCAGAAATATTTTTACTCCTGAGAGGCCCCCTTTGTGGCGAATCAGCAAAGATTCCTTGGAGTTTAACCTGGTTTCGGGTGTAAAAGATAGTGTCATCACAGCTTCCAAACTAACGGCAAGCTATTTTGAGAATCGGCCTGGCGCTATATTCTTGACTGTATTAGTGTTTCTGCTTATTCTTTCAACCTTGGTGTTTTACAAGTACCGGCTCAAAAGAACCGAACAGGTTCAAAAATCGGCAATCGATCTGGTCCTCCACTGGCCGATCGTTTCCTCTTTGTTGTTGACCTGGTTATTCGTGGTTTTTTCATTGGGCGATATTCCCTTCGAGGCGCGAAACTTTATGGCCCTGATAATGCTCGTGCCACTAAGTGTTATCTTATTCGGGTTATTGGGCCGAAAGCTTAGTTGGGTCTTAGTTTTTGCTGTCTTTTTCCTTTTTGACGTCCTTTATTTAGTCATAATTGATAGTCCCTTTGCCCAACGGGTTACTCTCCTAATCTTCACCTTAGCCACGCTCGGGATATTGTTGTGGTTGCTGGTCACCAAGGCCACGTCCAAGTTGGTAGGATGGGCTTGGCTCGTCACTACGGTTCTCCAGGTTTCGGCCCTGGTCGGCATCGGCGCGTTGGTGGCTAATTTGGTTGGCAGTGTCCAATTGTCAGAATTAATGCTTTTGGGTACGATTGGAAGCATCGTCACAGGAATCATTCTTTATGCCATTGCTTACCTGTTGGTAGCGCTCATTTCGGTAGTCCTCACCTTGCCAATTTTTCAGAAGTCCATTTTGATCCGCAATTATGAGTCCTTATTGACCGGCAGGGTCCGTCGCCTACTTTACTTTATAGGGGTTCTCTGGTGGGCTGATCTAACCTTGGAGGGCTTCAAACTCGACAAAGAGGTTTATGGATGGCTGACCAGCCTGTTCGAGATAACCTGGCAAATCGGCTCACTCGCTTTATCTCCGGGAGATTTAATGGCTTTTGTGCTTACTCTTTTGGTTGCTATATGGGTGTCACGGTTTGTCAGGTTCTTCCTGGAAGAGGAGGTTTTTCGGCGGACTCATTTGCCTAAAGGTGTGCCGGGCACTATCACAATGCTAATCCGCTACGGGACAATAACCCTAGGCTTACTCCTGGCGGTTGCGGCGGCTGGGATCGAATTAGACAAGCTGGCGATTGTCCTTGGCGCCCTGGGTGTTGGTATTGGGTTTGGTCTCCAAGATATTATAAACAATCTGATTTCCGGCATCGTATTGGCCCTCGAAAGGCCTGTGCAAGTTGGAGATGTGGTGCAGGTAGATGAACTTATGGGAATCGTAAAAGAAATAGGATTTCGAGCCTCCAAAGTCCGCACCTATGAGGGCTCTGAAGTAATCCGTACCTAATGGGTATCTGGTTTCCAAACAAATGATCAATTGGACCCTTTCGGATACGAAGCGGCGTTTGAAGGTGGATATTGGCGTGGCATTGGGTACCGAACCACAATCTGTTCTGGACCTTATGGCCGAAGCTGATGATGAGCATTCGGAGATATTAAAAGATCCTAAACCTAGACCCAGATTCCTGGGTTTTGGTGACAGCTCACTGGATTTTCAGCTCCTATATTGGATTCCGGATTTTGATGAGGGTTTTCGACTGGGGACAGAGATGACCCTGGCGGTACATAACAAAATTATAGGAGCGGGAATCACCATACCTTATCCTCAAAGAGATTTGCATGTCAAATCATCCGAAGGAAGCCCGCCTCCACAGATTGAGGCCCTTTTAAAATCGGATGAAGCCAAGCGATCCCGCCAACAATCCACGACCAAAGAGAAGAAACCGGCGGTCAACGTAGAAACCGCCAAATCCAAAGAAGGATTTGATATTGATGGAGAGTGATCAGTCAGCAGCGATCAGTCTTGTAAAGACCCAAATAGCGTTGACGGTTTTTGTTAAGCTTAAATTCATCGGTATAGATCCATGATCAGGGTAAGATAATACGATCGATTTCCAAACCGCCACACTGTAAAGCAGTACTTCACCGACCACGGGACTGACATTTCAAGAGTTAGGAACTAGGCACCATTTGAATTATCTTCGGGCATTATTTCAGCCACGATCAAGATTGAGGGGCAAAAAGACTAAAATGAGAAGCAAGACCAAAATACCCCTCTTAGGAGGACTACTTTTATTACTACTCTCCTGCGAATCCAAGCCGACGGGGCCCCAAGGGCCGATGACTGTTCCAGTTGTGGCGGTAGTTCAACAGGATATTCCTCTTGAGGTAGAGTTTGTGGGTCAGACTTATGGACAATCCGATATCGCCATTCGTGCCCGGGTAGAAGGTTTTTTGGAGGGTCTCCATTTTGATGAAGGCTCCCGGATAACCAAGGGCGACTTGCTCTATAGCATAGAGCCGGAACCGTTCATGGCCAAAGTTGCGGCTGCCCAAAGCAAGGTGGTTGAAGCGGAGACTATTCTGGTAAGGGCAGAAAGCGATTTGCGCCGGATAAGGCCCCTGGCAGAAAGAAAGGCAGTCAGTGAGAGTGATCTGGATGCCGCGGTGGCGGAACAGGGTGCAGCAGAAGCGTCGGTGGAAGCAGCCAAGGCAGAACTAAGATTTTCCCGGATCAATTTAGGATACACCAAGATATATTCTCCAATCAACGGAATAATTGGCAAAACTGAGGCTCGGGTTGGAGATTTTGTGGGACGGGAGCCCAATCCGGTTGTTCTTAACATGGTGTCCAAGATCGAGAATATTCGGGTCCAGTTTTCAATACCTGAAGCCTACTATCTTGGTTTGGCGAAATATTATGGAACTGAGCCTCATCCGGATAGAAAAGAAGAGGACCGCGCTACCGTTCAGATTGTCCTGGCTGATGGAGCTTTGTTTGACCAACTTGGACTGGTTGATTTCATAGATCGGGAAGTGGATCCCACAACGGGAAGCTTATTGGTACAGGCCACCTTTCCTAATCCGGGTCGGATTCTTCGCCCTGGCTAATTCGGAAGAGTGAAGGTAACGTTGGATGAAATTGAAGGAGGGCTGTTGATTCCCCAGCGCTGTGTCAGGGAAATTCAGGGGATCCATGAAATTTACACCGTGGATGCGAACAATAAGGTGGAAAACAAACAGCTAAAAATGGGGCCTCGCATCGGAAATATGTGGGCGGTTCTTGAAGGTTTGGACAAAGATGACAAAGTGCTCTTGGAAGGTTTGCAATGGGTCCGAAGTGGAATGACAGTCAACCCCGAAATTCAGGAATTTGAATTCATCTCAAGCAATTAGCCACGTCACTTATGGGAGGTAATTTTTTCGTTCGAAGGCCGATTGTGGCCTTTGTCATCTCGATAGTTACGGTAATCATCGGAACGGTTTCGGTGCTCCGCCTTCCGATAGAACAATACCCTGAAATAGCACCTCCTATTGTAAAGGTAGAAACCACATACACCGGGGCGAACGCCCTAAATGTGGAAAGTTCGGTTGCGACTCCCTTAGAACAGCAGATTAATGGGGTGGACAACATGATCTACATGAAATCCATCAATTCGAATGATGGCAAAATGGTTATACAGGTTTCATTCGATGTGGGAACCGACCCCGACATGAATACCGTATTTACCCAAAATAAGGTGGGTGCTGCCACTGCTAAGTTGCCTGAAGAAGTGAAGCGCTTAGGTGTCACTACCAAAAAGGCCTATACATTCCCAATTATGTTGGTTACACTCAGTTCACCCACCGGAGCCTTTGACCAGGAGTTTTTGGGCAATTACGCCAACATTAACGTCAGGGACCTTCTTTCCAGGACACCGGGGGTTGGAGAGGCGGTTCTGTTTGGTTCCAGCGACTATTCGATGAGGATCTGGGTGAAACCGGATCGCCTGGCCCAATTGGGTATTACTATTCCCGAGATTGTAAGGGCGATCCAAAACCAAAATGTTATAGTTCCGGGAGGCAAGTTTGGAGCAGAGCCTGCCCCCCCGGTACCGAATTCACTTATACGGTGAAACTGCCTGATCGTCTCCAATCTGAGGAGGAATTCGGAGAAATTGTAATCAGAACCAACAACGATGGAAGACAGGTAAAGATCAAACACATTGCCGTGGTGAAGCTAGGTGTGGAGACCTACACTTCCTTTACCCGGTTAAATGAAGAGGTATGCTCAGTAATTGCGGTATACCAGGCTCCAGGTACGAATGCGGTTGAAATGTCCCAAAACATTCGAGTGGTTATGGAACAGATCTCGGCTCGGTTTCCTGAGGGGATTGAGTACCAAATTTCACTGGACTCTACGACAGCTATTACCGCTGGCATCAAAGAGATCATAGTGACGTTATTTGTTGCGTTGGCTTTGGTAATCCTGGTAGTATTTATTTTTATCCAGGATTGGAGAGCTACCCTAATTCCAACGGTTGCCATACCGGTTTCACTGGTTGGAGCCTTCATCCTTTTCCCGATGTTGGGTTTTACGGTTAATGTACTTTCTCTGTTGGGTTTGGTACTGGCCATTGGGATCGTGGTTGATGATGCCATTGTAGTGGTGGAGGCAGTCCAGGTGAATATAGAGAAGGGCATGACCGCAAAAGAAGCTACCAATGCAGCTATGCAAGAGGTTACAGCACCTATAATAGCAACTACTTTGGTGCTGGTAGCGGTTTTTGCGCCTACAGCTGCCATGGGCGGTATTACTGGAATACTCTACCAACAATTTGCCATTACTGTGGCCGTTTCAGTGCTTTTTTCATCTGTCAATGCTCTTTCCCTAAGCCCTGCCCTGTGCTCTATCCTTATGAAGAAACCGGTCAAATACGGAGGAGCTTTAGGTAAATTTTTCGGTTGGTTTAACCGCTCTTTTGACCGCTCCGCAGATAAGTATACTGGCTTAACTAAGGTGGTAGCTGGCAAGATTAGCCGTGGCATTGTTTTCATTGTGGTAATTGCTTCCGGAGTTTTTGGTGCTTTGGTGCCCGGGGGTTTTATTCCTGAAGAGGATCAAGGTTACATTATGGTCAACGTGCAATTACCCGACGCGGCCTCGATGCAAAGAGCAGACGACGTTTCCCGAAAAATTGAAGATATACTGGCCAGTTATGAGGAAATTGAATATTCGACAACAGTGGTGGGATATAGTGCCATCTCTGGAAGCTGGTCTCCCAATACCAGCTTCTTCTTCATCTCCTTGACCGATTGGAGCGAAAGAGACCGAACTGCCTTGCAGATGACTGAAGCAATCAATCGTGATCTTTTCGTTAACGTCAGAGAGGCTCAGGCTTTTGCTTTTGGACCGCCAGCTATACCCGGATTGGGAACTGGATCTGGTTTTTCCATTATGCTTCAAGACAGGGTGGGAAGTAGCCCGCAGTTTTTGGCAGAGCAGACCCAGATTTTCTTGGATTCAGCCCGGGCCAGATCTGAAATCGGGTCGGTTTTCACTCCCTTTCAGGCCGGAATTCCTCAAAAATTCCTGGATATCGACAGGGAAAAGGCACTAAAATTAGGAGTCGACCTGAATGACCTTTATGCCACCATCGGGGCTTTCCTGGGTGGTTCTTACGCCAATGATTTCAATAGATTTGGTCGGTTGTACAAGACCTACGTTCAAGCCGAGCCTGAGTACCGGCGAGACCCGAGGAACCTGGATCTTTTTTTCGTGAAGAATAACCTGGGCAAAAATGTTCCACTTTCCACTATTTCTACGATCCGCAATGTTTCCGGACCTGAATTTACCAACCGCTATAATCTATATCGTGCCACGGAGATCACCGGAGCACCTGCGCCGGGACTTTCTTCCAACCAGGCCCTAGATGCGGTAGAGGAGGTTGCGAACCGTGTATTGCCGCCTGAAATGAGCTATGAATGGACTAACATGTCCTACCAAGAAAAAGTGGCGGGTGGGGCGGGAGCAGTCATATTTGTTTTTTCCCTGATTTTCGTTTACTTGATTTTGGCTGCACAATATGAAAGTTGGTCCCTACCATGGAGTATCCTTTTGGGCACACCTTTTGCCATTTTCGGCGCCCTATTCATCCTTTATATAGCCAGGCTTTTCAGTCCGACTTTCGAAAATAACATTTTTGCCCAGATCTCCTTTGTTATGCTGATCGCCATGGCAGCCAAGAATGCTATATTGATCGTAGAATTCGCCAAACTGAATTTTGATTCTGGAATGTCTCTATTCGATTCGGCTATAAATTCCGCCAAATTGAGATTCCGCCCCATTCTAATGACTGCTGCCTCCTTTATCCTGGGGGTTTTACCGTTGGTCGTTGCCAGCGGATCGGGCGCTGAAGCACGAAAAGTCATGGGAATGGCCTTGCTAGGGGGAATGACCCTGGCCACGGTGTTGGGAGTCTTTTTCTATCCGATGTTATTTGTATTTATCGGTCGAATGTTTGGCTATGAACAAAAACGTGATCAAGCGGAGTTGGCTCCAAATGACGAAAGCGGGTAATTATATGAGACTTGCCATCCGTAGCATTTTCCATGTTTGGGTTTTACTAGCACTGATCCTAAGCCAATGCAAGGTTGGCCCAAACTATCAGTCAGCGGTTGTAGACACCCCAGATCACTTTCGATTTGACCAGAATGCCCGAGATACTGTGGTAAACCTTGAGTGGTGGGAGTTATTCCAGGATCAAACACTGCAAGGTCTGGTACGAGTTGCCCTCCAGGAAAATCTGGATTTAAGGTTTGCTACGTCACGAATTCAGGAAGCCAGGGCGTACTCTGGCTTCACCAAAGCCGATCTCTATCCCAAGTTTAATATTGAGGGTTCCGCAACCTCCAATAACATAAACTTCGGTACTAACGAAGAAGTAGATAATCGCGTAACTTATCTGGCAGCACCTTCACTTAGTTGGGAATTAGATTTCTGGGGTAAATTTCAACGATCGAATGAGGCCGCTCAGGCTGAAGTGTTGGCCACAGAATACGGCAGGCGACAGGTCCAGATTAGCTTGATTTCTGAGGTGGTCATGACTTATTTTCAAATTCTGGATTTCAGTGCCCGGGTTGAAATTTCCCAGCGTACTGCAGAAGTCCGAAAAGAATTTCTGGCAATAATTGAAGACCGCCACAACGAAGGAACTGTTGCTGAAATCGAAGTGAACCCGGCGCAGGTACAATTGGCTACGGCCGAAGCGACTATTCCCCGCCATGAGCGCAACCTGGCGCGAGCCGAGCATACTCTTAGCATACTATTGGGCAGGAATCCTGGCGGGTTTCCCGACCGAGGTCGTTTACAGGACCAGGTCTTACCCCCAAATATCCCTCCCGGGATCCCAGCGACGCTTTTGGCCCGTCGTCCGGACATCCTCCAGGCCGAGCAATATGTACATGCGCAGACTGCAAGAATTGGAGTCGCAGAGGCGATGAGATTACCGAGTATTAGCCTTACAGGAATGCTGGGCGCTGCCAGCCCGGATTTAATTGGACTGACCGGGGGAAACAGTGTGATTTGGAGTGCTGGAGCTGGGTTATTCGCCCCATTATTTCATTTCGGAAAGAACAAAAGAAGAGTGGAGATCGAGAAGTTCCGAACCGAACAAGCCCTGGTTGACTATGAGCAAACCGTTTTGTTTGCCTTTCAAGAAGTTGAAGATGCTTTGGTTGAAATTGACACCTATACTCGGGAATTAGAAGCCAGGATTAGACAAGTGCGGGCCGCAGGCAATGTGGCATCATTGTCCCGGGCAAGGTACGACGGGGGAGTTACAAGTTACCTCGAAGTTCTGGAATCGGAACGATCTTTTTTTAATGCAGAATTGGGGGCGGCGGGGGCAAGAAGAAGTCAACTTGAATCATACGTTCGGTTGTACAAGGCCCTGGGTGGAGGATGGATCTCGCAAGCCGATAGAGATAACAGCGGGCGATTATAGTTGAAGATCCAGGTTTCGGGGCTTGCCCTGATTGACCATGTGCTGTAGCACCCAATGGGCTTGCATCTTAGACTGAAACCTGTTCGGAACATTGAGCCCGACCAGCAACTGGCTCAGGTGCTAATCCAGTTTTTGAATCGATTTAAAAAATGACAGGTAACTCCGGTACACTCGCGGGTCCCTAATTTCAAGCATGACCCTCAAAGTTGTCTCTTAGGGAGCGTTCACTAAGATTGTGCGAACCGGTATAAACTATTTGACTGGTTCCATCGTCTACCAAGAAGAATTTGGTGTGAAGGTTGGCTTCCATTCCAAGCGTGGTCAAATTCGCATTCAGATCCAGTAGCTGAGATCTGATCTCGTAATCCAGGTCCCCATTAGTGATGATTTCGATTCTTGCTACATTTGAAATTGCCTCATCCAATTGGTTGACCACTTTTTCTCTACCCGGAGTCCATTTGCCATGAGCGAACCGGATAATGGTCGAACTAGGCTGCTTTATGTGCTTCAGGATTTGGACAACATTGTCCTTTCCAATCTCTTCCCCATCCTCCCTTTTTGGAAAAAAATAAGCCTTGTAGAGGTTGGAGCCTGAGAATTTCAGATAGTCATAATCGTCCAGCCGACTAGCATTCCCCAGGACTTTTATTTCATACCAGAAATCCAGGTAGGCATGGTAAAGGCCCTGGTCCGCAGTTACTATCAGGTCCTGCAGCTTTCCGGTTCCCTTGTCCTGGAAATTGGAAGAAGTCTGCAATACTACATTGCTGTGCGATCCGCCAACAGTTTCGATTCGTGAGAACAGCATGAACTTGTTATGGATGATCGACTTCTTGGTGATGGTGTTCTTTATGTAGTGAAAATCGTCCAGCTCAGTTTTGAATAGCTCCTTAGTATCCCGATTGATCTCTTCACTGGTTTCGCCTTTGTTTATTATGACCCGTATCTTTACTCCTCGGTCTTCAGCCTCGAGCAGGGCCCGGGCCAATTTTCCCTTTTCGAACTTGAAGACGCAAACGGTAATTTCCTCCCCGGATGGCACGGAATTAACCAGCTCCAGCATCCGGTTCAACAGGGTAAAATCTTCTTGGCCAACAGAGATTTTGAGAGGATCAGTGAACCACACTTCCGGAGGGGAGAAGTTGATCATGGGAACTTGGCCCGTGAGGTTACCAGATGCAAGCTGCAGAGCTACAAAAAGCAGAATCGGGAATCGTACCGCTGTATGGTTCATAAATAGCAAATTGGATGCTCGTGGCAAAAATAGGTCAAGAAATGTTCTTGATAATTCAGGCCTGACTATATTCGCGCACCAACGCTAATCATGTCAAGATATACAACAATAGCTTTTCTGGCAGCATTCCTGGGTTCTTGCACGGGTAAAGTAGCTGTTGAAGTTGAACCAGAAAGAGCTCTGAACATTATCCTGTTCATTGGAGATGGTATGGGAGTTTCCCAAGTTTCCGCAACCCACTTCTTCAAAAATGGCCCGGTGAATTTTGACCGCTTTAATAACATAGGTTTGATAAAAACTCCTTCAAGTAGCCATAAGATTACGGATTCTGCCGCCGGAGCTACCGCGTTTGCCACCGGAAAGAAAAGTTACAATGGGGCCATCGGGGTAGATTCGGATTCCATATCTCATCCTACTATTCTGGAAATTCTTTCCCGAACAGGGTTTTCAACGGGCGTGGTAGCCACCTCTTCAATCACTCATGCCACCCCTGCTTCTTTTTATGCCCATACTATTTCCAGGAACATGCATGATGAAATTGCTTCTCAGCTTGCCGCATCAGATGTTGACTTCTTTGCCGGGGGCGGAATCCAATTTTTTGGACATCGAGGAGACTCGCTCAATTATTTGGATTCTCTAGCTCATAAGGGTTTTGAGGTCGATACTACTGGGTTAAACTCTAGAGAATTAGATGGGTCTCGGAGATACGGGTACTTATTGGCTCGGGATGGGATGCCAAGAATGTTAGACGGTCGCGGTGAGTTTCTGGCGCAGGCTACCCGGTTGGCGATTGATCACCTTTCACAGAATTCAAGTGGATTCTTTCTTATGGTCGAAGGATCCCAAATAGATTGGGGTGGACACGAGAATGATTCCGAGTATTTGATAACTGAATTACTGGATTTTGATGAGGCAGTGGGAGTGGGGCTTGATTTTGCTGAAGAGGATCAAAACACGCTGGTGATCGTGACGGCTGATCATGAAACCGGCGGCTTTACTCTGTCAGCTCAACTGTTGCAGCCCATTGATACGACAATGATGGGTATCAATAGCAACTACGATTCGATTGTTCCAACCTATTCTACAGGGGGACATTCCGCAACGCTGATACCGGTTTTTGCCTACGGCCCAGGATCAGACTCGTTTTGTGGGGTCTATGAGAATACGGCCATCTTTGATAAGATGCTTTCAGCTGGAAATTGGGAAAAATAGGGAGGTTGTTACGGGTTTTATCCGTTCATAATCAGCAGTGGGGTCTCGTGCCACCAAGCACCTATTGATCTGGGAACAATCGATCGCGGCAAAGGACTTTCTTGTTTCTAAGGCTAAAGTTTAGATTCTTAAGTAAGTTCATTGGCTAAGCGAATCAACAAATCACCTAATCAACAAATCTCACCCACGGTGGGGCTTGGCCCAGACGTAAAAGGGAATGCCCGCCATAAGCAGCAGGAAACCGTAAAACACTGATTCCTGTCCGGCTCCTGTCACGGCCCAAATTGCAAAAACAAAAGCCGCGAACCCGATCACCAGTGATTTCGTCAATCTAGCTGAACTAAAATTTTCCGTTTTCCCAAACCAGTGCATGGCTTCAACAAATGCGCAGAACAGGTAGGGGATAATGGCAAGAAAAGTGCCCAGGAGGATCAAAGAGGTATACATGCTTGCCAGCCCCTTGGTGTAGTTGGATAACACCAACAAGCTTACAAAAATGCTACCGATTATCAGCCCTATCACTGGTGCCCCTCGATAATTGGTTCTTTTGAACACCTCTGGGAACATTTTATCTTCCGCAAGGGCCTTTGAAATTTGACCCTGGAGCAACACCCAGCCGTTCAAGGCGCCAAAGGAGGATATTATGGCCCCCGCGCCAACCACATAACGACCCACGGGTCCCCAAAGCAGAGAAGCAGCGTCCGAAAAGGGGGCGTTAGAAGTTTGCAATTCGGAGGGGTTTAGCAAACCCATTAATGAAAAAGTACTCAGCAGGTAAACAATCGTCACGATGAGCGTGCCATATATTGTGGCCCGTGGTATGTTTACGGCGGGATTCTTCACATCCCCGGCTGGTACGGTAGCGGACTCAACTCCAAGAAAGGCGAAAAGAGTAAGAGTCACCGAGGCAGTTACGGCGTCGATATTAGATTCCGAGCTAACGTTGAGGGGAACAAAATTGTCATAATTCATGTAGAATAGGCCCACGAGGCCTACCAGAATCAAGGGCACCAATTTAAGCAGCGTCGTAATGAGTTGAACGCTTCCACTTTTGTTTGTGCCCTGAGTATTGATTCCGGTAGTCACCCAAATGGCGCCTAGGCATACAGCAACCGAGATGATGGGACTCTGAAATTCTGGGAAAAAGTCCAATAGGTAACTGGTAAAGGCTACCGATATACCGGCGTTAGTGCACATGATTGAAGTCCAATAACCCCAGGCAACCAGGAAGCCGGCAAAATCACCAAAACCTGCCCGGGAGTAGGCGTATGGGCCTCCCGCCTTGGGTATCAGTATACTAAGCCTGGCAAATACAAGTGCCAGGATAATGGCGCCAAGCCCTGAAATTATCCAACCGAGTAGGCTGATGCTCCCGTAAAAGGCCAAGGAAACCGGAAGAAAAAATATCCCCGAACCAACCATATTTCCAACTACCAAAGAGGTGGCCTTAGGGAGTCCGATTTTGGTGGACTTGCTTTTTTTCTCGGAGTCCAAGTTTCGAATATAATGAGAAATATCCGGGCTTTGGTGGCTGTGTACTTTAGGGTATTTTCTGAACGGCTACTAAACTGTCATTCCCAAAATTGCCTGCAGCAGCCAAACTTGCCACCACTAATTTCAGAAACTTTGGTCTTCGAAGGTAGGACAACTTTGATCTTGATTGTAGGGGCCAGCCTGGGTATTTGAGAACGGTTGGCCCCGACATAACTAGATTCTTTCGCTACTCTATTCTGAGTATCCTACCGTTGCCTGTTTTGAGACACCCAAGCCTTCCACTCCAAGCTCCATGACATCACCCTCTTTGAGGTAGCGAGGAGGATTTTGTCCCAGTCCAACCCCGGCTGGGGTTCCCGTAGATATGACATCGCCTGGCAATAAAGTCATAAACTGACTAATGTAGCTCACCAGGTGAGGTACTCCAAAGACCAAATCCGATGTGTTGCTGTTCTGCATGGTTTCATTATTTACTTTCAACCACAAGTCCAGGTTGTGCGGATCCTCAATTTCATCTGTAGTTGCCAAAAATGGGCCGAGAGGAGCAAAGGTATCTGCGCTTTTACCTTTTACCCATTGGCCGGACTTTTCAAGTTGGAATTCACGTTCACTTATGTCGTTGTGAAGGACATAGCCGGCTACATAATCGAGGGCATCCGACTCAGAAATGTAGTTTCCTTTTTTGCCGACCACCACTGCCAACTCCACCTCCCAGTCGGTTTTGATGCTTCCCTTGGGAATTATGACATCATCGAACGGCCCGCAGATAGCTGTAGTAGCCTTGAAGAAAAGGACAGGCTCCGAAGGGAGATCCATACCTCCTTCTTGGGCGTGTTTAGCGTAGTTCAAACCAACACAAATTATTTTGGATACTTCCGCCACAGGGGGACCAATCCGTATTCCTTTCTCTATAACTGGACAGGAATCAATATTTTGCTGAAGCCAAATATCAAGGCGCTTTAGTCCACCAGTTTCGAAAAACTTCTGATCATAATCTTCTTCGAATAACGAGACATCCAGTTTCCTGTCGTCCTCAGTAATTATTCCTGGTTTTTCACTTCCGTCGGGGCCGATTCGAATTAGTTTCATGGTGAATAAAAATGAGAGTCAAATATACTATTCCTCAAAGGGAGGAAGGATGACAATTTATATAATCTTTTCGCGCTTCGCCTGTAATTTGTAATTCAACTCTGACGCGGTGGTTCAGCGCTGTGTTAGCAATTTGAGGCATTTGATTGGCCTACCCCGATCGTTGGTTGAAAGTAACCCAAGCCTAATAATCCTTTGGGCTTTTGAATCATCTAATGAGCAAAACTAAAAATATTTAATATTATGACAAACATGAAATTTGAGATCGCGATGATCCTATTCAGCTTTCTGATCTTAAGTTGTGAACAAGAAGATGGCTCGCTCAGATCTTCCGGTGACGGAATTTTGGACGAGACTTCATTTATTGAAAACGCTTTGGCCAGTGTGGCCGATGACGTGGATGATGCCGTTGATAATTCTTCAGCAGGTGGATTTGGGCCCGGCTTGGGTTTCGGCCCCCGAAGGTTTTTAGCCGGTGGGGGTTTCGGATTTTTGAATTGTGCGACGGTTGAGGAAAGCGAGCAGGGAGTTTATCCCCTAATTCTCTCGATCGACTACGGTGACGGGTGCGAGTCGTTTCATGGTTTGACCAAAAGCGGGAAAATCATTATTACCGTAACCGGAGATTTGGCTGTAGCTGGCTCCCAGCGTATATCGACTTTTGAAGATTTCGCGGTAAACGGGAACCAAATTGAAGGCACGAGAACCTTCTCCAATGGCGGTATTGGATCAGTGACCGCCACTCTTGAAGGTGGAAGAGTGACGACTTCCGACGGCCAGGTGATTAGCAGAGAGTCCACACGCACCAGGACTGTCATCGCCGGGACCGATACTGACGATAGGCTCAACGATATCTACCAGATAAGCGGAGGCTCAAGCGGCGTTAATTCGGAAGGGCTCAGCTATTCAAAGTCTATCGTCACCACATTGATAAGATCCAGGGACTGTAGGTGGATTACTAGCGGGGTAATCCAAATTCAGGTGGAGGGAGAGGAGGTAACTACGATTGATTTTGGGGATGGTTCGTGCGACGATCTTGCAATTCGGACCCAAAACGGAGTTTCAGAAGAATTCACTATGGACTTTCGAATGAAACGTTTTGGTCGATTTCGATAGTCCGGTAGCCCGGGCTAGGGGGCTTTCGGGCCCTCTGGCTTTTATTTCGAATTCTTATGTCATGGCGAGTTTGGGTGTTTTCTGTCTCTTCTTTTTTGATTAATGGTGAACGGCGAGGAGGGTTGGTGCCCTAAGGAATCCTGACGAATCGGTTTGGCAAGACCTTGAAAATTGAATGTCAGTGGGTTGATTTGCTTGATTTTGTCCATGGCTCCTGGGCTATATTCTAACCGATTTCAAGAAGGTAAGCGAAATGATTCCATGCAATTTTGAGCCAGGGTTTGGCATTAAGTACTGACTTATCAGCCTATTCTGAGGATTATTTAGGATTCATGGCTTTGTCCAGATTTCTTTTACTTTTGCAAACTTAAAAGAGATTCGTTATGGCCAGATTTTTTAGAATTCTATTACTGGGGTTGATTTTTGCAATGGAGTCGTGTTCGTCTGAGGATGAAGTGCCCCCCACATTTGACTGTACCGGGGTAAACTGGAGTGCCACAATCTCACCTATCATATCAAATTCCTGTGCTATTGCAGGTTGCCACGTACCTGGTACTGGCAGGCAGAACTTCCTTGATCTTGCTACCGTCCAAGCCAATGCATCAGAAATCAAGATTCGCACAGGCAACCGTACTATGCCCCAAACGGGCACGTTGACAGCCGATCAGATAAGTCAGATTGCTTGCTGGGTAGATGATGGGGCGGTAGACAACTAAGTATTTGACAGGCACCGGCCGAGGCTGCCAGGTCGGCACATCACCTTTAGGTTTGATCACCGGGGCATATCAACTGAATTTTCAGTTTTTCCCCATTTTGCTGAGCGGCCAATCTTCGGTTTGTTATTTTTGGTAATTGTGTAGTTTTTCCTAGACTGCACTCAACTGATATCAAAGTGTTAACATGGATGCAATACATAAATTATCAACAGATAACATCAGGATACTAGCCGCGGCGATGGTCGAAAAGGCCAACTCCGGACACCCCGGAGGTCCGATGGGAGGGGCCGATTACTTTCACATCCTGTACTCAGAATTCTTGATTTTTGATCCTGAGGATATGCAGTGGCCACATCGAGACCGATTTTTCATGGACGCCGGTCACCTATCGGCGCTATTGTACGCCCAGCTTCACCTATTTAATAAATACGCTAAGGCAGACCTCGAAAATTTCCGCCAGCTCGGTTCTCACACTCCGGGTCACCCGGAAGTGGACGTGCTCAGGGGTATTGAAAACACCTCCGGACCTTTGGGTCAAGGTCATACAATGGGGGTTGGGGCCGCCATTGCCGCCCGTTTTCTAATCAGTCGCTTTGGTAGCTGGATGGAACACAAGATTTACGCTTATATCTCGGACGGCGGGGTACAGGAGGAAATATCACAAGGCGCTGGCCGGATCGCTGGATTCCTGGGACTGAACAACCTGATTATGTTCTTTGATTCCAATGACGTTCAGCTTTCAACCTACACCAATGAGGTTACCAGAGAGGACACAGCTAAAAAATACGAGGCATGGGGTTGGAAGGTCACGACCATCGATGGCCACGATCATGATCAAATTCGTGAGGCGCTTACCGAAGCACAAGAGGAATCGGAAAGACCCTTTTTGATAATTGGCAAAACTATAATAGGCAAAGGTGCCGTCGATGAGCACGGCCAAAAGTTTGAAGGAAAAACCGAACTGCATGGTATGCCCCTGGGCAATGCGGGTGCATCATTTGACAAAACTGTTGAGGCGCTGGGCGGGGATTCGAACCAACCCTTCGAAATTTTTCCTGAGGTCGGGGAGTATTACGCCAAGGTTACAGCCCAAAAAGTAGAGAACGCTCGAATCAAGAAACAGAAAGAGGTTCAGTGGCGCGGCGAAAACCCGGACCTGGCAGATAAGCTGGATTTGTTTCTTTCCGGACGGATTCCGGAATTGGATTTTAGTGAGGTGGAACAAAAGGAGAACGTGGCCACAAGAGCCGCCTCGGCCGCCGTTCTATCCTTTCTTGCAGAGCGTGTTGAGAATCTCATAGTGGCATCGGCGGACCTGTCCAATAGCGATAAAACAGATGGTTTTCTTAAGAAATCCAAAGCCTTGCGAAAAGGTGACTTCTCCGGTGCATTTCTCCAGGCTGGCGTTTCAGAGTTAACCATGGCAGCCCTGGCCAATGGAATGGCGTTGCACGGAGGGGTGATTCCTGCTATCGGGACCTTTTTCGTGTTTTCCGACTTCATGAAACCCGCGGTGAGGTTGGCGGCAATTATGGGGCTGCCGGTAAAATACGTGTGGACCCACGATGCATTCCGGGTTGGAGAAGATGGACCGACTCACCAACCGGTGGAGCAGGAGGCTCAATTGAGACTATTGGAAAAACTCAGGAATCACAAAGGTGAAAGAAGTTTGTACGCGCTGCGGCCGTCGGATGCCAGCGAAACTACCGTAGCTTGGAAAATGGCCTTGGATAATACCAAAGTGCCCACCGGGCTGATCTTGTCCCGGCAAAATGTCAAGGATATTCCGGCTGTAAATGATAGCCGGTATCAGGAGGCCCTGGCAGCTGAAAAAGGAGCCTATTTGGTCCAGGAGACAGAAGATCCGGACGTAATCTTGGTCGCCAATGGCTCAGAGGTCTCTACTCTTGTGGAGGGAGCCGCTTTATTGATGGAGAAACAAGGCCTCAAAGTCAGTATTGTTTCCTGTATATCTGAGGGGCTGTTTAGAGACCAGGATCCTGTATACCAAGCCCACGTCTTACCCGGGAACAAACCGAAATTTGGATTAACAGCTGGCTTACCGATAAATTTGAGCGAACTTGTAGGTAGCAAGGGTATGGTCTTTGGGCTGGATCATTTTGGACTATCGGCACCAGCGAAGATTTTGGACCAAGAATTCGGGTTTACCGCGAAGAATGTTTACGATCAGGTTACTAAGTATTTAGAGACCTATAAAGATGTAATAACTAATTAACAGACACAATCATGAAATTTTTCATCGACACTGCAAGCCTGGCCGATATCCAGGAGGCTCACGATCTCGGCGTTCTGGATGGGGTGACTACCAACCCATCGTTAATGGCCAAGGAGAATATTTCAGGAGCCGAAAATATTAGAGCCCACTATAAGGCCATTTGTGACATCGTAGAGAATAATGTGAGCGCCGAAGTCATCGCTACTGAGTTTGAGAAAATTGTCAAGGAGGGTAGGGAATTGGCGAAGATAGACGATAAGATCGTGGTGAAAGTTCCGATGATCAAAGATGGAGTCAAGGCTATAAAACAGCTGAGTTCGGAGGGAATACGAATCAACTGTACCTTGATCTTCAATGCAGGCCAAGCAATACTTGCAGCAAAAGCCGGTGCTTCTTACGTTTCACCTTTCATAGGCCGTATAGATGACATATCCTTAGATGGCCTGGAACTGATCGAGCAAATCGTTCACATTTTCGATAACTACGGCTTTGAAACCGAGGTCCTGGCGGCATCGATCCGTCATAACATACACTTGATCAAGTGCGCTGAAATCGGTGCCGATGTTGCAACCTGTCCATTGAAGGTGATAACCGGGCTTCTTAAGCATCCTCTGACGGATATCGGATTGGAGAATTTCCTTGCCGATTACCGAAAGGTGAATGAAACCAATTCGGTTCCCGTTAAATAGATTCTGGTCCTTGTTTCTCTTGGAAAGCCGGCCTGTCTCTTTATGGACGACCAACTGAACCGCAAGAGAAGGGCTGCTCAAAAGGCTGTCGAACGCATACAGGATGGAATGCTGGTCGGATTGGGCTCGGGTTCCACGACGCGAGTTGCTATCGAGCTACTGGGTGCCCGGATGGTCAACGGCTTAAAAATCAAGGCGGTATCATCATCGTTGGATTCCGCTGAACTTGCCCGAAAATTAGGAATCGCGGTCACCAAGTTTATAGGTCAATCGGTGGATGTGTATATCGACGGAGCCGACGAGGTGGATCCGCAATTCAATTTGATCAAAGGGGGTGGGGGCGCTCTTCTAAGAGAAAAGGTGTTGGCTTTTCAATCGGATCATAATATCATAATGGTTGATGAATCCAAACAGGTTTCGGTTCTGGGAAGTTTCCCATTACCGGTGGAGGTAAATCCCTTCGGCAGTGAAATGGTTAAGCAATGGATTGAGGAAAAGTATTCTATTAGAACCAACTTTCGCTTCAGGGACGATGATTTGTTTCTCACCGACAATGGAAACTGTATTCTGGACTGTTATTTTGGCCAAATCCCAAAACCAGGAGAATTGAATGCTGAATTAACCTTCATACCGGGGATACTTGAAACCGGGCTCTTTTTGGATCTGGTGGATGAGTTAGTAGTCGGTCACAAGGACAATGCTATCACCCTTATAAACCCTGGCACATGGCTCAAGGATTCTTAATTGACATGGACGGGGTCATCTACAGCGGCGACACCTTGATCCCGGGAGCGGATGCATTCATACAAAAGCTGTTGGATTTAGACATTCCTTTTACGTTCATGACTAACAACAGCCAGCGTAGCCCGGTGGAGGTGCTCAGAAAGTTGAAAAAACTGGGAATAAGTGTTAAGCAGAAACACGTTTATACCAGTGCCATGGCTACCGGTGAGTTCCTGTCCAAACAAAAGCCAAATGGAACCGCCTATGTTCTGGGCGAAGGGGGGATTTTGGGTAGTTTGCATGCCAGCGGATACTCACTGGTCGAGACTGATCCGGACTTCGTGGTCGTAGGCGAGGGCCGCAATTTCACCCTCGAAATGGTTCAAAAATCTGTTGAGATGATTCTTGATGGCGCTCGGCTAATTGCCACCAATTTGGACCCGTCACCTAGAAAGAGGGGTTGGAATAATCTCGGAATCGCTGCCATCGTGGCCATGATTGAGGAGGCTTCGGGCACCAAGGCCTTTTCGGTAGGAAAACCTAGTCCAGTAATGATGAGATCTGCCAGGAAGTGGCTTGGTCTCGAAACAGCTGAAACTAATGTGATTGGAGACACGATGGGTACTGACATCCAAGGCGGCGTACAAATGGGTTATAAGACCATTCTGGTGCTCTCGGGAGTCACCAGCGCATACGATATCAACAAATTTGCATTTCAGCCTCATATGGTTGTTGACAGTGTTAAGGCCTTGAAAATCCCGATTGAATGGTAGATAAACTGGCCTTCTATTACCTGCGAAGGTTGTATTCAATCAGTAAAAAAGTGCCAAGCTAGTTGGATATCTCCATCTTCCTCTGCAATGCCATGGATGATGGATCCTCAAGAAGAATCAATAAAGGGCAAGTTTAGCAAAGCAGTTGGTTACCTTTTCGTTTATTTTAATATTTATATATGTAATTATCTTTTTCCAAGAACAGGTGCTATGTGCAAGGCTATTTCCTACTGGCCTTCCTTGATAATTATTTGGACGATGGCCGGTTTTGAAGCCAGAACTCAGGATTGGGCTGGCCTGATCACCGACAACCACGCGCCGGTCCATGCAATGCACGTTCAACCGGCCTCAATTGCGAATACACCGTACAGCTATTATGTCAATATTGCTGGGGCGGAATTTTCGGCGGTAAATGCGAAGGCTTTTGAATCTCTGACCAATTTCTTTGGGGGTGACCCCATTTCTTACCTGGAAAATAGCGATGAATTCTTAATTGCCGTGGACGGCCAACTGCCATCCATTGTCGCCAGGTTGAATGAGCGCTCATCACTTGGATTAGAAATAAAAATGCGCTCGATCTTTTTTGCAGAGTCTTCTAATGACGGTTTGTTGGATCTGCTAAGGCAGGACTTTAAGGACCCGGCTACTTATGGAGCAAGTTTCGAGGATCAATATGTCACGGGTCGTAGCCATCTATGGTGGGAGATCAATGGTACCTACGCCCGTAAATTGTTTCAGTCCGGTGATCACGAGATCGATGGCGGCATCACCCTTAAATACATAAATGGAGCTGGTTCGAGCTACCTTAACGTAGACAACTTCGGGTTCGCCCTGAACAACGGCGACACACTGGCCCATGCGAGCGGTGTAATGCAATTTGTTTACAACCGTGAACTTGATGAACTGGCGGAGTCAGGGAAAGTCAGCATTTTCTCTAACCCATCCATCGCATCATCTTTTGGATTAGAATATCGATTCTTTGCTCAGAACAGCCATTACAAATTCAAATTGGGACTAGCCCTATTGGATTTGGGTAGGATAAGCTATACCGGATCATTGAATAGCGGAGAGTATGTTGCTAACAATCAGGATATTCCGCTAGATAAATTTCGGAAGGCTGGGTCTCTTGCTGTGCTGGGGGACACCTTGAACAACGTGCTCCAGAAAACTTCTGAATTGCCCATCAGGGAATTTGATATCGATCTACCCACCCGGTTTGCGGTGCAGACCGAATATCATGTGACTCGCGAGTATTATGTTAATTTTTCGGCCTACTTGGCCTTAAAAGGAAGTCAACGAGACTTTGAAAAGACCAAGAATTTTTCCAGTTATGTAATTACCCCGCGATACGAAAGGGCCAAGTGGGGGCTCCAGATACCTATCTCCTACAATTCCTTGGCCGGGGTCATGCCCGGAGTAAGCGCTCGCTTTGGGCCGGTTTATGTAGGCTCAGAAAACCTCCTTCGGGGCATTTTTCAATCAGGAAATGTCCAAAGGCTGAACGTCTTTCTGGGGTTTAAGTGGAGTCGCTTCTGACCCGGAATAGAATTAGCGTTTGCGAGCCCTTTTTCCGAACGATGCCGCCTGATTTGGTCCTTGACTAGAACGAAGCAGTGAAGCCGTGCTGTTTCCGATGATGGGAACCGTCGAAAGACTTGGATGATTTGAACAATTCAAAGCGGCCATCTCCCGCAAGGTCTTTAACCTTCTCTCTCAATTCGTTTTGCTCGGAATCAGTCATTGGCTTGAAGTCACGGGCGATAGCAACATCCTGGTGCAGGTCCTTCAAAGAAGAAATTCCGCAAACGAGCGAAGCAATAGGTTGACTTAAGGCGTAGCGTCTGCACTGTTGGGCGGTTATGTCGGTATTAGCGGGAATGATGCCGGGACCTCCGCCTCCCAGTGCCTTCATTCCGATTATAGCGACATCCTTCTTCAGACAGACCGGCACGACCTCGTTCTCGAAGCTTCTATATTGACTGTCCATAACGTTTATCGGCATTTGCGCCGTATCCCAGTCGTAAGGCCTGTTTAGCATGTCCAGGTGAATATTCGGGTGCTTATGGCCCGTGAAACCAATAAAGCGAACCTTTCCAGCCTTTTGTGCCTCTATGGCAGCCTTTATTCCGCCCTTTTCAAAAACCCAATCCGGATCGTTATCATAGACCAGTTCGTGGAACTGCCAAAGATCCAGATAATCGGTTTTCAGCCGTTTCAGACTTTCCTCTAAATTCCTCATTGAACCGGCATAGTCTCGCTCGCAATTCTTGGTCATCAGGAAAACCTTCTTCCTCAGCCCATCTTGGTCCAGCGCACGACCCATTATTTCTTCGCTGCCGCCATCATGGTACTCCCAGGCATTGTCGAAAAAGGTTACACCCTCTCCGATTGCCGCATGCATTACCTTAATTGACTCGTGGTCGTCTTTGATAGATCGGATATGCCATCCGCCCAAACAAATTATGGATACGTTCTCTCCAGTGCTACCGAGGGGTCTGACAGGGACTCCTGTCTCTTCCCAATTTGTAGTTTTGGCCACAATATCTGAACCTACAGCCATCGCTGAGGCCCCGGCAGCAACAGTCTTTTGCAAAAATTCACGGCGACTTGTGCTGGTGGGAGTTTGGTCTTGCATCGCGGATTTGTTTTCATTTTAAAGACAATACTTAACTAGCCGAAACCACAGTTTGAAATTTCGGATTTGAGTTAAGGGTTTAGAAAATTAGCCCTTGAAGGGTTTCCAAGCTCTTCTGGCTATGACGATGGCAACTATGATCGCTGCGGCAATAATAACAACGGCTTCCCATCCTTGCAGGATCCCATCATGGGAATGTTGAATAGGAAGCGGATGGGCTGCTGCCAACATCGGAAGTAAGCCAATAATGATAAATAAACTACGCTTTTTCATGACGAATGAGATATTAAATTATACAATTCCGTTTCAAGTTCCAGAATATTGATGTTATTTTTTTTGCTAATCTCTATAAGCGATTGGTATTCAATTTTGTGACTCTTGCTGCCTGAAGGTCTGACAACCTCCTTAACTTGAACAGGTCCATATTTTGTTACAATCTCCACGTTTTTCCTTGGTAATCTGTCCTTTTCCACCTGATAGTACCTTAATCCGATGGTAGAAGTGTTCTCCAGGACAAACTCTTTAACCCTATCCAGTGAACCGCTTGAAGCAAGTACCGTTAGTTTGAGGCCAGGACGCCCCTTTTTCA
Source organism: Cyclobacteriaceae bacterium (assembly GCA_965247065.1). Taxonomy (GTDB): domain Bacteria; phylum Bacteroidota; class Bacteroidia; order Cytophagales; family Cyclobacteriaceae; genus CBDFGN01. The sequence continues at coordinate 1,636,086 of CBDFGN010000006.1, read as the reverse complement.
TTTGGACCGGGGTAAAATAGAAGTCGGTGGCTCCGTTTTCCAATAACTGGTTCTGGAAATCAGTTCCCAGGTACTCAGCCGTGGAATCGTCTAGATTTGACTCGATAACCCATATTTCGGTGGAATCGTCCTTCTTGGTGGTTTCAACCAGGGAAAGACGAACTACATTAGGTCCAATAAAGTCCTTCTGGCCCGGCCCATACGCGATTTTCTTGGTAGTCATAGGGGGCAACGAGAATTCGGGCTCAAGGTATTTCAAAATGGCCGCCCCAGTGGGGGTCACCCGTTCACCCTCTTCCTCTCCCTTATAACAGGGAATTCCCTGTAGTATATCGGCGGTTGCCGGAGCCGGAACCGGGAGAAGACCATGCTGGGTCTTAACCATCCCAAAACCGGTACATACTGGATCGGAGTAGGTCTTTGCGATTTCCAACTTGTCCAACAGGACCGCGCAGCCGACAATGTCCAGGATCGAATCAACACCGCTTAATTCATGAAAATGGACTTTTTCCACCGGTATATTGTGAATACGGGATTCGGACTTGCCAATAATCATGAAAATATCTTGGGCAATCTTCTTGGCGGATTCACTTATGGTAGAGGCGTCAATGATCCGTTTGATGTCTTTTAACGGGCGATTAGCGGTATGATCATTGTGATCTTTATGATCCTTTTTGGCGCTTTTAGGTTCGGAATTGAGGTCTACCACCTTAATATGCCTACAAACAATACCGTTCTTTTTTACTTCTTCGATTTCTATCCGGGCATCGTTGAGGTCAAGATCCTCAGGCAACTTTTGGATCCGGGAGTAATCCTCTATCAAAGAGCAGAGCGCTCCCAGCATCATATCACCCGAAAGTCCTGAAAATGGTTCTACGTATAAAATATTCATCCTTTTCGAATCAGGCTTAAGATCCGAAATGCGGCCATTGCCGCACCGTAGCCATTGTCGATGTTGACTACTGAAATGCCGTTAGCACAGCTGGATAGCATCGTATTCAGCGCCACCTGGCCGCCTTCCGCTACCCCATAACCTACGCTCGTAGGTATTGCTACGATTGGCTGGGGGAGCAGCCCACCGACCACCGTAGGTAGCGCCCCTTCAAAACCGGCTACCACTATCAAAACTTTAAATTGCTTGAGACGATCCACCTTTTTCAAGAGGCGGTGGACCCCTGCAACTCCAACATCGCTCACACAAGTAGCCTGAATTCCCAGATATGCCAGGGTGTAATAGACTTCATTAACGACGTAAGCATCCGAAGATCCCGCTGAAATAACGGCTACCTGCTTCTTTTCGAGAACCGATTCATCCAATTCCAATAAGAATACTCCCGATTCCTTGTCGACTGTGGCGTTAGGAAAAGATTTGGCTAGATCGTCGATCTTGACCGGTTGCAATTTGGTTACTAAAGCATTTTGCCCTTTTTCGAGGTAGGACTTCAGTATGTTTTGCAGCACATGGGTTGATTTTGAGGCACCGTATATTATTTCTGGAAATCCCAGCCTAGTTTCCCGATCAAAATCGATTTCAAACGGTTGATCCATTTTGCAAGTTTATCGAGCGGTTTAATTTTCCGGAAACAAGACCCTCCTCATCCACTACGCAGTTATCAAACCCGACTTTCTCTATTAAGCCGGAGATCTCGGTTATGTTGGATTTGAGCAATGCCATTTCCCGAACCGGCACCTCTATCCGGGCTTCAGTGCCGAAATGTCTTACCCGAACATCCCGCAGGCCGAAATCATTTAGTATCTCCTCTGCGGTTTCGATTTGACGCAGTTTTTCGAGAGTAACTTCCATACCATAGGGAATTCTGGAACTGAGACAAGGGCTGGCCGGCTTATCCCAATTGGGTAGACCCATATTCCTGGCCAATTCTCTGACATCTTTTTTGGAAATCCCACATGCTGCAAGCGGAGAACCTATGCGGTGCTCCCGGGCGGCCCTGATTCCAGGCCGGTAATCCCCCAAATCATCTGTGTTGGTTCCATTAAGGACTATATATCCGGGATATTTTTGCTGAACCTGCTGGATATTTGTGTATAGATGATTCTTGCAGTAAAAACAACGATTTGCCGGATTGGCATTGTAACTCGGGTCCAATATCTCCTTTGTTTCAATCACCTCAAGCGGGATGTCGAAATCAATACAAAAATCAACAGCCTCTTCGTAATCCTTTCGCTTGAGACTCGCGGAGGCTGATATGCAACCGATGGTCGTTTCGGGAAGAAATTTTTTGGACAGAAACAGAACCAAGCTCGAATCGACCCCCCCGGAAAAGGCGGTGATTGTGCCCGGCTTATCGCCGAACCATTCTTCCAGTTTTTGCAGTTTTGATACTTCCATACCGTGTAATTGCCCTTTGTAATTTAATACAGAAAGTCTCGAGTTCCTAGTTCCAGCGTTTCTGGCGAATGGGCAGTGTAGTTCAAAAGTCTAGACTGCAAGGTCAGGAGTTCGACGTTCTCTCTGAGTATAGAACCCTATTTATCCCAGCTGAATCACCCGGCTCTTAAATCGCAACATTTGAAATACAGGCGAATCCAAGGACAACGACGCGCGTAGCCCAGTCTTCGGACTTTGTATTCGTTTACTCAGGTGATTGTGGTGTAATCTGGAGGCTACCTTACAACAGTATCTAGTTAAGTTGGAAGAACAAAGGAACCATAAGCCTGGCCCGAACCGGCCGGCCTCTTTGGAGACCTGGATTCCAAATGGGAGACATTCTTATTACCCTTAATGCTTCCTGGTCACATCCAGCACCAATCCCTTTGGCCACTTGAATATTGCTCAACCTTCCGTCCTTCTCAACTACTATCGATACAAAAACCTTTCCCTCTATTTCCATTTGGCGAGCCACTGAGGGATACATCATATTTGCCTGCAAGAATCGGTAGAAAGCGGTCATGCCTCCCTTGAACTCTGGATTTACCTGCACAATCGTAAAAATCTCATCGGCGACTTCATCTTCGGGCTCCGGACCAGGGTCCAGGACCAGATCGGAGATCACCTCATCCTGTTCGGCTTCAATATCTAAATCCAGTTGTACCTCTTCCTCAATTTCTTCCTCATTCTCCACTTCGATTATTCTGGGTTGCTTCATCTTAGGAGGCGGGGGCGGAGGCTGTCGAGTGGCAGGAATTTCAAGGATCTCCTCGAGTTCTTCAGTGACACATCCCAGGTCAATCAGACTTGGCTCGGCCTCAAATTCCCATTCGAAGGCCATGATCACAGTTGATAAGCTTAACACAAGAGCTGCGTTGAACCACAGTCCACGCCATTTTTCTAGATCCGCTGACGGATACTTTTTGGGTTCCATACGTATTGAGTTTGACCTTAATGCTTTAACGTTGGAATTGGCACCTGGTTGCTATGATAATTCTTACCCCAATTGGGCGAATCATTTGCATTTTATTTACCGGACCGAGCGATAGAGATTAGCTTGTCTTTCTGTTGAATTGTTTATCCCGAACCATGAGGATATCTAAACTGGGCTCCCTGGGAATGGAAGATTGAGCACTGAGAATTGAAGATTAGATCAGTTAAATAGATCCGCGAGCGATTATTCAGTGATCCGGATTCGCCACACGGTTAGCGGAAATCACCAGAGACTGTAGACCTACGACTTACTACTATGCTAAGGACTAAGGACTAACCACTATCTTCTCACCATAACCCTCTTGGTTACCACCCCTTCGGGCAACAGGATCCTCACAATCTGCACACTGGAAGTACCATTTAGAAATGGTTTCAACTCCAAATCCTGCTGAGGACTCTGTCGATTGTCAATCTCGTGGCTCATTCGTCCATCAATGCCGTAGATGTGAATAATACTTTGAGCCACATCCATATCGCGGAACTTGACAAAGATCTTGTCCCGGTAGCTATATATGTTTACCGCTTCCTCGGTGGAAGTTTTGAGCTCAAGGCTGATCCGGGTCGCAATTAACGAACCGCCTGCAGCGGTAGTAAAGTTCTCCCTGATGGAGTTGGCTGAAGTAAGGGAACCGTCAACGCTGCAAATGGCCCGGACTCTCCACTGATAGTTCGTCGATGCATTAAGTCCGGAAATAGTGGTGGATGCAGCTCCCCCGGTGAAGTTCGTAATCCATGAGGATCCCGAAATCCTATGATCCACCTTGTAGTCCACCGCTCCCGTAACCGCTCCCCAGCTGATATCTGCAGAATTCGCGGTAATGCCTGAGGTCGAGAGCCCGGTGGGAGTGGCGCATGCCGGCGAGCCATTGGTGACAAAGATCTGAGTGGTGGCTCCCTGCGAAACGACCGATCCATCGGCCGCGCATACGGCATTTACTTTCCATGAATAGGTGGTTCCGGCGGAAAGACCAGTCAGGGACAGGCTGTTGGTGCCTGAGCTGACGATGATCCAGGCAGCAGCACCTTTCACCTTATACCGGATTTCATAGGTTATGGCTCCAGTGACTGCAGTCCAACTTAGATCCTCGCTGGTTTGGGTTACCGGAGTGGCTACCGGATTGGTTGGAACCGCACAGGCGGCAGATCCGCTGGTGGTAAAGATTTGTTTGGAGGAATAGAGGGACACCAGGGATCCGTCCATTGCACAAACCGATCGGATTCTCCAGAGGTAGGTAGTTCCCGCCTGCAGAGAAGTAAGATTAAGGCTATTGGTACCGCTGGTAGTATTTATCCAACTGCCTGCCCCGTTCATGACGCGGTGGCGAGTTTCATAACTGACGGCCCCGGTGACCGCATCCCAGGTCAGGCTTTGCTCATTGTCATTGACCTGGGCGCTGCCCAGGTTAGACGGCACCGCGCAAGCCACGGTACCCGTAGTTGTAAACTCCTGGTTGACAGTGAAGTCAGAAACCAACGATCCGTCCATGACACATACCGATCGCACTTTCCATTGGTATAAAGTGCCTGCAGTCAGCGTAGTAAGGCTAAGGTCACTGGTGCCCGGGGTCGCCATTATCCAGCCCGAGGTTCCTTTGACCCGGTAATGGACCTCGTAATGATCGGCTTCGGTTACATCATCCCAGTCCAGGTCCTGTTCAGTATCGCTGACTGAGGCATCCGAAAGGTTAGTTGGGACCGGGCATGCGACTGCACCGGTGGTGGTAAAACTTTCTGTTGCGGAATTACCGGACTTACCGAAGGCGCATACGGTTTTCACCTTCCACTGGTAATTGGTACCCGCCCCAAGGCCGGTGATGGTCTTGGAATTAGTTGAAGAAGTGGTTAGCTGCCATGTGGATACCCCTGGTATATGGTAGCGGATCTCATAGCTACTGGCATAGGCCACGGCATCCCAGCTAAGATCGGCGCTGTTGTCCATCAAGTTGGACGATACAAGATTGGTCGTGGGTTCACATGTAGGGATATGGTAGCGGTGGGCAAAAACACCGTACTGAGATCCGTCTTGAGTATCGCCCTGCCATGTAATCCCAAAATCCCCATCACTTTCCATGGCTATGGAAGGATTAGACTGGTCGTCGGTGGTATAAGAATTGACCAGAAATTCTGTGCTGCCCTGGGCTACTCCAGTCGCATCGTAACGTCGGCCGTAGACGCCAAAAACAGATCCATCCTGATCATTACTCTGCCATGCAATCACAAAGTCCCCATCGCTGTCCATGGCAACGGAAGGAGACTGTTGATAGCTGGTGGTATGGGCGTTAGCCTTAAATTCTGCCCCCTGGGTTGCTCCAGCTGCATTGTAGCGTTGAGCGTAAACACCATTTAAGGATCCATCCTGACCATTACTATGCCAGGTGATCACAAAGTCCCCGTCGTCATCCATGGCTATGGATGGGGAGGACTGCGCTCCGGTCGTAAAACTATTGATCTGCAATTCTCCGCCCTGAACTACTCCCGAGGCATTGTACCTTTGTGCGTAAACGCCATAGCCGTCTCCATCCTGATAACTTTCCCAGGCAATCGCAAAGTCTCCATCGCTATCCATGGCAATGGAAGTATTAATCTGTTCTCCAGTGGTAGAGGTATTGACCAGAAATTCCACACCCTGAGCTACCCCGCTTGAATTGTAGCGTCGAGCGAACACTCCAAAAGTGGTCCCTGCATGATTACTATCCCAGGTAATCACAAAGTCCCCATCGCTATCCATGGCAATAGATGCCTGGTCCTGCGACGAGGTGGTATAAGTGTTTACGGGAAATTCTGCACCCTGTGTGGCTCCACTTGAATTGTAGCGTTGTGCGTAAATACCCCGGCCTGATCCGTCTTGAAGATTTACTCTCCCAGGCTACCACAAAGTCCCCATCGCTATCCATGGCCATGGAGGCTAACCGCTGAAAATTGGTAGTATAGGAATTGACCTGGAATTCAGAACCGGTCGTAACCGGAGCCTGGGCCAAACCTTCTTCAACCATCCCCACAGCAAGACACAAACTGGCGCCGGCAATTCCTAGTTTCAGTTGCAGCTGTAGAGCTGTTAGCCGACGTTTCAGGCGTTCAATGGTGCGCAAAAGGCGGTTCCGGTGTTTTGCCGATAACTGCCCAAAGGTATGGTTCCTAATATGGCGCTGGAAGCGGTGGGTAAATTTCCTGTATTTGATTAATGTGGACCTGTACTGCTGTTTTAGAAGGCTGCTTTCCATGGTTGGTCTATTTACTCCTCGTTCTTAGGCAATCACAAATAAATATAAGAAAATAACCTTAGAGTACCAAACTCATTGTACTAGATTATTATCTATGCTGACTAGCCCCGTTGCCCCTATCGTTTTGCCACCGACCACCAGCACTGCCCATTGTCCATTATCTAAGAAAGCAAATTGCAAGCGTGGTGCGGGAAGACTTTCAACTACGGACCAACAGTGTGGTGAAAGGTGTCCGCCAATAGCTCTTTTACCTTTGTCATGTCTTGTGATACAGTACCCGGAACAAAAAAACGAGGGTCATTGTTTCAACAAACATCTCTTAAGCTTTGAAGAATTTTATGAAAATGTTGATATCTCTGACAATGGATCCGAAAGTCTCAATTCTACCACCCTCTTAACCAAGAGAAGCTGAACCGTCCAAAAGAAAAATGACAGATCTGTGAAAAGAATTTCCGATGGGAGGGTCTGTAAAAACTCATCCTGTCCAAAACTTAAAATGCCTATGCAACCAAACTCATTACACCCCGGCTGAAACTTTTTCCCGGGAAATTCTCCCCCAACGATTCACTTGATAGGCCATTTCGACTCATCCTGGTTGATGTCCTTGCCTAAGCGGGCCATCATTTTATTGTTATCTCAGGCCAGAATAAAGTGATTGAAAAGACCCCTTAATTGTAAAGTCAACGTAATTCTCAAGACCTTCATTTCCTTTAGACCATGAGACTTTTGCTTTTTGCCCAGCATTCTAAGTTGCCCGATGTATCCATTTTCTGGATTGCCATTCAAATTGTCAAAGGTCCGCATTTAGGGGCTTACTACTAATTGGAAGAACTGCTCCAGTTCTTGTACAACTCTCTTGTCCTCAAACACTTCAGGGGAAGCCTCTTTGATGCGCTGGCCCATTTGTCGGGAATATTCTCGATCCTGTCCAAGTCGGACGGCGATCTCCACGTACTCTTCTTTGGATGAAGCCACGCAATCGGTGATGCCTATCTGCTCATATGCGGCGCTTGTATACCTTCCTCTATGATATTGGGTTGGAAGTGTCACAATGGGAGTACCTACGGCGAAGGCATCATATGTGGTATTGGCACCTCCCGTATAGTGGAGTGTATCCAGTATTACATTCGCCCGGCTCAGGAGGCCCAGGTAATCGCCTTCGGGCATACGGGCCAGGAATCTGATGCGATTTGAAATCTGCGGATAGGAATTGACAATTCTGCTTTTTAGCAAATCGGTAATATTGGGATGTTTGTCCTGAATAAATGCAACCATCCCCTTTCGGTCCTGTTCCAATATGGAGGCTACAAACCAGTCAAAATCAGGATGGATCTTTCGAAGATTCTGATTGCACAAATAGATATTGGCCTCTTGAGGAAGTCCATAATGGCCTCGCGGTGGCGGCTGCTCCGGTAGCGGAAGATGGTAATAAAAGACGGGTAGCCGCTTCATCTTCACCAATTTTTCCGTGTAGAATTGTTCACTTTTCGAAGTTTCCAAATGATCGGCGGAAATGAAATAGTCCATCGTCGGTATGCCGCTGGTTATTGGCCAACCCCAACTGCTACATTGCACCGGGGCTAGTCGATAAAAAGGTAGGAAGTAGTTCATAGAATCGGTCCCAACTTCCCAGAAATACAGTATATCGAAGCGCTGCTCCACTATTACCTTGGCAGCGTTTGGAAGAGACGTGGGAATACCGACAATGTGCGTCTTTGAGCCAACTACTGCTGGCTGAAGTATCTTAGGTCCATTGGGCAAACTGCAGACTAAGGCAACTTCAAAATCATTGCGGTTGAGTTCAGCAATGATTCCTCGCATCCCCTCAATAAACACACCTTCATGTCCGGGGGTCACCACGAATCCTACCTTTATCTTTGAGCCGGATTGGGTAAATTCTCGTTCCACGAGCAAATGCTCAAAAAGCCGGGCGAATTTTTCCTTGATAGATCGATCTTCGCACCCCTGGTAAATTAGGTTGGATGGAGGTTCAAGGCTGTAATCATCGATTTGATTGAGGTTGAATTGGGTTGGGCCCTGCAAATACTGCTCCAGGGTCTGGTCCAGTTTAAGGCGGTAATTATCTATAGACTGATTGTCGGGGTGGATAACAGGACTTAAGATGTCTCGGTGAAACCGGTTACCCGGGTTTTCAGCTTCCGCGTTAATGATGACATCGTAGCATTTCACGGCCTCCGATATTTTCCCCTGAGCCTCAAAAGCACGGGCCAGATTCCGTTGAGCCTCAAGATATTGGGGGTCCAACCCAAGGGCTTTCCGATAATGCTGAAGAGCTTCGTCCCAGCGGTCCCATTCCTGCAAAACGATCCCCAGGTTGTTATGAGCGGCCACGAAATTAGGGTTGGCAGCTATGGCCTTTTGATAGCTGTTTATGGCACTTTGGTAATTACCGCGGGACAAATGATTATTTCCCAAATTGTACCAGGCGTTGTAGTGCTGGGGTGCTAGCTCCACTACCTTTTCCAGATCAGCCTGGGCGCCGTCAAAATTTCCTTTTGATCCTTTCAGGTTGGCCCGGTTGTAATAGGCTTCGACAAATCCGGAGTCAATCTCAAGAGCCTTTGCAAATGCCTTCGTGGCGTCTGCATCCCGGTTTAATTGGGCATAGATCCTGCCCAGATTGTTGAAATAAGTTGGATTTCGGGGATTTATACCGATGGCCTTTTGAATTAGCTCAATAGCCTTTTCGTTTTTGTTCTGTTGACTCAATGAAATCCCTAGAAAGTGCAATGCGTCAGGATGGTCAGGGGATTCTTTCAGGATCTGCCTGAAGGTCTTTTCGGCAATTAAGTAATCGGCTTTTTTGTATGCTTCTAAGGCATAATTAAATAATTGGTTAAGGTAGTCTTGAGGATTCATTCGATCCTCTAAGAATGGGGTTCCTGCCCTTCCTCTGGCTCATCAACTTTCCAATAGCTGTCGCTGGGTGTGGCCGGGGCCAGGCGATGATCGGGCCTTTCAGTATTCATGATTCCTGGTCTCTTAAGATTGGGGATGACCTGAACGTCATAGATCTCTTCAACGCTGGCGTTGTATTGGAGGTTTGCCACCTGAAGCAAAGTGGGATGATGAATAACAACTACCCCGCTAACCACTGCTTTCTGGGTAATTGGAAGATCCCGGAATACAGAGCTGTTTTTTCTCAATCTGGACAGCCCGAGAAACAAGTAATCACCAAATCTTGCTAGACCCCTGACGAAGCCATTCAGGTCCGCCACAACATCGAAATTACCCGAGTTTAGGTCTACCATTGCCAGTTCGCCGGTAGCCGAGAGTAACACGTACAACTTTCCGTCGATTAGACGGGGTGAATGAGGCATTGGAAGTTTATCTGCAATTATTTCCTGGGTTTCGTAGTCAATTAGCAAGCCGCCATTGGTGACTCTGTCCCGCCAACCTTTTGGTATATTTGATTTGCCCAAAGCTGTAAGATATTTAGGCTTGTCTCCCTCTAAAGCCAAACCGTTTAGATGGCACCTATCATTTGGAGTAAGATCTGTGATAAAGGAGGGTTGCCAAATGGGACGAAAACTGAAGAAATCATCGATCACCGAAAGACAGCTGAACCGGGTATTTACCGCATAGAGCCCATCCGCTCCCCAAACCATGTCATGAACATCTATTTCACCGCAATAGTAGGTGGCACGGGGCAGATAAAGGCCATCATAGGTTCCCGGTTGAGCTGGATAGCTTGCGGCTAATCCTTTCGAGTTGGCCAGGACCACGATCTCTTCTTTAGTGGCAACGGCCAACCTGTCACCGGAAACCGCCATTCCCATTGCTTTGGCAAAGTTTCTGGGTAACTGCATTAATTCATCTGGCCCTTACTAATGGGTCTAGTCCCAAATTTCTATTTGATGCTTGTTCAAAAAAGCTGGCAGAGGATTGAATCGCGAGATAGGTCGCAAACCTAGGCCTTTGCATAATTCGCCTCTGCCAGTGTTAACTCATGACCGCCTTGGTCACCTCATAAAAATAAACCTTGATTCTTGGAATAATCCTAGAGGCCTAATCTAAAGGGGCTTTGCGAAAAGCTTGCCGGCATCGGAAGAACCAAATTCTATGGTTTCGCGCTAAGGACGTCAAGGGCAACTGCTTGCTAAATCAAAGAATTCGCATGGATTAAATATCCGACTTCCGGTCCTTGGCACCAGTTGCTGAAATTATAAGCGGTGGATTTTTCTATCAAACCCTCCCAACTCTCAAATCACCTCAAACCTTTTTCGATTTCAGTTGGTTGCGAAGTAATTTGAGAGCAGTACTCCATGCTACACCAAGCTGCTACAAGCGACTAAGGACTAACGCCTACCGAGTCACGATCACCCTCTTGGTAACCACACCTTCTGGAAGGAGGACACATATAATCTGGACGCTGGAGGCGCCGCTTATAAAGGGTTGCAATTCTTGATCCAGTTGTGGACTCCGTCGATTGTCTATCTCGTGGCTCATTCGTCCATCCATTGCGTAGATGTGGATAACGCTTTGAGCAGCCTCCATATCCCGGAAACGGATATAGATCTTATCCCGGTAACTGTAGATGTTGACCGCTTCATCCAAAGTGGATTCCAATTCCCCACTAATGCGAGCTCCGATCAGGGCGGATGGGGCGTTGGTGTTGAAGCTGGTTTTGGCTGAGTAAGGTGAAACCAACGAACCATCCGAAGCACATATGGCACGGACCTTCCATTGATAGGTGGTGAAAGGATTCAATCCGGAAAGGCTGGTAAAAGCGGGTCCTCCGGTAGAATTGGTTATCCAGGCGGAACCTGCAATTCGGTGTCGAACTTGGTAGTCGACCGCCCCGGAAACCGCTCCCCAGCTAATATCGGCCGAAATGTCGGTGATACCAGTGGTTAAGAGTCCAGCGGGTGTGGCACATGCTGGAGAGCCGTTGGTGATAAAAGATTGGGTGGAGGCTCCCTGGGAGATTATCGAGCCATCGATGGAACAAACAGCATTAACTCTCCAGGAGTATGTGGTTCCGGAAGAAAGACCGGTCAGGGTCAGCATGTTGGTGCCTGCACTCATCATGATCCAGGCGGTGGCTCCCTTCACTTTATACCGAATTTCGTAAGAAACGGCTCCGGGTACCATAGTCCAATTGAGATCTTCTGTAGATTCGTCCACCGGTGTGGCCGTAGGACTTGCCGGAACGGGACATGAGGGTGCTCCACTGGTGGTGAAGACATGATTGGACGTATATGGAGACACCAGCGACCCGTTCGCAGCACATATGGATCGGGACCCTCCATTGGTAGGTGGTTCCGGGCTGAAGGGTAGTGAGGTTCAAGCTGTTAGAACCGCTTGGGGTATTAGTCCAGCCGCCGGCAGCGCCTTTGATCCTGTGGCGAACTTCAAAACTTACCGCCTCGGTAACTGGATCCCACATGAGGCTTTGTTCAGTGTTCGTGACCTGCAAGTCGGAGAGGTTTGAGGGCTCAGGACAAGCCGGAGCTCCTGTCGTGCTGAACTGGGATTTCGCTGAAAAACTGCTCTTAATAGAGCCGTTCGAGGAGCAAATAGCTTTGACCTTCCATTGGTATTCGGTGCCCGACTCGAGGCTGGAAACGGACAATGAGCTAGTTGATGACATAGTAGCGGTCCATGCGCCGGACCCAACTACCCGGTATCGAATTTCATAGCTAACTGCGCTCAGGACCTGGGACCAGGTCAGGTCGGCGGAACTGGCAGTTATCCCGGATGCCTGCAGTGCGGAAGGAACGAAGCACGGATTAGGCAAGATGGAAATGTCATCCAAAGCGAACTGATCTCTTAGCCCGCCACCAGCCACGTCGCCCCCGGTCCATCGTAAATACAACAGATCCCCATCGGATATGGGGGATTCGGTAAAATCAATTAGAGTACTTCTGGAGTTGGTGGTCCATCCCGGCATGGCATCAGCTGCCTTGGGGAGATGTGACGTCCAGTGCAGGGATTGAGGTATAGCTGGAATTGTCATCCGAATAGAAAAAATTAAAACTATTCGAGCGGCCCTGGTCATTGAACACATAAACCAGATAGGACAGATCGAGGGAAGTAAGGGACATTCCCGAGCTGTTTTTGATTTGAAGGATTATGTCCCCTGGGGTAAAATCTCCAGTTGTCGGTTGAATTCCAAGGCTTCTGTTGTTGGCAGACGACTCGAAGGCGTATGCTCCGCCAGTGGAGACTGCCCCGGACCCCACTCCGCGAGCGTAATCGCCAGTGGTGCCGGATTCACCAAAATCCAAATCTCCATCACTCATGCCAAGTAATGACCAGGAATCGGCATCCAGCTGGCCGGAGGAGGCGCCGGGATTAAAGCCGGAACCATTGAACTGCCCGTTATTAACATTTTCGACAGTGTTATCAAAGTCAATCAGTATGGTGGTGTTCATGTCGACAATGGCCAGGGGATCTCCCATTTGTGATCCCAACGTCCATCCCAAATCTTCAAAAAGGGCGCGAGTTAGATTGCCCGGATCCTGTATGGCTTCGGCCATTCCGATGGCCGGGGTCATAAGGGAATTAGGGTTTCCAGCAGGAAAAACATCCTCGTCCCAATGGGAAAAACTTGATCCAGGCTCAAACGGATTAGGAGCATATAACTGGGCTGGGCTTCCCCCATTGGCGGCAACAACAGTGGCGCCACCCATGAAGAGATCATCACCCTGGAGTTGAGTGCCCAGGGCTGCGGACGGATTAGCGAAACTTTGGATTGAGGTCCCGGATCCGTTTTCAACGAACAAATCATATATCCTGTCAGGATCACCCAGTGAACCCACCGCACCATTTACCGAAGCGGAGCCGGTGAAACCTAGACCGTGTCCCAGTTCGTGTAAAACTACCGACACAAAATCAAATTGTCCTGACGGAGTATTTCCGTCGGTACCGAAATACCAGTTGGCAAAGACGCTGTTGAAAGAAGCGTTTATGTCGTGGTCACCAGGATCGGTGAAAATATCAAAACCGGCCAGGCTATTGGCTAAGGCAGCGGGGTAGAACGTATTTGACAGTGGAGCGCCAGGGAAGTCCCGCACTATATAATTTGGTCCCGCGGACCCCAAGGTGTTCGGCGCTAATGATTCAAACGTAGCTATGACCTCGATCGGTACGGTCGATGCGATTTGGGTGGCCCAAATGTCGACGGCGAATTGAAAGGCAGCTTCGGCGCTGGGAAAACTTCCGAATCCCACATATGTGACGTTAATGGTAGCTCCTGGAGTTGTCATAAAGGCTTGGAACGGACCCGGCTGGGGTTGAACCACCTTGGTATTCATATTTTCGAACTTGGCCTTGACTTTCAGTGGGTCGGGCGCCATTTTAACCTGACCAATGACTGTGGTAGATAATAACACAACAGAAAGACCACAGAAAAGCTTGACAATTACATTTGTGCGGACCATAACTTTACCATTAAAAACTTGAGCACCTCAATCATTAATAGACAATAACCGGGTAATGTTACCCTGACACCTTGAAGATAAGTCAAAATTGTAATTATCGACTATTTTTTATCAATTTTATTATAGATATCCTACCTGGGTTACACTTGAAAGCCGTCTATGTCCACTACAATCTTGATCGGGTAGTTCCCCAGCTATCCTCTCAGCTGCATTTCATCCTCGTCATCAGGGTCGCATTTGATCTTGAATTCATCGAAGCTCTCGCCGCCGGCTTCCAGGAAGCTGTTGGCAAGTTTACGCTGCCTTTTTGGTCCCATTTCGTCTAAATTCTTTGATCTTCACGCGAAACTGCTCGTCAGGAGTCGATTCGACTTTTGGTTTGGGACTTTCCGCCTGTTCTAAAGGCGGCGTGGTGGCGGGGGCGGGTTCTTTTGGTTCACTTTTTTGCCAGAATAATTTCGCGGAGTCGGAGGGTTAGGTTAGTACCTAATTTAGGAATAACCGGGGGTATATCAAAGAAAAGGCCCGCCCTGAACTATGAACCAATTGTTTAATCCATAGAAGTCTCCATGCTGAGTTTCAGACTAATGGGATACAAGCATACTTCCGGGTAAATTATCTACCGCAATGGGGGCACTTGCGAAGCATCCTACTGTGAATTTCGCTACTACCTCATGCGCTGGCATCAAGATTGGTTCGAATTCTTGGGGCGGTTTTGAGCCATAAGATCCACCGCTTTAGCAACGCTCGTGGATCCACCGAAACCAGCGTGTCGTGCCGCAATCCTGTTTCGCGAGCGGATTGATAAGCTCGAGATTTTATAAGGCCATGTAAAACTACTTCAAAGGCGAAAAATCTACAGAAGCCATATACGATGAGGTGATAGAGTCCACCAGACGTCCGTCAGCGATTGAGGCCTCGTAGACGGATTTCCATTCCGGATCATCGATAAATGCCGTCCAGTTATCCTTGGCGGTCTCCCTGTCGGGATGAGTAATAATATAAAATAGAGTATTCTCGGCACCCGGTTGGTCATCGTTAAGGCTGAAATAGGCAACGTTTGTCATCCCGTGTTTCTCGAAAAACCCCATGGTGGCGTCTCGAAAACGTGCATGAAGATCTCCAAGTCTTCCTGGATTTGTGTAATAAGTCCTCATTTCAAACACTCTGGGACCTGAATCCCCAAGGATCAGTTCTGGGGAAAATGATGATAATCCTATAAATGAGCTTTTCACAGAATCCACCAGCTTTCCATTTAGTTCAGAAGCTTCCTTAGCTTTGAGCCAATCCTGATCTTCCCGGAATGCAGCCCAAGACGTTTTTTGTTCCTCTCTGTCCGGGTAGCCCAGTATGTAGGTTAAAGTATTTTCCTCATTTTCGATCGGGGTCCAATATCCAATATTTTCCATACCATACTTCTCAAAAAAACGCACTGTGTGGTCTCTGAACCGGCTCAGTAGGTTTCCCAGTTTACCTTGAGGGGCGTAATAAGTGCGAAGTTCATAAACGCTAGACGGTCTGGATTTCACTTGAGGCATTTCAACCTGTGTCTGGTTTTCGGATTGGCCGGTCTTTTTGGATTGACATCCTAAAAGGCTTACAAGACCGATAAGAATTGAGCAAAAAAAGAACTTTTTCATAATTCAGAGTAGGTTAGTGGCATAGGCCAATTGGCAGGCTAACTTACGAAGAATGAACAAAAGAATTTGGCCTTTCTCTTAAGGGTCCGTCAAGGATCCAGGTACAGCGGCGGCTGTTTTGACCCAATGCGGTGCACAACTCCCCGAATAGCGTAATATTTGCTTCCATTCTTCAGAGATAGGGCTAGCCGATTGGGATTCGGACTGCCTTAGGGATCATTTGGAAAGAATTCCTTAAAAGGCTGCAGGATGGCAATAATCAGCACTGTAGAGGCTATGGCATAATACGTAGCCAGTAGATAATTCTTCATTGCAACGAACGCGATAACCACGACTAGAAATGAGACGGGGAAAATCCAGACGGCATACACGCCCGGAAGACCCCAAATCTGAAATATTCCCATCCTACAAACGATGTGGCGACGCTCAGTACAAAGAATACAGGACCTACGACTCGGTCTTCTTCATATCTTAGATACAGGTAAATTGAGTTTGCTGCCATTATTATGGCCAAAACTAAAATTACGATCCAAGATTTTGACTCTATCACGAGTTGAGGATTTTCTTCAATTTCCGGATTGGAAAACCAAATTGTCGCTGTGGATCTACTCTCACATTCCGGAATTTAGATATTAAGATTTGGAATTTATTTAGGATTTTGATTTGAGTTTTCAAATTTTACTCAATCAGGTACGTGCCGGAAGATAGCAACCGGGCTATCCAGACAGCCCAGGTTGGAGCTGCAGCAGCATTGACCAGGAAGCCAGCAGCAGCCAAAGGGTGAGCATGACCTCCCACGTAAAATCCCGCTGTGATCATTATGCCACTAGCTCCGGCAATGACGCCAGTCCACGCCAATCCAGAGGGAAACTCTCCACCTTGCAGCATCACCCAGCCCAAACTCAGCCACCATAAGCCAATTAAGGTGCCACAAATCAAAACATATGGAAGTGAATCTTCATATTTTACGATCTTCAGGAGCAGTGAGGTTTGAAGAGAGGCTAGAAATACCATTCCGGCTATGGCAACCACTGTGACCGCCAACATTAAGAAGGGCGAAACCGGTTGAAGAACGTAATAGAGCAAAAGCGCCACCGGGATGAAGAAAATCATTTGAAGCACGGAAACAGCATCGTTAATAGGCCCGAAAACTCCCCCAATCGAGAAGAATATGAACAAAGCCAGGAAGCTTAGGATTGTAGCCGCTGCAGCCAAATAGGCGAATAAGCCTGCGTAATTATTTAGGAAATCAATCAATTTCAAACCGTAGTCCTAAGTCCCAAGTCTATGCTCCAGTCTAACGTCTCAAATTCTCCAAAACCCACTCAACCTTCCACCCTTCAAACTCTTCAAATTTCATTCACTTATTCACTCTTCACTCATTCAATTATTGACCTTCAAGATACCGAAAGACAGCACTCTCTTCCTTGGACAAGCCCTTCATTTTCCTGCCGTTATCAGCCTTGTTCCATTTATTACGAAAGCCCCCGTTTGCCCAGTCCGTCAAAATAGCCGGATGGATGTATGAAGACCGGCAAACCGTGGGTGTGTTGCCCAAATCGGAGGCAACCGTTTTTACCACCTGGTTAGCCACTTTTTTTCTGGCAGTAGCCGTATCAGGATCGAGCTGTTTTGACAACCGGGAAGCGGCTTTCCAGGTTGCCGCCCAGGTGCGAAAATCTTTGGCCGTAACTTGCCGGTGTTTGGAGGCAATCTTATCGAGATATTCGTTAATGTGGTTTGATTTGATGTCAAAATCCTTTCCCGACTCGTCTTCGTATCGGAATAGATCCTGTGATTTATGGAGACCACCAACCTTGCCGGAGGCTTCTATAAGCAAAGCCAAATCGTCTTCCCAGATCCTAATTCTCCACAGCTTTCCGGATTTGCCGGTGAATTCAAATACCGCATCCAAGTCTCCCTCCGCCTCAACCGAACGATCAATTGTCATGTGTCCCTCGGTCAGGGTCGTTAAACCATAGGACTTGTTCTTTCTGGCATACTCATCATTTCCAACCCTGATATGATAGAGGTCCATTAGCTTGATGACCAGGGCCACAACTCTATCTTTCGGCATGCCCTGAAGGCTCAGATCGGCTTCCACCTTTTTCCTGATTGTTGGGAGAATCCGGCCAAAAGCTGTTAAGCCTTCGAACTTTTGGGCGGCACGCGCTTGGGTCCAGTTGTCATGGTAACGGTACTGTATACGTCCCTTGGCATCCTTTCCAGTGGCTTGTAGGTTGCCTTCCCCGTCGGGAGAAATCCATACAGCTTCCCACGCTGGCGGAAGTACCAATTTGTTACATCGATCGATAGTGCTTTGGTCGGAAATCAAATCGCCGGCTTGATCGTAAAAGTCCCAACCGGGGATTTTTTCACCGACTCGAAGTTTCTTACGCCTTTTCCTGGAAATCCCTTTACTTTCCATAATTAGGAGATTCAATTAAATTTATGCTCGAAACCCCGATAAGTTAAGAATAAAAGGGCAAAAGGCATGGAGGGAAGGGGGGTGTCACCGGTGAGCCGGGGAACTCTGAGTCTCAAAATCTCAATCATTTTTACAGACCATCTTTCGCCAATTCCTGGACAGATGTCGTTTTTGCTAATATCCAATCCTACGGCTCATCCCGGCGGACCGCTAAGTTCATTGAAGAACTGAGCTTTTCAATTATGAAAATGTAGATGCCTAGAAAAAATACATTCAGGTGAATATTGAACAGGAAATAGGTCAAGGTTGAAACTAGCGTAAGGATAATGACATAGCTCATAAATGAGGTTAAGTTTCCAAGCCATATTATTCTGCCGAACCTACGCCGGATGTATTTTTCCAAAATGTCGTCCGGGTAGATCGCAATAAAGGATACACCGAAATAGACCAGGAGAATAATGGCGATAAAGAAAGCATTTACTACCGTGTCTCGATTAGCGATGGTAAGGTAGGCGTTCATCAGAACCACTGGACCGGATGTAATCTCAAAAAGTGTTTCATGCATATCGTGCTCAAAGAAATCTCCCATTATAACAATCTTGTCCTCCAAGAATGATGTTATATCAGCGTCTGGAAGTGTAAGCAGTTCGCCAAGATTCACCGGATTAAAACCGGCCTCCATGTTCAAGATGTCCTTTTGCAAAACCCGGTAGTTCATTATGAAATGATTCAAGGTGAACCAATTACCACTCTTAACAAATAGCCCGAGTCTTTTGGATTGATTGTTTTGTAGGGCTTCATTGATAATCAACGGAGTTAATTTTAAGGAGTCATTGTGGAACAATTGGAATTTGTACACCCCTTCAAAAATATTGCCGATGACATAGTCGCTCAATCCCATTTTTACATCGGTGATGATGGGTGCCTGTAGAGTCCCACCTTGACCTAGGTGGGTAGAAACAATCAGATTTTGGTGCAATTTCATTTCCGCATTCAGTGTCGAATCATAGATGGAAGCATCGCTAAATTGCAGGTCACAAAATATGTATTTCGGTTTTTTCGATTGCTGATTGATTATTCGCATAAGTCGGGCGATCTTTTCCCGATCGGTAACCGCCTGGTTGCCCACCAGAAATCCGAAATCATCAAATTTGTGGATAAGCATTTGGTCGTATGAAACATTGATCAGGGCAAAATTCTGGCTTTCCGGTATATCCCTGTTCATTAGTCGAATGGCTGAGGTGGCCCAAATCATCAGCTTTTCATCTCCTGCAAGCCAAGGTAGGCTCCAAAACCAGGTGGTAAGAAAAAATAGAATAACCGTATTAGCCAGGGCTAGAAATATGGAAACCTTTTTAGCCGTCAACGTAAAGGTTGGTTAATTGCTAAGGTTATGTTCTATTTGAAGAGGGTCGCACCTCCCGTATAGAGTGGCCAGGATTTCGGCAATATCCCGGTATGCATTTTGGCTCGAATCCTGGTACTGGCCGTGCAATTCTTGCAAAGTTTGCTGGTTGATCAACACAAATTGAATGGGAGTTAGCAAGGTAGATTCTTCACTCGTAGAGTCATAATAGAATAACCTATAATCACTTATCCGTTCCGGATCCACGGAAATATCATCCACCTTGAAAAGCGTATTCTTGTCAAGAATCAGGACTTCCTCATCAAAGTCAAGCTTCTTGTTGACCTCTTCATTGTTCATCACGAAGCGCATAAAGAAGAATCGTTGGTCATCCATTATAAATGCCTGGGTAGATATGTCAAGCCTGATTTGATCACCAGCCCAAACGTATGGAGTCTCACCAAAGTATTGCTCAAAGTCAATTGAGTTGCGTACTGCCGCAGCGCGGGTGCTCATTCCGCCCCTGACTGGCGATAATGTGGAGCTTAAAACGTAGATCAAATCACTTTGCTCGGTTTTGTCATGGGTTGCCTTTATCACGTATCGTCCTTTTTCACTGTTCAACACAGCGGCCATAGCATCTTTGGACGCGAAACGTATTTGGTCCTTGCCGGTAATCCTATCACCTGTACTTAAGGGGCTACCGTCTTCAAGTCTTAAAATTTCGCCCTTTACATGGAGCACTTGGTATTCCTGACTTTTTATCTGAAAAGAGATAAAGAACAAAAAAACAATGACCAATTTGCTCATAGCACTTGGTACTTAATAAATCCTGAAATCATGTTTCAAGTTTTCCTCTCGAGAAGTTGGAACTTGCTGCCCCCTTGACAAATCAACAACATTGGCCGAAATATATTTTCTCAATTCCGAAACGGTGTACTTTCTATCCCGGTTAATATCAGCTCTTCTTGTCTTGATTCCCGCAATCAAAGAGGCAGTAAAAAGACCGTTTTCGGAGTTTAATCCCTCCAGCGCGTATTCTGTGCCGCCCGCGGCCGCAATAACGGTAGCCCCGGTACCTTCTCGGAGATCTGCGAAAAGATTCTTGGATAGTTCAAGCGAATTTTCGAGGCCAAAGGCATTTTCCTTGTATTGAATTATTCCCCCGCCAGATCTGAAGGCCACCCGGTTGCTTTTCCCGACAGATGACTTTACAGCCTCCACTTCATCGCTATCCAATTCTCCAGAGTGGCAGGTGTCCATAAACAGCAGTTTGTTTCTGCATTTTAGATTCATTATCATATCATTCAGATGGTCGTAAGCCAGTCCCCCGTTTGAGGGATTCAAGAAATCCATATCATAAGTGCCGAAATAATAATTAACGTGAGTTCGACAATAAGGAATGATTAAAGAGCGAGAAAGAGTTGACCGGTGTCCTGGTAGTTCAATTTGATTGAGGGCTTTTTTTCGCAAAAGTTGTAAGCGATTAAAGCCGAGAAAAGGTTGGTAAGGAAATTAGTTGGGCTCCTGTGCCTGGAGTGTTCAATCTGGAAGATGTTTTTAAGTTGATCAATGATAGTCTCACAAATAGCCCTTTTACGGAGCATTATAGCATCCATGATGGGGGTTAAGGATGAGGACTTCATATTGCGTTTGAGTTTGGTTATCAGATGGACTCCGCGGAAGAACAGATTTTTAAAAAGTTCCTTACTGATGTAGCCTTTATCACCAAAGAGCTTTCCGAATAATTTCTTAATAAACCGTTCAATTTTAAGAGGCTTTCTGTCATCCACATTGCCCGGTGTGAGCATAAAATCGATGATTTCACCCGTATCAGCAGTGATAAGATGGAGCTTAAACCCGTAGAACCATCCGATGGAACAATGGCCTCTTTTAGCTAACCCTTCAAATACTTTATGGTTATGGATCCGTCTGTTATGACAGACCCTTAACGGAGTGCTGTCTATAAAACTTATACCTGTACACTGTCCAGTCCCTTGTGTTTTCAGATAAATAGCCATTGGCAGAAGACTTCCACTACAAAGTTCTACCATTCGGTTATAGCTTACCACATCAGGAAAGAAGGAGCGCAAGTGGCCACAAACGTATGTGTTGTAAAAGGTCTTGAAATTTCGATATCCTGAGATCTGGAACAAGACCTGTATAGTCATTACTTCGGATAAAGAAAGCTTACCAGGTTTGTTGCGCTTTTTACTTCCCAGCAATCTTTTTTCCAATTTTGGGACAAAATCCAGACAAAAATCGTCAATGGAACAAAAAATTTCAGTAATTTTAGTAGCAGTTAACATAGGCAGAAATATTAGTTATTTTGTTGATTGTCAATGACTTAATATACTAATTTTCTGCCTTTTTTCTATCAATAAACTACTCTATTTTATATCGAACTCACGTTAATTATAGTCGTCATCTAACACCCCATGCCCCGCAATGAACAATACTACGACATCATCAATATCGGCTTGAGAAAGAAAAGAGCCAAGTTGGGCCATGTTGGATGAGGTAGCATTTTCATCTATCAGCACGGTCGAATGGATTTCAGAAAATGCTTCAGATTCCGCAAAGGACTCCTTTAGATTAGGCCTCTAGGATTATTCCAAGAATCAAGGTTTATTTTTATGAGGTGACCAAGGCGGTCATGAGTTAACACTGGCAGAGGCGAATTATGCAAAGGCCTAGGTTTGCGACCTATCTCGCGATTCAATCCTCTGCCAGCTTTTTTGAACAAGCATCAAATAGAAATTTGGGACTAGACCCATTAGTAAGGTTTTGATCGTGTCCAAAAATGTTAACCCACTTGATAAGTCTTAATGGTAAAGTTATGAATTTCAATTATTTCGTGGGCATTGATGTTTCAAAGTCAACCCTTGATTTTACGGTAGTACAAAATAGTCACAGGTTGTTTCACCTAAGAACTGCTAATAGTCTGAAAGGGATTAAGAGTTTTATCAAGAGACTTATGCAGCTGCCTGGCTACCAGCCTGACCAGGTTTTGTTTTGCCTGGAATTCACTGGGATCTATAACAATCATCTGCTCAATTACTTTGAAAAACAGCAGCTCAATGTGTGGCTGGAATCGGCCCGGCAGATCAAACAATCCCTGGGTGTTTTGAGAGGAAAGAACGATCAGGTGGATTCCTATCGAATCGCTCAATATGCCTGTCGAAACCAGGACAAAGCCCAGTTATGGAAGCCTTCTCGAAAGAAAATCCGCAATTTAAAGTTCATGCTATCACTCAGAGAACGACTGCTCAAGACTAAACTGCAGTTGGCAACTCCTTTAAAGGAGGCCTGTGGTTTTGTGGATGATGATGTGATGCAACTTCAGAAAACTACCCTCAAACCGGTACTAGCTAACATGGAGAAAAAGCTCAAGGCTTTGGATCTGAAAATTTATGATTTCATTCGATCCGATCAATCTTTAAATGAGCTCTTTGAGCAAGTGACTTCAGTGGATAACACTGGATCTACTATTGCAGCCCATTTCATTGCAACTACCAATGAGTTCAAAGACTTTACTGAGGCCAAGAAGTTTGCCTGTTACTCAGGGGTAGTGCCCTTCGAGTACCGATCCGGCACCAGCTACCGGGGCCGGAGTCGAGTTTCGCATCTGGCCAATAAGAAGATGAAAAAGCTCCTGCATCTGGCAGCCATGTCAGCGGTTACTCATCCGGGGGAATTAAGGGATTATTATGAACGGAAAGTGGAATCAGGGAAAAACAAAATGTCGGTGTTGAATGCGATCCGGAACAAACTTATTCATAGAGTTTTTGCTGTAGTCCGAGAAACCAGAAAATATGAAAAAACATATACCCTGACTCTTGCTTGATCCATAGAAATCGCTTACATCCGGGCATCCTTAGCGGCGAAGGAAAGATTGTATTTTTCATTTTGATACTTTGAGACCCCAGCCGCAGCGATATACAGATCAGGTTTTTTGTAGGGCGCATCATAATTGATTTCCATCACATATGGAATGGATTGCATGCCCTTAACATTTACCGCAACGGTTTTGATCTCGTTTAATCCTGATGAAAGATCCACTTCAATGCTTTGGGTTATACTTTTGGTTGCAGCGGGAATTTCGGTACCACGATACCCAAAGAGGGGTACTTCATTAACAAATACATCGATCCTATCAAGGTTTTCCTCACTGTCACTGGCTGCTACCTCGTATGTGAGTTGTTTGTTTTGGGTGGCTAACGGGTATTCGCTATTATTTATCTCCACTACCGGCAGGGTCAAATTGCCAGTTAAATCTTCTTCAGAATATCCAAGTCTCTTAAGACGTTTTGAGTAGGCAGATCGATAGGACGCAATCAACTTTTCAGAGGCATATCCGATTCTTTGGGCTACAATATCAGGCCGGTTGAACCGGATTTCCATTTGCGCAAAAGGAAGAATATTGTCCCCATCTCGAAATGCAAGCGCTTTTGATGCCCCCTTAGAGGAGGTATAAAAATAATCCGACGTGTATGTGATGAAATCGAAGTCGTCAATCAAGGCCATGCTGATCACTAATTCTCCGGAGTGAAGGTCGTATAGGTTTGTTTCCCCCAGGTCATTTGTGCTGATAACCCTTTCCCCATCGGAACTAAATACAGCCGATGAGATCATATCCCTTTGCTCATCATTAATCACATTTTTACCGTTATCTGTTACAAGGATTTGGCGATTGTCGATGGTTATTTCCTTGTTTATCCACTTAGTACGATCATCATAAATCCGATAGTTTTCCTTCAAGACCTTTTTGATTTTCTTATCACCTTTGGACCATTTCTTGAGCTTTCCGGTTTCGGTGGCCGCCAGGATGTAGTCGGGGTCCTCATCAAACTTTACCCATATGATTTTGTCGCTTTTCTCTTTGTAGGTGCCCAGGATATTGCCAGTTCGAATATTCCAGAGGTTGAAAAAACGTGTATTACGAGCGGTGGTTATCATGTACTTTCCATCATCGCTGACATCTATATGGGTTACGTCGGGTGACCTGTCGAAGGATCTCACCAAACGTCCGGTGCTTATGTCCCACATAGCCAGGTTTTTATTCTTGTATCCGACTAATACGTGCTTTCCGTCGGGCATAGATTCCACTGCCATTGCTGGTTGCACAAATCCCTTAAGAGTTCGGATCTTCCGGCCGGAACTTATATCCCAAAGATTGATGCTTCCAGTTTCTGATGAAGAAATAACCGTTCGGTAATCCGGGGACATGGCAATGGATGTGAGCCAAGAAATGTCGCCACTAAATTCCTTCAATATTGGGGGTTCATAGGCAGCAGACTCTTGGCTAGATTCAGGAAAATCAGCATTTTCCATATCGTATATCATTATAGAGTGCTTCACGTTAACGATGATCTTGGTTTGATCCTGGCTGAATAGCGCTGTAGATCTGGGGTAGTCTATAGTCCATCTCCTGGGTCTGGTTACGTTCCGAAATTGGGTCTGGTCCTCATTTAGCTCAGCGATAGACACCGAGCTGCCTCCGGTTTTATCTCCATCATCTTTAGCGGCCATCATGGGAAGGATCAAGTTCTGGGAGATCAAAACCGAACCACCGTCCTTTGAGAATTCGATATTACTATAATCGAACGTGTAATAGGTGAGCATATCCTTGTCTATATCGCCTTTTCCTATGCTGCTTGCAAATGCAATGGGGGTAAGCAATGCCGCAGTATAAGCTTTAGCAGCTCCAGCACCTTTCACATGTTTCAGTGCATCACCCAGGATCATTCCTTGTTCAATGTCGATCAAAAGCAGTTCCACATCATTTGATCGCTGGGCCCCCATCACCAATCTCTTTCCGTCTGGGGAGATCCCGATGGATTTTACCTGCCCGCTCATTCCGTCAATAGTTTTGATATGGGTATGGTCAATACTACTCCAGTGCTTGATCAATTTGTCCGAGCTTCCGCTAAGATAACCGGATTGGTCAGGTAGATACTTGATCACATTGACAGCATCGTCATGGGCATTGATTTCATTTACGGGTTGGGGATCTCCATTGATGCTCCATATCATGATTTTTCCGGCCGCATCCCCCGAGATCATTTTGAGGCCGTCCGATGATATTGCTATGCATTTTACCCCAGAATCATGTCCGGTATACGTCCTTACATCAACACCGTTTTTAGTGTCCCACATTTTAATAACCCCATCTTCTCCGGCCGTAAAAACGTAATCTCCCGTCGGGGAGTATTTTACCATGTTAACAATATCCTGATGGCCCTGACGAATGATTAGCTCTTTCTCTTGACCCTGGGCGATTACGCCAATGAATAGAATAAAGAAGACTTCGATAGAGCAGAGGAGGTGGTAGCGCATAACCGAAAACAAAATTGATCTTTTGAGGATTTGCAGCTTCAGTTTAGCAGAAGCTGTAAATCCGTGATAACAATCGCCCCTGGCCGATTAGAATAGGTAGCTGATTATTTCTTTTTTACTCTCTTTTAGAAAAACCTGGCCTGAAACAGGGTCATAGTCATACACCGGTTCTTTATCTCCAATCTGCATAGTTGCTAGATCTTCTCCAGTTCGTTTGTCCACTTTCACAAAACCGGAAGCTTTGCCCTGGCCACCTTCCCCCACGATGGCAAGCACAACCTGTAAATTCCCTTTCGACTTGGTAGCACTAAATCGTTTACGAGCATCCTCCCCAGCCTTATTGCCCGCTGCATTGAATGAGTCAGCCTGATTCTGGTTGAATTTGCTCATCCCAGTGGAGCCATATTGAGCATTGTAGGAGTTGCTCGCAGCCATTGCGTAGGAAAGACCCTGAATAGTCCGTTGATATATTTTTGATGCCAGGCTCATTTCGGGAGCATCCCAATATTTGTGGAAACGGATTTTTCCATCAGTTTCAAGCATCATGAGGTTGCTTGCAGAGCTTACCAAATACCCGCCCTCGATAAACTCGATTCTATTCGGTTCTTCCTTTTCCTGGAATTCGCTGTCGATCTTATCCATCAAGACCAGGTAATCGCCTTCAGCTAAATCAACTTCATACAAGGTTCCATCTATATACATCAACTCTCTTGAATAATCCGGCTTATACCTTACCGTAGGAACTTCCAGCATACCTTTTTTCTCCCATACTTTGTCTCCTTCATATGTAATCAGACCAAGTCTGCCCTTGCTATCTGAATACATAATTCCTTTGGCGCAGATTTGGTCGATATCGATTCCATTCACTTTTTCGTCCCAAATTGTTTCCCCCGTGTTTCGGTCCAAGAGTTTTAATTGCTTTTCCTTAGCCACCACCGCAATGCCGAAAGAGCCGAGATCAATTACGATGCCCGATACCTTTTTTGACCTCCATTTTTCTTTACCTGATTTTAGGTCATATAGCGTCAGAAATTTCTCATCGACCACGACTACGCCATCGCTTATAGCAAACATCTGCGGAACTTCTTTGAGCTTGATATCAAGAGTCCAGTCCCTGGTTCCCGAGTTAAGGTTCAGAGCGGTTAATTGCCCGCTGTTTTTGGTTCTTTCGAAGAAATACCCGGTTGAGAGATCAAGACTCACATCGATGCTTTCAAAGGTCTGATTCTTTGCGGTTGTATTGAATTCCCACAGGATTTCCCCGGTTCCAGCGTCAAGTTTAGCGATTGTTCGCTTACCTCCCATCAGAAGATTGCCGTCGCTTGCAACAATCGGCCGAGCATCCACAGATATTTTGTCTGTTTCCCAGCGGATCTCTCCACTCGGCAGATCCATCACCTTGGTCAACATTATCTCAGGATTTCCTTTCTGGTTGTAGTCTACCCAAGATCCGGATATCACCGCAGCCCGGATTTCAGGGAAATAACCGGTACCGTTATAGTTAAATGTTGGCATCTCCTTACCAAACAATTTTGTAAGAGGCATTTCCGCTTTCCTGGGGCTTATCACCTCCTCCCCGGTAATCATATTTATGATGGCATAGTTCTTAAAAGCTGCATTATCGGTGTATTTAATACCAATATAATCTGACATCTCCGGAAATTCTTCATCGTCTAAAACACGCAAGTGAGTATCAAAAAGAACGTCTATGTCCTGTTTCTTGCCATCCGCACCTTTGACACCCCTGGCTCCCTTCATGATATCTGACTCCCAGAGGACTTCACCATTACGTGAATCGATGCCCTGAAGCATCATGTCAGATTCACCCACCAAAAGAGTTCCAGCGTCAGTGATCTTTGACCATTCGACTTCCTTGTCAAAATCGAGTTGCCATAGCGCTTCCTGAGCTATGGAGTAGGTGGCAATCAGCATTGTGCCAATGCCGACCAGCGTCGTTTTAATTGTCTTCATTATAGGCTAAATTGGTTTCAATTGTAAGGTGTTGATGATAGGTCCTTTATCCTCCATATTCCGGCTAAAGAGTTGCGGCTTTGAAGGGGAAGGGTCCTGTCAGAACATCCTTCCAAATCGTTCAGTCGGGTCACTGTAATTACTACCAAAGCCACTGCATCTTCCAGTAATATAGTTATTCCTCAGCTGAAATCAAGTTCATTTCTTGTGTCAGTTGGGTCGAAATATCTCATATACTTATCCAGATTGTCAGTGGATGAGCTCTTGCCTAAAAGGCAACCCAAGGGCGGTAGGTAATGGGGACCAAATGTTTAATACTCTGCTCATAGGTTGTCGAACATCATTTGAAACAATAGGAGCAAAATGCTTGTTGGGATGCGTCCTCTTTGTTCCCATATTCATTTAATCTCGAGTCCCCGTTTCCACCTCAAGACCTATATTTACATCCACATTAACCTTTAAGAATATGAAATACACCTTGATTCGAGGGCTAACCCTGATCCTAGTTCTCAATTGTAGCAGGCTCCCGGCTCAGGTTGGTATGAAGATTGAACCCGATCCCTTCCAGGTAGTTGTGCAAGAGACTAAAACGCTTAACGTTACACTGTCGGATGCCCATGGAAACGCCGTGGAGGGAGGCCGCCTGTTTTTCTTTCCGCTGCGCGAGGGAGGCATGGTGCCCACCAGCGGTGTTGAAGTGGATACTCTTGGGAATGTTACCGGCATGGAGCCTGGAACCTACAATGTCGTGATCGGCTGGACAGACCAGGAGCAATTTGTCCGAGAATTCTTTCAGGTCCAGGTATTGCACGCCCCGGTTGAAAGCGTGGAATTGCAAAACGTTCCTCAAAAATTGTATGCCGGATCCGCCCTGCCGCTAGATGTCCAGGTGGTGGACCAAAAGGGTTTTGTTCTGGAAGATGCCAGGATCACCATTAGCTCCAGCAATAAAAAGGTGGCTACGGTAGATGAGCTGTTCAATCTGTACACTCATGCCACCGGGAGTTCAAACATCACAATTGTATCAGATGGAGTATCCTCCAAGCTGAAGATCAAGGTTGAAGCTAACCCGGTGAAATCGATTAAACTGTCCGTTGATCATACAGACGCTCGGACTGGTGATGTATTGCGTTTCACGACCACGGCCCTTGACCAAGAGGGTAAGGAGATCCAAAATGTGCCTTATTACTATTCGGTGGCCACATCGGTTCGGGAAAGCGGTGCCGGCTCTTCGGCCATTATCAACCAAGAGGGCCGCTTTGTAGCTGAAAAGGCCGGATACTACACGATCCTGGCTTCTTCGGGTGATTTCTCTACCCGCAAAACTGTGAAGATCCGTCCACGGGATGTGGGTCGCAGGATCGAAATGACAGGCCAGGGGTCGGTATCGGACAAACATACATCGGACTTCTGGGTTTGGGAAGGAGTTGATGGGGAGGACTATGCGGTAACCGGGACCTGGGGAGCGGATGGCAAGGCATATTTCTGGAAAGTCACTGACCCGGCAAGCATTCAGTTGATCGATTCAATTCAGGTGGACGCCAGGACTGTCAACGATGTCAAAATATCTGAAGATGGAAGGACCTGTGTCATTAGTCGGGAAGGGGCCTCTAATAGAAAAAACGGCATCGTGATCTTCGACGTCTCCAATCCTAGTGAGGTCCTGGAGATCTCTACATTTACCGAGGGCCTGACCGGTGGCGTGCATAACCTCTACATTTACAAGGATCATGTTTATGCTCTCAGCAACAGTCAGCGATATGATGTTATAAGCATTAAGGATCCAGCCAAACCGGTGAAGGTGGGCAAGTTTGAATTGGATAACCCGTCCAGGGCAATCCACGACGTGTGGATCGAAGACGGTATTGCCTACTCCTCCAATTGGAACGATGGGGTGGTAATGGTGGATGTGGGAAACGGAATAGCCGGTGGTAGCCCGGAGAAGCCGGTTGAGATTAGCCGGTCTAAAGTAGAGGGAGATGCTAATCATTCGGCTTTTCCTTTCCACAGTAAATCTACCGGTAAATTCTTTGTGGTTGCCGGTGACGAGATCTTCCCAATCACCGCCATGGATGATATGGCCGCTTTGAAACCAATTGTCCCCGCCGGCTATTTGCATTTCATGGACTTTAGCGATCCAGACAATCCCAGGGAAGTAGCTCGCTACGAAGTTCCCGAAGCCGGATCCCACAATTTTTGGGTCGAAGATGACCTGCTGTATATCGGTTACTATACTGGTGGCCTCCGGATAGTTGACATTTCAGGAGAACTCATGGGAGATTTATACAAACAAGGCAGGGAAGTTGCCCATTTTCTACCGATGGACCGTAATGGCTATATTCCTAATGTTCCAATGGTGTGGGGCGCCCAACCCCACAAGGGCCATATCTTCTTCTCAGATTTTAACAGTGGACTATGGGCGGCCAAATTAACCCCGTTGTTCCCAAGGAAACCGTAATTCAACAAGATTAGCTGCCGGTATATGAGAAATCTGACGTTCCTGCTTTTTTTCTGGTTGGCCCTCTTCACAGCAAGTGGCCAGTCTTATTGGCTTTACGTGGCTTGCGAATCTGAAGACGAGGTTGCTGTGATAAAGTTTGACCGGGAACAGGCAGAAGTTCAAAAGCGAATCCGGGTAGGGAAATGGCCTACGGAGAACGAGGGCCCTCATGGGATTACCGTCAGTCCAGATGGTAAATACTGGTATCTTACTATGGCGCATGGCAATCCCTTTGGCACATTGTACAAGTACACCACCGGAACGGATAAGTATGTAGCCGAGACCCAACTTGGCATGTTTCCGGCCACTATGCAGGTCTCAAAGGCTTCCGGGTTATTGTTTGTGGTGAATTTCAACCTTCATGGCGACATGATACCCAGTACCGTCTCCATAGTGGATCCGGAAAACATGGTGGAGTTAAAAAGGATAACCACCGGAGTGATGCCCCATGGTTCCCGTTTGTCACCCGACGGCAGAAAACACTATTCCTTAGGGATGATGAGCGGCGAGTTGTTCGAGATCAATGCCTTGACCCTGGCTCTGTCCCGAACCCTGAACCTTGACCAGGCCGGGATGGAAAATCTGCATGGCCAAGACCATGCGCAAATGGATCACCAGATGGCCGGAGCTGGACATTCCAAGGTGAAACCAACCTGGGTGACTGCCCATCCTACATTGTCCCGGTTGTATGTAGCCGGAAACGGGTCCAATGAAATTATTGAAGTGGATCTTGAAGGCTGGTCTATCAGCCGTACGTTTCCCGGAGGAAAGGGTCCATATAATGTGGAGGTCACACCCGATGGCAAAACTCTGGTGACCACCTATAAATCCGAGGCCGCAACCGGTATATGGAATTTAGAAAAGGGGAGGGAACTGGCCAGAGTTCCAAACAGTCGCAAAGTTTGTCATGGGATTGCGCTAAGTCCGGATAGCAAGTACGCCTTTGTTTCAGTCGAGGGAATCGGAGGTGAACCAGGCGCTGTTGATGTCATCGATATTTCTGCCCTGAAAATCGTGGCCAGCGCGGATGTAGGTAAGCAGGCAGGCGGGATTGCTTTTTGGCGCATGGAAGATAAATAGGGGTTTGGCAGGGGTACTAAGTAACGGCCACTCTGGCTCTTTGACTTTTATTTCCCGGTTAGCGGGCCTGAGGTTCGTGGTGAAAGGTTATTTCCGAGACGGCAATTTGACTACGACCGGCCAAGTTGATTCATCCTAGAGTATCCTGGGCACGGTTTTCTTAGTGCTTCGTTTTACTGGTCCGGGTATGTTCTCCGAACGTAAAATTGTCTTTTTCAGGGCCGACTTTCTGGAAGGTTTCTCAATATAATCCAATTGACGTTGTATGAATAGTCGAACCTTTGGGACCTAAATAATCGAGACTTTTCTTTGAAGCTAAAAGCGATATTTTAATCGAGTTTATATATAATTGGGCGGTCACGGCTACTCCTCTCCCAGCTGTGGCAAAGCGATTAAACAACCGGCACATTTCAACGGGCGCCAGAGCGTTATTTTTACTAACAAACTCAACGGTTAAGGGAGGTTATAAATCGCAGGAGGCGGGGTCTTGATGATCCTATTAGGTCCTATCGAAGGCCGACACTCTTGTATCAAGCTCTCGGAAGCTAACTGGTAGCTCCACTGCTCATTCCCACGTGCTGGTTGGTTAAGCTTCCACTGACTTTTTATACAGTAATACCGGCAGTCGTTAAGCCTTTTTAAATAGTTGCTTCAAATCCTGCAAATTACAGGTCTGACTTTTTGGAAAGCTCCTCCGTATAATCCAGATAGGCCAAGAGCTAGATCCAGGATTCTCAATATAATCCAATTGACGTTGTATGAATTGTCGAAGCTTTAAGACCATAAAAATCGATAATTTTCTTGAAGCTAATAGCTAAAGCTTATTATGCTTTCCTTAATTCTGCTATTCGCCGCGGTATACTTCATCAAGGGATTGGGCGGCCATAGCTGCTACCTCTCCCAGGTTAGAGAAAGCGATTAAACAAAATTATGGAGCAGGCACAGGATTTCAGGCCGGTAGCAAGGATCAGCTGGGAACCGATAACCCGCAATGTTTTTCGATTGTTAATCGGTTTCCTCATCCTGATCGAGTTTGGGCGTTCGCTTCCCCCCGCTGGTTATTGATCTGAGTAGACTTCCAGCTGGTTTACCAGTACGTAATCGGTTTGATGACCAGAGCCACTCAGGCCATATGTTGGATTGCCGAAGAAAAGAAAATGGGCTCGAAACTCCGGGGTATTGGGATATGCCCTGAATCGAGATCGTCGCTTAAAAACGATCTCTGAAAGTCAAAAATTTGGAGAGATTGGCTTTGCTATGCAATCTTCCGATATTGGCAGTAGAATATTATGCTTCAGGCAGCTCTGTGTTGAGCGATTCAACTGGTAACAGTTGGGCGAACAGAGTTGCCGCTCAACAAACCAAAAGGAGGATTAGACAAATGTCCGAAGGCATTTTAGCCGCCGGGGGCGTAAGGAATATGAGGGCCCTGATGCGGGCGATGGTAGCAACGTTGAACAGTTATTGGAAACAGGCGAGCGGTTACCAAAAATTCCTGTACTTCATCGGCGCCCTGTTTTTAGTCAGTGGACTTTTCCATACAGGTGTACTTATAGAGACCGACGGCTCGTGGGCAGGTCCTGTATCCTGGCGCAAGCCGATCGTTTTTGGGTTCTCTACTGGAATAACCTGCCTATCTGTGGGCTGGGTCATGACTTTCCTCCCCACACATCGGGTTAGAGGGTGGCTACTCTCAAGTGCGCTCGGAATTTCATTCCTGGTAGAGGTTCTTTTGATTGACATGCAGCAGTGGCGCGGGGTGCCTTCTCACTTCAACTTCAGTTCCCCCTTTGATGCGGCTGTCTTCAATGTAATGGGCACTTTGATCGTGTTGGTTGAGATCACCATCATCGTCGTAGCGCTGTGGACCTTCTTCTCGTTAAAGGCTCCCCTTAGTCTCAGGTGGGCCATCAGGCTAGGAATGGTGTTGCCGGTTGCCAGCCAGATTTTTGGAAACCTGATCATTGGGAACGGTATACCAAAGGTCATCGATATTCAGACTGGAGAGTTCATCAGCGAGGGGGTCAGGTCCGCCTTCATCCTCGGCGAAGCCGGGTCGATAAAAGTGCCCCACGCACTCACCCTGCATGCCATACAGGTGTTACCAGTGCTCGCCTTCCTGCTGCTTTTCACCAATTGGAGCGAAAGCCGGCGCCTTACCGCCGTCATCATGGCCGCTGGAGGTTATAGCGGGTTGGTGGCCATCAGCACCTTTCAAACCTTCAGTGGGCTGGCACTGTTTGACTTGAGTGTGTTGGGGAGGCTGGCGTTCGGGATTAGCGCCCTCAGCCTGATAGTTGCTTATATAGCGACCCTAGTCGGGCTCCGGCAAACGCTTGCCCAAGCCCAGTCAGAAGCGGGCGATACCATAAACGGAGGGAAGGTTTACTGATGGAAACAGTATTCTCTCTCAGCTTCCTACTGGTTGCGCCGTTCTGGTTCTTGATGATCTTTGTCCCCCACTGGCACTGGACGCGACGGATCATGCAATCGCTGCTGGTCGTTGTGCCGGCGGCGGCCTTGTACCTGGTGCTGGTCCTGCCTCAATTTGGTACGGTATTCCTCGAAGTGCTCAACCCGACGCTGCCGGCCATCGCCAACCTGCTCGGGACCGAAAGGGGTGCTACCATCGGTTGGGTGCATTTCCTGGTCTTCGATCTGTTTGTTGGGCGCTGGGCTTACCTCGATAGCCGTGAACGGGCCATCAGCGCCTGGTTGATGGCGCCTATCCTGTTCTTCGCGTTGATGCTGGGGCCAGTCGGTCTGCTGCTTTATTTGATCGTCCGGGCGGTGCACAGCTCACGGTAGCAGGCGACAAATCGGGATCTCAACCCGGGAGGGGAGGTTTGATAGAGAATTCCCCAAAGGAGAAGAAGCAAGCTGCCTATTATGTCTCAAAACCTGCGAAAGGCACAGCAAATCCTTGCCCTAAACGAAACTGGTAGTACCCGGGACTTAAGCGGAGAGATTCTATCACACTAATTGCACACTCAAACTCACACCCGGATGGCGATACCTGCGCGTAAGTGGAAAGAATGAGTTACCAATGCCCTGCAAAAAGCCCACCAAGTCATCAGTCGGGATTTGATATTATTGAGGGTGGCGACCGACAAATAGATTTTAGCGTATTGCCAACAACGAATAAGTGAATTCTCATTTCTAATCGCCAATCGCTCAATCAGCAACAGGTCTAAATCTCTGAAGGCGGCTTCCCGGTATTACCTCACCTGTATACAAATTTCCTTGTGAATCCATTGCTATATTATGAACCCAGCCGAAATAGCCGGCATTTCGGCCACCATGTCCAAACGATCCAACAACCTTCAGGTTCTTTCGTTCAAGAATCCAAACCTTCCGGTTCATCGCGTCAGCAACGTAGGCGTAAGTCTGCTCCGAATCAGTAGAAAACTCAATATCCCACACGGAACCGGCTCCAAGAGTCTCGGTGGCAATAAGCGATTCAGCGACAAAAGTGCCATCTTTCTGAAAAACCTGAACCCTATCGTTTACCCGATCCGCGGTGTAAACCAGATTATCGTCAGATATCCGAACAGCATGAACCGGGTTTCGAAAAGACCGTGTTGGGGGGGCATTGGGGTCGTATGCGGGTAGCTCCTTATCATGAGGCGCTTCACCGTAGGCTCCCCAGTGTCGTTTGTATTCGCCGGTTTCTGAATCAAAAATGATTACCCGTCGATTGCCATAACCGTCGGCAATATAAACCTCGTTAGCATCCAGATCTACGGCTATATCCGCCGGTTTTCCCAGATGGCCGGTGTCGCCGCTGCCACCGGTAATCCCCCATTCACCAATTTTCAGTAGTAATTCTCCCTCATTGGAAAGCTTTAGAACTACCTGGTCATCTTCGCTGTTACCGCCAACCCATACATTACCATCATTGTCAACAAATAGACCGTGCTCATATGCGAACCATTGCTGGCTTGTATCCGGATTGCCCCAAGCTTGCACCACGTTTCCCTCGGGATCGAATTCAATGACTGAGGGAGCCGGGATACAGCATTCGGATTCCGGCGGGTTTTGAGCCGCAGCTGTTTCACGATCAGAAAGAGAGTGAGGTCGTTGCAAAATCCAAACATGATCATTTGCGTCGACGGCCACACCGGGAACCTCACCAAGTAGCCAATTGTGGGGTAAGGGTTTGGGCCAGTCGGGATCCACTTCGAATTGGGTGGGTGTCTGTGAAACATAATTATCGTTGGAAGGGATTTGTTCTCCTGGATTTTGAGATCTGGCCCAGTTTGGACAGCCTGTGCAAGTAGCGATAACAATCAGGGCGCTCAAGAGATCCATTGTTTTGATCAAGGTCATTTGTTCCTTCTTTTAATTTGAGTAGCAACTATTTCAACCTACTAAAGCTACGGTTATTCATCAGATTGTTTGTCAGGTAGTGAATATATCACATGATCTTCAAAACCGAGTATAGCCAAATTGGGGCTCGAGATATATTCAAAATTTAATAGAATTCTTTTACTAGCCATCAGCTTTTAGCACTACTGATTATTTTGGATCAAGACTCATAACATAATCGTAGCTTTCGTCTAAATATTTGGCTAGATTATCCAGGTCTTCAAGCATCTTTTCAGGTATTAGAACATAACCGTGCATTATAGAATTGTACGATTTGTAAATAGACGAGTCAAATTCCTTAATGTACTTTTTTTGGACTTCCTTTGAAAACCTAATTCCTATTTCTCCTGCTTTATTGAAAAGCGAAAACATATGTCCGTTGGCAGAAGTGAAAGGCATTGTTTTTCCTTTTCTTTCAAATCGACCACATCTTGCTACCAGGCTGTCATAAATTTTTAATTTTTCCTCCCACATTGTTTATTGTTTTTCAGCAAATATTTTAAATTGTTTCATCCATTTTTCTCCTTGTTTTCGATATAAACTCGGGAATAGGATAGCCATTAGTTTCGGTAAGAACCAATTTATTCTGGTATACTCAAATTCGTATTCATATAGGGTTTGGTTTTCACTAATCTCGGTAAACGTACATTTCATCGTATTGTCCATATGCTTATGGTGATAACTAGCTTCAAATGAAATGGGAAGATTATTTTTGGTAACAGTTTCGGTTAGAATCATATCACGTTTTCCATATCGGTAATACATTCTAGAGACCGCTCCATTTTCTCCTGCATTCCCTTCAATCAATTCCTTTTTTATAAATCCATCTTGATATTCCTTTAGCTTACCAGGGTTTATAAAAAGTTCAGTCACTTTTTCTCTTGATTGATTTATGTCTATTGAGCCTTTATATTTCATATTATCATTTTACGATTTCCTTTATTTGAATTACACACAACGGTTTGTATAAAAAGCGTAGGGCTTTATGAGCACTTTCCTCAACCGAGATAAATGCTAATTGAAAGCACTTAACTCTCTGAAACCCTTGTCTGCCCTATGTATTTTATACTTAGTTGTGTGCAGCTTTTTTTATTTTGCTTTCATTTTATTGCCCCTTTTGTCATGTGTTACTTCTGCAAGTCCAAGCACTTCCATTAAGGGTGGAATATACATGCCAAAACGTCCCTTGAACCCTTTTTTCAGTCCGTACCAACCGCCCACTGGATTATTTGTTGAACGACCCCAATGCTCCACAGTTCCTTCTCCGGTGTCCGCCTTCTCGTCTTTGCTTCCCAGTTCCATCCAGTCACCATGTTCTTTCAGCATGGTATGAAGATCCTTAAGGCAACGGATGTCGTAGTGCAGAACTGTTGATTTTACTGTGCAAACAAGAATCTCTTGCCCGTCTTTTTCGTCAACGTGCATGGTGTATTCAGATGAAAGAGGTGGTGTTTTGAGGGTTAGAGGATTGTCTTTAGTTCCTATTTTTTCTTTATAGTTCATGGTTGTCAGTTTATTTGGTTTGTGAAATCGTTTCTGCTTCTTTTTTGAGGTCGGCTGCAAACTGCTCGAATGTTTCGTCAATTGGCGGAATGTACTTGGCGTACATAGGAAACATCAACCCACCTATTTTCTCGGTCATGGTGAAGGTCATCCCACCGTTGTTATTTTTTGTGATTGTGTAAACCCTGTTTCCCTTTCCATCTCCCCAAACCATTCGTTTTTCCGGTTCAAATTCTTTCACCTTTAACTTGAATGTTCGCTTTTCATCAAGGGTTGATTTCAGTTTGATTTTTCCACCCTTCTTTATTTCCCCTTCCAGCGAAACTATGGTGGAGTTCCATCTCGGAAAATCGGAAGCATTCGTAAGCAATGTCCAAATGATAGCGGCATCTGTTTGAATATTGATACCTACTGTGGTTTCTCGGTTAAATGTTTTCTTGATTGTTGCGGCCTTGCCGTTCTGTCCCATTGTCGCTACGGTGTTCATAAGCAATAGAATTAGTGTTAGTTTTTTCGTTGTGAAATTGTTTTTGGTCTTTTGACGATTGGGCAATTCAAAATGATAGGCAAAGCGGTTAACTTTTTATCAAATACCCTTCCATTACCTGTCTATTGTGCTCTAAATGATGTAGTTGCAATTCTGCAGCGGGCGAGTCAAATGGGTCGATTTCTTTAAGGATGTTCATCCGCAAGTCAAATAGTTCCTTTTTGTCTTTTATACTGGCATCTCTCACCATTTGAATTTTTACCAGCTCTTCCTGTGCATTTTGCTTTGGATTGAAAATCCCATTTAGTTCAGTGCATTGATGGCAGACTCCTTTTTTGTTGATTAGAGAGCAACGATGGTCAAAAACTTCAATCATTTTGCTGCGCCCCACATGTAAGTAGTATTTTACCATAGCCTCCGTTTGGTCAAGGATTTGAGCTATTTCCTTCACTTTGAATTCATACACCTCTTTGAGAAGCAACGCCAATTGCTGCTCCAGGGGAAGCGATTTGGAAACGCAAGTGAAACAAAAAGTAATATGTTCCTTTATCTCGAAATGACCTTGTGGTGATGTTTCCCTGATTTGCAGGGCTTCCTGAAAAAACTCTTGATTCTGCATGGCAGCCTCTTTGCAAATGTCAGTCGTGTTTTCTGTCCAGCGTTTCTTTGATTTCAAAAAGTCCATTGCTAGATTGGAGGCAATAGCAAAGACCCATGTTTTTAGAGAGGATTCGCCCTTAAAGGTGTCCAGTTTTGAATGAGCTTTAATGTAAGTGTTCTGAAGAATGTCCTCTGTGTCTTGAACACCTACGGTTATTCGTAAAATGTAGGACTTTAGTTGTCCTTTGAAATCCTCAAACTCCTTTGTTAATATTTCTGTAGTCATTTCTTTTTTTAGTTGCACACAACGTCTAGCTAAAATGAGTGTGCGCCCCAATTGCTAGGAGCACTTAAGTTTGATATCTGTAGATACTTTTCGAATAGCTCAGTTCGCATATTCATTTTAGCATTTGTTAGGATTCTTTTATTGATTAACTGGAATACCTTATAACTCTGGCATTTTGTCAATATATTTCAGGCGTATGTCCTTATAATAAACTTCCGCCCCTTCCGATTGAAGTATTATTTTTCCAGACGCTACAGGACCTTTATCACTCATCTTTCGAGAATTGAATAAACGCATTACAACCGAACCATTAACCATATGAATACTCGAATCTCCGTAACAGATTAACTCTATTTCATTCCATTCTCCCTGAGGATTCTCCTTATCAGAAAACTTTATAACTCTTCGTTTTGCCAAACTATCTAATAAACCTTCTTCAATTATTTCAGCAAAGTAATAGGTGCGAAGCTTGTATTGTTCGTGATATTGATAAAATAAACTATCCCTAAGTTTGCTAGGTACGTCAATTTCTATATCCCCTGTTGGCCAGTAGTCTCCCATATCACCTTCCTGAATTTGCAATTCTTGGGAGCTCATCCAGACAGCTGCAGATCCGGGTTCACCAAATCCGTGATATAGTAAGCCACTATCTCTGGGTCCATTTTCTCTAGGTACATGCATTTCATTGCCCCATTTGACTTTTAGTTTGAGATGATAATTGCCATACTCTTCTTTAGTAAACATCATTCCCCACGCAACACCTGAGATTCTAATCGCATTGCCATCTTCCAATGTGACTACTTTAATTACGTCTTGTGAGAGATTATTCAGACCCAGAAAACCGCTTTGATTCTTATCCATTCCGGAAAAGGGACTTGCAAAATAGGTATGCCAGCCAGTTAAATCCTTTCCATTCCAAAGTGATACCCATTCATTTTTATCAGATTTTGAGTTAGTGCAGGAGAGTAGTACCATAAAAGGGATCAATCGAATTAAAAATTTCATGCTTTCGTTTCTGTAAATGAATCCTAACAAATGTGCAACTTTACCAAAGTTACATTATATGCCTTTTGTCACGACGGGCGGGGGATTTTGGAAGTGCTTGGAGGACTTCACTAAAGCGGAGATACTAAATTGGAGCTCATGAATTAGGCGATCCGTTACACTTGGTAGGCAGGCTCACAATTAAACCCACACTCTGAATCGCCGTTGTGAGAAAAAGGGAGGGGGGAGGGAAAAAACCTGAAAGCTTGTTAGAGCCCTTTGGGTCAGGAGAATAGCCCTAAGAGCTTTATTCTTGGGGAAAACGAAATAGTGCAGGGAATTTATTATATTTTTCTCTGAAACTTTGTTGTGATTCCCATATCTTTTTATACTCAGGGTTTTTACTTGCATATTCTGCCAGCACGTCTTTTACTGCCACCTTAATCTTTTCCATTTCCTCAGGTGGAATCGTGTTAATTTCTTTTAATTCCTTAGACATAAGTTCCATTTTCTCAATATCTAGTACCTTAGATTTTAATGACCATTCTAATCCAATTTCTCTTACTGTGGTGTCCCAAATTGCCTTTAAGTCCTTTGGAAGTTTTTCATAAGATTCCTGACTTGTACCAATCAAAGAAATTGCACTTGGTTGCCACCATGCAGGATAAAGTAGATAAGGACCTACCTCATGCAACTTCATTTGGTAGTTTGAGAAAGGAACATCCCATTCTGCACAATCAATAACACCTCTATCAAGGCCTGAATATGTTTCTTGATATGCCAAAGCCAATGTCTCAACTCCAAATTTTCTAAAAACTGCAGTATGTGGTCCTGGTCCTATACGTAATTTTTTACCTTCTAAATCTGCAAGCGATCTGACTGGTTCTCTACAAAACATTCCCATTTCCATTCCTTGGGCTACAAATGGCTCTACTTTTACATTATCTTTTGCACTCAACTCGTTAATCATTTCTATACCATCATCAGTATAATACCACATTTGAATGGCATCTCTGTCTTCAAATCCCATTGGCGTATGATTAGCAAGCGACCATGCTGAGTTTCTTCCTTCTATCGATGTACCAAAAAATAATGCTGCGTCAAATACACCATTCACAAGTGAAGGATATGTTTCTGTTGAAGGAACAATTGCATCGGCAGGATATGTCTCAAGCACTAGTCTTCCATTACTGAGCTCGCTAACTTTTTTTGCTAAATCTTCTAATGCCATATACACTGATGAGTTAGCTGGATGTGTAGCGCCAACCTTCCATGCAATGACTTGAACTGAGGAATTTTTTACTAATCCTCCCTGCCCTGATTCATTGCTACAAGACAAGAGGATTACTGAAGTAAACAGTACTACGCTTGAAATAACACTATGACAATCATTATAATTACGGAACATTATGAAAGTATTGGAGTTACTTTTTATAGAATAAAGGACAATATAAATGAAACAAATAGAGTATCCTCAATCAAAAACGCCGAAGTTTCAATTCTCACAGATAAAGGAAAGACAGATAAAGGAATTACAGGATAATGCCCTGATGAAGAGAATGGAAAAGGCAAGAAAGGATAAAGAAGATGATCCGTATAGACCCCTGTATCATTATGTAAATTCTGAAAATGCTCTTAATGACCCTAATGGGCTTTGTTTTTGGCAAGGGTCATGGCACTTATTTTATCAAGCATTTCCCCCGGAAGAGACAAGATCACATTGGGGACATGCAATAAGTGAGGATCTGATTAATTGGAAAGAATTACCCTATGCAATTTATCCAGGACCTGAAAATGCTTCCTATTCTGGTACTACCTGGGTTGAGGAGGATCGAGTCATTGCCATGTATCATGGGAATGGAATAGGTAACATGGTAGCAGTATCCCGCGATCCATTGCTTCTGAACTGGGATAAACTTACTAATCATGCAGTAATTCCATTTCCAGATGAAGGGGAAAAAGGATTTGAGTATGGCATATTTGATCCATGCATTTGGAAAAAGGATGACTATTATTATTCTATATCTGCTGGTATAGAAGAATTCAGACCAGAAGGAAAACACGTAGCAACGAACTTTTTATTTCGCTCAGCAGATTTAGTAAACTGGGAATACCTTCATCCATTTATTGAAGGCGACAGATTTACTCTTCTAGGTGAC
Organism: Cyclobacteriaceae bacterium; assembly: GCA_965247065.1. Classification (GTDB taxonomy): domain Bacteria; phylum Bacteroidota; class Bacteroidia; order Cytophagales; family Cyclobacteriaceae; genus CBDFGN01. Next base: position 1,594,387 of record CBDFGN010000006.1, on the reverse strand, counting down.
GATGGTGCATGCCCGTATTTTTTCCCATTTGGGAATAGGCATGCGCTTATTTTCTTTAGTCATATGAGTGGAGGCCAATATTTACTTGGTGATTACGACAAAAAAAGGGATAAGTTCATTGTCGACTCTCACGGTAAATTTAATTTCAATGCGACTTTTCCAAGTGGAATTCATGCTCCCAGTGTAGCGGTAGATGGAGAAGACTTAATTGTAATTTTTAATATGAATCCGGGAAAACCAACGCATCAATTAAACTCATATTTAAAAGATTATTTTCAAGGAACTATAGTAGCCCCCGAACCAAGCAATAAGGATTGGGATCAGATTATGACCTTGCCGAGAAGATTATCGCTTGACGGCAAGTATGATATAAAAATGCAGCCTGCTGGAAATATTGAATCATTGCGAAAGAGTCATGTCCATATAGACTCTAGAATTCTATATAGGAACAAGAAAGAATTTCTCGACAGTATTCAGGGGAATGCAATCGAAATGCAAATAGTATATGAGCCAATGTTAGCTTCTCATCTTGAAATTGATGTGTTATGCTCACCTGATAAAGAGGAGTACACAAGAATTTCTTTTTTTAATAATAGAGGATTTAAATATCGGACTCCTATTGATGACATTAGAGCCAATAGGGTTATGTCAACACAGATATCAGCTCTTACTAGATATGAGAGCATCATTAGCATAGATACATCTCATGCATCTATGTTACCAGATGTCATATCGAGACCTCCTGAATCAGCACCTGTGCTAATTAAAGAAGGTGAGTTGGTAGATTTGAGGATTTTTATTGATCGTAGTGTAGTCGAAGTATTTGTAAATGATAGACAATGTCTATCCGTAAGGGTCTATCCGGGGAGAGCTGATAGCACTTTAGTTTCGGTATTGTCTCAAGGACAGGATTCTAAAATAGTCTCTTTGGACTGTTGGCAGATGAAAAATATATATGCTATCGATTAATTCATCAGTAAGTCAGGTAAAAAGGTCACAAGTTTAGGAAATATGATTAAAATAATTACGCCGAGAATTTGTACAAGCATGAAAGGAAAAGATCCTTTTATTATATCCATATATGTTACTCCCGGAGGGGCGATTCCCTTTAGGAAAAACAAAGCAAATCCAAAAGGAGGTGTGAGCCAAGCTGTTTGTAGGGTTACACAAATGACGATAGCAAACCATACAGGATTCCAACCCATTTGCTCGGATATGGGAATGAATACAGGCAATGTGATATAAAAAATGGGAATCCAATCAAGCAACATCCCTAAGAAAAACAATATACTTAGCATAATAACAAGCACCACATTTGGATTAGAACTTACGCATAGGATAAGATCAGCTACAATATGGTTTGCCCCTAATCCAAGAAATGCAGAAGAAAATGCAAGTGAACCTACAAGCAATAAGCCCACCATTCCAACTGTAGAAATTGTCTTCAATGCACTTTCTTTCACCATATTCACATTGAGCCGACCATAGCAAAGTGCAATAATTAAGGCACCCATAGCACCTGCAGCAGAGGCCTCCGTAGGCGTTGCGATACCGCCAATAATGGTTCCAACTACGGAGAAGATCAACCCAAATAACAGAACCGCTGACCCCAATATTTTTAATAAACTTGATTTTTCCGGATTGGATGATTCATCTGTATCTTCTACAACCTGCATCCGCCCTCTATCAGGTTCTTGTTCTATGGTGAATCTCACCACAATATATAGGATAAATAAAAGCGCTAATAACATACCCGGCGCATAAGCTGCAGCGAATAACTTTCCCGTAGAGAGGCCTGTTTCGGAAGCATAAAATACAATCATGACACTAGGTGGAATTAATATGCCCAAGGTTCCCCCTGCCCCGACAGCTCCAAGCGAAATGCCCTTTGGATATCCTCTTTGTAACATCGGGGGAAGGCATAATACACCTGCAGTAATAATAGATGCTGCAACAACCCCCGTACACATGGCAAATACAGCTCCAAATAAAACCGTAGCGACCACCATCCCCCCCTTTATCTTTTTAGATACAATATCGACTGCAGCATACAAATCTTCTGCCAATCCAGACATTGAAATGACAAATCCCATAAAAATAAATAAGGGTACTGCAATCAAAAGATAGTCTGTCATGACGCCATACACCCGTGTAGAGAATACAGGTAATATACTTGGTCCCCAACCTATAATGCCAAAAACAATTCCAACACTTCCTAATACCACGGCCAAGTGACCTCCCATAAGTAGCCCCACTACTAGCGATACGATCATGCATACAATAAGCCATTCTGCACTCACCTGGCGCCTGCTTTCATTGCTGATACAATATGTTTAATTGTTTCTGATACCCCTTGTAAAAAAAGCATAGATGCTGCCAATGGAATTGTCGCTTTGATAGGATATACTATGGGTTGCCAGGGAGTTATTGTACTCACCTCTCTTACTGACCATGAATCCCATGCATAACTGCTTCCATAGATAAAGAGGATAGTAACAAAGGGAAAGAAGAATATGAGATAATTAATGATCATGATAATATCACGGCCTCGAGGCGACAAGAATTTATCCGGCATTACTGAAATCCTTACCTGAGCACCTTTTTGCAAAGAGTATGCCCAACATAAGGTGATTAGCCCTGCAAATAGTTGTGTCTCAACATCGTAGGCCCATATTAAGGGTGCATTAAATACAGACCTTGCAATGATATCTATGCAGGTTATGCATACAAGCGCAACAAGAGGATATATCATAATCCTTTGAAGACGACTTATGAAATCAATTACTCCTGTAAATTTCTCAAAGTGGTATTTGTTCATTCGTGTTTCCTGGCTATAAACATCTTAAATCTGGCCATAGAGTTGATAATTTGGTTGTGAAATTCCCTGGCTTCGTCTGAGCTATTATCCTTTACTTGATTGACAGCCTCAATCTTAGATTTTAAAACTTGCAGAATCGTCAATATTTCCTCTTTGCTCATTTTATCTTGTCGATTTCAATTATGTAAAGCTAACAAGTTACGTTGAATGTGGCTGTGTTCGCGAGAGACTGACATCTTATGCGTCCTTGGACTTCACAAGCCATCCCATTGCCTGGTATTTCCAGATCGAGGATGGTCTTGGCATCTTATGCCATCCATCCTATAATATTGGTTTTGAGAAAACCGAATAGAAAACCTGGTCTAACTGATGAAGCAAAAACTAAAGCCTGGGCTGCTCATCATTTATATCAACAGCAGCAGCTATCATATCAGATATTTTGAAACAGCTTCATGTAAGTAGAGCTACTTTTTACAGGTACCTTGATTGAGTCAAGAATAACATAGATAGTAACCAAATATTGAGACTGGGCTTTGGCGCAAACTTTCGCGCGAAATTAGACAAGGGATGGTCTTTGCACTTGGGAAATTTAAGCGGAATAAGTCAACGCCCTGACTGCACATCTTACCAACGCTAACAATCCTTGGCCTATAAAACCGGTCCATGACCGGAACAAAACCCTGGCGGTGTCTGGAACTAAAATGGAGAAAATGGAATATTGTCTGTATCATCTGCGCACCGGCCCAAACTAGCACGGACTTTTCCGCTCATCTTACAACCGGCGAACATCATTGTAATAGCGGGTGGTACCCGGCCAGGTTATGCCTGGTGATATAATATGATACAATAATACCCGAAAATGATACGATGGAAAGCGGGGACATGAAGAATACGCACAAGCGCTGTCCGAGGCCACCACAGTGTCAAGCTCGGACATTTAAGAGTCCGTGGGCTTCAGGCCTGATCAAATAATCAAAGCCCGCCTTCCGGCGTTGTCAGATCGGGTGTTTTGGACCCAAGTAGCTGCTTTGACTTTCCATACCAGTAGTCCATTTCATCAAGTCTTCCTAAATTTTCATACAATACGGCCAGATTATAGACTGACCGCCCCGAGATCTTGGGATCCCGGTTCTCACTGTGTCGCAGAAGCTCCTCTTCTGCACGGTTCCAATCTTCTGCCAGGAACGCTTCATAGGCTGTTTCAAGCTCTTGGGTGTTAAAAAATTTTCGATCTACGACAATCGACTGGGGGTAAAAATTGCTCATGAAGTTCATTCCGACCTGCCGGGAAATTCTTGCAGCCCACAGATCGGCCTTCCCCATTGACGGACCGGCAGCCAACAAGCCACTGTATACGGATCGATCGTCATAAAATTCACGTCCTTTCTCCATGAAATGAGCTATGGCCACCCCGTTTTGGTTGTAAATGGTGAAATAGGAAACCACTATCAGGTCGTAATACGCTCTTCGGTCCTTTGAGCCGTCCTGATTTTCCGTTACCTCCATCTCCTGATCGAAATAAAGCGTATATGCATCGAGGGTCTGAAGGTATTCCCGATCATACAGCTCACACAGGGTTCGCACCAACTTAGGCTGAAGGTCAGAAACAGGCCCCAAGGAAGCCATCCCGGATAACAGGGTGTCGGAAAGGAAAAGGTGGAAATGATCATCGGCATCATATCCCCACTTCAGTCCGAGAACAAGATTGCGTGCTCCCAGGGCGAAAACCTCAGCTTTGTTTTCATTAGCAAATTCCAACCGGGTGGTGTCAAACCGACTGACAAAAAGGATCTCAGCCTTATCCGTGGGAAGAAGGATTTCGGGGGGCAACTGCTTGTTTACCACGACCAGGCTGTAACAACCGCCCAAGGACACCGAAAGGATTAATATCAGGAACCTAGCCATAGTGGTTCGTGGGTTTGATTTTATATTGATTACACGTTCAATTTGGCAAGTTTAGAAGAAATAGGCAACCCCATGGGTTGCACAGGGTTTACTGTCTCCAACCAATCCCCCCGAGGAGCAAAAACGACTCCAGTTATTGAACCCCGCTGAGGGGCAAAGCCGGGTGGCCCGTGGCCGGCCCGTGGCCGGTCGAAGAGACAAAGTGGCACTTTGAAAGCCGAGGTGGAGGCCCTGAAATATAATCAGGGGATTTTTGTTTGGGGTTGTGGCCTGGATTTTAATTAACGATCGGAATTTTATGAGTTATCCAAGGTCTCTGATTTAGAATTTCTGCTCCACTTAACCCTCAGTGGGATCTTGATGGCTTTGGTTGCATTATGATCTATAATCTGAAAAAAAAGGAGGCACCTCATTTGAGGGAAACAAAGAAATAACAGATAAGATGTTCCGAAATTGACGATCAGGAAGGTATGTATTTTGATATCATCGTTAATCCCTCCTTTTGATGGGCTTCATCAGGGTCCTTGGGCTTAAACCCGCTATCCTTGGTAGGAGTCCAACATCCGCTCTAATGAACCCAAGCCTGCTTCGCATCATTGAAGCTCAATTGTTACCTGCTGGCGTTATTTAGTCCTTTACCGCAAGTCTTAATATAAAGATTGATAATAATAAAGTTACTGGAGTAAAAATATATCGTTCAAGATCCTCAGTTGCAAATAAGTTGCCTATAGTATTAAGAACGAATACTCCAAATACGATCCAGATTCCTATCAAACCAACTTTTGGGGTTACATGTCTCACAAATTTCTCTCTTATCAAAATAATAAGTATTATGATTAGGTTAATGACAATTGAGATGGCCTCAAAAACAAACATTTGAAATTTGCTTTGAAGTTTACCTCCCCAAACGATCTCATAAGGGAAAACTCCTATCAATACCAGTAAATGAAAAACAATGATAATTAACAAAATGAGAATAGAAGTGATAGAGGCAAATTTCCTATTTACAATTTTGCGGATCATTACGTCTTTTTGATGGCTTTTTTACTGCTTGCAGCTAACAATGGTTTGTGCAAACGTAGCAGCGGCGCAAAGCCGCTATTGCCGTTTTGCACTTTAGTTGTGTGCTGTTTTTTTTCTAATGATAATATATATTTCGATTAATTAATTAGTTCTTACTTATCTTTTTTCGTACCCATTGCAGCGCCACGCTTGACCCAATAGCCAATAACCCCGCGAGACCATTAAACAGTATATCGAGCGGATCAAATACGCGACTTGGCAGAAATATTTGAATACATTCATCAAGCACTCCTATTATGAGAGTAGCCACGAAAGCAAGCAAGGCAGGCTTCAGGACTTGATTCCCTTGACTTACTCGTTCAATTAGTGCCCTGTGAATGAAAATTGCCAACACACTATATTCCATAATGTGGCTTCGCTCAGGAAGTCCCAATCTGAGAAAAAACAAGAGGTAAACTGCTGTGAGACCTAGCCAAATTGCAGTTTCAGTTTTTCTTGGTCGTGTTTTTAGACCGTGTACTAAAATGGTTGCTCCAATAAGCATCATGCCGAGCATTACGATAGCAGCTTGTATATCTTGATTGCCAAGTATTCCGACAAGAGGATGACCGAAAACAAGGGTCGAAATAATTGCAACCAATACAAATAATGTATAAAGCCAAAGTCGCTTCTCCCGAGATGATGTGAAAAGAGTCATAGATTTTAGATTTTAATTCTTTTTCAGATTTAAGCCAATTTAGAATCCATTTAGGTTTACTGTTTATTTTGGGAAAAAAGGTTCAAGAAATGCGCAAAAAGGGTCCCAGGATATGGTCTTAGGTGAGATCGTCGCCCAGAGGCGATCTATGGAGGCGAATTTTCGGTAATTCGGGAAAATACAGATCTTTCTTAATTCGGCCAGATAATCACCCGGAATGCTCGGAACGGAGCTTTGGCCGCATCCTGGAAATGCGATCCTATCAGATTCGACAGCGCGCGGATATTTTGGGAACGGCAATCCCATCAATTACTTCCTGACTTGGAAAATGGCTTTCGTTTTGATGCTAAGAAACCTGACCTGATCAATGTCGACTCAATCCCAATTTATGATTGAGCCTATCGGTCAGTATGTACATGACCGGCACGATTACCAGGGTAAGGAAGGTAGCGAACGACAATCCGAAAATGATGGTCCAGGACATGGGGCCCCAGAAGATGACATTATCGCCGCCTATGTAAAAATCAGGTTCATACTGGGAGAAGAAATTGACGAAATCGAAGTTGATGCCCACCGCTAAGGGGATCAAACCCAAAATGGTGGTAATGGCGGTCAGCAGCACCGGCCTGAGCCTGGTTTTACCGGCATGTACGATGGAATTCACGATCTCATCCAGGGGAAGGTGGTCCACATTCAGGTCTTCCCTCCGGCGGCGGCGGATCAGTTCGATAAAATCGATCAAGACAATGGCATTGTTCACTACCACCCCGGCCAGGGAAATGATTCCGATCATCGTCATAATGATCACAAAGTCCATCTGGAAGATCACCAGCCCCAGGAAAACACCGATGGTGGAGAAAATCACTGAAGTCATGATGATAAAGGGGGCGGTCACCTTATTGAACTGGGCCACAATAATCAGGAAGATGATGAATATGGCAATCATCAGGGCCCTGCTCAGGAAAGCGAGTTCCTCGGCCTGTTTTTCCTGCTCCCCGGTAAACTTCACTTCGTAACCGGGAGGAATCTTGAAGTCGGCCAGCAGCTCCTTTATTTGATCGTTGATCTCGGTAGCATTAAATCCCTGGCGAACGTTGGAACTTAAGGTCACCAGCCGGTCCATGTCCTTTCTTTTCACCGAGCCCAGGGTGGAGCTCAACTGGGCCCTGGCTACTGCGGAAATAGGCACCTGGTGCATCTTGCCATCCACCTGATCCCGGAAGGTGATGTTTTTGTTCATCAGGGCATCTATATCGTAGCGAAACTGATCGCTTAATCTTAACTGGATCTCGTAATCATCCTCACCCTGCTTGAATTTGGAGATCTCCTTGCCGAACAGAGAGGTTCTGATCTCATTGGCCACCCCCCAGGTGGACAACCCGAACCGGCGGGCCTTTTCCCGGTCGATATCAACGATCAACTCGGGTTTACCGGTTTCCAGATCTGTCTTTAACTTTTCGATACCTTCAATACCGGAATTGACGATAAAGTTTTTCATTCTTTCGGTCAGGGCAATCAAGGTGGGATAGTCTTCTCCGGAAACCTCGATGCTAATGGGCTTTCCGACCGGAGGCCCGGCTGCATCTTTGTCAACGGTGATGGTCACCCCGGGATAACCTTTGATGCCATCCCGGATATCCTCCAGCACATCGGAAGTCTTAATTCCCCTCCGGTACTCAAAATCCACAAAATTCACCGTAATCCGGGAGCGGTGGGGCGAGTCACTCTGGCTTGCAAAAATGTCACTGGGATCGGCAGTGCCCTGGCCTACGTTGGCAGTCACAGATTCCACCATATACTGGTAAGGCTCGATAATGGCCATCACTTTCTCCTCAATTTCCTCGGTAAAGCTGTTGGTGACTTCAATATCACCTCCAATCGGAAATTCGATGAATATATTGGCCATCTTGGGTTGATTGATGGGGAAGAAGATCACCTTGGGGGTGAGGATGCCCATCAGGACAACCGAACCAAAAAGGGCCACGACGGTTGCGATCAGGAATACAGCCGGCCTATATCCCATCAACGCAAACCGTAGTATTTTAACATAGGAATTTTCCAGCCAGGGAAGGAAATACTGGCGAAAGCGTCTTGACAAGGGTGATAGTATATACACATTCATGAGCACTATCAGGCCCAAAAGGATCATCAGATTGCCCAGAACAAAAATTTTGACCATTAAAAAGAACGCTCCTGCGGCAATGACAATCAGATTGTTCCGGATCAGCTTTCGATGATTTAGGGTCAAACCCTGGTCAACCCTCATGAATGATGAAACCAACACCGGATTTATGATCAGGGCCACAAATAAAGAGGATCCCAGGGTAATGATCAGGGTGATCGGCAGGTACTTCATAAATTCGCCCATGATACCCGGCCAAAATGCCAGGGGCAAAAACGCCGCTAAGGTGGTGGCAGTGGAGGCAATGACCGGCAGGGCCACCTCACTTACCCCTCTTATTGTTGCCTGGATGGGTTGAAGGCCTTCCTCCATCAGCCGGTATACGTTCTCAACAACCACAATCCCATTGTCGACCAGCATACCCAAGGCCATGATCAAGGAGAACAGGACCATCATGTTGATAGTGATCCCTAAAGCCCCCAGGATCATAAACGATACAAACATGGAAAGGGGAATGGCAATACCTACAAACAGGGCGTTTCTGGTACCAAGGAAAAAGAGCAACACCAGGACCACCAGAATCACCCCGAAAATAATATTGTTCTCCAAATTGGAGACCATCTTCCGGGTCCACTCGGATTGATCATTGGTGATCGTCACTTTCAGATCTGCAGGAAAGACTTCGGCCTTGGCCTGGTCAAGGGCCTGGTAGATCTTTTCGGTGAGAACAAGCAAATTTTCCCCGCTTCGCTTGACCACATCCACCATTACTACCGGTTCTCTTTCCAGGCGGGCATAGTTTTGCTTTTCCTTGTAATCAAAGTCGACGGTGGCAATATCTTTCAGATAGACGATATTTCCTTCCTCCTGCTTCACAACGATGTCTTCCAGTTGATAGGGATCATCAAATTCTCCCAGTACCCTGGTGCTCCGGCGAATCCCTTCACTCAGAACGTTTCCCCCAGAGAGGGTGACATTCTCTGACCTGACCGCGTCCTCTATATCCCCGAAATTCACCTGGCGGGCTTCCATGGCATGAGGATTGGCATTTATCTTCACCTCCCGCTCATCCACTCCCCTGATCTCAACTTTTGATATTTGGGAAAATTTCTCTATCTCCTCTTTAATATATTCCGCATAGTCATTGAGTTCCTCCAGGGTGTAATTTCCCGACAGGTTTATGTTGAGGATCGGAAATTCGGAAAAGTTGATCTCAAATACATTCGGTTCTTCCTCCAGATCACCAGGTAACTCAGGCTTGGCTTTATCCACAGCGTCCTTCACCTTTACCAAGCCATCGGAAACCAACGTTCCGGTAGTGAACTCCACAATGATGGTGGAATAGTCCTGCACCGACACCGATTTGATATTGTCCGCTTCGGAAATAGTATTCAGCTCCTTCTCAATGGGCCGGGTGATCAGGTTTTCAATGTCTACCGGGGAATTGCCGGGATGAATGGTTCCAATATAAATTGTGGGAATCTCAACTTCGGGGTAAGTTTCCTTGGGTAAGGTGATATAAGAAGTAACTCCCAGTATCACCACGATAAAGGTGAGAACAAAAACAGTGGTCCTGTTCTTTACCGAAACAGTGGTTAGCTTGAATTCCTTAAAAAAGGTCGATTTAGGCTTATTCGGATCCTGCATTTTCCAATTCTGTATTTGAAACGTCAGAAAACTCATTGTCAGAAGGCTCTTGGGCAATTTGCACCCGGACCCCATCACTTACTTCCCTGACGCCCTTGAAAATCACGGTTTCGGTTCCGGTTAAACCGGCTACCACTTCGGTATTTTTATTATATGAAACTCCCAGTTCAATGTAATTTTTTTTAGCCTTTACATTACCTTCCTCAGCTTCCACCAAATAAATGAAATCGCCCCGGCCATCCTGCTGAATGATATTTGTTGGTACTACTTTTGCCACCGGATTATGGTAATCACGTAACTTCACGACTGCCACCAAATTAGGTTTGAACTCGATGTCCATCCTGGGAAGCTTTATCTCAACCGAAAATGTCCGGTTATCCCTGTTGATCACCTGACCCAGGGCACTAATCGTTGAGATGATTCTAAGATCCAATGCCGGAAAATAAACCTCGCCACTGTCTCCGGGTTCAAAGCGTCCAATATATCTTTCCGAGATATCGGCTTCGATGTACATATCGTCCTGACTTACGACCCTGACAAGTGGAATTCCAGGTTGGGCCATCTCCCCTTCCCTTACCGGAATTTCATCTAAAACCCCATTAAAAGGGGCCTTTATCCTGGTTTTGGCCAACTCCGAATATTCGGTCGATAATCTCCTTTCGATCGATTCCTTATTATTTTTAGCCTCTAAGTATTGGATTTCCGAACCAATATTTCGGTTCCACAAATTTCCCCTTCTCCGGTAAATGGTCTCTGCAAGTTCCAGGCTTGTTTGCAGCTCTGCGATTTTGTTCCGTGTAACCTGGGAGTTCAGTGCCATTAGCAAATCCCCTTTTTTCACCTTCTGTCCTTCCCTGGCATATACAGATTCAATCTTACCCATCACCTCAGAGCTGATCATAATATTTTTGCGGGACTCAACGGACCCTCTAACTTCGATCTTGTGCTCAAAGTCACGGACTTCCACCGGAATGGCGGAGACCAGGGTAGCATTACTGCGGTCACTTGAGAAATCCGGATCTTGGTTTTCGATAGCTTTCTCAAGGTTTTGTATTTTTTCATCCAATTCCCTTGATTGCCCTTTAAGTTCGCCGAGTTCCTGTTTCATTTTCTCAATGGACGATTTTTCGGCTTCGCTCCAACTGCAGCCAATCTGAGTGATCATCAATAAAATCAGCAATAATTGAATTTTCATTTTTTTCCTTGATATTTTCAAAAATTCGTGTCTGTTAATAACCCCAAAGCTTTATCCAGGTCAACTTTTGATATTAACGCCACAAAAATGGCATCATAGTAATTAATCTGGGCTTCCTTGTAGGCAGCACCGGCATCAATTACCTCTAAATTGGACCCAAGCCCCTCTTGATACTTGGCCTTGGCGGTAATAAAAACCTCGTTGGCAAGCGCCATGTTGTCCTTTTGGGTTCTCATATTTTCTATGTTGTTGAACAACCTGGTTTGCGAATCCTGAATTTCAAAATTGATATTATTTTCCAACCGGGATACCTGATAATCGATTTGTTGTAACTGAAGTCTGTTTTGCTGAATTATGCTCCGCTTTCTCATGCCATCAAATATTGGGACATTCATACGCAAACCGTAGAAGCCCAAACCGAACCACCTCTCCGTATTAAAAAGATCGCCAGCACTTTGTGATCCAACGTTGGCCCCCAGGGAACCATAAAAATCAATTGTGGGGAAGTACTGTACTTTGGTATACTTCATTTCAATCATTTTAAGGTCTCGCTGGGTTTGCAGAATAGCGTATTCGATCCTTCGTTGGAAATTGAAGTCCTCAACTTGCAGTTTTTCGAGATCAAATTCCAAAACTTCGATTTTTTCAGCCGGTGTTAAATTCTGCTTTATAGGCATTCCCATCTGAAATTTGAGGAGGGCGTTGCTTACTTTCAAAAGTTCACGCTCATTCTTTTTAGCTACCGCCATGTTGTTAAACTCAACCTGGATCCGGTTAACGTCCATCTTTTCGGCAAACCCATTTTCGTATATGGACCTGGTTTCCTCTAGGAGAGTATCCAGCCTGCCATAGTTCTTTTCAATGAGTTCATAGCGGGCCTGAGCCACCAGAAGGTTATAATAGGCCTTGGTCACGGACTCTATAACCTCAATCTCTGTTCTAACTAATTCCCTTTCTCTAAGTTCGGAAAACGTTCTTGCCCCGGCCATTCCGATGAAGAATGCTCCGTCAAAAATCATCTGCGTTAAGTCGACCGAGGCTCTCCCGAGATATTGGGTGCCAAACTGAACCGGAATAAAATCACCTTCTCCGGCGTTGGGATCAAAGAATATGGCCGGAATAAACGAGGTCGGCACTTTAAAATTATTTGCAAGATCTACACCACCTTCCAATTGCGGGAGCCCATCTGAAAGAAACTCCTGAATCCTTACCCTGGATGACTCGCTTTCAAGATCAGCAACCCTCAGGGTTTGATTGTATTCCAGAGCGTAGTCAATACACTGCTCCAAAGTAAAGAGGTGGGAACCATTTCTCTCCTGGCTCAACGAGACAACAGAGCCCATCGACAGAAAGCCGGTCATAAAAAAGCAAATTAGATCTTTCATTGAATCAAAGATTTTTCGGATTTATATTGATTTAGTACTTCCTTTCCTCGCGAAGTCATGATCCCGTTTAGGAAAAGATTGAAAATCTGGATTTGTACCTCCCGAAAATCAAACCGCTCCCGGGGGAAAACCGCGTTGTCAAACGGCAATTGGAACTCTTCCATCCTTAAAGTCGCCAGGATCTCTGGATTGATCTCCTTTCTGAAATATCCTGCTGAAATACCCCGCTCCAACATCCCAACAATACTGCCCAGGAAGAAATTTTGTTTAAAATCAGTAAAGATCTGCCAGGCTTTGGGATGGAATTTTCGAAGATCAAAAAGCAGTGAAGGATTCAGTTTCATGACCCTTTTACGGTGAAAGTTGAAAACCATAATCAGTTCCTCAAGAGAATTTTCCGCCTGCTCACAGATCTTTTCACATTCCTCCTTGTCGTGCATCAAATCCTGATAGGTAAAATCGCAAACCAACTGGTCTTTATCCTTAAAATATTGGTAGATCGTCTTTTTGGAAATGGAAAGGTGCCTGGCTATCTCGTCCATTGTAATGCTTTTGATGCCGTACTGAAAAAATAGCTCATGAGCGGCATTAATGATTTTTTCCTTTACTTCCATTTTTTCTTTCATTTCTGAATCCTGAAACTAAGAAAACTCTAATGTTATTTTGAGTTTCCAAAACTATTTAACGGATAACCGCGGAACATGGTTTTCATTTTTATATAAAGGGAGTGTTAATGTTCCTACCGGTGAAATCACAAATCACAATCCCGATAGCCATCGGGACAACAAACTCCAAATCCAAAATTCAAAACTCAAATTAAATTTCAAATACCAAACCATTAAGCATCGGCGACTAGCTTATTTCGGTCTTGGGTTTTGGTTTGGGGTCGTTGGCAACGGTGAGGAAGTATCCATAGCATACAACTTTTTGTAGGTTTGGAAAGAGGGGAGAACCAAAGCGGGAAGATGATTCAACTCATCACCCACACAGGTTCACACCCAAACCCGCACCTTGATGTTGGTTTTGAAGGGGGAGGGAGATGAGCTAGGAATGCCCAGGGCTGGCTATTTCAACAGTAAAGCGTCTAATGGTTGCTTCAAATTAAGTGGTTTGCATAGTCCCTATCCATACCTATGGATTTCATGCGGTCCAAAGTCGAGCAGCTCAATGGTGGTGTCGTAATCAGCGCCCAGGCGCTTAGCTAATCTTTTGGAAGGTTCGTTGGCCGGATGAATGTAACTCACTAACGAATCCACTTTCATCGTTTCCAGCGCGAATTTCTTAACGGCTAAGCCAGCCTCCATCCCAAAACCTTTGCCTTGAGATTCAGGCAATAGCCAATAACCTAATTCCGGTTCGGGCCATGGATAAGAATTCCATAACCCAACGGTGCCGATCAAATTTCCTGAAGCTTTTTCGTCAACGGCCAAGTAGGAGTATCCTTTCAGGACGTAGTGTCCAATGTAGGTGGCCATCAGTCTCCAAGCCTGTTCAGGGTTTTTCATTCCTCCAACGAAGTGGGCAGTTTCCATAGTTGAATAGAATCTAGCGATTGAGTCAAAATCTGCTTGTTGCCACTGCCTGAAGATCAATCTTTCTGTTTCTAAACCTATCATGGGAGCAATTGATATATATAATTCATAAAGATACATATCAAATCTATGGAGGGCTCTTCAGATTTAACTATTGTGGGGATTAGGTTTTCAATTCACTTACCAAAAATCTCATATTATTCCTAGGATCCCGCTGTACCAAGGCCAGGGGCTATTTTGATAAATTACCCCAGAGTATGCTGGCTAGGGCTTTTAGGAGGGAGTTGCTGTATGGGGAGGATTTACTAATGAGAGAAGATTCGGCGATCGGCCTGCGTCCGGCGGTCCATGACCGGGTTAATCCGCCAAATATTCAAGGGCCAAGTTGGCCAGTGTTTGCATGGTGATAGGCTTTGGGAGAAAGGCTCGCACCTCAGGGTGCTTACTCGCCTTAGCCTCATCGACGCCGTTGGCTGAAGAGGACAACAGGAACAAGGTCGGCCTCTTCTTAAGGGGAATCTTACCATATTCGCGCAAGAACTCCCATCCGTCCATTACTGGCATGAACAGGTCAAGGAAGATCATGTCGGGCAGATCTTGGTCGGAAAGATGACTCTTCACGAAATCGAGACCGCCCTGACCCGATGTGTACGTGTGAAGCGTGGCTAGGATACCGGAATTTTGGACCACTTTGTCGAAAATGAAGTTATGGATATCATCATCATCAATGAGGAGAATGGTTTTTGGCTGATTCAGGTTGGCCATGGCAAAATAGGCGGGTTCAACCTCTTAGTGGCTGAAAGGAGTAAAGGTCACCCAAATGGCTGTGCGGGAAGGACAAACTTCATAGGCACATTTTCACACCAGGACACAGACCTGAATGCCGAAGTAAAGTATGACTATGCAAATCCGCACTAACAACGAGACTCGAATGATCAGAAAGAAAATTGGGGCGCGGCAATAAAAGACTTTGAATCATCTTTACACTTTCTGAAATAATTCCTCAATTCCAATTCCAGTTCGTCTGTAGTGTCGTAGATCGACTCTTCCCAGGCAATCTCAATTCGGGGAAATTTTGGACTGTGCTTGTTTGGCTCTTATCGGGGAGGAGTGGAGCCCCTTTACTTTTAAGAAAACGTGAAGAGCTGGTTAGAGGGACTAAAGCGGGAAGATTGTGCTTTCCGGAGATGGAGCTTAAGCAGCAAAGATGAATCTATCAACCCGCCCGACGTCCCGATAGTCTTTCCATTTACATCGCAGCGCTCCCTGGGTCAGATAAAACGACGGTGCCTGGGCTTTATGCCTTAGTGTTTTGGGAGCTGTCCGGATAGGTTCCTAGCTGGAGGCAGTAATTGATGGGAGGGAATTTAAGTGAATAACAGAAGCGGTAAAACTACTTTTTTTATAAGAATTCCAGGGTATGATCCAGTTCATCAAGCCTGCTCAAGAAGACCTCGGTGCGAGATGAAACTCCTCCCCAGATACTTCATTTCCTAATCGACGTTAGACCAAACACCCTAAAAAATCTTGATTTTTTTAGGGTGTTTGAACCTCGCGTTTGTCTTAAGAGAAATACCATACTGAAAACGTTGCAGTGGCATATGCCCAGGAAGGATTGCCCTGGTAGGGTGAATTCTGGAATAACGACCCACATCCAATGAAAAAATGCACACTGTGTCTTTTGTTAGGGTTACTGCTGGTGGGCACTGTGTGGGCTCAACCACTCACTCTTCCCTATAAAGTAGAGGCAATTGCATTGGAATTTTTATTTCTAAATGGAAATGCCGGTGAGGTATCTTTCCCAGAACTGGAAAGCAAAACCCGTTTTGGAAATCTGCTGACCCCCCCACCCGCGAACTACCAAGATTCCGGGACCTTCTCGAGCTTTTCATTTAATATTTCCGTACGGTTGGTTCCAAGAGATTCCATACCTCACCGCCACGAAATTTCAATGAACCTTGCCACTGAAGTTGTGGAAATGAACTGGTTTGAAGGATCAACAGATTCCTCTTTATACCGCTTAAGCAGTGAACTACAGTATTTCAGAATAAGCGTTGGCTATCACTACAAGATAAAAAAAGGCAGAATCTTCCGAATTCGAGCAGGAACCATTTTTGGCTATGGCATCCCAATCTCTGCTGTTACGGCCGAAGAACTCAAATCCCCAGGCTTTGATCAAATAGAGCATACCAAACTTTTTGGCCATAAAGGTGGCTCTTTACGATTGAGCTTCCCCTTAACATTGGAATTGCGACTTTTTCGCCAAGTAAATTTCCTGGTCGGATACACCGTGGGACCAGCCTATTATAAAATCAATAGAGTCTCCATGTGGATGTTGACCCACGGAGCTGAATTAGGATTTAGATTCAACTTAAGATGATCAAATACATCTTAGCGCTTGCATTTTTTCCATTGGTTGCTTTTTCACAAGCTACACTTAGCGGTTATGTCCATGATGCTGAAAATGGAGAAACCCTAATAGGCGTAACCCTTTACGACAAAAAGAGCAGACAGGGCACAACCACCAATCCTTACGGGTTTTTCTCATTGACGCTTCCTCAAGACACGCTTTTGTTAAGGGTTTCATATTTAGGTTACCAAACCATCCACCGGATCATATACCCCCATGGTTCAAAGAGGATCGACTTCAACCTGTCTCCCAAAACCGAAACCTTAAACGAGGTAGTAGTTAGTGATGAAAGCTTTGTAGTTGAAGACGAAGTAAGATCGACCCTTGTGGGTGTGTTCTCTCTTAAGCCCAAGGAAACATTGATCATACCCAGCGTTGGAGGGGAAGCGGATATCTTAAAAGTCGCCCAGCTAATGCCCGGTGTTTCTAAGGGTGCGGAAGGAACTACCGGAATGTATGTGAGAGGAGGGACTGACGACCAAAACCTGGTAACTCTGGATGAAGCTGTGGTTTACAATGTGGGACATCTATTCGGATTTTTCTCCGTGTTTAACCCCGATGCTGTTAAGGATGTTTCAGTAATAAAGGGCGGCTTCCCCACTCATTACGGCGGGCGATTATCAGCGGTAGTGGACACCCGTATGTATGAAGGAAATAAGGAGAAAATAAATGTAAAAGGCGGCGTCGGGTTGCTCACCTCCCGTGTCATGGTGGATGGCCCAATCATCCCGGAGAAAGCTTCGTTTATGGTCGCCGTCCGCAGAACCTATATCGACAAAGTTTTTAATCTGGTAAGGGTAAGCCTTCCATATTTTTTCTATGACCTCAATGCCAAAGTGAACTTCCGCATCTCCGATCGGGACCGGCTTTACTTTAGCACCTATTTAGGTAAAGATGTATTGGATGTTCAGGAAGAGGTAGATGAAGAGGATGAGTTCACCAATGAACTGACATTCGGCTTTGACCTGGGCAATTTTACCACGGCCCTGCGCTGGAACCACCTTTATCCGAACGATAAGCTGTTTGTAAATTTTACATTGCTGCAAACCAGGTTCAAATACAATATTGACGGTGATTTCGTGGACAATTCATTGCGGATCACCTCGCAGATCCAAGATGTAGCCTTTAAAGCCGGCTGGGACTACTACCTTTCGCCCCATCGAAGGATGGAATTTGGCTTCCAGTCGACAGCCCATTTTTTTCGTCCTAATGTGATTAACACCAGCGGTGATATTTCTGAATTCTTATTGTCACAAAAAGGGTCTCTTATCAATACTATGGAGTATGCCATTTATGCGGGGAGCGACCATCACCTATCCGATAGACTGAGGGCGTACTATGGAATGAGGCTATCCACAGCAAGTGTAGAGGATGCTTTTTATGGTGGTATTGAACCAAGGGTAAACCTGAATTATTCACTGGCAACATTAACGTCGTTCAAGGTTAGCTATAGCCTGATGCGGCAATATATGCACCGGGTTAGCTCATCGTCCGTAATCCTCCCAACGGATTTGTGGTATCCCGCAACGGATGGTGTAAAGCCGCAGGTTTCCCACCAATGGTCGGCGGGTATTTTTCACGGAATAGACAACTGGCAGGTGAATGTTTCCCTGGAAGGGTTTTATAAAACAATGGACAAGCTGATAGAATACAAGGAGGGAGCACGCTTGCTTCTAAACGATAATTTTGAAGAAGAATTAATAGACGGCAAAGGACGTTCATATGGGCTGGAATTTCTGATTCGAAAAAGGAGCGGACCATTTAGCGGTTGGATAGGCTACACATTAAGTAAAAGCGACCGGGAGTTTGACGGCCTTAACGGCGGAAATGCCTACCCTGCCAGGTATGATCGCAGGCACGATCTGTCGTTTGTGGGTATGCTGGACCTTTCCGAACGCGTGTCTTTGTCGTGGGTATGGGTGTATTCCTCGGGTGCCAGGTTTACGGCTCAAACCGGGCAATACCTGATGCCCAACGCCTCACTAACGGCTATTGAACTTATTCCAATATATTCTGATCGCAATGCCGTAGAACTGTCGCCAAGCCATCGGTTGGACTTGAATTTTATCATCCGCTCGCGACCTAAAAGGAGGTTTACCAGTGAATGGCAGATGGGCCTCTATAATTTCTACAACCAGGCTACCCCATACCGGGTGAGCGTTGAGTTTAATGGAAAGACATTTCAGTACGTACAACCCGGTTTCTTTGGTTTCATTCCATCAATCTCATATAACTTCAGTTTTTGATATGCAGCGCTTGGCCCAAACAATATATTACCTGATCATGCCATTAATTATCTGGTCCTGTGAACCTGAGGATTTGTTTATAGAAGTTCAACCGGCACACAGCAAATTAGTGGTTGGCTCGCAATTCGTTCCAAATGGCCTCCTAATAATAACTGTTACCCGAAGCTTCTCAGCACTCTTAGCCGATGAGGCGAAAAAGTTATCAGACGATGCGCTAGGCAAGCTGTTAGTGGGCCAGGCCATGGTGACCGTGCATTCTGGGAATGACACACTCTTATTAGACGAAATAGGTGATAGCTCAGGGGTTTATCTGGGCTTCATTGAAGGGGTCCAAGTTAACCAGGAATTCCAGCTGGAGGTATTTGATCCGGCTACCTCCCAGCTAATAATGGCACGCACCTGGCTGCTGCCTGAAGTACCCCTCGATTCGGTAAGCTACGATATAGCCGTGGATGGTGAGGACACAACCGCGATATTCAATTACTGTTTTACAGATCCGGCTGAAGATAATTGGTATGTATTGCACATTTATAGGCTTTTAGGTTTGACTTCCGATAGTGATGACAGTCTACTCACTTACTTTAACGTGAGTTCGATATAAAATAGAGTAGTTTATTGATAGAAAAAAGGCAGAAAATTAGTATATTAAGTCATTGACAATCAACAAAATAACTAATATTTCTGCCTATGTTAACTGCTACTAAAATTACTGAAATTTTTTGTTCCATTGACGATTTTTGTCTGGATTTTGTCCCAAAATTGGAAAAAAGATTGCTGGGAAGTAAAAAGCGCAACAAACCTGGTAAGCTTTCTTTATCCGAAGTAATGACTATACAGGTCTTGTTCCAGATCTCAGGATATCGAAATTTCAAGACCTTTTACAACACATACGTTTGTGGCCACTTGCGCTCCTTCTTTCCTGATGTGGTAAGCTATAACCGAATGGTAGAACTTTGTAGTGGAAGTCTTCTGCCAATGGCTATTTATCTGAAAACACAAGGGACTGGACAGTGTACAGGTATAAGTTTTATAGACAGCACTCCGTTAAGGGTCTGTCATAACAGACGGATCCATAACCATAAAGTATTTGAAGGGTTAGCTAAAAGAGGCCATTGTTCCATCGGATGGTTCTACGGGTTTAAGCTCCATCTTATCACTGCTGATACGGGTGAAATCATCGATTTTATGCTCACACCGGGCAATGTGGATGACAGAAAGCCTCTTAAAATTGAACGGTTTATTAAGAAATTATTCGGAAAGCTCTTTGGTGATAAAGGCTACATCAGTAAGGAACTTTTTAAAAATCTGTTCTTCCGCGGAGTCCATCTGATAACCAAACTCAAACGCAATATGAAGTCCTCATCCTTAACCCCCATCATGGATGCTATAATGCTCCGTAAAAGGGCTATTTGTGAGACTATCATTGATCAACTTAAAAACATCTTCCAGATTGAACACTCCAGGCACAGGAGCCCAACTAATTTCCTTACCAACCTTTTCTCGGCTTTAATCGCTTACAACTTTTGCGAAAAAAAGCCCTCAATCAAATTGAACTACCAGGACACCGGTCAACTCTTTCTCGCTCTTTAATCATTCCTTATTGTCGAACTCACGTTAATTTAATGATAATGAGGATGAACTTCTGGTATATTCGGAGCTTATTTCTCCACTGGAACTGGACAATCAAACGGTGAAAGAAGAGATCCAAATTTTCGACTATTCCGGACCGGATTCCGTAGCATTCATGTTGACCAACATCAGCGAAGGTTATTTCCGGTATCTGGATGCCCGCCAAAGGGCAGGGGGCATAATTGCATCTGCTACCAACGAACCGATAAACCACCCCACAAATATCGAAGGCGGCTATGGTTACTTTAACATGCATATTCCTGATATAAAACTGGCTGCCCATAGGTAGCAAAAGCATATAAATTAACGGGTCAAACTTCTGATCCATGGATCCTTCAAGTGCCGACCGAAGGCGTCTTGACCATTGCCCAGGATTTGGGGGCCATATGGTCCGGTTCCTGGCCCTGGACTGAAGCGTAAAGATAGGGGACTATTCAGACCCGAAAATGATAGACTCGGACTTAAGCGGGAAAGAATGTGCGCGTGGTGAGCTAAAGAACTAAAGAGGAGAGAATATTTCAGATAAAGGTCACACTCACACCCGCACTCAAACTTACACTCTGAGGGCTTTATGCCGAAGTCTTTTGGGAGCTGTCCGGCCAGGTTCCTAACTTGTAGCTATGATTGATAGAATAGCCCATCGAAATCGAGCAATTTCTGATTAACGAATATGGCAGGAAAATGAATATGCGAATTAAAAAAAGTGTCACTCAATTTGATATCATTCATGGACTGGCACCGGTCCATTTATGTTACTTTTCTTTATCTAATGAAGTATTTTGGTAATAATACAATAATAAGAATATGACGATTCTTGTAGTTGGTGCAAGCGGAGCGACCGGATGGCTGTTAGTAGAGCAGCTGCTCAATCGCGGACAGAAGGTTAAGGTGATTGTGCGATCACCCGAAAAGTTGCCTAAATCCCTGAAGAATCATGACCACCTGTCTGTGATCAGTGCTAGCGTTTTGGAACTTAGCTACACAGAAATGGCTCAGCACGTCAATGGGTGTGACGCGGTGGCTTCTTGTCTGGGACACAACATGAGTTGGAAGGGCATATACGGCCACCCGCGAAGGCTCGTGACAGATGCTACTGGCCGATTATGTAATGCCATCAAAGCAAACAAGTCAGAAAAGCCAACCAAGTATGTGCTCATGAACACGACTGGCAATAGTAACCGCGATCTTCATGAGCAGATATCGCTTGGTCATAGATGTGTTATTGGACTTCTTCGTCTACTGCTGCCTCCGCACGTGGACAATGAGAAGGCTGCGGATTATTTGCGGACCGCCATTGGTCAAAACGACAGGGGGATCGAGTGGGCTGCGGTTCGTCCTGACAATTTGATTGATGAGGATAATGTAACCGAATACGAGGTACATCCTTCACCGATTAGAATCGCGATTTTTGATGCCGGTCGAACTAGTCGAATCAACGTTGGCCACTTCATGGCTGATCTGATCACTGATGATAACACATGGAACAAGTGGAAAGGGCAGATGCCCGTGATCTATAACATGGCATCGTCGAGGAGACGTTAGTCTCACGAAACGAACAATTCTAGCTACAGCGATATCCACATCTTATAAAAAATTACAAAAAAATCTTCATCAGCATGTAATAATCTTTGACATCAGCCACTAAACAGAAAAAAGAATAGTGAGCAGCGATTTTTATACATCATCAATTTTACCCTACGCCGCAATAATCATCAAGATTTGCCGGGCATATACCAATACCCAACAGGATTTCGAAGATTACTATCAGGAAGTCTGCTTACAGATTTGGAGAAGTCATGACAACTTTCGTGAGCAATCTGAGTGGTCTACCTGGATATATAGATTGTCTTTGAATGTATGTTTGACTTTACTGAAGAAAACGAAAAACAACCACCAGCATTTCGCTTCTGATTACTTGCCGGTCAAAGCAACAGAAGATAGCCGAGCATTTGCAGACGAATCTCTTGATCAACTATATGATGCCATCAGGCAATTATCTGAAGTAGACAGGGGGGGTCATTTTACTTTATTTGGAAGAAAATTCATATCAAGAAATCGCTGATATTATTGGCACCAATCCAAACAACATTGGTGTGCGTATTAAAAGAATAAAAGAACGATTAAAAAAATTATTAAATGGAAAAGTCAATTGAAACAATTTGGAAAGAAGGTTTTTTGAAAAGCGATGCATTGGTCGCTCCAAAATTGAATGACCTGTACAATCAAAAATCGAAACATATAATCGACAAATTCAAAAAAATGTTCAAAATAAATCTAATTGCAATTGTTGTAGGTTCGTTTATCGTTTTGGTTGCATCTTTCTTAGTAGGAATTCCTTACATGGGCGCGTCTCTATTTTTCATATTAAATGGGCTTGTTGTTATTAATAAAAAGCTATTGAATTCATTGAGCGCAATTGATAATAGCGTAAGTAGCTATCAATACCTTAAAGCATTTGACAACTGGATGAAGAAGCTAATTTCGGTTAATACTAGAATATCCAGATATCTTTATCCCCTTATTTTTCTATCTATCATCGTAGGATTCTGGTTTGGAAGCTTTGGTGGTAATATACCAGGTGAGGCACTAGTGTCATGTCAAGTTTGAATTGACGGATAAAGCTTTTTTAATTTTATCCGTGCATCTTTTGTTGTAAAGCGCCAATCAATACTGGCGTTCTTGTTGTTTCGATGTTCCTCCCATGCTTTCACTTCTTTTCGGATTATCTCCATACTGTCAATTCGTCTACTTAAGCATTGTCTGGAAAGCACACTGAGTTCAATTTCTGCCATGTTCAGCCAGCTTCCATGTTTTGGTGTATATACAAGCTCAAACCGATCCCATATTCTTTTTGCTTCTTCGGGAGGATATGTTTCATATAAGGAGGCAGCTGTATGTGTGATATAATTGTCCATCACTAAGGTGATCTTCCCAGAATCAGGATACATCTGATCAGCAATCTCTTTGATGAACTTAGCCCAGTCTTTCCGGGTTTTCCTCTCGGTAAGCTTAACCATTCGCTTTCCTGTGACCGGCTCACTGGCAATAAACACATTACACACCCCGCAACGCCGGTATTCATAATCCACCCTGGTTGCTTTGCCCTTTTGCATCGGCTCGGTTATCCTGGTTTCCTTAATCAATTGTTTGGGCGTTTCATCCATGCATACTACCGGACTTTCAGGATCATAAGGCCGTTTATACACATCTAATACCTGCTCCATGTGTGCCACAAAGCTACTGTCGGATTTGGGGGGAATAATCCACTGGCTTACCTTCCAGGGTTTTAAGGCGTTTTTTTAAAACGGTACGCACCGTTTCGTGAGAAATGCTGTCAGTATATTGAAGCTCTACCATCTTATCTGACAGCAGCCGAAGCGACCATCGGGCATATCCTTCAGGTGGTTTACTGCAGCACAGCGCTATCAGATGCGCTTCGATGTCACCATCTACCTTACGACTATAGGTCCTGGTGGTTGGTTTGCGCTCCAATACCGCCTCAAAGCCTTCTTCTACAAATCGTTTTTTGACCCGGTCAATGGTACGCATGCCTACCTTCAGTACCTTGCTGATCTGCTCATTGGTTACCTTCTCTGCATATGGTCCCTTATCACAGTTCAACAAAATATATGCGCTGCGAAACTTTTGAGAAGTATGCTTGCCTTTGTTAATAATTGCCATTAGCTCTTGGCGTTCCACTTTTGCTAATGTCACTTTATATCTTGCCATAATCTTTAAGTTTGATGTACGGCAAAGATACAAAAATATTACGTCATATTATAATTGACATGACACTAGTAAATAATCTAGTTATTAATTATCCCGACATCTATCTGGTAAATGGTATTCCCTTAATTGGGATACTTGGGGTAATTTTAGTCGCAACCATATTAGCAATCTTTGGGGGTCGGATTTACAAAATGGACGTGAATTTAGTATATGGGCGTGTATTTAATAAATTGGATGACATAATAGCCGACATGGAGGAGTTAAGAGCCTGATTCTTACACTTTACCCTCCCAATCGCAATGATCTGTGTCAGCTTGAAGTTGAGTGCGCAGTTTCCTATTTAATCAGGAAAATTGTGCAGTTTTTTCAGAAATTTGTCAACGGAATTGATTTTTTGAATACAAAGCGTGTTACATAAATTCCATGATCATCTGTTGCCCCCGCATTACTTTCCACGCCACTTCCCATGAACATTAATTCCCAACCTTCTTCTGTAAGCTCATTTAATTTAGAGGAAATTAAGGCATCATTAGATGCTATATTTTGGAAATTAATACCTGTCACGCTGTAGAAATTAAGCAATTTGGTTTCAGCAAATTCATTGACCCTGGCATCTTTTCGCTTGATCTCACCTTGGTCACTTTTTTTCCCATTTGTACGAGTGGTAGTAAAATCATCTGCAGAAAGATCCGATTGATTTTCGACTATTCTGGAGCGCCCAATTCCCGCCGGAACAATGGACTCTACAACCGTGATAATCTTATACTGAGGTTTATTTTGAGCATTAGCAACCAAAGCGGGATATAAGAAGGCAGCGCCTAATAAAATATTCCCAACTTTGGTCAAAAATTTAAAAACTCTTTTTGATCCCCTGATTTTGGTCGTTTTACTCATCATTTATAGTTTTTCAATACAACATGTGATTCTATTTGTTAAGACATAAAAAGCATGGGACACCCCTAGAATGGAATGAAATGAATTTGATCCGAAGATCATCCCAAATGCGCAAAACAAACATTGGAGTTCAAAAGTATCTGCCTCAAGGAACCAAGGTCTTCGCTCCTGATGTAGTTTGACTTGTTTATCAAAAGATGTCCAGCAACTCGCTAAGGGCAGCTGACACTTCCAGGTATTTATGGTTCCAATTTACTCTGGGCATTCTCTTTTTGGATGTAATTAAAGCTTCCTGTTAGTCGTTTGGTATTCGGAAATTACAAGTCTCACAAAACGAAAAAGATAAAAATAAACAACACTTTTGTTTGTTTGCTGGAGTGTTAAATAATATTAACTGCCCCTTCCTACCTAGATAATTCAGCACTTTGCAGAGGGTGATCAGGCTACTCCATTGCTTGACCGCCTGGCTAGTTAAAGAATGCCATCATGGAACACAAGACGCGATACACAAGAGTTAAAAACTTTGCGGACAGGATCCTAGATGCCATTTAATTCTTTGGGTGTGAGAATAGGTAGTCCGAGTCTAACTAAACGAAAGTGGACTAAGCACTTTGGTTTCAAGACTTACTTTATAAGAAAAACACAGACTATCTCATAAATCTACCGTATAAATCGATTGAGGTTGTATGATTAAATTGACACCATATGATTTATAAGGATAAAGAAGTTGAATTCCCTGCGGTAATGCAGATAAGTTTCTTTAAAGTAATTGAAACTTTGGAACAAATGGCCAAGGATGCAGACAAGAGCGTCGCCAACTATGCGCAGCAACTTTTACTGGAAGTTGAAAAGTACCCGGAACTTAGAGATGGGCTTGAGGATTTAGATCAGCTTAAAAAATACAAGAAATCAATTCAAAAAATTAGTAGGGGACTATTTCCAGATGCCCTTCTAACTAATGAAATCAAAGCATTGACCCCCCCGTTTTATTTCAAGCCAATATACACCACTTCCCGGTTTGACAACATTGTAAAGGCCTCTGGGGAAGATTTTTCATATAAAATGAAAGACGTTGATGAGGACACCTTTTATTTGTATTGCTGTTATTTCATACTCGGCAGTTACTATGGATACCCGGTTCAGGGAGGGGGGGCTTTGAAAGTAGAGATCTTTAATAAAAATCAGGGTCTTATGCGTGCTTATAAAATGGGGATCAATGCTGATATGTCAGAATTTATACCTACAGAAAAGGCAGTAGACATAACGCCTGAAGATTTTGAAGAGCTGGTTGATAATTTTGGGGACATTAAGATCTGGAAGAAAAAATTCCCCCCGAATAGCTGGACCATGCGTGGTGTTAACATAATAAATTTAATGGACATTACTTCGGATCAATCCTTGGCATCCATTACTTCTAATCTTCTGGTGAAATCTTCTGACACTTTTGAAAAAATACAAAGTGGCATAAGAAGTTTGCTCAATAACCCCGAATTGGAAATTGGTGTACTCACCCTGGATAAGAATAGGCTTGTCCCTATGAACAAAGAGGAGATTAAAAGCATTTTGTTAAGCAATGATGAGTCTTTGAACTGCGAAACAGAAATGTGTGATTACACTTTTGGACAATTGATGCACAAGAAAGAACCTCTGGTAATATCAGATGTTGACCGTTTTCATGAAAAGTCAAATAGCCGTGCATCTAAAAAGCTCGTAGCATCAAAGTTCAAAAGTTACATTGTTGCACCTCTGATTCATGAAGAAGAACTCCTTGGGTTTATGGAGTTGGCAGCTAATCTCAGGTATGAATTAAATACCGCTACACTTTCCAGGCTGAGTGAAATACTACCAATACTAGCTATGGCACATAAGCGGTTTATGACAGAAGATCAGAATCGCATTGAGGCCATTATTCAACAGGAGTGTACGACGATCCACGCTTCGGTGAAGTGGAGATTTGAGCAGGAAGCAGAAAAATTCATGAACAAGCAGCTTAAAAATGAGCAACCAGTGTTTAAGGATATCATCTTCAATAACCTATACCCTCTTTATGGGCAAATGGATATCAAAGGTTCATCTGGCAAACGTAATGAAGCGGTCAGTAAAGATCTTATCCGACAGATCAATGGCGTAAAAAAGGTATTGAAATATGCTTTTCAGCATACCAGGATGCCTGCTTATGAAGAATTGATCTTTCGTTTGGATACTTATAAAACCGAACTAAAGAAAGGACTGTCAGCGGGGAGTGAACATAAAATACTTGGTTTTCTTAAGTCAGATATATACCCTCTATTTGATCATTTGCAACAAAGTGACATCAACTTGAAGAAGTTGGTAGATCAATACAACGCTCTATTAGATCTAGATCTGAAAACGGTATATGACGAGCGAAAGAAATATGATACCAGTGTAAACCTGATCAATCAAAGGCTGGCGTCATATCTTGACGAAAAGCAGATTGAGGCCCAAAAGATGTTCCCGCATTACTTTGAACGTTACAAAACTGATGGGGTAGAGTACAACATGTACATTGGTCAGTCGATTTCCAGAGATGAGAAATTTGATACCATCCATGTAAGGAACCTCAGAATATGGCAGCTGGTAGTAATGTGCGAAATGGAAAATGAATTCAGGGCCATGCAAAAGGACTTGCATATGCCTATTGAGATAGCTTCCCTTATTTTGGTTTACAATACACCATTATCAGTACACTTTCGAATGGATGAGAAGCGGTTTGATGTAGAAGGTGCTTATAATGCCAGATATGAGATCATCAAAAAACGCGTGGACAAGGCGCATATTAAAGGAACCAGCGAACGGACAACACAACCTGGCCATCTTGCAATTATCTATTCTCAGGAACAAGATGCGAGAGAATATCGGAAGTATCTTCATTTCCTGGCAGCCAAAGGATATTTGAAAAAGGGATTTGACGACCTGGAACTTGAAGACCTTCAGGGAGTCACTGGGTTACGCGCTTTAAGAGCAGAAGTTTCATACACCGAAGGACTTACCGTTGATGAGCTTATGAAAGCAATTGAAGGTAGTTCGTCAAACTAAAGAGCTACGAAATCAGTTCTGAATTAGCAATCATTGCAAAAGGGAAAATCAATAAAATATCCCAAAACGCAAAGAAAACAAGCTGCAAATCCCGGTATGATTAAGATTTGGAAGCCCAAAAGTAGAAAACCTTCGGACTGCTGGGCAGTCGATCTTAAAATTTCAACCGGGGGCATTTTTCAACAATTAGCAAATACCCCGATCTCCCAAGCCTGCAGAACGGTATAAAGGATTATTTCCACTCGGGCTCCTGGGGAAACAGAGGAGCACAGAACCGGATAGGGATGGAGAAAGCCTACCAGGACGATGATGGGGAGGTGTCCCAAAACAAAGTGGAATGACCTTTCAAACCGACCGCAAAGCGATCGCGGGTGGATTTGCGTCGCTAAAGCTATGCGAAGGCGCGCAGGAGATGATGGACAGGATGGGATTTCCGGAGTGATGACCGCTGTCCACAATATCTACTCCCTGCTTCAATTTCCTTATCTTTCTTTCTAAATCAACTAAAATGATTAATCCTATTCTCTATCACAAATTGAAATCCTCAGCGGTTATAACATCATTTACCACGCTGTTTGGTGTTTGCTATCAGGTGCTTTCTGATGGTTATATCTCATTCGTCGGTCCTAGCATAGGTTTTGCCCTAGGAATCCTATTAGCAGCCTTCGAAGAATTTGTTTTTCCAACAAGGATGAGAACCCATTCATTCACCAGGACGGTAATTACTAAAACGGCTACCTATGTGGGCATTATCACCCTCGTATTCCTAGGCTTCGCATTGCTCTATGGAAAGCTTGTTCAGGATAAAACACTTCAAGACTTTTTGACCGAGGTTATTTACCCTTACGAAAAATATGTACAGATCGGCATTACCGGATTCTTTTTCCTGGTCATAATTTTCTTTATCCAACTCAACAAGCTACTTGGTCCTGGGGTTTTGCTAAAGTTTGTAGGAGGCCACTACCATACACCCAAAATTGAACAAAGAGTTTTTATGTTCCTGGATCTTAAGTCCTCAACCTCTATTGCCGAAAACTTGGGCCACTATGGCTATTACTCGTTCCTGAATGATTTTATCAGGGACATTACCGATTCGGTCATAAGTAGATACGCCCAGATCTACCAATACGTGGGAGACGAAATTGTCTTGACCTGGAAAACGAAAAAAGGAATCGAAAATTCCAATTGTCTCCATGTTTTTTACAGCATACAGGATCGTATTGAACAAGCTAAGGAACATTATTTATCCAAATACCAAACTGTTCCCGAATTCAAGGCTGGAGTGCATTGTGGGGAGGTTATTAGCGCTGAAATTGGGGACATGAAAAAGGATATCGTATTCAACGGAGACGTGCTTAATACTACCTCCAGAATTCAAGGACTTTGCAACCAGTTGGGAAGCCCACTGTTGATATCCTCAGAACTTTCTCAACTGTTACCCCCGACCGGGAATTTCCAAACCCAGAGCATGGGATCTATAGAGCTCAAGGGCAAAGCCAAACCCATGGAATTAATCAGTGTCTCCCGCCATAGCCAATGACCATCGTAGCTCGGCCATCAATGATAATTACTCTACAATCCGGTCAAACAAAAAAGCTGGCCTTACTTCTTTATTTCCAGACGGATTTTAACGGATCCCATTTATGGGTCGACGATCCCAAGTTTATGATTCCTAATCTCTAATTTTATATGAATGGGAATAATCTACATAGTTGGCATCGTCCAGGCGTTCTTCATTGAATTCATACTTCTCAATAAGAAGAGGAAGGGGTTAGCAGATAAAATCCTGGCTATCTGGATGTTAATACTTGGCTTGCACCTTTTCCTGTATTACCTATACTATATTGGATTTTACGAAACACATCCCCATGTCCAGGGATTGCTTGTTCCTCTCCCCCTGGTCCACGGACCTTTCCTCCTTATTTATGTCGTCTCACTTATCAATCAGGATCAAATAATCAAAAGACTACTATGGCTGAATTACAGTCCTGCCATTCTGTATTATTTGTACCTGCTTCCCAAAGTCTTCCTATCCAAAGAAGAACTGCACCAATGGATTCACGTTGCAGAGACTGATCCCTCCTTGCTGTCAGGAATATTTTATATACTAGTTGACCTGTCGGGGCCAGTTTATATCCTGTGGTCCCTGATACTACTAAGAAAACATCACAACAACATCGGAGACAATTTTTCATATACCGAAAAGATAAACTTGAATTGGTTGAGAAATGTAATCATCGGAATGGCTATCATATGGAGTGTGGTTTTGATTTCCAACCTCCTGGACGAACGGGCCGGAGCCAATTTGATCTATGTGGCTGTAACTCTATTTATTTTTCTGATCGGGTACTATGGTACTAGGCAAGGAGTAATTTTTACTGACAACATCAATCCCGCCGACAAGACCGAAACCGAAGCCAAAATCAAGTACCAGAAATCGGCCTTGAGGGAAGACCAGGCTGAGGAGTATTATAAGAAACTTATAAACCACATGGAAGTTGAAAAGTCTTACCTGGAAACCAAAATCACCTTACCCCAACTTGCCAATCGTTTGGAACTTAATCCCAACTATGTTTCCCAGGTAATTAATGATAGGCTAAACCAGAATTTTTATGACTTTATCAACAAATACCGGGTCGAGGAATTTAAGAAAAAATTGAACACGAAAACGGCCTCCAACTATACCCTATTGGCCCACGGGCTGGAAAGTGGATTCAGCTCCAAATCTTCCTTTAACGAAGTTTTTAAGAAATTCACCGGGCAAACGCCTTCTGAATACTATAGGCAGCTAACCGCCTAAAACCCCTTGAAGATATTCTGAACGCTTGCCGACTCGAGGGGTGACAAAAGCAACGGGCCCCGAAACATTTTTCCTGTCAGCCCATGTAAAAAGAGCGCCAGACTTACACTCCCGGACGTTCAGGATCCCCTCTCTGCGTTTTTTTTCATGACACCAAATTTTAAAAATATGTTAAAAAGAATTTCACTGCTGCTGGTCATGGCAGCATCGAGCTGGGGACTCTGGGGTCAAGAACTGACCCAAACGATCCGGGGTAAAGTAATAGACGAAGTTTCGGAAATTCCCCTACCCGGGGCAAGTGTTATGCTTTTAAACAGAGATCCTTTATTAGGAGGAAGTACCGATCTGGAAGGTAATTTCAGGATCGAAAATGTACCCCTCGGACGCTATGCGGTCCAAATATCCCATGTGGGATATGAAACGGTGACTACCCAAGACATAATCGTCCATTCAGGAAAATCAAATTTCATCAAAGTTAAACTGAAGGAGTCATCCATTCTGATCAGTGAATTTGTGATCCAAGCTCCGACTTCCAAGGAGATGCCTTTGAATGATATGGCCACCGTCAGCGCCCGGCCATTCACCATCGAGGAAACCCGCAGGTATGCCGGGGGGTTGGACGATCCCGCAAGGATGGCTACCGCCTTTGCCGGTGTAACTTCAAACTCGCTGGGACAGAATTCGATCATAATCCGGGGGAATGCCCCCAAGGGGGTCCAGTGGAGAATGGAGGGTATTGAAATTCCCAGTCCCAGTCACTTCGCCGGAGCGACAATCGCCGGAGGAGGATTTGTCACTTTGCTGAGTAACCAGGTCCTGGATAACTCCGACTTTATGACCGGATCCTTTCCGGCTGAATACGGTAATGCCCTATCCGGCGTTTTTGATATGAACCTGAGGAGTGGAAATAATGAAAAACACGAGCACACCTTCCAGGCCGGCTTAATCGGTCTTGACCTGGCCTCGGAAGGTCCTTTGAGCAAGCGCGGAGAATCGTCTTACCTATTTAATTATCGCTATTCAACTCTGGGTTTGATCCAACCCATTTTGCCGGATAATTCCAATACCATCAATTACCAGGATCTTTCCTTTAAACTCAATTTCCCCACTAAAGCCGGAGAATTTTCTTTTTGGGGCGTTGGAGGTAAGGATTTTGGCCAAAAAAATGAGGCCCTGATTATGGATACCTCACTCTGGGAAACCGAGGAAGATTTTAAGGATTATGAATATGGGTTTAATCTGGGGGCCACAGGGCTAACCCACAAAATAAACCTTGGCGACAAGAGCCTGCTGAAAACTAGTGTGGCCGCCTCGATGAACGATTCGTATTGGTATGAAGACCGCCTGGATCCGGACCTGAATTTGAATCCATACCACAGGGTGGATAATTTCACCGGCACCTTTTCTATTTCCTCACAGCTAAATCAAAAAGTCTCTCGAAAAGTGACCAGCCGATCCGGTGTGTTATTACATCGTCATTTTTACAACCTGGATATAAAAGCAGCCGATCACACTAACGAGCCTATGAGGACTATCGTGGAAGCTGCTGGAAGTGTCTCCCGGGCCCAGGTGTTTTCCCAGGTCCGCTACCGGATTAATCCGGCGTTCTCAACTAATCTTGGTTTCCACAGCCAATATTTTGAGCTGAATGACCAATTAACATTGGAACCTAGGGCCAGTTTTAGCTGGCATATGGATCCTTTTAGGTCATTAAGCCTGGGTTACGGAAATCATAGCCAGATGGAGGATGCCAAGATCTATTTTGTGCAAGCCGCCGATAATCGATTACCCAACAAGGATTTAAAACTTTCCAGGGCCCATCATCTGGTATTAAGTTATGATTGGGTAATCCGGGAGGGTTTACGATTCAAGGCTGAACCCTATTACCAGTTATTGTATGATGTTCCGGTAATTGCCGATAGTTCCTTTTCAATGCTGAATTTCGAGCAGGACTGGTTCTTTGATAAAGCACTGGTGAATTCCGGGGAGGGTCGTAATTATGGGCTGGATCTCACTGTGGAAAGATTCCTGAACAATAACTTTTACTATTTGGTAACAGGATCTCTGTTTGAAAGTAAGTACCAAGGAGGAGATGGCATTTGGCGGAATACCCGTTTCAACCGGGGTTATTCCTTTGATATCCTGGGTGGAAAGGAATGGCAAACCGGAGCAGGCGGAAACCGGTGGTGGGGAGTGAATGCCCGACTAAACCTGATGGGAGGCAAAAGGATGAGCCCCGTCGATGAAGCCGCATCATTAGAGGCCCGCGAGCCTGTGTTTGATGAGTACAGTGCTTTCCGGGATCAGGAAACGGAGGTCTATTATTTTGATCTGTCCATTACCTACCGCAAGAACAAACCAAAGCATTCTTCGGTCTGGGCACTTCAGGTAAAGAATATCCTGGGGTCCCCCGATTTCGACGGTTATGAATACAATTTCAAGAGCCGGACAATTGAAGCCACCGAAAGTGTTGTCGTTATTCCAAGTTTAAGTTATAAGATTGAGTTTTAGAAAAAGTTTGCGGGAAAAGGTCCAGACTTTCATTTCAGGACTTTGGAGGCATCAAAGAGCCGTTTTAATTAGTAAATCTGAAACACTCATTAAAATATCTGCTAGTCCGTAAAGATACCCAATTGACATAAGCTGTCAGAGGGCTTGGCGACCTTGTTGAAAAAAACATAGCCATGAACCTTGTAGAATTTATTAAACGGTTTCCCAATGAACAGATGTGCCGTGATCATTTTCGCGAGTATCGGATCAGGAAAGGGATTATCTGCAAGAAATGCAGTCACCCTTCGCATTATTGGCTTTCCGGAAAAGAGCAGTTTCAGTGCAAGCAATGCGGTTTTAGGACTACCCTTCGAAGCGGTACTGTACTGCAGAGCAGCAAACTTCCATTTTGGTATTGGTACATAGCCTTTCACCTGATGAGCTCCACTAAGAAAGGGTTTTCTGCCCATGAAGTCAGAAGACAACTGGGCCACAAACGCTATGAGCCGATTTGGTTGATGATGCGCAAAATACGAGCAGCCATGGGAAAGGCCGATGGGACTCAAACACTTGCCGGGATGGTAGAACTGGACGATGCCTATTTCGCCACCGGTACGTCCAAACGGGTTAAGAAAAGGCTTAAACGGGGCAAAGGAAGCCAAAAGAAATCAAAAGTAACTGTAATGGCGGAATCCTTTCCATTGGAAATCGACGGACGCACAGAGCATTTCTGTGGGCAGTTCAAGATGAAGGCTCACCGTTCAGAAAGCAAGGAGGCGATTCAGCAGGTCGTCAGCCAAGCCATTGATCCTGCCAGCGTTTTGTTCACTGATCAATCCACCGGTTATGTGGATTTGAAAAGCCTGGTAGATGTTCACGTGAGTTTTAAATCCTCCTGGGAGGGTGCCGATGAACTCAAATGGGTACACATAGCCATTGCAAATGCAAAGCGGACCCTGCTGGGCATTTATCATGTTATCAAAGAAAAGTACCTTCAGTACTATTTGGATGAGTTCTGTTATAAGCTCAATCGAAGGTATTCAACCAATCTGTTTGATAATCTTGTCTTTAGCTCAGTTTAGTGGTACGATTGCGGACTAGCATATTAAAATAAATTAAAAATGAAAAATCTAGCAAAAATGAAAGCTCGACTTCTCGCTTTATTATCGGTTTTGATTGTTACAGCAGGTCAAGCCCAGGTAGGTGGCTGGGATCCGGAAGCTTATGAGAAAAGCCTAAGAGCTATCAATGAGTTCAGGGGCCAGGATCCGGATATGCAAAAATTCTTTGACCAGGCCTACGGCTACGCGATATTTCCCGCCATTGGAAAAGGAGCCATGGGCGTCGGGGGAGCACATGGCAGGGGCATGGTCTTTGAACAGAACGAGCCAATAGGAGATGCCAAGATGACTCAGATCTCCTGGGGCTTGCAATTGGGAGGCCAGGCCTACAGGGAGGTGATCTTCTTTGAAACTGAAAAAGCCCTGGAATCCTTTAAGGAAAGTAATTATGAATTTGCAGCCCAGGCATCAGCGGTTGCTGTAACCGCAGGAGCCTCGGCCGACGCAGCCTACGAAAATGAAGTGGCTGTTTTTACAATGACTCGAGGGGGCCTGATGTACGAAGCATCCATTGGGGGTCAAAAATTCAAATTTATTCCCGATGATGAGTCAGACAAATCACAGTGAGTTTGAGAAATGATCTGCATTTATCAGGACTGTCTTGAATACCAATTGGGGTTTGAGACAGTCCATTTTATCGCGGTGGGAAAACTCAGGTTCACCCAGCACACCGTTTTCTTTCATAACGGCTTTTAAATCTTGCCCAGCAGCAAAGGTTCTGGCAGATTTATGGTTTTGCGTTTGTAAAACCACCCAAACATCGTTTTCATTCTCCGCAGCCCTGAACAAAGGGAGCCACTCATTTCATGATCCTTTCGGATGCGTTAGTGGGTATCAAGGTCTGCTTTCCATGTCACCCAGTGGTCAACCTCATGATTTATGGCTAGATAGGTTACATTACTAATATCAGTTGATGTTTCATCCATTGCCCCTTCACTTGTTCTTTCTATGGCCATTTCAGAAGCTTGCACCCTGGGCCGAGGACTGCAACCGATCATTAAGCCGGTGGATAGTACGAAGCATAGAAAAGGGTTTGTTATTTTGAATGTTGGACCATGGTATTTTTGGTTTATAGGTCCAAAGTAAAAATAGGACATATTTTTTCAGCCCTAATTGATCGCCTTGAGTAAACACCATGACGCCGATAGGATCAGGAATTAATGCCAATCAAAAAGCACTAGCCATGAAT
Organism: Cyclobacteriaceae bacterium; assembly: GCA_965247065.1. Taxonomy (GTDB): domain Bacteria; phylum Bacteroidota; class Bacteroidia; order Cytophagales; family Cyclobacteriaceae; genus CBDFGN01. The sequence continues at coordinate 1,558,498 of CBDFGN010000006.1, read as the reverse complement.
GGCTAGTGCTTTCCTATCATTACTTCACGAATTACTGCTTCCTATTCGTATAATACCTTCCAGTAAGAATCGCTATCGGCAATCCGACTAAGGCCATATGCCAGATAATGGCCCAGGTGGCGAATCCGGTGTAGAATGGGATCTTCGGGATGTTACTGTTCGGTAAAACCAACAGGTTCATCACCATCCAAACGCCCAACCCAAACACCAAGCCTGCTGGCACTTTGTACTTGCTCAGCAAACTTATTTTTGGATAAGCATAAAAATAGATGATGGCCGCCACATAGGCGATCAAAAAATGTAGCAGTAGCCCCGCAACAACCATAAATGTCCCGCCATCAATTGCGGAAGGGCCATAGATGCCGCTCGCAATAAATTGAAGAACCTGGAATGGGTTCAACTCAAAATAAATATAATACGCAATTACGCCGGCAACGGCATCTAAGTTGCCTGCAGCAAAACCAGACCATAAAAGAGTCCCGAGTGCGCTTGAAGATTTGGGCATCTGAAGCGCTGTTGTTTTTGTATTCATCTTTTTCTTTTGTTTAAGTGAATCATTAATTATCCTGTGGCATTTTCCTAAAAATGCTGACCGTAAAGCTCAGCCGAAGGGCAATGGATAAAAATGAATTAGATTACAAAAGGAGGTTAAACTAGGTTAACATTTGGCTACTGCCCACGTGCCAGCTGGTTGCGAATTTTGCTCAGGAACTCCTTGGTAATACCCAGATACGAGGCCACCAGGTATTGAGGGACACGCTGCTCAATATCAGGATACTGCTCCCGGAATATCAAATAACGTTCTTTGGCTGGAAGACTGAAATTTCGAATGACACGCTTCTCTGAGGCGGCAAAGGCTCTTTGAAAAAGAATTCGAAACAATCTTTCCAGGTGGGGGATTTCCAAATAAAGTTGTTCAAGGTTTGAATCAGAGAACTGTACTACCCTGGTGTTCTCTAAACACTGCACATTACAATCCGCCGGCGTTTGGGATATAAAACTTCCTAAATCCGCTATCCACCAGCCTTCGATAGCAAACCTGATAATATGCTCCTGGCCATTGTTGTCGATATGCGACGTTTTTAAGCAGCCCGACAGGACAAAGCTTAGAAACTGACAGGTGTCTCCCTGTTGTACGATAAATTGTCCTTTTAGGTAGTTTCGGAGTTTGATCTTGCCAAGCAGACCGGATTTTTCGTCAGGGGTGAGAGATATGTGGCCATCTATATAATCTAGAAGAGGTTGCACGTCAGGTGTGTCTTTCTTATCTGGCATAGTGGTGCAAAACTACGCTATCGACCCATTGGTTTTCTTTGGTGGCTCTAAAATAGGGACCTCACTCCAAAAATTGGTTTGGGTGCATTCCACCAATAATGCGCTCCTTGGAACTTTTTAAGTTATACGGTTGGTTCGAGGAGATTATTTACTAAAACGGAATGAATGAACCAACCAAAACAAACTAAGGCTGTATGTTAAGCTTAAGCGTTGCTAAAATCTGATTTCGAGCTCACATCCTTCGGAGTGGCCATTGACAACACGGGCTGCGGAAGGAGCATGTTGTTATTGTAGCCCGTAAATACGGTGTGAGGAGCTTACCCGACCTGACGGCCACTAACATGGCCACCGGACAAAGACTGCCCCAATCCCATCGGTGCACCAATCACCAGGATTTCCTCGCCTATATTAACCTGGTCCGAGTTGCCCAATACGGCCACTTTAAAGTCGGCCGGCAGTCTTTTTAATTTAAGCAGTGCCAGATCGGCCGCAGGAACAGATGAAACAACTTCGGCCAAAATTTCATCACCGGCTTGAGTAACTACCGTTATTAAATTAGCCTTGTGGACTACGTGGGATGCGGTGAGTACCAAACCATCTTCAAGGACTACTCCAGACCCCAAACCTCGCTTTACCTCAGGATCGAACAAACTCTCTTCTCCTTCCAGGGTTTTGATGACCACTGCACTAGGTGACAATTCCTCAAATAAACCGGTTAGATCCTGGCCGAGAACTGGCGAAACATGAATCCCGGCGAGAAACATCATAATTTGTGTCGCTATTTTCATTATTTAGATCTTATTTAAATAGTTTATACACCTTCCAAGTGCACATTTTCACATCTTCTCCTTGCCAGAACGAAGCCCGCCCACTCAACCTCCGTAGTGCCTACGATGATGGTGCCGACGATAAGAGGGTCGGTACCTGTAATAGTGCCGGTATCTGGACCAGGACCCGTACAGGTTGGGATAGCCATATCCATGACCATAGTAATGGAATCCACTATAACCGTCGTCAAAATAGGGATGGTAACGTTCGGCATTGACTCGGTAGTCACGGTTTGACTCCCGCCACCTAGCTCTTCTTTCCTCCCGCTTTATTCTCCGTTCCTCTTTCTTAGCTCGCTTGCGAAGCTTCTCGAAGTCCTTCTCGCTTAAATCTGAATTTACATCTAACTGAGATTTATCAGCTTCGGTGTTTTTACAGTAAATGACATCGGATATTGCCTCTTCCTCTATGTTTTGGGCAAATACAAAACTTCCAAATGTTGCCAACATGGCTGCTGCCGGCATCAGACTTCGGTATTTCACTAGGTTCATTGTGTTTGTGTTTAAAGTTCAAATTCACTTCCTGCCGCTATATGGTCGGAGCCGCTTGGTTCTTACACACACCAGACAATCATGGGGAGGGCTGCTATGGCCGGTGTTGCTGTCTTGCACCTGGTATTTCCAATCCAGAAGATCTAATTCACCCAATCCATGCCGATACCGATTGTAAGCGTAGGTCAACCCAAACCCAATTTGGGGAGAATCAGGCTGAAGTCTGTAATTAGGCCCTTCCTGAGGAATCTCAAACCACCGTTCACGGGCGTTTGAACTTGCCTCCTTAAGTTTCTCCCTTGCTGCCACTTTAGACCATTTCCGGGCCTTCTTCCAGGTTGATCGTTTCACCTTTGTCCCATCGCAACAATAGGAGCTTGTTCCTTCGGAAATCAGAACGATCCCAGGCATCTCCATTTGCCCTTTCCCGGCGTTCATGCCCAGGGCTCCAAACGCGCCCATCAAGGCCAGAAACAGAAAGATATGTTTGCTAATGTATTTCATATTCAAACTTTCACTCCATGAGGGCTTTTGAAATATTGCATTGAAGTAAATGTGATCACCAGACCGGACCCTAACCCCTCCATTATTATGGCAAACGAGGCGATGTACGGATTTAGGTATCTGCCGAACACAGCCGTTTCCCTAATGATGTCCATAAAGGCCGGATCAATCAGCGTTAAGTAGGATAAGATGAAAACGGCAAAGGTGGTCACTCCAATTAATGAGGTGAACACGCCGATTCCAAATCCTTCAAGGTAAGCCATGCGGCTGTTGTTTTGGGCTTTGAAATGATGGATAGCCATCAGAATACCTCCTGCCAGGATCGGCAAGTTCAGCAACCTTAATTCCAGCAAGTGGGTCAGGCCGGCAAATTTTGCCAGCAGGAATACGGCTGTTAAACCCGCCGCAGTTAAGACTCCGTATTTAAATGAAACTTTTTCCATTTTTGATTTCATTGCTTTCGTGATTAATTAACGTGAGTTCGACAATAAGGAATGATTAAAGAGCGAGAAAGAGTTGACCGGTGTCCTGGTAGTTCAATTTGATTGAGGGCTTTTTTTCGCAAAAGTTGTAAGCGATTAAAGCCGAGAAAAGGTTGGTAAGGAAATTAGTTGGGCTCCTGTGCCTGGAGTGTTCAATCTGGAAGATGTTTTTAAGTTGATCAATGATAGTCTCACAAATAGCCCTTTTACGGAGCATTATAGCATCCATGATGGGGGTTAAGGATGAGGACTTCATATTGCGTTTGAGTTTGGTTATCAGATGGACTCCGCGGAAGAACAGATTTTTAAAAAGTTCCTTACTGATGTAGCCTTTATCACCAAAGAGCTTTCCGAATAATTTCTTAATAAACCGTTCAATTTTAAGAGGCTTTCTGTCATCCACATTGCCCGGTGTGAGCATAAAATCGATGATTTCACCCGTATCAGCAGTGATAAGATGGAGCTTAAACCCGTAGAACCATCCGATGGAACAATGGCCTCTTTTAGCTAACCCTTCAAATACTTTATGGTTATGGATCCGTCTGTTATGACAGACCCTTAACGGAGTGCTGTCTATAAAACTTATACCTGTACACTGTCCAGTCCCTTGTGTTTTCAGATAAATAGCCATTGGCAGAAGACTTCCACTACAAAGTTCTACCATTCGGTTATAGCTTACCACATCAGGAAAGAAGGAGCGCAAGTGGCCACAAACGTATGTGTTGTAAAAGGTCTTGAAATTTCGATATCCTGAGATCTGGAACAAGACCTGTATAGTCATTACTTCGGATAAAGAAAGCTTACCAGGTTTGTTGCGCTTTTTACTTCCCAGCAATCTTTTTTCCAATTTTGGGACAAAATCCAGACAAAAATCGTCAATGGAACAAAAAATTTCAGTAATTTTAGTAGCAGTTAACATAGGTAGAAATATTAGTTATTTTGTTGATTGTCAATGACTTAATATACTAATTTTCTGCCTTTTTTCTATCAATAAACTACTCTATTTTATATCGAACTCACGTTAATTAACTTTTTATTTTTTTTAGGCTTAACGGAATTCCGATAGCTGTAAAGTCTTATCTTGAAAAATGAGACCCATTTGGGGATAAAATGTATGACATCCAATGGTCCCGGTAATCCTGCAGCTTGGCTCTTTTTTCCTCTCGCCGTTTTTTCCTTTCCTTTTTCCTGGCCTGCTTCCGAGCCTTTCTTAAATCCTTCTCCATTTCCTTTAGATTGAGAAGAATTGTATATCCTTCAACTTTTGCCCGCGACGATGCTAATTCCTTCTGCTTTGAAGCCGTTACTTGGTTTTTCTCATCCGCCAAATTCCACTGGATTGAGTTTACCTCCACCACATTACTCCTCAATTCCACTGCTGCCTTTCTTTTGAGATCCAGCTCCTGATCCATCAAGGCAATGCTTGGAAGGGTTTCCTCTAATTCCGCATCTTTCGGCGGGCTCTTCTGCCGGAGTTTGTGGTTCTCAGCAACGACCGTATAAACTGCACCCATCAGTCCAAAAAGCATAACTAGAATGGTCCATAATAAAGTTTTGCCCTTGTTTTCACCTCTCCGGCCTTTATCCATATTGGATTTCAATGTTTTCATAATCAGTTAACTTTTATTTGTTGTTTAGACTTAAAACGGAATTCAGATAGCTGTATGGTCTCATCTTAAAAAATGAGACTTATTCCTTTGTAACTCACTGATGACCAGATGATTTCATCACAACACCCCATACGAGTTTGGAACGATAGGCCAAAATGTCCTCCAAAAATCTGGTCAAGATGATCCTAATGGCTTTAGCTGATCCACTAGTTAGCTATGGAGCAGAAAGCATCAACGGACAGAAAAGCGATTAAGGACTAGGAATTAAGAGGTAGGAGAGGGCGGTTGATATCGTCAATGTGGCGTGTGGTGGCAAGAGCTAGAATACCCGAGCTAAAGCGCGCAGCGTCTGAACTAAGCAATCCACCAAATAGACTTATTTACTAGAAGGGTTGGTGACAATTAATAAATATCCGGGATGTACCCGCTGTCGCCCATTCAGCAACAGCCCTTGAATAGAGGAACTGAAAGGAAGTTATTCTGCTGTGAAGACTTCGGTTTTTTTGTGAAATGCAGCCCAGGCAAACCAAAAGGAAACATAGCTGGGAATTTCTAAACCCTCTTCGTCAACAATACGGGCAGCTTTGGCCTCATTATCAAATAGAACCCTAATTTTTTTACCATTAAAGCTGTCTTCAATATCACAACCCGCTTTTTCAAGCTCAGAAAATGGGTAGGCTTTATATTTGCCATTCACCTCGACTCCAAGTATTCTTTCTTTGGGGTGGTAAGACCGGTTTCTTTTCTTTACCGGAAAATATAAAGATTCGCTATCGTCATATCCTGCGTAAGGCGTGCTGTTGTAATTGCGGGCATAGCCGGTCTTGGTTGACAGCACCAAAGTGTTGGGATGGTTGTCCTTCCATTCTTTCCACGTGGTGTTGATGGTAGTGATTATTTCCAGTTCACTTCCTTTCATTGGACCTGTTACGGCCTGGGCCATAATTTGAGACCATAATGATTCAGTTTCCCGATCATATAGTAAAACATCACTGTTATACAGGAGTCCGGATACTCCAAAAGTCCTGTTTTTACCACCCACCTTAGCATAAAAAGCGATTCCGCTGCCGCATAGCGGACAATAGGTTATGACTACCGGTTCATCCCCGAAAAAATCATTAACTATTTCGTGATAGTTAAGAATTCCAATAGGATAAGCTTTTGCAATCCCGTTTAAATATACCCCCAATACTCTCGCATCGTCATCCGGATACTTAGCCTGTTCTGCCTTGTTAAATTCAGGATGATTAATTGACGGAATCCCATCTCTGGGCGGTCCTCCATCCATGATTTCACTAACCGGTATGATAGCTCCTTTAAGACTGAAACCTTTTTTTGCTTGTGCCTCAACTTCAAGTTGATTGTAAAGGACCAAAAAAATGACCAAGAATATTGGGGAAACTAACCTATTCATAACGATTGGTTTACAACCAAACCAGGACTTTTATGCGGCTCAAGAATTCTTAATTTCTTTCTTTTGAAAGGCCTTATAATAAGGCGAACTCCTTTATCATAATTGAAATAGCTCCAGACCCAGTTAATTAGAGCTATAAGCTTATTTCTAAATCCTACTAATAATATCAAATGAACCAACATCCAAATATACCAGGCGAAAGTACCCTGAAATCTTAACTTGGTCAGGTCCACTACCACTTTGTTCCTTCTTATGGTGGCCATCGTTCCCCGACTATTATAACTAAAGGATTTAAGAGGCTTGTCCTTGATTATACTGTCAATATTTCTACCTAAAATTTCTCCTTGTAGTATAGCGACAGTAGCGAGCATAGGGTGTCCTTTAGGATATTCTTTTGAGATCATGGATGCAACATCTCCGGCCGAAAAAATACTATTGTAACCCGACACCCTATTGAATTTATCGACTATAAACCTACCTGCCGGATTTATAATGGGAATGCCTTTTACCGGTGCTCCTTTTACTCCAGCTGCCCAGATCAAAGTTTTGGCAGGCAAATCTTTTCGGGAATTTGTTTTCACTTCTTCACCGTCGTATCCGGCAACCCGGGTATTGACCCAAACATTCTTTCAGCCTTTTTGCTACGCTTAAACCAGCAAATCCTCCTCCTACAATTACTACTCTGGGTAAATTTACTCTGGGAATGTTCATGGAATAGAAAATTTATTTTATTATTCTTATCCGTGTATAAAGCAAGGGTTATCTATTTTAAGTATGATAACCCTTACCAAATAATTTTAAGCCTGTACTAAATCGTAAGTTAATTTAAGCTCAACTTCTACGTTCTCGGCCACGTTATCCTTCTTTTTAGCAGGCATCTCTATATTAAAATCAGCAACTCTTACCTTAAACTTGGAGTATCCTTCAATTTTGGAGTTCTTCACCTTTAAAGTTGCTTTGGCTATAAAACCTTTTTTCTCAACTCCGTGTATAAAAAAATCCCCTTTTACCTCCACTTCGTACGTACCATCCCTTTTTAAATCAATTTGGTTCATATCCAAGATTTGACCCTTAAACTTGGCTTTAGGAAAGCTCTTGGAATCCATAAAGTCCTTGGAATTGAAATGCTTTTGCATCAAAGCCTTTTCAAATTCGAAGCTTTGTATTGGCACCGAAAAAGCCAAATCCCCGGTGGTGATATTGATCCTACTCACCACCTTAAAATTTTCAGACCTAATATCTTCAATAGGTGTTGTAGAGAAAAAAGAAACATAACCGGATTTGGTGATGAAGTTGTCTTGGGCATTTAATCTTGTAAATGCCACCGTCAATGTGATAATCAATGCTAACTTTTTCATGTCTTTGAATTCTTAATCTAAATATTCGATTTTGAGTTAAAACGATTTTCCCTTCATAACGAAAGGTTTATTCTAAGGGGATGAAAATTTTCTAATGAGAAGGTCTTATTTTCCTATTTGAGACTTCTTTTGCCCTAGGTCCTTAATGGAGATTTTGAGGATAACTTTAGATTTTGAACTTGTAATACGGTTGAGTTTAGAGCATCTTGATCTTCAATGAATACAATTATAGCTATCGGTGCGGTGCAAGCGCTCTTCTTCTCTTTGCTATTATATAGAAAGCAAAATGGGACCATTTGCGACAAGGTGTTAGCCATGTGGCTGTTTATGTTATTCGTTCAAATTATTATCAATTATCTTCAGTTTACTGGCTATTATGACCAGTATCCTCATTTGATAGGATCTACTTGGTCATTCGTATTCCTTTACGGCCCCTTATTGTATTTCTATGTTGACAATTACATGTCGCAAACCCCGGGATTTAAAAGGAAATATTCCTGGCATTTTCTACCGTTCCTCCTTTGCAATCTCATTTTGTTGCCCTTTTATTTAAAGAGTGGGGAAAACAAACTCCTATACTACGAACAGGTGATACAAAATGATCCTCCGTTAATTCTTGGCATATTGTCAGCAGGCAGGCTACTTACGATCCCATCTACTTAGTGTTGGTCCTGCTAATAGTGAGCAAGCATCAAAAAAATATTAGAAATTACTTTTCCTTCACGGAAACTGTAGATCTCAACTGGATCAAGTTTCTGGTTTATAGCATTAGCATTTTAACCCTCTTCATTTACGGTATTATAGTATTCAATACATATTATGGTACTACTATAGAAACTGAAAAATTCATTTTCTCTATTGCCTCAGTCTGGATTTTTGGGTTAGGTTATTACGGCATGAGACAAACTCTTATTTTTTCGCATGTAAAAATTCAGGAACCCGAATCAGATGGTCCAAGTAAAACATCTCAGGAATTCAAAAAGAACATATTGAAGGTCCTGGAACTGGAAAATTTTGATCAAACTCTGACAGCTTTGATGGATAAGGAAAAACCCTATTTAAAAAGCAGGTTGACAGTAGATGATTTAGCATTGAGCCTGAACATCCCGTCACATCATTTGTCTATGTTTCTTAATGACAGTCTGAAAAAAAATTTCTTCGATTTTATAAATCGCTATCGAATAAAGGAACTAAAGGAAAAACTAAAAGATCCCAGGTATAAAAACATAACCATCCTGGGAATAGCACTTGAGTGCGGATTTAATTCTAAAGCCTCAATGAATAGAATTTTTAAAAACCAAACCGGTCAAACGCCATCCAAATACCTCCAATCCATTAAATCTGCCTCAACACAGTAATAAGGTCTCAGTTTAGAAATTAATACCTATTCAGACCCATATCAGCATCCTGTGTGCAATTGCTCCGTTGTTACTGGAAAAGGAATGAAAATGCTTAATTAAAAAATACTTCGATAAAAAAGTCATTAGTTAAGAAACTGTTACTTACCGGGGCCATCGCCATATTAATAGGTATCGGCTATGTTGTAAGCTTCCCTGAAAGTTTGCCATTTGAAATTGGAGTCAAATCTTTAATTTCAAATGATACGACTATGAAAAAAACAAGATTTACCGAAAGCCAGATCATCTCGATTCTTGATCAGCTAGAGAGAGGTCTCCCGCTGACGGACATCTGCCGGGAGCATGGCATCAGTACGGGTACTTTCCATAATTGGAAAGCTAAGTATAGTGGGTTGAGCATTAATCAGCTCAAACGGCTAAAAGAGCTGGAAGAAGAGAACGCACGATTGAAAAAGATGTATGCCGACTTAAGCCTGGTCCATGATGCCTCTAAGGATGTGGAAAAACAATGAAAATGCTTAATCAAAAAATAACTCGATGAAAAAGTCATTAGTTAAAAAACTGTTACTGACCGGGGCCATCGCCATATTAATAGGTATAGGCTATGTGGCTTATTTGTTGAACATGCCTCACAGAGATGTCCAAAGTGTTAAGGCCTTTGTTGAGCTAGAGTCAGCAGAACTCGTTCAAGAATTTTTGAATGATCCTGATGCAGCAAATGCCAAATACTTAGCCGAAGATGGGGAATCAAAAGTAATTATTGTTAAGGGACCTATCGACGCCATTTTTGAGGATCAAAAGAATCAAAAAGTTATTGTGTTAAAAGACAAGGATGAAAAAGTAGGTGTAAGTTCTACCTTCATGCTAGAAACCAACGCAAATGTACAAGGCCTACAAATTGGTGAGTACATTAAAATCAAGGGTGTAATCCGATCAGGAGCTGAAATTGATGAAGACCTGGAATTATATGAGGACGTCATCGTAGAGAAAAGCGATATTATATTTTAAGGTCAACACTGCTATCGGGCTGCCCAATATTCCATTCTCGTGAACTACCTCAGAATTTTCACTTTTATCGTATTGTCTTTGTCAACATTTCCCGGTTCGTCTCAAAGTCAGCATACTGAAATAAGCCCTGACAGAATCATTCAAAACATGCTTTCTTCCATTGAGGGTATCCGTACTTTGACTTACGATCTACGTAATTCGGAAAGATTTGATGGTAGTCTGATTTCGGGAGAATATTCAGTTAAATACTCCACCCGGCCCAAGAAGTGTTATTTTTATATGATTTACCCTGACAAAGGTTCAGAATTAGCCTACGTGGATGGGGCCAATAAAAATAAAGCCATCTATGATCCAACCGGGTTTCCTTATTTTAAACTGAAACTTGATCCTTTTGGGGAATCGATGAGGAGCCAAAATCATCATACAATTTATGAAGCTGGATTTGAATACTTTGGGAAAGTGATTAGACAGGCCTATGGACAGGACCAGACTATGTTTAGGTATAAAGGTGAAACAGTATGGGAGGGCAGGGAAGTCTACCGAATTGAAATGGATAATAAGATTTTCAGGTATTTGGATTATGTCCCGGTTAAGGAAGAGACCCCAAGAGATATTGCCCGAAATCTCATTGTAAATGAACATAAAATTATTGAATTGAATCCGGAACTAGATAAGTATGCGTTTGTGCCTGAAGGAAAGAAAATAACCGTTCCGAATTTTTACGCCAGAAAAATGGAATTGCTAATCGATAAAGAAAATTATCTACCGATACGCCAAGCGATTTATGATGACATTGGTTTATTTGAGGTTTACGAATTTTTGGATCTTAAACTGAACCCACAGATTGATGATGAAGACTTTGAAATCTAAAGGATCGGAAAGGTTGATTTTTGGTTTTAGCTAATAATGGATTATTATTTATTCCGGGAAGGTTCGTGAACCGGAGAAAAACTTATGCGGAAGAAAGAACCCACGTTATCACACACCATACTGGCACCCACACCCGAATGGTCACACTCGAATGACTAGAGCAACTTAAGCGGGAAGATTGTGGTCCAGCATTGCTGGATTAGACGCCGGAAAAAGGTTGGGGACGGCCGTCTTTCCCTCAGGGAGACGCAGCACCGCGTTGAACAAAAATGCTGGCCAGGCTTATCGAGTCATTCATCATTTCGATCTCGACACCGAAAGCTGGTACTGAGTAGTTGATAGTTGCGCTTGATCTCTCAACCCATAAGTCAATTAGTTTTGTTCTATAATAGGCGATCAGGCCTGAGGCAAAGCCAAATAGTTCGGTTGCTAAAGCTGTCCCAACCGCAACTTTGAGGTCCAGCTTTAAGACAAGCATAAAAAGGGGTGAGAAAAATACTGCTCCGCCAATTCCGGAGGACCTTGCAATTGTTGCAATCAAAATTGAGATTGGCAACAAGTACCAGAATTCAAATGTGATCTCCATTCCCTTCTTAATAGTCGCTAACGGACATGATCAAGGTGTTGCGCTCCTGGATTTAAAATTACAAAGGATTATGGATGGAACAGGTCGGTTCATCGTTTGTTTTCTAAGGGATAAACATCCTTAATAAAGGCGAAGATAGGTTGGCTTCTCTCTCTTTGCTTCCCTCTTCAAGGTTTTTTGGTTCACTTAACCCTTACCCAAGTTTGAGTTTGACGGTCGGGTGGTAGTACTTAGATTAGTGAATCAAACGCCAACAACTATGGGGAAAAAAATTCAGGAGGTCAAAAAGGAGTTGGAACAGCTTCAAAGACACCATGAACTGATTTTGCAATCAGTTGGATAAGGGATTTACGGCCTGGATAACCGAGGGTATACCACTTTTGTGAATGAGACTGCGGCTCGGTTGGTCGGTTGGGAGTTGGAAGAGCTGATCAACAAACACCAACATGATGTCATTCACCATACCAAGCCGGACGGTACTGCTTATGATGTTAAAACATGTCCTATTTATGCAGCTTTTAAAGACGGTAAAATCCATCATGTAGACGATGAGATTTTTTGGAGAAAAGATGGATCCTTTTTTCCAGTAGAGTATGTCAGTACCCCCATAAAGGATGACAATGGCAATCTGTTAGGTGCAGTAGTCATATTTAAAGATATCACCCGTAGAAAAAAGGCCGAAGAGGCACTCAAAAAAGCCAATACAGATCTGCAAAAAATCAATCATGCTTATGGGCGATTTGTCCCTCATGAATTTTTGAGAACACTGGGAAGGGAATCTATTGTCGAGGTGGGATTAGGTGATCAAATCCAGGGAGAGATGACCATTCTGTTTTCTGATATCCGATCCTACAGCACCCTCTCGGAAAGTATGTCTCCCAAGCAGACATTCAATTTCTTGAATGCCTATCTGAGCCGAGTGGGCCCAATCATCAAAGAGAATAACGGTTTTGTTAATCATTTCTACGGAGATGGCATTATGGCGGTATATCAAAGCGAGGGAGAAGACGCAGTTATCGCCTCTATTGAAATGCAAAAAGAAGTTGCTGAGTACAATGCTCATAGAAAGAATAAAGGCCGCAAACCAATCAAGATTGGAATCGGCATACATACCGGACTATTGATGCTGGGAATAATTGGAGACCAACAGCGAATGGATACGGCAGCGGTTGCAGATTCGGTGAATATAGCGGCACGCATGGAAGGATTGACCAAATTTTATGGTGCTTCAATAGTTGTTAGTCAACACACGCTATCCACAATCGAAAAGCCCGAACACTATAACCATCGCTTCCTGGGTAAAGTCCAAGTCAAAGGCAGAGAAGGTGCTATGTCAGTATTTGAAATCTTTGATGGTGATTCTGATAAGATGATTGAGCTCAAAATGAAAACCAAAGTCGATTTCGAAGAAGGACTCGAATCCTACTTTGCCAAAGAATTTGAAGTTTCGGCACCGCTCTTTAAGCAAGTTCTAAATAACAATCCTGAGGACAAAGCCGCCAAACTTTATCTTGAACATTCAGCAGAATTCATGGTCCGGGGCGTTCCAGATGCCTGGCAAGGCGTCGAGGTGATGGAGAGTAAATTTTAAAGGTCTTAGGTTCATGGAATAACCTTCCCAGCAGTTTTCCTTTGAATCTATGAAAATGATAATATTACAGTTAAAGCCGATATTGGCAGTAGAACACATGTTAGCTGCCATTGTTGGCATTTACGCATCAAAAACAATAAAAACAAGAGGAGTTAATTATGAAATTAAACGAAAAGCAAACAGAGATATGCGAGAATAGCAGGGACTAATAGAGACCTTCAGGCTGCAGTGACTAAAGAGGAATTTCGGGAAGACCTGTATTATCGACTGAAAGTGTTCCCAATTACGTCAATCCCTTTGAGAGAGCGAAAGGATGACATCCCTCCATTAGTTGAGCATTTTTACCACAAATACGCGGTTAAGTTTGCAAAGGACATCGGAGTCATACCCAAACGAGTCATGGATTCTTTGATGAATTACCATTGGCCCGGCAACATTAGAGAATTGGAAAATATCATCGAAAGGGCGGTGATTATCAGCAAAGGTAAAAAGCTTAACCTGGGAGATTTTTCTCCATACAACATGGGCATTTCTCAAAAAGAAAGGATCACCAGCTTAAGTGAAATTGAAAGGAACCATATTTTGAAGACCCTGGATTCTACCCACTGGCGAATCGGTGGGGATAGAGGAGCTGCAAAATTGCTGGGAATCAAACGGACCACTCTTAATGCCCGATTGAAAAAATTGAATATCGAAAGACCCTAGTTTATCGGCTCTACGAAAATGGTTATTGAACATCGGATCATTAATTTATTTGAAAAGAAGGTTTTTGAAAAAGCTGTAGTTACGCCGCCCTTCAAAAGACAGAATCCTCTCCCAAATGAGGCTTGTTTTTTATATGTGTTGGAAGGAGGGAATAACTCCTATTCCGAAGAAGAACATATTGTTATCCAGCAAGAGGAGGGTGTCTTGATGAAATGTGGGAATTACATGTATGAGGGTACTCCCGACAAGAAAACCGGCCGTATTGGCATTGTGGCCATTCATTTTTATCCTGAAGTAATGAGGAGGATTTATGAAAAAGAGATACCGGAATTTTTAAAAAACAAAAACCGCATCCCTTTTCGATCAAATATGACACTGGTCAGAGCGGATGATCTGATAAAAAAATACATGGAGAGCATGCTCTTTTATTTTGAAAATCCCGCTGTGGTAGATGAGGAACTATTGGTGTTGAAGTTCAAAGAAATTGTTCTTTTGCTCCTGAAGACAGAAGATGCTCCATCTATCATTGAAATCATGCACAACCTGTTTTCAGAGAAATCATTTTCATTCAAAGAAATGGTTGAGGCCCATATCTTTTCACCCTTATCCATCTCTGATCTTTCGGAATTAACCAATAATAGTTTGGCATCATTTAAGCGGGAGTTTAAGAAAATTTATGGGGATAGTCCGGCTAACTTCATCAAAAACCGCCGACTGGAAAAAGCCGCACAGCTATTGATGGTGTCAGATGAGCGGGTCAGTTCCATTGCCCAGGATTGTCAGTTTGGTGATACCGCACACTTTTCGAATTCTTTTAAAACTAAATATAAGCTTTCTCCCACCGAGTACCGATTGAGCCAATTACACAAGTAATTGAGCCAATTCTAAAAGAAACGCCTTTATCACAGGCGTTTATCCTATTGTAACCATTCGGAAGATCAACTTGATTTGAATGGTTCGGAAAAAAATCGTTCAACAAAAAATTATAACCATGAAACAGAAAATTTTAAACACCGCAGCCAATGGGAACCCAGGTTCCCCTACTGCACAGGAAATGTTAAAAAAGAAGAACATTTTGACAACCAAACCCAGAATTCTCGTCACCGGGGCAGCTGGCCGAAACGCTGCTCCCGCAGTATTGGAGCTTCTGAGGAAGGGATTCCCGGTCCGGGCCTTCGTAAGGCGACAAGATGCCCGTTCAGAAAAACTGAAACATGCAGGCGCTGAGATCTTTGTTGGTGATCTGTTCGACCTGAGAGATCTGCGAAGCGCGCTCGTCGATGTCCAGCGTGCCTACCATTCTCCGCCAGTTGCCCCCAACCTCCTCCATGGAATGATGCTTTTCGCACTTGCTGCGGAAGAAGCAAAACTGGAAGTCGTGGCCCTGATGAGTGGGTGGAACCCACATCCGGCCCACCCAACCATCCATACCCGCGAGCACTGGATCGCAAACAACATTTACCGATGGATGCCCACAGTCGATGTCATCTACATCAATCCCGGTATCTTTGCGTTTATGTATTTGTTGGGTCTGCCCGCGATCGTGCACTTTGGTATGCTCATTGGGCCGTGGGGTGATGGGCTCAACGCTCCGCCCTCCAGTGAGGACATTGGCAGTGTGGCGGCAGGAGTGCTCGCTAATCCCTCTCCTCACATTGGCAAGCGTTACCGTCCGACGGGACCCGAGCTCATTTCGCCGCACGACATGGCGGACATTCTCACCGACGTGGTTGGTCGCAAGGTCAAGTACAAGGACGCGTCCCTCAAAATGTATCTCAAGGCAGCGAAAGCGCAGGGAGTCACAGACTTCGAGATCGCCCATATTGGTTTTTACAGCGAGGAGATTCGTGGTGGTACGTATGCGGTCGGAGCGCCGACAGATCACGTTCAGCAGATTCTCGGCAGGCTGCCAGAGTCTTTCGAGACGGCTGCTCGGCGATATATCGCCCAACCGGATCTGATCACACCTGGCCTGCGTGCAGGAACAAAGGCCGAGGCTCTTGCCTTTATGGTCAAAATGATGCTGACTACCGCTCCGAATCCGGATCGCTGGGCCCGGGAGCGTGGTCATCCGATACTGCGGGAGCCTTTGCTTGCCCACGACAGTCGTGAATGGCGCCAATCGGCAGAGCAACAGGACCTTTTCCTTCTGCCGACTCCCAATGGTCAAGGACAGCAACGTTCATCCTCGCAAGAGCTGATAAAGACAGCATTAAGGTAGCTCACAATTTAGAGATTTCGGATTTTATCAAAGAATACCTGGGTGAATCAGCAATGTTTAAGATACGCCGTAACTAATTCTATGATTGTTTGAGAGAAAAAGGCCGGTCCTGAGTTAATTGGGTCCGGCCTTTAATATTGTCCACCCCTTGAAGTGCACACTCAAATGGCTATTGCCTTAAGCCGTAAGGTTCTAATTTAGGTTGACCCTGCCATGAATTTTGAGGTATCCTGTGCAGCTTTTTATTTACCAATCTCGATCAAAACCGCTGAAATCGACACCTTTAACTGTGTCTCCAAATGATCTCCAGGGAGAGTTAATGCGTATCGAGTTGGCTTGGATCATTTAGCTAGTAGCATTAGCTCAATGTTTTCAATTGAAGAACCTACTTCTATTCATAGTCCTTGGATTTAGTCTCTTGCTCAACTGGCAGCAAACAGAGAGAACAAGAGACAACTAATACCCACCGAATCTACGACAGAATCGGTCAAACAAAAGGAACGAAAAATGTCTGACTTACAAAACCTAATCGACCGCAATTGGCAATTTGCGGTCCAATATGAGTGCGGCTTGACTATTATGCCCCGCTTTTCAACCATGGTGTTGACCTGTATAGACGCCCGGACAGACTCGGCCCACGTATTGGGGCTGGAACTTGGCGACGTGCTTGTATTTCGCAACGCCGGGGCCCGGGTGTCCAAAGAATTGGAGCGTGACCTTGGTATTCTGTGGGTAATGGTGAACAAAATAGCCGGAGACCAGTTTAAAGGATTGGGGCTGGCTATCATCCAGCACACCGATTGTGGCTTAGAGCGTCTGGCCAATCCTGAGCTACAGCAGGCCCTAAGTCACAATCTAGCTATCGATAAAGTCGAAATTGAAGCATTGGCTAACGTAGATCATACCAAGACCATTCGGGAGGACATTAAACTGTTGCGTCGTTCATCACTCGTGCCAAATGAGTTGGTCGTCTCTGGTCACATTTATTGGCTATCCCTTCCGCTATCGCCAAATTTTCTTCTCCGGTTTGCAATCAGATTATTCCAGACGTCTTGTTTTCAAAAACGTTTTCACCATTAATGAACATCGGGAGGGGAAATTTGGTGTGAACGGCGATACGGTCAACACTGGGGCACGACCTCTTGCCCAGGTCAAAGGAAATGAAATCCTGGTCAGCCCGGAAACCCAACGTCTGATTTCTCCCTACTTTAAGACAGAAGCACTGGAACCTGTAAACATGAAAGGGAAAGCAGAACCGGTGGTTCCTTATCGCATCCTGAGCAAAACCACGATCCAAACCCGCATCGAGGCAGCCGAGCAGCGAGGATTTACTACCTACACCGGGCGAGATGAGGAACTGGCTACCCTTCAAGCTTGCCAGGAAAATACCATTCAAGGCGAAGGTCAAGAGCAACAGCACCAGGAAATGTTGGCTGCCGCCGGATTTTGCCCGAGAATACCAGCATAAAACAGATAAAAAGGCGCCTTGAATGATCCCTAAGCCAATTATGATGTTTATTACCTGACGAATAGGGGATTGAACGGGTATTCCCCGATGAACAGAGGTCTCCAATTCATGTGAGGAAATCAGTTTCATTTTTGCAATTGGGGCAAACTCCCTCGGCTTGGTAAACGATGGCATCACATGACAAGCCGCAGGGGGGCAAACGTAATGGGGCTCGATTGCACCTGCCACTGTAAAGGCTGGTAGGCGCTAATCGCTAAGAAACATATGTAAAAAACCCTCATTGCATACGACGATAATTGGGTCACCCTCTAAATTAGGGGATCTTGAGTTCCAACAAAAAAAGGCTGCTTTAAGTCCAGTAAAGCTACCGTCCGGAAAGAGGGCAGGCTCATACTGACACCTGAATTCACACCCACCGCGATACTAAATAATCCCGCTAAAAAATGTTTTTGCACCTACTATCGAATAAATTAAGCTTCAAAATCGAACGAACCCATTGAGTCCAAATAAAGTGTCGCCATGCAAACTTCACCTATCGCTTTTCCGTCCAAACTACGTCTGGTAGGAGTTATCACATTGGTTTGGGTCATTATCGGGATCATTCAAAGTTTTTATGATGCTGTTATCCAAGATCCGGCAACTCAAGAGATCATTTTTTACATAAATCCAAACCATACTTTACTCGAGCATGTGCTCTTGAGTATGATTGGGCCATTACTTGGCGGAATGGTCGGCGGACCCTTCATCGTATTCTCTCTGGCTCGGATTTTCCGGCGTCGATCTTTTGGTCGGGCGCTGCTCGTATCCTCAATCATCATATTGGTGATTATCATGACCCTGGTAGTCTTGGTTAATTGGCTGTTTCAGATCTCAATATTGAATAAACCTTTTTACGATCCCGGGGTGCTCCAAAGGCTTTCGGATGTTTTGTTTAGCTATGCATTTTTTAAGTTTACCTTGAGCTGGTTCGTCATAAACATCCTGACCGTAATCGCCCTTCAAATCAACGACCAGTTTGGCCCCGGAGTTCTTTGGAATTTGATTCGGGGGAAATATCATCATCCAAGAAAAGAGCAGAGAATTTTCATGTTCCTGGACATGAAATCCTCCACAACAATTGCCGAGAAGCTTGGCCATGAAAAGTTTTTTGATCTATTGAATAGATTTTTTGACGATCTGACGGATCCGATTATCTACTCAAAAGGCGAGGTTTATCAGTATGTAGGAGACCAGGTAGTGGTCTCATGGAAGGTTTCTAACGGGCTCCAACACCAGAATTGCGTAAGATGTTTTTTTGAGGGAGAAACAAGTATACAAGGCAATAGTGAAAGGTATATTCGTGAATTTGAACTGGTCCCGGAGTTCAAAGCAGCTGTCCATATTGGCGAGGTGACGACTGGGGAAATTGGTGTTATCAAAAAAGACATAGTTTTCTCCGGTGACGTACTGAATACCACGGCCAGAATTCAAGGCCTCTGCAAAGGGGCCCTTAGACCCTACGCAAAATCTGAGTCAAGCAGGACCAGCTCATCCAGAATCATCTCGATGACATATTTCTTGGCTCCATCTTGCCCTCATAAACGGAAACAATGAATGATACGCAGATTAAAAAGTTTTTCTTCACTACAGATTTTGCCAAACTTTTCATAACATTCCCCAATTTTAGATTTAATGAATACTTCTTATTAAAATTACAATGTAACAAGTCAATCCTTAACTGATCCTAACACGAATCCAAGTATAGGACCATATGTTAAAAGGTATTTTACCGGCCATCTCGACATGTTTCAAAAAAGATGGAGATATTAACCCGGAAGCACAGAAACGTGTCATTCGCTTTGCAATCATGGCTGGTGCTGACGGTATTGTTTTCCCAGGTGTTGCGAGTGAGTACAACTTTCTCTCCGCTGATGAGCGTGCTGAGTTAATCAGGCTTTTGGTTAATGAAGTTAATGGCAGTATTCCCCTGGTCGGCGGAATAAGTGCTCCGGAACCAGCAGAGGTGATCTCACTCGGGCAGGAAGCGATTCAACATGGAATTAGGCGGCTCATGCTTATGGCTCCCACTCATTTAGGCAATGAGATCACGAAACACCAATCGTTCTTTACACAAGTTGCAGAGGGCTTACCGGGTTGCGAGATTATTCTGCAAAATGCCCCCTCTCCGATTGGTGCGGGATTGGAAGCTGACCTAATTATAGAAATCATTAAGAAGAACCCGGCGATTACCTATATCAAGGAAGAGACGATGCCTTCCGGACCTAGAATTACTGCTTTTTTAAAGCATGCTATCCCGCATTTGGTCGGCGTATTTGGTGGAGCAGGTGCCCGTTATATAGTAGACGAGCTCAACCGGGGCGCTCTTGGTGCAGTGCCGGCTGTTGAGATTACGGATTTGCATGCAGCACTCTATAAAGCCCACCAAAGCGGGGATGACCGTAGGACACGCGAACTCTATCAGCTCAGTCTGCCCCTTTTGACTGCACAGGAGATTTATCGTATGCGTATGACCAAATATGTTCTGCATAAACGCGGCATAGTAGACGCGCTTTACGTCCGTGCACCATTGCCGGAACTCGATGCGCATGCCCTGCGAGATATAGATCAAATGCTGGAGGATTTACACCGGGCAAAAGCATTAACCTGGAGGGAATAAATATGAACGAAAAGATTGCGGGCGTTGATGTCTACTCTGTTATGCTGGAACAGGAAGTTCCCTATCTGGGTCCCTTAAGAGATCAGGAGACTGTTAATGACCAGGGGTATTTCGTTCGAGCCGGAAATCGCACCGTTTACTCCATAAAAAACCGGTCGCTCATCGTACGAATATGGACAGACGCAGACACCGAAGGTTGGGGTGAGACTTACGGATTCATTGCTCCACAGGCTACTGTGGCGATCATTCGCGACTTGCTACAGGGCTTTGTGATCGGGCGAAATCCGGTTGACGTTGAATGCATTTACGAAGACCTCTACGACTTGATGCGCGTTCGCGGCTATACGGGTGGGTTTTATCACGATGCCCTTGCCGCCATCGATATTGCACTCTGGGATATTAATGGCAAATTGGTAAAACAGCCATTGGCGCGCATGTTAGGCGGCATTCGCAGCAAACAGATACCAGCATATATTTCCGGGCTGCCTAAATCTACGATTGAGAAGCGCTGCGAATTGGCCCTTACCTGGCAAAGCCGCGGCTTTAAGTCCTTCAAATTTGCCCTGCCAGTCGCCGACCAGGGGGCTGTGGCAGAAATGAGGGCTCTACGAACTACGCTTGGGGAAAGTGCCCGGATAGCCTGCGATATGCACTGGACCCACACCCGCGGAGAAGCTGTTGCTCTCGCCCGGGAGATGTCACCCTACCGGCCCTGGTTCCTTGAAGCTCCTGTGGTGACCGAGGATGTTGAGGGGCTCCGCTGGGTAGCGCAGCATGCAGATTGCGCGATTGCGGTCGGAGAAGAGTGGAGCACGGTCTTTGACGCCAAACTGCGGATCGACCAGCAAGCCTGCCACATCGTTCAGCCGGAAATGGGTCGCACCGGGGTCACCCAATTCATACGGATTGCTAAATACGCCCAGGCACATAATCTTGCAATCATGCCGCATGCCACAATCGGTGCAGGAATCTTCCTAGCTGCAAGTCTCCAAGCCAGCGTTGCATTACAAAATGTTGTATGCCACGAATATCAACAGTCCATTTTTGGGGATTTTCTGCATTTCACCAGTGGCAATATGAAATGTGAATTCGGGGAATATCACTTGCCAACCGGTTATGGTATCGGGGTTGAACCAACCGCAGAAATGAAATCCCAAATGACCTTATATGAGTAGTTTCGACTATTCCACTTTATTGCTCTATATACTAGGTCTTTTTGCGATTGGGCTGGTTTCGGCACGACGAATCTCAGATCAGAAAGACATGTTCACCGCCGGGGGCCAGGCTCCCTGGTGGGCATCGGGCCTAAGCGGCTTCATGACGATGTTTTCCGCCGGAACTTTTGTTGTCTGGGGGGGCATTGCCTACAGACTGGGCATTGTCGCACTTTTGATCAATACTTGTTATTGCATTTCGGCGCTATTGGCAGGATATCTCGTTGCGGGGCGCTGGAATCAATTGGGCGTTACCACGCCCGCCGAATATATCCGCCTGCGATTCGGTAAAACCGGGCTTCATTTCTACACCTGGAGCATGATGCTGAAAAAATTGTTGGCGATAGCTGTTTCACTTTATTCGCTGGCGATTCTGTTAGTCGCCTTAATCCCGCTTGAGGAAGGCAATCTCTTTCGGGATGCAACAACCGGGAATCTGTCACTTACGTGGGCCATCCTCATTTTCGGCTTGATCGTCGTGCTCTACACAATGATTGGCGGTTTGTGGGCGGTTTTGATGACCGATGTGCTTCAATTCATTGTACTGACGCTGGTGGTGCTCATAGTTGCTGTTCTGATGTTAGACGGAATCGGTGATTATGGAGAATTTATCGGAACATTGCCTGAGAATTTTTTCTCCCCCACTTCCGAAAACTACGGCTGGTTGTTTTTGTCGGGATGGGTGACCATCAACTTCTTTATCGTCGGAGCTGAGTGGGCCTTTGTGCAACGTTTCATTGCGGTAAAATCACCATCTGACGCCCGGAAATCGGCCTATCTTTTCGGAATTATGTATTTGGCCACGCCGATTTTTTGGCTGCTTCCACCGCTCCTCTACCGGGGAGTCAATCCTTCCGCTAATCCGGAACAAGCTTACATCTTAGCTGCCCAGTCGGTTTTGCCCGTCGGTGTGCTAGGGCTCATGTTTGCAGCCATGTTCTCTGCTACAGCGAGCATGGCCAGCTCTCACCTCAATGTTTTCGCCGGTGTTTTAACTAACGATTTTTACCGGCCGTGGGTAAATCCGGGTGCATCAGGCCGCGCGTTAGTAAACGTCGGTCGCATTTTCACAGCTGTTCTGGGACTGGTTTTGATCCTGATAGCCTTGTTCGTTCCCAGTATGGGCGGAGCCGAAAAGGTAATAATCTCGATCAACTACTTGCTGGTCGTTCCGCTGTTGGCTCCGGCTTTGTGGGGAATATTCAGTCGCCGCATTGGAATAGCGGATGTGTTCATTGTAGCATTGACAAGCATTGCCTTAGGAGCCGTTCTTAATTTCGGACTTTCTATTCGGAGTGAAAGCATGGATCTGTTGGTTGGCGTTGTTCTGCCCTTGCTCATGCTATGGGCAATCGAGAGATTACGGCAAAAAAGTGTCAATCATGGCTGGGAAGTTGTCCAAGATCAACGCCTTTCCGCGTTAGAGATGTTCAAAGCGGGCATAGCAGTGAAGCCATATGATACATTTCCCGGGAAGGTCGTGATTGTGAGCCTGATAGTCTGTGCGATGAGTTTATTCTTTCTTTCGTTCTTAAGCAATAGCGGTCGAATGATCATCGCAGCTTTTGGAATCAGTCTATCGCTCATTGCAGGAGGCATTCACCTGAGAATGCGGAAAGATTACGAAAAGTACCAAAATAGGAATGGTTAAACCATGGATATCGTTTTTACTCTCATGGATTATGTGAATTTGAAAATCACAGTCTGAACCGAAATGGCAAGACCATCAAAACGGGGATGTTTCGGTCTGGATCTTTCATTCGTCCTGGGATCCATCTTGGGCTCTCTCTTATTATTCTTGCCGCTTCCTCATCACACCCGTAACCGATTCCCTTTAACACCTTTGTCGATCCTGGCCGAATAGACCCGTCCGAATTTACAACGAAGCCGATAAAAACTTTGCCCTCTATGTTGTTTTTCTCAGCCTCCTGGGGATAAACTAAGTTTCTTCCTACATAATCATAAAACGCCTTCATCCCATCAGGGAATTCCGGGTAAACATCTACAACTTCCCATGCGGTTTCATCCGTCGGATTCTGTTGGCTAAAACACGGAAGAACAACAAAGTATGGAATTACCAAGATCCAGATCGGTATTTGAGTTGCATGGCTCATAACTTGTTAACAAACAAACGAACTTTTTTTTGGAAAAACATTTCGCCTTAAGTACACAATTTAGCAGATAAAAAGGAAACCTTTAAAGCACCATCTCCGAGGATTCAACTACGGCATCAACCGCTTTTATCATGGCTCCTTTTTAAAGCTGCAGCTGGTATGCCTGTGGGATAAAAGAGTCAGTTCATACACACCCGCACCTGAGTGTCTCTTGGGCAACGGAAACCGAGATCTTTGTCGCTGAAAATGGGATATCTTCGTGACCGATAGAACCATCCTAACAGCAGTAGCCTGGATTGCGGGTGAAAAGGAAATGTAGCTCTGCCCATCACATTTGTGTTATGCTGAGCCGAGCTATTCACCTATTTAAATTGTCATTTTTGTTCATTCAGTTCAGACTCACTTTCGTCATCTTTGATTTCAGATTGCTCGGATTTTACTTCAGAATCCAAGTACTCTTCCCTGCTGCTAAAGGAAATGGGAGCACCAATTCCCATGAAGGCTAAAATGATCAAACATATTAGACCCAATAACCTGAGAAATTTCTTCAATCTATTCATCTTGTGATTAAATAATTAATGATAATTCAGTGCTTCAATGTGCCCTGATCTTTGAATTCGTTAAATGAGGGATGCCATGTTAAATGGCAAATGAGAATAAGGATTTATCCTCTGAATAGATGGGGATGGTCTTGTTCCGAAGGTTGAGAAGTTTTTCGTGTTTGGAACCTCTTAGGTTGTTCGAGCGTGAATATAAGCGCGGAAGTACAATTAAACCGTGTTTTAATTAGCAGAGTGTAGACTTTCAAAGCATTCTGGAGTTGGAATTTTGGGAAAATCGCTGATGTATAATTTGCACAAGCCCTAAATGATCCATTGAAATGAACTGCCCTCTCGGCTACAGAGATTGACTTAACTACCAGTTCAGTTCTAACAATCTGTTGGTGTTGATTAGGAGTGTTGCCAGCAAATCCTGAGAAAGAGAAAAAACTAAACAGCAATGTTGCTACCAGCAACCATCTATTTAGACTTTTATTGGTCGATATATCCGGTTTGCAAATCACGAATCGTAAAGTTAGTATTCTATTTTCATTTTACTATTTCTAATCGCTCGCTACGTGCTTGATTTTTTGGTGAAAAATTCACCAGGCACATGCTATTAAAGCCCCATCTCTGGCGACTTCAGCACCGCATCTACCACCCTAGTATTGCCCTTTCCCATACGGCAGCCAGGATATATGCGGGATAAGAGAGGTTAATATTTACACATCACGTAAATAACTCCGCCAAGCCCGTCAGATTGCTGCCCTAAGCCTGCCCTTATTAAACTCCCCTGCAAATCGTTAATTTGAATTTTGCCGGTAAGGCCCCGCGTGCCAAGAGGAACGGGCCATCCTTTAGGGGCTGACAGCAATACTGTGCCTGACTTGAATGGGATCGGATTTCAGGTTACAACTTGACAACCGGTCTCACCGAGAGCCACTTAATTTGGAAATTCTGCTTGCGCCGCCGATATTGGCAAAACTAAGTCCTCCATCTAGACATTGGATCAGGTCAACGTTCACTGGCATTGCAACCATTCTGAATTTTTCACCCCCCCCAATAATATTTCCATCTGGGCCTAGCAACAATAACCAAATTGTTCTTTCATCAAATATTTCTCCGGCAACAACAAGTTGTCTATTTACATCATCTCTGCGACATTGGAGTTCATGTCACTAAATCCCCATCTCCGTGGATTTTAACTACCGCATTTACCGCCTTAATGATGCCTTTTTTCAAAACGGCAGCAGGGATAGCTCCTGGATAGGAATCAATATACCCACACCAACACTGACTCACACCCGAAATCCCCCTTGGCCCTATAAAACCAGGCTGGGCCTGAATTGCCGGTGAAAAGAAAATGGGGCTTTGCCTCATCCACACCCACACGCACACCCGAATGGGTAGGACAAAGACTATAAAATATAGAGCGGATAGTGCTTTCCGCAAGTCTGGTTCTCCGTATCAGCGTTTGTTTTGGTGGACAGGAATTCTGGTTGTAAAGCCCGACATTTCTAACCAAAACCGCTGTACATAATTCCTTCAAATTCGACCTAAAAAGAAAAAAGTAACCACATTCCATACTTCATTCGTCAAAATGTAAATCGATAAAACAAAATTTGACGAAAATGAAGCAAATTCAAATGGCCGAATACGGTTCAGTGGATGTATTAAAACAAAACGAAACGGAGATTCCAGTTCCTCAAAAAGGCGAAATTCTTATCAAGGTGAATGCAGTAGGAGTTAATTATTCCGATCTGCTGCGAAGACAAAACACTTACCACATGCCAACTCCACTTCCTTTTGTTTTGGGTACGGAAGCAGTCGGAACAGTTTCAAAACTCGGTAAAGATGTTTTGGAAAATCAATTTCCATTAGGCAGTAAAGTATTAGCCATCCTACCTGACGGTGGAGGATATTCGGAATACGTTAATGCTAGTGCTCAATATTGCGTTCTTCTACCGAACGAAATGGATGAAACTGAGGCTACAGCAATTTTCGTCCAGGGAACAACCGCCCATTTACTAATGCACGAAATAGCAAAGGAAGTAAACGGAAAAACGATGCTTGTCCACGCTTCAACGGGAGGAGTGGGTTCCCTACTGGTACAACTTGGAAAATTAGCAGGTGCGAAAGTAGTTGCAGCCAGCAGTTCTGATGAAAAACTTAAAATGGCAAAGGAAATTGGAGCAGATATTTTGATTAATTACACCAAAAATGGATGGGTAGATGAATTGTTAAAGGTGAACAACCACGAAAAAGTAGATCTTATTTTTGATGGTGTTGGTGGTAAAATTTTTCAGGAGTCTATAAAAGCCCTGAAACCGAATGGACAGATGATTGTTTACGGAGCTTCAAGCGGAAGTCTTGCTATGGTTCATGGAGGTCAAATTATTGAGCAAAATCTAAACGTGCAAGGCTTTAATTTGGGGCACTACATTCAAAACAAAATGGATGTTTGGCAAGCGTCCTTAGGTACAATAATTGAATTGATCGCAACAAAAAGGATACTTGTCCATGTTCCTAATAAGTATCCACTTTAGAAAGCGGACCAAGCTCACCGAGATATTGAAAATCGTAAAACAGTAGGGAAGGTCGTTTTACTCAATTCTTAAAAAACGAGAATCAGTAAAATCATTTAAAATGAAAGACACAAGTGCTATCAATTATTTTGAAATTCCGGTAACTGATATGGAAAGAGCCAAAAAATTTTACGAGGCAATTTTTGGTTTTCAATTGAGAAGTATGAAACATGAGAAAAGTGAATTCGCCATCTTTCCAAGTCAGAAAATTGGAGGAGCTTTGGCAAAAGGCGAAGGATATACTCCATCGATGTCCGGGATTCGATGCTACCTCAACGCCGGAGAAGATTTGAACCTTGTTCTAAACAGAATTGAGAATGCAGGGGGTAAAATTCACTTGACTAAAACACAAATTTCCGATCACGGGTTTATAGCGAGGTTTTCAGATACAGAAGGGAATCTGGTAGCTTTACACTCAATGAACTAAGTTCCAAAATGCAAACGAAAGATACCCTGACAAAAGCAATGGAAGGGGATATTAACGCCTTTCATTCGTTGTTTTCCAAATTTAAACCTGAGTTAAAATCGTTTCTGTATCGACTACTTTCAGACCGCCATTTAGTAGATGATTTCTACCATGATTCATTCATTAAGGCATTTGATAAACTTAAAACCTTTCAAGAGGGTTCAAGTCTAAAAACCTGGTGTTTTAGTATTGCATCTAATATGTGTTTGGATTATTTAAGAAAATCAAAAAGATGGAGTACTACACAAAAGGAAGATATCAAACAGTTAGCACATGATACACCCAGAATTCATGATGCCTTCTTAAATTATCGAAAATCGTCTTATGATGGAGAATTTGAAATTAAAGAACATATTGACTTCTGTTTTACCTGTATGTCTAAAACAATTGAAGTTGAAAAGCAAGTAGCAATCACCTTAAAGGATATTTACGATTTTAAAGTAAAAGAAATCGCAACAATGCTGAATTTGAGTTATGCTAACGTGAAAAAGATACTACACCTTGGACGCAAATCACTGGATGATATTTTCAATCAAAAGTGCGCGCTGGTCAATAAAAATGGTGTTTGTCATCAATGCAGTGAACTAAATAATTCATTTAACCCAAAACAGAGTCAAATGGAAGAATTGGCTAAAATAAAAATGGTTAAGGAAGCTGAAAACGGAAAAAAAGAAAACTTGTATAAACTGCGAACAAAACTCATAAGAAACATAGATCCGTTCACTTCACAAGGAGCAAATTTACACGACTTTTTTACTCATGTAGCTCGCTATAATGCAGGTGAAATAAAAGAATCACCATATTTTTGAATAAGTATCTGCTAGTCCGTAAAGATACCCAATTGACATAAGCTGTCAGAGGGCTTGGCGACCTTGTTGAAAAAAACATAGCCATGAACCTTGTAGAATTTATTAAACGGTTTCCCAATGAACAGATGTGCCGTGATCATTTTCGCGAGTATCGGATCAGGAAAGGGATTATCTGCAAGAAATGCAGTCACCCTTCGCATTATTGGCTTTCCGGAAAAGAGCAGTTTCAGTGCAAGCAATGCGGTTTTAGGACTACCCTTCGAAGCGGTACTGTACTGCAGAGCAGCAAACTTCCATTTTGGTATTGGTACATAGCCTTTCACCTGATGAGCTCCACTAAGAAAGGGTTTTCTGCCCATGAAGTCAGAAGACAACTGGGCCACAAACGCTATGAGCCGATTTGGTTGATGATGCGCAAAATACGAGCAGCCATGGGAAAGGCCGATGGGACTCAAACACTTGCCGGGATGGTAGAACTGGACGATGCCTATTTCGCCACCGGTACGTCCAAACGGGTTAAGAAAAGGCTTAAACGGGGCAAAGGAAGCCAAAAGAAATCAAAAGTAACTGTAATGGCGGAATCCTTTCCATTGGAAATCGACGGACGCACAGAGCATTTCTGTGGGCAGTTCAAGATGAAGGCTCACCGTTCAGAAAGCAAGGAGGCGATTCAGCAGGTCGTCAGCCAAGCCATTGATCCTGCCAGCGTTTTGTTCACTGATCAATCCACCGGTTATGTGGATTTGAAAAGCCTGGTAGATGTTCACGTGAGTTTTAAATCCTCCTGGGAGGGTGCCGGTGAACTCAAATGGGTACACATAGCCATTGCAAATGCAAAGCGGACCCTGCTGGGCATTTATCATGTTATCAAAGAAAAGTACCTTCAGTACTATTTGGATGAGTTCTGTTATAAGCTCAATCGAAGGTATTCAACCAATCTGTTTGATAATCTTGTCTTTAGCTCAGTTTAGTGGTACGATTGCGGACTAGCATAAATAAGTATGAGCGAAATGGAATAAGTACAACAATTGTATAACAGGATTAATGGCTGTTCGCCTCAGTAAATTTCCTTGCCTTCCGTGATTTTATAGTTTAAGTCGACAGTCCTAAGAATCAAAGCTCCATCTCAGCGGATTTAACTACGGCGCTTGCTGCTTTTATCATTGAGGATATTCCTATATCTTCAATATCTCTTTCGCCAGGGCTGTCGGTTATTTGGAGTAACCTTAGTAATATGGTCACAAATTTTCCCATCAATCTCTCTAACTAAGCGCGTAATTGTGTCCCCTGAATCTCCAAGGAACTTAATTTTTACATACTGCGCACCGCCGATCCTAAGGGCAGCCTATAGCCGATAGAAAAGGACCAGTAGTCCAATTTGTAGTTTGGCATATTCACAAATCGAATCGCAAGGATGTCCGAGTCGGAAGCGATTGGCATAAACTCACCCTTGAGCTGCTCCAGAAGTCCGATGTGGTAGCGAGCATTGAGTTGCAGGAACCCCCTGCCCATCTTGTAGGCGATCCCGCCACCCAGAATTGCCGAAACATTGCCTTTCCGCAAAGCAGCGCTACTATCGACTCTCGGGGAATCCGAACCCTGGGACCCGTCTACCGGAGTCCTACTGTACGCTGCCGTGGAGCTTAGTAACACGCCCCCCATCACTCCGGCGGTAAAATAGGGCTGCAGTCGTCGCCGGCCCAACCGATAATCCAGGGTAAGGGGAAAACTGAGCCACTTCTGAAAATCCTCTATTACTAGGATATAGACGTCAGCGCCCGGTATAGTAGTGGTTGACAGGTTCCATTCCGACTGCAGATTCAGGGTACTGAAGTCCATTCCAGCTGACATTTCCAGGCCCCGGAACAGAGTGAAGCTGCCCCTCGCTTCGATCCCAAATCCGGCCTGGGGGATCTCGTTGTTGTTGTTCCCAGAAAGCCTTCTGTGGGCCAGGGTCAGGCCGGAATGCAAGCTTACCGCCAACCTTTGGTGGCTATCCGCCGGAGTTTGACCGGCCAAGCGCCCCGTCTGGCAGGTAAGGAGGAGAACCAGGCGGGCTATCAGGATTAGGAACTTGGTCGTTCGGTTCATAGTCAGGGACAAAAATAGGGTGAATCGTGATGTCTACCAACCCAAAAGGTTTACGACCGATGAAGTCCGGAGCGAACATAATAACTATGACGCTCGTTCGGACGAAACGTTACAGGTAATTCTATATGCCGCCCTTGTAGGTTACTCCGCAAGACAAAAATTGATCTTGCGGACCTGAGTTTTTCCCAAAAGCATATGAAGCGTCCAGGTTAAAACTTTGACTTCACCTGATGAATAAAGCCAATATTGAATTGGTTGGTGTAGTCTACGGCATAAAAAACATAGTAGAAAACGCCTGGGACGGCCCATTGGCTTCCCAAGTTTTCCAAAAACAGGTCCAGCTGCCCTGATAATTGAAGGTTCAGTTTAAGGCTATAAAATAACCCAAGCTCTAACCAGTTCAAATCATTAAGTCTAGCGCCCAGGTTGGTGGTCAAATGCACTTTCTTTCCCAATCCTTGGCAAAACAGAATTCGTAGGGAAGGGCTTGACCTCCCATAGGTCCAAGAGGGAAAAGCCTCAACGGTAACCTCCGCCATATAACTTACCACGGAGCCTTTGTTTTGACTGACATATAGGTTATGGCGCAATCCAATTGTCGCTCCATTAAAGCCTTCCTCCACAATTCTGGTTAGTGGTTTACCATTAAATATATATTTACCCGATAGAATGGATGCCCTTCTGAAGTAGTTGATACCGAAATTCAACTCAAGCTTTTTCAAAGCCCCGTATCGCAAATAGGCGTTGGCCAGGGCTTCCCGATAATGCACTTCAAAATCTGTATGGATCCATTTGTACTGAAGCCCAATGTGGCCATTGAGATCCGTTTTCTTCAGAACCAAAGCAGAGTAGGTCCACCCTGCGCCATCATTGTTGATACTCTGACTATTGGCTGAAAAAGAGCAGAATATCAGTAGGCAAAGGATTGCTTTGGCCATTCCGGGGCGTGATCTAAAATTCTAACGCTTACTGCGGGATGATATTTGAAAGGTGAGGTATTTAGAACTCCCTAACAAAAAGCGGGTCAAAAGCACAACCCTAGGTCTGCCCTTGGTAAACTTCCCTCAGCTTTCCTTAACTTTAATTGAGCTGGTATTAACACTGCCCAACGAAACGGGACCCCATAACAAGCTGACCCGAATATGAAACTTGTACGTTAAATACTAGAACGGGGATTTATGAAAAAGGCGCACTGCATTTTTGCAATTCAATTCCTGCTTGCCGCTTGCTCCCAAGAGGAAAATCTCAGGCTTCCCATTCTGCGGGTTCAGGTACTGACCGAAAACGGTTTTTTGATTGGGGCCCAAGTTTCGGTCTTTAAGAGCGAAACTGAAGCCGCTGATGAAGTCAATCCGGTTGGAACACCCATTATCTCTCCCGGTGGCATTTTTAGCTTCAACGATCTCCAACCTGGGATTATCTACTCCATCCGAATTCTCACAAGCAGGAAGGAAGTCTTTATTTTCAACCTGGAATCTTCGCTAAGTCTAGCAGAGGTAAGGGAATTTCAGGCGGTAATTCCCGGTTTGGCCTTTAGGCTGGACTATGATTCACGCTCAATGGTTGAAATCAACTGCGATCAAATTGATTCAGGGGGGAACGCTTTGACACTTGAACAAGTCACCTTAACTTTTTTTAACGGCTCCGGGTATCCTTTTCAAATTATGACCATTCCTTTTGGCTCATTGAAGGAGAGAAACTTAACCTTGGGCCCACAAGAAAATATCACCGTGCATACTACGATTGGGGAAGCCTGGAAAATTGAAGATCCTGCGCGCAACTGCGTAGGTGTAATCTATTCCAGCGTTTCCAGGCACCAGAATATTCAAATCCTAAACTGATGTTTCTTGAAGTAAACTCTATTGACATTCGCTCCGAACGTAAAACCTTTGATTCCTTCAAGCTATAGTAACCAATTAGTCGGATTGTTTTAAGAATCAAATCCCCATCTCCGCGGATTTCACTACTGCATTTACTGCCTTTATTATGGCCCTTTTCAAAACGGCAGCAGGGATACCTCCGGGCTATATAAAACCAGGCTGCGCCTGGATTGCGGGTGCAAAGAAAACTTAGGAAACATCCAAAAACTGTCCGAAATTCTGGGGTATAGGGTATGCCTGTAAGCCGTCAATGGAGTGCAGGTCCTTACGTCCGGTGAAGAATTAACTCGTTAATCCAGACCAACATTCTCTGCAACTTTAGGATTCTCCTTTAACTTATCCAACTCTTCCAGGTTATCAAGGCACACTTCCTTTTCCTTCGTTCCTCCCGGCATAAGGCTCTTAGTTAATCGCATGAAGGGAGGAAGTGTTACCCGGAGAGCAGGATTTGTTCAAGACCTTGACTAGTAAAACCTAAGGCTGTATATTCCATTATGCTTGCACAACATTGGAAAAAATCCACTCTCCTAATTCTAATAATCATCGGACCCTGGGGCTTTTCAGTTCTGACAACGAGTTGTGATAAAGAGTCACCGATATATGAAGTTGTGGATCAGGAAATCCTAGTGCTGGAAGAAGGAAATTATACAGAGGTAATTATAACTTTACACTTTCAGTTGCGCGAAGTGGGGACGGCGTGGATCCTTGATTCAAACTCTTTTTGGACTCCCTTATATGCCTTTACACCTGAGCCACCAACGATTGTTAATAAGGTGATAGGCCTCAACATAACCGGATCGAGCGACTATAGTGAGAATTTTCCCTCAGGCTCAGAACTGATATCATTATTCAGAATAACCGACTCGCGTTACTCTCAATATGAACTGACATATCCCAAAACCTTATTTGAAAGGGACTTGTTTTTGTTCTTGAAGGAAGCTCCGGATGATAACTTGTCTACCACTTTGACGATTGCCACCACTTTTGATAATGGACTGATGCTGGTATCCGAATCACCACCGGTGAGTATCACAAGATAACTTCGAGCATTGGTACAAAAGTGCTTTGCTTCAGGAAATGATAACCCAAAAGCGCCAAAAAAAAATTCGGGCCTTCGGCTACACTCAACAAATAAAAAAATAAAGAGGCCTATAACACCTACCCGGGTGGCCTTGTAGACCTTTTTGGAAGAGCTAATCATTTTGATGGTTCCTCTTTTTTCCCCCTCAGGGTCACATATGACCAAAAAAAGGGAGCCGTTGCAGATTCCCATTTTGAAGACCTTACTTAGCTTCTTCTTCCATTTTGGAAGGACTACCAAGCAAGGTGATGTCGGCATTTTCTATCGCGTAGAATTTTCTTAACCAGGCGATTCTGCTTAGAATAAATCCTATTTTGGAAAAAGGCACTTTCATCTATTCTCAATTTGGGCCAACTGGAAGGAGCTGCAATTCATCAACAATTAGGACGTTGTTCACCTCTTTCAACTGACAATCATCTAAAGCTGAGTAATCAAACAAGAATCTCTGGTCTTGACAATTGGAAATGTTAAATCCGCTCAGATGATACAGACTATCCTCATTTTGCTCAATAACTTTTCCACAAACAGTAATAATCTCAAGATTATCAAGTAGAAAGGATACAAAAGAATTTAAAGAATCTATAGGTTCACTTTATTTCTATTTACCTCAAAAAAATCCTCAAACCGGTAATCATTGAAGATATATATTCTTCACAGTTATTCCAACGCGCCTTATTTCTTGCCAACATTTCGTCTTCCTGCCAATATATTAGCAATACTATACTCCTGAGAACATCGATGTTTACTCCTACATAACTGTATATCAGTTCTTTATACTGTTTGGCACATTGATTGTTATTCTTTTTGTCAAAGGGAATGACATGAAACTGATTTCCAACACGGTTCCGTTACTTGAAAAAGAGTGAAAATGCTTAATCAAAAAATACCTCGATGAAAAAGTCATTAGTTAAAAAAATGTTACTTACCGGGTCAATCGCAGTATTCATAAGTACAGGCTATGTTGTAAGCTTCCCTGAAAGTTTGCCATTTGAAATTGGAGTCAAATCTTTAATTTCAAATGATACGACTATGAAAAAAACAAGATTTACCGAAAGCCAGATTATCTCGATTCTCAATCAGCTAGAGAGAGGTCTCCGGCTGACGGAAATCTGCCGGGAGCATGGTATCAGTACGGGTACTTTCCATAATTGGAAAACTAAGTATGGTGGGTTGAACGTTAATCACCTCAAACGGCTAAAAGAGCTGGAAGAAGAGAACGCTCAATTGAAAAAGATGTATGACGACTTAAGCCTGGTCCATGATGCCTTTAAGGATGTTGTGGAGAAAAAGCTTTAAGGCGGCACAGAAGAAACAGTTGGTAGTGCATATGGTGGATGAGCATCAGGTTAGTCAACGCGGTGCCTGTCAGCCGTGAGGATTTAGTTTTTCCTATCAACCGAAAGAGAAGGATGATACCAAGATCATTGAGCACCTATCGTCCCTGGTGGACCAACATCCCTCCATTGGCTTTTGGATGGGCTATTACTGATTGCGCACAAGGCAGGTCATGAATGGAATCACAAACTTGTTTACCGAGTGTACGCCCAAAACTTATAAAAACTTTCGATTCCCCCCCCAGTGATCCGCTGAGCGGTCCAACATATCTCCTGGTATTTATTTGCTGCTTACAGTGATAACTATGGCAGGCTCAGGCCTGAACCTTAATAATGCTGGTTGGATTTGCAATAAAAAACTGGACAGTAGGTCCTCAGAAAACCTTTCGGACCTCCCCGGAATTGGACATAGGGCCAGCCATTCTCCCCCACTGTTGCTACGTAAAATCCATCCATTGATTCGATTAAGGATGTTTCCCTGGGAGTTAATTCGAATATATCCGGCCCGTTTTCCATCTCTTGGTATAATTCCCGGGAACCATAATGTGTTTGTGCCTGCTTGACACTTTCGGTGAAGGTAAAGTTGGTGAAATTCTGTCCCATGGTTTCAGTACTTTATAATCTCGGCACCGATCAAAGATACCCGGCATCATGTTCACAGATGCCGGGTATGTTGACATTGTTTATAGGATCTCATTTTTTTCCAAGAATCCGCGTATGTAGTTTGCGATGGCTTCACCCTCTTCTTCCAAGGCAAAATGCCCGGTATTGAGCAAATGAAACTCAATATTTTGTAGATCCCGCTTGTAGGGAAAAGCACCTTCGGCTGGAAAAATGTAATCATTCTTACCCCATACGATCAGCGTTGGTGGCTGATATTTACGGAAATACACCTGCCACGAGGGATAAAGGGGGACATTGGTCCGGTAATCGTAAAACATGGCCAATTGAATGTCATCGTTTTCTTCTCGGCTTAAATGCTGAAGATCAATGTGCTAGTTATCGGGACTGATGGTTTCGGGATTTTGCACCCCATTGGTGTATTGCCACTTCAATCCATCAATTGAGTGAAAGCCTTTAAGGGCTTTTCCATTTTCTACAGTGTACTGGTTCCAGTACTTTTTTATGGGAATCCAGAAGTCAAGTAGGCCCTCATCATAAGCATTTCCATTTTGGATGATCAAAGCTTCTACACTTTGTGGGTACTTGGCTGCAATTCTATAACCGATTGGAGCGCCGTAATCCATCAGGTAAATGCTGAATTTTTCCACACCTAGTTTGTTCAAAAACCCATCGACGATATTGGCCATATTGTCAAAGGTGTAGTCAAACTCGGCCATGGGAGGTTGTTCGCTCCGGCCATAACCCGGATAATCCGGGGCCAGAAGATGATACTTGTCTGACAGATCCCGAATTAGGTTACGGAACATGTGAGAGGAAGTAGGATATCCATGGAGAAGCAGTATAGTAGGCGCCTCCCTAGGTCCTGCTTCGCGGTAAAAGATCTCAACCCCGTCCACTTCCACAGTTTTATGCAAAGTGGCATTCTGAGCTTCGAGATCGTTGGTCCTCAGACCGATCATTACTACAATTGCTACGGTCAGCAAGCTGACATTTGTGAGCATTTTTGTGATCGTTTTCATAATTTTTAGATTTTAGCAATTTTATTTGTACCGAACGTTCGTTCGATAAATATTCAAAAAAATTTTATGTTTTCATGATCAATGAATTTTCAAGCTCTTTTAAAGTCCTTTTAAAAATTGCTCTATTTCCCGTTCCCCTTCCCACTATCAAACTTCCTTGAATTTTTACTACAACATCTTCGGCCATTCTTTTTGATTCGTTGGGAGCGATGCCAAGATCTACTGCAAGTTTTGAAAATCCATTAATCCAGTCTTCAAATGCACCATGTATCAGATTAGAAAATAGATCAAATCCTGTATCCATGGATAAGGTCCTGAGAATACAAGCACTTTGGCCACCGGAATAAAGCTGATCAATATTTTTCAATGCTCTTTTCAATCTCATGGTGGGATCTCCGTCTTCTTTTAAAATTGCTGTGATATTAGCACCAACCCACTGACCTGCATACTTGAGCACTTCATTTGCCATTTGCTTTTTGCCACCTGGAAAACGGTGGTACAAACTGGATTTTCGCAATCCAGAAGCACGGGCCAGGGCTTCTAGACTGGCTCCATCATATCCAACTTTTCTGAACACTTCCAGAAGCCCCAAAATCAACTCTTCCTGACTAACCTTAAATTGCGCCATTTCATTGTATCAGAACGAACGTTCGGTCTATTTGTTGCAAGCTGCTACAGTTATTTTAAAAAGTCAAGAATAAATTCATTTCTTTTAGTTCCTGGCAGCCAAACATATATTCTACCGCCAAGGATCATAATTGGGGATTTAGGAATGAGGATTAATACTAGTCTCCGAATACCGACTTGGAGGTTATAGTTACGAGTTTCGCCGCCTTGTCCCTGATTTCCGCTGCTTTTTTGAAGTCAGAATCATTCTCGAACGCCTCTTTCGCTCCGGCATTCTTGAACCAGGTGACTACAATTTCATCCGGTTTCTCGAACCCAGTGCCGACCATAGTCTCTGTCATTAACCAACGTTCGATATGCACCTCGTGCCTGGCAAGGATAGGCTTAGCCATCTCCTGATATTCGGCAAACCCCTCTGAGTCGTGCACCCACAACAGCCTAACGGCATAGTATCTTTCTTCGTTCATTTCGAGCTCTTTTCTGTATATCCCAAGGCCAATACTTCCTTAATGATTAACCCTTTTCTGCCAAGCGATCTACGAACCCGGATACATCCATTTTTACCGATCATTCATTGATTCAACTAATTTTTTCTATTTCACGGCCGGTTCGGCTTTGTTAAACATGTACCTGGCGATTTTCCAGGCTCCATTTGCTTTCTGGAAAACAAATAATTCCCTATTCTCCTCCGGAACGGTCATATCCGCTGCCAGCACTTTTACTTCTCCTTTAGATCCGGTTTTGGCAAAGGCCAGATTACCGTCTACTTCGATCTCATCAATTTGAAATTGGATCGAAAGCTGGATGGTGCTAAACACGTGTGTATAAGAGGCTCTTATTTCCTCTGTACCTGTTGCAGTAGGGCCTTCGGTCGGCATAAATACACCGTCTTCGGTATACAAGACTACGGCCGCCTCAACGTCTGAATTGTTCAGTGCATTTTCGTAATTTCCTAGAACCCGCTCAATAGCTTTTCTTTCCTCTGTTATGTCGATTTTGCTTTGAGTAGTTGATACTTCATTTTGTCTGGATTGCTGCTGGCAACTAGCCAGTGCAATTGAAAGAATAATTAATAAACTTTTCATGATGTTTGTTTTTAAAGTTTGCATTGATTTTTACAGTTTGGGTTTAATCAAAAAAAGCCCCCGAGTGGGACTTTTTTTGATCTTTCCGATCAGGCTGTCAGCAAAGCTGAGTGTTTTTCTTTATTGGCATATAACAGATAAGCTGTTGCCAGAAAAACTACATAACCAACCAGGCCAGCTTCCAGTCCCGGAGCCATTGATAAGTGGAACAACAGGATATTTAAAGCAACAGGAGCATAAATAAGCAGCGCAAGGGCTACAAATTTGTTAATGGCTAACAATAGACCCACGGCAATTTCAGTAAGCCCTAATAGTGGGAAAAAATAACCTGATCCTCCCAAACCTGCAAAATAAGCTCCTGCAGCAGAACCCTCAGGGAATTCAAAAGCAGGAAGAAACCCGATAAACTTATTTAGCCCGAAGACTATTAAGATGAGGGCGAGTAAATACCTTACGATTTTAGCAAACATGATTTTTTTAAATTTGATGTATTTTATTGTAATAAATAAAGTTCCATTTTATAAAAATCACTTCATCTTATTAAACATGTAGTGATCAATTTTCCATGAACCATTTTCTTTTCTGAGTACAAATAATTCCCTGTTTTCTTCAGGAACCGTTTCACCCGATGCATAAATGAGAGTAGTGCCTTTGGACGTAGTTCGTACAAATGCATGGTCTCCAACTACTTCAATTTCGTCAATGTAGAATTCGACGTTGAGTTGAATCATACTGAAAACGAATTCATAGGTGCCTTTTACCTGTTCTTGTCCGATTGCAGTAGGTGCACCTGAAGGCATGAATACACCATGTTCTGTGTATAGAGGCAATACTTTGTCAGCATTTGACTCATTTAGTGCATCTCTATAACTAAACAGGACTTTTTTAATTTCACTTTGTTCTTTCTCGTTCATGATTTCTGTTCTTAAAACTTTAGCGTTTGCGCTTAAGTTCGACTTGGCCATTGTAGCAAAAGGGAAAAGGGCCGCAATTGTGATGATCATTAGCTTTTTCATTTTTTTTTGTTTAAGTTTTTGTTTTTTGTTTAATTAACCATTGCAACGTCGGTAAGGAAATAAGCGTTGTAACCTTTGATCTTTTGTAAGAAAGAACCTTAAACTAGTTTAAGATTTTGCCTATTTGCCTACTTGTTGGCTTCTGATTCTACTCAAAAACTCAGGTGTAATTCCGATATAGGAGGCTATTTGAATGCTGGATAATCGATCGATCAAGTGGGGATAATCTTGCACAAACTTGGTGTATCGCTGTTCAGCGGTAGTGCTGATTGTTTGAAGTAGGCGATTTTGTAATTCAACAAACTGATCTTCTGCAATCACCCTAAATGTTCGGTTGAATTTGAGATGATTGCCATAGAAAAAAAGCAAATCTAGTTTTGCGATCTGAATAATCTCAGCGGGTTCTATAGCCTCGATATAAAGTTGACTGGGTTGCTCTGCATGAAAGCTCCCAATATCTGTGATCCATTGTTTTTCCACAGCAAACATGATGTTGTGTTCCTTGGCTGCCTCATCCACTTTATACATCTTAAAACAACCTTCAACCACAAAATTGTAATGTTTGCAAATTTCACCAGCAGCCAATATGAATTGTCTTCTTCTCACCTTTCTCACTGTCGCTCATTCTTGAAGCTCCTCTATCTCCTCCATGTCTAATGGAAGATATTCATTGAGATGTGATATGAGGGTTTCTATTGGCATTAATCAGATTTGCATGCAACAATTGTTATGATACACTTAATGCATCATATATCTATTGTATCATCTTAAATCTAATGGATTTTTAATTTTCTTGAAACTAAGACCAATATCTTCGACATGTTTAGGACCAAACTTTGAAGAAATGAGGAAATGGATTGACACCCATTTGAATCGTTAAAAATTAAATATTAGAGACCGACACAACCAACACCCAATAACAATTACAAATAGTGCGAGATTACACCTAATATTCGTTTAACCCAACGAAAAAAAAGGGGGGTATTGCCGATGAAAAGAGAAAACTTCGAAGGGTCAGAATAGCCCTTCCATCACTGCCTGGCATTCCAGGGTAATGTGTTGACCCTGAACGAAAAGAACAAAACCTAATTAAAGGTTATTGCCCCTGCCGATGATATGTGGTTGGTGGATTGTTTCGCGTTCCAAACTCAACCCATTTCACTCCAACTCAAGGAAATAACCTGCTCCCGTGAAATCCAAACTCCTAACAGTACTGTCGACTGCTTTATTTACCGAATGAAAGGTTAGCTGCAAGGCGTAGTTTACCTACTTCAAATTTATCTTTTACGATTGAAATTGTCCTGTGCCCATGCGGATTGAACAAAAATCACAAGGCACGGAGTTAATACTTTTTGAATCATAATAGTGTCCTTTAGTATGCTTTTGTGCAGCAGAAGGAAGCCCACCTATTATTGTGGCAACTTTGACAACAATAACTGAATGTTGTCTATGACCAGATTTGGCTCATCCAGCATGATATAGTGGCCGGAATTTATTGTGGTGATGTGGGTGAAATCACTCACTCCGTTTTTTAATGCTTCCTTTGAATCAAACCAAAGCTGTTTGTCATCAGCATCGTGTTGGGCATCTACCCGCATACTCGTGAGCGCCACTACCGGAACGTCTGGTAGATCAGGGAGGCTGGCCATGTATTGAGCGTTTTCCACTAATTCTCTTGCTTCAAACGTTCCTCCGAAATTTGCTCCAAATTCTCCTTTAAAATGGTTGTGAGCCATGTCCTCTTCCTCCTGGGTGGGATTGTTGTACAACTCATGAGAAGCGTCTACAAATACTAATGCAGCCGTTTTTGAAGGATACTTAATGGCGTAATCTCTTATAATCATCCCGCCAAGCGAGTGGCCGACTAACACTACTTTTTTGCCATCGGCAAGCTGATCGATTACCTCATTTAATTCTTCACTTAATTTGTCTATACCTCTTGCATATGAATTGTGATCTGAAGCACCGTATCCCGCCCGATCATACAACAAAATGTCTGCAGAAGTGGAAATAATATCGGTCATATTATTCACTCTCCAAACACCATGGTCGTCTCCCAAGCCACTCTCGAATATGATCAAGTATTTGGAATTATTGGAATAAGAATAGGCTTTCAGCTGGTGGGTTCCCAAATTCACAGTCGACTCTGCCAATTGGAGTTTAGGTCCAATATCGTCTTTAGAACAACCCGAAAGTGAAATAGTTATTACCCCTACAAGAATCAGTGATGCCCACAGAGCTATATATTCAACGATTTTCATTTTGTTTTTACCTTTTTGAAAACTCTTTTTAATCCACTGATTTTGGTCGCTTTACTCATCATTCTTAGTTTTTCAATACAACCTGTGATTCTATTTGTTCAGTTAGGACATAAAAAGCTTGGTATACCCCTAGAATGGAATGAATTTGATCCGAAGATCGTCCCAATGTGCCAAAGAGCTACAAGGCCATCGAAGCAGCACGGCAATCCATCAATCTGTTTCCGGATGGAGTCTGGTTTATTGGACTGGCCTCTGTGACCAACCCTGAACTGGTAACGGGTACCCTGGCTGAAACTTTGCAGGTTAATCCCGAAAAAGAAAAGCCGATCGGGGACAGTGTAGCTAAAAGAATACTTTTTTTTTCTAATACTGGCCAATTTCGCATCAATCGACTTATCCTCTTCAGCCCACCTTAAAGGCTCGAGCGTTTTGCTTACACCTAAAACCATATGCCCCTTTCACCCCTTTGAGATTCGTAACTTGTGATATACGAAACCTCTATTCTATGGATTTCATCACATCAAACAAAGTTACCAGTCAATTGATCAAGATTTTCTGGATCACGGTGGGCTGGACCATGGTTGCCTTGTTCCGTTTTTTTAGCGTTTATTCCACTATACATGCCCCTCAATTCAA
The DNA here is from genome assembly GCA_965247065.1 of Cyclobacteriaceae bacterium. GTDB lineage: Bacteria > Bacteroidota > Bacteroidia > Cytophagales > Cyclobacteriaceae > CBDFGN01. The sequence goes on along the minus strand of CBDFGN010000006.1, from coordinate 1,516,692 downwards.
ATGTGAGTTATCAGGATTGGACCCAATACTTTTCTTTAAGACGAGTCTTGTATCCGGTGTTTCGGCTGGCATCATTGGCGGCAGTATTGTGGTGTTTGTATGGGAAAAATGGCTCAGGACCAAAAATTACGGTTGGGCTCTAAGCAGTATTTTTTGGACCTATATCTTACTTTATTTAATAGTGCACCTAATCAGTGGTCTCTTTTTGCACAGCAGGGAATTGAATCTATCGATCTCAGATCCCGAGCTCTGGCAACTTGTGATTAGCCATATTTTTGATGATCCGACCGAATTGGAAAATTTCCTTTTTTGGCTTTTAATTCTGATTGGCACACTAGTGATTTTGCTGGTGAATGACAAATATGGTCCTGGAGTGTTCGCAGCCTTTTTATTGGGGAAATACTTCCATCCCAAGAAAGAAGAACGGATTTTCATGTTCCTGGATCTTCGCGCTTCCACCAGTATTGCCGAAAAATTGGGAGAAGAGCGATATTTCAATTTCCTAAAGGACCTATTCCAACACGCCACGCCCAGTATTTTGTATTCCAAAGGGGAGATTTACCAGTATGTGGGGGATGAAATTGTGATCTCCTGGAAAACACATAAGGGTACAGAAAATGCCAACTGCATTCGCTGCTTTTTCAATATCCAGCGCTCACTGAATGAAAAAGCCAGTTATTATCAGGAAAAGTATGGTGTAGTGCCTGAATTCAAAGCAGGCTTGCACTACGGTTATGTGATGGCTGGAGAGATCGGGGTGGTCAAACGAGAGATAGCTTTTTCCGGGGATGTGTTAAATACTGCAGCACGTATTCAATCCAAGTGCAACGAGCTGGGCGTGAATATTTTATTGTCAAAATTCCTATTGGATAAGCTCAAACTGCGACCAGATGCATATACACCTAAAATGATGGGAGATATAGTATTACGAGGTAAAGAGCAAAGCCTGGCGCTGTTTACTGTAAAATGAGAGCGCCAAATCACCTTAGTAACAGCTATTCTACCCGTTTGCCACGGTCCACCCGGTAAATAGAAGTCCATGACTGTTTGTCCCTAAATTTCTGTCCTTTTGCTGGGACTATATTTCTGGTTCTAGTGAGAGATTAATAATTTGAGTATCATGCCGAATTCAAAAGTTCACAAAAGGGCTGGATTGCTTGCTGGGACTGTGATCTCTGCAAGCATGAACATTGTTTTACAACAAAAAGAACGAATTGATAATCCATACCATAAGTTCAGTTTTCTAGAACTCATGGTTTCAACTTTCTTGGGAGCTCTTCTTGGATTTTTTGCGGGTATTGCCCCAGATATTTTGGAGCCGGCAACAAATCCCCATCATCGAGAGTTTTTCCATAGCTTTTTGTTTCTCGTTTCACTTTTAGTATCGGGTTATTTCATTATTAGGAGAAGCTCCAGGAATAGAGTAGTTCAGAGTGCACTGGCCGGTAGTTTAGGAAGCTATTTCTCTCATATCGTCTTGGATGCGACCACTCCCACGGGGATAAAGTTTTGGTAATGGGGAAAGTTATAATTGAAAAAGAAAAGCCACGTGCCAATAAAATGTAGAAGACTCTTCTTTAGCTTAGTAATTGCCATCTCTCAGAATCCCCATTGAACCAAGGCTTTTCATCATCAAGTGATTGCCCTATTACTAAGACCATTACATAATTAAATGGAGAAAAGAATTGATGCCGAAAGAATTAACTTCATTCATTTATTCGTTTTGTGAGAATGATCCTACAAATTCCAAATCAGCTTTTTCAAAAATGGATTCAAATCATTTGTCATCCCAATTTGATTGATTTACAGATTTACTATCTAGGTTACTCACTGAAGTAGTTATTTTGAATGGCTAATTTGAACACCGCATATATCTCACATAACTTCAGGACCTCTATTACTTGCCGACCGTTAGAGGCACGGTTCTTATTAGCATGAAATTATTATTAATTTGGCTTATAGCCTTTTCTTTGATTTCGGTCCAACTTCCCGGTCAGGAATTAATCTTAAAAGACAAATTAAAAGGTTTTGAGGATTTTGTAGCTGAAGTCCAATCAGAATGGGATGTTAAGGGTGTTGCGGTAGGGATGGTAGTAAAGGATTCCTTAGTATACGCAAAGGGCTTTGGTTTTCGGGATTACGAAAATCAGCTTCCTGTCACCAGCGAAACCCTATTTCCCTTAGCCTCCAATTCCAAGTCATTTATCTCCTTTACGATTTGTCAACTGCATGATCGAGGGGTTATTAACATAAACAAGCCCATAAAGAATTACCTTCCGGGTTTAGAGTTATCGGATAAGTTCCTACTGGATAATCTCACTGCGAAAGATCTTTTGCTACAGCGATCCGGCTTTGAAAGACACGAGCTGGTATGGATATTTTCAGATGAGTCGCGGGCACAGCAGTTGGAAAGGTGGAAGTTTGTTGAGCCCGGTAGACCCCTGCGGGACGTTTTTTTATATAGTGCGTTTAACTACCTCTTGCTGGCCTACCTCGTGGATAGTGTTTCCGGTAGATCCTGGGAAGATTTTACGATCGAAAATGTCTTCAAGCCACTCGATTTCAGGCATTCAAACTTTATGGCTTCCGGACTGTCATCATCTGACAATTTTGCCCGACCATATGTGAGAAAGAATAGTAAGATTCAAAATACAACGATAAGGGAAATCGGCATTACAGGAGATGTGAATTCAAGTGTAGAAGATTTATCGAAATGGCTAATTCTGCAGCTGGGAGGAGGCAAATTCAAAGACCGGACACTACTATCAGCAAACCTATTCAACCAGATGATAGAGCCCCAAATTGTAGTTCCCGGATATACCAATGACCACAGTTTCACCGCCAGCTACGGATATGGATGGCTGATCAAGAATTACAGAGATTATCTTGTGATCGAACATGATGGAGAGACTGAAGGCTTCAGTTGTTGGATAAGTTTTCTCCCCAGTGAAGATATTGGAGTTATTGTTCTAAGTAATAATAACTATTCCCCTGTCGACGTGATTATTAAGAACAATTTGCTGGACAGGATGCTTAACCTACCCATCCTTGATTATAGTTCAATATATCTTCAAGCTTACAGAAAACGTGAGGAGGAGATATTGGCCCATATCCGAAATCTAATCCTGAAAGAGCCCAAATTTGAGGACAGCGAAAGATTTCAAGGTGTATATCATAACGATGCCTATGGCTCGGTCAATATTTCGGAAATAGCGAACAGGCTTCACTTCATTTTGCGTGGGGAGCCTTTTAGATTATTCAGAGTAGGTGATGAAAATTTTGAAATGGAGGATGGGGATAGTATTCATTTTATTAGTTCAGATTTGGGGATAAAGGGATTTACGATGAACCTTCAGACATTAAGGGAGGATATTTACTTTGGGAAAACAATTCCAAAATGAAATAGTCAAGCCTATACCGCAACATTCGTTTTGTGAGACTATAAATAACGTGAGTTCGATATAAAATAGAGTAGTTTATTGATAGAAAAAAGGCAAAAAATTAGTATATTAAGTCATTGACAATCAACAAAATAACTAATATTTCTGCCTATGTTAACTGCTACTAAAATTACTGAAATTTTTTGTTCCATTGACGATTTTTGTCTGGATTTTGTCCCAAAATTGGAAAAAAGATTGCTGGGAAGTAAAAAGCGCAACAAACCTGGTAAGCTTTCTTTATCCGAAGTAATGACTATACAGGTCTTGTTCCAGATCTCAGGATATCGAAATTTCAAGACCTTTTACAACACATACGTTTGTGGCCACTTGCGCTCCTTCTTTCCTGATGTGGTAAGCTATAACCGAATGGTAGAACTTTGTAGTGGAAGTCTTCTGCCAATGGCTATTTATCTGAAAACACAAGGGACTGGACAGTGTACAGGTATAAGTTTTATAGACAGCACTCCGTTAAGGGTCTGTCATAACAGACGGATCCATAACCATAAAGTATTTGAAGGGTTAGCTAAAAGAGGCCATTGTTCCATCGGATGGTTCTACGGGTTTAAGCTCCATCTTATCACTGCTGATACGGGTGAAATCATCGATTTTATGCTCACACCGGGCAATGTGGATGACAGAAAGCCTCTTAAAATTGAACGGTTTATTAAGAAATTATTCGGAAAGCTCTTTGGTGATAAAGGCTACATCAGTAAGGAACTTTTTAAAAATCTGTTCTTCCGCGGAGTCCATCTGATAACCAAACTCAAACGCAATATGAAGTCCTCATCCTTAACCCCCATCATGGATGCTATAATGCTCCGTAAAAGGGCTATTTGTGAGACTATCATTGATCAACTTAAAAACATCTTCCAGATTGAACACTCCAGGCACAGGAGCCCAACTAATTTCCTTACCAACCTTTTCTCGGCTTTAATCGCTTACAACTTTTGCGAAAAAAAGCCCTCAATCAAATTGAACTACCAGGACACCGGTCAACTCTTTCTCGCTCTTTAATCATTCCTTATTGTCGAACTCACGTTAAATTAACCAAAACAGGCGAAATCCTCTTCCACCGTAACACCGGATTTTTGAGGGAATCATTTGAGAGCGAATCAATCTCATACATCCTGTAAAGTTTGGATCGTCAGTTCCTTTTCCGTCTGATAACAAGTGTAGGCTTTTCACCTGTGCCGTTTTACCTAAAATCCCACTTATCCGCGTACAAGCCATATATATAATCCATCTCGTAGTGGACTACAAATTTTTCATCTATACCCGCATCAAGGTTTATGTGAAATACATAGGCCTTAATGTCGTTATCCTTCAATCGCTCAAGAAAAGTGATATTGGGCGCAATATATTTTCGGGAAACTGAAATATCCTTTACGCCTAAGGATCTTAAAGCCGCAACTTTATCTTTTCCCAAGCGGATAAGGACGCTTTCTGAAGGCATGGATGACTTGATTCCCACAGCAAGTGCTTCTTTTACCGCATCCAGGCTAAATAATTCCATCATCAATCTTTTCTTATCGACAAATTCGGCTGCAAACAATTTAGGCTCATTTATTTTATCAGTGACCAATATCGCATCCGCATGTTCCTCAAACCACTGGTTAATCATTGTCATATTCATTGGAGTAAATTCCCCGTATATCTCATGTTCAAGAAATTCTTTTTCGATAGCCGGCAGGACCCCTTCATAACCTGTTATTTCAGACCAATGCTTCCAATCATGAGCCGCAACATATTTCCCATCAGAGGTCTTAATAATATCTAATTCAAATAACCTAAACCCTTTGTCATAACTACTATTTAGAGCTTCTAATGAATTAGTATAGGTCTTGCCCCCAATACTTCCTCCGGCATGAGCAATGAATCGATTCTTATCAGTCGCATACTCAGTAAAGTGTTCTGTTTTTTGAGTAAACCGGAAACCATTGTCATAGCCATAACCTACAATTTCGTAACTGTAAATAAAAAGCTTTCCTTTCCTGGACCAATTTCTAAAAACAAGAGCTGGCGCCTGTACGGATTTACTGAATGGAAACCGAATCGTGGCCTTTTTTGAGGAATTGGGTATTCGGTCCTGCAAAACCACGGTCGAAGGATAATAGGGCTGACCGTAGATGATTACAAAGGGTATTGCATCTCCAATAGTAGCGTAATCTACTTCGATAATGCCTTCCGATATGTTGTAAGGTATATCCAAGAGATGTTGAGAATACTCCTGTTGAGTAGATGATCCAATCTCCATAAAGCTGTTGCCTTCCCAACTGAATAATCCCTGCTTTTGACTTTCATAAAGTTTCGAAATAGTCTTTATGTCTTCCAGGGAAAAGCTAATCTTCTCCTTATCAGTTTTCAGTAATGGAATTCTTGCTCCTTTCTGAAGATAAGCAAATAATAAGCCGTCTTGTAGATGCAAGTTCAGGCTGAGATTATTATTTGGAACAGGGTGTTCTTCCTGACTTGTAAACTCGGTTTTTATCAACCTCATTTCACCACTGAAAGACAAACGCGCAACGAATTTTTCTATCGTATCTGAGCTTATGGAAATTACGTTGCGGTCGAACCTGACCACTACATTTCCAAAATCACCTAGCTCTACAAATAGCTCATCTGTCCAGACATTTTCTCTTTTTAATCCTGAACTATTTAAGGTAGCAATCGAAGCGGCATTTTTCCGAATAAATTCCTCTTTGTCTTTGTGGATATAATCCGTTAGAAACTTGGCATTGCTCTCAATTGCGGCACCCTCTAAAATGATTCTTGGCAGGTCTATTTGGTAAATAATGTCTGATGTATCGAAACTCAAATCATCATCTGAGGCATTGGTTATAAGATACAGACCCCTATCCCCGGTGTTGTTGAATAAAGAGCCATCACCCAACTTCAGATGATCAGGAAAAATATATACCACCGTATTCTGTAGAACGTCTTCTGTTTCCAGGAAATGAATAAATTCTGCAACCAGGTAATCCACGGATGCGACCATAAACTCAATTGTTGTCTCTTGTGGGTCCACCAGACCTTCCATTCTGCTGTCGTAAACACCGTCAGGATTATGGGAGGCAATTGTTGATATAAACAAAGCAAAGGGTTTATTGCCGTCCTTCCTGGATCTCACTTCCAATCTTGCTTCTTCAAAGAGGTCTTTATCATGAATACCCCATGCAGCATTCGTTTCATATTTTTCTTTAAATTTCCTTTGGTCAATAACCTGGGTTATTTGAAATGTATTTAGCAGATCCTCGATCCCCGAGAAGGACGCGTTTCCAACCAAGTATGTCATGTGATACCCAGCGTTATTTAGCACATGACCAATTCCGGCGATACGGCTGTCATAAGATTTCTGAAAGAGAAGATTACCATTCCCTCTAAAGAAAGCCGGCAAGCCTGTCAAGCTGGTATAAAGGGACCCACTGGTCCACCCACTTCCCTGTGCTTGCTTCATGTTATAATAGTTCCAGCGCCTGGCAAGCGAACGCATGTTGGGCGTAAGGTGTGCCTTTGCATCGCTCAAGAATCCCTTTTCATATGATTCCAAAGAGATAACGATAATATTCTTTCCTCTTTGTGCCTCTATGTCATTCGAAAATATGTAGTTGTCCATCCCCAAAGCGTCCAACGCAACCTCAAAGCTTGCGGCCTCGGCCTTAAGTATTTTTACAGTTTCAACGATGTTACCAATAATGCCTCCATTAAAACTCATGATGATCAGGGACACCCCAATAACACCGTAGCGATAGTACTTTTGTGAGTAAAATCGAAGCTTAATTATTTTGTTGGCCGACCAGTATATTAATAAGGGCAGGGGCACCAGGATCGCAGCCATGGAAATTATTTGAGTTGTAAAAAGGCCTTTCATGGCCATCATATCTCTCCAATTAAGATGAATGTAAAACTTGTAATCTATGAGAGAGCCTCCAATAACAAGTGAGCTTATCTGTAGAACAATAAACAGGCTGAACAAAAAAGAGGCTATCCATCGTACTACTAGAGACTTGATGGAAGCCACCACTAATATTGATATTCCGGTAATCAGTAAAAGATTAAGTATTACAAACACGAATTCCGTTTACTGCAGAGTATGTTTTTCTTTTTCTACCATTATTCATTCAAATAAGACAATCCTTTTTGATATATCCATGGTCAATCTTTTCAAATATTGAGTTACGCACACTGCATTGACTCAAATCCGCATAGAGAATATCAAATAAAAATTATCCATGAACCGACGCGGAAATGGGTCGAGCCGCAAGCGGGCTTGATCATCGCATGGCCAATATTTCCCCTGAACACCAGGAGAAGCATTACTCTATGTGCTAGATTGGTCTGTCCACCATCTCTGGGAATATCGGTCCGGTATAGGGTTTGTTTTCCGCTACTGCCTCGTTCAACTCGATGCCCAAACCTGGTTTGGTGGGAGGTATGATGTAACCGTCCTCCCACTTAATTGGCTCCTTGAGTATCTCAGCGTAGAAACCGCCAAATGTCTCGATACTTTCTTGCATTAAGAAGTTGGGGCTGCATGTAGCAAGCTGTATATTGGCGGCTGCTTCTATCGGTCCACAGTAAAGATGCGGGGCCACCTGAGCGTAATGCGCCTCTGCCATGCCGGCAATCTTCTTGGCCTCCAATATCCCTCCAACCCGACCAAGCGCCGGCTGGATAATGGCAGCCGCCTGCTTCTGCAGCAACTCGGCAAACTCATACTTTGTAGTTAGACGCTCACCAGAGGCAATGGGAATGCTGGTAGATCGGGCGACACGGGCCATCTCCTCAGTATTCTCCGGTGGTATTGGCTCCTCAAACCAGAGCGGATCAAAAGGCTCCAGCCTCGTGGCCAGGCGGATAGCACTGGAAGGCGTCATCTGGCCGTGGGTTCCTATTAGTAAGTCACACCTGCCACCAACAGCTTGCCGTACGTTCTTCACAACGAGCTCGGCATTGTCAAGCGCTTCCAGGGAAAGCTGCAAGGGGTCAACGGAAAACAATGGCATCACTGGGTCAAATTTCACGGCAGTGAAGCCCTGCTTTACGTAATCGGCTGCCCTTTTCGGAGCGAGCTCCGGGGCCTCAAAGTTTGTTGTCCATCCGTAATTTGCAGGGTGCCATATCCAGGTTTCCCGAGAATGCCACCGCTTTGGGGATCGCAGTGGGAGGTTCCTGGTTAGCATTGACACTATGTGGTTGGATCCAGCCCAAAATAAGGATAATATTCAATGGACCCGGGATTTTTTCCAGGAAGTTCGTAAACATTCAAAGGGCCAGGTCTATTTCAATTTCAATGGTGATATCAGTGTGTCATCAGAAGTGTTGCAGGACTCTTTTGGTCCTAATTATGACAGATTGGTGGACATCAAAACGAAGTATGATCCTGATAACTTATTCAGATTGAACGCCAATATCAAACCGAGAACTTGAACAGTGATCATCTGACCAGGAGCCGCAACCAGCTGTTCATTGTCAATGATAATTGTTCATTGCTAATTGTTGGGTAGTCCAAACCGTTTCAAAACCTGGTCAAAACCGGGTATGCCATGCAAGGCTTTGCTCTCTTTGGTTGAGATTGCAATCAGCACATAGGGATCAGTGATGTCCAGAGCCCGCTGAGCAAATTTCAGGGCATCGTCCTTCTTGCCTAACGCTGCTGCAACGATTGCGAGAGCTGAAGGTTGCATATAATTATCTCGTAGTCTATTCTCCATTTCCCGGTAGTGTTTCAAGGCTTGTTCTTTTTTACCCAGCTTCAAATAGCAAAGAATCAGCAGGTATAAACACCAGCTGTGGTGGTTTGAGATACTGAGTGCGATCTGCAACTCCCGGATAGCATCATCCAATTTACCGGTCCAGAGATAGCAATAGCCAAGGGCATAGTGGCCGACCATCGCATCCGGATTCAGTTTTACTCCATTGTTGGCTGAAATTATGGATTCTTCGAGGAAGTCGGATGTGCATAGGGCTAAGGCATGAACGGCGTGTGCATAGGAAGACAAGGGATCGTTTTCGATTGCCAGTGCGGTATGCTCGATTCCTTGCTCAAATTGTCTTCTAACCAGTATTAGGTAAAAATATCCATACCAGCATCGGGCTTGGGTATACCCTGGATTGAGATCCAATGCTTTCTTAAATTCTCTTTCAGCAGCGTTCCATTCTCTATGGTGAAGCAGAGAGAGGCAGGCCCACGTGTTATGGGTTTCGGCTAAATCGGAACCATATTTTAAAGCACTCTGGGCTGCGGCAAGGGCATTGGGCCAGGCTTCGTTGGGTGGTAAATGTCCATGCCAGGTTAGCATAATGTAGGTGTCGGCCAGACCTGATGATGCCAAAGCATAGGTGGGATCGATATCCAAGGCATCTTGGAAGCATTTTAAGGCTTCAAATAAGGAAACTCCGCGCTCATAATATAATGACCGGCCCTTGAAATAGAGCTGATATGCGTCAATGCTTTGGGTATGCTTTTTGGCTTTGGGAGCCTCGATATCCCCGGAAAATGTAATTTCCAGGTGATGCGCAATGTCTAAAGCAATTTCATCTTGAATAGCAAATACGTCAAGCAGCTCCCGATCGTATTTTTTGGACCAAAGGTGAAAACCGGTTGAAGCCTCAACCAATTGCACCGAGATCCGAACCTGATTTGCCGATTTCCGAACGCTTCCTTCCAAAATTTTACTTACGCCCAGTTTCTACCCACAGTCCGAAGATCCTCATTCACACCTTTGAAACTAAAGGAAGAAGTCCTCCCAACTACTTTAAGATCAGGGAGTTGGACAATAGCGTTAATGATTTCCTCGGATATCCCATCACTGAAAAATGCTTGTTCCGGATCGGTGCTCATGTTGAGAAAGGGCAATACCGCGATGGATTTTTCTATTTGTTGAGTAGCCGGACTTTCGATTGTCCCGGTCCTTACTTCATAAATCCTAACCGGATGCTTAACATTTTTCAATGTTTCCTCCTTCACGAAAGAAGCATCAATACCCTTTTTGTTCTCAATATTTCTGAACACTGATTCCGACACCAGTATACCCCCAATCGGGGCCAGTGGCTCAAGGCGGGAAGCTATATTCACCCCATCCCCAAAAACATCCTCACCTTCGAAGACCACCTCTCCCTGATGGATGCCAATCCTGAGTTTCAGGTGATCCTCTTTCAGGCAAGCTTCCTGAATTGCCTTGGCACAGTAGACTGCCTCCGAAACAGTGCTGAAACTGGCCAGAACCCCGTCTCCGATCTCTTTCAGCCACCTGCCATTGAACCTTTCAATGATCGGCCTTTGAACTAACCGATTCTTTTCCAGCAGCTCGAAGGCTGCCTCTTCATCCTCGCCCATCAACTTCGTATATCCGACAATGTGGGTGAACATAATGGCGGCGAGTTGACGGGATGGTTCGGGCATAGGGGTGGTTGGGAGCACTTAAGTTAAGGATAAGATTGGATTTTTTCAGCTGACCGGTTTGTCATGGATCAGGTGACCACGGATCGCTTAAACAGTTCTTGGTACTCAATAGTGATTACTTTGTACTACTTCATTTTCCAATACAGAAAACGTAAACACCCACATAATCAGTTAGTTATAATCTAAACGGTACACTACATAGACTTTGTAGCGGCCACTCTGACCCCTTCCAACGTACAAACCCTGCTCACTAAACCAGCCGCCCCTGTTCTGAATGCGATCACAAGTTCCGACATCACCCCGACCGGTGTGACAATTAGCTGGACGGTAGGTCCAGGAGTTGTGGATGACTACCTGGTATAAGTATCCTCCACTGACTTTAACCAGTCAACTACTTTATTGCCTGATTATCCACTGGCTGTCACCGGCACCTCCCTGAATATTGGAGTTGATGCGGGAACCAGTCCGTTGGATCCAGGCACGAATTACTGGATACGAATCCGCTCTAGAAATGCCTCCGGCGAGTCCCAGAACTCTAATGTTCAAACACTGTCCCCCTTCCAGACACTCCGGTTTTGGATGCCATTGGCCTGCCTGATGTTACTCAAACCAGCGTGAACATCAACTGGGCCGCCGTTTCCGGAGTTGTTGATGACTACCAGGTGGAAGTGTCCTCAACGGACTTTGCTCAAGGTGCAACGCTGCTGTGCAGGTATCCATTAACCTTAACCGCATCCTCCCTGGTTATTGGGATAGATGCTGGTACCAATCAATTGGATCCTGGTACAAATTACTGGATCAGAATACGGTCCAGAAATGCCACAGGGGAGTCCCCAAATTCCAATTCTGAAACGTTCCTCACCAAACCAGCCACTCCGGTACTAAATGCACCCGATGTTTCGGACATAGGCCAAACCACAGCTCTTATCAGTTGGTCCCAGGTCTCAGGAATTGTGGATAATTACCTGGTAGATGTTTCACAGGACGGATTTCAGACTTTTATTAGTGGATTTAATGCGGCCAATATTTCCGATACGGAAGTGGAAGTTACCGGTCTTGATCCCGGTACCGTAACACCGGAGGAGGAACCTATGTGGATGCGGGAGCGGGGATTAACCGAATTGAATTGGGAAAAGGTTACTGGTTCAATGCCAAACAATCGGTTACGGGACTTTGGAGCTTCTTCTCTTTTTCACCGGTAATTAACACGGGATGCTGATTGGAGCGTCCAATTTAAGAATAAGATGGGATTAATTCAGATCAACAACGGCCCTCTAACCAGTAACCGGTTAGACCATATTGTCATGTATCGGCTTGCCAGCTTCAAAGGCTTGTCAATTCAACAATTCAACCTTTTAGTACTTGGTCCTAAATACTTGGCGCTTCTTCCGTCCTTGAAAAAGTAAATCAAAATCGCTAGCTTCATAGAAGATTCCCCTAAAGTCTTCTAATCAATGCGGACCTACCTGCAGCTCCTGCTAAGTGTTTTTATGTTGCCATGCATCTGTAATTCTCAGGGCAGATATTCCCTGGAGGAAATTCCGACCGAATGGGAACTGCCTATTAATTTTGCCGAAATTGGTTCCATAACGCCTCTGTCTGATGGCTCCTTGCTCGTAGTCCCGTTTACCTATGATTTCGGTGAACTGGATACCAAGACGATTTTGAAAGTTAAGGCCGAGACGGGAGAGTTGATCTGGAGAAAGGATATCCGGTATGATAAAGACGATTTTTTCCTTGTCTCCAGTTCTCCAGATGTGGTTGGATTTTTCGTGGACATGTACCTGCCGGGCTCAAGACCATCGCTAAGTCTTTACGGCATAGATCTAAAGGACGGAAGCGAAAAGTGGCAACATTACCTGGATGTACATAAATACAATTTGGGCACACATGAGGGAAAAGCATATGGATGGGATCTGTGGAAAAAGAAAGAGATCGAATTACACATCGTCGATCTTTCTTCGGGTGAAAGGCAAAGCGCCGTAATTGCTGAGCTTGACAAAAACACCCGCTTCTCCGGAACTTCTGCTAAAGGCGACCTGCTCTTTGCTTTTGAAGCGGATAAAATAAATATCTACGAACCCGATGGAACTCATCAAGTAATTCAATACCCAACCCATGTAAACTCCTCGGTACCGAGGGTGCTTCTTGGTGAGTTCGGATATTTGATTGCACTAGGGGAAAGCATTTATCTGGTGAAGGAGAATGAACTTGAGGTCATTCCCGGAACAGATCCGGGAATACTGGATTCAAAATATAAGAATATACAGGATTTGGCTACTCAGGCGGAAATGACCGTGAATGATGTCAGATTAAATCGATGGCCGGAAGCCAAAAAGGAAAAGCAGCAATGGAAGGTAGAATTGTTCAAAACCGCGCGGGAGTCATACCTCAACGATTACATGATCGCTAACCTGGTTGTTGAACCGGAAATGTTGCTGGTAGATGTAGGTCGTCCCAAGGATCATCAGCTTTTTTTATATGATTCTCCCAGCCTGGCACCCAGAGGGAATATGACGGTTTCCGGCCTTGTTAACAGTAACCTGGTTGAGGTGGACTCAAAGCTGTATTTTACAGCCGGCGCGGAATTGACCATCTGGGATCGGACCAGCGGAAATGCTTCTTCCGTATCGTTGCCAGAGGAGATGATCGCGATGGGAGGTGACAATGTTCTTGATGATCGGGGAAACCGAATCGTTATCTCTGGTGAATGTGGCACAGTAACCTACGACATCTCAACCGGGACTATGCAGGATCCACTCTTTTTCAAACCCTCCATTCCATTATCCTTGGGCCATTATAAATCCCGGTTGTCGATAACGAATTCAAGGTTTACCGGCAGATTTAATCCTTCAACTACGGCCACCGGGGTGGTTATCGATAACCGATGGAGGGCTCAGGTCAAATCCATGGATGCTCAAATACAACAGACCGCTGATCCATCGACCCGGGCTATATTGATGGACGTCCGTTCAGTTCAGATGACCATGGGCCAAACCTTCGATCGAATTAATGCCTCCGTGAGTAGCACCAGTGCAATATCCGGTTTATACGGCGGGGTGCAGGTTGGTCTGGATAAAACAAACGTGAACGGATTCTTTGAATCGGATAAGAAAATGTTGGATGTCTTGGGTGGCCAGTTTCAGAACAGGTTAGATGGTAATTATTACGTGTTACCCATTTTCGAACAAAGTTGGCATTTTTTGATCGTTGACCTAAATGAAAGGAAGGCGGTGGTGTTCGAGACCAACAAATACAATGAACTACAGAATATCAACAACGTGGTCATACCATCTTATTGGTTAGACGGCCAGAGACTGGTATTTAGAGTTCAGGACCAGAATGGTGAGGGGTACCAGAAGATGAGCTATTACAAGAGTTCCAAGGGGATGAATGCAGCGGGCAAAGAACCTTTAGATTAGGCCTCTAGGATTATTCCAAGAATCAAGGTTTATTTTTATGAGGTGACCAAGGCGGTCATGAGTTAACACTGGCAGAGGCGAATTATGCAAAGGCCTAGGTTTGCGACCTATCTCGCGATTCAATCCTCTGCCAGCTTTTTTGAACAAGCATCAAATAGAAATTTGGGACTAGACCCATTAGTAAGGTTTTGATCGTGTTCAAAAATGTTAACCCACTTGATAAGTCTTAATGGTAAAGTTATGAATTTCAATTATTTCGTGGGCATTGATGTTTCAAAGTCAACCCTTGATTTTACGGTAGTACAAAATAGTCACAGGTTGTTTCACCTAAGAACTGCTAATAGTCTGAAAGGGATTAAGAGTTTTATCAAGAGACTTATGCAGCTGCCTGGCTACCAGCCTGACCAGGTTTTGTTTTGCCTGGAATTCACTGGGATCTATAACAATCATCTGCTCAATTACTTTGAAAAACAGCAGCTCAATGTGTGGCTGGAATCGGCCCGGCAGATCAAACAATCCCTGGGTGTTTTGAGAGGAAAGAACGATCAGGTGGATTCCTATCGAATCGCTCAATATGCCTGTCGAAACCAGGACAAAGCCCAGTTATGGAAGCCTTCTCGAAAGAAAATCCGCAATTTAAAGTTCATGCTATCACTCAGAGAACGACTGCTCAAGACTAAACTGCAGTTGGCAACTCCTTTAAAGGAGGCCTGTGGTTTTGTGGATGATGATGTGATGCAACTTCAGAAAACTACCCTCAAACCGGTACTAGCTAACATGGAGAAAAAGCTCAAGGCTTTGGATCTGAAAATTTATGATTTCATTCGATCCGATCAATCTTTAAATGAGCTCTTTGAGCAAGTGACTTCAGTGGATAACATTGGATCTACTATTGCAGCCCATTTCATTGCAACTACCAATGAGTTCAAAGACTTTACTGAGGCCAAGAAGTTTGCCTGTTACTCAGGGGTAGTGCCCTTCGAGTACCGATCCGGCACCAGCTACCGGGGCCGGAGTCGAGTTTCGCATCTGGCCAATAAGAAGATGAAAAAGCTCCTGCATCTGGCAGCCATGTCAGCGGTTACTCATCCGGGGGAATTAAGGGATTATTATGAACGGAAAGTGGAATCAGGGAAAAACAAAATGTCGGTGTTGAATGCGATCCGGAACAAACTTATTCATAGAGTTTTTGCTGTAGTCCGAGAAACCAGAAAATATGAAAAAACATATACCCTGACTCTTGCTTGATCCATAGAAATCGCTTTGATAATGTCAAGTTGGTTGCGGTTGATCTCAAGTCGCTCAATTGGCAACCTTTATCAATTGAGACTCGTTTTGATCCGTCTCTTGCCGACCAAAGCCTGATAGAGGTCGTAAAATCCCGTGACATTGATCGGGCCAGGGAATTATTGGATCAGGGTATCGATATAAACATCCGCGACCGCTATGGTCGTTCAGCCATCCTTTGGGCGGTAGCCCTGGACAACGGTGCTATGGTGGACCTGATTTTCGAGCATGACGTAGATTTTTCGGTACAGGACATGAGAGATTGGTCCATCTTCAACTATCTGGAAGTACTGTTGATTGGTGGTGCTAGGGCCAATGTTTTTAAGGTGACCAGAGCTGCTAAAAAGGGTTTTAAGGACAACTGATTCAAAAACAATTCAACAATTCAATAAACCTAGGTTCTTCGTTTGTACTTTCACTTTCCAATACAAAACTTGCTGAAAATGTTCTCCAACAAATCATTTGTAGTGATCTCCCCGGTTATCTCCCCTAAGTGATGAAGGGCAACCCTCAAGTCCTGAGCCAGTAAATCGTTGGTGATGTTTTGGGTGATCACTTATACTTGTCAAGCCCCATCGTCTTCAACAGTTCATCAAATCTTGGATCATGGCGAATCGGATCATATACCGGATCGACAAGAATATAAGCCATCAAGCCTACCTTTTTGCCGGCGTTGGCAGCTAGGGTTTTAAAGGTTATATCTCTTGGAGCTCCGTCTATCAAAATCAACTCTCTGCCAAAGAATCGCTTTGTGTACAAACGATCTTCATATGCACTATACAGACTTTCCGTTAGTGATTCCCATCCTTGGTTTTGATAAATGACTCTAAGATCTTCCTTGGATTCTTCATCGATCGGAGCGAAATCCAAAATCATTGCAGCGGCTTTGTCTTTGTCCGTTTGGGCTAAAATCAACATACGAAAAGCGTAACTTGATGCCGCTAGCTGCTCCAGCATTTCAGACTGGTTTATGGCCAGGCCGTACTTTCTGGCATAATAGGCTGTGCGCATCAAGGCAGTCCTATAGTCATCCGAGTTAGGATTCAATTCCAGGGCCTTGTTTGCATAAAATATTGCACTGTCATGCTGATTTATAGCAGATAGTAAAAACGCATACCCACGAAGTGCCTTACCATTGTTCGGTGCCGCCGAGACTGACTTTCTATAGTATTCCTGCGCCCCTTCCCAGTCCCAATACTTGTTCCTTCGTATGTAAGCCATCGATCGTAGTGCCTCTGAGTTGGTTTCATCCAGCTCCAATGCTTTGATCGAATACTTTTCGGCAAGCTCCCAGGCGTCCTCAATCTCCCGGTCTCCGAATAAAAAGCCAAAATGAGAATAGGTGCGGGCCAATGCCACATATGTATTGGCAAAGCTATCGTCCAGCTCCAAAGATTGATTAAACAGGTTAATCGCTTGGTAGAGATTTTCTTTTGGATCCGTATCAATCTCACTCACCTTGGACCTATGGTACATTCCTAATAGGTACACATTATATGCCTCGTCATCCACGATCCTTACCTCACTAATTGCTCTTGTTCTGGAAATATTAATAGAACTAAGCAATGATTCAGATATACTTTGAGCCAGCTCATCCTGGATCTTAAATATGTCCTTCAGCTCCCGGTCATAAGACTCGGACCAGATGTGGGATCCATCGGCTGCATTTATGAACTGGGCGGTAACCCGGATTTGGTTTCCGTCCATACGGACGCTCCCTTCCAGTATTGTACCTACCCCCAATTCCTCTCCGATAGTCATTAGATCGGTGTGTTTTCCTTTATAGGAGAAGGAGGAAGTTCTGCCGATAACTTTCAGTCCCTCAATTTTGGAAAGCACATTGAGCAGCTCCTCGGCTATGCCGTCTCCCAGGTACTCCTTATCCTTATTGGGACTCATATCGACAAATGGTAATACGGCAATGGATTTGTCAATCTCAGAGTTGGAAAGAGTTTGGATAGCCTCCGGTGCATCCTTGGATGCGTATTGGTAGAAAACCAGCGTCAGTAGAATAAAAATCGTAACTGCACCACCAATAAGCATTCCTTTCCTAGAGCCAGTTTTAGTTTCATCCCTGGTCGGAAGAACCCGAGCACTAGTTGCAGAGTCTAACCCTTCAACTTTTACCTCATAGATCTTTACCGGTTCTTTTACATTTTTTAGATTTTCCTCCCGGATAAATTTAGTTTCAATGTCTTTTTTATTCAGACAATTTTTATGGACCGATTCCGAGACCAGTATTCCACCGATAGGGGCTAATGGCTCAAGTCGGGAAGCTATGTTTACTCCATCTCCAAACACGTCTTCTCCCTCAAACACCACCTCTCCCAGATGAATGCCGATCCTGAGCCTTAGATCATCTTCATTTAAACAGGCTTCCTGAATTGCCTTGGCACAATAGACCGCATCAGTTACTGTAGTAAAGCTGGCAAGTACGCCATCACCAATTTCTTTTAACCATCTTCCATTGAACTGCTCAATGAGTGGGCGTTGAACCTGTCGGTTTTTCTTGAGTAACTCAAATGCTTTCTCTTCGTCTTCACCCATCAATTTGGTGTAACCGACAATGTCGGTAAACATGATGGCTGCTAGCTGGCGGGAATGTTCGGGCATCAATTGAGAATTACGCCCTGAAGTTATATTTTATATACTTCAGGGTCAAATTACGAAATGTCTCTTGAATTAATTCGTAATTCGTAATCCCTAATTCATAATTGGAGGAATCTTAGTACTAAGTACTTTGTACTTCTTCACTTTCCAATACAGAACTTGCTGAAAATATTCGCCAGTAGATCATCGGTAGTAATCTCCCCGGTGATCTCTCCCAGGTGATGCAGTGCCATCCGCAGGTCTGTCGTGCGATCGGTACTATTACTGATCTGTAAGTCTCTTATATTACAAATGCTTCGGACCTTCTTTTCATTTCATTCATAACTGCCTGAAATCCGGTATGATCTTTTAATACATCGATCCTTTGGTAAAGAGGGTAATTCCACGCACCTTGATTCAACATGACCCGGCACCATTTGACTGCCTCATCCTTTTCAGAAATAAAGGCATACCCTAAAGTCATTCCTATTGAAAGCCAATCAAGAAATTCGGCATTCGTAATTAACTCCTCGGTAGCATACCTCAACGAATTCTTGTTATCACCTTTCAGGGCACTTTTGAAAAAAAGGGCAAATTTGGTATAAATCAAATCCGGAAACATTCTTATCAATGAGTCCAGCAGTTCGATACTTTTATCATGTTCATTATTAATTGCATAGACCAAAGAAGAATAGTATTGAGTAAAGGGTCCATCAGGATCCACCTGAAGCCATTTTTCAAAATAGGGAATCGCTTCCTGGATCAAACCAGCGGACATCTCCAACCAACCAGGAAAAGCATTAGATTCTGGTGTCATTGGATCCAACTGTAATAATCTTACGGCTATGGGTCTCGCCTCATCAATCCTTTCGGCGGCCATATATGAAAAACCACGCCATCGCAATGCATCAGGGTTATTCTTGTCATACTCAAGAATATTTTTGAAAATATGTGCAGCTCTCTGCTTGTTATATTCAATATAAAATTCACAAATCCCAAGCACAAGATGAGCAGGAGGGCATTGAGGATCCAGGGATAAACTCTGGTTTGCCTGGTTCTTTGCTTTTTCAAGCTGGATTGGAGTCACACGAATACCATAATGATGAAGTAACAAGTTGGCTAAACCCATTGTCCCATAGAGCAGCGCATTTTCCCCTACGATTTCCAACCCTTGTTGGGCCAGAGCAACGGCTTTTAAAAGCCCCGGCTCAGTTAACTTTAGCATTTCGTAGCGTGCCTGCATGAAGTATTCAAGGGTCCTGGGATCTTGAATTCGATGATGCACTAATTGGGATTCTTCCTGGCGGGTCAATTGTATGTCAAGAGATCCAACAATTGATTTGGAAACCCTTTCCTGGATATCAAAAATATCCTCAACCGTACCATTGTATTTCTCAGCCCAAAGATGACCATCTTTTTGTGCATCGATTAACTGTGCAGTAATGCGAAGATTGTTACCGGCTTTGCGGACACTTCCTTCCAGGACATATCTGACATTAACTTCATTTGCTATTTCCTTGATCTTTCTATTGG
Source organism: Cyclobacteriaceae bacterium (assembly GCA_965247065.1). GTDB lineage: Bacteria > Bacteroidota > Bacteroidia > Cytophagales > Cyclobacteriaceae > CBDFGN01. Next base: position 1,497,019 of record CBDFGN010000006.1, on the reverse strand, counting down.
TTCCCTTAAAAGTCATCATTGAACTTCTTGAAATCACCAATAATTTTCCTAATCGAGAGAGATCGGTGATGATTTCCTCTGTAAGCCCATCACTAAAATATTCCTGTTCCGGATCGCTGCTCATATTGGTGAAGGGTAAAACAGCTATGCTATTTTCGGCAACTGGGGCCATCAGTCCTTCTGCAGCAAAAATGTCACTACCGGCAATCACCACCTGATACATTCTGATTGGACGACTTACATTCTTCAGCGTTTCCTCTTTTACAAATTGGGTCTTATATATCTTTTTTGTTGGAAATATTACTATGAACAGCTTCTGAAATGAAAATACATCCAGGACCGGCAGCAGCCTGAATCCGGGCAGCAATATTGACACCGTCACCCAATACATCATCGTTTTCAAAAACAACTTCACCCAGGTGAATGCCAATACGCAATTGAAAATCCTCGGCTGTATTACAGGCTTCCTGAATTTTGACAGCTGCATTTACTGCATCCGAAACTGTATTGAAGCTAGCCAATACACCGTCACCAATCTCTTTGAGCCACCTTCCGCTGTACATTTCAATGATTGGCCTCTGCACCTGGCGGTTCTTCTTGAGTAACTCAAAGGCTTTCTCCTCATCCTCGCCCATCAAAGCGGTATAACCGACAATGTCGGTGAACATGATGGCAGCTAATTGTCGAGACTGTTCGGGCATCGGAACAATATAGGAAAGTTTGCCCCTCCTATTTATTAAAGATTCTCGATAAAAATCATGATTTTGCTCATTATTGAGTTGATCACCTGCAAAGGACCAAGGACAGTTAGGGCGGTAGTAACCTCAAACCATTCGAAATCTCCAAGCCAGAAAAAGTTGTAGCATTTTTAGAGGCATATGGTGATAATGATGGAAAGTGATTTCAAAAAATCGAATGGGGGACAAGTTTGTTGGTCAATGCTTCCTAATCCCCCGGCATGGAGGTTACATTCCTATTGGAAAAGTATTCCGCCATGTTAACTAGTTGAATGCCTTTCGATTAGTGTACCAACCTCCTGCACAAGGAGCACAATAGGACCAAAAACTTACTACTTTCCATTTCCGGTAACCAGAATTCATCTTCCTGAACTCAGTGGTCAGTTGCATCGTAGCCTCTTTGTTAATCTTGGTTAACCTGATCCGACTTGCTTTGCAAAGGCATTCCAGCTTATGGAGATAAGACTACGGACTCTTTCCCAAAGATTTCCATTGATCATATATCAATTCGTGCATAATAGGTCTCTTCTCAGTCCGTCAGAGGAGCGTTGTAGCAACTATCTTCCTTAATTCGAATGATTCCATGAGATAGGAAAATAGTGGACTAGACGTATTGGTTTCGGCAGGGCAGGTCGACTTAAGGTAATTGTACCCAGTAGCTAACTCCGCCCTACGAAATCCAATAATATACCATAATTGTTAAACAGCTTATTTTTTTCTTTTAGTCCGTTTCTTGAAATTGAAATCTGAATCATCCAAAACCCAATCACACAATTCGAATACCGTGTAGCCATCCTTGCCTAAATAGGGCTTCCACAGGTATCCCTTATCCATGATGCTCATTGTTTAGAGTTCAGTTTATTATTTAAGGCTTTTTGTAATACTATTTTCTAAAGCAATATTTACTGCATTATTCATATCACCTGTCCAAGGTGTACCATGACCAGATAACATTGTAACTTCTCCTATTTCTCTTAATAAATCGAGTGTTCTACAAGCCTGTTTATAATCGTGAGTTAAAATTGGATTTACTATTTGTGGATCTCCAAGTTCTCCTGTCAATAAATTTCGTGTTACAATTGTATCTCCAGTAATGATTGACTTTCGGCCTTCCATCAAAAGCGAAATTTCTCCATCTGTATGTCCTGGTGTGTGAATTATTCTTGGTCTTCCAGGGATGTCTAATACTTGGCCATCTTCAACAGTTTGTACTTTAGTTAAATGTGGTAAATTAAATACACCATTAATCATTGCAACACCTAACATTTTTGCTGTATATGCTCTCCAAGCGTTTGATAGTAAACCAATCCAAGGTAACTGTAAAGGTTTGCTAGCCATTTTTGCATCTTCTTTGTGTACATACACTGGTACGCCTGTTTCTTTTCTTACTCTTTCTGCAAAGCCAATATGGTCTGCATGGGCGTGAGTTAAAACAATGGCTTCAAGATTTTTGCTTGTTTTTCCTAAGCTTTCAAGTCCTTTTTTATAAACGCTATAATGCCCGGGAAAACCTGCATCTACTAATGTCAATCTTCCTTCTTCTTCAATTAAATACCAATTAAATGGTCCGCAATCAAAATGATGTATTCCTTTAGTTATTTCCATTTTTTTAAGAATTTATAATGTGGAGTTGCAGCAATTTAGTGGACATTTTTTAAGCTGCTTTTTTATAATTCAATAGTTTGTTCTCAAACGCCTCTGGTGATAAATATCGGATTATCTCTCATCTATGAAAGAAGAAGGACTCCTCTGATCAATAAGGATGACTAGAAGAGTCTCATTCATTTTACTTAACCGGTTCCTTCATTTCATTCATGAGAACTTCAATCTCTCTATTTAATCTTCCATTTCGATAAAGAGATTCTAGATCCTCTAATGAGGTTAAATATGATATGTAAAAGTCAAAGTAATTAGAAAGTTGATTCCAACTGACAACAAAATTGATACTTGAGACAAAAGTACCGCGTCCCCATTTTTCAGGTTAACAATGGTCTATTTCAAAATCACCAGTCTTTGGTTCGTTACCGTTGTCCATAACATACTTTATGTCAAACGTACTTATGGCCTGGTTTTCCTTGAAGGATCTACACTCGACTATTCTGAAATAGGTCTCAGACTCAATCAACTGTAAATCCAATTCATCTGGATTCTCCAAGAATGCAATTTCACAATATCCCTCTTCGAATATATAGAGGGCTCCTTTTTTTCTAATCTGACAAGTCCACCAAGGACCGTCAATTCGGGTAATTGATATATAACAATAACATTAAGGTTTAGAAATTTATTACTACCCTGCAATAGTCAATTACCTCTCTAGTATTTACCCTAATTCCTCGAAGTGGGTGGTTTAGGTTAAAACATGAAGGTTGGTCTGGCAGGTCGAGAAGGATTGGTAGGTGCTCAAGGCTTCTTCCGCCCTATGGACAAAAAAGGTTCTCCCCTTCAGTAAGTAGGTGGGGGAGAACAATCTCAGCACCTAAGCATTCATCCTAAGATCATGCATTTCCGCCCCGATCCTTCTCTGATCATGGACAAAACGTCTTTTCAATTCCTTATTTGGAATGTCCGTGAAATAGGTGACAAAAAATTCTAAGCCTCTCTCAAAGTGTACAGAACATTCTTGAAGTAGGAGAGGGCCGAGTTTTGGGATAAGCGGGTGCCTCCTCTTCCAATTTTTTCTTTCAAAAGAAAATCCTTAAGATCATTGAGATAGATATGGTCGATCTCTGAGAGTCTCAGATCCTGTCTAGTGAACTTTCTTAATTGAGAAAGAGTAGATTTCCAATTCGCATAATGTGAATTACTAGAGGGATTCTTTTTCTTCTCCATCAATGACTCAAAGTAGGAGAGGAAAAGGATATTTAGTTATCTTGGATCTGAATCCAAACCTCCCTTCCTGGATCTCAATAACCTTTTTGGAAAGGACCCCTTCTGCCAGTTGTTTGATCTCCTCGTTGTGATCCTTTTGAAGAGGGTCTTTGGGATTGGGAATCAGATAGAGACCGAGGTACTCTTTCTTCTTTTTCCTGGTTTGTGGGAAGTAATAATAGAGATAGTAACTTAGTCTGTCAGACTTAAGTTTCTTGGTTCTAAGTTTGACTTTGGTACCCTGGTTTCCCATGGGTTAAGATAAGAAACCAAGGCGAAAAAGCAAAGGCTAATTGACTAATGTTCAAAGGTTTATGACTTAGAAATGAAATCGGTACTAGAGTAAGCAAAAGACGCTCACATTACCGGTATATACAGAGTACTGAAGCGATCTTCAACGCCTTACTGGCGGTGGTCGCTGTGTAGTTTAGTTTTGAAGTAATTTGGTCTTCCTGGGGCTGGTTGGGGGTGCTTTCCCCCTTGTCCTAATTATTGCAAATGAGAAAGATTTCTCGAGATCTCAAGAAGTGGTAAAAGATCTGGAATTGACCGGTAATTCTATTAGCAATTTGTAGGATAATCCTTCTGATTGCGGTCATAGTGAACTCATTTTGAAACAATTTAATAAAAATTTCTGCACAGATAAATTTGGTCTTCAGAGCTAGCTCAGAAATCATTCGGATTCCAATTCCGTTATCAAATGATTTATTCTGTCAATTTTTGGCTGATACTTTTTAGGTACCCAGTATTTATGAAACCAATATACACTTCCAAACACAATAATTGCTGGGGTGACCAGGAATATGATAAATTTAATAATCTTGTCTGGTTCTCTAATATAAAATCCAATTGCCATAACTATAAATCCTGGTAGAAGAGGCAAGAGATACCACCAAAAAATGTTTATTGATAATTTTACAGTATTTTCATAAACCTCCGCCCAATACTTTAAATATTGTATTTTATCCTCTTTGGATGGGATGATCCCTTTTCTCATTCTATTCTTAATTATGTATAGAATGAGAAAAACAGCTCCAGCCGCTATTAGAAGGCTACCGATTGGTAAGAAAATTATTCCGTTTCTAAATATAAATGCGAAAACACAAAAGATAATATGCTAGTCCGCAATCGTACCACTAAACTGAGCTAAAGACAAGATTATCAAACAGATTGGTTGAATACCTTCGATTGAGCTTATAACAGAACTCATCCAAATAGTACTGAAGGTACTTTTCTTTGATAACATGATAAATGCCCAGCAGGGTCCGCTTTGCATTTGCAATGGCTATGTGTACCCATTTGAGTTCATCGGCACCCTCCCAGGAGGATTTAAAACTCACGTGAACATCTACCAGGCTTTTCAAATCCACATAACCGGTGGATTGATCAGTGAACAAAACGCTGGCAGGATCAATGGCTTGGCTGACGACCTGCTGAATCGCCTCCTTGCTTTCTGAACGGTGAGCCTTCATCTTGAACTGCCCACAGAAATGCTCTGTGCGTCCGTCGATTTCCAATGGAAAGGATTCCGCCATTACAGTTACTTTTGATTTCTTTTGGCTTCCTTTGCCCCGTTTAAGCCTTTTCTTAACCCGTTTGGACGTACCGGTGGCGAAATAGGCATCGTCCAGTTCTACCATCCCGGCAAGTGTTTGAGTCCCATCGGCCTTTCCCATGGCTGCTCGTATTTTGCGCATCATCAACCAAATCGGCTCATAGCGTTTGTGGCCCAGTTGTCTTCTGACTTCATGGGCAGAAAACCCTTTCTTAGTGGAGCTCATCAGGTGAAAGGCTATGTACCAATACCAAAATGGAAGTTTGCTGCTCTGCAGTACAGTACCGCTTCGAAGGGTAGTCCTAAAACCGCATTGCTTGCACTGAAACTGCTCTTTTCCGGAAAGCCAATAATGCGAAGGGTGACTGCATTTCTTGCAGATAATCCCTTTCCTGATCCGATACTCGCGAAAATGATCACGGCACATCTGTTCATTGGGAAACCGTTTAATAAATTCTACAAGGTTCATGGCTATGTTTTTTTCAACAAGGTCGCCAAGCCCTCTGACAGCTTATGTCAATTGGGTATCTTTACGGACTAGCAGAAAAGATAATGATAACTATTATTCCGGCTAGTATTTCTACTATATTACTCCAGAACACAACTTTTCCTAAACTTCCCAATTTTCTGAAAGATTGCCTCTTGATCATTATTAGATTGATCCATATTCAAGGGTGTTTTTCTAACATTCAATTCCAATTTACAAAAATCAATTTATGAATTATTCTCCTTCTCCGGATGGGATTTGTGTGGGATGTATTGCACTTCGATAATCAGGAGGGTTTTTGGGAAACTTCCTCCTTGTTCATCCTAGCTTGTTTTGCTCCATTTACATTTCGACTAGGCATCGAGGGAAAACAAATACTTCAGTTCAGTAGTGAACAATCTGAGAAGTCCGCTAGAATCATCCTGGAATGGACCCAAATGAACATTTTGATCCCTCGATTGACTTTGAATTAAAACTTACTTTCCAATACAGAACTTGCTGAAAATGTTCTCCAACAAATCATCTGTAGTGATTTCCCCGGTAATCTCCCCTAAGTGATACAGGGCAATCTTCAAATCCTGGGCCAACAGGTCGTTGGTGATGTTTTGGTCGATGCCCTGCAAGACACCCTCTAAGGCTTTGCTAGTCTCGGTCAGGCTGTCGTAGTGTCGAAGGTTGGTGATGATCGTTTGGTCCGAGTCGATCTTGTCGGCGTGGACCTGGCTGAGGATAACTTGCTTGAGCCGATCGATATCGTCTCTTTTTAGTGCTGAAATAGCCAACATTTCCTTTTGATCCTCTAACTGGGTTAACAGAGCAGGATCTGATAGATCGACTTTGTTGCCCACCGCGATAAAGGGTGCATGGCGTTTTTGCAGTTGCTCGATCTGAGATTTGATCTCGTCGCACGATTCGTGGCTCAAATCAAAAATATAGAGGATAAGGGCTGCTTTCTCCATTTTTTGGCGAGTACGTTCTACGCCTAAGGCCTCAATACTGTCCTTGGTTTCTCTCAGCCCGGCCGTGTCTATGAAACGAAAATGGATCCCCTCGATGTTGATCTCATCCTCAATAACATCCCGGGTGGTTCCGGGAATCTCTGAAACAATGGCTCGCTCTTCGTTGAGCAGCGCGTTCAAAAGGGTCGACTTTCCGGCATTGGGTTTTCCGGCAATGACCGTCGGGACGCCATTTTTGATTACGTTGCCCAGCTCAAAACTGGAAAGGAGCAACCTAATTTTCTTCTTCAGGATCTTCACTAAGTTGGCTACTTCCTTACGGCTGGCAAACTCGACATCTTCTTCACTGAAATCTAGTTCCAGCTCAATCAAGGAGGCAAAATGTACCAGATCTTTTCTCAATTCTTTTATTTCCCCAGAAAACCCGCCTCTCATTTGATTCATAGCTGTTGCATGGGCGGCCTTGGAATCACAGGCAATCAAATCGGCAACAGCTTCGGCCTGAGCGAGGTCAAACTGTCCGTTCAGGAAAGCCCGTTGGGTGAACTCCCCCGCCTGGGCCAAACGAGCACCCCTGCTAAGCAAAAGCTTGATCACCTCCTGGATTACAAATGGCGATCCGTGAGTGGAAATCTCAACTAGGTCTTCTTTAGTGTAGGAGCGAGGTCCCTTAAACAGGGATACCAACACTTGGTCCAGTTCCCGGCTGTGATCATAGAGCGAACCCAGGTGAAGAGTATGGCTCTTTTGTTTAGCTAACTCTTTTGCTGGAAAAACCCGGTCAACCATTGAAATAGCCCGTGGACCTGACACGCGGATAATGGCAATCGCCCCTCGGCCCGGCGGGGTTGCCAGTGCTACTATTGTGTCGTTGGAGGGTGCGATAATCGCCATGACCTATAAAGTTAGCAGAGTTTGAACAAATGAATATCGTACCTATGAATACATGATTCTTGAGGGTAGTCTTGACATTGAACATGGCTTATTGTAGTATTTCTGTTGGCCGGATCGCCGCTCCTTCGCAACAATCCATTAATCCTCTATTGATAGTCACGAGTCTTTAGTAAATTCTCAACTTTCAATTCTTAACATTCAATTAGTTCTCCGTTGCACCATAAATCTTCAACTTAATGACCCGCAGGTGGTTTCATGAATGGCTTTTAGTCGTTTCATTCTGGCTGGTGTACATGCTTGGAATCAGTTCAGTGACAATGGTCGGAATTACAATTGTACTCGACCTGGCCCTGAAAGAAGCCGCATTGCAACAAGATCCGCTTTTGCAGTATACGATCTCCGGGTATCAGTACTTGGAGGGAGCTTTGTTTGCAGTTTTATTCGGAACCTTCTTTTTCGTGATCAACCGATTTTTGGAACGCCCATGGCTCAATCGTAAATCCACCGGCTACATCATCATGATTAAATCGCTGGCTTATCTGGGAGCTGTACTGTTGGTATTCGGAGTAATTTATCTGGTTCTTACGACCTTTGGTATTATGCCGATGGGATACGAAGACTGGGCTTTGGGGCTGATCTATCGGCCAGATTATATTATACCGATCGGTTGGATGCTTGGGTTTGGAGTTGTGCTTACTCATTTCATCCTGCAGGTGAGTAAAAAATACGGTGAAGGTAATATGTTCCCAATCCTGTTGGGTCGGTACCACAAACCCGTTATGGAAAATCGAATCTTCATGTTTATCGACTTGCGTTCGTCGACCACATATGCAGAAATGCTGGGGCATCTGCGATACAGTCAAATGATCCAGGACTGCTTTAGAGAGCTAAACCACATTGTTGACAGATTTAAGGCCGACATCTACCAATACGTGGGCGACGAGATCGTTTTGACCTGGAAGGAAGCGGAGGGATTCCGGAATCTTAACTGTATCGAAGTATTCTTCACATTCTCGGAAATCCTGGAGCGTCGCAGGAGCTATTTTGAGAAGACCTACGGCTTCTTGCCGGAATTTAAAGTTGGTCTGAACGCGGGGGAAATAACTGTGGCCGAGGTTGGGATTATCAAAAGGGATATAGCCTATCACGGAGACACAATCAACACGGCCGCCAGAGTTCAAGATCTTTGCAACAAATATGAAAAGCGGTTTTTGGCAACCGATCGAATTCTCAGTAATGTTGGAGAATTGAACGGATATAAAGCCGAGCTGATAGGGGACCTGACGCTGAGGGGTAAAAGCAGAACCGTTAAGGTTTGCAGCATTGAGCCTGCTACGAAACCTTCGGCATAAGGGATTTGGTCCTTTTTGATATCAGGCCATGAGTGGGACTAAAGAGGAAGGCTGCTCCAAAAAGCAATCCGGCTACGGTGCTCATAGCCCCAGCTATTGATCCGTCGATCAGCGCCGCGATGTAGTAGCCAGCAATCGAAATTATAACCCCTTGTAAACAAGCTAGTAAGAGCATTTTCTTAAAGTTATCCGTTAATAAGTATGCCGTCGCTGCTGGGGCAATTAGAAAGGCTACTACCAGAATGGCGCCAACCGATTCAAAAGAGGTGACCGTGGTCATAGAAACCGCTCCCATGAGCAGGTAGTGCCACAAACTTGTGTTGATCCCCAGCACCGCAGCGAAAGCAGGATCAAAGGTGGTAAGGAACAACTCCTTGTAACCGGCGATAATGAACAGAAGGTTGATAACAAGCATTGCCGCGCTTATATAAACGACCCTGGGTCCCATATTTATTCCCCCATCCGTAATCCATAAGTCGATAGGTACATAAGCTATTTCCCCATGTAAGACACAGTCCTGATCTAAATGTGCGTCACCGGCGTAAACTGATAGCAAAATCACACCCACGGCAAACAACCAGGTAAAAGTGACTCCGATGGACGCATCGGTTTGGAGTTTTCCCTTGCGATGCAGGAACTCGATTAAGAATGTGGTGAAAAGGCCAAAAAGCGCTGCCCCGGAAAGCAGCAATATCGAGTCTCTTGAGCCAGCTATAATGAAGGCTATCACGATTCCCGGGAGCACGGCGTGAGAAATGGCATCACCCACCATAGCCATTTTCCTGAGGATCAAAAAACATCCCAACAGTCCACAACTAATGGAGACCATGCTTCCGGCAAGTATGATCCAGAAATCAGTCATGTCTTAAACAGTAAAACAGTAAAACAGTCAACAGTGAAACAGTTCATGTTCTTCCCAACATCCGATCCCCTATAGATTTCATACTTTCAAACTTCAAACTTTCTTTCATTCTCACGCTCAATCATTCACTCATTGTCAATACGGTATCCGGGAACGATGAGGATCCAATTCCGGATGCTCAAGCAGTTGCTCCAGTCTTCCCTCCAATTCCGGAGTGATAATATGTTCGATCGTATCGGCGTCCTCGTGGACATGGTCGGGGGCAATCCTCAGATACTCAGTAAGGTACAACTCCCACAAACGATGCAATCGCAAGACCCGTTGGCCTTTATCCTTGCCCTCAGGTGTGAAAGCCCATTCTCCGTTCCGCCTGGCTAAAAAACCCTGGCTCTTAAGTCGGGTTAGCCCTTGGGATAGCTGAGAGGGCTCAAATGCCCTGGCTTGCAGGAGCTCCCGCTGAGTACGGGCGACCATGAAATTGTTTTGTTTTTCACCTATTTGATAAAGTGCCTTGAGGATATTTTCATCATTCATTTTCATTCGGATATTATGTTGGGCCCATAGTCTGTAGACTATTCCTTTTTTTGGAGCCAGGAAAAATGAGAACAATGCGATCGTGGATATTACGACGACAATCCAGGGACCGGTTGGCATTGCCGGCGCAACGAAAGAAATATAGGCTCCGGTGAGCCCCGACACTCCTCCAAATAATGCCGATAGGATTACCATAGTCTTCACCCGCTGGGTCCAAAAACGGGCTGCCGCGGCCGGGGTGATCAAAATGGCAGCCATCAAAACTACTCCAACGGCTTGTATGCCAATTACTACCGCCAGGACTGTCAAGGTCGTTAACACAAGCTCAACGGCGTTAACCGGGAGCCCCAGGGTTTCAGCTAATTCCTTGTCGAAAGAGATAATAGTGAACTCCTTAAATAAGAGCAGCACAGCAGCGATCAAAACCAACCCAATTATGGCGAAGACCACCAGGTCTTGGCCTACCAGAGATGCCGCTTTTCCGAATAGAAAGTTTTCCAGGCCACTTTGGGCAGCGTTGCCGGTTTGCTGAATCACGGTAAGCAAGAGAATGCCTATTCCAAAAAAGACCGAAAGAATAAGACCGATAGCCGTATCCTCTTTAATCCGGGACTTTCGGATGATCACGTCGATGAGAACCAGGGAAATCCAACCGGTGACAAAAGCTCCTAGGATTAGATAAACTGGGTTTTTATTTCCCGCCAGCAAGAAGCCAAGGCATACACCGGGTAAGATTGAATGGGCCACCGCATCCCCCACAAGCGCTTTCTTTTTGAGAAAAGTAAAAGTTCCAACTGTAGCTGAGCTGGCGGTCAGCAGAATAGATCCCAACGCAACATATCGAATATTCGGATCAGCAAAAGAAAAAAATTGCAATAGTGAATCCATTGTTTCTAAGGGGTTTCTCTCTGTGGAAATGCCTCCTTTTTCATCAAATTGGTGATCTCAGAAAGCAGAGTTAGCTTTCCTCCATACGTTTCCTGTAACAGTTCAGCAGTGAAAACCTCCTCCGTGGGTCCACTGGCCACCAGGCGCAGGTTCAAAAGGATAACCCAATCAAAGTACTGTGAGACGGACTGCAAATCGTGATGTACCGCTATTACGGTCTTATTTTGGTCCAACATCTCTCTAAGTAAGGTGATAATCGCCTTTTCAGTTGAAGCGTCCACTCCAGCAAAAGGTTCATCCATAAAATAAAGATCGGCTTGCTGAGCCAGAGCCCTGGCCAGGAATACTCGTTGCTGCTGTCCTCCGGAAAGCTGTGATATTTGCCGGTCCGCATACCCCTCCATATCGACCTTTCTCAGGCTGTCCATGGTCACCTCCCAATCTACTTTGCGAGGTCTCTTCAGCAGGCCTATTTTACCGAATCGGCCCATCAACACGACCTCTTTAACTGAAGTAGGAAAGTCCCAATCCACGGAACCTCTTTGTGGCACATAGCTTATTTGATCCCGGACTTTATTAAGCTTCTGTCCAAGCAGTTCAGCGTACCCGCTATTGGCCTTAAGAAGGCCCATGACGGTCTTGAGGAGTGTGGATTTTCCAGCTCCATTAGGTCCGATTATCCCTATCAATCTACCTTTTGGCAGAGTCAAATCAATATCCCATAAAACCGGCTTCTTGTCGTACGAAACTGTTAGATCGTGAATTTCTAGTACTGGATCTTTGACCTGATGAATCATAGTTATTTCAGTGCGTTTACAATGGTGTTTACGTTGGCCATCACCATGCCTGCATAGGTGCCCTCTTCCGAATCCTGCTCCCCCATCGCGTCAGAATAGAGATAACCGCCGATAATCACCGGAAAGCCTTTTTGCTGACAACCCTCCACCACCGCTTTTATAGCTCTTTCGGAAACCGAAGTTTCTACAAAAACTGCCTTGACTTTTCGCTCAACAATGAAGTTAACGAGCTCGGTTATGTCTTTTAACCCAAATTCAGATTGAGTCGAAATGCCCTGGAGAGCTTTTACTTCGATTTGATATGCATCCCCGAAATAGCCAAAAGCATCATGAGCGGTGATCAGGACCCTTTTTTCAATCGGAATTTTGGAAATTTCTTGGGTTACCGAAAGGTGCAAAGTGTCTAGTTCTTTAAAGAAATCCTGAGTGTTGACCTCGTAGAACCGCGCATTGGCCGAATCCATTTCTTGAAGCTTGGCGCTCACATTGGCCACCACTTCTTTCCACAGTTTAACATCAAACCACACATGAGGATCATATTCATTCTGGTAGATCGCGTTGCCCCTGAGCTTGTCCTTCTCGATCCCGGCCGCTGCAGCCAAAACCGCTTTGGTTTGCCCCAGGCGCTCCAGTATGTCTTCCATCTTTCCTTCGAGATACAGGCCATTATAGATGACCAGGTCGGCCTCGGTAAGCATTCGGATATCACCCTGAGTGGCCTTGTACAAGTGGGGATCGACCCCAGGGCCCATCAAGGCCTCCACCGCCACTGAATCTCCGGCAATGTTAAGAACGGCATCCGCCAGCATACTTGTGGTGACGACAACATATAACCTTCGATCGGACCGATTGTCGTTAGAGCCACTCTGACAGCCATAGAGCCAAAGCGCAAGGGCTGAAAGAAGGGTAGGTAAAATGCTGATATGTCTATTCACTGACCAGGATATTTTGGGAAACCTGCTTCGAGACAAATATACATTCGGCATTGTCCACCGAAATCTCCATGCTGTCGTCATAAGGGATCTTGTCAACTACCTTCACTTTTGCTCCGATGTAGGCTCCGATCTTATCCATGTACTGCAAGAACAACTTGGAGGAATCCCTTACGGCGGCTACCTGGGCTGTTCTGTTCTTTTTGAGCCCTGCCAGGGGCAATTGCGGCTGAGAATTGATTTGACCCTCCTGGTTGGGAATGGGGTCGCCATGAGGATCGAATCTGGGGAATCCCAAAAACCGGTCCAGCCTCTTGATAAGCAGCGGTGATTTTATATGCTCCAATTGCTCGGCTACTTCATGAACCTCATCCCACTGGAACTTCAACTCTTTAAGTAGAAAGACTTCCCAGAGCCGATGTTTGCGGATCACTCGCAAGGCATGAGTAAGACCGTGATCTGATAAACTAACACCCTGGTACTTTTTGTGGAGTACCACGCCCTTTTGAGCCAGCTTTTTTACCATATCGCTGACGGAAGCTGGACGAGTCTCCAGATTATCGGCGATGCGATTGGTAGAGATGTCTGCCTTACCACCCTGCGAGAGGTGATAAATAGCTTTCAAGTAGTTCTCTTCAGCGAAACTTAACATGTCGACTTGAGTTTATCGCCCAAAGGTAAATAATTTTTAGATTAACCTAAAAATATTTTACGATATAATCTAAATTAGGATGTACCGGTTCTTCAGCTAAACTCCCCGAGGACTTGAAGCAGCTTTTTTTCTTCGCTTTGCCAGTAAATATCTCCGTCATTGCCCCCCGGGTAGTACTTCCCTTCCTGAATTCGGGTATGGATCTCCCCCGTATCATAGTTATCGAAATCAATGGAGAAACCGGCTTGAAATTGATCGCACAGCTGTGTCCCGCTGGAATTCCGCGGTATGATCATAGGTAGTCGATTACCCAGATATTCGTAAATGCGGGTTGGAACCCGGTGGGTTGTTGCCGGATTGTTTTGATAAGCCACCAGACCCAAGTCAGCCTGCTGAATGTGATCGATCACTTGAGTATGGGGTACCAAATAATCCAAACCTACCGTAGTAATCGCGGGGCAATCTTTAATAATTCCCTTAAGCTGGCCTCTGGTTTTCGAATGGGCGCAATATCCGACGATCGTTAACCGGTAGCGCTGATCCAATCCATGTAGAGCGCGGAAAAGTTCCACTGCCTCGAAAATTCCATAATTGGAAGAGATCGTGCCGGTGAAAATCAAGTTAAAGCCTCCTTCTGGAGGGCGAGCCGAAATGGACCTCCTGGATTGATACTTATTTTCCACTATTGTGCGGTTAGGGGAAACAAAGGCCAATTCATCGGCGTAGCATTTTTCGGCAAGGATGAAATGATCAATTCCCCAGCTGGTTAGTCGTTCAACAATTTGCACCACCGCTCCGACAATTTTCCGGATGCCCCAAACGTAATGCTGGCCATAGATAATGTTGCGGTAATAGTTTTCCTGGACATCATAAAGCAGCCGTCCCCCCTTGATGAGCTTGTAGCCTACCGCTGCTGGCAACAGTTCCGCAGTAGTTACGATAATTATGCTAGGAGAAATATTAAAAAGCAGGGCTAGAAATCTCAATCCGGCAAATAATCTGGCGAAGCTCAAGCGACGGAACTCAAAAATGGGGTGGAAATGAATCCGTGGATGCGTGCTCTTGGTTTTTGTACAAAAGCCTACAATATTTACGTCGTAATTAGAGGTTTTTGCCAGTGAATCCCCGAACTTTTCGAACATTCGGGTGTCGTCCACCGGCTTCAGTACGGAAGCGATTACAATTTTCTTTAACCTCATTCTATGAAGTAAAACTAGCTGAAATGGCAAGTGAATTAAAGGATATAGTAGAAAAAGCCTGGGACGAACGAGAGCTTTTGAAACAATCTAAAACCCAGGAGGCTATTCGCGCTGTTATCGAAGAGCTTGATAAAGGCCGGCTGCGGGTAGCTACTAAACAAAATGGTGATTGGATCGTTGAAGAATGGTTGAAGAAGGCCGTGATCCTTTATTTTCCGATTCAGGCAATGAATGTCATTGAGGTGGGCCCGTTTGAGTACCATGACAAGATTCAGGTCAAAACCGGGTTTCGGGATCTGGGGGTTAGAGTGGTGCCTCAGGCAATAGCTCGTTACGGCTCCTTCGTGAGCCCGGGAGTCGTGATGATGCCGTCCTATGTGAATATTGGGGCTTATGTGGATTCAGGAACTATGGTTGATACCTGGGCAACAGTGGGTAGTTGTGCCCAGATTGGCAAGAATGTACATCTTAGTGGCGGAGTGGGCATTGGAGGGGTTTTGGAACCGGTGCAAGCCTTACCCGTAATTATTGAGGATAATGCCTTCATTGGATCCCGGTGCAGCATCGTGGAGGGGGTTAAGATAAGAAGAGAGGCCGTTATTGGGGCGAGTGTAACTCTGACCTCTAGTTCAAAGATAATTGACGTAACAGGACCTGAGCCCAGGGAATACAGGGGAGAGATCCCTGAGAGGTCGGTAGTAGTCCCGGGTACTTACCCTAAAAAGTTCTCAGCCGGGGAATATGATGTTTCCTGCGCCCTGATCATTGGGTCCAGAAAGGAAAGCACGGATAAGAAGACCTCATTGAATGAAGCCCTGAGGGACAATTCCATAGTTGCCTGAATGGGTTCAATTAGAGACATGGCTATAATTACCGTAGATATCGAAGTTCTCAATACACAGCAATTGATCCTGAACCGAAAAGGAAGATTCTTTCATTGGGTCGCTACCAAGTTCAAAAGTGACCAGGATTTGACCAGGCTTATCGAAAAGAAGATCGCCGAAGAACTTGTCAATGGTTTGCGTGAGAACCTCGACCTAAAATTCAAGCAGGAGGGAATTGCCGCCAACTTAAAAATATCAGTTCGAGGCTAGTTGCTCCACCACTATGATGATAGGATGAGGTACCGGATTTTCTCGTTTGCATTGGGGTTAGCTCCTTCCTTGCTGCCAGCTCAGGAATTGATTACATATCAATCCGAGGATGGCCTGCAAATAACCGCGGATCTTTATGTCACTCATTCTAAAGCCGCCCCGTTCATCATATTGTTCCACCAAGCCGGTTGGAGCAGGGGTGAATATGTGGAGATTGCCCCAAAGCTTAATCAAATGGGTTTTAATTGCATGGCCGTTGATCAAAGATCCGGACAGGGGGTAAATGACAAACCCAACCAAACTACTCAAAAAGCTCAGCAGGCTATGAAGCCCACCGGGTATTTGGATGCTTTCCCGGATATGCTCGCTTCAGTTCGATACGTAAGCAAAGGGCTCGCGGAGGGTCCGATTCTCATGTGGGGGAGCTCTTACTCAGCTGCTTTGGCGTTGAAACTGGCCGGTGACTATCCTGATTTGGTGGATGGTGTGCTGGCTTTTTCTCCGGGGGAATACTTCGGGAATTTGGGAGAGTCAAAGGATTTCGTACAGAACAGCGCCCGGAACATAGTGGATCCGGTTTTCATCACTTCGGCAAGAAACGAGCAGAAAAGCTGGTTGCCCATTTACGAATCGATCCACTATGAGAAAAAAGTTTCATATCTACCCGAAACCAGCGGCAACCACGGTTCCCGGGCGCTTTGGACAAAATACACAGATCACAAGGGATACTGGGAGGCTGTTGAGAAATTCCTGAATGCCTATCTGGAATAATGCTGCCGGTAGCGCATAATTTCCAGTATCTTTGGCCCTTTTCTGCCGCAGATGAAGCGTTTTAGACCCATATTTCTTTGTACAGTTTTGGCTTTGGCAAGTTGTAGGAATGAGACCTCGGTTAAGGGAGACCGGCTTTTTGAGGATGCGAAATATGCCCAGGCAATAGAGGCCTACAACGACTATCTCCAATTATATCCCAGCAATTTAAAGACCATTTACAATAGGGGTCGCGATTTCTATGGATCAAGCAAGAGTCAGGGTATATGTTTTTTCATATTTTCTGGTTTCTCGGACTACAGCAAAAACTCTATGAATAAGTTTGTTCCGGATCGCATTCAACACCGACATTTTGTTTTTCCCTGATTCCACTTTCCGTTCATAATAATCCCTTAATTCCCCCGGATGAGTAACCGCTGACATGGCTGCCAGATGCAGGAGCTTTTTCATCTTCTTATTGGCCAGATGCGAAACTCGACTCCGGCCCCGGTAGCTGGTGCCGGATCGGTACTCGAAGGGCACTACCCCTGAGTAACAGGCAAACTTCTTGGCCTCAGTAAAGTCTTTGAACTCATTGGTAGTTGCAATGAAATGGGCTGCAATAGTAGATCCAATGTTATCCACTGAAGTCACTTGCTCAAAGAGCTCATTTAAAGATTGATCGGATCGAATGAAATCATAAATTTTCAGATCCAAAGCCTTGAGCTTTTTCTCCATGTTAGCTAGTACCGGTTTGAGGGTAGTTTTCTGAAGTTGCATCACATCATCATCCACAAAACCACAGGCCTCCTTTAAAGGAGTTGCCAACTGCAGTTTAGTCTTGAGCAGTCGTTCTCTGAGTGATAGCATGAACTTTAAATTGCGGATTTTCTTTCGAGAAGGCTTCCATAACTGGGCTTTGTCCTGGTTTCGACAGGCATATTGAGCGATTCGATAGGAATCCACCTGATCGTTCTTTCCTCTCAAAACACCCAGGGATTGTTTGATCTGCCGGGCCGATTCCAGCCACACATTGAGCTGCTGTTTTTCAAAGTAATTGAGCAGATGATTGTTATAGATCCCAGTGAATTCCAGGCAAAACAAAACCTGGTCAGGCTGGTAGCCAGGCAGCTGCATAAGTCTCTTGATAAAACTCTTAATCCCTTTCAGACTATTAGCAGTTCTTAGGTGAAACAACCTGTGACTATTTTGTACTACCGTAAAATCAAGGGTTGACTTTGAAACATCAATGCCCACGAAATAATTGAAATTCATAACTTTACCATTAAGACTTATCAAGTGGGTTAACATTTTTGAACACGATCAAAACCTTACTAATGGGTCTAGTCCCAAATTTCTATTTGATGCTTGTTCAAAAAAGCTGGCAGAGGATTGAATCGCGAGATAGGTCGCAAACCTAGGCCTTTGCATAATTCGCCTCTGCCAGTGTTAACTCATGACCGCCTTGGTCACCTCATAAAAATAAACCTTGATTCTTGGAATAATCCTAGAGGCCTAATCTAAAGGCTTTTGAGGAACTTGAAGATTACAAGAGCGCGAAAGTTGACTTTGACAGGGTTCTCAAGATCGATCCATCGAATGTCAACGCACTTATGAGCCTCGGCAAATTCTATTACCGCCAGGAAGACTATGAGGAAGCAGTTTTTTATTTTGATAAGGCTTTGGCAAAAAACAAACGAAATCCGCAGAGTTTGTTTATGAAGGGTCGGGCTAATCATAAGATGGGAAAGATCCAGGAGGCCCTTGTCGACTACAATCACGCCATAAATATCAAATCGGATTATGGTGAAGCCTATTTGTACAGGGGAGCTCTGAAGGAGCACATGAAGAGCAAAAGAGGCGCGTGTAAGGATTTTCAGGCGGCCTTGAACCTGGAAGTTCCAGAAGCGGAGGAGGCGATCACGCGCTACTGCCGCTAGCCGTGCTGACCCTAACGTCCTCGTAGGCGGATAAAAGATTTAGTAAGGTTACTTTATGAAAGTGCTGTTCAGTTCGGAATGTCTCTCGTGATCACAGATAATTTTTGAGCTCTCAAGGCCAGTACCGTAGCACACCGGGCAATCTCCTTTCAGAGCTCTGGCACCGTGGCAAAGGATGCAGACTTCAATTCCACTGCCCTCACAAAGTGGACAAGTCTGATATTGGGCCAGCCCAAAATCCCGGCGGGTAATTAGCACTCCTTCTCCAAAACATCGGCGACAGCTGTGCTCGCCTCTTCCTTTGCAAAAATGGCAGTCTCCAAAGATCTCCCCGATCCCGTCGCAGTTTGAACAGGTCAAATACCGGTAACCGCTGATATCACAAAATTGACAGAGGGCAATCTCGGTCATCTTAGTGTCCAGCAGTTTTATGAGATCCTGCGCCTCAGCGTAATAGTCACCCCTTCTCCCGGCTATTTCCAGGTATTTGTCAGCAAAGTTGCGACTATTTTGGTATTGGTCAATCATGAAGAGTGTCTCTGAAAACCAGTAAGATAAGTTAGTCGGAAGCACCTGCTTTGAGCTTAGGATTTCTCGAAAGAGGCGGTTTGCTCCATGATAATCCCCCTGGTCCATAAGATCCAGGGCTCCCTCCACCGCTTCCCGGGTTTCCATGGACACGTTCCTTTCTTGGGCCCGTGTGGGGGAACCCAGCAGATTCAGGATTATTATGAAGATCCAGGTTTTGAACACTACCAGTGATAAGGCTTAAAACGTACAAAAGATTCCTGAAAGATAATTAAAAATCCAGGCCATTAGTTGGCTGCGACTCATGGCACTCAGTTGCCAAGGTCCCGGGAGCTGTGAATTGACCTGGTTGGCATTACATTTGCGATAAGTTCCAAAGCATGAGAAACCTGGTGTCGTATTTACCCCATAAGGCCCTATTACCTATCCTTGTGGTCATTACTTGGGCGTGCCAAGATAGCCAGAACCAAATTGCCCCCAGAAATCCGGAAATACTGTCCCTTAACTATGATTCAGACAATGTTTCGGCTCCCACCCTGGATCAGGGTAACTATGAGGGCGCGGCCCGCTTCTCCGCTGACCAAATAAGTCAGCTGGATGGTGCTGAGTTGATCGAAGTGAATTATTTCATCGCTCTGCTGCCGGACCGATGTCTGGTAAACATCTATGGTGGAAATTCCCCAACGACTCCTGGTGCGCTTTTGTATTCGGTGGATGTCACATCCGACATGCAGCCGGCCAGTTGGAATACCCACCAATTGACAATGCCTGTAATACTGTCAAATGAAGACATTTGGGTAAGCATCGCTTTTGAGATTGCCACGCCCCGGCCTACTCTCGGTTGTGATGCAGGGCCAGCGTTTGACGACGGAGATTGGCTTTACAGTGACAATGACAACCAGTGGTTGCCCTTGAGCCAGCGCACGCCGATTGACATAAACTGGAATGTCCGGGCGGTTGTAAATCCAGGATAGAGCCCTGACACAATTCAAGAATTACTTTTGAAGTAATCGGCTACCACAAGATCTTTCTCTCCGGCAGACCAGGAATAAAAGCCGTTTCCCGACTTCATTCCTAAATGACCTCCATCGACCAGTTTTTGAAGCAGAGGGCAAGGTTTATACTTTGGATCGTTGAATCCATCGACGAGAACGTTGAGGATCGATACGCAAACATCCAGACCGATGAAATCAGCTAGCTGCAGGGGCCCCATTGGATGGCTCATGCCAAGCCTCATCACCGAATCTATTTCCTGAACACCGGCAACACCCTCAGAAAGGACATAAACCGCTTCGTTGATCATAGGCATCAGGATCCGGTTTGAGATGAACCCAGGATAGTCCTTAACTTCAACCGGCATTTTATCAAGTTGCCTGCAAACAGACATTATTTTCGCTGCAACCTGGTCTGAAGTTTGAAGCCCTCGTATAACTTCAACCAGCTTCATTACCGGCACAGGATTCATAAAGTGCATACCAATAACCCGCTCAGGGCGTGAGGTTACCGATGCTAGTTTAGTGATTGAAATCGAAGATGTATTTGAAGCTAAGATCGTATCCTTGGGGGCAAGGGCATCGAGGTCTGCAAACATTTTTAGTTTCGCCTCCTCTTGCTCATAAATGGCTTCTACCACTAAATCTGCCTCGGCAACCCCTTGTTCCAGGGAGGTGGTGCAGTTAATCCGGGCCATGACGTCCTCTATTTGATCTTTGTTTAGTATCTGCTTGGTAACCTGTCGGTCCAAATTCTTTTTAATAGCTGTGAGGGCCTTTTCAATCGCAGGGGTGGATTTGTCAACCAGGTTCACCTGGAATTCGGATTGCGCACAAATATGGACAATCCCGTTGCCCATGGTTCCGGAGCCAATTACCGAGATGTTTTTCATTCACAGAATTTTGGACAAAGATAGCGATGGAATGATGGAGTGATGGAGTGATGGAGTGATGGAATGGTTTAGAAGTGGTCAGAATCTTGGCGGATTGAGCAATTGATCAGCGGGATAGCACTGTTCGATCCAGTTTAAGACGTCCTTAGGCCTGATGCACAGCATGGCATTCTTGTGGATCACTGCGATAGGTGCCTTTACAAGGTGAGGGTTCTGGACCAGTACCTCTAGCCAGTTATCCATGGTAAGAGATCGACCCTTTATCTTTTCCTGATAATCAGGATGCGATTTATTAAGCAATTCTTTGGGTTCCAGATCGAGCATGGTAAGCAATTCCAGCCATATAATTTTGGTCAATCGAACGGTATTAAGGTCCCTGAGATTGATATGACCGGATACCGATTGGGCAAAGGCCAGAGTCCTTCTGGCCCGTTGGGACCTACCGTGGTAGAAAAGCAAGAGCTCATTGGGATGAAGGGCCAGTTCCATTCGAGTATTATGATGTTATACCATATTAAGGAATCCTAGGTCCTCAAAGTATGACATTTGTCAGGTGGAAGAAGAGAAGAGTGCGCAGTTTTGGAGGAACTGTTTAACTGCTTAACTGTTATGTTTAGCTGTTTCACTGTCCGCTTCCGGTTTCAGCAAGTAACCGCGCAGAGACCGTTCAATAGGAAGAATTAAAAATGCAATAGACGCCTCGATAAAGAAATCGACAATCGGTGAGCTTTTCAGATTTAGCGAAGATTCCACTACGGTTTCCAGGAACTCCAGGATTAGGATCAGCGTCATAAAAGTGAGGGCCCGACTGAGTACCCTATTCTTAAATTTCATCCGGTTCAATCGGAAGGATAAAACCACGAGCGAGCCAAAGAAGACAATTTCAGCCAGGTAAAACCACCACCTCCTCCAAACGGGCGGAATTACTTTGAACTTATAAGGTTCCATCTCCTGTAGATGGCCAAAGGCGTTTTTTGTTTTTACTAGCAAGTTGTAATTCCCGGGTGGAAGAAAATGGAATGATATGACGTTGTTTGGTGACCAGGCTGACCATTCCTTATTAAGACCTTCCAGCAAATACTGATACTGAAGTTCGAGCAATCCAAGGAAGTCAGGCTGCGTGAATTCAAATATCAGGTGACTGTTCTCCTGTTGTATGGAAAGATTGGCAAAAGGCAGCAGCTTGCCACTTTTATCCTTGATGTTCTTCAGGAATAGACTATGATTTGTTGAATAATCTGAAGCATCGGCGAGATTGAAATTGTAGACCTCTTTATCCGAGCTAATGACCCAGAGGTCATTTGACTTAGGATCTACCGACAGTTTATGGATTTGTCCGAAAAGATTCAGGTAATCCATTTGCACCTGGTTTACCAAAGAATCCTTCAGCCACTTCCAAATGCGGCCATCGTGGATCCATAGATTATTGGGCTGATCGAAGACATACTCTGATGGTAAGCCCACCTTCATAGCCAGGAGCGTATCCAGCACAACCTCGTCCTTCAATGGATCATAATAGGAATAACCCGATGAATTAACGAAGAAGGTGCGATCCTCTCTGTTCAAGATGTAGACTTCATCATAGAATTGGTTGGTTAGCGGATACTGTTTCATTCCAACGGAATCCCCCTTAATAGTAATTCTGTACAGCTCTTCGGATCCAGCCAGCCAAATGTTCTGCTTGGAGTCCTCATTAATATGCTGAATGAAGGCCCTGAAGTAAGGAAAGAAGTTTATTTCCCGCCATACGTCATCCTCTAATTCGTAGGTCAAAAACTGGTCATCTATTGTACTGGCTATCAGCAGTTCCCAATTCTCAGAAGGGTACAAATACTGGATGGGGCTGTTGGAGATTAGGGTCGCAGTGCTATCCTGAACCTCGAAAATACCTTCATTTGAGCCTACCAGAAATCGGTCGTGGAAGTGGACCATGTGCTTGCACTTTGCCTCAATACCTGAAACCGGTTTATAGACAAAGCGGATTGATTGAAGCTCGCGTCTTATTCTTCGTTCCATCGGGATCGCCGGCATTTCTTCCTCCCTTTTTCTATCTTTGCCCCGGAAGATGCCACCTAAAAAGCCGGATTTTGTTGCTTTCGATTCGCTTGCCTGGGAAGAAGCCTGGCTGTCCGGTTGGGATTCCCGTTGCTCTTTTTTGCTAATTCTCTTCTTTTTCTTCTTTCCAAAGCCAAAAAGGCCCTTTCTTTGTTTCTTCTTTTTGCTTTTGCCTCGGGCCAGCTCCTCAGTTTCTGGGGGAGTGTCTTCAACCACCTGATCAGATTCCGGCTCCTTCAGAACAGTTGAAGGCTTGGAAGCTCGGGCGCCTTTCTCCACGTAGTATACGATATCGCGATAATTGCGAACCTCCTGAAGATAAAAAACGCCCAGGCTGGTAGCGACATAGATCTTGTCATTAAAGCGGGAAACTCCCAGCAGGTTTCCTTCCAAACCGGGGTAATGTGCAAAGCTGCGGATAGGAAGAGATGGAGCTACCCTGGAGAATCCGAATTCGTGGGCAATCCACAAGCCGTCGTCCAGGTCACGAGAGATGGCAAAAACTTCGTTGTCGGGCAGGCCAGTGTGATAGTTGACGCTTTGGGTAAGCTGCTTGGAGTACGGATCAATGAACAGGCAACCGCCATTCAGTGTTGACAGAGCCAACAGGTTATCTCTAAGCCAAATTCCATCGGCTATTTCAAAATCCACCGGCGACAAGTCTTCAATCTCAATGGACAGGATCTCGCTTTCGGTGACCATATAGAGATTTTCGTTGCTGGTGCCAAAAATGTAGTCCTCCTTGCTTGGGTTTTTGGTCCAGAATTCTACCAAACCGCCATCGGGGGTGTTCCTACTTGCCTTTTCAAGTATTCCCTCTTTTAGCTCCAGGATCCCCTGGATCTCATCATCCAAGAACAGGCGATTGTCCACCTAAAATGCAAGGTTGAATGCTCCACTCTCTCCGGACGCCCATTGCTCCTCTATTTTTTGACTAGCAACCGAATAGCGAAACAGGCTTTCCTCATTCAAAAAATACACCGATCCCTCGTGCTCTTCTACCTGAAAAACCTCGTTGCTGTTGTCCAGCCCATCGGAAAGACTATGGTATGATTCCTTTCCCGCTCCGTCGTTGGTGATTTTACCGAATCCATCCCGACATCCGAGGTAAAGGGTGTTTTCTTTGTCAACAGCCAATGAAAAAACCGCACTGGGGGTACGGATGAAATCCCAAACCTGGCCATCGAATTTCAATACTCCGTTCCGATTGGCGACGCATAGCAGCCCATTGCGATCGTGGATCATTTCAAAATTGAAATTGTCCACATTCTTAATATGGGGGGCTTGGTGGGTGATCAAAAAGTCACCGGATTGCGCCCTAACCAGGGACGCGTAAAAAGACAGGAAAAGGGAAAGAGTTAACGCCGTAGAAATTCTCATTATTCGGATTTGGTAATCTGGCTCTTCTCTATTCCAATGAGGCGAAAGGATAACAAAAATACTAAATAAATTACTCCCGCTGCAACTGCGAACGTCCAGGAGCCCACTTGATCATAAAGGAATCCACCGGCAAGAAGGCCGATAATACTAGCCAGGCTACCAGAACTTGTTGCAAACCCCTGAATGGTCCCTTGAACATTCGCCGGGGATGATTTAGACAGCAGCGATAAGAATGATGGCCACATTATCCCGTTGCCTATGGCAAATAGCAAACCGGCCGTGTAGACCAACGACTCTACGTTGAAAGCGATTAGGGTAAAATTGGTTCCGAGCACCAGACTACCAATGATCACTAGGATGGCGTCTCCAGAATAGCGTGACAGGTAAGTCAGGACCGGTCCCTGAACCAAGGCCATGCACAAGCTTAGAAAGGAAAAGAATATCCCCAATTCGGTTTCATCCCATTGCAATGAAACCAAAGCATGCACTGGAAAGGCAGTATAGAAGAAATTAAATCCCAGAAAAATCAAAAAATACAGCAGTAATAGGTAACGAACTTTTGGCATTCGCAAAATGTCTTTGATCCCTACCCCCCCGACTGCTTTCCTGGTTGAGGTTGATCGCTCCATTTTACCCGTTTCCGGAAGCCAGATTCTTATAACGATCAGTCCGACCAAAGAAATCAAAATGGCTACTAAAACCGGCAGTTTTGCTTGAAGACTGGTCGAAACCAGCAACCCGGCAAGAGCCGGGCCAATGATGAACCCGAGATTAGATGAAATTGAGAGCTTACCAAAGTAGCTTTTACGATCTTTAGCATTGGAAATGTCGGAGATATAGGCGTTCGTTACCGAGATATTTCCAGCCGTCAGGCCATCGAGAGCCCTGGCTATGAAAAGAATGAGAAGTGGCCAGGATAAGAAGAATACGCCGAGAACGGAAGATTCGAATGACACCAGGACCGTATGGGCAGATAAAGAGCGGCTAAAAAGACCAGCCACGAGAACAGTGTACCTGCATTACTGATCAACAGGATCTTTTTTCTTCCCATGATGTCGCTTGATCGACCTAATAATGGGCCCCCAATCAACTGAAGGGTTGGATAAGTAGCGGCCATGATTCCGTATATGACCCCATTACCGCCGAAATCGCTTACCAGAAACACCAGAAAGGGCACCACAATGCTGAAACCCAGTGCACTGATAAAGTTGACAAGCAGGATAGGAAATAGTTCTTTATTCACAGGACAGAATTCCGGGAGACGGCTCTTCGAACTAAATATAATAGCAATTACCGGGTTAACACTGGAAGATTTTCACTTGTTTTAGCACCTTTCGAGGTCATGCGTCCAACCCAATCGCCGTTATGTGATCTTGACCGGGTTAATAACCGAATCCGGGAATTGGGGACCCTTGGTGCCATTCCGGGTGGAGGCGTGACTCGATTAGCTCTCACCGATCATGATCGGAGAGCCCGGAATTTGTTGGTGAAATGGATGAAGGCCCTGAACCTGGATGTAAAGATTGATGGCATCGGCAATATTTTCGGGATTAGATGGGGAACCAAGCGCACGGCTGCACTGGTGATAGGGTCACATTTGGATTCGGTAACCGAGGGTGGATTGTACGACGGTACGCTAGGAGTGCTTGGGGGATTGGAAGCGATTGAAGTGTTGAATCAGCTCAAGATAGGATCGGACCTAACGGTTGTCGTAGCTAATTTTACAAATGAAGAAGGCGTGCGGTATGTCCCTGACATGATGGGAAGCCTGGTGGCAAGTGGAGGTATGGCGCTTGAGGAGGTATGGAAAATTACCGAAATTCAGAATCGCGAGGCAACCATCAAATCCGAATTATCGAGCATTGGATACCTTGGTGATTTTGAACTAAGACAACTGGAACCATCGAGGTTCCTTGAATTGCATATCGAACAAGGCCCCATTTTGGAAGAGGAGGGCTTGGACATCGGAGTCGTTGAAGGGGTCCAGGGTATATTTTGGACAGAGTTTATCTGGAGTGGTCAGGCAAATCATGCGGGAACCACTCCCATTCAAGCTCGTAAGGATGCTGGTCTTGCTGGTGCGTCGTTGAATGTATTTTGTAATCAACAAGCGATCAGATCGAGGGGCTCATTGGTGGCAACCGTTGGAGCAAATGAAGTATATCCCGGAGTACCTAACATAATTCCCGGTCGCTGCCGTGTAACCATGGATCTTAGGAGTCAGCAATCTGATGTGCTAAAGTTGTCTCAATCTGAGTTGGAGCATTACGCGCGGAAATACGCCTCAGAAAAAGGACTGGGGCTTAATATTCGTGAATTGGTGAGATTTGAGCCGGTCCGCTTTGACGCGGATCTTGCGCAAAAGGTGGAAGAAGCGGCCGCCCGACTCGAGCTAAGCGCCAAACGGATGTACAGTGGTGCTGGGCATGACGCTCAAATGATGCAAGCAATGTGCCCGTCGATTATGGTGTTCATTCCCAGTCGGGGGGGAGTGAGCCACAGTCCGCATGAATTTAGTCGGCCTGAGCAAATAGGTGCGGGTATCGATGTGTTGGTGAATGTCGTGCTTGAATTATTGGTCAACTAGCCGACCTGGAACTTCCATTGGAACTTACGTGACCGTTGGTCATCTTCAACCCCGGTATCTTAACTTCCACGGTGGTTCCATTGCCTTCGTCAGAATTCAGATCTATGGAGCCCCTTAATTTGTCAATGGTCTCTTTGACAATATAGAGACCCAACCCGGAACCTGCATTGGTTTCCGTGGCCCGGTAGAACATTTCAAAAACGTGTCCTACATGCTCCTTGCCAATACCTCGGCCGTTATCCTGGATTATGATGCGGGCCTTATTATCCTCCACGATGACCTTGATATCGATTTGTGGCTCCTTACCGTTGCAATACCTTACCGCGTTTGAGATCAGGTTATTAAAGATTACCTTCAATCGTCTTCGATCCGATATAAATGGACTGTCCTGCTTGATTTTAATCTTTTTTCTGACCAGATCCCCCTCGGTGGCGAATTTCAACTGATCAAAGACCTCCTGAATGATCTTCTTGAAATTAACAACCTCCTTATCCAGCCTTAGCCGCGAATTCCGTGACAAATCCAGTATTTCTCTAATAAAAAGATCCTGCTGGTCCACACTTTTGGCGATCATGTCCAGGTAGGCTCCGGTTTGGACTTGCTTTTTTTCCGTTTTGATCAGGTTCAGTAATCCCTTTACCGAAGCGATAGGAGCGCGCAGGTCGTGAGAAACGCTGTAAACAAAGCTATCTAACTCGACATTAGTCTTCTTGAGCTTTCGATTCGATATCTTGATGCGCTCCTCAGCTTTTCTCCGTTCCTGGATCTCTGCATGAAGCTCCTTGGTCCGGTCCTGGATTTTGGATTCCAGACTTTCATTGAATAGCTCAATTGTCTTCTGGGCCTTGGTCCTTTCATTAACCGTTGCCGAAAGAATTAAAGTGGTTATTGAAATTACGCCGATAAATATTTGGAGCAGCAGCAGAGAACTGTTGGTAGTATCAAGAATAAACGGACCTCCCCCTAAAGTGGTGAAGTTAATGGCAATGATAGAAGCCAGTAGTATTCCGGTTATTGCAATTTGGAGATTGAAACTGAAGGCCAGCCACAATAACAGAGGTATAACCAGGAACGGAAGTGATTTTTCAATAGTTTCAGCTATATAGGGGAAGCCGAACAAAGATCCAACTGCTGCCAGTATGGCCAGAAACATGATAGTTTCGAGCAGCTTGCCTTGAGTCAGCCGCAGCCTGAATGGGTTTGTCCAGGCCAGCATAATAGGCGTGATCAACAGAATGCCTACAAAGTCGCCCATCCAGGAGGTGAACCACACCAACGGGGCCATTGTCAGCCCTATGATCCCATTGACACCCAAGCTTATGGTGTTAATCGATGGACTGATAACACTCATCAGGGAGGCGATTAGCAGGAATTTGATAGTGGTGGCGGTGTCCTCGAAAGGCCGTCCCAGGGGTATTAATTTTTTGAACAGGAGATTCCCAAATAGGGGTTCAATGGTGTTTCCGATAGCCATTAGGGTCGAAGCAGTAATGATGGCAGTTACATCTTCCACTTGATTGCTCCAGAATACCAGGGCGTTTGCAATCAAAGCTCCGATTGTAATTCCAGGCCAGGCTGACCTCCCAATTAGGATTATTAGTGCGAAACCCAATCCCGAAGGTGGCCAAACAGGGGAAGTATTGGTATCCTCAAGGGCCATTAGCAGGCCAAGCCTGGCGGACAAGTAATAGAGTACAGCTACCAGGATTACCTTACTGTCCAGGCTATTCTGGAGTGTTTTCCAGGCCCTCATGAACCAGAAAATAGGATGGGAAAATTGCAAAATTAGAAATATAAACTATTGATGATCAATAGGTTAAGTACCTTCTTTTAAATTTAAACAGCAAATTAACAAAATTGATACTACGTTTGGTTTTAAAAACGGTGCAAACCTTACTTCAGTATCAAACTTACTAGAAAATTATCGCGATTGTCATCGCACGCAGGGGAGGGACGAGAAGGCTTCAACTAATTTAGAACGGGGGTAGTGTGGTATTGATGTTTAAAAGCAAACGAAAGAAAAAGATAAATATATACCCACAATTTACCCAATTAACCAAATATACCCCCAGTTCTAAATTAACTTCTAAACACTAAGTATTAAAGTGAAATTCAGCGTCAATAGTATTACTTTATCGGAACAATAGAAAGATATTTTTGGGAAAAGTGTTTGAACAATCAATCAATCATTTGCCTGCTTTTTATTATTCTAAAGTTTGTACTTAATTGGTCCAATCAAAAAGAAAGAACCTATGATATCGGATCCTCGTTTCTTTAAACTCATCGCTAAAATATCGCCTATGATCTTTTCGGCTTTCGATGAAGTAGAGGGCCAGATTATCTATTTCAATGAATTAGCTCAGAAGATTCTGGGGCTAACGGCGAAGGAACTGCAGAAGCTTTCAGCCCATGATATTAGGAATTTAGTTCATCCTGAAGACCGACACATTTTGGATCGGGCAAACCACGAAATGCTGACTTCCGAGGACGACCGACTAATACAGTCCACGCTGAGGATGAAACACAGCAGTGGCCAATACCTTTGGATACATTCCCGCAGGATCGTATTTGAGAGGGATGAAAAAAACAACCCAGTAAAATTCGCAGGAGTCCATGAGGAGATCACCAAACTTAAGAACCTGGAGCAAGAGCTGAAGCGAAAAGTTGAACAGTTGGAAGCGATATCTCATAAGAACTCCCACGAACTTCGAAACCCGGTATCGTCTATTCTGGGCTTGCTAGACCTAATTGATGAACATAGCTTTAACTCCGAGTTTGATAAGCAAGTACTGCTTCATCTGAGGAAAACCGTGGCCAAACTCGATGAGGTTATCCATGAAATCAGTGAAACCGCTAAAAGTTAAGGAATAGAAGGGGGGCGGAATGTTCAGTACACAACCTGTGCAGAAATGCACTTACCCACATTGGTTACCCATTTTAACCAAACATAGCCCCCCTTACTGCCTTGGGTGCGCCATCCCGTAATACTTTCCTGATAGTATAAACGCAGGGTTGGTGGAATTAGTTTGTTATACCCTGGGTAATCTCAGTGTCGCCATTTTCGGTCCTGCTCATTACAAAATGGCCCTCGATGGTATTCAGCATACCCGATTTGATCAGCTTCTGCAAGGGACGATGGATGGCCTTACTTACGAAAACTGACACCTCATCTTCCTTTTCTTTGCCGGTCTTGCGCTCGATACCTTCGGCATAGTTCATTAGTTTTCTAAGATCGCTTTTGGAAAGGCCTGTTTTGAAGAGTTTGAGCCAGTTCAGGATCTTGCTCTCCCAATTCAAATCACCATACGCCGGGATAATGATTTCCTGGTTTTTCTTCATGTAGTTCATGAGGTTGTCTAAATTCTCCTTGTCGTGGGTCATCTCAGCTAAAGTATATTCCTCCTCAAGCTTCAAGGTAGAAACTCGATCTGCTTCTTGCTTCATCATGATTTCCAACTGGGCATGGACTTGCAGCAACTTGAATTCCAGATTGGATTTTTCCTGTTGAAGCTGGAAAAATTCCTCCTTCAGTAATTTTAGATTTCGGGATAGATTACTCTTCATTTTCGTGAATGGACTATGCGAAAGTATGCAATTCTTCTCGGAGGTTGTAGGAATATTTTAACAAATAATTACGTCAGGTCATTTTTGGGGTGATCGAAGCGAGTAGTTATTCGCGTGCACTCTTAAGCGAAAAGTTTCGGGGTTGGTTAAGTAGGCGTGTGAAAAGAAACTCAACACGGATAGGAATGATAGATACCAAATGACAATCGTCCATAGTCTTAGGCTCTGGTCTAAGGATTGATAAAACTCTATTATCAGGGTGATATTTATCATGGAAAGTAACCCTGTTCTGAACTACCTTGGGTAGAGAGGATTTTACCATGAATACGAAAACCGTCATAAGAATCCTCTTGATTTTCATTTTGGTAGCAGTTGTAGCGAGGATCGCTGGCTGGTTCACCTGAAGCGCCAACAATTGCCATTGATTGGGATTCTGTCCTTTGGCTCAGCTAATGGACCACCGGCTATTATAAGTAATGGCTAACCGTGTCATAAGAGAGTCAGGTTTTGTCCACAATTCAGGGGTTACTCCAGCAAAGTGAACAGTGTTCCAATTGTATCAGGGTCATACCCTAGATTCATCACTACCTTGCAGGAGGACATAACCTTGGGTCGATAATTTTATGATTCGATTTCTTGTGGATCGAATTTTCCATCCCGCCCGAGGTGGTGCGCTAAGATTTTTAGTTGGTGATTCATGGATTTCGCAGGCGTAAGGGCCATTTAGAGATGGGGTCGCTTTAGCGGAGCGGGCTGATAGTAAGTTTTCTTGAGGGTTCCGAGTGGTTCTGCATAAAGCGCTTCGGTGCTATTGGAAAAGTAGATTTATGCCGATACATTTACAGATCGTTATGGTGCGGTAGTTCAGCTGGTTAGAATGCCGGCCTGTCACGCCGGAGGTCGCGGGTTCGAATCCCGTCCGCACCGCTTGGATCACCAAACAGTTGCCCTTTTCAGTCAAATGGAAGGAGTTTTTGATTGTTAGTTTTCACAGTTCCAGGACCACATAAGAATTGGAGAAACTTCTGGAGGATTCCAACGGAGGAGGGCTACCGGATCATGATCGAGAATGCCGAAAAGGCCTACAAGATCGCTATTAGAAAAAAGCACGGTACCAAGTAATCAGCACCTTAAAGGAACGGCATAAACGTATTCATCTGGGACGATTATGTCGATTATTTGGTGTAACCACCCCAATCTCTATACTGGGCTATTAGCGCTTTAAAAAATAGAAATGTTAAACTAAAAGAAAATGAAACTCAACAGTCTCCCCATCAAAGACTGATATCGAGGGGTTATGCCCGGCCCCGGATGATATTTTTGAGGAGTAATTAGTTTGAGGTTTACTTCTTGAGTCCCATACTAGGTGTCATAAACTGCGCATTGTGGGGAACCTATTAAAACAACTTAACAACGAAAGTAGTATCATGACTGAAAGCTCCAAAAGGGTTATAATTGGGTGTAAATTGATTGCCGCATCATTGTGTATAATTGGGACATTGTTACTACTGTTCGATCATCAGTTGTATCACCTGAAAACGAAATTAATGATACCACAAAATTGGAGTGATACATTAAAGGTCATGGCTCTGAATGCAAGAAAATGTGACCTGCCAATTTTCTGCAATCCTTGTCTATAAGGACTCTATTATTGGTTATGGTTACAACACCATCAGGGCTGATCGTAACCTTGCGGGTCATGCTGATATAAATGCCCTGGATACGGCTTTCGGAAGGTACAAAGATGATTTTCATGAATTAGATAAAGAGGAGTTGGTCCTTTATACCACATCAGAACCTTGCCAGATGTGTAAGGGTATATTCGTTGACCAAAATATTAATATTGTAGTGTTTGAGCGCAAAAAAGAATTTCCCTTTCAAGTGAAAAAGAGATTTAACTCTATTCAATTTGAATTTTACCAGCGACAAATGAAAATGGGTGAATAACCTTGATGTCCCATGACTGCACGAGATTTTAGATTATTATTAATCAACCTATTAAGAAGGATCAAAGGAAGGATAGATGCTTTATCTTTTGACAAGAATGAATCCAGGCATTGCAATTCGTTCGATCCTAAATAACGTGAGTTCGATATAAAATAGAGTAGTTTATTGATAGAAAAAAGGCAGAAAATTAGTATATTAAGTCATTGACAATCAACAAAATAACTAATATTTCTGCCTATGTTAACTGCTACTAAAATTACTGAAATTTTTTGTTCCATTGACGATTTTTGTCTGGATTTTGTCCCAAAATTGGAAAAAAGATTGCTGGGAAGTAAAAAGCGCAACAAACCTGGTAAGCTTTCTTTATCCGAAGTAATGACTATACAGGTCTTGTTCCAGATCTCAGGATATCGAAATTTCAAGACCTTTTACAACACATACGTTTGTGGCCACTTGCGCTCCTTCTTTCCTGATGTGGTAAGCTATAACCGAATGGTAGAACTTTGTAGTGGAAGTCTTCTGCCAATGGCTATTTATCTGAAAACACAAGGGACTGGACAGTGTACAGGTATAAGTTTTATAGACAGCACTCCGTTAAGGGTCTGTCATAACAGACGGATCCATAACCATAAAGTATTTGAAGGGTTAGCTAAAAGAGGCCATTGTTCCATCGGATGGTTCTACGGGTTTAAGCTCCATCTTATCACTGCTGATACGGGTGAAATCATCGATTTTATGCTCACACCGGGCAATGTGGATGACAGAAAGCCTCTTAAAATTGAACGGTTTATTAAGAAATTATTCGGAAAGCTCTTTGGTGATAAAGGCTACATCAGTAAGGAACTTTTTAAAAATCTGTTCTTCCGCGGAGTCCATCTGATAACCAAACTCAAACGCAATATGAAGTCCTCATCCTTAACCCCCATCATGGATGCTATAATGCTCCGTAAAAGGGCTATTTGTGAGACTATCATTGATCAACTTAAAAACATCTTCCAGATTGAACACTCCAGGCACAGGAGCCCAACTAATTTCCTTACCAACCTTTTCTCGGCTTTAATCGCTTACAACTTTTGCGAAAAAAAGCCCTCAATCAAATTGAACTACCAGGACACCGGTCAACTCTTTCTCGCTCTTTAATCATTCCTTATTGTCGAACTCACGTTAAATATTGGGAGATTAGTAGGTCGATGCAATTTGATTTTTTGATTAACCAGGGTCTAAAGCCAGATCATTCAGTGCTGGACATTGGTTGCGGAACGTTATTGGCTGGAATCCCATTGATCAACTATCTAAACAAACGGTTGTATGTTGGAATTGATTCACGAGTAGATGTTCTCAATGATGCAGAATATGAGGTTGCTGAGCATAACTTATTACATAAAGAACCCCAATTAATTCACGGTTCAAGTCCAAGTTCTGTAGCTCACTTAAATCTACGTGCGGATCTTATCTGGGCCTTTTTTGTAATATTCCTGATGAATGATAAACAAGTCGATGACTGGTTTAAGTATATAGCAGATGCCCTAAAACCGGGTGGTGTTTTTATGATGAATTCATGTGATGAACTAAGTGAATTGCTAAAATGGCGAGGTTTTAGGGTCCGATCAAGACCATTCAATTTCTACCGTAATCTGGCAGAAAAATACCATTTAGACATCGAAAATTTAGGGACACTAAAGCAGTTAGGTTATATCGATCTTCCTCAAAAAAAACAAACGCATTATATATTGAAATTTTTAAAATCAAAAGGCTGAAAATTGGAGAGGTTCCCTAATGTTTACCATGTGATTTTTGATGGTTTCAATAGTCTGTCATTTCTTGATGAGGTTAATTCACTCGGTCTGAGTGATAGTTTTAGAGGGTTTACATTCTTTCCGAAAAACCGGTCAAACTATATAGATACTTTTGCCTCAATGCCAAGTTCATTACAAGGAAAGCTATATCCAGGAGGTTCATTCTATAAGTATATGAAAGGCTGGACAACCTTTTACGAAATACTTCGGCAATCCGGGTTTGATCTGAACATACACCACGATTATCTTACGAAATATCCTGAAATAAGAGCAGACGTATTTACAACAGGCGAACTCATCAATAACGTTTATTCCGGAAATAGTAAAATCGTATTGGCGTTGTGGCAACTTCTTGATTGGATTGAGAATAGATTTTCGGATCGAATGACCAAATTACTTCGCGCTTTGACATCCAGTGTTTTTGAACTCACTTCATGTAAATTAAAAGCGGACTTCAGCCCGTATCCGGATATTCCCCTTAAAATGCTGTTGAAATCAAATAATGTTTTTGATGTTCCAAAATTCCTTTACCATCTTTCTAATGAAACCGCGAAAGACAGTCATAACAATTATCACTACTTACATTTAATGCTTCCACATTCGCCATACTCATGGGATGAGAATCTGATTTGTGGCAAATCCAACTATGTTGGACAGGTAAGATGTGCAATTAGACTTATGAATGAATTAATTCTGTCACTAAAGGAATCCAACAGATTTGATGATTCAATGGTGATTTTTTCTTCAGATCACGGTTGGAGTCGACAAGTTGGCCCTTATCCTGGAATAAGTAATTTGTTGCCTTCGACCCTTGAAAAAATTCGTGAATCCATGAATTGTGATCCTAATAGATTTCTGCATCGCACCAGGTCTTTATTACTGATTAAACCTCCAAATAGTAATACAAATTCTATGGAAATATCTGATGTGCTTACTCAATCGATTGATCTACCCGCAACATTTGCGGATATATTACAGATCAAATTTCCCAAGAACGAAGGCCAATCTGCTTTTAAAATTGATCCATCCACCAGGCGGGAAATTAAGATTTATTCCGGGACCCATCGGTACAACCGCTTCCGGCTTAAGGATGACTTCGGCAGGAATTACAAAAAGGGGACCCTATTTGAATTTACTCTCAATAGTGATGAAAACCTCGAATTCGTATCTAAAATACCTGTTCACTGGGATTGAGCTGACTCTTCAATTTCCTTCCAATGAGATAAATCTTTGTTCAAAAGTAATTCTGTTTTTTCGATATCTGTTAATAGCCGCGCAAGAAGCATATCTTTAACATCAGGTAATACTGCAACTTCGGATTCTGCATATTGATTAAAAGATATGATGCGTTCTGCCAAATAGGTAATGCCGGAATACTTGAGGAGAGGTCTTATCCATAATAGTGGATGTTTATGAATATAAGTGCGGGACTTGGTAATTAAGTAATTGAGATTATTTATCCGATTAGCTTTGGTTGCATTGGATTTAACATCCATATTTTTTACGGAATAGACCGGGACATTGAGAAACCGGCAAATGTTTTCAAAAATTTTCTCAGGCTGGTTTACTATGTCATCGAAAAAAAAGACCCCAACATTTTGCTTCCCGAATCGGAGAATCCACTTCTCAAGTTGATTTGAGTAAAAACTATGATTCAGAATGTATGGATGACGTTCTATTGCAGCTTCAATGCCCATTTTCTTAATGGCGCCAATTTGAATAGCGTACCGGTAGCTTGACAGGGTTCTCTCAACAGGATTTCTAATTACAGCAATAATTTTCACTGATGAATTGTATGCAAAGATCCTTTCAATTGCTTCATCGCTGTAGAAATATTGAGGAGAAACTTCCCCTTTCAGTTGGCCAGGGAGTGAATCCTTATAAAAATCATGATACCATTCATAAGGTTTACTGAACCGGTAATTCATGACCCCGGGATGGTCGTGCATTTCTTTATTGAAATAGATAAGCTCCTTTTTAGGAGGAATGAATATCCCGGGATGGTTTCTTAGGCTGTTGGCAATCCAGGTTGTTCCGCTTTTTGCAACGCCAACACCGATAAAATCTATTCTAAACGGCTTCATGCCCAGCCCCAAGACCTCTGGGTTAATAATAGCTTTGATCCAATTACAAATATAGTGATTGGAAAATAAGACAGGTTTTGCCTAATGCTATTGAGGATCCATCCTTTCAATCTTCTATTTATTTGATTTAGGTTATTGCACCTATCGAGATCGTTTTCGGTTTGGTTTTCACTTTCGTTCACAATTCTTCATCGCGATTGATCGGCCTTAATGACAAACCATTGCTAGATAGGCCTTCTGGGCCTAGCTAGTGTCATGTCAAGTTTGAATTGACGGATAAAGCTTTTTTAATTTTATCCGTGCATCTTTTGTTGTAAAGCGCCAATCAATACTGGCGTTCTTGTTGTTTCGATGTTCCTCCCATGCTTTCACTTCTTTTCGGATTATCTCCATACTGTCAATTCGTCTACTTAAGCATTGTCTGGAAAGCACACTGAGTTCAATTTCTGCCATGTTCAGCCAGCTTCCATGTTTTGGTGTATATACAAGCTCAAACCGATCCCATATTCTTTTTGCTTCTTCGGGAGGATATGTTTCATATAAGGAGGCAGCTGTATGTGTGATATAATTGTCCATCACTAAGGTGATCTTCCCAGAATCAGGATACATCTGATCAGCAATCTCTTTGATGAACTTAGCCCAGTCTTTCCGGGTTTTCCTCTCGGTAAGCTTAACCATTCGCTTTCCTGTGACCGGCTCACTGGCAATAAACACATTACACACCCCGCAACGCCGGTATTCATAATCCACCCTGGTTGCTTTGCCCTTTTGCATCGGCTCGGTTATCCTGGTTTCCTTAATCAATTGTTTGGGCGTTTCATCCATGCATACTACCGGACTTTCAGGATCATAAGGCCGTTTATACACATCTAACACCTGCTCCATGTGTGCCACAAAGCTACTGTCGGATTTGGGGGGAATAATCCACTGGCTTACCTTCCAGGGTTTTAAGGCGTTTTTTTAAAACGGTACGCACCGTTTCGTGAGAAATGCTGTCAGTATATTGAAGCTCTACCATCTTATCTGACAGCAGCCGAAGCGACCATCGGGCATATCCTTCAGGTGGTTTACTGCAGCACAGCGCTATCAGATGCGCTTCGATGTCACCATCTACCTTACGACTATAGGTCCTGGTGGTTGGTTTGCGCTCCAATACCGCCTCAAAGCCTTCTTCTACAAATCGTTTTTTGACCCGGTCAATGGTACGCATGCCTACCTTCAGTACCTTGCTGATCTGCTCATTGGTTACCTTCTCTGCATATGGTCCCTTATCACAGTTCAACAAAATATATGCGCTGCGAAACTTTTGAGAAGTATGCTTGCCTTTGTTAATAATTGCCATTAGCTCTTGGCGTTCCACTTTTGCTAATGTCACTTTATATCTTGCCATAATCTTTAAGTTTGATGTACGGCAAAGATACAAAAATATTACGTCATATTATAATTGACATGACACTAGATAAAAACTAATGAAATTTAATCAAGATGGATGCGGTTCCGTCCGCACCGCCTTTGCTTGCCATAGTTTCGAGGGAACGATGGCGAGCTTTTTTGTCCCCTTGCGTCGATGTCGACAATTGATTCTTCCCGGGCTAAGGATAGTTTAAGCTCTTGCGCACCACAACAGAACTCCCGAGCTTTGGTTTCAGTGCATCCTTGCCTATATTGGATAACTAACCATAAAACTTAACACCCATGCCAAAAGGATATAGTATCCGATCCCCCTGGATCTCCGGGTGGTTACATTGTTCGAACCGGTGCTCTGAAGAATTACAAAGGCTTGCCCCAGCTGATTGAAGACGGAATAGTAATCGAGTTTTCGCAGAAGTCCGCCCCCAAGCTGCCGGCCGGAACGGTAGTCAATGTAGCTAAGGACCAAAATGGTCGTCTTGCATTTGAAGAATTGTCCACCCCATCCAAGGTTCCCAAAAGGAAGTTGATCATCAAAAAAGAAAGAGGAGACTTTTCCAGGCGCGTGCCCCTAATTAAGAAGTAGATCAGCGGGCCTCGGAATTGGGTTCGCAGGTCCCAGGTTTCAAGTCTCTGGTTCTGGGTCTAGCTTGGCTGGTTCAGTAGGTTACGCCCCGGCCGTTAATCATAAGCGGATCCGGTCGGAATGTCTCGAAGAAAAGCGATTCATCGGATATCGTGGTAGGCCATGTTCCGAATACTTGCCACAAACAAGTGGCGGCAGCGGCCAACAAACAGACTTCTCATTTCACCCGTTAATAGCCCGAACCAATACCAGGCCCTATGTTCAGATGAATTTCTTCATCCTGGATCTTGATCCACGGGTTAGACTTAAATCCAATTAAAGTCCTAAATTTGCTCATCAATCAATGACCATGCTTTTGGAATTCGAAAAGCCGATTGCGGAATTAGAGGCGAAACTGGCTGACATGAAACATCTTGCCAACGCAAGTGAAGTGGATGTGACCGAATCCATCAAGTCACTTGAAGCTAAAATCCAGGCTCTCAAAAAAGACACTTTTGGTAATCTGACCCGATGGCAGCGAGTGCAACTTTCACGTCACGCTGATCGGCCCTACACATTGGATTACATTTATGAGATCAGCGACGAGTTTATTGAAATTCATGGGGACCGGGTAGTCGATGATGATAAGGCTATGGTGGGTGGACTAGGCACTATTGATAACCAGGCGGTTATGATAATTGGGCAACAGAAAGGCCGAAATACGAAGCAACGACAACTACGGAATTTCGGGATGGCCAATCCCTCCGGCTATCGCAAAGCGCTGCGTCTAATGAAGATCGCTGAGAAATTCCAAAAGCCCATTGTCACCCTGATAGATACCCCGGGAGCTTATCCTGGGATCGAAGCGGAAGAAATGGGCCAAGCCGAGGCCATTGCTCGCAACCTCAAGGAGATGATGACCCTTAAAGTGCCTGTAATCTGCATCATTATTGGCGAGGGTGCCTCAGGTGGTGCTTTAGGAATAGCCATCGGGGACAGGGTACTAATGATGGAGAACACTTGGTATTCAGTCATTTCGCCCGAGTCCTGTTCTTCCATATTGTGGAGAAGCTGGGATTACAAGGAACAGGCTGCCGAGGCGCTAAAACTTTCCGCTGATGATATGCTCAAATTAAAGCTCGTCGACGGAATTATCCCCGAACCCCTGGGAGGGGCACACACCGATTCCAAAGGTGCCTCAAAGGAGCTAAAAAAGACGATTCTGAAGAATGTTCGGGATTTATCAAAGCTGACCCCCGAGCAACGAATTGACCACCGGATTTCCAAATTCGGGGCTATGGGCGTTTTTTCGGAATAGTCTTTTAACCCCTGGCTAAACCCTGCAAATGTTAACTTTTGGGCCCACGAACATCTGGGATTATGAGAATCGGGATTTCACTTAGCGGTGGTGGTGCCAGGGCCATTGCCCATCTGGGCCTGCTAAGGCTTTTTGAGGAACAAGGTATCGAGATAAGCGCGGTTTCGGGGAGTAGCGCCGGAGCCATAGTGGGAGCCTTTTATGCCCACGGATATTCGCCTATGCAAATACTTGATATCGTTGAGGCGTCCCAGATGTACAAGTATCTTCGCCCTGCTTTGACCCGAGGAGGATTAATCGATCTCCAACGAACCGAGCGTATTTTTAGAAAATACATGCCTCAGGATAGCTTTGAGAGCCTTGAGATTCCACTTTTCATCGCGGCGACAGACATCAGCCTGGGGAAAACCCACTTTTTTTCTTCCGGGCCGGTCATAAGGCCCTTAATCGCATCGTCCAGTATTCCCGTCCTGTTTGCCCCGGTTAAGATCGGCGATATCGATTATTTCGACGGAGGTATTCTCAATAATCTGCCGATAGAGCCGTTAACGGAAACCTGCGATCTGATCATCGGCCTCAGCTGCAATCCAATTGGTAGTCCATTCAACGGGCGCAGCATAAAGGATCTGCTGGAACGCAGTCTTTTGCTGGCCATTAGTCAAAATGTCACAGTAAAGATGGACCGTTGCGATCTTTTCATTGAGCCGCCCGAACTGGCTAACTATAAAGTGTTTGATTTCGGGAAGGCCAGAGAAATATTTCAATCGGGTTATAGTCACGGCCGATCAATACTTAGTAATTTAGAGAGGTTCCGAACCGGAAATTGAAATCATGCCTATCAAATGACTGACTTTAAAGAGGTTATCGTAACTGGAATTCCTGAAAAGTTACCTCCAGTCAAGCATTTGGATCCTGAAACCAACCACGCTCCGGCGCGTAAAGACATACTTTCAAGATCGGAGAAAGTACTTGCGGTGAAGAACGCTCTCAGGTACTTCAAGCCCGAACATCATCCAATGCTGGCTCCTGAATTTGCCGCCGAACTGAAGGAATTCGGCCGGATCTACATGTATCGATTCAGACCTGACTATAAAATGTATGCCCGCCCTTGGGACCAGTATCCGTTCCAAATCCCGGAGGCCGCGGCGATCATGATGATGATCCAGAATAACCTTGACCCGGATGTTGCACAACATCCACATGAGCTTATTACCTACGGAGGAAATGGAGCAGTTTTTCAGAACTGGGCCTTTGTGCCATTCCGATGGGTGTCCTGCAGCGCGGACCCCCGGGATCTGGCCATCACCGATGATTTAGCCACGGAAGTGCCTGGGCGATTAGCCAAGATGGCTGGGCCTGAAATTCAACAGCAGCTGCAAGATAATATTACTTGGATAAAAGGAGCAGGACAAAACGACCTCTTGGTGGGTTCCCAAGCCCGCATTTTGTATGCTAATGCGGAAGGTAGGGTGGAGGTGGCCCGAGCCTTCAACACAGCCAATAATGAGGAACGAATCGGTCCGATCGTTTTAGGCAGGGACCACCATGATGTCTCCGGAACAGATTCTCCTTATCGGGAAACAGGCAATATTTATGACGGCTCAAGGTTTACCGCCGACATGGCTCTTCATAACGTAATAGGAGATTCTTTTCGTGGAGCCACCTGGGTTTCACTCGACAATGGAGGCGGGGTCGGCTGGGGGGAAGTGATTAATTGAGGTTTCGGGATCTTCTTGGATGGTTCCCCAGAGAGTGCCGAACGATTGGAACAAATGTTATATTTTGATGTGATGAACGGGATTGGTCGTAGAACTTGGGCGCGTAATCCGGGTGCTGCGCTTACCGCCAGGCTGAGCATGGACGGTAATCCGAATCTTGTAATTACCATGCCTAATCTGGCCGATGAGGCCTTTATTAGCGATATTTTGGAATAATCATGCGGACGCTCTACATGCTGATCTTTAAGTGGACCGGGTGGAGAATCACCGGCGATATTCCGCCTGATTTGAGCAAGTACGTCATGATCATCGCCCCACATACCAGCTTCCACGATTTTTACATCGGCTATGCGGCCCGGGGCATAAAGAAGTTAAAGACCCGTTTTGTGGCCAAAAAAGAACTCTTTTGGTTTCCCTTGGGCCCCATCCTGAAGTGGCTGGGAGGTTACCCAGTGGATCGAAAAAAAAACGAACGGCTGGTTGACAGGGTAGTTGAAATATTCAATTCGAAGGCCGCGTTTTCGATTGCCCTTGCGCCCGAGGGAACCAGAAAAAAGGTACCCCGCTTACGAAGTGGTTTCTATCATATTGCAAAAAATGCCGGGATACCCATTGTAATGGTCGGTTTTGATTACAAGAAAAAGACCGTCGAAATCCAGGATCCGATTTTCCCTGGTGATAATAAGGAAAAAGACTTTCAATTTATGTGGGAATATTACCGTGGCGTAACCGGAAAGCATCCCGAACTAGGAATTTTATAGGGAGGCAATGTGCTCAATCTTAAGTCTCAAGTCCTAGGTCGCAAGTCCCTGATCCCAGGTTACTCCGGATATTCAGGAATGGCCTAGGTCTAAATGTTGGAATCTCTAAGATAGTTTAAGATTTATAGTTTACGATTTGAGATTTAGGTCAACCATATCGTTACTTGTTCTTCTATGCGGACTTAGTTTCCTTCTGGGAAATGCCTACAGCCAGCAGCTTGGTCTCAAAGGAGGATTTAACTTCTCCACTATAGGCGGTAGTGCGGACACCGTACAGTATAAATACAAACCGGCGGCCCATATAGGAGCCTTTGTCAATTTCAGGGCGTCAGGAAATGTTAGTGTTCAAGTTGAATTGGTTTACTCCAATCAAGGGGCATGGACGCAACAAAATCGAGACTTGAGCTTACGTTACAACTATTTGAACCTTCCAGTGGTCTTCCAGCTTTTCACGCGCCGCAAATTGTTCTTTGCTGGGGGCGCCCAGTTGGGATTTCTGATAAATGCCAAAACCAGGGATGGGCAGTATGAGGTCGATATTTCAAGTCAAGTCAATAATTTTGACTTTGCCATCGTTGCTGGAATGGGGTATACAATTACCCGGAAGCTGTCTATTGACGGCCGATTCAATTTTGGAGTATCGTCCCTGGCCAGGCGTAGCCAGAGGTTTGAATTTAGATCCACCAATCAGGTGTTTCAGGTTTCGGTGGCGTATATGTTGTGAAAAAAAATTTCGATAGAAAACCCTAAATCTTAAGCCTTAAATTAAAGTAAATCCGAAATGAATCTAAAATTCGAAACAAACGCTGGAGGTAATCGATACTACGGGTCAATAGAATTATTATGATCAATTTGAGTCGTTTCAGATTTAGTTATTCGGAATTATTTAAGATCTTAAATTTTTGATTTACAATTTTCGGTCATGGAGGGTAACAATCTTTCGACTTCTGCAATTAAGAGAGAGGGCTAATAATGGGAAGGTCTGAAGGTGGTTTGATATCGCTGGATGATCTTCCTTTTTTAGAAAAATCTTCAATTTTAAACTCTCAATACTAAACAAATCCAAAATTCAAAATTCTAAACCAATCGTAGAGATAAATTCGACATCAGGACCTAAATGAATTTACAATGATTGTTTCTCGTTTCAGATTTGGTGATTTGAAATTCCCCTCAGCATTGGATAATTGAGATTTAAGATTTCTCAAAATTCTGCCTTATTCCGAAAGGTGGATTCCCCAATAATTTCCTTACTTTATCCACGATAGGGTTTGAGAATTGGCCGATTATTTAGTTTCTTGCAGCACACTAAAATAGCCAAAAGCATGAAGAGACTAGCATTACTTTCAGCAGTTCTAGTGGTCCTGGGGGTCTTTCAGGCCTATGGACAAATACGATTTGGAGTGAAGGGCGGGCTGAATTGGGCTAACACAGATGTCACTAACATTAATA
Organism: Cyclobacteriaceae bacterium; assembly: GCA_965247065.1. Lineage (GTDB taxonomy): Bacteria > Bacteroidota > Bacteroidia > Cytophagales > Cyclobacteriaceae > CBDFGN01. The sequence continues at coordinate 1,453,472 of CBDFGN010000006.1, read as the reverse complement.
CTGATTCCAAAACGGGCTTTCACGGCGGACTATTCTTAGGGGCGAAAATGACCAAGGTGGCCGTTATCGCGGATTTCTTGTATTCAATTAGGGGTTGGGGTGGTATTGGCGCAAGCGACCTCAGCTATGTTGATATTCCGGTGATGTTGAAAATCTACCTTGTCAGAGGTCTCCACCTGGAGTTAGGACCTCAATTTGGGGTCCTCCTGATAGCGGAAGATTTAGATGGGGTGGATATAAAAGACAAGCTGGAAGCTTCAGAGATTAGCGGAGCTTTTGGCCTTGGATTTGATTTGCCCATGGGGCTGGGCTTCGGGGTACGATACATAATTGGTTTCACAGATGTTAACAAAGATTTCGAAATAAACATTGGAGAAATTCCCGAGATCAAGAACCAGATGTTGCAGATTTCGGTCTGGTATGCTTTGAAGAAGTGATGCTAATGGCTGGCTTCCGGCCTTTCTTATATTCCCCGGAGGAGGTAATAGTTCTTCTTACCCTTTTGCACCAGGACATATTTGTCCGATAGTAATTGCAGATTCAGGGGTTCCTCCGCATTTGCTAATTTCTCTTTGTTAACACTTACTCCCCCGCCCTGTATCATTCGGCGGGCCTCGCTCTTGGAGTTGAAGATCTCACCTTTGGTGATTTCGGTCAGCAGGACTAGAGCCTCCGGGTCGTTCAACTTCTCTTTCTCCACATCCACCTGCGGAACTCCCTCGAAAACCGCCAGAAGGGTCTTTTCATCAAGGCTCACCAGGTCCTCGGTTGTGGATTTCCCGAATAATATGGAGGAAGCTCTGAGTGCCATTTGGAGCTCGCGTTCTCCATGAACACGGGTGGTAATCTCCGAGGCCAACGCCTTTTGCAGAGGTCTTAAATGAGGGGCATTTTGATGTTCTTGCTGCAGGCCGTAGATTTCCTTTTGGTCAAGCAGGGTGAATATTTTAATTAGGTCGGCGCTTTCCTCATCGCTACAGTTGAGCCAAAATTGATAAAACTTATAGGGAGAGGTCATTTCAGGGTCCAGCCAGAGATTTCCTTCTTCGGTTTTGCCAAATTTCTGGCCATCAGAACGAGTAACCAGCGGTGTTGTTAGGGCAAAGGCTTCCCCTCCTGATTTTCGCCGGATTAACTCGGTTCCGGTGGTAATGTTTCCCCACTGGTCTGAGCCTCCCATCTGGAGCTTTACCCCGTGATGGACGAACAGTTGGTAAAAATCATAGGCCTGCAGCAATTGGTAGGAGAACTCCGTAAATGAAATTCCTGAATCAAGGCGGTTTTTTACCGATTCCTTGGCCATCATATAGTTTACTGAAATATGTTTGCCCGCATCCCGTAAGAATTCCAGGAACAATATGTCCTTGAACCAGTCATAGTTGTTGACGACGACTGCCGAATTCTCTCCACAATCGAAATCCAGGAACCGGCTGAGCTGCTCCAAAACTCTATCCTGATTAAATCGAAGCACCTTTTCGTCCAGTAGCTTTCTCTCTTCGGACTTCCCGGAGGGATCCCCAACCATTCCAGTGGCGCCACCGACTAAAATAAACGGTTTATGGCCGGCAAGTTGAGCGTGTTTCAGCAGCATAACAGTAGCTAAATTGCCAATATGTAGGGATGGTGCGGTCGGATCAAATCCAATATAGGCCGAGGTCATTTCCTTTTTCAACTGTTCCTCAGTACCGGGCATACAATCGTAGATCATACCCCTCCAATTCAACTCAGCAATAAGGTCTTTCATTAACAATACCAGTTTGGATGCAAATATAAAAACTTGGCCCCTTAACGCTTGACTTAAGCCGAAAATATGCTTGGGGCACTTGGCTTACCTTTTTTTGTTATATTTTGGTTAGATACATGGGAGAATTAAACGTCAAACCAGTAAAGACCAAAAAGGAGCTTGGCGACTTCACCAAGCATTTATTAAAGGATGTCCAAGCCTTGGATCGAATGCTGAATGAGGGTTGGTTTAATGAGAACCCACTGCATATTGGCGCCGAACAGGAAATATGTCTTTTGGACAAGAATTATAAACCAGCTAACAAGAACCTTGATTTGCTGGCTAAGTTGCCGGATAGCTTCACAGCCGAATTAGCCAAGTTCAATATTGAGGCCAATTTGGATCCGCTTCCTTTTGCCAAGGATTGCTTTCACCAATTGGAAGAGAACCTGAAAGGATTGCTTGATGAGTTAAGCAAGGTCTGCAAAGAGGAGGGGGTAGCGTACGTTTTAACCGGTATTCTCCCAACGATTCGAAAATTTGACCTGGAGCTGGAAAATCTGACTCCCCTGGATCGTTATGGCGCTTTGGTGGAGGCGATAAGCAAACTGCGAGGCAAGGTTTACGAACTTCGAATTGGTGGTATTGATGAATTGAATATTAAGCACGATTCTGCAATGCTTGAAGCGTGCAACACAAGTTTTCAGGTACATCTGCAGGTGAGACCTGACGAATTCGTACGAAAGTACAATATGGCACAGGTTTTGGCTGCACCGGTTCTGGCCATAGCGTCCAATTCACCGCTTTTGTTTGGAAAGAGACTATGGCACGAAACCCGAGTAGCGTTGTTTCAACAGTCAATTGATACCCGGATTACCAGCGAGCACCTAAGGGACCGAAGTCCGCGAGTGACTTTCGGAAATTCCTGGCTGCGCAATTCGGTATTGGACTTGTTCAAGGAAGATATCGTTCGGTTTAGAGTAATGCTTATGGCAGAGGTTGACTCTGATGTTTTGGAGGAGGTTGACAAGGGTCTGACGCCCAAGCTAAGTGCCCTCATGATCCATAATTCAACGGTTTATCGTTGGAATCGCCCCTGTTACGGGATCAGCCCTAATGGCAAACCTCACCTCCGGATTGAGAACCGACTGTTCCCGGCAGGTCCCAGCGTGATTGATGAGGTGGCCAATGCGGCCTTATGGTTGGGTTTGATGAATGCCTTTGACGACGAGCATACCGACGTGACCAAAGATCTCGAGTTTGATGAGGCCAAGTCGAACTTCATTCTGGTTTCCCGAAACGGTTTGGATACCGAGCTCTGTTGGTATAAGGGGAAGAAGATTAGCACCAGCGAATTGATTAAAAAAGAAGGGAATAACATATTTGACTAACCCATATTGTGAAATGACTGCGGATTTTATAATTTAAGGATATGAATGATATTGGTGAATTGGCTCTTTTAGTTTTACTAGGTGGAGGAGCTATTGTGTTTCTTCGTTTCGTTAAAGGTGGAGTCTCGAAAGCGTTGCAGTATTTTCTAGGATTTATCCTCATTGTTTTCGTACTCTATCTTGTTTTTGCGAGGTAGTCCCTCTTTCTTCTTTTTCTTCAAAGGCCCAGCTTTAACAACTTTGGCCAATGCCTTAAGGAAACTAACCTTGTTCTTCTCTTGTTTCTTCAACTTCTTCGGGCTTATACTGTATTATGAATTGATCGGTATACTCAAATAAATCAGGATAGGTTAGTGCGCAGAATATACCTGCTTCTGCGGTCAACGGATAAAAGGACTTTTTGTCGGCAGTTAGAATTACATCTGCTTGATGAACTACTCCGCTCATTATAATCATGTAATCCCTATTAATCCATTCCCTGGCCATCATATAGTCGTTCTGTTTCCAGCCAAATTCCTTAGCCTTGTCGTGCAAGCTGTCTTTGGATAATTTGTTATAGAGTCTGGCATTGAAATGAAGGGCCGCTTCAAGATCAAAGTCGATAAATTCCACATTCTGGCTATTCAAGACTTTGAGAATCCGCTTGATCTTTTCAGCGTCATTTTCTCTTGTTAACAACTCAGATAGGGTTATGGTTGAGATGTAAAATATCCGTTCATTGTTATCCCCAGTTTTGGAACTTCCAAGATAATTTACCAGCTTTTTTATGAACAAAATGACATCATCTTTTACCCCATCGGCTTCTGCGTTGAAAAGAGAAATGATGATGGTGGTGTCCAAAAGAATCTTCTGCCAGTCCTTGATGGGTTTTATGTCAACCGCCATATATCCTGTTTAGTACATCGTCAATAGTTTTAGCCCCTTTCAAAATCGCCAAATCAACGTACCCCTCTTTTTCTATATTTTCATGAAGCATACCGTCTCCAATCTTTAGAAATGAAATCATTTCTGCCCTAATAATATGGCTATCAACGGAAGACCGTTTTAGGCGTATTTTAACCCGTAATTTATCTGTCCCGTAAAATTGTTTCAACTCCAAATCTTGCTCTTTGTCTAAATAAACTCTGTGGCTGAACCCGTCTATGAGGATGTGTTTGTTGGGCGTAGTTATTGATTTTCCTCCAAGTTCAGAAAGGATACCATATATGGTTTTTTGTGTATAATAGTATTCAATGTCAAGGGTCCGCTTGAACTCTTTGATGGTTGCAATTTCTTGTTCTTCGTTATCATAGGCAGTTAAATAATACCTACCACCAATTATTTTTCTTAGCGTATTAGCGTATTTTCTTTGCTCAATGTCTAGATCATCAATAGGTATTTGCTCAATATTCTTGTGAACCTCCTTAAATCTTTCCTCATAACTTGGCTCATCTGTATTGAATTTTAAGGCATAAGAACTACCAGTAACCTCGCTTAGAGTAATGTTTGCCCCTAAGTCTATATCTAAGGCACTATATAAGTCTGACAAAAGATCGGATAGTTCATTGATCGAAATACCCCTTTCTTTGCTCAGAGCTTTCTTGTCGTCATTGATTCTCAATGAAAAGCTCATCTTATCAATGTTTGATAGTCCAGCCTCCCACTTGATTTACTAAGCATCAAATCAAATCTCGATCCCTCGGTCAGTTTGCGAGTATTGAAACGAAACGTAAATTCGTTCACATACTTTTCAAGGTGTTTGTCGCCAATGTGGTGATAAATTCCCATTATCCCTCTCTTTAATAATGCCCAGAAACTTTCAATGTTGTTTGTGTGCGCATCACCTAGCACATACTGACCAAATCCGTGATTAACTACGTGGTGCTGGTAATTCTTACCGAGAGATTTGTAACTGTGCCATTCATCAGTAAAAACTCGATTCCCGTAAATAACCTTGTCCGAAACAACAGGTATTACGGATGCTCCCTTGGTATCTTTTAAAGGCAATGCATACACCTTGCCTCCTCGTTCCATGATACCAAGAACGGGAGTTTTGGTCTTAACACTTCTACCCTGAGTGTTTGCTGTTCTTTTGGCTTTATGCTTGTTCTTTTCCTTACCCCCTACGTATGTCTCATCAACTTCAACATCACCGCTAAATTTGTCATTCTCAGGTTGGAAAGCGTACCGGATTCTTTGCAACATAAACCAGCCAGTTTTTTGAGTAACCTTAATATCCCTTGCTAGTTGATAAGATGAAATACCCTTTTTATGTGCGGTTACAAGATAAATGGCTATGAACCATTTTCTAAGAGAAATCTTACTTTCTTCAAAGATGGTTCCGATCCTTACGCTGAAATGCTTCTTACACTTGGCACACTTCCACCTTTTATTTTTACCTTTCAATGTGTAGCTTTTATCGTGGTCACAATACGGGCAAACTGGGTTATCATTCCACCTTAGTTTTGCTAGGTATTCAACACATTTTTCGTCAGAATCGAAGTAATCAGTTAGTTCAATTAAATTATCGAAATCTCTTAAATTTTTACTTTCACACATGATATTTAACCTTTACAATCATACCTTAATATAACCATTTGGTATGAGAAATGCAAGGTTAATCAAGTATATTAATCCCAAAAAGAATTACTCCCACTTGCCCGCCAGGGCCTGTTAAAGAACAAGGTAAGAAAGGCAGATATTGACCGGTATTTGGGAGTTATTGAACAGCGCAACGACACCCGTCGAAACGGTACCTCCTGGATTCTGAATTCGTATACTAAATTGGTAAAAGAAACCACCCGCGAAGAGGCTGCTGTGGCTTTGACCGCATCAATGGTAAAGAATTTGAAGCGCGGATTGCCCATTCATGAATGGAAGCCTGCCAAGGTAGCCATCCTTAAAAAATGGGAGCCAACCTCTATGCTGGTTGAAGAGTTCATGACCACTGACCTTTTTACCGTGCAACAGGACGATATACCCGAGCTGGTGGCTGATGTCATGGACTGGCAAAAGATTCGGTTTATTCCGATTGAGGACGATGTCGGGAAATTAATCGGCCTGATTTCCGCCCGCATCCTACTTAGGCATTTTAGCAAAAAAATCAAAAAAGGAGCCGGCAAGGATGTTGCGGTCAAAGATCTAATGATCACCGACCCGCTGACCATAGCACCTGAGGCCAGCATTCATCAGGCGATGGGCCTTATGAGGGAGAAGCGAATCGGGTGTTTACCGGTGGTTAAAAATCAAAAGTTGGTCGGGATCATTACCGAAGAGAACTTTTTAAGCATTACCGCCAGTCTGCTAACCAGCCTCAAGAAGACCGAAGGTTAATCAATCTCCTCCGCAGGACGAGCAGGAACTACAGGACGAGCTGTCATCCGAATGAGAAACGTCAGCTGAATCAAGCCAGCTGCTTTCAGCGTCTTCCGAGGCGCCATCTCCGTGTTTAGTATCCGTGGCGTCCATGTAGTCAGATGAATCCTGAAGTCCCTGGCTCAGGGTAGTGTCCGGGTCAAAAAGGCCCGACTCCCCGGCATTGACACCCTCTTCACCGATGTGCCCTATTGGGTCCCCTTCTTCACTCATGAGCTGAGTATCGTGAATATGAACATTATGAGCATAGCTCATATCCGACCACATAGGCAAAAAGATAACATAATCCGAATAGCCGTAATAATCGTGATATACCGGGTCGCTGGTATCTTTCGCTGGTCTTGAGCCAGCTTCTTTCCTCTTCTTAGGCAGTACAATCTTAGATGTGGTCTCGATCTCGATGGCATCTACCGGAATGTATTTCTTTATGCCATGGTCAAGTCCGTGCAAAAATTGGGTGAATTCGTGATCCTCTTCGCTGGTGAATACATCGTAGGTTTCCTGAGAATTGAAGATGGGCTCCATCTTGGCTCTTAGCTTGCCGTGGCCCACTCCATCTACGGTTTTGAATTCCCTTAGGAGTCCATTTACAACAATTTCAATTGGAGGATGCCCGATTTCATGTAGTCTATTTATCCGAATTTCAATGAGGTAGTTAAAATTACCTTCCTCATGTTCCAGGACCAGGTAAAGAGCCTGAAAATAGGCCGAAACGTCTTCATCCATTTCAAGATCGAATTTGTCCAGAGCCTCTTTGAGGTCATTTACCTTGCCGTCGGTATCCAGGTAAAAGTCCAGATTGTCTTGAGAGATCCTAACAATGTTGGTTATCCCAAGGGTCCGAAAGACCATGTTGAACTGCTGCAGAATTGAAAGAGCGGTAAAGGTTTGTCTTTCCCTCTTGTCCGCAAGCGTTCCCCCAGTCATGATAAACAGGAGCTTCTTAAACGCCTTTTGGGGTTTCACTTTCTCTATCAATGATTCCTGGCTGGGTTTGATTTTCAATTGCCCACTGAAGTACATACTGAGAGGGTTTTAATTGATTAGTTGTTGATTTGTTGATTTCATTTAATTTCCGCCATCCGCATAATCCAATTATCCAATCACCCTAACACTTCAACCCAACACTCCAACATTCCCTCATCCTCTCATTGCTTCGCATCCGCCACAATCGGCAATAGTAAGTTCACCCCAGTATTTTGCGGGGGCTTTACCGTAGTGCTCCTGGTATAATTTAAGGGTGGCTTCAAAATTCCGCTTATTCTCGGCAGGCTTCCCTGCCGGGTTATGATGAATGAACCTGCCCCATTGCCCGGTGCACAAGGTCTGGTAATATCGGGTGCATAGTATTACCTCGTGCCAGGCCAAATCCACTTTCAATGACGGGGTGAGTGGGACTTTCTGGTAGGCAATGAGATTCAAGAATCGGATGGTTTCGGTCATCAGGGGTAAAACATCGCTGATACCTATCTCAGCAGCTTTGCAAATTTTCCCCGCAAGGACCGGATTGTCCTGAATAACCTTATGAGCTATCTCCAAATGGTTAAAATTGTCGGGATGTAATTCCGGTTCGGTCAACGGGGACTTCCACTTTTACCCTGGTCAAACTTTTGTTCCAGCAATTCGAATTTTTGCTCAAGCATCATAAGCCTTTGCTCAACCATTTCCGGTGGGTTAAGATAGGTACTATAGGATCCAATTACTTCCCAAATCTCCAGAATTTTAGTAGGATCTATGGTTTGATCCGGATAGTTTGGATTATCGGCTCCGAAAATCCAGCTCTTTCCTGAACCCCTTAGCCTTCTTACCTGGATCACCTCGGGGCCAACAATAATATATATTTTGCCTTTGAGAAGTTTAGCTCGTTCCGGAGTCACTTTTCTGGCCACGAGGATATCTCCATGATGAAGGCCATTCTGGTTATACTCCATTTCAGTTCCGCTCAATTCAAAGGAGCGTAGCAGTCCAGGTATTTTCTCATTGATCCATCTCAGGGGAAGCCCATTTAGGAAATCCTGGTTCTTGAATTTCACAAGGTATTCCACGGAGTTGCGTATGGATACAAAAGGTATCCCGTCGTAACTAGATCTCCGTTCGGGCTTGCGGTCATGGTCCTTAAGATCCTCTTTGAATATGTCGAAGTTAAAAAGTTCGTTTATGGTTAGTTCCTTGGTTAACAGGAGATCGATGGATAGTCTATATTTTTTAGCAATCTGTATAATAGTATCAATTTTGGGTTCGGCCCTCCCTTCCTCGTAGGCCCCAATGCTAGGTCGAGCCAGAGCAAATATTTTAGCAAAATCCGCTTGACTGAGCTTCTTGATGGCTCTAATCTTCTTGATATTTTTTCCGACAAACGACATAAGATCTTGATTTTATTGCTAATATTTTGAGCAATTCTAAAACCTTTAGTATATTTGATACGTAAAACTATTAAAAAACGATTCAAATGAAAACAGAATTCTTTTTATTAATTTTGGTGAAAATGAGCCATTATTAAATCATCCATAACCATGAACGACTATTTTCAAAAGGTCAGGGACTACATCAGTGAATTGGACTACGATATTACCCACGAAGATCAGGGGGAAGGGATTTTCGTAGTGGATCATGAACCATCTGGAATCAAGAGTTTAGCGATCCTGATCGCTGATCCGATCCTGATCATGGAGCAATTCATGTTTGAGACCACGGCAAAATCGGAGGTATTTCAAAAACTGCTTCAAAAGAATCGAGATATCATTAGCGGGGCCTTTGCCCTGGACGAGTCGGGCTCTAAGGTAATCTTTAGGGATACATTGGCTCTGGAAAACCTGGACCTGAACGAACTGGAAGGATCGTTCAACTCCTTGGGATTATTACTGAGCGAGTACTCAGAGGAAATAATATCATTTTCGAAAAACTAAAACCCATTACGATGAGCATATTTAATAGAATTTTTAGGGTTGGACAGGCTGAGGCACATTCGGCCTTGGATAAACTGGAAGATCCGATAAAGATGACCGAACAAGGCATTCGGGATCTAAAAAAGGATTTGGACGGTGGTCTGCAAGGATTGGCCGAAGTGAAGGCGATGGCTATTCGGTCTAAAAACGAACTGGCTAATCATAAAAGCAAGGTGAAAGATTATGAAAGTAAGGCCATGCTTTTACTTCAGAAGGCACAAGATGGGCAGATAGAGCCAGATGAAGCCGACCGGCTGGCCAGTGAAGCTTTGGTTAAGAAAAAGGAAAACGAGGAACACGTGGAGCGTATTCAAAAGGAAAAGGACAAATTTGAGGAATCGGTTGATTCCTTGGAAAAGAATGTAAAGAAACTTCGTCAGCAGATCAGCACTTATGAGAATGAGTTGAAAACGCTGAAAGCCAGGGTAAAGGTAAGTACCGCCACCAAAAACCTCAACAAACAGCTGACTCAAATCGATTCTGGAAGTACCATAGCGATGCTCGAGAAAATGAAGGAGAAGGTGACCCAGGAAGAAGCACTGGCTGAATCCTATGGAGAAATTGCTGATGAGAGCAAAAGCGTAGATGACGAAATAGAAAAGGCGTTAGGTGACACAACCAGAAGTGAAGCCGGGGATGAACTGGCTGCCATGAAAGCCAAGCTCACAAAGAAGAAAGAAGGGGAGGGTGAATAGCCCTCTTCATTTAAGAACTTAGGTAATTATTGCAATGAAATCTATAGTATTAGTTATACTGGCTATTGTAATTGTTCTGGTGCTGTTCAAATTCCTGTTCAAGGTTGCCCTTGGGCTAATAGGACTGGCTGCCTTGGTCTACCTGATCTATTATTTCACCCAGCCCAGCAGGAAACAGCTGCCAAAATAACTCAGATGGGATTATTTGATTTTTTTAAGAAAAAGGAAGAACCCAAGTACGATCCTACCAATCTGAAGATTACTGATTTGGAAAAAGGGTTTTTAGTGGATTATGATCTTAAATCGTGGCAAGTTGTGGCCGTTTATGAGTATGACTGGGGCAATAACAATTTTACTCGGGAGTATAAACTAGATAGCGGAGACGATGTTGCGTTCCTGCATATCGAGGAGGATGATGAGCTTTTCCTAACCTTTACCAGGAAAATCAAGGTGCGATCCATCGATGAAGACCTTCCTGAAAAAATCCTGAAAAAGGAACACCCTCCTAAAAAAATAGATTATCAGGGAATTAAGTTATACCGGGAGAATGAAACCCCAGGCTACTTCAAGGATTCTGAAAAAGAAACCGATGACTGGGATGAGTTGATTTCTTGGGACTATTATGATGAGGCCGAAGAGCATGTCCTCAACATAGAGCAGTGGGGAGAAAAAGAGTTCGAGGCCTCATTCGGTAAAATAGCCAAGGAATTCGAATTTTCAAATATTTTGCCGCCCATGGAAAAACCGGATTGACTTTGAGATATGTTTGATAACTTGAGCCTATTAATATTAAGCGGATGAACAGACTAAAGATTCCAGTACTCGTTATCACAATATTCATGTTGGCATCCTGCGGAGGAAGGAAGTACTCCAAAAGTCCGGTTGACGATATGATCCGGGATATGACCAATGAGCCCACTTTTACCATTATGCTTTATGATATGGATGTGGAGGGAGTGTTTTTCAAAAGCTATCGGCATCAGTACCGAACCATTAAGGAAAGAACAGGAATACCGGAAGAAAAGATATCTGATTGGCAGGAAGTTTCGGAAAAGTTCTTTGCTATGCATGAGAATGACATGGGTATGGAATTGGCTTCAAAGAGTGAAGGTGGTAAAGTAAATAAGACCGTAGGGCCTCCGGGTTTTTCGAATTACGTTGGTAATCAAAAATATGGCCGCTGGGAAAATAGGGGAGGAAGCAGCTTCTGGGCATTTTATGGCCAGTATATGTTCATGTCCAGCATGTTTAACATGATGGCCTACCCAGTAGGAAGATCTAGTTACAATACATATCGATCCAATCACTATGGTACCGGAAGATCGTATTACGGGCCAAGAACATCTGGCGGTGGTTATGCCTATGGAACCAGTAGTAAATTCAATCAATCTACCAAACCGAACTCCAGATACAATAGTAAGTTTAGAAGTCGGGTTCGAAGTTCTACGGCACAAAGTTCCCGGTCGGGATCAAGATATAGCAGTGGTTCTAGTTCAAGGTCGAGAGGTGGCGGCTTTGGCAAATAACCTGTATCTTTTCCAACCATTCCACTAATCATTAACTCATGCAAATATTAGACAGTATTCTAGCCACGCTGGTGTACCTGGCCAGTAGTTTCCTGTTGTTTTTTATTGGCAAAATTGCCTACCAGTTGTTCCATCGAAAGATAAATGTTAAAGATGAGTTAGTGGAGAAAGACAATTTGGCCTTCTCCGTTGCCCACGTAGGGTACTTCGTGGGGTTGTTGCTGGCGATTGGGAGCGCTGTTCTGGGTCCATCCCAGGGACTGGTCCAGGATTTGGTTGATATTTTCGCTTATGGGTTACTGGCCGTTTTGTTACTAAATATTTCAGTTTTCATCAATGATAAATTGATCCTTAGGAAATTCAGCGTTTACAAAGAAATAGTTGAGGATCAAAATGTAGGCACTGGGGTTGTAGAGGGCGGAAATGCGGTTGCAACCGGTCTGATTCTGCTGGGAGCCATTTCCGGTGATGGAGGGTCCTTGCTCACGGCTTTGATTTTCTGGGCAATCGGCCAGGTTCTCCTGATCGCGACCGAGATGTTTTACAATGTGATCACCCCCTACGATGTTCATGAACATATTGAAAAGGACAATGTAGCGGTAGGTATTGGATTTGCCGGTGCAATGATCTCCATAGGTAATTTGATTCGATTTGCTCTGATGCATGATTTTGTCAGTTGGGAAGAATCTTTGATCAACATTGGGATCGATGTAGGAATCGGACTGCTGTTTCTGCCTATAGTGCGATTACTCACCGACAAGATACTTCTTCCGGGAAGAAACCTAACCGATGAACTGATCAACCAGGAGCGTCCGAATCATGGGGCCGCCTTGATCGAGGCTTTTGCCTATATCGGGGGATCGGTCCTCATCACCTGGGCACTTTAGAGGATAATCCAGATTGAGCCGGTGAAGCTCAAATCCAATATCCTTAAGTTCAGTCTTTTCGCAACTGGCCTCGCCGGTATTGTAGCCGAATATATCCTCTCCACGCTGGCAACCTACTTCCTGGGAGATTCTATCTTTCAGTGGACCCTTATCGTTTCGGTAATGCTGTTCTCAATGGGTGTGGGAAGCCGACTCAGCCGGCTCCTGGAAACCGATTTGCTCAAGAAATTCATAGTCATTGAATTTATTCTTTCACTATTGACCTCTTTTTCGTCCCTGCTGGCCTATACTGCGGCGGCCTATACTGTTTATACGGGTATAATGATTTATTCCCTCAGCATCATTATCGGCTTGCTGATTGGAATGGAAATCCCACTCGTGGTTCGGCTCAATCAAGAATTCGAAAACCTTAAAGTAAATATATCGTCGGTTCTTGAAAACGACTATTACGGGAGCCTGCTGGGCGGGATTTTCTTTGCCTTTGTGGGACTGCCCTACCTCGGGCTCACTTACACTCCGTTCATACTGGGGACGATAAATTTTGTGGTGGCGCTATTGCTTTTGATGATTCTGTGGAATTATCTGAATCGACCCACCCAGGTTCAATTAGGCAGTTTCGCCGTGGGAGTGATGATCCTCCTTGCGACCGGATTCATTATGGCGAATCCGATAATCCTCTTTGGCGAACAACAAAGGTACAAGGACAAGGTGGTCTATTCGGAGCAAAGCCGGTACCAGAAAATTGTGATGACCCAGTGGAAAGACCACTACTGGCTTTTCATAAATGGAAATCAGCAACTTAGTACTTTGGACGAGGCGATGTATCATGAACCCATGGTACACCCGGTCATGACAGCCTACCCCAATCCCAGGGAAATCTTGATCCTAGGTGGGGGAGATGGGTGCGCTGCGCGCGAAGTACTGAAATATTCCTCGGTAGAGGCCGTGAAAGTGGTAGACCTGGATCCGGCGATCACCGATTTGTCCATGACCCATGAGGTGCTGGTTGCACTCAATGAAGGCTCCTTGCGGGATGACAGGGTAGAGATAATCAATGAGGACGGATTTACCTTTCTGGAGGATCATGAGGGGTACTATGATATAATCCTGGTTGATCTTCCCGATCCTAAGACTGTCGAAATAGGGAGACTATATTCATTTGAATTTTACAAATTATGTCAAAAACGGCTAAGGCCCAATGGGTTCTTGGTCACCCAGGCTGGCAGTCCCTACTACGCAACCCGGGCTTTCAATTGTGTAGATATAACCTTGCAGGAAGCTGGCTTCACTACTCTTCCGCTACACAATCAGGTGTTGACCCTGGGTGAATGGGGCTGGATAATAGGGGCTCGAAATGTTTCCGACAGTGCTCTTCTAGCCACTTTTCAAGGCCTTGAATTTAACCAGCAGAATACTAAATGGCTGAACAATGAGGCCATGCAATTGGTAACTTCATTCGGAAAAGATTTCTACGACTTCGATCGCCAAAAACCGGAGGTAAACCGGATACATAATCCGGTTCTATACAAGTATTATTTACAAGGTAATTGGGATTTGTATTGATCTCGGCCCTGGCAGGGTTGAACTGTTTATTAAAAGTGGGAGGCACGGGCGATAGTCTCAAAGGCAAGGCAAAAAACGATTGAGCTGCGGGTCCTCATCATTCAAAATCATCACCCCGCCAAATCAGGACGACCAGGTGGCAGCCACTTTCGTTTCTGATCCCGGTACATTTTGTTAAATTGGTGCCAGTGCGGATGCAGTATTTTTTGTACGTTCTTGTCGGATTACTGGTTTGTATCGGAGTTGGTTCCTCAGTGGCGTATTTTTTAAAGGAACCTTACAATTCCGGATTTATCGAATATCCATTTATCACCGGCTTACACGTGAGCTTCGGAGGCATTTATTTATTACTGGCCCCATTTCAGTTTATTGAAGGTATTAGATCCCGTTGGCTGAATTATCACCGCTTCATAGGTAGGGTATTGGTAATCGTAGGCATTATTGTGGGTACTACCGCACTATTCATAGCGCTCGTGATCCCATTTTCCGGGTGGATAGAAAGTTTAGTCAATGGTCTTTTTGCTGTATTTTTCTTTTTGGCTTTGATTTGGAGCTTAATTCAGATCCGCCGCGGAAATGTTGTTCTGCACCGCGAATGGATGATACGTGCCTTTGCCATTGGCTTGGCTATAGCTACGATGCGGGTGATCTTCATTCCAACTTTGATAATTATCGGTAATCCTACCAACGACCAGGCAGCTAGCTTTTCGATAATGGCCTTTACCCTGGCTTTTGTTATCCATGTGCTGCTGGCTGAGATATGGATTCGCAATACCAGATGATGCTCGATGCTTAGGCGGATTGACCCTTTAACCGACCAAATCAATATCCAATATTCAAGAGCCGATAATCAGTGATAAGTGGAGTTGAAGATTGAGGGTTAAAAAATCGGGAAAATGTCAATTCGGATGAGGAATCCCATCGCACAACGATCAAGTTTGAGTAAGAACCGTCTCCTCGCTCCACGCCTTGTAAACATCTCAATCAGGAATGAGCTGGACGGGACAATATCATGTGGCTTGAAATTTACCATTTGGAATTCGTTTATGATTTGTGCCAAAGACATGCATTGCATAATTTGTGGTTGATGAGCCAACGGCGAGTCCTTGCCGCCATCACGTTCAACGACAATCTTGGATATGCGAAACTGGTGGGAGAGGATGGCACCATATGAGCTACTCAAAAAGAAAAGGCAGTTTCAGAGGCCGATCATCGAAAAGTTCAAACGAAGATGAATAGACAGAAGGGCGCATTTTGTACACTCACATTGGTCGTTTTTTACACAGCTTCAATCTCAACTGCAAATGCTCAGGTTGTTGAAAATTCGATTTTGTGGGAGATTTCGGGGAATGGATTGGACAAGCCATCGTATCTCTTCGGAATCTTAAATTTCCTGCCAAAGGAACAATTCACCGTACCAAAAAAGGTAGGGCTCTTAATCGATGATTGTGAAGTATTTGCCACCAAGAACGTCTTCAATCATTCGACCCAAGATGAACTTAACCAGGCGGTCAGAATCCCTGATGATGGAATGATTAACGACTACCTGTCAGATAATGAACTGAATCAACTCCGCATTCTGTTAATGGTCGAACTTGGCGTGCGTGAACATAGCTATCATTTTGAATACAGCCGGCTTCAACCCATCATTCTGGTACCGACTCTAACGGCCCTCTATTTGGGCAAAAACATCGTATACCTGGAACCCGAACTTGCTCATTTAGCTCACAAAAGCCGCCTGGAGTTTGTAGGCCTGGGCACCACCCAGGAAGAAATTGATGCCTTTAAAGAATTTCCGATCCAGGATCAGGTGGAGGCTCTTAAATACACCGTCAACAATTTTGATGAACATATAGAAGATTACAATCAAATGGTCCAAAATTACCTGGAGGATCAGGATCTAGCCAAGATCAAAGATGAAATACTAAAGGCTACCAATCGAAGCCAGACGTTTCAGGAGGTCTATTATGATTCCAGGAATAAAGCGTGGGTGAAAGTAATTGAGGAACTAGTCAACAAAAAACCAACTTTTATCGCAGTGGGCGCCGTGCATTTAGAAGGTGAATCCGGCTTGATCGAACTCCTTAGAAAGGAAGCGTATACAATTAAGCCCATAAATGCGTTTGAGTAGATCTTCATAGCAGTGAGCCGCAAACAACGAACAGCGAAAAACGCCCTCCAACATCCGCAACCCACCCATCCAACATTTTTTTTGTACTTCGCGCGTAAAAGTCAGAGATTTGTCTGTGCATGAAATCCACTCCTGAGTCGGTACTAAAGGACCTCCACAGCAACCAGTTTGAACCGGTATATTTTCTTCAGGGTCAGGAACCTTACTACATAGATTTAATATCGGATTACATCGAGGCGAATGTACTGGATGAGGCTCAAAAAGGGTTTAACCAAATGGTCTTGTACGGCCGGGATGTCAAGGTAAACGAGGTGCTGACCAATGCGCGACGATATCCAATGATGTCGGATCGCCAGGTGGTGATTGTAAAAGAAGCCCAGGAAATCTCCGATCTGGGAAAAGAAGATGGCAAAAAAATACTAACCGAATATTTGGAGAATCCTAGCCCAACCACGATCCTCGTGTTTTGCCACAAGCATAAAAAGTTAGATGGTCGCTCCAACTTGAGTCAGCTCATGGCTCAGAAAGCTGTGTTGGTGGATTCCACCAGGATCTTTGAAAACCAAGTGCCAAGCTGGATCAATAATTATCTGCAAACGAAGGGGTACTCCATTGAAAATCAGGCTACTCTGCTGCTTACTGAATATATCGGAAATAACCTGGAGAGGTTGTCATCGGAGATTGAGAAGATGCTGATAAATATCAGGGAACCAAGAGAGGTGACTGTAAACGATATAGACACCTACGTTGGAATAAGTAAGGAGTATAACGTTTTTGAACTGCTCAAAGCCCTGTCGTTCAAAGACCCGCCCAAGGCGTTGCGAATCATCAACTACTTCGCTGCCAATCCTAAGAGCAATCCCATACAGGTCATTCTTGCTGTCTTGTACCGGTACTATAGTAATTTACTTAGGCTTCATCACAGGAAGATCCATAATCCAAAGCAAATCGCCTCGGTCCTGGGGGTGCCATTTGGAGCCGCTAATGAATATGGTACTGCAATGGGACACTTCCCGTTGGACAAAGTCATTCATAACATTCATCACCTCAGAGTTGCTGACAACCGTTCCAAAGGAATTGACAGCATAAACCCGGGCGAAAGCCAAATCCTGAAAGAGCTTCTCTTTCGGCTGATACACTAAATTTGCACTAATTCAAACAGAGGAATCATTATTCGGCGCTTGATAAGGGATCCCTTGTTGCACTTTGCGTTGCTGGGTGGGTCCATCCTTGGAATTCTTTCCTGGTGGGCAAAACCGGAAGCGGAGAGAATTGTAGTTACTCCGGAGATCGTTGAGTCACTGGTATTGGAACGAGAGGAACTTCTTGGGCACGGGGTTGGGGCGAGTGAGCGAGATCGATTGATCCAAGGGTATATTGATCAGCAAGTACTGGCGGCAGAAGCCCTGAAGCTAGGTCTGGACAAGTCGGATAACCGGATAACAAACTTACTAGCCGATCAGATGAGATCCATACTGTCCGTGGAACCAGTGATGCCCACTGAAGAGCAAATAGACTCTTACTATAATTCCGAAGTGGATCGGTATCGCAGTCCGGACGTTATATCAATTGAGCACATCTATTATTATTTTCCACAAAATTTGGACACCGTAGATTATGGCGGGATCCTGGCCCAATTGGAAACAAAAGTCTTGGACTGGAAGGACCTTGGCGATAGGTTCTGGTTAGGCGCAATCCTTGAAGGATACAGTAGAGAGTCACTAACAACCATGTTGGGAGAGGCATTCACCGACCAAATTTTCCGGCTGGATTTGGAAAAATGGCATGGCCCCCTGAAGTCTTCCCGGGGAACTCACTTGGTAAGAATAACCCAAAATTCCGAAGGCCAGGTTTTGTCCAGGGAGCAAGCCAGGTCGCTGGTTGTCCAGGATTGGTTGCGAAAGCAGAGAGAAGATCTTCTGCAGCGCAAAATTGACCAAATCAAGGAGTCCTACCATATTGAAATCAAAAAAAGCGTCGAGGGCAAGTAGCCGAGGTTATAGTTAACTGAAGAGCGCTCTAGCCAAGTATTTCTTGGCAAACCTAATGGTTGCTATTCTTTCAATTTAATCGATTGGCACAAAGCCAGATATCGTAAAACACATCAAGTTTAAATTCAATCGCGCCGGCCCTGGACCTCATGACTCAGGTTAGATTTAAGCTTTTGCTTGTTACCTTTAGGTCATTGTAAATCATTAAGTTTTTACGTCAACGACCACAATAATCGCGCACCAATATTGTTAGTAGGTACTAAAGGTCAGGACTCTTTCATGGGTAAGTTTCTTTGTATCCTCCTGCTAATGCTTTCCCATTTTTCGGTAGGCCAGAACACGCTTTATCAGGATAATCCAGATCAGTATTTTAGAGACGGATTGGAATTGATGGATAAAGAGAAGTACGGTGCTGCTCAAGAATCCTTCCGGCAGTTTATTGATTTGTCCCGTGATGAGCTTAAGGATGTGGAAGCCAAGCTGTATTTAGCGCTGTGCGGGCTATATCTATTTCACCCGAACGCCGAGACGCTCTTGTCCCAGTTTATATCGGATTATCCGGGCCACTCCAAATTGGATCTAGCCCTCTTTAACCTGGGCGACTTCTACTTTCGGAACAAAGATTTTAGGAAGTCCATCGAGTATCTTGGAAATGTCAGTGCCCGTTCCTTGAACCCAGATCAAAAGACAGAAAGAGCCTTCAAATTGGGCTATTCCCATTTTTCTGCGAAAGAGTTCGAAGAGTCACTTCTGTATTTCAATCAAATTAAATCCTTGAAGGGAGCCTATTACTCGGCAGCCAACTATTATGCTGGATACATTGAATACCGGCAGCAACAATATGGTAGGGCCTTGGAGGATCTGAAAAATGCTCAGGAGAGTCCTGCTTATAAGCCGGTTATTCCATATCTGGTTGCCAACGTACTTAATCGGCAGCGACGATACGACGATCTAATCCAGTATGTTGAGAATGACGTGGACTTCGGTGCCAGCCTTAAGAACAAACCGGAGATATATCTCTTATTGGGTGAGAGTCACTTCCAGAGACAAGATTATTCAAAGGCTGCGGAGAATTTTGATAAATACAGGTCCACTAAAGCCAAGCCGGCCGAAGACGTTGCCTACAGGTTGGGCTTCGCGTACTTCAGAACCGGTCAGGACCGTCTCGCCATAGACTATTTCAAACGCGTGGCTGCAAAGCCGGATTCCCTCGGCCAATTTGCCTCTTACTACCTGGGGCAATTGTATCTGAAGTCCGCAAACCCACAATTTGCAGCGGCTGCTTTTCAAAGTGCGGGGCAAATGAACTTTGAACCTCGAATACGGCAGGAATCTGAATTTCACTTTGGTAAGATCAATTATGAGCTGGGACGTTACCAGCTGGCCATATCAACGTTGCGGTCCTTCATCCGGGACCACCCTGAAAGCAGCTATATGGTTGAGGTTAACGAATTACTTAGCCAGGCCCTTTTGAACACCAATGATTATCAATTGGCCATCGAGCACATAGAGGGCTTGCCGGCCATGTCGGCTAGAGTGAAGCAAGTGTATCAGGAGGTCACCTTCAAATATGGGGTGGATCTGTTCAATCAGGAGAACTACGCAAGGGCCGTAGAGTTCTTCGAAAAGTCCTTGTCCCAACCGCTCAGCGGCGAACTGGTAATGGCGGCCAATTATTGGCGTGCTGAAGCCTACTCTGTAGGAAATCGTTTTGATCAGGCCATCAAATCCTATCGCGAGATTTATGATGTCAGAGGCTATCAACAGAGCTCTTTCTATTTTAAGTCACAATATGGACTGGGGTACGCCTATTTCAACACCGGTCAGTACCAGCAGGCCTTAGTAAATTTCAAGACCTATGTTGGCGATATCAGCAGTCCTCCAGATCGAAAATTCTATTCTGATGCCGTGTTGAGGTTGGCGGACTGTAATTATGCGATGAAGCAATACCAACAATCTCTACGGTACTACCGGGAAATAGGTAGTAGATCCAATCAGGATCGTGATTACGCTCTTTACCAAATCGGGCTAATTCATGGTATTCAGGGGGATGTGAGCAAAGCGATTCAGCAATTGAACCAGGTAGTCGTGCAATACCCTCAATCCTTATTTGTGGATGACGCCAAGTTTGAAATGGCCCAGGTGAATTTTGAAAGCGGACGATACGAGCAGGCCGAAGACGGATTTTCCAATTTGCTGGCGTCTGAGCCCCAGAGTCCATATGTACCATTCTCCCTGTTACGCCGGGGGTTGGCCCGCAGTAATTTGGGTAATGTTGATGGAACCATCAATGACTATAAAGCTATTTTGGAGCTCTATCCCCAAAGCAAAGCTGCCTCGGGTGCCCTTCTGGGCTTGCAGGAGGCTCTAGTGAAGCAGAACAGATCGAACGAATTTGATGCCCATCTCTCGCGCTACAAAGAAGTTAACCCAGGTGATGCAGCATTGGAAGGTCTAGAGTACGAATCGGCTAAGATTCTATACTTTGATCAAAAGTATTCCGAGGCAATTGCCAGATTCCAAACCTACATCGACGCCTATCCCGCCACCGCATCTGCATTTGAAGCCAACTTCTACGTGGCAGAGTCGTATTATCGGCTTGGCGATTTTCCTAATGCCTTGAAATATTATCACTTGGTGATAGAGGACAATCGAACTAATCGTACCAATCGATCTATAAATCGAGTGGCCGACTTGCAGATGGCCCTAAAAAACTATGACGAAGCGCTTAGTAACTATCGACGGCTGAGCCAGGTGGCGCAAAACAAGAAAGAAGATTTCAATTCTATGATTGGCCAGATGAAATCCCATTACTACCGATTTGATCATGATTCGGTGACCCTTATGGCGGAGGCAATCCTGGATAAAGGCGATTTATCCACCCGGATCCAGAATGTAGCCCTTCTTTTTCATGGCAAATCCGCTTTGGACCAGGGTAGATTCGATCAGGCGACGGACGATTTTCTTACAATTTTAAATACAGCAAAAGACGAGGCGGGGGCCGAAGCACAATATCTGTTGGCCCAATTGTTTTTCAAACAGGGTCTTTATGCGCAATCGCTGGAAACTTTGTATGATTTGAATGCCAATTTTTCAAGTTACTCCAGTTGGCGAAATAGATCATTCCTCCTGATAGCCGATAACTTCGTGGCCATGGGGGAGTTATTTCAAGCCCAGGAAACCCTAAGATCTATTATTGAGAATGCCACCGACAGTCTAACAAGAGTAGCGGCCCAGGAAAACCTGGACCGGGTTGTACAAATGCAGGAGGAAGTCAACTTTCCAGCAGTGGACAGCCTGACCGAAGACAGCACCGAAGTTATCTTTGATTGAACGACATGGCCACGAGACCCTATTATATTGTGATGATTTTGACCTACCTCGGTCCTGGAGCGTTAATGGGACAGGAGAATTGGGAGCTAGAGGGAGATGTCCAAGACGCGGAAATCGTCATTGAAAAGGATCTTAAAATCACTCTGCCACCTGCAATCCGGCAATTTGAGAAAGTTGCCCCCATGCCCCAAGCCGAATATTTGCCGGCGCAAACCTATTGGTTCAGGAATTACAATCTTGCGCTATCCCCTTTGAACCCTCAAATAAGAATTCTCACTATGAAGCCCTCGCCGTTGCCCAGATTGCTAGGAAACTATGCGAAAGCAGCGTATGGGAACTTTCAGACCCCTTATTTGGAGGGATTTTTTAACAACAAAAGAAGCAGCGAGTATGCTTTAGGTCTTCATTTCAGACACCTGTCGTCAGCCAAGGGACCGGTTGATGGTAAAAACTCGGGCAGCGGTGAGACCATTGCGGGCGTCTCAGCAGCAACCTTCGAAGGCAACACCCATTTCAAAGGAGGACTAAGGTACTCTCGCCACAATTACCATTTTTACGGATATGATCCGAGTATATCGGTCGAACGAGATTCAATTGAGCAAGTTTTCAATCGAGTTGAGGTTGCTCTCGGATTGGGCAACACGGAGCCACTGAATGGTCATTTCTATAGGGTCAATCTCAGTTTTGATTACCTCACGGATGCTTATGAAGCACAGGAAATAGAGGTTGGCTTAAAACCTCATTTCCAATTCAAGATAAACGAAAACTCGCAGTTTCACCTCGACACGGAAGTCCGGATCGGCCAAAAGCAGGACGTGCTGTCAATTTTCAACCGTCACCTTTTCCGGGTTAAGCCTTATGTAAAGACAACTACCGGTCAGCTTCAATTACAATTCGGCGCCAATGTCGTTTGGGAAAACGACACGATCCGGGGTGGCGATCAGGTCCATTTTTATCTAGTGGCACAATTCGATTATGATCTCGCTCCCTCTCTGGCTGTTTATGGGGAACTAAAAGGGGATATCCAACGACGGACTCTCAACAGCTTGTCTTGGGAAAATCCGTATTTGGACCAGGAGGTAGCCGTGTTCAACACCAACCAGAAGCTTTTCTTCCAGGGCGGAATCAAGGGCAGGATTGGTGGTGAATTCGGTTATAACGCCGGAGTCAGTTATGGCAACTATCGAAACCTGTACTTCTTTACTAATTCTGCCCGGGACTCGACCCGGTTTGAGATTTTGTACGATCGTGGAAATACATCCATCCTTAGCTTCTTTGGAGAAATAGGGTATTCCAAAGGAGAGAAATTCCGCAACAACTTAAGAGCAGATTTCTATAGCTACCAGACAGACGATCTGATTGAGGCTTTTCACAAACCCAGTTTTAAGGCCAGCTATTTAGCTACTTACAATTTGTACGAAAAAATTCTGTTTAACCTGGATCTTTACTTAATGGGAGGGCTCACGGGGCTTAACTTGCAATCAGGTAGTCTCAAGGAGTTGGATTCAATCGTCGACTTGAATCTTAAAGCCGATTACCTGGTTTCGGACCAGTTTTCAATATTCATTGCTGCTGAGAATCTGCTATCCAACGAATTTGAAAGGTATTTGAATTATCCATCCCGTGGCCTCCGAATCCTGGCGGGAGCCACCTTGTCCTTCTAGATGTGCAAATTTTCCAGTTAAACTATAGCGATCATCAAGTTTTTCTTAAATTTAGTTCCCAACAATCAAAGCTAATTACCTTATTATGGCTGAAGACGACGACAAAAAATTAAATCCGGAAGAAGAAAACGATCCGCAGAACCAAGATCAGGCTGGAGAGGAATCTACCGAGGAAAATGAATTTGATGACGACTTCGGTCTGGATGATGATGTTTCTTTTGATGCGCCAGCGGAGGAGGAACCTGCATCATCTGATTCCGGTGAAGGACAGCAAGAGGAGCCCGAATCTTCCGAACAAGAAGAATCTTCGACCCTTGAGTCCGAGACAACCGCAGAAGACGATTCCTTAGATCAACCCGAGGACGAATTACGTGTCTCTTATTCAGACGAGGAGGAGAAACCAACCTTTGATCCCTCCAAGTACCAACAAAAAAACCGGGCCCCCCTTATCATAGGTCTGCTGGCCGCCCTGATTATTTTGGGTGGGGGAGGCTACTATTTCTTTGTGGTGATGCCTGAGAATGAGAAACAAGAGGAACTGGCCCGCTTTGAAAGAGAAAAAGCCAAAAAGGCAGAGGAGGAGAGAGTCGCCCGGGAAGCTGAAGAAAAACGACGTGCCGAAGAGGAGGCCAGGCTGGCTGCCCAGCAGGAGGCTGAAGAAGCCGAACCGGAAACTGGAGAAATTAGTACAATTACTCAGAAGACCGGTCGTTCATATGTAGTCGTGGGCAGCTTTGTTGACGGCGACTTCGCCAATGATTATGGTATTGAATTGGCCGCTGAAGGTGTGAGCTCAAAAATCTTAGTGCCTGAGGGTGGAAAGGGGTTTCACCGGGTGGCCGTTGATGACTTTGAGACCTTTGTTGAAGCCGAAAACCGGGCAAATGATCTGCGCACTGACGGAGACTATGGAGATCAGGTTTGGCCTTTAAGATTCTAGTTAATGATCCTTGTACAGATTTCCACGGCAGATACTCTTGCCGTGGCTGGTGCAGATGAAACTCTTTCTGTATTGGATTTATTGTTAAAAGGGGGATATATGCTTATCCCCATTTTAATTTTGTCCCTGGTGGCAGTCTATGTCTTCGTCGAGCGGACTTTGACCATCCAAAGAGCGGCCAAAACACCGGAAAACTTTGTAGAAAGTATAAGAAAGCTGGTACTGGATGGGGATATCAGTGGTGCTAAAGTACTTTGCGCACAAAGCGAAACACCAATAGCCCGGATGATTGAAAAGGGAATCTCAAGGGTTGGTAGCCCCTTGAAGAATATCGAGGTCTCTATCGAAAACGTAGGCAAAATCGAGATATACAAGCTTGAAAAGAACCTTCCGCTATTGGCTACCATTTCGGGAGCTGCTCCAATGCTTGGTTTTCTGGGTACGGTGACGGGAATGATCCAGGCATTTATAGCCATAGCCCAGGAAGAGGGTAACGTCAGTCCTAAGTTGTTATCCCAAGGGATCTACGAGGCGATGATCACTACCGCCGCGGGATTATCGGTCGGTATCCTGGCTTATATCGGGTATAACTATCTGGTTACCCGGGTGCAGAAAGTTATCCATAAAATGGAATACTCATCAGTGGATTTTATTGATCTATTACAAGAGCCCCACTAATGGATCTGAAATCAAAGAACCGGGTGGAGGTTAGCTTTAGTATGTCGTCAATTGCGGACATCATTTTCCTGTTGTTGATCTTTTTCATGCTTACTTCATCGTTCATTACCCCTTCGGGACTACCGGTAAATCTGCCAACCAGTAAAAGTTCACAAATCGTTCTCCAGAAGGTTAGCGTGACGATTAGTAAAGACCTTCGATACCTTGTCAATGACAAGCCGGTAAGTCCTGATCAGTTGGAGAGGTCGCTTAAAAGCCAGCTGGAAAGCAAGGAAGGTATTGTGGTGCTTCACGTCGATAAGAGCGTTCCAGTCGAGCACTTGGTAAGAGTGGCTGGAATTGCCACGGCGCTGGAGGCAAAGGTTTCTATTGCGACCAAGCCTTTAGAATGAAATCAATTGGTTAACCAGGAGGAAATAAAGAACCGCAGATGGGGAGCTGTCGTTTCACTCGGGCTGCATTTGGCCTTACTGCTCCTGTTCTTTTTTATCCTGGCCTGGAGGGAGCCAAATCCTCCTCTGCCGGAATATGGAATTGAACTAAACTTTGGTCTTGATGCCGAGGGTTCCGGAGAAGTGCAGCCATCTACCAATCCGATCCGATCTGAAATTCAGGAAGAGTCTGATCCCCAACCCGCGGAGGTTGAAGAGGTCCTGGAATCCCCTAAGGAATCACCGGCCGATCCAGAAAATGCCGAACCGGTAGAAGAAAGTCTCACCGATTCCGATCCCATTGAAAACGTCCAGGAGGCACCTCCTATTGAAAGCCCCGATGTGAACCCGATTCTGGAAAATGACCTTCAGCAGACGGAACCTGAAAGAACCATTGAGCCGGCCCAAACTTCTCCTGACACCAAACCCCAAACTGAGCCTGAAACTGTATCCAGTTCTTCCGCAATGGAATCAAACTCTGAAAAACCAGAAACGGCGGCCCAAAGTAATCATGGGGATCGGGTTGAGGAAATTGGGGATCAGGGTGATCCTCAAGGTGACTTGGACTCCCGAGCCCTCTACGGTAATCCCGGCGGGGGCGATGGTGCTGCACTTGAATTGACCGGCTGGATTTGGGACTTCGTGCCAAATCCACAGGATCCTTCCCAGGAAAGCGGAAGAATCGTTTTTGAAATTGTAATCGACGATCAGGGAGATTTGATTTCAGTACGTACCCTGGAGAGAACGGTTAGTCCGAATATCGAGAAGATCTACAAAGCTGAAGTGGAAAAGCTCACCTTCAGTCCCATAACCCAAAATACCTTGCCAGCACCCAGATCGACTGGCACGATTGCCTTTATTATTCGCTCCAGATAAATTTCGGGCCGGATCGTATGGATTTTCAGGAAGCTCTCCTTTTTCTTTATAATAGCCTCCCTATGTATCAAAGGTTGGGTCCTTCAGCCTACAAGAAAGATCTGACCAATACGGTAAAGTTATGCCAGACCCTGGGAAATCCACATCTGAACATTAAGTCCATCCATATCGCGGGGACCAATGGCAAGGGCAGCGTTGCCCATTCAATGGCGGCTGTTTTGCAGATATGCGGCTACAAGATCGGACTCTACACGTCTCCCCACCTTAAGAGCTTTACCGAGCGAATAAGAGTAAATGGTCAAGTCATTATCGAGGACGAAGTGACCCAATTCGTAAGCCAAAATCTATCCCAACTGATGGAGATAAAGCCATCCTTTTTTGAAATGTCGGTAGCGATGGCTTTCGACCATTTTTCAAGAAATGAAGTGGACTATGCCCTGGTGGAAGTGGGTCTGGGCGGCAGACTGGACTCGACAAATATCATTTCGCCCATTCTTTCCGTTATCACTAACATAGGCTTGGATCATCAGGACATGCTGGGGGAGACCTTGCCGGAGATTGCAGCCGAGAAGGCCGGTATCATAAAACCGCAAGTGCCTGTGGTGATCAGTGAGCATCAAGAGGAAGTGGCCATGGTTTTTGAAACGGTGGCGAAAAAAAATTCTGCACCCATTTTCTTTGCCTCGGAGAATTTCAAAGTATCCTCAATCCATCAATCCAGTGGAGGAAAAACTTTTAGAGTCGAAAAGCATGGTAAAGTCTGGGCTACGGACCTTTCTGTTGACCTGGTGGCCGATTACCAGGAGCGAAATCTTCCCGGAGTCTTGCAAGCTTTGGAGAAGTTGAAGGAGTTGGGCTTGTCCATTGAGGACAAGGCTATCACTCAAGGATTATCGAAAGTCGTCTCTCTAACCGGGATAAAAGGGAGATGGCAGACCCTGGGAACTAATCCATTAACTATTTGTGATTCAGGACATAACATTGATGCATTTAAATTAATAATAAAACAAATTCGCAAGATCAGCTACAATCGATTGTTTATAGTTTATGGTACGGTGAAAGGCAAAAGTATCGATCCGATTCTCGGGCTTTTTCCAAGAAATGCGTATTACTATTTCACCGAGGCCCATGTGCCGAGAGCCCTTGATGCGTATGAACTCTCTCAAATGGCGTTGGCACATGGTCTTAGAGGAACCGTGATAAGAGAGGTAAACCAGGCTGTTCAAGCGGCGCGTAGTGAGGCCTTGCCTAATGATTTGATTTTCATTGGTGGTAGCATGTTTATTGTAGCGGAGATAAATGAATTGTGATGCGAAAGAAGCAAAAGCGGTTCGCCGATAATGCCGCTCGCCGCAATGTTATTCAACCAGGCAAAGAACTTTTTGATCGGATCAAGGGCAAATGGCAAGAATCTTATTTCGGTAACGATCATCCGGTAGTAGTCGAAATTGGCTGCGGTAGGGGTGAGTATTCTGTTGGTTTGGCTCGGGAGTTTCCCGAGAAAAATTTCGTAGGGGTGGACATAAAAGGAGCCCGGTTATGGGTTGGTAGTTCCTTGGCTGTTCGCCTAGAATTAACTAATGTCGCATTTCTTCGTATCCAGATCCAGTCGCTGGTTGAGTATTTTGAGAGCGACGAGGTGGATGAAATCTGGATAACATTTCCGGACCCCCGACCTAAGGACAGGGATGAGGGCCGGAGATTGACCAACCCTCGATTTTTAGAGATGTACAAGCGGATCCTAAAGCAGGGCGGGATGCTTCATGTCAAAACCGACAATGAGCAACTTTTTCAGTACACACTGGATATCCTAAGCTCACGGGAAGACATTGCCGATTTAGTTACGACCAGGGACCTGTACCGTTCCGACCTGGTGGAGGGCCATTACGGTATTCTGACTAAATATGAGGAACAATTTCATAGCCAAGGCTTCGATATCAAATACCTTCGATGCAGTGTAGGGTGAGAGATGGGTTCAGGAGACGGTTTCTAACTGGTCTGAACAAAAAAGTGCTCCCTTATGTAGCGAGAAAGGTAATCAGCACTCCAGCGGCCACCGCCGAACCAATGACTCCTGATATGTTACTAGCCATGGCGTACTGAAGAAGGTGATTATTGGGGTCGTGTTTCAGCGCGATATCGTTGGCGACCCGGGAAGCCATAGGCACGGCACTGAGTCCAGTGGCACCAATCAAGGGATTGATCTTCTTGGCGGCAAACAGGTTATAAGCCTTCACCGCAATGATACCACCGAAAATGGATATGGCGAACGCTAGAAAACCACCCACAATTATGCCCAGAGTCTTAATTTCGAGGAAGGTCTGGGCCGTCATGGTGGCTCCAACGGTCAGCCCAAGGAAGATAGTAGCTGCATTCATGATAGAATTGGAAGCGGCATCCGACAGGCGGGCCGTACTTGATCCTACTTCCTTTACCAGATTTCCAAACAAAAGCATCCCGATCAAAGGGGCCGAAGTTGGAACCAGAAGTGACACGGTGACTCCCATGACTATGGGAAACAGGATCTTGACCGTCCTCATGTTCTTAATGCTTCGAGTCTGAGGATGGAGTTTGTCCTGTTCTTTCATGTTGATCTTGAGTTCTGTCCCACTTATCGTGAATCGTACTACCAATGGTATTATTACCGGAACCAGGGCCATGTAGGAATAGGCGGCAATGGCTATAGGGCCCAGCAAATGAGGTGCTAGAATAATGGTAGTGTAAATTGCCGTTGGCCCGTCGGCGCCCCCGATAATTCCCAGGGAGGCGGCCTCCTGTTGAGTAAATCCAAGGTAAATAGCTGCGATAAAGACAGTAAAGATCCCTAATTGAGCCGCTGCTCCAAAAAATGCCAGCCGAAGATTTCGAAGCAAGGGACCAAAATCGGTCAGAGCTCCCACTCCCATAAAAATGAGCGGTGGCAATAGACCGGTCTTAATCAGAGAGTAGTAAAGGTAATTCATAATACCATACTCCTTGGCAATCTCTAAAAGAGTCATATGCTCGATATCAGTCCCTTCCGCGGGAACGATATTCAAGCCGGCACCTGGAAAATTAGCCAGGATTACCCCGGACGCGATAGGAATAAGCAATAATGGCTCGTAGTTCTTCCTGATCCCCAGGTACAGCAGTACAAAACCAATTAGAAACATTAATAGTGTTCCAGGAGAATCTGCAATCCCTCCCAGGGCTGTCATGTCGAAAAGCCTTCTCAGATTCTCCATATAAAGCGAAAGATTGGGATTGGCGCTAGCCTACTTTAATTAGAACATCGTCTTCCTCTACGTCGTCGCCATCTTTATGGCAGATTTCCATGACCTTGCCGGATTCTGTGGAAGCGATGGCATTCATTACCTTCATGGATTCGATGTACCCAACGACATCACCAACGCTGATGCTGTCACCCAATTTGACCGGTGCTTCTGATGATTCCTTGGTTAGAAAGAATTTTCCCTCAACCGGGGCGACAATATCCCGGGCATCTCCGTTAGCGGGAAGAATGTTTGGAGTGGCAACTTCTGCATTGGCTGCTGTGGTAGCGTTCGAACTACCATTCGAGCCGTTGTCACCGTAGGATATCGAGACTACGAACTTCTCGCCGTTCACATCTACATTGAGGGTTTTAGGGCTGAAATCGGCCGCTGGTGCAGAAGCAGCGGCGGGAGCCTTTGCGGCACTCCTTCTTTCGGCCAGATCCGTTTCAAATGCCTCCTTGGCCTTTCCTGATTTGTAAGCCTCATATTGTGCCGGATGCATCGCGTATTCCATCAGCTCCTCGTCATCGCGGCCTGTTTCCCATCCCTGTTCCGTCATTTTGCCTCTAAAGCCGTCGAGCTCGTCTTCATACAGGTCCTGGGGAATGCCGTTAAAGAATTCACGCTTTTGTTGAGTTGCCAACTCGTGGATCTCATCAGCTATCTTACCAGGAACCTTACCGGACTTGCCTAAGATCATATCCCAGGTGTTGTCGTCGATCATGGACCACCTTTCCTTACTCTTTTCCATTTGCATCACGTTCATCAGGGCGGCATTCTTGACGTATTGGCTGAATGGAGTAACTAATGGTGGATAGCCCAGTTTCGGCCATATGTATTTTACTTCGTCAAACAACTTGATGAGCAGGTCATCCTGGCTAATCTCAGGTTCACCATTTTTGGACTTCCACTTGTTCAGGCTGTTCAAGTTATTCTCCAGATCAGCCATCAAACTTCCCATCATTCCACCTGGAAGTCCGGGCCCGATGAGCAGCGAATTCATCAACCTGTTCTTCGGGTTTATATAGTAACCGAGAAAATCATCCATGAACTCCTGGGTTAGACGGCGAACCTCCATGTAGGCCTTCATATCCACCTCTGGTATGGAATACCCGGCGTCTTTGAACATCTCGATAATCGTGATCACATCTGGATGGACCGTGCCCCAGGAAAGAGGTTCCATCGCGACATCAATATATTCGGCGCCGGCTCGAGCTGCCTCGAGCATAGATGCTACCGAAAAACCAGGCCCTGAATGCCCATGATATTGCACCAGGACCTCGGGGTGGCTTTCCTTTATACCTTTTATGATCTTACCCAAAGAAGCTGGCCGGCCTACTCCGGCCATGTCTTTGATGGCAATTTCCTGGGTGCTCATTTCAATGAGGGTTTCGGCCAGGCTAATATAATATTCCACAGTGTGGAGTTCCGAATGAGTAATGCAAAGGGCCGCCTGGGAAATCATCCCCGCCTCTTTGGCAAATTTTACTGAGTTCTCCAGGTTTCGCGCGTCATTCAGGCCGTCGAAGGATCGGGCTATGTCGGTTCCCTGGGCCTTCTTGACCTTGAACATCAGCTGCCGAACATCGGGTGCCACCGGACTCATCCGTATCCCGTTCAATCCTCGTTCAAGCATCTGGGTTTGGATCCCGACGTCGTTAAAAGGTTGGGTCCACTCTCGAACGGCCTTGTTAGGATTTTCACCAAACAGCAAGTTGATCTGCTCGAATCCGCCGCCATTGGTCTCGACTCGCGAAAAACAACCCATATCGATGATAGGTCCAGCTACCCTGGTTAGCTGATCCACTCTGGGCACATACTTACCGGAAGATTGCCACATGTCACGATATAAAAGGCATAGTTTTATTTCCTTGGCCATAGTAATGATTGTCTAACTGTCCAATTTTTTGATATCAGTAATTTTTCCTCTGCCCCGGGTAAACATTTCCACGGCCGCGGTAAGTGCGGCGATTTTCTTGCTATCTAGACGACTGGATGACGTACTTTGGCTTGGCTCCGAGGCTGGTGCAAAGCGGTTCACAAAACCGATCAAAAGGTTGCCTACTACGACTACCAATCCTAAGATCGTAAATACGGTAATCATCCCGGTGGCAGCCAGTTCTAAAGTACTATTCAGTTCATCCATATTAATTGCCGGGGTCGAAAAGGAACCGTAAATATATGGCTTAGAATCTTATAAACGCAAGTAAGAAAAACTTAAGATATTTTCAGAGCCAACATTAATTGTCCACTTCGATTGACTCCAGAATTTCAGCCATTTGATCAAAGTCGTAATAGCCAGGCTTAATTTCCCTGCCGCCGGATAATGCAATTCCGGCTATAGGGGCGCTATTCAATATTTTGCCTACCGATTGGATAGTTACCCCGGAACCCAGAAGCAGAGGATGGCCAGCACCTAATTGAGACAACTCGTGAATAGTGGGGCCGCTCGCTCTAGATTCGCCCTCAAGTAGGAATAAATCCACCCGCTGACCATGCTGATCCATAAGGCTACGAATATCGCTAAGCTCCATATGGCCATCCAAATCAATCCTATATATCAGAGGGATCTCGAAATGACCTAATTCATCCAGATACTCGGGCATAGTGGTTTCTAAATAATCAAGTGGGCAGCAGTCGACTGCCACCTTCACTTGCTCCGGTATGGCATCGAAAAATTCTCCAACCACCTTAACTCCGGATAGCCAACCTGTGAGTTCATCGAAACTTTGAAACGAGAGAAAGCCCGGATCCGATGGACATAGATTGAAGCCAAGAAGCTCCACTCCAATTCCCGCGCAGAACCTGGCTTCACTGAGATTGTTAATACTATTAACCTTGACTAGAGTGGGTAATGACATGTCGACTGCAATGGACGGCAAATATATGAAAAGCCGGCATTTAACTATCTTTGCAGAAGCAGCAAGACGACGATTAATAAATGAGTAAGCACGGTAGGATTTTGGTGGCTATGAGTGGCGGCATTGATAGTTCGCTGACCGCTGTCATGCTTCATGAGCAGGGTTATGACGTGATTGGAATGACTATGAAGACCTGGGATTATGCCTCTTCGGGATCCAGCAAAAAAGAAACGGGTTGTTGTAGCCTGGATTCGATCAATGATGCCCGCAATATTTCAGTAAATCTTGGCTTTCCTCACTACATACTAGATATCCGTGAAGAATTCGGAGACTACGTAATCGACTATTTTACCTCGGAATACCTTGGTGGTCGAACCCCAAATCCCTGTGTTCTGTGCAATACCCACATAAAGTGGGATGCTTTACTCAGACGAGCCGACAAGCTTGATTGCGAGTTCATAGCGACTGGGCACTATTCGAAAGTCAGACTTGAAATGGAGCGATTTGTTCTTTCAAAAGGCAGGGATCTTACCAAAGATCAGTCCTATGCTCTGTGGGGTATTTCTCAGGAAAGTTTGAGTCGCACCATGTTTCCTCTGGGAGACCTCAAAAAAGCCGAAATTAGAACCATGGCCGCCGAGAGGGGTTTCACGGATTTGCTCAAGAAATCCGAATCTTACGAAATCTGCTTTGTACCCGATAATGACTATCGCGGATTCCTCAGAAGAAGAGTAAACGGTCTTGATGATGAAGTTACCGGAGGCGAGTTCGTTCTGGAGGACGGATCGGTGGTTGGAAACCACGAGGGGTACCCGTTCTATACCGTAGGTCAAAGAAAGGGTTTAGGTATTGCTTTAGGATATCCGGTATATGTAACTGAAATTCAGAAGGTTTCAAACAGAGTTATCTTAGGTACTTTTGACGAATTGGCTCGCGACGGGATGTATGTGAATCAACTGAATATGATGAAGTATCCTGGAATTGAAGGAAGCAAATTAGACACTATTACCAAAGTACGTTATAATGATCCGGGCACTCCAGCCGTTATTGAACAGGTGGGTGATACGATGAAGGTGTTTTTTGGAAACGGAGTTTCAGCGATCGCCCCTGGGCAGGCTGCTGTTTTTTACGAAGAGGATGACGTTATCGGAGGTGGATGGATCAAATCGAGTTTTCGCCAGAATGATCACGGGACGTAGTTCGCTTATGTGCCTGGCCGTAGTGGCCTGGGCGAGCTGTAGTGAGAGTCTGGAACCGGATCCGGGGAGCATCGGGTTAGACCATTTCCCCTTGGCGGTTGGAAATTTCAGGGATTATGGTGTTCAGCAGATCACTTATAGATTTTCCGGGAGTGTTGACACCGTGCGCTTTGAGCTCAGGGAGCTGGCGGCTGATTCGTATACTAACGAAGAAGGAGGAACCACTTTTGTGCTGAACCGATCTGTCCGGAATGGTCCGTTTGCTTCTTGGGTAATCGATTCTGTGTGGAGCACTCGCCGTACCAGTTTTCAGGCTATCCAGGTAGAAAACAACCAGCCATTTGTAAAACTGGTTTTCCCGGTGGCGGAGAGGAAAACCTGGGATGGTAACGCCCTGAATGGCAACCAGGAAGAACAGTATCGAATGGTGAACGTGTTCCAGCCATTTTCCCCGGCTACAGGTTCCGAGGAACATTCTAACACCATAACCGTAATACAAAGCGAGTTTGACGACGGCATAACCCGAATAGACCAACGAAAAGAGGTTTATGCTCTTGATATCGGCCTGGTTTACAGGAGTTCTAAGAAAGTGGAGTTTTGCACGGACCCAGATTGTCTGGGTATGGAAATAATTGAGGTGGGCATGGACTGGCAACAAACATTGATTGACTTTGGCGCTGAATAAACTCTTGACCGGTATTCTAATGGTTCTGTGGCTCCATCCCGTTTGGAGCCAGGTGAATCGGTATATGGTATTTCTCAATGACAAAGAAAATTCCCCGTATACCCTGGACCGGCCAGAGGATTTCTTATCGGCCCGAGCTTTGGAACGTCAGCAAAGTCACGATTACCAGATCAAACCGGAAGATTTACCGGTAAATCCGACATATGTCGAGCAAGTGGCAGGTACAGGTGCCGAAGTATACTATCGGTCCAGGTGGCTGAATGCTATTTTGATTCAGGCCAACGGGAACCAAATACTCACAGTGGAAAATTTGGATATTGTGGACACTGTTGAGTTTGTTGGGCCCGGTGCAAAGCTTGGTGCCAGGCTGGGTTCGAACGACCCCAGCTCTTACCCAGGACTTGAACTGCAGAAATTGTCATCGACTTTGCAAAATCAGATGATTGATATTCCGGAAATGCACGCCCAGGGTTATCGTGGAGAGGAAATGCTTATAGCCGTGTTCGATGGGGGATTTCAGGGAGTGGACCAGGTTGAACCCTTCAATCACTTATTTGAAAATGATCAGATCAAGGGAGTCTTTAACTACGTCAATAACGACCAGGAGGTATACCAGTTTACCCCTCACGGCACCCAAGTATTGTCTGTTTTGGCTGCTTTTGATACGGTGGAAATCATAGGTACTGCTTACAAATCGGATTACTACCTGCTGGTAACCGAGGATGACGCATCCGAATACAGGATCGAAGAGTACAATTGGGCGTTTGCAGCCGAGTTTGCCGATAGTGCCGGAGTGGACGTAATAAATTCCTCTCTTGGGTATTTTGACTTCGACTCAGCCAGTATGAACTATTCCTATGAAGAATTTGATGGAAAAACTACCGTAATCGCCAAGGCTGCCAATAGGGCTGCGGAACGGGGAATCCTGATCGTTGCCAGCGCTGGTAACGAAGGTAACAAACCGTGGATGTTCATTACGACTCCTGCCGATTCGGAAAACGTTTTAGCAATTGGTGCAGTAAACACGCTTAATGAGTTAGCAGACTTTAGCTCCTCCGGTCCAACCGCCGATCTGCGCATAAAGCCGGATTTGGTAGCCCTGGGGGTCGGGACCAGCGCCGTGCTCGCTTCAGGAACAATTTCTCTTAAGTCCGGAACTTCTTTTGCCGCCCCGCTTGTTGCCGGGCTTGCTGCTGGCTTCTGGCAGGCTCATCCAGAACTGACCAATACTGAAGTCATTGAAAGACTTCGACGCTCTGGAGACAATTATGACACGCCAGATAACCAAAGAGGGTTTGGACTACCTAGTTTTACAGAGGCTCAGGAGGTAGTGGGATTGGGCGAGGAAATTGTGGTCTCAGATTATAAGATATATCCGAATCCTGCCAGTACTCAAATATCGATTTCAATAGGCAAAGATCGACAACCTCAAAAAGTTATTGCCCGATTGTACACCGTGGCTGGCCGTATGCTTTTGGATGTTGAGTCCATTGGCCAAAATGCAGTACAATTAGATCTGTCGAATTTCTCCGCCGGAGTTTACATTCTGTCCATCATATCACCGGCCGAAAAGAGGACGGTTAGAGTAATAAAGTATTAGGTTGCTGACCAATGCAACGATTCCAGTGTCGATTTGGGATGCCAGGTTCGGTTGTACCCCTCAAGCAAACACGCAACATTACTAATTTCAAAAACGACCACCCTATATCTGCTAAACCTAAACCATAATTCGATGCTCGGCACCGGTTAGAAATAGCAAGTTTTTCCTTTATTTTCACGTATAGTAATTTGATCAAACCGCTGCTACCATAGATACAATAGCTCAACCCTCGACTCAAACACGCCTAATATCTCTGGATGCGTTACGGGGATTTACTATCGCAGTCATGGTGATCGTAAACAGTCCTGGGTCCTGGCAGCACGTTTATGCGCCTCTGCGTCACTCCGAGTGGAACGGATGCACCTTGACAGACCTTGTATTTCCATTCTTTCTATTCTTTGTCGGAGTCTCAATTGCCCTTGCCTTTGACAAGCAATTAGCTGACGGACTTCCGGTTAGTAATATGTATCGGAGGATAATCTTGAGAGCTCTAAAGATCTATGCCCTGGGGCTTTTTCTTTGGTGGTGGCCCGAATTCGATTTTACTAAGACCCGTTGGCTTGGAGTGCTCCCCCGAATTTCCATAGTTTTTTTGGTATGCGCATTTCTATACCTTAAAACGACCTGGAAGCAACAGCTGCAGATTGGCGGCCTAATTTTGATCGTTTACTGGCTGGTTCTGGTCTATCTTCCGGTTCCCGGCATTGGGACTCCCGATTTGTCCGTACCCGATAAGAATTGGGCAAATTGGCTGGACAACAATTTCCTTCCGGGATATCTGTTCCGGAAGACCTGGGATCCGGAAGGTATTTTGAGCACCTTGCCGTCAATAGTGACGGCCATAATCGGGATGTATGTTGGTCATATAATTCTAAAAACCAACGATCCCTATCAAAGGCTGACCTACCTGTTCTTTTTGGGATTTGGACTAATGGTTGGGGGAGCAGTTTGGAACTGGTTTTTCCCAATTAATAAACATATCTGGACCAGCTCCTATGTGTTGTATACAGCGGGCCTTGCCAGTATGGGACTGGCCGGTTGTATTCTGATGATCGATATATGGGGTTGGTCCAAATGGACCTGGTTGGGACGCGTTTACGGGGCCAATGCCATAACTTCCTATATGTTATCAGGGCTGCTGATGTCCGTCTTTTACCGGGACACTTTTTGGGACTTCTCCATATCGAAGTCCTATATGGGCGGGCTGGTTGATTTTGGCCTGGATTTGAAAATGGCTTCGTTTGTTACTGCCGTGACGTATATGCTGATTATTTTTCTTCCGGCCTTATGGTTATATAGGAAAAAGATTATCATTAAAGTCTAGATGCTCAATCGCTGGATTTAGTACCTTGATTTCGAAACCCGGTTTATTTGCATCAATACTGATCAAACCTCTTTCTGTTTTATGTTGTTGGCCCCATCTATTTTATCCGCTGATTTTGGAAACCTGCAAACGGAAATCGAAATGATCAATGAGTCGGAAGCGGATTGGATCCATTTGGACGTAATGGATGGTGTTTTCGTTCCCAACATTTCGTTTGGGATCCCAATATGCAAAGCGGTAGCGAAAGTAGCCACTAAACCCTTGGACGTCCACCTTATGATCGTAAAACCGGAAAATTTTGTGACCGAGTTTGGGGAGTGTGGGGCGTCCACCATAACGATCCATTATGAGACCTGTGATCATTTGCATCGGGCGGTTCATCAAATCAAGGAGCTGGGCTGCAAGGCTGGCGTGGCGTTAAATCCACACACTAACATCAGTGGCTTAAGCTATTTGCTGCGTGATCTGGATTTGGTACTGATAATGTCAGTGAACCCAGGTTTTGGTGGCCAGTCTTTTATTGAAACAACCTATCCAAAGATAAAGGCACTAAAGGATCTGGTTCAAAGAACCGGGTCCTCGGCGTTAATTGAAGTGGACGGAGGTGTTAACCTGGACAATGCCGGTCGGTTACTTGAAGCAGGGGCTGATGTCCTGGTAACGGGCAGTTTTGTTTTCAAGAGCCCCAAACCCTCCGAGGTAATCTCCAGCCTCAAGAATGTCCAAATTGACCGGATTGCTTAAGAAATTGGGCAAGGCCGCCAGATACTTTCATGTTACCTTCTCCCTTTTTGCATTGCTGGTCTTTGATAGCTCCGGTCAAAATGGGGTGTTGGAAGGACACGTGTTGGATACTTTGGGGAACCCCATTTCCGATGTAAATATCTACGTTGAAGAGCTTTCCATTGGTACGACTACCGATTCGAACGGCAGCTTTGAGCTTAGCCTTCCGGAGGATACCCCGCTGACGTTGAATCTAAGCCATGTTGAGTATGTTGGGGTCTCACAGCAGGTGATTCTTTCGGCTGGCCAGGAACTAAAGCTGAGGCTGACTCTAAGATTTTCCCGCCGCTTGCTTGAAGATGTGGAAATCAGGGGCCAGTCGGCGTTTATCAGAGAACAAGCGAGCGTCTATTCGATTCCATCCAAATCGGCCAAGTTTGTCCCCTCCCCGTTTGGCGATTTTAACAGGATTTTGGGAACATTGCCCGGGGTCGTCACCAACAATGAACTCGCCACCACCTATGCTGTTAGGGGTGGGAACTTCGACGAGAACCTCGTGTATGTCAATGATATGCCGGTATATCGGCCTTTCCTGGTTCGGGCTGGACAGCAGGAAGGCCTGAGTTTTGTCAATCCGGATTTGGTACAGAGCGTTGTTTTTTCGGCTGGTGGTTGGCAACCCCGGTATGGGGATAAGCTCTCCTCAGTACTTAACATAGACTATAAGGAACCTCGTGTTTTTGCCGGGTCAACCACCTTAAGTCTCCTAGGACTGGCTTCCCATATTGAGGGAGCAAGCAAGTCTAAGTCAGTGAGCTATTTAGTGGGACTGCGACACAAGGATTCACAATACTTGCTCAACACCCTGGAGATCAAAGGGCAGTATTTCCCCCGATTTACAGATTTGCAAACTCAGTTCAATTTCGAGATTAGCAAACAGAAAAAGACAGATCTCCAACTGCTTTTTTCTTACGCCCGGAATCGCTACAAAGTAGAGCCTGAGAATCCAGAAACGTCCTTTGGGACCTTCAACCAGTCGTTGAGATTATTCGTGGCATTTGATGGCCGGGATTTATTGAATTACGATACCTATCAGGGCGGAGTAAAGTTGACCCATAAAGTAAGCGCCAAGATGGTTACCAAGATCGTTCTATCCGGATTTGCCACGCGGGAACGCGAATATTTTGATGTAGAAGGCGGCTATCGTTTATGCGACATAGATCGCAACATTGGCTCATCAACCTTTGACGAGTGCGTTGCACTCCGGGGTATCGGAACTAACTATGTCAGTGGTCGGAATGCTTTGGATGCCCTCGTGTTCAACGGTGAGATTCGCAATGAGCTTGTTTTGAATCAACATAACCTGTTTGAATGGGGGGTCGGCTATTCTCATCAGGATATATCTGATCAAATCCAGGAATACGGTTTCATCGATTCTGCACAGTTTGTTTCAGTGGAGCAGGTAATTCAAAGCGACATTGATCTTGCAACCAACCAAGTGTCAGGATATATTCAGAACTCTTCAAGTATCGCGAACAGACATACCTTCAACTATGGGGTAAGGCTGAATTACTGGGACTACAGCGGTCAGCTGCTGATAAGCCCGAGGCTTCAATACGCTTTTCATCCCCGTTGGCAGAGAGACGTGGTGTTCAAGGGCGCGATGGGTTTATACTCTCAGCCCCCATTCTACCGTGAACTTCGAGACCGGGAGGGAAAAATAAATCCTGACGTCAAAGCCCAGTCCTCGGTCCACGCGATTGCGGGAGTCGACTATCCGTTCTCAGTGTGGAGTAGATCCTTCAAATTCATGTCTGAGATCTACTACAAGCATTTGTACCACGTTAATCCCTATGACGTCAACAACGTGCGGGTACGGTACCACGCCCATAATGATGCTCTCGCCTACGCTTATGGTGCCGATTTCCGGGTAAATGGAGAGTTTATTAAAGGAACCGAATCCTGGTTTAGCTTATCCTATCTTAGTACCAAAGAAGATCTAGAAAATGATGAGAGAGGCTTTATCCGCAGGCCCAGTGACCAACGCATAACCGTAGGCATTTTCTTTGAAGATCATTTCCCCAACGATCCCTCCCTGCGCATGTACCTGGGTTTGTTTTACGGCAGTGGTTTGCCTTTCGGCCCACCAAATAATGATGAATTCCGCAACTCGTATAGTGGCGAAGCGTACCAACGAGTGGACATCGGCTTTTCCAAAATGATCTTGTTCGAAAAAGGCTTCCTGGAATCTTGTTGGCTCAGTGCCGAAGTTTTGAACTTACTGGGAGCCGAAAATACCATTTCCTATGTCTGGATCAAGGATTTTGGGAACAATCAATACGCGGTCCCCAATTCATTGTCGGCACGCTTTTTGAATCTTAAGGTATTGGTAAGGTACTAACAATGGCTTCATGGATTACGGGTATTTGGTTTTACGATTGTCATGGATATAAAGAAAAATACAGAAAATGAAAACGGTTAATAAATTTAGCGCGATTGCCCTGCTTGTACTACTTGTCGCGGCCTGCTCCCGGTCGGTGACCCGGGTAAGTCCTGATACTCAAATCGACCTTAGCGGTCGGTGGAATGATTCTGACTCGCGAATCGTGGCCAATAAGATGGTTGACGAATTCCTGAATAGCGAGCGTTATAAGGAATACGCTAGGCAAACTGGAGCTACACCGGCAATAATAGTTGGATATGTGAGCAACAAAACCAGTGAGCATATTGACGCTGATAATTTCATAAAGAAATTCGAGGTAGAGATCTTCAATTCCGGCTCTGCCGACCTGGTGGAAAGCCCGGAATTCAGAGAAAAGCTGCGCGCAGAGAGAGCTGACCAGCAGCAATTCTCATCATCGGAAACGGCCGCTCAATGGGGTAAAGAATATGGAGCTGAATTGATGTTATTTGGGACAATGACCTCCGAAACCGATGTTTATCAAAAGAAGCGAGTCGTAAATTACATCACTACCATGTACTTAACTGATATTGAAACGAACAAAAGGGTTTGGTATGGGCAGGAGGAGATAAAGAAGTATATAGAAAATTAATTTGAATCTCTGGCCACATAACAGCCTGAAGAACTTGATTCGCAGATTTGGGGCACCTGTTATCGCTGGTGCCCTTATTGTTTCATGCGCCACCTATCATGAAGTACATACTGACTTCAACCAGCAGTTTCAATTAGGGAATCTTGAAGAAGCTGACTTGGCCCTTCAAGCAGATAAAAAGCTGGCCAAAGGTAGGGACCGGTTGCTCTATTATCTTAATCGCGGCACTACCAACTCCCTTATGGGTAACTACGAAGGAAGCAACGAATTCTTCGAACAGGCCTACATCTTTACTGAAGATTATCGAAAAAATCCGCTAAATGTTGCGGCATCCTTCTTGACCAATCCAGCCTTCATCAGTTACGGGGGAGAGGACCACGAAGTTTACCTGGTCCATTATTATAAAGCCTTGAATTATTTGAAGATAGGCGACCCAGAGGCTGCTTTAATTGAATGCCGGCGAATGGATATTCAGCTGAGAGAGCTCAGCAGTCGCTATAAGTCGGACCGGAAATTCCAGCGTGATGCCTTTATCCACACGCTCATGGGCCTGGTGTATGACGCCACCCACGACTATAATAATGCTTTTATTGCCTATAGAAATGCCTATAACATTTATATAGAAGACTACGCTCCAGTATTTGGGGTAAATCCCCCGCAGCAACTCAAGAAGGATTTGGTTAGGACCGCATATCTTAATGGCTTTCATCAGGATTACGATCACTATCGACAGGAATTTGGTTTCGACTATGCCCCTCTATCTGATACGTTTGGTGATTTGGTCTTTTTCTGGAACAATGGACTAGGGCCTTATAAATCTGAGTGGAGCATCAATTTCGTTATTGTTAAAGACCACGAGGGAGTAGTTCGATTCCAGAATGAGGACTATGGGTTAGACTTTCCCTTTCCAATCGAGGACCATGATTATGAGGAAGAAGAAGGGGTTGACCTGGTCGAGGATCTGCGCATCGTAAGAATTGCCTTTCCCAAATATGTTGAGAGGCCGGTGCTTTTCGAAAAAGCCTATCTTGAAGTTTCGGGCCTGCAGTATCCACTTGACAAAACCGAAGATATAAATCAAGTCGCCTTTAAGATTCTTGATCAAAGAATGGTAAAAGAATTCACCACCGCGCTCATTAGATTTGGCTTAAAAAAGTTGGCCGAAAAGGAGGCGAGGGATGAAGGCAAAGGTTGGGGTACGATTGTTGGGGTTATTAATGCGGCGAGCGAAAAGGCGGATACCCGAAATTGGCAAAGTTTACCTCATAGCATCTATTATACAAGAGTCAGCTTACCGGAAGGGTTTCACCGGGTTGCCTTCAACCCTGTTTCCCACTTTGGTTCCGATCTTAGCCAGCGGCATGAGTTGGACTTTCAAATTGAAGCCAACAAAACGCTTTTCCATTCCTTTCATTCCCTGGAAGTGGCCCAACCGCCCAGACCAAGCCAGAATTATCGTGGCCGTAGTGACCGGCGATACTGACCAACGGCTAACTTAAAGAGGCAAAATTTTTTATTTAGGTGGTTTTTAGTTTGTTTTGCCGATTAAATAATATCGATGGGTACTGAATAAAAACAACGTTGAATAATGAAACTCTTCAAAAATTTATGGGTAATAGTGATTCTGGGATTAGCTCTGGCAAAACCAGCGATTGCCCAGGACGGTGAAATCACAAACCAGGATTTACGAAAGTATGCATTAATGAGCGAAGTCATTGAGCTTATGAAAAAGGACATTAGCATCGAAGTTAATGCCATGATCAAGAGTCAGGAGGGCATGACCGGCGCAAGGTATAAGGAATTGGCCGCCACAAAAGGGGATGAGGCCAAGCTGGTAGCAGTGGGTGCGAAGGAGTTCGAGATCAAGTTTATCGGATTAATTGACGATCTGAAGACGAAAAGGATTGAGGCCATCAAAACAGTTAATCAAGAGCTGGCCACAAAGATGGTAGGGAAGAAAGGTAAAACCTACAAGGCCATCAAAGCCGCTTTGAAAGAAGATGAAGATCTGAAAGCCCGATTCGATCAAATACAGGCCTCAATTCGAATGGAAAATCAATAATCTCTTATTAAAGATGAATCTTAAAGCTCCATGATATAGGAGCTTTTTTTGATTAAAGCTTCTTCATTTTATCTGTAGGTTCAATACCGCCCAGAACTTCAATAATGATCCCATCTGAAAGCCCGATTTGAATTTCCTTTTTTTCAAACTTCTGCGGCGCCCTCTGGATCTCGACAAATATTTTGTCATCCTCGAAGATTAGATTGCTTTCCCGGATCGCGTATACACTATCGCGTCGATCCAGAACAATGTCGGCATTAGCGCTGTAGCCGGCCCGAAGGAAAGTACCGTCTTGAAGACTTACGGCAGCCCTGATCTCAAATTGAATGGTTCCCTCTTCTTCGACTCCTTTAGGGGAAATGTACTCCAGGCTTGCATCAAATGTGGTCGATTCCAAAGCACCAATGCTGAGAGTAAGGTCCATACCTTCGCTTAATTTGCCCACCTCGGATTCATCGACCTTACCTTCAAAGATCATGTCTCCAACATCGGCAATAGCAGCGATAGTGGTGCCATCGTTGAATGTGTTGGTTTCGATTACGAAGGATCCTTCCTTCACCGGCACGTCCAAAACCATTCCTCCGACAGTTGATTTAACCAGATTGGAGACATTCCCTGAACTTTGAGAGGCACCTTCGCGAATTAATTCCAAGTTGTTTCCGGCCGCTTCCAGCTGCTGCTTCATCAGGTTATAATCCAGCACAAACTGGTTATACTCGAAATCGGAGATCACTCTTTGTTCGAACAGATCCTTTTGCCGTTGCATTTCGTTTTCCGCGTTGGAAAAATTGATTCGGGCGGTCTCAACCTGCGCCTGGGCGTTATTTAAGGCCACGACATTAGGGATAATCCGGATCTTGGCAATGAGTTGGCCTAACTTTACGTCCACCCCGGGATCCACATACAATTTTTCAACGACACCGGATACCTGGGATTTCACCTCCACTTCCTTGCGAGGAACAATTGAGCCGGTGGCTACGGTTTTCTTTACTATATCAGAGACAAATACCGAGTCGATCTCAAAGATCACCTCCGGTTCCTCGGATTTTTGGTACAAAAAA
Source organism: Cyclobacteriaceae bacterium (assembly GCA_965247065.1). Lineage (GTDB taxonomy): Bacteria > Bacteroidota > Bacteroidia > Cytophagales > Cyclobacteriaceae > CBDFGN01. The sequence continues at coordinate 1,409,522 of CBDFGN010000006.1, read as the reverse complement.
TAGCCGGTTCCAATAAACAAGCCAGCTATTACTATGATAAACAGGATTATGAAAAACCTCCTCATTTACAGAAAATTGAGAATACAAAGATAGCTCAAATACATTGCTTACTGATCAACTCTTAGGCCAATACCGGATTTAGCCGTACCGCTTGAGACCCGGGTATCAGACCAGCTATTGTACCAGTGACTAGCAATACGGTGATTGCCGAAGCGGCCACCTGGAAATTTATTTCGGGATTGGCGAAGCATTCGCTTTCTGCTCCAAATTCCACCAGAGAGTAGCTTATACCTTCAATAACCCCGACTCCCAACAAAAGTCCAAAGTAGCCGGAGACTCCGGTGATGACCAAAGACTCCAGGATTATCATGGTGATAATGGAAAATGGGCGGGCGCCAATGGCTTTGCGGATCCCTATTTCCTGGGTTCTCTCCTTTACGATGATCATCATTATGTTTCCGACCCCCACCATTCCGGCTATGATCGTGCCAATGGCCACCAACCGGCTGAAACACTTAATCCCGGCGAACAATCCTTGCACCTGCTTGTATTCTTCCTCCACGTTAGCCACTCCAAATGCCTGCTTGTCATCAGGATGAACGTGATGCCTGTGGGCCAGCAAATCCCTTACCTTCTCTTCAACTATTGTAGCTGCAACCCCTTCACTGGGAAGGAACGCGAACCATCCAATGTCATCACCCATGTTGAAAGCCAGTTGCATGGTCGTGTTGGGAAGGTATATGGTTTGGGCATCGCGAACACCGTCTTCATCCCGTTGCTTCGATCGAAATACCCCTACGATTTTGAAGTTCACTCCCTTAATCTGGATGGAACATTGTGTTGGATTATTCGATCCTAATAGCTTCAATAGGACTAATTGATGCCGCTTTTCGGGCCGGAATAATGCCGGCCAGCAAACCACCGGTAATAATCACAGCCAAAGCAATCAGCGCAGTATTGAAATTTATCTCAGGCGGACCAAAGATTCCATTGTTGGCGGCCATGCGGGACATCCCGTAGCCGATGCCCTCCAAAATCACGGTGCCCAGGAATATGCCAACATACCCGGCCACAACCGTTATGAATACCGATTCCTGTAAGATCAAGCCTACAATGGATCCAGGGGAGGCGCCCAGGGATTTTCGAATACCAATTTCCTTGGTCCTCTCCTTTACGATGATGAGCATAATGTTACTAACGCCGATCACGCCTGCCAGCAAAGTTCCTGTGCCGACGATCCAGACGAAAATTGCGATACCATTGAAAAGACCCATCATTTGCATAAACTTTTCTTCCAAATTAGCAGAGCCAATAGCACCCAGGTCGTCGGGATGAACCTTGTGCCTATTCTTCAGTAAGCTTTTGATATCGTTTTCCACTTTGCTTACCGGAATTCCTGGCAATGCTGAAAACGCATACCAACCCACCTTATTGCCATAATTAAAGGCTCGCTGGAAAGTGGTGAAGGGAATATAAAGTGCCCGGTTCTCCCGATCGGCCTGATCCCCAGTTTGAATGGAACTAAAGGCTCCGATCACTTTAAAGTGCACTCCGTTGATTTCTACATAGGATCCAACCGGATCTTCATCTTCTTCGAATAGAACATCCACTACATTTTGGCCAATTACGGCCACCTTCCGAATTTCTGTAATATCGAATTCATTCAAAAACCTGCCCGAGAACAGGTTCAGGTGCTGGATCTCCTGGTATTGGGGATAATCACCATATACATTGAATCCGCCGGCTTTGCTCTTGCGAGTCACATTATGGCCGCCCCGGAAGCCACCCAGCTGAGTCCGGGGAGCCAAGTGTTCCAGTCCAGAAATGCTCCGGATTATTGCCTCGCTGTCTGCGGTGGTGAGTTGAATGCGCCGTCCGGGCTTCATTCCCATGAATGGCATGGTTGTCTTCTGGGTCCATATGAAACCACTGTTGCTGGCCCAGGAAGCAAATCCCTTGACAACCCCATTTTGCAAACCATTCCCCGATCCCAGAAGAAGCATTAGCATGAAAATGCCCCAAAAGACCCCAAACATCGTAAGGAATGTCCTTAGCTTGTTGGCCTTGATCGTGCCTAAAATCTCCTGCCACTTATCGTAGTCAAACATGGTAAGTTCCTAGTTCCGATCCATTGTCCCTGATCCGTGATGCATGTCTTTATTCATCCCGTAAAGCCTCGATTAGGCTGATTTTAGCTGCCTGCCGTGCCGGAAAAAATCCCGCCACCAATCCGGCCAGAATAAGCATTGCCGTTGCAGCCACGGCGGTTTTTATGTCAATTTCAGGGTTCCTGAAGAACTGAGCTTCAATCTCAAACTCGATAATCGCCCAGTTGATCACTTCGATCAGGGCAATACCCAGACAAAGGCCCACGTATCCGGCAACCACTGTAATGAGTACCGATTCCTGTATGAATAACCGTATAATAGAGCTTGGAGTAGCGCCCAGAGCTTTACGCAGCCCAATTTCCGTTGTCCGCTCCTTCACCACAATGAGCATGATGTTGCTAACTCCAACAATCCCCGCGATTATGGTTCCCAAGCCTACTACCCAAAGGAACAGTTGGATGCCCGTAAACAGATCCTGGAATTTTTGGAAGAATTCGCGATTGTTGAATATTCGAACCGCCCGGTTATCTTCGGGTGAGAAATTGTGACGCTCCGTTAGGATGCTCCGAACCTGTTGCTCCATATCCTGACTTTGCTTTAGCGAAGCATTTCCCACCGTGAACATGATCTGGTTTATCTTGTTGCCGCCTCCATAGGCCATTTGTGCCGTGGATATTGGAATGTAGATGTACCGTAGCTCATTTTCATTTCCGTCGTCCTCGTACACGCCCACTACTGTATGAAGATCCCTGATTAGTGTTGACCACTTTTGGTTAATAATTCATCATTAAATATGGACAATGAAGGTCTTCGGTTAATTGGCAACAAGGACCAGTCCTTTTCAAAATCCATGGGTGAAACATCGTTTAAGTTTTCATGGGTTCTTTTTTGATTATAATGGTCAACCGCTCTTTTGACATACCTTTTCAGTTGATAGAAATTGGTCGGCTTCCAGTAATGCAAATATTCTTCTTTCAAGGTCCTGTGAAAGCGCTCTGCATACGCATTATCCTGAGCGGTTAGCCCCATGCTGATATCACATCGGTTGGATTTTAGTAGGTCTACATATTCTTCGTAGATGTATTGACCTCCTCTGTCGGAATGATGGATCCGGGGAGGGGGATGATCTTTCAAGGCAATGAGCAATGCCTTTACGTTCGCTGTAGCCCGCATATGATCCGATACCTGGTAGCCTACTATTTTTCGGGTATAGACATCCAGAATAAAGACCCCGTAATAAAACCGGTTTCCCACTTCTATGAAGGTGATGTCTGATTGCCAGACCGTTGAAGGAGACGTTAGTTCAAATCCTTTGATCAGGTTTGGATAATAAAGCTTCGAAGCCCGGGTAGTTCGTTTATAGTTCTTGGCTCTTCTCAAACGGTAACCAAGACTCATTAAAAGGTCTACAAAGCGATCTCTGCCGATAAATCCGGGTTTTAAGGTCCGGTACATTTTTTCCACCCCACAACCAGGATGTTCCTGGCGTATCCCATCAGCTTCCAGGACCAGCTGTTCTACCTTTTGATCAAAGACAGCTTGCCTGGTTGCATACTGATGTATTGCCTGTTTGCTGATTCCTATGGCACGATAGAGCTGATTCATCGAGAAATTTACTTTCCTTTGGTTTTTCCGGAACCAGTTGATTGTGGGGTGTCGAAGTTTTTTTTCAGATCGATATCCAATTCCTCCTTGGCCAGATCGATCATCTTTTCGTAATAATCAATCTTGATCTGTTTTTGACCTACCACACGTTCCAACTCCTTAATCCGTTTTTCTAAATCGTTAACCTTTGATGTAGTGCTTTTTTTCATCTCCAGAATTCGATAGCCTCTCTCGTTAAAGGTAGAGAATTTGTAGATCCAACGGTAAATGTTCGCGTTGTTGATCCCATGAAGTTTCTCCAGTTGAGGGACACTGTACTTTCCACTTTCAAATTCCGTAACAATGGCCCGCTTCAATTCATCACTGAATACTCGCTTCTTTCGAATGGCTTTTTGGGTTGCTTTCATATAAGTCGATCGTTTAAAAAGTGGTCAACCTATATCAGGGACGTACAGTATACTTAATTCCGTTTACATCAATCGATTTTCCTAAGGGTTCTTCATTGCCGAAAAGGGTATTGACTATTTCCGTGCCAATGGAAGTTACTTTTCGTCGATGTGCGATATCCAGTTCATTCAGGAAACGACCTTTTACCAGCCTGGTTTTCTCGAGGTAACGATGGTCTGGATGACAGGCTCTGACGGAAAATGAGGAATATTTCTTGCCGTAGCGAACCGTAAATTCGCCCGATAGATGATTGCGGGAGGTAATGTATTCCACTCCTTTCACCTGGTTGGTTATGATGTCAAAGTCCTGGTTAGTCAGTTGCACCTTTTTCCCTGGTTTTATTCCGGCGTATGGAATGCTGGTTTGGCCGGGATATATTCTGATGCTGTTAGTGGCGTCATCCCGGAATTGCCACAACACCCCGTTGCGAAAGCCGGTGCCAAATCCGAGGAGCAGGATAAGCATAAAAATACCCCAGGAGACACTGAATGCGGTGAGAAAAGTTCTGAGCTTATTCTTATTGATCGTGTGAAGGATCTCTTCCCACTTGTCGAGATCAAACATTAAATAGAGTTCAACGTTGCAAGTTCAAAGTTCAAAGTTTCTCTTCCTGGGCCCAACCAGATTGATTCCGGCTTTCGGCAATCGTCATTTCGGCTTCCGGATTGGTGATCAACCCGTCCCTTAAATTGATCACACGATCCGTTTTTTTGGAGATGTCACGTTCGTGGGTTACGATCAGTATCGTTTTCCCGCTCTGATTTACTTCCTGGAAAATGTCCATAACCTCCATTGAAGTTTTGGAGTCCAGGGCCCCGGTTGGTTCATCAGCGAGGATTACTTTGGGGTCGGCGATCAGGGCGCGGGCTATGGCCACGCGTTGCTTCTGGCCGCCAGAGAGTTCATTGGGCAGATGGTGAGCCCAATCGGTGAGCCCCACCCGTTCTAAATATTCCATGGCAATTTTGTTCCTCTTGCTTCGACGTACATTTTGATAATATAGAGGCAGAGCCACGTTTTCCATCGCATTTTTAAACGCCAGCAAATTGAAGGACTGAAAAACAAAACCGAGAAACCGATTGCGATAGTGAGCGGATTTCCTTTCGGAGAGGTTTTTCATTAGAGTTCCATTCAAAGTGTAGCTGCCCGTGTCGTAATTATCTAAAAGACCGATGACGTTCAAAAGGGTTGATTTTCCAGAGCCGGATGAACCCATAATGGCGACTAGTTCTCCTTTTTCAATTTCAAGATCAATACCCTGAAGCGCTCTTAGCGATTGTTTGCCTATCTGGTAGGACTTAGTGATTTCCTGCAATCGGATCATAGCGATTAAATAAGTGTGAGTACCCTGTTTTTAGTTCGGTCATGCACAGATAGTCGGTTCCGGGTACCAAAAATCCTCCAACGGGATGGATTTAGCAAGGGACCTGTCTTTTAATGCCACGAAAATTTGAACATTTTTGAACAATTCGCGAGCCGGCTTAAATTATGATAGATATTTAAAAAATGATATCTTGATCCCATAATTTTCAACCTAACTAACTCCAACCTACCTATGTTTACGGAAAATGAAGTTGCGGCGTTAGTCGCCGTTCCGGGTATACAAGAATCAACTTTTGAATTGAAAAAGGAATTCCTCAAAGAGGAGGCACCGTTCCTGGAGATCAGCGACCACGATTTTCTTTCTCTGGTAATTCTAACCCCGTCCGTCGGAATTGCTCTTGCTAACGGCAGCGTGAGCTTATTTGAGGAGATTTCCTTAAACAAGAAAGCCCGAAAATTATCAAAAGGGGGTTATTTTATGAAAAAGGACCCCGTGGTAGTGGGTATGGGCTATTTGATAAAGAAATATACAGTGTGGTCCGATCGGTTCTGCGGCCTTCTGAGGCAGCTTATTGACGCAACCCTGGACGTAGAAGAGTTGAAGAAAAGCACGATCAATTCACCGGAAGTTTCAGATGACCAATTTTGCCTGGACGGATTAAAATCCTCCTTTATTTTCATCCGATACATAACCTCCTTTTTCCTTGATGACGAGGAGGAGGATTTGATTGCGGAAAGGAATATTTCCAGGGTTGAGTACGATCAACTAATGGAGACAGCCAAACTGTTGGGGTTCGATCAACTTCCACTGTTTTTGAAGTTTACGACCAAGCTGAAAATCAAATAAATTTCTTCTGGTAGCAGTTTATCACAATAAAGTCCGGCTATTACCATTATGACTTTGTTGAAGCCTGAAAAAGAGTGTCCGGTAAATGGTTAATAATATGTGGGCTCCTTTTGCTGGTTAGCCAAACGGTCACCGGGCAAGATGATGCAACCGAATTGGAGGAGCCTTCAGTGGAGGAGTCCGTGGATGCTGACCAGCCAAAGAAGAAAAAGAGCTTACTTGGTAAGCTTAAATTTTTTGGCAAAAAGAAAGATAAAGCAGATACTACTGCGACCGATCTCGAGGAAGAGGATCTGGCTGAGGACCGAGCAGATTCGGGTGGGGGGGGATTCCTGAACCGGATTTTCGGTAATTTCACCTTCGGTGCCTCGGTGGGTTATGGCAAGACGTTCTATAAGCATGATCTAAACGGTTTCGCGGTTCTGAATCGAATGGATACTTTGAGAATTATCGAAAAGGATTCATTGGCACGCCTGGGCAATAATACGGGCTTTGCGGAGTGGGTAACCCAGCCGGTCGCCACCGATTCGATAACTTTGTCTCCCACCGACAGCCTGTTTGCTTCCGATTCAGCAGATATTAGCTACCGGGGAAATGGCCAGAGCATTCCATTAGACTTTTTTGTATACTACACTATCAAACGCTACCGGGTGGGAATCGGAGGAACTTACGAATTCCGTCGAATCGGAACTTTTTCGCCCTCGCAGGCCGAGGATCTCTTGGGGGGCTCATTTCGGCCCATTGAAAACAAAAGCCGTTTCATCCGCTATTATGTTATGGCTGGAGGTGAGATCTATTCTTATTTTAACTACGTCCTTTCAGCAGATATTAAGGTTGGGAAATACACTTTGGGAAAGGCTTTTGACAAAAGTTTGGCAAAACCCAGCTTCTTTCTAAACATTGGAGTGAATATGGAAAAAAGGCTCTCGGAGATCCTGGGAGTTTTTCTAAGGCCCTCAATTGAGACCAAAAACTATAAAATGTCGCTGCCTGGGACTGATAAGGTTATAAAACACAGCCAACCCGCGTTTTACATCCAAGGCGGCGCCACATACAGAATCCCCGACCTTCCTAAATGCCCGATCAAAAGCTGCCACATTCAGATCGACCACGAGCATGAAAGTAAGCGTTACCGAAGTCGACGTCATGCGATTTGGAAGAGACAAAACCCTAATTACGGTGAGAATTACCCGGTCTTGATCAAGGATAAGGGAAAAAATAAGAAGAAGCGCAACCCGTATTAGAGGAATTTCAAGTCTTAAGCCTCAGATCTCAAGTTTCGGTTTGGATATGTAATGCAAAACTGGATAGTAGGTTAATTCTTCCGGCAATAATTTGGCCAGATTGAATACCCGTTGGTCCAAGATTTCAAGTTTCCACTTTATTTATGATTCACGATCCAAAATTTGGGATCTGGTCGGGACTACAAGCTCCATTTTGATGCTTGGTGCCCTGATTTTTAGCCATTTTTAGCTAACTTACATGGCGTTATAATCAACCAAAATGGCTGATCAAGAAGACCAGAATCTGCCCGGAGCAGACCGGCAGGCCATCATTCCAATCAATATAGAAGATGAGATGCGGGGAGCCTACATCGATTATTCGATGTCGGTCATTATTTCAAGGGCTTTGCCGGATGTAAGGGATGGATTGAAACCGGTTCATCGAAGGGTACTTTTTGGCATGCAGGAACTCGGGGTGACCTACAACCGGTCATACAAAAAGTCTGCCAGAATAGTGGGGGAGGTACTTGGGAAGTATCATCCACATGGCGATTCCTCCGTCTACGACACTATGGTTCGAATGGCCCAGGAATGGTCACTACGTTATCCCCTGGTTGATGGTCAGGGAAACTTCGGTTCTATTGACGGAGATTCTCCAGCGGCGATGCGCTATACAGAGGCCCGATTGAGAAGGACCGCCGAAGAACTGTTAACCGATATCAACAAAAATACGGTTGATTTCCAGCCAAATTTCGATGACTCTTTAGAAGAGCCCACTGTGCTGCCCGGCAAGCTTCCCAATTTGCTGGTTAACGGCAGTTCTGGTATAGCGGTCGGAATGGCCACGAATATGGCCCCCCATAATCTCAGTGAGGTGGTTAAGGGCATAATCGCTTATATCGAAGACAACGACATTACCCTGGAAAGTTTAATGGAGATTATCAAAGCTCCTGACTTCCCAACAGGTGGTATCATTTATGGTTACCAGGAGGTAAAGCTGGCCTTTGAAACCGGTAGGGGAAGGGTGGTTATGCGGGCTCGTGCGGAAATTGAAGAAACCAAATCGGGGAAGGAGCAGATCATTGTAACGGAGATTCCTTATATGGTCAATAAAGCCAGCATGATTGAAAGGACGGCCCAATTGGTTAATGAAAAGAAAGTTGATGGCATTACCGACATCCGGGACGAATCGGATCGTGATGGTCTGCGCATTGTATACGATCTACGAAAGGATGCGATTCCGAATATTGTCCTGAACAACTTGTTCAAGTACACCCAGCTACAGTCGTCTTTTGGGGTGAACAACGTAGCCCTGGTCAAGGGGAAGCCGCAAACTTTGAACCTTAGGGAGCTGGTAAGGTTATTCGTGGAACACCGGCATGAGGTTGTGGTCCGGCGCACCCAGTTTGAACTTGAGGAGGCTGAGAAACGAGCCCACATTTTACAAGGCTACCTGAAAGCCCTGGATAATCTGGATCAGGTTATAAAGTTGATAAGAGAATCAAGAGATCCGGAGGTTGCCCGACAGGGGCTAATCAAGAAGTTCAAGCTTAGTGAGATTCAAGCCAAGGCCATCCTGGAGATGAGGCTTCAGCGGCTCACCGGCCTGGAAAGAGAGAAAATCGAAAAAGAATACAAAGAGGTCCAGGACCTGATCAAGAAACTGAATAATATCCTGGCCGACGAGAATGTCAGAATGGACATTATTAAAGAAGAGCTGACGGAGATAAATGAGCGATTCGGAGATAAACGGCGGACCGAGATAGTGCACAGCGCCGATGACTTTTCGGCAGAGGATATGATTCCTAATGAGGAAATGGTCCTCACCATATCCCATGAAGGATACATAAAGCGCACCTCGTCGTCTGAATACAGGACTCAGGGCAGAGGGGGCGTCGGATCTCGAGGTGTCGCGACCAAAACGGATGACTTCACCGAGCATTTGTTCATTGCCCACACGCACAATTACCTGCTCATTTTTACCGAATTTGGAAAGGTATTCTGGAAAAGAGTGTTTGAAATTCCTGAAGGGGGCAAAGTCTCCAGGGGAAGGGCTATTCAGAACCTTATTAATATTGAAACGGAGGATAAGGTGAGAGCGGTGATCAATGTCCAAAATCTAACTGACGAGGACTATATCAATAACAATTACATAATGATGTGTACCAAGCAGGGTACTATAAAAAAGACGTCCTTGGAAGCGTATTCCCGACCTCGTCAGAATGGGATAAATGCCATTACCATTAACCAGGGAGATCGTCTTCTGGATGTGCAATTGACTAACGGGGACAATCACATCCTCATCGCCAAAGGCTCCGGAAGGGCCATTCATTTTCATGAGAGCGATGTACGTGCCATGGGAAGAGTTGCAGCCGGGGTGCGAGGAATTACTTTGGAAGGGGAAAAGGATCGGGTCGTTGGCATGGTTTGTGTACATAGAGAGGTTTCTGACCTGTTGGTTGTCTCTGAGAAGGGATTTGGAAAAAGGTCATCGATATCAGATTACCGAATCACTAAAAGAGGGGGTAAGGGCGTTAAGACGATCAATATTACGGCCAAGACCGGTAAATTGGTCAGTATCAAAGAAGTGGTTGATAGCGATGAATTGATGATAATCAACCGATCGGGAATAACCATCCGGATGAAGGTCTCGAGTCTCCGGGTAATGGGGCGTGCCACCCAGGGTGTCAAGCTGATTACTCTAAATGACAAGGATGAGATTTCTTCGGTGGCGAAGATTGAAAAGATCGCTGAAGAGGAGGAGGAAAGCTCGGATTCCAAAAAGTAACTGCTTTGTTGAATAAGTAAATTAATCTCTCAATATTGAAACTCTAAACCTGTTGTGCTAACTGAATTCAATCCGTCATGAGAAAGATCATATTGCTGATTCTGTCCTTTCACCTTATCTTGGGTACGTTCGCCCAAAAAGAGGTAAACAAGGCTAAGATGGCTCGCGATAAAGGAGAGCTTGATATTGCTAAAGAGCAAATTGACCTCGCCATGGACAATCCTAAAGCCATAGAAAAGGGTAAAACTTACTATGAAAGAGGATTAATTTACCAGGCGATCGCAACCAGTGATAACCCTGACTATCAGAATCTGATCCCCAGGGCTGAGGCTGTAAAAGAGGTCGTTGCAGCGTATAACAAAGTCCTCGAGATGGAAAAGCAGAACTCTACTTACCACCTGTTTGCCAGCCAGCAGATGGATAATCTATGGTCGGTATTGATCAACGAGGGTGCAACTGCCTATGACGCGGAGGACTATGAGGGTGCGATCGCGGCTTTCGAACTAACCGCCCTGGCCAGGCCAAACGATACGACGGCTTACCTATACGCCGGCGTTGCTACCCAGCAAATTGAGCAATATGATGTGGCCTTAAGGCACTACTACATCTGCCTAGAGAATGGGTATGGTGGTGCTGATGTATGGAACAGTATTATTTTTCTGGAACGTACTGTAAATGAGGATGATGAAAAGGCATTAGAGATGGTCAGAAAGGCCAAGGAAGCATTTCCTGAAGACAATAATTTTGCCAAGGAGGAGATCCAATTGTTGCTAAACATGGATAAGTTAGATGAGGCCAAGAGCAAAATCAGGACCCAGATCGCCGAAGAGCCGGACAATTTTGCTCTATATCTGAACTTGGCTGTGCTTCTCGACAATGAGCATAAGTCGCTAATGGAAAAAGAAGATGTTGATCCGGACCAGATTGAAGATCTATTTGATAACGCGGTAAGCAACTATAAAAAAACGCTCGAGATCAAGGATGACGATTTGGTCGCCAACTACAATCTGGCTGCTTTGTACAATGAAAAGGCTAACATTTACTATCGTCAGGTGGGTGCCATGGACATCAAACAGTATCAAAAGAACGGAGCGGAAGTTGCCGAAAAAGGTCATACCTACATAAAAGAAGCCCTTCCATATATGGAAAGAGCGTTCGAGCTAAATTCCGAGGATCTCGACGCGGCCAGCGCTTTGCAGGTTTTTTATACCAAGTTGAAGATGAACGACAAGGCCCAGGAGATGGCCCTCAAGCTTGATGAATTGGAAAAAAACCAGTAGTCGTAGGTTGCCAGGGAACAGCGCAACAGTATACAATTGTAGTGGTGTGACATTGTCATAGTCCAGCACCGAACAGTTCTACATCTCCTCAGTAAAAATCCTGTCGAAGAAAACTGGCATGTCCTGCCATAATTGCTGGTCAGCAGCCTGATCATAGACCAGCCGTAGCTCAAATTTCTGACCATTTACGTTTACTTCGGGATTGGTGAAGCTGTGCTGGGCTCCCTGATAAGATTTGAAAGTATAATCGACCCCGGCAGTGGCCATTTCAGCATTTATGCTCTCTACGTCATCCGGATTTCCGAAATGGGTGGTCGGCACCATGGCAAATCGGGACAGTCGCTTTCACAACGCTTCTGCAGGTGACTCAATGCCTAGGTCACTGTGAACTTAACCACACGATCAAGATCGGCTCCGAATCGAGCCATCTGAAGGACATCCCCGTCACCAAAAGCAATGAATTATAGAAGACAACTATTTGGTTGAATATTCGTATTTAATCCTAAACCATTACGTTGAATGAAAATCACAAGAGTTCAATATACCGTCCAGGACGATTATGTTGAGACTAACAAACGCAACATAGAGCAGGTTATGGCGGACCTTCGCGATCTCAACAACGCCGGAATAAAATACAGCTCATACCAATTGGAGGACCACAGGACCTTTATGCACTTTGCCGTATTTCCTGATGACGAAACCTCCAAGATCTTAAGTGATCTTAAGTCTTTCAACAAGTCTAGGCAAGAATTGAAGGCCAGTCAGCCTGAAGTTCCGCCCAAAGCGGAGAGTCTCACCATGGTTGCTTCAGCATTTGACTGGTTCTAGATGCCTAAAACCTATCAGACAAGATTAGACCGCGTTTTTGCGGTTCTGTCGGATCCTACCCGTCGCTCCATACTGGAAAGAATCAAAGAAAAGGATTTCTCATTGTTAGAACTGTCACAAGACTATAATATGAGTTTCCAGGCTATTTCAAAGCATCTGGCTCATATCGAAAAAGCAGAGCTTCTGGTACGCCGCAAGGAAGGACGGAATCAATTTTACAGCTTCAATCCGGAACCCCTGGAAGAAGCGATCATCTGGATATCCAAAAATCATTCACTCTGGAAGAATAGCTTCGATAGTCTTAAACTCTTTTTGGATAGATTGGGAGAGGAGAGGTAGGTGAACTTAAGAAAATAATGGGCATGCAAAAGGCTGTCCGATGCATAACGCCCTTCGCCTTTCGGAAAATAACCGGTCTTTGGTCCCCTAACCTAAAGAATGGAAACCGTATATATAACCCTTGAGTTTGATCATAGCCCAGCTATCGTATTCGCCGCGTTGACTTATCCGGAGCAAATAACCGAATGGTTCGGCCCCCCCACACCCGCACCCGGAAGGCAGAGGTTGATCTAAGACCCGGGGGAGGATACATTCTAGAGCTGGTTCCCACTTCAGAGAACGGCAGACCTTTCAATATCGAAGGAGTTTATCGACGCATTGACAACCCCAATGAACTAATCTTCACCTTGAACTACGTAGGATTGCCAGGTCAGGTAGGGGAGAGCCTGGTCACCATTCGTTTGAGATCAATAGCCGGAAGCCGGACCGAAATGCTCTTCAAGCAGGAGTTTGCTGAGACTCCTCCCAATATGGCAAGCAGGTCACATGCGTGGGAGGTCATGTTTGAGCGGATGGGCATCTCGCTGGCTGAGTCGGATTATTCAAATCGTAGAATAGACCATGATTAGGATGGTCCATTGCGTATCGGCATGGAATAATGGATTTATGATCCCGATACGGGGATGATTAACGACCAAAGAAATGCCATAGCCATGGTAACATATTAGTTCCGAGTCACATAAACAATAAAACCCTATATAAAACGATCGATCTTGAGGACAGACTAATGCAGCTTACGGCATGCAAATGGAATTAGTCGAGCATTTATTGAAGACCAGAGCTGCCTTCATCCTAAATATAGGTTGGTTGGTAAAGAGCGTCAAAACGGAGCCCAAGAATCAACGGCAGGAGGATATTTCATAAATCGAATTTCGCTAATCGTTCTTAGGATATCATGGAATTCAGGCTCCTATCGAACCAAGTTATCTATATGGATGTTCGGTTGCTGAACGGAGAGTACTTGCCTTCCAACCAAAACCAACAATACCGGGTCTTATAGGAAGGGTGGACTGAAATGAAACTACGGATAACCGTGATCATCGGCTTTATAGTTGCAGTCATCGCTTGTCAGGACGCGCTGGAAACCGACCTCCAGCTCCCCGGCGGTGATGGAGAATTTTCGGCGCGCGCTGGCGAGGTTGTTGCATCTGAAGATCCGAAGGATTTCACCCTGCCATTTAATTTTCATATTACTACCATCCGCGAAAGCAGATGCCCTACCAGCGTCACCTGTATAAGATTCGGAGAGGTGGTAGTGTCCAGCGAGTTGCGCTATCCGGATCAGTCCTTGTACGACAGCTACGACTTTTGCCTGGGCGACTGTACACCGGCAGGAACAGGCTTTAAAGTTGCGGATACACTTGATCTGATGTTCCAGGATAGGCCCTATCGGTTCATTTTAAAGGCTGTAACACCTTATCCCGAAACGCCGGAGGATGAATCTGGACAAACTGCCTGGTTTCTGATCCACTCCCTTTAAATATTGCCCCCCCCAATTGACTCAGTACTTTTTCGGAACATTTTTCGGCTAATGAAAATCTCGTCGGCTAAGGGATCGGAGTCCACCCAGGAGGTCATATCCTAAAATCCCCAGCCCTGACCGGTCACTCGGCTTTGTCGTGGGTACTGGCCTGGTGGTTGGATCGGATGGCGCTAAATTCAATACCGGTAAATGCTGAAGAGTTGAGCAGTTTGGTTTCTTCAATTTTGCCTTTGCTGGCGGGTCGAGATCAATCTTGAGCCACCAACTCAGGCCGGATATGCAGATTCAGTGACAGATATTTGTCTTCACTCCTAATGGGATGTTGCTTGGACACAGCGATCTCCAAGGACAATAGGCCAATGGCCAGGCATGAAAACTGTTGACATTGCGGGTTTATCTTGCCAAATTCTCCATCGATATCGTTCTAATCCAAGAATCAATCTCAATCCAATGGAAGTCACAGCAGAAGCCATCAAAGATTTGTTTGCCTATAACAATAAACTTTACCGGGAAGGGGTTTTTAGCCTGGATGATAAAGCAGCCAGAGAGCGTATCTCGGATAACGCCAATCCGGTTATTTGGCTGGCGGGCCACTTAACCATGACCCGGACACACATTTTGGAATTGGTAGCCGACAGAATCGAAAATCCCTGGTACAAGTTATTTCGTAAGGCCTATGATCCGAAGCTCGAATACCCCCCAATGGCTGAACTAAAGGAGTTCTGGCAATTGGTCTCTGTACCAATGCTCGAAAAAATGGCCGCATTGAGCCCCGAGGACCTGAAACGCGACGTTGGTTATGATATGCCTCATGGCCATAGAACCCTGGGGGGAATGCTGGCCTTTTGGATATATCACGAAGGATGGCATCTGGGTCAAATTGCGTACATAAGGAAATGTCTGGGCATGGAGGGATTAGTACCGTACTAAATTGTGTTGAATTGTTGAATTTCTCAAACTGGACCGAGGCTGAGGCGGGAAGCCGTCCAGGTTATTACGGGTTTGTTACGGGTTTAAATTGAATCAAGGTCTTGACAATACGCCGAGTTCATCGGTAAGAAGAGGATCAATAAAGCCAGTCTGGGATTGGATATTGAGGACATGACTGGATTGATTATTTTGTTGGTGGGAATATAGTCAGTTTTAAGTTTGTACCCCATTCCTTTCCATTGGGAAGACCGAAAGGTTTATTTGTTGATTGGTTTATCTGATGAGAACTTGTGGGATCTGGTTCAACTGGTGGACGGCAGAAAAATCGATTGATCTTTCGGTCAGGTTTGCGCCTCACCCGAGATCAGCCCAGTCGGTCACGTCTTCAGATAAATACCAAACGAATAGGAGGGTCTGGCAAAAATTAATCTTCCCTGCGCTGCTCCGCCGTAGCTGGAAGAGATACCCCATTTGGATGAAAAGGAGTAGGACAGCTCGGGTGAAAAGGAGAGGTATTCACGATTATTGGAAAAAAGACTGGTCCCTTGCGAATTGAAGGTCGGATCGCCATTGTTGAAGGATTGTACACCGAAAAGCCTGACAATGCCGGTGAATTTTTTGATTGTAATCCCGGTCTCGACCCCGTAAATAAACTCATCTGAATAACCGTTGGTCCGGTTGTTGAAACCGACATAGGCTGAAAGATAGGGGTAAGTGCTTCCTAAGACGAATGACCGGCTCACATCAAGCGCGATCATTTGATTGAACTCTCCATCCCCGGTCTGAAGCGATCCATCCCGACCCCCCTCGGCTTTCCCCAGGGGAAGACCCAAGGTAAGAGTTGCGCTGAGTACGATAGGCTTATTTTGAATCAGGCCATATTTGAAACTGACATCGGTATCGCCAATTGAATTCACGGCATCTCCTTCCGCAATTACCTCCCCGGTGGTCGCGGAAACTTGTTCATATAAGACAGACCGGCTGAAAAAAGGAAAATAAACGATCCCGTTAAATCGATCTGAGATACCATATTCAGCATAAAGGCTGGTATTAAATGTACCCCTGGTTCCGTTAGGATCTATACCTCCGGTATTAGTGTAGTGTTGATCCGCTATTACCCACCATTGACTCAGTTTATAAAACCCAGTACCTTTTTTCAAGGTCCAGCCACCTCCGGCATGTAGGTTGGCTGCGGCTAGAAGAGACAGTAATATGAGGCAGCGGTACTTCATGATTAGGGTGTGAGTTCTCCCAATCCAACGGGAACCACAAAAGGTTTACAATAGAACAGCACGTAATTGTAGGTGAAAAGACCAAAGTCCTCTTCCACCGGTATATCATAGCTCTGAGCTCCTCTGAAATCCTTTACCCTGGCTATTTCCAGGGCATTATTTATAGAATTGGGATTATTGGTCAAATAAACATACAAGCCGGGTAAAGCCGAAGTAGTGCTAAAATCATCCGAAAACGTCATTATAAAACTATCCCCTTCATCCATTAAAGTAACATCCCCGGATAGTGGATAGGAACTAACCGTAACCAATGTAGCAATCCGCTCCTGAAGAAGCGTAGTTGTGTTGGTATCGGCTGCGACCTCTATGGATGACGATGCGCCGGTAATGGCCACCGTGATGGTGGTGAGTCCTTGGGAAACAGCGGTAGCGACACCATCCATATCAATTGTGATCACCGATTCGTCTCCGCTACTCCAGGTCAGGGTGGTGTTCGACACGATTCCCGCGTGGTCAAAATAGGTCGCCCTAAACTGATAGGAATCGCCAATCTTAAAAGATGTGATCACATTTTGAATGATCACCCTTTCCTCAACCAGATCCTCAACCAGGTCAGTTCCGATGCATGCGGCAAAAACCGTTACTGGTAAAGAGAACCAAATTTTTCTCATTAGACTCACTTAGTCAAGCCCATAAACTCCGGATTTGTGCGGCTAAGCTAACCGATAAGTGTAACAAAAATGTCACAAAACCCTAAAGTTAATGTTGACTGCTTCGCCTATAAGTACTTTTGGTGGACCTGCGAATTGCGAACCGCGAACAGCGCTATCTTGCATTTCGCCTTTGGTTGTTGAGCCCAGTGGGTCCTTAGGATGAACCAGCGCATAGCGCTATCTGGCCTTTAGCCTTTCAATCCGACTCTGTTCTCTTTGGAACCTGGTATGCGGGTTTGTTTACGCGTTACCAATAATATCATAGTAAGCATAAAACTGACAAAAGCAGCTATGAGAGCTGTGAGGCCAAAAAATCCTGTCATTGATTCTTCCATGATTGTTCCCATCTGATTAAGCGAGCCTACCGATAGTGCCGGTAGTTTATAATACAATCAAACCACGGTTAAAGGTTGCGTCTGTGCGAGAAGAAGAGACACTCCCATAATTGGCTGACGCCTAATAATTCAGTTCCTCCACGGACTTGCTCCGGGTCTGGTTTTTATAAATAAGAAGGTTGGTTGTTGGATTAGGAGGTAGCATGAATCGGTCGAAGAAAAGTTGAAGGAGAAAGAGAAGTAGTATAATGACAAGAGTGCAATTGGATCCGTGCATTAAGTAACTATCAGAGAGATCCATTACCGGCCGTCGAACCGCGATCCCCAATCATTCATTCATTCTTTAGGATTAAGGATTAGAATAGATCTCCGTCCGGGGTCTTAGCAGGCTGGCTAGTGTTGCTCTAGAAAAGCCAGCGGCCGGAGAGAAACTGATCAAAGATTATATTAAATTAATAAATCCATAGATAACACTTAATTATCTGATTTTAAGCGTACTATAATCGATACTTAATACTCAATATTCAAACCAGCTTACGTCCCTAAAGTACGTTTGGGACGTGAGGTCCAATTCACCTCCCGGCTTTGACATGGTCGCTAATTTCCCCTGATGTCATTCTGTATTCAATTATGATTGCTGAAATTACGGTTAGACCCCCTATTACCAGGATAGATTGACTTATCCCAAAATAATCACTGATGAGGCCGGTCAAAACTGCCCCCACTGCATAGCCGAGATCTCTCCACAGGCGAAAGACCCCAATGCTCTCAGCGCGCTGATTTGGGTGAGTGAAATCTGCAATGGTTGCCAAAAAGGTGGGATAAACAGCTGCCGTACCTACACCCAAGATGGTGGACAGAACTATAAACTGGTTGAAGGTTGAAGCCCAGGTCATCAGGAGCAGAGCAATTCCCTGCAGCAGCATACCCCAGAATAACATTGTCTTTTTGTTTGCATGATCAGCTACTTTCCCGGTGATTAATTGACCCAATCCCCAGACGGCTGGGTACACGGCGACAATGTATGCTATCTGGGCCAGGTCGAAACCCTGGGCGGCAAGTAAAATCGGGAATAATCCCCAAATCATTCCATCATTCAAGTTATTGACCATGCCCGCCTGGGTAACAGATCCCAGATTCTTGTGAGACCAGGTCGTCTCCCAGAATATATTTCTTAATGAAGCCGCTTGGCTAGATTCTGATTCCTTAGCAACGTGGTGAGTGGTATCTTTAACCAGGAGCCAACTAGTTAACAAACCAAAAATCGACAGACCCACTCCGAGATAAAACGGAAGGGGTTTCAACCCATAGTTTGCAGCTATCCAGCCGGTGGAAAAAGCAATTAAAGCTACCGCCAGATAGCCTGCGGATTCATTTAGCCCCATAGCCAGTCCTCGGTTTTTTTCGCCGACAAGATCGATTTTCATGAGAACTGTGCAGGTCCAGCACAATCCTTGATTTATGCCCAGGAAAACATTAGCAAAAACTACCCAGTTCCAGCTGGGAGCGTAAATGAGGATAAAGGGTATGGGCAACGCAAAGAGCCATCCAGTGACCAGCAGATTCTTTCTACCAACCCTATTAGCCAGTGCTCCCGCAAAAAAATTTGTGAGCGCCTTTACGACTCCAAAAACAATGATGAAGGACAGGACGGCGGAGGTGGCTACCAAATGATACTCCTCCTCGGCTATCTTGGGTAGGATCGTTCTTTCCAGTCCCACCATCCCCCCGACAAACCCGTTGATGAGGACCAGCAATGTAAACTGGGCCCAATTTTCCCTTAGGCCCAGAATTGTTGCATCTGCATTCATTTAGTTAATAGCACACCGATTGGCCCCTGCCTCCAACTCATCGGTTTCAATATTGTCCAGGTCACCAACCAGGTTAAGCGCTACTATTTTGCTGTAATTGGGTGGGGTATTTGGAATCTTGGAGACGATCGTCTCGATAAACTCTTCCTCAGACAAATTCAGCATACTTACATTTTTGTAAAGGTCTTTGAGTAGGGCGTAAATGGGCTTGCCATCAAATGGAACAGCCCTGGAGGTGTGACCTGGCAAAATTTTTGTTTCCCCGGGCAAGGTCAAAATACCCTGTAGCGAATAATAGAGATGTTTGGCTCTTTGGTACACCTCCTCATTGGTGGCTTTCAAATCGGGTCTTCCAACACCATCTGTGAACAAAGTGTCACCGGTAAAAAGTATGCTCTTATTAAGAAAATAACAGGCACTCTCATGGGTATGACCCGGCGTATAAATCACCTCTAATTCGGAGCTTCCGAGCTTGAGCAACTCTTTATCCGCCAAAGGTTTAAACGAGTATGAGAGTCTATTCTGGGCCGGCAGCATGACCTGAGCACCTGTTTTCCCGCCCAGCGCTTTTGCCCGGGACAGATGATCGGCATGTATATGGGTGTCGAGGACATACTTAATCTGCCAGTCGTTTTCGGAGGCAATGCTTGTATATAGCTCCGGATCCAGAGAGGGATCAATTACTATCGCCTCATCCTCCGATCCAATGATATAAGACAGACATCCCTTCCCTGTCCGCCTAAGCTGAATAATGCTAGTGCTATCGTCGGAGTGTATTGTTGCTGAATTCCAGGCCGAAGACCACCCCTTCATTCCGTTTTCCAATGAATAGGCCTCGATTCCCTTTTCCCGCAATCGTTTTGCTGCAAGGCGGCTGGCATTCCCGGAGTTGCACACCGCGACAACGGGAATCTCGTCTGATAATTCAAATGAGTCGAAAGCTGCTGGATCATTCTGTTTTATTCTATCATACTCATCCCAATGCACACTACCCGGTATCTGCCACTCCTCGCGCTGTGATTTCAGCCTCACATCAAGCACGTACACCTTTTTATCATTTTCCAGCCAACTTCTAAGAGTTGACATGGTGATATTTATGTTATCATTCATGAGATTATATATTCAGCTCAACTTTTGACCACTTTCTAAAGTTATCGTTGGGTTTCAAGAATCTTCAAGTCTGGAAACCCTTCCACTAGCCGGGATACATCATACCCTTTTTGCTTAATGACCTGCACAGCATCGTCAGCAAAAACACATAAAGGACCTCTGCAGTAGACTACGATCTTTTTACCCTTATCTGTTCCTCGCAACATCTCGTGGATTTTATCCAATGGGACCGAAACTGCATGCGGCAGATGGCCGTCCTCATACTCTTGGGTGGGCCTAACGTCTAACAAGACAAAATCCTTACCAGATTTTTTGTGGATCCATTCCTTCATGGATATTGTTGGGAGAGCATCTCTTTCCTCCCTGAAATCCTTGATCAATTGAATCACCTCTTGGTTGCCCATTAGCACATAATTCCTGAGCGCGTGCCAAACCGTGACAAACTCGTCATTCATCAATGAGTAGAAGATGAAGTTCTTTTTCCGACTGGCCTTGACCAACCTTTGGCTCTTTAGATTCTGTAAGTGTTGAGAGGCGTTGGCTACCGATAAATGAACTTCATTGGCTATTTGCTCTACAGTCTTTTTACCGTTTGCCAGCAGATCAACTATTTCCATTCGATGGGGATTGGATAGGGCCCTGGCCAAACCGGAGATTTCACTGTAGACCTGATCTTTGAATTCTCTCTTATCCATCGTCAACTTATTGTCGGAAATGCGATTTAATAAAAATGATTCAATTAATCAATAGTTATATTGAATACTTGATCAATACTAGAAAAGAACCCCCAAATTACCAGTAGAGGGGCTTCCCGCCCTATAACAATATTATAGTCTTGAATGAGAGCAGCTATGACATGGGGGAGACCCAGTGGGGGTCATTGATCATCAGGAGAATTGACCGACCCCGGACCTCATTCCCTTCCCCGCCGCCGAGCCTTGCTTCGCCGGGACGGCTTCGTGCAGTCGTAGCCGGAATGTGCAAATCATTCCCCTTTATTAGCTAATAAACCGGGCAGGAACTCCTTTCCCCAAGTTTTCATTCGCTCTTCCAGCTGCTCGGTACAATCACAATTTGAGCAGCTCCAGGGCTCGATGCCGCTCAAATCCTTGCAACGATCACGCTTATGGGCGTTTTTGATCTTGAGAAGCTGAAAATATTCCTCCCAGTACGGTTTTTCCTCCTGCAGCGGCGTGGGGCAGTAACAAACCTCAACCCAGGTGACCGTACTATCTTCCAGCTTCCGCGCTTTGCACATATTGCGGATATATTCACCACCAGCCACGGATCCTTGTCCCAGGGAACGATCCCGGATAGCTCGTTGGAGATCCTTTGATTTGCCGGGTTTTAGTTTGGCTTGGACGAGGTAACGCAATACAATTTGAGTTCAAGTGTAGAGTGTGTGCTAATTAAAAGAACGGAGGTGCCTGGTTCGGGGTTGTGGCGTGGTGGCAATCTTATTATCTGACGAACGTCCCCGGGGTCACCACATCCATACTTCCTGAACCTATAACTTTTTCCAATGCTCGTCCTGAACTTACAGGTTCGATTGTCATCAGTATAAATAGTTTGTTAATACTAAAACTTACGAAAATGGACATTAGGCACAACTTAACTATCAAGGCTTCTCCTGAGGTCATTTATCGGGCTGTTTCTACTGAAGAAGGCATCAACGGGTGGTGGTCAAAGGACTGCAAGGTGGGCGATACTGAGGGAATGGACTCTCTTTTAAAGTTCAACAAGGAGGGTACAATCGTCGAGATGGGATTTCGGACCCAAACACTCATTCCAAATAAGAAAGTGGTTTGGGAGTGCACCGAGAACGGAAATCCTGCCTGGCTTGGAACCAAGATCATTACCGAGATTTCAGAATCTCAGGAAGGATCCGAGGTTATCTTTTCTCACGCTGATTTCGAAAAAAATTGGGAAGGGCAGGAGCCTTTTGAAATGACCAAAACAGGCTGGGAACATTTTGTGAAAAGCCTGGCATCTTATTGTGAAAAAGGTGAAGGTCAGCCCTGGTAACCAAGGGGATTTACTCCCGACTGTCAGACCGTTGGGAGCAACTTTTTGCATTCCGAAATTTTATTATCCAGGAATTCACTTTCGGCAAGAGAATGCATCAAGCCCTTTGCCTGGCCCAGGAAGTGTATTGCCATTTTGTAGTTGCCAAGCTTCATATTGAATATTCCCTGGGTGGCTGGAAGCAAATGGTAGTGACTTAGTACTTTGTTTTTTGCTAATTTGTTTAACAAATCCAATGACGATTTGATACCGTCTAGCTTACTTTGGATAATTGCCAAATTCAAGGTAGTAATTGGGTTTGGCTTTAATTTTTCCAATAGTTTATATTGATCGTAAATGCTCTGCCAGTCGGTCGTCTCAAAACTTTCCGCCAGACAGTGCTCAGCGCTAATAGATGCTTCGATGTGGTAAGCCGAGAGTGAGGTATCAGCTATAGATTTTTTTAGATATTGGATTCCCAGGTTAATCAACTCCTTATTCCAGAGTGCACGATTTTGATCTTCAAATAGGACAATGGCTCCGCGGTCGTCTATGCGTGCATCAAACCGTGCTGTAATGAAAACACATAAGCGAAAGCAGTGCGCAGAGTTTTGTACGTCCCTGATATAGGTTGACCACTTTTTAAACGATCGACTTATATGAAAGCAACCCAAAAAGCCATTCGAAAGAAGCGAGTATTCAGTGATGAATTGAAGCGGGCCATTGTTACGGAATTTGAAAGTGGAAAGTACAGTGTCCCTCAACTGGAGAAACTTCATGGGATCAACAACGCGAACATTTACCGTTGGATCTACAAATTCTCTACCTTTAACGAGAGAGGCTATCGAATTCTGGAGATGAAAAAAAGCACTACATCAAAGGTTAACGATTTAGAAAAACGGATTAAGGAGTTGGAACGTGTGGTAGGTCAAAAACAGATCAAGATTGATTATTACGAAAAGATGATCGATCTGGCCAAGGAGGAATTGGATATCGATCTGAAAAAAAACTTCGACACCCCACAATCAACTGGTTCCGGAAAAACCAAAGGAAAGTAAATTTCTCGATGAATCAGCTCTATCGTGCCATAGGAATCAGCAAACAGGCAATACATCAGTATGCAACCAGGCAAGCTGTCTTTGATCAAAAGGTAGAACAGCTGGTCCTGGAAGCTGATGGGATACGCCAGGAACATCCTGGTTGTGGGGTGGAAAAAATGTACCGGACCTTAAAACCCGGATTTATCGGCAGAGATCGCTTTGTAGACCTTTTAATGAGTCTTGGTTACCGTTTGAGAAGAGCCAAGAACTATAAACGAACTACCCGGGCTTCGAAGCTTTATTATCCAAACCTGATCAAAGGATTTGAACTAACGTCTCCTTCAACGGTCTGGCAATCAGACATCACCTTCATAGAAGTGGGAAACCGGTTTTATTACGGGGTCTTTATTCTGGATGTCTATACCCGAAAAATAGTAGGCTACCAGGTATCGGATCATATGCGGGCTACAGCGAACGTAAAGGCATTGCTCATTGCCTTGAAAGATCATCCTCCTCCCCGGATCCATCATTCCGACAGAGGAGGTCAATACATCTACGAAGAATATGTAGACCTACTAAAATCCAACCGATGTGATATCAGCATGGGGCTAACCGCTCAGGATAATGCGTATGCAGAGCGCTTTCACAGGACCTTGAAAGAAGAATATTTGCATTACTGGAAGCCGACCAATTTCTATCAACTGAAAAGGTATGTCAAAAGAGCGGTTGACCATTATAATCAAAAAAGAACCCATGAAAACTTAAACGATGTTTCACCCATGGATTTTGAAAAGGACTGGTCCTTGTTGCCAATTAACCGAAGACCTTCATTGTCCATATTTAATGATGAATTATTAACCAAAAGTGGTCAACACTAATCAGGGATCTTCATTTCTGGTTTTTTGCAAAATGATCAACCAGCAATTTTGTTAATCGCATCGCTTCAAGGCAAAGTTCCTTTCGAATAACCGAGTTGCTGACCGTGGAATTATAACCTTCATTAAAGAGGAGGTAAAGCGTCAGAGTCACTGTTTCCAATCTGTTATCCAATTCTTTTCCTTGCGGAATACTGAAAGGCAGATTGGACTCCCGGATGCTTGTCTTTGCTCGGTAGAGTCTTTTGCTTACGGTAGAGTCAGTAACCAACAGGGCGTTAGCGACTTCTTTCACACCAAATCCACAAAGTGCTTTTAAGGTAAGGGCTATTTGAGATTCTACGGTTAAGGAAGGATGACAACAAGTAAAAATCATCCGTAACTGGCTGTCTTGGATTTCGTTTGGAAGAAAAATAAAGCCGATTTCACCGCTTGAATAGGGGTAAGACGCTTCAATCCTATGATGCTCTCGAATCATTTTGTTCCGTTTCAGCTGGTTGAGGGCTTTTCTTTTGGCGACCTGCATCAGCCAACCGGTGGGATTTGAAGGAAGGCCTCCAATACTCCAGTGATGCAACGCAGAAATAAGTGTTTCCTGTACGATGTCTTCTGCGACCTGGATATGAGGACTACCAAAAAAGCGGGTCAAGGAGGAAATCAACTTTCCGTACTCAGTACGAAAAAGATGTTCCACTAATTGCTCACTATTCTTAGTCAACCTTTATTCATTTTGGGAAATGCAATTGGCCTGACTTCTAACGTATATAACCCCAGATGCGGAGAAGAAGAGGCTATCCTATTAGCGTCATCCTGGTCCTTAGCCTGAATAAGAAAATATCCGGCAATAATTTCCTTAGATTCCAAAAACGGCCCATCAGTAATGATATCATCGTTTGCATTGGTGATTAATGCTCCACTTTCCTCCAATCTTTGTCCGCCGATGTATTTGTCACCCAATTCAGTTACCCAAGCTTTATATTCACCCATAATATCTTGCAGTTCATCGGGTGAAAGATGGTTCATTCCATCGCCTTTGAGTATTAATAAAAATTCCTGCATAGCATTTCTCCTGTATGACAATCAAGATTCCGAATAGCAGACATGTTAACGCCTTTTTTTGTTGTCAGTGGCCTGGTTTGTAAAAGCTTTGGTGTCAAAGACGAGTAAAATGCCACTGATTTTGTTCCCGGTTATCTCGAAGGTCTGAGTCATCATCGTTGATATACCGGGTTTAGAAAACTTGTAAACCAAACAAGCAGAAGACTTGTTCTCAAACGATTGTATTATTTCATATTTGAAATCCAGGGGCGGATCATGCTTGAGGGAACGTATATAATCTGATGGATTCTCAAATTGGAATAACGGCCCCTTAAACTTTAGTGTGTCGGTGAAGACATCATGTAATTCATCAAACTCCCCAGTGGAGAAAACGATGTCCATATACCGGTTGGCCAATTCCAAGGGATTCATTGTAGATTGAGTGTGAGTGTTTAGTGTGGTATAATGGAAAGAACGGGGTTTGTTTGGTCGGGGTTATAGGTGTGGTTTAGGTGTAACTCTGGGCAATCAAAAGGGGTGGAGGCAATAGGATCAAAGGGACAAAGAGGCCCGTAGGCTATATATCCCATTGCCATTACTGCTACCGGTTACCACTACTTTTTGTTTCTTCTGTGTCATTATCCTACTTTTTTAGATTTGAGATTACCTTGTTATTATCAGATCAGTCTTCTATTACCTGGCGGAAAGAGCGATCAGAGAAATCCCCCCTGTGGGAAATTGACCCTGACCCTCTTTATCCATCAGGCAGCTTCAATGGCTGATCCCTTACGGGTGAACATGGAAGACCTTATTCATGATCTTCCAGTCCCCGTCGACTTTGAGCAGCGTGAACAGGTCGGTGAACCGGAAGCCTGTCCAGTTGTCAAGTTCCAGCCGGACGGTAGCGATCGTGTCAATGATATCGATGCTGGCGATCCGCGCTTGGAGCTTGGTTGCCGGACCGTTCTGGTCATTCCAGTCAAAGAGCAACTGGATGGGGCCTGCGAACAGGTCAGTGCCAGTATAGCCGAAAATCGTCGCGTCCTTATGAAATGCGGGCTTCATGTCAGCGCCTCTGCCTGACTTGGCCCCATCGATATAGATCTGGACGGTCTTGGCGATCAGGATTCCAGGCTCTTCCGAAATGGCACTTGATTCCTGTATTGCTTGCTCGCCATCTAATATTTCTAAATGTTTCATGGTTGTTGAGATTTAAAGGTTAAGGATTTAGTCCAACTGGTAATCAAATTCCTTCAGGAGGTCTTTGTCCTTGCCTGAAATAAACCCAATTAGCTTTGGCTTTTTCAGAAAGCACGACGTCCCCGTTGGGAGTTTCGTTCCACAGTTTCCGGGGCATCAACCTCCAAATCATTGAGGAAGACCAACAGTTGACCGTTTACGATTTTGTAGTTTTCAGGATCCGCTCTGAACAGCCCACCTACTGCTATTCCGAACGCACACCATCCACCGTAAGCAGGAACATATTTGTTTGGATCCTTTTGGAAAGCTACTTTTTGAGCCTGGCTGGTAAAATAATAGGCAACCCCTTCAAATTGGGATTTGAAATGCTTACTGCCTTTTTCGGCTCGGTCCTCTTGGAAATACGATACGGGACTGTATCCACCTAAAGCAATTTTGGTATCGTCCAGGTTGTAATACTGTGTATTCTCCTGGGCCATGGTGCTCCGGGCAGCCACAAGGGCCGCGGCCACACCCACTAACGTGATCATTAATTTTGAATGTTTCATAGTTTTTTGGTTTTTAAAGTTTAAGTCATTTTAGCTAACCGGCGGTATAGTATCTCTCATCTATGACCAGGCCATCCTGCCATTTTCTCCTTAGAACCTCGTTCCAAAGAATATGGCCGCCGTCGGTTTGGGTCAGGTCAAAAGTGAATTCCGATAGGGTGACATCCTCTCCAACCCCCTGGCTGTGTAGTGTGATTTCATTAACACTGCTGATGCCTTGAAAGAAGGTCTGCAGTTTTTCCCTTTTCTCAGCAAGGCCGCGGGTTTCAATACCGTTACCTTCTTTGGTGATTACATCGGGATGAAAGAAGGCATCTACCGCCTCTAAAATTTTCCCTTCTACCACTTGTTGATCCAGAGCTACTACTCTGTCTTGTAGGTTGATTACTTGTGTTTCCATTTTTACTTCATTTTAGTTTTTTGAGAATTAAACATGGCTATCTTTAGCCAAACCTCGTGCCAGGTCGGTCAAGTGCTTGATGATCAGTTTATTGCGACGTAAATGGGGTATCGAAACGGAATGAATAGTCCCTTTATTTAAGGGATTACCTTAAATAAAGGGACTTAGGATGGCATCGTTTAGGCTGGATCTCTAGGTGAGCACAGGTCGCTTGATACTCAGTTTCCTCATTTTGGATTCCAGAGTCTTGGGGATAAGGTCCAGTCGTTGAGCAGCGCCGTTAGGTCCGCTTATCTTCCAGTTTGTGAGTTCCAATACTGCTATGATGTGGGCCCGTTGGTTATCCTGAAAAGAAAGGATTTTGCCACCTTCCAAAGCCTTCTTTCCGCTTAGGTCCACATCTCCCAGATCCAGTTTTTTCCCGCGGCTGATGATGATAGCCCGCTCTATGACGTTCTCCAACTCCCTCACGTTTCCCGGCCAATCGTAGCGCTGCAATTTCAGCATAACATCTTCGGGAATTGTGGAAATATTCTTTCCGAAGATGCGGCTATGTTTTTGGCAGAAGTGGCTGACCAAAAGGGGAATATCGTCCTTGCGTTCCCGTAGTGGGATGGAGGTGACCGGGAAGACGTTGATTCGATAATGAAGGTCCTCCCTAAATTCCCCTTTGCTCACTGCTCTCTCCAGATCTTTGTTAGTGGCAGCAATCACCCGTACATTTACTTTCAAAGTCCTGGGGTTGCCTAATCGTTCGAACTCGCCTTCCTGTAACACCCGCAATAGTTTGGATTGTAACTGAAGGGGAAGCTCGCCGATCTCATCCAGAAATATTGTGCCGCCATCCGCTAATTCAAACCGCCCAGTCTTTAAGGCCAGGGCTCCGGTAAACGCGCCTTTCTCATGACCAAATAGCTCACTTTCAATAAGGTTCTCCGGTAAAGCTGCGCAATTCACTTTAACCAACGCTTTGCCTGCCACTTTGCTTCTACTGTGCACTGCCCTGGCAAGTAGTTCCTTTCCCGTACCCGATTCTCCCAGGATCAACACCGTAGCGTCGGTAACCGCTACCTGCTCGATACTGCCCAGCACCTTCCTGTATCGTTTATTACGGGTAACTATTTCCTCAAAGTTGTGGGTGAGCTTTATCTCTTCCTGCAGATAGGCATTTTCCTTCTCCAGCTTCTGGGTCAATTGTTGAATTTCATTGTGCTGCTTTACATTTTCAATGGCAAGTCTGATTTGATTCGCAACCGCTTCGGCAAATTCAATGTCCCCTTGGTCGTATCTGGCAGTTTCCACACTTCCAATATTGAAAGTCCCAATACACTTGCCTCTACTGATCAGGGGCAGAATAATATATGATTTCAGTCCCTGATCCAGAAGCGTTCTATCGGTTAGGAACTTTTCGTTCTTCGAAATATCATTTACCTTCAAAGGCCGCTTGTTCTTCCAGACCCATTCCATATGACTTCCTTTACGAGGAATTTCATACCCCGAAAACAATTCTACGGAGGACGAAAATGGTTCGATAGCAGTTACTTCGAACACATCATCTTCCGCATTGAATATTGTTACTGCGGTGCAGTCCAATGGGAAATTGATTTTTAGCGTCTTGGCTATGGCGTTAAACAGATCCTCATAGTTGAGCTTGGACACAATGGCATTGTTTATGTCCAGGATGACCTCATAGGGCCCTAGCTTGCTTTGAATATCCTTATGGTTCGTTTTGGGAGAAGACATGTTTATTTCACTGTATCGGAGCCATCCTAATTGAAAAATAAGGATTTTTTTAATCTTAGAAAAAACATCTTTGAATGGATGTCCAGGGGTGGAGGCATAGGATCAAAGGGACAACAGGCCTCTGTGCGGTAGATGCGTATAGCTATAGTGTATTTAACATAAGATAAATTATATAACAATCCCAGGGATTTACGTAATACGACCCGCAGGGAGTATTTAACATAAATCCGTTATTTCAGCCTTAGGGAAGTAACATTAGGATTTATGTTAAGCAAATCACGGGTCATACCCCGAAGCTTCTATCAAGGATTGATTATATAATTCATATTAGGTCTGCGCTCTCCCAACCAAAGCCTTGGGATTCGCTCGCCCTCGCTAACGCGGCTCGGGTAAATACCTGGCGCAATCCCGCCCGCTCCTTAATGGAATCACTGTGCTTCGGATTGTTATATAAATCGAGGCTTTGCGAGATTCATGAGGGCCTGAGGCGCATGACCGTGTGGTTGGCATGTGTGCTGGCTTTGTGGGGACGAGTAATTTGACGTTATATTAAATAGCCGCTCGCCCCTGTGAAATAAGATTTGAGCCTGTTCTTTAAAAACATTTTTCCGTAATGAGTTTTGAGATACTTCTCTCGCCGTTTTGCATCCTCCTCTATTAGACAAGCTTCGTAGTAGATTAAGTTCAATGGCCTCCGGTGTTTGGTCGATTGAACTTCACCTTGGTGATGCTGTTTCATTCTTAAATCCAAATCCTTGGTATAACCGGAATAATTGTTGCCATCCTCTTGACTTTGCAAAACGTAAGTGAAGTACACCCAACGAAGATACCGGATTTGGATTTATTCCACACCGGTAGCAGAACTGCATTCCGTTAAACATAATTAGCGTTATGCTAAATAGCGGCCAAAACGGCCGCCTATTAGGCAGTGGCTTTAGACTTAAGGGAAATCTTTGGTTCGAGATTGAACGCCCTGAACACTTTGATCAAACTTGTTATGGTAACGTTCATGTCGCCATTCTCAATTTTAGAGATTCGTGTTTTGTTCACTCCAATCAATGATCCGAGGTCAGATTGAGTTAGTTCCTGCGCCTCTCGCAGTTGACGTATTTTGGCGCCAATTGCATGGGCATCTACATCAATTTCGAACAAGTCACGTTCCTTGGTGCCTTTGGAGCCTACTATTTCATCAATGACGCTCTCGATGGCTTCAATTTTCATTTTATTACTTTTCATCGTAGTATCTTTTCATTAACTGCTCTGCCTTCTTTATTTCCCTGGCGGGGGTTCTTTGATCCTTCTTAATAAATCCATGAGTTGCAACAACCAATGATTTCTCTTCTTTGTCCCAGAATGCTAAAGTTCGATAGAGACTGCCGGAGTGTTTGGTTCTAAATTCCCAAACCAGGGGATTCAACTTCTTGAAAAACCTAGCGTTCTGCACTTTCCGAGCAACTTCCATGTCACGTAAAATGGCGGTAGCCGCTTTTCGATCAATACGTTTCAAGAACTTTTTTGCCTGTGGCAAGTAATGGATGTCAAAGTTGTTGGTCAATTAGTAACCCAATATTTCATACGATCTAATATAAGAAAAAGTTTCCATATAAGGAAACAAACTATTGTGCGGTCCACGGAATTTTAGATCCGCACAGCAATGGGCCAAATCCAAACCACGATAGATTATCTTAACAATGTTTTCAATTTGAAAACATTTTCCCCACCTTACCGTAGGAATTAATGCGGAATATTGTATCAAGGAAGAAACTGAGGAAATTCTGGGAAACCTACCCGGGTAGTGAGGAATCGTTGAAAACTTGGTACAAAGTGACTATGAAAGCTAATTGGAAATCCAGTAATGAAGTCAAGGCCCAGTACCGAAATGCGAGCGTAATTGGCGACAACAGAATCGTGTTCAACATATGTGGTAACAAGTATCGATTAATAATCAAATTCAATTACCAAATGCAATGGGCCTGGATTCGTTTTATTGGTACTCATTCCCGAATATGATAGAATCGACGCTATAACTATATGAATATGAATGTAAAACCACTTAGAACGGAAAGAGATTACGAGCAAGCTCTTAAGCAGTTGGAGAAAGTTTTTGATGCCCCCAAGGGAACGGCTGAGAATGATTTGGCCGAAGTGTTAGTTACCCTGATCGATAAATACGAAACAGAACATTATCCAATTGAAGCGCCTGATCCAATTGAAGCCATTAAAATAAGAATGGCCGAAATGGATATTCATCAAAAAGATTTGATGGACCTTATCGGCGCGAGTAGTAGAGGAACTATTTCGAATATTCTGAATAAACGGAGACCTCTAACTCTTCCAGTTATTCGAGCACTTGGTCCAAAATTGGGATTATCCTTTGATGTCTTGATCAAAGAATATGAGATGGAATATTGATCACCTAATAGATTTTTCTTTTTGGCAGACGCAAAAAGAGTTCTTCTCTCAAACACTCCATATAACTATAACTATTGAGTGGTCTGGTCCAAAAATAGGACTCGCTGGCCATTGGGAGGTCAGAAATCTGGAAAAAGGATCATATGTTGTCTATAAAGTCCTATTGCGAGGAAAATCAAATTACCAAAACTCAATCTGGATTCACGGGTAGAATCTAAAAGCAACCATTCTGGCCACACTTCCTTTAAGCCCGCAGCCAAGCCCCGCCGAGTAATTTTGAGCTTCTCTTTTTTTGAATGAAATGAAAAATAGTTATACATTATCACCGTAATTTTTAGTAAAGATTGAGACCTATTTTTTCAAACCGTTAAACTAGCTGAATTGATTTTGTCAAAACTCTTAAATCTTGATAATCGGCTGCGCTCCCATTCCTCCATGCTGATCCCGCCGCCTCGACTCAACCTGGTGCGCGATCACAGCATCCTGGCGCCCAATGCCCGCGAGCGGCGGCAGCGCCTGCGCCGCTCCGGCGCCTTATGTCCACAATATCACCGGTGCATACACAGGCTAGAAAAAAATGGGGGATGTAGACCACCGGTTGCCCGCTGACCTCACTGGCAAGATCCAGACTGTCACAGGATTGATTGATCCTGGAACGCTTGGGGTCTGCCTCACACACGAGCACCTCCTCATCGACTTGTCCGAACTGCTTCCTCCGCCCAACACGGCGACCGCCCGTGGCTTCTACGCTAGACCCGTGTCGGCTGAGGCGGCTGCGTACTGCCGAAATTACTCCGACTTCAGCACGGCTCACCATAGGCTTGACAGCGTGGAGACCGCAGTGGAGGAGCTCGGGCTCTTTAAGCAGCATGGGGGGCAGGCCATGGTCGACCTCACCCTGTCGGGCATCTACCGTGACCCTGTCGGGCTCAGGCGGATCTCCCGGGCTGCCGGGGTCCACGTCGTGATGGGCTGCGGGTTCTATGTCGCAGCAGCTCATCCGCGAGCGCTCTCCGATTGGCAGGAGGACCAGATCACCGAGATGATTGTCGCCGACCTTGTCGAAGGCGCGGCGGCCGAGGAGGAATCGCGTTCCACCGGCAAGGGCGTCGTGCACCGCAGGAATACCGGGGTGCGAGCTGGGGTCATCGGAGAGATTGGCTGCTCCTCGCCTCTTCACGACGACGAGCGAAAGTGTCTTCGTGCAGCCGCCCAGGCCCAACGGCAAATCGGTGCCTGTATCTTCGTTCACCCCGGAAGGGAAGAGACCGCCCCGATGGAAATCCTCGACGTACTTAGCGCGGCCGGTACGGATCTGCAGCGCGTCGTGCTCGCGCACCTTGACCGCACGGTCTTCAACCGGGACACGCTGCGGGAGATCGCTGAGACTGGGGCCTACTTGTCCTACGACCTCTTCGGAAATTACTCATCTGGATTCTATCCCCACAACCTAGCGGTTCACCTCCCGAACGACGCCGGGAGGGTGGCTGACATCAGCTGGATGATCGAGCAAGGTTGGACTGAGCAGATCTTGATCAGCCACGACATGGCGCAGGCATTCCGACTGGCCAAATGGGGAGGCCATGGATACCACTACATCCTGGCTGAGATCGTCCCACAGATGCGCGTGCGCGGAGTCAGCGAGGAAGAGATTGACCAGATCCTGGTTGGAAATCCGCGGGCGTTGCTCACCATGGTGGCCCCCCGCGATAAGCCAGCTTGATGCCCCTTGGCCACCGCCCCAATCCTGCAAAGGGGTCAAGACCTGCCTGATTTGCTCCATTTTTGTGTAAAATTCGAAGATGACTTTATAAACAATGACCTGGAAGAATTCATTGGCTATGAAGTAGGGATTATGGGATCAACGGATCTCATTCCTATTGTGATGCAGTAATGACCGTTAAATTAAAAGATGGAAGCACGATGGTTTCGGAGCAAATAGTTGCAACTGAATGGAAGGATGGTAAAATTTATAGGGAAAGAAATTACCACACCTAAAAAATACAAAGGCCAATGCCAAGTACCCTCCAACCGAACCAATCATTTCCGGATTTTGAACTTCCAGATCAGAATGGTCAACTTCGAAAGTTATCCACATTCACCAGACAAAATGAGGCGGATAAGAGATATGGCTTCAAGGATGGTTACCCGGTCATTGTCATATTCTCCCGTGGCTTCTTCTGCCCCAGGGATCAACAGCAGTTTAGAATGATTCAAGAATTCCAAAACGAACTAAAAGTCAATTACTGTAGTGTGGTTTCTGTAAGCGCCGATACGCCTCAAGTGTCTGCTGCCTTTCGCGCAGGCCTTGGCGCAAGCTGGACCTTCTTTGCTGATACTGATCAAAAGGTCATTAAGGAATTGAATATCCTGGATGAAACAGAAGGAGAATATGCCTACCGAGCCCTCCCATTCACTTTTGTATTGAGACCAAATTTGGAAATTCATAAGGTTTACAATGGATGGTATTTTGTAGGTCGCCCCACCTTGGAAGATCTTAGACAGGACCTAAGATCCATTATGCAGGAGATGGACTACTATTCTTATGAAGCATTCAATACCCCGCATGTAAAGAAGATTCGTATTCCTCAGCAAACATGGCTTGAGGACCATCATGAAGAGTCAGACCAGGTCAGATTCGAAGGATTAGTTGAGTCCTTCGATAAAAAGACCGGGAATGGGTATATAAATTGCGATGAACTGGATGAACTTATTTTCTTCAACTTTACGGCAATACCTGGCGAAGGCTACCGAACGCTTGAGAAAGGCACAAAAGTATACTTCGAACTAGTGGAAACCCACACGGGACGATCAGCTAGAAAGGTAGTCCGGGTTTAAGAAAATTACAAACCCCTTAAAAGCGGATTGCATATCCTTAAGCCCCGCATCGGTCTCCTTGATGACATCAAAGCCAAGATCTTCTAGTGTAGTTGCAATTAAATTGGCATCATTCACAGGGTTTTTTAGCGAACCGCCATGCTGATAGGACGCATTGCCTATTATCCATGCTAAACGTCTTCGCTGCTGCTGGGCAAGTAATTGCATGGCAAGGCAAACGAAAATCAGCAGGACGACCAGAGGCTTTATTGGTAAGGTTTTCATATGTTCTTACCTAAGTAGATTTCACGCAGAATTTTCACGCTTATTCTCATCTAATATATCCTTTTCCAATGAACGCTAACAGTCGGCGGCTCTGAGCTGTGGCGTCCATTTTTTCAACTATGAATCACAAGGCGGTGAAGAAGTCAAAAGCTTGCCATATGCACTTCACGAGCATTACTTATAGCCGTTGTTGTGCCTGGCTGGTTGCTATGGATGTTCTTTGCGCCACTACATCTTATATCTTATCTTGCCAGTATTACTGCTATTGGCGGTAGAATATATGTTGGTCCATATTGCTGACTTAAGGGAGGAGATACAATGTTCATAATCTTGTTAGTGGTGACTTTCACGATCGCCGTGTTCGTATCGTTTGTGGTGGTCAGGCTATTCCGGAAATCAATCATCACAATTCTTGGTCGGATCGTTGCCGAGGATATTAGCAAGGCTTGGTGGCGTTATCTGACATTCGCGATTTACGTCGTCGGGATTTCCGGTGGTGTTCGGGTTTGGGATCTTGAGAAGTACATCACGCCGCGGCCGGAGGATGCCGAAGCTATAGTCCTTAATGCGGAACGTTGGACACTAGAGGTATATCGGTGCGCCATCGGCACCTTGCAAAGCATCGCATGGCTACTGCTGGTGTTCTTCGTTTTTGCGCTGATTGCGTATGTGATCGTTCGAGGTTTAGAAGGCAGGAGTTCTAAGCCATCCGCAGAGGCGTAGGCACGCGCCGCACAACACAGGATTGCAGTCCTATAGGCCTTCGGCTAAACGCTGAACCGCCCGTAATTTATACTATCCAATCCTGTTTTACTAAGGGCAATTAGACACAACGTCAATGTATGAATCGCTGCTTTGGTTCGTGTGTATGCATTGCGCGGCTATGATTTTATACTTAATGTTGGCAGTAGGCTTTACTTCCTAAATCATTTTTTCTAATTTTTCCTTTGCACGTTTCAGCCCCATACCATCCGTTTGATACATATTATAGGTTTGAATCCCATCAATTTTATCTTCCTTCAATTCAAATCCAGGTTTTGTCGCTAATCGATCAATTTGATTTCTTGGAATATGAAATCTAACTGTTTCAACATTAGCAATTTGAAAACCAAGTTTGAAATCTACTTCTATCTCCGCAAATAAGTCAAATGCACCTATTTTGAATTTCAGTACTCCTTTTGAAAAAGGTTCTGCCTTGAAAATCTCAATCAGTTTATTGGCTAATTCAGTTTTTCTTTTCGGAAGATATTTGGCATCTAGAAAGTAAAGCAATAATTCCAATAGTATAACAAAAGCGAAGACAGTTATCAGAGGCTGTCCGGTAAATGAGCTTATGAATACGCCAGTTATTAGAATTAAGAAATGCCAAATAAAAAACCTCTTAAAATAGCTTTCCATATTACTTTTCGGTTGCTGCCAACGTCCTTGATAAAATAAGTGCGTGTTTACCTGTCAAAATGTACTAATTATTGTTTTGTACTCAGGCCCGCGAAGAACCGCTAACAAGCATTCATTTTTATCTTTTGTTAGCGAGCTATTCAGATCTTCCGGTCTTTAAATATTGATCCAGAAATTCTTTAATCTTACCATAGCCATCAATCTCATTTTCTCTTTTTCTAAAACCATGGCCTTCATCATCAAAAATTATATATTCTACAGGTACTCCATTGTTTTTGACACCATCTACAATTTCATCGGATTCTACTTGTAAAACACGTACATCATTCGCCCCTTGCAAAACCATAAGTGGCTTGACAACATTCTTAGCATGAAAGAGCGGGGAAATGTTAAATAATCTTAGGGAATCTTCCGTATTAGGGTCTCCCATTTCATCGTAAAGAGATTTTTTGAAACTTTCCCAATACGGAGGAATGGATTTTAATGTTCGTAACCAGTTGGTCACACCGAAAATGTTCACCCCAATTTCAAACGCTTCTGGCTCAAAAGTCAAGGCGGCCATGACCATATATCCTCCATAAGAACCCCCTATGATACCAATTTTCTTCGTATCGATGACCTCGGTAGATTTCAAAAAATCCTTCCCTGCAATGCAGTCTTTTAAGTCCTTATCCCCGTGATTCTTATCGTCTAAGTGAAAGAAAGTCTTTCCATAGCCGGTGCTACCCCTGTTGTTGACCGCTAGGATGGCGTAACCATGATTGACCAGGTATTGGATCAAAGCAAAATATGATAGTCGGGATTGGCCTCCGGGCCCTCCATGTACCCACACTAGGGCTGGTACTTTGTTATCTTGCGTAGCGGACTTGGGTTGATAATAGACAGCGGGAATTTCAAGTCCATCAAAAGATTTGTATCGGACTATCCGCCCGTCTACAAGATCGTTGGGGTCCATCTCGGGATTGACTGAGTTAGTAAGCTTTTTCAGCTCACGGTT
Organism: Cyclobacteriaceae bacterium; assembly: GCA_965247065.1. Lineage (GTDB taxonomy): Bacteria > Bacteroidota > Bacteroidia > Cytophagales > Cyclobacteriaceae > CBDFGN01. Next base: position 1,372,363 of record CBDFGN010000006.1, on the reverse strand, counting down.
TCCGAAATCATAAATGTACATATTACTCGGAGAGGAGGAGGTGCTGACAGTGAAACGTGCGACTTTCTCACTTTTTGAGATATTCACAGAAGAAATACTTCCGCCCTCTATTGCAGGCGTTTCAATCTCAGTGCCGGATACTATTTCAAAAATTCTAACCCTAGTCCTCGCATCTTCATTGATCCCAATCACTCGGTATTTTTCATTATAGGAATGATATGCATACCACACATCCCAACTACTTTCAAATACTTTTTCAGTTGCTCCCGATTCGAGATCCATCTTGACGAGATAAACAAACTCAGACCCTTCATCGGTGGTAAAGTACAATTTCTGATTATCCAGACTAAAAAATTGAGGATTGTATTGAACATCACCTTCGTGTTCACTTATATCTTTGGTCGTATTGGTTTCCCGATCATATAAGTACATTTTGGAATCGGCGCTTGTGATCGGTTGTAATAACGCCAGGTACCTTTTGTTCGGGGAAATTGCGGACACATCCAATCCCTGGTCATTTTGATACATCATTTCACCGGTTGGAATTTCGTCATCCATAGAAATGATTGGCAACTCATAAAGGTCCATAAACCTTGGGTCCCTTTTGTTAGAGGAAAAGAACATGCTCTTTTGATCTCTGCTCCATCCCCAAAACCCATTTCTGGTGCTGTCCCAAGGGGTGAGGTTCTTCTGGACACCCTCATGAGTACTTACATACAATCCAAAGTTTTCATTTCCTCCTTCATCATAAGTGAATAAGAATCTATCATCTTCTGGAAAGTAAGATTGAGCAAAATAAGATTCTTCCGTTGAATTTGTTAGTGGCTTCTGCGATGAACCATCAATTGCCAATTCATAGCTATTGTACACACCGGACTCATTACTGGTGATGAGTAGTTTTGATTCGTCCGAGGAAAAGCTCCCTCCGAAGATATTGATATTCTTGTAGAATTGCTCAATGGTGTATTGCTTGCTTTCTTCTTTAACTTCTGGTGAAGCGCAAGCTATAAGGATGGCTAGAGGGGTAACTAATACGAGTTTTTTCATGACCATATATTTATTTGGGTCCAGTATTTTTAGTTTAATGCTCGCTAACGACCTTGATAAAAAACCTAGGGAGTGAATAGCAGCTTGCTTTCCTTGACCTACGAGCCAAGACCGATTTCTAAGTTAAATTATACTTAGCGGACTTTCCAGAATATGATGAACTTTCGGATTGCAGAGAATTCCTATGTTTTTTATCTGATGTTACCACACGTTTTGATATGTCTCAAACCTAATAAATATAGTTAATCATGAGAATTGCGGTCAGATTCCATGTGCTGTGGGCTACAATAGAAGCAGTTAATCTTTTGGTTGTTAAAAATAGGACCGTAAAGGCAAAAGTTGAAATTAAAATATCAATCCACTCTATTGAATTGGATGATGCGATTGTTGGTTGTTAGTCGGTAACCTTTAAAAAATTCGTTCCTTTTGCCTTTGTAGGACATGATCACTCCGAATCCGCCGTTTCTTGGATTTGGTTCGGCTCCTCCATCTGAATAAAGGTCTATTTCAGGTATTTCGTCCCAGTTCTCCATGAAGTTTCGTGATGCCCTATTTTGGCTAACAACTCTGGCTAAAGCCAGTTTTAATTGGCTTTAGCTTTTGTTGTGGCTATTTATTTCAATTTTTGTTGTCATCATAATGGAGGTCCAACGAACTCTTGTCCATGCTTTAAGGCAACCTCAGCCATTACTTCTTCTGATAACAGGCCTTCATTCATCGCTTGATAAAATTCGCGAAACATGTCTTCAATGGTTAGAGCCGGAGAGAATACATACCGCAATCGACCACGTTTGTCTCCGACATTTTTGAATGCGTGAATTGTCCCTTTTGGAATGAAAGCAACATCACCTGGATTCATGTGATAAAGCTTTTCATCCACCTCAACGTCAAATGTTCCCTCAAGGAAAAAGAATGTTTCATCCTGCTGATGGTGAATATGTCGGCCGGGGCCAACACCAGATTCAACGATGTCTTCAAAGATTGCATGTGAGCCGTTCGTTTGCGACCCTTCTAGAAGTATTTTCAGAGTAATGGCATCTGGAAAAACCATCGTTTCTGCAGAAGCGTATTTGGTATGTGCAGGTTTCATATTTGTTTGTTTATTACACACAACGTTCTACGGCTATGCGAAGTTTTTGCGGAACGCAGCTGAGCAGAATTTTGGTGTAGCGAAGCGGAACCGCATAGCTGCTGCTGTATGATGTGCTTGGGAGGCGGTTTTCAACTTTTTATCTCCAATTTTGTTAGGTTTTGTCCTTATGCTCAACAGTTATCACCACAGTTCCCTTTTTATGACCTTTTCAGCATACTTAAAGATTATACAACATGATTTATTCCCACCACACTGAATGGAACCGAGCGGTTTATTCCAAATAAGAGGCTGAAAACAAGCTAATGGTCTTCATTCAGGCGTTAGTCCTGTTAGTGGAATATGCACTGTTCCCAACGAAGTGGGATATATGCCAGTGATGTGTCCTGATCGGGAAGGAGAACACACAGGGGCAACAGAATACGCTTTATCATAGCGGATACCTATCGATGCGAGTTGGTCAAAAGCAGGCGTACGTGCATATTTATCGCCATAACAGCCCATCATCGGAGTAATGTCCTCAAGTACTATCCAAACAATATTTGGACGGTCTAGCCCTTCTTGCGCTATGGTACTTGTTAATGTAGTAGCCATAAGTAGCAGTAAAATATTTATTTCATTCATTTCTTAAGTTTGTGCCCAACAGCTGGGTAAACGTGCAAAATATTGAAACGCCTTTTATTATTGAGGCGGATTTCTCTACTGAAACTTCCTATCTTGTTGCAATGGCTTGGTCATTGCCGAGACCGTTGTCAAAATTCAAATAAACGGTGAAAAAGGTTACTCACTTATTATTCTTGCTCGTCATTCTGCTGCCATTATACGAATGTGCTGCGCAAGATACTACCTCAAATGGAAAATACACCTTTAAAAAGGGTGACCCGAATGGAATTGGAAAATGGTATATGGGACGAGAAATTGCTTATGTAATGGGGTTTCAAGGAATGGACTGGCTAGATCGTCCTGAACGCGAAGAAGAAGAAAACACCTCTAAATTACTGCACAATATAGATATTAGTGCTGGCGATACTATAGCCGACATTGGTGCTGGATCGGGTTACCACGTATTTAAGATGGCACAAATGGCTGGGGAAGGCCTTATTTATGCCGTTGATATTCAGGATGAAATGCTGGCAGAGCTCCGTAAAAACAAAGAAAATGGTACGGGTAAAAATGTAGAGGTTATAAAAGGAAGCGAAAAAAATGTGAACTTGCCTGAGAATTCAGTTGATAAGGTGCTCATGGTTGATGTGTACCATGAGTTTAATTATCCTATGGAAATGATAGCCTCCATAAAAAAGGCGCTGCGGGCAGATGGCAAAATATTTTTGATTGAATACCGAGGTGAAGATGATAGGGTGCCTATCAAAAAAGTACATAAAATGACCGAAGAACAAGCCGTTAAAGAAATGCAAGCGGCAGGTATGAAACTTGAACGAAACATTGGTAACCTTCCCTGGCAGCATTGCATGGTGTTTGTTAAAAGATAATTTTGTGAAAAAGCCAGCAGGGAACAATGTATAAAATTAATGCTTGGGTAGTTGCTAATTCGCAGCAAAGTACGTGCTTTCTTACGGCGGATTTATCAAAGGGAAAATCCGCGAGTACAAAGCCGCTCTAATCTTATACAAAAGAACCGTCAACAATTTGACCGTTTTTGATGAGTATATCATAGGATTCGGGTGAAGAACATCTGTATAAAAGGACTACAATTAGAAAAGATCTGTACAATTAATTTCATATTGTTTTTAGTTTATTGCCGCTATAACAACTGTACAACGTACAAGTTACATTTATATCTATGTCATTGGACCCGAATCAAGTGGATTCTGGATATCCCTGAAAGAGTTCACGGCCACATGGGTGTAAATTTCAGTGGTTTTGCTGGAGTTATGTCCTAATAATTTTTGGATGTATCTCAGGTCCGTTCGGTTTTCCAACCCCGAAGGGATGGCGATGCCACAAGTGCGTCGCGAACGAATGCCGTAAGTATGAGGAGTTACCCGTTTGGATATACCCGCTATGGTGGCGGCCCGAGCAACAATCTTTGCTACACTGGCGGCGCTATACCTACTCCCGGCGGCGCCTTCGAAAAGATATTCTTTGGATCGGTATCTGACATAATATTTCCGTAAATCATCTAAGATGGTTTTGCTTAACAGGGTGTACCGGCGCTGGTCGCCGATTCACCATTAGAACCTCTGGGCAACACAGAATTAAGGTTCACCCGCCCGCTCCTCTCTGAAAATCACTATTCGAAAAACATATAAAAATCGATTATCAAAATGTGCTTAACTACATATCCTATTGTAGTTGTGAGTCCATAGCATTTAGCATATCTTAGAGTAGCCTCGTAACTGAAAATTTGTCGTTCATATCGCTCACCATACTAAAAAATAGAGGAATCAATATATTAACAATAATATTGACCTTCCTAATAGTGATTTCATGCACCAACCACGATTCCAAAATAGATAATGATATTGCAAATAATGATAGTGCAAAGGATGTAGTTGCCAAAGTGGAATTACCTGAGCGATCTGGTCCTCGTCCTGAAACAACTATGGGCGTACCTCACATTCAGATTGGTGTCGAACCTGTATCCGAAGTCAACGAAGAATTGTTTCGAAGAGTTTACTCCATACCTGGAATTGAGCAACGTCCGTCAGTTGTTGCAGGATGGCAAGGTTTGTGGATAGACGAACAAGTGACCGTGTTTGAACCTGAAGCACTCATAGGCGGTCGAGAATTTGCTCACATACATAATGATGGTAGTTTGCACATCTTTTTACATCCGGTCCGGGGTATTGAAGCAGTGGAAACCGGTTGGGCAATTTTTCATCCGTTTGCAGTACAACGCCTGGAAGGATGGAATGGCTTTGTCACGCTTTATACCCCACAGTCCTTTAATGAGCTTGATGTGACATTCCAACTCATTGTTGATGGGTACAATTATGTCACGGCACAAAGCCTAATAGCTACTGATTACTATTAATTGACAATTTTAGGTCTAACCTGTTTATCATGTGTGGCTTCAGGGTCATGCAAAATTCCTATAGATGTTATTTTTTCGCCGATTGTAATGGACTATGGACTGATTTAGCAATGAGGGTTCTCGCACATGGCAGGCAACGGACCTAGCTAAAATGAGTATGCACCCCAGATGCTGGATCTGATCAAATTTAGAATTTTACTTCAAAGCTCTGCAAGATGCTAGTGTCATGTCAATTATAATATGACGTAATATTTTTGTATCTTTGCCGTACATCAAACTTAAAGATTATGGCAAGATATAAAGTGACATTAGCAAAAGTGGAACGCCAAGAGCTAATGGCAATTATTAACAAAGGCAAGCATACTTCTCAAAAGTTTCGCAGCGCATATATTTTGTTGAACTGTGATAAGGGACCATATGCAGAGAAGGTAACCAATGAGCAGATCAGCAAGGTACTGAAGGTAGGCATGCGTACCATTGACCGGGTCAAAAAACGATTTGTAGAAGAAGGCTTTGAGGCGGTATTGGAGCGCAAACCAACCACCAGGACCTATAGTCGTAAGGTAGATGGTGACATCGAAGCGCATCTGATAGCGCTGTGCTGCAGTAAACCACCTGAAGGATATGCCCGATGGTCGCTTCGGCTGCTGTCAGATAAGATGGTAGAGCTTCAATATACTGACAGCATTTCTCACGAAACGGTGCGTACCGTTTTAAAAAAACGCCTTAAAACCCTGGAAGGTAAGCCAGTGGATTATTCCCCCCAAATCCGACAGTAGCTTTGTGGCACACATGGAGCAGGTGTTAGATGTGTATAAACGGCCTTATGATCCTGAAAGTCCGGTAGTATGCATGGATGAAACGCCCAAACAATTGATTAAGGAAACCAGGATAACCGAGCCGATGCAAAAGGGCAAAGCAACCAGGGTGGATTATGAATACCGGCGTTGCGGGGTGTGTAATGTGTTTATTGCCAGTGAGCCGGTCACAGGAAAGCGAATGGTTAAGCTTACCGAGAGGAAAACCCGGAAAGACTGGGCTAAGTTCATCAAAGAGATTGCTGATCAGATGTATCCTGATTCTGGGAAGATCACCTTAGTGATGGACAATTATATCACACATACAGCTGCCTCCTTATATGAAACATATCCTCCCGAAGAAGCAAAAAGAATATGGGATCGGTTTGAGCTTGTATATACACCAAAACATGGAAGCTGGCTGAACATGGCAGAAATTGAACTCAGTGTGCTTTCCAGACAATGCTTAAGTAGACGAATTGACAGTATGGAGATAATCCGAAAAGAAGTGAAAGCATGGGAGGAACATCGAAACAACAAGAACGCCAGTATTGATTGGCGCTTTACAACAAAAGATGCACGGATAAAATTAAAAAAGCTTTATCCGTCAATTCAAACTTGACATGACACTAGTACGCATATTCATTTTTTTAGCTTTTGTTGAGCTTATTGCTTCCCCTGGTTGCTTTTGTGTAGCCTGATAATATATTTTATATTAGGGTAAAAAATTGATACAGATTTATAGAGGTCATCCGCTAGATTTCGCCCATAAGATATAACCATAAAATACGCATTTTATAGTGTAAAAAGTGGGAGACCGGTTTAACCTTAAATAGTGAGGGAAACATGTCCGAATCGACAACAGGTGCAACGACCACAACCGAGACCTCAGTAGGCATTCGTTACAAGTGGCTCAAGGCCATGTACGTGGCCAACCTCATCGTCGGCGTTCCGGTGGGCCTCGGGATCATTTTCGCACCTGAGGCCATGATGGACTTCTTCGAAACACCGGGAGTGGATCCAGTTCTGTTCGGCTACAGCGGGGCCGTGCCCTTGGGCTTTGCAATCTGTTCGGCAATGGGTCTGCATTCCCCTCTTCGCATGTCGCCGGTGCTTCTACTGCAGGTAGCGCACAAGGCAGCCTACCTACTCGGCGTTCTGCTACCACTTGCCGTGGTCGGCCAGTTCCCCGCGAGCGCCGCACCGGAGGTCATCATCTTCACCCTGTTCATAGTAGGTGACCCTATCGCCGTACCGTTTCGGTACTTGCTAGCGAGTGAAAGGGGGTGAATGACACAGAAGTCATGACTGACGTTGCTTCGTGCTTCCGTATCCAATGCCTCGACACGTGATAAGGGTATTGACTTGATCCAAAAACAGTGAATTAAGAAAAAATCGGAAATCTCTTTCGATTTTTCAGTTGCAGCAATTAGGCACAACGTCTAGCTAAAATGAGTGTGCGCCCCAATTGCTAGGAGCACTTAAGTTTGATAGCTGCAGATACTTTTCAAATAGCTCAGTTCGCATATTCATTTTAGCATTTGTGTGTGCCCAGCATGGACACCTGCTATCTAAGATAGCAAATTATTCCAGAGGGTGTAAGTCCCTTATACGCCGGGGTCGTGCCCGGAAGTATTAGCAAGTCGCAAGGTGGTTTACCGTGAGGTATGCACTGAAGGAAGCGAGACTGCAAAGCCCGGTTCCAACGAACAGGAACTGAATAAGAGGCCGGTTAAGCGGGATAAGGTAGCACATCATACCGATGTCCTAAGAGTATAAAAGGCTTAACTGGTAGATTCAGTGGATATCGGATGAAGGAATGTGTCCTTACCTGGGGAGGTCTCTGCAACCACGAGCTGGTTAAGTAGAGAAGTCAGCAGAGGCCATAGTAGTCAACGGGACTTGAGCCCACGAAAAGACGGGGAGTTCTCACGAGTTGATGAAGGGCTGAACGTTAAGTAGTTCGAAATTCGGCAGGGAGCGTTCCGTCCCAAATAGTTATTGGGATCGGGAGTAGCCCTATCAAAAATTAGGACTAAGCTATAGTTGGTGTAAAGAGCGATTATAGTATGCTTAACGAACCGCTGTATACGCGACCCGTACGTACAGTGGTGTGAGAGGCGCACTCCGATTATTTTAGTCGGGGCCGCCTACTCGATTAGGATTCTTTTATTGATTAACTGGAATACCTTATAACTCTGGCATTTTGTCAATATATTTCAGGCGTATGTCCTTATAATAAACTTCCGCCCCTTCCGATTGAAGTATTATTTTTCCAGACGCTACAGGACCTTTATCACTCATCTTTCGAGAATTGAATAAACGCATTACAACCGAACCATTAACCATATGAATACTCGAATCTCCGTAACAGATTAACTCTATTTCATTCCATTCTCCCTGAGGATTCTCCTTATCAGAAAACTTTATAACTCTTCGTTTTGCCAAACTATCTAATAAACCTTCTTCAATTATTTCAGCAAAGTAATAGGTGCGAAGCTTGTATTGTTCGTGATATTGATAAAATAAACTATCCCTAAGTTTGCTAGGTACGTCAATTTCTATATCCCCTGTTGGCCAGTAGTCTCCCATATCACCTTCCTGAATTTGCAATTCTTGGGAGCTCATCCAGACAGCTGCAGATCCGGGTTCACCAAATCCGTGATATAGTAAGCCACTATCTCTGGGTCCATTTTCTCTAGGTACATGCATTTCATTGCCCCATTTGACTTTTAGTTTGAGATGATAATTGCCATACTCTTCTTTAGTAAACATCATTCCCCACGCAACACCTGAGATTCTAATCGCATTGCCATCTTCCAATGTGACTACTTTAATTACGTCTTGTGAGAGATTATTCAGACCCAGAAAACCGCTTTGATTCTTATCCATTCCGGAAAAGGGACTTGCAAAATAGGTATGCCAGCCAGTTAAATCCTTTCCATTCCAAAGTGATACCCATTCATTTTTATCAGATTTTGAGTTAGTGCAGGAGAGTAGTACCATAAAAGGGATCAATCGAATTAAAAATTTCATGCTTTCGTTTCTGTAAATGAATCCTAACGGCTAGTGTAAAATGCTTTCTAATGCATTTTTACACGTTGTTAGCACTTGTTTTTCTGTCTTTTATCGTTTTAATTCCTAGCATTAATAGAGTGATAATCAATGCTACAAAAAAGACTGTTGTTGTCATACTTTTTATAATTGAAAAAATATTGCTAGCAGTCATTGATGTTTGCGATAAATTGGGGTAGTCGTTCAACATTATGATAATTCCAAAATTCTCTAAATAATCAGCAATGCCAGCAATTAATGGCAGAAAACATAAGTAGAAAAAAGCGGAACTTGATTTGTTTATTTTTTTCAAAAAGTAGGCAATCATTAAGCAATAACTAATTCCGAAGAGAAATGGATAAATCATATCTATCGGTATTTGGTTATACAAGTAGACTTCTCTTCCATTTTCTCCTAAAGCCCCAAATAGAGAGTTTATATATTCTGAATCGAATCCCGTAAGCATCATATCCAACAATTTCATCCCCTTTGAAAATGTCATTGTTTTTGGAATCGTTATTACCAGCATAATTGCATAAGTAGGAGTTGTAAGTATAAAAAGTAAAAGGACCTTTTTACCCGTCAAATTCTTATCGATAATTTTCTTTATTCTCTTTCATCTTTTTAATAATTGCTGACAACTGGATAAATATACCAAGTTACATTTGTATCAAATATGCCTTTAGTGCTGAGTCGAGTGGATTTTGAATGTCTCAGCAACTTGGGCCTGATCCATGATCCTGTTGTTCGCGAAACAGCCTTTCGAAAGACAACATCAAAAGGAAATCTTGACCCTTCGATTGTTTGGGTCTCCGGGAAAACAGCTGGGAATCCTGGTGCTTTTGGTCCTTTAAGAGATCAACTAGTATCCGGGTGCTCAGAAAGCCTGAACAGCCGCGGATGCCCGAAGCAATTGGGTTGGCTTTCTGTCACCAGTTTATAGTGCTTTTACCCAGAAACCAACGGCCCGATATTCAGTCATCTCTCCGCATCATAGAAAAGGCAAGCCATTGGCTGCCTTTTCTAAAAACGGATCAAGTTGAACTATTCCTTAAAAAGCGACTTTTTCTGGTTGGGCCAGGGTCGGATTCCAGACTCCGGTAGCTGCCACTTCCTGTACATAATCTGAGAAATCCTTAGGCTTTCTCCCCAGTACCTTTTCGATGTCATGAGTTACGACCGAATTTCGCTCATCACCTAACACTTCGGTAAACAGGTAATTGATTAACCAGATGTAATCTGAGGGTACCTCAAATTCCTGCAACATCTTGGTGTAGGCATTCAAAGAGATCGGGGTAAACGATATGTCTCTGCCGGTTGCCGTTGATATTTCTTGTATGACGTCTTCAAAAGTCAAGAGTCTGGGGCCGGTCAGCTCATAGATCTGGCCATTGTGCTCGTCATTCAAGAGAGCCGCTACGACCACATCCGCTATATCGTCGGTGTCCACATACGGTACTTTAGTCTTGGCCATTGGCAATGCCACGTGACCGGCCAGAATGGGGTCCAGGAAGAAACTCTCACTGAAATTCTGATTAAACCAGCTGGCTCTGACGATCGTAAAGTCGATTCCGGAATGAATAACGACTTGTTCGCACAATTCAGCCTCCCGTTCTCCTTTGCCAGAAAGTAGGACCAACTTTCTGAGTCCGCTTCTTTTCGCTTCTTTGGTCAATCCTTCAATAGCTTCTAAAGCGCCGGGAACTGCCAGGTCCGGCTGGAAAGTGATGTACACTTTATCCGTACCTTTCAATGCCGCTGCCCAAGTCGACGGATCTTTGCCAATCAAAAGAAGGGCTTGCGCCTCTGGATCCAATCCGTACGATCTGATCAAGTTTGGTCAAACGCTCAGCCACCTTGCGGCCGGTTTTTCCTTTTCCTCCGAGTACTAAAACGTTGTTTTTCATAATTTTCATGGTTAAAATCTTTAGAATATTTAGCCGAGATTAGTTTGTAAAATTTATCTTGTCGTTAGTATGGCTAACGAATACTGCCAGTAAGGACAGCACAAAGGCCAATACCGAGAAGACCGTCCGTACACGATGCCATTGATTCCATTTCCCTTCATAAGCCATTCTGGTGCTCTTTAGCGATTCAATGTTCAAATCATTGAGATTCACAGCGTCAAGAGCTTCATTCATTGGGACATTCCCGAATACAGTGACACCGAAAGTTCCAATCAGATAGGTGAGTGTTGCACCCAGCATGAACCAGAAAGAAAGGTTGACAGCTGCCCGGTATTGCATATAGCTGCCGGATAGTAAGAACAAAAGGCTACCGAAGAAGATGATAAAGAATGCCGGGTTCAAAATCGCCCGGTTGATAGACTGCATCGTTTCCAGGTAACTTCTATCGGGGATTCTTTTGGTTCCAGGGATAACCGAAACTTCCCAGGCATAAAATAGTCCGGCGGAAAGCCCAGTCAATAAAATAGCCAGGAATAGGGTCGAGATTCTAATTGAAATTTCCATGTCTCATTTTCATTTTGTTTAGATGATTATTTAGACAAAACTGCATGCAATTCTTTAGGACCATTTGTCCGAAAAGCATCAAGATTTGTTCGAAAAGGATTATCGTTTTATTTCGCTTGGGCGAAAGCCATATTTTTTGGCAAACGCATTGGAAAAGGAGCTTAAACTGTCATATCCAACATGCCAGGCGGCCTCTTGAATGGTGACTTCCTGATTTCTCAAAAGCTCATGCGCCTTTGTCAAGCGTTCATTTTGCAGGTATTTGAAAACGGGGGTGCCAAAGAGTTCTTTAAAATGCTTTTTGAGTTTGAAGCTATTTAATCCAATTTGCTTCGATAACTCCGTAAGAGAAGGAGGAGCTTCAAGGTTGCTGGAAAGAATTTCTTTGGCTTGGTATAATTTTTCTCTCTCTCTACTTCTTTGATAACGTCTTCTTTCACCTTGGAAAGCTGCCCAAAGAAATGGGACAATAGAGTCGTCATCTGGCTCCTAAAGAACATCATCTTGGTTTTTCCCTGGTATTGGATATCGAATACCTGATCTACGACCACCTGCATTTCGGGCGTCATAAAAAATTGAGGCCCTCCTACATAATGATCAATGGGTTTAACCAGCTGATCTAGCAACTGAGAAAATAACTCACCTTCCTGATTGGGTAGTTTTTGCAGGCTTCTAGTGGCTGTAGCTATAACTATGCATTGGAGAGGTTTTTCCGCAGATACCTTATGAACAAATTTTACTCGTTCATTAGCATAAAAGGAAATCGCCATACCTTTAGTGTGAGTAAAGTCCTTTTGCTTCTTACCGTACTTCACAGTTAAGTCCACATTTCCCGACCCGTAAAAAGCAACTGCGATAACTGGCTCATCGAACGTGCAGGAATCAATGGTGGGCTCCTTAGAAGCTGATTCTTCTACAAGAATAGTGAAGTCATTAATATCGATGATGTCTCGGGTCATTGGCTGTGATATTAAAATTACCTGATAAATTCATGATTCCCATTACTAGTAATCAACATACTCTAAAACCAATTATTGCTAACATACATTTATCACAACATTTCCCTTTTTGCGTCCTGTTTCGACATACCTGTGAGCCTTGGCAGCTTGTTCCAGCGGATAGCGTCTATCAATGGCCGGTTGTATTTTTCCCGCATCAATCAGCTCTTTGAGGAAAATTAGATCTTTGGTCATTTCGCTTGCCGGCCTCAGACCTGTAGCTGCTAGAATGGCCTTTTTGCTGCCGAAAATTGAAGTCCATAACATTGGAAAAATGGTTGCCATCTTGGCGGCATCAAGATAGACACCTTTTTGCTTTAGCGAGCCTTTACAAAGCGAAAATGAGCTCTTGCCTACTGTGTCAAAAATGATGTCATAGGTCTGTCCGCCTGTAGTGAAATCCTCTTTGGTGTAATCAATTACCATATCGGCACCCAGAGATTTCACTAATTCTACATTAGCTGTACTGCATACCCCGGTAACTTCCGCTCCAAAGTATTTGGCAACCTGTATCGAAGCAGTACCTACCGACCCCGAAGCGCCATAGATAAGGACTTTTTGTCCACTCTGAATATTAGCTTTATCTCTAAGGAATGGCAGTGCCGTTAGTGCCCCTTCAACAACAGCGACGGATTCCTCATGAGTCATATTGGTAGGTTTTGTAACCAGTGCCCCATCTTCAGGCCGACATACATACTCGGCATAAGCACCCAAACGGCGATAGTCAATTCCAAAAACCTGGTCACCTTCCTTAAATAATTTTACATCTTTGCCAACGGCTTCAATTTCCCCGGCTAGTTCAGGCCCTAATATGTTTTTTTTGGGTTTTGAGAGACCCATGAAAAATCTGGCAATTAATGGTTCACCTTTTCGACCGTTGAGGCCAGATGCTGTTGCGGTTGTTGCGTGAATCTTTATAAGTACTTCTTTGTCTTTTGGAACGGGTTTTTCCAGTTCCTTGAGTTGAAGAACCTCGGGTACTCCATATTTTGTACATACTATTGCTTTCATGAGGACTGCTTAGTTGATTGATAAGATTTCTAAAGGCTTTTCTTTGTAGTTTGAAAAACTCTCAAATGAACCATTCGAGATTTCTTTGGAAGGAGCGGTTATGTGCACTGAATTCAACTCCACCGGCACTTGCTTTCCTTTTAACCGGATGTCTCCTATGCGCTTCATCTCATACCCCTCAGTAGTCAATTTCCCCGCCAGGTCTGAGGAGATCAGCAGCTCAGCGTTGTACTCATTACATTTAGTTCTAATGTGAGCGGTAGTATTGACCGCATCTCCTGAGAAAATCAAGTCTTTCTTGACAACCCCAACCTCACCAACAGTGACATACCCATAGTGCAGTCCTGCTTTAAACGTTGGCACCACATCGAACTTTGCCTTGTATTTGGCCGATAATTGGTCAATCTTATTTTTGATATCAAAGAAGCACTGGATGCAATGTGGATCAAACTGGCCATTATCCATTCTCCATGAGATTACAATCTCATCACCCACATATTGATAGATCTCCCCGTGATTATTTAGGATTGGTGTGGTGGCGTCAGTGATAAAATCACTCATAAACTCAAAGTAGCGCCGGTGCCCGATTTCCTCGGCAATGGTCGTTGAAGCCTTTAAATCCAGGAACATGAAGATTCGCTCTTCGTCTTTTGGTCTGAGGTATTTACTCATCTGCTTCGTCATTATTAGTCTGCCATCACCTCACAGTAAAAACCGGATGTTCTTATCAAGTGGATGATATCATTTTCGCTTAAATTATCTTGTGCCTCAATTCTTAACACATTGTCTATATCGGCTAGATCTATGGACCAGTTAGTGATAATAGGATGATCGTTAAAAAGAGGTCGAACGACTTTCACTTCCTTTTTTGTTTTAATGTCTGTTCTAAATATTAGTAAGTTCATATTCTTGAATTTTGAAATTGAAACACTAGCATTTTTTTCCACCGGTTCCCGGGATGTAGGAGAATAACTCCCCTAATGGGGTGTCGAACACATTGGCAATTTTAAATGCCAGCTCAAGCGAGGGAGAGTATTTGGACTTCTCAATGGCAACGATTGTCTGACGGCTTACACCTACTTTGTCTGCCAGCTTCTGCTGTGTCATTTCATCATGATGAAAGCGCAGTGTTCGAAGGTTATTATTTATTTTACCTTTTTCTGCCATATTATATTCCCCTTCCATAAAAATATAAAGCTGATAGAGCCTGAGCTAACTCAGAAAACAACCCTCCTACAAAGAAAATGAGGAACATATAATAGTGAGGGACGTCCATCGTTAGAGAGCCCATCGCTAAAATATAGGCCAGCATAAAAACCCAATGAGAAACTCTTTGAGATTTCAGTTCAATCAACTTATCGCGTTCATCGGTAATGTTCATATCTTCCTCGTCAGTAGAGATTTTATAAGCAATATGGAAGATAATATGAGCGATGATCCTGGCTCCTATAGATACCGGGATTAGGATTAGGAAGATTTTTCCCCAAAAGCTAAAATCTACGGGACTACCCCACATTTGATCAGGATAGGTTTGATACACGTATAATACGTAGAGAAAGGTTATTATCCAGCCACTGACGACTGAAAATATGGTTCTTCTTTCTTGAAATGACATGACCGCTCTCTGTCTAGTTAAAATTACTTCTTGTCAAGTATTACGTACACGAAGTTAATAATGTTTTACATAATGTCAAATATTTTTTACATATAGCAGTCGAGGGCCACTCATAGCCTCTAAGATTGGGGAGATGCTCCGGGAGGAAGAAATGAAAAAGGGCGTTAAAGTTAAATTGCCTCTCCAAGGTCGGAAGTCCCGCAGCTGATCCAGGGAGTTACAAAGATAACTTGCCGTTCCCGATTTCGGCCTAGCCGGGTCCAGGCGTGGTTATGCAGCGTGAAAGGGCTTTATTTTCATATAATCTTTGTTATGATCCCTTTCTTCGAGCAGGTCATAACGGCTTTGGGCGTTTAACCAAAACTCGGCAGACATATTGAAAAACTTTGAAAGCCTTAGGGAAGTATCCGCACTGACACTTCTTCTGCCTTTTATAAGCTGGCTGATTCTGGTTTGATCCACTCCTATAGCTTTTGCCAAAGCATAGGCAGAAATATTCAGCGGTTTTAGAAAATCCTTTTCTAGAATCTCACCAGGATGAACGTTTTTTAATCTTTCCATTTTAATGATAGTCTATTATTTCAACCTCATGCGCATTTGAATCCACCCACTTAAAAATTATTCGCCATTGATTGTTTATTCTTATGCCATGATAATCTTTAAGGCCCCCTTTTAACTTTTCCAAATTGTTTCCCGGCGGTACCCTTAGGTCATTGATCGATATGGCAGAGTTCACATGTACCAATTTTCTACGCGCTACTTGCTGTATATTTCTGGGGAACTTTTTTGAAAC
This sequence comes from Cyclobacteriaceae bacterium, assembly GCA_965247065.1. GTDB lineage: Bacteria > Bacteroidota > Bacteroidia > Cytophagales > Cyclobacteriaceae > CBDFGN01. The sequence goes on along the minus strand of CBDFGN010000006.1, from coordinate 1,356,492 downwards.
ATAGCCATCCCAAATTTTTTCTGTTTCCTTATTACCAAAGTTATAAATCATTAATTATCTACACATTGCATTACTAGTGCAATATACTACTAGTGCAACGCAATATCAAGTGTTAAGTTCTGTAAAGAATCGCTTTTTTGTGTGCGTGCTAGTATTGCAGGGAACGGACCTCCTAAGCTTGTTGGTAAGTAAACGAGTGTAGATAATCCAACTCCATCGGACATTTTCACCTTGATTTTGTCCAACAGCCTGTAACCGGATACCGGTTGAGAAACTGATGGGTCCCTCCACTCCTTTAAGGACGTGGCATTTTCAAATCCCCTTTTAACAAAAAATAAATCAAACGATACATCTACAGCAGCCACAAGATTGTTCTGGTTATCGACAATAAAATCAAGAGGTCTGGGGGCACCCTTTTCCGCCCAATAGTTGGCCTTACCTCACCTATGAAACATTCAACTTTAATGAAAACGGCGTATAGCCGGTAAGATAAACACTGGGTCCCTCCAGTTTAGGCAATGCGCCACGCAGTTGGGTCCATTGATGTTCCGCTTTGCCGGGGCCGACAGTAATGGTTTGGCCATCTTTGGTATACAGAATTTCACCTTCCTTTAGCAAATAAGCATCCAAGACCTCTGGTATCGGAGTAGCTCCCAGTAATTCGCCACCTTTGCGAAAACCCAATTCCACTGCCACGGGCACGTTATCGGTGCCTTCAATCTGAATGTGGATCTCGAAGGTGCCCTGGCTTTCTTTAAGTGTGATGGTTGAGTCCAATTCTTGTACCTCCGATTGTTCCCTGCTGGCTCTTTGATGGCCAAAACTGTCTCTTTCCGGGTGGAACTCTCCCTGCTTCAGAGGTTGATAATAGGGTCCCCTTAATGACTGCTTCAGGATGTAGGTGTGATCTTTAATCTCCATAGAATCTCCCCGGAATTGACCTATTCCAAAAAAGGCGGAGGCCACCCGCAGACCGGTAATGGCCGCACTTCCTTTAAAATAGCTGAACACCACCGCGTTGCCCTCCAGAATGGTGGCGTCACGTGCTCCTCGCCTGATCCGGACCAATTTTGAATGCTTAAAATACTTCACATAGTCTGTTTCTATGCTTTCTTCCGCTGGCAATTCACCACGAAGGAAAGGATCCTGCAGCAAGTGGATCAAACTGCTCCCGATTTGGGATAATTGATTAGTTTCAATTATGCTGGTAATCTTTGCAAAACGTGCGTTGCTATCATGAATGGCCATGTATCGGTAGGGATAATGATACCTGGCCACTGTGCCAATCCGGTATTGATCCTGCCTTCCGGATGCTTCCGTGGAGAGCTCGTAATTGGGTCGCAGGTAGTACAGCGTCATCTCCAGATTTTTCCTAACCGGTTCATATAACGACCCTTTGTCCAACAGCCTGGCCATGGTAATCAGGCATCGGTCAACCAAGGGACTGTATGCCGTGGTGCTCCTCTCTGTAAATTGCCCATCCGGGTCGATATCAATCCCCTCTTTCAACCATTGATTCACCCTCATAACATAGGCCTCATTTGGAAATAGATGGTGGATATGCGCCAAAGCCATGCACACAACCCAGCGATGATTGGGCGTGTGGATCCCTCCCACACGCAAAGCCTTAGCTGCCTGTACCAGAAATTGCTCCAGGTTGGATAACACCTCTTCGGGCACCGGATCACTTTTTCTTAACAGATCATAACATAAGGCTAACGGCTCTACCCGAAAGGCGGTATCGGGAGGAGAATGGAAATTGGTGGTGTGCAAGTCCACCGTTCCATCTTTATGTTGGATGGTCAACAAGTAATTGGTCGCCCTGGTGATAGAAACAAGCAATTCATCAGATTTATAATAACTAGAATCGGGCGAAACATAAGCGCAAGTCAAATCCGTGATCAATGCACAACTTGAGGAGGCGTTGGGAATACCGTATTTGTCCGGGCTACCACCGAACCACCTGTGGCCCCTGTCCCTGATCTGGTTGGCAAGCCGTGAACCCACTCTTAAGTCATTGGCTTTAACCAGTTTCTCTAATAGTTGGGGGTGCGCATGGGAAGCAGTGGATCTAGTGAAGCCAGTCAGGGGCAGCCAGGTTGTGGTTAAAGTAATTCCCCCGGTAGTTTTCACAAAATCCCTTCGGTTCATTGTTGGCTTGATATTGTGCCAATATACCTAATATGAATAATTACTGTTTCGCAAGGCAGTAGGCAAGTCATTCGGCGCCGCTTACGAAACCTTGAAAGGTGAGAAATCATACTCAAAAAGTATCGATGAGGGGTTTCAGAGTAAATTAAACCCCTAGGAAGTAAATAGATTAGAAATGGCTCGCAAACATGCTTCGAAAGCCTGGCCGGGGACAAGTTTCATGCATCTTGATACTCCTCTTTCCTCTTAATTAAATACTCCAGTTCAGCATCATTCTTCGTTAGATTTATTGCTTTTTCCAGATAATCCACGGCTTGTGCTGTTTTCTTGATTTGATAAAAATATTCGGCGTACGTACCGTAATAGAGATAGGCCCGCTGTTCCAGTGCAGCTGGTTCAATTTGCTCAAGAATTGTATGTGCTGCCGGAAAATCATTTCGCTGCAATTGTACCACCGCTATGTTTAACAGGTTCAAGGGAGAATTTTCGATCTCATTTAATTTTCATACCACCTCAAGATTTTGTTCCAGTCCGTATGGGCATAAGAGGGCGCCAGGGCGTGCTCTGCGGCTATGGCTGCTTCATAGTGATAATGGCTAAATATTTCGGCATCCACTGCCCGGTCCATGGCGCTGTTACCCATCGCAATGAGCACGGGATCCCAGGTAGACCGATCCTGATCCTTAAGGTTAACAATCTTACCCTGGGCATCGATCTTACCAGGCAACCGCGTAGCCTGAAAACAAAATAGGGCGAAAAGCGCATGACTCGTAGGTGTCGCGGTAAGTGGATTATTGAGCAGCACTTTGGTTAATTGCAGGGCCTCTCCACATAGATCTTCTCGAACCAGAATATCCTTATGGCTGGAATGGAACCCTTCGTTGAAGATAAGATAGACTACTTCAAGGACCCGATTTAATCTTTGGGGAAGCCTGTTTCCCTGGGGGACTTCAAATGAAATGTTTTCCGAGTAGATGGCCTTTCTGGCTCGCACCAACCTTTTCTTTACAGTTTCCTCTTTGAGTAGCAATGCCGACGCGATTTCATTTCCACTAAATCCCGAGATGGTTTTAAGGGCAAATGCGAGCTGATCTTTGGGGTTCAGCACTGGATTGCAGGCGGTAAAGATCATGCGCAGCACACTGTCCTCTATCTCCTCGTCCAGAAAGAGCTCATTGATGGCAATGGTAGTGGCTCCGGCTTCCAATTTGTTGATCCGGGCATCCTTCGCGGAGAGTTGTCGGAACAGATCGAGGGTCCTGTTTTTAGCGGCTTGGGTTAGCCATCCTTCAGGATTTGTTGGCATCTTCCCCCGCCATGTCTTAAGGGCAATAATAAAAGTGTCCTGAATAGCATCCTCGATGGTCTCAAGATGGTGTAGGCCGAAAATGCGTACTAAAATGGAGACCATCCTTCCGTATTGATGACGGAAGAGATGGTCTATCATTTTTTGCCGACTCATTAATTATAGTGCAGAACCTCCCGGACTTCGACCGTACCGTCCAAATCATAGTCAGGATAATCTTGGGCAATTTCGATGGCCTCCTCGAAGTTATTTGCCTGCACAATGTAATAACCACCCACCAGCTCCTTCAGCTCGGCAGATGTACGATCGCTGATGGTTCTTTCCGGACCAGCGATTCTTCTTACTTCAGCATGCAGTGCATTTCCCTCCTTCACGATCCCTTTTTTCTCCATTTTTTCCTGCCAGGACATCCATTGCCCGGCGCGAGATTGGATTTCCTCAGGAGACAGGTCCATATCCTCGTAAGTGGTCCCTAAAAAAATGAGCATGTAATCTTTCATACCGACTAAGTTAAACGATTACATTTCAATAAATTCGTGTACCTCAATGGTTGCCGCTGGATGCCACCCCAAGTGAGGATGTCCGTTGAACAACGCCTGGGCAGCTTCCACTTCATTCGCCTGAATAATTGAGTAGCCACTTACCTGCTTTGTGCTGGTTGTTTTTTCTCCCGAAGGGGAAATCGCAGTACCTCCCATAAGCGGAGCACCAAAATCCACGATGGCATTCCCAGATTTTTCTTTCCAGGCCATCCAATACTGAAGACCTTCTTCTTTTTGTTCAGGAGTGGCTTGTGCCATCTGGGCCATGGCCTCGGGGGCTGCGTGATAGATTGCAATAAACTTTTTCATGATGTTAAGATTACGTTAAGTTGTTACTGTTTTCCTGACGAAGCTGAAGCCAGAAAAGGGGACATGATTTTTAGATTTTTTCCCGCAACAAAATGGATTGTGCATCCGCTGCCAATTTTTGAGCCTTTTGCTCTATTTCAACGATGGAATTAATCTTTCGCCTGAGCTATTAATTGCCGGTGCTCCAGGGTTCCATGGCTCCGAAGGGGATCAATATATCCTGACTTTAATCCCCGAGTTTGGCAAGCTTCCTCACCCCTTGGGGGGGTCAGGGCAAAAATAATCGAGTGATTTTGAGGGATATGGTAGGAGTTTGATTCATTGCGTTGGAGCCAAGATCGTAATCAGAGTCCTACGATGAATGCAACATATATACAACTTAGGACATCCAGAATTGAGGCAATCCCAGGGCCCGATAATTTTGATGCTAGTTCAAATTAGAAGCTGCAAAAGGAACATTAGTGTTAAGCACCACAGGATCAACCTCCTGGACAAGCACTCTTCCGATAAACTGCTTTTCATAATCAAGGTGTGCCCGGATCATAAAAGGAGTGCCATCCAGTTCTTGCTTGATCACTACCATAGGCACTGGGCATTCGCGGGTATCCTCAAAAATCTGCTTCAGGGCATTCTTGATAAAACCCTGAAGAAGACTGACAGCCTCGTCAATTACGGCCTGTGTTGGAGGTGTACGGTCTTTCGTGGTAAAATTAATGTTTACATCATACATTGTCGTTATATGTTTTAGTTGTCATTCTCATTCATTATTAATACTTTATTTCACTAAAAAGTAACCTCATTAATCTGCAGTAAGATGCTCTATATCAGTGTGTTATAAAACACTGGTTTGATGTTTCGTCAAGGCTTGAATTGCTCCGCAGTCAATCTAATTTTTCCTCAACCTACCGGCTGCTTCATGTTTGTTTTACAGCGAACTCATATTAGGTTGAACAGCATCATATTCACGAAGTTCCAATTAGATTGTAAGATGCTCTTATCCAGTCCATTAACTGGTTGTTGATATCTTCCTCCTCGTCGATTGACACCAGGTGGGCGAACCGATGTTTTGAGGTCTGTAAGTATTTCTTGACAGGAGGTATATCGTCAAGATGATCCAGAAAAAACTCGATATCCAGCCAGGCCTTCTTCACCTTGATGGCGAGAAACGTACTTTTCGTTTTAAAAAAGATAACATCTGGCAAAACAGCTTCTTCTCGAAATTCTCCAATGTTCCTCACATTATTTCTGATGATATCATATAGCCTTCTGAAATGCGGGGGCCGGTTCAAAAAAAAGGATTCCTTATCAACCTGTTTACAGGAATGATACTGATTGGTATTTCGAAATGTCCGCTGGCATTTGAGGCAGGTCCACATACATAATGAAGATACCTAATTGGACAGAATCGACAAAAATCGAATCAACAGGTTTGGTTGTCCAGGGCCGATCCCAACAATTCCTTTTTTGGCCTGTGTCGAGTATTTAAGGGATTGATAACGGGGATATTCCTTTTTACCGGGCACCAATTTGCCATCTTTGCCAGCCGGAATCTCGTCCTAGACGGATACTTTATTTACAACCGTGGCTTTAGCAAGGCTGATCTACCTCCTATAACGGGGACGACTGGCTGTATACGGACTAACTGTGTACGATTGCTCTTTGTTAGTTAGGATGCATTGTTCACATCGGAGTTGGGCATAGCTAGCCTTTTTGTAATAGCCCTGGAGAACCGCCGTTTCTAAAACGACTTTAGACTAAAGGGAAATTTTATGCTCTAGAATAATGCCCCTCGATCCTGAATTCGGAGGCCTTCCATACGGGAATAAGCTTACTGCACCGTGTATCCCTTGCCGGTCATACATGCCGAAAAAGCCTTCTTGAAATTATTCATCAATTCTGCTGTCTGTTGCGCAGCTGCCTCGTTGGCTTGCGATTGCTCCACCGCATCCCCGTACTTTTTAGCTCTTCTTCCACGCAAGCCTCCGACTACTGCACCGATAGCCGCTCCTTTACCGGCGTCGCCGGCAATGGCCCCTATGGCAGCTCCTGCAGCCGCCCCGCCTGCTGCCCCCACAACAGCCGATCCATCAGGAGATGTATCAACCTGTTCAGCCTGTATTTCAGGCGGATTTATGGGATCTACCCCTGTTTGCTCTTTCGCCCATTTATAACAGGCAAATTCGTCCAAATCCTGCTGTTCCTTACTTTGATCGTTGGAAGCGAAAACATACAATCCCAAGCCCGTGGCGATACTGGCTTCCTGGGACTCAAGTTTATTAAACGTGATTATTAGTATAGCTGTGAATAAAACAATAACGATGTTATTAATTCTTGATTTCATCTTCTTATAAATCTTGAGGATTAATAAATACATAACCAAGCTGCCTCAGTACGTCTGCCTCGTTATAAAAGGTATAGCTCTTTACTATCTTACCATTTTCAATCTGATAGGTGCTATTTACCCACATAGTCACCGGTCCCCGGCCGTCTTTATATTTGATGCTTAATTGGGCCCAGTTAGACACCCAATCCCCTTGATTTTCGCCATCTTTAATAGTAACCGGAAAATTTCTGGATCGGTCGTAGGTAATACTTTCATAAAGGTTTGCCACATTTTCTTTCCAGGCCGCCAGGGCAGCCTTACGATCGGTGGAATCATGATGAGAAGGACCAAAGCCTTTATATTCCTCTCCTAATAAGTCTTCCATTGCTTCGTAATCCTGGCCTTCCACCGCGGCTACATATTTTTTGATCAGGTCAACGTTTTTCGTGGCCTTCTGATCACCATCTGAACACCCTGCAATCATTGCAAGTAATAATAATGGATTAATTATACGTCTCATTTTTTTTCAAAATTAGCGGGTGGTAATATAAGAAATTATCTCACTCAAAAGATCCATTTTTCCAAGGGCTTTTTCTGCATTGACTTTGGACTTCCAAACCGTAACCCTGCCAAGCTGGTAGATCCGCTGATCGTCCAGGCTGCAGGGCCTGACTAACGTCAGACCATCGCAGCTATTTTGATTTCTGGAATCGCTTAAACTACCCATGAATCAAACACGTGGACCCTGTCCCAAAGCCCCTTAAAATCGCTGACAAATTTATCGTGGGCTGGATGTTTCTGATAGATATCATGGTCCTCAACACTTTTAAACCAAATAAACAGGGAGTATGCGAAGGAATGATCAACGACCTCTCTGTCCGGAGTCAACCCCGGAACTCCAATTTCGGCTTTTTGAATTACTCCTACAGCCGAGACCAAATCCTTCAAACCTTTTTCAAATTCCTCTTTTTTACTTTCCCCAGTTCCATGTTCTAACCAGAAATATACGTTGTGTATTAACATTGTTTTTTCTTATTGAAATTGAACAATATTGTTTCAGCCACTAAAACCATCTACCATATTGCATGCATTTCCCAAAGATCGATAGCTCAATGGAAAATTTGGTCCCTTTCAGTCTTAAATCCACATAACATGTTTGGATTCGAATCATAGGACCACATTCCCAATATGAAAGAATAGGTGCCACAACTATATGAATTAAGAATATGAAAGTAAAACCACTTAAACGTAAGGCTGATTACGAACAAGCCCTGAAGCAGTTGGAAAAGGTTATTGAATGCCCCAAAGGGAACATCTGAAAATGATATGGCCGAAGTGTTGGTTGCTTTGATCGACAAATACGAGTCAGCATATCATCCAATCGATTGCCTGATCCAATAGAAGCCGATTTTTAACCATCATTTAGGGGAATATCAAGTGCAAGTCACCAAACTGATGCCAGAAGTAATTGTTATCAACGGCCAGATCATAGGCCTGCTCAATATGGTCAAAACCCGCCAGTGTCTGCAGCATTTTCAAATGGGATGCTTTTGGCTCATGAAAGCCAGTCAGGAGACCGCTAACAATCCTCATCCGGTAACTATCATCAATCACTAGCTCGGTATTTCCCGCATAAGGAAGCACTTCGCCGGTCTCATTCACTGCACTTTCGATAGCCCTGACAGCCGTGGTGCCAACAGCAACGATCTTTCTTCCCTGTTTCCTGGCATTATTGATTATTGTTGCAGAGATTGGATTAATCTCTACATATTCAGCATACGGGGGCTCGTCTTCCTCCAGGCTCGAAACTCCTGTATGAAGCAATACGGGCGCAAAGACCACCCCTTTCTCCAAAAGCCGTTCTACAAGGTCTCGGGTAAAACCTCTGCCGGCCGACGGCATTTCCGCACTACCGGGGTGAAAGGAGAAGAGCGTTTGGTAGAATTCAAGCGGGTAAGGTTCATGCAGCTTGTCGTACTTGATTGGCTGGGCTTGTTCAGCCAAATAAGCTTCAGGTTCCTTCCCGGGATTGAACTCAGCCACCCACAAATGCAATAATTCGCGTTCCTTATAGAATTTTCTTTTGAGCCTGATTTTAGCTCCATCAGGAAGTTGAAATTCCATCTCCACCGCACCTTCTTTCCACCGGACGGTTTTATCTCCTATTATTTCCCTTACCTCAACCAACCATTCGTGGTCATTTACTTTAGTGCTGAAATGTGCCATACCTTGTTGATCATCAGGCAGAATTATAGGTATTGCAGAGGCTCTGGTAGCCGAAGTATTGACCACTAAAACGTCTCCTTTTTGTAAGTAGTTGTCCAGCTTACGGAAGACGGTATGTTCTACCAGGCCCGACCCCGCTGTTACCAGCAACCGGACCCTATCCCGTGCCAGATTTCTAAGCTCTGTAGGCCTCGGACAGGCAAGGTGTCGAGGTACTTCGAACTGTATAATATTTGCTGTCAGATTCATATGGACTGTTTTTCAAGTGAGTGAGTCGTATGCAGACCACTTGGCAAATCATCTTCAATAAGCTGAAGCATTGCCGGGACCGCATATTCAGTGGGAAACGGGCGATCAGAGATATCCTCTCCGGGAAAAGCTGCCTGGTGCATGTCGGTTCGCATATCCCCGGGGTCAAAAGCATAGAAATGATATTGAGGGTTTTCCTTTGCCAAAATTGAAGTCATGTGCTCTAATCCGGCCTTACTGCCCCCATAAGCCCCCCATGTCTCATAAGCTTCTTTTCCGGCATCACTACTTACATTGATGATCTTGGCGTTCTCATTGAAGTATGGTCTTACCTTTTGTAGTAGTGAAACCGGTGCGATCATGTTGGTGTGAAATACAATGTGCAGATTCTGTATAGGATAGTCGAGCAATGGCCTTAAGGGAGATATTCCCAACGATGATGCATTGTTTACCAGTAAATCCAACTGCCATCGCTTCCTATCCAATACCTTTGTAAGCTCCAAAAGATGTATTTCATCCCGCACGTCTCCTGCTATTGCCATTACTTCCGTGAATTCTGCTAATCTCTTTTTTGCTGCCAACAATTCACTCGGTTTGCGGGCATTGATCAGGAGCTTCCAACCCTTTTTGGCGAGACTTTCCCCCAGAGCATAACCCAGACCCTTTGATGCCCCGGTGATAAGAGCTGTTTTGTTAGTTGTGCCTGTCATTGATTTTTTCATTTTGTTCAACGCAAATATCCAGAGGGCATAAGTAGGAAAAAACGTACTTAAGGATAGAAATGCACCTGTACTTTAGGGCAGGCAGGCATGAGAGTAGCGCCAGCTACAAGCTCATCAATCAGTTTGAAGCAGACGCTTAAATACTCAACAGTCCCCGCTGCAAGGCAGTGTCCACTGCTTCGGTCCGTGTTTTCGCAAAGAGCTTGGACAAAATGGAGGTGATATGAAATTTGACGGTGGCCCAGCTATGAAAAGCTGATCGGCAATTTGATTGTTGGTGTATCCTTTTTTGACCAAGGTTAGTACTTCCAATTCCCTGCGGGTCAACGGTGAGGTTGGATAATGGAACTCTTTGTCCGTTTTCTTGACCTCATCATGTTCATGTGACTCTTTCAGTACAAGGGACACCTGTTGTTGGAGTTCCTCAATCTGGCTCAGCGACTCTTTTATGCTATTAAGTGCTTTAGCATTGTCATTTTTTAGTGTATAAGACGCTGAATCATTGAGTTTAGATATGATTGACTTCATTAAAGACTTGAATATCCGCTCCAGCACTTCATGAATTGCACTGTCCGAGCTAGTGGTGGTTTCCACCCGGTAAGAATCCTGAAGACGAGTGCGTTGAATTGCCATTCCTATGAGTTCGCTAATAGTATTCAAAATGGACAGTTGTTTGTCATCCAGTTGCCGGGTTTCCTTACTCACCAGATTCATGAGACCCACTTTCTGACCATCCGTTGTTATGGGAATTGTAGCGTGAAACATTAGGTCCCGGGTACCAGCGGAAATATCCTTAAGCCGCGTACAGGTGATCTCACTGATGTTGGTGGCTTGCTCAATGTCGTCTGACAAATATTTCTTTATGCAATAACACCACCGTGAGAGCCGCTCGGGATGATTGCTCAAGGCGGGTGGCAAATTATAGGAAGCAGCGAGGTAAACCGATTTACTGTCCGCCTGAACTAGCCAGATCCAGCCTGTTTCGAGAGCCAGGAGGTCCACCGTCTTTTCCAGTGATTTACGAAGAGCTGAAGGAAGAGAATACTCCCTGTTCAGGTGACTGGCTATTTCATATAGGTGGGAATAATATTCCTTATCGCCCATTGCTGACAGCCAAGCTAACGAATGTTTTTCAGCATTTTATGGCCGGATGGGATGAAATGGTGCAGTATGTCGTTATCTCTGGCAACGGATTTTTCATTTCCATCAATGCAAAAGCAGTGAACAAACACAATTTATCTCTTTGGATTCATAGAGCTCCATTCCGCGGGTGGTGTTCCACCCGGGTCATTGTTCGGAGGCATTCCTGGAAAAGTCAAATCCTCAAGGATGTAATCGCTCAAAAAGATGGTCAATGGTTTGGGGTAACAAATCGGTGTATTCTTCAATTAACTCTTATTGGAAAAATACCGCACGGGCCTTGAGGGGTTTGTGAGGAATTAAAAATGAGCTAGGTGGTGACTTTGGATACAGTAAAATTAAACTGGCCTTGGCGGGTGCGAAAGGGCAGGAAAAATCTTAATAGAAACAATTTCGGAGCGCATTTTCCCAAGTGATGTAATTAGGCCTCCTGGTGAGAAAAACTGAAACGGAGAAAAGGGTACCATGCAAAAAGACTTTAATGGGACGAACTCAATACACCTCGATGATTGTAAACAAATTGATCTTCCTACCGGCAAGGTTCTCAATCGCCGTGACGGGGTGCATCTCATAAATGTCTGGAAGTGAGATCCGTTTGAGAAGATCCCCTGATATCAAATTATCGACACTCTCAGTTTTACACTCTGACTCAATAGTTGATGTCAGATACATAACCTCCCCGCTGAATGCAATTTGACTTTTTACCTCTCCAATCTCCCCAACCACAACGGGACCACAATGATATCCCGTAGTAAAAGCAGGAACAAGACCATATTGGTGAAGGTATTTTTCTCTTTGCCTTTTTATGGCATACTTGGCCAAGAAAGATGTTCGTATGCAATTAGCTTTTCTAAGCCCTTGCCTCATCCTCCAGCTAACGACCACTTCATCACCGACGTACCGATAGATTATTCCGGAAGTATTGATGATTGATGGAGTAATATCGTACAAGAAATCATTGATTAAATTACTGAATTCAACGTTTCCCAATTTTTCGGCAATGTTTGTGGAGTCCTTGAGATCCAGGAACATAAAAATACGCTCTTCTTCTTTGGGGTTGTGGTAATTTCCAGCCACAAAGTTCCACAAAACACCTTGGCCCATCTTTCTAGATAGCTGGTTTGAAAATATGATGCCACTGCTGATCAACAGAGTATACAAAATCATGATGTGAAAATCTTCCCTGAAAACCAGGCTATAGAAAGCATCACTGGCCAAATAATCTCCATAGCTCATATCATATTGGATACTTCTACTCCCTGATATTACAAGTAGGATCAAAAAGGCAAGGAAGACCGTATACATAGAAGTTTTCTTGGCGATTCTGGTAATGAATCCAATTCTTCTATTCCGCGGATTGGAAATATATAGCTCAACGGCGGCAATATAGGAGCTGCCAAGAACTCCAATCACGAGGCCATTGGCCGTCGCATAAGGATCCCCTATTTCCTTGCTCAGCCCTGGATAAAGCAATCCAGCAATTATTCCAACCATGACAATGATGAATGCTTTTTGCTCTCTATTGCTCGTGTGGGATTTGTCCAAGATCATGGCGCATTCTTTGGGGTAACCTCAACTATTTCAAACAATTCCACACCCTCCTCCTTGCCCCTCAGCTTAATTTTACCTTTGGAATTGGTTTCATAGATCAATGGAAATTCCAATCGCAGGACCAAATGGGCTGAGCCCAGTAGATTAGCCTTCAAATCCTCACATTTTTTGAGAATCCGTGAAGTAGTGTTCATAACATCTCCTTGAAGGGCAATCTCGGATTTCACATCACCTATTTCTGCTCGAATCAGCTTACCACTATGGAATGCTGCATAGGGCTTGGGTATTACTTTGTACTTTGTAAAATAAGCCTCCTTCTTAAGCTCTAGCTCCTCTAGAGCGTGGAAGAAACTTCTGATACAATTTGAGTTTGCGAGTCCTTTGTTGATATCCCATGTTACGACTATGAGATCCTCGACATATTCATAAATAATTCCTCTGTGCATAATGATTGAATCAGTTATGTCATAGAAGAAATCATTGAGGAATCGATAGAAATTCAGTGATCCTAACTGTTCTGAAATTCCCTGGGAATTCTGCAGTTTCATGAACATTACGACTCTCTCTTCCGTAACCGGTTTGCGGTATGTGCCGGTAATATAACTGAGCAGCATTCCCTGACCTAGTTTTCTACTCATCATCCGGGTGAAGTTTACCGAGAAAGCGAAAACAACGGCATAAACCACCACAATCGGAAAATCCTCTTTGAAAACATAGTGCTGAAAGGCGGAATCGGATAAGACCTCAGCATAAGATTGATTCAGCCTGATCATTCTAGAAACAATTAGCACATTCAGAATCAAAAGAGTAAGAAAGAAAAAGTATAATGAGGTCCGTAGAATGAGGATGTACATAAATCTTCTCTTCCTTAAGCCACCAGAAAAAAATCCTAACTCAAGAGTTGCAATAACTAGTCCCGCCACAAATCCCGCGATAGCTCCATTTATGAAAGGATAGATCTCGTTGAAGCCATCGGAGAATGCAACGTATAGCAGGCCAAGGAAGACAGCCAGAAGCACCATGGCACGGCCTTGTTTTAGCTTTCTCACCTGATTAATACTCAAAGCCATGGGTGATTGAGGAAATTTAAATTTAGAAATAAATTCAAATTAAAGTGATGAAAACCTGAATATTGCTCTGGAGAGACAGGATTAGCTTATTTTTAAGGCTGCTCGATGTTTACAAACCCTCTTCCTCCCAGCACATATTGTTTCAGCAATGAGCTCCTTGTCCCTGGTTGCTAACCACACCGCCCAAGCTACTCCAACCTGCTCTCGGGTGTCATGGAAATTATCGGTGCTCTAGAGATGCAGAGGGACATCACGCTCATAGTGCCCAGCCGCTGACCCCATCCCCCAATTGAATCCGATGGGGGAATTAAGCATTTTGCCCGGAAAATCTTCAAACTTGGCATAGAACTTGAATCATTAAACAGTATGGAGATAAAAAGTGTTTATGGGCTTACTGTGATGGCTTTATGCTATATGGTAATCTTTTCCTTGGCCTCATGTGAAGGGGAAAATGAAATTGTGGAACCTATCCCTCAATCTGAGATTTATCCCAACGTTGCCAAAGAATTGCGCCCTTATTTCATGAGATTTGAGGCGGCCGGTTCAGAAAGGAGCCTGAATATTGATTTGACCACATCCCGAATAACCGGCGTAATCGAAGAGATATCAAAGGAAAACGTGATAGGTAAGTGTTCCTACTCTTACCACGATCCCAAGAAAGTTACCGTTGATCTGGAATTCTGGTCATCGGCATCGGACCTGTATAAAGAATTCATCGTTTTTCATGAATTGGGTCATTGTTACCTGGGACGAGACCATCTGGAGGAGTCGTTTCCCAATGGCCGCTGCATAAGCATAATGAGGAGTGGTCTGGGTGATTGCTGGGATTTCTACAATGGCAGAACCCAAAAGGAATACGTGGATGAACTCTTTGATCAGTACACCGAACTTTGAGCTTGCGTGTATTCTTTGTGGGAGGTCAGGTTCTCAATCAATTTCGTTAAAACTTTAGCCTTCGGATTTATCTTGCCTTTTCATTTCCAGGAACCTCCATAAATTTTCGTGATTACACTATGAGGCAATGGCCATTGGTTCTGCCTAACTTCAGGAGCGTTCGGCAAGAAGTTCGATGTTAAGAGCTCCGGTCGCTGATCAGAACGTATTCGAAATCCACCTGGCCAACATTAGCATAGATTTCATTGGACTTGATCCACTCCAGGCCTAATCGTCCTTTGGTTTGTCAAAGTGCTTCAAATAATCTTCCGAGGCAAGAATGTACTCATCCGCATCGATACCATTTTTAAGCAGACGATGCGCGATGATCATATCCATGCCCTTTGCTTTTTTGAAACTGGATATTTGCACCTCTTTGATCTCATGTCGGTGCGAGCATCAGAATGAGATAAGAAAGTAACCGCATCTATAAGGCACTGTTTCACCATGCTCCACGTAGCGCTTTAGGATCCTGAGTTATATCGGCCAGCAACATCAGAAGATCTTAAAGTGCTCAATTTCCGACGGGCTCAGGCCCCCAATTCTTTATACACGGGGTTTATTAAGGTCACCATCACCGGATCCCTCAACGCCTTAATGGTGTTCTCGGACTCAATAAACTTAAGGGCTGTCCGAAATCCACCGGCCTTATCACCGAAGTCGCGGGCTCTGGCGTCAATTGTCTCAATGCCTTCACTTTGAGCTAACAGCCATTCTTTTGCTTCGTTGAAGTACTTATGGACTTCACCAGTATTGATATCCTAACCTTCGGTTATTACGGGTCCTTTTTCGATTAGCGATTTCATGAAGTGCAAAATATGAAATAATAGCAAGAGCTCGTCAAGTTAATCAGAACGATCATTTGTCGTGGATTTGATGAGGCTCTTTTTGTCCAAATTGCCCAGAAAAGTTTGGGTGGAGTTTTGAAATGCGGGTTTGGAAACTTCCTCATTCCCCGCTGACATTAACCATGAAACTCTGCTATAATATGTTTCGTTCTCACTACCTTTACATCACTAGACACGAATTGTCCTTGCCATTTGCTAGCACCTTTTTGATCCTATTACCGTGGATCATCCTTCGTACTCGCTTTTTTTCAGGAGCCAATTCTTTGGGTTCATTGCGCGCAAGGCTGAACCTCCGGGAGGTTGGTTTGGCGCTGGGTGAGACAATTCGAAATCGTCTACAATCGAAACGCCTATGAACTACTTTCCATTAACCACTCATCAGCGGTATATACCCCTCTGGAAAAAATACCGTCCGGTTGTTCTAAGGCTTATGGTCGATTCCGCCGGGGGACCCCAGGAATACCGGTTCTCAAACCACGAGTTTCGGGATGCGGATCCGAAACCAAAAGGTGGTCACTCGTTTGTCCTAAGGGTATTCGAAGGGAAAGCAATTAACAACATTCGGGATTCGGCGATTGCCAAAGAGCTTCTTTCCATTTTGGGGCACTCGGGTAAAGTAGCAGAGCTTACCCAAACCGCAATCTATGAAATCATGCTGGACAAGCAATTCGTACTTCATGTGAACCAGGAACAGGCGCCTGAACCACCGGAAGAAGATACCGGCACGCAAGAAGAGACCACCACCCAGGAAGAAACCACCGACCCGGAGAAAACCACCGGCAAGGAGAAAACCACCGGCAAGGAAGAAGCCACGGGCAAGGAAGAAGCCACGGGCAAGGAGGAAACAGCCGCGCAGAAGAAAATAGCAACCAAGGAAGAAACAACCGACCCGGAGAAAACCACCAGCAAGGAGAAAACCACCGGTAAGGAGAAAACCACCAGCAAGGAGAAAACCACCAGCAAGGAGAAAACCACCAGCAAGGAGAAAACCACCAGCAAGGAGAAAACCACCGGCAAGGAGAAAACCACCGGCAAGGAGAAAACCACCAGCAAGGAGAAAACCACCGGCAAGGAGAAAACCACCGGCAAGAAGAAAACCACCGGCAAGAAGAAAACCACCGGCAAGAAGAAAACCACCGGCAAGAAGAAAACCACCGGCAAGAAGGAAACAGCCGCGCAGAAGGAAATAGCAACCAAGGAAGAAACAACCGACCCGGAGAAAACCACCAGCAAGGAGAAAACCACCGGCAAGGAAGAAGCCACCGGCAAGGAGGAAACAGCCGCGCAGAAGAAAATAGCCGATCAGGAAGAAGCAACCGACCAGGAGAAGACACCTGACCAAGAGGCAATTCCATCTCCAGAGGAAACTGCTGAAGACAAAGATTCAACAGAGGAGCAGAAAAAACCAGAAAAAGAGAAGAAGGGGAAAGTCTAAAACAGGGCCGCTATTGCTCTATCCCAGATACGCCCTCAATGCTTTGCTTCTAGAGCTGTGCCTGAGCCGCATGGTTGCTTTTTCTTTGATCTGACGAACTCGTTCCCGCGTAAGGCCGAGCCTGCTACCGATCTCTTCCAAGGTCAAACTGTGTTCCCCGTTCAACCCGTAGTAATAGGCGATGATCTCGGATTCGCGCTGTGTTAAGGTTGACAAAGCTCTTTGCACCTCTTTGCGGAGCGAATCTTCCATCAACTCGGAGTCGGGATTGTCTGAACGGTCATCCTCAAGGACATCGAGTAGATTGTTGGCTTCTCCATCGGCAAAGGGCGCATCTACGGAGACCTGCCGCCTCGAAATCTTCATGTTATCGGTCACTTCCTCCGGGGCCATTTCAAGAGCTTCTGCTAACTCCTCGGCTGAAGGTTCTCGCTGAAATTCTTGCTCAAGCAGGGAAAACGTTCTGGAAATCTTGTTGATGGAATTTACCCGGTTCAAAGGTAGACGTACTATCCGGGATTGCTCAGCAAGGGCCTGCATTATGGCCTGACGAATCCACCAAACGGCGTAGGAGATGAACTTGAATCCCCGTGTTTCGTCAAAACGGGTAGCTGCCTTGAGCAAACCCAGATTTCCCTCATTGATCATATCGCCCAGGGTCAGGCCCTTATTCTGATACTGTTTGGCTACCGAAACTACAAATCGCAAATTGGCTTTGGTAAGTTTTTCCAGGGCCACCTGATCGCCCTCACGGATACTCTTTGTCAGTGTCACCTCCTCATCGGCGGTTATTAATTCTACCTTGCCAATTTCCTGGAAGTACTTATCTAAAGACTGGCTCTCACGATTGGTAATCTGTTTGGCAATCCTTAATTGTCTCATAGTATCTTACCGCTGGCCATTCTGCCCTATACTGGTTATACTGGCCTAGGGCCCCAACTTATAGCATTTGGAGCTGTCAGAAATAGAAATCCTTAGACCGCCGTGTTTCGTAACATGCGGGGCACCGTACATGCGAAAATGTAAACTCTTGATAACCAAATGACTTGCTTGACGATATTCCTTGGTTCAAACCGTTGACTGAGGCCAGGGAATCGGTTACATGTCAGGTGAGATCAAAAAAGAAAGGTTAGTGCTCCGCAATCAGGGCGAAGGTACACTTATTATCCGATTGTTCTTGAAGTTTTTAAATTTCCTTGCAAATCAACGGCGTAACATCAGTTTCTGGGACCTATGCGGATATCCGCGCCCGAGCTGGCTGGAAGGGAATGTTTCAAATCTTAGAATCACCTAATGGAGGGCAGAAATGGAACCTGGAATAAGGCCGAGGTCCGTGCAGCAAGACAGGGAGCCTTCCTTACACTTACCAAAATGTCGGTAACTCATCCGCAGTATGATCTCCTTGGTAAGCTTAGGTTGATTTATGATATTACAGATAGAAAACCCAATGGTTATCCTATTAAATAACAAACTCATGAACCCCCGAATCTCATTAGCAATCCTCGCATTTCAGGTTTTGACTGTAGTAGCCCAGGACCGTCAATCCACCACCCCGATTGATGTGCCCAATATCAAATTGGTGGTCAGCGCCTCTATCTCAAGCGATGGACAACACATAGCCTACACGCTACTTGAGCCAGCAGATCCATTGAAGGAAAACAAACCACCTGCTTTCCAACTGCATTTGTACGACATATCAAGTGGGATCTCCTATCCATTCTTCACCCAGTCCTCGGTTGGAGATGTAGCCTTTCGTCCAGGCAAACCAAGCATTACTTTTCTCACAAAACGCGCTGATGATGAGAATCGCTCACTGTATGAGATATCCTTACGTGGTGGCGAGGCTAACAGGATCTACTCCTTTGATCGTGCCATAAACTCCTATGAATGGTCTTCTAACGGGGAAACCCTTGCATTCATATCGACTGAGAAAAAACCGGAAAAAGAATCCTCTCCTCCCTATTCTGCCGAAATTTATGAGGAGAACTTGACCTACACCCGGGCATATATTGTGGAAATCGGAGGTCAGGTCAGGGAGTTGTCTCTTGACGGATCAGTACATGGAATTCATTGGAGCCCGGATGGAACCAAATTAGCGATCTCCCTCACTCCCACTCCCCTGGTCGACGATTCATACATGCAGAAGCGGATTAGCATTGTAGACGCTTCGTCATTGGCCAAGACCGGTGAGATTGAACACGCCGCTAAATTGGGCCCATTCAAGTGGAGCCCAGATAGCAAACGGCTGGCTTTTATTGCAGGAGCACACATCAATGACCCTACACCCGGCAGATTGTGGGTAGTCGACGCGCAAGGAGGAACTCCAAAACGAGTCAGCCCAGATTATGCAGGTAAATTCGAGCAGATCCAGTGGCAGGATGCCAAAACGATCCACTACCTGGGAAGCAAGGGAGCCGAATCCGAATTCGGAACGGTTCAGATTGACAAAAGTGATCTAAAGGTCCTTGTGTTAGGAATGGCTTCAAATGTGTTAGCCTTCAGCGCCGCTGACAACGGAAATATCGCGATGCTGAGTGAGTCGGCAGACCACCCTACAGAGTTGTTTCTATTATCGGAAAAAACTAAAACCCCAGCTCGGCTAACCGACAGTAACCCCTGGTTGAAAGAAAGGTTAATGGGTAAGCAGGAAGTGATTCGGTACAAAGCGAGGGATGGACAGGAAGTAGAGGGTATCCTGATTAGGCCGGTGGAGGAACAGCCGGGCAGAAAATACCCATTGATCACGGTGGTCCACGGTGGTCCAGAGTCCCATTTTGATAATGGCTGGCTTACCTGGTACGCCGCACTAGGGCAAATGGGTGCCGGGGCCGGCTATTCAGTGTTTTATCCAAACTACCGGGGAAGTACCGGGAGGGGGTTGGAATTTACGATGTCCAGCCAGGGTGACCCGGCGGGTAAAGAGTTTGATGACATAATCGACGGTATTGATTACCTGATAGAAAACGGGTTGGTAGATAAGGATAAAGTTGGTGTTACCGGAGGTTCTTATGGCGGCTACGCTACTGGTTGGATGTCAACCCGCTACACTGAGCGATTTGCAGCCGGCGTAATGTTCGTTGGAATAAGCAACACCATATCTATTTGGGGAACGAGCGATATCCCCGAAGAGCTTTACTTAGTGCACTCAAGAAAACGTATCTGGGATGATTACGAATTCGCACTGAAGCGAAGCCCCATTTATTACGCCGGCCAAGCCCGGACACCTCTGCTCATCATGCATGGGAAAGATGATCCCCGGGTTCATCCCGGCCAATCAATGGAACTCTACAGGCATATTAAATCCCGAACCGACACCCCGGTAAGGCTCGTGTTCTATCCCGGTGAGGGTCATGGAAATCGCAATTCAACTGCTCGTCTGGATTATAATTTAACGTGAGTTCGACAATAAGGAATGATTAAAGAGCGAGAAAGAGTTGACCGGTGTCCTGGTAGTTCAATTTGATTGAGGGCTTTTTTTCGCAAAAGTTGTAAGCGATTAAAGCCGAGAAAAGGTTGGTAAGGAAATTAGTTGGGCTCCTGTGCCTGGAGTGTTCAATCTGGAAGATGTTTTTAAGTTGATCAATGATAGTCCCACAAATAGCCCTTTTACGGAGCATTATAGCATCCATGATGGGGGTTAAGGATGAGGACTTCATATTGCGTTTGAGTTTGGTTATCAGATGGACTCCGCGGAAGAACAGATTTTTAAAAAGTTCCTTACTGATGTAGCCTTTATCACCAAAGAGCTTTCCGAATAATTTCTTAATAAACCGTTCAATTTTAAGAGGCTTTCTGTCATCCACATTGCCCGGTGTGAGCATAAAATCGATGATTTCACCCGTATCAGCAGTGATAAGATGGAGCTTAAACCCGTAGAACCATCCGATGGAACAATGGCCTCTTTTAGCTAACCCTTCAAATACTTTATGGTTATGGATCCGTCTGTTAATGACAGACCCTTAACGGAGTGCTGTCTATAAAACTTATACCTGTACACTGTCCAGTCCCTTGTGTTTTCAGATAAATAGCCATTGGCAGAAGACTTCCACTACAAAGTTCTACCATTCGGTTATTAGCTTACCACATCAGGAAAGAAGGAGCGCAAGTGGCCACAAACGTATGTGTTGTAAAAGGTCTTGAAATTTCGATATCCTGAGATCTGGAACAAGACCTGTATAGTCATTACTTCGGATAAAGAAAGCTTACCAGGTTTGTTGCGCTTTTTACTTCCCAGCAATCTTTTTTCCAATTTTGGGACAAAATCCAGACAAAAATCGTCAATGGAACAAAAAATTTCAGTAATTTTAGTAGCAGTTAACATAGGTAGAAATATTAGTTATTTTGTTGATTGTCAATGACTTAATATACTAATTTTCTGCCTTTTTTCTATCAATAAACTACTCTATTTTATATCGAACTCACGTTAATTTAACGTGAGTTCGACAATAAGGAATGATTAAAGAGCGAGAAAGAGTTGACCGGTGTCCTGGTAGTTCAATTTGATTGAGGGCTTTTTTTCGCAAAAGTTGTAAGCGATTAAAGCCGAGAAAAGGTTGGTAAGGAAATTAGTTGGGCTCCTGTGCCTGGAGTGTTCAATCTGGAAGATGTTTTTAAGTTGATCAATGATAGTCTCACAAATAGCCCTTTTACGGAGCATTATAGCATCCATGATGGGGGTTAAGGATGAGGACTTCATATTGCGTTTGAGTTTGGTTATCAGATGGACTCCGCGGAAGAACAGATTTTTAAAAAGTTCCTTACTGATGTAGCCTTTATCACCAAAGAGCTTTCCGAATAATTTCTTAATAAACCGTTCAATTTTAAGAGGCTTTCTGTCATCCACATTGCCCGGTGTGAGCATAAAATCGATGATTTCACCCGTATCAGCAGTGATAAGATGGAGCTTAAACCCGTAGAACCATCCGATGGAACAATGGCCTCTTTTAGCTAACCCTTCAAATACTTTATGGTTATGGATCCGTCTGTTATGACAGACCCTTAACGGAGTGCTGTCTATAAAACTTATACCTGTACACTGTCCAGTCCCTTGTGTTTTCAGATAAATAGCCATTGGCAGAAGACTTCCACTACAAAGTTCTACCATTCGGTTATAGCTTACCACATCAGGAAAGAAGGAGCGCAAGTGGCCACAAACGTATGTGTTGTAAAAGGTCTTGAAATTTCGATATCCTGAGATCTGGAACAAGACCTGTATAGTCATTACTTCGGATAAAGAAAGCTTACCAGGTTTGTTGCGCTTTTTACTTCCCAGCAATCTTTTTTCCAATTTTGGGACAAAATCCAGACAAAAATCGTCAATGGAACAAAAAATTTCAGTAATTTTAGTAGCAGTTAACATAGGCAGAAATATTAGTTATTTTGTTGATTGTCAATGACTTAATATACTAATTTTCTGCCTTTTTTCTATCAATAAACTACTCTATTTTATATCGAACTCACGTTAATTTAAGAATGCTACGGTGGTTTGACCACTTTCTGAAAGATGACGAGGTAGAGCTGAATACAGATATCGATTTACCTAAGCAGCAGTAGAATCAAAACTCCTGCATAGCAGACCGAGAATAAATCATTTGATTGAAGAAAAGACTGGACCGGAGTTCGGTACTTGCCGCCGGGTTTGGTGATTTACTGTAGGATTTCCACCGATCATGGTCTCCCAAAAGTCCCCAGTTTCTGACGAAGGGAACTCTGCAGATACAAGGGTATCTTGAGATTATTGATACCTGATTAGTAGACTGTTGATATTATCTAATTCAAGTATAAAATAAAGCTCCTGGCATGAGATCCAAGTCCTTTTCGAGTGCCTTGCGAGCGGCCTTATAGCTCCCGCACCCTGATATTCCTTATCCAAATGTTCCCTTGTCGAGAATACAAAGCGATCCGGCCGCCAGAGACTTGGCCGTAATCAACATGACCTGCATAAATAGTCCCTGAAAGTTGCTGTTTCCATTCCTCGCTGCCCAGCTGGTATTCAATCACTTTGATGCCATTCACCCAGTGTTCCACGTAGTCATCATTTAGGACCAGGCGGGCCAGATTGTATTCATTCGCGGGCTTGGAAACCGAGTATCGTGGCTCCAGAACGTCATAAACTGCTCCAGTTTGATGTTTTCGGACTGCCTTTGCCTCTGGATTACCCCGATCGTCAACCAACTGCATTCGAGGAGAAAAGACGAGTGCGTTCTCGAAGTCATTTTCGTCGGGAACTTTATATAAAATACCTCCTTCAGCGCCGGTTGCGAGCTTCCACTCCAGCTCAAGTTCAAAATTATCGAAGCTTTGTTGGGTAGCCAGGACGGTCGATTGGCCCTCCCCCTGCAGATGTCCGTTTCCAACCTTCCAGCCGGACGTTTGTTTTGTTTGCCAGCCCCCAGCTGAATTTCCATCAAATAGAAGAGTCCAGCCATCATCCCTCTCCGGCGATGTCAAGGCATTTGATTTCCTGAGATGAGGATAGGCTTGAACCCTGCCCGGTTCATCAGGAATGGCATTTAACGTGTACCAGCCCTCATTTGACCATAGCTGCTCATTGTCCGCGCTGAGAAACGTGGGTTGAAGTTGTACATACAGGACATGACCGGCCTTCATTCCCGCTAATTCCAGGAACACCCTTTTGCGATCATCCGAAGGTGAGACCGAAACCACCTCCAGGTTCTCAAGGTCACGTTTCTCCTGGCTGGAAATTTCTTTTGTCCAGATGAAATACCATTGTTGTATTTTGTAATCATCAGGCATTGTGCCGTCACCGGTTCGCAAAGGTTTGGTGAATTCGATCTCAAGGCCATTTGATTTGGCTCGAATGGCAAGCATTTCAAAGGCCGGATGGCCGTTGTACGTAAGGCGTTGCAAGCCGAAATAGTGTCCCTGGTGACCAAAATCCTGATCACCTCCTAGACCAGAGGCATAAAGTGCACCATCAGGTCCCCATTCCAGTCGATTGATGCCTACCTCAAGTCCTTGTGAGAAACGAAATACCGCTCCCTGGTATTCGCCGTTGACTTTCTCCACAAAATCACGCTTGATGCCACCATGGGTAATCTCACCGTGTAGCATCTGGCCTTCATAAGGGCCGTGGTGCATGATGGCCGGCTGTGATGGTGAATTGGCAATCTCGTTTTGCGGCAACCAGATAACCGGTGGTTTTTCCACTAAATCATCAGGTAATGAGTCTCTTTCGATCGATCTGTTTCCAAAGAAAGGTTTTCCTTCTAAGGGTAGGTGGATCACTTTACAGACGGGGTTATACTCACCCTCGTTGTCGGTAGCAAAGATCTCACCGTCAGGACCAAACCCGATGCCGTTAGCTTCCTTTAACCCATAAGCGATGTGGCTATAAGTACCATCCATGGCAATTTTCAGGGCCTTCCCACGGTCAACCGATTGATCGTGAGTATTTCGGCCCAGGGCAATCCCCAGGTTGCAATAAAAAAAGCCTTTCCGGTATAACAGCCCGAATGACCACTCGTGGAAATTGGCCCTGGTACCCCAGGTATCGGCAATGCTAAGATATTCATCGGTTATGCCGTCTCCGTCATGGTCTACCAATTTAGTAAGTTCCCAACGCTGCAGGACGTAGATATCTCCGCCAAGCACTGTGATGCCGAGAGGTTCGCATAGTCCATCGGCAATTCTGGTAACCTTCACTCCGTCGGGATCTCCATTGGTCACATTGTCCAGCACGAAAACTTCCCCGTCCCAAGTGCAAACCACCAGCCGGCCATCTTCCATAAATTCGATATCTCCTACTCTCGGTTCAAAACCTACCGGACGTACGGCCGATAGATCAAAAGAGGGGTGCACTTTATCTAAAGAAGCACCAAATCCCGGAGCGTTGCTGCGTAGAATTTCCTTGATACCGGACGATGTCGGCTTAATATCGAATGGATTGTGAGTGAAGGCCGAAGCCGGGATCGGTGCATATTGCTCACTCTTGTTCTGTCGCCAGCCCAGGATCAAGGATTTACCAAATAAGTGATGATAAAAGTCTATCTTGATTTGATGGGCCCCTTCGGTCAGATAAATCTCCTTGTCATCCACATAGGTCCCTTCGTAATAATGTCCTTCCATTATAGTTTCGCCGTCAATAGTTAGTTTGCCCCCGTTGTTCGCAATAAACTGAAGATCATACACTTTTGATTCCGAGACATTCAAATAGCCATTGACCTCCATCACAAAATCTACCACAAATCCGCTGAAATTTTCATCTGTTGCCTGGCCACGGCCGGGATTGCCCGATCGGAAATTAACTTGCGGATAAACTTCAGAGACACTAGGATTTTGACCCGCGACTATCTCAGGCAAACTTGGAAGAGGTTGCCCTATCTGGTAAAAATCTACCGCCAATCCCGGCTGACGCTCTACCTGGTCATCCGGAACCACCGATAGAATATAGGCGGCCATGGCTTTGGCATCAGCTTCTAAAACATTGGGATGAGCAGACATAGCCCGCTCTCCCCACACACCAGCGCCCCCGTTCATGATTTTTTGGGAGAGCCGACCGATCATCTCCTTGGTGGATTCATATTTTTGAGCAATCATCACATAAGATGGTCCAATGATGGGCTTATTTACCGAATGGCAGGCGGCGCAGTCGTTTTGGCCGATAACCTTTAGGCCTCTCATGGCCAGGATGCCCGCATCTTCCGAGTCTATTGACTCAGAATCACCGCTGACCTCCTCTGGGTCCTCAGCGGTTTCTTCCGTTTTTTGCAGCTCAATATGGGCGGTAGCCTTCGGCTCGAAGTAACTTAGGAGCCGTGTCGCTCCATTAGGGTTTAGCTTCAAGACCCCGGTTGCGGTGGTACTGGAACCCCAATCAAAGCTTCGGTCTGACCATGAGCTCTCCGCCCACTTTCCATCGCTTTCCATGTCATTCTCGTTTGAAAGGTGCTCAAAAGAAACGCTGAGTAGCACATCCGTGCCCCGTGGTACGCCAGCTGTTTTGAATATCCTTTCAAAACCCGGCCTGCCATCACCTGAGGTCACATATTCCGGAATCTCCTCAATCTTAATTGTCTCACCCGAGGTAAGGACCAGATCGTACTTGAGGGTAATTTGCTGTCTATTCCTGATATAGCCTTTGTAGTCTGGCGTAACAGAAATTTTATCCCCATTGCGCATCACAGACCATGGCGAGGTGTCAAGTTGGTCAATGATGTAGGCTTCACCCCTTGAAATAGGCTGGGTTCCATGAATATTATCATAGACCGGCCCGGTGAACAGAATATCGCCCTTCCAAGCCTTGTAAAGGGCCCCAAACTGGGCATCATAAGCGACATACAGGTTCTTATTGAGTGCTAGTCCCACCATGCGCGGACGGTCATCGAGGTTAATTCTTACTACCCACGTCTCCAGCGGTCGTTCAATGTTAGCCTGATTTGAGCAACTACCCAGTATTGCCAAAATTACCAGACTAAAAGAGAGGCCAATTATTCTAATCATATCTTCAATCCGGAAAAATCGAGAATTACCTTTTAAACATACGAAGCATATTAACCAACTATTGGTACAACTCAACTGCATCAACTATGGTAAATGGCCTAATCTGCTGGTGGCAGGTTATTAAGATATTTTGAGGATTTGCAAGCTGTGAGGTTTAAGGAACAGATCGTCAATTTATGCTAAGGTCAGCTGACCGGTTAACGGCTACTTGCCTCGAACATCTCAGTATAATGTTGTGAAGGCATGAGAATCCCGCCACTTTGCTCGAAGAAGTCTTTGCCCGTGAGATAAACTCCACCTTTGGTTTTGGTCCAGGAAGAGTTCTTGGCTGGATGGTATGACATCATGGTCTCCCAATTAAGGTAGTTTTGCCAGCCGTTGGTTTCCTGTAATCCAATATTCATGCCTCCCAGACCAGGTAGCCGGGCGGCAACAGTTTTGTTCCAATCGACAAGAATAGGGTTGACTGTCAGGTCGGCGCAGAAGCATGGAACCTTGTTTTCATAGGCCACCTGAACGATTTTCATAGTCATACTGAGGGTCTTGGCAATGGCCTTTACAGCTATCGTGTTATAACCCTGCTGGATCCGGACCAGGGAATCCTTATCAGTGTGCGCACTTTCATCAGCTGCTACAAATAGATTTCTGGCTGTGATGTCTTGTACTTCTTCAGCATTGTGTTCACCAAAGGGCTCTTCCAAAACGGAGATCTGCTCCAGAGCACCTATCTTTTCAGCATAATCTAAAAAGCGAAGAAGGGTTTCCTTTTTTACATAGCGGCCATTGGCATCAAAATAATAAGGGATCTTACCGTGTTCAGAATAAGCAGTCTCGTAATGACCGATGGTTTGGTGAATGTTTTTAAGAAAGGTTTTGTCCTTTTCTAACATTTCGTCCTGGTCTCCTGGGGCACCTATCTTGATCTTCATGATAAAATAACCTTCGTCGGCCAGTCTTTTGATCTCTTCCATGCTAGTACCATAACCCAGGGCAGGAATACTGGCCACTTTATCATGGCGGGCAGATAAGCCGGGTCGGTAAGCTTGAGGAACCATGTCATCAAAATTAGTGATTCCATTTGCTGCTGCATAAAGTAGCCACAATGCGTTGTCCACCGAGACCAGAGAGTTTAGGGCAAAAGTTGTGCGCAAATCGGGATTGCCGGTTACGCTTTTTCCGTACGCTAGGATCTCCGGTAGAATCTCGTCCAACACCTCAATTGGTGATGTAAAAGAAGTTCCCTTTATCATCTGCAGAGCTCTTTCGGTCATCGAATACATCAGGGCATTGCCACCGTTTTCAGAATGAGCTAGGAATACGTTGGAATCTGACCAAAGGACGTTTTGAGTGCCCAGGCCAACTTTTTGAAGGTCTGAATCACTTTCCAGAAAGGACACCGTCTGCCAAATATTTGTAATAGCGCCGCCCTTGAAGCCAAAGGGGTGTCTCAGCGGTTCACGTTCGAAGTTAGAATCCACGCCCGACACTTGGATTATGGCTTTCTTATCTTCGGAGAATGCATTTGCATCCATTGGATTGGTCAGGGATAAGCCCATTGCAATAGCACTGCTGTTCTTCATGAAAGCTCTTCTTGATAGTTCGTGTGAGATCATTTCTAAATGGATTTAACTTACTGGCGGGTCTGATTAGTCCCCAGAATCAAAACCGAAGATACAAGTAATTACTATTGGTAAGAATGTTTGCTAATTTAGAAATTGATAAGTCCAATTGAAAGGGCATTCAAATATTGGGGAAATTCGAAAAGGGATATTCGAGACGAAGTTTCATTAAGGATGGCGCTATCATGAGCACTCTAATGTCGCTAGCTCCACACCTTGCAGACACACAAACTAGGGATCAGCCTTTGGAGGAAGAGGGGCTCCAATTGCATGTTTTTTCAAAGCATCTTCAATTTTTGAACTACAAGGATATGGCTGCGGCTGCGGCTGATATTGGTTTTGACGGAATTGAGTTGACGGTCCGAAAAAATGGGCATGTAGAGCCTGAGAATGTACGTGAGGACTTGCCAAGGGCGATTGAAGCCTTAAAAGAGGCCGGGTTACAATCCACCATGATGGTAAGTGGCATTACTGAGTTAAATCCCACCAGCAAGACGGTGTTGGAAACCGCTGCCAACCTGGGAATAAAATACTACCGGTTGGGCTACTATAGATATCCAAAAGAAGGTTCAATGCCCGGGGCCATGAAGGCTATTAATCAACAGGTCATGGAACTTGCGGCCTTGAGCCAAACTTTGGGAATACTGGGAACTTATCAGAATCACGCCGGAGGGGTGGTAGGTGCTGCAATCTGGGAGGTTTGGCAATTGCTGCAAGGAACCGCTCCCGACGCCATGGGCTGTCAATACGATATCAGACATGCTATGGTCGACGGTGGTTATTCCTGGCCCAATGGTCTTCGGTTGATCAAAGACCGTATCCGCACCATTGTAATCAAAGATTTTCGGTGGGAGCAAATAAATGGAAAATGGAAGGTATTAAATACACCATTAGGTGAAGGCATGGTCGATTTTGTAGCCTATTTCAAAATCTTGAAGACCTACAATATCAAAGTACCGGTTGCAGTACATTTTGAATATGATCTGTTCGGGGCAGAGCATGGGAGTAGGAATTTGGATAAGGCCAGTCAAGAGAAGGTTTTCGCTGCCATGAAGCGCGATTTGGATCTGGTGCATCAGTGGTGGAAAGAAGCGTGAGCCATTCCTTACAACCTTTATGGAATCTTAGAATTGGTATTGCAATCTATGTGTATCCTCGAGATGCGCTAGGAAGCGCAAAGAACTTGGTTACTCCGAGTGATAGCTCTGCGAGCTTCGCGTGAAACATGGATTTAGGTTCTAGCAAAGTCCTAACGGTTAAGGAACCGAACATCAAGTAGATAACTTGAATTAGTGGACATTCTAGCAGTCATTCCCGGCAGCCGGGCCGGGATCTCCAACTCTGGTCAAACAGACGCCTTATGATAGTGGACCCCTCGCCGGGCGTAGCCTTGGCGAAGCCAAAGACGGGTCAACGCCCGGCGAGGTTTTCTTCTTTTTTCTAGCTAAACGCGCAAACCGAGACCCTTTCTGAGTTTATTAAAGCGCCTGATCATTAGTGAGTTATAATTAGCTAATTAGTAGTACTAAATGGGCACTCAAAAATCGCAAAATTGCGCATTGGCGAACGGGGATGGTTCAGAACTTTGGAATCTACGAGCTTTTTTGAAAATCTAAGTGTAATAGCTTTCGCTTATTCGATCATTCACTCAACTTTTGTAGGTGCAACACTATTGTCTTACATTGGAACGGTTGAAACTGCTCCCGATCTGCCGCCGTGTGTGGGGCATAGCAAGCTCGGAATGTCAAGATCACTAATCATTGCATTTTTGAAAGCCCGACCCCAGTTTTGGGTTGGCCATCTATGTCTCCTTCTGTTTTTCGGCTGCCAAACACCACCGGAATCAATAGAGCGTCCTCAGGATCCGTGGGTAATTCGTTCAGTATTAGACAAGCAGGTAAGAATGGTCACCCTGGCGCTTGACAAGGAAGCATACGCTGCTTACAACACTGAAAACTGCGCTCTTTATAAGCTCTGGAATGGAGGCGTCCACTGGGATGGTGCAGTTTATAACAATGTAAAGACCATACAGCCCATTAGCTGGGGTAATGCCTACTGGGAAAAACCGGTGGATGACCGGCCCTGGAAAATTGAGAGAAATGGACAGCTAGAAGTAGTCGATCCGGAGTTTAAAGGTTATAGGTTAGAGGACAACCAGATCACTTTTCAATATGACCTGCCGCTCACCAATGGAACCCGTGTGAAAATTTTCGAGAACCCGGAGTTTGTGCCCGAAGAGAAGGGTAAGGTTGGTTTTCGCCGTACGTTTCGAACCGAAGGAATGCAGAACGACCTGATCGTTTGGAACGGAGAGCTTCGAATGCCGTCGAATGTGGAACAATCCTTTACGCAGTATTACGATGTTCTTCCAACCGCAGCTTCGCCCTCAAAGCGATACGTATCAGGTGCTTGGTCGCAGTATTGGCTTGACCGAAGCGGCTGCAACACCTGCCATGAATTGGATGAACATACCATTGGGCCTGGGTACCGACAGATTGCCGACAAATATGAAAATGACAAGACAAGTATTCAGTATTTGATTGACAAGGTAAAACAAGGGGGGGCTGGGGTCTGGGGAAGTGTCCCCATGCAGGCTCATCCGGAATTGCCGAAAAAGGATGTTAAGCGAATGATACGCTACATATTGTCCCTAAGAACAGAAAAGAAGGTGTTCTTGCCAGAAGTTAAAATTAAGGCTGAGGATGAGGTGGCAGAATCACCGCAAAAGCCAGGTTTTGGCTCGGCCTTGGAAGGATTGCACCCAAGTTTGATGGTCCAGACCATTCATCCCAATTGGTTAAGACCTCGTGTGGGAGGTATGGACTTCTTGCCTGACGGGAGATTGTTGATCTCTACCTGGGATTCCCTGGGTGCCATATATGCACTTTCCGGGGTTGAGACCGGTGATACCAACCACATTCGAATTGAACGGATCGCTGCAGGCCTGTCTGAGCCGTTGGGCATAAAAGTGGTGGAGGACGACATATTCGTCTTGCAGAAACGAGAGTTGACGCAGCTTATCGACCACGACCAAGATGGAATCACCGATGAGTACCGCAACATTTGTAACGCGTGGGGTGCCACGGCGGATTTCCACGAATTCTCCTTTGGGTTGGAATATAAGGATGGGTTTTTTTACGCCGGATTAGGGCTCGCCTTCAGGTTGATGTCCCACGAGCTTCAGCATCCCGATCGGGGAACTGTGATCAAGATAGGCCAGGATGGTGGTTTTCAAAAAATCATCACTGGCCTAAGACAGCCAAATGGTCTGGGAGTCGGGCCGGATAACGAATTGTTCATTACCGAAAACCAGGGTCGCTGGGTACCGGCCTGCAAGGTAATTCATGTTCGGGAGGGACACTTTCATGGTTGTCAATATGGAGCAGGAGATCGGTATGAAGGTTTGGAAACGGCTCTTCCGGCAGTTTGGCTTCCCCAGGATGAAATTGGCAATTCACCAGGTCAGCCTGTCCTGATTCCCCGGGGGATTTATGCTGGACAACTTCTCCACGGAGAGGTTACCCACGGGGGGCTGAAAAGAGTTTTCTTGGAAAAAATCAACGATTCTTACCAGGGAGCGGTCTTTCGATTCACCCAAGGTTTGGAGGCTGGAATCAATCGATCGGTTTGGGGACCTGATGGTGCGCTATATGTCGGGGGTATCGGTATGCATGGTAATTGGGGTTGGAAAGGACAGCAATATGGCCTGCAACGCCTGGAGTTTACCGATAGAAGCACTTTTGAGATCCTAAAAATTGAAGCGGTATCAGATGGATTTGACTTGACTTTTACAGAAGGGTTGGCAGAAGGGCAAGGAGAAAAACCCGCGGTCTATACAGTCCAGCAATGGTGGTACAAACCTACACCAAAATATGGTGGGCCAAAGATGGATCTTGAAACCCTATCGATAACAGAAATAACTCTATCATCAGACCGTAAGCGAGCGCATCTCGCAATTCCCGGGCTGAAAGATCGACGCGTGGTATATTTTCTCCTAAGCGAAGAGTTGAGAAGTGTTACGGGGCAGTCCCTGTGGACAGGAGAGGCGTGGTATACTTTGAATAGTGCCCCCTAATTCATCGGCGTTACTTCAACGTAGAATTAAATCAGCTGCCGTATCACATATTAGCTGTTAGCACTGATAGGATTAACCATTGCCCATTTGTTTAAACAGGAGTAACATTCTGGTGATTGCTTCATTAACTAATGAGGCCAAGAGAAGTGGAAGCCGTTTAAAAAGTTCAGTGTATCGATGATCAAAAACAAGGGCCATGGATAAACTGAAGCGGTTAATCGGCAATGTCTTACCTTTCATACTGCACCTTCCCCTGATATGGATTTTCGTGCATGGTTTGGTAGTTCTTCAGGGACGCCAGGTATTCTACAACGTCCTTTAGTCTGTCCTGTCCCATTGCCAGGTGCAGATTGGCCGTCATCAGAGAATTATCAGCCATTTCCCGGGAAAGGACTTCTTGCCTCGAAATAGATTGGTTTATACCCCCTAGCATGCGCAATTCAATCTTGTCCTCGGTTTCACTTAAAACATATCCGGCAAATGTCTTTCCCTCGCTGGTCTTGATCATTTCTCCCTCGAAACCATGGCTTATTCCGGCATTCGGGTCCATAATTGATATCAAGATCCCTTCCTTTCCCAGCTTATTCCCAATCTCGCTAAGGTCCGGTCCGAAGGACGTACCCTCACCGTCTATCTGATGGCAGCTGCCGCAGAACTGTTGAAAAGCCGTTTTGCCTCCTTCAATATCCCCAGTACTTGCAGCCAATATATTCATCGCCGGCCAGTCCTGCGTGGATTGGTTCTGATTGAGTGCCTTCATGGCTAATTCACGATCCTTTGGCCTGGGAGCTCCAAGCAGCTTAGTTGCCGCGACGTTCCTCAACTCAGGATCCAGCCCTTCAATTTCCAATAGCTGTAGCATGGCCTCCCAGCGCCATCCCAGGCTGATACTTTCGACCGCTAACCTCCGTAATGAAACTGATTGCTGCTCGTCCACAACTACCTCCATCAGCAATGTCTTTCCTTCATCATTACGAAAACGACCCAGGTTCTGAACCACAGCTCTCTTTTCTTCCTGATTGTTGCTTTCCATAACCGTCTTAAACGGCCTCACCCCACTCCACTCAAATGTAAGATTGGCCGCTCTCACCCCGATTTCATGATTTGGATTGTCCAACACCATTTGAAATACGCCTTCCTGCTGATCGCGCAAATCCAGCTTCTTTACCAAATCCAGATAGGTCAGAGTCCCATATAGATCCGGTAGAATCTCCATCACCACTTTCTTTACCTCGGTAGATTGAGCCACAAAAGCCGGATCCAGTTGGTTGATCACCATAATATTGAACTCCTTCTGATCAGTGTGTTCAACATCGAGCAATTCCGCTATCCAAAGAGACTTATTTGTGTGGGTTTGAAAATCGGTTGCCCGCAGCAACCTGGCCACCTCTTCCAATGACAGATTTTGATCCTTTATCAAAGTCAGTTGATATTCAAGACTTTGGGGAGCCCTTGATCTCCAGATAATATCTCTACCCGGCTTTTGGCTCCAATCCTTACCTACTTCTTCCAGCCAAAATTCCAGATATTTTTCCCAGTTGTCCTCTGCAGCAATACCCAAGGCCTCGAGGTACCAGCGATCCCTACCATCGTACTGCATGGCTAAGGCAGTCCATAATTGCGCGGATAAATCCTTGTTTTCAATGTTTCTGAGTGCAAGAGCAACTTCACGACGAACCTCCGGCGCTGGATCCTTTAAAACCTTTGTTAAATACACATCGAGACTCCGGGGATTCGCCTGCCGCGCGGCCCTTATCGCAGTTAACCTGATATCCGGATCATTGGCCTGCAATCCCGCATTAATGTACTGATCTTCGGAACCTGACATCTTGGTCAGTAGCCATAATGCTCTGGCTCGATATCTGGAGTTGCCATTTTGCCATAGCTTAATAAGAGCTTCTTCGGCTTCATCGCCCCAATCATTCAACTGGGTCCATGCATTGTAGCGAGTGGCGATTGTCGGGCTTCTCAGGGCCTCAACGGCTCCTTCGGGAGTCGAATAATCGGGTGGATCAACGTTGTAGTTGTCCACCTCGGGAGCCACACGGAAAATTCTTCCACCAGACGGATCTCCGGCCAGGTTCCCGCCAACACCGGGATCATACCAATCGGCAATGAAAATCGAACCATCCGGGGCGACAGCCACATCGGATGGGCGATGCCAGTTATCGGTGGTTCTGGCAAGAATATTAATCATTTCCGCCTTAAAACCGGCTCCGTCTTTGATCGTTGAGTAGGCTCTGGTGATACCGGGACCGGCATCCGCGTGGATCAATTGACCTTGGTACTGCGGAGGAAGTAATTCCCCTTCGTACACGACAATTCCGGCAGGAGAGCCGGAGCCGGTAATCAGCACATACGGCACGACTCCCGGATCATTCTGATGCCAATGGCGCATAGGGATTTCGTTATGCATCCCCGGGCGCCGTGCTGTCCAATGCGCTCCGTTGAGCGCGTTTTTATAGCCAAAATTTCCGGATTCCATGACATAATTGATTCGGCAGGATTTATTACCATCATCATCGTTATCCGATTGCCAAACCGTTCCATAAGAATCAACCGCCAGTTCGTAATTGTTGCGAAAATTATGACCCAGAACCTCAAATTCACTGCCATCGAGATTGCATCTGAAGGCCATACCTTGACGATAAGGATTGCCTTTGTCGTTCACCTCGATGCCAAAAACATCAATTATAGGATCTCCATTCTTGTCGGCTATTTGTTCCCCGGCATTACCAAAGTTGAAATACAACTTTCCATCGGGACCGAAAACCACGGCGTGAACCGAATGCTCATTTTGGGGATTGCTGATCCCAGTGAACAGCTTTTCTTTCTTATCTGCTTGATCATCTCCATCTGTATCGGTCAGAACCAGGATATCGGGGCTGCATGACACGATTGCTTTGTTGCCTAAAACACAAATCCCTATTGCTGCGTTGATGTCCACCCCCTGGTAAAAGACTTTCCGATCGTCGGCAATCCCGTCTCCATCGGTGTCTTCAAGGATCAGCAATTGATCTCCTTCCTTAATGTGCGGATTATCTTCGTTTATCCACGGTCGATAGTTTCTTCCTTCAGTTACCCATACGCGACCCCGGTCATCAATATCTATATTGGTAGGATTGCGCACCATAGGCTCATAGGCGAATAGTTGAACCTCCAAGCCATCAGCTACTTCCAGTCCTTTGAGGGCGTTTTCCGGAAGTCTTATTTCCTGCTCACTAAGGATCTTAGGCTCCTCCTTTTTTGGTTCACAGGAAGCGACACATAACAACATCCCTACCAGGTTGGCTGCATAGAGTATTCTGGTCATGGTTGTAAGAATCACATTAGAATGGTTTTCATATAATGATTGAGATTTAGCGACTATCTAAAGCTCAATTAGCTCAATGTCCTTGTACCACGCTTCCGATGCCAACCCTCCATGGATCTGAAGGCATATTACGCCCTTTGTTAAGATGCTTTCGTCCTCCTCGGTATAATCCACTGTCTGCAAATCGTTGAACCAAATTTGAACTCGAGCTCCTTCCGCTCTGATGACGAATTGATTCCAGCCATTAGGATTCAGCACCTTCATCATTTCATCGTTATCTGGGCTGGTCAAGAATTTCTTCCTGCGGTATTCATCGTACAAATACCCCCAGATGGTACCATCTTGATCTCTGCCTATGTCGCATTGATAACCTATAACTTCATTATGATCTGGAACTCTTTGGCTCCGGAATTGGATTCCGGCGTTACCTTCTTTCCCTATTAGTTTGGCCTTTAGCCGAAGTTCGAAATTGTCGTACAGCTCGTCCGAACAGAGAAATTCATTTCTAGGAATATCCGTATCCATGGTACCGGCAATGATGGCGCCGTCCTCGATCCTGAACATGTCCATGTTGCCTTCCCAGCCCTCAACAGTTTGTCCGTCGAACAGAATCTTGGGCTCCTCGTTAGTCGGCTCCTTAATAACCGGATCCTCGATTAAGGTAGTATCCGATTCTTGTGTCTTTGATGAACAGGTGGAGAACCCAAGGCCCAGGGTGATCATTAGGACGCACATTAAGCTATTAACGATCTGCAATTTCATGGGAATATTATTTCGCATCCAAATATGGGAATTATAAAGCCTTCGTGCAACAGATGAGCGGAACGTAGGAGTTGGAAGCAGATGATTACGCGATTGCCGATTACGCGATTGTTGACTGTTGATGTAACTGCTCGCTAACATCAGCTATCGGAATCATCAATTCTCAATCGACCGATCAACAAAGAAGATTAATCAATTGGTGATTTTGCTCAATTGGTTATCAGTGATTTGTGATGGAAATGCCGGGCACTGAAGATCCCTGATTAGTGTTGACCACTTTTGGTTAATAATTCATCATTAAATATGGACAATGAAGGTCTTCGGTTAATTGGCAACAAGGACCAGTCCTTTTCAAAATCCATGGGTGAAACATCGTTTAAGTTTTCATGGGTTCTTTTTTGATTATAATGGTCAACCGCTCTTTTGACATACCTTTTCAGTTGATAGAAATTGGTCGGCTTCCAGTAATGCAAATATTCTTCTTTCAAGGTCCTGTGAAAGCGCTCTGCATACGCATTATCCTGAGCGGTTAGCCCCATGCTGATATCACATCGGTTGGATTTTAGTAGGTCTACATATTCTTCGTAGATGTATTGACCTCCTCTGTCGGAATGATGGATCCGGGGAGGGGGATGATCTTTCAAGGCAATGAGCAATGCCTTTACGTTCGCTGTAGCCCGCATATGATCCGATACCTGGTAGCCTACTATTTTTCGGGTATAGACATCCAGAATAAAGACCCCGTAATAAAACCGGTTTCCCACTTCTATGAAGGTGATGTCTGATTGCCAGACCGTTGAAGGAGACGTTAGTTCAAATCCTTTGATCAGGTTTGGATAATAAAGCTTCGAAGCCCGGGTAGTTCGTTTATAGTTCTTGGCTCTTCTCAAACGGTAACCAAGACTCATTAAAAGGTCTACAAAGCGATCTCTGCCGATAAATCCGGGTTTTAAGGTCCGGTACATTTTTTCCACCCCACAACCAGGATGTTCCTGGCGTATCCCATCAGCTTCCAGGACCAGCTGTTCTACCTTTTGATCAAAGACAGCTTGCCTGGTTGCATACTGATGTATTGCCTGTTTGCTGATTCCTATGGCACGATAGAGCTGATTCATCGAGAAATTTACTTTCCTTTGGTTTTTCCGGAACCAGTTGATTGTGGGGTGTCGAAGTTTTTTTTCAGATCGATATCCAATTCCTCCTTGGCCAGATCGATCATCTTTTCGTAATAATCAATCTTGATCTGTTTTTGACCTACCACACGTTCCAACTCCTTAATCCGTTTTTCTAAATCGTTAACCTTTGATGTAGTGCTTTTTTTCATCTCCAGAATTCGATAGCCTCTCTCGTTAAAGGTAGAGAATTTGTAGATCCAACGGTAAATGTTCGCGTTGTTGATCCCATGAAGTTTCTCCAGTTGAGGGACACTGTACTTTCCACTTTCAAATTCCGTAACAATGGCCCGCTTCAATTCATCACTGAATACTCGCTTCTTTCGAATGGCTTTTTGGGTTGCTTTCATATAAGTCGATCGTTTAAAAAGTGGTCAACCTATATCAGGGACGTACATTGACCTCCTCTGTCGGAATGATGGATCCGGGGAGGGGGATGATCTTTCAAGGCAATGAGCAATGCCTTTACGTTCGCTGTAGCCCGCATATGATCCGATACCTGGTAGCCTACTATTTTTCGGGTATAGACATCCAGAATAAAGACCCCGTAATAAAACCGGTTTCCCACTTCTATGAAGGTGATGTCTGATTGCCAGACCGTTGAAGGAGACGTTAGTTCAAATCCTTTGATCAGGTTTGGATAATAAAGCTTCGAAGCCCGGGTAGTTCGTTTATAGTTCTTGGCTCTTCTCAAACGGTAACCAAGACTCATTAAAAGGTCTACAAAGCGATCTCTGCCGATAAATCCGGGTTTTAAGGTCCGGTACATTTTTTCCACCCCACAACCAGGATGTTCCTGGCGTATCCCATCAGCTTCCAGGACCAGCTGTTCTACCTTTTGATCAAAGACAGCTTGCCTGGTTGCATACTGATGTATTGCCTGTTTGCTGATTCCTATGGCACGATAGAGCTGATTCATCGAGAAATTTACTTTCCTTTGGTTTTTCCGGAACCAGTTGATTGTGGGGTGTCGAAGTTTTTTTTCAGATCGATATCCAATTCCTCCTTGGCCAGATCGATCATCTTTTCGTAATAATCAATCTTGATCTGTTTTTGACCTACCACACGTTCCAACTCCTTAATCCGTTTTTCTAAATCGTTAACCTTTGATGTAGTGCTTTTTTTCATCTCCAGAATTCGATAGCCTCTCTCGTTAAAGGTAGAGAATTTGTAGATCCAACGGTAAATGTTCGCGTTGTTGATCCCATGAAGTTTCTCCAGTTGAGGGACACTGTACTTTCCACTTTCAAA
The DNA here is from genome assembly GCA_965247065.1 of Cyclobacteriaceae bacterium. GTDB lineage: Bacteria > Bacteroidota > Bacteroidia > Cytophagales > Cyclobacteriaceae > CBDFGN01. The sequence goes on along the minus strand of CBDFGN010000006.1, from coordinate 1,318,033 downwards.
TTCCGTAACAATGGCCCGCTTCAATTCATCACTGAATACTCGCTTCTTTCGAATGGCTTTTTGGGTTGCTTTCATATAAGTCGATCGTTTAAAAAGTGGTCAACCTATATCAGGGACGTACACACTTCAGCAATCGGGAATCATCAATCCTCAATCGGCAGATCATCTGCTATCTTCCATCACCCACATAGATGATCTTGCCGTCTTTTGGAGCCTGAGGCCAGGGAGTTTCTCCAGTTGGCCATGCCTTAGGTTGACTGGCACGAATCGAAGTTATGTGTTTCTTAACCCATTCCGGGGCCATTACATTCTCATTCTCTCCATAGATCCAGGGAAGCGCCGGGGTCATGACAATTTTAAAATCAGGCATTGGCGGACGCTCCCGACCTACAGATGCCACTCGATTTTTTAAAGTCTTCCTCACCTTGGGGTGATCTGCCGAGACGTCCCTGACCTCGCCCGGATCTTCCATGATATTGTAGAGCTCCTCCCCCACTAGTTTATAATCTCCGACGCGAATGGCTGGTGGGCGTACGCTACCGGAAACCTCAAAGATTATTTCGTCCCTGGGACTCTTATCCCGTCCAAAAATAACACTGGTCATGTCCATCCCGTCTAGCGAACGCTCCTGCTCAAGCGAACCCCCACCTAAACTGATAAATGTGCTATAGAAGTCGGTGATATGCATCATTTCGTCATTTGAGCTTCCTGCCTTTAGCTTACCAGGCCATCGTAAAACACAGGGCACGCGGACTCCGCCTTCGTAATTAGTATTCTTGGTACCGCGATAAGGTGCATTCATACTATCTCGAAGTCCCCCATTATCATTTGCGAATACTACCAAAGTGCTGCCTTCAAAGCCGTACTGGTCAATACAGCTTACAATCCGACCCACCGCGTCATCAAGACATTTTAATGCCGCATACCGAGTGCCGTATTTATTTGTATATCGAGGTATTTCCTCCAGGGGTCCATGTATGGCATTGAATGGCACATAAAAGAAAAAAGGCCTATTTCCATGATCCTTTTTATGATTGGCGATGAGTCTAATCACTTCATTTGCAATGAGATCGGTGGTATAACCTTGTTCCTGAAGAGGTTCCTGATTGCGATGCCAGTCGTACACTGCAAAACGGGCCGGGGCATTGTGAGGAACAGAATAATTGTTATAATCGATACCCCAGGCGTAGTGACCGTACTGATGCATAAATCCCTGGCCCATGGGCAGGTGCTCTGGTAACCACTCCCCGCAGTGCCATTTGCCGGCAATGGCAGTGAAGTATCCTTGTTCTTTCAGTGCTTCGGCAATGGTCCGCTCCTCGGTCGCCAGGGCATGAATTCGTCGTGATTCCTCCGCCAACTCATTTTTGGCAATTTCAAGTCCCAATATTTGAAGGTAACTGGGTTTCCCAAAGTCTTCCGGACGCCAATCGCTCCAGGTTCTGAAAGGGTAGCGACCAGTCAAAAATGCGGACCTGGTTGGAGCGCAAACAGCATGAACGTAAAACTGGGTCAAGCTCAGGCCCCCGTCCCGAAGCCTGTCTATATTCGGAGTATACCCACCATCGGCAGCGTTGAAACCAACCTCATTCCATCCCATATCATCGGCCAGCATGAATACAATGTTGGGCCGGTTGTCGTGAACACCATCAAACTTAGCTTCTTCCCGGGCTGGAGAACAGGAGATAAGAAGAACAGTAAAGGTGGCTGTGAGCGTAAACAACTGGAGTTGCATCATTGTCAAGTGTCAAAATTTAAGGGAGCCGTCTAATTGATTGGGTACTTCACTGCTTTTTTCTTCATGGTTATTTACGGTGGTGCTAATGCCTGCATAGGATTCAACGCAAATAAACAAGACATGAAAGGTCGTTCCTCCGGTAGCGATGGCTGTCATATCCATAGCTGAAAAAAGATGCCAGAACATAATATTAGCTATCAAAGGTGGAATGTGTGCCAAAGCACCGACGACGTGAAACTTTCTTATTCCTGAACTCTCCGTGCCTATCCATAAAGCAATTCCGATGATGGCCATTAACAAATAAGCTTGAAACAACCCAACCAACGCAAATTCATTATCCTGTAAAAAGCTGAGTTTCCCAATTCCAAGATAAGTCCCTGCGGTAGAATTGATGGTGAGCGCAATTCCAACCAATATCAAAATTGACCCATGTATTCGTAAAATCCTCTTACGGGTTAGCTCTTTGATAGTCACCATCTATATTCATTTTTCGGTACATAGAGGGGCCGAGTATAAGAAGAAACAATACAAAAGAAGAGAGTTTTTTCGGCATGATGGAAATGATGAATTCAATTGTAGTTAATCTTTTTTTTGGTCTACAGACCACTCCATGTTTTTGCGATAGCCATAGTACGGATAATAGTCCCAGGGCGCCTCTTTTCCTAAGGCACGCGGATCGCCGGTCTTTGCTGTATATTTCAAAAGCTGCTCACTTAAGTCGTGCCTGATTTCTGCGTATTGGGGAATCGAGGCCACATTGTGAATTTGACCGGGGTCTACCCGCATGTCATATAATTCCTCGGCAGGTCGTTTGCCAAAGGCCAGTTGGTAGAATATAGGGAGCCCCTCCATTTCTTCCAACAATTGCGTTTTTGTCGGGCATGGATCAACTTCTCCAAAGGGAATCACACGAGCGCAGTTTTTTGCATCCGGATCACCTGCCGGCCACCGGTCCGGTTCATAATTGCGAATGTATAGGAAATCCCTGTTGCGAATCGCACGGCAGGGATAGCCTTTGCCTCCCTTGCGACAACCATCATGTCTCTCCATCGCAGTAAATGCTTGTTCCCGGAGATTCTTTCCCGGAACTGTAAATACATCCATCAGACTGTGGGAAGTCATTTCGTCGAGTGCTTTTAGGCCGGCCGCTTCCAGGAAGGTTGCTGCAAAATCACTTAGATGAACAAATCCTTCATACTCTCTATTGGGAGAGACAATTTTCGATGGCCATCGGATGGCCAATGGCATACGTGTCCCAAAGTCATAAAGAGTTGCCTTGGCGCGAGGGAATGGCATTCCATTATCGCTGGTGACGACTACAAGCGTATTGTCCAGTTCTCCCGCCGCTTCGAGGACAGCTAAGGCTTTTGATACCGTGCTGTCAAAACGCTGAACCTCGAAGTAGTAATCCAGAATGTCATTTCGCACTATAGCATTATCCGGCAAATGGGGAGGGACAATCACCCTTGCCGGATCCATTCCCGAATCCCGTCCGGAATTCAACACATAAGGACGGTGTGCATCACTGCTACCAAGCCAAAAGTAAAAGGGTTGATCTTTTGATTTTTGTTGATAAAAAGCCTCAAAACTACTGAACCCGGGACCGGCAGGGTTTAATTTTGTCTGGCTGCTGTGAACCCAACCTGTATCGGTCTTGAACTTACCGGGAGACCAGGCTTTACTATATGAACCAATTGCATAACCTGCCTGCTCTACTAAATCAACATAAGTGGCGAATTTTGAGGGCAGTTTACTATGAATATTTCCCGCCTCTTCCAATCGCCAGATGTGTTGTCCGGTCAGGATAGCGCTGCGTGAAGGACCACAGGAGGGGGCATCACAAAAAGCATTTGTAAAGAGAATACCCTCACCGGCGATCCTGTCAAAGGCGGGTGTCCTGACGACGGGATCGCCCATAGCACCGGTATGACCCCATGACTGGTCGTCAGAAATGCAAAATAGTATATTGGGACGCTTCTGTTTGGGAGTCTGTCCCATACCAAAAGACAACAAACCCGAAAGGAAAAAACCTGACAGAAAGATACGGTGAAGGATCATGTTCATTTTCTGAATGTTGTCGTCATGTTAGGCTATTTTCCCCATATTCACAAACAGGCTGCTACCCGGGCTGTTTCTTATGACAAAAAAAACTTATGACCGGTATTTTCCCTTCTAGCTTGTTCCATTTTCGGGCCGTGAATTACACATTTGCTACCGAAATCCTTGCGAATCGGAAACAAGACATTCATTCCTTAATGGATCAATACGCGAAAGCCGGATAGAAAAAAGAACCGAGCTTGCTAATGAGCCTAGAACACTCAAGCCTGCGCAAAGGCACTGCTCAGGGTGATAATTTATTTTTTCACTGTTCCTTATCCAGTTTCAATTTCCCAAATGCGATTTTGCTTCGCTTCAAAATGGCCCTGATTAGTCGGTTTGATTTTCCATATTTTTATCTCTTTAATGAGGGTGCCGGCACCATATGTGTACCCATATAAACCCTTATTCGCCTTATAATCCGGGAAGGCCCCGACTACGGCCTGACGGTCATTTACGAATACTTCGACTATGTACTTATCAATAAAGATGCGTATTTCCAGATCTTCACCTGAAGGCAAATCATCAACAAGGAATGGGGCCTCAACTGTTCCGACACGAATTGCCTTTGATGCCGGATTAATAATTACGGGGAACCCTGATTTTTCACCATCGGAAAAAAGGTGAAATCCTACCCGTTTATTTGTTGCCTGCACACGCGATACCGTGGCTTTGATCTCGATAGCATCACCTTCCAGATCAGTAATCCTGGTAACTGCATCGCCCCCATTATGTATTGGATCCATTTTTACATCTACATTATTAAAGGTTGCCTCCTCGTAACGCTGAGACTCCAGTTCACGAAGAGGTGACATCTTTAATGTACCATCCTTTGCGAGAACCAACTCTCTGGGGAGCGACTGGATGGTTTTCTCCTTGATGGTATCATTGAGGGTCCGCAACCATGCCCACATGACCCTTCTGCCATCGGGAGTAAGAACACTCTCGGGCGCAAAGAAATCCCTGTAGTACGTGACAATGAATGATTGATCATCCCTGCGCCAGTTCATTCGTTCATGTATTTGAGGTATAAATTGTTCATTTGTAGCGTCCCAGTCACCCAGATAATATCGGCAACCGAAAGGATGACTGATACAAAGCATCATCCACTTGTTACCGATCTGGAAAAAATTAGGACAGGAGATATCTTCACCTATCGCTACATCGGGTGAATCATACTTCATGAAGTCGCCCACATAAACCCAATTCTTGAGATCTTTCGATTTGAATACGGGGGGATTTTGGCCGCCCGAGATAGCATAGTAGGTATCTCCAATGAGAAAACAATCCGGATCCCAGTGGTTCATATCCGGTTCCTTCCCCTCTTTTGTCATAACTTCCACAGGATATGGCTTTTCCCAGGCAGACAGTTTGTTGTCTTTTGCAATAGCAATCTGATTTCTCTCGGAAGCTTGGCCATGATAGATGGCAGCCGGTTTTCCTTCTTTTGTGATAAAGCCAGTTCCACTATACATGCCATGCCCTGTAAAAGAAGGTTGAAGTTTGGTCTTATGCCACTGCCAGTGCAACATGTCGCGACTGCTGACATGCACGAAGGAGTAAGACCGCTCATCCTTCCATGGGTGACGCAGGATATAATGTAAATGGCAGGTGCCGTCCAGAAAAAAAGCAGCATTCGGATCACCTGGTGCTGATGGCCCCCCCGGATGCATCAGATGGTAGTTGAGAACTAAATCTTCGTCCTCCAACGGCAATTCCCTAGTACTTAAAGGTGCATTTGGTTTGGCCATGCTTAATGCAGGTAGGGATAGTCCTAATCCGGTTAATCCCAGTCCGCTTGACATGATGAAGTTTCTTCTGTTAATATGTCTTTTTTTCATCTGTTTAATATTTATTCAAAGTGGAAAAGATTCGGTTCAAATTCTATTCTAACATTAAATATCGTTAACATTTGTTCTTCATTCAATATAATGTGATAGGAGGAATGAACTTAGAAAAAAAAGCAGGTTCTTGGAGGTAATAACAAAGCTAAAATGGGAAGAATTGATTTATAAATTTATAGCGGTTATGCATTTCCTGAACGCGTGAACTTAAGTGCGATTATTGCTCAAATGGAATAAATTCGTTAATTCGAAGACGGCAAAAAAAACTAGCAAAGCCAAACGGTCGTTTATTCGTTTGTTTCAAACCCAATCGGGACAGGAATTATGATGGATCATATAAATGGAGTATTCCTATCTAGACGGCTCTCACTGGTACTGGTCCTTCTTTCATTTGCATTGGTTGGGCAGGGAACAAGGGATAATATACCGTCCGGCATCCAATCAGGGGGGAAATCAGTGAATTCAGACCCTTCCCTGCGAGTCCTTTTGTTCTCGGGAACAGGTTGGTATCGGCACCCTGAGATTCCCCTCATTAACGGTTGGCTGGTACGACTAGGGGCACAATACGATATGCAGGTAGATGTAAGTGAGACCGGTAAGGACATTTCGACCGCAACACTCACCCAATATGACGTGCTGGTTTTTAACAATGCCAATGTACTCGACAAAGTATTAAATGAAGAGCAACGTCAGGTTATTGAAGAATGGTATCGTGCTGGTGGGGGATTAATGGCACTTCACGCTGTGCTAGTCCGGCAACACGGTTGGCCCTGGATAATGGAACTTGCTGGTTGTGATTTCGATAGCGATTCCGAATTTTTGAAAGCCAAAGTCCTGGTAGATCCGGGGGCCACTGATCACCCTGCTGTAAAAGGACGGGGAACTGAATTCTGGTACGAAGCGGACTGGACCAATCACGATAAATCAGTAACCGGTTTGCCGGGTGTGCAGGTTTTACTGCGCGTTGATGAATCTACCTATGACCCGGTTCGAGAGTATTTCAAGAATCGAGGTGGGAAACCGATGGGTGATGATCATCCTATCGCCTGGACCCGGCTTTGGGATGGTGGGAGGTTTTTCTATACTGAATTAGGGCATGATTTAAGGGCGCTCGATACGGATTTTGGAAAGCAACACATTATCGAGGGCATAAAATGGGCCGCAAAAGGCAATTGATGGTCGGCTCCAGCTGACATTTTAGAGTCCCGAAACTAAATGAACCAACTGCAAATGGATCATCTTCCGATACTGAACCAGGCAAAAAAGACAATCGGCTTTTCTCTGATAACCGCACTATCTTTTTACGGCACTATTTACGCCCAAATCACAAGTAAAAGTCTGACCTTCACTCCAAAGCAGCTTTGTGTCGATAACAACGAGGCCTGTGACATTGCCGACATAAACCAGGACGGGTTATTGGATGTTGTGGCGGGGAGGCTCTGGTATGCGGCCCCCGACTTCATTCCACGCCCACTTCGTTCCATCGGTTTGCATCCACCGGACTATGCCAGAAACAATGGGGAACATATTCTGGATGTAGACCGAAATGGCTGGCCCGATGTGGTAACAACCGGCTGGAGTGAAACCCGGATTTTATGGTATGAGAATCCGGGAGCAGTGAATTTGCAAAAAGGAATTCCTTGGTTGGCTCATACACTCGCAGATGTTGGACATGGCCAGGCTGAAATTGGCTCACTTAAGGACCTTGATGGAGATGGCCTTCCTGAGTATATAATCAATAGTTACGTAAGAAGTAATCCCTTGACCGTCTGGCAGTTAGATCACGACGCTGAGACCCCTAATTTGAGTGGCGTTGAAATTGGCCCACGCGGCAGCCACGGGATTGGATTTGGGGATATTAATGGCGATAACCGAATGGATATACTCATTGATGAGGGGTGGTATGAGCAACCGGGTTCGGGCATTGGATCTGGCGACTGGACCTGGCATCGGGACTGGAATTTAGGGAGTGCCAGCTGCCCTATGCAAATAGTGGACCTTAATGAAGATGGTCGAAATGACGTTATCTGGGGACGCGGGCACGGTTATGGTTTGTATTGGATGGAGCAAGGAGAACCCACCGGTGACTCTACCATCTGGACCCAGCATTTAATTGATTCAACCTGGTCACAGGTTCACGCCCTGGCTTGGGTGGATTTAGACCGGGACGGGCAAAATGAATTATTGGCGGGCAAACGGATTTGGGCCCACAGTGGTAAAGATCCAGGGTCTCAGGATCCTGCTTATTTGTACCGGTACATCTGGGTTAAATCCAGTCAGTCATTCCAACGGCACGCTATTACCGACGGAAACATCGGTACCGGCCTGTTTTTCAAAGTAGCTGATTTGAACGTCGATGGAAAGAAGGATATTCTGGTCGCTGGTAAGACCGGCACTTACATTCTGTGGCAGGATTAGACAAGGCCAAAACTCGGGAAGAATTCTAAGGTTGACCTTTGCCCGATTCTGAGGATTCGGGCTCCTGCTGATTGCAGAATTGGCTGATTTGCAACATTAAATCCGATTGGGAGGTTTAAACGGTGAATATTTTTGAATGATTTACCGCCGGCGCTGGAAAAAGATGGCCTAAATGTCTTTTGCAATTCAAAGCAGAATGTCGTACTCGTAAAGTAACTCATTCATTTGGGCCACGATTTCCGGTCTTTGACCATAGACATTCTTGGTTTCATGGGGGTCTTCCGCCAGATTGAAAAGATAGCCGGTCGTGGTCCAGTTCTCGGGATCATCCCTCGTTTCACCTTGTTCCAGGTCGCCATAGATAATTTTCCATTCTCCCTGACGAATGGCAAATGCCCCGCGTCCGGAATGATGGACCGTAGCAGACCGTAAGGGTGATGGGTGGTCCTGCCCAAGTAATACCGGGGTTAAATCATGACTATCCTCACCCGCATCTTTTGGCAGATCCGTCCCAATCAGACTGGCAAATGTTGCCATGAAATCCGTCATGCACACCGTTTCTCCAGTGACAGAACCAGCCTCAACCATTCCGGGCCACCGAACTACCAAGGGTACCCGGTGTCCACCCTCGAAAATCTGACCTTTCAGCCCTCTCAGATCACCCGCCGAGCTGTGTCCATTAATCCCCTCCCTGGGCCCATTGTCACTGGAGAATATCAAGATGGTATTGTCATCAACCTTCAAGTCTTTTAAGGCCCGATCCATTTTTCCGACACAGTAGTCAGTTAGAGCTATAAGATCACCTCGAGGACCAGCTCCGGTGGAACCTTTAACAAAATCAGCCGGTAACCACGGTATGTGAGGCAGTGATAGGGCGAGATAAACAAAAAACGGCTTATCGTTTTTTACCTGGGTTTCGATAAAGTCAATGGCCTTGTTGGTGAATATGGTGTCAGCTTTTTCATGCTCCCATCCCTCAGTTGCCCAAACATCCTTGATAAAATCATGATCCCCTACCACATTCAATCCTTGGATTCTTACTAACGTGTCTCCCACAACCTGCCTGTTTTCTATAAAACAGAATGGAGAGTCGTCGCCGGTGCATCCCGAGGTTCCAAAATAATAGTCAAAACCCTGATCCACTGGCGTTACCTTCAATGGTAACTTTAGTTGAACTGTCTTTTCAGACTGATCCTCACGGCTATACCCTCTCTTCAATGTCCACTCCATGCCAACATGCCACTTACCTATGGCCGCGGTTGCATACCCTTTGTTTTGGAACAGATTGCCCAACGTCATGCGCTCAGGAGTGATCAAGGGTAATCCATAGCCTCCCTGCACACCTCTTTTATGTGATGTTCTCCAGCAGTATCGACCGGTCAACAAGCTATACCTCGATGGGGTACAAACTGCCGATGAAGTGTGGGCATCGGTGAATTTCATTCCTTCCGCCACCAGACGGTCAATATTAGGGGTCTTGATCTTGGATTCGGTATTGTAGCTAGTGAGGTCGCCATAACCCAGGTCATCCGTGAAAATGAAGACTACGCTAGGAAGTTTTTCGGATTTCTGGTTTTGATCGGGAGAGGTACAGGCATAAAGCAAAAGGACTATGACGGGTAGACAGCGAGATTGCGCATGAAGGCTTTTCATCGTCAGGTCAAATCTCTAGTGTCACATTGAATTAGAACTTTGCGAAATTACTTAAAATACTAGCTTTGGAATCTTGCTCTCCGTCCCAATGGAATGAACGGGTTCAAATTGCGATGGCACCAACGATCCAGTTTTAGATTGAAAATGACTTCCCTAATCTTGATTTTCTAGAATTCATTAATCAGCGTTTCATTGAGCCGGCCACGAATCTCACGGCTTTGTTTAGAGTCATCTTCAGGCAAGATGGGTTCTTTCTCTTGGGGATCGGTCTCCATGTTGAATAGGCGTCCATTGTTATAGAGCTTCCAAGCGGCATTGCGCACCCATTTGGACTTGGGATCTGGTCCGGATGGTTCTACGCCACCAGGCTTTGGGAGAACGGACCCTTCAGCATAAACCCATGATCGAGCTGACCGTCCTTTATCCAGGAGGAGTGGCGCAAAGCTGGATCCATCGAGATTACGCTCCGCCGGTAAGGATATATTGGCCAGATCCAGGAACGTGGGTAAGAAATCACTTAGATCCACTAAATCATCAACATCTTGTCCTGGTCTAATAGTCCCAGTCCAGTTGGCAATCATAGGTACTCGAGTTCCACCATTGGTAAGTGTTGCCTTTCCTCCCGGCACTATCATTCCATTTTGACGCGATACAAATGACTCATTGATCAATTGATTTCCCTCGGCTCGCACTGTCATGCTTTGAGGAGTTCCGTTGTCGGTGGCAAAGAGAATCAAAGTCCTTTCACGGAGACCCAGGGCATTTAGTGCGGCAACCAATCGGCCCACCGCCCGGTCCATTTCCGAGACCATTTCAGCATAATTATCATAACGGCCAAACGGTCCATGAGGTACAGGCCTTTCCAAATCATCGGTCACGGCATGGCACAAAGCCATTGAGTGATATGCCAAAAACGGGCGATCGCGATTTTGGCTCATGAAGTCAATCAGGCTTCGAATGTATAGGTCCGGACCATAATAACCTTGTGTATCCTCTCTGACCTCGCCATTGTGGTATATCATAGGGTCGTGGTATCGAGGGCCCTCATGCCAGCCAAAGAGATCTGAGTGTTGAAAACCCATCCTCTGCGGATGTTGGGGATCATCTTTGAGCAATGTCAGCTGCCATTTGCCCGCTACTCCGGTCGCATAACCATTGGATTGCAGCAGATTGGCAAACGTATGAGGTTCTTCCTCCTTCGGGAAATCACCCCAAATAACCTGACTTTGGCGGAGCGGGTATTTTCCGGTCATTAGGGTAAGTCTTGATGGATAACAAGTAGGCATACTGTATGAATGCCGGAATTGCATACCTGTGCGAGCCAGCTCGTCGAGATGGGGGGTATGGTAAGTTTCACCTCCATAGCAACCGAGCACCTCCTGGCCAACGTCATCAGCGAGAATAAAAAGTATGTTGGGGCGAGGATCAGATTGCCCGGACAGGGTAGACGGCAATAGAAAAAGGAATGGAAGTAACCTCCGAATGATCATACCAAATGGTTTATTTAAGGAAAGATTAAGATGGAAATTTAATAATGCCCCAGCAAACACTTTAAGATATGTGTTTTCCCCGGTTGATAACATTCCTTCCGGACCCTAAAGTTTTCCTAATGCCTATTCATATTCTAAATTGATTTCATCGTAAACTTTGACGAGCTATATTCCACCCAGATCGACAGCTATTAAGGCCTTATTAACATGGCTTTGCCAGAGCCTTTGATTCTATATCGATTTGGAATAACCAACAGGCACTCGATCATTATTTAACGTGAGTTCGACAATAAGGAATGATTAAAGAGCGAGAAAGAGTTGACCGGTGTCCTGGTAGTTCAATTTGATTGAGGGCTTTTTTTCGCAAAAGTTGTAAGCGATTAAAGCCGAGAAAAGGTTGGTAAGGAAATTAGTTGGGCTCCTGTGCCTGGAGTGTTCAATCTGGAAGATGTTTTTAAGTTGATCAATGATAGTCTCACAAATAGCCCTTTTACGGAGCATTATAGCATCCATGATGGGGGTTAAGGATGAGGACTTCATATTGCGTTTGAGTTTGGTTATCAGATGGACTCCGCGGAAGAACAGATTTTTAAAAAGTTCCTTACTGATGTAGCCTTTATCACCAAAGAGCTTTCCGAATAATTTCTTAATAAACCGTTCAATTTTAAGAGGCTTTCTGTCATCCACATTGCCCGGTGTGAGCATAAAATCGATGATTTCACCCGTATCAGCAGTGATAAGATGGAGCTTAAACCCGTAGAACCATCCGATGGAACAATGGCCTCTTTTAGCTAACCCTTCAAATACTTTATGGTTATGGATCCGTCTGTTATGACAGACCCTTAACGGAGTGCTGTCTATAAAACTTATACCTGTACACTGTCCAGTCCCTTGTGTTTTCAGATAAATAGCCATTGGCAGAAGACTTCCACTACAAAGTTCTACCATTCGGTTATAGCTTACCACATCAGGAAAGAAGGAGCGCAAGTGGCCACAAACGTATGTGTTGTAAAAGGTCTTGAAATTTCGATATCCTGAGATCTGGAACAAGACCTGTATAGTCATTACTTCGGATAAAGAAAGCTTACCAGGTTTGTTGCGCTTTTTACTTCCCAGCAATCTTTTTTCCAATTTTGGGACAAAATCCAGACAAAAATCGTCAATGGAACAAAAAATTTCAGTAATTTTAGTAGCAGTTAACATAGGCAGAAATATTAGTTATTTTGTTGATTGTCAATGACTTAATATACTAATTTTCTGCCTTTTTTCTATCAATAAACTACTCTATTTTATATCGAACTCACGTTATTTATTGTTTTTAAGTCTATTTAAATTCCACATGTCATGCCGAAACCTACCTATAAAATGAAACGAATTACCTTCATTCAGCATGTTTCCCTAGGTTGGTCGGTTTCAATTTCAAAGCGAATCGGGTAAATAATTACATCCAGGCCCTAAATAGAATCATAATTTCAGGGCAGTTTTATATGTAGCAAAAAATGAAAGGAATGAAGTGAGAGTGGATTTTTCGGTCAAAGGGTCATGTGGCCTTGGTCACCGGCGGCGGCAAAGGATTAGGATCCTGAGAATGGCGTGCGGGTAAATAATAAGGCCCTCCTGAAAAATGAATCTTAAATTCAAAGACTAATATTTTGACTGGATCCAAACAACTTGGGCTTTGGTCAGGCATAATTGTCCTTTTGATTTTTATGCTGATGCCAACTCCTGAAGGAATGAGGACCGAAGCTCTCCGTGCGTTGGGGGTGGCTCTGCTCATGGCAATTTGGTGGGTGTCGGAATGTATTCCCATCTATGCAACAGCCTTTGTTCCAATAGCCCTATTTCCTTTATTGGGCATTCTTGATGCCGGTACGACCACAGAAAATTATGGCCACAATTATGTGCTGATGCTTTTGGCAGGTTTTTTTCTTGCCAAGTCTATAGAGCTAAGTAGTCTTCACAAGAGAATTGCACTCTTCATTATCAGAAAACTCGGCACCAGCAGGCCAAAAATTATCTTAAGTTTTATGATTGCTACAGCACTGCTTTCATTCTGGATCGCCAATGTGGCGGTTACCCTGCTGATGTTACCAATTGCCCTGGCAATTATTGATAAGGAGGAACAAAACGAACAAAGAAATCCACATTTTGGTTTGGCGTTGATGCTTGCGGTAGCCTACGCCGCGAGTGTTGGGGGCACTGGTAGCTTGATTGGAACTCCAACCAATCTGGTGTTTGTTGGGGTGGCAGCAAAAGTATTTCCGGATCTTCCTGAAATTGATTTCTTGGAGTGGATGAAGTTGGGAACCCCAATAGTCATTATTCTGCTACCCATTATTTGGATATATGTTGTCAGATATTTTAAAATAAGTGGAAATTTTAAAGGAAGCAAGGAGGTTATTGATCGCGAAACTAAGTCAATGGGTCCAATAACCAGCATGGAAAAAAGGGTGTTGGTAATCTTTATTTTCACGGCCCTTGGCTGGATATTTCGAAGAGATATGGAACTGGGCCAATTTGTTGTGCCTGGTTGGTCATCCCTCTTGGGCACAAAAGATTACGTGCATGATTCCACAGTGGCAATTGTAGCAGCACTGCTTTTGTTTGCCATACCTTCCGGTAGCCGAAAGTCCGGTCCCAAAACGCTTTTGGATTGGAAATCGGCGTCAGAAGTTCCTTGGGGCGTGGTTATGATAGTAGGAGGTGGATACGCTATTGCAGATTCTTTCAAACACACAGGCCTGGCAGATTTCCTGGGCTCAAAAATGAGCTTTATTAGCCAGTATCCAACAATTTTGATATTGGTTATCGTAATTTTTCTGATGATTTTCATAACAGAAATCAACAGCAATACCGCGACCGCAAATATCTTCTTACCCGTTCTAGCGTCTATGGCCATTGCGGGCCAGATGCATCCTCTGTTACTTATGATCCCCGCAACGTTTGCCTGCTCATTTTCATTTATGCTACCTTCGGGTACGGGTACAAATGCGGTTATTTTTGGTAGTAACAGGGTAACAATTCCTGAAATGGCAAAGTGTGGTTTTGGACTTAATTTGCTCTGTGTTATTCTATTGACATTATTAATGTATATGTACGTTTTACCGGTTTTGTCACTATGAAAAAAATGCGGACACGGTGGGAGGGACATGCGCCATCTAATTATCATATCAATGGTCGTTAAGAGGGAGGATTGATTTGCAGGCTCCAGGCCTCTACGGGTTAAGACGGTGAGACGGGGGGACGGGGGACGGTCTGTCACCGAGCGTCATTTTGCCGGCCATCTAAAACCTGCCATTGATTAATAATTATATTTATATACCCAAATCTAGACCACTTATGAAAAAGACATCCGTATTACTGCTCCTGGCCATGCTCATTTTCGCCTGCTCAAGGACCAATACTGAGGAAAAAACCACAGGGAAAAGCCTGTCAGCAAATTATGGGCCCAACAAGCCGCAATTAGAGAAACCGGCGGAACAACCCGATTACACGTCCAAGGTTCCAAAATTCACATTTGCCTCTAATCTGGGAGAACAGGAGGAACAGTTAAAAACGAATCCATTGATGCTGCGTTTCAAGCAGTCCCGTAAGGAATTGGCAGCCGACCCACACGTTCCACTCTATCACTTCTATGCTCCGGATAATCGCCTTAATGATCCCAATGGACTCAGCTACTGGCAAGGTCGCTGGCATTTGTTTTACCAGGCTTATCCGGTAGAAGACTCACGTCAGCATTGGGGCCATGCCGTAAGTGAGGACCTGATCCATTGGCGGGACCTACCATTTGCTATTTATCCCAATCCGGAATATCAATGTTATTCGGGCGCGGCTCTGGTTGAGGAGGATCGGGTGATTGCTATGTATCATGGCACCAGATTGGGCAATATGGTGGCCACATCCAGTGATCCCTTGTTGCTGAACTGGGAAAAGGTAACGGACGGGGCACCGATTTCGATGTATCCGGGAGCTGACGGTAAGCCTCTTCCCTACCGGGTATTCGATCCTTGCATCTGGAAAAAAGATGATATGTATTATGCTCTTTCTGGTGGCCAGTTGTCAAGAGGGCCTGGGGGTAAATATACACGTGCAAATTGGCTGTTTCGTTCCAAAGACCTGGCCGCCTGGGAGTATCTGCATCCCTTTATCGAGGACGATCAATATTCCCTGGTGGGGGATGATGGTGCCTGCCCCTATTTCTGGCCTATTGGCGACAAACACATATACCTGCAGTTCAGCCACATGAGCGGGGGCAAATATCTGATTGGGGATTATCAGAAGGATCGCGACAAGTTTGTTGTCACCGCAGGTGGCGATTTCAATTTCGGCCCTTACGGGCCTGCCGGTGTACACGCGCCCTCCGCGGCTCCTGAGCCAGCTGAGCATCGCGGTGCCGGTCCTTCGGATGCAACCGGAGACGCCGTCATAGCGATCTTCAACATGAATCCCGGCAGGACAACTGAATACTATTACGAAACCATGATCATGACACTGCCCCGTCGGCTGACCCTGCTGCCTCAAGGGAGTGTTGATAACCTCGGACAGGAGCCTGCAGGAGATTATGTCTCCCTTCGTTACGATGGCAAAAACATGGGGCCCATGACCTTACCGGCTAATAAGGAGATCGTACTTGATGGGGTTCGTGGCAAAGCCATGGAGATCATCGCCGAAATCGACCCAAAGCAGTCATCAATGATTGAAATGGACGTCTTTCGCTCCCCTGATCTTCAAGAAGTGACCCGTATCCTGTTCTATAAGGGCCGTGGCTATCGGAACAGAGCTATAAGTCGGAATTCGGAAAATTTTGGAAAGCTCAACAGTCTTATTTCGATTGAATCCTCCACCTCATCCATTCTCCCGGATGCACTTCTGAGAGCCACGGAGACCGCCAACGTCTTTATTGATGAGGACGAGACCGTCAAGTTACACGTATTCATTGACAAGAGTGTGGTTGAAGTTTTTGTAAATGGAAGACAATGTGTTTCACAAAGGGTATATCCGGGTCTGGAGGACAGTGATGGAGTGTCCTTGCGTGCCCAGGGATCCGATGCCGAGCTGGTGTCTCTGGATGCCTGGCAGATGAAGAGCATTTATGAGTAGGTAGACAGTTAAACGGTAGACGGTTAGACGGTAGACGGGGAGACGGTTGGAGGGTAGACGGTAGAGGGTCACCGTTCCTTCACAACTAATTTTAGCAATAGTGTGAACATATGAGCCATCTAAAAAACCCAGCACTTTATTGCATACTTTTTTTTCTTGGCATGAGTGTGACCAGTTATTGTCAGGATGACATGTTGTGCGTGGGGGAACACTGGACTGAAGATGAAGCCAATCTAATGATGAAAAAGTTTGCCGGAACTTGGCAAGACCTTGATTCATGGGGAAAGCGAGCCAATACCATCAGGAGTGGAATAATTGAAGGCATGATGCTGGGTAAAATGCCTGATATAGTTGGTGACTTCAATGCTGTAATTACCAACTCGCGCGCATTCGATGGGTATATCGTGGAAAACATAAGGATTGAAAGTTTTCCAGGGTTTTACATTACCGGGAACATTTACCGACCTGGTGCACCCGAGGCCAAGAGTGCGGCAGTTTTATGCCCACATGGACATTGGAAGGATGGTCGTCTACGGGAAGACATGCAATTCCGATGTGCTGTACTGGCAAGAATGGGGGCGGTTGTATTCGCCTACGATATGATCGGATTCGGTGATAGCCGCCAAATTGAACACGAGGGTCCGATAACTCTGTTATTACAAACCTGGAACAGCAAGCGAGTCCTTGAATATCTATTGTCACGCGAGGATGTTGACGGGGATAGAGTTGGTATAACTGGCGCGTCAGGAGGTGGAACCCAGACGTTCGTCCTGGCGGCTATTGACGACAGAATAAAGGTTTCCGTGCCGGTGGTGATGGTAGCAGCCAATTTTTTTGGAGGTTGTGTAGGTGAGAGCGGCATGCCCATCCATAAGAGTAAAGAACATCAAACCAATAATGTGGAAATTGCTGCTCTTTGCGCTCCAAGACCTCTGTTGCTGGTCTCCAACAGTAATGACTGGACAAAAAACACGCCCCGAATAGAATATCCATATATTCAAAAAGTCTATGCCTTGTATGATGCTGAGCATAAGGTTGCGAATATTCATTTTCCTGCTGAAGCCCACGATTACGGCTATTCAAAACGCTCTGTGGTCTATAACTTCCTGGCCCACCATTTAGAATTGGATTCAAAGAAGGTGACGTTCGCCCCGACAATTCAAGAGGATTTCGTGACTATTTTACCCCAGGACCAGCTGAGGGTTTTCGATGAAAATAATCCGGTACCTGCTGATGCGCTTTTGGGTTATGACGCGATAGCTAAATACTTGAATTTGTAGATTCAAACAAATATTCCTTATCAAATCAACTTCCAAAACAAGAAATGCGATTCTCGAAGAAGTGTGCAAGAACCGCCGGGAATGTAATAGGAATAGGTGTACTCTTAGTTTGCTTTTTATTGATAAGCTGTCAGGAGCCTAAAGAAAGCCGACCTCCCAACATCATCTACATTCTGGCCGACGATCTGGGTTATGGAGACTTGGGTTGCTTGGGACAGAAAAAATTCAAAACACCAAATATTGATCTGCTGGCCACAAAAAGAATGATATTCACCCAACACTATTCCGGCTCCATAGTCTGCGCGCCTTCTCGCAGTGCCCTTATGACCGGAATGCATACCGGAAATACCGCAATTAGAGGCAACAAAGAAGTTCTTCCTGAGGGTCAATATCCCATGCCTGCAGAATATATTACCATAGCCGAACTGCTAAAGCAAAAAGGATATGCCACCGGTGCTTTCGGCAAATGGGGCCTCGGTTTTCCAGGCTCTGAAGGAGATCCATTGAATCAGGGATTTGATGCATTTTATGGATACAATTGTCAAAGGTTCGCTCATAATTATTATCCCTTGCACCTTTGGGATAATGATCAAAAGTGAATCTGGAGGAAAATCGAAGTGACAAAGAAGGTGTATACGCGCCAGACCTAATCCAGAAAAAAACGCTCGAATTTATTGAAGAAAATAGGGCCCGGCCGTTTTTTGCTTTTATCCCGAGTGTCATTCCGCACGCCGAACTTAAAGTACCCGAAAATTACATGGCAAAGTACAGGGGAAAATTCTTGCCCGAAAAGCTCTATGAAGGATGCGATCCCGGTTGTGAATGGTTTAAGATTGGAGGATATGGCACCCAGCCTGAATCCCATGCAGCCTTTGCAGGAATGATTGATCTGCTCGACGAGCAGGTCGGACAGATTGTTGCCAAAGTAAAAGAATTGGGTCTGGAAGACAATACGATTATCATTTTCACCTCCGACAATGGCCCCCATCTGGAGGGAGGCGCCGATCCGGACTATTTTGACAGCAATGGAATTTATAAGGGATATAAGCGTGATTTGTACGAAGGCGGAATTCGAGTTCCCATGATAGCGAAATGGTCGGGAAAGATTAGAGCTGGAAGTAAGAGCGACCACATCTCGGCATTTTGGGATGTGCTGCCCACGTTGACTGAAATAGCCGAAATTGATCATCCGGAAGACACTGACGGCATTTCTTTTGTTCCCACCTTATTGGGTAATGAACAGCCCAAACACGAATATCTGTATTGGGAATTTCACGAAATAGGTGGCCGACGCGCTCTAAGAACCCATGATTGGAAGCCCGTATTGTACGATGTGAAAACCGCCAATCCCAGGCCTGCCGAGCTTTACGATTTGAGTATTGATCCTTCT
Source organism: Cyclobacteriaceae bacterium (assembly GCA_965247065.1). Taxonomy (GTDB): domain Bacteria; phylum Bacteroidota; class Bacteroidia; order Cytophagales; family Cyclobacteriaceae; genus CBDFGN01. The sequence continues at coordinate 1,299,023 of CBDFGN010000006.1, read as the reverse complement.
GAACATAATAACCTTGCTGATCAGCATCCTGAAATCGTAGAAGAATTATTGGAGCTCATGGAAGACCGAACCGAATCCCCTGTCGAAGGGTGGAACTTCACAGGCTTGCGAGCAAACGATGGGTAGGGTCAAGTCTGAAGAGTTGAGCCAGTGAGTGTGCGTGGTTGTCAATTCTTAGATCTAAGCCTTTATATTGACCAAAGCGCATGAGAAGAAGACCAATTTATGGCTCAATCAGCGTGGTCTAACAGGGGCAATGAAGGTTCCATCTATTCTGAGATTGAACCGTAATCGGGTCTTGCATTTGAAGCTGGACATAATTGGATTCTTGGGCAATGACCGACTATGATTCGCCCACCTAACGGCCACGAAGAAGTGGTAGAATCAGTAAACATTTTGGGCTGGCGTTACTCGCGGGGCACCATGCCTAAAAGCGTTTGCGGCGCCTCATACAGAATGGATCGAGCCATCCCAATAGCCTCTTCCTGGCTGTACTGGCCTTGCTCCACCCTGCCGGCCAGGACTCTGGCGAGCTGCTTTCTCACCAAAATGGTCTTGCCGTAGGTCCAATCGACGCAGTAGGAGTCTGAAAAGAAGCCTACCTGCTTGTTCAATGGCAACATGTCCAAACGTTCACTGATGACCTGCCTAATCACATCAGGAAAGAAGTTGTGCCACCAGTAGCCTGCCAGGCTAAAGTTCGGAAGTTCACGCGCCAGGGTGCAAAGAGCCTGGTTCGCGTGGCGACTCGCGAGAAAACACTGGAAGCGCAGGGCAGGATGCCGCCTGATCATATCCGCAAGCTGTGCAATCGTGCGCTGAGAAAGACGGCTGCTGGTCTCGTACGGCAATGGCTCAGCGCCGAAACTGAACTGAAATACGATTTCTTGGCCGTGTTTCTCGAGTTTCATCAAAAATAGTTCATTGATGTACGACGCATAAATATCGCGTTCTTTAACCCCAGCTTGGGCCCGCCGCTGAAGCGACGATTCCATCTCAGAGTCACTCACCTCCTGGAAGTCGATATCGGTGGAAATGTGCGTCGTTACTGAAAGCAACTGCTCGTACGGGATTTCCTTAATATAATGATCAACTGCAGAGTGTACGTCCTTCAGGGAACGAATCGTCCGCTCGGTAGAGGGTCGCTTCCCGGATCCTATGGGCGCAGGACTCTCAGGAGATTTTCCCCAGCAGCGCTCGAGTTCATACAAGGCTGTGTCAAACTCACCCCACTGGCAACGGGTGAAGAACCCCCATTCCAAGGCGTACTGTAAGCGGTGGTCGTCTTGCCCTTTCTCACGACGGGCGATTTCTGTGCCCGTGCGGCGGATCATCAGGCGATCGAGAATACCGTGCTGCCAGCTTCGGTCGTCGGCCCGCTCACGAATTTGATCATCGATCCTTTTCCAGTTTGCAGGCGTAATCAGTTGGTGCCAGTCATAGAGATCTCTCAGAATGATCTTAACCCCCCAAAAAGAGCTTGTATTCTGGATGAACGCCAAATAGGGCAGCGCCTCTTGGATGCGCTGGTGAGCTTCTTCCTTGCTGGGCCATCCCGGATATTCCGTTAGTCGTTCCCCGGTGGGACAGCCGGCTCCGTAAAGATCACTGACCACCATGTGGTACAGCAGAATGTCGTGTAGTCCTCGAGCGCCCAGCTTACCACCCACAAGGTGAGTATGCACATCTAATATGGGCACCTCAGCAAGAGCTGATTCCAATTCGCGTGACAGTCTCGATTTTGTGCTTACGCTCTCGGTTAGATCGACTTGCAAAGCCCTGGGATTCGTCCTCATAATAGTCTTATTGGATATTATACCGGATCACCATAAAAGATACTGAAAAAAAAAGGAGTGATCTGAGGATTTTATGCGTCTGAAATCGGGTACTCACCTTACTTTAAGTTTCAGGTCGTTGGAAGCTAGTTTTGCTTTCACTTTGTTTCCAAAACCACCGGCGAATTCATTACGGAAGGCATCCTGGTGATCCTTAGCCCCCAAAATCATCATGAATCGAAGCAACCGTTTAGCTGGGATATCAGCGCAAGCGTTTTATTGCAATATTTGCAAATCGCACCGATGAGTTCTCAGCCTGCAACCGAATGGGCCCTTCAGTAACCGTTTCATACCGGCTTGGATAACTGCCTTCAGGCCAGGATTGAACAGATGGAAAACCCATGAACGTTGGGTTACTCAACTTCACGGACTGGTGAATCACCTTTCCGTTCAATTCGACGGTGGCAATGCCCTTCTCAAAGGTTATTTCCATAGTTTGCCATTTCCCTGCCGGTTTAGATGCCTCCTGATCAGGTGCTTTGAACCGATAAAAAGCGCCGTTGGTTCGATCTGTTGGTTCTTGGCCATAGGAATCCAACAGAGAAATTTCCCAAGAACCATTCAGGTACACCCCACTATTACCACGCCATTCGCCGGACACCCATTCGGGATAGTCAGGAATGTAGTAGTCAAACCGTAATTGGTAATTATTAAAATGATGTCTGGTAACGATATCACCGTAACCGGGACGCGCAATAGCGCTACCATTCTCAATTTTCCACCGGGCAGGCGACATAGTGTAATCAATTGGGCCCTCAGAGTTGGCTCTGCGATCAACATACAACATATAAGGAGGAATGGTCACATCATAATGCTTCCATTGTGAAAGATCATTCCCTTCAAAAAGCATTAACCATTCATCGGATGGCTCAAATTCCGGAGGCGCCGGAACGATCAACCCGTTTGGAGCATATGGCTTTGATTCCTCTACCATCTTAAATTCTTTACCCTCAGACAGCACTCCATCCGCAGGCACTTCATAGCCCAATGACCAAAAGACCGAGTTGTAAAAGAGATTCTTAAAGTAATCCGCTTCCAGGTCACCGACCCGGTAACTTCCCAGGGTGATCATAGCACGACGTGCGCCATTATGGTTAAATACCCAAGCTACCGGGTAGTTCGGAGAATCGTAGCTGTCATTTCCAATTCCCGGGCTTTCCTCCCGGTCTCTATAATGTCCATAGGAGAAAACAATCGGGGTGGCGCCTTCTGACAAAGGGGTCGACACATATGGTCCTTCCCCCTGTCCCCATTTCCTTTCAACCCCTCTGGCCATCGGATGATCCTGATGTTCGGGATTGACCTGGGCTACAATTCGTTTGGTGTAGTGGGTTTTATAATGACCACCAAAATACTTTGGAGAAAAAGTTCGGTCCTTCCAAAAGGCATGTGTGGTTGTGCGAATGGCTACCGCGGGTTTGCCCGAGTCAAAGTGATCCATAAAAAATTTCAAGGATCGGGGTTCCCAATTTCTAAACCGCATAAAGACAACCATTAGATCCGCCTCCTTGATCCTCTCAGCATCCGGCAAGACGGTAGGTTTGGGGTCCTTATCCGGGTCTTCATCAGCGCCAGGTGCTTCATCTTTGATATAGATCACGTTAAATCCGTATTGCTCCTTCAGCATTTCCGCATAGGGAACCATAAGTTCGCGGGAGCGGTATTCGTCACCACCGGTTACAAAAACCACCGTATGGGAATCATTTTGGCCACACGATATTTGGGGGGCTGTAAGAATGATCGTGATGCTAATTATTAACGCTTTCAAATCTGATGTCGCTAGTCCCATGTTAACTGTATTTTCGAGGTCCTAAATTTAAAAATTGAAGAATTCAATTGCTCAGAGTAACTCCCGCCCCCCACTCGGGACTTTTCCTGACGCGAAATCAACCAGTGCTGCTTCATCCAATGGTTGGTCATAATATATGACATGGGACAGGGTTCCTTTAAAATTATAGCCCCGGCGGCCACCCGTGTCAATTCCCGCCCCGACATTGAAAGTATGCTCCGGGTTATCGGCCTTACTTTTCTTAGTGCCCTTCAATTCCAATTGACCGTCGACGTATATGTGCGGGTAGCCTTCGAGGTTGACAACCGCAACCGTATGCCATTGATCGTCGCTCAGAGTGGCTTCAATTTCTTGCACATTGGCATAGTCAAAACCATCAAAAAAGTACAGATTTCCATTTCTGATACACAAGGTTTTGAACCCCTCTTCTTTAAATCCGGTAGAATAAGGCACATCATCAACTACACATTTTGAAAACAGCGTCCCTCCAACCGCGGTCTGAAAGCGGAAGAGGATAGAATTATCTCCATCACCTATGCTTATATCATTCGCTATAAAAAGTGGACTTGGTGCCAGCCCACCGATGTTAGGCCTATCACCTATGTCAGCCGGATCATCTCCAAGCTCGTTTTGAAGGCGGTATAGTTCTTCCTTGAGATCACCTAAGATTGTTTGATATCGTGGATCCTGGTAAAGATTATTCATCTCAGATCGATCCTGTTGCATATCATAAAGTTCCCATTGATCAATTTGATCATAATAGATAAGCTTATAATCGTAGGTTCTAACCCCGTAATGAGGCTCGGTCTCAAAATGAGAATAATAGTACCGGTAATACATCGACTCCCTCCAATCTGCGGGCGTATTTCCGCCAAGGAGCGGTAGAAAACTTTTACCCTGGGTCCCATCCAGGGTGGGAAGCCCAGCAGCCTCCAGAATGGTGGCAGCAAAATCCACATTGAGTATCATTCCATCATTTACGGATCCGCTTTTTATCTGTCCCGGCCAACGGACAAGAAAGGGCATGCGAAGGGCCTCTTCATACATAAAACGTTTATCGTAGAGCCCGTGCTCACCTAAATAGAATCCCTGATCACCGGTGTACATTACAATAGTATTCTCCGCCAGACCGGATGCGTCCAGATAGTCAAGAATTCTGCCAACATTGTCATCTACCCCCTTTACGCATCTTAAATATTTCTTCATATAGATCTGGTACTGCATCTTCTTTTTGGCCTCACCCTCCAGGTGCGCCGTCTCTTCTAAATAATAGGTGTGGTTCTCCCATTTACTACCAATGTATTGAAGGGTATTCCTTAAAGCATCACTTCGCCCATTATAGTCATCAAATAGATTATCCGGTTCAGGGATTTCCACATCGGCCAGGAAATCCTCATATCGCGGGGCATATTCCCATCTGTCATGCGGGGCCTTGAAATGACAAAAAAGCATGAAGGGTTGGTCACTGGCTCTTTTGTTTTGAAGATAGTCCAGAACCTTGTCGGCAATTACATCTGACGAATGACCTGGGTATTCGGTCCGCTTTCCTTGCGTCACCCAACCGCTGGGATGTGTGTCACCCACTTCCACGAATTCCGGGTTATGATATTTTCCCTGACCCGGCAGCACCGAGAAGAAATCTAGTCCGACCGGATTTGAATAGAGGTGATACTTGCCCACCAGGGCTGTTTGATATCCCCCTTCCTGCAGGGCTTTTGGCAAGGTCGGCTGAGTTTGATCCAAAGCGGTGAATTTATAGACCCCGTTCTTGTGGGAATACTTGCCAGTAAATATGGCTGAACGGCTGGGAGTGCAAATGGAATTGGTGACAAACAGGTTGTTGAAAAGCATCCCCTCGTTTGCAAGGCGATCGATGTTGGGGGTTGGGCAAGCCTCGGCCAAAATACCGCCATATGCGCTAACGGCTTGCGAGGTATGGTCATCCGACATTATGAAAATGACATTGGGTCTTTCTGCTTTATTTCCACCTCCTTCCGGGTTCGAGCTGCATTGGCCAAAGGCGATTACGATAGTGACACTGGCAGCAAGTAGTCCTGGGCAACCTGGTAAATTAATACTTCTCATAGTGACTGGCTTTTTATTTAGGTGATTGGCTTAAATATGGCAAATTGGTTGGTCCAATTATTCAGGGGAAACACAATTGTCCCTCTTTCCTAAATCAAAATCAAACAAAAAGGCTTAATTAAATTCGACGAGGTTCCTGTTCCGGTTTGCCAACTTACATCTTTACGATACTTATGAATCCCTTGTGTACTTTGCGAGAACCTAAATCCACGTTTCACGCCATCTTTTATGCGTGGTAGTTTCCTGATTAAAAACTGGTAGGCCTTCTTAAGTTTGAGATCCGGCTCGGCGGCCGGGAATGATTCCACTTTCTAAATTTCAGATTTCCAGTTGATGTTCAGTTCCGGGACCACTTTGCGAGAACCTAAATCTATATTTCACGCGAAGCCGGGCTAAGTCGTGAAGCTACCAAGAACTCTTCGCAAGTTTTTGCTCAACGGTCTGCAACTTTTACCGGCTTGAGATGATGGAGACAGCGGATCGGCCCTGGATATTAATCTGAGGGACCAATTGGTCAAGTTACCATTTTGGATCAAACCTGCTGTTTGGTCCTGCAGGTTGGACATTCAAGGCTATTGTTACCCTTTCTTAAATGAATACCATTAAGATGTGTTACCATGAACTTTTGAATAAAGGCATAATTCGCCTTGTGATTGCTAACGTCGATTTGCTTGTCATAGTACAGATCTCGAATTTGATTATCAAATTCTTGCTCACCCCAACAATTGGGACATAAACCTTCAGGGACCTTACTTTGAGTTTCTTCCTTCGAGTTTTTGAAAAAGCTTATCAGCCGTTCAATCATGGTGTTTTTGTCGTGTTCCTCCATGGGTTACAATAGCTAGTAGATTTAATCCCATAATTTAATCATTCCCAAGCTGCCGAATTAGTTCGCATCCGATTTGCTGGAAAATTTTTCAACACTAGCCAAACGGCTTTTTCAACCTTTTTTGTAATGACATCAGGCGGCAAATCTATGTATCTGACTGCTTCAGCGCCCATGAAAATTTTTCTGGATTGACCATCGACAACATCGATTGTTAGCGAGCAACTCCTCCCTCTCGATTTCTATGGATCAAGCAAGAGTCAGGGTATATGTTTTTTCATATTTTCTGGTTTCTCGGACTACAGCAAAAACTCTATGAATAAGTTTGTTCCGGATCGCATTCAACACCGACATTTTGTTTTTCCCTGATTCCACTTTCCGTTCATAATAATCCCTTAATTCCCCCGGATGAGTAACCGCTGACATGGCTGCCAGATGCAGGAGCTTTTTCATCTTCTTATTGGCCAGATGCGAAACTCGACTCCGGCCCCGGTAGCTGGTGCCGGATCGGTACTCGAAGGGCACTACCCCTGAGTAACAGGCAAACTTCTTGGCCTCAGTAAAGTCTTTGAACTCATTGGTAGTTGCAATGAAATGGGCTGCAATAGTAGATCCAATGTTATCCACTGAAGTCACTTGCTCAAAGAGCTCATTTAAAGATTGATCGGATCGAATGAAATCATAAATTTTCAGATCCAAAGCCTTGAGCTTTTTCTCCATGTTAGCTAGTACCGGTTTGAGGGTAGTTTTCTGAAGTTGCATCACATCATCATCCACAAAACCACAGGCCTCCTTTAAAGGAGTTGCCAACTGCAGTTTAGTCTTGAGCAGTCGTTCTCTGAGTGATAGCATGAACTTTAAATTGCGGATTTTCTTTCGAGAAGGCTTCCATAACTGGGCTTTGTCCTGGTTTCGACAGGCATATTGAGCGATTCGATAGGAATCCACCTGATCGTTCTTTCCTCTCAAAACACCCAGGGATTGTTTGATCTGCCGGGCCGATTCCAGCCACACATTGAGCTGCTGTTTTTCAAAGTAATTGAGCAGATGATTGTTATAGATCCCAGTGAATTCCAGGCAAAACAAAACCTGGTCAGGCTGGTAGCCAGGCAGCTGCATAAGTCTCTTGATAAAACTCTTAATCCCTTTCAGACTATTAGCAGTTCTTAGGTGAAACAACCTGTGACTATTTTGTACTACCGTAAAATCAAGGGTTGACTTTGAAACATCAATGCCCACGAAATAATTGAAATTCATAACTTTACCATTAAGACTTATCAAGTGGGTTAACATTTTTGAACACGATCAAAACCTTACTAATGGGTCTAGTCCCAAATTTCTATTTGATGCTTGTTCAAAAAAGCTGGCAGAGGATTGAATCGCGAGATAGGTCGCAAACCTAGGCCTTTGCATAATTCGCCTCTGCCAGTGTTAACTCATGACCGCCTTGGTCACCTCATAAAAATAAACCTTGATTCTTGGAATAATCCTAGAGGCCTAATCTAAAGGGCCTTTACGCTTTCACTTCTTACCAACTTTCACCTCTTCACCAACTGCTGCACTCTAAACCGCTCACTGCTTCACTGCCATACCACTAGACTGGCAACTGCTGCACTGTCAACTTTTAATGTGCTGCATGTCTTGTTCCGATCCTCTTGCCCACAAAACCATGATTCCATCAGGGCTGCTCCCAAAGGATCAGGACATCCGTGTCGTCAGACAGAGAGCGAAAAAAGTGCCCATTCCCATCTTTTACGAAAACAATGGATCCCTGGCCCACATCAATTTCATCAGTATCCATTTTGAATTTACATGTTCCTGAGACCACAATATTCAATTCCTCAAAGCTATGGACCAGCCGCTGATCCCCGCCCGATCTTTCTGGCAGCATATACAAGCCCATGATAACGTTTGGTAACTGAATGAAAGGGTTCCAGACGTTGCTATCGGAATTTCGCGGTGTTTCAATTTCGGTTTTAGCAAAAACTCGGGATGTTGGAGCTGAAGAATTCGGAATGGTCTTCATGGTTACCAGGACCAATTGCAAAGCCTTGGTAACCTCCTCAAATCGGGCGTTCATGCCGGCCTTAGTAAATATAATCTGACCCGGTTCTATATTGACAGCGGAGCCATCAATCATAAGTGTCCCATTTCCGGCGTAGATATAATAAACTTCATCGAAAGAATTGATTGATCTTTGCTCGATGTCTCCCTGAAGGAGTTCCATGTAAATTCCTTGCATAGCAGTTTCGTCCATGAAAACAATCTGTTTGGCACCGCTTTGTGCGAGCGAATCAGATAATTCAGCGATGTCCCATGATGTGTAATTCAAAGAATTGTCCACTGGTGCGGGAGGATCGGCAGCGACTCCTGACTCATCATTCGAAGTATTGCAGGAGGCTAATGCCACCCAAAGGACCATTGAGAGTAGGATCCGCTGTTTACGGAATTCGGTCATTTAGCGGCTTTTGGTCTGGAGAGCTGTGCGGTGCCATAAAATTTGAACCATAAAAGATAATAGAAGGGTCATTAAACTATCGCAACGAGGTGCCTTTTTGACCAGGGGACTTCGTTTTTCCCGCAATTGACGGGATATCAAACGTGCAAATAGCAGTTCTAACCTGCCGCATACCCCGGGAGCTCTATGTCTTCCTGGAAATGGAAAGATAGGGGCGATTACCTATTGGGGTCGAGCACCGGCAAGGTAGCGCCCACTGATCTAGCAGACTGGAAAACAGGATGTTACATACTTAGCGGAACCGGAGTATTTTAAAAAATTATCTCGAGATCATCCCTCACTTACAAATTCTTTTTGAGGCGTTTCTAAAAATTCCAGTGAAGCCCCAATTCAGCTTTGAAACCGCTTCTGCTCATTTCAACGGCATCTGCAGGGAGCTTGCTCAGAATTTCACTAAACCTGATTCCCCCGGAAACACTAAGTTGGGAGAATATGTTTTGATGATAACCTAACAGCGCAGTGTAAGCGGGTGCATTCTGGTCGGTAGAGTATCCTGCGGCAATTTGGACGAACACCGGTATTTTTTCAGAGAACTTGTAGGTAAATGTTCCCATGAGTGCCTCCAATTCGTCAGATTCGCAATGTTCATTTTCGTCATCTTCGTTGTCATCCTCTGGGTCATCCTCATCTTTATCTTCATGTAATTCAACAAAAACTCCCTCGCTGTTGTAATACCCATCGGCACAGCTACCCAGGCCGCCCATGGCACTAAAGCCAACTAAAATGTTGGAATTGAGATTGAATGCAGCTCCCGCTTCGGCAATCCCGGCTCCGAACGAGTTTCCAAATGGAGTAGTACCTCCTTTCAAAGCAAACGAGACTTGATCAAAAATCTCCTTAAAACTTTTGTTAGAATCGGAGTCCTGACCAAATGATACTGTAGCCAGCATGGTGATCAGAAGAATCATTGTAATTTGTTTCATAACTAACTCAATTAAATTGTTTAAGGTTTATATAAATATTGTAATCCTATCGGTTAACATGGTTACTTGACGGCGGTCAACACCTTATCCCTTTTTCTCTCAGAAATTTCCTTACCGGCTTGCCTGCGAAATATAAATTCACCGCCTTCATCGCCACTGAGCCTTAGAGGATTGCCAATTGGCGTTTGCCCGGATTCTTCAGCCACTCGCATCTTCACATGCTGAATAGTTGGCTTACTGCAAACTCGTCCTCTTGATTTGTTCCCAGGTAATTTAGCAACACTCTGGCAAATGGACTATTGGTACCCACTGGGCCATCCGAGACTTCCTCCAGCCTACCGGAAGCCAGTCCCCAGCGGGATCGCAGCTTGCCAACTTTTTCAATATACCCTCCATCCGCCCGGCTCGCTTCTGTGAATAATGAACCGGCGAAGCAAGCATCCGCAATAAGCAGGGTGTGCTGTGAGTTTATGTTTTCCAATATCTTCAAAATGGAAGTATTGGGCAGGTATTCTCCAAGAGCATCACTTTTGGCATCTACCGGTATCCAAAATCCTTCGTTTAACAGTTCGTCAAAATATCCATGACCCGAAAAGTATACGATCAGATTATCCTGAGGTGTTACCTTTTCAATCATGCTGCGCAGTCCCGCATAAATATTTGATAGAGAGGCTTGTTCATCTTTTAACACGGTGATATCTGAAAATTCGAATTGATAATCATTCAACAGCGTAGTGGCCAGGTCGTTGGCATCTTTGACGGCATTGTTAAGACTGGGCCAGTGTTTATAGGAATTAATACCCACGGCAAACAGATAATTCCGTGCCATCAAAGGATCATATTCTCCCATATCTCCTCGCCGGTTGATGGTAAACTTTCTGGTAACTGTATTGCCGTTAATATCATTGGCTTGAATGGTAACTGGGTTCTCTCCCATATTCAGTGACAGGTGAATAATAAATTGGCCATTTTGCTGCACGGGTGTCTTGACTCCGTTGACGATCAGGTTTCTTACTCCAAAATTATCGAATACGGATCCTTCGAGGTCGATCAGGTCTTTGGAATAGTTGATCCGGTCGTTCACTATTTTGGGTGGATTGGAAATGTAAACCAGCGGAGCCAGATTATCATTTTCATTGCGGAAATTGAAATAAGGCGGGATATTAAGATCCGAGATGTCATAAACCCTGGCAAAAGTGTTTAGATCTTCAAGCATACATACCTGGTGCCCGTCAAAACTGAAGCTGGAACTGACAACGTCCCCGTGGATCTTCTTGTAGATAATATCGGCATGTTTTTGGGATACCGACAGGATGTAGAAGGCTTCGCCGCCTGCCGCCAGGTACTCAGCATCATTACTAAATTCAAGCGAGTTGAACCTGCCCAGGGCATCCAGGAGCGTTGTGATCCAGTCACCGGAAGCAACATCCCACACGTCAATTCGACCCGATGATGAAGCCACAGCTAGGGTACTGCCATCGGGAGCAAGGGCCATCTCATGTACATTTTTAGCCCCGGTCTCTATCTCATGTTTAAGTTCCCCGCGATCATCCCAGATGGACACTATCCCATTGTCATTGGAGGTTGCGATTAAGAGGCCATTTCGGCTTACCGTTAGACTGGTATTTGATCCTGACTCGCTTGGCCTGTCCAGAATCTGGGTTCCATCCAGGTCGTGGATATAGATGTTTTTTCCTGATAAGGTCAATATTCTTTTGGGCGATTGCAGGAACTCCCCGTTAAGCAAACCATGGTCGATCTTAAATTCACCCAATTTCTTCCGGCTGCGCACATTCCAAATGTTTACCCAACCGCTGGTGTGGGTGGTGACGATAAGCTCTCCTTCCAGGTCAAAATTCATTCCTGTGATCGCTCCGACATGTCCTTTCATTTCTCCTACCTGGATTCCGGAGCGAAACAGTTTAACACTGCGTCCAAAAGCAAAGGCAATGACATCATTGTTCGGGGAGTACTTTACCAGGGTAGCTTTCCCGAATCCCAAATTGATCTTTTCAAATCCTTGCGCAGTGGTCTGAAGGACCGAACCCACGAATAGTAATGTCAGAATGATCTTTTTCATTTTCTGGTATAAAATTGATATGAAATACCAGTGCGGAATTCCAGATTGCTCATCGTTTCGCTTAGGTTAGTGACTGAAGTCAAGGGACGGTTCCCGTAAATTTCCAATGGTCGTAAGCTGAAGCCGTATTTTAGTGCGTAGCTAAGGCCAAATCCGAGAGCAATATTCATCCAGTTTTCTTTAATAACATAGTTGGCGATCAAAGCTTGCCTTAGATCAGGATGAGTTGCCTGGACAATGGCGGCATCATCATTCATAGCAAACAGCAGGTTGTAGCTCAGAGCGCCATTTAGGTAACACTTGAACTTCCCAAATCGCAGTAGATTAACCCTCATATTTACTCCAATTGAATGGATATCTGAATCAAATGCTGTATTTTCGGAAAATAGGGTATCAGGTCTTAGTGCTCTTCCTTCGGAATTAAAAACCGCCGATTCTGCCTCTCGTAATTTAAGTCTTGATTCGAACGTAGTGGATAAATAGCTTCCGATTTCCAGGTGGCCGTTGATCGGGTAATTCCACCCTAATACGTAAGCTACTGCGCTAAACTTGTGGTCGAATTCGAATTTGTGCTTAATCTCTGAATCCTCGTGATAAGTGAAAAAACTGGTGCCACCATTGGAGAAATGGCTAAACTGAAACTGGATTTCGTGCCTTCTTTGAGCAGTTGTAGCAGAATACATGAATAGGAAAATGATTAGCCAGGTGGTTGTTCGCATGGGCGCTGGAGCTTGCCTTTTTAAACTAAACGCAGCATTTTTCCTGATGGTTGGTCCGATCCAAACTAGAATTTGATAAATATGAAATCATCATTTCCAATTTGGCCCGGAGGCTTTTCGTCTTATTCTGTGCCTTAACCGTAGAGTTATGTAAGGCTTCTGATCTCTAAAGTTGGCGAAAGCTATTATCTCGATTTTGGCCTTATTTTCCGGAACTCGCCCGTAGGATTTCTTCAGCAAGATTATTCTACAAAAAACATGTAGTTTGAATATAGCTTAGGACTTTCGTTCGTCTATTCCGGTTAAAACGAGGCTGGATTAAACGCCCAGTATTTGGGTCTCCCATTGTTCTTGACCAACTAAATGAACCGGGTTTAGGTTTGGATATTGTTACTTGATTCAGGGCAAGAGTGGTGGTACGTTTCGGGCGAATCTGGAGTTAGCTTGCTCTCTTTACCCCATTTTGTCCTTCAGATGCAGAAGCCAGGATCTTTCAATCCCATATTTCGAATTTTCAGTCTACGGTCACACCGCTGCCTTCAAGACACCTGGCAAACGTTCCATCGGGAAGTAATCCCAATTGCTCGAAGAGACCCATAAAATCGAAGTGGTTGTAGGCTTCTACAATCGTGTTATTTTCAATTTTCAACACTACGGTTCCGGTCATCTGCAGTTTTTGGGAACTGTCGTTTTTACGCACGCAATCCAGCTTACATAGTGCGGAGCTCCATGAGCCGTCCTGAAAATGTTTTTGCACCTGGACATCGACATTGTCAATGAGACCTAAGAGTTGCCGGTGGAACATCTTGAAATCTTCCGGACCAATCATCTTTTCGCCAAGTCCTTCAGCTGTGCCGTCGGGTAAAAACATTTCTCTTATGGCATCGGCGTCTTGTTCTTTCCACACTCTTCTCATCCAGGTCTCAATCACTTCTAGGTTGGTCATACTGTCAAGTTTAGTTTATGACACCAAGCTAACCTTTAATCAGCCCTGGATCAATGCTACTTTTGCCGATTTCCTTACATGTTTCAATACGTCATCTTTGTAGGGCTTCCCAGGAAAGACATAATCCCACTATGGTTAGTAGATGCTAGCTACGGTTTTGATGATGCCCTGATCTTGAATAACTTAAATCCTCCCCGTAAATTGGGTTAAATGGCAATTGAATTATCCCACTAAAACTCCATTTGGGCATTCCAAATGATCTGGTTCAGCATCGATTAGTATGGGGCGCTGGATACAGGATTGCCCGTTATTAACCAATTTGCGATTCGGCCGAACAATGATTATCACATCATCACCCCGTTTCTTTCAATAATCTAATATCCTCTACGATTCGCTTGATCTCTAATCTAAGCGTTCCATTGTAAATACCGCGGATTCAACCCAGTCCATCTACCAGGATGAAGTTTTCGGTATGAATAAACTCGTCAGGAGCCTTGCTTATCCCGGGATTTAACTCGGCAAAATATGACTTCCGGGCCAAACTATAGATCTCCGCCTGATCCCCGGTTAACAGTAACCATTTATTGGGATCTATTCCCATGCGAACTCCGAAGTCATGTAAAACTTCAACCGAGTCTACCCAGGGCATTATCGTGTGGGATACCAACAAGATGTCGTCATCCTTTTGAAATTCCTCCTGCAGCTTGCTCATACTGGAGGTTAGCTTGGGACAAAGGCCTGGACAAACGGTAAAGAAAAAATCGGCCACGTAGATCTTACCAGCCAGGGTTTCATTGTTGACCGTTTCTCCGTTCTGATTTATAAATGTAAACCTGGCAATTTCATGAATGGCCCGGTAGGAATCGGAGCTCTCTGGTATCCACTCCGGGGTGAATTCGGCGGAATTATAAAAAGGCAGCGACTTTACTTTGTGCCCTATCTCTGAAGTTTTACTGCAAAAGATAAAGTTTAAAGCGCTAGAAATCAGGATAATCTGGCTGCGGGTGTCCGTTGTACTGATCAAACGAAAGCGTTTCGTCGTCCAGGAGGGAGTTCATGGCAGCAAACTGATTGAAAAAAGGGACGCCATTTATGCTGATCCCAATCGGTCCACCCGGGGTAGCTTGGTGATCGTTGTCAAGGCCGGGATTTAACGGGATTCTGAATACCCAATCTTGTACCTCAATACTGTGTGGGTTTTGCTCGAATTCGGAATCGGTATTTTCTTCAAACAAGGAGTTTCCCATTTCCCAGTAGGGACTGGGATGGTTGGGAACTCCTTCGGCCTCCAAAACGACAAATTCGCCGTCGATCTCTATTTGAATGGAGGCTTCAAATTTCATAAATACGTCAGGAAGGCCGGCTGGTGGAGTATCGTCGTTGTCAGCGATCGTAATCGTAGCGCTATTAGGATTGCCGATGGTAGCACCCTCAGGTAGCCCATTTGAGTCGAGGGTAACAATTATATCCTCGCTTTCTTCATCCTCCATATCATCTATGACCTCCAGCTCAATTCCGCCTGCAAGCTCCCTATCGCTATTTGAATCGAACCCGGTAAGCTTGTGAAGTCTTGTCCCGTTTGAGCCGATCCGGTAACGGTGTATGATACCGTGATCTGGGCCCCGGATTCATTTGCCTTGCTCAAATGTACAATGAATTCCGAGCCCGCCGCATCTCCTTCACTAACCATGCCGTCTGCGCTGTAATGGAAACCGAAGGCTGGAAAGGGGTTGCAGTAGGCCCGTCGTCGCCGCCGCAGCCATAGAGACCAAGCAGCAAGATGATGGATAAGCCGGATAAGATTTTTTTTTGTTTTCCATGGGACCGAGTGTTTTTTGTAGAAAGTTAATCTATCGTTCCATGCCGCTAGATAAACTCAAAATTTAGACTTCAAAAAGAAAAAATAGCTTCTATCTTGTTGATCAAAGGGCAACGGCATTAACTATTACATACCCCAGGTGATTGCTTGTATCGTTGAACTTGCCTTAATTAACAGTCCGAAAAAGCTCCTCACATTGTTAATATATGGATAATAGCCGAAAACTGAAGTTAGGAATTCTGGGCTGCGGGCCGATCGCTCAGTTCGCCCATCTGGAAGCGGCTCGAAAGGCCAGGAATGTGGTACTGCACAGTGTTTGTGATGCTGCTCCGGAGCTAGCCCATAAGATGGGTGCCTTTTATGATTCGAAAAACATTCATACCGACTACCGGGAAATGCTAAATGATGGTGAATTGGATGCCGTTATCGTTGCGGTATCCGACTCATTCCATCTCAATGCTTCAACACAGGCCATTGAAGCAGGAAAGCACGTTTTGGTCGAGAAGCCACTTGGAGCCGACCTTGATCAAACACAAAAGTTGCGGGATTTGCTCGAGGACTCGGAGCTCATATTCCAAGTCGGACATATGAAGCGATTTGACGCCGGCATCAGATTTGCCCGGGAATTCATTGTCAACGAAATGGGTGAAATGATTGCCATCAAAGCCTGGTATTGTGACTCCACGCAGCGGTACGATATGACCGATAGCACTCAACCGATCCCGTTTAGGAGTGCTGAGGCCAAAACCCCGTTGGAGGATCCTAAATCAGATCTGAAGCGTTACTACATGATGGCTCACGGGAGTCATTTGGTGGATACCGCCCGTTTCCTGGCCGGAGGGATTGTTAGCGTCAACGCCCGGCTGGTGGAATCCAAAGGGATTCACAGCTGGTTTGTGGATACAGAATTTGCGAGCGGATGCAACGGTCATCTCGATCTGACTGTGGCCGTAAGAATGGACTGGCACGAGGGGTTCGAAGTCTATGGTGAATACGGGAGCGCACAGGGCAAGATCTACAATCCATGGTATTTCAAAGTAAGCGACGTTCGGTGCTTTTCCGAAAAGGGCAAGACCTACCATCAACCACTGGATAATAAGGCCCACTTTTTTCAGCTTCAGCTGGAGTCCTTTGCCAGCACTATTCTGATGGGGACGGAACAAACCGGAACCGACATCAACCAGGGAATAGAATCGATCCGGGCCATGATTGCTATTGCTGAATCGGCCAGGAATCATACGCGAGTCCGCCTCGACGAGGTAAGCGGATCGTTATGATGACCCTTGGGATATTTTGCAGAACCTTTGCTGCCAAAGATGTACAATGGTGCTTTGAAGAAGTAAGCGCCCATGGCATCGCACAGGTGCATTACAATATGGTCTGCTCTGGATTAACGGAATTGCCACTGGACATTCCTCAGGAAGCTCTTAAAGCGGCCCGTCATGCAGCAGATGAAAATAATATCCAGATAATCGGCTTATCGTCGACTTTTAATATGATCCATCCGGAAGTGGATGTACGAGAAGAGGGTCTACAGTCCCTTAATGCCCTGTGTGCCGCGGCTCCAATCCTGGGCACAAACATGGTCTCTTTGTGTACCGGCAGTAAAGATCCCTTGAATAAATGGAAATGGCATCCGGAAAACTCCAGTGAATCAGCTTGGAAGGATTTAATGATTACAATGGACCGGGCGTTGTCCATCGCTGAGGAAAAAGACGTAATTCTTGGGGTGGAGCCAGAAAACGGCAATGTAGTGAAGGATGCCCCGTCGGCCCGTAGATTGCTGGACCAGATCAGAAATGACAGACTTAGGATTATATTGGACCCAGCGAATTTGTTTGAGCAAGTTGATCATCCGGATCAGATCAGAGACTTAATCAGTGAGGCTTGCGAATTGTTGGCGGGCGACGTCGTCGTGGCGCACGCTAAGGATCGTAGCTTGCGGGGCCGTGTCCTACCTGCAGGTCATGGGGATATTGATTTTGAGTTTTTCATAGGCCAATTAAAACAGATAGGGTTTGACGGCCCGGTAATATTGCATGGACTAGATGAAAAGGACGTGGGCTTCGCAGCGAATTACCTGCGGTCTAAACTGACAGTCTGAAGACGGGCGCCAGTTGGGGCCAATTAAAACAGATAGGGTTTGACGGCCCGGTAATATTGCATGGACTATGAAAAGGACGTGGGCTCCACAGCGGATTACCTGCGGTCTAAACTGAAAGCCTGAAGACTCAACTCTTCAGACTTGGGCTCGAAAGTTGCCAATCAAATTGATCCATCCTGAAGGACATAACAAAAATAACTGCCAAGACCCCGGCTGCCACTAAGAATATTAGGGGACCCAGCAGACCGTAAAAATAACCACCCAGCGAGTCCTACTATACTGGCCAGGCTGCCGGCGCTGTTGGCCGTCCCCTGTACTGAACCCTGCTGCTTGTCGCCCCCTAGTTTAGAGAGCATTGACAGATACGAGGGCCACATTAACCCGTTGCCTAAAGCGTACAAAATGGCCGCCGCATAAATGATAAAATCGTTGCCGAAGGACATCATGGAAAAATTTGCTACCAGCAGAATACAGCCTGACCATATAAGCGTTGTTTCGGAGAACTTTTTAGCCAGGCGACTTAACAGCGGCCCCTGGACCAGGATCATCATGCCGCTGAGGCAAGAAAAAAAGATTCCTAACTGAAGGGAATTCCATTGCAATTCCTTCAAGGCATGCATGGGAAATGCGGCGTAAAAGAAGCTGAAACCCAGGAAGGTCAGAAAGTAGATGACCAACATAAAAGGAACGTGGGGGATTGAAAAAACTGAGGGGAGCCGAGGATCCTGGCACTTTTTCATTTTGTAGCACTCTCTCTGTTCGTAACTAAATACTCTTCTGATCGATGCTTTTCGCAGTCCGGGATCCACCGGATTTGTCTTCGACTCTGGGAGACGAAACCATATAAGGTAAACAGCCGCCAATGAAATGAGCGCCGCCACAATCACCGGCAAGATCTCCTGGAACTGGGTGGTCCCTAGTAAGCCGGCCAGAGTGGGCCCAATTATGAATCCGAGGCTGGATGACATAGCCATTTTACCAAAGTTTGCCTTTCTATTCTCATCATTTGAGATGTCCGACAAATATGCATTGGCCACAGATACATTACCTCCGGTAAGCCCATCAAGGGCTCTCGCAATGAACAGGAATGCCAGAGGCAGAGTAATCGCGAAGGTTCCCAAAGATTTTGAATCCATTTCTATCAGCGAATTTAAGGGTAGGTAAAGGGCAATTAAGAAGATTATCCAGGCGACGAATGTACCCACCTGACTCACTAGTAGTATGTGGCGGTGACCAAACGTATCAGACCACTTGCCAAGGAGCGGTGCCCCGAAGAACTGGAAGGCCGGATAAATTGATCCCAGTAGTCCATAGATGAATTCATTTCCTCCAAACCGTTGCACCAGGAAAACCAGAAATGGCATCACGATACTATAGCCAAGCATGCCGATAAAGTTTACCGAAAGGATCGGAAGCAAGGGTACAGATTTAACCTGGTTATGCATCCCGGGTGAAATTACGAAAATCTAATTAGCACCTGGTCCCTTTCCAAGCCTCGGGTGAGAGCAAACAGGCAGCGGCTTGTGGAACAATTGGTACCGTGGAACGCTTTTTGGACTATTTAATCAAATATGGGTTAAACTCGAGCGAGGTGATAAAACATTCCCACCGGACCGGCCTGGACCCCAGGGACTGTAAAAACTCTTAACGGTCTGAAGATAATTGACGAATCAATATGTGAGTCAGCTCTCCGGAAGTTGGAAAATTAGTTTTCATCCTAGCTATGTCCGATTAGGTTACGATATCGCCGCTTTTGATTCAAATTCCGCAAAGCCCTATATTAGGGATACTTACCAACTAAAACTATCATGGAAAAAATCAATCACGCAGCCGTTTGGGTTTCGGTGGTCTTGTTAACCGGGCTCGGATTCTTGTGGTACGGACCGATCTTTGGAGAATCCTGGATGGCCATGGTAGGCCTTGACCAGGCCGCAGTGGATGCAAATCCACCCGGCACCGGCACCTGGGTCACCAACCTTTTCTCTACAGTCGTTCCCCTTTACGTACTGGCTTGGCTGTTCGGCAAGCTAGGTGTGGCTTCAGGAGTTCACGGCGCTGGTTTGGGTCTTTTGATAAGCTTTTCGTTTGTATTCTTGTCCGTAATAACTGGCAACCTGTTCGCTCAAAACCCCTACGCCTTGTCCTGGATTACCGGTGGATTTAGTATGACGGCCATGACCCTGTCAGGATTCATCCTGGGAGCCTGGAGGAAAAAGGTGGAACCGGCTGTTGCCGGAGGCGAAGAATAGGGATAATAATTAAGGATTACGGATTATAGAATATCAGATAAGCTTTGGAGATTACAGGTTAGGATTACGATTGGGATTAAGCATAGGATTGGCGGATTGGAGAGTGTGGA
Source organism: Cyclobacteriaceae bacterium (assembly GCA_965247065.1). GTDB lineage: Bacteria > Bacteroidota > Bacteroidia > Cytophagales > Cyclobacteriaceae > CBDFGN01. The sequence continues at coordinate 1,279,020 of CBDFGN010000006.1, read as the reverse complement.
CCGACGGATTGTAGATTAGTACCAGGGATTTGATCTTCGTTTGTGAGCTCGGCTGAACAACTCAGGTTTAAATTCAAGGTATTGAATTTAAACTCTATTGTTTGTTGGTGATTGCTGATAATTCAAATTTCATCCAGTCGCCCCAGTAGCGCAATCATCTCCAACAGGTCCCTGACTACAAAATCCGGTTTTACTGCGGACAGTTCCAATTGCGTTTGGGTGGTTTTGCCGGTCAGGATCAACACTCCCTGCCCGCCTATTTGCTGGGCTGCGTAAATATCAGCTTTAAGGTCATCTCCCAACATAATGAACTTCTTCTTTTCCTGTTCCCCGGCAAGGGTCAGGCCACGTCGGAAAAAAACAGGAGATGGTTTTCCAACTAATGTGCTGGACCTGGACGTTGCGTATTCTAATCCGGTGATAAACGATCCGGCATCCAAAGCTAGTCCATCACCATCCTGCCAGAAACGGTTCATTTGCATCGCCACAATTTCAGCGCCTTCCATTATCTGTCGAAATACCCGGTTTAGAATATCGTACGACCAATCCGTTCCCATATCGCCAATTATCACCGCCTCGGGATTTTTAGAACGGGGCAGTGATGCGAAGAACGGAACGGCGTCGGGATGGACGTAAACCTCGATCGAATTGAACTTTTGGGCGTAGTCAATAGCAGAGTCCAGGGCGGTAACAACGGCGAGGTCCAATTTGATTCTGTTTGATTCAAAGAATTTCCGAATTCCTTCCGCCGGGAGTTTGGTAGTATTGCTTAGGATACAAGCATGAACCCTCTCCTTTTGAACGAATTGCAGAAATTGCGCTGCCCCTGGAGCCAGTTTGTTACCCAGCCTGAGCACGCCGTCCAGGTCAATAAGGAGAGGGAGCATTAATTTGATCGTGGGTCTTCACTGGAAATATACCCTTTTTGTTAGAAGGCCTAAGGAATTCACTCTAATTGGTTTCTAAGATCCTTCACTATCAGAGCCGTCGGAAGAGAGGGTGTTTTTGTTATTGACACATATTGTCACGCCCCTGGCGGATCTTTCTGCTTTAATAAATAGGATAGGACTGTGGAAACGTTAAGTCTCTTATTCGATCAAATGAATGACGCTTTGGCAGAGATTCTAGTAATCCAGCAGGATCCCAGAGGATCGGGTTCATATCTTGATAAAGATTTTTCTTTTATACATCCAGAAACATACGCTCCACAAAGCTCCCCAGACTAAAATACTGGTGATAATGCCAGCATTCAAGTCTCCAGTCCAACCAAATAGCGCGTAGGAAAAAGGATGCAGAATGTTTTCAACAAATTGCCCACCACCAAGGTGAGCAAATAGGTATATAAAAAGGGAGTTCATGCTTATGATCGCGAAAAACAAAGCCCAGTGATTAGACCATTTCCTTAGGTCAACAACCCAGTAAAGAACCGCAATCGCCAGGATTGACCAGCCACCTGTAGCAATAACAAAAGAAGAGGTTGAAATCCTTTTAATAACAGGAGTTAGAGGATCCATCAAATATCCAAGCACCACTAAAATCACTCCTGCTAGGACAAGTTGACGCAGCTTCCAGACCTGGGGACGATCGCGCATAAGGAGTTGACCCACCAGCACCCCCCAGATAGTATGTGCTGCCGTAGGAAGAGCATTGACCGAAACCCAGTGGCCCTCCAGATCGGCCCCTCCATACTGAAGGTCGAGCCAGGTACCAAAGTCCTTATTAGCCACAAAGGCCTGGTCAAAACCTTCGATAGAGCAAAATCTGTATAAGGCCTCGGTAAGAAGCAGAAGAACGACTGAAAATCCGACCTGGAAGTTGAACGAACGGTGCATGATAAGGTAAGCCACCAGGTAGGTAAAAGATATTTGCGCCAAAACGTTCTGGAATCGAAAAGTGATCTTCCCGGGCCCGATGCAATACAAGCCCCAGCCCATTATCATCATGATCAAAGATCTGAGAATTATGTGCCTTAGAATCTGCTTTGAACTCTGTTCTCTTCCCAAACGGCTCTTGACCGCGAAGGGCAAGGATAAGCCTACGATGAACATAAAGAATGGCTGTATCAGGTCCCAAAATCGCAGGCCGTTCCACGGGTGATGATGAAACTGACATCCAATTGCAGCGATCAAACTTCCGTCAAGGAATTCGTCGGTCAGCAGGGAATACAGACCCGTGAACTCACCGATAAGGAGAAACATCGTAATTCCACGGAAAACGTCAATTGAAAAAATTCTGTCCGATGCGCCGGTCATGCTCTAACGGAATTGCAACGGAACAGCCGCCACCTACCCAGCATCACAACACTACTTCCAGTGACTGAGTTTGCTTCCATTGACCCCTGGTGAAGTCGGGGAAGTCCTGGGGCGCGCCCTCTTTGGCCACTGAAGCCTCGCTCAGAGGACCTACCGCGCTCCAGAAACTACCCTCATATACATTTTGACTAGCGGCATCCCTTCGCGCAGGCACTCTATGATCCTGTAACGCATTATGAAATCCATCCCTCCGTGGCCTCCCATCTTTTTGGCCAGCGCCCCTATCCGCGTGTATAGAGGATGGTCGTATTGCTCATAAATGGCCTCCAACTGTTCTCCCTGGACCCATTCATGATGATTCTCGGTTGCACCCGTGACTCCTCCCTCGAGAGCAATTCTGGTAGGAAAACCAGCGAGCGTTCCTTTGGTTCCTTGGATCAGGTTATGCCGGGTATATGGCCGGGGACTGGTTTCGTCCCATTGGACCATAATCGTTCTGCCGACCAAAGTTCTGATAATGGAGGTGTTCATATCTCCTCCCTTGAAATCCAATTGATTCCATTTGTGCCGTGGGTCAAAGGTCCCCTTGGTGTAGGCCTTCCGTCCCCTGGCTGGGGAGGAAAATGAAACCAACCGTGCAAAATTATCTTCCCCACGGGCCAGATTCATATATTGCGCCACTGGCCCTAGCCCGTGGGTCGGGTATAGATTGCCGTTTCGCTCTGCGTAATGATAAGTTCGCCAGGAACCCGTTCCACGTTCAACGTCATCCATTTGTCCTCGCAGGTCATGTATGTAGGCGGCCTCGGCATGAAGCAATTCGCCAATAACTCCTGGTCGACACATATTTAGAAACAAGAGTTCATCACGGCCATAATTCACATTCTCCATCATCATGCAGTGCCTTCCCGTTTTCTCTGAGGTTTCAACGATTTCCCATAGCTCTTCGATGGTCACCGCCAAAGGCACCTCGACAAAGGCGTGTGCACCCTGGTTCATTGCTTCAATGGCCATGGGAGCATGCATTCTCCAAGGGGTTGAGATAAAAACGGCGTCGGGCTTAGCCTCTTCGAGCATTTTTTTCCATTCATCCCCGGAATCGCAAAAAAGATGGATTTTCTGGTGGCGTTCTCCTTTACCTTTCCCACGACAATTGTCAGCTGCTTTACTGGCCAGATCTGTATATAAGTCACTAATCGCCACGATTTCTGTTCCCTCAATCTCCGCGATTTGGGTAGCATGGCCCGATCCTCTCGCCCCAACACCGATAAATGCGCATCGCACGGTCTCGAGCTTGGGAGCGGCAAAATCTCCCATATACTGAGCCCGAAATGAGTCCAGGGACCTAACATTGCCAACTTGTGCAGGGGGGAATTTAGCCAATGCGCCGAAACCTGTTAGGACACCAGCTCCCAGCCCTCCCATTTTCTTCATGAAACCTCGGCGTGAGTTTTTTACAATTTTCATAGTCAGTCGGATATAGGGTTCACAAGCTCCAAACCTGAAATTATGTAAAAGAATTGACACTGCGGTTTCGATTGAGTTAAACCCCCGGCGTTAAGAGCACCTCCATGCCTGGGCCCAGTAGGGTTGTAACAAGACCAAAGGATTAATACATTGGACTCCTAAATCCAGGAAGAAAGCGATGAAAGAATTTCTATTGATCGGCGTGATTTGCATTATCACCACACCAAGTATATGTCAGACCGAGATAATCCCACTTTGGAACCAAGTACTTTGTGAAATTCTATTCCAATGAACTTCAAGTAACCGCCAATACACCCCCCACTTTCCTGGTGCATTCTACAGACGATCAGGTAGTTCTCGTTGAAAATAGCCTTCTGTTTTACAGGGCTTTGAAAAAATCGGAGGTTGAAGCCGAGATGCACATTTACGCGTCCGGGGGCATGGTTGCTCCTTAGGACTCAACCAGGGACATATACAATCCTGGCCAGAATTGTTTGTTCAATGGCTGCGCTACTTAGAAAATGAGTGATTCCAGGACCAGAGCTCCACCCTACTCCAGCGGAGGACCAATCAACTCAATAAATATTCCATCGGGATCTTGAATCAGTATGAACGTCCGCTGTTCATCGATCGGCGTTGGAGTTTCCCCAAGCATCCTGATATTATACTCTTCGATTCTTTCCAGGAAAGGTTGTAGTGACTTAACTATGAAAGTGGCGTATTGCATGCCGGTGTCATCCTGTATCCATTTTTGATCCGGATGCTGTGCAGCTTTATCAAAGCTCATTAATTTCCATTCCGTGGCATCGGGAGTATCATCCGTTTTAAGCACCTGGGCTTTGAAAGGTATGCCGCCGCTTAGCCCGGACTTCAGACCGAAATCGGAATTGATATCATACAAGTTGACTTTCTTCATTCCCATAACATTCTGATAAAACTCCATCGATCGATCCAGATCCGAAACGACTATCCCGATATCTATTCTCGGAGAGGAATATTCAGATTGAGCCAACGCCGGGCAAATGATAAGGCTTGAAACAAGAATTAGCAAGAGAGATGTTTTCATGGGATAGAAGTATTAGTCGAATTTTTGAATATACATAGTCAACCGGGTACGGAGCCTGGAATGAGGGATATTTGTTGAAACTGTTTTTTGATAAAATCTCGTTGAGTCAGACAGGAACTTCTGCCATTCCGGCTAATCCATATATTCGGGTTCAGTCTTGTCCAATATCCCGAGCATTGTTTGAAAATGAGTTTCTTTCTCCTGGTTAATCTGGTCCATTTCTGCTTTGGTACTCTCCAGAACAACTTCAGGGATTTCTCTGAATGGCCTCCCTGTTGATTGAGCGATTACCTGGATCTGGGCAGCCTTTTCCAGGAAGTACATGTCGTTGAACGCTTCTCCGATGGTATTTCCTAAAGTGATTACCCCGTGGTTGGCGAGAAAGACCACAATGTTGTTCCCGATTTTTTGAGCCAGACGCGCGCCCTTTTTAGAATCAAGTACCAGTCCGTCGTATTCATCCACATAAGCAATTCGTCCCCAAAACCGAAGGGCGAGTTGGTTTATTGGTTCAAGCCGGTTGTCAAGGCAGGTTATAGCCGTGGCGTAAATCATATGAGTATGGGCAACCGCTATGGCCTGGGGGCAAAACCGGTGTACAGCCTCGTGAATGGTGAGGGCGGTAATTTCAATCTGTCCTTCACCATCTAAGATGTTACCTTCATTGTTAAAGCGAAGGATATCGCTTCTTTTCATTTGGCTCCAATGAATGCCCCAAGGATTGATCAGGATCGTTCCGTCGGGGAAAAGACAACTGCAATGATTCTCTATTCCTTCGTTTAAATCAAAGCGAGCCAATAACCTGAATAAGCCCGCCATTTCGCAGCGGGCTTTTTCTATTTCTTGGGTAGTGGTTTCGTGGTTGATTGCTTCGTGCCTCATATTGCCAATGTTTTACTGATTGAAACCCTGGATGAATTACTCCGAATTATTTCCACTTAAATTACGAAAAGCTCCGGCAACAAGAAATATCAAACCCTGAGATTCACATAACCAAATGGCAAATCGCGGATCTGCCCTCCTGCGCTACGCTGGCTGAAGTACGGGGAATTCCATATACGGTCCTACCAAAGATTGTTCGCTAGTTGGTCTTTTCGGTTCTCCTTACCGCGGCCTTCCAGGTGTAAAGCAGCTCTTTAGTCCCATCAACTTTATAGGAACCCTCTAAGGGATACTTCAGATTCTCCGCCATCCAAACCATGGGAACAGTTTCGCGGTTCGGGCCAACGACCTGCAAGCCCATTGTTTCGTACAATCGCTTATCCCTATCATCCACAAAATTTGCCGGACCTGCTTCAAAATTCTCCATTTTGGTGCCGAATCTGGTTCCCTCTGATTCTGTAGAAATCAATTCAGTGTTCTTGGCTACCATAGGAACCGCAGGATCCACAGTATTGCCGTCAAAGTCGCTAGTTGGAGGTGTGAAGTAGAAGTTCTCCAAGAGAGAGGACCATTCCATAGGAGTTTGTCGCCCATTGCTTTCCTCCCTCACGGCTTTACGCGTTTCCATGAATACCTCGGAAATGCTCAAAGGCTTGTACATCTGTTCCACTAAATTCTTGGTATACAACCCATTACCCTCCATGCCGTCACTTGCCGTTTGCCCGGCCTGGGTGGCATATGCGATAATAGAACCCTCGGGCTGCTGGTTTACCGCACTGAATCCTCCGGCTGAACCACGAGTCCAAGACCGGTAAGGGTTGTTGCGACAGGCGTCCAAGATCATGATGTTTAATTTACCCTCTAATTGATTGAAGTACTTATCTATTAGATTCAACTTAAATGCTTCAGTATCAAGACCTATTTTGTTATCCGGCAGCGCATCTACCGGAATCAGATATCTTTCGCCATCCACTTCCATTCCGTGTCCTGCATAATAAAACAGGTTAACGTCATATTGAGCCATGCGCCGGGCAAATTCGGTAAAGGACCGATTCATAGCCGCTTTGCCGCATCGGTCTTTTTGATCACATCGAATCCCAAGTCACTCAACGCGCTAGCCATCAAATTGGTATCATTAACCGGATTGGTAAGCCTTCCACCATGTTGATACTCGCAATTGCCAATCACAACGCCAAACGGCGTTGAACCTGGCTTTGAAGTGGAGGGATCAGAAGTACATCAAATCTCGGCTCAACCGGACAAATTGGCTCATGTGCCTTGCTCCTGAAACCCATTTGTACCACATTTGCCTAGCCAATTGGAAATTATAAATGCCCCTAATGATTTAAAATTATGTACTATTCCATTTTCCAGTCAGCCGCCGCGGTTGTCTTATTTTTAGCGTGGACGATTGGAAGTCCCTTGCAGGCGCAAACGCTCAAAGCCCTAATTATTGATGGCCAAAATAACCATGACGTCTGGCCCAAAACAACTGCGATGATGAAAGACTATTTGGAGAGAACCGGTTTGTTCAAAGTGGATGTTGAGCGCAGCGCTTTCACCTGGCAGGGGGAGGATCTGATCGGAGATTATCCCTTTGAGGGTATAAAAAAGACTAAAATTATGAAGAAACCGATCCCTGATCCAGATTTTAAGCCTTACTTCTCCAAATACGACGTAGTGATATCCAATTTTGGCTGGAACGCTGCCGTATGGCCTGAAGGGACTCGAGCTGCCCTTGAGAAGTATATGGGCAATGGTGGTGGCCTGGTGGTTGTACATGCAGCCAATAATTCCTGGGGCGAATGGAAAGAGTATAACAAGATGATTGCCATTGGAGGTTGGGGCGATCGCACCGAAAAGCACGGGCCCTTTCTCTATTATAATGATGCAGGAGAGCTTATTCGTGATATGACCCCCGGAAATGCGGGCTCTCATGGCCCCCAACATGAGTTTGTAATTAATTTACGTGATAACTCACACCCCATTACGGTGGGGCTTCCAGCTCAGTGGTTACACGCCAAGGATGAGCTGTATGATCGATTAAGAGGACCGGCTGAAAACGTGCAGGTGTTGGCCACAGCTTACTCCGATCCGGCAAAGAAGGGTACTGGCCGTCATGAACCAATGCTTCTTGCCATAAATTATGGTAAGGGACGGGTGTTTCACACGGCCATGGGCCATGCTGACTACTCGATGGAATGTGTTGGGTTTATAGTTACCCTTCAGCGGGGTACTGAGTGGGCCGCTACCGGGAAGGTAACTCAGGCGAGCACTCCGGATGATTTTCCATCGGCCGAGAAGGTTAGTCAGCGAGTCTGGGCAAAGCCGTTACATCGCTGATCACCAAATTGACGTTATAAGGGCTCCCGGGTCTTTAGGAAAGCCACCAAGTTAAGGACTTCCTGATCTGTCAGGGTGCTTAACAATCCGGGTGGCATCATGGAATTGGGAGTATCTTCCCTGGACTGAATATCCGATTTGCTGATTACCGCCTGGTCAATTCCTACCACTTTTAAGGTAAGCTGCCGGTCATTTTCCGCGGCCACATTGCCGAGATAGGTTCGGCCGTCACGGGTGGTGATGGCAACCATTTTATAATCATCCTGGATCTCAGCACTTGGCTCAAGGATATTACCGAGTAAATAGGCCGTATTGGTTCGGTTGGAACCGGTGATGTCCGGTCCGATGCTACCCCCTTGTCCGTACATTTGATGGCAAACTCCACAAGCTCGTTGAAAAATCACTTTTCCTGCGATCGGGTCCGCCGATCTGATTGCATCTTCGGTTAGCAGGGATCCGAACTTTACATATTGAGCTTCCAGATCCGAAGAAATATCATCAATTGGACCCCAGATTTCCACAAAACCGCTGCCCAACACCCTGCGAAGTTGACGAGCAACATGAGCGGGGATATCGGATCTGGGGATTTGTCCGCTCTTTATCCCATTCGCCAATCGCCGGGCATACATCGGCCGCGAAGCCAGGGTCAATGCGGCCTCGGTCTTCTCCTCGGTATTGAAACTACGGTACTTGTTATACAACAGTCTTCCCAGGTTATGGTCCTTGTAGCGAGCGATAGCCCGGATGGCCGTGATTCGGAGCACCGGATCATCCAATAAGATCGACAGTTGAGGTTTCAGATCAGGTAGCGTGCGGCTCGCCAAACCGGTAAGTGCATCCTTGCGGTCCAGAACAGTGGCGCTGGGGTCATCCAAAATGGCCAACATTTCCTGAATCGCGCCAGCATCTCCGAATAGTTGAGCGATTTCAAGAGCCATATCAGCGGTGTACCTGTTTGATTTCAAACTCGAATAAACCCGACTCCAATTAGCCGGAGCACTGAGGTCCGGTCGATTTTCCAACTCTGATCTAAGACCTTGCAAAAGCCTCAGACGATTGGGTGAATCAGTATCAAGGGCAGCAACGAGCTGTTCCAATCCACCAGCATCAAATAGGCGACGACTGATGAATTCGGCAATTACAGGGATTTTACATGACTCTGCCAAATCCAAGGCACGGCCAATATCGGTCTCTACGAGGGCCTCAGCCCCGAACCAAATCATCTTGGGTATGTTGTGATCCAGAGTATCTTCCGGATGATCCACAAGATTTGTCGTAAGGTTCCAGCGATCAGCAACTGGTAATCGCTGAAGAGCAGCAGCCAGATACAATCTCACCACCGGAGACGGATCGGACTCCGCCAATTCTTCGAAAACCGCCAATACCCGGGGCGAGACGTTTCGGTCCTCGCACAATAATTGCACTGCCCAACCACGGATGTATTCCTCAGGATCCCGAAGAGACAGAAGCATAGTCTCTTTGGTAAGCTCTCCGATCAGGTGAAGGGCCCATAACGCCCTCAGTCTTACATCGACTTCTTTTTGAGTCTGGAGAATTTCAAGAAGTTCATCTAGCGCTCCATCCTCAATAGTTCTCTTGGTAGCCCTGTTTTGCAAAATTAATCGCGCCCTGCGCGCGTGCCATGCACTTGTGCTGAGCTGAAGTTCGGCCAGCCGAAGGTCGGACTGGAGGGCAAGATCCTCATATCTCCCCTCCCATACTTTGGCCGATGATTGATCTGGAGTGATCCGGAAAATTCTGCCGGTCTCTTTTTGGACCACATCGTTTCCGCAGATATCAGCGTCATGCCAGTCGAGAACGTAAAGATTCCCGGCGGGTCCAATTTCAAGGCTGAATCCGATCCATTGAGCGTTGTTGGCCATCATAAAATCATCTCCATGATGGGCGACGAAACCAGATCCCTTCTCTTCGAGAATATCTGATAGCACCGCATGCTCGTGGATGTTGGCCATAAACAAGCGGCCCTGCTGATCGGGGGAGAATGCATCAGAAAGATAGAACCGGGCACCGCCATGAGCGGAGCGATGCCGGTGATTTACGATGGTCTTGATGTCATCATATATATAAGAATTGAAGTGCTGCCCTCCCTGCCGGTGATAAATACCCCCAGGGATCACGTGAAAGAGATGGGGGATCACGCAGGCACTAATAACCAATTGTCCTTTTGCGTCATAATCAATACCCCACGGGTTACTAAAGCCGTGAGCCACAACTTCGAACCGGTCTTTGATCGGATGATATCTCCAAACTCCTCCGTTGATTTCAACTCCCTCACCTTCCAAAAGGTTTTCCGGAAAGGGTTCATTATGTCGGTAAAGTTTGCCCCCATTACTGGGTTTCCGGATCTTAGATGGAGTTGCGAATCCTTCTAAGCCGTAAAGCCATCCATCTGGGCCCCAGTGGAAACTATTGATTGTTTCATGACGGTCGCGAATCCCCCAGCCGGTTAACCTTACTTCGATATCGTCCATATCCGCCAGGTCATCCTCATTTCTGTCTGGTACAAACAAAAGATTTGGAGGAGCTGCCAGGAACACCCCATCAAAACCAACTGCAATCGCCGATGGAAAAGTAATTCCCTCAGCAAAAACTTTTCGACTATCGGCTACACCGTCATGATCGGTATCTTCCAAAATCAGGATACGACTATCCCCTGAGCCAGAAAATCCATCGCGCCGGGATTCGTAATCTCGGTTTTCGGCAACCCACATCCGGCCTCGATCGTCCCAGCAAAAGGCCATTGGCTGAGTGATCATAGGTTCTGATGCCCACACGTTAACTGAATATCCCTCCATGATCGTCATTTCCTGTACAGCTTCTTGAGCGGTCAAAAACCTGGCGGCTTTTCCTTCTTCCTGGGCTATGCTCCACAGCCCGGCGGTGGCATAAAGATTGTCATCGCCGATAAACTGTTTCCATTTTTCGGTTAATTCCATATCATTAAGATCCCCAGTGTAAACCACGATCTGATGCTGAATGATTTCGGACTGACCCTTTGATATTTTCCAGTCACCCATTCGAGCACATACTGGCCCCACTCCCATTTGCCCGTCCACCCGCCAGGTTTGAGGAAAACCACGATTCTTTGGATGATCGAAAATGGCAACGTGAGCCAAATCCTGCCGGCCTTCTACTTGCATTCCTACATCTACCCACATAGCCCTCTGTCCTTCTGCCCGCTGATTTCGCTGCCGCGCAAAATTCACCACTTCGCCTTTCATCCCTTTCCTCCATGGCATTCGCAAAAACAGGCCGCCATACTCATACTCTCCAATAGTTATATCCACAAGCGCCTCTCCTTTCCATTCCAGGTCCAACAGAAATTCCCGCTCTTGCTCGACCATGGTCCAAGTCTGAGTTTCTTTAAGAATAGGTTTCCCGCTGATATCCAGCATGCTATAAATGGTTTGCCATCTCACATGGTCGCCAATTGAATCGATGATTCTGAAATCTTCTCGTCGCCAATATTCTTTACCCGGGTTGTGAAAATAGTCTCGTCCTAAGATCTGCTTTTGTTCAGCTGATTTGTCCTGTCGGTAGAACCATTTCTTGACGCTGTCCTGGTCAATGTGCTCCCCGTTTACCCGGGTAAAACCCCAATACAAACCCGTTTGGTGCTTATGATGCCCGGGACTGTATTCAGTGACCTCTCCCTGGCCATCCGGAGCAACTATGGGATGCAGGTACGGTCTGAAATCAACCTTGGCGTTTTGGACCAGGATCGGCTTTTGGGTGCCGGCTCTAAAAATAGCTATTGTGCCGCCCGCTTCATCAAGAACTGCCGATAGCCCCGATTCTGAAGATGAATTCTTAGGGGCGCAACTACCAACCAGCAGGCCAGCTAACATCCAAAGACAAATTGATTTAGATAATTTCTTCATATGAAATCGATAAAATTGGCAAGCAAATTACAAAAAATTCCTTCGGCCGTCCATAGTTCATTCGAACGAAAACCTCTGCTCATAAATTCGTTGAGCACTCTAGAGCTTCCTGGAATATTGATCCTTATCGATGTACGGCTCTTCCCCTGTGACCAGCTCGCTGATCAGCTTTCCAGTTCCAGGCGCCATACTCAGCCCAAGCATACCGTGACCGGCTGCAATGTATAGATTGTCCTGTTTGGGCGATTTTCCAATTATTGGTACGCCATCCGGCGTCATGGGACGCCAGCCGTACCATTCTTCCAGTACCTCATCGGTATAGGGCTCTTTCAGGTATTGGGTGGAAGACCATTTTAAGGCTTCCAGGCGGGCGGGATTTAAAGATTGGTCGTATCCGGCAAATTCCATAGTGCTTCCCAGCCGAAAGCTAGCATTCCAGGGCGTTGCCACCACTTGCCTTTCGGCCATTATGCACGGGGTCTTGGGCACCAAAGAGGGTGATTTCATGGTGATACTGTAACCTTTACCGGGGACAATGAGCAGATCTATTCCAAGCTGACTCTGAAAAACGGGAGACCAGACCCCGGTGGCTAAGACGTAGTTGTCAGCCTCAAAACCAGAGCCGTCCTTTGCCTCCACATGCCGTACTGTCCTCTTACTGATTTGGAATTGGGCAATTTCGGTCTGTTCCCGAAAGTCCACTCCCGATTTGACTAGAAGGTTTTTCAGTTCACTAACCAGGCTATCAGGTCTTAGCCAGGCGTCAATGTCAAAGAACCAGGAACCGTAAACATCCTTCCTGAGTGAAGGCTCCGCTCGAAGTAATTCATCTCCCACCAAGGGCTTGGCCCGGATGCCGAATTCGGATGTGAAATCATTGTTAGTTCGAAAATCCTCAAAGCCCCTTCGAGTTTTAAAGACCATCCGGATGCCTTCCGTTGACCAGTCACAGTCCAGGTTTTCAGTCCCCAAAACCTGGTCATACAATTGTCGGGAACTCACTATGATGTCATAAATGGCCTTGGTATTCCGAAAGACTCTTTTAGCGGTTGCATTCCTGAGAAATCGCACCGACCATTTTATGAAGTCGCGATTCCAATGGGGTTTTATTCTGAATGGAGCGTTGTTTGTGAAAATCCGGCCTAAAGAATTGAGTATCAGGCTGTACTTGTTGAGAGGCACTATATGACTAGGGCTGATTAAGCCGCAATTACCGTGGGAGCTCGCTCGCTCGGCAGGTCCTTTATCCACGATCAGGACCGACTGGCCCTGCTTGCGTAAGTAATAGGCGCAGAACAATCCAATGATCCCACCCCCGATTATTACTGAATCATATCTCTTACTCATAGTATTCAAGCTGACGAAGATTTAGCTTGAAGCAGGCAAGGTTATGAAGGTTAGAGCTTATTCGAAGCTTGTGTTTTAGACATACTTCGGGCACTTTTTACACGGCCGTTTCCCCGATTTCTTAAATCGTTTGCAACATTTCTTGAATACGCACTGTTGGTCCTCAGCTTCTGGATCTGCCAAATGAAAAATTTTGGGGATGAGTGGTTGCATTGTCGAGATTCAACAACAAAAGTAATTGTTATTTAGAATTATTCTAAATAAAGTTCGATTAATCGGCTAAAAACTATCGGTGAACCAATGGAACTCATGGGTTACTCCTCGCTTATGGTTAAATTTGAGGAATGAGTAACTGCGTATCCTTTAAACGTGCCTATTCCACGGAAACTATTGCCGTGGATGCCCTGATTGAGGCCCGAACTCGTTTTGCAGATAATTCCGCAGTGACGGTTTATCAGTGCGACGACTGTGGAGAATGGCATTTAACCTCACAAGGCGATATCAATCCGCAACTGAGAAAGTCACTACGGGATGGAACCATCCGGAGGAACAAGGAGGCAATGGATTGGCAAAGGAAGTTGAGGAAATAATCGTCCGAGGGTTGAGGTCACTTCATGACTGGCTTACTTTGATGAATATCAATCCAAAGAAACCATGATGGGTGGAAACCATGAAGGAAGTTTGTCGGCTTCTCTTCCTTGTCAACCAACGGGTGGCCTTGGTTGGCCCAGGTAAATATTCCCCCATATAGATTCTTCACATTGGGATACCCGGCTTCCAGAAGTTGTTCTCCTATCATTTCACTACGTAGCCCTACTGATGCGTATAAGCGAATTTCAGAATCCTTTGGAATCTCCTTTAAGATTTTACTTCTGAGGTTTCCCTTTGCGACCAACCCGATTTGCGCGTTTGGCAAATGGCTTATGTTAAATTCGCTTTTTTCGCGAACATCCATGAGTACTATCTTTGATCCTCCGTCCATTTCCGCCAGCAATTCCTCAGCCGAAATAAGCGGGACCGTTCCTTTTATATTCTTAGTGCAAAATTCTTCAAGGCTCTCCGTTTCCTGGGCCCATACTAATTGCATCAGGGCTATCTGAAGTAAATTGATAGCAAGCACGGTCCGGATCATTTACGACTGTTTAAAGTTAATGGGTCGATCCTGGTCAGGATCAATCCGATTTCTGGCACAAACTTATGCATTAGATCTTACTTCCGCCTCAAATCGAAGATAGAATCCTGGTATTTGGCCGACCGGACCTTGTCCGCCCAGTCGATTGTGCTCGATAATTCCAACCCCAATTGTGCTCAAGAGTATCCTCCCAATCGTTTTCATATTGCTGGTCCACTTTCAGATTCCCCTTCCCCATCCGTGTAGTAACCCCCAAAGTGGTCCCAGTCATCCACCAAGCGAATGAACGGCCTACTCGATATTGATCTCCTTTCCTTCGGTTATTGATGTCTCGATAGCTTCAACAATTTGTTGCGCTGTTATAGCATCGTCCAGGGTCGACAAAGGCTCCTTCCCTCTGCGAATACATTGATTGATAAAATAATCGTCTATGTTACCAATGCCGTAGGGATAGGCCGAATAGGTTTGTGAGTGAACTAGCCCAGGGCTATTTTCAACCCAGTCCCGATAGCTGAACCGGGTGCTTCCTTTGGTACCAATCACTTTGATCATCATTGTCCAGGGGTCGCCGGCGTGGTCATCAGCTGCAAAACTCGCGCAAAAATGGGCCAGGCCGCCGGAAGGTATTCGAAGAGTAACCATGCTGAGATCCTCCTGGGATATTTGCTGGTAATGCAAAACCGATTTCATTGCCGTTAGGCTTATGGGTTTACCAACCAAATACAACAAGATATAGGCATGATGGGTTAAGATCTGTCTAATGACTCCCGGATATTTGGCAGCGACCTCTTCCGAGTGGTGAATATTGAACATTACATAAACCGAGACTATCTTGCCAAGTTTCTCAGAAACAATTAGGTCCCGGGTTCTATTGAGCGCGGGCTCGTAGATATAATTGTGACCGGGAACGCAGGTTGCTCCGGACGCCGTTGCGATCTTTTTGATTTCGCTAATCTGCGCCGTGCTGGTCGCTACTGGTTTTTCGATAAATGTATGCAGGCCTTGATTTAGAGCCATAATCGCATAATCATAGTGTGTCTCCAGCGGGCTGAGAACAAAAACCACCTGGATTGCCGGGTCTGTGACCAAAGACTCTGCCGACGTTAATGATTTGCATTTAAACCGCTTACTCCTTTCAAGGGTTCGGTCAGCATCGTGATCATATATACCAATCAACTCAGTGCCGGCCTGAGAATTAATGGCCTTGGCGTGTAATGTGGCAATGTCTCCAGCGCCAATAAAGCCTACTCCAATTGTCTTCACATTTACAATGTCTAATATGGGCTGAGAATATCTAGATGTCGTGCCAATGACCATGCTCCTGGGACCAAACTTTTCCTGGAGGAGCCGGACCCGGGGCTGAGCTTGAGGATTGCGAATTTAAATAGATCCCAACCGCTCCAATGACCAAAAATATGACCAACAAAACCGCTACCAACAAGCCTTTGTTTTTGTTCTCTTGCGCTTCGATTAACTGATGGCAATTTTTGTATTTTTTGCCGCTCCCGCAGGGGCAGGGATCATTTCTACCTATTCTGGGCATGAAAATTATTAATCGTTTGCTCGCCAATTTAGTAATTATTGTGGACTACGATAGCTAGTTAGGAAAATTTGCATTCATTGGCCTTTTGGGTTATGTTTATTGGCATTTATCGCAATCGTGTGCAGGCAGGATAATCGGAACTTATGCATGAGTAGGCTTGTTCAAAATCCAATTATTCGATGCTTTAAACTGAGAGATTTTTTGGGATAGGGAGATGAGGAATTTTTTGCTAGGTGTTTTTCTTTATGCTGGTGCTGCGGTTCAGGCGTTTGGCCAGAAGTCGGTGGCCCGCGAATGGAACGAGACCCTGCTTCAGGCCATTCGAGAAGACTTATCCCGACCTACGGTCCATGCCCGCAATCTATGGCATACCTCAATTGCCATGTACGACTCCTGGGCAGTTTACGGTGGATCGACCCCTTATCTTCTCGGCAAGGAAATTGGTGGATTCAAGGCCCCTTTCAATGGCATTGCGGTGCCTGTTGACGTGGAAAAGGCCCGGGCTGAGACCCTTAGCTACGCCAGCTATCGCGTTCTTATGCACAGGTTTAAAAAATCACCTGGGGCATCCTCCAGTCAACGAAGGTTTAGGGCACTATTCAAAAAGCTGGGTTACAAAGCCTCCTACACTTCCACTCGGTATTCAAATGGATCACCAGCCGCCCTGGGTAACTACATAGCCAGCATGGTGATAAAATTTGGGCTTCAGGACGGCGCCAATGAGAAGAAAAAGTATCGCAATCAATTCTATGCCCCTGTTAATCCGGCTCTGGTGCCTTCGGCTCCCGGATATCCAAATCTTGAGGATGCCAATCGTTGGCAGTCTTTGTCATTGGAAATGTTTGTGGATCAATCCGGGAATGCCCTTCCTGCCCAGGACATACCGTTTCTGAGCCCCGAGTGGGGAGACGTTACCCCTTTCGCACTGGACCGAAAAGATTTGACTGTGCGTGAACAGGCAGATAACCAGTATCGGCTCTATCACGACCCGGGTCCACCACCTTACATCGATCCTCCCGGCAACTCCACGGCGGAGGAATATAAGCAGAACTTCTTGCTGGTGAGTCTATGGTCCTCCCATTTGGATCCCAAGGATGGCGTGTTGTGGGATATATCTCCTGCATCCATCGGCAACAATGGTCCGTTTCCCACTTCCTCGGAAGAATTTCGGAAGTTCTATAATTTGATGGAGGGTGGTGACACCGGCAGAGGACACAAATCAAACCCGGTGACCGGTAAGCCCTATGAACCTCAAATAGTGCTGCGAGGCGATTACACCCGGGTTTTGGCTGAATTCTGGGCTGACGGGCCTGATTCTGAGACTCCACCGGGTCATTGGTATGCGATACTTAATTATGTAGGGGATCATGCACAATTTGAAAAAAGATACCAGGGTGCTGGGGAGGTAATGGTTGACTTGGAATGGGATGTTAAAGGCTACTTTATGCTGGGCGGTGCTGTACATGATGCAGCCATTGCAGCCTGGGGCATAAAGGGTTGGTATGACTACATTCGTCCTATTTCGGCCATTCGATTTATGGCCGATGTCGGTCAATGCAGCGACCGTGACCGCACCAATTTTTCGGAATTTGGAATTCCCCTGGTCCCTGGCTTTGTTGAGCTGGTGGAGGAAGGCGATTCCCTGGCGGGTCTGCGTAATCAGCACATTGGTAAGATCAAGTTATATGCTTGGCGCGGCCATAGTTTGATTGAAGACCCGGAAACCGATGAAGCTGGAGTTGGTTGGATTCTGGCTGAGAATTGGTGGCCTTACCAGCGTCCTTCTTTCGTTACCCCTCCTTTTGCTGGCTACATTTCCGGCCACTCTACTTTCTCGCGAGCCGCTGCGGAGATCCTAACTCTTTACACGGGGGACGAATTCTTTCCTGGTGGCATTGGAGAGTTTACGGCTAAGAAGGGCGAATTCCTGATCTTCGAGGATGGTCCCAGTGTGGATGTCATTTTGCAATGGGCGACTTACCGAGACGCTTCCGATCAAACAAGTTTGTCTCGGATCTGGGGCGGAATCCATCCCCCAGTTGATGACATTCCAGGGCGCATAATTGGTGAAAAAATTGGAAGGGCAGCTTTCGAAATGGCTGACAGCTATTTTGTCGGACGATAAATAATCACGGAATATGCTTAATGGAAAACTCAGGGGAGAATTGGATCATTATCCGACCATCTTGGACGGAGCCACTCCGTAAGTATCCTGGAAGCACTTGGTGAAGTAACCCTGACTATAGCCAACCTTATGAGCAATTTCCGAAATATTCAGTCTATGGTCCTTAATCATAGCCAGAGCCTTTTTCATGCGCATGTCCCGAATGAAGCCGGCTGCTGACCGTCCGGCAATAGAATGCATTCTTCGATGCATTTGGGCCCGGCTGACACCCACATCTTGGCAAAGTCTGGAAACCGTGAAATCGTAATCCGACAAGCTGTTCTCGGTGACTTCACAAACCTCATTCAAAAAAGTCTCCTGCCCTGGAGTAATTACCTTTACGGTGTCCGGGCTATGAATGTCGCCGAGTTCCTCTATCATAGTTGAGGCCACAATTTCACCGTTGATGGCGCTCAGAGCCAATCTTCGAGCTTTTCTGATGCCATCTTCGAAGAAGCCGTCGTTTTCGGTTACCGGCTGTCCCACGCTAAGGCCAATTCGAAAGGACATGCCCCATTGCGAGTTTTCGGAATAGTCTTTATTCCTTTCCAACTCCTTTTGAGTGTCCAGGGCGCATACGGTAGCATGTTCGGGTGAGATAAAAACCCCTACGACTCCGTCATAATCCAGATGCGTTATTTCTTTCCCCTGAAACTTGGAGATAATGGAACGGACGAGTTTTCTGGGCCCTTGACTAAGTCTCATAACCTTGTAATCCCGGGAACTGGTAGCTGTTGTTTTTCCGATAATATCCACAACCAGGATACATCGGTATCCCGGATCAACGGTACCATCGATATTCTTGACCAATCCTGCTTCCACTTCATGTTGATCACCCATGAATAAATCGTAGAATCCCGGTTCTACTTCAACGATCTCGCAGGCTATATTACCATGAGCTTCCCTGTGGACTTGTTCACACGAAGCCTTGTTCGGGCCTTCAATTAAACAGAAGGCTTTTCCCGCTTTCTCGTTCACCCAAAACTGTCTGTATTTTACATTGTATTTATCCTGTACAGCCTGGTCCAGGATATGGGCGTTTTTCGCCTCATCGATCGAGAGATCGGAAATGAGATGAAAATCCATGTACAAAGGCATATTAGCTGTGTGTGCTCGCTTAGGCACTACAAAATACGAATTAATACTAATTTCTAGAGGGGTTTTAATATTATGCTTGCAAAAAGATTTGGATTCAGGGCCCTGGTGTTCAGATACCCTTCAGAATTGGTTACCAGCCCTCTGGTACCACCGATCAACCATTTGCCATAAGGTGGCATGGCGGGAGTTAAAAAAGCCGAAATGTCCGATGGATCCTGGTCCTATGTCCGCGGGGCCCAAATGCTGGTGCTCCTTAAGTGGAGATCCGTAAGATTTTGCTAGTTCGGCCACCGCATACCGTGGAGCCAAAAGGTTGTCATCATCGATGCTGATGAACTTTGTGGGGACGGTAATGGCCTTGTAGTGAACCCGGGCCTCAGGAAGGGCTCCCAATAATCCGTCCCGACTCATTCCCCAACGGCGCCAATCAAGTGTAATTCTTTTATCCAAGTTGTATTTGCCACCATAGGCAAATCCCGGTAAATAGCCGGCAACCCCCACAAAAAAAGGTACCACCAAACGCCAAAAGATCTCCACGCTCAGCCTGGGTAGCCCGTTCCAGTTATACCGAGACACATTTTGAGACCCGACCAGAAACACCGCCTTGAGAATATTCGTGTTGGAAGCCAAGGGCAACACCTGCCCGGCTATGCTGTGCCCGACCAGGTACACGTTTTGACCGGGAAAAAGATCCCCCGCATAGTCGATTGCCATTGTTAGATCGATATATCCCCAGTCGCACAACCTTACGGGCATTTTATGAAAACCTCTTTTACGATGCTCCATCCCGAAATAATCAATCGTCAACACACTATATCCTAAAGAATAAAAGTATTTGGCAAACGACTTGTAATAATGACGCGAAACGCCCATCGCTGGAGCCACTATCAACACTCTTTCCGATATGGCGTTCTCCCACAGCGAACAATCTATTTTCCGGAATTTCGGACCCAATTTTAAATCTTTAGTCATTCAATGATCCTTCTGCTCACTCAATTCAAACGGCAGTTAGCGGATATTTGATATATGGTTATTCAAAGAAAACGAATGTACGTCCCTGATATAGGTTGACCACTTTTTAAACGATCGACTTATATGAAAGCAACCCAAAAAGCCATTCGAAAGAAGCGAGTATTCAGTGATGAATTGAAGCGGGCCATTGTTACGGAATTTGAAAGTGGAAAGTACAGTGTCCCTCAACTGGAGAAACTTCATGGGATCAACAACGCGAACATTTACCGTTGGATCTACAAATTCTCTACCTTTAACGAGAGAGGCTATCGAATTCTGGAGATGAAAAAAAGCACTACATCAAAGGTTAACGATTTAGAAAAACGGATTAAGGAGTTGGAACGTGTGGTAGGTCAAAAACAGATCAAGATTGATTATTACGAAAAGATGATCGATCTGGCCAAGGAGGAATTGGATATCGATCTGAAAAAAAACTTCGACACCCCACAATCAACTGGTTCCGGAAAAACCAAAGGAAAGTAAATTTCTCGATGAATCAGCTCTATCGTGCCATAGGAATCAGCAAACAGGCAATACATCAGTATGCAACCAGGCAAGCTGTCTTTGATCAAAAGGTAGAACAGCTGGTCCTGGAAGCTGATGGGATACGCCAGGAACATCCTGGTTGTGGGGTGGAAAAAATGTACCGGACCTTAAAACCCGGATTTATCGGCAGAGATCGCTTTGTAGACCTTTTAATGAGTCTTGGTTACCGTTTGAGAAGAGCCAAGAACTATAAACGAACTACCCGGGCTTCGAAGCTTTATTATCCAAACCTGATCAAAGGATTTGAACTAACGTCTCCTTCAACGGTCTGGCAATCAGACATCACCTTCATAGAAGTGGGAAACCGGTTTTATTACGGGGTCTTTATTCTGGATGTCTATACCCGAAAAATAGTAGGCTACCAGGTATCGGATCATATGCGGGCTACAGCGAACGTAAAGGCATTGCTCATTGCCTTGAAAGATCATCCCCCTCCCCGGATCCATCATTCCGACAGAGGAGGTCAATACATCTACGAAGAATATGTAGACCTACTAAAATCCAACCGATGTGATATCAGCATGGGGCTAACCGCTCAGGATAATGCGTATGCAGAGCGCTTTCACAGGACCTTGAAAGAAGAATATTTGCATTACTGGAAGCCGACCAATTTCTATCAACTGAAAAGGTATGTCAAAAGAGCGGTTGACCATTATAATCAAAAAAGAACCCATGAAAACTTAAACGATGTTTCACCCATGGATTTTGAAAAGGACTGGTCCTTGTTGCCAATTAACCGAAGACCTTCATTGTCCATATTTAATGATGAATTATTAACCAAAAGTGGTCAACACTAATCAGGGATCTTCATTGGAACGTGTGGTAGGTCAAAAACAGATCAAGATTGATTATTACGAAAAGATGATCGATCTGGCCAAGGAGGAATTGGATATCGATCTGAAAAAAAACTTCGACACCCCACAATCAACTGGTTCCGGAAAAACCAAAGGAAAGTAAATTTCTCGATGAATCAGCTCTATCGTGCCATAGGAATCAGCAAACAGGCAATACATCAGTATGCAACCAGGCAAGCTGTCTTTGATCAAAAGGTAGAACAGCTGGTCCTGGAAGCTGATGGGATACGCCAGGAACATCCTGGTTGTGGGGTGGAAAAAATGTACCGGACCTTAAAACCCGGATTTATCGGCAGAGATCGCTTTGTAGACCTTTTAATGAGTCTTGGTTACCGTTTGAGAAGAGCCAAGAACTATAAACGAACTACCCGGGCTTCGAAGCTTTATTATCCAAACCTGATCAAAGGATTTGAACTAACGTCTCCTTCAACGGTCTGGCAATCAGACATCACCTTCATAGAAGTGGGAAACCGGTTTTATTACGGGGTCTTTATTCTGGATGTCTATACCCGAAAAATAGTAGGCTACCAGGTATCGGATCATATGCGGGCTACAGCGAACGTAAAGGCATTGCTCATTGCCTTGAAAGATCATCCCCCTCCCCGGATCCATCATTCCGACAGAGGAGGTCAATACATCTACGAAGAATATGTAGACCTACTAAAATCCAACCGATGTGATATCAGCATGGGGCTAACCGCTCAGGATAATGCGTATGCAGAGCGCTTTCACAGGACCTTGAAAGAAGAATATTTGCATTACTGGAAGCCGACCAATTTCTATCAACTGAAAAGGTATGTCAAAAGAGCGGTTGACCATTATAATCAAAAAAGAACCCATGAAAACTTAAACGATGTTTCACCCATGGATTTTGAAAAGGACTGGTCCTTGTTGCCAATTAACCGAAGACCTTCATTGTCCATATTTAATGATGAATTATTAACCAAAAGTGGTCAACACTAATCAGGGATCTTCAAAAGCATAGATTATCCGGTGCCTTGGGAGTGCCAGTTACTGATGCAATTCTGCGATCCGGGAAGGTGACTCTCCTCTTTTCACTATGATTTGAAGACGCCGGGGATATGCTTATCGGCGCCCTTTCCAACGAGACCAGGAATTGCTCATGGAAATGATGATCACTCTGAGTATACCACACTAATATGGTACCTCACCGAGGCAGACTGGTACCGGTCAATTAACGGTTTACTTCAATAACTTCAATTAGAGTCCAGCAAGCCACCATCGGGAGTCTTTACCTGAAAAAGATCACAATCGCTCCGATTGCAGTAGCGATCAAAATGAATTTCCGGAAGTGGGTTTCTTGGAAGAGCTTTACAAACCGAACTCCCATTAAAAACCCCAGGATGAGTGCAGGCAATAGGATCAGGTTTAGCTTCAACGAACTTATGTGAATTGTACCCCAGCTTAAAACGTGGAATGGAACCTTGAATAGGTTAATGAAAAGAAATAGCCAGGCGGTCGTTCCAATGAAGTTCTTCTTGCGGGATCGCATAGCCAAAAAATAAAGATTCGAAAAAGAACCAGCCAAATTCCCAACCATCGTAGTAAATCCAGCGACCAATCCCATACCACTAGAGAAAGTCCAATGTTGAGGTACCTGGCTGGATTTTCGCTGATCCCACCAAAACATGATAACGACGCTGGTAAGAATGATAATCGCCATTCCCTTTTTGAACACATTCTCAGATAATCCTTCTCCAAACCATGCCCCAAGGAGTACTCCAATGACCATCCATGGCAATAATTTGAATAAATATTTCCACTCGGCATGGCGGTGATAATAGAAAACGGCGAAAATGTCACCTGAAATCAAAAGAGGAAGCAAAATGCCCGTTGAAGGCTTACCACCAAATAATACAGCGAACGTTGCCACGAGGATAATCCCAATTCCCTTGATGCCGGCCTTATGCACGCCTACTATGAAACTGGCCAATAATGCCACAGCCCATTCTAATTGAGTCAGGTGGTATTCTACCATAAGAGCAGTTTGGAAGTATTGAAAACTCGCCATGGCTCGAAAGCGGACCTAAACATTTTGCAGTTTGTTGGCATGTCGGAGATCGGATGTTAAAGGTCCGGAGTCTCAACTCTCAAGTGTGCTCTTCTACTTTTCAGACTCTCAACCGATCTAAACTGACCAGACCCTTATCCCACCAATCCCCTCCCTAGTTACCGCGAAGCTAGCAGATTAATATGCTTGTTTTCCAGGTACTGATATGATCGAAGGCATGTGCTGTCTGTCGTAGGCTCATACAAAGTTAATGAACGATGGACCCTGTCATCTGTTTTTGTGTACAACAGTGGGACCGCCTTCACGATTCCGGTTGGGCGGTTTCCAGCTCATCATGGTCCTTCCTTGTTTGAGGGCAATTATTATGTGTACGAGGGGAGAAATAATCAGCGGCTGCCAGCCTATCACCGGCTTGACGTTTCAGCAGTTAATCGGAAAAAGAGTAGGCTTTTCAAGAAGGATTTCTACTCAGAATGGGTGTTTGGGATTTACAATCTATACAGCCGTCAAAACCCGTACTTCATATACTTAACAGTTGATCCAGGAACCGATCAGCCCAAAGGCATCCAAGTGACCCTACTACCCATAATACCCAGTATCTCCTATAATTTCAAATTCTGACATGAAAACAAGATTAATTATAATCCTGGCATTGTTGATTAATTTATCCTGTGAGAAGGAAATCCCGGTGACCCCGTCGACTAATTTTGATGGTTCGGTTTTCATTGAGGGACTGTTGTTCCAAGGCAAAGCCCTCCAAATTTTTGTAAGCCGAGCGGTTTCGTTTTTCAACCCAAACGTCACGCCACAGGAAGTTTTTGCACGAGGAGCCGTGGTAAGGGTTACCGATCCTCTGGGTACAGAGGTGTTGCAGGAAGATTCTGTGTTTGACAAATTCAGGTGCAGGTGGTCGCTGTTTTATAGTGGCGTAAAACCAGTTCAATTTGGCATCGAATACCAGTTGGAGGTCGAGTTTGAGGGTAAAACGTACCGGGCGTCAACAGTGATGAGTCATCGCTCTGCAGTAATCGACGAAATTACCTATGTAGAGGAGTTCTTTGATGTGTACGGCGGTCACGACGGAGTCAAAATCAAATTTACTGACGCAGCAGGAGAGAGAAACTATTATCGTTTCCAAATGAACCGCAAAATAGACCGTACCGTCCCTCATGCGCATGTACTGGACGTAGTGACCTCAAACTGCACTGGAGACGACAAATTCCCGGTTACCGACCTAGGCCGGTCCATCTTTAATGACATTGGTAATGATGGAGGAAATTTGGATGTGCTCGTTGAAGTGTCCTTCGAATATAGCCAGGGCGACTCCACCTGGGTTTTTATACAATCACTCGATCCCAAGGCAGCTGCTTTTTACGAGGAGTTGGATGAGCAATTGGTTACGGTCGTCAACCCATTTGTGGAGCCATTGTTCCTGAAAAGCAAAATTGAGGGGGGAGCCATTGGAGTATTTGGTTCGGTTGTGCTCTCTGACTCGGTCTTGTTTATTTACCCTCAGGACAATCCGTAGGTCTTCAGACGATAACCGTTCCCCAAAAGAAACGCATCTTTCCCCGAGTCATTCTGCCGATCCGTAATATGCTTCTCAGAGGATCATCGGTCTACGATAGAGTGAATTCGGGTAATCTTTTTACATCTCCGTGGCTCATTGCGGATTCATGAGCCAAAATACCCACGCAAGTAATATTGGCCGACTGTCTTGCGTTGGGATAAGGATCCCTCTCTTCGACCAGGGACATTAGGAATTCGTGCACCAAGTGTGGATGGGAACCTCCATGTCCCGACCCCTGAATGAACGAAAGATGTTGATGATCGCCTTCATCATAAACTCCGGCAGACGTGAAAGGCGCAATCTCCGCTGGCAATAAATGAGCATAGTCCGGGACTTTGACTTTTTCCGGGGACTCGCCAGTATGGATCACGGAATCCTCATTTTCAATAAGGGTCCATTCAAACGATTTCTTAGAGCCATACACATCGAAGCTTTCTCGATACTGACGGGCTGTATTAAACAGGGAGCGAGTGATTTCGGCTGACAAATCGGAATCCTTGAACTTTATGTGGCACGTTTCGATGGCAAAGGGTGATCCGTATTTTACGATCAGATCATCATCGATTCTGCCCGATCCAAAGCAAGAAACGTATTCTGCTTCAGCCCGGGGAAGAGCCACAACCGGGCCCACGCAATGGGTTGCATAATGCATAGGCGGTAATCCCTCCCAGTAGCCAGGCCAGCCAGCCATTTCCTGCTGATGGCTGGCCCTGAGAAATTGAATCTTACCCAGTTCTCCGGACTCGAACAACTCCTTCACAAATAGAAACTCTCTACTATAGATCACGGTCTCCATCATCATATAGCTCAGGCCAGTCTGCTCCACCAGCTCCACAATTTGACGGCAGTCTTCTACCGAAGTGGCCATCGGTACGGTGCAGGCCACGTGTTTTCCAGCCCTCAAAGCGGCTATGGCTTGTTCGGCGTGATCAGGAATTGGGGAGTTAATGTGAACGGCATCAACGTCCGGATCTCTTAGAAGTTCGTTATAGTCCGAGTACCGTTTCTCAACCCCAAAAGTGTCGCCAATCTGGTCCAGTTTTTCCCTGGTTCGCTGGCAGATGGCATGCATTTCAGCGGAGTTATGTTTCTGGTATATTGGAATAAACTCGGCACCAAATCCCAGCCCAATGATGGCTACTTTTATCTTCTTGCTCATTGTGAGTTATGGTTTTACTAAAGTGATAAGCCTCGCCTGAAATTGCAGATTCTTTTCCTCTCCCGGGGCATTTTGATCGATCAGCTGATAGACCTCGGTCTTGATCCGAGACCGGGTTTCTTCATCTGCCGTTTTAAGAGCTGCAACCACGGGAGCGGCTACATCGTTCATCAATTCCCAATATTCATCCGTGGAGCTGCAATGCATAAATCCAGTGATTTCCTTTTCCTCGGAGTGCATCGTTCTCTGTTGTGCAAACAGGGCTCCTACATAACCCGGACGGGCGCATCTGAATATGCCAGGAGCGTCTGGGCCAGTTTCAGGAAGATCCATGTTCTTCTTGATCGTGCCCATCATGGCCGTGATCCAAATATTCTTTTCGGGATTTCCCCATACCGTAGTGGCGATCCGACCTCCGGGCTTCAGTACGCGATGGATTTCTTTTGCAGCCAGGCTCAAGTCCGGGAAGAACATAAATCCGAGCCGGCAGCTGACGGCGTCGAAAGTTGAATCCTCGTAAGGTAATTCCGACACATCCGCGGTTTTGGTATCGAAGTTCGTAAGGCCCTTGATGGAGGCCTTTTGCCTGGCGATTTCTAGCATCTTTTCTGATAGGTCAACGGCTGATACGCTTCCTCGATCAACCAAAGAAGCCATAGTCAATCCTGGTTCTCCGGTGCCAGTAGCCACATCCAAAACTTTGTGATTCGGCTTCAAATCAAGGGCATCGACGATGTGATCTCCCTGGATTTTCAAGAAGTCCATGGTATAGTCATCCCATTTTTGCCATCCGGGTGAAAAAGCATTCCAGGAGTCTCGTTGCTGATTTCGAATTTCAATTTGATGGGGCTCCATAGTTGTTATTTGGTTTTCGAAATATAGGCTTAGGAAAATTCAAAGCCAATCACCGGGTCAAAACTTTCGTGAAATCCCAAACATGCAACTCATGCGATGACACTAAGGCCCAAAATTAAGCCCCCAGCACGCCTGATACATTGATCGACCTTGAAATTTTGCTCAAGGAATTCTGTTCAGGGCATTCAGGTCTTCAAAAGCTTCCTTCAGTCTTTCAACAAAACTTTTCTCAGCAATTCTCAGCCAATTCCTGGGATCATAGAATTTCTTGTTAGGCTTTTCTGCTCCATCTGGATTGCCAATTTGTCCCTGCAGGTAGTCTTGATTTTCCTGATAAAAGACCCTGATCCCATCCCAATAGGCCCACTGCAAATCAGTGTCAATGTTCATCTTAATGGCACCGTATTCAATCGCCTCTGTGATCTTGCGCTTGTCCGAGCCGGATCCTCCGTGGAAAACAAAATTTACCGGGTTAGGGTGGGTGTTGAATTTATCCTGAATGTAATCCTGGCAGTTCTTAAGGACGATGGGAGTCAATTTGACGTTGCCCGGCTTGTAAACCCCGTGTACGTTGCCAAAGGCAGCGGCAATGGTAAAATTCTGACTTATTTTTCCCAGTTCCTCATAAGCAAAGGCAACATCCTCTGGCTGAGTGTACAACCTTGAATCCTCCATTCCAGAGTGGTCCACGCCGTCTTCTTCACCTCCGGTAATCCCCAATTCTATTTCCAAAGTTACCCCTAGCGGTGCCATTCTTTCAAGATAGCGACAACTAGTCTCAATATTCTGCTCAATGGGTTCAATGGATAAGTCGATCATGTGGGAACTATACAAGGGATATCCATGCCTGTCAAAGAATTTCTCGCTCTCGTCCAATAGCCCGTCTATCCAGGGGAGCAGATTGCGGGAGCAGTGATCGGTATGAAGTACTACCGGGACTTCGTATTTTTCAGCCATTATATGTACATGATGAGCCGCGGAAACGGATCCGGCGACAGCGGCCCGTTGTTGTTCATTGGGAGATCCTTTACCGGCTACAAATACGGCTCCCCCATTGGATAATTGAATAATAACTGGGGAATTGACCAAAGCTGCTGTCTCGAGGGTGGCATTGATGGAGCTGCTGCCAATAACGTTAACGGCCGGCAAGGCAAAGTTGCTCCGATTGCCGTAGCGGAACAGATCACTAACTTCATCGTGATGAAGGATCCCGGATCTTAAAGTAATTTCTTCTTGGTTCATTTTTTGTCGCTTCTTAGTATAAAAACGTTGGGCAGCGGATACTCTCTGGATGCTGGCCGATGACTTCTTGAATCTGTAAATTAGGCAAATAACCTAAAGCATCGGCCTCAATAGGGCGATTTGCGAATTCTTGGTGCCTTTTCTTATTTATTCCAGGGTGATGGTTGTATCGCTGGTTCTGGACCAAGTCATCGAATTATCGAACTAATACTTTTCAATCGCAATTACTAAAGCCGGTATCTTCGGCAAGTCCAGGGCTTTTTGCCCATTCCTTGAACATGTCGGAGCACAATTCCGTATGGGGAATTGTCGACTATTGATGACTATAGAAGAATTTTCAGGATTTCGATCTGGAGTTGCAGACAAAGACCAGAACGATCGAATTTGGTTGGACAAAACAATTTCCGGGGAAGCCTTGCTTCTTGCTTATGGTACCGCAGGCTTGAAAATTTTGTCCGTTAGTCACGGGCTAAACCCATGGAGTACAAAAAACAAGATTTCCAGGGAGAATTACTCTCCGCCGGAAGGTCTAAAAGAGCTGCGGTTTGCAAGCGGCTGTAGATTATGGCGTAGGGTTTTTCGTGCCCTATGAATTCTAACCTTGACCGTTCCCAAGGGGATATCCAAATTCTGGGCAATCTCTTCATATTTGTAACCCGCCACGTGAAGGAGGAAAGCCTTGCGATAATTTCCCTCAACCTTTCTTATCAATTTGAGAATCTCCTTAAAGTTCAGATGTGAAGGACCCAGATTATCTACAGTAAAATTGCTAATACGGTTAATCTCAAAATCATTGCTGGTATCGAGTTTGACAATTCGACTGGCTCTTTTTCGGCCGTTAATAAAGGTGTTTTTCATAATGGTCATCAGCCAGGCCCTGAGATTCGAATCAACTCTGAATTTATCCCGGTGGATTAATGCTTTCAAAAGAGTGTCCTGCACCAAATCGTTGGCTTCTTGCGAATCCTGGGTTAGCTTCATGGCAAACGGCCGCAGCATGCCACTATGGTCGGTAAGCTGAATGCCAAAGTCCAATTTTGTATCGTTTCTCATATTTGAAGGTTTGTATAGTCAGGCTATTCGGTCGATTTGGAAGATTCCCCGGCCAAGTGCTGTCGACGGCGCTGAAACCTGTATTTTAGAGTGAAATAGACGCCCGTCGAGAGCAATTCAACGTTTCCGAACCCTAATTGATCTAGGGGTAATTTAAAAAATGGCTCTACTTGGAGGTGCAAATGCCGTTCTAAGCGCAGTTCATAGCCAAGTGATAAATTCACGACCCCAAAATAATTCTGAACTTCATTTTTGCCCTCCCAACCCTGAATCAGATCCGGGGCATTAACTGCATAGAGAAAATCATAATCTTCGGTAAGGAATATATAGGATGAAATACCAGTGCTCACAAATAGACGATGGCGGTCTCCTGCTACCGGATAGAATCTTACATTTATTGGGATATCTAACACCAAACAGGAGCCCATAGTAGTGTCAGGGACAACCCCACGGGTCCACAGACCTCTACCCTTGCCATATTCTCTACCCTTGGCCATGTATTTCTTGGTCCCCACTATTAGGCCGCCATTAAACGTCAATCTGCTTAGAATGTAATATTCAAGATTCATGCCGAGGCTTAATCCAGGACTCGTGTAATCAGACATTCCAACTGAACTGACGTCCGGACCGAGCATCAACCCCAAGGCAAATCGAGAGTCACGACCCCTCTCAGGGAAAGGTTCCTCGCCCATGTCGGAAGCGCTGAGTCCTACCCCTACCACCGGCCCCTTAGCCAATTCGAGCTCATTGAACCTACCAGCTGATTTGGTTCGAAGGGTGGTTCCAACTGCAGAGGTCATTATATCATTAATCTGGATCTGACCAATAATTTGAGCATTTGACGGGCTCAACGATGCCGCGTCGTGAGGGATCTCAGAAGGTGCGTTTGTCCCAGGGAGCTGTTCAGATCGGGCAAGCTTGGCCTGTTCAGTTTGGGGAGAAGAGGGATCAGTTGAAGTATCTTCGTCGTCAGGACTGTATTGCGAATCCTCTTCCTTGTCCAAAGTTTCCGCGGATTTCAATGATTGTCTCTCTATTCCTTCCTCACCATCCAGTTCCAGGTGGTCCAGGCGATCCGGGTGAACGGTGGTCGAGGAAGACTCCTCCTTCAGATCAGCATCTCCGGCTAAATTGAATAACAATAGCGCCAACCCGATTACTACGGCAGTCGCAGCCAGTACATTTCTCCAGAATAGGGCCCGGGACCTGTCTGCCTCATCCAATTTGGCTTCGAGTTCCACCCAATCATCCTCTACGTACTCGAAGCGTTGTGCCCCGAGCCCCTTCCGGAAAAAGCTCTCTAAATTATCTTTCCTCTTTTTGGACATTGTTTTCTAGCTCAAAATAATCTTTTAACACGACCCTTAGGTGTTCTTTAGCCCGGGACAGATTTGATTTCGAGGTTCCTGTGGTAATGCCCAGTTGCTGGGCTATTTCCCTGTGTTTATAACCTTCGATTACAAACAGGTTAAATACCATGCGATACGCCGCTGGAAGCTCCTGGACCATTGCAAGGACTTCCTGATAAGAGATGCCACTCAAAACATCCTCTTCTTGTTTCAATGATTTTGCCATAGTCAATTCCTGATGGAGTTGATATTTCAAATTCTTCTTGTAGTGATTGATAGCCGTATTGACTAGTATTTTGCTAAACCAGCTTGTGAAAGGCCGGTTGACGTCATATTTCCGGATATGAGTGAAAACCTTCATAAACCCGTCATTCAGAACCTCTTTTGCATCCTCTCGATTTTGGGAGTAACGTGAGCAAATGCCCATCGCCAGTGAATAAAAATGCTTATAGAGGGCTTTCTGGCTAGCACGGTCTCTACGTGTGCAACCTCTGATCAGTTTCGAAAGATCTTGTGGGTGGGCGGTGGTCAAAGTATCTGCCGTGTTTAAACTTTAATACAAGTTCTACAAAAAAATGGTTGCGTAGGACCTAACGGAAATTCTAGTGCAACATTCAGGTAGTTCCCCGAAATCTATATTAAAATTGAATGCTGTTTAGGTCTTATTTGGTTAAGATTGACCTATGAAAAGTTGGCTTCCAATAGCGTCAAGTTCCGATTTTTCCAGGCACAACCTGTCGCTAGGAATATTTTCGCCAGGTGCCGAGGTTAGAAGGGTTGGCTGTGCTGTAGGTGACAGTGTTCTAGAGGATCGTACCAATCGAAGCGCTAGAACCCTTTAGGCTGGATGGCCCAACCCAAGAACCCGAAGTTCTTACATATTTAAAATATTCAGGATCAAATAATTACGATATTTCTCTTGAAGTGATAATTGAGAAGGTGGACGGGGTGAAAACCTCGGTTTGTTTCCACGTCCAGGCATCTTTACTGGAATATGTCTCAGCAAATAGCGCATCACACCGTAAATGTGTGCAACATGCGTGTTGGCGATTTGATGGCTTCCGGGACCATTAGCGGTCCGGAATCGGATTCCTGTGAATCTATGCTCGAGTTGGCATGGTCTGGAACAAAACACCTGACCCTTAATGATGGCGCAACGGGATCATTCATTCACGATCATGATACGATGGTAATGAGAGCCTACAGCCAGAAACAGGATGTCAGAGTAGGCTTTGGAGAGGTTCGAACTCAAATATTGCCCCACTAAACAATCAGCTTATGAAATTCAGGTCGATCAAACCGGAGGCTTTAAGAATTCCTGAGCTTCACTCTTACCTGCTGGCAGCAGTAGCACCGCGCGCTATTGCACTTGCCAGCACAATTGATAGCCAGGGAAATGTAAACTTAAGTCCCTTCAGTTTCTTCAACGCCTTTAGCTCCAATCCCCCTATTATGGTCTTTTCACCATCTCGCAGGGGCAGGGACGGCACCACAAAGGACACCTATGACAACATAAAAGAAGTGCCAGAGGCGGTGATAAATGTTGTGACCTACTCCATAGTTGAGCAGGTGTCTCTTTCCAGTAGTGAGTACCCCAGCAAGACCAATGAGTTCCTTAAAGCCGGCTTGCACGAAGTTGCCAGTCAAAAAGTGCGGCCGCCCAGGGTTGAAGAATCTCCGGTTGCATTTGAGTGCACGGTAGACGATGTTATGGAACTGGGCGATCAAGGGGGTGCGGGCAATTTGGTGGTTTGCAGAGTCGCTATGATCCATATCAATGAGGATTTCCTGGACAAGGATTCAAATCTGGATACCACGGGCCTTGACTTGGTGGGCCGGATGGGAGCGAATTGGTACACCCGGGCGTTTGGTCAATCGTTGTTTGAGGTTGGAAAGCCAATGCATCCGCTGGGAATCGGGATTGATAAGCTTCCATTTCACGCACAGAATAGCAACATTCTGAGCGGAAACAATCTTGGAAAACTCGGAAATCTATCCGGGGTTCCTGATGAGACCTCGCTTCGAGCCCTATTGGAAGACCCAATTGTTGATTCGCTGTGGAAGAATATAACAGAACAACCAGATCGCCTGGATGAATTACATAAACTAGCCAAAGAATGGATTGAGCAGGAGAAAGTGGAAATGGCTTTGAAACTGCTCTTTATCACCGAAATTGGTGCCTAGGCCGCTGGTAATTCCAGTGACGGGTATCGCTCAATGATCATCCTAGCTTCTCTAAAAACCGGACTTCCGTTTTAGCCGCGACTTCCTCCAAAGAGCTTCCTGGCATGATTTCGATCAGATGAAGCTCCCGGTTCATAATTTGGAAGACAGCCCGGTCAGTTATGATCGTATGCACAACCTGCTTCGCAGTTAGGGGCAAAGTACAACTCGGAACGATCTTGGAGTTGCCCGATTTATCCAGCTGGGTCAGGGTGATTACTAGTTTTTTGGCTCCGGCTGCCAAGTCTATGGCTCCCCCAACGCCTAAATGGGGCTTGCCAGGAACGGCCCATATGGCCAGATTAAGGCCTTTGAAGTTTTCATCGTAAGGCTTGTCACTTCATTAGTCAACTAGATTTTAATCTGAATTTTTTGGGCAAAACAATAAATGATCTACTATCCATAGGCTTGATTTGGATGGAGGTGGCGATAGCCGTTACAACTTGGTTGAAGTGAATTAGTTGTACCCGACCGATCAAAGGCCAAAACTGAAAAAAAGAAGTTATCTGCTTTTTCTTTGCAGTGAAAAGAAAATGTGGCGTTTCGAAGCTCTTCAGGAATGTTCTCTCCCGCTAAATTGCATCTTTCCAAAATGGTAATTCAATGCCCGACTGTGGTGAAGGCCACAGCAGTGAATTTTTTGCTGTGGCCTGTATTGCTTATCCTCCCTGCTCCTCTTGGATTTGTTCGGCCTCCCCATCCCAAGAATGAGGATGATCGCATCCATCCCAATGATGGTGCCTATTATGATGATAGTACCCTCGGTCGTAATTCCAGTGGTCTGTACCCATAAATGCAGCTAAACTGCCAAAGGTTATGGCTGCTGCAGCCAAACCAACTATTAATCTTGAACTTCTTTTCATGACTGATCTTATTTAGAGTTTTTAACTTCACTTTCTTCGCGGAACCCACGACAGTGACTTCCGAAGCGTTCCTTAAATTGGGTGTAGTCCTCATCGCTCATTTGGCGAATCTTGTCTGCATAAGCCCATCCCGCAGGGCCTCCCCATCGGCGACGTCCGAATAACCTGAATAGCATTCCTATGATCAGGACAAAGATCAACACCTTCAAAACAAAGAAGGGCATAAAGAACAGGGCAGTTCCAATTGCTGCGCCTACCAAAATCGTTTTTAACATTTGTGTCGTCATTTTACTAGAATTTTGAGTTTTAGTTTAGAAGACGACCGGGCCCTGGAATTACTCTAAAATGGCTTGACATTTTTTAAAACTGCTCCTTAGATCTCGCGAATCGCAGCTCAAGCGGGTTTTTCTCCGGGTCCACACCTTTTTTTCCATTCTGCCTTGAACTTGGTTCGCTCTTCATCTGACATTTTTTTCCACTTTCTTCTCCAAAAATGGGACCTGTTTCCGAATGGACCCCTGGGCCTGAATCCGAATCCGCCTAAAAGGATGCGGCTCAGAATCAACAAGCCCGCGGCTTGCCAGAAATTCACCGGGTTCAGACCTTCCACTGAAGGCGCCAGAGCGAAGTTCCACAACCACATCACGGCGGACGGAAGTAGTAGTCCCGCCAGGATTAGGAATCCCAAAACCTTAAATATTTTGTTTCTGAATCGGGAACGATAAAATGGGCTCATAAGTCAACTGTTTAAATCTTCATATAAAAACCTCAGGTGCTCCTTGAGATGCTTCACAGCATATCTTTTTCTCGAAATTATGGTTTTGAGTTTTTGCCCAGTTTTGTCGGCTATTTCTTGCAAGGTCATTCCGTCAATTTCGTTCCAGACAAAAGCATTTTTTTGATTTTCCGGCAACTCATTCAAGGCCTGGTTCAGCTCGTCCCAGAACAGATCTTTGAAGTATTCCTCCTCGGCCGAAGCATCCTCGCTTACCAGAAATTCTGAGAAGTCCAGGCCACCGTCCTCCTCAAACAACAGATCTTCCAGAGAAGTGTTCTTCTTTCTTACGGTATTTGTCCACAATCCTGTTTCGGGCAACGCGAAATAGCCATCCGCTAATGCTATCGATATCATCCAGATCCACAAACGCGCTGAGTTGATACCATATGTCCTGGAGAATGTCTTCGGCCTCTTCCTCGGAGCTGACTTTGGCGCCCGGATAAATCGGGAAAGTTTGGTGCCGTAGTCCTTAATGATCTTGACCAGGGTCAATTGTCGTGGCTCGCCCATCCCGCCTCTTAACTATTTAACACTACGATAAACATCCTGATGAATTTGTACAAATCCGGATTTTTGACAGGCGGCAATGGTGCAAAAAAGCCTTATAAGAATAAGCAATTTCATAGATTTATGTCATTCAGGCAAGTGATGTGGCTCATAACCCAACCCAAGTTGGGTACTTAAGCATCACCAATCGTGTTTGATGTTTTCTCATCTTATCGCCATTCTGGTTGACTAAAACATTAACTTACGTCAACCTTCACTTTTACAAAATGACTACAATTATCGGCGACAAGATCCTACCGGGCTAGTGGGGTGTTTTTTTCTAATCCAACGAATCCAGTAGGAGTCCTGGTCGTACATATCATTATTAAATCAAATGTAAAACCACTAAACTACTTCAAGACATGAGTCTACGACTAGGCGATGAAGCCCCAGATTTTCAAGCAGAAACAACCGAGGGAACCATAAGTTTTCATAGTTGGCTTGGCGACGGCTGGGGAGTTCTTTATTCCCATCCGGCGGATTTCACCCCTGTGTGTACCACCGAACTGGGACGAACCGCCCAACTAAAAGGCGATTTCGAAAAGAGAAACGTAAAAGTAATGGCGGTCAGTGTTGATCCATTGGATTCCCACCATGAATGGGTTAAGGATATTAATGATACCCAAAATACCAAAGTGAACTTCCCTATAATTGCCGACGAAAACCGGGAAGTAGCTGAGTTGTATGATATGATCCATCCCAATGCCTCCGAAAAGGCTACAGTGAGGTCGGTTTTTGTGATCGGCCCAGACAAGAAGATCAAACTGACTCTAACCTATCCGGCTTCGACTGGCCGCAACTTTCACGAGATTCTGCGAGTGATCGACTCACTTCAGTTGACGGCCTATGAAAGTGTTGCGACACCAGTTGACTGGGAAGAAGGCGATGACTGTGTGATCCTTCCGGCTATTGCGGATGAAGAAGCCGACCAGAAGTTTCCCAAGGGCTATACCAAATTAAGGAACTATTTGCGAATGACTCCGCAGCCGAATCGATAACAGGTAGGGGGTCACGGAGTAGCGACGGTGGTGGGCTTAGGCTTGATGCAGGGCGTTTCAACCTAGTTTTAGCTGCCCCATCAGGAACTTCCTCAATTTTCGCCTGACTTGACGAATCCAACGCGATCGGAAACAAGTGCCTACCCCTTATCCCAATCTTTTGTCCCCGCTGGACTTGGGCTTTACCACGTTAAAGAACCGGGTTGTTATGGGTTCCATGCACACCGGTCTCGAAGAAGCCAAGGGTGGATTCAAACGACTAGCAGCCTATTTCGGGGAACGAGCAAGAGGGCAAGCTGGCCTGATCATCTCTGGCGGAATAGCCCCAAACCGCGCAGGCTGGGTTGCACCGATGTCGGCCAAACTCACCAGCCGAAAAGAAACCGGCCAACACAAACTGATCACGCAAGCTGTCCACGAGGAAGGTGGCAAGATCTGTATGCAGATTCTGCACGCCGGGAGGTACGGATACCATCCTTTTGCAGTTTCGCCCTCTGGTATTCGATCACCCATCTCACCATTCAAGCCCTGGAAGCTCAGCGGCAAGGGAGTTGACGGTACTATCAATGCTTTCGTCAATTGCGCTATCCGAGCCCGGGAGGCGGGATACGACGGGGTAGAGATCATGGGTTCGGAAGGCTACCTTATCAATCAATTCCTGGTTGCCCGAACCAATCAAAGAACCGACAAATGGGGCGGCTCTTTGGAAAACAGAATGAGATTTCCCATCGAAATCATAGAGCAGACCAGAAAGGCAGTAGGGATGGAATTTATTATTGTTTACCGATTGTCTATGTTAGACCTGGTAGAAGATGGGAATTCATGGAACGACGTGGAGATTTTGGCCAAGCAAATAGAGAAAGTCGGTGCCAGCATCATTAATACGGGTATCGGCTGGCACGAAGCCAGGATCCCTACTATCGGGACCATGGTTCCGAGAGCAGGATTTAGTTGGGTGACCAAAAGATTAATGGGCAAAGTGGGCATCCCCCTGGTAACGGTAAACAGGATCAATACGCCTGAGATAGGTGAGAAAATTCTGGCTGAAGGTCACGCCGATATGATCTCTATGGCCCGCCCTTTCTTAGCTGACCCTGAATTCGTTTTGAAAGCTATGCAGAGCCGGTCTGACGAGATAAACACCTGCATCGCCTGCAATCAGGCTTGCCTTGATCACACGTTCAATCGTAAGATCAGTACCTGCATGGTCAATCCGAGGGCCTGTTTTGAAACTGAACTCAACTACCAACCCGTTCAAGAAAAGAAGCGTATAGCAGTGGTTGGCGCAGGTCCTTCTGGTCTTGCTGCTTCCACCGTTGCCGCCTTGCGTGGGCATGAAGTACATCTCTTAGAAGCAAACAATATTATTGGGGGTCAATTCAACATGGCCAAGCAAATCCCGGGTAAGGAGGAGTTCAGTGAGACCCTGCGATACTATCGTAGGCAAATTGAGCTGACTGGTGTTCACTTGCACCTTAATCATAAAGTTCAGGTAAGCGACATCATCGGCCACAGTTTTGATGAGGTCATAATTTGCACCGGGGTCTACCCGCGAAGAGCCAAGATCGAAGGTGAGGACCATCCGATGGTCCTTAATTACGTCGAGGTGCTAATGCATCACCAGAAAGTGGGTAATTCTATAGCCATTATAGGGGCCGGTGGAATCGGTTTTGATGTCGCCGAGTATCTAAGCCAAAACGGAGAATCTTCAAGCTTGAGTGTAAAAGCATTTATGCGCGAGTGGGGGGTCGATATGAGCTATACCAAGCCTGGTGGGTTGATGCCTGAAAATCACAAACCTGCAAATCGTCAAATTTACCTGCTCAAGAGATCCAGGGGGAAACATGGAGCTAACCTTGGGAAAACCACCGGTTGGATTCACCGGACTAGCTTGAAGAAACGGCATATAAAGATGATCTCGGGAGTTCAATACCGAAAAATTGACAATGAAGGACTTCACATCACGACCAACGGAGAGCACAGGCTGCTTGAAGTTGACAACGTGGTTATTTGTGCTGGCCAGGAGCCTTCCAGAGAACTTCATCAAGGTCTTCTGTCAAGGGGGTTTCCGGTGCACATCGCCGGGGGGGCCTATGCAGCTCAAGAACTGGACGCCAAGGTGGCCATCAAGCAAGGAACCGAGCTCGCCGCGAAATTGTAGAAGTACTATGCTACAAGTTTCACCCGGACGGGATCTAACCAGCCCGCCCGATACTACGCGACCCGTTTGGGTGATGCTGCGGTTCGAGGAATCTGACCCGGCAGCCGTGAACCTAGGCCAGGGTCCTAAGTCAAGTGCTTCCCCTACCTTTCAATTGACAGGAGCTCAACTTCAAATATCAGCGCAGCATGAGGGCCTATTTTTGGACCAGCGCCTCGCGCACCATAAGCCAAATCTGAAGGTACGAAGAGCCTCCATTTTGAACCTACAGCCATAAGCTGGAGTGCCTCCTGCCAGCCCTTAATCACTCCTCCAACAGGAAATGTCGCGGGTTCGTCTCGCTCAACTGAACTATCAAAAACTTCCCCATCAATAGTGGTCCCATGGTAATGAGTGGTTACCCGGTCATTCGGGCCGGGCTTTTCGCCATCGCCCTGGTTGATGATTTCGTATTGGAGTCCACTAGGAAGAATTATGATACCTTCATTGGTTTTATTCTTCTCAAGGTATTCTATACCGGCCTGCTTTTGCTCTTCAGCTTTGGCCATGGAGGCCTTGTTGAAATAGAGGTCTAGAAATTGATTGGCTTCGTCCTCCGTTAATAAGGTTTCAGAATCGGCAAATACATCATGAAATGCTTTGGCCACAGCTTCTGGATTGATATTTTCCAGACCTTGGGTCTTAACATTCTGGGCGACACTCAATCCAAGACTATAACTAACACTGTCAGTTTCGGTGTTGAGATCCAATTTACCTGCAGAAGAGGAACCTGGATCTTCACATCCTGCGATAAGGCTCATTATGAATACCGTGGAGACAACTCCTGATGATTTCATTTGATTGGTATTTGTAAAATTTGATTGGGGCCAAAGCTACACTTTTGAAGTTATTTATGGCAAACTGGCTTATGTTTATTTATGGCAACAGTTGAAATAAGGAGGAATTCACTAAACCAATGGCATTTGCTGGTTTCGACGGGCTATGTTCCAAATTGCACCAGACGCTATGACTAGCCAAACTACGTTAACGATAGCCGATGGATACGCACCGTAATAGTAGGTGTTGATTACCAAGAAGAGTCCCCCCGTCAAGTTGAGTAGTTGATACCAAATTGATTTGGCGGTGATCTTGTGGTAACTGATCAGACCATAGGCAAGAATTACTTCCACTGAACCAACCCAACCGACGATATCGATGATTAACTGTTTCATAAACAAAATCCGGATAACCCACCGGAATATTTGAATTTTTTCACAAATATTGACAAACCCCTTTACACTCTCATGGCTGAACTCCTTAAGAATCGGTTTTTCCAAAAGCCCTTCATCCGTGCATTGTCCCAAGCCCTGGCCATGTCGGAGCCAAAATTCTCAAAGAAGGGATTTTATGCTTCGGTTTACGACTCTCAATGGGATCAGGAAGAATTGAAACAACGAATGACCCATATTAGTCGGGCAATTCACCAATCCTTTGGTAAGGATTACCTATCGACTCTTGGAGTCCTGAGAAAAATTGCTCCAAAGTTCAACGGATTTGATGGGATGATATTCCCGGATTTTGTCCAACAATTTGGGTTGGAATTCCCGGAACCATCTCTGAAAGCTCTGGAAGAATTTACCCAGCATTCAAGCAGCGAATTTGCCGTCCGGCCCTTCATCGTTAAGCATGAAGCCCTCGCCCTAGAAAATATTGTTGCCTGGTCCAAACACGAGAACTATCACGTCAGGAGACTGGCCAGTGAAGGGTGTAGGCCCAGATTGCCGTGGGCCGCTTCGCTTCCTAAATTCAAGCAGGATCCGTCTCCAGTCCTACCCATTTTAGATAATCTAAAATCGGACCCCACCGCATATGTCCGCAAGAGTGTGGCTAACAATTTGAACGACATCAGCAAGGACCATCCTGCCAGGGCGTTGCAGCTGGTACAAAGTTGGAGCCATGATCCTGGTCCGGAAACACTGTGGATCATTAAACATGGATTACGGACCCTGATAAAAGATGGCAATCGGAGTGCCTTGGAAATGCTCGGATATGATTCTCCCAAGGTAGTAATCTCGAATTTCCGAGTAGCCCCTAATCCTTTGACCATGGGAGGAGCCCTGGCACTCCGATTTGATTTAGCTAATCAA
This sequence comes from Cyclobacteriaceae bacterium, assembly GCA_965247065.1. Classification (GTDB taxonomy): domain Bacteria; phylum Bacteroidota; class Bacteroidia; order Cytophagales; family Cyclobacteriaceae; genus CBDFGN01. Next base: position 1,238,458 of record CBDFGN010000006.1, on the reverse strand, counting down.
AGATCCCGGCCTCAAAGATTGCTCATCGATTACCTGATCCATTTTGTCAAAGCCAACGGCAGTACGGCTCCCAAAGTGTTCAAATGGAGCCGACTAGAATTGGGCCCAAAAGAGACAATCTCGATTACCAAACATCACCCTATAAAGGAAATTACCACTCGCAATTGCTATCCCGGGTACAGTAAGATTGAAATTCAAATCAACGGAAAATATTGGCCCAGGCTGGGTTCGAACTATTGATTCAACCAAAAGGTTGATCGTTGCATGATCCCAAACAACGAAGAAATCGACAGCCTTAGCGCCCTGGAAAGGATGAACTCCCCACTCCAATGTTGACAAATGTGACGATTCCAAAGCATGTAAAACTTAATAGGACCGGTCGGATCCGCGGATAAAATCCACTCCCAGGAGCCTCGGCGTACCATACGAAGCTGTAGGCAGATAGCATTAGTGTCGCTATTACTTCCAACTTGAGGGGGACCAAAAAGAGCCGTCCGTTTAGCCATCCTCATCATGGTCACGAAACCAAATTTGACCAGTATGTTCATTAAACGCTTGATGATTTTTGGGTCTCATTCTGGAGCAAACCCAAGTTGTCATTGAAAATCTCAAACACCTGATCCTCAGCCAAATATCTATGGACCAGTACAGGTTCTTCCGGACAGCTGCCAAAGGACAAATCATCCCACCCATCACCATCAAAATCGATGCATGTCAAACCTCCGGGTAATTCGCAGGAGCTGTAGGAGTAATTTATATTAATCTCGTTGGTATTTGAAGATTTCCATCTCGAGACTCCTTTAATCCAAGCATTCATGTCATCCCATTTGAACTAGGGTAGCTACACCCAGCAGGTTCCAAGAGCTAGGATAAGATCATAATCCGTAATGGGGGACCAGGTTTCGCGAGGAAAAGATAATTCCGCATTCTCTACTACCAAAACAGAGATCTACCAATAGTCAGGCATGTATTAACAATTTTCCATATTATACCTGAAATTGGTGTAGAACTTACCAATTCAAGCAGTGCGCTTATTCCAGTACGAACAGCGGGATCTCATAAATATCACCAGGGAGTTTGGCTTTGGGACCCAGGAGCTACTGTTTCGTAAGAAAGGCGGATGGCTTAAGATTGATTTAGTGGAGACCAGAGAAAAATTCGAATTTCATCGTAAAAAAATCACTCGACTTATTGATAATCAATTCAAGGACCATTACCAGTATCGGGTAAAGTTGTCCGGGGAGATCATTGAGGTCCAGTCCTGGGCCGAAGTGAAAGAACATTATCGCGATTGGATCTCAAATTTGGCGGCCGGCTGAGGGGTTTACCGTCCGTCAAATCCGAACCGCTTTCCTACATGGTCAGCAAACCCTGCTCCTGCTTCGGAATAGATATTAAAAGCAGCCTCTACTCCTGCGTTTTCAAGATCATTGGTCTCATCGTCGAATTTGGTGGTAGCCGCCAGTCGGCCCGCGTAGCCCGCGGATTTCATTTGCTTTGCCGCAATTAGGTTTTCACTGTGATTGGGCAACGTCAGAAGCATAAACCGAATTCCACTTACCCTTTCACAAAAATCAAAATCTGTAAGATCACCCACCACCACGTTGCGACCCTGTTTTAGGTGATCCTTTACCACTTTTCCATCGAAATCAACTCCTATCACATGTTGACCATATTCTTTTTGCAGCGTATCATATGCTCCGGTTCCTACTCTGCCCATCCCAACTATCAGGGTATCAGCTCCGCCGGTTGAGATTCGATCTTCCTCATGTAGGCGAACGTGGCTTTCAAGTCTCGAGAGAAAAACGTGAAAACGGGAATATATCAGGTGGGCTCGGACATTCCATGGCGCTGAAACCACGTAGGTTAAAGATAAGGATATGGCAATGGTAATCAACCAATCAGGTGTTAACCAATCGTTCGCCACGCCAATAGACCCAACGATCAAGCCGAATTCACTAAAATTGGAAAGCAACAAAGTGCTTCTTAAGGAGGTTCTCGACCTCAATCTGAAACCATTAAGTAGCAGAAAAAACAGGCCTGCCTTTATTGGAATGAATAGTAGAAGTAAAAGTGCCATGATAAGGTTGTCCCAGCCCGGTGTCCCTGATAGGCCTATTGAAAGAAAAAACCCAACCAGAAATAAATCTTTAAAGCCCAACAAAGATTTCGACAATTCAGCCGACTTAGGATGTCCTGCCACCAGAATACCCATTAGAAAGGCTCCCAAATCGGCCTCAATTCGCACCAATGTGAACACATGAGCTCCTCCAATAGCAAGTATTAATCCAAGAAGAACTAAGAGCTCGGCATGTCCAGCTCTCGAGATGATTTTGAAAATAAGAACCTTAAGTGGGATAAGCAGAAGGAGGCCCAAGGCCCAAATGCTAGGAATCATACCTTCAGCAATGCTCAGAAACGCAACGGCGAAAATATCCTGCATGACCAGTATCCCGATGGCAATCTTTCCATAAAGGGAACTCATTTCTCCCTTTTCCTCAAGCACCTTCACGGCGAAGACCGTACTTGAGAAACTCAACGTAAGACCAAGTATCAAAGAAGTGGCCAGACTGAGCTCTGAGAACCAGTAGAACCCGACAGCGGTTCCGGAGAAAATCAAGGACCCAATCAGGATGGTACTCACGACCATGTGAGAGGTCGCTACGGCCCAAACCTGCGGCTTAATTAGGCTTCTGAGATCCAGTTTCAATCCGATACTAAATAGGAGCAACATGATTCCCATATTGGCTAACTCGGACAGCAATTCGCCAGGTGCAGCCCCAATCGCATTCAAGATAAACCCCGCCAAAAGATAGCCCACCAATGGGGGTAGGCCGATTTCACTAACCAAAAAACCAAAGATAAAGGCAAGAGCTATCCACAGTGGATCCATCAGGTTATAAAGACGATTTTTCCGAGCGATCCAAAATAAATCCAGTAAGGGTTAGCAAAAATCCAAGTCCCACAATACCCAGCAAAACCAGCATCAAGGGATCAGAAGTCCTGAAATAGAAGATCAACAGGGTTACCAGGATGATAGACCTGACAAACAACGTGGTGGGATAGAGCTGGTAAAGGCTTAGCCGGATGACCTGAATTATCACAATTCCCAGGACCAACAACAACAAACCGACAAAACGAATCATCGTATCGTCATAATTTCCATTCGACAAGAACAGATCAAGAGCCATGCCCGGAGCTATGAGAAAACCCAATCCGCCGGTGGTCAAATAAGTGGCCAAATAATAGAGACTTAGCCTGGTTCGGCTCATGAATAGGTAAGCTTGGTGGTGAATGTCGGATGCCAAATTAAAGTCAGGGACTATTTACAAAAAAAAAGGATGAGGAAAAAAATATCGGCCGATCAGATGTGAGGTGTAGCCGATGAAACTCATGGACCCCATCGCTGTGGGGAGCAAGAATTATTCTTGTTAAGCTTGAGGACAACCCCGTCGAAGAGAGTCGGTTTTCTTGCGCAATGGGTAGCCGCCTGGAATAATCATTTTCGAACGAAGACTAACTGATCGTTATCTTGAAGTATCGTCATAACATCAGGAGGGAGCACAATTAATGTCTCCAGTTTCACTAACCCAGTGTAAAACACTATTTCTCCGGCGGCAATAACACCGCGTCCGCCACATGGACGACTCCATTGGTAGCGTCTACCGTGGCCAAAATACTAGCGTCGTTGACCGTTACCTTGCCGTCCTTGTTCTCTATTTTGACAAAATCTCCGGTTGCCTGGTAGAGGTTCATTCCATCTTTAAGCAAGTCGTCTTTGTAGGTTCCAGGAGCCGCGTGATGGTGAATGACGCAGACGAGGGCGCTTTTGTTTTCTGGTTTATGCAGGTTTTCAACGATTCCTTCGGGCAACGCTTCAAAGGCAGCGCTTGTTGTAATTCTGATAGAAATCGCGGATTAAGGCTTTGTCCAAAGCCTCTTGTCGCACCGACAGCCAACACATGCCTTATTTTTGAGTCGGATTTAAAGGCTGGTTCAAATTGGTTTTTATGTTCTCCAATTCAATTTGAAAGCTTCTCATCATCTGTGCGATGCTAGTCAAATTCAGTTGATCCGGATCATAGTCCTGAATGTCGATCTTACAAGTGAATTCCCAAAGTTCCAGGACCTCTCCCATACCTACTTCATAATTCTGATATTGTTTATTATCGGACTCTAAAATCAAAGCACCTTTTTCAAGTCGACTGGTGTCGACCCTCTTATAGGAAAGCCCTTCGTCGCGGGTCACAATAACATATGTCCTGCCTGAGATCAATTGCCCAACATCCTCCAGAAATTTACCAACTACAAAAGACCCATCCCTAACCCCGGGTTCCATCGAATCCCCTTGGATTGGGAAAGCCCTGTGTTTACCAGTGGGCAAGAACGGCAGTTTCATTTGCGGTAATTGGCTAATATAGGCGGGATCACCGTACCCGCTCAGGTAGCCTGCCGATGCCTTTATTGAAACCACTTCTATGAGGTCTTCATTCTCTTCATTGATCAATACCGGGAACAGGATTCGGTGGTGGCCAATATCCAGAAATGCACCTTCCTGGGCAATAGTTAAATCATTTTTGAGAAGTGCATCGATAGGCAACTTAAAGTAATTCGAATAACGGATCAATGTCTTTAGATTGGGTTCTGCTCTTCCATCCTCGTAAGACGCAATCTGGCTTCTAGTTAAGTCTAATTTCAAAGCCATCGCTTCCTGGGAAAGCTGATATTTATTCCTCAGATAGCGAATATTATCCGGAAAAATCCTTTTGATCATTTTTTAAACAGTTGGTGTTTAGTTTTTAAACTAAATTAGTTATTATTTTTTGAAATATCAAATTGATGATCGGATTAAGCCAACGAGCTATTATTCATTTGGACCTGGATACCTTTTTTGTATCATGTGAAAGGCTGATAAATCCCAAATTAAATAACCAGCCGGTGTTGATTGGTGGCACCAGTGACCGAGGGGTGGTTGCTTCTTGCAGTTATGAAGCCCGAAGGTTTGGCATTCATTCAGCAATGCCAATGCGATTAGCCCGGTCTTTATGTCCTGAGGCAATTATCATTCGAGGTAACAGTGGCACTTACAGCAAGTTCTCAAATACAGTTACCGATATAATCAAAGAAGAATCTCCACTTTATGAAAAGACCTCGGTTGATGAGTTCTATATTGATATGACTGGGATGGACCGGTTTTTTGGTTGTTACCAATGGGCTATTGAATTGAGGAAAAGGATCATCAAAGAAACCGGTCTCCCAATCTCATTTGGGCTTTCCATCAACAAAACCGTTTCCAAAGTGGGAACCAACGAAGCCAAACCCAATGGAACGATTCATGTTGAGACCGGTTTGGAAAAACAGTTTTTGGCTCCCCTATCAATTGATAAGATCCCCATGGTCGGTAAACAAACGTTCCATTTTCTTAAAAGCATGGGTCTCCAGACAGTGAAAACGGTTCAAAAAATGCCACTTAAATTGATGCAGGCTGCTTTAGGAGAAAATGGACTATCCATTTGGAAGAAATGCAATGGAATTGATAGCAGCCCGGTAGTCGCTTATACTGAACGTAAATCGATATCAATTGAACGAACATTTGAGCGGGATACTATCGATATAATTAAACTAATCAGCATCCTGTCAGCGATGGCAGAAAACCTGGCCTTTCAACTTCGAAACGGGCATAAACTCACCTCTTGTGTTACTGTGAGAATTCGATATTCTGATTTCAATACCTATTCCAAGCAACACCACATTACATACACAACAAATGATGAAACCTTGATCGGAACCACCAAAGAATTATTTGAATCACTTTATAACAGGCGGCTCTTGGTCCGGTTAGTTGGAGTTCGATTTAGCGGGCTAGTGGAGGGAGGCCACCAAATTGACCTGTTTAACGATACCCAGGAAATGTGCAATCTCCACCAAGCCATGGATGCAATTCGCAATCGGTACGGGCAAGATGCCGTGAAGCGAGCGGTAGCTCTAGGATCAAAGGCAATAGGAAGATTCAATCCATTCACAGGCGAACCTCCTATGATCCCTGCTCATAGACGTGCCTGAGGCCGAAAAATACCAAATGGTATCCAATCTTTTTGGCTGCCACCGGTCTAAGTGAGGATAAGCTTGGAGTTGGAGAGTTCGAAATTTGTTTCTTGTTTAGCCAATGAGAAGGAATTCTCAATCCTCAATCCTAATTTTTTAGTCGAGTGTTCCTGGACTTGCATACTTTTCTAGACTTTTGAGCTACAAATTCATTATTCTTAACGTTGATTTATGATCGATCTAAACATACTTTCATTATTGCATGGATAGAGAAAACAATATAAAAGCTCCTCACGGTCTGGAATGGTCAGGCAAATTGTTTGGAGGTATGTTGGGCGATATGCGCCGTCGAAGGCCACATTACATGAATGACTTTAAACAAGGTTTCCATTCTAAAGTGGCCGGTACCACCCTCTTTCTCTATTTCGCTGCGCTGGCCAATGCTATTGCCTTTGGTGCACTTACAGGTGCGCTAACAGGTAACCAGATAGGAATAATGGAGATGATCTTGGTTACGGCGGTAGGGGGTATAACTTTTGCCTTGCTGTCTGGTCAGCCCCTTACGATACTAGGTGGCACTGGTCCAATTACAATATTTACCGGCCTGTTGTATGTTGTTTGTGTGCAGCTGGATATCCCCTTCCTGGCGACCTATGCCTGGGTGGGAATATGGTCTGGACTGTTACTTTGTATACTCGCGGTAACTGATGCCAGTGCCCTGATGAGATATTTTACTCGCTTCACCGATGAAATATTTGCCGCACTAATATCTGTGATATTCATCGTCGAAGCGCTGAAGGATACAATCCATGCTTTTGGTCCAGAAGGTTATGGCCTATCAAGCGCTTTTCTAACTGTAATACTGGCCTTTGGTACATTCGGGATCTCGAGGTACCTGAAATTTGTGATTAACACTCCCTACCTCAGAAGAGGCTTCCGGAATTTTCTTAGTGATTTTGGCCCATCAATTGCGATTGTAATAATGACTTTGGTCGCCCTTTCTTTTGGAGAGGTCCAACTCAATACCCCCGTCGTCCCCTCCACTTTCGGGACCACTTCAGGCAGGCCCTGGATTGTCAACATCTTTGAATTACCCTCCTGGGCGATTTTCGCATCCATTGGCCCTGCCATTCTGGCAACCATTTTGCTCTTCCTGGATCAGAATATTACAACCAGATTGGTTAACTCACCGGATAACAAACTCACTAAAGGCAGCGGATATCATTTGGACCTGGCCGTAGTCGGTATGATAGTGCTCTTAGGAAGTCTGTTCGCCCTTCCATGGATCGTGGCGGCAACTGTGCATTCCTTGAATCACGTGAGAAGTCTGGCAACCGTGAAAGTGGAAGATATTGGTAGTGGAGTCAAAAGGGAAACCATAGTCTCGGTAATGGAGAATCGTGTTTCCGGACTCGGCATTCATACTTTGCTTGCCACCTCAATCTTCCTTATGTACTACGTTGCCTATATACCCATGGCGGTCCTTTTTGGGCTATTTCTGTATATGGGCTTTGCCTCATTGCGAGGCAACCAGTTCTATGAAAGATTAACGCTATGGGTCACAGATCCCAAATTGTTCCCTTCAACCCATTATCTGAAAACCGTGCCAGCGAGTGTGGTCCATAGATTTACCGCGATTCAGTTTTTGTGTTTTGTAATCTTATGGACCCTGAAAATATCCAAAATCGGGATCCTGTTCCCCCTGATGATTGCGGCACTTGTGCCCATCAGGATGTACGTTAGCAGGTTTTTTAATCCTGAACATGTAGAAACGTTATTGGAGGAGGACCTTAAAGAAGAGGAGAAGATGTGGGAAGGAACTAATTGAAAGCTTCAGGTTTCAAGCCGCCGGCTGTTTTGTCTTCATTTTTCATACTAGGTACTTCTCCTGGCCTTCCTCATCCTCAAACTCAGGGGTGTAACCTCCAGGAGTTCATCGTCCTTGATATATTCCATTGCCTCCTCTAGCGAAAACTGCAATTTTGGAGCGATCCGGGCAGTGTCATCTGACCCGGCAGCTCTCATGTTGGTCAATTTCTTGGCCTTGATAGCGTTGACCTCAAGGTCATTTCCACGAGTGTGTTCCCCCACAACCTGCCCCCTGTAGATTTGTTCCCCCGGTGCAATAAAAAATCTACCGCGATCCTGTAATTTATCAAGGGCATAGGCCAAAACTTGGCCCGTACTCAAGGCCACCAGGGATCCGTTGATCCTTCCCGGTATTTCTCCTTTATAGGGAGCATATCCCCGAAACCGATGACTCATAACGGCCTCCCCACCAGTTGACGTGAGAATATGGCTCCGCAATCCGATCAGGCCCCGGGAGGGAATATCGAATTCGAGGTGCTGAAGATCCGCTTTTGGTTCCATCACCAGGAGTTCCCCTTTGCGGTAAGAGACCAGTTCAATCACTTTTCCAGCAACCGCGTCCGGTACCTCGACGACCAGGGTTTCAAAGGGTTCACTCTTTACTCTCTCGACATTCTCAATGATTACCTGCGGCCTTCCAACCTGCAACTCATAACCCTCTCTCCTCATGGTCTCAATCAGGATTGACAAGTGCAATATGCCTCTGCCAAATACGTCAAATCGATCTTCCGAATCGGTTTCCTCAACCCGGAGCGCCAAGTTCTTTTCTGTTTCTTTCAAAAGGCGGTCTTTCAAGTGCTTGGAGGTGACATATTTACCTTCTTTGCCATAAAAAGGGCTGTTGTTTATGGCAAAGACCATGCTCATGGTCGGTTCATCGACCGAGATCCGCGGCAACGGCATCGGTGATTCCAGGTCGCAAATGGTATCGCCTATTTCGAATGCTTCAACCCCAACGATTGCGCAAAGATCCCCACTCCTTACCTTGGGTACTTTTTGACGCCCCAGGCCCTCAAACACGAACAGCTCTTTGATCCGGACCCTTTCCTTCAGATCATTCTTTTTGCACAAGATGTAATCCTTTCTCTCCTCTAGATGTCCACGATATACCCTTCCTATGGCAATTCGACCCACAAAACTGGAATAATCCAGAGAGGTAATCTGCATTTGGGCCGGGCCGGAAAAATAAGGCGCTTCCTGGATACAATAGAGGATAGTGTCCAGCAAGGGGGTAATATTGGTGGTGGGCTGCTTCCAGTCCAGCGACATCCAACCGAGTTTGGAAGATCCATAGACCGTCTGGAAGTCCAGTTGATCCTCGGTGGCATCAAGATTAAACATTAGCTCGAAAACCTTTTCCTCGACTTCATCCGGCTTGCAGTTTAGCTTGTCTATTTTGTTTACAACCAATATGGGCTTCAAACCGAGGTGCAAAGCTTTTCCCAGAACAAAACGGGTCTGAGGCATCGGTCCCTCAAAAGCGTCCACCAACAGCAATACTCCATCGGCCATTTTCAGTACTCTTTCCACTTCACCGCCAAAATCGGCGTGACCAGGAGTATCAATTATGTTGATTTTCACTCCCTTGAAAACCACCGAAACGTTCTTGGACAAAATGGTAATGCCTCTTTCCCGCTCCAGTTCATTATTATCCAATATCAACTCACCGGCTTCCTTGTAAAGATCCATGATCTGGCACTCCTGGATTATACGGTCTACCAAGGTTGTTTTACCGTGATCCACGTGGGCAATAATTGCGATGTTCCGGATTGGCTGCATCTTTACTTTTCGAGGTGCAAAGCTAATGGAAGAAGTACAAAGTAGAGCGTAAAAAGTAGCTAGATGGCGATTGATCTCGCATTCGGGAAGAGGATGCAACAAAAAAGCCCGGGGAGTTTCCTCGGGCTTTTTTGAAATAATTTTCTTTTATGCAGCGTCCGCATGTTTTATAGATTCGATCTTCACCTCTTTCTGCTTTTTGAGTTTGATGACTCCTAGTTTATCTAGTAGTAAGGTTATAAAATAAGTTGGATCCAATTCATGCCATCTTACTCCAAAATTAGCCCGGGTGCTATTCTTGTGATGATTATTGTGATAGCTTTCTCCCATCATCAAGAAGTCAAACGGAAGGAAATTCTTAGAAGTGTCTCCCACTTCAAAATTCCTGTAACCATACACATGGGCAAACCAATTGATGATCGCTCCATGAATTGGAGCCAATGCAAATTGTACCGGCAACAAAAGCCATATCCACCATTCCGTAGCGAAGGTCCAGTACATCCAGATATACAAAGCTCCCCAGAAGATCCTGGAGGGCCAGGATCGGGCAAAGTTGTCAAACGACGTCCAGATTGGCAGGTTCTCGGTGAAACGTGGGTCCACCTTAGCGACCCGATTGGCTATTGCCGAGTAAATGGTCTTGGTTTTCCACATCATCTTAAACAGAGTGCCATCATATTTCGGCGAATGTGGATCCTCAGGAGTGTCTGCATAAGCATGATGCATGCGGTGCAGAATTCCGTAGCCATAAGGGCTTAAATAATTGGAGCCCTGAAAAATCCAGGACAGCACATAAAAAACCTTCTCGGCTGCCCGAGACATGGTAAACGCCTGATGGGAAGCATACCTATGATGAAAAAAAGTTTGAAAGAAAAGAGATAGGTACCACTGAGCAATAAAAAAGATTAATAAAACTTCCATGAGGTCTAGTTAATAACAGCTAATTGGTTAATGGACTTGGTTATTGTTCGCCACTCTTTTATACAGACAATACTGTTGGGAGTTTGTGACAATAAAATAAAAAAAAGTTTTAATCAAATAACTCTATTAATCTTGGAAGTTATCTCCTGCTTAAGATCATGAATGAATCCGGAAGGTTGTCCAGATGAGCAGGTGTTTGAAAAACTTTCGAAGAATTGAGATTGATTAGTCAGGTCAATTTTGAATTTTTGGGTTTTCAATGAAAGCTTTTCCTTGGCACGGCAAAATATTTGGCGGCAATTATCTTTCTTCCTATCGAATATTTCCTGGAGCTCTTCATAATCAAAATCAAATACCTCTCGCATCAGGAAAATCGCCTTTTCGATAGGCTCTAATTTCTTGTGAACTAAGGCCAATGCCTCAGACACTTCAGTTTCCAAGTCAAATTTGGCAAAATCCAACTCCCTATACTTCTCTAGCAGTTCGCTTGAGTTTAGATTCTCCAAATATTCATCTTTCTTTTTCTTCAGAGAATTAAGATGATTAATACAGTTGTTGGTTACAGCTTTGATCAAATATGATTTGGTATTCTTAATCTTATCATGATCGATTGTCAACCACTTCAAAAAGGTATCCTGTACAATATCTTCAGCGTCTTGAATTGACCCAACCATCTTGAGGGCAATACCTTGAAGGACAGGATGATAGGACAGTATTGCTTGAGATTTATTCACTGGAGCTGTTCTTAGCTTCAATTGGCCTGCAATTTCACCAATAGTAGGGAGAATTCAAATTTTATCCCGATCTAATGAGCCCTGACGGACACCGATTTCTTCCAGGACGATCGTGTAAAAGCCTCCTTAAAGATCGTTTCCCATAGCCACAAACAGCCGGTACTGCGCCTTATTATAAATGGATACTGCAGCCAGGTGGTCCAGGCGGGCCTGAATGTAAATCTCAAGAGTCTGAAGTAGTTCAAAAGGCAGCACCAGTCCTAGTCGCTGGCGCTGTATACTCTGAGACAAGGCCTTTGCCGCTAGGTCGCCACCTTCACCAGCAATTTCCATTTGCTCCTTTGCACCTATCATCGTCTCCTTGGCACTCAGTATCTGTTCATTTACCAAAGCCTTTACCTGTTCAATTTGTGTTTGCTGCAAGGAGATCCTGGCATCGTACTTCCTCAAATCTCCTCCATAGGTCAAACGCCCAACCGGAATCTTCCAAAACAAGGCGGCATTTATTGTACTTGTCGGGTAGAGAGGAGAAAACACATCGCCAAACATTGAGGTATGTGTTTCCAACCTCAATTCAGGAAGCAAAAGGCCCGTGGTGGTAATTCTTCTTTCCACTTGCAAGGATTGCAGCATTAGGCTGGCTGCCTGAAATTCCGGACGGCTGCTGTAAACCGAATCGTTCACACCACTCTTTTCAGGCTGGGTCACCAGTTCAATCGGAACAATCAAAGAGTCCACACTGACGAGTTTAACCGAGGGAGACAAATTCAGCAGTTTTACCAATGTGGCTGATTTAACCCCATAGCCTATTTTTGCCTTCAGCATTTCCACCTTCAAATGGCTTTGGTTGCTTCGGGCCACCAGCAATTCAGACTCAAAACGCAATCCGGCTTCAACTTGCACGGCAATTTGTTCAGCTATTGTGTCTCCCTGCAGCAGCAATTGCTGGTAGGCCTGATATTGCAACTGCGCTGTTTGAAAATCGTAGTAGGCGTCAATGACTTCAAGCAAAGCCTTGTTCCTTTCTGCTTCGGTCAGGTAGACGCTTGCCTGGGCATGCAAGCTTTCAGATTTCAGCGCCAGAATGTCTTCACCAAAATCCCAGGAGGCGTCCAGGCCGATTCCGACCAGGAAGTTCTGCGGTTGGACGTCGACAAAGAATCTTCCATCCGCGTTCATAGTAGTACCCCAAAGTTTTCGGATCCGTGTTCCTGCATAAATATCCGGAAGCCACCACTCCTTGGCCTTCTCAAGATCGGCTAAAGCCAGCATTTCCTTCTGTTGATATTCCTGTATACTTAAATTACTGGCACCACCGATATGCAGGACCGTCTCGAGGTTTATAGGCAGCAGTCGGTCCTGCGCCGAAATGGTTGGAGCAAGGAAAAACAGGGTCAGAGTTATCAATGTCTTTGGAAGCATGGCCTTCAAATTAGTCTCGGGTTAATACCGGTTGGACAATTTCACCGACTTCTACCAACCCTTTTCCTCGCACAATTATTTGAGCCTTAGCCGTTATGTCAGGATTAAGCACTTCAAAGTAATTCTTGTCCGAGAGTCCCTTCCGTAAGAGCACTTGCTCCACTTTTGTGTCCGTTACTACTAGGATGAAGGGCTGATTTTGCAACATTACCTGAGCCGTTACCGGAAGAGAAAGTACACTATCCCGGCTATTGATCCTAATTAAGGCCTTAGCATACATGCCGGGTTTTATCTTACCTTGGTCATTTGGGATGTCAATTTCCACCGTCATGGTTTTGGAATGAGGGTCAAGCGAATTCGCTGTTCGACTCACTTTGGCTAAAACTGATTCTCCTGCTAATTCTGGGAAAATTATTTTGGCTTCAACTCCCTTTTTTACTGCCGCGGCGTTGGTTTCCGGCAACGGAATGCTCAAGCGGATCGTACTCACCTCCTGCACCTCAAACAGGGCTTTGGCACCTGGATTATTTATTCCATTTTGCACCAGTGCCCCTTCATCAACAAAACGTTGAGTGACTATTCCGGAGAAAGGAGCTCGTACTTCCAAAAAATGTAGCCGGTCATCTATTGAGGCCATTTGGGCCTGCAACGACAGAAATTCGGCCTTGGCATCCTCCAGTATTTGAAGGGGGGTAATGGCAGGAGTTTTTTCGTAAGTGGAGCGCAGGCGGTCATAGGCTGATTTCTTACCTTGCAGCTCCGCGTTTAGCTTTTGCCTGGTCCGGTGCAACTCTGGGTTCTCCAACCTGGCAATGGTCTCCCCTTTTCTGACCTCATCGCCAATATCCGCGTACACAGATTCCACGTACCCACTTTCCATGGCGTGTAACATGACTTCCCGGTTTGGTCGGGCCGTGCCGGTTATCAGAACCTCGCTAATGAAAGAGCGATAAGCCGGATGGACAACGGCCACTCGTTGTATTTGCAAAACTTGCTCCACCTTTTGTTTGGTGATTTTCTCATCCTCGGCACAACTTGAAACCATTAGAAAAGCAACTATTAGCAACCTGCTGGCTATTGTATTATTGGACCTAACCATGATTAATTGATTTTAGTTTTGGCAATTAATAAATAGAGAATTGGGATAATGTACAGCGTTAGCAAAGTGGCCATAAAGGTGCCGCCAATTACCGCGATGGCAAGCGGTACATTTGATTCCGATCCCGGGCTTGCCGATATCGCCGTAGGCAGTAGTCCGAATATGGTGGTTCCCGCGGTCATCAAAACCGGCCTAAAACGGTCTGCTGCCCCACTCACTATTGCTTTTAACTTTGTTTGTCCTTCATTTACAAGCACGTTTATGCGGTCGATCAGGATATTTCCGTAAGACACCGCAATGCCTACCATCATGATGATTCCCATTAGAGATTGTACGTTGAGGTAGGTACTGGTCGCCCACATCATAAGGGAGACACCGATAATTCCAAGAGGAAACGCCATGATGATTATGAGAGGTTGTCGGAAGGACCGAAATAGCGGCACAACAATTAGAAAAGCCAGTATGACGGCCAACCCGAGACCAAGTCCAAGATTTCCCAAAGAACTTTTCATGGTAGCTATCTCTCCGCTGAACCTTACGCTGTATCCCTTGGGAAACTCCATGATATCGATTCTCCTTTGGATTTCATCAGAAACACCACCAATGTCAGCCCCTTCTACGTTGGCGTACACATTAAATTCCCTTTGTAAGTTGTAATGGTTGATCTCCACGGGATTGGTTGATTCACTGATTTTTGAAAAGTTGCGAAACGGTACAGGCTCTGAATGAGTTTCACTGCTAACCGTAATGTTGCTAAGCACATGCTCATCATCGATGAGGTACTGTGGATAGGTAACCCCAACATAATAGTGGTTCCCATTGCGTTCATCAATCCAAAACGCCTTGTCAAAAGTAGCCGAGGAATTAAGGGCTGACACAATATTTTTGATTGCATCCACAGGCTCCACTCCCAGTTCCGCGGCCTTTATCCTATCCAGATCAATATCCTTGGTCGGTTGGTCCAACCGCTGCAGGATACGCACATCCCGGGTAGCCGGAATACTGGAGATTGTATCCTGAAGCCGTCGGGCAATCTGTCTTAGTGTGTACAGATCATTTCCAATTATCTGTAGGTCCACGGGAGCCGGCTTGCCCTCATTGAGTGCTGCAGTGATTAATCCTCCGGTATTGAAGCTGAGCTCTACACCCGGAAATTGTTGCTGCAACTTCACCCGCAAACGGGCCGCGTATTTAAAGGTGCTGATATCGTGATCTTCCTTCAACTGGATTCCAATGAAAGCGTCCTGGGTTCCGGAATTTGGAGTATAGGCAGCTGGAAGGTCGTAGAATATACCAATGTTGGACACGATCTGCTGAAGATCAGGCCCTAACTCTTCGCGCACGAGCCGCTCCATGTCGGCGACGGTTTGCTCAGCAACCTTAAGCGGCGTTCCGGATTCCAGTCGCACTTGAATTTCCATTTGTCCCACATCTGATTGTGGGAATAGTTCGTAGCCAAGATTTTTCATTAGAAACAATGAAAAAATGAAGAGAGCTGAGACTCCAGCTAAAACCGGCCATCTATATTGAAGAGCTTTCAGTAGACTCCGCTCATAGCGCCGGCGCAAGCGCTCCACAAATCTTTGGAAAAAGCCGAAAAAATTGGTGCTTTGAGAATCGGCATTCGGCAGCGCTTTTGCCTGACTTTCCGGCAGTGGCTGAGCCTGCAGGTTGCGGAATAAATGAGCCGCTGCCAACGGAACCACAGTCAGTGAAAAAATGTACGAGCCGATCATGGCCCCGGCAACGGTAATGGCAAGTGGTGAGAACAAAAACTTCACCATCCCGGTAAGGAAAATTACCGGAAAGAATACTACGGTGATCACTACTGTTGAGGCCAGCACAGGAGTGGCTACTTCCAGGGCAGCTTCCCTGGCACTTTGCCAGGCTGGCTTGCCCATTCTCAGGTGCCGATCGATGTTCTCCAGTACTACAATGGAATTATCCACCAGCAACCCAAGGACGAGTGCCATCCCGCCCAAGGTGACGCTGTTGATGGCCTGTCCGGTAAATGAAAGAACTACGAAGGCAAAGAGAATTGAAAGGGGCAAGCTGATGGAAACAATTAAGGCGGAGCGAAAACTGCCCAGGAACAGGATCAATACCACAACCACCAGCATCAACCCGCCCAGCCAGGCTCTTGTCAGCCCCGATATGGCATTACGAACGTAGGAACTCTGGTCAAAAATAACCGCCAATTGAACATCCTCCGGCATCCGCACTTTCAAACTGGGTAAGGCTTTTTTTACCGCCTCCACAGAAGCAATGGTATTGGCGCCAGGCCGCTTGAATATCGGCAGGTAAACCTGTTCCTTTCCGTCTACGCGGGCAATATTGGTCTGTATTACGCTGGCATCATCCGCGTAGCCAACATCCTTAATATAGATCGGCTTACCATTTTTATAAGTGATGACTATATCATTGAAATCGTTGACATCAATGATCATTCCTTTCGCGTCTATCCCATAGTTTATCATACCTATTTGTGCAATTCCGGATGGAATCATGGTTGTGTTCTTTTTTATGGCATCATTTACCCGGGTTTGGGAGATACCCAATGACTCTAGTTTCGACGGGTCCACATAGATGTGAATTCTCCGTAAAGAGCCACCGTAAGCAGCCGGGGCTACAATCCCTGGCACGCCGCTCAGCATCTGTCTAAGGTTATAATAGGCTATATCGTACAACTCTTTGCCACTTTTTTCGCTACTACTCACCGTCAGCAGCATCAGCGGCTTACTTGCTGTTGGGTCGAACGGCTGCACCATTGGCGGCAGAGTACCTGGCGGTTGATAATACATATCACTCATGGCGTAGGAGGAAGTGTTGGCCATAGCTTCGGCCGGGTCGATATCCTCACCATAGAAATTAGTGACAATGCTGACCCCCATAATGCTCTTGCTGAGTTGTTTCTCAATGCCCGGGGATTGACCTGTCCAACGCTCCATGCGGCTGGTTATGTCTTTCTCCACCACTTCGGCGGGCATCCCTGGATACAGTGTCAGGATTTGCATAGCAGATTTTTTGAATTGGGGAAGTATGTCTACTGGCATCCTTGGGATAAGGACCCCTGCCAGGACAGCCACTACGATCGCGAACACCATGGCCAGGTGCGGGTTCTCAAAGGATCGTTTTATCATAATTTTATGGTTAGCTTAATTCCGGAATAAACCTCAAACTCCAGACAAAAAGTTGTGGCTCTGAAGCAGCCAAGGGCCTGATCGCAACGGGTCTCCGGAGGTAAGAAGCCACCCCGGTTTTGCCGTTCCACAGACTTAGCCGTGCCTGGAGGAAAAATTAAGATAAAGGGGGTCCGCGAAGGAAATGGCCTTCAAGGGGTGGATCAGAATCACCGGTGGATTCCGGCAACCCAAGATGCGGCGCCTCCGGTAATTCAATTTTGCGGAGGTCCAACAGGACCCATAAAACCAGAAATGTTTGAGTATGCTTGCTGATTGGATCGTTTTTAGGTACCTGAAAATAGTCGGCTTCAAGGGCTATTCTTTGGCAGTCCATCTGGGGCCAAAAAGATGTTTCCTTGCATCGCTTCTGCTTTTCACAAGGGCTCAGTTCTCCAGGGGGATGATGATGCCCATGGCCCGTGGGATGGGTCATGCATACCATTTGCCAGGGGAAGAGCATAATGGCAACAATCAATAAAAAGAGTCTCGATTTGGCACCTACCACATTGCAAATTACTCATTTTGGAGATTCTTTGACTAAAGATCTCCCTGTTTTGCGTTTAAATCGATAGTCTGTTGTAAATCCAAAGGAGGGTTAACGAAGCTGTGGAGAGCGGACATGATTGATCCTTGTGGCAACGGTTTCAGTAATCCTACACGTTTCCCATTGACCAATAGTAAGGATAATATGTTCCTAAGAGGAGCTTGAGCAAAGCAAGAACCGACTACCTTAGGAAATATATGAAGGCAGCAGTAACAACCAAAGCCGGACCTCCGGAAGTAATCGAGATACAGTCACGGCCGACCCCAATAATAAAGGAAGGGTGGGTCCTGATCAAAATAAGGGCTTTCGGCCTAAACCGCTCGGAACTGTTCACTCGACAGGGCCACTCTCCCGGCGTCCAATTTCCCAGGATACAGGGAATCGAATGCGTAGGTAGCATCGAGGAAGACCCGTCAGGAACCTACTTGCAGGGTCAACCGGTGGTGGCCATAATGGGCGGAATGGGTAGAGAATTCGATGGAGGATATGCCGAATATGCCGTGGTGCCACGGCCCATCGTTTTTCCATTTGAAAGACATTTACCGTGGGGAGTTCTTGGAGCGATTCCAGAAATGTTTCAAACCGTTTCCGGCTCATTGAACCAGGCTCTGGAGGTCCAAAAAAGTGAAGTCCTCTTGATAAGAGGAGGAACCTCCTCAATTGGAATGCTGGCGGCTCAATTGGCCAGGCATTTGGGTTTGACGGTTGCATCGACCACTCGAAATCCTGGTAGGGAGCACATTCTGATCGAAAACGGAGTGGACCACGTGATAATAGATGAGGGCTCGATCTCTGCCAAGATCAAGGCGATATTTCCGGATGGTGTGGATAAGGTGCTTGAACTGGTCGGCACTCAAACGTTAAAAGATTCTCTCCAGTGCATCCGGCCAAAAGGCATGGTATGCATGACGGGCATTCTGGGAAGCGAGTGGGCCTTGAAGGATTTCACTCCTATGGGTGACATCCCGTCTTTGGGCCGGCTCACGGTTTACATGGGAGAGGCATCGAACCTGAATAAGGAGATCCTGCAAGAATTTATTTCGGCAATTGAAAGCGGGTCTGTGAAACTAAACATTGACCGGAGCTTTAAGCTAGATGAAATTGTGGAGGCGCACCGGTATATGGAAACTAATCAGGCTACTGGCAAGGTAGTTGTTGAATTGTGAGGATTCAGCAATGAGCAACTAACCATATCTGGTAACTGAGGATTAATAACCTAAAACAACATAATGGCAACAGCAACTATTCTTTATGGGGGTGAGCTAAGAACCACCTGTATCCATTCCCAATCAGGGGGCTCTATCATTACCGATGCTCCAACTGACAACCACGGAAAAGGTCAAGCTTTCTCCCCGACCGACCTACTTTCGACCTCACTGGCAACCTGCATGTTAACAACCATGGGGATAAAGGCTGCCAATCAGGGTATTTCATTTGGAAAAGCAAAAGCGGAAATGCAAAAAGTGATGTCACTCGATCCTCGGAGAGTATCCGACATCAAAATCACCATTGAGATGCCTGCTGAGAAATATTCGCGACAGGATAAAGTGTTTCTTGAACAAACGGCTAGAAACTGCCCGGTAGCCAAAAGTTTAAGCCCTGGCATTAATCAGCAAATCGAGTTCAAGTACTGAAAATGACAATCATACACCCCCCAGTTCTCCCGAAGTTCATTTGGTAGGAAAGCGATATAGCAGGACATCCACATCGCAAGCTGAAAAGAACCCAACTGCGCCGTTGGTGAAGTTGGTTGGCACATTGCCTGGGGTGGTATCCAAAAGGCTCCCCCGCCAATCAGTCTCCGAAAAAACGGCTCTCAAAAATTCTAGTACACATCGGAAATGGAATATTTACGCTGCTTCACCCACCAGTCGGTGCCGGAAAAACGGAGATGATCGGTTGCTACAAATTGAAATACTCCATTAGGCTCCAATTTGGGGGGGTATACAGTGTTCTTTTCCGATCGGGGCGTGGACATTATGTCGTCCAGTTCCAGCCCTAGTTCTCGCGCTACTATAGAATCTGGCGGGAAAAATACCAAGTCGTAGCGGTTGGGGAGATCCAATCCAAAGAGATGGGGACGATATGGGAACTCAAATTGATCACCCTCTTCAACAAATCTCAACGGCTCATGATTTTAGTTCTTGCACCCCGGGAGAAATCCGATTTTCGAAAAATGTGAAGAAGAGGGTCCTATTCCTTAAAGTTTCGACCCCACATAACTTCCAGCAAAGCCGTGGAGGGGTATTTACTGGTGCACAAGGAAAACCTCAACTCAACGCTGAAAATATTTAAGTATAGCCTGAGCTACTTGTAGAACTAACAAAAAGGAGCTGGTTGTACAAAGAATATCAGGTCTGGTGAATTCCGAGAGCGTTTCTTTCAGAATGCTCGATCAGCCCGTCTCAATCAGATTCCCCCTGATCCCTGGCCTTGTTGACCAGAATCTTTCTTCCCAAAAATTCGGTTTCGTTTAGTTGCTCCAAGGCCTTCTCTCCGGCCTCGGCGGAATCCAATTCCACAAAAGCAAAGCCCCTGGATTTTCCAGAATAACGATCCCTGATTATTTTGACAGATTGTACCTGTCCAAACTGGTTAAACAGCTCTTCGATTTCACTTTCTTTAGCGTCAAAATTCAGGTTACCTAGATACAAATTCATTTTAAGCGCGATTAGCTAGTAATATTAAGTCAAAAGTCCTTACCCTTCCAGTTCCAAATAAATATATGTAAACTTTAGTGATTTACTATTATTGAAAGTCTAAAACATTGACACTGTTCGGACAAAGGCAGGTTCTTCAGTTATCCAGATAATTTGCGAATTGGGCAGAACTGCAAAATCTTCCTAATTTTATCACAAAATTTCCGTAATAAAAAAAAACAAATGAATGTCGCGACTCCCCTAATTCTCCTAATGGCACTGCAATTTGTGTATTGTACCGCCCAAATTGGGCACCAAGATCAGATTGGGGCTGCAGTCATGGCAGCTCCTGAAGATATGCGTGCTGGCGCTACGGTCCTGGGTTATGACGACCCGGGCCAGCTTTCTATAATTCGAAAAGGAACCAATGAGATCATCTGCCTGTCTGATGACCCCGAAAAAGCGGGATTCAATGTGGCTTGCTATCATAGGGATCTTGAGCCATTTATGTCCCGGGGCCGGGAATTAAAGGCCCAGGGCAAGAATTCAAAGGAGGTCTTCGATATTCGCGAAGAGGAGGTTCAGGCGGGAAAGCTCAAAATGCCGTCCCAACCTACCACACTACACATCTTGTCCGGGTCCCATGGAAAATACGATCCAGCTACGGACTCGGTTATCGACGCAGCCTACCGCTATGTTGTTTACATTCCTTATGCGACGCCTGAGTCTACCGGGCTTCCGCTGCAGCCAATCGTTCCTGGTGGACCATGGATCATGGACCCCGGAACTCACCGGGCACACATAATGATCAGTCCGCCGAATTGATAATGAGTGAATATCCTTGATTCGTTGATTCGTTGATTTGGGACCCTTTTCTTCAATAGGCTCAAGTAAAACCAAAAACAGCGAACAGTCAAGGGCGAACAAGGGCGAATGACGAAATGGCGAATGCCAACAGCTGACCAGGTCTCCACTGATCAGCTAAACGGCAAAACAATGCAACACAGCTTGGGACAGTGGGCAATGGGCAATGTTTTAATTGGCTATGGTTGTTCCATTAAGCACTCTCGACTCAAAACAGTTATTTTTTTCCCATTTCTTATTGATTTATTGCAAAAATTTCGGCAATTTCCCGCTAGAATTACCCAATTCTCATTTTAACCAAACTGATGCTGTTCCGCTCTATGCAATGGACCGACAAAATCCTATCAAGTTGTTGGAGAATGTGCGGGGTGGTTTAGGCTAACAAGTCACCGCAAATGAAGAAAATCGCTACTTTACCAATTAAGCTACTCCTTGGCTGTTTACTATTCATTTTCGCATCCAAGGTTGATGCCCAACCGGAGATTGAAGTGAGTTGGGACGGTTCAGAGCTTGTTTCAGGAGCCGGCCAGTTCGAGGTTGGGGACGTGATGATCAACGTTCCGGCATCTAACTGGTTTACAATAAAGAACATTGGGAGTTCCGATTTGACTTTAGGATCCATCAACGCCATCACCATTGGAGGAGATGATCCTGGAGAGTTCCTTTTGGAATCAGATCCTTCCGGTGAAGTGATAGCCATGAATGGCCTAACCGGATTTCTGCTCACTTTTAATCCAACAACACCCGGATCGAAAAGCATCATTGTAAGCATTGAAAGTGATGATAGCGACGAAAATCCTTACACCTTCACCGTTACCGGCACCGGGATAGATACAGCGCCGGAGTGCGTAATTCCTACTCCCGGCTTCGAAACGTATTATACCGGCTCGTTTAGTAATGGAGGGCTTGGCGGTCCGATCGGTCCAAACGGTACATTCCCATTCAATGCCCCTTCTGGTTGGATCCCTGGTTTCAATAGTTTTCTTGGTGCGTTGTTCGGCATTAGTCCTGTTAATTTGGATGTAACCTCCGACGCCAGGACCGGAGACCTAGCTTTTGAATTGTTTAGCGATCCAGGATTGGGAGGTGCAGATGCAGACGCCCTTACCGTTATTCAGTGTAGTGGGGAACCCGACCTCATCCTAAGTGGGTACTATAAGTTTAACTGTGCCCCCACCGACCAGGCTACGATAACGGTTTTCACAGTCGACAACTTGGATGACAGTACTCCTACTAACACCAGCACGCTTACGATAGATACCGATGCCCTTAATTACACGGCATTTGAGCTTCCGGTTCTTTACGACGAACTTTCCGACGGGGTCATATCTATTTTGCTCGCCATAACCGGCAGTGGAAGCTCCTCATTCAAGCTTGATGATTTCCAGTTGACCCCACCCGGGGTGGACGAAGACGCGCCGGTGGTGTTGGGGTCGAACTTACTCGTCGAACTCGATGAGGAAGGTGGTGCAACGATAACTCTGGAAGAATTCATTGATCAATTGGGTATATCTGATAATTCTACCGGCGATGAGGACTTAACAATTGAAATTGGTGAAGGGGAATTGGAGTTGGTGGATTTCCCAATAATTTTTGACTGCGATGATCTAGGGTAGAAGAAGGAGGAACCCTACGGGTAACTGATCTAGCCAATAATTCTACCGAGGTATCTCCTACAACGGTGACGGTTGAGGACAACATTGCGCCAGAATTTGAAGCGGAATCAAACGTAACAGTCTCTCTGGATCCATCCGGACAAGCTACTCTTAGCCCTGATGACATTGGCTGGGAAGGTGGTGATAATTGTGACGAAGATTTGACACCCGGTATCAGTCCGGAGTCGCGGACTGTTTTTAATTGCGGAGATGTGGGTATGGACATTTCAGTGTCCTTCACAGTAACCGATGACTCAGGAAACGATGCGGATCCACAGAATATTGGTGTCAATGTTGTTGACGAAATCGCACCTGAGGCTGTAGGACGAAACGTCATCAGCCTGGTTAGTAACGAAGATCAGGAAAGGACCGCTCAAGCTTCTCTTTTCGATGCTGCTTCAAGCGACAATTGTGACAATCTGCATTTTCGAATACTCTTCCTTGAGGAGCTTGATGGAGGTGGTGAACGGGTGGGCACCATAGAGTTTGGCGATACAGAAATAACAAGGGGTGTAGGGAAATATTTGCTGGAACTGCAGGTATTTGATCGAGACCTGGAAGACGAGGGTGTCTTGTATAGTATTGAAGAAGTCACCTGGGAAGTCAAGGTGGGAGATATTGACAATATCCTTAATGAACCACCCGAATTTTTCCTTGACGATCAAATAACGGCCAAAAACACGCCGATTGTCATTAAGATTGAATTTTCCGATCCGGATGGCGACGAGGTAACTGTAGTTGAAGTGGTTTCCAGCAATCCCGATGTCATTTCCAATGAGAATATTTTCTTCGAGGAACGGGAAGATGGGCTGTTTTTGATTATTAAGCCTAATGCGTTTGCTACCGGGGAAACCACGGTATCCATTACAATCACTGATGGTACTGATGTGGTACTAGTTACATTCACTGTCATAGTGAGTGAGGTTACTGGTATCGAAGAGCTAATTTCCCAGGCAATCCAGGATCTATCCTAATCCCACCCAGGGGTTGGTCAAGGTCAAAATTGAAGACATGGTTAGTATTTTGGGGGACAATCCATCGCTTACCTACATGGATGTTACCGGCCGGGTTCTGGGTGAAGCGCCACTTCATTTATCCGGAAGGAACTTATTCACTGAAGTCGATTTGAGAACTAAGCCCCAGGGCATTTATGTATTGCGGGTTACCGGAAAAGAATACAGTGTGATAAAGAGAATCCAAAAGCACTAGCCATTTAGAAATAGCAAAGATGAAGATTCGTTATATAAATTACCTTTTGATATTGGCTCTGATAATCGTCGGGGCCTGTGCGGAAAATAGCTCCGTCGGTTTGATACCGCCGGACGACACCCTGCCCCCGACCCAACAGGAAACCTTTACCAATACTCTAACATCCAGCTCGTGGAATATAGGTCAAGACGGTACTGTCACCCGGGACAACGTGGATGTCACCGACCAGTTCGCTGAATTCGTGGTCTCGTTCAAGGACGATTTTACCTACACTTCTTCCGGCGGAGGAGATCTGTGGCCTGATGGAAGCGGAACCTGGCAGTTCGCCTCCGAAAGCGGAATTAGTCAAATAATAGTCGGCGGAGTCGAAATGTCGGTTAATTTGGCCAGCGGTCAGCTCAATTTGAGCTTCAATATCGCTGACCCAGAGGGCGCTATCCAAGGGCGCGTAGCTAACTTGACCGGCGAATATATTATCATTCTGTTTCTCTGAGGATAAGACTCTGGTTCGCCAGTTCAGAATTGCGATCCAAGGCCTTCTGAACCGTCAACTCTATCGTGACTAGACCATAGGTACATCATCTCGGGTACCAATCATGTCGAATCACCTGCACATCACTAGCTTCAGTTACCAATTGTTCAAACCGGTCAACGTCACTGAGCTTTTTTTCGGCGCCCCGGTAATGATACGGATAGACAATTTCGGGTCGGAAATCAAGTACGGCGGCCGCGGCCTGGTCAACGTCCATCGTGTAGGGGAGATTCATGCAAACGAACGCTATGTCAATATCCTTCAGAGCTCTCATCTCCGGAACATCCTCGGTATCTCCCGATATGTAGATTCGCTGTCCGCCTAAGTTGATCACATATCCATTGCCCCTTCCTTTTGTATGCCGGGAATCTTCACTCTCCGGCAGATTATACATGGCAACACCCTCTACAAACAAATCCATCATCAAAGCCGTTTGCCCGTTCTTAATTGTTTTGGATTTGGATTTCAGGTTTTCAGGTAATTTTTCGGCAACCGCCGCTGGAACTACCAATTTTGCATTTTCTGTATTAAGCTCTTCGAGCGTTTCGAGGTTCATGTGATCCCCGTGAATATCGGTTATCAGAATAAGGTCCGGGGACGGAATCCCTTCAAAGGCTTCGGCCCCACCATTACGGATCCACATAGATCAACTTGCCATCCCACTGGATAACCAGAGTCGCATGTTGTACAGGATGAATGATCAAATCTCCTTTAAAGGTGTTGTAGCGGTCTCCACTTATATCTGGGCCGTCAACTTGACTGACGACCAGCAGTACGGATAATAGGGCAAGGTATGACATGGGATTGTGGTTTAATATTGATAATGACCCGGGTCGAACCTATTTCAACAGCCATTCCACGCGCTTCCGGGCCTCCCCGGAGGTTTTACCGTTTTGAATATTATTAGCCAGCGCCTCAACCAATTCACCAGTCTTCTCCGGATTGTAGCCAAATTTCTTAGCAAACATCCCGCACAGTTTGATCTCTTCAGAGTCGATATACTTATCGATAACCATCATATGCACTAACTCAAACAGTTGATTGAACCTTACACCAGGGTCCTTGGGTACTTCAAATTGAGTTTCGATGGGGTGGTTCCTTATCTCTTCCAATTGCTTCTTGGATACACTGTGCCGCTTGGCCAGCTTGCTCAATAAATCCTCTTCAGTCGTGTCAAAATGGCCATCAACAATTGCAATCTCCAGTAGATTCTTCATATGACTCTTGGCATCCCCTTTTCCCTCTTTAAATAAGGTTAACAGCTCCGAGAATTTCATGGGTAGAATTTAAGATTGTTAATGGTGTGCTTCAAAGGTATTACAATATAACTAAAGTAATGGTAACACAAAAGCTTGCTTTTCTTGCGTTTCACAAAGATAATAGCACATATACTAATATTATTAGTATATGTTACTAATTTTGATAGTATGAAAAAAGCAGGCTACGCTGACCTCCCTTTACACAATGGAAAGGTACCGAGATGGCTCGCCGACCGAATGGCAAAATTAGGTCAGGCAGTAGTTGAGGTGATCATTATGGACTATGGAAAATCCGAAGTACTCCGTCGAATTAGCGACCCAATGTGGTTTCAATCTTTGGGATCCGTAATGGGAATGGATTGGCATTCCTCTGGGATTACCACTTCGGTAATGGGAGCATTAAAGAGGGCTATTAATCCAATGTCCAGTGAGCTGGGCATCTATATATGCGGTGGACGGGGAAAATTGTCACGGCAAACCCCTCAGGAATTGATCCGGGTGGCAAACGGAACGGGTCTCGACAGTGCTGCTTTGGTCAGGACCAGTAAGCTGTGCGCCAAAATTGATAACACCGCCGTGCAGGATGGATTTCACCTTTACCTTCACAGCTTCATTTTGTCCAATGAGGGTGAATGGGCGGTTGTTCAACAAGGCATGGACGGTGTAGCGGGAATGGCACGGCGCTACCACTGGCATTCCGCGCAGTTGAAGTCTTTTGTTGAAAATCCTCACGTGTGCGTCTACGGGAAGAACAAAGGGCGAATCCTGAACCTGGTGGATGTAAAAGCGAAGTCCGCCCGACAAAGCATGCTTGAGTTGTCCCAGGAAAACCCAAGCCACACCATTTCAGAAATAAGAAGCATTCACATGCCCCGACGCCATCATGTCATGTCCCGGGACGTGGATATCAGACGGCTGGGAAGCATTCTCGCTCTGGCAAAACAGTCCCAGATCCAGGATTTTGAGTCCTTGCTCCTTTTGGAGAGGCTCGGGCCCAGGACACTGCAGTCCCTGGCTCTAGTCAGCGAAGTCATCTACGGCGCCCCAGCGAGATTCTCCGATCCGGCCCGATTTTCATTTGCCCACGGCGGCAAAGACGGTCATCCCTTTCCGGTACCGCTGATTGTTTATGACAAAACAATCGACGTTCTGGAAAAGGCATTGAATCGTGCCAAACTGGGCCATCATGAAAAGAAAAATGCTATCCAAAGGCTATCCTGGTTAGCCCAGCGGTACGAGTCTCAATTCCGGCCTGACGGGGACCTACAAGAGGTGATACAAAAAGAGAGAAATGACTCCTGGAAATACAGCGGCAGAACCGGATCGGGCCATTCACAACCACCCGGTACCGGGTCACAAATGAGGCTATTTTAAAGCAAAGACTGGGCTATTGGATGATTGGGTTACTGGGTTAATGGATTAATGGATTATTGGGTGCAATGACGATTAAGTTATAGGAGGATGAGATCCGGGCAAAAAGCTAACTGGCAAAAACGAATGGCTAATAAATCACCCTAATGACTTAATACTAAGGACTTTGTACTAATCCTGAGTTCTTAATCCAGATAATAAGCTCCGAAAATGATCATCATTTCGTCAACGCTTCTAAATCCAAAAGTCAGTACCCGATCGGTGTCATTATCATAGGTCGCTTCAGCCCTTAAGCCCTGACCCGGCTCGAGTACCAGCGGTGGGTCTATGCTAAGCAATGGCGGATGCTCCCAGTCTTTGGAGAAGAACACTAATTCCCCATTGGTAGCCCCTCCTACCACGTAGATGCGGAATTCCGTCAAATGCTCATGGGCGTGGGAAGTTAACTGAAAGACATGTCGGCGCTCATTGAATGTCCAGGCCCTTGATAAAGTGGTAACCTCACCTATTGGCAGCTGGAATTGGTCATTATTCAGAAACAAATTATGTGCATGATGCGCAACCTCTGCTGAGTCCAGGGTGTGAAGGTTGACTGAAATTTCGCCTTGGATCATCTGGTCGGTTCGATTAACGTAATGAGAATTTAGATCAAAACCTGCACTGGATGGTAGTTTCAAAGCCACTCCCTCCGGAAAGTCATATTTCATAGTTCTCCACTGAGTCCCGAATACGAACCTCTGGTTTAGCATCGTTAACAGGGTCTCGAAATTGAGTGAATTATCCGGGTTGCGCAGGTCTCTGAAAATCTCCGCTTCCGGTATGTCCCCATTGGGATAGTCATATAGTATGAAATGATGACTTCCGGTCTTCATTGAGATCTCAACCCTATTTACGAAAATAGGCCCATCATTTTCAAGCGGCTGGTAGTAAAATAGCTCCCTTTCGAAATCGGGGGCGACTTCAAATGGACCCAGATTGACCTGAATCCCGGAAATTGGAATCTCCAATGGTTCGAACGTCCCGGAGGGCAGTTCAAATCGCTGGTCGTCATCAAGGATTTCGTCGTCGACCACAATACCAGATTCAGGGGCTCCCTCCACGATCCATTTCCGAATGTATTCCATTTCTCCATTGGTCAACGAAGGTCCTCCTAATGGCATCAGCTCACCATACTCGGGATGATCAGCGTAAAAATGCTCAAAATCGGGAAAATTGATCTTTTCCCATAAGAAGCTCTCGAACAAACTTTCCAAACCCTTGGTGCCGACCAATTCCAATCCGTTATTCCTGGCTGACTCATTCTGCGGAATCCGATTTACCAATTGAGAATAAGCTGCCTCGGCGGTTAGAATCAGGTTGGACTGCCGGGCAAAGGACGACCCCTCCTCATGGCATGCCACACAATTAGGCTCCAGTATCTTCCGCTGGATAATTTCAAAAGAAGATTGCGGAGGAACCACGCCATCGATCAGCTGTTCCGACTGACATCGCACCACGCTAATCGCGACGGCCAAAACAAAAAGACGGTACTTCATCTTCAAAAACTAAACTTGATAATAAGACAACGTCCGGATCACTAACACGTATCAAAAATGTCCAAATAATTTAAAAAAGTTGCCTTGGTAGCCAGTATATTGGATCGATGTTAGGGAATGGGCCTCAAAACAGGAAGTTCTCAAGGAGAAAATGGCCAGCGTCCACCCTGCTGGTTCTATGGCTCATAACCGCCATTGGGTCCACCCACTTAAGTCAGTGCAGGTCTCGATCAACTAACGAGGGCAATCAATTGAATATTGCGGTATCAGCCAATATGGAATTTGCCGCCAGGGCCTTGATTGATTCTTTTCGGATTCAAAATGAGGTAAAGGTCAACCTGATCGTTGGCTCTTCTGGAAAGCTAACCTCCCAAATTCTGCACGGAGCCCCCTTTGATATACTATTGGCAGCAAACCTGAAATACCCCCAAAAGTTAGTTGAAGAGGGAAAGGCTAAAGGTCCACCAGCGATATATGGACGAGGATCGCTGGTACTTTGGACTTTGAACCCAATTGATCTCTCCCAAGGGCCCTTCCTGGCTCTCAGCGATTCCACAGTCAAGAAAATAGCTATTGCCAACCCGGAAACAGCCCCATACGGTTTAGCTGCTGACCAGTACCTCAGCAAGTGTGGATTAGATGAGATCCGGAGCAAACTGGTTCGAGGGGAAAGCATATCGCAGGCCGCTCAATTCGTGCAGTCAAAAGCTTGCGAATTAGGTATTGTTTCCAAATCTCTGGTGGTAGCACCTCCCCTTCACGGCAAAGGCAAATGGGTGGAGATCGACCCTGATTGCCACGACCCTATTGACCAGGCTGCCGTGCTGACTCATTACGGAATGAGAAATCATGAGTATTTGGCCCAGGACTTCATTGACTTTCTTTTCTCAAGGGTCGCACAGGTAGTTTTACAGGATTTTGGGTATACCATCCCAGGAAGTTCCGTTTAGAATGGCTGATGATGAACCGTTTAGAAGGCACGATCCAAGTGATAGAAACAGTGGGCAACTTGTCAGTAATTACGGTTGAGACGAGTAATAATGTGCTGACAGCCGTGGTGTTAGAAAATTCCACAGACCACGCCTATCTTAAACCCGGGAATCGGATCATGGCATTATTCAAGGAAACCGAGGTATCGATAGCCAAGGGTCTAAGTGGAGAACTAAGCATCCGAAATAGATTCTCAGGGCCGGTAGCCTGGGTCGAACCGGGTAAAATTCTGACGAAGGTTGGAATTCACTTTGGCGATTTAATTTTGCAATCTGTAATTACCACCTGGTCATGCCAGCAACTTAATCTTCAGCCCGGGGACTCAGTTACGGCGCTTGTAAAATCCAATGAGATAATGCTCATGAACCCTTTGGAAAATGAAAAGTGAGTTTTGGACCACCCTGTGGCTGACGTTCGAACTATCGGCCTTGGTAACTGCCACACTGATCGTAATCGGCCTGCCGCTGGCTTACATTCTGGCTTATTCCAAATCGAGGTTCAAGCCAGTTTTTGAAGCCTTAATCAGCATGCCGCTGGTGCTTCCACCCACGGTTCTGGGTTTTTATCTACTAATAGCTCTCGGCCCTGGTAGCTCCATTGGAAAGTTCCTGAATTCAACCATTGGCGTACAATTGGTTTTCACCTTCACCGGTCTCTGGTTCGCTTCTGTCATTTATAGTTTGCCTTTTATGATTCATCCCCTACAATCCGGATTCCAGAAACTGCCTTTGGAATTAAAGGAGGCTTCGTATTCTTTAGGTAAGTCTCGATTTATTACCTTCATCCGGGTGCTTCTCCCCAATATGAAACCGGCAATCCTCACTGGAATTGTATTGTCATTTGCCCACACAATCGGCGAATTCGGAGTGGTTTTGATGATTGGCGGCAATATTCCTGGTCAAACCAAATTGGCTTCCATCGCCATTTACGACGCAGTGGAATCCTTGAACTACGCAACGGCCAGTCAATATGCGTTTGTATTATTCACTATCACATTTATAATCCTTCTAGGGGTTTATTTCTTCAACCAGAGGATCGTAAGGGTCCAGCAACTATGATTGACGTAAGCCTCAAAAAGACGCTTCAGGG
Organism: Cyclobacteriaceae bacterium; assembly: GCA_965247065.1. Classification (GTDB taxonomy): domain Bacteria; phylum Bacteroidota; class Bacteroidia; order Cytophagales; family Cyclobacteriaceae; genus CBDFGN01. The sequence goes on along the minus strand of CBDFGN010000006.1, from coordinate 1,207,720 downwards.
CACGGCCGGAACGATGCTTCTTGACATACAACTGAATCTTCAATCTGGTCATATCATTGCTATCACCGGCCCTTCAGGCTCTGGTAAGACCACCTTTTTGCGCCTTTTGGCCGGGCTTACCAAACCTCAAAGCGGAAGGATCTCTATTGATGGTGATACTTGGCTAGACACCAACCGAAAGATTCACCGGCCTCCTCAGAAACGCCCAATCGGATTCGTTTTCCAGAATTATTCATTGTTTCCCAACATGACGGTACGCGGCAATTTGGAATACGCTCTTGGTCCAGGACAGGCCACTTCAGAGCTCGAGGAGGTCGTTGATGTTATGGAATTGGGCCAGTTAACAACACGAGCTCCTGACACCCTATCGGGTGGGCAGAAACAACGAGTCGCCCTTGCCAGAGCATTGGTCCGGAAACCTAAAGTATTATTTCTCGATGAACCCTTGTCAGCGCTAGACGGAAAAATGAGAATGAAGCTACAGGATTATATTATAAGCGTTCATCGCAAATTTCAGCTTTCCGTCTTTATTGTAAGCCATGACCCGTCCGAAATTCTGCGTATGGCACATGAAGTCTGCGAACTTGACAATGGCCTTATCAAAAAACAGGCAGAACCGGCTTTGTTCTTTACCTCAAGACAGCTGAGCGGAAAATTCCGATTTACTGGCAACATAATTGATATCAGCAAGGAGGATGTTATTACGGTGGTTAGTGTGATGGTTGGGAACAATCTGGTCAAAGTTATTGCATCGAGCCCGGATGACCAGAAATTACAAGTTGGAGATAAAGTACTGCTTGTATCAAAGGCCTTTAATCCTTTGATAATGAAGGTGAATGATTAGTAATAAATATTGAGTATAGAGCATTCTGATGGCTGCGGATCAAGTGATCATGGGCTACCCTGCATCTACAAACGGAGCAATACCTTTCCCATAGTCATCCTCCCTTCTAGCTTTTGATGGGCCTGAGCGACTTGCTCAAGGGGAAAAGTTGAATCTATTCGTATGACGACGGAGCCGTCTTGGATCCAGCGAAAAACATCATCAGCGCGGCTTCTTAGAGATTCCATCTTTGAAATATAGTGAAACAATGAAGGCCTGGTCAGAAACAAGGATCCCTTTGCGTTAAGGATTTGGGTATTGATCGGAGCTACTGTCCCACCAGCTTGCCCAAAAGAAACCATCATCCCCAATGGCTTGAGGCAATTTAACCCCTTTTCAAAAGTCGGCTCACCTACCCCATCATAAATAACATCAACGCCGGCTCCTCCGGTAATCTCCGATACCTTGGTTAGGAAATCCACCTGTTCATAATTAATAACGTGGTCGGCACCTGCCTGCCGGGCTTCGTCTTCCTTTTCTGGAGTTGATACGGTGCCAATTACCAGTGCTCCAGCCTTCTTCGCCATTTGGACCACCAGGCGACCCACCCCTCCGGCAGCAGCGTGAATAAGTATACTGTGCTCTGGGCCTACTTTGAAGGTAGATTGAGTGAGATAGTGGGCCGTTAATCCTTGAACCATGGCGGAGATGGCGACCTGTGTATCCAAATCCATTGGAACAAGGGCTAATTTATCCTCGGGAACCAGAACATACTCCGAATAAGCGCCTGGGCAACTGCAAAACGCAACTTTCTGACCTATTTTGACGGTAGAGACGTCCTCTCCCATCGCCTCGGCCACACCCCCACCTTCTAATCCAGGGCGATAGGGCAGCTGAACGGGATATAAGCCGGACCGCTGATAAATGTCAATGAAATTGACCCCAGCGGCCTCGTTTTTAACCAGCACCTGGTTTCGGGAAGGTATAGGTCGTTCGATTTCTTCGATTTCGAAAACCTCCGGACCACCGTTACTTCTAATAACTATTGATTTCATTTCGATTTATTGTCAATTTAACACAGGACGTTTCCTGGAATTACTCTACACGGCAAATCCCGCTCAGGTGAGCTACGAAATGCAAAAAGGCCAGACCCTTTGCCGCTCTTACGAGGCTAAAGTCAGCTTACTACCGGTAGCCCGCTTTGCCACCTCCTCCAAAACCCCAATCGTGTATTCAATTTCTTCCTCATTGTTGTACATGGAAATTCCAAGTCGGGTAACTCCTCCGCGTTCATACAACCCCAGGACTTCAATAGCCCGGATAGCGTAAAAATGGCCATCCCATGAACAAATTCCTTTTTCACCCAGTGATTTGCTTATAATTTGAGGGGACAGACCCTCAATCACAAAGGACAAAGTTGGTGCACGCAAAGAGTCTCCAAACGGCAACCCGATGATTTCGAGACCCTCTATCTCATCCAATCCGGCATGCAGTTTTTCGGCGAGGGCCCTTTCGTGGGCCTGTATCTTTCTTTTCGCATCAACCAGACTTTGGGCAAGGTTCTCACCTGCCCCGTAACCCGCTATGTAATTCACCGCTGCTGAGGCACCCGCCAAAGAGGCGTGGTTCAATGTTCCAGTTTCAATGACAAAAGGAGCCTTTTGAACCTGGGTCCTCAGACGATCCGGATCTAGTCGATCCAGAGTCCCGGGATATGTATATAAAAACCCTAGATGGGGACCGTAGAACTTATAGGATGAGCAAAGCAAGAAATCGCAGCCCAATTCCTGAACATTAACCGAGAAGTGCGGAGCATAGTGAACAGCATCGACGACTACCATGGCATCAACTGTCCGGGCCATTTCCACAATATCCTTCACCCTATTTACGGTGCCAAAGGCGTTTGAAGCCCAGCCTACGGCGATGAGCCTGGTCCTGGAGTTGATCTTCTTCCTAAGATCTTCATAGTCCAACTCCCCTTGACCAGTAAGGGCCACCTCCCTTATACGAAGTCCGTATTGCTTAAGTCCTAGCCAAGGACCACGGTTGGCTTCATGATCCAATGCAGTAATTATGACTTCATCACCCTTTCGAAGTCGACGACCAATGGCATGGCTCAGCGAAAAGGTCAGAGTGGTCATATTCTGCCCGATGGAAATGGTCTCCGGTCCTTCGGCTCCAAGAAAGGATGCCAAATCTTCTCTCACGGCCTTAATTACTAAATCGGTTCTCTTGGATGTGGGGAAGAATCCATGGAGGTTGGCGTTGGAAGATCGGTAATATCCGGAAATTGCATCGATAACCGCCTGAGGGACCTGGGTTCCTCCGGGTCCGTCAAGATGGACGCCCCGCCTGCCATTAATCTCTAATTCCAGCGATGGGAAATCCTTTCGACAATCAAGGCTCATCGTGGATGGCGATTAGTATGCTTTCGAGATCTTCAAGGCCTTCGGCAGCAAACCATCTCCATTCATAGGAAGGCAGATCTATAACCGGATGCTTTACCCGGGTGGCAATTGCCTGGTCATGATCTAAGGATTTGGGTCGAAAATCCTTTAGTCGTAAATTTTCGACCGCGTCTCGCCCACCGGCGAGTCCGGCTTGTATTAAAAGGAATAATATTAATATACTTCTAATGATATTTAACCAATTAATGGAAGTGTGCCTGCCCATAGGAAGTGAAATTAAGCCTTCTGCATCCAATATAGAATTAAAGCGAGAAGTTTTATAATGGTGAAACGTGTGCCAACCCAACTTCTGGTTCTAATATCAGTTCTCCTCCTAGTTGCATGCGCTATACCCAATCATCAAGAGACAGAGAAACTATTATTGTTGCGTCATAAGAATCGGGGGCGATACTATTCGCCCGGAAATAAGGTCAAATACTGGCTCCGTTCTGACGGAGGATCGAAGCGTCACAAAGGTGTGCTGGAAAGTGTATCGGACAGTTCAATTCAGGTGTCAAGCCAGGCTTTACCGATCCAGGATATATGGTACCTAAAAAGGGGCCGGAAGGTCGACCTGGACAAATGGAAACCAGTTGTGCTGGACTTTAATGAGCTGGTGGAAGTTGTGAATGACTATTAGATGAGGATTTAGGATTTAGGATTTCAGAAAACTAGAGGATGCAAAATGATATCCACCCTTCGGTTGCGTATTCTTCCCTCCCAAGTAGAATTGTCGTACACCGGATTGTGAAGTCCAAAATCTTTAATCTCGATCATTTCGGATTCAATTTGATTTAAGATAAGTTGGTTCACCACTGTACTGCTTCTCATCTGGGATAACCAATTATTATATTCGACACCTCCTATGTTATCGGTATAACTGTGGATCGTCATATAGTAGGTTTCAATTTGGGGAATGGACTCCAGAAATTCCTGTAACTCTATAACCTGTTTATAGTCAATATAATAGCTACCTCCTCCGAAGTAAATGCTTTTCATGTATTGCGGCTCATCGGAGCTACTCTGGCACAAGGCGAGCTCCGGGAACAACATTGCCAATACAAGTATTATCCTGGCCATTAGAAGGAGGAATTTACAAATTCCACGTGTTAGCCCATCGCCAAGTTGTCACTTCTGGTCAAAAGATTTGAGAAGTGCTTATCAAAAGAGCAATATTCAATAATTAATCTTGGGTCATTAGCCTAACCTGGACTTTCAAAAGCTCGTAAAAGAGTGAAATTAAGCACGTATTGAATAACTCATTACTGTTCATAATACCTTCCCTTATCTGGGGCTCTACCTGGCTGGTTATCAAATTCCAATTGGGAGTAGTGGATCCCGTCGTTTCTGTTTCCTATAGGTTCGGATTAGCCGGGGTATGTTTATTTACATACTGCTTGTTCTCCGGACGACAAATGCGATTTAGCGGCAAAGATCATTTGTTTATGGCGCTTCGGGGAGCGTTCTTGTTTGGTTTTAACTATTGGCTTGTTTATGAAGCGGAGCTATACCTCACTAGTGGCTTGGTGGCTGTTCTTTTTTCGACCATTATATTTTATAATATCTTCTTCTCAGCCATATTATTGGGGAACCCTGTTAATAGAACCGTGCTGCTTGGTGCGGGTTTGGGATTGGCGGGAACCGTGCTGATTTTCCAGCCGGAACTAGAGTCCTTCAACCTCAGCGACAGCAATTTCCAGGGACTGATATTGGGATGCGTTTCAGTCGTCCTAGCCTTCTTGGGCAATATCACTTCTGCTCATAATCAAAAAAACCAACTACCTGTTCTCCAGACCAATGCGTTTGGAATGATCTACGGGGCTTTGATCATGTTGGTGGTCTCTCAATTCTACGGCCTTCCCCTTACATTTGATCCATCCCCAGCCTACGTTGGCTCGCTATTATACCTGGCCATATTTGGTTCGATCGCTGCATTCGGTTGTTATCTCACCTTGATAGGACGAATTGGGCCTGATCGAGCGGCCTATATTATCTTGATCATTCCGGTAATCGCTCTTGGAATTTCCTCCGTGTTCGAATCGTTTCAAATCCAGTTGACCACGGTCATAGGAATATTGTTATTGATAGGTGGTAACGTGCTGGCCTTAGTCAGGAAAAGATCCAAGAAGACTACCCCCAAAATCGCCTAGAACCTGAGCATTTCATTTTCTGTCAAAAGCTTGTAAAAGCTCACGATGTTTCGTTGCTTGGCTTAAATTCATTGCCATGATCGAAATAAGCCAATCGGTTGCCATTTTAATTGATGGGAACAATATCGAAAAGAGCCTGCACAATCTCATAGGCGAAAAGAATGCAATGTTGAACTTCGATACATTAATTCCCAAAATCCTGGATAATCGAGGCCTTAACAGGCTGATTTATTTTCGTGAAGGTGCCCACATTTCCGCTAAACTTGCCGAGAGACTCCACTACAATTATCACGGTTCTGTCGTGCCTTGCCATAAATCCGCTGACATACCACTAACCATCAAAGCAACTCAAATTGCGCAAAAGGTTGATACCATTATTATCCTGTCAGGAGATTCGGATTATGTAGAATTAGTCAAGCATCTGAAATCCGAGGGAGTGAGAGTAGAGATAGCGGCCGTGGAGCAAACGACCGCCGGGATTCTGAGAGAGGAGGCCGATTACTTTGTAGCCATCGGTAAGGAAGACTGTTTTGTTTATGTGCAACCCGCCGCAAAATTTTCTAAGAAAAAGAAGGTAAGTGGTAAGTGATAAGTATGATATGCCCGCGTGTCGAGGAGTTACAAGTGACAATGTGAGAAGAGATATGTTGCGACCCAGGGCCGAAGGATTTGAGAGCGGCCAATAGGCAATTGAATTCCTGGTGGAATATTGCTTCCCCCTTTGGTGCTTGGTACTAACATCCGTCAAAAAAAAGATAAGCGGGTTGAATCAAACTCCTTTCAATGTCACCAAAAATTTAGTGGTTTGTATTTTGAATTGAAGTGAGGCTGGTTTTACTTTTGCCAGCTATTCAAATTATAGATAAGAGGTGAGTTTTGTTAAATACATTTATCTGGGTGGGCTCTTGCTGTTCTTTACGAAGATTCAGGGACAAATCCCGCCGAGGGCCGAAACGAAAAAAAGCGAATCCCTGGAGGGAAAGTTCCGGCAATTAAACGACGAATCGGAGACTTATCAAGAGTATAAAGTAGTCAGACGTGATCGACTGGGATCTTTCTGGTCAGAGGTAACTGATACTCTGGCCCGGAATGCTCAGAATAAAGCCAAAGTTCAGGCTAATCTCCAAACGGCAGAGAAGAACATATCCGACCTTGAGAACCAGCTAGAAGAAACGGAGCAGGCTTTGGAGCAGGTGACATTCGAAAAGGACCGAATATCATTTCTTGGCTGGCAGTTGATCAAGAGCACCTACTCCTTCTTGGTCTGGGGAGTTATTGTTCTTTTGGCCATTTTGGTTGTAATCTACCAATTGCGCTATACGAGGGCTGGTCGCATCACCGAAAGAACCAAAAAACAAGGCCGCGAGTTAGAATCCGAATTTGAGGGGTTCAAGAACAATGCTCGTGAAAAGGAAACCAAGCTAAGAAGGGAGCTGCAGACAGAAATAAATAAAGTGGAAGAATTGGAGCAGAGAGTTACCTTTCATAAGGGCTGATCACTCGGGAATATTAGATCCTAAAATTGAGCCCTAGCATCACACCTCGTGGGATTTGTACGTCTAAAGTATAAGGGGAATGCGCCTGGCCTGGTGAAAAATTGTAGTAATTGAGAGTGGTTCCAACATCCAATAGATTGTAAACGTACAGGCTAAGGGAGATGCTGTCGTGCATGCCTTTCGGCGAATAACGAAATCGCAATTCATAATTCCAATATCCTGGTTCCCGGTAGCCGAATTCTCCAGTATATGGGTTTGCGCCCTTAGGGCTAACATTCCGTAATCCCACCTGGGATCCTTTTTCGGATTCAAACAAAGTTGATACCATCAGGCTGGTCGGTTGACCATCCCGGTATAAGAGCTGGAAGCTCATCGCCAGCCCCGGGAGAATCTTATAACCCAGCAAAGACCTTACGATGTACGCCCTGTCGGAATCTAGCCTGCCTAACGACTTTAATCGGCTATTGGGATTGGCAGTGCTTTCCGATAGCACATCTAAATCGTTATGCAATACTCCATTTCCGAATGCTCCGGTGCCCACCGACATTTGAGCGGTGAACGAGGTAGTTAGGAAAAGTCGACCTTCCTTCTGCAATTTTATGGTAGAGGCCGCATAATACGGATTGTGCTGTTCCGACATCCCTTGAGATAAACCCTGATCATCAGTCTGCCGATTATATGGCTTAACCGTAAATCTTACGTCTTGTCCCCCGTCCAGGAAAAAAACGCTGCGGTCCGAGCCCACTTCTGCGAAGTGACCAAGTTCATTCAGTGGGCGAGTGTACTGAGTAGTCCAGAGTTCCAGGAATGAGCGATACGTGCCGCTCCAAAACATTGACCAGCTATTCCCTAAATCCAGATCAGCCGATAGTTCGACGAAATTCATTACCGGTTGCCGAAGCTCATCATTCATGCTATGAAATTTACCTCCGGTATTCGCAAGCAAATCTCCTCTTTCCTCAAGCTGATAGATTTCGTCGTTATTCGAGTCATTCCAAAAGAATGACCTTCCGGATAAATAATCATTGGAAAAAAAGCGAATGTAATCATAGTGAAACGGTATTCGCCTCCTGCCCAAATCCAACCCGACTTTAATACGTCTGATCGGTTTGAAATAGCCATTCAGGGTCGCTTGATAATTGGGAGCGGCATAGGATTTATCTCTTATCATGAAACCGTCATAAGTAAGATCGGCACTAACGGTGACTCCTGCCGAATTACCAAAGTTGTGGATGTAACTAAGGCCTCCGGTATTTTCCAACAATCCGCTGGAAAAGGAAGTTGAATTCCATTCGATCACCTGAAGTGCCTGAAACTCCTTCTGTGTCCGCTGCATATACATACTGTTGCTGGTCAAATTACCCAATGGGCTTTGATGCATAAATGTATTATTCAACTCGAATTTGTATTTCAAACCTCGATCCACCCAACGCACCTTTCCGGCTTGATAGTGATTCAGGGTTATTTGAAGCACCCTCGAACTAGGATACCAAGGTTCGAGACCCTCACCGTCTTGATCAATAATATTTCGAGAAAAGCCATGCGTCACGTGATTTATGTGCTTAAAACCCACGTTAACGCCGGTGTTAAAAGACCTCCCTTTCATGAAAACCGAAGTATTCATCTGGTTTAATCGCGCCGTTTCCTGCTTGTCATAGTTAAATTCGGAAAAAAGATTATCTCTGCTCGAATAGGAAAGCAGATAGCCGATTTGCTCCACGGACCCCGGCAATTTGAGCCGGCCATTCAGATGGAATTGTCGATAATCTTCGGGATAATAATCGTCGATGCCTTCTGGGCCAAAGCCGGTATGATATCTCCGGCCGAAATTGAAATATCCTGATTGCCGATACTTCCCCAAATCTTCGGAAAAATAGAATAAACCCTCTCCAGCTGTTTTCTTACGATGTTCAATTGGCTGGTAAGCGTCCTGATAGGAAGAGTTATGGCCATGCCAGAAATTTACGTATTCGTCGGCATAAGGAATCCTCCCTCCGATGCCACCTTGGTTCCAATGGGCATGGTACCTGCTTCGTTCACCAGGGTTACTGGAAAAATTTATTCTGGAGTTTGTTCGATCTAGCTCCAGATCGGTATCAAATAAGATAATCTTGTGCAAGGAACTACCGGGAAAAAAGGCGTCATCGATGCGATGATGGTCAACCGTATATTGGTTCCACTTATAGGAATTTCCGTGGAAGGAAAATGTGTAACGGTCTGGGCCGCTGAACTCCCCCGTGCTTTCTAATTGGTACGTGACGAAATCATAGTAGTTTGATAGGACGTGCTCCAGGCTAAAATGCAGGTAGGTATCCTCCAGGAATTCGGATGATAACTGAGACTTGCCAGCAAGGTTCTGTGCATGAACGGCACTTTGCAAACTGTCCTTATTTAGCGAATTGCCAGCCGCGGCGAAAAGCTGCCCTGCTAAACAGGCTGCCATAATACTTGTTGTTAATATCCTCCCGTCCAAATGCTTCAAGGACCCCAAGATCGTATTTTTTTGCATTTATTAAGAAATGCTTGATACCTTCTGTTGATAACAGCTGAACTCCCGCAGCAATGGCAGACAATCTATCTCATCCATTTGCAAGACTTACAAATTAATAAAGAAGTAATACCCCATGACCGCGCAGACGCACAGCTTCACCAACATACCCGCCATGAAACCGGACAATGCGCCGATTGCCGCCCGGAAGGACATTCCAAGGCCCTTGCCATCCACCATTTCTCCCAAAAGGGCTCCGACCATGGGTCCGATCAATATTCCGAATGGTGGGAAAAAAACCAACCCCAATATGAGTCCGATTATGCTCCCAACAACTCCCTTTTTACTTCCTCCAAATTTCTTTGTAACCCACGGTGGAAGCAAGTAGTCCAAAACGGTCACCGCGATCGATATTCCCGCCCATGTAAGCAAGAAGTCAAGTTGGAAAGGAGGGTTAGTTTTGAATTGAATAGTCAATAAGGCAAGATAGCACAAACCCGGTCCAGGCAATATGGGTAAGAAACAGCCAATTATTCCGCCAACTAAAAAGACCATGCCTACTCCGATCAAAAAATACTCCATGGAATCAATTTAATAGTTTTGTCCCTTCCGGAACGGTCATTAAGATTTTAGGGTTACCCGGTATGTAGTAAATTTAGTGGGTGGACATCTATGATCAGCTTCACCGGGAGCACTCGAAATTCAACACTACCAAAATTGTCAATTTCGTGGGCAAAGATCCTCAGAGATTTGATGAATTGATGACTGTATTTTTCAAGGGCCCTTATCGGATTACTCAGCGTGCGGCCTGGCCTATGAGCTACTGCGTGGAAAACCACCCCCCGCTGGTAATGCCATACCTATCCAGGCTAATTGGCCAGCTAAGCCTTCCCACACCGGTGGCGGTAAAAAGGAATGTGTTAAGACTTTTACAAAACATCCAACTACCTCGCCCTCTTTGGGGTAAAACCGTAACCTCTTGTTTTGATCTTTTGGCGTCAACCAAAGAGCCAATTGCCGTGAAAGTATTTGCCATGACCGTCATTTACAATATATCTATCCACGAAATGGAACTGCGTAAGGAACTGAAAATCCTGCTGGAGGATCAATGGCCAAACGGTTCGCCTGGGTTTCGCTCCCGGGCTGATAAGATTTTGAAGAAACTTGAAAATCTAAACTAAGACCGCATAGCATGGATCCCTCAAAACTGAAGATCATTGTTTTCGATGCTTATGGTACTTTGTTTGATGTCAATTCAATCGAAAGTCGCCTGGAAGTACACTTTGGCAATCGTGCCGCTGAAATCGGACCGTTATGGAGAAGAAAGCAGTTGGAATACACCTGGCTAAGGACTCTTATGAGAAGGTACGAGCCTTTCAACAGGGTCACTGCGGAGGCGCTTGAATTCTGCTGCAACCATTCACAGCTGGATTTGGACTCCGTAATTATGGAAGACTTGATGGCGCATTATGACCTGGTTTCAGCCTATCCCGAGGTTAAGGCCAGCATGCACAAGCTGTCCAAAGAATACCAACTGGGTATCCTCTCCAATGCGACCCACGAGATGTTAACGGCAGCGATTGATTTTAATCAGATAGGAGGCTATCTGTCAAAAGTAGTCAGCGTTGATTCTATAGAACGATATAAGCCACATCCCGGCGTATATTCTTTGGTAACCAGCGAATTCAAAGTTGACCCACAGGAGGTAGTCTTTGTTTCCGCCAATACTTGGGACGTGGCAGGAGCCAGGGCCTTTGGATTGCAAGTGGCTTGGCTGAAACGAGGAGCCAGTACCCTGGAGACTATGAAATTAAATCCGGATTGGCAACTTGAGAACTTGACGGATTTGCTATCCATTTGAAATTTGCCTTAAAATAACTCACCGGGAGATTGCTAAAATAGAAATTGAATGCTACTTTGTAATATTCAGCAACTGAACCCAACTGCAACTTCGGATAGCCACCAGGCTCCTTTCTGGGGGCCGGTTAACCAAGCTGGTTTGTAGGCCGATTCAGCTAAATTGTAAACTATATACTCTTCTAAATCAGGTTATATAACTCTAAATATATCTTCCATGGAAAATCCAATCAACGTTACGGTAAATGGCAAAGGCCATAGCGATTCGGTGGATTCGAGGACTTTGCTAGTCTTCTATCTACGAGATGTACTTCGCTTGACCGGAACTCACATTGGCTGCGACACCAGCAGCTGCGGATCTTGCACCGTTTTGGTCGATGGTAAGGCCATAAAATCCTGTACAATGCTAGCAGCTCAGGTCGACGGGGCGGAGATTACCACTATTGAGGGGCTTGCTCAGAACGGACAATTCCATCCTCTTCAAGAAGGGTTCCGGGAAGAGCATGGCCTGCAGTGTGGATTTTGCACCCCGGGTGTGATTATGAACTCGGTCCAGCTACTGGAGCGAAACCCTAGTCCCTCTGAAGAGGAGATCCGCCATTCCCTGGATGGCAATTTCTGTCGATGTACAGGTTATCATAATATAGTTAAAGCAGTTAAATACGCTGCTGCCAAATCTAACTAAGCAAAAAATGAGCGCAGTAATTGGTCAATCTATAAAAAGAGTAGAGGACAAACGTTTTCTTACTGGTAAAGGTTGCTTTACGGACGATATTGTTCTGCCCAACATGACCTACGGGTACATCATGCGGAGCCCGTATGCCCATGCTAACATAAAGAGCGTCGACGCTTCCCAGGCGGAAAGTCATCCAGGTGTAGTGGCCGTATTCACCGGGAAGGAAATAGAAGCGTCAGGCGTAGGCGGTGTTCCCTGCGGCTGGCAGGTGAATTTCAAAAATGGAGATGCCATGAAAGAGCCTCCCCATCCCCTGCTGGCGATCGGAAAGGTGCGCTATACGGGAGATGCAGTGGCACTGGTAATAGCGGAAGACCGTTCTACGGCTAAGGATGCTGCGGAGCTTGTCAAGGTGGATTATGAAGAGCTGCCGGCGGTGGTCGCCGGAGATAAAGCTTTGGAGGATGGATCCCCTCAATTGCACGATGACGTCCCTAATAACACTGCATACGACTGGGAATTGGGAGACAAGGCAGCCGCTGATGCGGCAATCGCCAACTCTGCCCATATAACTACCCTTGAATTCAAAAATCAAAGGCTAGTCGCCAATGCGATTGAACCGCGCTCGGCTATTGGCAATTATGAAGAAGCCAATGATCAGTATACGCTCTATACCTCTTCTCAAAATCCCCACGTAATAAGGTTGTTGATGACTGCTTTTGTTCTGGATTTACCGGAGCATAAAGTTCGGGTTGTATCTCCGGACGTAGGGGGAGGCTTTGGGAGCAAAATTCCTCACTACATTGAAGAAGCACTATTGGTTTGGGCGGCAAAGCAAATCCACCGACCCATCAAATGGACCGCAGAACGAAGTGAGAGTTTCGTCAGCGATACTCAAGGCAGGGATCATATCACCAAGGCGGAGCTGGGATTTGATGAAAATGGAAAAATTAAAGGTCTCCGAATCAAAACCGTAGCCAACATGGGAGCCTACTTGTCTACGTTCTCGAGTTGCGTTCCCACTTATTTGCATGGCACTTTGCTGCAAGGCTTGTATACGACCCCTGCCATACATATAGACCTTACATCGGTGTTCACCAACACCGCTCCGGTGGACGCCTACCGAGGAGCGGGGAGACCAGAAGCAACCTACCTGTTGGAAAGATTGGTAGATACAGCTGCCAATGAAATGGCAATGGACCCAACGGATCTTCGGTTCAAGAATTTTATACCCCCTTTTGACGGGACTAATGAGCCGGGATATCAAACTCAGGTAGCGCTTCAGTATGATAGTGGCAACTACGAAGGCGTGTTGAAAAAGGCACTGGAAATGGCTGACTACGAAAATTTGAAGAAAGAACGCGAAGAGGCACGAGCTCAGGGCAATTTGATGGGCATCGGTTTTTCGACCTATATTGAAGCATGTGGAATAGCTCCATCGGCAGTTGTCGGAGCGCTGGGTGCCAGAGCCGGGTTGTTTGAATCTGCGGGAGTTCGGGTCCAACCCACTGGAAAGGTGACCGTTTTTGTTGGTTCCCATTCCCACGGACAGGGGCATGAAACCACATTTTCTCAGTTGGTCGCTGACCGGTTGGGAATTGCAGTTGAGGATATTGATATCAATCATGGCGACACCGATAAAGTAGCCTTTGGTATGGGGACTTACGGTTCCAGAAGCCTGGCGGTGGGTGGCACAGCGATCATCAAGAGTCTGGATAAGGTGATTGAGAAAGGAACCAAAATCGCAGCTCATGTCTTGGAGGCCGCAGAGGAAGACCTCGAATTTGCCAATGGGGCCTGGGGTGTAAAGGGTTCCGACAAATCAATTGCCTTCGGTGATGTTGCGTTGACGGCGTATGTGCCGCACAATTACCCAGAGGGACTTGAGCCTGGATTGGATTTCACCAGCTTCTACGATCCTGCGAATTTCACCTTTCCTTTTGGGGCACATATCGCTGTAGTGGAAGTTGACAAAGATACCGGTAAAGTTACTCTAAAGCGATTCATCGCCTGCGATGATGTGGGCAATGTGATCAATCCAATGATAGTGGATGGTCAGATACATGGGGGCATTGTTCAGGGAATCGGACAAGCCCTATTCGAGGGAGCGGTATATGATGATTCAGGGCAGCTTACCAATGGCTCGTACCTGGACTACACTATGCCCAGGGCGGATGACCTGCCCAATATTGAAACCGCCAGAACCGTTACCCCGTGCCCACACAATCCGCTGGGAGTAAAGGGCGCCGGCGAGGCGGGGACCATAGGTTCCACACCGGCTGTGGTGAACGCTGTGATTGACGCGCTTTCTCCTTATGGCGTAAAGGATCTGGAAATGCCCCTTACTCCTAACCGGGTATGGCTGGCAATGCAAAATGGCACCAAATCTTAATCAAAATGGCACCAAATCTTAATCTTAGAAATCATGATTCCATCTAAATTCGATTATATAAGGGCCAATTCAGTAGACGAAGCTCTAAGTCTTCTTAGTCAGCATGGCCCGGATGCCAAGCTGCTAGCTGGGGGCCATAGCCTTATACCCACTATGAAGCTTAGGCTAAGCAGTCCTTCAGCCCTTATTGATATTTCGAAAATTGAAGAGCTCAATTTCATTTCTGACAACGGGGATTCCATATCTATTGGGGCGGGCACAACTCACTATCAAATCGCCTCCTCGGACGCGGTCGGATCTAAATTGCCCTTTCTGGCTCAAGCGGCAGGCCAAATTGGGGATGTCCAGGTTCGTAATATGGGTACTCTTGGAGGAAGCATTGGCCATGCCGATCCTGCAGCCGATTATCCGGCATCTCTGTTGGCCGGAGAGGCCGAAATAGTGGTCAAAGGAGGTTCCGGAGATCGAACTATTCCTGCGTCGGACTTTTTTACCGGGCTGTTTTCAACGGCCCTTTCCGAAGGCGATATGATTACCGAGGTGCGATTCCCGGTTCCCAGTGATGGATCCGGATCGGCTTATCTGAAATTCTTGCAGCCCGCCTCCCGATATGCCCTGGTGGGGTGTGCTGCGATCGTCGGTCAAAGCAATGGAGTGTGCGAAAAAGTCAGAGTGGCCTTTACGGGGGTATCACAGCGCGCCTTCAGAGACGCCGGCGTAGAAGAAGCCCTAACTGGAAAGTCCGCAGATGAAGAAAATCTCGCGGCAGCCGCCCAGGTTGCAGCCGACGGCCAGGACATGCTCACCGACCAGTTTGCCACCCAGGAATATCGGCGACATCTGGCCAAGGTTTATGCCCAAAGAGCACTATCTGCTGCGGTAAGCTGATCAAAATTTAACAGCCGGCCAAATCGTTGGGCTTCTTATTCTTTTAGAAATCTGTTCTCAAGACGGGTAATTCGCGTCTCGTGGTCCTGGATCTGGGCGAACTTTGGACCAAATGTTTGAGCCAGACCTTCAACTGATCGGACCAGGCGCTGAACAACATTTGTATTCTGATTCAAAAGATCGGTGTGTTGCGTGAGAATATCGGTGTGCTGGGTGAGAATATCGGTGTGCTGGGTGAGAATCTCAGTGTGTCCATTGAGAATCTTAGTCTGTCCATTGAGGATCTTCGTCTGTCTATCGAGAATCCCGGCATGTCGGTCTTGGCGTTTCAAGCTTTCCGCCAACAATTCTACTATGCGACCCTCATTCTTCATTTCTACAAAGATAACAAACGATTCAACATCTTTTATTGTTAATTGCATTGCCCGTAACAATGTTACCCCGGCCGGGCGAAAATCTTTGCAGCAGGCCATTCTTAATGTAACTTGGACACTGGATAGACACTTTATCGAAATCGGCCAATGAAAAACTTTGAGTTGGAGGATATCACTAACAAGCTAACAAAGCAGGGTTACATCACCGATGACAGCATTGTGATGTCCATCTTTCTTGCTATGCGGTTGGATAAACCACTGCTCGTTGAGGGGCCGACCGGCGTTGGAAAAACAGAAATCGCCAAAGTCATGGCCCAGGCGCTCAAAACGGACCTGATCCGACTCCAGTGTTATGAAGGACTCGATTCTTCGCATGCCTTATACGAATGGAACTATCAACGGCAACTACTGCACCTGAAACTGGAAGAAGGTAGCGAGAAATCCGTTGAGCAAAAGGAAACTGAGATCTTCAGTGACAGCTTTCTAATGAAACGTCCTCTTTTGAAGGCAATCACTCATGTGAAATCGCCGGTTTTGCTAATTGACGAAGTGGACAGATCCGATGAGGAATTTGAAAGCTTCCTCCTGGAAGTCCTGTCGGATTGGCAAATTTCGATCCCGGAAATCGGTACCATCAAAGCCAATCAGATTCCCCATGTGGTGGTCACCAGCAACCGGGTTAGGGAATTATCCGAAGCCCTCCGTCGACGGTGCCTGTACATTTGGATTGACTATCCCGGCTTCGAAAAGGAATTAGCCATTGTTAAGAAAAAGGTGCCCGGTGTCGACTCCGAACTGGCCAATCAGATTTGCAGTTTTATGCAGGAAGCAAGAAAAATGAAATTGGAAAAAGTGCCCGGAGTAGCTGAGACCATTGACTGGGCCACGGCTTTGGCTTCTCTTCACCTCACCCACCTGGACTCCAAGATCGTGAAGGAGACCCTGGGCATTATCCTCAAGGACTGGCAGGATATTCGCCACGTGCAAGATTCATTATCAGAATTATTTGAGAAAGTGGGGGTGGTTCAGAAAATAGCCTAGCAAGATATCATCCCATGGCCTCACCTGAATTAATCCAAAGAAAAACGGAGTTGAGCGCCAACGTCGTTGCATTCTGCCGATATTTGCGACAAGAAGGTGGACTACCCATAGGGCCCAGGGAGCAGGCGGACAGCCTCCGTGCCCTGAGTCAGGTGTCGTTGGCCACTTCCGAACGTTTCAGATTGATCTTGCGATCGGTGCTTACCAGAAATCTGCGCCACCAACAGAAATTTGATCAGTTATACCCAGAGTATTGGACGTATCTGGAAAAAGCGGTGGACAGCAAAATAAAGCCCGGAGACCCAGAAATCAAACCCAAGACCAGTAGGGCTAAAAAGAGCCCTCCGTCGATACAAGCAATAAAAAGCTGGCTGCATGGAACTACAAGCGAGGAAGAAACGGAAATGGCCACTTACAGCCCTCTGGAAGTTTTGACCAAGAAGGATTTTGGCAGTTTCAATGATCGTGAGCTTTTCGAAATTACCAAAGTAGTCCAAGTAATCGGTAAGTCCTTAGCCAACCAGCGCTCACGCCGCTATCGAAGAGGCAAAAGGAAGCAATTCGACATTCGCAAAACGATCAGGGACAATTTTCGGCGGGGTGGGGAAATATTCGATCTATCTTATCGGCAGCCCAAGATTCATGCTCCAAAATTGATAATTTTGTGCGATGTCAGTAAATCGATGGATCTGTACAGTATTTTTTTAATCCAGTTCCTGTACGCCTTTCAGACCTTATTCAAGAAGATTGAGACATTTGTTTTTAGCACCACTTTGCAGCGGGTCACCCGCGAGCTGCACAACTGCAAATTTGACCAGGCGATGGAAAACCTATCTGAGGCAATCGATCATTGGTCTGGTGGCACCAAAATCGGGGAAAGCTTGAATTCTTTTTTGGAGCAATATGAGCTACGGTTGTTGGATCATCGCACGGTGGTTCTGGTATTAAGCGATGGTTGGGACACCGGAGACATTGACCTGTTAGAGAATTCTATGAAAAGGATTCATCGCAGAGCCGCTAAGGTGATCTGGCTGAACCCATTGGCTGGATCACCAAACTATCGACCCGACGTTAGGGGCATGCAGGTTTCCCTGCCTTACATTGACGTTTTCGCTCCCGGCCATAACCTAGAAAGCCTTCGGGATCTGGTAGGTCATCTAGAAATCCGCAACCGGAAAGGCATTCTTTAACCATTGAAAAAGGGTCCTATCCGTTCCCCGCGGATTCTCAATCCACGCAAGCCCGGGTGCATTAAGCGCTTGTAGGATTATGATTAATGCCCAACCGCACGACCACAATTCCCCTGTGGAAACCTGGTTATAGTGGAGGATCAATGGCCAACAATAAACCTTCTGGTATAATTTCTGTTTTCTACCTGGAATTTTAGAAAATAAACTCCTGAAGACAAAAACGCATGTTTACCTAATTGCATTTCGAATTCAAAGTTGGAATTAGCGCGGATTTCATCGTGAAAAAGTACTCGCCCCATTAAATCAGTAACGATGATAGGAATGGAATGGACCTCGGACCAGCAATTCCTTTTGCTAACGGTAAGACGCCGGCCAGCAACCGGATTAGGAGAAAGAAGGATATCCTCTGATTCTCCACATATTTCGGTGACAACCGAGACAAGCTTTGAGTAGTCAAATGCTCCATCAAAATCCGTTTGCTTAATCCGGTAATAGCCCAGCCCGTGATAGGGGCGTTCATCAAAGAACTCATAATTCATTTCCACTGAACTATTCCCCGCCCCATTCAGAGTACCAATACTTTCAAATGAAAACCCATCAGAACTCCTGTGAATTGTAAAAAATGCATTGTCCTGTTCCCAAGCGGTGGACCATTGGAGGCGAACTAAGTCTCCCTCCGGCCGTCCGGAAAACGACAGGAACTCAACTGGCAAGGCTGGATCAGCATAGTAATTGACTACGCCAGCGACGATCTGCTCTCTAACTGACGCATCCCAGGTGGCAGTTGATTGCTCCGTACCAGGACAGGCAACTTGGATATAGGCGTCTGCGTGACTGTGGCCGCTGCCAGTAAAATCATTGAGTTCAGTATAGCTGCCAGGTTCAGAGTGGGTTACACTATTTGAATTGCTTTCGGCGGCGTAAAATACCATGTCTCCCACATCGGTTGATACGGCATTATCCAGGGTGGCAGTAGTGCTCCCACCTCCGGATGTAACCCCCACATCGCTATCACTAACCGGATTGGTCTGATCAACATCCTGCAACGTTATAGCCGTAAACAACTCATCAACTGGTCCAGTATTCCAGGTAACTGTAAAATTGTGAGGCCCCGCGCCGGCAGTGACGATTTGCGATTCTGGCAAATACCACAGCTCAACCCGGGTGTCGTTACTCCCAGTGCCCCCTGATCGACCGTCTATGAATATTAAATTTTCTCCTCCCCAGGAGATGCCACTCACAGTCGGCGTATTGTTGTTATTTTCATCGGATATGGTAACCATTATGATGCGGTTATTTCCCGAGCCCTCGGTATAGGCGGTCTTGGAGGTTGTTGAGGAACCAGATGTACTTACCCCGACAACTCCTGTGCAGGTAGATTGAACTACCATTCCGACAATAACCCTGGATCCCGCCAGAACCCATGTGGCTGTTGGTTGTTCCGTGCCACTGGCGGTAATCTGTTTATACGCTTCCCCCATTCCAAACGAACTTTCCTGATCATTCACCTCTGTGTATCCTGCGGACTCTGTGTGGGATTGACCGCCTGATCTTCGGTTAGCAGCACCGTAAAAGTACAGATCATTCACTGACACTGGCAAAGCAGCCCCCACCTGACTCGTGGTGCCCCCACCCCCGTTGTCTTGACCGGTGGATGTAGCAGATATAGGATTGGATTGATCCGCTCCGGCCAAAGTCACAACCGAGAACAATTCCTGATTGGGGCTTCCCCCCCAGTCCAAGTAACGGTGAAGGTGTTGGTGCCCATATTTCGGCAGCAACTATTCCAGCCTCATCAAGGGTCCAAACTTCAACTCGGAAGTCATTATCGCCTCCCGCGCCGTCTTCTTCAACCTGTTCAGTAAGGTTTTGGGATCCCCAGGTGATATTTGTAACATCTCCTACATTATTCGACACCTCGTCACTGACGGTAACTACTATCAAGCGATTTGGGCCTACTCCAACAGAATAGGAAGTCTTTGAAGTGCTTTCGGATCCCGATATTGCTATTACCTGGCCACGTACATAATCGCCAAAAAATAGCAATAGAAAGGTACTTAAGAATAAAATCGATCTCATCTAATCACCGAAGAACCCATCAGAAACCCAGGACAAATTAAGTCATGGACGTTGCACTAGAAAGATTTTGCCTAATTAAATAACTGTGAGGCCTGATTGAATCGACTAACAGCCAAGTATCAACGACAAAATGAACTCAAAGATTTGCAAAAAGCAGGATCTCAAACCTTTAATCCAACCCAAAACACCCCGGGTGTGGATCTTCACTTCGGGGTGCGGCAGCAACGAGAATCGGTCTAATACTCTTTGTGCGGGGTGCGGGTCGATGACCTGGATTGGATGGCAGACGAGGGATCTCGATTTGCCCGGGCCAATCAGCTGGGGAACTGCAATGTCTTGGGTTGCTCGAACATCAGGAACGCCTTGAATGGCATCCGAATCACTTCGGTATGAGTTCCGGCGCTGAAAGCAATTTATTCATCCTCTGCAAGCCTGGCGCTCACAAAGGTCTCTATAGCACAGAAACGTCCAATGGGGGCATGGAACCTACCTCCCAACCTGGGAAGACATCCTGAAATTCCATCATGGCAGCCAGCATGGCTTCCTCACCGATGAGTTCACGTAGCCTATCCAGATCCATTCTGTAAGAAGCGGTCAATACGGCTATGGCCATTTTGCCATTTAGCTAATCAATCACTCTTTTGGCCATCGATGCCCCAACCCCTGCTGGACAGTAAAAGCCTGGGAATGGCTGATCAATACATGCTCAACCCCATGATTATCAAAGAATTCCTTTATTTTTTTTACTGGCATATTGCCCTCCATTTTAATTCTGTTGGTCATTATCAAAAGAACCCTTTTTAGTGTATTCATATTATGACGTCACTCATGCTGCAGTTTGATTATTATAATGGCATACTTATTTTAGCCACCGCGTTTGCTCTGCAATTGGACTCCGACAAACCTTATGGGCGGTAAAACCATTTTTATTGGTCTTGGGATAGCGCTCCTGGCATGTTGTTCCTTTGGCCAAGGTCTTCCAAAGAAACTGAGTGAGGTTGACGACCAATTCTTGGAGACTCTCGAATACCGTTTTGCGGGGCCTTATCGAGGAGGGAGAGTTACAGCGGTAGCCGGTGTCACTGACCAGCCCTTCACCTTTTTTATGGGCTCTACGGGCGGTGGGGTCTGGAAAACAACCGATGCCGGAAACAGCTGGATTAATATTTCCGATGGCCAGATCGATTGTGGGAGCATTGGTGCTATTGCAGTAGCTGCTTCCAATTCCAGTTTTGTTTACGTTGGAACGGGCTCCGACAGTCCACGAGGCAATGTTTCGGCTGGCATTGGTATGTATAAATCGGAGAATAGCGGAAAAACCTGGGAGTTCATCGGTCTGGAAAAAGCTGGTCAAATTGGTGATATCCTAGTCCACCCCACCAACCCCGATTTAGTTTATGTGGCGGTTTTAGGGAATATATTTGGACCCGATCCAAATCGGGGTGTTTATAGAACCGACGATGGAGGCGGAAATTGGAAGCAGGTATTGCACTTGAGCGACAGCACCGGTGCCGTGGACTTGGCCATGCATCCCATGAACACCCGGGTTATTTGGGCCGCAATGTGGCGTGTGGAGCGAAAGCCCTGGACCCTAATCGATGGCAGCACCGAGGGAGGATTATATAAGACTAAGAACGGTGGCGAAACCTGGAACAGAGTTGAAAACGGCTTACCGACTGGGTTGCTAGGAAGAATTGGCGTAGATGTATCTCCGAGCAATCCGGACCGAATTTGGGTGATACAACAGGCTGCCGATGAAAAAATGGGAGGAGTTTATCGATCGGATGACGGCGGAGACAGCTTCGCCCGGGTCAATCGTGATCATAAGCTACGGCAGCGAGGTTGGTATTACTCCCGGATCTTTGCTCACCCAAGCGACCAAAATACTGTTTTCGTGACTAATACAAGGTTTTATCGGTCCATTGACGCCGGGAAGACTTTTGATCACTCCTACCCTGTACCACACCTAGACAATCATGATCTCTGGATAAATCCGGATAATCCCCAGATTATGATCAACAGCACTGACGGCGGAGCCACAGTGACTTTGAATGGGGGACAAACCTGGTCCAGTATTAACAATCAGCCCACTGCGGAGTTGTATAGACTTTCCACGGACGATCAGTTTCCGTTCAGACTTTACGCCGGGCAGCAAGATAATACCACAATATCCGTTCCAAGCCGATCAAGTGGTGGAGTTCATCCCAAACAAGTTTGGTTCGACGTTGGTGGAGGAGAGAGTGGCCATGTGGCCGTCAATCCTCATGACCCGAATATCATCTACGCGGGTGGCTACAGTGGCATATTGACAAGAGTAGAAAGGACGTCCGATCATAAGAGATTCGTCGGGGTCTATCCGCATTACACCGAGGGTACTGAGCAACGAGATCTTAAATACCGATGGCAGTGGAATTTTCCGATTCACATATCAAATCATGACCCTGATATAGTTTATCACACCTCGAACTACGTTCATCGCACAACCGACAAGGGTCAGACATGGGAAACTATCAGTCCCGATCTGACTTTGGCCCTTGACAAATATCACGGAATCCCCGGGGGTCCTATTCAACATGATGCTACAGGAGTTGAAGTATACTCCACCATTTTTTCTTTTGCCGAAAGCCTGACCAATCCGTTGGTTCTTTGGTTAGGCAGTGACGACGGATTGATTCATGTCACCCGGGATGGTGGACGCACTTGGAAAAACGTCACTCCCACAACTCTTCCGTCCGAGGGAACTGTAAATGACATTGAACTCTCCCCTTATAAGGATGGGGAAGCCTACGTGGTGGTGTACCGGTATCGCAGAAACGATTTCCAGCCGTACATTTTTCATACCGCCGACTTTGGGCAAAGCTGGAAAAACCTGACCTCAGCATCCAATGGCATAGCGCCTACCCACTTTGTTCGAGCGATTGCGGTGGACCCCGTTAAAAAGGACGTTCTATATGCCGGAACTGAATTTGGAATGTATATTTCTCTCAACCATGGCACCTCATGGAAGCCCTTTCAATCTAATTTACCGAAGACCCCAGTTACCGACCTTGAGGTTAAAAATCGTAGTCTGGTTTTGAGCACGCAGGGCCGGGGGTTTTGGATTCTTGATGATCTTGGCGTAATCCGGCAGTTAACCAATGAAACCCTGGTTTCACCATATCATCTTTTTGGACCGTCCGATACATACAGGTTCAACATAAAAGGGTTTAGTGTCAAACCATCTCCTCAAACAGCGGCCTACGAGGCAAGATTTGACTATTTTCTCAATCAAATAGATTCCCCTGATGTATCACTTGCAGTATTGGATCAGAAGGGCGGACTCATCCGCAAGTGGTCTACCGATTCCGACTCGAGTTACTCAAGATTAGAACCTAAAAGTGGGCTCAACTTTCTACGGTGGGATTTAAGATATCCTCCCCCGCCATTGGTGCCTGACTTGGTCATGATGGATATGACCTTCCCCGGGGTAGGTCCGTGGGCGCCTCCGGGAAAATACACGATCCGCATTATCGTAGACAGTGACACCTCAGAGCAAAGTTTTTCGATTCTCAAGGATCCCCGCTGGAGAGTAACCGATAATGAATTGCGTCTCAATTTTGAACTGGCTAAACAGATTGGCGACCTGATTGAAAAATCACAAAACCAGGTAAGGAACTTAAGGAGCATTAGAGAGCAAGTATCAAACGTGGCCCAGCGCCCTCAGAAGGCAGGTTACGATTCTGCTATTGCAATTATGGCGGTAGAGATCAATCTTAAGCTGAAAGGCCTGGAAGATTTGATCTATCAATCCCAAATAGAATCCTCGCAGGACGAGCTAAATTATCCCAGGAAATTCACCAATCACATCATTCGACTCTACCGCGTGGTAATCGATCAACATAGCAAACCTTCCGGGGGTGAACTGGAACGTTGGTCTGATCTTCTCGACGAATATGAGCCCTTCAACCAGGGCTACGATCACATCATGGAAGTTGACCTGCGACGTTTCGTGGATCTCCTGTCCGGAAACAACGTGCCCTTAATCATTCCGGAACCGTAAAAAGCCCAAGCCGGGCATGGACCTGGGTCTGTTGATTATGAACGCTAATTTTCTATTGTAAGCCGGCCGCCCATGGGCTGATCAAATATCTCTTCGTATTTCTCCTGGTACTTCAATGAATCTGCGGGTTAAATCTAATGGACCCTTTAATGCATGTATAGAAGTGCTCTCATCACCAACTCCCCGGGCCCCTGGATTATCAACATCTGAAAATCAATTCCTGATTTTTCAAAGGTGTTCTATAGCCCTAATACCATAAACACTTCAACGCTCCGTTGAGCTAGCACCCTCGATCTATCCTTTTGTCATCTTTATCGTTTAAAAAGGCATAAGGATTCTTGGCCGCCGGGTGTTACTATTCAGCGAGAGTTCGTGACTAGTCCAGGTCCCATCTCTTTTTCTCAGCAATTGGACACACTTGAAGGCCGAATTCAGAGACCACACAGAATTAGGCATTTAAAAGGCTCACAGTTAAGAAATATGAAGAGAACCTATCTAGTTTTATCCGGGATTGGATTCGTCCTACCCAACATTTTTGTTACCAAGGTGTCGGTTCAAACCGGAAACCTACTGCTTTGGATAAATCCCATGGCAACCATTCAGGGTATGTTCGTCAACGACATCTCCACTGCTTTCGTAGTTGACCTGCTGTTCGTGGTGGTAGTCTTTTTTACTTGGACATGGATCGAGTCCGGGCGGCAGGGTTTGAAAAGGCCCTGGTTGATCTGGTTTCTAACCATGCTTTTCGGAATGGCCGGAACCTTACCCCTATTTCTGTATCAAAGGGAGTCGGCTCGTCAGAGTTCGTAATTTTTTTCGATCAAAGTATAGTGAGAGAATCGCTTAGGCATTAAATCCTGAGGTAGAATTCTTTCATCGCTATCAACTTCCGGCAATCCGGGTATCAGCGCAATCAATCTAAGTACAAGTCGTTGCCCACTATCAACCGAAAGCGTCAGTTTGGTAAATCCGTTAGCGACTCCAAAGAATCTAAGAAAATTGCCTGCTCCATAAGTACGAATACCAGACGGCCCATATGCCTGCTCAGGAACCGGGGTTCCGTTGATAGCCAACTGTCTAATAGACACTGACTGGTCTTCCAAATGAAACATCAAATTTCTCACCTTTTCTTGTGTAACAATGTATACCTCAATTTCCCTCACTGTCCCTACGACCGTGTCTCTGAAATCCACCAGCGGCACGGAATACTGACCCGGTGATACTGGGGCGTAAAACGGATTCCGGAAAAACTTCAGATGGGACAAGTCTCCTTTCGCCGGATTGCTTCCTAAGAACTGCCGGGTCCATGGGTCTGAATAATAGCTCACCCAATTAGCCTCCTTTAGATCCGCATCGATTACAAAGAGCATTTGAGTGCCTTGTTTGCGATCAGAGTTGTAGCCGGCGGTGAGGCTTCCTCCAATCAGGCCCGACAAACAGACCAGGGACAAGCTAGTTGGCAAGAGCATGCGATTGGCGTCCATAACCCAGCTTATGGGTAAGTAGGCGATACAAATCAGCAAGACCGCCAGAACGATCGAAACCGGTATTAGCTGTATAGTTAAAGCCACCTGTAAAAGCCAAATTATCGGGCTGAACAGGGCCACGGCTAACCCAACCAAACCAGTAACCATAAGTAACCGAAGCAGGCCTTCCTCCAGCAAAATAGACAAGGTTAAAGCGACAATTACAGCAAGGGATGGCCAAACAAATAAAAACGATGCGCCGGCGAGAAAAAAAGTGGTGAGGAGACCCAACAGGACCCACACCATTAGCGAGGCGACAGTAAACTCCAGGGCCGAGGTTCGATGACGAAAGGCAAAGACGACCCCAATTGCGATAAGCCCTGATAGTGCGCAGAAGGCCACCAGATAGTAGATGGCATTGTAGGGCGCTCCATGCTGAACTAAAGCATATTGAGGAAACAAGAGAATAATGCCTTGCCAGCAGGCAAAAATCAGTGTCGGACCGACCAACAGGATCACCATCAGACTCATAGATCCAAAAAATAGCCCCCGGGCGTTTATCAAATTTCGTGAAAAGGCCAGGTAAACCAGGCCTCCAAAGAGCAGAACGCTTAATCCGGAAAAAAGATAACCTGCCAACCCCGAGTAATGGATCAGGCCCAAGCCGGGAAAGGCAAAGAAAATACGGTCAAGCGCCTTTAAGTTGGTCAGGTCCTGATCACCAAAGTGGCGCACTAGGGAAAGCATATACGAACCGTGGTGTTGCACGGACCGAAGGTCGACTTGGTCAAAATTATCGAGAGGAGTATGGTAGTGAGCATGCTGATGAATGAAACTGAAGTTGTACCCCGGAGGTGGGTCCTTCATCGAATTGAAAACCGTGAAGTCAGTGTAATTCGGTAAAAGCTTGTAGACTTCATACGTGAGTGAATTGGTTACAGGCTTGGGGGCGACCCTGGACAATTCTTCTATCAGGATGCCATTTTGCCGACTGGTCTCAAACATAAAGACGGGTCCATTGCTTCCTCGACCCTCAAAATTAAGTACCAATCCGACGTCCTCCATCCAGGGGTGCCCGGTGAACGCCTCGGCTCCCAGCATCCCTTGTTCCTCCCCGTCAGTGAAGAGAACAATGAGATCATTTGTCAGGACAGGTTGAGTATTTAGAGCACGAACCGTTTCCAGAATGGCCGCAACACCGGCGCCGTCGTCCCCAGCCCCAAATGAATGGGGAACTGCATCATAATGAGCAACCAACAAAATGGCCCGAGAACTCCTTGAGCCGGGTTTCCGGGCCATTACATTGTGAACGGTAGCCGCATTCAATCCATCTATCGTCGAAATGCCGGTGGCTGTTTGAACCTGGCCATCCAGACCAAGTTGCTTGATAGACTGAAGCAAGTATTCTCTGACCCTCCGATTTCCTTCTGAGCCTACAGGATGGGGTTCGATTGTGATCTTTTTCAGGTGCCTCGACGCCCGTTCAGCTGAAAAATGTCCAGCAGCTGCAGTTGCCGGTACTATCTGAGGTGGGGCGTAATGACGAAATCCAAGAACCGAAGCCCCAGCGATCATGCCGAGCGTTAAAGTAGTAGTCGTCCAGTGGTTCAGATGCATTGCAACTATTAAACTGCCTATTTAGCCTTGGAAAGTATAACACCAAGCTTCACCCTCCAATACAAGCTCCGCTTCGCCGCGATACACTTCCATCCTCAACTGGGTTACCGGCTTGCTCTCGTGAATGCTCAAAACTTCTAATTGCGCCCGAATGGTATCCCCGATGAAAACGGGAGCAGCAAATTTCTATTCCTGGCTCATAAAAACCGTTCCCGGTCCTGGTAAATCCAAAACCTTCGATCCCCAGCATGTCGACTCCCTGTTGTAAAATTTCATCTTCGATACTCAGGCTGCCACTGGCAGGTGGGGTGGTCTTCATCAGTTCTACCTCCTGAAAATAAGATTCACCATTTGCAGGCTCTGTGCCGTAAACCCTGAATCTAGTGGCGATGTATTCGGCGGCGATTTCAATTTCAGGGGAATTATTGCCCCGACCCCGCATGGCGTCCGAGGCAAGGAACCTGATGTGTGATTCGACCTCAGACCTGGTTACCATATCGTTTATGGTTCGAGCGATCTGGGCTTTCATCAAAATGGGACAAAATAGCAGCTGGCAAGTCAAGCTCTTCATGTCCATTTTTTTTTTCCTCAAGATATGCGAAGTGATGAGCCTAAGCTAACAAAAGTAAATGATTACGTGCTTTAGGTAGTTTAGCCAATTCGGGCTCCTATGGTAAACCTCTTCCCCAAATGGGCGGGTCCGGCTTTTGGCGCGAACTGGGTTTGACAATTCCGGAATGGATTCCTGCCAGGAAGTTGAATTAGCAAGCAGGGACTGAATAGGACCAGTGTGAATAGTGAGGACATTGACTTATATTTAGGTATTATTCGAGACCGGTGATACCCGTCGAACTGGCTACCGCTGGATGCTGGACTCTCATAAGAGATTGTTTATAAATAGGATCAAAAAACCAAAAATTGTGGCGCCTGGTGCCAATCAGTTGCTTAAATAACAAGGCCCCAGGCGTTCAATAATAAAGCGGTTAGCCCAAAATGACAACCAACCGACTGCGAACCTATAAGGCGAGTTTCGGTCAGGGTTTTCAAAGAATGTTAAAGTCCAATGAAGATAAATGACTGAGGCGCCGTTCACTTCCTTTGAGCGAACCTTTCAACTCGAGCGCCAAATTGGTTACTACAAGGGCAAAACACCTGGGCCAATTGCATTGTTTGTTGCAGGGATGCACGGAAATGAACCATCCGGTATATTAGCCCTGAAAAAGGTGTTCGAGCGCTTGGATCAGTTAAAGCCGGATTTCAGGGGCACCGTGATAGGTATAACTGGAAATCTAGAGGCACTATCACAAAACAAACGCTTCATAGATGAGGACCTGAACCGAAATTGGAATCTTTACATTGATCGGTTGATCAATGATAAATCACTTCAATATGCCGAGGACGAACAAAGAAAAGAAATGGTGAATTACCTGCAGCAGGTAGTAAATGACGCCACCAGAGAAATCTTTGTTTTTGATCTGCATTCCACTTCATCGGAGAGTGTTCCGTTCGTATCTATTAACGATACCCTTCGAAACCGCAGGTTGGTTAGAGGAATCCCGGTTCCTGTAATTCTGGGTTTGGAAGAACAAATGGATGGAACCCTGTTGAGCATACTGAGCGAACTGGGCATATCCTCGCTGCTTTTTGAAGCCGGTCAACATACGGATTGGGCCTCAGTCGAAAATCAACATGCCTTCATCTGGCTGATGCTAAAGCGATTGAAGTGCATAAAACCTGGAGATATACCCGGATTCAGTCGATTTTACCAGATTCTGGCTAAGGAGAGCCCTGAGCACCGCCGCATATTTGAAGTGACGTACCGGGAGCAAATTGATCCTGTGGATAATTTCAAAATGAAGCCCGAATTCGTGAATTTCCAGAGAATTGAAAAGGGAGAGCATGTGGCCCACACTGTAGGGGGCCCGGTAGAGGCTCCATTGGCAGGAAGGATCTTCTTGCCATTGTATCAGGAACTGGGGGATGATGGATTTTTTATTGTAAGGCAGGTTAATCCGACCTGGCTGCGGATTTCCGAAACTCTTCGAAACCTGCAGTTGGACAAAATGTTAGGATACTTGCTAGGAGTAAAAGCTCACCCTGAAAAAGAGGCGACAATGGTGATTAATCCCAAAGTTGCTCTAAAGGCACTGGGCTTGTTTCATCTTCTTGGATACCGTAAGGAAAAGCAAACCAAGGGACGACTGGAAGTTACCCGCCTCAAATACGATCGAAAAAGACCAACCCCTAAACAGGTGCTTGACAATTTCAACCAATTGTGGCTCTCAAACGGGCAGGCCCCTACAGCGGGGATTAGTTGATCACTGCTCAATTTTCTTCAGCTTATCACCAAAAACCTTCCTGAGCTTATCCAGCTTTGGTTTTATGACATAGGTGCAATAAGGCTGGGCGCCATTTAGATCGTAGTAATTCTGGTGGTAGTCCTCAGCTTCATAAAATCGGGTAAGGGGTACGATCTCGGTGACAATTGGATCATCCCAAGCACCCGAATTGTCAAGTTCGTCTTTGAACCTTTGAGCTATTTCCCGCTGCTCCTCACTGTGGTAAAAAATTGCGGAACGGTACTGACTACCCACATCATACCCTTGCTGATTTAGGGTAGTTGGATCGTGAGTCTGCCAAAACACCTCCAGCAGTTGGGAAAATGTAATCTTATCAGGCTCGTACGTAATTTGGGCTACCTCTGCATGTCCAGATAAGCCGCTACATACTTCTTTGTAAGTTGGATTGGGGTTCTCTCCACCGGTGTATCCGGAAACCACCGACTCCACTCCATCCAACTCTTGAAATACTGCTTCCACACACCAGAAACATCCGGCGCCAAACGTTACCTTTTCCATTTTAGCAAAATATTGTTTATCACTGAACATAAGAGAGCAAATAATCACCAGAACTATTGAATTCATGTTCTTAAATTAACGTGAGTTCGACAATAAGGAATGATTAAAGAGCGAGAAAGAGTTGACCGGTGTCCTGGTAGTTCAATTTGATTGAGGGCTTTTTTTCGCAAAAGTTGTAAGCGATTAAAGCCGAGAAAAG
The DNA here is from genome assembly GCA_965247065.1 of Cyclobacteriaceae bacterium. Taxonomy (GTDB): domain Bacteria; phylum Bacteroidota; class Bacteroidia; order Cytophagales; family Cyclobacteriaceae; genus CBDFGN01. The sequence goes on along the minus strand of CBDFGN010000006.1, from coordinate 1,177,640 downwards.
GTTGGTAAGGAAATTAGTTGGGCTCCTGTGCCTGGAGTGTTCAATCTGGAAGATGTTTTTAAGTTGATCAATGATAGTCTCACAAATAGCCCTTTTACGGAGCATTATAGCATCCATGATGGGGGTTAAGGATGAGGACTTCATATTGCGTTTGAGTTTGGTTATCAGATGGACTCCGCGGAAGAACAGATTTTTAAAAAGTTCCTTACTGATGTAGCCTTTATCACCAAAGAGCTTTCCGAATAATTTCTTAATAAACCGTTCAATTTTAAGAGGCTTTCTGTCATCCACATTGCCCGGTGTGAGCATAAAATCGATGATTTCACCCGTATCAGCAGTGATAAGATGGAGCTTAAACCCGTAGAACCATCCGATGGAACAATGGCCTCTTTTAGCTAACCCTTCAAATACTTTATGGTTATGGATCCGTCTGTTATGACAGACCCTTAACGGAGTGCTGTCTATAAAACTTATACCTGTACACTGTCCAGTCCCTTGTGTTTTCAGATAAATAGCCATTGGCAGAAGACTTCCACTACAAAGTTCTACCATTCGGTTATAGCTTACCACATCAGGAAAGAAGGAGCGCAAGTGGCCACAAACGTATGTGTTGTAAAAGGTCTTGAAATTTCGATATCCTGAGATCTGGAACAAGACCTGTATAGTCATTACTTCGGATAAAGAAAGCTTACCAGGTTTGTTGCGCTTTTTACTTCCCAGCAATCTTTTTTCCAATTTTGGGACAAAATCCAGACAAAAATCGTCAATGGAACAAAAAATTTCAGTAATTTTAGTAGCAGTTAACATAGGTAGAAATATTAGTTATTTTGTTGATTGTCAATGACTTAATATACTAATTTTCTGCCTTTTTTCTATCAATAAACTACTCTATTTTATATCGAACTCACGTTAAATTACCTCAAGGAAGTTAACGTTTTAAGCCCGGTAAAGTTCTAAACTAACTTAGCTCCCAGGACAATTTCGCAGGGTTAAGGACATAAACCAACCTAAGCCTTAAAGGTTAAATGCAGGAAAAAGGATTTCGGGATTTATTTTTTCATAAGTGGTTAATTTACAGTTGTATAATAGAAGTTATGAATGCGATAGTTTAATTATCTCTGATAAGAATGGCATTGTTTGACAAATTATTTCAATCCCTCTCGCTGCGACCATCCTCCGACCCGAAACCGGGAGGACGCCAGATACTGAACCAGGAGTTGATTATAAGATCCGCCCAATTTCAGCAGGTCTACCAGGAATGGACTAAGAGTTCCCAGTGCACTGAAATGCTACAATTCTTTTTTCGTCAATATGAACTAAGCAAATACACTCCGAATCGGGAATCGTTAGTTTCCCTCTATGAAACTCCCAAGGCAAGCGGAGCACAATTTGGTTACCATAACCTTTGTGACCCCATGGACTTCGAGTTTCTTTTTGACTTCATGAAAGAGAGGACCATCCAACTGAAATACAAATCCTATGTCTCCGACCGCATTATCTACGAGAGTGCGAAGTACATTGAAACTGTCCAAAAACACTATTTAAAACCTGATTACACTTTAAATACAGGTACAAAAGCTCACCAATTGTACGGAAACATTCTAATTGAACATGTACTGGTAGACGAGCAGCCAAACTGCATAAAAATACTGGCTACCCGGTACAGCGATTCAAAATATCACGACCCCCTTCCGTTCGAACAATTTCTTGAGCGAATTTTTCAGGTTGGGCTCTAGTCCAATAGAATTGAGAGCTCCTGGCCAAGTAGTTTGGGTTCCTGCAGGTGTATTGTTTTGAAACCCATTTCCCTGGCGGTAATTATATTGGAATAAGTATCATCAATGAATATGCTACCGGTGGGATCGACTGAAAACCGATCGCAAAGCACCTGGTACAAGCGAGGATCCGGTTTCTTCACTTTCTCCTCCCCACTAAGTACTATTCCGTCAAACCATCGCAAAAAGGGGAAATTTCTTCTTGCTACGGGAAACGTTTCCTGAGACCAATTACTAAGGGCTAGAACTTTAAGATCGGGATTGGCAACCAAATTCTCTAAAATCATCACACAGGGTTCTATTGCTCCACCCAGCATCTCGGACCACCGGTCGTAATAGGCCCGGATCTGAGTTTCCAAATGCGGATACTTCGCAATTCGCTCTTCCGTGGCTTCTTTGAGCGAGTTTCCTGCATCCTGCTCTGCATTCCATTCCGGGTGGCACACCTCGGTCAGGAAGTACTCAATCTCATCTTCGCTTTGAAAGATTTTACGATACAGATACGATGGATTCCAATCTATTAGAACTCCACCTATGTCAAAAACTACAGTGTTTATCATCTCTTACCTCCAAGTTGGGTCAAAATCTAAAAAAGTGAAGTAAAAAAAGTAAATTGTTAATCCAACATCCACAATCCCATATAATGACCCGTGCCGAACTCCAAACGAGTTTAGACAATGACGGACCTCCCAAGGAGTTAAGTCCGTTGGTTCTGGCCCTTTGGCATGATGGCAAGGGAGATTGGAAAGAGGCCCATCACATTGCTCAAGACATATCCTCACCTGATGGGTCTTTGATCCACGCCTACCTGCATCGAAAGGAAGGGGATCAAGGGAACGCGTCATACTGGTACCAACGAGCAGGCGAGCCACAGCCGGAGATCTCTTTGAAGGAAGAATGGAATAATCTTGTTGATAAGTACCTCCAGTAGCACTTTGGGCGCTACATTGTAATCAACGCTTATCTCTGCAAAACGTACCTATATTAGGTGTCTCTTAACTAGGCATAATGAGATCGCTTGTTTATGTTTTTATGGTTTTGTCTATCCAAGTTCTGGGCCAAGCCTCGGACAAAAATTCAAAATCAGCGATCCAGGAATTTGAAAAAGGGCGAAGACTGCTGGAAAAGGAACAGTATCATGAAGCCATCAAGTATTTGGATTCGAGTATCTGGAAGCGACCTTACAATCCGGAACCTTACTTTCTCAGAGCATTGGCCAAGGAGAATCTCAAGGATCTTGACGGTGCCCTTCTTGACTACAATGTCCTTGTAAATCTCAATCCGGATATGGCGGAGGCCTTGTTTGGGCGAGCCGTATTGAGGTACCAACTAGGACACTATGAACTGGCCCTCCAGGATCTGACCCGTTTATTGGTCTTACCAGTGGGTCCAACTCAGGCCGTTTATTTCAAAGTACCGGTTGGAGAATCCGGTGCAACCGGGCTTACCACCATGAAAACAACCCACCAAGGCGAGATATTTAACTATTTGGGCTTGACTCAAACCAAATTGGACCAGCACAATCAGGCCATCCAATCTTATGAAAGGGCCGTTGAAGCCGATCCTTCCCAGGCGATGTATTACATAAATCGAGGACTTTCCTGTCAAGCCTTAGACAACTTTGGAGCAGCGGCAAGTGACTTCAACAGGGCTCTGACTTTGGATCCGGACAACCCGGTAGCAGCCTACAACCTGGCCATCGCTGTTCAAGCCGCTGAAAGTGACTCGCTGGTTATTGCTTCTCCCGGCTTATTCGCCAGAATCCAGCGCTGTCGGCCGCTTATACTCAAAGGGGGTTGGCCTATTTTAATAACGGCGATTTCCGATCGGCGTTTTTTGATTATGATTCAGCCTTGCGGTTGGATGACCAAAATCCAGATTGCTGGTATAACCGGGGGTTGGCACTGGAGAAATTGCAGGACCTCAATAGGGCTTACAATGATTTTAGTCAGGCCCTGGCTCTGGATCCTGGTCTGGGTGCAGCCTACTCCAGTCGGGGCAATGTCCTATTCAAGCTTGAATCCTACCCAAACGCCATTTTGGATTATGGTCGGGCGATTACAATTCAATCGGACAAAGCAGATAACTATTACAACCGAGGGCTGGCAAAACACTACTCAAAACAGATTGAAGGGGCCTGCACAGACCTTAGACAGGCGTTGGATCTTGGTATGATCCAAGCGCAGAAGGCCATCAACGAGTTATGCAAATAAAAAAAGGAGCATCCCTAAAGGATGCCCCCCCCAGCTAAAGCACCACCTTGAGCTGTCAAGCTTCTACCTGGCCGCCCGATTTTACTGTCTTTACGATCCGCGCAGAAACCTTGTACGGATCTGCATTGGATGCAGCCCTGCGATCTTCTAGTTATCTTTTCCAACCATTATCCAAGGCTGATATGGGAATTCTAATCGAGGCTCCCTATCACCGACCCCATAGGAAAATGTATCGATAGACTGGATCTCGTGAAGGCCCGGGACATTTTTATTCCCTCTTTAGAGTTCATATTAAAATGAGTCTTAAAAGCGGCGCTAAATTATGGAATAGCTGTATTTATGACAACTGATGGACTTAATTTTAACCTAAAAAGAATAAAAAAATGCATTGGCCGCGAAATTACCTGTGTTTTGAGCCCAGCGATTGCAATTTTACCAACGGTGCGATTGTTAATTTTAAATTTTCGCAAGGAGGATCACCAATCAAAGAGTGAAAGACTCGTGAGGGTATACTCAATTTGTAGCTACCTTTAAACCCCAAAAGAACCGCAAGTAAATAATTTTGAAAATCCTAATTCCAGATCAATAGCTACTTTCGATCTTATTGTTACTACTCTTTTTGGTTTAGAAGAGGTGCTTGCAAAGGAGTTGCGAGCCCTGGGGGCTAAGGACGTATTCGTGATTAATCGGGCGGTCAGGTGCACCGGGGATACCACCTTGATGTACACATGCTGTCTGTGGCTTCGCACAGCATTAAAAGTATTGAAGCCCGTTGCCGTCTTTGATTCAAGAGACGAAGAACAATTGTACCAAAGCCTCAAAAGGATCAATTGGTCCAGATATCTCACTTCCGAAAACACTTTCGCCATTGACGGTGTCGTGAGTGGAAAAACCTTTACCCATTCCAAGTACCTGGCTCTCAAATCAAAAGATGCAGTAGTGGACCAGTTCAGGGAGCGGAATGGGGTGAGACCCTCAGTGAATACTCAAACCCCCGACTTGTTGATCAACATTCACATGGCAGAAACCCGATGTACGGTTTCCCTCGATGCCGCAGGTCGGCCACTCAGCAAGCGAGGTTACAGGATCCAACATTCCTTTGCTCCCATCAACGAGGTCCTTGCTGCCGGGATCATATTAACTACTGAATGGAATCCAGAGAAGGATTTTTATGATCCTATGTGCGGCTCAGGAACTTTAGCCATCGAAGCAGCTCTTATCGCCTCGAACACCCCTCCCGGTTTTCGTCGTGATTTCGCGTTTCAAAAGTGGCTCGATTTCCAGCCGCGGCTGTGGGCCGACATTAAGAGCGATGCCCGCAAACGTAGGACACGATCAGGCGGTCGAATCTTGGGACATGATAAGGGCTTAAAAGTTGTCCAAATAGCCCAGGACAATGCTCGCAACGCCTCTGTAGATGACATTGCCAAGTTTCGCAAGCTGGATTTCCTGAAATCCGAAGCAAGATCCAACCAGGGCGTGGTGGTTATTAATCCACCTTACGGGGAGCGGCAGGATGTTCAAAAGGATCTGATAGCTCTATATGGCGACATAGGGACCAGGCTCAAACACCATTACCCCGGCCACGATGCCTGGATCATCAGCGCCAATCCGGAAGCATTAAAAAATGTTGCACTACGCCCGACCAGGAAGATCAAGCTCTTCAACGGTCCCCTCGAATGCAAATTGCATAAATATGAGTTGTATCAGGGGAGTAGGAAAGGAAGTAAGAAGGACTGAACATTGAACATCCATTCGGGAATGCTGAAATAAAGCACGATGGTAAATCACAAAATTCTAATCCTAAATCATAAATAAATTGTAAATCCGAAATCTCACACTGAGGGCTGTTTGAAATTTGCTGCTTAAGATTTCACGCTTAGGATTTGCTATTTTTACCTCGAGGAAGGCTGAAGTAAGTCTATCAGGAGATCCTTTTTTCACCAATTCAAAGCTTTCTGATTCTTATATTTCTAAACCATGTATAATTACCATGATCCTGTAATCCAATGGACCCTTTATCGTATTCGCACCATCCATCAAAGCCCGCCCACTTGCTGTTGCTATGCCGCTCCTGCCAGTCTTGACTGCCCTGCTCAAACTGCAGAACCCTGGCCCCGTTAAGCCAATGTTCGACCTTTCCTTTGTCATACACTATTTTCGCAGTATTCCATTCCCCTGGAGGCTTCAATGGCTTATCGGCAGCGGCGGCGTGCATATCGAAGTTGCCGGCGGTCTTCCTATTATCCCTGAGCTCTTCGGGAAAACCTAAGTCATCAAGCAATTGGTACTCCGGACCGGTCTCGTAAGCGCGGCGGTATTCCGGTTTTTCAAAGATGTGATAGAGAATTCCACTATTGCCGGTAGGAGAAAGTTTAAAGTCGACTTCGAGCTCGAAATTATCAAACTGTTCAACGGTAATCAGTGAGCCTCCGTCCTCTGTCGCTTCTTCTCCACCCGAACTGGCACAGACAATTACGCCATCCTCCACCCTCCAAAGGCTGCCAATTTCATCGGCATTATATCTTTTCCAGCCGTCCAGGGTCTTGCCGTCAAATAGGGTTATCCAGCCATCATCAGTTTGACCCGTCGCAGATATGCCGGGCTCGTCGTCGACTTCCACTGACTTGTCCGTCTTGGTGGAGCAAAAAGTGAATAAGCCAGCAGCTACCAAGTACATCCAGATTCGTCTGCGTGATTTCATGGTTTGAGAGGATTATTAAGTTGCGAACTGAAGTTAACAAATTATCCGGGTACACTCCAACACAGCGGCGTAGGCTGACCGCCGGAAGTCATCGGACAATAACCTTTCTAACTGCCCTGGTCGAGGTACCCGACAGACCGAGTAAATATAATCCGGGAGCAATTCCTGCGGTCGAAAATCTGTAGATAGAAGATTTCCCACGGGGGACTATCGCCTCTTCCCGCATCACCTGCCCCTGTAGGTTCATCATTCGGAAGTCATAAATTCCTTTTTCAATGGAGATGATAAGATCCTCCCCTGACCTTACAGGGTTTGGAAAGATCGTCACGGCAGCCTCCGTAGGATTTTCAGAAAATCCGGTAATCCTGGAGGCAAAAAAGGTCTCGGCAAATAGGAATGTGCTCACGCCTATCTCCTCACCGATAATACGACCGGGAATATCGTCGGCTGGTGGATGGATGCCGCCCCAGATGCGTGAAAGACTGGTCTGGTCCGAGGCATCCCGATAAGTAGCCCATTGAAGGATCACATCAACACTGGGACCGTCTTCGAAGACCAGAAATTCATTCTTCTTAGCGACAAACTCTCCTACTCCTCCAGGGAAGAACTCATCGCCGGTAAGCATGGTCAATACTTCGGCCGCTGCCCGAGAATAGGTCGAGTGACCGGAAATATAACCCGCGAATGGTGGAGTTATGAAGGTCGGTCTTTGATAAGGCCACCAATTGTCAGCTAGTATCCAAGCTACTCCGCCAACATCGGTTTCAGGATCGTCTATGAAATCGGGTCCGCGCCAGGCATACAATTTGATCTTACCCACGTTTTGGGAACTATCCCCGGCGAGTGCATCTCCCTGCCCAATCACTTCGATAAATCCGTCGACCAATGGAATTCCACCCGGATCGTAGTTTGATTGAGTCGAATCCGAACTCTGTCCCCGGTCGGCCATTAAGCGGATTGCTGAGACCGGCCGAATGTAATCATACCAACCTTTGATTCCCCAAGCCGTAATAGCTACGTCATGCATGGCACCACCAAGGATAAAATAGGATATTACATCCCAGTCAAGGTCGGATAGAACCGATCCTTCACCACGATACCGTTTTTCAACCAGAGGATGGTCGTTAACATAGTTGAGAATTGTAAACCAGTGCCCGGGCGGTGTCTCTGAGTCCGGTCCGTCAGCCCAGAATTCGGCCAAAACCCGGCCATAGTCAGCCCGAGGAACGATCTGGGGTTCGTACGGTTCACCAGTGTGAGGATTCATATCATGTCCGAGGCTGGGATCGCCACCGCCTAGCAAATCGTAAAACTCGCGGTAAGCTTCGAAAGTCTCCGGAAAGTCCGGATTGTTGCCAATTGTCGCTGGTGAAATATCCCACATAACCGTATCAGTGGGATCCAGTTGCCCCGACCAAACGGAAACTAGTGAATTTCCCCACTTGTATTCTTCGGAAAGCCCCCCAATTTGAGTGGTGTCAAGGTAAGGAGGAGCACCCGGATCATGGTAGACCCAATATTCATTGCCGTCGCGCTCGCGGATTGTCAGATCAGCTTCAGTGAGAGCAAATGGGGTGACCTGGCCCCACTCGGGACCTAAAAAATCAGGAGTGGCCCCCGGAATCACGTTTCCGGATTGGTCGATAAAGATTTCCAGGGTCAAGGGTTGCCAACGGTTAGGATCCAGAATATTGGGGTTGCAGTTCAATGCCGGAATTAAGGGCGGGTTTACCGGCTCGTAAAACTGATTCTCGTAAAAATCCTGTTCGTTGGATCCATCTTGTAGACCAAAGTCAATCAAGCACTGGGCTATATAATTACCCAAAGCCGCCGCGGAATCGGCCACATAATCAGTCGATGTAATCGTCGCGTCATAACCCAGGGCAGCCATTAATGAATCAAACCGCTCCATAGACTCAAAACGACCCGGAGAGAATTCAAAACGGTGAGTGAGCAAGCGGTAGGCAGTGTAACTGATTGCCTCCTCCCGGGCCGCCTGAACATCTTGGGGTATGCCTATACCATCAAAATCACAGGTAAATCCCCCAACCGTATTCCCTAGTAAGAATGTGTTGGTTTTGTCATCATAGGCCGCCCAGGCATCATACATAGCGACCGATGTGTGGAAAAGATTTCTTGCGTGGACGGTGGGCCGTGCAAAATCCACTCGAATGGCTTCAAGAAGGGCGTCATTCCATTGACGGGCCACCGAGTGTTGGGCCCAACATGGCGGCAACAAAACAACTGCCGAAAGGGCAAATACTGAAATCGAACACTTCCAACCCATAGCTGCCAACTTGCCTTCTACCGCTCAAATGTAACAAACATTTACTAAAATGGCATTGAATCCAATGTTATTCTGTGGCTTTTGAACCATAAATGAATTGATGGGTTACCGGATTGATGCGTTAATGGATTGATGGGCCAGTGGGCCCATGGGTCAATTTGGATTGGTGGATAGATGGATTGATGTAGGCAATGATTTCTTCGGATGCCCGAACGCCGTGGGCTAATGTTTTATTACTTTTGAGTCTTTTCCTTTGGTTAGGCGTCTTCTAGAAAAAGAATTTATCCCCAAATGGAAATTCTCAATTTTATTCTAACTCTGACGGCAATCATCGGCCTCGGCAAATGGTTCATGGTCAAGGAAAAGGTAACGACTCTAAAAGCGGAACTTCGTGAGGCACACCTGCAACTGCGAAGATCGTCCGCTAAAAACTGCTCCGAATACCTGAGCCATTCTGACCTCGAGAGAATATTCGGCGATTGTCTACGGTTTTAACCCAACCTGGATTTTCTGAGCATTCTGCCCCCTTTTTTGAGAAACAATCAGGTCAAATCCGAATCGGGTCCCCTCAGAGAATCCTAAAGTCAATAGTCAATAGTGGATAGTCAAGGCCTTCTTGGGGCGTCACTTGGTCAGTTAAACATTCAAAGTCAAACAAGTAAAGCGGTTTAACAATTCAACAGTTCAACGGGTAACCAATTCCTTACCAGCCTTTAGGTAAAGAACCATAACAAAACCCCTTATCTAACCCTTAGCACTGGATCATCTTTCTTTTTTTGATTTTATTTTCAGGTTCAGTACTTTCAAGCCCATTCCCGTTTTTGATATCCCATGGATCCACAAAAACCAGGCTTAAACGAGCAGGCTTATCAACCCATTCCCCCTGGACAGGAATATGAACCCTACGTACCGGCCACAGAAAGTCCTCTCGAATTCACGATAAAGTCCATCCTGACTGGCATATTTTTCGGGATCCTTTTTGGAGCCGCCAATGCCTATCTGGGGCTGCGGGCCGGGCTCACCATATCAACGTCGATTCCGGTTGCCGTAATGACAGTGGCTGCATTTAAGGCTCTCAAGGCTTTTGGTCAGAAGTCAAACATCCTGGAGGCTAATATTTCACAAACTGTTGGATCTGCGTCGAGTTCGGTGGCCAGCGGTGTGATTTTCACCTTACCAGCGCTATTCCTTTGGGAACTGGACCCATCCTTGGTGCAGATGACATTACTTGCCATGTTCGGCGGGCTATTAGGAGTCCTTTTCATGATACCGTTACGAAGATTCCTGATTCAAAAGGAGCATGGCCGTCTGCCCTATCCCGAGGGCACGGCCTGTGCCGAGGTTCTGGTTGCTAGCGAAACCGGAAGAGGCAGAGCCCGAAACGTATTCCTTGGCTTAGGCTTAGGCGCATTGCTCAAATTGCTCACCAGCTGGATCCGCATTATTCCCGGAGATGTTCATTTTGCTCTGCCAGTCATCAAAAAGGCCCAGATTGGCCTGGACATTTCTGCCGCTCTTTTTGGGGTTGGGTACATTCTGGGACCACGGATCTCGGCAATCATGGTTGGCGGCGGGGCCTTGTCGTCGCTGGTAATAATACCGGCTATTGCCTATTGGGGCGAAGGGAGATCAGAGCCTCTGTATCCGGAAACGATCCAATTGATACCCGATATGACCCCCGGATTGATTTGGACCCGCTACATCCGCTACATTGGCGCCGGGGCGGTAGCCACCGGAGGCTTCATCACTTTGATGCGGTCAATACCAACTATGATCGAAAGCTTCCGTATCGGCACTCGACAGTTGAAGGCCAGGCTGGATTCCGCCAACATTGTTTTGCCTAGAACCGCCCAGGACCTGCCCTTGTGGGTTGTAGGAACCGGTGCCGGACTGGTTGCCCTGGCTATGGCTATCGTGCCTCACGTCTTCGGAAGTGTGGATAATATTGGAATCCGATTTTTGGGTTCAATCCTCATAGTAATATTTGCTTTCTTCTTTGTTACCGTTTCTTCACGGATTGTGGGCCTGGTTGGAGTCACTTCGAACCCAACCAGCGGTATGACCATAGCTTCCCTGCTGCTCACGTCATCCATCTTCTTGTTTTTAGGCTGGACAGATGATTTGGGAAAGGTTACTGCCCTTACTGTTGGCTGCGTAGTGGCAATTGCAGCTTCCATCGCGGGAGACACTTCTCAGGATCTCAAAACAGGTTTTCTTTTGGGCGGAACGCCCAGGCGTCAACAAATCGGTGAGCTAGCCGGAGTTCTGACCTCCTCTGTTTTTGTTTGTTTGGCAGTGATCCTGTTGGATCAGGCCTATGGATTTGGAACCAAGGAGCTTCCAGCCCCTCAAGCTACTCTTATGATGGTAGTCATTGAGGGAGTTCTTCAAAATGCTCTGCCCTGGACCCTTGTAGGTATCGGGATCGGCATCGCAGTATTGTGCGAATCCTTGAAAATCCCGAGCCTGCCCTTTGCCGTAGGAGTTTACCTGCCGCTAAGTACGTTCACTCCCCTATTTATGGGTGGCCTGCTGCGAATGATCCTGGAACGAAAGGCAAGAAATGCTCACGAGAAGGCCGATCGGAGAGAAAAAGGCATCTTACTTGGTTCAGGCCTGGTTGGCGGTGAGGGCCTGCTGGGCATTGGAATTGCCGGAGTCGCTTTTGTACAAGGTTCGGCCCCGGAAGGTTTTGGGACACACTGGGCCGGATTATTGGTCCCGGCAGTTGGGATACTGGCATTTGTACTTCTGATCTTTCTCTTCACCAGGTGGACGGTTATGAGGAGTGAGGATTAACGATTGAGAATTGAGGACGGTTTACTATTTTACTGTTGCACTGTTTTAATGACGTCATCCTCTTCCTACAAACGGCATGCTGGAAGCAATTACGGTAACAAAGAGTATATTCGCTTCCAACGGTAACCGCGCCATTTGAGCTACCGTTTCCGCCACATGACCGACATCCATAGTGGGCTCAGGAGCCAGCGATCCATCGGCCTGAGGTACTCCTTTGGACATTTTTCCGGTCATTTCAGTAACGGCGTTGCCAATATCAATCTGGCCACAAACAATGTCATACTTCCTTCCGTCGAGCGAAGTGGATCGGGTCAGACCGGTGACGGCATGTTTAGTAGACGTGTAGGCTATTGAATTCGGTCGAGGCATATAGGCCGAGATGGAACCGTTGTTAATGATACGACCACCCCTTGGAACTTGGTTCTTCATTATTCTGAAGGCTTGTTGAGTGCACAAAAAGGCTCCTGTCAGATTCGTATCGACCACGGCCTTCCAATCTTCATAGTTCAGATCTTCCAGTAAATCACCAGGGGCATTTATTCCAGCGTTATTAAACAGAAGATCCAATCGACCGAATGTCGACTTGGTAGTTTGAAAAAGGGCGGCTACGGAATTGGGATTGGTAATATCGGTCACAACCGCCAGGGCCCTCGCCTCATCGGCCTCGGATTCCGCGATCGCTGCCTTTAAAGCCTCTTCCCTGCGTCCGGCTAATACAACCGCATAATCCTCTGTCAGCAGGGTCAGGGCTACAGCTTTACCTATGCCGGAGCCCGCTCCGGTTATGATGGCGATTTTCATTGACTGGACTATTTGGTACCGATAAACGGCGCTTGAGTAGCCCAATTTTACTGCCACCAGGGCAAAAGAGCAAATAGTTGGATGGTTTAGCTCTTTTATAAGCTAAATCGGGTGTGTCCCTTACAGCTTGGAGCTGATGATCCTAAGTTTGGTTTGAATCCAGAGCATTTTCCCAAAATGCCTGAAATGTTCGATTTTCTTTTTGACCATGTCTTTCTCCCCGTTCTTTAATTGTTCGCTTTCCATATCCAAATAACGAAATGACCTGGGAAATATTTCAGTGCACCCCAAGAAAACGGACTCGACTAAGGGCAAAAAGGTGATCCCAGAAATCAGATCACAGATTGCATTCAAACCTTCAATTTTCAACCCTCGATGCCCAGGTTCCAGGTAGCACTAGAGGTAATACTGCAGAATAGGAAGCCCAAGAGCAAATCTGGTGGAAATCCACTTTAGGAGAACCGTTGCCATTGTCTGGCAGAACTGCGATATTGCCTTGCTGCTGACGCCTAAACCCCATGGCTTCCTGATTTAAAGAAAGGGAGGCAGCCCCTCCTACGGCGCAAGGGCCGGTCAGAATCCGAGCAGAATGAAGATACTACAGGTGCCGGATTTTGCAAATCAGATGTGTTTGCAGCGTACCCTGACCATGGGCAAATGAATACGAACATGTCAAATAAACGAATGGCAGGATTAGTTTGATATTTTTATTCATGGACCTGCCATAATTCCATGGGTTGCGCAATGCCTGCCAAGATTGGATTACTTCCAAATTCATTTATTCATTCATTTGTTCAACTGGTTGGCCAGGTCTTTGATCCGAATATTCCGGTACCAGAGTAGTGATCCGTGACCGAGAAATCCGATGTGTCCGGTTTTACGGTTTAAACCGGGATGATCCTGCCCATCGGGCGTCCCGTTCTTAATGAATTCAGCTATATCTCCATCGACAATGGCTGTCCCATTGAGGATTATTTTAATTTTTGTGCCATCCACGATCACCTCTTGCTCATTCCATTCACCAACCGGTCTTTGGTAACCCCGTTTTGCTGGAATAACACCGTATACGGAGCCGTGATATTGATAGGGCTCCAGGTCTGCATATTGCGGGGCAGTGTTATCAAGTACCTGGAATTCCATGGCCTGATAGGCAGCATTGCCCTGGAGGGGGGCTCGTATTGCCAGGCCATTATTAGCGCCAGGAATTAGCTTGAATTCAAGCCGGAGATTAAAATCAGCATATTCTTTTTCGGTGTAAAGATTACCACTTCCTCCAAGCTCCGGACGAATAGCTATTGTGCCATCTTCAACTATGTGGCTTATCATGTTACCCGTCCAACCATCCAAATTCTTCCCATTGAATAACAAGGTAAAGCCTTCCTCTTTCTCTTCAGGGCTAAGTTCAACCCCAGGGATCTCTCTGATATACACATCACGAAAAGCGATGTCGGTTCCGTGAGCTTGCAGTTCTATAGGACCGGTGGGAGAAATAGGGATATTCCGGTCCCAGTAATTCTCCAGGACAACATTGTCAACCACCATAACACCATTCAGGTATACGGTCACTTTCTCGCCAATCATAGCAATGCGAAATGTATTCCAGTCAGGAATGGTGTTATCAGCCACCTTTAATGGTTTGCTGGGATTCTTCTGATTGTTGTAAAGTCCTCCCGAGCCTACCTGAGCACCATCTTGCACCAGGGATGTGTCCCAAATTTGGACCTGGGGAGATCCTCTCAGATAGATCCCGCTATCCCCATTCCTGCCAATCCTCCAGTCCACAATCATTTCAAAATCCCCGTACTCTTTTTTGGTGCAAATATTGTCATATCCGCTTCCCTGGAAAACGATCGTCCCGTTTTGGACTTTCCAATTGGTAACCATCAGGTTATTTGCCTCTGCCTGTTTTTCCGCAAGCTCCTTGTGGTTCATTTTAGCCCGGGCAATTGGATTCTCAACCAGACCCTGCCATCCGTTGAGGTCTTTCCCGTTGAAGATGGAAACAAATCCTTGTTCTACAGGCATTTCCTTTAGGTAGGTTTCAATGTCAATTTTGATATAATCACTCTCCTGACCGGTGATGATTTCCTTGGCCCTGGATAAAACATCCCTGACTATGTCCCCGTAAAGGCCGTCATTTTTGACCCGGGAGGGTAAGGCAGCATTTATCGCGGCAATGGCAGCACTCTGGCTAAGCTGCTCGTCCTCCATATATCCGGACACAAATGTCAAACTCAGCAAGGTTTTGATGCTGCCACAGGAAGAAATAACCATATTCTTATGATCATTGTTTGTGGCAAGCGGCATAACTTTCCTGAGCTGCAGGAGTTTCTGGTCAGCCGGAAGCATTGATCTGTTCACCTGCTCAACATATCCTCCGAAGGCAAGCTCGGAGCCGGTTTTTTGGCATATATCGAAAAGAATAGGGATCACAGCAGACTCTGACCAATTTACCAGGGCTTGAAGGGCAAGATCACGCACTTCATCCTGCCCGCTATCGTATATTTTCTTTACAGAGTTAAGGCTCCTTTGCCCTCCTACACCCGATAGAATAGGGATATAGGAAGTTCTGTTTTCTGCGTTTTCCATATCGGACAATACCATTTCCACCTGCTTCTTTTTATCGGATGAGGTGTTTACTGCCACAATGATCGCTTGTTGTATTTCCGCAGTGGACAATGAGTCTTGATCTTCACCAAGGAAGTTCAGGAGGCTGCTTAAGTTCTTGTCGGTAGCCACTCTTTTCAAACCCTTTATCGCAGCCAAGCTTACCCCGGCACTCTCCCCCCGGGCATTGTCCATGAGCACCGGAAAAAAATCCGGACTGCCTTTTTCGGCCAGGATTTCCATAAAAACCACTTTGGCCGGTTCAGGAGCTCCGGGTATCCTATCGACAATTGGTTTCATGTTTTCGGCACTAGCAATGGAAAGCAGGGCATTTTTGGCTGTCTTTAAATCGGGCTCTGTGGAATACTTGAAAAGGTAGGAAACAATTTCGTCCATAGCTGCCGAACCCTGAATGGATGCGATCGCACTTATGGCCTCGGTTCGCACCCTGGGATCCGGGTTATCCAGGAATGGCGTGATCGAAGAAACTGTTGTCTGGTCTTTTAAAGATGCCAGCAGGAATATAATTTCGGCCTTGACCTCGGGATCTTTGGTGACGGCCAGTTCCTTCACCCAGGAATTCGAAGGACTCTGTTTGGTTATCGCGTACTGAATAATGCTCATCCGGTAAGCCTTATTTTCATCCTTCATTGCCTTTACCAGTTGGGGCAGGGCATCATCAAAGCCTACATTATCCGCATAGATCTCAAGGGCATAGGACTTGAAATGCAATGTGGAAGGAACTTTACACTTCTTCATCAGGCTCAAACAAATCTGGTTGCTCAGATCGGTATTACCATTGGCAGCAAGGGTTCTGGCATACTCCAACAGGGCCATGGTTGCACCCGTAAACTCAGGCTGGTATCTACTTTTCTTCGCGGCATTTGATAAGGGCTTGTAGGAGTCAACGCTCCCAATTGACGCGAGCGCCCTCAAAATATTCCGTTGCAGATCTGTTTCGTTATCATCGGACAGCATATCAATTAACAGATCGTTGGCTTCCATCACACCCAGGTCTCCCATGGCCTTTATGGCCTCGATTTTCGATGCCCCTGAAAGAGAGCCAACCTTGGAAGCAAATACCTTACCCGCTTCTTGCAGATCAGCTTTTTTCATGGCTGAAATCGCGGGGTTGTACAGTAAATCATCCAACAGGTAGGGAGTAAGCGCAGCTATCGTAGCGCTGCTGCCTATCCATTGCAGCTGGCGCATGAAGAAGGCCTGAACATCCTTGTCATTTCCATTTATGGCAAATTCAATACATACCTTCTCCCATTTTTTTGTTTTCTCGGACGGCTTCTCCTGGCTCAAGTATTTGGATAGACTTTCGATAGCAAACCGTTCCTGGATGCCATCTTCGCTTCCTGGAGGGAGCACCCCGGAACAAATTTTGGCAAGCCCTTCATCCCCAAGGCTATAGGTTTCCTCCGCCAGCTTATTGCGACGCTCGAAATTGTTGACCGGCATTTGCACCAGCAGATCAGCAATTTTGGTTTCAAGTGTTCTTACGTCCTGGGCACTGGCTTTATAACCAACCAAGACAGAAATAAGTATAACTAGTGTTGTACGATGTTTCATTGCATCAAATTTCATTGTCAACAGGATGCATCAAATTTGCCAGGGACCTCTCATTGGTTGATCAATAAGACCATTGGCCCCGTCGTCGTTAATGAACTTCTGCTTGACAGGGTCGAAATCGAGCGACCGGCCCAATCGGTGGGCAATCACGCCAAGATTAACGATAGTGGCTGAACGATGTCCGTTTTGTTCATTCAAGGCAAATTTCTTGCGGGTTCTTACCGACTCGTGGAATGAAGTGATCCGGGGTTCAGGATCAGGCAAGGATTCGACCAGCTTCGCAACTTCCGGTATAGTTGATTCGAAGTTCTTGTAAACTTTCCCAGCAGGACCTTCAATGTAGGCCGCATCTTTATCCTTATTCGCTCCGTCAAGGATGATCTTGCATCCATCGGCATAAGTGAATTCTATCCTTCTCCAGGTCCCAACCGCATCGTAATGCTGCTGTGGAGCATCAATATCGATCCTTACAGGGGAGGTATCATCCTTGCCCAGCATGTATTGAACCGGATCAAGATAATGCTGTCCCATATCAGCAAGACCACCTCCATCATAATCCCAGTACCCCCGGAATTTGGAGTGCACCCTGTTTGGATTATAGGGTTTGTATGGCGCCGGGCCGAGCCAGAAATCATAATCCAAATGATCCGGCACCGGCATTCCCTTCAGGTTATGCTCACCTTTCCAGAAAAACTTCCAGTTATATCCTGTTACTCCACCTACGGTGATCTTTAATGGCCACCCCAATGCCCCACTGTCAATGAGTTTCTTAAGGGGTTTCACTGTTGTGCCCAAACCATAGAAATCAGCCCTGAATCGAAACCATGTATTAGCACGGAACATTCTTCCTGTTCGCTGGACAGCCTCAACAAGTCTTTTGCCTTCTCCGATTGTGCGGGTCATGGGTTTTTCACACCAGATATCCTTTCCGGCCTCGGCGGCCATCTTAGCCATTACGCCATGCCAGTGAGGGGGAGTTGCAATGTGTACTACATCTACGCCCGGTTGCTGTAAAAGCTCACGGAAATCGTGGTACGCCTTCACCCCTTCTTTTACTTTACCAAGAGTACTTTGTAGCCTTTGCCTGTCTACATCACACAACGCCACCAGCCGTCCAACCCGCGCCCCTGTCCGATCCCTGTCGGGACTCGTATAAAATGGTAAATGTTCCTGGCCCATTGCTCCACAGCCGATCAATGCTTTAGTGATTTCATCAGAGGGTGCAACATAATCGGCTCCTCCAAGTACACGCCTGGGTACGACCGTAAAAGCAGCGGCCGCAAGTGCACCTTTCCTTAGGAAATTTCGACGATCCAAGTTGTTTTGTGGTTTCATATCATCAATCCTTCAATTATGCTCCGATCCAGTTTATTTGTTGATCAGTGATTTGTCTCTGCATTTTGCTTTTCTCGTAGGCCGAAAGAAATTGGAGTGTTTCTTCGAGTTTTCGTTTTGTAATGGCATTTGGTTGAATATAGCTTATAGAACTTATCCCATTATCAAAACCCCATTCTTTGTCCAATCCCATCCCAAATCCACCGTATCGCCGTATATGATTTTTTATCAAAGACAAGGGTAAGTCGCAGAAGCATACCATGGGGATCGCTAATTGCTCCGTTCGTTCAAAAAATTGAAGGGGAACACGTTCGCTGCAGTAATTAGCTCGGTACCCCTTAGCCAAGATATCGTAAACCCGGCGAATCCCTTTCGTAAAATGGAAAAGGGTATTAACACTAATTGTTTGTTGGTAGCGTGGTTGCATGGATTTGCCAAACGGCTTACTACCTCTAAAGTAGGACCTTGAATGTCATGGTCTATTATCCGCGTTTGTTGTAAATTAAATAAGGCCATAGGACACCACAAAAACTTGGAATTCAAAAAAGGGGATAGGGTTTAGTCCGGAGGTCCTGGCTCTTGCTGGAACAAAAATGTCCGTCTTAAGAGCATGTGGGAATGCTATTATCCCATCCTCTTGGATTCTGGGTGGAGAAAAATCCTTGACAGTGGGTCTTCTGGTGAAAGCCGCAATCGATTCCTGATCTGTTCCGATTCTTGCGAAGGTTGTAAAAATCAATGAACATCTCGGCAAACTGAGGCTTTGACTGCTCAACTGATGAGGTTGAATTTTATGGATTCAGCCTTAAGGAAACACCCGAAATGTTTTAGATAAATTATGAAAGGCTGTCAAAAACGGCCTTTCTGAGTAGCGGGGGGAGGACTTATGTTCCTCCTACTGCGCAAGGGCCGGGGGGGTTCAAATCGGTACCCTAGGGAAATGTCGTGTGGGTCATGTGGTAGTAGCTTCCCCGAACACGGTAGGCACCATATCGTAACAGAACTTTACGGTGTTTGTTGAAAGGGATGGGATGAAGCGATTTCTGCGAGACGTTCCACGGTGAAACTCAAAAAATCTCCAAACGTACAATCATAAGGGCGAGTTTTGCAATTATGAGCGTACCTTTCACAAACCGAATTCCCATTCAATCCGCTCGACGTCCCAGTCGCTTACGTCTCTATGGTTCACACTCTGAATGCCCCAGTATTTTGTGGTTGGCTTAACGGTTACCGGCTTGCCGAACAAAGGATCGTACGGGCAGTAGAGTGAGCCGAACAAAAAAGTGCCTTCGGCCAAGACTAGCGACACAAAGTGTAGGCCATCCTCGGTCCACAGAATTCGCGCACCCGGGAACATCATAATAATAACGCCATGCTTGTAGCGCCAGGCGAATTGTCCGTGGCCATGAAGCAAGGGGTTGTTTTCGTATTTCCTGTAAGGACCTGTCAGCGAATCGGCGATGGCAACGCCATTGCTACTCGTGTTACTCGGTTCGCCCTTCTTTATTCCCTTGTAGTACATTAACCATTTTCCGTTCAAGAAAACGTGTCGCGGATTAACCACCGCGTCGGTATCGAAGCTCTTGCCATCCATGCTCGGCCGTAGGATCAGGCCGCCAACCTGTTTCCAGGGTCCTTCGGGCGAGTCGGTTATCAAGCACATAATTCCGGCTCGCCTTAGCCCATATTTCTCAATGTTGGTCGTGAAGGCCTCGGAGAAGAGATAGAACCGGTCGTCATGAAGGAGGACGTTTGCTTGCTCGATACCAAGATCATAGCATGAACCTTTTGGTCCAAGCGGGAGATAGTCAACGGCATTCCAGTTCTTACCGTCTTTTGAGTTCATATAGAGGATCCAAGACTTGCCGTTCTCCGGGATCGTCAAAGTTTGATGCGCCGTATCGTAGCCGTCGATTATCCAGCAGTGGTATTTGCCGTGGTGGTAAATGATTCGCGATGGGTCCGATTGCCATTTCTTAAGATCGAAACCAACCGCTTTGGCGTTGTCGAGCTTTAGCGGTTCAGATGAGAGCAGCCTGAAATTCTTCAACTCCGGCGGAACATCATAAGTGCCTTCGACGGCACGAGAAAAAACGTCATCTCTGGGAGGTTTTATCTTCTCCTGCGCGTTAGCGGTAAGCGTAAAAAGGGAGGAGACACTGATAAACATGCTCAGTCTGAACAAAGGCCAGGCGTGCAAAAGATTCAACTGGTACAGCATTTTTTCAAGGGAGTGTGTGTTTTCTATTTAACAAGTATCTGCAAATAAAATAAATCGACTAGAGGAAAAGATGGGACCCACCCATAACAGTTTAATAACTTTTGAGAGTGATGGTAAGCAATATATTGAATATTATGATGAAAAATCGAACTTGTTTCAAAGGATAATAAATCTTAAAGTTCTCCTTGAAAAGCTTCATGAGATTAAGAAAATCATGCTAGTCCGTAAAGAAGATAAAGGCTCATCGTTCCGAAAACAAGGAGGCGATTCAGCAGGGTCGTCAGCCAAACCATTGATCCTGCCGTGGATTTGAAAAACCTCATAGATGTCCACGTGAGTTTTAAATCCTCCCGGGAGGGTGCCGATGAACTCAAATGGGATCACATAGCCATTGCAAATGCAAAGCGGACCCTGTTGGGCATTTATCATGTTATCAAAGAAAAGTACCTTCAGTACTATTCGGATGAGTTCTGTTATAGGCTCAATCGAAGGTATTCAACCAATCTGTTTGATAATCTTGTTTTTAGCTCGGTTTA
Organism: Cyclobacteriaceae bacterium; assembly: GCA_965247065.1. GTDB lineage: Bacteria > Bacteroidota > Bacteroidia > Cytophagales > Cyclobacteriaceae > CBDFGN01. Next base: position 1,156,784 of record CBDFGN010000006.1, on the reverse strand, counting down.
GTGGTATGATAGCGGACTAGCATAAATCTTAATGACCTTTCAATTCTAAGTAACCCCGGCTCCACATTTTTTCCTGCGGAGTTTCAGAGTAGGGGGGGTATGGGGATTATCATTTAACTTTATTGTAAACAACAATAGTTTGTAATGCCTTTTGAACCAGGAGCATCCGGGAATAAGAACGGCAGGCCAAAAGGAAGTCTTGACAAAGTTTCTCGAAGAGTTAGGGAGCTAATCACTGAATTGGTTGAGGAGAACTTGGATAGTATTCAGGAGGATTTCAAAACTCTATCCCCCAAGGACAGGCTAGAAATGATTTCCAAACTTTTGCCTTATGTGATCCCCAAAATCAAAATGACGGACTTTGAAGGCAAAGAACCTCCTAGAAAAATGATCCTAGAAATCGTTGAATCTAATGGACAGAAACGAGTACTAGATCCCAATCAACCTAGCCAAAACCTTGAAATAGTCGATTAAAAACGTCAGTAAGTACGTCAGTAAGAAACAAAAAACCCTTGTAAGTGTCTAACCTACAATGGTTTACTTGTTTAAGTAGTAGCGGGGGCAGGACTTATGTTCGCTTCGCTCCATGAGTCCCAAATAAGGGACGCTTACCCCGCAAAGCCTGCATTCGCTGCGCTCATGTTCACCTTTTTTTGGTCCAAAAACTCAAACCAGTTTGGTTTTTGTCCACACAACTACAATTAACAGGATGTTGGGGTCTTACATCACCTGCAAGAAAAAAATTATCACAAAAGCAATAATCCTTCTCATTGGTTCAGTCAATTTCTTAGCACCGGTAATGCCCGAGTCGTTGAGCAGGTTTCAAACCAGTGTTGACAGTCAATGCGTCATTTTTAAGGACCTGGTGCTATTTTGCTGTCTACAAGTCGGTCTGTGTTTAGATTTATATAGGCCAGGCCCACATTAAGAGCTGCGTTCCAGTTCACCCACCCTTCTGGGTGCCTGAATTTGCCCTCCGGATTGTAGCCGTACATTTCGGATCCGGGAGAGGCATCCAAACTGCCCCTTACCGTTTCTAGTCTAGCAGTGACATCTTCGTGGTAGGAAATGGGCCAACCTCTTTCGATGAACGGGTAACCCTGATGAGGACGATTGCAGGCAGCTGCCAGCTTGGGGTTTCGCCCAAATAGATTATCGAGTTGGGCATATGCCAGTTCAACTAGCCTGCTGCGAAGCTTTTCATCTTCAACTACCCAGGAAGCTGCAAGTGCGCAAGCCGGAAATCCTGCTAAGTTTCCAGTCTCGTTCATCGAAGGAATGGTCCAGTGCTCTTGCAAATCGTAACGCCGGAAATCCCACATATTGTCAGATCGGTCGACGACCACTCGCGCCCAATCCTCGATCTTGGCTTGTAAGCCGACAGGTGCTTGGTCAGGAAAGCGTTCAAGGAACCAAACCAGGTTTATCATCATCTGAAATTCAGAGCCTCGATGACCTTTGGTGGTCATGGGATTTTTCCAGTCCAGTGAGTCAATAATAAACTGGGTTTGGGACCTCGCCGCAGCAAGGAATTGTTGAGCGAGTTGCTCATCTCGTTCTTGAACTACGTGGTGCATATAAAGGTTAGGGAGAATGGAATGCCCAGGAACGTGTCGGCCTTTGTAAGGGTGGAGATTTTTTTTGAGCTGCCATTCACCATCTACCAGCACGGGTGGTTCATACGTACTGGAATGCCACAAGGAATCGATTTCCCAGCTTCCAACGGTTTCCCAATGGTCAACCGCAAGGGCGTAGCAACTTTCGTAGAACTCCTGAGAAATCCAGTGATCCATTTGGAGCTCCTCATATGCATATAAGAAATGGGCAAATTGCTCCACCGTTTGACTGTGGATCTGTTTAGGTAAGGGATCGTTAGATGGATCCTGAGAATCAGGTTTCATCAAATAAAAGCCCAATCCCCAATGTATCAGTTTGATGATGTCCGGCGCTTCCTCAGCCGGCGGATCCAATTCACTGTAATACCTTCTCACTGCCTCCATTACACCCTGGCTTTGTGGGTTATTTGAATCGAAAGAAAAGTCTGGGGATAAAACCCGCTCCTTATCGGACTCGTAATTGATTTGGCGGGGCATTTGATCGAATCGTCCCGGATCAGACCTATACAACCAGATTAGAGACGGCACCTCATACGAGTAGTAAGTTCCGTCTCTCCAAGGAGTGCCGCCGTAAGCACTGGGGTGGGTACCGGTAACACTCCGGCAATCGATCATATAATCGATAGCTAGTTGCCATAGATCTTCCTTGTACAAGTCCTTTTTGATCAGAAATGGATCGGAGACGACATTTGGCTCAGTCATCTCAACTACATATTCTTGGTCATTATCGATGAGCCGTAAACTGGAAAAATCGCCAATTTGATGTTTGATTTCTCCAGAAAAGAGGGCTTCCTTTCCTTCTTTCAGGCGCACTTTAAACTGGGTACCATCGCTGATCTCAGGAGCCGTAAATCGTTTGGGGGCATCAATTTCGTAACCGAATTGATTTACAGCAATTACGCCGGGCTTCTCAACAGGCATCTGGCATGCCGCGCAAATCAAAACGATTGAAAGCATGTAGTTTGAATATTTAAGATGTGAATTCATAAGAACTGATTATTTTTAAACTGCAATGGAACTTTTCCTTCCCCTCCCTCCCAAGGATGAAACCTCCTATTCATTATTAAATCCAAGGCCTTTTCATGATCCCCTAAAAGGTTATTAAGGGAAACCCATTCCAGGTAAACATCGTGTCTGGATTCAACCAGGTCCATATTACTTTTGAGCAAGTCGAGCCTATCCTGCGCGGGCTTGTTGGTTGTTTTGTAAAGCTGATCTAACTCCATATTGCGTATACCACATACTTGTCAATGGAACCCGGCAACACAAAACCGTGATTGTAGTCAGTGTGTTCGCCGATTAAGTTAATCCTTCCTGGGCTGCATACTATCAATGGTTGAGCATTATACGTTTCACGGTACCACGCACCGACTCTCTTGATCAAATCGATCTTGGTTTCTGGTATCGTTTGATCTGGTATGGTCTGGTATGGTTTCAATTTTTAGCAATATAGCAATCAGGGAAAAGAATTCAAATATTCCATCGAATATTCCATCGAACTAGTTTGCCAAAAAAGCCGAATTCCTCAATCCACTGGCTCTCCAACCGGATCTAATTAAAGAAAGGGCTTTGAAGCTACAAAGAATTTCTGAGCACCAATTTAGAGGGATTCTCAACCGTCTTGATTTGCTTGTTCAGTATGAGCAGGGCCGCATTTCTTCCCATCTGAGTGAAATCTGTACTAAATACCGAGATACCACCTTCAAGCACCTCATTGACATAGGTATCATTGTATGAAATTATTCCTATGTCCTTCCCAAACTCGAGATTATGCTCTCTTTTTATTTTTATTAATTCCACAAGTTCAGCATCATCCGGAGACAGCAAAATATAGGCGCTTCTTTTGGTGAAGTTGGAAGGAGAGACATCCTCAGCCACCTCGGAGTCAAGGCCTTTCTCTTTACAGAAGCGCCTGAAGCCTTTTGTAATCTTACCTCCCTCGTAACGAGATTCAGCGCAGACCAGAACTATTTTCTTATAATTCCTTAAATGGCTATAGCACTCTAGCATACAATTATATGTGTCCACCTCAAAATCCTGATAGACCATGGCATAATCTCCGGTCAGTTTTGGTTCATGATGGTCCAGAATAAGCCTTTTTTCTGGTGGAATCATGTTTAAGATTTCGCTTACATCCTCCCTTAGATAAGTGACAATTACGAAATGAGTATAGTTTGCAATATTCTGGGTAATAAGGGATTTGAATATCTCGTAGTTGTGATGGTAAAAAAACAGATGTACATTCCCTTGATCCCCTATTGTGTTCAAAAATGCATTGTACATTCGATTCTTGAATTCCGTTATCTTGTCCATTAGGAGAAAAATACGGGGGCCAACTTTTACGTTGGTGTTCTTTACAAAATAGCCCTGGCGATAAGCTGATCGAATGACCCCTTGCTCGCTTAAAAAAGTGAGGGACTTTAGAACAGTTTCCCGGCTAAGCTTAAAATACCTGGATAGTTTGTTGACTGATGGAATGCGATCATTAATGGCGTACTGGCCTTCCTCAATATCGGAAATTATAAGATCAGCAAGTTGTTGGTATTTGGGTTTGAGATGATTCCCATCTCGAGCTAACTGCTTCATGGACTATTGCTAGGAAATAAACCAACTGAAAGGCGGCGGAGCGGCCACGAAGATAATCAAACGTTTACAAACAGACCAAACCAAATCAGCTTTTGCACTCCAGGTATTCCCAGCAATCGGCCAATGAACGATACCTAGTGGCACAAAACTTGAAATAAGGTGGCAGGCATCTTATCGGAAGGTTTCTTTAGTTGAATCTCAAGCCATTCGGTAATTAGCTCTTGTTCAAATGAAATGGAGTCGATAGTCTGATAATTATCTTTTGCGGCATGGACAATCCGGTCCTGGTCATCCAGAATTGAGTAGTTCCGAACGCAAAATGGCATAACATTTTCAGGATGTCCGAGTAAAACAGATTCCAAAGGATGATCAAAATCAGTATCGAAAAACAACTTCATTGACCTGATCCGCTGTGGTTTTGACCAACGCAATTTGATTGATGGGGTGGGGTCATCAAGACTTGAGGCCCAGGCATTCGACTGCCCGTTCGCCGTAGGCCGAATGACGCCGTTGTTAATATTCATTGGTGAATAGCAATCAATTGACGGCTTGATCCGGAAGCCAAGATTATGACCATTTGGCCGCCTATCCGGACACCAGAATTCGAAAGCATCCAGACCTGAGTCCTTGGGCGGATCTTGTCTTCCATGATTGGAGACTTCCTTGTGTTTTTTGTTAAAAACAGACACCATACCCGGAACTCTTTGCTCCGAACCTTTGATGGACACGTCCTTATTCCTCATGAAGCAAACAAAGCCGGAATGATCCTCGGGCAAGGGCGAGTCAAACTTAATTGCAATCCATTGTTCACCAGGGTCGAGCTCCAGCTTGATCGTTTCTAGAATTACGTCTGGTGTGAAATTGTGGCACTTTGAACTTGTTCGTAGCTGAACGTCAAGATTAGTGTGATTTGTGGCATTAACGTAAATCTCAAATTCGTAATGCGTATCTTTTTGCATGGGCAACAACTGAGCGCTGGGGTTCTGCAAGGACATCCACGGTCCGTCAGCAGGTAGTTCTGACAGGGTCAAATGAGAGGATGCACTGATGGTGGCGTCATTCACGAGGTTCGTTTCGTCTACCAGAGGCACCAAAGGAATGCTTTGGCCCGCCTTATTCAACTCAATCTGTAATTGTTCAATGTAGGGTGATTTAGACAAATCACGCGGCAGCAAATTCTGCCTAGCGGCAAGGAACGCTGCCATGCCAACAGCCTGCCCTCCTAGAGCGCAGGTTGCCATCACCCTCGAGGATCCGAAAGCGATATGGCTGACGCTGATGATCCTGCCAGCCAGAAACAGGTTCTTAATGTCCTTACTGTAGTAACATTGGTAGGGTATCTGATAAATCCCTTTGGAGTGCCATTGTGAACAACTACTATGTTTACTGTAAACTCCATCGGCGGGGTGTAAGTCGATGGCCCAGCCTCCGAACGCCACGGCATCATGATGTTGCCCTTGCCCCACGATGTCCTGTTGCTTAAGAATGTAATCCCCTTCGAATCTTCGGCTTTCCCTTTTACCTGGGATAGTTCCTACCCATTCCAGGGTAAGGGTTTCGGATTCCGGGTATTTTCCACTATTCTTTACATAGTCCCAAATGCCATATACGACTTTCCACAGCTCCCACTTTATCGTTTCGGTATCATGCACAGTGTCCATACGACCTCCCCATTCCACCCACCACAGTCTACAACCGTGATCGTCTATTTTATAACTCTTCAGATTTGGGAGCTTTGAGACGTCTTTTAAAGCGAATGAGGGGGCTACGAATCTCACCGGTTTTCCCACATCCTTGGTATAGAAATACATCGAATGACCCAATAACTCACCATAATCTTCGACATCGGGGGCGAATCCTTCATCAAATTCGTCTGGGCTTTCCGCACCCATTCGAAAGGATGCCCCGGCTTGAAAAGCCACGATGCCGTCGCCCGATGCATCGCAGAATAGGGGTGCTGATAGTTCATAGGAAGTCGAGTTTTGGCTGCAAAAAGCAATCACAGAAGCTATTTCGTCATTAGTCCTTTTGTTGACTTGATAAACAGCAGTATTCAAAAGCAGTTTTATATTAGGCTCGCTAAGCGCCTTCTCCAGAAGGATGCTGTCAACGATCAATGGATTACCTTCCTTATTCCTATAGGCATTCTCTAGCAGGATCTCGTCTATGACTCCACCTTCCCTTGCCCAACGGTTATTGTTTCCCATGTGGGAAGTGGCACCCAGGATCCACAGGCGTACCTCGCTAGAAGCATTTCCACCTATCACCGGCCGATCTTGAACTAAAATGACCTGAACGCCGGCACGAGCGGCCGTTATGGCGCAACAAACACCGGCCATTCCCCCGCCAACAACAACTAAATCACTTGACAAATCTACTTTCTTATTGTCCCGCTTAATTTCAAAGTTTTTCTTTATCATGACCTTGCTCTTAATATTCTGGCGATCTTGACTTTAGGATTTAAGTACAGTGCTACCAGCATAATCAACAACCCAATGCTAAAAACAAGAACTCTTCCATTTTCCGCCATCAGGCCCAGAACTCCAATAAGCAGACCCACTACTCCCAGGGTATTGGATAGCACCTTTAATCCAAATATATTCTGCGAATCATCTTCCTTGGGGCTAGTATCCAACTCTGGCCCATTTTGACTGCTTTGTTTGTATGCTTTGTATCTTGAACTTATCTGATCCCGGTTCCAGAACCATAATTCGGACACTCCGAGAAGAAAGAACGGAGTGACAGGGCCCAATAACATTTCTTCCGACCGCGAAAGCGCAAAATTAAACAGATAAGGGGTTATAAACTTTAAGAAAAGATTAATTGCCAAGCTTAAGAAAGTGGCGATCAAAACAGAGGTTCCTGTTTGTCGCTTGGAGAATAGCGCCCAAATCGGCGGGCCGTAAAGAGAGCAGCCGGTAACAGCCCCAACGCTGAGGACGACCTCCACAATTCCACCTGCGGCAGGAACCAACAAAGCCACTGCAATGGTGCCAACACCGAAGAGCAAGGTCGATGCTCTGGCTACCCACATTGTCCGTTTCAAAGAGGCATGTGGCCAGAATTGCTTATAAATATCATGGGTAAAAACCGCAGCAGATAGGTTCAAAGTGGTGTTTACGGAACTAGCCGTGGCAAAAACCATACCCCCAAGCATTAATCCCAGCATTCCAACCGGCAGGACAGCTTTACAGATCAACAAATATGCTCCCTCATTTTCCAGGCCACCCAGGTCATTGTTTAATACTCGGTACAACATTGGCGGCAGCATCCAAATGAGAGGACTTATTAAGTAAAGAATCGTAAACAGGTATCCGACTTTGCCGGCTTCCTTTGGGCTTTCCACGCTAGTATACCGTTGAACGTATGCCCAATTGCCTCCGATGAATATTCCATTGTATATAGCGAAAGCAAATAAGAATCCAAGATTATATTCTTCATTAGTCCAATCGAAAAAATCTGCTGGGGCAGAGGAAAAGAAGTGTTCCAAACCTCCCACCTCCTGAATTGCCAAAGGAACTATGGCCATGACCGCAGCCGTCAGGATTGCAAACTGTAACACGTCGGTAATAATTACTACCCAAAGTCCCCCTACTGCAGTATAGATCATTATCAAAACTCCCAGAAAGATTATGCAGCCCTGGACCGAGAACCCAGTGGATACGTTGACAATTTTTGCCACCGGGTACAGGAACGCCCCAGTATAGGCCAGAGATATGAACAAAACCAAATTAGGTATAGATCTGCTGAACCCTTTCGCCCAATCTTCTTCTTACAAATTCCGCTGCAGTCAATACTCCAGTTTTTCTCCATGATGGAGCGATAACAAATCCTACAAAAAATCCACCCACGCACATCATAAGCTGAATGGTAATCGCAACTAGCCCATACTCATAAGCAATTGAGCCCCATACCACGAAGGTTCCAGCCGAGAAAAAACTCATAAATAAGGACAGGCCATTTATGGACCAGGGAACCGCACCGCCCGCTGCAAAAAAGGATTTCATGTCCGATCCGCTTCTTTGGAAGGACAACCCAGCAATAAGAACCACCAGGGTAAAGAGAATGATCACTAAATAATCTAAATAGGGCATGCTTCTGGCAAGGTTCAAAAAAAGACCCGTGTTACACGGGCCCTTTTTCACTTTTACGCCAACTAATCCAAATTTTTGTTTCTTAGTAATTCAAATTTAGTATCCAGGGTTCTGTTCTAACTGATCCACATCTCTTTCAGTTTGAGGTATCGGCCATAGATAATTCCTGGATGGATCAAAGGCTCTAACCTCCGATCTATCCGTGAACAATCTTTCATCAGGATATTGCACATGGCCCGTTGTTGTGAATATATAACATCTGGTCTGTGTTGGGCTGGTATGACCAATATACTATAAGCGTGGGAATCCGCCCACCCCATTTGCAGAAACCGTTAAAAGCGCTACCTAATCCTACGGTAGTTAATGTCTCCCCGAAGAGCAAGCCTCCAAAGTCTAATGGTGTCTTTCACCTTGAAAAATTTTTAACCTGCTAACTTGTGGCGATGATTGGCGGTGAAGGAGAGATGGGGATTGGGATTAGAGAAAAGCGGTACATTTCAAGCTAAACTACCGGATGTAAGGATATGACCGGACCCGAGATCGTGGCTCAGAAGCGATCTATGTGCGCCGAATTCTCACAAAATTGCAAAAATCTGAAATTTTTGAAGAGTAATAAAGTACTTAGGGATTTCAATGCGTTCTTACAAAGTCATTAAAGGGGACCTATTTGCTCCAAGAAAACACCCCAATTGTTGTACCTATGTTGTACCCAAAAAGCAAAAGACCGTCAAAAACGGCCTTTCTGAGTAGCGGGGGTAGGACTTATCTCGCTATCGCTTCGATGAGTCCGGCGAGGCAAGTTAAACTCAGGTTTTTAAAAGCATCTCGTACCCTACCGACAAAAAAAACACGCAAAAAGCACGCAAATTAAATAGAAAAGCAGTTATAAAAATCATGACTTACTGATTATCAAGTGACTCCGGGGGGGGCTCGAACCCACGACCCGCTGATTAAGAGTCAGCTGCTCTACCAACTGAGCTACGGAGCCAAAGAAGCAAAGTTAATGGAAATTGCCAAAGCTTCCGTATCTCCGGGTTCCTGCCCAATCGGCCTTCAATATAATCCGCCGTTCTTGATGAAATTTACTCTTTAGCCCCGTTGTCAAGAGCGGCCGTTTGTTAGGAAATAGGTAAGAACCTGGGCAGAGAGTAGAGCTCCCGTCGAATGTGAATCTCCAATTTGATCATTGTTTTGGATGCCTAACCCCATCGGAAGCGGCAAAGGGCATCTTGATGATTAATTCATACTCCCTTCCTTCTCCTTGATCTTCAAAAAAATTTTGGCTGGATCTCGCTCCTCATAAATCTCCTGCAGGCCAAATCGTTTTTTTTGGTATCATTTTTGGAAGTTTTGTTTGTATATTAATTGGATCAACGGACAAAGCATCTTCATTATGGCCTACTCACGATTACTACGGACAATCCTGGCTATTGGGATTGGAGCCCCAGCGATGGTTTCAGCCCAATGCAATTACCAGGCATATTTGGATTCCTGCAAAACCCATATTACTCATGATCATTTCAATTTCCTGAAAGAGTATGAGATCGATAATGACCACGGAGCAAAACAAAAAGTAGAATACTCCATTGCATTGGTTGAGGGATTCGACTACGAGTACTATTTCACGGGCTTCAAAGAAGGTCACCAGGAGATCATTGCAACCTTGTATGATTCGAACAGAAAAGATTTAGCTACCAATAAGCATCATAAGAAATTCGTGCATGTCATTGAGCACGACTGCCAAAAGACTGGAATCTATTATATCACCTTTACCTTCAATGACGAGGAGGAGTATTGCGGAGCGGCGGTACTAGGTTTTGTCAAGCATCCGGCAGAACCTTAGGTATCGCTCCTTTTGGCATAAACTCAGCACACAATGTTACTGTTCCGGATTAGCAGAGACGGAGCAGTTGGATTCTGGTTATCTTCCATTCCGGGTTCGGAGATACAAAACAGTTAGAGGGGTGTGATTATCCGGATTAGGAGGTCCGTAACTAGTTTGGGCGTGGCCCATTCGGAGATCTGGAATTAGGTGGGGTGGCTTACCGCTTTGTTATGAGGTTTAACTACTTTCCCCAGATCTGCACTACCACCTTCCTATTGCGGGCACGGGTGTCATAGTCGATAAAGATGATCTGCTGCCAGGTCCCAAGGATCAATTCCTTATCCCGGAAAGGATAGGTCTGCGAGGTTCCGGTCAAGGTGGAGCGCAAATGAGCCGCCCCATTATCGTCCCCCCAGGTCTTGTTGTGCTCATAGTCAAAACCATAAGGAGCAATCTTGGAGAACATCTCTTTTATATCATGGCGGACAAGGCCTGGTTCAAACTCAACGGTGGATATGCCCGCGGTCGATCCTACGGCTGAGACCAAGACCGAACCTTCATTGCATCCTGAATCCCTGATCTTTTGCTGCACTTTCTGAGTCAGATCAATGATATCGGTTTTGCCCTTGGTGGAGAACTCAATGAAGGTTGTTGCTACGTCCATAATCGCATAGTTTGTGGGGTATGCCAGAGAATTATGTGACAAAGCTAGGAATAAAGAGGAAGAATTAGTTCCGGGATTTAATCCTCTCCAGCGCGCCGTCCTAAGGGACTGCACTCTCCCCGGAAACGCCTTAGTCATACACCATAAGATGGGCAGTGTTCCGGGCGAGATCTCCCCGACCCTACTCGAATAAATTCAATCCCCATCCGAATCCACCGAAGTCCTTTTGAACTCAGACGGGGTCATATTCATGTACTTCTTAAACAAAGAATTGAAGGAAGATTTGGAATTGAATCCAGCATCATAGGCTATAGCCAGGTTGGTGTAAATCCGATTCCTTGGGTCCAGCAGCCTCCGTTTCACTTCCCGGACCCTGTAATGGTTGATAAAATCGTAAAAGTTCTTTTTCAAACCGGAATTCAAAACGATTGTGAGATCTTTGGCGCTGATTCCAACCAGTCCGCTAAGCCCATTCAGGCTTAAAGCTGGATCCAGGTATGGCTTTTCGGTATCCATCATTCTTACCAGCTTAGATTTGAAATGAGAGATTTCCTCAGCGGTTAGGCTCCTGGCATAATTCGTATCCCGCTTCCTGGTGATTTCATAAGGTCCAAGGAAAAGTGATGGATTGGCAAAAAACTGTAGAGCTACCAGGTAAAAGAATAAGGCTATGAATAACCAGAGCGGATAATAGTTCAGAATTGATACACCAAAATCGTAATAGCGGAAATTAATCCAAATTACCAACCCTAATCCGGCAAAGAGCCTTTAGATTAGGCCTCTAGGATTATTCCAAGAATCAAGGTTTATTTTTATGAGGTGACCAAGGCGGTCATGAGTTAACACTGGCAGAGGCGAATTATGCAAAGGCCTAGGTTTGCGACCTATCTCGCGATTCAATCCTCTGCCAGCTTTTTTGAACAAGCATCAAATAGAAATTTGGGACTAGACCCATTAGTAAGGTTTTGATCGTGTTCAAAAATGTTAACCCACTTGATAAGTCTTAATGGTAAAGTTATGAATTTCAATTATTTCGTGGGCATTGATGTTTCAAAGTCAACCCTTGATTTTACGGTAGTACAAAATAGTCACAGGTTGTTTCACCTAAGAACTGCTAATAGTCTGAAAGGGATTAAGAGTTTTATCAAGAGACTTATGCAGCTGCCTGGCTACCAGCCTGACCAGGTTTTGTTTTGCCTGGAATTCACTGGGATCTATAACAATCATCTGCTCAATTACTTTGAAAAACAGCAGCTCAATGTGTGGCTGGAATCGGCCCGGCAGATCAAACAATCCCTGGGTGTTTTGAGAGGAAAGAACGATCAGGTGGATTCCTATCGAATCGCTCAATATGCCTGTCGAAACCAGGACAAAGCCCAGTTATGGAAGCCTTCTCGAAAGAAAATCCGCAATTTAAAGTTCATGCTATCACTCAGAGAACGACTGCTCAAGACTAAACTGCAGTTGGCAACTCCTTTAAAGGAGGCCTGTGGTTTTGTGGATGATGATGTGATGCAACTTCAGAAAACTACCCTCAAACCGGTACTAGCTAACATGGAGAAAAAGCTCAAGGCTTTGGATCTGAAAATTTATGATTTCATTCGATCCGATCAATCTTTAAATGAGCTCTTTGGGCAAGTGACTTCAGTGGATAACATTGGATCTACTATTGCAGCCCATTTCATTGCAACTACCAATGAGTTCAAAGACTTTACTGAGGCCAAGAAGTTTGCCTGTTACTCAGGGGTAGTGCCCTTCGAGTACCGATCCGGCACCAGCTACCGGGGCCGGAGTCGAGTTTCGCATCTGGCCAATAAGAAGATGAAAAAGCTCCTGCATCTGGCAGCCATGTCAGCGGTTACTCATCCGGGGGAATTAAGGGATTATTATGAACGGAAAGTGGAATCAGGGAAAAACAAAATGTCGGTGTTGAATGCGATCCGGAACAAACTTATTCATAGAGTTTTTGCTGTAGTCCGAGAAACCAGAAAATATGAAAAAACATATACCCTGACTCTTGCTTGATCCATAGAAATCGCTATGATAGACCATGAAAGCCGTTGGGACCAAACATAATCAGGCATCCGCATCCGGACCAGATTCTCGCTGTTCTTTGGGGTCATTTTGGCGATCCTACGACACCCAAAATATCCGTAACCAAAAATCAGTAAGATGGTCAGCAATTGTTCATAATGGGCAAAACCAATATCGAGTGGAGAAATCAGATAAGCATTCTTCACATGGTCTTCCTGAAGGAATAGATATAGGTATAACCCAAAAATCACCAAAGCCGGTGCGAAATGAATCAAGTCCTGGCTCCTCAATTCCAGCTCCGCCTCCGTTTGTCGGATCAAATAAAAGTACAAGCTGGGTCCGATCGCAGAAATAAAAGAAATCGGGAGGAATAGATAATTGAAATCATGGGTCAAACCATAGCTGACTCCGTATAACTGATTCTTAAAGGCGTAAAGCGACAAAGACAACAGGATAAGACCCAGGAAAACATTTCCGGATCGTTTACCGAGGCCTCCAATTAAGGAGATGCCCAGCAGGAAACCCAGGACAAAAGCTGGATACATAAATTTCTGATAATAAATTCCAGTCCACTCACTATCCCGGAAGGCCCCCGAAAGAAATCGAGCAATCCGTCCCTGGCTCCCAGAAGGCAATCTGATTAGCCTCATTCCACAATAATGACAAAATCCTGGCTTCCCAATCAGAGATTCGTCACCATCACAACCGCATGGCGGACAGGTGTACCCAGATTCAAAGCTTGAAGGATCGAAAAAATGGGACGAATCCGGGAGTGGAAATAGAACGTTAGTCCGGTCTTGGTCGTCACGAACCGATTGGGCGCAAACGGGTAGATTTGACGTTGCGATAGTGAGCAAAATCCAAAGCGCCAAGGAAACCTCGGATCTCATAAGACAAGCGGCTTGGGTTATTGGTATAATGCACGGTTTTTGTTAAAAGTTTGCTGCAATTTGTTAATAGAATGTTAAAAAAAGGGATTGCATGCGCCTACAATAAGATTCTCATTATCGGGCGAGTATCTGACCGTCTGGCAACTTCCTGAAACCCCGTCGCCAAAAAGGCTGAGGCCAAACCGGTCCAGACAAAAGCATCGGGCATTTTGCTTTTCCGTGGCTCAACCGGATACGCTTCAAGAATCGAGGCACCATTGTCTCGTGCAAATTCAATGGCAAAATGGATCATGCTATTAGAAAGGCCTTGCCTCCTGTATTCCTTGCTCACGAAAAGGCAAGACACCGACCAAACTGGCTGGTCGTCGACCGGTTTCAGGATTCTGGATCGGCCGAGAGATGGATAGTCCTCCCTTGGCGCTAGTGATATCCAGGCTACAGGCCGGGACTCATTCCGCGCGTATCCCAAGAGTCCGGGTTGTTCGCCCGAGCCGACCAGGCGCTTCATAGCCTGCCGATTGAGGTCATACTTTTGGGCCTCGAATTGCCACCTGACTAAACGCCAATACATGCACCAACATCCAGCACAAGCCCCTCGAGGCCCAAAAAGTGCTTCAAAATCGTCCCAATTCTCCTTGTTTAGAGGCTTATAAGAAAAATCTGGATTCACGACACTGATTGGATATCGGTTTTTTTTAGTCGGTGTACGTAGCAAATTGGCAATTGATGTTCCAACGCATCGCCAATCACAAAGTCCTTGTATTCCTGAGTGGGTTTTAAGTTCGAGTCGATCAAATTCGAGGTATAGGCTTGAGTAAAGATTAGGTTGCCAAAGTCGTCCAGAACCCCGAACTCCATTCTTTCATAGCCCTTTTCGAATGAATCCAGGATCTTCAAATCGTGATGGCCTACTTGGTATACCACTCCATACACCCTGTTGTTGGGCTGCTCCACAATATTGGCTTTTCCCGTGCCATCCGAGGAACCGATCTTATTGAATCTCAGACCCATATTCTCCAGTTTACCAATGCTCCAAAATTGAGCACTTGATACTCTTCTAACCATCCTGGCGGACCACATATTAGAACCATAGGCAAAAACCTTGATTTTCGAGTTCATCTTATCTTTTGCCGTTCGGGAGAAATATAGGTCGGACGGCCCCCCGAAGTAAATTTTCTCAGGGGCTTACCGGTATAGAAACAAAGGCCGCCCATTTTGTCTCGTTGATGGGTAAGAAAATGCTCCGGAAAATTCTGCCAGACTGCCTCCTTTTCAACCGAAATTTGAAGAATCTCCCGCATGTTGTCGTACAAGGACCTGATCTCCTTCCTGGACAGTTTGGAAATGCTGGTTTCCGGATGGATCTTGCTCTGATATAATATTTCATCGGCAATCCAGTTGCCAACTCCTGCCATGATCTTTTGATCCAGCAATCGGGGTTTGATTGGAGATTTGCGGCCCGTCAGTTTGGCTTCAAATTGCTCAAACGTTATGTCCAGTGCGTCCAGGCCCAGTTTTGTTTTCTGCTGAAAGTCCGTAACATTTGGGGTACGATCAATCCAACCCAGTTTCCTCCTGCAAACGAAGGCCAGAGTGAAATCTGAGTCCAGCCGGAACAACACCCGGCTATATTGAGGCATATCCTGTGCATCCTTGAAATAATGGAGCCAGCCGGTCATCCCAAAATGGATGATCAACACATAAGGCGAAGAATTCTCTACAAATAGGTATTTTCCAATCCGATGAGTAGCCTGGAAGGCTTGGCCGTTCAACTCCTCTCTCAGGGTATCAATACCGGGCTTTATCAATTCGGGTGACTCTGCCTCCACGTCAACAATCCTTTGGTGCATTGAGGTCCCTTCCAGATACTTTCTAAAGGTTTCAACTTCGGGAAGTTCGGGCATAATGTTTTGATTACAGTACCATAAGACCGTTAGTTTCCCACTATCGGTCAATCCATTTCTTGACCTTAAAACTCGCGATATTTTGTTAAATTTGCGTACACCCAAGGGAAAATTCCTCGGCACACCCAATGACCACTTCTGCGCAGTCGAAGTTGGCTTCAATATGTACGGCATTATTTCTGGGCTCCGTTTGTGAGGGTCAGGAAATAATAAACTATTATCCGTCCGATTACGGAGGTGGTCCTAATATCTACTCGATTACCAAGGACCCCCAAGGGCTCTTATATTTTGCAAATAGTAAGGGTATACTGGTCTTCAATGGAAGTGTGTGGCAGCTGGTGGAACTGAAAAACTTCTCAGAAGGCCGCACGGTTAAAACAGACAAGGATGGTCGCGTATACGCTTCTGGAATCGGCGAATTCGGTTATTTACTTAAAGATCAGTTGGGTAATCCGTCCTACTATTCCATAAGCGAGGGCATCACTACGGAGACCAACTATCAGGAGGGATGGCAAATAATTTTTCACCAGGGGCTTATCTATTTTCAAACGTATGAGGGCATATCTTCCTGGAGTCCGGTTGACGGTGCGTTTGCTACCCTATCTCTAAGCGACTCCTATATTTTCAGCGGTTTTGGAGACCTTTTCGCCTCCCAATTCGGTAACGGGCTGGGAGTGGTACGGAAGGGCGAATTTAAGCTCATTGCACCCATCGGAGACGACGACGCGGCTTTCCAATTCTTTCCCATTAGTGAAACTAGAATTGTGGTTCCAACCGCTTCTTCAGGGTTCTTTGAATTAACCCGATCGAAAGCTGGAGGACTATATGATTTAGCACCCCTAAACACCAATATAGATTCCACGATCATCGCGTCGGGCTTTTATGATGGTATTAGGCTGGATGAAAATCTTTTCGCGCTGGGCACCTGGGAGGGTGGCGTTTTACTATATGATTTCGACACCCACTGGCACAGGCAAATAGACCAAGGGGACGGATTGATCTCCAACCAGATCAACGACTTGGAGGTTGGACCTTTGGGCGATTTATGGATGGGAACCCAAATGGGTATTTCAGTGATCGATTTGGATTCGATAATTCCGCCACCGGTGATGAAAGCCCAAACCATTATCTCCCGAATTGTGGTAAACCAGGATTCTGTACTTTTTTCCGGAAATCATGCCAACCCCCTTGCCGACCAGGAAATTGAGCCCCTTATTCAGGATAAGGAGAACTCCATTTTCATCACATTCTCAACTCCCGGTTTTAATTCTAAAGCCCAAAATCAATACAAGATCTTTTTGGAAGGATATGATTCCGATTGGTCGCAGTGGGTAAGCCGGCCTGAAAAAGAGTATACTAACCTGGATCAGGGCTTTTATACATTCCGGGTAAAATCTCTGCTGCCAAACGGATCCGAAAGCAGTCCCGCCAAACTCGATTTTGAAATAAGGTATGTTTGGTACCAAACTATGTGGGCTTATTTGGGGCTCTCGCTAATAGCCGCCCTTGTAATTGCGATTGGCGTGAAAAGGTATACCGCTCAATTAGCCAGAAGCAAGAACAAATTGGAAAAGCTGGTAGAGGACAGGACCGCTGAATTATCGGGCCAACAGGCGAAATTGAAGCAAATAAATGAAGATTTAACCCGAATAAACGATGAACTGGATCAATTTGTTTACCGATCTTCTCATGATCTTATTGCTCCGGTGAAGTCGCTAAAAGGACTGGTGTCCTTGGCCCAAATGGATCCATCCGACCAGTCTTTACAGAAATACCTGACCATGGTTAATGAGCAAATCTTGAAATTGGAGGAATTCATTTCTTACGTATTAAACTACTCCGCCAACACCAAACAAGATGTAGGGTACCAGCCCATCGACTTTTCGGAGATAATATCCAGGAGCCGGGACAAACTAAAGTTTTACGAAAAGGCGTCTGATATCCGCATTGAGTGCACCATAGATCACAACGGAGACTTCAGGTCTGATCCTCACAGATTACGGTTCATTGTAGATAACCTGCTTTCAAATGCTATCAAATACTATCGTAGGGATCAGCCAAATCCAAAAATCCAGATAGAGGTAAAACACGGTCAAGATGGAGTAGAGATCTCCTTTACCGATAATGGTATTGGAATTGAGCCGCAACATCAATCACGGATCTTTGACATGTTTTACCGGAGAACGGATCAATCACACGGCTCCGGGCTGGGTCTGTACATTGCCCGAGAAGCGGCGCGAAAACTGGATGGGGATATCGTGGTTGATTCGGAGGTTTCCAAAGGTTCCACCTTTCTAGTGACCATTCCCAATCGCACAGACGACGCGTCCTAAGTATTACCATTATGGTCGGACAACAACAACTCGATCAGGCTTGTGGTCTCAGTTGTTTTGCGGGTAGAGCTTACTAATTCTGGGGACAATTTCTTAAAGAAATTTAAGACCCCGGCCTGAGGCCGGTACAGGATGACCTGTCTGCCGGCTTTGACGGCCAAGGAAACTTCCGAGGCCGTTCCGGGGCCCATTCCCACAACGATAATCACTTGGCAGGTAAGTGCATTTATGCTGTTCCTTGCTGAATTCATCCCGGTGATAATTGGGATATCAACATATCTGGACAAGCCTGCAGATTCAACTCCCGGTAGGATCCCAATAGTCATGCCTCCTCTCTCTTTCGCCCCACGGCAAGCCGAATCCATTACTCCGCAATTCCGGCCTCCGGTGAGAGTAATCCATCCCTGCTCCGCAATTGCTTGCCCAATTTTGAAGGCATGGCGCATATCTTGATCAGTTGCAGTTTCACCAGGTCCCATAAGACCAATTATTACTTTTTGACTCATCAGGTTTCTATTTATGACATAATTTTAGGAAAATCTAAAAGGTTTGAAAAACGCAAGCTCAAATCGCTCCCGGCCACTTCCCCGTCACGGATATTTTGGCTTGGCCCTTGTGATGATCTTTTGGGCTCTGAATTGGGGGCTACCTGGCCTCAGAACCCACTGGGGTTTTTTCCCGCTCTGGCTGGGATACATACTATTGTTGGATTCTTTGGTTTATCTCCGTTCAGGATCTTCTCAGGTAAAACGCAGTATCCTGGGATTTTTGAGCCTTTTCCTTGTTTCCGCTCCTTGCTGGTGGTTGTTCGAGTTTCTCAATGAAAAAGCTAATTATTGGACCTATTCAGGGCGCAGTCATTTCAATGACCTCGAATTTTTTCTGTGGGCCTCTCTGAGCTTTTCGACTGTAATCCCAGCGCTCTTCGAAACAGCCGAATTCATCAGCACATTCACCAAGATCAAAAATGCCCCCCCATGGATCAGAGTCTCGGATTCCGGCGCTACTCCCATGATTTTTTTTGTTCTGGGTTGGTTCCTATTGGCAGTCTTTTGGCTTTGGCCTCAATATGGAGCTGTATTCTTGTGGATGTCGCTTTACTTGATTCTGGATCCAGTCAACATTTGGTTAGGCCACCGGTCGATTTTAAGTTTTACCGCAAAGAGGAATTGGCGCCCGGTGTGGTCCCTGTGGATCGCTTCACTCCTTTGTGGATTTTTCTGGGAAATGTGGAACTACCATTCCTACCCCAAATGGTTCTATCAAGTACCTTATATCGATTTCTGGTATGTTTTCGAAATGCCTTTGCTTGGTTATCTGGGTTACCTGCCCTTCTCCTTGGAGGTGTTTGCGGTATACCACCTTGTGAGCGGGGTGCTCCGACGGAAACAACTACAGGCAGATTTGAGACTGTAAAGATTGCTGGGAGGGAGCCTTCAGAATTGAGAATTGAAAGTTGAGGATTGGGAATGGGGGGAACGAAGCTGCGTGAATGCAATAAACCATTATGGCGGCTGTTAAAGATTTCGAAGAACTAGAGGTTTGGGAAAAGCCCAGACTGCTGTCAATGGATATCAAGCAAACTGCATTCGGTCAAGAGTTTCAAGTCAGATTACGATTTGATCCGGCAAATGAAAAGATCTAGCGGATCTATTATGGACAAAATTACAGAAGGATTCGGTAGCGGAGGGAAAAAGGAATTTATCCAATTCCAATATGTGGCCCGGGGCTCTGCCAATGAATTGAGGTCTCAACTCAATCGGGCCATAGATTATGAATAACAGGCCGGCAAGAATTTTAAAGCGTGAGATCCAGAACCCGGGAAATCGAGGCCAGCCTTTTTGGTTTCAGTAAATACCTTAAGCGAACTCCAAAGGAGGGAACTAAAAACCGCTAATGTATTCTTAATTCTCAATCCTCAATTTTCGACTCTCAATCATTAGTTACTCCTAAGCTTACGAGCCCAACTATCCCTCAAAGTCACCGTCCTATTGAAAACTAATTTCTCCGGATTAGAATCGGAATCAACACAGAAGTAACCTTGGCGTTCGAATTGATATGTTTCCCCCACCCGGACCTCGGCTAGGCCTGGTTCGAGACGGCTTTCGGAAAGCACCTCCAAGGAATGTGGATTAAGGAATTCCTTAAAATCCTTATCGCGATCTGCAAGTGGATTCTCTACTAAAAACAGGCGATCGTATAATCTAAGTTCCGCCTTAATGGAGTGACGCTCCGAGACCCAACTCAAGGTCCCTTTCACCTTCCTATTTGAAGTACCGCCACTGCGTGTTTCAGCATCGTAAGTGCAGTATATCTCTAAAACGTTTCCTGCCTCATCGGTTTTGAAATCGTCACATTTAATGATATAGGCGTACTTGAGTCTGACCTCCCGTCCGGGGGCCAGCCGAAAGAATTTTGAGGGGGGATCCAACATGAAGTCGTCTTCCTCGATAAGAAGCTCTCGTGAAAAGGGTATCAGCCGTTTACCAGCCTCTAAGATTTCAGGATTATTTACCGCCTCCAGATACTCCTTCTGACCTTCAGGATAATTGGTAATTATCAATTTTATGGGTCTCTGAATAGCCATTCGGCGGGGAGCCACCCTATTTAGGTGGTCGCGGACACTGAATTCGAGCAGCGCTACGTCGACTACCTGTTCTCTTCGGGCAACACCAATTCGGTCACAAAAAGTGCGTATGGAGGCTGGGGTATATCCTCTTCTCCTGAGACCCGAAATGGTAGGCATCCTGGGATCATCCCACCCACCTACAATCTTAAGATTTACCAACTCAATCAACTTTCTTTTGCTCAAAACCGTGTAGCTCAAATTGAGCCGGGCAAATTCGTACTGTTGGGAAGGGAAGATTTTCAGGTTTTCAATAAACCATTCATATAATGGGCGATGGACCTCGAATTCCAGAGTACAAACCGAATGAGTAATTCCTTCCAGGGAATCCGATTGCCCGTGAGCCCAATCATACATTGGGTATATGGACCAGGTTTCACCCGTTCTATGGTGAGGAACGCTTTTGATTCGGTACATCACCGGATCCCTGAGATGCATGTTGGGGGAGTCCATATCTATTTTGGCGCGGAGAACTCTCGAGCCTTCGGAAAATTTTCCAGTTTTCATCCCGGTTAGCAGTTCCAGATTTTCCTCAGCTGAACGATCGCGATTAGGACTCGGTTTGCCGGGCTGGGTAGGAGTTCCTCTACCTTCCGAGATCTCATCAATCGACTGATCATCGACGTAGGCCTTTCCTGATCCAACCAGCATAACAGCGTAATCGTAGAGCTCATCAAAATAATCCGAGGCATAATACTCACGATCCCCCCATGAGAATCCCAGCCATTTTATATCCTCCTTAATGGCCTCAACATACTCCTCTTCCTCATTGGACGGATTGGTATCATCGAAGCGCAGGTTGCAAAGACCCTCGAATTTTTCAGCTGTACCAAAATTCAGACAAATGGATTTTGCATGCCCAATATGAAGATGGCCATTGGGCTCGGGAGGAAAGCGAGTATGGACCCTGCCTTCATTCTTACCCTTCAAGATATCCTCTTCAATGATTGCATGAATGAAATTGGCCCCGGCTTCAGATTGTTGGTCCTTTTGAATACTCATTGCTGGATGGAGTTCGATGCGCAATATTACAAAGACCAAAAATTTTACCTCGCCATTTTTCCGAAAAGATGCGCGGTCAGTATTAGATTGCCATTGATCTGGGGAGTTCTTACTTGGGTAACTACATCCTCGCTTTCGAATGACTAAAAGAGCCAAAAATCCTCCAAGCACGCTCTGTCCTCGGCTATTTTGATCGAATCCAGTTGGGAAGTTTGCAACCAGGTGGGTGGTATTTACACGGTCATACGATCCAAGACCCCAGTAGCCATTTCGCGCGCGGGTGAGAACTATTGCCTTTTAGGACCGTACCTCGATGAGGACATCATGGCCGAGCTGGAACCCATGGATACCCAAGATGAAATTTTTGGTCCGGCCATTCAGGCAATGAAGAAGCCTTAACTACCGTGTCTTCTTTGGCAGGTGGCTTATTAATGGCCGTCCAAAAGTTGTTCTGTTCGATATCAAATCTGTAGCAGCTCAACTAGATGAGATAAAATTCAACTTATGTTCTAGCCATAAGATAACCACCCGGTCGAGTGAGTTAATCAATCAAGTACTGATGTTTAATTTCATGGTTACGGAATTCCTAAAGTTGCTAACCAAGAAGCGTACTTCCTCAATTCCAACTGTGATTGGCCACTTTCATGAATGGATGGCAGCTCCGCCGATTCTGGACATCAAACGTCAAAAGCTACCGATCAAGACGGTCTTCACCACCCACGCAACTCAACTTGGCCGCCATTTGGCCATCAACTCCCCGACTTTCTATTCCCATTTGCCCTTCTTCAATTGGCAGGAGGAGGCGTCCAGGTTCGGCATTGAGACCGAAGTGATGATCGAACGGGCTGCATCTCAAGCCGCTGACACCATGACCACGGTCAGTCAGGTTACGGGTAGAGAGTGCAAGCATCTTTTGGGCCGCAGTGCGGATCACATTTTACCCAATGGAATTTACCTTAAGAAATTTGAGGCCTTGCACGAGTTCCAAAACCTCCATAGCCATTTCAAAGAGGAGATCGATCAATTTGTTATGGCTCACTTTTTTCAATCCTATTCGTTCGACTTGGACAACACACTTTACTTTTTTACATCAGGTCGGTATGAATTCAAAAACAAAGGGTATGACTTGACCTTGGATGCCCTGGCCCGCCTCAACCAGCAGTTGATCAAAGCAAAGTCCGAAAAGACCGTTGTGATGTTTTTTATTACCAGGCGGCCAACGCATACCATACATCCGGATTCTTTACAGTCCCGGGCGGTTATGGAGGAAATCCGCAGTAATTGTGAACAAATCCAAAGAAAGGTAGGAAGGCGTCTTTTCTATTCCAGTACCTCGAGCAGTGACACACGGTTGCCTCATCTAAATGAGTTTGTGGATGATTACTGGAAACTTCGCTATAGAAGAACAATTCAAACCTGGAAAACCCGTAACAACCCCCGGTTTTCGACTCATATTCTTCAAGATGAACGCGGAGATGAGGTGATGAATTTTCTAAAAAAATCAAATTTGAATAATAAGGAAAAAAGCAGGGTTAAGATCGTCTACCATCCGGATTTTATAGCTTCTAGCAACCCGTTGTTTGGGATCGACTATTCCGACTTTGTTCGTGGCTGTCACCTGGGCGTATTTCCCAGCTATTATGAACCGTGGGGTACACTCCTCTCGAATGCGCAGTAAGCGGCATACCGGCTGTCACCAGCGATCTCGCCGGCTTTGGTGATTACGTTCTACAACATATGCAACACAATACAGAAAAAGGAATTTTTGTTGTAGAACGCGGACAAATGTACGTCCCTGATATAGGTTGACCACTTTTTAAACGATCGACTTATATGAAAGCAACCCAAAAAGCCATTCGAAAGAAGCGAGTATTCAGTGATGAATTGAAGCGGGCCATTGTTACGGAATTTGAAAGTGGAAAGTACAGTGTCCCTCAACTGGAGAAACTTCATGGGATCAACAACGCGAACATTTACCGTTGGATCTACAAATTCTCTACCTTTAACGAGAGAGGCTATCGAATTCTGGAGATGAAAAAAAGCACTACATCAAAGGTTAACGATTTAGAAAAACGGATTAAGGAGTTGGAACGTGTGGTAGGTCAAAAACAGATCAAGATTGATTATTACGAAAAGATGATCGATCTGGCCAAGGAGGAATTGGATATCGATCTGAAAAAAAACTTCGACACCCCACAATCAACTGGTTCCGGAAAAACCAAAGGAAAGTAAATTTCTCGATGAATCAGCTCTATCGTGCCATAGGAATCAGCAAACAGGCAATACATCAGTATGCAACCAGGCAAGCTGTCTTTGATCAAAAGGTAGAACAGCTGGTCCTGGAAGCTGATGGGATACGCCAGGAACATCCTGGTTGTGGGGTGGAAAAAATGTACCGGACCTTAAAACCCGGATTTATCGGCAGAGATCGCTTTGTAGACCTTTTAATGAGTCTTGGTTACCGTTTGAGAAGAGCCAAGAACTATAAACGAACTACCCGGGCTTCGAAGCTTTATTATCCAAACCTGATCAAAGGATTTGAACCAACGTCTCCTTCAACGGTCTGGCAATCAGACATCACCTTCATAGAAGTGGGAAACCGGTTTTATTACGGGGTCTTTATTCTGGATGTCTATACCCGAAAAATAGTAGGCTACCAGGTATCGGATCATATGCGGGCTACAGCGAACGTAAAGGCATTGCTCATTGCCTTGAAAGATCATCCCCCTCCCCGGATCCATCATTCCGACAGAGGAGGTCAATACATCTACGAAGAATATGTAGACCTACTAAAATCCAACCGATGTGATATCAGCATGGGGCTAACCGCTCAGGATAATGCGTATGCAGAGCGCTTTCACAGGACCTTGAAAGAAGAATATTTGCATTACTGGAAGCCGACCAATTTCTATCAACTGAAAAGGTATGTCAAAAGAGCGGTTGACCATTATAATCAAAAAAGAACCCATGAAAACTTAAACGATGTTTCACCCATGGATTTTGAAAAGGACTGGTCCTTGTTGCCAATTAACCGAAGACCTTCATTGTCCATATTTAATGATGAATTATTAACCAAAAGTGGTCAACACTAATCAGGGATCTTCAAAAAGACCTTTGATGAATCTTCGCAGCAATTGACATCGATCTTATTTGATTTTATCCAACAAGACCGCCGTCAAAGGATCATGCAACGTAATAGTGTCGAGAATGCTGCCGTGATGTTCGGATGGAGGTATTTAATGGACCACTACCAGGAGGCTTATCAGTCGGCACTTGCCTCAAAATAGGCACTGGCCAGAAGGTCTTTCAGCCACCAAGGGCAACTCAGCCGTACTTGATCCAAGAGGCAGCCGGTGTGTCTAACTCTGTGGAAAAGTGGTTAATAACCGAACCACTCCTTTTAGTATTTTTGGCGGTGCCTTCCACGTATACAAAGATGAAAGAACTCAAACAAGTTAATTCCCGGATCCGCCAATTCGAAGAGCGGCTGCAACAGGAAATTCTTAATCCTGGTACTAACCGCTTTGTAGTTCAACAATTCAAAGAGAGCCTTGAATTCCTTCACCAGCGAAGAAGAGAGCTCAAGGATGGGAAGGCTGTGAAGAAAAGATTCATCAACCCCCGTAGAATGGGCGAGTAAAACGTAAACCCTGCAATTTCCGTATGTACACGAGGTTGTGTTCTTAAAATATTGGAATATTACGAATTTCAAACTATTTTTGTAATTAAGTGTTGTAACATGAGATGGCCAAGGTAGAAAAGGAAAAGATTGACCGTTTTAACTCAGCTTTACAGAGGCTTCTTCTGACAATGCAAGAGGTAGATGCCAGTTGCATGGAGTTGTCCAAAGACCTGTCTAAGCGTGAGTTTACGCTGCTGGTGTTCCTGGGTAAAAATGGCTATGCCATAATGAGCGACGTAGCCAATTTCCTCCAGGTCCCGATGAGCACCGCAACGGGTATAGTGGATAAACTGGTTGAAAAGGGCTATTTCATGCGTTTTCACTCCGAGGAAGATCGCAGGACGGTAATGGTTACCTTAGGCAAACAAGGCAAAGGACTCTATGATTATTTGGAACAGCAACTGGCCAAAATGTGCACCAGGATCCTCGGTGATTTAACCTCTAACCAGCAAGATGATTTCATCCACCTTTTGGAAAAGGCCACTTCCAATCTCCACCACCACATCGGCACCCCAGAGCCGATAATCTAAAAATTTTTTTTCTATTTATTTCGAAAATCGAAATATTATGAAACCCTGAATATAAAGGTTTCGTAATAATCGCTAAGCAAATTTATTTCGAAATTCGAAATGTCGTTTTTTAGAAATAATGAAACCAAACCACAAATGAAACAAATCTGGAATCGAATCAGATCCATAAACAGTGCCTGGTCACAGACCTTCGGGCTATGGATCATAAAATGGCGATGGGCGGTCCTGGCTGCCAGCATTGTGATCGCAATTGTCGCTGCCAGCGGGGGTCGTTTTTTGCAATTCAATAATGATTATCATGTCTTTTTCAGCAAAGCTAACCCGCAACTTCAGGCCTACGATGCCCTGCAGAACAAGTATACCAAAGATGATAACGTCTTTATCGTGGTGCAGCCGTCGGATGAGGGTGTTTTCGAAAAAGAAACTCTGGAGGCAATTGAAGAATTGACCGCATTGGCTTGGAAGACGCCCCACTCTACGCGGGTTGATGCCATAACCAATTTTCAGTACACTCGCTCGGTGGAGGATGACCTTTATGTGGACGATCTGATTTACCAGGTGACAGGCAAGAATGCTAAGGAAATTGATCAGATCCGGAAAATCGCAATCCAGGAACCTCTTTTGAGAAACCGTCTGGTTGATAGTGATGCTACTCTTACCGGAGTGAACATAACAGTCCGACTACCCGGTAAGACGATGGGTGAGGAAAAGGTGGTAATCGCTTATGTGAGGGATATTTTAGAGGACTTCGAAACCAAATACCCCGATTTGAAGACCTACACTACCGGGATGATCATGCTTTCAGGGGCATTTGGAGAAGCTGCAGAAAGTGATATGTCCTTTCTGGTTCCACTCATGTTCCTGGGAATCATTATGGTCATCCTCATATTCACCCGAAGCTTCAGTTCTACCTTTGCTTCCTTATTAATTCTGATCTTCTCCATCATGACGGCCATGGGTTTAGCGGGCTGGCTGGGAATCCAGCTTACCCCGGTTTCGGCCTCTGCCCCAACCATGATAATGACCCTGGCGATCGCGGACAGTATCCATATTCTTATCACCATGCTCCAGTCCATGAGACGGGGTCAGTCAAAGCGCGCCGCGATTGTTGAAAGTCTTAGAATCAATTTCATGCCGGTTCTAATTACCAGTCTTACAACGGTAATTGGATTTTTGACTATGAATTTCAGTGACTCTCCACTATTCCATGATTTAGGGAATGTTACGGCCATTGGGATTTCGGCGGCTTTTCTTTACTCCATAGTTACTCTTCCTGCTCTTTTGGCAATCTTACCAGTGAAAGTCAAAGTGACCTCAAACAGTGACAAGCTAGCTTTCATGGAGAGATTTGCCGAGTGGATCATACCCCATAATAAAAAGCTATTATGGGCCTCCAGTCTGGCAGTAGTGGTTATTTCGGTGTTCACATTAAAGAATGAGCTAAATGACGACTTTATCAACTATTTCGACCAGAGCATTCAATTTCGCCAGGATACCGATTATATAAGTGAGAATCTCACCGGGATTTACACCATCGAATACTCCCTTGGCGCCGGTGAAAGCGGCGGAATCAGTAACCCTGAATATCTTCAACACCTTCAAAGGTTCGAGCGCTGGTTTGAAGAACAGGCTGATGTAGTGCACGTAAACTCTTTCACTGAGGTCGCCCGTAGAGTAAATAAGTCCATGCACGGAGATGATCCCGCATATTATCGGTTACCCCAATCCAGGGAAGAGGCAGCACAATACCTGTTGCTGTATGAAATGTCTCTTCCGTTTGGGCTGGACCTGAACGACCAAATAAATGTTGACAAATCAGAAACCCGGTTCATCGTTACAGTCGAAAACATCACTAGCAACCAATTGATAGCCTTGAGTACCAAAGCCGAGAATTGGCTTCGTGAGAATACACCCGAATACATGCATGCCACAGGCATTAGTACCGGGATCATGTTCTCGCATCTGACCCAGCGTCAGATCCAGAGCATGATTGGAGGGGGCATTACAGCCCTGATATTAATCTCGGCGGTTCTAATGCTTGCCCTCAAAAGCTTCAGACACGGTCTCATTAGCTTAATTCCCAACATCACCCCTATCGCTGCTGGATTCGGTATCTGGGGACTTACTACCGGGCAGATCAATGCTGGAATTGCGGTAGTATTTGGGATGACGCTCGGTATCATAGTCGATGATACGGTGCACTTTTTATCCAAGTACCTGCGTGCCCGCAGGGAGCAGAATAAATCGTCCGAGGACGCTATCAGGTACGCTTTTTCAACTGTCGGAACCGCACTTGTTGTAACCACCATTGTACTGGTGTTCGGGTTCATAATTCTAGCTCAGTCGGGCTTCGGCATGAATTCGGGAATGGCCAAGATCACTGCTCTGACGATAACCCTGGCGCTCATTATAGACTTTATAATGCTTCCGTCACTCCTTATTGCAACCAGCAGGGAGAAGATAGCTAAATGGCCCAGCTCGATGATACCTCAGCAGTCATAACTTCCACTAATCGCAAATACCAAAAAAAATGAAAACTTCTAGCATAGGAATAATCGCAGTAGCGCTAACCATGACCATGACATGGGTTCATGGTCAGAGCGCCGAAGCAAGGGGTTTGGAAATAGCCAGAAAGGCCGACCAATGGGATGACGGATTTCAAAACTCCCAAACCAAGCTTACCATGATACTAAAGAATCAGCACGGTCAGGAGAGCACGCGTCACATGACCAATCGAACCTTGGAAGTTGAAGGGGATGGAGACAAGTCGCTGATCATCTTTGACAGTCCTCGGGATGTCAAAGGAACCGCGACCCTCACCTACACCCACAGGTTGGGCTCGGATGACCAATGGCTTTATTTACCGGCCATAGCCAGGGTGAAACGGATTTCCTCTAGCAACAAGTCGGGGCCTTTCATGGGCAGCGAATTCGCTTATGAAGACCTGTCTTCGCAGGAAGTGGAAAAATACAAATACAAATATCTTCGGGAGGAAACCCTGCATGGCGCGCCCACTTTTGTAGTTGAACGCTATCCAGTGGATCCCAAATCCGGATACACTCGCCAGGTGGTGTGGTTTAACACGGATAACTACCGTCAGGAACAAGTGGAGTATTACGATCGCAAGGATGCACTCATGAAGACTCTGACATTCGACAATTATAACGTGTATTTAGATAAGTACTGGAGAGCCCGGGAATTCCTCATGGTCAACCATCAAAGCGGCAAGCAGACCCAGTTAATCTTTGATGACTACCAATTCCAGATGGATTTGGATGAGACGGATTTCACGCAAGCCAGTCTTAAAAGGGCCCGGTGACCATCATACCCTTTCCTGAGAAGAGGCCGTGGGGATTGGTTCTCACTGCCCTCCTGATGCTCAAGAGCCTGGGCAGCCTGGCTCAATATCAGGAGTTCTCAGGTAGAGTATTGGCGGATTACCGTTACTTCCCCAAACCAGAGCTAGTTGAAGGGCAGGGGCAGCATTTTCCCTCAATGGCCATAGAACCCAAGTACTTCCATGAATCTGAAAAGGGCAACCACCATTTTACCGCGATAGCGTTTTTTAGACTAGACCGGGACTCCAAGCGGACTCATTTCGACATACGAGAGTTATACTGGCAAACCATACAGCCTAAATGGGAATTGAATGTTGGCCTAAAGAAGATCTTCTGGGGAGTAACCGAATCGATCCATCTCGTGGATATAATCAACCAGACCGATGTTGTCGAGAGTTTCGATGGTGAGGAGAAACTGGGCCAGCCGATGGTGCAGTTCACTTATCCGTCTCCCTACGGTACGTTGGACCTGTTTCTCATGACCTACCATAGAAAGCGGATCTATCCCGGAGAGGTCGGCCGTCTCAGGCCACCTTTTGAGGTACTTGACCTAGAACCGATCTATCAAAGTCAAGCGGAACAGTTCCACACCGATCTCGCCATCCGTTGGTCTCATACTTTCAATGTTTTTGACATAGGGCTCTCACACTTCTACGGGAATTCCCGGGAACCTCTATTCCAAATTAGCGATGACCTGAGCATTTGGGTGCCGTTTTATGCCCTGATCCACCAAACCGGATTTGACCTGCAAGCGACCACCGGTTCGTTTCTCTGGAAAGTAGAGGTAATGCGCCGACAAAGTGATTTCCAAACAATGACCGCCGTGGCTGGAGGTTTTGAATATACCCTTTACAATCTCTTCCAAACCGGCCTGGACCTTGGTTTGTTAACTGAATACCTTTACGACGACCGGGGTAGCTTTGCCCTCAGTGGCATGGACAACGACGTTTTCCTAGGAGCTCGATTGGGATTCAATGACAAACAATCCACTGAAGTCCTAATGGGCACCATCCTTGACATTAACAAAGCCACTCGATTATATAGCATTGAAGGCAACCGCCGAATTGGCAACTCCTGGAAAGCCGAAGTAGAGGTTCGACTATTTGATCAACTTAGCAACGACGAATTCCTTTATCTTTTCCGGCAGGATAATTTCGTTGAATTCAGCCTGGCCAAGTATTTCTGATGAGCTGATTATGGACCTGTTATTTGTGATCGACGTCAGCTAAACGAACAACAAAACGACGACTCTTAACCAGATCGCGGCAAAATAAGCTACCTCTGGCCGGAGCCATGCCAGCAGTCAGTCCGAGTATTGGTTAGTGAATCTATATTCTAACTCATCAATTTAAAGGCCCTATCCAGTTTATCGATGCACTCAACCACTTCATCTTCACACACTGTCAATGGGGGTGCAATTCTCATTACATTTCCGTAAAGCCCCACCTTTCCCAATCAGCAAGCCCTGTGATTTAGTTGCTTCCATGAGTTGGTTGGCCAGTTCCGGAGCTGGTTCCTTTGATGCCCGTTGGGCTACCAACTCAATTCCCTGCATAAGACCCATACCCCGAACATCCCCAATTATTTCATATTTGGTTTGCAAATTTTCCAAGCCATTTCGCAGCAGGCCTTCCCGAATCCTCAATTCGGCTTGGGTCAGCCTCATCTTTGAGTACCTGAAGCACACCCAATGAGGCTTCACAAGAAACGGGATTGCCTCCGAGGGTCGATAGCGTCAGCCCTGCTTCAATGGTGCTGCGCGCAATCTCGGTTGTGGTCATGGTGTTGGCCAACAGCATTCCATTCGCAATACCCTTGGCCATTGTCATTATATCGGGTTCCACCTCCGAATGTTCAATGCCAAACCACTTTTTCCCGTACGTCCAAATCCAGTTTGCACTTCATCACTGATGAACAGCCCCCAGTAGTGCCCGACAATATCATGAGCAAGCTTAGCGTAGTCAGATGGCGGTGTTATGAAGCCCCCTGCTCCCTGAATAGGTTCCATTAAAAAACCGGCTATTTTACCTGAAGTTGTAGTCTTTATGGGTCTTCTATATCATCGGCACAAGCCACTCCACACGATGGATAAGATAGTTTCAGGGGGCAGCGATAGCAATACGGGTTGATGGCATGCTTTACCCACGACACGTGGGTGCCCCCTATCCTCCAGGGCGCTTGACCTGTCAGCGTCATGCCAACGGCTGAACGCCCACTGTATCCATGTCTCAGCGCTACAATCTCCTCGTTTCCCGTGTGGATTTTAGCGAGGAGAACCGCTGCCTCATCAGCTTCTGTGCCACTAGCCGCGAAGTAAGACACCTCAATCCGACCCGGAGCAATTTTGGCCAATCGCTCTGCCAATTCCACGTGAACCTCATTGAGATAAAGTGTACTCTAGTGAATCAGTCTTTCAGTTTGATCCTTTATTCTCTTCTTAACTTCAAGCCGGTACTTGTTGTCAAAATTCCGGCAAAGAAATCCAGGCATTTGTTCCCTTCTACATCCCGCACATGGCTCCCCTCTCCATGACTAAGCGGCAATGGATCGGTGTAGTAAATCATATGGTTAGGGAATAAGTACTTTTTCTGTTTTTGCAGAATTTCGTTTTTCCTGGAAATATCCTGACTCGTTGGCATAGGTCTAAGTTAATTTATAAGCAGCTGTCTTATTTTTCTCAACGATGCTAATTGGAAACCTCCTCAAGGAAAAGCCCAACCGGCGTCAGATCCTAATTTATGAAATGATTCGAAACATTTTGGGTTGGATTTATGTCAGCGTTCTTCTCTTCTTGTCTTCTTTTTCTTTTCTTCCCTTCTTCTCTTTTCCTATCTTCCCAAGGAGATGAAAGTGCTCAAAGACAAGATCGCAGTAGTGACTGGAGCCGCAAACGGCATCGGCAGATCACTGGCGGTTAAGCTTGCCAAAACAGGTTGCAAATTGGCGCTGGTCGATATTGATCATCCCAACCTTGACAATACCCAAAAATTAATCAACCGGCCATTTTGCTCAACTCATGTAATAGACCTGAGTCAAAGGGATCAAATCAAAGGGCTCGCGGAAACCGTAAATCAGATTTACGGCGGAGTTGACATCCTAATTAACAATGCAGGGGTTTCGATAGACGCCCCATTTAGCGAGCAAACCGAAGAGGATATCGAGTGGATCACCCGTATCAACTATTTAGGGGTCGTTTACTCCTGTAAACACTTCCTTCCTGCTCTCCTCAGCCGACCTGAGGGCCACATTGTAAATGTCTCCGGCGCCGCCGGCATTCAAGGATTTCCGGGAAAAACCACCTATTGCGCATCGAAGTCAGCCGTAAGCAGATTTTCGGAAGCGCTGCGGGCAGAGTTGTATGAAAAACACATAGGCGTGAGCACCATCTATCCCGGACCGGTTAGGACTTCTATGCTGGATAGATCCAGGATATCGAATGACAAAAAAAGGCGTCAGATCCAGCAGTACTTGCAGGATAAAGGAGTCTCCCCCGAGGCGGTTGCAAAAAGCATTATCCAAGCTATCCTCAAAAACAAGGCAAAGGTCTTTATCACCCGCCAATCCAAAACGACATCTCTTCTAAAAAGAATATTTCCCAGCCAATTTGGAGAATGGATCGCCAGGAATCAGCAAAAGCTACCGGCCTGATCCCTGCTCCAATTCTTTGGTTTTAGCCAAGAGCTGGTCTGATTTCGGACCTCAGCCCTGGGATTTTGATCAGCCAATAGCTCTGTATTAAAAATAATTGCTGCTCATATTTACTATGGCTACATTTAGTGAAACATTTAAACTATGGCAAACTTTGAATTCTTGGTAAACGGGGAGAATCGGACGCTTTCCAATGTTCCGGACGACATGCCCCTGCTATGGGCTCTCCGGGATTTGCTTCAATTGACCGGTACCAAATATGGATGCGGCCGCGGACTCTGCGGGGCTTGCACGGTCCATCTTGATGGTAAAGCTATCAGGTCTTGCAGCACACCCATTGGCTCAATTGGCAACCAAAAAATCACCACCATTGAAGCCCTTTCTGCGTCGGGTGATCATCCGCTTCAACAGGCCTGGATTGAGGACAATGTCCCACAATGCGGCTACTGCCAACCGGGCCAAATTATGAACGCAGCTGCATTATTAGCAGAAAACCCAACCCCCAGTGACCAAGATATAAATACAGCGATGGAAGGGAATATCTGTCGATGCGGAACCTATCAAAGGATCAAGAGCGCGATTAAGTTGGCTGCTAAGAAAGGAGGTACAGCATGACCAGAGCTAAAGCAATTGCTCCGATCTATAGAGTAACTAGACGCGATTTCCTTAAGACCGGTACGATGGGCGTGTCAGGTTTGGTCTTAGGTTTCCACGTAAGCTGCTCCAGCCCTTTTGGAGAAGAGGTGAAAGGAGATCCTTTCGTACCTAACGTCTATTTAAACATCCGACCCGACGGAATCGTAGAGATAATCGCCCATCGCTCGGAAATGGGTCAGGGAGTTAGAACCAGTTTACCGATGATTCTTGCCGACGAGCTGGAAGCGGACTGGCAAAAAGTACAAATCGTTCAAGGTCTTGGAGACGAGAAATACGGCGATCAAAACACCGACGGCTCATATACGATTCGAATGTTCTACCATCCTATGAGGAAGGCCGGGGCAGCAGCCAGAATGATGCTCGAACAAGCTGCAGCCCAGCATTGGAAAGTTGATGTGTCTATGGTCAGCGCCGAGGGCGGACGAGTACATCAATCCGAAAATGGAGAAAGCATTTCGTATTCAGAACTCGTTGCTTTGGCCTCGAAGTTACCGGTACCGGCCGATGAAGATATCCGATTAAAGGCGAACAAGGATCTGAAATTGGTTAAGACTGATGTTAAGATCGTGGATCTACCAGACATCGTACAGGGCAAAGCGAACTATGGTCTGGATGTGCAATTGCCAGATATGAAGATCGCCGTCATACGCCGTTGCCCTGTCGCCGGCGGAAAAGTTTCCAGCCTCAACTCAGGAAAGGCCTTGGCTGTTCCGGGCGTACTGAAGATCATTGAGTTAGACTCGCCAGGCTTCCCGGCTAATTTTGCTATTCCCTTAGGCGGGGTTGCGGTTGTGGCAGATAACACCTGGGCCGCCCTCCAGGGCAGGGATGCTCTTGAGGTGGATTGGGATTACGGAGTAAATGCCGATTACAATACTCCTGAATTCATGGATGAGATGGAAAAACGGGCTACCCAAAAAGGAAACATCCGCCGGGAGGAAGGTGATATTACCAGGCGTTTGGACAAGCGGGAATCATAATTGAGAATACTTATCGGCTTCCCCATCTGGCGCATGCACCTATGGAACCACCTTGCGCCGTTGCCAGATTCAGCAGCGGTTCTTGCGAAATTTGGGCGCCAACCCAGCACCCCATCTGGGTCAAAAGTTCGGTTGCCGAGCAATTGGGTCTGGAAGCGGAAGCGGTAAAAGTGAATGTTACTCTTCTGGGAGGTGGTTTTGGCCGAAAATCCAAACCAGACTTTGCGGTTGAAGCTGCTGTGATATCCAGGGAGGCCGGCATGCCCATAAAGGTGGTTTGGACCAGGGAGGATGACATACAACACGACTTCCTGCATGCCCCGAGCGTTCAGCACATCAGGGTGGCAATGGATGCCGGAAAAAACATTACCGCCTAGAACCAGAGATCGGTCTTTCCATCCATTGACGGAACGGCCAATCCTGCTGCAGTCGAGCCAAGCGCTGGGGAGATCGGGCTGGGGCTGGTCGACTTTCCATTTCAGATCCCGTCGGTCTGCATAGAAACCGGGGAGGCCAAAACTCAAACCAGAGTAGGGTGGTTACGCTCCGTTTGTAATATTCAGCACGCCTTTGCAGTCGGGTCGACTTTAGACGAGGTTGCCGAGGCACGGAGCATGGACCCTGCGAAGAACCTCATTGATCTGCTGGGAACGGATCGGAAAATACCTTTTGATAAAATGATCGAAGATTTCTCCAATTACAACGAACCCGTTCCGGATTATCCCTGGGATACCGGGCGGCTCAGAGGGGTAATTGAAAAGGTTGTTGAAGAATCCAATCGGCATAATGCCCTGCCCAAAGGAGTGGGACAAGGTATTTGCGCGCATCGGAGCTTCCTGACCTATGTAGCCTGCGTAGTCAAGGTAGAAAAGGATATTCAAGGAAGGCTTAAGATCCCGGAAATCCATTACGCGGTGGACTGCGGCCTGGCGGTTAACCCTGACAGGGTACGATCTCAATTTGAAGGAGGAGCCGTATTTGCTCTCAGCTTTGCCTTGAAAAGCAAGATTACTTTGGAAAATGGGCGTGTTGAGCAAAGCAACTTCGATGATTATGAATTGGCCCGGATGAGCGACACACCGGGCAAAGTGCATGTGCACATAACTGATAGCAATGAAAAACCTACCGGAGTTGGAGAACCACCGGTTCCGCCGGTAGCTCCAGCGTTGTGTAACGCCTTATATCAATTGACAGGGAAGCGTCATCGCGAATTGCCATTAACAACAGTGTAGATCAGAGCCAAATCGAACCCGGTGCGCGTTTGGAAGGGCGTATCGGGTTCGATTTGACTTGAGCCGCTGCCTCACTATATTGGGCAACATTGTCCCAGCTCGCAATTCAAAGAATGCATAACCAGGACCATCCGGCATGAAGCATTTGGTGGGTTCTTCCTATCGATACCTGCTTTTCCTGGGTTTCGTAGTTCATGTCATTGCCGCATTCTATAGCGAGGGATTCCATCATCCTGATGAACACTTTCAGATACTGGAATTCAGCAACTACAAATTAGGAAATTCGCCGGTCTCAGATTTGGCATGGGAGTTCAACGCTCAGGAGAGAGCGGCGCTACAGCCCTTCCTGGCATTCCTGGTTATAAAGCTAATTAATTTGATTGGCATCTATAATCCGTTCTGGTACGCTCTGGTTTTGAGGTTATTGGCTGGCCTCTTTGCCTGGTACCTTACCTGCCAAATAAGCCTTCTTCTTCTCCACCATTTCAAAACGGAGCTGGGAAAGAAAATATTCATATTGCTTGGGCAAACGCTTTGGTTTGTCCCATACATAAATGTCCGTTATTCTTCAGAAAACCTGGCTGGGATTACCCTGCTGTTTGCCGTATACTTAATTCTGGCAAGTCTTGAAAAAAAGCAAACCGACAACCCGGTATTTCTGGCCTGGGCTGGATTGCTTCTGGGCTTTAGCTTCTTTTTT
Source organism: Cyclobacteriaceae bacterium (assembly GCA_965247065.1). Classification (GTDB taxonomy): domain Bacteria; phylum Bacteroidota; class Bacteroidia; order Cytophagales; family Cyclobacteriaceae; genus CBDFGN01. Next base: position 1,120,443 of record CBDFGN010000006.1, on the reverse strand, counting down.
CGATTTCAGATTGCACTCGCCATTTTGGGTTTGGGGGCATGGCTTTTGATAGTCTACCGAATTTCACTCTCTAACCTGCTTACGGTAATACTAACCGGAATATTCGCAATCATTGTTTGCGTTCTTATCGATTCGTGGTTTTATGGTGACGCTGTCTTAACCCCCATGGTTTATTTTGATATCCAGATACTGCAGGATCGCATAGCCAACGCCGGAGTTTCTCCCTGGTGGAATTATCTTACCGATTTTATTATCCTTGCCATGCCGCCAATAAGCATCCCATTCATTCTTTGTCTGGCCTTTGGCATCTATAAAAAACCTAATAGCGTTTTTGTCTTTATACTAATCCCCTTTCTGGTGGTGCACATGGCGATCTCTCACAAGGAGATGCGTTTCATGTTCCCGATGATGTTTAGTGCGATCTATCTGGCCTCCGTAGGATTTGACTATCTAACCGGGTCCTTTCCCATAAAAAAGTCTTTCCATTATGTCTCTTCAATTCTATATGGTATCAATGTCTGCCTTTTGATCCTGGCTATTTTTTTGCCGGCCCAGGAGGCGGTTGCTTATTATCGATACATGTATCATCCGCTCCGCGACCAGCAGGTGACTATGGTGTGCATAAAAGACAGTCCCTATAAGCTAGTGGGGCACGAAACTAATTTCTATAAACCTCCTGGTTCTGACATAAGAGTATTTGCTGATTATGAGCAAATCAAAAATTTCCTTCAAAGGACCCAACCGGACATGGTGCTCTTTCTAAGCAGGGAACCTGTTTTGAAGCACGATTTTGGAGAGTTCAAAAAGGAGCGGGTTTATACACTCTTTCCGGATTGGATTTTAGAGATTCAATTTTCTAACTGGCAAGAGCGAGCCCGAACATGGAGTATCTACAGGGTTTACAAAGATTCAAATTGACCGCGTGTTACATCGGCAACTCGAACCCTTTAGAAGCCGACCCTCCAGTTGGTAAACCTAAGCTTGCAGCCTATCTTCGCAGACGATCTTGATGCCTCACTTGACTTTTGATGGATCCTATTAAGAATTCCCTGATCAATTATTGGCAAAAACACCCATTGCGATTGGCCCTAATTCTGGGATTGTTGCTCCGGATGATGGCGGCGATTTTTTCGCAGGGATACGCTTTTAATGATGATCATTTCTCAATCATTGCCCCAATTCAGGCCTGGATGGACGGCCTGCCCATGTGGGGGGATCCGGATACCCCTCCCACTCACAGCCTGGTGTACGTGGGAAGTCAATATTTTACTTTCAAAGCTTTCCATCTCCTGGGGCTAACCGATCCACATGGCAAAATGATGGGAGTTAGGATAGTTCACGCTTTATACTCATTGCTGACCATATATTTTGGGTACAAACTTGCCGCAGAACTTACCGACAAGAATCAGGCTCGAACGGTTGGTTTGATCCTTGCCTTGTATTGGTTATTTCCGTTTGTAAGTGTTCGCAACCTGGTTGAGATAGTCTGCATACCGATGGTTCTGGCGGGCTTCCTTTACCTGGTCCGAGCCTCCCGCTCATTCAATTTTGATTGGAGAGTATGGGCTCTCGCCGGGCTCCTTTTCGGGTTTGCCTTTGCGATCCGGTATCATACCATATTGATTGCAGGTGGAGCGGGCCTGGTGATGATGTACCGACAACAATGGAAGGGAGCCCTACTGTTCGCCACAGCCTACCTGGTATTTATCAGTTTAACCACCGGTTTGATTGACTGGGTCATGTACCGGTATCCTTTCCATTGCATTGTGTACTACTATCAGTACAACGTTGCCGTGGCATATGACATGATCACCGGGCCGGCTCAACGATACTTTTGGGTGTTACTGGTCCTACTGGTTCCACCCATAAGTTTATGGTTTCTCTTTGGGTTCGTCAGAGGTTTGAGAATTGAGCCGATGATCTTCTTCGGGTGTCTGGTTTTCTTCCTGTGGCACTCCAGTTTCCCGCACAAACAGGAACGGTTCATTTTTCCCATTGTGCCATTGGTGATCATCCTCGGATATCTTGGTTGGCAGCAGTTCGTTCAAAACTCTGGTTTTTGGCAAAAACGTAGGGAGTGGATCTCTATAGGTTGGGGTTACTTCTGGGTACTGAACACAATGGTGCTGATAGCCCTCACCTTCTCCTCTGTTCATTTGGGCAGGGCTAATTCCATGTATTTCTTCAACGATAAGGAGGATATCAAATCAATAATCGTTCACCATCCTAAACCCTTTTGGAGATTTAACCCGGTTTACTACTCCGGTAAACCCATAGCCCGATGGGAGCTTTTCAAAACCGACAGGGATTACCTGTGGCACCATGCTATTGAGTCCAAGGAATTCTTGAACGATGATTTCATCATGCTTTTCCCAATAAACTCCTCAGATAGCATCGAAGCCTTGAAGCAAATCCTGGTCCAGGTCAACAAAAGGCCCAACTACATTGTCATCAAAGGAAGGGAGGATCATGAGGCGCGGCGATTTCGATGGGAAAAGGAATATGCACCTCTCGAATTCATGGCCGAAATAAAACCCTCAAATCTGGATAGGCTAATGCACTTTCTGAATCCGAAGTACAATCCGGATGATCACTATTTTATTTACAAAGCCGATGTTGAATGAATTGGTGAATTGGGTGAAAGAGTTGAAGGGTTGAAGGGTTGAAGGCCCGATCAGAAATGTCGGTCAAAGGACCATTATTGCATCGGCTATGGCTCGGAGGATTCGTTGATTCGTTGTTCGTTTAGCCGAATTAACTGATAGTTGCAATTAGATCGGCGAGCGGGACTCCTCGCAATATTTCATTTTAAAATTGGGGTGCAGGCTTCCCCCCCTTAACCTTGTTGAAATAATTAGGGCGGCGAACGGGACTCCTTGCAATATTTCATTCGAAAATTACGGGGCAGGCTTCTCGTCCCTTAACCTGCTAGAAATACTTAGAGCGGCGAACGGGACTCGAACCCGCGACCCTCAGCTTGGGAAGCTGATGCTCTACCAACTGAGCTACCGCCGCTTTTAATAATGAATGAATGCTTACTGTTTTACTGTTTAGTATCCCGACCAATCGGAGAAATCATAATCGTCATAGGCTGTACAACGTGAACATAGCTCGATTTGTCCGCGTTCCCCGCGATCCAGCCATTTTTTATATTTCGCCATGGTGGCACCGTGCCAAATCTCCTCCACACTCTCAGCCTTGACATCTCCAACAATTCCTCTCTCATGAGCATCCCAACAACATAGGGTAGCCCGTCCATCGGCCATGAAAAACATCTCGTGCTGGACCTTGGGACATGGCTTGGCAACGAAAGTGGTTTGCCCGGTCCAGGGCCAATCATAATAAGTAGTCACCGTGCCTTTATCAGCTTTCTCGTTCCAGAAATTCTGGAAGTCCTCATGTTCATGCCGGTTGAAATCCATATTGATCATTCGGACCTCCACGTGACAATCGTCTCCCTGGCGGTCCCGTTCTTCGACAAACCCCAGGACGTTGTTCATCATCTTTTCCAGGCTTCCTCCCCTCCCACTCTGATCATAGGTCTCCTGCGAAAAGCCATCGATGCTGAACCTTACAACGTCCAGACCGGCTTCCACGATGGCAGGTATGTCGGTCTTCCCTGTCATATGGGCATTGGAATTGAGCTCTACCTTGGCGGTTTCATCCTCCCTGATATATCGAATGATCTCTGCCAGCCGGGGGTCTACGAATGGTTCATTGATCATAAAAGGACGATAAAGGATACCCTTGCCCTTGCTCTCGTCAATTATCTTTTTCCAAACCCAGTCTTCCATGTATTTCGGCCCTCTGGTCATCTCGTTTTGAGGGCAAAAAGTACAGGCGCTGTTGCACAGCACCGTAGTTTCTATCTGAATTATGCTAGGAAATAAAATCATACTCTTGCTTAAGTTTCTCCAGGATCTTCCCTGTAGCCCCCAGATTGTTCATAACTAAGCCCTTAGCAGTTTCACCGGTAGACGTGCGAAGTTCCGTATTCGAGATTAATATATCAAGCTGACGCTCTATTTCGGATCGGTCGTTCACCTCAAATCCACCTCCCAAACGCTTGAGCTCCAAAGCTTCAAATGAATTCACATGTTTCGGACCAAAAAGAACAGGTTTACCAAATACCGCCGGCTCCATAACGTTGTGAACCCCAACCCCAAAGCTGCCGCCTACATAGGCCAGGTCGCAGTTCAGGTATAAACCCGCCAGTTTTCCTACAGTGTCCACAATGGCGATTCGGGCCTTTGTATGGCCGCGAGCCTCAAATACAGAATACCTTTCAGTGGCAAAAGAATCCCCGAAAAATCCTTCAATCGTTTTGAACTGGTTCTCATGAAGTTCATGTGGGACTAGCACCGCGCTCAGATTTTGGTGCTTAAGCAGCAGGCTTTTCAAGGCCGGCAGAAGGTGCTGTTCATCAGTAGGCCAGATACTCCCAGCCAGAAGAATTACCTCCGGAACCGGTTCAAAGACGGGCCTCGTACCAGAGGCCTGTACCAGTTCCCACTTTTGGAAGACCGAATCGAATCGCGTATCTCCGGCCACTACCATTCGGGCTGGATGTGGAAACAGCTTTAACAGCCGATCCCGGTCCAAATTGGAGATCGGAAACAACCAACTGAAATTTCGGTAAACGTATCGATTCAGCGTTGCAACTGGTTCTTTGAGACGGCCGGTATCCGCGGACAGCGTCGCAGCGATCAGTACCGTGGGCACACCCAATTTGCCTGCCCAATGCATGTGGTTGGGCCAGACGTCAAACTTGGACACTATCCACAAATCGGGCTTCAGAATTGTGAACGTGCTACGTGCGGACCTGTAGAAATCGAATGGTAGGTAGAATTTGAAATCAATTGGTGACTTGCTTTTCAGGTAATTGTACCCAGAAGAGGAAAAAAAACTGACCACCACAATCAAGTTGGGGTTTGATTCTTTTAAAACTTGAATGATCGGCAATGCTTGCAGCCATTCCCCTACGGATACACAATGCACCCATATCCTGGTAAATCCTGGAGGAACTGAGTTAAGGTATTGTTTAAGTTTATCAGCCTGCCCTGCCCTGCCGGAAAATGACTGCCTTGTTTTTCGATCAAAAAAACTACTCAACCAAAATCCAAAAAACAGGATTGGCACCAAAAGATTATATACCATGAACCAGAATCTGCCCATCAATTTGTTCTTGACAATGGGTCATCAAATTGGCCGGCGGCTTCGAGGATCATCTCCGCCGAGATTTCTCTCATGCATCGGAAGTGCCTCTTAGGACAATGATCCAGCCCATTGTGGGTGCAGGGCCGGCAAGCAACATCCGCTTCAACAACAGCCGATTGCTCAGGCATCGGAAAGTAGCCCAATTCACGCGTGGTCGGTCCAAAAATAGCCACTAACGGCACTTTTTGGGATTGAGCCAGATGCATCATTCCTGAGTCATTGGTGACAACCAGGTTACTGCCTTTCAGGATGGCGGCCGACTCCAGCAAAGACAGCTCCCCAGCCAGATTAATGGAGCCCGAAATCTCGCTGGCCAAACCGGCGCAAAGGTCCGAATCACCCGCCCCGCCCAGGAACAAAATTTGGGCGCCCCGGGTGCCGGAATAGAATTTGGCGACCTCCAAGAATCGATCGGGCAACCATCTCTTGTTAGCAAAGCTGGCTCCTGGACAAATGGTAAGAGTCCATCGATCCCCGGCAAGGCCTGGGAATCTATCGGCTAAGGCTGAACCGTATCCATCCGGTACTGGGATCTCGGTTTGCATGCCGTCATATTGAATGCCCCTTCCGTTAACTGCCCGGAAGTAACGGAGCATGACTGGCTCAACTTCAGGATAGAGGTTAATTCCAAGATACACCAACATGCTGCGATAAAAGATCTTCTTAGAATGGCGGGTCACCAAATTCGCACCCGATCCTCTACTCAAGTAAAGGCTTCGTAAATTGCGATGTATGTCGATGATCCAGTCATAGCCCTCACTTCTGATCCGGCTTCTCAATTCCCTGAGCGGTTTGCCCTGGCCTGCTTTTTCAAATACTATGACATTATTGAGATGAGGATTAGTTGCCAACAGATCTTGGAATTGGTGCTTGACCAAGAAATCGATTTGGGCTTTTGGATGTTTTTCACGAACACACCGAATCAAAGGGGTAGCAAGAATTATATCCCCGATTGAGCTGAGCCGTATGATCAATATCTTTTGAATGTCCACAACTGTGATGCGAGGCGGCCTTTCTGCTTTGATCGTTAATCATCAGCAAAGGTAGGCCATGCCTTTCATCATGCCCTAAAATAGTAGTAAACGATTATAAAGCGTGGTATCCTTTGGTGATTAATTAAGAAGTGAGTTTGTCAAGAATCAGGTGACCCGCTACCGAGTACCGGCTATCAGGTACCAATTCGAGGAAGAAACAATCCCAACAGGCAAAATAGAACCTACTTCAAAAAGATAGACTTCCGCACCAGCAAATCCAACCCATCGATGTTCTCCAAAGACATGAAGAATTTAACGGCAAACAACGGGTATGGATTTTGTACTTTTGTCTCGAATAATCACATGAGAGGTTCACCATGAAAGTTGAAGGACAGCATTTTCGGACCACTTGGATGGAGGGTTCTACAGTATTTCTAATCGAGCAAAATGCATTACCGTTCGAATTCAAGGTTCTGGAAGCTTTGGATCACGTTGAAACCTGTCGCGCGATCCATGAAATGGTGGTTCGAGGGGCCGGAGCCGTTGGGGCAACTGCCGGATATGCCATGGCCCAAGCCTTCCTGGAGGCACCGATTACCGGCTTCAAGGAATATGTGGATGCCGCCCGAGTGCGAATTGAAGGTACACGACCTACCGCCCAGAATCTTTTTTACGCCACCCAAAGAGTCTACAACACCGCCCTAGCATCAACCAAACCCTCAAAAGCGGCGGTCTCCGAGGCCCAGGCAATCGCCGATGAGGACGCCGAAAGCTGTAGGCTTATAGGAGTACATGGCGAGGGATTGATCAAGGAAGGAGCCCAAATCGAAACCCACTGCAATGCAGGATGGCTGGCTTTCGTTGATCATGGCAGCGCCCTTTCCCCCATCTACGAAGCCCACCGCAATGGGAAGAACCTCACGGTTCTGGTTGATGAAACCCGTCCCCGAAGTCAAGGCGCCCGTTTGACCGCCTGGGAATTAAAGAATGAGGATGTTCCTCATTTCATCGTTCCAGACAACGCCGGCGCCCATCTGATGTCACAAGGAAAAATCGATATGATAATCGTAGGATCTGATCGCATAGCCAGGAATGGGGATGTGGCCAATAAGATCGGTACCCTTGAGAAGGCCATTGCAGCGAGGGAGTTTGGCGTGCCCTTTTACGTCGCAGCCCCGACATCAACTATTGATCTGGATTGCCCCACCGGAAAGAATATTCCCATTGAAGAGAGGAGCCAGGATGAGATCCTGTATCAAACCGGTAAAGCTGCGGACGGTTCGGTTCAGCAGCTCTTGGTTTGCTCACCTGGATCGGAAGCATTAAACCCGGCATTTGACGTAACCCCAGCTCGCTATGTTACTGGAATAATTACCGAAAAAGGGGTAATCCAGGCTGATGAAGTAGGAATCCTTGGTGTAGTTGCGGCTTCTGGCAAGGAATAACCATGATTGAGTTTTTGGAAAGGCTGGACATTGATCTGTTTGTTACCCTAAATGGTTTTCACGGCAGTTTTTTGGACGGAATAATGCTGGCTCTTAGCAATCGCTATTATCCCGTTCCATTTTACGCTTTGCTAGTAGGTCTGATTGTTTGGAAATATGGCAAGAATGGGATTTGGGTGGTGCTGGCGTTAGGACTTTCTGTTCTGGTCGCTAATCATATTACTTCCGAAATAATGAAACCTTTCTTCCAGCGGCTGAGACCCTGTTATAATCCCGATCTGGTCGATCAGATCCGATTGCTTGTTCCGTGCGCCGGAAAGTGGAGTTTTGCCTCATCCCATGCATCCACCACTTTTGGACTGGCTACAGGTGTATGGTTGTTTTTTCGAAGCAAGGTAAATTGGGCCTGGATCGGTTTCGTTTGGTCAGGTCTGGTTTCCTACAGCCGTATTTATGTGGGAAAGCATTACCCCGCTGATGTTGTAGTGGGAGCCGCCGTCGGGATCTTGACAGCTTGGCTAATTTACCAGGGGTTTTTATGGCTTGACCGGAGGTACTCGCTTTCAATCTGACTCCCGGGCCTATTTCGGACGTTTTATCCGGTAATCCCGGCTGAAAAGTTTAACGAATCGGGCCAGTAAGTCGAAAAAGAGCGTGACCGTTAAGAAGGCCGTCATGACCCAAATGGCCAAAATGTTAAAGTAGAAAGTATCAAAATAATATCCGCCAAAATACTTGGTTGGGGTGAAAAACTGGTCTCTGAAGTCCAAGAAAGAGTCAGGTGAGGGAACCATGTAAATGGGGCCAATTTTGCGAATTAGCCGCGTGCCTTCCTCGACGATCCGATCGGAGGCTTTAGCGTTGGTCACATGGTCCCGGACCCTTTCGTTGGTAAAACGCTCCCGATTAAACTTATATTCCTCCAGGCCCCGGGTGGTGCGGGTCATCGAGATAACTTGATCTTCTCGCTGGTCAATTGCCTGTTTGAATCGGGTCTGATAATAGGATCTTAGAGTTCTCAAAAACCTGGCGGTTTCCCGCCATACCGCTGAATCGAACTGGTCCACGGAAAGCTGACCGAAAACCGCTAATTGATTCCGGCCAACCAAATCCAGTTCCTTGGAAATCTCGTTGCTCAGGATCTTGATGTCATAGGCATATTGAGTTTTACTAGCCGAGTCCAACTTTTGGAAATTGCTTAAACAGGAGCTCAACTTTCCCTGCAACTCCGGGATATAATAGAGGTTTTTATAATTCGAATTATACCTCTTCTTATCCAATTGATAGAACTCTCTTTGGAACGCGTTATCCTTGAACTGGATGACCATTAGGGCCTCAAATCCCCACCGGGAAGCCATTATCTCTCCGATCACCGGGACCTCATCCGGGGTTGATATTTGGGGATTGAAGCGGTCAAAGTCAATTATCACCCCGCTTAGCACCAATTGGGGAATTAATAATAAAGGAATGAGTATGTAGATAGTAACGGCCGAGTTGAATGAAGAAGAAATATTGAGGCCCAGCATATTGGTGAAGCATGAACAGGAAAATAGAACCATCCAATAGGCCAGCTTCATACCCTCTATTTCCAGGATAAAGTCCCCGATATAAACGAATAATATGGTTTGAATTGCGGAAATTCCAAACAGGATCAGAATTTTGGATAGCAGGTAGCTACCCTTGCTCAGATTGAGAAATTTTTCCCGCTTAACAATCTTGCGATCACGAAGCAATTCTTCAGCACTAACCATCAAACCCATAAAAAGAGCTATGATTATGCTCATGAAGAAATAAACCGGGATATTCACGTTCTTGCTAAACTTATAGCCTGTATCAACCATGCCAACCTCAGAATGATACCGGGCGATATATGCCAGAAACAAGGCTAGAATTGGAGCCTCAAGCATATTTATCATCATGTACTGTTGGTTACTCAATTTTGACAGAACATCCCTTTGGGCAAAAATGGCCAGCTGCCTGAAGAAATTAGGAATGCGCTGAGTAACCTTCAACGGGTCCGAAAAAGTGGTGCTCGACGGTGGTTTTACGTATTGCTTGTAGTACTCGTTCCATTCCGCAGGGGTTATCTTCCTTTGATCTGTAAACCTTCCGAATTCATTTACGATGCGGTTTCTATTATATTGAATATCTGCTCTACTCTGACTGTACCACACTCTATACAGGCTCCTAAGCCCCGATCAGCCATATTGACCCTCTCTTTGAAATAGACCACAGCATCCACTGGATTGCCATAATAGATCGGATACCCCCCCACATCCAGGACTAAGAGAGTATCGAACATCTTGTAGATATCGGACGAGGGCTGGTGAATAACGACAAAGACCATTTTTCCCCTCAATGATAGTTCCTTCAGAAGGTCCATGATGTTTTCCGAGTCGCGGGAAGATAAACCTGAAGTTGGCTCGTCGACGTACAAGATGGTTGGTTCTCTAAGTAGCTCAAGTCCAATATTCAGCCTTTTTCGCTGCCCCCCGCTAATTACCTTTTCCAAAAGTGATCCCACTATCATATCCTTGGTATCCATCAATCCCAGGCTTCGCAGGGTCTTGTTCACCAGGTCCCATGTACCACTCGCATCCAGGTTGCTAAAAGTCAACCGGGCCGCAAAGTATAGATTTTGGAATACCGTAAGCTCCTCAATCAAAAAGTCATCCTGAGGGACGTAGCCAATGACACCCTCAATTCTCCTAGGCTCTCTATGGACGTCAATTCCGTTAATGAGCACTCTCCCAGAGGAAGGACCATCATTCCCGTTCAAGACATTGAGAAGGGTAGACTTACCTGAGCCGCTAGCCCCCATTATTCCTATTAGTTTGCCACCATCCTCGGCAATATTGATGTCTCGAAGTCCAAGGTCACCGTTCTTGAATTTGAAGGTCAGATTCTCGGTAAGAAACGAGGTTTTTGATTCAACTTCGCTGTATAAAAACTTACCCACTATGTCGCTAAAGTATACGGTTTCGATCTTGTCACCCCTAATTGTAGATCCAGTGGGTAAAATGGCAATCTTCCTACTTTTCAGTGACATCCCGTTCAAAACCATTGGAGTGATGCCGATGTACTTAATGAAATAGGTTTCGATTCCGGGCAGACGAAGGACGGCAACAAAACCTGTAAGATTTCGTCTAACCAAATGCAAACTCTCATAAAGATGTTCAGCAGAGCCTTCGTCAACAATCAAAATTTCCTTAAAGGAAATATCCTCGATGTCTTGGCTCATGACAAAAGCCTTGATCGCATCAACGTGTTTCTTCTCGAATTTTATAGCCTTCCCGATGTAGAAAATGAGGTTTCCCTGCCGCTCAGACATTTCCTTATTAGCCCAGAGCAACTCGATCATTTTTACCAGTAATACCGCCTTTTGCTGTTGGGAAAGACCCTCGTTGATCCGCTTGCTGATGGCTATTATTTTAGACCACTCATCTATAAAGACTAACGTTTCTTTATCCGTGTTCTGAATATCGACTTCCTCTTCCTTGACCTTTTCCCTGGAGTATTCATCAAATAGTTGCAAGTAATAGGGTATTGCGTCCCGGTTAAGATGTAGGGACAAGAATTCCTGGATATTGGTCTGTTCGTCCTCGGTAACTCGTTCTTTAGCAACTATCGCGAAAAGCTGGATTATAGCCTTTAGGAGTTCTTCGCTCATATGGGGCGGCTGTCAGAAAAGGCAACAAGATTCAACACGAACCTAAAATAACCAATTTCAATTACAAAGTATTCAATACCCAGAATGTTGTCCCGTCCTGGAATAGGTTGTCACAAATAAGGATGTGTTGCCAAAAAAGCCAATAGTAAAGGGTTCCAAAAGGCGATGAGAATACGGGGTGGTTTTGCTAATGACAGTTTAAGCATCCAATCCGTATGCCAATGTTTAGTAGCGGCCGGAGTTGCTATCAGAACGCTCTAGCTGAACGGGTTAATGGAATCCTGATAGGCGACTTTTACAAGGGCTAGACCCGTTATCATGGATCACGATGACTGGGACTGGCGCTTGTTGGACGGTTTCAAATAATCAATGGTCTTTAACTGTTTGCAGCTTGCGGAAAGGTAGGCTCTTTTAGCAAATGCTCAAAATTTGAACAATTAGCGGTTAGATTTTTTTGTATTTTCAAACCACAACATGGCACTTTCTTTATTTCATCCCGCGGTTAACAGTTGGTTCAATCAGCAGTTTTCGGAACCATCCGAAATTCAGAAACAGGCCTGGCCCCTAATCAAGGCTGCCAAGAACACCTTAATAAGTGCCCCAACCGGCTCCGGAAAAACCTTAGCGGCCTTCATGGCGGCTATAAACGACCTGGTAGAACAGATTCAAAATGGCCGGCTGGAGAACGTCACCCAGGTCGTCTACGTTTCCCCGCTGAAAGCATTGAGCAACGACATTCACAGGAATTTACAGGAACCCCTGAAGGGTATCCAAATCGAGTTGGAGGATAAAAGCAAGGCCCCACCCAAAATTAGAGCAGCTGTTAGAACCGGTGACACCCCACCCTCACAGCGGACGGCGATGACCAAGAATCCTCCCCACATTCTGGTGACAACTCCTGAGTCCCTCTATTTGCTTTTGACCAGCAAAAATGGACGAAAGATGTTGTCCACCGTTCATACTTCAATTGTCGACGAGATCCACGCGATTGTGGGGAACAAAAGAGGCTCTCATCTCGCCATTTCGATGGAAAGACTGGAGCAGATCACAGCCGGCCGGTTAGCTCGTATTGGAATGTCGGCAACTCAAAAGCCCATCGACAAGGTCGCTGCATACCTCACTGGCTCAGATAAGCCTGGAGCTGACTGCAATATCGTGGATACGGGTCATCAAAGAAGGCTTGATCTTGAACTCGAAATACCACGATCGCCCTTAACTGCAGTCATGGCCAATGAAGTTTGGGAGGAGATTCACGGCCGGCTGGAGCAATTGATCCTGCAGCATCATACAACCTTGATATTCGTCAATACCCGTAGCTTAACCGAACGGCTCGCCTATAGGCTTACCGAGCGGCTGGGGGAAGAGATAATTACGGCACATCATGGCAGCATGTCAAAGGAGCATCGTCTGGCAGCCGAGCGAAATCTTAAGGCGGGCAAATTAAGGGCGATTGTGGCAACGGCATCCCTGGAGCTTGGGATCGATATAGGTTCAGTAGATCTAGTGTGCCAGATTGGATCGCCTAAGTCGATCGCCACTTTTCTACAAAGGGTAGGCCGCTCCGGCCACAGCGTTGTGGGCACTCCTAAAGGACGTCTGTTTCCATCCAGCCGCGATGAATTGATCGAATGCGCCGGTATACTGCATGCGATCAAAAGGTCTGAACTGGACCGGATTGTAATGCCTGAAAAGCCATTGGATGTATTGTCCCAGCAAATTGTAGCGGAAGTTTCCAACCAAGACTACAAAGAGAAAGATCTATTCCAACTGATGACCCGATCTTATCCTTACCGTAATCTTAAGCGTTCGGAATTTGATCAAGTGGTTCAAATGCTTGCAGACGGTTTCACAGCCCGAAGGGGGCGAAGAAGGTCCTTTATCCAAAGAGATGTCATCAGTGGTTTACTCAAAGGCCCTTTAGATTTACAAGATATGATTATTTCAATATTATTGCTATTACCCCTATGAGGGGGTCTGGGGGAGACTCATAACTTGTGGACAAGGTGGATAACTTTAAAAAGTCAACACCGACAGAGGCGAATTATCTGCCTGCCAGGGTAAGACCCATCGTGCGATTCAATCCTCTGTCGGTTACTTAAACAAGCATCATTTAGAAATTAGGAATATCCAGCGAAGGATAAGATCCATTATCAAGGGTTTGATCGTGTTTAAGTGTGTTGACCTGTTTTTTAATCAATAATAAAGTTATGAAGTATAAAGTATTTATTGGCGTAGATGTGTCTAAAGAGGTTCTGGATTTTGTAGTGATTGCTGAAGGCAAAAAGTTGTTCCACTTGCTGGTAAGTAACGATAAAAAAGGGATCAATCTGTTTTACAAAAGATTACTAAAAGAAGTAGAGACCGATCAGATCCACTGGTTATTATGTCTTGAGCATACGGGTATCTACTGTAACCCTTTATTGGAATTTGTGGTTGAAAAGAACATGGCAGTTTGGTTAGAAAACGCAGCAGTAATCAAAGCACACCATGCGTTGGAACGAGGTAAAAATGATGCTTTAGATGCCTTAAGAATTTCTGAGTATGCTTATGCTAAAAGGGATAAAGTAAGGCTGTGGGAAGCTCCCAGAGAGGTTGTCAATCAATTGAAATCTATGATCCGTCTCAGGAAAAGACTACTTACTTCCAAAAAGAGGCTACTTGATCCTCTACAGGAAGACAAGCAGTTTGGTAATAAACAATGGGCAAAGGAACATGATAAACTACTTCGACCTGTTATAGCCAAAATAGAAAAACAACTCAAAGAAGTGGAACAGAAAATCCAGCAGCTCATTGATGGGGACCATCATCTTAAACAACTTTATCAACTGATTACATCGGTAAGCGGAGTAGGGCAGATTGTAGCTATCAATACCCTGGTAGTCACTAACGAGTTTAAACAGATCACTGACCCAAAAAAGATGGCCTGTCATTGCGGAGTAGCCCCTTTCCAATACGATTCAGGGAAAACGATTCGCAGCAGGGCCAGAGTGTCACACAGGGCAGACAAGTCGATGAAAGTACTACTACACTTGGCGGCTATGTCAGCCATCTCTGGTAAAGGAGAATTAAGAGATTATTACCTAAGAAAAGTAGAGGAAGGCAAGAATAAAATGGCTGTACTTAATGCTGTAAGAAACAAAATCATCCACCGAGTATTTGCTTGTGTAAGAGAAAATAGGAAATATGAAAAAATTTATAAGCATGCCCTTGTTTAATCCTTAGAAATCGTAAGGGAGCCCGATTAAGTGCCTTAATTCCGGGGGCACTATTCCAGACCACTTTGACTACGACGTAATCCTGGAGCCGTCCAGCACCTTTGTCGGTACTATTAACGAAGACTTCGCCATCGAGAGCATGCCGGGAGATATTTTTCAATTGGGAAACAGCTCCTGGAGAATTCTTAGAGTGGAGACTGGCAAAGTGCGGGTAGAAGATGCCAAAGGACTTCCTCCCAGCATGCCATTTTGGCTAGGAGAAGCACCTGGCAGAACTTTAGAATTGTCAAAGTCGGTCTCCGATCTGAGGGAAGAGATATCGACCCGAATCGGGGACCTGGAGAATCTTGAGAAGACACCAGATGGTGGTGCCACGTCCATAGAAGACCCGTGGAAGCAACCGGCGATCGACTGGTTGGTCGATTATGTCGGCATTACTCACGCCGCCGCCGATCAGATCGTGACCTACCTCGCTACCGCCAAAGCAGCTCTTGGAGTAATGCCATCCCACCGCAATATCGTGCTGGAGCGGTTTTTTGACGAAGCGGGAGATATGCACGTGGTTGTGCACAGTCCTTTCGGGAGTCGATTAAACCGGGCTTGGGGCCTGGCTCTCAGAAAGCGGTTTTGCCGGAAATTCAATTTCGAATTACAAGCCGCAGCCAATGAAGACAGCATTTTCCTATCGCTGGGGGCGACCCACAGCTTCCCGCTCGAGGAAGTATTTACCTACCTGAATCCCAAGACGGTCCGCAACGTCCTCATTCAGGCACTCCTGGACGCCCCAATGTTTGAAGTCCGCTGGCGATGGAATGCTTCCGTGGCCTTAGCGGTGCAGAGGAGACGTGGGGCCGACCGGGTCCCACCCCAAATTCAGCGGTCCCAGGCTGAGGATCTTGTGGCACTTGTCTTTCCCGATCAATTGGCCTGCCTTGAAAACATTGCCGGGGAGCGGGAGGTCCCAGACCACCCGCTTGTGAACCAGACGGTTTCTGCCTGCACCAAGCCATGGACATCCAGGAATTAGAGCGTTTGTTAACTGATATGAAAGAAGGAAGGATCAATCTGGTAGCCAAGGACCTCAGGGAACCATCGCCCCTTTCGCAGGAAATCTTGAATGCCAGGCCTTATGCTTTCCTGGACAATGCTCCCCTGGAAGAACGACGCACCAACGCGATCCGCAATCGCAGATGGCTTGATCCCACGGAAGCCAAAGAACTTGCCAAGCTGGATCCTCAGGCCATAGATTCAGTGAAAAGCGAAGCGTGGCCGGAGGCTTCAACCGAAGACGAACTACATGACGCCCTGGTCTTGTGTGGATATATAACTTCCGGGGAAGGTAGTGATCCAGCCAATTCAGGAGGGTGGACATCCATGTTCGAGGATTTGATCACCTCAAACAAAGCCGCCCGGGTCATTACAGCCCAGGGGGACACCTTGTGGGTTGCCATCGAGCGGTTCGAACAGTTCCGACAGCTATACGATAAGAAATGCTTTGTGCCCCTTCCTGATCTTCCGGCAGCCGTGCTCAAGCGCCTTAGGAAGGAGGATAGGTACTCCGACCCCGTTTCTGCCTTGATTGAAATAATACGGGGCCGGTTAGAGGCCCTTGGCCCGGTAACATCCTTAGGACTTTCTTCTGAAATGGGATTGCCTGAAACTGAAATTGAGCAGGCGCTGCTTGCCCTGGAGAATGATGGTTTTGTCTTCAGGGGTCAGTTTACCCCTGAACAAGATCAATTGGAATGGTGTGAGCGGCGGCTTTTGGCCAGGATTCATCGCTATACCCTGCAAAAACTGAGGAAAGAAATTGAGCCCGTATCTCCCGCCACGTTCATGGAATACCTCTTTGCCTGGCAACATTTGACCCCCTCCTCCCAGCCGGAAGGCCCTGGTGCACTGGAGGAGATCTTAAACCAACTGGAAGGTTATGAAGCCCCCGCAGCAGCTTGGGAAAGCCATATCATTCCGGCTCGAATAAAAGATTACGACTATCTATGGCTGGATGTGCTTTGTTTATCGGGCAAGATATTATGGGGGCGGTTCAGGCCGTATCCAAAAAAGAGCCATGGCTCTACGGGAGCTTCTCCGATCAAAACCACTCCGGTATCCCTTGTAAACCGGCGTAACCTGCAGCTTTGGAAAACCCTACACGATGCCCCCCAAGAGAGACTTCCTCTGGGTGAAAAGTCCACTAGGGTATTAGGAATTCTGGAAGCAGAAGGGGCCACTTTCTACGAGGATCTGGTCAAGAAAACCTCCTATTTGAAGGTACAGGTAGAAGAAGCTTTATCCAATTTGGTGGCAGAAGGCCTGGTAACCTCGGACAGCTTTACAGGCTTGAGGGCTTTGTTGGTTCCATCCAAATACCGCCTTAACCACCGAAGCCGTCGAAAAGCGACGTTCGATATGGATCAAGCCGGGCGATGGTCCTTGATCGAGCAAGTTAAGCGGGCCGATTCCAGCTCCGAACAATATCAAAAGCTAGCCTGGATATTGTTGAAACGTTACGGAATCGTTTTCCGCAAGATAACCGACCGGGAATCCGCTGCTCCCCCATGGCGGGAGCTAGTCAAAGTCTTTCGCAAAATGGAATCCAGAGGAGAGATCCGGGGTGGACGCTTCGTGACCGGTGTTTGGGGAGAGCAATATGCCCTGCCCGAAGCCGTGAAACGCCTTAGGGAAGTTAGAAGACAAAAAGGAGCCGACCGGCTGGTGGCCATATCTGCCTCAGATCCTTTGAACTTAATTGGCGTCATCACGCCTGGAAAAAGAATTCCTTCTTATTTGAATAATCGTATTCTGTTTAAGAATGGTGAGCCAATAGCTATCAAAGAAGGAAAGGATTTACAATTCCTGAAGGATCTTGAAAAAAAGGAAAAATGGACGGTTCAAAATGCGTTGATCCAAAGAAATATACCTCCTCGCCTAAGGGCCTACCTCGGGAGAGGAATTTCATGACCAAGGCCTCGGCTTTATAGGTTCTTATCCTTTGCGCCATTTTAAGCTCCGCTGTATCCACCCGCATGGATACTGGTATTTATCTTGCCGTTTGACTTCTGAAACCAGCAGCTTCTGAGCCAAACGAACCGGGCAACCGTACCAGATGCTCCCGTAAAGCACCGCCAACGATGTTTCCCTTATTGAAGAAAGAATCTGTGAATGCTTACCAAAGAGATGCGACACTGAATTCTGATCGAATTGGTTTAATTTACGGACCCCGTTCATCAAGTTGTAATTAATGAGTAAGCCGCGTACTACCATTAGAAGCGTTTTCAAAACGATCATTTGGCCAAGAAAAAAGCTTTTGCTACTGGGACTGTTTCTTATCGTTATCAACCGTTTTTCTGGATTGATCTTACCAGGAGCCTCTAAATATTTGATTGACAACGTTATTGCGGAGGGGGATCTCGAGTTGCTCAAAGTGTTATTGCTTGTGGTTGCAGGGGCTATTATAGTCCAATCCTCCACCAGCTTTACCCTGACAAAACTGCTTAGCGTCGAGGCACAGCACCTTATAGCCAAGCTCAGATCCCAGGTTCAAAAATAGATCATACACCTGCCAGTAAGATTTTTTGACAATAGTCGATCAGGGGAGCTTGTTTCTCGCATTATGACCGATGTGGAAGGCGTAAGGAACCTGGTCGGTACCGGGTTGGTCCAACTATTTGGTGGGGTTCTAACTTCCATTGTGGCATTTTTCCTATTGATCAAGATAAATGCAATGCTCACTTTGTACGTATTGGTCCCACTGGCAATTTTTGGAGTTATTTCTCTCAAGGCCTTCGGGTACATCCGGCCCATATTTCGCAAAAGAGGCGAAATAAATGCAGATGTAACCGGGCGACTGACCGAGTCCCTAAATGGTATACGGGTCATAAAGGGATTCAATGCGGAAGCCTACGAGGTTAGGAGTTTCGAAAACGGCGTCGATCGATTGTTCCAGAATGTAAAAACTACACTTACCACAACTAGTTTAGTAACCAGTGCCTCTACTCTATTACTTGGCCTTGCCAGCGTAGGCATAATGGGAGTTGGAGGTTATATGATCATTAACAATGAGCTGACGATTGGGGATTTCTTTGCCTTTACCCTGTATTTGGGATTCTTAATTGCACCGATCGTGCAGATGGGCAACATAGGAAGTCAATTAACCGAGGCATTTGCCGGACTTGATCGTACCGAGGAGCTGATGAACTTTAAACAGGAAAACGATGATGGGGATCGAACCATTAGCCTTCCTGAATTAGATGGCAACTTTCGATTTGATGAGGTCTCATTTGCCTACGATGAAGGAAAGAAAGTTCTTGCCAAAATCAATTTTCAAGCCAAGGCAGGAACGGTTACCGCCTTGGTTGGCAGCTCTGGATCCGGAAAAACCACCGTAGCCGGTTTGGTAGCCTCTTATTTTAAACCCGATGAGGGCACTATAACCATAGACGGTTACGATCTTTCCAAAGTCACCTTGGATAGTTACCGAAAACAGCTTGGGGTTGTATTACAGGACGATTTCTTATTTGAGGGAACCATTCGTGAAAACATTCTACTTCCACGCCCTGAAGCTACTGAAACCCAGCTTCAAAATGCCATTGTCGCCTCTTATGTGCAGGAATTCACCGACCGGTTTGAGGACGGCCTGGAAACCTTAATTGGAGAGCGAGGTATTAAACTCTCCGGTGGGCAACGCCAGAGAGTGGCCATTGCCCGGGCTATTCTAGCCGATCCGAGGATCCTTAATCTGGATGAAGCCACTTCTAACCTCGATACTGAGAGCGAAGCTTTTATTCAAGAAAGTATGAATAAACTCATGAGGGGAAGGACCACTTTCGTAATCGCTCACCGCCTCAGTACCATACGGCAAGCGCATCAAATCCTGGTAGTGGAAAAGGGGGTTATCGTAGAAAGTGGAACTCATGATGAGCTGGTCGCAAAGAAAGGAAGATATTACCAGCTCTATACTTACCAGGCAAGGATCTAAAGTATGCGTCCGTTACCAAAGGTCCACGTCTTACGGTAAAACGAATACTGAAATGGATATAAAGGCAAATCAAGTTAGAGGACACGTTCGAACTAATTATGGAACTATAGCCCGGGAAAATGCAAGCTGCTGTGCCCCGGATTGCTGTGGGCCAGTTTCAAACGATGTGGTCGAAAAAGGTTCAAAAATGGGGTATTCCGACCAGGAGCTCAGCGAAGCGCCCGATAATTCAAATTTGGGTCTAGGATGCGGTAACCCGTTGGCCATTGCTTCTTTGAAGCCGGGAAATGTAGTTTTGGATTTGGGAAGTGGAGCCGGATTCGATGCGTTTCTGGCCTCAAGGGAAGTGGGCACTAAGGGGAAGGTCATTGGGGTGGACATGACCCCTGAGATGATTTCCAAAGCTCGGGAAAATGCTCACAAGGCCGAAATAACTAATGTTGACTTTCGTTTGGGTGAGATTGAACATCTCCCTGTGGGCAGCAATTCTGTCGATGTCATCCTTTCCAATTGCGTCATCAACCTCTCACCGGAGAAGCATCTGGTGTTCAAAGAGGCCTACAGGGTCCTGAAGCCGGGGGGAAGGTTAGCCATATCGGACGTAATAGCTTTTAAAGAATTGGATGACCAGATCAAATCAGATCCGGAGCTAATCGCCTCATGTATCGCCGGCGCTTCAACCAGGGATGCGCTGTATCAAATCATTGAGCAAGCCGGTTTTGCAGATATTGTTATTGAGCCCAAATCCAGCAGCAAGGAGTTGATTCAAGACTGGTCTAACGTGACTGATCTTGAAGCATTAATTGTTTCGGCCAGCATAGAAGCCATTAAGCCATAGCGCCTGGAGACTTCCGATTTCCGAACCCGGAGGATATAATCTTTCGGGTTCTTTTTTTGCTATGGATTGAATGCCGCAAGGAGGGCGAGATGACCGATTCCAAGCCCAAAAACGGGCTCAAATGTAGAGATTCATATTTTTAGGGCTATCCACGGTCATGGACCATATTATTTTGATTTACTCAGTTCTAACCGGCTGGCCTTAGAAAAAGAGCAGTAGGAATGAGAGAAGAAATACTGACAGCATCCGTGGTACTTACTTTAGTCCTGTCCGTTTTCTTGCATATCGAATGAAGCCACCCTTGGATCCCCATCTTACTATCTTATCCAATGTAAAAGGATGGAAGGAAAAAGACTCAAATAAACGGTAAACTGGGTAGGCACTGAACCTTCGAAAACTCCTGAATGGTTCATGATATTTTGTGCGTACCTTTTCAGCGCCAGTCCCTATTGCAACTCGTTCAAATAATGTTTTCATGAAATCAACCCCTGAATGCATCTTTTCGAAGAAATATTCATGCTCATAACTGTGCCTTTGCTTATAGCTATTAGTTCTTAGAGTGCTGAATATCACCAGGACTCCTACTTTTTTGGGAAATTGAATATCTACTCCCCCTTTCCAGGCTCTGAAAAGCCATTCTTGGGAAGGTGTCACGTAAGATTCCTCTTCAACGACCCAGGGACCAATTTTGTCAATCATTGACTTTGAAAAAAACCAACTAGAAGCGACGTAAAAAAGGTATGGAGAGTACTTTCCATCAGGTGGGACTCCCATAATTACCCCCTCGTATTGATCTTCAGTAAGATCATTTACATCCGTCGGCAATATGTTTATATAGGGTACGCAAATTATTTCAGCGTCCTTTTCTTGCATAAACTTTACACATTCAGACAAATGAGAAGGGAAATACATGTCATCCTGATTCAGGAAAGATATGAACCTTCCTCTTGCTTTGGACAATCCGACATTATTTGGTGTGGCCTGTTGCCCACTATTCTCTTCCAAATTTGTAAAGCTTATGCGGTCGTCTTGGAATGATCTAACGCATTCCGCTGAATCATCAGTGCAACAGTCACCGATTACTATCATTTCCCAATTCTGGTAGTCCGAAAGGAGGACACTCTTGATAGCGTATTGCAGAAGATGGCTACAATTATAGGTAGCAATGATTATTGAGATTTCCGGATTAGTCATGTGGTGAGATTTAGAAAATGCCTTCAACCCGATCTGCCAATTTTAGACCCCAATAGGGTACTAGAGTATACTTGCCCGTATTGATAGAGTGGTAATTATTCTTTGATTGGATTCCAATTTCAAATCGTTCATGGAGTTTACTGCTCTCGTCATCCACGTCCGTCGATCCAAGAGCATAAATAACTCCACCATCCGGATTTACCTGATCGTGACTGAAGCTCATAGTGCTGATTAAAGGAAATCTCATTTTTAATTCAGCAAGGCTCCGGCTGAAGATTTCCAAGCGCTCTTTAGCGGTAAAAATTTCATCCCATTCAGGTGGCCGACAATCAGCGGACCAACCAGTTCTACCAATTGGGTACCATGATAAGAATATGCCGTTACTACGAAAATTGACAATATCCCCGAATGGACCCTGTACGCAAGTACAAGACGGTATTGGACTGTTTTCTAAAGAAACTAAAATTCTATTTCCAAATTTATAACGGTGTGACCAGCTAGCAGGTGGATAAATCCCCATCGACCTATCTATCTCGAGTCTTCCATGCCATGTGGCATTGATCACCACACCATAGGCTTCGAGAATTGACTGCTCCGATCTTACTCCCTTTACCAAATACTGACTTCCATACTCTTCCACAGATTGAATTCTTGTCTCAATCATTAAGTTAATCATTGGATTAGAATCAACCGCAGTTCTCAATTTAGCAGCAATTATACGTGGGTCTACGGCGTGTTCGGTGGTAGAAAACACGGCATCGAAGTAATCGGGATTTACTAATTCGTCAATCCTGGATCCATGAAGCCTCTGGACATTTATTTGGTCGAATAGGTTAAGGTATGATTTTTTAAAAGATGAGCTAGCTTCATCAAATAGTTGAATGCACCGCGAGTAATGATAGGATAGTTGTTCAGGGCTTAACAGTGAACCACGATGCACGCAGTAATGAAATGGGGTAGATATTATTTCTTCCGCATCGATATCGATCCATCGCCGGAGATTATCCATGAAATGCAGCGCGCCTACTATCATTTGCCGGGCAGTTTTTAAACTTCGATCTTTGGCATATATAAACCCTAAATGGATCTTGCCCTCGTTAACAAAACTGGCTCTTGAAACCGCTACCGAATTTTCGTCATAAAGATCAACTCTGTAACCCCTCTGAGCCAGCTCCAAGGCAGTACAGACGCCAGTACCTCCTGCCCCCAAAATTGCAATACGGTTTTTGACCTGTTTCAAGATTGGTTAAAGCGTTTCCTGGAAGATAATATCGCTATTTTTTAATATATTGAATACAATTGTCCGGTCTTGGACCTAATTTCTTGTTTCGACCCACAAATGCTTAGGAGTTTCCTGCGAAAGTGGTAATCCATGTTCTTCAAACCATGATGCCCCAGGGAATCAAATAAACCTCATGAAAATCCGGAGATAAACTCAAGGGAAGGGTCAGTTAGGTTTAGGTAATAGGTTAAGTCCTAATTGTAAAGTCTTCTCTTCAACCACTTTTTATCCTTTTGGACCTTTACATAATTTTTTTGCCTAACCTTTTTATTTTTGTGCAGAGAGACAATAGTGAAAAGATTATCCACCGCTCTTCTTTTGTTATTATTGCCCTGGTCAGGCTACTGCCAGGAATATGTTGAAACACTTGAACAAAGGCTTGAGGATACTTATGGACTAGAGCGACTACAGATCCTTCATGAACTTATACACCACCACACTTGGTCCGACTCCAGAAAGGCAACACGGTTCGGAAAACAAGCCCAGATTCTGGCTGAGGACATTTTCTCACAGGAGAATGCCCTGGTTCCTAATGAAAAGCGGCATCTAGGGGCCAAGACACTTATCCTGGCTGGAAAGGCACACTATGCGCGCGGTCAATATCTGGATGCGCAAGAGGCTTTCCAATCTGCCCGGCTCAAGTCCGAGCAAATTGCCTATGAAGAAGAGATTGAGGAAGCTGATGAATATCTTGCTAAAATAGATTCGATTGCCAGAGTGGAAGACGGGCTCAAGGAGGGTTTCCTTAAATCGACCCTCAAACGATTGAAGTTCGGCGAAAAGACCGCCTCTTCCACCACGGACTTTAATATTTCCGCTAACCTCAAACTGGCAAGGCACTATGAAAACAACCAGAACTATTACAAGGCGATAAAGCACAATGAGAAGGCCATTAACTATATGCGCAATAAGGGCGATGCGCAAGGCATTAATCAGCTCCACGCCCGAATTGCGGAACTTTACGAGAAGGCTGGTCAGTATGAACAAGCAATAACCTATTATGAAATGGCAATTCGAGATGGCGAGAGAATTGGCGACACCGCCACACTGGACAGTACGAGGAGGAATAAAGAATCTCTTTACGGCAGCATTGACAAAATAATCGCCTTAAAAACGTCCGATACCCTTGGCCTCGTCTCTGCGCCAGCGATTGAAGACCAGTCCAAGGTAATCCGAACACTCTCCGATCCGACCCACAAAATGGAACAGGACCTCGCTGTGGGTTCTCCATACCATGCTTCCAGCGACGAGCAGACCGAGGATCTGCGAAAACTGGCTCAAGAATTCGAGAAACAGGAGGATTTTCAGAAGTCCTTGGAGTATTACAAATTGTACACTGAATTAGATGCAAGGGTGAAAGAGGAAGTGCAAGAACAGGAGTTGGCCTTGCTCGATAACTTAAACCAAATTGAGCAGCGTGAAATCCAAATAACCAACTTAAAGCAACAACAGGAAATTCAGGAACTAGAGCTTGAAGAGCAAAGGAAATTGAAAACCGAGTTAATCATTGGTGCCATTCTGTTGTTTTCCCTGGCCCTGACCTTGTATCTTTTATACTACAGCAAGCGGAAAGACCATAAAAAGCTGCAATTCGCTTTTGGCAATTTAGAATTGACCCAAGGAAAACTTGTTAAGGCCGAAAAGAGGATCAAGACGCTCCTCACCCAGCAAGTGTCAGGTGCCATTGCCGATGAACTCCTGGCCTCGGGGGAAAGCGATAGAAAAATCGAAAAGAAGTTCGTCTGTGTTATGTTTCTGGACATTCGTGGTTTCACCCCATTTGCCGAAAAAAGAAGCCCGGAGGACATTATCAAGTACCAGAATGATGTATTCGGATTTATGATCGAAATCGTTGACAAGCACCAGGGCATCATCATCAATTTCTCGGCGATGGTTTCATGGCAACCTTTGGAGCCCCGATCTCCACCGATCAGGATTGCGAAAACGCGTTTAGAGCGGCGATTGAAATAGTCGAGGCGGTGAAGAGCAAAAGCGAGAACAATGATATCCCTCCTACCCGTGTTGGAATTGGCTTACACGCTGGAAATGTGGTGGCCGGCAATGTTGGAACCGAAGAAAGAAAGCAGTATTCCATTACTGGAAATACTGTTATCGTGGCCGCCCGAATTGAACAATTGACCAAGGAATTCAACTCCAGTCTTTTGATATCTGAGGAGGTTTATCAAGAACTGAAAACTCCCAACGGCCTGAGCGACGACTTCAAAGAGGTGATTGTTAAAGGACGAAGCACCCCTATTAGGATCCTTTCGGTCGCTTAGCCATCGTTCGCAATCCCGGCAACATTATTATCCGATCAAACTTTGAAATTGGTTCTCTATGTCCATATTTTGGGGCAACTTTCGACATACATGCAGCCCATCTCAATCATCGTTCCGATATATAATGAATCCTTAAATATTGACGCGCTGGTGACTGAAATAAAGGAGGTCTGCCGGCAGAGCGACTACCGCTATGAGCTTATTATTGTGGACGACGGCTCAGAAGATAATAGTCTTGAGGTCCTGCGTGCGATACAGGGCATAACCATCGTTGTTTTAAGAAAGAATTTCGGGCAAACGGCGGCGCTTGATGCGGGTATCAAATCGGCGCGAAATGACCTGCTGGTCATGTTGGACGGAGACGGTCAGAACGATCCGGCCGACATTCCACGCCTGGTGCAACATTTGAATACCCAGAATCTGGATGTGGTTTCGGGTTGGCGAAAGCGACGGAAGGATGGCTTATCCAAAATAGCCGTGTCGCGAATCGGATCTTTCTTACGAAAGAAACTCATCAATGACGGCGTTAGGGATAGTGGCTGTACCCTAAAAGTCTATCGTAAAGAGTGCTTCGCCGAACTATCCCTATATGGCGAAATGCATAGATTTATACCCGCTTTATTGAAGATCAGAGGATTCAAAATCGGGGAGATCGAAGTAAACCACAGGCCTCGAGCTGCCGGCCGGTCGCATTATAAACAAGGGCATGCTTATAAATTTTTTCATATTTCCTATTTTCTCTTACACAAGCAAATACTCGGTGGATGATTTTGTTTCTTACAGCATTAAGTACAGCCATTTTATTCTTGCCTTCCTCTACTTTTCTTAGGTAATAATCTCTTAATTCTCCTTTACCAGAGATGGCTGACATAGCCGCCAAGTGTAGTAGTACTTTCATCGACTTGTCTGCCCTGTGTGACACTCTGGCCCTGCTGCGAATCGTTTTCCCTGAATCGTATTGGAAAGGGGCTACTCCGCAATGACAGGCCATCTTTTTTGGGTCAGTGATCTGTTTAAACTCGTTAGTGACTACCAGGGTATTGATAGCTACAATCTGCCCTACTCCGCTTACCGATGTAATCAGTTGATAAAGTTGTTTAAGATGATGGTCCCCATCAATGAGCTGCTGGATTTTCTGTTCCACTTCTTTGAGTTGTTTTTCTATTTTGGCTATAACAGGTCGAAGTAGTTTATCATGTTCCTTTGCCCATTGTTTATTACCAAACTGCTTGTCTTCCTGTAGAGGATCAAGTAGCCTCTTTTTGGAAGTAAGTAGTCTTTTCCTGAGACGGATCATAGATTTCAATTGATTGACAACCTCTCTGGGAGCTTCCCACAGCCTTACTTTATCCCTTTTAGCATAAGCATACTCAGAAATTCTTAAGGCATCTAAAGCATCATTTTTACCTCGTTCCAACGCATGGTGTGCTTTGATTACTGCTGCGTTTTCTAACCAAACTGCCATGTTCTTTTCAACCACAAATTCCAATAAAGGGTTACAGTAGATACCCGTATGCTCAAGACATAATAACCAGTGGATCTGATCGGTCTCTACTTCTTTTAGTAATCTTTTGTAAAACAGATTGATCCCTTTTTTATCGTTACTTACCAGCAAGTGGAACAACTTTTTGCCTTCAGCAATCACTACAAAATCCAGAACCTCTTTAGACACATCTACGCCAATAAATACTTTATACTTCATAACTTTATTATTGATTAAAAAACAGGTCAACACACTTAAACACGATCAAACCCTTGATAATGGATCTTATCCTTCGCTGGATATTCCTAATTTCTAAATGATGCTTGTTTAAGTAACCGACAGAGGATTGAATCGCACGATGGGTCTTACCCTGGCAGGCAGATAATTCGCCTCTGTCGGTGTTGACTTTTTAAAGTTATCCACCTTGTCCACAAGTTATGAGTCTCCCCCAGACCCCCTCATAGGGGTAATAGCAATAATATTGAAATAATCATATCTTGTAAATCTAAAGGGATGGGGGAGTTTGGTCAAGTACGTCTCCTGATTTTGGTACTAGCTCTGTGATTGACCGGTTCGCACAGATCGAGCCTAAGATCCTGATTGGAGTGGATGGCTACCAATATGGGGGCAAGAAATTCTCCCGGATAGAGGCCTTGAAGAAGATAAGGAACGCACTGCCTTCAGTTGAAAAGGTGGTTGTCATTCCCTATCTGGATCCCACGGTGCAATCATGGAGCATTCCGAATTCCGTTAGTTGGATCCAGACAAGACAAAGTCAATCCACCAAGCTAGTTTTCAAGAGGGTCGATTTCGACCACCCGATATGGATTCTTTATTCGTCCGGAACCACTGGACTTCCGAAGGCCATAACTCATGGCCATGGAGGTGTTTTGATGGAGCATTTGAAGTACCTGACCCTGCATAACGACGTCAAACCTGGGGAACGGTTCTTTTGGTTCACGACCACCGGGTGGATGATGTGGAATATTGTCCAGGCTACCTTACTTTGTGGATCAACCATTGTATTGTACGATGGAAGCCCGACCTATCCGGATATTAACGTCCTCTGGCAACTTGCCGAGGAATCCGGGCTGGATCACTTTGGAACTAGTGCAAGCTTTATCACAGCCTGTATGAAGGCTGGCATCAAACCAGGTACATGCCACGATCTAACAAAACTGCGCTCTTTCGGTTCCACAGGCTCACCCCTAGCACCTGAGGGATTCGATTGGGTTTACAAAGAGATTAAGGGTGACATTTGGCTCGCTTCGGTCAGCGGTGGTACGGATGTGTGCAGCGCCTTTGTCGGAGGCAATCCAATGGAGCCGGTCTATTCCGGAGAGATACAATGCCGGGCTTTGGGCTGTAAGCTAGAGTCATACAACGAGGCCGGTCAACCAGTGTTAGGGCAAGTAGGTGAAATGGTCATATCCAAGCCGATGCCCTCTATGCCGGTGTATTTTTGGAATGACAAAGATTTCACAAAGTACTCCGACAGCTACTTTGAAAAGTATCCAGGAGTTTGGAGACATGGTGATTGGACCCAGATCACTCCCGAAGGAGGTGTGATAATCTATGGCCGCTCTGATTCCACTTTGAATCGCGGCGGGATTCGAATCGGGACCAGTGAAATATACCGGGCGCTGGATAAAATTCCCGAAATCCAAGACGGTTTGATTATCTGCCTGGATCGTGACCAAGGAGAATTCTATATGCCGTTATTCCTGGTGATAGGGCCAGACCACAAAATGGATGGCGACATGATGGACCGAATCAGAAAAACCATCAGGGATGAATGCTCTCCACGCCACGTTCCCGATGAAATCCTGGAAATACAGGAAGTACCTTACACCATAAGTGGCAAGAAAGTGGAGACTCCCATCAAAAAGATATTGATGGGCCAGGATCCTGTCCAGGTAATCAATCCGGATGCTCTAAAAAACCCCGATTCCATACAATACTTCATGGAACTTTCGAAAAAAGGGAATTTCGGCAAATAGATATTTGTCACCTGAACCGACGCTCCTACTAACCATTGGTATAGGTAGGATAATTTCACTTTTAGGTCTAAATTTGGTGCCTTAAGCGCTGTAATCTCTACTAATCAAACGAATGGACAATCAATATTCCTCCAAACAACTTACTGCCTTGGTCATCTTGAGAATGTTGATAGGTTGGCATTTTCTTTATGAGGGGGTGACCAAATTGATTAACCCAGCCTGGTCTGCCCGAGGTTATCTTATGAGCTCACAATGGATTTTCGAAGATCTCTTCAAGTCATTGGCCGCAAATGCGACGCTCATTGGAATTGTGGATTTCCTAAACATATGGGGCCTGATTCTAATCGGATTAAGTCTGATACTGGGCTTACTTAACCGGCCTGCGGCGATTTCGGGAATGGTTCTACTGGCCCTATATTATGTGGCTAACCCTCCGATGCTGGGAATCGGCCCGGGGACTACTGAGGGGAGCTACATCTTTGTTAACAAGAATGTTATTGAAATTGGTGCGTTGTGGGTGCTTGCGCAATTTTCAACCAGTCAAATTGTCGGGTTGGAGAGGCTCATTCATCTGAAGCGAGGTAAAAGTGTGTCAAATTTTACTGCGACTCAATCTGAGCACTAAGCAATACCTTAAAAAATCCTATAATGAGTGAAGAAGCAAACAAAGGAAAGGGAATAGCCAGAAGAGATCTTCTCAAAGGTTTGGCCGGAGTTCCGGTTTTGGGGGCCCTGTGGGCCGGTGGAGCAGCTAAATACTCCGAAAATCAGCACCTGAAGGAGAGTATCCTGGAAGAGCTAAATATTAATGCCGTTCCCCCTCCAGCCTCGGGACCTATGGCGGGAGATCCTATACGGATTGGGGTTATCGGATTTGGAATTCGAGGCAAGCAGCTAACCCGGTCTCTTGGCTTTGCTACCAAAGAGTGGAGACAGCAAATGCTCGAAGCTGCCCAATTGAATCCTAAGGATGCCCGGCTTAAGGATTTTATGTCCCAGGAAAATCTAAATATTAGGATAACCGCGGTGTGCGACGTATTTGATACCTACGCAAACATGGCCGCGGAGGCCGTGACGACCGAGGGAAATAAACCTAAGAGGCATCAGAATTACCTTGAGCTGGTTAACAGCCCCGACATAGACGCGGTAGTTATTGCCGCCCCGGATCATTGGCATGCTCCCATGGCCATTGCTGCGGCTCAAGCTGGTAAGCATGTGTATGTCGAAAAGCCCATGACTCACACGTTTAAGGAAGCCTTCGATTTAGTAAGCACCATCAAGGAAACTGGGGTGGTGTTGCAAGTTGGACACCAGCACCGTCAAACGCAGAGTTTCCTGACCGCTCAAGATGTGGTTAGAAAGAACGTATTAGGCCACATCGGCCTGGTGCAAACCAACACCAATCGAAATAGCGATAATGGGGCCTGGCAATATGACATACACGAAACCGCCAGCGAAAAAACCATTGACTGGCAGCAATTCCTGGGCAACGCCCCTGAAATTCCCTTCAACGCCGAGCATTTCTTCCGATGGCGTAAATGGTGGGCGTACGGCACTGGATTATCCGGGGATTTGCTGACTCATGATTACGATCGAATAAACTGCATCCTCAATATGGGCCTTCCAACAACGGTTTCGGCCTCTGGAGGGGTTTATACCCATAATGACGGTCGCGAGGTTCCGGATGTATTTCACGTAGTAATGGAGTTTCCGGATTTCACTTCCGGGTCCAGTCAGGAAAAAGGCAAAGAAGGGGGAATGACCTTCGTATATAGCGCTACCCTGGGCAACCAGTATAATCGCCCCACGGTCTTGATGGGTCATGACGGCACCATGGAGCTAGGCCAATCTCTGTTCATAAATGCAGATGCCCGATCCACGCGATTTAAGGAAATGATCGAGGATGGAGTCATTGATCCGGAGGTTCCCTTATACGCTTATGATCCCCGCGCTAAAGGTCTCGATGCCGTAACTTCGGCCACTGCCAAATACTTCGCCAATAAAGGTCTTCTTTATACCTACCGGGATGGTAAAAGAGTAGATTCCACCCACCTCCACTTAAGGGAATGGCTTAGTTGTATCCGAAACGGGGGCAAACCTAGCTGCAGCATCGAGGAAGGATTTGAAGAAGCCATCGCTGCGCACATGGGAACCTTATCCATTCGGTCTGGTAGTCGGGTAGAGTGGGATAAACAGAGCAACCGCCTGGTTGGATGGGACTTGGATGAGGCCGATAACATATTAGTTCAACCGGGGGAAACTGTGGTGCGGTTGCCCATCAACGGAATTGCCTCAACATAGTCTCGAGGAAAGATGTGATCAAAAAGCTTCGGTGAGCTTCTTACTTTAGCTTACCAGGGTGGTTGCGGAGGCTTCTTGTTCTTTTTCTTTAGCCATCTCCGATTTCAAATAGGCGTAGGGATCATGTTGCAATGCTCCTTTTGGCAACCATTCCCACAAAGGACCCAAATTTTTCTTGATGATATCTGTGTAAAACTGAGGAATTTCAGTGGTTTGTCCTTCAAAGAAGTCTCTAAACGAGGCATCCTTCTCAAGCCGTTCTCGGACGATGCCAAAGAATTTTATTCTGCCGTAGCCCTCAGAAGATATAGCCCTAACCACGTTCATCCAGCGCGCAGCGGGAGCCCGGGTAGCGATAAGTCTTCTTATGATTGCCTTTCGGGAAAAGGAGTATTTAGTTACGTCAATTACGTGATCATAAAATTCGGGCCATTCATAGTTGAGAGGCTTTAGGTTCATGGCCAGATGATTATTTAAGAAGTAAAAGGGGAATGGAAGGACCCTACCTTCTTTTTGATATTGAAGGTTCAGGGGTGCAGCCTGGCCGAATGCAGTAAGTAGGGAATACCCCGGGAATGCCCCGGGGGCAAGATCAATAAATCTTTTGGTTAACTCAAAGGGCTCTGGTCCTTCATCGGAGTCAAGACCCATCACGAAGTTGGTCTGAATGTAGGGAACATATTCCAGGATCATGTTAACATGGTCCGAGACTTTAATGACCTTATCCATACCCTGAACACTTCCAGTCTTTGATTTGTTGCCCATGTCATACCAGGATTCAATGCCCGGCAATAAACCCCTTACTCCATTCTTCTTGAGTCGCTTCAAATGAGGCTCAGTAAGAATAGAAAGGCTGCTTTCAGCTATGTGGGTGACGCTGCCATCTGGTATGGCTTCTTCCATAGAAGTCAGGTAATCATCAAAACGAACTCCGAAATTGGGGTCGTGCCAGCCGATCCAATGCCGTTTATATTTGGTCCGTATGAATTTGAGGTCTTCCTTAATTATGTCGAAATCCAGGGGCTGGTAAGGAACTACAGAATCTATACAGAAGCTGCAGGTATATGGACAGCCCATGCTTCCTACCATAGGCACCATCTTAATCAATGGCGCTTTCCGCAGAGTGGATTCTATGTACTTCCATCTTTCCTTCACTCCCGGTAGGCTGGGTGGTTGAACCGGCGATGACATGAGCATGCCCTCAGGTCTGTGAGGCTGACAATCATCCAAAACGTTTTGGATAATGCTAACATCAGTGAATCCCAATACATAGTCAAAATACTTTTGGGCATCCTGAGGATAGCATCTGGCGTGGGGGCCGCCCAAGACCGTCACCGCTCCTTTTTGTCTGAACCAATTGCTTATCGCATATGAAAGTTGGGCAGCTTGCGAAAAGGAACTAATAAAAACCAGATCGACCTGATTCTTGAACTCCTTGCTCAAATCTTCGGTTCCGGTGTAGCAAAGAAATTCTATCTCATGTCCCAGCTTTTCGCACCAGGTGGCCACAACTTGCGGCATAATACTGGCTAAATTAGCGTGCATCACCTTTGCCCAAAGAGTAGAAGTTGATCCTTTGGCCACCAAATCAATTACAACAATTCTTAACTTGTTCATCTATTCATATCAAGTCTAGCTCGTCGCTAGGAAGTCGAAGACTGAAAATGTGGGATTGAGAATCTTTAGCACAGGATTGCTTACCCGAGATAGAATCAAAACCGTTCCAGAATTGAGAGCATACTAGCTGGAAACACAGGCAAGGTAATGCGATAATATTCATTATCCAATTAATGATTGAAGTTTTCAAAGTGCCTTGAGCAGATGGATTTGCTACTGCTAAAATCAATTCAAGATGAACTCGTGCAGGCTTTCTTGGGGGAAACAAAATCGATCCAGGGCCCTGCTTGATTCTCAATGTTTCAGGTTCTTGCCCCATTTACAACTTGGGGGTAGGAGTATATTATCCTTAAATTCCTGCTGCTACTAAAGGACTCTCCTTGATGCAAAATTGGCTCGACAAAATAATGCAAACCGAGGGGCTGGAATTCAAATTGATTGTCAGCATTCCCATCATTGGGATATTGGTTCTGATCCGAAGTTCCATTTTGCGGCTGGTCTTAAAATGGCAGGAGGACCCTAAAATGGGTTAAACCTATTGGGGGAGCCCATCCCAACTTGACCAAGGCTGAAAAGCGGGGAACCAGTGTAGATCCCAATTGCTTCTTATCAGCTTCCAACTTTTCCTGTTTAAGGATGTAAAGCTGCTGCTCAGGACGGTTTAAGGTCAAAACACGCTGAGGGTTCGGGTCTTCTGTCAAAACCAGGTGTGTATTTGAATCCACAGCAGTATGGATCCAGGAGCTCAACATTTTCAAAACGGATTGCCGCCTAAGTTTAATCTCTAGCAAGGACTTTTCCTGTTCCAGGATCTCTTTCAGTAAGAATTGATTCGGCCCCGGGCGAAATGATTCCGTGTGCCACCCTTGATTCAACAATCTTGTGCTGATTTGTCAATTCCAGTCTGAGCGTCTAAAATCCATGGCCACAGCACCAACAGCAAGGATATTTTCTTCATGACTTTAGCTTTAAACTGGCCAAAAGGATCTCGGGAATTACCCGTTTTCTCTCTTTGATAAAGCCTTGAAAGCCATTATCGTCAAGATTGAACATCCTCTTAAGGAGTGGTTCGGCCACAAATGGAAAGATCGTGAGGCTAACCAAATTGGCAAAGAAGTGCTTTGGATCAACCGGTATGATATTGCCCTGGGCCGCCTCGCTTTCGATTTGGGCTACAAATTTTGTTAGCGAAAGCTGGGCCTGTTCTGAGATCAGCGTTACCACCTTGGCAGGATTCTGCCTTAACTCGGCCAGCACGAAAACCGGAATATCCCGATTCTTTATCAAAGTGTTACAATAAAAATCGACTACCTTGTACACCTTCATATCCAATGGCATATCGGCCCCGAGAATCTCAGTCAAGCGTGGCAGGAAACCCATTACCGCCTCTTTGAAAACTTCGTCAAACAAATTCTCCTTACTACGGTAGTAATAGTGTAGCAAGGCCTGATTTATTCCTGCTTTTCTGGCGATTTCCTCCATCCTTGCCCCGGCGAATCCTCTTTGATGAAAAATACTTCGAGCTGCCTCTAGTACCTTTTCTTCAGTCGAGATGGATGTTTCAACCATTTAACTAATCATTTAAATATAAACATTAAACTTTTTGGTTAAATAAAATAATCCTGGTGACTTTACCAAGAGATACTAGGAAAATGTTTTCATTTTTATCTATTTGCTGAACAGTATTTAAACATCATGACTGAGCTTTTACTCCCTTCCATCAAGGTGGGATTCATTGCTTGCTCTTTGGGGTGCGTGATTCTAATCCTGGCCGGCCTTCAAAAAATCCTGCGCAGAACGACCTATTCGTCTTCAAAGCAAACTCAAATCTTCCTGGGCACGATCGGGGTTATAGCCCTTTGGGTCATCCTTATTTCCGCATTAGCCCTAAATGGGTTCTTTGCTGATTTTTCAATTCTGCCCCCGCGAATGTTTATTGTACTATTCTTACCGCTTACCATCATCCTTTGGCTTACTTTTCAACCGGGTTTTAAACCCATTCTTGAGCACACGCCGGGGTCCTGGCTGATCTATATACAGTCGTTCAGGGTAATAGTGGAGCTCCTGCTGTGGTTGATGTTGGTTCAGGGAATCACTCCGGTTCAAATGACTTTCGAGGGACGGAACTTCGACATACTTGCCGGTTTGACGGCTCCCCTTTTCGCCTATTTAGTCTATACCAAAGGGACTTGGTCTAAGAGGGTCTTGGTTTATTGGAATATTGCCGGATTGTTTTTGCTCGGTAACATTGTAAGTATAGCGATTTTGTCATTTCCCACGCCGTTCCGCCAATTCGCAAATGATCCGCCCAATACAGCTGTGGCCGATTTCCCATTCATCTGGCTCCCAGGCATCCTGGTAGTGATTGCCTATTCAATGCACATCTTTTCGCTAAGAAAGCTTTTCACTACCAGACCCGGATGAGGTGAATATTCTGTTGAGTGGGAAGGAAAACCTGATCTGGATGATCGGAACTGGTGTTCTAAGATCCTCTAAAATTGTTCGCTTTTTCCAGACGAAAACGCCAACATCGAATTGATTTTCGCCTGCCTAATTCCACCTTGGCCTCTGAGAATTCTGAGCCGGGCCCGGAGCCAGATAATGGCCAGGACCGAGTGACCCATGGCCTATTGATCTTACTCCAGGGAGCTCATAACTTCGTCAACTCCCACTGCACTGGGGAAATAGCCAAGTATTTTCAATAATACTCGCTCAACAATGGCATCAGGACACGAAGCCCCGCTTGTCAATATGATGGTCAAAGGTCTTATTGAGGAAAGAAATCGTCGAGATAATATCCGGGTATCAGATTGCAGGTCGAAATGCCAGGTTTCCTCGGAAGAAAGTATTTCCGTCTCAGACTTAATAAAGAAGGTTGGCAGGCGCATCTTGCACAATTCCACCAGGTGTGAAGTGTTGGAGCTATTGTACCCTCCCACTACTATCGCTAAATCAGCCGCCTGCTCTAACAGTTTCAAGGTGGCCTCCTGATTGTCATTGGTCGCGTAGCAAAGCGTATCCTGGGTGTCAGCGAAGTGTTGCCTGTAATTCTCTCTCCCGTACTTTTCGACCATAACCTCTTTCAGGAGATCGGCGAGCCTTTGAGTTTCCGAAGCAAGCATGGTCGTCTGGTTGATCACTCCGACCCTCTCCAGATCCTTGTCGACATCAAAACCTGGAGAATAGTTCTCTTTAAATATTTCATAGAATTCATAAGACTCCCTGGTACCAAGTATGATTTCACCTAATAACCTGGTCTCTTCTAAGTTCCGCACGATCACAGCCGCGGCGTTTTGCTGGCTATGGGAAAAGGTGGCTCTGGTCTCTTCATGATTGGGCTTGCCGTGAATCACAACCGTATGATCAGACTTTCCCAATTGGTTGGACCGGTTCCAAACCTTCTCAACGAACGGACAGGTAGTATTATATCTTTGAATTTCTATCCCAATTCCGTGCAAAGTTTTTTCAATCTCCAGGGTGGTACCGAAGGCCGGGACTATTACCACGTCATCGGCGGTTAGCGCAGTCCAGGGGATAAATTGAGTGCCCTCCGTATCCATGATAAATTCAATACCTCTCGATTCCAAATCCGCATTCACTTCTTGATTATGGATCATCTGGCTAAGAAGGAAAACTCGCTTACCAGGATTTTGGGCGAGCGCCTTATGCGATATTTCGATTGCATTTTCCACTCCATAGCAAAAGCCAAAATGACGAGCCACATAGAATCTGACCGGTCCAAAATCCAGTACCGTGGGCTCAAAGTCCTTCTTCCTCGGATCTTTCGATTTGCGAAATTCTTTGATGCTCCCGATTATCGATGAGCGATACTTAACAGGTATGTCGAATTTTTTGATCTGGCTTCCTTTTTATGACTAACCGCAAAATTAGGTGAATGTTTCGAATTGAGAGTCACCACCATCCCATTCTATCCCTCAACCCGGTTATTTGGGCGGCATTGATGCTTGCCGTGCCAGGCGTATAAGGACAGACTGAAATCAACGGTCCATTCCTTTCCGGTTTCCGGATGAACAAAGAATTTCTCAAAATCTGCGGGTTTTAATAACCTTAAATAGCCTCCCCACCTTTGGTGGATACCTGCAAGCATGTCCAGAGATGTACTTACCTCCACCATTCTGGAATCCGCTAATTGGGCCCAGTCATTCTGATCGTAAGTTTTGACTGTGGGGCTATCTTCAGCCATGGTCCACTTCAAACGAAGATAGCCGTTCACATGGCTATCCGCAACATGATGCACTACTTGTCTGAGGGTCCACCCCTGGTCGCGATAACGGCTGTCAATTTGATCGACAGACAACCCATCCACCGCTTTTCGAAGAACGGCCGGGGCCTGCTCAATTGTTTGGATCAAAGTCTTTCTCTGATCCGGAGTGTTTGGCCCAGCGTAATTCATTCTGCCAGTTGGATAACGAACATCTTCCATTTGATTCATACTTTGATTAATCAACTACTAAGGTAACCTCATACTATTTACGACGATCTCGAATCGATTCAACCAATGTTAAACCTTTCCCTCAAATCATTGTCTAAATTCGAGACCATACGTATAATTGTTCTTGGTTTACTTATAAACTTATATTTATACAAAGTAAATACATGGAACAATTTTTAAAATCCCTTTAAAACTACCCGAATGAGATTAATTGTACGTTTTGTGCTGGTTCTGGTGCTGTTATTGAACCTTATACCAGAAGCAGCCGGTCAGTTGTATGAAAACTCGGTCTTGTGGGAGATCAGCGGCAAAAACATGGCCAAGCCCTCCTATCTGTTCGGAACAATCCGCTTCATCCCCAAAGCGCAATTCGACATCACCAAAAGAACCAAAGAAAAATTTAAGACTTGCGCAGTTCTTCCTACCGAGGTTGTGGTGGATCACCATACTCAGCATGAATTAAATCGGGCCGCACATTTACCAGACAACCAAACTATTGAAGATCTCCTGACGCCGGAGGAGTTCAAGCTTGTTAGAGACTTTTTTGTCTCCAATTTGGGAGTGTCCGAAATGAAGTTCAATCTCACTTATCGGCATTTGAAGCCGATCGTCCTTTCGGTTGCGATGACACGTTTGCATCTGCGCGAGCAAATCAAATTCTACGATCAGGAGTTAAAGAAACTAGCCAAGAAATACAAGTTAGAGTCATTAGGTCTTGAAACCGTGGAAAGGGAGATTGAAGCCTTGGATCACTACCCTTTGGAGGCTCAGACCAAAGCCTTGGTGCATAATGTTCAGCATTTCGATCAGCACTTCGACGATTTTGAGGCGATGACGGACTACTACCAAGAGGGAAACCTGGATCAGGTCCTGGGAATTGCCCTACGCCCCATGGAAGGCAATTTGGAATTCAAAAGAAATTTTTTCGACAAACGGACCCAAGAATGGATTCCAAAAATGGAGTCAAAAATGGATGTTGCGCCTACCTTTTTCGCCCTGGGGGTCGCTCATTTTGGAGGACCTAGGGGTCTTATTCAGAGGTTGAAGGATCGTGGATATACCTTAATTCCAATTTCAGTGAATTAAATAGAGAACCCCGTCTTGTGGGTAGTGAAATCGACATAATTCCGGAGATCACTCTGGAAGATCTTTCAAGCAATCCGTGGAATAGTCCGGTCAAGGGCGTCTTGTGTATTGCAGACAAGACATTTCCCCTAATTGCTAAGCCTGATTGGAGGTTGGAGAGCAAACTCCCGGAAATGAGGCTCGTGGCAATTTTGGTAGATCACAACATCTTGTTCACTAAAGTCAGAGGAACCCTGAATGCCGCCTTTATGCAACAAGTATTCAATCTTTTCAACCGTATTATCGAGGAAAGTGAAGATAAAATCT
The DNA here is from genome assembly GCA_965247065.1 of Cyclobacteriaceae bacterium. Lineage (GTDB taxonomy): Bacteria > Bacteroidota > Bacteroidia > Cytophagales > Cyclobacteriaceae > CBDFGN01. Next base: position 1,082,105 of record CBDFGN010000006.1, on the reverse strand, counting down.
ATCTGGTTTTGGACCTCCAGGATTTAGATCAACTTTCTTTGCTCACTCGCGCGGTAATGGATCAAAACGAGAGGAAGCTTCGAAAATTTTGGAACCATATTGCGATCATTCCGTCACCTCTTGGCAACACGATGATCTCATTATATCGTTTGTTTAGACCCCACAAGTTGCGACTTCTTACCAAGTTGAATTCCGTTTCGGAGGCATTCCAGCATATGATTGATCTTAAATCGGGGTCCGATCCGGATGATCCCGAAGAAACAGAAAAGTCCATTGAAAAAAATCCCGACATTGCTAGACTAACCCGTGAAGAACTGATCGTGACTCTTAATGATCAGCTGGAAGATCACCGAAAACTCAAGCTGGAATACCAAGCCAAAATTGACCGCTTATTCGAATACATTGGCAGAATCACCTGGGATAAAACATTTCAACCGTCCGGGCTCGAAACTGACGAAACCGATCCGTTTTTCAATCTATTTAATGCAGTGACATTTTTACGGCAAGATGTCGCAGATTTAATTGATGAGTTGAAAATCGTTGATGAATCTCTGGTGGAGCCTGGGATCAAACAATCCCAGCCTTCGATGGTACGGGACTCCAATCTTAGAGCCATTCTTGAAAATAACGACGCCTCGATTTGGTTGCTTGACGATCAATACCGGTTGATAGACTTTAACGAAAGTTTTGCCGCCGCGTTCGAAACCGTTTATGGGGCTAGCCTCAAGCCTGGCATGGTAAAACTTGACTATCTACCAGACAAGGCTCTCAAGAAGACTTGGAAAGAGCGATATGACAACACCCTCAAGGGCCAGAAGGGCACATATATCGATAGCCATAATTTTGGGGACCGGGACCATATTTATGAGATCACTACCTATCCAATCCGCCATAAAGAAAGGGTAGTTGGAATTTCGATCTTCTCCAGAGAAATTACCCAACAGAAGAGCGCACAAAAGAAGCTCTTGAGACGCAATCGGCAACTTAAAAAATTGAACCGGGAATTGGATCGGTTTGCATACAGCGTTTCGCACGACCTTAGGGCTCCATTGATTTCCCTCCAGGGACTCATAGAAGTGGCCCTCAAAGATCACAAAACCGAGCACCTCCTGGATTACCTGAATAAGATGAACAACAGCGTCAAGAAGCTTGAGCATTTCATAGAAGATGTTACCAGTTATTCCAGGAACACCAAGGTCCCGGTCAGCACACAAAGAATCGATTTTAAGAAACTGGTTGGCGATACTCTTGAGGAACTGAAATACATAAATGTAGAAAAGAAGGTTGAAAAGAAAATCGCTGTTGAAGGAGTTTCCTGTTATTCTGACCCCAATCGGCTACATGTCATCATGAGCAACTTGATCTCCAATTCTTTTCGATACACAGATCCAGAAAAAAGCGTAGTCAAAATAGGAGTCTCAGTGAAAGCCGACCCGAACCAGATAAGGCTCAGTCTGCGGGACAATGGAATCGGAATCGAGCCTCTTCATTTGAAGCATATTTTCGAAATGTTCTACCGCGGAACCGACAAAAGTGGGGGTTCGGGCCTTGGATTATACATCGTCAAGGAGACCATCACTAAGTTAAATGGAAGCATCCGGGTCAAATCCAATCTCCGGGAAGGGTGCACTTTCACCATTAAGTTACCCAATCTGAAGCCTCCCGCCTAGAGCAAGGAGCCAAGTGGTTAACTCTGGCTGAACCGAAAATAGTCCTCCGGTGTATCAAGGTCGATGTTTCCTTGCTCGAAATCAAAGGTTTTGACAACTCCCTCAGGCTCTCCATCAAACAATTTTCTGGCTCCGGAATCTCCTCGAAGCCGCTTGAGCTTGGCAAAATACTGCTTTGAAAATAAAGCCGGCGTTCCTTTTGTCTCATTATACCGGGAAGCGATGATCTTGGCCGATGAAGATTTGAAAGCGCCACCGAGCCCATTAAACACCCCAGAGGTCACTCCAGGTTGATCGCCTACTGCCAGAATCGCCGCTTGAGCCTTTGGATATACTAGCTCTAAGGTCTCCAATCCGCATTTTATGGAGGATGAAATACCCTTTTCCCAGTTTTCGTTTTTGGCGAGGTAAACTGGAAGGTCCTGAACTTCCGAAAGAATCTGGTCATAACTCGCTCCCAACACCACTATGACCGGAAAACATAGAGATCGAAGTCCCTCACGGGTCACATGTTTAATCAATGATTCTTCATAGACCGACAACAGTTGCTTGGGTTGGCCCATTCTACGGGATCCACCGGCAGCCAAGATAATCAAAGCAATGGTGGCTTCGGGTTTATTTCGAACCGAACGCATCTTTTCGGCCTATTTTCGGTACGATTTGGATAAAAAATTCATTCATCGGTGACGCCTTGTTGATTCCTTCCAATTCGGTCTGTGGCAAGCAACCCATGAATACTTCCACCAATACCCAAGGGTGTTGGGAAATCCTCTTGGCGACCTAACTCAGATAGCGATCCGTTGCCCTTTAGAAAGCTCCCCTCCCCTGGGCCATCAAAACGGCCAACAATGGAATAAGGAACAGTAGCAAAAGTTGTGCTCTTATAATGTGCTTTATTTTGGCCGGAATTGTTATTGTTTCGTTCGGTTCTCCTTTACGGCTCTTGATAAAGAATCGGGTGGGCACAATGGATAAAAGCCCCACCACAATGACCAAAGTCACCTTCGTATGTAGTATCCAATTCCGGCTATAGAATTCCGTGGGTTTACCTACCAGGAACCATAGAGTCAAACCGGTACTAACTACCAACAAGGCGCTGATTCCATATACACTGTCCAAAACCGAAATCTTCTTAATAGCCTTTCGAGAAAGTTCATCTTCCAGCAAAAGATGTTCTCCAACTATTGAAGAAACCAAAACGAAAATCATAATGAAATGAAAATAGCGGAGTAATATGTAGTAATCCATGGGGCCGAAGTTTGCTCTAAGCTAAATGGAGATTCCAATGTTTAAAAGGATTATTGCATTTTGTTCTTTTCGTCCTTAATCTTAAGTTAACAAAGTGGGATCAAAGCAATCTATATATTGAAAAACCCCGCTGGATCATATGAATTTATTTGAGATAAAGGATCGGGTTGTATTAATAACAGGCTCCACCCAAGGAATTGGGTTCGGGCTGGCGCGGGGATTTGCCCAAATCGGAGCCAGGGTATATGTGAATGGCCGAAATGCGGAGAAAGTGGACCGGACCATTGAGAAGATCAATTCCGAAGGTCTGGAGGCCCGGGCCGCTTGCTTTGATGTGGGCCAAGCTGACCAGATCGAAACCGCTATCCAAGGAATCATAGCCGAATCAGGAGCGCTGGACGTCCTGATCAATAATGCTGGTATCATCATTAGAGCCCCAATAGTGGAGCTGTCTGCAGAGGATTTTGAGGAGGTCATCAAAACCGATCTTACCGCGCCCTTTCTTGTAACTAACGTGAGTTCGACAATAAGGAATGATTAAAGAGCGAGAAAGAGTTGACCGGTGTCCTGGTAGTTCAATTTGATTGAGGGCTTTTTTTCGCAAAAGTTGTAAGCGATTAAAGCCGAGAAAAGGTTGGTAAGGAAATTAGTTGGGCTCCTGTGCCTGGAGTGTTCAATCTGGAAGATGTTTTTAAGTTGATCAATGATAGTCTCACAAATAGCCCTTTTACGGAGCATTATAGCATCCATGATGGGGGTTAAGGATGAGGACTTCATATTGCGTTTGAGTTTGGTTATCAGATGGACTCCGCGGAAGAACAGATTTTTAAAAAGTTCCTTACTGATGTAGCCTTTATCACCAAAGAGCTTTCCGAATAATTTCTTAATAAACCGTTCAATTTTAAGAGGCTTTCTGTCATCCACATTGCCCGGTGTGAGCATAAAATCGATGATTTCACCCGTATCAGCAGTGATAAGATGGAGCTTAAACCCGTAGAACCATCCGATGGAACAATGGCCTCTTTTAGCTAACCCTTCAAATACTTTATGGTTATGGATCCGTCTGTTATGACAGACCCTTAACGGAGTGCTGTCTATAAAACTTATACCTGTACACTGTCCAGTCCCTTGTGTTTTCAGATAAATAGCCATTGGCAGAAGACTTCCACTACAAAGTTCTACCATTCGGTTATAGCTTACCACATCAGGAAAGAAGGAGCGCAAGTGGCCACAAACGTATGTGTTGTAAAAGGTCTTGAAATTTCGATATCCTGAGATCTGGAACAAGACCTGTATAGTCATTACTTCGGATAAAGAAAGCTTACCAGGTTTGTTGCGCTTTTTACTTCCCAGCAATCTTTTTTCCAATTTTGGGACAAAATCCAGACAAAAATCGTCAATGGAACAAAAAATTTCAGTAATTTTAGTAGCAGTTAACATAGGCAGAAATATTAGTTATTTTGTTGATTGTCAATGACTTAATATACTAATTTTCTGCCTTTTTTCTATCAATAAACTACTCTATTTTATATCGAACTCACGTTAACTAAGTTTGCGGTACAGAATATGATTCAGAACCAAAGAGGGAAAATAATCAATATTTGCTCACTGATGAGCGAGATAGGCCGGGAAACCGTAAGTGCTTATTCCGCAGCCAAAGGCGGCTTAAAAATGCTGACCAAGAATATGGCCGTGGAATGGGCACAGCATAATATTCAGGTTAACGGTATCGGGCCCGGGTTCATAGCTACTCCAATAAATGCGATCTATAGGAAACCGGGAGAACCACTGAATGATTACATCATACGTCGCACCCCAGCTGGCCGGTGGGGTACACCTGAGGACCTTGTCGGAGCCGCCTTATTTTTGGCCTCGCCTGCCTCCGATTTTGTAACCGGGCAGATCTTGTATGTAGATGGCGGGGTGACAGCAGCCTTTTAACCGACAGCATTTCAGCAGGACGATACACCCCTCTACCAGAACCGGGGGTTACGATCCAGATTGAAATTGTCCATCGCATTTAGAGTCCAAAATCTCTTACCCGGCTACTAGTGATGATGCCCCCCCGGCCCATGGATGTGTCCATGGCTAATCTCATCCTGAGTGGCGGCCCTAACATCCAATATTTCTCCGGAAAAATGGAGAGTCTTTCCGGCTAACTCGTGATTAAAGTCCATCTTGACCGTTTCCTCACCGATTTCCAGGATCACGCCGTTCAATGGATGTCCCTGATCGTCATGCAGAGGGATTGTATTTCCCACTACAAGATTGTCGCTTACTTTTCCGTCGACTTTGAAAATATCTTTGGAAATGACAACCACCGCCTCCGGATCAACGTCACCATAACCCTCGGCCGGTTCTATGGTAAAATCATAACTCTGACCCGCTTCAAGACCTTCCAATTGACGCTCAAAACCAGGAATCATCCCCCCTGACCCCACTAGGAATGTCAATGGATTATCGGTTGTGCTCTCCTCAATCAACTGGTTGTCGATCTTAAGTGAATAGGTTAAAGATGGAACCGTGTGCTTCGCAATTTTCATGTGGTAAATTTTGCGGCAAGGTACCAAAAGGAATGGAATGCCCTGCAGATATTATACTCATAAACCGCCTTGTCAGGACTTGTTCGTCAGGCGTCAACCCCATCGGACAGGTGACGAAACGCAAAATCATTGGGGCGCTGCAGCCAATTATCGGAAGGCCCTGATCCACGGTACTAAAAATGGACACCTGGCCTGGATCAAAATCTGCAATTATTTTATCGGCTACAGATCTTAGTTCCATGATTTCACCCTGGGTCAGGTAATCTGGGATCATCAAGTATCCCTGATGATTAAATTGCTGTTTTTGGCCGGCCGTTAATCGTTATTCAATGGCTCGAAATTGGCGATTCGATATTTACTTTGAAGCTCCAGGACGAGTTGAACAATCGTCTAAAGGACCGGCTTCGACTGACCATCAAATCAGCTCCAATCGGTATGAAATATCCCTGGCTGATCGGTTCGCTCATAGGTGTGGGAGCCGAAATGGTCTCGCTGTGCCTGAATAAGGTTTAATGGAAGTCGTCCAGTACGAAATGCGTCGAAGTAATTGAGGGTTGAGGCCAGACAAGAAACCGGGATTGTTGATTGGATAGCGGCCTGAACAGCTTTCCGGCAGGAACCCACGGTTTGATCTACCTTTTGGGCAAATCCGGGGTCCATCAGCAAATTACTTAGTAGGGGGTCCTTCTCATAAGCGATCCGCATGTCCTCTAACAGGGCGGCGCGAATGATACAACCTCCTCTCCATATCTTGGATATTGATTCCAGATCCAGGTGGTATCCGTATTCCTGAGAAGCAGCGGTAAGCAGGGACATTCCCTGGGAATAGGTAATGACAAAGGCAAAAAATAGAGCTTGCTCCAAATCCTCTACCGATAAGTCCTGAATGGCAGCCTTGGGCAGAGGATACCTCTCCTGTGCTTTCACCCGTGCCTCTTTTTGGGCCGACAATGCCCTCATGCTTACCGCCATATCTATAGTAGGAATTGCGACCCCTAAGTCCATCGCATTCTGGGAAGTCCATTTGCCAGTCCCTTTTTGCTTGGCCTTATCTAGAATCATGTCCACCAGATCATTTCCGGACTGGCTATCTTTTTGACTAAAGATTTCAGCAGTAATTTCAATCAAGAAAGAATGTAGACTTCCTTGATTCCAGCTGTCAAATGCATGACGTATCTGCGAATTATCAAGGCCTAAATTTCTTTTCATCAGATCATAAATCTCACTAATAAGCTGCATCAAGCCATATTCGATTCCGTTATGGATCATTTTTACATAATTGCCGGCTGAACCGGGGCCTATGTAAGCCACGCAAGGCTCCTGATCCACTTTTGCAGCAGCCGCCTCGAAAATAGGCTGGATGAGTTCATAAGCTTCCTTGGAGCCTCCAGGCATCAAACTGGGACCGAGGCGAGCCCCCATGGACCCTCCTGAGATACCTGATCCAATGAAATGCATCTCCTTTTCTTCCAGGTATTTTGCCCGGCGATCGGTGTCGGTGAAGAATGTATTCCCTCCATCAATAATCAAGTCGCCCTTATCCAGTAGAGGTAGTAAGTCGTCAATTACGGAGTCCACTGCAGAACCGGCAGGCACCAACATCATGATCTTTCGAGGAGTTGTCAGAGCAGCAATAAACTTGGATTTATCCGTGGTGCCCTGGACTTTTTTCCCCACTCCTTCAGAGTGGAGGGCTGATATCATCTCATCATTGGTGTCCAGGCCGTAAGCTGAAAACCCATGATCAGCAATATTTAGGATAAAGTTGCGCCCCATCACTCCCAGGCCTACCAGGCCGAAATCATATTCTAAGTCAGTCATTTAAACTAAAAATTTTATTTGGCCCTGCGCTTATTTCGGTAAGGGCGATTGTTTAATATGCTAGTCCGCAATCGTACCACTAAACTGAGCTAAAGACAAGATTATCAAACAGATTGGTTGAATACCTTCGATTGAGCTTATAACAGAACTCATCCAAATAGTACTGAAGGTACTTTTCTTTGATAACATGATAAATGCCCAGCAGGGTCCGCTTTGCATTTGCAATGGCTATGTGTACCCATTTGAGTTCATCGGCACCCTCCCAGGAGGATTTAAAACTCACGTGAACATCTACCAGGCTTTTCAAATCCACATAACCGGTGGATTGATCAGTGAACAAAACGCTGGCAGGATCAATGGCTTGGCTGACGACCTGCTGAATCGCCTCCTTGCTTTCTGAACGGTGAGCCTTCATCTTGAACTGCCCACAGAAATGCTCTGTGCGTCCGTCGATTTCCAATGGAAAGGATTCCGCCATTACAGTTACTTTTGATTTCTTTTGGCTTCCTTTGCCCCGTTTAAGCCTTTTCTTAACCCGTTTGGACGTACCGGTGGCGAAATAGGCATCGTCCAGTTCTACCATCCCGGCAAGTGTTTGAGTCCCATCGGCCTTTCCCATGGCTGCTCGTATTTTGCGCATCATCAACCAAATCGGCTCATAGCGTTTGTGGCCCAGTTGTCTTCTGACTTCATGGGCAGAAAACCCTTTCTTAGTGGAGCTCATCAGGTGAAAGGCTATGTACCAATACCAAAATGGAAGTTTGCTGCTCTGCAGTACAGTACCGCTTCGAAGGGTAGTCCTAAAACCGCATTGCTTGCACTGAAACTGCTCTTTTCCGGAAAGCCAATAATGCGAAGGGTGACTGCATTTCTTGCAGATAATCCCTTTCCTGATCCGATACTCGCGAAAATGATCACGGCACATCTGTTCATTGGGAAACCGTTTAATAAATTCTACAAGGTTCATGGCTATGTTTTTTTCAACAAGGTCGCCAAGCCCTCTGACAGCTTATGTCAATTGGGTATCTTTACGGACTAGCAGATTGTTTAATTTCAAGTTTAAGCTAGTAAGAGCATATTATAAAGAATACCTATAAAAACCCTACGACTTTTCTGAAAAGATGAGCGAAACTCAAGATCAAGCCCTTGTAATATTTGGAGCCTCCGGGGATCTTACCTCCAGGAAATTAATTCCTGCTTTGTTTGACTTATACTGCGGCAAGTTTTTGGCCCAAAACTATGCGATTGTCGGGGTAGGCAGAACCGCTTTTGATGACCAGGCCTTTCGTGATAAAGTGGTTTTGAATAATCCGGTAATAATCAACAAAGATATTGCCACTCCCGAAAACTTGAAGGGCTTCAACCAACGGCTTTTCTATCAGCAACTCGACATGACTGATGCCAGCGACTTTTCAACCTTGGGAGAGAGGCTGAAGACAATAGAGCAGGAGTGCGATACCAGTTGTAACTATGTGTTTTATATGGCAACCCCGCCCAAATTATACGAGACCATTTCCCTGGGCTTGTCGACCGCCGGATTGAGCAATGAGACCAATGGGTTTAAGCGCCTTATTGTAGAAAAACCGTTTGGGTATAATCTTGAAACCGCCAAGGCCCTAAATCAGAAGCTTCACAAATGCTTTGACGAGCACCAGATTTACCGGATTGATCATTATCTCGGTAAGGAGACCGTGCAGAATCTGTTTGTCACTCGTTTTGCTAATAGCATTTTCGAGCCGCTTTGGAATCGAAATTACATCAACCGCGTTGAGATCACCTCGGCGGAAAGTGTAGGAGTAGAGAAAAGAGGTGGATATTACGATGGTTCCGGAGCTCTGAGGGACATGGTTCAGAATCATCTGTTGCAGTTGGTGGCTCTGGTTGCCATGGAGCCGCCTGTAAAAGTCAACGACCATTCTATCAGAAGTGAAAAATTGAAACTATTCCAAAGTCTCCGTCCTTTTTCGGAAAAGGATCTAAAGACCAACGTCATTCGCGGACAATATACTGAGTCGGTGGTAAAAGGTGAGTCGGTAGTTGGCTATCGGAATGAGCCTGGCGTGAATCCCGAATCGAGAACGGAAACCTACCTGGCCATGAAGTTTTACATTGACAATTGGCGATGGGCTGGCATTCCCTTCTACGTGCGAACCGGCAAAAAGCTCCCAACCAGAGTCACAGAGATCGTTATCCATTTCAAATCCAATCATCATCACCTGTTCATTAAGCACTCCAATATTCTAAACTCGCGGAATATGCTCGTTCTACGCATACAACCCAATGAAGGAATCCTGATGAAGTTTGGGGTAAAGGTCCCGGGTGCAGGGTATAATGTGGAGAATGTTAATATGGACTTTCATTACGATGAGCTTACTGACGTGTATGTCCCTGGGCCCTATGAACGATTGCTGCTAGACTGCATGCAGGGGGATGCTACACTCTACGCCCGGGGAGATTCGGTAGAGGCGGCCTGGGAGTTTGTTGATCCCATTTTACAGATTTGGGAAAGTAATTCGGATTTCAAAATGTGGGGCTATCCGGCCGGCAGCTGGGGTCCTGAGCACGCGGATACTCTGATTGACGGAGAGGACCTCACCTGGAGGTACCCCTGCAAGAACCTTGCTGACGACGGCATCTATTGCGAGCTGTAGGATGCGCACAGAAGTCAAAGTTTTCACGACCCCAGCGGGGGTAGCTGGCGCTCTTGCAGCCTATTTACATGACTTGGCGGCTTCTTTATCTGATTTGCATATTGCGTTGTCCGGGGGATCCACCCCCAAAATCTTTTTTGAGGAATTGGTCAGGTATTACCAAAAGTCTATAGACTGGAATAAGATTCATCTTTATTGGGGAGACGAAAGATGTGTGCCTCCCTCCCATGCCGACAGTAATTATGGAATGACCGAGAGACTTTTGATTTCAAACGTTCCGGTAGCAACACATCATATTCACCGAGTCCTGGGGGAAAATGAGCCAAAAACCGAGGCAGCCAGGTATTCAACAATTTTGGGGGAGAAATTACCCACCTATAAAGGCTGGCCAGCATTTGACCTGGTAATTCTAGGGATGGGTACCGATGGGCATACCGCTTCCATCTTTCCCGACCAGATGGATCTGATACATTCTACCCGGATTTGCGAGGTTGCCAAACATCCAGAATCCGGGCAGCCGCGAATTACCCTAACCGGCCCCACGATCAATCACGCCCGTAGGGTGACATTCCTGGTAACAGGTAAGGAAAAAGCTCCTAAACTTAAGGAAATCATTTCTCAGTCCGGTTCCTGGACAGATTATCCAGCTGCCCATATTCAACCAACCGGGGAGCTACTTTGGTATCTGGACAAATCGGCAGCGGGCGAGACTTGATTATAAAAGCCATACTAGTAATTTAGATTATTAAATTAGACTTTGAAGGCCGAAACTGGCCCAAAAATCCGCTATGATAGACCGAGCAATAAAATTACCTCCAAGAGAAAATTATCCAGTAGACCCCTGGAGGTTTGTCCAAAAAAAGGTCACCAAATTGATTGGGCGTGATGAAGCAATCTTCACTACCTCCAACGGTTATTTTGGGATTCGGGGAAGTTACGAAGAGGGTGAGCCCGAGGTACAACGAGGGACCTTTATAAGTGGCGTATATGAGACCTGGCCGATACAATACGGTGAAGAAGCCTATGGATTTGCCAAAACTGGGCAAACTATGCTTCCGGTTGCCGATGCCACGACGATAAAGTTATTTGTTGACGATGAGCCCTTCTCTCTAAGACATGCCTACGTCAGAGATTTCGAACGAGTCCTGGACTTCAGATCCGGAATCCTTTCCCGAGATTTAATCTGGGATACAGCTGCAGGCAAAATGGTTCGGATTACATCTGACCGCCTGGTTTCCTTTCCGGAAAGGCACATGGCCGTCATGAAATACTCCATCACCCTTTTAAACTCCGACGCCCATCTAGCACTCTCATCGGAGATCCTTTGCCAACAAGTCAACTCCCATGGCGAGCAACACGATCCACGTTTGGCGCGCGAATTTCATCATGAGGTTTTTATTCCCCAAATAGACCGGGAACATCAACAACGGATAACTCTCGGTCATTCCACATGCAATTCAAAACTAAAGATGGTCTGCGGGATCGACCATCAATTGGACTCCGACGGGATATTTGCCGTTGAAACTAAATCCAACAAATTCGAGGGAAAGGTGATCTATACCGGCAATGGTAAAGAAAGTCAGCCGGTGACCCTTATAAAGTACATCACTTATCATAATTCCTCCCCGGTGCCCTCAATGGAGGATCTTGCGGATCGCGCGGATCGTACCCTGGACCGCGCAGTATATTATGGGTTCGATAAAATCGCCCGGCTTCAAAAAGAGTATCTACAGGAGTTTTGGAAAAAGAGTGATGTTAAGGTCGTTGGAAAAGACCCTCAGGTAAATCAAAATGTACGGCTTCATATTTTTCACCTATTGTCCTCCTCAGCCCGGGTGCAGAATTCCGGAATTGGAGCTAAGGGACTGACCGGTTCCGGGTATGAAGGCCACGCCTTCTGGGACATTGAAGTGTACATGCTGCCTTTTCTCATATACAACAATCCGCGGGTGGCCCAGAATCTACTGATCTACCGATACAATATGCTTGACAAGGCCAGGGCACGGGCGAAGGAATTGAATCATAAGGGAGCATTATTTCCTTGGCGAACAATCAATGGGGAAGAAGCCTCGGCATTTTTTGCTGCGGGTACAGCTCAATACCACATTAACGCCGACATTTCTTTTATGATTAAGAAGTATTCCGAAGTCACCGATGACATGGAATTCCTGTGTGATTATGGAGCTGAAATCCTATTGGAAACCGCTCGTTTATGGGCGGATCTGGGTTTTTATGGCACGGACCGCAAGTTTCATATACATGGTGTGACCGGACCTGATGAATATAACGCCATCGTGAACGACAATGCCTTCACTAATCTGATGGCTCGCGAGAATCTGAATTATGCGGCCAAGGTGGTGAAACAATTAAAGGCCCAATATCCCAATAAATATAAGATGCTGGCCCACCTTACCGGCCTGGAAAGTTCCGAAATTGGCCAATGGAGAAGAGCGGCAAAACAAATGTATATTCCTTTTGAAAAGAAACTAGGCATTAATCCGCAGGATGATACCTTCTTGCAGAAGGAAATCTGGGACATCAAAAACACGCCCAAAGACAAGTTCCCATTACTGCTGCATCATCATCCATTGGAATTATATCGGTTTCAGGTCATCAAGCAAGCCGATGTTGTCCTAGCGACTTTTTTGTTGGGCAACCAATTTAGCCGGGAGCTCAAAAAAAGGAATTTTGACTACTACGACCCCCTGACCACTGGGGATTCTTCCTTGTCGGTTAGCATTCAAGGAATCATGGCCTCGGAGCTGGGTTATATTGATTTGGCCACCAAATATTACACTTACGCATTACTAATGGATTTGGCTGACATTGGCGGAAACGTGGATCACGGGTTGCACCTCGCCTCAATGGGGGGAATTTGGATGTCGGTAACTTATGGCATCGGCGGCATGAGAGACTACAACGGAGATTTGAGTTTTGACCCTAAATTACCACTGAATACCCGGCGGGTAAAATTTCAGATTAGCATAAGGGACAATCTTTTGGAGGTTGACATCGGGAAGGCCAAAACTACCTATGCTTTAAAACAAGGTAGCGCATTGGCCTTCAAGCATAAGAACCGAACGGTTAAGCTCAAAAAAGGGGAATCAGCAATCCGAACCTGAGGGCAACAAACCTTAAATCAGCCTCGATAGATGAAGAATATTCGTACACCGGTTCTTGCCCCAACCGGGACTAGAAACATGTCACTTCGAATTAACTAGTCATAAGCCAGCTTTGGGTACCAGTCATTGCCCCTACCTTCCGGCGTAATATCAAGGAAATTCCATAGAGGCCACATTAAATCCAGGTGCCGCGCCTGCATCTCACTTTGGACAAACAAGAGCTCGGTAGCGTAAGTATGAAAAATGCCAGTCTCCCTTTTGACAAACACGTTACACGCAGGCCATTGTGAACCGTCCGGGTATTCACCAAAATAATCACGATTATAATTATTTTTCTCTGAGGATAGAATTCGCAAATTCTTCCAGCCACGATTGTTGGCAAACCTTGTTATTCTGCTAATAGGTGACTTGGCTACAACCACTAAATTTACTCTTTGACTTAAATGCTGGGCGGTTCCGTCCATAGCATCCAAAATAGAGGTGCACATGACACACGGCGTTGCCATTGTGCTGGAATACATATAATTGTAAATTATCAGAGTGGATCTGGGAGGATTAAATAATTCAGATAACTTACTGTAAATCAGCTTTTTGTTACCATTATTATGAATTAATTCTTCAAATATGTAATCTTCCTTCAGCTCACCTCCTAAAGGCAGGTCTCGCCGCATTTGAGCTATCTCTTCCATTTGGTCACGAAGCTCTAGCTCAGCTTCCAGGAGCTTATTTCTGGCATCCCGGTATTCTGAGGCCTCGCCCGGAAATCGATGATCATGAAGATCTTTGTTCATGACATTATTATTTAAGGGTAGGACGTATTGGTAAAAGACGAAATCCCTACCCAAAATGGGACATTTTTTATTTCAAATTGGAACTGCTAACATTTTCCTATTGGGAATCAAAAAAGCCATTCCTGCTGGCTGCTTTCATCATCAGGCTGGTCTATCCAGTTATCATTTCAATTTCAAAATCGCCGAAGGTTGAAGCTAAAAATCTCAATTTCGAAGACCTGCGAAATACTCGGACCACATCATATGGTCCCTGCCGGAGGCTTTTTGAAAATCAGAATGGACGTCGAAGGCTCCGTTCCGAATGGCCTCATAAATACCTGATATTATCGTCCCCATAAACTCCCCTAATTCATCGATTCGCTCCTTGCGGTATTCTTCTACCGATAAGGGATGGTACTCGATTGAAGTTCCGAAGGCTATATTAATGTAGTCTGCTAATTCCGATTGCGTCAGCGTACTCCCGGTAAGGTTGTACGTCTGACCATTGTGCTGGATTTGGGTTATCATTTTGCTGTAGGCATAAGCAAGCTCTGGACGGGTTGTATAAGCGCACTTTCCATCACCAGCGCTGTTGACTATTTTCCCGGATTTAATATAATTATCCAGGTACTCAATATCCGGTTCTATATAAATTCCGTTTCGCCCGATCACCCATTGCAGGCCGCTGGCCCTTATATATTCCTCAGTATGGCGATTACTGCTGACTACATTGGAAAAATGACCTTCGGCAGTTGGTCCCAATATCGAGGTATACGCTAATTTACGCACTCCACAATCCTTAGCTGCGTCAATCACGTTGGTGTGCTGTCTTTTGCGCTTCTCGGGATCCCCACTGCTTGATAACAAAATAACTCCGTCTATATCCGCCAATCCCTTGACGAAATCAGGTTTATGATCATAATCTCCTTTTCTGACCTCAACCCCCAAATGCTCGGCTTTTTCGGTATTTCGGGCCATGCCTACCACTTTATTGGCCCCAATTTCCTCAATTAGCGCCTTCACTATAGCTCTACCTAAATGACCTCCAGCCGAAGTCACTGCTATTCTCATATCGCGAAATGAAATAATCTACCTTAAGATAACGAACCGGGCACTACGGGAAAAGCCTTTTGATAACCCACTGCGCATTTTGCTTTTGATATTGAATTCTATCGTGCAATCTGCTAGGCCGTCCCTGCCAGAACTGGAATATCAATGGATCAAGCTGATAACCGCCCCAATGTGGAGGTTTTGGCACCTTCCGTCCGGTGTATTTTATGGTTAGTCTAAGGAAATGCTCTATCAAGGTCTTTTGCGAGTCGAGTTCTTCACTCTGTTTAGAAGCCCACGCCCCTAACCGGTACTTGCGAGGTCGACTTCGAAAGTATTTTTCAGAGAATTCATCGGAAACCTTAGAGACCGTTCCCTGAATGTTTACTTGTCTCTCAAGTTCCGGCCAAAAGAAAGTTACCGCTGCATTGGAATTTTGGGCAAGGTCCTTTCCCTTACGGCTCTCATAATTGGTGTAAAAAACGAAAGAGTTGTCAAGCTCTTCCTTTAACAATACAGTCCGAGACGAAATGACCCCTTCTCTGTTGCCCGTGGCCAGGACCATGGCAGTCGGCTCTGGAAGTTTGGCATTGATAGCATCATTCAGCCAACTGTTGAATTGCCGAAAAGGATCTCGATCCACCGAGCCCTTGCTGAGTTTGGCCTTGGAGTAATCTAGACGGATTTTGGATATTTCGGTCAATTTGTATTCGTTAGTTGGTAGTCGGTAGTTTGGTCATTTCACCAGCGACCAGGGAGTGCTAATGCCTGCTTGACATCAAACATTCCTCGTCGACTGGCTTTATCGCCGGTTAAGGCTAATGTTCGATTTAATGTACATGGTAGGAACGCAGATTGATGATGTGGTTTATCGGGTCAATATGTCTTATTGCTTCGCGGTCTTATTGCTTCGCGGTCTTATTGCTTCGCGGTCTTATTGCTTCGCGGTCTTACTGCTTCGCGGTCTTATTGCTTCGCGGTCTTACTGCTTCGCGGTCTTACTGCTTCACGGTTTTATTGCTACACTGCTTCACTGTTTTCACCAAGCCAGGCCTCGAAAAGTTTATAGCCTAAAGACAGGACTACTGCCCCGGTAAACAGCCCTATGAATCCAGAGGTGATGAAACCTCCAATGGCCCCTAAGAAGATTACTAACATTGGCACTGGAGCTCCGGCTCCCAGCAGAATTGGTTTCAAGATGTTATCGGAGGCCCCTACCAGCACCAGGTAAATGGTCCACAATGTGGCTGGAAAAGGGTCGGTAGTGGAGTACAAATAGATAATAACGGGAATTATCACCAGGGACGGGCCAATTTGGATGACAGCCAAAAACAAAACAACCAGGGCCCATAACCCCGCATAGGGTACTCCCGCAAATACAAATCCGAGTCCGGCTAAAATAGCCTGAATCAAGGCGACGCCCAATATCCCTTTTACTACATTGCGCACTGTAAGCTCACTAATCATGGTGAACTCTTCACCCCTTTCACCTACCAATTTAATAAACAAAGTACGGATCATCTTAGCCCCCCCTTCCGAAGTTGCCAATAAAACACCTGCGATTATAGTAGAAATGACAAACTGCAATATACTTAGACCGGTTCCCAGAATGGAATTTAGCATAGAACTCCCAATTGAGGCCAGTTGGTCCCCATATTGATCAAAAGCGTCCTCCAGATTAGTAGAAGCCAGGTCCCATCCATTATAAAGAGACCTGCCAATGAAGGGCCAATCATTTACTTCAGATGGGGGTGGAGGAATCTCAAAAACACCCGCTTCTATTTGGTAGCCCAGATCTCTGATTCCATTGACCAAGGAATCCACGAACAGATAACTTGGAATTGCGATGGTCCCCAAGGCTAGTAAAGTAATTATTGAGGCGGTCAGCTTGCCCCGATTTCCCAGCTGTATTCTAAGAGTGTTGTAAAATGGAGCTAGCGCTACGGCCAAAATAATGGCCCAAAGCACTATTGAAAAGAATGGGTACAGGATCTGGAAACACCAGGCGATGAGTAATAGCAAAATACCAATCCGGAGGGTGATATCCACTGCGGTTTGGAAGGTCTTGGTTTCGGGCATGGATCAATGGGTTTTACATCATAATTTAAGGAAAAGTTAGGAATTAGGGGTCGGAGATCATGGATCGAGCGACAGATATCCTTGATTCACGAATTGCTGGACAAATCAACAATTCAACCGATCTACAACCCTGGCACTCACTACTCTCCGGCAACCTGCTGTTTGGCCTTGTCCAGGAATGGGAACTCAAATCCTAGCAGGAACCGCCATCGACCATAAAGGATCTCCGAACTGGTAGTGACGGCATCCATACCTTCATCAATTTCTATGGTCCTATCAACAGTTTCCCGGGAGGTCGCGTAGGTCGCTCCAATAGTCAAGTTTGCGAATTTTGTTTTGAAGTCAGTTCCGAGGCCAAAGTGAAATATGTCAGCTCGAAAGGTTGTATTGCCGGTTACATTCTCGAATTCTGTAAACCGGGTCACTTCTTGGGGCACTGCAGAAAAATCAGTGGCAAAACTACCAAAAAGTGCTAGCTTGGGATTTATAAATACCTCCAACCCGCCTCCAAAATTGAACACCGAGTTGAACTCATCCACGATTGTCATTTGAATCATCTCTCCCGAGCTTTGCCCTTCAAATGGAGCGGACTGCATAACCTGGTACAGTGGAACTTTGTCAAACCATTCTGCGCTCAAATGAAGCAGGCTTTTGCCAATCTTGATACCGGTTCCGAAACCAATGGACAGTGGAGTTTTGTATTTGGCATCCAGGTCTGATTGGTTGTTGATCACATAAATATCATCGGTGTTGCCGTCACCCGTAGTATCAATACCGGCCAAAAACTGCTCATACCCGATATTCCCGGAACCTAAACCCTGAATTCTGGGAGCCTTGACCGTTAAACCGGCGCTGACGTTTTCAGATTTCCAACTCACCCCTCCCTTGAAGACAAGGCTTTAAGTTTTGAAATCGTAACTTCGTTTATTTAAATACATGCCAGTGCCATCTTGAACAGTATAAGCCTGGAGTTGGATCTTGTTGCTTGAACCTTGTTCAACAGAAGAATAAAATCCACTCAGCCCCATGCTCCACTTGTTATTTATCGCATAGGACCAAGCGCCACCGATCCACTCATCCCGGGATTTTTTTCTTACCACAATTTCGCCGCTAAAGTACTCGTCGCCATCAAATGCCCTAATGAAATCTCCAAAATCATCAATTGTAAAAGGAAACGTCTCGTCAAACCTGGTCCTGGTCAAAAATGCATAGGCAAACTTATGTTTGGGCAGGAATTTTAGATTAAAGGATCCCGAAACCAAGGCAGGACCTCCTCCAAATTTTGAGGTACTCAGATCAATATTCTCACCCAGGCCGTCTTTGATTTTGAGGGTGGTATACTGATAAACTTTAGCTGATATCACAAAAGCGGGAGTGGTGAATTGTGAGATCCTGGCCGGGTTGTAATAAACGGCTCCCAGGTCATGCACACTTCCAATTACCGTTCCATTCAATAACATTGACCGGTTCCCATAGTGTTCGGTCCAATGATGGCCATCTTGGGCCTGCATATCGGCTATCGTAGCAATCGCAATTATTATTCCAGTCAAGAAATTCCTTTTCAACGTTCCCATCACTATCCCAATGTTTGATGAATTCAAAAATTTAGTGCGTTAAAATAGTAACTAATTTAAGAGATTGGCAATTTCCTAAAAGTCGGAGGGACGATTCTACTTGTGAATTATGAACTAACTGATTCCTACGCTACTTCACCACTACGCGGATTCTCTGGAGTGCTACACGGATAATCCTTCGGGGTTGATTTGTTGATTGAACGCGCGCTGATTGCTTCACTGCGCCCGGCCTCACAAAGTTGCTCTTCCCTGAAATTGGTGAATAAACATTCGGGTTCAAGGTTGGATTTATGATCAGGTGGAAATCAGGCGTAATCTCCAGCTGCTCGGTCAAGTTGAAGCGGTAAAATACTATGTGTGGAGGTAATTTTTCAAGCAGCCCTTACCGCCTCCGAGGTTGAATCTTTCTGGCCCCGCTTCATTGCCTCACTACCGGGGACTATGGACTGACTAGTCTTTCCACTCCTTATACTTAAATTTCTGTCCTCCTACCGACGCCTCGTACATGAGTCCGCCGTTTACCAAAGTAAAAATGGCGACACCATCATTGTAGGCAGCGTCCGCTGATGCTCCGGCGGTGGCGGCAACAGCCGATGCCTGGGCGGCCAATTTGGCTTTGCTCTCCAAATAATTGTCGAACGACCTCTTATCCTGCAGGAAAACCACTTCCATGTACGACTGTCCGCCCCACTGGAATCCAATCGATACCTGGGACATGGATGTGGTTCCAAAAGGTTCTCCGGCTTTATACAGTATCCCATTGCCGTGAGCGCCACCTATACCAATAGCACCTTTGCCGATTGCTGGAAAAACCGCATATCCATAGGCATCGGTGAAGAATTTTTTCATTCCCGAATCAGAATCCGTGAATTCGTCTTTGGTTATCTCACAACGGCCGATATCAACTTGTTCTTCTTTGTTTTGGGCCAATAAGTAATTTTGGTTGATTTCCAATATTGTTGCCAATATAAGGGCCAGACCTGAAGTGGATCGGAATTTCATGTGAGTTAAGTTTGGTGAATAATGCCTGCGAATTTAATGGGAGGGTCTATCGGATACAACTTTCAAAGGAGATTTAGGTTTGATGCCAAGTCTGACCACTTGGCTACAGGTTTTTGGCTATTCCAGTTAAAAGCTTGTAGCTATGGCTTGGAGGTTGACCCCCCCGGGCCTTTGCAGCTGAATGAAAGCTGCTCCATATAGACACGCAAAATGGCACCAAGCTGCGCATTGCGGCGGGAAACTGCTTGATTGCAAAACTACTTAAATGTTCACTGATTGGGTAATATTTTCGTCCTGAACCTATATATTATGTAACCGGACAAATCATTGGCAAAAACACTAAAAACGCCATTATTAACGCCTTATGGGTTATTGAGAGTCAAAATGGAGCATATGAATCTGAATCTGAATCTTGTTAGGTCCATGGTAGTACACCGACTGGAGTCGACCCGTGATAAACTGGGCCGGCGATCGACTTGGACAAGGGGCGAAAAATTGGAAAAGGCTGTTTTCGGTAAATACTCCTAAACCTTCATGCAAGTACCCCAAAAATGTCATTGCGAAATTCTCACCTGGCCCAGATTGCTTCACTGACTCTCGCAATAACCGGCCTGCTGTTGGCATTGGCCCAACCGTTGACTGACGACTTATAACTGCTGACTGATTAAAAATCCCCCTCCTCAATCAGCTCCATACACCAGATCTCTACCGGAATCGAAGGACCCGGATAAGCCAGGCAAATGGCCTTGTCTGGATCGGGGCTCCAGGCAACCACCTTAACACCTATCTTGTACTTGCCGTTAGGCGGACCAAGGGTCAGCTGAATCAGGTCAGCAACCGAAACAGGCTGTAAATAAGCAGGGTGATCCTTTTCTGTGAATCTGAACCACCTGTTCTCAAACAACCCATCGCCACATACTACTTCGGTTAGGACCACTTCATATTCGCAGGTTTCATTCTCCGGTATACCCACGAGGTCACTCACCACACTAAAAGTTTGATCACCACTACCGTTCATTACCCGGATGCTGAGGTGATCGGTATCGGTGGTAGCTGCAATATCACTGAGATTCACCGACAATGTATCTGTCAAGGCTGCCTCGCAGAGATCCCCGTTCCCATTATGGGTAATTATCAGCTGTGCCTGGTCAAGGCCGATTTGATCTTCAGTAACTAGTGTGATTACAGGATCCCAGACCAATTCAAACTCATGCTCTTCACAACCTCCACTGTATTGAACCACCACGAACAGGTGATGATCCTCACGCCAGGTTTTTCTGATTATGAAAGAATCGGAGGATACATCAGATCGATTTCCAATCAGACCATCGAAGAGCACCCCGTCGGATTTTACATTGACAATGGGCCGGGCAACGGGTCCGGGTATAATCGCTTTGGAGTCATCTTCGCAGGCGGTGCCAAAAAAAATAACGCCGATGAATATCAAAAAATAAGCCTTCATTGGTTAGAGTCTAAATGTCTAACCTAAAGACACGCGCTTAGGTTCAATGGTTGGAAGGTTTTGACAGTCCAGGTTTCAAGTTCCAGACCTCAACTTCCAGCTTTCAAAGAAAGCAGTGAATCTTGAAGCATGAACTCGACCTAGTCTTCTCCCGGAGCGGAGCGGCCCGGGTATTGTCCGGGGCCAAGGAGCCCTTGGGAATTTACAAGTCCTTAGGTAGCCGAGTGAAGAGCCACTCGATTTCCTTCGCAGTCTTCGAAATGGGCGATGAAACCGAATTCTCCAATTCCCATTCTCGGCATAATGGTTCTGCCTCCCGCTGCCTCGATCTTGGCCAGGGTTGCATCCAAATCCTCCACCGAGAAATATACTAAACTGCCTTCGTGGGAGGGAGTAAACCCTTCGCTCTTCATCAAGCTTTCAGTGGAGCCGGTTCCTTCCTGATCAATCGGAAACCACCCCATCAGAGCCGGGCCCATTTCTTGCCGGGTAATTTCCAGGTCTAAAACGTTCTGGTAAAATGCGGTTGCGCGGTCCAGGTCTGAGACCGGGATTTCAAACCAATTAACAGGATTCATAATATTGATCGTTTAGTGACCTGATGAATTTCAGGCTTGTTCTCGTGAAATAAAAAAAAGAGGGCGACTTTTTCGATCAAACGTCCTTATGGACCTATAAGGGGACTGAATCCAGACCACGTTGGGATGTATTTGAGTTCTAATCCACTTCTACCAGATCTAGATCAAAGATCAGGTTGGCGTTCGGCGGGATAGCGCCGGCTCCTTGGGTTCCATAGCCATAGCCAGAAGGAATGTAAAGGGTAATGCTGCCCCCTTCCTGAATGAGCGGAACCCCGATCCTCCATCCTAAAATGAGATTCCTTAGAGGGAATGTAATTGTGTCACCTTGATCAAAAATAGAATTGTCAACCATTAGGCGACCCTCGTAGTTGACCGTTATATCACTCGTATCCGGATGAGCAGTAGCGCCTGTACCTTGCTCATGTATCAAATACCTTAACCCTGACGGATCGATATCGACATTAAGGCTATTCTGGTCCAAATAATGATCAATGTCCTGGAGGTCAGCGGCCAATTGGGAGTCAAAATCCGGCGGAGGGGAATCCTCACCGCCACAACCCCACAACATAATAATGGCCCCCAGCAACAGCAAATTCCTTATCATAGCACGTTTTTCCGCAAAATTAGTTGATCCCGCGGCGGATACAGACTGCAGCCCGGTTTTTTCAACAAAGTTATCCCGATATACGTTCTACAGCCCGGCCCCTAACGAAGCACGGTTCCACTTCCCTGGCCTAAGCTTTGAGCGGATTTCCTAAAGAACAATCTTAATCCTGTGGATATGACAAAACCATTGGAATAGATGGGCGCCCCTACCAGCAAATCCCCCTTTGCTCCGGTTCCAACGGCCCCGAGTTCAATGAAAATTGATTTGGACAATTTCCGGGTTGATTCGAAAAGGAATTCAAATCCAAAGAGTCCATAGATCCCAAGAACCTCCCTTTCAGATGAAAACTCCTCATTCGGAAGAAGGACAATCCCCCCAACCTGGCCATAATATCGAAAGAATTCATTAATAGGCTTGGTTGCTAAAAGTATGCCTAACTGAACATTGCGGTAACTAGTCCAAACGGTCTCGGTATTTGTATTTAGGTGCTCCAGGTACATAAAATTGTAGGCTAATCTGAGTGCCGTCCGGGTTTTCTTGCCCCAATAGGGAGATGTAAGGTTCAGCCCAACTCCAAAATCTCGATGGAACTGGTTAACGCTAACACCAAAAGACAGGTTTTGGAAATCGTCAACCGGTTCCTGGGCTGTAACGGGTGCGGCCAAGCTAATGGCTGTAAGAGGGATCCCTAAAAAACGGAACATAGGAACGGAGTTTTTGAATTGAAATGAGCTATTTTAAAAACGATCTATTATTATAGTAAGACTTTTTGAAATTGTAGTACCCCTAAACAAGTGCGTTACGTTTCTCTCGGAAAAAGTAAATTAGAGGTCAGCGAAATTGGATTCGGGTGTATGTCCCTGGAATCCGACCATGAATCAAACGGTCGGCTCCTTAATGAGGCCCTGGATCTCGGTATCAATTTCTTCGACACAGCGGACTTGTATCAAAAGGGTCAGAATGAGATCGTTGTGGGCAAAGCTCTCAAGTCCAGGAGACAAGAGGCAATAATCGCGACCAAAGTAGGAAACCAGTGGCGCCCTGATGGAAGTGGATGGAACTGGAACCCCTCGAGAGAGCACATTGTTAGTTCCATTGACCAGAGCCTGAAAAGACTTCAAACCGATTATATTGACCTTTACCAGCTACACGGAGGAACCATCGATGATCCGATAGACGAAACCATTGATGCGTTCGAAACCTTGGTCGACCAAGGCAAGATTCTGAACTATGGAATATCGTCCATCCGGCCTAACGTAATTAGGGAGTATGTCCGCCGATCGAACATCGTCAGTGTAATGACCCAATACAGTTTATTAGATCGTCGACCTGAGGAATCCGTCTTGTCTTTGCTAGCGAACCATAAGATCGGCGTGCTGGCAAGGGGAACCCTAGCTAAAGGCCTCTTGATTGACAAAGTGCCGGCGGCCTACCTTGATCATTCGGAGCAGCAGGTGTTGACAGCCTCCGAAGCCGTAAAGTCATTGACCCAGGCCGCTCGTTCAGAGACCCAGGTAGCCCTTGGATTTTCTCTCAGACCGAGCGCTGTAAAGATCGCGGTCGTGGGAATTCGAACTGCTGAACAGCTCAGTCGGCTAGTAGATTTCGATAAGTCAGCGTCTTTAAAAGACGGTGAGATGGAGATCCTCGCCAGTGCCGCTTCACCAACCCGGTACCATCAACATCGATAGGCATTCTTACGCAATTTCCAGGCTATTAAGTTCAACTGCAGCTGCCTTTCCTCTCAACTCAATGTAGCCTAAAGGTTTGAGCTTATATTTGGGACTTTGAGGCAATAGCTTGGCCAATTGACCGGAAAGCAGGAGTTGCACCCTAAGTTCGTTGCATTTACCCTGAATCCGGGATGCTGTGTTCAGGATATCCCCGGAGAAGGTAATATCCCGCTTGATTACTCCTATTTCGCCGGCAATGACATTGCCATAATGCATTCCCGCTTTGAATTCCGGTACCAGCCCATACTTGTCAAGATACTTCATACGGTCCCGATGGATCTTCTCCTTGATGTCGAAATAACACTTTACGCAATGGCTGTCTTCCACTCCATCCTGCAGCTTCCAGGAAATAACCACCTCATCCCCAACATACTGATAAACCTGGCCTTTGTTATAGATGATGGAATTGGTGATGTCCGCATAAAAATCTCTGAGAAGCAAATGATAGCGCTCGTTGCCCAGGTTTTCGGCTAATTCGGTGGACGATTTCAAGTCCAAAAACATAAAGATCCTCTCTTCATATTTTGGATTCCGGTATTTCCCTATTATAAAATCGGTTAATACCCCCTGACCGAACTTGTTACTGATTTGGAATAGCAACTGGGTTAACGCCACCACAATGGCCCATACGAGCACATTCTTAGCATGGATGGTATTGGTGATGTAATCAAAGTAGGCCGTTTGAGTCTTGGGGTCAGAAAGAGGCTTACTGGTTAAAATGGGGGCAATAGCCAAGCCCATCAGCAGGGTGATGATCATGACAATCACCACAAAAGCCAGGGAAACGGCCACGATTGAATACCCGTATGATTTCTGTCTCAGCTTTTCGTCGATATAAAATACTAGAAAGTAACCTCCAAAAACTCCAGCAAAGGTAGCCGCAGCAAGGTTTTCTGACAAGCTACGGCCAAAGGAATAATGCTCTGCAGGACCAGCAGAATAAAGCGAGATAAAGGTGAAGTGGTCGTACACACTTATTGCGATCGCAACCAACTCCCAGGCGATGATAATCACCAGGACCTTGCGCAGCTTGATTTGCAGCTTGATATTCATTGAACAGATTCCTAGAAATTCCGTATGCGCGGATGCTTATTCAAAGCTAAACAAATAACGAATCATAAGATTGTAAGGTTGGAGGTTCGAAGGTTGGATGGTTCCGATCTAATCTATTAGCCACCTGTAATCTTAGGCAGAGTGTGAGGCCTTCCTTTATTTCTTTCCTTCAAGTAGACCTTAACAGGTTCAAAATACTCCAGCATTGCTCTTGCATTTATGGGTTCTCCGGTGGCTTCCTGAATCAGCTCTTGCCAGTCCCTGGTCATGCCCGTTTCGAGGAGGCTTTTCAAAAAGTCACCAACATCTTTTCTCCCATAATAGTTGGTGGCATGAGGATCCTGGTTTAGCACTTTTTCGGCAATGTGTTTGTGAATTTGAAAGAGAAGAATATAGGACAACGCATAGTCATAATACTGAGCGGCATCATCAGTGATATGAGTTTTAGAGGCAGGATCACAATCCTCCTCGCCTCGGATTTGAGGAGGTTCAATGCCCTGATAGAGTTTCTTAAGCTCCCACCACTTTTGGTTAAACCGTTTTTCGGCCAAGGTATCCGCATAGAGTTCGTGTTCAAATATGGTCATCACCCCGGCTGACCAGGGAATGAAAACAATATAGTTCAAGGCCTCTTTCAAAAGCATTTGGATCTCATCTGCACGGGTATCTGAGGAAATCAAACCAGTATGGGCTAAGAATGGCTCTTGCATGGCTGCAAAGCCTAACATGCTGCCTATGGCTTCATGGAAAGCCCGGTTTGCTCCGCGGCGAAGCACGGGGGGAACATCGGGGTTTGTATAGGACAGATAATAATAAATGTGTCCTAACTCATGATGGGTTGTTTCATACCACTCGCTGTTGGGTATAACGCTCATCAGACATCTAACGTCATGCTGATAATCCATGTGCCAAGCTGATGCATGATTGTTCTTTTTATATGGGGCATCGGTGGGTAGCGGATAGAGGCTCGACTTTTGATAAAAGCTCTGGGGAAGAGGTTCGAAACCAAGACTTACATAAAAGCTTTCAGCCTGTTTGACCAACCATTCTGCACCTTTTTCCTTAAGGGATTCATCCAAATCAATACCTTCCACTTCAACGATCGCCGACCAATCCTGTCCCCATCGGTTTGGTAACCAGTGAGCTGGAATCATGTCGGGAACTGTCTCGACCTCGTAGTTTTTCGCCAGCTCGTACCGTGCGAACGTGTGCAACTCTCGATATAGAGGCCAAATATCAGTTATGAACCCTTCACACATCACCCTCATCTCGGGAACTGTCATTCCGTACTCGGAGACCTGGTACGAAAAGAAGTCATCATAGCCAAGAGCTTGAACGGTCCTGTTACGCAAATCCCTAAGTCTTGCAACACCCGGCTTCAACCTAACTCCAACCTCTTTGGAGCTCATCCAAGCCTCAAGCCTTTTTTCAATGTTGGATTCCTCTTTTAGGATGGCATCTATTCCATTGGTGGTTACTACTTCATTGTTGATTTGAAAATTGAAACCATATAAGCTTTCTGTTTGCTCAGCTTCCACTCTAATCCTCTCAGCTACAACGTCGGAAACTATAGCGGGCTTATCGGCTGCCATGAATAGGACATGTTCTAGCTGCCTTACCTGCATATCGTCAATCAGGGACCTGGCTTCGAGTAATTTCCTGGTTCTGAAAATAGTTTGAGAATTCCCTGTAAAACCGGCTAATTTCCCCTTTGCTATCCTTAGGTTAAAGGAATTGCTGGTATCTCCCGGAATTATTTTCGTGTTAGAAGCCCATTCTGCCTTTGAATCTTGGTAGGACAAGTCCAAATAGGTTGAAGAGTATTCATCGAGGAATTCACGCGCTTTGAACTTGGGATCGGTTTGACCTGACTCCTGAGGTCCACAGGAAAACAGCACAAAACAAAGCACTGAAAGGAGTGGGATTACTTTCATGACATAATATTCGGCAACTCAAAGATATCTAAATTCTACATGTCGGTAAATAGCCGCGGCTTCCTCTGCAGGTTTGAGTTGAAACCTTAATTGGCTACATTACTATTCGGTGAGGCGACCTTGTACATTATTGATATTGGCACTAATGTGGGCTCCAATTGTTTGGGCTCAGCAGTTCAGCGCTTTAGAATTCGGCCGGAAAAACGGGTTAGATGACCCCCATATTCGATCCATCGTGACCGATAGCATTGGTTTTGTTTGGATCGCTTCTGATGGTGGCTTACTCAAGCTTAATGGAGACCGGTTTGAGCCCATGAAGGACGGGATCGCCTCCAGTTATGTTCGAAGCTTGGTCAGAAATAAGCGGAACGAGATTCTATTTTCATGTGACGACGGCGTATACAGCATTCAAAGCTTTCTCGATACCGCCATCATAACTCAAATGATCCCCGGCCATCCAGAGGTGTCCGATTCATCCCTGCAGTACCCTAACAAGATGTATGTAGCTGATAATGGGATCCTATGGATTAGTGAACCAAGAGGATCGATTGTAAGGGTTGGACCTAACTCCTTCCAAAGGTTTGAATTAGGTTTGCAGAACACCGGTAGTAAATCTAATTCTCACTTTTCTTTTGTAACGGATCGATCAGGTAGACTCTGGGTGGCCTCCCAGTCAGGAACCGTTTTCGGCTACCAGGAGGACCAGAATCAATTCATTGAAATGTTTGATGCCGACCGGCTCGGCACTATAAATCACATCCTCTACTTGGATGATGGTCACCTTCTTTTGTTAGGCGATCAGATCTACCGTACCAGGATTAATCAAAATGGGTTCTTAGATAATCTTACCGCACTCCAAAAATTGCCATCCGACATAAATCACGCCCTCCAGGGTCTGAAGGGGCTAATGTATTTCGGAACGGATAGCGGTCTGTACCGAGCTACATATCAAAATGACTTTGAGGATTTGGAAAGGGTGCTAAGCCACAATGATCCTCATCGGATAGGGCCGCTAACTTTTGGAGCCATTTATGAAATCCGCCAGTTTGAAAAGGATATATGGTTGAGCACCGATTCAGGGGTCGGTTTATTGAAGCAAAACTTCTTCGGGAGCGTTGAGTCGCTGCCGATGGAACACGTTTACTCAGTTTCTCAAGTTTCTGCTCACCAAATCTACGTCAGCTTTGGCGATCTATACAAAATAACCGCAACACCCTATGGAAATGAAGTGAAATCCGTGCTCGGCAAGGAGAGAGGATTCATTCATTCGGTCGAAGGCAAGGGTGATAGCGTATGGGCTGGTAACGTCAACGGTGAGCTTCTGTTCCTGTTAAAGGGACGGATGAAAAGCAAATTAAATTTCAGCCGTAGAGGCGGCGCCATATTCCATTTGTTGCTGGACTCCAAGGATAACCTCTGGATCTGCCAGGCACCAGCGGACAAACCATTAATTGGCGTGGCCAAATTGACTAATACTCGAAAAGTAGTTTATTATGGCCCCGACCAGGGTTTAGATCAGCGAAATCTAGTGGTAAAGGAAGGACCCAGTGGCCGGATTTTCGCCGCCGGTAAAGGTGGCGACAACTACCTCTACCAGCACAATTCCGAAACGGATTCATTTCATAATCTTAGCCTGCCGTTACCATTTACAAATCCACGGTTCAAAGTACATGACCTGGCGGTTGATATGTTGGGGATTATTTGGCTGGGAACCACAGATGGGTTGCTAAGGTACGATTTCGAACGAATTGAAAGAGTTGACCTTGGAGACTTCACAAACGTCGAAATCCGAGGTGTAACCATTGGAGCGGATTCTAGCATATGGGTAACTACCGACGTCAGTGGGGTACTTCGCTTTTCCCCTGGAAGCCTGGTTGTTTTTGACGAATCCAGCGGATTACCCTCAAAAACAGGCACTTACCGAACTCTGTTTCGTGATGAACAGGATCGTATATGGGTTGGGACCGCTAAAGGGCTGGCTCCATCTCAAATGCCCAATCCGAAACCCGCTAAAACCCCCAGTCCGCTGTTTCTCAGTATACTTGCCAACGGTCAAGAAATTGACAATTATCTGCCAAGGGATTATCCCGGCAAATCCGTGTTGGAATTTAAATACTCATCCAACGCCCAGCCGACCTCCGGCTTGCAGTATATGACGCGGATGTCATCCAAAGATCGGAATATTGTGCCCTGGAGGAATCAGGGTGGACAAACAGAATTGCTCATTCCTCCGCTGTCGTTTGGGGAATATCTATTCCAAGTAAGAGCTCGGCAGCCAGGAGGATTCGAATGGAGTGATTCGACCAGCTATCAGTTCATCGTAAAGGATGTATGGTACCGAACCCAATGGGCTTATGGCTGTTTTATCCTGGCTGGAATGCTACTCCTTTGGGGTCTGTTTCGAGCTGGAACTTATAAGCTGAGAAGGGAAAGATCCCGTTTGCAGCTTATATTGAATGAAACAACGGAACAGGGGCGTTCTAATGGAGAAGAGGTTCTTAAGCGTATCAGGGGCTTTTCCAAATTCCTGGACCGTTCCAATAGATCTCCCGGCTGGACCGGAAAGGCTTCTCAAATATTTGGGGAACTCAAAAAAATCCATGCAGTGGATTCTTTCGGAATTGGAACAGTGGATCCCGATTCTGGAGAAATTCAAGCTCAGGAAATATTGAGCTCTAATGATGGTTCTCAGAGAAGGAGCATCACGATCTCCGGAACCCAGAATTATCCGGTTGATTGTGTCGGTACCAAAAAGGAAGTTTGGGTTAAAAATCTGGAAGAGGAAGGGCCGGCGGCAATGCAAAAATTGGAATTCAAGGAGGACAAACTCATGAACACCCTGCTTTACTTGCCGCTCAAGGTCAATAACAAGGCGGTGGGATACATATCGATCAAAAGTATTCACAAAAATGCCTATGATGAAATCGACGTTCAAACGTTCAAAATACTGGCTTCCATAATAGCCATGAACAAAAAATGAAAGAGTGCGAATTGCAATCGGATTAATATTGTTGTCTATCAGCAGCCTAACCTTAGGCCAGGGTAGTGTCGACACAACATTGCTGCGGGTGGGTGTTTATCTGCAGCCCCCCTATGTGATCAAGCATGTGGACGGAACATTTTATGGAGTCAGCATCGATTTATGGCATCACCTCGCCGGTGAGCTTGATCTAAACTACCAATTTGCAGAGCACAACGATCAGCTCGGTCTCCTAAGAGCTCTGAACTACTCGGAAGTGGATCTCGCCATAAACCCCATGACTATCAATGGCCCTCGCCTCAAGCTCTTTGAGGCGGCTCATCCCTTTATAACCTCTGAAATTGGCGTCGCGACATCCCGCTCAAATCACCAGTTTCAGCTCTTCTTATCCAGCATATTGTCGAGCCTAGTTTCCATGGATTTCCTGAGGCTCATGGTTCTGTTACTTGGGATGATCCTGGTTTTCGGTTTGATTATGTGGATTGCTGAAAAGCGAAAGAATCCCAACCAGTTCAAAGGATTGGTCGATGGATTTTGGTGGTCAGTGTGTCAAACCACTTTTTCTGAAGCTGCTCTAAGAGTCCGGCAAGCTGTAAAGAATTGAGATAATTTTGCACAAGGTTCACCAATTGCGGATCGTCCGGGGGCAGTGCGATCCCAATGGGTTCTATAGTAAGCGGTTGGCTGAGGGTAGCCAGGTTTTTTTCAGGATATCGTAAAACGGAAACGGCACAAATCGAATAATCAGCCACCATAGCGTCGGCTTGATCCGTGATGACCAGTTCAACGCCCTCATCATAATCATCGATCAAAGTGAGGTTGGCATCCGGAATATTGGTCTCAACAAATCGTTGACTGGTGGACCCCCTTAAGGTGACCAGTTTTGTAGTTGCTTGATTTATCGCCGACGCGGAAGTCGCTGCTGCCAAAGATGATGAACTTTTGGTCAAAACAGATTTTCCCGATAGTACATAGGGGCCGACAAAGGCAACTCTCAGGTTTCTTTCAATAGTGATGGTCATGCCGGACATGACGGCATCGACCTTGCCCTTTTCAAGAGCCGGCAGGAGCTCAGGAAATGGAATCTGAACGATCTCCAGTTCGACGCCCATGGCAGTGGCTAGCATCTCGGACAGGTTTACCTCATACCCTATCAGGCCTCCCACTTTGGACTGGGCCGAGAACGGGGGTTGGTTACCGGACATACCGACACGGATCTGGCCAGTCTTAACGATTTTTTCAAGAGTGTTCTGACCGAAACTGGCGAAGAGAATGCCAATTACGAGTATTAAACAGACACAATAGGATCTAAGCATCATGGTTTGAGTTTTGATGGGGCCCGAATCTAGTGATAGATTCCATTTTTCTCAAGTTCTTATAGATACTTTAATCCTAACCGCGATCAGGTCTTCAGGGATCTTTCTAGGAAGTGCTGAGGATCCTTAGTACAGACCTCGGATATCATTTCCTTGTTTGGAGGTTATCACGGATGCTGAGAAAATCGATAATCCTCTGGTCACGGTAAAGACCTTTACTGACTTCCACCTACATAAATAAATTCTTGCTAAAGCCTACAATTTCGAGAAAATGCCAATCGCCATGGCTATCGGGTTAAGTAAGTCGATAACTTCCAGGCGGTTACTTCGGAGGTGAATTCCACCAAAGTCCTTTGGATGTCCCTGCCGAGCCCTCGTAGTGGGGCTGAATTGCATTACGAATAAAAGTCTATTGGTAATTTTCCCACCAGCGTGAAGAAGGCACTCTGGATCCGATACAAATGACGTCCCCCACCTCGGGTGTGCAGACCCGGACTCCTAATTCCTTTGCCTTTTGGGTCATTCTCTCCACGGGCTCTTTCCAGGGATGTAAACTCAAATTGAATTTCCCCCAATGAATTGGCAGCAGTATTTCCCCATTAAGATCGAGGTGGGCCTGGACCGTTTCTTCTGGCATCATATGAATTTCGGCCCACTTTTCATTGTACGCTCCACACTCCATTAATGTAATATCGAACGGACCATACTTTTCCCCGATTTCTTTGAACCCTGGAAAATATCCGGAGTCACCATTAAAGAACACTTTTTGATCCCGACCGGCGATCACCCAGGAGCCCCAAAGAGTCTCAAATCGGCTAAAGCCCCGACCTGAGAAGTGTCTTGCGGGGGTCAGAGTCAGCTCCAGGCCGTTATGGCTGGTTGACTCCCACCAGTCCATCTCCGTAATAGCGCTACCTGGTACCCCCCATTCTTCAAGATGGGCGCCGACCCCTAAGGGTGCGTAAAAATGCTTGACCCGATCCTTTAGTTCAGTTATGGTTTCATAGTCGAGGTGATCGTAGTGGTCATGTGAGAGAATTACCGCATCTAAGAGGGGCAGGTTATCTACTCTCATATAAGCCGAATAGTTGAATCTCTTCGCCCCATAAATGAAAACATGGAAGCCCTCGGGCTGAAGACCGGATCTACTAACAGAGTCTTCCCGTCGATTCGAATAAGCAATGAGGAATGACCAAACCAACTAATGGCGATTTCTTCCTGCGGTAGTTGTGAAAATGTTACGGATTCAAAATCAATCACCCGGAATGTTGAAGAAGGCTCCCGGTTGCTTTCGCCAACTAGAAAGTCCCAAAATACCGAAGCCGGCACCAATTGGCATGTTCATGTCGGTTTGAATTGGATTTTGGAATTTTCCGTCCTTGAAATTTGGTGAGGCCCTCATCCTTTGAAGCCTTTCACCCTGAGACTTGCCACCGATTTGAGGAGCGAGGTTAAAGTACATGATCAGGAAAATAATGATAAGAGCTAGAGCCGAGCCAAAAGCGATCAACGAGCGAACTAGGATCTTCCATATCGTAAATCTCGGTTTGCTCAGCATTAAGTATTATACTTAGGGACCCATCAAAATGTTCTGAACCGCAATCGTAAATGACGATTATCCAGGTTCCCTGGTTCATTAATTTATTTACCTTTGTCACTTCTTCTTGGTTACTAATTAACTTCATTTTTTATGAAATCCGCGGAAATACATACTGGTAAAGGTGTTATCAAGATCAATTTCTTCGAAAACGATGCTCCTAAGGCCGTCAAAAATTTCACCGACTTAGCTAAAAAGGGCTATTATGATGGATTAACCTTTCACCGGGTCATCCCCAACTTTATGATCCAAGGAGGCTGTCCAGAGGGTACCGGATCTGGTGGACCAGGATACACGATTGATTGTGAACTTGATGGTGAAAACCAGTATCATGATCGGGGTGTCGTTTCCATGGCTCATGCCGGCCGCAATACCGGGGGGTCCCAATTCTTCATTTGCCATAGCCGCGATAATACCGCCCATTTAGACAGAAATCACACCGTTTTTGCGAAGGTCTATGAGGGTTTGGAAATAATTGACTTGATAGAACAGGGAGATAAGATGGATAAGGTGGTAATCCGCGAAGAATAAACTCAAATGGCCAAAAGCTCGAGACTCGATTAGGTGGATGAGTTGCCCAGGAAGCCGTAATTACTTTCCAAAATCCTATTTAAACCTGGTTTTCGATACTTGAAGCGCAGCCCAAATTAAGAATCCCTGAATAGGTAATCGTATCAGAGCCATAGTTCGATCTCCAATGGCCGGGTCGGATCTGAAAAGGTCCATCAAGTGCAGAGGAGTGTAAATAATAAGCAGCCACATTATCAAACGAGCGGCCAAGGGTCGGCTGGTGGTCGAAAAGGCACCGATACCAAGGATGATTTCCAATCCCCCGCTTAGGTAAATCAGCGGCTCGCGCCAGGGGACAAAACCGGGGATGAACGAAACAAAGTATTCCGGTTCCAGAAAGTGACCCAAGCCACCCAGGACCATCACTGATCCTATGAATATTGCCATTATCGTCCTTATCACAATGGTCGGATATTATTCTTAGATCAAGAACCGCGAGGGCTTGGTTTAATTGAACATGTTTGTGTAATTTCAAATGCCCCAATCGCATTATAATGAAGCTGTCGCTCAAACAAAAATTGTACGGCATTGTAATTGCCATCGTCGTTGTCTTATTTCTCATTTTGTACATACCCAGGGCCTATCGGGGTAGTCTTACTGTCGTCATCAAGGAGAAGGAACGAGTGACGTATGAGGATGAGGGCGTAAACAAGAGCAAATACCTGATTTACTCAGATCAGGAGGTTTTCGAAAACGTCGATGACTGGTTCTACTTGAAGTTCAGCTCCTCGGACATTTACGGCCAATTGAATGCTGGGCAGTCCTACAAGGTGTGGCTCAGCGGCTGGCGGATTAACATCTTTTCTTCCTATCGTAATATTATTTCGATAGAGAAAGTGATTGAGTCACCCGGGCCTTCCGACGGCTCTTGACAGCCATTGCCCGGTCACGACCCTTAAAGCTCCCAGGACTCGGTACTAATTAATAGTAACTGTACTTTGGCGGTTCAATCCCATTCATACGAATGTACAGGTTAGATTTTGCCTTATGATTGGTGAGGTGATCGTGGATAAACATGATCAACTGCTGCTTGGGCATGGTATTCCCGGCAAAGGTCGTAATTTCCTGCTTTAGCTCTTCATCAGACATGGACTGAAAGATCTCTGCACAGGCCTTCAGATTCTCCTCTAGAAAATTGATTATTTCGGCCTTACTTTTGCCATCTGGTGACGGGTCGGCATATTCTGCCTGCACTCCTTTGAGGTAGGCCTCGGCGATAAACCTGGATGCGTAAGCTATGTGCATCATTTGTTCTGCGAAGGTGCGGCTTACATCAGTCGGCCTATAGTTATACTTGTCTTCCGGCATGGCTTCAGCTATTGCCAGAACCTGATTTTGGGCTCCCTCCCATATGGGTGCATACATCTTGCCCCATTCTGATTCCTGAGGCCGATTAGATCTTGGGGTAAAAGTAAAGGCGAATGAGCAGGCTACGGAGACCAGAACAAGGCCAAATATGAATTGTGATTTCATGATTGGAAGGTTTTAACGGTTGGCGATTGGATCAAGCTCCAAAATTTAGTAAAAGATTCAATGGAGCGCAGTGTTTTTGTTTAATTCTTGGAGCTGCCTGGTATTAAGTCAAGAATGGAACGGATTTGTCGCATCCAGCATTACTTAATTTGTCTTTAGCTGAAGGATCTGATCCACTCGCAGTTTCATCGTCTCAAAATCGGCGTAACTAAGAGTGACCGCGTAGGTGCCTGTTTCGTTTATCAATACTACCGCAGGGAATCCCGTGATGCCCATCCGATGGGAATATAAGAAGTCTTCCTGGACCAGGTCCCTGTATTCTTCGCTTTGAAATCGGATCAGAAAGTGAGCAAAACTAATATCCAGATGATGGCATGGGGATTGATAGAAATCATCTTCTCCGGGATCCTGATTGTCTTGATAAAAACCTTTCTGCACCAGCTTGAAGAACTCGAATTCCAAGTCACCTGCCAGATCGCGCACTACTCTAACGGCACGGGAAGGTGGTTCGGTGTCGTACGTAAATTGATTCAAATCCAGAAGGTCATAGTTAAAAGGTTGCCCGGAAGCTTGGTGAACATGGTCCCAATGGTCCCTCAGAAAATCCTTCATGGACTGATCCCACGGTTCGCGTCCGCCTGGTCTCAACCCTCCCAGCACCAGGGAAAACTGCAGTTGTCCATCGAATTGAGACTTAAGCTTATCGAGATGCGGCGCAATTCCCCAGCACCAAGAGCACATGGGATCGCCTATGTATATTAAAGAATCCAAAATCTAGAGTCTAATGCCCAAAGTTTAAAGTTCATGTTTAAATTTTCATGTTTAAAGCCTAAAGTTAGTTCAGCATTCTTCGATATCAAGATCCGAAAACTGTCACATTCTACCAGGGGTTAGAAAAATTCGGGTTCAAAAAGCAACGCCGTGTACCTGGAGGAATCCAGTGTCCTCCAAGTTCATATAAATAATGAAAGCAATGTCGAGTTTTCTCTTGAGAACCGTAGTATTTACAGCCTGCATTCGAACTCGCACGTGTTAACGACAAAACCGGGACAGAACACCAGTGAAGTAAAAACTTTAGAGCGGTTGGATTCGTACAAAATGAGGTTTAGGGTATTGAATGCAGTCACTTCGCCAAAGACTCATCCGGAGGTTTCCCTGGAAGTAAGAAGTGGATAGGGGGTCACGAGATCCGACGAAAATCGATATTTGCTGCCGGGGATTGAGTGAATTTTGAGTTTTGGGATTGTTTAGGGTCTAAGTTTTGTCTTGAATTCTGAGATTTGGTAAATTGGAGTTTATGGATTTTTACCTGTGGCCTACGATAAATTTTTAGCAGAAAGAGTAAAAAGAGTATTCGACCAGAAGAAAGTTCCCGTCGAGGAGAGGAAAATGATGGGTGGTTTGTGCTACATGGTCGACGACAAAATGTGCGTCGGTGTGGAAAAGAGTCGCTTAATGGTCCGACTTGATCCTCAGATATACGAAGACTCCCTTACTCGCAAAGGTTGCGTTCCCATGGATTTTACTGGAAGACCGATGACAGGGTTTGTGTTCGTGGAAGCGGAAGGTATGGATCAAGACCGGGATCTTGAGTATTGGGTGCAGGTGGCACTCGAGTTCAATCCCAAAGCTAAAGCGAGTAAGAAGAGGAAGAGTACTTAGTACTCCAATATCTCGATATCCGACACACGATATTCAATTTTCAAGTAAGTGCCTATGGCGTCCTTGGGTCCAACTTGGTACTCCTGATCAGTTCCGCTTCCACATCATCCACAGGTTGGAGAATCATCCCCTAGGGTTGCTCATAACGTCGGCGAAGATCACTGCATTGTCGCTCTCTCCGCCGGGAATCTTTGACAATAGCCATTCGTTTGGTTGCAATTCACGATATTACTTACATGAAAATAGTCCTCATTGTTCCGTTTCTTGTTTCCTTGGTAGCCCATTCTCAACCCAATTACGACGAATCCAGGGTGCCGGAGTATCAGCTTATTGATCCTCTCGTATTTGAAAGAGGGCAAAGACTGGATGGAGATCAGCAATGGGAATCCCGGCGAGCCGAGATTCTGCACCTATTTGATGAGAATGTATATGGCGGCCGGATGGACAGGCCGGAATTAAGTTTAGCATCCTCGAAGAGAATCGTCAGGCCCTGAACGGAAAGGCAATTCGGAAGCAGGTTGAGGTTGAGCTTTCCAACCAGGACAAGACTAATAGTTTCCATCTTCTAGTATATCTTCCTGCAAATACGAGCCAATCGGTGCCGCTGTTCCTGGGATTGAACTTTCAGGGGAATCATACAATTCATAATGACCCGGAAATCGTAATCACCCATAGTTGGTTACCTGAAGAGTCTCCAGAGGGTCTTGAGATGAATGAAAGAGCGAAAAACCGAGGCTACCAGTCGTCACGGTGGCCCATCCAAGACATCCTGGCCCGAGGGTACGGGCTGGCCACTGCCTACTACGGGGAGATCGATCCCGATGTGGCGGGTCAATGGGCCGACGGGGTGCATCCGCTCTTTTACTCAAGCGGACAGCATCAACCAAGTCCCAATCAATGGGGCGCCATTGGAGCATGGGCCTGGGGTTTGAGCCGGGCTCTGGACTATCTTGAAACCGACCCTCATGTCGATTCCAGCAAGGTGATTGTAATCGGCCATTCCCGCCTGGGAAAGACTGCCCTCTGGGCTGGCGCAACGGACCCGAGATTTCAAATGGTAATATCCAACGACTCAGGCTGCGGGGGGGCGGCACTTTTCCGTAGAAAATTTGGCGAAACTGCCGAATTTATTAACACCAGATTTCCTCATTGGTTTTGTCAGAATTTTAAGCAGTTCAACGACAAGGAGGAAAACCTTCCCGTGGATCAGCACATGCTTATTGCGCTAATCGCCCCTAGGCCGGTTTAC
Organism: Cyclobacteriaceae bacterium; assembly: GCA_965247065.1. Lineage (GTDB taxonomy): Bacteria > Bacteroidota > Bacteroidia > Cytophagales > Cyclobacteriaceae > CBDFGN01. Next base: position 1,044,358 of record CBDFGN010000006.1, on the reverse strand, counting down.
GTTGCCAGTGCTTCTCAAGACCAGTGGGCCGATCCCAAAGGAGAATTTCTCTCAGCCAAGCAGGCTCAGCCGGTTTATGAGTTTCTAGGGCAAACTGTCGATCTGCCCTCTGTTCAGCCTAGCGCCGATACGCCAGTAAAGACCGGGTCTATTGGATATCATCTCAGATCCGGTGAACATGACCTTACCCTTTACGATTGGCAGCAGTACATGGACTTTGCAGATATTCATCTTACCAAGTAGCTGAGCCCAGAGCGAAACGCGAATCGCCAAAAGCCAAAAGCAAAGAGCCAAGAAACAGATTACCATGCACCCACCAGAAACCCAAAACAGCATGAACATAAATGACTTGATCCCAATCAGAACCCAGCGATTGCTGCTGGACCGGTTTTACCCAGAGGACTGGAAAGCCCATTTCAGAATGGAGATGACCCCGGAGGATCACCGGTTCAATGCCAACAACTTTGAACCCAAATCCGAAACGCAAGTTCAATCCTGGATTCGTCAGCAAAGCGCTCAGGAATACAATAAACTGCAGCTCCGTTTTACAATCGCGTTACGGTCGCAGACAGATCGTACCTACATGGGATTCCTGGGTTTTAAAGGAGGCACTCTCACTCCAGACGGTACCACGGAACTTTATTATTCGTTGTACAAAGACCATTGGAATCAAGGTTTTTGTACTGAGGCGGTAAGTGCGATGCTAAAATTGGGGTTTGAGCATATAAAACTACATCGGATTTGGGCCGGTTGCGACGCTGATCATTACGCCTCACAAAGGGTTATGGAAAAAGTGGGCATGATCCGGGAAGGCCGTTGGCGACAAGACCGAAAGCGGAATAACCGCTGGCAGGATGGCTACGGTTTTGCGATACTACGAGAGGAATTCGAGCCCTAATAAGCTTTGAAGCTTCAATGCTTCAAAGCTTATCGTGTTTCTACGTTTCAACTTCATCTGTCGCCTATCAAAGATTCCAACATCGCATTGTCCATCAGCCATCGCCCATTTTCTGAGGACCAAAGACTAAGGATCAGGGAGTGTTTAAAGTTTTCTGCTTATCAAATTTTCAAAGGCTTCAAACCTTCTAACAATCACTCCATTATTCCAATACCCCATCAATCCAAAACTCCATCATCCCAACATTCAAACGTCCCATCATTCCATCATTTTCGCATATTCCACCAAGATGGTCACGGGCTTTTCAAAGGTATCAGTACCGTCATAGATAAGGGACATCCCTCCTATATCCTCAATCTCCTCCCAATATTCTTTACGACTCAAAACATAAACTCTGGACCTATCGTGTAGAAATTCAAGCAGTTGAGCGGACGATTTTACGCAGGGCACCTTTCTTTCGAGATGAAAAGTAAAAGCCTGGTTAACTTGCTTATAATATAGTACTGGAACCCCATCCTCCATCTGTTGCAGCGAGACCGCCACCGGGTTTTTATCGTAAACTCCAGGGTAGCCCGAATAGAAGAAATAAAGATTGGCCAGAATAAATGATCCCACCAAAGAAAAATGGGCCCAAAGGAAGCGATTCCGAAAGACGAACGTCAACCCTATCAAACCACCCAGGGGCAAGACCGTAAATCCCCAGGCCAGGCGTGTCGATTGACTAAGGTAAGGCATACCGCCAAGGATGAAATACAGGGTCAGTGGGATACCCATCATAATCAAAGTATAGACAACATAGTTGATCCAGATTTTGGCTCGACTAAGATTACCGTTGCCCATAAAAAACCCAATAATTACGGCCAAGAATGGAAGACCGGGCAAAATATAATTAGGCAGTTTTGTCTGGGCGATCGAGAAAAATACTATCACCACTGCTCCGCTAATTATGCATAGCTGTATAGATCGGGTTGCTCGCGCGCTCCAGGCAGCCACTACCGCTTGTGGTAAATACAAGGCGAACGGCAACAATCCAATTATCACGAACGAGGTGGGTAGTAAAAAGCTACCACCATGGCCCTCTTTTGTTTCAACAAAACGTGAAATATTCTGTTCCAACAGAAATCTGCGAACCCATTCCCCTTCAGTCTCAATCCATACGGCTACAGTCCAGGGCACGACAATTAGCATAATTATCAAAGCCCCATGGACCAGCTTGAGTCGGGATAGTGACGACCAGGTAAATTCACGATTCACCAGCAGAAAGACCATGAAGATTGTCCCCGGCAGCGCGATTGCCACAGGTCCTTTTGCCATAGCTGCCAAACCGACCGCGGCATAACCCGAAAAAATGAATAAAGATCGGCCCGACTCATAACCATGAAACAGCAAAAAGATCGAACTTACCATGAACAAAATAAGATAGGGATCGGGGACTGCCAGATGAAACTCCAGGGCAAAATGCAAGGAGCTCAGCAGAGCCAGCGAAGCCCAAAAAGCAGGCTTTCTTCCTAAGTACTTTGCGGTGAATAGATATGTGGCCAAAACGGTCCCGGCTCCGGCCAGACTAGAAAAAATACGGGCCGAAAACTCACTGAATCCAATTAAATAGTAGGCGAGGATCATGAAATAATAGTGCAACGGAGGCTTGTCTACCCGAATTTCGTAGTTAAACGTCGGCACTATGAGATCGCCTTTTTCCATCATTTCCCGGGCACAAGCGGCATTACGGGCCTCATCCAGAATATATAATTCCATTCCCCAGATGTTGGTGGAAAACAGAAATACCGCCGCCAAAAAAATCCCAAGGGGTTCAGGGTTATTTAAAAATTTATTGACCAAAAACTAAAGATTGTCTGGTTTTCACTCATCGATAGGCAAATCAAAAAAAATTTGACTTAGCAACCCAGACACTAAACAGAAAAAACTATAATGATCTCAATCATTTACTTTTGGCACTTCGTATTACCATGAAGCTTACCCAACGCACAAAAAATATCTTAAAGCTTACGCTGAAACTAATCGTTTCAGGGTTGGGCCTATGGGTTGTGATCTCCAAAATAGACTACGCCCAGGCCTTGCAGATCCTGAACAGGGCGAATCCGACCTGGTTGGCCCTTTCTCTGTTTGCTTTCAATGTTTCCCAATGGGTCAGCACCTATCGACTGAATGGATTCCTTCACGCAGAAGGGGTGCCGATAGGCTATTGGGACAACCTCCGGCTCTACTATCAGGGGATGTTCTATAATCTATTCTTGCCCGGAGGTATCGGTGGGGACGGTTACAAGGTCTTTGCCCTGAACAATCATTTCAAAACTCCAGTTAAATATTTGATACGGGCCCTGATTTTTGACCGCGGCTCCGGATTTGTGTTTTTGCTAATGTTAGCCCTGGCAATGGCCAACTTCATTACCCCGGCCAGCATGTATCCTTGGATCTTCCCGGCAGCCCTGGGAGGCATTGCGGCGGTGTTCCTGACGTTCTATTTTCTGATCAAAATATTCTTCCCCGTTTATTATCCAATCCTCTGGTCGACTAACTTCAGAGCCGGCATGGTTCAAAGTCTTCAAATAGTTGGAGCACTTTTCATTTTCCTGGCCCTGGGTGTGGATCGCGCTCTAATCGATTATCTGGTTTTGTTTCAGATTTCATCCATCGTAATCATGATTCCCATTACTATTGGGGGCGTGGGCGCCCGGGAAATGGTCTTTTTTTATGGGCCTTCCTTCCTTTCGGTAAATGCAAATCTCGGAGTAGTATTCAGTGTACTTTTCTTCCTGGTCATAGCTTTCAGCTCACTAGCAGGAATGTTCGTTCAGTACCACCCCCGGTGGGAGACGTTTGGAGACGGGGGACGGTAAACGGGGCATACCGTGGACGGGACCGTGGGGATCAGCTATAATCGTAAGCGTCTCCCGACGAGTTCTTCATCATTGAAAATGGAGAATTGAAGATTTGACGGGGACGGCGATCAACTGGTTGCCGCCAAATGACAATCTCAAGCTCAATGGCGGTATCCTCTACATCGATTTTGTGTAGTTTTGGATTCAGTATTGTGCGACTTTAATGCGAACCATCGTCAAAATTTTTGCAGTAGTAGTACTAATGGTTGGATTACTGACTGCTTTATTGGCGGGCTGGTACTTTTTGGAAGTCGCAAAAGATCCATTGACTGAGATCGATCAAAGGTATTCGGGCCTCAGTACTTTTCATCAGGCTAGTGATACTGTGAATGGCCATGGTGGATCTCGAATCTATACCGAAGTGGATATAGTTGCGGAGGATCGAGACACTACTCGAATAACGGTCAGCCTTCCGGTCAGTATTAATTTGAACCGATTACCGGTTGTTATAGTCTTGGGAGGATTGGAGGCGGGTAGGAAAAGTTTAAGCTACATCCCGCAACATGGAAATAATGCCCTCATTTCCTATCAATACCCTTTCAAACCTAACTATTTCGAGGATGGGGCCTATTTTACCAGCTTTCAACACATTCGAAACACCATAAATAAGACGCCTGCTCAGGTCTGTGTTGCCCTGGAATGGATTAAAGCTCAGCCCTGGGCTGACACCAACCGAATCATCCTGCTGGGATATAGTCTGGGGGCTCTTGCCCTTCCGGCAGTTCAACATTTAGCTCAAGAACATCAGGTGGAAGTACGGGCCACAGCTCTATGTTACGGAGGCGTTGACTACGACTATTTGATTCATCACAATTTTAAAGATCGATTTCCGGGAGTAAACCCCCTTACGAGCAAAATAGCGGCCTCTTTAATTCGCCCGGTCGAGCCGCGGGAGCATATTCAGAGCTTGACCGGTGAGTTCCTGGTTGTGAATGGTAAACTGGACCAGAGAATCCCTTTTGCGAACGCACTGGAATTCCAGGCCCTGGTGCCCCATCCTAAGACAGTCATCAATTTGGATGAAGGACACATGCATCCTCGCAAACCGGAACTAACGGCTAAGCTCATCGAAATCAGTCGAAATTGGCTACTGGAGAAAGGACTGGTGAACCCTTAAGCAATTAAAACAGGTAGTCCAGTTAGACAGTTAGACGGTTAGACAGTTGGACGGCGTTTAAGCAGTTAACCAACCCCAGGGGGATTGTGGATTACCGATTCACGACGGACTAGGAAAAAGCTTCAGAAATAGCTAGATTGATTAAACTACACCAGCCGCGCAACCAAACCAATTTAATATGAAAACTAAGCAAATCCTTCTTCCTGTGGTACTGGCCATAATCTTCTACGGTCCAGTTCTCCAAGCCCAAGAGGCAAATGATGATGATTCATGAAGATCAGGTCAAGCCCTATATGTCCGACAAATATGAAGCCACCGTCAAGAATCTTAATTCCAAACTAAAAGAACACGGCATTCCTTTCACCCATTATACATTGAGAGCTGGGGATTATACTTACATCCATGCAATGCCGATGGAGAACCACGCTGAACTCGATGTTGATCCATTCGCCGGACTTAATGAGAAACTAGGCGAAGCACAAGCCCAGGAATTATGGGCTGGATTCGATGATTGTTATGATACCCACCGTAGTTTCATAGTCTATCTGGAGCCAGAATACTCTTTTCAGCCTGAAGGCGCAGACAACACGGGAAAAAATTGGCGCAAATGGATATTCTGGCAACCATTGCCGAGCAAAGAAGCCGAAGCCAAAGAAATCATGAAGGGATGGGTGGAACTCAGCAAGAGTAAAGGCCTAACCATGGGGTATAACACTTACTCCGCAGGGTTCGGAGCGGATGCGCCACAGTATGTCTTCGTTTGGAGTGGAGAGAATGCTGGCACCCACTATACCCAAGATGACAAAGACTGGGCGGCCTTGGGAGAGGAAGGCCAGGCCCAATGGCAAAAAATGAAGTCCATTACTCTCAAAGTGAGTGAAAAGACGGGATGGTACCTTGAAGATTTAACCTACATTCCTGAAACGGCGATGGCCGAAAATTAAGAGAAAGGGCGCCCTCAGGGCGCTTTTTTAGTACCTGAGGCAGTTATGACAAAAGGAAATTTCGACTCTAGTCTCTGTCGTAGTACTTATCCCGCGCCTTTAACTTGAAATCCTCCCAGGCTATGCGGTCGGGAACTCCCGTTTTGAAGATTTCCAACATCACGTCAGCAACTTCCGGTTTGAAACCGTATTCCTTGGCAGTATCCCCAAATAATTCAACCTCGTTGTGGTGGATTTCCCGGTCAGCCATTATCATCAGCATCAAATCGAATAGCTGATCCATCTTTTCATCAAAATGAGCAGGAACCTCTGGTTCGAATTCCTCGCGACGCTCAATGAGCGCCTTAACGGTTGCTTCCTTAATTCCGTATTTCTCTCCTAACTCATAGAGCAGCTTTTCCTCTTCCTCGTGGAAATGACCGTCAGCGTTGGCCATTGCCACCAAGTTATGAAGATGGTGCTTTTTCATGAGCAAATATTGGAGTTCGTATAAATGAATTGTCATTTTCGCGAAAACAAAAAATGTCTACTCCAATTTAGGACTTGACGATCAATTTACAATACCTAAACGGCTTAGAATTGAATCACCTCAATTTCGGTACGGCGGTTTAATTGATGTTCTTCTTCAGAACACTTTCTACCTTCAAAACATTTATTCAACAATCTTGATTCACCGTAACCGCGAGGCTCGATGCGATCGGAGGAGATCCCTTGTCTTATGATATAGTCAACGGCGGCAGACGCTTTTTTTTCTGCAAGTTCCAAATTATAAATGTCATCTCCCCTGGAATCGGCGTGGGAAGTCAATTCAATTTTAATGCCCGGGTTATCAAGCAATATTTTTACAATCTTGTCTAACTGCAGAGCCGCATCTTCTGTAATATCGTATTGATCAAAATCATATAATAAAGTACAATACCTATATGCATATATACTCGTCGCTTCAAGTAAGTAAACACTTACCGATAAGATTATGCCGACAGTTTGATAAATTGCTATCCAATCGGTTCAAAGGATGCCCAAAAGACAGCTTGCCGCTATTATGTTCACCGATATGGTCGGTTATACGCGGCTTATGCAGCATAATGAAAACACAGCCAGGATCAGGCGCGATTCTTATAGGGATATTCTTAAACAGGAGACCCAAAACCACCGAGGAGAGATTCTTCAGTTTTATGGGGACGGAACCCTATGCATCTTCGATTCTTCGATAGAGGCAGTCGGGTGTGCCATACAAATCCAAACTCAGGTTATGGCGCAAAATATTCCGTTACGGGTGGGTATTCATACTGGAGATATTGCCCATGATGCTGAGGGTGTTTATGGAGACGGGGTGAACGTCGCCTCCCGCATAGAATCACTGGCGGCACCCGGTTCGGTGTTGATATCCGAAAAAGTTTATGACGACATAAAGAATCAGGAATCCTTTCAAACCCAATCAATGGGGCGATTTGAGCTCAAGAATGTGGATCGACCAGTAGAAGTGTATGCGCTGGGTAACAAGTCCCTGGTTGTTCCTCAACTTTCCGAGTTGAGTGGCGAAGGTGGGCCGGTCTCCAAATCAATTGCGGTATTGCCACTGGTGAATATGAGCAATGATCCTGAAAACGAATTTTTCAGCGACGGGGTTAGCGAAGAGATCTTAAACGCCCTGGCTAAAATTGATGGACTTCAGGTTACCGCCCGAACTTCTTCGTTTGCTTTCAAGGGTAAAAACATGGATGTCCGGGAAATAGGAGAACAGCTGAAAGTACGACATGTTCTAGAGGGTTCTGTCCGAAAAGCTGGTAACCAGGTAAGGATCACCACGCAGTTGATCAACACAACGGATGGCTACCACATTTGGTCCGAAACTTTTGACCGAAAGCTAGAGGACATATTTGCGTTACAGGATGAAATTTCAAATACTATTGCCCATCGGCTAAGAGAAAAACTCGCATTAAAGGAACCAGCGGTCAAATCCAGACCCACACAGAATCTGGAGGCTTACAACCTATACCTGAAGGGCAACCATCACTGGAATAAGTGGTCGCCCGAGGATGCAAAAAAAGCCATCGAGGCCTTCAAGAAAGCTATTGTAATACAACCGGATTTTGTGTTGCCCTACACCGGTCTGTCGGCATGTTATACCTTTCTCGGGGTCCAGGGACAAATGTTGCCCAGGGAGGCTTGTTCTCTGGCTAATGAATATGCTGAAAAAGGCCTCGAATTGGATCCGGATCAGGAAATGGGCCACGTGGCTATGGCTATGGTATACTTTATGCAGAAAAAAGAATTTGGCAAAGCGGAAGCTTCGTTTAAGAAGGCCTTGGATCTGAATCCCAATTTGTCCTTAGCCCATCAGTTTTACGCTATGTTTTTGGCAGCAAATGATGAAATGGACCGCGCTCTTTCCCATATCAAGAAAGCCGAACAGTTGGATCCAATGTCGGTGGTGGTGATTCACCTGCTCGGCCATTTCTATTTTATGAACCACCAATACGAAGAGGCTTCCGATCAATTTCACCGTGCACTCGAGCTTGAGCCCCACTTCCGAATGGCGCTGGAGAGCCTGGGCTGGGTGCACTATCAGCTGGGTGACGTGGAAATGGCCCTTCAAACTTTTCAAAAGTATCAGAAGATGACCGTCTCCCAAGATCGGGGTTTAAGCGGGGTAACCTTTATTCTAGGCAAAATGGGCCGGACAAAGGAAGTTATGGCCAACATAAAAAAGACCAAGCAGCGGGCACAGAGAGAAAAGGGGGTTTCGCTTAACGTTGACTTGGCCATTATGTACCACGGCCTGGGGGACATGGACAAAACGTACTATTACCTGAAAAAGGCTTCCGATGATATGATTGGGGTCCTCTTTCTGAAAAACCATCCTTCCTGGGATGGCATTCGTGGGGATCCACGATACCCGAAGTTGATCAAGAATTACGGATTCTAACGAAGGCTGATCATTTATACCGAGACGATCCCAAAGAAGGGGTTGAATATTCCTTTGAGGTCAAATAGGACTAAAGGCCTAAAACTTTGCTTAATGCGCCTCTGCCAGTGTTAACTCCACAACCACCGTGGCCACGACTTAAACCTAATTCTTGATTCTTTGAAATAATCCTAGTGTGGTAATCTAAAGGTCTTTGCATGCACCACAGCTAAAAGCAACCAGCTGACAGAAGTTAGTGAGAAAGTTCTCACTAAGAAATCGTCAAGATTTGAGCGCGGAGATCCGTGCACCGTCCTGCGAACATTTCTAAGCCGACCTACCTCTTTCACGGCAATTATCTCTACATTAAGAGAATGAAGTGGCTAATCAAACTCTTATTAGTTAGCCAGCTAACAAACCTTTGGGGTCAAGGAACTAAACCCAACGATCACCCTGTAGAAATTTCGATCCAATCAGGGCATTTTGCCTCGGTGCAGGTTGTTCAATACTCCCCGGATGGTAAGTTTATTCTAACCGGGGGCCTTGATCGGACTATTCGATTATGGGAGTCTTCAACTGGCCGTGAGGTCCGTGCTTTCCAGCTTCAAGCAAGCGTAAGATCCTTAAGTTTCAGCCCGGATGCAGCTTACTTTTTGTCAGTTAACGGCGACGGCCTGGTTCAACTCTGGGAAACCGCCTCCGGAAAAGAAATCCGAACAATTGTAAATAAACGGGGTTACAAATCGGTCCGTTTTCTTCCTCAAACCGGACAGTTTATATTGGGTGGAGGCCAGCACACCGCTGAATTGTGGGGTATTGATTCCAATGAAGCGATTGGATCCTTTCAAGGAGCGCGACTTAGCTGTGTGGGAAACTGCCATCGCGCAATGGCTGTGAGCTCTGATGGGAGTTTATTGTTGACCTCAGTTGGTAACGGGGAGGTCCTACCTTGGGACATCGAAACCCAGACGGAGAAAGGGAGATACAAGTATTTTCCTGATAATCGTCATAACTCATCCTCTACCCTGTTAGTTGATTTCGGACCCACGGGAAAGTCATTCGTGACTGCCTCGGAAGATGAGGGTATTCTTGTTTGGACCATTGGAAAAACCCAACCCCAAATATTACTACGCCCAGAGATAATTTCCAGCGGGCTGAAAGCCGTTGTCAATGACGTTCGATATGACCCGGCCGGGGAAAAAGTTACAGCCCTTTTCTATCATGCCCTCTCAGACTCCTTTCAAAGGAAAGACTCTACCAGCGCTCACATTTTCACCCTCGATAATCCAGGCTCGGTAAAAGAGGTGAACCTGGGTCCTCTTGAAGATTTGAGGTGCCTTGACATAAGCCCTTCGGGTCAGGATTTCCTCCTTGGTAGAAACAATGTTCCACAAGTCTACAACCTTGAGAATCTTCAGCCAGGTCTCGTGTTATCTGGCTATCTCAGTCCTCTGAAAGATCTTGTAGATTATTGGATAATGAGAGCAACCCAGGATCACGTCTTGAGCCCAGACGGGACCACCATAGCCAAAAAAGTTGGAAAGAAGGTACTGGCCTGGGATCTCAAATCTGGACAAGTTATTCGTGAATATGGCGGGCACGAAAAATTGGTTTTAGCTATGGCATTTAGTCCTGACGGAAAATTGTTTGCCACGGCAGGTCAGGATCAGGTTATCAATTGCTGGGACTTCTCTACCGGGCAGTTGAGGTGGTACCGCGAAACTCCCCATCGAGTGTTCACTCTGGCTTTTGACCCCAATGGACAAAAGCTTATTTCCGGACATTTTGAAGGACTTGTAATGTCCTGGGAGGCTGATTCAGGCCGCTTTGACCGCAGGATTAGAAATCCATCAGGACAATGGCTGAACACCCCATTGGATATTAGCTTCACTCCAAATGGCTACTATTTGAGCTGGAATTCAAGCTTAACCGAAATTCGCACCGCCACTGCCGTCAAAGAATTTGTTGGGCACACGGATCGAGTACAAGCAACCGGGTTCAGCCCGGATGGCAAATTAATGCTAACGGGCGGATGGGATGGAGAGATTATGGTTTGGGATATTTTTTCTACCCTACGGATTCAACAATTCTCCGCGCATCAAGGCAGAATCTATTCTGCGGAATTCAGCCCGGACCAAAAGATGGTAGCCTCAGGCGGTGAGGATATGATTGTCAATGTTTGGGACCTGAATTCCGGAGAGGTGATCGCTACTCTCTCCGGCCACAAGGCTCCCGTAACCAGTGTATCGTTCACTCCCGATCAGGAGTTTCTGGTCTCCAGTAGTCAAGATGGAATAACCAAGGTATGGGACCTAAAGTCCAAAAAGGAGCTATACAGCCATATTGCCCTTGACCGGAAAAATTGGATGGCAAAAACCTTATCGGGGCATTTTTATGCAACTGAAAAAGCAATGCAGTCGATTCATTTTGTGAAGGGATTAAATACCTACGCGCTGGATCAATTTTTCGAGGACTTTTATGAACCGGGAATTGTTGAATCGGTTATGAGCAAAAGGGCTTTACCGGGCAAAGACCGTGATATTGGTACTAGTTTGACGAAATCACCACCTCCCAGAATTGAGATCATCTCCCCAAAATCAGGGGACGCCCGGGCGGGCCAACAGGAAATTCTGGTTAAGGTGACCAACACGGGTGGAGGAATCGCCGAGATAAAAGTACTGCACAATGGTAAGCGAGTTATTGATGATAAAGAAGGATTGGAAGGGTTGCAGGAGGGAAAATCTATTTTCCGGCCTTATGAACTTCAATTGGTACCTGGCCTAAACCGGATTGCTCTAAGCGCTTTGAGCAAGGGTCGGATAGAGTCTTACCCGAAGAAACTGGAACTCACCAGACCCATCACCAAGCCCATATCTAATTGCTACATCGTTTGCTATCGGCATTAATCAGTACAGGAACTCTAAGCTCAACCTTAATTACGCTTTAGCCGACGCCCAGGCATTTTCGGATTTACTAACCAAGAAAGGCCAAAAACTTTTCAAAAAGATCGAGTTAACAACTCTTTTCGATCAGGAAGCCACCAAGTCCAACATTCTATCCAAGCTGAAGGCACTCACAAAGAAAGCTACCCCTCAGGATGTCTTCTATTTCTACTATGCCGGTCACGGCAGCATGGTTGACGGACGATTCTATTTTATACCAACCGACAATGTCCGTCTATATGAACAAGAACATCTTGAAAAAGAGGGGGTCTACGCCGGTTTGGTTCAGGAGATATTGCAAGAGATCAAGGCCTTGAAGCAAGTGCTGGTTATTGACGCCTGCCATTCGGGCGGATCCACCGAGCTGCTGGCCACACGGGGCGGAGCCGAGGAAAAGGCGCTGGCTCAGCTATCCCGGAGTGCCGGAGTCCATGTGCTGGCCTCTGCTGGAAGTGAACAGTATGCCGGAGAATTCGCCTCACTTGGCCACGGAATATTTACCTACGTACTCCTTGAGGGTCTTTCCGGTAAGGCAGACGGCGCTCCAAAGGACGGAAAGGTGACGGTGTACGAACTGAAATCATATCTCGACGATCAGGTGCCCCAGTTGACCAAAGACATAAAAGGTCATTCCCAATACCCTAATACTTTTTCAAGAGGGAGTGATTTCCCAATGACAACCGAGTAGCCTCAAGTCCGGGGTCCCAATTTTTTCAGGTTTCAGGTTTAAAGACAGTATACTGGATGCTCCGTTCCGTTGCGACATGCCACATGTTATCTGATTATTACCGATTGACTATTGATAACGGCTGCAATCATTTAAATTTGATCGGAATCACTAATACCGATGCTACAGGAAACTCGTCAGCTCGCAGCAATCATGTTCACCGACATCGTCGGATATACTGCTTTGATGGCCGCAGACGAGCAGAAGGCGATGGAAGCAATAAACAGTGTGAGGACCGTTCTCGCCTCTGTGACAGAAACACATATAAAAATCACCAAATCCCTTTGGGCAGTTGGAGAGCAGGCCGAGGCCATAAAGGTTCTGGAGCAATTCCTTATCACAGATCCTTACCATCCGGAAGCCAACTACGAATTGGCCTTACTGTTCTCAGAACAGGGAAAGAATGAAAAGGCTATTGAACTGCTGAGCATGGCGCTTGATGTTTGGGAATCAGCTGATCCGGAATATGGGAGGGCCAGGGCAGCCAAGGACAAATACGAACAACTCACTTCATCATTATCGCGCATTTCTGGTTGATGGAAAGGCAGTGCTACTCTTTAAATGCAGGGTCGATCAACAACCTCCATATTGAAACCAGCCATTTGCAAGATCCCGACCTCGATGAGGTTCAAGTGGAGATTCACTCCATAGGGCTAAATTTCGCGGATATCTTTGCCATCTGGGGATTATACAGCGCTACTCCGAAAGGGCAGTTCACACCAGGATTGGAGTATTCGGGCATGGTACTGAAAACTGGCAGTCGAGTTACTAATTTCCAACCAGGAGACCGGATTATGGGGATAACCAGGTTCGGAGCATATGGCAGCCATATCAACATCGATTGCCGGTACGTGCTACTGCTCCCAGATGGCTGGTCCTTTTCCCAGGGCGCCAGCTATTTAGTGCAGGTTCTCACTGCCTACTATGCGCTAATTTACCTTGGCAACCTGGAGCCGGAACAGGTGGTTCTGGTTCACAGTGCGGCCGGAGGTGTAGGAATCTGGGCCAACCGGATTTGCAAACAGATGGGAGCCTACACGATAGGCACCGTCGGTTCCCCATTAAAATTCGAGTTATTGCAGCAAGAGGGATATGACCAGTATCTGGTTCGGTCCAAGACCTTCGGTAAAGATCTGGACCGACGCCTTGAAGGCCGGGAATTGAACCTGGTCCTGGAATGTATCGGGGGCCGGATCCTTATGGAAGGCTTTAGCCGATTAGCACCACAGGGAAGGATGATTGTTTACGGATCTGCTCGATACGCCCATGATGGGGATAAACCCAACTACTTGAAGCTGGCCCTGACGTATTACAGCAGACCAAAAATAGACCCTCAGAAATTGATAGAAGGGAACAAATCACTTTTGGGCTTTAATTTGATCTGGTTATACTCCAAGGTGAAACTGATGCATACAGTTTTGGAAGATATCGCAAAAATGGACCTGGGTAAACCCGTTGTCGGGCATCGTTATCCGTTTGAACAATTGCCTCAAGCCCTTAGGTTTTTCAAATCCGGAAAGAGTGTTGGAAAGATAATTGTGGAACTATCGGTATCTTAAATCCTGCAATTGGTAATGGTTGATCGGATATTGAGCCACCCCCTAACCGTCATATTGCCATCGCGAAGCACTTTGAGCCTACGCTAAAGTCTTCTTCCCGGAGCTACTACGGAGCACCATCGTCCGATCTCAGCTATGAACCCTTCAAGCTTCGTCGATAAGCTGCGGAGCAAGGCCAGCGAGACAATTCTTGGCAAAAGGCAAAGAGGTTCCATTCCGGATAAGGAAGTCCGGAACAGAATGGGGCATTCCGCAATTACTTATTAATACTCGGCACTATTCGGTATCTCGGAATCCGGACGAATAAGAGTCGCTTGAAGAATCCATCTCCTCCACTCGAAAGTGGACTCCTCGCTTCCGCTCACGGAAAGGCACTTTTCTTAGATGGTCCACGCCATTTTAGGAAGTCTATTCTGAAACCAACCCGCTAACCCGCCCACTTTTTCACCAAGATAGACTAGCTTTACAATCCACTATCTGAATTAAAACAAAATACCGAATTACCATGAGCAATAGAAGATTTCTTCCCTTGATTTTCGTAGGAGTCATTGGCTTCTTTCTGGTGGTCTATCTTTCATCCAGCATCTTTCTTACCATAAAGCCTGGAGAAAGAGCCGTGATCTTTCGAAAATTCTCCACCGGTCTAGATAAGGAAAATATTTTTATCCCCGGTTTCATAATGAAGGCGCCCTGGAATGAAATGTACATATACGACGTGAAGGAGACCAAGGTCGAGGAGCGAATGGATGTGTTAGACAAAAGTGGTCTCACATTAAGCGTAGACGTTTCGGTGAGATTTCATCCAACCTATTCCAGAATAGGATTTCTACACGAAAATTTCGGCCCCGACTATGTCAACCGACTGGTAGTTCCGGAAGTGCGGTCTACGGTTAGGCGGGTCATGGGTCGATTTACGGCTGAAGAAATATACTCTACACGAAGAAGTGAGGTAGAGAGTTCCATAATCCTCGAGACCGAACAGATCCTGAAGGACGCCAATAACAACATCGACATGAAAGCCCTTTTGATCCGGTCAATTGTGTTACCGGACCAGATCAAGGTAGCTATCGAAAGCAAGCTTCAGCAGGAGCAAGAGGCCCTGGCCTATAAATTCCGACTTGAAAAGGAAGAGAGCGAGAAAGAAAGAAAAAGGATAGCAGCCGAGGGTGAAGCCAGGGCGAATGCCATTATTAACAGTAGTCTCACTGCGGAATTACTTAAAATGCGGGGTATAGAAGCGACCATGGAGCTGTCCAAATCCCCGAATGCCAAGGTAGTGGTTATTGGAGGAGGTGAAGGAGGCCTACCCTTGATTTTAGGCAGCAATTAGCTTCCCGCAATAGCAAAATTTCAGTAATTTAGCCTCCCGTTCTAACGAACTCCAATCAACTACCATAATACATGTCTGATTTTGCTGAGCTAAAATATGACGGTCAAACCTATCAACTGCCAATCGTTGAGGGCACCGAAAATGAAAAAGCAATTGATATAAGCAAGCTTCGTGGGGAAAGTGGGCTTATTACGCTTGATCCCGGATTCAAAAATACTGGTTCTACAACCAGTGAGATCACCTTTCTGGATGGAGAGAAAGGGATCCTTAGATACCGCGGTTACAATATTGAGGATCTGGCCAATTACGCCACGTTCCTGGAAGTCACCTATCTGATAATCTACGGGGAGCTACCCAATAAAAAAACTCTGAATGCTTTCATAGAGGACATCCGTCAACACACGATGGTGCATGAAGACATCAAAAGCATTCTCGAGGGATTCCCGGCCGCCGCTCATCCTATGGGGGTCTTGTCTTCCTTGGTTACTTCCCTTACGGCGTTCTACCCCGAATCGCTGGATCCCAACCGATCCAGGGAGGGAGTGAATTTGAGCATCATAAGGATAATTGCAAAGTTGCCAACTATGGCCGCCTGGACCTATTCACATGAAAAAGGGCATCCGGTCAACTACCCGGATAACGAGATTGACTACTGCTCGAACTTCCTGAAAATGATGTTCTCTTTGCCCTCGAAGGAATATAGGGCCGACCCAATTTTATCCCGGGCGCTAAACAAGCTGCTCATCCTCCATGCTGAACATGAACAAAACTGCTCTACCTCTACGGTTAGGATGGTTGGCTCTTCCCACGCTAGCCTCTATTCTTCAATTTCTGCCGGGATAAATGCTCTCTGGGGACCGTTGCATGGTGGGGCGAATTCAGCGGTTATCGAAATGCTGGAGAACATTCGCGCCGATGGTGGCGATATAGAGAAGTATATAGGATACGCCAAGGATAAAGACAATTCATTCCGGCTGATGGGATTTGGGCATAGAGTTTATAAGAATTTTGATCCACGGGCGACTATAATTAAGAAGGCGGCTGACGAGGTACTGAACCTGTTGAAAGTTGAGGATCCGGTGCTTGAAATTGCCATAAAGCTGGAAGAAGCGGCCCTGGAAGATCCATATTTTGTCGACAGAAAATTGTATCCGAATGTCGATTTCTATTCAGGAATCATATACCGGGCCATGGGTATTCCGGTGGAAATGTTCACCGTAATGTTTGCAATGGGAAGATTGCCGGGCTGGATTTCCCAATGGAAGGAGATGCGAGAGAACAATGAGCCGATTGGTCGTCCTCGTCAAATCTACATGGGGAAAAACAAAAGGGCCTTTAGGACGGTAACCAAAGGTCGCAAATAGGCAATAGGTAGGTGAATTATTACGTAGGCCCGTCTCCGGTGAGACGGGCTTATTTGTTATCGGGATTAAAACAATGGAACTAAGGGAAAAATTTGACCAGGCAGTGGAGAATTCGCAAAATTTGTCCGAAAAGCCCGGGAATGAAATACTTCTGAAGATGTACGGGCTTTACAAACAGGCCAGAGAGGGTGATAACATCCATCCAGAACCGGGAGGTTTCGATTTCAAGGCCGTTGCCAAACACCGGGCGTGGAAGTCTCTTGCCGGCCAAAAGCGGGAAGAGGCCATGCAGGAATATATCGATTTGATCGGTTCGCTGATGAAGTCGTAGATCTTGATGGGGTGATGGAGTGATAGGGTGATAGGGTGAAATCCTGCCATCAAGTTCCACCGGGAGGCCCGAATAATGAAGAGGACTTCACCGCTGCCAAGACCATCAGATAAAAAAAATGCCAAACCTTTGTGGAATGGCATTTCTCTTCTTCAGCAGGGCTCTGATTTCAAACTATGCTCGCGGCTTCGGCCGATTTCTTCTGTGCCTTTGCTTTATAGTCACGTTAGCAAGTTTTCGTCAAGGGCTGCCATTCTTTTGGATAATTCCTCAAATTCCGAAACCCTCTTCTTAGGAAGCTGGAATATTACCATAACTTCTTCAACCACATTTTTTATTGGTGATTCAAACTTCTTGAAGAAGCCGTCCACCATTTTCTTGCCTTTTTCAGTGCTTATTTTGTTTTCGACCACGAGTTGGTACATGCTTTTCTGGAATTTATCAGCGGTCATCGACATCAAATCAACACCAGTGTAGACGAATTTCTTAAAAAAGTCTTCCATGCTTCAGGTAGTTCTCAATTCGGATTTGATTGGTCCATAGATTTATACGAAGGTAGGAAAAATTTATTATGCATGCATAATAAATTTCAATAAAAAACTTACATGCCCTTGAAAATCCCTTTGACATCATTCCTGAACCCCTTCTTACCTCAGGCTCTACTTGTTGCTCCTTATTTCTTACCTAATTTCTTAAGAGAGCGCAATTCGAAAAGGCACTTCCTCAATTTTCAATTCTCAATCCACAACCAAGCCCAGTTGCGCAATGAAGGGCCAACACACCAAGAAGGAATCGAGAGGAATCCCGGGTCCTGGCTTGATATCCGAATAAGGATTAACTATCACAGAAATGCATCCGGCCAGGTAACATATTAGCTCTAAAACACATAAACAATAAAGCCCCATATGAAACTCATCGATCTTGGGAACAGACTTCATTTTGCGCGTGTTAGCTTCGGTTCCTACACCGAGAGGACTCTGCGATGAAAAATCTGAAATCCTTAACTTTCAATTTTCAATTTTCCAACGAATTATTTTTAATGGTTTGCAACGCAATTTAGTGCCTCATGAGGCGGAGGTTCTCTTGACTTTTTTCTATTTTTATACGTGCAATAATCAGCCCAATCCTCATGGAAATAAAAGGAAAACTGATCGAGATTTTTGATACCAACCAGGTTTCAGACAACTTCAAAAAAAGAGAGTTCGTAGTGGAATATTCTGACAATCCACAATTTCCACAGCTACTGAAATTCGAAATGATCCAGGAGAATTGTCAAACAATGGATGATTTTAAAAAAGGGGATGAGGTAGAGGTGTTGTTCAACCTGAGAGGCCGGAAATGGACCGATCCTCAGGGGGTCGATAAGTATTTCAATACCCTGCAATCCTGGAGGGTTCAAAAAATCGCACAAGAAGCGTCTGCGGGAGGACAGGAAATGCCCCCAGGACCCGAAAAGGAGCCTGAGTGGCTCAAATCCGACGGCAAGGATGAAGATGAACTACCATTTTAGGTGCATGATGGTGCCAAATTTCTGCTGATCTACGGAACCCTGCTTGAGTCCCTAAAACATCCTTACTCGCGTCTGCTCAAGAACCACGCTCACTTGTTAGGCAAGGGAAAGTTCCGTGGAATACTTTTGGACCTGGGAGATTACCCGGGTGCCATTTATCAACCAGATTCTTCCAGTCTTATTTTTGGAGAACTGTACCAACTTATCCGGCCTCAAAAGGTCATTCCCGTTTTGGATCATTATGAGGGAACCGGAAAGGATTTCAAGAAGCCAACCGATTTTATCCGGGCTCTGGTTCCGGTCAAAGCTGAACTAGGCGACTATCAGGCCTGGGTATACCTTTATAACTTGGAGACAGCTTCTTTTAGAATCATTGAATCGGGAGATTACGCCGATTACATCACCATTAATTAGGCTTGAGAAACCTCCTCCACCAGTTTGTGCAACGATCCTTTGGCATCTCCGAAGAGCATTCGGGTATTCTCGCCAAAGAATAATTGGTTCTCAATTCCGGCATAACCGGCATTCATGCTTCTCTTTAGAACCACCACCCCTTTCGAAGCTTGAACGTCTAAGATCGGCATACCATAAATAGGGCTTCCCGGGTCGTCTTTGGCGGCAGGGTTGACCACATCATTGGCGCCGATCACCAGCACTACGTCTGTGGAAGGGAATTCCTTGTTGGCATCCTCCAGGTCAAGCAGTTTAGGATAAGGCACGTCCGCTTCAGCCAATAACACGTTCATATGCCCTGGCATCCGACCGGCAACCGGATGAATAGCATACCTCACAGATACGCCCTCCCGTTCCAGCAGCCCCTCCAATTCATGGCAAGCATGTTGCGCCTGAGCAACGGCAAGTCCATAGCCGGGTACGACCATCACTTTCTGGGAATATTTCAATTGAATGGCCAGATCGCTGAGCATGGCTTCCTTAACTACTCTCTCGCCGGTGGCAGCAGTCAAAGTCCCTCCCCCCCCAAAGCCACCAATAATTACATTGAGCAGTGAACGGTTCATCGCCTGACACATCAGGATAGTCAGAATCGTTCCGGAGGCCCCAACGATAATACCACCAACCACCATTATCTGGTTATTATAGATCAATCCAGCCAGGGCAGCCCCGATACCGCTAAAGGAATTGAGCAGAGATATAACTACCGGCATATCCCCTCCGCCAATTGGGGTTACAAAAGTTACTCCGTAGATCAGGGAAACAACTAACAAGATCAGCACCAGGCTAAAATCGAGCGAAGGCTGAAGTAAAAGATAGATCCCGAAGCCTATTGTGCTGATTAGCAGGACTATATTAACCACACGTGGTTGCGGTAGAACCAGACTATCACGTAAGAAACCCTGAAGCTTGCCAAATGCTATCAAACTACCGGTGAATGTGATGCTACCAACGAAAAGCGCAAAAAAAGTGGTGATCATTTGGCCTGTCAGAATTTCGGCTCCGGCTGGGAAATTCCAAAATTCAACAATAGAGATAAGCATCGCACAAGCTCCACCTAAACCGTTAAAGAGTGAAACCATCTCGGGCATGGCCGTAAGTTTGATTCTCTTGGCCGCAAGGTATCCCACACCTGAGCCCACAATCAACCCTCCGGCGATCCAGAGATAATTGTTACTGGCACCTTCCATAGGAAAGACGAGGGTAACCAGGATCGCCAACCCCATCCCAGTTGCCGCCACCAGATTGCCATTCCTGGCACTATCGGGATGACTGAGTTTCTTCAGTCCAATGATGAACAGAATGATACAAATAAGGTAAGCGAAATTTATAAGGCTGTTTTCCACCTACTTTCTCTTTTTCCTAAACATTTCAAGCATTCGGTTGGTCACAGCGTAACCTCCAACAACATTGGTCATGGCCAACGCGATGCCGAAGAATCCAAGTACCAGTACAAAATAGTCCCCAGGCCCAGCCTGTCGAACCAAAATTATCGCCCCGATGACCACCACCCCACTCACGGCGTTTGCTCCCGACATCAGAGGTGTATGAAGAACGGTTGGCACCTTCGAGATCACTTCCATACCCAGGAAAGTAGCCAGGGTCAAGACATAAATGATTGAGAGGTTTTCCGAAATGAACTGAATTAGTGTTTCCATGATATCATTGGCTGTTGGTCGATCCGTATTCTTTCCCGTAATAAACCTCGCGGTTATGAACCAGACAGGACGACCTGATTATTTCGTTGTCCCAGTCCAGGTTTAACTCATTATCCGGTATCAACACGTTCAGAAAATTGTACAGGTTTTTGCTCCAAAGCTGGCTCGCATGGTAGGGCATTTCAGCCGCCAGATTGGAATTTCCAACAATGGTAACATCATAATGAACGGTGGTTTTGGCGTTCTCAGTCAGTTCGCAATTACCTCCAGTCGAAGCCGCCAAATCTACGATCACCGAGCCTGGTCTCATTTCATTCACCATATCCTTGTTGATCAACAAAGGAGCGGGGCTTCCGCGCAGCAACGCGGTGGTTATGACTACGTCCGATTGAACTACTCTTTCATGTATTTTATCCGACTGACGTTTCTTGTATTCCTCGGTTTGCTCCACCGCATAACCGCCGGCTGCAACATCATCAACAGCCCCTTCCACCTCAACAAATTTGGCACCCAGGCTTTCAACCTGCTCCTGGACCGCCAACCGGGTATCAAAAACCTCAACCACGGATCCCAGCCTCCTGGCCGTTGCTACCGCCTGCAAACCGGCTACCCCAGCGCCTAATATCAGTACCTTGGCTGGCGGGACCGTACCGGCGGCCGAAGTGATCATGGGAAAATACCTGGGTAACAACCTAGCTCCCTCAATTACTGCTTTATACCCTGCAATTGACGCCATTGAAGAAAGAACGTCCATCGATTGAGCAAGAGTAATTCGGGGGATCATATCCATGCTAAAGACGGTGATCGGAAACTGAGCCAAGGTCTGGCAAACATCCGGGTTGACAAAGGGCTCGTAGAGCGAAACCAAAACGCCACCGGTCTTTATCTCTTTTAATTCACTTTCCGGGATTGGCTGCAGAGTTACCAAAAGATCTGAATCCTGGTAAACAATCTCTCTTGGCTCCAATCGGGCATTGGCCTGTTTATATTCAAAATCATGGTAATGGGACGCTTCGCCTGCCCCCGCTTCAACGCACAGCTCGATCTTCGCCTCTTCCAGTTTTTTGACGATCTCAGGAACCAGTGCAACCCGATCGTCCTGAAGCTCTTTCAGAATCCCAATTTTCATCCTAAGAAGTAGAAATTTGCTTTAATCAGAGGGCTTCATCATCGAGCGCCTCATTTAGGGAATCCATTACGTTCTCATCCTTGATAACGTAATCTCGCACACCATTTCGAATCATGTCCAGAACCACCTTAGAATCCTCGTTGGCACTCAACAAAATTAATTTGGGAATATGGAATTCTTCCTGCAGAATCTTGAACAACTCAAGCCCATTCATTCCCGGTAGGTAATAATCTATGATCACTATCTCGGGGACCTTAACCTTGACGGCCTGCACGCAGTTCTCGGCATCTGGACAAAGCTTAATTGCATAACTGCTTTTCAAGGGTTCCATCACCAATCGGGCATACGTCTCATCATCGTCGACGACATAAAGGGTTTTCATTTCCTCCTATCGGTTATTCCCCAAAGTTGGCGGCAAGTTAAAACAATAAGCCGATAATCAGAATATTATTTAAATACAGGTAAAAGCAGTCTGATATAGGTACTTTTAGACCCTTAGGGGGCATGGGCGAATCACACCTTTTGATTAATTATTCCAAACTTGAAGCGATTGCCAAGGACAATAAAGAATTCCTGCTAGAGGTAACCTTATCGTATATCCAACTTATCAACGAATTCAGTAAGGATTATGGTAAAGCGGCAACCGGGCTCGATACCAAGTTCTTGCAGGATGTGACCCACCGGGTGAAGGGATCCCTTCGATTTATGGAGGCCCAGAAACTCCTCGCAGCCGTTGCTGAATTTAAGGCGGAGTTCTACGCCGGCACTCAAACAGCTGAGTCCGCCCATACCTCAATTGGCGAGGTAACCGATATATGCAACCAGATTCTTGAGATCCTTGAAGAAAAAAGATCCCAATTGGAATAGATCAGGCAGGTTGAATCGAAAGCTTTACGTGAGTCTTATCCCATCGAAATCGAAGAGCCAGGCCATCCAGGCCATCCTGGAAGTCAATTGTGAATTGCTCAAGTTCCTCCGTACCTGTATTTGAGGATACAGGGATCCTCAGGACGTCCTTTTCCTCTTCGAATACTTCTGATCCGGTTAATGAAGCTCCCCAGTAATCCAAATTGGCGTTAAAGACTACGGTCCATTCGTCGGGGCCCGGAATAGTATAAACTGAATACGAACCTTCACTAAGCTTTTCGCCCTGTAAAAGCACATCCTGGCCCAGATGAATTTCAGTAGCCGCATTAGCACCAGTCCTCCATTTTTTACCATAAGGCACCAATGCCCCATCTTCCTCTGAACCAAATATCAATCGGCCCCTTTTAGAGGGTTGGCAATAATGAAGATGTACTTCCATCCCGCCATTTTTGTATTCGGCTACAGCTTCGGGGCTCAGGTTACGGCTGCTTGCCAACTGGTAAGCGGTGAATCCTACAATCAGGACTACTACTACTACCGCCAGAATTATTTTCTTTTTCATGATGACAGAGTCTTGGTTTCTACAAAGCTAGGGTATCACAAGATATTTGCAGGGAAAAAGCTCAAGTATTTGGACTCTTCAATGCCCATTGCGCATTGTGTCAAATTCTAATCCTAAATTCTCAATCTTAATTGTCAATCCTCAATCCCTCAATCTGATACTCCAGTTTTAATTGCTCATCGCCTATTGCTCTCAAAAACTAATACGCCGACTTTATCTTTTGACCTATGATTATGCTTAAAAGTGTGGTGGCAATTGCCAGGTAGCCAACCCATTCATAGTTCAGTAGCCTGCCTGAAGCGTCCTGGACGACGATTACCCCGGCGACGTAGCTAGACAAACCAGCCGCCAGCATCCTCACCGAGGTGTTAATGCTCATGAAGCTGCCCCGGTTTTGAGGCTTTATGGCGGAGGTAATTATAGTCATAGAGGGGATCATTCGGCCCGAAATGAAAATGAACAATAAGGTATTAACGGTTAAGGCCAAAGTCATCCCAGCGCCCTCCAAATGGGTGATCCAGTAAAGCGGCGCGATTGATATCAAGGCTAGAAGAGTATACATTCGTGCGTTACCTTGTCTGTCAGAGAGGCGCCCAAGCAAAGGGGAGGTCAGGATCGTAGCAGCCCCGCCTAGCAAATAAATGTAGGCCAGTTCTCCTTCAGCAAATCCTACATTGGACACCATGTAAGCGGCTATATAGGGTATCACTGAGAATTGCCCCAGGATCACCAGGATCATAAACAAAAGGGCGAGTAAAGCATTCCGATTCCCGGGCAGGTATGAAAGAGCGCTAAGACCAGGACTTCTTGCTGTACTCATGTGCATTTTGATCGACGGTACAAAAAGGAACACCATAAACCATACGGTGCTTCCAATAGCTAACAGGAAAAAGAAAGGAGCATGCCAATCGTAAATGTCAGAGAGGAAGAGCCCGGCCGGAACTCCAAAAACCGAAGCGGCTGAGAACGCCGCCATGATAATGCCCATCGCAGCTGATCTTTTCCCCAAAGGGACCGAATCTCCGACAATAGACAAAACCAAAGTACCCAGAACCCCACCAAACGCCCCGGTGATGATCCTGGCTGAGAGCAACCAGCCGAATCCGGGAGCCAAGCCACAAGCCAAGGTCCCGAGAAGAAAGCACAAGTAACAGATTATCAGTGACCTCTTACGATCAAAATTATCAATGAAAAAGGCGGCAAAGAATCCCGAGACTCCTGCGCTTATGGTATAAGCGGAAACGATTGCCCCAAACTGTTGGGGGTCGATCTGCAATAACCGCATTAACTGCGGCCCCAGCGGCATGATGATCATAAAGTCCATCACATGAGTGAATTGGACGCAGGCAAGAGTCAATATGAGAACACGTTCGCGAGACATTACAAAAGTTCCCGAAAGTAATCCTTCCCTACTTCTTTGTAAATCAAAGGCTTTGATTTAATTTGATCCCAATGCAGCGAACCAGGGGAATCGTTTGCGGTGGGCATGAAAAAACGGTCGAAGCCGGAATCGAAATACTGCGAGAAGGAGGTAACGCTTTTGACGCCGCCGTCGCCTGCCTTTTGGCCACCTTTGTGACCGAACCATTGATGAGCAGTGCGGCGGGTGGGGGATTTATGACTGCCTTCACCTCAGAAGGAAAGTCATTCGCGATCGACTTCTTTTGCCAAACTCCCAGCCGAAAGAATCCGTTGGATGAAATCGAATTCTTTCCCATTGAAGTCGACTTCGGGACGACTACAGAGGAGTTTAACATCGGAATGGGCACGACGGCGGTACCCGGTTCCATTGCCGGACTCTTCGAAATCTATAAGGGGCTGTGTACTTTGCCGCTGTCCGTCCTAGCTGAGCCTGCCATTCAGTTTGCTGAGAATGGCGTGGCGGTTGATAGTTTTCAAAGGCATGACTTCGATCTCCTAACGCCAATTATACACCCGAATCCCGATTTCCGGCCGTTGTTTTTCCCGGATGACAAACTCATTGGCCTGGGGGAAATCTTGACCCTTCCTTCCCAGGCAGATTTCCTTGATGTGCTGGTTAAGGAAGGTCGCGATTTGTTCTACAAGGGCGAAATAGCCAAAGAAATCCTGGCCATGTGCCAGGTTCATGGAGGACACTTGAGACAGCGGGATTTTGATTCTTACCGGGTAGAAATTCGGGCTCCTTTGGAATTCAACTATAAAGATCACAAGGTATTAACCAATCCGGATCCCAGTCGAGGCGGATCAATAATGGCCCTACTGATGAGCCTGAGGGCTGGATCAGAGAAAGTGACAGATCCGTTTTCGACTCAAAGTTTGACAGGGCTGATACAAATCCTAATTCGGACCGATTCAATACGTAAATCCAGGCGGGACTTCCGGAGTTTTCTGGAAGGCCTGGGCAGCGATCCATCCACCGTATTCAGCTACGAAAATCACGGGGCCGCCAAAAGGGGCAACACCACACACTTCAATGTTGTGGACCAGCACGGCAACGCGGCAAGTTTGTCCACCACCAATGGTGAAGGCAACGGATATTCTGTGCCGGGTACAAACATTCCATTAAACAACATGCTCGGTGAGGAGGCCCTGTTCCCTGAAGGACTTAACTCCTGGGACCTCAATGAGAGGATTTCCTCTATGATGGCGCCCACTCTGGTTCTCAATCCCGACGGAAAGGCGGGAATTGTACTGGGCTCAGGAGGTGCAGGGAGAATTCCATCTTCCATGATGCTCACGCTCCACTACCTCCTGGATCATCAAATGCCCCTGGAAGAAGCGGTACATGCACCCCGTTTGTTCTGGAAAGACGGTGTGTTGGATATAGAACCGGGATTCGATCGTGACACCAAATTGCCTCCAGAAGTGAAAGTGGCCACCTGGTGGGATCAATTGAACATGTTCTTTGGAGGAGTGCATTCAATTCGGGTGCACGACGCTCACTTTGAAGGAGTTGGCGACTCCAGACGAAACGGCACCGTTGCAAAAATAGATTGAACCTTTAAGGCGTAACCTACCTATGAATCAGACATTAAAAGACGTTGCCGAATTCCACCGAACCTTCGGGGTTCCGGTTGGCAACAAGCCCACTGTGCCCAGTATGGGGCGCATTAAATTAAGACTAACGTTGATCTTGGAGGAACTTCATGAACTGGCCGAGGCGTCCGGTGCCGAAGCTGAATTCATGGCTATACTGGATCAAAAGGTTAAAGCATATCAACCGAGTATTCCCAGGCCGGATACTGTGGAGGTCATTGATGCGCTGTGCGATCTCCAGGTGGTGTTAAACGGCTCCATTATTGAATATGGCTTCCAGGATGTGTTTGACGAGGCCTTCGAAGATGTCCATCAATCGAATATGAGTAAGGCTTGCCGGACTAAAGGGGAGGGTCAACAATCGATCCAGAGGTACGAGGAGGAAGGAGTACCGGTGATTATGGAACCGGTCAATGGTAAATTCATTTTATACCGTTCCCACGATCACAAGGTTATGAAAAACGTGAATTGGAGGCCTCCATCACTAACGAAATACGTATAATGAATATGGATCAGGAACAAATTAAGTTAGATTTGACCAACCTCTTCGAGAAGACCGGCAAAGCCCATCATCAGGCTTTTATTGAAACCGATGGCGCCGATCCCGAATGGCCAAGTTGGTACACCGACTATCTGCACCACGACCTGTCCAAGAGGCTCAATGCCAACTTTTCAAAGAGCGAGCTAGTTTATTTACTGGTTCTTGTGGAGAAGGAACGAGAGATCGAAGCGCCGGGTAGTGATTGGCTGATGTATTACGCCAATTTCTTTATTGAAAGGTATATATGACAGTGTGAACAGTGTTCCAGTGAACATCGTTGAGGTTGAAGGGTGATAGTACATCCAGGGATTTAAGTATACTTGGCTTTAAATAGGAGTACCAGCCAGAATTTGGTTTCGAGGAGCTTTTTATAGGCTCTGCACATTTCGAGAGAGGTTCGCTTTGAAAATACCATCGTT
Organism: Cyclobacteriaceae bacterium; assembly: GCA_965247065.1. Classification (GTDB taxonomy): domain Bacteria; phylum Bacteroidota; class Bacteroidia; order Cytophagales; family Cyclobacteriaceae; genus CBDFGN01. The sequence goes on along the minus strand of CBDFGN010000006.1, from coordinate 1,017,181 downwards.
GGCTTCAGCGATGTAAGCCCGATGGCACATCAGACTATTTGCCTGGACAAGACGTATTCCTTTCTTTACTTACCAGAACCATCATATATCTCGATGACTTTAATGGCAAATTGAAGGGCTTTTCATAAACCAGGCCATCGTTGGTCCCCATGGGATTCATCTGCTGTTAATTGCCTTCCCGTCTAAAATGTTACCCACCCGCTGAGTTGTTGAACTGCCTTTTGGCTCGTCCCTTTTTATCCTCATACTCGACCATTTTGAAAACCAGTTGCAATTCCCCGGTTTCCAGAACGAAGCTTTCCCACCCGGCTTTTGCCAAATCCAGTTCTTGAACCGAATTGCGCAGTTTAACAAAGAGGCTTTGATTGTAAAGGTCCAGTTTCATCTCCGCTAATCTCGACTTTTCACCGCTGTAGTTGATTGCTCCCGGTGTCCATTCATCCGACAAAAAGGGATGACCCTTGACCCCCGCATACCTCCCACCAAAAGTCGCTACCAATTGGTTTTGACCGGTTGCCAGGTTATTTAGGTTCGACTGGGGTTCCGGCCCGGCTGGATTCTGCGCGAGCCCTCCAGTCACCCACAATTCGGCCACGATCAGGGCCAAAGAGAAAAAAACTGATCCTTTCATCTGCTTTCTTGCCAACGGTGCTCATTTTTAGATAAATTGGGCTTGTGACTTAAGAAATATACAAACCCTAATTATTGTTAAATGCAAAATTGGAATGAAAATGAATCTCGGATGAAAGAAATGAAGACATTCACCTTGGACGAAGTTCGGGAATTACTTAGGGAACAAAGGAACATATGTGCAAAAGTTGCCCAATCCTATCGATTCAACAAGGCTTATGTTCTGATTAAGCAGGCTCCAGAACCTGAATTGGGTTAGTCAGGAAATCTATGGAAAGGATAACTCTTAGGGACCGGATGCGGTACGCATTCGATAACGTCATGTCACAGGGATTGATGGTTTTGATGCTTTATCTATTCCTCTTGACCGGACTCATCGTCTCGGGAGCAGCCGCCATTTTCGTTTGGATTGGCATCAAACCGTCAGGTCCGGAAGATGTAGGGTATTTGGATATTTTCTGGATGAGCTTTATGCGAACCCTCGACCCCGGAACCATGAGTGACGATGCGGGATGGGGTTTCAGGGCTTCCATGCTCCTGGTAACGTTGATTGGAATTTTCATCATTAGCACCCTGATTGGCCTGGTTTCCACCAGTATCCTGGCCAAGATCAACAAACTCAGAAAAGGGCGGTCCTTTGTAGTTGAAAAGGGCCACGTATTGATTTTGGGATGGTCACCTAAAATTTATACGATCATCTCCGAATTGGTAATTGCTAACGAGAATCAAAAAAATCCACGGATTGTCATCCTGGCTGAGAAGGACAAGGTCGAGATGGAGGACGAGATTCGCGAAAAAGTAGGCATTACCAAGAATACTAAGGTCATTTGCCGTAGCGGAAATCCAATCGATATCACTGACCTGCAGATTGTCAACCCTTCAGAAACCAAATCAATAATCATCCTTGACCAGGAAACAGAAAACTCCGATTCTGAAATAATTAAGTCGATATTAGCGATTACATCAAATCCTCAGGAGCGAACCATCCCCTACCACATTACCGCTGAAATTAAGGACCAAAAGAATTACGAGGTGGCCAAGATGGTTGGCAAGGGGCAGGTGGAGTTGATCCTTTCAGAAGTTCTCATTGCAATGATCATGGTCCAGACCGGCCGTCAATCGGGCCTGAGTGTGGTGTATACTGAGCTGCTGGATTTTTCAGGAGACGAGATCTACTTTACGCACGAACCGCAGTTAGTTGGTAAAAGTTTTAGTGAAGCCATTATCGGTTATGAAGACTCGGCCATCATCGGTTTACAAACCGCTGACGGCGAAGTGAAGTTAAATCCCCCACTTGATTGGGTTCTAACTGAGAATGACAAGGTAATAGCGATTACAGAAGACGATGACACGATCGTATTATCTGGGATCAAGGATCACCAGATCGATAAAGATGCCATCACAAAACCCGGGAATGGAGAGCTCCCGCCCGAAAAGATCTTGGTCCTGGGCTGGAATGAAAGGGCGGAAATGATCTTAAATGAGCTCAATAATTACGTGATTAAGGACAGCCGGGTGAAGGTGGTCTGTTCTAAAGATAAAACCAGGAAGATTGAAAAGCGAATAAAACCCGGGTTGGATAATATCACCCTGGAATTTGAAGTAAGCGACATTACCGATAGAAAGGACTTGGAACGGCTAGAACCAATAACCTATGATCATTTGATTTTGCTGAGCAATGAAGACACTCACGACATACAGGAATCAGATGCCCAGACGTTGATCACATTGCTCCATCTTAGAAGCATTTCGGATGACACTGGAAGGGACTTGAATATTGTGAGTGAAATGCTGGATGTTCAAAACCGCAAGCTCGCCGAGATAACCAAGGCCGACGACTTTATTGTCAGCGATGAGCTAATCAGTCTTGTCCTCAGCCAGGTGGCAGAAAACAAATTTCTAATGAGGGTCTTTGAAGAACTTTTCGGGTCCCGAAACTGTGGAATTTACATAAACCCGGTGCAGGACTATGTCCAGTCCGGCCTCCCTTTGAATTTTTATACGGTTCTCGAATCGGCCAGGCAAAAAGGCCAAATCGCCATTGGATATCGGATTATGGCTTACAAGGGGCATGCAGACAAGGAATATGGGGTGGTGGTGAATCCTAAAAAGTCCGAATTGATAAGATTTACCTCCAAGGACAAGATCATAGTCTTATCATGAGCTGTGAGGAAACATAGCCAAACTCTTGCCCCGGCGCCCCCTCACACAAGGCCTCCAGCAAGGTTAGACGGCCAAATAGAAAATCGGCATCGGCGGTAGTAGTTGGAGCCGGTGTCTTCGGGGTTTGGACCGCATTGTATTTACTTAGATCCGGTTTAAAGGCGACACTGGTCGATTCTTGGGGACCGGGAAATCCAAGATCGTCTTCCGGCGGTGAAACCCGGCTCATGAGATTGGCCCCTGGGGAAAATCGGGTCTTTTTTAATCTTGCCAGGAGGGCCCTTGACCTTTGGAAGGAAAATGAGGACCTGATGAGTCATAAGATCTTTTTCCCCAAAGAGATCATGTGGTTCCTTTATAAGCCGGATAATCCCTTTGTTCTTGATACGCTGGCGTTTTACGATCTGCATCAACTGAGATACGAAATCATGACGACGGGAAAGGCAGCAAATCTTTATCCAGGAATACAATTCAGTGATCTGGACCGGGTCCTAATAGATCATGAAGGAGGATTTCTTAAGGCCTGGGAGTCCTTCCGGTTGGTTAGAGATCTATTTCTCAGCGAAGGGGACAGATATCATCAGGATAGCATATTTCCGGGATCTATTGCAAACAACCACCTTGATCAAGTTGTTATGACCGATGGGGATCTCGAGCCGGCTTTTCGACTGGATCGATAACCCTTCCCATTTGAAAACAACCCGTTGAAATCACTATCTTGTTTAACAAGGTACTTTTTAATAACCTTTAGTGACTGGGCTCGTATATTAGATAAACCACAAGCCATCCATGGGAACTCACTATAAAATTCTGGGCGTAGTTTATATCGTTTGGGGTATTCTATGCATCCTTGGATTTATCTTCGCCTCAGTGCTCATCACCAGCGTACTTCCCGTGTTCATTCAGCACGAAAACTTCAGAATGGCAAGCCAATTTGTGCCCTATGTCCTAGGTTTTGTCCTGCTTCCGATTGCGATCCTCTCCATTGTGGGAGGAATCGGAGTTTTGAACCAGAAAGGCTGGGCCATGACCCTCCTGCTGATAGTTGGAATCCTATTATTACTAGCTTACCCAATCGGCACCATTCTAGGCATTTACGCAATTCTGGTCTATTATGATGACCAGCGTCGAAAGCAAACCGGTACTACAGTCTCGACGTCCTAGGGTCCGCCAAATAGATTTACAGAGATACGGCTGATTATTTTTAATGACGGGTTATAACACATAAATTTGCCCATCAAAAAACCCGAATCTGTAAATCTTAGGTATGAAATCACTAACAATCACTCTCGTTGCTCTTGTCATAAGCCTTAGCACAATCGCTCAGGTTAGCACCACTGAATTTGAAATGGTCAAATCGGTGTTCAATGTGGAAAAAAAGGTCATGCTGACCGATTTTCTGCAATTATCAGATCCAGACTCGAAGTTGTTTTGGCCCATCTACAATGAGTACCAAAGCGAACGAGAAGGAGTAGCCAATACCCGGATGAGCTTACTTACCCGTTACGCGGAACAATATGAGTCCATAACTCACGAGCAGGCGGACGCGCTGGTGCTGGAGGCAATGGAGCTGCAGAAGACTGAACATGCGCTGAAGAAAAAGTACTACACCAAGGTCAAGAAAACCCTCAATGCCAAGTTAGCAACGAGTTTTTGGCAATTTGAGGAGTATATCCAGACTGCCGTCCGATATTCCTTGTTCGAATCGATACCCTTTGTGGGTGAAATGTAAGATTCAGCTGTGCACAGGTGACCTTCCGGAACAGTACGTTTTATGGATTTGTTTTGATCGTATAGCTTGAATTTTGTATTTGGCATGACTTTTATACACAAAGAGCTGAAACTCGTCTGATATGCGTTTTAGTGTCTGCGCCATAACCCTGGCCACTTTTTTCGCGGCAGGAATTGGCCTAATAGGTGAAGCTCAGGAGGGCTATGAGATCACGGTCAGGATTGAGAATATCTCCGATCCGGTCGCCTACCTGGGCTATCACTACGGAAACCAGAAATATATTCGCGACACTGCCCGGGTCCAAAATTCGACGATGATATTCGCCGGAGATGAAAAGCTACCCGCCGGCATATATTTCGTTTACACACCCAAGATCTTTTTGGAGTTAATTGTCAAGGATCAGCACTTTTCGGTTCAGACGGATACGGTCGACCTGCTGGGAAATTTCAAGGTGCAGGGTTCTCCTGAAAATGAGATATTCTCGGAGTTCAAGATCTTCCGGGCAAGCAGTCATCAGGAATTCCAGGACCTATCAGCCCGGTTGGCAACCGCAAGAAACCGAGCTGACTCCATTGAAGTAGAGGAGGAAATCGAAGCCCTGAAGGCAGAAATTGAGGTATTCAAGACCGCATTGATCGAACAAAACCCTCAGACTTTTGTCTCCAAGGCACTGCTGATGAATGAAAAGGTCAAGGTTCCTGAAGACGTTGGCGATCCTGCAGCCAGATATTTTTACTACCGGCAACATTATTTTGATCATTTGGATTTCACGGATGCTTCATCCCTTAGGACTCCGGTTTTTCACAGCGCGGTTATGGAATACTTCGACAAGCTAACCTTACAACATCCCGATTCCATAATAAAAGCTGTGGACTACGTTCTGGGCCTGGCTACAAATGAAGATATATTTCGATACTTGCTGGTGAAATTTGCCAACAAGTATGAAACCTCCAAGATCATGGGAATGGAAAACGTTTTCGTATATGTAGCCGAAAACTATTATATGCAGGGAAAAGCAGATTGGGCGGACCCGGCATTGTTAAGCAAAATTGAAAAACGAGTGCGAGAATTAAAGCCCAACCTGATTGGCAACACTGCTCCTCCCATGTTCCTGCTGGATACCCTTGATCACCGGGTTTCTCTATACGAGATCAACCGGGATTATTTGGTTCTTTATTTCTACGATCCCAATTGCGGTCATTGCAAGAAGAAAACCCCGGTTTTGCGCCAAAGCTATGATCAACTCAAGCGGCTTGGGGTTGAAGTCGTTGCCATCTGCACTACCGCAGAAACGAGTCGTTGGAAGGAATTCATTCAGCAAAACGACCTGGTCTGGACCAACCTGGCAGATCCGTATTTTCACAGTAATTTCAGAAAGGATTACAATGTTGCCACTACGCCCATCGTCTACATTCTAGACCGGGACAAGAAGATAATTGCAAAAAACCTGGCTGTCGAACAGATCCCGGAATTCATCCAGAATAGGGTCGAAAGGGAAAACTAGGAGCTTCAAGGCCCCAGTTATTTGTCCTCTAATTCATCCTCTCCTATCGACAGGTACCGTATGAAGCTTTCCGAATCGATATTGGACCCACAAACAATCAGGGCCACTCTTTTTGCTTTAATCTCCTTTTTCAATGGTCCTAAAGCAGCAGCGGTGGCTGCCGCACCCGCGGGCTCGACCGCCAATTTGGCCTGATGAAAGAGCACCGCCATCGCCCGACAGATCTCCTTATCACTGACGGTAACAATTTCATCCACATGCGCTCGACATATTGAAAAGGTAAAGGGCGCCGCATATGGAGCACCCAAACTGTCGGCAATAGTGCGAACTTTGTCAAGAGACTCGGGTTTGCCGCTCTTGAAACTACGAGTCATCGTATCCGCGCCCTCGGGCTCCACTCCAAATACAAGGCATCCGGGATACTTTTGTTTTATTGCCAGGGAGACTCCGGCGCACAACCCCCCACCTCCTATCGGAACCAGCACTACCTCAGGTTCGACCTGGTCGGCCAATTCCGAACCAAGCGTGGCAGTGCCCAGGACAGTGTTTGTTCCTTCAAACGGGTGGACAAAGAACCTTCCTTCCTGGTTTTGAATTTTCTCCACTTCCTTGAAAGCCTGGTGAACATCTGCCGCCAAAATGACCTCGGCTCCGAATGATTTGCACAAATTTATCCTCGTTGGGCTTGCATTCTGAGGCATTACCACCTTGGCTGAGGTACTCAGAACTTGAGCTGCGTAGCCTACCGCTATGGCATGGTTGCCGGCGCTCACCGCAGTAACACCTCGTTCTTTCTCTGCCTCTGAAAGATTCATGATATTAATCAATGCACCTCTTGCCTTGAAGCTCCCACCATGTTGAAAAAGCTCCAGTTTAAGGTGAACCTCCGTATCCGCACCCAGTTGACGTGACCAAAACTGCGAGCTCAATTGAAGAGTGGGAGTCTCCCGGATCCAGCTACTCAGCCGTCCACGGGCTTTTGTAATCTGTTTACGAGAAGGAACTGTAAATTTATTTTCTTGCAAACTAATTAATCAGGGTTCGAATCTTTAAATTTACTCAGATCTAACGTGTCTGCTATGAAAAAATAGTATTCAGCCTGGTAATTATTGGTTGGCTTGGAATAGCCAGTCATGCGCAGGTGGGACAAATGTTTCCAGACATGGCTGCCGAAACAGTTGAGGACGTGGTGATTAATATACCTACGGACACCAATGGCAAATACTCTTTGTTAGGACTGGCTTACTCCAAAAAGTCGGAAGGAGATCTGCAAGGATGGTACAGCCCGGTATACAATAAATTCATTCCCAAAAAAGAAGGAGAAGGAGGCTTGTTTGGGGGCTTTGGTTATGACGTGCACGTGTATTTTATTCCAATGTTTACCGGGGTAAAAGCAGCGGCAGAGGGAACCGCTAAACGAAAGGCGGTAGATAACATCGACGAACGCTTGTTGCCCCATATTCTTTTCTACAAAGGCAAGCTCAAGCCATATAAGGAAAAGCTAGATTTCGAAAGGAAGGACATTCCCTACTTTTTCGTGCTGGATGATGAAGGGCAAATTGTCTACGCTACCAGTGGCAAATTCACCGAGTCTAAACTAAGCCAGGTGGAAGACGCTATCGAGGACTTTTAGTTCCTTTCGTGGCAATTTCCATAGACACCCTGCGAACCGGGAAAAGGTACCTTGTCAAGAATTATGGTGAGGAATTCCGGTTTGAGGTGCTGGAAATTACGGACCAAGATACAAAAGTAAAAGACACCCTTACACTGGAGGCCTATCTGCTAAGTGACCTGGTGAAGTACGGCAAAGGAAAAGATTACGATCTACAAGAGATCTAACTATTGCCGCTGCTGGCCCTCTTGACAACGTATCCAAATTCCAATATTTACCAGATAGATCCTATGTCAAACACCGATCCGGATTTAAGATTCACCTGACCATTCCTGGCGTATAACTCCACACGGTCGAAGTCCTGATTGGGGAAGAAGACATCGGTCATCACGATCTGTCCGTTATCCGCAAATAATTCCACAGATGATACGTCAACCAGGATATGCATCGTAATGCCACCATCTTCCGACTCTCGAGGGGCGGTGTGCCTGCCAAGAAACTTGTCAGAGAATTCTGATTTTCCTGAGCGACTCCTATCCACATAAAAACTCTTCAAACCCGCATCAAAACCAACTAGCACCTCCTCCCCCATCGGGTTAAATAGCCTAATCCCAAAATCGGCATTCTCGCTCCAGCTGTCAAACTCAAGTATTAATTCAGAAGTCGTGGTGGAAAAAGGTACCTTTTGGGTGAGATCAATCGCTTCCGTAATACTTTGCTGCTCGAGTTTTTGGTCCTGCTGTCGTAAACCTTGCAGTTCTTTGACCGGCAAATTAGCCAAACGTACCCCGTTAGCAGTTTGAGTTAGATTCAATGTCCGCGGTACTGTCATAGCATTTCTCCAAGGTACGGTGGGCACCAGGTTCGCGTACTCCCAGTTACTCATCCAGCCTATGAATAATCTCCGACCGTCTGAGCTTGGAATGTCCGACCAGGTGACCCCTGCGTAATTATCACGACCATATTCTAACCACAAGACCGTTTCCGGTGAGTTATCGTTCGTAAAAGTGTTTCCGTCAAATTGACCGACAAAATACTGCGTGCCCGAGCCACCATTAGGATTTCCACGATTTAAGTTCAGGATCAGGACCCATTTGGATTCCCCGCTATTGTCGACTGGCAATTCGAAAAGATCCGGGCATTCCCAAACTCCGTCATGAGTACCCTGATCGACCCCAAAATCGCTTGCGAAAGTCCAGTCAATCAAGTTGGGCGATGTATACAGGCTTATATGATCACCAACCGCCAGTATAACCACCCAACGGCCCGTCTGCTCATGCCAGATCACTTTAGGGTCACGGAAATCCTTGGTACCAGGATTGTTCAGTACCGGGTTTCCTTCATATTTGGTCCAGTTTCTTCCCTTGTCAAGACTGTACGCGAATCGCTTGAGTTTGATAATCGATTCTTCCAGCTTTGGCCCCTTTGGCGTCGTGGTAAGTGTATATCGCAACTAAGGGAGGATTGCCTTCAGATCCAAGGCCAGAAGTGTTCTTCCAGTCTACTACGGCGCTCCCCGAGAATATCTGCCCTAATTCATCAGGGTAAAGCGCTATGGGTAGATTTTTCCAATGAACTAAATCCGTGCTAATAGCATGGGCCCAGTGCATGGGGCCCCAAACGGCGCTGTCTGGGTAATGTTGATAAAACAAATGGTACTCTCCTTCATAAAAAACCATCCCATTAGGATCGTTCGTCCACATTGTCGGGGGCGAAAAATGGAATTGAGGCCTGTGCTGCTCAGCATAACTTCCAACAGGTTGATCTTGTGCATCCATCTGTTCAGTTGGAGCTTTGTTCTCTCTGCAGGCAAAACAGATAGAGAACAAGATTAGAAAATAGCAGGAATAGCTGTTTTTCATGTCGGGATGAGGGTTTGGGTGATCGGTTCAAGGAAATTGGGCTCTAAAGTATGGCTTAATACGAATTAACAAAGTAATCCATGACCCAAGTTGCAGGATGGCAATTTTTTCCACCCATAATGACCGGTTTTTCAACCCGAAATGGATTGGAGGATGATCCGGAATGTATAAGGATTGGAATGTTGGATTGGATGGGAAGTCCACTTGGGATTTGTGCTTGAGACTCTCAATTTCCCCGTGTCCAGAAACTCCTCCAGGGAGGTACTAATCCAATCCGTCCTGAGGCTATATTTCATGTACTTCCGGGGCAAATGACAAAGTCCTCAGTCAAATTGTCAAATCTACTTGAAGATGCAACAGTTTGGATTAAGTGTCCAGCATTGGCGGGGGAATTTTTCCGGAAACGGGCACTACCTTTCTGTTCCGGATAGGGAATTCCGGAAGAAGGAGCGTCAGAGTCCCTTCGGGAGACCCTGGGGGTGGGAAGGAAATCCCCAACCTTAAAACCAAGTAGTTACCTAAGCGCATCATAAAGAATTTCTACCGGATGCCGGGCGATTTTATCAGTTCCATCTTTGATTTGGTGTCGGCAACTGGTGCCTGCGGCGGCAATGATGGTATCATCAGAAGAGCTACGAACAGCTGGAAAGAGTACCAGCTCCCCGATCGCCATGGAAACGTCAAAATGCTCCTTTTCATACCCAAACGAACCGGCCATGCCGCAACATCCGGATGGGATGATTTGAACCTCGTAATTTCGGGGCAATTGCAAGATATTCTTTGAGGGTGTCATGGAAGAAAGAGCTTTTTGATGGCAATGCCCATGGATTTTTATCTGCTTCAGGTCTTCGTGAAAATGCTCAGCGCCAATAGCACCCGACGAGGCCTCCTGCGCTAAAAATTCTTCGATGGTGAACACATTTTTGGCAAGGGCCTGAGCAGTCTCCCTATCTGCCCCGCGCAATAAGTCTATATATTCGTCACGGAATGTAAGCAATGCTGAAGGCTCAATTCCAACTAATGGCGTTTCATCTTTTATAACTCCACTAAACGTTTTGACATTGGACCTGGCAATTTCAAGGGCTTGATTCAGTATTCCCTTGGACAAGTAAGTTCTACCACTTTGATCATGAGGGACCATTTGCACCTGGTAGCCAAGCTTATCTAACAGTAAAATGGCCTTCTGCCCAATTTCAGCATCATTGTAATTAGTAAACTCGTCACAGAAAAAATACACTGTTCTTTTCCGCTCGTTTGGGCTGGCCTCAAAATCTTCATAGAACCACTTTTCAAGCTTCTTTTTGCTAATCGGCGGCAGGCTTCTTTTCTTCGCAAAACCGAAAATTTCCTTAATTATCCCGGATGTCGCCTTATTTCCAACCACCAGGTTATATGCCCAGGCGAACCTGCTTGCGATCTGCATTCCCTGGGCAAATCGGCCTATTATTTTGGTTCGGAACGGGATACCATTCTTTAGATGATAATGATGCTGCCATTCCGCTTTCAGCTTCGCCACATCAACGTTTGACGGACATTCTGATTTGCAACCTTTGCAAGACAAGCAGAGATCCATCACTTCCTTGATCTCCTGACTGTCAAAAGGATCCGTCTCGCTTTTTGTCATCATTTCTCTCAGAATATTGGCTCTGGCTCGAGTGGTATCCTTCTCGTTTTTGGTAGCCATATAACTTGGGCACATGGTGCCACCAGATAAATGTGTTTTCCGGCATTCACCCACTCCATTGCATTGTTCGGCGGCTCTTACCATTCCCTGGTTTTCCGAAAAGTCTAACAAAGTCTCGAATTCGGGAGTCTCCTGATCTGCTTCATATCTGAGATGTGTGTCCATTGGCGCCGCATCCACTATCTTACCCGGGTTGAAAATATTATGAGGATCCCATGACTTTTTTATCCTCTTGCATAGCTGGTAATTATGCTCTCCGAGCATCCGCGGAATGAACTCTGCTCTTAGTCGTCCGTCACCATGCTCGCCGGATAAAGATCCGTTATACTTTTTGACCAGCTCGGCAATGTCTTCAGCAATCCTGCGAAATTGCCTTTGCCCCTGCTTTGTTTTCAGGTTAAGGATAGGCCTCAAATGGAGCTCACCGGTACCGGCATGGGCGTAGTGCACACTATACAACCCATTTTCCTTTAGTATCCGATTAAATTCGGCTATATATTCAGGAAGCTCGTCTACGGCCACCGCGGTGTCCTCAATAACCGAAGTGGATTTGGCGTCTCCTGGAGTATTCCCCAGAAGTCCCAAACCCGCTTTCCGAAGAACCCAGACCTTAGCCATATCCTCCCCCTGGATTATAGGGAATGAATAGCCCAGATTATTCTCCTTAAGGTCCTTTACAAGGGCCTCCACGGCTCCCAGGGCATCCTCTTCATTATCCCGTCGTATCTCAACCATTAAAACCGCCTTTGGGTCGCCCTGTAGGAAAAAACGATTTTGTTTGTAAAGCTTATTTCGCCCAGTCGCTGCCAATATATAATGGTCCATTAACTCGCAGGCCGACGGTGAATAGTTTAGGGCCAATAAGTTGGCTCGAAGAGATTCATCGATGGAATTAAAATGTATGCAAACCAATCTGCTTTGCCCTGTTGGGGTTTTAGTCAACTTAAGCTTTGCCTCCGTTATGATGGCCAAAGTGCCCTCAGCCCCAGCCAACAGCTCACAAAAGTTAAAGGGACTACCCGAATCATTAAATGGCCGATTTCGTAGCAACATATCCAGAGCATATCCAGTGTTACGTCTTGGGATTGTAGGATTTGGATAACCTTCCTTGATCACAGCCTGATTTTCCGGGTCGGATAGTATATTGTTCATCTGATAATAAATATCAGCATGAAGTTCGTTAGCGGAATCCTGACCGTTGCATCTCTCCAGGTATACAGAATCTTCCAACGCCCCAAACCAGGCTTCTGTGCCATCTGACAGAATGGCTTTTACTTCCAACAGATGTTCTCTGGTGCTACCGTATAAAATAGAGTTTGAACCACATGAGTTATTGCCAATCATACCTCCAATCATTGCCCTGCTGGCTGTGGAGGTCTCTGGGGCAAAAAAGTATCCATGGGGCGCCAGATGCTTATTAAGGTCGTCTCTTACGAATCCAGGCTGAACCCACACGTATTCTTCTTCCACATTCACCTCCAGCAGCTGATTAAAATACTTTGAAAGGTCTACGACGATCCCGTCTCCAACTACCTGCCCGGCCAGAGAGGTCCCCGCTGTTCGCGGAATCAAACCCGTTTTTTGTTCCTTGGCAAACCTGACCAGCTTGACAATGTCTTCTCTTGTTTTAGGCACAGCCACGGCCTTGGGTATTTGGCGGTATGCCGAAGCATCTGTTGCATATATTCGTCTGCTGGTTTCATCCGTAAGAAAATCACCTTGCAGCTTCAGCATAAGGTCTTTCATAAAGCCGAATTTATTTTTTTTCAGTAGTTTCCATTAGTTTCCAAAACAAAAAAGTAGTGGTCAATTCAAAATGAGTCAAGGCTATAATTTTTTACAAATTCCAGGGCAGGAATGCCTCCTAAATCTGACCAAGGTCCGCAGGATGATTTAATTAAAGAAAAGTAACCACCAGTTCCCCTCAAATGAAACGACTCTTCCTTTTGCTCCTTCTGTGTGCTGCTGTAGTGTACGCATGGTATTACCTGAGTAATTATACAAACAATTGGACCAGGGCTTTCAGTTATACCGGAACTAATTCATCCCCCAGGGCAGTAGATTTGAATTTAGATGGAACGCTGGATATTGTTTTGGGAGCCGGTGGGGAGGAGTTCGACGCAACGGAAAATGCCGTAATTGCCTTGGACGGAAAAAATGGGGACATACTGTGGTCGGTTCCAGGTCATAACCAGATGGTCGGTTCGGCAATTTTCAAAGACATAAATAAGGACCAGGTGCCTGAGGTTTTTATCGGTGGTAGAAGTGCGCAATTCTACTGCATCGATGGACGTTCCGGCAAAATTCTGTGGAGTTACCTTGATGAGGATTATGTTTCGCCGGATTATATAACGGATACGCTCCTTCTAAATTTTTACAGCCCCCAATTTATTCCCGACCAAAACGGAGACGGAGAAGAGGACCTTTTGACCACATTCGGGGGATTTGTTTACGCCCATAGTGATGATCATAATCGCCCTTCCGGACAACTCCTTGTATTAGACGCGCTAACCGGAAAAGTTATTAACCAAGCCTACGCTCCGGATGGGAAGGAGATCTATACGTCTCCGGTTATCTATGACTTCAAAAATGGAAAAGGACTATCAATCATTTTCGGTACGGGAGGAGAAACCATTAGTGGAAATCTATATCTGGTAGCTCTGGATGAATTTATGCATTCGGGAATGGAAAAGGTTGTACGAATTGACTCGGGTGGAGACAAGGGATTTATCGCCCCACCGGTAATTATTGATATCACCAATGATGGAGTCGGGGACATTGTGGTGACTTCTATGAATGGTAAAATGAGGGCTTATGATGGCAGCAGTTTGGCAAGGATTTGGTGTGCCACTGTTCATCCCAGGGCGGAGGTGCAGGCTATGCCGGTTCCTGTATTCTTTGACAATGATGAAATCCCGGATTTCTTTAGCACTTTTAATCTTGGAGTTTGGCCATACATTGACACTACAATTCATACGATACTATCCGGGGCAAATGGCTCTGAACTCTTTAAAGATACATTGGGTAAACTTCAGTCTTCCTCACCCGTTTTACTGGATTTTAATGACGATGGTAACCTGGATATTGTCAGTCAGGTTAATATACTTCTGTTTGCCCCGTCGTTTGCCGATAGCTTTCAAACCCAGCTTATAGTTTATGACGCTAAAACGGGGATTACAACAACCGTTGATTCTGCGGTAGACGGAAAAAACCTGGGATCCACACCCCTGGTAACCGACCTGGATAAGGATGGGAAAGTGGATATTATCTACACCTATATGACCGACCATGTTAAGCTCTTTAGCTACAAACACCTGGTCATCAAACGGTTGGAGCTCGATATCAAATTTAACGCTAATCCATGGGGAGGGTATATGGGCACTGATTACACCAGTGTTTTTCGTGAATGATATATCTTATATACTAGGATGGAGTTTGGAATTTAGTGCTTAACCACCCCCTACACCCCCGCCAGCGGGGGACATTTCTCTACACATCCGCGCACCAGGGAGCGACTTGAGAGGTTGGACATTGGCAATTGGTGCTTTGTAGATGTTTGGTCCGGAATTCTCGGATTGGAGCTTTGGAGTTTGGAATTTAGTGCTTAACCACCCCCTACACCCCCGCCAGCGGGGGACATTTCTCTGCACATCCGCGCACCGGGGAGCGACTTGAGAGGTTGGACATTGGCAATTGGTGCTTTGCAGATGTTTGGTCCGGAATTCTCGGATTGGAGCTTTGTCGTTTGTGATTTTAGTGCTCACCACCCCCTGCACCCCCGCCAGCGGGGGACATATGCTTGGTGAGCGGCAGTGTTCTGTTCCGGATCAGAAGATCTTGGAATGATTGCCGGTTTCTACTTGGAAGGGGGACGCCTGCGAGTTCGTGTCCCCCGCCAGCGGGGACATTTCTCTACACATCCGCGCACCAGGGAGCGACTTGAGAGGTTGGACATTGGCAATTAGTGCTTTGTAGATGTTTGGTCCGGAATTCTCGAATTGGAGCTTTGTCGTTTGTGATTTTAGTGCTCACCACCTCGAAACCCTTAGCGGGGAAAACTCCATGGAAAGGTCTTTCATAGAGCCGAATTTACTTTTTTTCAGAAGTTTTCATTAGTTTCCAAGCTAGTAGAGTTGTGACCCATAAGAAATGAAGCGAGGCTGGCACTTTTTACAAATTCCAGGGCCTACCAACACGCCCCAAAGAGTGCTGAAAGCCATCGCCGAGCCAACGATTGATCATCGGGGGCCGGAATTCGGAGAGCTAACACTCGACATTCTCAGAAACATCAAGAAAGTGTTCCAAACGGATGGAGATGTAATTATTTATCCATCATCAGGGACAGGAGCGTGGGAAGCGGCGCTCATGAACCTATTTAAACCCGGGGATAAGGTGCTGGCATTTGAGACCGGATATTTTGCTGTGCTTTGGAAAAATATGGCCGAAAAGATGGGCTTGGATGTTCTCTGGATGGCTGGTGATTGGAGGAGAGGGGTGAATGCCGAGAAAGTATTGGAATATCTTTCCCTGGATAATGACCATTCCACTAAAGGGTTGATGATCGTTCACAATGAAACTTCGACCGGAGTAACTTCAGATCTGCCTGCCATTAGAAAGGCGATCGATGAAGCAGGGCATCCGGCTCTATTCCTGGCCGACGTGGTTTCCTCTCTTGTTACAACCGAATTCGAGCAGGACAAATGGGGAGTAGATGTAGCCATCTGCGGTTCTCAAAAGGGCCTTATGCTCCCACCGGGGTTAGGTTTCAATTCCATAAATGAAAAAGCGCTTAATGTTGCTAAGGCAAATACCTCCTTGAACTCATATTGGCAGTGGGAAAAAATAATCGAAATGAATGAGCAGGGATTCTACCCGTATACCCCGGCTAGCAATTTGCTTTTTGGGTTATCAGAGGCAATCAAAATGATAACTGAAGAAGGACTTGACCTAATCACCAAAAGGCACAGACGTCACGCGGTTGCAACTCGAAAGGCCGCAGAAGTTTGGGGATTGGAAAACCAATGCGCAGTCGAAAATGAGTATTCTAGTTCTACGACTGCGTTAATTGTGCCGAATGGACAGGCAGACAAGTTGAGGGAGGCAGTACTAAAAAAATTGAATATGTCCCTTGGAACAGGGTTAGGAAAGCTGAAAGGTCAGGTTTTCAGGATTGGACACCTGGGCGACTTTAATGATCTAATGCTCTGTGGCTCTCTCTCCGGTGTTGAAATGGGTTTGGAAATAGCGGGAATAAAACACGGAAAGGGAGCAGTGAAGGTAGCCATGGAATACCTGGTAAAAACTATTGGATAGTTGAATTGAATTCTACTGTAGCCACCAACCCTGTTCTAACCTTGATAGGATTTATTCTTGTCATTGGGTTGCTTTTGTTTCTGATCGCAAAATGGAAATGGCATGTATTCCTGGCGCTACTGGTTCCAATGCTCTTATTTGGCATCATCCCCGGTGTTGAGCAAAATAATTTCATAGAAGCTTTTGAATTGGGTTTTGGGAAAACCCTGGGTAAAATCGGAGTGGTAATCGTGCTTGGTTCTATCATTGCTGAGGCCCTGCGGCACACTGGGGCCATTTCTGTAATCACCAAATCTATTGTCAGGTTTGTTGGCTCCACAAGGATGCCATTGGCACTTACAATAACCGGGTTCGTTCTGGGCGTTGCCATTTTTTCCGATGTTGCTTATATCATACTTAATCCACTGGTACACGCTTCAGCCTTGACCAGCAGCACGACGATCGCAACTATGGCAACTGGCCTGGTGGGCGCTTTGCAGTTGACTCATGCTATTGTTCCGCCCACGCCTGGGCCTCTCGCAGCAGCGGCCTTGCTGGGCGCTGATATCGGCAAAACGATCATTTTTGGAAGTATTGCATGTCTTTTTGGCTCTATAGCTTGCTGGATGTGGGGCAAGTGGGTTGCGGGCCCAAGGATAAATACTGAAGCGTCTGTTGAAATGGCAGGCTCCAATATCCTGGAACCACCGGAAAATCAACTCTCTGTCCCTCGCGCATATGCCCCGATTATCGTTCCCGTTATTCTTATCTCGCTGCAGAGTTTTGCAGTCCTTTTTGTGGATGAGGACCATCAGCTAAGAAGTTTAGTTCTGTATCTTGGATGGCCAGTGGTCGCCCTGTCAATCGGTGTCCTCCTGGCCTATTGGAATATAAAAACGAACGATCAAAAGAAAGCGTCTCGAAGTAAATGGATCGAGGAAGCCTTGCGCACTTCGGCAATGATCCTGGTCGTTACCGGGCTTGGGGGAGCGCTAAGTGAGATCCTAAAAGGAACGCCAGCGGTAGATTTCACGGTAGGATTTATCACGGATTATGGCGTGCCGACTATTATCCTGCCCTTTGTTGTTGGTATTATCGGCAACATGATTACTGGTTCCACCACGGTCGGTGTGATTACAGCGGGATCAATCGTGGCCCCGATGTTAGGTGATCTTCAACTATCCCCGGAGGCAGCCATGCTATCAGGGGCCTCCGGATCTGTCATAATCAAATATGTAAATAGCAGTTATTTCTGGGTTTGCACCACCTTGACTAATCTGACCGTGAACGACGCTATCTGCGCCTATGGCGGCGCTACATTGGTCGGTGGTCTGGTTTCCTTCCTGGTGGTTTGGGCCATGTGGCTGGTTGGCCTTATTTAACCCAAAGCTAAATTCACCTCAGAGTTGCCACGGAGGTTTACCTAGGGAATGATCAATAATCAATGTTCACAAAGCTGAGGATCATGGACCTTCATGTAGCAAATAATTTAGAGCGGCGAAGCGCTAACCGCCAGTTTACTTTCTTGCTCAGAGTCTCCTGCTAGGGACTCTGAGTATTTCAAAGCCCAAGGGTCAGCGAAAATCTCACTTCCATACTCAAAAACCCGGACGATACACCGGCTCTTCTCCGGTCTCACTGTAACGTCTGGTCTCCCGGGCGGACATAGGGATAAAGTCACCGTCTGGTGAGTGGGGACATGACAAGTGTCTCTATTCAAGCGGGTCATCTCTGGCTTTTTAGCCCTTAATCGTTCCTTTCATAAACGAACCATTAATAGACGAAGTTAATCCGCTTTCACTTTCTGTAAAGAAGATTGCGCTGCAGAATTTTTTACCTCTAGATGGATTTTTTTGTGCGTGTGGCGCCTGCCGATCTTGTCCGGATTGTTGCGGGGAAGTCCCCTCTCCAAGAGGAGCTACCAAAAAGGCGTGCGACTTGCTCTCGTCGCACGCCTTTTCGGCAGTACTTGCGACAAACACCCAATTCTATTAAAATAATTAGAGCTTGTCACACTTTCTTTCATGCCCCGGAATTAACCGCCTGAATCATCGCCTTAATGTAACCGAAACCAAAGGCGTATGCCTGTTTGCGATCGGGATCGTCCGGGTGATTGGGGAGGCTTGGCATGTGGTCGGGCAGGACAGCGCCCGAATACTCCACATCGTGGAGTGTTTTAATCACTTTGTAAAAGTCCATGTCGCCGCTGTCCGGATACCATTCTGTAAAATGATCCCGACTGCCTTTGATGTTGCGCAGGTGCACCGCAAATATCTTGTTGCGCTCACCGAAGTACCTGACAATGTTCTCCAGTTCATCATTCCCTGGATTCTCCAGTCCCTCACCGATAGTGCCCATGCACATCAGGAAACCAAAGTTGGGGCTGTTAGTCAGCGCGTTGTATTCCTTGAGGCCATTGAATGTGTCGTAATTCCAGGTATCCACACCACGATAACCTGGGGGCAGCGGTGGGTCGGGCGGGTGACAGGCGATCTTGACACCGTGTTCCTCGGCGACCGGCATAATCCGTTCCAGATAATAGCTCATGCGTTCCCAGAACTCGTCCAGCGTGACGCGGCCAGCCTTCGTCGGTTTTAATGTTTGCCAGTTGTCCGGCAGGTTCCACGACAGGAATGTGTTGCCGCCTTTGCCTTTCACCTGACCATTGCGGTAAGTATCGGACACCACCCGCCAGTGATAACGCATCACCGGTACGCCAATCTTCGCCGCCTTCTCGATATTACCGGCGATGATATCGATCTGACGATCCCGTTCACCGACCGTTCCGGCCATGATATGGTTGGTACTATTCTCGTGATGTTCACTGGACCGGATGAGTGAAAAATTGAGCATGCAGATGGTCAAGTCGTTTTTGTCGGCGATGTCGCGTATGCGCCTGAGTTCATCAAGGTCCCATTCACCTTCAACGGATCGCTTGATATGCTCGACTGTGAGGTGTTTGACACCTTGACGTTGCAGGTATTGTATGTGCTCTGGCGTGAACAGATCCCAATGATCCTCGGCAACATACATCTGCGCCTTTTTCCGAGGTGGGGGTGAATCGTTAGCTTGCACCGGGCGCGAATTCACCACGTTGCCCGTTGCCGCGCCAGCGAATCCACCGACCAGTGCTTTACCGAATTCTCTACGTTTCATGTTTAATCTTCGTAACGGTTATTTAAAATAATTTTGTTCTTGATGTCTTTCAGGGTCTATCGTTGCCATATAACATATATTCTGCTGCCAATAGCGGCATTACCCCCAATATAAGTAGTAAATTTCAAACGTAAATGACGACTATAAAAAAGAGAAAGGACCTGTGCTGGATGCCATCCCTTGAAATAATAATCTTTATGTTAAATGGGCTGATCAAATAACCTTTACACGGTTGACTGGGAGGAAAGATCAAGCGTAACTCTAGAGCTTTTCCTAGGCCGTTTGAGGCCAGCTCATTAGCTTTTCTCGTTCGGATCACGGGTCATGCCGATTCCCGTTTTGACCTCTGATAAAGCCTCCACGAATAACGATCACCCTGTTGTAAATCGCGTACTTATCCAGTTCCTCTCGGGACACCTCTTTCTTCTTCTTATAGCGCGTTTCTTTTCCACATTCATAGTGATTCACTTTGCCGGGTCCTTTCTCTTTTTTATAGTCGTCATTTACGTTTGAACACCCAGGGTGGTTTTTGGAATTTTGAAACTCAGATCTTAAATATATATGAGCTTATCATTAAGGGCGATATGGGGATGGCAGCCAGTGTCAATCCTTATTCTCTAAATCTCACGCCATACTCAAAAACCAGGACGATACACCGGCTCTTCTCCGCTTTCATTGTAACGTCGGGTCTCCCGGGCGGACATGGGTATAAAGTCTCCTCGGATGGCGTAGATGCGGGCGTTATTCAATTCTATCTCCAGGCGAATCCCTTTGTTAGCAAATTCCTTCAATTCGCGGCCGTTCTTCCAGACGGGTGTCCAGTATAAATCATCCCCCATGAACGGCTCGCAATCGGCGAAACTATAACCCTCTTGCACCTCTCCAAGGGGATCGGTTACCTGTACCCGGACTTCGTGTCCGGATTGTACGTTGAGACGAACTTCACCTCCATTCCAATACAACGGTCTCGTACCCAACATGCCCGGTCCGGCATTTGACTTCAGGTAAACAAATCCGTCGCGGCGCAGTCGGTGCATCAAAATGGCACCATGATCCTTCCCCTCGGCCGTTCCAACAATACGCTGCCTTTCCATAAAATCGTTGATGTGATATCCATGCTCCAGCGTGGACGAACTGGAATATATCCTGATTGAATCGTCGTCGTCAACCAGCATACAGTGAGGTCGCATCACGCCCGCTCCCGGCTCTCCCGGTTCTGGATTGGGCATAAAGGGTTCCCGCAGTGTTCGCTGAAAATGCCAGCCGTTGTAGCTGTAGGTCAGCTGGATGTCGGTCGTGCCTTCCCAGTACTTCCGCATGCTTTTGGGCTCGGTGTGGTAGATCCATAGCAAACCGATGAACTTGCCTTCATATGGGAACACCGGCATGCCGTAAAGTTGAGCCAGGGGAGTGTCCAGAGCGTCGGCCGCCAGGATCAGCTCATGGTCGCTGAACGAGCGCCAGTCTTTGGTCTCGGAAAAAGCAACCCGCCGGGGGTGGGTTTTGGGGGTCGGACGAGCACTGATGACATACGTCCCCCGGACTTGATTCCAGAATGCTGTGCTGGGAGGATCCGGAGTACCGGGCCTCCACTGCACGCCTTCTATCTTCTTCCATGTCAATCCATCGGGCGAGGTCCAAAGGTGCGTCTGATCACCATAGTTGGTGACCATACCCTTCACCCGCTCGTTAGGATCTTCGGCCCTCTCGTCATAATAGCAGTCCCACTCTCTGAACTGATCAACCGGAAACAACTGGTGAGGGTATTTTCTATTGGCTAGCGGCACGCGTTTGGTAAGATCGGGGATTCTCCATCCTATGCCATCCTCGCTTTCGGCTACCAAGGGATATCTCTGCTGTTGGGTGTCATTTCCCAGGGTCATTTCCAGGGATTTGCCCTGATAAAGGCATCGCCAGATGCCCGATTCGTGCCGAAAGACGGTTGGATATCCGGAGGCAGTCCAATGATCGGGATCCCTGAAGGTCGCTTCCGGCACCAGCTCCGGCTGACCCACACGCCGGCTTAAATTTTCCCATCTATTCAAATAGTGGTCATCGAAGAACAACAGGGTCATGGGGTTCCTGGGAGCTGTGCTAACCCGTCGTCCCAACACCCGTGGGGCGAGGAACAGTGAACCGGCGGTAATAAGCCCGGTTTTCACAAAGTTTCTTCTTGAGCGGAAGGTTTTTTTGGTTTCCATAGTGAATCAAGTCAAGGTTTTGAGAGTTATCAGCTTTGGATGAATAAAATTAGAATAAATCCCGAATTATGCAATGGATCTTTCGAATTGGGGCTTGGGTCGATGGCGTCCGAATTCTAATTGGACTAGCGGTCGAGCGAAAACTTTGATTCTCTGCTTGCCGTTTTTGGGTGCAATTATTTGTCTCTGCCAAGTCCCCACGATTTAAGCAATCGAACATCACTATAAATAATTTGCGAAAAGGCTGTTCCCTAAAAGGCTATTACGCGGAGATACGCAATGAAGCGCTAAGATACGCTGAGAGAAGAATTACATAATCCATGACTTCGTGCCTCGCCTTCGCGGAGCCAGGCGGAGCGAGGAATCTTGACGATCCTCAGGGAAACTTTGCGAAACAGCCTTGAAACTATCACGGGCCCCCTGGCCTAAGAACCGAATATCAATATGGATACTCAAACCATTCGTGCATCTGAAAGCGACTGAGTATCTACTTCTTGAGATTAGTTATTCAGTAGACGCAACAAAAAGTCCACGTGTTTGACCCTTTCGATTTGGTGCTTTGGATTTGTCTGGAATTTCGCCATTTGTGGTTTGGGATTTGTGATTTAAGGTATGTTTAAATTGACCTCAGAGAGCCGCGGAGGATTACACAGAGACACCAGAGAAAAAGATCCGGAAGGGAACGAGCATACTTTATTGATTCAAAAACTCTTCCGAATAGGTAAACTGCGCCGGATTTAAATCCCAGGCTTTACCGGACTCCACTCTTATTTTGCCTGATCTCGAAAACAGCTCCACGCCGGTATCCTCCACATCGCTGTGCATGTATTGCACACCATAACCTGTACCCTCGTTTAGAAAATATTCCAGGATTGCGTTATCCAGGAAAATGTGAACCGACAAAGTGCCATCCTCCCTAAGCACATAGGAAACCTCAGTGGCTTGTTCGCCATGTCCATCTACCAGAAGTTTGCCGCTGGAAAAGTTGAAAGAAACTCCCCGGGTTCCGTCTTCAGAAACTCTTACCCGGATTCCAAACGTAGCATTGTCAGTTGGCCTGATTGTGAACTTCATCTCTTTTACGTCACCTTTAAATTCAGGAATGAGCCGGGCTTCGTTGGCCAAATCAAATGGCTGGATCTCCTGTTCGTTGCCCCTCAGAACTTTCAATTCTTCAATTGGTTTGAAAATCAAATGGTCGTCATTACCCAATGATATTTCCGTGGGCAAACTCAGGCACCCGGCCCAACCACGACCAGGATGGTCGTAATTTTTTCTACGGCTGATCCATGTCAAAAAAATCACCCGCCCCTTATCATCATCAAACAATATGTTGGAGGCTCGAGCGTTAAAGTCGGTGCCGTAGACCAGATCATCAATCTTCCTGGCCTCCAACCTGAACGTTTCCCAATCAATTGTCCCTACATAATAATGCCGC
The DNA here is from genome assembly GCA_965247065.1 of Cyclobacteriaceae bacterium. Taxonomy (GTDB): domain Bacteria; phylum Bacteroidota; class Bacteroidia; order Cytophagales; family Cyclobacteriaceae; genus CBDFGN01. The sequence goes on along the minus strand of CBDFGN010000006.1, from coordinate 993,907 downwards.
ATTAGCATAAGGGCCCATTTATCTCCGAAGTTCACCAAATTGGGGCAGGCCATGACTTTATCGAAGAACTCCCCCCTATGATCCCATTTAGTCAATGACTGATCGACTGCTTCATAAATATGCAGGCTCTGTGTTGTATTATATCCGCTCTTGGAGGTGGAAACCAAATAGGTTTTATTATTGCGCTTAAATACGAATGGGTCCTGAGCCGAGATGCGTTCTCCCTCCTTAGTGGTGTGCTCGATGAGGTGAGGTATTTTGGTCCAGGTCATCATATCATCGTCGCTTATGGCCGCCCATTCCTCGCGGTGACGATACTTTCCGATCTCTGCATTTGTCCTGAACGGTACGCTGGTATAAAAAAGCATCGGTTTGCCTTCACCGGTGATGGTAGCGCTACCGGAATAGCAGTGCTGTTCTCCAAGCTCATGCGAGGGCCAAAGCGCAATTGGAAGATGCTCCCAGTGTACCAGGTCTTTGCTGCGGGCGTGGCCCCAGTGCATGCGCCCCCAGGTATCGGCGTAGGGATTGTATTGATAGAAAACGTGGTAATAACCTTTGTAATATAGGGGACCATTGGGATCATTCATCCATTGGGCAGGCGGGTGAAAATGATAGACGGGACGTTCAACACTGGTCTCGGCCTTAGGAATGGCAGCTGTTAAAGCATCAGTGGCTCTTTTCAATGATTCTTCCTGTGTGAACTCCTGATAGGTGATAATCGGACCGGCCAGATCACTTAAGATGATATGATCTACGGTAATGTGTCCCCATTTTTCTGTGACCTGGTCCACAATTTTTAAACGGCCGGTCTTCCCGGCCAACTCATTCACATCCCAGGCGATGGACCATAAGGTGTGGTTATCATGACCGGTTTCACTGCGGACAATTTTCCCATCGACCTCCAGCTGAATTCCGGTCTTATCCTCATGCTTACCCCCGCCGATCAGGAATTTCAGATACTTTCTATTGATGGTGAACTCCGGACTGGTCAAAATGCCTGTTGTACCGTCTCCTCCATGAAATGAGTTCACAAACCCACTGTCCTTGAAATTTTGCAGGCTCCCCTGCCCACCGATCGGCCCGGGAACCGGACCGTCACCAAATGCATCACCATGTACTGACCAATCTTCGAAAGCGCCGGCTTCAAAATCGGCAATCAGGACATCGTCGCTGTCGGTTCCATTTTGCATGGAGGTACAGGCCCCGATGTATATTAAACAAACTGCAATTGTGGCAGTTCTAATAACTGCGGTTTTCATGATTTGTGGATTCCGTGGCATTATACAAAATACTAATTTTTTTTGTTCTCGTCAATTAAATTCACCTCAGAGAGCCTTTACAGGCCTACACACAGAAATCGGGGCCTTCATGCCTCAAAGCCCCTTTTCCAAAGGAATCTTTCGGATAAGGAGACTTTGAGCGAGATGTCAGGCCTTTAGGACGGTTACAAAACCCCAAATCGAAAATCCCAAAAAAACCATGCAAACCTGAAGCTCCAAATTTCAAACCAAAGCTGCCCGGGTCTTTAAATGGTCAGTTGAGATTTGTTTGGTCATTTCGGTTTGGTGCTTTGGACTTGCTTGGGATTTTGAGTTTCGGATTTAGGATTTACAACATAAGGCAGTGCGGCAGGTCACTTCAAAAATCGAAAATGGCGCCCCTGGCGCCCGTTAATCGTCGATCGGATATCCATCCTACTCCATCTTCACCAGCTTCCCCCTAACCAGATTACCCGCAAAATCCGCGCTATAAAAATAGACCCCCGGGGCCACCTCGTTACCATTTTTGTCATCACCTGCCCAGTTAATTTCCACTGAACCTGCATTATGATTGGCCCTATTCAATTTAAATACTTCCATCCCCGTGATTGAAAATATCCGCAGATCCACAGCACCGGGTTTTGCTAGTTCAAACCGAAAAGTGGTGGAACCGGAAAACGGATTGGGATAATTGTAGACCTTAATGGATCGTTTCGCAATTTCATCTTCCACCCCGGTGATTACCGGATTGTCGCCTTCTTTCAGGCGAAGGGTCTGATTTGCAGCCACATCAAAAACGGCATCTACCTGTCCGCTGGGCCAGGTGACCCGGATCTCATCGATGATCTGAGCCGAGGCAAGACCAAAATGGACCGGCTTCAAGCTCTGGCTAAGAAATCCGGCTCCGTGATGCCAGCGGTAAAAGGATTCTCCGGCCACGGTTACTTTTACTTCGGTGCCTATTGCATCCCTGTTGGAGGTGGTCCCCTCAAGCCATATTTGTATCCAATTGGCTGTATCGGTTTGACTGTCTTTGATGATCTCATTCCGGTACAAGAACGGTGATCCTTCAACATTGGACACCAGAAGATCCAGATCCCCATCCCCATCATAGTCGAAGACTTCCAATCCCCGGCTCTTGGCTGTATCTCCCGTTCCGGTTTGGGCTGACACATCCAAAAAACCATCAACTCCCTCCATCAACGTGTTTTTGAACAAGAAATTATTAACCTCACCTTGTTCGGAGATCTCTATCAGGTATTCCTCGACCACCCCGTTGACCGCGTAAAGATCCTCGTCTCCATCATGATCATAGTCCAGAAATTGGGTTCCCCAGCCCCAGCCGGAGTTGGTTACGCCCATTTCTTGGGCCATGTCCAGAAACCCCTGGTTACCTGTGTTTGTGAACAAGGGATTAGTATGTCTTGCGTGAATATTGGTGACATAAATATCAAAGAAACCGTCATTATTGTAATCGCCTATCGCAACTCCCATGCCATCACCATTGTCATTTAATCCATATGAAGCTGAGGCGTCAGTGAATCTTTGCCCCTCCAGGTTCAGGTAGAATTTGTTTTCGAAAAAGTCATTGACAACATAGAGGTCCGGCCATCCGTCTCTGTCGACATCAAGCGGTACACTGGCCCAGGTGGCTCCAGGATCATCCAGAAACATTTGACCAGTAATATCCTCAAAAGAACCGCCACCCGCATTCTCGTAGATCTTGTTCTCCTCATTAAAGACGCTCACATACAAATCCAGGTCGCCATCGCGGTCATGATCCCACCAAAGACCACTGTTACTAATACAGTCAAAACAACCAGATACACCCGCTACTTCTGTGACATCCACAAAAGTGCCGTCTCCCTCATTGTGGTAGAGCTGATCGAGCCGGCTGTTGGTCAAAAACAGGTCCGGAAAGCCATCATTGTCATAATCACCCCAGGCAGCCCCGGTTTTCTCACCCAGCAAAGCGGAGGCGTCGTTATTGACAAACTGATCTTCAAACCCGGCTTCCAGGGTTACCTCCTCAAAAGTGGCATCCCCATTATTTCTCAATAGCCGATTCCAGGTGGTTTCATCCGAAGGATCAAATGACGCAATCCCGACTATGAATATATCCAGGTCGCCGTCCTGGTCGTAGTCAGCGACGGCTACACCATTACTGTTCTGTATATGGTCTATTTTCGCCAGGTCTTCCACCCGTTGAAACTGTTGGGCGGTGGTGGTTGTGAACGAGATCATCGCAATTAGTAGAAGGGTTAATACTCTTAGGCTCACCTCTCTCATTTTTGATTTGCATTCTTTGTTTGGATCACTGATTAACACAGATTTAATGATTTCGCGGATTGCTTAATATTAGCGTCTGAACGTCAGACTTTTGCTGCCAAAGTTTTCATGTGTTAAAGCTCGTTGATAAATCACTTCCTGAAAACCGTTGCCTAAAAATTTTATGCACTTCAAATGAAGCGCCATTAATTTTTTCTTTATCTCTTTATGTTTCAATTCCGTCATATCAATATCTGTGCAATCCTCTTAATCCAGTAATCAGCGATTCTGACAAAATGATGCATAAACTGATTCCGGAAATCCTGGTCCTAATTCTTTGTGGATTCCGATAGCTGCATCTGTAGTCCGGCCCTGAACTCAGAACCCTGAACTCAGAACAAAAAGTAAGGGGACGAATCCAACGATCCGTCCCCTTACCAAGTAATTATGATGAGTCTAAATCCAGCTTCGATCAGTAGCCTACGTTCTGCACATACAGACCTCTGGTAAAGTCTATCTCTATTTGAGGAATAGGATAATATTCATCCCTGCCGGCGGTGAATTGTGCGTTTTCCAGATAGGCAAACAGCTGCTTTTCCCGGTTGACATAGGCGTTAAGTACGGGTTCTGCCATGCCCCAACGCACCAGGTCGAAAAACCGGTCCCCTTCCATTGCGAATTCCATTCTTCGTTCCCACTGCAGGGCCCTGCGAGCGTTGTCCTGGGTCCATGGAAAACTTGTGTCGTATTCACCTATAAAGAAATTGGAAGGATCACTGCCGTCCATATGTTTCAGCATACCGGTGCTGTTCTGGGCTCTTACCCTTATCTGGTTGATAAGGGGCCTGGCCTCGTCGTGTCGGCCCAGCTCAATGAGCGCTTCGGCTTTCATGAGGAGAACATCACCATAACGGATGACCCGAAGATCCACCGAAGATCCGAAAAAAGGTCCTCTCTTGAAAAAACAGCTACATCTGTGCGATTGCTGTTCTTTCATGTTTCCAAAACCACCATATAATACAGAAACACGTTCCCAGCTATGGTCATAAAGAATATCAGGCTGGTATTTAAAGGGGTGGCCCTGGATACCAACGGTATGGTCGATCCGGGGATCAACCGTCACGCCATTAGGAGTAAGGTCAGAATCTCCCAACCGCACATCATTGAAGGTATCAAACAAGGGAAGGCCATTGGCATCGGTTCTAAAAGCATTCACCATGTCCTGGCTGGGTAAATGAAACCAACAACAACTATAGAAAGGAGCCAAGCTGTAGCTAAGGCTGGTGCCCATTTGCAGTCTTCCGAATGGAGTTCCATCACTTATGGAATACTGAACAGAAAATATTGATTCAGGACCATTATCGAATCCAAATAGGAAATTTTCACCAAAATCAGGTTGCAAGGCGTACTGACCTGAATTGATCACATTGTCGAGCAACGTTACCACTTCATTTAACCTTGACTGATTAATGTTAATTACCTGGTGGTTGTCATCCTGTTCGTAGGCCTGATAAAGCCGTAGCTTGGCCAAATAAGCGCTGGCGGACATTTGATTGGCCCTGCCCACCTCCGGCTGCGTCGCCGGAAGGTTGGTCACGCCAAATTGAAAATCCTCGGCAATTTTGTCGTACAACTCGTCGCTGGTATATACCCGGTTTGATGTTTCCTTTATTTCATCATCGGTAAGGTTTTCATCTATAAACGGAATGAACTTAAAAATTCTTTTGGCCATAAAATGAGCGTGACCTCGGATGAAACGCATTTCGGCAATGCGCACAGTTCTCATTGGAAATTCAGCGTCGGTTGCCTGATTCAATGCTTTTAAAGCAAAATTTACCCTGGAAATAATTTCGTAGTAGCCCTCCCAGGTGGAGGGAAGATACCATTGTCTGCCCGCCTGCTCGGCTTGAGTAAGGTTATATTGCTCAAAGGTATTGATTACGCCCTGGTCAGCAATACTTCCTCCCCCTTTGTGGGCATCATCCGACCGAACGCTTCCGTATACCCACATTGAAGTGAGCGGTCCGAACCAAAAATCATTTCCCATCGAAGCATAGCCTGCTACCACCAACTTGTCGAGATTTTCAACAGTGACAACATCCTCTTCAATTAACGTTCCTCTTGGTTTGTACTCAAGGAACTCCCCATCGCCACACCCAAGAATCAGTAAGTTTGTCGCTAAGAGTATAGATATAATATTAAATTTCATGATTCAATTCTTTTTATTTATTAGACTTTATTCTAAAGTTTTGTGGAGAAACCGTCAACCGTCTTAGTTAAATGTAAGATTCAATCCCAGAACTAACGAGGTGGCTTTCGGAAAGGCATCACCCGTTCTCGACAGATCGAACACACTTACTTCTCCTGCCCTCTGTACCAGTGTCACATTTTCAGCATCCCGACCCGGGAAATCTTTGTCCTGTATCCAAAACAGGTTTTCGGCCATCAGGAAAAATCTCAATCGATCAATTCGTATTGAACTCAACAGCTCCCGGGGCACCGTATATCCCAATTGTAATTGGCGCAGTTTAAAATAGGAAGTGTTTCTAATGGTAAAATCCGAAGACCTGCGCTCAAGATTGTTATCTACTAACGTCGGACGCGGAGTGGTCGAGTTTGGATTTTGTGGCGTCCACCCGTTCAGTACGCCTGGACAACTGTTCGCCCCCGTGGATACAGTACGATTATTGCAACTAATGCTCCTGTGAGGGCCGGATCTGCCCTGCACCCCGGTACCAAAAATTTGAAGATCGAAGTTTTTATAAATGAAGTCTAGCTGCAGCCCATAGACAAAATCGGGCAGATAGGTTGCAAAGTACTCCTGATCCAATGCATCGATGACCCCATCACTATTGAGATCAACATATCTTAATCGTCCGGGTCCTGCCCCTATTTGGGTTGCGTGGGCATCCACCTCAGCATCGCTTTGGAAAAGCCCACTTGTCCGATATCCGAAATAAGTATATTCAGAGTGTCCCAAAATGGTTTGCTCCGAATTGCCTGGATAAGCCGTACGTACCTCTTCCGGTAATTCGGTGATTTTGTCCTTAAATCTGCTTACATTTCCCAGTATGCTATACGAAAAATCCGGTTTTTCATCCCGCCATCCTAATACCAGCTCGAAGCCTTTGTTTTCCTTGGTGGCACCGTTTAGCCACTTCACTTTACCTTCACCTACAGCACTGGCAATGGGAGGTTGAATTAAAATATCAGTAGTTTCCCTGGTAAAGTAGTCAAATGCGCCGTGCAGCCTGTCGTCCAGGAAGGCGAAGTCCAGACCTATATTTATTTCTTCCGTTGTTTCCCATTTCAGCTCATCGTTTCCGGCCTGAACCGATACGAAGCCCGAGGGCAAGTTGCCTCCATCATTGCCTTCAAGGTCATAAGCCGTCCCATGGGGAGTCCAGAAACCAGGGAATCCTACCCCATTGTTAAACAGATATCCATACCTGGTTTCATACAGCGCAAACCTGGCCTTGTCGCCTATCTCCTGATTACCGACCTGACCCCAGCTAACCCTTAGCTTCAGATCCGAAACAAAATTCGACTGGAAAAATTGCTCGTTGTTTATTCTCCATCCAACGCTTACTGCAGGAAAAGTGCCATATTGATTTTCTGTACCAAAACGTGAGGAGCCATCGCGGCGTATCGTAACCGCCGCCAGGTACCGGTTTGAAAAGGCGTAGTTTATTTTCCCGAAATAGGATAATAAACGATTACCGGTGGTAAGCTGGTTGCTTTGGGTTTCGCCGGTGGCGGCACTCAGGACATAAAATTCTTCCTGATCGTTTACGGCAAAATCTCTTCTGCCAACATAATAGGTGTCGAAGTCATTCCATATCGCTTCCACACCGGCCAGAAAATTGACCCTGTTTGGTCCGGCATTCAACGTGTAGTTGGCGGTAGTAGACCAGGTTCGGCGTACATCGTCAGTCGTGAAAATATCCAAACTGTTTACATCATTACTCATAAAACCGTTCTGCCATATTGGATCGATATTTTTCTCCTTGAAATGATTATAATCAAGTCCGTAGCTTGTCCTTAAAACCAAATTTTCGATCGGCTTTATGTCCAAATACACATTCCCGAACGTAGCAACCTGGTTATACCGGTCCCATTTACCATAAAATGCAGTCACAAGGCCGCTTTCGGCATCGGTGTAACCGGCGCCGATAGGGCCTCCAGGGGTCCCATCCAATCCATATGCAGGGAAAGTAGGCGCTAAAAAATGCCTGCCGGCATATCCGACCTGATCACCAAACCCTGATAGAGCATTCCTGGCAATACCAAAAGTGCGCTCAGCGTCCTGCTTTCTTTCCGATCGCATTACCATAAGATTTGTACCAACAGTTATTTTGTCGTCAGCAAAGTTGGTTGACAGATTCAACCGGGCCTGGATTCGCTTATAACCGGTAAATATATACTGTCCGTTATCTGCATAGTGAGCCAGATTCAATAACATATTGCTATTTTCGGTTGAACCGGATATGGCCAGTTCATTGGAAAAGACCCACGACTCTTTTCTAACCAGGTGTTCCCACCAACGGGTATTTGCTGCAGGGAAATTGGGATCTCCCCCTACCGGAGTAACCAGAGTAACGTTATTCAAAACAGGATTGTTGAAATCTCCATTCCAATCGTAGAGAAAATTAGCGTTCAAGGTGACGGGGTCAGTCCCGTCATTTACAGCCCCGAGCCAACGCGCCTCTCCCAGCTGCAGGGAGGTCATCACCTCGTCTTCCTGGCGGCCCCAGCTGTTCATCTTTACGCTGGAAGTGATGTCAATATTTATTTTTTCTCGAGACCCCTGTTTTGTCGTCACGACGATAACGCCATTTGCGGCCCTGGAGCCGTAGATCGATGAGGCGGCGGCATCTTTCAAAACCTGGATGCTTTCAACTGAAGCCGGATTTAAAGTCTGAAACACAAACGAATTGGTGGTAGGTACACCATCAATAATGTACAATGGGTCATTATTGCCAAGTGTATTCACTCCCCGAATCATTATCCGTTGTGGACGGCCGTCGACATTGCCATCCGATTCAACAAACAAACCCGCAACTCGTCCCTGCAAGGATTTCACCATATTGCCGGTAGGAATATTTCTTACCGCATCTACGTCGACTACAGCAATTGCCCCGGTTAAATCTTGTCTTCTTTCGGTGGTGTAACCGGTCACAACCAGCTCCTCCAGTTGGGTAATGTCCAACGCAAGCTGAGTATCGATGACCGATTGAGCGCCTACGGTTATTTCCTGACCTGTATAGCCCACGTAAGTAAACACAAGTACCTGGTCGGTACCAGCGTCAATACTGTAATTACCATCGATGTCGGTAATGGTACCGGTGGTAGTCCCCATGATAACAACCGTCACCCCTGCGATGGGTTCGGAGTTCTCATCAAGGATGGTGCCGCTGACCTGGGCATTGGCCCAAATCGGTGCAAGGAGGAACAACGCCGCCAAGATCCATTGGATGGGCTTTTGTTTTTGCCTCCATGGCACTTTCAAAAGATGAGGTAATGAATTTTCCATAATTGATAATTTTTAGTGGTTTAAGTGAATTATTTGCTGGATTGTTTAGATAAGGGGGCTGGGTTCGCAAACAATGTTGCGACCTTTGAAAGCCAATGAGCTAATCCTTTGCAGCCATTAAATCAGGTGTCCAAAAGAAAAACCAACAACGCGAAAGAAAAAAACTGAATAGCCTAAAGCAGATACCCGAAAAAGAAAAGACGAAGAAAGACGAGTATCTCAATGGTAAGATCAGAAGATTTTCATCCAATGTCAATACTGGTAGGTAGAAAAAATCCGTCTAATTGTAGAAAAATGGTACTTGTGGCACTTAGCTCTCCTTGAATTGTACTTCTCAAGGACGGGGGGGGGAGGGGATTGCAGATTTGACGATTTCAGATTGCGGATTTTTGGGGGGCGTGGAGCTGGGGGATTGGAGCTTTGGAGAAGTACTATTTCTCGCCAAGGCCCAAAGCCGCAAAGCCACTATGTCCCTACTCCTTGTTTGGTCCTTGGGTTTGCTGCTTTGGAATGGTTTAGCCCTGAAGTTATATTTCATATACTTCAGGGTGAGATTTGGGATTTATTCAGGCCACCCCCTGCACCCCCGCCAGCGGGGGAAAGTTCCTGGGAAAGGGGCATTGTACGTCCCTGATATAGGTTGACCACTTTTTAAACGATCGACTTATATGAAAGCAACCCAAAAAGCCATTCGAAAGAAGCGAGTATTCAGTGATGAATTGAAGCGGGCCATTGTTACGGAATTTGAAAGTGGAAAGTACAGTGTCCCTCAACTGGAGAAACTTCATGGGATCAACAACGCAAACATTTACCGTTGGATCTACAAATTCTCTACCTTTAACGAGAGAGGCTATCGAATTCTGGAGATGAAAAAAAGCACTACATCAAAGGTTAACGATTTAGAAAAACGGATTAAGGAGTTGGAACGTGTGGTAGGTCAAAAACAGATCAAGATTGATTATTACGAAAAGATGATCGATCTGGCCAAGGAGGAATTGGATATCGATCTGAAAAAAAACTTCGACACCCCACAATCAACTGGTTCCGGAAAAACCAAAGGAAAGTAAATTTCTCGATGAATCAGCTCTATCGTGCCATAGGAATCAGCAAACAGGCAATACATCAGTATGCAACCAGGCAAGCTGTCTTTGATCAAAAGGTAGAACAGCTGGTCCTGGAAGCTGATGGGATACGCCAGGAACATCCTGGTTGTGGGGTGGAAAAAATGTACCGGACCTTAAAACCCGGATTTATCGGCAGAGATCGCTTTGTAGACCTTTTAATGAGTCTTGGTTACCGTTTGAGAAGAGCCAAGAACTATAAACGAACTACCCGGGCTTCGAAGCTTTATTATCCAAACCTGATCAAAGGATTTGAACCAACGTCTCCTTCAACGGTCTGGCAATCAGACATCACCTTCATAGAAGTGGGAAACCGGTTTTATTACGGGGTCTTTATTCTGGATGTCTATACCCGAAAAATAGTAGGCTACCAGGTATCGGATCATATGCGGGCTACAGCGAACGTAAAGGCATTGCTCATTGCCTTGAAAGATCATCCCCCTCCCCGGATCCATCATTCCGACAGAGGAGGTCAATACATCTACGAAGAATATGTAGACCTACTAAAATCCAACCGATGTGATATCAGCATGGGGCTAACCGCTCAGGATAATGCGTATGCAGAGCGCTTTCACAGGACCTTGAAAGAAGAATATTTGCATTACTGGAAGCCGACCAATTTCTATCAACTGAAAAGGTATGTCAAAAGAGCGGTTGACCATTATAATCAAAAAAGAACCCATGAAAACTTAAACGATGTTTCACCCATGGATTTTGAAAAGGACTGGTCCTTGTTGCCAATTAACCGAAGACCTTCATTGTCCATATTTAATGATGAATTATTAACCAAAAGTGGTCAACACTAATCAGGGATCTTCAGTCAGCGTTCAATTAAAGCACTATTCAATTCATTTAGGGTTCCCTAATCAGTGTTCAGGGTTCAAAGACATTAACCATTGCCGATTAACGATTGCCCATTGCCCATTTTTGTACGTCCCTGATATAGGTTGACCACTTTTTAAACGATCGACTTATATGAAAGCAACCCAAAAAGCCATTCGAAAGAAGCGAGTATTCAGTGATGAATTGAAGCGGGCCATTGTTACGGAATTTGAAAGTGGAAAGTACAGTGTCCCTCAACTGGAGAAACTTCATGGGATCAACAACGCAAACATTTACCGTTGGATCTACAAATTCTCTACCTTTAACGAGAGAGGCTATCGAATTCTGGAGATGAAAAAAAGCACTACATCAAAGGTTAACGATTTAGAAAAACGGATTAAGGAGTTGGAACGTGTGGTAGGTCAAAAACAGATCAAGATTGATTATTACGAAAAGATGATCGATCTGGCCAAGGAGGAATTGGATATCGATCTGAAAAAAAACTTCGACACCCCACAATCAACTGGTTCCGGAAAAACCAAAGGAAAGTAAATTTCTCGATGAATCAGCTCTATCGTGCCATAGGAATCAGCAAACAGGCAATACATCAGTATGCAACCAGGCAAGCTGTCTTTGATCAAAAGGTAGAACAGCTGGTCCTGGAAGCTGATGGGATACGCCAGGAACATCCTGGTTGTGGGGTGGAAAAAATGTACCGGACCTTAAAACCCGGATTTATCGGCAGAGATCGCTTTGTAGACCTTTTAATGAGTCTTGGTTACCGTTTGAGAAGAGCCAAGAACTATAAACGAACTACCCGGGCTTCGAAGCTTTATTATCCAAACCTGATCAAAGGATTTGAACTAACGTCTCCTTCAACGGTCTGGCAATCAGACATCACCTTCATAGAAGTGGGAAACCGGTTTTATTACGGGGTCTTTATTCTGGATATCTATACCCGAAAAATAGTAGGCTACCAGGTATCGGATCATATGCGGGCTACAGCGAACGTAAAGGCATTGCTCATTGCCTTGAAAGATCATCCCCCTCCCCGGATCCATCATTCCGACAGAGGAGGTCAATACATCTACGAAGAATATGTAGACCTACTAAAATCCAACCGATGTGATATCAGCATGGGGCTAACCGCTCAGGATAATGCGTATGCAGAGCGCTTTCACAGGACCTTGAAAGAAGAATATTTGCATTACTGGAAGCCGACCAATTTCTATCAACTGAAAAGGTATGTCAAAAGAGCGGTTGACCATTATAATCAAAAAAGAACCCATGAAAACTTAAACGATGTTTCACCCATGGATTTTGAAAAGGACTGGTCCTTGTTGCCAATTAACCGAAGACCTTCATTGTCCATATTTAATGATGAATTATTAACCAAAAGTGGTCAACACTAATCAGGGATCTTCATTTCGACGGTGTGACTGTTTTGGATTTCGGGATTTGGACATTTGTAATTGCCTGGAATTTTGACATTTGGGGTTTGGATTTTAAACTTTGGTTTTAAATTTTGGGTCAAAGATTATTATTCACGACGCTGTCAAATACCAAAAATTAGAAAGCTACTCACCATCCTCATTCTTATAAGCTCTTATGCAGGGAATGCCCAGGTATTATCTACAGAGGGGAAAGAATTTTGGTTTGGCTTCATGGAAAATCATCAAGTGATCGAAATCATCGATGGAATTTACCGATTTACGGGAGAATTTGACGTTGGAGGAAAAGCACTTTTAGAGGTGTATATCAGCGCCAGGGATTCGACCGGAGGCACAATTGAAATAATGGGCACCGGCTGGACTCAGGAATTTTTAGTTTCCAGTGACTCTACCACCAGGATAATTCTGCCAACGCATTTGGCGATGGCAAATAGTTCGGGCATCATACGAAAGCAGGCGGTTCACATTACATCTAATGATATAGTTTCAGTCTATGCATTAAACAGCAGATCACTAAGTGCGGATGTAGCGGTAATATTGCCTGTCACTGCCCTGGGAAACGAGTACTTTGTTACTGCTCACAGGGAACCCGATGGTGGAGGCCCTTCACTATTCTCAGAGTTCATTGTAGTTAGCGTAGAGGACAACACCCAAATATCCATCACTCCCAGTGTTTCTACTCTTGAAGGAAAGCCGGCTGGAGTGCCATTTACTATTACGTTAGATGCCGGAGATGTATACCAAATACAATCCTCCTTTGGAGACTTAACCGGGACAAAAATATCTGGTATTGATACCATAAATTGTAAGAATTTTGCCGTATTCGGGGGCAATGAATGGACCCGGGTAGGTCAATGCGGTGGGCAACAGGACCACCTCTTCGAACAGATGTATCCGGTGAGTACGTGGGGAAAAAACTTTACACTGGTGCCGCTTCGAACCAGGCTTGGCGGTGATATCTATAAGTTCGTAGCTGCCGAAGATTCAACCGAAATTCTAATGGATGGAGAACCTCTTGTTACGCTAGACGCAGGCAAGTTTCATCAACGTCTAATCTCAGGAGCCCAAACCATAACAGCCAGCAAACCAATATCCGTAACTCAATTCAGCAGAAGTCAGCAGTGTGATAATGTCACAGGGGACCCGTTTATGATCGTGATAAGTCCTGACGAGCAATTGCTTGACCGGATCACTTTTAATGCTTTACAGGTAACTGTAATTGAAAACTACTATTTGAATATTGTTAGCAAAACCTCCGGCTTGGATTTGCTCACATTAGATGAAGCTGTGATTTCCGATCAATTCAACGACGTACCGGGTAATCCGGAGTTATCGTACGCTCAATTGGAGATTGAAGCCGGAAATCATACGATTTCATCCGATAGCGGATTCATTGCCTATGTATATGGTTATGGTGTCATTGAATCCTTTGGTTATGCAACCGGAGTAAGTCTGAAGAATCTGAACCTTGAGCTACTCCCTGTAAATTCTGGCACAAATGGTCCGATTACCAGCGAGGGAATTTGCCGTGGTTTGGAAGTATCCTTTTCAGTGAAGGCCGCTGACGAGCTTCAATTCTTCGAATGGGACTTTGGCGATGGCACTACAGCAACCGGCAATTCAGTGACCCATATTTATGATCAGGAAGGTGATTATTTCGTTGAGGTCGAGGGATTTGTTTCCGGTGGAAGTGGTTGTCAAAGTCTGCAAACCGCAACTGTACAGATTCCGGTAATCGTACCGAAGGTTAACATACTTGGTCCACTGTCGGTTTGCCCAGAGGTAACTGCGATAGATTACACCTTAAATGGCGATGTTGACAACAACCAGTTTCAATGGTTTGTTGAAGGTGGAGTATTCCATGAAAATGATACCGGAGACAGCGTGAAGATCAACTGGGGACCAACCAATGATGACGCTTCTCTTTCCGTGTTACTAACCGGCTCGGATGGCTGCGTTGGGGATACCACTACTACCATGGTGAAGATCAATGTACAACTGGAGCCACTCATTCCGCAAGGAACCGATTCGCTTTGTTCCAGCAATATCACCGAAATTCCTTATTCTACTTTTTTCTCCAGTGGATCTATTTACGATTGGAGTATTACCGGTGGATCATTTGCTACTGGAGATACTACCAATTCAGTATCAGTAAACTGGGACGGACCAGGAATGGGTAGCCTGTGGTACGAGGAGTCCTCTATCGAGGACGACGTCTGTGAAGGAGTTTCGGATACACTGACCGTTTTCATTGAACAAGCGCCTGATACGGTTTTAACCTTGATTGGTAGTAAGGAAGTCGTTCAGGTTGGAGAAAAGCTCGAGTGTGAGATTTTGGGTGATAGTCTATTCAATTTCTATAACTGGGATTTTTCGGACGGAACTGCCCAGGACAGTTTGGCCGGAATAACTCAAATGGATCACATCTTTGATTGCCCGGGAATGTATTCGGTCAATGTCAGCGCCTACACTGGAACGATTTGCCCTTTATTGGGCCATGGGGCGAAGCCAATCTCAGTCCTTGAGCCGGAAATTGAAATGGTTAATGTCACATTCTTAGCGGAAGACACTTCGACCATCATTATCAATTGGAAATCGATCAATAGCGACTACTTCGAGACAGAAGTCTCGATTCAAAGAAGGCAGGTTCTTCCCGAACCGTCAGAATGGTCCCAAATTGGGAACACGGCTATTCTCGCTCGGACCTTTTCTGATACGGAGCCTGGTGCAGCCATTTATGAGTACCAGCTATTTGCCCAGGTAGGATGTCAAATCATTGAAACTGAGATTCATAACAATATATTAATCATCATTGATGTTGATGATGAGTCTGAAACTACTCTCGTAGATTGGAATCCGTATATAAATTGGTCAGGAGGAGTGGAACATTATGAGGTATGGCTTACGGTTGACGATGGTGATTCGGAGCTTTTGCAAGCGTTCGCCGGCAATAACTTTGAATTTGCTTATCGCAACGACGGGTTTACGTATTGTTTCAGGATTAATGCCATAGAAGAATCCGGTAACCAGAGTAATTCCTGGTCATCAATAGCTTGCGAGGAATTTTCCCCCAAGGTCAACACCTATAATGTTTTTACACCCAATGGTGATGAATATAATCAAACGCTGGTTTTTGATGGCCTTGAACTGTTCCCAAATAATGAACTCCAGGTCATGAATCGTTACGGAAAACGGGTATTTTCTGCCATTAACTATCAGAATGACTGGGGTGGCAGATCGAACGGTAAATCATTGTCTTCGGGGGTTTATTATTATCTACTCGATCTCAAAGACCCTCGTGCTCAACAGCCAGTGATCAAGGGGATTGTATCGATTCTTAGGTGAAATGGGGCTCGGGATCTGAAGACCTCAAGAAAATATTACTGGTGCCGGGTAGTGACAGACTCTTCGCTATCGATCTGAAACCAGGAGTTGTTCGACATTGTTTGATCTATTTGAGGTTTGCATTAAAAAGTCCGAAATTGCTTTTTGGTTTATTAACTCGTAGCCTTGGCTTACATCAAAACAATCAAACCCTGGGAAAGACAGCATCTCAAACCTGTTGACGAGAACACTTACTTTAACAGGAGGAAGATCCTGAAGGATTTGGGCATTGTTACCGGGGGCCTGTTAGCCGGTCCATCAATCTTGTCGGCCTGCGGAGAATTGATCGCGGTTGATCCCCAGGTACAAAGTTCACCTCAGATACCAACTTCAACCGGGGCAACCGGTAATAACTTCACATTTGAAGGTATGGATGCACTTTATCCGGCAACCTTCAATCCTAGATACAATCTGGATAGACCTTTAACCGATCCCAAGGCCGCGGCTACGTATAACAACTTCTACGAGTTTATCCATCCTGATGATCCGAACATTTACAACGTTTTCAAGTATGTTGGGGACTTCGATACCCGGGATTGGCGTGTACAGGTAACTGGCTTAGCCCAAAACACTGGTGTATTCAGCCTGGAAGATATAATTAAGAGGATGGGGCTTGAGGAAAGGACCTATCGTCACCGGTGCGTTGAAGCTTGGGCCATGGCCGTTCCCTGGACAGGTTTCTCTTTGGCCAAGCTCATTCAATTCTTGGAACCCCTAAATACAGCCACCCACATCCGGATGCTAACTTATGGTAATCCGGCTCAGATGATCGGTGTCGCTACTCAGGATTGGTACCCCTGGCCTTACTTTGAGGGATTACGTATGGAGGAGGCAATGAACGAGCTGACTTTCATGGCCACCGGGATCTTTGGCAAGCCTTTACCCAAGCAACATGGAGCTCCCTGTAGACTGGTGACCCCCTGGAAATATGGTTACAAGAGCATTAAATCCATCGTCAAAATTGAGTTCATAAATTTCGAGCCAGAAACCTTCTGGCATGAAGTAGCCCCTGCTGAATATGGTTTCCTGTCCAATGTAAACCCAGAAGTTCCTCATCCCCGATGGTCCCAGGAATTCGAGCAAATGATACCTGGTGGTGAGAGGAGGCCTACCCTAAAATATAACGGATACGGGGAATTTGTCGCTCATATGTATGAGTGATGGATTGAAGGATTTGATTAACGATTGAGGATTACTGGATTTTTGATGGTGTACGTCCCTGATATAGGTTGACCACTTTTTAAACGATCGACTTATATGAAAGCAACCCAAAAAGCCATTCGAAAGAAGCGAGTATTCAGTGATGAATTGAAGCGGGCCATTGTTACGGAATTTGAAAGTGGAAAGTACAGTGTCCCTCAACTGGAGAAACTTCATGGGATCAACAACGCAAACATTTACCGTTGGATCTACAAATTCTCTACCTTTAACGAGAGAGGCTATCGAATTCTGGAGATGAAAAAAAGCACTACATCAAAGGTTAACGATTTAGAAAAACGGATTAAGGAGTTGGAACGTGTGGTAGGTCAAAAACAGATCAAGATTGATTATTACGAAAAGATGATCGATCTGGCCAAGGAGGAATTGGATATCGATCTGAAAAAAAACTTCGACACCCCACAATCAACTGGTTCCGGAAAAACCAAAGGAAAGTAAATTTCTCGATGAATCAGCTCTATCGTGCCATAGGAATCAGCAAACAGGCAATACATCAGTATGCAACCAGGCAAGCTGTCTTTGATCAAAAGGTAGAACAGCTGGTCCTGGAAGCTGATGGGATACGCCAGGAACATCCTGGTTGTGGGGTGGAAAAAATGTACCGGACCTTAAAACCCGGATTTATCGGCAGAGATCGCTTTGTAGACCTTTTAATGAGTCTTGGTTACCGTTTGAGAAGAGCCAAGAACTATAAACGAACTACCCGGGCTTCGAAGCTTTATTATCCAAACCTGATCAAAGGATTTGAACCAACGTCTCCTTCAACGGTCTGGCAATCAGACATCACCTTCATAGAAGTGGGAAACCGGTTTTATTACGGGGTCTTTATTCTGGATGTCTATACCCGAAAAATAGTAGGCTACCAGGTATCGGATCATATGCGGGCTACAGCGAACGTAAAGGCATTGCTCATTGCCTTGAAAGATCATCCCCCTCCCCGGATCCATCATTCCGACAGAGGAGGTCAATACATCTACGAAGAATATGTAGACCTACTAAAATCCAACCGATGTGATATCAGCATGGGGCTAACCGCTCAGGATAATGCGTATGCAGAGCGCTTTCACAGGACCTTGAAAGAAGAATATTTGCATTACTGGAAGCCGACCAATTTCTATCAACTGAAAAGGTATGTCAAAAGAGCGGTTGACCATTATAATCAAAAAAGAACCCATGAAAACTTAAACGATGTTTCACCCATGGATTTTGAAAAGGACTGGTCCTTGTTGCCAATTAACCGAAGACCTTCATTGTCCATATTTAATGATGAATTATTAACCAAAAGTGGTCAACACTAATCAGGGATCTTCATGGTTAGTCTTCCCATAAATAATCTTCAATCATGTCATCATTTTTACAATCGGCTCTGGTTGGAGCTACTGTATCGGTTCAAACTAAAGTGGAATAAAACGGCATAAAGTTAAGAGACAGATTTGCTTAAATTATGTTTAACTAAAATCTGTTTCACCAATGGCAAAAAGAATCTCAACATCAGAATCAACGATCCGGAATATTAAACGAATCACCCGGAGAAAATTCTCAGCAGAAGAAAAAATACGAATCGTCCTGGATGGTCTTCGTGGAGAAGAGTCCATATCAGCTATCTGCAGAAAAGAAGGCATTAATCCCAATCTGTACTATCGATGGAGCAAAGACTTTCTTGAACATGGCAAGAAGCGATTGCAAGGTGATACGGTCCGTGAAGCCAACAGTGAACAAGTAAAGCAGCTACGTGGCGAGAATGATGAGTTGAAACAGCTAGTAGCTGAATTGAGCTTGAAGAACAGGGTGCTCAAAATATCGGCTACCCCTTGGAACCAGCGTCTTCTGGTCATGGACTAGGAGTCGGTTCCAATACCGACCCCCATTGCTCGCGTTGGTGATTTTGGTATGCTCCTTATAGAGAGCCGAAGATCTCCCGTCCAAATTCTTATTATCATAATTCAGCCGAATACTCCCAAAGGCGTAGCTGTGATGTTCATTGTAGAAATAGAGCCAATCCGCATCGTCCCTAATTGGATCCTTGCCCAACGATTCGATCGAAAAGCCATCATACATTGGAACGGTTTTTATTTCACCACTCGGCCGCGGAAAACGTACATGAGTGAAGAGACTGTCCATGGTCATTTCGTCATTTCGCAGTAGGATGACTTCCAGGCTATCTTCAGCGATAATTTCTGAAGTGAAGGAAAAATACGGAAGGCCGGCAAAAAACTGGTATTCTACATTTAACCTGATAGCATCAAAGCCCGGGACAGTACCCGACCGGAAGATGCTTAGCCTGTAAGGTCCCTGTTCGATAAGGACCGAATCCTCCTTCATGTGGCCGAAGGTTTTATAATCCTGTCCCTCGCGCTGAAAACTAGGACTCCAGTGCATATTAATATGGGACCGTTCCAATAATTGATTATCGAATTGTTTTAATATCAACCCGGCCAATTGGCCGGCTCCAAGTCCGTTTTCTGATGTGGCTTTGACATCGGTTAGATCCGCAATGAAATACTCATTCTCAACTTTCAAGTTGAGATCAGTACCTTCTATTTTCAGCTGCTCCGGCTCAGAAGTACCTTTCCGACTAAACACCTCATAGACCTTTGTCTGGTTCGCAGCGATCGATACCGGAAAAAGGTACCGAAGGATATGTTTTCAGCTCCCTGCTTATTCCAGCAGATTCCGTCACCGTGAACTTGTCCAAAGGTTGAGAATCGGTGGTACATGAAGTGCACAATACCACTAAATAGGGCACTGGCCCTATTAAAAGTGCCCAAAAGCAGCCATTGGTTATGGTTTGATTCATACCGGTTAAAGATTTGGACGAATGACCTGGCAGGACGCCCTGGTTTTGGTTTACGGTATTTTATCCAGCTTTGCCATCTGCTCACGCATATGCTGCGGAAACCTATAAACGTCGCCCCCTTTGCTACTTATATAAAGCCTTGATTCTGAAGGGTTCCGCGTATGACCATCTGCCCAAAATGCGATAAAATCTGGATGAGCATTGACGGGCCTACGTGCATAAGTATGATTAAACTCGCTATTGTGTGTAAGTTGCTTTACTTTTGACCAGGATTGTCCCATATTTTTACTTTCCCACATAGCCATTTCTCCACCGGTATTGTAAGGTTGCGGACCGGTTTCAGTAGGAGCTATCAATCTCCAGGTTCCATCTTCTTCAATGTAAAGTGATCCCATATCATAGTTATTGTCCGACGTTGTAATGTCGCTGATGATCCATTCCTTCCCATTCCAGCGAGCCGTATGCCAGGTTCTGGGGTCATTTTGTGGGCCTGACATATACCCTTTGGAAGTGAGATAGAGGATTACCGGCCGGTTCTCCTGGTCATAGGTAATATCCTTCATATACACGAGCAGGTCTTTATTGTAATAATCGTAGACAAGGGCCGGATTTTCTATCTCTCTCAGCGGCAATTCCAGGGGAGTGCCATCAGCTGCCTGCCAGGTTTTTCCCAAATCATGAGTTTCCACATAATATAGGTTGGTTCGCCGGTCCGGTTTAACCATAACAGGAACCGTGCCTTCAGTGAGTTCACGTAGCTCTTCAATTTCGGTATACGGGTGAAACTGAAAGGCGGATCCTGCCACATCATTGTTAACAGAACTGATGTTATAATGGCCATTATTTATGGCAGCAATGCGCTTCCATTCTGACCAGTTTTCCCCATCCGGACTGGTCATAAAAAAGATGGTTCTATTTGCGGGGTTACCGTAGCTAGTGAAAAAACTGACAAATCCATCACCAGGCACATACCAGCTTTGCATGTAGGAAAAATTAGTCATAGGTACAGGTTGGCCATTTTCCAGTTTGGTTGCTTCCACGTTTTCGAATTCATTAATGTCATAGGGCTTTTTACTTTTGTAAATATAGGCCGGACGATACGTACCATGTGCATTAGAAAAAATATAAATATAGCCTAGCTCATCTATTGATATAACGGGATTATCATGCCCATCTCTGGTTTGTTTGTCCAGTAACAAGGTAGGTTTAGGTACTTCATGAGTGGCATGGTCATAGAAAGAAACCATATGCAGCAAGGTGGAATTAGTCCTATCCGTACCCCCATAACAAAAAAATGTTTTATTTACTTCCGGCCGGTATATTGCAAATGGCTGGTGTTTGGCAGTATACGTACCCAGACCCCCGCTGTATTTATACTTATACACAGAATCCAGAGGTCCCATCTTATACCATATCGCACGGTAACCATCCTCTTTGGTATTGAGCAATACACCTTCGCTATATTGTGCATCAGTATATGGTCTATCTTCGGTAGTTTCGGGTGCCTTCGAAGCTTGAGTGCAACCCAGGATCATAAGGCAAATGCCGAGGGAGTAAAAGTTGCTTTTGATATTCATTGGTTTGAAGTTTGGTTGCATAAACGATGAAATCGAAAACCTAGAGGGAGTAAAGTATTGTCAATGCTTTACGTGGCACACATTAATCCAAAATATCGTGAACAACATGCCCGTGTACATCGGTGAGTCTAATGTCTCTTCCGCTAAAACGGTAGGTTTGTTTTATATGATCCACTCCCAGAATGTGCAGCATGGTGGCGTGAAGATCGTGAATAGTCATTTTGTTCTCTATTACCCGGTAGCCATACTCGTCGGTTCGGCCATAGACCAGTCCTTTCTTGACACCTGCTCCAGCCATCCAAATGCTAAAGGCCTGCGGATTGTGATCTCGACCGTCCTTACCCTGCGCAAATGGAGTGCGGCCGAATTCGCCGGCAAAAATGACCAAGGTACTTTCCATCAGCCCTCTGGTCTTCAGATCTTTGAGCAATGCAGCAATGGGTTGGTCCACGGCGTGGGCATTTGCTTCATGTCCTTCTTTAAGCCGACTGTGTTGATCCCAACGACCAATGCTGGTCCTGGGGCAGGTCAATTCAATGAAACGAACTCCGCGTTCTACCAGCCGACGCGCGAGCAGGCACTGTATTCCGTAAGTCCTGCAGTGCTCATCATCGGAATAAAGACCGTAAAGTTTCTTAGTGGACTTAGATTCACCCGAAATATCGGATAATTCAGGCACAGAGGACTGCATTCGATAGGCCAGCTCGTAATTGGCGATAGTAGATTCAATTTGATCTGCAGGGCCGATTTTGTCCAGCAGTTTTTGACCCATTTGCTCCGCATAGCGCAGTTTGGTTTCTTGAATCCCTCCTTGGTTCTCCTGGGGCATGACATTGGCCATAGGAATGTCCTTGGGCTGCAAAATTGACGCCTGATAGGTAGCTGGCAAGAAGCCGTTTTTGAAATTATCCAGCCCCCCGGGAGGGATCAAGCCTCCATCCAAGACCACATAACCGGGTAGATTCTCGCTTTCGCTGCCTAAACCATAAGTAACCCAGGCACCCATGCTGGGCCTTCCCTGACTGCCAATGCCCGTGTGCAAGAAAAAACTGGCATTTGAATGCTCGGGGAAGTCGGAGACCATGGATCGGATCATTGTCATCTCATCGACGCAAGTGGCCATATGAGGGAACAGTTCGCTCATCCAGATGCCGGATTCACCGTGCTGCTTGAATTTCCACGGGCTTTTCAGAATTATCCCAATGTCGTTGAACTGGGTATCATCTACTTTGAATTTGTCAAACGGATTCAGTCCATGTTCTTTGTCTAGTCTGGGCTTCGGATCAAACGAATCCACCTGTGATACCCCCCCGTCCATGTACAGAAAAATAACGCTCTTTGCCCTGGGTGCGAAGTCGGGTAGCTTTCCACCTTGAGAGCCACCGCCCAAGGATCCGGTTGCGGCCATCAGCCTTTGGCCAAATGGGACACTGCTCATCAGTCCCATTAGGGCTACTGAACCAAAGCCATTTCGACAGATACTCAGCATCTCCCGTCGGCTCATGGGGCAACTACTGTCGTGATCGACTTTCACATTAAATGAATAAACTCCTTAAAATTAAGAATTGAATGGCAATAGTCCACCCAAACTTGAGTATCCTCGGTCATCTCATCTAGATCCAGACCATATTCTTTGGCCAGGTCATCTAACAGAATCTCGGCACTTTTTAGCTCTTCAGGGGATGCCTCCCTTGAAAAAGCCTGGAAATAGATTTTTCGGATCCTTTCCGAAACCGATAGCTTTTCTTCACTTAAGACATTCTTGGCCCAGTGCACTGTCTGTTGGTGAACAAAAGGATCATTCACAAGTGCTAATGACTGGGCCGGAACGTTTGTGGTATTTCTTTTGCCAAAAGTCGAAAACGGGATGGGCCGGTCAAAAACCAGCATCAAAGGGGAAAGGAAGTTCCGGCGGACCTCAACATATATGCTTCTACGACCATTTCCGTCAAGCGGGCCAGACATTTCTGGTCTACCCGAACCGGACCCCATAAATTCAGTGAGATGAATTGGAATGGATTCTCCGTACATTGTTGAGTCCAAGCGGCCCGAAACAGCCAGGATACCATCACGTATTGCCTCTGCCTCCAGTCGACGCATTGGATAATGGTGTAAAAGATCGTTGTTGGGATCGATTGCAAGATTTTCTTCTAGAACTTCAGTAGAACGTCGGAAACTTTGACTCAACAAGATATGTTTTATCATGCCCTTCATAGACCAACCATCCTCGATGAACCGAAGTGCCAAATAATCCAGCAATTGCGGATGAGATGGTAACTTGCCTTGCATACCAAAATTGTCAACCGTCTCAACAATCCCTCTTCCAAAAAGATGGTGCCAGAGGCGGTTCACTATTACCCGGCTTGTAAGTGGATTCTCAGGATCCACAACGGCCTCGGCCCAAGCTAATCTTCCACTGCCATATTGCGGGAACAACTCGGGACCGGCTTGTATGGCACTCAAAAACCGCCGGGGGATTTTCTCGGCACTTAATTGATTTACGCTTCCTCGAATAAATACCGGGCTAAAAACCGCATCCCCTTCAGTCATGCCAATAAAATGAGTAGAATCGTAAAGTTGTGCCGCGATGCTGTCGTAGGACGTTATTAACCGGGATAGTCTCTTTGAATAACCTATTTCCTTTCCCATCAGCCAATGATCAAGTGCGCTAATCTGCTCAGGACTGGCTTGACCTTTTACCCAGTCTTTGATCAATGCTTCCCCTTCTGATGTAAACTGACTTTGTTCACTGGGGACAGTGGCTAATAAATCCGGAATTTGTTGATCAAAGGCAATGGCATATTGTATTTCAATATAGTCGTCCGGCTTTATCCGATACTTATGCTGCGGAGGTTTGCCTTCCAGATAATTGTCATAATGACCTGGAATAAACTGCAGATACGCCTTGTGTCCTTTCAGCCTGGAAACGTCAAAAGTGTAGGTATTCCATTCACCCCCATTGACAAGTTTTTCCAGACCTCTCCACAGAGGCTTTTGGATTACCTGAAAGTTGTCAACGATTATTCGGATCAAACCGTTTATCCCGGCTGCCCTTATGGCGATCGAATCATTTTCAATTATGAAATTTGGTGAACGCAAGGCTCCCATAATTCCAGTGCTGTAGAATCGGCTCGAAGCAACCGCACTTCCCAGGCCATTGACCTTGCCAGATTTCTTGTCAAAAATAGGCTTTCCCATCAACGGCGCATCCCCGAATGCCCAGCCATCAGAATACCATCCTTCCCATGAGCCTTTTCTAAAGTCACCGATGACCCGGTATTTTATCGAGTCCTTTCCATCCTCTCCAGTGGTTTGGACGAATTGTCGAACCTGATTTACAAACAGCGTTGATGTTTTCTCTGCAGCTATTGCTAATTCCTGTCCAAGTTCGGATCTGATTTCCCCTTTTAATTCGGTCAGCCTTTCGATTTGTGCCGCTTGCTCTAGGGTCTTCCTGGCTGGCAGAGGGCCGATCCGAGCGCTTTCTATCATGCCGTACATGGCATAGTAATCGGTGGTGGGAATGGGATCAAACTTATGATCATGGCAGCGAGCACAGCCAACGGTAAGAGCCTGAAAGGTTTTGGAAGTGACATCTATCATGTTATCGATCTTGTCAGATTCCTCCAGTTTTATATCCACCGGGCCATGTTTGCCCTCCCCGAGGAAAAAGTATGCAGTTCCGATTATAGATTCATTGAAGCCTTGATCGGGATTGTAGCGGGGCTGATCGAGCATATCACCAGCCAAATGCTCTTTTACAAACAGATCATAGGGGACGTCCTGGTTAAAAGCCCGGATCAGATAATCCCGGTACTGCCAGGCGCCACTAATAGCATAGTCGTACTCGTGGCCCATGTACTCCCCATAGCGAACCAGGTCCATCCAATGACGGGCCCAGCGCTCTCCGAAATGAGGCGAAGAGAGATATTTATCCACCATTTTTTCGTATGCGTGATCCGAAGTGTTTGACACAAAAGCCCGAACGTCTTCCGGATCCGGGGGCAGACCGGTAAGCAGATACGATACTCGCCGAATCAGGGCATTGTTGGTTGCCAGAGGGGAAGGCTGTAGCTTTTTGACCTTCAACTTCTGATCAACCAGTCGATCAATGATATCGTTGGGTGAAGCCCTTTCAAAATCAGCCATCAACTCGGGCAGTTCTGGTTTGATAAAGGCCCAGTGCGGTTTCCATTCCGCACCTTGTTTTATCCATTTTTTGAGCAGGGCTATTTCACGTTCACTTAGAACCTTTTTTGCTTCCGGGGGCGGCATTCTAAAACTGGGATCGGTAGATGAAATACGATCTATCAATAGGCTTTTGCCTGGTTTCCCAGGCACGACAGCGAATCCCCCATACTCTCGTAAGGCAGTGCCTCCTTCAAAGTGGTCTAGGCGTAAATCCACCTTCCGGGTACTCGAATCCGGTCCATGGCATACGTAGCAGTTTTAGGATAAGATAGGTCCAATGTGGTAGTTGAAGTCCACCTTGGCCGGCAAGTTGAATTCTGCCGGCTGGTCGTAGGTGCAACCAATCAAGATCGCAGTTAAGGCAATCAAACAGTTTAATCTCAGATCCAATCCTATGACGTTCATTTCATCCGCCTGGTTGGCCACGGCCTATTGTAGTTATAAACCGAAATTTAGCAAGTTTTTGTATATAAAGATAATAAGGAGAACAGCACACCGCCCATTTTATGTAACCAGGCGCTTGAAGAATGAAATACAAGCCTATTTTAATCCTTATTGGTAAGCCTGTATTAAGGTTCAACAACAAAAATCCTAACCTTACCTACCCCTAAATCCTCTCCAAGGAGGTAACGTATTAGCATTTGACAAATTCTAGTCTCACAGCCCTGGTAAGGGTTGTGTCAAATAGGTTTGGATCCGACCTGTTGCTGTACCGAAAGCTGAATTCATTAACATACTGTTGTAGGTGCCTTCGTGTGAGTGTATGGTATTGACCCTGGATACCTCTTTTTAGTAAGCTCCAAAAACCTTCAAGACTGTTAACGTGATATTCTCCTCTGACAAATTCGTCTTGAGCGTGGTTGATGATCTGATGATCCTTAAAGTACTTTTCTAGTCGATGGTATCCTCCAAAGCCATCGGTTGGGTCTCAAACGTAACTGACCATTATAAAAAAGAGAAAGGACCCAATGACCTTAACCTGAATGATTGGGGAGGCGGGGATCCAGCGTAACTCTGGGCCTTTCCCGAGGCCGTTTGAGGCCCCTCCATTAGCTTTTCTCGTTCTACTCATGGTTCATGTCCGATTTCCCGTTTTGAAGCTCGCTTCAACGACGCTAATGATAACTACTTGGTTGTAGGTGGAGTACTTATTCAGTTCTTGCATCGACATACATTCTTTTCTGCTTGGAGCCCTTACCATCTTCATACTCATTGTAAGAGATGTTACCAAAAATGGTTACTTCCGTTCCTTTTGTATGACAAGAGGCAAGAGATTTGGGCCTATAAGCTTCAATGCTATTTGTGTTGCTCGGCGTGGTATTGTCACAAACAGCAAAGCAATTGAAGTAGAAACACCTAAAACGGTTAAAAGTGGATTGCAGCAGTTACAGGGACATAAAAAACCGTCATATATAGCGGGTACGAATCAGGCCGCTGTAGATAAGGCGCTTGAGTTAACAAAAAATACTACTGTTGGTGTAATGGATAACCAAGGAAATATTGTCAAAAGTTCTTCTCGCAAGAAACCAAAGTAATCTGAATTACATAACTACCCCTCCCCTTGTACATTCTGGAGTATCTGAACCCCTTGATCTTGTATTTTGCCAGAAATCAGCATACTAAAAATCACGAATATTGTGAACGTGTAAAATCCCAACTGTAAAGTTGATTCATTCGTAGTTAGCAGATCAATACTTTTAGTTATCGTCTCCAATTGTTTAAGCTGTTCTGAGAGTATTCCGGAAAATCCTATATAATACATAAAAATGGCAACTACCATGACATCTGCCATTGACCATTTTCCAGTTTTAAAAACCATGAACTTTAAAAAAGGCGATTCATTAAGTAAAGGGTAATGAATTAGCAATATCGAAGAAATCAATTTGGTCATAGGAAACAAAACGCTAAACGTTAGTACTAGCAAACCCACGGTAATTAGTTCAAACTTCCCTTGAATCAACATTAGCTGAACCACCTCTAAAATACTCTTGCTCTTATAATAGAGAACCTGATTGTTAAATTCAATGGGTTCGCCTAAGAGATTAAAGCTCATTTTTGAGATCCTAGCATCTATATCGATCATTGGAATTAGCAAACCAACCAGAAGGATGGCCGAGCTCAGTATGATAAAAAGTGTGAACTCTGCTTTCGAAATATTCTTAAAGAATATCAAAAAAACTATTTGAGCCAGAATCAGGAAGAAAAGGAGATAGCGAGTGAGCTGGCTCTTATTGTTTAATTCTTGAATTTCTGACTCAATGCCCAAGATACATGCAATCCTGTCCGTATAACCGTGACGAGTCAATATTTGATCATGTAGTCCATAATCTATTTCCGAGAAAGTCTTGTCTGCATATTGATCCAATTTCCTTAATAGATAGTCCTTAATCTTTTCCCTATTTTCTGGATCATCCAAATAGGTCAAAATTTGTTCTGTAAACTGTCTTTCAATTTCTCATTTTGGGCGAGTTTGGAAAATATGGTTTTTGCCTCATCAGCATATGGGGTCATTAGGTCGAGGTCTATTTTAGCTATCTTTGGTATTATAGCCTCGATAACATCTGAAATAATTGACTCCTTGGCACGCGGGTCATTCACAGCTTTTTCAAGAAATCTGGCCGCCCAAATCAAACAAACTGTGTGATTAGTAGAATTGTAACTCGTATATCTAAAGAAGAGAATTTCACTTTCAACACCATTAATGTCTTCTTCAAAATGCTTTCGAGTTTTCTTGTTGAGTTCTCGAACATTTTTGATCTCCTTTAAGACAAGTTTTACTTTTTTATTATACTGCCGGACGACGGTTAACCAATTAATTGCTGTAAAAACCGCCAGAACAAAACCGAAGATAAGCCATTGCCCTTCGAGAGTACTCAGAATGTCTTAGGGAGCTGGTTCCTAATGAAATACCGTCGCCCTCATAAAAATTTATGGTCACTTCGAATCAGCTGAACACGAATGAGAAGTCCCATTACTTTAAGCCACCATTTGAGGGGATCTCCTCTCTCCGACTGTCGATGACCGCGGCATTTCATTGGAGGGGTGCGGTTACAAAGATTATACTAGGGGAAGCGTTTGTACAGCAAGGTTTCAATTTGCAAAGTTATAATTCCCACTCTCCAAAGGTGTTGCCAATTAAAGTGATATGCATATTGAGCTACCCGTTTCCAAGAATGTCTTTGGGGAAGAGACCTTTTTTGAAACCATTAAAACCAAAAGGTGAAGGTTTGTAGGTTCCCAAAATACTCACATTAGCTTTTTCAGGAATTTTGTCTTCCATTTTCATGGTCCAAAAACAACTGTTAACAACCATTCGTCTTAAATTTTCATCTTCAAAATCTTGAGCATCACCCATCGTCGTCATGAAGACACGTCCATTGCCATTTTCACTGGGATAGTATTTGACCCAAGCCAAAGGCATCTGTTTTTTAGATGAATAAGCACTGCCCCTCATACCTTTGAGTACATGTCCCATCACCAATATTTGTCCATTGTGAGCAATGGGCGTTTTAACAGTGTATACGTCTGTCGGTCCCCACATTTCGCCCACGCCTTTTAAAATGGGGTGTGTTTTCATGTTATCAACTGGGATTCCTAAGGTGCTTTCAACTTTATGGTCTCCATGATGCGAGATCCAATCGGCTCCTAGCACATTCAGTCCAAATCCCCCCTTTGATTCTTTACAACTATGCTCAGCGTAAGTGCTGTTTGCTTTGTTACGAAAAGCAACCACTGAAGGGCGAATCCCGATGACCGGTTTGCCGTTTTTGAGGTAAGCGTCTATATGTTTCATTTGATTGTCCGGCAAAGTCAAAAAACGCGTGAAAACAATCATCAAGTCTGCCATTTCTAATACTTCCAACCCGGGAATATTGTCCAGTGTGTTTGGGTCCACTTCTCCTGTTTTTTTATTGATGGGAAAAAGAACAGTGGTCTTGAAGCCATGATGGGTGCTGAGTATTTTAGCCAGCATGGGCAGGGCTTCTTCCGAGCGATACTGCTCATCTCCCACGATGAGGACAATATGTTTGTTCTTACCAACATTGATGCTGTCATTCTGATTAGGGGACTGTGTGCAACCTGAATTGAAAAATGTGCCTAGCAAAAGACAAATGATGGGGGCTCTTGTGAGATTGAGAGTCATAATTTTCAACTTTAAATATTCTATATTCTAAAATTTTAAAGCTATCATTTGGCAAATAAAATGACTGTTATTACCAATGTAGAAGAACTCCGAATGTGAAGCTACTTTAAATGCGAATAATTTCAGAATGATATTTATCATTGAGTCTAATATTTACCTATGGTATTATTGTTATAGAATTCATCGATTTGTTCTTTTTATATTAGTAAATAGTGAATAATGGAGGATGACAAATGAGTGTTGAAAATCTTAAAGTCGGCTGTTTTGCATTGGTAGATCCCTTTAGTTCTCTTGAGCACCAACTCAAGCGTATCGAGGAAATGGGTTTTAAATATGCTGATATCACCGACACCCATCAAGGTGCTTTACTTGGTGGTGGTCTTTTTGATGCAGCCGTGAGTTTGGATGACAATCCATTTCATGTCAAACGTCTTTTCGATAAATATAACCTGACAATCAGTTCAGTGGCCTCCCACGCTCACCTTCTAGACCCACCGTCTCCAGCACGATTCGGGACAGCTGAAATCATGAAATCTATCAAGCTTGCACATGCACTCGGTATAAAATGCGTGATTACCACAGAGCATGCAGGGACAACTGAATGGGCGAAGAACCTGACTTATGATCAGAAGGTATTCACCACAACAGAAAAACTTGTTGAACCTTTAAAACTTGCTGAAGACATGGGCATTCAGTTATTACTGGAACCTCACGGTCCATTAACAGATAGTGTTCAGGGGATGAAAGATCTTTTGACAGCCTCAGATAGTAGTGCTTTGGGAGTGTGTCTTGATACCGGAAATTCCTGGCTCGGGGGTGCGGACCCTGTTGAGATGGCAAAAGAATTCAAAGATCTCATTGGACATGTACACTGGAAAGATCTACCAACTGAAATGGAAGAAGTTCGTGGAAATCAATTTGGTTGTGGTTTCTCTAGTATAGCTTTGGGAGAAGGTGTCATTGATCTGGAGGGTGTTTATGAAGTAATCCATGATGCTCCGATACCGCACTGTACTTTGGAAATAACGGGTGAACAAAATCTCAAGAAAAGTGATGAGTTTTTAAATTCCATGCGTCAGAAGTATCAAGAAAAATAAAGTCCTTTTCGTCTATGGCATTTCAACATGTGTGAAAATGAAAAATACTAAAATTCACCTACTCGTATGTGTTGTTTTTAGTTTTGGGTTATTTAATTGCAGTTCTCATAAGGAACATACGCTTCTTCAAAAAGTAACTATCCAGGCCCACCTAGATCGTAATGTTGTTGTTTATGGGAAATATGCTGTTGTGAAACTACCCATCGACAAAGGTGTCACATTATAGAATCCAACGGCCATCACGAGAGGTCCTGGGGATCTGATTTATGCGGCCAACTACACAGGTGAAATATATAGTTTGCATGATACAGATCAAGACGGTTTAGAAGACAGTGCCAAGTTGTTTTGTGACGTTAAAAATGATGGTTTGAGATATCCCACAAGTATTGTGTTTGACGACAACGACCTCTACGTAGGAACAACTCAAGAAATCCGCATTTATACAGACAAGGATGGCAACGGTGTTGCCGATGACAGCCGTACATTCTTCAAAGAGTTTCCATGGAATCTGGACCCGGAATGCTGGACCTTTGGCCTTTGTTTTGGTCCTGATGGTTACCTGTATTTTAATTTAACGACGGACAGCTATTCTAATGATCCTGTTCCTGATCCTAATAAATGGCGTGGCGCTGTTATGCGTCTTTCTCCTGATGGCAAAAACATTCAACGCTTTGCCACCGGTATACGTTTTTCACCGGGCATGGCCTTCAACACTGCTGGAGATCTCTTTCTGTCAGACAACAAAGGTGATGAAAATAAGTCTGAAGAAATCAATCATATTGAGAAGGGAAAGTTTTACGGAAACAACCCGCGAAAGTACCCCGGCGAAAAAGCAACTCAACCTCTTATTGACATCAGACATGGAAATGCAATGGGAGGTATATGTTTTAATTCTTCTTCCAATGATTTTGATGGGACGGCAGGAGATCTTTTTGTTTCTTGTTGGGGCTCGAACGGAAGATGGGAGCAAGGAGAAATTGTCAGGGTACGCTTGACCAAACGAAGTGATGGTAAGTATGAGGCTAAAGAATTTCCAGTAATCAAGCAGCTTGGAAAAATCATAGACATCACATTTGGTCTTCAGGGAGACATGTTTATAGCCCAATTTGGAAGAGAGCACAACACGGAAGACAAGGGCTGGCATTATCCTTGGCCTCAGCCTGAAGGTGGCATTTATCGGATGATCCATGTTCCTTGGATCTCTACGACTGTGAATGAAAAATCTGAAAAAATTGAAGGAGATATCGCAAAAGGAAAAATTCTATTTACCCAGAGGCTTTGCCTCAGTTGTCATAGTGTGGATGGGAATACCGATAGTTTTGGACCAGATCTTAACGGTATTCATCGCTTATTTGATTCTCGTGAATTGCTGGAAGAAATACAAAAACCTGACAGGTCTATCCAAGTGGGTTTTGAGAAGCACATACTGGTGAAAGAAGACAACAGTTCACTAATTGGCAGATTGATTTATTCAGATAGTTCAAGTGTCACCTTGTTGCTGGCAGACAATCAAAAAACTTCAATTGCTCGAAACAACATAAAATCTCTCAAAAGAGAACCAGGTTCCATGATGCCTGCCGGACTTCTTAATGGTCTATCTCAGTCAGAGATCAACAACCTGCTGGCTTATTTGCAAAATTTAGAAAAGTAATACAGAGGAGATTCTATGTCTATATAGCATTCTGGCTAATCTCAGTCGCTACTGCTTTTTATTCAGGTTTTGAAACTGGGAAGATAACAGCAGAGCATGAGGCCGGTGAAGCTCCATCTTTTATGACTGCCAATTGATTTATTATGTGCAGCGAAATGGCTAACTTGATATAAGCGTGTACAGGCCTTATTTTTTCTTTAAGGTAAGATATCCAATGTTAATGTGATAATGTCGTGACGGGGCTATAAATGGCCTTCATCAAGTGGTAACTGTCACAAAACTGTTACAAAATAAAAAGCAGTTACAAGAATGAACTCGTAACTGCCTGATTATCAATGCTCCCCCTCTTGGACTCGAACCAAGGACCTACTGATTAACAGTCTCATGCTTTTTAAACAAGTACTTATGAGAAGGCCATATTGAAATAATTTAGCCCAACAGTAAATGTCATAACTTGCTTTATTCAACAGGGAAAGCACATAGTTGTTGTACCTATGTTGTACCCAAAATAAGAAAGGCCGTCAAAAACGGCCCTTCAGAGTAGCGGGGTAGGACTTGAACCTGCGACCTTCGGGTTATGAGCTTGCTCGTGCTTCGCGAGTTCATTGAAATAGGCATTCAGCCCGATATCGAGTGCTAATTGAGCGCAAATAAAAACGTCACTTACAGATATTCTCCGTAAGTGACTGATTATAATGGCCTATTTACGGCTTTATTGGTCTGTTTTCTTTTATGGGTGGTATTGTATGTGGTACTGTTCCGAGCTAGGGGAGCTGTTAAATTCTTCAAACAAGGGTAACATTCCTGTCGGTTGTGCAATTGGAAAATATCGCTAAAGTAGGCCACTAAATATCGGCTAAAGGGGGCCATAGATTCTCGCCCAAAGGGGGCCACTGACAAAAGGCCTTTCTTGAGGAAAAAACTCAAGGAAAGAATGGCCAATAAAATTATCAGAATGTCAGTGTTCCGTCAGATCATTACTTTAAAAAACAAAGGACTTAGCAATCGTGCCATCAGCCGCCAGCTAGGCCTTTCCCGCAAAACAACCAACAAGTACATTGGGTATCTACAACAAAGTGAACTAAGTTCTCCGGACTTATTACAGCTATCTGATGGGGAACTCTGTGCTCTTGTAAATTCCAGCGCACAGAAACCAGCAGCAGATTATTTACAGATCCTTCACAGCTATTTTCCCATTGTAGAAAAACAGCTCAAACGGGTTGGAGTTACCCGTCTTGTGCTCTGGCAGGAGTATAAACAACTACATCGGGAAGGTATTAGCTATGCCCGATTCTGTTTTCATTTCCGTCGTTGGCAGCAAAGTCAGCAGGTCACCATGCACTTCGAACATAAGGCGGGAGACAAGCTATTTGTAGATTTTACCGGCAAGAAGCTATCCCTGATAGATACAGAAACCGGTGAACTCACCCCGGTAGAGGTATTTGTGGCGGTGTTGGGCGCCAGCCAGTACACTTATGTAGAAGCGGTAGCCAATCAAAAAGTAGCCAATTTTATTGACGCCTTAACCCATGCTTTTTCTTTTTTTGGTGGGGTACCCCAAGCAGTGGTACCCGATAATCTAAAGGCAGCTGTTACCCAGGCGGATCGCTATGAACCACTACTCAACGATATATTCCAGGATTTTGGCAGGCACTATCAGACCAGCATTCTTCCCACCCGAGCCTATAAGCCCAGAGATAAAGCTTTGGTAGAAGGGGCTGTCAGAATCGTCTACAGTCGGATCTTTGCCCCATTAAGAGACCGGACATTTTCCAGCCTTCCTTCTCTAAATCAACGTGAGTTCGATATAAAATAGAGTAGTTTATTGATAGAAAAAAGGCAGAAAATTAGTATATTAAGTCATTGACAATCAACAAAATAACTAATATTTCTGCCTATGTTAACTGCTACTAAAATTACTGAAATTTTTTGTTCCATTGACGATTTTTGTCTGGATTTTGTCCCAAAATTGGAAAAAAGATTGCTGGGAAGTAAAAAGCGCAACAAACCTGGTAAGCTTTCTTTATCCGAAGTAATGACTATACAGGTCTTGTTCCAGATCTCAGGATATCGAAATTTCAAGACCTTTTACAACACATACGTTTGTGGCCACTTGCGCTCCTTCTTTCCTGATGTGGTAAGCTATAACCGAATGGTAGAACTTTGTAGTGGAAGTCTTCTGCCAATGGCTATTTATCTGAAAACACAAGGGACTGGACAGTGTACAGGTATAAGTTTTATAGACAGCACTCCGTTAAGGGTCTGTCATAACAGACGGATCCATAACCATAAAGTATTTGAAGGGTTAGCTAAAAGAGGCCATTGTTCCATCGGATGGTTCTACGGGTTTAAGCTCCATCTTATCACTGCTGATACGGGTGAAATCATCGATTTTATGCTCACACCGGGCAATGTGGATGACAGAAAGCCTCTTAAAATTGAACGGTTTATTAAGAAATTATTCGGAAAGCTCTTTGGTGATAAAGGCTACATCAGTAAGGAACTTTTTAAAAATCTGTTCTTCCGCGGAGTCCATCTGATAACCAAACTCAAACGCAATATGAAGTCCTCATCCTTAACCCCCATCATGGATGCTATAATGCTCCGTAAAAGGGCTATTTGTGAGACTATCATTGATCAACTTAAAAACATCTTCCAGATTGAACACTCCAGGCACAGGAGCCCAACTAATTTCCTTACCAACCTTTTCTCGGCTTTAATCGCTTACAACTTTTGCGAAAAAAAGCCCTCAATCAAATTGAACTACCAGGACACCGGTCAACTCTTTCTCGCTCTTTAATCATTCCTTATTGTCGAACTCACGTTAAATCAAGCTATCGGAGAAGCTTTGACAACCTACAACCAGCTCAATTTCAAGGGCAGAACTACCTCCCGCTTCAGTCTGTATGAGGAGTTAGATAAACCGGCTTTACAGCCCTTACCAGAAAGGGCTTATGAGTTGAAGAAGTATGTAAAAGCTACCGTTTACAAAAGTTCTCATGTGTGGCTGGGAGAAGATAAACATTACTACAGTGTGCCCTATCGCTACATGGGCAAAAAGGTTAAGATCGCCTACACCACCCATAGCGTAGAAGTGTATTACAATTACCAGCGCATTGCTGCCCATCTCAGAGTAAAAGGGCACTATGGTTATACCTCTCAGAAAGTGCACCTGCCATCCACCCACCAGTTTGTAAGTGATTGGCACCCCGAAAAGTTTATCAAGTGGGCTGGTGATATTGGTCCTCATACAGCCTTCTTGATCCGGCAAATACTGGAAAGAAAACCTCACCCTGAACAGGGCTATAAGACCTGCCTGGGTATCCTGTCCCTGGCAAAGAAAGTAGGTAAACAGCGCCTTGAGAAAGCTTGTGACAGGGCAGGCTACTTTAATAGCTATAGTTATCGCATTGTGAAAAACATTCTTGAGAAGGGCTTGGAGGATCAAGTCTGGATGCAACCCGTTAAGGGTTCCGGTCAACTCTCGGTGTTCCATGAGAACATACGAGGTAAAAAATATTATCAATAATCAACAAACCAATAAATCAGTAAGATCATGAACTATGAAGAAACTTTTAGAAAGATGAGAGTGATGAGAATGCTGGGTATGCATGAGGCCTTTAAGCTCAGCCTGGAAACCAAACAACATCAACAACTAGCTAGTGATGAACTCATTCACCTTCTGATAGAAGCAGAGTATGAAGATCGCCAGAACCGCAAGATCCACCGTTATCTGAAGGCGGCCCGATTCCGCTATCAGTCCTCTATGGAAGAGGTGGATTTTTCCTCGCCACGAGGCCTTGATAAGAACCAGTTACTCAGGCTGGCCAGCTGTCAGTTCTTAAACAAGCAGGAGAATATTATCATCACAGGCCCTACCGGTGTGGGAAAGAGTTATCTGGCTTCAGCCCTGGGACATCAAGGGTGCATGAAAGGCTACAAGGTGCTTTATTACAATTCCGCTAAATTGTTTGCACAACTGAAGATGAGTCGAGCCGATGGATCTTATGTGAAGTTAATCAACCGGTTAGAAAAACAGGACCTACTGATCCTGGATGATTTTGGATTACATCCTTTAGATGAAGAAAACCGGCTGATGTTACTAGAGGTGATTGAGGACCGTCATGGGAGACGATCCACCAATGGTGACCTCTCAACTACCCGTGATCAAATGGTATGAACTGTTCCAGGCTCAGACCATTGCAGACGCGGTCTTAGACAGAATCGTACATACTGCTCATCGCCTCGAACTCAAGGGTGAATCATTGCGCAAGAAAAAAAGTGGTATTACTAAGAAAAACACCATATCTTAATCCATGAAAAGTGGCCCCCTTTGCCCGTTATTGGGTGGCCCCCTTTAGGCGTTATTCGCTGGCCCCCTTTGGGCGATATTACCTGGCCCCCTTTGGGCAGTTCCATCCAATTCTGAAGGTTTTGACGATTTGAGCCATTTTAAGCTTATCTGAGCGTTTCGATAAAACGACCGTTTAATCGAACGTTGTAAAAATCAGAAAAACCTATATTTCCTAAAAAATTTTCAGTTCGGTAAACCGGTTCGATAAATCAAAGTGAGGTTTTTGATATTTGATTGAGTTTATCGAACTTCCGCCCATTATGAAATTTGGCTATGCCCGGGTAAGCACCAAGGACCAGAGCCTGGACCTCCAGATGGATGCACTCAATAAGGAGGGGTGCAATAAAATATTCACCGAAGTAATGTCCGGAGCCCAAGGGGAGAGAAAAGAACTCACCAGGCTCCTGGAGACGCTCAGGGAAGGGGATACCCTGGTAA
The DNA here is from genome assembly GCA_965247065.1 of Cyclobacteriaceae bacterium. GTDB lineage: Bacteria > Bacteroidota > Bacteroidia > Cytophagales > Cyclobacteriaceae > CBDFGN01. Next base: position 956,599 of record CBDFGN010000006.1, on the reverse strand, counting down.
TCTGGAAGCTGGACCGGCTGGGAAGATCCCTAAAGCACCTGGTAGAGCTGGTCGGCCAGCTCATGGATAGGGGAGTGGGTCTTAAGAGCCTCAATGATCCCATTGATACCACAACCTCCCAGGGGCGTTTGATCTTCAATATATTCGCTTCCCGGGCCGAGTTTGAAACCGATATCATCCGGGAACGTACCATGGCCGGACTCAACGCCGCCAAAGCTCGTGGCCGCATGGGTGGCCGGCCGAAAGGATCATACAACAAAATGAAGGCTGCTGCTGTGGTTACACTTTACAAAAAAGCTACCCCGATCTCTGAAATTACGAAGTCACTGCAAATTAGTCGGTCTACGCTTTATCAGTATTTGCGTAATGAGGGAGTTAAGTACCATAAATCACAAGGAAATAATTAAAAGTATTGACCTTTAGGACAACTTTCATATATTTGAATCGTTGATGTAACTAGAGCTTACTTTCTGTTTTAGATTGGAGGACAGGAACCAACATATGAAAGATATTTTACACAATGCGAAATCAATTGCAGGTATTTCATCTAAAGCCGGCTCAGGAATTTAAAGAGAGCTTGAATGCGAAAGAGGAAAAAAAATTAGATATAGCTATAAGAAAAACAGAAGAAGGCTTTATTGGACAGTGGTTTATCAAGTTAACTGGAACCGATGGAATTTGGGAATTTAGAATTGAAGTAAATAAAAAATGGATAAGGTTGCTAGGGTTTTGGGATACTCAAACAGATCCCCAGAGTCCATTAATTATCACTACGAACGGATTTTTTAAAAAATCCAACAGGACGCCAACAAAGGAAATTGAAAAAGCAGAAAAATTAAGAAAAGAATATTTTAGTAGAATTGAATGAACAAAGCTTATCAGTATAGAAAAATAATTGGAATTGTAAATAAATTGTAATCGTAAAAAAGAGCAAATGGATAAGCGAAAAAAGGTGCTAAAAGATATGGGAGCTGTGAGTCACACTGATCATATCGAAAAGAAGTATGGTAAGAAGGGATCTGAAAAAAGAGAAAAGTTTGAAAATGAACTTCAATTAGAAATAATTGGAGAGACCCTTAAAAAGATCAGGAAGGAACAAAATGTCACTCAAAGTCAACTTGCCAAATTGATGGGAAGTGACAAAACTTATATTTCAAGGATCGAAAACAATGTTAAGACTCAACGAATTGATACTATAGTAAGATTCTTAATGGGCCTAGAATCCAAACTAACCCTAAAAATAAACACACCGCGAGGGGAGTATCAAATGGAATTATAAATATGCCCAGCCCATGTGGGTGGCCGGCCGAAAGGATTATCCCAGGACGCAGAGACTACGGCCATTGCAGCTGAATCCTTATACAACCAAGAAAACCTAAGCGTTAACCAGATCACCCAAAAGCTGGGGATCTCTAGAAGCACCCTCTACTCTTACCTGCGCCAGAGGGGAGTGCAGATCAATACCTACCAAAAAGACCGGATAGGAAAATCATTATTGTACAATTCCGGCATACACTGATAAGGCAGCCCCATTTTTAAGCTTCCCTAAACACTAGTACCATTAGCAGTAAATCACCTATTGAGGTGGCCTGGACGGTATTTCTGCATCGTGGTAATAACGCTTAATGAATTGCCGGGATCTGCGGGAATAGACATTGAAGTAATACCAATCTACATTTTGCCGATCCAGGTATTTTGCATAATCGGTCAGCCGGTGAACATACTTCATAAAGCCAATTTTTTCACCATCCTTTTCCCCTGGCTTGTGTCTGAAAGCTACACAGCAAAAATCGTTGTCGTTTTGAAAATCCCTTGACACTTGGTTTTGAAATATTGATCCAAATTTACTAAATTGAAGAAAAAAGGGAGACCTTTTTAGAGGAGCTAATCTTGTTGATAGTTCCTCTTTTTTTTCCTTCCATCCTCGTGGCGTCGATGCAATGCTGGCCACATTCCAGAGTCTAACTGTTTTCTTTTCACGGGCAATTTTTTTTCTTTTTAAATCCTGCCCTTAAATGACTGGACAGTTTTAAGGGGTCAACTATTAGTTCTCACAATTAAAGTTAATCCCCAACTGTCAGATTAAATCGTAGCTACTTCAATTTACTACTTTCACGTGTTGCTAATTGAGGGAAGCTTACGGATTCGTTGAGGCTTACTGACCTGGCACCACCGATAACAGGGACCCTCTCCTCTGTGGTTTCAATTACGATCTCAACAATTTTCTCTTTTTCCTCCGGATGCAAAGTTGCGTGCGAACTTCACTGGCTACAACGCCAGCATCAATGCCATTTACGACTTCATTTCGCGGGCTATCGTAATCGACTTTGTCACTTTCATCGAAGGGTATGTTCATTGCAGAAATTATACCATTCAATATCACTCGTTCTTTTATTTTTTCTTTTTTTGAGTGAGGATGCATTAGACAATTCTAATGCATCTTCACTCACATTGAATTTATAATAAGATACCAACCTTTTTAATTTTTTCTATTTGGTACTTCAACCCACCAATGATAAATATTTACTCTTGGTCCATCATAACTTAGATCTCCCTGAATTAATAGTTTCTTGGGAGATGATGAATTGTATTTGCCTATTATAGTATTGCCAGAATAGCAATCACCACCACCTGGGGTAATTTGTCGTGACATCAAAAACACACCATCATCCCAATTAATACCATCTTTTGATGAGTATAATACAAAATTACCAGGGTTATCACCATAACTGCCACTTCGCCCATGCATTAAATAGTAATCTCCGATTTTCCCCGACATTTGAGGATTTCTTACAGCCTTCGCAAAATAAGTGGTTTTAACCTCAGACCAGGTATGTCCACCATCTTTGCTAATAACGTATGGAATGTTTTTTTCATCTGTATCTTTGCTAGGATTGGCAAATCTGCCAGAAGTGGGATAGGGATAGGAATAGACAACTATATGTCCATTATCCAATACTGCAGCGGCAGAATAATAATTTCTATGATCAAAAGGCAATATACTACGTCTACTGAATGATTTACCATTATCCTTTGAAACATAAATGGAATAAGGCCCTATAGCAGGATTTTGTGCACCACCAAAAAAAACTATAAACACTTCATTATTGTATACGAAAGCGGTATTAAATGTCAGTGAAATATCATCCACAGTAGCCGATTTATCAAATTCTATTGGATCGGTCCAAGTGTACCCGTTATCACGACTTAGCAAATAAACTGGTGGTAATTGTTTGCGCCAATGGGCATCTGCGTATCGTACAACAGTAGCTATTAACGTACCATCAGGTGCTGTAATAACAGAAAACACCATAGCTGAATATACTTCAGATTTATTCCACATATCCAATGAATACTTGAAATCAACAGGCTCACTCCAAGTTTTTCCTCCGTCAGTTGACCGCTTATATGAGGACCAACCCCCAGAGCCATGACCCCTCCACTCTTCAGCCCAGGTATTCATATAAAATGCAATAATATCGCCGTTACGGCACTCTGTTATAGCATGACCACCATGTCCAGAACGACTCTTTTTCTCATGATCAACGAATAATATCCCTTCATTAGGAATATTTTCTGGAAAGATACGATATGGCCTTTGAGGCAACTTTTTGGCCTCTTTGCCAACTTCATTTAAAGATTGAGCACCAGCTAATCCGAAGACAAACAGCATAATGCATGAAAAGCAAATTGATTTAATTTTTTTCATTTTATAACTATATCTACATCTACTATATCTACATCTACCAGAGTGGATCTTGTTCCAGTACACCTGGTTGAACATCGAGCTGTCTCCGGGGAAGTGGCCAACGAGAATTTTTCTCTGGGGTATGAACGGCTCCCAACATTGCAAACCTGAATTCAGAATCATTTGCTATAAACTCTGTTAACACTTCATGGTCAACACCCCAGCGCACCAAATCAAAAAAACGATGACCTTCCATTCCAAATTCAAGACGCTGCTCCATACGGACTGCCTCCCTTGCATTTGCCTGGCTTGGGAATGTTGGGTATTCGCCTATTAAGTAATTAGCCGCGGGTTGATCCCAGTCAACAACAGCATCAGAAGGCCCTGACGGGTATGCAAAATTGAGAACCCTGCCCATTGTAATGTTTTCTGGATTTGAGGCCCTTCTACGTACCCGATTGACTAATTCCCGTGCTGTCTCAAGATCACCTTCTTCCACTGCAACTTCAGCCCTCCATAATAATACACGAGCAAACCGAAGATACCTATAATTAGTTGAATGCTGACGTGCAAATTGGGTATTTGCTGCAATAGCCTGTTCGCTTTTATGATACATGAGTTTTTTTTGGAGATATGGGCCACCAAAAGATTGTGAACGGATCCATTCAGCCCCTGTGAAGATACCCCAACCTAGAAAATCAACTCCACGCCTTCCCACTGTGTGGTCTATACGGGGATCAAGCAGGTGATCAGTCGGAATGAATTCAATACCGGCGGCAATCTCATAGTCATTTTTCAAATTTTCATCATTGAATTTTGGACCGTCTATACCCAACAAAGGGAGGCCGTTGTCATCAACCTTAAAAGCATTAACTAAATCCTGGGTGGGTTGGTAGAAACCACAACATACTGGCAGAAATCTATTAAACCCGTTACAAAGCTGACTATCCATATTCCCGTGGACACTGACTCTACCCGAGCCGTCATTAACGGACATTTGTAGCTCGAAAATAGATTCTATATTATTTTCTGTTATTGCAGAAAAGTTGTCACGGTAATTTGGTACCAAATCAAAAGGCCCGGTGTTAATAATATCATCAAGCAAGGCTTTTGCTTCTGAATATTCATGCTGAAAAAGATGAGCATATGCTTTCATACCCATGGCAGCCCATTTTGTTACTCTACCAGGTTCACCAGGCCATGAATCTGGCAGATTGTCAATTGCAAATTGCAGATCAGCTTCTATCTCAGGCCATATTTCATGGTCATTCTTTACAAGTGCCGGATCACTATCTTCTGATAAATATGGGATTTGCCAGAACATTTTTTGCAATCGGAAATGCCAGAAACCCCTAATAAATCTAGCCTGAGCTTTAATATCATTGACTTTTTTTAACTCAATGTCTTTCTCTGCGATCGCTAAAACCTTTAGTACTTCATTTACCCGGGCAATACCATCATAACCAATTGTCCATTTAAATCCTATCCAAGGATTATCCGGTGTCGGTTCGTAACGTTCCAAGTGAAATATAGTTATTATATCATTAGCAGTTGAACCCTTGGTGGCATCGTCGGAACATACATTCCATGGCCAATTCTTAGGAGAGCCGGCAGAAGAAGTGCTCTGGCTAGCCAGTTGAGAGGCATCTAAAGTAGCATACGCACCAACTAGCAGGGCATTTACCCCTTCCTCGTTAGCAAAGAAGTCTATAGTAGTGACACCTTTCGGATTTTTCTCCAGAAATTCTTCAGTATCACAATTATTCATGGTTATAGATAATGTTATTAATAGGATAATAACAAACCTTTGCCTTATCGTTTGATTCATTTTTAGTACTACTTTAACTATATTTTTCATAATTGAAATATTATTTAAGTTCAGTTGTATCGAATGTATATTATTATTAGAAACTCAAATTAATTCCTAACATGTACCTTCTGGGGGCTGGCCAGTTTCCTAAATCTACTCCAAAACTCGAATCAGAAGCGTTTACTGACGGATCAAGACCAGAATAATTGGTGATAGTAAAAAGATCCGATGCGCTTATATAAACTTGTAAACGGTTGCTTGGGATAAGCTTCTCTAAATATTCTGACAATTCGTATCCAAGTTGGAGATTCTGTAATCTTAAATATGATGCGTCTTCTACATAGTAACTGGATGGTAACTGGCTAAAAGAATCGTTTACTTGAGCAATAGGCATTTTTGCATCTTTATTATCGTTCAGATGCGGACTGCCCCATGATTCATAGAGTCTTTTTTTACTGCGGTTAGATAGAAAGAAATTCATATCAGTAGTCCGAAGGTTCAAATTGACCATATCGTTACCCACAGTTGAATAGAAATTGACTAGAAGTTGAAATTTCTTGTAATTTAGACGAGCCGTTAAACCTGCGACAAAATCAGGATGAGGATTTCCGATATAAGTACGGTCATCTCCATCAATTACTCCATCACCATTGACATCCCTAAACTTGAACTGACCAGCATTATTATATGCACCTCCAAACTGCGGTGCATAATTCTCTGCTTCATCTTGGGATTGAAATAATCCTTCCGAATTTGGAAATGTCGACTCTCCTACAACATCATATCCGTAAAATGATGGAAATGGTTGACCTTTTTCTGATTGCACGATCGGGAATTGCCTGTATGAAGGGCCTATGAGTTTTTCGTCTTCACTGGAAGATAATTTGATCATTTCATTTTTATAATGTGTAAAATTTAACATGAGACTATAATTGAAGTCCCTGTTTGAAGGTGAACCGTAATTTAACTGTAAATCGAATCCTCGATTCCGCATATCACCAACATTAACAAATGGTGATGTTCCATTACCTACAACAGCAGGTATCAATTCTTGGAACAGCATATCCTTTGTATCTTTCTGCCATAAGTCCAAAGTCAGGGTAAGGCGATCAATAAAAGTTGCATCAATACCAAAAGTTTTTGAAATTGTTGTTTCCCACTTGGTCTCCGGATTGCCGAATGCTGATATCGCGAATCCAGATGCAAGAACGTTCTGGCCTTGGATGGGATAATATGTGTTAGATATCAGTGAGATATAGGTGGAAAATGCATTATAGTTACCAATCTTGTCATTCCCTGATTGACCCCAACTCACACGGAGCTTAAGATCATCCAACCAGTTTGGCTTAGCAGCCATAAATCCTTCTTCTGAAATCCTCCAGGCCGCACCAACTGACCCAAAATTACCCCATTGATTTTCTGGCCCAAAGCGTGATGAACCATCACGGCGGAAAGTAACATCTAAAAGATATCTATTGTCATATCCATAGTTTAAACGCCCGAAGAATGAAAGAAGTGACCAATCAAAAGCTGATCCTGAATTGAACTGCGCTCCTTCGCCGGCATCAAGGACCATATAATCCAGGTCTGTCGAAAAGAAAGTATTCCGAAGTGCACTAAAATCTCTACCATTCCTCCATAATGCTTCGGAACCTAGTAATACTTGGAGACTGTGAATATCGGCCAAAGTTGTTTTATAATTTAAAGTATTTGTAAAGTTAAATTGTTTAAACTCACTGAAAGATTCAGTTAATTGATCAGTACCCCGGGCCTGATAATTTTCAGGATTATTTTCTAGTGGAAATACTAAACGATCTTGGTCTATGATATATCCGAACAAAGATTTAAAATTCAAATTTTTCGTAATAGAAATGTTACCATAAACGTTTCCAACTAATTCTAATACAGCTGAATTACGATTCCTATCACGAAACACGCTAGCGAGCGGATGTACACGTGGGTCAAAAGATGCTACCTGGGTTATCGGAGCGAAACTGCCCATTATATCATATGGCGGTAAAATGTTTGCTATCGTGGGTATAACTCCTGCAGCACCACTTTCTCCCTGGTTACGACTCCCATTAAAATCTGAAAAACCTAGTCTATTCAGTGTTCCTATTTCTAACCAATCTGTCGCATAGAAAATTAAATTTGTATTGAATGTATAACGTTGATAATCTGAATATTTCACAATTCCTTGCTCATTCACAAATCCGAAACCGACTCCATAAGCTACGTCTTCAGAACCACCTGATAATCCAAGGGTAACTTCATTAATCATTGCGGCGGGTCGATACAATAAATCATACCAATCAGTCCCTTCTGCATTTGCTTCTGTAATCTGAAAAGTATTCCTATCGTACAGCGACTCGTCTACCTGATCTACTCCGGCAGGAACCACGTATACAGGTATTACTGGTGTTGCCCCGTTTCCATATTGAGGATGATTTGGTTGTATTCCATCATTAAGTGCTTGTAGAAAAATCATTTCACCATATTCCTCTGTATTAAGCAAATCGTGCTCTGCATAATTCTTCGCAAATCCATTTCTCACATTAAAATCTAGCTGTAGGGGGGTGTTTTGCTTTCCTTTTTTGGTTGTAACTAAAATAACACCATTGGATCCCCTGGCTCCATAAATGGCTGTAGAAGCAGCATCCTTTAGGATGGTTATGTCTTCAATATCTGCAGGGTTAAGATTAAGTGTTCTGCCCCCAGGTATACCATCAATTACCCACAAAGGATCATTATTACCAGTAGTGCCCAGACCGTGTATCCTGATTTTAGCATCTTGGCCCGGCACATTAGAATTGTACACATCAACCCCTGATGCCTTGCCTTGTAGTGATTCCGTCAATCTTCCTTTAGGATTGACCCTAAGATCATCAACGTTTACAACTGCCAAACTGCCTGTAAGATCTGCCTTGTTTTGTGTACCATAACCAATCACTACCAACTCCTCCAACTGAGCAATTTCCAGCGCGAGGGCCACATCTATCACCGACTGAATTCCTACTTCTATCTCTTGGGTAATATATCCTATGTAACTGACTGTCAGCACTGCACCTTCAGACGGAACCTCCAGACTGTAATTTCCATCAATATCTGTAACAGTACCGGTAGTTGTACCTTTTAACAAGACGTTCACTCCGGGCAATGGGTCTCCGTTTTCATCGGTAAGGTTGCCGGTAACCGTTCTTGCCTGGCCATAAGCCAAAATCGGCAACAAAAGGAGCAACACTGCCAATAGAATTAATTGGAGGTGCTTTCCTTGGCGCCACCATGGTGCTTTTCGAAGTTTAGTTAAGGTCTTCATCATAATTTTGATTTTTAAATGGATTACAAAGGGAGAGAACTGCCTCCCATTATGATTAAAAGATTAGGTTCTGTGTACTACACAGCCAAGAAAATCGATTGGAAGTGCTGGGCGCTGCGCCTCAATTGCACTTTTCTAAGATTAAGTACAGTTTTCTTCATAGTATGGGTTTTTGGTTTAAAAATGTGGGCTGTTGAAAATTAAGCTGGTCGCAGGCCATTTCTGCAAAAAAGCTACGTTTACTCTGACACAACATGATGCTTTTTTGATAAACTAGTAAAGTTTACAAATTTTTTGTCTTAGAGTCAAGCAATGATGGATAAAAATCTGGTGGATGCGAGTTATCACCCCCCCCCCCGCGGGTGGATTGTACTTTTCGAAGATGGAATGGGATGGAGGGTAGGAGGTAGTTGGGGAGGCTGACGAAATCCCAAGATGCAAATCCCAAAAACCAAGCAAATTCGAAGCTCCAAATTACAAGCCCAAAACGAGAGGCCTAATGCTGGGTTTTTAGCCCGTGCGCCTTTCCTGCTGCGTGCAGTTGGGTCAAGTTGGTTTAGTCCTCTGGAATTGGTCCTTTGGATTTGTCTGGCCCTGAAGTTATACTTCATATACTTCAGGGTTGAGCTTTGTGGTTTGGAATCGGTGATCATAGACCATTTCGATTTTGATGGTTTTGAAGAAACTTTCTGCCACCGCATTATCCCAACAGTCCCCTTTTCTACTCATGCTTCTGGACACTTTTTTAAACGATTCCAACACCGTGGCAAACTCATCACAGCAGTACTGTACTCCCCGATCCGAATGAAAGATCAACGGGCCTACCAGCGGTCTATTGGTAACGGCCATCCTCCAGGCGGGGATAACCGAATCCCTGGCTTTTAAGGTCCTGCTCAAGGACCATCCAATGACCTTCCGATCAGCCAGGTCCAGAATAACGGTCAGATATAACCAGCCCTGCCTAGTGAAAATGTAGGTGATATCGGAAATCCAGGCTTTACCTAAGCGATGGACTTTGAATTCCCGGTTAAGTTTGTTTTCGGCAACCCGGTATGAGTGCTTCGAGTCGGTGGTCACTTTAAACTTCTTGACGATTTTACTGCGCATACCGGCCTTTTGATGATCCGGGCTACCCGGGGCCTGGATGCCTGGAGTTGACGAGCTCTTAATTCCTTTGTGATACGGGGAGATCCATAGGACTGCCTGCTTTCTTTATGGATTATCCGTATTTGTTCCAATAGTTGGCTATTCTCAACTTCCCGGTTAGAGGGCTTGCGGCTCAACCAGGAGTAATAACCGCTCCGGCTTACTTTTAATACCTTACACATCTTCTCAATGGCTAAAACGGTGCAGTGATCCCTTATGAATCGGAACTTTTGCCATCGCTCTTGGAGAAGATGCTGTATTAGCCCCTTAAATGACTGGACAGTTTTAAAGAAACAGTTTAGTAGATTAGATTTAAGGAGCAACCATGAAACGAAGAAGTTTTAGTTCAGAGCAGAAGTTGAAGATTCTGCAGCAGGCCAACTCAGAAGGCATGCTGGCCACCTGCCGTGAACACAAGATCTCTCAGAGCTTATTTTATCGCTGGAAGCATCAGTTTGATCAGAAGGGCATTGACGGACTGGCCCCTTCCTACTACCGGGTGGATCCGGAACTAAGAGCGCTGGAACAAGAGAATGAACGGCTAAAGAAGATCATCGCCAAACAGGCCCTGGAGCTGGAGGTGAAAAGTGAGCTTTTAAAAAAAAGCGAACAGATCGAGCGGCGCAAATAATGGTCATGATCAAGTACCGTCAGATAGTTCCGGTTCGATGGCTGTGCTCCTGGGCGGGTATCTCGGCCAGCAGTTGGTATTATACTTCCACCGGTGGCCGTCGGGGACGCCCACCCAGTACCCATACGCTTACGGCCAGCGGAGCAGTGGTCGAAAATCAGCTGGTGGTCCGTCGGATCCGAAGCATACTGAGCCAGGAGTTCATCTGTTATGGCTATGAGAAGGTGACCTGGGAGCTGCATGACCAGGGTTTTATCATCAATAAGAAGAAAGTGTACCGGTTGATGTCTGAGGCCCGTTTATTGCATACCAGCCAGCGTATTTCCACGTGCGGGAAGCGAGCTTTTGTCCAGAGCCGCAAGATTGAGGCCTCCTATCCCATGCAGCATTTGACGATGGACATTAAATATGTCTACATTCAATACCTTTGGTTTCAGTTTTGGCGATAAAGGTCGGGATTATCATGTCAGAAGAAAAAGTGATATTAAAGGAATTCAAGGTTGGGGATGTCGCTGCATTTGATAGAATATATCATCAATACAGCAAAAAAGTTTACAATTTCGCTTTTGGACTTGTTAAAGATTATGATACAGCTGAGATCGTACAGGAAGTGTTTGTCACTTTATGGGAAAAGCATGAACAGGTTAACATTGAATTAAATTTTAAGAATTATATATTTACCATTACCTATAATTCAATCCGTAAGTATTTTAGAAACAAATCGATTGAGTCCACTTAAAAAAAATATCTAATTCAAAAAAAAAACACACATTCAGAGCAAGTATTTGGATAACGTTATGGATATTATATTATGTACCGAAAGCTTAATACATGATAAACAAAATACAAAAACTTGATTATAAAAATCATAGCATGCCTTGTATTTTAATTATTTACACATAAGCCCCCTTATAGCTACCCTTCAACAAAATCATTAAACTATGAAAAGGATCCTTAATAATCCGGAAAATTTTGTTACGGAAATGCTCGATGGTTTATTAAAAGCCCATCCTGGTAATCTTACTTTTACTGGCGGAGACGTTCACTGTATTCTTCGTGCCGATGCCCCGGTTTCCGGAAAAGTGGCAATAGCTACAGGTGGCGGATCGGGTCACTTACCTCTTTTTATTGGTTATGTTGGAAAAGGAATGCTCGATGGATGTGCTGTTGGTGATGTATTCGCATCACCAAATGCTGAACAAATGCTCGAAGTTACTCGCAAGATCAATAGTACAAAAGGTGTATTATACATTTATGGAAATTATGGCGGTGATGTAATGAACTTTGATATGGCAGCCGAATTGGCTGAAATGGAAGGCATCACGGTTAAAACCATACTTGTTGCTGATGACGTAGCTTCAGCCCCTGCTTCGAACGCAAAACAAAGACGCGGTATTGCAGGTATGGTGTTTGCATTTAAAATTGCCGGTGCCAAAGCTGCGAAAGGTGGCTCACTGGAAGAAGTTGTTTCAGTTACAGAAAGGGCACTTAATAATATTCGAACTATAGGAGTAGCTTTATCACCCTGTACTGTACCTAGTATTGGAAAACCAACTTTTTCAATAGGAGATGACGAAATGGAGATAGGTATGGGTTTACATGGCGAACGTGGTATAAGCAGGGAAAAACTGCAAAGTGCCGATGCTGTTACGACAAGAATGATAAACACAATTTTAGACGAACTTAAACCCATCTCTGGTGACACCTTAGCTGTAATGATCAATGGTTTGGGCGCTACACCTTCTGAAGAGCTTTATATTGTATACAGAAAAGTCAATGATATACTTACCCATAATTCTCTTAAGATACACAGGGCGTATATCGGTGAATTTGCAACATCCATGGAGATGAGTGGATTTTCAATTACACTTTTCAAAATTGATGATGAGATGAAAATGCTGTTAGATGAACCTGCACATACCCCTTTTTTAAAACAATTTTAATGATGTAACTCTAATGAATACTCAGAATAATTCACTTTCAATAGACAGCTTCAAAACAGCTATTTTACGTGCTTGTAGAGATATTGAAACAAATCACGATTATCTAACAGAGCTAGATCAAGCTATTGGAGATGGAGACCTGGGAATTACGATGAAAAAGATAGCACTGGCACTACGCGAGTACGTTACAACCACACAGGTCGAGGATATAGGCCAGTTTCTTGTTGGTGCGGGTTTAGTGGCCAATCGTGTAGGGTCATCATCATTTGGGACATTGATATCTACGGCTCTCATGCGCGCAGGTAAGAAAGCCAAGGGAAATAATCAAATTTCGATTGCTCATCTTCCCGAGATACTCTTTGCAGCAACTTTTGGGATTCAGGAACGCGGGAAAGCTCAGCTTAATGATAAAACTGTTCTTGATGTTCTTTTACCTGCGTCTAACGCCCTGAAGTCCGCTTTAGATTCCGGAGTCTCTCTTAAAGATGCCAGCATGAAAATGGTCGAAGCCGCAAAAAGAGGTCGTGACCACGTAACACCTCTTAAGAGCCTTATCGGGAGGGCATCATGGCTGGGCGAACAAACAAAAGGGAAAATTGATCCGGGATGTGCGGTTGCTGTGATAATTCTTGAAGCAATAATTCAGGAATACTAAGGTATTAATAAATACTTGGTTCTTAATAATTTCCTAATAATTATAAAATAGTGATTGCCTCAATTCCCGCATTCAAAGTAGATCCATATTGGCCTGAACCTTTACCAAATAACTGGTTGGTTGGTCAGGTTTCAGGTATTGCGATTGATTCAAAAGATCATATCTGGATCATTCATAGACCTAAAAGTCTTGGAAGTGACGAAGCTGTATCAAAACTTCTTCCTCAGGAACTACCCTATAGTCCTGCGCCATCGATAATGGAGTTTGATTCTAGTGGAAAACTAATCCAGGCGTGGGGTGGTTCAGACAATGGCTTGAATTGGCCTGAAAGCGAGCATGGAATTTTCATCGATCATGAGGACAATGTATGGATTGGTGGGTTCACTGATCACCAGGTTTTAAAATTTCGTCCGGATGGAACACTTCTTCTTCAAATTGGTAAGGCCGGCAAAACAGGAGGAAGCAATGATACGACACTGCTTGGCGGACCAACTGACGTCGATGTAGATCGGGAAACAAACGAAGTATATATTGCCGATGGTTATGTCAACCACCGTATTATAGTCTTCGATGCCACCACGGGAAAATATAAGAGGCTTTGGGGAGCCTATGGTAGCAAACCTAACGATTCTGATTTGGGTCCGTACGACCCAAACTTATCTTCTCCATTACAGTTTGCAAATCCTGTACATGCAGTACGTATTTCTAATGATGATCTTGTATATGTATGCGACAGAAAGAACAACCGCATCCAGGTCTTTCAGAAGGATGGTAAGTTCATTCAGGAGGTATTCATTTCCAGAGAAACCTCAGGAGATGGTGCTGCATGGGATCTTGATTTTTCAAGTGGTCCAGGACAAAAACTAATCTATGTTGCAGATGGCACAAATCAATGTGTTTGGATATTGCATCGTGAAAGTCTGGAGGTGATCGGACATTTTGGTCGGATTGGCCGATATGCGGGTCAGTTTATATGCATACATAACATAGCTGTGGATTCCAGGGGCAATACTTATACAACGGAGGTCCACACAGGAAAACGGATGCAAAAGTTTAATTATGTTGCATCCACTGCAAAATTATCTTAAATATGTTAGATAATTGGATAAGGAAGCCATAGTATTAGTTTACTTGAAATGTTGTTTGGGAAGCTTGACACTGTCCATCTAAGTGTGTGAGCGGCCGCGTCTAAGTATCAAGAAGAAGGCCCTAGAGCAGTTCCACTCGGGCAAATCGCTGTACGGTAAGGATGGGGCATTCGGCCCGATGCTGAAGAGTTTTCTGGAGGCTGCTCTGGAAGGCGAACTGGACGCGCATCTGGACGAATTATCGTTTAAAAAAGTGTCCAGAAGCATGAGTAGAAAAGGGGACTGTTGGGATAATGCGGTGGCAGAAAGTTTCTTCAAAACCATCAAAATCGAAATGGTCTATGATCACCGATTCCAGACCATCCAGCAAGCTAAATTGGCCGTATTCGAATACATCGAAATCTGGTACAACAAAAAGAGAAGACATTCCGCCTTGGGATATGTATCCCCGGAAGTCTATGGAAATCTATTAATGAATTACAAAAAAGCTGCCTAGAAACTGTCCACAAAAATGTTGCAAGTCCAACATTTAGAAGAATGGGATTATAAGAACTCCATGTAAAATTTATGTCACAATTTTCTTTTTTAGATTACCTGGTAGTAATTTCATATCTGGTTGGTGTTTTGGGTGTTGGGGTTTATTTCCTTAAACGGCAGAAATCAACTGATGATTTTTTCATTGCAAGTAAAAGAATACCAGGCTGGGCAATGGGGCTTGGTCTAATTGCGACTTTAATCAGCAATATAACGTTTCTTGCATTTCCGGGTGCCGCTTTTGCATCCAGTTGGGTACTTTTTACACCAAACTTCTTGTTATTGATAGTAATTTATCCAATCGCACTTTTCGCTGTCCCGTTTTACAGGAATGTAATCGGATCGAGCTTGTACGAATATTTTGAGAAAAGGTTTGGTTATGTGGTAAGGGCTTATGGTGCATTCACATTTATACTTTATTATATTTCAAGACTTGCTGTAATATTTTTTGTGCTTTCGTTAGCCTTAAGTACAATGACAGGTTTGAATATTTATCAATTAATTCTTGTAATAGGAATAACCACAATATTTTATACACTAATGGGAGGGATAGAAGCTGTGACCTGGACGGATGTGATACAAGGTGTTGTACTAATTGGAGGTGGTCTTATTTGCCTGGGTATACTCTTATTCAAAGGTCCTGAAGGGCCTGGTTTTATTTTTGAAAAAGCATGGGAAGCTGGCAAATTCAATTTAGGCGAACTAGGCTTTAACTTAAAAAGAGATACCGTGATGGTTATGATCTTATATGGGCTTTCTCAGCACGGACATAATTATGGGACAGACCAGACGATGATCCAACGTTACCTGACGGCTAAAAGTACTAAGGAAGCTGTCCGTTGGACTCTGATTAGCGGTATTGCATGCGTACCAGTTTGGGGATTGTTCTTTCTTATAGGTACAACACTATGGGGATATTATACTTTTGGAAATAACATTCTACCACAAGAAATCGCGAATAACCCGGATCAGGTATTCCCTTATTTTATAATGACTGAATTGCCCAGGGGAGTTAAAGGTTTAATATTGGTTGCTTTGGCCTCTGCTGCAATGTCCACAATCTCAAGTGGATTAAACAGCATTTCAACAGTATTTACAACAGACCTGTATTCAAGGATAGGTAATGGAAATACTCGGACAAGATTACGAATTGCAAGAATTGCTCTAATTATAGCAGGTATTTTAACTTTATTATTAGCCATGTGGCTTGTAACAAAAACCTCCCAGGTCTTAGTGATTTATTTTACTGTACTTTCCATATTTGTCGGTGGAATGTTAGGCTTAGTTCTATTAGCGGTATTAAGCAAAAAAGCTAACCTTAAAGGAGTTACTACTGCTATAGTTGTTACTATTCTTGTTACTTCATGGGCATCGTTAACAGGAAATGATGTTGTCGATTTAGGAACTTTTAATTATACTCTGCATCCATTTTTAATAGGATTCGTGAGTCATGTAACTATGTTTCTGGTAGGGTATATAGCAAGTTTATTTTTCCAGGATAATATTAAAAACAGTAAGGTTGAGCCTAGAATTATAAACAATTGATTATTAATAAATTGTGTATTAGCAAGTGGACGTTCCCGGTAAGAAATTGGAGTTTGGTGGTGAATCAATTTATTAACATCTTCGGAGAGCGGTGCAAAATATAATCCCGGGTCTGTAAAATAAACTGTGTCAGTTGTTGAGATGTTGGAATGTGGGAAACATGTGTGAGCCTGAGGGAAGCGTTTTCCATATTTCAACATTGTTGCTATAAAGTTAGCTTCAGTGTACCCTCAAACCAAATCGATAACTAGGACACGGTAAGGCTCCAGTTCTGTAGTGGCTGTGTCCGTAAGCTTCCCTCAATTAGCAACACGTGAAAGTAGTAAATTGAAGTAGCTACGATTTAATCTGACAGTTGGGGATTAACTTTAATTGTGAGAACTAATAGTTGACCCCTTAAAACTGTCCAGTCATTTAAGGGCAGGATTTAAAAAGAAAAAAAATTGCCCGTGAAAAGAAAACAGTTAGACTCTGGAATGTGGCCAGCATTGCATCGACGCCACGAGGATGGAAGGAAAAAAAAGAGGAACTATCAACAAGATTAGCTCCTCTAAAAAGGTCTCCCTTTTTTCTTCAATTTAGTAAATTTGGATCAATATTTCAAAACCAAGTGTCAAGGGATTTTCAAAACGACAACGATTTTTGCTGTGTAGCTTTCAGACACAAGCCAGGGGAAAAGGATGGTGAAAAAATTGGCTTTATGAAGTATGTTCACCGGCTGACCGATTATGCAAAATACCTGGATCGGCAAAATGTAGATTGGTATTACTTCAATGTCTATTCCCGCAGATCCCGGCAATTCATTAAGCGTTATTACCACGATGCAGAAATACCGTCCAGGCCACCTCAATAGGTGATTTACTGCTAATGGTACTAGTGTTTAGGGAAGCTTAAAAATGGGGCTGCCTTATCAGTGTATGCCGGAATTGTACAATAATGATTTTCCTATCCGGTCTTTTTGGTAGGTATTGATCTGCACTCCCCTCTGGCGCAGGTAAGAGTAGAGGGTGCTTCTAGAGATCCCCAGCTTTTGGGTGATCTGGTTAACGCTTAGGTTTTCTTGGTTGTATAAGGATTCAGCTGCAATGGCCGTAGTCTCTGCGTCCTGGGATAATCCTTTCGGCCGGCCACCCACATGGGCTGGGCATATTTATAATTCCATTTGATACTCCCCTCGCGGTGTGTTTATTTTTAGGGTTAGTTTGGATTCTAGGCCCATTAAGAATCTTACTATAGTATCAATTCGTTGAGTCTTAACATTGTTTTCGATCCTTGAAATATAAGTTTTGTCACTTCCCATCAATTTGGCAAGTTGACTTTGAGTGACATTTTGTTCCTTCCTGATCTTTTTAAGGGTCTCTCCAATTATTTCTAATTGAAGTTCATTTTCAAACTTTTCTCTTTTTTCAGATCCCTTCTTACCATACTTCTTTTCGATATGATCAGTGTGACTCACAGCTCCCATATCTTTTAGCACCTTTTTTCGCTTATCCATTTGCTCTTTTTTACGATTACAATTTATTTACAATTCCAATTATTTTTCTATACTGATAAGCTTTGTTCATTCAATTCTACTAAAATATTCTTTTCTTAATTTTTCTGCTTTTTCAATTTCCTTTGTTGGCGTCCTGTTGGATTTTTTAAAAAATCCGTTCGTAGTGATAATTAATGGACTCTGGGGATCTGTTTGAGTATCCCAAAACCCTAGCAACCTTATCCATTTTTTATTTACTTCAATTCTAAATTCCCAAATTCCATCGGTTCCAGTTAACTTGATAAACCACTGTCCAATAAAGCCTTCTTCTGTTTTTCTTATAGCTATATCTAATTTTTTTTCCTCTTTCGCATTCAAGCTCTCTTTAAATTCCTGAGCCGGCTTTAGATGAAATACCTGCAATTGATTTCGCATTGTGTAAAATATCTTTCATATGTTGGTTCCTGTCCTCCAATCTAAAACAGAAAGTAAGCTCTAGTTACATCAACGATTCAAATATATGAAAGTTGTCCTAAAGGTCAATACTTTTAATTATTTCCTTGTGATTTATGGTACTTAACTCCCTCATTACGCAAATACTGATAAAGCGTAGACCGACTAATTTGCAGTGACTTCGTAATTTCAGAGATCGGGGTAGCTTTTTTGTAAAGTGTAACCACAGCAGCAGCCTTCATTTTGTTGTATGATCCTTTCGGCCGGCCACCCATGCGGCCACGAGCTTTGGCGGCGTTGAGTCCGGCCATGGTACGTTCCCGGATGATATCGGTTTCAAACTCGGCCCGGGAAGCGAATATATTGAAGATCAAACGCCCCTGGGAGGTTGTGGTATCAATGGGATCATTGAGGCTCTTAAGACCCACTCCCCTATCCATGAGCTGGCCGACCAGCTCTACCAGGTGCTTTAGGGATCTTCCCAGCCGGTCCAGCTTCCAGATTACCAGGGTATCCCCTTCCCTGAGCGTCTCCAGGAGCCTGGTGAGTTCTTTTCTCTCCCCTTGGGCTCCGGACATTACTTCGGTGAATATTTTATTGCACCCCTCCTTATTGAGTGCATCCATCTGGAGGTCCAGGCTCTGGTCCTTGGTGCTTACCCGGGCATAGCCAAATTTCATAATGGGCGGAAGTTCGATAAACTCAATCAAATATCAAAAACCTCACTTTGATTTATCGAACCGGTTTACCGAACTGAAAATTTTTTAGGAAATATAGGTTTTTCTGATTTTTACAACGTTCGATTAAACGGTCGTTTTATCGAAACGCTCAGATAAGCTTAAAATGGCTCAAATCGTCAAAACCTTCAGAATTGGATGGAACTGCCCAAAGGGGGCCAGGTAATATCGCCCAAAGGGGGCCAGCGAATAACGCCTAAAGGGGGCCACCCAATAACGGGCAAAGGGGGCCACTTTTCATGGATTAAGATATGGTGTTTTTCTTAGTAATACCACTTTTTTTCTTGCGCAATGATTCACCCTTGAGTTCGAGGCGATGAGCAGTATGTACGATTCTGTCTAAGACCGCGTCTGCAATGGTCTGAGCCTGGAACAGTTCATACCATTTGATCACGGGTAGTTGAGAGGTCACCATTGGTGGATCGTCTCCCATGACGGTCCTCAATCACCTCTAGTAACATCAGCCGGTTTTCTTCATCTAAAGGATGTAATCCAAAATCATCCAGGATCAGTAGGTCCTGTTTTTCTAACCGGTTGATTAACTTCACATAAGATCCATCGGCTCGACTCATCTTCAGTTGTGCAAACAATTTAGCGGAATTGTAATAAAGCACCTTGTAGCCTTTCATGCACCCTTGATGTCCCAGGGCTGAAGCCAGATAACTCTTTCCCACACCGGTAGGGCCTGTGATGATAATATTCTCCTGCTTGTTTAAGAACTGACAGCTGGCCAGCCTGAGTAACTGGTTCTTATCAAGGCCTCGTGGCGAGGAAAAATCCACCTCTTCCATAGAGGACTGATAGCGGAATCGGGCCGCCTTCAGATAACGGTGGATCTTGCGGTTCTGGCGATCTTCATACTCTGCTTCTATCAGAAGGTGAATGAGTTCATCACTAGCTAGTTGTTGATGTTGTTTGGTTTCCAGGCTGAGCTTAAAGGCCTCATGCATACCCAGCATTCTCATCACTCTCATCTTTCTAAAAGTTTCTTCATAGTTCATGATCTTACTGATTTATTGGTTTGTTGATTATTGATAATATTTTTTACCTCGTATGTTCTCATGGAACACCGAGAGTTGACCGGAACCCTTAACGGGTTGCATCCAGACTTGATCCTCCAAGCCCTTCTCAAGAATGTTTTTCACAATGCGATAACTATAGCTATTAAAGTAGCCTGCCCTGTCACAAGCTTTCTCAAGGCGCTGTTTACCTACTTTCTTTGCCAGGGACAGGATACCCAGGCAGGTCTTATAGCCCTGTTCAGGGTGAGGTTTTCTTTCCAGTATTTGCCGGATCAAGAAGGCTGTATGAGGACCAATATCACCAGCCCACTTGATAAACTTTTCGGGGTGCCAATCACTTACAAACTGGTGGGTGGATGGCAGGTGCACTTTCTGAGAGGTATAACCATAGTGCCCTTTTACTCTGAGATGGGCAGCAATGCGCTGGTAATTGTAATACACTTCTACGCTATGGGTGGTGTAGGCGATCTTAACCTTTTTGCCCATGTAGCGATAGGGCACACTGTAGTAATGTTTATCTTCTCCCAGCCACACATGAGAACTTTTGTAAACGGTAGCTTTTACATACTTCTTCAACTCATAAGCCCTTTCTGGTAAGGGCTGTAAAGCCGGTTTATCTAACTCCTCATACAGACTGAAGCGGGAGGTAGTTCTGCCCTTGAAATTGAGCTGGTTGTAGGTTGTCAAAGCTTCTCCGATAGCTTGATTTAGAGAAGGAAGGCTGGAAAATGTCCGGTCTCTTAATGGGGCAAAGATCCGACTGTAGACGATTCTGACAGCCCCTTCTACCAAAGCTTTATCTCTGGGCTTATAGGCTCGGGTGGGAAGAATGCTGGTCTGATAGTGCCTGCCAAAATCCTGGAATATATCGTTGAGTAGTGGTTCATAGCGATCCGCCTGGGTAACAGCTGCCTTTAGATTATCGGGTACCACTGCTTGGGGTACCCCACCAAAAAAAGAAAAAGCATGGGTTAAGGCGTCAATAAAATTGGCTACTTTTTGATTGGCTACCGCTTCTACATAAGTGTACTGGCTGGCGCCCAACACCGCCACAAATACCTCTACCGGGGTGAGTTCACCGGTTTCTGTATCTATCAGGGATAGCTTCTTGCCGGTAAAATCTACAAATAGCTTGTCTCCCGCCTTATGTTCGAAGTGCATGGTGACCTGCTGACTTTGCTGCCAACGACGGAAATGAAAACAGAATCGGGCATAGCTAATACCTTCCCGATAACAATAGCGGCAGTTCGCGCGGTCTATCATTTTGTATTGAAATCAGAATCAGAGAACTTTCGCGATTTCATTTTAGAATTTCCAAGACTTAAGAACAAGTTCAAGAGGTTACTTGATAGTCATTATTCACTAGGCATATTCAATTCTGAGCGGGCAAAAAAGGAGTACATACACCCTGACTTATTACCATTTGATGAAATAACTCCTGCCACAAAAAATAAACTGCATTTGCCTTAGGCATCCCTTTCCCGTAGGGACTCCTTTTCCTTAGGAATCCTATGCGGGAAAAAACGCAGTTTATTTCAAACCGTTGTGCATCATATTTCTACGAGTAGGCGAAAACGAAATAAACAGGGTCTTTTTGAAGATAATCCATCTTAGTTTAACTGAGATTTTCTATAAAATCCAATTGAAACCTTAACTTCCCAGGAATAACAACTTTGAAACCACTATGAACTACCCTTTAGAAAGCACCATCAAAAAATCGAGAAGAAAATTTTTCAGATCCCTGTCAACCGTTGGATTAGGCTCTACCGTACTTGGATTAGTTTCATTTAAGAATCCAAAAACAAATAATGAGTTGCACAAAAAAGCAGTTGACGAACTCCATGATATGAAAATTACCCGGGTTCGCTTTTATGAAGCACCCTCCAGATCTATGGTAAATCAAAGCGCCCATGTGGTCACGATCGAAACTGATAAAGGGATTACAGGAATCGGGGAAGGGGGGACTGCATTTTTAGTTAGCCAAATGGCAGGCTTACTAATTGGCAAGGATCCGCTCCAAATTGAATATTTATGGCAACTGATGTACCGTGGTCATTTTTATCCTCCAGGACGTGAGAAGGTTCACGCATTGGGTGCCCTTGACATGGCGCTGTGGGACATAAAAGGGAAAGTCCTGGGTGTACCGGTTCACTTTTTGCTGGGAGGACCAGCTCGAAAATATTGTGAATGCTATACCACCGCCTATCCAGGGTCTGGCAGTATCAGGGACAAAGCCAAGGCTGCTATGGATGACGGCTTCAGGGCATACCGTACACACGTTGCGGAGCCCAGGAAAGGAGGCCCTGGCTACAACTCACATCACGCTGTTCGAGATACCTATAAATTGTGCCAAGAGATTAGGCAAGGTGTGGGGCCAGACGGCGATTGGTGCATTGACTACCATACCCGGTTGGATGTAAGCGATGCAGTGCGTTTATCCACTCTCATTGAAGACCTGGAACCCTATTTTGTGGAAGACCTGGTACGGAGTGAAAATCCCGGAGTCTATAAAACCCTGCGACAGCAGGTGAAAGTACCGATCGCAGTAGGTGAACAATTTGGTGACCGCTGGGATATAAACGATTTGATCGAGCAAAATCTGATTGATTATTCCAGAGTAACTCTTCCCAATTCTGGAGGAATAACGGAATTCATGAAGATTGCGGCCCTATCCGAAACCCACTATGTGGGATTAGTGCCTCACTTTACCGGACCCATTGCCACGGCGACCCTGGTGCACACCTGCGCCCCTTATTCAGGACCAGTATTGATGGAGATGTTAGGCAAAGAAAAGAGTGAGTTGGCCCATTTACCCCAAAGTTTTGATTTCAAGGAGGGAAAAATGTGGCCCAATGACCGGCCAGGTCTGGGGGTTGAAGTTGACGTCAACAAGATAGATCTGGTTTCCGAGATTACCGAATATCAGGAAGGAGTGCCTCAATTCTATCGACCCGATGGTTCATTCACTAATTGGTAATCATCTGCGCTGGTTTTTCCCCTTGATTCTCCATTGGGACATAATTGATATAAATGTAACTTAGAACGTTTACACATTTGTTGAACGAAACCTCCTAAAGTCGGTAGTGGGATTTATTTTGATTATCTTATAGATTGAATTTTAAATGATAATCAGATGAAAAAAAAGAACGATTGAGCCAACGGTTTGTCCGTGAACTCAAATTCCGCAACTACAGTCCCCGGACTATCAGGACTTATCTAAGTATGCTTGTTCAGTTGAGCAGGCATTATAAATTATCTCCTGAAAAAATTACCACTGAACAGATAAAAGAATACCTGTTCTATTGTAAAGAAAAACGTGGGTTGTCCAATTCGTTTGTAAACCAGACCATCAGCGCCGTAAAGATCCTTCGACAGGATGTAGCAGGGCTGGGCTGGGATGAAGGCATAAAGATTAAAAGACCCAGGAAGGACCATCACTTGCCTGACATTCTCTCCAAGCATGAAATAACTGCACTTATTGATGTAACCCCCAATCCGAAGCACAGGGCAATTATAGCCTTGCTCTATTCAACCGGGATGAGAAGGGACGAGTTGCTTAACCTGTGTCTGTGCAACATTGATTCTGACCGGATGGTGGTCAGGATAAGCAACGGGAAGGGCAATAAATCCAGGGACACCCTGTTGGCAGTAAAGGTCCTCAAACTACTGCGTAATTACTATACCCATGCCTACCCTAAACCGATAAAGTATGTCTTTGAAGGGGGAGGAAAACCCGGACAACCTTACTCGGCAACCTCTGTTGAAAAATAGTCAAACGGGCTGCAGCAGGGCAGGAATCAAAAAAGCCATCCATCCCCACAGCCTCAGGCATGCTTTCGCTACACATATGTTGGAACAGGGGGCTAACCTCAAATTGATCCAGAAACTTCTGGGGCACAGTTCCCTGCGTTCTACCATGGTTTACCTGCACTTAGCGGCCATCGATCCTTCAGTTAAAAGTCCTTTTGACCGGCCCTGATTACAGCCATGGAACCGGTCAACACAAGGCATCCTAAGGATGTAGCTTGCATATTCAAGGAGTATGGCAGGCAATTTACCGACAGGCACAAACTATGTCCCGACCAGCTTAAGGCATTCAGGGCCATCAGCCAATGCAGGACCGCTGCAATGGGTGGGCATGTGGAAAAGTGTAACAAATGTGGTCAGCAGCAAGTTGCTTACAATTCATGTCGCAACCGCCATTGCCCCAAGTGCCAGTATATTAAGCAACTCATATGGATTGATAAGCTCAAATATGGATTGATAAGCTCAAAAGCAGTCTGCCGGTATGCAGGTATTTTCATATGGCCTTTACCATACCTTCGGCCTTGCATAAAGTATTCTACCTCAACCAAAGAGTATGTTATGACCTGTTGTTCCGGGCAGCTTCACAAACTTTACGAAAGGTGGGTCAAAACCCAAAGTTCCTCGGTGCTCAAACAGGGGCGGTAGCGGTACTCCACACCTGGGGGCAGTCGCTTACCTACCATCCCCACATCCATATGATCATCCCGGCCGGTGGATTGTCAGCAGATGGGGTTGAGTGGGTACAGGCTCCCAAGAAGTTCTTCCTGCCGGTCAAAGCGCTCTCTAAAGTCTTTCTGGGCGTAATGTGGAGCCTGCTGAAAAAACATATTGCCTCAGGGAAAATCAGACTACCCGATGACCTGCCCAGTTTATCAATGCTAAAAAAACAACTCTATGAGAAAAACTGGAACGTTATGCCAAAAAGTCCATGGCCGGGCCACAATCGGTAGTGCAGTATCTGGGAAGGTACACCCACAGGGTAGCCATCAGCAATAACAGGATTGTTGACATTGTCGACAGAAAAATAACCTTCAGGTGGAAGGGCTACAGAAAGGGCCTCAATAATCGGTTACTCACTCTGGATGCAGAGGAGTTCATTGCCAGGTTTATGCGACATGTGCTCCCTTCGGGGTTCTACAAAATCCGGTATTATGGCCTGCTGGCAGCTACCAATGGCAATAAAAGACAACAGTGCATCCTACTTATTGACAAACCACTACATGTGCCCTTACTGCAAGGACTTTCTGCTAAACATGTCCTTGAGCTGGTGACAGAAAAAGACCTTGATTCATGTCCAAAATGTATACAAGGCAAGATGGTGGTTATTGGATGGAACTGCCCAAAGGGGGCCAGGTAATATCGCCCAAAGGGGGCCAGCGAATAACGCCTAATGGGGGCCAGCCAATAACGGGCAAAGGGGGCCACTTTTCATGGATTAAGATACGTCCTTAATTATAAAAAGATTAATCACTTAAGTAAATTCTCTTTACAAACCCGAAATTGGTAAATTGAACTTTAGGCATGAGAGGTTAACAAATATGATGACATGATTATCAGTAAATCACATACCGGCCCTAGGCGTTTGTTTTTAAAAAGACTCTCTGGAACATTAGGAGCTTCATTACTGATGCCTACCGCTTTTTCCCGGCAGGATGAGAAAGCGGAACACTCCCTTCTGCCACCGGGCGACACTCCGGATGAATCCTATTGGGCAATGGTAAAACAACAGTTTGCCATCCCTGCGGATATGATGATGGTCAATTCGGCGAACCTGTGCCCAAGCCCATACTTCGTGAATGACAAAGTACGGCAGTTCCAGGAAGATCTTGCCCGGGACGTTTCTTTTCAGAACAGGGAAAAGTTCAACGATATGCGGTCGACCACGCTGGCGATGCTTTCTGAATTTGTAAGTGCTTCGAGTGAAGAGGTCGGAATTACACGAAACACCTCCGAAGGCAACAACATGGTCGTCAATGGTCTTGATCTGAAAAGGGGCGATGAGGTCATCATCTGGGATCAGAATCACCCAACCAACAACGTGGCCTGGAAAAACAGGGCCTCCCGGTTTGACTTTGCCGTTAAGGCAGTTTCAACGCCGGCCCAGCCTACTCGAAGGGAGGATTTGATCAACCCCTTCGTTGAGGCGATGACGTCAAGAACCCGAGTGTTGGCCTTCTCACACCTTTCAAATGTCACGGGCATCCTGCTCCCCGCTAAGGAACTCTGTAATATTGCTCGTGATAGGGGCATCCTGACACTGATAGATGGAGCGCAGGCTTTTGGTGCGATAGACCTCGACCTGCAAGACCTGGGATGTGATTTCTATACGGCAAGCACTCACAAGTGGCTGATGGGCCCGATGGAGAACGGGCTATTGTATGTCAAGGTAGAGAATATAGACAGACTCTGGCCTGATTCCATTTCTCCCGGCTGGTCGGCGGAAAAATCGACAGTTGATGAGAAATTCTGTTCGTTGGGTCAGCGCAATGAGACCACATTAGCTGCATTGCCCGATATTATGGAGTTCCATCAGACAATTGGGAAGAAGAAGATTCAAAACCGGATTCAGGATCTACACGACCGGTTGAAAGGAGGTCTAAAGGACCAATTGCCTAAAGCAGAATTCATCACCCCCTTGGATGCGGCTCTCAGCGGGGGAGTGACCGTTTTCAACATCCCGGGCAAGGATTTTATGGGAATATACCAAGGTCTATACAATCAATTTGGCATCGCTGGTGCGCCAGTTGATGGAGTGCGCTTATGCCCGACCATTCACAACACGCTGGATGACATGGACACGATTGTAGACGCGGTTGTGGCGTTGACTTGAGGAGGAGCGAAGTCTCAGCAGCTCCCATTGCCCCTTCTTTACCGTGTCCTTTAATATTCCTAACTTTCTCAGCTAAATCAGCCACCATGCCCGACTCAACCCGCCAACTAGCCGCCATCATGTTCACCGACATTGTCGGCTACACGGCCTTGATGGGTGAAGATTCCAACAAGGCGCTGGAACTTGTTCATCAGAGTAAGGAAATGCAGAAACCGCTGGTAGAAAAACATAATGGCAAGTGGCTGAAGGAGATGGGTGACGGTGTTATGGCCCAATTCCGTACTGCCCTGGATGGGGTTAATTGCGCTTTGGAGATCCAAAGGGCATCAAGGGCCGACTTTGAAGGAGACCTTCGTAAAGGAATCCATCTTGGTGACATTACTATAGAGGATAACGATGTCTATGGTGATGGGGTCAACTTAGCCTCTAGGCTTCAATCTATCGCTGATCCCGGAGGTATTACATTTCTGAGTCCGTTGAGAAGTCTATTCGAGGTCATACCACCGTTCAAGCCAAATACCTTGGTGAAGCTAAACTCAAGAATATTGATTATGGAGTTAGGACGTATGCGCTACAGGCAGTTGGTCTACCTACGCCGTTGTTTAATAAGAACAGGCAGCTCGCAGCGGGAATCTGGGCAAATATAGAACGTAGGGGCATACTAAGAGTTGTGGTAACCTACCTTGCTGTTTCATTGCTGTTGATACTCGTGTTGCGCATCGCCCAATTCTGGCTAACTCTTCCCGATTGGTCAATGTCAGCGTTAGTGACAAGGGAAAAGTCTATGCAATTGAGAACGGAAGTTCAAGAGTGATTGCCGAAGTATCCACTCCCGTGAATGTCAAAGTCGGCAAAGAGATATCCATTTAAGAAGGGAAGAAGACTAAGAATTTTCGCGGGCCCAAACGGATCTGGTAAAACTACCATTTTCCAATTAATTGATGACCTATATGATACTGGCTATGTTGTCAATCCCGATGAAATTGCCACATTATTTGAAGAAAATGGGTTTGTAAGATTATCAAGCTTCGGGATCAATTCTGCCACAAGAGAATCCTTTGATAGCTATTTGAAGAGTTCCTCTTTGGTTAAAAAGGCGCGCATTCAATACGATATTAACTTAGCTTTTGAGAAAGATAAAATCGTTAATAAGTCTCCGGCCACCATTTCATATGAGCCGGCGATAGTTGCGGAATTTATGAGAGATCAGTTGTTGAAGGAAGGGAGAAAGTTTTCCTATGAAACTGTGATGTCCCATTACTCTAAGGTTGAATTTATCGAGGAAGCAAGCAAAAGAGGATATAAGACTTACCTGTATTTTGTATGCCTTGATCACCCGGAGATGAATGTAATAAGAGTAGAAAATAGGGTAAAGCGCTAATACACCAGGCGTTAGAGTTTTTTTTCAATAAGCTCATTTAAGGCGTCTCGCTGGATGCTCACGTCGGCATACATCCTCTTGAGCTTGCTGTTCTCCTCCTGCAGCTCCTTTTATAAGTTTAAGCTGGCTGGCCTCCAGGCCGTCATACTTGCTCTTCCAGTTGTAGAGCGTCGCCGTGCTGATCCCGTGCTCCCGGCACAGGTCGTTGGCGCTGGCACCCTGGTCATACTGCTTGAGAATTGACACGATCTGTTCTGACACGATCTGTTCATGATCCGGGCTACCCGGGGCCTGGATGCCTGGAGTTGACGAGCTCTTAATTCCTTTGTGATACGGGGAGATCCATAGGACTGCCTGCTTTCTTTATGGATTATCCGTATTTGTTCCAATAGTTGGCTATTCTCAACTTCCCGGTTAGAGGGCTTGCGGCTCAACCAGGAGTAATAACCGCTCCGGCTTACTTTTAATACCTTACACATCTTCTCAATGGCTAAAACGGTGCGGTGATCCCTTATGAATCGGAACTTTTGCCATCGCTCTTGGAGAAGATGCTTACAGCCTTTTTTAGGATATCCCGTTCAATACTAACCTCTCGAAGTTCCTTACGCAACCGGGTTAATTCGGCTTCCTCCGGATCCAAAGGCTTACTGGGATCCTGGTAAAAACCATTTTCCCCTTTCTGTTGAAACTGTTTTCGCCAATAATAAAGCAACGAAGTCCCTACCCCCAGTTCCTCAGCTATCTCCTTCACACTCTTATGGGTCTCCATCAATTCCAGGGCCATCTTCTTGAACTCCTGGTCATACTTTCGTTTTGATCTTACCATGACATTAAGTTAATTATTCCAATTACTTACTGTCCGATAAAAGGTAGCAACTCCAAAGTAGTGTAAAAATGGAATTAATGACTATTAAATTCAAGGAAGAACTTGAAAGTTGATCATGTCCCATTCTTAGTTGAAATTCCTTGTTGAGAGGTTCGTTTTTGAATTTCTGCTTTTATTGTTTTTTGCATTTTATCCAGGTTTCTAAAGTTATTGACTTTCTTCATATTCATTTCAATCTCGAGCAAAGCCGCTGCTATCCATCGATACCGTTCTTTTGAGTTCTTCCAGGATTTTACTTTATGCAGGTATTTCTTTATTTGGGAATTCAGGTTTTCAATACAGTTGGTTGTAGAAAAACTCCTGGAAAAGTCTTCATTTAAGTCTAACCGGTGCAAAGTCAAAATATCCTCCATCCCTTCCTCTAATGACCTGGCTGCCGAGAGATTGATCTGCTCCAGGTCCCGCTTCAGATCTACCAGAGATTCCCTGGCCTCCTTGTGACTTTCCTTGTTTATAGCCTGCTGGTATTTGCGTTTGATGGCTGTATGATCTTTCTCCGGAATGTACTTAAGTATGTTTTCCTGTTTATGCCATTGGCAGCGTTGTATGACCGCTTTATTGCCGAAGCTATCTTCTATTGCCTTACGGATCCCCTTGCTTCCATCGATCACACACAGCAAACCTTCCTCCCAGTTCAAGCCTCTTTCTTTCAAGTTTCCAAACATGTCTTTTATGGGTTCAGGGTTTTCTGTTGCCGCCTGGACAAAACCTAATGGAACTTTCTCTCCCTGAAGGGTTACACCCATACATATGATGATCTGCTCTTTGGATAAATACTTCCCATCAATAAACAATGCTATGATCTGTAAATGATCCAGACTCCTGCTTTCAAACTCCTTGAGCTTCTCCTCAGTACGTTCTATAAATGATCTGGATATGGAGCTTTTGCTCAACCCGAAGCCTTCACCCAGGTGGTCAACCACTTTGGCGTAATCACGCATGCTTAGTCCCAGCAAAACCCCGTTAATCAATTGCTCTGTTGGTTCCGGCAATTGTTTTAAATCTTCATACCGGTGCAACATCGTGTTTTGGTCTTGTTCATTATCATATATCCTGGGTACTTCGATCTTGAGCTTCTGGTCTCCAATACGCATACTCCCGGGATTAAATCCCCAACGGCTGTAGCGTCCATCATATGGCTTTTCTCTGCTATAGCGAGCCCCGGCCTTCTGTATTACTTCATCCTCTAAAAGCTCATTGATCATGATTTGACATATGCTTAAATGGTTCTGCAGCAATGAGATTTTAATTTCTACCGATTGTTCCTGTAACCAGAAAAAATCCCGACGATTTAATTGAGTATCTTTACTCTTAGGAACTTTTCACTTAACTGTTGAATAGCATAAAAAACCTTAGACTCAAAATCAGGAACAATGGCTAAGAATGTTATCATGCCCCGACAGGGACAATCGGTGGAAACTTGTATCATTGGTGAATTGTATAAGAAAAAGGGAGACCATGTTACAGAAGGTGAAATCATTCTGTCTTATGAAACCGATAAATCGGCATTTGATCTTGAATCACCTGCTTCCGGTATAATACTTGAAATATTTTGCAAGACCGGCGACGAAGTCGGGGTACTCACCAATATCGCCGTTATTGGTCAGCCTGGTGAATCGATAGATGAATTCATGCCCAAGGAAACTAGTGCTTCTGCTCCTGAAGCAGGCCAATTAACTGATTTTCAAAAAACCGAAGAGCAAATCATTAATACTGGCGGAACTGCTAAAATCAAAATCTCACCCCGTGCCAGGAATCTTGCTTCAAGGCTGAATATCGATGTATCACAGGTGAAAGGAACTGGTCCCATGGGCAAGATCATTGAAAAGGATATCGAAAATGCCGCAACCGCTTTGCAAACAACAAGCCTCACATCTGAAGTAATAGAAAAAGAAGGCAAAGAATCCGGAAAGGAGACAACGGGACATGGTGGACGAATCAGAACCAGTGATCTAACAGCCGAAAAAATTCCTGATACAAATGAATATATCATCAAAAAAATATCTAATGTCAGAAGGATTATTGCAGAAAACATGCATTCATCCCTTAAGAATTCGGCTCAGCTCACATATTACACCAGTGCAAACGTGAGAAAAATCCTGGAATACAGAAAAAATTTTAAATCTGATCCGGAAAAAGCAAAAGGTGAAAATATAACCATCAATGATATGGTTTGTTATGCTGTAATCAAAGCCCTGAAAATCAAACCTGAGATTAATTCCCATTTTCTGGGAGACAGTATCAAAACCTTTTATCAGATTCACCTGGGGATAGCGGTAGATACTGAACGCGGTCTCATGGTTCCGGCGCTGAAAAACGCTGGCGATTATTCATTGCCTGAACTGTCTCGGGCATTGAAGTCACTTGCCGATCGATGCAGAAACGGCAATATTGACCCGGAACTGCTGGCAGGCGATGCAGCATCTTTTACAGTATCTAACCTCGGTATTTATGGAGTGGAGATGTTTACCCCTGTATTAAACCTGCCCCAGACAGGTATCCTGGGCGTGAATACAATCATTTACCGGCCGGAACAGTTGGGTGATGGTAAAATAGCATCTACACCTTTCATCGGGCTATCATTAACCTCTGATCACAGAGCTATCGATGGTGCACCGGCATCAGCCTTTCTTAAAGAAGTTAAAAATCAAATCGAAATGTTTGATATTGAGGAGGTTTAAATATCAATCATCGATTATGATAATGTAAATTCGGTTGGTAGCCCGGGAGTTGGTACAACCTGAGCAAATAGAATGTGTTTTCAACACATAGAATATCACGAGATTTTTGGATAGCTACATAGTCTGTATTCGTTCGTCAGTGAATAATAATTCTATTATGAACATTTATGCCAATAACTAATTAACAACGATGCCCAAATCTTTATTTATCGATCCCGATTTTGTTAGACAAAAGGGGGAAATAACCTTTGGTACTATTCCGGTAAACCAATACGATAAGACTATCGAAGAAGAGAAAATAAATTTTTCAACCGAGGATTTCTTAAGGATTTTCAGAGACATGCAGTTGATACATGAATTTGAATCAATGTTTAACCAAATCAAAGTGGGGGGAGAATATAATGGCATATCTTATGATCATCCCGGTCCGGCTCATGTTTGTATCGGGCAGGAAGCAGCTGCAGTCGGAATGGCGTATCACCTGACCGTTGATGATTATATTTTCGGTTCCCACAGGAGTCACGGGGAACTGCTTGCAAAAGGACTCTCAGCCATTTATCAGTTATCTGAAGATAATCTCATAAATATAATGAGGAATTATTGTGATGGTGCAATACTGAAGGTGGTTGAAAAATTTCAGAAGGGAACGGTTAAGGAACTTGCAATCGATTTTTTATTATATGGTACACTGGCTGAAATTTTTGGCAGGGAAATTGGTTTCAATAAGGGTCTGAGTGGTTCCATGCATGTTTTTTTCCCTCCATTTGGCGTCTATCCCAACAATGCTATCGTTGGTGCCTCAGCCGATATTGCCGTTGGCGCTGCCCTCTACAAAAAAGTCAATAATAAACCCGGAATTGTGATTGCCAATATCGGTGATGCCGCTATGGGATGCGGCCCTGTATGGGAAGGGATGTGTTTTGCTGCAATGGATCAGTTCAAAACCCTCTGGCAGGAACCTTACTATGGAGGACTCCCAGTCATATTTAATATAATGAACAACCAGTACGGTATGGGTAGTCAGACAAGCGGGGAGACAATGGGGTTTGGTATCATGGCCAGGGTTGGCGCCGGAGTGAATCCCGAAATGATACATGCTGAACGTATTGATGGTTATAATCCCCTTGCTGTAATCGATGCTTATAAACGCAAGAAAAAGATACTTGAGGAAAAGAATGGACCTATATTGCTTGATACCCTCACGTATCGTCTCACTGGTCATTCCGCTTCTGACGCATCTTCCTATAGGACGAAGGAAGAAATTGTTGCATGGGAAAAACAGGATGCACTGCTTTCTTACAGCACCCAGCTTATACAGGCAGGTACTGCCAGCGAGGATCAGCTCGGTCAGATCAGGGAATGGACAAAAGATATCGTTACCAGGATTTTAAAACTTGCAATAGACGATCATGTCTCACCAACGCTGGACCTTGATTCCAATCCGGAAGCAATTGGTAATTTTATGTTTTCCAACGGATCAAGGGATAGGATGGCAGAAGGAACACCTGAGGTTCTCATGTCTTATGAGGATAATCCAAGGGTTCAGCAGATCAGGAAGAAAGAACGTTTTGGTCTGGATAAAAATGGCAAACCTCTTTCCAAACTAAAGGTTTATCAGCTTCGCGATGGAATATTCGAAGCTATCCTTGACAGGTTTTATAAAGATCCAACTCTTGTGGCATACGGTGAAGAAAACCGTGATTGGGGCGGGTCATTTGCCGTTTACAGGGGTTTGACTGAAGCCCTTCCTTATCACCGCTTTTTCAATACACCGATCTCTGAAGCCGCCATCGCCGGCACAGCAATAGGATATGGGATAGCCGGCGGAAGGGTACTGGCAGAAATCATGTATTCCGACTTTCTGGGACGTTGCGGGGACGAAGTTTTTAACCAGTTACCCAAATGGCAGGCTATGAGCGGGAATATCCTGGAGATGCCCGTGGTAATCAGGTTATCTGTTGGCATGAAATACGGTGCACAACATTCCCAGGACTGGTCATCATTTGTTGCCCATGTCCCCGGATTAAAAGTTGTTTTTCCTGTCACCCCCTATGATGCAAAAGGATTGATGAATGCGTCTTTACAAGGAACAGACCCAGTGATATTCTTCGAAAGCCAGAAAATATACGATATTGGAGAATGGTTCCATGAAGAGGGCGTCCCGGAAGGATATTATGAAATACCAATCGGCGAGCCGGATATAAAAAGGAAAGGGAAAGATATTACCATCCTAACAGTCGGGCCCGCGCTCTATACAGCACTGAATGCTGCCGATATTCTGAAAGAGAAATATGGTTTATCCGCAGAGATCATTGATGCAAGAAGTCTCGTTCCATTCAACTATGAACCTGTTATTGAATCGCTGAAAAAAACAGGAAAGATACTCCTTGTGAGTGAAGCGTCATCAAGGGGCTCCTTCATGAAAGAAATGGCGCAAACAATTACTGAACTTGCATTTGATGAGCTCGATGCACCGCCAGTGGTTGTCGGCTCAAAGAACTGGATAGTCCCAGCTTATGAAATGGAAAAATACGTTTTTCCTCAGGAAAGCTGGATACTGGATGCAATCCACGAAAAGATCATGCCGCTGAAAGGGCATATGGCGTCGAATAATTATACATATGATGAACAACTCCGGCGGAATCGGTTGGGGATATGAAGGTTTGTGTTGGAAGAAGAACGCTAAGGCTGAGAAAGGTTACAGGTTACATTATGAGGTTGCAGGTTACAGTTTACAGTTTTTAGGGTAATGGTTGTGCATGCCTGAATAGGGTTGACCGTTTTTATACTTACTTGTATACTCGCTAGACCACTCCTGTAAAATATAGCTGTAAATGTAAGGAGCGTCGTTCTAATTTGCATTGCGCTTCTGCTTACGGATCTGGAAACGCTGTTCCGGAAGGGTCTTAGGGCCTGTTTCTCAACCTTCTCGAACAATTCCAACCTGGAGTATTGTCTGGAAGGAAACCGGCGCCTATTGTATTCATCTAGTTGTCGGGTGATGGCATCATTGATATCTTCCAGGTTGAAGAACTGCATATTGCGCAACGGAGCAAACACTTGGGTATAGACATTCTTCACCGCGTTCTCTACCTTGGCCTTATCCTTTGGTTTGTAGCTTCGGGCCGGTAATAAGACGGTCTGATAGTGCAGGGCTAGCTGGCTAAACAAATGGCTGATCTGGGGGCTCATAGCGATCCTTTAGATTTACCCAGTATAAATATTTCAAGAACATTATTGGTATTATAGTTATCCACCAGAGGGGGGTCCGGGGGGAGATTTAATAACTTGTGGATAAGTGTTGAGAATACAAAGCTAGGTTTGAAAAAAGAAGGAACGGGGTGAACTTTATAGCGGTCTAGGTAAGACCTATCGTCGGTTATAGTCCCCGTTCCTTCAACAAGTTGCCTTAAGAACCAATTAGAATTTTAGACTGTAGGGTCTTATTAAAGGTCTTAGTTTGGCAACTCAATTTTTAAAAAATCCAAAAGTATCTAAAAGTATTTAAAAGCATGAAATTTCACAACGCAATCGGCATTGATGTATCTAAAGGAACTTTTGATGCCCATGATTATTTAAGCCAGGCCAAATGTGAGTTTGCTAACAATCGAACCGGCTTTAATCAATTGCTCCAGTGGGCGAAAAGATTAAATGGAAAAGACTTAATTAAAGTCATCATCTGCTTTGAGCATACCGGGTTGTATTCTCTGCCACTGGCTGTTTTTTTGACTGAACGCCAGATATTGTTCTGCATGGTGCCGGGTTTAGAGATCAAGCGATCGTTAGGGATCACCCGGGGGAAAAGTGATGTAATTGCTGCGGGGGTGATTGCCGAGTACGCCTATTTGCGTCGCCACAGAATCAAGCTTTATCAGTTGCCTTCTAAGGCGATCTTAAATCTCAAAAGTTTGTTATCCTTTAGAGAGCGGATGGTCAAACAAAGGGCTGGATGCAAGGCATCTTTGCAGGAAATGAAAGCCTTTGTGAAGGTGGTTGATAATCCGATGCTATTCCGTGCCCAGGAGCAGCTGATCAGCCATTTGGACCGGCAGATCAAAAGGGTAGAAAAAGAGATCCAGCGGATCATTTCCGAGGATGGCGAGTTAAAAAGAATCTTTAACCTGGTCAGCTCGGTAAAAGGCGTGGGATTAATTTTGGGATCCAGTTTTTTGGTCTATACCAATTGCTTCACCGCCTTTGAAACCTGGAGGAAATTTGCCTGTTACAGTGGCATAGCTCCTTTCCCCAACCAATCGGGCATCAGCTGGAAAGGCAAGAGCAAGGTGCATTATCTGGGCAACAAGAAGTTGAAATCCCTCTTGTCCAACGCCGTTGCTAGTTGCATTCAATATAATCCGGAAATGCGGGTATATTACCAAAGAAGACTGGCTGAAGGCAAAAATAAGATGTCTACATTAAACATTATCCGAAACAAGATCGTGGCCAGAGTCTTCGCAGTAGCTAAAAGAGGAACCCCTTATGTGGACACACTCAAATTTGCAGCCTAAGAATCGGACATTTCTTAGATTATTAATTTGGTTAAGTCTTAGAATACCGATTGGTTCACGATTGCCTTCATGTTATCAGGCACGATAGCAGCTGGCACCCCACCATAACATGCCAGGCACTGCTCAATACAGCTTACCACATCTTCCTGTTTTTGGCTGTACACGGCCCGGGCATAGGTCATGCCACTGGCTCCCAGTATACCCACAAACACTTCCACCTCGGTAATCTCACCAGTCTGGCGGTCAATCAATGGTAGCTTGCCTCCACTGAAATCAATGAACAGCTTATCACCACTCTTATGCTCCATAGGAGCCGTTGAATGAACTGATCTGTTCCACTGCTGATAATAGTAGCAAAATTGAGAGTATGCGTAGGGCTCGGTTTCCTGTGAACTATATTCTTTCCACAGCAATTGCCTGGTTACCCCACGCCGCTTGAGCTCTTTCTCCAGATAGGGGAAAAAGTTCAACAGCCGGTCATATCGTTCATTGATCCTCCTCCCTAATCCCAACATTAAGCTCAAGACCTCATCTTCCAGTCCCTTTAATTGGTTCCAGGTAAATCCGCTGGCCTCCAGAAAACGAACATATTCAATGATGGTGGTTCGACTGATGCCAAGTTTATCCCTGATGGATTTGTGGGAGTACCCCTCGGATTTTAATCGTATCAACTGGCGAATCGTTAGCATATCTTTTCTCTGATTAGGCATGTTGGGCTTCAGTTAGATTGAAAAGCCCAAGAGTAAGCCTTCTTAGAAAAATACAATCAATAAATTTTTGAATATGCTCCTCTGAGGGATGTCCAGTTTCACCGGAATAGGGTATCCAGTTTCACCGGAATAAGGCCCATGGATTTTGAAAAGGACTGGTCCTTGTTGCCAATTAACCGAAGACCTTCATTGTCCATATTTATTATTTCAGTATTCTATAGTTTAGTAATTTTTTCCTTCTATTCCTTTGGATCCCCCCTCACTCCCAAGGTTGTTTCACAACCTATTGGCCAACTCCCGGCCAGGCAATAGAGACCGTAAGCTATCCCCAACAAACACCCGCAATTTGGAAAAGTCCCCACTCCTGGCTACTTTGTTTTAGAGGCTGTCCTACCCGGCCCTTGCGCAGTAGGAGCTAGACGTGTTCTTCGACCCCAAAAACTGCGTAATTGGGGCACTCAGAACACTGCCTAGGTTTTGCTTGCGTTTCGCTTTCGCTACACTACAAAACGGAAAAATGTCTCGACCCCACAAGCCAATAGGAAACCCAGAATTACAAAGTCTGGGTAATCCCTAAGGTCATCCTTTTTGGCCGGACAAGGATATTTTTTCGTATAATTGAAATATGAGAAACACTGAAACTTTGAAAGATCGAATCATTAAGCGAATTAACAAACTACCTAATGACAAATTGGATTCGGTAGATGAGTTCCTAAAAAGTTTAGAATCTAATGAATTTGCTGATGTTCTTTCGTTCGCTGGAACATGGAAAGACTTGAATGATGAGAAGATTCAAGAATTGACCAAAGGCCTGCGTAAGCGAAGAAGCCTCGACCAGAACAGGGCTAAATGAGGCATGCTTTAGTCGACACTGACATTCTATCATATTTCTTCAAAGCAGAACAAAATGTGGTTGGTCAGTTTAAAACTTACCTCAAATCCTATCCCAGAATAAATATTAGCATAATTACTTATTACGAAATTCTTAGCGGCCTGGAACATTTAAAAGCCAGCCGTCAAATAAGCGAGTTCGAAACCTTTGTAAATGCGAATAACATCCTTTTCTTGAGCCAACGTCTGTCAAAATTTCAGCAATGATTTATGGTGAACTGAAGCGGAAAGGGATTGTAATTGGCAATTCTGATCTTCTTATCGCTGGGCTTGCAATCGATTCCGAACTTGTTCTGGTTACAAATAATGAAAAGCATTTTAAACAAATCCCGACTCTTGAGATTGAGAATTGGACTAATAAGTGAAAATAAAAATCAACCCCGACCCAACTTTTCGGCCCATGTTCCCGACGGAAAGTCGGGACACATCTTTGCATTTAATGATAGATAGAATTCGAAGAAATTCTTGTCAAGCACCGACAGTAATCCTTGCGTTGATTTCATCCAGGATTTTTTCCTGGATGGTCTTACCATAGTGCTTTTCTGTTACTTCAATGCTCGAATGTCCTAAACCTGATGAAATCTGGCGTATATCTATTCCTAAATCCAAACCGATGTTCGTCCATGTATCCCTGGCACTATAAGAGGATATCTTTTTCTTAATACCTGCTAATTGGGCGATCTCTTTAAGGTGCTTATTAAACCTCTTTAACTTATCATTCTTCACCCGGAAAATTTTGTTTTGGGGAATATCATTAGAAAGAATTGGGAAGAGGAAATCATCTGCTTGTTTTCCGTTGATGTAGTCATCGATAATTTTCAGAGACTCATCATTTTGCTTAATTGAAAAATAATCGCCTTCGTATTTTGTCTTTTCACGAAAATACTTGATCCTTTCACCGTCAAACTGAAAGACTTTAATAAGGGCCAGGTCATAGAAATTCATTCCCATATTATTGAACATGAAAAGAAAATAATTTCTGACATCGTACTTCGGATTTTCTTGTAAGAATCGTAAAGCTCTTATTTCGTTTATTTCTTGTATAGACAATACAACCGGCGCGTTCTCAAAGCTTCCTTTCTTAATTCGTGCCATAGGGTTATGGCCCTTCAATTCTGGATAGGATTCGCTGGCATCGTTGATGATAGCGTTAAGACTTCTCAGATAAATCCCAACTGTGTTTTTTGATCCATATTGGTTGGTCATATGAGCTTTATAATCTTTCACAAATTCGGAATCGATGGCCTTGATTGGCATATCATACTTTTGATAATCCTCAAGAATATTTAAGCCATCGTTAGTTTTTCCGAACAATGTTTTGATAATGACCTGGGCGGTCCGGCCTGCCCTCTTCATCCGGTATTTAATAAAGGCTTTCAAAGCATCCTCATAAGACTTAGCCGTAGAAAATCGGCCTTCCAACATGAGCCGATACAAATATTTAGCCCCATGACTCAAGAGAGATAAGGTAATTTGTTTGTCGAAAAAAACCCTGGAAAGTTCATCTTTGAGCTTTTCTACAGTCCATAATTTGATTTTCGATCGATTTTCATCCAACCAAAAATCAATATCTCTATAAATTTTTTGCGTTCTTTTTGTTTGCCTTACCGCGTTGACGATTCCTTTGATTTCTCCGGTATCGGAATTAAGTTGTTTACTTAATAAGTGAATATCGAAAGAAATGTCCCTTGTTTTGCGTTTATGGCCTATTCTTAGTACCAAAGGAAATTTGCCATCTTTATCCTGGCAATTTTTCCTAGTGTCGAGAGTTACTTTTACGGTCGCCATTTCTTGCGTGCTTTTTGCGTGCTTTTTTTGGTTTCAGCTGGTTTATTATGAACTAATTTTAAGCAAAAAGGGCTTAAAAACCTAATTTGAAGCCATATGAAATCAGGTGGGTTCATTCTGAACTGACTTGTAATCAGCGGGTCGGCGGTTCGAATCCGTCAGGGGGCTCGGCGCCCAAAGGCGCGGGAATTCGCGTAGCATGGGAAAGCGGAGCTTGCTTCAGCTTTCCTGGAGAAGCGAATAAAATTGCGCCAGCAATTTGGGCATTTTTGGATGTTGCCACCCAAATCCAGGATCAGCGGAGCTAATCCGTCAGGGGGCTCTTGAAAATCAGGCACTTATATTAATTTGTAAGTGCCTATTTGTTTTATTTGCGTGCTTTTCTAGGTAAGATGCTTTTAAATTGGGACCAAATATTTGTTTTTTTAAATGTGAGATTCAACTTGCCTCGCTGGCTCATAACCCGAAGGTCATAGGTTCCTCCGAAGGGTCCCTTCGGGACATATTTCTTGTCTCCGTTCTTGCCCTCATAGAACCGATGAACGAGCTTGCCTTCAACCGCCACCTCAATAGAATTCCGCGCTTACCTAAACCATTGGACCGCATGGCTTCCAAGATTGGTTGAGGATATTAGGTTCAATTTTGGTCAAAAAGGGTCTCAAAAAACTATTCGTTGATGGAACTAGTAGGTTGGTCATATTGCCTAGCATTTTTTTTCAAAATGGTTTTTTATTTCTTACTTTGGGGCTGGAAAAGGGCTACATTTTTTCCAAAAGTTGTATTAGTTTTAGACGCTCCTTTTGGGTCTGTCATCCCAAATTACCCCTTACTCGTTATGAAAATTGCGATAGTCCTGAATACCTCCTGGAATATTTATAATTTCAGGATGGGCGTGATCCGGGCTCTTTTACGGGAGGGAATTGAGGTCTATACAATCGCACCAGTCGATCACCACACACCGGATTTGGTTGAGGCTGACTGCAAGCATCTTAACTCGAAGTCTTAGATGATACTCATATGAAAAAGTCTGTTATCACTTACACCATACTTTTGATCGCCTTCTTTTCCAATGACCTTGTCATAGCCCAGGGACTTGGGATAGGTGTTGCCACTCCTGATGCCTTATTCGAGATAGAAGATGCTGCTACTTCGGACATACATATTAGGACCACAAACGTTGGTTTGGATTACGGTTCGGTGCTTAGGTTAGTTGAAGGACCTAATTTCAGGGGAGGTTATATGCAATATGATGGAGCCGGCAATGACTTAATAATCGGAGTGCATGATCTTGATAACACAGTCACAGCAAATGATGCGGAGGTATTAACCATAACCAGGCCCAATGGTGCGACTATTTTTTAACGAAGCTGGCTTAGACGCTGATTTTAGGTTTGAAGGGGATACCGAAGCCAACTTGCTTTTTTTGGATGCATCCACTGATTTGGTTGGTATTGGTACAGCAGCACCTGCGAGAGCCTTGCATATTCAATATGGCACTGGTGGAGGTGGCATTGGTAACGAACATGGTTTGATTGTGGAGAATACGGTTGATGAAGCTGAGATCCGGCTTATTCCAGGAGTAGGTAGGTCCACCTAATCTTTCGGTTGATGACGGTGCCAATGGTTCGAGAATTTTTGAAGGAACAACCGAAAGGTTTACAATCGAAGTGGGAGGAAATGTGTGGGTTGGTACGATTGGGCCTTCAGTTCAATTTGAAATGGAGGATGATGGGGCCACCGTTGCCGGTTTCAACCGACATTGCGAATGATGGAACGATCATCAGCCTCCGACAGGCCGGTATATGGAGCTCATAATAAAGACAAATACTGCCGAAATCAGAATTGGGAGCCAAGGAGCAACAATAGAAACCATGATTTTCAAGTTTTGATTGACGATAAACTTGAGAAACAGGGAGCAAGTACTCAAATTCTGTTGAGACCAAGGCGGCAGGAGATGCTGAATAAGGGGACTTCCGGAAGAATAATTAGAAATTACGGATTATAAATGAATTAAGAATTATGAGTTGTCAGTTTATGAGTCTGAAATTCCCGATTGATAGTTAATTTCTGAAAGATCCACTGCAGCAAAGCCAACATTTGTATTGATTATTACATATCTCTCACACATTAAAAACAGCATGTTTTGAGGAAAAAATAGTCATATAAGGTGGTTACTTTCGTGATCTATTACCTATTTATTTAAAAGCCCTGATTTATTTGAGAACGGGTTCTAAAGCTCCCCTACGATTGTTTCTTAAGCTAAATGTCATAGGTACATCATTAATCAGCATCCTGCTGGTGGGATTTTCCTTTTCTAGGTTAAAAGCACAGGACTGGCTGTCAGATTATGAATACCGGTTACCTATAGTCATTCAAGGGTCACAAGTACCGGCCGCCCAAACAGACTTTCCTGTCCTGATATTCATCGATATGGCGGACTTTACCGGCAACCTGGCGGGTAAAGCGAGAAGTGACGGTTTTGACATTCGCTTTACGGACACCGATGGATTCACCTTGCTCGATCATGAACTCCAGGATTACAGTGAAGCCAACGATGAGTTGGTGGCCTGGGTTAAGGTGGATTTGACTGGAGCCGACCAAACAATTTATGCTTATTATGGTGAACCATCAGCTTCAACGGATCCTTCGACCACCGATGTCTGGTCGAACGGTTTTAGGGCGGTATGGCACCTGGAGGAAGATCCTAATGGGGATCCGACCGATGGCATGATCGATGATACTGGATTTGGCAATCACGGAACCCCAAATGGCAGCATGACTACCGCTGACTTAGTGGCCGGCCAGATCGGCAACGGCCTGGATCTTGATGGAAGCAATGATTATATCAATGTGGTGAACTCATCAAGCCTTCAAATTACGGATGCCAGTGTTACAGTGAGTGCCTGGGTAAATTTCAATGGTGGGTTAGCCCAGGATGAAGGTATTATATTGAAGGGAGCTAATAATGACGAAAGTTTTTTGCTGGGGACCAACGACAATGGAGCAACCGAACAACTGCGCTTAAGGATCAACGACAGCGGTAACAGCTCACAAGCTGGTTCGCTTCCCAATACAAACACCTGGCACTACATAGTAGGGGTTTACGATGGTAGTAACCGCATAGGATATATTGACGGAACACCAGCCGTATTTACTACTGCCATGACCGCTAATATTGAGCACGATCCACTGGATCCTATTTATCTGGGAAGGAGAGCGGATGCCCGTTTTTACGAGGGTCTTTTTGATGAATTGCGAATATCTGATACACCCAGATCTGCCAACTGGGTAGACACGGAATACAATAACCAAAATACTCCCACCACCTTCATCTCCTTGCTTACCGAAGAGCAGTGCAGCCCGATCCCTTCTGGCGGCACTTCAACAGCTACTGATGAGTTTATTTTGACAGGAACCAGCACAACCATCACTCTTTCCGGGAATACAGCGGGAACTATCAATTGGCAAGAATCTACTGATAATATCACTTTCGTCAATGTAACCGGCGGCTCAGGTGATGGTACATCCGTTTATACCACCCCTAACCTCACTCAAACTACCTTTTACCGGGTTTTGATCTCCAACACAACCGCCTGCGTAAAAGATGTGGTTTCTTCTACAGATAAAGTAAATGTGGTTCCTGCCTATGGCCAGGGCAATTATGCTTCCCGGAAAAGGATAACCATTGATGCTACTAAAGTATGTGGAGCCAGTCCCCTATCCAGCTTTCCCGTTCTTATTACGACGACTGATAATGATCTGCGAACCACAGGCAACGGTGGTACTGTCGAAAACTCCAATGGATACGATATAGTATTTACTTCCTCGGATGGTGCTACCTTATTAGATCATCAGTTGGAGAGTTACAATGCTACCATCGGTGAGGTAATTTTTTGGGTTAGGATACCGTCGTTATCCAACAGCACGGATACGGAAATATTTATTTACTTCGGGGACCCAACCGTCACCGCAGACCAATCTTCCACCGCTACCTGGGATGCCAATTTTGCCGGAGTTTGGCACATGGACGCCAGCTTGGAAGATGGGACTTCCAATGATCAGGATGGTACCAATAGCGGGACCACCGATATAGCCGGATTGATTGGCCGGGGACGGGATTTTGACGGCGTTGATGATCAAGTAATCGTTCCTCATGTCGCCAGCTCCAGCCTGGATATCACTGGTAACCAAGTTACCCTGGAGGCCTGGGTGAAAGCCCCTGCCAATGTCGATGACTCTCCATTTTTTGACAAAACCGCTGCCACAAATCTTGAACGTTACATGCTGGGTATTGATGGAGGAACCAACCAGGTGAACACTCGTGTAACTACCTCTGGAGGTCATTTAGGGATGATAGCGGACCTATTAATGTAGATGATTGGACCCATGTGGTTTTTGTCTATGATGGCTCTTTGGGATCTAATCCAAGGAAATTCTTATATGTCAATGGTACCCAGATCGACTCTTACAGCGCAAATGGCAATATTTTGACTACAACGGCAGATCTGAAGATGGGTAAGCGATTTAACAACCGTTGGTATGAAGGAATTCTGGATGAGATGAGGGTCTCCG
The DNA here is from genome assembly GCA_965247065.1 of Cyclobacteriaceae bacterium. Lineage (GTDB taxonomy): Bacteria > Bacteroidota > Bacteroidia > Cytophagales > Cyclobacteriaceae > CBDFGN01. The sequence continues at coordinate 912,503 of CBDFGN010000006.1, read as the reverse complement.
ACAATGCCAGATCAGCTGATTGGATCTGCACCGAATTTAACAGCCAGGACTCCCCTTCAACATTTTTTATCATTGAGGACGAACAATTGTGCTTGCCTGCTGTTATAGGAGGCACTGCTACTCCCGATGACTTTACAATTTTTGCGGGTGAAAGCACAACCGTCCGATTGAGTGGAACTACCGGAAGTATTCAATGGCAAGAATCCACTGATAATGTTACGTTCGCAGATATAGGTGGTCAAACCATGACCACGTTAAATACCGGAGCCTTATCAGTCACCACTTATTTCCGGGCCATCGTCTCTAACGGATCTTGTCAAACAGCTTCATCGGTGGCCACTGTTAATGTAAAGGTCAGCACCATTACAAATTATTCATACCGCAAAAAGATAATATGCTAGTCCGCAATCGTACCACTAAACTGAGCTAAAGACAAGATTATCAAACAGATTGGTTGAATACCTTCGATTGAGCTTATAACAGAACTCATCCAAATAGTACTGAAGGTACTTTTCTTTGATAACATGATAAATGCCCAGCAGGGTCCGCTTTGCATTTGCAATGGCTATGTGTACCCATTTGAGTTCATCGGCACCCTCCCAGGAGGATTTAAAACTCACGTGAACATCTACCAGGCTTTTCAAATCCACATAACCGGTGGATTGATCAGTGAACAAAACGCTGGCAGGATCAATGGCTTGGCTGACGACCTGCTGAATCGCCTCCTTGCTTTCTGAACGGTGAGCCTTCATCTTGAACTGCCCACAGAAATGCTCTGTGCGTCCGTCGATTTCCAATGGAAAGGATTCCGCCATTACAGTTACTTTTGATTTCTTTTGGCTTCCTTTGCCCCGTTTAAGCCTTTTCTTAACCCGTTTGGACGTACCGGTGGCGAAATAGGCATCGTCCAGTTCTACCATCCCGGCAAGTGTTTGAGTCCCATCGGCCTTTCCCATGGCTGCTCGTATTTTGCGCATCATCAACCAAATCGGCTCATAGCGTTTGTGGCCCAGTTGTCTTCTGACTTCATGGGCAGAAAACCCTTTCTTAGTGGAGCTCATCAGGTGAAAGGCTATGTACCAATACCAAAATGGAAGTTTGCTGCTCTGCAGTACAGTACCGCTTCGAAGGGTAGTCCTAAAACCGCATTGCTTGCACTGAAACTGCTCTTTTCCGGAAAGCCAATAATGCGAAGGGTGACTGCATTTCTTGCAGATAATCCCTTTCCTGATCCGATACTCGCGAAAATGATCACGGCACATCTGTTCATTGGGAAACCATTTAATAAATTCTACAAGGTTCATGGCTATGTTTTTTTCAACAAGGTCGCCAAGCCCTCTGACAGCTTATGTCAATTGGGTATCTTTACGGACTAGCAGAAAAGATAACCATTAATGCCAGCCAGGTGTGTGGCTCTGGAAGTCATGCCAATTTCCCGGTACTCATCCACGTAACTGATGCCGATCTGGCGACTGCCGCCAATAAGGTGCAAAATGCCAACGGCTATGACATTTTATTTACCCAAGTGGATGGTACCACCCTGATGGACCATGAGATACAGCTCTATGTAGCCGCTACTGGTGAATACATAGCCTGGGTAAGTATTCCCACCCTTTCCACCAGCGTAAATACGTGCATTTATATGTACTATGGCAACTGCGACCCTGCTATAACCGACCCTTCGGTCACAACTACCTGGAATTCTGACTATCAAACCGTGCTGCATTTACAAGAGAGTGGCAGTGGTTCTACTGATGAATTCTTAGATGCTACTTCTAATACAGTACATGGCACCGGCGGTGGTTTGCCAGGTGCTGGCAACGGGGGCTTCACTCCTGCTCAAACTACTGGCAAATTTGGTTTCGCCCAGGATTTTGACGGTACCAACGACCGCATAAGACTTCAGCCCATTAATGATGATGCCTGGACCGCTGTGACCGTACAAACCTGGGTAAATCCGGATGGTACAGGAGATGAGCGCATATTTGGAAAGTGCTGGGGCACAGGGTCAACCAATGAAACCTGGTTACTGCGACAACCGGCCGGGGGCTTTATAGGAAGTCGTTGGAATGTCAATAATGGAGGCGCCGATAATAGTATTAGTTTAGATGATGATGACAGTCCAGTTGCTTATACCCCTGGCACCTAGTATCTGGCGGTTATCGCCTGGGATGCAACAGATAACACCGCCAGGGTGTACCTGAATGGTACCGAAGTAACCTCGGCTGGATTGACCGGGGATAATTTTACTTTGAACAGCGAGGGTGGTGAAACGGATAATGCTACGATTGGAAACGTTCCCGCAGGAGGCCGGGATTTCGATGGCCAAATGCAGGAGGCCAGGGTTTCAGATGTTGCGCGCTCGGCTGATTGGATCTGTACAGATTATAAAACTCAGAATGATCCTTCGAGTTTTTATAGCGTGGGACCGGAAGAAGGACAGCATTATTGGACCGGCAACACAGATAGTGATTGGGCCACCACCAGTAATTGGGGAGCCTGTCAAATACCGGCATCCGGTGAATCGATTATTATCCCTAATACAGGCACTAACCCAGTACTAGATATGGCTCGTACCATTAATGATCTACTAATAGAAACCGGGGCCAGTGTGGATATCAACAGCAATATACTTACAGTCAACGCGAGTATCAAGAACGATGGAACGTTTAATCAAACTACGGGCACGGTGATATTCGGTGGCAGTTCAGAACAACGAATTACCGGTACAGTTTCTTCTACCTTTAATAACCTGACTATTAGCAACACCTCCGGAAGTGTCAAGGGTTCTATTTCTTTTACAGTCAATGGTACCCTTAATTTTACCAGTGGTCATCTGGTCTTAACCGATGCCACGGCGACTATAGGCAACTCCGGAAGTATCACCAATGCCGACAATACACGTTACGTTGTCACGGCGAATGGCACCGGATGTTTGACCCAAAATAACCTTGGAGCTGGGGGTAGAACCGGAGCTATTCTGTTTCCTGTGGGAACCAGCACTACTAGTTACACCCCTCTCACTATTGACAATACCACCGGAACGGCAGACAGCTACTGTGTTCGAGTTTGTGATAACGTATTCAATGAGGGCACCTGTGGTTCGGGAACCCAGATAACATCTGAAACCGTGGATAGAACCTGGTTTGTGACTGAGGGAGTCGCAACCGGGTCTATCGTCACGTTAACTTTACAATGGAACGGCGTTGATGAATTGACCAGTTTCGATCGTAGTAATATGACCATAAGTCGACATACGGGTGCCGTTTGGCAGTTTTTGGAAGGGGGCATCACCGCAGCCGGAGGTGATCCGTATACGGCGAGCACCTCGGGGGTCAATATGTTTTCACCTTTTGGCGCCGGATCGGGAGGTTCGCCTTTGCCAATAGAATTAATTTCTTTTGATGCTCAGGTGGTCGAAAATAAGGTTCTGCTGATCTGGGAAACGGCTTTCGAAAAAGACAACCATTTTTTCACCATCGAAAGATTCAGGGATGGGCAAAATTTTGAAATAGTCACCACGCTTGAAGCCGTAGGAAATTCACAGGTTAACCAATCTTACAGCTTGTTTGATGAACAACCGTATGAAGGTCTTTCCTACTACAGATTAAAGCAAACTGATTTCGATGGGGCTTTCACATACTCACACTTGGAGTCTGTACAAATCAATAGGAATACACCCCCTGGTATAATAATTTTTCCCAATCCGGCAAACGGAAATGAGTTCACGATCAGATCTGAGGGCTTTGTGTTTGATTCAGGAACGACTATCCAAATAATGGATATCCACGGGAAAACATTATACCGATTCCAACCTGAATTGCCTGAAGAAAAATACCAACCCGAAATAACCATAAAAAGCGTAAAACTCCCCCTTGGCATTTACATTGTTTCCGTTTACAGTTTGACCAATATTGCCATCCAGCGATTAATAATTTTGGAGTGACTTTCGAGGGCAGGCCTATCGGTCTTCGGTACTCATTAAATCGATAATCGCAAATCCAGCTCTCAAGTAAACGAATGGATAACGACTCTGGCTAAGAAATCATTACGCAATAGCTCAGAGGCCCTTGAGGTATTGATTTGTCACCTCTATTTATGGGAGGTCTAACTATTTTTCCACTTTAGTTTAAGGTAACAGTCCCATGGGATTCCGTCTGCTCTGCTCCCCTCTCCTCCGCCCCTAATCCATTGGATTTCCTGGAATCAATTTCAGTCGTTAGTTGCCAGGTTAAGAGCTTATCCATTGGGCTACTCCGATCCTCTATCCAATGGATTTCCTCCTCACTCCTGAGATTGTTTCATAACCTGTTGGCCAACTCCCGACCGGGAAATTGGAACAGTAGGCTATCCCATCAAACACGATTCCTTTGATTTCTCCGGTATCGGAATTAAGTTGTTTGCTTAATAAGTGAATATCGAAAGAAATGTCCCTTGTTTTGCGTTTATGGCCTATTCTTAGTACCAAGGGAAATTTACCATCTTTATCCTGGCAATTTCTCCTTGTGTCAAGAGTTACTTTTACGGTCGCCATTAGTTGCGTGCTTTTTGCGTGCTTTTTTAGTAGTAAGATGCTTCTAATTGGAACCAGACATTTGTCCTATTGAGGTGAGATTTAGCTTAGTACTTTAATAGTCTTCAAAATGAATTTCCTAAAATTTGGGTTTAACAGATCACCTCTAAGCTAGGATCTAGGGATGGATCGATATCAATACTCCCTATTTTTCTAACAGATTCGGTGATTCTTTCCGCTTAAGTTCAGGTGCAGCCTGGTTTTGTTTCGAGCTATGAAAAGAAATCAGCAATCTTAGTCCACCTTTTGGAAAAGGTAGATAAAACACCCCTTTCCTGTAAAAATTGATGTAGATTACTCTACTCCTTCATATTTGGTCAATGGGTTGAATACTTAATTCCCATCGGATCGAATAAGAAAGATTTTCAAAATTCCATTGAATAATTGAAAACCACCTCTGCGGACCAGATTCTAGCAGTTACATCTTTATGATCGTTGAGCCACCATTAATGGGTTAATAACTTATGTATGATTATAACATAGTAGTAGTAGGTCATATCACCAAAGACATAGTAAGAATCGGGCATTCAACTAAAATGATGCCCGGTGGCACTGGTTTTTATTTCTCCATCGCTTTACAAAATCTGCTCTCAAATTTTTTATTGATTACAAAATTAGCCGGAAAGGATGAAGTCCTGCTCAATCATTTACTAGAAAATAACATTAGTATTTTTCAGAAGGCAAGTCCTGAAACTACCATTTTTGAAAACTTATACCCTAAAGATTTAAGTCACAGGACTCAAAATCTCATTAAAGTTGCTGCCCCATTCACCCTTTCTGACATCCAGGATATTTCGGCAAAGTTTTTTCATTTCGGCCCACTCACAAAAGGAGATATTCCATTGGAAATCTTAAAACATATATCTAAGAAAGCAGTAATATCTCTAGACATACAGGGTTATTTGAGGAAGGTAGAAGATGGCATAGTAAAGTGGAGTGATTGGGCAGAGAAGGAAGAGGGGCTGACTTATATTAATATTCTGAAAGCCAGCGAAATGGAAGCGGAAATTTTAACAGGAATGAGCGAAGTGAATCTAGCAGCCATTAAACTCGCTTCATATGGTATTGATGAGGTAATCATAACCCTTGCCAGCAAAGGTTCCTTGATCTATAGCAAGAACCGATTTTATTCCATTCCTGCATTTCCGGTAAAAAAGACGACCGATGCTACCGGATGTGGTGATACTTATATGGCCGGATATATATATAAGAGACTGGAATCATCTGGTATTGAGGAGGCGGGGAAGTTTGCCTCTGCCATTGCATCATTAAAGCTTCAGAAATTTGGACCTTATTCTGGTAGCAAAGCTGATATCGAGCGACTTCTACAGGATAGTACAAAACACAAATCATTGCTAAACCCTTGGTTGTCAGATATGAGCGAATAAAATAGACGCTTATGAGCATGAGAAATCTAATAACACAAACCACTTTATTATGAAAAAAATCAAGATAGCAATTGCAGGAATCGGAAACTGTAGCAGTTCATTAATTCAAGGAATTGAATATTATGAAAACAAGGACATTAAAGATGCTACGGGATTGATGCATTGGGATTTAGGAGGCTATAAGCCGCATGATATCGAAGTCGTTGCAGCTTTCGATATTGACAAAAGAAAAGTCGGTAAGGATGTGACGGAGGCAATTTTTGAGCTTCCAAATTGCACCACCGTGTTTTGCAGGGAAGTACCTAAAACAGGGGTCAAAGTGCAGATGGGAAAAATCTTGGATGGGTTTTCAGAACACATGAAAAATTATGACGACAAATACACCTTCGTTGTAAGTGATGAAAAAGAAGCATCAGAAGAAGAGGTAATCAATATCATAAATGAATCAGGAGCTGAAATATTTTTGAACTACCTCCCTGTAGGTTCTGAAATGGCAACAAGGTTTTATGCCGACTGTGCATTGAAATCAGGTGTTGCATTTATAAATAACATACCTGTTTTTATAGCAAGCAATCCAGAATGGGCAGATAAATTCAAACAAAGAGGCTTACCCATAATTGGTGATGACATCAAAGCTCAAATTGGGGCGACCATCACTCATAGAATATTGGCTGATCTGTTTAAGAAGAGAGGGGCGAAAGTGGAAAAGACCTATCAACTGAACACTGGTGGTAATACCGATTTTCTCAATATGTTAAACCTAGACAGACTTGCATCCAAAAAAGTGTCCAAAACTGAGGCAGTACAGTCGGTCCTGGCCGAAAGGCTTGAATCCGAGAACATCCACATTGGCCCCAGCGACTATGTCCCTTGGCAAAAAGATAATAAGATTTGCTTCATTAGAATAGAGGGAAAACTTTTTGGTGATGTACCGATGAATTTAGAATTGCGATTGTCGGTTGAAGATTCTCCAAACTCTGCAGGGGTATCAATTGATGCAATCAGGTGTTGCAAACTTGCCCTCGACAGGGGTCAGAACGGTATCCTTTATGGGCCATCAGCATATTTCATGAAACATCCCCCCAAACAGATCACCGATGATCAAGCATATCAGTCTACCGAAGAATTCATAACCGGAAAAAATAACAAATTGCCTAAAATCTCAACGGAATTGCTTTCAGAAATAAATGAGATTAGCATGTAATGAAATGCATAATCATTGCAGCCGGACAGGGAAGTAGAATTTCAACAAAAGGAGATTCAAAGCCACTTATTCACCTGTTAGGGCTGCCTTTGATTGAAAGGGTAATTTCGACTGCAAAAAAAGGAGGGATTACTGACTTCTTTATCGTAACAGGATACCGCGGTGAAAAAATAAGGGCATATCTCGGTCATGTAAGCCAGAGCAAAAATATTAATTTGACCCATATAGTAAATGAAGAATGGGAAAAGGAAAATGGTATATCAGTACTCAAAGCAAAACCGTTTCTAAATGAGGCTTTCATTCTTTTGATGGGTGACCATCTCTTTGATCCCTCCATCTTAATAAATCTTCAAAAAGAAAAAATTAATCATAACCAAGTTATCCTGGGAGTTGACCATAACATCAAAACCAACCAGTTGGTGGATGTTAATGATGTTACCAAAGTACTTGTGAAAGAAAGAAGGATTTTAGAGATTGGAAAGAACCTCAAGAACTACAACGCCTATGACACCGGAATTTTTCTTTGTTCTCCGGCCATTTTCAGGGCTCTTGAAGTAAGCTCATCTAATGGGGATAGTTCTCTTTCCGGTGGAATTAGAGTACTCTGCCGTAGTGGAAACGCAAAAGCCTTTGACATTAGGGATGACTACTGGATCGATGTGGACGATGAAACTTCTTTCAAAAAGGCAGAAGACAGGCTTTTGGATACTTTGAAAAAAACCTCTGATGGTCCTGTATCAAGATACCTAAACAGGCCCTTATCCATTAGGATAACCAAGCATCTTTCAAAAACCAAGATTGCTCCCAACCATATTTCGATATTCTCGTTTATTTTAGGTCTGCTAGGTGCCATGTTTTTCTTTTTGGGAGGATACCTAAATTTAATTACCGGTGCAATATTGGCCCAAATCTCATCGGTTATCGATGGCTGTGACGGGGAAATTGCAAGGATCAAGTTTAGGGTAACAGAATTTGGTGGTTGGTTTGATGCCGTCTTGGATCGCTATGCAGATGCATTCCTTCTTTTCGGGTTGACCTATCATGTTTATAGGCTTGAACCAGAAGATATTTCTCTTTCCATTCTAGTTGGTTTCATGGCAATCATTGGCACTTTCATGAATAGTTATACGGCTGATAAATATGATGGATTAATGAAAAGAAAACTTGGGCCGGAAAAGTATTACTTTAGAGTCGGACGTGATGTCAGGGTATTTATCATATTACTTGGGGCATTGATAAATATGCCTTTTTTGACCCTTGGTATTGTTGCTGTGTCGATGAATGCCGAAAACGTAAGACGGGTTTGGCTTTTGTCTAGAAAATGAAAAACATTAATTCGGTAAAAAAGAAAATTGACCAGATCATCAAAAAATCTTCAGTTCCTGAAGATTATGTCCACTCAAAAAACACCTTGGATTGGTTACTTAAATTAAAACCCGATGCAGATGAGAGTTTAAAAATAGCTGCTTTAGGTCATGATATAGAAAGGGCAATTGAAAAAAGGAAAGTAAGGCCAAAAGATTATAGGGATTTTGATTCATTCAAAACTGCACATGCTTTAAATAGTGCAAATATCCTTAAAGAAATAATGCAGGAATGCAGCGTTAATCAAAAAACAATGGATGATGTGTATTTTCTGGTATGTCATCATGAAACAGGGGGCACAAAAGAGGTTAATATTCTAAAGGATGCTGACAGTATATCCTATTTTCAGGTAAACGTGCCTCATTATTTTGTCCGCAATGGCCACAAAAAGACTTTAAGACGTTGCTTATGGGGATACAGAAGGTTATCTGATCAAGGGAAAGAAATTATTGGGGAATTTGATTACCAAGACAAAGAACTTAATGCACTGGTGAGGGCTTGTTTTGAGACCGTTTAGTCCAAAAGATAAGGTGATTAGGGTAGCTTCCCTTTTTCTTAAAAAGGACAACGCCATTATTTTTGCATTTTCTAAGCCATTGACTGCGCCCCGACGGAGGTGATTTTGATTTATGAGCTTTAAGGCATGGGCCGCACACCTCAGGGAACATATTTTGAAAATTAATTTAAATACAAATAACTTACCTCAGTGATAGGCAACTTACTTTGATTGTTAATAATCCTTTTAACTACGAATTGTTGGTCACAGGGAATCTTCTCCCCAGCAGAAATAATTAATATAAGAAATGATAAAAATTCTAAATGGTTTGAATTGGGAGAATACCATTGCCGGCGAGGCGGAGAACCTCAATCTTCTGATGAGGATGCAATGTGGAGCGCAACAGATAGAGGAATCGCCATTTCCAAGGAAGGCAGAGGAGCATACGCATTTAGAATGTCTGTAGCCCCTGGAGGAACATCCGTAAATGTTAGTTGGAATGTTTATCTGTACAATTATCGGCGTGAAAATATTGGGAAATTCACAATTTACGCAGCGGCTGTGATTGTTGGGCCTGGCCTAAAAATCCCAGTGAGACATCTATTACATCGAGTAGATGAACCACTAGATGTTATTAATATCCAATCACCAGTGCTTGACTCATGCTTTAGAGCTGCAGCCGCCACATAAAATTCTACGCCTGCATCACTTACAAGGTTTGGCAAAATCGTCCTTACGCGTGGGATTATCAACTCAAATTGGGCATAATTTTTATCCAAATATCTCACATAATTATCTGTTAGTCCATAAAGATACCCAATTGAGCGGCCTAGAACATTTAAAAGCAAGTCGTCAAATAAGCGAGTTCGAAACCTTTGTAAATGCGAATAACATCCTTTACAATGGATGAGAAACTTTATGCATGACAGTTTAAAGAATCCAGGATTCTATGATCGATGAAATCACTGAAAAAGTTCTTAACTATCGGTACAGAGTCAAGCCAATATCCGGTGGCTAGATAGGGTCTTCAAGAGCGGATTTATGGGTGTGTCTTCCTGGGAAGCGAGGAGCCAATGCTGATTTCCTAATGATGCAGGCCTTGAGCTGTTCTTGCTAGCCTGCCAAGCCAGGCTCCGGCCAAAGCAGGAAGGATACCGATAACAAGGGTCAAGAGGAGCTCCACGGCCCATAAAGTCCCTATAGATTCATTCATAAATCTTAGAGCAGTATAGATCAGGGGTCCAAGCCCTAAAGCAACTCCAAAATGGATCCATTCTGTTGGTTTTAGGAAGCCCAGAATTAGGCCTCCCACGAAAAGCCCGATCATCGCCGCCCAAGCTTCCGGGGTAAACAGTGGCGCCTGCAAGAGTTCGTCTAAATAAAACAAGGAGGGGATCCTCCAAATGACCAAACCTGCCAAGGCCAACAGAGTGTTCAATAGAATATCTCTGTATTTTGTATAGAATCTCAAGGTCTTTTGACTTTCCGATCCTTAGATAAAGATAGCAGATAATGAGAGAGATTGGAGCATTTTTGCGAAATCTTGGGTTCCAGGCTGTTTGCCGGCCCCTTGCATTCACCTCTGGTCCGTATAAAACGTAGTTCGAAGACCATTGATCTTTGTTGACTTATTCCCTAATTTGAAATCACCGTCCTTTAGGCTTGCTGATGGAAGAAGTCTTTGGCTATTCCAGGGTAGAATATCTCATACATTCCAATCGATTATTCTGGGTTTTGTAACCTCAGAATACTTTGCGGGCGGCGGTGAAATTCTTCACCAGCGAATTAGATTCAAGCCCACTTCCGTATTCCTGCTATACGCCATTGTAACTTTTTCCAATCTGTTGATATTCTGGTGGAATGTAAGGAAAAGGTCCGCGATCATTGGTGAATCGGATTTCGAATTCATTCAGATAATTCCTTACTCAATCGTTTATTATATAGTCACCGTGGTCCTATTCTCAGATGTCAAGGAAGGAAAGATCACCGATCTGGACAAGCACTTCTTTGGTAACCGAAGAATTCTCTGTGGCCTCATTAGAGGCTATTTCATCGTGCGCTGCAGGTTATTTTAGCACCAAGACAAGAGTACACCTTTGGATACTTACCCTGGGCATTATTTCGGCGCTGGCCCATATTATTTGGAGCTACCAAAATCCACTTGCAACCATCCAGCCCTTGGAATCGCAATATTCCAAGGCTGAACATTTGACCATCTTTCTCTCTTTCCTGTATGCTTTTGTGGTGGCCGAGTTTTTTCAAGGATGGGCCAATATGTTCCGGAGGAAAGGGAGCTCAGATTTGTCGATCACCCATTTTCTCTGGACCTAATGCACTTTCTTGCTTCTTATCGACCTATGGTGGGGTAATTGGTTACAGCAAGAATTCATCGCCAAGAACCGGATCAATTTTTCTCATTGTATTGGCAACACCGTTTCTATTTTATCTGCTGACGGTATTCTTATTTTCAAAAAGAGTGGCCTTGAACATCAGTTACCGAGACCTCTTCTACAAAAACCGACATTACATTTTCGCAATCTTCACGATCTTCTTCGTAATTAACGTGAGTTCGACAATAAGGAATGATTAAAGAGCGAGAAAGAGTTGACCGGTGTCCTGGTAGTTCAATTTGATTGAGGGCTTTTTTTCGCAAAAGTTGTAAGCGATTAAAGCCGAGAAAAGGTTGGTAAGGAAATTAGTTGGGCTCCTGTGCCTGGAGTGTTCAATCTGGAAGATGTTTTTAAGTTGATCAATGATAGTCTCACAAATAGCCCTTTTACGGAGCATTATAGCATCCATGATGGGGGTTAAGGATGAGGACTTCATATTGCGTTTGAGTTTGGTTATCAGATGGACTCCGCGGAAGAACAGATTTTTAAAAAGTTCCTTACTGATGTAGCCTTTATCACCAAAGAGCTTTCCGAATAATTTCTTAATAAACCGTTCAATTTTAAGAGGCTTTCTGTCATCCACATTGCCCGGTGTGAGCATAAAATCGATGATTTCACCCGTATCAGCAGTGATAAGATGGAGCTTAAACCCGTAGAACCATCCGATGGAACAATGGCCTCTTTTAGCTAACCCTTCAAATACTTTATGGTTATGGATCCGTCTGTTATGACAGACCCTTAACGGAGTGCTGTCTATAAAACTTATACCTGTACACTGTCCAGTCCCTTGTGTTTTCAGATAAATAGCCATTGGCAGAAGACTTCCACTACAAAGTTCTACCATTCGGTTATAGCTTACCACATCAGGAAAGAAGGAGCGCAAGTGGCCACAAACGTATGTGTTGTAAAAGGTCTTGAAATTTCGATATCCTGAGATCTGGAACAAGACCTGTATAGTCATTACTTCGGATAAAGAAAGCTTACCAGGTTTGTTGCGCTTTTTACTTCCCAGCAATCTTTTTTCCAATTTTGGGACAAAATCCAGACAAAAATCGTCAATGGAACAAAAAATTTCAGTAATTTTAGTAGCAGTTAACATAGGTAGAAATATTAGTTATTTTGTTGATTGTCAATGACTTAATATACTAATTTTCTGCCTTTTTTCTATCAATAAACTACTCTATTTTATATCGAACTCACGTTAATTAATATCCTAATCTCGGTATTCCTTCAAAGATTCAAGCTGGAGCTCGCCGAAAATGGTGCTAGAGCCCTTGGGGTGATTCTTTCAATTGTGGCTTTTCGAGTTGATAATCACAAGTTCCACCGATACCTAGGCCCTGATGTCCACGGCTCTGCTCATATTGAATGCCCTCATGAACTCGGTAGTATGAATGAGGATGCTTAGATCTTGTATAAGATCTTGAGCTCTTTTTTGAGTTCAGATAGCTCCTGATTCGCCTGGTCAATTTTTTGATTAAAATCCTGCTTCAGGATTTCGGCGTTTTTGGAATCCGCGAAATACTCAAGATTGGTTTGCCAGGCACTCAGATCACCTTCCAATTTCTCAATTTGCTTCTTAACCGAAAGCTCCCTTTTAAAAAGTTTGTTCTGAGCATTGGGGCCATTCTTTAACTTTCGAAGTTTCAGGGAAAGCTTCAGGTCAAGGATCTGATTGGGGTTCAAGCCAGGAGTCGCGGCTATGACCTTGTCCATGGCATCATCGAATCTTAATTGGATCTTCTTAATCGCATTCCTTGGAACAAATCCTATCTTCCCCCATTTTTCCAGGTATTCCGGCAACTGATCCTCGCTTACGTCCTTTCGCTTGGCCAAATCCTCCAATCCGCTGCAAAGAGCTTCCTTTTCTTTGAGGTTATCCTCGAATTCCTTTTCCGTATCCTTTCGGTGGCCTCTCTTGTTATCAAAAAAGGAATCGCAGGCAGCCTTAAATTGTTTGTAAATCTGATCCTTTATCTTATCCGGTACCGGTCCAATTTCCCTCCACTGGTTTTGCAGTTGCTTCAGGAATTCGGCTGTTTGTTCCCATTCCGTGCTATCTTTCACCTCTTCTGCCTTCCTGACCAGGTCCTGCTTTAGTTCTAAATTACCTTGCCGTTGGCCTTCAAGTTGCTTGAAGAAGTGGCTCTTATTGCTAAAGAATTTTTTAAAGCTAGCCCAAAACCTCTTATTTATCTCCTTAGCCTTCTCCCTGGGAAGTCCACCCACTGCCTCCCATTCTTTCTGTAAATCCAGAATTCCCTTGGTTTTAGAGTTCCATTCGCTGATCCTCTCCGAATTGAATTCCTTAAACTCTTCAAGCCTAAGGATCAGGTCCTCCTTGGCGGTAAGGTTCTTGGCGAACTCCTTTTTCAAGCCATCATAATGGTCCTTTCTCCGGGCATATACTTTGTCTGACGAGGATTTAAATCGCGTCCATACCTCTTCCTGTCGATCCATTGGCACCGGTCCCAAATGCTTGAACTCTTCATGAAGTTCATTCAATTCTTTAACCGCTTCACGAAGGCTTTCGATATTACCTAAAGCCTCAGCCCTCTCACATAGTTGATTCTTGGCCTCAAGATTCTTTTTCCGATCCAGTTCCTTAAGCTCAAAATAGATACTCCGATTATCGTAGAATCGAGTTATCAGAGCATTGTAGTTGGCCCACAGGGTCTTTACTTGGGCGGAGGGAACGGGACCTGAATTCTTCCATTCGGATTGTATCTCCTTAAGAGCCCTCATGCTGGCGTTGGTCTCCTCACCATCCACCAGGTGGCGGAGTTTCTCCAGCAAATCGGCCTTTATCTCGAGATTCTCTTCGCGACTTCTTTCCTGATTCTTCCGAAATTGGTGGCGGCGATCGCGCAGTAGTCTAAAACTGGCTTGAAATCTGATGACCTCCTCATCGGCACGAAATTCAAAATCGTCCTCTTCCCCGCCTTCTTGAAGAAAAGTCTTAAGATGTTTTTCTTTTAATTCATTCAGTTTTTTGTCGAAAACATCCTTGGCGGAGCTCGCAATCTTGAAGCTCGCCTGGGGATCTCCAGATTGGGCAAGTTTCTCCACCAACTCGGTCAATTCGGTTTGGTTGAGTTGAGCCAAATCAATACTGTGTACCGCCGGATCATCCTTCGTAGATCCAACCTCAGTAGATTCGGTCTCTGGAACCTTGGCCTCAACCTCAGAAGATTCTTCCTCAATAGATTCCGTCTCGGAAGCCTCATCTCCTGTAGATTTCACCGCGGTCGACTCGGACTCAAAAACCTCTTCCTCGGCGGAAGATTCATCCTCACTGGATTCCATCTCTGAAGCCTCTACATTGGCAGAATCGACTTGGGATGATTCAACTTCGTCAGCTTCACTCTCAGTAGAATCTTTTTCCGAAACCTCAGCCTCAACCCCAGCAGATTCATTCTCAATGGATTCCGTCCCAGATGTCGCAGCCTCGCCAGATTCACCCCCAGATTCGGTCTCAGAATCCTCAGCCTCAACCTCAGAAGATTCTTCCTCAATCGATTCCGTCTCGGAAGCCTCTATCTTGGCAGAATCGACTTGGGATGATTCAACTTCGGCATCTTCACTCTCGGTAGAATCTTTTTCCGAAACCTCAGCCTCAACCCCGGAAGATCCATTCTCAATGGATTCCGTCCCAGATGTCGCAGCCTCGGCAGATTCACCCCCAGATTCGGTCTCAGAAACCTCAGCCTCAACCTCAGAAGATTCTTCCTCAATCGATTCCGTCTCGGAAGCCTCAGCCTCAACCTCAGAAGATTCTTCCTCAATCGATTCCGTCTCGGAAGCCTCAGCTCCTGTAGTTACCCCCTCGATTAACTCGGTCTCAGAAGCCTCAACCTCAGAAGATTCTTCCTCAATCGATTCCGTCTCGGAAGCCTCAGCTCCTGTAGTTACCCCTTCGATTGACTCGGTCTTAGAAGCCTCTTCCTCAGAAGATTGATGCTCACTGGATTCCATCTCGGAAGTCTCTATCTTGGCAGAATCGACTTGGGATGATTCAACTTCGGCATCTTCACTCTCGGTAGAATCTTTTTCCGAAACCTCAGCCTCAACCCCGGAAGATCCGTTCTCACTAGATTCCGTCCCAGATGTCGCAGCCTCGGCAGATTCACCCCCAGATTCGGTCTCAGAAACCTCAACATCTGATTTTGGAATCTCGGTCAATGCGGTCTGAGAGGAGGCTGGCTCAGCCTCGGAAGGTTCGACCTCAACGGTTTCCGTCTCGGAAGACTCCTCCTCAGGCTCGAAAGCCTCATCCCCGGATGGTTCCATATCCTCCCCTTTTCCATGGACCGGTATTGATTCCGGTGCTGCGGAGGGCTCTCCCAATGTGGTGGCGTTTGGCTCGGATTCTGTTGGATCCGGAGGTCCGGCATTCTCCGATTCAGATTCCGTACTTGGGTTCTCTAGTATTGGATTAGTCGAATCACCGGAATCTGAGACAGCCTCCAGTCCCTCTTTCGTTGTTTCCACATCCTGCCTCTTTTCCCTGTCGGTGCCCATGAGTTGACCGTATATATAACGTAATAAACGGTAAAATTACTAATAGGATTTAATTTAATCTCGGGTCGATAGGATAATTTGAGAACATCTTGTATTTACCTCCCATCACCTGGAGGACTTCTTTCCAAAGATTGTCCGGTTCTGTGTCAAAAATATGAGTGGGGGTGACGCCGCGATAAACTATCCATGAATTCTCCTGCAACTCTTCCATCAATTGCCCCGCAGACCAACCCGAATAGCCCAGAAAAAATCTGAAATCATTGGGATTTATGTCTCCCGCCTTTATTAAGACCATTAATGTTTCGAAATTCCCTCCCCACATAAGTTCCTTTGCAATCTCGACTCCTCCCTCAATTGACTTCCCCGCCCGATGCAAAAAATGAAGTGTATCCTGTTGAACAGGTCCTCCAACATAAACGGTCTCATGAAACGAATTGGCTTCCTCCATGACGTCGCTAAACTTAAAAATGGAATTCTTATTCAAAATAAAGCCAAAGGAACCATCTTCATTGTGCTCGCATAGCAGTACAACCGTCCTTTCAAAATTAGGATCCGGAAGGAAGGGTTCAGATATGAGCAAGTCTCCCTTTTGCGGTTCTTCGTTGTTGTATTTATTGAAGAATTCCAAAATCAGTGCAATGCGGCTTTGATTGGAAGCGATTTCACGACCTCTCCTTCCATGTTGTTTAACTCCTCCAACCTATCATAAACAACATTTTTATCAAAATAATTTAAAGCCATTTTTACAAAAATATTTCCGTGCTTGGCTTCAGATGCCCATAGGTCATGGTAGAAGGTCTTCAACTCCTTATCTTCCAGCCTTTTATAGATCAATTTGAAACGTTCCGCTCCTCTGCATTCAATGATTGAACCCAGCAATAAACGGTCCAGAAATCTCTCGATTTTACCGCTCTTGCACTTATCTAACAGTTTCTTAATATAGTCGTCCTGGCTGATTTCATGGGGCAGTTTCACTCCCCGCCGCTCCATAATCTCATAAACCGATTTAAAGTGATCCAACTCTTCAATAGCTGTTTCGATGAGTTCCGGTATGATTTCCAATCGGTCCGGATATTTGGCGACAAAACTGAGTGCCATGGCTGAGGCCTTCCTTTCACAATTCGCATGATCCTGCAGAAAAGAATCGAAATCTGCCATTACAGCCTCAAGCCATTCTCGAGGGCTGACCTGTGTGAGTTCAATGCTCAATTTCATGCTAAGCTATATTCTAGGTACCGGTAATAATAACAAAAACAGGGCTCAAACAGGGAAATATTTAGTTAATTTAAGTAGGCAGCTTAACGATAAAAGGAGGTCAGCCCGAGTAAAGGTGAAAGCAAATTTCGGATCAATTAGAAAGGAATACTTATTCGGAGTCTTGGATGAGTCAACTACCGATTCGGACCCGGTTAAACTTTTTCAAATCTGGTTTCAGGAGGCCATGATCCAGGATTTGCCTCAACAAACTTCCTTTACCCTGTCGACAGTTTCACAGAAAGGAACGCCCTCTTCGAGAATCGTTTTGTTGAAGGGGATCAGTAGGGGTAGATTTCTTTTCTATACTAATTACGAAAGCCGTAAAGCCAGGGACCTGCAAAAGAATTCTCAGGTCGCCTGTAACTTCTACTGGCCCGAATTGGACCGGCAAATAAGAATAGAAGGAGTTGCCAAAAAGATCCCCGACCGCGATTCTGAGCTATATTTCAAAACCCGTCCCCGGCTAAGTCAACTGGGAGCCTGGGCTTCGCCCCAGAGCCAGGAAATAAAAAACCGCAAAGTAGTGGAGCATCGGTTTGTGGCGTACGACCTGAAATTCGAAGGACAAGAAGTCCCTAGACCCAAAAATTGGGGAGGTTACCGGGTCACTCCTCAGAACTTTGAATTCTGGCAAGGGCGAGAAGCAAGATTGCACGACCGGATCGTTTTTACCAAATCCGGCCGAAAATGGGAGGTCAAGCGCCTAGCTCCATGAAACCGACCAGCTTGTACCTGGAGCGATATGGACATCCGGAGCAATTCATACAAACACCCCCAAGTCAAAATCTAAAACTGGTTGTCACAGTTCCATGTTACAACGAACCCGATCTAATCACCAGTCTATCCTCACTTGCTGACTGTGATCAGACTGGAGACGATGTCGAGGTGGTAGTGATGGTCAACCAGCCAGTTGACTGTAACAAAGAAGTGAGAAAAAATAATGATCGTACGGTGTCTCAATTCCATGAATGGAATCAAGAACAGCACTTGAATTGGATTCGCTTTCGTCTTGCAGTAGCTACGGACATCCCGAAGCGCAGGGCCGGAGTAGGTCATGCTCGAAAGATGGCCATGGACGAAGCGGTCAGGAGACTTCTTTGGGCCCAAAGGCCAGATACCGGGGTTATCGTAGGATTTGATGCAGATTGCTTGTGTGACAAAAACTACCTTCGTGCTGTAGAGGACCACTTCCTGGCAAACCCTACAACCGACGGTTGTTCCATATATTTCGAACATACGCTAGAGGGTCCATTCGACAAAAAAATATACCAAGGCATCACCCGATATGAGCTTCACCTCCGATATTTGGTAAATGCTCTAAGGTTTAGCGGGTTGCCTTTTGCTTTCCACACTTTGGGGTCCGCGATGGCGGTGAGATGCTCAGTCTACCAAAGCCAGGGGGGTATGAATCGAAGAAAGGCCGGCGAAGACTTTCACTTTTTGCAAAAGGTGATGGCCCAGGGTCGTTATTCAGATTTGACCGCGACCCGGATATTGCCCTCTCCAAGGACATCAGACCGGGTCCCTTTTGGCACCGGCAAAGCGATGATGGATTGGGTTAATAGCACATCCCCCTCCAGGGAGACCTACAATCCGGCAATCTTTGATCTACTGAAATTGTGGATAGCAACCATTCCAGGTTTATACGACGCCCACGGCCCGGAGATAACCTCGGCGCTAAACAGCCTTCCCAAACCTCTTCGGGAATTCCTGGTTCAAATTGATTTTAGCCAGCGAATTGAAGAAATAAACCGCCAAAGCACCAGCGAAAAAACCTTTGTAAACCGCTTTTACCGAACGTTCAATGCCCTAAAAGTGCTAAAATTAGTTCATCATCTTAGGGATCGCCTTTATCCAAACGTGGAAGTTACCGAAGCCGCAAATTCTTTACTGAAAAAATCAGGTAGGCGTCTCCCGAAAAATACAAGTGCCAGGGAATTATTGTTGATATTCCGCGAGATCGATCGTGGTAAACAAACTAGATAAGATGGTTCAGGTCCCTTATGCCGATGGTGCGTTCAACTGTGAATCCCTCACCATATTTGGTGCCAATTGCATGTCCGAACTCACGCCCCCGGGCTTCGAGAACCTCCAAAAAATACTGGCTTGATATAAAAGTATTGGGCTCCTCGTTCTCAGGGTCATAGAACTGGGACCTGTAGGCCTTAACAGCATTTAACTTTTCCTCCCACGAATCGGTTACATCCACAATGAAGTCGGGTCTAAGATACCGGTCTTGTATGAAATGATACAGGGCCTTTGGCTTCCACCGGATCTGGGCTTTTTGGTCCAGTGCGGTTTCAACCTTTATAAGGCCTGATTTAAAGTAAGCCTCGACGACTAACTCACTGGCACGTGCATGGTCCGGGTGTCGGTCTCTCACGGCGTTGGTGATCAGAATTTCGGGCTGGTATTTCCGAATCATTTTGATCACCTCCAATTGGTTTATCCGACCGGTGTCAAAAAAAGCGTCCGGTAATGCCACGGTCTCCCGGACACTTAGTCCCATTATTTTACTTGCCACAGCGGCCTCGGTTTTACGTATTTCCGGACTACCGCGAGTGCCCAGTTCACCAGTGGTTAAATCTATTATGCCTACTTTCTTCCCGGATCTGACTTGAGTGATGATGGTCCCACCTACAGCAAGCTCGGCATCATCAGGATGAGCGGCAACGACAAGTATGTCCAATTTCATCTATAGTGAATCGAGTAGAGTAAAGTAAAGAAACTTTTAAACCTGCGGCAATCCACAAAGGAGATTCTTTACTTTAACCCTCTCACACCACCGGACGTACGGTTCACGTATCACGGCGGTTCTTAGTGTTAATCAATAGATGATACCGACTGTGTTCATGCTGCAATGTCACGAGACCAATTCGGTCAAAATAACCTGTGGGATAGGCAAAATTCATGTGCCTTGCCCCACTATTCCACCACGCACCGCGCTGGTTAAAGGATGATTGGATAGCGGTTTCCTCTGGAAGCCCTCTGCCAATCAAAGTTTGCGCACGTGTCCAGGAACGTTTCATCTGACGCCATTTTATCTTTCGTAAATGTCGCCTGATCCAGCTGTCCAGTTCATTGCTGAAACCTTTTGTCTCGCTTCCTGAAAAGTAGATAATCCAGCCTTTCAGTAGTGGATTAAGGTCGTCGGCTATGAACTTTCCTAGGTTCCGTCCCTTTCCCTGACGAAACTTCTCCTTTAACTTCCCTTTTAGCCTTTTAATACTTTCCCGTGATACCCGAAGCTTTGTTTCCTTGTGGGAGGTAAAGCTGTATCCCAGAAAGTTACGGTTCCAAGGGCGGTCAATGGCACTCTTGGTTTTATTGACTTTCAGCTTCAGCTTTACTTCAATAAATCCTGTCAGGTTGTCCATCACACGTTCTGCCGTCCGTTTACTCCCTACGTATATCTGGAAGTCGTCGGCATAGCGAACGAACCGGTGTCCCCTCTTTTCCAGTTCTTGATCCAACTCATCTAAAACTATGTTGGACAGCAATGGGGAGAGAGGACTCCCCTGTGGTGTGCCTTTGGTTCGGCGCTCTTCTATCCCATTCATCATCATGCCACTTCTAAGATACCTGTCGATCAGATGGATGACGCGTCGATCCTTGATCTCCTTACGTAGCTTCGATTGTAGCCTTTCATGATTTACTTCGTCGAAGAATTTGCTCAAGTCCATGTCTATGACCCAACGTTTCCCTGATTGGATATGGATTTTCGATTGTTGAACGGCTTGCAACGTGCTGCGCCTTTCTCGAAAACCATAGCTCCACTTCGAAAAGCCCCGGTCATATAGCGGGCTTAATATTTGGTGGATGCCCTGTTGGATTAAGCGATCTATTACCGTGGGTATGCCCAGTATCCGTTCTCCGCCTCCTGGCTTGGGAATCGTTACTTTCTTTACCGGTAAGGGATAATAGTCGCCATTCAACAAGGTGGCTTTGACATGTGACCAGTTGCTATGCAGATAGGCTTTTAACTCTGATATGCGCAGGCCATCTACTCCTGCTACACCTTTGTTCTTAACCACTCTTTTGTAAGCCCTGGTCATGTTCTCCCGACTAACTATTTGCTCCATGAGCTTAATCGGCTCCTGACTCTTGTCTTTACTGTTCCCCGTCTGGTTTGTCGCACTCATTCGGCTATCTCTTGTTTTCCGAACAATACTTCCTCGATTAGCTTGATCCATCTCAGGATCAACTTCTGCCACTCCAGCCCCGTACGTTAACAATAAATCCATAAGTCTTAATACTAAGTTCTGCCCTTCGTCCAGATAGTTAGCTGGACTACTATGGCTGCTGCTGACTTCTCGGGGAGGGTGCCCCCCCGAGATCTCCCCGGGTAATGCGCAAATACCTTCACACTTATACCTGCTGCATCTACATACCTACTTTCCATATAAGCATAGGGCTTTAGAGATAATGGCCTCCTCACCCAATAGGCATGCCTAATATGCAGTTCCTGTTCGTCAGGTCAGTGCTTTGCCTTCAGCTTCTTTCAGCAAATACCTCACGATAGTGACCTTGCCGTTCAGCTAATACTTCCCCTTATCGGGCGTATAGAGGACTTTCACCTCCAAGTATTTGCGCCCTGCCGGGCGCACCATATGAAAAACGCCCTGGCTCAGGGCGTCTGAATTATAATAACAAACCGCTATTATTACCCTGAAGTTACGGCTTCAAGTTCCTTGGCAGCCAGAAATTTTTCAGCATCCAGAGCCCCCATGCAGCCCGTGCCAGCGGCGGTTACGGCCTGCCGATATATCTTGTCGGCTGCATCACCGGTTACAAATACTCCTTCAACATTAGTCCTGGTGCTTCCCTGTTGGTTAATGATGTAGCCCTGATCGTCCATGTCAAGGTACTCTTTGAATATTTCTGTGTTAGGAGTGTGTCCAATGGCCAGGAAAAAGGCCTTTATAGGAATTTCCTTCTTTTCGCCGGTCCTAACGTCTTCCACCCGCATTCCTTCAACTTCTTCCTCCCCAATGACTTCGTCCACAACGGTGTTCCAGACCATCTCAATGTTCTTGGTGTTAAGAACCCTTTGCTGCATAATCTTGGAAGCCCGCATTTCATCCCGTCTAACAATCATATAGACCTTAGGCATAATATTGGCGAGATACAATGCCTCCTCGGCTGCTGAATCTCCTCCGCCAACCACTGCCACCTCCTGTCCTTTGAAAAAGAACCCATCACATACCGCACAAGCCGAAACTCCTTTGTTCATAAGACGTTCCTCCGAGGGCAGCCCAAGGTATCGGGCTGTAGCCCCTGTCGCGATTACGACAGATCGAGAGATTATCTCATCTTTTTCGTCAACGACCAGCTGCAGAGGGTAGGAAGAGAAGTCCACGCTGGTAACCTGCCCAAAGCGTACGTCCGTCTCGAACCGTTCCGCCTGCTTCTGAAGATCGATCATCATCTGCGGTCCGTTGATTCCTTCCGGATATCCGGGAAAGTTTTCCACGTCGGTAGTAATGGTCAGCTGCCCTCCGGGTTGTCCCCCAGTGAACAAGACAGGATTCAGGCCGGCACGTGCAGCATAAATGGCGGCGGTATAGCCAGCCGGCCCGGAGCCAATGATTAACAGCTTTATCTCCTCAGGCGTCATCAGTTATTTTAAATGTAATTTATATTGTTATATATTACGGAATTCGCCGATAAATAGTTTCACTGATAACTCGGCTAGGGGGAATTCAGGAGGTTAACCCAGATAGGGCTTAAGGGCCTTGCTTCTAGAGGTGTGACGCAATCTACGGATCGCTTTTTCCTTGATCTGCCGAACCCTTTCCCGGGTAAGGTTGAATTTTTCGCCTATTTCTTCCAAGGTCATGGAATGTTCTCCATTCAGTCCGAAGTACAGGGAAATCACATCGGCCTCGCGCTGGGTCAGAGTTGATAAGGCTCTTTGGACCTCTCGTCGCAAGGAATCATTCATTAGGCCTGAGTCCGGGGTTTCCTCTGAGTCATTCTCAAGGACATCCAACAAGCTATTTTCCTCTCCCTGGATGAACGGTGCATCCATTGAAACATGTCGTCCCGAAATCTTCATGGTATCAACCACCTCGTTGGTGGTCACGTCGAGTACCTCAGCCAACTCATCAGGGCTTGGCTCACGCTCGTACTTTTGCTCAAGTTCCGAAAATGTTTTAGAGATCTTATTTAGGGAACCTACCCTGTTCAAGGGCAAACGGACGATGCGCGATTGCTCGGCCAATGCTTGTAGGATCGATTGGCGGATCCACCAAACGGCGTATGAAATGAACTTAAAACCACGGGTTTCGTCAAATCTCTGTGCTGCTTTAATAAGCCCCAGATTTCCTTCGTTGATCAAATCTCCTAAAGAGAGCCCCTGGTTCTGGTACTGTTTAGCAACCGATACCACAAATCTGAGATTGGCCTTAGTTAGCTTTTCAAGGGCCAGTTGATCACCACTTCTAATTCGAACAGCTAAATCGACTTCCTCATCCGGTGTCAGCAAATCAACCTTTCCGATTTCCTGTAGGTACTTGTCCAGCGACTGGCTTTCCCTATTCGTGATCTGTTTGCTGATCTTGAGCTGTCTCATTTACGAATTCATTAGGCCGAGGAACTGAAACCGGTTTGAAAAAGGCCTAAAGATTCTAAAAGTAAATCAATTTAGCAAATAAAATATTACGCCTTGGCAGCTTTCTCCTCCGGTCGCGGTAACAAAGCCTTGCGAGACAATCTGAACTTACCAGTACGGCTGTCAACCTCTATCAGCTTAACCGGAATCTCCTCACCCGCCTCCAGAATTCCGTCCATCTTTTCTA
The DNA here is from genome assembly GCA_965247065.1 of Cyclobacteriaceae bacterium. GTDB lineage: Bacteria > Bacteroidota > Bacteroidia > Cytophagales > Cyclobacteriaceae > CBDFGN01. The sequence goes on along the minus strand of CBDFGN010000006.1, from coordinate 888,509 downwards.
CTCTCTCCCACTTGATTTCTGAGATATGCAACAGTCCTTGTTTGCCTGGAAGGAACTCAATGAAAGCACCATATGGCATTACCGACTTGACAATCCCGTCGTAGGTTTCACCGACCTCGGGAGTGGCAATAATGCTACGTACTCTACCTTCAGCATCTTGCATGGCCTCTTTATTAACAGCAAAAATATTCACCAAGCCGCCATCCTCAACTTCTTCAATGATGACGGTGGCGCCGGTTTCGTTCTGGATCTCCTGTACAACCTTACCACCCGGTCCGATTACAGCCCCAATCAGGTCTTTGGGAATCTTTATGCAAATGTTTCGGGGAGCGTTAGGTTTGAAATCTTCCCTGGGTTCGGATAGAGTCTTTTTCATTTCTCCGAGAATGTGAAGGCGACCCCTTTTTGCTTGCTCCAGAGCTTCCTTCATTACCTCGAAGGAAAGACCCTCGATTTTGATATCCATCTGGCAAGCGGTGATCCCCTTTTCAGTTCCCGTAATCTTGAAATCCATATCCCCAAGATGATCCTCATCTCCGAGTATGTCGGACAACACGGCGTATTCACCATTCTCGCTATCGGAAATCAGTCCCATGGCAATTCCGGACACCGGGGAGCTGATTTTTACGCCAGCGTCCATCAAGGCAAGACAGCCGGCACAGACCGTAGCCATGGAGGAGGATCCGTTGGATTCCAGGATGTCAGATACCAGTCGAATAGTATAAGGGTTCTCGTCGGTCGGGGGCAGCACCCTCTTCAAGGCCCTTAGTGCCAGGTTTCCATGTCCAATTTCACGCCGGGATGCCCCACGGTTTGGTTTAACTTCCCCGGTGGAAAATCCAGGAAAATTGTAGTGCAGCATGAACTTGTTGAAACCTTTGCCCATGGCACTATCTATCATTTGCTCATCCAACTTGGTTCCTAATGTCAACGTTGTCAGCGACTGGGTTTCCCCCCGGGTAAATATAGCCGATCCATGCGCAGAGGGCAGGTAATCAACTTCAGACCAAATAGGGCGTATTTCATCCAGCTGACGACCATCCAGTCTAACTTTTTCCTTGAGAACCAGATTCCGGGAAGCTTCCTTCTCGATAGCGTGGAAGTGTTTCTTTACCAACAATTCGTCGGCCGGATTCTCCTCCGGCAAGCTTTGAATATACTCCTCGCGTATCTGCTTGAATGCCTCCTTTCGGGTATCCTTTTCCTTTATTCCGGATTTGGCCACGGCGTACACCTTATCATAAACCGCTTTCCTGATCCCCTCCTTCAAATCCTCATCAACTGTCTCCTGGGGATACTCCCTCTTCTCCTGAGCATTTACCTCCTGGGTCAATTCAATTTGGGCATTGCAGTGATCCTTGATGGCTTCGTGAGCTACTCTCAAGGCTTCCAACATCACGTCTTCAGAAACTTCATTCAGTTCGCCCTCTACCATCATGATATTGTCTATGCCGGCACCGACCATCATATCCAAATCGGCTTCTTCTGCCTGATCTGAACCTGGATTTACGATGAATTCATCACCTAGCTTCACCACTCTGACTTCCGAAATGGGGCCATGAAAAGGGATATCCGATACTGACAAGGCAGCTGATGCGGCCAAGGCAGCCAGCGAATCGGGCAAAGCTTTGCTATCCGCTGATATGAGTTGGATATTTACTTGAGTTTCAGAATGATAATCATCTGGAAATAAAGGCCTTAACACTCGGTCAACTAAACGACAGGTCAGGACTTCCCTATCGGACAATCTTCCTTCTCTTTTAAGAAATCCTCCGGGGATCTTTCCTCCAGCGGCAAATTTTTCCTGATAGTCAACAGAAAGGGGTAAGAAGTCTACATCCTCTCTGGGTTCAGGAGAGGCGACCACAGTGGCCAACAGCATGGTGTCACCCATACGAACTACTACCGATCCGTCCGCCTGCTTGGCCAGTTTGCCGGTTTCGATGGTAATGCTCCTTCCATCCTTGAATGGGATTGTTTTAATTATTGCATTGGGTTGCATAAGTTGGTTGTTATTGGTGGCTTTATCAGAAAGATGTGGAATAAAGCCAATCTGGGATAATGAACTGGAGAACTCGATGAATTCCCCTGACCAAAAAAGTCTTTACTTTCTTAATTTCAATTCAGCTATTGTTGCCCGGTATCTCTCAATGCCTATTTTTTGAAGATAATCGAGCAATCGTCGTCGTTTACCCACAAGCCGCAATAAACCTAGTTGTGAAGAGTAATCCTTTTTGTTACTCTTCAAATGTTGGGTAAGATGGTTTATTCGATGGGTGAAAAGTGCAATCTGGGACTCCGGAGAGCCCGTGTCTGTTTTAGATTTTTTTACTCCTTGCTTCTCAAAAATATTCTGCTTGATCTCCGTAGTTAAATACATTTTAACTCAATAATTTCTATGCTTCCTCTAATCGTCTGCAAAAGTAGGGATAGTTTTAGTAATTAACAATCAATTGGCAGCCAAACTAGCTTCCTCTAATCGTCTGCAAAAGTAGGGATAGTTTTAGTAATTAACAATCAATTGGCAGCCAAACTAGCTTCCTCTTGCTGAGAGGGTACTTTGCTTAGCCATCTTGATAGAACAACTCGGTAGTAATCCGCTTCAAACAGACGAACGTCATTTCTAGCCTGCCTTAGAAATACCAGGCCTAGCGGAAATAGTATCAAATTGGCCATCCATACTCCCAGTATGGGATCCATTAGGCCCTCTCTTACCCATTTTTGGGTTGTGAGAGAAACAACGTAATAGAAAACGTAAAAGACGATAGATATTATTACCGGAAATCCCAGGCCGCCTCTTTTGATTATAGCTCCTAAAGGGGCTCCAATGGTGAACATGATTAGACAAGCCACGGCCTCAGCCAGTTTCCTGTACTTTTCAACTTCGTGATGGTCAATATTCCGTTCGAAGCTGACGATGCGATCCAAATTAGTCTGAACCGTATTCTTGGTTTGACGGGCCTTTGCCAGCGCCGCCTTGATGATCAATTCCCTATTGCGGCGGTTTTGCCAGCTAACCGCGGCCACGACTTTGGATTTGCCTACCAGGTTGGCCATGGGAAGCTCCTTTCTGGACGGAAGTGGCTTCATTTCTCGAATAGCCTTTGCCTGAACTTCGTACTGACTTTGCAACATGACAATGACACTGCTATCCTGAGATTTTGTCAAGAAAATCGAATCCATGACAAGCTTTCTTTCCAACATTTCTTGAGGCAACTCATAGTAACCTTTGAGGTGGTATTCAAAGTATTTGATAGTGCTTGCATATATCCGGTAATTATACTCGAATATTTGCCATTTCATTGAATCAATATCCGAGGTGAGCTGCTTGATGTTTTTCATCAGCCGATTGGTTGCAAAAAGCTCTTCATTGGTTTGCTGAAAATCGAAAGATGCCAGGCTAAAAACTATTTTACGTTCATTAAAAGAATTTCGGGTGAACGGGTCCACCCGATCATAATTCTGGCTAACCCTTTGGCGAATTGACTCTTGGTAAGCCGTGCCATCATACAATTCTAACATTAAGTATCTATCGTTGGAAAACGTGTACATTTTACCGGAATCAGCCATAACTACTGTCGTGTTACCTCTCCCCTCCGAATGGTCATAAATGATTATCTCCTTGAGAGTAATATCATCCGGATATTTCTTATTGACCTTGATGCTGTAATTGGGTAAGCCATTGTAAAATACACCCGGCTTTATGTCCATTGCGGGCTTGGTCTGGCGAATATCGTATAGGAGTTGATACGCCTTCAGGTTTGCTCTGGGAACAAGGTTATTGTTGGAGTAGAAAACGCCAAAGGTTAGCAAAACCACAAAGCTAAAAATTGGCACAAACGTCCTTACCAGGGAAATGCCCGCACTTTTGATTGCGGTTATCTCGAAATGCTCTCCGAGATTGCCGTATGTCATGAGAGTTGATAGCAGAACCGCCAACGGAAAAGCCTTTGGGGACATGTTTATGCAGAAATAAAAGATCAACTCCGCGAAAACTTCAGCCCCTAGATTCTTTCCGACAAACTCATCGAAGTACTTGAGCATATAAGTGGTCAACAAAATGAAGTCGACCACAACGAAGGTCAGCACAAACGGACCCAGGAACGAAAACAGAATAAGCTTGTCCAGCCGTTTCATCTCTACTCAAACAGCAAAAATAGTGCTAATTCGGCAAATCGAGGTGATTTTCCTTATCCCCCTACAGTCTCCTTAAGACCATTTACCGTACTTTCCCAAATATCCTGAAGCTCCTCTTCATCCTCATTGTCCGAGTAGTCGATGATTCTTAGGAAAACAGACTGTGTCAGTTCGTTCATCTCGAGTTTAAACTCCAAATAGGCTCTCTCTGATTGTTCTTCGCCCTTACCCGGAAGAAATTCAAATTTGACAAAACTGTTGGTCCGATGGGATACCACTTTGGCGAAATGCTCTTCTCCATCCCATATAATGTTGTAAATCTTATCCTCATTAATAGTTACATCGTCAGCTAGCCACTGGGCCAAACCGCTCGGAGAGTAGAGGTAGGGGTAGAGCATTTTTTTGGAGGCGTTTATCTCAAACTCTGTGGTGAACTTGTGCTTAGGCATGCTCTCCCTATTATCGAATTGACTATAATTTATTAAAATTTAGATTAGTTACAATAAAAATGGGCACAAATTGGGATTGGCAGGATGGGAAAAGAACAAGAGTCATTCCTACCGCCGCTGAATGTCTTAAAAAACCAAATGGCTATCGATTACCGGGCCCAATGTCAAACTTACCATAATCGGTTACAATTTAAGGATGTGTCAAATGGGAGGTGCCCAAATCTATTCCGATCTTACGGTTTTGCCAGGAAAAGACAATTACCTCAAACGGATTAAAAGAATTGGTAATAGCGGCACGAACTTGCAATGTTTTGGTGCTTTCCTAAAACCATGTTTCAACGGTCATCACCACCCCATTTCTGGAATGGTATCACTTTGCTTTCCACCACCAACCATTCTTTTTGGGAATATTCCTATGTTGGATTGTTTGTCTAACTTTACCTCGACCTTATTTGATGGCGAGGTAGCTCAGTTGGTTAGAGCGCAGGATTCATAACCCTGAGGTCACGGGTTCAAATCCCGTCCTCGCTACAAAAACAGATTGGGCGTGGAGCATACAGTGTGAAGTTGCTGCTGCCCAAACTCCAAACCGCTTTTCCCCGGATGGAGCATACAAAGTGAAGCTTCACGCCCTTGCCCTAGCTCTTGGCGAGCTTCGCCACCTCGGCAAACCCGGTTGGATCATTCATGGCCAAATCAGCCAGCACTTTTCGGTTCAGGTCTATATTCGCCCTCTTTAGACCTCCCATAAACTGGGAGTAGGACATTCCGTGTTCGCGGGCTCCGGCATTTATTCTTTGGATCCACAATTTCCGAAATTCCCTTTTGCGGGCTTTTCGGTCCCTGTAGGAATATTGCAAACCCTTTTCAACGGCATTCTTGGCTACCGTCCATACATTCTTTCTCCGACCCCAGTATCCCTTGGCCTGCTTTAGTAGTCGTTTGCGCCGGGCTTTGGAGGCAACGGCATTTACAGATCTTGGCATTCTTTCTAATCTTTTGGGCTTCTGGTGACCCCAGGGTGCTTACAAACCAACAGCCGGGTAAATATTGAACCACCTAAATATTCAGCATTTTTTTGACCCTCCTCCTGTCAGAGGAATGGACCAAGGTCATCTTGGTTAGGTTTCTTTTTTGCTTGGTTTCCTTTTTGGTCAGAATATGACTTTTATATGCATGCTTTCTCTTAAGTTTGCCACTCGCTGTAAGCTTGAATCGCTTCTTCGCTCCTGACTTGGTCTTTACTTTAGGCATAATAATTATCTTTTTAGGTTCTTCGGGGTGACCAATAAAAACATCCTTTTGCCTTCCAACTTTGGCAATTGCTCTACTTTTCCGAAGTCTTCCAAAGCTTGAGCGAATTTCAACAGCAGTATTTCACCACGCTCCTTAAATACAATTGTTCTTCCAACAAAATGAACGTAAGCCTTAACCTTCGCCCCATCGGACAAAAACTTAATGGCATGCTTTAATTTGAATTTGAAATCATGATCGTCGGTATTCGGGCCAAACCTGATTTCTTTTACCACGGTTTTGTGGGCCCGTGACTTGATCTCTTTCTGCTTTTTCTTTTGCTCGTATTTAAACTTTGAATAATCAATGATCTTACAAACCGGAGGATCAGCCTTAGGTGAAATCTCGACTAGATCCAAGCTCTGATCCCGGGCAATTTGTAACGCCCGATCCAAATCGTAAACGTCGACCCTGACGTTCTCTCCAACTACCCTTACCTGTGCAGCCGTGATTTTTGAATTTACTTTGTAGGGTTCCTCGACTCTAAATGGACCCCGGTAGTTTCTTCTTTGTTTAATGATTATTACCTCCAGTTTTAGAAAATGACATGCAAATATCGGTGCAATTTTTAATAATCAAAAATTTGCATCACGAAAGATTCTGGCTGGTTCTTACCTCTTTCTCGAAGTACTCCACGAACTTATCCAATTCGTATTGGCCGAGATCACCTTTCGAGTGTTTTCTAAGGGAAACACTGCCACTGGATTCCTCCTTCTCGCCGATGATCATCATATAAGGTATTTTCGCAACCTCGGCATCTCTAATTTTACGGCCAATTTTTTCATCTCTGTAATCCACTTTTCCTCGTATATTGTTGCTGTCCATAAAGGTGAGAACCGATTCGGAATAAGCTGTATACTTTTCGGAAATTGGCAGAATTATCATTTGTTCTGGAGCCAGCCACAGAGGAAAATTTCCCGCGCAGTGTTCGATCAGGATTGCCACGAACCGCTCGATTGAGCCAAAGGGGGCCCGGTGGATCATTACCGGCCTGTGCTTTTGATCGTCAGCGCCGATATACTCTAATTCAAAACGCTCAGGCAGTTGATAATCTACCTGGATTGTGCCCAGCTGCCAGTTCCTGCCCAGAACATCCTTGACCAGAAAATCTAACTTAGGCCCATAGAAGGCGGCCTCTCCAATTTCGATGACGGTCTTCAAATCACGCTCACCGGCCGCTTCCTGGATTTGCCTTTCAGCCCGGTCCCATGATTCATCATCTCCCATATACTTGAGCTGGTCATTGGGGTCACGAAGGGACACCTGGGCCGTGTAATCTTCAAAACCCAATGCCCCAAAAACATAAAGAACCAAATCAATAACCTTAATGAATTCCTCTTTTACCTGATCAGGGCGACAAAAAATATGAGCGTCATCCTGAGTAAATCCTCGCACCCGTGTCAAACCGAGCAATTCACCACTCTGTTCATAGCGATAGACCGTTCCAAATTCGGCAAGGCGTAACGGAAGCTCTTTGTAGGATCGGGGCTTGATTTTATATATTTCACAGTGATGTGGGCAATTCATCGGTTTCAGCAGGAACTCCTCTCCTTCATTGGGAGTTAGGATCGGCCGAAACGAATCTGAGCCATACTTTTCATAGTGTCCCGATGTCACATACAACTCCTTGCTCCCAATATGAGGAGTGACCACCGGGTCATAACCCGCCCGGACCTGGGCCTCGCGCATAAAATTTTCAAGTCGCTCTCGGAGAATGGCTCCTTTGGGCAACCATAACGGAAGGCCCTGACCCACCAGGTCTGAAAATGCAAATAATTCCATTTCCTTTCCCACCTTCCTGTGATCCCGTTTCTTAGCTTCCTCCAACATCTCAAGAAACTCAGTCAATTCCTTCTGTTTGGGAAATGTGATTCCGTAAATCCGGGTGAGTTGCTTGCGAGACTCATCCCCACGCCAATACGCTCCCGCCACATTCAGAATTTTAGCTGCCTTTATGAAGCCGGTATCAGGCAGATGGGGTCCCTTGCAGAGGTCCACAAATTCGCCTTGCTGATAAATGGTTATTGATCCATCCTCCAGGTCCTGCAGCAGATCAAGTTTGTACTGATCTCCTTTTTGTGTGAAGTATTCAACTGCTTCGGCTTTACCTATGGGCCGCCGCTGGTAGTCATTCTTTTGTCGAGCTAATTCCAACATTTTGGATTCTAATTTCTCCAAATGCTCGGAATCGAATTCCATCTCACCAAAATCCACGTCATAATAAAAACCATTATCCAACGGAGGTCCTATTCCGAACTTGATCCCTGGATACAGTGCTTCCAGCGCCTCAGCCATTAAGTGAGCCGAGGAATGCCAGAAGGTCGACTTCCCATCCTTGTCGGACCAGGTCAACAATTCTAAACTTGCGTCTTCCTCGATAGGTCGTAACGCGTCCCGTACCTCACCGTTTACGTTGGCGGCCAGCACATTCCGGGCTAAACCTTGACTAATGGTTGTGGCAATGTCCAAGCTGGTTGAGTTCTTGGCAAACTGTTTAACCGTTCCATCTGGAAAAGTAATATTGATATCACTCATCTAAGGTTCTTGAACAGGTTTCTTGGGAGTAATAGTGGAGATCTGAGCCTTATGCTTCTCAAACTCCAGTCTGATTCTCTGCAAATATGCAACTTTTCGGTTCAGATCCTCTAATTCGTTTTTGGCTGTTTGATGGGTCGAATCAGAGGCCAGAATCTCTTCATATTCGTCGATTGCCAACCTCGAATTTCCCTGTCGGTTTGCCGCTCGGGCAAGGGTCAAACGAGCGGCCAGATCGCCCGCGTTATGGGTCAATATCATATTGGAATAGTAACCAGCCGAATCGTATTGGCCCTGGTCAAACTTTAGGCTGGCGAGAGATCTCCATGAGTGGATCTGAAATTCCGGGTTGGAGCTTAGTCGATGCCATATGCCCTCTGCACTATCCAGGTGGTCAGTTGCTTCCAGCCATTCTCCCGTTTGAAGCACTAGCTCTGGATTATCAGGTTCAAGAGCTAACGCCGCTTGCAGCAGCACTAATGCGGTATCGTATTCCAACCGGGCCATAAAGATCCTCAGAGCCAGAATATAGCCTTCACCACCCTCCGGATCATTATCCAGAGCCTTCCGCAAAAAGTATTCAGCGCCGACCGTATCCTGCAAGCCCAGAAGAGCTTTTGATTTCAACAGCATCGCTCCCCGATGAGAGGAATTTACCTTTATCACCTGATTGCTGTAATTAAGGGTTTCCAGAAAGTTCCCTTGGTCCGCGTGGAGCTCGGCCATCAACCCAAACAATTCCAGCTTATTGCCCCCCAACCGCTCAGCTTGCTGTGCACTTTCCAGGGCCCGGATCTGCTGACCATCCTTTTTATGAATGAGGGCCTTCAGCAAATAGTAATCAGCCTTGCTGGAATTCAATCTAAGGGCCTGATCGATTGCCTGTAAAGAACCCTTTTGATCGAGGTAGTATAGTAAGGAGGCCTTTTGGAAATATAGCTCGGATCTTGACGGATGTTGTTGGAGAGAAGTCTCCAAAGCCGACAATGAATTGGAAAGGAAATATTCATCAAGGACCGGAGGTTCGGCTATGGAATCTTGGGAAAATTTGGGCTCACAAGCTATTAGAGAAATCCCCAGAGACAGCATGAAAAAAGTTCTCATTGCTGGGAAAGTTAGACAAAATTGCTATCACAAAATGAACTGAAAGCTTATTTTAACACCAAAGTCACTAATGCCGGGTTTGTCAAGGTAAGTCAGTCTATGGAAGGCATCGACGCGTATTATCTTCAGAATATTCTCCAGACCGTAACCTAATTCGACGTACGGCCGGCTATCTAAGGCGTCAAATTTGAGCGTGGGATTGCCGCTGCTGTCAAGGGGAGAGTTGATATCCCTGTTTTCTTGCCTAATCCCACCCCAAAGGACATTTGCTGTGCCTACCAATCGCCACTTCAACTTTTTCATCAATGGGATCTTATTCAGAATGGACCCCTGGAATTGATGCTGATACTTTAGTTGAACCCACTGATCGCTTACAAACTCAAAGAAGTTCATCAAATTAAAAGCCACAGGAAAATAGTACGGTCCCTCATTGCCAATATGGCCCTCTAAGAGCATAAATGGCACCTGACCAAACACCCGGCCCGCAAGGATGTTGTACCTTGAGGTCCCCAGGAAGCCCATCTTGAGATTCTGAATAAGTTGTACTGCAAGCTTGTGATACTGGAAATCGCCTCCCAGCACATCTCTTACTCCCAAAGTATAAGCAAGATTTAAGATCGGTGCCTTAATGGCACCCAGGCTTAGTCTTTCATTATCATTCTGAACCCACAACTCGTCTCGGCCCAATCTTGAAATCAGGGTTATTTCGGTGGTGCGAAAATCTTCCGACAATGTCGATTCATTTCCCAAATCGGGGTTGTCCCGATAGGCATAATTGAAAATAGGGTCAATGTATCTGGTCTTTAGATCGATTTTTTGGTTGTATCCTTTGGTTAGTTCCCGCTCGAGCGATACACTGCCCCTTGATTCCCAGTAGGGTGATACCAGTCTACGATTTCTTACATACTGTTTCAAAAGCAATACTACCTTGAAAGCGTTCATTGGTGTTTAGCCCCACTTGCTGGATATCCTTTCCATACTTAAAGTCAAGCCGGGTCCAGGGGCCGCGATCCAAAATGAATCCTATCCCCGCCTGGTACTTGAGTTTCCGGTCTCTGGTACCGTAGGCCAGGTACCCGTTTAATTCCACTTTTTTGCTGAGGTGTTCATTTGTCCTCATTCCCAGACGAAATCGGTGCCCTTCCGCGCCAGTAGTGAGTGCGGGGCTCTCATTAATATCATTAAACGCATACGTCAGGGGCCAAGGGCCCAGATCGGTTATCCCCCATTCTACGTACCCGGATGCGAAATAGGTTACCAGATCGGTAGTGGTTTTGACTACAGGAATGGTCCTTAAAGTATCGATCATTTTGTAAACATTTCTTTCCGTCTGAGTAAGGGGATCATGTCGGTTTGTTTCCCAGAAACTGTCATTCAATTCAGTTGCCTGCTCATCCATGACAATCGTAGTATTATAAAACCGCGGCTTATAAGGCTCGTTTATGACCCAGTCCTTATTTGAGGTATAGAACTTTGCCAGGAGCCCGGCGTAATTCGGATTGACCTCAGCCATATCCACAAGAACTCTTGATTTGATTGGAATCCATGGACCGGCTTCAGTCTTTTCAAGTTCCTGCTGAATCTTAATCTTCTCGATGAAATTTAGATTGGCCTTTTTGTCTATAAAAAGATCAACCCTTTTCAAGGCGGAGTGCTGTTGGGTCACCCATATAGTTCCGTTGAATGCGAGATCCTGATCTCTCTTGGGGTACACATCGATACGATAACAGAAGTAGTCATCTATGAAAAGACTGTCTATTAGGAAAACGTCGTAATAATATCTCCATCCGTCGGCAATTGGGGAAGCGAACTCTTTGTCGAGAATGTTGAGCCAATTCTGGTAGAAGTTATACTCTTGAAACGACGATCCGATCAGCTGAGAAACCAGGGTCCCGTCCTGAATGCCCACTCCGGTGATCTTAGTCTTAAGGATATGCTCTTTCTGCAGCTTCGGATTATTGCGAAAATAGAATTTGGAGATCGACTCGGAAAAGAAAATTGGAAGGACGGGATTCCCATCCTCACCGGCTATCCGGTCCACGCTATCAATAACTGCCTGGACTTTTTGTACCATACCCCTACTTTTGAATTTGCTAGTAAGGTTATCTATGTCGAATTCGATCTTGTTGTAGCTCTCAAACTCGTATGCGTCCAAGGATTTCTTATCATTCTTCCGCTTGTTTTTAACCACCTGGCGCATAATTGGAAAGGCAGGATTCTCTCCGGCTCGAAAAACAATCTCTTTCAGATTCTTTAGTTCCTCCTCCAACTGAAAGTTGATGGACTGCTTCAAGCCTGTGTTTATCGGCTTGGCTTTGGTGACGTAACCAATATAGGAAGCGACCAAAAAATGGTCCCCGGGTGGCACAAGTAGCTCGTAATGACCATCAAAATCGGTGACGGTTCCCCTATCCGTTCCTTTGATTATCAGGTTGGCAAAAGGAACCGGATCACCGGTAGCGCCGTCTGTAACCTCACCGGTGATCAGCAGGTCCTGGGCAAGGCCTGGGAAGACCGCAAACGTTCCCAAGATCCACAGTGAATTGACTAGATGGCGCAATCCTATTTTTTTTGACCAGACAAGGCTTTAAGGCCAATTCTAGATATTAACAAACTAAGGGATAATTAATTCCTCCTTCTCGCCCAGGAATTTGGGGTCCTTCTGCAATAGATATAGATCAAGAACCGCTTTGGGACGGGCTAAGAGCTCACGAAATTGAACTCTAACGGACTGGAGGAAAGGGATGTTTTCGGCAGCGAAGACCTCAGCGTCAAGGCCATAATAGTCCGAAATATAGAGTGCGCGGTAGCTATGGAATTTTTGGGTCACGATGGTGATCTTTTGTTGGCCGAATATTTCCTTACATCGAATGATAGAATCAAGGGTTCTGAAGCCCGCATAGTCAAGTGTGATCTTTTGTCCTGGTACCCCTTTGGCCAGCAGTGCCACCCTCATATCCAGGGGCTCATTATAATAGCGCGTGTTGTTGTCTCCGCTAAGTATTACGTGTTTGATCTTGCGGGCATGAAACAATTTAGCCGCCGACTCAATTCGATTGGCAAAGAAGGGGTTTTCTTCCCCTCCGATTAGGTTTTTGCTCGTCCCCAACACCAAGGCCACGTCTTTTTCTGATACCTTCTGCTCATCCATATAGACACGATCTTTAGTCGCCAAGATCACCCAGCTGTTTGCTCCCAGGGTAAATAGAATAACTGCGGCAGCTAAAAATCCTATACCTTCAACGGCTCTTCGAATCATTATTCAGGATTCTAAACTTTTCCTAAACTCCTTTTCCAAGGCCGATGATTTTCTTACAGTCTTACGAATAAAATCCAGCCTCAAGAGATCCTTTTCTTCGTCGCTCAAATTCCATTCCATTTTTGAATTTCGGAGTTCGCGAATAGCATAGCTGAGGGTAATCGCTACACTGACGGACAGGTTATAGCTTTCGGTGAAGCCATAAACTGGCAGCCGGACGGAGGCGTCGGCATTTCTCTGAGCATGTGAGGACAGCCCTGCGTACTCTGTTCCGAATATAAAAGCTGTTTTAGTTGAGAGATCAAGTTCTTCCAACCTAGTTTTTCCTTCTGGTGTCAATGCGGCCAAACGATAGCCATCCGATCTTAAAGCGTCATAGCAGGCCATCCCATGATCGGTTCCGGAGCCATGTTTGTGGATGTTAATCCACTTAGAGGATCCCATCACTACGTTCCTATTAACGTTGTACTCATGCTGATCCTCAATAATATGGAGATCCTGCAACCCCAGGCATTCACAAGTTCGCACCACAGCACTGGCATTATGCTCCTTGAAGACATCCTCTAAAACCACGGTAAGATACCTGGTGCGAAGGTTGATTATTTCATTGATCCGAATCCGTCTCGAATCCGTCAAGTATCCGGAAAGATATTCAGTTGGTTTCTCATGGAAGGGATCCATCAGAAGGAAGCCGTATTTGCACCTAAAATAAGCCTAATTGGTCTTGGACATCGTCTCCGGCCTTGGATGAACCTTGTACGTCCAGATTTACTGTCGAACCCACCTCAAAGGTGTCAGTAGAGTCCTGGGCGCTCTTTATTTTCTGCACGTCCCCTTTTGACTGTTGGCCAGCTTTTGGCTTAGGCTTCTTTCTTCGAATTGTGGGGCCGGACTTCTCGGTCACACCAGGGTCAGGTAATAGAACACCGTCACCGATTTCTACGGATATCACATTGTCAAAGGGAAATTTGTTGCCAATAGATTTCCATCCTTTTACCTCGATCAGCTGATCTAATTGCACCTCCTCGGTTTGCTTCTTGCGATCCTTTTTGTAGACCACCGTTGCGCTGGGCACCGACAGGGACGTTACGCCAAGTAATTTGGATCCATGCCCCTCGGATATAAAACTGAATCTCTTTCCTTTAGTAGAGGTTTCAATCCTGAACCTTTTCACAAAGCAATTCTTGGACTTTCCATCCCGGTACACTACTGAAACTACCGTATCGGCTTCAAACTTTTCTATAAGCCGTATTTTTTCGTGCTCATAGTGGGTGGTCAATTGAAATCCGGTGATTTCGTAACTGCCATCCTCATAAGCCACGAAAATCCTGTCCTCCCCATCAAAATTGCCTAAAAGGGTTCCACGCGCATCGCGGTTCAGGCGCCCGATAGTCTCATCGTACCAGATGTCCAGACCGCTTAGGGTGGACACCCCTTCGGTCTTGAGCTCAATTCTTCTTACGGGATAGCGGGAAATGATATTTCCACCAGCTCCTCTTCCCTTAATCTCAAGCATCGAAAAGTCAAAATCAAAGATTTTCTTGCGGGCCCGGCACCCACTCGATAGTTTGACCGCAACTGTTTCAGCCTCACCATTTGGATTGGCGCTTATGTAGCGCACCCTAGAGTTTTGAGCCCCCTTAACCAAATCGTATTCCTTGTCTCTGGTGACTCCGATCACCTGGAACCTTTTGGCCAGTGATCTGCTGGTCTGCCCGTTAACGTATATCATGTTATAGACCATCCGCTCGTCATTCCTTTTGAAAACTCCAACGTGCATAATCTCCTTGCCCATAAACACCTTTTCCGTCAAGCGGGATACCATAAACTTGCCATCTTCTCGAAATGCGATGATGTCATCCATATCGCTACAATCGCAGATGTATTCATCCTTTTTGAGTCCGTAACCGACGAAGCCATCGCCACGGTTGACGTACAATTTCTGATTATTGGCGGCCACTACATTGGCCGTAATGGTATCAAATGACCGAATCTCAGTCCTACGCTCCCTACCGGCGCCAAATTTTTCCAGCAAAGATTTGAAGTAGTTTATGGCGAATTCAGTGAGGTTCTTAAGATCATGTTCCACCTGTACCAACTCATCTTCCAGTTTTTCTAATATTTCGTCTGCCTTAAACGAATCGTATCGGGAAATCCGCTTGATTTTGATCTCGGTTAATTTGACTATGTCCTCGGTTGTTATCTTCCGGTAAAACTGCTTCTTAAAAGGCGCCAGGCCTGCGTCGATAGTGGCTAGTACGGCCTCCCATGATTCACAGTCCTCAATGTCGCGGTAAATGCGATTCTCAATAAAAATTTTTTCCAGCGACGAGAAGAGTATCTTCTCCAGGAGCTCCGATTTTCGAATCTCCAGCTCCCGCCGGAGCAGGTCCTCAGTCCGCCCGGTGTTGATCTTCAGGATATCATTGACCGAAGCGAATTTCGGGGTGTCTTCAGACACAACACAGGCGCTCGGTGAAATTGAAATCTCACAGTCTGTGAAAGCATATAGAGCATCGATCCCAATATCGGGCGACTGGCCGGCGCCCAGATGCACCAGTATCTCGACATCTTGTGCCGTATTGTCCACGACCTTTTTGATCTTTATTTTGCCCTTTTCATTGGCCCTGACAATGGATTCGATTAGGGTGATGGTGGTAATTCCATAAGGTATATCTTTGATTATCAGCGTCTTTTTATCAAGAGCTTCAATTTTTGCTCGAACCCGCACTTTCCCGCCCTTCTGCCCCTGATTGTATTCTGAAAAATCGGCCGTTCCGCCCGTTGGAAAATCGGGGAGAATATTGACCTTTTTCTTTTTTAGGACTTCAATTGAAGCCTGGATCAATTCGCAGAAATTATGGGGAAGTATCCGGGTAGATAATCCGACAGCAATGCCTTCAACTCCCTGGGCCAGAAGTAAAGGAAATTTGACCGGAAATGATATCGGCTCCTTTTTACGTCCATCATAGGCTAACTGCCATTCGGTAGTTTGAGCATTGAAAATTACCTCAATGGCAAGCTTGGACAAGCGGGCCTCAATATATCGAGATGCGGCAGCACTATCTCCGGTCCGCACATCACCCCAGTTGCCCTGGGTATCAATTAGAAGGTCTTTCTGGCCCAGGTGGACTATCGCATCAGCAATGGAGGCATCCCCATGCGGGTGATACTGCATGGTCTGTCCGATAATGTTGGCAACCTTATTGTACCGGCCATCATCCATTTCCTTCATGGCGTGGAGGATTCGCCGTTGCACAGGTTTCAAGCCATCATCCAATGCCGGCACAGCCCTTTCCAGAATCACATAGGAGGCATAGTCCAGGAACCAGTTCTGGTACATTCCGGAGACCGGAAGGACATCAATTATCCTGTCTTCGTTCGTCCTGCCGTTAGAGTTAGCTTTATCCTTAGGTTTCATTCCTTACAATTGTCGCTCACCTAGGCTGCCTCCTCCGCTATCACATCTTTCTCCACTCTCAGGCGTTCGATGATGAAATTCTGCCGCTCTGGCGAATTCTTACCCATATAAAACTTCAGCAGCGCCGAGATGCTGGTGTCCTTCTTCAATATTATGGGTTCCAACCTTATATCCTCCCCAATGAAACGACCGAATTCATCAGGGGATATCTCGCCCAGGCCCTTGAATCTGGTGATTTCAGGTTTACCGCCGAGCTCAGAAACTGCGTGAGATTTTTGGAGCTCATCATAACAGTAACGGGTTTCCTTCTTGTTTCTCACTCTAAACAAAGGGGTTTCCAAAATAAAGATGTGACCATGCCGTACCAGATCGGGAAAAAATTGCAGGAAGAAGGTCAACATCAACAACCGAATATGCATGCCGTCGACATCAGCATCAGTGGCTATAATGATCTTTCGGTAACGCAGTCCATCAATCCCGTTTTCAATGTCCAGGGCGTGCTGAAGAAGATTGAATTCTTCATTCTCGTAGACAATTTTCTTAGTTAATCCAAAGCAGTTGAGAGGCTTCCCTCTCAGGCTGAATACTGCCTGAGTTTGGACATCCCTCGATTTGGTTATTGAGCCGCTCGCTGAATCACCCTCAGTTATGAATAGCACGGATTCCTCTCTTCGATCTCCAGTCGCATCATTGTAGTGCACACGGCAGTCCCTGAGCTTCTTATTATGGAGATTTGCCTTTTTGGCACGTTCATTGGCCAGTTTTTTGATTCCGGCTATCTCCTTGCGCTCCTTCTCGGACTGCAGAATTCTTTTCAGCAAAGCATCGGCGATCTGGGGACTCCGGTGCAAGTAATTGTCCAACTCCTTTTTGACAAAATCATTAACAAATGACCTCATAGTAGGTCCCTCAGGCACGACGTTTAAGGAACCTAATTTGGTCTTTGTTTGGGATTCAAACACAGGCTCCTGCACCTTAACAGCAATAGCGCCTACGATACTGGCCCGAATGTCCGTAGCGTCAAAATCCTTCTTATAAAAATCACGCAGAGTTTTGACTACACACTCTCGGAACGCTGACAAATGCGTGCCACCTTGAGTTGTGAACTGACCATTGACAAACGAATAATAGTCCTCCCCATATTGACTGGTATGGGTTAGAGCGACTTCAATGTCCTGACCCCTGAAATGAATTATTGGATATCGACGCGCTTCTCGATCTGTTTTACGCTCCAGAAGATCCAGCAATCCATTCTGTGAATGGTATTTGGTTCCATTGAAATTAACGGTCAAACCCGCGTTAAGGAATGCGTAATTCCAAATCTGGTCTTCCAGGTACTCTGGATTATAATGGAAATTCTTAAAAACCGAACCGTCAGGCTCAAACAAAATGTAAGTCCCATTGCGCTGGTCGGAAGGAGCTATTTTGGCGTCCTTAAGTAAGTTTCCCTTGTCAAACTCGGCTACTTTAGTCTTGCCATCGCGAAAGGATTGGACTTTAAAGTAGCCGGAAAGGGCATTTACCGCTTTGGTTCCCACTCCATTTAAACCAACCGATTTCTGAAATGCGCTTGAATCATATTTGCCCCCGGTATTTATCTTTGAAACACAATCAACGACCTTGCCCAATGGGATTCCGCGGCCATAATCCCGCACTTCCACTTTGTGGTCCCCTACTTTGACGCTGATGGTCTTGCCAAAACCCATCATGTGCTCGTCGATACTATTGTCGATCACCTCCTTGACCAAAACATAAATCCCGTCATCCTGGGCCGAACCATCTCCTAGTTTGCCAATGTACATTCCCGGACGCAAGCGAATGTGCTCACGCCAATCGAGCGACCTAATGCTTTCTTCAGTATAGTTATGATCCATATTATCGAATTGATCCTACCCAATTATAACTATTTCCAGATTCTTCGATTCCACCGGACTTGTCAATTATTAGCAAAATAATTAAATTTTTTATCAAAATAGGAAAAATAGCCCCTTATCGTTCTCCCATTCCCAAAACTCAAATTGTCTGAGTTTTTGAACAATTTTAAGTTTCAGAGGCTAACCAATCATTTAGGTATCTAAGGTAAAATCGCTAGCTATCAAGTAGATGTAGAACGGACAAAGGAATACTACAGTTTGAATTTATTGCCATTAATTGACAATTACTGTCAGAGCTATTAAACCAGCAGACTTACCCAGAAATTTGATTCAGCGATTCTCCCAGGTGGTAATCTTGTCAGACAGCCAGGTGACAAGCGGGATCTGGCTGAGAACGAAAATGAGCAGTGGCAAAAATTTGAATAAACCGCGCCTGTAGGTTGTTCCAATTCCAACCCCGGGAATGTGATAGATCATAAAAACGAAGAGTACAAAAAAGACCAATATCCAAAGCATGGGATGTGATCCTTTGAAGCTACGGAAGATGATCAGATTCAAGAGATAGAGAACCACAGATCCCGATATTGCATAATTCCAATAGTCGGGAGTCATACCAATTTTTACCATTCCCTTAACGGTGGTCCATATTTTAGGGAGGTAAGAATCGAAGCTAAGATTGATTTCCGAAAGCGCGGCTGGAGAAACCGGCAAATAAAGCTTGATATATACAAAATTCCACATCACGAAAATTGCCAAAGGAATTGCCAGATAGGCCATAGAGTAAATTAAAGCCCTCTTAGGTTGTATTGGGAATTCCTTGTACAGAATGAGCGACAGTCCCAGGGGAACAATGACAATCGTCTCAGACCGCGCCCAAACAGCGAATGATATGAACATAATCGACAACATTAACTTTGTCTTGTCAAAGTCACGCTTGATGAAATAATCATAGAAAAATATCACCCCCAGAGCGAAGAAAACGGCATTGCTAAAGTCAGTTTGGACGAGAAAGGTGTAGGCGTACATTTCCGGAATGCATAAAAACACAAGCAGTAAAACGCCCGCTATTATCGGATGCACGCTTGATCTGAGTCTGTTATAAAAAAAGAACAGGAACCCAACAAATAGAAAGCTCAACCATACTTTGCCAAATGGCAAGCCGGTAGATCTAAAAACAACTTGCATGAGCATCGCAAATGGCGCGTAAAACGGTTGGTTACTCGAATACCAAACACCTGGAATATGCTCAGTGAAAACCGTTGATGCAATGGTGCCCTCCATCAAGGCGTACTTGGCTACCAGATCAATACCCACTTTGGAGTCAAAGGGTGTTATCGGTTGATAAACGCAACGCCAGATTGAGGTTGCCACTAAGATAGTAATAGGCACTAAAAATAGGTATTCATAGAATTTTGGCCATTTGGACCAGCCAGCAACACTGGATCTTAACTTGAAGTAAACTTTCCAAAAAAAACACGCTACTATCAACATAGCAATAGTTATGGAAGTGAAACCTAATGGAATCCTGGCTACCTCCAATGCAAATACGACCAGGGACGTAATACCCAGTCCAGTGAGCATCGCAAGGCCAATCACCTGGGCTGGTCTGGCTCTAAAACCCAGTTTTTGGTTGACTCCGTAGCCAGTCATTACCTGCAGCAAAAAGATCCAGGCTATTTTAACGGTCACTATCATTTTTATTGGCTTTTAGCCATTTTTCTGCTGAGGCAGGGTCAAATAAGACCCGAAGATCATATTTGCGGAACTCTTTCAAAACCGGTTCTAGCATCTCTTCGGATGTCATTTGGGAGATCACCACGTCCTTCGTACCATTCTGGTCCCTAATCCAAATGGTGTGAGTGGTCCTCTTAACCAGGGAGTCTGGGGATCTTAGATCGACCAGGTTGATGTCGTCGACATAGTAGTATAGTAAGCTTGGGTAGGTCCAAATATGGAATTGCCTGTTTTTCTCGTTGAACATATTGTCGATCAAATAGGTCTGCGGCGGTATCAGAAAGACAGATGTGCTATCAAGGATCCCTTGTAGCGCTTTGGCTACGTTGAATTCACCACCCCACTTTCGAGATTTTCGATAGTCTGGATCCATGTTTTGGATCTCTTCTGGAAAGTCTTGGTGATACTTATATATCCGTTTGATCAGCCAACTTCGGTTATAGGGAAGAAATGCAAATACGATGATCAACAATGCCGAAATGATTGAGAGCAGGAACGTCTTGAAGGCACTCCACTCCGGCTTATTTTGAGTCGGGAGGGGCGCTGGTTGGGGTGTTGGTTTTCGATATTTCCCCTTTTTTCTACCCACGAATTCTTTCTTGAATTTGAGGCATAATTAAATAAACACCAATCAAAAAAAAACCGTATCGGCAATATATTATTAAGTTTATCTTTCCTAAGGAGCTCTTATGATATGTCCATAAGTGGTTCGATCAGTGAGGGAAGTGACGTGCGTAAAGCCCTAACTTTAGCATCGACATCTCTAATGCTTCTGGCATTAACGAGGTGTAACCCGATTTCCGACTTGAAAGGATTTGACTCGTCTGCTTGGAAACAGGATAAGAAGGGCTGCTTAGGGATCCGAAAAGTCTTCGAGGAAAGCCTTTGGAGGCAACGCGAAAAGTTGGTTGACATGGATGAAGGCCAGATCATTGAAGTCCTGGGGCGGCCCAACTACACGGAGCTCTATATAAGAAATCAAAAATTCTTCGTTTATTACATCAGTGCATCGGCAGATTGCGAGAAGGGCTCTGGATCCCCTCGCAGTTTGGTTATTAGGTTCGATGCCTTGAATTATTCCAACGAAATTTCACGGAGAAATTGAAAATCGGCGGTTGCAAAGTGTATTTTATCCATTTGATTATTATCGGGCTTCTGCCCTATTTGGGATCAGGATGTGCACCCAAGGGGTCTGCCACTAAGACGATAAAGCCTGTCACCCACAAAAGGTACTATAAAGCAAGCAAGGACAAAAAGCGCAAACGGGTGAAACTTGTAAAGCAGTACAATTAGCTACCGGAGCGATGTGGAAAAATGACACCAATTGAAGTTCCTTGTCCCAGCCGGCTATTAAGTACCACTTCTCCATCCAACCGTTCCACTGCATTCTTTAGAATGTAAAGACCCAGGCCTGATCCCCCTGACCTTGCGTTACCGCGATAAAACATCTTGAAGACCTTGTCCTGAATATCTTCTGCAATCCCCAAGCCGTTATCCGAGACTCTGAGAAACAATTTCTCCTTACCTAAATCATCATATACGTCGATATGGAGATAGGAATGTGCCGATGGATTGTAGTACTTGATGGCGTTCTCAATCAAATTTTGAAGAATGGTTCGGATCAATCCTTTATCGCTATGAAAGGGTTGGCTGATTTTAACACGGGTCCTGATCTCGATAGCCCGAAAGTTGTCCAGATTCCGGAAAGAATTTATCGAATCTTTTATCAGGTTTGGAAAATTGATTTCAGAGTATTCAGGTTCCTTATCGTTTATTCTCGCCAGATCCAGGAAGTTGTTTACTAATTCCTGCAGGCGGCTTATTTGATTATCATACATCTGGAAATACTCCAGAGCCTTAGGGTCTTCGACTTCTTGCATCGCCAGGTTAAACAATCCGATCATAGAAGCTATTGGACCCTTGAGATCATGCCCAGCGCTATAGACAAAGGTGTCCAATTCATTGTTTTTGATCAACAAGTCCTGTTCGATTTTCTTCCGATCCGAAATGTCCCGAATAATCGAGGAAAAGTATTCAACCGAGCCTTCCGGGCCCTTGTGACTCAAAATTACTTGAGACACAGGGATTAGATCTCCGGAAGCGTTCCCTATAAGGTTCTCTCCACTCCAGATTCCTGATCGTCGTGCTTCCGGCAGGGCAATATTATTGATCAGCTTCAGCGAATGAGGAGACTGAAGGCTCCTAATGGGGCGTCCGACCAGGTCCTCATCTGTTCCCAGGCCATAAAACTCTCGGGCCGCCCGGTTCATGTAGATGATCTTCTGATTGGCGGTTACAATGAGAACGATATCCGATGTACTCTCAATTATTTGGGTCAGACGATTCGTCTGTGCCTCCGCCTTCCTTATATCGGTGATGTCCTGAATAGTGCCATAGTGCTTCAAGTGTTTACCATCGCGACCAAGTGTCGACTTAAGACTCACTCTGAAATGACGAACTTCCTGATTCCTGGGTTGTACCCTGTACTCAATATGTCCCAGAAAACCGCTTTTTGGAGTCTTGGTTACCTTACGAGTAAATTCCGAAACCTTAGCCCGATCTTCCGGATGGACCAGCTGCAAGAATCTCTTGTTGCTAAAGCTCTTAGAACCCTGAAGCTCAAAAATCGAATCCACTCTTTTGAGCAGTTCCTTGCCGATGTTAAACCTGCGAGATGCGAAGTCGAACTCCCAGGTGCCTAATTTGGCTAGTTGCAGAGCGTCGAAAAGCCGCTCCTCGCTGCTCTTTAATTCCCTGGCCCTCTCATCGACCAGTTTCTCCAGATTTGAGCGATATGAAGTCGATTCCTCTTCTTTGTGGTGGTGCCAGATTATGTCGTGAATGGTACCAAATAATTTTATAGTCCTGCCTTTCTTATTCTTTCGTACCCGGAGACTTGACACAAGGGTCACTGGGGCCGAGGACCCGATCCGAATTCGCAGTTCGACGGAAACCTGATACTTCTCGTCCCTGGTCCTACTCGCCCGCGCCAGGGTTGAGAGTACTTTTCTTCGGCCTGATTCCTGCACGAACTTCTCAAGAAAGACTTTCCCTCTTATTGCATCGGCATGAACCAATGAGCCCAATCCCAACAGATCCTGTAGCTGTTTGTCAAGGGCAAAGACATCCGAATCGACGTCGTATTCCCAGATGGCTAGAGTGGCATATTGCATAGCATCCGGTAGCGCTTTTTGAGTGGCCAGGTATTTTTTCTCAAGCATTTTGAGATCGGAAACATCTCTCGCTACGCCGATTACCGATTGAACATCGGGGCCATCCCCCACTTCGGGGATCATATACAAATCAAAATGACGATTTGGAGGCAAAAATAACGGTTCCCGATGTTCCTTGCCGGTCCGAAATACATGTTGAATAGTCCTTTTCCAAAACGAACAGGCATCCTCGGAGAAGCCCAGGTCAACATGAGACTTTCCTATAAAATGCGCAACGGGTCTTCGGAATAAATCTTCCACCCGCCTATTTACGTACAAGTGCCGAAAATCTCGATCGAATCGCATAATAAGATCCGGAGAAAGTTCCGCCAACAAATCAAAATTACCCGGTTCTCCTAAATGACCGGATTTACGCATATGATCGGATTCACTTATCATAACCATTTGTTGTCCTATTACCGGCACCGTGAATTAAATTTTTTCCTGGGCATTTTTTTGATAAAAGCAGCCAAAAATATAACATGGGTATATTTTGCCGCCCGATTCATAAAAGTCTGTTTGAACATGCATGAACCACCTGTTTCGGTGATTATGCCCGTAAGAAATGCCTCCAAAACCTTGGCCAGAGCGATTGAGAGCATTTTAGATCAGACCCTTGCCGATTTTGAATTAATTGTGATAGACGACGGTTCGCAGGACGAGAGCGCGAAAATCGTTAAAGGATACCAAGACACGCGTGTCATACTGATGCAGCAATCCCCAAAAGGATTGGTATCGGCCCTGAACAAGGGAATAGAAATTTCAAGGGCGGGGTTCATTGCCCCGATGGATGCCGATGATGTATCCTACCCAAGGCGTCTTAAAATGCAGTATGATTACCTTATGCGCCACCCCGACATCGGTTTAGTATCCTGTCTGGTCAAATATTGCGGGGATCGAAGGAAGAATCAAGGCTACTATTTGCATGTGGAGTGGAGCAACCAATTAATCGAATCCCGTACTATTTATAATCGACGTTTTATGGAATCTCCCCTGGTTCACCCATCAGTAATGATCCGTAAGTCCATATTGCCAAAGGTGGGCGTTTTCAAAGAAGGCCCCTTTCCGGAAGATTATGAGATGTGGTTGAGAATGATGGACGCAGGGGTGTTGGCGGCCAAATTGCCTAATTTTCTGCTTGACTGGTACGACTCCTGCAACAGACTGTCGCGGGTTGATCCACGCTACTCGACCGAGGCTTTCTTCCGGACCAAGGCAGCCTATTTCACAAAATGGTATCGTCGAAATTACCAGCCAGTGCAGAGGGAGATATGGATTTGGGGGCATGGAAAAGCGGTCCGGGAAAAAAGCAAATGGCTGGAGCACAATGGAATAACCATTCATGGGTTTATCGATCTTAAGGAGCGCAAGTCAGAGCCGTACAGAACAATCCATTACTCCAGATTACCGGACCGTAATAACCCGTTTGTGCTATCCTACGTCGGCGATAGAAAGGGCAAACTCTTGATTGCCCAATACTTGAACACAAATAATTTCGTTGAGGGTGTTGACTATTATATGATGGCCTAGTAATGGTGACCCGCAAAATCATACATGTGGACATGGATGCCTTCTATGCCTCAGTCGAACAGCGCGACAACCCGAAACTAAAAGGCAAACCGGTTGCAGTCGGGGGCAGCAAGCAACGAGGAGTAGTGGCCACTGCCAGTTATGAGGCCCGCAAGTTCGGAGTCTATTCAGCCATGCCTTCAATCACCGCCTCCAGGAAATGCCCTGAATTGATCTTCGTAAAACCTCGGTTTGAGGTTTATAAATCGGTATCAAATCAGATTCTAAGAATATTTCATGATTATACTGACCGGGTAGAGCCATTATCCCTTGATGAAGCCTTCCTGGATGTTACCCACAATAAGAAGGGGATTTCTTCAGCCGCTTTGATCGCCCGTGAAATAAAGAAACAGATCACATCCAGAACGCACCTGACCGCATCAGCAGGCATTTCCATTAACAAATTTCTGGCTAAAATAGCATCGGATCTTGACAAGCCTGATGGCCTTTCGATAATTCCACCCAAACGAGCTCTTTCGTTCATCGAACAATTGAGAATAGAAATGTTTTTTGGAGTCGGTAAAGTAACCGCTAGGAAAATGAAGGATCTGGGTATCCATACTGGAAAAGACTTAAAAACCCTAAGTGAACCTGACTTGGTCCGGCATTTTAGAAAGAATGGGAGTTTCTTCTTTCAAATCGCCCGTGGCATAGATAATCGGGAGGTCAGCCCGGAACGTTTACGCAAATCCATCAGCGCTGAAAATACCTTTGAGATAGATCTGACCGAGTTAGACGCAATGACCATAGAGCTAAAATCCTTAACACGCAAAGTCTTTAAGTCGATGGAAAAGAACCAGATCTTTGGCAAAACCCTGACCCTAAAGATCAAATTCAAAGATTTTACTCAAATAACCAGAAGCAAAACCGTGCCCAATTGGATCACAAACCAGGAGACTTTGAATATCATGAGCGAGGAACTTCTAAACACCGCTTACACCTCCGATTTTGAAGTCAGATTGCTGGGTTTAGGGATCTCGAATCTGGATAATTCTGATCAGGAGGCTTTGGCGCAATTAACCCTCGACCTTTAGCCGTCGACGAGCGCTGTTTTCATGCTGATCGCCGAATCGGGGCAAAGTTCCTGAAATTCCCGGGTGCTGATAATTTCCGGAGGCAATTGATCTTTGCTAACCGGTGCAAAGCCCATGGTGGTGAAGAACTTCTCCTTATCCAAGGTAAATAGGAATAATTCGGTTATTCCCAGTAATCGGGCCCGGTCCATGGCCATTTTGGTCATTTGGACTCCCAGCCCACAGTGGTGATATTGAGGAAGGAGTGCCACAGACCTCAATAGGCCCTTGGTCCCGATCTGTTCTAAACCAAAGCACCCAATTGAAATTTCATTTCGGGTAAATTTGAAAAGCAGAAGATGGGATTCCTGAAGATCATCCAAAGGTAGCGAAAAGGACTGCAGCAAGGCTGAAAACTCAGTTTTTTGATCGGTGGTCAGGAGAACGGATTGCAATCGCGGTTCCAAATTATTGGCGTTAAATAATTAACTTTGGACAATCTAAGCGTCAATAGCGGATCTTTCTTACTCTGAGAACGTTTCAAAGCTGGTTTAGATGCATCATTAAAATGAAAAATACTCTGAAATTCTTTGTAGTGTTATCCCTCTCGGTTGCAAGTAGCTGCGGAGGCCAAGTCAATTCAAATTCTCAGGCCGTGGACCAAAAAGCTAATCATCTTATAAACGAGAGTAGTCCCTACTTGCTTCAGCACGCATACAACCCCGTAGACTGGTACCCATGGAATAGTCAGGCGCTGAAAAAGGCACAAGAGGACAACAAACTGTTGATTGTAAGCATTGGTTACTCCTCCTGCCACTGGTGCCACGTCATGGAGGAGGAATCCTTTGAAGACTCTGCGGTGGCGGCGCTTATGAATCGGAACTTCATCTCCGTCAAGGTTGATCGCGAAGAAAGACCCGATATTGATCAGATTTACATGGACGCCGCCATGCTGATCAACGGGCGCGGCGGATGGCCACTGAATGTGATAACATTGCCGGATAGTAAACCAGTATTTGCCGGCACCTACTTTCCCAAAAACAACTGGATAAAGGTGCTTAACTATTTCTCGGATCTGTATCAAAAGGAGCCCGAAAAGATGATAGAGCAGGCCCGTCAATTAACCGAGGGGATCGCAAGCCTTGACGCGCAAAGTCTTAAAATGGAAGAGCAAAAGTTCGCCAGGTCGGATGTAGAAAGTATTTTTTCCAAAATCTATGGTAATCTGGATCTCCGCAAAGGAGGTCGCAATGGAGCGCCCAAATTCCCCTTGCCCAATAAATACCAGTTCCTGCTAGAGTACTATTACCACACGAAGGACCAGCAGGCCCTAGATGCGGTCACTACGACACTGGACAAAATGGCCCTGGGCGGAATCTATGACCACTTGGGGGGTGGGTTTGCCAGGTATTCCACCGACGAGGATTGGAAAGTACCCCATTTTGAAAAAATGCTTTACGACAATGCCCAGCTAATGAGTCTTTATTCGAATGCCTATTTGATTACCGGCAACCAGCTTTACCGGGATGTTGTCTATGAAATTGCCCAGTTTGTCGACCGGGAACTGACCTCTCCCGAAAAGGCATTCTATTCCTCCCTAGACGCCGACAGCGAAGGTGAAGAGGGCAAGTTTTACGTTTGGACCCACCAGGAAATTGAGGAAGCACTCGGGGAGGACAGCCCCCTATTCTCGGAATTCTTTAATGTCCAAGAAGCCGGAAACTGGGAAAACACGAACATCCTTTATCGCACCGGATCCCGGGCGGATCTCGCCAAAGAATATCAACTGAGTGAAGAGGAAGTTTCAGAGATCATCAGCACGTCCAAAGAAAAATTGCTGGCCACAAGAGAGGAGCGAATCAGACCGGGCCTGGATGACAAGATCCTGACCTCCTGGAACGCCTTGATGATAAAAGGATATATCGATGCCTACCGGGTATTTAAGGAACCAATTTTTTTACAAGCGGCTCTGGACTGCGGAAACTTCCTGGTGGAAAATACGATTCACGACCAGAATCGGATCACCCGGAACTACAAGAAGGGCAAGGCCACAATCAACGGCTTCCTGGATGATTATAGCTTCACGATTGAGGCGCTGATTGGTCTTTACGAAGCTACTTTTGACGAACGTTGGTTGATGAAAGCACGTGATTTGGCCGGTTCGGTGCAAGCAAATTTTCAGGACCCGGAAACCGGGATGCTTTTCTATACCTCCGGCCAAGACAATCCTTTGATCGTCAGGAAAAAAGAACTCTCAGACAACGTTATACCTTCCTCAAACTCGTCCATGGCCAAAAACTACATTCGGTTGGGTAATTACTTTTATGATTCGGAGTTATCTCAATCAGGGAAAGATATGATCAACAACATCAAAGCAGCTCTCATGGAGAATCCGGGTTATTATACCAACTGGGCGATGGCTCTTATGGATCTCACCTACCCTATTTACGAGGTAGCCATTGTTGGCCCTGACTTTCAGGAGAAACGAGAAACCCTCGACCAAAACTATTTGCCCAATGTTATGCTTATGGGAGGCACAGACGAGGGATCCCTTGAACTTTTGAAAAACAAGCTGGTCGATGATGAGACCTACATTTATGTATGCTTTGAAAAGGCCTGCAAGCTTCCCACTCCGAATGTAGACCAAGCCGTTGCGCTTATAGAGTAGGAATTTGAAAATTTCTTAATTTAAGGCGGAAGGACCTACCAGTATGCAGCAACTCCTGGAATGCGTTCCGAATTTTAGCGAAGGCAGGGACCTTGGAATCATCAAGCAGATCACCGATTCAATCGAGTCGGTGGAGTCGGTTAGGCTTTTGAATGTTGACTCCGGAAAAGCCACTAATCGAACAGTAATAACGTTTGTCGGACCTCCGGATGGGGTCGTTGAGGCTGCTTTCCAAAGCATAAAAACGGCGGCTGCTTTGATCAACATGGAGATTCATCAAGGTGAACACCCACGATTTGGGGCCGCCGATGTGTGTCCGCTGGTGCCGATCACGGGGATGACCATGGATGAAGCGGTGGAATGTGCACGGCAGCTGGGTCAGAGGGTTGGCCAGGAATTGGGAATTCCGGTTTATCTATACGAGTTCGCAGCTACCAAAAGCAAGTGGAAAAACCTGGCAGTAATCCGTAGCGGGGAATATGAGAGCCTTGAGAAGAAGCTTAGGAAAAAGGAATGGCATCCCGATTTTGGCCCCGCTAAGTTCAACGCCGGTGCCGGTGCTACCGCGATCAGCGCCCGTAATTTCCTGGTTGCTTACAACATAAATCTGAATACCACATCTGCCCGCCGGGCCAACGCCGTTGCTTTCGATGTGAGAGAACAGGGCCGGGTGAAAAGAACCGGGGATCCCCTGACCGGAGAAGTCACACAAGACGACAAAGGCGAGCCGGTACGCATTCCTGGTAGTCTCAAATCCGTCAAGGCGATCGGCTGGTTCATCGAGGAATATGGCATTGCCCAGATATCCATGAATCTCACTGATATAATCGTCACCCCAATACATGTCGCATTTGATGAGGTCGTTGAGAAGGCCCACGCCAGGGGCTTGGGAGTAACCGGGTCTGAAGTAGTAGGCTTGATCCCGAAACAGGCGATTCTCGATGCCGGGTATCACTATCTTACCAAACAGAAGCGGTCCCTGGGCGTCCCGGAAAGTGAGTTGATCAAAATCGCAGTAAAGTCTATGGGACTTGACGAGCTGGGCCCATTCGATCCCGGCGAAAGGATCATAGAATACATGCTAGAGAAGCCTGGTTCCTCTCCGCTTGGACAGATGGGTCTGTAGCATTTCGCTGATCTGACGGCCTCAGAATCACCGGCTCCAGGAGGAGGATCCGTTTCAGCTTATGTCGCCTCTCTTGGGATAGCCCTTGGGACCATGGTTGCCAATCTATCTTCCCACAAACGGGGCTGGGACCATCGATGGAGGGAATTCTCAGATTGGGCTCAAGAAGGCCAGCGGATCAAAGGCCGATTGCTGAAAGCTTGTGGATGAAGACACAGCTGCTTTTAACGGCATCATGGATGCCTTCGACCTACCCCATAAATCTTCTGCAGAAAAAGAACTTCGCGCCCAGGCGATCGAGCATGCCACGCGGAAGGCCCTCGAAATTCCCTTCGAGGTAATGATCCTTGCCCTGGAATCCATGGATGTGATCGTAAAAATGGCTGAGATCGGAAATCCCAATTCGGTAAGTGATGCGGGTGTTGGAGGACTTTGTGCACGAGCTGCGGTAATTGGAGCCTTTCTTAATGTGAAGATCAATGCAGTGGGTCTGAAAGATCAGGTCTACCGGAATGAAAAAATCACAGCCGGTGGGCTAATGGTGGACCAAGCCAAATCCACTGAGGAACATATTCTGAAAATCGTAGACCAGAAGATAAAAGGCCAGGCCCCTGCTAGTTAGCACGTTTCTTTCTCCCGTAATACATGGCGGTTGCGAAACCCACAATCCCACCGAACAAATGCGACTCCCACGACACCCCCGATTGGACCGGAAGGACTCCATAAATGAGACTCCAATAAAAGAAGAGGATTAGCAACGAAATGATCAGGGACTTGAAGTCTTTCTTAAAAAAGCCGTAAAAGATCAGGAAAGAAGCGAGACCATAGATAAGTCCACTGGCACCCACGTGAAATGAAGACCGGGCAAAGAGCCAGACCAGAAGGCCCGTCATCAGGTAGCAGCTCCAGAAAACGCGATTTCCAATAATGGGGTTAAAAAAGAATAGTGTGGTACCAAGAAAAAGCAGCGGCAAAGTATTCGAAGTAAGGTGGATCACATTGCTATGAATCATCGGGGAGCTGAAGACGCCTATAAGTCCCAGCATGACGCGGGGATAGATTCCAAACATACTGACATCAATGTGCATGAAGTTCTCAAGCGAAAACACCGCCCACATGATAAATACCATCCGGGAGGGTACGATGATGCTGGTACTAATAGAATAAGAGGTCATTAAAGAACACCACGTTTATACCTGGCTTAACCGGATGGATCTTTGATCATCTTGAGGTCGATGAACTTAGACTCCGCGTAACTTATTTTCAGCAAACCCAAGACTCCACCGGACGCCTCGGCTATTTTCTTGGCTATTTCCCTCAGACTGGCATGGAACTTAACGGCAAAGGATTTTTCCAGCTTCGTCAGAATCGGGTTCAATTTCTCCAATTCTTTAATGACCGAATCAGATCGATCCTTGCCGTCCTCAGGCAAGGCCCTCATGAGCTCGGTAAGCTGGTCGCGGAAAAGAACTCCCACTTCACGGTAGTATTCGATCAATGCTTTGCGAGCCCGTGTTTGCTTAATTTGTGAGATTAGGATTGCTTCTTCGATTTCCTTGCTATCAATTTTCCCATCAGCACGCGCAACTAAGAAACAGACCAAAGCCGGAGCTTTCAGCATCAGGGCGGTCTCCTCCTCGGTGAGACTATCGAATTCAGGGATCATTCCAAAACGGTTTACCGGTGCCAAAATACGTCATAAAAAGAAATTTTTAGAGGTTTGTCCAGGGGAATTTGGCCGATAACATCACGGCCGAAAGGTAAAGGAGGTGATTACCGGAAGGTGGTCGGAAATCTGGTTAGCCTCGGTCACGACCCGGGATGAAATAGGAATAATTGTCTCAGGAGAATACATAATGTAATCCAACTTCACATAGGGCTTTTCCGAGTTAAACGTTAGACTCTGGGATTCCTGGGACCGGTATTGCTGCTCACTAATTCCTGAATTCACGAACGGCGATGAATAAAATTCGGTTAGTGCCGAATGATCCGGTTCTATTCCCGAAGCAAAAGGCGGAGGGCTGTTGAAATCCCCTATCAGAATTACCGGATAGTTGTAGGAGTATTCCCTAAACAGGTCTAAGGCTCTGCGTGTTTGCCGGATGCGGGCTTCCTCATCAAAAGCCTCCAGGTGAATGTTCATCAATACGAGCGGCCGTCCTACCTCCACTTGCGTAATTTGGATTAGTCGATCCAGGTAAAAGCGGTTGTAAGTAAAGGAGGCCCCCGGTTTAGGCAGGACCTCTCGTTTGTGATTTCCGAAAGAAAACCGGCTCAATATGGCCTGCCCGGAGAGAACCTGCCCAAAATGAGCTTGAGGGGGCCAGTACGGGAAAGGAACGTAATTCTTGTCCCAATTGATCCCAATCAGGCCATACGGATAATCCAGGTATTTCGCCAAGGTATCCAATTGATTTACCTCAAATGACCGGTCTGAATTGAAATCAATTTCCTGAAATCCAATGAAATCCGGGTCCAGGCTCTGTAAGAGGGATATGGTGGCCTGCATATTCTCACGGTGTTGGTTCCGATCCGGTCGCACCGGCCGGTTATTCGACATGCCGGACATATACCCGATGTTGTAGGTCATAATGGTGAATGTGTCCTTGTCCTGCGTGCTCACGTACCGGTAATTCTTTACCTGGCTCAGTTCATCCCTGGGAACCGACCCACTTCCCCCCCACCAGTAAAATATCCCCAAAAGAAGGGTGAAAGGGATGACAAGGTATTTTATTAGAAACCTCAAAATCTGAACGACCGGAATGCGGAGTAGAGACCAAATTAATCCAGATTAAGCGAAACCCAAAGAGAGTAGATCGTATTTATGCAGCCCGAATTCAATGCGGTTCCATAAAAAAACGCAGGCCGAAGCCTGCGTTTTTATTAGCTACTCATGGGCACTATGGGGTAAGTGCTGGCTGCTAATGTCTTATTACAAAGGTCTTACTCTGGAAATCAATGTTTGAATTGCCCAGGAACAAGTTGTACAATCCGCTGGCATAGTTCTGGGTATCAATACTGAATTCGGAAATACCCCGCCCCACCTTGCCTTCTGCCATTTCAACACCTTTCATGTCAATCACTTTCCAGATAATCTCTTCTTTTGCTTTCGTGTTAAAAAGAATCGACATTTGATGGTCGGCAGGATTAGGATACAAAAGAATATCACTAAGCAGGAATTCGAGAAGTTCCTCCTCAGATGTTGCGGTCACAATCTGCTTGCCGGTAACGCTGAGCAATGCAGCCTGGAATACTTCACGTTGGGCAAAAAACCTTCCGTTGGTATCCGGATCCCCTTGTTGATCACTCTGTACAAATACCACAACCGCCAGCTGATCCGGATCTAGCACATTCCGAATTGTCCAATTTTGACCGGGAACCTGGTAAGATTCTCCAGCGGAGAACTGATCGGGATTGGTTGGACCTATATTATTCAAGCCACCCGCGTCTGGAAGCATTTTTCGCAGAACATTTCTGAATTCCGTTTCTCCGTTTTCCGCGTTCACCCCGGTAACCACTCTTTCAATAATGGCAATCTGGGTGCGCGTTCGGACATTTATGTCAGTTAAGGCCGAAATGGATACGTTCACCTCGATCTCGTCGGTTCCTGCTGATGGCAGCGAAACATTGATGACGAACATGGGATCAGTCAAGGATCTCCTTCGAATGTCGCTGGGGAAGAACGTCAGGTTTAGCCCGTCGAGACTCTCACCACCTTTAGCGCTTTCAAGCGGATTGAATCCACCATCGATGAAAGAGTAAGGCGTAGTGGGCACATTGTAATAGGCCCGACGGCCGCTAGGATCCAGGGGATTGGCCTCATTAAAAGGATCGGGTTGAGGAAAATCGGTGTGATACTCTACCGATATCAGATCCTGGTCGAAGTCATTTAGCAAGATCCCTATACCATCGTTTGCGGTCTTGTTATCAGCTATGGTGGAATTAGTAAACTGCTCCAGCAATACCAGCCGATCCCGCTCGCCAACAAAGACGTCATCGAATGCGAATCCGATCTTGTCAAGAGCGAAATCCCGGAACACGCTGGCGAAGGCCATTCGGAACCTGACTTCGGATTTACCCGAATCCATAATTTCGTCCAGACGGTGCTTGGATGTCCTCCACTCGCTGTTGATCATGGACCATCCATACCTGGCATCATTGTTAATTTCACCCGGTACAGCATTTATCCCGTCGGTATTAAACCAGTTGATCGCGCTTTCGTGAGTTTCCGAATCACCTTGTATTCTCAGCACCTGCCAGTCAAGCCCACCGCTAATTGAGTATTGCACAATGGCACCATCCGCTGGATCGGTATCTATCCAGGTTCGGAGGGACATCATCGGTTGCTCGAGCTGGGTAATATTGAAACAAGGGCTATAAACCCACGAGTTTTCCTCGGATTCGTAATCTCCGGTCGGATTTGTGACCCAGGCAATGTTGTTTTGGTCGGTATCCGCGCCATTTCCGGGGCCGCCATGAGTAGAGTGATTTACAATACCCAGGGCCCAGGTTGGATTGCGGACCAGCACCGAGTCGATCCGGGTAGTATCCGCAATTTCAACTCTCCATCCGCCGCCCGTGGTTTCAAAGTCGGCGAAATATTCGTCGCTGGCCACCGGAGTGATGGTTGGAAGGATTGAAACTTCCCGCATGACCATGGTATCGCAGGTGGTGTTGGTAATCAATCGCAGGGAAATCAGGTAATCACCGGAATTTGCATAGGTGTGGCTGGCAAATCCGTCGGTTCCGGTAAAGGTTGAGCCATCACCGAAATCCCATATGTACTGTTCTACAATTTCATGCGCCTGAGGCAGATCAAAGGGCTTGGGCACCCCGTTAAACAGGGTAGCATTCGTTTCACATACGTTTCGCCAGGTAATTTGCGGCTCGGGAATGGTCCCTACCAGGATTGGAACTCTGAATACCGAATCGGACAGGCAGCCGTTGACCGTTTGAATTTTGAGGGAAACGTCATAAACATTGGGCTCTTCAAATTCATTGAACGCCTGCGGTACAGTAAAGGTAGTGTCATTCGCCCCCAATTCACCAAAGTTCCAAATATACAGATCCGGACTGTCGGTTGAAGCCACATCCGGAGTGGCCAGGAAGCCTACCACTTCCTTACTACACACCGAATCGATTACGAAACTGGGCAGTGGAAGCGGATCCAATGTTATGGCTTGCGAAGTAGAGTTGAAGCAGCCAAAGTCATCGGTAAACTCGTACAGGACCACATCAATCAACTGCGACGTAAGCATCGAATCACGGAATGCGGTGGGGAAGTAATCTGCTGTGGTTACCGCCGTCCCACCATCATCCACAGCCTTTCCGGATCCGGCTGTTCCAAAAAATTCTCCCAGCGGCGTTAGGTTACCAGTTGAACCCAGGGGTTCGGTCCCGCCAAGCTCGATAAGCTCGATATCGTTGACACAGAATTGACGAACATTGGACAAAACCGCATCCACTTTGATGGTGAACGTAGCCAGCGGCAGGGGCTGAACTTCAATATTGACCGTATCGGATTGTACGCACTGATTCAGATCTGTGAAGGTCAGAACGATTTGATAAGGCGTTCTCGTGGTAGTATCACCTGAAGCTAAAAGGGCCGTAGCGGCGTCAAAATTGGCAGTCTCATCCTGATTGTCGGTAAGGCCGTTGGCGCCCATTCCGGCTAATATGCCATTCAGGTAGAAAACCGAAGTATCCCGGCCGGCCGCTGAAGTAGCGGTTCCCTGGATCAACAGGGAGGGGGCGTCCTGGCAATAGGTGTCCAGCAAGTTCCCCATACCAGCTATACCAGTAGCAACATTAACCACCGGGAGGGGCTGTACCACCAGCGTATCGCTAAACGAATTAGTGCAACCGGTTGTGCTGTCGCTGTAAATAATCAAGACCGGGTGAGGGAAATTCGGGGCTGACTGGGTTTCCGTGATCTCTGCGGCCAGCCGGGGAGTAAACTGAGCCGAACCGTTGCCGTTGTCAAAAACACCATCCCCGCTGAAAATCCCTGAACTCACAGCAACCGAATCATCCAGCCCCCTGAGTAGAACCACGGGGGCATCAAAACAATATTGAGGGTCTATGATAGTTCCAACCGGGCCAACGTCGTCAACCTGGAAAGTCAAATTGGGTATTTCATTGAGTATCAGGCCTATGGCCAGAGTATCATCGCAAGCAAAGGCATCCGTGTATACCAATTCGACTGTAAGGTTGATGGAGTCCTTGGTATTATTCAAGACAAGTGAATCAGCCAATACCTGGGTGTCAAGGTTCAAACTACCATCAGCATTAATTGTTAATCCAAGGTCAACGACAGCATCAAATGCAGTCGCTGTATTATTATCAGTGATCGTATATGTATACACATCGTTGGTACCATCGCTATCAAAGAAGTCAATTGTTGGTGTAATTACAACCACACCGTCATCTCGACAGTAGTGAGGCGCATTAAATACTGGCCGGGTTGACGGAGCCGCAACCAAGGGATTTATAACAGGGGGTTCGTACAAAGTGACCAATTGGGTAAATATTAGTGTATCGCCATTTGGCTGCTTATACTCACCTACAAAAAGAACATTGTCAGGAACCTTAATGGGTACTTTGACAATGCTGTCGGGAACAGCGCCGGGGTCAAATCGAAACTCAACGAGAGGAACTAAGGTCAATCCATCAGGTTCGGTCTGGGTGGTATCTCCCTCCTCAAAAAAGGTAAGCGTAAGTAATCGCTCTCCTGGTCTGTTCAGTGGAAATACTGGTATTACATCAAACGGTTCATCCACGCAGTAGCTTGTCTCAAGCCCGCTGATCGCGCTGGCGTTCTCAATTACCGTGATAGTTTCAGTGTGGGTTGAGATACAACCAAAATCATCCACCACTGTCAAAGTAACCTCCGTATCCCCCAGGCCAGCCAGTAATGGGAAGAAAACCTCGTTGACCACTGCATTTCCTGAGAAAGTAGCGTCACCCAATCCAAAAGGGGGTATCAGTATGACCGAATCTACGTTGTCAGGTATGGGACCGGCGTTGGATGGGCTGGTAATGTAATCCAGATCTAGTGTTCCCAGTGCAGTAATAAAACCATGGCTACGGTTGTCTACTTCCTCATTGCCGGTTTGAACAGCAGTTCCACCGACCCTGAGGAAATCTCCCGAGGTGGAATCGGTGCTCTCCGAGTTAACCTCAAGTCCCACCACCCGTAATAGATCTCGCCCACTGGGAGTTCCATCCACATCGTATGTGAGCCTCAACGTGGTACTGTTAATGTAATTCATCACCAGGTTACTCACGTCAGCCGACCCGGAACCTATCAATTCGGATACTGCGCTTCCCGAATCCAGGTTAAACACAAAACCATTGGGAAGTCCCAGGGTCAGCGTCTGTCCGGCCACTCCCGGATCTCCAAATTCCCCATTGGCTGTTTCCATGATCACCAGTTCCTTGATGTCCTGGAACTCTCCGAAGCAAATTTCCAATGTGTCAGAAAAAATTAATACACCTGGTCCGGACCCTGCGGGAGTACTGAAATCAAGCCCTCCCACCGCAAGCATTTCGTTGGGATTTGGTTGGGCCAGGTCTTCGGCCGTAACCCAGAGGGTCAAATTCATGTTTGCAAGAGTATCACTGAAAACCGGACTGAAGTAATTTCTGAATCCCAACGGAATGTCCACCGAGTCACTAAAGAAGCCGAGGCCTGGATACCCAGCGCCTACCGGGTCTCTCACCTGGGCTGTGGTTGGCATTGGTGCTGCAGCGACAGTTAGCAAATAGAATACTTTGCCCGGTTCATTCAGTTGGGCCCTGAGTTCGAAACCAAAGTCAAAGATATTCACGATGGTGGTGTCTCTGAAGACTGGGGGTTGGCTATCCGAAGTCTTGAAGAACCAATCAGTATTGGTGGTGAACCCTGCAAATTGGTTAGCCTGCCTGTCGGCAAAGCCGGTACCGGTAACAGTATCTCCCGGGGCCAGCAACACAAAATAGGTGCTATCGTCTCCCAGTTTCATATCAGCCCCGCCATCTACCCAAAGCACATAGGTAAGGCTATCCATTGTGGTAACGGAGTCAATATCTTCCACCAAAACGTCCGCCAACTGGTCGCGCCTGAACAACTGGAATCCTGCCGAATCGAATGGATATAGATCTTCATTCAAAAGCGTCGGTTCATCAAACGTGATGAACAGTTCGGTTGCCGGGTCGTTGTTTTCCGAATCGACCCCCGGCAGAAGAGTCACCACAGTGGGTGGAATCTTGTCGTCAAAGTAATAGGTTTCACCGACAACGATTGGACCAGAAACAGATCCGGAAGACATATGGATCCCAGTTGGATCTATTGATGAGAATACCGGGGTAGTTCCATCAAAAACGGTGGAGGTTGCATCTATCACCAAGAAGTAAAACTGACCGAAAGTATTTTCGTCCAGATCATCATTCGGACCCGGTGGTGTGAGGTTAAAGGTCACTGAGAAGGTTGCTGCTGACGGATCGGGTACTACCGCAATTTCTGAGTCATCATCTTTGTTGAAGGCATTGTCATCTGAGCGGAATAATCTTATGTTTTCATAGGTACCGTTGATATCAACGGAGAAATCAAAGGTCAAGGAATCAATACGCGGTTCTGGAGGTACTAAATCCACGCCTGAGGTACTGGCAACCAAACCGATCCCAAGAATTGCCTGATTGTCCGAAATGCTGGCCTGGAAAGTGGTGTCAAAATCGATAACACCAGGAATTCCTCCAATCTCCTGGCTAAGCAAAGTGTTTATTACATCAACCCTGATACTGGTATTGTTGAGACCGCCGGCATCCACTGTAATATCCCCACGGCCGGTGCTGTCATATTGGAACAGTCCAAAGTTCAAAACACCCATTCCAAATGCAGCCGGGGCATTTGAGAACCGGTTATTGTTGACCGTTGTGATAAGCGCTCCGTTGTTAAACTCCAGGTCGAGGTTGGTTAGTGAATCACGGGCTTGCAACACCGGCGGATCTACAAAGGGCACACCCACCCCAATGAGGGCATTATCAACTGGGGTTAAGGAATCCGGCTGGGTCGTGAAGTCCAGTTGGGTGGCAATGACGTCAATAAGATTTTTGTCATCCGGAGTTTGAGGAGCCGGAAATCCGGTGCCGATAGAGAAAACGAAGTTTGTGATATTGAGGGATGCCTGTCCGGAGTGGCCATCCGATGTATTCACCCTGAAGCCAAAATCATCGCCTGCTGTGACCGGCACGGCTTGCATACCAGCTGCACCACCGACCGATAGATTGTTAAATCCAGCGTTTAGCAAATACCCGGCCGGATCAAACGCCTGACCTCTACCATCTGCGCTGCCATAGGACCAGTCAAACGAGATGGTTCCATCAACCGGAACATTTATCCGCACGTAATCAGTATTCCCGGGGGTTAACTGGGGATCATAGGTAACACTTACATTATCCAAGGAAAAACCTGTTGTGCCAGTTAAATCAGCCGCCTCGAAGTAAATACGGACCGTTTGCCCGGCAAACCCGCTGAGGTTAAAGTTT
The DNA here is from genome assembly GCA_965247065.1 of Cyclobacteriaceae bacterium. Classification (GTDB taxonomy): domain Bacteria; phylum Bacteroidota; class Bacteroidia; order Cytophagales; family Cyclobacteriaceae; genus CBDFGN01. Next base: position 849,590 of record CBDFGN010000006.1, on the reverse strand, counting down.
CCAGGCACCCAGAAGAGGTCATTGTAACCCGCACCAAAATTCAATGGACCCTCAGCAAAGGCTAAAATTCCATTAGCTAAATTCCTGATGGTGACGGTCCAGGTGCCTATGCCCGAGCCGACTTGGACCCATCGATTCCAATTCAACTGGACGTTGGAAGCCCCCGCTGGAATGGTAATATCCTGGTACATCACAGCGCTACTGGCGGTGACAAGCGAAGTTGCGAAAGTGGGACCTTCAAACGGAGTTACGGTAGTAAAATAAAGGACATTAGAACTTATAGTCCATGGAACCGGGCCGGCATTGACCCAAGGTATAAGGGTGGTATTCAGGCCTCCATTTACCAGCTGCTCTCCACCCGGAAGCCCATCATTCCCTCCAAACAAAGTAATGGAATTCGGCACGCCAGCAAGGTTCACCGAGCCGTCCGTATTGTCAATGGTTGTCGTCCAATTTCCAGGAGCATAGTCATTGGTAAATCCTATTGCCCCCGCAGTGGGGCTTAGGATTGGTGCAAAATCAGAACCGGTTCCTTCCGTAACGCTTACCACTGCCAGTGCAAGCGAATCAAGGTCAACCAAAGAATCCAGGAAGGTTACTCTCACATCAAATACTAAACTGTCGTCATCCGGGGCCGTCATGGATAAACCCGTGAATGTCACAGTGTCATCGGCCGCTATTTCGTCAATTTCATTGCCAAGTGTATCGTAGAGAGCGATCCGGCTTACGAAGGCCGCTCCATTTTTTACCGCCAACTCGATGTCGGTCATTAAGGTGCCAGCTCCGTCTTGGTCATCCATAATACCGTCGCCATCCAGCAAAATGAAACGTCCCAGGATTGTGCTTCCCGGATCGGGGCTGCCGTCCATGATATTATTGTCACGATGGGCCAGGGCCACAACCCGGGTCGGTATGGAGAATGAGCCATCTAATACTACCTGTGATTCCATGGAGGCAATGATATCAAACATGTTACTGACGGCATCCGTCGGAGCAACTCCTCCGTCGTCGGGAAGGGTCATAACGATATCCATACCATCGCCGGCCTCGGTCATAGCAAAATTGGCCGGAAAGTCGTAAACACCCAAAACATAGAAACCTGGGAGTGGATCGGTTGCTGTACCCCCGGTAATATCGGCATCGAATGTTAGAGATGCACCTCCGTCATCCACGTCCAGAGTGCCCACGGGATCAGTATAATCTCTATCTACACTCATTAGCACGTCCCGTGCGCTTACTTGGGGAGGGGTACCAAAAACCGTGTTTATACTGGTTGCTGCCGGCTGGTTGGTGAAGTCGAGTTGAGTGGCAGTGACTTCGATCTGGTTTTGCTGGCCGGTCAGCGAGCTCATAGCACCGCCGGCATCGGGGGCGGCAAATCCGGATCCACTGATAGCAGCTGTTGCGGCAGTGACCTGGAATGAAATGGCCTGGTTATCGATTACAGGAGCCGTGAAACTTGCCCGGACCAGGAAGTCAAAGAAACCGTCATCGGCGGCGGTTATTGCGATTCCTGAAAAAGTTACTGAAGTACCCCCTGGTTGCTCAGACATAGCAATTTTCCCGTCGGAAGCGTCAAACAGGGCAATGCTCCGGAGGTTAGCCCCATTGGTTATCGACAGGGTCAAACTGGTCAGAGTGGTTCCGGTACCATCAGCATCGTTGGCAAGCGCTCCTCCGTCTCGTAATCGGAACCTTTCCAGGTAAATACTGTTCCCGTCAAATACAACGATAGCGGCTTGATGATTCTCATAGGGAATATCGCTCGTATAGGCGAAGGGACGCTTTTCGATGTCGGAGGCCTGGGAGAATTGGACACTCACCGCCGTGCTTGTTACTGATATCGGAACCTTTAGATTTACCCAGTATAAATATTTCAAGAACATTATTGGTATTATAGTTATCCACCAGAGGGGGGTCCGGGGGGAGATTTAATAACTTGTGGATAAGTGTTGAGAATACAAAGCTAGGTTTGAAAAAAGAAGGAACGGGGTGAACTTTATAGCGGTCTAGGTAAGACCTATCGTCGGTTATAGTCCCCGTTCCTTCAACAAGTTGCCTTAAGAACCAATTAGAATTTTAGACTGTAGGGTCTTATTAAAGGTCTTAGTTTGGCAACTCAATTTTTAAAAAATCCAAAAGTATCTAAAAGTATTTAAAAGCATGAAATTTCACAACGCAATCGGCATTGATGTATCTAAAGGAACTTTTGATGCCCATGATTATTTAAGCCAGGCCAAATGTGAGTTTGCTAACAATCGAACCGGCTTTAATCAATTGCTCCAGTGGGCGAAAAGATTAAATGGAAAAGACTTAATTAAAGTCATCATCTGCTTTGAGCATACCGGGTTGTATTCTCTGCCACTGGCTGTTTTTTTGACTGAACGCCAGATATTGTTCTGCATGGTGCCGGGTTTAGAGATCAAGCGATCGTTAGGGATCACCCGGGGGAAAAGTGATGTAATTGCTGCGGGGGTGATTGCCGAGTACGCCTATTTGCGTCGCCACAGAATCAAGCTTTATCAGTTGCCTTCTAAGGCGATCTTAAATCTCAAAAGTTTGTTATCCTTTAGAGAGCGGATGGTCAAACAAAGGGCTGGATGCAAGGCATCTTTGCAGGAAATGAAAGCCTTTGTGAAGGTGGTTGATAATCCGATGCTATTCCGTGCCCAGGAGCAGCTGATCAGCCATTTGGACCGGCAGATCAAAAGGGTAGAAAAAGAGATCCAGCGGATCATTTCCGAGGATGGCGAGTTAAAAAGAATCTTTAACCTGGTCAGCTCGGTAAAAGGCGTGGGATTAATTTTGGGATCCAGTTTTTTGGTCTATACCAATTGCTTCACCGCCTTTGAAACCTGGAGGAAATTTGCCTGTTACAGTGGCATAGCTCCTTTCCCCAACCAATCGGGCATCAGCTGGAAAGGCAAGAGCAAGGTGCATTATCTGGGCAACAAGAAGTTGAAATCCCTCTTGTCCAACGCCGTTGCTAGTTGCATTCAATATAATCCGGAAATGCGGGTATATTACCAAAGAAGACTGGCTGAAGGCAAAAATAAGATGTCTACATTAAACATTATCCGAAACAAGATCGTGGCCAGAGTCTTCGCAGTAGCTAAAAGAGGAACCCCTTATGTGGACACACTCAAATTTGCAGCCTAAGAATCGGACATTTCTTAGATTATTAATTTGGTTAAGTCTTAGAATACCGGCAGATTATCGGCATCGGCCACCGTAAGGGTACCATCTCCTCCATTATTATATTGGAAACCAACAGGGAAGGTCAGGATCCCATTTGGGGGCGGTGGAAAGGTCATCGGATCGCTGGTCATGGCTAAAGTGCCGGCATTGGTAACTGTTACAGCCTGATTATAATCTTCATCCAGGTTTCCATTCGCATCCTGAGCCCTGACCACCGGTTGTGGGGTTACATTGGCATCCACAAACGTAACCGCCGGGGGTTGCTGGGTGAAAACAAATTGGGTTACATCAACATCTACCAGGATATTGGAAGCGCCGGAATTGGTGCTCTGGGTGGCTGCCATCGTGCTGCTGAAAGCAACTGGATTGATATCATCGGTATTGACGTCAAAAACAAAATTATCGTTATCAATATCATCCGGCTGGGTACCGGTCATAGGGGATTTCAAATTTATCCAGATTTGAAATTCCTTTGATCCATTATCAGGGATCTGACCCAACGTACCGAAACCCTCAATCCCGGTGAATGTTATTGTATTGGCCGTGACAGCAGTATTGTCAACAATTATGAACTCGCTGGGGCCGAAAGCATCGGTCAAGGCTACCTCATTGATGGCATCCTTCCAGTTGGTGACATCATTGCCGCCCCCGGGTCTTATTATCAACTGACTGATCTGGGTAGGCACGCCGTCATCATCTGTTACTCCCACATCATCATCGGTAAGTATGAAATCAAATACCGGAAAAGAAAACCCCGGTCCAGTCTCTGTAGAAGGAAAGGTAGTCACCTCTATAAGCGGACCCGCAGAAATGGTTGTGTTGTCACCAAAGTTCACGGCAACTGCACTACTGGATGCCGAAACGCCAATGTCGTCATCAACTAGAATAGTACCGTCCCCACGTTTGTGTATTGGAAGTTGAAAGGAAAAGTGAGGACCCCGGCAATGAACTGGAAAGGCAAATTGTTCACGGGAATGCCGTCGGTATTTCTGATCAGGACGAACCCTGGTGCTGCAGGAGGCACACCTACAGTAGTTACCAGGTTGAATGCACTCAAATCAAGGTTGCCGTTCGCGTCCTGAGCCCTGATGACAGGAGGTGTGGCCAGGTCAGCCAAAACTCCCACCGAAGCATCGGGCTGGGTAGTGAAGAGGAAGTTATCCCTGGTTACCGCAACGATATTAGCGCCGTTTCCTGAAGAAACCGTGGTGCCGCCTGCAAATTGGCTGGAGTTGCCGGTTATAAGAATATCCGGAGCCCCATGTGATACCTGGAAAACAAAATCCCTGCCGTCTATTGTTTCAGTTAAACCTCCCAGCAGGTTGACTCGTAACCAAATCCTTAGTTGATAGGTTTTTGCAGTATTGTCAGGAACCTCGCCCAATTGCCCACCCCCGGTGGGGATGGATGAGAAAGTAATGGTATTTGCACCTACAACACCCAATAGCGAATTACCACCACTACTAAGCTCGGCATCCATCACATCGATCGCATTGGTCCAGTCGCCGATGGCGTCATTAATTATATCCCGGTTGATTACCACTTGGTCGATCAGGGTTGGAATGTTGTCTCCTACTGGAAGCGGCTGAAGGTCATCATCCCTTACCACAAACTCGAAGTTTACAATGGCATCCAGCTGCGGAGGGACCGCACCGGTGAGCTCGGTGGTCAATGCCGGCAAGAATAATGGGGATGCTAGTCCGGCTACTACCGTGGTGGCAGCACCTACTGGGGGCACCAGAGGACCTTGGGTCATAGGAGCTGATACATTATACTGAGGAAACGCTCCTGCATTTGTATACGGGTAAATCTCAAAAGTATAGGAGGCACCCGATTGTAGATTGGTAAAGAATACGGTCTGGGGAATTCCATCTCCTGGGGGATTATGATCAACCACCAGATAGACAGTATCTTCAGCCGGATCATCTACCGGAACACCAAGAGTGGTGTAGATAACATTATTCGCTGGGGTAAAAAGTGCTCCATTTTTCAGACCCACAATAAGATATTCCTCCGGAACGATAACTCCGGCCATAGCATTAATGAAATCCAATTGGACAGTTGTGCCATCGATCACCGTAGCCATAAACCCGGTAGGAAGCTCAGTAGGCGCAGGCGTGACAATATCATAAGTCTCGTCCCCGTTGCGCGGAGTGGCCAATGCAATATTGGTGGCGTTGATGATATTAGCCAACATCAAATCCAGATCCAGTCGAACCTGACCGGTCGTGGTGGTACCCGTGATCGGAACGTTCCAGGTAATATTATCCGCGGTTGTAGGAACTCCCGGTGGGTTAGCGATCGCGGTATTTATCCCCAAGGAAAAATTGTTCGAAGCTACTCCCTGGACAAAATCATCAAAGGTCACCGTGTAGTTGAATGGCGCGCCAGTTGCCTGAGGATTGGGATCGGCTCGAACAATGGATAAAATTACAGGTGCGGTATTGTCTACATCAATAGTCAATGCTGTAGAAGCCGCGCTGGGTCCATTACCCGCAACGTCGGTATAAACGGCAGTAAGGTTATGAACTCCCTCGGCGAGTGTGCTCGTTGTAATGGTCCAACCACCCGATCCGTTAGCAGTAGTAGTTCCCACCGAGGTTCCGGGAGTGGGATTATCAGTAAAAAGTTCCACGGCGCTATTGGCTTCCGCACCTGCACCGTCTATATCAGGAGTAGTCACAGTAGTAATATCGTCCGTATTGCTAATTCCATCGTCACTAGCCATATTCAGATCCGGCTGACCTGGCGCGACCGTACTTATGTCAATAGTAATTGGCAATGCAGCTGAGGCCACACTAGTGTTTGCAGCATCATCTGTGGCGGTGGCAGTTAAGTTGTGCATACCCTCAGGTAGTGGCAGTTATGCTCCAATCGCCACTCCCATTGGCTGCGGTGGTGCCAAGCGAAGAAGCAGGGTTATCACTAAATAACTCAATAATAGCGTTAGCCTCGGCCCCGGTTCCGGTAATGGTGGGGGTTTGATCACTTGTAATATCATCTGTGGAAGATATCCCGGAATCACTCCCGCCGTCTAAGTCCAGGTTAGGAGGAGCTGCGGGATCCACATCGTCAATCTCCAAGGTCAAAGCCGGGGATGCGGCACTAGGTCCATTACCAGCGACATCAGTGTACTCAAACGTCAACATATGGACGCCTGTAGCCATCGTGCTGGCAGTAATGCTCCAAGCACCGGTGCCATCGGCGGTGGTCGTACCCAGAGATCCATCCACATCGCTAATTAATTCCACTGAACTGTTCGGTTCCACTCCTCCACCAGTTATAAGCGGCGTAACAACGTTGGTTTTATTGTCACCCGGAGTTCCGGAATCGCTGCCCGGATCCAAGACTGGGGCTGCGACGGGAGCTGCGGTGCTTACGTCTATTTGGATCGTTAGCACCGTCGAAGATGCGCTAGGTCCATTTCCTGCCACATCCGTATAATTTGCGGTAAGATTGTGAGTGCCTTCCGCGAGAGTACTGGTGGTTATCGTCCAGGCCCCTAAGCCATCCGCGGTCGCAGTTCCCACCGAAGTTCCCGGGGTAGGGTTATCAGTGAACAACTCAACCGAACTGTTTGCCTCGGCTCCGCTACCGTCTATATCAGGAGTTTGGACGTTGGTTATATCGTCCATGTTGTCAACCCCCGAATCGCTGCCATCAGCCAAGTCTGGAGTACCTGGAGCCATTGTAGAAACATCAATGGTCACAGCTAGGGCTGGAGATTCCAAACTTGGGTTGCCCAGAGGATCAGTCGTCACAACTGTAACATTATGAGCACCCTCGGCAAGGGTGCTGGACGTAATGATCCAGTTACCAGAACCATCGGCAGTGGTCGTGCCATTGGATGTCATGGGACCCGGATTGTCAGAGAACAATTCCACCGAAGCGTTATTCTCGGTGTTACCGTCAAAATCTGGAGTCTGGTCATTGGTAATGTTGTCCATATTATCGGAACCGGAATCCGTTCCATCCGTCATATTGGGAGCAGCCGGTTGGGCTGGACCAGTGTTATCAACTGTGTATTCTTCACCAGTGTTAAAATTACCGGTTCCAGCATTTCCCACCAGATCTGTAATATCAGTCGTAGGCAAATTAGCCTCCAAGCGCAGATTGCCATCGCCAGTAATGCTCATTACCTGAACTGTGAACTGGGAGGCTGATATTGGCGTCACGGTCCCCGGGCTGCCAGCGGCAGTCCCGGACACGGTAGCTACTGTGAAATCGTCGCTGGTAACATTAAGAACATCTTCTGAAAAAGTTACTGTGTAATCTACTGCGGAGGCATTGGTTGGGTTGGGATCGTCCCGGGTGATAGATTGAACGGTGGGTCCGGTGGCATCTACTGTGAATTTCCAGTCCGTTTCTCCAGTGACCGTTTCACTGGGCATCGTCATACCGACATCTTGGAATACTCCGGCCGCAATATCCACTTCATAGGTAGTGGCATCGCTAAATGCTGTGACGTTGCTGATTGTAACCTGCTCCGTCCCTGTACCACCTAGAACAACATCTGCAGACCCAACCGCAACACTGTGGTGCAGGGTCCCATCGTCTTCGTTAATAATAATATTACCCGCACCTTTGGCCAAATCCTGGTCAAAGGTTATAACCAAGGTAGTTGTTGGTGTAATGGTGCTGCCATTGGCCGGATTTACGCTAACTACTTCAGGTCCAGCCTCGGCGGTGAATTCCCAGTCCGTGCTACCCGTTATGACGGCATTAGGATTCATGGCGGCAGAAGCATCAACAAAGGCTCCAGCCGGAACCGTGACCTGGTACATGACACCATCCATCAAGGGTCCAACGGTTACTGGAATAGTCAGATTAGTAGTTCCATAACCGGTCACACTGGACACGGGAATGGTTTCTATTGTTCCCGTCCCCACTTGGGTAAAGTCGATATTACCGGCGCCCTGATTTATTATTTCGTCGAAATTGATTCTCAGCGTAGTGAGATTTATGCCTCCTACTCCTCCGTTGGCAGGAGAAACAGCTACGGGAGAGGGGGCTATCCCATCACTAACATTTTGATCCAAGGTTTGCAAGATTTTGTTTCCAGCGGCATCACACACAGCCCCAAGAACAATGTCCAGGTCGTTAGAGGTAAAATCCGAAGGAAATGTATTTACTGTTAAATCCACCTCGTTTGGGGAGGGCCCGGTCGCGGCAGCGGTAATTGTGGCACCTGCAATTGTAAAATCAGAGCCAGACACATCTTTTACGGAAACATTTTCCGAGAAAGTGAGCCTTATGTTGGTGGTTGAAGTGGTTGCCGCGCTCGTAAATGCAGGTGCAGTATGATTTGGGGTGTTGAGTTCCAGAACAGCCTTATCCAGGTCATCCTGAACAGAATTGAATATCGCCCATGTGGTGGGTCCGGCGGATCCGAGTATGTCACCAATCAATATGTCATTTAGTTCCCCTACATAGATCACGCCGTTCGCCACATCGACGGCAACACTGCGCACATCAGCGTTTATCAAGCCGTCGGCAGATTCTGAATACAATAGTTCCCGGGTACCTACGGTAGGGGCCACCCTAATTCTAAGCACTTCCTGGTTTCCAACCTTGTCCACCCAATAAATATAGGTTTCTGTCCCGATCTCAACGACCTCAATAAACTCAATGTCATCATTGCCTCCTACATCGACATTGGTCGCATTTACCGTACCATCGGGTGTGCTGCCGTCCGAGTTTACGATCCAAATGTCATCCGGATCAGCACTAGGGTCAGCTATATACAAATTGCAGCCGACAACCTGAATGCCCTTGATATCCCGGGTCTCGTTGAAGTCAAAAACCGATTCATTGACCCCCGTTAGATCCCTCTTCCTTCTAAAGATTTCATCGGTGGCGTTATTGGACCAATAGATATATTCATCGTCAAAAGCTATACCTCCTATAGCATCACTACCCGTGGGATCCGTCAAGAATACCGTCGGATTCGGAGTAACACTTAAATCAGCGGTGTAGATGTCATCATTGCTCTGGGTCGTCACGTAGATGATTTTACCAGTAGCAACATCAATCCATATGTCCGTGGGATCGTTAGCACCTGCCGCGAAAGTCGAAAACAGGGGACCAGTACCATTGATATTAATTGACTCTACTACCTCGCCATCATTCTTTTCGGTAAAATATAGGTTTTCATTCTGTGCTTGAAGGGAGCCAAAAGGATATAACACGAAACACGGAAGAAAAACACGGCAGATCTTCATTAGGACACGCTGAACGCAAATGCAACAACCGAAAATTCGGAGATGAATAGGCATAGGCAAAATCGGACTCTAGGGTAACCTACATTTTAAAGTACTATAATATATAGGTATAGTAATGTTAATGCTCAAAATAGGCAATTTGTAACCCATATCATTCAATTATTTTCTTATCATTTTTCAATTCCGGGGGCAATCCAGTCCCACCAGATATAATCATCGATAAGTTTAATTCGCGTGAATTTTATACGAATTATTTTACCAAACTTATAAACCAACCCTTCTGGTGATAATATCGTAATCCATAGGGAACGAATAAGTATCACCTTCGTCTAAAAATCGATCAAATCCCCATTGGGATTGGTCTTGATCAGGTTCATTAATGAATTGGTTCCCTCCAAGTTCACGCTTCCAAACACTGCGAAACCTCCGTCTGGGGTCTGCACAAGGTCGCCCCCCAGATCGGACCTCGGTCCACCGTAGGTTTTAGGCTCGGGATAGGTTCCAAGCGGAACACCAAAAGCATCGGTGCGCTCCAGGAAAATATCACTATCGCCGCTGCCCAGTCCCTCCAGACTTCCGACAAAGGCATATCCGCCATCCCGGGTTTGAATGATTGAGCTTCCTCGGGCATCGATTGCTGCTACCGTGGCATCCGGGTCATTTTGCCTGACCAGTTCCTCCCACTGCGGCTGGGCCTTGGTACTGGTCTTGACCAGATGGATCTTTTCACTGTTCTGATCAGTCCCCAGCAAAATGAATCCACCGTCATTGGTTTGAGCAAAGGCATTGGCAAGCTGGTTGCCGCCTATATTGGAGTAGACGTCCGAGGCCACATGACCTCCTGTCCCGTCTATTATTAACAGGCTCATCTTTCGCTGACCTGACAAGCTATTCCCCTCGGCCGAGGTAAGTACCGTACTTCCGAAAATGGCGAACCGCTCTTCACCGGTGAGGCTATCGGCATAATTCACAACTCCAATGCCTATGTCCTCCGGAGAAAATCCCTGACTGTCGTCTATTTCGAATTCTATTCGGTCCCCGTTGGCATCGGTCCGGATTACCATCACTCCGTTAGGCTGGTTATCTTCGAAGCCTACTATCACATATCCCCCATCGGTCGTTTGAAGGATATCACTTGCAATGGTGCTATTAGGGGTGAAAATCCGGTTCCGGCCGGTCTCGTTGCCTTCAGTATCGGTGAATATGATCAGCAATTCCTGGTCAGTGGTAAGCGCATTCTTGTCTTTATTTCCCAAAAGCGTAAATCCGGAACTTGTCTGGACCATTCCAACCGCATCGACATCGGGTCGGATGTCCAACGGCACATTCTGTCCGGCGGTGTCAGTAAACACCTGGGCCCAGATCTCATCTCCGCGGGGATCGGTCCTGACCAGGTAAAGTTTCAATTCGGGGTCATCGGCGGCATCGTTCACCCCCGAAAAGGAAGTGGAAGAACCGTACATAATGAAACTGCCGTCGCCTTGCTGCATTACCCGGACTGCCGTTTGATTGTCAAAACCGCCAAAGAATTTACGGAATATCTTGTCTTTGTCGGGCACGATCTGCTCGTCGAATCGATCGCAGGCTACCCAGAAAACGGCGGCACATAATAGGAAGCTATGGAAGTAACGGCTCATCACTAATCGCTCTTTTTCTTTCCAAAGAACAAGAAACCACTCTTATCACCGGTAAGATTCTTGGTCCGGTAAAATGATTTGATGAACCCAATCGACACCGCCAGATTGTTCATCGTAAAGTCGTTGTCAACGTAAAGAAACCGGGTACCCAGGTTTTGGTTGGAGGCCTGGTCGTTATTAGGATGCAAATAACGATTGGAACCATTTACCGGATTGGTCAGACCAAAGGCATAGCGCACGTCAAAGACCAGGTAGTTGATTCGCAGAACCTTTAACTTCACTCCTAATCCGGCCACGGCCGAGAAATTTAAGTTCTCTCTTTTTTCAAAGCTCGATTCCAGAAGGTCGATACTGGGTGCGTCTGAACCTTGTCCCTCGTAATCACTGGACGGTTCCCGGTTGGCCTGATCCACCGTAGCAGCTAACAAGTACTCGGTTTGAAATCCAGCGTAAGCGAATGGAACCCAGGGATTCAGGTCGTAGCTGTATTTGAGGAAAACCGGAACTTCAATGGCTTGCTGGTTCTCGGTAAACTCGACTGTGTTATAATCACCGTTCGGAATCGTGGTAGTTGAGACCAACCCTGAGTATTCATATGCTTTTTGAGACCAGCGTATTTCCAGGCCCAGCTCAAAATCTTTGTAAAACCGGTATTCTCCGCCAATACCTATGTGAACCGTAGGTACCCCTATGAACTCGTCAGTGGAGCGATCCCCATGGCCGGCGCTGAATTTCTCTCCATCGCTGATCATGGCCAAATTGCCACCGGCTTTCACACTGGCGGCGAAAATTGGTTTGGAGCTATACTTTCTATACAGGTATACAAATTCAGCGGGATCGGAGGGGTCGGGCACATGTTCGGGATCCGATTTCAACAGGCCCAAAATAGCCCGGTTGGCGTTGCGCTGATCGTCCAGGTAAATGTAAATCTTGGTTAGCAGCTTCCAGGCCTGAATCTCCTCCTCTTTAATCGTGAATTCGGTTTTCCGGTTTTTCTTGGACAGGCACTCCTCCAGGGGCTCGGTGATTTCACTAAGCAGCCCTTGGTTGAATTTGGTTTCAGCCTCTCTAAGGCAATCCGATGTCTGCGCCACTAGTCCAACAGGAATGAGCAAAAAAGCGATAACCAATAATCGGTAGACGTGCTTCATCTAGATCCTTTCATATCTTAATTCAATAATTGTATCACTCACCTTCACTATCCAAAGTTGCTCCTTCGCCGGCCGGTTTTTCTTCGCAGCTCAAAGTATAGGGAATATCCTCCCCGACATATTGGAGCCATTCAGTATTACTCAGATTTCGGGATAACTCAGCACAAAACTCACTGGCATACACCCCGGCGTTTGTGGGCCATTCCCTGATAATCCGGTCATCGGATCCAGTGATCAGGATCTCTCCGTTTGGGCTGAGATTTACGCCCCATAAGAATTGATCGTGATCAACCAGAACAATCGGCAAAGCAAAGATTTCCTCAACCAGGTAAATGTGGGACCGCTTATCGAAACTGGCCGAAGCCAAAAGCTTGTCATCCCTGGAGAACTCCAGATCGGAGACGAAAGCCGAATGTCCCGGGAGTTCTGCATATAATTCGTTATCATCCATTTTCCAAATCATTATGACCCCATCCCGATATCCAACCGCCAGCAAATTAAACTGATGACTGAATGCAACCGCACGAACTGACGTTCTTTGAGGAATATCCATCGTTATTTCGGTATAGTCATTCTCAAGGTCCCACAAACTAACCGTCCCATCGGAAATACCACCTGCCAACCAGCGTCCATCGGAGCTAACATCCAGGCTATTCACCCGATGAGGGGTTTTCACAATTCTCTCATGGTTGTCCAAATCATGAAATTGCAAAGTGCTGTCGGTGCTTGTAGATATGAATCCCGAGCCGTCAGGCAGGAACACCATATCCAAAATTTCACCGTGGTGCATAGCAAATATCCTGGGTATCAGAGTGTCACCGGAATGGGCAAGACTAAGATCGAAGATCTCTATGTCTCCTTCCTGGTCTCCACCTATTAACCAGCGGTCATCGGGGCTGATGAGCAACTTGCGAATCGGTCTTTGCGAATTATAGAAGGATGCGGAAATTTTTCCAGGGTGCTCCATGTCCCATTTCACCATCTCCCCGGCACCTGAAGCAGTATAAAGATATTGCCCCGAATTGGAATAGGCCATAGAGCGAACAGCACCGGTGTGACCTTTTAGGTGGTTGATGCTGTCACCCTTTAAGAGTTTCAGCGCCCCAAACAATCCACTGTAGATATCGGGGTCGTATTGGGTACCATCGTGTTCAACGTTGAACCTATGACCTTGCAAGGCTATGAGGGCTCGAGCGGAGGTGTCTTCAACTTGCAGGGATTTAATGGCCATCTGTTTGGCAACCGACTGGTAGCGCAAACGTTCAGCGGCCAATCTTTGTCTGGTGGCCTCTTCGGTGGCTTTCTCCGCGGCTATCCGCTGCTCGTCGGCAATTTTCTGTTGTCGTTCGGCCTCGCGCTGCGACGCTACAGCCTGCAGTCTCTTTACTTCAGCATCGGCCCGGGCCGAATCAGCCTGGATTCGGGCGACTTCAGCAGCGGCCCGCTCAAGGTCCGCCAGGTCACGCTGTTCGTTGGCAAGCGCCTCCTGCTGCTGCGCAACCACAGCCGAACTATCGGCCTTCTGCTGAGCGACCACGGCGGCATCTCTTTGAGCATCTGAATCTCTTCGGGCAATATCAGCGGCCTCCCTTTGTTTTTCGGCTTCGGCAGCCGCAGTACGGGCAAATACGACCAGGAAGATCGCCACCAAGCCAAACGCTCCCAGTCCAATAGCCCAGGTTCTCGCCCGACGCAGGTTTCTACGCTGGATCCTTTCCTTGTTGGCCTGCTCTGCCTCAAAGGCATTCTGGCTGGTGTCCAGAAATACGATAGCCCTCTCAAAAGCCGGATGATAGCGCTGTGCCCAAACCAGGCTGGGCTTGTGCTCTTCCTTCCAGTTGATGGCCAGTTGCAAATCGGGCATTCTCCATAATCCGGCACGCCCTGACTGATATGCCTCGGACGCTTCTGCCAGTTTCAAATACATTTGAGATGAGGTGGCTTCTTCCTGGACCCACGCCTTAAGGCGAGTCCAGTTGCGCATCAGGCTTTCGTGAGATATATCTATTACGGTCTCAGAATCGAGCTTAATTCCGTACGGAGGCATCAGGAGAGTTCTGCCGGGTTCGCGAAATTTATCTACCACACGGCCTACCTCTTCTTCGTTCACCCCAGCGATCTTGGCGATCACACCCAATTTTGTTGGGCGCCGAATTCCCACGGTCTCAAGCCCCGATTCAGTCAGGGCCTTGAACATGATCTCACAAACTCGTTTCTCCCGTTTGGAGAGCTCATCATAAGCTTCGTTGGCGTGCTGAGAAAGGGCTTCAGTTAATCGGCCTACCGCATTATAATGCTTCAGGTCCATGACCTCGCCCTCCCGCTTATAGTCGGTCCAGTACGACCAGGTCCTCATCAAAGCGTGCTGCATAATGGGCAGCTGGTCAGGATTATCCCCTACGTCATTCAATATCTGTTGAACCAGCCGTGGAGCAATTTCCCCGCCGCCAACCGCCACCGGGCCATCCAGCGCAGTTTTCTTTTGCTCCCGGGTCATTTGGGGTATCAAATAATGACTGTCATTTATTTTCTGAGTGAACTCCGGGAACTGAGCACACTCACCAATGAAGTCTGACCGCATGGTGATCGCCACATATATGGGCTCTTCCCGTTGATTGATGGCCTCGAGCATTAAATTCACGAAAGTTAGAGACTCGTTATCTTCACTTTCGCGACTTTCAATTCTGTTGTAGCGGAACAGCTCTTCGAACTGGTCAATCAATATCAGGAAATTCTCAGTTGGAGATTTCCTATACTGTTTTACCGCCTCGATCAGACCCAGGGAACTGCTCCTTAAAACGGTGGCGGTAACGGTCTTTTTCAATAGCTTATCCTCCTCCTCCATGCCGGCGAAATCGGGATCTTTCATCATGAACCCATCAGCGAGGTTGTCGATTGGATTAATTCCCGGCCGGGAAACAATCACCCTCCAGTCCGATCCCGCATGAGTCATCCATCCCCCGTGCAGGATGGGTATGAGCCCGCAGTACATCAGGGACGACTTCCCACTACCGGAAGTTCCCAGAATGGCAGCGAAGTGATTTTCCGACAATTTTGTGAGAACCTCATCGCTTTGGCCTTCTCTTCCGAAAAACAAATGGCTTTCTTCAACGGTAAAAGGCCTAAGGCCTGGGAAAGGATTCATCAGGATCGACAAAAGCTTGTCGTCCTGTTCACCGACTCGGGTAACTTGTTTTTCGTCAGCCATTTAGTTTTCCAATTTGGTTAAAAAGGGCTTGAGCTTATCGGGATCCATTTTCCCGGGCTCTCCTAAAACAAGAGTGTCTGGTTTCAACCGCTCGTTGATCTCCTGAGCCGAACCCATATAAATAGCCTTCGCCTTCATTGGTTTGTGTTTTCCAAAGCCAGGCGCCTTTAAGATGTCCTGTAATTTGGTGCGGGTCCACTCCTCTTTGCCGTTCCCTATGTAGATCAGAGACCCGTCGCACTGTCTCAATCTTTCATGATGCAGTTCTCTGAGATCGAGAATGTCTCCCTCAAATTTAGAGGCCACAACTTTATAGCCCTGATCGCTGAGAAAATTAGCAAGTGGTTTGCACTCATCCACATCTTCCTTGTCGCAGATCAGGTAGATGCTCGTTGAAAGGTCTAAACCCTCGGCGTGCTTGGTAGCCATGTCCTGTTTTTCTTCCGAAGCCAAGATTAATTCATACCTTAGGAATCCTCGAAAATCCTGGAGCGGTATTTGGAATATTTCAGAATTCTCCAGCAGCTCAGCGTCGCTTCGAATGTCCTCAATGAAGATCTTCTGTCTTTCACTAACCTGATCCAGTTCTGGGGTGATCCAAATAAGACGCCTAAAGTCCCGATCCGGATTATTCTTGAGCATCTCGGCGCTGTACTGGGTGGATATGCGGTTCTGAATATCCACTTCCGACCGGTCCGTGTTTGTTGCCAGCTCGCCATAATCCTCTCCAATAAGATGGATGGCCAGATCGCTGGCTTCCAGATCGTCCTCTACCTTCTTCTCCAATTCGGCTGAGTCGCTGGGGAGTGATTGTTCGGGGAGAACCCGATATCCGTGTCGCTGGAGCTCGCGTTTGATCACGTCGCGGTGGAATACCAGGTCTCGTCCGGTGCCGGCCAGGAAAATAGACTTACGAGAAACCCTTACCGGCATGGCAAGCCGGCCACTTTCAGGATTGGTTTTGATCAAGAACTGGTAAATGTCATAGGCAATATCCATCAGTTTTAGCCAGAAATCACGTTCCGCATCACGGCCGAAGAACCGATTGAATTCCAGTACGTCACCGGTGTGGGGGTCGGTGTGGTAGAATTCGTAATGGATGATGTTTTTTAGTTCAGGCAGCAGCTCGTCCATTTCCACGGGTGATTTCACCACCTTAAAGATCTTGGAAAGTCCGTCCTCAAAAAAACCACCCTGACCCTTCACTACATTTTCATAGTTTCGCAAACCATTAAGCAAAACCTGGGACTTCAAAAATGCAGGAGAAACAACCGCTATCAGCAATGAGGCCTCCTGATAGCTTTCCAAAGCGTGATCGTCATTCTCCGATTTTTAGATCACGTTGGGAGGATCTTTGGAGATTTGTTCCAACAGAGTTCCTAAAAACCGGTGGAAGCTGGTGACCCATCCTCTCTCTCCCTCTACAAACGGCTTATCATCGTCCGTAGAGTGGATCAGGATTATGTCTTTGAAATTAGCCATTCAGGTAAATAGGGTTTTACTCCAAAATATAGTAAAAATTAAAGAAATAATTAAATAATCACCAGATGATTAATCGTCAACTAACTCTTTCCGTTTCGGCGTCGCAGTAGGATCAAACTTTCGTTCCAGAAAATCGATCACTCCATTGGCCATTTGATGATTCTTGGACATCAATTCGTAGAATTTATCCTTGCTGATCAGGAACAACAGCGTCTCATTCGTGGCTAGGTAGGTTAGGTCGTTTATATCGGATTCTAAAACGTTCATTTCACCGATCATGGCCCTTTCCTCCAGAACGTCTACCTTTTGATCTCCATTGAGCACCTCAACTGTTCCTTTCACCACCAGGAAAATCGGGGTATCGCCGTTGTCTCCCTGGTTGATAATCACATCGCCCTCGGTGTATTTCTTTTCCTGAACCGAGTCGTTAAGCTCGGCCAGCACCACTCCAGGGATCTTTTTGAATTCTTCAATTTGTCTGAGGAACATTACTCTTTCGACATGGAGCATTTTTTGGTGGTCCACTTCGCGGGTGTAAGTAGATGGCAAAA
Organism: Cyclobacteriaceae bacterium; assembly: GCA_965247065.1. Taxonomy (GTDB): domain Bacteria; phylum Bacteroidota; class Bacteroidia; order Cytophagales; family Cyclobacteriaceae; genus CBDFGN01. Next base: position 832,142 of record CBDFGN010000006.1, on the reverse strand, counting down.
CGATCTTATCCAATTCTTTCTTTATGTTACGGGGCAAACGATAGGAGTTCTCCTGGTAAATCGACCGATCCAACTTCACTAATGCCCAGGCGGCAATCTCCCGTAACATATGGTCAGGGTTGAACAGGTTGGCCACGAGCACGTCCACATGTTTAGACTCTGGAAGCTTGGCCAGGCTATACATGGCGAGGGCTTTGGTCCACCGGTTGATGTGATTGTAGTCCCGGTTGATTATCTGTATATAAACCGCTTCTAATGATTCGAAGTTTTCCGGGGCATAGTACTCTTCCAGCTTAGACATCCTCTCGCCGAACTCAAGATCATCCAGTATAGGGAAGAGCTTAGGCTTCAGGTCCTCGGTCAGGAACACATCCAGCAACTCAATGGCAAAGGTTATGTTATCATCCAGGCCGGTTTCAATATTCTCCTTTACCAATTGAATCGATTGCGGATCGAAGTTCATGGAAAGGAGCATATATATATGATCGTAATTGTATTGGTTCTCGGCCTTGATCGCTTCCCTCAGCAGCTGATTCTCTTCGTCATCCGGGATAAAGTTCAGAGCCTGGAGATTCCATTGGACATCTTCAATATCCGCTTCAATGGTAATCTTGATTCTAGCCGCCTGGAGTTCCCGGGCTTTATAACCCAATTCGTTCAATGACAAAAGGACTTGGGTAAATACTTCCTTATCGTTGGAATCAATTTTTTTCCATAGCAGCTCCTCGGCTTCCCGCCCTCCTATCCTCCCCAGGATTTGAACAATTCGGGACATAACCTCGGTTTTTTGGCCCGTTTTGTTGTAGGCAGCCTCAATGGACGGATTGACGTCAGCTCCTATTGCTACCAAGGCAGAAGCAGCAGCATTACTAAACTGCGGAGAAACCAGGTTCTCAATCAGATAGGGCCAAAATTCGGGATTCTTCAGCTGGCCGGCTGTCACCAGGGCTGAAACTCTAACCTTGGGGTTAATGTCCCGGATCAATTCGGTGAGATACCTAAGGTATATGTCTTCCGAAGTCCTACCCAGAATCTTGGCTGCAAAAACACGGTCGTCGCTATTGGTTGAACGAACCAGCTTCTTAAGATTCTCTGCTGACTGAGAGGTTGAGTCGGATTCGGAAAGACGAGCCACAGCCTGTTGAGCCAAATCCTTTATCTCAGGTGAATCCTCGACTTCAATCTGTTCTTTGACCGAATCCAGGAGCGACAGGCTCTTGAGCTGGTTGATCCGCTGCACCGCATATTCCCGAATCTCGGAGGAGGTACTCTTGATCAAATTTGCCAAAGAGGACTCGAGCAAAATGGGCTCAACCTTCTCCATTAGTTTGGCTGCGAATATAACCTTCGCCGATTTACTGGAACCCATTTCACTTTGCAGCAGACTTATTAAACTCCGATCTTCCTTATGCCCATCCTGGACCTGCGCCTTCTTATATCTTTCCAGTGTGGACTTTAGCGTATCCTTGTAACGTTCAAAAAGAACCACCGCCACGAAATACATGCTAATGGTGACGACCAAAATGAGGTAACAGAAGTGAATTACCTCCAGACCAATGAACTCTAGGCTCAAAACCACCAATAGAGTTCCGGCCACTAAACTGGCCAATTCATTGATAACCCCTTCAACCTTGGTTTGAATATCAAAACGCACCTTGATTTCCAACGGCAGGAAGTAGAGTTTGAAGGCAGGGTTCTCCAAGGCATCCTTGAAAGCGGCAGAGAACAGCTTGCCCATGGATATGAACAGAAAGAAATAAATCAGGTCATCTGTCTTTACGTTGTAAACATAATAGTGTCCGCCGGCAATTGCTCCCAAGCAGAATAGGGCCAGGATGGCGGGCATTACCAGCAACGAGACTTTGAGGCCGTATTTGCCAATGATAATGTCGTTTATGAAGGTCTGAATAATAAAACTCACCAGCATGATCACCGCGCTAAAGAATGCGATGTACTGCTGCAGTTCCCTTTCGATCGGGTAGTACACGTTTATGGTGGAGAGGAAGGCAAAGTCCATTACTACGGTAGCAACCATCGACAGAATCAAAAACAGACAGAGCCATTTTAGATACTTGTCCACAAAAAGGCCGAGGTATGAGGTGCGCTTTACTTTTTCCTGTCCAGCCTGCTCCCGCATCAATGCGTCAAGGTCATAGCTTCTTACGATTATTATCAAGAATATCAAAGCGCCGGTTATGCACACTGCGGAGAGCAGAATTAGGTCGGCCGATCTGAATATATCGGGTAAGGCTCCAATTGCAAAAAAGGCTATAATGGTGGCTGTCAATTGTCCGGTATCAATACCACCGATGATCCGCTTAGATTGTCGAAGTGTAAATAGCCGGTTGAAAGTTCCCCAAAATCCAAGGAGTATGGTCGCAAGAATAGGCCCGAGCATCATGAATGAAAGAAATACTATCCCCCGGTACGTGTCTGAAACCTCGGGTACCCAAGCCGCCTGAAGCCTATCAATGGTGGCTTCAACCTGTGAAGTATCTCTGGCAAGGGCAACAATCTGGGCTTCTCCAAGGACCTTTTGTATCAGCTGCCGTTTCTCTGGCGTCAGGCTGGCTTCTATTTCCGGGTAGAACTGCCGGGATTCTATAATTAAAGAATCCACAACATTACCCATTTGCAGATTCGGGATTTCATAGTCCCGGGCCACAAAATAGTCGCGTGCGCCACGTTTCATCCGGACTACCTCTTCATCCGAAATGCCTTTGAAGGATTCGATTTGGAAGTGCTCAGCAGGACCCACCTCGTGATACTCAAAGAGAACGCTTATACCTATCAAAAAAATCGTGAACGTGATTAGATTGAATAATGCGAGCGTCGAGTACGAAATTCGATTCTGAAGCCATACAAAAATGAAGGTTGACAACAGGCCAAACCCACCGGCTGCGAACATCGCCTTGTCCAGATTCTCATCACCAAGACCAGGGGTTTTGAGGAAGACCACTTCCACCCCTACCTGGTAAGCGGCAAGGAAGATTCCAGTGAAGAAACCCATTCCCAACAGAAGCCAAACTCGTTATATATTCAGGAGGCTCTGCTCCTAGTGATTTAGGTAGGGCACCAAGCATTCGGTTAGAATTTTTAATTGGAAGTACGGTGTCAATTTATGAAAATTTTGATTAAATGTAACCCAGGGGGGCAATTTGATCGCTCAGAAAAATGGCCGTACAGGGTCCGGGCGCAAGGAAAAAAGAATCGGATCAAGGCTAGTAGTAATGCGTTGATGTATAGCTTCTGACGGGCTTTTTCTTGTAGGAATCTTTTGGAGGGTCCATGGATTTTTCCCTATAATGATAAAGTACACTTGATGGCCCTGGACCAAGGGTCAACGTTGAGGTGACGGCATCGTCGCGAGGCATTAACTCTTCGTTCTCAAGCCCATCATCTGCAACTGATAATGGGGCATTCCGGAACAGAATAGCGCAGCCAAAACCGACTACTGCGCCCAAAAGATGGGACTCCCAGGAAATTCCTGGAGAGTTAGGGAAGATTCCCTGCAACATTCCGCTGTACATAAATAAAACCACCAGGGAAACTGTCACAGATTTCAAATCCTTTCTCATTAATCCGCTAAAAAATAAGAAACTTACCAGACCGTAGATAATGCCACTAGCGCCTATGTGATAAGCCTGTCTGGCAACGAACCAAACAGAGATGCCAGTAAATAAATAAATCAAAAAGAAGACATCGACGGCCACCTTACGGTAGAAAAAAACAACCCCTACTCCCAGAAAGACCAGTGGCAAAGTATTGGAAAACAGATGTGTGAAGTCACCGTGGATCAACGGACTGACCAATATGCCCACAGTACCCGTAAGAGTTCGGGGATATATCCCATAAACTCCGAAATCCGCGGACAGCAACCATTCGATCAACTTGGCTGCCCATAATATGGCAATGAATCCCAGGGCGTATTTCACACTGGTCCGAAACCTACGTTTCTCAAGCAACATGGCGGATCCCACAATGGAAGTTACTGGTTTTAGGCTAAAATAGAAAGTCAGGCATGATTCATATAGAAACGGGTCAATTCACGGTGTCCTTGCCAGCGAGGTCATAAAAGAGCGAGCTAAGAATGGATAGGATCAGGCTGAAAGCCAGAGCCCACCAAAATCCATCGACTTCGAATCCTGGAACGATGGCATTGGCCAATAGAATGATCCCAGCATTGATAACCAGCAAGAACAAGCCCAGGGTCAAAACTGTGAACGGAATAGTAAGGATGACCAGCAAGGGCCTAACGGTCACATTCAGCAATCCAAGCAGCGCAGCCACTATTAAGGCGCTCATAAAACTGGCTACCTCCACGCCTGGCAATAAATAGGCGGTCAGGATCACGGCAAGGGAAGAAAGGAAAAGGCGGATAATGAATTTCATACGCTATTTGTGATTTGTCCGTAAGTTAAGAAGAGAAGATGAAGAGAGGAGGAGAAGAGGAGCGGTGGAACGGGAAAACAGAAAACGGTAGGACGGTAGACGGTGGACGGTAGACGGTAGACGCTGGGAGGTAGACGGTGGACGGTGGACGGTAGACGGTAGACGCTGGACGGTGGGAGGTAAGACGGTAGACGGTGGACGGTGGGACGGTGGACGGTGGACGGTGGACGGTGGACGGTAGACGCTGGGAGGTAGACGGTGGACGGTAGACGGTAGACGGTGGGAGGTGGACGGTGGACGGTAGATGGTGGACGGTAGACGGTAGACGGTGGACGGTGGACGGTAGACGGTGGGAGGTGGACGGTAAGACGGTGGACGGTAGACGGTAGACAGTGGACCGTGGGAGGTGGACGGTAGACGGTAGACAGTGGACCGTGGGAGGTGGACGGTAGACGGTAGACAGTGGACCGTGGGAGGTGGACGGTAGACGGTAGACAGTGGACCGTGGGAGGTGGACGGTAGACGGTCGGCGGCGGGGGGTGTGACGGTGGAGAGCGCGAAAAAAAGCCGACAAGACTGCTTTTACGGCAAACCTGTTAACTGACCCCATACTTGCCCCTCAACACCTGCCGGTGATGTTCCAAGTGACCGGCGGCTATAAATATAAGAGCCCTGACGGTAAAGGTTTTTTGATCTGCCGTCCCCTTCCTTTTAAAGGCCTCCTCATTTAGCCCACCGAAAAGGCGTATATTGGAAAGACGTAAAAACTTAAACTCCTGGATCAGGTCATGGAAGTTCCGATAGTCAAAATCACCTTTGAGGGTGTATTGATCTTGATCAATTCCTGGGAGGGCTTGATCCTCTCCACGCGAAAAGGAAAAGGCCCGGTAAGCCATCGCCCGCTCAATGTCGATTACATGACCTAACACTTCCTTGATGGACCACTTGTCGGGGGCGTACCTAAAATAGGCCTTGTCAGGACCTACTCTCAAAAGCTGGTTTACGAAATCCTTGTTTTGCTTTTCCAGGAACCCAATGATGTCCGCGGAGACAACGAGCTCTATGTAACCCTGGAAAAACTCCGGGTATTCATCAGGTTCAGGTTTACCGATCATGAGTACCGGGGACGGTGTGACGGTGGACGGTGAGACGGTTCACGGTGAGACGGTGGACGGTGAGACGGTTCACGGTTGAGGATTTAGGATTTATTCGCAAGATACCATTCGCCGTACATTACATAATTCCTGGCGGTTCTGGCGATAACCTCTATCATTTCCTGACTAGTAGGCTTCACTTTTCGTGCCGGTGTTCCGGCATAAACATAACCTGGTTCCAGTTGCCTACCCGGAAGTACTACCGATCCGGCGGCGATCACGCATCGGGTCGGGATAAAGGCATCATCCAAGATCGTCGCTCCAATACCAATCAATACCTCGTGTTCAATTGTGCACGCGTGGACCACCGCATTGTGGGCAATCGAAACCTGGTTTCCGATTACAGTCTTTGATTTCTGGTAGGTACAATGGATTATGGCACCATCCTGAATGTTAGTCATCTCCCCTATGGATATGGAGTGTACGTCTCCACGGACCACAGCATTGAACCAGACCGAACACTGTGCGCCCATTGAAACCTCCCCTACCACCGTTGCAGTGGCTGCCAGGAAGCAATTGTCTCCAAATTGTGGGGTAAGGCCTCGTACCGTTTGAATAATAGTCATTCCTTATAAGTCAAGGTACTAAATCAACAATCTAACAGTCAAAATCTTCCTTCAATTTTCCTTGTTTTATACTTCTTTCTAAATTTAGCCTATCATGGCGTTGAATATAGGCAAAACCTGGCATTGGATCCTGCTATGGATCCCGATCTCGTTGGTAGCCCAGGTGCACGAATATGAAAGCCATCAATTTGAGATCAGTTATCATCAAAATCTGGATAAATTCCATACCTATTACAAAACGACCTACATCATTCTGGACCTTGAAAATCATGAGCTTAGCTACTCCCAACGGAATGCCACGGGAAACTGGAAAATGATCACATATCATGTGCGGGCTTTTTATGTGGATGAAGAAAAGAGCGGGGTCGCCGTGGTCAAGAGTGGCAATATGGAAGAAGTGATCTTCAATGACTTTAAGAACACCATAATTTTTGAATTTGAGGATGGGGCCTATTGGGAGTTTCAAAATGTCACTAAGCTGAGGTAGTGAAGATGGTAGACGGGCCGGTGGACGGGACGGTTTGAGGGTAGACGGTGCAACCGAAGAACTGAAAAACCGAAACACAGAAACGTTTATCGGTTATCTGTTTTCCGCGGAAACAGAAACTAGAAAACGGCGCTAGCTAACAGCTACGGCATTCTCAAAAGGGCCTGACAAAAACATGAAAAGGAAATATCTAACCCTGATCCTGGCTCTCGTTCTTGATCATCCGCTGGTCGCTCAGCTGGAAAGGGTGGAGCTTACTGAGATTCTCGAATCGGCCTTAACCTCAAGAAAATCCCGGATCAGCGTGCGGGACAAGGAGGTTCTGACCGATAACTTAAAAGGGACTTCGGCATACGAATATCTGATGGACAAGTATGCTGGGAGCGGGCTGATAAAACTGGACTCAGGCCGAATTGTAATCGATCCGAGAATTGAGTTCACTAATTCGTTTCTACATAGACTGGAGCTCTCCCAGTTTAAGTTCAACCGGCGGCTTTCGATTATCAATTGCACCATGCTGCAGGCAGGCAATTACGAGCCCTGGATTTCTTTCAGTAATTGTCGATTTCAGGAACTTCGGGTCAAGGATAATTTCCTGAGGGACCTGTTTCTTACCGGGAGCCTTTTCGAAGGGGAGCTTGCTCTCAGCGGTAACTCCACTTCCCGGGTAGTTCTCGATGATAATCAGTTTTTGCATAAGGTCCTATTTCACGAAAATCGCTCCACCCGAGGAATTGAGATCATGGATTGCAGGTTCGAGGCCACACCGGGGGAATGCCTGGCCCAAGCGGATTCTTTGACATATGACCGCTCCCTGGAGAACAATATTCAATTTGAGTTCTACTCGAATTTTGAAGACTCCGATAATGGAGTTAATCTTTCCATTGAGGGTTGCAAATTCCTAGCCCAATCTATAAGCCAAAAAGCCGCGATACGTTCTTTCAATTTGTCAAGCCTCAAGCTTGAGAATAATTATTTCCAAAGCAGCTTGGACCTGAGTGGATCTGCGATTCAGAATCAATTGATTATTCGAGGTAACGAATTTGCCCAGCACGTTGCTTTTAACGATCTCATCTTTCCGGAGTTGTTTAACATTATTTATTGGGAACAATTCCAGGAATTTAAGCTGGCTGTCTACGAACCTTTACCTGGCGCCCAGGCGTGCAATGAATTTGGTTACGAGGTCCCATCTTCGGTATTATTGTATCTTGGCGTCAAGGAACAGGAGCTCACCAACCGTTCCGGGTATGAGCAGCTCGTCAATTCATACCAGAGTCTATTCAATATTTACAAGTCAAGGGGTGACCTGGAATCGGCCAATGGATGTTATTTCGAACTCAAGGATATTGTAACCCGAAAGCTCAAATATGAGTATCAAGCCACGCCGTCTTTCGACCGCTATTTTAAATGGCAACTCAATTTATTCCTCAAGTATTTCACTGACTACGGTACCCGGCCGGCCAAGGCAGTGGAAATATCGCTCCTGGCCATTGTTGGTTTTGCGGTTTTCTATTTCTTTTTCCCTTCTGACTGGGATGTGTTGACCAAGAGCAATGTGCTTAGAAGAATCAATCTTCTCATAGGATATTTTAAATCGGAAAAAAGTCTGCTGGAAGCGAGTTCAACTCAGTTGGATCAAGACTACTCCTCTTATAAAGAATTCAGAGACTACCTCCAGCAAAGCAAGAAGGAGATACCCGGGGCGATCTACATTTTCAGCCGTCCTCTATACCAATATTCGCTTTTCTTCCAAAGGTTCCAGCAGGGGGTCATCAATAGAATGGACATGTTCGAGGGTAAATGGACTGATTTATCGGCCCGGAAAAAATTCTTCTCCGGAATCTTCATAGGCCTCGGCTTTATACTTTTCCTTCTTTATGTTATCATCATCAAAGCCCTTAATGCTTTGACTCTGAGCGTTAATGCCTTCACGACTCTTGGGTTTGGAGACATTCCGACCAGGGGGCTAGCCCGTTATGTTGCCATCATTCAAGGATTCATTGGCTGGTTTCTGTTGAGCATCTTCAGTGTGGCCCTCATCAACCAGGTTTTGGCTTAAAGCAATGCCAATTCTAGAATCCACTGATTTCAGCCCCCCCTGGATCCAATTTAATGGACACGTCCAAACCATTCTGCCTGGCGCCTTGCGCAGGGTTAAAGGCGTAGACTATGTCCGTGAGCGAATTGATACTCCTGATGGAGATTTTCTAGATCTGGATTGGTCGACGAATAAAAACTCCCGGATTGCCATCGTCTCACACGGGCTGGAAGGTGATACTACCCGGCCCTACGTAAGGGGCATGGTAAGGGCCCTGAACAGCTCCGGATGGGATGCCCTAGCCTGGAACTTTCGCGGTTGCAGCCAAGAGATGAATCGGGCCCGGCGGTTTTATCATAGCGGAGAAACATCCGACTTGGATTGGGTTGTCAAGCACGCGCGTGGTCATGGCAATTACCAAAGCATAGCTTTAGTCGGGTTCAGTTTAGGGGGAAATGTGACTCTGAAATATCTCGGAGAATTAGGTGCTCAATCACCCATCGAACGGGCCGTTACGTTTTCGGTGCCACTGGACTTATACAAGAGCTGCCTCCAAATAACCAAACCATCCAACTTCATTTATGCCCGTAGATTTCTGAACCGCTTAAAAGGTAAGATCCGGCGAAAGGCCAAGTCCCAACCGAACCTGTTGGACACGGGAAGGCTCGGGTCGATACAAACCATTTACGACTTTGATGACCTATACACAGCCCCTTTGCACGGGTTTAACGGGGCCAGAGACTATTACGCACGTTGCAGTTCTATAAACTACTTGTCAAAAATCAAAATACCTACTTTGATTATCAACGCAAGGAACGATCCATTTTTGCCCAAAGAATGCTATCCAAACGGACCGATCTCCGAACTCTCACAGGTTTTCTTCGAAAGTCCCGAATCGGGGGGTCATTGTGGATTCGCAACCTCTGAGGATAACCAAACCTACTGGTCCGAAAAAAGGGCCATTGAATTTCTCGGTTGATTTTAACAACCAAAATTTTCCCTTAATTTGGATCCGTAGGATTGGTGGGTATCATAGCCAACCAATCCACAATTTGGGAATTAATGTCTTTTTGATTTGCAAGCGAACCCATGAACAAATCTATAATCAAAGGCACCGGTCATCACCTACCCGACCGGATTGTCAGCAACCGTGAATTGGAAGCGATCGTGGAAACAACGGATGAATGGATACAAGAAAGAACCGGCATCAAGGAGCGTCGATACTTCGATCCTGGGCAGGACACTGTTGCGAATATGGCCTCCAAAGCTGCGCGCATGGCTCTGGACGAGGCGGGACTCAATTCCCAGGATATAGAGTTTATCGTATTTGCCACCATCACCCCAGATTACTTCTTTCCGGGATCCGGAGTCCTTCTTCAAAGAGAGTTGGGATTACAAGGAATAGGAGCCTTAGACGTCAGAAATGCCTGCTCCGGATTCATCTATGCTCTGTCGATAGCGGACCAGTTCATTCGCACCGGGATGTACAAAAGAGTACTGGTCATCGGAGCCGAAATACAATCTTCAGCTATGGAAATGAACCCTGAAGGCCGGAATTATAACGTGATTTTTGCTGACGGCGCCGGAGCCGTGGTTCTGGAAGCTGCGGAAAAGGAAGGCCGGGGGATTCTGTCAACACATCTGCACGCTGATGGAGATTACGCGGAAGAATTATATGTGAAGGATCCCGGAAGCAGTAGGAAAACCCGCTTAAGTAAGGAAGTGATCAACGGCCCGGGGGTAAAGTTGCATATGAATGGCAATGGCGTATTTAAGCACGCCCTGGTTCGATTTCCGGAAGTGATAAATGAAGCTCTAAATGCCAATGGTTTATCCAAAGAAGACATCAACCTGCTAATACCTCACCAGGCGAACTTGCGCATCAGTCAGGCTATTCAAAAAAGGATGGGGCTTGACGACGATAGGATTTTCAACAATATCATGAAGTATGGAAACACCACTGCGGCGTCTATACCCATTGCACTCAGTGAAGCTGTGAAGGAAGGGAAAATTTCAACCGGGGATCTTGTTTGCCTGGCAGCATTTGGCAGTGGATTTACCTGGGCTTCTGCTTTGATACGCTGGTAGGCTTTTTAAAACCAATTTGCTTATTTTTGATGTTTCAATCCTTAATCGAACCTTAATGAAAACCACCAGCTACAACCCTAGCCCCCTGGAAGTCGATCTGGCCAAAGGCTTGTGCGAATTGCAATCTCAATTGGAGCAACACCTTGATGGGAACAAAATCGAAACGATCGAAAATAAAATACAGCAAGACAATCCCATGGTAGTCCTGAAGACCCAGGATCAAGACGGCGACCCCCATGAAATCGTCATCAAGATCATACAAAGACCCGACCAAGCCTAAATGACCTCTCTGAGTCCCAGGGAACTGGAAGTTCTTCAGAATACGGAATTTCTTAGGACTAAGGCTCAGGCATTCAATAAGATCGTGAACCTTCTAGAACTGGTGGAACAGGATCTTGAGCAATTGATTCAGGCTTCAACATTCCGTTTTCCCGAGGGAACTCTTGACTTACCCGGAAAAATAAGCCGTGGCGAAAAATATCGGGGATTACCCTATTTAGTATTGGATTTACCCAGGAAGTTCCAGGCCGATTCTACCTTCGCTTTTCGCACGATCTTTCTTTGGGGAGACAGCTTCAGCAATACGTTTCAGCTTGCGGGCGATGATCTGGACCACTACAGGAGGGTACTGAAAACAGGGATCTGGAATTTGAAAGACCTGGGATTCTGGGTTTGCCACAATCAAAGTGAATGGGAGCATCATTTTGGACCCGATAATTATGTCCAATTGGAAAACTTAAATACTGACCATTGGCAGCAAATTATTGAGCATCAACCTTTTCTTAAGCTCGCCCGTAGGATAGAGATAAGCCAATGGAAAGAGCTATCTTCCTTTTCAACTTCAACCTTTGATTTGGTTCTTAAATGCATAGAGCATTGAAGCTGTTGGTTTCAATCGGGTTCGCCCTTGCCACCTTGTTCCTGGCGCATGAGACTCATGGCCAGGTTACCTTGTTTGTGCATGACAGTACCGTCAAAGCTACTGGTGAATTGGAGGAAGGCAAACCGAAAGGTCATTGGCAGTACCGTGATCTAGTAGGCAACCTCCTCACCGAGGGAGATTTTGTCAATGGCTTAAAGAATGGGGAGTGGAAGGTCTATTCGAGCACAGGTTCCGGAAAGACCTCCGAGCTTATGTTTTATGAGCATGGGCAATTGGATGGTCTTTACCGAAAATTCCACGGATCAGGGCAGGTAGCAATTGAGCTTCACTATCAGGACAGCCTGCGACACGGTTCTTATACAAAATACTATGACAATGGGAGAATTGCCGAAAAGGGATCCTATAAACTTGGCGAAAAAGATGCACGGTGGGAGTTTTACTCAACGCGAGGTGAACTTCAAAAGAGAATCACCTACAGAGGGGAATTAAGAATAGAGCGGAAATACGGACCTTTGGGAGCTCTGATGGTGGAAGCCCAGTATAAAGGAGACCAGGAGCATGGAAAGTGGACCGAATACTTTGAGGATGGTCAGCTGGCTCTTGAGGCGTTTTACTTAAATGGCAAAAAAGATCAAACCTGGAAGGAGTATTATCCTTTCGGTCGGGCGTTATCAGTAACTGAATACAAACAAGGCAAGCCATGGGGTACCTGGACCCATTATCATGAGAATGGCCAGAAGAAAAAAGTGGAGAAATACATGGAGGGAATGCCTAGCGGCTATTGGCAGGAATTCCATTTCAATTCCAAATTGAAAAAGGAAATGTACTTCACCAATGGCTTGCAGGATAGCACGTACATGGAGTATCACGAAAACGGCACTCTAAGTGTTGCCGGATCCTACGATCAAGGGGTTAAAGCGGGAGTTTGGAAAACTTACTTCGAAAACGGCAAAATCTATTCCATGGGAAAATTCGAGGATGGATTAAGAATTTCTAAATGGATGTATTTCAATAAAACAGGTGAACTAATTTCGGAGGGGTTCTACCAGTTGGGGCAAAAGGAAGGCCAATGGTTCGACTTTCATCCCAACGGTGAATTAAGTTTGATTGGAGGCTACCTGGATGGCAAGAAAAATGGGCTCTGGGGCTCTTTTCATGTCAACGGCAAGCCGAAACAAGAAGAAACCTGGGTAAATGACCGGCTGATGGAGGTTGGCCCGTTTTTAACCTTCGGCGGCGACACCCTGAATGGCGGCAATTTGAAGAATGGGTCGGGAACCAGAATCGTGTATTACAATAACGGGTCAATTGATACCGCCGGTGAATACAAGGACGGTCAAAGAGACGGCCAATGGAAGCTTTATTTTGAGGATGGTTCTTTGGCAGCTGCCGGACCCATGGTCTCCGATAAGAGAGAAGGACAGTGGACTTTTTACCACACCAATGGCAAAATGGAGTCCCAGGGACAATTTAAGGGTGATCAGCAAGTGGGAAACTGGAACGTTTACAATCGCAAGGGTCGATTCGCTGATAATATCAATTACAGCGTGAAGTCCAGGTAATCAAAATCCCATTCATTGAGAGGTTAGGATGGCATCCGGATTCGGTAAATGGGAGATGATGGCCCTCCGAACTATGTCGGGGCGTTGCCACGGTATGAAATGGCCGACTTCCGGATCAATGATCACCCGAGCCTCAGCATTCACCAACTTCTCTTTTGCGAAATCAGCGTTTCCAACAGGTACCCAATTGTCCTTCTCACCATGTATAACGGTCACCGGCACTGTTATTTTATCCCAGTCGTCCAGCATCCGGGTTAATTCTCCCCTCAGCGGGAGTATCTCTTCATTGCTAACCATGAATGATCTTGGGACCAGCATATTAATAAGCGGGAGTCTGAGCCCGTGACGATACCATTCTTTGGGCTCCAAATCGGGATCAATAGAAGGGGCTATCATTACCAGCCCATCAATACGATCTGTGTAATCCATACCTATTTTGGCGATCACGGCCCCTCCAAGCGAGTGGCCAACCACAATTATCGGGCGCAGATGTTGGTTCTTTTCTAAGATCGGGGCAATCATCTCGGCCTGACGCGCAAGCGATACCTCAGGATGTCCAAACTCTGAATATCCAAACCCCGGACGGTCCACCGATATGATTTTGGCTCGGTCCAACATGACCGGATCGGCCATAAAATCCCGGAATGCGCTCCAGGAACCAGGAGAACCATGGACAAACACTACCAGAGGCCCCGATTCTTTACCGGTTTCAGCGTAGTGCATCTTGCGGCCCATTACCTCATAAGAAACCAGCCGGGGAGTTTTTGATTTGTCAGCGTAAAATTGCTCCACCTCTTTAGGGCTCATGCGAAACTGCACACACCCTCCGAAAGACATCATAGCGGCAACCAAAAAAAATCCAAGGATGCTGGGGTTGGACGCTAGAAACACCGGAAATTGCACAATTGACGAGTTTGAGATGGTCTTACGATTGGATCACGTTCTTAGAATTCTGTTGGTTAGTTTAGGAATAAAAAAGTTAAGGATCAATTTATTGGAATTTGAGAGACAGACCTAAGGGCTTATATTTGAAGTTATGAATACAACTGTCACCAATCGCAAGCCCATTAGGCTCGGGGTTCTGGTTATTCTTTCCATTTTTCTCTCATGGGAAGCCGCTGCTCAGGTGGACATTGAATCAAAGTCTTTGTCACAGGTAATTGACTGGCTGGAGATTACCTTGAAATACGATTATTTTAAAACCAATGAGAACAATTGGTGGCACAACTCGATCGAATTCTACGAGCCCGATTCACTGATTATCTATAAGAACGTCTACAATCCGGGTAAAAAATCCGGAAACAAGAGTTACTATATTCGGAACATCCCTCTTGCCTCACTTAATCCTCACAATATTGACATTCGACGAACTTACAATAATAAGGGGCGTTATACCGATGGGGTGGAAATGGTGTTCACCACGACTCACAATGAAAAGGTAATTACCAAGTCGGTTAATTCCAGGTCAGGGAGCAGCGAATCTTCGTTCAGGATCATCTTACCTCAGTTCTTACTGGATTCCACTCATGCCATGCCGGAAAAAATAAAAGCCCACTTCCAAAGAGCGATTCACCTGGTTCATGTCAACGATTTCACGGGATTCGAAGGACTGGAACGAGTAGGAATCGTGCTTAAAAGTCTTGAAGGAAAGTTCAACTGGGAAAGACATAATCCTAATTATTTCGAGAAACCCGAAAGAGGAGAACGAGAGTATCGAAGGTTTATAGATCAATTTCGACTGGAAGTGAGTGATTCCCATCCGGAGCATCCGGAAAGAGACAACCGGATTCTTTTGGGCTACGATACACTCAAGCGGAAATTCTATCATATCCAATTCACTCGAATCGAACTCTCCCCTCAAATCGACGATTATGAAATTCTCGAAGGGAAGTCATTAAGATTGGTCTCCCATCGCGGAGATGAAAGACTGGTTATGGAGATCGTAAATCGAAACGAACACCGGACTTACAGCGAGCAAAAAGGGGCCGATAACGCCTGGGTGCCTAACGCCAGCATCCCGCTGATAGTGTTCCGACGGAATTAAATTTCCATGAGCGATTCTTACGATGTCCTAATTATTGGCGGTGGACCCATCGGGATTGTATGTGGTATTGAGGCCAAGAAAGCCGGTTTTAAGTACGTAGTCATAGAAAAGGGATGCCTGGTCAATTCCCTATACAACTATCCTTTCAACATGACCTTCTTTTCGACATCTGACAGGCTCGAAATCGGGGAAGTACCCTTTATAAGTCACGGCAATAAACCCACTCGATCGGAATCGCTGGAATACTATCGCAGGGTCGCCTCCTCGTGGAAGCTGAACATCAAGCTTTACGAAAATGTAACCGGGGTCGTTGACCAGGGCAACGAATACGGCGTGACCACCTCAAAAGGTGAATACTTTGCCCGGGCAATTATCGTTGCGACCGGCTTTTTCGACATCCCCTACTTGCTTAATGTAAAGGGAGAAGATTTACCCAAGGTAAAGCACTACTACGATGAACCGCACCCCTACTATGGGCAAAAACTGGTTGTAATTGGGGCCGCTAACAGTGCAGTGGATGTGGCCCTGGAAACATTCCGTAAGGGAGCCGAGGTGACCATGGTCATCAGAGAGCCAGAATTGGAGCAAGGTGTTAAATATTGGTCCAGGCCAGATATTGAAAACCGGATCAGCGAAGGTTCCATATTGGCCTACTTCAATTCAAACGTCCTGGAAATTCGCCCCGATGAAATTGATATTGAGACACCCAAAGAGACGATTACTTTGCTTAACGATTTCGTTTTAGCCATGACCGGATACCAGGTAGATTACCGGTTCTTAAAATCCATGGGTATCTCCATCCTAAGCAATGAGATGCAAACTCCGGATTTTGATCCTGAAACCAACGAGACCAACCAGAGAAACATCTATCTGGCAGGAGTGGTTTGCGGTGGTTTAAGAACCAACAAATGGTTTATTGAAAACTCCCGCGAACATGCAACCAAGATAGTGAACCACTTGAAGCAAAAGGACTTTGTCAGAGCCACTTAGTCTTCTCGACACCTACACTAGTCCAATTGAGGCCGACATCGTGCGAGGACGGCTCGAATCTGAGGGTATCAAATGTCTCACCAGGGATGGTAATGTCTTCCCTCATTTGGCGCTGTTTTCAGAAAAGCAGGGGGTTCGGATTTATGTCTTCAACCAAGATCTGGATCGGGCCAGGAAAATTCTCGCACCAGGTCCATAAAAAGTGGCCCCGGACAAATTGCCCAGGGCCGTAAACTAAACTGAACTGAATCTATGTGAATTCCTTGCTACTAGCAAGGTGAAATTTAGAGATTTCCGGCTTCGCGGGTAATAACTATTTTGGCCTGGATATCTCTGTTATCGAAACCCCTGGTTTCTTCCAGCCCTTTTTTCATGCTTTTGACATAGTACTTCAGGGCCTCCTCAAAGCGGTTGCTGGCAAAATAATAATCACCTTTCACCTCAAGGTTGTAAGAGGTTTCCTTAATAGACAGCGACTGATCAATCCAATCGGCAGCTTCTCGAAGGTTTACCTTTTTCTGGAAGCAAATCTCAGCACTTTCTGCCAGCGTTAACCAATCCTCAGGACTGGCCTGCTCCACAGCTTGTCGGGCTTTGGAGATTGTCTTATCTACCTTATTGTCGGCTGCCTTTAGGCCGGATGCCCCTACTGTCAATGCCAATAGGACTACAATTAATTTTGAAGAGAGAGTTTTGACCTTTTGATTTAAAAAAATTGTTTCCGGTCAAACCTTGAGTAAAATTCGTACCAAAATATATAATTTCCTTATTCACAGATACTTACATCTGCAACGGCCAAATAAAAGGTGTACGCTTTTCTCAAATCTGTTCATTAAACCGGACACTTTTTCTTAAAGGCCCAGTTTCTAAGGTTGCGAAAATTGCCTTTTTTTACATGAGCGGTATCGACTTTTTATTTGAACCAGACTATGAATCTCAAACTAGAGTTCTGGACGATACTCATGAGGACATGATCCAAACAGGCAACCAGGAGTATTTTGATCCGGATGCAATGCCTACCCGCTGGATTTACGAATTCCAGGGAATGGGAAAGCAGATTGGCCACATTCTTATATCATACTCTGTCCTGGATGCCTGTCAATCTCCAAAAAAAGGTTCGGGTTATACCCCAAACCCTGATAATGATTTAATTTCGGACCATAAGCTCCTTATTGTCAGCCTTACCTTCCGCAGCGATTAATCCACGACCCGCATCCTATTATCTGCCCAACCCAACTCCAGACCACAATATTCTGAGTCCAGAGGAGTCTTTCCATTGCATTAAGGTTAATCGTAAGAGACTGGGCGACCTTATTGAAATACTTGACGGCCGGGGCGGTGTTCATCAAGCAAGGATCACTGCTGACAGCCCAAGTTCATGCCAGTTCGAGATCATAGGATCTCGGATCCAACCATCACCAAAGTATGGCATCGAACTGGCGGTTAGCCCGACCAAGAATCTTGATCGAATCGAATGGCTGATCGAAAAAACAGTGGAATTAGGTATCGATACCATCGTTTTCATAGGCTGCGAGTATTCCGAACGGCGAAGGCTCAAGACCAAAAGACTGAAAAAGAAAGCTGTCGTCGCCCTAAAACAATCCGGGAATCCTTTCTTACCTGCGGTCCAAGACCTGGTGGACTTTGGAAGCTTCATATCTTCGGTGGGCACCGAACCCCAGAAATTCATAGCTCATCCGGGAGCTGACAACCCAGATTTATTCCAAGCCGCTCATCCGGGCCAAAGCTATTCGATCGTAATTGGGCCCGAAGGCGGATTCAGTCACGACGAATTGGAAAATGCCGGGCTTGCCGGTTTTCAGAAAGTGTCGCTAGGAGATTGGATATTGAGGACGGAAACCGCCGGAGTAGTGGCGTGCCACACGCTTCACCTGGTGAACCTTTGACTACTGAAAGCGATACTTCTCAGTAATCTCCACCGGAATCGTATCCACAAAGAAGACGGACGTGTCTCCATTATCAACAAAAAACGGAAACAAAAGGGTATCGAAGAAGGAGTAGGTCAGTACTTGGCTGGTAACTTGTTCAAGCACCCAGATTTGTGCGTCCTGAACCATTATCGTGGAGGTGTCAATTCCAATAGCAAGGGTGCTGTCAGTTTCATCGAAAACCGTATCAACGACCAACTCATCTCTAAGATAGAAGACCTGCATAGAGTCGGCGCTAAAAGAACTTTTCCCTTGCAGCACTTGCCAAACTCCGTCAAATACGATGCTGTCACTGCAGGTAGTGTCCAGAACGATTGAAGTGGCCATATTACCTACTCGAGTAAAGACGATTATGTCATCCAGGTTACAGGAATCGGAGGCAAACTCAAACCCGTTTTCAGTTCTGGAGAATCGATTCCAAATTTTGGATGAATCCGAGGCTAGAAGTCTTTCTATCTCAAAGTCCTGGAAGCCCCTGGGCTCTTCGTCCTCGGGAAAACAGCCAATTAGACCGACGGACAGGACTGTAAGGACCGCAAGAAAGCTCTTCATTATCAATAAATTACCACAAAATTTTCGAAACGGAGTGTTCAGGAATAGGTGCAAATTTATCCAAAAGCATGCATTATAAAAACCCAATAATTCTTAGTTTCGTTTCGATCTAAATCAACGTGTCGGAATGGTTTTAAATTACATCTGGGTTGGCTTTTTCCTGATCGCCTTCCTGGTCGCTTTGATCAGGCTCATCTTCCTGGGTGATCTTGAAATTTTCCCACGACTTTATACCAGCACTTTTGAGGGCGCCAAGACCGGATTTGAGATTTCTCTTTTTTTGACCGGTGTCCTGGCCTTATGGCTGGGTCTTATGAAAATTGGGGAAAAGGGTGGCACAGTCAAGATAATCTACCGCTTCATCGGACCACTGCTTTCTAAACTATTTCCGGAGATTCCTAAGAATCATCACTGCTTTGGTCCAATGGTAATGAATATTTCAGCTAACATGCTTGGACTGGACAATGCGGCGACTCCCATGGGTCTTAAGGCTATGGAGGGGATGCAGGAACTTAATCAGGAAAAGGATACCGCTTCTAATTCCCAGATCATGTTTTTGGTCCTGAATACGTCGGGTCTTACAATTTTGCCCACTACGATAATGGCCTACCGGTTTCAAATGGGTGCGGCCGACCCCGCTGACATTTTTCTGCCTACACTCCTGGCAACCTATTTTTCGACCATGGCCGGATTGATCGCCGTATCCATCTACCAGAGGATCAATTTACTTGACAGAACCGTATTGTCGTATCTTGGTTCCCTCTCCTTGATCATTTTATTGACTCTTCTGTATTTTTCGCAACTTGACCAGTCCCTGATAACCCAGTATTCGTCTACCACTAGCAACCTTATCCTTTTCTCAATTATCACCTTTTTCATTGTGCTGGCCCTGATCAAAAAAGTCAATGTCTATGAGGCCTTTATTGAGGGGGCCAAGGAAGGATTTGCCATTGCAGTTAGAATAATTCCTTTCCTGGTTGCGATGTTGGTAGCCATCGGATTATTCCGGGAGTGCGGAGCTATGGAGTTAATCGTTGATGCCACAAGGTATTCGGTTCAGGCACTAGGTTTCAACACCTCTTTCGTCGACGCCTTGCCCACGGCAATCATGAAACCTTTGAGCGGTAGCGGGGCCCGTGGAATGATGATTTCCACAATGGAAACTTTCGGTGCTGACTCCTTCGCTGGACGACTTTCCAGTGTAATGCAAGGGTCAACTGAAACCACACTTTATGTAGTAGCGGTTTATTTTGGGGCCGTGAATATTCGAAGGACCCGGTATGCCATTACATGTGGTCTGATCGCTGATCTAGCGGGCGTAGTAGCGGCAATATTCCTTTCTTATCTGTTTTTTGGGAATTTGTAAACCGATTAGAACTCTCTACAATAGGAAAGTTTGACGACAATTAGAAAGTTTGACGACAATTTAATTAATGATCTGCCCCGACTCATCCAGACGAAGCTCCTGCAGATCGTAATGCCCTGTTTCCGCACCCAGTGCTTCCACTTTCAGATTGACAACTGTCTGCATTTGAATGGTATCGAATTCAAATGACTCCGGACTTCCGGGAAGATCAAGGCTTAAGTACCAAAGGGTTCCCCCATCTTGATCCACCTTGGTCAGCACTCCACCATATGGGCTCTCAGTCACCTGTTCGCTCGATTCTCTCAAGGTGTGGAACATAACCGTTTTATTGGGATCGTCAAAGACGAAGATATGAACCTTCAATGAGTCCTGGTAGTCAGCTAGCAGCAAATCGATAGGCAAGGTTTGGACCCACACAATTTCCCGGGAGCGAAGAACTTTGGCTAAAAACCCCGCCTGTACAGAAGTTTCACCCATTATGACGCCCGAGGCAAACATAATGCTATCCCGATTTTGGATTGCCAGGGTCCGATGCTTGGATTGCATTTCAATCAGTAGATCAGGATCCAGGTAACTGACGTCGTTTGGTTCCGAAGCCAGAAACATTGGAATGGTATCAGCCTGGTTTAGCGCCCAACTTGCCGTGAACCTCCAATCCTCCTGGCTCATCCTCCACTTTACCATCTCCCTGGCTATGAAGACGCGCTTTTGCTCCAACGCCTGAACGAAATCTTCAGCACTTCCATACCGTTCGGTAACAAAACCGGAATATTTAAGAGATTCACTAACAATATCTATTTGGTCAAGAACCTTCAACAGGCTATCTGCGCTTTCCAAATGCTCTATGACCTCGCGGTGGATTTGCAGTTGTAAGTCAACCTGGAAGGAGTCCAACAGGATGGGATTGTGGACCGGGCTTGATTCCAGCAGGTAGCTGAGTTCGTAGAGTCTATAATGAAAAAAGGGGATCATAAACGAATTCTGATGAAACTTCAGCAACCTGGAAACAATGGTCCGATCGGGAGCATCAGGAAGATGCTCTTCAACCAAAGTGCTGTCCACATTTACTTTGTCTAAAATGGATGTTAGCTGAACGTCAAAACTTACAACATCTCCCAAAAGCGGGATTATCTCCTCTTCGATCACCTTCATGGTATTATTAGCCCAGTGCGAATAATTCCAAGCTGTGATCCTGTCGGAGTAAAAATCGGCGGTGTCCGCGCCATCGATCGTAAAATCCTGGATGTCCTGAACTACGAAAATCTGGCTATAGCCGGGATCATCGATTTTTCCCAGCTTGGTTTGATAACGCTCGAAGTTGGCTCCAGCCGAATCAAAATTAATAATGAGACTGTCCATTGAGGTACGCGTTTCCTCATTAGACCGTAGGTATAGATCATTCAAATCCTCAAATTGATCCTGAATTTGGAGAAAGGCTTTCTGAGCGCCATTGTAGTAGCTGCGCGTAGCTGAGTAAAAATTCTTGAGATCATCGATCTGCACGGCCCGTGTTCTTAAGGCCCCGATGCGGTTTTCAATATCAAGTTGTACGTCGGAAAGCTTTATCCCGAATTTTCCGGTACGCAGATCCCTGCGATTGAATGCTTGATAATATTCGTCTCTTTTTTTTATTTCCTTCTCATCAATTAAGCCTTTGGATTTTTCATAATAGATAATAGCCGAATCAGCGCGCTGCAGGTACAAATGGGTTTCCTTCAAGATGTCTGCCTGCTTTGACTTGTGCTCAAGCAACAGGCCCATTTGTAAGTTGGCGTTGGGATGATCCGGATCCTCGGTAATAATAGCCTTCAAAAAAGGCGCAGCATCATCAAATTTCTGTGCGCTCAACAGGGGAAACAAATCTTTGTACTTGACTTTCTTCTGCGCAAAACAGGGATCGATGAGCCCGGAAAGGAAGTAAAACAAAAAAATCCAGGTAAATTTGAACTGATGAATAACCATTAGGGTTGGCAATTTAAGGATATACTACTACTTATTCAATCCTAGAAGCCTAACCAGCCTTTCAAACCACTATTATATAAACCATACCGTTTTTTTGATGACTAGGAAACTGAAAGAAATTCTCGAATGGTCTTTGATCCTTGGGGTACCGCTGACACTTTATCTAACCGGCTGGCACACGGAGGTGATCGGGCAAGCGCAAAGGGTTATTCTGCTGACCAATTTAATGGCTCCGGATGTTACATCCAGGGCAGACGCCGGAGGCAGTGCGGATTTGAGTTTGAAACTCGTATCGCTCGATGGTCAGCAAGTTCAATTGAGCCAATATTCTGATAAGACCCTTTTTGTGAATTTTTGGGCTACCTGGTGCCCGCCCTGTGTAGCAGAAATGCCTGAAATCCAAGCACTATTCTCTAAAACCGATCCGAACCGGGTTGCGTTTTTTTTGATATCGGTGGACCAGGACTGGGACAAGGCGCGGCAATATGTCCAAAGGAAGTCTTTTGATTTCCCAGTTTTTCGGGTTGACGGCAGTATTCCTGCCAGCTTCAGAAGCCAAGGCATACCGAGTACATTTGTTATTAAGCCGGACGGAACCATTGCCATGAAAAGAGTGGGTATGGCCAGCTATGACAACCAGGAATTCCGTGAGTTTCTCGATAAATTAAGCGCACCCAAGCTAGAGCAGCCTCTTTAACAATCCTCCAATTTGAAGGGAGGTTCTTTCCAAATCCCTGGCGGTGGACGCTAACGCCTGGTCAAGTGTTTTCGGGCCAGATCCTATGGTTAAAACACTGTCAAAGTTCCGAAGTCCGGTTGTTCCCATTTCAACCTGCCCCGCCAGGGCCAAAACCGGAACTTCAAACTTGTCAGCCAACAAGGCAATTCCCATGGGACCTTTGCCTGAAGCGGTCTGCATATCCAACTTGCCTTCGGCGGTGATCAATAGGTCGGCCCAGTCCAGCCAATGTTTGAAGTCCATTAAGTTGATCATATATTCAATTCCACTTTCTAACCGGGCACTAGGCAGCAGGAACAACCCCGCACCTGCACCCCCTGCTGCACCTCCGTACTTAATATCCCGAATATTCAGTTTGAGACTGGTTTCGACTACCAATGCAAAGTCCTGTAAAAACTTATTCAGCTCTATGACCTGGTCCGGATCAGCTCCTTTTTGAGGGCCAAACACAGCCGCCGCACCTTCATCTCCTAGAAGGGTATTTTCGACATCGCACAATACCGTAATATCCACAGATTGTAACCCAGGATGCAACTCATTGAGGTCCAAAACAGAGCAAGATCCCAGGTTGTCCGGTCGTGGTACCAGTTCGCTACCCAAATTATCGAGGAATTTGGCGCCCAGCGCCCTAAGCAAGCCGGTCCCGCCATCCACGGTAGCGCTTCCTCCCAGGCCCACTATAATACGGGTAACATTTTGTTCCAGAGCTTTGATGATTAGCTCTCCGGTCCCGAAAGTATCAGCCTTCATTGGATCTAACCCGGACTCGCCTATCAAGTTAAGTCCGGAGGCCTTAGCTAACTCCACCACCGCCGTAGTTCCGTTGTGTATGAAGCCTAATTGAGCTTTGGTTTTATCACCCAGGGGGCCAGAAACAGTGTGCTCCGCCAACTCTCCCTCGAAATGGTGAACCAGAATATCCAAGGTATGGTCTCCACCATCAGCGATCGGCAGAAGCTTAACCTCAGCGCCTAGGCCACTTTGCTGCAACCCCTGGTTTATACAGGTCGCAACGTCGAGAGAGGACAGGCTGTTTTTGAATGAATTGGGGGCAACGACTATCCTCAACATGAAATTGAAGTTTGGATAATCCGAATATACTTATTATTTGTGCTCACGCGCCAGAAACAGTCTAAAACGGCCCTTTTATACTTGTTGACTTTCAGTTAATAAATAGTAATTTTATGGGGTACACCAATTTGCTAAAGGCAAGCTCGACACCTATGAGATTAGCGATCTTGTGCTGGATGTTCTTCTTATTTCTGATCAATCCAGGGGCATCATTTCAGGTCGATAGTTTAGAACAACGACTCGAGACCGTTCAGGGCGTTGAAAGGGTGGAACTGCTGAATGAGCTGTTCCGAAAGTATTTCAATAACGACCCGGTTTTGGCCTTGAATTATGCTACCGAAGCCCTGGAGCTGGCCAAGCAACTGAATTATGCCAAGGGACTGGCTGCATCATACAATGACATTGGAGTTATTTTCCGTCTTAGAGGACAATTTGATAATGCTCTTGAGAATTACCTAGAAGCGTATCGGAATTATTCCAGCATCGAAGAGCGTGAGGGACTTGCCAAAGTTCTGAACAACATTGGCACAATTTACTCGCTGAAAGCTGAATATGATAAAGCCCTGGACAATTACCTGGAATCTTACGAAATACTTCAGAGCCTGGGATCGACGGAAAAAATTATTGGCTCTCTTAATAATATTGGAAACGTTTACCGGGAGCAAGAGGAATACGAGCAAGAGGAATACGAGCAAGAGGAATACGAGCAAGAGGAATACGAGCAAGAGGAATACGAGCAAGAGGAATACGAGCAAGAGGAATACGAGCAAGCCCTGGCGTTCTACGAACAGGCTTTGGAATTGCAAAAAACATTAGACAAGGAATCCCAGTTCGATCCCCTAACCAACATAGGTAATATCCACTTTAGTCAGCGCAATTACGACCGCGCCTTAGAAGTCTATTTCGAATCGCTCGAAATTGAAAGGGATCATAAAAATCTATACGGGCAGGCATATGCGTTGAGCAACATAGGGGTGACCTATCACCAGAAAAAGGAATTTAAGATGTCCATAAGTTTTCAAACCCAAGCTCTCAATTTGGCCAGAACTATAGAGGATAATGTTCTTCTTAGCAAGATCTATAAAGCCTTGGCCGATGCCTATTATGCTAACGACGACTTGCTGATGGCTTACAACTCTCTCCTTTTGTATATATCCGGACGTGATACGTTGTTCAATCAGGAAAGCGATAAAAAAATAAACCAGCTTGAAATGGAGTTTGAATTTCTAAAGGAAGAAGCGCAAAGAAACCTATTGCAACGGGACCAGAACATTACCAGACTCAAGGATCGAAATCAACAAGTTACGGTATTACTAATAATCCTTGCCTCGATTTTGGGTGTTTCTTTGATTATTGGCCTCTATCGTAATTTTTACGGACGATAAACTCCTACGCTGGTGGCCCGAATTGTAATAACTTCCCTCCTAATGATCCCCACTAGCCTTCCGCTAGTTGCTGACGTGGATAGCCTGGAAGTTGAGCTTAGAGCTGCTACGGGGACCAATCGGATCGATGTCCTCAATGAACTGTACAAAGAGTATCGGAACAGCGAACCGCTGCAGGCACTTAACTACACCTTGGACGCTCGGGACTTAGCCCGGTCAATCAATTACCAGAAAGGGTTGGGCCGGGCTCTCAATAATCTTGGGGTTTATTACAAAAACCTCGGGGATTTCGATAATTCGCTTGACCACTTTTTACAATCCTTGGCGATTCAGGAAGCACTAAATGATACCGAAAGAATTGGTTTTACATTGAGCAATATCGGAATCCTCTACACCATCAAAAGCGAATACGACAAGGCCTTAAACTCTTTTGAAAGTGCCCTTGGCATTTTTGAGGGTATGGACAATATAGGCTTCCAGGTGGGTGCCATGAATAACATCGGCAATGTTCATTATGAGAATGGTGAGGTTGACAGGGCCTTGGAGATCTACTTACAGGCCATGGCTCTACTTGAACAAAACGGCCAACTTCACCAGGCCTTCGATGTTTTGAACAATATCGGCAATATCCACAATAGCCGATCGCAATACCGCGAGGCCTTGGATTACTATTTTCGCTCTTTGGAGATAGAGCGGGAGAATAAAAACAAGTTTGGTCAAGCCCATTCGCTTTTCAACATCGGGGAAACATATCGTAACCAATCCAAGTTTGATTTGGCTACCACCTACCTGGGCCAAGCGGCGGAATTGGCCAGGGAGCTGAATGACAATCCACTTTTGGCAAGGATTTACACTGCTATCGCCGAGGTATATTTTGCCACCGACCAGACGGTTCTGGCTTTCCTGACGCTTAAGAGGCAAAACGTAATCCACGATAGTCTGTTTAATGAGGAAAGCAGCCGCAAGCTGGCTCAGCTGGAGGCACTTTACGAACTTGATAAAATTGAGAAGGCCAATGTTCTTCTTCAAAAAGACAACGAGAACAAAAGCCTGCAGAATAAGAATGCCCAACTTATAATCTTTGCTTTTATTTTTGTTACGTTATCCATCTTCGCGGTGGCTGGATTGATTTATCTCAGGTTCAGACAGAATCAAAGGGCAAATCAGATATTGGAGAAAAGGAATGAAGAGATTTCGGCGCAAAAGCAGATCATCCAAACCAAGAATCAAGATATTACTGATAGTATCTATTATGCCAAGAGCATTCAGGATGCTATTCTAAACAAGAATGTGGTACTCAAAAACTTACCCAATTCCTTTATTTTCCACAAGCCCAAGGATATTGTCTCTGGGGATTTCTATTGGTACCATCATGAAGAGGATTTTGATATCCTGGCTATGGTGGATTGCACCGGACACGGAGTTGCCGGGGCCTTCATGACCATTATGGCCAACAGCATCCTGAATCAGATAATAAACGAAAGCCGGATCACCCAACCCAATGAAATTTTGGCTGAGCTTGATAATAAAGTTCTGAATGCCTTGAAGCAACAGGAGGTAAAGCAATCCAGTCACGGAATGGACGTCGCTATTTGTCGAATTGATAACCACACTAAACGCGTCACTTTTGCCGGGGCCAAAAGGCCCCTGTATTATATAAGGAACAATGCAATTGTTGAACTTAAAGGTTCCAAATCCGGGATCGCCGATTCACTTGACCAGAAGAGCAAGAAATTTAAAGAACAAAACATTGATCACATGGTGGGGGATGCGTTCTACATAGCATCCGACGGGTTTGCGGATCAGTTTGGCGGACAATATGACAAGAAGTACATGACCAGCAATTTCAAAAAATTGCTACAGGCCAGTTATCAAGATTCTTTGGCCTCCCAAGGCGACGCACTGGAGGCTGAAATCGGTGGATGGGCCAAGGATGTTGAGCAAACGGACGACATTTTGGTTATCGGCTTTATGCTGTAAAATCAGCCTGCAGAATACCTCTGGATACGCCCGAATAAGCTCCTAGACGATACAGGATCCGGGCGCCGACATTGCCGTCCCAGGCATCGTCACCAACTCCCACCTCGCAAAGATCGAAGCCAATGATTTTCTTACCCCGCATCACTAGGACTTTAAGGAGATAATCGGCCTGCTCAAAATCAAGACCTCCAGGCACTGGAGTCCCGGTGGATGGACACAACTTTGGGTCCAGCCCATCGATGTCAAAACTGATATAAATCATCTCAGGTAGATCTCCGGCTATTCGATCACAAATCTGATTCCATTGTACCCCCTCGAACAACTTTGCCTTTATCCAGGCGTCGTAGTGGGGCGTTATGCGCGGGTCTTGCTTCATTCGCTGTTCCTCCTCCGGGCAATAATCTCTAATACCCACCTGGACCAGGTGACTGACCTGATCTATCTCCAACATATTATGCATAATGGACGCATGGGAGTGGTCAAAGCCCTGGTAGGCTTTTCGTAGATCGGCATGAGCATCGATATGTAAAATTCCAAAAGATGGATATTGCTGCGCAAGAGCTTGAACAAGGCCAAGGGAAACACTGTGATCACCCCCCACTACTCCTACCATCTTACCTTTATTCAAATGGTGAATGGACAAGTTCTCCACCTCCACATTGAGCCCTTCCCCCGCTTTGTTTACATCATGGACAAGTTGAAGGTGCTCCGATACGTCCGAGCCTTGTTCCAGTAGGGTTAAGTAAGGGGCTAATCTATCCACCAATTTCAGGCACTGGCCTTCCCAATCAATGGAAATTGGGATCATGGTCATTCCCAAAACCCAGGGAGTGCGAATACCGGGAAGGCTCAAATCCAGTTGACAAGAAGCCTCCAGGATTGCCTGCGGTCCGGCAATGGAAGCCTTTCCGTAGGAAGCGGTTACGTTCCACGGCACCGGAATTATTACCACCTGAGCCCGTTGGGGATCCACGGGAATCCCAAACAATGAGCCTTTCACACCAACGCCGCTCGGGTCAAACTTCACCTGCAAGTTTAATTATGATTTACTCCCACTTCACCTTCCAGGAGGGTCTTTACAAAGTTGGGCAGGGCAAATGCTGACCTGTGGATTTCAGGATTATAGTAGGATAGTGGGTTCCCCTCGACAATCGGATCTAACCGCGATTCGTCGAAATCATGTACGGGATGAAGTGAGCCCTTCGCGCAAAGGGAAAAACTCCACATTCCGGTGGGATAAGTAGGTATGAACGCCAAGTACGGATGAACGCTTTCCGGACCAAAGATTTCCTTGTAGCACGTAAATATCTCCACGAAAACTTTGGAATTGAAGCGCGGCGACTCGCTCTGGGTAACCATAAGCCCATCTTCCTTAAGAATTCGGTAGACTTGTTGGTAGAAATCAGCGGTAAAGAGTCCTTCCCCTGGTCCTACGGGATCAGTTGAATCTACAATAACAACGTCATAACATTGGTCCGCACATGTTTGGACAAACTCAATGCCATCCTGAATCTTGACATTTACCTTGGGATTATCTAATGCCTGGGCAAGATTTGGTAGATGAAGTTTACAGGCTTCCAATACATTATGATCGATCTCAATCAAATCAACTTTCTGCAATCCAGGATGCTTGACCAGTTCCCGAACGGTTCCTCCGTCGCCACCACCAATAACCAGTATCCTTTGTGCAGCCGGGTGGGTTAACATCGGTACATGAACGATCATCTCATGATAGGCATATTCGTCCTTCTCAGTGCACATTACCATCCCATCAAGGACCAGCATGTTGCCGTACGCAAAGGTGTGAAACACCTCAACCTTCTGCAGATCACTTTGAGCTTCAAATAATTTTTCTCCTGAATGTCTTAGAGACAGGGCCAGATTCTCGTTCCTTTCGGTAAACCAGATGTCTCGTGACCGTCTTGGTGCTCCATTGGCCAGGCTCTTTTGATCCCGCAATGGCTCGCGCCGAAAATCTACTTTCTGCAGCAGCTGAAGTTCACCCCGGCACATTTCCATGGCCGATTGATGTTCGGCCACCAAAGCCTCCCTCAGGTAATCAAAGGAAACCCAGGGATCCACTCCGGGTCCGCAGGTGAACAGATCCACCGAAGCAAACTGGTACTCAGGCCAGGTGTGAATAGCAAAATGACTTTCCTCTATTACCACCACACCCGAAACGCCATAGGGAGAAAAATGATGAAAGGTAGAGTTGATGAGAGTAGCGTTGGCCTTAGCGGCCGCTTCTTCCATACTCTTTTCAATGTGCACTACATCATTTAAGAGCTTCGGATTGCAGCCGTACAACTCCACCAGAATATGCCTGCCCAGTGCGCTCATTGGCGGAATATCCCCAGTCTATTCTTTGGGTTCATGATATTTTACAACGTTGTAGTTTCCTTCGCCACCCTCGGCCCATTCCATGCCGTCCAGGTGCAGCAAAACTACCCCGCCCGGAGCCAGATTACCAACTTCCGCGCTGGTAAGATATTCGGCAAAGTACGATATGGCGGGATTGTGGGCCACCAGCATCACAGAATAATGCTTTGTTTCCAGTTCCTTAACCAGTGCCAGCAGGCTTCGCACTGAAGCTTCGTAGAGGTCATGAGTGACTTCAACTTGTTCGGTTGCAAAGTGCATTTGCTCCGCCAGAATTTGGGCTGTATCTATTGCCCTTAGCGCCGAACTACAAAGAATGCGCTGGGGGTTCGGATATAAACTGTATAGATATTTACCCATGTGAATCGCGCTGGTTCGCCCTACCTGACGGAGTTCGCGATCGGCGTCTTTTTGTCCTGGACTCGATTCGAATGCCCGGGCATGTCGAACCAAAAACAAAGTGCGTTGCATTACTGAAATGGAGCGCAATGGCCCCGTAGTGACCAGTTAGGGTAATATTAACAAAAAAATAGTCGATTTGTTATTTATTCATTTTTTTAATGATATTTGGGCGATTCAATCCCAAAAGCTGCAAAGTGGCCAAGAATTTAGTTATTGTAGAATCACCCGCCAAAGCCAAAACCATAGAAGGCTACTTGGGTAAGGACTTCAAAGTTACCTCAAGTTACGGGCACGTTCGCGACTTGCCGAAGGGGGGTATGGCCGTAGACGTTGAGAACGGATTTGTGCCCACCTATGAGGTCTCGAACGATAAAAAGGAGGTTGTGAAGCAGCTCAAGAAGTTGGCAAAAGATGCCGAAACAATATACCTGGCAAGTGACGATGATCGCGAGGGTGAGGCGATATCCTGGCACTTGATGGAAGCCTTGGAACTTGGTGACAAATCAAAACGCATTGTCTTTAGAGAGATCACTAAGAACGCCATAACTAAGGCGCTGGAAAATCCAAGAGATATCGATTTGGACTTGGTAAATGCGCAACAGGCACGCAGAATCCTAGATCGTTTAGTGGGCTTTGAATTATCTCCGGTCTTATGGAAGAAGATCAAAAAGGGATTGTCGGCCGGAAGGGTTCAATCTGTTGCGGTCCGGCTCATCGTCGAACGGGAACGGGAAATCGAAGGCTTCAGCAGTTCCTCGTCCTTCAAAGTAACCGCTCTATTTGAATTGGAAGGAGGTAAAACCTTTTCAGCCGAATTGCCTGAGAAGTTTGCAACGACAGATGAAGCTTACACATTCCTGGAACAATGCATTCTGGCCAAGTTCTCGATTAAGGATCTTGAGAAAAAACCGGCTAAGAAATCCCCGGCGCCCCCATTTACCACATCCACTTTACAGCAAGAGGCTGGACGGAAACTGGGGTTTTCGGTTTCCAGAACAATGAGCGTAGCCCAGCGCCTTTATGAGTCCGGTAAGATATCTTACATGCGTACTGACTCGGTAAACCTCTCTGCCGAGGCAATCGGCAATGCTAAGGCGGAGATAGTGAAGGCCTTTGGGGATCCGTACTCAAAGTCTCGTCAATTTAGGACCAAATCTGCAAGTGCCCAAGAGGCTCATGAGGCCATACGACCAACTAATTTCACGATTCATGAAATTGGCGAGGGCTACGATGAATCAAGACTTTACGAGTTAATTTGGGAACGCGCGATAGCATCCCAAATGTCCGACGCTCAGTTGGAAAAGACCCTGGTCACCATCGCCATTTCAAATCAAGCCCGAACTTTAAGCGCCATCGGTGAGGTCATTAAATTCGATGGGTTCCTGAGAGTCCACCTGGAGTCCACTGAGGACGAAGAGGGTGGCCCAATAGGCGAAAAAGTGCTACCTCCTATGCAAATTGGACAGGATTTAAAACTGGTTGAAATGACTGCCCGACAGCGATTCTCAAGACCATCAGCGCGATATACGGAACCTGGATTGGTTAAGAAACTGGAGGAAATGGGTATTGGACGTCCCTCCACCTATGCTCCAACTATATCCACCATTCAAAAGCGGGGTTACGTGGAAAAGGAATCTCGCGACGGCAAGGATCGCAATTATCAGGAATTGACTCTGAAATCCGGTGTCATAAGTGATCACACCATGTCAGAAATTACCGGGGCGGAGAAAAACAAACTCTTCCCAACTGACATTGCTATGCTCGTCAACGATTTTCTGGCGGCCCATTTCCCGAATGTCATTGATTATTCCTTTACGGCCACAGTTGAAAAGGAATTCGATGAAATCGCAAATGGCATCAAGCAATGGGACAAAATGATCGAAGGCTTTTACAGCGGTTTCCATTCCAAAGTTGAACGCACTGAAGGTATTGAGCGAAGCCAGGTCAGCAAAGCCAGAGAGCTCGGTTCCGATCCGGAAACTGGGTGGCAAGTTCTGGCTAAGCTGGGGAAATTTGGCCCTTACGTTCAATTGGGAAGTGGTGAGGAGGAAGATGAAAAACCGAAGTACGCAAGCCTGCGTAAAGGGCAGTTAATTGAAACCATAACCCTGGACGAGGCTCTGGACCTTTTCAAACTGCCTCGGGATCTGGGAATGTTCGAAGATGATAACCTTATTGTGGGTATCGGAAAATACGGCCCCTACGTGAGACACAAGAGCAAATTTTACTCCTTGAGTAAGGAAGACGATCCGCTGACTATTGAGGCG
The DNA here is from genome assembly GCA_965247065.1 of Cyclobacteriaceae bacterium. Classification (GTDB taxonomy): domain Bacteria; phylum Bacteroidota; class Bacteroidia; order Cytophagales; family Cyclobacteriaceae; genus CBDFGN01. The sequence goes on along the minus strand of CBDFGN010000006.1, from coordinate 799,886 downwards.
CATCGAGCTATAGACATAATAAATGTCAAGCGAGAGCTAGAAGCGAAAAAGGTTATCAAGTCATTTCCCGACAATGCTAATGTTCAAGTTGTGAACGGCCCCTACGGTGCATACATAAAAGTTGAAAAGAAAAACGTCCGAATCCCAAAGGACAAAAAGCCGGAAGATCTCACTTTAGAAGAGTGCCTTGAACTGGCAGCAAAAGCTCCAGATAAGAAGCGCCGGTTTAGACGGAAAAGCTGATCTTTCTTCAAACTGAATGCCGAAACCTCATTTGGTAGTGCTGACCGGTGCTGGAATTAGTGCTGAGAGCGGAATTCCAACTTTCCGGGACTCAGGCGGTCTTTGGGAAGGATATGACGTCATGGAGGTCGCAACTCCCCAAGGCTGGGAAAGCAACCCCGGATTGGTTTTGGAGTTTTACAATGAACGCCGAAAGGCGGCGCGCCAGGCAAAACCTAATAGGGGGCACCAGATATTGAAGGAACTTGAGCAGAAGTTCACCGTCAGTATCATAACCCAAAATGTGGATGATCTGCACGAACGGGCGGGATCTTCCAGCGTGTTGCATCTCCATGGGGAATTGTTTAAATCTCAAAGCACCGCTGACCCTAACCTCATATATGACATCGACGGCTGGGAACTGAATTTGGGAGACCTTTGTGAAAAAGGTTCCCAGCTGCGACCGAATGTGGTGTGGTTTGGAGAAATGGTCCCATCTATGGAGCGCGCTAGTGAAGTTGCATCAAGTGCTGAAATAGGTTTGGTTGTCGGGACCTCTCTAGTCGTGTATCCGGCGGCCGGTCTAATGGATGCTTTTCCTGAACAGGCCTCGATCTACGTAGTCGATCCAAATATGCCAACCGTAATTCCCCGTTCCAATTTGCATTTGATTGAACAAACTGCCAGCAAAGGGATGGAGATGGTTTCCAGGAAGATTGTAGACAAGTAGCTTAGCGGTGAAATAGCGTATCAGCGCAGCAGTTGGGGTTGAGAATGTGGAATTTTGGGTGTGCCGCATCTTGAGATTTGGAAGTTTGCACTTGAGACCTGGTATGAACAACTTCACCATTTGATTCGTTATTGTTGAATAAACCTGAAAGAAGTTCGATCTGCAATCCCTTCCTATGGGCAAACTGGTAATCATTCCTATATTCTCGCTGGTTTTGGTTCTAATTGACCTTTATGTTTATGAGGGGCTCAAGACCGCGATCCACAACTTACCCAATCAGATCCAGCAAATTATCAAGGGGGTTTACTGGGCTCTCACCGTAATTTCCATTATCGGATTATTCACCTATCACTTCGGAAATCCTGACAAGGTGGTACGGCTGTCCAAAACTTTCATCATGGTATTGCTCTTCACAAACTATCTATCAAAGACGCTTTGGCTGGTATTACTTGTTCTGGAGGACGTAGGTCGGCTGGCTTACCTGGGATTCCTTAAAGCAAAGGAAATGATACAGGGTACCGAATCGGATTCACTGCCTGGAAACAACATACCCCGATCGGAGTTTCTGGCCAAATCCGGACTGCTAATCTCTTCGATACCGGTTGTGGGCATAAGCTGGGGAATCCTGAGCGGCGCTCATGACTATAGGATAAGAACCCGGTCTATTGAGCTGCCTGCCCTTCCCACATCACTAAATGGCATGCGGATCGCACAAATATCAGACATACATTCGGGTAGTTTCTGGAGCAAGAAGGCGGTAAGGCGCGGGGTGGAAATGCTGATGAATCAGAATGCTGAGCTCATTTTCTTTACCGGTGATCTGGTTAATAACCGTGCTTCGGAAATGTCAGAATATGTCGACATATTCAATCGGATACGAGCGCCGTTGGGAGTATTCTCCATCCTGGGAAACCACGACTACGGTGATTACGTCTACTGGCCCGATGCTCAAACCAAAAAACAGAATCTGGAGGATTTGAAGCAGGTCCACCGTTTGCTGGGTTGGGATCTGCTGCTCAATGAAAATAGGATCCTGGACATCCACGGCGAAAAAATGGCGGTGATAGGTATTGAGAACTGGAGTTCCAAAGCACGCTTTCCTAAACACGGTAACCTCACCCAGGCTCATCAGGGCACTTCTGAGGCCTCCGTAAAACTACTGCTGTCTCATGATCCCAGTCACTGGAAAGCGGAAGTGCTGCCCGAATTTCCCGATATTGACGTCACCTTCTCCGGACATACGCATGGCATGCAGTTCGGGGTAGAAATCGGTGGATTGAGATGGAGCCCGGTAAAATATTTTTACCAGGAGTGGGCCGACTTATATCAGCAGGAAAGTCAATATCTATATGTAAATCGTGGCTTTGGTTATTTAGGTTTTCCAGGGAGAATTGGAATCCCACCCGAAATCACAATATTCGAGCTTCGCAAGGCCGTTTAGTCAATCAACTCTCGTAGGTTCCAAGATTGCTCGGGCCGGTAGCTCAAGAATCCATTCTCCACCCGCAAGGGAGAATCCAGGTTATTATCATACAAGCTTCCGGTTCCCAATCCCTGGGGTAGTTTTGGTCTAAACGTGGAGGTAAACTGGCTTATAGCGTTCAAGCCGATATTTGATTCAAGGGCCGAAGTAATCCACCAGCCGATTCCTCTGTGCTCGGCCGCTTTAATCCATTCCTTACATGCGTCAAATCCTCCCAAAAGGGATGGTTTTAGCACAACATAAGCGGGCCTAAGTGCGTCTAATAGGTCCTTCATATCCTTGGTTGACCGTATTCCAATCAATTCCTCATCCAAGGCTACGGGAATGGGGCTTTGATCGCATAGTTTCGACATAATGTCGGTCTGACCTGGTTTAAGAGGTTGCTCGATGGAATGGATGTCCAATTCTTTGAGCCGATCAAGCTTGTTCATTACCTGAGTTGCGTCGAACGCACCATTAGCATCAACTCTTAACTGCAGCTCCCCGGGAGCATAGGCCTTCCGGATGTATGCCAATACCTTCAGCTCCTCATGGAAATCCAGCGCCCCAATTTTCATCTTGATGCAGCGGAAACCCTGTTCGAACTTCTGCTCCACCTGCTGGATCATTTGATCAGCAGAGGCCATCCAAACCAAACCATTAATGGGAATTTGCATTGAGCCCCGCCAGAAGTCTGTTTCAAATAATAGTCTCTTACCACCATTTTGATAGTCTTTGATAGCCGTCTCCATCCCGAATCGAACAGACCTCAAATCCGCTGGGATTTTTCTGGCAAGATCCAGAGACAAAGGGTGGCCTCTGGCCACCAGCCTCCGAATCATCTCCACCGTCTGGGCCAATCTTCTTTCGAACTTGGTCCCTGCTTCTATGCTCAGGCCAGGTAAGGGGGCGCATTCACCAATGCCTATAATGGGTTGATCCGGATTCGAAATAATTAGGAGCCACGTATCGCGGAACTCCATGAAACCTCTGGAGGTTCCCGCTCTAAACTTGAACTTCAGCGTCAATTTTTTGATCTCTATCTTGGTGGTCATGCTGTCCAGGCATCGATTGAAACTCGAGTCGCCAATGTTGAGGTGTCAGCGCAAAATCTTTGATCGGTTTTTTGCGATTCCTGAATTTTCATGTATTTTAAACCGACAAAATACTAATTAAACCTTTTACCCGATATGCCATTCGTTGAAGAAATCAAAGGATACGAAGTTTATTACTATGGAGGTGGTAAGAATACTAAAAACTATAAGTACAAAGCAATCTTGGGATTAAGGGGACATGGGGACTCACTTCTGGGTGGAGCTTATTTCCACCGTGACGGGACGACTATGCCGGATAGCGACGAGAAAAGCAGTTCTGATTACATCTCCCTGCACTATGAGGCTAAGGACTTTTATCCGGTTCTGGACCTTCTCAGAAATGAGAAGCCCTGTTACTTACGGTATATCGACGAATGGGACATTGCATCGATTACTACAGCAGTTGAGCCGGTCGGTGAAGGCGATGAGACATCTGAGGATATGTCTTAACTGCCGAATAGATGAATTGCTATGCACAACATCTAATATCCGACACTCAATATTCGACTTTCGGGTAACTGCCCATTGGACATCGATTATTGATTATTGGATATTCAGGGACTCCCACTGCCCTTCGCCCGGGCTTCGCCCCGAAGACCGCTCTGAGGCTAAGGGATTCATGAACGTCGTCTGCATACGGTAAGCCGTAGCCATGCTGCGGTGCTCAAACCTCGCAATGTTAATGTGGTTAAGCGGTCCCAGGCCAGTTGATCTCGACCCTTAGCGTCTCACAAGGGAACAATAAGCGTTGTGTAAAACTTAGAGCAGCTCCATATGTTCATCGCGAATATTTACCGCTCTCCATATCCTTAAGGCGATGATTCCATAACCCTATTCATCCATTGGAGACGAAATGCTCTTCCTTCGGGATGATCTGAATCAATATTTTCCGGATCGGCGTCGTTTGATGAATCGGTTATAAATCACGCTAAAACACACTATCCTAGCTCACCTTTCTTCATTGATTCATCCATGTCTGATTTGATCATCCATTGATTTTTCTGAAAATTAGTAGGTGGCTTGTGCAGCTCCTTCATAAGCTTCCGTCCATCAAAATGCTTTCCGCATCAAAATCCGAAAACTGAACAAGTTTATGGCTCTATTAGCCTATTTTGGACTCCCCTATTGGCATGATCCCGGAAGCTATTAACATATCAGAGTATTCATATCAACTTCCCGGATCGAGGATAGCCCAGTTTCCGTTGGAAAGAAGGGACCAATCCAAGCTCCTGGTCTATCGGCAAGGGACTATTTCACATCATGGATTTTCCGATTTGGGGGGGTTACTTCCGGCAGGGGCGACTTTAGTCTTCAACAACACAAAGGTAATACCAGCAAGGATATTCTTCACGAAGACCACCGGGGCTGGCATTGAAATCCTTCTTCTTAATCCGGTAAGCCCTGTCGAAATTTATCGAGCCATGGCCACGGCTGATTCGTGTGTCTGGAGGTGCTTTGTGGGGAACAAGCGTAAGTGGAAAGGCGGTCAAACGCTGATTAAGGAGCTCAATATTGAAGGTCATAAAATGCTAATCCACGCTTCCTGGGTTGATCGAGAGAATGATTTCATCGAATTCAACTGGGAAAATCAACAGCCCTTTTCTGAGATACTGGAATTTGTCGGGAACATGCCCCTTCCTCCCTATATTACCCGACCCTCGTCCGACTTAGACAAGCAACGCTACCAAACCGTGTATTCTCAAGTAGAGGGAGCCGTGGCAGCGCCTACCGCGGGGCTTCACTTTACGGATGGTCATGTGGACCAGTTGGGAGCATCGGGGTTCTCCATTAAATTTGCCACCCTTCATGTAAGTGCCGGCACCTTTCTTCCCATCAAAACCTCCAACGCCTTGGACCATCCGATACATACCGAAACCATTTCTCTGGACCGGGGACTGTTGGAGGCCCTGTCCAAGATCCCCGTGGTAATAGCCGTAGGAACAACTTCGATGCGAACGCTGGAGTCCGTTTTTTGGTTTGGCATCAAGCTCATGACCAAGCCCAATGCGAGATTTCTTATATCCAAGGTGGAACCCTACCACAACAGAAATGAGCCACTTCCCCCGGCGAGGGATTCAATCCAAAGGGTGTTGCAATATATGGATGATAATAACTTGACAGTTCTTACCGGAGACTCCGAAATTTTCATTTTACCGGGCTACGAGTTCAAAATATGTAATGGTATGATCACAAATTTCCACCTTCCCGGCTCCACGCTTTTGCTCCTGGTTGCCGCATACGTCGGAGAGGACTGGACTAGAATTTACCAGGAGGCGCTGGAAAATGACTATAGATTTCTCAGCTATGGGGATAGCTCCCTATTGCTTCCTATTGGTCAAGGGTAGGATTGAGGTTGCTTTTTTTTCTATATAATCGGGATGGGATCATTCGCGGGCCTTATATATGTGCCAATTCCTATTGGGTATTTTAAGGTACTGCCAGTTGGTTTGTTTGATACAATTAACCCGGTTGGTAGTTGGATACCGGCAATCTTCTCAGACGAAAACCTCAATAAGTATCTCTTGTGCTATTAACTTTAACTTCAACCCTCGATTTCGCGTTCTACCTGAATCTGGGGAATCTCATGGGCGGTACGCTTAGATCTGAGATGTTTTGTGACAATTAACTAAACTAGAACCGCGCACAACCCAACAATTAAGCCATTGATTCTCAATTTCTTGCACGATTAACTTCGGTGACTTTCCAAATCTTGCACCGCAAGCGTGCGGCTGACCGACAGTTTTTTAGTCAGTAATTTTTATACGAGCCATTTGGAACCGACCTTTGCTCAGCTACGTTAGACCATTTAATTCGTCTGGATAAGGCTAGAAAGAACAAACTCCGATCGATGTTTGTACACAAAGTTGCGAGTTATGTGCCCTCGAAGACAGTACGCAATCAGTATTTTGAAGAACTGAACGGTCTGACTCATGACTGGATATTTGAAAGGACCGGTATCCTCGAAAGGCGGGAAGCGGGATCAGGAGAGAATACCAACACTATGGCAGTGGAGGCTACCAAGGCCCTGATAAAGGAATTAAAATTTCATCCCGAAGAGTTCGACCTGATCCTTTGTGGAACATACACTCCATATGACACTATCATTTCCGCTGCCCATTCGGTTCAGCACTTTCTGGACATCCATGAGATTCCTGTATTTTCGGTGTCTTCTGCCTGTTCGTCGCTCATCAATTGTATGGAGGTGGTCCAGGGTTACTTTGCTCTGAATAAGGCCCGGCGGGCCTTGGTACTAATCACCGAGCACAATACCCTGTATCGGGACGAAAAAGATCCTAAGGCAGGTCATCTCTGGGGTGATGGGGCTTGCGCCCTGGCGGTTACCCAGGAGCGCCACGGAAAATTGGATTTAGAGGTTATAGACATTCTTACTTCGGGGGCCGCAAACGTAGGCAAAGCGATGGATGGCGTCAGCCTCAGCCCCTCTAACGGCGGTTTGGAAATGGCCATTGGCAAAGATGTGTTCATTAACGCTTGTATTTACATGGCAAAAGCCACCGAAGACATCTTAACCCGCAACAATTACAGCGTCTCGGACCTGGACTACCTAGTCCCTCATCAGGCTAACGTGCGGATAATAAAGAATGTAGTTAATAATCTTCAATTGTCTGAGGAGCAAGCCCTTTCAAACATCGAATATCTGGGAAATACTGGGGCAGCCGGCTGCGGAATTGTTCTGGGGGAAAACTGGCATAAATACAAAAAGGGTAATCTGATCGCGGTCACCGTATTTGGTGGAGGCTACTCCTACGGGTCCATGTTATTGAAGAAGTAGATTCCCTGTTCAGCGGGCTGGATATGTTATCCTCCTGAGATAACTTTCATAATTTCCAATTTCTTTATAAATTCCAAGTCATACTAAAGGTTCTTTTAATCCTATTTTACCATTCTAATTTCCGTCATGACAAACCTACTGCGTCCCTTTCTCACCCTGGTCTTCTCATTTAATTTTGTGCTAGGCTTTTCTCAGGAGCATGAGGCGCATGCTGGCGAGGAGCACGGAACCCGAACTGAGATTCGCTACAAGACATCTCTGGAGAACTTTAGCGCCAATGATCGGGAAGCGGGTGAATGCTGGTCCCTGGATGTTCCGGGTGAGGGCAACTTCTATTCCACCACCGCTACGATAGCCGCCAATGATGGCCTTGAGGGAAGCTGGAGCAATCCGGAGCAAGTGGAAGTCGGACTCACGATACTTCAATTGATCACGTTGCTGATTTTCATAGCTTTTGCCTTTGAGTATATCAATATCCACTGGATCAAATTGCCTTCGACCATAGGGCTCATGATTCTGGCCATTTGCATGTCAGCTACCATCCTTCTGATAGGATTGATTTATGAACCTTTGAAGCACGCCGTGATTGCCTTGATGACGGATTTTGATTTCACCGAGGTATTGTTCGATATAATGTTGAGTTTCCTCCTATTTGCCGGAGCTCTGGACATAAATCTTAAGAAACTGGCCGAAGAGAAATGGGTCGTTTTGATTCTAGCCACCGGAGGCGTGATCATCTCAACTTTCGCCGTTGGTTTCGCCATGTACTATGTATTTAGTTTCCTTGGTCTTGAAGTTCCGATCGTGATGTGTTTGTTATTCGGGGCTCTAATATCCCCTACCGACCCGATCGCGGTTTTGGCCTTGATCAAGAAAATGGGTGTCTCCAAAAACCTCGAAATCAAAATTGCCGGGGAATCTTTGTTCAATGATGGAATTGGCGTAGTCGTGTTCCTGACTATAGCCAGTGTCGCTGGCATTGGAGGACACGCGCATGGTGGTGAGATCAGTGCGTTCAGTGTTGTCTCTCTTTTTCTGATCGAAGTCGGAGGTGGCGTTTTGTTAGGGTCTCTATGTGGGATCATCGGATTCCAGCTGCTCAAACCTATTGACAACGCTCACGTCGAATTGGAAGTTCTGCTTACCCTTTCGCTGGTAATGGTTGGCACCCAAATGGCCAACTACTTTCAATTTTCGGCTCCGTTGGCCATGGTGGTATTGGGAATCTTTCTGGGAAACAAGGGCCGGAGTAAGGCGCTTTCAGAGGTTACGGGTGAGTACGTCTATAAATTCTGGCACCTTGTAGATGAGGCCCTAAATGCAGTTCTATTCATCCTGATTGGCCTTCAAATGATCATCATTTCGACCAAATTCAGCCTTGATTTTCTGATTGCCTCAGTGGTGGCCATTGTGGTGGTCCTATCCGCCCGTGCCCTTGGCGTTGGAATTCCAATAGCGGCCATGTTGCCCTTTAAGAGATTCGAAAAGAACGTGATAGGTATACTCACCTGGGGTGGCCTTAGAGGTGGCATTTCGGTTGCCCTAGCCCTTTCCTTGCCCGCGGTAACTTCAGGTTCAACGGATGTGACCGGATTGATAGTAACCTGTACTTATACGGTTGTGGTATTCTCAATTCTCGTACAAGGTCTGACCGTTCAGAAATTCGTGGAGAAAAGCATTGGAGCCCCTCCTAAACCGGAGGCCACCGAAATCCCAGGCGCGATTTAAGAGGGTAGCAGTGAAATAGGTAGTAGAACAGTTAGCAGGAGACCTGGGGTTTGTGCAGTTGGAATTTACTCGCTGAACGGTCGCATTCCGGATGGGTTAGAACTATGAAAAAAATCGTTGCCATAATCCTTATTATTCTGTCCGTTATTATGCTCTATCTTTCTTATCAGATGGGCGGACTGCCACCAGCCATTACCGCAATTGGATTTATCCTTAGTGCGATGGTTTTCCTTGGAGATAATAGCTGATCAAGCAGTTGGAAATTGGCAGCGTGGCAGTAGGCAGGTGTCCAAGGAGAAGCTGGCCGGTGAAAGAGGGCAGGACTAAGTACTAAGTGCCAATTACCAGGTAATTAGTCCTCTTAATACCCTTCCTGGATCTTAAACATTCTGGCTAGGTTCTTTTCGGCCCTGCCGTTCATGATCAGGATAAGATAGTCCCCCAGTTCAACTTTAACATTGTCCCCAGGGTTTTTGAGCAGCTTGTTGCCGCCTTTGCGAGGCTTGGAAAGCCCGATCAGGACGCAATTGTAGGTCTTTTTGAGGTCCAAAAAAGCTTCGCCATAGGTTACGCCGAGATAGGGATTCTCGACAGTGACTTTGAACTCTTTGATATCGAAGTCCTCCTCACTCTGCGGAAAAGACATTATATCCTCGCTATAAAGAGCAACGTCCGGTTCAAAGATATAACTCGCCAAAAGTTTGGATGAAATCTCGTGCTTCGAAATAGTATAAGTCACTCCCGCACTATTAAACGTCCCTTTCAGGTCTCCGTTATCCAATGTGACCACGAATTTCAGACCAGTAAAGTATTTCTTCAGGTTAAGGATGTAGACCAGCTTTTCGGTATCGTCATTAAGGTTTATAAAGACTATTATCGACTTATCGATATTGGTTTTCTTGATGAATTCAAAGTTGTTATAGTCGGCGAACAAAGTATAGACCAGCTTGGATGGATATTTTTCGCGGATCAGATCCACATCGTTTCGGCTGTCGGTGACAACAGCGATCTTTTTTCCAACTCCTACCAACTGATTGGCCACAGCCTTTCCATACGAATTCCATCCTATGATGACCGCGTGATCTTCAAAATGAGTTCCGGCGAATCCTAATTTTTTGTTTTCCCTTATCATAGTCAATATGCTTGAGATTTGTCCAATCAAAAAACCATAAATACCTACGCCCACGAAGATGAACGCGTAACCAATTAGCCGACCTTCAGTTGTGACCGGATAGAAGTCTCCATAGCCCACTGTTGTTATGGTGACCAGCGAATACCATATCGCATCAAAGTAGGTTATAATGGTCCCTTTTGGGTGAGTCTTTTCGATCTCTATGAGAAAGGAGATCAAAATAAAATAGGCGGACAATACCAAAAAAACAGCGAAGATTATTTTTCGATAATTGGGCTTCCGCATTTAGATGTCGGCTATTGAGAGATGTGCAATCCTCACTGACCAAATATATGAAAAATAACATTGGATAAAAATTTCCTTATACGCCCATAAAGGCCGTAATAAGGGTTCTGAAGCTAGGTTTTGAGGCCCGAATCCGATATAATGTTTACGTATTACTTTACTTGAGGGACCCTTCCGTAGAGCAAGGTGCGATGAAGGAATCGTAGATCTTCGCACCACCCATGCGAGAAGCTACTATCACTCTACTATCGTCATACCCAGTTAAAACCGTCGGTAATCCGCGGTCTAGCTGATTCAGTAAGATTCTCCGATTGATTGAAGGTAGAATTAGACATTTATTCAATACTTTTAAACGCTCCTAACGCACGAAGATGCTTACCTCAAAAAATCCTACTGAAACAGAATCCTGGAAAAATCTGACAGCTCACTTTGAGCAGATGAAAACCCAATCAATTTCGGCCTTGTTCGACCAGGATGATCGAAGGGTCGAGAAGTTCTCCGCACATTTCGAAAACACTCTGATCGATTATTCTAAAAACCTAATTTCCGATAAGACCATCAGCCTCTTGCTAGGTCTTGCCAATGAAATGGAGCTTCGGGGCAGTATCGAAAAACTTTTCAATGGGGATAAGATAAATGGAACTGAGGGACGTGCGGTCCTTCACGTTGCCCTACGCAACCGTGCAAATCAGCCGATCAAGGTGGACGGGGAAGATGTGATGCCCCAAGTTAACCAAGTGCTAGGACAAATTAAGAGCTTCGTACAAAAGCTCCATCACGGCGAGTGGAAGGGGTATTCCGGTAAATCTATAAGGCAGATTGTCAACATAGGTATTGGCGGTTCCGACCTGGGTCCTTTGATGGTCACTGAAGCCCTTCGGCCCTACCGAAACCCAGAGATTGAAACTCATTTTGTCTCAAACGTCGACGGAACGCATTTAGCTGAGACTCTACACCGCCTGGAACCTGATCGAACTTTGTTCATAATCGCATCCAAGACCTTTACCACTCAGGAAACCATGACCAACGCCTATTCCGCGAGAAGCTGGTTTCTGGAAAAGGCGGTACACCAGGAGTATATTAAGAAACACTTCGTTGCCCTCTCAACCAATACCGACCAAGTTACTGAGTTCGGTATCGCCCCAGGGAATATGTTCAAATTCTGGGATTGGGTTGGCGGGCGGTATTCGCTGTGGTCCGCTATCGGCCTTTCCATTGCATGCAGCATCGGTTATGATCGGTTTGTAGAATTGCTGGAAGGCGCACACGCTATGGACCGTCATTTTGCTGAGTCCAGTTTCGACCACAACATCCCGGTCATATTAGCTTTAATCGGCTTGTGGTATAACAATTTTTTCGGTGCTGAATCGGAGGCTATTTTGCCCTATGATCAATACCTGCATCGCTTCGCGGCCTATTTCCAGCAAGGAAATATGGAAAGTAATGGAAAATACGTGGATCGAGCAGGCTCAGAGGTAAACTATCAAACGGGTCCAATCATATGGGGCGAACCGGGTACCAACGGTCAGCACGCGTTCTACCAGCTGATCCATCAGGGTTCCAAGTTGATCCCTTGCGATTTCATTGCTCCGGCCATCAGTCACAATCCAATTGGAGACCATCACCAGAAGCTTCTATCCAATTTCTTTGCCCAAACGGAAGCCCTCATGAATGGAAAAGACCGTGAGCAAGTTCAGTCTGAGCTGCGCATTGCAGGCAATTCTGATGAGGCGATTGAGTTCCTGACTCCTTTCAAGATATTCAAAGGCAACAGGCCCACCAATTCCATCTTGCTTGAGGAATTAAATCCTCGATCCCTCGGAAGCCTGATCGCAATGTACGAGCACAAGATTTTTGTACAGGGCGTCTTATGGAATATATTCAGTTTTGACCAGTGGGGTGTCGAACTAGGTAAGCAGCTGGCCGGAAGGATTTTGCCCGAGTTGCAGGATGACGCGAACGTCACAACTCATGATTCCTCCACTAATGGACTGATCAATCAATATAAGAAGATCAGGGCTAGGAGCCGGGGGACGTCAAAATAACCGTGGCCGACTCAAAATTCAGATTTGACTTACTGTCAATTCTCAATGGTCTATGCTGGAGTACCAACTGCCACTTTGCTTTACTGCCACTCTATTGCGCTCTCACACTGCCACACTGCTTCACCCCGTTTTCTCTTCTTTCAGAGCCCGCCTTAGAATCTTTCCCACGTTAGTCTTTGGAAGTTCCTCGCGAAACTCAATGTGCTTAGGAACTTTATATGCTGCCAGACTTTTGCGGCAGTGCTCCTCCAATTCTACATCGGTCAGGGTCTGCACTTTCTTGACTACAAAGATTTTGACTGCCTCGGTCGATTTGGCATCGGCTACTCCTATAGCCGCTACCTCCAGCACTCCAGGATGCATGGCCACACAATCCTCGACCTCATTGGGATAGACATTGAAGCCGGAGACCAGGATCATGTCTTTTTTACGGTCAACAATTTTTACGAAGCCATCTTCATCCATTACCCCGATGTCCCCAGTCCGGAACCAATCGCCCAAAAAAGCATTCTTGGTCTCGTCCGGTCGTTCCCAGTATCCTTGAAAGACCTGAGGGCCTCGAGCGCAGATCTCTCCGATTTCTCCGAGAGCCAGGGATTGTCCTTCTTCGCTCATTATCTGGATCTCCGTATTCGGTACTGGGAGTCCTATCGAACCGATGCGGCTGGTTCCATCCACTGGATTCACGGTAAGCATGGGCGATGTTTCACTCAACCCATAACCTTCCGCGATGGTGCATCCGGTGATTTCCTTCCAACGTTCCGCTACCGCTTTTTGGACTGCCATCCCCCCTCCGACTGTGATTTTCAGAGGCTTGAAATCGAGTTTCCTAAACTCGGGATGGTTCATCATTCCATTAAACAAAGTGTTCACCCCAGTTATCAGGGTATACGGGTGTTTACTAAGTTCCTTAATGAATCCTGGGATATCCCGAGGATTGGTGATCAGAACATTCTTGGCTCCCATGTAAAAAGAGAAAAGGCAATTAGCGGTAAGAGCAAAAATGTGATAAAGGGGTAACGCGGTAATAACAATCTCACCTTCCTCCTGAAAAGTTGTGAACCAACTTCGAGCCTGAAGGACGTTGGTGGATACGTTTTTGTGGGTAAGGGTCGCCCCTTTGGAAACGCCGGTAGTGCCTCCAGTATACTGCAAAAATGCAATATCAGATGGCTTTATTTCCGGCCTAAAGTAATCTGTACTTTTGCCCTTGGAAAGCACCACATTGAGGGATAATGCCGCAGGCAGAGAATAAGCAGGCACCATCTTCTTTACCCTACGGACCACGAAATTAGTAATGATCTTCTTCAAGCCTGTGAAAAAATCTCCAATTTCCGTTATGATTACCATGTCCAGCTGTATTTCCGGCAGTATCTGCTGGAGGTTGGCCGCGAAATTGGCTAGGATCACAATCGCCTTGCTACCCGAATCATTAAGCTGGTGGAGCATCTCCCGTGGCGTATACAAAGGGTTCACGTTCACCACGATCAAACCGCATTTCATCGCTCCAACTAGAACAACTGGGTATTGCAGTAAATTTGGCATTTGAATAGCCAGTCGGTCTCCAGGTTGGAGGCCGGTCTCATTTTGAATGAAAGCTGCAAATTGACTGGACATTTCATCCACCTGCGCAAAAGTCAGGCTCGCACCCATGTTCTCGAATGCAACCCGATCGGAGTGCTTCTTGATACTTTCCTCAATCATCTCCAATAAAGAAGAATATTGGTCAGGATTGACTTCTCTTGGAATTCCTTTCGGGTAACTCTTGAACCAGGGAAAATCTTTCATTATTTTATATTCGGGTTACTTGATACTTGTTCAAAGAATTTATTGTTGAAAGGGTGTTAATTTATGAAAATCTCAGCTTGATGATAAATTAAAAACCAATAACGGTAAAATAAAATAGGTGTCCCAGCCTGAAATGATAACCTAAATAAAGATAGAATGACTGGAGGGACTAAAGTAAGAAAAGTAAAAATTGAGCATTTCAAGAACCTGGTGGCGGTTGCCATCGCCGATGGGTTTTGGCATGAGAACGAAAAGAAACTGCTCCACTCCAAAGCAGCGCAATACGGTCTGTCTGCGAAAGAGGTCTTGCAGATATTGGATGATGCGGAGAATTTGAAATTCGTAGTTCCTCAGAACATAATAGACCGGGAGGATCAGTTGCGAGATGCTGTATACATGGCTTTGATAGATGGCTTTTTTCATAAAAATGAATACCAGCTATGTATCAATCTGGCAAATCGATTGGGCTTTAGTGAACGCAGCGTGGATCAGGCAATTGAGATCTTGAAGAATCAGAAATAGAAAAAAGAGCCTGCGAGGATGCAGGCTCTTTCCCAAAATAAACAACATTAACCCAAAAGAATGGCTGTAGGAGAAGGATTCGAACCTTCACGGAGCGGTTAGTCCCAAAAAGGGATTTTTTCCAATTCTCCACCCCCGAGACAGGAGGGCATGTCTGCCAATTTCATCACCCTACAGTATAATCAATACTCAAAAGAACGATTGATTGCTACAAAGCTAATAGAATAGATCAAATATTAAAAATTTTTCAATAAAATAAACGAATATTTAGATATTATTTATCAAATAGGTATATTCGGTATCAATATATCAAAAACAACTTAGCGAAATGGCTAAAAATTACGAAATTGACAACATAGATCTTAAGATCTTGACCCTACTAACCGAGGACGCCAAACTCCCTTATACCGAAGTCGCCAAGAAAGTTTATGTTTCTGGAGGAACGGTTCACGTGCGAATGAAAAAAATGGAAGATATGGGAATAGTCAAAGGTACAACCCTGAGCATGGACTATTCAAAACTGGGTTATGATGTTACTGCCTTTCTGGGAATATACCTGGAAAGAAGTTCACTTTACGACGAAGTCACTGTAAAACTAAGAGATATTCCCGAGATAGTTAAAATGCACTATACCACCGGCAACTATAACATCTTTATCAAAATTCATTGTAAAGACACCAAGCACCTTCGGGAGGTCCTTCACGATAAAATCCAAAAAGTAGAAGGGATCGAGCGCACTGAAACTCTCGTATCCCTTGAGGAGAGCCTTAATCGACATATTCAATTCGAGAGGATCGAATCCTAATCTCCTGACCAAACCGGGGTCAAACAAGCCCAACTATCTTGGGTTATCTTCGTTCAATCTGGTAGAATTTTTATTTAGATTTATTAAAAATAAGGTGTAGAATTGCGTAAATTTGCGTGTTCTGAACCTTCATCGATGAGCAAAGACAATCAGATACTGGAAGATTTCACCAAATCCGAATACAAATATGGATTTGAGACGGCTATCGAAAACGACTCGGTGCCCAAGGGCCTTAATGAAGATATAGTTCGCTTCATTTCCGGCAAAAAAAAGGAACCCTCCTGGTTGCTCGATTGGAGGTTAAAGTCTTATCGCTATTGGCTTAAGCAAAAGGAACCCCAATGGCCCAATGTAACTTACCCGGAGATAAATTATCAGGACATTATTTATTATTCCGCACCAAAGCAAAAGGCAACCCTGGAAAGCCTCGACGATGTGGATCCTGAATTGAAAGCCACCTTCGCAAAGTTGGGAATTTCGCTGGAAGAGCAAAAAAGGCTGACCGGTGTGGCTGTAGATGCGGTTATGGACAGCGTTTCGGTGGCAACAACCTTTTCCGATAAGCTAGCTGAATTAGGAGTCATTTTCTGCTCCTTCAGCGAAGCCGTAAAGAACCACCCGGAGTTGGTCAGGAAGTATCTGGGCTCGGTGGTGCCTGCCCGCGATAATTACTTTGCTGCACTCAATTCGGCCGTTTTCTCAGATGGCTCCTTCTGTTATATTCCCAAAGGCGTGCGATGTCCAATGGAATTGTCGACTTACTTCAGGATCAATGCGGCCAATACCGGTCAGTTTGAGAGGACACTCATAGTAGCTGAGGAAGGATCATATGTAAGCTACCTCGAAGGATGTACGGCTCCTGCACGAGACGAAAACCAATTGCATGCCGCCGTAGTCGAAATCTATGCAGCCAAGGATGCGGAAGTCAAGTATTCTACCGTACAGAACTGGTACCCAGGTGATAAGAACGGGGTGGGCGGTATATATAATTTCGTTACAAAAAGGGGTTTGTGCGCAGGAACCAATGCCAAGATCTCATGGACTCAAGTAGAAACGGGTTCAGCCATAACCTGGAAGTATCCCTCTTGCATTCTCAAAGGTGATAATTCAATTGGGGAGTTCTATTCGGTTGCGGTAACCAACAATTATCAGCAAGCTGATACGGGCACCAAAATGATCCATATCGGTAAGAACACCAAAAGTCGGATCGTTTCTAAAGGGGTATCTGTAGGCAAGAGCCAGAACAGCTACCGGGGTTTGGTGAAGGTGATGAAACGGGCTGAGAACGCCCGTAATTTCTCACAGTGCGATTCTCTCCTTATGGGCGATCAATGTGGAGCCCACACTTTTCCCTATATCGAAACGAGGAATGCCGGGGCCCATGTGGAACATGAGGCCACTACCTCCAAAATCGGGGAGGATCAGTTGTTTTATTGCACACAGAGGGGTATTGACGAAGAAAGTGCCGTTGCTCTGATCGTCAACGGTTACTGCAAGGAGGTGTTGAACCAACTGCCCATGGAATTTGCGGTTGAGGCACAAAAGTTATTGGCATTGACCCTCGAGGGCAGCGTCGGGTAAAGCGTTGGAAGCAATTCTGTCCAGCTGGTCCAAAAAGCCAGCCTTTCATAGTTAAAGAAGAATATCATTTAAGAACAGAAGCTCAAAATGCTAAGTATAAATAATTTGACCGCCGGTATTAACGGTAACGATATCCTTAAAGGAGTCGACCTCGAAGTGAAAGCTGGTGAAATCCATGCGATCATGGGTCCGAATGGCTCCGGAAAGAGCACTTTAGCTTCGGTTCTGGCAGGAAGAGAGGAATTTGAGGTAACTGGAGGAACTGTAAGCTACCTGGGTCATAATCTCTTAGAATGGTCACCTGAAAAACGAGCTCGTGAGGGAGTTTTTCTGGCTTTCCAATACCCAGTGGAATTACCGGGGGTGAGCTCCTCGAACTTCCTTAAAACCGCCTTGAATCAGATAAGGGAACACCAGGGTCTGCCTAAGTTGGATGCGGTGTCCTTTCTCAAGGTAATGAAAGAGAAGATGAAGTTGGTGGAAATTGACCAATCTCTTATGAACCGCTCCTTAAATGAGGGGTTCTCCGGAGGTGAGAAAAAGCGAAACGAGATCTTTCAAATGGCAATGTTAGAGCCAAAACTCTCGATTCTGGACGAAACCGATTCGGGGCTGGACATTGATGCACTTAAGATCGTTGCCAAGGGAGTGAACAAATTAAGAAATCCCACAAGCGCCACCATAATAGTGACCCACTACCAGAGACTTTTGAACTACATCATTCCCGATTTTGTCCATGTTCTTTACGGTGGCCGAATCGTCAAATCTGGCGATAGGAAATTGGCTCTGGAACTGGAACAAAAGGGCTACGATTGGATCAAAGCAGCCTAACGCCCATGAATAACGGTGCCATCAAAGTTCATCTGAAGGAGTTCTTCCTAGAAAGGTTCCGGGAACTAGAGGCCTCACTTAACGGAGCAACTGAGTCCAGCTGGCATCAAACCCGGCGGGAGGCGATTGCGCGGTTTGATCAAGTCGGCCTCCCAGGACCTAAAGATGAGGAGTATAAATACACGCCGATTTCCAAACGTCTCGAAGAGGATCTTGACCTAAAGACCCCTCGCCCAGGAAAAGAATTAAAGAATGAGCAGATTCTCGATAATATAAGGTTACCGGTTGACGCCTTTGGGTTGGTCTTCGTAAATGGTGCGCTGAGAAAAGACCTGTCGACGCTTCCGTCCGGCCCTGGTATTAAGATTACCACGTTAGGGCAAGCGATGGTTGATGATCCTGAAAAATTCGAAACGCATTTTGCCAAATATGCCAATGTTGATCAGGATCCTTATACAGCATTGAATACAGGCCTGAGCCGTGACGGATCCTTTATTCAGGTTGGGCCGGGACAGGTGGTGGGAGAGCCTATTTTACTGCATTTTATAAGTGACGCGGGCAATGGCGATGTTTACAATCAGCCCCGGAACTTAATAGTGGTCCATCCCAACAGTCAGGCTCGGTTTATCCAACACTCTAAGACTCTTGGAGAGGGTTCCAGTTTCACTAATTCAGTAACGGAAATTGTAGTAGACCGGGACGCCCGTCTTGAATATTATGTCATTCAGGATGATGAAATGTCCTATCACATCGGCATGACCCAGGTCTGGCAAGGAACAAATAGCCATTTTGCCGCTCACACCGTTACGCTCAATGGCCAAATGATCCGAAATAACCTGAACATCTCACTGGATGGGGAGCATTGCGAATCCCATATGAATGGCCTTTTTCTACTAGACGGGGAACAGCACGTGGATAATCATACTGTGGTAGATCATCGACAGCCCAGGTCATTCAGCAACGAGTTGTACAAAGGTGTCATGGGAGGAAAATCTAGCGGCGTATTCAACGGCAAAATCTTCGTCCGCCCCGGAGCCCAACAGACCAACGCATATCAGTCCAATGCTAACATACTTATATCTGAAGAAGCTTCAATAAACACGAAGCCACAGCTGGAGATTTGGGCAGATGATGTAAAATGTTCCCACGGGGCTACTACTGGTCAGCTGGACCAGGAGCAACTCTTTTATCTCCGCTCACGTGGTTTAAGCAAGAAAAGTGCACAGGCGCTGCTGCTGTACGCTTTTGCCCGAGAAGTGGTAGACAAAGTGAAGATTCCCCAATTGCATGAATATCTGGATCAGAAGATTACCCATTGGCTAAATCAGGAGAAAGCACTCTAATCACCTGGCATGAAAACGGCAATTGAAAAGTTTGATGTTTACAAGATCCGCGAGCAGTTTCCAATCCTGGATGAAAAGGTCAATGGAAAGCCGCTTGTATACTTGGACAATGCCGCTACCACCCAAAAACCAAGTATGGTAATTGACGAATTGGTTAATTATTACACCGGCTTCAATTCCAACATCCACCGGGGCATTCACACGCTGGCCGAAAAAGCCACCTCCGCCTTCGAGGAAACCAGGGAGGCCGCCAGCAAATTTGTGAATTCCAATGAGCCCGAGGAAATCATATTCACTAAGGGAACGACCGAAGGTCTGAACCTGGTGGCTTCCAGTTATGGTGGAAGCCAGATAAAAAAAGGGGACGAAGTGATTATCAGCAGTTTGGAGCATCACTCCAACATTGTTCCCTGGCAGTTGGTTTGCGAGGCAAAAGGGGCCAAGCTGAAAGTTGTTCCCATCAATGAAAAGGGAGAAATGCAATTATCGGCCTTTGAGAATCTCCTTACCGAAAAGACCAAAGTCGTCTCGGTGGTGCATGCCTCAAATGCCCTTGGAACCGTTAATCCGATCAAAGAGATCACTGCATCGGCCCACGAGGTCGGAGCAATCGTCGTTGTTGATGGAGCGCAGGCGGCACCTCATCTTAATATTGATGTGCAAGACTTGAACTGCGATTTTTTTAGTCTTTCGGGTCATAAGATGTATGGACCAACCGGGGCCGGGGTGCTTTACGGAAAACGACGGATCCTGGAAAAGATCCCCCCCTATCAAGGTGGTGGAGAAATGATCAAGGAGGTGCGCTTTGAGGAAACGACCTACAATGATATCCCTTACAAATTTGAAGCGGGAACCCCAAATATCGCTGATGTAGTAGCTTTGAAGAAGGCTTTTGAGTTTATTAATACTCTGGGTAAGCACAACATTGCTGCCCATGAGCTTGATCTAATAAATTACGCGAGAGACACTCTGGCACAAATAGATGGATTCATACCGGTCGGCAACGCCCAGGACCAGGTCAGCGTACTTTCATTTAACCTGGAGGGTTTTCATCCCTTTGACGTAGGTATGATGCTCGATGCAAAAGGCATTGCCGTGAGGACCGGCCACCATTGTACTCAGCCATTGATGAAGCTGCTGAATATTGAAGGAACTGTACGGGCGTCTATGGCGGTTTATAATACTCGAGAAGAAATAGACATATTGGCCGAGGGAATTGCCGGTATTGTCAAAAGGGCCCGCTAATGATAGAATCGATTGATCAAGTACAGACTCAAATCGTGGAGGACTTTGGTTTTCTGGGGGATGATAAGGAAAGCATTGTCTTCTACATCATGGATCTAGGTCAGGGTCTATCTTCACTGGCGGATGAATACAAGGTTGAGGAAAATATAATTAAGGGCTGCCAGTCAAAGGTTTGGCTTATAACAGATTTCGAAGATGGCAAAGTATATTTTACGGCCGATAGCAATACAGAAATCACTAAGGGCCTGATCAGTCTGCTGATTAGAGTACTATCCAATAGAACTCCGGATGAGATTATAGACGCGGATTTATACTTTGTCGAAAAGATTGGAATGAGGCAAGTAATTGGAAGTCAGCGGTCAAATGGATTTGGCGCGATGATCAAGCAAATGAAATTATTCGCTTTGGCCTATAAGAGCCAAGTGGCAATCAAAACAAACTAGTTTATGTCCGACAAACTGGCAGAATCAGATTTACGAGAAAAGATCCAGGAAGCCATCAAATCGGTTTATGATCCTGAGATCCCAGTGGATATTTATGAATTGGGATTGATCTATGAGATCAATGTCTTTCCAATTAATAAT
Organism: Cyclobacteriaceae bacterium; assembly: GCA_965247065.1. GTDB lineage: Bacteria > Bacteroidota > Bacteroidia > Cytophagales > Cyclobacteriaceae > CBDFGN01. The sequence goes on along the minus strand of CBDFGN010000006.1, from coordinate 778,696 downwards.
ATTCACATTCTCATGACCCTTACCTCACCGGCCTGTCCTTCAGCCGAAGCTATTCCCAGCGAAGTTGAGTCAAGAGTCAAAGGGATTGATGGAGTGAACGATGTAGATGTTGAAATCACCTGGGATCCTCCTTATTCTCCAGATATGATGTCGGAAAGCGCCAAACTGGAATTGGGATTTATGTGATCGTTCTGAACTTTTAAACTTTTAAATTTTAAACTCTAAACTCCAAGAATATGTATCCTGAACAACTCGTGGCCCCAATGAGGGTCGATCTGACTTCCGCTGGATTCCAGGAATTCACGACTGCGGCGGAAGTTGAAGATCACTTAGAAAATCATACCGGCACCTCTTTGATAGTTATTAACTCGGTCTGCGGCTGCGCCGCCGGGGCGGCTCGACCGGGTGTAAGAATGGCTTTGGAAAGTTCTGCGAAGAAACCTGCCAATTTGGTCACCGTATTTGCCGGAGTGGATCACGAAGCGGTAGCACGTGCCCGGGAATTCACTGCGCCATTCCCTCCCTCCTCCCCGTCAATAGGTCTATTCAAGGATGGGGAATTGGTACATTTTGTTGAAAGACACCATATTGAGGGTCGTTCGGCCGAAATGATCGCTGACCATTTAGTGGCGGTGTTTGAAGAGTATTGCTAAGCCACAAAAAGCGGCTAAGAAAAAAAGAGAGCCCCATTAGCTCTCTTTTTTACCAAAACTATGACCGCTTTGGTGCTCAATTACTTTTATCTCTTCGGGTAGTAAGGCTAGCGCACCAATTTAGACCTATTGGAACTCTAAGCTCTCTTCACCCCGGCTTCAGTTTGGCAATTCCATTGGCATGCATCCTTCAGTCTCTGATCCTTTCAAATCAGGGACACCCGCGCTAAGTGAAAAGCTTAGAGTAATTGCCAGGGTTGAAACCACAATCTTGAACATTAATATTAAATACTGATTTGTCCTGAATAATCCGCTCATTTTGCTAGCCTCCTTTCCTCCTCTACGTTTATTATTTGCTTTAGGTTTATTTTGAGTTTCTGACCCTCATATATAGACATCCAATTGGATGCCAACTTTTTCAAGTCATTGATCTTCAGGTCCTTAAAAAATAGTGGCCTAAATTCCGAAGTGCCAAAATGTCCATTTACGAACAAAATTGTCAGTATTTGTACAATACAACTTTTGAGACTGATTAACGTACTGCCGTGGGTAACGGATGGTTAAAGTTGGGGCATGGTCCAAACAGTGCTCCAAATCTGTGAGCCCAGTTAAAATGAAAAGAATTCGAGATATCCCTTCAACTCTTCTTTCAAAGTTCTGGGATTGCTAAAATCAATGTACTGCCGTAATCTCGATTCAGGATCCACTTTCATCTGCTTCAGATTAAGATGTTGGTTTATGAACATGTATTCCAAATCAGGATACAACTCCTTGAGCGTATCGACGATGTCCAGGACCTGAAGATTTCGATCTACTAAATTGTAGGTGCCCCCCGGCACTTCGTTTTCAATAATACCCGATAGGGCCTGGACTACGGGATCAATGTGAATGAAGGCCCGGTGCTGAGTGCCTTTTCCATTGATGGTGATCCGGTGTTTGAAGTTGGCATCGAACATGAATCGGTTGATAACCGCGTCGAAGCGCATCGAGCGGCTATATCCGTAGATGTTACCACACCGGATAATATACGTGTCAAGTTTTTCAAACAGGCGAGAAACGTGCTCCTCTCCGCGTAATTTGGAAATCCCATAGAAAGTTCGAGGATTCGGAATGCTCTGTTCATTCAAGATTTCCTTGGTGGAGCCATATACGGATGCGCTGCTGGTATAAATAAACTTCTTTATATCGCTCTCCTCAATAGCGTAAACCAGTTCCGCAGTCCCCCAATGATTAATTTGCTCATAGAAATGAGGGTCGGTATTGGCGAAGGGTGTTGTGACCCGGGCGGCCAGGTGATATACGATATCCACTCCGTCCAGGCATTTCCTCAGTTTGCGCGAGTCAAGCAATTCGCCAAAAACGAATTGGACCTTGTGCAGTTTTTCACGTTGACCGTTTAAAAAGAAGTTTGAGTTGCCCGTGCTAAGGTTATCGTAAAGGACCAACTCATCAACCACTGGGTTTTGGTCAAGGGCCCTGAGCAGTTCAGTGCCTATGTACCCGGCACCCCCGGTCACTAAGATCTTCATTAGTCTTTAGTTTTTGGAGACTAAGTCTACATGTAATCCGCACTCAAACTTATTTAGCCCAAACCATCGAGCTTCCCTTTCCTGCATCTCCATGTCAAGCTTACGGGTACATGGCTCGCAGCCAATACTCTGATATCCTTTCTCCTCCAGTGGATGGCGTGGGAGGTTATGGTCACGAATATACCGATATAGCATTTGATTGGTCCAGTCCAACATCGGATGGAACCTTACGGTACCAAAAGGGGCGGGTTGTTCTACCAGCATGGAACTGCGCACCTGGCTTTGATCGGCTCGAATACCATTTATCCAAATGTCATGGGCTTGCAGAACACCCTCCAGAGGCTGGGTTTTATTCAAATAGCAGCAATGGTCAGGATCGGAAGTAAACAGAAGTTTATCATCAGGGCCCATTTGCATGTATTTCGGAGTGGCCGGTTTAACTTCTATAACATTGAGGCTCCATAGGTTCTTTATTTTCTCTTTGAACTGGACGGTTTCTGGGAAGAGGTAGCCGGTATTTATGAAATATACCGGCAACGAAGGCTCGATTTTGCTCAGCATGTGCAGTAGTACGAGACTTTGGGATTGAAATGAAGAAGTAGAAAACATCCGTTGCCCCTTTTCGCGATATTGAATGATGTTTTGTTCAATTTGCTTGAAGTCCATAATCTTTACTTGCGATCAATTTATGATCGGCCCAAATATACCTAAACGCGACTCCTCAAAACCAGTTGGGCATCCCTAAATGTTAAATTATATTGTAACTTCACAACATTCCCCAGCCAAAGGTGTTAGTTCAATTGAATGAAAACCGCCGTTATCAGAAAGGAGCATTTCAATGCTGCCCACCAATTGGAAGTAGCTAGTTGGTCCGAAGAAGAGAACCGACGTGCATTCGGCAAATGTTACAATCCCAACTTCCATGGCCACAACTACGAGTTATTCGTAAAGGTTATAGGGGAACCTGATCCGATAACCGGATATTTGATTGACCTAAAGGAGCTGAGCCAACTGATCAAACGGAATGTTGTGGACCGATTTGATCACAAAAACTTAAACCTGGATGTTGCCGAATTCAAGGAACTTAATCCTACTGCCGAAAATATCGCCCAGATAATCTGGACGATCCTCCGGCAGAAGATCGATCACAAACTTGATTTGAAAATCACATTATATGAAACCGAAAGAAACATTGTTGAATACCCTGCAGTCTGATTTGATGAAGGTTGAGGTCGGTGAGGAGCGCGAGGGCACATCTTACGAGACTCCATTGAGGGCAGATGCCTTCGAATTGGACGACGATCTGAAGATTGACCTTATAGAAAAGCACTTCAGGGAGATCATGCATATTTTGGGTCTGGACCTGAACGACGACAGCTTAAATGGAACTCCAAGAAGAGTTGCTAAGATGTACGTTCGTGAAATCTTCAGTGGACTCAATCCCAAAAACAAGCCGAAAATCCGATTATTTGATAATAAATATGACTACGGCGAAATGCTGGTAGAAAAAGATATCACTTTCTATTCCAGCTGCGAGCACCATTTCGTCCCAATAATCGGAAAAGCTCATGTCGCCTACTTCTCCAGCGGAAAGATCATTGGTTTATCCAAAATAAACCGGGTGGTTCAGTACTATGCGAGGAGACCACAGGTGCAGGAGCGTCTGTCGGTCCAAATTGCTAAAGAGATAATGAAAACCCTTAAGACCAACGACGTAGGAGTGGTAATTGACGCGACCCATCTTTGTGTGTCATCACGGGGTGTTGGAGACACCAACAGTACCACCGGGACGGCTCACTTCAGCGGCAAATTCAGGGACAAGGAGGTCAAGAAGGAATTCCTGGATTTCATCAACACCAACTAGTATCTCGGCTTTTAGCGTATTATTTCATTGGCAATTTTAGACTCCCTCTATATAAGCTAAATTTTCGCCTTTAGAATTAACTATGAGCTTAGAAAGGGAGATTGGTCAAAAGGAGTTCCGATCCGGAAAACGAAAGGCGTTAATCAACATTATTTATACTCATAACTTTCTTGTTGGGAAGATGAATGAGGTATTCAAGTCGCTCCAGATTACACGTCAACAATACAATGTCCTTAGGATCCTGAGGGGAGCATATCCCGCCCCGATGACCGTAAACCTGGTGAAAGAAAGGATGCTTGATAAAATGTCCGATGCGTCCCGCATCGTAGAAAGGCTGAGGATTAAGGGTCTGCTGGACCGATGTCAAAGCCTGGCCGACCGAAGGGCAGTGGAAATACAGATCTCCAAAAAGGGGCTGGAACTCCTCGCCAAATCGGATCCTGTATTCCAGAATTTTGACCGCTTTTTTGACAATCTTTCCGAGGCCGAGGTTGATCGGTTGAATCAGTTTCTTGATAAGCTCCGTGGCTCCTAATCGACCTGATCAGATTCCATTTTTAAGGAGGATTTCCGGTGTCAAGACAGGGATTTAATATTCAAGTGGATCGAGTTATTTTGGCCGATAAAAGTCTATATTTGCGCCAGTTTTTCATATCATAGTTCCCCAATCGAATGTCTAATATAATTTACCTAATCCCCCTTTTTGGTATTTTGGGACTGGCAGTAATGACTATAAAATCTGCCTGGGTCACCAGCCAAAACGAGGGCAACGAAACCATGCAAGAAATTGCTGGTTACATTGCAAGGGGGGCCATGACCTTTTTGCAAGCGGAATGGAGGATACTGACCTACTACGCCGCGGTTGCCGGGCTGCTGCTGGCTTACTCCGGGACCCTGGTTCCTGATTCTCACCCCATCATTGCGGGTGCCTTCTTAGTTGGGGCGGTTTTCTCAGCACTCGCAGGTTTCTTCGGTATGCGGATCGCGACCCGAGCTAATGTCAGAACCACACAAGCCGCCAGGAGCAGTTTGAGAGAGGCCCTTAGGGTCTCATTTGTAGGAGGGTCTGTAATGGGTCTGGGTGTTGGTAGCCTTGCTATTTTGGGATTGGGAGTATTATTCATTTTGTTCGTTAACATATTTGTCCCCCAGGGTGCCGCCAGCACCGGAATCGAAATGAGAACTGCCATTGAAGTTCTGGCCGGCTTCTCTTTGGGCTCCGAGTCCATTGCCCTGTTCGCCCGTGTCGGCGGAGGCATTTATACCAAGGCCGCCGATGTGGGTGCTGACCTGGTTGGAAAAGTTGAGGCCGGAATTCCTGAAGATGATGCCCGAAATCCTGCCACTATAGCCGACAATGTAGGCGACAACGTCGGCGACGTGGCTGGGATGGGCGCCGACTTGTTTGGGTCATATGTGGCAACCATCCTGGCCGCTATGGTTCTCGGTCAGGAAATTGATGTTGCCCACGATAACTTTGGAGGTGTCTCAACAATTATCCTGCCACTATTCATTGCCAGCACCGGCCTGCTGTTCTCAATAGTGGGAATGTGGTTCGTAAAAATAAAGAAAGATACCGACAGCGTTCTGAAGGCTTTGAACATGGGCAACTGGTCCTCCATAATCTTCACGGCTATCGCTTGCTATTTTCTGGTAACCTGGCTGCTCCCAGAGTCCTTGGCTCTCCGAGGTTATGAGTTTCATCGGGCCGACGTGTTCTGGTCGATACTAGTTGGGCTGCTGGTTGGGACCATCATGAGTTTTATAACTGAGCATTACACTTCGATTGGCAATCGGCCCGTAAACACTATCGTGCGCCAATCATCGACTGGCCATGCCACAAATATTATTGCCGGCTTAGCCGTGGGAATGGAATCCACCGCTTTGCCGATCCTGGTATTGGCCTCGGGAATCGTAGTCTCTTATCTACTTGCCGGATTGTACGGAGTTGCCATTGCAGCTGCCGGAATGATGGCCACCACCGCGATGCAATTGGCCATTGATGCTTTTGGACCCATTGCCGATAATGCCGGGGGAATTGCACAAATGAGCCACCTACCAGATGAAGTTCGTGAAAGAACAGATATCTTGGATGCGGTGGGCAATACCACAGCTGCAAGTGGTAAAGGGTTTGCCATAGCCTCTGCCGCACTGACGGCCCTGGCGTTGTTTGCAGCCTTCGTTGGTATCGCTGGTATTGACCGAATCGATCTTTACAAAGCCCCTGTCTTAGCAGCCTTATTTATAGGGGCCATGGTTCCCTTTTTCTTCTCCTCCAAAGCCATTGCGGCGGTGGGAAAGGCTGCCATGTTTATGGTTAATGAAGTCCGTCGGCAATTCAAAGAAATTCCTGGGATTATGGAAGGAACAGCCAAACCCGATTATGCGAGATGCGTGGACATCTCTACGAAGGCCTCACTTCGCGAAATGATCTTGCCCGGTATCCTGCCGCTGGTGATACCGGTGCTGATAGGATTTGGGTTGAAAGGCGTTTTTCCAGAGACATCCTCGGCTGAAATTCTAGGTGGCCTTCTGGCCGGGGTGACAGTTAGCGGGGTACTATTAGGAATGTTCCAAAACAATGCCGGCGGCGCATGGGACAACGCAAAGAAGTCGATCGAAAAAGGAGTTGAAATTGACGGCATGATGCATAACAAAGGGTCCAACACCCATAAGGCCTCTGTGACCGGTGACACTGTCGGCGATCCTTTCAAAGACACATCCGGGCCTTCAATGAATATTTTGATCAAGCTTACATCCATCGTCGCCCTAGTCATTGCGCCTCATATAGCTGTGGTGGATCAATCTCAACTAAAACTGGGCGAGGAACAGAAAAAGGCCACAACCGAACTTACCGTCGAATCCCAAAACCAGCATGACGGTCGATAGGCGAACCAAGGTTATTGGAGCGATTATCTTCTTACTATCGGTAGGCAATTTATCTTTCGCCCAGACTTCCCCTTTAGGTAAGTGGAAAACCATAGACGACGATTCGGGGAAACCGAAGTCCATTGTGGAAATATATGAGCAGGGAGGACAATTATTTGGACGCATAATTCAATTGTTCCTTGACGCTGACGAGGATCCTAATCCCATTTGCGACAAGTGCACTGATCACCGTAAAGACAAGAGGATAATAGGAATGACCATATTGAACAATATGGAAAAAGATGACGATGAATGGGCAGGCGGACGGATAATGGATCCGGAGAATGGCAAAACCTATCGCTGTCGAATCTGGTTGGAGCATGGAACTCTGAAAGTCCGTGGATACATTGCATTTCTGTTTAGAACCCAGACCTGGTTACCTGCATAACAAGTCGTTGTTCCGTGGAGAGAAAATTCCGTCGAAAACCCAATTAATTGCCAGAAAAACCATTAATTTAGAAATTTTACCCCATGGCTCACTGTCCGAGGGAATATTATAGAAACCTTCAAGGTTACATATGTCGTCTTAGGCGTATAAACGGCAAAGCTCGGCTTTATAATGACGGATAACGAGATTCTCGCTCAGATAAGAAAAGGCGAGGAACCAGCTCTCGATTATCTTTATAAAAAGTATTATCGGATGATGGCCAAACTGGTAATATACGAATAGTGGAAGCGAGCAAGAGGCTAAAGATATTTATCAAGATGCGCTCATCGTTTTTTGGCAAAAAGCAGCTAGTGGGAACCTGATCCTGACTTCAAAGATCAGTACCTATTTGTACAGTATCTGCCTGAATTTATAGAGAAAGGAGTTAGACCGCAAAAGCAGGTTGTCCAGGCAGGAGCACGATAGGGCCGAGGTCGTAGATTACGATAAGGACGAGAGGCGGAAAATAGTCAATAGCTGCATTGCAGAGTTGGGTGAGACCTGTCAGAAGATCCTAAATTTTTATTATTTCGACGGTCTGTCCATGCAAGACATTGCGGATCGCTTAGGATTTGCCAATACCGATACCGCGAAAACCAAAAAATACAAGTGCAAAAAAAGATTAGATAAATTAGTTAAGAGTAAATACTCCGAGCATGATTTTTTAGATTAGAAAATGAGTAAGCAAGCTGACATATACGAAAAGATAGAGCTGTACCTTACCGACCAGCTATCGGGAAGTGACAAAATGCAATTTGAAACTCAACTGCAGCAAGACCCTTTGCTTAAGGAGGAGTTGATCTTTCAGGAAGATATAATACAATCGGTCCGGGATCAGAGAACGGCGCAACTTAAATCAAGACTGGACAATATTCAACTACCCAATGCTGGAGTTGGAGAAGGCACTGTATCTGGTCTAAAGCTGGCCGGGTCCATTTTAGCTATTGCTACTGTGGGGGTTGGTACGTATTTCTACCTGCAAGAACCTGAAACTTTACCGGAAGCATCCCCAGAAGTTGAGCAAATAGCCCTTCCCCGTGAATCTTCCCCGGAGGCTGAGGTCGAGCCACAGGCTAAGTCAATTGAAACCACCGAATATGAGCAATTGGCTGAAGCTCCGGTAGAACAAAAGTTGGAGCAGATTGCCGAGAGTACCCAGCCCTCAACGGCCCAAGAAACTAACCCTTCGGCTAAACCACCAACCCAAAGATTACAGCCAAATTTGATTGAGATTCCTGCCGAGGAAGAACCTGGTTCGGTTGACGCCGTGCTGGATCTACCCGCCTTGCCCACCGGAGGTGAAGACCTGAATGAAGTCCCGGAAATGGCAGTGAAAAAGATCAAAGATGGCAAACACGACTTCCATTATCGATATCATAATGATAAGCTGTATCTGTACGGTGACTTCCAGGATATACCCTATGAGATCCTGGATCTGGCGGGGGTTGAAAGCCGAAAACTATACTTGTACTACGAAAACAACTTTTACTTTATCGAGGCGGATCAGACTGAAATTACTCCCCTGAACGCGATATCCGACGGAGTGCTGGTAAATGAGCTTAACGCCTTAAGAGTTTCGAAATCTAGGTAGTCCCAAATCCACGCAACGGAGCCCGGATTTTTAACTAAATTTGGGCTTTATTTTTTGAGGACACCGCGCTTTATGTTTCTGCTTATCGGATTAGGCCTTCATCAAAAACCGGCCTAATTCTTCCGAACCCCATCATATTTCAGAAAACAAACCGGCAACCTTAGCGACAAAAAAAGTTCAATTAATTCAAATTAACGTTGGGATGATCGTGCATGTAACAAGAAATTTCGCGATTATTTTTGTCTTCTTCCATCACCCGAATCTAGAGGTTATTGGATCGAAAGAAATGTCGTCCGCCAAACCTTTGTTTAGTTTTACCTAAATTTGGGATTTATTTTTTTCCAGGAATTTTGGTATCTGAAAGGAAGTTCAAAAAGAAAAAAAAGCTAGGCAACTATCCCTACCTGAGTGTAGTTTTCAGTATTACACTTGCCCTTTTTGTTGTGGGTTTATTCGGGTTATTGATTCAGCACTCAAATCGTCTTTCGCAGCTTATTCGCGAGAATGTGGAGGTCCAGATATATCTCAACAAATTCATCACCGAAAATAGTAAACTAAAGATCCATAAAACGCTCTCTGGGAAGAAATACACGGCCCGAGTGGATTTAATTTCGAAAGAACAGGCAGCGGAACAATTCATTGAAGAAACAGGCGAGGATTTTCTGAATTTCTTAGGTGAAAACCCTTTGCATGACGCTTTTGTACTGAGAACAACCCCCGAATACTACCAGGCGGATTCATTACTCGCTATTCGTCAGGAAATCCAATCTATTGCCGGAGTGTTCGAGGTTACATACCTAGAAAGTCTGGTAGATTCCATTAATCGGAATCTGACTAAAATGGGATTGGTGTTGATGGGATTCTCAGTTTTGTTGCTACTGACCGTGGCCATTTTGATCAACAACACTATCAAATTGGCCTTGTTTTCACAGAGATTCCTAATTCGGAGTATGCAACTGGTCGGAGCCAACGCAGGATTTATCCAAGAGCCTTTTTTATTACGATCCGCCGCTCATGGTATCGTGGGCGGAATCCTGGCTTCGGCTCTTTTGTTCGGTGTCTTGACCTATGCTTACCAAGAAGTGACTGAGTTGGAAATTCTCAGGAATTCCCAACAACAGTTATATTTATTTGCCGGTCTTGTAATTTTCGGGGCTTTGATCGGATTCCTGAGCTCCTTACGCGCCGTGAACAAGTACCTAAAGATGTCGCTTGACGAATTGTATTGAGAACAATATTTGATTGTTTTGCTTGATTGAACTAAAAAACGATGAATAAAGACAACAAACTCGCCTTTCAAAAAATTAATTACCTCATCATGCTAACGGGTATCGCCGTATTGATCCTCGGATTTACATTGATGTCAATTGACAAGGAGCAATATGGCTTTGGCTTTGTTGGTCTGACTCTCGGTCCAGTGGTGGTACTCTCTGGTTTTGGCATCGAATTGCTGGCAATCTTATATAAGCCGAAAACAGGTAAATGAGCCTCTTGGAGGCCCTGATCTTGGGGTTCGTTCAGGGATTGACCGAATTCTTGCCGGTCAGCAGCAGCGGACATGTTGAGTTGGGAACGTTTCTATTTAAAATCCACTCCCGAGACAATTTGCTATTTTCGATCGCCGTCCACGGAGCCACTTCTCTGTCAACAATGTGGGTATACCGTAATGACATTCAGGATCTGGTTCGTGGGAGTCTGAAGTTTAGCTGGAATCCCGCTTCCAAATTGGTTCTACAGATAATAGTCTCAGCTATTCCAGTGGTAATTCTTGGCCTCTTTTTTATGGATGAAGTTGAATTCCTTTTCGGAGGAAAGGTTGTTCTGGTAGGCAGTATGCTGCTCTTAACGGGGATTTTGCTGTTGCTCACGAGGCTCACCGGGGATGGACAAGAAGAGATGACATTCGGCAAGGCCTTCGTGATAGGAGTGGCCCAGGCAGTTGCCGTGGTTCCAGGAATATCTCGATCAGGTACCACCATAGCCACCTCCTTATTCCTTGGGGTCAAGAAAGACACAGCGACCCAGTTTTCCTTTCTGATGGTTCTGATTCCTATCTTTGGAGCAACCGGGCTGGAGGTATTGAAGATTCTGCGCAATCCCGATTTGGCGGAAGGAATATCCCTGGCTGCTCTTGCTACCGCCTTCATCGCCGCTTTTGTCTCAGGGCTGGTGGCATGCACCTGGATGATACAAATCGTTAGAAAAGGTAAGTTGGTTTACTTTGCCATTTATTGCTTCACGATCGGTTCAATAGCTATAATTGGTAATCTGTAATGGATTCGGTTTCTAACCAAGTTACTGGCCAGATCATAATAATTGACAAGCCCTACGACTGGACCTCTTTTGACGTCATCAAGAAGATCCGAGGGGTTTTGAAGATAAAAAAGATAGGGCACGCCGGAACCCTGGACCCCCTGGCTACCGGATTGCTGATCCTGTGTACAGGATCCAAAACCAAAAAAATAAATTACTTTCAGGGCTTGGAAAAAGAATATACCGGCAGTTTTCTGCTAGGGCAAACGACAGCCTCAATTGACCTTGAAACGCCGGTCATCAAGAAACTTGATATCCGTAATATCCACCCTGACAGGGTCCGCAAGTCAGCCAAAAAATTGGAAGGCAACATCCATCAGGTCCCCCCGGATTATTCAGCCATTAAGGTCGCGGGCACCAGGGTTTACCATCATGCCCGCAGGGGAGAGAAAGTGGAATTAAGGTCCCGACAAGTGGAAGTCAGGGAGTTTCGGATCACCCGGCTCAATTTGCCCGAAGTTCACTTCCTGGTTGCATGTTCCAAGGGAACCTATATCCGCAGTTTAGTCAGGGACCTGGGTGATGATCTGGGTGTGGGCGCGGTTTTGACCAGCCTCAGAAGAACCAGGATCGGAGAGTTTACCTTAGCTCAAGCCCAACCTCTGTCCGAATTTCTAAAAGAAAAAGGACATGATCCAGTTACCAAAGAACGACCCCCTCGATTTTTGCGCACCAAACCTGGATGATGAGGATTTACGAGGGACTCGATTCGTGCACGCTTCTACCCAATGCAGTTGTAACCAGCGGCACTTTTGATGGTGTACATATTGGGCATCAAAAGATTTTGAAGCGCTTGATCCAACGAGCCCAGGAGAATAACGGCGAGGCTATGGTAATTACATTTTGGCCTCATCCCCGATTCGTTTTGCATCCCGAGGATAGTGATCTGAAACTTTTGTCCACTTTTAATGAGAAAACCACCCGATTGGCTGAACTGGGCATACACCATTTGCTGAAAATCCCTTTCACCACGGAGTTCTCTCAGTTAAGTTCCGAAGACTTCATTCAAAAGGTCCTGGTTGATGGTATAGGAACCCGTACATTGGTCATAGGATACGATCATCGATTCGGGAAAAACCGTGAGGGCAGCTTCGAATATTTGTCCGGCAATGCCCAGAAATACGGCTTTGAGGTAGAAGAAATCCCCAGGGAGGAACTCCACAATATCGGAATCAGCTCCACCAAGATCCGAAAAGCCTTACTCGCCGGTGACCTGGTAACCGCCCGTCAATTCCTAGGGGAGAATTACTCAATCACCGGAACCGTTACCGAAGGCAGCCAGATGGGCAGGAGTATTGGATTTCCAACTGCCAATATGATGGTTAAGGAGCGGTACAAACTTGTTCCCGGTGACGGCGCTTATGCAGTCGAAATCCAGTGGCAAGGCCAGGCATTTCAGGGCATGCTCAACATAGGCTTTAGACCAACGGTTTACGGAAACTACAGAACCATAGAAAGCCATATTTTCGATTTCGACCGGCAGATTTACGGGGATGATCTTACCGTGACCTTTGTAAGCCGAATGCGATCGGAAACCAAATTCGAATCACTGGATCAATTGAAAGATCAGCTCATCAAGGACCGACTTGAAGCGCTAAGAATTTTGAACCAAACCACCTGAATCAATTTCATAACCATGAAGAAAACCAACATAAACTTTGAGATTGAACTGGATGATCAAAACGTTCCCGAAAACATCCATTGGAAGGCCGAAGACCAAACCGATTTTGAAGGATTGAAAGACACCAAGTCACTCAGCATTTCTTTGTGGGATCATAATCTCAAAAATACACTTCGAATCGATCTCTGGACCAAAGACATGCCGGTCGACGAAATGAAGAAATTCTATATTGATTCCCTTGGGGGGCTTGCCCAAAGTTCTCTCAATGCTACAGGAGATGAATTCTTTGCCAACCAGATGAACGAACTGTGCGATCGATTGATCGAGCACATCAAGAAGAATCCCCAGGCCAATTAAGTTCCGGCCCTAAGAATCAAGAACAAAGTTTGCCAAATTTCGCGCCGGCCAGGGCGCTGCTTTAAACTTATTTGAATATAAGCCAAACGGCCGCCACTGGAGTTACTGACTTTGCATTTTCGTAAAATGACGAAAAGCTATCCGTACAAATCAATTAGCAATTAGATTTGCGCACGGATATATTGAAGCTTCTAACAAAAACGTAATTAGGTCAATTGAAGACCACTTTGGGTTCTGAAAAACACTTCGATTAATAGCGCATTATCTGGGATTTTTGCTAATATTAGGAGTGGTGATTTTCCGTTCAACACGGCCTCTTGGTAAAATTTTAGCCAAAATTCAATCCCGGTAATATGAGACCAAAATCTACCCACGCGTTCTTGTTATTGTGCTTTCTGTTGATCTCAGCTGGGGCATTAGGCCAGACCACGGTAAACGGGACGATCACTGATACCGATACCAACGAGGGATTGATCGGGGTGAACGTGGTGGTGAAAGGGACCATTACCGGCACGGTAACCGACTTCGATGGCAACTTTAATCTTACAACAGAAAGGCCGGCCCCAATAACTCTGGTTTTTTCAATTGTTGGGTATGGCACCCAGGAACTGGAAATCACCGAATCCGAAACCGCAGGAATCACTCTTGCCTTATCCGAACAGATACTGATGGGTCAGGAGATTGTCATTTCTGCCTCGAGGTTTGAGGAAAGTATTCTTCAATCACCTACTTCGATCGAGAAAATGGACATCATAGCGATTCGGGAAACTCCTTCGGCCAACTTTTACGACGCATTAGCAAATATTAAGGGCGTAGATATCAGCACCAACAGTCTCACCTTCAAATCAGTGAACGCCCGTGGCTTTGGAGCCAACGGGAATGAGCGATTTGTTCAAATGATAGATGGGATGGATAACCAGGCTCCCGGATTGAATTTCCCGGTGGGAAATATCGTCGGTATCTCGGAGCTCGATTTGGAGAGTGTGGAATTACTGCCAGGGGCCTCATCAGCGCTTTATGGTCCCAATGCGTTGAATGGCATATTATTAATGACAAGCAAAAGTCCTTTCCAATATCAAGGTTTGAGCGCTTATGTGCGAAATGGATTGAATATGATCCAAAGCGATCCTCCTGGGGCTAGCGTTCCTCCCTACTTGGAACAAAACTCGGGGGATCCGACCACCGAAACCAATTTTTATCAGGACTATGCCATTCGCTATGCCAAGGCCTTTAACAATAAAGTGGCCATTAAGCTAAACGCAAGTTACTTGCGCGCTGAAGACTTTCGGGCAACCGATTATAGAGATCAAAGTGGCGTTAATGGATTTGGCTTTGAGGACGGCGGCAAAGAAGGAAACCGGACCATTAATCCAGGTTACAATGGAATCAACGTTTATGGGGACGACGGTGCGGTACCGCTATCCTTGGTCTATACCAATCCAGCCTACATAGATGTTGCGCTGAAAGAGATAGCGGCGCAGACTGGAACCTCAGTTGAGTACTTACAGAGTATCATACCTGATGACGGTGTATCCCGCACCGGTTACCGGGAAGACGAAATGGTTAACTACACCACCGAAAGCCTGAAACTCAATGGGGCCTTTCATTACCGCTTTAGTGAAGACGTTGAAGGGCTGGCCCAAATAAATTGGGGAACAGGAAGTACGGTGTACACTGCCAATAACCGGTTCATAATCGACAATTTCAACCTGAGCCAGATCAAATTAGAAGTCCGGGGCTCTAACTTTTTTGTAAGAGGATATACTACCCAGGAAAATTCAGGTGATACCTATTCCTCGGCATTCCTGGGACTCTTGTTAAATGAAACAGCCAATCCCAATATTCGAACTCCAACCGCAGACGACTCTAATCCAGGCTGGTTCCCGGGCTATACCACGGCCTATTTGTTAGCTGCGCTTCCCTCGGTGCTCGCCTTCGGCGCTAATCCTAATGATCGTAGCTTTCAACAAGCTAACCACCTTACTGCTCGCAAATTTGCCGATGGGCAGACTGGACCCCTGATCTCACCTACTTCAGGAGACACGGTACTAGCAGCTCCTAGACCTTGGCTGCAACCTGGAACAACCGAGTATAATAGGGCGATTGATAGTTTGCGCCAAATTTCCTTGCCTAACGGCGGAGCCCTATTGGTGGAAGAGAGTTCAATGTGGCAGGTGGAAGGGATGTACAACTTTGAACGCCAGATCCAGAGTTTTGAGCTGCTGGTTGGCGGAAATTTCAGACAATACAACCTGAACTCCATGGAAAACCTTTTCGCCCTGGACGATAACGGTGACGAATTTAACATAAGCGAGTTTGGAGCCTATGTTCAGGCCTCGGATCGCTGGGTTAATGGAAACCTACGGGCCACCGGTTCCCTCCGGTTCGATAAAAACGAAAACTTTGACGGGCAAATCACACCCCGGATCGCCCTGGTTTATACCATTGCGGAACTGCATAATATTCGCGCATCATTCCAGACAGGATTCCGCATTCCAACCACTCAGGACCAGTTTATCGACCTTGATGTCGTCACCCAGCGCCTGGTAGGAAGCAACGATGTGCTAAAAAACCGGTACAATATGTTTCCAGATCAAAACCCGCTGTATACTCCCGGTGTTGTAGCGACTGCCCGAGAGAGTCAGAATCCGGGTGATCTGATTCCGTTTGATTTTGCTAAGTTCAAGCCAGAGAAAGTGGCATCTTTCGAAGCCGGGTACAAAAGCCTAATTGCGAATAAGCTTATGGTTGATTTATTTGGCTATTACAGCACCTACCAGGATTTCATTGGTCTGCAAATGTTTTCTCAAGGGCAATTACCCCCCGGTATTCGTGATCCCGACGCGGTTGAGGCCTCCAAAGGGAGTGGAGATCCTGATCAGGACAAGCAACTCGTCCTGGCTGAAAGTGTTGGAAATTACGGGGTTGACATCAATATTGAAACCGAAAATGTAAATTCGTTCGGGTTTGGTCTGGGATTGGATTACGTATTACCTCGGAATTTTACTGTGGACGGGAACGTAACTTTCAACCGAATTGACAATCCTGAGGCCATCGATGATCTCCCCGGATTCCAATCGGCCTACAATACCCCAGAATGGCGTACCAATATCACCTTCGCAAATCGGGAAGTTGTCGACAATCTAGGATTCGGTATTACTTGGAGGTACCAGGACGCATTCTTGTGGCAATCCTCATTTGGTTCAGGCTTTATCAAGGAATTCAGCACTTTAGATGCCCAGGTGAGTTACAAGATTAGTAGCATTAAGTCAATCCTGAAGTTGGGCGCATCCAATCTTTTGAATGAACCTTACGTTACGTCTTACGGTAATCCCACGGTGGGAGGAATCTATTACGTGCAGCTGACATTTGATGAGTTCTTGAACTAATTGAGTTAGGGAGCTATGAACACTATAAACCTCAAATACCTCGCAATTTCCTTAGTGGCCATTATCGTTGCCTCATGCACCACCTATGATGACCTGGTAAAGGAGAATACACCAACTTCCGATGACATACCACCAAGCTCAGGCGATGTGAGTTTCGTGAAATATGTAGCCCTGGGAAATTCGCAATCCGCGGGTTTTATGGACGCGGCCCTCTACGACGATGGCCAGGCCAATTCCTTTCCGGCGATATTGAGCGGGCAATTTGCCATGGCCGGAGGTGGCGCCTTCCTTCAACCGGACATTAATTCTGTCAACGGTTTTAATCCGTTACTTTCCAGCCCAAGCCTTATTGTCGGAAAATTGCGCCTCGATGCAACCACCGACCCACCATCATTCATACCAGCTGTGCCTGGAGAACCCATTGGTGACTTCACCGGTGACAAAGCTTCTCTGAATAATTTTGGGGTTCCCGGAGCTCGTGTGGTAGATGCGGTCACTCCTGGGTATGGCAATTTCAACCAGTACTATAGCCGGTTCCAATCCTCTTCAAGCGCTTCGATGTTAGGAGATGCCGTAGCCGCTAACGGGTCATTCTTTAGCTTGTGGTTGGGGAGCAACGACGTGCTGGGTTATGCCACCAGTGGAGGTACCGACACCAGTCAACCAAACCCATCGGTTGTGCCTCCGGACAGTATCATAGTTGGGATAGGCCCAACAGGCCCCGTCTGGGCTCCAAATGTGGCGCCGGGGACGCCAATTTTACTAAAAGATATTCCAGGTATAACCGATTACTTCGCCACCAACACGCCGGCTAGTACAAACGGTCAAGGCTTGAATCCTTCCGAAATCACTGACCCTACAGTATTTGCTGGGGCCTACCAACAAATTATGGATGCTTTGACCGGTACCAGCAGTTTCACCGGCGGGGTAGCTATTAATGTCACCGACATCACGAGTATTCCGTTTTTTAATACTGTACCCGCGGCCGCCCTTAAGCTGCCATTTGATCTAAGCGCTGCGGTACCACCGGAATTAGGCTTACCCGTGCCCGATCTGGCTTCGGCAGTTAACTCCATCTATGCCCAATTTGGATTTGCCACCGACCCAACCACTGGATTACCCATAAGTCAGGTGTTTGATTCAAGCCCGGATAATTTTTTGGCCGTTGAAGCTGAGGACGAAAAGGGCAATCGCGTTTTCAGGCAACTGGCAAGTGATGAACTGGTGTTGCTTACGGTTCCACTGGATTCCCTGGTTGCGGGATGGGGCTCGCTCAAGGGTTTGGTTCTCAAACCGGATGGGAGCATTGATTTCGAAAATTTGGATATTACCAAACTTCGCCCGTTTCCAATTCCCAGCGCCTATATTCTGGACAAGGTAGAGATCACTGACATTATTGCCCGGACAGCGGAATTCAATGATCACATAGCATCAATCGTCTCTCAAAAACCAACAGTAGAGCTGGTTGACGCCCATGGGATCTTCGAAACCATAAAGCTTATTGGTGTGGCACCTGGCTCGGTTCCGCTTAGTCCGGATATTGGTCCGGCCGGAATGTTTTCCGTGGATGGGATCCATACCAACCAGCGGGGAAACGCCATAATTGTCAATGAAATTGTATCGATAATAAATGATAGATTCGGGGCCACCCTCCCGCTGGTCGATCCCTGGAGATTCTCCCCTAACGATATCCAACTTTTTTAGGCCACCTCGGTTACTTTTTACGGCTTTAGCTAATAAAAGCGTAATAGGATTATTCATTGATAAATATTGTCCCTTTTTGTGAAACCATCGATCGAGGCCAGCATAAAAAGAACCCACTAGCGTAGTTTGGGTGGAATCAAGAATGATTTTTGTAATTAGGAAACCCCACGACCGGATCGACACTGCAATTCTGGAATATCCTTAAAAAAACTATGACTAAATAAAGATTTTTACCCATTTTTAAAGCATAATCGTATGAAAAAAACCCTTTTGACCTTATTTCTTGTAATTCCACTGGTCTTCTCTGCCGTCGCCCAGGACGACGAAGGAGAGGAAATGGAATTTCAGCGTGAAGCCGGTTTTTATGGCGGTGTAGAAATAGGTATTACTTACTCCAAATTCAAAGGCCTTAATGAAGGTGAATTTGACAATCATCGGTTCCGACCTGGGATCATGATGTTCGGTAAGTTAACCTACGTAGTCAACAATTACTTTATGGCTACATTCGAAACCGGCTGGAACCAGCAAGGGATGTTAGGTGATGCAAACGAAGGGGGTAGCGTTATTACCAACTATCGTTTGGATTACTGGGAATCAAACCTGCTCGCTGAGTTTGGACTGCCCTCGGAACAGATTATTCCGTATTTCTTTGTAGGGCCGTCTTATGCCGGCTTGGGCAATGCCCAGGCTATTTCCCAAAGCTCTGCCGTGGACGCACCAGGCAGCAGCGCCAATTCGGTTCAGCAAATACAGAGTGTCCGACAGAACCTCCGGCTTTATGATTTTGGAGTAATTGGTGGATTTGGGATCCGGGCGAATTTTTGGGACAACATGATGATCAACCTCAGCGCCAGATATCGCGAGGGAGTTATGGACGTTGGAGGTTCCCAATTCATTGAGCCCATAAATAATAGGAGCTTTAGTATTTCGGTGGGAGCCGTGTACGCGCTACCTATCCTGTAAGTCTTATATTTTCTGTAAACATAATTTTGTAAACGCAATTACCCATTTTAACCAAACTAAATAGATTGATCATGAACAAAAATTTTATCAATGTTAGCCTCGTGAGTTTCATCGCTTTCGTCGCAATGGGCCTGATGATTTCAGCCTGTTCCGAAGAGTCGGTGAAGCCAGAGACGATAATAGACGCGCAAAATAATGCGCGACAAGCGGAGCTGGATGCCATTCGGCTAATCAAACAAGATTCCTTGAATCTATTAAGGTATCTTGATTCAGCTGCATAGCTCAGGAAGTCGATTCTCTGGGCAGAATTGACTCTTTGTCCCGAGCTGAAGATTCAGTTGCGCTAGTAAGTGGCGGCGGTTATTTGACCTACAACGTGCACGTGCTGGATATGAGTACCACAGTTGGTGCTACTTCCAGGGTTTCCGGCACCGAGGGTGTTACCGGCGCGGTAATCACAGTTTCCATGTTTGGAGTTACCCAATCTGCAACGACTACAGCCGCGGGCATTGCGGTATTTCCCAACATGGTCCAGGGTCTTGTTTCTGGTAATGTTACCGTAGCCGATCACACCGACGCTACTTGGGTTACAGAACTAGATGTCGAGGATGAATTTCTATTCCTGGTCAACGACGGTGCCGTTCAAACTGTGGTAGTGTCTGACGGGACTGGAAACGAAACCATTATCAGCGGACCCACCGATGATGAAGATTTTCCGGCCAATGATGAGAGCCTTGATGACAGCGACTTTTTAGTTCTTCCGAACGGAGAGGTTGTGGTGGATCCTGGCCAGCCTTTGTCTTTGACCAGTACTATTCCCGTGTTTAGCACTTTACCGGCTAATATGGGAACCATCAGGGGTTATGTCTGGGCACAAACGGATTTGACTAACAAAAGTGCAGAATTTGCCCCAGCCGGAACTGGTGTTCAGGCGTACATCGACGTTGAAAAGTTAGATAACCAGAGTTGGTGGGAAGAAGACTTCGAGTATGACGAAAGTGACCACGATTACAGTGCATATCTGCAGTATATCGCATACGAAGATGCTTTATATTCAACCACGGTAGACACCGCTGGTATGTACGTCCTAATGGTACCAGCTGCCATTCAAGGACTTCCCATTGCCTTGAAATGTCCGAATTTCCGGGCAGATCAAACCCAATGGAGCGGATCGGTCACGATTACGGTAAACCGTGTCTTCGGATTTGAAATTGAACCGGCCGATATTGACAATACTGAACTTAACTACACCATTTCAACGGCCTCGGGTTTTGATGCGCTCACCGATACTGCTTATAGAGATATGCAAGGTCAGATCAAACTGGCCAACTTGCTTCAAGTAGGCAGTGGTTATGCGTGCGACACAGTACCGTTTGCTTTCAGTGGCGGTGGAGCCGGATACGGGCTTACAGATCTTACCACTGGTAAGATTGCCAGCATAGCTCTTACCGATTCCGGAATGGGCTTAACTGCAGATCCAGCTAACGTTATGCTTACTGAATTTACCTTGCCGGCTATGGCAAATGTAAGTGACTTCATTGTTCCCAATAACAATGGAGTTGTTTCAGTTGTGGTAAGCACCTCAGGTAGTGGTTATGATTCTGCTGCTCCGTTCGTTAACTTCCCGGCTAATGACTTCCCAGGTTCAACAGCATTGGGAACTTCTATGCTTAACGCACAGAATGGGGTGGAAATGGTCAACGTTACGGCCGCTGGTGGCGGGTATAGCTTCCGGCCGGACCCGGTTATCTCTTGCGGAACCGCCGCGGGTTACGGACTTACAGTGGACGTTCTCGTGCCGAGTACACCGGCTAGTGCCACTGTATATTTATCTGAAGATACAGTTATCGGTGGTGTAGCCCCGGGCATGACGACTCCTATACGGCTCGTGGTCGATTCAATTGAGATTTTTAGAGCAGTCCCCGCGAGTAACGATCAGGGTGATGGTTATGTGGCTACACCTGCAATCGATTTTACCCAGCTTACGACTTCTATCACCGTTGGTGCATTTTCGGTCGACTTCGCTGGTGGTGATCCTGGTGATGTAGTTACCACTGCTACTGCCACAATCGGTACTGGAGGGTTCCTGGGTGTGGTAACCCAGATTGATACCATTACCTTAACCGTTGGTGGAGAGTACTACAACAGCGGTGCTGGTTATGACATCGATGGTAGCGGTGATGTTTCTGGTCCTGCATATTCGTTCACCATCTGCGATGGTTGTGGTGCTGGTGTTGCCCAAGGTCCTGCCATAGTTTCAGGCCAGGTTCTTGATGTTACCATTGACGGAGGCGGCGATTACTTCTGCGGGGCTCCGATAATGGAATTTGACGACCAATCTGTCACTGGTTCCGGCTTGGTATTGGCTAGTGGCTTCACTATGGGCGCTGGCGGTTCCGTTGGTTCTGACACCATTTTCGACATTACCGTCGTAAGCGGAGGAATCGGCTATGCACTTGCCGACTTCCCAGCTAACGGTGGTACTACTGGTGGTACGGCAGGAGAAGTAACTATTCTTCCTGACCTGTCTAACCTCGGTAGCGGTGCCACTGGACTGTCAATTTTCCAGGGTGTCCAGATGGTTGGTGTCAACGTAAGCGACAAAGGAGGAGGATATATTCGCGATCCTTCCATCACGATCGAGGCGCCCAGTATGGATATGGCCGGTACTGAAACAGCGGCCACAGGCACGGCTAAAATGTTTAACGGACAGTTGATCGGGGTTACAATCACCGATCCTGGATTTGGTTATGATGCTGGCGACTTCCCGCTGACCGTAACTGTTGGTGGAGGTTCCGGAGCCTGGGTTGAAGGATTCTTCTCCGGATTCGGCATCCTGGCTATTGATATAACCACGCCAATAGCCTCCAACAATACCCAAGGATATTGCTCCACCTCTGCTTTGAGCATTTCCAACAGCAATGGCAAGGGTAGCGGGGCCGCAGGTGATCTCATCCTTATGGACGGCATGGTCATCGGAATTGATGTGACCGCTCCTGGTTCTGGTTATACTGCCTCTCCGTCGTTAGACATAGGCGGGGACGAGAATAACGAAAGTACTAGCGATGGTGTGTTCGACAACTTTGGAGCTATTCTATACGCAAACGTTTCTGGCGGTGCCATTACGGCGGTTGATGTTCACCAAAAAGGTGGTAGTCATTTTGACGCCACTTGTCCTCCCAGCCTTAGTATCGGTCTGAGTGGTGGCAGCAGCTTTGAGAATAACGCCCTCAAATCGGCAAGCTTCACAGTGGCTATTGACGCACTAGGCGAGATCGACTCTGTGACCGTTACTGGCGGTGGTGAAAACTATCCCAACCAAAACTATCCAACCGATGAACAGAGTGCATGGGTAGGCGGTGAGATTGTTGAATTCGACAAGGCTGTAATAACAATGCCTAACATGGATCGCCATGTGGACTTCTACCTGGGAACAGGTGCTGATACCAGCGATCCTGACATTACTTCTGGAGAATAAAGAAGTAATGTAGATATACTGAAAAGCCTCTCAGAAATGAGAGGCTTTTTTTTTGTAAGAATTTAATATGGAACACCCAAACAAGCAATGAGCAAATTTGAAGGACTGAACTTGAAGGAGAACTGGGACTAAAGCCAGTGCCTCCTTGTTTCGATTCCAATAGTTTGCAATTTTGAAAAGGCCCTTTATCTTTGCACGACCATTTTGGGCCCGTTTGTCTAGGGGTTAGCCGTCCCTTCGGGAGGTCAGCTAAGGCTGAGACGCCAGGGTTTTTTTCACCCTTCGGGTGACCACCCGCAGGGTGGGCATCCAAGTAAAAATGTCATTGTTGTGTTCTTTAGTTTATGTACTTTTAAGCGATTTCGATCAAACGACTTACATTGGATCAACCAGCAATATTGCCCAGAGGCTACGGGATCATAACGCCGGCAAGACCAAATCCGTTAAACACAAACTACCATTAAGTCTGATCTACTACGAAGCCTTCAGTTCCAAGAAACTGGCCAGAAAAAGAGAGATCCAGCTTAAGAAGAACAGCGCGGCCAAAGAAAGATTGTTTGGTCGTATCTTTGAGTAAGGCCCGTTCGTCTAGGGGTTAGGACGCCAGGTTTTCATCCTGGTAACAGGGGTTCGATTCCCCTACGGGCTACAAAATGCTTATTCGTCCAACAGGGAGAGGCTTTTTTTCTATATTCCCATAATTTTTTCGGCGTCTGCTCTTTGAACTCACCTTACTGAATTTGGTGTCCATATTTTATCCAGGATTTCCATATCGTCACGAATTCACACCGAATTATTCAAGCCAATAGACATCAGTCAGCTGGCGCTGTTCAGAATTATCTTTGGTTTTTTGGTTTTCTTTCAGTCCACGAAAACGATATATACTGGTTGGGTAGAAAAAGGATATGTACTTCCTCAATTTCTCTTCACCTTTATCGGCTTTGAATGGCTCCAAGACCTGAGTGGTAACTGGATGATTTATCAGTACTACCTGATGGCCGGGTTTGGCCTAATGGTAATGATGGGTCTCTACTAACGCGTTGCTATAACCGGGTACACCCTCCTTTGGGTAATTATTTACTTGATGGAGAAATCGTATTACAACAATCATTATTATCTCCTCATTCTTGTGTGCCTATTAATGATGATGTGTCCTGCTCATCGCTTTCTTTCGGTAGACACGCTCATCAATCCCAGAATAAAAGCTACCCAGAGCCCCGGTTGGTGCCGCTGGATATTTGTTGCCCAAATGCTAATTGTTTACTCGTTTTCAGGAATCGCAAAAATGGATGGAGACTGGCTTGCCGGCGCACCGTTCAGGGTTTGGTTCCTGAAGGCTGATGAATTATTCCTCTTTGGCGAGTATATGAAACTGAATTGGTATCACCAGTCAATGGCCATTGGGGGGTTGTTATTCGATTCACTCTTCGTTCCCTTAATGCTTTGGAGAAAAACCCGGAATGCTGGACTTATACTATCAACGATATTCCATCTGCACAATTCCATTGTGTTTAACATAGGTATTTTTCCCTACATGATGATTGCCATGAATGTGTTTTTCTACGATCCACGGCATATTGGAGATCTTCTCAAGCGACTAAAGTGGTTGAAACCAAGCTCCACGGAGATGCATTTTGACCCACCCAGATCCATGCCGCAAAAAGCCATAGTGGTACTTGGATTGATTTATTTCTTAATTCAAATTCTGCTACCCTTAAGGCATTTGAACTATCCGGGCAACGTCCACTGGACTGAAGAAGGGCATCGAATGGCTTGGCAAATGATGCTTAAGTCCAAACGGGGTCTGTTAAAACTTCAGGTCGCACTGCCCAACACCGGGGAATCGGTACAAGTGAAAATAAGCAATTACTTAACGCGTACTCAGATTAGAAGAATGAGTACCCGTCCTGACATGATCTGGCAATTCGCCCAATTCCTCAAACGGCGATATCAGAGCCAAGGACATGAACAAGTTGAGGTTTACGCCAAGTCGTACGTCAGCTTGAATGGACGCCCTTTTAGGCAATTTGTACGTCCCTGATATAGGTTGACCACTTTTTAAACGATCGACTTATATGAAAGCAACCCAAAAAGCCATTCGAAAGAAGCGAGTATTCAGTGATGAATTGAAGCGGGCCATTGTTACGGAATTTGAAAGTGGAAAGTACAGTGTCCCTCAACTGGAGAAACTTCATGGGATCAACAACGCAAACATTTACCGTTGGATCTACAAATTCTCTACCTTTAACGAGAGAGGCTATCGAATTCTGGAGATGAAAAAAAGCACTACATCAAAGGTTAACGATTTAGAAAAACGGATTAAGGAGTTGGAACGTGTGGTAGGTCAAAAACAGATCAAGATTGATTATTACGAAAAGATGATCGATCTGGCCAAGGAGGAATTGGATATCGATCTGAAAAAAAACTTCGACACCCCACAATCAACTGGTTCCGGAAAAACCAAAGGAAAGTAAATTTCTCGATGAATCAGCTCTATCGTGCCATAGGAATCAGCAAACAGGCAATACATCAGTATGCAACCAGGCAAGCTGTCTTTGATCAAAAGGTAGAACAGCTGGTCCTGGAAGCTGATGGGATACGCCAGGAACATCCTGGTTGTGGGGTGGAAAAAATGTACCGGACCTTAAAACCCGGATTTATCGGCAGAGATCGCTTTGTAGACCTTTTAATGAGTCTTGGTTACCGTTTGAGAAGAGCCAAGAACTATAAACGAACTACCCGGGCTTCGAAGCTTTATTATCCAAACCTGATCAAAGGATTTGAACTAACGTCTCCTTCAACGGTCTGGCAATCAGACATCACCTTCATAGAAGTGGGAAACCGGTTTTATTACGGGGTCTTTATTCTGGATGTCTATACCCGAAAAATAGTAGGCTACCAGGTATCGGATCATATGCGGGCTACAGCGAACGTAAAGGCATTGCTCATTGCCTTGAAAGATCATCCCCCTCCCCGGATCCATCATTCCGACAGAGGAGGTCAATACATCTACGAAGAATATGTAGACCTACTAAAATCCAACCGATGTGATATCAGCATGGGGCTAACCGCTCAGGATAATGCGTATGCAGAGCGCTTTCACAGGACCTTGAAAGAAGAATATTTGCATTACTGGAAGCCGACCAATTTCTATCAACTGAAAAGGTATGTCAAAAGAGCGGTTGACCATTATAATCAAAAAAGAACCCATGAAAACTTAAACGATGTTTCACCCATGGATTTTGAAAAGGACTGGTCCTTGTTGCCAATTAACCGAAGACCTTCATTGTCCATATTTAATGATGAATTATTAACCAAAAGTGGTCAACACTAATCAGGGATCTTCATTGGAACGTGTGGTAGGTCAAAAACAGATCAAGATTGATTATTACGAAAAGATGATCGATCTGGCCAAGGAGGAATTGGATATCGATCTGAAAAAAAACTTCGACACCCCACAATCAACTGGTTCCGGAAAAACCAAAGGAAAGTAAATTTCTCGATGAATCAGCTCTATCGTGCCATAGGAATCAGCAAACAGGCAATACATCAGTATGCAACCAGGCAAGCTGTCTTTGATCAAAAGGTAGAACAGCTGGTCCTGGAAGCTGATGGGATACGCCAGGAACATCCTGGTTGTGGGGTGGAAAAAATGTACCGGACCTTAAAACCCGGATTTATCGGCAGAGATCGCTTTGTAGACCTTTTAATGAGTCTTGGTTACCGTTTGAGAAGAGCCAAGAACTATAAACGAACTACCCGGGCTTCGAAGCTTTATTATCCAAACCTGATCAAAGGATTTGAACTAACGTCTCCTTTAACGGTCTGGCAATCAGACATCACCTTCATAGAAGTGGGAAACCGGTTTTATTACGGGGTCTTTATTCTGGATGTCTATACCCGAAAAATAGTAGGCTACCAGGTATCGGATCATATGCGGGCTACAGCGAACGTAAAGGCATTGCTCATTGCCTTGAAAGATCATCCCCCTCCCCGGATCCATCATTCCGACAGAGGAGGTCAATACATCTACGAAGAATATGTAGACCTACTAAAATCCAACCGATGTGATATCAGCATGGGGCTAACCGCTCAGGATAATGCGTATGCAGAGCGCTTTCACAGGACCTTGAAAGAAGAATATTTGCATTACTGGAAGCCGACCAATTTCTATCAACTGAAAAGGTATGTCAAAAGAGCGGTTGACCATTATAATCAAAAAAGAACCCATGAAAACTTAAACGATGTTTCACCCATGGATTTTGAAAAGGACTGGTCCTTGTTGCCAATTAACCGAAGACCTTCATTGTCCATATTTAATGATGAATTATTAACCAAAAGTGGTCAACACTAATCAGGGATCTTCAATTCATTGATCCCAACGTTGATCTGGCCGCTCAGAAGTGGTATCGATTTAAGAAGACAGAGTGGATTCTACCGTTTTCCGATTAGAGTCTTCAACCCTGAGAATCCATCTTACCGAGCCCTTTTAGGGGTGCTCATTTCTTAAAACCTATTATTGGTTTTAGCCCGTTTCAGTGCTACATTTGTAGCCAAAAAAAGGACCTATTGTATTGATTGTTTCACTTTTAAATTTCTAGTCCGATGACTAAAAGAATAGTAGCGATAAATGGATTCGGAAGAATTGGAAGATTAACCTTTCGAGCATTACTGAAAAAAGATAATGTTGCCGTTGTCGCCATAAATGATATAACCAGCATTGCGACTCTGGCCCACTTATTTAAATACGACTCATCACAGGGTCTGTTCGACGGCACGGTTGAGGCCGCTGAAGATGAATTGATTGTGAATGGAACGAAAATCAAGATCTTTGCAGAAAGAAACCCGGAAAATCTCCCTTGGGGGGAGTTGGGTGTGGATGTGGTACTCGAATCCACTGGGTTCTTTGCTGACGAAGAGGGGGCCGGAAAGCACTTGACTGCTGGTGCCAAAAAGGTCATTATCTCCGCTCCGGCAAAGGGAAATATACCTTTTGTGGTGCTTGGAGTCAATGATCATTCCCTTACCGGAGAGGAAAGAATCATATCGAACGCATCCTGTACCACCAATTGCCTGGCACCCATGGCTAAGGTGCTTCAAGATTCCTTCGGAATTAATACCGGATACATGACCACCATACACGCCTACACCTCCGATCAAAGGTTACAGGATGCTCCTCATAGCGATCTTAGAAGGGCACGAGCTGCGGCGCAGTCTATTATTCCCACCACTACGGGAGCGGCACGTGCAGTTGGAAAAGTTCTCCCCGAATTACAAGGTAAACTCGATGGCTATGCATTAAGGGTACCCGTAATTACCGGGTCTGCGACAGATCTGACGGCTGTCCTCAGCCGGCAGGTCACCGCCGAAGAGGTGAATGGGGCCATGAAAGCTGCCGCCGCATCAGGGTTGAAGGGTATCATGGAATACACCGAGGACCCGATCGTGTCAGTGGATATCATTGGGAATAAACATTCCTGTGTTTTTGACGCGGGCCTGACCTCTTCGTCGGGTAACCTGGTAAAAGTTGTAGGATGGTACGACAACGAAGCCGGATACTCTAATCGATCCGCTGACCTGATCGAGAAAATAACCGAGCTGGAGGCCGTTTCTTAATATTCATACTTGAACGATAGGTAATGGTCCGGTCACCCCGGACCATTTTCTTTAGAGTGAAATCTCGGTTTCGAACAGGGTTGCTGCCTAACCCCATGGCCGCCTACACAAGCGTTCAATGATACTGGAATCTATCCTTGAGGAGTTTCATTTGCCCAAATCACGACTCTGCCGAGCCCAAACTCCCGCTTCCTTCAATTCCTCCAGGGCCCGGACATAGTCGCCAGGATCCAGGTTCACGGCTCGAGTGGCGTCAGAAATAACGGTGGTCCGAAATCCCAAATCAACTGCATCCAGGGCCGTGAATTTGACACAATAATCAGTCGCCAGGCCCACAACGCTCACCTCTTTTACGCCTTTTGCATCTAAATAGTCTCCAAGGCCAGTGGGCTTGAGATGCCCGTTATCGAAAAAACCACTGTAGCTGTCAATAGTAGATTCTGTTCCCTTCTGAAAAACCCTGGAAAACAGAGCTGAATTCAGATCCCGATGAAATTGAGCACCCCAAGTCCCCTGAATGCAGTGATCGACCCACAGAATTTGGTCCAGCTCAGCCAAGGTGACGATTTCTCCGGGGCGCTTGCCCGGATTATTGCTGGCAAAACTCCCATGATCTCGGGGATGCCAATCCTGGGTAGCAACAACCAATTGGAACCGGGGCATAAGATGATTAATGGTGTCAATGATCAGATGGCCCTCCGGAACCGCCAGAGCTCCTCCGGGTAGAAAATCATATTGAACATCTACAACTATCAGTGCTTCCACGGTGCGGTTTTGTCCTTTCTAAGTTGGTAAATGATATCCATTTTGAGATTATAAAGGCCCTGCTCCAGGCCTACAACATACTCATGAGGGTTCACAAATCTCTTCATGGCTTTATCTAAGCGACCTACGCCTTGCACTACAATTTCTCGTATTTCGGTTAAAGATGGGCTGGTGTACACCAATTCGCCTTCGCGGAAAATGGGCTGTAATAGATCCTCATACTGGTAGGTTTTTTGATCCAGTACCTTGCTCCGGGTAGGATCCATAGGGTTTACGATCTTGGCGATATCCGCCGGTGGCTGTTCAGTGTTGTAGATCATATCAGCCATAAGCTTCTCGTTGGTATAGAATCGCCTTACCTGCTGAATGCCGGGTTGTTTATCTTGATGGCCTGCTCTGAAAGTTTTACCCGGTATTGCCATTGACCTGAAGATTTGTTCCTGATCGCGGTTAACTTGTAAACGGCACCCAGAGCAGGTTGATCGAATCCAGTCACCAGTTTGGTCCCTACTCCCCAAACCTGGATCACCGAGTCTTGTTGTTTTAGACTGCTAATGATGGACTCATCCAGGTCACCGCTGGCAATAATACGGGTCTCTTGAAATCCAGCCTGGTCAAGCAGGTCACGGGCCTTTTGAGAAAAGTAGGCCAGATCTCCTGAGTCAATTCGCACACCAACCAGCTTTTGGTTATTCTCCCTGAGCATATTACCAACTTCGATGGCATTCTTAATTCCCTGAATGGTGTCATACGTGTCTACCAAAAAAACGCAGTTGTTAGGTAAAGCCCGGGCGTACGAATGAAATGATTCAATTTCATCTTCGAAAGACATCACCCAGGAGTGCGCATGAGTTCCGGCGACCGGAATCCCAAAGATCTTCCCGGCCATAACATTAGATGTTGACGAGCAACCTCCCAAATGGGCAGCTCGACTGGCGGCTAATCCACCGTCAATTCCCTGGGCACGGCGTAATCCAAACTCCAGAACGGGATCTCCCTCCACAGCGATATTCACTCGAGCCGACTTAGTTGCTATCAAGGTTTGAAAGTTAATGATGTTCAGCAACGGCGTTTCCATCAATTGGCATTGGAGCAAAGGTCCGCTGACCCTTATCAGCGGTTCCTGGGGAAAAACTACCGTGCCTTCAGGAATTGCATCGATATTACAACGAATTTTCAGCTCCCTTAAATAATCCAAGAAATCGGCCGAGAATAATGGAGTACCATCGTTGCCTTTTAGGCCAGAGAGGTATTCCAAATCATCATCGGTGAAGTGGAAGTTTTCGATTAGATCAAGGGCATATTCCAGACCACAGGCAATAGTAAAACCCCCATTGAATGGATTTTTTCTGAAATAGAGGTTGAATGAAGCCTCCCTTTCGCTGTTACCGGATCTCCAGTAACCATAGGCCATGGTCAGCTGGTACAGATCAGTCAACAGGGCAAGCGATACCCGGTACAGATCTTTAGTGATTCTCACGTTTGGTTGGTGTTAGACAATGGGGTGTCAGGTTTCAGGTTATTGCACCAGAGCAACTTGATGCTCGGTGATATTTATATTATGATAAACCTTTTGAACGTCATCGTCATCTTCGAGGGCATCCACCAATTTTATTACCTTGCGAAAATCCGTATCGGTTAGTTCAATCTGAGTATTCGGTATCCGTTGAAGTTCCGAAACTTCGGCCTCAATCCCCAATTCATCCAGCTTTCTCCGAAGGCTGCCGAAGTCTTCCATAGCACACGTTACGTGGAAGTAGCCCTCCTCTAACTCAGCGTCTTCGGCCCCGGAATCGATAAGTTCCAATGTGATTTCATCCAGGTCTTGTGCTTCGGGTTCCGGAAAGTTAAAAACTCCCTTGCGATCAAAAATAAACTCCAGTGAACCATTCGTCCCCAGACTTCCACCGTATTTGCTAAATAATGCCCGAACATCGGAAATAGTCCGATTCAGATTGTCCGTGGTACACTCCACAAATATGGCGACCCCATGAGGTGCGTAGCCTTCATATGTGGGTTCGTAATACTCCATGCCATCATTGCCGGTTGCTTTCTTGATGGCTCTTTCTATGTTGTCCTTAGGCATGTTGGCACCCTTAGCGTTTTGGACAGCATTCTAAGTCGAGGATTTGCCTCGATATCTCCACCACCTATCTTGGCCGCCACCGCAATCTCCTTGATCAGCTTACTGAAAATCTTTCCCCTCTTGGCATCGTTGGCGCCCTTTTTGCGCTTTATGGTTGACCATTTACTGTGTCCTGACATGGCAGAAGTCGATTTTGTTTCGTTACAAAATAAACCCTTTTCCAAAAAATTTGAAACCTTTCACCTGGCCTTCCTTTACATAACATTAAGAGGTACACCAATCCATAACAAGCAACACTCACAAATATGCTCCCCAATCGAAGACTTCAGCAAAGAACTCATAACCTAAAATCAGGCCTTTGACAATACCGGTGACACTTAGGCTTGACACCTTGGAAAGCTCTTCGCGTTGATAGGAACT
This sequence comes from Cyclobacteriaceae bacterium, assembly GCA_965247065.1. Classification (GTDB taxonomy): domain Bacteria; phylum Bacteroidota; class Bacteroidia; order Cytophagales; family Cyclobacteriaceae; genus CBDFGN01. Next base: position 746,992 of record CBDFGN010000006.1, on the reverse strand, counting down.
CAGGTGACCCCAGCGAAAAAGGATCCACCTAATCCCAACGTCATGTATCCAAAGGGCACCCGTTGATCTAATGCCTGAATAAGGAGGATCCCGGTCGAGGCCAATGCTAAAAACGCACTTTGCATTAGGGCTACTCTTTCCTTCACCATGAAAATTCCGGGAATGGAGGTGAAGATCGGCGCGAGATATTTGAAGCTCACGGCACTGGCCAGAAGGAATTCGAGGCACCATTTTGACAAATAGATGCGTCAAGGCAAAGAAAGAAGGTCGCCATCTGCATAAACACGGTACCTTTTCAGATTCTCATCTGGTCACCCCAAAGAATTTTCGAAAATAATCGGAAGAGGTGAACGAAATAATTCAGACGATTACACCGTCGCGTATCTCGAGTTTGCGATCAGCCATGTCGGCCAATTCAGGATTGTGGGTAACGATCACAAACGTTTGACCTAGGTTGTCACGGAGATCAAAAAACAACCGATGCAGTTCCCGCGCATTCTTAGAATCCAGGTTACCGCTAGGCTCGTCGGCAAAAACAATATCTGGTTGGTTAATCAAGGCCCGGGCCACGGCCGTTCTTTGTTGTTCTCCACCCGAAAGCTGATTGGGTTTATTATTTTTTCGATTGTCAACACCGAGGCGGGTCAGAAGTTGCAGCGCCTGTTCCTCAACGGTCGAGCCATTGTCGTTGGCAATGTACCCTGGGAGGCTCACATTCTCGAGTGCAGTAAATTCCGGCAGCAAATTATGAAACTGAAAAATAAAACCGATATGCTGGTTGCGAAACCGAGCTAGGGCATTATTTCGCAGCAGATGGGTTTTCTCATTGTTCAGGATCACCTCCCCAGAATCCGAGGAATCCAAGGTTCCCAAAATTTGTAGTAAAGTGCTCTTACCAGCACCTGAGGCTCCAACGATTGAGACGATTTCTCCCTTTTCAATCGCCAGGTCTATTCCTTTCAGCACCTTTAAGTCACCAAAGCTCTTGGTGATGTTATTTCCTTGGAGTATCACTTAAGCGGGATCAAATCACATAACCAAACTTAAGCATTTTATCACTTTGAATCCCATTCTGACCACAAAATCAGAATTGGTAAATCGGGTGAAAACGCGTATTTTCCCACTATGAATATCCATGAATATCAAGCCAAGGAGATTCTTAAGTCCTTTGGAGTTAGCATTCAAGAAGGGGTGGTTGCCGAGACCCCGGAAAGCGCCCGGGAAGAAGCCGCAAAGCTGCAAGAAGCCACTGGAAGCGAATGGTTGGTGATCAAGGCCCAGATACATGCCGGAGGTCGTGGCAAGGGCAAAATTCAGGAAACCGATTCGAACGGGGTGGTTCTGGCCAAGAGCTTGGAAGAAGTATCTGAAAAAGCCAAAAATATTCTGGGCGGAACCTTAGTAACCAAACAAACCGGTCCTGCCGGAAAAAAAGTAAACAAAATCCTAATCGCGGAAGACGTTTATTATCCGGGGGCGTCAGATCCGAAGGAATTTTATGTCGGGATTTTACTCGATCGAGGCAAAGGCCGCAACGTGATAATGGCCTCCGCAGAAGGTGGTGTGGACATTGAAGAAGTGGCCGAAAAGACCCCGGAAAAGATCATAAAAGAATGGGTGGACCCGAAAGTTGGGCTGCAAGGTTATCAGGCTAGGAAGGTCGCTTTTGCTCTTGGATTGAGCGGTATGGCGTTCAAGGAAATGGTGAAATTCGTTACCGCCTTATATAGAGCCTACGAAGGTACCGATTCATCACAGTTCGAAATTAATCCGGCCTTGAAGACCTCAGATGACAAGATCCTGGCGGTTGATGCCAAGGTTAACATTGATGAGAATTCGCTATTCCGCCATAAAGACTTAGCTGATTTGAGAGACAAGTCCGAGGAAGATCCCTTGGAGGTGGAAGCTGGTGAAGCCGGCCTCAACTACGTCAAACTGGACGGCAACGTGGGCTGTATGGTGAACGGGGCAGGTTTGGCGATGGCAACCATGGACATGATCAAATTGTCAGGAGGAGAGCCGGCTAATTTCCTGGATGTCGGGGGTGCCGCCAGCGCTGAAACTGTGGAGGCAGGGTTCCGAATAATCTTAAAGGACCCCAATGTGAAGGCTATATTGGTCAATATCTTCGGCGGCATTGTTCGGTGCGACCGTGTGGCAGCCGGGGTAGTGGAGGCCTATCGGAGCGTGGGAGATATTAAGGTTCCGATAATCGTAAGGCTGCAGGGTACCAATGCCGAAGAAGGAGCCCAAATCATTGAGGAATCCGGGTTGGAGGTTGCTTCCGCCATTCTGCTTAAGGATGCCGCCCAGAAAGTTAAGGAAGCCTTAAGCTAGTCATAAGTTGTTAGTCATGAGTTATGATTTCTGGGTTGTTTATTGATTAACTTTGGACTTTGAACTTGAAACTTTGAACTCCAATATGCGCCTGTAGTTCAACTGGATAGAATATCTGACTTCGGATCAGAGGGTTGAGGGTTCGAGTCCTTCCAGGCGTGCGAAAGAGGTTGATTTCTTGATTTGTTGATCTGTTAATACCTGATCTGCCGGCAATATGTTGCAGCGACAGCAACGAAGGGCGACCAGATTAGTCCCCTGGTTTTCGCAAGTTGCACCCTTCGCTTTGCGAGAAATTCCCCACTACATCAGCCTAGCTACGGTTCGTGATTGTAACGGAACGCCGCGAGCTGCCGGTATCGGTACTGGATATCCATTACCAGTTTATTCCCAGCATGAACCATTTTCCATGTTGAATCATTGTTCAACAAATTTTTTACTTCTGCAATATGGTAGTCTTGGGAGAAAATGATACCGTCTTCGGTCAATTTTGGGACTACACCGTACAGAGCTTCCAATGTGCCCTTGGCCAGGTCACAATCAATATACACAACCCGCACCGGATCACTTACTGGCTTGATCTTGAGAGTCTGTGAGAACCATCCGGGCACGAATTTACACGCCTTAATTTCCCCAAAGTTGCGTACATTGCTCCGAACCTGATCAATCCCCGCCGCATATTTTCCTGAAAAAGAATTATTCGGTACGTGCTCAACTCCTTGAAAGGAGTCAAATACAAGCAACTTATAACCGAGCATTTGCGCAACAATACTAAGTTTTGCTGTGGAGCCTCCCCTCCAGCAACCGGCTTCAACAACACATTCTCCCGGTACGGCCTGCCGAGCAGCAATTGCTGCAATTACGCGAGCTATCTCGCCAGGCCAATGTCCGTGCTGCACGAACCAATCTACTCGTAGACAGTAGAAAATCAAAAGAAAGCGCTGCAATATGCTGAGACCTGCAACTGATAGAATTGGGGAATATCCCCAAGCCGTCCATATAAGCTTAAATCGTTGTTGCTGAAACGGATTCAGCATTGGTCGTATCCACTTCCGGTAAAGCAAATGAACCGTTCTCATCTGATTTGGGCTGGGGAATATTGTATTGCCAATATAGGTTTTTCGGTAAATATAGGTAATATGCAGAAGCGATAGGGCAATTTCGGTTACCAAGAAATTGGATCTCGGATGAACGTACTTAAGTAGAACAGGTTTTCTATTGAGGAATATTTAAATAGTCCTATGCACCAGCCTAGTAGTTTCTATCCTTCCCTTTTCGGGCCAACCCCCTAAACTGTGCGAACACTTTCTTCTAGTTTGCCATATATAAAATGAAGACCCATTATCTAATTGCACGGATAATTGTCCTCATTATTATTTCAGGATGTTCAAGTTCAAAGCGGTTTGATTTCAAAACCGCCTACAAGTTCGGCCATTTCAAATATTCCAAACACATACCTTCTTCCAACGGTTCAAAGGACGAACTGATGGCTTCGCTGAACTCTGAACATTTGGTCATTCCGCCCAAGGAACCTAGTGAACTGTCCTCGGCTCCTCAATCATGGCTAAAACAAGACTTGTCCCGGGCTGAGTTAAAGGAGATCCGCAAGGAATTGAAACAAGAGATTAAGTCCATTAGCTCTGAAATCAGGACAATGAGGAAAGCTAAGAAGCTCGCTCCAGAAGAAGAGCAGGCTAAATTTGAAAGCGGAATCACAGAAAAAAAGGTTGAAAGAGACGCCGCAAAGGGATTGAACCAGAAGATCTTCCTGGGAATCCTAATTGGGGCTGCGGGATTGGTCCTCATTATTGTGGATGTCCTTCCTCCAGTTGGAGGGATAGCATTAGTTGTAGGACTGGTCCTGATCGTTTGGGGTTTTATTGAAAAAGGCAGTTTTTAGCTCGTCTAGGATTGTACAATTTATTTTGATTTCTAGTTAGATTTTAAGCTTTTGAATTTTTCTTTATATTTAATAAAGAAAGAATTGGGTTAAAGAAAGTATGGGCAAGCATCTCTTGGTAATGGTAGTAACTCTTGTGGTCTTCAAACAAGCCATAGGCCAGTCCTTTTATGACTATAAGATCGATAGAAAGTTTATCGGAACGTTATCGATTGGATCTGCCACTTATTACGGTGATATCCAATCCGACTTAAATTTCGCGCCTTCAACCGGGCAACTCTCCTTGGAGTATAACTTAATCAACCGTCTGTTTGTCAGGGTGGAAGGTAGCCTTTATTGGATCAGCGCCAGTGACGCGGGCACACCTAGCGAGCGGAGTAGAGGCGCCGTATTTGGGAGTCGAAATGTTGAATTAAGCCTTATTGGGGCCTATCATTTGTTCCCCACCGAGATGAAGTATTATAAAAGAAAGCTAGTGAATCCTTATGTACTACTTGGTGTGGGAGCAACTTACTTCAATCCCAAGGCAACCTACGAAGGTGAGCGCCAGTCCTTGCGGAAAGTAGCTACAGAAATCGGCGAAAAAGAGTGGACACCCATTGCTCTAGTAATACCTTTCGGAGCCGGCATACGGATGGCAATTGGTTATACATTCGATTTTTCCCTGGAGGGTGCCTTTCGACTGACCACCACAGATTATCTGGATGCCGTAAGTCTTAGAGGTAACCCAAATAGCAAGGACATCTACTGGATTATGGCAGCAAAATTAGGCATGTACTTGCCATATGACATATTCAAGAACGTTCGACATCGAAGGCCAAAGGTAAGATCGATTAGAAGATTCTAGAAACGAGCACTTTTAGGGTGTAAACCTCGTTCCCTATAAGGATTCCAGAGAAAACGTGGTAAATTTAGAGAGATGGATTGGAAGGGAAAGCTTTTTACGACGTTGCTGTCGTTTACAATCGGCTCGGAATGTGTCGCGCAGTCCTTTTATGATTGGCGCATCGACCGAAAAATTGTCGGAAGCTTAGGAATTGGAGCAGCCACTTACTACGGCGATATCAATAGCAGTCTAAACTGGGTACCCTCAACACTACAATTAGCTGGAAAATACCATTTTCTCAATCGGCTATTTGGTCGCGCCGAATTGTCAATATACACCATTGAAGGGTTTGACAAATCCAAGCGGAGAAACGCGGATTTTACCTCGACCAATATAGAGTTTAGCTTGATTGCCGATTATTCCCTATTCCCTACCAAAAAACCCTATTACGAAAGAAATTGGTTCAATCCCTATGTTTTTCTGGGAATTGGGTTCACCTATGTTAATCCAAAAGGCGAGGTGGATGGCAAAAAGCAAGCCCTGAGACCGTTGATGACAGAGGGGGTGGAATACGGACCACTCATCCCAGTGGTGCCCTTCGGTGGAGGAATTAGGATTAAGCTCAACTATGTAATGGATTTAACTTTTGAAGGTGGCTTTCGCTACACCCGTAGCGACTACCTAGACGATGTAAGCGAAAGAGCCAATCCTAACCTGGATGACTTTTATTGGATCATGTCGGTCAAATTTGAAGTTTACCTACCTTTTGATATCTTCTTAAGAACAGGAAACAGACCTCGAGTCAAAGTATTCCGGAAATTCAGGAATACTATTTACGAATAGATTGAGCTAGTAGCTGGCGGTTTTCGGGTCAAGAACTGAGAATCTTGAATAATTGCTTTTAAACTCAGGAACTATTTCCTTCATTATTCCTACCAACCTGAGTTCATCCACCTTATGAGTCCTACTCACAAGATCTTCTACCATGGCTTTTACCTCATCATAGTCGACAACTTCAACCTTAGCGATCATTATCTTGGCATGATGAGTTGGAAGCGTATTTTCTTTCTGGGCTAAAAGCTCTTCGTGTAGTTTTTCTCCTTCCCTTAGCCCAACGAATTCGACCTCAATATCTCTATGGGGTTCGAATTCTGAAAGCTGAATCATCTTTTCGGCCAAGTCCACAATCTTGATTGATTTCCCCATATCAAACAAATAAATCTCCCCGCCATTGCCCATGGTGGCAGCTTCCAAAACCAGTTGACAAGCTTCCTCAATAGTCATAAAGTATCTGGTTATGTCTGGATGGGTAATAGTTATCGGACCACCCTGCTCAATTTGTTTTTTGAACAGGGGTATGACTGATCCGTTGGATCCCAAAACATTCCCGAATCGAGTTGTTATGAAGCTGGTGGCTATTGGATTGTTGGCCTTTATGTAGTTGCTTAGAGACTGCACATACATTTCGGCGATCCCTTTGGACGCACCCATCACTCCAGTCGGATTTACTGCCTTATCTGTGGAATCAGAACAAATTTTTCAACATTATACTTCACAGCCTTGTCAGCCATGTTCTTGGTTCCAAGTATGTTGCAGTTGACTGCTTCTGAGGGATTAAGTTCCATTATTGGAACATGCTTGTATGCTGCAGCATGAAAAACGAAGTCGGGTCTAAACTTAGCGAAAATGTAATCAAGACGTTCCCCATTGCTGATGTCGGCAATAATATCAATCATCTCCGTCCGACCCTGCAACCTTCGCAAAGTATTGCAAGCCTCATATAGGGCGGATTCTGATTGGTCCACTAGCACCAGCCGACTCGGTTCACATGCCAAAAGCTGCTGCACTATACCCCCACCAATGGAGCCGGCCGCTCCAGTTATCATAATGGACTTTCCCTTCATCTCATTTCTTACCTGGGTCTTGTCCAATCTTATAGATTCCCTCCCCAATAGATCCTCAATTCTTAGATTCCGAATTTGACTAAGACTTAATTGGCCATTTATCCATTTCTCCATCGGGGGGATATTCTTCACTTTGACCTGTCGTTTTAAGCACCAATCGACAAGTCGATTTTTGTTCGTTTCACTCAGTGAAGCCAGCGAGACTATCAATTCGTTAATACGAAATCTTTTGTACACATAATCCAAGTCCCGATAGGCATCAAAAATCTTTACGCCGTTGATTTCCTTGCCGATTTTGGTAGGATCGTCTTCAAGGAATCCGATTACTTTGCGCTTTGTGATTGAATCATGCTCGATAAGAGATTTTGAAACCAAACTTGAGGGACCAACGCCATAAATCAAAGAATTCGTGGCAATGGACCCAGAATAAACTCTTCCAGCAAAATTTATGAATATGTACTTTACTAAAAGTCTGTAAAAGGACAAGAAAATTATTGACAAGAAATAACTGATGATCAACACCGAAAGCGGCATTAGATTTCGACCTACTAGCAAATAATTCACATAATTCAAGAAAACCGCCACGAAAGCCGCAAGTGACATGCTGGTGAAAATTCGAATTCCGTCCTGTAGTCCCGTATATCTGATTATCCCAACATAACTTTGGGTAACCAGGATGGCCAAAAGAGAAGAGGCAGCATAAAGAAGAACTGCCAGTTCGAAAGGCTCAGAAAGAATCGCCTCTAAATCAAAGTTGAATCTCAGCAGGTAGGCCAACACAGCAGTGAGCACTACAAGATTCAAATCGATTACAATAATAATCCAGCGAGGAAGAATCTTAAGGCTTTGGATGAACTGAACCATGTTATGGCTAATGGGTAATACTGAAGTTATGGCTAATGGGTAATACTGAATACGACTACCTTCAAGTAAGTAACCGCACGGAAAATAAGCATTTCTTTTTCAAAATCGTCCAATCGGTAGCACTAATTCAGTCCTACAATCTCTTCTGCAATCTTATCCTGATCCTTTCTCGACAATTGAAGATGGGAAGGTAGGTGTACAACCGATTCGAATAATTGGTCCGCAGCCCCGGTCAACTGGTATTTTAAGGTTTCAAAGACGGGTTGTCGATGCATTGGTCTCCATCCGAAACCATGTCCAAATCCAAGTTCGGCAAGCCTGTTCCTTACTTGGGTAGCCGTTGTAGGGTCATCAAATTTTATAGCTGAGTTCCAACGATTGGAAAAAGAAGATGGGAAATCATTTTGAAAAGAAATACCCACGGTGCCTTCCAGCGCCAATTGATATCGGTTCCAAATCTCTCGTTTTCGCAAAACATGATCCGACAGCAACGGCAGTTGCTCCTGACCGTAGTTGGCCGCAAGTCCATTCATCCGATAGTTATAGCCTACCTCTGTGTGTTCGAAAAATGGCAACTTAGACTTGGCGTGAGACGACAAGTAGGCTGGTATTTCTATGAGTCCTTTGTCACTGGTAACCATCATGCCTCCACCATACGTGGTTAGAATCTTGTTATTATTGAATGAAAAGGTCCCTACTGCACCCCACGTACCAACCTGTTTATTATGAAATTTGGAGCCCAAAGCCTGCGCAGCATCCTCCACAACTGGGATTCCGTACCGACGGGCCACTTTCAGGATGTTATCCAGATCCGCCGGTGTTCCGTTTATATGTACAACAATTATAGCCCGAATACTGTTTCTATTGGCTTTGCTGCGAATTGCTTCATCCAGTAGTTCTGGGCACATATTCCATGAATATGGCTCGGAATCTACGAAAACAGGTTGCGCTTGACAATAAAGAATGGGGTTGACCGTAGCTACGTATGTATAGGTTGGACAAATGACCTGATCGCCCGGTCGCACTCCTAACGCAAGCAAAGCCAAATGGACAGCGGATGTTCCGGAGTTAACAGCCAGGCAATACTGACCGCCAATTTGTTGCCCGAAGTTCTTTTCGAATTCGGGCACGGAACCAAGATGGGCTCCTGCTGGTTGATTTGGTTGGACCGAACCACTAGCCATTATTTCCTGGCTGCCCCGAAGCTCTAATTTCATCCAACCGAACCGAAATGCCCACAGCAGAAGTCGAATTGATCACTTGAGTTAAAGTCCTTACCAAAATTTGCAAATCCAAACCCAGACAAGATTCGGAGATGTACTTCAGATCTAATGCGAACCTAGACTCCCAGGAAAGTGAATTACCTCCTCTTACCTGAACCAATCCAGTTATCCCCGGTCGGATTTTGCATCGTTTGAGTTCGCTTCCAGACATGAATTTCACGTATTCCGGGAGCAGTGGACGAGGGCCAACCAAACTCATGTGACCACGGATTACATTTAGCAGCTGGGGTAATTCGTCCAAATGCGTATCTCTTAATAAATTCTGAAATCTACCAGTAGAATTGAAATCTCCATCTGTCTTCATCGTTCTAAACTTTATTATAGAAAATGGCTTAAGATCTAGCCCGATTCTGGTCTGCAAGAATATTGGAGGTCTTCCGGATAAGCTCAAAACTACAAGAATCAGAATCCAAATCGGCGCTGTCAACACAACCAGCAACATCGTGGCCACAAGATCCACGAGTCTCTTTACTAACCCGACGTAGAACCTCCGCCTCCCGAGACCTTTTGATAGAGTACTATCTTTCATAGCAAGGAAGTTGCCAGAACTACCAAATTTCGATTTCATAGCTTAAAATAGGCATCATAACGAACAGTTCGGTTCTTAATTTATGGATTAGACCGCTCAAGGGATTTAATGATACGATATTTGACCAAAATGTACAAGGCACCGCTAGCGATTAGGACCATCGAAACCGCCAGAAAGGGAGAAACAGCAGTCCTGGGAACAAGAAACACTGTGAACATATTTATCGAAAATTGGATCCCTCCGTACAAAAAAGAAACTGGCAAATGGCCCCATCGTTTTTCATTAGCCAAATATTGGTACAAGTGCAATCGGTGGGCCCTAAATATGTTCTCTCGCTTTAGAATTCTTTGCACAATTGTTAGAACGGAATCAACTCCATAAACCGTCCAAAGGAGAACGTAGGAAGGGTCCTTAGTGACCAGAACTAGCAAAGAGGTAAAGTAGATCAGAATGAAAGCTAACCCTGCGCTTCCAACATCTCCAGCAAAGCAGTTAGCATTCGTGCGAATATTATGATAACCAAAGACCAGTAGCCCCAGTAAGCAATACACGAGCATATCCTGATCAATAAATGTAGTTCCAATATTTATCCAAATTAAGGTGGACACCATAACTAAACCGTAAATGGCTGTTATCCCGTTTACACCGTCCATAAAATTGGTAGCATTTATGGCGCCGGTAGCCACAATGGCGGCAGTGATCCAAACCCAAAGATCATATTCCTGCACTATTCCGGTTTCATGCAGGCCCAGCAAAACAGCCGTTAAGTATCCCGCCATCCTTAACCACGTTGGAGATTGATTCAAGTCGTCCCAAAAGCCAAGGCCCGTAACGATGAGGAGCCCTGCCACAAACGGGCCATCCAGGGAATCTGCCTGGAGGTAATACACCAGTACTGCAACGACAATGACGATCCCTCCACCGCGAATAACTGGTAAATCATGTGAGCTTCGAATATTCGGAACGTCGAACAACGCAAACTTTGCCGCAAGCCTCAAATACACTGCCTCGAACAAGAACAGGAAGGCAAATATTAAAACGTACTCAGTTACTAACAGTCTCATCGATTTTAGACAATACGGGAGTTGGATTCCAATTCAGCTCTTGCCGGGCCTCGATATCGGAAAAGGTTAAGGTGGAGTTTAGTTTTTTCATAATCTCGGAATTGAAGGGGAAACTTTTTCCTATTAAATCCCCTACTTTGGCCAATAATTGGGCCAGTTGAAAAGGTATTGAAGGCACCATTCGATTATTAAAACTCCTAGCTACTGCATCCTCTAGTTCTTTTAAGCTGGGGTGACAGCCATCAGTAAGAATATATGTACCTGTTTTTCCCGGAAGAAATGGAAGGATACTCAAAATATCCTCCGCCCATACCACGCTCTTTCTGGCTGAACCATTGCCAATTCGGAAATAACGACCCTTTTCTATCGCTGCAATTAATGCTTTGAGATTTCCGGGTGGTCTTGGTCCGACGATCAGGGGGAGTCTTAGAACGGTAAGAGAAATGCCGCGCTCGCGGCACCATTGCCGCAGAAACTCTTCAGCCATCAATTTGCTTCTTGCATAAGGAGTTGTTGCTCTTACCTCTTCAAATACTCTAATCCCGGAACCACTATCCAATCCATAAACAGCCACAGACGAAATAAATATCAGGATTTTGGGAGGATTGGGACATGATTCCAGTCCTAGGGCTAAATTCTTAGAACCATGCAGGTTAACCTGAAAGAATTCCTCTTTAGCCAGTTCAGATCTCGCGGGGGCATGTGCCTTGCCTGCGGTGTGTATTACTAAATCAAATGCCTGGTCAAATGTTGGGGGTTCGGATGCCAGGTTGCAGGAGTAATTGTTCTGGTCAGATTTACCGAGCGTATATAAATCATAGGTTACTGAAAGCCCAGGAGTAAGTGCTCTCCCGAGGAATCCATTACCCCCGGTTAATAAAATCTTAGCTCCTCTTGGCAAGGACAACTTCGAGGGAACTGGCGGTTAAATTTTCATAACCTAATTGAGCAAAATCAGGATGTATGTCCAATTTGTGGAACTTGTGATGTTCCTGTGAATCCTTTTGTAGATTGCCGTGATTCTGAGAAATAACTTTGAAGCCGGTTTCATCGAAAATCTCCAGGTAGTGGGGCAACCTCATTCGGTTATGATAGTCAAAACGGGTTTGAATACGATCCCATTGTGATCCAGAATATTTAAGGAAATCGAAGAGCGACAAATTCTTGTCAGCATATGCGCGATGGTCAGAAGGAGAGATAAAGTGGACGATCAGGCTTCCTTCTTCAAGGTTTTCATAAAAGACACTATGAAGTTTACGAAGATCGGTGGGAGAAATGTGCTCCAAAACAAAGCGGGATACGATGATATCAATGTTTTGATTTGGGAAATTCTGGGCCAAATCCGTTTTAGGAAAATACCTGACCGAAGAATGTAAAGTATCTTCAGGCCATGAATCAAATCCCTCTTGCTCAGCAAAATAGTTATTCAATCTACGAATTGCTTTCCTTGAGTAGTGAGAATTTATGTCGAAGGTCAGCACCTCCTTGCAGCCAGACTTTAGCAGTAGCAAATATGGCATCATTGGCGACCACCCAGAACCGATTTCCAGAACCGTCTTTCCCTTTAAGTTAAAGTTGATGTTTTGTACTAATCCTCGGAGCTTTTCGTAAAATCGCATATTTGGCTTTATTTGGCTATCCAAAGGCTTGCGAGTAAAACTTTGCAATTGATGGTACAAAGCATTTCCCAAATTATCAGGCAACATGGCCAAAACGCCAAAGATTTTGCTCTTCAGTCTATGATTCAATGTTTTTGGCTACTTGCTGCAGCAAGCTTAGGTATTCTGCCGAAATTCTTTCAAGATTAAACTCGTTCTCACCAAGCATTCTGGACTTTTCCCCCATTTCAAACGCTATCTGAGGATTATTTCCCAATAGTTGAACGGCATCGGCCATCTCGAGTGGGTCACCTGGTGTAACATTTATCCCGCACTGATGCTCTTCCAGAACATCCTGTATCCATCCTTGGGTTGTTTGAATAATAGGTTTTCCCGCCGCGAAGCAATCAAATAATTTGTTTGGGGAGCTTGTATCGAGAACCGGAACATCCTTAAACACCACTAAAGAGCCCACAGCAAGATTCAACCATTGAAACACTTCCACTTTAGGCATGAGGTCTAGAAAAACCAAATTACGAAGCTTTCTTTGCAGCGTCCTCTCAATTAACGTGGACTTTTCACTTCCTTCACCAATCACAACCAATAGGCTTTTATCGTCATTTCGGGATTCCAATTCAATTGCAGCATCTACAATTTGAGAACAATCATCCATTACCCCGATGGAGCCGGCGTACAAGAATATATTTTTATCCGTGGTCCATGGGGGTGGGGATCCCGATTCGCCCTCGTATTTCATTGTAATTCCTGAAACATTCGGCACAACTCGAGGCCTCACCTTCGGAAATCGATGTTGTATATCCTCCGCCATGCCAACCGAACATGTTACGATGCAATTAGAAACCCGGTAGCACAAGGACTCGAACTTGTACGCCAAATTTATCAGGAGCCTATTCTTGATAATGCCTAATTCCTCCGCTCCACGTGGCCAGAGATCTCTTACTTCAAAAATATAGGGTCGTCTCCGGAGCAGCTTTGCTGCCAATGCGGGGATGCCAACCGTTATTGGTCCCGAGCTGGCAATGATGACATCGCAGGAAATACCAAGGGCATAATACGTGGACACTATGGAATATGAGAAGAAAGTGAAAAGTCTACGCAAAAAAGAATGTTTATTGGATTGAAGCTGGTTAATGGCAATCACTTCAATGCCATCAAAATTATATTTGGTTATTAAGCCCGTTGCAATGGGAAGGTCGGATTTATCATAAGGACTGGTAACCACAACTACCTGATGACCCAATTCCACCCAGCGCCGAGCAAACTCATAGACCCGAGTGCTCCACCCCCCTGCTGGAGTACCGAAGTATTGATAAAAGATTAGGACTTTCAAAGACGCGAAAATCTGATCTTCAGATTGTACAGATACGCTACAAAATAAGCCGGTTTCAGCAACTTCCAGCGGGAGTATAATCTGACCACGAGATCAAAAACCCCTAGGAATCTGTACTTCTGAGCAATGATTCTCTCGGCCAAGGTGAATTTATGAATGTCAAAATACTTGCGGAAAATAATTCGGCAGTAGTTCTCTGCAAAGCAAATCTCATATCGATTCAGAACATGACGATAATTTCCAACTGAACTATCATGGATTTCCCGAACCTTTCTCAACCCTAATTGGGCTGAATTTCGATAGCTTAGTTGAATCATACCTGATTCGTACTCAATGCCCAGGAAATCACAGATCTCAGACATATTTTCCTCTGGGTTCTGAACCAGGTTTTCATAATTCACGGTAGTCAATCGGTCCTGGTATTCTGCTTTTGCCGACAGTCCGGCCAAGACGGCCGATTTCCAACCTGAGATCTCCAAAAATGGCGAGTATTTTCTCTCCAAAGCCTTTCTCTGTTGCTTCCGCGCATTTTTGAATTCGATGTTCACATTTCTTTTCCTAACCTTTTTCGAGGCCAGGATATCACGGCCATCCCGGATCAATTCGATAACCTTAGCATCTACTGAGTGAGCCAGAATCCGGTCGAGGTAAAAAATATTGTTAGGTGATTTTTCCACCCAGTACTTAGCCTGACTCTCGGAGGCGGCGAAATCAAGAGCGGCAAAAAGTAGTGACTCATGATCTTTTTTTAACGAATTCCTGTTAGAGACCAGGTAGTCATATATATGGGCCTCTTTTACTTGCCACTCCTTATACTTAGTAATGGAATGACCGGACGTAATAATGGTATTTAGGAATTTGGCATATTCATGGTAGTCATCCAGGTCGGAAAGATCGCGATAGTTGGAGTACAAAGCAGGAAGGTTTTCAAAAAATTTGATCTCTCCAGCAGGCTGAAAAATTAGGGAGTGGTTGCCCAATAAATTATGCAGTAAGGAAGTGCCTGAATGGAGGTACCCTACAATAAAAATGGGCACAATCATTTCTTAAGGCACGTTCAGTGAGGGGGCAATTGCCGATCGGACTATTTCCGGCTTGCCGGATGGCGACTTCTCGAGATGATCAACCATCTCAAATTGAACATTCAAGGGCTCTTTGATTCTGGCTTGCATCTGGGTTAGAAGATCATCCAGAATACCATCATGAAATGATTCTCCTTTTACAATTTTGATCACAAAACCGCTCATTTCCATTTGTATGACCCTGAACTCCTTTATTTCCTGGTAATAATGTTCAAAAATACCGGTAAAAAAATGTACGATCATAGGTTTCCCTGAGGGAGAATAAACAATATCCGTATTACGACCAATAATTCGGTGCAAAATTGGAAAGCTCCTTCCACATTTACATTGATCCTCACCGGAGCTTTTCTGGGCAAGATCGCCTAACTTATACCGGATCAAAGGAAATGAAAATCCATCCAACCGAGTCACAACAACATGGCCAATTTCCCCTGGAGATACCTCATTTCCCTCATTATCAAGTATCTCCAAATACACATGGGGGCTCATGACATGATATTTGCCAAACTGGCATTCCGCCGCAATCATTAAACCCTCAGTGCAGCCATATGTGTCATACACATGAGTGATGAAGGTCTTCTCAACCAGTTCCCTGTAATGAGAGAACAATTTATCCCCCTAGCTGACGACCGCCTCAAATCGAATATCGTTGATATGGTTATCATGGCAGTATTTTGCAATCACAAACAACGATGAGGCATAGCCCATAAGGTACTTCGGGCGCAGGCCACGGATCTTATTTACCAACTTAGCCAGGACCCTTTCACTTAAATCGTAGGCAATAAAATAGGAAGTCTTGAAAAAATAATCTTTAAGCTTGCGCTTGAAATCCCGGAGGGGTGTCATACCGGTCTGAATCATCGGATCCCCAGGTTTGTATCCGCTCCACTCCCACCACAATGTCTGTATGGCGTAAACATTTGCACGCTCCGCTTGTGACATATACACAACTCCTTGTTCACCCGACGATCCACTACTGTTGAACTTCAAAAGAGTGTTCAGTGGCTTGCTGGGGTCATGTAGGTCCTTCAGATTCGCCTTAATCTTGGATTTTGTAAGAATTGGCAACTTTACTAGATCAGCACAAGACTGTACGGTATCCGGATCAATCTTGTAGGCGGAGTAGTATTTTATGTTCGTCAACGCATGGTGGACCATCTTGCGAAAATTTCGATTCTGCAATTTTCTCAATTCATTCACCGATAACTGCTCTATTTTTTCCCAGTTTTTAAGCTGGGACCAAACTGGGAACCCAAATATCCGCTCTCCCACGGGCAGAATGAGCTCGTCCAACAATATTGGATAAATGCCCCTGCGGGATTTTTTCAATTTTTTGGTAGAGAGCGAGTCGCCGTTGTCCCAATCCTTCTCGTCCTCGATCAGAACGTAGTCTTGGTGCTTGGCATTTGGCAAATGGGGTATGTTGTCTACCAACTTTGTATTGATCACTAACGAGTCACCGAACGCGGTTGTCAAATGGCCTTTAAGCTTCGTCAAATCACCAGAATTGAACTCAGGCCCCACCTTGATCAGCAACGATATTTCAGGTGAATTCAAAAACTGGTAAAACCTATACTTTCTGATCTTATTACCTTGACTAAATAGTTTAAAAACATAGCTAGGTAAGTTCGCGTTGATTTTCCTTCCATTGGGTAAAGTGATAGACTTACCCGATCTACCAGAAATTCTTCTGAGTTTCAACTGATTCCATCTATAATCAACATCGCCATCATATGGTTCCGCAAAATCTCCGGTCTGAAATTTCACAAGCGGCATGGTTCTTAAGAACAAATCCGTAGAAAAGATCTGACCTTCATTGTCTATATCCAACCAAGTACCTTCCATGAATTCAATAAAGTAGCCCTCCGGGACCTCGTAGGCTCCTTGTCCTCCTTCTACGCTTCCGTAGAAGCTTATACAACTGGCCTTGAAAGCGCTTTGAATATACTCCCTTTGATAATCGAGCAGCGGCTCAGCGGTAGTTAATAGGACCTTTAAATTCAGCGACTCCAGATCTAATCCTAGAGATTTAGCAACGAAGGCAAAGTCGTAAAGAGCAGAGGGATAGCCAATAATATGGGTAGCCTTTATTGCCTTTAGTTTTTTCAAATTCTCATGAACCGATTTTTCGGTGATATCAAAGGCGGACACTCGAACCCTATTAAGAATCCTATCCCTAATTATGGACTCAAAACGGGATTTGAAGCTCCAATGAGTTCCAAATATGTATCCATAAGGTTCTCCAACCGAAACCCCGAACCGCTCCAAACATCGAAAAATCGCCGCATGTCTGTAGGCCCAGGACAGATTATCGCACTGAAAAGCAAACGGCTCCCCAGTTGAACCCGATGTAATATTACGGGTGGTATTGAACCTGCTCTGGCGATAAATCAAATCATCATAATTCTCATGCACCAATTCCTTTCCTAATGGTGGAATTATTCTCATAAGTTCTTTCGTCCCATTCCAATTAGCCAATCCGTTGATTTCAGATTTGTAATCTTTGTAATAATCCTGGTAGAAAGGAATTTTCAGGGAATGCTGAAGTAAATCCTTGAGTCGCTTGAATTGCAGTTGCTTCAAATCGGCAAGAGGTAGAAACTCCGTTTTTCGGATATCTTGCATCGCCCTCATCACTGGCTCCCCTCTAAAGAACTGCGTTCCAAAATATATGAACCGACCTAGTGTCATGTCAAGTTTGAATTGACGGATAAAGCTTTTTTAATTTTATCCGTGCATCTTTTGTTGTAAAGCGCCAATCAATACTGGCGTTCTTGTTGTTTCGATGTTCCTCCCATGCTTTCACTTCTTTTCGGATTATCTCCATACTGTCAATTCGTCTACTTAAGCATTGTCTGGAAAGCACACTGAGTTCAATTTCTGCCATGTTCAGCCAGCTTCCATGTTTTGGTGTATATACAAGCTCAAACCGATCCCATATTCTTTTTGCTTCTTCGGGAGGATATGTTTCATATAAGGAGGCAGCTGTATGTGTGATATAATTGTCCATCACTAAGGTGATCTTCCCAGAATCAGGATACATCTGATCAGCAATCTCTTTGATGAACTTAGCCCAGTCTTTCCGGGTTTTCCTCTCGGTAAGCTTAACCATTCGCTTTCCTGTGACCGGCTCACTGGCAATAAACACATTACACACCCCGCAACGCCGGTATTCATAATCCACCCTGGTTGCTTTGCCCTTTTGCATCGGCTCGGTTATCCTGGTTTCCTTAACCAATTGTTTGGGCGTTTCATCCATGCATACTACCGGACTTTCAGGATCATAAGGCCGTTTATACACATCTAACACCTGCTCCATGTGTGCCACAAAGCTACTGTCGGATTTGGGGGGAATAATCCACTGGCTTACCTTCCAGGGTTTTAAGGCGTTTTTTTAAAACGGTACGCACCGTTTCGTGAGAAATGCTGTCAGTATATTGAAGCTCTACCATCTTATCTGACAGCAGCCGAAGCGACCATCGGGCATATCCTTCAGGTGGTTTACTGCAGCACAGCGCTATCAGATGCGCTTCGATGTCACCATCTACCTTACGACTATAGGTCCTGGTGGTTGGTTTGCGCTCCAATACCGCCTCAAAGCCTTCTTCTACAAATCGTTTTTTGACCCGGTCAATGGTACGCATGCCTACCTTCAGTACCTTGCTGATCTGCTCATTGGTTACCTTCTCTGCATATGGTCCCTTATCACAGTTCAACAAAATATATGCGCTGCGAAACTTTTGAGAAGTATGCTTGCCTTTGTTAATAATTGCCATTAGCTCTTGGCGTTCCACTTTTGCTAATGTCACTTTATATCTTGCCATAATCTTTAAGTTTGATGTACGGCAAAGATACAAAAATATTACGTCATATTATAATTGACATGACACTAGTACGTTTCCCAAAAGGAAATGCAAATGATATGAGTTTACGGCCTAGAATGGATTCTAGATTCTGCTTGTTTGATTGGATCTCCTGATTTTGGTGGTCAATATCTAATGCTGAGAGGGGTGGATGATGGCAAGTATGTCCCCCAACTTCAAAGAGCGGAAAATGGATTAACTCCTTAAGTTCCATCGAGTTCATAAGTCTCTTTTCCGGTGATACACCGACGTCGTAACTTTGAGCGATGTACGCTTTCATATCAAACCAAGCTTGCGGGTCAGATTTCTCAAGGTGTTGCCATAGGGCGCGATAGATCCTGCATCCTAAATTCGGGTCCTTGGCGCATTTCACATTCCAGTCTCTGGCTGAATTTAAGGTATCCAGTCCATCAGCTTGAAGAGTTTCAGGGAGGATCCCGGAAAACTCCTTTTGCATGATTTCGATGAACGGGATCAAGGATCTTTCGGCAAGCAGCACTTGCTCAAGCACATCCCACCAGAAAAAGGGGTGTTCAAGGTCGGGGGTGCATACAAAAAAGGTGGCAGGGATATTGTACTTCTTCAGAATCGGTATTGCGTTGCGGAAGTTGTCATGATATCCGTCATCAAAAGTTACAACAACACTTTTCGAAGGAGGATTTTTGTGGGCCTTAACGTATTGTGCTAATTCCGCCAGCTGGAGAACCTTATAGTGGCGCCGCAGGTAACTCATCTGGCGATCGAAATTCTGTATCGAGACCGATAACAATAACGGATCCGGCTTATGGTCGGTTACTCGGTGATAAAGTAAGATGGTGGATCGGGGCCAGGTTTTTTTATAATATCTATATACACGGCTGCGAATTGATTTGGCGATTCTGATCATTAAAAAGGAATTCTTCTAAATAGCTTTCTGGTTTCGTTCGTCAACCATTTTCTGACCAGGCGTTTGCGGCGCAATGACACAAACCTCTTATTATCGCGCAGACTGGTTTTTGAAAAGACGAACGGCTTTTTGTTGTTAAAAAGACCAAGATATTCGAAACCGGCCTCAACGAACAGGTTCGGGGTCTGACCAGCGAATTTCAGATTGGACTCAAGATGAGTTGGAAACGCGGGCTCTATGCGGTGGAAGCTTTCCGTAATAAATGCCTTTCCACCAGGTTTTAGGTAATTCCAGATATTGCCAATTACCTCCTCTGGATTAACCACATGTTCAAGGACCTCCCGACAAATCAGGGCGTCAAAATGATTCTGGGGAATATCTTCGAGCTGATAGATTGTGGAAATGGCTGATCGGCAGTTGGAACGCTCAAAACGAAGCCGTGCCAATCGGGCTGAGGGGCTGTCGAAATAGGAAGTGCCGTATCCAAGATGGGCAAATCGTAAGGCATCGCTGCCGATTCCATCACCAAGTATCAGAATCGTTTGACCCATGGGCTCACCGACATATTTTGAAACGGCACCAATTACCAAGTGGTCTACTTTTACTGTAGCTCTTTCGCGGTGGTTTACAGCCAGCTCAAAAACAAAGGCATCCGTGCACTTGTAAAACGCCTCCATTTGAACGTCGTAATGATGCGGAGTCACTCCGTATTCCTCAACGCATTGGTTTATGTTCCACCCATTGCGAAAAGATTCATAAAATACCCGTTCCTGAACCTCCTCAACCGGCAATTCAACTGCCCGCGAGAGAGTAGAGATGAAATCGGAATAGTCCTCAAGGTCAAACAAGCCGGCATATCTATGGGGATCTGCCTTAGTCATATCCGAGCTTTTCCAAAGTGGGTAATGGGTATTCAAGAAAGGCTTTTAGCCATGGTTCTGGAAAGTCGTTTTTATGATCCCCAATTACGCCCTTTCTGATAAACTCTTTTTCCTTAGGCCATTTCCGATTGTTCCAGCCCAAGGTTCTTTCCTTTTTCTGCATTTTGGAGAACGAACTTTGTTCTATGACAAATTGTAACTGCATAGATTGTTTTTCAATATTGAGAAATTCACACACTCTTTGGAGTTCCTGCAAAGGATTAAGCTTTAACTGCTCGTATTTCAGATAAATAATATCAGCATCATACGGATTTTGCAGCCAACCTTCCACATGCTCATGCCACCACCCTCTATTCAACCCTTTTCCCTCCAGGATAAGCTCCTTCCAATTAGGATCTTGACCGGAAAGGTTTCGTAAGAAGTGGTAATAAGAAACCATTGCATCTCGACCATCTCGGGTGATGTAAATCACCCGACGAAAATTTGGCTGTGGTTGATGGTGAGACTTAAAGAACATGGGATCACTGAACCTCTTGTAGAATTTTTTAGAATGAATGTCAGGGACGAGCTCTTGAACCAAAGTGTCCGGGCTTAATGCGGGGTCAATTCCATAAACAATTCCAGTAAGGATGTTCTGGAACCAGGTCATTCCGGATTTTGGGTAAGCCACTATAAAGATGTCATCTTCTTTGATTTCCTTTATAGAACTCCAATTGGGGTTTCCGGTTATGGGCGAATTCTCCTTTTTTTCCAAATCAGATTTAGTGTATCCTCCTAATTTCCGGATAATCCAATTGTTGATTCTTCTAATTCTCATTGGCTTTGACGAATCTTTCCTCGATTGAGCTGGCCATTAATTTCATGGAATTACCACTATCATCTGCCAAAAAATTGCGCAGAAAATTATTTTGCCGGAGTAGGGATTGAGCTTTCCATTCTAAGAAGCTCCTATTGTTCTGAGCAAAAAATTCAATTTCTTTAAAGAGATCCTCGGTGCTGTAGTAATATGGCACTCCATTTCCAAAAACACTTTCCCATCCTTGTTCATCGTCCAAAATCAATGAAACCACAGGCCGCTGTAACATCATAGCCTCAATGCCCAATGTTGAGAATTTTGTAATCAAAAGGTCGGAAGCATTGATTGCATGAAACGGCAATTCTTTTCTGTCTATAGCATAAATATTGGACAGGGATTCCGATGCTATCCATTTATCGGCAAATTCATTGGAATCACCGGGATGTGGTTTTAGAATAATCGCGATAGTGGGATTCCGCCTGGCAAATTCCAGAATCCTACTGATCCGGGTATAATACTCGTCTAAAGAAATACGGCCCTTAACGATCTTGATCAAATCAAAAAAGACGTATAATTGGTAGCCCAGCTCGATTTTCAGATGTTTTCTTGATTCAATTACCGTTACACTTTGAACCTGATTGTTCAGTTTGGCGAACCTGGAGCCTCCCATAAACTGTAATTGCTTTTCAGAATATCCATTCGCCAGCTCGATCTTCCGATGGTAATCACCAAATACAAATAAGATTGAGATATCCCTCTTTCTTGAATTAAAGGGATGAATAGGGGATATTCCGACTGGATTAAGAAAAGTAACGGAATTCAGATTTCGCGGAATAGATCGACTCATAATGAAGCCATCGGATATTTCCGTACCACCCCATAACCTGATTGCTAATGGCTTATTGAATTTGAAGAATTTAAATAAAGCTCTTGCATAAAGTATTCTTCTAAAGCCCCTTCGTTTAATGAACAATCTGACTACTTCGGCTATCGGCTGGTCTAAGGCAGTAGTCCGGGACTTCTTGAGCTCTCTGCTTAAGCTTTTGGCGGCAAAAGGAAATTTTAATCTTAGAAAGCCCATCCAAATCACCGCGAGACACCAATCAGACAGATTCAGATAGGCCAACAAAGGAACGGCCAGAAGGTTATTATTGCGAAATACGGGTGACAATTCTTCTGAATCCCATAATAACGCGGCGGTTTTAAACCCTCTGCTGGAGAACTCTTCCATCAAGGGGATCGTGTTTTGAACGTGCTTCTTATGTGGGTTATTTAATTGAAACACCACGTCGGCATCCCTGAGAAGGGTTCCTTTTCCGGAAAAAATTTTGCCCCATGAAATTCTCAGGTTGCCAACTACTTTTCGGATCGCCTTGAACTGTTTATATATGATGGACTTAATCGACCTCCGATTGGTTTTACTCTCACGACGGTATGCAAATCCTGATTCGACGGCCATCTGCCTTATTAATATTTCCTTCCACTTTTCCGAAAGAATCCCTATTAGGATGATCTGATTTACACCATGGGCTTTGAATATCCTCTTTAATGATTCCGCGAGAATAAGCATTTCCAATATTTTCTGACTTGTTTTGCCCCCTTCAGGATGTTCTCCCCATTGAAAGGCGCTGCTAAGGTTCTTGCTATTAAGAAACCCTTCTGACCATTCATTTATGCATTTAAGGGTTTGGTTAAATTCTTTGCCTACTTGGAACATGCTATGCCTTCCATCCAACCACTTTATTTTATGCTTTTTTAGGATTTCGTCCTGAGAAAAATGAACCTTGGGATCATCCGTTCCGATCACAACCTCTTCACCGGCCTTTTGCTGATCCAGAAGAACCTCCTTAAGTTTATCAACAAACGTTACGGACGTACAAAGGACTAAGGTTGACATATTAATCAATCAGATCCCTAAGAGGTTTCTTCTTTTGATGCTTTCTTTTAGTACTTCTCCAGGAATGTTTAGGCTTCTTTTTCTCGCCAACATTTGAAATTGGTTTGGGACCTTATTCTGTATTTTGGACGGTGTAAAACCTAGCGGGAAAAATGGCCAATCTTCCGACAAAATTTGGGACACCTACACCCCATAAATCACCAGGTAAAACCGATAAAGCAGAGGCATGATTAATGCTGTCCAAAAGAACTACGGATTTCCCGGAACCGATCCGCGCGATCAAACTAATCTGATATTCGCCACCCCGTAAAAATAGATTCGGTATGTCCAGGATCAATTCATCAACATCATTTAACGAATCGAATCTGTTACCCATCTCGCTACTTAAAAAACAAACCATTCTTATGTCCATATGATTAAAGAAGTCCACTCGAATTGACAGATTCTTGTAATTCAGTGTCCCGTTTGTTTGGAATTTCAGCTTAATTTTTAACCGATCCCCGGAGATGATTTGATCAACTGTCTTGTCTTCTCCATCAGTGAATCTTATGCTCGTAAAAACAAGGTCACCAGTTCCCACCCGGTCCATCCTCAAATGAAGTGGTTTGGTCGTCAAGGTTTGCATTTCATCCAAGTAAAAATCAACAGCGCTGTCTGCTGAACCGATGTGGGTGATTCGTCCGCTCTCAAGTACCATTCCTTTGTTGCACAATGACTTGACCGAATTCATGTTATGGCTTACAAATAGTACCGTTCTCCCCTCTCTTGAACTGACTTCTTTCATCTTGCCCACCGCCTTTTTTTGGAATTCGGCATCACCTACCGCAAGTACTTCATCAATCACCAAGATATCCGGATCTAAGAATGCTGCTACCGAGAAACCCAATCTAACCTTCATTCCCGATGAGTATCTTTTTACCGGAGTTTCGATGTAGGTGCGACATCCGGAAAAATCAATGATATCAGCTAGCTTAGATCTAATTTCCAATTTGCTCATGCCCAAAATCGCTCCATTTAGATATATGTTATCAATCCCGGTTAGTTCAGGATGAAAACCTGTCCCTACCTCCAGCAAGCTCCCGATTTTGCCCTTGACTTTCATCTCTCCTACGGTGGGTCCTGTAACCCGTGAAAGGATTTTGAGGAGCGTTGATTTTCCTGCCCCATTTTTGCCGATAATACCAAAAACCTCTCCTTTTTTTACCTCAAAATCCAAATCTCTCAAAGCCCAAATGTAATCTCCGATGCCGTTTGCGGACCGATTCGGAGTATTGCTAATTTTGAAATTGGGATTATCGAGCCCTCTAACTTTGTACCACCAGTTCACCAGGTCTTGTGATAGAGTCCGACTGCCTATCATACCTAAACAGTACCGCTTTGAAACATTTTCAACCTTTACGGCTACAGCGTTTGAGTCAAAAGAAGTAATCTTCATTAAACAGTATCTATGAAATTCTTTTCAGTCCGATTAAAAATCAGCAGGCCCACGAAAACCAAGATCACGGTAAAGCAAAGAGAATATGCCAGGTATGACCAGGCAAAACCTCCGGTTCCCAAAAAGATGAACCGAAAGGTTTCCAATACGCTGGTCATTGGGTTAGCCAAAATGAATAGCCTATATTTTTCAGGCATTATTGACAATGGATATACCACCGGAGTGGTATACATCAAAAGTTGGACGCCGAATTGAATCAGAAAATTCAAATCCCGGTATTTGGTAGTCAATGAAGTAATTATCATACCAAATCCAATCCCAAGACCAGCCATGATCACTAAGAGTACTGGAAACAGAGCAATGAATGGCGAGATGTACAAAGGGGTGCCGTTAGCAAAGAACCAAAGCCAAAATCCGAAAAACAGCAATAGCTGAACACCAAATTTTACCAGGTTAGAAAGGACAATGGATACAGGAAGTATAACCCTCGGGAAATAAACTTTGCCAAATAACCCGGCATTTTTGATAAAGGTTGCCGAAGTTCCTTTGAAACATTCGGCGAAGTAGCTCCAAGCAATAACCCCACTCAAGTAAAATAGGATTTGAGGTAATCCATCGGTGGAAATATTTGCCACCTTGCCGAAAACAAATGTGAATATCAATGTGGTGAGTATAGGTTGTATTATGATCCATAAGGGTCCAAGAATGGTTTGCTTGTAAATGGTGACGATATCTCTTCGAACTAGTAGAAACAGCAAATCCCTGTATCTTAGCACTTCGGTTATTTTCAAATCCAGGAACTTGTTTTGGGGTTTTATGACCAAATCCCAGTCCTTATAATTTTCTTTGCTCATACTTACGTCCGGTAACAGCTTCGCCTCCTCAGTCACAATAAGATCTGCCTAAATTAGGTCCACATTCTGAACGAACCAGGATCATACTTTCCACAAATGATCGCGGTATCGTTTTGATTAATTTACCTAGCTGCTTGGACCCTAAGTATATCAGCTAAGCCGCTAATTGTTATATCTCGTCCGCCTTCCAAAGCAACAAAGCTTTCTCAGCTTGTAACGTGCCACTCAGTTTTCTAAACTCAGGCATTGTAAGAATCAAAGTCCTTATTTTTCGCTTAATGACCTTTTCTGCTTTTCTTCTCAAGTTTTCCAGGCTTTTCCAATCAATTTCTCCCACCAACACCAAATCAATAATTCCACTGTCCTTTCCTTTGGCATAGTCCCCTGTAACCAATGCAAACTGAACTTTTCCCAGTTTTTTGATCACATTCTGGACAATGTTATCCAAACCTAAATATTTGTGCACTATCCTCTTTATTTCGGGATATAATTGGTGACGGGTATTCGCACGATACTCAATAGTCCGGCCGTTTTCGCTGGACACTAAATAACCTGCCTCACTTAAATTGTTAAGCTCTAGGCGAATGGAATTTGTAGATTCATCGAATTCCTCGGCCAATCCGCGCAAGTAGGATCTTGCATCGCTGTTGGTGAAAAACTTCAACAGCATTCTTAATCTGGTCTTAGATGTAATTAGAGATTCTAGCAATTTGGCTTAAACTAAGATTAATTTTGATTTCTAATATAACGATTTAGCTTTAACGAGTAATATTTTTACTCATTAAATTAATTACTAATTTTTCTTTCCGATTAAGTATCCTCATTACCAGAATCTCTTTATTCTGGATGCCAGCCATTTATTTTATGCCTGGTGGGAAAGGAGATTCCCGTCACGGATCCAGGTAAGTTCTTTGGTGTATTTTGTTTTGGGACAAATGATATACGTCCAACAGAACCATCATAAAAGAACACTTTTGTTACTCGCAAGCCTAATCCTCAGCCTCGGCATACTGGTTTTGTTTAAGTACTACGATTTTTTTGTAACGGCAATTCACTCGTTCATTAAGGAGGCCGACTAGTTTCCTGGAGGTGCAATTCTTGGAATCGAGCCCTGTACGGTCAATAACCAAAACAAGGAGCTTGGGGCGTAACTTGTACCCTGGATGCAAATAAATGGCTCAAGTCATAGGAATACCGGTTGACCAGGACCAGGATCAGAATCTCACAACCGCGATAATGGAATTGCTTAAAAAAATATTTTGGTAGAATAGCGGCAAAATTGGAACAGCCATTATTTCGCTACAAAGAGGAAATATTTGGATGCACTGGTAAAGTTGTGTTACGGAAGTCTCGTCTATCCTAAAGGCAGAAGAAAGTCATCCGCGAAATTAGTAGGCCAGAAATTGGCTAGGTTACTATTGGAAAAGAAGAGTTGGTTTTCTCTTGAAAAGTGGACCAAAAGCTCCTTTTGAATTTTCAAGCGTTAATAAAATATCTTTTTTAAGATCTTTTTTGTTTGATTAAAGGATACAATTCCCGCTTTGTTCTCGCATAACCTTCCTCTTCGTTGCATTGTTTTTCTCCAACAACCCTCTGTCAATTTCTATTCTCAAAGCCTGATTAATATTTTCCAGGAGAATCGTAAACTTTTCGTCATTCTTAGGTCCGGTAAGCGTACCTGAACATCCTTTCAAAGGCCCGTCCATCACCCTTACCTTTTCCCCAGGTTCAAGGTCAACCGCATTGGATGTTTCGACAAATAACCCTGTCTCCAAGAACCTTTTGATAGTTATTCGCTCCCCCTCTCTTAACACTGCCGGTTTCTCATTGTATTTTATGTTCCATGCTATTCCGGGTACTTCCAAGATATTGGCGATTTGATTTTCGGCAGCTTTAACAAATATGTAGGAATTAAACAGAGGAACCTGTACTTTCTTTTTGCGATCGCTCCATTGACGAACCAACCCTTGCAGCGGAAGGAAAGGCTCAAATCCCTTCAGCTTTAACAACCGGTTAATCTTCTTTTCCCAACGACTCCGGGTATGGAAAACGAACCATTTTTGAGAAAATTCCTCTTTCCTCTGGGAATTCACTTGATCCTAAAGACTGACCTTATCCTTCGATTCAGGCTCGATCTGGTTTCCTCTTCGTCGTAATATCCATACCCATTGCTGGATCCGTAACCATAGCCGTAGCCGTAGCCATAGCCGTAGCCGTAGCCATAGCCGTATCCATAGCCGTGTCTCATACCACCCAAATAAACTGACTTGGATTTAGGTTTGAAATCGTTGTACAAAATACAAACCTTGCCCAGCTTTCCTTCCCGAAATGTTTCATTCATGGATTTCAAGTGATACTTCTGCGTTACTCCTTGTCTGATTATAAAGA
This sequence comes from Cyclobacteriaceae bacterium, assembly GCA_965247065.1. GTDB lineage: Bacteria > Bacteroidota > Bacteroidia > Cytophagales > Cyclobacteriaceae > CBDFGN01. The sequence goes on along the minus strand of CBDFGN010000006.1, from coordinate 719,254 downwards.
TAATCTGATGGGTTAGCCGGGAAAGGATCGACGCATCAGTAACAACTCCATAAGGGGGGCTGTCGATTAGAATGTACTCATGGCTGGACCTTAGTGATTCTATCAATTCTTCTGCTCTTTCATTCATCAACAACTCCGCCGGATTGGGAGGAACGCTTCCAGAGGGTATTATGTCCAGATTAGCAATTCTGGTGGATTGAATAACCTCTTCGACAGCAGCCGAATGAGCTAAAAAATCGCTCAAACCCTTACGGTCCCTTTTAAGGCCCAAACCCTTGAACCTCTTGGGCTTTCTCAAATCTCCAGAAATAATTACCGTTTTCTTTCCTGACATGGCAAATACCTGACCAATGTTTAGGGTGCAGAAAGTCTTTCCTTCGTTGCTGACAGAAGAAGTCACTAAAAAAGTATTATCGGTTCCATTCTTAGTCAAATAAAGCAAATTGGAACGAACGGAGCGGAAAGATTCAGCCAAACCGGATCTAGGTTTTTCAGTTAATACCAGGCTGGTATCACTGTAATTATGACCGACGAACCCTAGAAATGGAATATCATCCAGAACGTCTAAATCTGATTGTTCCTGCACCGACTCATTCAAAAGCCCTTTAACATAAATAAGTGAAATGGGAACGGCCAGGCCAAGAAAGACACCTATTAGTATGTTCCGGGTTTCATTTGGTTCAATAGGCTTGGGACTAATAACCGGTTTATCCAGGATCTCAAAGTTGGACAAAGTGGATGCAATGTCCACATCTATTTCAGTTTTTCTCTGAAGCAGGAGCCGGATTAGTTCTTCGTTAATCTCCAAAAATTTCTGGACTTTATATAACTTCCGTTGATCCTGCTGATAGGTTCTTAAACTTCCAAAATAGAGGTTTATTTCATTCTCAATTTGATCCAGCCTTTCTTGATAGCCTAATTGAATGTTCTTGATATTTTCCTGAATGTTCTCTTCAAGCCTGGTTATGGTACCATCCTCATATTGAACCAGCGGATTTTTAATGTTCAAATCATTTAAATAAAGCTTCGCTTCTTTTTTTCGATTGATATATTCGGTAACCAAGATTTCCAGCAACGGATCTTCTACCCCAATTAAGGAAGGTGCAAAAATATCCTCATCCCTGTTTTGCTGAATATACCTGCTCAGGTACATCAGATAGTTGTTGGCGAAATTCAATTTGGAACGTTCCTCCTCGAGCTTCTTGATTTGAACTATTCCTTCCACCGAATTGTCCCCGGCATTGAGGTTCCTCAAATTAAATTCGTCAATTCTAGTTTGAAAGAAGGTCATTGTATCCGTTATGCTGTTCAGCTGACCGTTGATGAACTTCAAGGAACTGAGTTTTTCAAGGTTCCTTTTCTGAATATCTGATTGAATCAGCACCTGGCCGAACTTTTTGAGGAATTCCAAATCCTTGTTGGGAATACTTGAGCGGATGGATGTAGTAAAAGATCTTGTTAGTCTTTTTGTCAACCCCTACCCGAAGCTTATCTTCATATTCTTCGACTAGGTCTTTTATTCTCCTTAACCGAATAACGTATTGGCCTACAGTCTTGAGGTATCGGCCTTCGCCTTTCCTTAGAACAAAATACATCCCATCAATCCGACAATTTTGATCAAAATTGCAAGTTTTCGACAGATTAGACTCTTCGCGCAAATTTGATTCTACATTCACACGGTATGACGGTTCTGACAATAACGTTATGTTTATGTCGCGATCATATGCAACATTTACAGAGCTCGAATCCAGTTCGAAAATCAGTGGCTTATCCCGATAGACCTCGCTCGTTTTCAAATCTCCTTTTAAAAAGACTGTAACGCAAAAATCCAGCTCCTCCATGGTTTTGGAAATATTGGCCTCCGATTTAATAACCCTAAGCATTTTTTGTACATCTGCCTCCTGAGCAATCCACCATGGATCATAAGCTCGTCCCGATCCGAAGATACTTCTGTCGTCAGCCTCACTCTCCACAAGGGCAAATCTAACAATGTGCTCCCTAGTGGAATAGCGATTAATCAAGACGGTAATTAGCAAACTGAGTAGTAAGAAGCCTGATATCAGGTACCAATTCCCAATTATCCTCACAACAAACTTCTGTAGCTCCTTTAAACCCGTGGCTTCTTTTCCTTCCATGAGTGCCATCTGTTATCGAAATAAAATGATCAAACCAATTACGGTAGTTGCAAAGGCCAACACAAAAGTAAGATTAGGTATAATGTATTCCTTGGCTTCCTTTGCTTTCAATGGCGGAACAATCAATTGATCACTTGGCTTCATATAAAAATACGGAGAATCCAGCAAATCTTCATCCAAGGTGTTAATATGTATTACCTGCGCCGTTCCATTGGAATGTCTCACCAACTTTATGCGAGCTCTGTCAGCAAATTCAGTCAAGTTCCCGCCCAACGCAATAGCATCAAATATGCTCGTTTTGGGGTCGTAAGAAGTGTATCTTCCTTCCTTTTCGACTTCACCAAAAATTGAAAATTGAAAAGATAGTAATTGAATTCGAACAATTGGGGTTTCAAAATATCCCGTTAAAGACCTCCCAACTAACCCTTCAGCTTCCCGAATGGTCAATCCGGACAGCTTAAGATTCCCAATTTTGGGCAAATCTAACTGACCAAGACTATCTAAAACGAGCCCATGAAGCCATTGGTCGGCCAAGAACTGGCTAGTCCCACTGCCCAAGCCACTAATGGAAGCATCAACTTGACGTCCAGTGGACAAGCCCTGACCGGCACCCCGGTCCCGAACAAAATTGTTCTGTTCATATTGCGAGAGTTCACGCAAAACACCCAATTGCTCTTGATACTCCTTGACAAAATTGAATTCAGAGGGGGTGACACTGGCAATTTTCAGAGCAACAACATCATTTCCTTTAAGACGGTACTCCTCATAAATTGGTTTGTGTTCATTGACTATTTCATAGTAGGTCAGGTCCCCTTTAAAGTCGTCATTTTGTAAATAAACAAGCTTTTTGTTGGACACGCAGGACATCAACAGAACTGATGTCAGTCCAAATGGCACTGCTTGACGAAACCTGATCCGCTTAAAAGATATCATGCTCAACTCCAAACAATCCTCGAAAAATCAAATAAAATGGCTAATTTATACAATGTCAGTTAAAGATACGCGATTGGGTCTCTCTTCTTTATTTATCAGTTATAGTTCTGGAAAATTAAAACAGAATTCTGGCTGAAGAAACACATAGCCTCTTACTGCGGTCAAATCTTCTTGCGGCCATCCGATCCTTATCCTTAAAAACTGCTCGGCCAAGCTAGTGGCAACCTAGCGTTTCTAACTGATCATTATTATTTTAACTCTTGAGCCAAGGCCTATCACAGTTGGTTGCCGGGCTCAGAATAAAGATTTGGAAACCACGCGATTTCGGCCGTGCCAAATTAGACCCAGCTCTTATATTTCTACAAAAATCCTCACCAAAAATGTCGCTGCCAATATTTCTTCTGCAGGGCTTGATAAATCCTCGACTTGCCATAGAAGATAAGCAGTGAGGAACATCAGTCAGCAACTACTTCGATCAAAGTTAGTTCATACTGACTGGAATAATCATGTAATGAACCTGTTGTCCGCTTCGAAATTCCGGCAAAAAGTCAGCCAGAATTGCTATTCGGTGTAAGACAGGATTCTAAATGGCTATTCTGGTCAGGGATAGGCTGCTGGTTTCTTGTCTTTGACTCACGAGTGAAATCCTGCTTCTGAGCTTCTGAAAGTATTCGTTTATAGCCTTAACGGTCACTGTTGAAGGCATTAAGAAAATCAGCCAATTGGTTCAGCTTTATCATATTAGCCCCATCACTGAGCGCTTTATCCGGGTTGGGATGAGTTTCTACAAAAAATCCGTCGACACCAACAGCAGCGGCCGCCTTGGCCAAATAGGAGGCAAATTCCGGTTGACCTCCGGATACGCCGCCCACTGCACCCGGCTGCTGAATGCTATGGGTACAGTCAAATACAACGGGAGCAAATTGCCGCATAGTCGGGAGGGACTTGAAATCAACCACCAAGTTATGGTAGCCAAAGGATGAGCCGCGCTCGGTCAAAAACACTTTATCGTTGCCAGTCTGTCGAACTTTCTGAACTGCATAATTCATATCCTGAGCCGCCATAAACTGGCCCTTTTTGATATTTACGGCCTTCCCGGTCTGGGCACACCCCTGTATCAAATCGGTTTGGCGGCATAAAAATGCAGGAACCTGTAGAACATCCACCACTTCAGCAACAACTTGAACCTGGGAAGTCTCATGTACATCCGTCAAAATAGGTAACTCTAATTTTGCCTTGACATCAGCTAGGATCTCCAGTCCTTTTTCCAGGCCGGGACCCCGGTATGAGCCGCTGGACGTTCGATTGGCTTTATCGAAAGAAGATTTGAAGATGCAGTTTAGACCGATTTTGGTAGCGATCTCCTTGACCTTTTCTCCAACCTCCAGGCAGAGATCCAATGATTCAATTGCGCAAGGACCGGCTATTAGTAGTTTTTTTTCTTCCCCAATAATGATGTGCTCGGTGATTTTAACCGGTTCTCTGAAAATCTCCATATTGCGCTATTATTTTCTCCATTTCACCGGTGCTTGCCAGAACCAAATCTGCCAATTCCCTGAAAACACCCTGTCCACCTTTGGCCAAAGTAACCAAATCTGCCCTTTTCTGTATATAATTATGCGCATCAGATGGTGTTACTCCTAGTCCAGCCTCTGCAATGAGAGGTAGGTCTAAAAGATCATCGCCAATATAGGCCATCTGTTCGTTTGTCAAAGTGTAATTTCCTCGGATCTCGGCATAAACCGGAATTTTGTCTTTGGCGTTCTGATACAGGAAATCAAACCCTAGCTCACTGCATCTTTTTTGAACTATCATGGACTCGCGACCGGAAATGGCTCCCACCAAAATTCCAGCTTTTTTTAGGAAGCCAACAATCAAGCCGTCCCTGGCATGGAACTTTTTGAATTCCATGCCACTTTCATCGTAAGTAATTCCTCCGTCAGTCAAGACACCATCGACGTCCGTGATGATGCATGTGATTTTTGAGGCCTTTTCTATTTGGGATTGAGTGTAGTGTTTTAGAATGTTTTGCAAGGAACTGGGGCTGGTTTGTTGGTGGATATGTTTATTTATTGGTTCGAGATTTTCGTTCGATATCCTTCAAACTTAGGAGGTATTGACGGTTTCAGCAAATTTGCGGGTCAGGCACTTGCTGCCGGGCATCTGTTTTGATGTAAGTGGACCAGGCTTTCTTCTAAACGAATTAATAATAGACTAACAAACAGCATTTATCGGTCCAATACCAGCGACACAAGTCATCCTCATGTACCCTGGATAGAGATCAAAAGGTTTTGTTCATGAATAGATTCCCAACCTGACCTTATTGTTGAATTAATAAGGCGAAGATTACTAAGGATGATCTCTTGGCGTTCATCTATGTCACCTATCCTCGAGATCCTCCCTATCGTTCTCCTCAAGGTAAATAAGTGCGTTGCAGGGCAAATAGACACACAATAGCTAATCTTATATATCTTGACCTCGCAAATGGGAATCAGAAGGAGCAAATACCCCGGGAAGTATCTCACGGCCAATCTTATTCCCTCGGTCCAACGGTTTACGCTGATGGGGTTAACTTCTCTGTTTTCTCACGCAACTGTGATACCATTGAATTATGGCTCTTCGATACTTCCAAGGATGACGAACCGTCTTCAGTTTTCAGCTTCGATCCGGTGATAAATCGAAGCTTTTACTACTGGCATATATTCATTCAAGGAATCAAGCCCGGTCAACTATACGGCTACAAGGTTTACGGCCCTCATGAGCCAAATAATGGGTTTTTTTTGACAGGAGCAAGCTGTTATTGGATCCTGCCGATTTCTAAGGATTAAACAAGGGCATGCTTATAAATTTTTTCATATTTCCTATTTTCTCTTACACAAGCAAATACTCGGTGGATGATTTTGTTTCTTACAGCATTAAGTACAGCCATTTTATTCTTGCCTTCCTCTACTTTTCTTAGGTAATAATCTCTTAATTCTCCTTTACCAGAGATGGCTGACATAGCCGCCAAGTGTAGTAGTACTTTCATCGACTTGTCTGCCCTGTGTGACACTCTGGCCCTGCTGCGAATCGTTTTCCCTGAATCGTATTGGAAAGGGGCTACTCCGCAATGACAGGCCATCTTTTTTGGGTCAGTGATCTGTTTAAACTCGTTAGTGACTACCAGGGTATTGATAGCTACAATCTGCCCTACTCCGCTTACCGATGTAATCAGTTGATAAAGTTGTTTAAGATGATGGTCCCCATCAATGAGCTGCTGGATTTTCTGTTCCACTTCTTTGAGTTGTTTTTCTATTTTGGCTATAACAGGTCGAAGTAGTTTATCATGTTCCTTTGCCCATTGTTTATTACCAAACTGCTTGTCTTCCTGTAGAGGATCAAGTAGCCTCTTTTTAGAAGTAAGTAGTCTTTTCCTGAGACGGATCATAGATTTCAATTGATTGACAACCTCTCTGGGAGCTTCCCACAGCCTTACTTTATCCCTTTTAGCATAAGCATACTCAGAAATTCTTAAGGCATCTAAAGCATCATTTTTACCTCGTTCCAACGCATGGTGTGCTTTGATTACTGCTGCGTTTTCTAACCAAACTGCCATGTTCTTTTCAACCACAAATTCCAATAAAGGGTTACAGTAGATACCCGTATGCTCAAGACATAATAACCAGTGGATCTGATCGGTCTCTACTTCTTTTAGTAATCTTTTGTAAAACAGATTGATCCCTTTTTTATCGTTACTTACCAGCAAGTGGAACAACTTTTTGCCTTCAGCAATCACTACAAAATCCAGAACCTCTTTAGACACATCTACGCCAATAAATACTTTATACTTCATAACTTTATTATTGATTAAAAAACAGGTCAACACACTTAAACACGATCAAACCCTTGATAATGGATCTTATCCTTCGCTGGATATTCCTAATTTCTAAATGATGCTTGTTTAAGTAACCGACAGAGGATTGAATCGCACGATGGGTCTTACCCTGGCAGGCAGATAATTCGCCTCTGTCGGTGTTGACTTTTTAAAGTTATCCACCTTGTCCACAAGTTATGAGTCTCCCCCAGACCCCCTCATAGGGGTAATAGCAATAATATTGAAATAATCATATCTTGTAAATCTAAAGGGATGGCAGGACGAAAATGAACGTTTAAAGGAACAGAATGATCAGCTCCTGGCGGATTTAGAGGAAAGTCGAAAGGCGGCCGGGACACTCGAGGACATTGGAATCTTACTCGACTCGATTGACGAAAGCAGGCATTTACTCCGCCTGGATTTGGAAACTGGCACAAGCTACCAGGATTTTACCATGAGAATCGAGGAGATTCATGAATATGTGAAAGCCACTGAGCGGCGTATTGAGGAGTTGGAGAACACCCTGGGAGAGGCGGTTGATGCCAATAGCGTTTACGTCAGCTCCGTCAGGCGCTTGAAGACAGAATTAGACGAGAAATCTCGGGAGATCCGAGAATTGCAAAAAATGGTGGATGATTACGCCTCAGAAAACGAAACCCTCCTGGATCTGATCGATCTGCAGGACGCTGAAATTGAAGACAAAGAGATAGAGCTTGAAACAAAGAGGGAGGAGTTAGCCTACCTGGAGTTGCACATCGAAGAACTTATTGTGCAATCCCAGATGACCAGGGCGGACGCATATTACGCCCGGGGCCAGGCGGTTGAAGAGGCCGCTCGACGAACCAAATTGGCCCCTAAAAGGAAAAAGGAAACACTTAAGGAGGCTCTTGATCTGTATCAGCAGGCTTTTGATTTGGGGAAAGCCGAGGCGGAGGTCAAGATTAGCGAGTTGCAAGGGAAGATTTGAGTTCAAGCTGATACAGGCACCAATCCAATATTGCCTGCAGAACTTCGGGACTTGCCGTTTCATTATGAAGTTCGTGTTTCAGACCTTTCCAAATGTGCAATTCGGAGTTATCGGGATTGGCCTGATGAAAGAGTTTCGATCCCTCGGGGGAAGTGATTTGATCGTCCTCCCCGTGCATCAGGAGAATGGGCAAATGGTAAGGTGATCTCCCACTCAGTGCCAGGCGGGCGCTTTTCAGCCCCTCGATCCCCATCCGTGCGGAGATCTTAACGTGAACCAAGGGATCACGACGGTAGGCCTCTCCCACCTCAGGATCGTTAGAAAGATCCCCTGGATCCAAACCATTCTCCTGCTGGAATGTGGGCCACAGCCAATTCATAAGCCGACCAAGTTTCATCAACCAAGCACTCGGAGCAGTGTGCAACTTCAACCAGGCAGAGGTGATCACAACGAGCTTAATTTCGGAAGTCCGTCTTCTCTGGATGAAATTGGCCACTAAGTTCCCCCCCATACTGTGGCCGTAAAGTATTATCGGAGGATCCACATACTCACTTCGGGCGACCTTCAGGAGGTCCTCAATGTCATCAAGCATTTGGTCTATAGATTTGGCATGGCCCCTTGTACCGCGTGACCTTCCGTGCCCTCTTAGATCAATCCCAAAAAACGCCAATTGGGCTGTGCAGAATAGCTCCGCCACATGCCGCCACCGCTCCAGATGTTCGCCGAGTCCGTGGACTAAACAAACAACGCCATTCACCGGCCCCGACGGATGCCAGGCGTAGCCGGTAAGCTTCATGCCGTCGGTGGCAATGATCTCGAATCCCTCGTTTTCCATCATTGGAGGCTATAAATGTAAGCACAACTTTTGTTTTTACGGGGTTGGCAGTCGTTATTTGTCATTAAACTCATCCTAATGAAAAAGCTAGCTTGGAGCCTCATAATCGCTGGAGCTTTTATTGGCTGGGGTTATTGGTTATACCCTAGGTTTTTTCAATCACCTGATCAGGATGTCTGGGATTTAATACCAGAGAATGCATTAGCGGTCTACGAGTCAAACCAGGTAGTCAGGGTTTGGAATAAGGTGAACCGATTAGATTTTTGGAAGAATCTCTCCGCTATTCCATTCTTCACAAATCTTAACCGGGAGATTCTTGAATTGGACAGCCTGGCTGGAAGTGCGGGAAGACTGGACGAAATTCTGACCGGTCGCCCATTTCTAATTTCGTTTCACGTTGTCGCCAAGGACGAACTGGGTTATTTGATGTTCATACCATTTGATCAAGCTAATAGTGCCGCGACTCTTGAAGGTATCCTCAGTCAATTGAATAACAGGCAAGAAACCCGGATCTACCAGGGTTATCAAATTACCGAAGTTGAGATCAACGCAGATCGGGTCTTTGCCTATTTTAAAGCAAGCGACTATCTGGTCGGAAGCTTTACAGCGGTGCTGGTTGAGGATGCTTTGCGAAAGGCGGCTAATCGGAGTGATCTGGGCTTCCGTGACTTTAATCCGAAAATCTTCCAACTGGCCAGGCTGGAGAATGACCAGGGGAACATTTATGTGAATACTCGTCGCCTGCCTCAGCTGTTGTCGATTTATGGGTTTGGCTCGGATTTGCCCGAATTTGGAGAATCATCATTCCTTGATGTTTCCTTAGGCGTAAACCAAGCTCTATTTACAGGTTTTACTACGACCGATGGCCAGGATGACGAACAATTCCTGAACGTCTTTGAGGGAGTACCGCCTGTGGAAATGAAAATGGAGAATCTGATACCAAACCGGGCCGCGCTATTGCTACACCTGACTTTTGGCAACCCCCACAAGTTTAAGGAGAATCTATTTCGCTATCTAAAGGAGGTGGATCCTAATCACAATCAGCGAATTGATAGTATTGATCAAACATTCGAAGTAGAACTGGGGGACATGTTTGACTGGTTCGGTTCGGAGATTGGTCTGGTGACGCTGGAGTCCATCAATCTACAAAAGCCCGGCAAGCTACTGTTCATAAGGACTTCCGATCAGGGAGAATCTTTGAATCAATTGAATCGTTTGGCCGAATCAATAAGTTTGCAAATGCAGGATAGCCTATACAGGGAAACATTCGGACAAGTACCAATTACTCAGCTCTACCTGGCAGATTTCCCTAAGATCCTGCTCGGCACCCAGTTTGACGGCTTTGAAAGCTGCTTTTATGCTCCGGTTGAGGGCTATATTGTGTTCGGCAACAGTATTGAATCAATTAAGATCCTTATTAATGATGTCAACTTGGAAAACACTTGGGGAAAGTCGGTTGCCCAGATAAGCTACTTGGAAAGCATCCTGCAAGAGTCCAATTTATCTCTAATCGCAAATACGCGTAATCATTGGAAATCCTGGCTTTCAAAGCTGCGACCGGCGTGGTCTGAGTTTTTTCAGCGCAATCGAGCCGTATTTCGAGATTACGATCAATTGGCCCTTCAATTTGGCTTGGTCGATGACAAATATTACACCAGCCTTGACGTGCATTTCAATCCTTCTTCGACAGAATTAGGCGGGACAGAGAAGCTCATAGTAGCCCAGGACACCCATTTGGATACCACTTTGATCAGTAAGCCGTTTGTTGTGCGCAGCCATTTGGATCGAAGCTTTGAGACCCTGGTACAGGATGCAAAATACCATCTTATATTTCTGTCCAGCGAGGGATCCCAGGTTTGGGAAAATCCTTTGCCGGGACCGATGCTGGAGGCAATGTTTCAAATTGATTTTTTCCAAAATGGAAGGCTTCAATATCTATTTGCAACCGACCATGCTCTTCATATTGTGGACCGTAATGGTCACAATATCGATCAATATCCTCTTCAATTAGGGCCCGATATTACTATCGACAAAATCAATGTAATCGATTACGATCAAAGCGGCAATTATCGTTTTCTTGTTTCCGACCTGAAGGGCAATGTTTATATGTTCAACAAGGAACAGCAAAATTTGGAAGAATGGAACGGTCTCAAAATGGGCCATCCCTTATCGTCACCTCCCTTTCACATTCGGGTCCGAAACCGGGATTGTCTGATTCTCGGCTTAGAAAACGGGGTGATCCACGTTCTCACCAGGAGAGGTGAAACCTTCGATGGATTTCCTCTTGATTTTCAGTCACCGATCGACAATCCTTTATTTGTAGACATTGGGTCCTCGTTTTCGAATACTATCTTTTCCACCATTACCGAAGATGGGGAAATGGTCAAGTTTAATTTGAATGGAGAAATTGGAAATAGAATACAATTCTATAAACCAAGCCAGGAGGTGGTGTTTCAGCTAATCCCAGATGCCTTGAATAGGACCTTTGTAATTGCTCGGCAAGAGCTAAATCGGCTAAGTATTTTGGACCGCCGGGGACAATTAATCTTCGAAAAAGACTACCTCACGGCGCGCAGGTTGACGGTCCAATTTTATTCGTTCGGATCGGATAACCAGTTTTACGCAGTGACTGATCGGGACCAGGAAGTCACTTATCTATACGATAGGGTTGGAAACCTGATCAATTATCAACCGGTAGAAAGTGCTCATAGAATTGCAATGCTGAAGCGGGGCTCTGACCATTATCAGGTTTACGGATCCTATCAAAACCGAGTAACCATCTACGACTTCAAGCATTAAACGTGGTTACCAATTGGCCTCTTTTGCGGGCTTGGAATCTTCAGCCACTGCCGGTAAGCTTTCCATTGCCACGGCCATTTTGGAGATCAGCGACGCCATCTTTTCGGATGTCTTGATCTTATGTCTGTTCCAGCTCTTTTCTTCTCCTTTAGATACCGGATCTTCCAGACTCTTGGATTTCCATTTTTCCATTTCAAAGCGCCCGTAACGGTTTCTCGTGTAGGGATGAAAGATGAAATTGGTAATGGAATACCGGTATTTGTTATCCTTTACTTCAATTGAAATGTCGTATCGGATCTCCCCATCAGGGCTTTTGTAGTTGTAGACCAGGAATCCGCCCATAGTTGTTGCCTTGCCTTCTTCCTCAACCAAATAGTTTTCCTTCTTCTTTTGATTTACTACTTCTACCTGGGACAGAAAACTCACGGCATTTTGATACAGTGTCTCATGGGGAAGCCCAGGAGCTTCGGTCACCTCCTGAAACGTGATCATACCGGTATGATCCTTGGGAAGATCTGCATTTTGGGCATGGGTTGGAGCGCCTAAAGGGATTGTAACGGATAAAATAAGTGCGGTCTTTTTCATAATCAAAAAATGAGGAAGAGGGGTCGGACCAAAAACCCCGCCCCTCAGGATTAAACTAAGCAAAATGGAAGCTTAAAATGCATAATAGGCAGCCACCAGGAACTGACCGGCTACATTAGTAGTGGCTGCATTGGAATCCGTGAAAATGTTTTCACTGGCGAAGTCAGCTCTGATTTCCGGGATCAGCTTTAGCGGCCCGGAGCCAATATTAGCAGAGAGCGTAAAAGTCGTAACACTCGTGGTTAGCAGGGTACCTGTGGGATCCTCGAATTCGAAGATTGAGCCTTGATCATCAGTGAAATACTCACCACGCAGTCCCAAAGCAAATGCATCCGAGAGGCCATAGTTAAGATACAGGGCTGCACCGGAGAAATTTACTCCATCACCTTCGCTGTCATTGAAGAAGTTGCCCCTATATCTTCGGGCGGCGTTCAAGCCCACTAAAAAACGGTCGCTCGCTTGGAAGGTGGTGGTAACGTCTATTTCTGTTCCGGAGTCGTTACTGGAAACGAAATTGAGGTACAAGTCCCATCCATCCACCGGTAGGAAGTACAACTGAGCACCCAGGTCTAAGCCGCCATCTGAATTAACATAGGAGTCAAACTCGTTGAATACTCCTAACATGAGGGCAAATCTATCTGAAACCGCGTAATCCATCTTGAGTCCGCCTTGTTGAAACGGTCCGTTGGAGAACAAGTAGGAAGTAGAGTAGTTAAAGTTACCCGTAGGAGAGATAATCTCGTATCCTACGTAAGTCCCCATAAAACCACCAGTCAAACTAACTTTGTCGCTTATTGCGTAGGAAACGTAGAGCTGCTGCACAGGTCCAGGCGCGGATCCTTCAGCTCTAGGCCCGAAAGCAACCTCTCCTACAAAAGAGGCCTTGCCCACCTGCTGTTCAAAGACCACGTCAACCATGCCAATTCCAATCGAGTTTTGAGCGCCCGCGAAACTGGTTCCTATTTGAGATTCTCCGGAGAAGTCATACTTATAATATGTATCTACCGATCCGGATATTAACAAGGATGGTTCCGCATCCTCCTCTTGAGCTTGTGTCGCGAAGACCGCGAACAATCCCATTAGCATAAGTAAGGTAAATTTTTTCATTAAAGTTTTTCGTAAGGGTTAAACATAAAATTGTAATAGTTGTATTTCGTCCTTAAAGGGCCCCGGCAAGAGTTTACTCACCGGAGGCTCCTTTTCGGATGCATATATAGGTTATGAATAATGCTATTCGTAAATGATCGTATAGCCACGAATACCGTGTTCATGGCTGTCGAGCCCTTCGGTTTCGTGCGCTTCGCTTACCCGTATACCCATTACCATTTTCAAAACGGAGAAGGTGATGAAGGCGGCTCCAAAGGCAGCTGCTCCGCATACGGCCACTCCGATCAGCTGAGAAACAAATTGGCTTAATCCGGCATTAGCTCCGAAGATCCCAACTGCCAGGGTTCCCCAGATTCCGCAGGTCAGGTGAACAGAAACGGCACCAACGCAGTCATCAAGTTTAAGTTTGTCAAGCGTGATTGCGGACAAAACCACCAGGCCGCCAGCTACTAAACCAATGATCATGGCAGCGTAGGGACTCATCAGATCTGCCCCGGCTGTGATTCCAACCAGACCGGCCAGGACTCCATTGAGCACCATGCCGAAGTCCAAACGCCTGAATACAATGTAGCCCATCAGATATCCACCTATAGCTCCAGAAGAGGCCGCCAGGCAAGTGGTTACCAGTACCAATGAAACCAATTCTGGCTCGGCGGATAGCACCGAACCACCATTAAATCCAAACCATCCCAACCACAAGAGGAAAACGCCCATCGTTGCCAGAGGTACCGAAGAACCAGGGAAGTCATTGACTTTTCCATTTACATACTTACCCAGGCGGGGTCCGAGGATCATTATTCCTGCTAAAGCTCCCCATCCACCGACGGAGTGAACCAATGTAGATCCGGCGAAATCATAAAAAGGTGTGGACATTTGATCAAGGAAGCCACCACCCCATTTCCAACTGCCAACCAGAGGATACACCAGGCCGACAAAGATCATAGTGAATAAAAAGTAAGCATTAATCTTGATACGTTCGGCGACAGCCCCTGATACTATCGTGGCAGCCGTCGCGGCAAACATACCCTGGAACAAGAAATCAGTCCAGTAGGTATACCCACCATCTGCATAGGTCAGGCTGTCGTAATCCGCGGCAGGACCGAGGTTCCAACCGCCAAAACCAAACCACGAGAAATCGGCCCCGGGGTACATCAGGTTGAAGCCAATAAAAGCATAGGCCAACAATCCAATAGCCGGCGTCAACGTATTCTTGAAGAGGATATTCACCGTATTCTTTGATTGGGTAAAACCCGCTTCCACTCCGGCAAATCCCAAGTGCATGATAAACACTAAGGCAGTGGCAATCATCATCCACACATTATTCGCTGTGAGGAGATTGGTAGCCATCTCCATAGTCGTTGCTTCAACGGCAGCCGCTACGGTAGCCATATCAGCACTTTCTGCTGCTGCCTTGGCTCCTTCCAAGGCTACAAATGAGTCGAGTAACATTTTCGTCATCTTAAATGGTCTAAATTAATTAGGTATCTGCAATTACACCATAAACTGGTTCATTTTTGATCCAAATTTGAGACAAAATACAGTATTATGTCAAATTTTGATTCAAATAGTTATCAACATTTGGAAAAAAATATACTTTTTTCAAAAATGAGGGTGTGAAACGAACCATATGTGAAATAATTTAACCAAACCGGCCGGATTTAGGTAAATTTTTTAAAACAACAAGCTTAACCCGAAAAAAAAATCACAACTATCTGTTTAATAGATAGTTACAAATAAATTATTAGCAAAAGATTTTACGGATTACGGCGATACCGGAGTTATCTTCGAATTCTCACCTGACTTTTAGGGCTCAATCCCTCCACAGTTTCTATGAAAACTCCATCGGAGAGCCCGGTTCTAATAAATTGGCGGCGAAATTGACCCATACTGGGGTCAAACAGGTCCACGAAGCTCGAATCATCCACCCACCATAGGTCTTTCTCCCCCAGGACCAGCACCTGGGAAACACTTTGTAAGACAATTTCGGCAATTCCGCCAATGCCACTGGGAACTGCCGGTTGGTTGTAGGTTTCCAACGCTACTTGAAATTGGAATTTGCGAATCCCATTGATCACGGAACCTTGGGGTGCCACGTGACTTATTACCCCGGATAGTTCGGCATGGTTCCAGGCGGGTACGGTGACTGGAATTCTCATTCCTTCCTTAATGTACATAACGTCCCATTCGTGGACATGTCCTATAAACGAAAGGCTACTAAGATCCGCTATTGAAGCAATGGTAGTGCCTTCATGGAAATTATTTGTCATGATCACCGACGATCCTCTGCGAACCGGCAGCTCCAATACGACACCGGACATTGTACTTTGTACCGTGTTGGAGAAGGCCCCGGTGTTCGCTATACTTCCTTCCATTATAATTTCTCTTCGGTTTCTAGCCGAGATCAACTCCTCCTGGGCCAGTAGTCGAGAATTACTAAATACATCAAACTCCGATTCGGAAATGACCCCATTATCAAACAGATTCTTATTCCGCTGAAAACTACGAGTCTCCTTGGCTGCTTTTATCTTGGCTACCCTCACTCTCCATTCGGCTTGTTCAAGACTCACCGGATCCGGAAGAATTCTGATGCTTGCTATAGGCTCACCCCTTGCAATCGAATCACCAACCGACACCATGAATTTCTCCAGTATCCCCGAAACGTGCGGTTTGATTTCAACCTGGGTCTCGGGGACCACGACCCCGCTGACCAGTCGCGTCCGTTTGATTTCGCCGTATTGCGGATTCGTAACCGGGGAGGAAAGTCTTGGACTTAAATCTGCATCCAGTAGCAAAATTATGAACGCTGCCACAATGCCAATGCCAACCAATATCCGCGCTGTGTTTACCATCTTATTTCCTAGTTATGATTTCGGCGGGCTTAAGATTAGCGGCTTTAAGTGCGGGAATAAGGCCAGCGAGGATTCCAGATGCAATTAGCATAAATAGGCAAAGTGCTACCGCACCGGGGCTAACCTGAAAATTGGAGAAAGACTCAAAGCGCTGTTGATCGTACTGTTTCAGCCCAAGCGCAAGCACCTTGTTTGCCATTAGGCCTAAAATGATTCCCAATGCCCCGGAGAGAAGAACAATAAAACAGGTTTCTCCCACAATTAGACTGGCAATGGCATTGGGGGTTGCACCGACTGCTTTGCGTAAGGTGATCTCCTTCATTCTACTGTTGATCGACATTAGCACGGTATTGGCTACTCCGATGATGCTTCCGATTATCAAACAAATCCCGATCATCCATATGAAATACCTCAAGGCTCTGAAAACCCCGTGAAATGCCTCCGCCTGCTCGAGACTGCTAAACCTATGGACAGCCTCGTCTTTTCCATCACGCAGCCCGATTGTTCTGCGCAGTAAGGCCTCGATATCATCTCCGATGGCCAAGGGATCTATATGTTCCTGAAGCTGGACACCTATTTTACTAAAGGTACTACCTTGGTTAAAATAGCTGATGAGTGTTTTATGATGGACAAATATCGAGTTGGATTCGTATTGGTTGGAAAGGGAGCCGCTTTTCAGAACTCCTACCACCAGAAAATGGTAATTGGAGAGATTGATATATTGTCCCACGGCTGGGTCCTGGTCAAAGATCAATTCCTTAACCTGACTGCCCAAGACCACTACCAGTTCGTGGTTTAGACCATCATGAAAATTCAATTCTCGACCATGATCCAGGGTTAAAGACTTCATTGAAAAGTAATCCGGATAAACCCCTTTTAGCAGATGAGTACCGGAATATTCACCCTGCTTTACATTAATCATGGAGGGCTGAGGTTCTGGAGTCAACCCGATAATATCTGGAAACCTCCTTTTTGCCAATTCCAAGTGATCAGGGTCGAATTTTACCTGAGATGAATTGCCTTCAGAACCTAGGTTGTTATTTAGCCCCCCGAGAAACCACAGGGTATTAATCGAATACTGCTCGAGCTGGCTAAGAATCCCTGTTTCAATACCTCGTCCAATTCCTAGCAGAACAATAAGTATAAAGACACCCCAGCTTACTCCAATGGCGATGATCATAAGTCTCAAAGGGTGCCTTAACAAGGATTCGATTATCTCTTCCAGGGTGCCGAGCATAGCTTAAGTGCAAGGTCAGTTAGATTCTGGCCAAATAACGCGCGATTGCCCATTGTTGATCCGGTAAATTCTGTCTGCCGCAACGGGATTTTGAGTATTATGAGCGACCATAATAATGGCCATCTCGGATTTGAGACGTTGGAGCAATTGAAACAGGTCCGATTCGGTTTTCCTATCCACCGAAGAAGAAGCCTCATCTAATAGCAGAAGTTTGGGCTTTTTGAAAAGGGCCCGGGCGAGGCCTAACAACTGGATCTGACCTCCGGACAGGTTGATGCCCTCTTCCCCGATCACAGTTGCATAACCAAAGGGGAGCGCTGCAAAATAATCACTCAGGCCGGTTTCAAGCAACGTTTTTATTAACAGCGATTCATCAGTGTCCCCGGGAACCAGTGTGATATTCTCCTGCACCGTGCCCTGGAAGATCTTAATTTCCTGAGGAACAACGCCAACGAGTTTTCTCCAGCGAGAGGTATGGTGATCCCAAAGGTTGGCTCCGTTTACTGAGATAATTCCATGACTGGGCGAGTGAAATTTTTGTAACATTCGAAGGGCAGTGCTTTTGCCTTCTCCATTGTCTCCAGTGATGAGTATTAATTCTCCAATGCAAACTTGAAGGTTGAGATTTGTTAATAATTGATTACTGCCGACAAAGCCGAACCCGACATCTTCGAATTTTATCTCTAAATGATCTTTAGTAGAGATCTCTATAGTTGGGGAGTGGCTGTCTTCGGAACCCATTCCCATGAATTCGATCATCCTGTCAAAAGCTACCTTGGCTTCTTGAATCTGAATATTCGCACTTGCCAAAGGCCCCAGAGCTGGAATAATTGTGCCGGAAATGGTGAGGATCGCGACCATTTCTCCAATAGAAAGGACGTCGTTCAGAACCTGGAAACTAAGGGTTGTTAGGACCCCAATTGAAAAAAGTACTCCCAGTACTCCGGATATCAAGCCATAGCTAAGGCCCAAATTTCCCAATTCCCATACCTTACTCTGGAAGGTTCCAAAAAGCCTCATCATCTTGTCTTTGAAAACCGTCTCCTTGTTATGGCTCTTGATGGTCTGAATACCTTGAATTGAATCAATAAACCCACTTTCGGTTTGAGCGGAAGTCTGCATCACGCTCTTTTGGGCGGAGAGAATCCGAGGTTGTAATTTCCATGCCAGGATTAGATAAACGGGTATACTTAACGTGTATATGAAACCTACCAAATTAGAGTACGCATACACAACCAAGGTCGAAATCACCAGGATCAAAAAATTGGTTATGAGACTGCCCGACAATCCAGTAATCGCTCCCTGGATACGACCAGTATCCTTGAGCCTTGTGACGACTTCTCCGGTTTTCCAGGAATCAAAGAAGAACAGGGGTAGATACATCAAAGCCGAGTAGAATTTTCCGACGATTCGTTCATTGAAGTCCCTGCCTTGTTTTAGCAAAAGCATTCCCCTCACAAAAGACAATAGACTGTGGCTGAGGATTAAAAGACACAGAATCGCAATTCCCCAGGCCAGCTTTTCAACTTGCTTAAAAGGTAAGATTTCGTCGATAAGCTTTTGGAGAAAATCGCCAGCGAAAGGCCGAGTATCGTGATCACCAGGCCCAGTAACAAAGAGGAGGTTAGCACAGGTAAATCCTCCCAGACAATTTCCTTTAGAAACCCGCGCTTCAATTTAGATACAGGGCGCCCCGGATTGAAATTTTGATTAGGACTGATCTTAAGGCAGACTCCATGAGTCCACGAATTCTTGAGCTCCTGGACAGTGATCTTCGAATACCCGGAGCCTGGATCTCCAATTTCAAAGTTTCCATCCTGACCACCAAAGCATACCCAATAGTGGTTGAGGTCGCCTAACCTGACCGGTAGTATGCATGGCCACTGGAGGCTGGACAATTCATCCAGCGTAATTTCATAACCCTCGGCGTCCAATCCAATTCTGGCGGCCGCTTGCTTCAATCCCAATAATGTGGTTCCCTGGCTTAATGTGCCGCTCCAATGCCGTAGATTCTCGATTAGGACTTCTCCACCGTGATACCTAGCAATCGTGGCCAAGCAGGCAATGCCGCAATCTGCTGGTTCTTGCTGCAGAATGATCGATCTCCTGGGTCTGTTAGAATTGAACATTTTCCCTATTTATGCAGCTAACGAGTGTAGTTATTTTGGTTTCTCCCCGGAAAAATTTCAGGAGAAGTCCGTTTTTTGCGTAGATGTAGATTTGGGGTAGGTAACCGGAACCGAAATGCCTATGAGCCTCTTGATCAGAGATTTGCAGGAAACGAACATTGTTACAACTGTCAAAGCCAAGATGCTTTCTGAACGTGGCTATTGTTTCCAGAGATTCGGTAGACAAAAAGTAGACTTGCACCCCTTTCAGAAAGTCCATGTTCGAAGAAATTGCAAGCCCTTGAGCACGGCAGGAGGGACAGCTGCTGTCAAAGAGGACCACAATTTTGGCCGTCCCTGCTGGATAGGAGGTAAGAGTTATTTCGATGTCCTGCAGGGTTTTTAACGTTACACTAGGTAATTGGACGGCCCCTGGCTTTGTTCTTTGTCTTTCCTTCCAGGCTAAACAGGCTAAACAGGTTAAGTAAGTCAAACTGATAAAAGCCAGTAGGAGAGCCCCTGCGGAAAGTTGGGCCATTTTCTTTTTCATCGACATCCTCACCCCACATTTAAATCCAGGAAGATTAGAAAAAGAACCCATATGAGGAGGGCGACTCCATAAGAGCCAACTACCATCTTTAGGGACGACCGGTAGGACCACTCTGAAACCAGGTAGACTCCAAGAGCCAATATGAGCCAATAGGCTATTTCGAATACATCAATAGCATGAAACGCAAAGGCCAGAGGGTCGGGAGGGCTCTCAATAGACAACAGGCTCAACAGGCTCCAGGGGGAGAAATTTGAAGATCCCTGATTAGTGTTGACCACTTTTGGTTAATAATTCATCATTAAATATGGACAATGAAGGTCTTCGGTTAATTGGCAACAAGGACCAGTCCTTTTCAAAATCCATGGGTGAAACATCGTTTAAGTTTTCATGGGTTCTTTTTTGATTATAATGGTCAACCGCTCTTTTGACATACCTTTTCAGTTGATAGAAATTGGTCGGCTTCCAGTAATGCAAATATTCTTCTTTCAAGGTCCTGTGAAAGCGCTCTGCATACGCATTATCCTGAGCGGTTAGCCCCATGCTGATATCACATCGGTTGGATTTTAGTAGGTCTACATATTCTTCGTAGATGTATTGACCTCCTCTGTCGGAATGATGGATCCGGGGAGGGGGATGATCTTTCAAGGCAATGAGCAATGCCTTTACGTTCGCTGTAGCCCGCATATGATCCGATACCTGGTAGCCTACTATTTTTCGGGTATAGACATCCAGAATAAAGACCCCGTAATAAAACCGGTTTCCCACTTCTATGAAGGTGATGTCTGATTGCCAGACCGTTGAAGGAGACGTTAGTTCAAATCCTTTGATCAGGTTTGGATAATAAAGCTTCGAAGCCCGGGTAGTTCGTTTATAGTTCTTGGCTCTTCTCAAACGGTAACCAAGACTCATTAAAAGGTCTACAAAGCGATCTCTGCCGATAAATCCGGGTTTTAAGGTCCGGTACATTTTTTCCACCCCACAACCAGGATGTTCCTGGCGTATCCCATCAGCTTCCAGGACCAGCTGTTCTACCTTTTGATCAAAGACAGCTTGCCTGGTTGCATACTGATGTATTGCCTGTTTGCTGATTCCTATGGCACGATAGAGCTGATTCATCGAGAAATTTACTTTCCTTTGGTTTTTCCGGAACCAGTTGATTGTGGGGTGTCGAAGTTTTTTTTCAGATCGATATCCAATTCTTCCTTGGCCAGATCGATCATCTTTTCGTAATAATCAATCTTGATCTGTTTTTGACCTACCACACGTTCCAACTCCTTAATCCGTTTTTCTAAATCGTTAACCTTTGATGTAGTGCTTTTTTTCATCTCCAGAATTCGATAGCCTCTCTCGTTAAAGGTAGAGAATTTGTAGATCCAACGGTAAATGTTCGCGTTGTTGATCCCATGAAGTTTCTCCAGTTGAGGGACACTGTACTTTCCACTTTCAAATTCCGTAACAATGGCCCGCTTCAATTCATCACTGAATACTCGCTTCTTTCGAATGGCTTTTTGGGTTGCTTTCATATAAGTCGATCGTTTAAAAAGTGGTCAACCTATATCAGGGACGTACAATTCTTTACTTCCATTAATCCGTATTCAGTACTCACATTCGAGAACCAATAGATCCTTATCATGGCCGGAATTAGAAATATGGCTTCTGCGATCAACGTAATTCGGAAGAGGTGACGAAATGGGACCATCATTTCATAAAGGATGGAACCCACAGTTAGACAAAAACTTACCGCGACCAATTTGAGCAGGTAAGCAATCGGGATAAGCAAATAAATCAACCAAAGCCATCGGCGCTGCTCGGCCATGAGTTGTTGAATGCGCATCAGCGTAAGTTGATTCCCAAAGGAATTCCAGTAGACCCTCTCATTAAACATCAACCTCTGA
Organism: Cyclobacteriaceae bacterium; assembly: GCA_965247065.1. Lineage (GTDB taxonomy): Bacteria > Bacteroidota > Bacteroidia > Cytophagales > Cyclobacteriaceae > CBDFGN01. Next base: position 697,401 of record CBDFGN010000006.1, on the reverse strand, counting down.
TTGAGGAACGCTATTAAGATACCCGCGACGCAAAGGATTAAGAAGTAAAGCCGTTTGTCGAACGAGAAGAATCGGATCATGGCATTCCTCATGTCACCAGGGCTTTTTTACAAAAAGGCGAAAGCACACACGTTGGGAAATTGAGATCATCATTCCCGGATGGAATGATAGTGTCGGAAAAATCCAAAACTGTAAATAACTACAACTTTGTTCTATCGCTAAGGGTTCCGGATCAAGAATTAGACATTCGGTAGCTGGCTGATTGGCAAGATCGCCCCAGTCCGACTTGATGGAGAATTTGGCAACTTGCCCTCCACGGATAACGGCCATTTGGCGGGATGTGATCTTTCGCATCGGAAACAAACTTTTGAGTTAATTGCATCCGGCGAGAAGATGTTACCCGCAGTAGAGGATTTTCTGTCTTACGGGTTGGAACTAATTCTGCATCTTAGAAATATGGCGAATTCAAATCTCTGTTTTGGCGACCGGACCCCGGAATCATTCGTAGATCACCTCCACCTCCTGTTTGCCGGCCGGCTGTTGGTAGAGCTTCCAGTACACCTCAGAGATTTTGCCGGGATCAAAGTGTGTTCCCTTTTCAATCATACCATTTATAGTAACTGTGGCCACATGAATACCATGGGGTTTCAGTTCCTGGGCCAAGCTTATGGTGAGATTGCGCATTGCGGCTTTGCCGATGCCCAGTGCCGCGAATTGATAGAAAGGCTGTAAGGCCAGTCCGCCACCGGTCAGAAGAATTTTGCCGCTACTCCGGCCTTTCATTCCGGGAATGACCTTTTGGGCGCAAACCAGGGCTGAGGCCACATTTATCTTGAATTCACTAATCAGGGCATCAATGGACAAGGTGCTGGGAGGGGCCTCGTTCAAAACCGAAACGTTGAAAACCAGCAAGTCGACTTCACCGTGATCGGCCTGTACTTGGTCAAACACCAAGGCCAAGCCCTCCAGGTTGGAGACATCTGCGGGGTAGGAGGAGACCTTGACTTGAGGCCCCAGGGTTTCAGCGTATTGCTTCAGCGCTGATTCCCGCCGGGCTAATTGAATGATCTCAAAACCCTGGGAAGCGAATTTGCTGGCTATGGCCAATCCCATTCCGGGACCCATCCCAACAAGTATGAGTTTCTTAGGCATATCTTGAATAATGTCAAGCTAAAATAAGCTAGAATGCACCAAGTACCAAGTACCCAGAGCAAACTAAGGATACCAAGTTCAAGTACAGGGATTGACATTTGGAATTATAGGATTACGTGCGATTATTCGTAATTTACCTGACCAACCCAAGCGTGCTGGAAGTGCAATTCGTTGTCGTCACCATACTCTACCTGGGGACTCCTCTTCTTCTTCTGTTTTTGTGCAAAAGGAATTCCCTTTTGGGCAAATTAGGGCCAGTTGTTCTGGCATATGGTCTAGGGATTCTAGCTGGAAATTTGAGCCTGCTGCCCGAAGAAACTAAGCCTCTCCAGGAGTGGCTCATGCTGATCACCATTCCGTTGGCCATACCTCTGATGCTTTTCTCGGCCAATCTTAGAAGGGTTATCCGGCTCGCCAGGGGTACCCTGCTATCCATGGCCTCAGCTTTGGTGGCAGTAGTGACGATGGTCGTTTCGGGGTATTTGATATTTCACACGGAGGGCCAGGATGAGCTATGGAAGGTAGGTGGAATGCTTACTGCCGTTTATTCCGGCGGGACTCCCAACTTGGCAGCTATAAACCTGATGCTTGAAGTGGATCCACAAACCTATGTTCTCACCCACACCTATGACATAATACTTTCAACCCTGTACATGTTTTTCCTTATAACGATTGGTCAAAGAGTATTTTTATTGTTCCTTCCATCGTTTGAGTACACCGAGATCCTAGAGGGAGTGGGTTCATCTGAAGTATCCCAAGGGCGCTTAAATCAAAAGAGTATTACCGAGGGTTCATTGGCCCTACTGTTGGCCACCGCAATCATTGCCGTCGGAGGAGGGATTTCACTGCTTTTTTCAGAAACCTATCATATGCCGGTAGCGATTCTCGTTATAACCAGTTTAGGAATTGGGGCTTCCATCATACCCCAGGTCAACCGGTGGAGATCTTCCTTTGATTTGGGCATGTACCTTATATTGATCTTTAGTTTGGCCGTGGCTTCTATGGCCGATCTTACCACTCTCTCGGGGTTTGCTCCCCCTTTATTTAAGTACGTTTCTTATGTCCTTTTCGGGAGCCTGCTGGTACACCTGCTGCTGTCCAGATTACTTAAGACGGATACCGACACTATGATGGTGACATCGGCTGCGCTGATTTGCTCCCCTCCATTTGTACCCGTTGTGGCCGGGGCCATTGGCAACAAGCAGGTAATTGTGCCTGGAATTTCAGTAGGAATAATCGGTTACGCCGTTGGCAATTACCTGGGTTATCTGCTCGCGATGCTGCTAAAGGGGTGATCCCAAGAATCCAACCGCCAGGCCCGGATTTCTGATAAGCAATATGGAAGAGCCCGGGAGGTATACGCTTATCTGGTTTCAAATCATCGGTCGGAATGGTTTGAGCATTGCTACCCCAAACCCCGTTTTCGTTTTTTTAGAGAACTGTTATTAAGAAATTAATATTTTTTATTTAAATTGTTACTTTCAACCAGATACCGACGCAACCATTTTGTTTCATTACCTGTACTTTAGAACATCGAGCCTTCAAATTCCCGGAAAATATTACTTAGGAAAGATTCGATATTGTATTGACAGGACAATGCATTCGAACCAAAGCATCTTTGAACAAGCAATGGAAAGTATTTTTTAAGCTATGGTGAATTTTGTTATGTTTTTTGCAACTTTTGTCCTTGTCTGGGGAATGGTATGTGTTGTAATGATTCAAGCGGGCTGGTTCCAAACCTTTGCCACACGTACTTAACCTCACTCGATTTACGTCTACCCGCACTATTGGTCACGAGTGATCGTACCACCCAGGCTGGTATTGTGATCCCGGATTTCTGGATTTCCCGTATAGCTCACATGGCCGCCCATGCTACTGCGGGCATCGATCAATTCCAAAGCTCGTACTCGGGCCTGGCCACCGGTACCGGCTTTTACGTAGACCTCTTTGCAATCAAGTTCCAGAGCGTCAATTTCCCCACCAGTATTCGCATTAGCTTCTTGAATATTGGCCTGACCTACCAGGGTTAACATGCCTCCGGTGGTTACCGAAACATCTAACTGGTTGACATCCAATTCAAGGTCAGCCTGGGCGCCAGAGCTAATACTAATCCTGAGACTCACGGTTTTGATTGCGCCGCCGACCCTGACCCGGGCATCGGCCTCAGCTACAACTTCACTGAGCAATTTATAGTGTACCTCTACGCTGGGCTTTTCATTGCGCCAGATATCATCTCTAAACTTTATTTTCAGCCGGCCATTTTTTACCTCTACCACGATATTTTCAAGATCTGTGTCGGCTGAGCGAATGATGACCTTCTCGGTATCGCCTTCTTCCAGGACAACGCGAAACGGGCCAAAGACTTTTAATGACGCGAAAGAAGGAATTTCGATTTCCTTGTCCTGGGCTATTCCAAAAAGGGGTAGAATGGCCACTAGAAGTACCATATTTGTCATTTTCATTGCCGCGATTTTTTTCGTCCGTGATGGAAACCTTTCATAATTGACTTTGTCTTTTCTGCTAGTCCGTAAAGATACCCAATTGACATAAGCTGTCAGAGGGCTTGGCGACCTTGTTGAAAAAAACATAGCCATGAACCTTGTAGAATTTATTAAACGGTTTCCCAATGAACAGATGTGCCGTGATCATTTTCGCGAGTATCGGATCAGGAAAGGGATTATCTGCAAGAAATGCAGTCACCCTTCGCATTATTGGCTTTCCGGAAAAGAGCAGTTTCAGTGCAAGCAATGCGGTTTTAGGACTACCCTTCGAAGCGGTACTGTACTGCAGAGCAGCAAACTTCCATTTTGGTATTGGTACATAGCCTTTCACCTGATGAGCTCCACTAAGAAAGGGTTTTCTGCCCATGAAGTCAGAAGACAACTGGGCCACAAACGCTATGAGCCGATTTGGTTGATGATGCGCAAAATACGAGCAGCCATGGGAAAGGCCGATGGGACTCAAACACTTGCCGGGATGGTAGAACTGGACGATGCCTATTTCGCCACCGGTACGTCCAAACGGGTTAAGAAAAGGCTTAAACGGGGCAAAGGAAGCCAAAAGAAATCAAAAGTAACTGTAATGGCGGAATCCTTTCCATTGGAAATCGACGGACGCACAGAGCATTTCTGTGGGCAGTTCAAGATGAAGGCTCACCGTTCAGAAAGCAAGGAGGCGATTCAGCAGGTCGTCAGCCAAGCCATTGATCCTGCCAGCGTTTTGTTCACTGATCAATCCACCGGTTATGTGGATTTGAAAAGCCTGGTAGATGTTCACGTGAGTTTTAAATCCTCCTGGGAGGGTGCCGATGAACTCAAATGGGTACACATAGCCATTGCAAATGCAAAGCGGACCCTGCTGGGCATTTATCATGTTATCAAAGAAAAGTACCTTCAGTACTATTTGGATGAGTTCTGTTATAAGCTCAATCGAAGGTATTCAACCAATCTGTTTGATAATCTTGTCTTTAGCTCAGTTTAGTGGTACGATTGCGGACTAGCATATTGTCTTTTGGTAAATGAGGTTGATATGGTTAATGAGGATGAAAGTAGCATTTTTTTCAATTGTGTTGGTCTTGGTGAACTTTTTTTGCCTGGCCCAGGAGGAAATTACCGGGGATAGTCGGGTAGACTCGCTTTCCTATGAGGAATTGTATGAACAAACAAGCGGGGAGCTAGACGAAACTCGTCAGATACTATTTAGCACTGAAATGGAATTGGCCCAATTACAACGGCACATGGCCAGCATAGAGAAAAACAAAAAATCCAGCCGTAACGATATCAAAACCATGTCCCGGAATAACGGACACAATGGTGGTTTCGGTGCGCTGAATTTCAAATACACGGAATTCAGAGACAGTGACGTTCTGATGACCGGATTTAGAGGAGGCTGGATCGTGAGTCGATCAATTGCAATAGGGTTAGAAGGGCAAGGAATCATTCCCTCCGCTACTTTTGATGACGTCACTCCGTCGGGACCGGTTAGAATTCTGGGAGGTTATGGAGGGCTGTTTCTGGAGCCAATTTTCTGGTCCAATGAAATTGTCCATGTCACTTTTCCAGTGGCTGGCGGCGCCGGTTGGTTGGGCTACCATGACGACTGGACCGAAACCAACATCGACCAGGGCATTATTGACGAGGATGTCTTCTGGTACTTTGAACCAGGGGGGTCTATGGAGGTGAACGTCGCCCGCAACTTTAGGATTAATTTGGGAGTTACATATCGTTTTACAGAAAATCTGGACTTAGCAGCCACATCTTCAGATGCTTTTGATGGGTTCAACTATTTTCTGACTTTGAAGTTTGGTTCTTTTTAGGGTAATTTTCAACGGCTGCGTCTAGAAAAAAGCACTTCCTTCGGGAAGTGCTTTTTGTTTTGTGTGTAGTTTCGATTTTCAAGGATACCGAGGACTCTAAGTTTTCTCGATATGTAAGTAGGGTAGAAGTAAGGACTGGCTAATAGGTCTTCAAGACTGGAGGGCTTTGACAACTTTGCAGTAGGAAAAGCGAAATTGTCGGCATCGGCAGCATTGGTAGTGGCCCTGGATTTGCAATCGGCCTCCCCCTCCATGGCTAACTCAAGATGACCAAACGGCCTGGGTTAGGGACGAAGTTTTACAGCGGGAATCACGGATTTTTCGTGCGCCTTCTACCGTAATGTGCCTTCTACCGTAAATTACCACCGTATGAAGCTGCCCGAAAGTCCTTAACGAACTTAAGGGACTTGGAAATGTGCTTCAAGGGCTGATATTGGGATTCAAAAACGTGCCGAACGACCCCAACCAAATCGATTACGAAAGTAACTCGTCCGGACAAAAGCCCGAAAAAACTGGTGGGTATTCCAAATTGGCCGTGCACCAAACGGTTCGGATCGCTTAGGAGCGGGTAATTCAGCCTACAATTCTTGGCAAATTTCTGATGGGTAGATACAGAATCACAACTAATCCCAACCACTCGGGCCCCGGCCTCCACGAAATCGTGAAGATTATCCCTGAAGGAACACGCTTGCCGGGTGCAACCCGGGGTAAAATCCTTGGGGTAGAAATAAAGGATCAATATTCTTTCGCCTACCATTTCCCTACTGCTCACTTCATTACCATCTTGATCTTGGAGTGAAAATACGGGTATCGACTTACCTGCCTCTAATATCTGATCCAACTCACTACTGATTTAAGCCAAACTGAATCTTAACCACTTCAAGGGCCGGTTTGTTTTGCGGTGTGAATCCAATGTGTTTCTTACCCCCGGCCTTTTGGTGGTTAGCATACCACTTCCATAAAAAACCGCCTTCGAACCAAGGCCGATCACTTACCGCCGCATAAAGAGCCGCATAACTATTCTTCTGCGCCTCCATGTTGGGTTGGCCTTTATCATCGTCCAACTCCCATTGCTTGTGGGCGGTTTGGTCAATGCTCCGGTACCCGTATTCCGTGAAAATCACCGGTCGATTCACCTTCTTGTTCAGCTTTTCTATCTGGTCAAGATGTGGTTGCCAGGCCTTTACCAATTCTTCCGTGGAAGGTGTATTGCTAGATGAGAGGGGATAATAGGCGTCAACCCCGACCAAATCAAGTTTGGGCCAGAATGAGACGCTTTCGTAATTGTCCCAATTGGCAGCATAGGTCAGCTTCCCTGAATATCGCCCTCTGATCTCGTCAATAAGTTTTGTCCAGAACTCCGGTCTTTGTTTGACGGCTTGCCGGAATTCGGTACCGATGCATATCATATCAACCTCTAGGGAGTCCGCGATATCTACATAGGCCATCAGGTACTCCCGGTAGTCTTGCTCCCACAACTTCCATTGTCGCGGGCTCTCCATTTCGAGGTCTCCCGGCCATCCATCTCCGGCCACCCACATTTGAGGCTTGAGCATTACTTTCAGCCCTCTGTCCCTGGCGTACTCTATGGTTTTGATCACCCCTTCCGGCCTCTCCCCCCACCATTGGTTGGGAACATTGTAGTATATATCCGGTCGATTTGGCCAACAGAAAGCATATGGAATTACCGCTATCCAGCCCGAATTGATTTGAACCAAGGATTCCATGGCTTCCGGGCCGATGGGTTTGCGTGGAGCTACAAAATTCACTCCATTGATTCCATGGGCTCTTTCACTTTTTTCCGGTCCCGGCCAATATAATGAGAGGAAAACCAAAACCGGTATGAAGCTGATGAGTCCCAACTTCCAAACCTTAAGACGAAATGCCATAATTGCAGATAAGGATCCCGGTTATTTAACCATCTAAGTAATAATAAGGTTTGGTGTCGACACCATAGATGTTTCACCTACGGCAATCTGGATTACACGGCGTAAAGTCCTAACTTTGTTCATGTCGATTTTCACCTAATTTAATTACTCATGCAGCAATATCTCGACTTGATGAGCCATATTTTGGAACAGGGGGTGAAAAAGGAGGATCGCACCGGAACTGGAACCCTGAGCGTCTTTGGTTATCAAATGCGATTTGACCTGCGTACCGGCTTTCCCTGCATAACCACCAAGAAGCTACATTTGCGCTCAATTATACATGAGTTATTATGGTTTTTGAAGGGAGAAACGAATGTTAAGTATTTGAACAATAATGGTGTTTCCATTTGGGATGAATGGGCGGATAACGATGGGAACCTGGGACCGATATACGGTTACCAATGGAGAAGTTGGCCCGCAGGCGATGGTTCGTTTATTGATCAGATCACTCAGTGTGTCGATACCATTCAAGACAATCCCGATTCCAGACGCATTATTGTAAGCGCTTGGAACGTGGGTCAGTTGAATCAAATGGCATTGCCCCCCTGTCACGCTTTTTTTCAGTTCTACGTGGCAGAGGGAAAATTGTCCTGTCAACTTTATCAACGAAGTGCAGACGTTTTTTTAGGAGTACCCTTCAATATAGCGTCATACGCCTTGTTTACCATGATGATGGCCCAGGTATGTGAGCTAGAAGCTGGCGATTTTGTCCATACATTCGGAGACACCCATTTGTATTCCAACCACTTAGAACAAGCTCATGTCCAACTCGGCCGCGAACCCAGGGGTTTACCTCAAATGAAAATAAATCCGGATATCAGCTCGATCTTCGATTTCAAGATTGAGGATTTTCAGCTTGAGAATTACGACCCGCATCCACACATAAAAGCCCAGGTAGCGGTTTAATCATACAGCTTGAAGGCACTTTTTAATTGGTCGATGTGATTCAGGTCATACCTGTGTTCCCGGATAGTCCGGATCCACTGGATCCCGGTAACGTTGCAGTTGAATACCTGGTCTGCCTCCAGCAGCTCATCAACCGTAATGGAAACTTGTTTCACAGGATTTTCCGCGCCCAGCCGGTCCATAATGGACCTACGGCGGATGCCTTCGATACACCCTGATTCCAGAGGCGGGGTGAATAATCGATTATCTTTGATCCAGAAGATGTTGGACGCCGTACATTCGGATACGCGGTCCTCGCGATCAAGAAGGATCAGTTCATCCAGTTTACGTTGTTTTTTCTCAATTCCGGCCAAAACATATGGCATGGAACTAAGAGTTTTGAAGGATGAGATCGATGAATGAGCCAATCGCACCTGGCGGCAAATATCCGCAACCTTCAGAATCTTGATTGGAGGTTGATGCGGTAAGGCCATTATCAGCAGGTGGGCTGAATTTTGGGACGGCGTGTACAGACCTCCTTTCTTCCTCCAGGCCAACAGCTTGACTCGCGCTGTCTCCAATCCTTCCAATTGCATCAGTTTTAAGATGGCCGTTTCCAATTGCCCTTGGCTCAACCAGTCAGGTAATGCTAGCTTTAAGATGTTCATCCCTTTCGTTAGTCGCTCCCAGTGCAAATCCAGGAACGACACCACCGTCCCCTGACAAACAATGGTCTCAAAAATTCCGTCCCCGTATTGAAAGCCGCGGTCGGTACATGACAATCGGACCTCGGAATCAGAAGCAATACTTCCGTCAAATAACACATTCATCGCGAATTCATTTGGGACTAATTTCCTTAAATCTAGAAAATATTAATGGGGGATTATGCCAGAACGCAGTAGCGTATTTGATATGATCGGGCCAGTCATGATTGGGCCACCCAGTTCCCACACGGCAGGAGTGGTGAGAATTGGCCGGGCTGGTGTTAAGATATTAGGAGGCATTCCGGATAGGGCCTTTGTAACTTTTTACAATTCCTTTGCCCGAACTTATGAAGGACATGGAAGCGACCGGGCTATTATTGGGGGACTGCTGGATTTCCAAACAGATGACAAAAGAATCAAGACATCATTTGAAATTGCCAGGAAGAATACGCTTAAATATACGTTCCATTCTGTGATCAATGCATCCACTCTTAATCCCAATACAATAAAACTGAATTTGGAGAATGAGAAAAAGAAATTAGAGTTGATTGGCAGAGTTTAGGAAGGGGGTATTATTAACATATCCGAGGTAGATGGCTTTGCCGCCAGTTTTTCAACCAGCTTGCACACCTTGATTAATAAAAGCCCAGGATGTGAAAGGGAGTATTGCCTTTGTCTCGTCCGTTGTGTCTCAAGACGGTTGTAACATGGCGACTACGTCAATGTCCCGTAAAGGAAAACATGGAGAGGCTTATCAATTCATAGAAATGGATTCTGGGATAAGGCCCATCACCCTGGATTACCTGCAAAGTTTGAAGTGGGTTCGGGAGGTAATTTATATCCCAGATATTCGGTTATAGCTAAAACCCTTTCAGTTTTGCGTGGACCAAATGGATGGGCAACCCAACCACGTTGAAATAGGAGCCCTCAATTTTGTTGATTCCGGTCATCCCAATCCAATCCTGAATGCCGTAGGCACCAGCTTTGTCCCACGGTTTGTAATTATCGACGTAATACTCAATATCCTCCAATGATAGAGGGTCAAACCAGACGCGGGTGAGATCGGCGAAAGACTCCTCACGGTGATCCGTGTTGATGGAAACGCCCGTAATTACCTGGTGCTCTCTCCCGGATAATGCACGCAACATTCGGATGGCATCCGGTCGCCCGCTGGGCTTTCCCAGCACTTGACCCCTGAGAACGACTATGGTGTCGGCAGCCAGTACTATGTGGCTGGTCCAGAATCTGGATAACGCCTTGGCCTTCTTCCGGGCCAGATGAATTGCTACATCCTCCGGAGCCTGGTCCGACCGGAAATCCTCGTTTGTCCCGGCCTTTCTAACTTCAAACTGATAACCGGCGGCCTCAAGTAATTCCTTGCGGCGCGGAGATTCAGAAGCTAGGATCAGGGAGCGGCGCAAATTCATTTTCTTGTATTGAACTGAACAGAAACCCGCAAACAACTTTGGGGTAAAAGAAGGTCGACTTTGGAGGCATTGTGTAACCACTTTGGCAAACGCTCACTACATCTCGCATAGAGACTTCTTGGGTGATCAGCGCCAATTGCACCTCACCATTGAGAACCCGGTCATGGCAGTTGGTGAAATTTCTTTCAAAGATGATTTGATCAGATCGCACGTGGGTAATACCTGGGATGCCTATTGTTTTATCAATCACGAAATAGTGCAGTATCGTCAGGTCCAGCTTCTTCACCTCTTCCGAGAAATCCCAATCGAGTTGAGGGAAAACCTCCGGTCTTAATTGGATTTTGAACGCCTTGTCTTTGAGGAGCAGTCCAAAAGCCCATTGCTTACCTAAGATTACTTCATTGATTTCGTTCGGGTTAATGACCGGCTTGATGGTAAAATATTTATCCAGCCGACCTAGGAATTGAGTTTCATCGAAAGTTTCAATCCCCTTTATCAACCGGTGCGTCGGAAGGATCCTGACCGTATCAGTTCTGGCGTTGGTCAGGTACATCAAGTGGAAATTGTAACCCTCATCACCGGTATGACCGGGGTTTCGAGATTCTTGTTTTTTCATGTAATCGATCGAGCCTGCGTAGCGATGATGCCCGTCGGCCAATATTATAGATTGATCTTTGATTTTACCTTGAAATCTTGCGATCACCGACTGATCATGGATCACGGCCAATACGTCTTTAACCCCCTGATAATCCTCGATCTCATAGATGGGATTCTGTATGCTTTCATCCATTAATAGTTCGAGCTCAAAACCATCATCCACGTATAGTCCATGGGTGGGGCTGACTTGCATTTGAGTCTTTTCAAGAATCTCCATCCGGTCGTTCACTGAAGCCGGCATAGTGTTCTCGTGTCGAAGGATAACCCTATCGCCCCAATCATAAATTCTTATATGGCCAACGAACCCTTTCCTGCAAATCAACGTAGTAGTTCCTGGAAGAGCAAAATACTGGTAATAAACATACAACCCAGGAAGGGGATCCTGAACTATCACCTGAGATTCCTTCCATTCCTTAACGATTTTTGAGGCCCGAATAGCTGGGAGATCACCCATTGGCACTGAAATATGAACACTATTGTAAGGGTTATCGTAGAGGATATTTCGCTGCGTCTCTGATACCACATCAAACAGGGGGGAGGTCAGTTGGTCAATATTTCTGGATAACCTGGAACTGTATTTCCAGGCTCGCAACGGTAGTATCTCTGGCATATGCTTTGCGATCTATCGGTCAACGCGTTTCTTCCAGGAGCTCACCTTGGAATGGGAAACTGTCTTGCCGGTCAAGATCTCTTCTTGATAAAGAAAACCAGCTAAGGCAGCGGCTAGTTCAGCTTCCTTAGGATCCGGTGCCCGAGTGATTGCATGGGATGAAAAATGGCTCTCGACAAATCCGGTATCAAACTCTCCGGATTTGAAACTAGGATGCTCAAGAACAAAACGGCAAAAATCAATGGTAGTTTCTACTCCTGAAATATGGAAATCTTTGAGGGCCCACCCAAGTTTTTCAATGGCCTCTTTACGATTGGATCCATAGGATATTACTTTGGCAATTAGCGGATCGTAGTAGATTGGTATTCCCATGCCCGCCCTATAGCCGCCATCTACCCTTATCCCGGAACCCTGAGGCGTCTCGTAGATATTCAGCCTACCGGTGTCGGGTAGAAACTCATTCTGTGGATCCTCGGCATAAATCCGGGCTTCGACGGCGTGACCTTCCAACCGTATCTCTTCCTGCTTGAAACTCAGAGGCAAATTCTGGGCAATTTTGATTTGTTGCTTCACAAGATCAATTCCGGTGATGAATTCCGTGACCGGATGTTCAACTTGAAGCCGGGTATTCATTTCCAGAAAGTAAAAGTTGAGATCTTTGTCTACTACGAATTCCACGGTTCCGGCTCCCTGATATTTGCATGCTTTGGCAACCTTTACAGCAGCTTGGCCCATTGCCATTCTCATTTCAGGATTTACGGCCGCCGATGGAGCCTCCTCAATTACCTTTTGATACCGACGTTGAATTGAACACTCACGTTCAAATAAATGAACAAAATTATCATGATTATCCGCCAGGATCTGAATTTCAATATGCTTGGGATTTGTAATAAACTTTTCAATGAAAACGGCACCATCTCCGAATGCAGAGGTTGCCTCACTGATGGCTCGTTCTAATTGATCTTTAAATTGAGATTTCTTTTCGACCACGCGCATTCCTTTTCCACCACCCCCCGCGCTTGCCTTGACAAGGACAGGGTATCCTATCTTCTGCGCGGCCTTTTGCGCTTCGGTCAAGTTACTAACTGGTCGATGATGTCCGGGAACCATCGCTATTCCGGTATCGGCAATCGCGGCTTTGGCGGCAAGTTTATTACCCATTGTTTTGATCGCCTTTGGGCTGGGGCCAATGAATATGAGACCAGCTTTTGAAACTTGGGTTGCGAAACGGCTGTTCTCCGCTAGGAATCCGTAACCAGGATGGATCGCATCACTTCCGGTATCCAGAGCGGCCTGTATTATCGTATCGATCTTTAGATACGATTCGGAGGATGGAGGAGGGCCCACGGCAACCGCTTCATCCGCATTGATAACGTGGGGTGCCCCCCGATCGGCTTCACTGTAAATTGCCACCGTCCTGATTCCCATTTCCCGGGCTGATCGAATTACCCTTAAGGCTATTTCCCCCCGGTTGGCAACTAGGATCTTTTGAATCTTCTTCATTTGAACGGTTCTGAGACAAATTAGGGATAAAAATTCTAAAAGAAATATTTTTGATTTAATGCGGCAAGATCGGCTAATTCGATCCATCCCATTTGCATTCAATATTTTTGCCATCAGGCTAATTAGTATTAGATTTGTATGATTTTGTAAAAATCGGTGCTTTTTGGACTATTCTAAGAAATTATTCGATTAACCTAGCAAGAAGTGGATATTTTCAAGAAACTAAGTATGGATAAATCTCCTTTGGGCCAGTATGATGGTGTCAAGGAGGGGTTTTTCTTTTTCCCTAAATTGGAAGGTGACATAGCCCCCAGGATGAAATTCATGGGCAAGGAAGTTCTCACCTGGAGTTTGAATAACTACCTGGGACTTGCCAACCATCCTGAAGTTCGAAAAGTAGATGCCGAGGCGGCTGAGGAGTGGGGATTGGCCTATCCGATGGGAGCACGGATGATGTCCGGAAACACCATTTACCACGAGAAATTTGAAAGTCAATTAGCTGAGTTTGTCGGGAAGCCAGCAGGTATGCTTCTGAACTATGGTTATCAGGGTATTTTCTCGATGATCGAAACGCTAGTAGATCGAAGGGATGTAATCGTGTATGACACTGAATCACATGCCTGTATTGTGGATGGAGTAAGGCTGCATTTCGGGAAAAGATTTGTTTATCCCCATAATGATATGGACGCCCTGGAAAATCGGTTGAAGCGGGCAGAGACGATAATTGCTGAAACCGGTGGCGGGATACTTGTGATCACCGAGGGCGTCTTCGGAATGTCCGGTGGGATGGGCAACCTTAAGGATATTGCTGCCCTTAAAAGCAAATATGAATTTCGCTTGCTGGTTGATGATGCTCATGGTTTCGGAACGATGGGGAGCACCGGTGCAGGCGCAGGAGAGGAACAAGGGGTTCAGAATGACGTAGACATTTATTTTTCAACATTTGCCAAGTCAATGGCCGGAATAGGCGCCTTTGTGGCCGGCGATCCAAAGGTGCTGAATTATATGCGATACAATAGTCGGTCTCAGATCTTTGCCAAATCATTACCCATGCCATTTGTCATTGGAGGTATGAAGAGACTGGAGCTATTGAAGACCAAGCCCGAACTAAAGGAGAGCCTTTGGAGAATCGTAACCGCACTTCAGTCAGAATTGAGGTCAAGAGGATTCAACCTGGGAGCGACCCAATCTCCGGTCACTCCGATTTTCCTGGAGGGAGGCCGTGACGAAGCTGCAAACTTGGTGGTTGACCTTAGGGAGGAGTTCAGCATTTTCTGCTCGGTGATGGTATATCCAGTAATTCCTAAGGGAAAGATCATGCTCAGAATAATCCCAACCGCGGTACATACTCTGGAAAATGTTCAGGAAACTATCAGCGCTTTCGAAGCCACTCAAAGCAAGTTGCTGGAAGGTATTTATAAGGTGGGCGGATTAGCCGGGGTGATTGCTGCAGAAGGCTAAAAATTGGCCGACGCCAAAAAACGCCTTTTTGTATAAAAAAACGTTATATTTTATTGATTTCTGAACTATTTATTTATATTGCTGTCCTAATTAAATACATTTTTTAACTACCTAAAAATCAATTAACATGGCAAACAGATTCCAGGAACTCAAAGACCTAGTGGACTCACTAGATGGCGACTTCTCCAAGTTCTATGATAAAGGGAATCAAGCAGCAGGGACCCGAGTAAGAAAAGGAATGCAGGAATTGAAGAACCTTGGCCAATCAATTCGGGTTGAAGTCCAAAACATCAAGAACACTCAATAACTCATCGTTGATAGGCGAATTATTCAAATTCGCCTATTTTTTTATCCTCTCCATACGCACCTACCCCCAAAACTTCCAGGGCTTTTCGAATTGTGCTTTGGAGTTTGGTTGAGGCAGGAACCAGGGGCAATCTGACCTCATTGCCACATACTTCTAACTCTTTTAGTAATTGTTTGATGCCAACTGGATTACTCTCTTGGTACATCAAAGGGTTGATTTCCAGTAGCTTATAGAGGAGTGACTGCGCACTCTGCCATTGGTTCTCTAAGCACAAGTCAACCATCTTAGTGAAAAGCACGGGGAGGGCATTGGCCAAAACTGAAATCACGCCCTGGCCGCCAACGGATATTATGGGAAGGGTCAGCATATCCTCTCCGGACAGGAGGAGAAAGCCTGGCTCAGCATCGCGGGCGATTTCCGCGCATTGCTCCAAATCGCCTGACGCCTCCTTGATGCCGATGATTTGAGGATGCTTGGATAGGGCAGTAGTAGTAGCTGCGGAAACGTTGCTGGATGTTCGTCCAGGCACATTGTATATGACAATAGGCAGGGGCGATGTGTCCGCCAGTCGGTTGTAATGCTGTATCAAGCCGGCTTGAGACGGCTTGTTGTAATAAGGGCTGACCGAAAGCAGCGCATCGACTCCATCTAAATCGATTTCGCCCAGATCAGCCTCGAGCTGATCGGTATTGTTGCCCCCTAGTCCGTATACAATAGGAAGTCCGGCGGAATTGTTTTTTTTGACAAACTCCAGAACCAGCGCCTTTTCCTTTCTTGTAGTCGTTACTGATTCGCCCGTAGTCCCATTTACCACATAATAATTCACCCCGTTTTCGGCGGTATGGTCCAAAAGCCTTTTCATCCCGCTAAAATCGATTTGCAGGTTTTGGTCAAATGGTGTCACTAGGGCCACTCCGGTTCCAGAAAACTTATGACTCATTGGTCGAGAAGATTCTGGAATAATGGTGTAACTGCTCGATTAGGTTGGTTATCGAACCCTTTTCAGTTTTGATCATCAGCTCGAAAAGTTCATTCTTGGTTTCCTTGCCCAGCCGACCAATCCGGCATCGGGCCTGGCTCAATACGAGCAGAGGCTCGAGGTATGGGTTTTGCTCATAATCCAAATAAAAAAGTAAGTCGAATTTCCTGTTGACAAAGTCCTCTACCCCTTGGGATTTGATTTTGCCGAAAAGGCTAATATGCGCAGCCGAGAAAAAATCGTACTTAAAATCATAATTGTCCTTATCCTTCCCAAGAAAAGTCATGATCTCAACCTTCTTCCCCTCTTCACGGAGTCTCTCGACGAAATCCGTTACGGCGTCATGCTTGGACCGGTTTTCAACTGAATACAGAATTCCAATCCAGGAGGCTTGCTGGTAATTTACCGGGCCACGATGGTGCAGTTTCCGATCTTTCTTAATGAGCAACTGCGTTTGAAGAGGCACCAAATTTTTTCCGAGGACCGACATTACTGGCTATTTATCATGGCCTCGAAATCATTTTCCGAAATAATTTCAATGCCCAATTTTTCGGCTTTTTGAAGCTTGGCCGGACCCATATTCTCCCCCGCCACTAAGTAGTCCAATTTTCCGGAGACCGAAGATAAGACTTTTCCGCCATTCCTTTTTATCGCATTTTTTATGTCATCCCGACTATAGTTGGAGAATACTCCGGAAACCACAAAGCTTTTTCCTTCCAATACATCGCTGTCGGCGCCCCCCGGTTCGTTGCCGCCCCTAAGCTGGATACCCGCCTCTTCCAACTGTTGGACCATCAGCCGGTTGTCCGGGTCCTTAAAGAATTCCAGGATGCTTAAGGTGATACGCTCCCCAATTTCGGGCACTTCGATTAGTTCGTCGTAATTCGCCTCTTGTAACTTATCAATGTCCTTGAAATGGCCGGCCAGCTTCTCAGCAACGGTTCTTCCGACATAACGAATGCCCAAAGCAAACAAAACGTTTGGGAATGGAATCGCCTTCGACACTTCAATGCCGGCCAAGAGATTCTTTGTGGACAGATCCTTGAAACCCTCCAAATCAAAAATATCTTCATAGGTCAGCTGGTATAAGTCCGCTGGGGTCTTTACGAATCCCTGCTCATACAACAACCTGATGGTTTGCTCCCCCAGGCTATTGATGTCCATGGCGTTTCTCTGTATGAAATGCTGTATTCGTCCCTTGATCTGAGGTGGACAGTTTTTTTCGTTGGGGCAAAAGTGGACTGCCTCATTTTCGTTCCTAACCAGTTGAGTGCCGCATTCAGGGCAATTTCGTAGATATTTAACCGGCTGGGAATTGGGATGTCGTTCATCCAGTTTTACTCCGGTGACTTTGGGAATGATTTCTCCCCCTTTTTCCACAAAGACGGTGTCCCCAATCCTAACATCAAGTCTTAAAATTTCATTGGCATTGTGTAACGAAGCTCTTTTCACTGTGGTCCCAGCCAAAACTACTGGCTGTAATTGTGCTACCGGCGTTACTGCCCCAGTTCGACCCACCTGATAGCTAATATCCTGAAGTTTCGTAGCGACATTCTCCGACTTGTATTTAAACGATATAGCCCAGCGCGGGCTTTTGGCAGTGAATCCTAACCTTTCACGCTGCTCATAGTCATTTATCTTTACAACGATTCCATCGGTCTCAAGGGGCAATTCCAACCGCTTGTTTTCCCACTTCTGTATGTACTTGAAGACTTGTTCCGTGTTTTTACATTTTTGATAGGTCGGCGAGATATTGAACCCCCATTTCTCTAAATTCAAAACGGATTCCTCGTGGCTCCGGTCACCTACAGTATCGCCCAAGAGCGAGTACAAGTAACAGTCAAGCTTCCGGCTGGCGACGATTCGGGAATCTTGCATTTTCAAAGTACCGGAAGTTGTATTTCTGGGATTGGCCAATGGCTGCTCTCCGATGTCCTCTCTTTCTTTGTTCAAAGCCTTAAATGCCGTGAGCGGCATAAAAACCTCACCGCGAACTTCAAAACTTGGCGGATAATTACCGCGTTTGAGCTGAAGCGGTATAGAGCGGATCGTTTTGGCATTAGCAGTGATATTATCTCCTCTTGTGCCGTCCCCACGAGTTACCGCTTGCAGCAGAACCCCGTTCTCGTAAGTTAGGCTGATGGCCACTCCATCAAATTTCAACTCACAAAAATATTCATAATGATCACCTGCGAGGCCCTTTTCGACACGCTTGTCGAATTCAACTATCTCCTCAGTGGAATAGGTATTACCGAGGGATAACATGGGGAATTTGTGGACTACGGTTTCAAAGGATTTGGTGATCGTGCCTCCAACTCTCTGGGTAGGGGAGTAGTCGGATTTTAGATCTGGAAAATCTTCTTCAAGTTTGATTAGCCTGGAAAGGAGTTGATCAAATTCATAATCACTGATTTTTGAGCTCTGGTGCTGATAATACTGATTGTTGAAGTAATTGACTCTATCGAACAGGTCTTCGATTGCCTTTTTTGCTTCTTTCCGGGTCATTTCACAAAAGTAGTAATTAAGCCCTTATCGGGACGGAGAATGGCTCAAGAACCGTTACTGGTTCCTTAACCAGAGCCGATAAAGCTTTTTCTGTTCCTGGTTGGGCTTATCAATTTGAGTCACGACATAGTCAAAAGTTCTGTCGGCCAGCGTTCGCAATTGCAGGGTCCGAAGGCGTCCATCCCTTACCAGATCCACCTCTATGCTATCTCCTGCGATCTTGTTATCCAGAATGGTTCCTAGGTTGGAATCGCGCACCCTGTATCCGTCCAAGGCAATAATCTCATCTCCCACATTAATACCCCCCAAGTAAGCCGATGTTCCCCGAACTACCTCCGAAACTCTAAGGTTGACACCAGGTTCAAAGTGAATGCCCAGATTGATCCTTGAAGTATCTGACTGGTTGGTTAGATTTAGGCCCACATACTCCAGGTGCTCTTCGTACTCAAGCCTATCGGTCCCGTAGACGTATTGGTCAAAGAATTGATCAGGATTTTGACCAAGGAACTTTTCAACTGCCCGTTGCATGTTTTCCTCAGTCAATCCAAAATATTGTTCTTCGTAATACTGCCGATATAGATATCGCATTAGATCATCCATGGAGTGGGCTCCCTGGCTGCTTTTGAGAATGGCAAGGTCTAAAATCAATCCAATAACAGCCCCCTTGGAATAATAAGAGATGGAGCTGTTGCCTGAATTTTCATCCCTCCGGTATGTCTTAATCCAAGCATCAAAACTAGCGTCAGTGACAGATTGGACCTTATTTCCGGGTCTGTTCTCGACCGTGTTGATCATTGCCCCAAGTTTGCTCAAAAACAAATTTTCGTCCATAAACCCTGCTGAACGCACCAGCAGCAGGTCGTAATAATCAGTAAAACCTTCCATCACCCATAAAAGCCGGGTGTAGTTTTCCTTGTCGTAGTCGTAAGGGATAAAGATCCTGGGCCTTAGCCGCTTTACGTTCCAGAGATGGAAGTACTCATGGGCGACCAGGCTCAGAAATCTCAAATATTTTTGGTGAGGCTGATAGGTCCAACGGTGCACCTGTAGGGTGGTTGAGTTAAAATGTTCCAAACCCCCGGAGGGCCTGTCCAAATTATGGATTAGAAAGGTGAATTCAGAATTGGGGTTTTCCCCAAATACGCGAGTCGTCTCTTCCACCACCGAGGCCATGTCTCTAAGCAGTTTATCAATCTGGTAGTTGCCTGAACCATAGATAGCGACGGTGTGATCCGTACCTGCGGCGGCAAAGTGATGGACCTCGTGGTTTCCTATTTCGATTGGAGAGTCGACCAGCGTGTGATAATCTGGAGATTTGAATTTAAACGGAGATTCCACAGGTTCCAGTGCCGTAGTGACTACCTCCCACCCATCAAACGGGTGGATTGTCAATGTGGAAGCGAGATCCAGCTTCTGATCAGGATACATAAAAACGCTGGATCCATTGACATAACCATGATCTGAATCCAGAAAACTGGTCCTTACCGACATTTCAAACGCATAAACCCGATACTCTACTTGCACGGGACCGGCACCCTCGTAGAAAACTCTCCAGGTATTCTTATCGATTTTTTGATGATCCAAAATATCTCTTCCCCGACTAGCGGCGAACTCTTCCACATTCCTGGAAAATTCACGAATCAAATAAGAACCAGGGGCCCAAGTGGCCATCTTAAAGTCAACATACTCGCCAGACGCCCCATTGAGGTTCATAGTAACCTTAAAGTAATGAGTGTGCGGCGCTGGCATCTCCAGAACATAACTCAATTGTTGTCCGGTTGCTATCTCCAATGCGCATATCCAAAGAAAAGCGCCGTAATACAAGAATCTATGAAACATCGATCGTTAATCTTATCAATTCAATCCTCCTCCAAAGCCTGATTGAGATGCTCCTCGGTTTGCTTGAGCCTCACCCGGCAGGACTTTACTAATTCCAGTGCCTTGGCCACCAGACCTCCAAGTTCATCGATGGTGGTATCGTCATTTTCCAGTTTCTTGACAATGACCTCAAGCTGGTCCATTGCCTGTTGATAGGTTAGTTTCCTCTTAGCCATTATTTCGTTTTGCTGCAGAATCCACGATGCTTTCCACTTCCCACCGGAGAGTCCTAGTTTTTAGTTTGTCTTGTTTGCTGATCTTTTTCACCTCGTTGGCCGGCTTGTTATTCACCAGGGTAATACTGTAACCCCTTTTTAAGATCTCACTAGGATCCATCAATTGGATGGAATGTTCTAAATGATCAAGCCTTTGATATTGGTTGTTTATTAGAATTAACGGGTAAGTTTTAAGCTTCTCACCAAGGGAATCCAACTTGACCTTGTTGTGAGAGAGAATCCTAATCGCCTCGGCGGTTAACGTGGATGACACTGATTCGAGCTGGCGATCGGCCGATTCTATTTTGCTTCGAAGCAAAAATGTCAACTTTTGAATCGAGCTTTCCAGAACTTGATTCTCGACCTGTATTCGATTTGCAGCCAGGGAATTTAGACGTTGTATCATAGAGTCCATGTTATCTTCGAACTCCCGAAATCCTTGAATAATAAACTCGGAAACGGCGGTAGGTGTCTTCATCTTGGTATGCGCAACCAGGTCAACGATCGTTTCGTCCCGCTCATGACCGATTCCTGTGATTACCGGCAGCGGGAATTGAGCAACATGCGAGGCCAATTCGTATGAGTCAAAGCAATCCAAATCAACCTGCGAACCACCTCCACGGATTATAGCTAAAATATCAAAATCTTGAAATCGCGCAAAAGCCTGATGTAGGGCCTGAATGACGGATTCTTTGGCTTCCGATCCTTGCATGACCGCCTTAAAAAGCCGGATATTGAACCGATAACCCCTGGGATTTTGATTCAGCTGATTTATAAAGTCTTCCAAACCGGCAGCCGTAGAAGAGCTTACAACTGCAATGTTTTGAGGCACGGCCGGTAAGGTTAGTTCCCGGTTCATCTCAAACACTCCCTCCTTTTTCAATTGATCGATTGTTTCCCGTCGTTTTTTCTCTCTTTCTCCTAAAGTGAAATTGGGGTCAATGTCTCTTATTACCAGGCTGAGGCCAAACACCTCGTGGTATTGAACTACTGCGTTTGCCAGTATCTTCATTCCCTTCTGTAAACCTTGCCCGGTAGTGGCCTCAAACCAGGTACCGAGATTTCGATAGGTGTAGGACCAGATATTGGCCCTCAGTTTGGAGAGGATTTGATCGTCCACCTTTTCAATCAATTCCAGATAGCAATGTCCTTTTTGAGTGATCCTGATCTCACCAATCTCGGCCACAATCCAGTAGGAGGGATCCAAGGTCGATTCAAGGGTTGTCTTGATAATTTGATTAAGCTCCGAAAGAGTCAGGTGGGCCAAAGTATTTTACTCCTTTTTTGGTGCAAATATACTAGGCTATTTGAAGGGGTGCGAATAAAATATTGCCACGTTTACAAAGCTGTTGGGAGAAACATCTATAACCTCACCGGGTAGTTGCTGAGGGATATTCAAATGGTAATTGAACAGAAGGTTCACTTTTTCCAGGTGAATGTAAACCGGGAGGGAAAGACTTAAGTTCATTAACCCAAAAACGTTCTCCTGGCCCTCCTCAAATACATATTGCCTCCATTGATCAAAATCGTTAAGGGTAAGGCCCCGTCTTTGTGCGATCTGCTGGGCAATGCGAAGAGCCTGAAAATTGATGTTCTGATAGTAAATGGTCTGATTTCCGAACAGGAGAGAGGCTGTTGGCAAGACTGATATTCCACCAAAGCTGAGATTTTTGAAGCGAATGTTGCCGGTCAGATACGTGCCAAAACGATGGGCTGTTTCCTCCCCAAAAAGGAACGAATAATCCACGCCCGGGGTGACGTACTTTAAGTCGTAGTACACCGAGCCGTTCAAAGCATTGTTAAACGAATAGATTATGGATTGATCACTTTGGCTGCTCCCTTGTGAATAAAAGAAGTGATCATAGGAGAGGATGTACGAGAATTTGGATTGAATGGATCCAAGGTATCCAAGGGTGGTAATCACGGGATTGAATTTTGGAGTGACGTCGCTATTCCAGAATGCTGAAACCTCTCCGAGCAGACCCGATTTGTGGTAATAGGATAATGCTCCTCGAAATCCGTACTGATTGATACCAAGATCACGGCCGGCATTTAGGATTCGGCTAGTATATCCGAATCTAGCCGAGATCTGAGAGAACCTTACCTCGTACGCAAGAAGACTGTCGATCAAGTCAAGGATTGATAATGAATCCGATGTAAGCCGCTCCAGTTCATCCAGCAAAATTGAATCCGACCGCAAGTAGTAACGCATAAGAGAATCAAGATCCTCTTCTTCCTGGGCCAACGTGACCTCACTGAATGAAACTGAAAAAATGAAAGAAAGTAAAATCCAACACCTATTGGGCAACCCGCGCATAGAAAAACGTTGAAGGGATAAACTCCCCTTCCAATTAATGCTTGTTTAGTATAAAAAGTAACTTAGGTCAATTATTTCTCTGCTCTCTAAGTATCTCCTCCCTCCTCTGTCGCATCCTTTGGTTTCTTTCCTGGTCCCTTTGTCGTTGCTCCAGTCTTTGCATCAGCATTCGGCGGAAATCATCCTCCGCTTTTCTTAAAGACATCACCTGCCGGGTAGAGATCACATTTAGCATTTTTTGGGAGTACTCTTTTTCCAGGTCCAATTCCCTTTGCTTCATCTGCAATGCCTTGGTCATAAGCTCTCTTCCCTGTTCATCGCTTAACGACTTCGAATCAACACCCTCACGGGCCGATCTCATCTCGGTTCTGATACCCCGTCTCTTCTCGTTAAATTCCCGGTATAGCGGCCAGAACCTTTCGGCCTGATTTGGTGAAAGTCCTAACCTCTCGGTTATAAGGGCGATCCGCGCGCTTTGGATTTTCGCCATCGCTTCCTGGCTCTGTCCAAAACCCTCGAACCCCTGGACCATCGCCAACAGCAACATCAATGAACTAGCCAATCTCATAATTCAAATCTTTTTATCATCTACAAATAATCCCCTTCAATATCATATTCCTCCAGAATCTGGTTTATCTCATCGTTTTCCAGCTCAAAGTCATTAAATAACACGGCGCCCTGATCTGAGAAATCAATGTCCATACTATTTAGATCAATCTCCTCTAAAATCTCATCGGCTGTGATATCGGTTTTTCCAAGATAGGTTATCAAATCCTCCGTACTCACCTCGTCAATTAAGGCGAGTGGATCCTGGTCCGCTGATTCCGGCGCAAAAAGATCCAATTGAAAAACCACAATAGCTAACACCACTACGGGCAGCGCAAATTTCAGAGAAGTAACCAAGACCGGACTAATCCGGTGCGCCTGCCGTTTGTTGATTCTTGCCTGAATCTGTGCAGGAAGCCCATCGAAATAGCCATCTGGTGCTCTGAAAACATTGTCTCGCTTCAGTTCATCCAGTTTCAAGGGCTTTCCTTTAGGAATTTTCCTGGTATCAGTCATCGATATTTAGACAATATCAAATAGGTTAAGTTTAATCCTGGTTCAACAATTCCTCGATTTTCTTCACAGCGTGATGGTAGCTGGCTTTCAGAGCGCCTACACTTGTTTCCGTTATCTGGGACATTTCCTCGTATTTCATGTCTTCGTAATACTTGAGATTGAAAACCATTCGTTGCTTATCAGGCAGCTTTAATAGGGCCTTCTGTAGCTTTATCTGAATCTCATCTCCGCTTATGTGCGATCCATAATCCAACTTATCGGCCAACTCGCTCTCGACATTTCCCAGCGGCAAGAAGTACCTTCTTTTTTTCCTTTTAAGAAAATTGAGACATTCGTTGGTGGCGATCCGGTATATCCATGTAAACAGCTGGGAATCAGCTCTAAATTTATCTAAATTATTCCAAACCTTTACGAAGATCTCCTGAACCAGATCATTGCTGTCGTCATGGTCAACCACCATCTTTCGGACCAGCCAGTAGACTCGTTCTTTGTATTCCTCCATTAACAGGTTAAAACCGTAATGTCGAGTTTCAGCATTCTTGATCTTCTCCCGTATGTAGCTTTCCTCCAAGGGTCGGTGAAGTAGGGGTCCTGATGGTTAGACGTCTTTTGAGTGAAATGGTTTAATTCAAAACAAAATTAAAATAGTACAATTACCATGCCCTTCTAAATTTTAAAACCGCTAGCGGGGGAATGGGTTTGGGTATCTATGAAATGATTGATTTGACAACATGAAGTTTGAAGGGGTTGAAGCGGGATTTGATTCTCTTGAGCAATAATGAGGCATCACTGGGCCTGAACATTGCGAAGGACATCTCTCACTATGAGGAATAAGATCACCGCCGACAGCGAAAGGGTAAACCAGAACAAAAAGACCTTGCCGGAATACGTCACCTCTTGTTGATCGTCTGTGGGAAAAATCCAGCTATAGTATTTTTCGACTAGCCTCTTCATTAGTACTTCCTGAAATACCGGCCTCTACATTTTTTGCAGCAGATCGGCAACCTTTTCCACTTGCTCCTTGGAATGAGTAGGAAAATTAGCAATCCGGATCTGATTTTCCTTGTTTACGCCATATCCTTTGCCTAAGATGGGTCCGGAGCGGCTTATTTCCTCAATAATCTCTCCGGAGGGCCGCATAGATTTGGCAACTACAACCGTTTTAGACCGGAGTCTTTCCTTGGTTACGAACGGGGTGAAGTTACGGCTGGTTTCAAGGGCGTGGTACAAAACGGCCGCTTTGTAATCAATTTCCCGACGAATAGCCTCGATTCCCTTTTCCAGCATGTCCCGAGCGACTTTTGAAAGCAGATAAATTCCCAAAACGTTAGGAGTCTCAGGAGTTTGGTTGGCCAGCGCCTGCTCTACAAGTGACGGGAGGCTATGGTAGGTCCCGATCTTGTGCCCGTGGTTGGCCAAGGCTTTGGCTTTTTCCAGCGCTCGCTCATTCACCAACCAGACACCTAAACCGGCCGGGAGCCCAAAGCATTTTTGTACTGAAAAATAGGCGGTATCTACCTGGTTGAAATCAAGATCAATATAGGGTATTGACGAAACCACATCCACAGCAAAGAGTGGATGGGGATGCTTTTCCCTGCACGCATAAATATCCTCCAAGGGCAGGCACACGCCTGTGCTTGTCTCATTTTGGATAAAGGCGGCCAATTCGTCTTCTGGACTGGGGGAAATGGTGACTGGTTCGAATCCTTCACCCAAGGGTACTTCCGTTTTGGTTGCTTCCAAGCCCAAATCCAGGGCAAATCGGTGGAATTTTTTTGAGAAAGCTCCATTCACAAGGTGGTAGCTTTTTTTGTCAACGCAGTTCTGAAGTATCCTTTCCCAAATCTCATTTGACGAACTAGTAAACAAAATATGATAGTCCTCCGGGAGATTCAGCAGCGAGCGCAGGTTGGTGGTGGCCATAGAAAAAATATCCTGAAATTCCCTGCCGCGATGTGAGATAGACCCAATACCCTCCTTTAGAGCGTTCTTCAGGTGCTGCTTCACGGTAAAATAAAGCTCGGAGGGACCGGGTGCAAAGAAGATTTTGTTGTTCATGAATTTTTTGAGCCCAAAAATTTGGGCTAAGATAGTCCAGATGGAGATTCCTGAAACTCTTTTGGCCTTTTTCATTTCCCGGCTAAAAACTCAGGATCTGCATTTAGCCTTAACAGGGCTATTTTACTTTTTCCAAAGCTTTAAAGCGCTCAGAGTTACCGGCTTTCAGACAGCAGAATTTTGTGGTCAGATTTTGAATAGCCAGATGGATTTTGAATAAAAAAAGGCGTATATTAGTTTTATCCGGTTTGGGTTAGGACTGTTTTTTAAACCTTAACACCGAATCAAATACCGGGTAATTTTGTCATTAAAACTGGACCTCACCTGGTGATCTTTTTGAGCACCAGGCCTCCATTGGGGGTTAACAGTGGATAGTTGCTATGATGAATAGCCCAAATCTTGTCCTCTAGGCTGGTTTATCGAACCTCCTCTCAGATCGGAAATACGATAAGCTCCGAAGCAATTGGGAGCTTTATCTATTTCAGGACTCCGGGATGAGTATTAGGTAAGATTTGCACCTTGGCTAATTATCGATTACGATCCTGCGGATAACTGTGTAAACCTTCCATCTTGTTGCATGTAACCCTGGACTACTCCTTACTGAATCTGCCCCGGACACTAAAATCTGTCCCGGAAAGTAAGTAAAAATAGACCCCCCGATCCAAATGAGCTGTGCTTAGCCTAATATTTTCCGTATCCAATAAGTTGTCGGGGGTTTCATTATAAATGAGGCGGCCTGTGGAACTATAGACTGAAATTTCAACAGGATTAAGCATTGTCCCCTCACGCTCAATAATGAGGTAGTTCCTGGATGGATTTGGGTAAATTTTCAGGTCGGTTTTCAATCTCTGATCTATTCCGGTTATGATAACCTCCTGATCGGTTGAAAATTCGCTGCTGCATCCGTCGATGGTCACCTGCACTGCATAGATCCCAGTTTCCAGGGCATTCAGTGTCTCGTCCGAGGCCCCATCCACTGGCTGCCCGTCTTTATGCCACTGATTCCCATCTTCGCTGCTAGAGCTAAGTGTGATTGCAAAAACTCCGGCCATCTGGATCGTGATCACAGGCTTACCCGGATTAACGCAAAAAGATTGTTCAACATCAGCAGCCGGACTGAATTCGGCATCTCCAGGTTGGGAAGCTTTTATAGTGATGCTACCTGGTCCGGTTAAGGAGAACTCATTGCCACTGATAGTACCCGGACCGGTTACGATAGAGAATTCAACTGTCAGGCCGGAACTGGCGGTTGCGCTTAAGGCAAAAAACGGATCTCCCTCCGATTTTGAAGCGATCGGATCAAAGGTTATGGTCTGAGGCTCTTTTTCGACCTCGACATCTCTCAAATTAATTGTAATGAAGGCTTCATCCGTTTCTCCATTGCCGTCATCAACGGAAACGGTTAGAAGAAAGGAAGGAGTAGTTTCAAAGTCCAGAGCGGAGGAATTGTCTACAGTCAGGTCTCCGGAATTATTGGTAATGGCAAAGGCTGCAGCCGTGTTGCCGGCTGTTATTGAGAATGTAAGTGGATCGTTGTCCGGGTCGCTAGCGGTAAGCGTCCCTACAACCGTACCATCGGCACTGTTTTCGTCCACTTCAAATTCCTGATCCACTATTACAGGGGGCAGGTTGGTCAATTCAACGGTAACGATTATCGTAACTAAAGCCACATTCCCCGATCCATCGGTAGCCGTCAACGTAACTTGATTATCCCCAAGATCAGTTTGGTCAAAGTTAGAATTATCCAAGCTCAGGCTCAGTGAACAATTATCGCTACTCCCGTCGTCTATATCGGAAGGAGTGATAGTGGCTTCACCTGAGGCATTTAAATTCACTGTGATGCCTTGGGCCAGGACGGTTGGAGCGGTAACATCTTCAATTGTAACCGTGGCCATACCGGTGCCACTGTTCCCGGCTTCGTCCGTAACTGTTAAAGACACCGTATTATCCCCCAGATCATCACAATCAAAAGTGGTTTGGTCCAGAATCAGGACCAGATCATTTTGTAGCGTCACATTGTCGGTACTTCCATTGTCGATCTGGCTGGGGGTAACTATCGCCACACCGTTGTCATCCAATGCAATGGTAATATCCTGGGTTATCACCTCGGGATCGGTAAATTCACCGGTAGTGAAGTTCCAGGTGTTTTTGTTGCTAATTCCGGCAAAGTCGTTGCCGCCCAAGTCTTTAACCGCACCTGCATCGATCTGGATGTAATAGCCGGTGAACTCCTGAAGGCTCATGGAAGGATTAATCATGAGTTGGGAGCCGTCTACTGTCGCTTGGCCCGAAGCAACGTCGATGGTTTCAAAAGTGACATCATCAGCTGATTGCATGATGAGTATGTTTCCTATGCCCTTCTGAATATTTTCATCAAAGACTGCTTCAAGGTTTTCATCTTCTGTCACCCCCGCAGCATCGTCGGCTGGAGTGAGTCCTGAGATTGTTGGGGAAGTGGTGTCTTCGGTTCTAAAATTCCAGCTGGTTTTGCTTGAAATTCCGCTAAAAGGATTTGCTGCCAAATCCTCAATGGCACCATTATCTACCAGCACGTACAATTCTTCCTCAAGGGGTAAATCGCCGGTGGGGTCGATGGTGATCTTGTCATTGCTTACGGCCACGCCCATCGAAGCAACGTCTATCACTTCTACGTTAGAGTCATCACTGGATTTTTTGATGGTTATGTTTCCTGAACCAGTTTGAACGTCTTCATTAAAGGTGATCTCCAGGTTCGCGTTTACCAACACATTAACAGCCCCGTCCAAGGGGGAGAGAGTGGTGATGCTTGGCGCGGATAAATTGGTGTACGTCCCTGATATAGGTTGACCACTTTTTAAACGATCGACTTATATGAAAGCAACCCAAAAAGCCATTCGAAAGAAGCGAGTATTCAGTGATGAATTGAAGCGGGCCATTGTTACGGAATTTGAAAGTGGAAAGTACAGTGTCCCTCAACTGGAGAAACTTCATGGGATCAACAACGCAAACATTTACCGTTGGATCTACAAATTCTCTACCTTTAACGAGAGAGGCTATCGAATTCTGGAGATGAAAAAAAGCACTACATCAAAGGTTAACGATTTAGAAAAACGGATTAAGGAGTTGGAACGTGTGGTAGGTCAAAAACAGATCAAGATTGATTATTACGAAAAGATGATCGATCTGGCCAAGGAGGAATTGGATATCGATCTGAAAAAAAACTTCGACACCCCACAATCAACTGGTTCCGGAAAAACCAAAGGAAAGTAAATTTCTCGATGAATCAGCTCTATCGTGCCATAGGAATCAGCAAACAGGCAATACATCAGTATGCAACCAGGCAAGCTGTCTTTGATCAAAAGGTAGAACAGCTGGTCCTGGAAGCTGATGGGATACGCCAGGAACATCCTGGTTGTGGGGTGGAAAAAATGTACCGGACCTTAAAACCCGGATTTATCGGCAGAGATCGCTTTGTAGACCTTTTAATGAGTCTTGGTTACCGTTTGAGAAGAGCCAAGAACTATAAACGAACTACCCGGGCTTCGAAGCTTTATTATCCAAACCTGATCAAAGGATTTGAACTAACGTCTCCTTCAACGGTCTGGCAATCAGACATCACCTTCATAGAAGTGGGAAACCGGTTTTATTACGGGGTCTTTATTCTGGATGTCTATACCCGAAAAATAGTAGGCTACCAGGTATCGGATCATATGCGGGCTACAGCGAACGTAAAGGCATTGCTCATTGCCTTGAAAGATCATCCCCCTCCCCGGATCCATCATTCCGACAGAGGAGGTCAATACATCTACGAAGAATATGTAGACCTACTAAAATCCAACCGATGTGATATCAGCATGGGGCTAACCGCTCAGGATAATGCGTATGCAGAGCGCTTTCACAGGACCTTGAAAGAAGAATATTTGCATTACTGGAAGCCGACCAATTTCTATCAACTGAAAAGGTATGTCAAAAGAGCGGTTGACCATTATAATCAAAAAAGAACCCATGAAAACTTAAACGATGTTTCACCCATGGATTTTGAAAAGGACTGGTCCTTGTTGCCAATTAACCGAAGACCTTCATTGTCCATATTTAATGATGAATTATTAACCAAAAGTGGTCAACACTAATCAGGGATCTTCACAACCCCTTCAGGATTGGGATGATTGCGAAAGGTGTGCATTTGATTAACTCATTTAGCTCTTTAAGACCCATTGAGATCTTACCTTGACCTAATTGGGGGGATTTCCCAAACTTTGCGAGACGCTCATTGAGGATTGAACTTATCTGAAAATTTACAACACCTTCTTCAAAGGGTTCTTATTATTCTCAAGTCTAAACCCATATACCAATTTGATCTTTCCAAAGCTGTATCGATAAAGGTTCTGATGGCCGAAGTCCATAAAAAAGAAATCGGAACTAAATGAGAGGATCTGATAGTTCTTTACGGAGCTTCGGCCAAGAGCGACCCTAAGGTGAACCTTGCCGAATGGGCCTACTGGAGGCTTATACCATTTCTGTGCATGGACGTCCCCAAAGTTCAGGCCCAAACCGGGTAACACTGCTAAGAATAGAATATAGTGCTTCGGGAAAACCTGGGCATATGCATAACCCGCGCTGACTCCAAAATTCAGAAGGTCGATTTGGTCGATTTGGGCGTATTCGTTGAAATCACGGGCCCTGCTAACCGGTACAACGCTAGAGTCAGCTCTCAGGTGAAAGTTGGAAAAAAAACCTCCTGCCACAAAACTACCAACGGCCTTTTTCTGAATTTCGCTTCCAATGAAAGCAGATCGTAAGGAGAGCTTGGCTCCACCAAAAGTGCGTACAAAATTCACTCCAAATTGGCTCACCTGCAGGTCATCCCGGAAGCGCGTCTCGAGTTCCGCTGCGTTAACCAGCTGATATCCCTGGTATACCTGGATGAAAGCGTCAATAATATACTTTCGGCCCATGATTGTCCCTTGGAAATCAAATCTCTGAGTAACGTCCTCCTTGTTGAGCTTAAGATTAACGCCCAGGTCGACCAGAAGGAATTTGTAAGTAAATCCTGCGCCTGGAAAGGTATTGGTTGGCCGGTATCGTACGGTTGTGCCGCTGCTCCGATTGAGAATGGAATTTCCCTGGTTCTTTACTACACCCAGGACCCTGATGGACCAAAGGTTCGGAAGCAGCTCAACGTAGTTGCTGTCTGGGGGGGTGTCCTTATCCAAAAGGGGAATGTTCCGGATCAGAGGCTCGTCAGGTTGATCGTCATCCGTTTCCTGCCCGTAGCCGGTCGCAAGGCCTAAATACAAAAAAAGAAAAGGGAACAAGAAGTGCCTCAGACCGGACCCCAAACGCATGGACCCAATTTAGTAAGGAACTAAGGATACTCAACGGAATTGAATAATTCATCTAAGTAATTCTTCCTGGTTCGCCCGTTATACACGTCCCAGCAATCTCCCAGGCCACTTCTCATAATGCTTAAGCATTGCCCATTGGGATAGGCATCATCCAAATGACCGCGAGTCAGGTAGCAGTGGCCTAACTCGTGAAAAACAATGAACTCTTTGTACAGGTCGGAGGCCGACATCCAGAATTCCTGGTCCACGGTCACTTTGTTGGGATTGTGGTTATGTTGGGCACATTGTCCCACCACCTCCTCTTCCTGGATCTCCTCAATTGCTCCCGTAATCCCTGCGTCGCTTAGATCAATTTGCAACCCCCGCCTCAGACCTTCGGCTTCAAATGTGAGGAAATGGGGCTTGAGTTCCTCATCTACGTTTGCGAGGACCTGTAGTTGCTCTACCGGAACGATTTGGTCCTCACTGTCACATGACCATGCCGTTATTAACAACCAACCTGCCGTCCAGCAAGCGAAGGTCGATCCCCAGTTCAGATCCTGTCCCATTAGATCAAGTACTGCATGATGCTTAGAGGCTATTTGAGGCTAAAGGTTTAGTTTGAACTTTCATTCGCAATCATGAATAAAGGAAACAACCTCCACAGCATTTCACTACTTTACCGCCCAGGATCCGTTTATATTATTGTGAGGGTTGCAGAAAAAGATCTCCAACGGCTGATCTTCTACAAAGAGTGAAAGTCTGTGGTTTCCTTGGGTTGTTTGTTTTGATCAGTGGCTGTGCGACTGTAAGGGTGGAATCGGATTACGACCAGGACGTAGATTTTGATGTTTATGCATCCTTTTGTTGGCTCGGAGGGTGTGATTTTAAATACCAAGGCGATCTTGACAGCCTTGCCGTGGTTGAAATAAAGTTGGCTATTGAAACCGAGATGGTGCGCAAAGGTTTCCTTTAGATTAGGCCTCTAGGATTATTCCAAGAATCAAGGTTTATTTTTATGAGGTGACCAAGGCGGTCATGAGTTAACACTGGCAGAGGCGAATTATGCAAAGGCCTAGGTTTGCGACCTATCTCGCGATTCAATCCTCTGCCAGCTTTTTTGAACAAGCATCAAATAGAAATTTGGGACTAGACCCATTAGTAAGGTTTTGATCGTGTTCAAAAATGTTAACCCACTTGATAAGTCTTAATGGTAAAGTTATGAATTTCAATTATTTCGTGGGCATTGATGTTTCAAAGTCAACCCTTGATTTTACGGTAGTACAAAATAGTCACAGGTTGTTTCACCTAAGAACTGCTAATAGTCTGAAAGGGATTAAGAGTTTTATCAAGAGACTTATGCAGCTGCCTGGCTACCAGCCTGACCAGGTTTTGTTTTGCCTGGAATTCACTGGGATCTATAACAATCATCTGCTCAATTACTTTGAAAAACAGCAGCTCAATGTGTGGCTGGAATCGGCCCGGCAGATCAAACAATCCCTGGGTGTTTTGAGAGGAAAGAACGATCAGGTGGATTCCTATCGA
Source organism: Cyclobacteriaceae bacterium (assembly GCA_965247065.1). GTDB lineage: Bacteria > Bacteroidota > Bacteroidia > Cytophagales > Cyclobacteriaceae > CBDFGN01. The sequence continues at coordinate 664,590 of CBDFGN010000006.1, read as the reverse complement.
ATCGCTCAATATGCCTGTCGAAACCAGGACAAAGCCCAGTTATGGAAGCCTTCTCGAAAGAAAATCCGCAATTTAAAGTTCATGCTATCACTCAGAGAACGACTGCTCAAGACTAAACTGCAGTTGGCAACTCCTTTAAAGGAGGCCTGTGGTTTTGTGGATGATGATGTGATGCAACTTCAGAAAACTACCCTCAAACCGGTACTAGCTAACATGGAGAAAAAGCTCAAGGCTTTGGATCTGAAAATTTATGATTTCATTCGATCCGATCAATCTTTAAATGAGCTCTTTGAGCAAGTGACTTCAGTGGATAACATTGGATCTACTATTGCAGCCCATTTCATTGCAACTACCAATGAGTTCAAAGACTTTACTGAGGCCAAGAAGTTTGCCTGTTACTCAGGGGTAGTGCCCTTCGAGTACCGATCCGGCACCAGCTACCGGGGCCGGAGTCGAGTTTCGCATCTGGCCAATAAGAAGATGAAAAAGCTCCTGCATCTGGCAGCCATGTCAGCGGTTACTCATCCGGGGGAATTAAGGGATTATTATGAACGGAAAGTGGAATCAGGGAAAAACAAAATGTCGGTGTTGAATGCGATCCGGAACAAACTTATTCATAGAGTTTTTGCTGTAGTCCGAGAAACCAGAAAATATGAAAAAACATATACCCTGACTCTTGCTTGATCCATAGAAATCGAGAGGGAGGAGGACAACCCGGATATGCTCCTGGATTTCCATGTTTCATTAACCCAGGAGGAATACCAGAAAGTTTATTTTGAGAATGACTACGACTTCTGGCCAGCATACGAGCAGGAGGCTTATGTATTGGGATCTCTGGTTATAGATATTGCAGACAGTAAGAATTCGGCCGTGATTTGGCAGTCTAAAACTCGCCGGTATATGAATCCCGAGGATGAAGTGAACTCCAGGACAATCAATAGATCGGTAAGGCGGGCATTACAAAATTTCCCTCCCAAGGCGGCGAAGTTGGATTCTAATTAATGGAAGTGCGACCTCCAGCTTATCAGAGTTGCCAACCCCATTATTAGCGCGACAAATCCCAGTCCTACACTCAATCCGAATTCTTCGGCCACAATTCCAACGGCTGGTGGACCGGTAAGCATTCCGAGGTAAGTAAGACTGGCTACGGCGGCTATTCCTGTGGCGGAGGATAGGCCAGGAGTATGGGCTGCAGAAATAAAGATCGCTGGAATAAGACAGGAAAAGCCAATACCAGCCAATGTAAATCCCCCTATGGCAAGCCATGGCATCGGTAAGGCCAATCCTAGCGGAAGCGAAAAAGTAGCTATCAGGCACCCCAGGGTTACCACTTTCTTGACACCCCAGGCGGGTATGATCTTATCGCCGTAAAATCGGCCAATGGCCATCGCCCCAGCAAAACCGGCAAACCCGAATCCCGATATGTAGGCGCTGGCCTGTAGGGTGTTCTTAAGATACACAGCACTCCAATCCGCCATGGCCCCCTCTCCCAGTGCTATGCAAAAGCCAACGACAGCAATGGAAAATAAAGGACCGGTAGGCCAGGCAAACGCCTTCCCCGGCTCTCCCGGATCTTTGATGGTTCTCAGCCTGGGAGACAGAATTAACACTAGAATGAGAAGCGCGCAAGCCACAAAAAACACATGAGACTTGGGGGAATAACCGAACCCAGCTATAATTCCTGCGGACCCGGCGCCAACCATGGCCCCAACACTCCATAGTCCGTGGCAGGTTGCCATGATGGAGACTTTGTACTTCTTTTCGATACCGGCAGCGGCAGCATTCATGGCAATGTCCATAGAACCGGTTCCCAGGCCCACCAGAATAAAAGTCAGGATCAACACAAGATGGCTCCAGGCCATTACCGGGGTTATAGACAAAATGCAGAAGAGAATTGAACAGAAAAGGGTGACTTGGCCACTTCCGAATTTATGAGTAAACCAACCCATGGCCGGCATAATAATTAATGCTCCAAGAGGCAAACCCAGCAACGCCAACCCCAGGTCTCCCTCCGAAAGATTCAAATGGTTCTGAATTTCTGGAAGCCTGGTGATCCAGGTCCCAAAAAAAAAGCTGTTTACCGAAAACATAGCTCCCACCACAATAGCAGCGGAGTTGGAAAAGAAGACTTGAAGGTTTCTAAACACTGAACATTGTGTTGATCCGGATCTCGCGATTATTCCCGTAAAGCCAGCGGGATGATGTCTCCAATGTTTCTAGCTGAATGAGGCAGTCCTCCAAGAATGAAAATCTCTTTTCGCGGTTGAGGATGAGTGACGTCTCCGTTGATTTCAAATTCCTTTGGTGCTTTCATCACCTTAACCAACTCATCAGCTGGGCGTACAAAATCTTTCCCAATTGTGCTTGGCGGGTTTTCTAAGATGCCCCAGCTAAATCCTCTATGTCTCCAGTCTGGGGAACCTGTTTGGTACTCTGACTAATTCATTGCTTTAGGATTTTGGTATAATATACAACTCCTGCAATATTGAGCCCCAGGCCCTCATTTCTTTTATTTTGTTAACTTCGCTGTTACTTGCTATATCCCCTTTGAATGAGGTCTGGATTCTATCTATTTCTGTTTTTCCTGCTGGGCGGATTTTCCTTAATGGCCCAAAAAACTGAAATTCTCAAACGGAAGGCGCTGGAGATTGTAGAGGATTTGGATCCCCAAATAACCCGCGTTTGCCAGCAATTGTGGGATTACTCAGAGACTGCTCTTTTGGAAAAGCAATCGGCCCGATTCCTTTCTAACCTTCTTGAAGAAGAAGGTTTTGCTCTAAAACGAAATGTTTCAGGAATGCCTACCGCTTTCGTAGCCACCTACGGGTCGGGAAAACCCATAATCGGAATATTGGCGGAGTACGACGCGTTACCCGGAGTGGGTAATCAGCCTGTGCCTTATCGTCAGGCAAGAGAAGACGGGGTGAGCAGTGGCCAGGGGTGCGGCCATAATCTATTTGGTTCTGGCTGTGTTAATGCGGCCGTTGTTTTGAAAAGAGTAATGAAACGTGAGTTCGATATAAAATAGAGTAGTTTATTGATAGAAAAAAGGCAGAAAATTAGTATATTAAGTTATTGACAATCAACAAAATAACTAATATTTCTGCCTATGTTAACTGCTACTAAAATTACTGAAATTTTTTGTTCCATTGACGATTTTTGTCTGGATTTTGTCCCAAAATTGGAAAAAAGATTGCTGGGAAGTAAAAAGCGCAACAAACCTGGTAAGCTTTCTTTATCCGAAGTAATGACTATACAGGTCTTGTTCCAGATCTCAGGATATCGAAATTTCAAGACCTTTTACAACACATACGTTTGTGGCCACTTGCGCTCCTTCTTTCCTGATGTGGTAAGCTATAACCGAATGGTAGAACTTTGTAGTGGAAGTCTTCTGCCAATGGCTATTTATCTGAAAACACAAGGGACTGGACAGTGTACAGGTATAAGTTTTATAGACAGCACTCCGTTAAGGGTCTGTCATAACAGACGGATCCATAACCATAAAGTATTTGAAGGGTTAGCTAAAAGAGGCCATTGTTCCATCGGATGGTTCTACGGGTTTAAGCTCCATCTTATCACTGCTGATACGGGTGAAATCATCGATTTTATGCTCACACCGGGCAATGTGGATGACAGAAAGCCTCTTAAAATTGAACGGTTTATTAAGAAATTATTCGGAAAGCTCTTTGGTGATAAAGGCTACATCAGTAAGGAACTTTTTAAAAATCTGTTCTTCCGCGGAGTCCATCTGATAACCAAACTCAAACGCAATATGAAGTCCTCATCCTTAACCCCCATCATGGATGCTATAATGCTCCGTAAAAGGGCTATTTGTGAGACTATCATTGATCAACTTAAAAACATCTTCCAGATTGAACACTCCAGGCACAGGAGCCCAACTAATTTCCTTACCAACCTTTTCTCGGCTTTAATCGCTTACAACTTTTGCGAAAAAAAGCCCTCAATCAAATTGAACTACCAGGACACCGGTCAACTCTTTCTCGCTCTTTAATCATTCCTTATTGTCGAACTCACGTTAATGAAACAAGAGGGGCTGGCCGGAACAATAAAATTGTTTGGTACTCCTGCCGAAGAAACCGGGGTTGGTAAGATCTACATGGCTCGGGATGGTGTCTTCCAAGGCCTCGATGTGGTTCTCGAATGGCATCCTGGAAGGAAAACTAAAGTAACCAACGTCGCCGGATTAGCTCTCAACAACTTCGAAGTTGAATTTTTTGGTCAGGCAGCCCATGGAGCTGCTGATCCATGGAATGGGCGAAGTGCATTGGACGGAGTGGAGCTTATGAATCATGCGGTCAATATGATGCGGGAGCATATGAAGCCAACTGCCCGAGTTCATTACGTGATCCCTGATGGGGGAGGGGCGCCCAATGTGGTCCCAGAGTACGCCCGGGTTTGGTATTTTGTGAGGGATGTTGATAGGGAGGGGGTTGAGGATTACTACCAGAGAATTCTCAAGATAGCCGAAGGGGCGGCCCTCGCAACCGGCACAAGCCACAAGGTGAATTTCATTACCGGCCTCAATCAATATAATCTTAACAAGCCTTTGTTGGCCCTTATTCACAAGAATCTCACCGCGGTGGGTCCGCCTGAATTTACCGACGCGGAACAGGAGTGGGCCCGAGAGCTCCAGAAGTTTCTGGGAACGGAGGAGATCGGCTTTCACACCGAAATCGAGGCCCTGGACGCTCCTCCCCCTGAGGGAACTGGGTCAACCGATGTGGCAGATGTAAGCTTTATCGTTCCCACGGCCGGGTTTGGCGTGGCAACTGCCCCGCAAAAGGTGCCCTGGCACAGCTGGGCCACTACCGCGAGTCACGGGACCGAAGCGGGCTTCAAGGGTGCGGTGGTCGCCACAAAAGTTTTGGTCCTGCCGGCAATTGACCTTTACACTGACCCGGAACTATTAAAAGAAGCCCAGATATATTTCGAGCAACAAACCGAAGGCAAGCCATATAAGTCGCCTCTTCCCGAGGGTCAAAAGGTCAAATTGCCGGACTAGCCGACTTTAGAGCCTGGATAAAGGATCCACAATGAAAGTTTCAGTACTTACCGGAATAGAGAACATAGAGTTGGTAGAACTCCCGGATCCAGGAGAGGCCGGAGCAAAAGAAGTTCGAATCAAGGTGGGTCCGGTTGGGATTTGCGGCTCCGATATCCATTATTATTCAGAAGGAAGAATCGGAGGGCAAGTGGCGAAATACCCTTTTCGCATCGGTCACGAGTGCTCCGGTATAGTCGAGCAGGTCGGCAAGGAAGTGACCAGGGTACAACCTGGGGATCGCGTGGCCGTTGATCCTTCGGTCCCTTGCATGGAGTGTGACCAATGCAGTAGGGGACGGCACCACACCTGTCTGAATAATCTGTTCCTTGGGTGCCCCGGCCAGCTAGATGGCAGTCTGGCCGAACACATCATAATGCCGGAATTTTGTTGCTTTCCCATCGATGCGCGCTTATCCCTCGATCACGCGACCCTATCAGAACCTCTCTCGATTGGATACTATGCCACCCGGTTGGCAGATGTTGCCAGTCAACCGGATTTAGAGATTGGAATTCTTGGCATGGGCCCCATTGGCTTTAGCGTTTTTCTTTGCCTGCAAGCCCAGGGACAACGCCAGATCTCGGTTACAGACAAACAAGCCTATCGTTTGGAGATGGCCAGAAGTGCCGGAGCGCAATGGACCTGGAATCCGGGCGACCCTGAAATGGAGAAAATCTGGATTGACCAACATCCGAACCTATTGGATATTGTTTTTGAGTGCTGTGGAAAGCAGGAAGCGATGGATCAGGGTGTCCGTATGCTTCGGCCCGGTGGAAAGCTCATTCTGATAGGGATTCCCTCGTTCGATCGCATTTCTTTTTTGGCCGATTCATTTCGACGTAAGGAATTGAGGGTCCAAAATGTCCGGCGCCAATTGGACTGTGTTCAGCCTGTCCTGGACCTTATGACACAGGGAAAGATCAATGCCGATTTTATGGTAACCCATCGATTTAAGCCAGAAGAATCGGCGGCGGCGTTCCGAAAAGTATCAACTTATGAGCATGGGGTGATGAAGGCTATGGTGGATTTTAGTATTTAGTACCAATGACCAATGACTAACCCCGCTAAATACTTTCCAGCAACTTTCCAGCCACGCGCATTACCTCCAACTCTGCTACTTTGGCTATAAACTTGGCGTCGGTAATTCTGAATTGGGCGTTGATCAGGTTTAGTTGAGCTTCTCTGAATTCGGTGCTGGTAACGGCCCCTAAACGGTTCTGTTCCTGGGTAGTTTCAAAGTTTTGCTGGGCGGTGAGCAAACTGTTTTCCTCAATGCTTAATAGGGTGATGTTATTCTCGTAAGCGGCAAAGGCATTGTCAAAGTTTCTTTCTGTTTGTTTTAGCAACTCCTGGTAAAGTATGTTTTGATTCTCCATTGCGATTCTGGTGTTTTGCTTTTCAATTTGCCGACGCTTGCCGTCGTAAATATTGAAGCCCAGTGCGAGCCCGGCAGTAAGTCCATTGGTACGATTTGAAATGAGAAAGCCAGCGTCGTTGTTGATCTTGTTATATCCGTAAGCTGCATTGGCGGTCAGCCTGGGCATCTGCACAGCGCTGGCGAGCTTTAGATCAATCTCAGCGTTATTCTTGCTGTACTGGCCGGCAATGATTTGATAATTGTTCGACATGGATTGGTCATGGAGGTTATCGTAGCTCAGGTCGCTATCCAGAATGACCTCAGTGCTGACTATGAAATTCTGTAAATTACCCCCCAGTAGGAAAATTAAATCATTTTGGGCTTTTTCAAGAAATAACTCAGCCGTGACCAGGGACGCACTATCGGTGTTATAGTTTACCTTATCATTCAGATACGTCCTTCGGCTTGATTGGCCAAATCGCAATAGATCCTGGGCCCGCTGCAAACGCTCACTGGATATTTCCAACGCCTCAGTTGCAATCCGAAAGTTCTCCTGCTCCCTGGCCAGGGAGTAATAGGCAGTGACCACGTCCATTATGCTGATTTCTATGTTGGCCCTGGTTTGGGCATCCACCAAGGCTAATGTGGATTTGAGCCTTTTGAAATTGTATACGTTGCCCAGTCCGTTAAACAGCGTGTAACCAAGATCCACAGACCCTCCGTACCCCGTATTAACTGCTCCGGTTATGTTGTTGGGCTCCTGGCCTAGGAACTGCTGGGTCGTGTTTCTTTTGCTGTAGGTATAATTTCCACCCAGGTCAAGAGTTGGCAAAAGGCCCGCAACCCCTGGATGATAGTTGTTCTGGGCTATCTCCAAGTCATTCCTGGCCACTTGAATATTATAGTTCTCGCTGAGTGCGATCTGAACCGCTTCCTCCAGGGTTAGGAGCCTTTGAGCCCTAAGGCAGCCCAAGGTTGCTAAAGCCAGCCCCAGAGTCACCCAAATTTTAAGCTTCATTTTTCCAAGTTTGTGAGTGTTCATTTGATGCACATTTTAATTCAATTCCAGAACGGCCCTCTCAACCTCCTCCTTGGACACCCGGTCACCAGTCGACAGCCATTTGACCCCGACCTTCACCGAATTGCTCCAGGACAGTATCATCGGAAGCATCAGGAGAGTCAGTATGGTGGCAAAAGCGATCCCGTAGGAAATGGAAATAGCCATCGGTATAAGGAATTGGGCCTGCCGGCTGGTCTCAAGCATCAAAGGTGCCAAACCGGCGACAGTGGTTATGGTGGTCAGAAAAATAGCCCTGAATCTTGATTTACTGGCGGTTTGCAAAGCCTCATCGAAAGGGATTCCTTCTTTTAGATAACCGTTAAATTTTTCTATCAATACCAAGCCATCATTCACCAGGATACCGATCAAGGCAATTATGCCCAGGAGCGACAGAATATTAATAGGAAAACCATGCAGCCAATGCCCCCAGGCAACTCCAATCAGACTGAACGGAACCAGCATTATTAGAAGCAAGGGCTGGCTGTAGGACCTGAAGGTGAAAGCGATGGTAGCGTAAATCAGCAGCATGACCACTGGGAAAACCTGACCGGCGGAGGTAGTGAATTTGCCCGCCTCGCGATTTTGACCCTCATAGAGCGCGGTTACCGTGGGATATTTTGACAGGATTTGGGGAAGAATAAGAGTGCGGATATCGGCGTTGATATCGGTGGCGCTTTCTCCTGGGTTCTTCATATCAGCAGTTACCTGTATTTCCCGTTGTCCGTTGAGGTGATTGATAGAGACCTCCCCTCGCTCAATGGAGTAATTTGCAATTTCCGAGAAAGGCACCCTGTCCCCTAACGGAGTCACGATCCGCATCTTATCTAAATCCTGGATCGAAGATCTATTCTGTTTTTGATAGCGGACCCAGATCTTAATTTCGTCCTGGCCCCTCTGAAATCTTTGCGCTTGGAATCCAAAGAACCCGGAACGTACCTGGCTCATCACATTTTGAGAATTCAGGCCCAACAGGTAGGCGTTGTCTTTGAGATCAATCTTGATCTCCTTGATCCCTGCCGGGTCATTGTCGGCTACGTCCTTTAGCAACGGATTCTGCTGCAGTTCTTCTTTTAACTCCTGCTTGGCCAGTTTCAATTCCTGTATGTTGTTACCAAGCAAAGACACTGCCACCGGGCTGCCTCCGAAGTTGCCTCCAGAACCATATGTTATGCTTTCTGCACCGTAAATTGGACCCACTCGGTTTTGGATCGCATTCGCCATTTTGAACGCTTCAAAGTCTCTTTCTTCCCCAGGTAATAAATTCACCCTTATGTTGGCATTTGAGGTGCCCGGCCCAATCTTTTTGATTACGTTCTCAACCACATCTTTGTCGCTGCCATATTCAGCGGTGAACTGCTTGTTTACTTCCCAAATGATGGCTTCTATATGGGAGGCCAGGGAATCGGTTATAGTAACACTGGTACCTTGGGGCATGGTCAAATCTATGGACACGCGGTCACTGGCTATGGATGGGAAAAACGAGGTTCGGATGATCCCCCCGCCTATCGATCCGATGGTAAGGATCAACATTGCCGTTACAACCGATACCACGACGAATTTGTGACCCAAAGAAAAATTGAACAACGGCATATAGACCGCGTCCCGTAGGAAGATCATAATCTTTTCTCCATACGAATTGAATTTTCTAAAAATGGAAAAGACGAGTTGGAGGACGTTTTGGTCCTTGGGGTCTTTGGTTCTATCTCTGAGAGCCTTTGAGTGGGCGATGTGAGCTGGTAAAATAATAAAGGCCTCCAGCAAGGAGACGGTTAATGTAAGGATTACTACCACAGAAACTTGACTGAAGAAATCTCCAATCCGGCCGTCCAGGAATAAGAAGGTACCAAACGCGAGCACAGTGGTTATTATAGCCGACACAATTGGTGCCAGCACTTCCATGGTGCCATCGATTGCGGCTTGTACTCTGTTCTTGCCCTTTTCATAGTGATTGTAGATGTTTTCGGCGACTACGATCCCGTCGTCCACCAAAATGCCAATTACGATAATCATTCCGAAAAGGGAGAGCACATTTATGGTTACATCCAAGACCGGAGCAAAAATGAACATACCCGCGAAAGCAACTGGAAATCCCACTGCAACCCAAAAAGCGAGACGGGCATTAAGGAAAAAGCCCAGGAAAAACAGGACCAAAAGCGCTCCCATCGCCATGTTCCTGCTCAACAGCTCAGTCCTTTGGTTCAGGGTAATTGAGGCATCACGAATTATGTCCAAATGAACGTTGTTGTACTTTTGGTTGAAATTTTCCACGTATGCATTCACTTTAGCAGCTGAAGAAATAAGATCTTCATTGTTGGTATTGCTGACTCCAACGGACACAGAAAGATTGCCATTGAAGTAACTTGCATTAGGAGATTCCGAGAAGATGTCCCGAACCTCGGCGACATCCATGAGCCGAATAGTATTTCCGCTGAGATCAGTCCGTACGATAAGGTTGTCCAGCTCGTTCCCGTAGTATGACCGATTGTTGGCCCTAATAAGATATTCTTCCGTCTCAGTCTTGATGTTGCCTCCTGTAGTAAGAATGTTTTCTCTGGTAATACTTCTGGCCACATCCTGGAAAGTAAGTTCGTACGCCAGTAAATCGCTTTCCCGGACCGCGATTTCAATCTCCTCTAGCGGGTACCCAGAAACCTCCACCTGTGAGATTCCGTCCATGGCCCGTAAATCATTTTCAATGTTCCTGGAAATTTCTTTGAGAGTTCTTAGCGGGACGACGTCTCCACTTAATGAAAAGGAAATCGACTCCCTAATGGCCTCACGTTTGGCAACCACAATTGGTTCCATACCGGTTGGATACCCTGGAACCCTGTCAACGGCGTTCTTAACTTCTGAGAGCATGACATCGATATCTCGCCCTTTCTCGATTTCCACAGTTATTGCACCGGAGTTCTCCGAGGATTTAGAAGTAACCCTGTCAATTCCTACCAGACCTTTAAGATTGTCCTCAATCTTGAGAACAATCCCTTCCTCAATTTCCCTGGGAGAGGATCCTGGATAGGTAACATTAATGGTTATTATTCTGGATGGAACCAGGGGAAAGAACGACGACTGCATTCTGGACAGGCCAAGCAGCCCAAATACCAGCACGGCAAGCATGGTCACATTCACAGCAACCGGATACTTAATAAAATAGGTTATTACCTTTTTCATTTTACCAGGATCATTATCTAGTTCAGTTGTTGATCAGCCACCTCAACTAACATGCCGTTGTAGGCTCCCATTACCGAGCGTGCCAGCAAGGTGGTTCCATCCTCCAGGCCCTTAACGACCACACTTTTATCTGTGAAATGAACCGGCCTGACCTCAATCAGGTTAAGAGTGCTGTCTCTTACTATAAAGACGTGAGAATTATTTACCAGAAGTTTGCGGGAGATCTCAATGGCGTCGGGTTCTTCTTTGGCCAAAAGGTCTGCTTCCAGATACATTCCTTCCTTTAGACCACGGCCAGCCACTTGAATAAAGACCTGGACCGTTTGCGTGCTGGGATCGACTTTTCCGTTGACCCTCGACACGGTCCCGTCCCACTGGTCGGTATGATCCAGATTGTTCAGAGTCACTGTCTTTCCCAGCCTTAGTAATTCGCTGAAGCCTTTGCTAATGGCAACCTCGAGTTCGTAAATAGAGGGATCAATAAACTCTCCGAGTTTTTGACCTGATCGCACCAGGGTTCCGAGGTTTACCTCTGCTGCGATTAGAATTCCGTTGAACGGTGCCCTTATCGTATATTTACGGTACCTCTCTTCCATGTTCTTAATGCCATAATAGGTGGTAACTATGTTCCTGCCGTTGACGAAAAAGCTTTCTTGTTGGGAGAGAGGTTCCGGCAGTGAAGGAACTGGTAGATTCAAGTCGAAGTTTTGTAGGTACCTTTCCCAATTGGGGTAGGAATCGGGATAATCGAATTTCATATCCGACAGGCTGGCGGTGATCAAATTTTGAAGATTGCTTTTCTGGGCTATAAGACTGGCCTGGTACTCCCGGCCATCAAGCCTCAATAAGATACCACCCTTTCGGTAGGTTTGACCCGGTTTGAAGATTTTTCCGCTCTCCTGAAATATTCCCTGAACTTCCGCGTAGAGTTCAACCTTATGCAAGGCCATAAGATTGCCGTGGGCCGGAATGACGATCGGAACGGTTTGATTCCTGACGGTCTCTACGTATACCGTGGTCTTGGCCTTTTCTACTATTGGCTTGGGTCTTTGTCTGCTATTGATCAGATTCCAGGCAAAGAATCCCGCTGCAACCAGAACTATCAGTCCGATTGCAATATTTATCGCTAATCTCATGAGGATGATTTCAAATTCGCGGTGCTAAAAGTGGTTTGATTAATAGTATTATGTCCTACTAACTAGAGAATTTCTTTCAATTGTTTTTGCGTATTGATCAATAGTTTCTCCAAAATGGAGATGCATAACTTAAGTTCCCTTTCATCGATCTCTTGTGTGATTTGGTATAATTCCTCGAATAGGATCGGGAAAATTTCATCCAGAACATTCCTTCCCTTTTCCGTCAGGTAGATCAGCTTATTGCGACGGTCAAGTCGATCCGGAACCCGAACGACCAAGTTTTTCTTCACCATCTTATCAATGAGAAAAGTAATGCTGGTTTTGTGCTTGAATGTGTTTTCTGCCAATTGCTGTTGCGTCTGACCCTCTTTCTCAATCAAATGTTTGAGTAATATGGCGTGTTCCAGAGATAAATCGTGACCAGCCTCTTGAAGTCGTTTGTTGGCTAAACTCACTATAGACCTTGAAAACCTACCTACCGCCCTGGCTATTTGAAGCCTTGGCCTTGAGTTCAATCGATCGGTTACCGGGGTTTGCTCCCTAACTTTCATAACAACCCAAACGAGCCCTGCTCTAAATTAGTTTCATATCCTACTAATATTTCAACCATGCTCTAACTTAGTCAATAGAATCGGATCATTTCCTTCAATTAATGTTGCCTGATTATTCTCTCCGCTGTCCTTCGCTTAGTACTTCTTCTCTCTTCACTCATTCACTCATTGTCCCAGTGGCATTTGCAAATTCAAAATTGTAAATTGAAGCACCAACTATCAAATCTGTTGAAAACGGCCTTGGTTATTCTACTGAGCCTGGTCATCTCCAACCAGACTTTGGCCCAAAAACACCTGGTGATTTTGGATTCTCTCTGGGGACCATGGCGAGTTTCCCATTGCTATCAGAATATCTTTTTTAAACTCAAGGTGCACTGGTACGATACCGTTAGGAATACCATCAAATATGACATTCGTTTAAAGAGCCAATATGACCATGAGATCGCCGTGAGTTATGGGATCCGGGAGGAAAAGCATGCCTACCGTGGACCTCGATTGCGAACCCGGGCTAAGCCCTACGATGAAATCGATGCGGGCTTTAATATTGTTGGAATGGAACCCTTCGTGGTTCTCTTCTCAAAACTTCGCATCGAAAATGGTAGCGAAGATTGGGACAAGGCCGATAACCCATACCTTTCATGTGACAATGCCGATCCCCCGGAAGAGGATTACTTTGTTCCAGGCGGTGAGCTGGGTAAAGCTGGTAATTAGTTGGCAGATACCTTGTCAATCCGGGTACACCCAGGGTTTTCGATAACCTCGCGCAAGCAATCGGTTGGCTTCCGGATCGTCTAGCACCATTTCGTTTTTCCCATCCCACCTGATGCTTCGCCCCAACTTATAGGAGATCATGCCTAAAAGGCTGATGTTGGTGGCGAGATGCCCGTGCTGAACATCACACACTGGTTCCCGGTTGTCCTGAATAGCGCTCATGAAATCCTGCCATAACTCCGCAATGTTCTGGTCATCCGGTTTATTTAATTGAGCATCATAATGAATCACCTCCTGGCCTTTAGCTTTGGGGTAAAAAGTCCAACCGTCGGTCCAACCCATGTGAAATGTACCTTTGGTGCCATAAAAATAGCACCCAACATTTGCCGATTCCTGCTTATTTCCAGCGGACAGCTTGTGCTCCCAATACATGGTGAATTTCTCAAAATCGTAAACAGCATACTGGGTATCCGGGGCATCAGAATTGTCTTTTTTTACATACTTCCCTCCGGTTGAATATATCTTGGTGGGATAGCGTTCTTCAGTCCACCAAAGTACCTGGTCGAACCAGTGAATTCCCCAGTCTGCAATTGTGCCATTGGCAAAGTCCAGAAATTGTCGAAAACCTTTTGGATGTATATGGTCGTTAAAGGGTCGAAACGGGGCAGGTCCACACCACGAATTCCAATCCAAGCCCGCGGGCGCCTTACGATCGGGATGGAGCTTACCAGGGCCACCACCGTAGTTCACAAAACACTTGACCGCACTGACCTTTCCGACTTTGCCGGACCTCAAAAATTTCATACCAGAAATGTTATGGGGAGATACCCTCCGGTGGGTCCCTATCTGGACTTTTCTGTCGAAGTCCCGGGAAGCCTTCAGGATGGCCTTGCCCTCATTAATTGTATGGCCGATCGGTTTTTCAAGATAGACATGGGCCCCGTTCTTTATAGCCTCAATTGCCGGAAGCGCATGCCAGTGGTCAGGCGTGGCTACTATCGCGATCTCAGGTTTTTGCTCACTTATAAGGTCCCGATAATCGGTATAGACTTTGGGCTTGTAAGACACCAAGGAACTCATTTCTTCTTTGGTGGAGACAATCGCAGCCTGGTCCACATCGCAGATGCCAACTAATTTACATTCGCCCTGCCTCAAGGCTTCACGGAGAATATTATTACCCCACCACCCGCATCCGATTATGGCCAGGCGAAAAGGTTGCTGTTGGAAAGTGGCCGGAAATAGAGGGATAGCCGAAATGGCCGCGCTGGCTTTTATGGTCTGATTCAGGAATGTGCGTCTTCGCATGGTTGAAAATAGGAAATTGATAACTAGCGCCCAAGTCTTTCATTTGAACAAGCCGAATTTTGCACCGACCCATTCAATGCGCATCCCTGGGGTTGGGGAAAAAGTCCTGTTCAAATAATCTTTATTTGAGTTTATATAACTACCGAGACCGGTCAACCCCTCCTGATTTCCTTTTATCTCTCCAATATCCAACCGCAAAGCTTCCAATTGAATTGCCTTACCGAGTGACCGTGGTAGAGCCCCAATTGGAGACTCTTCCCTACGATTCTGAAGATCCTTGTTATCCATTTGGGCATGGTCTATCCTTCGACATGCTGGCTGCGGAATAAGACCATCGCGCTAAGTGGATATTTTCAAAGAATTATTTGCCCCAACAGAGCTCATGATTTTATTTGACCCGCTGGAATTCGTATCTTTAATTGGGTTCAATCGATAAAGGTAGGTTGCCTAGCGGGTGCCCAAGCACCCCAACCAACTAATCTGTGCTAGCCATCGTGTTGGACTTGTAAGAGGTCTCCTAATCGCATGTACATCTCCATGAAAACCTGGTGCCTGGTCATCTGCGCAGTTTTAACGGTTCTGATAAATCAATCATCCTTATGTAAAGTAGACGGAGATTCTTCCTCTACAAAAAGGGATCGCAATGGAAGATTCCTGGCGCTGCCCATCATTACCTATTCTCCTGAAACCCGACTACGTCTTGGAGCGGTGGCCATGTATTTCTTTAGGTTCAGGAATTCCAGACCCGGAACTCAACTATCCAGTGTCAAAATGCCTGTATCCTATACCCTCGAGAACCAAATCAAAGTGAGATTATCTTATGATCTGTTTCTGCCGGGAAATGATCATATTTTCACCGGATTTACGGAATGGATAGATTTTCCAGTTTTTTTCTATGGAATTGGTTCGGACACTCAGCAGGAAGATGAGGAAAAGTACACGACGCGGGCCCATATATTTGATCTCAACTATTTCCGCAGGATTTTAGAGCATGGCTATTTTGGAATGCGGTACAATCGCCTTAACAGCAACATAGTCGAAAAGGATCCATTCGGACAGCTTAACGAAGACGGTTTGATCCCAGGTAATGATGGGGGGATTGCCTCAGGTCTTGGAATTGTAGCGCGATTCGATAAGCGGGATAATGTCTTGAATGCCACCCGAGGTCCTTTCATAGAGACCAAACTCACTACCTACCAGAATTGGTTGGGTAGCGATTTTGAATTCACCAAACTCGAACTGGATTTTAGAGATTATTGGCTAGTTTTCAAAAAACACATAATTGCATTTCAGGCGGTAATTGAACATAACTGGGGGAACCCCTCTTTTGAAACCATGGCTCTTTTGGGGGGTGATAAAATCATGAGAGGCCATTATTTAGGTCGTTTCCGAGACAACGCTCTGTGGGCTTCGCAGGTAGAATATAGAGTTCCGCTGGGACGGACAGAATGGATCGATAGTCGCGAAAAAGTACCTTTTTGGCATCGATGGGGGCTGGTGGGATTTCTTGGATTAGGGAATGTTGCGCCGACATTTACCAATCCCAAATTCCAGGACATTAAGGAGACTATCGGGATGGGGATACGGTTCCTGGCCTTACCCAAAGAGCGGGTGAATGTACGAATCGACTTCGGTTTTGGAACCCAACGTCCTGGATTTTACTTTAATATTCGCGAGGCATTCTAAACCGAATGCGAAATCTACGGCGCCTTGAATATGTCCAATAGCTCCACAGCTTTTTCCCATTGATAGTGTTTCGGGCTTTGATCCACGATCAGGGTCAAAACCACAACCAACTTTTGCTTCCTGTCTGCCTTCAAATAGCTCATGGCCCGGTACCATTGAGCCTGCTGCTTGAAATAAGGGTCGCTTTCGGCGTGCATAAAGCTCCGGGCTGCATCTTGAAATTGATCCAATTCCAGCTGGCAAATGCCTAAATACAAATAGACCCTGAAATCCTATGATTGATCATCTAAATACTCCACCAGCCAGGGGAGGGCAATTCGATAATCCCCGGAATTATACGCCTGCATAGCTTTGGTCAGTTTTTGGCCCACCTCGTTATCATCGCCGCGGTCCAGAACGACGTCCTGGTAAGGAGCATAGTACAGTGCGTATATTTCACCGCTGTTCAGGCTCTGAGAATTGTACCAAA
Organism: Cyclobacteriaceae bacterium; assembly: GCA_965247065.1. Taxonomy (GTDB): domain Bacteria; phylum Bacteroidota; class Bacteroidia; order Cytophagales; family Cyclobacteriaceae; genus CBDFGN01. The sequence goes on along the minus strand of CBDFGN010000006.1, from coordinate 648,082 downwards.
GAGTAATCGCCGGTACCAGGAACAACAAAATACCAGCTGCAACAGCCATATACCGGTTCATCGGTATGATTTGAGGCTTGGCGCGATATTCTTCCTCCAAGAAATGGACTTCGCTCTGGAAAGTTTCATAACTAAGGGCCCCAAGACCTTGAACAATTTTCTTTAATTCCTTGATCTCGTTAGCGAAGGCAGGATTTTGGATGGTAAGCCTCGGTGCCTCCGTGGCATTAGTTTTCGTTTTTCGCCGGAAACGGTGGTTCCTAAGCAGGCGCGGAAAATCCAATGGATCGTCGTCCAAAGGCTAAATTAGGTGGTCTTTGCCCGAAGCGGAGCCCTGGGTTTGTGGAGTAACAGAGATTTTCGGTTGATAAGGTGATCCACTGAAAACCAAACCGGCGCCAACGTAATACCGAGTTAGATCGATAACCTGAAGATCCCCAGAGAAGATAAGAATCGCTCCAATGATCACTAAGAATAGAGCGGCAACAGTCTGAACTCCTCGAAAGCTGAACAAAAGACTTATGACCACCACCGCCAGGATAACTGCGACCAAACCCTTCGATATAGCCAGGGAATTGGACTGCCCTAGTCCACAAATGGTCATTGAACCGGTCAGAGTCACATAACAAATCGGACACTTGGGCAAAAGAGCGAGGATAATGCTCCATACCAGCGGTGCTCTGGCACGTTGCAACGGTTTGACTTTTTGTAGCGCGCAATTCATAAACTACCGATTGTGCTACCCAATAAAACTAACATTGGGCTAAAAATCAACCTGGCATGATGCCTCCGAAGGTCAACTTTAGTTCTTTCTCCAAACATTTATATTCCTTATATTGTTTTCTTGTTTAAACAAATAATTCAATAATCTTATATCCAATGATTCCACAGAGTTTTGACTACTTCAATCCGAAATCTCTTGAGGAGGCCATATCATTACTTCAGCAATATGGGGATTCTGCTAAGATCCTGTCAGGTGGCCACAGCCTGATCCCAATGATGAAGTTGCGGTTGGCTACTCCCAAGTATATCGTGGATATTAATGACCTTCCGGACCTGGCATACATTACCGAGTTGGATGGTTACTTAAAAATTGGCGCTTTGGCTCGTGAGGTGGACCTAGAAAACTCGGATCTGGTGGCGCAGAACTTTCCAATAATTACTGATGCTAGCAAATTGATAGCTGATCCTCAGGTCAGGAACCTGGGCACCGTTGCCGGAAATTTGGCTCACGGAGATGCGGCTAACGATCATCCGGCAGTTATGCTTGCACTTAATGCCCAGGTCGTGGCTACCGGCCCGAATGGCAAAAGGACGATTGCTTTAACCGAATTCTTTCAAGGATTCTATATGACTTCTCTGAGCCCGGATGAAATTCTAACCGAAATACAAATACCCATGCCGTCAGGTGGAAGCGGCGGAGCCTATCATAAGCTCGAGCGCAAAGTAGGCGACTATGCAACGGCCGGCGTGGCAGTCCAACTAACTCTCGATGGCCAGGGTAGCTGTACTTCAGCGGGTGTGGGTCTAACGAATGTTTCTCCTCAGCCGATAAAAGCTGGCCGGTCGGAAGAGGCACTGATCGGATCAGCCATTTCAGATGATACTGTTAACGCGGCGGCCCAGTATGCGGCTGAAGACTGCAGTCCTTCTTCAGATTTGCGGGGCTCCGAAGAATACAAAAGGGCTATGGTCAAGGAACTGACCAGGAGAATGATCAGAAAGGCTTGCGAGCGAGCCCAAAACTAACCCTAAACGCGAAAAACAATATTATGTCGACCAAATCAATAGCTGTTACAGTAAACGGCACTCAACATCAAGCCGAGGTTGAACCCAGACTGCTACTGGTGCACCTGATACGTGAGATCGTGAACCTGACCGGAACCCATATTGGTTGTGATACCTCCAATTGCGGAGCATGTACTATTCTTTTGAATGGAAAGGCAGTAAAATCCTGCACGGTCCTGTCGGTTCAAGCCGATGGGAAAGAAATTCAAACAGTGGAAGGATTGGCCCAGGACGGTCAACTTCATCCCCTCCAGGAAGGATTCAAGGAAGAACATGGCCTTCAGTGCGGATTCTGCACCCCGGGGATGCTTATGAGAGCGGTGGAACTGCTAAATAATAACCCTGATCCCACCGAGGAAGAGATCCGGTGGGGTATTTCGGGTAACCTCTGTCGTTGCACGGGCTATCTAAATATTGTCAAGGCGATTCAATATGCGGCCAAAAAGATGGCTACAGAGGTTCCTGCCTAAATTTCCAATCCAGAACTAAAAATCTTATGAAAATACATCCTAAAACATCTCCAGAAATTGGAGGAATGGGGCATTCGGTGAAGCGGAAGGAAGATGCTCGATTTATACAAGGACATGGTAACTATGTCGATGACATAAAACTTCCTGGCATGCTCTATATGGATATTAAGCGCAGCCCGTTTGCTTATGCCAAGATCAAGTCGATAAATATCGAGAAGGCAATGGCCATTGAAGGGGTCCTGGCGGTAATAACCGGCAAAGACCTGGAGCAGTACAATTTGCATTGGATGCCCACCTTGATGTCCGACACTCAGATGGTGCTGCCAACTGACACGGTTATGTATCAAGCCCAGGAGGTAGCTGCTGTTATCGCAACCGAAAGATACATTGCAGCTGACGGTGTGGAAGTAGTTGAGGTGGAATACGAGCCGATGTCCCCGGTAATCAATCCTCACAAATCTTTGGATTCAGATGCCCCCGTGTTAAGAACTGATAAAGAAGGGAAGACCGACAATTTGGCCTGGTACTGGGAAGCTGGTGATCGGGAAGCCACTGAAGCTTTGTTTAGCTCCGCTGAGGTGACTGTCAAAGAGGACATTTATATACCCCGAATCCATGTTGCTTCAATTGAAACCTGTGGCTGTGTAGCCAGTTACGATAAGGTAAGAGAAAAGCTGACGATGTACATGACCACTCAGGCACCCCACGCTATCCGAACCGTGATTGCGCTGGTTGCTGGTCATGTCGGGTTGTCGGAGGAGAGAATTCGAGTGGTTTCCCCTGATATTGGAGGAGGATTTGGAGGGAAGGTTCCGGTGTATCCTGGTTATGTAATAGCAATTGCCGCCTCTTTTTTGATCGGGAAGCCAGTTAAGTGGATCGAAGACCGAAGTGAGAATCTTCAAGCTGATTCATTTGCGCGCGATTATCACATGACCTGCGAGCTAGCTTCGGATAAACAGGGCAAAATTCAGGCTTTGCGAATTAAGACCTTGGCCGATTATGGCTACACTGATGCGGCGGCTAATCCATCGAAGTTTCCGGCTGGACTATTCTCCATTTGTACTGGATCCTATGATTTCGATACCGCATTCACCGAAATGGATGCCGTTTACACTAACAAACCACCCGGAGGGGTAGCCTATCGTTGCTCTTTCAGGGTGACTGAGGCGGTTCATGGCATAGAGCGAATGGTTGACAGGTTGGCGCTGGAGGTAGGGAAGGACCCGGCCGACCTAAGAAAGGAAAACTTCATTCAACCAGATCAGTTCCCGTACAAGTCGGCTTTAGGCTGGGAGTATGATTCGGGTGACTATGAGGGAGCATTGAACAAGGCCATGGAGATAGTTGGCTACTCCGATTTGAGACAAGAACAAGCCGAAAAGAGGGCCAAAGGGGAGTTGATGGGTATCGGAATTGCAAGCTTCACCGAAATAGTGGGAGCTGGACCTTCCCATACCTTTGATATTCTTGGTATAAAAATGTTTGACAGCGCAGAGGTCCGGGTTCATCCCACGGGGAAAGCCATCGCGAGATTCGGAACTAAATCACAGGGTCAGGGTCACGAAACCACTTATGCCCAGATTATTGCTGAGGAATTAGGCATTCCGGCCTCAGACATTGCCGTTGAGGAGGGAGATACTGATACGGCTCCCTATGGTTTGGGAACCTATGCCAGCCGAAGTACCCCTACTGCCGGGGCTGCTGCAGCTAAGGCTTCTCGCCAGCTTCGCGACAAAGCCCGTAAGATTGCGGCTCACCTTCTGGAGGTAAGCGAAGATGATCTTGAGTGGGAACCAGGGAAATTCTCGGTTAAAGGGGCTCCTGAAAAGTCAAAAACCATCCAGGAAATTGTATTTGCAGCTTATACCAATCATCCTCCCGGTATGGAGGCCGGATTTGAGGCAACTCATTACTATGACCCGCCCAACCTCACCTTCCCATTCGGATCCTATATCTGTGTGGTAGATATTGACAAGGGGACTGGCGAGATCAAGGTACGACGATTTGTTGCCGTAGATGATTGCGGAAATATCATCAATCCCATGATTGTTGAAGGTCAGGTCCACGGAGGTTTAGCTCAAGGCCTGGCGCCCGCCATGTATGAGGAGTTTATTTACGATGATGAGGGTAACCTTCTTAATGGTACACTGATGGACTATATGGTCCCTACTGCAGTTGAAACCCCCGCCTGGGAGACAGCCAAGACCATTACACCTTCACCCCATCATCCTATTGGAGCCAAAGGAGTAGGTGAATCAGCGACGGTGGGTGCCCCACCGGCGATAGCCAACGCAATTGTGGATGCCCTATCCCATTTGGGAGTAACCCATTTGGATATTCCAATTACTCCTCCCAAAGTTTGGCAGGTACTGAAGGAAAAAGGGGTAGTTGACTGAGAAGGACGAAACCTTAAACGAAAGCTCTCCATGAGCGATGGAGCCAGGGAGTTGACTTCTATTCAAGGACATGAATGCCAAAATTGAAAAATCCTTTGAACTCAGCCAGGAAATTGAAAAGGTCTGGTCGTTTCTGAGTAATCCGTCAAAAGTAGTCACCTGTGTGCCAGGCGCCAGCCTTACCGAAGAAATTGACGACAAGAACTATAAAGGAGAGGTTTCCATGAAGTTCGGACCGGTTGCCGTCAAATATGATGGCCAGATAACCCTTGAAGAACTCGACCACGACAACTTTCGTATGGTAATGGTTGGCAAGGGAATGGATTCTAAAGGACAAGGTAGTGCTTCGATGACTATGAAAGGAAAACTGGAACCTTCGGAATCCGGAACCACGTTGGTAAGTTACAGCATGGATGTCAGCGTTGTGGGTAAATTGGCTCAGTTTGGATCGCGACTGATTGTGGATGTGTCCGATCAGTTGGCTGAACAATTCATTGCCAACTTTAAGAGGGCCCTGGAGTCCCCACAAACTGAGGGTTCGGAACAACCTGCAGATCAGCCAGCAGAGACTTCATTGAATGCTCTGGCGCTTTTTTGGGGATTAGTTGTGCGGTTCTTTAAACGGGCTTTTGGGGGAGCCAGGTAATCCGATGGCCTGGACCGCCACAATAAAAGAAGCAAACGATATCATCGATCCGTTCGATCGATTGGGGTACGTCACCAATCAGGAATTGGCCACTGTCCTTTTCCTTTTACTAAGACTGCAAAAACCTTTGCTCATCGAGGGGCACCCAGGAGTGGGTAAAACGGAGGTAGCGAATACCCTAGCCAGATTCCTGGATACGGAACTATTGAGACTGCAGTGCTATGAGGGCCTGGATGTGAATTCCGCCGTTTACGAGTGGAATTATCAAAAGCAGCTGCTGGGTATTAAGATCCAGGAGAATAGTCCCAAATCTGATGATGAAAAGGAAAAACACATCTTTGGTCCTGAATTCTTGTTGAAGAGGCCTTTGCTTCAATCTATAACTGCTACCGAAAAACCCCCTGTTTTGTTAATCGATGAGATTGACCGGGCCGATGAAGAATTTGAGGCCTTTCTACTGGAGTTGCTATCCGTCTTTCAGATCAGCATACCGGAGATGGGTACTATAAAGGCCAAACACGTCCCTTATGTTATTCTGACCTCAAATCGTACACGGGAACTAAGTGACGCTTTAAAAAGACGATGTCTTTACCATTGGATTGAATATCCCGATTTAAACAAGGAGCTAAGAATTGTCGAGAAACGAATCCCGGGGTTAGAAAAGAATTTGGCTAATCAAGTAGTGGCCCTTGTACAGAATCTTCGACAAAAGCAGTTGTCAAAATCCCCCGGCGTTGCTGAGACGCTCGACTGGGGATTGAGCCTGCTCACCTTGGGCTGTGATTCCCTTGATCTGGAGACCCTTCAAAGGACTCTGGGGTGCGTTTTGAAGTCGACTGACGATATTGAACTCCTTAAATCCGAGGGCCTTGAGAATCTCATAATGGCCCAATAATGGCGAATCGCGCTTTTTATCAACCAGGACAAGGTTTGACCGAATCCATAGTTGGTTTTGGCCAATATAGCCGGCGCCATGGTCTTAATGTGGGCCTACAGGAAACGTTAGAGGCGCTCGAAGCTTCAAAGATTGGCCTTCTAAGTGATCAGGACCAGTTCCGGTACTCTTTGAAATCGCTTTTCTGCAGCTGCGAGGATGATATCGATCATTTTGAGGAGCTGTTCGAGGAGTATTGGAATAGACAAAAACCACGGCCTCATTACCGGACCGACATAAAGATCCAGCCCAACCAAATCGAATATGGCAATAACTCGTTGATATGGATGGGCAAAGGAAAACAAGATGGTTTTGAAACGGAGAGCAAAAGCGTCTCAGGGGCAAATGAGCATGAGAGACTGAGGAAGACTGATTTTTCAAAAGTTGCTGAAATTGATAGCCAGGAGTTGGAGCAACTAGCATATCGTCTTTGGCATCAAATGGGCATTCGCCTCAGCCGAAGACAAAAAGCTCCACTCAAAAAGGGACGCCTTGATCTGCGTCGAACCATACGATCGAACCTGGGCCATGGAGGGGACCAAATGGTGCTGGTGCATAAAGGTCGCAGGCCAAGAAAAAAGCGATTGGTAGTGCTTCTGGACGTAAGTGGCTCCATGGACAAATACAGTTTCTATCTTCTTAGGTTCATTTATGCCTTACAGCAACATTTTGAACGGGTTGAAACTTTTGTATTTAGCACCCGTTTAATTCGGATTACTGAGTACCTGGCTGATAAGGGGCTGGATGCCACTCTGAAATTACTTGCCGAATACAGCCAGCATTGGTCTAGCGGTACCAGAATGGGAGAGTGCCTGCAAACATTGAACCAAAAATATGGCACGCGAATATTGGCAAAAAGCCCACTCACTATTGTTCTGAGCGACGGTTTGGATACCGGTGAACCAGAATTACTTAACCTGGAATTAAGTAGAACCTCCCGATACTCCAGGAAACTTATCTGGTTAAATCCGTTGAAAGGAATGAAGGGATACCAACCGACAGCCAAAGGCATGAAGGCGGCCTTGCCCCTAGTGGACGTTTTTAGTTCGGCTCATAACCTTGACAGCTTGTTGGAATTGGAGAATTACCTATTCGATGTTTGATGACTTTCTAGATCGGGTGAATCAATTGCGAAGAGAGGGAGAGCCCTTTGTGATCGCCATCGTGGTGGGATACACCGCCCCGATTTCGGGGAAGCCAGGAAACAAGGCCGTGGTGACCAAGGATGGTGAAATCCATGGCTGGATAGGTGGCGGATGCACCCAATCTGTGGTATCCAGGGAAGCCAAAAAGGCCCTGGAGCAGGGAAAACCCAGGATTGTGAAGATCAATCCCGAAGCTGGCGATGACCAGCAGGAGGGGGTAACTGTTTATGACATGAGCTGCCATAGCGGGGGCTCGATCGAGGTTTATATTGAGCCTGTTCGTATGGGACCACAACTAGTAATACTTGGAAGTTCGGCCATAGCCCAATCCGTTGCCCGGCTTGGGAAGGCTATGAATTACGGCGTGATTGTAATGGCCAGAGACGACCGGAAAGAACTTTTCAGAGAAGTCGACCTGCTGCAGCCGGATGTTTCGTTCGATAATGTAAACATCACTCCGCAGACCTTTGTGGTAGTTGCCACGCAGGGTGAAGGTGATGAAGAGGCGCTCGAGATTTCTCTCAAGTCAGGAGCTGAATATATTGCTTTTGTGGGGAGCAAAAAAAAGATCAATGCCATAACTGAACAATTCAGGGATCGCGGCTTTAAAAGTGAAGAATTGTCCCGGATAAAATCCCCGGCTGGATTGGATATTGGTGCTCAACTTCCCGAGGAGATCGGGATTAGCATTATAGCCGAGATCGTAACCATGATTCGAAACCAACAAAGAACGCTGACCCCACTCCCGCAGGTAGGCAAACCTGAGCTGGCTAATGACCCCGTTTGCGGGATGGATGTGGAAATTACAACTGCAGAATTCAAGACTGATTACAAGGGCGATACCTATTACTTTTGCTGTAGCGGATGTCAGTATGCTTTCGACACCGACTCGGAAAAATATGCTGCTGTCAGCCGCTAGACCTTATTACAAGGCTGCTCCGCCTTTTCCTTTTTTGGCTTTTCTGTTTTAGTCTTAGTACTTAGTCCTTGATACTCCTACCTGTATCAATTAAATTGTGAACTTACCCAGTATCATGCCCATTTATGTCTTCGTGTTATCTCATCACCGGTGGCGGAGGAAATCTAGCTCGTCCATTGGCCGCAAGGTTATTAGCCGCAGGTTCTAAGGTCGTTGCTCTGGATTTGGGAGATGGGGAGTACGCAGAGTTGGAGGAAGCAACATACATCGCAGGGGATATTACTGATCATCAGCGGGTGAGATCGATCATCCAGGAGCATCGACCCACCCAGATCTTCCATATGGCCTCCCTACTTTCGGGTAGCTCCGAAGTGGACCTCAAGCGCTCCTGGGATATTAATGCCGCCGCCAGCGTGCATTTGATGGAGCTGGCGCTGGAGTTCAAGGTCGATCAGTTCTTCTTTCCTAGCACAGGAGCAACGTATGGATCGGATCTGCCGGATCCTTTGCCAGAGGATTTCATGCAATGGCCGGAGACATTCTACGGCGTGACCAAAGTATTGGTAGAAAGGGCTGGATACTATATGAAACAAGTTCATGGCCTTGACTTTCGGTGTATTCGATTACCGCTGGTGCTATCCCCCTATGCTCCGCATGGCGCCTTAACCGCTTATGCCTCTCATGCCTTTGTGGCTGTAGGGGCCGGAGAACCGTATGTTTTTCCTGTTAATCCAGATTCAGCTTTGTCTACAATCTACGTTAAGGATGTCGTAGATGGCATGATCCGGATGATGGAAGCACCAATCGAAAAAATAAAAAAGGCGGTCTACAACGTCCATTCTATATCCCCTTCAGCTGGAGAGATTGGGGCTGCCATAAAGCAGAAAGTAGCCAGTTTTGAGTTTTCCTTTCAGCCGGATCCCAAGGTCGTTGGCCTGGTTGATTCGTTGTCTTTGGTTCACATTGACGGCGCTGCCCGATCCCATTGGGGTTGGAATCCAAAGTACAACCTGGAGGATATCGTAGTGGATTTTTTCCCGGATTAGAAGGTGTGGAGAATGAACCCTACCCCTTTTCTATTCCAGGGTATTGGTTAGTAACAAAATGGATCTGATTTTTATAACATGAAAAATGATTTGACCAAAATCTCCGAATCCGTAAGATCAGGAAAGATCCTGATTTCCGATGGTGGTTGGGGTACTTTTCTTCAGCAAAAGGGTTTGGAACCTGGTGGTTGTCCGGAGCTATGGAATATCACCCATGAAAAAGAGGTCTATGATATAGCCAAAAGCTGGTTTGATGCCGGATCGGATATGTGTGAGACCAACAGTTTTGGTGGTAGCAGAACTTCATTAAAGCGGTATGAACTTGAAGAGCAGACAGTAGAGATCAACAAAGCTGCAGCAGCCATTTCCAGAAAAGCTGCCGGACCGGACCGTCATGTTTTGGGGTCAATAGGACCTTCGGGAATAATTCTAATGATGGGGGAGGTAACGGAGGAGGAGCTATATGAGGTTTTTAAGGAGCAAGCTGTGGCTCTTGAAAATGGAGGAGCCGATGCAATCATAGTTGAAACCATGACCGATCTCGTTGAGGCCAAATTAGCCGTTCAGGCTGCGAAGGAGAATACCGAATGTGAGATGATCTGTACAATGACCTTTGATCCAACGGTTCATGGGGATTTCAGAACGATGATGGGGATATCACCATCTCAGATGGTTCCCGAATTGCTTGATATTGGCGCAGACGTCATAGGCGCGAATTGTGGAAATGGCACGGAAATTATGATAGGCGTTGCTAAGGAAATCCGTTCTTTTGATAAAAATGTACCCATCCTAGTTCATTCCAATGCAGGGATTCCTAAATATCAGCAAGGGGAAATAGTGTACCCTGAAACACCGGATGAAATGGCTTCATATGTAGCTCAGCTTATAGATGTTGGAGCAAATATTATAGGGGGATGCTGTGGAACCACCCCTGAGCACATTCGAAAAATTGTTGAAATTGCAAAAAAGAAAACGCCTTTGCATTAGTCTGCGTAGTGCATATTTAGAGTTTCCATCACATTATTAATAAATCAGGCGGTAGGACAAAAGAATTTGGTCCCGAGAGAGATGCATGAGCACCTCTATTCAGTTCTGAAGATATTCCATCAATAATCTTACCACTGCAGAGCAGGTAAGAAACTAGGAAAATGCGAGGGTAATCAACAGATCCACATTTAGCCAAGTTGGATTACGATAATCTTTTTGGCGATTCAGTATCACAAAAACAAAGAATATTAGAAGTGGAGAAGAATCCTTCACCGAAAATGGTTTATTATTAGAACCCTTGCTTCTGGGAATTAATAGCCTATGAAGACCGACGCTGGAGGCGCTAAAGAAAAGCAAATACGCCGAAAACACGGTGATCGTTCTGGGGTCAGATCAGGCTATCGAATTGGAGAAAAGGGTACTTTTGCCAAGCACGCCCTTTGGGAAGAAGCTACAAATGCTCCACTGCTGTTTGCGGCTCCAAACCTTCCAAAAGGAAAAGTGGTTGATGATCCTGTAGAAATGCTGTCCATTTATCCTACGTTATTAGAACTATACGGTTTGCCAGCTTATGACCGAAACGAAGTCTAATCCCAATTATGGCCGGCACAGAAAATTCAGAAGATGAGCGTTTTGCTATTACCACATTTGGAATGAATAATCACGGGATCAGAACCCATCAATACCGTTACATCCGATATGAAGATGGCGGCCAAGAATTGTATGATAGGCTTTCGGATCCAAATGAATGGAACAACCAGGCAGGCAACGCTGACTATTTGGAGGTGATAGAGAAATTGACCGGAATGCTACCCCAGAGCAATAGGAAGTGGGCCAGGCACTCTCAGAATACTTTTCAGCCTTATTTTGTTGAGCAAAAAGAAAGGGCTGGGTTCAAGGTAACCAAGAATTAATCTAGTTACTCAAATATTCCAGGAGTCCGACTATGGCGGAGTATGATAGGTAGAGGGAAAAGAGTAGTGTAATGAACAGAGCGACATTCAGCCAAATAGGATTTCGATATCCTTTTTGACGATTGAGCATGATCATAACAAACAGGATCAGCAGGGGCATTACCGCTGGACTTACCGCTTGTGATGCAATCATTATAATTACAGGCCTCCCTCCAAAAACCGGAATGACATATCCGGTCAGGGCTATGATGAAAACCGCAATTCGAATGGAATTTCGAGACATTCTCCGTGGAATATTCAAGTAATCGCATATCAGCCAAGGCCCCAGGACGTAATTGGGAAAGATTGAGGATAGAGCGGCGGCTATTATTCCAAAGACAAATACTCCAGTGGCTAAACTACCAGCCAAAGGTTCAAGTGTCTTGACCATGTCAATGGCGTCAACAACTTCAATCCCCTGAGGATACATTGTGTATGCTGCGCTGGCAACGATGGCACCACTAACCAGGAATGTCAGCCCCATCGAAATTATCGCGTCTTTGTTCTCAGCTGCAAGGTCGGCCAATCCCCACCCATGCTCAGCCACCAGATATGAGCGGGTAACTAAGCAAACTGAGGCCATCGTTGTGCCCACCATTCCGGCCATGATCAAATGGGCCCTGGGATCATCCGGAATCTGTGGTTTGAGGTCCTGTACTATTTGGATGGGATTAGGAATTATCATGAGCATGGTAAGTACAAAGCATATTCCCATCAGCCCCACGATAATGGCGATGGCTTTTAGAAAAAATTGGTGAGAGCCGGTCCAAAAAAGGTAATACAATAAGGCACTGAAAATTGTGGTGGTTACCAAAGTACTTACACCAGATCCTTCAGGGGTCAACGGTCGGGTCCATTCCCGGAAGATGTCGGTAGCAATTCCCATCACTCCCATGATAGATAGGACTACCGTAAGCATAAGCGACAGGATGAGGAAAATGGCGAATCCACCACCGAATTGGGTCCGGATAGAGTACATCAGCGTTTGCCGGGTTACAATGGTGATCCGGCTAATGGCGACAATCATGACGTAGGTGAATAGGCAGGACAGGGCCAGGGCCCAAGTTAATGAGAGTCCGTATTTTGCTCCGGAAGAGGCCATGGTGGTCACCGAGCCGGTTCCAATGATGTATCCGACGATGAAGATGCCTGGGCCAATGGAGGCCATTAAGCCTCGAAAATGGGTGAGGATGGCTTTCAAATGATAGAGATGACCTTAGTATCTGCTGTAGAAGGATTGGATTTTCTGGGTAATCTGGTCGTAAATCGGCTCAGTAAAGGCAATAAACAAATCCTGAGGTGGTGGAGGGGGTGCTTCTCGATATTGAACGATCTCAGCGTGATAATCATTCAGGGCTCGTTCATCTCCATTGTAGTATCCCCATTCCGTATACCACAAAAATTCTCCCGGAAGTTTTTCCTGGGTAAGAACTTTGTTCGTGTAAGCATCATAGATCTTGAAATCCAATATACCTCGTGACGAGATCGACTTACGAAAGATATGTACTGTGGCCTTTACGGTGCCATATACTAGCTGTGGACCTCTTGGTTCTTCTAGCGTGGGATTTTCTTCACTCGAAGTGACGACAATCTGCCCGGTACGATCTCCTTGATCCTCGCCTGAACGGTCTGGATTCTTGGTTGCGGTACCCGTCTTATTTGTTGCAGAAGCGTTAGAATCGCGATTTCCGGCATCGGCGTTGGTCTCATCCCGATTCTTGACCTCCGGCTGTTCTGATTTATGCTGTGGGTCCGGTGTTTTATGGGCTCTGTCCTGTTGCTTTTCCTTTTGAGCTTGTGCGTCACGCTGTTGTTCCGGTGAGCTATCTGCATCCGAATCATGATCCGACGGAGGATCTGGCTCTACGTATGGGGGACAATCACCTTGGGAATCACCATGGTTCAAATGGGCCTGCAACGCGTTTTTGGATACTTCAAGAGTGATGGATCTTTCCATACTGCCAGGCAACCTGTGGCATACAAGGACCTTCTTTTCATCCTTATCCTTAGAATTGCCTTTCGCGTGGCTTGAGCCTACCCCCCCGGAAACGCTCTCGGCGCCCTTTCCTTTATCTCCGGACTGCCCCTTCTCTGCTGGCGGTCCCTTTTTGGTTGATTGTCCCTTGTCTTCTTTTCCCCCTTTCCCTTTGTTTTCACTGTACGTAGCTGACGTTGCTAAGGACTAGGTGGTTAGATTGGTTGTATTTGGAGCATATTTTCCCCTGTAGGTTTTGGGAGGATTTGGATCCCTAGTGGTGAAAGTAGGTGAAGACTCTATCTGGGTGACCTTACCATTCTCTATCATGGCCAGGATCACGCTATCTTTTGTGACCGCAACTTCTCTTTCCTTCAAATACACCTGGCCGACCACAAATTCATCAAATTGCAGGGCAAGAATATGATCGGGGTCCCGCATATCCAGCCTATCGGCCTCTGAAGCTGAATAAAATCTGACGAATTCACTGGAGGGCATGTTGTGCAGAAACTCCTGAATTTTATTTTCGAAAAATTCCTGGGATATCGCCAGGTTGCGAGCACTGAGCGGAATAGGTTCAACGATTACCTTCCAGGTGGCCAAGTACCGGGCCTCCTCTAATCGATCCTTGGTATCTAAGTAATCGGGTATTAACCCTAGGGCCAACTTGAAGTGATTAAAAGCCTCCCGGGCCGAGTATTTGTCCCGATTGTTTCGAGCACGCTCAAGAAGTTCCATACCTTTTTCATATCGCACTTTGGCGGCGTTCTCCTTGGCCTCTCTCAGTTCGGTGATATAGCTTGCAGGGTCTGGTATGATGGATTTGCAGCCGGGACATCTATTGATCTCATTATAGATCACATTCATCTGCCTATACTCCAGTACTATTCGCTCCCAACGAAAATCATCGCCCGACAGTTGGTGGCGATTCACGTTGTCCTGATGCCAATCATGAGTGGCGGGGTATGCCACGGTCAGCGTCTCCCTGGATTTCTTCTGATCGGGATTTCTTTGCAGCCGGTTAATGGCTTTCAACACAGCTTGATCGTAATCTCCGCGTTGATAGGCTTTTTGCCCGGAGGAACACCCCTCAATGATTAATAGCAATACAAAAACCCCAGGGATCAATAGGGATTTTCCACAACTCACAGTCATGAAATTAGGCAATATCTTGGCACAAATCAATTCTAGCAGCCACGGAGCTACTCCACTTCGGCAATCAATTTAATTTCACAGGTGATTCCTCTGGAAGCTATCCCATGCCGACCGGTCATCTGGCATGTTTACCGCTTTGGCCAATGACTTGAACTAACAAAGGAGCATCTATTGACATCGGTGCTAATTTCAAAAATAAATGTTTTGATTCAGGACCAAAGTAAGCGAATTTGGACTAGCATTTTTTAGGCATTACTTTGAGAGACGCGCGTAATATTCCTAATTTCCGGTTTGACAAGAACCACCGTGAAAAAAATTCTGGTACCGTATCCAATTCCCAAGGAGGGTCTCAAAACTTTATTTGATAGGTATAGGGTAACCTACCTTGAAGAAAAGCTTACAAATCCAAAAAGGCTGGCCTCCATAATTGGTGACCACCTTGGACTTCTGGCCGTTGCAAGGGTGGACAAGGAGGTGATGGACAATGCCTCCGATCTAGAAATTATCAGCAACTACGGTGTGGGTTATGACAACATTGATATGAGCTATGCCACAAGCCGCAATATCGTTGTTGCCAACACGCCAAATTCTACAACTCAGCCAACCGCCGAACTGGCCTTGGGATTGATGATAAGCTTGATGCGGCGCATTGCGGATTGCGACCATCGGTTAAGAGCGACTCCGGATTTTCGATGGGGACTGATGAACAATCTGGGACATACGCTACATGGAAAGACTTTGGGTATTGTGGGCTTGGGAAGAATTGGAAAGGCGGTTGCGTCCAGAGCTTTACCCTTCGGAATGAAGGTTATCTACTACAACCGGAATCCTCTTGCTGCGGATTTTGAGCAGCAGCTGCAGGTATCCTACCGGCCCCTTGATGAGCTACTGAGACAGGCAGACGTTCTAAGCTTGCATAGTCCTATGAACGCTCAAACCAGGCATTTGATAGGGCCGGCTGAATTGGAACTAATGAAGCCCGACGCGGTAATTATAAATACTTCGCGAGGACCTGTAATCGATGAGCAGGCCTTGATCTCAGCCCTGAAGTTAAATCAGATTGCTGGCGCAGGAATGGATGTTTTTGAGCAAGAACCTAAGATTCCGAAGGAACTTTTAGAACTATCTAACGTGGTGCTGACGCCTCATATTGGAACTGAAACCGATGAAGCACGAATAGCCATGGCAGAAGAGGCCTCCATGAATTTTGTAGAGTATTTTGAGGGCAGGAAAATCAGTAATAGGATTAATTAGCGGGCAGTCACAAACCACCCGCCTTTGGCCACTTCATTCATCTTCCAGGGTCTGAAGTATGGAATACTTCCTCTTTATTTTGAAGTAATAGCCCTCCATGTTGTCGGAACCAATAAATTGACTCCATATTTTTTTCGGGAGGTCCTGAAATATTATACTTTCGTCATCAACTTTTACTATCAAAAAACCGCTTTCGTTATCACAACTGTAGAAATTTGCCCCACGGAGTCCACTATTTCTTCTTATCTGGAAATCTTCGGTGAATCTGAATTTGGCTGCCTGGATCATCTCAAGGGCCTGATCGGCGTTGAGGAAAGCCGGAGGGAGACTGTCACAGTTGGTTTTTTGAGGGGCAATTGAGAAATTGTGTTCAACTTGACCATGGACCAAGTTAACGGTGCCCAAGACCAATACAAGAATCAAGGGGATTTGATAACTCATTTGATTTCCTGGTTGAATTCAAACATATCTTGTTTATGCGAAAAGTACCCAGAAATGCATACGTTATTTACGGTGCCTATGGATATACGGGCAAGCTGATAACTGAAACCTCAGTAAAGCGAGGGCTTGAACCGCTTCTGGTTGGAAGGGATTTAAGAAAATTGGTTCCGGTGGCCGAACAGTTCGAGCTGGATTTCAAAGTCATCAGCCTGGATCAGAGGCAAGAGCTTGTCAAGATTTTGCAGGAAGCCGAGCTTATATTGAATTGCGCGGGCCCGTTTTCTAAAACCGCCAGGACCGTTGCGAGCGCCTGCATTGAGACTCAAACACACTACCTGGACATAACCGGTGAAATTGAGATTTTCGAGTGGTTAGCCTCTATGAACGTGAAAGCCGAGCAGCAGGAAATTCTACTCCTTCCAGGGGTGGGATTTGATGTAGTGCCCACCGATTGCCTGGCGGCATTTCTGGCCGAGCAAATGCCAGATGCCACGGAGTTGGAATTGGCTTTTCACGCCGAGGGTGGGTTATCACCCGGAACCTCGAAAACCATGGTCATGAACATCAATCGCGGCAGCGCCGTACGTCGTGACGGCAGCATCAAGTACGTTCCGGGAGGTGCCATTACCGAGGACATAGATTTTGGCTTCGGGCCAGAACGATGTACTAGTATTCCCTGGGGAGATGTCAGCACGGCCTATTTCAGTACCCGTATACCCAACATAACCGTGTACACGTCCGTAACTCGTCGAAGTCTTAGCCTGATGCGTCTTTTTAACTTTTTTAGCTGGATTTTGGGATCCAAGTGGTTTCAAAAACTCGCCTCAAACTGGATTGACAAAAATGTTTCCGGGCCTTCTTCAAGGAGACTGGAGAGCGGCAAAAACTACCTGTGGGGTCGGGTAACCAATAAATCCAGATCAACCAAAGAAGCAGTAATGACAACCCCTCAAGGCTATAAATTAACGGCTCTTACCGCAGTTTTGGCCGTAGAGAGAGTTCTCAGTGAGATTGAGCCCAAAGTAGGATTTGCTACCCCATCGATTGCATTCGGAAAGGATTTTATTTTGGAGGTGGAAGAGGTTACCAGGAAACTCTTGTAGGGATTTATCTAAACCAGGGCATGTACTTATTGAACTGACTTTAATCATGGTACTGTAGCTCAAAAATCTTATTTTGTAGTACAGTTATAGGTGGTAAACCACAAAAGATGAGATTTCTCAACATTGTATTAATTCTGCTTCTGTCGCTTTGGCTATTCACCTCCTATGGCCAGCGAGCCTACCAGCAGGAAGACATGGCTAACATAAAAGGTGTGGTGCTCGATTATCAATCCGGAGAGGGGCTAGGTGCAACAATAGTCTATGAACTAGAGCCGTATGGGGAAGATATTGGATTCTGCCAAAGCAATGCAGAAACAGGCACTTTCCAGCTGGCTGTGCTCAAAGGACGCCCTTACAAATTGGTAATCAGTGCAAACGATTACATCCCGCTTACGGTGCAAATAGAAATCCGGGAGGACCTGGAAAGGGATATTAGACTGTCCCCTGTTCAAAGGGAAATCTTTACTCTGCAAAACTTGATTTTCCAAAGGGCGCAATCTACCATTCTCGAAGCATCGCATGAGGATTTGAATCGGTTGGTCTCCATGATGAAGGAAAGGCGTGAAATGAAGATCCAGTTAGAAGGACACACAGATTTTGCTGGAAATGGAGAGGCTAATATGGCGCTTTCTCAGGACAGAGTGGAGGCCGTAAAAGCTTATTTGATAAAGAAGGGGATCAAAAAGAACAGAATCCGACTGAAGGCCTTCGGAGGGTCTCAACCACTGACCAGGCAGAGAACGGATGAGGCCAAGGCTTCGAATCGCCGGGTGGAGGTCAGGGTACTGAATGCAGATAGCTGAAGCCCAAAGACCTCAGCTATCAAATTGTGCGTGGGTATATAAAAAGTTGACTTAGTTGCCCAGGAACCCGATTGTGAAACCGGCGGACACTGCCATAGGCGATTCCTTGGGTCCGTTGATGAAGCCGTAGTTGTATTCTTCCTTCCCGCCGCTGGAGATCCCGTACCCTACTCCGATATGCCAGTCCAGAGTCATAACATTGCTGAGAACATACTGCTTACCAAAATTTATAAGGAATGCCACTGACGAGACTGTCTCACGATTCGGATCACTTACATTGTCAAACGGATCGTCCAGGTCATTATGATTGTAAACACTGATTGCTATTTCAGGACGGATGTAAGAACCTCTAAGGTAGTGCGACCCTCTCATGCCATCTTCAATGAATACCGGCTTGAGTTTGAATTTTGGTCCGACCTTAACAAAGGCTCCGCGACCCTCCCTATTGTCGGGGTCTGAGCCAATGCCAATTATCCCCAATCTGGTTTCAATGCCCATCCAATTCTTTAGATACCTCTCGTAACCTAGGGTAAGATTACCAGTGAGAGGGGAAAATAATTCCATTTTATAGGCCGATTTCTTATCCGACACGTTACTGTAGTCGATTTCCTGTGAAGTGGCTTCAACAACGCTTAGACCCAAAGTTGCAAGAAGAGCTATTGTTAAATGTTTCATGATTTTGTAGTTGTCTGATCTCATTGTTTTTCATTTTTCACCTATATGACAAAGGAGTATCGGCCAACCCCTAAAACGCCGGATTTTTTCTTACAGTCTGATGAAAAAAGGGGAAACTTATGGTGTGACGGCTATCTGCTTGCTTTGGATCGCAGAGGCTCCAAAATAGCCCAGGACAGCCTCACTTGGTTTGGTGAGGCTTATAACATTGCCGTTGACGGGGGATGGCGACACTCCGAAGGTTTTGCCCAAATCTTCGGTTTGAGATTTTAATTGTTGTAAATAATTATGGGCGGCTTGGGTCAACGACAGCTGATCAACCCTTACAACGGCGTTAAAAGGGAGTTCAGCAAGGGAGACTGCGAAGCTGGTTTGGTATCCATTCAATAATCGATCATCGGCCAACACTATTTTCGGGCTCTTCACCGAGTTTCCATTTGAGTAAAACTTCCATCTATAAAAATCCCCCTGCCCCGGCGGATCAGAATAGGTAACTAGCAATTCCAAAGCGATTGCCAGGTTCTGAAATCCCCCTAGAACCAGCTGCCAATCAAGGTCATCAACCGCCGCCACTGGCTTCAGGCGTTCAGATTCCGACCGGTATTGATTTCCGTTCGGAAGCGTTATTGATACAGCATACGAACGGCCCACCATTCCGTTCAGGCTGTCGGATTCAGTTTGATAGATTCCGGGCTGCACCTCATTGGACAGAGAAAAGGACTCTCCTAAATTATCGAACACAGTGGACTACGGCACCGGAAACAGTTGGAAAGCTTCCAGGAGACGTGAATTGGGAAGTGCTGGTTAGCTTTACCTCGAATGGACCGCTCCTGTCCGTAATCCAGCCTTCTACCACCAGGCGCTCCGGGCCATCCTTAGGATCGATTCCATTCTCACAACTAAATATGGCTGCTGCAGCCAACGATATGAAAATCACCTTCCTCATCTCAAAACTGAAAATTGTAAGTAACTGAGGGCACGATCGTTCCTAGGATCGGCAATCTTACCAAACCTGACTCAGCCTCTCCCCCGGCTTCTTCGAAAAGAACCGAAAATACGTTTGCCCGTGAATAAACATTGTACAAAGAGAATGTCCAACTGCCAACCTTTCTACGAATTCTGTATGTCTGCTTTCTTCTCTTCCATTTGATTTTCTTATTCATTTTAGTAGCAGAGAGATCAAGTCTGTGATGGCTTGGTAGCCGGTCCTGATTGCGGTCTGAGAAGGTTGGAATGATCAGATCCTCAAATCCAAATTGACCATCGGGAAGGGTAAATGCTCGTCCGGAGCTAAAAATAAAAAATCCCGACAAACTCCAAAGCTTGTTGATTTGGATTACGCCATTTGCCTTCAGAACATGAGTTCGATCGAAATTGGCCGGAAACCAGTTTCCCTGATTGATCGTCTCTTCAGGATTGGGCCCCTTGATCTTGCGCTCTACTCTCGATAGGGTGTAACTTGCCCATCCGGTAAACCTTCCTTCAGGTTTCCGTACCAAGAATTCAACTCCATAGGCCCTCTCACGCCCTTGTAAGAGCTCGGTTTCAAGAGCTTGATTCAGAAACAGATCGGCTCCATCCTTGTAGTCCAGTACATTCTGGGTGGTCTTAAAGTAGCCCTCAAGGGATACTTCAAACCGATCATTTTGAAAATTTCTGAAATAACCCACAACGATTTGATTCCCCACCATTGGCTTGACGTGCGTTCCGCTGAGCTTCCAGATATCGGTAAGTAAAGAGTAGGCTGTGTTGGAGATCAAATGGTTATACTGTCTCAATCGGTTATAACTAATCTTAGCCGAGCTGCTTGGGCTCAAAAGATACCTGGCCGAAATACGTGGTTCAGGTCCGTGATATGACCTTATGCTCTGACCCCTTTCAAAGTTCAATGTGTCCACTATGTTTTCAGGTGACTTCGGCTCTCCAGGTTGGTAGGAAAAAACGGTCCCCCTTCCTAAATTAACGTGAGTTCGACAATAAGGAATGATTAAAGAGCGAGAAAGAGTTGACCGGTGTCCTGGTAGTTCAATTTGATTGAGGGCTTTTTTTCGCAAAAGTTGTAAGCGATTAAAGCCGAGAAAAGGTTGGTAAGGAAATTAGTTGGGCTCCTGTGCCTGGAGTGTTCAATCTGGAAGATGTTTTTAAGTTGATCAATGATAGTCTCACAAATAGCCCTTTTACGGAGCATTATAGCATCCATGATGGGGGTTAAGGATGAGGACTTCATATTGCGTTTGAGTTTGGTTATCAGATGGACTCCGCGGAAGAACAGATTTTTAAAAAGTTCCTTACTGATGTAGCCTTTATCACCAAAGAGCTTTCCGAATAATTTCTTAATAAACCGTTCAATTTTAAGAGGCTTTCTGTCATCCACATTGCCCGGTGTGAGCATAAAATCGATGATTTCACCCGTATCAGCAGTGATAAGATGGAGCTTAAACCCGTAGAACCATCCGATGGAACAATGGCCTCTTTTAGCTAACCCTTCAAATACTTTATGGTTATGGATCCGTCTGTTATGACAGACCCTTAACGGAGTGCTGTCTATAAAACTTATACCTGTACACTGTCCAGTCCCTTGTGTTTTCAGATAAATAGCCATTGGCAGAAGACTTCCACTACAAAGTTCTACCATTCGGTTATAGCTTACCACATCAGGAAAGAAGGAGCGCAAGTGGCCACAAACGTATGTGTTGTAAAAGGTCTTGAAATTTCGATATCCTGAGATCTGGAACAAGACCTGTATAGTCATTACTTCGGATAAAGAAAGCTTACCAGGTTTGTTGCGCTTTTTACTTCCCAGCAATCTTTTTTCCAATTTTGGGACAAAATCCAGACAAAAATCGTCAATGGAACAAAAAATTTCAGTAATTTTAGTAGCAGTTAACATAGGCAGAAATATTAGTTATTTTGTTGATTGTCAATGACTTAATATACTAATTTTTTGCCTTTTTTCTATCAATAAACTACTCTATTTTATATCGAACTCACGTTAAATTATGAAACAACGAGTACCTGAGACCATAGTTGAGCGTGAAACGGCCGCTGATTGCGAATTCATCACTGAAATAAATAGCCGGCTCCACCGAATTCTCGCGTTCAAGATTAAAGGCGTTGAGGTTACTCTCAGTGGTATCGGGCCGAAATCTTCCGGGTTCATATCGATTTATGAACAGGTTCATTCCAAAGTCCAACCGATTTAGTGGATTTAAGAAGTGGGTAAAATCTGCTTTGAGGTTAATGTTGAGTATATCCGCATTCCAGTCGGCCCGCTGACCTCCTTCCAGATTGCCAATCTGATATTTGTAGTGACTTACTACACCGGTGAAGTTCGAAAAAAGTCTTTCGGAAAAAATATGATTCCAGCGCATGGTCTACGCGGTGTTACCCCACCGATTCTCGACGCTGGTAATAAATTGTTGATTGTCTCTCCCGTGATATCCCGAAACGTATAATCTGTTCTTTTTGTCTAATGTATAATTGAGTTTGGCATTTAAATCGAAAAAGCCGGCTCAATTCCCGAAGATCGGTGTTGGGCAGGCTGATATTGGTAGGATCACCCATTGACGTACGTCCCGCCACCAGAAACGAAGCCTTTTCTTTAACTAATGGGCCCTCCACAATTAGGCGGGCCGCCACTGTGCTAACGCCCCCTGAGCCTCCTATCTTCTTGTTATTGCCTTCTTTTAGTCTCACATCCAATACGGATGATACCGCACCTCCGTAAGAAGCTGGTATGGCGCCTTTGTACAGATGGACACTTTTTATGGCGTTGGGGTTGAATACCGAAACCAACCCAAAGTAATGGGAAGAATTATAAAGTGGGGCCTCGTCCAGGAGGATCAAATTCTGGTCAATGCCACCGCCTCGAACGTTAAATCCAACCGAACCCTCGCCAATGGATGTCACACCCGGTAAGAACTTAATGCTTCTTATGACGTCAACCTCACCATATAAATAAGGCAGTTTGTTAAAAGTTTTCATTTCCATTCGGTGAGCACTCAATACGGTGCTGGTCACATTCTTGTCCTTTTCCTCCTCGGGTATGATGACCACCTCTGCGAGATGCGAGGTGTCTAGCTCGAGGTGCACATCTAAAGTAATATTTCGGTCCAATTTTACCGTAGTAAGCTCCGACTTGAATCCGATATAAGAATAGTTGACCTCGTACTCCGCTTTGGGAAGGGTCAAAGAGTAAAATCCATATAAATTCGAAGTCACACCCACCTGAAGCTCGTTGACATACACATTGGCTCCAATGAGAAATTCCCCGGTCAGCGACTCCTTGACATTTCCACTAATGGTATACTTATCCTGAGCTATTCTTTTTTCTTTTTTTTTTAACAACACCAGATTGTTTCTCACCTCATACTCAACTTCGAGTCCGCTGAGGATATCTTTGAGGATGGACACGACGGATCTAGACCCTACGGAAACGCTTACTATTCTCTGAACCGGGACTAGATCAGAACTGTAAGAAAATCTCAGATCGGTTTTCTGTTGGATCTCTTCTAAGACGGACTCAATTGATCGACGTCCCGGAGATAGGGTGATGGTTTGATCTAATTTTGAGGTTTGACTAAAAAGCGGTAAGGAGATCAGAAGTGCTGTGAAAACACAAATCCCGCTTTTTATAATAATTCTCATTCCTTTATCAAGCCGCCAAACCGGCCAAATTTAGTCCTTTTGGCTTTAATTATGGCAGCCTGCCCCGGTAATAATAACCTGGTTGTCCTCGTTCCGAACCTGGGCTTCCAGTACCAGTTCGATAACCTCCAGAACCTCTGATAAAGGCTGGTTATCGAAGGTTGACGTAAGTCGGCAGCGGCCAAAGCTATCCCCTCGAATGATAATCGACTTACCATAGAATTCAGACAGTGTTTCAGCGGCTTGAGATAAAGGAGTATGATCGAAGGTAAGGATGCCCGTTTGCCAAGCGATGAAGTTGGTGTTTGCGTATTCTTGCCGCAGCACCTCCTGACCAGGACCCGAAAATACACCTTGAAATCCTTGGGTTAGGTCGACTTGGTTGGTTTCATTACCCTCCTCCGAAAACAATACCTGGCCGGATGTTACCGAAACAATGACCTGGTCATTATCAGGATACGCCTCAATGTTAAATGAGGTTCCCAGAACCTGGGTATGAGTGTTGCTCGTCTTTATGACAAAGGGCCTATCAGGGTTGGGAGCAATGTCAAAATACGCTTCCCCTGCCAGTCGAACCTCCCTCAAGTCCGCGGCAAAAGATTCCGGATACTCCAGTTTGCTGTCTGTGTTAAGGTAAATTTTGGATCCATCCGCGAGCTGAATTTCAGATCTTTGGCCCGCCTCGGTGAATTTTACAGTCCAGGCTATGCCGGGTTTAGCTTCCTCACTAATCTCATATGCGGTCCACACAACGGTGGCGCCAATGATAAGAACCGCGGCTATTCTTAGAATAAAGCTGGTAAGGGAAACCTGTTTGATTTGGGGCTCAAGCGCGGCCTTTCCAATAGGGGCCATTTGATCAACACTTTGCGAAACTCGGCCCCAGGCTGCATCCACATCAGGAGAGAAATCGTCCACATCCAGTTTGGAGTCATTCCAGATCTGCTGCCACTTATTCAGTTCGGTTTCATTTTCTTCGGATTCAGCTAGCCAGGCGTCTAATTCCTGCTTCTCAGTCGGTGAAAGCTCACCGGAAAGGTATTTTACGACTATTTCTTCCTTATTTAGCATGGTTTTATCCCCTTCCTAAATGTTAGTCAATCCGCCTTACCAAAACCCCTAAAATTTTTCTTTATTTTTTTCAAATGTTTAACCATAAAACAAGCGTAAGAATGATCTTATCCCATGCTGGCTTCAAGGTTTCTCTTAGCTTCTTTAGCGCAATACTCATCTGCGCTTCTACTGTTTTTTTTGATATTTCGAGTTCTTCGGCTATTTCCTGGTAGGTCAATCCCGCATTCTTGCTTAAGTCAAAGATCGCCCGACACCTTGGAGGAAGCATTTCAATTGCCTCTGAAATAATTCTCTTCAAATCTTGAGGGTCCAGCTGGCTTGTTTGGGGGTCATACAGAGGTTGATCTTCTTCAGCAAGATCACCGCTGATCTCAACACGACTTATATTCGCTTTGATGTAATTCAAAGACCGATTCCGTGTGGCCGTATAAAGGTAGGCCTTGAGGCTCTGAGTGATGTTAAGGGAGTGCCTTTTTTCCCAGAGATAAAGAAATATGTCTTGGACAATTTCTTCCGTTGCTTCTTTTTCGCGGACATATTTCATTGAGAACCGACAAAGTTGATGGTAGTATGTTCTGAATAGATGCTCAAAAACCTCCTTATTGTCAAGTGTCAATTCACTAACGATCTCGGCGTCCGTGTATAGCGGTTTTTGAGTGGTCATTCAACCAAAAATAGAGAACAAAAATATGAATACCTTGTTTGAGCAGTTCCCCATGATGATTGAAGACCATTATTTAGTTATTCATCTACTTCAGTTGCCAGGCCCAGGCTTAAATTTTATATACCAAACCCGGGCCGCCTGCATGTTCCTGGGTCGCTCGAACGGCAATCAGTCAATCATTTCAAAACGCCCTATCAATCTTTCAGAAAGGGTAAGTTGATCGCCAATGCCGTCCAGCCTGGAAATTTCGGATTCGTTCTTAGCGTAAAAATCCTCATAATCCAGCTCTGAATTCCAAAAATCCAGGGTTAGATATATCTGTTTTTCGGGAGAGTCTTTCAGAAGAATGGTTTTAGAATATTCAGTATCGGAATTGAAAAGCTGGGCCCAATCCCCACTGGGACCATACATGTTTTCAAAGGCCTCCTCAGATCCCATCTTCACCTCATATTCCCAAATAATCAAATACATTCGATTAACCAGCTGGATCCTATAAGAAAACAGCTACTCAATTGTTATTCTCACCGATCTTCGGGAGTTCCGTTCATTCCAATTACCTCAAAGAGTTCATATTTGACCTGTTTACCTCTAATATCCATCGGGAATTCTTGTCCCACATCGACCTTTCCCTTGACTTGCTCGTAAGCGTCCCGGGAGAGCAGCAGATTGGTGTGAGTCTCCTTGTTTGCTTGCTCAATTCGACTGGCCAGGTTGACGGCATCTCCTATAGCTGATATTTATTTTTGATTTATGCTTCCGAATGTCCCAACCACCACGTTACCATAATGAATGCCTATTCTGATTTGGAAGGTGCGGTTGAACATCGGCTTTAAGTAATTATTCAGCTTCTGAACTGCCACAAACATTTCCAACCCGGATTTAACAGAATGAAGTGGAGCGTCCTCCTGATCATCAATTCCGAACAAGGCCAGAATTCCGTCTCCAATGAAATCGCTAATAGTCCCTTTGTGCTGAGTGATTATTTTGTCCATTTGGAAGTAGTAACGATTTAAAACGTGAACAACGTCGTATGGAGGGAGCGTTTCGGCGAAGTTTGTGTAGCCAATAATATCTGAGAACAGTATCGCGATCTTTTTTTCCTCTCCCACATATTCCTTCATCCCAGCTCTTTGATCAGTCAACTGAATATCCACCTCATCCCGCCCCGGGCGTCTTAGCCGAATGTCCCCTTGAACCCTGGTTTAGCAAGCCAGTCGAATCGAGGATTCGAATCTCAACTTGGCAGTGAGTCGGGTTTCCCGGCTCGTAGGTGGAGTGCAATTTTCCATCCCCTCCAAGATCACTACCCTACAGGTTGAACAACGAGCTCTACCCCTACAGGCGTGGGCATGCGGAATATTTGATCTCAATGAAGCCTTAAGAATAGTTTCATTGCTTTTGGCCTCTATTCCTCGATTGTCAGGCAGATAATAGATCTGAGGCATAAATCTCTTTATCGTGGCCTTGGGTCAGCTCCTTCGGGAAAATCGGTCGGTCTGCCCAGGTATTCGAACTGCTCAAATTCCTCCAATAACGACTTGTATTTGGCCCGGGCTCTGTCGTACGCTGCGGCGCCAAGGGGAAGATGGACTGGTGGGTTTTCGAGGAGAGTCAGGTCGTAGATGGCCTGGGCTCCTTTAGCGGGGTCCCCAATCTGTTTGCCGTTGACTCCTTCAAGAGACTTGGTGGATGCACCTGCCGATTCCTGGTAATCATCGATCTTGGTGTGATTATAAGTGGCCGAGCGACCTGCCCAGTCAGTACGGAATGGGCCCGGTTCTACATTGGTTACCTTGATACCTAAATGCCTGACCTCCTTCGCTAAGGCTTCTCCAAGTCCCTCCAGGGCAAACTTTGAACCATTGTATATGCCCACGCCGGCATAACCCTGCAATCCCGCAATAGAGGTGATATTGAGAATGTGACCCGATCTTTGGGTTCTCATTGACGGAAGGACACACCGGATTAGGTCTATTGCGCCGAAGACATTGACATCAAATTGTCTTTGAACCTCCGGTGCCGGGATGTCCTCCACCGCTCCCAGTGACCCATAGCCTGCATTGTTCACCAGAACATCAATTCGCCCAAATGTGTCTACCGCCTTTTGCACTCCTTCGTGTATTTGTGAGCTGTTGGCAACATCCATGATTATACCGAATGTTTTTCCCGGATTCACCTGATTGAAGCTTTCAAGGTCTCCGTTCTTCCTTACCGTGCCTACCACGGTATCACCGTTTTCAGCCACCGTTAAGGCCAACTCCCGGCCAATACCAGTTGAACATCCTGTGATCAACCAAATTCTTGTATTCATAATATTCGAATGTTTGACTGCTTTTTACATCGGATTTGAGGTGGAAAACTAGTTCAAATCCACGAGGTAGCAAACTACCCTATTGGCTTTGGGGAATCCAGCTTTTCATTAAACTTTTGAGCTAAAGACATCCAACTCTGCGCTTGAGCCGCATTGTTTGTTGATTTTCCTGACAATTGATTCAATTATTCGAGATTCAAACCGTTTCTAATTAGATGAAAACTCGATTTAGTATCTTAACCGAAAATCCACAGGGACGCCTATTTTAATTAGGGACTGTCGATTGCACGGGATTCGTAATATTTTATGGCTAGGAGTTGAAGGAAAAAAAACGAATACTAATTCTATTTCTGTGTTTTTGTGAAACGCTAACGGCCCAGGACTTTATAGGGCTCAATACTTCAAATTACTCCGGCCTCTACAATGCGACCAACCAACCAGCGTCAATCGTTGGAAGTCCTTACAAATGGCAATTTAATATTGTCGCAGGCGATGCCACCGCTCATAACAGCCAGCTATTCTCTAACATATTCTTATTGAAGAATGCGCTGGAATGGGCATTTGATGGTTCCGCGAAAGAAAAACTCAACCAGGGCCAAAGAGAATATTTTGTTCGCGGCCGGTTGAACCTACCCTCATTGTTGGTTTCAATCGGCTCTAGGGGAGCGCTTGAAGATCCCTGATTAGTGTTGACCACTTTTGGTTAATAATTCATCATTAAATATGGACAATGAAGGTCTTCGGTTAATTGGCAACAAGGACCAGTCCTTTTCAAAATCCATGGGTGAAACATCGTTTAAGTTTTCATGGGTTCTTTTTTGATTATAATGGTCAACCGCTCTTTTGACATACCTTTTCAGTTGATAGAAATTGGTCGGCTTCCAGTAATACAAATATTCTTCTTTCAAGGTCCTGTGAAAGCGCTCTGCATACGCATTATCCTGAGCGGTTAGCCCCATGCTGATATCACATCGGTTGGATTTTAGTAGGTCTACATATTCTTCGTAGATGTATTGACCTCCTCTGTCGGAATGATGGATCCGGGGAGGGGGATGATCTTTCAAGGCAATGAGCAATGCCTTTACGTTCGCTGTAGCCCGCATATGATCCGATA
The DNA here is from genome assembly GCA_965247065.1 of Cyclobacteriaceae bacterium. Taxonomy (GTDB): domain Bacteria; phylum Bacteroidota; class Bacteroidia; order Cytophagales; family Cyclobacteriaceae; genus CBDFGN01. The sequence continues at coordinate 619,579 of CBDFGN010000006.1, read as the reverse complement.
CCTGGTAGCCTACTATTTTTCGGGTATAGACATCCAGAATAAAGACCCCGTAATAAAACCGGTTTCCCACTTCTATGAAGGTGATGTCTGATTGCCAGACCGTTGAAGGAGACGTTAGTTCAAATCCTTTGATCAGGTTTGGATAATAAAGCTTCGAAGCCCGGGTAGTTCGTTTATAGTTCTTGGCTCTTCTCAAACGGTAACCAAGACTCATTAAAAGGTCTACAAAGCGATCTCTGCCGATAAATCCGGGTTTTAAGGTCCGGTACATTTTTTCCACCCCACAACCAGGATGTTCCTGGCGTATCCCATCAGCTTCCAGGACCAGCTGTTCTACCTTTTGATCAAAGACAGCTTGCCTGGTTGCATACTGATGTATTGCCTGTTTGCTGATTCCTATGGCACGATAGAGCTGATTCATCGAGAAATTTACTTTCCTTTGGTTTTTCCGGAACCAGTTGATTGTGGGGTGTCGAAGTTTTTTTTCAGATCGATATCCAATTCCTCCTTGGCCAGATCGATCATCTTTTCGTAATAATCAATCTTGATCTGTTTTTGACCTACCACACGTTCCAACTCCTTAATCCGTTTTTCTAAATCGTTAACCTTTGATGTAGTGCTTTTTTTCATCTCCAGAATTCGATAGCCTCTCTCGTTAAAGGTAGAGAATTTGTAGATCCAACGGTAAATGTTCGCGTTGTTGATCCCATGAAGTTTCTCCAGTTGAGGGACACTGTACTTTCCACTTTCAAATTCCGTAACAATGGCCCGCTTCAATTCATCACTGAATACTCGCTTCTTTCGAATGGCTTTTTGGGTTGCTTTCATATAAGTCGATCGTTTAAAAAGTGGTCAACCTATATCAGGGACGTACAACCTTCAATTCTCAATCTTCAACCTTCACCTTCTCGATTACCTGGTCAATCGTCGGGCTGACAAGTAATTCTCCTCCCACTTCGAGAACTGGTAATGATACATTACCACGGTAATCAATTGCCTGGATTTTCATGATCATTTCGTTCGCACGAGTCAGATTACGTTGAACGTCGTGGAAAGTATAGGTCAGATTATGCAAATCCAATTTCGTCATTAGTTCGATACAGTGATCGCACGTTGCATCGCCATAGACCGTGATGGGGGTTAGTTGTTTCTTTTTGGCTGCTTCGCTTTGTTCGGATTGGCTTGAACAACCTGCGATCATTCCGGCCAATGAAACTATAAACACGGTCGTTATTAACTTTTTGGTCATGTAAATTGAGATCTAGGTCTATTCAGAATCAATATTATGCAATATTAATCAGTCAGTAGGTTTTGTACCAGAGCATCAAGCTAGGTTTACCACAGAGACTTACACAGAGGAATCTGAGAAAAAGCCCATCCTGACAATCAATTGCCATCCTTTTTATTCCATTAACTTGTTTGAAAACAATGAAGGGTGCACTTGCAACCAATGAATTTTCTCCGTTTTCAAAAATCATTTATTCATTTGTCAAATGATCGGAAACCCATTTGGCCGCACCCACCGCAGCCTCCTCATCCGTTTGAGACAGAATAAATTCCTTTCCAAACGCTTTGCCAATTAATTCCTGGAGTAAGGGGTTCTTCTTTAAGCCGTTGCCGCTACCAACGATCAGGTCCACGCCTTCCAGGATCCTGGATGGAATTGCGGCTTTCAGTAGTTCCGAGATCCCTTTCAGGGTACCATAAATGAGGTTTTCAGGAGTGAGGTTGTCCAGGTTAATATTTTCGATTTTCCCCCGGGCAGAGGGATTTCCCCTGGTACCGCCAAAAAGTGGTTTAATGCTTAACGGTTCTTTTTCTGCCAATCCCTGAGGACCGACCACTGCCATCCGTTCCCAAAGCCCCTCAGCTCCTGCATCGAACAGATCTGAACCGCATTTTTGAAAAAATCCGTAAAGCGTGTCATAAACGGTACCTCCGCTGATCAAATTAACGGTGAAAAGATATTTACCCTTAATTAGGGGCCGGAGCTCGATTTCTTTACCGTCAACGTAGGGAATTACCTCATGCAAACTGTCATGGTGGGCTCCTATCGATGTCTGCGTCCCGGTGCCGATATTAATAAGCATGGCACCATCCGAATGGTCGACGCTGCCCAAAAAGCTGCCTTGATTATCACCAATGGATGCCGCTACACGAATGGGCATCTCTGCCATTTTCTCAAAATATGAGTGGGTTACAATACCAATCGTAGTGCCCCGATCAACGATTGTCGGAAATGAAATTCGTTGCAGATCCAGTTGTTTGATAAGATCGGAACGCCACGAATTATTGAAAACATCAAAAGCACCTACGCTTTGGGCCATGCTTGCATCGATAAGGTTTGGGTTTTTGTCGCAAAGAAGCATGCCAAAATAATCTGGAACAGTGCAGAAGGTGGCGATATCATCACGTTGCTCACTAATAGACCATTTAAAGAGCGTTACAAGCCCATATCCGGCCGAGGGCTGAAGACCTGGTGCCACTTCCTCCATTTCCTCCAGCAGTGATTTTCCATGTCGCCTTACCTGATTGCCGCTGTCGTCCTGCCAAGTGACCAGGTTGGTGACCGGAGTACCTGCGGGATTTAGTCCTATAATACCGTGCATTTGCCCTGTAAGGCCGATACCATGGAGAGCTGCCCCCTCAAGCGGAAAGAGTTTATCGAGAATTTCGAACAAGCATCTCTCCAACCGCTGCAAATCCTGCTCTTTCCGCCATGGATCAGGAAACTCGATATATGCGTCATGGGGAAGACTAATTGATTTTTTAACAAGTCCTGATGTCTTGTCCCACAGGACCGCAGATAGGCTGGTGGTACCAAAATCAAGGCCCAGGAAATAATTCGGTTTAGACACGTTCTTTGAAAGGACTACAAAATACCAAGAACGCATATCCCGGCCCAATAACCGAATCAATAAATCAACGAATCAACAAATCAACTAATATTTTCTATGGGGCCAGAGCAACCAAAAATCGTTGTGCTTAAAAGAACTAACGTTATTATGGATCGCGAAGCTTTAACATGACTGAGGCCCCTCCCCGGAGTTCTATTCAATACAATAACCAAAAACCAGGTACAGAGCAGTTTGTAAACTAAGTTTTGAGAACCAAGTACGTAGTCCAAGTATTTCAATCCCCCGGAAAATGAGGTACCTTTTCCAATCATTAAGTTTGTATGCATTCAAATAAACATCTTCTATCATGGCTAGGAGCCTTTTGGTGGCTTATCTTCTTAAATGGGTGTGCAGGAGGGAATAAAAACGACCAGGAAAAAAGCACTTCGCACGATACCAGCAAAGGACTCATTGGCATTTCCATCATGCTCTCTGACAACCCCTTTTTTAATGTGCTGGCAAAGGCTGCTGAAGCTGAAGCCAATAAACATGGATATCGGGCAGAAATCTTAAGTGCAGACGGGGATCCGGACAAGCAAGACTGGCAGGTGAAGGATTTGATCGCCAAGAAGGCCTCGGCGATAATCATAACTCCCGTCAATGCGCATGCAATTGGATCTGCAGTTAAATCGGCTAACCATGCCGGCATTCCAGTGTTTATGGCTGATACGGGTTGCTCTGATTCCACTGCACAAGTGGTGTCTACCATTGCAACCGACAACTTTGAAGGTGGAATTCAGGCAGGTCAAGCTATGATTGAAGTTCTAGGCGGAAAAGGAGGGGAAGTAATGATCCTGGATAACACGGCTACCGAGTCAGTCAGGCAAAGAGTCGCCGGTTTCAGTAAAGTGATCAACAACTACAATGAAAACGAGCCTGCCGGGAAAATTGAAATCGTTAAAGTACTGGAATGTTATGGTCGGCGGGACATTTCCAATCAAGTTACGGGTGATGTTCTGCAGGCCCATCCGGAATTGGCAGGAATATTCGGGCACAATGATCCGGCGGCCTTAGGCGCCTACTCAGCATTAGAAAAATTTGGCAAGCAAAATCAGGTAACCGTAATTGGATTTGACGGTTTGCCTGAAGCGAAAATGGCGATAAAGGAGGGAAAGATTTACGCTGATCCCATTCAATTTCCAGACAAAATTGGGCAACTGACCGTCCAGGCCATTCTAAGGTATTTCGAAGGGGCACCAGTAGAGCCTGTGATTAGCATTGATCCGTATCTCTACAGAAAGGCAGACGCTGAAAAGGATCCAGAGCTTCTGTAGCAAGAACATGGAATAGGAGGTAAATCTGATGACGGCTAGCCATTGATGAGCCATGAGTGGACAATAATCAGCAAAACTGGACTACGAATCGACGATCCAATAAATAAACAAATCAACATTGTAGTTGATTCGGATGGTCATAAAACGGAGCGAGTGCATGCCTGTGATGGGATTGTATGTGGTTTGTTAACAAACGGCGAGAAGATGGATAGACATTGGTGACAAGTGACAATTATGATCTCCGCTGGACGCTAAGACGCTGATCAGATTTTCCACCTAAAATGACTGATTTTTACACCGAAAATGTTTCTGGCATCCATATTTTTGTATGCCTCACTACAAAGCGCTGATCTGAAAAGGATCAAGTTAAATCCTATGAAAATCAAGAAAGAAGTGCTCATTGTGAGCTCGCTGATCTTAGTCCATGCAGCGGGATTTTCACAAAACAGTTTAACATATCCGGACTTGGTGAGAAGACTCTATGACATGGAGTATCTGGCTACACCGCCAATGGAGGGCGAGCAATCCGGGAATTTTTCCAGTTATGATCGCAAATCTCGATACGACCAGGAAACCCAATCATACATGGACTGGCCAGCTAACCGAGATGGCACCGGTTTTATTCGTGAGGAGGGAAGCGGGATTGTCGTATTCGAAAAAGACGGGCCGGGAGTTATTTGGCGGGTATGGAGCGCCCTAGCCCAGACTGGACACATTAAGATCTACATCGACCACCAGCAAGAACCGATAATTGATGTGCCCTTCACTGATTTCTTTGACAAAATTGTTGATCATGGGGGTATTCCCAAGGGCCTTCCGGGAATTCCTTCAATAAACCTGCCGAATTTGATGCCAACCCTATCCAGGGGCCGTAACCGGTTTATTCCAATTCCATACAATGAACATTGCAGAATTGTCCTGGAGGAGGGATGGGGCATGTACTACCATATCACATATACCACTTACCCTAAGACCGTTAACCTACCTGATTTCGATGGGGTTTATAGGAAAGATGCATCAATTGCGCTGGCTGAGGCCGACCGGGATTTGGCCAATAGGGGCTATCAGTACAGAACCCACCAAGATGAAACTGTGGAGCGTTTGGCGGTTGCACTGGAGTCGGATGACGTGAATGTCCTGAAAAGGCTGACCGGAAATCGGGCTGTCACACATTTTGCCATCAACTTTGATAAATACCGATATGCTGCCTCTGAAGATAAGGAAGAAATGCTTCGCAACATTTGGGTAAGGATCACCTGGGACGATGATACCAAACCCTCGGTCCTAGCGCCTATAGGAGTATTCTTCGGCACCTATCCCGACGTTTACCCATATCGCTCCTATCCTATCGGCGCTCTTCCCGGTTATCTGTATTCCAATTGGTTCATGCCGTTTTCAAAAAGTGCGAATTTGGAGCTCCTCAATAAGGGTCGCAAGACCCATGAACTAAGCATCGATCTTATCCACCGCGAGCTGGAGCGATCTGCGGATGAGCTACTGCGTTTTCACTCCAAGTGGCACAATGGGGCGTTCAAAGAGGAAGTCCAAAGTAATGGCAGGGAAATTGACTGGCCATTACTGGTGACCAACGGGAAAGGGAGATTTTGCGGCGTGACCCTGCACATCCAAAACGAATGGGAAGAACCGGATGAGGAGGCAGTGAACTGGTGGTACGGCAAATGGGGTTACAAAACGATCAACTGGTGGTGGGGCGAAGGCGACGAGAAGTTTTTTGTTGATGGTGAGAAGTTTCCCTCTACTTACGGAACAGGCAGCGAGGATTATATTGGTTATGCCTGGTCGGCGGAACCACCGTTCGCTTTGTTTGATAGTCCTTTCGCTACCCAGCCATTTACGGCCATTGACGGCAATGGACATACTATTGTAAGCCGGTTTCATTTAGCGGATAACATTCCGTTCCAGGAATCATTTTCGGCGGTTATCGACAAGTACAAAAACGACAAGTGGGGTGATAATGAAGAAAATATTTGTTTGTTCCAGGCTGTTGGATACTGGTATTTGAGTCCGGGGCAAGAGGATGGGTATTAGCATAGAGCAAAATGAGCTCTGAAAGGGCGAAGTAGGCAAACCAGGGCCATAAGACCTGGTTTAGCACGCAACCCTCAATTAATAAACTGCCTAAATCACCGACCAGAACTTCCTCTTTGAAGACTATTATCACTCCAATTACCAATGGGACAATCACTTGTCAAAAACTATCTACACATCACTTTTAGTACAAAATACCGACAGCCATTAATTTCTGACGAGATTGAAACCGAGTTATTCCAATATCTCGGTGGCATCAGCAGAGAAATCGAGTGCCCTGCGATACAAGTGGGCGGTTATCGTGATCACATTCACGTGCTATGCAACCTCTCCAAGAAGATTGCATTGATGGATTATATGGAGCTAATCAAGAAGAGATCCTCAAATGGATCAAATCTAAAGGATCGGAATTCTCCAAATTCTATTGGCAAAATGGATATGGAGCCTTTTCAGTGAATCCAAAGGACGTGGTCACTGTTGTTCAATATATTCTTAACCAACGGCAACATCATCAAAAGAAATCTTTTCGAGAGGAGTACCTAACATTCCTTGAACTGCACGAGATTCCTTACGATGAACGGTATGTGTGGGATTGAAGAACTGCGAAGACATTGACCATGCACTAAATATTACTTCGCCCTTTCAGGGCTTGATTTTGTTCCGACCTTAGGGCAGGGCCACGCCCTGCCCTAAGTTTTACTGCGCCCCTTCGGGGCTTCGCAGATTATGCAACTCAACCTCAGAAAGGAGGTCATCACTAGACTTGCTCACCGCGGATTATTTAGCGCAACCCTCAATTCTTAGCCCTGAAAGGGCGAAGTAACTAAACCAGGGCCGCAAGCCACTGGTTTAGGACGCACCCTCGATTCTTAGCCCTGAAAGGGCGAAGTAACTAAAACCAGCGCCGCAAGCCACTGGTTTAGGACGCACCCTCGATTCTTAGCCCTGAAAGGGCGAAGTAACTAAAACCAGCGCCGCAAGCCACTGGTTTAGGACGCACCCTCGATTCTTAGCCCTGAAAGGGCGAAGTAACTAAAACCAGCGCCGCAAGCCACTGGTTTAGGACGCACCCTCAATTCTTAGCCCTGAAAGGGCGAAGTAACTAAAACCAGCGCCGCAAGCCACTGGTTTAGGACGCACCCTCAATTCTTAGCCCTGAAAGGGCGAAGTAACTAAAACCAGCGCCGCAAGCCACTGGTTTAGGACGCACCCTCAATTCTTAGCCCTGAAAGGGCGAAGTAACTAAAACCAGCGCCGCAAGCCACTGGTTTAGGACGCACCCTCAATTCTTAGCCCTGAAAGGGCGAAGTAACTAAAACCAGCGCCGCAAGCCACTGGTTTAGCGCCACACCTTTGACTTTGAAATGATAGTTTCCGATATTCTGCGCAATTTCAGGATTAATCCGTTTTTTATGACCGGCAATCCGATGGCCCAAGGGGGCTGTGTCCATTCATTAAGTTTATTCGGCGGTGTGAGATGATCTTTCCAGTCTAGAGCCTAATCCCATACTATGGATCCGATTATCTTACTCTTCATTGGCATTGCGGTCATTATAGGTTGCATTCTCGTCCTTAAGCTGCATGCGGTCGTAGCGCTACTATTAGCGGCAATTACAGTTAGCCTGTTAACCGGGGAAACCAACCTATTTCAATTTGCTCAATCTCAAGGTATGTCGCCTGAAGAGGCTTCTGGTTTTGTTAATCAGTCGGTGGGCAAGAGGATAGCCGGTGGATTTGGAAATACAGCTTCCAAGATCGGGATCCTGGTTGCGATGGCCTCCGTCATTGGCACCTGTTTGCTGCGAAGTGGGGGTGCCGATCGAATTGTTAGGGAAGCCTTGAAACTCTTTGGTGAAAAAAAGGCACCTCTGGCCTTTCTTTCCAGTGGCTTTACCCTGGGAGTACCTGTATTCTTTGACACCGTCTTCTATCTATTGGTGCCACTGGCCAAGGCCATGACCCTCAGAACCGGGAAGAACTACTTGCTATACATCACTACCATCGTTGCCGGTGCCGGGATGGCCCATTCCCTGGTCCCACCCACTCCCGGGCCTTTGTTTGTGGCATCAGAACTGGGGGTGGACATTGGCGTAATGATGCTAGGCGGTTTGGCCCTTGGCTTATTCACTGTCACCGGTGGCTATTTCTACGCAGTCTGGGCGAACCGGCGTTGGACTATACCCTTACGAAACTCCGGGGATGTTTCCATGTCCGAATTAGAGGAATTGATGAAAAGAGAGGATCATCATCTGCCATCCTTGGGGCTCTCCTTGATACCGATAATTCTCCCCGTGATCTTAATCGCTGGAAACACGATTTCCCGGTCAATGATGAGCAATTCCGAAGGTCTCTTTCTTTCAGTCTTCTCCCTTGTAGGGGACCCTAACATTGCCCTTACGCTGGCGGCGCTTATAGCACTTGGCACCCTGGCTTCGCAGGAACAGGATCAGCAAAAACTGAAAGGCTACCTGCTTGAATCCCTGCAGAGTGCTGGTCTAATTATCTTGATCACCTCAATGGGCGGGGCGTTTGGCGGGATCTTACAACAGACCGGCATTGCAAGCCGGATCCAGGAGCTGTCAAATGAATACCAGATTGCCCTGCTGCCTCTGGCTTTTTTGGTTACGGTCATAATGAGAGGAGCCCAGGGGTCGGCTACGGTGGCCATGATCACTTCGGTTGGCATTGTTGGCGGTGTCGCCCAAATGGGCCAATTGCCATTTCATCCGGTCTATTTGGCCCTTGTAATTGGTTGTGGCTCAAAGCCTTTGCAATGGATGAACGATAGCGGATTTTGGGTGGTAGGTAAAATGAGCGGAATGACCGAGAGAGAAACGCTTCGTACCTCGTCGTCCGTATTTTCTGTGATGGGTGTGATCGGGTTCATTATCGTGATTATCCTGGCCGAATTTTTTCCACTTATGGGTCCGTAGTCGGAACTGCCGGACGGTTTTGCCTGCTAATTTGAAAGGATCAACTCCCTCTAGGGCCCCTGGCCTATTGTACGCGAGGCGTTGGATTCTCCACCAGTCCCGCGGACCTTTGTCCTAAACCGGGTCGATTCCTGTCTCCCAGGTCTTTGCGCGCCTGGTTAGCCAAATCAGTCAATCTCCCGACAACTTCCGGACGCTCATTTGCCAGATTGATATTTTCGCCAATATCATCCTCGAGGTCATAAAGTTCAGCGGGTATATTAGTTTCCATTTCATCGTCCCAGAATCTTATCATCCGCTCGTCAAGAGGGAGATATAATTTCCACTTACCGGACCTGACGGCCTGCAACTGGTCCATCTGGTAAAAGAAGAAAACCTGGTGAGGACTCCGGTCGTGGTCCTGCAACAGCAATGAACTAATACTTTTGCCATCGATCGGCCGCTCCTCTGATACTTCTACTCCAGCGAGCTCTGAAAAGGTAGGAAACAGATCCATGGTTGTACACAGGGCCGCGTTTCGAGTCTTGGCGGGTACCCTTCCCGGCCACCATGCGATCATTGGTATCCTCATGCCTCCCTCGTTCACACTTCCTTTGAAGCCTGATAATGGCAAATTGCTGCCTCCCCAGGCACTGGAAGCGCCATTATCGGAAGTGAATATTACCAAAGTCTTGTCATCCAATTGCAAGGATCGCAATCTGTCTAAAATTACTCCTGTGGACCAATCAATTTCCTCAATGGCATCGCCATATCGGTTGTTCTTGGATTTACCGGCGAAATCCTTGCTGGCATGCACCGGGTTACGAGGCATAGTGTGGGGCAGGTATAAAAAGAAGTGCTCGTTTTGATGGGACTCAATGAAGGAAACTGCTTCCGCAGTGTAACGCTGGGTTAGGGTTTCCTGTTGAACCGGGGCCTCGATGACTTCTTCATTTCTCATAAGAGGCAACGGTGGGTTGATCGGAAACTGCTTTGTTCCCATGTCGTTGCTATAGGGGATGCCATAATAGTAATCGAAACCCTGGCGAGTTGGTAGAAACTCCAGTTGATCCCCCAAGTGCCATTTGCCAATGCAGGCCGTGGCGTAACTAACTTGCTTCAATTGCTCAGCGATAGTCACCTCACCTGGATGGAGGCCTCGGTGAGCCACCGGAAACAGGACTTGACGCATCACTGTATTCTCCGGGGGATAAGCATTCTGATGCATGTTAACCCTTCTTGGATAACAGCTCGTCATCAGGCTGGATCGCGAAGGTGTACATACCCCACTGGTACTGTAAAAATCAGTAAATACGCGTCCCTCCGAGGCCATTTTGTCAATATTCGGAGTCCTGTGCAACTCGGATCCATAAACGCCTAAATCTCCATATCCCAAATCGTCGCAGAAAATAAGAATCAAGTTGGGAAGGCTTGCGTCCTGGGCTCTTAGCAGGGAGAAAGGCAGAGCGACGATCAGCAGCAATTTTAACATGGAGGTATTATTCCTTATCAACGTCTTCCAGAATGCCTATCTGGTCATCCTCTTCGATATATTCATTATCCAGATTCCCTTTTGGGCCGATAGTTCACTCCTTCGCTTACCCACAGACTTCCCCGGTCATCGATGTCCATATTGGTGGGATTACGGATCAATGGTTCGGGAGCAAACAGTTGAACCTGCAGTCCCTCAGCCACCTCTATTCCTTTGAGAGCATTTTCCGTAGCCTGACACGCCGTTGTTCCGACAATTCGGGCTTTTCATTCGGTTGACATGCTTAAGCGGGCAAAATCAGAAAAACGAAAAGATGCCTGAAGGGGGTGCGATTTGAGCTGTTGTCTGGCCATTTGAATTTGGTCAATAAATAGATAAAAGCTCCACTTCAAAAATCAGGAGTGTGTTGGGTTCTACACCGGCACTTACAGAACCGCGGGAACCATAGCCCAGATGAGAAGGAACAAACAATTGCCATTTTGAGCCTACAGGCATAAGTTGAAGCGCCTCTTGCAGGCCTGGTGGTGTCCCTCTGACGCGAAAAGTTGGCGGGTCCTCGTCCAGCGAACTTTGAATGACCGCTCCATCTTGGGTCTCACCATGAAGATGGGCCGCTACCTGATCAAAATAGGAGGGTTTTTCACCAGTACCCTGAGTGATCACCTTGTATTGCAACCCACTCGGTAAGGAAATAACTCCCTTTTTGGTTTTGTTACGTTCCAGAAACAATGTTTCCTGCCTTTTCCGTTCTTCTTGCTGGGCCATAAACCTCTTTTGGGCGTAACTTTGCAGCAGATATTTGGCATGCGCAAAATCCACAAGTAGCGTGCTGTCACAAAAAACATCATTGACCGCTTTTTCCAATACTCGCAAATCAATTTCCTCAAATCCTTGAGCTTTGGCACTTTGAGCGGCTAAAAGCCCAACACTGTAACTGATGCTGTCTATTTCATCGATTATTGGAACGTTCGTATGGGGATCCATGGCTTTTTCACAGCCCAGGAAGAAACTCAGAAAAAATCCCAAGCCGATAGTTGATAGAGATTTCATTTTCGCTAAGACCATTTAATAGGTTACAATTATTAAGCACCAATCGAATGCAAAACTATCCAAGCTCGGCAATCTTAATATCCTTATACCAGGCTTTCTCGACCCCGAACATCTCCAGCTTCCCTTCCCACCCTACCAGGGACTTGCCTTTAAATAGGACACTCGCCTCTTGGCCCAAGCCGGCGAATTGAAGGCCAATGGTAATTGTCCCGGTTATAAGGATCCTCAAGATCATTCTGAATCTAGACGGGCCGGTTGATGCAATCCCGAATTTTGCCTCTTTTGATTACAAAAACCATATATCTGAATGTTAAAGTCTTTTTTCAAATTCAATTCAAAAGCCAAATTTATCCAAAAATCCTAAACCAAGGAGAGAATAAATGGATGAATGGATGAATGTATGGTCATAATAGCGTTGGGTTCAGGACTACATGTTTGATACTAACCCTTTCATAGGTATAGGTGATATGTACCAAGCCATCCCCGGTCTGGATTGCTGCGGGGTAGGAATAGCCGGCTTTATTTCGGGTATCGTCTTCCAAGGTCAGTATCGGGATCCAATCGTTACCATCTTCGGACATCGCAACATTCAATAAATGCCGGCCACTTCCGCCTTTTCCCTCCCGGGTGGTGTGATTATAGACCAACAACTGGCGTCCGTCTTTAAGGGTGAGACCGTCGATTCCGGCATTGGGATTGGGCAGCTCGGTAGCCCTCATTTCACTCCAGCTGCGCCCATGGTCATTGGACCAGCTTTGAGCAACCACTCCTTGCCGGGTTCGACATAGTATCTGCATTCTTCCCCCCGGGTGGATCAGGACGGTCGGCTGAATTGCATCGAAGGTTATGCCGTCATTGATCGGTCCTACCACGCTGAAGGTTTGACCCAGGTCCCTGGTCAGCTCAAAATGAACTTTCCACTGAATACCCATTACCTCCGCCCTTATCTCCGTACTGCTAGGACACAATATGGTCCCGTCCGCCAGTTGTAAGGGCTTATTCTTAACGGGCCCCAAAAGATGCCCAACCATCGAATCCTCACCCAGTTTATTAGCTACAGACCAGGTTCTACCGTTGTCGTTGGAGGTCGTAAGCATACCCCACCATTCGGTTGGACTGGGTCCGACTTTATAAAATAAAAGTAGCGGACCGTTTTTTGGCAAAAACAGCACCGGATTCCAGCACGGGTGTCGGGGCGTACCATTTTGTACGCCGTTGGCTACCTCCTCGGGCCAAGTCCAACTTCCATCCTCCAGCCGGGAGACCCATATTCCCACATCCGGATGTTTCTCGTGGGTTCCCGCAAAAAAGGCACAGACCAGGCCGGAGGGAGTCTCAACGATTGTGGAGCTATGGCACTGAGGGGTAGGCTTGTTATCAAGGGGATAAAGCAGCTCTCCCTTTACATAGGGTCCCTTAGCAGGATTAGCCACCGGGGGAATGTAAAACTTGCCGGTAATATCATTTGGTTCTTTGGAATACAAAAGCGGGGTTTCGATCCCGGAGTCGTCCTTTTTCGAGGAGCCGGAACAAGCGGAAAGAGCCACGTTTAGTATGAAGAAGAAAAAAATGGACGCTCTCGTGATCCGGCCACGAGCCCATTGTTCATTGATCATAGCTCATTGATCATGATCATTCATTCATGCATTCCTTATTCATAGATACTCTTCATCTGATAAGCTTCCAGCGCCAATAGCTCACTGTCTTGTCCCTGCGACCGCAAGGAAACTCCTACACTTTCTTCCAGTCCGGGATAAACTCTCATTGCCACACATTGTCTGCCGTTGACAAAAACTTCCACAACACTTTTATCTACAAAAACCCGCAGCTCAAGCGGTTCCTGCCAACGGAGCGCTATCGGTGCCGTTTCGGGACCCCGCGATCGTACGTCCGGGAGGACCGATGAATAGGACGATTCAAGAGTTATCAGACTGGCATATACGTTCTCTTCCGGAGGAAGTCTCACTCCGGTCCTCGATCGGTTCAAACCCCGTTCCTTGAAAAATGCAATCCGGGTGAATTCCTCTTTGTTGGGAGACCTCAAAACGTTCATTTCGATCATAGGCGCCTCCTTCGGGTCAATGTTAGCAATGATTTCCATCGCATTTCCACTGATATTCTCAAGCACGATCTCCTGGTTAGCGGGAAGAGTCATAGGTTCTACCTGTTGGTGGTCATATCGTAAGGATTCGATATCACCAGCTGGCTCTATTCCAAGCGTGTCGTCAGCTATCAGTGTCAGTTGTCTGGCCAAGGTCATAATCCGGTTCCAACCCTCGGCAGGCTTGGCTTCGTTCATGTTGAAAATGACTATAACCCCTCCTTCACCATCCGGTGCAGCAGATGGAGCATGTACTCCCCCGGGATTCCAGGCGCCGAAATTGAACTTCCCATGCGAAGTGACTTTAAACTTGTCCCTTTTTGTGTCATAGTCACCCAAAAAATATTGTCCACCGCTATAATGGCTGAACCAGGGAAGTATATGCTTATCGCCAATCGGCCAGAAGTATGGGCAAGCCCCATCGTCACCAACCAGTGTGAAGCGATCGTTCTCAACAAACGGATGCAGGTATTCCCAGCTAACCAAGTCCGTTGATCGAAACAAAGAATTGGCCCTTATGATCCTTCCCTGTGGCCCGTTCGGATCCTGTTTTCTTCCGGCAGACAGGGAATAATAAATACCATCCTTTTTCCAGATGCAGGGATCGAAAATCCGGTACGGCCAAGGCTCTCCGTTTGGTTGAGTAATCGGGATGGAAGCCCGATCGGCGGTTACCTTCTCCCAATTCAGCAACAACGGATCCGACGAGGTGGCCACCATATTTCCTATCCTGGTGCCATGATACATGGCGATCACCCGATCCTGTTCTACATAGGCTGCACCGGAGAAACAGGAGTGTTCTGGATTAGGATAAATAGCATATGGAAGGTCTTTCCAATGGACCAGATCATCACTGACCGTATGACCCCAGTGCACCCTTTTGGGGTCCTCCATCGGATATCCCTGGTAGAACAAATGCCAACGGCCCTGCCAGAAACACAAACCGTTTGGATCATTCATGTTGCTTTCGGGACTTACAAAATGAAAAATAGGCCGGTACGGATCATTGGCAAATTTCTGGCGCGATTCCCTAAACCGAACCATAAACGGGTCGGTCTTGAGCTGTTCTTCCTGCTGCTGCAGGGTGGCGGCGAAAGTAAATTTGGGAGCCTTGGAAGGATTATCCTCCGGTGGCTTATTCGTGGGGGTGGTATCCGGCGACTTGCCTGGCTCCCTGGTCGCATCTTTTGTAGAGCAGGCAAAGACTACCAAGGCCACGGTTGTAATAATCAGGCAATTTCTCATAGCGCGATGTTGAATTTTTTAATTGTTGAACTGATTCATGGCAATCCCAGGAGATGATCACCTATTTGACATTGCCAATTTTCTAAGGATCTAAGATTTAGGATTAGCGACTGTTTGTGGTTTTCCGCTTTCTGTTTATGAACGGGTGGGAGGAGGGTATCCCTATTAACGAATCAACGAGGATTTTACGACAACCAACATTCCAATACCCCATCATTCCAACATTTCAATATTCCAATTCCATCATTGTTCATTCACTTCATTCACTCATTATCATATATACTCCTCATCTGATAAGCCTCTAACGCCAATAGTTCGCTATCCTGCCCCTGAGATCTCAATGAGACTCCCACACTTTCTTCCATTCCGGGATAGACCCGTTGGGCAACGCACTGTTTTCCATTGGCGAATACTTCAACTACACTCTTGTCAATGAAAATACGCAGCTTTAGAGTCTCCCCTGGTTCCAGATAGAATGGTCCGGTCTCTGGCGGCCGCGAAAGTACATCCGGTAGAACTGAGGAAAAGGAGGATTCGATTGTAAGCATACTCAAAAAACGTTGTTTCCAGCCTTCAGGTAATGGCCGTTGGTAGGGCCTGCCCTGGTATAATCCCCGATTTTTGTAGAAGGCGATACGGGTGAACTCCTCTCTATTTGGCGACCTAAGTACATTCATTTCGACCATTGGAGCGTCCCCGGGATCGATTTCAGCAATTATCTCCATAGCATTTCCGTTGATGTTCTCCAGAACAATTTCCTCATTAGCGGGAAGAGTCATAACCTCCACCGACTGCCTATCATATCGCAAAGACTCAATATCTCCAAACGGTTCCTGGCCCAATGTGTCTCCACCGATCAGAGTTAAACGGCGGGGAAGGCTCATAATTTGATCCCAGCCTTGTGTAGGCTTTGCTTTATTCATGTTGAAAATGACAACTACTCCGCCCTCGCCATCGGGAGCCGCCGAAGGCGCATGCACTCCGCCGGGATCCATAGCTCCGAAGTTGAATTTACCGTGGTTTGTTACGACAAATTTATCCCGCTTCTTGTCGTAATCACCTATGAAATATTGTGGCCCGCTAATGTGGCTGGCAAACGGCATGATATGACGGTCGCCAATCGGCCAGAAATAGGGAACGGCTGCATCATCGCCAGCTGTTGTGAAACGATCATTTTCGACGAACTGGTGCAGATATTCCCATTTTTCAAGATCCTGGGATCGTAGCAGCCAGGCTGCCAACGTTTGTTTTCCGCCCGGGCCAGGAGTTACCCCTCCGGAAATTGAATAATACAGCCCGTCCTTTTTCCAGATATTCGGATCATAAACATCGTACGGTAGATCTTCATTGTTTGGCGTCATGGGGACCACGGGCTTACCAGAAATTTTCTCCCAATTCAGCAACAAAGGATCGCTTGAAGTGGCAACCATATTGCCGACCCGGGTGCCGTGATACATCGCAATTACCCGGTCGCCGTCGACCAGGGCCGAGCCTGAAAAGCACTGATATTCCGGATTGGGGTAAATCGCAAGGGGTAGGTCCCGCCAGTGAATAAGGTCATCACTAACCGTATGCCCCCAGTGTTGTCTCGGATCTTCAGGGGGATATGCCTGGTAGAAAAGATGCCACCGGCCTTGCCAGAAGCAGAGTCCGTTGGGATCGTTAAGCTTTCCCTCCGGGTTGACATAATGATAAATTGGCCGGTGGGGATCACTTGCCAACTTTTCCCTGGACTCGTTAAAGCGGAGCATCAAAGGATTGGTCTTCAACTGCTCCTCCTGTTCCTCCAGAGTCGTGGCAAAGGTGTACATGGGGACTTTGGAGATATAGTCATCTCTTGGCCCTGCAGGGACAGGCTTGACTACTTCCACAGTCTTGGCACCTTCCTCATTGCCCTCCTTGGTTGAACAAGCTAGGGTTAACAACGATATTATGGCAATAGGCAGTAAGAATTTCATATTGTTCAGTTTGTATGATAACAAGGAAAAAACACCCAATCCAAATTCAACATTGCAAATAAACCGCTCACTCTCAATTTCAATATTCCAAAAATCCATTCTGATTTTCCAGGCCGAGAATGAAGATTTAAAGGCGATTGTGCTCGCTCGATTAGTGTTGGCGGATCAATAATTTTGGATTTCGAATTTATTTTGAATTTTGGATTTAAACCTAGGTCTTCCGGATTGCTTTTGTTAATAATGATGACAGTTGAAATCTAACGAGATTTGCTAGTCATTCGTCATAGATGCTCTTCATTTGCCATGCGTTGAGCGAAATCAGCTCGGCATCTGAGCCCTGGGCCCGCAGGGATACGCCATCGCTTTCGTCAAGACCCGGATAAACTCGCTGGGCTACACATTGCCTACCATTTACAAATACTTCCACAACGCTCTTGTCGAGAAATACCCTTAGTTTCAAGGTCTCTTCTTCATCAATGAACACAGGAGCTGTTTCAGCGGCACGGGAAAGTACGTCATCAAGAATTGATGAACGTGATGATTCAATGGATATCAAGCTACTTGATCTATTGGAGTATTCGTGGCCACGACCAAATTCTCTGTGCCGGTAGCCGCGATCCTTGTAGAACAGGATCCGTGTCACCTCTTGACCATTTGGAGACCTGAAGACATTCAGCTCAACAGTAGGAGCTTCCATAGGATCGATCTCTGCAATGATCTCCAAGGCTTTGCCGCTGATCCCTTCTAAAACAATCTCCTGATTGGCGGGCAGGGCCATAGTTTCCACTTTCTGGGGTTCATATCGTAAAGATTCAATGTCCCCAGCCGGCTCAATGCCTAAATTATCAATCTTGTCCGGCAGCAGGGTTAGCCGGCGGGGCAAGGTCATGATCTGATTCCAGCCCTCGGTCGGTTTGCCCGGATTCATATTAAAGATCACAATAATACCCCCATCACCGTCTGGAGTGGCAGAAGGAGCATGTACTCCAGAAGGGCGGTATGGCCCGAAGTTGAAATCACCTCCATCGGTAACCACAAACTTGTCTCTGGCTTTTTCATAATCACCGATCATGTATTTGCCTCCGCTCATGTGGCTAAAGTACAAGAGCATATGCTGATCGCCGATAGGCCAAAAATAGGGGCAGGCGCCATCGTCACCTACCAAAGAGTATAGGTCATTCTCAACGAACGGACCCATGTATTCCCAGTCAGCCAGGTTGGCGGACTTAAATAGCCAATTGGCACGGATGTTTTTGCCACCGGGACCTTCTTTTTTTTGGCCACCGGAAAGGGCATAATACATGTCTTCCTTCTTCCAAATGCAAGGATCGAAAATGCGGTAGGGCCAGGGATCGCCATTCGGTTGGGCTATGGGAATTGAAGCCCTGTCCTTGGTTACTTTCTCCCAGTTTAGCAGTAATGGATCACTCGATGTGGCCACCATATTGCCAAGCTTCGTTCCGTGATACATAGCGATTACCCGGTCCTCTTCCACCAGGGCCGATCCGGAATAAACCTTCTCTTCCGGATTAGGATATATAGCATAAGGAAGGTCCCTCCAGTGAATCAGATCGTCGCTCACGGCATGACCCCAATGCTGCCGGGGATCTTCCGGAGGATATCCCTGATAGAACATATGCCAGCGTCCCTGCCAGAAAGCAAGGCCGTTAGGATCATTTAGCCGATTCTCGGGGCTAATGAAATGATAAAGCGGTACATGAGGATCGGCAGCCAGCTTGTTCCTCGATTCCTTAAATCGTAAAATAAGGGGGTTGTCTTTTAGCTGTTCTTCCTGCTCTTCCAAGGTGGTCGCAAAGGTGAACATTGGGACCTTGGAGGTGTAGTCAGGAGCGGGTTCTGTACTCGGAACCTCTCCGCTTATTTCAGCTTCGGGAGTTTTCTCGGCAGAATCCTTGGTTTCGGAGCAGGCCCAAAATAGGACAACTAGAACGAATACAAATTGAATTGATTTCATATCGATTTTATTAACGGATTACTGGATTATTGGAATTATGGATTCGATCGTTTAAATATATGCATTCTAAATCTCAACTTTCAGTAAAATAGTTTCCTTGATTGTTTACTGCTTTACGCAACTTTCGACTATTTCACCGTCCACCGTCTACCCTACCTGCCACAGGCAGGCGGTCTACCGGTAATACCCCAACTCCTGCTCTCTCTTCAACCAGATGGATTGCAGACGATATACTTCCATGAAATCGATTTCGGCCGATCCTCCAGTGGAGAAGAATTCCAGGTTCATATTCGAGGGATCCGGGTAAAAAAGCATTGAGATCGATACCTCCCCCCTGTTGGCAAAAACCTCTACGGAACCGCGATCAATGATCAGGCTGATTTTGATTTTCTCATCCGACCCGATAGCCATCGGAACCAGCGCTGCTTGTTTCTCCATAAAAGTCAAACTCTGATCCTTAACAGCGTAAACAAGCCTTTCGCCCCTTATGACAAATCCGAATTCGGAGGCCTTGCCCGGGTCTATTACCGCGTTGATCTCGAATACATCTCCATCGAGATCCTCCAAGGGGTTATCCCCCGGATTTACGGTTTCATTTTCCCAGAAATGCGACTCATAGCGCAGTTTTTTAATACTGACTATAGGATTCCGGCACAGGCGAACTTCCCCGTTGATAGTTTTTAAGGTTAATTCGCTTGGAAAGCACTGTTGCATACTCCAGGTACGGTCATGCATGGCTGTCTGCCCGGGAAAGCTTATCATGGACAACTGGATTAGAGGGCCGTCTCCTTCGTACGAATGTTTCCAGGTTTGGGTAGCATAAAGGTTTCCGTAGTCTGCTTCTAATTTATCTGTTTCCGGGATGAATTCAGTCCCGTTAAAATCTCCCAGACGATATAGGCCATTGGCTTCGATAATGACCCATTTCTTGTTATTCTCATCCCCGTCAACCGGTAGCCGGAATAAATCGGGACACTCATGAAAATCGTCCAGTTTGCTTAACAGTTCCCAGTTCAAAAGATCAACCGATTTATAAAAAACAAAACTAGGCTGCTCATACAGGACCAGCCGCCAGGACTGATCCGGCTTATGCCAGAAAACCAAAGCATCCCGATCGTTCCTCCCTTCCGGCATTGGTATAACCGGATTATCCTTGTGCCGGATCCAGGTCTTCCCCGTATCCCGGCTAAAAGAGATGGACGTACCTCGACCATAGTCAGTGTAGAATACGACCAGGGTTTTTTCCACGCCGGTCTGGAGCCCAAGGGTGTTGTTCCAATCGACAATTCCACTCCCACTACCTGGAGCATTATCCAAACGTGTATTGAAGATCTGAGGCTTTTGTTCCCAGTAAATCAAATCATTGCTCACGGCATGCCCCCAGCTCTTGTTGTACTTGCGCCTTCTTGACCACTCGTCATACATATGGAATAAGTGGTAAATCCCTTTATAAAGGATCAGGCCAGTTGCGTCACCAATTTGCCCGGTGATCGGCGTGTAATGAACCTGCGGTCGCAACGGTTGATTGTAATGCATGTTTTCAAAGACGTCATCGTAAGTGATTCCGTATTCGTCGTCCGGAATCTTTTTCTCCTTAACTAGTGGACGTTGACCATAGAGTGATGTGCTGAGGAACACCATCACGCCCAAGGTTAATAATATGTGTAACGTTGCCTCGCTGATACTCATAAAGTTTCTGCGGCTTAGGGATGAAATTGCTTTTATTATAATCTGGGGTGGAACCTTTAGAAGTTCCTCAAGGAACAAATACTAAAATGAGCTAAATTGTCTGAATTGACCAAAGTTTCTTTTGATACTTTCTTTCTCTAACCTCTCAGTCAGTTGACGAAAGACTTAGACAGTTCTCTTCTCTCTATTGTCCGATTTCTTTTTACCGCTGAATCCTCTCGGTCTAAGAACCGGGCATCGGCTAGGCTAGCGATATTCGATCTATGAAGTATTCTGCTGGCTGATTCTTCTGAGTAATTTCTCCGCTTTTACAGATATCAGGATTAGTTCAGCAATTTTGTTGCAAACAGGTAATAAGGCTTTCATTTGGCTGTAAATACTTGCCTTTGTCAACTATTTTCAAACCGATTATATATTCCGAATCCGTCTATTTCTAATGCTTTCCCGAATCATAGCTACCATAGCTGCCTTTTCTCTGGCGGCGCCGCAATTCCAGCAGCCCTGGCCTTCTCGCGCAAGGGTTCTGCCGCCGGGACTGGTGAATGGTGAAAGAGCACCTGAACCACCTGGTCAAATCCTTGCAGGTCCTTGACCGCTTCATTCCATTGTTCCGGCTGACTTTGCTGATATGTCTCATATACTTCCAGGCATATCGCCAGGTAGGCGCCGCGCGCCTTTGACTTTGAGTTGTCATTTAGGATATCTGCCTGAATCTGTGGTCCTAATTCAGCCCGCATACTTTCAGCCAGATTGGCGTTCTCGATGAAGGGGTATACAGATGCTGGCTCTTCACTTTGAATAATATATACCACACGACCTTCTTTCCATACCCGTTCGCCTCCTCCTCTGAGGATAACCTTTTCGGCAAGATCTATGATCCGATCGGCAAAACTGGTGATGGTTTCATCTTCCGGCATGTTTTCGCGGGTGGTGTTTTTGTACCGGTCCACAATTTGCCAGCCTTGAGCCATCATCCAACGGTACCCTTTGGCTGTCCCGACGATGGTGCCGGCGGTAGCAGCCGTGTTGTCGCAGTCCCAACCGAAATTGAACGCATGCTGTAAAGTTTTAATAAAGTCTCCCTGACCATAAAGCAAAGCAGCAACTGTAGCTGCAGTGTTTAGTTCATAACCATTTCTATCCCGCATTGCCCCATCCACCTGGCTGTATTTTTTTTTGATGCTTAGTCTCGTTTTTTTCCAGTCATCCGGAAAATCGCTGTGCCAGCTTC
This sequence comes from Cyclobacteriaceae bacterium, assembly GCA_965247065.1. Lineage (GTDB taxonomy): Bacteria > Bacteroidota > Bacteroidia > Cytophagales > Cyclobacteriaceae > CBDFGN01. Next base: position 597,706 of record CBDFGN010000006.1, on the reverse strand, counting down.
GGACATCGCCGACAATTTGCTGCAGTTGACTCTTTGGATCTACAGCAGCCAAACCATACTCCAGGATTTCATTGACATCATCTGTCACAAAAGCCATGGCGATCATGGTATTAAATAGTTGGGTAGTCTGAGCCGGTTCTCCATCAATGGCTACCCGGGTGTAATTCAGACCAAGGCGCGAGGCTGTTTGGGGCATTGCAGGGCCCAACAACCCAAAGGTTTCACAAAGAAACTGGCCGGAAATATTAAATTCCGCCCATGGATTAAGCAAGACGTTTCCGGTTAGTGGAGGTTCCAGATCCAGGTCCATCAACTGGCGCGCATATTGATTGGAGCACCAAATACGGCGATTGATCCTCTCCCGCCAGAGCTGGGCAATTTCGACCGGATCCAAAAACAATTTGTTCCGCGCTTGCATCTCAACGATGTAAACCCATTCAAAATCGGTATCGTCGTCGGTACGTGCCCCATCAGGCAAGGCAGGAATGTAGCCTTCTACTGCACCTGGTTCATCGATGTACTCCATTTCATGTTGGAGCCCGTTCAGATTTCCAAGTAGTTGACCTAAAAGGCCACCCCGGATCTTGTCTCGCAGATCTTCTGCGGAGAGCTCTACTGTGGTGCTGATTGAATCGGTAGATAGTCTTTGGTTAGGCTCTTCGAATGCCTTCTGGCCCCAAAGCCCACCGACCATACCAACGGAAAGAACAAAGACTGCAGATAGTTTTCTCATTTTGAAACTCATTATTATTTAACGTGAGTTCGATATAAAATAGAGTAGTTTATTGATAGAAAAAAGGCAGAAAATTAGTATATTAAGTCATTGACAATCAACAAAATAACTAATATTTCTGCCTATGTTAACTGCTACTAAAATTACTGAAATTTTTTGTTCCATTGACGATTTTTGTCTGGATTTTGTCCCAAAATTGGAAAAAAGATTGCTGGGAAGTAAAAAGCGCAACAAACCTGGTAAGCTTTCTTTATCCGAAGTAATGACTATACAGGTCTTGTTCCAGATCTCAGGATATCGAAATTTCAAGACCTTTTACAACACATACGTTTGTGGCCACTTGCGCTCCTTCTTTCCTGATGTGGTAAGCTATAACCGAATGGTAGAACTTTGTAGTGGAAGTCTTCTGCCAATGGCTATTTATCTGAAAACACAAGGGACTGGACAGTGTACAGGTATAAGTTTTATAGACAGCACTCCGTTAAGGGTCTGTCATAACAGACGGATCCATAACCATAAAGTATTTGAAGGGTTAGCTAAAAGAGGCCATTGTTCCATCGGATGGTTCTACGGGTTTAAGCTCCATCTTATCACTGCTGATACGGGTGAAATCATCGATTTTATGCTCACACCGGGCAATGTGGATGACAGAAAGCCTCTTAAAATTGAACGGTTTATTAAGAAATTATTCGGAAAGCTCTTTGGTGATAAAGGCTACATCAGTAAGGAACTTTTTAAAAATCTGTTCTTCCGCGGAGTCCATCTGATAACCAAACTCAAACGCAATATGAAGTCCTCATCCTTAACCCCCATCATGGATGCTATAATGCTCCGTAAAAGGGCTATTTGTGAGACTATCATTGATCAACTTAAAAACATCTTCCAGATTGAACACTCCAGGCACAGGAGCCCAACTAATTTCCTTACCAACCTTTTCTCGGCTTTAATCGCTTACAACTTTTGCGAAAAAAAGCCCTCAATCAAATTGAACTACCAGGACACCGGTCAACTCTTTCTCGCTCTTTAATCATTCCTTATTGTCGAACTCACGTTATTTACTAAAAAAAACCTTTACTCTGCTCGGATAATCCGTGATCAAGGCATACACTCCGCAAGTGATGAGCTGCCTGAGATCGAAAACCTCATTCACCGGCCAGGGAGTAACTTTCATCCCTTGCTTTTTCCACTCCCATTTTGACAGATCATCTAGGATATAATTTCAACCGTCTGCCGTCATTACCAGGCGCGGTTAAAGTAATGAAGCAGCGGGTCCTTAAAGCTAACGCTGCCACTTGTTTCAATTGCAACCCAATGGTATGATCGGTCGGCGATGCGGTTGCTTAACGACTTTTGATCGTCAATAAAAGCCTCTAGCAGGTTGCCGCTGGCAAATACCTTGAGATTCACACTTTTCCCGGGCTCGAAAGAATGAGGCACCTGGCTAAAAGTACCTACGTCGGACTGGAATTGCCGTATCGCAAAAGTATTTTCTCCTGGAGATATAACTATCTTATAGCCTCGGTCCAACTTCTTCGTGGTTCTAATGACCAGGCTGGCACTATCTACAGGTGACGCGAATTCTATGTCAGCTTCGAAGTAATAATCCGGTTTTCGCTCGGGCAGGTCGAAGAATAGCAGCCCGCCTTGCTCGTCGCTTACCAATTTCCCTGCCTGTGAATCGATTGTCCAGTTTCCGGCCATTTCCTCTGCACGGCTAAAGAGGTTGGCATTGTGTTCTCCTTGGCGGATCTCGGCGATTAACTCAGGTAAGGGTTTGACCCCGACAGTGCCGTCTAGGTTAAAAACTAATTCCCTGCCAACTCCCAATGGGCCGCCATAGCCCCCACCGTTTGGACTCTCAGGTGTTGCTCCATACCGGGTGAAAAAGCCCCAGGCCAACCACCTGTTGCCATCCGTACTGGACCTTGAGGCCGCACTCATGAAAAGATTATGATATTTCCCTCTTATCTCCCACGGACCATAGGGGCTGTCGGAATTGTAGTACCAGGTGCCATAGTCAAGGCATGACAGATACCAGCGCCCGCCCACTTCCCAGATTTGGGGACAGCTATCGTATAATCTCCCTTCGGAAGTCTCTCTGAAAATGGGTTCGTGCTGGGTCCACTCGACCAAGTCTTTCGATTTAAACAATCCGGCGCAAATCTCAGGACAGCGGGCTTCCGGAATCATCCACCAAAGCTCTTCCTCCTGATTAAAAAATAAATAGGGATCTCGGAACCATCCTGTTTGGTAGGTTTTGCCGTCGGCTTCAAGCACCAACCGGCTCTGGCTAAAATCGAAATACCACGGATTATCGCTGGTGACTACCCGAATAGTCTGCGGGTCGGCATCAGTATAAAACATAAAATAGGTTCCATCACTCCTCACGACTGTACCGGTTGCAATCTGTTCGCCAGCCATGGCCGGTTCGTGCTCAATCCATTTCACCAGGTCGGTACTCGTATAATGCACAACCTTACTCAGATCGTACACCAGGGCATAAATGTGCCACACTCCATCCCAATAGGTTGGAAACGGGTCCCCAATGGAATTCTCTCCTTTGAGTGAGATGAATGGCAAGTTACTGGTGTCGAACACTCGCCCAGTGCGTCTTTGTTCCTCTGAGGTTTTAATCTCCAAGACGGTGTCTCCAGGAGTGCTTTGAGTACATGCTGTGAAGATGCCCGCAATGGCCAGAAGAATAGATATTTTCATATGAGCTGGGTACACATTGTTGGTTCCCTGTTGGTGCTGGTGCAGTTTTAAAGTATCAAAAGGAATCTTGCAAATGCCTCGTAAAGATGGGAAATCCGAAAACGAGTGAGGATTATCGCCTACTCGATTTTTGGTTGTTGATGCAAATCCTCTTACAACCGCCTTCCTCAGTCCTCAGTCCTCAGTCCTCAGTCCTCAGTCCTCAGTCCTCAGTCCTCACACTCGTTCCAGTTTGACCGGATAGGTATTATCGGCATTCCATTGGCAGATGTATACGTTCTTGTCGTCATCAATGCAAACGTCATGGCCATGCTTGATAATAGGCTGATCCTGGAGCATCAATTGCAATTGCCCATCGGCATACTTAGGCTCCGTGCCTCCCGGATTAGAAACTACCTTATTATTCTTATCCAGGATGGTAACAAACCCAGAATCCGGGGTCCTACTGAGATATTTCAATCTGGACCAACATACCCCGGCGTATAAGTTCTCTTCATCAATGACCGGTCTACAGACAAAAGCTCCCGGAAGAAACATGGTTTCAAGGTATTTCCCATCCAATGTAAATCGCTTAAAGCTGTTATGGGATCTGGAGGTAATCAGCAACGTTGGGTTGTTCTTATCACGATCATCAATGCAAATGCCATGGGCCGTTTGGAATTGATCATCATCATCGCCCCTTCCGTTCCCGATTTTTCGGATGAACTCTCCCTCACTGGTGAACTGCAGAGTAAACTGAGAACCATATCCATCGGCCACATAAATATCGCCATTGGGGCCGATGGCAGTTTCTGTCGGTTTAAACGGGTCCTCTTCTGCATAAACTCCGTATTCGGACGGATGTCCGATACTCATCAGTTCCCTTCCATCCAAGGTCGTTTTGATCACACCGCTCATGAAATCAGAGATGAACAAAAATTCTTCCCCTCCGGCGTCCCACAAGGTCAAGCCATGTCCTCCTTCATATCTTATTCCCCACGAATCCAGGAGTTTTCCCGACTTGTCGTAGATCAGAACATTGTTACTGGTGTGATCACCAACCATTATCAAGCGGCCCCTGGAATCCTGGACCATTTCGTGGCAGTTAGTCACGGGTTTTTTGGCCGGATCTAAATCACCCCATTCTTTATGGACCCGGTATTTAAAATCACCATGCCCAACCGTTTCCTTGCCGAGTTTGGGCTTGGATTTTCCGACGTAAAACGGCGGAATAATGATGGCCCCGGTAGTAACCGCAACTGACGCCTTTACAAATTCACGACGCTTGATTTTTTTTATTTCCATGTCAAATCTAGTTTTTTAGAAGGATTGGAAAGCGGTTGATAGCAGAGCATTGGCTATCAACCATTTTCAAACAATTTTCCAACCACACTCTTATGATTTCAAATAAGCTATTTTATGCTGGTACCATCCCATGGGGATCGATGACATACTTCTTGGCTGCGCCCTTATCGAAATCCACATAACCCTCCGGGCCCTCATCAAGGCTGATCACCTGTGCGTTTACGGCATCCGCTATCTTGATCTTGTCATGAAGAATAGCCCGCATCAGGTTACGGTGGTACTTCATTACCGGGCACTGTCCGGTTGTAAAATGGTGGGATTTGGCCCAGCCCAATCCGATACGAATACTCAGGTTGCCAACCTTGGCATTTTCATCAACACCGCCCGGATCGCCGGTTACATATAATCCCGGAATGCCAATGGCACCGCCTGCACGGGTCACTTCCATGGTAGCATTTAATACCGTAGCAGGCTGCTCAACGCTATGGTCATGACCATGACCCCGGGCTTCAAAACCCACGCAATCCACCGAGCAATCCACTTCCGGGGTACCCACAATTTCAGCAATCTGATCGGCCAGGGTAGCATCTTTTCTGAGATCAACCGTCTCACATCCAAAACTTGCCGCCTGGGCCAGCCTTTCGGGGATCAAATCTCCCACGATAACTACTGCTGCGCCCAGCAGATGACAGGAAGCTGCGCAAGCCAGGCCCACTGGACCCCCTCCTGCCACATACACAATTGAACCCGGTTTTACACCTGCCGATACCGCGCCATGATAGCCTGTTGGAAAAATGTCTGACAAGAGGGTCAGATCCCGGATCTTTTCCATTGCCTGGGCTTTGTCCGGAAATTTCAGCAGGTTGAAATCCGCATAGGGCACCAGCACGTATTCCGCCTGTCCCCCGATCCAACCACCCATGTCCACGTAACCATAAGCAGCACCGGCCCGACCTTCATTCACGTTCTCGCAAATGCCCGTTTTTTGTTCTTTGCAGTTAGGGCAACGGCCGCATGCAATGTTGAAAGGTACCGAGACCAGGTCACCCACTTCCAGAAACTCAACATCCCTTCCTTTTTCAAGTATTTCGCCGGTGATCTCGTGCCCCAATATCAAGCCTTCTGGAGCTGTCGTTCGGCCGCGGACCATGTGTTGATCGCTTCCGCAAATATTTGTTGAAACAATTTTCAGGATTACGCCGTGGTCGCATTTTCTGTCCCCAAGGGCCAGTTCGGGGAAGTCAATATCCTGAATTTCTACGACGCCGGGTCTAATGTAAGCAAGTCCTCTGTTTGAAGCCATAATTTAGGTTTTAAGATGATTAGGAATGATATGAAGTCTTAATTTTTATATTGTGCGCTCTCACCTGCCCATTGCATGTTTAGGTCAGATAAATTTGATCCACAAAAGTGCATAGCCTGGCAATTTCTAAAAAAAAACAATAGGAATCCATCTAGTGACCATTCTATTTTATCGGAAAAGATTCATCAGGAGACATCTTTGAGATTAAGAGTGCTTTTTTGAGACAGTAAACCGCCTTTTCCACCTCACCCGATATGGATATAATTGCTGAGCAAACCAGTGCTTTCTTCCGGAGCCACGAGCCTTTTCAATTCCCAAATGAGCAATAAATACCCTGAAGGATTAATGTTTTAGGTGGCCTATTAAAATCTGGATTCGATGTAATTGGAGTTCAGTGCTTGTCAAGAGCCAGGACGTTAGCTCAAAAGAACCACAAACTACTGGTTCAAGTCGAATGAGTGGAAACCGATCCAATTATTCTTCTTAATTCATACGAGTATGCATTGCAACAATTCAGTGGCTGATCAGAATGCTCTCAAAGGCCGTTCACAACGTTAGGCAATTTTTCACCATGAATTCTTTTGGTAATCAAACCTGCGGCGGAGGTCCGAAGGGTCCTAATCGATTCCGGGCTAACCGATGCGATGTGACTTGTAATAATTACGTTGTCCATTTTCAGCAAGGGGCTATCTGCTTTGATAGGTTCCGGGTCTATGACATCTAATGCTACGGCGCTTATGTGCCGACTTTCCAGAGCTTCAATCAAATCGTCGACCTTCACCAGCGATCCGCGGGCGGTATTAACCAGCATGACACCTGGCTTCATTTTACCGATTGAGTGCTTCTGTATCATATGTTTTGTTTCAGCATTACTGGGGCAATGAAGCGCGATCAGATCACATTGAGCATATAGCTCATCAAGTGGAACGTTGGTTAATCCTGTCCGCTCAATTAAAGACCTCTTGACGTAGGGATCGGAAATCAGGATCTTGCACTTAAATTCCTTCAACCGGGCGGCAACCTGTTGGGCGATTTTTCCAAACGCAACAAGTCCAACTGTCATATCACTCAGAGTCCGCATATTTTCAACAGGAACGGCCAGTTTCCACTGACCAGTTTTAACTATGTCCCAGTTATTGACGACCCTTCTGGTCAAAGCCAGGATAAGGGCAAGCGTATGATCGGCCACTTCATCCACACAGTAATCCGGTATGTTGCAAACAGGGATATTTTTTAGTTGGGCAGCCCCCAAATCTACATTATCCACTCCAATACCATATCGCACGATGATTTGGCATTTTGTCATCGCGGCGATGACGGCTGCACTTAACGGAGCAAACTGAGTTACTACATAATCCGCATCCTCCGTAAGGTGGATCAAACTCTCCTGGTCGGTATATTTTTGCTGACTTACGACCTGACATCCCAGCGGTTCCAGGATGCCCCTTTCGATATCCAGATTGGAAAAGGTATAATCGGTAAATGCGACTTTCCTCATTTTACAACCGGTTGATAGGAGAATTCAATTCCCCTCAGCCTCCGCTGATTCCGTTTTACTTAAACAGGATTTCGAGTTTGAACAATCTACTCAACGACTAGAAATCCCTGAAACAACCGCAGGTCCAGCCCCCGTCCACGGTCAAAATATGGCCGGTAATATAACTGCTTTCCTCTCCGGAAAGGAAAAGGACGGCATTGGCAATATCCTCCACTTTGCCGGGACGACCCAAAGGGATATGCGAAAGTAGGCGTTGGGCCATAGCGGCCTTATCTGCATCCTTGTCGTAAAATAACTTTTGAGTTTGTATGGTCAAAGTTGAACCCGGAGCAACGCAGTTGACCAGAATACCATGGGGTGCAAGCTCCAAGGCCATTGCCTTGGTCATATTGTGATTGCCCGCCTTAGCGGCGACAAAGGCGATCTGCTGTCGAGCAGGAATACTCCCTAACACAGAACCAATATTAATTATCCGTCCCGATTCCTGTCGGATCATTACTTTTGAGACCGCTTGGGAACAATAAAATAAGCTGTTCAGATCCACCGCCAATATCCTATCCCAGTTTTCCTCAGTAAATTCATGCATATCCACCCGATCTCCGCCAATGTTGATTCCTGCGTTGTTCACCAAAATATCGATCGCCTGAAATTCCTGCATGACCCGGTCGACCATAGAATTCACCTGCTCCGGAATGGCTACATCCGCGTGAAGGTAGAGGCATGTTCCTGACTTTGACATTTCATCCCGGGTCTTTTTACCATCGTTGTCCGAGACATCGGCAATCACCACTCGTGCGCCGTTGTCCAGAAAAATCTTGACGATGGCCTTGCCGATTCCATTTGCTCCGCCCGTAACAATGGCTACTTTGTTGTTCAAATCAATCTTCACCTTTCTAGACTTTAATGCTCAATACTTTTTTGATTTCTCTTATGATCATTTCGTCATTGGGCAAATAAGCCTGTTCCAAATTGGTGCTGAAGGGAACTGGCACACTGGGTGGATGAATCCGTTTGAGGGGTGCATCGAGATAATCGAAGACCTGGTCCTGAACGGTAGCAATAACTTCCGCTCCAAAACCGCAGGGGCTGTAGGCCTCATCCACAACCACCAGGTGATTAGTTTTCTTGACCGACTCGCAAATTGTGTCCGTATCCAAGGGCGTTAGAGTTCGCGGATCAATCAATTCAATCTCTATCCCCAGTCCAGACAAGTTTTCGGCTATATTGAACAAACGATGCCTCATGATTCCCGGGGCAACAACAGTAACGTCTGCTCCTTGCCGAACCACCTCGGCCTTACCAAGAGGCAGGAAATAATCTTCTTCTGGAAGTTCACCCTGTTGGTGAATCAGGGCGCGATGTCTTAAGACCAAAGCCACATTGTCATCCAGGATAGCGCTAGCCAGAAGCCCTTTCATATCGTAAGGGGTTGACGGCACTACCACCTTTATTCCAGGTATATGCATAAACCATGGGTGGAGGGATTGTGAGTGCTGAGCCCCGTTTGATCCTGAGACTCCATAAAAAGCAAGTATGGTTAAGGGCATTTTGAATTGCCCGCCAGACATATAGGGAATTTTGATGGCTTGATCAACCAGGGGGCTCATGCTCAAGGTCAGGAAATCCGAAAACATGATATCGCAAATGGCCCGACTGCCGCACATAGCTGCTCCGGCACACATTCCCAAAAAGGCATTTTCAGAAAGGGGCATATCCATGATCCGCTCCGGGCCAAATTTTTCAAGCAATCCCGTCGATTCAGTGAAGACACCTCCTCGATTAGCGATTCCTTCCCCGACAATAAACGTAGTTTCATCGGCTGCCATCGCCGTGGCCACCCCTTCCCGCATAGCAATTAGAATCTTGGAATTCCTCATCAGGAGCTTTTAGCGTTGGTGTAAACCGCGGCAGGATTCAGAGCTTCCCCGGGATCTGGGCGGCGGGCGTTTTCTGAAAACTTCACTGCTTCTGCGATCTCCAGGTCAATTTCTTGCTCCATGGTTTCAAACTCAGGCTGGGTTAGCACCCCGTCAGTGTAAAGCTTTTTGGAAAACCGCTCAATAGGATCCTTTTTTAACCACTGCTCCAACTCACCATCTGGGCGGTAAAAAGTGTTCTCACCTGCATAATGCCCACACTGGCGATAGGTTACACATTCTAAGAATGTGGGGCCTTCACCGTCTCGAGCTAGCTGAACTGCTTTGGCCGCATTAGAATACACCTCCGTGATATCGTTTCCGTCAATTGTCATGGACGGTACACCAAGCGCCTGACCTCTTGGAGAGAATTCCTTGGTCACGGTAACCTCGTCTACCCGGGTTGCGGTAGCATATAGATTATTTTCTCCAATGAAGATTACGGGGAGTTTATGCCTTGCAGCCAGATTAAGCGATTCAAAGAACACCCCCTCGTTCATCGCTCCATCACCGAAATAACAAACACTGACCTGTGCAGTTTGGCGTAACTTAATATGCATCCCCGCTCCAGCTGCAAAAGCAATGCCCCCGCCCACTATTCCATTGGTTCCCATAAGGCCCAACTCTTTACTGAAAATGTGCATACTGCCGCCACGACCTCTGCAGTATCCATCTTCCTTACCATACAATTCAGCCATCAGCAGTTTAGGGTCTGCACCTTTGGCCAAACAATGTCCATGACCCCGGTGTGAGCTGAATATGTAATCGTCTTTATTTAAATTTTGGCTAACACCAACCGCTGTGGCCTCTTCACCTATATAGGCATGAATACTTCCTACGATCTCCTCCTTGGAACGAAGATCCAGGACCTTTTGCTCAAACTTGCGGATCAAGAGCATGGCTCGAAGCATCTGTTTTTGATTCAGTGCTGAAGATTCTTTTGCCTTCGTTCTTGCTTGTGCCACCGTTTCTTTGGTTACTGCATTACTCAATTATGGACTTTTTCTATGATTGTACCCATTACCAAAATCTAAAGGAGTACTACAAAATGAAGAAAAAGTCTCTAAAATGCATAATTTGCCGCTGACAATCAACACAAATAAATCATGCATGGCAAAAGAGTTTTAGTTACCGGATCAGGGACTGGAATAGGCCGGGCGATCGCCCTGGAATTTGCACGCGAAGGCGCGGATGTGGCTTTCCATTATAGTCAAAGCGGCGCCGGGGCGTTGTCCGGAGTGGATGAGGCAAAACAAAGCGGGGTCAATGCTCAGGGATTCCAGGCGAATTTTCAGAATCCAGAAGAAGTGGATCAACTGGCTAAGGAAGTGGAAACCTTTCTTGGTGGAATTGACATTTTGATCAATAATGCCGGGATATCCTTTAATAAGCCATTTCTTAAAGTTGGTATTGAAGAGTTTAATACGCTGTTTGATATCAATATTCGTTCTCAGTTTTTTCTTACCCAGCAGCTGGTGAAGCCCATGTTGGAAAGTGGTGGAGGAGCCATTTGCAACCTTACCTCCATCCATGGTTTGCAGGGCGCTCCCGAGCACGCCGTGTACGCCGCAACCAAGGGAGCCATTATTGCCTACACCCGCTCTCTGGCAATTGAGCTGGCTCACAAAGGGATCCGGGTCAACGCAATCGCACCCGGCTGTATTCCGGTTGATAACTATTCCACGGGTATTCCTGATTACGACCAGGATGATTTTGAAAACTCCGTGAAGGATATGATCCCGATCGGGAGAAGTGGCTCCACTTCAGAGATCGCTAAACTAGCTGTCTTTTTATGCTCCGAGGCAGCTGGATTTATCGTGGGCCAAACGATTGTTGCCGATGGGGGGACCACGGCCCTCATGTCCTTATTTCCTGAATTCCGGGCTGAATCCTCTGCTCGTTTTGGCACTAATTACTTATAATTCGACTCCCAAAAACCGGATTTGAATAGTCAGGCACAAAACCTCGGAAGAGGTAGTTTTTATGTCAGAAGAGTCGCTTTCGTTGCGGCGATTGGAGGTTTTTTGTTCGGATATGACCTGGGAGTTATTGGGGCGGCGATTCCTTATCTAAAGGATCAGTTCGGGCTGTCCGGTGTAACCTTGGGGTTCGCCACAGGAAGTGCGGTGCTAGGCTGTTTGCTCGGGCCATTTCTAGGAGGCTGGCTATGCGACACCATTGGTCGCAAAAGAACCATGATAGTGGCTTCCTTGTTGTTGGCCCTTAGTGCCTTGTTGACAGCTATTCCGGAGGATATTGTTGTATTCAATTTCTTCAGGGCCATCGGAGGTTTGGGAGTGGGATTATGCTCGATAGCCTCTCCTATGTTTATCGCCGAAGTTTCTCCGCCCCACAAACGGGGGAGCCTCGGGTTGATGTATCAACTGGCAATTGTTGTCGGACATATCATCGCACCCTTTGTGGCCTATTTCATAGTGCAACTGGAACCTGACCCGACGTTGACCTGGCGTTGGATGTTTGCTTCGGAAATGATTTTTGTTCTTGTCTTCGTGACATTTGTACTGTTCCTCCCGTACAGTCCCAGGTGGCTAGCCCAAAAAGGCCGCTATGAGGAAGCCCAGGCGGTGCTCTCCGATATGGATGGGCCGCAAAATGCGAAGGTTGAAATCGCAGTGATCAAGCAGTCACTTGGCCAGGAAACCGGAAGCTTAGGTGACTTCCTCAAGCCGGGGTTAAGATATGCTCTGCTCATTGGACTGTTACTGGCATTTTTCAACAACTGGACTGGCTGGAGTGTGATCGCCGGGTACATTCCTCTCCTTTTTGAGATGTCCGGAGTGGAAGACCGGGCTTTGGCAATTCTGCAATTTGCCACTACATACTTCTTTATGGGCCTGATGACGCTGGTCTCCCTATTGCTTATGGACCGGGTAGGTCGCAGGCCTCTGTGGCTAGTTGCTTCAGTGATGATGGCAGTCATAACGGCTATAGCAGGAGCAATTTTTCACTATGAGATAACTGGTATTTGGGTGCTGGTCATCATCATGCTAACTACCGTTCCTCACGGCATCGCCTTGGGAGGGATTCCCTGGCTGATGATTTCGGAGATTTATCCGACCCGAATTCGGGCAAAGGCCGTCGCCGTGACTACCACTTTTCTTTGGCTGACTATTTATAGCGGAGCCCAATTGTTTCCCGTGATCACAAATCTATCGGAGCGAGCATTTCTGTCCGCAGCTAAGCTTTCGCTAACATCGACCTCTGTGTCGTTCGTCGACAGCAATCTGGATGTAATAACCAGCTCTGCCAATGAGTTTCGTACCTCGGATTTTAGACCAGGACAAAAGATAACCGTATCGGGTTCAAGTAAAGTTGCCAACAGCGGGACCTTCACCGTCTACGCCGTCTTTCCCCCAAGTCTGGTGGTTTCCGGTAAGACCCTGGCTAATGAAGGTGCGGGAGCCTGGGTAAGTCTGGTCTCCGAAAATGGTGAGTTACTTCGATCTAAAACCATCGGCTTCGCGGACAGCAATCTTGACCTGATTATGGATTCGCAAAAAGGTCTGAGCCAATCAGGATTCAAAACCCCTCAGCGGATTACCATTAAAGGTTCCACTAATGGACTCAATGATAAAACCGTTACACTCGCCGAAGTTACAGATGAACAAATATTACTGAAGAGCGGCGATTCAATTATTGAACAAAGAGCTGGTGCAGAGGTTACTCTGCAAGTTGGTTCGCTGGGCTGGGCATTCTGGTTATTTACACTGGTATCCTTACTATCGTTGGTGTTCGGAATGTTTATGATGCCGGAGACCAAGGACAGAAACCTGGAAGAAATCGGGGCATCTTGGGTGAAACCTGAGCCCAAGCCATGAAATCTGTTTTAACCGTAAAGGTTTGACCCCGAGTGCCTCGGGATTCAAGATTGGGAATTGAGAATTGAAAATTGAAAATTGAGAAAATGGGCGATGGCTGATGGATTCCTCATTTCCCCTGCATAAATTCTACAAACTCAGTGGTTTATTTTTGTTTAACCACCAAGGGCCACCGGGGATGAATGTGGAAGCAAAGAGTTTTGGTTGCCAAGTTTAATGGTTTAGTAGATTTTGGTCAATGGCTTGGCTCCTCACGATCGAGAGGTGACACTGGGTCGATAAAGAGCCAGCAGATCGCACCGGCAAAATAGACTCCGCAGGATATGTAGAAAGTCAGGGCCCAGTTTTGGTTGGACCATAAGAGGATATAGGCTACGGTTGCCGGGGCCACAAAGCCGGCAATATTACCTGCCGTATTCATCGAGCCTGAGAGGCTGCCGGCATATTTCCCACCTACATCCATACAGGCACTCCAACTAGTCGGCATGACAAAATCACTGGCGAAGGAGGAGATGCCGATGATAACGAGCGCCCAAATCGGTTCGTTGAGAGACACCGAGAAGGCCAGTAGAATGCCGGCCAAAGTGAATCCCAAGCTTGCAATGTACCGTCGCGATTTTACCCGGCTACCTATCCAGCGTTCAATCGGTCTCACGATAAACCCGGAAAACAGCGACCCCAGCCCTGCCATGAATAGAGGCAAAACAGAGAGCAAGGCGCTTTGTTCCATAGACTGCCCCCGATCTTCTTGCAAGTAGGTCGGCAGCCAGGTGATATAGAAATAGGTACCGTAGCCAATGCAGAAGTATTGAATCCACAACAGCCAAACCGTACGACTGCGAAAGAAGCGTTTCCAAGGAACATCACCGTGTCCGGAGGCGGTTTCTGCAGAGGCTTGCAGAATGGCCATTTCAGCCACGTTGACATCAGGATGCTCTCGGGGGTTATCCCGGTACCAACGCCAAAACAAAGCGGCCCAGACGATGCCTAGAACTGCGATCAGCTCGAAAGCCTGGCGCCAAGAAAAGAATTGCAATAGATACACGATTAGCAACGGAGTGAAAGCTCCTCCCCAACGGGCAGCCAGCCACATCAGACCCTGTGCACGGACGCGCTCTCTTGGGTGTAACCAGGTGGTAAACGTTTTGGTTAGGACCGGGAACCCACCTCCTTGGCCGGCCCCAAAAAGGAACCGCATCATCAACAGCGATCCAAGGTTCCAGGCCCAACCAGTGGCAGCGGTGAACAGGGACCACCACAATACAATGGTGGTGAGCACCCGGCGGGGGCCCTTCCAATCACTCATCCATCCACCGGGAACCTGAAACAATGAGTAAGACAGGGCGAAAGAAGCGAACACCCAACCCATTTCCACCTTGCTAAGGTTGAGTTCTTCGATGATGAAGGGCGCAGCCTGGGAAATAGCGACCCGGTGGATGTAAGTGATTACAGCCAGAGTAGCGGCAGACGCGATGACCCAATAACGAGTGTTTGTAGGCTTACTTCCCTCCATGTTAGGGCCAGGGAGTGGTGCGTTTCTGGCGAACTGGTCGTTCGCTCCTAACGATGCGCCTTTCTGGTTCAACCACGTTTGGTAAGTGAGATTTGAGGACATCAGTTTGCTGCATTTTTTCAATTGGTCAGAATATCCTGCCATCTCCTTTACCAAGGCTGGTAAGAAATCGCATAAGATCGACCAATTCATCGTGACGCAACGTGGAGGTCAGGCCTGCAGGCATTAGCGACACTTGGCTATTGTCCAGCTTATCTATGTTTTCATTACTAACCGAAATAAGATTACCAGCTATGTCGTTGAGGAGCACCTCGGTATCCGTCTTTCTCCTCAATGTTCCGCTCACGATGGTCCCGTCTTTACTGGTGAGAATAACCGTTTCATATCCTTCCTTGATGTAGGCGCTAGGATCGAGCAACGATTCAAGGATTGCGGGCGGAGTCATAAATCCACCAATTGAGTTCAGATCCGGTCCCAAACTACCCCCTATACCATCGATCAAATGGCAAGTGCTGCACTGAAGTTCCTCCCGAAAGTAGATCTGCCGCCCTTGACGCCAGTCACCGCTGGTCTCCACTTCACTCAGAAGTAATTCGCGCTGGTCACCATCAAGAGTCTGGCCTACGGCCTGCAAAGAGCCAGCTTCCGTCAAGGCTGATATCAAACTCGACATATCGCGTCCTGAAGATTGAGCTAAGCGAATACCTTCAACAGCGATGGCTCGTGGAGCTTGCTTGCCGGATAGAGCTTCAGCAAGGATGTCGGGTCCTTCTTCACGACGAATATAGGCTTGCAGAATCACCACTGCATCCTCAGCTGATTCCAGGTTGGTAAGCACATTCACAGCGTTAGTGGCGGCTTCCTCTGGGTTTGCGCCAGCCCAAGCCGCAGCCGCCGTGGCGCGAACAGCCAGGCTTGGGTTTGCCTTGGCTAATTCCTCTAAAGAGGCTGAATCACCTATTTCGAATAAAGCCCTTGCGGCCTCCAGTCGCTCGGCAGTGCCGGCCGATGATTTACCTGCCTGATCCCTTAGCAGGCTCCTGACTACTTTAATCTTCCATCGACCAGCCAATTGTGCTGCAACCGTTCGAATCGATTCCTCAGGGTGTCGCAGCAAATTGGCTAAAATTTCTCCATTTTCAGGGACAGCTACATTGGCAGCTGGCGCATTTGCCAACGCCCGCAGGAGGTCCAAATCCGCATCCTTCTCCGCGGCCTGAAGTGCCAACGCAAGTTCTTCGGCGCCTCCCAGGTCAGCTATCATGAAGAGCGCTTCTCGCTTGTCTTGTCCCGTAAGTTTACCCTCCTTGACCAATTTCACCATCACTTTCATGGCCTCCTGATTATAGGCAGCCTTCAGCGCAAAAGTAAGTCGTTCTAGCTTGCCGTCGAATACCGGCTTTCCAGCCAGGGCTTGGGGCAACCACTGATCCTTGAGCGTTCTTGCGGTTAGCCAAATGGTATAATCCAGGTTATCGTCCAGCGGATAATCGAGTGCCCGCATCGCCAGATTGACCGATTCGGGGCTTCCCTCCTCCCTCAACGCATTCACGGCTTCCAACCGAACCTGCGGATGCCTGTCTCTCACCATCTTGCCCAGGTAGTTGTTCGGCGGTATTCTACCTCTCCAATGCGCAACCATCCGCACAGCTGCCGCCCGAGCATGGTGATCGGGTGATCCCAGAAGTTCCTCTAACAATCGTGTATCAGGGGCATTAAGGGCCGCGCCAAGCCACAAGGCCTCAAGTCTATGGTGATTGTAATTTGGATCAGCCGGGCTAAGTCGGTTGACCCATTTCCTAAGCCTCTCAGGAGTGCAATCGCGTTTGACCAACTCCCGGTTGGCCTGCATTCGGGTGAATTGTTCGGGCGCCTTAAGCAGGTCCAGTAATCCTTCTATGGAAGAATTGCCAATTTGAGGTCGTCTGACCAACGGACGGTTTACGGCGGTAAGCCTCCAAATCCTTCCGTGAGCCCTGTCACGACTTGGGTGGTAGAAATCTACTTCTCCGTGGGCAATGATCGGATTATACCAGTCAACAATATAGATTGCGCCGTCAGGGCCGGTTTTAATATCAATCGGCCGATAGGATCTATGGCTGGAGCGGATCACCGTTTCCACTTCCTCAGCTTTATACCCACTCCCACTTTCGGTCAGTTGATATCGAACCGTACGGTTGCGGCGATAGTCATTGGCTAAAAGACTTCCTTGCCAACGCTTTGGCATGTGGCAGCTGTATATTATCTCGGCACCGGTGTTCTTAGGTTTTCCCTCCAGCAAACCATCTATAACCCTTCCCACGCCCACCGCAGTCCTGTGGGCCGATCCCGGAAACAGGTAATTCACACCTGCACCGCCAGCCCCATCGGTAGCAAATGCCTGGCCCCATTGGTCAAAAGCGAGCCCCCAGGGATTGACCAATCCTCTTGAAAAAACTTCAATTCTTTCAGATTCTGGTCTGAATTTCCATATGCCACTTCCGTTCAGTTGACGCCTTCCATGAGGAGTTTGGATGTAACTATGTATATAAAGGGACTGAGTGAAATGAAGATCTCCCCATGGCGCCCAGCGCAGACCATGGATCGTGTGGTGCATGTCAGCATTACCGAATCCAGAGAATACCGCCCTCCGGCTTTCGGCGCGATCGTCTCCGTCTGCATCCGCCAGGAACAGTAATTCAGTAGAGCTGCACACATAGGCCCCACCCTTGACCGGCATGACGGAATGAGGCATTAGCAAATTCTCTGCAAACACAGTGTACTTGTCAGCCTGTCTGTCGTGATCTGTGTCCTCCAGTATCACGATGCGATCGTTCGGCTGTTGCCCGGGTTTTATTTGAGGATAGGTAGAGCTCATGGATACCCAGGCTCGACCCTTTGCGTCCCAGCTTAGATTAATCGGATTGGCTATCATTGGATCGGCGGCGTAAAGATTGATCTGGAAACCTTCTGCAACGGTGAAGGCCTTTAGCTCTTCAGCGATGTCAGGTTTAGGGATGTTTTTCGGGACACGGTAATCAGAGTATTTCTGGGGGGATTTCCAGGGCACAAGAACCTCCACCTCATACCGATGAGTTTGTGGTAAGCGCAGTAGGGCGATAAGTTCCTCCTGGCCTTTGATCAAGCGATCAAAATCTTGCATCTCGGATGAAAGGTGTCCCATTTCGTGCTGACGGAACAGGTAAATGTATGCGCTGTTCAGGGGATTGATCTTGAACCGATGAAGCAGGTTCTTTTTGATTATGGCCTGTCGCAATTTTTCCAACTGAAGTGAATCGGGAATGTAGGAAGCCAGAGGGCTTGAATTCCCCTTATGGACCGTCTTTCCATCAATCTTCAGCAAATGCGCCCCCGGAACGGAAATAACACCTGGAGCGTTGAGCTGATCTGCGGTGATATCAAATCTGACTGCATTGTTGGTTTTTACGACCCTGTCCATTTCTGCACCAGTCGATTCCAGGACTTTTCCGTCGCTGGAAAAGCTTACTCCATACTCAGGATTTGTTAAGCCCAATTCATCCAGAATCACCTGGGCCATGCGTTGGACTCCGTATTGAGTAAGACGGATGCCATTGTCGGAAAATTCCATTCCGGTTTCCAAGGGGTTTAGCTTTTCAAATAGATCAATGAACACATGCCCCCTGGCTCTTGCCAGGCTGTCAATCAGGTTAGACGCACGCTTCAGACGCCGGTTATGCTCGGATGGATCAGGTATGGAATTTTTAGCTCTCCAGTGTCTATGCGGCGAAAGCAGAATAAGTTTTGTTCCATAAGATTCCAATTCAATAAGCAATCGCGCATAGCCTGCGGCAAAACGTCGATATGCTTCTTCGTCGTCAGCATATGCCGCCTCTGAACCATAACCAACGATCAGGGTAGTTGGGCTGGCCTTGCCTACCTGCCGCTTCAGCACTGTAAATCCGTAGCCTTCTTCGGGATCCGGTGGTTCCCAGGATCTAGTGTTTTCGGCCGATCCAACTCCCGACCTGGCGTTGCCAAACATGTCGTCTGCCGGCCAACCCAAATTTCTGAAAGTGATATCGTGGTGAGGCCACCGGGCAGTTATCGCCGTTTCCAGCCAGGCGTATCTTTCCATCTCAGAGATCAATGTGCCTCCCAGAAGTACAATCCTTTTGCGCTCTTGACTTGATTCTGAAGTTTGAAAGCCGGCTGGTGCGCTGAATTCGCTTACCTGACTACTCTCATCCCAAATCCTTACTTTCCACCAGACCTGGGCCCCCGGTTCCATGGCCTTACCCCGGTAGAGTATACCGCTTCGTTTTTGGGTGTAGCGAAATCCGCTGTCCCACAGGTCGCCAAAGTCTGCAGCAAGTTTTGTTTCATCACTGGCGACAAGAATCTGGTAGGCCATTTGACGTCCAGCAGACTGGTGCAGATCCCAGCTGAACTCCATTTCATTAAGGTCCAATCCGAGTATATTCCCCACTGGTTTTGTCTCCAGGTTTCGGGGAACAGGTCCGGCGCCTGAGCAGGCAATCAAAAAGAGAAGAAAAAGAGGGAGTAATACTGCGGCTAACTTCATCAAATCATTGTCAAGGACGCATTGAAGCCAATGCAATGTTAGCATATCTCACCCTAAGGTGCTCGCGTACGCCATAATTCCAGCCGCTACCACTAAAACGGAAACCGCGGTTAACATTTGGTAGACCGGTTTACCGTGTACCCCTCGCCACTCTCCGCTTATCCAACCAAGCCCCTGGGCTGCAAGTATTTGCAGAGCAAAATAAATCCCGAACCCGACCGACCCCCCCAAAGGCCCAAGTAGAAGCATACCCTGAAACCACAGGGCAAAGGCAAGAAAAAGATTAAGGCCTACTATCAATGAGAGGCCGATCTCATTGGGGTTTTCTTTCAATACGTTCCATGATTTGTTCCTGGTCAAACGCAGCGCTGGGTAAACGACATTGATAAGCGCACCGAGAAACATACCCAGGGCCCAAACGGCAATAGCCGACGGCCATTCTCCAGCTCCCCTTTCCAGCATGGCATTTCTAATGGGAGCCTGGCTGTAGACAAACGCAAAAGCCGGTCCGACGGAGCAAAAACCGGAAATAATGCACATGATGAGACCGCCCAGAAAACTGCCGGACCGTTCATCCTTTTTTTCAAGCATCTTATCCCGCCCGAAACCTGCCTGAGCGACAAAGACCACACCAACCAGCATCAGCAGGGTCGCGACTAATATGACGTGACCAGCTGGGGAGTTCAGATCGGCGGCCTCCTGGAATCTTCCAGTGCCTTTGAATACCATGGGGACAATCACTCCCAAGGGTATGCCGATTCCACTCAATATGGCAAAACTCAATGAGGCTCCGATCCGTACCAGGCTAATGCCTAATAATACGTTCCCAATCCCCCAGGCCAAAGAAAAAAGATTGGATCTCACAATTACCTCCGTATCCACACTACGATAAGCATCAATAGCATTTGGGCAAAACATTAGCGTAATCAGCCAGGGTAAAAAGAACAATCCGAACAACATGCCCGGGAACCAGGTTTGCTCGAAACCGAACCTCTTCATTAGTTTCATCGGCCAACTAAGTGCCCCGGCAGAAGCACCTCCCAGGCCAGCGACGAGAATTCCAGATATTAATGCCATACCAATTAACTTTTTTAGGATAAACGAATTATTAAGCTCACAAAAATGGTCATGCCTCTTCCCCTGTTTTACCAATAATAGCTATGGGAGTGTGTATGGGCACCGTTTGATCGGTCCCGACCAGGATTTTTAGTAATGTTCCGGATGTGCTGGATTCAACATCCAGTTGACTCTTGTCTGTATCGACTATAACCAGGATCTCGCCCTCTTCCACAGTGTCACCCACTTGTTTTTGCCATTCAACAATGGTCCCTTCCTCCATTGTTTCTCCAAACTTGGGCATGGTAATTTCTGTTGCCATTTATCTCAGTTGTTTTAAGATTATATATTCTCTATCCCGATAGAGATAGATTCCATTTACTGGAGTTCGATTGAATAGACCATCCTGCACAAAGCCTCCTCCCGCCCTCTTCCGGGGAAGTCCCCAAAGAAGGATGGAAAATTGAGAAAAAGACTTTTCGCTGCCACTCAGAGAAAGGACGGAACAGGGGTTGACCAGGGCCCCACTCCCTCAAGGATCCTAGGGCCTCTTTGAGGCTTTGCGCTTCTTTATGGATCTTTGTGGACGAGCTCGTGGTGCTTGACATTTCTTAAGGCAACTTTAGTTCTAATTCAGCATTTCGCGAACTCCCTCAACAATTTTCGCTTGACTGGGAATTACTTGCAATTCAAGCACCGGCCCGTACGGGATCCCGGTTCGCATACCTGTGATTCTCTTCACCGGCTTTTTTAGTTCCCCAAAGCAGCCTTCATTGACAACACTGGCTGCCTCGGCACTCCAGCCTCCATCAGCAGAAGCCTCAGTCACCACTATACAGTTCTTGGTTTTTTGGACAGACTTCAGGATTGTCTCCTTATCCAATGGCCATAAGGTTCTCGGGTCAATTACTTCACAGGAAACTCCCTCCTGAGCTAGTTGTTCTGCCGCACCCATAGCGAAACTTACCATCCAGGAAGTTGCGATTATGGTTACATCTTCGCCTTCCCGTTTTATGCTGGCAACGCCAAGTGGGATAAGGTACTCCTCTGTGGGAACATCCTCTTTGGCGAAATAGAGAGATTTATGTTCAATAAAAATCACCGGATTGTCGTCCCGAACCGCCGACTTAAGGAGACCCTTTATTTCGTACGGCGAGGAAGGCATTACCACCACCAGACCGGGGACGTTCACGAACCAGTTTTCCAATGACTGCGAGTGCTGAGACGAATTTCTTCTGCCCGCCCCTCCCTGGGTCCGGAAAACAATTGGCATCTTAATTTTTCCACAGGACAATTGATGCCACTTGGCCGCATGGTTCACGATCTGATCCATAGCGATAGTGATAAAATCAATGTACATGATCTCAGCAATAGGACGCATGCCCAGGGCAGCACTCCCTACCGCACATCCCGCAATTGCCGCTTCTGACAAGGGAGCATCTTTTACCTGCCTGGTACCGAATTCCTCCAAAAGTCCTTTTGATGCCCTGTATAGACTGCCCCATCGGCCCACATCCTCCCCAATCAAATAAACGTTTTTGTCCCGAAGCATTTCTTCGCGATAAGCCTGTCCAAGTGCTTCTCCGTAGGTGATATTCTGCATTTCAGACATATTCTATACCGATTAGCCCTGTATGGGAATCCAGGTATGCTCGGTAGCCTGTTCAAAAGTGGCGAATGGCTGTTCCAGCGCCCAGGCCTGGTCTACAGCTAATTGGTCGTTAATTTCCTTCTCCAATTCATTTAACCGGGCTTCCGTAACAGACTGTTCCAGCAGTTTGGCCTTACACCTTTTTATGGGATCTTTTTGCCTCCATTCGTCCACCTCCTCCTTGGTACGATAAGTGCCTTCGGGATCCCCCATATAATGCCCTCTGATGCGATAGGTTAGCATCTCAATCAATGAAGGGCCACCACCACCTCGTGCTTTGGCGATCGCTCTGGCGGTAGCATCAAATACCGCTTCTACATCATTACCGTCCACGGTTAATTCTTCGAGATCATAGGCCCGAGCCCGCTTTGAGATCGGTTTACAAGCCACTGATTCATCGACCGGCATTGCTTCGGCAAATTGGTTATTCTCGAGGATATAAACGGCGGGTAATTTCCAGAGTGCCGCCAAGTTAAGGCCCTCGTGAAAGGATCCAGTATTTGATCCGCCATCGCCAAACATGGCCATGCAAACCCTGTCAGTTTCTTGTTCTTTCATGGCCAACGCCATCCCTGCGGCGATAGGGAGGTTACTTCCGACTATCGATCCACAAAACAAATTGTTTTCGGCGTGTATGAACTGCATGGCACCGCCGAGACCACCGCTCACTCCCGGCTGTCTACCCATCATTTCAGTCAGGATCTCCCGAGTCGAGGAACCTTTTGCGACAGCGTGACAATGGGATCGATGGTTACCAAGCAAGCAATCGTCCTGCCTGAGTTGGGCGCAACATCCAGCCGCCACGGCCTCCTGGCCTGTGTACGGATGGTAGCCGCTCCAGATAACGTCTTTCATTTTGAGTTTTCTGCACATATCATCAAAATGCCTTAGAAGCAACATTTTTTGATAAAGTTCAAGCAAGGCTTTGGTATCCATATTTTTTGGTCTTCGCTATATTTACTGAGCTATTTACTGAGCTCTAATTTTCACTGGCAACAATTCTTACCGAGCAGGCATCCATACCCTCAATCATTAATGGCAGAGTAAATATTGTAAATCGATTGCCGCTGAGCTTGTCAAGATTTGTCATAGATTCGATCATGGCAACGTTGTGAGCGAAAAGCAGCTGGTGTACCGGCTGATCATCGGTTCCCCTGATCTCCAGGCCGGTTGCGTCGGTTCCGATACAATGAATGCCCTTTTCGACGACCAGGTATTCTGTGGCCTCAATGGAGAGGACCGGCCGGTCGTGACCGGTTGGAGTATTCCAAAGCTCCTGCATGCCCGTATATATGATTGCAATATCACCTTCACGGACCTCAATGCCGGTGGCTTGTATTTCGCTTTTGGTAATTTCCTCATCCTTTTTCTTGTGGGTAAAGTTGAATATTACTGCATCACCGACTAGCCTTTCGAGCGGGTATTCAGCGGCGTTCTTGCCGGTTTTCAGGTGGTGGTAGGGAAATTCGATGTGGGTGCCTACGTGCGAGGACATGGTGACATTCTGAATAATATACCAGATGTCGGGACGGCGAACGGTTCTGGTGTGAACCTCTTCCACGTTCAAAGTCTCTATTTCGAGCTGGAATTCCTCCTTACCCGGGGTAAGCCGGTGACTTAATTCTATAAGTTTTCCTAGTTTCATAGTCATGCTGTTGGCTAAAGGGCTGCCTGTTGTGGAAATTGTTCCGAAATCGTCAGAAACTCCAGTTGCCCTAGATTATCTCTGATTTTTTGATAGGTAACCCCGTCATTAAGAAACGGCAGCTGAACGATATCTCCGGCTTTGACGACTCGTAGAGATACCTCGTCTTTGTAGTTACGGTTAAAAACAAACCTTTCCGCTTCACCGAGGTCAGCCATCTCATAATAAATTGCCCCCTTGGTTTTCTTGAATGGCTCATAAACTCCTTGCATTCCATCCATAACCGTATAGGAAAAAGCTAGCGGTTCATCGCCAGGGTTAATCTGCAAATGTCCATAATCAGGGGGCACGATAAAGGTTTCTCCGGTTTGCACCTCAACCATCACGGCATCTTCGATAGTTTCATAGGGTGGAGATGATTTTTGAAGAAAGAAATGACCGGTCCCATGTAGTACGGTATAGACTTCCGGGGTAGCCATGGTGTTTGGGGGAACGATAGGATGATATTGACCGGAACTTTTGTTATACTCCCCGGAGAATATACCTGGGGTAAAAACCACTATGCCGTAAATGACCTTCGCCTTGCTCCAGAACGCCTCATCCTCCTTAAACCATAAGCCGGAAGTATAACGGTATATCACCTGATCGGCGTCGGGAACAGGATCCGCCCAAACGGCGTCGAGGTCGTGCAACTTGCGGATCCGATAGCTGGGCTCATTTAGATCCTGGCCCAGCACCAGCTCGCAGCTGTCGGTATCAAGCACTACGGGCAGCCCACATCGTTTTTCAAGACTAACTACCATTTCCCTGATCTACAATTCTCTTTACCTTATATATAGCTCCTAAAACGCCGGCGGTATCAGACAGCCGGGAAGCTACTACCTCGCATTTGGTCAATCCCTTAAATATCAGCCAGCAATTATCGGCCATGGTTCTGTTGATAGTATCCAGGACAAAATCGCTCCGTTCAGCAAGGCCTCCTACTATCACGATTTTCTCGGGCTGCATGGTGAGCACCACGTTGGCGCACAACCTTCCCAATAAGATCGCTACTCTCTCCAGAATGGATATGGCCACCTCATCGCCCTGCTCAGCAGCCTCAAAGACCATTGGCGAGGTCAACTTGGCCGGGTCTTCTTCACAAAGGCCTCTAAGCATGGTGTCCTTTCCTTCGCTGACCGCTATCTGACCGTGTTTGGCAATTCCACCGCCGCAGACCATGGTATCAACGCAGCCCTTAGATCCACATTTACAGGGCCAGTCATCGTCGCTAACAGTGGAGTGGCCAAATTCAGCGAATAGATTGTTGGGGTTCTCGTCTACTTTGCCATCGATGACAATTCCGGCCCCCAAACCGGTACCCCAGGTCAAAAGGGCAAAACGATTGCAGTTTTGGCCCACCCCGGCCCACTGCTCTCCCCAGGCCGCTATCACGGTATCGACATCTGCTACAACCTGCACGCCATAGCGCTCGGCTATTGGCCTGGTAATGGAGGCACCCGACAGGAAGTCCCAATCAGGGCCCCATGCGACCGTGCCAGTCTTTCTGTCAACTACCGCCGGAACGCCTATCCCGACCCCTAAAAGCTCGTTGACGTCACGACCAGATTCCTTGGTGGCCTCGTCTATACCGGCGAAAATATGCTGATACAAATCATCAGGAGTGTCCCGAGGATAGCTTCGTTTGTTGTAGTACTTTAGTTCGGGTTCGGTTTCTGCGATAGCGAACCGCATATTGGTTTTGCCGATATCTATACCCATAAAGAAGCTGCTCATAATTAATTCAGTTGGTGGACCCTTCTATCGGCCATATGGACTTCATCTGCCAGGCATCAAGACCTTTTAATACCGCTTCCTTGCCCTGGGCCAGAAGGGAGACCCCTTGGCTATCCTCCCGTCCGGGATAAACTCTCATGGCGAGGTATTGTCGACCATTTACGAAGACCTCCACCACACTGCGGTCGATAAAGACTCTCAATTTAAGCGTCTCATCGCCCTTCATCATTATCACTCTTTCAGGCGGTCTAACCCAAACGTCATCTAATCCGCTGGATCGCGATCCATCCAAAACGATCTCACTCTGAGTGTCGTACCAATAGGTCAACTTTCGTTCGAAATTGTAAAAGGTTATCGAGGTTTGCTCTTCAGCATTCAGTGAGCGTAGAACATTTAATTGAACCCAGCGAGATAGTTTAGGGTCAATCTCCACATTCAGTTCCATCATGTTCCCCTGTATAGATTCGAGCACGATCTCCTGATTGGCAGGGATGAGGGTCTCTCCAACCTGCTGGTGTCGCCCTCTTAAAGTTGTTAAGGCCTCAACCGGTTCGATTTGGAGCGTTTTGTCCTCTCTGAGCGTTAGCCGCTGAGGTACCGACATGATTTGGTCCCATTCGTCAGTTTGCCTACCATCGTTAATGTTCAGGATATTGATTACACCTCCCTGACCATCGGAAGCCGCCGACGGAGCGTGGACTCCACCCGGTGCTACCCGGCCGTGATTAAACCGACCGTGGTGATAAGGCCTGAATTTGTGCGCCTCTTGTTCATAATCGCCCAGAAAGTACTGTCCTCCATTATTATGACTGAAGAAAAGAAGAATGTGCTTATCACCGATTTCTTGAAAATTGGGGCAAGCTCCGTCGTCATACATTGCAGTAAATGGAGTATTTTCATATAGAAATTCCCCGCGTGGTTTCCAGTTTTTCAAGTCTTTTGAGGACCACAGGGACCAGGTTGGCCAAAGGGCATGGCTATACGCTGGGCTGAAGAAGCTTTTGGGCAAGCCTTCGGAATCGGGGAGATATTGCTCTCTTCCGCCAAGTAAACCATAGTAGGTGTCCCCTTCTTTCCAGATATCGGCATCGCCTCTTCTTTCCATAATCGGTCCTGATTTATCCCAGTTCAGCAATAAAGGGTCACTGGAAGTCGCGACCATTTGGCCGGCTCCAATTCCTGGATAAAACGCCACTACTTTATCTTCCTCGACGACGGTGCTACCCGAGAAGCACATCCTTTCAATCCCGGGGTATATGGCATAGGGCAAGTCACGCCAATGGACCAGATCATCGCTAACGGTATGACCCCAATGCTGGCGGCGCTTCTTTACATCCTTGGGATCTGGAAACTCGTCAGCTGGATAGCCCTGGTAGAACATATGCCATTTCCCCTGCCAAAAGCAGAGTCCGTTTGGATCGTTCAACATATTTTCCGGGCTAACAAAGTGATAAGCAGGTCTGTACGGATCCGTAGCCATTCTCTTTCTGGATTCAGCAAAACGAAGCAGGAGAGGGTTGTTTTTCAATTGGGCCTCCTGCTCTTCCAATGTTGTTGCAAAAATGTACTTAGGAGTATGCGAGGCGTGGGGTCCTTCTTCTTTAACCGGAGTGGCGGATGATTGTGCTCCCCCAATAAATGGGGTGGCTATTACCAGGATGGATGTCATTCCGGCAATTGTCAGTCGTTGTAGATCGGTATTCATATTTGTTTACTTTTTATCGCTTAGCGATGTTAATTTAACCGCAGTGCACCAAGCATATTTTGTTCATTTCTTTTGTCTTGACAAAAAAAAACAAACCAAAGAAAAGTCAAGAACCAAAAAACGCTTCCACGCGCAATGCCCACGCTCAGCCCGCTTTTGGTTCGGGCCCTCCCACCACTCAATATCCTTCGTAATACTTTCTAAACCGCCAAAAGCACTAAGATCAGTTTCAATGCAAAACTTTCGAAGAAAACGTGTGGTGGCCAAAAGAATTGCGGGCGTGCGTTGGCTTGGGGGAAGCATTAATTCTTTCTTGATTTCTTTGCATACTTTCTTTATCAAGAAAGAAAGTATGAGCCTGCCCGGCTTGAGGGCAAACCTAGATAGGCAAAAGTAATATATCCACCCCAGCGTCAAATTTCTAAGTTTTTCAAAAACATAAACCAGTTCATTCCAAATAAAATACCTCCTTCAAAGGAGTGATCACCGGAGAATTATCGGGATTTACCTCCATAATATCCGCCATATAATCCCACCATTTGCGCAGAATGGCGGATTGCGGCAGAAGATCAGCCGTGTTCTCGTCAGTCAGCTTATGCATTGCAAACAATGTTAATGTTTCCTGGTCCAAGTAGATGCTGTAGTCGTAAACTCCGGCGTCCGAGATTTCCTGAGCCAGTTCAGGCCAGATCTCATCGTGCCTTTTTTTGTACTCTTCTTCAAAGCCAGGCTTTAATTTCATTTTGAACGACGTTCGTATCATTCGGTTTTCGGTTTTGGCTATTCGGTTTTCGGTTTTGGCTATTCGATCTGGGCTTCAGGCTCAGCTTATCTTCCTTCTTGGTCAGCACAGCACGCATTACGTCGTAGGATGGCACTTCCACATCCACTGGCTCATACCCTTTGACCGAAACCTTCAGCGAGTAAGACTTGTGAGGTGCACGGTTCATGAGAAAGAGAAGTCCTTTACCTGAATCCTTGTCTTCCAGCGCCCTAGCTTCAAGATACGGCCGGAATTCTTCATCAGCCCCATCCAAAACAAAATCTGGTTCAATAAAACTACCGAGAAATGATTTTACCACCTGGCGGGTTCGCTTATGCATGGTAATGCGATAAGTATAAAACAACTGGCATCCGGTAATCAATAATCGCCCTTCATACTGCGGTGGCAAGAGGGCAGCTGTAGCTCCATTATCGTCGAACTTCAAAGCCGCGCCATCTCCGTCAAGAATAAGGCGACCATTGTATGAATATCCGGCAAAAGCGCCGTCAGCCAAATCCAGAGCTTCTCCATTACCCCTGAGGCTCCAGCCTGAATAAAGCAGGTACCGAAATTTTTCTGAGGCGCCTGTCTCAATGCCAAAGGCGTCGGCGAACCTGGCGACTGTTTCCCTGTCCTGAGGAGGCAAATCAATGATAGCCGAACCACCATTGGCAACATATGTCTCTATGTCGGCGATTTCATCATCGGTCAAATCGCTGACGTGGGGAAAAACGACGGTTTTGTAGTTGTCGAGATCTTTGGTGCCCCAAACAATGCAGGCTGCCTCATAGCCGATATCACTAAGCAACTGATATGCGCCCCTGGTTGCTTTGATCAATGTCAAGCCGCCGCCAACAAAATCGCCCGCGTCAGCGTCCTTGGCCCGCATTGTTTGATTCCTGGTGAAATAAATTCCAACTGAGGGTGTAAGCGATTCGGCTCTCCCAATGAATGGAAGGTGAGGGTCCAACGCTGAAATTGCCTTCTTAAGTCCCAACCGGCGATCCGTGTCATAACTGTCTGGCTCGATCATGCCATTTACCATGGGTTCCGCGCCATTCAAAAGCGGATCCCAGCGATAGAAATAGAGACCCTTCAAGCCGTGACCTAAAAGATTATTTAGCTCAATTTCTATCTCCTTACCGCTGTACAGGATATTTGGGCCCGGAGTCGGAAAAGGACCGCCCTGGAACTCGGTGACCCAACTTGGTGTACCTGGGTTCATTGCCTTGAGTACTTCGAAACCCATACTGGTTCCTACTGTTCTCTCGGTCGTACCGAGATATCTGCTCATGGTGAGCAGGTTGTAATCTTTAAATATCCACCAGTCCTGAGCCCTTGGGCCCAAGCTGGTAAAACCAGTTACATTGTGCGTAATCAGTGCGTCCGGGACATGCTTTGCTATAATATCCCTGCCTTCCAGCAAAAAGTTATTCAGATCGCGGGCCATAAACTCGCGCCAATGGATGTAATACTCCTCCTCAGCCTCACTTCTTTCCGCTGGGGGTAATACAGAATCAAAGTTTTCGAAGCTTTTGCCAAAGGTTTCATTGAATGCCTGAATGCTACTGAATTCTGTTTTCAACCCATCTCGGTAGTTGGCCAGGGTATATTGGCAAAAACAGGCGTTCGGTATTGGAGCCATCCATGGCTCATTATGCACATCCCACACGATTACAGCAGGATGGTCCTTGAACCGGGAAACATAATCTCCTATTATCTTATTTCGACCTTGCCTGTAGGCTGGATGGTCGATGCATGCCCTTTGCCATCTGAGATCGTATTTGTCAACCGGTAGCAGCGACCCGTCCCCGCCGATAATTTTTGAATCTGGATGTGTCTCGACAAAATCATCATTGACGTAAAACGTTGCAAAACCGAAGAGCACTGTGAGCCCGTTTTCGTGGGCGATATCCAAAAGGGTACCTACCTCGTCAAGGTCAGAGTCCATGCCGATACGTATGCGGATACTGTTAAGACCGGTTTCTGCGATCTTGGCAATATCCCTGCGCCAGTCATCTTCCCCCTTGGGAATCCATTCCGGACGGGTGGCCATACCACCAAAAGGATATTCGTAATGGATACCGAGTCTTATGATTTCTTCTTCGGCAAGTTCTTCCCCGGCATCGATGACAGGAGAGGTTGTTTGCTCGCAACTGGCCATGAGTATTAGCAACCAGAGTAAGAGTAGCCGTTCAATCTTGAATAGTCGAATCTTCGAGGGGGATTTCTTCATTTTTGAGTCGAATTCTAAAGCAGGAATTTAGTTAACTTTTTCGCATTCTCCTTTGTGGGTATTAACATTTTTAAGATAACGCCCGTGGGAGGGCTCCGCTATTATCTGTTCGTTTCCTTTCATCTGTTCTTCTCCTCAGATCACTTATTCTTGTACCCGGGATCAGGAGCAGGGATCTTCGCACCATGTTCTTTCAGCATCGCATCCAATTGGGCCTTCATTTCAGCCGCTTTTTCAGACATGCGTTCCCGGAGGTTATCGGATTCTCCGATGTCCAGTTTCAGGTTGTAGAGTTCCTGGCGTCCATCTTCATAATACTGGATGAATTTCCAGTCCCCGATCCGGATCGCACTGCCCGGTACTGCGTGGTGACGGGGCAGGTAGTGCGGATAATGCCAGATCATCGGGCCGCGGTCGAAATCCGGATCACTTTTTAGCAGCGGCACCAGACTCACCCCGTCGCGGTGTTGCGTGGGCCTCAGGGCCTGCCCGGTCATCTCAAGGATGGTCGGGTAAAAGTCCGTACTGATGACCGGCTTGTTGCTTACGGAGCCAGGTTTTGTTGCTCCGGGCCACTGGACGATCCAGGGTACACGAATGCCGCCATCATACAACTCCCCTTTGTAGCCGCGCAGCGGCCAGTTATGAGTCGCACGATGAAAGCCTCCGTTGTCGGAGGTGAAAACGATGATCGTATTTTCCCGAAGACCCTTTTCGTCAAGCCATCGGAGAATGCGCCCCACATTCTCATCCAGGGATTCGACCATCGCAGCATATTCCGCATTGAGCTCGACATTCGCCTGGCTCGCTTTCTCCTTGTACTTCCTGACCTTCTCCGCTTTGGCGTGGAAGGGTCCATGCACCGTGTAGTAGCTCATATATATCAACCATGGCTTCTCCTCTTTGGATAAGCCTTCCATTGCATGGATAGCTTCGCTGGTCAGGCGGTCGGGCAGGTATTCTCCCTCGGGTCCGTCTTCCAGATGTTCCATCTGATACGGGCTGAAACACCCCTCATGGGGATGTCCCCAGTGATTCCCCGCAACATTGATGTCAAATCCCTGGTGCTGGGGGTAATAAGGCTTTTCACCCAAATGCCATTTGCCGACAAAGGCGGTCTGCCAGCCGCCGGCCTTCATTGCTTCAACCAGCGTAGTCTCTTCCAGCTGCATAAACTGCGCGGTTTCGTCACATAGAAGGGGCGTGTCCTGATAGTTATCACCGGGCAACCAATTGGTGATGCCTGTACGTGAGGGGTATTTTCCGGCCATAATGCTTACGCGGGTTGGACTGCACACCGGAGACGCGGCGTAGGCATCTGTGACTCGCATACCATCGCTTGCTAGTTTATCGATGTGAGGAGTTTCATGAATGTTGTTCCCATAACAACCCAGATCCCGCCAGCCCAGGTCATCCGCCAAGATGAACAGGATGTTCGGACGATTTTGCTCTTTCTCATTGGCACTGCAAGCTGGAAAAAGAAGAGCTATTGCAACGATTGTTAAGATTATCTTCCTCTTAATAGACATATTTTACAAATCCATTTAACTTATTTTTTTACAAAGTCTTAATGTTGGGCAGCCTTTGTTTACTCCAACTTTTGCTTCAAGCGTTGAACCAGGATCAAAAGCAAAAATGAAATGAAGGATGTCGCCGTGCGGATAAGGTATAACGGTTTCACCCAAGTTACTTTAGTAGCACTTCCAGTTGTTCCAGACTAAGTGAATGACTTGGCTTAAAATCATCCGAGCCAGCATATTCCAAAAGGCTTTTTAACATCTGCTTTTGAGAGATAGTCCTCCCAGATTCGTTGCCCAGGTTGAGGGTGGAGATCAACAAGCGGCCATTTCCCACTTTGGCCTCCATGACCAAACTCAGGCGATAGCTGGTCTTGAAGAAGTCGATCATGTGCACCACCGGTTCGAATTCGAATGGGAGGTCATTGATGATGATTACATAGGAGTCGGTGAGCAGGTCGTACCATTGCCAGTCTGAATGCGACCGGGTGGGGAACTGTGCGAAAGCCGGATGTTCGGGATCGCAATAGATGCCCATGGATCCTACCGACTGGCCTCTGCTCCAAAATTCTGTCCAAAATTTGGCGTCCGCGACCTGCTTAACATTTTCTTTTGATGGAGTGAGTAACACACTTCGCCCCGATTGCAAAGCGGCCTTCACCTCATCATTCAACTGCTTAGCTACCAACACACCGCGGCCAGGCTCAACTGACCCTAGATCCGGATACACCCAAAATCGCCACCAGTTCCTGGCTTTGCCATCTTCCAACCACAGTGTGAGTGTCAATTCTTGGGCTTTTTTGATTTTTGGCAAATTCGTGCGAATGTTTCCTAATGTCACCAGCTCACCGGTAGGTACGTCGGAATCAATGAAGCTGCCCTTCTTTATTTTCTTTCCTTCTTGACTAGTGATCTCCCAATGCCAGGTTGAGCCATTGAGGTCATGAGGTCCATGATGGCGGACTTCAGCCAGGGCTTCAAAGGGCTCGCCGCTTAGCATATTTTGCCGGGGTATTCTCACTAATGGAACCGTTTCGCTGTGGAATTGGCGAAACTCTTCACCAGTTGCGATGCCCTTTGAGTCCATCATCGCGTCAAGAACCCCTATTAGAGCCACTCCCTCACCCGGATAGTCAGACAATCCGTTCAGGTGGTATCCCGATACATTTGGGGTCCGTAGATTGACCTCCAATTCTGCCTTGTAAAGCAACAGTTGGAGTGCACCTGACGCCTTGGCGTAATCGTGCCCGCGCTCGGGGAGATGATGTTTTTCAAACCGTAATCGAAAAGTATCAATGTATCGGGCTTCCAGATGGCCTGAGTATTTCTCGGAATTAAACCACGTGTAATAGTTGGGAAAACTCGTGTGCTGTCCTATCTCATGTGAGAGAATGGGGCATTTGAAATCCACTATGTCATCCCGAAAATCTTGATCGTTTTGGCCATTCCAGCGTTTCAGGCCACGAAAACAGGTGCGCGTTAAGGAACAGGCCCAGTCACCGGTTTGTCCATTGGCTCCTACCACGAAATCATCGTTGCGCAAGTTGGAGGAGGGAGCGGAAGCGCAGGTATAGAGGTGCCGATCGTCGCGATCGCGTAGCACCTCCACCAGGTACTGCAGATAGAATTCCGTTCCCGGTCCGAGTTCGTTACCCACGGAAAGCATACAGAAAGAGGGGTGATTGCCGTAGGCATCGAGTATCCGCTCCATTTCGTACCGGATGAATCCGGCCCGGCCGGGTAAGTGACCCACCTCGCCGTAGTCATCCCACATGGGGCTCTCCACCTGCAACATCATGCCCAGCTGATCAGCCGCAGCGAAGGCCGCCTCGGGCGGACACCAGGAATGGAACCGCATGTGATTAAGACCGTAGTCCTGATACTTCTTGAGAAACTCAAGCCAGTAATTTGTGTCCATGGGAGGGTAACCGGTCAGTGGGTGAATGCAGTTATCCTGGTGGCCACGCAAGAAGACTGTACGCCCATTTAGCTGAAGGTCTCTTCCATCAGCGACGAATTCTCGCAGGCCAAAGGTGCCGCTTTTCTGGTCCGAGAGGGTTTTGCCATTTGACTTGGCAGATAAGTCCAAAGTCAATTCATAAAGGGAGGGGGAGAACTCGTCCCAAAGCTTTGCACCTTCACCAAATGGGAGGGTGATTTCGACCCGGGTTTGAGCGGATTTGGTATAGAAAGGCCCAGAGACCTTCGCAAGTGAAACTGCGTGCCGACCCTCCATCACCTGCTCATCGAGGCCTTTGGTGCGAAAATTGCCCGTGACCGGTCCCATGCTGTGATCATCTCCTCTTGCTGAGATAGTCAAACGTCCCGTGGCCACCACTCCAGGACGATTGCGGACGATGGTCACTACTCTAGTTTGCTGCTTGTCGAGATCCGGGTATGTCTCGAACCGTTCAATCCAAACGGGGTCGGAGGCGGTGATCTCCATGCGGCCGATCACACCGTTCCAGGTGGTTTGGCTTTCGTCTGTGACCGCCATCGTCCACATCCGAGCACCCTTCTGACCTATGGTCGCAATGGTGGACGCCTTCCAGGGCGAATCCATGCCTATGTTATACTTGTATCGGTTGTCAATACGCAGAGTAATTGTGTGACTCCCTGGACTGATAACGTCCGACAGATTAAAGCGGTGGGGGACGCAGAGGCTTTCAGCCATACCAACATAATGGTCATCGAGCCAGACCTTGCTTTCCCACATGACCCGTTCCAGAAAAAGCTCGACATAACGTCCATCCCACGAATCGGGTATATTAATTGTCTTTTGATACCAGGCGGGGCCATAAAAGCTTACCTTCCGGGTCAACTTCCCCACGTCGGATTCCGTAGCCTTGTTGCCAAATCCCGCTTCGTCGGTGGTGCCAGGCAAATTGATTTCCTCCTCCAAGGGCTTTTCGAACCAGTTTTCGAGCTCTCCCACTTTAGCAGGATCGAGACGGAAGGACCAGTCACCACTCAAGTCCATGGACTCTCTTCCGGACTCGTTCTGGGCACTAATCGAATCCGGGAAGAGCATTAACGTACACAATGTGATCGTTATGGCTCTTATTAACCTGTTTGACTTTGTTAGCTTCATAAGTTTTCTCACTGTCAATTATAAGAGGCCTCGGCTGTAAATGTGCAACGAGGCTGGAAGTTTTTGAGGCGTTGAAAGCACAATGCACAGCCGGTTTAACCTGTTGTTCCTTGCGCCAGCAATCAGAATGTCCGAGACCGGCTCAAGCGCTCCGATGCCAGGAAACACCCAAAACCACCACGAATTGACAACCTGGCGGTGTCGGAGAGGGCCAGTCTGAACTCTAACGACGCACCTGCGCGGTCTCATCTCAGCAGTTCCTTTGTGACGCTGTATATGCCGACTTTCGTTTTGATGGGCTGGTAACCTTTCACCTCGACTTCCAGGTCATAGTCGTACAAGCCGCGGTTGATGACGAACAACAGGCCCTCTTTCTGGGTCTCGATCACCCGCGTCTCGACGATGGCACGGTACTCATCGGGGACACCCTTCAGCAGGATATCCGGCCGAACCTTCTGGCCGATGAATGCCCCCACGAAGTTTCTCAAATCCTGGTGCAGCATCGTGAAATGCGTTCTGCCCAGCGGGAAACCGAATACCAATACGTTGTCGCCAAAACCTTCAGGAACCACAACGGCCGGCCTGTCATCCAGGCCGTAGGTCAACAAAACCCTATTTCCCTTGGCGTCCAGCAGGAGTCGCTCGTGGGCACCAAAGCCTGCGAACGCGCCCTTTTCGGGTCCAGGCTCCTCACCCGTGCCGCGCAAGTCCCATCCATTAAACAAGTAGTTCGGTTTTTCGTGGCCGTCGACCTGCACCCCGAACTGCTTACCAACCGTCTTGGCCGCATCAATATCCTGGACCGGCAGCTCGACAATGGCTCGTCTGCCGGATTCGGCGTACTGCCGAATGTCGGCTGCCAACTCCGCGTCGATGTACGTGTATGGGAAGATCATTACATCATAGGGGCAGTTGGCGGGGTCAAACTCATCCAACAGGACGGCCACTTCATATCCCAGTGCGCTGAGCATAGAGTAATTGCCGTTCATTGCTTGTTCGAGGTCGTAGCCCAATTCGCTACTGTGAACAGCGTGATCCCGTTTAAGGAATATGCCGACACTGGGAGCTATGCTCCTACCTCGCGCAAGAATATCTCGGTACTCACGCAGCTCGGCGATGCCCTTTTTCAGGGTCAGACGCCTTTCAGTATCGTAGGTGTCCACCCCAATCATGCCGTTGATCCAGGGCTCCGGACCGTTCAGCAACGGGTCCCAGCGATAAAAAATGACGCCTTTGACATTGTGGGCCAGGGCGGCGTTGAGTTCCAGCACCATCTGCTTGCCGTTGTAGAGTATGTCGCGCCCACCCCAACTAATTGGGCCGCCTTGGAACTCGGCGATCCATATATCCTTTCCCGGTCCCAGGGCCTTTAGCATCGCCATGTGGATGGCCTTGCCCAGCGTGTGTTCGCCCGAACTGCAGTAGTGCCTGAATGACATCAGCTCGTAGCTACCAAGGTTCCACCAGTCTTGCGATCTGCGGCTAATTGCATAAGCATTAGTAGGGTTATAGGTAATGGGCAATTCGGGCACGTGTTTTCTAATAATGTCTCGCAGCTCATTGAGATAACGGTTGAGTTCGGCGGTCAAAAATGCTCGCCAGTAGCGGTATGCCTCAACGTTTTCAGAACGCTTTCTAGGGGGCACCACGTCATCCAAGACCGCGAACGAGGTACCGAAACGTTGGTTGTAATGCTCGACATCACCGAAGTCTTTCTCGACAGCGCGGCGATAGACCACCAGAGTGTGGTCACAGTAGCATTCGTTAAAGGACGGCTCATTGTGAATATCCCAGGCTATGATGGTGGGATGGTCCTTGAACCGCTGGGCGCATTGTTCAAAAAACTGATCCCGCTGAGTGCGAAATACCGGATGGTGAATACAGGCCCGGGGCCAGCGGTAGTCGAGCTCGTCCCGCGGGATCTTTTCACCGCTTGCCATGATCATCTTAGAGTCGGGATATTTCCTGACAAAATCGTTGGACACATAGAACATGGCAGAGCCGAACTCCACTTTGATGTTCAGTTCCTGGCAGATGTCGAGTAGTGTCGCAATGTCGTCAATGTCGGAATCCAGTCCGACGCGGATCCGGATCAGGTTGAAGCCGGTATCCTTGATCATCTGCAGGTCCCGGCGCCAGTCCTTTGCGCCTTTGGGAATCCATTCTGGCCGGTCCGCCATCATCCCGCCGAAAGGATATTCGTAGTGAACCCCGAATTTTATGATTTCATCTTCCGAAAGACCTCCCCCCGAATCCGGGATCGAAGTACGCGATTTCTGACAATTAGTGGTTAGTGCCAGAAACACAAGTAGAAACAGGCACTTAAGTTGGACAGTCATATCAAAGGGCAGTTTAGTTTGCTTTTCCATATGGATATATAGGTTTTTTGACAAACTCCTCCCAGACATTTGCGAAGAAAAGTGTCAAGACCTGAGCCGAGATGTAAGATTAGCATAGCGGTATAAGCGCGCTGGTCAAGTCATCCCCCGTCATCTGATCTTAACCATTTTTCCATAGGCGCGGTCCTTCTCCAACTCAGCAGTATAGAAGTACAGCCCCGGAGATAGATTCTCCCCTTGCACATCCGAACCTTGCCAACTTATTTGAATTTCACCGCTTCGTGAAACCAACTGGCTTGTTGTGTAAACTTCTTCACCAATAATGGAGAATATCTTTACGTCCAATGTGCCAGTTTTGGTCACGTTAAAGCGTAGAGTTGTGGAAACATCAAATGGATTGGGATAATTGTAGGCTTCAATGGATGATTTGAGAATATCATCTTGAACCCCGGTTATTCTTGTGTTGTCGCCTTCTCTCAGGCTTAATGTTTGGTTTACCGGAATGTCGTAAACGCTTTCGTTCAACCCGCTGGGCCAGGTAATTCGGATCTCATCGATTAGCTCCGCGGATCCCAGGCCAAAATGCACCGGCTTTGAACTTTGGCCTAAAAAAGCCGCCCCGTGATGCCAACGGTGATAGGTCTTGCCATCGATTATTGCGATAACTTCAGTCCCGTAGGCATCTCGATTGGAATCAGTTCCCTCAAGCCATATTTTAATCCAGTTCTTGGATTCAGGCTGCTCATCTTTAATGATTTCGTTCCTATAGAGGTAAGGCTTATCTCTGGAATTGGCAACCAAGAGATCCAGGTCCCCATCATCATCGTAGTCAAACACTTCAAGTCCCCTGGCTCTTGCCGAACCGGCGGTGGCCGATCCGACTGAAAAATCCTCAAAACTCTCGGTACCCTCCATGAACAGGCTTTTGAAAAAGAAGTTATTTACATCAACCTGTTCTTCATTGAATAATATTCCCTTTTCCTCCACGCCATTAACAGCATACAGATCTAAGTCCCCATCATGATCACAGTCAAAAAAGTGAGTTCCCCAGCCCCAACCAGTGTCCTCGACGCCCATTGCCCGGGCATCGTCGCGATAATTTTTTTCAGGAAGTTGTGTGTATAACGGATTAGGGTGGTGATTGAAAATATTGGTGACATAGATGTCAAACAGGCCGTCATTGTTGTAATCACCAACTGTTACCCCCATTCCGGCTCCTTCATCCGCCAGTCCATATGGCCCGGTGGATTCCAGAAATATAGACCCCTCTTGATTTTCGAAGAATTGGTTTTCCTGGGTATCGTTGGCCAGATACAGATCCAAAAATCCATCCTGATTAGCATCAATTGCCACGCTTGTCCAGGTGATACCCGCGCCGGAAAGCCGGAATTTACTTGTGACCTCGTCAAATGTTCCATCTCCCTTGTTCTCGTACATGATGTTATTGCCATTCACGCGGCTCACATACAAATCGAGGTCTCCGTCCCGGTCAGGATCCCACCAAAGGCCACTGGATGTATAGCATTCGTGGCAACCCACAACACCCGCCTGCTCCGTGACATTCACAAACGAGCCGTCGCCTTCATTATGGTAGAGTTCATCCTCCCGGCTATTGGTTAAAAATAAGTCCGGGTATCCATCGTTGTCATAGTCTCCCCAAGATGCGCCCATCTTTTCACCCCGGGCAGCCGGAACACTCGTATTGACAAACTGCCGATCAAACCCAGCCGCGAGAGTAACGTCGGCGAAGGTAGCGTCGCCGTTGTTTTTCAAGAGCCTATTCCAGGTGGTTTCATCTTGATCGTCGAAAGACCAAAACCCCACCATAAATATGTCCAGGTCGCCGTCGCGGTCATAATCCGCCACGGCAACCCCGTTGTTGTCGGTCAGGTGTCCCAAGCCTGCCTGGTCCTCCATTCTAATGAAATCTTGACCTGAAGCAGTAGTCATGAACGAAATAAGCAGGACCGACTTCAAGCCCATCGGCAAGAGTTTCAAACCTCCCAACCCCCCTCTCTTGAAGTGCATAGTCTAAGATACAAAAAATTGAGATCCAGATACTTTGGGCTCCGGAACGGTTCTTCCGTGGACAAATGGAAGCCTATCCACCGCACAAGCAATTGGGGACGAACCCGGATTGGGCCGTCCCCTGTTGTATTGCCACTATGCCAATTTAAAACCCGGGATTCTGCTGAATAAGTCCCCGGCTAATGGTTACCTCAATGTCAGGAATAGGGTGAAATTCATCCCTACCTGCAGTATAGAGGCCTTCAATCATGTGGGTCCTCCGGGTCTTCTCCACTTCAAAGTACGCATTCATCCAAGTCGCGCCGATTCCCCACCGCCACAGGTCAAAGTGGCGGCCCGGATGTGATTCAAGGGCCATTTCCAGGCGTCTTTCCCACTGAACGATTTCCATGGCCTTTGCCTGATCAGTAAAATCTGAGGCCTGATATAGGCCTATGACGTACTTTCCCGAAGGGCTCCCATCAGCTTTCACCAGTCTCGACAAGCTTGCTGGTGACCCTGCGCGTGTCCGTATCCGATTGATAATAGGCAAGGCTTCAACCTGGCGGCCCACTCCAACCAGTGCTTCAGCCCAGTATAGCAAGGCATCCCCATAGCGCATTTGATCGGTGTTTCGAGCACTGCCATAGAATGCCGCCAATTGCCTCCAACAAGGATGATCCGGTAACTCCTGATCTTTCATTCCCATATTGGTACCATACACAGCTGAAACCCTGGGAAAGGATGAGTCAACAATGAGGGCCGGATTATATTTAAATGGCATTCCCAGCAAACCAATAGTGTGCGCAATTCTCGGGTCCATGTTGCGACTCTCAACATCTACGTTACTGTTTACGATCGGATCGTCGTTGAAAGTATTAAATAAAGGCAGCCCGTTGGCATCGGTCTCATAGGCGTTAGCGAGATTGACAGAGGGCTGGAGGAACCCACAGCATCCATACCCTGCGCTAACCGGAGAATTAAGCACAGTCGAGTAAGCGAGGCGTCCATCAGGCGAACCATCGTCAATTGACCTCATTATGGCCCAGACCGACTCAATCCCGCTTTCTTCGTCGCACAAAAAGTTCTTGGCATAATCATCGTGCAGGTCATACTCCCCGCTGCCATCAATCGCTTCGAAGATGCCGATCGCCTCATTAAGCTCAGAGGCAGTAAGGCCTGTCAGCTGGTGGTTATCGCCCAGCACAGAGGCCTTGAAAATCAACGACTTGGCAAGGAAAAGCCGCGCGGCACTACTTGTGGGCCGACCTTCATCCGCCTGGGTGGCAGGCAAGCCGGCTATGGCTGCGCGCCATTCATTTATAATCCAGGCCCAACCATCCTGGTCGCTAAGTTCGCGATTGTGATGTTCAATGTATTCCTCTTTGGGAATGGTCTCATCGAGGTACACAATGTGTTTGTAAATAACCTTGAGCTTAAAATGAGATTGGGCCCGAAGAAAACGCATCTCAGCAATTCGCTGGGACCGGACAGGCATTTTCGCATCGGTCAGGTTGTTGAGCCTGGCCAGGGCGTCGTTGGCCCTGCCAATCGAAGCGTACAAATACTTCCACATCAGGTCATTTCTTGGATTCCCGGTTGACCGGTTCAAGGACTTAACCTCGATCCAGTGAGCGCCAATCTGGTCTCCAATGCCGCCGCCGCCTTTATGGGCGTCACCGCCACCAACAGCCCCATGTTCCCACATGTCTCCGAACGGTGAAAAGGGCAAGTCATTCGCCTGCCCGGCATATGCCGCAATGACCATTTTTTCGACATTCTCGGGAGAATTTAGATCCAAATCGGTTACAACGCCCTTTGGATTAACGTCAAGGGTGCTTTCTGAACATCCAGATGGCAGCATATATACGAGACATGCGAATACCGGTAGTATTATTGCTTTTATATAATCAGGAATTTTCATTATTACTTGCGTTTAGCTTGAGTTCTTGATTAGAATCCAACATTTAAACCGAGAGAAAACGTGAGTGGCTTGGGGGAACGGGTTTCAAAATTACCCTGCCCTCTGCCTGAGGCATCGGTTCCACCTCCATGAGTAAAACCTTGCTGATCCAGGATCCAGGGCTCCGACGGGAATCTATCTTCACCATTCTTCTTATACAAATAGAATATGTTGTCCAAGGTGAAGTACACCCGCAGATTTGACAACCAGTTTACGTTTCCGATCACTGCCTGAGGAAGCCCATAGCCCAAAGTGAATTGTCTGAAGTTAAAGAAGTTCCCGCTTCGGAAATCCCAACTATCACCACCGGCTTGGGACTGAACGCCAGCACCTGACCTGCTCCGAGCAGGTACGTGAGTGTCGGTATTAACAGTGGTCCATGCATCCAAAGCTTCTTTATCTCTACCGCCACCTCCCCAGAACGCCCAGCCTACTGTTCTGCCTTGCATACCCCAGAATTGCAGCGCAACATCGAAGTTCTTCCAGGACACGAGTCCATTAATACCATATTGAATAGAAGGCTGACCATTTGGTTCCTGGTACTTCTGATCCAACGAGTTAATTTCCCCATCATTATTTAGGTCTTCGTAATTAAATTGGCCAATTCTAATACCTGGATATTGAGGAGCTGCATCTACTTCATTTTGGTTTTGGAGTATTCCTGCAGTTACAAAACCGAATAGCTGCCTGGGGGATTGCCCGACAATGTTTTGCTCCGAATTACCGGGATAAGAGCCCCATAGATCCTCAGGTAGTGAGGTGATCTCGTCCCTGTAATGAGAACCATTTACGTTTATGGAGTAATTCCAATCACCCGCACTCTGGCTGTTGTAGCCGAGGGTAAACTCCCAACCGGTAGTCTCCATGTCGGCTCCGTTGGACCAAAGAACAAAGCCATCGCCAAAGGTGCCAGGCTGGGTTTGCTGAATCAGGATGTCTTCTGTTTTCTTCTGGAAAAATTCAAACGCACCGGTAAGGCGGTCATCCATGATTCCAAAGTCCAGACCCACATTGATTTCGGTTGTGGTTTCCCACTTAAGCTGAGTATTTTCAGTCTGCGCGGAAATAAAACCCGATGGCAGAAGCCCGCCATTATTATTGGCAATGTCATAGGCAGTGCCCGCATCATCGCAGAATGTCTGTGTACAACCGGCTCCCCAGGGGGTAAAGTTACTGGGTGGCGCATACACCGCCCTGTACAATCGGAAACGGGCTTCATTCAGGATATCCTGATTGCCGGTTTGTCCATAGGCCGCCCGGATCTTTAGATCGGATAACCATCCCAGGCCGGACATAAAGTCCTCAGCCCCGATTCTCCAACCTACTGAAGCAGCTGGAAAAACGGCATACCGATTATCGGTACCAAACCGGGAAGACCCATCCCGTCGAATAGTAAACGACGCCAGGTACTTGTCAGCGAAAATGTAGTTTGCCTTTCCAAAATATGAGAATAGGGCAAAGCCGCTAGAGCCACCGGCAGATGATCTTTCCCCGGATGCAGCATCCAACTGGAAATAATCATTGGTGCTCAGGGCAAACTCCTTCCCGGATGCTGTGAAATCGGTCACAAAATTGTCGATATACTCGGTACCGCCTAAAACCGTAAATGAGTGTTGGTTTATAGTTTTAGTATAAGTAAGAGTGTTGTTCCACAAGAGGTTTGTTTGGTGCAACTGGCTTTGAGTTAATTCACCAGTACCATTTCTGGCGATCCCTCGCTCAAAAGTTGGATAAATGTCGCGAATGAATACGTTATCGTAGTCAATACCCACGCTAGTTCTAAAACTAAGGCCTTCAATTATTGCCCAGTCCAGATAGACATTTCCAAATACTTTGGTATTATGGGTCCTGTCCCACTTGTCATTGTCTACGGTCCCCAAAGGGTTATCGTGACGGGTGAATCCGGGAGGAGGACCTGAAATTAGTCCGTCCTCAGTGTAAGGAGGTAAAATGGCAGGCGGACCAAGACCGGTAAAGACACCCCACTGGCGCTCCCCTTTGGTAACTGCCAAATTCTGGCCCACGGTAACTTTGTCGCTGGCGAAATTGTAATTCGAA
The DNA here is from genome assembly GCA_965247065.1 of Cyclobacteriaceae bacterium. GTDB lineage: Bacteria > Bacteroidota > Bacteroidia > Cytophagales > Cyclobacteriaceae > CBDFGN01. The sequence goes on along the minus strand of CBDFGN010000006.1, from coordinate 554,555 downwards.
TTCAGTCGAACCCCAAGGCGCTGGAATTGGTTTCCAATCAGCACACCGTCGTGGTCAAAGTAATTCAGGGAAAGCCGAACGCCCCCTTTTTCACCACCCTGACTGAAATTAACATCGTAATTTTGCACGATTCCTGATTCATATGCTACATCTTGCCAATCGGTTCCCACATTAATGTCGCCTCCGTGTACACTTTGAGGGTGGCCCGCGATCCTGAGCAACTGGCCGTTACTCCCGTCATCTAAAAAGTCAACATAGTTGATCTGGTCCAGGACCGGTACCCCATTACCCTGAATACCAGGACCCAAACTGGGGTCAAAATGCCATTGATAGGTGAAATAGTCACTCGCTGCGTCAGGGTCGGTACCATCGTTAACTGAGGCTTGCCAGCCAGCGGTTGCCTCCTGCTCGCTGTTGAAGTCCTCTGCCCTGTAATGCACATGCTCTATACCAAATCTGGCATTGACCGAAACCTCGGCCTTTCCCTTGGCAGCTTGTTTAGTGGTTATGATAACTACCCCGTTGGATGCTCTTGATCCGTAAATCGAGGCCGATGCTCCGTCCTTCAATATTTGAAACGACTCGATGTCGGCAGGGTTAAGCCAGGAAAGGTCCAAAACCGGGGGCTGATTAATTCTTTCAGCCATGCCCGTTTGGGTTCCTATCGTTTCAAAAGACTGGATTGGAACTCCGTCAATAATGTATAAAGGCTCGTTATTTCCAAGGGTGGTAACCCCTCTGATGTTAACCTTGGCTCCTTGGCCGGGAATCCCGGACTGATCCACATTAAGCCCGGCAAGTCTACCTACCATGGATTGGAGGACCGAGGGATAGGAAACGTCTTTTATCGCTTCCATGTCTGCAACTCCGACGGCTCCCAAAAGGTCTCTCTTTCTTTCAACGCTGTAGCCGGTCACAACAAGTTCCTGCAATTGGGCAATTTCTATAGCCATGCTTAGATCCAGCACTGACTGGGCCCCCGGAGTTAATTCCTGGGCTTCATAACCGATGTAGGTAAATACGAGCACTGCACCCTCCTCTACATCTATTCTGTAATTACCATCAATATCAGTTAAGGTACCAACATTGGTGCCTTTCACGATAATGTTCACCCCGGCAAGCGGGATTCCAGCATCGTCTGTAATTTTGCCGGTCAGGGAGCGGGCTTGGCCATAGGCCAAAATAGGCGATAACAGGAGCAAGATCGCCAATAGAATTAATTGGAGATGCTTTCCTGCCCGCCACAATGGCGCTTTGCGAAGTTTTTGAAAGGATTCCATCATAATTATGATTTTTAATCAGATTAAAAAAGTTTAGGGAGGACAGCCCCCCAGATTTTGTTTAAGAAGATTCGGCTTTGTATGAACTACTACAGAGCCAAGAAAATTGATTGGACGCGCTGTTGGCTTCGCCCTGATTAGACTTTTCTAAGATTTGGTACGGTTTTCTTCATAACAAAGGTATGAAATTTTATCTCAATGTCAATGGGTAATTGCTGATAAGTGCAGGATATCCCCCCGGCAGACTTGGATTGTACTTTTTGAAGATTAAGTGTGAACCATATGCTAGGGGTATCAAAACTTAAGATTGGTGAATTACTCGCCAATTGTGGTTCTAAAGGTTGAAATACTTTGTACGGGCTTCTCAATTCAAAAATCCTGAAATCCCAAGAAATGCCTAATTTGGGTTCTAAGATTTCAGGAGTTATGCAAAGAATCCAGAATCGCCGGTTTTGTTACTGGGTAATCGCCTGGTTCCTTATACCCGAACTTTCCGCCCAGGAGAACGAAAACCGTCCGAACATTAACCAGCTTATCCGGGACTCGCGTGAGATACGTGAACTTATCTGGCAGGATCCACATCGACCCCGATATCATCTCATGCCACCGGAAGGCTATTTCAATGATGCCAATGGGGCGCTGTATTGGAAAGGGAGGTACCATTTGTTCTATCTCGCCCGTACGCCAATTCCTCATCCTGAGAAGCCTGGACTGGAAAAGTGGGTAGCCCTGTGGGACCATGTTTCAAGCCGGGACCTCGTACACTGGATCTATCACCCTCCAGCTGTTGTACCCAAAGGCGACGGTTCCATGCCTCAAGGAATCTATAGCGGCGGGGCTATCAAGAATGCTCCCGAACCCAGTTTAATTTATTTCGTACCGGGTCAAGGCATTTGTATTTCGGTTGCACAGGATGATGAGCTGATCGAGTGGAAAGAATTGCCCCAAAACCCGGTTATTAGACCTGGTACCAAGGAGGATGAATTCGGAGTTGGCGATCCCTCAGGGTGGTACGAAAATGGGAAATACTATGCTCTGGTTGGGGGCAAAAACAAAAAGCCAGGTTACGAAGGAGATTGCAGCAGCTTGTTCACTTCGACCAATATGGTTGATTGGGAATACCAAGGGCCTTTCTATAAATCGGATAGGAAGTGGACCCTTGAAGAAGAAGATGCGGCTTGTTCGGACTTCTACCGCCTAGGCAAAAGCGACACTCATATGCTGTTAATGCACTCCCACCGTCCTTTTTGGAGTATCACTCACTATTATCTTGGCAAGTATGAAAATGAGCGCTTTTTTCCCGAGCGACACGGTCGAATGAGCTGGTTAGGTGGCCAGCTTTCCGGACCGGAATCTCTAATCGATAGCAAGGGTCGCAATATCTTTTTCGGTTGGATCGCCGAAAACCGGCTTGGGGGAGAATACCTGTTCGGTTATGATAACGAACGGCTACCCGGCAGAAATGATCTGTACGCCTGGGGATCGGTAATGAGCCTGCCAAGGGTTATGTCATTGAGAGAGGACGGAAGTCTGGGCATTGAGCCTGCACCCGAGTTAGAAGCACTTCGGCTAAATCCACGTCGAAAGGAGAATATTTCGATCCCATCGGGCCAGGAAGTAACACTAGCCGATATGGCTGGGGATGTTTTGGAATTATCAGTTGAAATTGATCCCGGCGATGCTGCACAAATCGGCGTTAAAGTGAGGTGCTCACCGGATAACTCGGAAGAAACTCTAATTATCTACAGCCCTGGGGAAAGTACGATCACGATCAATTTTGAAAATTCAACCGTAGAGGATAATGTTATTTACCAGGGTTTCTATCATACCAATGAGCCTTATCCGGGTATGGAAGATCATGTAGAACAAGTAGCTCCTTTTAAACTTGGTGAAGGTGAGACTCTAAAGCTTCGGGTCTTTCTTGACAATTCGGTGCTGGAAGTATTCGCGAATGGCCGGCAAAGTATCACCCAGCGGATTTATCCTTCTAAGGAGAATAGCACTGGCATACGTTTATTTGCCAATGGGGGAAGTGCTACTGCGAATGTGGTTGAGGCGTGGGATATGGAACCTGTTGCACCGTGGTGAGGAGAGGCAGTTGAATTGTTGATCCTGAAGCATCGGACGGTGGATTTAGTACTTGGAGGATTGAAAATTGATGATTAAAGGGTCTCTACGCCATCGGTGGCTATACAAAGGGGTAGTTCCTTTCAATTGAACACCTTTTTTGTAAATTTGGACGGCATTAACTTCACCAGTAGAATCAGACCGGAGGTCTAAAATTCGGTCATTTTGCTAGAAAAAACGATTTTGTGATAGATTATGTTTTCCCCCAAAAGAATTGAAATAAGGGCTATGAAAGGTAGATGTTTTGTGCTGGCCCTGTGGTTTCTAACGGGCTGTCTCCAACCAGATCCTGACCAACCCCAGAAAATCAAAATTGGGTTTTCCCAGTGCACCACGGGTGATGACTGGAGAAAGACTATGATCGAAGAAATGAGGAGGGAGATCGGCTTTCATCCGGAATATGATATTGAACTGATCATTACCGATGCGAAGGATGATAATGACACCCAAATCCAGGATATTAAGGAACTCCTGGGCGCAGGGATAGACCTATTAATCGTATCTCCTAATGAGGCGGATCCTTTGACTCCCGTTTTGGAGGAGGTGTACGATCAGGGTATGCCGGTTATCGTTATCGATCGGAGGATTAATTCAGAAAAGTTCACTTCGTTTATCGGTGGAGACAATTTTGTGATCGGAAAGGAAGCTGCCCTCTTAGCTTTTCAGCTGCTTCATGGCAAAGGAAAAGTTCTGGAAATCACCGGCCTGGTAGGATCTACTCCAGCCGTAGAACGATCCCAGGGCTTTTTTGACGGCTTGAGGGAATTCCCGGAAATAGAAGTGGTGACAAGCTTTGAGGGCGCGTGGTTAAAGGAACGAGCCCAGGACCTAACCGATACCTTATTCAACTCCCGGAAGGATTTTGATTTGATCTTTGCCCACAATGACCAAATGGCCTATGGAGCCTTTCTGTCAGCCAACAAGTACAATCTCAAGCCGTTCATCCTGGGGGTTGACGGACTTTACGTTCCCGGAGCAGGAATCGACATGATTCTCAACGGGCAATTGGACGGAACTTTTCTTTACCCTACCGGGGGTAACCAGGCCCTGGATTTGGCGCTGAAGGTGCTGGAAGGCAAGCCATTTGCCAAGTTGAACCACCTGACGACCATAACTATAGATTACCACAACGCCCGCACTTTTAAGATGCAGGCCAACCAGTTGATAGAGCAGCAAAACAGAATCGATTACCAAAGGGAGCAAATCGGAGAGATGACATTTCTGCTCAGAAAACAGGAGACTTTTATCCTCCTGTCGATTGTCATAACGGGCCTGCTGTTGGTAATAGCCCTCGGATCAGCCTTCTTCCTTTTCCAGAAGCACAAGGCTAATCAAACTTTGGATTTGCAAAACAAAACCATCCAGGCTCAAAACCGGAGAATTGCAGAAAAAAGGGACAAGCTACAGCGGGGCCTTAGGGTCGCGGAAGAGGCCACTGAAACCAAATTCAGATTCTTTACTGACGTATCCCATGAGATTAGAACCGTCCTAAACCTTATTTCCCTTCCTGTGGATCAATTGTCAAAGAGCAACGGAGAGATGGACTTGGACAAGGATAAAATGCAGTCGGTTAAGAAAAGTGTCGACCGCCTTTTATCGCTTTCCAATGAGATCCTTGATTTTCGCAAAACAGATTATAGTCTTAAATCCCAGACTTCCGATTTGGGCTCATTTCTGGGAGGCATAGTGGAAGCATTCAGAGACAAAGCCAATGACAAGGGTGTGACCCTGAGAGCTGAGATTCCATCTCCGATAGATGCAAACTTTGACCCGGGGGCGATCGAAAAAGTGATGTTCAACCTGGTTTCTAACGGGCTGAAATTCACCCCAAAGGGTGGAAAAGTAGCGGTGAGGGCTTTTTTAGATAATGGCAATGTCGTGGTTTCTGTTGAAGACACTGGAATTGCCATTCCTGAGCAGGAACTGCTCTTTGTTTTCGAACGATTTTATCGGGCAGGTCCCACAAAGCACCGTAAAGAGGAACCTGGGACCGGAATTGGCCTCTCGTTAACCAAACAGCTTATTCAATTGCATGGAGGTCAAATTCATGTGGAAAGCATCGAAGGCAAAGGCTCAACTTTCACTTTCACGATTCCTCGCTACGGAGTTGTCTCCGCAAAACCGGATAAGGAACTGAGCCAGGACAGCAACGCAATCGAAGCCGAAAAACGTGTCGGTGAGTTGGTTGAGCTCGAGGAGTACCTGGGAAAACCTGAGGAAAAACCAAAAGTGCTGCTGGTTGAGGACAATGAAGAACTGAGGGCCATCGTAGGGGAAGTTTTGGGTAGTTATTTCTCGGTCATTTATGCTAGAAATGGCCAGCAGGGATTGGATCTCGCCAAAGAACATCAACCAGACATCGTCGTTTCGGACATTCTCATGCCGATTATGGACGGTATTGAGATGTGCGCCAAACTCAAGGACGATCCTGTCACATTTCATATTCCTCTAGTCTTATTGACCGCGATTGAGTCGGAGGAATATACAATTAAGGGTTTTGAAACTGGCGCCGATGCCTATATCACCAAACCTTTTAGCGAAAAGGTTCTTGTTACCCGAATTCGCAACCTGCTGCATTCATATAAGCGCCTTAAGAAGGAAGTTGATGAGTGGCTCTTCCCTTTGGGAAAACTGAGGACCAAGGAAAAAGGCGATCAGGAATTCATGCACAAATGTGTGGAGATAATTTACCAAAATGCCGCCAATCCTGCTTTTAATCTGAGCTATCTGGCTAACTCCTTGAATCTGTCACGGTCCACTCTTTTCCGGAAAATAAAACACATCTCGGGGCTTAAGGCAGTGGATTTTATGAAGAAAGCCAAGTTGAGATATGCGGCAAAACTTCTTTTGGGCCATAATCTTACCGTGAGTGAAGTCGCTTGGCAATCCGGTTTTGCCGATGCGAAATACTTCAGCAGGGTTTTTGCACTTGAGTTTGGCGACTTGCCCAGTAAGTTTAAGGCAGTCGGACCAAAAGTCTGATCCTTTGTGGATCTGTTTCAGGGATTCGTTACTCCTTCAATACAACCACTTCGACCCTGGCATTCTTAGTCGCCTCGCGAGAATCATGTTCATACAGCATGTGTTTCCCTCCCCATCCTTCTACCAGCATCCGTTCAGACTCTATCCCCTTAGCCATCAAAAACTGCTTGACAATTTCAGCCCTTAGCCTTGAAAGCTCTTTTGCACTACCGTTAGTCCGAACACTCTCGTCGGTCACCTCAAAGAAGTTCGGTTCGCCCTGTTTCAGTTTGACGATACGGCCCCGCCGGTTACTGTTGGTATGTCCGTGAATGGCAATGTGATATTCTTCATTATCGAGCATCATTTGCAGCAACTCGTGCAATTCGTAACTGGACTTAGGCCTCATTATGTTCGAGTCATTGTAGAAGAAAACATTAAACATCACCAAAGTATCCCCCATGTTGTGACGAAACAATGGAAAATCCACCACCAAAGTATCTCCAAGACTCGAAACTAAATGCTCGGAATTGTCGCCATTCATTGGCGAGGTGAGGCTAATATCATGAACTTCCTTTTTATAGCCAAATGCCTCACACACGATTTGGACAGGATATCCGGGATCCTTGCGCCTCAGGAAATTGATAAGTTCATAAGAATGCTTGCTGGTCAGCAGCCTGGATTTTTGGCCATCAACTATCTTAATGGTAGCTTCTACCTTCCTTCCATTGCGCTTATAAAATGAGCGAAAGAACAATTTTTGGTAATCATCCGGATCGGCTCCTTCTGCCAAGACCGCTAAATCTTCAGCCTCCTCCTCATGGTCCATTTCCTCTTCATGGTGGATTTCTTCCTCCATGCCTTCCTCACTCAAACCTGACTCCAGTCCAACTCCGGACAAATCGGATTCTGATTCCGATTCCGGCGGATTTACAGTTTCAGCTTCTTGAGGCTGAGCGGCTGACGCGGAGGCTTCCAACTCTACAATTTCAATCTCCCTGCCATCAGATTCCCTTAACCGGAATACCCAGGTGTCTTCGAATCCAGACTTACTACGGTATTGTCGAGACTCACTCAGGGAGGAGCTTAAGTCGGAAGAACTGAACACGTACACGTAACTAAGTTCCCTTCGATCGGGATATCCAAAACGTATATAACTTGCCTGGATACCTTCCTCTCGCAAAACCTCTATTCTTGCTGTTGCATCATCATCCTTGATATACACTTCAACCACAACATAGTTGGCAATCACTCCCGAATCCTGGGCCTTAGTCAGAGAAAGAAAACAAGACAGAATTAGCAGTTGGATTAGGATAGAGGGTTTGCTACCAACCCGGAATATGGTAATAACGAATTTCAAAGGCAGGCCCTAATGCTTTGATTTCGGGGTTGAAGATATCAAACTTTCTCAGATCAAGCAAGTTGAGGGCCTCCCGAGTCCAATTATTTACCTATTAACCTAACATTGGATCAAAGAGCTAAACTCAAGCGCCACATTTCCAGTTATAACAAATAATCGATGGTCTCATAATTTTCTTTATATTTAATAAAAGTCCGACTTGAAGCTGTTCCAACATGTCCTGTGCGTTCTAGTGATTTCTTCTTCTTCCGTATCGGCTCAGTTCAGCCTTTTGGGAGATGCCGAGCACATGTCAGGATCTTGTATCCAGCTCACGCGTGACCAGCCTTATAGCGAAGGAATTGCCTACAGTACCACTTACCTGGACCTAAGCCGGTATTTTGAGATTGAATTTGACATCTACCTGGGAAAGAAAAACGATCTTGGCGCCGACGGAATCACCTTCGTAATTCACGACGACCCAAGAGGATTCAAGGCCTATGGAACGTACGGTGAGTGCCTCGGCTATGGGCGGTGGAGTCCGTTTTATGAAGGAGGAAATTACATCGCACCATCCGTGGCGATGGAGTTTGATACCTATCAGAACCTCCAACAAAATGATCCCAGCTCTGATCATGTTGCTTACCTTGAAAATGGGGTTAATTTTCATGCGGCCTACTGGAATGCTGAAAACAACGACTACAATCTTGAGGACGACCGATTGCACAATTTCAGATTCCGCTGGAACCCAAAGGGCAAGGCAATAACCGTTTATCTGGACAACAAAGTTGTTTACAAGGGTACCCAGGATCTAATAAATCACATATTTGAAGGAAAAACCGATGTAATCTGGGGATTCACCGCATCTACCGGTCGCCTGCACAACCTGCAATACTTTTGCTTTCGACGATTGGCCTTTTTGGAGGAGGTCCCCTCTAACCTTGCGAAGGCCGAATAGAGTTTAATCTAGTTCAAATGGAATTTGCCAATCGATCCTTCCTCCATTTCACGGATTTTGTATAACAATTGCAGCTCCCGGTGGACATAGAGGTGCTGGTCTTCGGAGTGCTGCAGGTTCAATATTTCAAGCTTCTGGTCGTAGCTGAATCCAGCCCCGGCAGCCAATTGCAGGGCGGTCAAATTCTCGAGATCCACGGCTGAAACTTCCTCTCCATTGAATCTTCTTTGAAATTCCAGGTACCTATCCCGGGTAGATCCTGGAACCGGCAAATCTGGTTGGGGAAAATCTTCAACATTTCCAGCTCCATATTGCTTCTCAGCCATTACCTCGTCGAAATGGGTAATCTTGACCAGATTGAATGCTTCAACGCTGATATCCATAGAATCGTCGTGATAGGTTTTGATAACTCTTCTTAAGTTCACTTCAGACCCAAATTTCTCGAGGAATGATCCCCGCACGTAGGGAATCCCGAACGAACTCCGATTATGGATACAATCCTTGATTAGCTGTTTGTATCGGGGCTCAAAAATATGCAAAGGCATCTCCTCCTCCGGAAACAGAAGTACAGGAAGTGGAAATAAAGGAATGTAGCGATCAGATTTTGTCGACATGGAAAAGCTAGAACCTCGCTTTATTAACCAAATCAAGGCCTAAAATGTTTTACCTCGATCGTTGTCTGTGTAAGATAACGGCAACAATCCCGGCTATGATCAGCGGCCACCAGGAGCCATAGAAAATTGCCAGGAGTCCAAGCAGAACATAAAACAAACCCTCCAGCACGAGCTTGGGATTACGGAACCTGTAGGCCGCTGCTTCTTTAAGTGGTCGGAAAGCAAGGACCAAAACTCCCATAACAGCCAGATAAAATAAAACTTCCATAAGGCGCTTAGTACGATAACCGCAAGCAAGTAAGCCAAATTCTAAGACACACCAAAACCAGGTTGCTCCGGGTTATCAACAGTTGGTTGATAACCAAAACGAAACCCTATGTTTCGCTCTTTGATGAAGAGATTGGGTGTGGATAACTAGGTGAATATCTTGTTCAAAAAATGTGGATAAGTTCTGAAAGAAATCCTTTGGAAAACAGTAATCGAACCATTACATTAGAATCATCAAGTGAGAGATTAAAAGGCAGGTGAAAGCCTTACTCTTGTGGGACTCGCTTGCAAAAGTAAGACCCATTACGGAGTATGAATCTCAAGGAAGCTGGACCGAGAGGGACAGAAGACTAGGACGAAGCTTTTGAACTGTAACTTGGCGGCTTGCAGGAGCTACGGTTGCTATGAGACGGAAGCGGAATCGAATTCGAAAGAAAGCGGTTCCGCTTTACTGTTTTATAGCCTTGTTCTTTTCAGCGAACCATAAGCCGCCGATGTGACTTAAGCAAGGTTCATGATTCAAAACTCTAAAATGTTCTGTGATGTTGAAGTCAATGCTTCACCTTATCCTTCTGACCCACCTGGCATTGGGCATATACGCTCAAAACGCTCTTTCTGAGAACAGGTATGGCTACATGTATTATTTTTCCAAGCCAGATTTTATGTCCAGAACCTACCAGTTGAATGACGACGCCGATCTTCAGTTGCAAAATACCGCCAAGGAAACCTATTCACTGGTAATCATCGAACCGAAGGATCTTTTTGCCAATCTTGGTGCTACACTAGGTGGCATCAGAGATTACTACGACTTGGTCGAGGAACCCTTGAGCGCCGGTAGTACTGAAGTTGGTGAGGTCCAGGAATTGGAGGTTAATGGAAACCCGGCTCTGCAAAGTGAAATAATCGCTCCCTTTGACCAGGTGGAAATTGCCTACCTATTGACCGTGGTCGAAACCCGGGATCACTACGCTCAAATACTTTGTTGGACCTTGAAAAAGAATCAGGAACTCTACTTTGTAGACTTCCGAAAAATGGCGGCATCGTTCCGGATTTCTGAACCGTGAGGAACTTGAATTGGCCCTTTTTCCAAGGCAAGCCCAGCCATAAATGACTCCGGATCAATTCCAAAGTAAATCTCCGAGCATCAAATTAATATGGAAACCTTCATAGCCATGCTTAGAGGCATAAACGTCAGCGGTCAGAAGCTGATCAATATGGATGATCTAAGATCCTACCTCCGGGAATTAGACTTTGGTAATGTCCGAACCTACATTCAGAGCGGAAATATTGTATTCAATTGTAGCAGGAGCGCGCCGTATAGATTGCAGAATCTCATCCAGGCGAAGATCTGGGAAGAATACGGCTTTGAGGTACCGGTAATTGTCAAAACTCCGGATCAGTTGGAGGAGACGCTGGGGAATAATCCGTTTCAAAAGGAGGCAGAAAAAGATGCCAAGAAGGTGTTAGTGACCTTTTTAGCCGAAGTCCCATCGACGTCCCGGGTTGAAGCTCTGAAGGCTCTTGATTACAGCCCCGAAAAATGGTTACTGCGCAAGGCAGACTTGTACCTTTATGCCCCTAATGGATATGGTAAGGCCAAAATGAACAACAACTTTTTTGAAAGCAAACTTAAGGTCCGAGCCACCACTAGGAATTGGAGAACGGTAAACATCCTAGTGCAAATGGCTAGATCCTAGTTGATCAAAACTTGAATTCCTTTCTTGATAGCCGTTTCGAGGATTTTTACTCAAGTGCTTTAGAACTAATAGGGTACAACTGAGCTCTAAAGGCTTTCCTTGATGATCTGTTTATACACCTCGCGGGCATGGTCGTAAGCAGCCACGGCATCCGCCATCTCGTCGGCATCATAGAATTGTTGCTTTTCCTGCCAGCATTGTTCCACTCCCTTCAAGCACCACTGGGCACTTTTTAGATTCGCTCTCACTGGTTGTTTATCAACCTCCACCCAGACCGGATTAGTGTGGGAAGATGGAAAAATCCTCGCTGCAACCCAGCTACTCCTTTCTATAGCCAGATCGAACTGCAGTTCCTCGATCTCGCCAAAGGCATCGACGATCTGAGTTGCTCGAGGTTCGCCATTTACGACAATCTCAACTTTTACCTTGCCTTGCTTTATCTCGGGCACATTGTTTATGCTCCAGGGTGCATGGTCTACGAACAATTTCTTAAAATGGACCAGGTCAACCTCTGAACGGGCCACGGCCTTGACTTTTACTTTTACCGATCCCGGTTTTGCCAAACTGACGATGCTATTGCCATCCCCGTTTCTGACTCCACTTACCTCAAAATCCAGCAAGTGACTGAAGCCGTCGGAAACGTAATTGCTGCCCCTGCTGATTCCCTCGCACCAGCTTTCATAATCTAGGTTGTCCTCCAAGCGGACGTAAGATCGCCAGATTCCCACCCTGGCTCCGGTGATACACGGAAAATCGGTTTCGCCGCTGATCCGGGTTTTGAAACCGCAGTTCAAAGTATGGTACCACATGTTCAATTCAGCCACCGGCCAAGTATCGCCTGTGGAAATAAAATCCACCGCCGGCACCAAATCACCGTCAGGACCTTCCACCAAATGAGTAACATCCACAACGTACTCGTTGGCCCCAATGCTGTTATAAGGAGGTACCACATAATTGGGTAATTGATCACTATCTACATTGATACCAAATCCCGAATGAGCCGGCCCACACACGGCACCCTGTTTTTGAGCCCACTTCAGTGTGTTGAGCCCCAACGTAGGCCAGTGATCCTTAGAGTCCCCACCCGGATAGATCTGTTGCTGGAGCCGGAGTAAAACAAGATGACCCGACTGGTGAGAACCGAATCCAGAAACTTCGACGTCGTAGCGCATGGTATAGGGATAAACTGAATTCGGATGGGTGTCGCCAGTAAAGAACTGCTTTTGATAATCAAACCCCGGTCCCCAGGTCAATACGCTACCTACCTTCAGATCCTCGCCCAGAATGTGGTTCATCATGTCTTTAGGGAGGACGCCTTCAGTTGGGATTGTATAGTGGGCGCAGCCGGCCGCATGAATATGATGGTCACCCGACCAATAGCCAAAAGAACTGGGATCTACCCATCGTTTCAGGGCAAAGGACCTTTAGATTAGGCCTCTAGGATTATTCCAAGAATCAAGGTTTATTTTTATGAGGTGACCAAGGCGGTCATGAGTTAACACTGGCAGAGGCGAATTATGCAAAGGCCTAGGTTTGCGACCTATCTCGCGATTCAATCCTCTGCCAGCTTTTTTGAACAAGCATCAAATAGAAATTTGGGACTAGACCCATTAGTAAGGTTTTGATCGTGTTCAAAAATGTTAACCCACTTGATAAGTCTTAATGGTAAAGTTATGAATTTCAATTATTTCGTGGGCATTGATGTTTCAAAGTCAACCCTTGATTTTACGGTAGTACAAAATAGTCACAGGTTGTTTCACCTAAGAACTGCTAATAGTCTGAAAGGGATTAAGAGTTTTATCAAGAGACTTATGCAGCTGCCTGGCTACCAGCCTGACCAGGTTTTGTTTTGCCTGGAATTCACTGGGATCTATAACAATCATCTGCTCAATTACTTTGAAAAACAGCAGCTCAATGTGTGGCTGGAATCGGCCCGGCAGATCAAACAATCCCTGGGTGTTTTGAGAGGAAAGAACGATCAGGTGGATTCCTATCGAATCGCTCAATATGCCTGTCGAAACCAGGACAAAGCCCAGTTATGGAAGCCTTCTCGAAAGAAAATCCGCAATTTAAAGTTCATGCTATCACTCAGAGAACGACTGCTCAAGACTAAACTGCAGTTGGCAACTCCTTTAAAGGAGGCCTGTGGTTTTGTGGATGATGATGTGATGCAACTTCAGAAAACTACCCTCAAACCGGTACTAGCTAACATGGAGAAAAAGCTCAAGGCTTTGGATCTGAAAATTTATGATTTCATTCGATCCGATCAATCTTTAAATGAGCTCTTTGGGCAAGTGACTTCAGTGGATAACATTGGATCTACTATTGCAGCCCATTTCATTGCAACTACCAATGAGTTCAAAGACTTTACTGAGGCCAAGAAGTTTGCCTGTTACTCAGGGGTAGTGCCCTTCGAGTACCGATCCGGCACCAGCTACCGGGGCCGGAGTCGAGTTTCGCATCTGGCCAATAAGAAGATGAAAAAGCTCCTGCATCTGGCAGCCATGTCAGCGGTTACTCATCCGGGGGAATTAAGGGATTATTATGAACGGAAAGTGGAATCAGGGAAAAACAAAATGTCGGTGTTGAATGCGATCCGGAACAAACTTATTCATAGAGTTTTTGCTGTAGTCCGAGAAACCAGAAAATATGAAAAAACATATACCCTGACTCTTGCTTGATCCATAGAAATCGCTTACCGGGGCATCCGTTACTTGGATCATCCTGGCCTGCAGATCATATTCCGGTCCTCGGCCGTAAACTACGGTATATTGTCCCTTGGGTAGACTTACTTGATCACCACTCGTGCGGTATACTTGAGGATGAAACCAGAAATCGGGTGGTATTCGCTGAGACTGAGGTGGATAAATCCTGTTTTTCTCATCCCGGATTACAAATTTTGCCATTACTGCTTCACCACTTTCAGCTGTCACGTCTGCGAATGTTAGCGGAAAGCTGGGTTCAACTGTGAACAAAACCGGCAACTCGGCTCTAAAGCCCAGATCCTGAGTTCCCTGTCCTACATCAAAGGAAAAGGTGGTTTCCCTCTTGCCCTCGTCACGGCAATACACGTCCAGTATAGCGTAGTTCAACTCCAGTCCATTCAGCGGATACTTTCCCGGAGAATGATACCAGGAGATTGCCGGCAGGTAGATCTTTGCATGGAACAGGGCATCGTTCTCGGCCGACATCTGGGGATGATTGTCGTGATCCTGGGGATCATCCGGGTCACCCCCGGTATACCTTAAATTCAATTGGGCCGTAACGCCCGCCTCATTGTGGATCTTAACCAAGAACCGGCGAGACCCTCTCTCATACAATTTAGGATGGGCGGGTCCAGGAAGAACCTTCACCCTGGATTCTGGGTTTATATGGACCCCAAGAAGGCAATACGGATCCAGGATCTCCTGGATTCTAAGCACTGCAAGACTGTCCTCCATATCCACCACCGATGAGAGCTCGTCTTCCGCTTCCCTGTCTATTGGTGAGCCCAGGAAATCGAGCTGTTTTACCAAGCGCTGCACATGGGAGGTTAAAGGTTGTTTTTCTACCCGAGTGACCTCTGGAAGGGCACCGTGTGGTCCAAAGTGAGTTTGGGGATCTCGGCCACAGCTCACGCATACTATCAACAAGGCTTTCAGCAGGAACTTGTTTTTCATTGTAAGAAGTAACCGGTTGATGCAAGACGGTCCTTTGATGAAGATAACGGTTGGTATTCATTTCTGCAACCTTCGGATCCCTGACATGGAGTCGTAGCATAGAACTTCAGTAGAGGTATAAACCGTCGAGCTGCCTTCTTGTAGTCCGGAGATCTTTTTTTAAAATGAAGATCGAATATCCAACAAGTAATATAGATCTTTGAAATTAGTTCCTCTGATCAGGGTTAGATTGCTGGTCACTGGTCCAGCCACCGTCTCAAGTTCTGCAATTACAATTACAGCTAACCGTTAAACCTCTACGGTCCGGCGCCCGCCGTCTTTAAATTGTGGAGCGGCAAATACCACCTAAGGCGTACCAACTAAACTTCCCGGAATTAACCAAACAGGTTCGAATCCAGGAAAGCATTTCTGAATTTACCGTTTGGATCGAATTCGGTCATCAAGTTTTTGAAATCGGGAAGCCTCTCGTAGCGCTGCTGGAGTTGAGCTGGCGGAATGGTGAACAGCTTTCCCCAATGGGGCCGTACACCGAAGGGCATCAATTCTTTCTCAATCCTCGGCATTAGCCTGCTTACGCCCGGACCGTCGGGTTTCCAGGTGAAGTGCAGCGTAATGCAAGGTTGCTTATAACATGGGCTCATCCAAAGATTATCGGCGGCGATGGCCCGGATTTCAGAAATAAACAAATACGGACCAATCTCAGTGCCCAATCTTTGTATCGCCAAAATTGCTTCTTCCGCGTTCTGATAGGGAATAAAATATTCGGATTGGAGCTCTTCACCGCTGCTGGGAGTGAAATTGAGACGAAAGTGCGGCAACCGTTCATGCCATGGTCCTGGTACGCTCATCTGCTGAGTACAGTTTTCGGCCGATATTGCAATGATGGGATGCACATCCCGATTGGCAGGCTTTGCCTCGTAGAACTCAGGACCTAAGACCTCTCCTTGCTCCTCCCCTACCTTCCGCTTGATCCACACCTGATTTAACTCGCTTTTTTGCCAATCGGTAAACAGGCTTACGCTGTAACCACTGGAGAAAATATGGCTGAAATGGTCCGTTAACTGATCCATCGGAAGATCCAGGTAAACGTCTTGAGTGACCTCGAAGGATGGCAACAGGTCCAAAGTTACTTTGGTGACTACTCCCAAGCCCCCCAGGCCTACTACGGCGCCTTTAAATCTCTCACCGTCCTTCTGTTTTGAAAGGGTAACCAGTTCCCCATCAGCGGTTACTATTTCCAGGGCAGCAACTGCAGTGGCCAAATTCCCATTATCGACTCCGGACCCATGGGTAGCAGTAGCACAAGCACCCGCAACTGAGATATGTGGCAATGACGCCAGGTTATGAAGAGCAAAACCCTGGGCATACAGGTATTGACCCAGTTCCCCGTAGCGAACACCCGGCTCGACCGTTACCTTTTTCCCCTGTGCGTCAAGTGAGAGGATCTTATTCAGATGCCTCAGTGAGATTTGATTCTCCATGCTATCGGCAACCCCATTAAATGAGTGGCGAGTCCCCAAGGCCTTGAGCTGTGAGGTTTTCCTGACTACGCCCTGTACCTGCTCTAATGACTTGGGCAGATGAAGGTTATTAGCGCTATACTGATAATTACCTGCCCAGTTCTTCCGGGGATCGTCTTTTCCCAGGCCTGGAAGCGAGGACAACAATGTTCCGGTCATTATCGCGGTGGAAGTTTTGGTGAATGTTCTTCTTTTCATGATTTACCACTTTTATCCAAACTTAAACCATTATTGTGATTAGCTGCCATCATAAAAGTGCTATTGACCTTGCCAAATGGGAAAGTTAACTTTGATCGGCATTGTATGTACCTATCTTAATTTTATGACCGAATATGCCCGACAAACCGAGCGCGATCCCCAAGAACAAATTAGACCTGTACAACAAACTAATAACCGGCCACCCGGAGATTGAGCGTAAGGGAGTCAAGATGCTGTACACTTCCTTAAACGGCCATATGTTCAGCTACCTTTCGCAAGACGGCACGATGGGGCTCCGCTTGCCTAAAGAAGAAAGAGAGGCTTTCCTGGATAAACATAAGACCACACTTTTTGAGCAATATGGAGCAGTTATGAAGGAATATGTTACCGTTCCCGACGATCTATTTAAGAAACCCGAACTAATAAGCGATTATCTCAACCTGAGCCTGAAGTATATTAAGAGCTTGAAACCCAAGTGAACCAAAGGAAAGTTGAGGTAGGCCAACCGAAAGATGAAATGGTCTTAAGGCTTTTTGAAAATATATTGCAAACCAATGCCTACATGGCTCGACCTCCCCGGCAATGATGAAGTTAATGAGGGTTCTTGACCGAGTATTCCGGGTAAAATTCGAATGGTCATGAGAACTCATTCATTAAAGAACATATGGTTTGCGATGGTCGCCCTGATACTGTTAGCCTGTCAGGACATCAAGGACCAACCGACCTTCCGTCCCCCCTCGTTTGATTTTGAAGAGGTGGACATTCGCCAAATCCAAAAGGGATACGAAGATGGCCTTTTCACGGTCACCCTGGTAGTAAAAAGATGCCTGGACCGGATAGCAAGGTTAGACAAAAACGGGCCTGAACTGAATGCGATCCTTCAACTCAATCCGGATGCCTTGGTTATTGCTGCTGAATTGGACCGGGAACGGGAGTCTGGAATCTCCCGGGGCCCACTTCATGGTATTCCAGTCGTATTGAAGGACAATATAGATACTCATGACAAAATGGCCACAACCGCAGGATCCAGAGCTTTAACCGATTCACATCCCCTCCATGACAGCTGGGTTGCCAAAAGGCTCAGGGAGGAGGGCGCCGTAATCCTGGGTAAGGCTAACTCAGCGAATGGGCCAACTTCCATAGCAGCTTTTCTTCCAGTGGATGGAGTGCATTAGGCGGGCAGACCAAAAATCCCTATGACCTTACTCGTAACCCATGCGGATCAAGTTCCGGATCGGCCGTAGCCGTAGCCGCCGGATATTGCCCTATTGCCATAGGTACGGAGACCAGAGGATCTATTGTTTGCCCATCAAATAATAATGGTATCGTGGGTATTAAGCCTACCGTTGGCTTGATCAGTAGGGCCGGGATTATCCCCATTTCCTTCACCCAGGATACTCCCGGGCCCATGGCAAGAACCGTTAGAGACGCGGCCATTTGCCTGGGAGCTCTTACCGGGATTGATTCCAGCGATGAAAAATCACTGGATAGCAAAGGCAAATCCTATGAGGACTATACCCAGTTTCTAAACCCTGACGGGCTCGCCAAGAAAAGAATTGGTTTCTATCTTAAACCCCGGGGCCGAAATCACCGGGTCGACCATTTGATGGAGCGCGCGGTGCAGTTTATAAGAGACCATGGGGCCGAGATAGTGGAGATAGAGCGACTGGGGCAGGAAGACATCGGAAGCATGTCCTTTCAGGTTATGCTCTATGAATTCAAAGATGGCTTGAACAAGTATTTCGATTCCCTGGGACCTCTATCACCGGTAAACAGCCTGGAACACCTAATTGAAATAACCTTTGCCGATTCGATCGAGATGCAATACTTTGACCACGCACTACTCAAAAGGGCTCAAGAAAAAGGAGGCCTGGAAGAAGCGGAATACCAGGAAGCCTTAAGATCGATGTTACAAAGCGCACGCCAGGAGGGTCTAGACAAGATAATGCAGGAGAATGCTCTGGACGCCATTGTGGCTCCTACCGGAGGTCCCGCATGGAAGACGGATCTTATCAATGGAGATCGGTTTGGGGTTAGCAGCGCCGGGCCGGCAGCCTGGGCAGGTTATCCCAATATCACCCTGCCCATGGGCTTTATCGACGGTTTGCCGGTAGGCATTTCGTTTTTCGGCCGAGCCTGGAGTGAACCGCGTCTATTGGAGATGGCCTACGCATTTGAACTAGGCACGAAGCACCGAAAGCCGCCCGATTTTCATACCCCGCAAAATAGCCATTCGACCGCATCCCCCTAGCGGCGGCTAGCCTGACAATCAACCCGAGTCGACTCCAAATGCCGCCTGGATAGTACATGAAAAGGAGGACCAAGCCATCAGGGAACTAATCGAGTGGAATTATCGAATCAAATTTAGTCTCATACCTTGAAATAAACATTATCACTGTAATCCACAGTGCCAGGAAGCGTGATATGTGATGGCAACTTCCCTTACATGACAGACAAATAATGGAGCGGGGAAGCTTGAACCAAGTATTCTAAAGACTAAATCTGAGAATCCCAGCAAGGATCTCACGCTCGCTACTGATTTTGGTTCAATACGTACAATGGCACCCGACGAAACGGCTGGACCGGGCGTGCATTCTGCAACGGCTCCCCTTTTCGGGTCCTCCCATTTTCAACCTGCTCAGCGAACAACTTAAACAACTCAGCAACCTTGCCGGGATTCTGTTCGGCAACATCAGTCTTCTCAGCCGGGTCTTTATCCAAATTATAGAGCTGTACAAACTCAACGCTTTCCAATTCCTGGTAATTTGCTGGTTTCTTACCATAGCGTGCCAATGCAGCACGCCATGCATCGTTAACCACCGGATCAATTTCCCATTTTTCCTCAGCTCCACTGGTGGGACTCATCACAAGCTTCCATTCTCCCTGTCGAATGGCATAAGCATAATTAGATTCTGTAATACAACTTGTGCGGGTGGCCTCGCTCTCCGGCGACTTCAACAACGATAAGAAGCTGAAACTATCGGAAGCCTGATCATTTTCAAATTCATATCCAATCACATCAGCCAGCGTGGCAATCAAATCGATCAAACCTATATTCTGGTTACATACAGTCGATGGCGGCACAACATCTGGCCAGCGAACCACAAACGGAACACGATACCCACCTTCATAAATTGAAAATTTGCACCCGCGAAATGGGCCACGTGAAAAATGGTGATCTTCTTGCTCCATTTTAAAAAGTTGGTTTTGTGTTGCTTTTGCCAGCCGGCCAGCGTAAGGAGCCGGACCATGATCCGATGTCGCAATAACAATGGTATTGTCTGCCAAACGGTGTTTTTCCAAAGCAGCCAATATGCGTCCGACGTAATGATCAGTCTCCATAACGAAATCGCCATATAAGCCGATCGGGCTTTTACCCTTAAAGGATTCAGTAACAGAAAGCGGAGTATGTGGAGAGGTTAATGCTAAATACATAAAAAAAGGGTTTTGCATTTTTGTATCCTGAACAGAAAACCGTTCAATATATGCTTCTGCTTCTTTGCAAAATGTATCCAACACCTTTGTATCCTCAAAATCATCTGCAGCTGGCCCCACGCGATTAAAGGCGCTCCACCCTTTACTCGCGGTCACCTTCCCCACCCACTGTTGGTTACGCACAAAAGCATAAGGATACATGTCGAGTGAACCCGGTAAAATAAAACTCTCCTTGATGCCATATTGCTCCGGACCAACCTTCAATGGCTGGGTATAATCAACTGTTCCGATGTCCTGCAGCTTATCATCATGGGTCACCATGCGTGTCCCCAAATGCCATTTACCAATATAGGTCATATCGTATCCTGATACTTTCATCATATCACCCAGGGTAAATGTCGATGACGGAAAGGTTGGTCCTAGAAATCCCCAGGGACCTCCAGGTTCCCAATCATCAAAACGAAATGGGTAACGACCGGTCATAATGGAAATCCGTGACGGCACACAAACAGATGCATATGACAATGCATTTGTAAACATCATGCCTTCGTTGGCAAGACGATCAAAATTAGGTGTTGGAATCTTGCTTAACTCCTCTCCAAAACTTTTTACATCTCCATACCCCAGATCATCGGCCAGAATGAAAATAATGTTGGGTTGTTTAACGATCTGAGATTCGTTGCAGCCTGTTTGTGAAAGCAATAGGATCAAGCCGGGGATGATGAATCCTTTAATATTATTCATAATAATGAGTTCTTGTGTTCCGCATCTGTGCTTGGCGGTTCTTCTTCAGAATCCCCAAAAGCCATCTCCTCATCTTCTCCCATCAAGGGTGCCCGGCAATGTCGGTGAACCCGCCTACATCTCACTGCAGTCTCCAGCGGTCAGTTGATGGGATTACTCTGCCCTGGCAGCAGGTCCAAAAAAGAAAGTTAGGGATATTTACGGAGATATTATAGAGAGACAAGGGGACTATTTTTTCACTCGTTTTACTAACCGATCCGCTCCAACCCCAGGAAGAATTTGGTTCCGGCACCCAAGGTACACCGTGCATGACACGTATTGAAGGCAGCCGATATGAGGACAAATAGGCTTATCTGATCGTCAACTGTCGATTAAACATTTATTGGTGGATATAGCATCAAACCAAATGACAAGTGACACTCTCCCAATAAAAATTGGCTAAATTTATTGACCGACCCCATCCTTATGAGCAACCTGTTGTGGTTATTTCTTTGGGCCATTGTTGCCCTGTTCCAGGACGACCCGTGGGCAAAGGCCCGGAACAATATGGTCGCCGACCAGATCGAGAGCCGGGGCATATCCGATCCCAAGACGTTGAATGCAATGAGAGCTGTCCCCAGACACCTTTTCGTTCCGGGGAATCTTCAATCGCAAGCCTATCAGGACCGTCCTCTGCCTATCGGTTTCGGTCAAACTATTTCCCAGCCTTATATAGTCGCTTACATGACCGAGATCATTAAGCCCAAGTCAGATTCGAGGGTACTTGAAGTTGGAAGCGGCTCCGGCTACCAGGCGGCGGTGCTGGCTGAAATCGTGGAGGAATTATACACGGTGGAAATCGTCCCGGAGCTTGCCGCACAGGTTAAGGAAAAGTTTTTGGACTTAGGCTATGCCAATGTCCATTCCAAAACCGATGACGGTTACCATGGCTGGGAGGAACATGCGCCCTTTGACGCTATCATTGTCACCGCGGCGGCGGAATCGATTCCGGCGCCATTGATTAAGCAGCTTAAAGTGGGGGGCCGCATGATCATCCCGGTAGGATCCCCTTTTTCAGTCCAAAACTTGATCCTGGTTGAAAAGCAGGAGGCCAAAACGAAAACCAGAAGCCTGATGCCGGTGCGATTTGTACCGTTTACTCGCGAGTGATGAGGGTGTATTTTGGAATTGGACTCCTCTCCGCTTCGATAATTGCTTACCAGATTGTACTCATGCAAGTCCTTTCGCTGGTTCAGTGGGATCATTTCGCTTATATGATCCTGTCGGTTGCCATGCTGGGATTTGGATTCGCAGGTACGATTCTAGCAATGTACAGAGTCCAGCTATTGGCAAAATCCAGGATCATCCTGCCGTGGCTGACCATGGTCACAGCTCTTATGCAACTCCTTTCAATAGGACTTTCGCAATGGGAGGAATTACGATTCGATTCCTTCCTCCTATTTGCCGATGGATCGCATTTATGGAGATTGCTGGTCAACTACTTACTGTTCATGGCTCCGATGGCCACTGGAGCCTTGGTGATCGGCTTATTAATTGCGGAACGATCTAAAAGTGTGGGAAAGATATATGCGGCCAATATGGTTGGGTCCGGGGCCGGAGCGGTCCTGGCCTTGCTGATTTCGGATCAAATTCTGCCCCACGAACTCCCGAGGGTCGTGGCCTTTCTCAGTTTGTTCGCTGCCGGTGGTTTCTTATCAAATCTTGATTCGAAAGGACGATTAAGGACCGGCGTGGTTGGTGTGTTGGCATCCCTGATCATTGTCGTGTTTCCCATAGACTTGACTCCATCACAGTTTAAGGATATCGCCAAAACGCTTACTCTTCCCGATGGCAAAATTGTATTGGAGGCCCCAAGCAAGGATGGATTAATCCAAGTAGTGAGCTCGAAGCACCTAAAGTATGAGCCTGCCTTGAGCCTTGGCCATCCCGGCACCCTGGATGTCACTCACGCAGTTTTTGAGAATGGGAACCGGAAGGGACCTTTGTATAAGCCTCCTTCGAACCAGAACTTTGATCATTCGCTGTTTCATTTGCCCTGGGTCGTAGGTGAATTTAAAAACGTACTTTTCGTCGACGCCGGAACCGCCCCTATGCTTGTACCAAGCCTCGAGAACGGAGCCAGCAATGTGCTGGTGGTTGAGTCAAATTCCAAACTCACCCAAATACTAAAAGGGGAGCTAAGCAGCCTCAATGGCAAAGTCCTAAACAGACCCGAAGTCAGGGTTTTTCAGGGAAATGCAAGGGTTTTTTACGAGGTGTCTCCGGAATTATTCAATCTGGCGCTTCTTCCGCCAATGAACCAGCTAGGAGGCAATGCAGGCATAAATGCACTGGCGCCTAATTTCACCCTCACCCGGGAGGGGTTGATTGGACTAAGCCGCCGGTTGGGTCAAGATGGGATCATAAGCATCAATTGCTGGATGGATTACCCTCCCAGATATCCCTTGCGAGTGCTCCGCACTCTGGTGGAATTCCTGGGTTCCCAAGGTCTCAAGCCGCCAGAGGAGCATCTGATTGCCATCCGGAATTGGGGAGCCATAGCTTTTGTGATGCGGTTGACTCCATTCTCAGATGTGGAAGTCGAAAAGGTGAATCAGTTTTGCGAGGAAAATGATTTTGATCCGGTTATCCTAGCCGGGAATCTGATTGACACCTCTGCGATTAATAACCAGTTGCAAGATGATATTCTGACAGAGTCTACCATCGCAATTCTAAAGGAACCTCAGGCCGCCTGGATCGGAGAATATGCGTTCAATACAGATCCGACTAGCGATGACAGGCCCTTTTTTAATCAATTTGTACGGCTCAAAAACCTCACGGACCTTTACTTTTCCGTAGCTACGGATCGGATCGCGTTTCTGGAAATAGGTTACGGCCTGGTTTTTCTGTCCCTTGTGCAGGTCAGTTTCATTGCCATATTATTGGTTATTATCCCAATGCTTTTCAGAAGAGTTGGCTTGATCAACAAATCCTGGACGTTGCTGTATTTTATTGGGATAGGGTTGGGATTTATGGTGCTTGAAATGGCTTTGATCCATAAGGTGTCATTTTTTCTAGGCAACCCGGTTACGGCTTCAGGAATAACCATAGGGGCGATACTGGTATGGTCCGGAGTTGGGAGTTACTGGTCACAAAGAATTGTATCTCGAGAAGGCTGGATCAAATCGCTTAGCCTGATCCTTATATTGATTGCCGGATATGGTTTCTTTTTGTCACGAATTCTAACAGCATGGTTGAGTTACCCGGAGATTACCAAGTTGATCCTCGTAGTATTCAGCCTGGCTCCCCTGGGCATTGCTATAGGATTTCCATTTGCGACTGGAGTATTCTTTTTGTCCAGAAAAGAGCCGGCCGCAATCCCTTGGGCCTGGGGTGTGAACAGTTGCTTTTCGGTTCTGGCCCCGGTAATGGCCACGGTTCTGGCCATAGAGTTAGGATACCAGGCCTTGTTTTTGGCCGCAGGCTTGGCCTATCTTCTTCCCTTTGCCGCCCTGGTCATCATACACCCTAATTCCAACCCCTCCTGATTTTCAGAGATTCAATCTGAGCCAGATGATGATCGCCGTGCCAGGCGTAATGACAAATATTCTCATCCAGAGTTACCACTACCCGGGTCTCAGGGTGAACAAACGATCGGCTCAGGTCCTCCTGCTCTAGGGTACGAAGCACTTCCACCCATCTAATATGTAAGGCGGCCAGCAGCTCCATGGACATTTCGACAGGCCCGGATTTTGCCTCGGGTAGCTCGGCCCAAAGATTCTCAAAGTATGGCCTTATCGTTGGGTTCTGTTCGGTCAGAGCCAATTTGAACCTAAAGTAACTGTTCAGATGGCTGTCTGGAATATGGTGAACCACCTGCCTGACGGTCCAGCCTCCGTCTCGATACTGGGTATCCAGTTGAGCCTCCGACAAGTCACGCACCGAGGCCCTCAATTTCAGGGGAAGATCCGCTATTTGGTCAATGTACCGGTTGATGTCGCTTTTTCTAATAACGGCTGGTCTTTGAAACGCCCCGAGCGGAGAACGGTGATTTTGGAGATCGAGCTTCATGAAAATAACGAGAACCCCTAATCGATCAACTGATAAAACATCTCATTTACTTTATCCAGGAAGTCCTGGTTCTTAAGCTGCCCGGTCTGCGAATAGTCATCCCCGGAATACCAAATAATACCATTGGAATCCTCAATAAAAAGAGAGTAATCGTACGTGGGACCAAAATGATCATTCAATATCTCCCTGGTTTCCTGGCCAAGTCTGGAAATGGGTTCCGACTCGAATACCAAAGCGCTGAATCCAAACCCTTGCACAATGGCATTCGGTTGCACGCTCAAGTCGATGTCCTTCAATATCGATTCCTCTTTGTGGACCCTAAGAATTCCCTTGGACTTAATGAAGTTCGGAAGCCTGCTTTTGTTCATCACGTTCAGCTTCACGGTTATTTTCAAATTCTCACGGCTAATTAGCACCTGTATCGCCTCCCTGATGGATCTAAGCCGTGCGGCAACATTTTTACGGTCCTGATAAGTTTGTTCGCTGGGAGGCTTATAAAGGTTAAAGGCTTCCATTTTTATCTGGTTGATAGTCTCCAAATCAAGGCTGTTTGGACTGGATCTTATTCGGTCAATCAGGTCGGGAAAGTTCATTTCAACCCGATCGTCGTTTAGTAAATCATAGTCTACCCCATCCGGCCAAATAATTACCCCGTTTTTGTACTCAATATCGTTGATGGTCCAGGGTTCGAATTCGGAACTAAAGAATTTGACTGTTGTTTGCAGACTTGCGCTAAAAACTTGGAGGGATGCCTGGTTGTCCTTGGCCCGGAAATCTATCTTGGTGATCTCCTTCATCAGATCGTGGATCTTGTCAGCCGTGACGGCTCCATAGAGCTCCTCAATTTCGGTAAGGTCGTCCAGAAAGTTCCGGTTCATGATGGATGAACCAAGTTCAATCCGTTCTATTTCCAGAATTAGATTGGGCTTGTCGTCATCCTGATCAACGAAATTGATGTAAATGCCCGCAAATCCTATAAATGCGCCTAAGATGGCTATTAGAGTTTTAACTCTGCCGGAGCTCATCTATTCCAAACCCTTGGTAATGGGGACACTTAGGATAGTGATTTTGATGGACCAGCCCATGCCGGATTCGACTTGCTGCTGCTCGGCAAAATTACCTTCGTTCTGGGCTAGACCCACCATGCCCATCGAGTCAAAGTAGGCTAATATGCGGCCCTCTTCAACCATACCGAAACTGGTCACAAAGGGAAGTGTTCCTTGAAAGACTATTCGATTTAAATGGAAGATCTCCACCCGCCAGGCGCTGGTCTCTAGAAGCTCCTGGTCGATTTCCGATAGCATCTCGGCTGGAATATTGGTTACTACGTTTCCAAATGGATCTTCAATATTGGCTATATGACCGAGAAATATTTTGTCTCCAATTTTCTGCGGGTATTCGTGAGGCATTGCAATCAGTTTTTGGTTGTACTGGGGTCCGATTTGATCGAATGGAATGTTTCCACACGCCAATTTTGCACCGGCATAAACGTATAAGTCTCGGCCGTGAAAGGTATGAAAATTTTCCGAACCCGGTCTCATATGCAATGCCGGGTCTATTTCCCGCACCTCCGATATTCCATGGTTCAATTCTACCAGGGTCAAAGTGCCATTATCCGGAGATACGATCAGGTGGCCCGAATCAGTTCGGACAACTACCGATCCCCGGTTCGTGCCCACCCCCGGGTCAACGACCGCAACGAATACCGATCCCCGAGGCCAAAACTGAATGGTTCCAGCTAAGGTAAAAGCGGCCTCGCTAATGTTAAATGGTTCGATTTCATGGGTCAGATCAAAGATTCTCAAATCCGGATCCACGGTTAAGGCTACCCCTTTCATTGAAGCCACGAATCTTTCCCTCGTCCCAAAATCTGTCATTAAGACCAGCGGAGAACTCAAGCTATTTGGTGGTTATTGAACACGTCGGTTCGAAAATCCTAAATAAATCCTTGATTCCCAACGCATGTTCAGTCATACCAAATTTCTGTCTAAGAGACTCAACATCTCTGATCCTTGGATGCTCTTCAAAGGCCTTGAGCCAATCCGATTGGGAACATGAGTACATGGTCTCCTTTACATTTGCCATAAGCTTTGCAAAATTATCACGCGTATGTTCCGCGGTCACCGCCGACAGAATAGGAAGGACCAACTCCTGGTATAGCAGTATTACGGATTTCAATTGGTCATCACTGGTATGGGCATAGTAATGGGAATCCGTCCAGTTTTGATCATCTAATTCAGTAATGTTGTACAAATTGAGAAAGATGCTACGGTTGAAATGCTCCATTAGCACTTTCCTATTGCTAACTGGCTCGATCTCCATATCTCAGTTCCGTTTGTACGTGATTATATAGATAATAAATCCTATCAAAGGGATCGCAAGTCCGATAATGGACTCAAGGGTCTTATCGATCAGCAGAAAAGCCATAGTCCAGGTATTAACAATCAGGAAAATCATGGGAGTCCACGGATATCCCCAGGTCCGATAGGGTCTTTCAAGAAGCGGCTGTGTTTTACGAAGCCAGTATATGCTTGAAACTGCAATAGAGGTTATGAAAATCAGCGAGAACGCGGCGTATACTAATACTTGCTCGAAAGTTGAGCTGTAGATAAATAGCAAGGCAACAAAAAACTGAAATACAAAGGAATTTAGGGGAATGCCTTTGCGATCTTTGACGGCTAATACTTTGAGTGCTGGGAAATCCTCCCCCATGGCCTGGGTAATCCTGGGTCCGGCAAAGGTAAAGGCGCTTACGGTGGAAACCGGCAGAAGTGAAATTAACACGGCCATGATTTTTCCACCGGCAATTCCAAATATGGCTGTACCCGAAAGAAACCCTACTTCTATTTGTCCAGATAGCATATCCATCGGCACCGTGTAGAGAAAGACGTAATTTAGACCTAGATAAAGAGCGAATACTATCAGGGTTCCAAAAAACAAGGAGTGAAAAAGGTTTTTTTCCGGCTCCTGGATCTCGCCAACTATGTAAATTGAGGTATTCCACCCGGTATAAGCGTAAGAAACGTAAACCAGGGAGACCGCGAATGCAGGGCTTCCCAGCAACTCGAAGTCTGAAAGTCGGGGTAATATCGATATGGGCTGGGGAGCTTCCACCCAAAAAGAGGCCCCGATAAAAATAAGGATCAGCAGGACCTTTAGAATTGTAAACCAATCCTGAAACAAACTGCCCCATCGAATGCTGTAGCCATGAAGGAGGGAAAAGAACAATACCGTGGCTGCCGCGAAATGATTTGCCGGGAGGTTTGGGAATACTGTTTTCAAATAAGTGGCCAGGGCCATTGAAGCCAGCGATATCGGAGCCGAAAATCCAACGGTGGCCGACACCCGCCCAGCCACGAAACCCAAGCCTGGATGGTACACCTTGGACAGAATATTGTATTCACCGCCAGATCGCGGCAGCACCGTCCCCAACTCACCATAGGTTAGGGCTCCGCACAAAGCCACGATCCCCCCCACCACCCAAAGCATAAGCAGGGCGAAGACTGATCGAATGTCCACAACCTGGAAACCCAAACTTGTGAAAACCCCGGTACCAATCATAGAAGCTACGACCAGCGAGGTGGCTGTCAACAGGCCAATTTTGGAGGATGGGGTCGCCACGGCTTATAAAGTAACCAAAAAGTCGATAAACCGATAAGTTGAGGATTGCATATAGAGAGATAATGATGTTCGATTCTGACGGTATGAAGTATCCCTTATCTGGGTTTCAACTGCCTACAAACACGTATTCCGATAGCGCATATCTCCTATTCAAATAAGTTTAATAGATTTACTGTATGCCGGACTTAACCACCAGGGGGCAAAAGATCGTGGATCAAATCGAGGATTTGGCCACAATAAGTGATGATCCGACCGGCCTTACCAGGACTTTTTGCTCCCCCGCTATGTCCCGAGCCAACAGCAGAGTTGGACACTGGATGTCCGAAGCGGGGTTAACCGCCCAAGTCGATAACATAGGCAACCTAAGAGGGAAATTGTCCGGAACCTCAGAAGGCAAAGTCTTTGTCATGGGCTCCCACCTCGACACGATAATTAACGCCGGTAAATTCGACGGGCCCTTGGGGGTATTAATGGCTGTGGATGCTGCCTGGAGGATCCGGTCCCAAGGGCTGGAATTGCCATTTGATCTGGAAGTAATAGGGTTTTCCGATGAGGAGGGGGTCCGATTCCACTCAACCTACCTGGGCAGCCGGGTGGTAGCCGGATGCTTCCATCCAGAGTACCTTGATTTGACCGACTCTAATTCCATAAGTATGCGGAAGGCGATCGAGAATTTCGGAGGGAGCTACCATGACCTTCAATTGGATAGGATCCCTTCAGACCGGTTGATGGGCTATTTTGAAGTACACATTGAACAGGGCCCGGTGTTGGAACAAAAGAACCTGCCCCTTGGACTGGTAAGCTCAATATCGGGCCAGCATAAGGTAGCTTTGAGTCTTGAGGGCTCGGCTGGTCATGCGGGAAATACGCCAATGATCGCTCGACAGGATGCTCTTACTGGAATGGCACAGATAGCCCTTGAGGGCGAGGAGTATGCCAGGAAAGCCGACGGAAAGCTGGTGGTCACAATGGGCAAACTTGAGGTTTACCCAGGTGCTAGCAATGTGATTCCCAGCAATACGACAGGTACCCTGGACATCCGCAGCCCCGAGCCAGAGGTTGTGAACCGGGCATGCCTTTACCTTGAGAATCGCTTCGGAGAGATAGCCAAAGAACGGAGTCTACAACATCGATGGAAGGTGGTACAGCAGAATATTCAGGTAGAGACCAACCCAGAACTGAACAGCTTATTGGCGGACGCAATTGCGAAAAGTGGATTCGATACAATGGAATTAGCCAGCGGAGCCGGCCACGACGCGGTGGCCTTTGCTGAGTCCACATCGGTGGCCATGCTTTTTGTGCGCTGCAAAGATGGACTAAGCCATCACCCCGATGAGCACGTCGACCGCGAGGATATAGTGGCTGCCATCAAAGTATGCGACCAATTCTTCGATAACATGATATCCAAATATTCTTAGGAACATGAAAATCAGTGCCTAGACCCGGTGTCCGGTCTATATAGGAGGCTCTATTTGGATGGCTCCGTATGCCCCCAGTGGTTTGTGGCTATGGGGTAAGGAGCCAGCGGTTAACAATTATTATAAAATATTAATCGGCCCTTTACTGCATCTTAGAGCCGTTTAGTAACCTGAGAGTAACGAGACAAACAGGTATTTCCTCTTAAAGGGTTCCGGGAAAAACTACACTTCCACCAAGTAATTGCACCGGTGATTGAATCCTGGATTAAGGGTCGGCAGACTTTGGTCCAAAGAGTTGAGCTAGTTACGTTTTATGGTAACTTTAGCTAAGTAACGCGAACCTTCTTGTTCGTTTATAAACGAGTTATGGAAAATTCCGCTAGCCTAGAGTTGTGTCAAACTAAAAGCACCTAAAAATCTCTTGTCTTTCTGATACGGCCAGGGAACTCCCCGTAACATGCCGGTCAAAGTACATAGCTAGTCCTGCCCTCAGTAAAACCTCCCTGCCTTTCGTTAACTTTAATTTGAGCCAGTCAACGTTCCAGCGTGACGAAACTCTACGTCCTTTACCGGCTGACCGTTATGAGCCATTTTTTATATTAGCTGGGTGCCAACCGTTTACCGTGAGAAGGATATTGTTTTTTCTTTTTCAGTAATGAAGGAAATGAACCGCCCCATATTCACGTGGAATCTGGAAATGGCTATGCGAAGGTTTTGGTTGGAACCGGTTAGTCTGGCTAATTCGACAGGTTTCAATTCAACTGAATTGAATAAACTTCGTAAATTGATAGTGGAAAAGCGGAGTGATTTTATAATCAACTGGAATGAGCATTTTAACTCAGAATAAAGCTGCAAAAGCCGTAGACGTTTGGTTGTCCTCTGGTATGCTTCATGTAAGGCTGCAGGACGGGAGGGAAATCTCCACCCCATTGAAATGGTTTCCAAAACTTCGTGATGCGTCGGACCATGAGCGCAGGTCCTGGCGGTTCATAGGTAATGGCGTCGGAATCCATTGGGAAAATCTGGAAGAAGACATCTCGATTAGGGGCCTGCTGGATTAAAAAAACGCCTCATAACATGCGCCCTAAGTGCCATACCTAGTCCTGCCCTTAGTTGGTTTCGTTCGCTTTAATTAATTTTAGATATGCGGTTTTTGTCTCTGCCTAATTTAACGACACAGCACTTGGCCGCTGACCGTTATGCGAAATTGCCAACCTTGAGCATTCCACCTATATTTAGATTATGAAAAAGACACAGGTTATTGACGCAATAAACGAAATGCCGTCCGATTTCGATCTGGAAGACTTGATCGAAAAGTTAATATTTGTTGATAAGGTAGAGAAGGGGTTGGAGCAGGCACGAGAAGGAAAAGTTACTCCCCACGAACAGGTTAAGAAGGAAGTTAAAGGATGGTCCAAATAACCTGGACCGATTTGGCCCGTGAAGACCTCAGGGCCATATTTGACTACATATCTATTGACTCTCCCCAATCAGCCCAGAAGGTCGTAGAAACGATAATTCAAAAGGTGGATGTTTTGCTCCAATTTCCGGAAATGGGGAGAACTGTTCCCGAATTTGGTGATTCTACCATTCGAGAGCTTATTTCGGGCAGTTATCGGATTGTTTATCTTATCGAGGAGGGCCAAATCTACATCGCTCGAATCCACCATTCGGCCAGAATACTCACCGATATATAGGGTTGGCAACATCCCATAACATGCGCCCTAAACGCCACTCTGAAGTATATATAGTGGCTCTAAGTTGAAACCCATCAGCATGTTATATAACTTCAGGGCAGCGGTTGGCCGCCGACCGTTATGTGCCAATACCGTTTGCTGCAATTCTCCACACCTAAACAAAATCGTGAAGGCTGAGTACATCAATCTGAAATCTGTAAAACTATTCCCGTTTCAGTTTCAACTGCTCGGAGTTGTTTTCTTACTGGTCGGAATTGTATTTATTCCCAATGCACCCTATTTAGGGCTGTTTTTGATTATCATTGGGGCATTCATACTTACTGGATACTCGGGTATCCAATTTGATCGCTCTACGAAGCTTTATAGAACTTACAATTCCTTCCTTTTCTTAAAATTCGGAAAGTGGAAGGAATATGGCGAGATCGAAAAGATTTTTGTTAATTCTGTTAAGGTCAGCCAAAAGATCTATACTAGGATCACCGAGGGTACGACATATAGAAACGTCGAATATAATGCGTATCTAAAATTAGGCGACGGCACTAAGGAATTTCTAACCAGCAGTAAAGACAAAAAGACCCTATTTGCAAAGTTGGCTCGAGTAGGTGAGTTCTTCCATCTGGAGATTATTGACAATACGGGATAGATCACATGCCAGACCATCACAAAATGGAGCGCAAACGGCATCGGCACATAACATGCCGGTCAAAGTACATAGCTAGTCCTGCCCTTATTATAAGGATGTGAATAGCGAGAGTCATGGGACTTAGACGCAAGTCGCAAGTCAGTTAGTCCTTAGTCATCAGCTCCACCAGAACATCGCCATGACACAATTCCGGCGTGCACCAGCAAACCAAACGCTTTCCTTTAAGCTTGCTTAGATCAAAGGTCTCCGGGTCTTCCTTGATCCGTGATTTGATATAATCTCTGTAGAGAGCCATGATTTCCGGTCGATTTCCGTCCTTTCCCAGTTTATAGGGATTCGCCCAAAGGGACCTTTTACGCCGCTGAAATCGATTCTGACGGCCTATGTAAACGTCATCATCATTCTCTAGCTCCCAAGGACCCAAGGTGGAGTCACGATTGTGGATCACTATTGCTTCGCTCATGCTATTAAACCATTAACCATTGCCATTTGATCATTTGCCAATTGCCCATTTTCTTAGGTCTAAATACTTGGGACTATCGACTGTTTTCCGTGTTCTGTTTCTATTGCCGTTTATCGGAGGCAACGTTAGCCACTGCCTCCCTTCCAAAAATTCGAACGCTTCAATCTTTCAAACCATAGCTCCATTTCTGGGAAAAGTACAAAAATGAGCGCTAATGGTCACAGCTAATTGGTTAACCTGGGTCAATCCAAATTTAGATCACCGGGTTTTCCTGCGCTGATCGGAATGGAATTCTCCCCTAATAATCCTATCTTTGGCCTTGGGACGCCGAATTAACCGCCTAAAAGGTAAACTTACCCGGGGCCGAAATCCGGTGGCTCTGCAGTCCGAATTCATAGAATCAACTAAACTACATATATGGGAAGGTCGCAGAATCGTTTCATGAAGCAACTACGGGAGAAGAAAAAGCTGAGGAAAAGGAAGGAAAAGGAAGATCGTAAAAAGGAGCGCCAGGAGAATGCCACCGGTGGTAGCCTGGATGAAATGACCGCCTACGTAGATGAATTTGGAAACATAACTTCGAAATCCCCTGAGGAGCGGGAGGCCGAAGCGAAAAAGAAGGTGGAAGAAAAGGAGAAATCCCCAGTCACCGCGCAGGAGAAATCTTTACCCAAGGAACCGGAGAGCGCCAAAGCCAAAAACGAATAGCTCCCAATTCACCCTGATCCTTTATCGATTCTTGAAGCTGACTACCTGGTCCATAAATCTTTCGAGAGCAAGTGTCCCGGTTACAATAGTGGCCTCGGGATGCTTATATGTGGCCTTTAACTTATTCCCCAGAACTTTTACGATCATTCAGGCGATGAAGAGGTAAATTAGGGATATGGAATTATATCCCAAATTCCTAATAGAGTACTATCATCTTCAGATCATCGAATTCCAGGACAAATTCCAACGGGCTAAAACAGATAAAGAGGAGGAGGCCATTCATGCACTTAGAGTAAGCCTCAAAAAGATCCGGGCCTTTTTCAGATTAATGGAGCACCTGAATCCGGAATTCCCCCAGAAGGAAAATTTCAAACCTTTCCGAAAGGTATTTAAAGAGGCTGGGGCGCTCCGTGATATCCAGGTCCAAATCCACTTAATGTCGGCTTTTGACAAGCAAAGCGATCGGAAATTCAAGTCCTACCTCTCGGATCTTGAGACCCTGGCTAAAATCAGATTCGGCAAGAGAGTGGTGTTGGATCTTAGAGAATTATCTGGGGTTAACCCGGAGATTGAATCATTTATGGGAGGAGGTGAGAACGACGGATTGGCAGACCGCGTGATAGGTTTTGTCGTGGATCGGATAGAGGCAACCACCTCCCAATTCCACAATGGAACCGGAGTTGACCGCATGCACCGGAGTAGAATACTTTTGAAAGATGTCTATTTTGTGCTGCAGATGCTCAGCCATTTAAAAGTGAAACCGAAGCCTTTTAACATCTTGTTAAATAAAGTTGACCAGCTTCAATCTACTTTTGGCATCTGGCACGATTGGGAAGTGGCACTGCATCACTATGGCGATTACCTGGCAATTCGTGATAATTACTAGGCTCTTCTCCTTTCATTTGGGACTCAAAAATGATGGATTTAGCCAAGCCCTTGTGGATAAGATCCGGGCGTCTACAGGACTAGCTATATAATGCCACCCCCCGAAGAGATAGCGGTAAGCATGACCGCAGAGATCATCGGCACAAGAATTCAAGTAACGGTTAAGATTAAACCAAAAGCCTTTTCAAAAACTGAGCTGAATCTAATTCGCTTGTGTTAATTTCGCACACCATGGAATATGACGTGGTAATTGTTGGATCTGGAATAGTAGGTCTGGCCACTGCCTATAAGCTAAAAGTAGCCCGACCAGGGCTAAGAGTGCTGATCCTGGAAAAGGAAGAGGCAATAGCGCAGCATCAAACCGGGCATAATAGTGGGGTTATCCACTCAGGCCTGTACTATAAGCCAGGGAGTCTCAAGGCCCGAACTTGCATAGCCGGCTATAATAAGCTGATCAAATTCTGCCGAAAGGAGGATATTCCTTTTGATCTTTGCGGCAAGATTGTAGTAGCTACAAAAGCAGGCGAACTACAGGCCTTGAACAAGCTTTATGAGACCGGAACGGCCAATGGGTTAAAAAACCTCAAACGGCTGGGCCCGGAAGAGTTGAAGGAATATGAGCCCCATGTTAACGGCATTCAAGGTATCGCGGTTCCCCAGACCGGAATTGTCGATTTCACTCGAGTGGCGAGTAAACTGGCCGAAAAGTTTCAGCTGATGGGCGGAATAGTGCAGTGCAATCGCAAGGTTCTGGGATTCACAGATAAAGCCTCCACCCTTACGGTTAGCACCGAGGGGCTTTCATACGACACGAAATTGGTCGTCAACTGTGCCGGGCTGTTTTCGGATAAGATTGCTGGAATAGGAAAAAATGGGATTGACTTCAGGATCATACCCTTCCGGGGAGAGTACTATAAGCTTAGTCGGGAAAAGGAGAGCCTCGTAAGAAACCTGATCTACCCGGTTCCCGATCCAAGCTTCCCATTTCTGGGAGTACATTTCACCCGAATGATCTCTGGTGGAGTGGAGGCCGGTCCTAATGCGGTTCTGGCTTTTAAGCGGGAGGGTTACTCTAAAAACGATTTCGACTGGTCCGATTTTTCGGATTCACTCACCTGGCCGGGTTTCCAGGCAGTGATGCGGAAATATTGGAAGACCGGAATTGGGGAATACTATAGGTCCTATTCCAAAAATGCTTTTACCAAAGCTCTTCAAAAGTTGATCCCTGAAATTAAGAAATCGGACCTTGTACCAGGCGGCTCCGGGGTCAGAGCCCAGGCGTGCCATCGTAATGGAGGGTTATTGGACGATTTCCTGATTATTGAGGAGAAGAAAAGCATAAGCGTTGGAAATGCACCCTCTCCAGCCGCCACGTCCTCATTATCCATTGGAGAAACCGTTGCGGATTTGGTCTTAAGAAGATTTGACTAGGTTTTCTTATTTTTATTAGAACAATTCCTTTAACTTAGTCGTTTAATCGGAAAAACAAGCTAAATGATGTTGATTACCCCCACTTTTGACTGCTGCCTGACATTTTGTTGCTGTCAGCTTCGGGCATAGGTGGAGAGGTATATTTGAGGTAAATATTAACCTTTCCATCTGGAAAGGTTTTTTAGTTTAAAACGAATTGGTCATGACCGGAACTTTAGCCGGGAATTGTTGTTGCTATTGCTGGATTCTTACTCCTCCAGGGAATTATTAATGCGTCTAATAACAAGTTTTAGAAGCCT
The DNA here is from genome assembly GCA_965247065.1 of Cyclobacteriaceae bacterium. Lineage (GTDB taxonomy): Bacteria > Bacteroidota > Bacteroidia > Cytophagales > Cyclobacteriaceae > CBDFGN01. The sequence goes on along the minus strand of CBDFGN010000006.1, from coordinate 518,541 downwards.
TTCCCTGGACAGAGAAAGGCTTTTTTGTTAATAAAGAAATGATAATACCACAATTTGGGCAAGTATATGAGGAGAAGCTGGAGAGGCTGGGCAATTTTGTTGGCTCCACCCCACTTTTCCCTTTAAGTAACCTATTTGCTAAACCGGGGATCGAGCTTTACGCCAAACTGGAATGGCAACAACTTGGAGGAAGTGTTAAAGCTCGTCCTGCTTTCAACATCGTAAAGGAGGCCATTCTTCGTGGCGATTTGAATCATAAGCGGAGGCTGCTTGATGCATCGAGTGGCAATACCGCGATAGCCTATGCCGCTATTGGCGCGAACCTTGGAATTCCGGTTAGCATTTGTCTCCCTGAGAACGCGTCTGAGGAAAGAAAAGATGCCCTCCGGGCATTCGGGGTTGAAATTATCTATACTTCCAAATTCGGCACTACCGATGAGGCCCAGGAGGTCGCTAAAAAACTCTCCTTAGAACAACCGGAACTCTATTATTATGCAGACCAGTATGCCAACGAAAATAATTGGAAAGCCCACTACTATGGCACCGGCAATGAAGTATTTGAGGGTACGCAAGGACGCATTACGCATTTCGTAGCCGGCCTTGGAACCACCGGAACATTTACTGGGACCGGAAGAAAGCTAAAGGATCTTAAGGAATCCGTGGAATTGATATCCCTGCAGCCAGACTCAGCTTTGCATGGACTTGAGGGATGGAAGCATATGGAGACTGCCAGGGTTCCCGGGATTTATGATCCTGAATTGGCAAACAGGAATTTGGAAATTGACACATACGAATCCCACGAGTACATTAAGAAAGCAGCTTATAAAGAAGGTTTGCTTTTGAGCCCCTCGTCAGCCGCTAATCTCCTGGGTGCCATCAAGGTAGCCCAGGAAATTACGGAAGGAGTAATCGTCACCATCTTTCCGGACAACGCCGACAAATATGGCGAGGTAATCCGATCACTTTTGTAATGGGGAGGCTTAATATTAGTACGAAAATCAACCTTCAGTCCTGGGAGACCATGAAGATACATGCCGAGGAGGCATATCCAAAGGAGTGCTGTGGTTTTTTGTTTGGCGCTGACGGTGAAACCAGGGAAATAGATTTAGCGCTTGCAGCACCCAATAACCAGGAGGGTAATCAAACGAAGAGGTTCGAGATATCCCCGGTAGACTATATAAAGGCCGAGAAGTACTCATTAGAAAATGAGATGGAACTTTTAGGCATATACCACTCCCATCCTGATCATCCAGCAATACCCTCACGCCACGATTTCCGTCAAGCAGTGCCGTTCTTTTCTTATATTATTTTGTCGATAAGAGATGGGAAGCTGGCCAGACTCACTTCGTGGCAGTTAAATGATCAAAACAAATTCGAGCAGGAAAAAGTTGTGGTAGAAAAAGTGCAATTGGAACGCCTAATTTGAATACCATGGCAAAAGTGATCATACCGACACCCTTGAGAAAATTCACCGAGAATCAATCAACTCTGGAAACCTCAGGAGTGACTATACTGGAATCCATACATGATTTAACCTCTCATTATCCCAACTTGAAAACGCACATTTTTGATCAGGAAGGAAAAATCCGCAGCTTCGTTCGGATCTATCTCGGTGATGAGGATATCAAGGCTTTGGATAACGAAAATACACTGGTTCGGCAAGATTCGGTGATCAGCATCATTCCGGCTATAGCAGGAGGTCTAAGATAAAAAATCCAAATATGGACCACATAGATTTTTCCAAAGAAGAATTAGAGCGGTATAGCCGCCATCTCATCATACCCGATTTCAATATCAAGGGCCAACGGAAGCTTAAAAGTTCCAAGGTACTCGTGGTAGGGACCGGTGGGTTAGGCAGCCCTGTGTTGCTTTACCTCACCGCAGCTGGAGTAGGCACCATCGGAATTTTGGATTTTGATGTAGTCGATGAAAGCAATTTACAGCGACAAGTATTGTTCACTGTTAAAGATGTAGGGCAACCCAAATCTGAGGTTGCAAAGGAGAGATTAGCCCTATTGAATCCTAATGTACAGTTCAAGAGCCATAACGTTCAGTTAACCTCGGAAAATGCTCTGGAAATCATCAAGGAGTATGACGTGGTGGCGGATGGCACTGATAACTTTCCAACCCGGTATCTGGTAAACGACGCCTGTGTTCTCTTGGGCAAGCCCAATGTGTATGCTTCCATCTTTCGCTTTGAGGGACAGGTTTCGGTATTTAACTACTTGGATTCGAAGGGAGATTTGGGACCAAACTATCGGGACCTTTTTCCGACCCCTCCGCCACCGGGATTGGTTCCGAGTTGTGCTGAGGGCGGCGTTATTGGGGTACTGCCTGGCATCATTGGAAGTTTGCAGGCTAATGAGGTGCTAAAAGTAATCGCAGGAATTGGAGAGCCTTTGTCGGGCCGATTGTTTTTGTTCGATGCGCTGACCTTTGAAACCCGGACGCTTAAGGTCCGCCGCGATCCCACTAATCCTCTGAATGGTGAAAATCCAACCCAAACTGACTTGATCGATTACCAGCAATTCTGTGGGATTGGCCCGAAAGAGGAGGTGCAGGAAGGGCTGAAGGAAATTTCGGTTGAAGAGCTGAGTGAATTGCAAAAGGCAAATGCTGATATCCAGCTGGTGGATGTTCGGGAGCCTTATGAGTACGATATCGCAAACCTGGGAGGCGAGCTAATCCCCCTAGGAGAAATAACCGATACCTTTAACCGCATCGCTTCCAATAAACAGGTAGTTGTATATTGCAGAAGCGGCATGCGGAGCGCTCAGGCCATCGAGATCCTGGAGAATAACCTCGGATTCACTAACTTGTACAACCTCAAGGGAGGCATTTTAGAGTACGCCGATAAGATTGACGGTTCCCTGGCCCGGTATTGATATTGACAATCGCTCAATTCGTGCCGAAGTGATTTTATTTCTTCATCACGAGGTACTGTCTGCTTAGGCCCCTCGTCCGTTTGTTCTTCAACATCACACAGGGACGCTGCTATGGCCTGGTTTTGTTGCTCCGCGTCGTGCGCTCGGATCCAGACAAATATGAAAAAATGATAATGAGCGCTCGGGACCATTGGGGATCTACCTTAGCGTCTTGTTTTTCATGGCATGGTGGAGTTCATTTGTCGCACTGGGTTTATAACTTCCTTTTGGCCGAGTCAAGGCTTCCGAAACCTTCAAACCCTTCATTCTTGCCCGATTCCTTAAAAAATTTCATGGTCAAAAGTTATAAGTCAAATTAACCATTCCTCTTACCTTGGTCTTGGTTTGATCATCAGAAAAATTCTGACGTATGGGCAGTTGTATATTGAAGCCCAAATTGATCCTTTTTACGCTGGTTTCCAGTCCTACCGATGCCAAAAAAGCTTGGCCTCCGGTAGCTTCAACTTCTAAACCTTCAAACTTATTGGCATTTACATATTCATACAACAATCCTACATTGGGATTCAAGGTTGACCAGGTGGTGAATGTGGATCGAAACAAAAAAGCACTTGCATGAAAGCGATTGCCAAATTGAAAGGCACTTGCACTTTGGTTTATCTTATAACTAATAGTACTGTTCAGACCCCATTCTTTGAAACTTAAAGCGTAAAGAGTATTGATTATCCAATCGAAACTGCCTGTTCCGGGTTGAATGTTAGCAGCAGGCACCAACTCTTCATTAGCGTCTGGTTGGAATTTCCCGGTAGGTAATTTCACGCCGCCTCCTATCCAAAGTCGATGACTTATTCCGAGTTCCTTGCTTATGTTTAGCAGAGTATAGTTAGTAATTAAACTTATGTCACTAAGTCCACTTAATTGGCTGGTACCCTCATCAGAGTCCTGGCGGTTGATATTGTAGGGGATGAATCCCAATATTTGCCATTTTTGTCCCAAATTGATCCCAGTCCATATTTCGGCAGTTTGATAAAAGTCTTTACTGAACTCCGTGGCATCTGTGGCTATGGCACTATTGAAGCTTCGGAATGTATACCGCACGCCTACAAAATGCTTTTTAAATTGAGGAAAGGGTCCAATAAAATAATTGCCTGCACTTGCGCCGCATATTTCGCATGCCAACGAATCATAAGAAACGATACAAATCAGTATTAGGAGGGCTGTTTTTTTCATACCATCGGTTTACCTAAAATCCAATTTTCGGACATTGCCGAGCAACCTATCGCTTCACTGATGAGCAAAGTCGAAAAATGGTCGGCTGTTCTGGCAATATCCAAGCCACTGTCCGACATCATACTTTAACAGCTGTTGCTTTTTCAAAGGTAGGGAATTCCCTAAAATTTTTGAGAGGCCACATTACAAATCTACATTCAAAAGCTCATTACCGATAATGTCAATGACCTTTGAACACCAAAACGCCTTTTCCAAGATCTCAAGCGGTCCTCCATGTCGTGGTAGAAGTCAGAGCATATTTCATACGCACTTTGCGCCCTGGCGATTAGCTGCTGGGGTCCATCTTCCCACCATTGGGCCGAACAAAGAGGTCGGTTACAGAAGTCCTCCTCCATGACCTCGGGATTTCCGTTGTGCATCCCATCTATAAAGCGGCGAACAAGATTTACGTTCTGCTCGAGATCCGCTGATTCCTTAGTCGTGCACCCGTTGTTAAAACACAGGAGGGCGACAAAAACTAACCTGCGGTAGGTGAATAGGATTAGCTGATTGCTTACCCACCAACCCAATGAATTGCATAGATAGTAAGCAGAATTGACATTATTAAGCTGGCGGTCTGAACCGAATAAGTACCAACAGGCAGCCCAGGATCGCGTACAGGAAGAGAATTTCCTCGACCGGGTCGTGGACCTTGATAGCGCTCAGGATGATGAGCATGGTGATCACCAGTAACAGACCGGCGCCCAGGCTATTGGTTTTATTCGAAAATAGAAATACGGCACCGGCAATTTCACAAGCACCAAAGATTGGCATCGCCAGATCAGAATAGTCCAAATACCTAAACATTGCCGCTTGAGACACATTACCCGATAAGTGGATGATCCCCAAGAAACCAAATACAAACGATGTGATAATCGTCAAAATCATTCCCACCGAGGTCATAAAGTCACGGGTGTAATGTCCTAGCAATTGAATAGTCCCTGGTTTTTTACCTAAAGCGTGGTGCTGCGATCATATCAATGATCCAAAGCAGGAAAATGCATGTAATCGCCTTAATAGAGAATTACACTAGCCTTGAATACCGCTTTTACTGCATTTCTCCCAACTTGTGATTCCATTTTACGGGTCTGTTTCCTAATACTTCGGCGTATCTGCCTACAAACATTCAAAGATTTGGACTCCCCAATGAGCCATATTGGTAGTAAACCGTACACGTGTAATGAGTTCGAGAGTATTTAGAGATTGAGGTCCATATTGTTGGAAAGGATTTCTTTTGCTTCGTAGAGCAAGGTTCTGTTATCACATCTTCTTTCATATTGGAGAGCTGACCAAAAAATGTGATAAAAGTTCTGTCAGCTGGCCTCAAAAAGAACATCACTTTGGTTTTCCCTTGATATTGAAGATCTATCTACGGCTTGCACGAATTGCGGGTGTCATGTAGAAGTGGGCGCCTTCTACGTAATGATCAATAGGATTGACCAGCTGATGTACAATTGTGCAAATGTCTCCCCTTCTTGATTAGGTAATTTTGTAGGTTCTTTACTGCTGTTACAATGACTACGAACTACAAGGGTTTTGTAGGCGAAACCGTATGCGCAGATTTCACTCTATATCCGCATAAAACGAGAGTACAATCCCTTTAGTGTGGGTGTGAAGTCGCTTTTTTTTTCGTAGTACTTAATTGATAATTCTAATCTCCCGAACTATAATAAGCAACGCCAATGACGAGTTCGTCAAAAGCACAGGCGGCAACAGTTGATTTTTCAGCCTTTTGATTCCTCCACTAAAACAGTCAAATCGTTGATATCCAGGATATCTCTAGTCATTATTTGGGGGCTAAATTCCTATTTGCGCGCAAATCACGATAAGATTCTTCAAGGTGCGCAATTCATTATAATGGTCTTCTTTGGTTCAGTTGAAGTTAGAAAAGATATAGAGTTGAATTGGTCTCACAAAACGAAGATCATACCATCCACCTAAATAAGAGTAACAAAAATGCGACCCTTTTATATATTCAGAGGGCGTGTAATTAGGGCTTTATTCTGAGGATGTAGATGAAGCCTGGGGAATGCCATAAATAAAGGCAATTACTACTCCCCCACAGGATTGCTCAACAACGTGCCATACGGCATCAATTAAGATTACATTGAGAGCTCCACCTTCAGTAACTGCATGCAATATCAAAGCATGTGGAAGGACCCAGATAAGGCCAACTAAACTACCAAATTTGACCCCATTGGCAATCTTATTTGTACCCTCAGTACCCTTTGGATACATGTAGGCCATAAGTAGCGCAAGGATCAAGTAACTCACCGCTATCAAAGGCAAGATCGGTTCTGCCCGGTTCAGGTCACCCGCATAGAGGTCGCTCATCAATGCCATATGCCATAGTCCTGCGAGCAAGAACATCACTAATCCGCCGCCAATTGTTGAAAAAAGAATTTTTTGAATATTCATGGTTCGTTTGTTTGGTGCCAATGCGTGGGATAAATATATTAAAACAATGAGTACATGTACAGCCTTTCCTTTAAGTTGTTTAGCCAATCCCTCACGGGCTGTCCGTTAGCAGGGACCCATCAGCCTGATTGGTTGCTTTCTTAGTTGCTGATACACCGCCAAACACCTGACTTTCCACGCAGGTCAAAGACCAGTATTAAGCTTTCGAAATCTTGGCAAATGAAGGGTCAAATAGTTAATTTTATTTCTAGACTTTACAACCACAGTCATGGAAAGTCAGAATGTCACACCGGTATCGGTCAACAAACAAAAGCTAGAAGATAAAGTGAAGGCCATGTATACAGGAGTGGCCCAAAATCCCCACGGCGACTTTCATTTCGCAATGGGAAAAGCGTTGGCACTTCGCCTGGGTTATCAGGAGGATGAGTTGGCCCCGATACCAAATGAATCTGTGGATTCATTTGGTATCGGCTACCCCTTTGTACTGGCCGACATAAAGCCCGGAGAAAGCATCCTTGATTTGGGAGCGGATCCGGCATGGATGTTTTCATGGCATCTGGCAAAACCGCCAACTTAGGCAAAGTCATAGGATTGGATATGACGGATGCTCAGCTGAAGAAATCCGAAAGGCTGGCAGCGGAAAACGGATTTACCAATGTCTCCTTCCTTAAGGGCTACATGGAGGGATTTGATTTCGATCCTGCAAGCGTTGATGTTGTAATCAGCAATGGCGTAATTAATCTGTCTCCAGAGAAGGAAAAGGTCTTTAACCAAATTGCCTCCGCGCTTCGTGTTGGCGGAAGAATGGCTATTTCGGATATCGTTACCGATTCTCAAATGTCTGATAGTATTGTGTGCAACTCGACGCTCTGGGCATCCTGCATTGGAGGAGCGATGCAAAAAGACAACTATTATCGCGCGATTGAGGCGGCCGGCATGAAGGTCGTACGGGTGGTTGAGAACCCACAATATAGTTTCCTCTCTAAGCCGGCCAAGGGCGCAGGCAGGCAATACGGCGTGAAGAGCATTTCGTTATTGGCAGAAAAAGAGTGAGGTTAAACAATTCTCCATTTGGGTTTGAGTGTGTGGTAGGATGAGTACTTTCTTCCTGCTTTAGTTCCCCGTCCTTCGCATAGTATTTTTTACTGATGCAAGCACCTTACTCATGGCAATTTATGTCCCTTCCAGAATCTGGATGTATTTGGGGTACGTAGTTCTGGGCGCGGTTGAGATAGATCGCAATGATGTAATTACCCTTATCAGTACGGATCCGCAGGGGGGATTGTGAGGGTCTCATGGTATATCCGATTTTAGATCGGATATTCACATCTGATCATCTCCTAAGAATTTTGGTGTGGGGCCGGCCTGATATTTTGGACGATTCCTTTAGCTGGCTCTAATTTTTTTTCCTGGTGCGCATGTTTTCAATGATCTCTAGTTGCGGAGCAACTGGTGCTTCGGTTTGAAGGGACTTAATGGGATTCGCAGAAATGGATTAGGATTACTGAAATGGGGCTGATCAAAGCTTAATCCAGCGATCTGTTAAAAGACATGCTGGTTAATATTTCGGCTGGCGTTCACGAACAATTTCAAGACTACAAAAAGAATAATTTATATCAAGTTTGGAATTCTTGCCGAAAACCCTTTGCCCTAAGTATAAAAAATCTCCATCCCTCCTACGCTTTCGCGTGTCATGCGGAGGTGAGTGTGGGTCTTTTCCCTATCTTTATTTTTTAAGCCAAACAAAGCACCCTATGAACAACTCTATTAAGACCATAATTGGGGCAGTGTCGCTCCTTCTGATTTCAGTAACCTTACCTCAAGCCGCGGATTCGGATTGTCCCGCTTACTTTCCAATGAATGAGGGCGCCTTTTTCGAATTAACGAACTACAATGCGAAGGGGAAGATTGCTGGAAGAACCGAGCATGAAGTTATTTCCAAAAGCGAAGATGGCGGCAACCTGACCGTTGTGGTGGCATCAAAAGTATATGATAAGAAGGATGAAGAGCTGACTAATTTGGAATACGAAGTAAGATGTTCCTCCGGGGTTTTTGAATTCCAGATCCATGGTTTCGACATCGAGCAAATGGCAGGAGCAGATATCAATGCCAAGGTGGAAGGAGATTTTCTGGATATCCCCGCTGACCCCAAAGCCGGGCAAAAGCTAAAGGACGGAGAATTAACCTTGACCTTGAACGACGCCATGAAAATGACTACTACCATTACCAATCGACAAGTGGATGCGGTTGAGGAGATTACGACGCCCGCCGGTAAGTTTGAGTACTTCAAAATTACTTACGATGTGGCCACCAAATTTGTCATAGGCGTAAAAGGCAAGGCGGCTGAGTGGTATGCCCGAGATGTAGGCTTAGTGAGATCCGAGACCTACAACAAAAAAGGCAAACTTCAGGGATATAGTGAGTTGACTAAGTTTTCCAATAATCATTAGCCAACTACCGAAAGCTACTGATAACTCATAACCTTTTACTAAGGGAATAAACCCTTCCGTGGGTGTGGATTGATAAGATGCCCAATAATACATTTATCGCAAAGTCCTCATGGTTTAGGCACCGAACATAAAAGGTAGATAACTGGAAATAGTGGGTACTGTACCAGTCATTCCCGGCCGCCGAGCCGGGATCTCCAACTCTGGTCAAACAGACGTCTTATGATAGGGGACCCGCCAGGCGGTCAACGTCCGGGGAGGGTTTCTTTTTTTTATATAGCAAATGCGCAAATTTTCCTCAACACTATCACCTCTGGCTAGTTTTCCAGAATCTGTGGAATAACAGTGGTTGAATTTCGAGCTCAACTGGATTCCGCTCATCCCCGCTGATCTAAAAGGCTATACCCTGACCATGAGATACCTGCCGCGGATGAACTTGTTCATGGCAAAAATCCGTTCCTGCACTTCACTTAATAATTTTCTCCAGCAGAAAACCACAATTTAAGGGTGCCATTTGCAAAAAATGCAAATTTCTTGACTTCGTCGAGAGAAGTCAGTGTGATTTTGGCGTTTTATGCAGATTCCAGCGAATCTGGCGATATATTCAATTCTGCTGTGACCCCTAAATCCCGTAAACTTAACTAAGACTTTATGATGAAATCTAAAAAATAGTATCATGAAAACTCGCAAGACCCGGTCCAACTTTAAGTCCTTATCATTGCTGCTGGGTATACTCCTTTATTTAGGAACAGGATTCATGGCCCTCGGTCAAGAATCATCTCTATACTCGGCCCGAGGCTATTGGAAAGAGCTGAGTAAGACTACCTATCAAAGCTTAATTGGTAAGAAAGTCAAAGGGAAATCTTTAAGTGCAATGGAGAACCAGTTCATCGAAGATTATGAATTTTACCTTAACCGGTATTACAGTCGACTTTCAGAAAAGGAAAAACTAAGATTCCAACAAAATCAGATCCAGTGGGACCTGGAGCATAAGTCGGGTGATGATACTACTGAGGAGAAATTTGAATGGAGAATCCGCGACCGCGCTCTAAACGCACTATACGGCGCCTGGTATGGATCTAGTCTGCTGATAATCGCTGAGCCTGAAACGCCAGCCGCAGCAGGCATCCCTCTTATTACCAGTGGTCTATGGCTGCTGGGACCGGCAATTAATCCAAACAAATACGAGCACATTACCCGAAAGACGGTTCGGCTAAACAATACCGGCAAACTTTTCGGCCTGGGCTACGGAATGGCACTAGCTACTACCCTGTTCGGCCATGATGCGGACTCGGATGGTTTATCCTATTTGAAATCTTTAGCGGGTCTGTCCACCATCGGAAGCATTGCACTGGGCGAAGTAGGTTTTCGTTATCAGCAAAAGCATGATTTATCATTCGGGCACATCGAAATGCTTCGCCACTATGGACTGGTTGGTCCGTGGGTAGGGGTCGCTTCCGTTCTGGCAACCAATAGTGAAAGGGTAAATGCTTACGGAGCGGCTGCCTTAGTTGGTGGAGTTGCCGGGCTTCTGATCGGAAACAGTAACGCCACGAAATATAGTTAACGTGAGTTCGATATAAAATAGAGTAGTTTATTGATAGAAAAAAGGCAGAAAATTAGTATATTAAGTCATTGACAATCAACAAAATAACTAATATTTCTACCTATGTTAACTGCTACTAAAATTACTGAAATTTTTTGTTCCATTGACGATTTTTGTCTGGATTTTGTCCCAAAATTGGAAAAAAGATTGCTGGGAAGTAAAAAGCGCAACAAACCTGGTAAGCTTTCTTTATCCGAAGTAATGACTATACAGGTCTTGTTCCAGATCTCAGGATATCGAAATTTCAAGACCTTTTACAACACATACGTTTGTGGCCACTTGCGCTCCTTCTTTCCTGATGTGGTAAGCTATAACCGAATGGTAGAACTTTGTAGTGGAAGTCTTCTGCCAATGGCTATTTATCTGAAAACACAAGGGACTGGACAGTGTACAGGTATAAGTTTTATAGACAGCACTCCGTTAAGGGTCTGTCATAACAGACGGATCCATAACCATAAAGTATTTGAAGGGTTAGCTAAAAGAGGCCATTGTTCCATCGGATGGTTCTACGGGTTTAAGCTCCATCTTATCACTGCTGATACGGGTGAAATCATCGATTTTATGCTCACACCGGGCAATGTGGATGACAGAAAGCCTCTTAAAATTGAACGGTTTATTAAGAAATTATTCGGAAAGCTCTTTGGTGATAAAGGCTACATCAGTAAGGAACTTTTTAAAAATCTGTTCTTCCGCGGAGTCCATCTGATAACCAAACTCAAACGCAATATGAAGTCCTCATCCTTAACCCCCATCATGGATGCTATAATGCTCCGTAAAAGGGCTATTTGTGAGACTATCATTGATCAACTTAAAAACATCTTCCAGATTGAACACTCCAGGCACAGGAGCCCAACTAATTTCCTTACCAACCTTTTCTCGGCTTTAATCGCTTACAACTTTTGCGAAAAAAAGCCCTCAATCAAATTGAACTACCAGGACACCGGTCAACTCTTTCTCGCTCTTTAATCATTCCTTATTGTCGAACTCACGTTAGTTATACTCGAGGTGACGTTAACGCCATCAGCAGCATGACCATTGCTAGCACCGGGCTTGGGTTAGCTATGGCGGCCGAGGTAAAAAGCAATCAAGAAACCAATCATGATGAAAGAGCCAGCAATGCTATTTTCATGGTCCCTGCTGCTACATCTATCATCGGAACAATTATGGGCCAAAGACAAGTGAAGGACGTCCACCTTACCCGAAAGCAAGGAAGCACCCTCAATCTAACTACGGTAGGGGCGGCCTTGGTCGGACTTGGACTTGCCACCGCAATACAAGCTGAGGCTAATGAGCCGTCAGCCCTGGTGCTACTAGGAATTCCTTCCGGACTCGCACTCATAGCTCAACAGGCGGTATTCCAGAAATTCAAAAAGCAGAATCTATTGAATCGTCTGAGCAGCAAACCTGAAAAACCGAGCAAATTGAACATGGTCCTGAATGTAATGCCAGAAAACTATTTCCTGAATCAGCGCATCCAGCCGGGGGATATCATGTTGGCCCAGGACAAATCTCCTAAACCTGTTGTGAATTTGAAATTGGAGTTTTGAGAGAGACTGAGTTCTGCATCATTTCAGCTGATGCAACAGGAACATGATACGGAGTTGCTTAAAGAGGGTCTTAGAATTAGCAAAAGATGCATGCCGGATCTCAATAATTCTGAGTGGGATATCAAACCTTTGAAAAGCTCAAAAGGCTTCATTTACTCCAAAATAAACCCCCGTGTTGCCATCCTCCCCAATTCCTATATCCAGCCTCAGTAAGGTCGGGTTATCCTTTTTGATCTGAAATCGAATTCCACCGCCAAAACTCCTTTTTGGATCCCTAAAATAATTTCCTGGTAGATCAGCTACTTCCCCGGTGGAGAAAAAGGCATTAACAGCCCACCTCGGAAGAAATCTAAGTCGGTATTCAACTTGAGCGACGTACATGTGAAGATCAATAAAACGACCATTGAAGTAACCTCTACCCCGTTGTCCGCCTCCAAACCAGGCCATGCTCTGAAATGGTAGGTCGCCAAAATTGTTGTCAAAGTATAACTGAGCCGCCAGAATACTTTTTTTTCCGAAGCCAAAGTATTTTCTCAGATCAATTACGTATTCATTGAAGCTGTGGGAAGCACCGAAGACCTGACTTGAAAACCCGGCTTGTAATTGGAGAAAGTTTCCTTTTTGAGGGGAATAGATATTGTCCCGATTGTCCAAATTGAATATAAATGCCAGCCCACTGAATCTTGAACCCTCAGAACCGGCAATAGCAGTCGAATCCAGTTGCCCTCCTTCTTCCACCTCAAGCATTTTGTTATCCTCCCATTTGTATTCAAAACCGAAATTCAAATTAGGAGGAAGGCGTTTAAGAAAAGCGGCTTTGATGAGAATCGTCCGCATATTATACCTTTCCTCGTTTATTTCCGGGGTATTATTCCCAATACCCCAGAAGGAGTTAGGGAATACCTTATACTTAAATGCCCCGTCAAGGTAATAATCTCCTTTTTCAAAAAATAACTGAGGTTTTGCGTCGATAATGAGCTGGTTTTCTGTTGTATAAATTGCGTCAATGAAAATATTGGAAAGCCTGGAATTGTAAATATTGGACTGGGAAAGAAAGAACAATTGGGTGCCAGCTCCAAAGCCAAAACTTGTCTCGGGGGTAAAAAATATTATTGGTAAGGCAATCACCTGAATTTTCTTCTTTCCTAATGTATCGGTTCTTAAAAAAGATTCTTCTTCCTGACTTAATAATTGGGTGACAGAAAGGTTGAAGAACAAAACAACCATAAGGATTCTCACGACTAAAAAAAGAATTCGTCTAACAGGACGCTAAATCCGAAAACGAAAAATTGCTGACCTCTAAAATAATCCTCAACACGCAGGGTAATATCTTGATCACTCTTCACTTTCCCTTGGATGAAAGAGCCATCGTATCCCATTCCAATATCGAATCCAATCCAATCGTTTACCACATAGGTGTAGCCAAGGATAATATTCGCCCCGATTCCGCTTCCCTCCACCTTTTCGTCAAGGGCGATCCCGGAACTAATAGAATTTCTGTCGAGTGTCCTAACAAATAAAACCGACCCTTGAACATAAACGGAACCATTTGAATTGTTTGAAAAATAATACCGGGTCGCAGGCCCAACTTCAAGGATCTCAGATTCCCTCGAAATCACATCTTGTGAGCTTTCCCGGCTGGCAGTAAAGACCATTCCAACTGCCCAACGGTCTTTGATAAAAGTCCCGGTTCGAACTTCGAAGCTGTATCTATTGCTAAAGGTTTTGGAACTGCTTGAGTTATTATCAACTATTGAAGAACTAATGGACCCGCCCAAACCGGAAATCCACTTTCCTTTCCGAAAAGGTGATCCGACAGCCGCGGTGTCTTCAGGGTCCTGACCGTAAACCAGGCTGGAACCTGTGATGCTCAAGATTACCAGTAATCCGATTATGTTGTTCGATTTTGTCATTTCTCAATAGATTGCTCAATGAAATATAAGAATCATATTTATTTAGGTGATAATATCGAACGTTTTCACAAAACCTTCATCAAAGGCTTTTCTTATTATCCACACGGAACCCAGATACAAACTTGAGTTTTCTGAAGTTGTACCCCAATCCCTTTCTTGTTAGGTAATAAAGAATAGTGCTACCGATGGCTGGCTGCGATCCATTTTTTTCAATGATTTAGCATTTTGATCCGGTGTTAGATTATATCAGCAATGAGCCTCGGTTCCAGGTCAAGCAAGACTGATTGGGCCAAGGAGGATGAAAAGATCAGAAGCGCTCCCCAGGAAATCGAAATTGAAGAGCAGTTGAAAACTCTTCCGATCAGTCACTTGGGAAAATCGAAAACCTGAAATGGGTGCTGGAGCGGCACAATCCGGAGATGGAGCATGGTTTACCTTTTCCGCTCAACCTTCGGAGCATATAGACATTGGTCAAGCTCCAGAAAACAAAAGAAAAAAGCCTCAGTTTGCCTGAACTGAGCCTTTTTAATAAGATGTTGTGTTTGTGGTTCCGCGAGGGTTACACCAGCAGCCTGTAAAACAGGTATAAGTCCATCGGAAAACTTGCCAAAGTGTTCTTCAGATTCCCAAACGTCGGTAACAAACCAGCCCCCTTCTTTTGGAGCGGCTACATGATAAATACGGCCATCGGGGTTACCCAACCCGGCCGCCTCCAATTCTTGAAGTGTTTGACAGTATTGGTCGGAAGTCATTCCGGGGATGTCAAAAACTGCAACTATGGCCTTAATATTTTCTCCTTTCCTTGTTTTTGCCTGAATTTAAATTTTGTGTTTAAGCGTCGATAGCCCGTCATATTGGCATCTTACCAAACATACTACTAAATCCGGATTTTCAATAATGAGTACCCAAAGGGGTTTACCGATTATCTGAAGCTATTTTTTAGCGACATCCTAGGCCGCCTGGCCAGAGTATATTGACATCAGCATTTAGCCTCGGTTTCAGGCTAAGTTAGTTGAAGGTTTCTAGGAACTAGGAACCCCGTTTCGTATTTTGCTTAGCCATTTTCAGCCTACACCTATCAACCTTCAATCATGATAAAGAAAGTGATCCTGAGCTTGTTAGCCTTAGTCGTCCTGTTTTTGGGCGGATTTGTATTGTATGTGCAGTTAAACTGGGACAAGAAATACGATCTTGCTTACCCAGACCTGGGGAGCAGTACGGATACAGCAGTCATTGCCCATGGACGATACCTGGCCCTCGGACCGGCCCATTGCATTGAATGCCATGGCGGCACTCTTGACGAACTCATCCAGGCGGAAACGGACGAGACTGTTCCACTTAAAGGCGGACTTATCCTTCCTTTTGGTCCTTTGGGCACGGTACCAATCCCAAACCTCACTCCGGACCCGGAAACTGGGATCGGACGATATGAAGATGGAGAGATTCTCAGGATGTTACGTCATTCGGTAAAGCCGGATGGTACTGCGTCAATGACTCCAATGATGCGATTTACAGACATGGCCGACCAGGACTTGGTGGCCATAGTGTCCTATCTACGTTCCGTTCAGCCAATTAGAAACCAAATCCCTAGTCCGCAGTACAGTTTTCTGGGCAAGGTATTCAGAGTCCTGTCCCCGATATTCACTCCGGTATTTGAACCTGAACCGTGGCCAGAAGCACCCCCTGTCGCACCCACTGTGGAGCGAGGAGAATATCTTGCCCAGGCCGTTTCCAATTGTGTGGGGTGCCATACCCTCCGGGATCCGTTCACGTTTGAGGCAACCGGTCCGGAATTTTCAGGAGGAATGGAAATGGAACCTACGCCCGAATTTAATGAGAAGCTTGGGGTTGATGCCAATGTTTGGACCCGCTCGCCAAACATCACTCCACACCCCAAGAGTGCTCTGTCCAAGTTCAAAACCGTTGAAAGCTGGATTACAAGATTCCGTCAAGGAAGACTGGTCCCTACCTCCCCAATGCATTGGGGACCCTTTTCCCGAATAGCAGACGAAGACCTGGAGGCACTGTGGCTCTATTTGAACAGCCTTGAAGCCGTAGAGAACGAGGTTGGAGAAACTGTTTTCACCAAGGAATAGGTAAAAGGGTAATTATGATCCTATTAGTAACCCCCCTGGTCAACCTACCCGACCAGATAGCTGCCATCACGCCTGCTCAGCGATCGGTCGCCCGGGAGACCGAAGTTGGAACCAACGCGGGTTCACTGCGTTGTCGGCTACCGGTATGACCTCTTTCTAAAAGAGCTACGAGTGGAAATCGGAAGGTAATGTGAGAAAATTTGTTCAATGCTAAATCAAGAGTCTTTAGTAACAACCGTTCATGAAAATCTACACTGAAAAAGATAGCTCACTGGCTCCAATGCAAGATAAGACCGCTGCTATTCTGGGTTACGGCAATCAAGGACGAGCGCAGGGTCTCAATTTGAGGGACAGTGGAGTATCGGTTATCGTTGGAAACCGGGATGATTCATATCTTCAACAAGCCAGGGACGATGGGTTTAAGACATTTCCCATTAAAGAAGCGGCAAGCCTTGGGGATTTCCTGTTCATCCTCACAACGGACGAATCCCAGCCGTCAATCTGGGATGAACATATTGCTCCGGGCATCGCTGCCGGGAATGTTCTGGTTTGGGCCAGTGGATACAACCTTGGTTACGACTTGATTAAACCTCCTGCTGATGTTGATATCGTCATGGTTGCACCGCGAATGACTGGATTTCACGTCCGGAAACTTTTTGAAGCGGGAAAAGGAGCTATGGCCCTGGTTGCTGTGCATCAAGATGTCTCCGGGCAGGCCTGGGAGAGAATGATGGCAATTTCTAAAGGGATTGGTACCACCCGGGGTGGGGTCATCGATTCATCCTTCCGGGAGGAAGCTGAACTGGATCTTTTTGATGAGCAGATTGTCTGGCCCGGATTGGTAAGCTGGTTTGAAGAATGCTTCAAAATAGGAGTGGAAAATGGATTCCCACCCGAATTGATGGTGATGGAATTGTATGCCTCAGGAGAAGCTGCAGAAATTCTCGGAATCATGAGCGAACAAGGTTTTTACCAGCAAATGGGCCACCATTCTACTACCAGCCAGTATGGTACCCTTTCACGAGCGCCGCTTATGCTCAACGATGCAAATCGCTCCATGATGCGCAAATTATTTACCAGAGATATCAGGGGAGGGCAATTTGTCAAGGAGTGGACCACCGAGCAATTAACCGGAGAAACGAAACTTACGGAACTCAAGAACAGAGCCATGGAAAGTGCTATGGCTAAGGCTGAAAAGAAGATCTTGCCTATTTTGAAGAAATGACATCCACCCAAGAAGATAACCTTGATCTGTACTCAATACGCAGGGAGGGCTTGTATCGAGAATGTATTTTACAGGCACTGCCGGCCGCTATTGATCGGGTTAGGTGTAACCTTTATCGTTTCGGTTCGAACAAGTTTCTAATTAGTCTTTGCCACCACGATCAATTCATTCACTTGCGGGTTGGATTTAAGTCGAACGCCCTGGAGATGTTAAAACCCAATCGGAATTTCCCATCCCAAAAGTCGTCAATCGTTTCGGCTATGAAGCCTTTTTCGATCATGGCCCGGGCATTGGTCAGGTGAATCTGAAAGACGTGGCCACCAGTCTCAATATCAACCCCTACAGCAAAAGCGTCATAGAAGCCATCCTGGCGGTTGAACTGCGGGAAGTACTCGGCGTTGATGGAAGTGCTCCTGGTAATCATATACCTACCACCCACACCCAAAGCCCAAATGTCATTATCCTGGGTGGCGGCAACTTTATTGCGATGGATCATCGACGGGGTCAGTTGTAAGGAAAATTTCTTTGAAAATTTTCTGGCAATCAAAACTTGATAAGCGTATGCCGATCGGGTTGCAAAATCCACTGTCTCAAACGGGAAGGTGGTGCTTTCTGAGGTGTTCACTGCAATGCTGGCAAAAAACACCATGCTGAATGGTACGTTTCTTGACCCGCTGCTCTGCCTTAGGAAGCGATACTTTACAAACCCATAGTAGGTTTTTTGAAAGGAGCTGCGCCCGAAACCCAAATCTAAATTGTCCGATAATCCGTACTCAAGCGCGAACCGGATGTTAGATTCATCCAAACCAAATAGATCCCGAATTCCGCCATCGACAATACCAAACCTGTGAGAGATAAGAAAGACCAAAATACCCTTGTCCCTGGTCTCGATTGAATGACCGTTGATCACTCTGGTCGCCTTGAAAGTAGCAATTGTATAGTCTGCACTTTCATCACTTGCCACCTCCTCATCAAGCAAATCCATGAGGTCGTCCTGTGCTCTGACCGTTAAAACCAAGACCGATAAGGTCAGTATGAGAATGGCAATTCTACTTTTCATAAGGCTTGTATTTTAGATCAATCGTAACTTCCACAACTTCGGCGATGTTCGAGAATAGAAGAGAGGGAATTTCAACCTCATAATCCGCTACCGCAATCGGAAACATTGCTTTGATTTTAACGTTGGTATCGTCCCACTCAATAGTTCCGGGGACTTCAATCATATGTTTGACCCCGTGAATGACCAGATCTCCTTTGGCAACCACATCCTGGAGCCCGTTCTTGCGAGTATAGTTCTGCACCCTACCATTGAAAGTCGATTTAGGGTACTGCTCGGTTTCCAAATATTTTTCATTGAAATGCTCCTTCATCAGTGATTTGTCGAACTCAAATTCCTTTATGGGTACAGAGAACACCAAATTCCCGGTCTCCGAATCAAAGATGCTCACCACTTTGTTGTTTATTGCCTCAATATCTTCTATCGGGGCGGATGAAAAAAAGGATATATGACCAGACTCGGTTATGTATTTTTGACCTAAAGCAGGAAAGAACCCGGTCATACTGACGAAAACAATTACCAACAATTTCATAATTATTCGATTAATTATCGAGAGCTCCAGAATCTACCCAGCAGGCTATCAAATTAATATCTTCTTCAGAAAGAGTGCTGCCGTCCGCAGGCATATCACGGATCTCACCTGTTCTTAGTTTAATTTTCGGGGCAAGGTCCTGGACAACGGAGAACACCAGATAATTGGGTAATCCGGTACCCGGTACATGGCAGGCTGGAATAGCACATCTGGTCTCCATAATTGGCTTTACATCCTGGGAATAGGTGATTTCAGAGCATTGTAAAGGATTGCCTGGTACCACCTCTAATTCATATGTACATGAACAAAGCAAAAAAAAACGCCACTATCTGCAGCCTCATACTCTTTTGGGATTTATTGAATTCTGAAAAGCTCGATTCTAAGATATCTTAAAGTTTGTACAATTATTTGCGCCATAAGGTTTCATTCAGTAAAATCATATGCATTATCCAGTTAGTTATCGGTCAGGTCTGTCCCCTGCCTGTACGGTGTCCGTTACCAATGAATCGAGCGTTTCTTTATTTCGGTCGCTAGGTGAAGCAGATGGGAACGAAGTTTTCATTGCAAAATCTAAGGCAATAAAGCCAAGGCCTATCAAGAATGCCAATACGACGCCAATAAACACTGCTTTTGATCTCTTCACTGGGTCAACATTACTGGAGCCTACTCAATTCAGACATATTTAGAGTTCGTAAGCTCTAGACGATAAATTAATTAACTGCAAATTTTAGTAATTTAACCACTGCCAACAACTGTGAAAAGGAATTGAAGCCTTCTTTGAGCATTATTGTTTTAAGTCTTGTTGGGGTCAGTTGCGCCCAACATCCGGACAGCTTCCTGGTAAAAACCGCTCCCCCACGGGATGTCCCTCCCCAGACCGCTAGGGCAAAGGAACTAAAAATAAATTCTGCCAACAGTAAGATCTTCTGGGTTGGAACAAAGCCAACGGGCCAGCATCGCGGCACCATCGCTATCAGTGACGGGGCAATAATATTCCAGGATGAGGTTCCGGTAGGGGGTAATTTTACCATGGATATGCACGATATTCAGGTCCTGGAGTTAGAAGAAACCCAGAAAGCCAAATTAACTAATCACCTGATGTCATCCGACTTTTTCGATGTGGCAAACCACCCGGTTTCGAAATTTGTATTGACCAATATCACGCCTTATGACTCTCAGGAAAGCCAGGGCCCGGGTGCTGAAAGCCCGTACATTCTGGCTGACCCCACGCACATGGCAACTGGAAATTTTTCGATGAGGGGCACGAATTTAAGCATCTCGTTCCCGGTGAAAATAAAAGTCCTGGAAGGTCACCTTGAAGCTGAGGCGAAGTTCAATATCGATCGCACGAAATGGGGAGTTTCATACTGGGATGAAAGCACTATCGAGAGTCGTACCAAAGACAAGCTCATTCATAATGTTGTTCACGTCGGATTTGTCCTGGAGGGGAGTAGATAGTCCCGGGGTTTTTGGACAGAAATAAGGCCATATTCCCTACCCAAGAGGAAGACCTCATCCCAAAAGCGCTGCAGTGGGCCCAGGAATTTGAATACTTTAGTTATTTCAATCCAAACCGAATCGCCTACCCCTTTGAGCCTTTCCTACATTTTATCGGCATAGGCGGAGGAAGGGTTTTGCGTAGTGATGGAAATGTTTTTCAAGAGCTTCGGGACTGGCACTTGAAGGATCCAGACTGGTTTCTGGGCTTTCTGGGCTACGACATCAAAAACCAGTTGGAAAACCTCCAAAGTATTAACCCGGACTACATCGAGGCTCCGGAATCAGTCTTTTATCAGCCTGATCATTTGATATTCTGGAGAGAACACGAGGTGGAGGTCCATTCAATTGATGATCCTGAGCAAATCTTCTGGCAGATTAAGTCTTCCAGGATTCCGGGACCCAAGGCCCCATCGATTACCAATATGGAATCCGGGATGTTGGTTCGAGATTATCTAAACCGGGTGCAAAGATTGCGACAGCATATAATAGAGGGTGATTTATATGAAGTGAATCTGTGTTTCGAATTCAAAGCACCAGGAGCATCAATTGAGCCACTCGCAGTTTACAGGAATCTTAATAGAATTTCACCAATGCCGTTCTCCAGCTTTCATCGCTTCAAGGATCTATATGTGCTTTCAGCCTCTCCCGAAAGGTTCTTAAGGAAAATTGGCCCTCAGTTGATCTCCCAGCCAATAAAAGGAACCGTTCACCGGGGGCTTGATTTCGATGAGGATCTACTGTTCCGGAACCGGTTGGCCCAGGACGAAAAAGAAAGAGCCGAGAATATGATGATCGTAGACCTGGTCCGAAATGACCTAGCCCGAAGCTCAACCGCCGGAACTGTTGAAGTTAATGAACTTTTCGGGATTTACTCATTCAAATATGTTCACCAAATGATTTCCACAGTGACCTCTCAAATGCGGCCCGATCAGCATTTTACCGATGCTATTAAGTATGCGTTCCCTATGGGCAGTATGACAGGCGCACCCAAAATCAAAGCAATGGAGCTCATCGAACAGTACGAAAACAGCAAAAGAGGCATTTTCTCCGGTACCGCCGGATACATTGCTCCCTCTGGCGACTTTGATTTTGCAGTCGTTATCAGAAGCATTATTTATCATCACCGGGCGCAAATACTTTCCTTTCAGGTAGGAAGTGCCATTACATACGATTCGGATCCGGAAAAGGAATATCAAGAGTGCTTGCTTAAAGCAAGGCCTATTTTCGAAGCCCTTGGCCAAAAGTGGCCAGGCAAAAGATGATCAGAAGTAATGAAAGACCTGCCATTTTGTCATAATTATGTATATTTGCGCTCTTAATCAGATCGATTGAATGGATAATATCATTGGCGATATCGACGTGGTAAACCAAGGCCAAAGCTGCCAATTTGTTAAAAGTTCCCAAGAATTGGATACAGGCAAAAGGAAGAAGCTTTACATCGAGAGCTATGGCTGCCAAATGAACTTCTCGGATAGCGAAATTGTGACCTCCATAATGAATTCCTCAGGCTTCGATACGACCTCAGACTTTGAACAGGCAGATGTCATCTTTTTAAATACTTGCTCTATCAGGGAAAAAGCAGAGCTTACAGTTCGAAAAAGACTCGATCAATTCGCTCTGGTCAAGAACGAAAGACCGGAGGTCATGATCGGGGTGTTGGGTTGTATGGCTGAAAGGCTAAAGGAAAAGCTTCTTGACCAGGAGAAGATAGTGGATCTGGTGGCCGGACCGGATGCCTATCGAGATCTGCCAAACCTGGTAGCAACAGTCGAGGATGGCACCAAAGCGGTCAACACCTTTTTATCACGAGAGGAAACTTATGCGGACATTAGCCCGGTACGGCTAAATACTAACGGGGTCACAGCTTTTATTTCCATCATGAGAGGGTGCGACAACATGTGCTCCTTTTGCGTCGTTCCTTTCACCAGGGGGCGAGAGAGAAGTCGCGATCCCGAATCAATATTATCTGAAGCTGGCGACCTATTTACCAATGGCTATCGGGAGGTGACTCTTCTTGGCCAAAATGTGGACTCCTACAAGTGGAAGAGTAATCATACTGACTTTGCCGACCTTTTGGACAGGGTGGCTGGAATAAGCCCTGATTTGCGAATTCGGTTTGCAACCTCTCACCCCAAGGATATGACGGATAAGGTGCTAGAGGTTATGAAGGGTCATGAGAACATTTGCAACTACATTCATTTACCCGTTCAGAGCGGCAACAACCGGATCCTGGAAATGATGGGTCGAACCTACTCGAGAGAGTGGTACCTCAACCGGGTGAAAGCTATACGAACGATTATTGGCGAGGACTGCGGCATCTCATCCGACATGATCGCCGGGTTCTGCACCGAAACGCCTGAAGAACATGCCGACACGCTGTCCTTGATGACCGAGGTGCAGTATGACTTTGCTTACATGTTTTACTATTCGGAGCGACCGGGAACTCCTGCCGCGAAAAAATACCATGATGACTTACCACGGGCTACAAAGAAAGAAAGGCTCAACCAGATCATTGATTTGCAGCGAAAACACTCCCTGGAACGAAACCGCAAAGATCTAAATAAAGTTTTCAGGGTATTGGTCGAAGGAACATCCAAAAGATCCAATGTCCATTTGATGGGACGAAATTCCGCAAATAAGGTAGTCGTTTTCCCAAAGGACCGTTACGCCCCGGGGCAATATGTGGATGTTCTGATCAGTGAATGCACAGCCGCCACTTTGATAGGGGAAGCCGTTAATTAGAACCAGGTGAGAGAAGAAGAACTTTTAACTATAAAACAGCGATTCGGGATAATAGGCAACTCGGCTTCCCTCAACTACGCTATTGGGGTGGCAGTCCAAGTGGCTCCAACCGATATGACAGTACTCATCACCGGCGAAAGCGGGGTCGGTAAAGAATCTTTTTCCAAAATAATTCATCAGTTAAGCAAAAGGAAACACGGTCAGTTCATTGCCATTAACTGCGGGGCTATTCCTGAGGGCACTATTGATTCTGAGCTCTTCGGTCATGAAAAAGGCTCGTTCACGGGGGCCCATGAGGCTCGGAAGGGCTATTTTGAAGTGACCAATAGCGGAACGATATTCTTGGATGAAATTGCAGAGATGCCTCTGGGCACGCAGGCCAGATTACTACGGGTCCTGGAGTATGGGGAATTCATCCGCGTGGGCTCCTCCAAAATCCAAAAGACTGATGTCCGAGTGGTGGTGGCGTCAAACGTAAACCTTTCTACCGCCGTCGAAAAAGGCAAGTTTCGACAAGACCTTTACTATCGATTAAGTACGGTACCAATTTCGGTTCCCCCACTTAAGGACCGGGGCCCGGACATCGTCTTGCTTTTCAGAAAATTCGCAGCTGACTTCAGCGAGCAATACCGGGTAAAGCCGATCAGTCTGTCGTCGGAAGCCAAGGAGCTATTACTAAGATTTCGATTTCCAGGCAACATACGACAATTGAAAAACCTTGTGGAGCAGATCTCGGTTATTGAAATGGAGCGAGAATTGACCGCCGAAACTATGGCCAAATATCTTCCTAAAGAAAGTACTATTCCCATCCTTTATTCCATGGCCAGAAAGGAAGACCAAGGAATATCGGAAAGAGAGTTACTTTATAAGGTCCTGTTTGATATGAAAAAGGACATGACTGACCTGAAGAAGCTGGTCCTCCAGACCTTCGAAACGGGTAAGCTGGACAGCCAAGTTTTAGAGCAGCACCAAGGTCTTTTTGAGAATATCGACAAGGAAGATGAGCCACATCAAGCCACGTCAGAGGCTGGAACTCTTACCATTACCCAGGACGACGACACGCCAACAATAGAGTTGCATGGATACGAAGACCTTACCTCGGTGGAGGAGGAATCCTTGTCCCTGGAAGCCAAAGAAAAAGAGCTTATTATCAAGGCGCTGAAAAAAAATAATAACAAGCGGAAATATGCGGCACGAGAATTGGGGATATCAGAGCGAACGCTCTATCGGAAAATTAAACAATATGGTATTGAAGATTAGCGCTGTAACACTTATAGCCGCTGCTATAGTCCTGCAAGGTTGTGGGGTTTATTCCTTTAGTGGAGCTTCCATTTCACCGGACATCAAAACCATATCGATAGACAACTTTTACAATGACACTCCGGATGGGCCGGCAAACCTTAGCCAGCTCTTCACCGAAGAAATGCGGGATTACTTCGCCCAAAATACAAGCCTGACTCTTGTTCAGGAAGAAGGAGATCTTCAATTCGAGGGTAGAATCGTCAGATATGAGACCACCCCGGAGGCCCCAACGGCCTCACGCGAGGATGATGGGCTAGATCTCTCTGCCCTTACCCGATTGACAATATCTGTTCAGACATCCTACTTCAATACCCAGGACGACACCTTTAACTTTGATCAATCTTTTTCCTTCTTCTCCACATACGACAATCAAAGGTTCTCGCTGACCGACGTGGAGGGTCAGCTCATTGACGAGATCACTGAACAGATTGTCGTTGATATTTTCAATGCATCTGTGGCAAATTGGTAAATTTTGCTAAATTTATAATTAGCCGTCCACTATCCCTTCGTGAACCAAACCAAGTTTCTTGAATTGATAAGGGGATACCCTTCTCTTTCCGAAAAAGATCTGGAGGAAATAGATGAGGTAATTGCAGCATATCCCTACGTTCAAATTGGTCACGCTTTATCTGCCAAGGTTAATCAGAATATTCATTCACCACAGGCAGGGATCAAACTTAAATACGCGGCTGTCTATACCGCTGAAAGGGCTGTTTTGAAAAGCCTTCTGGAGAATAAGATCTCGCTTGAAGCAGGGGAAGATTCCTCCCAACCGCGCGGAAGACCGGAACAGGAAACTGCGCCCCAAACTCCACAGGAGAGTGCAAAAACGACTCACACTAAGGAAGAAGGGCCGGCGATCGATCAACCTGAAGCGAGCGACCGGGAACGAGCCGAACACCGAAAAATGATAGCGGGCATCCGTTCCGAAATGGAGGCTAATCTCCAGGAGCTGCAGAAATACAAGTTTAAGTTTTTCGAGCAAAATTCGGAACTATTCGAGGAGGAACTCAAAAAAAAAAAGCCCACTGAGCAAGAGTTAAGCCAACCCACCGCTGACGGTCAGTCGCCCGAACCAGGCTCCGAGAGCGATCTATCATCAAAGGCCAAGCCTGAAGAAATTCAGCCCACTCAACCGGTTCCGGAAAATGGTCCCTCTCCAGAGTCCATAGAAGGAGGCCCGGAAGATGATCACTCCAAACAGTCCATTGAGGAAGAGCCCGAAGCTATCCCTTCGCCCGAGCTTAGCTCCCAAGACACACAGTCCCCTGCTTCGAAAGATGATCACTCCCGGGAGCCGAGCGGGGAAGAGCCTAAAGACATCCCGGCGCCAGAACCCGATCTCAAGGGGAATGTCACTCCTCAACCAGGCCATCCTGAGGACACTGCAGAACAAGCAAAGGATCTAGAAGAGAGCGGGGCTGATAATCCTTCCGATTCCGAATTGCAGGATCAAATCAAGATCATCGATGAATTTATCGAAGCCAGCTCTAAACTGGCAAACTTGCCTCCTCCTGAAGATGATGTCAAAAAGGAAGATCTTTCAAAGCCCAGTACTACTTTTGGAGATGACCTGGTCTCCGAGAACCTGGCCAATATCATGATCAAACAGGGAAAAGTGAATGACGCGATCGATATTTACAAGAAATTAATTTGGAAATTTCCTCAAAAACAGGCTTACTTTGCGGCGCGAATTGAGGAATTAAAAAAGGATTGAGATGTTCACCGTGGTAATAGTTTTGGCCATTATTGTATGTATCTTATTGGTACTGGTTATTTTGGCTCAAAACCCTAAAGGAGGGGGATTGTCGAGTCAGTTTGGAGGCTCCGGTACCAGCCAGATCATGGGAGTCAAAAAAACCACGGATTTACTTGAGCGAATCACCTGGATCTTGGGCATCGCACTTTTGGCCCTAAGTCTCTCTACCAATTTTGTCATCTCTACCAACTCCGAGTCCGGGATCGGCAGCCCGAATGTCGAAAGGGCGCAGGAAAGGGCTGTCACCCCCAATTTCAGTCAACAGGAACTGGAAAATCTGGAAGGGGCCCAGCAGGCCACCCCAAGCAGCGCCCAAGAATCAGATGCGGATCTGCTCGACCAACTATCGGGGGAAGCCGAAAAATCCGGCGAGCAAGCAAACTAGCGGTCTACGCGGCAGCTGACTGAATATGTCTTAGAAGCAGTCTTTTGGCCACTGGCAAAAGTGTGCTTTTAAAAGGTAATATTTCGTGCGACATCACCAAATAGGTTGCCGGATTGGGCAAGTTCTGGAAGCGTCGAATTAGATCCAGTTTGATAGCTTCCAGAGTATTGGCAATACTCCTTCGCTGGTCTTCCAGGTATTCGGTGTGCAACCCGTGGAATTTTTCGTCCTGATTCTTAAACACCGTCACTTTATAACGGTAGATCTTCAAGGTTCGGTCATTTTTGCGGTTAATGAACATATAACCTTCATTGAAGAAAATGGGGCTAATTCCGATTGGTGAGATGTCGATCTTGCTCTCCACGTACTCGTAAATATCCTTGCCATTATTGAGTGTGTCTTTAAATTGAGGAAGGGAAAACCCTAGAATTTCCTCAATGACACTCATCACCTCGTCATCCTCAATAATTTTTTGATAGGTGAGCTTTAGCTTCTCAAAATCGGCTTTGCTAATCACCTTTGGGAAATCCTGGTGCAGCAACTTCTTATTCTCTTTTAGGTTTCTGAGATTTTGATAATGGAAAATTAAATCCGTAAGAAAGGGATACAACTTATATTTGTCGAATTTCTTGCTAATAGACTTTAGATAAGCCAGCACCAGGTATTTTTTGTATTCAAAATCAATCAACCCACTTGTTAACCAGTCGTTCCTTAAATTCAGCATATCCCTATTATTTGGTCCAACTTCAATCCCTCATTATCAAAAAATACGAAAATTTGTCAGTTCGGATTAGTTTTGACAAACCTTTTTAGAACTGCAATACTGAAATTATGTGGCATAATGTCCGATTTAACTGCCAAATAGCGTTTGGCACGGGAAATGCACTAGGCATTGCTAATAAAAAAATTTTACATTTTTGTATTAAGAAATAAATTTGTTAAACCAACCTTAAAGTCATCAAAAACATGGCAAAAATTAGCTTTAAACCGCTAGCCGACAGAGTACTAGTGGTACCTGCTGCGGCCGAGGAAAAGACAGCTTCCGGAATTATCATCCCTGATACAGCCAAGGAAAAACCTCAAAAGGGTAAAATAGTGGCGATAGGCACAGGAAAAAAAGACGAACCTTTCAACGTAAAAGTTGGCGACGAAGTACTTTATGGAAAATATTCGGGAACCGAAATTACTATCGATGGTACCGAGTTCCTGATCATGAAGGAATCGGATATTTTCGGAGTTATTTAAATGAATTTTACAACCTTACAAAAAATAGAAACTTAAAATGGCTAAAGAATTATTCTTTAATACTGAAGCTCGGGAAAAGCTGAAAGTAGGAGTTGATATCTTGTCTGAAGCGGTGAAGGTTACTTTAGGCCCTAAGGGGCGGAACGTCATCCTCGATAAGAAGTTCGGTGCTCCGACCGTCACCAAAGACGGTGTTACAGTGGCAAAAGAAATTGAGTTGAAAGAACCCATCGAAAACATGGGTGCTCAATTGCTAAAAGAAGTTGCTTCAAAAACTGCTGACGATGCTGGGGATGGTACTACAACTGCAACAGTTCTCGCCCAAGCGATCTTCACTCACGGCATCAAGAACGTAGCGGCCGGTGCCAATCCCATGGACCTCAAAAGAGGGGTTGACAAAGCCGTATCCGGTGTAGTGGCGGACCTTCATAAGCAGTCAAAGTCAATAAAGGACTCTTCCGAGATCGCTCAAGTTGCCTCGGTTTCGGCCAACAATGACTTTGAAATTGGCGCAATGATCGCCGACGCTATGGAAAAGGTTGGTAAAGACGGAGTAATAACCGTTGAGGAAGCTAAGGGCACTGAAACCGACGTTAAAACCGTTGAGGGTATGCAGTTCGACCGCGGATATCTTTCTCCTTATTTCGTTACTGACGCTGAAAAAATGGTCGCCGAGTTGGAGACTCCATATATACTTATCCACGACAAGAAAATCTCGGCGATGAAAGACTTGCTTCCAGTTCTGGAGGCTGTAGCCCAAACCGGTAAGCCGCTGTTGATCATTTCCGAGGACGTAGATGGTGAGGCCTTAGCTACCCTGGTGGTGAATAAGATCCGTGGATCCCTGAAGATTGCAGCAGTTAAAGCCCCTGGGTTCGGTGACCGCAGAAAGGCCATGTTAGAGGACATTGCTGTGTTGACCGGAGGAACAGTTATCTCTGAAGAAAGAGGTTATAAACTGGAGACCGCCACAGTCGATTACCTGGGCAGTGCTGACAAGGTCAGCATCGACAAAGACAATACTACAATTGTCAATGGCGCAGGCAAGAAAGCTAATATTCAAGCCAGGATCAATCAGATAAAATCACAAATCGAAACTACAACTTCGGATTATGACACAGAGAAACTTCAGGAAAGATTAGCCAAGCTCTCTGGTGGCGTGGCGATTCTTTATGTGGGAGCTGCCACTGAAATTGAAATGAAAGAGAAAAAGGATCGTGTCGATGACGCGCTCCACGCTACCCGTGCAGCGGTTGAAGAAGGCGTGGTTCCGGGTGGTGGTATTGGACTTATTCGAGCCAGCTCCAAATTGGGCAAGGTTGAGGTGGAGAATGAGGACCAGGCAACCGGCGTGAACATCGTTAGAATCGCGCTGGAGAGCCCTCTCAGAACCATCGTTGAAAATGCAGGTGAAGAAGGTTCGGTAGTGGTCCAGAAAGTAAAGACCGAAAAAGGCGACTTTGGATACAACGCCCGGGAGAACCGATACGAGACCCTCTACAAGGCTGGAATTATCGATCCTACCAAGGTGGTCAGGCTTGCTCTGGAAAACGCAGCCTCCATTGCATCGTTGTTACTGACAACGGAAGCAGTGGTAACTGAAGAACCTGAAAAGGAAGCCGCAGCTCCTCCAATGCCTCCAGGTGGAGGAGGAATGGGTGGAATGATGTAACATTAGCCATTTTAAATGGGAAAATTGGGTCCTCAGCGAGTTCTGAGGACCTTTTTTTATTCTCAATTTTGTGTTAACTTTTCACAACATTCCTAACCAACATGCCCCAGGACTACTATTTCGACGATTTTAATGATTTTACTCTTTTTCTTTATATCTACATGGCCTATGCAGATGGATCAATCGATCGTACCGAAATTGACGTCATTAAGTCCAAGATGGCTAAGCTGTTTCCTGAGGCTAATGCTGATGAGAAGTTTCAAAGGAGCCGAAAAGAGTACGAATCACATAATGCTGATGAAATTGACAAAATCATCCACCAGAATTTTGAAAAACACAGAGAGAAAAGCTTCACGTTCAAGTACAAAATCTTCTCGGACTTGTACGAAATTATCATAGCAGATGGAGTCGTAGACTTCAAGGAGAATCAATCCATTCAAAAACTTAAGGGTATTATTGAGCAGAACCTCGACCAGGACGAACTATTTTAGTAAGCACAGAGAGCGTTAAGCAAGCGCTCTGGAATTGTCGTGAAGTGTCTGATTATTTGAATTTATTGCGATGTTTTTTTCTACGCCCGCCGCGCTCTTCAATTGTACAACTCTTAAGGCATCTGTTGGACTTGATTGGTTAGGGAAAAACTAATCATCCTCCACCATGACCAAATTGAAGGGGACCTTAATAATCTCATTGAAGTCTTCTCCGGATTCTAGCATATCCTCATCATCTTCTTCATAGTGCCAAGCCACCTCCACCGGGTATCCATCAAGGTGGATCTTTTCAAGTCTCCTTAGGATCTCTACTAAACACTTGGATGAGCTGGTGTTGAAATACTCCAGTTTGATTGATAATATGGTCTGTTGTTGGGGTTTCTGGGAGTAATCACCCAACCAATCTATCAGCGGCTGATAAAATTCAATCGAATTTTCAGGTATGGACCGACCGCTAATTTCAAAGGTTCCATCCTGGTAATCGAAGATCAGCTTCGGAGTTTTAGGAGTTGAGTCGAGAAGAAAGTCATTCATAAGTTCAAGCTATGGCCAAATATTTACCTTAAGAGTAAAAAACGAATAATCATCATCTAGTTTCTTAAAATCGTAATGTAGCTTATTACCTGATTTTCTTACCACATCCATCAACCCCAAACCAGCCCCACCTTTTTTCGAGAAATGTCCTTTGTCAAGCTTTTGCCGATACTGATCACGCAACTCCTCTGAGCTCATTGAGTTTATTTGATTGATCCGATTCTTCAATTCGTCAATCTTTTTATTGAGAATATGATTGCCGGTCATGATGTTGTAGCCCGATTCGGCCTTCAAAAGTAGAACGGCTATGGAGTGTGAATCTTCAGTGTCTCCGGTATTAAGTTCCGCCATGTGATGGTACAGGTTTTGAAGGATCTCAACGAGGATGTTGAAAACCTTCTTTTTCATAGGCGTGTCGGGCTCAAGGCGACTGAGGTTATCTTCAGCTAACCTGAAAAACGCCCCTAATAAGTCGTCGGAGACGTTGCCCTTATAGGCCAACATCACATTCTTATCCTTTAATCCTTGGTAGAAATCAAGTATTTTTGTCATAAAGGCTTAAGTTGATTACGGCGCAACCAATGGTATCATATTCAAATTGCATTATCTTCCAAATCATTGATTCATAAGATTCGGCCTCTCTCGAGCTTTACGCGGCCTGGGCGTCTTCCTCGAACTGTGGCCTCTCCTCTTTGGCAATCACATCTTCGGCCCCATGAGTCAGAACCTTTAATTTCCTAAGAAAAACCAACAATAAGCCTCCGAAGGCTATTGAAAAGAATGCAATAAATGTAAAGATCTCCTTTTCTCCCAGGTTCTGAGCTGCTTCGCCCAAAAGACCCGCGACCTTGTTTCCAACCCCTGTTGCAGCGAAATATATCCCCATCATGATCGAGGCATATTTAGCTGGTGCCAATTTGGTTATAAAGGATAGCGAGACCGGCGAAGTACAAAGCTCTCCGATGGTATGCAGGAAGTAAGCAAATATCAGCCAATACATCCCCGCGGCACCATAACTGTCATATTGTAATGCAGCGGCGGTCATCATGAAAAATCCGGAACCCATTATGATCGTTCCTACCGCCATTTTGAAAATGGAAGATACTTCCTTTCCCTGATAGGTCCTCCGCACCCAATAAGCCCCTACCAAAGTCCCAAATGTGATAATAAAGAATGGGTTAGCTGACTGAAAAACTCCTGCAGGAATCTGCCGGCCCATAAGCATCCGGTCGACCTTCTGCTGTGCATATAAATTCATCAACCCCCCGGCCTGTTCAAAAGCTCCCCAAAAAACGATGACAATCAAAAATGAAATTAGCAACACCACTATCCGATCCTTTTCGACACTCGAAAGGGGGGCATGCCGGATGCCGTCCTCCGTCTTGACCGGTGCAAGATAATCTCCGACTCCTCTTAGGTAGCGCTGGCCGAACACGTACATGAGCTGTCCCACCAACATTCCAATTCCGGCCAGTCCAAAGCCATAATGCCACCCGTATACCGCCGCGACGACGGCGACGACTACGCCGGACAAAAAGGCTCCTATGTTTATCCCGATGTAGAAGATCGTAAATCCCTGATCTCGGTTTGGGTCTCCTTGTCTGTACAATCCTCCTACCATAGTGGATATGTTAGGTTTCAACCCTCCAACGCCCAGAATTATCAGGATCAACCCGGTATAGAACGCCCACAGAGTTGGTACGGCAAGGATGCCGTGACCGGCACATAATAAGAGTCCACCCAACATAACCGTTTTTTTCTGTCCCAACACCCTATCGGCGAGGATACCTCCTGGAATTGACATCACGTACACCATCATAGTATACCAACCGTACAAAACGAGGGCCTCAGCGTTTGTCCAGCCAAGGCCTCCCTGGCCGACCTCGGCAACTATGTAAAGGATCAAGATGGCACGCATGCCATAGTAGCTGAACCGCTCCCAGAGTTCTGTGAAAAACAAAAAGTATAAACCAACCGGATGACCAAGAAATGAAGGTCCGTTTATGGCATGAGCCGGGTGGTCAATGCTGTATTTGGACATGGGAAGTAATTCGATTTTCCAGAATTGCTTAGGTTAATAAAATTACAATCTCCAATCCATATTCCCAAACTGGAATCGAATTTGGGGTTTCCTCAACTGGGTCGTACCTTTGTCCTCGTTTTGGAGATAAGCCCTGGGGCCCATCCACTAAAATTTAAACCTACAAAAACAAAACAATGATAGAACTGGGACTAAAATCGGAAAAGCACGGTGTAGAAAACCACGGTCTGAAAAATCTTCATCAGATTTTTTGGAACCTTACAGCACCCGATATAATAGAACACGCCGTCAGAAACCGTGAAGGATTTCTCACCGAGACCGGCGCTTTGATGTGTGATACTGGAAAATTTACCGGAAGAGCACCTAAAGACAAATTCTTGGTGATGGACGACACCAGCCGGGATACCGTGTGGTGGGGAAATATAAATGTAGCCTTTGATTCGGAGAAATTTGACGAGCTTGAAGCTCAAATGGTTAAGTATCTTGAAGGTAGAAACGTCTACGTAAGAGATCTTTATGCTGGGGCTGGTGAGAAGTATGGTATTAACCTTCGAGTCATCAACACCTGGGCCTGGCACAACCTGTTTTGCTACAATCTCTTTATTCGGCCCGACCGGGAGGATTTACCGGATTTTGTCCCTGACTGGACGATCATCAACATACCTGATTTTTGGGTAGATCCTAAGGTGGCTGGCACCAAATCGCCCAATTTTGCTATTCTTAACCTGACCAAGAAGCTAATTTTGATTGCAGGAACGGGATATGCGGGAGAAATGAAAAAAGGGATATTCACAGTAATGAACTATTTACTTCCTCAAGAGCATAGAGTCCTTTCGATGCACTGTTCTGCCAACATTGGTAAAGATGGAGATACCGCCATTTTCTTTGGATTAAGTGGAACCGGGAAAACTACTTTGTCCGCCGACCCCAATCGCGGGCTGATTGGTGATGACGAACATGGTTGGGCAGATGATTACATTTTCAATTTCGAAGGAGGATGTTACGCCAAAGCAATCGACCTGACCCGCGAGAAAGAACCGGAGATCTACGATGCGATTAAATTTGGCGCTATTGTGGAAAACACTCGTTTCTATAAAGGAACCAGAGAAGTCGATTACGAAGACGCTTCAGTGACTGAGAACACCCGGGTTGCTTATCCCATTCATCATATCTTCAACGCAGTGGAACCATCGCTGGGTGGTATCCCAAACAATATATTCTTTCTGACCTGCGACGCTTTTGGGGTTCTGCCACCCATCTCTAAACTTAACAAGGGACAGGCAATGTATCATTTCATTTCGGGATACACCGCCAAGGTGGCTGGTACCGAAACTGGAGTAACCGAACCTCAGATGGTATTTTCAGCCTGCTTCGGCGCGCCTTTTCTGGCTATACACCCGACCAAATATGCTGAATTATTGGGAGAAAAAATGGACCAGCATGAGGTAAACGTCTGGTTGATCAATACCGGTTGGTCTGGGGGCCCATATGGAGTTGGTGAGCGAACCAAGCTATCGTACACACGGGCCATGATCACAGCCGCATTAGAAGGCCAGCTTAGTGATCAAAGATACCATGAAGATCCAATATTCGGGTTAGCCATTCCGGAAGAATGCCCCGGAGTAGCCAATGAAATTCTTGATCCCAAGAACACTTGGGCTGATCAGGAGGCGTATCAGGAAAAAGCCAACTTCCTGGCCAATGCATTTGTTAAGAACTTCGACAAATTCTCAGAATTTGCCAACCAAGAAATCCTTTCCGGTGGACCTAGAGTGGCGTGGGTGCCTGATTGCCGATATTGAAACCATATTGAAAATCCCTTTCACTTTTGGAAGGGATTTTCTTTTTTAGGGGGTCCTGAACACGAAAGGCGCCGGTCAGGCAGCTACCAAGTCGCGGCATAGCTGAGACCCTAAGATCATGATAGGGAGACTTTGAACCAGCCGTTTCCTTTTATCCTCACATTTCACGTAATTGGCAGCTACTCGACGCGCTTGATGAAAAGCAAAGCATTCCTTATCACTTCAATTTTAACTTTCTCAATATGCTTATCCGGAATGGCCCAGGAAGTGGTCCCGGTAAACGACCAATCCGGAAATCTGTTTGTGACTATTCTAAGGGGCCTGCTTGGTGTTGGGGTATTGCTGGGAATAGCTCTTCTTTTCAGCGAAAATCGAAGGGCCATTGAGTGGAGGGTCGTCATCGTGGGTATCGTATTTCAGTTGGTACTGGCCGTTGGTGTACTTAAAGTGGATTTTATTCGATCTATATTTGAATGGGTTGGCAGGGGCTTTGTTAAAATCCTGGATTTCTCGAGAGCAGGTACCGAATTCCTGTTCGAGGGTTTTCTGGATACCAATAAGTACGGATACATTTTTGCCTTCCAGATTCTGCCTACAATCGTGTTCTTCTCTGCCCTGACCAGTCTTTTATTCTACCTGGGCGTAATCCAGAAAATTGTCTATGGCCTGGCCTGGGTCATGGTAAAGGCCATGAAATTATCCGGCGCGGAGAGCCTTTCGGTGGCAGGAAATATTTTTCTTGGACAAACCGAGTCGCCGCTAATGATCAAAGCTTATCTGCCACGGATGAATCGCTCAGAAATGCTGCTCGTGATGACCGGTGGTATGGCAACCCTGGCAGGAGGAGTCCTGGCAGCTTACATAGGCTTCCTCGGAGGCGATGATCCGGTTCAAAGATTAATATTTGCCAAACACCTTCTTGCTGCCTCAGTGATGGCAGCTCCCGGAGCTGTGGTTATGTCAAAAATGCTGGTACCGCAATCTGAAGCTATCAGAAGCCAAATTGACATAAGCCTCGAAAAAATAGGAAGCAACCCTCTAGATGCCATTGCAAACGGTACCTATGACGGCCTCAAATTAGCTGTAAATGTTGCCGCCATGCTGCTAGTTTTCCTTGCCTTCATTGCCATGGCGAATTACATTTTATTCAAACTTGGACAATGGACTGAATTAAATGCTTCCATTGTTGCTTTTACCAAGGGTCAATATGAATCATTAAGCTTGCAGTTCCTGCTGGGTTATTTGTTTGCTCCCTTGATGTGGTTGATCGGAGTTACGGTTCAAGATATTACCCTGGTTGGAAGGCTGCTAGGCGAAAAAGTTACTATGACCGAGTTTATCGGTTACATAAGTTTGGCCGAACTTAAGGCGGCAAATGCATTTGCCGAAACGAAATCGATAATAATGTCGACCTACTTGTTGGCCGGCTTTGCCAATCTAGCCTCGATAGGTATCCAGATCGGGGGGATCGGATCGCTGGCCCCTAATCAGAGACTGTTATTATCTCAATTCGGACCCAGGGCTTTGCTTGCCGGGCTCCTTGCTTCCCTCCTGTCGGCGACCATCATCGGGATGATCCTAGGCTAGTTTAATTTCGACGGTTCATTTCGTCCCTAATCTTGGCTGCCTGCTCGTAGTCCTCTTTCTTAAGAGCAGCCGTTAGCAGGTCCTTAAGCTTTTCTACCGATTGATCCTTGAGATCCTCAGTGGAAACCACCGCCTCCTTTGGAGTAACTCTGGCTTTTTTGACCTTTGTCTCTTCCTCTTCGGATTCCTCAGAAAGTACTATTCCAGCCTCAGATAGAATCGACTCATAGGTATATATCGGGACACTGAATCTAAGCCCAATAGCAATGGCATCGGACGGACGGGCATCGACTTCCACGGTCTTAACGCCGTCGCTGCATACAATTTTACCGAAGAAAACCCCTTCCTTCAGATCCGAGATAACAATCTCTTTGACATTAAAGTCAAAATTATAGGCAAAAGATTTGAAGAGGTCATGAGTCATCGGGCGGTTCGGAACAATCTTTTCAATTTCAATTGCAATAGCTTGTGCCTCGAACATTCCAATTATAATTGGTAGCCGACGGTCGCCATCCACTTCTCCCAGAACCAGGGCGAATGAGCCTGATTGCGACTGACTTGAGGAAAGACCGAGGATCTCTAGCTTTATCTTATCCACCTGTGCACTTAGTTACTCATGGACTTAATTGCCTCGGTCAATTTTGGGACTACTTCAAAGGCGTCTCCAACGATTCCATAGTCAGCGGCCTTGAAAAATGGAGCCTCCGGATCCTTGTTTATTACCACTATGTTCTTGGAGGAGTTCACTCCAGCCAAATGCTGAATAGCGCCGGAAATTCCCACGGCAATATACAAAGAAGGTGCTACTTTAACTCCGGTTTGACCCACATGTTCATGGTGGGGCCGCCAATTCATATCGGATACCGGCTTACTACATGCGGTTGCTGCGCCGAGGGCCTTGGCCAACTCCTCAAGCATTCCCCAGTTTTCCGGACCCTTGAGACCACGGCCTCCGGAAACAACTATGTCCGCTTCCGGCAATAACACTTGTCCCTCGGCTTTTTCAGAGGACTTCAACGTCTCTTTGAAATCCCCGTCGTCCAAATTTGCGGTTAAAGCGCCAACTTCTATGGTCCTGTCATCCTCAAGGATCGGTACGGAGTTCTTTTTGATCGTGATAACCTTTTTATTCGCCGTTAGCTTGGTTATGGCAAAGGCCTTTCCGGTATAAATGCTGCGTTTGACTTTGAAGCCATCGCTCAAATCTGGCAATTCGGTTACATTGGAGGCAAGAGTAGCACCCAGTCGTACCGACACTCTGGCAGCAACCGGATCACTCAAGGCCGATTTCGCCAACACCAATATTTCAGCGGCTTCCTGCTCAAAGGCTTGGCCTAATACTGAGGAATAAGGGAGAATTGAAGGATTATTAAGTCTTTCATCCTGCGCATGGAGAACTTTATCTGCTCCATGGGCGCCCAGGTCAGCTAACCTCGTGTCCTCGATCTGTCCCATTACCATTGCGATTACTTCCCCGTGATTGAGCGCCTTTGCATATGAGATTGCCTCTCTGGACGATTTTTTTACCGATCCATCTGAAATTTCAACAAAAACGAGCACAGCCATAATACTTGATTTAGGGTCTTTTCAAGGAAACTACACAGCGCTAAATGACTTTGGCTTCATTCTGAAGCAATTCAATCAAATGCTGGAGGTTGTCAGGGTCGATCATTTTGACCGTCCCTTTTTCAGGCGGCATTTCAAACTTTTCTGTTGTAGTCATCTCGAGGCCTTCTACGGGGTCAACCACCTTCAAGGGTTTGGATCGGGCTGACATGATCCCACGCATATTGGGAATCTTCCATTCGGCTATGGGCTCTTGGCATCCGGCAATAAAAGGCAGCGGAACCTCTACGGTTTCTTTACCTCCGTCGATTTCGCGTTCCATTTTGCCGATTTCACCCTCAATATCCAACCTCATGACCGGGGAAATTGCCGGGATGCCTAATATCTCCCCCACCATACCGTGAACCTGACCTCCATTAAAGTCAATAGATTCTCGACCCATCAGTACTAGATCATATTCCTCCTGGGAGATGGCCGAGGCTATTTGTTGGGCGACATAAAATGAATCCGTTGGTGAAGCGTTTATCCGGATGGCTTCATCCGCTCCAATTGCCAGCGCTTTGCGTAATGTAGGATCAGCTTCCGAAGCTCCAACATTAAGCACAGTTATCGTGGCCCCGGTTTGGTCCTTCAATTCAACTGCGCGAGCCAGGGCAAAATCATCGTAAGGGCCAATCACGAACTGGACCCCAGTCTTGTCAAACTGGGTATTGTCACCGGTAAAAGATATTTTTGAGGTAGTGTCGGGTACGTGAGTAATGCAAACGAGAATTTTCATTTACAGCAAGTATGAGATTGTCCTGTTACCTATTACTTTGCGTGAAATTAATACAGATTGTCCAAAAAAGGGGTACCCGCGCCAATGAAAAATACCCGTCTTCAGGAGCTTCTTAACTTCCTAGGAAAGGAGCCAAATGATCCTTTTTTGATTTATGCAGTGGCCAACGAGTATCGAAACTCCAACCCCTTAAAAGCCAAGGAATTCTACGACAAACTACTCTTACAGCACGCAGGTTATTTAGCTACATATTATCATGCCGCGCATCTGTATGTTGAGTTGGACAACCCGGAGAAGGCCAAGGCCATCTTCGAGAAAGGAATAAAGTTGGCGAATGAGCAAAAGGAGCAGCTTGCTCTGCGAGAGCTCAAAAACGCCTACCAGAATTTTTTGTTTGAGGAATCCGACTAAATTTCCACCACAAGCTTGCCGAATTGTTGAGAATCTCTAAGTTGATCAAAGGCCGAGATTATTTCAACTAACGGTCTAACCGAATCTACCACAGGAAATATTCTGTTCTCGGAAATGAAACTCAACATCTTTTCGAATTCTTGATCAGTACCCATTGTAGTGCCTTGAATCGTAAGTTGTTTCCAGAATACCTTAAACAGATCCAGCCTGCCGGGTCCCCCAGCCGTAGCCCCAAAAAAGACCAGCCTGCCTCCAGCTTTGATCAAATTTGGCAACTGACCGAACTGGTCCCCTCCCGAACTGTCAATAACCAGGTCAAAACCCCCCGTTTGCGCTGCTGCTTGCTTGATCCAGTCATTTTGCCGGTAATCGAATCCGGCGCTAGCTCCCATGGATGAAGCTCGATCTAACTTCTGCTGTGAGCCGGACGACACAAATACCTTTGCCCCCGCGGTTAGGGCAAACTGAAAACAGAATTGGGCCACTCCGCCGCCTATGCCAGTAATCAGAACAGTCTGTCCGGCTGTTACATTTCCTTGGGTAAAAACCGCCCGATAAGCTGTAAGGCCAGCCAAAGGGCAAGCCGCCGCGGCGTTGAAATCAAGATGGTCTGGCTTGGCGTGGAGACGGTCCAGGTCTACTGCGATATACTCGGCAAAAGTACCATTCTTAGGAAGGCCAAGGATGTTGTAGTCCAGGGACTGGGCCGCCGGATCGTCACCCCAGTTGTTGTTTGGATTGATCACCACCTCTTTGCCCACCCAACTTTGGTCCAAAGGTTCACTGACTTTCTCTACCACTCCCGCTCCATCAGAACCCAGTATCGTATCAAATTGGAGGCCAGGGTATTTGCCCTGGCGACACCACTCATCGCGGTGATTGAGTGCTGCTGCTTTGAGTTTGACCAGTGCCTGACCGCTGGCCGGTTGTGGATGATTGACTTGCGAAAGCCTTATTCGCTCATCGTCATCCACCAATAAAAGAGCTATCACGAAATTTAGAAAGGAGGATCCTCGGGAGTTATAGGAGGTTGCTCACCCTCCGAAAGATCGTTAAGCTTGCTCCCAAAGGTCAATGTCTGGCCCATTCCGCCCCCGGCATCAAAGCCCTGGGCGTCAAGATCTGTAAATCGGGTGAAACGAGGAATGAATTTAAGTTTCACAGTATCCAAAGATCCGTTGCGATGCTTGGCAATGTTTACTTCACAGATGCCCTGCGTGGGCATCCCATGCTCATCTTCGGTGAGCTGGTAATATTCTGGTCGATACAAAAATATGACCATATCAGCATCCTGTTCTATTGAGCCCGATTCTCTAAGATCCGAAAGTTGTGGTCTCTTGTCTCCGCCGCGGGTTTCTACGGCCCGGCTCAATTGAGACAGAGCAATCACCGGTACTTCGAGTTCCTTGGCTATGTTTTTTAATGCCCTCGAAATAGAAGCAATCTCCTGCTCGCGGTTGCCAGGCATTCCACCCGAGCGATTGTGTTCACCAGACATAAGTTGGAGATAATCGACAATGATCAACTGCACCCCATGTTGGGCCTTCAATCGCCGGCACTTGGCCCTAAGTTCAAGAATAGATAAGGCGGGAGTGTCGTCTATAAAAATGGACGCCTCGGCCAGCCTTCCAGTCTTGTGAATCAACTGCTGCCATTCATGCTCAGCTAGTGTTCCTTTTTTGATCTTATCGCTTTCCAGTTCAGCTTCTGCGGATATGAGTCGATTCACCAACTGAATAGAAGACATTTCCAAGGAAAAGATTGCCACCGGATAATTGAAGTCTATCGCTGCATTCCTCATAGCCGAAAGTACCATCGCAGTCTTACCCATGCCCGGACGTGCAGCAATAATTATGAGATCTGACTTGTGCCAGCCAGCAGTGATCCGGTCTAACTGAGTGAATCCGCTGGGGACACCAGCAAGGCCATCCTTGAGATGCTTCTTTGACTCCAATTCCTTGATCGCCATATTCAGTACCGAGCGCATGTCGGCATAGTTGCGACGGATGTGGGATTCCGAAATTTCGAACAGCCCCTGCTCGGTTTGATCTAGCAGCTCAAAGACATCATGGGTGTCTTCGTAGGCGTCGCGCTGCATCTCAGCGGATATTTTTATCAGCTCCCGTTTGATCGACTGTTCCAAAATTATCCTGGCATGATATTCGATATTGGCTGCCGAATTAACCCGTGTGGTGAGTTCGGTAATATAATACGCGCCTCCGACAAATTCGAGCTTGCCATTCTCCCTTAGCTGCTGCGTTACGGTTAAGAGGTCAATGGGCTCCGAATTATTGAACAAGTCTACTATGGCCTTGTAGATCTCCTGGTGTTGATCTTTGTAAAAGTTACCGGGTTTAAGAATGTCAATGACATTGGTCAAGGCATCTTTTTCCAGCATCAATGCCCCTAAAACTGCTTCCTCGAGGTCCACAGCCTGTGGTGGAACTTTACCCAGCTGACCAAATACTTCGTCTTCCCCTAATTTGCGTGACTTGTAATTGGATCGCTTTGTGCCGGATTTTCTTTCCATTTGTATGCC
This sequence comes from Cyclobacteriaceae bacterium, assembly GCA_965247065.1. Classification (GTDB taxonomy): domain Bacteria; phylum Bacteroidota; class Bacteroidia; order Cytophagales; family Cyclobacteriaceae; genus CBDFGN01. The sequence continues at coordinate 477,195 of CBDFGN010000006.1, read as the reverse complement.
AATAGGAGGGGGAGAATTGATTGCTTCAAAAGAATGAAATTCATATGGGATTTCCATACGATTGAGTATAAATAGTTTCCCACCTGAAAATCCACTTACTTTTCAACAAATTGCTAACATTTTTTTGGGGATTAACTAAATTTGCAGCCTCTGTCAAATGGAGTCGGTCAATAACCCAAAGAGCCTCTAAATGCATCCAATTAACCAGAAAGTACATTTCATTGCTATCGGCGGCAGTGCCATGCACGGTTTGGCTATTGCCTTGCATGAGCAGGGGTTTGCGGTAAGCGGATCAGATGACAAGATCTACGAACCGTCCCTGTCGAACCTGAACCTTCACAACTTGCTTCCCCCGGAAAACGGTTGGTTCCCGGAAAGGATCTCGCCCGATCTGGATGGAGTAATCCTTGGCATGCATGCCTCAAAAAATAACCCGGAGTTGAGCAAGGCTGTAGAGTTAGGGCTACATGTCTATTCTTATCCGGAGTTTATTTATGAACAATGCCAGAGCAAGCAACGGATTGTTATTGCCGGATCTCACGGCAAGACAACCATTACGGCCATCATTCTACATGTTCTTAAATTCCACAACCGAGATTTTGACTATCTCATCGGGGCCCGGGTCAACGGGTTCGACAATCAGGTGAAACTCTCCGGAGCCCCTGCAACCGTTATTGAAGGGGATGAATATTACTCATCGGCAATAAACTCGAATCCCAAGTTCCTTGAGTACAAACATCATATCGCCCTGATCAGCGGCATTTCATGGGATCATTACAATGTTTTTCCATCCTTGGAGTCCTATGTTGGCCAATTCGAGGTCTTTGCCGACGCTACCCCGAAAGGGGGCACCTTGATTTACTGCGAGGAAGACGATCTGGCCACAGTCATCGGGGGAAAGGAGAGGGTAGACACCAACCGAATCATTTACAAGACTCACCCTAACAAGGTTAAGAATGGAGTTACCTATCTAATCAGTGGAAAAGGGCTGTACCCTATTAAGATTTTTGGTAAACACAATTTGCAAAACATTTCTGGAGCTTTGGCCGTATTGCGAAGATTCAGTATCACGGACGAAGAATTTTACCAGGCAATGGTATCATTTCATGGCGCTTCTAACCGCCTGGAGCTCATAGCCGAGCGCGCAGGAACTAAAGTGTACAAAGATTATGCGCATTCGCCATCAAAACTGCTGGCTACCACCAAGGCCCTCAAGAAACAATTCAAAAATCAATGCCTCACCGCCTGTCTTGAACTCCATACATTTAGTAGTCTCGACAAAGATTTCATAGTACAATATGCAGATTGTTTCCACAATTCTGACTCTGCAATTGTGTATTATGACCCCGAAGTGGTGAAGCAAAAACAGCAAGAACCTTTAAGCGTTGAGTATTTACGGCAATCATTCAATCGCCCGGATCTAATCGTTTTCGACGACAGTGAAGAACTCAGGGAATTTCTGGTCAACCAGGATTGGGACAACCGCAATCTTCTATTGATGAGTTCAGGAAACTTCAGTGGATTGGACTTTCAGGACCTCAGCCGTGAGGTCACTGACAGTTAATTGCCTCAGATGAAACTAAACCTTAAGAACCCACTGGTTTTTTTTGACCTTGAAACCACCGGCACTGTAATATCACGAGATAAGATCATTGAAATCTCAATGCTTAAGGTCAGTCCGGATAACAGCGAAGTTAGTCGAACTCAGCGAATCAATCCGGAGATGCCTATCCCGGAGGAAAGCACCATGATTCACGGAATCACCGACCAAGACGTTGGAAATTCACCCACCTTCAAGCAAATCGCTAAGAGCATTGCGCAATTCTTAGAGGGTTGTGACTTGGGAGGTTTCAGTATAATTAAGTTTGACGTTCCCATGTTGGTGGAAGAATTCCTAAGAGTCGACCTGGAGTTTAATGTCAGGACAAGAAAACTGGTAGACGCCCAAAAGATCTTCTTCCTAATGGAGAAGAGAAACCTTACGGCCGCCTATAAGTTTTATTGTGGTAAGGATCTCACCCAAGCTCACTCTGCGGAAGCAGACACGCTAGCCTCTTTCGAGGTACTCAAAGCACAGATTTCGAGATACGCTGGAGCCGAAGTCCACGATTTGCAAGGCAAATTGATCGGCCAAATCGATAATAGCATTGAATCCCTCAACGGGATAACGTATTCTAAAATTGTTGACTTCGCCGGACGGATGGCTTATGGTCATCAAAACCAGGTCATCTTTAATTTTGGCAAACACAGAGGTAAGAGTGTGACCGACGTCTTGAAGGAAGAACCCCAGTATTATGATTGGATCATGAACGGAGATTTTCCGCTGGACACCAAAAGGCGCCTTACCGAGATCAAGCTGCAGGGTTTTGGAAAATGAGATAACCGCCTTCAAGAATTAGAAGCCCACTTTTCAATAAACTTGATTTAACTTGGGACCTTCAATCCTCGGGAATGCCTAAGACTCTAATAATATCCAACAGATTGCCAATAAAAATTGAAAAGAGGGATGGCCAGTTAGTTTTCGGTCGAAGCGAAGGCGGACTTGCCACCGGGCTTGGTTCCATATACAAAAAGGGAAACAATCAGTGGATCGGCTGGCCGGGCTTGCACCTGCAAGGCGACCGGGAGAAACAGAAGGTTTCGCATGATCTTGGTGCCGAGAATATGATCCCGATCTTCCTTACTAAGGAGGAGATCAGGGATTATTATGAAGGTTTCAGCAATGGGGCAATTTGGCCTAGTTTTCATTACTTCAACCAATATGTCATTTACAAAGAGGATCTGTGGAAGGCCTATAAGAAGGTGAACAAAAAATTTTCGGCCGAAATAGTTAAGGTGGCCGAACCAGGGGACACGATTTGGATCCATGATTATCAGCTGCTTCTGTTACCTGAGATCATTCGCGAACAGCTGCCCGATGTCAGCATAGGGTTCTTTTTGCATATTCCGTTTCCTTCGTTCGAGTCATTCCGTCTCCTTCCGTGGAGGCGAGATATCCTAATGGGAATGTTGGGTGCCGACTTAATCGGCTTCCATACCTATGATGATATGCGCCACTTTCTAAGTTCTACTAATCGTCTTGCCGGATATAGCAACTCCCACCATGAAATTGAGGTGGGTAATCGAAAGATCGTTGTCGACTCCTTTCCCATGGGAATCGATTATGACAAGTACGCGAGCGTCGCGGCGGCTCCGGAAACATTGGAGCGAGAAGTGCGATACCGATCTTCCCTTGGCGATCAAAAGGTGATCCTATCGATCGACCGACTGGACTACAGTAAGGGAATTCCACAGAGATTGAAGGCCTTTGAAATGCTGCTGCGTCAGCACCCCGAACTTAGACAGAAGGTATCGTTCATCATGATCGTGGTGCCCAGTAGGGACAAAGTGGGCAAGTACAAAGAACTCAAAGAGGAAATTGACGAACTGGTTGGCCGAATCAACGGTAAATACAACCGGATGAGCTGGGCTCCCATCCATTACTTCTACCGGTCAATGCCGCTGCATGCATTGTCGGCATTTTATCGTATTGCGCAGGTCGCCCTGGTGACTCCAATGAGAGACGGGATGAACTTAGTATGCAAAGAGTACATTGCAAGCAAACTGAACAAAACGGGGGTCTTGATCTTGAGCGAAATGGCCGGAGCCTCCAAGGAGTTGTCCGACGCGTTACTGGTAAACCCAAATGACATTAATCAGATGGTAGATGCTATGCGCCAAGCCATCAACATGGATATTCGGGAACAAAAAGGCCGGATGGAGGTCATGCAGAATTCCTTGAGAAGGTACAACATACATCATTGGGTGAAGCTGTTTATGACCAACCTGGAGGAAATCAAAGGCAATCAAGACGCCTTGGCCACTAAGACGTTGGACCACGATGCATTCAAGAGTATACAAAAGGAATACCGCCGAGCTAAAACCAGGATTATTTTCCTGGATTACGACGGCACGCTGACACCATTTAATGAAGATCCACTTAAAGCAAAGCCTGATCGAGAGTTGAATGGCCTCCTTAAAAGGCTATCGGGAGATCCAAAAAACAACATTGTAATCATTAGCGGTAGAGAACGAGGAATACTTGACGATTGGTTGAGTAAGCTGAACGTGGATATTATTTGTGAGCATGGAGTCTGGCTTCGGAAAAAAGATGAGGATTGGCGAACCCTAACAACCCTAAAAAGCGACTGGAAGAATGAGATCATGCAAACTCTGGAGCTTTACATTAACCGAACTCCCGGATCTTTTGTTGAGGAAAAAGACTTCTCGCTGGTTTGGCACTTCCGCAAGGTAGAAACAGGTTTGGGGGAACTGCGCTCACGTGAGCTAGTGAGTCACCTGAAGTACCTGGTTGCCGATAGTGACCTGCATGTTATGGAGGGGAATATGGTGGTTGAGATAAAGAGTTCAAAGGTTAATAAGGGGCTGGCGGCGAGAAAATGGTTGAAAGAGCGGAAGCACGACCTGGTCATAGCGTTTGGGGATGACGTAACCGACGAGGATACGTTTAAGAGCATGCCTAAAAATGCATACACAGTAAAGGTGGGTGGCACAACCTCGGCGGCCAATTACAGCGTCCCCTCGTATCGAGAAGTGAGGAACTTTCTGTTCGAGCTCTGCCCGAAATGAGATAGGAATAGGAATTCTCTACTCAATGTTCTGATAATATTCCATTGCCTCCGGTATCCAGCCGTTTAGATCACTTATACGGGTTTCATGCGAGGGGTGCGTGGAAACGAATTCCGGAGGAGCTCCACCCCCACTCTCAGCCGACATTCTTTCCCAAAACCCTGGTGCTTCGTGGGGATCGTATCCCGCGATTGCCATGAAGATCAGCCCGATGTGATCGGCCTCGGATTCATGCTTACGGGAAAAGCTTAACATAGTCAGGTTGGCGCCAACGCCGAAGGCCATTGCGTAAACCGATCCGGAACCAAAGGTCTCACCGGCCACAGCCCCGCCAAGTTGGGCCAATTGAGCCTCGCTCATACGTTCGGCGCCATGTCCGGCAATAGCATGGGCTATTTCGTGCCCCATAACCACGGCAACCCCGCTTTCATCTTGACAGATCGGCATTATACCCGTATAAAACGCAACCTTACCTCCGGGCATCGCCCAAGCATTGACTATATCCTCTTCGATCAAATTAAATTCCCATTCAAAACCATCCAATTGCCTCGAAAGGCCATTGTCGCCCATATATTTTTCGACGGCGGTCTGAATTCTTTTTCCAACTTTTTTTACTAAGGCTATCTGATCTTGGTCCTTTGCAACCTGGTTGGTATCCATGAAAACCTTGTAGCTTTCGAAGCTCATGGGAATCAGATCTTGATTGCTGTAAGTGGCTAGCTGTCTTCTGCCAGTAATGGGTACCGTTGTACATGCATCCACGACAAAGGCCAAAATTGTTAGTAAAAGGAGCTTCTTCATATTCGACTGTCCATTTTTAAGAAAGGCTATTCAAATAGAGTGCCATTTTAAAGTTAAAGGCAAAGTTAATATTTTTGTTACCCAAAGCCGGTATACACGGGTTTTTCAGTAACGCCCAAACCCACTGGCGAACGAAGATAAATTACGCAAACATAACCTATCCGGAAAAATGAAGATCCTGGCAGTTGGTCGCAATTACGCCGAACATATACGTGAGCTGGATAACGAACGGCCCGATGAGCCGGTAATTTTCCTTAAACCTGAGACGGCCCTGGTAAAAAACCATGGACCATTTTACTACCCTTCTTTTTCAAATAATATTCATCACGAAATTGAGATTGTGCTGAAAATTGGCAGAGAGGGAAAGAATATTGAGGAGAAATTTGCCTACAAGTATTACGACGAGATTGCCCTGGGAGTCGACTTTACAGCCAGAGATTGGCAGGATAAGGCTAAAGAAAATGGATTACCTTGGACTATTGCAAAGGGTTTTAATGGGTCGGCACCCATTTCTGAATTCCTTCCCAAGGAGCAATTCGATGATTTAGGGAATGTGAATTTTGGCCTAAAAGTTGAGGGGAAAACCAGGCAGAGGGGCAATACTAAGCTGATGCTGTTTAGTTTTGACTTTATTATAGCCTACCTTTCTCGTTTTTTTACCCTCAAACAGGGCGATCTGATCTTTACGGGAACGCCAAAGGGGGTTGGGCCAGTTAAGATAGGTGAAAGACTAGTGGGGTTCATTGAGGATAACGAGCTATTGTATTGTGAGGTTAAGTAGGGTTTTTAACGGATTATTTTTAGTTCTCTTGTGCTTGGGCGCCAAAGGCCCGGACAATGACAAGTACTTCATGTTCCCCGTCCGACCCGGAGAGGATAACTTCCTGGCCGGCACGATGGGCGAATTGAGATCATCCCATTTTCATTCAGCCATAGACATTAAGACCAGCGGGATCCAGGGATTACCCATTTACGCAGCCGCCGGTGGTTATATCAGCCGAATCAAGGTCTCCAGCGGAGGTTATGGTAACGCTTTGTATCTGTCCCATCCAAACGGTACATCCACCGTGTATGCCCATCTTCAGCGTTTCGATCCGGGGGTCGCACAATATGTTAGGGAGAACCAATACGCAAAAGAGAGCTTCGAAGTTGACATGCACCTAGGTCCTAATAAATTCAGATTCGAGCAAGGTGACACCATTGCCTACTCTGGTAATAGTGGCTCCTCCTCGGGCCCTCATTTACATTTCGAAATACGGGACAAAGACCACAAAGTCCTCAACCCTTTGAACTACTACTTCAGCGAGATAAAGGACCACATCCCGCCAACCGTGCAGAGGATTGCATTGGCTACCCTGGGTATTAAATCAAGAATCAACGGACGATTTGGACGGTTTGAGTTTCCTGTAGTGCGGAAAGGGCATACCTTTTCGATACCCCAATCCATAGCCGTAACCGGTAGTATTGGTATTGAGTTGTTAGCACACGATAAGCTAGACGGAGCCTCAAACAAAAACGGCATTCCATATATTGAACTCCGCCAGAATGACGAGCCCATCTTCAAGCAAAACATCACAACCTTTTCATTTGCGAAGACGCGAAATTTATTCGTTCACACCAACTATGCGACAATGGTTTCAACCAAAAGGCGCTTTGCTAAATTATACGTAGACGACGGAAATGAACTTGATTTCTACACCACCAACAATAACTCCGGACGGATAGTGGTGCTGGACACCTTAACTCACAATTTGTTCATTACAATGCAAGACGCTTATGGAAACGAAAGCTCCGTGGTATTCAAATTAAAGGGAGCGCCCAATACAGTCGGCAACCTTCTCAGAACCACAAATCCTGGCACAACAAAGCGATCAAAAATCATAAACAACACCCTGGTCCTTAAATCAAAAGTCGTAGGAGATGAATTGAAACTTGTGGAGGTGCATCTCGGTTCAAGAAAATATGACTTGGCTCCGGCTTATCTTGAGAAGCAGGACGCGGTGTATTTATGGGATCTGAGAGATGGTTTGCCCGATTCAATAAACATGTGCTATGAGTACGAGTATTGTCGTTTTTCAGCTGTGGTACCTTCATATAGAGATTTCAGCTATTTCAACAATCGTATGGATGTGTCCTTTTACAAAAATTCCCTGTTTGACACCCTCTATCTTCAAAAGAACTACCAACTAGGCCTTGAGGACAGTAAAGAAGTGTTTACCATCGGAAACACGCTCATTCCTTTACGCCGATCCGCCAAGGTCGCATTGAAACCGGTTTTGGAATACCCCGAAAATGAAAAGACCCGGGTTTATCGCAAATACAGCTCTAAGGGATATGAATACGTTGGCGGAGAATGGCTAGAAAATAAAATCCACTTCACGACCCGAAGCCTCGGGGATTTCACACTCCTCACCGATTCGATAGCTCCTACGATTAAAGTACTGGCCCAAGACCACTCCCGGTTGAGATTCGCAATTAAGGACAATTTGTCGGGAATTAAATCCTATGAGGTAACGGTGGACGGAAAATGGATCCTTATGAATTACGACCAAAAGCAAAACTTGATTTGGTCCGAGAAATTAGATCAAAACATTCCGTTTGAAGGAGAGTTAACATTAAGAGTCATTGATAACTCGGGCAACCAAAAAACCTATAGAACTAAAATCTAAAATACATGTCAATAAAAATTGGTGATAAGGCGCCAGATTTTCTGGGTAATGACCAAGAAGGGAAACGGATTCACTTATCCGAGCTTTCGGGCAAAAAGATAGTATTGTATTTTTATCCGAAGGACAACACTTCCGGCTGTACCGCCCAGGCGTGTAATTTGAGGGATCATTACCAAGACTTGCGAGAACAAGGGTACGAAGTGATTGGAGTTAGCACAGATGATGAAAAATCGCACCAAAAATTCATTGATAAACAGCAGTTGCCCTTTCGTCTGATCGCCGATACCGAGAAGGCCCTGAATGAGGAATTTGGAGTTTGGAGGGAGAAATCCATGTATGGACGTAAATATATGGGTACGGTGAGAACCACTTTTATCATTGACGAAAAGGGCGTGGTTTCCAACATAATTGAGAAGGTTCAGACTGGGGACCACAGCAGCCAAATCCTCGCTTAAGGTATGCCTATTTCTGGCACCGGCAGAATGGGTATGTTTGGAGTAGCCTTTCATTTGGAGCCTGATTTAAAGCTTCTACATGCCCAGGACGCTGTTTTTGCATGATGGGTCAGTGTCTTTGATCGGTTGGAAACTCCCGGGTGTCATCAAACTCGCAAATATCTTCTGGTGTAATTGTAGATTTCCAAGACACCAGTTTAGAACCAAAAAATTAGGCTCCTAAATCAATTAATCAATCGATTGACTATTAGGTGATTAGAAAACATAAATATCTAAAATAACGTGAGTTCGACAATAAGGAATGATTAAAGAGCGAGAAAGAGTTGACCGGTGTCCTGGTAGTTCAATTTGATTGAGGGCTTTTTTTCGCAAAAGTTGTAAGCGATTAAAGCCGAGAAAAGGTTGGTAAGGAAATTAGTTGGGCTCCTGTGCCTGGAGTGTTCAATCTGGAAGATGTTTTTAAGTTGATCAATGATAGTCTCACAAATAGCCCTTTTACGGAGCATTATAGCATCCATGATGGGGGTTAAGGATGAGGACTTCATATTGCGTTTGAGTTTGGTTATCAGATGGACTCCGCGGAAGAACAGATTTTTAAAAAGTTCCTTACTGATGTAGCCTTTATCACCAAAGAGCTTTCCGAATAATTTCTTAATAAACCGTTCAATTTTAAGAGGCTTTCTGTCATCCACATTGCCCGGTGTGAGCATAAAATCGATGATTTCACCCGTATCAGCAGTGATAAGATGGAGCTTAAACCCGTAGAACCATCCGATGGAACAATGGCCTCTTTTAGCTAACCCTTCAAATACTTTATGGTTATGGATCCGTCTGTTATGACAGACCCTTAACGGAGTGCTGTCTATAAAACTTATACCTGTACACTGTCCAGTCCCTTGTGTTTTCAGATAAATAGCCATTGGCAGAAGACTTCCACTACAAAGTTCTACCATTCGGTTATAGCTTACCACATCAGGAAAGAAGGAGCGCAAGTGGCCACAAACGTATGTGTTGTAAAAGGTCTTGAAATTTCGATATCCTGAGATCTGGAACAAGACCTGTATAGTCATTACTTCGGATAAAGAAAGCTTACCAGGTTTGTTGCGCTTTTTACTTCCCAGCAATCTTTTTTCCAATTTTGGGACAAAATCCAGACAAAAATCGTCAATGGAACAAAAAATTTCAGTAATTTTAGTAGCAGTTAACATAGGCAGAAATATTAGTTATTTTGTTGATTGTCAATGACTTAATATACTAATTTTCTGCCTTTTTTCTATCAATAAACTACTCTATTTTATATCGAACTCACGTTAAAATACTTGTTTGATTCCATCTAATTCTATTACTTTGGGATTGTATTTTAGGATTTTTCCAATAAAATTCTTAACGATAGCAAATGAAAATCAGCGCGGTACTGTTTTGCATAGCGTGGACCGTCACGCTTTTTGGGCAGGAGGCTGATCTCCATTTCGCGGGGAACCGTGAACGGCTGAGTAACAATGTCAACACCAAATTCATTGACACCCATCCGGTAATCTCCCCCGACGGCATGACCTTGTATTTTGCCAGGCAAAAATACCAGGGAAACACTGGAGGGAAATCTGATCAACAGGATATTTTTTTCTCGGAACTCGAAAACGGGGTCTGGAGTCCGGCTCAGAATATTGGTCCGCCTCTGAATGATCAATATGCTAATGGGGTGTTTTCGGTGACTCCCGACATGAACACTCTGTTGGTCATCAATGGGTATCGGCCTGACGGAACGGTGGAAGGAGGGGCGTCCCTTTCAAACCGCGAGAAGACAGGTTGGACCAAGCCACGCCAAATCATTATCAAAGATCTTTTTAATTACAGCAAGTACGTTGATTTTTTTCTTACCAGCAGCGGTAATGCGCTGATAATTGCTGCTCAACTACCTGATTCGAAAGGAGACCAGGATCTCTACGTGAGTTTTAGGAGCCTGTCGGGGAACTGGGCTAAGCCCAAAAATTTGGGATCGATTGTAAACACAGGTGCTGGCGAGTTCGCCCCGTTCCTTGCGGCAGATCACAAAACCTTGTTCTTTGCATCTTACGGTCATGGGGGCTTAGGAGAAAGTGACATTTTCTACACCAAAAGGTTGGACGATACATGGCTAAACTGGTCGAAGCCGAGGAACCTTGGAAGCACGATCAACACTGGGGAGCGGGATGAGTATTTTACGATCACCGCTAAAGGGGACTATGCTTACTTTGTTTCCGAAATTGAAAACTCCAACGCCTCTCGCGATATTTACCGAATTGAGCTGCCTTCAGACTTAAGGCCGGAACCTGTTCTGTTGGTTTCGGGTAGGGTCTTCAATAGCCAAACAAAACAACCTCTGGAAGCCACAATCTTCTTCCATAATCTGGAAACCGGAGCGGAAGAAGGAGTGGCACGGTCGAATCCCAATTCAGGCAAATTCAAGATCGTACTGCCCAAGGGTAAGCGCTACGGTTATTTGGCCCAAGTCCAGGGATATATCGGCATAGAGGAAAACATAGATCTGAAGAAGATTACTCAATACGGAGAATTCAAGAAAAATCTATACCTGGTGCCTATTGAAATCGGCCAAACTTCCGTGCTTAATAACATATTCTACGAATACCGATCTCCTGAGTTACTTCCTGAATCCTTTCCAGAACTTGATCGACTATCAGATTTCTTACTGGCGAACCCAACCGTAAAGGTCGAACTGGCCGGCCACACCAACAATCAGGGGAAGGCCGAGGAGAATCAGAGTCTTTCCGAGAGTCGGGTTCAGGCTATTGCGAATTATTTTGAGGACAAGGGAGTGCCATTGCAACAGGTAGCAGGTACAGGATACGGCAGCACCAGGCCGTTGGCGCGCTCTCGAATGATGACCCGCGCCAGTCACGACCTTAACGAACGGATCGAACTGACTATTACCAGCTTTTAAGCGCGCCTCTTTGTTTAAATCCTGGTTGGGGCCATATTTGTAAAAGTCCTGATCCGTTGATAACGCCACGACAATTATTCCTGCACTACCAGGCGCAGACATCAGATTTTCCGCTTTTGTTGGAAATTGAAAAAGCCGAGGGTGTTTTCATGTACGACATCCATGGGAAGCAGTACCTGGACCTCATTTCCGGAATCGGAGTCAGTAATATCGGCCACCGTCACCCGAACGTTCTCAAAGCCATCAAATCTCAGACTGAGCGGTACTTACACTTAATGGTCTACGGGGAATTAGTCCAAAGCCCACAGGTTGAATTGGCTAAAAGGCTGGCTGACTCCATTCCAAATCCATTGAATTCCACTTATTTCGTTAACTCAGGGAGCGAGGCCGTCGAGGGTGCTCTCAAACTTGCTAAACGCTATACCGGCCGTTTCCAAGTTATAAGTTGTGAGGGGGCTTATCACGGCTCCTCCAACGGGGCTCTTTCGGTTGGAGGGAATGAAACCTACAAAAACGCCTTCCGGCCATTGCTCCCGGGTGTGGATCTAGTTCGGTTTGGCAATACCGAAGACCTGCAATTGATCGCCAGCCAAACGGCGGCTTTCATAGTGGAGACGATCCAGGGCGAAGCGGGGGTCCGCATTGCTTCAAGGGAGTATTGGCGCGAGGTTAGAAAGCGCTGCGATGAGACAGGGACGCTACTTATCCTGGATGAAATTCAAACCGGCTTTGGCCGAACAGGAACTTTCTGGGCCTTTGACCGGTATGGAATAGCTCCCGACATTATGGTTTGTGCTAAAGGTATGGGTGGAGGGATGCCTATCGGTGCCTTCATATCCTCCCAGAAGACTATGGACGTGTTAAAGGACAATCCGGTCTTAGGCCATATTACCACATTTGGGGGTCATCCCGTAAGTTGTGCCGCCTCACTGGCTACACTTGAAACCATTTTAGAGGAGGGATTAATGAACCCAGTAGAATCAAAGGCGGGTCTCTTCGCCGCTAATCTGTCTCATCCGGCGATAAAGGAAATCAGGTATCAAGGGCTTATGATGGCTGTTGAGTTTGAGTCTTTTGATACATTGAAGGCAATAATTGACAGCGCTTTGTCCAAGGGTGTTCTGACTGATTGGTTTTTGAATTGTGACAATTCATTAAGAATTGCCCCTCCTTTAACAATTACAGAGACCCAAATTGAAAAGGCTTGTCGAATCCTGGTTGAGTCCATAAATGAGGTCGTACGGTGATCACAGCAGTTTCTGAACGTTCTCCGGAGGTCGCCCGATAACGGCCTGGTCCCCCTTCACAACGATAGGCCTTTCGATCAAAATTGGATTCTGGGCAAGTATCCGGATCCACTCCGATCTGGAGAAATTTTTGCCCTTAAAATCACTTTTGTAAAGGGGCTCTCCCCTCCTTACTATCTGTTCTGGTTCACGGTCCAATTTGGTTAACATCTGGTCAAGATCTTCTTCACTAGGTGGATCAGTCAAATAGGTTACAATATCAACCTTGGTACCGCTTTCTTCAATTAAACTGAGGGCCTGCCGGCTCTTGCTGCAGCGGGGGTTGTGATATATTGTTAGGGTCATCCTATTTTCTCGATCACAAGGTTGTGATTGGTATATATGCAAATATCGGCGGCTATGTTAAGGCTTTCCCGGACGATCTCCTCAGCGCTGAGTTTGGGTGCATGCTTTTTCAATGCCAGAGCTGCCGACTGGGCGTACATACTGCCAGAGCCAATTGCGGCAATTTGCTCGTCCGGTTCCAAAACATCGCCAGTCCCTGAGACAAGAAGTATTTCGCTTTTGTCCGCCACAATCAACATGGCTTCAAGTCTCCGCAAATAACGGTCAGTCCGCCAATCCTTAGCTAATTCTATGGCTGCCCGTTTCATATTTGCCCCGTAGCTATTCAGTTTTTCATCAAAACGCTCTAGAAGCGTGAACGCATCCGCCGTGGACCCTGCGAAACCGGTTAGTATCTTGCCATCCTGGAGCTTGCGAATTTTGTTTACGTTGCTTTTAGCTACCGTATTGTTCATGGTTGCCTGACCGTCAGCGCCAATTGCGACCACACCCTCGTGGTTAACGGCTATTACGGTCGTGTTCTTGATCTTCGCCATCTAATTGAATTATTCCGACACGGCCTCAATCGCCATTCTTTAGATCGGATTCAAACAAGTATCCTAACTGGATCTTCTATCAACTGCTTTAGAGTTTGCAGGAACTGCGAACCGGTGGCGCCATCCACCACCCTGTGGTCACAGGACATCGTTACCTTCATAATGTTCCCCGGAGTAATTTGACCATCGATAAGCATCGGGACCTGCTTGATTCCGCCGACGGCCAGTATACAGGCATCGGGAGGATTAATGATGGCAGTGAATTCTTCAATACCATACATGCCCAGGTTAGAAATGGTAAAAGTGTTGCCCTCCCAATCACTAGGCTGTAATTCTTTGTTCTGAGCTTTACGCGCCATCTCCTTGACTTCCGCCGAAATGTGAGACAATGTTTTGATGTCAGCGAACCGAATGACGGGTACCAGCAAACCCTCCTCTACGGCCACCGCCACTCCAATATGAATATGGTGATTGGTCCTAATTCTATCCTCTAACCACGATGAGTTAACCTTAGGGTGGCTCCGCAGGGCTGTAGCCACAGCTTTCAAGATAATGTCGTTGAAGGAGATCTTGACCAATGCAACTTCGTTCATGCTCTTTCGAGCCTCAATTACCTTATCCATGTTGAATTCCATGGTAAGGTAGAAATGGGGAGATGTAAATTTGCTTTCCGACAACCGTTTGGCAATGGTCTTGCGCATCTGAGACAACGGGCGTTCATCAAAATCTTCCTCGCCAACAACGTGCGGAATCGATATTGGGGCTGGGGTAGCGCCTGGTTCTGGATCGGCTTTCGCTGGAACAAACGCCTCCACATCCTTTTTGATTATTCGGCCATTATCTCCGGTACCCTTAATCAGCGCTATATCCAGGCCCTTTTCCTGTGCCATTTTTCGGGCCAAGGGTGATGCGATGATTCTTTGGGCTGATCCTTCCTGTGTCGGGGCAGCCGAGGTGTCAGTGGATACCGTGGCTACGGGGGCCGAGACCGGAAGGGTGGCGGATTCCGAATCAGTTGGATGCACCACCTCGGCTGCCTTAGATTTCTGGGTTGCCAGGAGGGTCTCAAAATCGGCATTCTTTTCTCCAACGATAGCCAATACTCCGTCAACTGCAACAGACTCTCCCTCAGCAACGCCGACATAAAGCACAACACCATCTTCGTACGACTCAAGTTCCATTGTCGCCTTGTCGGTTTCCACCTCTGCCAATATATCTCCGGATTTAACCGAATCGCCAACTTTTTTGTGCCAGCCAATGATTGTACCTTCTGTCATAGTGTCGCTCATCTTCGGCATCGTGATCACGGTAGCCTTAATTCCGGAGCTGTCCACCTGGGTGTCATTCGAAGAAGCCTCATCCACTGTCTGCGCCTCATCAGGAGGAATCACATCCTGCTCTTGTTCAGAAGGAGATACCTTCTGAGCCCCTACCTCCTTAAGCAATTCCTCTACAGACTCGCCCTTCTGTCCTATTATAGCGATCACCCCATCTACTGGAGCCGATTCCTTTTCACGAATTCCAATATGTAACAAGACGCCGTCTTCATAGGACTCCAATTCCATTGTTGCCTTGTCGGTCTCTACTTCAGCGAGAATATCTCCGGATTTGACTTCGTCGCCAACCTTTTTGAGCCATTGTGCAATAACACCTTCTTCCATGGTATCGCTCATTTTGGGCATTCGAATTACTTCGGCCATCTCATTGGTTTTTACAAACGACTAAAATTAGTCCATTATGTCACTTCTTCAAAAATAAGTTCCACCTAAAATTATGGTTTAAAAAAATTATGAAATTGTATACTTGCAGATTCCTTTTCAGTGTTAGTTAGTAGTAGATGGCAGGATAGATGTGCGTTCGTTGGCGGCTAAATTTCATTCTTCTTTTCTTGAGTTTCGGTTTCTGGATTTCGCCCTTCAGATCGTTCTGTCAAGTTACAGCACAAGATTCATTGGCCCTACTCAGCTTGTACAATAGCACCGATGGTGCCAATTGGGTAATTTCTTGGGACACCGCTGCCAATGTTAGTGAATGGCAAGGGGTTTCTATTCAGGATAATCGGGTCACCGGCCTTAGTTTACCCAGCAACCAACTACAGGGTCCGCTACCATCCGGCTTAGGGGACCTGGTAAAGCTAACGGTGCTTGATCTTTCTGGTAACGAGATTAATGGAATTATACCAGGCGCAATCGGTAATCTGGACTCTCTTATCGTTCTAAACCTCTCCAGCAACCAAATTCAAGGTTCTATTCCAATTCAAATTCAGAACCTGGAATTGCTGGTAACATTGACCCTGTCCAGCAACCAACTTTCAGGAACTTTGCCTGTGGAATTAACCTCAATTAACTCTCTGACCGTTCTCGACCTTAGTCTGAACTCCATAGAGGGGCAAATTCCTCCCCAGGTTGGCCAGCTTACTACCTTGAATGAGCTCGATCTTTCAGACAACTTGCTTTCCGGGGCAATCCCGAATGAAATGGGCCAGCTTAGTTCGCTAACCGATTTGAATTTGTCAAGCAATCAACTTGACAGTATTATACCACAAGCTCTAGGGGGGTTGCCAGAATTGAGGGTACTAAACTTGAGTAACAATAACCTGGCCGGAGTCCTACCGTTGGCAATTTCCCAACTCAATAAACTGGTGACTTTGAATTTATCTCTTAACCAACTGACGGGACCATTACCGAAGGAGCTTTCTGAACTGTCTATCTTAAGGAATTTATCGCTCCAGGGGAATAACATTACCGGTCCCATTCCTGAGGAATTCGGCCAATTAGATTCGTTAAGAATATTGAACCTTTCGAGCAATCAATTGACGGATTCAATTCCGCTTGCCTTTCAGCAACTTTTGAAACTTACCAATTTCAATATCGCCCAAAATGAGATCTCCAACCTGCCCGACCTAACTGATTTGCTGGATCTTGTTTCCCTTAATGTTCGTGACAACAGGCTGACTTTCGAGGACCTTGAACCTAACATTTCTATTTTCAAGGACACAGCGGATTATTCCCCTCAAGCCGAAGTCGATGTGGAGGGAAATGTGGCCATACCGATAGGCGGGATTGGGGTGTTAACCACAACCATCGGAGGCACCAAAAACCTCTATCGATGGATCAGGGATACGGTCATCACTGATTTCCTGCCGGACAGCTCTCTTGTTATTGTGGATTTCCAGGAGGAGAACTCGGGTATCTACACTTGCGAGATCATAAATGAGATAGTACCGGGGTTGGTTCTTGTAAGGAGGCCCATTTTAGTCTCGCAAGCCGTTAACATCGCTGACTCGCTGGCGCTCCTGCGGATATTTGAAACTACCAACGGGAATGGATGGCTTGTGCCTTGGGATATTAGTCTTCCGGTAAGCCAGTGGGCCGGGGTATCACTCTCCCACGGTCGCGTTGTTGGGGTCAATCTTTCGAACAACCAATTGGAAGGGTATCTGCCCTCGGAGATAGAATTGTTGAGCAATCTGGAAGATCTTCGATTAAGCGTTAATCTGTTGTCTGATACAATACCTTCCCAGGTAGGAAATTTGGTGAATCTTGAAATTTTGACCTTGGATAATAACCTGCTAACAGGAATAGTACCGGAGAAATTATTCGATTCGGACAGCCTCAAGATCCTCTATTTGAATGATAACCTCTTTACAAAACTTCCTCCAATTTCCAGGGCGCTTCAGGAGCTCCGTGTGTTTAATAATTTCCTAACCTTCTCTGATCTTGAAATTAATGTCAGCGCCGCCGAAGACTTTATTTATGCACCCCAACTTGAACGTCCAATAGCCCGGGATACAATTGATCAGGGCAGTGCAAAAATCCTTGAAATCCCCATTGACATTGGAGGAACATCCAACAACTACTTTTGGATTAGGAATAACATCGACACACTAGGAACCGATTCCACTTTCCTCATCCAGGACGCCTCATTTCGTGATTTTGGGGAATACAGAATTGCTGTATCTAATGACATTCTGGATAGTCTGGTTTTGGAATTTCGGTACTTCATTGAAGTTTCTCCAAATCCCCCAGTTGTCCAGGATCCGGTTCCTTATTGCATTGGAGATACGCTGGTATTCCTTCAGGCCGAAGGAGATGCACAACTCACTATCTGGTATGAGGACCTTGCGCTTACCAGTCCAATTGACTCCGGGGCATCTATAAGCTACGGGCTCAGGCAGGATAGGGACACTATCTTTGCTACCAATATTTCAGGAAATCTGGAAAGCCCGAGTACTGAGGTTATTATTATTCTACGTCCCACTATAACCCAACAGGGAGACACCCTTTATGGTTCTTCGGGGGGAGTCCGGTATCAATGGTTTTTTAGAGGGCTTCCTATAGAAGGGGCCACTCAAGAGTTTTACCACAAACAAGAGGATCGTGATGGATTTTATCAAGTCACGCTTTTTACCCAGGAAGGATGTTCGGCCACCTCAGCCGCCTACGGTCTGGTTACTGCATTGGATGACCTCAGGGAGATGCAAGGTCCCCGGATCTATCCCAATCCCACCAGCGGTATTTTACGATTGCAGAATTTTCCCCGGAGCATAAAGTACTTGATTTACACTCCTGGCGGAGAGGTGGTCCGGCAAGGAACCATTGAATCTCCGGATCCTACCTTGAGGCTGGAGGGCTTGGTTTCAGGACTGTATCTGTTAAGGCTGGAAGAGGGCGAAACTTTTCGGATAGTTGTGGACTGATATCAAGGGACAAGGAGTTCGTTAATGTCAAGTTTTATCCAAAACAACCGCTGATCCCTATTCTCAATTTTGGTGGTGCCTACCAGTACAAATTCTTGACCATTGCCAGATTGAGCTATTCCACCTACGGTGTACTGAGAAGTACTACCTATTTCCCTGGATACAAGGTTATTGCCATTGTACACGTAAACAACGGGTTGTCCCGTTCTGGAAGTTCCGGCCACCACCAAATTCCCCTGAGCTTCAAATTCCTTAATAAAGATTCTGGACTGGGTGTCAAGATCGAACATCTCAAGTGGGCTGCTCTTCGCGCGAAGAATATCGAAATCCATTTGAGTGGGCAACTTGTCAAGGGAGATCTGCGGAATAAGAAACGATGGATTATCTGGACGATTAGGGCTGCTTATAACCACCGCTGCCTGATTGGGTTCCGAGCCGAGCTTTTGTAACGCTGAGATCCAGAACAATTCATCCTGATAGAGCGTGCTAGTCTCCCCAACATGACTCATGGACATTTTATCCCCTAATGGGGCAGTGAATAACAGCCGATCATCAGACATTATCAGAAACAGATAATTATTAATGCTTTTAAGAAGGTTCAGGTCGTTTTGGCTAACCCCGCCAAATCGCTCAGACAAAAAAGTCCGTTGGGAACGGGCTTGGATCTCCCCTACCATAGGGTCAAATCGACTTATGAAAGTGGTTGACAATTCTGTAATGGGATCGAATCCTACCCCAAGAAAGTTGAACTGGTTCGCTTCATTGGCCGGAGCAGCAAACATGACTACTCCGCAGTTGAAATTGCAATTAACGGGCGACTCTAGAATCCGGAATTCCGCTCCGCTTGGATTCAAGTCAAACCTCACTAATTGCTGACCCGAACCCACAAAATCATTCCAAAATACGGCAAAGCTACCATTGGAGAGTTTAACCAGGTTGGTAGGGAATCCCAGATTTCCAGTAACGGAATAGCACGTGTCCCACTCCGTTTTACCAAGTGAATTCAGCTTTCTGAGATAGATAGAACCATTCCCATCAAAGCGCGATTCGGGAGCATTTCCACATACTCCGAAGACCAGGAAATCATTATTTCCTATGGGCGTGATATCAGTGGCCAGTATATTAACCCCCTTGGGGTTGTTCACAAAGATCTTTATTTCAGACGGATTAATAATGCCTCCACCGTTCTCACAAGAACCAGTGATGAGAGCCAAACCTATGATAAGCAGCAGCCAAATTTCTGTACCTGATTTAAACATCAGCGCTTAAACACTTTATACCTGAGATTATGACGAAGTATCAGCGATACCTCCCAGTTTCGAAGCTTTATATCGTCAGTTACATCATAGAATTCGAAGAGAAACACGTCACTCAAATCATTGTTGACGAACCTTTTGCCAGGATCATTGGCGTTTTCCAAAGCGCTGAAATACCGTAGATCCAGGCTTAAGCTGGAATTCCGGAGAAATGTATTGTCCACAATTTTCCAGTCCCAGTTAACTCCGAGTCCAAAGATCAGGCCGTAGATATAGTTATGCATTAGGGAATTCACCGGGGTTTCCGGGGTTTTCCTGGTAATCACCGTCGAACTGGTTGAGGATGGTCTGAACTGGCTAATGATCTCCTTGTTGGCGCTCACCAAGAACCGGTTTGATAGCCCAACCTGGGCGTAGGGTTGAAAAGTTTTTTTCAGGAAAAGGCGGTACTTCAGCAAAAATGGCAAATCGAAATAGCTTATTTTCTGAGTTGCCGCAAACGAATTGTTTAATTCAGGGTATGCAATTTGATATTCATACCTCAAATTGGAAAAACCGGGCTCAACCGAGACCGAAAGATGCTTGGACCATATTACGTACTCTATAAGAAAGGAGAATTGAAATCCAAGAATTCTTTTCAGCTCAGATGCCTCTTGATCCAGGAGATTTTCTGCGTACCTGCGGCTTGGAACTTGTTCATCGAATTCCAGCACCGAGAAGCTTTTCTCGGTTTTCACCAGGGTGGTATTGATCCCTCCACGAAAACCAACAATCCATTGAGGATCCGCCCGCAACGTGTCCACAGCCGCTGAAAACATCAGGAGATCATCAGGATAATTCCTGCTATCATAAAAAGGACGCTCTGCCAAGACCCGGTAAATATTGTCCAAAGCATCGCCTGGCTCGTCCAAAAGAATATGGGCGTTGGCGGCGAGCTTGTAAAGTTCAACCCGGGTAGATTTACTGAGCTTTCTGGCGAGCTTAGGATGTGCCAGACAGGAGTCCAAATCATCAAGGACAGCATCGATCCTACCGTCCTCATATGAGCTCTGGGCAGTTTGATATTGGCTAAGGCAGTATTGAGCCCAGCTTTCAGGCGCGTAATCCACCAAAACAAACAACAGGAAAAAAAACCGCAGTCTACCCAAACCCAATCAAGCTATTGGTTATTAGCACATTACTCCAAAAAAATAAAGAACCCTAGGGCTGGTTTTGAGCTACTCTTGTGACCTGACCGGTAAGTATCTCATAAAGATTCGCGGCAATGATGGGGCGGATGTACCACTTGGATTTGTCACCATATATCAGGAACTGATCGCTGTCGTCAAAGGCAACCGAATGAACCTGTCTACTATTCTCTATTTCCAATGGAATTTGTCCCACGTCCAAAGCCGCAAATCCACCCTTGAGGTTCCAAAGGTATATTGAACCATCTAAACTAGCTGATGCTAGTAGATCACCTCCTGAATTAAAACTCAATTCAGATACAAAACCTTTATGAAGTTTCAAGAAACTCTTAATGTTCATCAAGCTACCATCGTATCTAAAAAGAATAATCTGACCCTGCGCATCGCCAGCGGCGATCAAGTTCCCGTAAGCGGTCAAAGTTCGAATCGGAACGCTTTGTCCACCACGAAGGTGCCTGTAAATCAGCCTAGCATTTCCAAGACCGGTCGAAGTCAACTCCCATTCAACCAGATTTCCGTCATCGTCGGCTCCTACCAGTACTTCATTGCCGTGCACTATCAACGAGTTGATTCGAGAATCCACCGGGTACTCAATCACAGAATTGTCATGCAGGTCCAAAACGGAAAGCTTGTTATTGCCTGAAGCCATTATAACCTTTTCCAAGTCCCCATCCTTGAGGGTGGTCATAGCCACGATCGGACCGTCCTTTACCACCTGGATCGAAGTGAAAACATCACTCTTAACCAGGTTCAAGTGGAAAAGCTTTCCATCGATTGTTCCTATCAATACCCGATTAGGATGGGCAAAAAAGTCTATTGTCCTGGCGAATGATGCCAGGCTTAATTTTCTGGAATCGTACAATAACGGCACCGGCGAGTTAGTTTGCTTTACTAGGTCCTTGACATGAAGTTGTCTTGAGCCATCGTGGAACACCAGCCGGTTTTTGCGAAAGGCAGAAGCCAAATATGACCCTTCGTGTAATACGTCCCGGTTGAATCTAAGGAAAGCATTCTGCAGAGCATTCAGAACCTCAGGTTCAAACATTGTGGTGTCCTTTCCTAAGCTCTTATTGGCCGCCAGATTACGCTCATAGGCCTGCAGAGCCATCTTAACTGATTCTCCATCGCTTACATTCTTGAAAGTGGATTTAATTGCAGTTTCTTTAGCTTCCGCGAGTAATTTGGAGGCGGTTGACTGGTTCTCGGCGCTTCTAGCCAATTGGGTTAGAAATTCGGCTCGCTGCTGAGCCTCTCGAGCGATTGAAGCCTCAAAATCAGCCTTCTGCCTGGCTTCCTGGGCTTTTAAACTTTGAGACTCTGCAATTTCTTGTTGCTTAAAGGCCATATCCCTGGACGTCTCAGCATCTTCCTGTGAAAGGATCGCATTTAGCTTTTGAAATTCAGCCTGCTCTCTGGCTTTTTCAGCAATTTCTTTTTCTTTATAGGATTTTGTGTTGGCCTCTAGCGCAAGGTTTTCAGCGATTCGAGCTCGGTCTCTTTCAAGGATTGCCTGTTTTTGAGCTTCTTCAGCTCTTTCGCCACTTTGAAAAGCCTTAATCATAAGAGCCACCGACACCAACACCGCAATTCCCAGTATCCAGGCAACATTGATAGCGTATTTCAAGTAGATCCTTTGCTGCCTTCGGGTTTGTTCCAGTTGTCTCCTTTCTGCTTCGTGTTGCTTCGTTTCCAACTCATGTAGTTTCCTGTCTTGCTCCCGGAGTTTCTTCTCTTTAAGAATTTCGCTCTCTCTTTTGCGCTGCTCATCCCGAAGGTCTTCTTCCCGTTTTTCCTGACTAGAATCAATGTAATCTAAAACCTCTTTCAGGGTTATGGGCATTTTAAAACCGTCAATGTATCGCTTTGCCCAAGTTTCATTTGGTTGGTTATTCAAGCGCCATTCCAGGGCAATATCCAATTCGGGACTCATCATCAGGGCCGCCTCCTGCTTATAGTGCAACCAGGTTGATTCAGCCAATCTTTGAAAAACTTCTGCTGCCTGGGTTTCTTCTTTTACCCATTTCATCAAACGGGTCCAAATCCACATTAGGGATTCATGAGAAATGTCAACGATCGAATTTTTGGACAAAGGGATATCCGAAGGTGGCATCAGGAAGGCCCGGCCGCTCCTTCTGAAGATCTCTACAATTTCGATCACCTGTTCCCGGTCGGCGCCCGTTACCTCGCACAGTCGCTTAATGGATGTCGGGCGTCGTATTCCCTTGAAATCAGGTTTCTTTTCCGTAATTCGCTTGAATACTTTCTCACACAAAGTCTTCTGTTTAGCACTCTCCAATTCTGCAAAGGCTTCGTCTGCATGAATTGATAGTGCGCTGGACATAGTGCCGATAGCCTCATAATGTTGCAAGTCAATCAGCTCTCGTTCTTGATGATTTTCGGTCCAATAGTTCCAGGTCCTCATCAGTGCATGCTGAAGTAACGGCAATTGATGGGGGATATCATCTGATTCATTTAATAGCCGGGTTAGCAGGACCGGGGATATGGCTGAGCCGAATGTTTCAATTGGGCCCTGTATTGCCTTCCGAATTTCATCTCGGTTCATTCGAGGCACTAGATAAGTTCCTTGGTTTATAGCCTCCGGCAATCCTTCGAAGTCCGTATAGTCTCCTAGAAAATCGTACCGCATGGTGAGAACCACATAAATTGGAACGTCATCTTGTCGGGATGAAGTCAGCAACAACTGCACAAAATTTTCAAGGTATTTCTTTAAGTCGTAATTCACCACACCCTTGTTGGGAAAGCGAAATATCTCCTCAAACTGGTCTACGACAAGCAGGATGTTGGCTTTTTTCCGCGCGATGTGATGGGATAGATTGTGAGGATTGGCTAGTAATTCCTCAGCTACACGGGACTGTTCAAGTCTTCCATTCGCCTTGATTAGGTTAGACTTGCACAGGGAGGCAATCAGATTGCCAAAAGGGTTGTTCCCAGGCCTAAAAACCACCTTGGTCCAATTTGCTCTACTCGAGTCAAGTTCGGCCAACTGGGGAATCAATCCCGATCTCACTAATGAGGATTTTCCACTACCTGAGGTTCCAACTACCACTAGAAACCTAGTGGATAGCATTTTCCGGTAGAGTTCCAACACCTGCTTCTCTCTTCCGAAGAAAAGATGTCCCTCATCCTCCTGAAAGGATCTCAGTCCCGGAAAGGGATTGGTTAGTATGGTGGTGCCGGACATCTTAGAAAAGCCTAATTATTAAGGAGTTACGGTATCAAGATTATGCCTTTGCTAACTTTTTGCAAAATTAGGAAATAAATAGGGAATTTGCAGCCTATTAGCTCGTCGAGTATTTCCACTATTAATCCCCAGAAACGGCGGAGGTAACCGATAGGAACGGGCTTTTTTAGTCCTGGAAGGCGCTGGGAAAGGCACTCCTGGGCAGGAGTTTGAGCATAATAGGCAATGTAATAAAGGTAAACGGCAGAGCAATTATGACCACCGTCGGAATCACCTTAAGAATGTCAATTAGTCGCTCTCGCACCTTAACCCGTTCGATGTCGGTCAAAGGGGCAGTTCGGGATTTGTTCAAAAGTTGCACCAATTCCTTACTCTCCCTGATTTCCTGGGCGAGGCGATCCTTATTTTTAAGCACCAATTTTCCTAACCGCTTGGTCAACTGATTACGAACTAAAACGATGTCGTGTTTGCCTTGCAAAAAGTGAATATCCTCCCAATGGCCCAACACAAAACTCTCCATGGATATCATGCTACTTTCCAATTCCTGATCCTCAAGTCCAAGCTTGCGACTTAGCTCTGTGACGAAACGAAGTTCAGGAGCATTAACCACACGGTCGGCCCAAATCGTAAGAATAGCCAACTCCAATACATATTTCCGAATTATCCAAGCGTCGATTGAGCTCAAATCCAGGTTTTCGAGCTGGGTTGGATTCTGGATTAACAGCTTGGTATCGGCTCTAAGGTTCTTAGGAAGATGCGCCGAATCAAGGAAATGGTGAAAGAGCTCCTTTTCCTCCTCTACGACCTTGTCATCTGCATGGGCTGCAGATGCAACAACTTCGAGGATCTTATACCTCAAAGGGTTTTTTCTTTCCCGAACTTCATTCAAAGCCAGATGTTGTGGTTTGTCGTGAAACCATTGCCCGAAGTAGTAAACATCCAAAAACAATAAGCTATTATGAAAAAAGGTTTTCCAGTAATTTCGAGGGCTAATCTTGTACATCAGTCGAGAAGCAATCATCCTTTCAGCCTGATGCAAATCGTCTTTCTTATAAGAAAAAATGGATCGGCTGGAAACGATCTCCGGATAGACTTCCCTATAATAGTCCTGGGTACGAATCACACCTTCATGGGCTACTTCCCTGATTTCTTGCGAGGACAAACCGGGCAATACAGGCAAAATTACACTGTTGATGATACTCTCGACAAGAATTACCCCCATCTTTCCCGTGGGAGTCCATTCATGGCTTTCTGGATGTTCTATATATGGCAATTGAACAGGATGACCGTAGATTAGTCCTGTAGGTTGCAGGATTCGGTAGAGGCTCTCCTCGATCCTATCTGGACTCATTACTCCCGGGTGCAGTTTCATGAGTTCGTAACGCGTATCAACTGAATCTCTGAAATCCAGAAATCTTTTCAACCACCCTTTCTGGTTCGGATTCATTACTAATGGTTCCTATTAGCCTTGCAGATAATCACGGTTATCGCTAACACCTACCTGAGGAAAAGCAGTTCCCTGTACTTCACAAGTGGCCAGTCTTCATCGTCAATCATCAATTCCAATTTGTCGACTGAATAACGAATATCATCAAAGTATTTGTCTTTGATCCTGTCACAGTAGGCGTTTGCCCTTTCCCTGGTATCTTCAATCCCATTTACCTGTTTTCTCTCATCGGTCATCGCATCCACCTTGCGCTCCACGGTCTGGATTTGCTCGCTGATCGTTTCAAGTGTAGTAATAACCGACCGATTGTCAACTCCTAGTCCCTTAAGTCCATTGGCATTTTCTATCAGCTTGTTCTGATAGGCAAACGCCGTAGGTAAAATATGATTCAAAGCCAGATCCCCTAATACTCTTGCCTCAATTTGAATCTTCATGATGTAATTATTTAAAAGAATTTCGTGCCTAGCCTCAAGTTCCCGTTCGTTGCAAACTTGATTCCTTCTGTAGAGCGCCTTGGTCTTTTCGGTCAAATAGGCGTCCAGAGATCTCGGCGTATCGGTAATATTGGTTAGGCCTCTTTTCTTAGCTTCCTTTATCCAATCGTCGGAGTAATTATCGCCATCGAAACGCACTTTCTGAGAACTCGCGCTATAATTTCGCAGGACATTTACCAGGGCTAATCTACGCTCCGTGCCTTTTTGGATTTCCTTATCTACTTCTTTTTTGAATTTCCTCAACTGATCGGCTACAATCAGGTTCAAAACGGTCATCGGTTGAGCCACATTAGCGGCTCCTCCAACCGCTCTAAACTCAAATTTATCTCCAGTGAATGCAAAAGGAGAGGTGCGGTTTCGATCGGTGTTATCCAATATTATCTCAGGGATCTTGTCAATACCCAACTTCATGTACATATTATCCCCTTTCTCTACTTTTACATTTCCACTTCGGACGAGTTCATCCAATACCGCCGTCAGTTGCTTTCCTACAAAAACCGACATTATAGCCGGGGGGGCTTCATGGGCACCAATGCGGTTATCGTTTCCGGCCGAGGCAATGCTAGCCCGTAGCAGGTCTGCATGCTCGTATACGGCATGGATGGTATTGATAAGAAACGTAAGAAAGAGCAAATTGTCCCGTGCACTGCCGCTAGGCGCAAACAGATTAATGCCTGTACTGGTCTTCAACGACCAATTACAGTGTTTTCCACTGCCGTTGAGACCGGCAAACGGCTTTTCATGGAACAGCACTTTCAAAGCATGTCGCTCAGCCACCTTGTTCATTAGGTCCATCAGCAACTGGTTATTATCAATCGCCTTGTTTAGATCGTCGTAATAGGGAGCCACCTCAAATTGGCTCGGAGCAACTTCGTTGTGCCTTGTTCTCACCGGTATTCCAAGTTGAAGTGCCTCAATCTCGAAATCTTTCATAAAATTATGGATTCTCGGAGCGATCGAGCCAAAGTAATGATCATCCAATTGTTGACCCCGGGCCGGACTATGGCCAAATACCGTACGCCCCGACATTACCAAATCGGGGCGAGCATTGTAAAGGGCCTCATCCACCACGAAATACTCTTGCTCGCAACCAAGGACTGGATGGACCTTGTTGATATTCCGATCAAAGACTCGGCAGATTTGGGTTGCAGCCTGATCTATGGCTTCCAGGGCTTTTAGCAGCGGTGCCTTAAAGTCCAGGGCCTCACCGGTATAGGATACAAAAATAGTGGGTATGCATAGCGTGTCTCCCAGGATAAACATGGGTGAACTCGGATCCCATGCCGTGTAGCCCCTGGCTTCAAAGGTGTTGCGGATTCCGCCGCTCGGAAAAGATGAAGCATCGGGCTCCTGCTGAACCAAGGTACTGCCCTTGAACTTTTCAATTCTGGTATCAGCCTCGAAGAAAGTGTCGTGCTTTTCAGCAGTGGCTCCGGTTAAGGGTTGAAACCAATGAGTATAGTGGGTAATTCCTCTAGGAATAGACCACATTTTCACCGCCGTGGCTACCGCATCGGCAGTTTCGTCGTCAATCTTCTTTCCCTTATTTACAGCATATTCGATCCGGTTGTAAACTTCCGGAGCCAAATTGGCCCTCATATCATCCAACCCAAACGAGTTTATTCCGAAGTAATCAGATATTTTTTCTGACGGCGCCTGGACTTGGATAATTTTTCGATGCTGAAGCTGCTCAATTGCTTTGTGTCTCAAAAAAGGCATGGGCTCTGATTAGATCCGCGGCTTGGATTATGAGGCAAAATACAAACTAAATAGCAATTCAATCAATTGAGATTATATTAGGTAACTTTACATTTTGGCTCTGATTGACTCAGAAATGAAGAAAGTGGCCTTTTATACCTTAGGTTGTAAATTGAATTATTCCGAGACCTCCACTATATCCAGAAGTTTCCAGCTTAAGGGTTATGTGAAGGTGGCCTTCGAGGACAATCCAGATGTTTATGTTATAAACACATGTTCGGTTACTGACCATGCCGACAAAAAGTGCAAGAAAATTGTTCGCGAAGCCAAGAGAATCTCACCCAAAAGCTCCATAGCCGTAATAGGATGCTATGCACAGCTCAAGCCTAAGGAAATAGCGAAGATTCCTGGTGTTGATCTTGTGCTTGGTGCGTCAGAGAAATTCGATTTGGTAGATCACCTGGAGCAATTGATCCCCTCCGATAGAGCCTCCGTACATGCCTCCGATATTGACTTGGTTCAGGACTTTGTTCCGGCCCATTCGAAATCGGACCGAACACGCACATTTCTTAAGGTACAAGACGGATGTAACTACAAATGCACTTTCTGCACAATTCCATTGGCAAGGGGAGCCAGCAGAAGTGGAAGTATTGATTCTGTTCTTAACCAAGTCAAAGAAGTCTTGGAAACGGGCAGCAAAGAAATAGTTCTGACCGGTGTTAACATCGGAGATTTTGGCATTTACGGAGGAGAGACACGGGAAAACTTCTTCCGGCTACTACAGGAATTGGACCAAGTTAAGGGCGATCACCGCTATCGTATATCATCCATCGAGCCGAATCTTCTGACCGACCGCATAATTGAGCTGGTCGCGGATTCCGCAAAATTCGCTCCTCACTTTCATATTCCATTGCAGGCGGGCTCCGATAAAACTCTGAAGGCTATGGCCAGAAGATATTCAAGATCCCTCTACAATGATCGGGTAAATCGCATATTATCTTCAGTGCCCCAGGCTTGCATTGGTGCCGACGTGATCGTAGGCTTCCCTGGTGAAACCGAAACGGACTTTGGGGAAACTCTTGAATTCATAAAGGAATTAGACATTTCGTATCTACACGTTTTCACCTACTCCGAGAGGCCCAATACTATAGCATCGAAACTTCTTAAAACCGTGCCCCACGAAGTCCGATCACAGCGATCTCAAATGCTTCGGATCCTTTCGCAAAAAAAGCGCAGAAGCTTTTATGCAAGAAATTTCGGCCAAATCAGGACAGCCCTTTTCGAGGCCAAAAGTGAAAACGGTATGATGCAGGGATTCACCGACAACTACATCCGAGTCTCAGCCAGCTACCAGCCTTTGCTTATAAACCGATTGGTGGAAGTAGAGCTTACAAAGATTAATCAAACTGGGACTGTAGAGGTGGAAGAATGGCAGCGGGAGCCGGCCGCCTGATTTCTACTGCTTATAAAATTGGTGCTGCTCGCCGTCTAAAACTAAGATGTAGTTTCCAGGCGCCAATCCTGCCAGGTTAATTAGGGTGCCCTCTCCCTTGGTTATTTGATTCATTTCCAGGTCAAAGACCTCGAAAAAAGCCTCCTGTGACAGCGTTATAGTGCTCATAACCCTCTTGGGAGAAAATGTAACCGGCTCTGGGATTCTCAAGAACTCCGTCTGGTTAGAAGTGGTGATGGCACCGTTTCCAGCCTCGTACCTAAGGCGGTACAGATTTACGCCAAAGTCATGAGATACCCCATTCCGGTACTGGAAACTACCAAATCCGCCCTTGGCCTCGACTTCGGCAATTGTAGTCCAAATACCATCTATTGCCTTGTCCAAAAAATAGGTGCCTGTAGAATCCTCCCCGGAGCCGATCCATATCACCGATGTCCCGTCGGCCCTGATACTGTTATAAGCAAATTCGCGTTTGAATACCAGCGCCGATGGATTGAGAAGATAGGGTACGCAGTCCCCTTTGTGCACTATCTTGATAGTCAAGGGTTCATATAATTGAAAGTTGGCCAGATCAATTTCAACCGCTGATATCCGCGGATTCCTCAGAATCAAAATATCGTTCAGATATATCCCGTCAATGCAGTAACTACTACCGCCACGAGATATGGGGTTTTGAATTAGTAGATTTTCCCCGTGATAAAGCCCGTTAAGAATAATCTCATTGGCTGCTTTTCCGGTACTCGACCAGAAAAGAATTAGAGAGGCAAAAGCCATTCGAATCAAAATCATCCGGGCCGGAATATATCGAATCGTTTTCAAAATCTTGAATCGATTGGCGAGCAATCCACCGGTCCCAAGCGTATCATTTTGGCCAAGGCGGGAAACTTTATCTTTCAAAATCGTTAGATTTATTAACAGTTTTCAGTTGCTCACAGATGCGCGCTCTACGAATTGCTTTTCTTTTGTGTTTTTTATCCCAATTTAGTTGGGCCTCGTACATCCTGATTCCAATGGACAATAATCAAGCCAACCACCTTAAGGCTTATGGAATCTCTTACTGGATTCTTCAAAATGACATCGATGTAGACTGGCTGCTCAATTACCGTGGTGGAAGTTTCATGTTTAAATATTATCAGAAGTTCGAAAACGAATTGATTATCAGGGGAATAAGTTACGAGGTGATTTCAGATGCACAGTCTAATCAAATTGTAGAGGCGATAGCAAGTCCGGCCTCCAACACCGACGTAATGAAGCTAGAGAAAGCCCCGAAGATCGCTGTATATTCCCCTAAAAGCAAGCAGCCATGGGACGATGCAGTTACCCTGGCCTTGACGTACGCGGAAATTCCCTACGATGTGGTCTTTGATGACGAAGTAATGTATGACGATCTGCCCAAATACGACTGGCTCCACCTCCACCATGAGGACTTCACCGGGCAATACGGCAAATTTTACCGGTCATTTCGAAATTACCCCTGGTACATCGAGCAGCAGCGGGAATATGAAGCTTCGGCGCGCAAACACGGCTTCAACAAGGTGTCTCATCTCAAATTAGCGGTAGTGAATAAGATTAAGGCATATGTTGCTAGCGGCGGCTTCTTATTTGCCATGTGCTCCGCCACAGATACCTACGACATTGCGGTTGCCGCCGAGGGGGTAGACGTCTGTGAACAAATGTTCGACGGTGATCCGTCGGACCCGCAAGCACAACAAAAACTAAACTTCAACAATGCTTTTGCATTTCAGAATTTCACCCTGGAAAGAGACCCATACCAGTATGAATTCTCCAACATTGATAACCAGCCTGCTGAGAGAGGGCTCACTGAGGCAAACGATTATTTCAAATTATTTGAGTTTTCGGCCAAATGGGACCCTATCCCAACGATGCTGACCCAAAATCACTCTAAGATGGTCTCTGGATTCATGGGGCAAACCACGGCCTTCAAAAAGAATCTGATTAAGCCGGACGTCTTGATAATGGGAGAGACCAAGTCCATAGATGAGGTTAAGTACATCCATGGTATATTTGGCAAAGGATTTTGGACCTTTTATGGGGGACATGATCCGGAAGATTACCAGCATATCGTGGGGGAAGAGCCTACCGACTTAAACCTTCATCCCAATTCACCTGGGTATCGCTTGATATTGAATAATATTCTGTTTCCCGCGGCTAAGAAAAAGAAACAGAAAACCTAAGACTGTTTTTTGCCAAATTAGCCTAAATTGATTGTGCGACCCTCACGCTCAATTATGAAGCGGGCCAAAAACCTCCTTTTTGACAATTCCCCAGATGGGCTTTTGATAATACACAACAATCTTATCTTGGAGTGCAATGAGTCGGCGGTACGGGCGCTAGGCTGTAAATCGAGAACTGAGGTAATAGGTAAGAATGTCGTGCATTTTTCCACTCCTTTTCAGCCGGATGGATTGGTCTCTCAGCAAGCCTGGAACTATTACGCCGACGAAACTTTGAGAAATGGAGATTGTATGTTCGAATGGACCTTCACGGATCCCAGCGATGAGGACCGATGGTTCGAGATAATGATAAGTACCCTGGACGGAGATTCGGGCCGCTATCTGGCCAACTTGAGAGACATTAGCGAGAGAAAGCAACAGGAGAACAAGCTTAGTCTTAGATCCGAACGCATCATTATCCAAAACCAGATTTTAACCAACCTATCAAAATTAAGTGATCCAGAGCTGTCCTTGGAGGATTACTTTGAGCTTTTCACCAACACGATCGGAGAATATTCTGACATCGACAGGGCATGCGTTTGGCTTTTGAAGCCTTCCAGAAATACCCTTTTCCAAACCTCAGTTTACAGTAAGGTTAATTCCAAGACCGTCCCTATCAAGATTAAGATCGCCAAGGCAGAGTATCCCAGGTTCTTCAGTCAATTTGGCAAAACCATCATTGGTCATAATGCACTTACTGACAATCGAACCAACGAATTCAGAGCAGCATATCTTGATCCCAATGGCATAAAATCCATCCTTTTCTCGCCGATTCTCTCTGGTCAAAAGCTTCTTGGGGTGATTTCACTTGAAAAAGTTGGTACCCTGCGAAAGTGGGAGGTCGAGGAGCAAAGCTTTGCGGTGACTGTATCGGAGATCTTGACCAAGCAAATAGAGCAAAATCAGCGACAGGCAGCCGAAGCCAACTTGATCCTGGGCGAAAAGAGAATGGCCTCTTTGATTGAAAACGCTTCTGACGCAATCGCCATCAGTGACGTGGATGTTAATTTCTTCTACGCCAGTCCTGCGGTGGAATTTTTTTTAGGCTACACTCCGAAGGAATTTACCAGGCTCAACGGTGCAAAGTTGGTGCATCCTCAGCACAGGAAGATTTCTGGCCCTGCCGCAGACTGTTTGAAGAACCCCGGTCATCCGGTATCTACTGAATTCCTGTTTAAGCACAAGAACGGGAAGTACGTTTTCCTCGAAATTACTTTTTACAACCTTCTCAGCGATGAGGCTGTCAAGGGTGTTGTCATGAACTTTCGAGACATCACGGCAAGGAAAAGAGATGAACGCAACCTGCTAAAAGTGAACTATGCCCTGAAAAAAAGCCGCTCGATGCTTCAGCAAAAGGTAGAGGAGCAGGAAAAGACCCTCAGACTCTTCAAAAAGTACGTACCAGAGGCCGTAGTGCAAAAAGCTATGGAAACCAGCGAGGATTCCATTCTGGAAGGAGAAACCAGGCGGGCAACGGTTCTTTTTTGCGACATAAGAGGATTCACGCCAATGAGTGAGCAAATGAGACCTAAAGAGGTCGTTTCATTTCTTAATGAATATTATTCCATAATGACGCAAGTCGTCAAGAACTATCATGGCACGGTTACCCAATTTGTAGGTGATGAGATTTTTGCAACTTTTGGAGCACCAGTTGACCATCCGGATAATGAAGCTAACGCAGTACTGTGTTCATTGAAAATGATGGATAATCTGGAATACCTGAGTGTTCAGGCCAACCGCAAGATAGAGATGGGCATTGGCATCAATTCAGGGGAAGTGGTTGCAGGAAACCTGGGCTCAGAGGACCGGATTGGCTACTCAGTCTCAGGAGACACCGTCAACACCGAAAAACGAATAGAGTCCTTGTCCAAGGACTTTGGCAACATTGTGCTTATTAGTAGATCGGTTTTTGAGAAAACCAGTTCTCTTATTAACACTAAGGCCTGGGAACCAGTGCAGGTTAAGGGAAAAAAGGAAAAGATTTTGGTACATGAAGTGATTGGCTTAAAACAACAGCCAATCTTAGTGCATCCTGTCGCCCCGTAATTCCATGCTGCTCATTATTTCCGCTTCGATCAACAACAATTCTTTCCAGCGGGTATCAACAATTTCAGGAGTTGCGTATTCCTTTGCCAGCTTTATGAAGATCCGATAATGAGTTGCCTCGGAAATTACCAGCTCCTGGTAGAATAGGGCAAGATCGCTATCCTCCAGATTCCTCGCAAGCACCTTGAACCGTTCACAACTGCGGGCCTCGATCAACGCATTTATCAACAATTTCTCCATCAGTTGATCTTCCCTGTTGCCACCTTTCCTACTTTGCCGGTTCAGCTCGGCCACATACTCATCCCTGCGCTGCTTACCCAAGGTGTAACCCCTCTTTTTCAACTGCTTTATCACCCGGACAAAATGCTCCCATTCTTCTGATACGACGGGGGCAAGCATCTCCACGAGCTTGCTCTTCTCGGGAAACTGCACAATAAGCGAAATACATGAACTTGCTGCTTTTTGCTCACAATATGCATGGTCAACCAGAATATCTTCTATACTTTTCTCGGCGATGTTCGCCCACCTGGGGTCAGTAGGAAGGTTAAGGCTTAGAGTAGTCTTATTCATCCGCAAAACAGGAACGAACCTAGTCAAAGAAAAACCATTTTAAGCCCAGATCGACATTGCGATTGGTTCCTCGGTAAAATGGAGTGCTCAAATACCCTTGAGCTAGCATTCCCTCCATCATGTTTATGAGCTTGACAAAGAGCAGCGCGTTCCCAATGCGGAAATTAAAGAATACATCCATAAGTAAAAAGCTTGGAATCTCAAACTGATCCTGCAAATAGAACTGCTGGGTAATTGGGTCGTAACTATTTGCCATGTAGGTCGATTTCCAATGCAAGTCCAATCCAAATTGCATCCAAAGTCTCTTGAGGAAAACTTGGTCTTCGAAATAAAATTTGCCATTAAAATATAGCTGCGGTATCTGAAATACCCTGGATGCCACACCGGAGACATTGGTAAACTTGATCTCGCTATCAAAGTTAAGGACCTTTATGAAATTCAGTTGAGAAATCAATCCAACTGACGCGATCTGGGCCGCCCCGGATGCCTGATTAGGCCGCTTATCCAAATCAAAAAAAATAGGGTTCGTTACCTGAGTGAAGTCGATGTAGGGCCTCAGATAATGGGCACCTAAATTCAGGGCGGCTCCCAATCTAACGAAATCATCAACCGGGGAAATGGGAAACCGCCGCCATTCAATGTGATTGCCAAAATAGCTTTGGTGAATGAAGGATGGCTTGTATTGAGACCGACCTACTTCCAGATCTATCCACCTATATTTAGCTTTCGCCTTAATCCGGTAATTTTGGACCAGGACAATGAACTCCGCATCAGCCTCGATGAAAATATCTGGATTTAGCTGATATCCAAGGCGCCCCCCGGCAAAATTTTCCACAACCGGTCCGATGGTGGGAAGGTAACGTGGAACAAATCTAACCTTGCGCCGCTTGTAGTGAAAATCATACAGGAAACCACGAAAGTCCCCTTTAATCCCCAATTGGTTGGTGAACTCCCTGTAGCTCGTTCTGTCCTTGGTGCTATCCTCATTGAAAAGGATGTCATCCCAGTAGAACTCGTGTTCCTGGACATCATCCGTTGCGAATGTGTTCCATTGTTTGTTCCAATCGACGGCATGGTATACTTGCAGTAAACTCCCTAGATCGTACTGGTGATACAGATGATAATTCTGTCTTAAGTCACCGCTTAAAACGTCTCGAAGCCAAACGTCTGCGTCCTCATCGTAAAGTTCCTCGAAGAACTCCTCCTGGGACCCAGTGTCAAAGGCTACGATCCCTCCCGTTTCCCAAACCTGATGGCGCATCCTTGAGAAATTGGCCATCACCTGGTAAGAAGAGTCGTTGGTCTTGTAATGGGTGTATAAGTCATAGGATAGTGACGTAGCATTCCGATCTCCCCGGCTGGCATTTGCGCCGAATTGCCGATCTGCAACTATGGAATAAATGTCGAAGCCAACATTTAAGTTGGGGGTTATATTTTGGCTCACCTCCCAGCTGACTAAAGACCTTCTGCCACCCCCCAAGTAAACTGAAAGATCCATGAAGGGAGATTTCGTGTCATAGTACTTAAACTGAGTATAGTCCTTGAAGTAGGGATCGTACGAGTGGAAGCCATGATCCACTCCTACCCGATCGGGTGTTCGGTAGAATATAGGACTCATCGCAGTACCTAGCACACCCAAATACTGATATTTATTATCATTAATATTTACCGGATCGAAGCGATGGGCGTTATCGAGCGTCGTATCAATTACCTGGTAAGTGCCTCTATTTTCCCTAACATTAGACTCATAAATAAACATACTTGTCGTTGGACCATACACTTGCTGCGTGCTGTCATCTAGAATCTGGCCCTCAGATCGCGTCAGGATCGACGCCAGGAAGCTTAAAGGTATTAGGGCTCTCAAAAACACAGCGCGAAAATTAAAGAATCGATGGACTAATGATTGAACGATCTTTTGATGAAGCCGCAAATTTCCGGCCATTTTGAATGGAAATCGCCCAAATAAAAAATTTGGGAATGGATTTACTGGAGGTAACAGGAACTGTTTTTAACGGACATGGTTGGTAATCTTCAGATCTTGTATTACCAAGGAATTCCCGCGATGCGGCCGGGGGAAAAGGTTGACGCTTCTGTTTCAGGGTCGGGAAGCCCAGATGTAGCCGGTGTATTTATCGATAAGTGATCGGGTTTGAAACCCTTTCTCCTGCACAAACCTCAGCAGTGTGATATGATCATGATTTTCAATCTCAGTTTTGTGCGTCTCAATCATCATGTACCCTATCTGATCGAATGCGGATTGGGGCAAAGAGTATAATATACCGTATTCCGAACCTTCACAATCCAATTTTAAGAAATCAATTTTTTCCAGTACCAGCTCGCTCATTAATCGGGTGATTGAAATCGCTTTGACGACCAATGTTTGTGTATCCTCCAATCTCATTTGAACCACTCCTGCACTATCGGTGTATTTGTCGGGTCCTTCGTAATATAGCTCCAGCGACTCCGGCCCTCCTGAAACCGCTTCCGGGTAAATATGCCAGTCAACATCTGGAAATTCTGATTGGTTTTTTTCAAGCATCCTAAAGTTGGCTGGCACCGGCTCGAAGGCGTGAATAGTAACATCTGGTT
Organism: Cyclobacteriaceae bacterium; assembly: GCA_965247065.1. Classification (GTDB taxonomy): domain Bacteria; phylum Bacteroidota; class Bacteroidia; order Cytophagales; family Cyclobacteriaceae; genus CBDFGN01. Next base: position 440,700 of record CBDFGN010000006.1, on the reverse strand, counting down.
TCTCAACGGCGATAAACAAGGAAAAATAACCGAGGTTGGCTCCGACATCTACCACCACCGGATTATCGATTTTCCACCACCAGGAGGGCAACTGCTGGACATAAGCCCGATCAAAGAAGATTTGCTTAAAAACGTGGATCAGCTCTCCGGGAACGGTAAGGTGCAGTCCATTTCGACATCGAAATTGAAAAGGCCGAGAACTACCGCTAAACTTGTACAATAGGTATTGCGGCCAATTGTAAATTGCGCGAAACATACCCCTGTAGCGAACAACTTTACTTTGTAGTTGAAAACTCATATAAAGCGGGCAAAGGTAATTGAACCAAATGAGTTCTAAAAGCTCTCGAAGATCCGGTGTAAGCGGTAGTTATTTAATAGCGTGTTCGATGGCTTTTCTTACCATCCCATCGAACCCTTCACCTTCTTCCAAGAACTTCATCCTAATAGGCAGGTAAAAACGGGGAATGTCCTTCCAAACCGCTGTGAGTTCAGAAGAAATCATCCGCACCATGTCTTTTTCCGTAGTTAGAATGGCCGAGGACTTGGATTCTTGGGATTTCCATCGACCCACAATCCGTTCTATATCGAGTGCCGTGTAGTGATGATGATCTGAGTATTTTATCGATCCGCTTAGGGTCCCGTGCTGGAGCAAGAAATCCTCTATGGGTTGGTTGTTGGAAATTCCCGCAACTAAAAGAAATTTATCTGGCTCAATCTGCTCTCCCCCAAACTGTTCCGGCTTTAGGTACTCTATTTGGCTAAAAAACACGGGAACATTTTTCGATATGTAGGGCTGGATCCTGTTCTGAATGGAGTCCATCTCGGATCGGTCCAGCAAGGGTTGGCACTTTGTGACCACAACCACATGTGCCCTTTGAGCACCCGGGCGACTTTCGCGCAGACGTCCCATGGGTAAGGGACGGTCAACATAAAAAGGCCTTGTATACTCGGTCAGAAGAATGCTCAAACCAGGGCGCACCGACCGATGCTGATAAACATCGTCCAAGAGTAAGATCTGGGTGTCAGGTAGTTGGCTCAGGACCTCAGGTATGGCCAGGACCCGATCTTCCCCGACAGCAACAGCTACATTTTCTTTGAACTTCAATAGCAATTGATAGGGCTCATCGCCTATCGTTCGGGCATTATCCCTGGTGGTAGCCAGAATAAATCCGGAGGATTTGCGTCCATAGCCTCGACTTATGGTGCAAATTCGGAATTCAGTCCCAAGCAGGCGAATAAGGTACTCGATCATCGGTGTTTTGCCCGTACCGCCAACCCGGAGGTTGCCCACCCCTATTATGGGCAGTTCAAATCGGGTGGACTTAACAAGGCCCCAATCGTATAAGAGGTTTCTGAGGTGGGTGATCCCGCTGTAAACAATGGAAAAAGGCCACAGCAAGAATTTCAGCGGGTTCATTCTATCCTCAACCTTCTGGTAGAAATTAATAGTCATCAATAAATTTAAGCCTAATTACCTAATTTTAGTGACCCAATCAGAATACAATGACCAAAATACGAGAAGTCTTAACCTACCTTGAAAGCATTGCTCCTCCGCCATACCAAGAGGACTATGACAACTCCGGATTGCTGGTAGGAAATCCCGAGGATGAAGTAACAGGGGTCTTGATAACTATTGATACAACCGAGGATATAATTCAGGAAGCCCTCGATAACGGGTGCAACCTGGTGATCTCACACCATCCGATCATCTTTCACGGAATCAGCCGCTTAACCGGTGAGAACCATGTAGAAAGAACGGTAATAGGAGCGATCAAGAATGACCTGGCCATTTATGCCATCCATACCAACCTGGACAACATGGCGGACGGGGTGAATCACAAAATCTCTCAGAAACTGGGACTATCCAATACGAGAATCCTGGCGCCTAAAATGGGCACACAATCCAAGTTGGTTTCATTTGTTCCTGCTGCGGAAACTGAAAAGGTGTTAGATGCCCTGCATCAGGCTGGTGCCGGGGTAATTGGAAATTATGATCATTGCAGCTTCAGAACCCACGGCACCGGGCGTTTTCGCCCCGCTGAACTGGCCACGCCCCATATCGGAACTCCATTGAAGTTGGAAAAGACAGAAGAAGACCGGATAGAGCTTGTCTTTCCGAGCCATTTGCGGGTGCTCGTTATTGATGCTTTAAAAAAAGCTCATCCGTATGAAGAGGTAGCTTACTATATCCATGCGGTTGAAAACCACAACTCCCAAATTGGATCCGGTATGATGGGAGAGTTACCTAAGGCTATCGATGGTGCCCAGTTTCTTCAGCATCTCAAGACATCCATGAGCCTGGAACGCATAAGGCACACACCTTTCACTCATCAGGTGCACAAAGTGGCTGTTTGCGGAGGATCGGGGAGCTTTCTTTTGAATCAGGCCATCCAGTCAGGAGCTTCAGCTTTTGTGTCCTCTGATTTCAAGTACCATGAATTTTTTAAAGCAGAAGGTAAAATTCTAATTGCCGACATTGGCCACTATGAAAGCGAGGCCTTCACAAAAGAATTGCTGGGAGAACGATTATCTGAAAAATTTACTAGTTTTGCCCTCAATTTATCCCAACGTAGCACCAATCCGGTACGATACTTTTAACATTTGATGGATACCACAGTTTCACAAAGACTTGAAGCCCTAATCAAATTGCAGGGCTTGGATTCGAAGCTAGACGAAATTTCCAAGGTAAGGGGTGCTCTCCCAGAAGAAGTAGGTGACCTGGAAGATGAGGTCACCGGGTACGAGACCCGGATTCAAAATTACCAACAGGATCTGGAAGATTTGAATCAAAACATCTCCCAGAATAAGTCGGAAATCAAAGATGCCGAAAAGCTGATAAAGAAGTACGAAGAGCAGCAAATGAACGTTCGAAACAATCGGGAGTATGACGCGATTACCAAGGAACTCGAACTGCAAAACCTGGAAATACAAATCCATGAGAAGCACATAAAGGAAGCTCATGCCAAGATCGAAGCGAAAAATGGGGAAATTGAAGAAACCCAGGCACTCCTGGACGAAAGGTTAAAGGATCTGGAAAGCAAAAAGGGAGAGTTGGATAGCCTGATCGCGGAAAGCGAAGAAGAGGAGCAAAAATTACGTAAATCCAGGGATAAGGCCAGTAGGAGCATTGAAGAGCGGTTGCTGATGTCCTACGATAAGATAAGGGGCAACGCGATCAATGGACTGGCCGTAGTGACGGTAAAAAGAGGGGCCTGTGGTGGATGCTTCAATATTGTGCCTCCGCAAAGGCAAGCGGACATTCGTGAAAGGAAAAAGATAATCGTTTGCGAACATTGCGGAAGAATACTTGCGGACGTAGAAGATAAGGTGCTCGAAGAACCGGTCAAAAAAAGAAGGAGAACAACCAAAGCTGCCGCCAAATAGGTCAACACTGATTTTGAATCATCGGGAAATTTCCAGTGGGGTTATCAAAAAAGTTGATTTCTTTTAACCCCCCAAAAGCATTCCATTTACTATTCTTCAAACCACTGATTCTTAAAACCACTGGACTTCTTAAACAGAAATTGGTGAGTTTTTCACCAATTCTGGTTTTAACCCACCCCCTATTTTTGTGCGCATATTTTCTGAGTGTCTTAAGCTCGCCGGGCCAGACGGACCCCCGTTTTTCGCCAGCGGTGAAATCCAGCTACCGGCTTCTACTTGAGCTCAAGATGGACTCAGCCATGGCCCAGCTACCTTCGTTGGGTTCGCCAACTGAGCGGGATTACCCAGCCATCATCTATATCCAGAATCTGCGCGATGTAATGGAATTGCTGATCACCGAGGACCTGGGTCTATACGAACAGAAAGGCCCAAATGAAAAGATCCGGTTAAACTTGGCAAAGGAAATGAGCGAATCGGATCCATTCCGTTTGTTCTTAGCGGCGGAGGTTAAGCTTCAGTGGGCATTTGTAAAAATTAAATTTGGCGAACGGTTCAATAGCGCGTGGTCAGTACGGCAGGCTTACAAATATGCTACCGAAAACTCAAGGGCCTTCCCAGAATTCCTTCCTGACAACAAAACTCTTGGGCTGCTTCATATCCTGATCGGTTCAGTACCGGAGAAATATTCCTGGCTTTTGTACTTAATGGGCGTTGATGGAACAATCCTGGAAGGCGTCGAAGAACTTGAGGACGTAAAGAATTCGCACGATTTATTTCAGTTTGAATCCAGTGTTTTGCTTGCAACGGTCCATGGGTACCTACTTCACAATGAAACCGAAGCAATTGCTACCATAGGCGACCATTATGATGAGACTCCTCAGAGCCTGTTTCTACAATATTTGCTGGCCTTGTTGCTTATGAAAAACAGCCAAGCCGAGGAGGCCATCAAGATCCTGGAACAAAACCACCTGCACCGCCCGGCATATCTTCAGCTACCTACCTTGTTTTACCTAAAAGGAGAAGCCCATCTTCAGCAAGGCGACTACGCCCTGGCGATAAAAAATCTCAATCGCTTCCTGGATGAATTTCGTGGAAAGAATCTCATCAAAGATGCCTATTACAAGATCTTCTTAAGTTATTGGCTTGGAGGCCAAGTGGAACTTGCGAAAGAATACCTTATCCTGGCCCGCGACAACGGCTTGACGTTTACTGAAGCTGATAAGCAAGCCGACCGACAAATAAAACAGGGGTATCCCAACCCGATATTAATGAAAATCCGGCTTCTAACGGATGGTGGATTTTATTCCAACGCCATAACCCTGATAGAGCAGCATCAACCGAGCGATTTCAAAACTAAACGTGAATCTGCCGAATTTACCTACCGCCAGGCAAGGCTTCTGCACCAAACCAAAAAGCTGGATCAAGCGACTGAAAAATATAAGCTCGTCGTCGAGAATTCCGAGGGTGAAAGTTGGTATTTCGCTCCAAACTCGTGCCTACAACTCGGGTATATCTACCAAAGAAGAGAAAAAATAGACTTGGGCCGAAAGTACTTCCAACAAGCTCTTACTTATAAGAGGCATCCTTATAAGAACAGCATTGACAACAAGGCCAAGTCCGCCTTGGATGGATTAAAGTAGCTCCTGTCCCGGATACTATAAAAGTGGCTTGCTAGCGGTTAACTGATCCAGATGAGATCCGTCATTGTATGTATCCACCGAGAACATAGTGCCAGTATAAGACAAAACGTAGAGACCCATATTTCTGTGAGGAAATATGTCCATATGGCTCAAGTCATAATTGAGCAGCAGGCACAAAAAGATCCGTATCGCCCGGCCGTGCATGCAGATTAGTATCATCTTTTCCCCTGTACGAGCCATTATCCTTTCGAGGGCAACCTTTTGGCGAATGAAAACATCCTTAGGACTTTCTCCTCCGGCAATGGCCCGATTGATTTCGCCCCGTCGCCAGCTTTCGGTAACTTCCTGATAAGACTGATGATCCTGCTCGTTAAAGGGCATTCCTTCTTTTGAACCCCAATTTATTTCGTTGAGTTCAGAAAAGGACTCCCAGGGCAATCCGTGGGTGATAAATAATGCAACCGACTCGATGGATCGTTTGAGGGCCGAGGTATACACTTTGTCGAAGCCAATATCTTTATAGCCTTCATAGAAGGCCGCGGCCTGGGCTTGACCGATATCATTCAGGGGAGCGTCAATCCCGCTACCCTGAACTACTTTCTTCCGATTGAATTCGGTCTCCCCATGGCGAATCAGGTAGATTTTTTTGGTAGTCAATTTTTTATATTTTTGCCCTCGATCGGGGCGAAAATAAACCAACGGAGCCAGAAACCAAATATGTTTGACCCAAAGGCCACTGTCGAGTACCTGAACGAGTTCAGCCAAAACAGCTTGATCGGACACCTGGGTATAGAGTATACTGAAATTGGGCAAAACCATCTATCGGCAAGGATGCCGGTGGACCATAGAACCCATCAACCTTTCGGGCTTCTGCATGGCGGAGCATCTGTAGTCTTGGCTGAAAGCCTTGGAAGCCAGGCAGCGACTCTGACGCTTGACCCGGATCAGCAATTCTGCGTTGGACTGGACATAAACGCTAATCATATCAAAGCCATCAAAGATGGCTTTGTGGAAGGTACTGCTCGACCAGTTCATCTGGGTCGGAAAACCCAGGTATGGGAAATTAAGATCACCGACCAAACCGGCAACCTGGTCTGTATCAGCCGCATAACCCTGGCAATTATTGATAAACGCTAATGTCCGAGTTCCAAACCTTTGACCGCCCAGCCGTTTCCGGATTTGATCAATCCGCCCTTTTTAGCTATTTGGCCGGCAAGGCTTACCAAAACACATTGGCCTTCGCAATGTGGCAGCTCCCGGGGCAAAATCAAAAACATTTCATAGCTGACCTCTCAGGCGAGCTCAAACGGACAAAAGCCGATTTAGACGACTTGCCGGAAGGATTTGTATTTAGTCCCTTTGCCAATCCCGATCTGGACAAGACCGTTTTGATTCAAGCTGATGTGCACTACCACTCAGAGGAGAAGCAGATCTCGGTCCATCCCCTTGCTGCAAATGACAAGAGCAAACTGATCCGTGACTTCCAATTCACCCCTGATCAGATGGCCAACATCAGCCAGGCTCCTTGGCATCAGGGCCCCGATCTGGAAATGAAGGACACAAGCTCGCAGGAATATCTCCGAAATGTAGAGCGTGCCATTGATTTGATCGCCCGAGGAGATATTCAAAAAGTGGTACTTTCAAAGGTAAAGAGCATCCCGTTGTCTGCGACTTTTGATCCGGTGGCTAATTTCTTCCTGATATGTCAAACTTATCATAACGCGTTTGTATCCCTGGTTTCAGTTCCCAGCTTGGGAACCTGGATTGGAGCCTCTCCGGAGACTCTTATTGGAATTGATGACTCTACTTTCAGGACGACTTCTTTAGCCGGAACTCAAATCCTCGATCCCAATATTGCTCTTCCTGATGTTGCCTGGACCCAAAAAGAAATTGAAGAGCAAGCGCTTGTCAGCCGGTACATAATCAATTGCTTCAAAAAGATCAGATTACGAGAGTTTGAAGAGGTAGGCCCCAGAACGGTTCGTGCCGCCAACTTAATTCACCTTAGGACGGACTACCTGGTTGATCTAACAGCGGTCAATTTTCCCCAGCTGGGAACGGTTATGCTGGAGTTGCTTCACCCCACCTCTGCTGTTTGCGGTATGCCCAAAGACGAGGCCCTTGATTTTATTCAGAAAACGGAAGCATTCGATCGAGCCTATTATTCAGGATTTCTCGGACCAACCAACGTCATGGGTTCCACCGATATCTTTGTAAATCTACGTTGCATGCAGCTTTTGGAGGACAAGGCCGTATTGTATTCCGGAGCAGGAATTACCGCCGAGTCCAAGCCTGAAAAAGAATGGCTTGAAACCGAACTCAAATGCGATACCCTGCTTAACCTGGTAAAACCATAACTCTTATTATTCTTTGCCTTATTTTTGATCCCAAACCAGGGGTATGATTTTCCAGCCGATTGTCAACCTTACCCAGATCTGCTATGAGTTAGGGGTGAGAAAAGTTATTTCATGTCCGGGTTCAAGATCCGCGCCCCTTACTCTGGCTTTCGCCCGAAATCCAAACCTGGAACTCCTTTCGATTAACGATGAGCGTAGTGCGGGATTTATCGGCTTAGGTATGGCGTTGGGCAGTCGCCGTCCAGTTGTGATTGTATCCACCTCTGGTTCAGCCGTTTACAATTTAGCGCCGGCAGTTGCCGAGGCCTATTACCAGCACGTTGCCCTGGTGCTATTCACAGCCGACCGGCCACCTGAATGGACTGACCAGTGGGACGGCCAAACCATTAGACAAGACCATATATATGGCGATCATGTCAAAGGGTTTTTCAAGCTGCCAACCGATTTGGATAACGCTGAATCTGCATGGCAGGTGGAAAGGATGGTTTCCAAAGCCGTCAATCTAAGTAGTCATCCGGCAGCCGGGCCGGTCCACATAAACTGCCCTTTTCGGGAGCCTTTTTACCCTACGAAAGAGGAGCAGTTCGTTCCAAGCCCCAATGTCAAGGTAGTTAGCTCTGAAATAGGGAGGCCTGGAGCGCAATCATTGAACTGGAAGGCCTTGACAGGAGACTGGAACCAAAGTCAATCCAAGCTGATCGTGATGGGGCAAAATCCGGCCGATACCGAATTGAGCAAGGCTATAAGCTTGTTCTCGGAAAAATATAAATTGCCCGTGGTCGCGGACATCCTGTCCAATCAGATCCTGGGAGCAAACCGCATTTTACTGTACGATTCTTTCTTGATACAGGCAAACGGTCAGGCCCACCAATTTCGTCCAAATCTGTTGATAACCCTTGGCAAATCGGTTGTATCCAAGAACCTAAAACTGCTCCTGAGAAATCTTCCCCCGGAACACCATTGGCATATCGGAGAATATCCCGAATTCGCTGACCCGTTCAAATCTTTAACCCGAAGTATTTCGGCGTCTCCTGTTGGCTTCCTGACGATGATCAACTCCAGGATGGACACCGGGCAAAACCAAAACCAGTATTTGGGGATTTGGAAACATGCCAATCAGAGCATAAGGCAAATGCAAGTTGATTTTTTCCCCAGCCAACCGTTCTCTGAATTTCATGCAGTCCAGATCCTTCTTCCAAATCTGGTCTCCAATTCCAACCTTCACCTCGGGAATTCGATGGCCATCAGGTATGCGAATCTTCTCGCGTCATGGAGTACGGAGAGCGATGTTCAATTCTTTGGTAATCGGGGTACCAGCGGAATCGATGGATGTTTAAGCACCGCAGTTGGAGATGCCCTTTCCACCAAAAGAACTGTGATTCTTTTGGTTGGAGATGTTAGCTTCTTCTACGATCGCAACGCACTTTGGCACCGGCATAAACCGGACAATCTCAAGATCATCATACTCGCCAACCAAGGGGGAGGAATATTTCGATTGATTGAGGGTCCTTCCAGCCAGCCCGAATTGGACGATTATTTCGTAGGCACCCAAAGCCTCAATGCTAAGAGGACCGCAGAAGATTACCAGTTGCCGTATATTGAATGCGATAGCGCAGAGAATCTGAACGAAGCGCTGCCGCGATTTTTGGAACCTAACAGTGGCGCTGGCATTCTGGAAGTTACAACCGATGCGGCCATTAATACGACCGTCTTTCATCAGTACAAGACATTAATTCAAAAGAGTTATGAAGCTTAAGTATCCTTGGGAAACTTTAAAGGAATTCAAAGAAATCCTGTTCCAACACTACCAGGGCATTGCCCGGATAAGCATAAACAGACCCGATGTGCACAACGCGTTCACCCCAAAGACGGTTCAAGAAATGATCGATGCCATGAACCTCTGCCGCGAAGATGAGAGGATCAAAGTTATTGTGCTCACCGGCGAGGGGGGGAAAGCGTTCTGCAGTGGTGGAGACCAATCGGTACGCGGACACGGCGGCTATATAGGGTCGGACACGATACCGCGGTTAAATGTCCTGGATCTGCAAAAGCAGATCCGATCAATTCCCAAGGCAGTTATTGCGGCAGTAGCAGGATGGGCCATTGGAGGGGGACACGTCCTTCATGTGGTTTGCGATCTTACCATTGCAGCCGATAATGCCCGATTCGGACAAACCGGACCCAAAGTAGGCAGTTTTGACGGGGGCTTCGGGGCTTCATACCTGGCCAGAATCGTGGGTCAGAAAAAAGCCCGTGAAATCTGGTTCCTATGCGACCAATACAACGCCAACGACGCCCTGGGTATGGGCCTGGTTAACAAAGTGGTGCCCCTCCAGGAACTGGAGGAAACCTATGTAGAATGGAGTCGGAAGATCATCGAAAAAAGTCCTTTAGCAATTCGAATGCTGAAGGCGTCTTTCAATGCCGAACTTGACGGTCAGGCCGGGATTCAGGAACTAGCCGGCCATGCTACCTTACTTTATTATTTAAGTGATGAGGCCAAGGAAGGGAAAGATGCGTTCATGGATAAAAGAAAGCCGGACTTCGATCAATTTCCTAAGTTCCCCTAATCCCGCTCCATGATCGCTCGTAAAGACTGGCCAACCTCCATGATCTTAAATGGGCGGGAGCTTACTTATATTGATATCGCCAACGGTGTTCCTATTGAGCTCGCCACTGAATTTGAAAAAAGCACGATCGACTTTTCCCGCCGATGGTTATCAGGAGCAAATACTTTCAAGATGCATACCTCCGGTTCCACCGCATCGCCCAAGTCTATTGTTCTGACCCGGGAAAGTATGAAAGCCAGTGCCGCCAAAACAGCAAGGTATCTTGGCATTAGTCGCGGAGACACGGCTTTGGTTTGCTTACCAACTTCTTTTATCGGAGGCAAAATGATGTTGGTTAGGGGATTTGAACTAGGTCTAAACATGACTGCGGTAGAGCCTGTCTCAAATCCGGTGCACAACATGCCCTCAAACTTCCATTTTGATTTAATATCACTGGTACCCCTGCAACTGGGGGAAATACTGGCTGCCGACGACGGCAAATTGGAAATACTAAACCGTATGAAGTGTATTCTGGTAGGAGGGGCTGCCCTGGATCCGAAGCTTGAAGCGCTTGCTCAACAAGTCCAGGCTCCATTGTACGCGACTTTCGGGATGACTGAAACCGCCTCTCACATTGCCCTGCGAAGAATCAATGGGAAGCATCGGTCGAAATTCTTTCAAGCCCTGCCTGGCGTGGAAATTAGTCAAGATCATCGTGGATGCATACGGATTGAAGCACCGGAACTTCTCGACTCTCCCATCGTGGCCAATGATCTGATAGAATTATCGGGACAGAATCAATTCCGCTGGTTGGGCCGAATCGATAATGTGATAAACTCGGGGGGCCTGAAGATCAACCCGGAAAGCGTGGAGGAAAAGATATTCAGGATCCTGAAGCCTGAAACCTTTGACCGCCGGTTTTTCATAGCAGGCGTTGCGGACCCTCGCCTTGGTCAAAGGCTGGTTATGATAATTGAGGGGCCTGAACCGACAGATTCTGATGAGTCCCAGACGCTGGATAAGTTGAGGAAAGGTTTAGGAAGTACACACTCACCAAGGTCCCTCTTCTACGTGTCCAGGTTCATTGAGGCCACCAATGGTAAGGTACGTCGAAGAGAAACCTTAGAGCTTGTCCGGTAGCCGCTCGATCTTAATGAGCGAAGAAGAAAGGATAGTCATTGAGTGTCAGCTTTTACCCATCCGATTCTTGGAAATCACGACTAGTGTCGCGTGAGCTGCACTTCACCGACTCCCCCTCACTCTATTTAATACGGGTCTAAAAGACGTGGTTGATTAAACATTTCGAGTCTGAATTAAGAATTTCTATCTTCAGTCTCATAATCTCTTAGGCGCCTACCACTTTAGAGGGGCTTATGAAAAAGCTAAATACCAAAATGCCGTAGTTTATCGGTTCCGCCATAATGGTTGTAGAGCATCGGGTCATTAATTTATTTGAAAAGAAGGTTTTTGAAAAAGCCATAGTTACCCCGCCCTTCAAAAGACAGAATCCTCTTCCCAATGAGGCTTGTTTCTTATACGTTTTAGAAGGAGGCAATAATTCCTACTCCGAGGAAGACCATATTGTTATCCAACAAGAGGAAGGTGTCTTGATGAAATGCGGGAATTACATGTATGAGGGCACCCCCGACCCGAATACCGGTCGTATTGGCATCGTGGCAATTCATTTTTATCCAGAAGTAATGAAGCGCATTTATGAAAAAGAGATACCCGATTTCTTGAAAAGTAAAGACCAGATACCTTATCGATCAAATATGACGCTGGTCAGAGCGGACGATCTCATAAAAAAATACATAGATAGCATGCTCTTTTATTTTGAAAATCCAGCTGTGATAGATGAGGAACTATTGGTGTTAAAGGTCAGAGAAATAGTTCTTTTGCTACTTAAGACAGAAGATGCCGCATCTGTCATTGAAATCATGCACAACCTGTTTTCAGCAAAATCTTTTTCGTTCAAAGAAATTGTTGAGGCTCATATCTTTTCACCCTTATCGATCTCTGATCTTGCAGAATTAACCAATAACAGTCTAGCATCGTTTAAGCGGGAGTTTAAGAAAGTTTATGAGGATAGTCCGGCAAACTTCATCAAAAACCGCCGACTCGAAAAAGCAGCAAAACTACTAAAAGTCTCAGATGAGCGCATCGGTTCCATAGCCCAGGATTGTCGGTTGGGCGATACCGCTCACTTTTCGAATTCTTTTAAAGCAAAATATAAGCTTTCTCCAACCCAGTACCGCTTGAGCCAATCGAACAAGTAATTGAGCCAATTCTAAAAGAAACGCTTTGATCAACGGCGTTTATCCTATTGTAACCATTCGGAAGATCAACTTGACTTGACTTGGATGGTTCGGAAAAAATCGTTCAACAAAAAAGTAAAGAAATGAAACAGAAAATTTTAATCACCGCAGCGAACGGGAACACCGGTTACGCTGCTGCTAAAGAATCGTTAAAATTAGGATTTCCAGTTAGGGCTTTAGTAAGGAACCCTAGCAGCAAAAAAGCTAAAGATCTTAAATCTTCAGGAGCTGAAATATTTGTAGGGGACATTGAAGATATCAGAGATGTAAGGCAAGCCTTGAAGGGAGTTCAAAGAGCTTACTTTGTTCCTACCTATCCCAATGTACTTTATCAGGGGGAGACTTTTGCCGCAGCACTTGAAGAGGCCAAAACAGAACATGTAGTCCTATTGACACAATGGCTCTCATCAAACACGAACCCCTCGATTTATACCAAAGAACATTGGCTTGTGGACCAGTCCTTTAAGAGATTGACCAATACAAAAGTGACTTTCTTAAATCCCGGATTATTTGGTTTCATCTATTTCATGACTCCAGAACCGTTGACACAATTTGGAATGTTGCCCGACTTTGGAAGCAATGCCCCTCCGTCCAGTGAAGATATTGGGCTGGTGGCTGCGCACATTCTTAAAGCACCGGAATCGCATGTTGATAAGACTTACAGGATAACCGGCCGTGAATTATTGACCGCTGATCAAATGGCTTCGGTTATTGCAAAAGTGATCGGAAGGAAAGTGAAATCTACCACGCTTTCTGAAAAGATGATCTCCAGAGTGCTAAGAGCTTCAGGGGTTTCACAAATGGACAGTTCACAGATAAGGCATTATGTCCAGGAAGGCCACAAAGGAACCTGGGCCATAAATGCTCCTACCAGTGTGGTAAAAGACATAGTCGGAAAAGAAGCCGATGATTTTGAGACAATAGTTAAAAGATACCTTTTGACTCAACCCATGGCCAAACAAACCATTGCCAATAAGATCAAGGCCATAGGCTTTATGATAAAGGCCATGTTAACACCTGTCTGGAACATGGAGAAGTATGAGAAGGAGCAGGGGTTCCCAAAGTTTAAGGAAATGAAGTTTTCCAGTCTTTCGAGTGAGTGGAAAGCTTCTCACCAGGTCGTTGATCAAACGGCTATCCCACAGGGGATAATGAATTAAAGATGCCTTGTGATTTTTGAGAAAGGGGATCGCCAAAACGGCGACCCCTTTCTGTTTACAGTGAAAAGTCTTGCAAATTAATTGTATATACAACATTACAATAATACCTTCGTATACCAATGAAAAAGATAGAAGACTCAATGGAGTTTCGAGATTGTTTGGCGATGCGATTCAGACGCTTGGGGCGTTTGATGTCAAACCAGTACAATGAACATCTAAAGCATTATGGAATTGATATCAGTTTGTTGAATATTCTGTTCGTGATCGCTGGCACACCGGGCATCCATCAGTCGGAGATCGGTAAGAGACTAATCCTGGAACGATCAAGCTTAAGTCGTAATCTGCAAAAGCTTAGGAAACTGGGTTTAATTGACACCACCAAAGTGGAAGGATATAAGAGCCTGTCCCTTCACCTAACCAAAAAAGGAAAGACGAAAGTGGAAAGTATGCATGAAGATTGGCATGATATTCAATTTCAGATTGAGGATAAAGTGGGAATCGCCGTGAGAGATGGTATTCGACAGTTGGAACGAGCATTGTTGAATTAATTTTAATTAACTATAAGTTGTATGTACACCATTAAAAACGTAACTAAATACGGACCCTGGTCATTGGTAACCGGCGCTTCTTCCGGAATAGGAAGAGCAATCAGCGAACAATTGGCCGTTCAGGGCTTGAATGTTGTATTGGTAGCCAGGAACAAAGAGAAGCTAAGGGATTTATCTACAGATCTGGTAGATCAATATGACATTGAGACGAAAGTAATCCCTGCCGATTTGGTTAAAGTGGATGACATCCATAAAGTAATTGATCAAACGGCCCAATACGATATCGGATTATTGGTGAATAATGCCGGTAAGGAGGACTCAGGAAATTTCACCGACATCCCCATAGAGGACTTGGCCAATTCACTAACGCTGAATACCACTGCACTTTTACGTTTAAGTCATCATTTTGCGAAAAAGATGCTTGAAAGGCGTAAGGGTGGAATTGTAATACTATCATCAATTGTATCATTTCAGGGGGTTCCTATGATTGCCAACTACGCCGGTTCTAAAGCCTATGATCTGGTTTTTGGAGAAGGTTTGGCAGCTGAACTCAAACCGCATAACATTGATGTACTGGTTGTCACTCCCGGGTTTACCGAGACCAATCTGGCATCAGAGTATGACTTCAGCGGCCTACCACTTAATCCCATGAAGCCGAAAGACATCGCCCAGGCAGTTTTCAGGAATTTAGGCAAAAGAAGGATCGCCATTCCCGGATTGGTTAATAAGTTCCTTTATTACAGCGGCAAGGTTTTCCCAAGGTGGTTGAATACCTGGTCCTTTGGAATGGTTTTTAAACGTGTACTACGAAAAAAGCTTAATCCTCTGCACTCAAATGCTGTATATATATCTTAATCCGGTAATTAATAATAAGAATTGAATCTAAGTGCCAAGGTAATGTTGCCAATCAATCCACATTGTTTAATAGCATGTCCCGAATGTAGTTCCCGGTGGCTTACCGGCAAGAATCAATATTCGTTAGTTGGTCTGTGAAGTGCCAGGTGGAAAATCAGCTGCCAGCTCATCCTGGACGATAAATCTGCAACGGCTTGAATAAGGAATCAACGGATCTGCTTCGCCTATCAAATCTTGAAAAAAGAAATACGCAAATGTCACTTTTGCAACCTAGCCACCTGATTCTGCAAATCAAGCACTATCTCAGCCAGTCGATCCAGAGTCATTGTTTCGTTGCTAGCCGGATCTGGAAATTGGAGACTCATAAAAGCCTTCGCTTCCCAAATCTCCAGGACCTCACTGACTGGAACCTTATAAGAAGAATAGCCTGGATTATCCGAAACCATTTCCAGAGTTTGGTTCTCTTTGATTCTATTGTAAACCCGTTTATAGATCACCCCGTCGTTATACGTAGCCAAGACATAGGTTCTGCCATCCTTCAGATCCGATGATCCCTCCAAATACCGGCCAATGATCACGGTTCCGGGCTGAATCGGTAACATAGAGTCGCCGGAAATTTCAAACGCCCTGTAGGTTCCCCCTTGAGGTAGCATTGGCAGGCTGAATCGGGGTAGAGATTCTATGTAATCGGGATCGGCATAGCCATTCAGGTACCCTGCCGCGGCTTTCTGCTGGACCAACTCAATATTCTCCTGATCCTGGGAATCCACCGTAATAGACAAAATCTTCAGGGCCGGTTCACTGCTCTGTTTCGCTTCAATCGTTTGAGTGCTAATACGGTTTAGATCGATGATTACCAATTCGTCCACGGACAATTTAAACACCTCTGCGATTTTAAGAAGATTCTCTAATGGAGGGTCCGCCCTGCCTTCCTCATATGCCCCTAGCAGGGATCTTTTTATGTCCAATTGATCCGCACATTGCTCCTGCGTCCAATGATTCCTCTTCCTCAGCAGTTTGAGATTGTTACTTACCAGTGTCATAATCTTTGATTTGAGCGTCAGTTGGTAAATTATCCAAAAGCCCCAATTCTTTGTCCAGGTTGTTCAACAGACGATTGATTTTGGCAACAAATCTTTTGGTAGCTCCTTCCTGATCCACTAGTTTGATCATCTGGCCACAAATGTCACATTCAACGACATCCTGTTCAACCACATTTTTATAGGCTACCGATAACTTTTGGCTGCAATTCGGACAGGAGGTTTCACATTTATATTCTTCAATTCGTATGGCTTCCTGAATTTCCATGCTCTTTATTATTAGGGGGTTTCAAATATCACAATCTCCTTGTCCTCGAAGGGATTCCAATCCAGTGACCCGTTGGAATGATCACGCAGACCGAGCCTATCATAGATCCTGGTTACAACCTCTTTAACGCTGGTCCCGCCCGAAGTAAGCAAGTATCCGTATAAGTCTTTGTGCTCCGCTTTAGTCAGGTGAAACTTTACCTGATACTTGCCTGATTTTAGTCTTTTCGAGGACAATTTTAATTTATAATCCAGTGGTTTACTCTGACTCATTTCTTACTCAGGCTACTACTTAAATTAGTATTTATACTCATAAAATTAGGGAATGGTCGTCGATCATGCAAATTAATTACTAATTATTTTAGTATAGAGGTTAGTAAGGTTGGGCAATTGTTCAATTTATGACCAGATTACGGGAAATGTTGAAATGGGCATAAAAATACTAATATAATTGGTATTTTTGCTATTAGCACTGGGGATTTCAACCAAGCCTCAGGTAGCAATTCTTGGTTTCAGTTCAGCTTAACAACCCAATAATGGACCCTACCCTAACAATTCAACAATTAAACAGTCCAACAAATAAACCCCTAGCTGTTGTACCTGAATTGCCACACTCACTTTAGCTTCAAATACGGCATTTTGTCACCTCAGGATTTGATCCAGGAGGCCAAAAGATGTGATGTTCACAAATTGGTCTTGACTGATATCAACAATACCTCGGGGTACATTGAAATGCTCCGCATCCTGGAACAAGAACTCAACGGCTTTGCGCTCGATGTGGCTATGGGTATTGAATTCAGCGATGATCAGAATCAACTGCTCTACATCGGCATTGCCCGGGACAACGACGGTTTCACAGAGCTAAATCGTTTCCTCTCCCAACATAATCTTAGCGATACGCCCTTACCGAAGTACCCGCCTGAGTTCGATCGGGTTTTTTTAATTTATCCTTGGGGAACCATTGAGCCAGCTCAACTAAGAGAAAATGAATATGTAGGAGTCAGAATCCACCAGATCAATAGGATCCTTACATCCTCGTTTGTCAAGGAAATCCATAAGTTGGTCATACATCATCCGGTCACTTTTAAAAGTAAAACCGGATTCAACGTCCATCGGCTGTTGCGAGCAGTAGCAAATAATACTCTACTAAGTAAACTTTCTGCTGAACAACAAGCTCATGGATCTGAAATTATGGTCCCTGAACAGGAACTGATGGATCATTACCGGAGGTATCCGGAGATGATCGCCACCTCCAAGCGACTTCTGGAACAATGCCATTTCAAACTGGACTTTAACACGGATAAAAACAAAAGGACCTTTACCGGCAGCAGGCTAAATGACCACCACCTTTTGAAATCGTTAGCGTATGCCGGATTCGAGCGAAGATATAGTCACCAATTCCCCCGCGAAAAAAAGGTGGCCCAGGATAGACTGGATAAGGAATTAGAAATAATATCGAAACGGAACTTCGAATCATATTTCCTGATCAGCGATGATATCGTACAATTTGCCCGCCGAAAGAATTTTTCCCATGTTGGCCGGGGCAGCGGAGCCAACAGCATCACCGCTTATTGCCTGGGATTGACCGATGTTGATCCAATTGAATTAGATCTCTATTTCGAGCGTTTTCTGAACCCGGAACGCAGCTCACCGCCCGATTTTGATATTGATTTTTCCTGGAAAGACCGGGATGAAGTTACCCGTTACATATTTGACCGGCATGGTATTGAAAATACTGCCCTGCTAGGTACCCATACCACGTTCAAAGACCGATCAGTGCTACGGGAATTAGGGAAAGTGTTCGGATTACCCAAAAATGAGATTGACCAAATAGTAAAATATCCGCAATACTACCATGACAAAGATGGGGTTACCCGCTTGATCTTCAAGTATGCTCAAAGGCTAATGCACATGCCAGCTAACCTTTCGATCCATGCCGGCAGAATCCTGATCACCGAAGAACCGATCTACGCCTACACGGCCACCGATCTACCCCCCAAAGGTTACCCTACGGCTCACTTTGAAATGCATGCCGCCGAAGATGTTGGAATCTATAAATTCGACATTTTGAGTCAACGGGGGTTGGGGCACATCAAAGACACTGTAGAGATTATTTCCAAAAACCGCAAGAGCAAAGTTGACATCAGTCAATTTCATGAGTTCAAGAAAGATGAGAAGATAAAGAAGCTGCTGCGCCAAGGCAGAACTATGGGCTGTTTTTATGTTGAATCTCCAGCAATGAGACAGCTACTGGGAAAACTTGGGTGTGACAACTATCGAACCCTGGTGGCCGCCAGTTCAATCATTCGACCTGGAGTCGCCCGGTCCGGAATGATGAGGGAATACATCCATCGTCACCATCACCCCGGGGAGTTCGAATACCTGCACCCACTGATGGGAGAATTACTGGAAGAAACTTATGGAGTAATGGTCTACCAGGAAGATGTCATTAAAGTAGCTCATCATTTCGCTGGCCTGACGCTGTCGGAAGCTGATATCCTGCGACGGGGCATGTCGGGGAAATTCCGATCCCGGGCTGAATTTAGGCGAGTAGAAGAACAGTTCTTTGAGAATTGCAGGGAAAGGGGCTATCCGGAGGAGATCACTCAAAGGGTATGGTTCGAAATAGAGAGCTTCTCCGGCTATTCCTTTGCAAAAGGCCACTCCGCCAGTTATGCCGTAGAAAGTTACCAGAGCCTTTTTCTGAAAGCGCATTACCCTTTGGAGTTTATGGTAGGAGTGATCAATAACTTTGGTGGATTTTATAAAACCGAATTTTACTTCCATGAGGCCCGAATGGAAGGTGCCATAATTGAATCTCCCTGCGTCAATCACAGCGATTACACTACCAACATCTATGAGAAGTCAATCTACATTGGTTTCATCCACCTCAAGAGCCTGGAAAGCAAAATAGCCCAACTAATTCCCATTGAGCGCCGACAAAATGGAGATTATGCCAGCCTGGACAATTTTATCAGGCGAATACCCATTGGGCTGGAACAAATGAGGATACTGGTTCGGATAGGAGCCTTGCGGTTTACCGGCAAGTCCAAAAGCGAACTGCTGTGGGACGTTCACCTTTATTTTGGAAAGAATAACCATGATCAAAGTTACTACCAGGCAGGTAATCACGATTTGTTCGAAGAGCCTATTCAGGAATACGAATTACCCGCCCTGGAGTCGGTCCAGTTCGAGGATGCCCTGGATGAATTGGAACTGCTTGGATTCTCGCTCTGTGACCCGTTTAATTCACTAAAAACTGATAAGAAGCCTAACACACTTGCCGGCCAGCTAAAAGAACGGCTAAATCAACCCATTGAAATGATCGGCTACCATATCACTACCAAAAATACTATGACTAAAGGTGGGAAGTCGATGTACTTCGGTACCTTTTATGACGCGGCCGGAATCGTCTTTGATACAACTCATTTTCCGACCTCCGCCAAGAAATACCCTTTTCAGGGCCGGGGATTTTATTGGCTGGTAGGTAAAGTGGTGGAAGACTTCGGCTATCCTATGGTAGAGATCTTCTATATGGAAAAATTGCCCATGTTAACCCCCGAAGAACCTAACCCCAAGTCCAAGGTCAATCCCGCCGGCCGACATTCTTATCCACCTCTACCAGGTTCAACCACCGAACCCACCGATAGCAATGAAAAGAGCTTTGGCAGATACAGATGATCAGTTAGCAGTGTGGCAGATGGCAGTGTCGCAGTAAGCAGTAAAGCAGGAAGGCAGGAAAGCAGGAAAGCAGGAAGGCAGTAAAGCAGGAAGGCAGGAAAGCGGTAAAGCAGTAAGCAGTAAAGCAGGAAGGCAGGAAGGCAGGAAAGCAGGAAGGCAGTAAAGCAGGAAGGCAGGAAAGCGGTAAAGCAGTAAAGCAGCAAGCAGTAAGGAGTAAAGCAATAAGGCAGTAGGCAGTTTAACAATTCAACAGATAAACAACCTCATCAACTTTCCACCCACCTTCATCCCTTCTGTCCATCTATGTAACTTCAGGGCGACTTCTACCGCAGGCCGTTAGCGAAAATGGGCTTTTAAATGTATGAGAATTTCGTTGGTTGATTCACCAATTTTATTCCCTAGCTTAGCGCCCATAACCTAATATTATTTATCATGGAAAAGTTATTTCAACCAATCTTTTTAGGGCTTTTTACTATGTTGGCCTGTTCCGGACCTATTGAACAAAAGGTCCAAATTGAGGAACCTGCCGTTGCAGCTGAACCTTCGAGAAGCAGTGATAAAACTAAGGAGGTACTGGAACGCCACCTTAATGCATTTGTGCAAAATGATTTGGAGGCTATAGTTGCCGATTATACCGATGAATCAATTATAATGACCCCTGACTCGACGTATAAAGGCCTTGAACAAATTAGCGCATTTTTTTCCGGATTATTGCCCAGTTTTCCTACGGAAGGAACATCATTAGAGGTGGACAAGATGGTTATTGAAAATGAATTAGCATATATTATTTGGCACGCTGCAACACCAACTTTGGAAATTCCATTTGGAACTGACACTTTTATTGTTGAGGAGGGTAAAATACAACGTCAGACCTTTGCTGGGGTTATTAATCCTGTAGAATGAATTAGGAAGTCCCGCTTCCAGCACGCCTGGTCTGGCTTCGCTTGCAAAATGATTATGACCCAAAGGAAGAAGGCAGACCAAAAGGATGGGCCGAATACTCTAATTTGTTTCAAATCAAACGGGGGATACTATGCCAGGTTAGAAACAATACCTAGACCTGCGCGTAGTTAAGGCTTGTACCCTTTACTGCCAATCTCGACGGTCAGAAACAGGCCGTTCTGTTGGCCAAGTTGATTTTTTACCTATCGCCCATTCAGGGAAATGATTCAGTCCATTAAGTCCTTTTTTGAACTCATCAACTTGACTATGAACTGCCCGGGCGGATGAACCAGTGACCCATTTAAAGTAGTATTAGAGATTAACTATTGGGGATTGGTTGCAGGATTGAGATTGAGATTGAGGTTGACATTGAAATTGATATTAAAATTGAGGGTATCCCCTTCAGAGAACCAGATAATTGGACTAACGGACGGTTGTCTGTTTTTCGGAACGGTCGTTATCCAATGCCTCCATTTTTCCAAACACTCAAACGCTCTTTCAAACAATTATCCATCAGCGCAATATCTCATTTGCCCATTTTCTGAGCGTGAAAAACTTGTGCTAGGGACCGTTTTCTGTTTTCCGAGTTGAAGAAGAGAGTTATCCAAATCAACGCAACAAATAAACGGTGCTAGAGATCTTAAACTTGATTAGCCTGCTCGATGAATCTACCCTGGCGTACTATGAAAGCGAGCTTCAATTACTTCGCTTTTTGAGATTGAATTACAGCCCACTTTTGCCTTTATTTGCAATATTATTTAAACCAATCATCTTATGATACTATGAAAAAAGCCATAACAACCTTTCTAGCGGCCGTTTTCTGCCTGGGAGCCTAGGCTCAGTTCAACGATTATCTCGAAGTAACCAGAGAAGTCATCAAGACCGAAAAAAAGGCGATGATTGCTGAGGTGATGCAGCTCTCTGACGAAAAAAGCAAGGAATTCTGGCCGCTATACAATGAATTCCAAGAAAAACTATATACCGTCAATACCAAGATCTTTAACTTAATTCAGGACTTCGCTGACAATTACGGAAAAATGTCTGGGGAAAAGGCCACCCAAATCTTAAATAGCGCTATTGCCGTTGACCAGGAGAGACTAAAAGTTGAAAAGGGGTATTTTAAGAAATTCCAGAAGATCCTTACCCCGCAGGAGACTCTTCGATATTATCAAGCTGAAAACAAGATCGAGACCATGATCAATGCCGAGCTCGCACTGGAAATACCTTTGTTGGAAGCGATCGAAGATTGAACAAAATCCGAACCACGAGCAGTGAGGATAACAAAGCCAAAAAATTGAAAGAAGGGCCTTCGTGACAGGAGGAGCTGAACGGTCAGGCCATCGTTTGGATTTGAAGTTTTCATAAACTTTTGCTGAATTCCCTGGGTTTAATAACTTTGAGCACTATCTGGTTCCTTCCTAATTTTACCAAGCGAATATGAAATTGAAACACTTATTGCTGACGCCCATCATTTTGACCCTTGGCGCCTGCTCCAGCCTGAAGGTTACATCGGATTATGACAAAGAAGCTGACTTTACCAAGTACAAAACCTTCAACTATTTCGGCTGGCAAGAGGACAGCGACAAGATCTTGAATCGCTTCGACAAAGAGCGGATTGAGGCAGCTTTCAGAAAAGAGTTTGAAAAACGAGGAATTACTTTCACTGAATCTGGAGGCGATGCAATCGTTTCCCTCTTTATCGTGATCGATCAGAAGACCCAAACTACCGCATATACCAATCACTATGGAGGGATGTACGGAGCTGGCTATCGCGGTTATGGTTACGGCGGATGGGGCATGGGGATGGGACAATCCACCACCACTTACAACGAATCGGAGTACCTGGTTGGCACCCTGGTTTGTGATGTCTTCGACGCTGAAACCAAGAAGTTAGTGTGGCAGTCAGTGGGAAGCGGCACGGTAGACGACAATCCGAATAACCGTGAAAAGAACATTCCTAAGACGGTCGCCAAGATCATGTACGAGTATCCGATCAAGCCGACGGAATAAAGATGGATTGACGGAGTGGTGGATTGGTGGAGGGATGGATTGATGGGCTTGATCAAATGAATGTTACCCATGTCCATTCAGCATTCCAATATTTTTCCAATACTCCATTCTTCCATTAATCCATTCTTCCCATCTTCCTTCTTAATTCCACGAACTCGTCAAAAGCCCGATCCACGGAAATCTGATCGACGTTCGCATTTTCCTCCTCCGCAAAAACGCATTTGGATACCTCAGATAGGGGGAAATACTTGGTATATTCTCTGTAGGTGTTCATGTACAACCCCAGCAGTGGCTTATTAAAGGCAGCCGCAATGTGCACTACCGCGGTATCGACGGTCAAAACCATATCGGAACCACTAAGTGCCGCTGAAACGTCCTTTATGGAGCGGGTGGGATAAAAGTGGCCATTTTCTAGTTGTTTGGCAATTAGATGAGCTTTCTCTTTGTCGTGGGGGGCGCTCGAGATCAAAAACCCAGGAGCCATGTGCGATATTCTGGTAAGGAATTCAATCCATTTGTCAACTGGCCATTCCCGCTGTGGCCGGGAACTGGATATGTTTATGAAGAAGTACGAATGCAATCTCTGGACCTTGCAAAATTTATCGAGCTCCGACGCTTCAGCTTTCCCAACCTCCAGAACTGGCCGGTTGTCCTGGTTAATAATGTCCACCGGCTGCAAGGCTTGCAGGAAGCGATCAGCGATGTGGATTCCGAATTGTTCGCGCAGCGGCTTCACTCCATAAGTGAACCTTCGAAACCTGGGCTCATTGAAACCTATCGACCGACCGCGACTAGCCATAATCAAATAGTAACGGCTGGTTCCAGATTTATGATCCTTGGGATCAATCCACCAGTCGTAGTTCCCACTTCTAAGCTGGTAGAGAAGCCGCATATTTTTCAGGGGGTGGAAGCTTTCCACGTAAACCCTATCGATATACGGGTGGGGCCTCACCACCTGGTGGTTGATGTGGCTGGCCAGCAGGTGAACTTGATTGGATGGATTGTCTTGCTTCAGCGCCCGGAATACTGGTGTTAGCAATACCAGGTCACCGATCCGGCCCAGTCCAACTACCAGAAATCTCTTTGGGTCCATTCGTGGATTGAATAACTGTTCAACCTGCCTAACCCTTAGGTTCGATGTCGGCAAAATAACCGGCGCCCTGATCTTGGGGGACAGGTTCCGAAAATAGCGATTTTTGACTAATTTTGATAGAGTCCAATTTTGCTGACAAAATAGACCAGGAGCAAATATGAAGATTAGAATGGGTCAACCCCTAGCCTTGTTTTTGTTGCTTGTTATAGGTTGCAGCGCCGAGTCCTTTGGCCAGAAAAAACTTACGAAGGCCGAAAAAAAAGCAAAGAGGGAGGCCGAATTTGCAGCAGGCAAGGAAGTTAATCTGGCCGTTGCTGAATCACGGCAATGGGTATTGGAATCAGGTATGGTGTTCGACCAGGCTGGCCAAAGTTATATTATGAATCCAAATCTTAACTTTGTTATGATCAATGAAGAACAAACTACCGTTCAATTGGATCTCGATGCGTTGATTGGGTGGAATGGCGTGGGAGGAGTTACTTTTGACGGCAAAATAAGCAAGTACGAGATTAAGGAAGGAAAGTCCAATCAGGGGTTCAAAATAAGTATACGCTCTCAAGGTGCGGTCCAGGGCAATATTGATTTGGATCTTTCAGTTGGATCCTCGGATAACGTCCAGTGTACTGCACGGGGTACTTGGGGCGACAGACTCACCTTTACCGGCAGATTCGTTCCGTTAGAAGAATCTAAGGTTTACAAAGGACGATCGTTTAAATAGTCTAACTCCCTCACTGCTAGCTGTCTTCGGCGTTGATTCGTTGAATTGTTGATTTGTTGGGGTCTATTTTTTAGTAGCTAATCGCCTGCTTTGCTTCACTGCCACACTGCTAACTGATCATTGTTTCTCAGGGTGTTGAAGGGCCCCCGCGTAAACAGGTTCGCAACTATTTCCGGCTACAAGTTTGAGCGCGTTGCTCACCGCCCCTAGCACAGTCCCTACTACATTGAGCTCTCCTAATTGTATATCATTATACTTACCCCAGACCTCCTGATCCATTAGACTGCAACCTTTGGAATCCACCACAGCGACCTGCATCCTCTCAATGCTGTCCTTAAGCATATTGATTTGACCACTAACCACCAATCTGTTTTGAGTGGTAATAAATCCGACATCCTTGGTCCGAACCATCCCACTGTCAAATTCCCAAAGTGAAAGTAATTTTGGTATCGAAGTAGTTTCGTCGGGAGATAAAGGAATGTTCATAACCTTCACAAAATCGGTACCTTTGGTTACAACGGCTCCAAATGGCCCTATGAGCATGAAAGCAGTGACATCGGTGAGGTTGAAATTCTGACTTTTTTTGTACCTCTTAAGGAAAAGGTCCAAATCTGCTCCATAGAGAGTTATGCTATCCCCTGCAAGATCCAATCTCCCGGTAGCATAATTGAACAGGTTCTCGTAGTCCCAACCGCCGGTCGTGAGGTCGATGTTGAGGTTGAGCTTTCCAGTCAGAATTTCTTCGCCGTAAAACTTTTTCATCACGTGCTCAGTGGGAAAGTCGTTAGCTGTATACCTCACGCTGTAGGTTGGATAACCCTGGCGATAGTCGATGACGATTTGTCCGGTTTCTTCGGTGCCCGGCAACTCATCCAGGGAGAAATCCATTTGATAATGAGAGTCAATTCCTTCTACTTCCAGTTTCAAAGCTAAATCCTTGAAAACCCGGCCACTCCAACTCTGAATCTCTAGCCCACCTTCG
The DNA here is from genome assembly GCA_965247065.1 of Cyclobacteriaceae bacterium. GTDB lineage: Bacteria > Bacteroidota > Bacteroidia > Cytophagales > Cyclobacteriaceae > CBDFGN01. The sequence goes on along the minus strand of CBDFGN010000006.1, from coordinate 415,159 downwards.
ACTGTTTTTATCCCAGCAAAAATCAACGAATCTGTTGGATCTCCGAAAGCCAGTTCGTCAATGTCAAGGTTCAGATTCTGAGCTTCAATGTGGCCTGAATCTGAGAAGCTGTACCTGATTTGCCTCCCTGACATTGAAAGATCCCTCAAAGTGCTGTCTCCCAAAGTCCATCCTCCACTAAAATCGAGATCCAGACCAATTAGATCATCTACTCGGTCCCCCTCCAGTCCAACCGAATCCTGCAGTTCCAGAGCCCTCATTAATTGACTCAGTTTAACATCCCCGGCGAGCAAATCGGATTCGACCCGGATTTCGTCTTGATCAACTCGGACCAAGGCCTGATCCAACTGCAAACTGCCGAGGGAAGATTCGACCACAAGCTCCTCAATTCGAATTAGTGTTTCTGCCGTGTCTCCACTAATCTCAATTCTGCCCTCCAGTGCTTCGATATCCGGCCCATGCTGCAAGTCGAGGAAGAAATGTTCGACTTCCAGATTTCCTCTGGGAAGATCTTGATAATCCGTGGTATCCACTGTTCCGATCAAATTCAGATCTATTTCATTGATCGTGCCTTGGCTCAAAAGGCTAGGAGCAGAATCCGGCATCAAATTTTGAAAATCATCCAACTCAATTTCGGAGCCTGATCCTGTCAGTTCGAGTTTAATTCCAGCTTCATTAAGCTCTATCGAGGATTCTGCTAATTCTATGGACCCCGCAGATGAATTCAGGCTTAGGTGCTTCATTATCAAGCGGGATCCAATCGAGTCTTCCTCCATATCAATATCCAGAGTAAGGCTCTGAATGGCTGGAATACCAGTAGCTCTAGCTTGGAGATTCTGAACCAGAAGAGTTCCACTGGGAAGAACATCGTATTCGTGCACATAGTCAACAGCCGTGATCCATCGTAACCCGAGGTCAACGTCAGAAACTTCTTCAAAGTATGGAAGATTAGATTCGAAAAAATCATTCATACGGAGAGCATCTGATCGAGCGTTCACCTCGACAATTATCCGCGCTTGTTCATTGAGCAGGAACGGAATCACATTGGTAACCTGGGACTCCAAGGTCAAATCACTTCCATTAGTTTCCAATTTTAGTGCTTCGAACCGCAGAACGGAATCCGACTTGAGGATCCTACCGCTAAAGTGATCGATTTTCCGCCCAAGGCTATGGATCCAAAAACTCAAATTGTTCATGTCCATCTCTAATGTTCCTGAATGGACAATAGATTGATCCGGATCATTTGAAAATTCGACTTGTAAATCAGACCTTATCTCAACATGACCCACTATGCTATCCAGTATTCCAAGTTTGAAGATCTGGTGGTATCCCGTAATATCGGCGTCCAGATCACACAAGAATTCTATTTTGGGCCGGGTGAAATTCTCGAAACGAAACGATGATGATAGGCCCCCACCGGGCAGGTCGGCCTTCAAGTCCTTCACTTCTATTACCGCTAAGGACAGATCGGCTGAATCTCCGCTCGAAAATTTACCTTTAAATCCCCTATCCGAAACGCGAACCAGGCCATCGGGAGATTTAAGACTTATGTCTTGAGCTCCAAATTCCATCGATGCATCCAGGGGACCTTGCCCGACAACAATCTTCCCTCGCAGGTAAATGTCGCCTCGATCCCATATATCCGGATTAGCGTACAGTATGTCCTCTTGGACGAGCAAAGAAAGCAGATTCCAATCCTGGGTGGAGGCATCGAAGATAGCATCAATGAACGCCGAATCAGCCGATATGTTAAAGTCCGCATTCAGATCCAAATCCAAACCCCCCAATTGGATGGTACTTGGGTTAATCCTTCCATTTTGGGACTGCTCGTCGATCCAGAAATCCACATCTATGCTCAGGTTCTTGGGCTTGGGGTAAGGCTTTCCATCTTTAGAAAGACCCTTAACCTGAAAATCGCCGGCGCACAAAACCTCATGCAAGGGCCTGGTATAGCTAAATACCGCATCCACATCAAGTGCCCGAACATGAACCAGGAGATCAGCACGATCATGCTCAATTGCAACGTCAAGGTTCTTCAGTTTGATAGCGTCCAAACCAAGTGCAAGTTCAAAGGGTTGTTGAGCAACCGCGTTAAGCGTGGAGGTGTCTATTTTCTTGGGTTGAATTCCAATAGCACGCAAGACATTGAAAGTGTTGTCGTTATAAAAAACCAGGTTCACCCGACCGTCCATCAACTCGGCCTCCTGAACATCTAATTTTCCATTGAATAATTCCCATGGATGGAACGAGACCAGCAGGGATTTCGCATCCACAATAGGAGGGGTACCTTCAGGCCGCTTCTCTGGAGAGTGTTCGTAAAACTGGACATCATCCACTTGAATGGTGACTCCTGAAAGATGGGAAAACAAGGACAGGTGAATATCACCAATCGATACTTCACCTTTCTGCAGCTCGAAAACCTGGGCCAACAGAGCTTGTTTGATTTGATCCTTGTTGAAGTAGAATAGCAGGTAGCAAACCCCGGTAATTAGTACCACCAATAGGAAAATGATCAGCACTCCTCCAACAGGTTTTTTAGCCTTTCTGGGTAAACCCATTGTATTCGTTCTCAAATTCTTGGGTAATTTAATTCATGCAGGCCAACCGGCAAAGTCCCAGGGATCCCCAAATGAAAAGACTGGTGACGGCGACTGGTGATGTTGACGACGACCGAAGGCGGGTGACCACTGACTGCTAAATGCTAGCTGCTGACTGTTTTAAAACGCTTCTCCAAATGTTATACATAAGGTCCGATTCCTCGGTTTCCGGCCCAGTTCCATAATGATTTTTGGGAAACAGCCTACAGTCCCATTTGCCCTTTATATAGAATTTCTCCTGGGGAAATATCCAATCGTATTCTAGGGATTTAGATCCGACTACAATTACCTGAAGGAGGTGGATTTCTCATCGGTTCACCCGTTCAATCAACCTCCCAAGGAAATCACAATGGACGTGTTGCGTTTTTAAGCGGGGGAACCCAGATAAACATTGGAGGAAGTCACTTCGTGATCGGATTGCAGTGGTCTGGGGGCAGTTGACAGCGGAACACTACAAGTCGCAAATACCGACTCCAATGAGAATGATAATATTATGGACCCACCTTTACAAGGTCCTCATCGAAACGAACTGAACGTCTTCTACCGGGCCTTGTCGATCATCTTCGGAATTGATGTCAATCCTAGCTCGGATTAGGCCATTGTATTTATATTCGCACTGTCAAAAACCTACCTAAACATGAACATCTACCTTAAGGCAAGCTTATTGGCCATCCTAATTCTGACGGTGTCCGCAGTCAGCGCCCAGGAAAGAGTTTACTCCACATCGGGCTGGGAATTTATCTTCTCCGGTGCCTCAATCAAAGATAGTGGAGCGGAACTGCCTTCTATCATGAGGTTTACCATCATAGTGAACCTACAGAGTTATTTGAACGTCGATATGAGCGATAATTTTGGCATTTTTGCCGGTCTGGCGGTAAGGAACGTCGGGTTCATATATGACGTGCCGAATACTGGTCAGCGGAAAAAGATCCGAACCTATAACATTGGTATTCCAATTGGGTTCAAGGCCGGCAACTTGAACAAAACCTTTCTTTATGGAGGCTACGAAATTGAATTTCCATTTAACTACAGGGAAAGGACTTTCGAGAATGAACGGAGCACCGACAAGTTCTCCGTATGGTTCAGCGATAGGACCTCGCTAGCCTATCACACTGTTATGGTTGGAATTCAGCTACCATACAGCACTAATATTAAGTTCAAATACTACTTAAACAATTATCTCAACCAGGATTTTACAGCGACCGATTCAGGCGGTAATCAGGTCAAGCCGTTCCAGGGATTTGATGTCAATGTATTCTACTTTTCATTGAGCTTTAATATCTTCCGCAACGCCCAATTTTATCACAAAAGATATTGGCAGGACAGGAATTGATCTTTAGTCGCAAGTCTCCAGTCTTGAGTCTTGAGTAATCCTATCTTGGTACTTTGTACTAAGTCCCCTGTGCTCCCTTCGTACTCATAAAAAAAATCATCTAGGAAAGAATTTACCAAGCGGTGGTGTGGATTTTCGCAGCCAATTGGATGAATATTCTTTACCGCTGAGGAAACATTTAGGCCGGTGGTGCAATTAATGTATGGATCACTGATTACTCAGATCCCACGGATTTGGAGTGAGTACTGGAGGAACTCAAATATAAGGACAATACTAAAAAGACAATAGGTGCCTTATTATAAAGCGTCCTCAGGTAGCAACTAATCCGTGAAATCCTGAAATCCAAGACAATCCGTGATCCAGACAAAAATGCGCGGATCACTAATTACTCAGATCCCAGGGATTCTTAAAAAGGTAAATAGTGGAGGATCTTGAATACAAGTGATCGTCCATCTCATAAACTCTGGAGGCAAAAGCCTAACCTTCAAGCGTTGTGTCATGTAGCTATATAATCCGTGAAATCCTGAAATCCGAGACAATCCGTAATCCAGACACAAATGTGCGCATCACTGATTACTCAGATCCCACCGATTCTTAAAAGGGTAAATAGCGGAGGATCTTGAATACAAGTGATCGTCCATCTCATAAACTCTGGAGGCAAAAGCCTCACTTTCAAGCGTTTTGTTATGTAGCAGACAATCCGTGAAATCCTGAAATCCAAGACAATCCGTGATCCAGACAAAAATGCGCGGATCACTGATTTGAAGGATTACACTGATTTCACGGATTATGAATCAAAGGATACATGCTGGAGGAACTCAAATACAAGGACATGACCGAAAAGATAATTGGTGCTTCGTTTGAAGTCCACAAGTTTCTGGGTAACGGTTTCCAAGAAGTAATTTACCAGCGAGCCTTAGCCTATGAGATGGGTAGAGTGGGATTGGACTATTCCAGGGAAATTGAACAACACATCTTCTACAAAGATCTCGCCGAACCCATCGGAACAAGGAGGGCAGATTTTGTTGTTGAAGGCAAGGTCCTTCTGGAACTGAAGGCGATCATTCAACTGAAGAATGCTCACCTTGCCCAGATCCTGAACTATTTGAAGGCATACAAACTAGAAGTCGGCCTACTCATAAATTTTGGAGGCAAAAGCCTCACTTTCAAGCGTTTTGTTATGTAGCAGACAATCGGTGAAATCCTGGAATCCGAGACAATCCGTGATCCAGACACAAATGTGCGCATCACTGATTACTCAGATCCCAGGGATTCTTAAAAGGGTAAATAGTGGAGGATCTTGAATACAAGTGATCGTCCATCTCATAAACTCTGGAGGCAAAAGCCTAACCTTCAAGCGTTGTGTCATGTAGCTATATAATCCGTGAAATCCTGAAATCCGAGACAATCCGTAATCCAGACACAAATGTGCGCATCACTGATTACTCAGATCCCACCGATTCTTAAAAGGGTAAATAGCGGAGGATCTTGAATACAAGTGATCGTCCATCTCATAAACTCTGGAGGCAAAAGCCTCACTTTCAAGCGTTTTGTTATGTAGCAGACAATCGGAAATCCTGAAATCCGAGACAATCCGTAATCCAGACACAAATGCGCGGATTACTGATTACTCAGATCCCACGGATTCTTAAAAGGGTAAATAGTGGAGGATCTTGAATACAAGTGATCGTCCATCTCATAAACTCTGGAGGCAAAAGCCTCACTTTCAAGCGTTTTGTTATGTAGCAGACAATTGGTGAAATCCTGGAATCCGAGTAGCAATATAATGGCTCGTGAGAATAGTAACCAAAGTTAAACCGATCATCTCCTGGCTGCCTTACCTTACTGCCACCTTCAGAGACAATAATCCCAGGGAAAAGGTTATAAATTGAAAAGGCCATCAAGTAGAATTGCCTTAGACTGGGTAGCCCAAAAGAAGACTATTCCTAAGATTCCTAATAACCTGTTGGCAATTACCGAGGCTTTAAGAGCGGTTCGTTCCTGATGCATGAAAGTAAGAGGTTGAGTGAAATTTAAGGCTACAAATAAGCGACTTTGTAGGGTCCGAGCGTGAATTTAACATATTAGCTATTACTTTGGACTTTCTGAAAATCAAGACTTGGAATCCCAAATAATTCATGAGTTCCTATCTGTTCCCAATCCTTCTATTCTCTATGTTCACAGAAATCAGCTTTGGCCAACATGGTCAAGAGAAAAGCTCTGAATTCAAAAAGCTGCATTTAAGCATCCTAGGGGGAGTCGCTTTTGTCCCCAAAGGTGAAAAGATCGAAAGAGCCTCAGGAACTGATGATGCTCTTATTGCCGCACCCACGATCGGCCTGGAATTCGAGTACTTGTTCAGCCCAAAATGGTCCGCGGCCCTAATGACCGACTTGGAGTTAAAGGACTATGAAGTAAAGGTGGGTACCGGCCGGATTATCCGGGAGAACATCTGGATAATAGCTGTGGTTGGAATGTACAAAATTACCCATCGATTGGTTTTCTACGTCGGTCCTGGCTATGAGATTGAGAAGCGTCATAATTTTTGGCTTTTGCGAACCGGGCTTAAGTATGAATTTGACCTGGGCAACGATTTTGACATCAGCCCAAGCTTGGAGTTTGACTGGAAGGAGGAATACACCTCTCAATTTATCGGGGTGACAATTGGTAAGAAGTTCTGAAAGTCGAAGCGGACAGAAGGATCTCCTGCTATTTAGTTGCCAGCCCAGTCTGAGGCTTGAGTTAGCTCTTAAATCTCGATCTTAGATCTAAGTCGGCAAACTCATTCACTAATCATTCCATTCAAGGAACCAGGAAGTGGTAACTCTTAGTTCATCAAATCCACAAACTCCTGTACCTCCAGGCGGATGTCGTCCTCGCCAATCTCGTCATAAGGGCTTTCCAGATGCTCCTGGATATTATCCAAAGAGATCAAGATAAATGCAAACAGGATGGGCATCACATAACCCAAACTCGCGGAATAGTGCTCAAAAGTGAAAGCAAAGAAGGGACCATAGATGACCGGGAAGGAATAAATAAACACCTTACTATAGGCTCTCAGTGTAACCGGAGTACGATAATGGAATATGTTTTTCATCTGTTCAAAGGCAACGATTATCTTACTAATGTACTGGTTTACCCGTGACAATTCTCCGCTGGGCAAACCCAGCTTTCGAAACTCCTGCACCATAACAGAGAGCTCGGCAAAATGGGTGTACAGCTCCCGCTCTCTGTCCAACACGTTATTATCACTAGAGGTCAGAAAATCCCGAATCGCAAAAAACGTTCGCTGAATGGCATCTTTCATTCGGGGATGAAAATCCGGTTCTTCACTCATCCAATCTTTAGCGGCCAGATAGAGCGACAGTCCATGGCCTTTCAGATCGGCATAATATTGCAATGCCAATTCCCTGCGCTTGTAGGCACTGTCAATTGAAAAGACTATGGGAAAAACAATGGCCACCCCAACCAAAGTCATGGGAAAATCGGCGGTAAGATTATAATGATGGCATATGGTCGTTGAAATAACGGCAAGAACCGAAACGATTAGAGTTTTGTAATTTATTATTATGAAAAAGCTCTTAAGAACTCGCATCGGATGAAAATGGGTATGCCGAAGTGTACCGGCGATAAATATACAATATTAATCTTGGACCCATTATTGGAAATCACCTGGGTTCCTGGTCTCTGAGGTTCCGACTGGACTTTATATAACTTAAGTACCGCAAATCATGGCGCTCTCAGGTCACAAAAATCTTTCTAAGGGCATTGCCTTTTATTCGTTTTACAATCCTTTTTTGGGTTAGCCCAAAATCGGATTCTTGATGGCGAGATTTTGAATAGCAAATCCGGCGAACCGGTCCTATTCACCAACGTCCATGTTAAAGGCCGCTGGAACTGGCACTTCTTCAAATCTCGAGGGCCAGTTTACTTTGAAATTCCCGCCACAATTAGTTGGGTAAGGTTACTGGTAGACTATTTAGTGCAATGGTTTTGAGTCTTTCACCGCGACAACCGCGACTGCTTTAAGTTTTTCGACCCTAACAACAAAAAAACCCGGTGACATTTCGCCACCGGGCCTAACCTAAACTACCCTACATCACTAACCTATACCCTGCGTGGGTATCTTAAATACTTTGGGTCGTTTATCCTGCTTTATACAGTTTAACGGCTAATTGTAACCGCCCAGACCTATCCATTTTGACCCCGATGCCTTCCTCGAGCCTCCAGCTCAACTGTCCGCACCTGACCGTCGGAGGTAATCACAACCTCGCGGTCGCAGGTCCCGTCACCAAAGTCAACGGACCATAAGCGCTCACCTCGTGTGATCTCCTTAATACCCTGCACCGGAATAAAAATCTGTTGTCTCAAACATTCGTTTTTGCGAACCAAAGTGCTGAGAATTTCTGTTGAGTAAGCCGCACCTTCTCTATTGAGTCCGCTAGTGACGCCGTCCAGGTGGAATTCGTCTGTGAGAGGATTTGCCCCTCTTCGCCAGGTTCTGATAAGGTCTACTTCACGTGTTGAGAAGGAACCGTCGGGCCATGTTGCTCGACCCCCGGACAATACCACGTTAAACGTTGGGTTGTCTTCCAGGTCCACTGATACATTAGTGATCCGTCGTATTCCTTCCAGGTGCACGCTGTCGATGTAGAATTCATCTAAAGTAATCACCATCTCAGAACCCGGAACAAATCTGCGCATATTGTAGTCTATGATAATCCTACCCCTGCGAATACGGCCTCCCCTACCAGGGCAGCCTTCACCAAAATCAATGATGATGGTTTTGGTTACGGTGTCACGAGTGACCTCGGCAAATTTAAATCGATCATCTTGGGCGATCCTGCCATTCGAGATGCTCAACTGGTCCAAAGAGGCGGCGCTTAGATCGTCAACCTCCTCATATCCTGCGTCCAATGTAGCTTCGTTCTCAATGTCCTCTATACTAAGCACTGAGTTCGACAAGCCCACTCCTTCCTCATCATTACATGACGTTATCATGATAACTGCTCCTGCCATCGCCAAAATCATCAATACCTGTTTCCTTACTTTCTCATTAATCGTTCTCATTTCAATTGTTTCTTTTTTGGTTTCCGGTGCTTAGAGGCTCATTGTCCATTAAGGTTTAAAATGGAGGCGTAGTTTTTTTTTGAACCAACCTTCGAGTATGGTACTTTGCCTGGGTCAATGCTTTGAATGTTTTGATTAGTTAGCCGGTGTATTGTATTATTCCCGGAAAAAAAGTTGGACCTCGTTTTGTAGGTGAATTTCGCGAAGCATCAAGATGGCAGTCTATGAGTGAATGTGAATAATGAGAAGCAATGGCTCCTCTTTGCCCAACTATTGCATATAATACCCGTATCTTTTCCTTATGAATGCAATTTTGATCATCCTTTCGATTGTCTTGACGGCATCGTCGGTTTGTGGTCAGAGGTCAGTGATCAAAATCGCTAAGCTCAAGTACAACGGCGGAGGGGACTGGTACGCGAACAAAACCGCCCTGCCAAACCTGATTGATTTTTGCAATCTGAACCTTCGAATGAACATTGCAGATGAGGAGGAAATTGTGGAGGTGGGAAGTGCTGAGGTATTTCTCTACCCTTATATTTATATGACCGGGCATGGCAACGTCATATTCTCAGATAGTGAGGCCCAGAACCTAAGAAATTACCTGATCTCCGGAGGCTTTCTTCACATAGACGATAACTATGGGCTGGACCAGTTTATCAGGCTGGAGATGAAAAAGGTTTTCCCAGAATTGGAAATGGTGGAATTGCCTTATAATCATGATATTTACCATCAGAAATTTCACATGGACCAGGGTCTTCCTAAGATCCACGAGCACGATGGTCAGCCTCCCCAGGGCTTTGGCCTCGTTTACGAAGGCCGCCTGGTATGTTTCTACTCATTTGAATCGGATTTAGGAAACGGATGGGAGGATCAAAGCATCTACAACGATCCAGAAGAAGTCAGGATGCAGGCGCTGCAAATGGGAGCTAACATACTGGCGTTTGCCTTCACCTCCGACTAAAACAGGCGTTCAGCGTATCAGCGACTTCTTCTCTTCTTCCCATCTTCTCTTCTTCCCTTCTTATTCAATCATATTTACGAGTCAGAATCTCGTTAATTACAATCGCCTTTTTGATGTCCCTGTTATTCTTCAGGCTCCTGGCGATTTCCTCGGCCAAGTAGTTTCTCCCCTTCTCTTCAGTATCGTAATTCTGAAACAGCCCAATTCTCGCGGAAGGGATTTTGATGTCACCAATCTTGCGCTTCTTCACTCGCTTTGCGGCTTTTATAGACTTCTTGTAGGTCGATTGGGCATCCGAATCGGAAATCTGTATTTCAGGCTCCGGCTTTGGCTCTGGCTCCCTGGTAGCCGCTTGGCCACTTATTTCCCGAATAACTTGCTCAAAAGAAAGGGGCTTTTTCCGCTCCGGGGTCTTGGGCGTGTGCTCAACTTGGGGAATTTGCTCGGCATCCTGAGATGGAGGCGGCGCCGGTTTTTTCCGCTTCAATACGCGAGCCAGAAGATATATGACCCCGATGGCAATATACAGGATGGTTTGAATGTCGTCCATTAATCCCAAAAATAGTGATTTTTGGTAATTAATTGGTATTAGTCCTTAGTCTGAGTCGAAGGTCAAACTTTGAAATCTTCATTATTCCAGCACTCCCGTAATCCAGTACTCCATCATCGTTTCATTCTTTCATTTGGAGAATAGGAAGCTTGGGAAATTATTTTTTAATTTGTGCCAACCTAAATACACCCTCAAAAAAGATGCATGGAGCTTAGTAATATCGAGATAAAAGGGTTCAAGAGCTTCGGGGATAAAGTAAGCATTCACTTTGACAAGGGCATCACCGGCATCGTTGGACCGAATGGATGCGGAAAGTCTAATGTGGTAGATGCGATACGATGGGTTCTGGGGGAGCAAAAGATCAAGGCCCTACGATCCGATAAGCTTGAGAACATAATTTTCAATGGCACCAAGAGCCGAAAACCCACCCAGCTGGCCGAGGTGTCGTTAAGTTTCGAGAATACGCGGAACGTTCTTCCCACTGAGTACAGCGAAGTCACTATCTGTCGACGATTTTATCGCTCCGGTGATAGCGAATACGAACTCAATGGGGTGCCCTGTCGACTCAAGGACATCACCAATCTTTTTCTTGACACGGGGATAGCATCCCATAGTTACGCGATCATTGAACTGAAAATGGTGGATGACATCCTCGCTGATAAGGATAATTCGCGCAAGGGACTATTTGAGGAAGCCGCAGGCATATCCAAGTTTCGGATCCGAAAAAAAGAGACGTTGCGAAAACTCGGTGATACTGATGCGGATTTGGACCGGGTCGAGGACTTGTTGTTCGAAATTGAAAAGAATCTTAAATCCCTGAAAAAGCAAGCCCGTCAAGCCGAACGCTATTATAAACTCAAGGAAGAATATAAACGATTGAGCATTGAGCTAGCCCAGAAATCAGCCCGGCATCAATTGGAGGCCCTGCAAGAATTGCAGGAAAGGATCCAACAAGAGCAGGACCAAAAGATATCACTTCAGGCTAAACTGGCTGACCTCAATTCCCAGGTTGAAAAAGCCAAAGCTGAATTGATCAAAAAGGAAAAAAACCTGGCCGCCGGCCAAAAGACCTTGAATGACCACGTTGAGAGCATACGCCAGTATGAAAGCGCCAAACAGGTCAATAATGAACGGTTGAAATTCTTGAACGAACAAAGTGAGGGGCTCAAAACTCAGATTGACAACGATAAGAAAACTCGTGACCGGACCTCATTCAGTCTGAGAGGGTTGGAACAGGAAAGAGAGCAAGCCGAAAAGGACAAGAGCGCCTTGGAAATGTTCTGTAGCAAGCTCAAGGATGAATATGAAGGGCAAAAGGAAAAAACCGGCAAAGTGCAACAGCAGCTGCTGGAATTGAATCAAAGCCTCAAGTCCCTTCAGCAAGAGTCGTTTGAACTCAAGAAAACCTCCGAGATAAAGGAAATCCAGCTCCATACGCTACAGCAGGAGCTTTCGAAGGCGGATAGCGACACCACCGAGAAAAGTGCCAGCCTGGTGGAATTTGAATCAAAGTCGATTCAGTTATCAAGCGAAATGGAAGAAAAGGGAAAGCTGCTATCCAAAATGAAGAGGGCTGGAGACCGGCTCCAGACTCGAATCGAGGAGACAGCCCAAACCATAGAAGTGGTCAGGGAGGAGCTTTCCCAGGTTACTCGAAAACTGGATTCAACGCGGAATGAATACAGCCTGACCAAGTCGTTAGTTGATAATTTAGAAGGTTTCCCTGAAGCCATTCGATTCTTGCGGAAGCATTCCAATTGGGGTAAGAAAGCGCCCTTGTTATCCGACATAATTTCATGTCCGGAAGAGTATCGGGTGACCATCGAGAACTTTCTCGAGCCATACATGAATTATTATGTAGTAGAGGAGGAGGCCCAGGCCCTGCAGGCTGTTAATCTGTTGAGTGACGCAGCTAAAGGCAAAGCGAATTTCTTTGTACTTAAAAGTTTCCAGAATTTCGAAGCGTACCCGGCGAAAATTTACGGGAACACGACCCCGGCAACTGAAATTGTGGAGTTCGAGGGGAAATTCCGAAAACTAGTCTCCTGGCTGCTGGACCATGTCTACATTGTCAATGGAGATTTCGGGGATATTCCCGAGGACGAGGACTCGGTGTTTATTACCAAGAACGGAAAGGTAACCATTTCGAAGCACAGCATTATCGGGGGGTCCATTGGGCTGTTCGAAGGAAAACGGATCGGGAGAGCCAAAAACCTTGAAAAACTCGATAGGGAAATCAAGTCGTTTCAGGTAAAAATTGATCAAATCAACCAGCACCTGGAAAAAAAGCAAACTGAGCTCACCAGATTGAAAGAAACCACTAAACGTTACGCCATTGAGCAGCAGACTGTCCAAATCAACCGTCTTAATGAGACCTACGTTGCTCTCAGGACAAAACAGGAGCAATACGATCAGTTGTTGAGCAGCAACGTGACCAAATCAGAGGATATTATTGAGAATTCCAAAGCGCTGGAAAAGGAATTGACCGCGCTCAAGCCCAACGTTGAGGACAAGGGAAAAAAGCTTCGCAGCCTGGAGGATCAGTCCAATCAACTTACGGCCCAATACAACCTGGAAAGTCAAAATCTGAATGACAAATCCAACGATTACAATCAGGAGAATATCAGGGTTCATCAGCAGGATAACCGGTTGAATGGGTTGGTGCAGGAGATATCATTTAAGGAAAGTATGCTCAAGGATGCTTCGGGAAGTATTGAGAAGAACCGGAAGGAACTAAACGGCGTTCGAGGCGAGATCTCTGAATTACTTAAGAATTCCGAATCAAGCGATGAGCATTTAATTGAACTGTATGCCCATAAGGAGAAACTGGACGGCGATGTAAACGAAACGGAAAGAAATTACTACTCACACAGAGGAAAAATAGACCAATTGGAAGTTGATGCGCGCGACCTTCAGCGAAATCGCGAATCGATAGACACTGTTTTGATGGAACTCCAGAATGCTATCGGAGAAGCCAAGCTCGAATTAAGTTCGGTAAAAGAACGATTATCGGTAGAGTTCAACTTGAAGCTTGATGAGTTAATCAACGATGAAACCCAAAAAGATGAACATGAACAGAGCGAAGAAGGGCTTGGCGAGAAAGTTGAACGGATGCGCGACCGTATCGAACGGATGGGACCGGTTAACCCCATGGCGATGGAAGCTTACCAGGAGATTAAGGAGCGACACGTTTTCATAAGGGAACAAAAAGATGATTTGATCAAAGCAAAGACCAATTTGCTTTCCACCATCGATGAAATTGATGCGGTTGCCAGAGAAACGTTTCTTGAGGCCTTTGGAAGAATCAAGGAGAACTTTGTCAAGGTATTCAGAACCTTATTCACCAATGAGGACGATTGTGACCTGAGGCTGTCAGATCCACTTGATCCGCTCGAATCGTCGGTGGAAATCATCGCTAAACCAAAGGGGAAAAAGCCTTTGACCATCAACCAGCTCTCTGGAGGAGAAAAAACACTTACAGCTATCTCAGTCCTTTTCGCCATCTACCTGCTGAAACCAGCGCCATTCTGTATTTTTGATGAAGTCGACGCCCCGCTTGATGATGACAATATCGACAAGTTCAACAAGATCATTCAGGACTTCTCGTCTGAATCCCAGTTCATTATCGTAACCCACAACAAGCGGACCATGTCCGCCATTGACATAATCTATGGTATCACAATGGTTGAGCAAGGTGTGTCTAAAGTGGTGCCGGTTGATCTGCGGGAACTGGCGTAAGAGCATCAAGCCGGTTCGATTCAACAATTCAACAGTTCAACAAATAGACAATTCAACAATTCAACAATTCAACAGTAGTGAAACTACTCCCTATCAACTGATCACACAAATAAACAAATCAACGGCTCATTCGATTAAACAAATCAACTTGAGATGTATCAGGCTCCTGATTTCGATAGCGTCTTAGCAATAACAATCAATCAGTTCCCAGTTATGGTATTTGCGAAAAAACCATAAATTGTAGATCAGAACTTAATCTGGTGCACCAATGCGATTAGTCTATTCAATGCTGTTCTTATTGGCGCTTCCCTTGATCCCATTTGTCCGGAACGTGCAAAACGTTTGGGCTGAACTGGAAGGCAATAACGTGGTCATCTTATACAACCGCACTGGCCAGCCTGGACAAACCTACAAAGTGGAGCTCCTGCCATCGCACAATAGCTACGCCTTTCCCCTGCGCCTGTTAAGCGGTGACATTGGGGACAACATGACGCCCGGTCTTCCTGATACACCTGATCCCCCGGAGGATGATAGAATATCCAATATCCAACAAGGAATATCCATGTTAGAAGTGAACCTTGAACTTTTGAACACTAAACATTGAACTGCCACCGCCTATGGATAAATGTTTTCTCAGCTTTACTTCTGCTTGTCTAATCGCGGCATTGGGCTCGATATCGGCGACGGCTCAAAACTTTCAATGGGCCGATGGCGCCGGAAGCAGCGATCCTAACGATGCCGATTTCGGAGCAGCCGTTACTACCGATCCCAGCGGAAATTCCTACATCACCGGTAAGTATTTTGAGACCGCCACGTTTGGGAGCAAGCCCCTTACATCTGTCGGGGGTTCGGACATTTTTATAGTGAAATATGACCAGGATGGAGTTGTACAATGGGTCAGTAGTGCCGGAAGTAGCTTTCTAAACTCTACTTTGGAGGAGGGAAGTGACATAGTATTTTACGACGATGGCGGTACTGGATTGATCTATGTCGTTGGCAAATATGTCGCTGAACTAAGCAGTGGACATGCTGATTTCGACGGAATATCCTTGCCAGGTGCTGATGACACAGGGACCCAAATTGCAGATATTTTCATCGCCCAGTACGATGCTGATTTGGGCCAGCCAAATTGGGTTACCCGGGTAGTTGCCTCTGCCGAAGTGCAAGCCCACGGAGTAACTGTTGATCCGGAGAACGGTCAGGTTTTTGTAGCAGGATCAATTCTTCCGAATGGTGCGATCCCCGGGGAAATTTACAATGAGGATGGATCCTTGGCTGATAACCTACCATCTGCCCCCAGTGTGGATGTGTTAGTAGTATCCTTTGACATTAACGGCGATTGGTTTGGTTGGGCGATGATGAACGGAAATGGCGACGACCAGGCCAGAGATGTTGCTTTTTACCAAGACCCCGGCGACGGCCAAAAATACTTATATCTCACCGGTCACTTTAACAGCGACCTGGATTTTGAGGGATCCACCAGTGTCCTTAATAGCAGTGGAAATGAGGACGTTTTTGTTGCCAAGATCGATGCGACATTTGCCACCTTGGGGATATGGGCTGCCAAAGCAGGTGGTGGAGCCTCCGAGATTGGCCAGGGAATAACGGTTGACAGTAACAGCGAAGTATACATCACAGGGACCACCGGGGGTTCCATGAGCTTCTTTGGCGCGGGAGCAGCATCTCCAGGCTTTACCATGACAACCAGTGGAACAGGGGATATCTTTATCGCCAAATATGATGCCTCGGGTTCACCTATCTGGTCCAATTCTGCTGGCGGAAGCGGGTCCGATGGAGGCAGCGCCATAGTTCTGGATTCACGTGACGAGAGCCCCTGGATCACTGGATATGGAGCCGGTGATATAAGTTTCGGAAATGATCCCGAAGGGGGCTCTGTTTCAGTCACTCCTGATAATCCCGGTTCGGAAAATATTGTACTCGCTCATTATGATTTAAGTACCGGACTTATCCTGGAGGCTTTTGTAGAGGGCGGGGATATGAATGAACGTGGCCTTGGGCTCGCCACTAATCAATTCCGGGATATTTTCATCACCGGCTATTATAATGGAACTGCCCAATTTGGAGAAGCCTTTACACCGGCAAGTGCGGGTGGGCAGGATATCTTCCTGGCTAAGTTAATACCGTACAGTTTTCAGAATGCTTTTGCGGGTATGCCATCGGTTGACATTGGAGATGCTCAGTGGACAGATCTAGATGACGACGGGGAATTGGATGCGATTATAGCTGGAAGTGGCCCCACCGTAGAATTTTGGCGAAATAATGGCGATGGCACAGGGGCAGTTGTAGGAGTTTCCGTGACGGTCCTGCTCAACAGTTCACTCAGCATGGCTGATTTCAACGGAGATGGTTTTGTCGATTATGCGATAATTGGCACCGACAATGTCACGCGAAACTCCATTGTCTATCGAAATGATGGAGCATTCTCTTTCACCGATGTATCGGACAATCAGGATGGAGCCTTAGGGGTTAGCGATGGGGATGTAGACTGGATAGATTATGACAACGATGGCGACTTGGATCTTTTCATTAGCGGAGAAAATGCTTCCCTCACCCCCACTACCGAGATTCTACGCAATGATGGAAGCGATATTTTCATCCCTATAGGTACGTCTCTTCCAGGGTTTGATTTCAGCGACGCCGATTGGGGAGATTTTGACAACGACGAAGACAAAGATCTATTGATAACCGGTTTCGACGGTAATATTAACGTCAATGCAACCCGAATCTACCGTAACGATGGATCCGGCTCGTTTACGGCCATCGTAGATTTAGCGGCGCTGGACCTGGGTTCGGTCTCGTGGGTAGATTACGATAATGATGGGGACCTGGACGCGTTTGTAACAGGCGATGCGGGGGGCGTAGCCTTTGTCTCCGACATTTACCGGAATGACGGAGCCGATAACTTTCTTAGCACTACGCCTTCAATTGATGGTTTTGTAGATGGTGACGCTTCCTGGGGTGATTATGACAACGATGGCGATCAGGATCTTCTGATTGCTGGTAATAATGGGACTGACATTTTAACGGTCATTTACAACAACGAGGGCAGCGGGGTCTTTAGCGAAATAGACCAGGGCTTCATTGGTCTCGAAAATAGCTCAGTGGCCTGGGGCAACTATGACAACGACGGTGATCTGGATGTCTTAATAACTGGAAGGGACGACCAGGGAGATGTAAATACCGTACTGTATTCCAGCTTAGAAGACGTTAACGGATTTAACCTGCCCCCTAACATCGATGGATTAATCATCAGCGCCAGTGCGGACCCTGTTGGTAACACGGTCACCTTCAACTGGGATGGAGATATGACTACCGATGATTTTACCGTTTGGCCTGGATTTACCTATAATCTCAGGGTGGGAACCACTCCCGGAGGATCTGACATCATGGCTCCCAATTCAGACCCTGCCACTGGCTTTCGTAGAATTGTGGCGCGGGGAAATGTGGATCACAATGAATCCTGGACGCTGACACCACCGGATGGGGACTATTTCTACAGCTTGCAGGCCATCGATGGAGCTTTTGCCGGTTCGGCTTTCAAGGCTGAACAACCGTTTACAATTGGAGCATCGGGATCAACAATCCCTGTAATAACCAATATCGAACCCATCTCGGCCATTTCCGGGTCCGAGGTGACTATTTTTGGTGCCAATTTCGAAACCACGCCGGCCAACAATTCGGTGACCCTTGCCGGAACCTCGGCTGTAGTTACCAGTGCGACCAGCAATCAATTGGTTGTCACGGTGCCGTCAGCGTCGGTGGGACCGGGAGATGTGACTGTTTCTAACGCAAACGGAACTTCCTTGGCATTTGACTTTACTATTGTAGCTTCTCCATCGCCAGGTGCATTCGGAGACGAAAATGTTATTACTACCCTAACAAATTTTACCTTTTCTACCTTTGCGGCTGACCTGGACGAGGATGGGGATATGGATGTACTTTCCGCCTCAACAAATGATGACAAGATCGCCTGGTACGAGAATACGGACGGATTGGGCAATTTCGGGGCTCAGCAAGTCATTACCACCTCAACCGATGGTCCTTTTTCAGTCTTTGCGTCGGACCTGGACGGAGATGGGGATCAGGACGTCCTCTCCGCCTCAATTGGTGATGACAAGATCGCCTGGTATGAGAACTCCGATGGTTTGGGAAATTTTGGGGCTCAGCAGGTCATTAGCACCATGGCCGACGGCGCTTACGCAGTTTTTGCCGCCGACTTGGATTTGGACGGGGATCTGGATGTAATCTCCGCTTCACAATCTGACAATAAGGTCGCCTGGTACGAGAACACCGACGGGTTGGGCACTTTCGGAAGCCAGCAAGTCATTAGTACGCTAGCCATTATCCCCTCTTCAGTTTTTGCTGCCGACTTGGACGCGGATGGCGATATCGACGTGCTTTCGAGCTCAATAGGAGATGACAAAATAGCGTGGTATGAGAACACCGACGGATTGGGAAATTTCGGCAGCCAGCAGGTCATTACGACCTTAGCCGATGTTGCTTATGCAGTTTTTGCAACCGACCTGGACGGGGATGGAGATATGGACGTACTCTCGGCTTCCGAAGAAGATGACAAGATCGCCTGGTACCGGAATACAGACGGTTTAGGCACTTTCGGAGCCCAACAGGTCATCGTATTAGCCGATGGCGCCCGTTCAGTCTTTGCCGCTGATATGGACGGAGATGGGGATGCAGACGTACTCTCCGCTTCAACATTTGATGACAAGATCGCCTGGTACGAAAACGCCGATGGATTGGGCAGTTTCGGAGCCCAACAAGTCATTAGCAGCACGGCCAATGGTGCCGGGGATGTGTACGTAGCGGATCTGGACGGCGACGGGGATCTGGACGTACTCTCGGCTGATGCCGTGGGCAATCAGATTGCCTGGTATGAAAATGCTGGTGCTCAGTCCATCTGCTCGGGCACCACCACGCTGACCGCAAATTCAGGTAGCTTTTCCGACGGCAGTGACACCCAGAACTATCTTCCCGACACCAACTGCAGCTGGTTGATTCAACCGGCCAATGGGGGGACCATCACTCTTACGTTCATCTCATTTGATACCGAACTGGACTCCGACTTTCTCGAAGTTTACGATGGCGCGGATGCAACAGCAACCCAATTGTTCAGCCAAAGCGGTAGTTCAATCCCAAGCCCGGTGACATCGAGTGGCGCATCCCTCTTTGTTCAATTCACCTCAGACGATGGTGTAGAAGCAGCCGGCTGGGATGCCTCGTATAGCACTCAAACAACCAGTGGTGCGACGATCTACACTGTTTCACCTGACGACAACAAGCTTAGAACCATCGACGGCTTCGATCAAAGTACCACCAGCGCTGTGGATATTACACTTTCGGGGGAGACCGTTAACCAGGTCTTGGGCCTGGCCAAACATCCAACCACGGGCGAACTTTATGCAGTGGCTAAAGTGGCGAGCAGCTCAACCCAATTTGAACTGGTGACTATTGACCCTTCCACTGGCAGTGCTACCAGCATTGGCAACACTGGTGACAAATTCGCCGGCTTGACCTTTGACGACAGTGGTAAATTGTACGGGGTAACCGGCGATGGTGCGGCCGTGCCGGCAAGCTTGTACCAGATCGATATCGCTGACGGATCAACCACCTTAGTGGCTACCCTGGGGAACGGGGATGACGGAGAATCCATCGCATTTAACACCGACGACGGAATGATCTATCATATTTCGGGAAACGCCATTCCAATTTTCGAAAAAATAGATCCCGCCAACGAGTTCGCTATCACTGATATTGGGTTAGACCAGGACCCAAATGGATCACTGGCCCTGGCGTACGTAAGCGGTTTCTTCCTTGGAGCCGGACTTACCCAGGTGTATTCTGTGAATCAACAGGGCTCGCTGACTTTTTTGGGAACCCCCGATCATAAAGTAAAAGGGATCGCATTGGAAATTGACCAACCGAACCTATTCTGTTCGGGGACGGTCACGCTGACCGATTCTGCCACTGTACGTCCCTGATATAGGTTGACCACTTTTTAAACGATCGACTTATATGAAAGCAACCCAAAAAGCCATTCGAAAGAAGCGAGTATTCAGTGATGAATTGAAGCGGGCCATTGTTACGGAATTTGAAAGTGGAAAGTACAGTGTCCCTCAACTGGAGAAACTTCATGGGATCAACAACGCAAACATTTACCGTTGGATCTACAAATTCTCTACCTTTAACGAGAGAGGCTATCGAATTCTGGAGATGAAAAAAAGCACTACATCAAAGGTTAACGATTTAGAAAAACGGATTAAGGAGTTGGAACGTGTGGTAGGTCAAAAACAGATCAAGATTGATTATTACGAAAAGATGATCGATCTGGCCAAGGAGGAATTGGATATCGATCTGAAAAAAAACTTCGACACCCCACAATCAACTGGTTCCGGAAAAACCAAAGGAAAGTAAATTTCTCGATGAATCAGCTCTATCGTGCCATAGGAATCAGCAAACAGGCAATACATCAGTATGCAACCAGGCAAGCTGTCTTTGATCAAAAGGTAGAACAGCTGGTCCTGGAAGCTGATGGGATACGCCAGGAACATCCTGGTTGTGGGGTGGAAAAAATGTACCGGACCTTAAAACCCGGATTTATCGGCAGAGATCGCTTTGTAGACCTTTTAATGAGTCTTGGTTACCGTTTGAGAAGAGCCAAGAACTATAAACGAACTACCCGGGCTTCGAAGCTTTATTATCCAAACCTGATCAAAGGATTTGAACTAACGTCTCCTTCAACGGTCTGGCAATCAGACATCACCTTCATAGAAGTGGGAAACCGGTTTTATTACGGGGTCTTTATTCTGGATGTCTATACCCGAAAAATAGTAGGCTACCAGGTATCGGATCATATGCGGGCTACAGCGAACGTAAAGGCATTGCTCATTGCCTTGAAAGATCATCCCCCTCCCCGGATCCATCATTCCGACAGAGGAGGTCAATACATCTACGAAGAATATGTAGACCTACTAAAATCCAACCGATGTGATATCAGCATGGGGCTAACCGCTCAGGATAATGCGTATGCAGAGCGCTTTCACAGGACCTTGAAAGAAGAATATTTGCATTACTGGAAGCCGACCAATTTCTATCAACTGAAAAGGTATGTCAAAAGAGCGGTTGACCATTATAATCAAAAAAGAACCCATGAAAACTTAAACGATGTTTCACCCATGGATTTTGAAAAGGACTGGTCCTTGTTGCCAATTAACCGAAGACCTTCATTGTCCATATTTAATGATGAATTATTAACCAAAAGTGGTCAACACTAATCAGGGATCTTCAGTGGGCTTTGGACTTGAAACTTGGGACTGGAACTGCGCAGCGCATGATGGAACCATTACAATCTAAGCACTTAGCTCCTTTACTTTCCCTATTATTATTTCTCGTTTCCGTACAAAGCAGCCTCGCACAGAACTTCCAGTGGGCCGATGGAGTGGGAAGCGCCGCGACAACCAACGAAGGAGGACTCGCTGTTGCTTCAGATGACAACGGTAATGTCTACGTTACCGGTGCCTTTCAAAATACAGTAACCTTCGGATCATTCAATCTTACCTCTGCGGCTGGTACGGACATTTTTGTGGTCAAGTACGATCAGGACGGTGTCGTTCAATGGGCCATCCGGGCCGGAGGGACCTGGCAGAACTCTACCCTGGAATCCGGCTATGGCATTGCGTTTTATGATGATGGGGGTAACGGTGTTGTTTATGTAACCGGGCAATATGTAGCAAATGTCGCAAACCCCGCCGACTTTGGGGCAATAAGCCTACCGGGGCAATCTACAATACTGGGCGAAACACAGGTATTTATTGCGGCAGTCGATGCCAACCTGGCCACCATGAATTGGGTTGGTGCAATGACCTCGGCCAACACCGCCCGAGTTCGGGGCATAGCGGTTGACCCAATTGATGGAAAGGTGTTTTTTGGCGGTTCTCATTTTGGAGATCTTGCAGTAGTGGACGAAGTCGCTTCACCAACAATCATAACTAACAACACATCAACGGAGGACCCTTGGGCTGGGGGTTTTAGTGCAGCTGGAGATTTTATTTCAGGTTTCACAGTAGAGGGAACCAGCGAATTTGACATTATTGAGGATATGGCATTTCACCATGACTCCAATTCCTCAACCGATTTCTTATATGTTACCGGTTCGTTTCAAAGCCCTGATTTGAATTGGATGGGCGCTGGAATACTGTCCGCCCAAGGATCGGATGATGCCTTCATCTCTAAAGTGGATTTGGGCACTGTCATGCCCGTTTGGGCCGCTTCCGCCGGCGGAGGTTCTTCCGACATAGCCAAAGGAATTACGGTCGATAGCAATGGTGAGCTTTACTTTACGGGCTACACCGATGGCGCCATGTCGTTCTTCGACGCTGCCGCCACTCCCGGATTCACCACTCCTAGTGCCGGTAATAGGCAGTTATTTATCGCCAAGTATGCCGAGAACGGCGACCCTATCTGGTCCAACACTGCAGGAGGGGGCATGGCCGACGAGGGCCAGGACGTGATATTGGATTATGATGATGAAAGTCCCTGGGTAGTGGGCTTCGGTCAGGGCATGGTTGATTTTGGCGCCGATCCCGAAGGAAGCTCAGTGGCCCAGGCTGCCGACGGCGTGGATGTTGTTTTGGGGCATTATGATCCGGGCACTGGGGATATCTTGGAAGCTTTTGTGGAAGGGGATGCCGGAGATCAACAAGGCTTTGGAATGGCCACAAACACATTTCGAGATATTTTTATCACCGGGACCTACAGTGGCGACGGCCAATTCGGAACAGCCGTTTTACCTACCAGCTTGGGATTGGACGTTTTTACCACCAAGCTGATTCCCAATTCCTTCATCAATGCCTTCCAGAACTTTACCGGCATTCGGGCTGGTGAATCGGTCTGGGCGGATATCGATATCGACGGAGATCTAGACGTCCTTGTACAGGGATTCAACGGTGCAACTGAAATTACCCAACTGCTTGAGAATACCGACGGCACCAGTTTTTCCGACCTGGCAGTAGGCTTGCCCGGAATCAGGTTGGGGGACGTTCAGCTGGTGGATGTCGACAATGACGGAGACCTGGACATCTTCATAACCGGTCAGGACGTTAGTTCGCTTCCTTATACTAGCATTTGGGTAAACAACAGTGACGGTACATTCAGCGAAACCGATTTTGGATTTTCAAATTACAGTGGTGCTGATGCCGATTGGGGAGACTATGACAATGACGGGGATATGGACCTGATCATTGCCGGGTTTGAGGACGCCGCCGGCGGAGCGGCAACTTTTGTCTACCGCAATGACCTCGGATCATTTGGCTTTTTTGGCATAGGTTTGGCCAATACAGAACCCGCCGTGGCCTGGGGAGATTACGATGCCGACGGGGACCTGGATCTGTTTGTTTCAGGACGAACCAGCGGAAGACCGGGCGAGTCGGTGATTCTGCGCAATGACGCAGGGAATTTCATTGATATTGGAGCTGGTCTAACCGGATTATTTGGTGGTGATGCCCATTGGGGGGATTTCGACAATGATGGCGACCTGGACCTGCTGGCCAGTGGAGATGACGGAACCAACTTAATCACCGTCATCTTTCAAAATGACGGTGGAGATAGTTTTACCGAAATCGATCAAGGTTTTATCGGGGTAACTCTGGGATCCTCGACCTGGGGAAACTACGATGGCGATGGTGACCTGGACGTTTTAATTAGCGGGATCGATGATCAGGGGGATGTGAACACGGTTTTGTACACCGGCAGTGATGACGAATTCAACGTGGCCCCGGAAAATGCTCCATCCGGCCTAAGCAGCATGGTTTCTGGAAACCAGGTAACCCTCTCCTTTGATGGTTCCGGGGTCACCGATGACTTTACCCAGTATCCCGGCTTCACCTACAGTCTTTACGTGGGAACGGTCTCAGGAGGTTCAGACATCGTAGCCCCAATGTCTAATACAGCTACCGGAGTCCGGGAGGTAGCCGCCCGCGGAAACATGGATCACAATGAATCCTGGACCCTGACTTTGCCCGACGGTACCTACTTCTGGGGGGTCCAGGCAGTAGATGGGGCGTTTGCCGGATCATCTTTCGCTACTGAGCAAACATTCACCATTGGAGGGGCAGACCCTGATATCTCAATCTCTCCGACCTCGATGACCGAAACCCTGGCCGAAGGCGAAAATTCGACCCAGACTTTTACTATAGATAACCTGGGCGAAGGAGATCTGAATTGGGATTTTGATTCGCATATAACCGGGGGAAGTGCTATCCAGTTTGACGGAGTGGCCGATTTCGGTGTTGACGTGGCTCATGAAGGGCAGCTCAATTTTAGCGGCCAATTAACCATTGAGATGTGGGTAAAGCCAAACTCATTTACGTTTAATGGACATTTACTAAAAGGTTTGGATTACATAGTAACTGTTGATGATGTTGATGGATCGCTTGGATTTGATCCAGCCCAGGACCCACAGACAGCTGATCAGGTGTTGACTCTCAATCAATGGAACCATATTGCAGTTACAATTCAAAGTGACAATACACTTCAAATGTACGTGGACGGTACGCTCGTTCATAACAGCCTTTACACTCCCACCTCGGTTGGAGATCCCAACGGTATCACCATAGGCAGTGGAAGCGGATTTCCCTTTGACGGGATTATTGATGATGTCAGGATATGGGACATCGCCAAGTCACAGGACGAGATCCGAGATAACATGTTTAGAAAGTTGAACGGAACTGAGGCCGACCTAGTTGGCTATTGGCCTTTTGACGAAGGAACGGGTACCACAACCGCGGATCTAACCGCCAACGCCAATGTCGGAACTCTGACCGATGTCACATCCGTGACCTGGGTCTCCACTTCCGACCGCCCCTTCTCTCCCTCGTGGTTAAGCAGCTCCGAATTCAGCGGAACGGTAACACCAAGTGGATCGCAGAATATCGATGTAACCTTTGATGCGGTCAGCTTAACCGAAGGTTCATATCCGACCCAGATTATACTTAACAGTAATGATCCGGATGAATCGAAAATCCTGCTGCCGGTATCACTAACGGTTACCGCAGGCGGTACTACTGCCACCGACCCCACCGACTCCCTGGCCCTGGTGGCTCTCTACAACAGCACCAACGGAGATTCGTGGAACGACAATACCGGGTGGCTGACCGGACCGGTCAGCAGCTGGTTTGGCATTACCGTAGACCCCAATTCAGGCCGGGTTACCAGGATTGAAATGGTTCAGAATAATTTAGACGGGCCCTTACCTACTGAATTAAAGGATCTGACCGCCCTTGAAATTTTGAAGCTCTCCACCAATAACGTCACCGGAACCATCCCCGCTTTCCTGGGAACTTTAAGCTTTTTAACCGATATATATTTAGCCAGCAATGCTATGACTGGTTCTATACCGCCTGATTTGACCCAACTCAGCAACTTACAAATCCTGGATCTCGGCAGTAATCAACTATCGGGTTCCATTCCAACTAACATTGGGGACTTGACCAATCTGGAGCAGCTGACCCTGGGATCCAATAGCCTGAGCGGAGAGATCCCGGCCAGTCTTTGGAATTTGACCAACCTGACACAATTGAGGGTTTGCTGCAATGCACTCAGCGGATCCATTCCGTCTGAAATTGGGAATCTTACCCAGCTGACGCTCCTTGTGCTGGGCCAGAATCAATTCAGCGAAGGGGTTCCAGCGCAGCTCACCAGCCTGAGTACCTTGGAACAGATCTTTACCGGCAATAACGATTTTGACTTCCTGCCCGATTTTAGCGGCCTATCAAATTTGACCGCCCTATTCGCACATAACAATAGGCTGACTTTCGAAGATCTTATCCCCAATCAATCGGTTACCGGATTTACCTATGACCCACAAAAGGACTTCGGCACGACTTCCACAGCCAACAAAAATGAAGGAGAAACTGCTACGATTGATCTCAATGTGGACAATAATGTCACTGACAACGACTACATATGGTTTAGGGATGGTTCACAAATCTCGGGCACCGGAACCGTCAACAGTATTACCCTATCCAGTCTCAGCTCGGGCGACAACGGAGAATACACTGCGCAGATGAGCAATCCGGCATACCCCGGATTTACCATATCCAGCGTTCCCCAATACGTCACCGTTTCCTGCCTGTCTTCGCCAGTTGGCTCCTCGGTAGGCACGCGCGTGACCCTGGAGATGAACGGGACGACTGCCGGTGGCTCCCATCCATGCCATATACATATGAATTCCGCCGCATCCGGGGGCTCTATAGTTCTGACGTTTAACCCGGTTGACGGGACCAGCGGTCAAAGCATAACTACCGTGGACAGGTTTGACAATGGTACGCTGGTCACTTTCCAGGAGCTTTTGAATTATGATGGTCACGTGGTAGTCCATGTCAGCGGAACCGGAGTAGGTGCCACGGTGGCCAAAGGTGATATCGGATCCAACGGCGCATTATCCGGACCCCCGTATCTGTACACACTTGATGAAGCCAATGCCTCGGGGGTTAGCGGAACGGTGTTATTTGAGAGTGGGGGTAACGAAGATAATGACTCAAAAATTGACCATGTCGTCTTGGGCGATATTGACAACAACACCGCCGGAGCCACCTGCCAGACGTATTCCGACTTTACCCCCCTGTCCACCGACCTGGGACCGGGAGAAAGCGCTGCGATCACCGTAACTTTGGGTACCTGTGGAGGTGATTTTCCCAAGTATGGAAAAGTCTATGTGGACTGGGACCTGGATGGAGTCTTCAGCGAATCGGAAGCAGCAGCTTCCAGCCCGAATTTCATTGATGGCACTGGAGATTTTCAGGGCACCGTTACCGTACCGGCAAACGCCAAAATCGGCACATCGGCCAAAATGCGGGTGGTCTGTTGGGAAAGTGCATTTACCGGCGCCAATACTCCGTTGTATTCAGAAGATTTTGAATCGGTTACCGAGCCTGACCTGCCCGCCCTTTAGATTTACAAGATATGATTATTTCAATATTATTGCTATTACCCCTATGAGGGGGTCTGGAGGAGACTCATAACTTGTGGACAAGGTGGATAACTTTAAAAAGTCAACACCGACAGAGGCGAATTATCTGCCTGCCAGGGTAAGACCCATCGTGCGATTCAATCCTCTGTCGGTTACTTAAACAAGCATCATTTAGAAATTAGGAATATCCAGCGAAGGATAAGATCCATTATCAAGGGTTTGATCGTGTTTAAGTGTGTTGACCTGTTTTTTAATCAATAATAAAGTTATGAAGTATAAAGTATTTATTGGCGTAGATGTGTCTAAAGAGGTTCTGGATTTTGTAGTGATTGCTGAAGGCAAAAAGTTGTTCCACTTGCTGGTAAGTAACGATAAAAAAGGGATCAATCTGTTTTACAAAAGATTACTAAAAGAAGTAGAGACCGATCAGATCCACTGGTTATTATGTCTTGAGCATACGGGTATCTACTGTAACCCTTTATTGGAATTTGTGGTTGAAAAGAACATGGCAGTTTGGTTAGAAAACGCAGCAGTAATCAAAGCACACCATGCGTTGGAACGAGGTAAAAATGATGCTTTAGATGCCTTAAGAATTTCTGAGTATGCTTATGCTAAAAGGGATAAAGTAAGGCTGTGGGAAGCTCCCAGAGAGGTTGTCAATCAATTGAAATCTATGATCCGTCTCAGGAAAAGACTACTTACTTCTAAAAAGAGGCTACTTGATCCTCTACAGGAAGACAAGCAGTTTGGTAATAAACAATGGGCAAAGGAACATGATAAACTACTTCGACCTGTTATAGCCAAAATAGAAAAACAACTCAAAGAAGTGGAACAGAAAATCCAGCAGCTCATTGATGGGGACCATCATCTTAAACAACTTTATCAACTGATTACATCGGTAAGCGGAGTAGGGCAGATTGTAGCTATCAATACCCTGGTAGTCACTAACGAGTTTAAACAGATCACTGACCCAAAAAAGATGGCCTGTCATTGCGGAGTAGCCCCTTTCCAATACGATTCAGGGAAAACGATTCGCAGCAGGGCCAGAGTGTCACACAGGGCAGACAAGTCGATGAAAGTACTACTACACTTGGCGGCTATGTCAGCCATCTCTGGTAAAGGAGAATTAAGAGATTATTACCTAAGAAAAGTAGAGGAAGGCAAGAATAAAATGGCTGTACTTAATGCTGTAAGAAACAAAATCATCCACCGAGTATTTGCTTGTGTAAGAGAAAATAGGAAATATGAAAAAATTTATAAGCATGCCCTTGTTTAATCCTTAGAAATCGGATGGTTAACCTATGATGAGGACGGTTTGACCCACAGCGACAGCGTTGTCAACGATTTCCCCAGCGGAGCCTGGAACACAAACATGAGGGACGGGGACAACGTCGCAGAGAGCTCTTCCTGGTTGATCGACGGCGATTCAACCGCCAACGACTGGCTGGTGAGTCCCCAGATTACCCTGACCACCGACAACACATTAAGTTGGTCAGCCTTAGCTCCCGACTCCGTCTTTTCCGATGGCTACCAGGTATTTATTTCCTCCACAGGCGATATGCCGGCCGATTTTACCGAATTGTTATTTGAGATTGACGCTGAAGAATCGGTAACCACCAACCGCCAGGTGTCGTTGAGCGACTACAGCGGCCAGACCGTACGATTCGCCTGGAGAAATAACTCTAAGGACCTATTCAGATTAGTCCTGGATGACATCCGAGTAGATGACCCGGCTTCTACCCCAACCACTTTTAGCATCAACGACGTGACGGGTTGTTCGGATGGTTTTTACGAATTCGGTGAGACCGAGGACTATACAATTAAGATTGTCGAACCCTCGCTGCCCGACCTGGCGCCTCAACTTCTTTCAATCGACACAACCACCATTGGCGCCGGCGCAGCAGTGAATGTGGAGGTCCGGGTACTGAATCAAAGTTCGATTGACGCCGCCGCCTCCACCCTGGCCTATTTTCTATCCCTGGATAATGTTCTGGACAATAATGATGTTTTCCTGGGAGAGGTCCCGATCGCCGCCATTCCCGGCTTTGAATCGGACGATTTTCAAGGCAGCTCTTTGATTCCTGGCTCTACGACCCCGGGCAGCTACTTTTTGGTTTATGAGGCCGACGCATTGGATGAGGTCAACGAGTCGAATGAGGACAATAATGAAATATTCGTCGGGATAACCGTGGTTGAACTGGGAGATACGGTAGCCCCCAGCATATCGTTTGCGGACCGGCCACGGGGTTACGTTCCCGGCACAGGTGGTTTTACCATTACGGTTCAGGCTACCGATGATGATTCGGGCATTGACCAGGTAGGATATTTCCTTAAGAAAATCACCGATCCCGGCGGAGGCGACCTAGCCGATTTTACATTCGGAGTGGCTGATCAGTCTGCAAGCGACGAAACGATCTACGAGGCTACCTTCAGTGATGATGACTTCGGCACCCTCGGTATCGAGTACTTGTTTGTTGCAACCGATGGGGCAGGCAATGTTGGACTCACCAATCTTATCCCTCGAACGACCACAATCGCATTTGCGGCTAACTCCCAGACATTGGCAGGGCTATCTGCCGGGAGTCAGGCGGCAGATTATGAATTGATATCATTTCCGTTGGTTTTCGACAGTCCCAGCCCTACCAGTGTATTTGATGAACTAGGGACATATGATAGAGAATTATGGAGGATGTTCCACTGGAATAGCAATAACCAATCCTATCAGGAACACCCATCATTCGGGTCCTTTCAGGCCGGAGCGGGATATTGGCTCATCTTCGCCAACCAGGTAACTTTACAGGTCGGCAACAGCAGGTTGGTGGATGCCACCCTTACCCAGCCTTTTACAATCACCCTTCGAAATGGCTGGAATCAAATCGGGAATCCTTATTTGGGAAACATCAGCTGGTCCGATGTGCTGGATCACAACATTACTGCCCGGGTCATCTCCAGTGGAGACGTGCAAAATCCCAATGTTTATGACGGCGGGTTCTCGGAGGTCGCCGACATCGACCCCTTCGAAGGGGCCTTTGTGGAGGCTAATGGAACCTTCGAATTACAAATTCCTCTTCAGGCTACAGGTGTTGGAGGCCGCCGGGGCCCCAGGATCGTGGCCCCATGGAACACTCCCCTGGACGCTTCATCCTGGGAGGTACGCTTTAACCTGCAGGCCAGCAATTACGCCTACGGCCTGGGCGGAATTGGCATGCACCAACAGGCCGATATCGGCAAGGATCCCTTTGACCGAAGCACCCTGCCACGCCTGGATGAGTACCTGGAGCTGAACTTCGCCCATCCCGAGCACATCATCCCGTTCTTCACCCGGGACGTAGTGCCGAAAGCCGAAAATCATACCTGGGAATTTACCGTGGAAAGCGGACTGAAGGACAAAAAGCTAACCCTCAGCTGGGAGAACGACTTTTTCGGCGTCAATGGAAAACACCTGGTCCTCTTCGATGTCGATCGCCAAAAGACTATTGATATGCGTGAAGTGAGCTCCTATGAATTCGGCATCAGCGGAGTGAAGAAATTCAAAGCCCTATACGGAAGCCTGGAGTACATCGAGAACGAGCTTCAGCCCAACCGGCTGTCGTTGGGTAACGCATACCCCAATCCATTCAACCAACAGATCATCATACCTTATTCTATGCCCCCCTCGGATGAAGACTACCGGGTCAATGTGAGCGTATACAACAGCCTGGGCCAAAAGGTCATCACCCTGGTGGACCAGGAACAAACCGGTGGTTTTCACGAAGCCCAGTGGAATGGACGATCCGGGAAGGGCAGCCGGGCCGGGCCCGGGATCTATATTTACCAGCTGAATGTATCCGGGGTTGTTGATAATCCAGTGCTTAATGGGAAACTGATTATGAAATAGCGGTTTGTTGGATTAATGGATTGGTGGGGTAGTGGCAAGAGGAACGTAGCGGTCTTGGCGCAAATCTTAGCGCACTTGGCGTGAAAAGAAATTGATATGGATTCCTCTCGGGAATACAGATGGCTTTGACAAAAAAGGGTCAAAAAGTTCAAGCGGCAAATCTATGTCTGGGCCTAGCTCATGCCGCTCCTGGAGTGAAATTTGAGTTCCAATTAACTGTTAACTGATGACCAAAAACAGGTTACCTTTCGTTCCTAAATAGTATTAATAATGCAAGAGAATCTTTGATCTTTGCAAATAGTTTATTTACCTTCACTAGGTTCAGGCCACAACAAAAAACCACTGAAAATGAAAAGATTAGCCTTATTACTCTCTGTAATTCTGGGTTTAGCCTTTGTAGCTCAAGGACAAACCTCCACCAGCCGAAGTAACACATTAAAGCTTAATTTCTCAGCATCCGTACCTCAACTGACCTGGCTGGCTCCCATAGAGTTCGCCTCCACCAGCGCAGAAAAGAGTATGATGATTAAAATTGGGGTTACCTCCGAAACCGAAGTCGCCAAAATTCAGCTGTTCGTTAATGATTTTCCTGCTGACGAGAGCCGAGGTTTTGCCGTCGTGGAAAGTGCGGACAAAGGGATTTTTAACGAGATCTTTCAAAAAGAGGCAAGGTTCAGGATTGGGGACAACAATCTGAAGGTTATTGTTGAAAACGAAGATGGCGGGGTTGCCACCAGTACTCGGTTGATTAATTATTCAGCTCCGGTGATGGCCGCTGCAGCCGCCGCTGGAATTGCGGTCACCGATTTCTAAGGATTAAACAAGGGCATGCTTATAAATTTTTTCATATTTCCTATTTTCTCTTACACAAGCAAATACTCGGTGGATGATTTTGTTTCTTACAGCATTAAGTACAGCCATTTTATTCTTGCCTTCCTCTACTTTTCTTAGGTAATAATCTCTTAATTCTCCTTTACCAGAGATGGCTGACATAGCTGCTAAGTGTAGTAGTACTTTCATCGACTTGTCTGCCCTGTGTGACACTCTGGCCCTGCTGCGAATCGTTTTCCCTGAATCGTATTGGAAAGGGGCTACTCCGCAATGACAGGCCATCTTTTTTGGGTCAGTGATCTGTTTAAACTCGTTAGTGACTACCAGGGTATTGATAGCTACAATCTGCCCTACTCTGCTTACCGATGTAATCAGTTGATAAAGTTGTTTAAGATGATGGTCCCCATCAATGAGCTGCTGGATTTTCTGTTCCACTTCTTTGAGTTGTTTTTCTATTTTGGCTATAACAGGTCGAAGTAGTTTATCATGTTCCTTTGCCCATTGTTTATTACCAAACTGCTTGTCTTCCTGTAGAGGATCAAGTAGCCTCTTTTTGGAAGTAAGTAGTCTTTTCCTGAGACGGATCATAGATTTCAATTGATTGACAACCTCTCTGGGAGCTTCCCACAGCCTTACTTTATCCCTTTTAGCATAAGCATACTCAGAAATTCTTAAGGCATCTAAAGCATCATTTTTACCTCGTTCCAACGCATGGTGTGCTTTGATTACTGCTGCGTTTTCTAACCAAACTGCCATGTTCTTTTCAACCACAAATTCCAATAAAGGGTTACAGTAGATACCCGTATGCTCAAGACATAATAACCAGTGGATCTGATCGGTCTCTACTTCTTTTAGTAATCTTTTGTAAAACAGATTGATCCCTTTTTTATCGTTACTTACCAGCAAGTGGAACAACTTTTTGCCTTCAGCAATCACTACAAAATCCAGAACCTCTTTAGACACATCTACGCCAATAAATACTTTATACTTCATAACTTTATTATTGATTAAAAAACAGGTCAACACACTTAAACACGATCAAACCCTTGATAATGGATCTTATCCTTCGCTGGATATTCCTAATTTCTAAATGATGCTTGTTTAAGTAACCGACAGAGGATTGAATCGCACGATGGGTCTTACCCTGGCAGGCAGATAATTCGCCTCTGTCGGTGTTGACTTTTTAAAGTTATCCACCTTGTCCACAAGTTATGAGTCTCCCCCAGACCCCCTCATAGGGGTAATAGCAATAATATTGAAATAATCATATCTTGTAAATCTAAAGGGCAGGCAGGACTACGCCCTTGTATTTGGTACCGATGAATATGATGAATGGGGTGATCTGACCAATCCGGTTAACGATGCCAAGACCATCGGGGCGGAACTCAGCGAAAGCTATGGTTTCAAGGTCGAGGTAATCGAAAACGCCACCAAACGTGAAGTACTCACCAAGATTCGCGATTACTCTAAAAAGAGCTATCTGGAGAACGATCAATTGCTGATCTTCTTTGCCGGTCATGGTCAATTTGATGAAGTAACCAAAACCGGATACATCGTAACCAGGGATTCGGAGAAAGGAGATGAAATCAAGGAATCATACTTGTCTCATTCAGTCCTGAGGGACCAAATCAATAACATCCCGTGCAAACATGTATTGTTGACAATGGATGCCTGTTTTGGAGGTACCTTCGATCCTGTGATAGCTAAGGCCGGCAGCCGGGGCGAGGATGACTATGAATTAACCAAACCGGAATTTGTTAAGAGAAAATTGCGATTCAAGACGCGCCTCTATCTGACTTCGGGTGGCAAGGAATATGTCCCTGA
This sequence comes from Cyclobacteriaceae bacterium, assembly GCA_965247065.1. Lineage (GTDB taxonomy): Bacteria > Bacteroidota > Bacteroidia > Cytophagales > Cyclobacteriaceae > CBDFGN01. The sequence continues at coordinate 381,375 of CBDFGN010000006.1, read as the reverse complement.
TGGCAGACCCGGCTCACATTCTCCATTTGCAAGAAAATTGCTTGAGGCCCTTAGGAATTATGGTGGAAAAGATGGAGTTGTGACTATGAACGAGTTGAATACCTATTTAGAGAAACTGGAAAAACTCCCCCGCTCGGGTGAGTTTGGTGACAACGAACCAGGTAGCGATTTTGTCTTTGTAGCCCGCTAATTCAAAATACATATCACTCAAGGGATTTACAGCTGCGGCTGTAAATCCTTTTTTTTGCCCGATGACCAGATTCATTAATTTCTTATTCCTTTGGGCCCTTAGCCTTCACTTCTCTAGTCCTATAAGCGGCCAGAATTATGGAAAAGGCATGTTGTTTGACGACGTCAATTACCATTTGAGCCCATTGAAACCTGAGTTGGTCCAATCCCAGTACGGTGCTCTTCAACCCCGCTTTTCTCTAAAGGCATTTTGTCCAATACCCGGCAACCAATTACAGCTTAACACCTCTGTGGGATGGGCCAGCACTTATGCCGCACGGACGATTCTTCAGGCTATCCGAAATGAGTGGACCGATCCTAGGATCATATCCAATAACGCTTTTTCTCCCATCTTCGTTTATCACTTGGCTAAGGATAATTCCCAGGCCGATTGTTCTAAAGAGATTACTTTGTCTGACGGTATGCATGCACTGAAAAGCAGGGGAGCCCCCTTGTTAACTGATTTCTTGCACTTCTGTCCTAGTGATGTCTCGAAGGAAGTTTTTGGGCTGGCCCGGGACCACGGAAAGGTAGATTATGCCAGGTTATTTGATCTCGAAGACGAAACGGATTACAAAATAAAACGTGTCAAGAAGGCGATCCAGGAAGGGCTTCCGGTAGTTGCCGGTATGTACAGCCCGCCGTCTTTGTCAGCCGCCAAAAGGTTTTGGCAGCCACGGGAACAATTCAGCACCGAATTCCCAGGGCATGCTGTCTGTGTAGTCGGATTCGATGACGAGGTCTTTGATGGAGCCTTCGAAATACTCAACAGTTGGGGCCGAAGCTGGGGAAACGAGGGTTTCATGTGGATCCGGTATGAAGACTTTGCTGAATTTGTCAAATACGCCTACGAGGTCTTCGACGCTCCCGAGCGCGGTCAAACCGAGCCAGATCTATCTGGCAAGCTGGTATTTAAGTTATCCAATGGCGATGAGATGGAAGTATCAGCAACCGATCGTAAAGGTGTCTTTAGGATGAAGAATCCATACTCTTCGGGTACCCGCTTTCGAATTTATGTTTCCAACAATGAGCCGGCTTATGTCTATGCCCTGGGATCAGATGCAACCGGATCCATCTTTCCTATTTTTCCCCATAAGCCGTGGATCAGCGCAGCCCTGGGCTACCAAACTAACGAAATAGCCCTTCCTGACGAAACCCACGCCATCCAAATGGATAATACAATTGGCATTGACCACTTTTGCTTTATCTATTCAAAGGATGAAATGAATTTCGACCAGCTGATCAAGAATTTAGGCGACCATGTGGGCAGTTTTGAACAAAGGTTAAAGGCGGCGTTGTATAACGACTTGCTACTGGAAGAAAATGTGTTCTGGGATAAGTCAGGAATTGGATTTTCCGGCAACTCCCGGGGACGTCAGTTGATTTCAGTTATTGTCGAGATTGAGCATATCTGATGCCGGGGTGATTAGTCCTCGTATTTAAGTTGAATTCCTCTTGAAGCGTCCTGCCAAATCCGTAGAGGTTTTCATGCTGAGCCCTTAGGGGTTTTCAAAGCTGGGGCGCGGAGATTTCATCTTGAATTTCGCTGCGTTCATAGCGAAATCCCTTGGGCTCCTTTGGGTGTACCTGCTTGGCGCATTTGTTCGCCGATTTAAAAATAAGAAGCGAATCCAATCTGAAAGTTAGCCGATTTGATAGTCGGATTGCCCAGAAAATCGTGGGTCCAATGGTAACGATAATTTACCCTTAGGATTGTCCCGGCTCCAGGCCTGAAACCGAGCCCAGCCACCACGGCCGTTACATCATCGTAAATCTTGGTGTCTTGGATCAGGCCGGTCTCATTCGCAAATCGGTCTCCATTGAAGTCCACTTTCTCCAGCCGTATAGTAGCGTTCAAGGTGGCTTTATCCCAGCCGAGCATGCGTTTTCTCAAAATCGTATAAACGATATCCAGAAATCCTCCCCATTGCCTCTCTCCGAATTGCTCAGATTGATCTGGGGCGGCCATAACCCTGTTAAACGCAACTTCTCCCTGAAGAACCAGCCTAGGTCGCTCCAACAGAAAATCCCCAGCAAGAGTCGTAAGATTCCGTCTTTCGGAAACCTTCACCCCGTCTATCTTAAACACGTTATAGGCACCGCTGTAGGCAGACACCCCAATTTCGCCATAGTGCCTATGTCTGATTCCCAAGCGTCCCGAAACCGCCGGGCTTTTGTTTTCATCCTCAGCAAATAATTCAAGACCCTTTCCACTCTGAAGATCGGTCCGACCAGTGGCATTGCCGACGACCTGTGACCTGAGGCCATTGACAAGATAGACGTCATAAGTTAATATGACCGAATTGGCGAAAAATTTTCCGTTTGCCCCAAAACCCACATCCGAATAGGTGGAGGGTATGATCTGGGTTGAAACCAGTGGACGATCGATGATCTCCCACTGTGGAGAATCATGATTTTGATTGAAACGCCCAATAGGTACCAGGATAATCCCTCCACGGAGCACTAACGCTGGGTTGATCTCGAAATCCAGTAAGGCCGTTTCCAGGTTAATCTCTTCGGTTCCATGCTCGAATTCCAGTTCAGAGATAAAACGGACTCTGGGAATTATAGTGGAATACAGGAAGATGTTAAAGCGCCTAAATTCCATGGAAAAGCCCTCCGAAAGGCCATCTTCCACCGAGTAGTTGGTGTTGCCTTCGAAGTATCCGCCGATGGCTGTCCTGGTTTGCCCCATTGTAATGAAAGGTCGGTTGTAAATGGCGTCCTGAACGGTCTGAGTGGTATCGTTGACCTTACCTCTGGAGAAAACGGCCGTCTCGTCTTGCTGACCTCTCGCCAGGAAAGTAACGGCAGTTAAGACCAGAATGATTACCCGGGTTCTCAAATCAGTTGAAATGAATGTAAACTAAACGCTCGTCGTAGGTGATCCTAAATTGGGACAGATTTTCCTCGGCGGGTGATTTAAGCACCTTTCCCGTACGATCGAACTCCGATCCGTGACAGGGGCAGATCAGCAAATCTCCTGATGGACGCACTGAGCATCCCTTGTGAGTGCACTGCAGTAAGACGGCAAGATAATTCTCATCCTGCAAGCCGCCTAGGTAGATGGATTCCTTGAATTTTGAGCTTTGCACGGTCACGAAAGGCCTGAGTTTTGCCGTCGTCTCGTCCTTGAATAGAGCTTTTTCTATTGTGATACGGTCATCACTTTCCGATGCGGCCACCAAGTAATTAGCCACACAGGATTCAAGGCTCAATGCCCCTCCCAGGCAACCTACACTGATACTAATTTTACTTGCCGATTTGATGAACGTCCTTCGATCCGGTGCCATGTCATAAACTTTTCAAGAATTCCAGTAGCTGGTCCTGCTGCTGACCCGATAGGGACTCGTAGGACTCCTTGCTTGTCTGAGCTTCTCCCCCATGTGCCAGAATAGCTTCCTCTAGTGATGTTGCCCTGCCATCGTGGAGTAAAAAGAACTGCCCACCTTGAGACTCAGGAGTCAGACCAATCCCCCACAGCGGTGGTGTTCTCCACTCCGAAGTGGTGGATGAGCCCTCAATATAGCCGTCGTCCAAACTAGGGCCCATGTCATGCAAAAGGAAATCGGAATAAGGATGAAATTCCTTTTGACTAAGAGCCTGTACATCACTTATTCCGGTTTGGAGGGTCGAAACGTGACACTTCGCACAATTGATTTGGGCGAATAGTGTTTCACCGGCTCGAACATTATCGTCGGATACGTCCCTCCTGGGAGGCACCTTGAGGGTTCTCAGATAGAATACCACATCGGCAACAACTGAAGAGCCTACTTCGGGCTCTGGAACTCTATCCGAAGCTCCGTTGGCGACTTGAATGTTGATTAGATCCTGGGTAAGAAAATCCGAGGTTATTCCCATGTCGTCCCTGTAGGCTTGGACGCTTTGCTGTAACAGGTCAATGGCGGCAGCTTTTTTACCAAATCGGCCCGGATACTGACCCCCGGTGTTGGGCATATGCGAGGGTTTAGGCACAAAATAATCAGGAGGGTCCACATAATTCACTCGGCCACTGATGCCGTCTCTGTCAAGATCTTCAGGATCCTGCAGGTTTAGAAGGGTATTATCGTCAAGGGCTTCGACAAAACCCAGCCCGGTTACGGCTGGAGGCATAATCCGGGTCACTCCGGTTGCTCCGGGAGGTATATTTTCAGCGATAAAATCCGGAATTGCTCGATTCTGAAGCTGAGGGCCTCCAAATTCGAGCATAGGGTCCCAGCTAATCCCATCATATTTGCCAAATCTGGTTAAAGTGGAAAATGGGTGCCCCTTACCATCCCCTACATGACAGCCCTCACAGGAGGTGTTGACGAAAATTGGACCTAAGCCATCCTCGACGGAAAATACACGCGCGAAGTCCTCGTCTCCAGCAGCATGTAGTTGAAGTTGCTGGGAATTTAGGTCCTCCATGGGCTCAGCCAACACCGTCGCCGGATCGGGAGCCGCTGGAAACAACCCATCGCATCCTGCCCAGCCCAAGGCCATTAAGGATGACCCTATGAAAATTTTAAGTCTACTATACAATTTATTTTTAGGCTTACCTAAATATTTAGATTGACAAATCTAATAAAAATAAAACAGAGTATCAAATAATGCATTTAACGGTCCAACCAGGATTTGAAATCGGCAATACTCTCGACGCTGTTAATTTGGTGGGCTAAATTTTTTTAAGATCATTCTAATTCCTATTTTTGTTAGTCAATCAAGTCCTGAACCATCCATCGTTGCAGTTAGGCCAAATCATTAAATGATAACCTCTTTATGGCTAATCCCCGTGGGAACTTCTCCGGAAAAATAGGATTCATCGCAGCCGCCGCTGGCTCAGCTGTGGGACTGGGCAACATTTGGAAATTTCCGTTTGAGGTGGGTGAAAATGGGGGAGCCGCTTTTGTGGTGATGTACCTGTTTTTTTGTTTTGTTTTATGCTTTCCGGTTATGGTAACCGAGATAGCGATTGGCCGCAAAACCAATCGGAACCCGGTTGGGGCCTTTGTCGCCCTGGGATTCGAAAACTGGGCTTTCCTTGGACTTTTGGGTATTTTTTGTGGTGTATTGATCCTTTCCTTTTACAATGTTGTTGCCGGCTGGTCCTTTGGTTACTTCATCGAAATGCTCCGTGGACGAACCGGTATCGGTGAGAACTTCTCAGAGTTCACCGCTGATATTGTGGCCGTAAGTACCTACGCCATATTATTCATGGGGGCCACTGCATTAATTGTCTCCAGGGGTATCTCAAGGGGTATTGAGCGCGCCGCCAAGATACTGATGCCCACTCTGGTCCTTATGATCATGTTTCTGGCCGGTTATGCATTCACCTTAAACAATGCCATGGAAGGCCTCAAATTCTACTTGGTTCCGGACTTCTCCAAGATCAACTTCGAGGTCATGTACAGCGCCCTGGGGCAGGCTTTTTTTTCACTTTCATTGGGCATGGGCGCTCTGATCACCTACGGAAGTTATGTTGGCAAAACCGATAACATCGTATCTTCAGCAGCGTTGATCACCTTGGCCGATGTTGGTATTGCGTTCCTGGCCGGGCTTATGATGTTTCCTTTCGTTTTTTCCCAGGGAATAAGTACAAGCGGAGGAGCAGGCTTGATATTCATTACTCTCCCCGGTGTTTTCGAGTCTTTGGGTTCTCCCCTTGGATCTTACATAGGAGCGTTTTTCTTCCTGCTTTTGTCTTTTGCCGCCCTAACGTCAACGGTTTCTCTTCTGGAGGTGCCCGTAGCTTACCTGGTAGATGAACATAATGTAAAACGAAAAAAGGCCGTTTGGCTTATGGCTGCCATAATCTTTGTTGTCGGTGTGCCTTCTCTGCTATCCAATGGGGGCTCGTCTTTCTTCACCAGTTTTATCACCTATTTTGGTCAGGAGTCTCCCACCGATTTCATGACCTTCATAGGCCATGTGGCGAACGACTCCTTCTTGCCTTTAGGTGGACTTCTTGTTTCTATTTTTGCGGCATACGTTTGGAAAAAGGCCAAACTAAACCAGGAAATTGAGGCCGGGCATCCCAAGTACCGGGGATCACTTGTAGAAAGGTATATTGATTTCGCGATAGGTTACGTGTGCCCTATCATTCTTGGGTCGCTGTTTATTCTTACCGTTTTGAACCGGTTCTTCGGGATTAGCCTCTTGAATGTCTAGCCAGCTTTTGAGATTTTAACAGGTGGCTCATAATAAAATAACTGGTTCCTCTTGATGGCTTCCGCTACTTTGTCAGGCACCATTTGTTCCCATCCTTTTTCACCAGCCTTTATCATAGCCAGTACGATGTCGGAAACAATATGTAAATGGTCCGGGTTGAACTCCTTAATGTCGGCTAGCTTATTGTTCTTGACAAGGTATTCGAATAATTGAATAAGATGGTCGGGCAGCGAAACATTCTCGCAGGTCATATACTCCCCCTTTTTGGCTCCCTTGGAAGGATAAATATAAACCTTGATATTGGATCCGAATAGGGTCCCAAAAGATTCCATGATTCCACCATTCAAATTTTCGTAGTAAGACTCATCGAAGATCCGGGCCAGGTTACTTATACCAATCACCAATCCAATCTTTCGGCCCTTCGTAATGCGGGTCAGAAAGCCAATCAGTCGATAGTGCTCCTGGTAGTTGGAAATAATTACATACTGGCCCATAGAGCAAAGAATATCCGCTCTTTGCATAAAATCCTCGTCGTCAATTTCATCTCCCGATTTAAGGTCGGCTAAAGTGAGTTCAACCAGGGGCAATACTATACTATTCTCAACATCCGGCCCATGTTGGAATTGGGCCAAACCAGATTCCAGCATGTCCACGTTTACCTTAGTGGGTGGCCTGAATCTCCCTCTCAAGACCAGAACATTTCTCTTATAGAGAGCTTCAGACGGTTGCATCACATCCCCTTCGGGTCCAAACATAGCCAAACGTGTTAATCCATGTTTCACCAGCCGCAGCGCCATTAATCGGTTGTCTATATGATCGAAATTGGGACCCGTTATCCTAAAGGTATCAACCTCTACCCGTCCCGGCAAAAGATCGTCCAGCAACGATCGGATCAGTTTCTCCGGTCCTTCGAAATGACAGCACCCATACATGAGATTAACCCCCACGATTCCCAGGGCTTGTTGCTGCTGCAAGGGATCAATGTCACGCAAAATCAAGTGAATTACGCAGTCATTTGGAGCGCTCATTGGCGATAGTTGAAACCGGAAGCCTACCCAGCCGTGGCCTACATTGGTTCTTTGGTAATTCAACGCCTCAACAGTATTTGCCAGTACAAAGAAATTGGTATGGCTTGCCCTTTGGGTTAAACGCTTGGTCAATAGACCGTACTCTTTGTTCAACATCGACTGAAGTCGTTCCTCGCATACGTACCGGTCGCACTTACCATAGATTGCGTCGCTGAAGGACATATCATAAGCCGACATGGTCTTGGCTACACTGCCCGAAGCCCCACCCGCCTTGAAGAATTGGGCTGCCACCTCTTGACCCGCACCGATCTCTGCAAAAGAACCGTAAATATTTCGATCCAGGTTGAGCGCCAAGGCCTTTTCTTTGGTGGTAAGAGTTCTGTGGTTCATTCCGATTCCCCTTCAGTTACATTAAAATTACGTCTTAATTATCGGAAATTGAAAACAGGACCGAACCTTCAGGAAATTAATCCATAGTGCACAGGTCATTCATAGAGCCCGAGGAAAGACCTTGTAAATCATTTTTTTGCTATATTGGATAAACCGTATCATTCATGGCCTGGTCTATTAAAATTGTTCTTCTTTTATCCATGTTGCATGTGGGAGGGAACGCGTTATCACAGAATGCGATCCAGGATAAACTGAAGGAAACTGCTCGCCTCTATCTTGTCACTGGCGGTGATGAGTATATGCCCAACGAAGGAACGGGAGTGCACTCCCCTTTTTCATATAAACTTTTGGAAAGCCTGCGATCATATGGGGGTCCCGACAGCGTACTCAGCCTCACCGAAATATTTCGCTTAATGGAAGGAACCTGGTCAAAACCCGCCACTGGGGGCTTTGGCGAAAATGAGGAGGGCAGCGACTTCTTTTTCGTTGCCAAACATGCGGATCGTATTCCTGGCGCTAAAAACTATGCGCTGATAATCGGGACTGATCAATACGACCAGTTTGAAGACCTTAAGAATCCCACGTTCGATGCGACTTCCATGGCCAGGGAGCTGTTCTACTATGGTTTTGAACCTGAATTGCTGCTCAACCCGACCCATGAGGACATTCTGAATATGATAGTGCAATTCACCATTAAGGAATACGGGGCGCATGACCAACTTGTAATTTACGTAGCAGGGCATGGAGTGAAGGGAAGCGAATTCATGTCGGGCACTATAATCTGCCGGGACAGCTCCGAAGATGACCCCAATACCACTACCAGCCTACCCCAAGATTCGTTTCTAGAGGTCATTGACCATATCCCATGTAAGCATATCCTGGTAATATTGGACAGTGCGGGCTTGTAGCCTCTATTTAATTCGCAGGAAGCATATGAGAATCGGCGTTTTATTCCTGGGAGCCCATTTAATTGTGAGTGCCGGATTGGCTCAATTAAACCAAACTCAAATTGAAATGCTATCCCGGGAAACCCGACTAGCGGGTTTGAATGAGCTTAGGAACTTCTTGAGTATTCCCAACAACGCTCGCAACCCCAGAGATATGGCCGTTAACCTCGAATGGCTGCGACTTGCTTTCGAGAAAAGAGGTTTCTTAACCAAGAAATTGGTCACGCCTGGCAATGACATGCTTCTGGCTCAAAAACCCCTGCAGGAAGGCGCCAAAACCGTTTTATTTTATGCTCATTTTGATGGTCAACCAACGGAACCCGCCAAATGGGACCAGGTAAATCCATTCGACCCTGTTCTTAAGGTCCCAAACGAGCGGAATGACTATGATCCACTTCGATGGAGTGATGTACAATCGGATTGGAACCCGGAATGGCGAATTTTCGCTCGTTCAGCATCTGACGACAAATCTCCAATAATCATGCTCCTTACAGCAATTGACGCTTTAGAGGGAAAGGGTCTCCGGCAGAAATATAATATTAAGGTGATCCTTGACAGTGAAGAAGAAACGGGATCCAAGCATCTACCCAATGCTGTCAAAAGGTATGAAAAAGAATTAGAATCAGATTTTTTAATCATTTTTGATGGGCCCAGGCACATAACCAATCAACCCACCCTGGCTTTTGGCGCCAGGGGCATCATCGATATAGAAATAACCGTCTACGGTCCCAGAAATCCATTACACAGCGGTCATTACGGCAACTACGCCCCCAACCCAGCTTTTAGGTTGGCAAGTTTGCTGGCCTCAATGAAGGATCGAGATGGGCGCACCGTTTTACCAGGATTTTATGGGGGCATAGAACTTACTCCGGAAGTTAAGAGAGTACTGGACCAGGTTCCGGATGATGATGAGCAAATCATGAAGACGATAGGCATCGCGGAAATCGACAAGGTTGGTACAAACTACCAGGAGTCTATGCAATTTCCTTCCTTGAACATAAGGGGGTTTTCCAGCGGTTGGGTTGGCAACCAAGCCCTGACCATTATCCCAAGCCGGGCAATAGCAAATCTTGACATTCGCACGGTTCCAGAAAACAAGCCTGATGCCTTAGTGCAATTGCTAAAGGATCATATAGGCCAACAGGGCTACCACTTTGTGAAGGAAGAACCGACTGAAAAGGAGCGCCAAGAACACTCACGACTGATTCGATTCGATTACCAGGTATCTTATCATCCTTTTCGGTCCGAGATGGATTCGGATGTTGGCCTTTGGTTGAACAAAGCGATGGTTAGAGCCTTTGGAAGGAACCCAATTAGGATCTGGATCGGAGGCGGATCCCTCCCGATCACTCCCTTCACAAAAACATTGGAAATACCGGCCGTTGTGGTGCCTTTGGTAAACGCCGATAACAACCAGCACAGCCCCAATGAAAACCTGAGACTGGGGAACTTTGAGGAGGGGATCAGGACCTGTTTGGCAATCCTGACCGAGCCGCTATAGGAAAATGTTGAATTGATGAATTGCAATCTCAAATCGGGAGAAAAATTCGAATACTTGATCTCAACACTTGGGATAAAAATTACAGCGTAGATGGCCAAAGGAGGTTGGAGTTCCGCAATAGGTATGCAGTTGGGAGTTGCTGGAATGAAGTTAGCCTATGAACCAGTAGCTTAGCGCTTTGGCCTGGTCGTGTTGTTAGCGAACCGTCACCTCAACAATTAAACAATTGGACACCCAACAATTAAGCACCCACCACCGCCTCCACCCAGTGAAGTGCCTTTTTCCCAGTAAAATGAGCAATTTGGTGGCGGCAGCTAAAGCCCGGAGCAATCAAGCCAACAGAATCTGGCAAATCTCGAACCTGAGGAAAGAGTTCCTGCTCCCCTATTTGCCGTGACAGCTCGTAGTGTTCTCTTTCATATCCGAAGGACCCAGCCATTCCGCAACAGCCTGAATTAATTTCTTCAACCGGCTTGCCTGTTAATTGGCTCAAAGCGTTTTTCATGTCACCAGTTCCGGACAAAGCCTTCTGATGACAATGACCATGAACCAGATATCGATTATGATGTTCGTTCGAGCCTGACCAGGAGCTGGGCTCGGAGTTATTTAGCACAAAATTTTCTAGCAGGCTAACCCCACGTTCTAATTTCGATGCCAAAGCAGCGTCTTCTACCAAATCGGGCAGGTCGTCGCTCAGTGCAGAGGCGCAACTTGGTTCACAAACAACAACAGGTATCCCTTTATCGATCCATTTTGCCAGTGCTAGTGCGGTCCTGGTACCCTGTTCTTTTGATTTCTCAAGGAAGCCATGGGATATTCTAGGTCTTTGGCAACACCCGACAGCGGCCAGATCCACCTGGAACCCCAACTCCTCCAGCAAGCCCACCGCCGACTTTCCGATATTCGTTTCATGATAATTGGAATAACAATCAGCGAAAAAGGACACCCTTGGTCCCCGGGTCCTATTTACAGGGCGCTTGCCAAACCAGTTAACTAAGGATTCAGCGGCAAAAGTGGGCAAAGTGCGCTCACGATGAATCCCCAACATCCACTCCTGGAGGCGTCTGAAGGCAAAGGTTGATTGGAACCAATTTACTCCTGGGGCCAAGCTGCCACACATTGCGCGAGCATAGTCCACTGAATCCCGGACCATTCGATCTCTTAATTTAGTGCCATTCGCTTGATAGAATTTCTGCAGAACCTCTGATTTCAGTTTTGCCATATCCACATTGCTGGGACATTCAGATTTACAGGCTTTACATGACAGACACAGGTCCATTGTCTCATGGAGCCTCTTACTGGATAGTCCATCTTTTAGCTGACCCGACATGGCCAATCTAAGGGCATTGGCTCTTCCTCGGGTAGTATGCTCCTCATCCCGAGTAGCCTTATAGCTAGGGCACATTGTACCGCCCAAAACCTTCCGGCACTCCCCTACTCCGGAGCACATATGGACTGCTGCTTCAAAAGTGCCATCCTCCCGGTATTCAAAAATACTCGTAACCGGTTCGTCTTGATATTTGGTACCGTACCTAAGGTTTTGATCGATAGGGGGGGCCTCGACTATTTTCCCCGGATTCATCAAGTTCAAAGGGTCAAACAGCTGCTTTACCTGCTGAAATGCACCATATAACTGATCTCCAAAGAAGTCCCGCATGTAGGCGCTGCGGACCAACCCATCCCCATGTTCTCCGCACCAGGAACCTTTATATTTCTTCACCAATTGATAGGTTTCCTCAGATATGCTTTTAAAGCGCTGGATGTCTTCCTGTCGTCGCAGGTCAAGAATGGGCCGCACGTGGATAACTCCAACGCTGGCATGAGCGTACATCGCAACCTCTGTGTGATAGCGAGCGCATAGCTTCAGGACTTGATCGATGTATTCGGGAAGAACGTCAACCGGAATACCTGCATCCTCTATGAAGGGTATGGGTTTCTTTTCACCTTTCATCCCCAACATCAGACCGAGGCCTTTTTTTCTGATTACCCAAACATCCTCATAGTCAGGTCCTTCCGGAAAGAGGGTATGGGCGTATCCCAGGTCTTTTGATTTTAGGGATTTTATCATTTCCCTGGGTCGGGCCATCACTTCCCCGGGGTCCTCTCCGTAAAATTCAACAATTAGAATGGCCCTCGGATCTCCTTCAATAAAATGGCAACTTCGCATGGTGGTCAGATTCTCACGACTTAATTTCACGACCGTTTCATCCAAGATCTCCACCGCAGACGGTTTATACTCCAGCATCAACTCAACCGCACCAATAGCATCTAAAAGTTCCCGGAAGTGAACCACACAAACTGACTTAAATGCCGGTAATGACTCCAGGCTTAACTTGGCATCCAAAGTCAGGGCGAGGGTCCCTTCGCTGCCAGTGATCAGCTTGGCCAAATTCCAGCTTTCAGTGTCCGTGAATTCATCCAGGTTATACCCACCCACCCGTCTCATGACCTTTGGGTACCGGGCAACGATCTCGGATCGATTTGCAGCGATAATTTGGTCAAATTCAGTCAGGATTTGACTCTTTTTCGAAGCGGCATCAAGCTCCCCCAACCGGTCCGGTGTGATCTCTCCAAGGACCAAAATATGCCCTTCCGAAGTAAGGACTCGAGCCTCTAGGATGTGATCGACGGTCTTGCCATACAAAATGCTTTTTGTCCCGGAGGAATTATTGCCGATCATGCCTCCAATATTGGCCCGGCTTGAGGTCGCTGGATCCGGAGCGAAATGAAGACCATGGGGCAGTAGATATTGGTTTAACACGTCCCGGACGATTCCCGGCTGGACCCTCACCCATCGATCCCCCACGTTCAGTTCAATGACCTGGTTCAGGTATTTAGAAAAGTCAATGATCAAGGATGCCCCTACCGCCTGACCGGCCAAACTAGTACCACCGCCCCGTGGCAGGATCGATATGCCATGTTCCCGTGCAAAAGCCACTGCGGCCAAAACATCATCTTCCGTTTTTGGTAAAACCACCGCGTGGGGTGTTATCTGATAGATACTGGCATCGGTGGAATACATCCCCCGGTGATAATCATCAAGCAAAACCTCCCCGGCCACCGACTCGGCAAGCTCCTGGAAGTCGATCTCGGACTTGGCTATCATTGAGTCAACTGACGGATGGCCGTCTTCAGCATATTTACGTGATTCACGGATGAGCTTTCTCCCATGAGCCCCACCCTCCATATTTTACCGGCGAAATCACCTAAACCCGCCCCGACCTCTATGTCGTACTGGTCCAGTAGCTTTGATCTCAAGTCAGCTTCATCCCATCCCTCAGGTAACTTCACCGAATTGAGCATGGGCAACCTCAAACCAGGTTTCACGACGAATTCAAAGCCAAGTTCCTCCAAGCTGTTCTTAAGAAGCTCATGGTTTCTTTTGTGTCTTTCAAAACGGTTTTCCAGGCCCTCTTCAAGCACCAGGCGAAGGGCCTCTCGAATGGCAAACATGGCCGAAATGGGAGCCGTATGATGATAAGAACGTTTAGCCCCGGCCCAATAGTTTTTGACCATCGTCAAATCCAGGAACCAGCTCTGCACTTTGGTTTTACGTCGTTCAAGCGACTCTACAGCCTTGTCGCTAAACGAGACCGGAGATAAGCCAGGAGGGGCGCTCAGACATTTCTGACTTCCGGTATAAATGGCGTCTATACCCCAGTCATCTACCTGCAAATCCGTGCCACAGAATGAGGTGACAGCGTCAACTACAAACAAAGCACCCGCATCCCTGGCTAACTGGCCTATTTCCTCCAAGGGTTGTAAAACGCCAGTTGAGGTTTCAGCCTGTACTATGGCCAGGATCTTAGGGCTGCAATTCTCCAGGGCCTCTTTTACCTGGGACACCTCAATAGCTTCTCCCCAAGTCGCATCAACCCTGATCAACCTCGCTCCGCAGCGCTCAACAATATCGGACATTCTATTCCCAAACACCCCGCTGACGCAAATAAGGGCCTCATCCCCTGGTTCAAGCAGATTCACCAGGCAGGTCTCCATGCCCGCACTGCCCGGTCCGGATACCACGAATGTCAGTTCGTTCTCAGTTTTGAAGGCCTGTTGGACCATGGATTTTATTTCGTCCATTACCATCAGGAATTGAGGGTCCAGATGACCGACCAAGGGTGTGGTCATAGCTTTCAGGACTCGGGGGTGAACATTGCTAGGCCCTAGGCCCATCAAAATGCGTGCACTGGTATTAAGCTCTAAAGGAATTTGAGTCATTTGGGAAAGAATAAATAGTGCATATAGTTATGGGGCTAATTTAGTGCTTACGTTCCTGGGTTGCCATTAAATAGCGATTAATGTGGTCACAGTACAGCCAAAACCCATTCCAAAATCTCCGATTTCGACGAACAGTTCCTGACGCTCCGCGGAAGTAGTTGCATTAAGATTTATATCTCGTAAATTATGATCCACCAATCTTTATCGGTGCCTAAACCATGAAAAACCCAACAAGCATAGCTCAAGTTCAAGACTTGCAAGACCGCAAACCCTGTCATGCGATGGTCAACGGTCTGGATCTTGTTATAGTCCAATTTGATCAGAACATATCTGTATTCTACGGAAGGTGCCTTCACCGCGGGTCCCTGATGGCCGACGGATACGTAGATGGCCCCAACCTGATTTGTGGAGTTCATAAGTGGGATTACCGATTAGATACCGGCGTGAGCGCGTACAACAATGCCGAAGCGCTGCATAAGTTTCAATCCAAAGTGGAGGATGAGCAGGTTTGGGTCGACGACGATGAGATCGATTCATTCTTGAAAGAACACCCGCAGCCTTTCAATCGGGAAGATTACCTAGGCCAATATGCCGATACGCATCCCGAGAATACGGAACCTTACACCGGATACATTAAGGAACTTTCGAGAAACGGATTGAAAAACCTTGGTCATCACGGTTTCACTGAGGCTATGGGAGTCGACCGAAATACGCTCCCCAAATGGGAGGACATTCAATTCCTGCCTGCCCAACTATGGAAAAAACCGCTACTGGATGAGGAACCGGTGACAACCGAAACCATTATCGGCCCCAATGCCCGGAAGCCCATGATCCTGGAGATGCCATTGTTTGTTTCGGATATGAGTTTTGGTGCCTTGTCCAGGGAAGCCAAAATCGCTTTGGCCATGGGGGCCGAAATGGCCGGTACCGGTATTTGCTCGGGAGAAGGAGGCATGCTGGGCGATGAACAGGCAAGCAATTCACGGTACTTCTATGAACTGGCGTCCGCCAGATTCGGATTCAGCTGGGATAAGGTGGTTAAGGCACAGGCTTTTCATTTCAAAGGAGGCCAGGGAGCTAAAACAGGAACCGGAGGGCACTTACCGGGGCATAAGGTGATGGGGGAAATAGCCCGGGTAAGAGGGCTTGAAGAGGGTCAAACCGCAATAAGCCCGGCAACCTTTTCTGATTTGAAGTCCGCTGCGGATTTCGCAGAGGTAGCCGACGAGGTCCGGGAAAAAACCGAAGGAATTCCTATAGGATTTAAGATTGCGGCATCTCACCTGGAAAAAGACATTGACTTTGCGCTGGAGGTGGGTGTGGATTATATCATTTTGGATGGAAGAGGAGGTGGAACCGGCGCTGCTCCCAGCGTATTAAGAAATAATATCAACGTGCCCACCATTCCCGCCTTGGCGCGTGCCAGAAGGCACCTGGATACATCTGATAGGAAGGACATCACTTTGGTTATTACTGGCGGTTTAAGGATGGCCGAAGATTTTGCCAAAGCTTTAATGATGGGAGCCGATGCTGTGGCCGTAGCCAATTCTGCAATGCAGGCCATAGGATGTCTGGGAATGCGGGCATGTAATACCAACAACTGCCCTGTTGGAATTGCTACGCAAAAGGAGAATTTACGCTCAAGACTGGTAATAGATAGCTCCGCGCTACAACTCTCGAATTTCTTAGGCGCAACAGCTGGCTTAATGAAGGTCATCGCCCGCGCTTGTGGTCATGACAACTTCCAAAAGTTTAATCAAGAGGATCTGGTAACCTGGGATCGGGATATCCATTATCTCACCAAAATAAATTATGGCGGGATAGGTCCATTATAAGCGGTCCAAAATTTGTCTTACTTGAAAATGCGATCATTATGAACAAAGAATTGGTATGGCATAAAGTCCTGGATAATAAAGCCGAACTGGCCGAAGGACGAGTGATGACTGTCACTGCCGGTCATAAATCGGTTTGCTTAACCCACTTTGAAGGAAAGGTATGTGCGCTGGATAATAAATGTCCTCACCAGGGTGGACCTTTAGGAGAGGGAAGCATTGAAAACGGGTTGCTGCGATGTCCATGGCATGGCTGGGACTATCATCCCTGCTCAGGGAAGGTCCCCGGTTATGACGACGGGGTTGCTGTTTATGCCGTGGATGACCGACCTGATGGAATCTTTGTGGGTCTTAACGCAGAACCTGAGCACCAAAGGGACGTATCCGACGTGATGATAGAAACCCTCATCAACTGGGGTCTGGATACCGTGTTTGGAATGGTTGGCCACTCAAATCTGGGGCTGGCTGACGCCATGCGAAGACAAGAGGAGAAAGGCAATCTGACCTTTATTGGCATTCGCCATGAGGGGGCGGCAGCTTTTGCCGCCTCAGCCTATGGTAAATTAACAGGGAAACCGGCTGCCTGCTTCGGAATTGCTGGGCCGGGTAGCACTAATATGTATACTGGAATGTGGGATGCCAAAGTGGATAGGGCACCTCTCATTGCCCTCACGGGACAAGTGGCCACCCAGGTTGTGGGTACGGGAAACTTCCAGGAGGTGGATTTGGTGAAGGCCTTTCAGACAGTAGCTGATTTCAACCACCGGGTTCAAAAAGACAGCCGCCATGGCGAGCTCGCTACCCTCGCAATGAAACATGCCATTCTAAATCGTGATGTTTCCCACCTTACTTTCCCTGATGAAGTCCAAACAGAGCCTCAACCGGGCAGGAGTGGTAAAGGCCCTGAAGGAAGAATACCTTCTCTTGAAATTCAGCCACCTGAGGCAAGTCTTCAAAAAGCAATCGAGTTGATTAACGGATCAAAGCGTCCGGTTTTCATCGTTGGTCATGGGGCAAGGTTCCATATGAGGGGGATAATCGACTTAGCTGAAAACTTAGGGGCTCCGATTTGTACTACGTTTAAGGGTAAGGGACTTGTTTCCGACGATCACCCCCTCGGTTGTGGCGTTTTAGGGAGGAGCGGAACCCCTATCGCCTCCTGGTTTATGAACGAAAGCGATTTGTTAGTGGTGTTTGGTGCTTCGTTTTCCAACCATACAGGAATTACACCTAAGAAGCCAACGATTCAAATCGATTTTGATCCAATGGCCCTGAGCAAGTTTCACCAGGTGGAAGCTCCGGTTTGGGGTGAAATATCCATAACCACCCAACTTTTAAATAGTGCACTCGCCAATAAAACTGGTAGTGAGGATCAAAGGTCTCAAGTTGCTAAAAGATGGCAAATCTGGCACGAAGAGAAAGCGAAACGGCTTAAGGAAGACCATGGCCATGGTATAAGTTCCATCGCCATTTTTGATAGCTTGAGTCAACTTGCAGATCAGAATGCAGTCCTGTGCGTAGACGTTGGAAACAATGCATACTCTCTGGGCAGATACTTCGAATGCAAGAGCCAAAGTTTCCTTATGAGCGGATATTTGGGCTCGATTGGATTCGCATTTCCTGCTGCCATGGGAGCTTGGGCGGCTGTTAGAGGGAAGCGCCCGATAATTGCTGTAGCCGGGGATGGAGGCTTTGGCCAGTATCTGGCCGAACTGACCACCTCGGTAAAGTATCGTATGGACCTTAAACTGATCCTGTTGAACAACTCCGAATTAGGGAAGATCTCTAAGGAACAGATGGCAGGAGAATGGGACATTTGGCAGACCAACCTTCACAACCCCAATTTCGCCGAATACGCTAACAGTTGTGGCGCATTAGGTGTGCGGGTTACCCAAAACGACGAGATCCATGACACGATGCAAAAGGTGTTGACTCACCCGGGAACTGCCTTGTTGGAGGCTGTTACAGATGTGAAGTTAATATGAGCAACTAGTTACCACCTCGGTGATTCCGAAAATTCTGCCCCGGACCCTAATCTGAGGCAGAGTCAACCACAGGATTTGTTGGGTTGTCTTCGTAATGGACTCCGATGGTCTTGCCCCGGCTGGTAAACGAGATTCCCTGGGTGCCGGCTACCCCAACCATCACAACTTCCACAAGAGGTTCATTGACCGCGACTTCTGCAACCCACTCAACGATGAAGTTAGCTCCAGTCCCACCTGACTTATCAATCTGCTCTACAAAGTAGTCCACCGATTCCAACGGACTTAAGGTAATTGCCTCCGAGGAGTAGTTCCTAATCAAATTACCTTTGCTGTCGAAGTAAAAAAGCTTAGTAACGGTAATTGGGCTCCTAAGGCTTGTGTTGCGGATGCTCAGGGTGGCTGAAAGATTGTATTCTTGCTGCTGGCTTCCGTACCGGAGGCTAGAGTACACCGGGGCATAAACCAGTTGACCAAGAGATTTTTCCACGCCCTCTTCCTCAAGCCCAAAACTAGGAGAAGCAGATTGGACGGTTGAATTGATCGAAGCATCAGGTTCTGCCTGCGGAACTGGGGCAGTACAAGAGAATAGGCTCAACAAAAGCACCAACAGAAGACTTTGAATTGAAAACTGTATGACATTGAGAGGCCTAATCATATCAAAAGCGTTTGCATATGAGGGATACTGCCCCAATTTATCAATTGGGGCAAAATAACTAAATTACGGCCACTTACCAATCATTCTTATGGGAAGGAACAAAAATCATAATGAGGCCAAACCCTGGCAGGATAAGGTCCATCGAGTGATCTTTGGGACCGAAACCTGGCTGGGTCGGGCGTTCGACATTGCACTACTATATGTAATAGTGATCAGTATAGTCACGGTAATGTTGGAGAGCGTTGAGGAGATAGACCAAGAGTACAGCTTCCCTCTGGACGTTGTCGAATGGATTTTTACGATCCTGTTCTCCTTTGAGTACCTTGCCCGAATCGTTTCAGCCCGACGTCCGTTGAAGTACGTTTTCAGCTTTTATGGGATAATCGACTTTTTGGCTGTGATACCCACCTACCTAACACTGGTTTTTGCCGATACTCAATACCTGGTGGTTATTCGAGCTATCAGACTGCTTAGGGTTTTTCGTATCCTGAAACTGGGGCGATTCTTAGGGGAAGGAGAAGTCTTAGTCAAATCGCTAAGCTCTGCTCGCCACAAAATTGCCGTTTTTCTGGGGGCAATTCTGACTGTGGTCACCATAATGGGCACCCTGATGTATATGATTGAGCCTTCCGAGTCTGGCTTCACCAGCATTCCCCAGAGCATTTATTGGGCAATTGTTACCCTAACCACCGTTGGATATGGTGACATCGCGCCTGCAACCTTTCTGGGAAGAACCATAGCCTCGGTAATCATGATCATAGGCTATGCTATCATTGCGGTTCCTACCGGCATAATAACCTCGGAAATGGTGAAACAAGCAGGCAGAGCTCAGTCCCACAAGCATTGTCCGCACTGTTTAAGTGAAAAACATGACCGGGATGCTATTTTCTGTAAACGCTGCGGCACCGAGTTGTCTGGCTAGATGTGAATAATGAAATATTGTAATGCGATCATGTTGATGCTAGGCATCCTTGGATCCTGTAATGAGGGTGATCAAATTGATTTGGTGATCCGGAATGGTAATATTTATACCGTCGACCCTGACCAACCGCTGGTTGAGGCAGTGGCGGTAAGATCAGGAATCATTGTGGCGGCGGGATCAGACCAGCAGGTCGGAAGTTTGATAGATGAGCGCACCGAAATCCTGGATCTAAACGGCAGAACCATGACACCAGGTTTTATTGATGCTCATGCTCATCTTATGGGTATCGGAATCTCGAGGCTTAATCTTGACTTGAGTAGCACGAAATCGTATCAGGAGATCATCGACATGGTTAAAGATGCCGTTGGGGCAAGTGAGCAAGGCCAATGGATTATTGGACGAGGGTGGCATCAAGACAAATGGACCGACCTGCCCGAGTCGACGGTTAGAGGGTTTCCGATCCACAATCGACTTAGTCAAGTAAGCCCTGAAAACCCCGTATTTCTCAAGCATGCCAGCGGCCACGCAGGTATTGGTAATGCCAAAGCGATGGAATTAGCCCACGTTACAGCGCAATCGCAAATCTCAGGGGATGGAGAAGGAGCAATTATTAAGGATGAAAACGGGCTTCCAACAGGGATTTTTACAGAATCTGCGCAGGCCCTCATTTCGACCAGAATTCCTGACAATTCAACCGAAAAAAGAGTCAAGGCTCTCGAACTTGCAATTGATCATTGCTTGTCCAATGGGATAACAAGCTTCCAGGACGCGGGATCGGGCCAAAAAGATATTGACCTTTATCAGGCTTTCTTAGAGGAAGGGAAGTTAAAAATACGCCTTTGGGTAATGTTGAATGGTAGTGATAAGGACCTTTTGCAAAAATGGTATAACAAGGGTCCAAAAATAGGGTTGGGCAACCAACATCTGAGCATTGGAGCGATTAAGTTGTATGCCGATGGTGCCCTGGGCTCCAGGGGAGCCTGGTTACTTGAGCCCTACGGTGACCTTGAAGGCCATTATGGTAACCAAATCATGGAATTGAATGAAATTTATGAAATAGCCTCCAAATCCCTGGAGACCGGGTTTCAGGTTTGCACTCATGCTATAGGAGATCGGGCAAATCGGGAAGTGTTAAACCAATATGAAAGAGCTTTCCGTAGTAATCACGACGCGGCGACACGCCATCGTTTTCGAATAGAACATGCTCAGCATCTCCATCCCGATGATATCCCGCGATTCGCTGAGTTGAGAGTTATTGCCTCAATGCAGGCTATTCACATGTCTTCCGACCGTCCATGGGCTATCCAACGATTGGACTCTCAAAGAATTGCGAACGGGGCGTATGCTTGGAAATCCCTGATTGCAAGCGGCGCCAAAATCATAAATGGTACCGATGCCCCAGTTGAACCCTTAAACCCCATTGAATGTTTTTACTCATCTGTTTCCCGCAAGACCCTGGACAAGATTCCGATAGGCGGTTACGAGCCAAGTCAAAAGATGTCAAGGCAACAGGCTTTGGAGTCTTATACAATTGGACCCGCATATGGTGCCAAAGAGGAAGCTATAAAGGGATCGATTCAAACCGGCAAGGTAGCCGACTTTACAATATTTTCTTTGGACATCATGAAAGTACACGAGGATGAGATTTTAGACGCCCAGATTGACTACACCATTATCGGAGGGAAAATACTCTATCAGCGACGGGGAGGTCCATGACAGCCAAGAAAATAAGATGGGGAATCCTCGGATGTGGTAATATCGCCACAAAATTCTGCAAGGCGCTCAGCAGCCTGGATGATGCCGAAATAGTTGCCGCTGGTTCCCGGTCATTGAAAAAGGCCCAGGATTTTGGACGGGAATTCAATATTAAATCCAGTTACGGCAGCTACCAGGAAATGCTAGCTGATCCAATGGTGGATGTCGTTTATGTGTCCACCCCTCATAATTTCCATAAAGAGCATTCGACCTTATGCCTTCAGGCGGGCAAACCAGTGCTTTGTGAAAAGCCGTTCACCGTTAACGCCCGGCAGGCGAGGGAGGTTATTCACCTGGCCCGTTCAAAAAGATCTGTTTCTAATGGAAGCCATGTGGACCCGTTATCTACCCGTTATTCAGAAACTAAAAGTCTGGTTGGAGGAAGGAGTAATCGGAGAAGTTAGACAAATAAGGGCAGACCTCGGAATTCGAAGACCATTCGGCTCTGAACATCGCCTTTTTAATCCAAATCTGGCTGGCAGCGCTCTGCTGGACTTGGGTATTTATCCGATATCCTTTGCGTTTCACGTAATGGACGAAGATCCCGAAGAGGTTGTCTCAATGGCTGCCCTGGGTCCCACCGGTGTTGATGAGGGATCTGCCTATATGTTCAGATATCGATCCGGTGCCATGGCAGTGTTGTCATCGGGCACCTTGATCGAAACGAATTCTCAGGCGCAGATCTTTGGAACTGATGGTTTCATTACATTACCCGATTTCTGGAAGGCTGAGAGGATTACGAAGACTACCAGGACTACTGAGGAGCATTACGAGTCGAACCATGAAGCCAACGGAATGGAATATGAAGCCGCAGAGGTCATGGAGTGTCTGAAGCTGGGCCGAAAGGAAAGCGAGTTGATGCCCCTGGATGAAACGGTTCGGATTATGGGTTGTCTCGATAAAATTAGGGGACAGTGGGGGTTGAGGTATCCCGATGAATAGCGCTTACATAGTCACCACCGGAAATTTTGACTTTGAACTTACTTGAACACGTTTCTCTAAAATCTTCCAACAGCTTTGGCTTGGATGTCAAAGCCAGATTCCTGGCTGATATCGGTTCACTGGATGACTTCCAGGAGATAAGAACATCAAAATTATATCAAACCAATCCGCAGTTGATCCTTGGAGGAGGAAGTAATGTTCTATTCACTCAGGACTTCCCTGGGATCATATTAAGAAATCAATTTCGCGGCATTACCGTTCTGAATGATAACCCCGATCATCAATTAATAGAAATCGGAGCCGGTGAAAACTGGCATGATTTTGTTGTGCAAGCGGTCAATCAGGGGCTAGGTGGAGTTGAAAATCTTTCCCTAATTCCGGGTACGGTTGGCGCAGCACCGATGCAAAATATCGGGGCCTACGGAGTTGAGATTAAAGAAGTATTCCAGGAGCTGACTGCCATAGAGCTTGCCAGTTCCGAACTAAGGAGATTCGACTGGGATTCATGTGAATTCGGATACAGAACCAGTGTTTTCAAGACTCGATTCAAGGACAAATATCTGATCAACTCGGTGACCCTGAAGTTAAGTAAGAATCCGATTCTGAATGTCGAGTATGCAGGCGTTAGAGAGAAACTGGAAGAGATGAATTTAACATTTTTGGATGTCAAAGCTGTTAGCGATGCCGTAATTGCCATTCGCCGTCAGAAGCTTCCTGACCCTGAGCAAATAGGTAATGCCGGCAGCTTTTTCAAGAATCCAATTATCGACAGCGTGGACTTTGAGGGTTTGCAGGCTGAATTCAAATCATTGCCCTCATACCAGGTCACCCGGGATTTGGTCAAGATCCCAGCCGCCTGGCTAATCGATCAATGCGGATGGAAAGGTAAACGGCAGGGTCAGGTTGGAGTTCATGAAAAACAACCACTGGTCTTAGTCAACTACGGGTCGGGCACCGGACTGGAGATCAAGAATTTAGCCCGGAAAATTCAATCCTCTGTCGCTGATACATTTGGAATTAACCTTGAGCCAGAGGTGAATGTGATTTGATGGTTTGAAGGTTGGAAGGTTTGCATCCTTTTGATCTCTGACTCCAAAATGTGATTGATGAAGCTTGCGGACCTGAGACTTGGAACCCTGAATCATGCGCCCTAAGGGACTCTGGCCAAAAACCGCTACCTTTACACTCCATGAGAAAAGGACGCCGATATATTATTTTTTCATTGCTGGTAGCTGCAACGTTGACAACCAATCAGCTGGCTTTCCTTTTTCTCCATGATCATCAACCGGCACTCACCGAATGTCATTCTACCGATCCCAGCCATCAAGCTGGCGATCAACTGCATAGCTCTGAGTGCCTGAAAACGTGCGATCTTTGCGGACTATTCTTCTCCAAGATCCAAGCGCTTAGTGATCACGAGCTTTTCCTATTTCATCCGGCACTAAGAAGCCATCAGATTGGAAGGCTCCTTGCTAGCCATGCACCCGGTTTCCTCCTCCAGGACCCCAGAGGACCTCCGGCCCATTCATCAAGGACCTTCTGTTAACCATTTTTTTTCCTTCCAATAAACGGTTGATGCGTCGTTACGCATTGATCATCAATCATGCGGTGCTTGGGGCATTCCATAGTACTCGTTATTTGCGTATACGCTAAAAGCTACTGTCAACAGGATACCTGGAGTATCAACGGACAAGTACGCTCCCGGGACGACCAGCCATTGGAGGATGTGTTAGTGAATCTAGTCGATCTGAATCAGGTCAAAACAACCGATAGTAGTGGCTATTTCGAGTTCAATGCGGTTCCCTCGGGCTCCTACACTATCGTGGTCCATCGACTTGGGTTTTCGGAAATAACCCAGTCTCTCGATTTGGTCAAAGACCTGGATTTGAATTTCGTGCTGGAATTGGCTGGCACCTTGGAAGCGATCGAGATCCATGGCCACCGGGAAGAAATCCTGAGCTCTCAACCGGTCCAAACCTTGGAAGGTCTAGAATTGGATAAAAGAAAAGGAGAAACGCTCGGCGCTAATCTTACTGCACTGAACGGTGTGAACATGCTGCAAACCGGCGCCACTATAGCCAAACCCGTGATCCACGGAGTGCACAGCAACCGGGTGCTCATCTTAAATCACGGAATTAGACAAGAGGGCCATCAATGGGGTGCGGAACATGCACCCGAAATAGATCCGTTTATCGCCCAGAAGCTCACTGTCATAAAAGGGGCCTCTGGGGTCCAATATGGTTCTGACGCGATTGGGGGGGTAGTACTGGTAGAACCTCCCGAGCTCCCTACGGCGCCAAAACTTGCTGGTGAAGTAAATCTTATTGGCATGTCCAACGGAAGATCAGGGGTAGCCTCGGCGCTCTTAGAAGGGGGCCATCGGACCATGCCGGGCTTTTCCTGGAGAGCGCAGGGAACTTTGAAGCGAGCTGGGAATTTGAAGGCACCGAATTATTACCTGGACAACACTGGGGTTGGTGAGCTTAATTTCTCCGGGAACCTCGGTTATGTCAGGGAAAAAATTGGGATGGACCTGTACTTCAGCCGATTTGATACCAAACTGGGTATTTTGAGCGCGTCTCATGTAGGGAATCCAACCGACCTGGCGGATGCCTTAGAATCCCAAAACCCGCCGATGGCTGATCATTACCAGTTCAGCTACGCGATCAATCGGCCCTTTCAGGACGTCAGCCATAATTTGCTCAGATTCTCGAGTTTCTTAAAACTCAAAGAGCAGCTAAGGGTTCATCTTACCTACGGGTACCAATTGAATCATCGTCAGGAATTTGATCGTGTCCGTAGCAGCATAACTCAGACAAGCACCGCACAATTGGATCTCCTTCTCAAAACCCATTCGATGGATCTGCATCTTGAACATCGCTTGTCTGAATCTTTCACCGGGAATTTCGGGATTGATGCACTTACCCAGTCCAATGTCTTCGAAGGTCGTCAACTGATACCAAACTTCAGGCTATTTCGAGGAGGTCTTTACCTGATTGAACACTTCATAAAACCGCGTTATGAGGTTGAATCAGGAGTGCGTTACGACCATCATAGGATGGAAACCTTTAGGAGCCAAAACGGGGTTATTGTCAACGACGAGTTCAGTTACAACAACTTTTCCGGGGTGCTAGGAGGATCGTACAAAATCACGCCTAAGCTGGAAGGTAAATTAAACCTGGCATCCGCATGGAGAGCTCCGAATGTAAATGAATTGTTCAGTAACGGGGTGCACCAGGGCGTTGCATCTTACGAGGTAGGCGATCCCGAGCTAGTGCCGGAAAAGGCTTTTAATCAAACGGCCGATCTTTCTTATAGTGCCTCTCAGTTTACGGCCAATCTATCGCTGTATAATAATATCATTACCGACTTTATATACCTGGAACCCCAAGCTCCGGAGACCGTTCTGACCATTAGAGGAGCGTTTCCGCTCTTTGAGTATAAACAGGTCGATGCCTCGTTCAAGGGAATTGATGTTGGGTTCGAATGGCAGTTGATACCCAACTTGGAGTGGCGATTGAAAGGGTCTTTGGTGAGGGCCCAAAACAAGAATCTGGAAGAACCTTTGGTCCTCATTCCAGCTGACAGGTTACGAAATTCCGTTTCATACCGGATCCCGACCATTGGAAAATTTGGAAACAACTTCTTGTCATTGGGTCATAGTTTTGTCGCCGAGCAAAGCCGGGTGCCCGCAGAAAGTGACTTTGCACCACCTCCCCCAGCCTACAACCTTTTACAATTGGAGGCAGGGACCGAGACCCCAGTTGGTGCCGGAACGATTCGGATCCTTTTCGAGATCAAGAATCTGGCAAACACAACGTACCGGGATTATCTCAATAGGTTCCGTTACTTTGCCGACGAGCCCGGAAGAAACCTCATTTTGAGAATCAAATACTCGTTTTAGATCACCTGGAAATGAAAACTCTAGTTAACGACTATAAACCAGGCAAGTTCATATTCTTCAGACCGTTGATGTCGCTAGTGATGTTTATGGGCTGCAGCGATGGAGTCGAAAATCCTTCTGCTTCAAACGAGGAAGAGTTGATAACCACCGTCACCTTGACTTTCACTCCTATTCAAGGAGGATCTGGCCCGGTAAGTGCCTCATGGAAGGACCTTGATGGTCCTGGTGGGAATCCTCCTGCCCCGGTTGAGGACATTCTGCTTGAAAATGGGTCATTCTACGCACTTACGGTAGATTTCCTGAACGAATCACAAACTCCTCACGTCGATATCACGGTAGAAATAAGAGCGGAAGGGGTGGACCATCAAATTTTCTACACAGGTTCGGCCTTCGGCAGCGGATTGATCCAACACCAATACGATGACCAGGATGTAAACGGAAATCCGTTAGGCTTGATTAACCAAGTCACTACTCAAATCGCAGGTTCCGGTACCTTTACGGTGACTTTAAAGCACCACCCCGGAATCAAATCAAGTTCTACGGGACTTGGTGATGGAAATACCGATGTTGAGGTAACGTTCGACCTGGATATACAGTAGCGACAGTCCCGAAGGGTTTTGGCATTCCAAAGGACCAAACCACTCCATTTTTTGTTAGCTTTGCGGAATCCAAACGACGAAGAAATGAAGAGATTGTTACGCTTTTGGGCGCTGGCAGCCATATTGGTAGGGCCAATGTTTTTGACAAACTGTGGCAGCGACGACGGTGCTCCCCAGGTGGTCACCCAATTGGTTCTGGTGTTTACTCCAATCTCAGGAGAAGGAACTGAAACTCTGAGGTTCACCTACAGAGGGGACGCCCTTGATCAAAGCGTTGTCTCCAAGAACGATATTGTTCTCGACAAAATCACCTTATACGATGTTGAGCTGCTCATGCAGAGTGAGATTGGCATTAGCCCTATTGATTTAACCGGCCAAATAAGATCGGAGAGCGATGAATGGCAAATCTTCTACAACGCGGTTACCCAACCGACTATTGTTGACTGGAACTATGCGGATTCCGATGTCAATGCACTTCCAGTTGGGATTGACACTCGCGCAACTGTGCAAGGAGCGGGATCCGGCACCGTAACCATTACCGTGAAAGAACAGCGCAAGCAAGAAGACGGAACCGCCACCAAGGTTAGCGGATTTGAAATAGAGGACGGTGCAACAGCACCAGGTGAAACCAAAATTGAGATAACTTTTAACTTTGCGGTGGAGTAAGAATTGTCATTGATTCCAGCTAAACCCCTAATTTGGGATCTTAGATTCATTGGATCGGATAATTGATCGAATATGGCTCAATTTGTGCAAGCTGTACTTCCGATTCGATGTGAACTGAAGTTTAGTTTTTTTTATATGCAAAACCAATTTTGATCGAAGGCTTTGAAGAAACTAAGTAAATATTACTTCAAACTACTATTCTGCGCATGCGTATGCGGCTTAACCTCCATCTATACCCTAGCCCAAAAAAGAGGGCGCGTGCCCGCCGTTCATTCGAACATAAAATCTGATGGATCCAGATTCTATGTGGAGGTTGATGGTAGGCGAATATATCAATCTCAAAGGATTTCGGCGCTGAATCTGGAGAACATGATAGGCAACCCCCGTGGAACCCGATCCGGTATCTATTTTGACTTCAAATTATCCGGATTCAGAGGGATCATGTACTACGGTTTCATTCCCTACGGTGATTCCGAACATCCTACACCTATCTACTATCCACAGACCATCGACATTATGGACGGAAAAGCATCTATCAACATAAAAGATGTGATGAAGGGGCGGTATGACATGATCGACTGGGAGCGCAAAGGACAAGGATCTATCGGATATCGAATTGTGACCGCAGACGGATTCATGCTTTATGACGGGATTGTAACTTTTAAGGGAACCGGACCATTCAAGGTTGATGTGACTATCGTAGAAGGGCCTTTTATAAATCGTGTCACTCCTGACCAGGTAGTTATTTCTTTCGAGACCAATCAAAAATCGCAACCTGAAATTGAAGTGAATGATAAGCGGTATAAGTCAGCCGAGGCAGGAACTCATCATGAAATTACAGTCACCGACCTTAGCGCCGCTACCGAATACGATTATAGGGTCATTTATGGTTCCAACTCAGTCCAGTATTCCTTCAAGACCGCACCAAATCCCGGAACTCGTGGGGAATTCGTCTTTTCATATGCAAGCGATTCCAGAAGTGGCCTGGGGGGAGGCGAGAGGGATATTCATGGGGCCAATGCATACATAATGAAAAAAATAATGGCCCTGAACAAGTTCAGGAGCGTTGAATTTATGCAGTTCTCAGGAGACCTAATAAATGGCTATTTGCAGGACATTGGGGAAACCAAATTGCAGTATGCCAACTGGAAACGTGCCATCCAACCTTGGGCCCACTATTTTCCGGTTTATACGGCCATGGGCAACCATGAGTCGTTGAACCACTTCTTCTTGGATTCGGCTAAGAGGACTGCAGTCCAGGTGGATAAATTCCCTTACGCAACCGAATCCGGAGAAGCTATCTTCGCCGCAAATTTTGTAAACCCTGAAAACGGGCCGGATAGTGAGAACGGTGCGGTTTATGATCCGAGCACGAAGAGCCTCGATTTTCCACCGTACCGTGAGAACGTGTATTTCTACAGCTATGACAATGTTGCTGTGGTGGTGCTTAACTCTAATTACTGGTTTGCTCCTTATTCCGGAGCAATTCCCATGGTCGGTGGCGGCCTTCATGGATATATCATGGACCAGCAACTGACCTGGTTGGAAAATACTATTCAAGCACTGGAACAGGATAACAACATTGACCACATTTTTCTTACCCTGCACACCCCCTTCTTTCCCAATGGTGGACACACTCAGGATGACATGTGGTATAGTGGAAACAATGAATACCGGCCATATGTGGGCGATCAGCCGCTGGAGAAAGGAATTATTGAGCGTAGGGACCAATTGCTCGAAATCCTGGTGAATAAATCAGACAAGGTGCGCGCAATATTAACGGGTGACGAGCATAACTACGCCAAGACTGAAATTGGTCCGGACACCAATATCTATCCGGACGACTATCAAATGGATAAGATTACACTGACCAGAACTATTTACCAGATAAACAACGGTGCCGCTGGCGCCCCCTATTACGCCCAGGAACAAACACCGTGGACTCCTTTTGTAACTGGATTTACCACTCAAAATGCCTTGGTATTTTTTCGCGTAATTGGCCAACAAATTGAAATGGAGGTTTTGAATCCAGATACCCTTGAGGAGGTAGACAAGCTAAAATTACACTAGATTGAAGACCGTAAAATGGATTTTGCGAGTCGGTATATTTGGGACTTTCCTGGGTCATGGGATCTACGCGCTGGGCCAACGGGAATCTTGGTTTAGATACCTGGAGATTTTGGGCCTTTCGGACGAAATCAACAAAATACTGATCTTAATAATTGGCGGAATAGATGTTCTGATTGCCGTCAGCGTGTTGATCCGTCCTATGAAGCCAGTTCTGATTTACGCCGTTACCTGGGCATTTCTAACCGCGGCCGTTAGGCCGGCAACCGGGGAGTCATTTTTGGAGTTTATAGAGAGAAGTGCCAACTGGGCAACCCCATTGACCCTGCTGGTTCTGGAAAGAAAATATCCCAAATAAAACAACATATTGAACTGAAGTCATGAAAAAGCAATTTCTAAGAATCTTACTTCTGTCTTTGTTTCTGTTGCAGATCCGATCTACCAGAGCCGACGAAGGTATGTGGTTGCCTCTGCTTATTGACAGACTCAATTACCAGGACATGCAATCAAAAGGGCTCCATCTCTCCGTTCGGGAGATCTACGACGTCAACAATTCTAGTCTCAAGGATGCGATCGTTCGCTTGGGTAGAGGATTCTGCACGGCAGAAGTCGTTTCTTCGCAGGGGCTGTTGCTCACTAATCATCATTGTGCTTACGACTTGTTGCAAACCCATAGCACGGTGGAGAGGGATTTCTTAAACGATGGATTCTGGGCCATGGATAAGGACCAGGAACTGCCTAACGAGGGTCTGACGGCAACATTTCTTATTCGAATCGAAGACGTGACCGATCGGGTGTTATCCCAGTTGACCCATGACATGTCCGAAGAAGACAGAGGACCCGCAGTGGCCAAAATCGGCAACGCTATAAGCACTGAAGCCAGCCAGGATGGCCGATTTGAAGCGGTCGTTAAGGAATTCTTTCATGGCAATGAGTATTATCTATTTGTGTCGAAAACCTACCTCGACGTAAGGTTGGTTGGAGCTCCGCCGGAATCGATCGGAAAGTTTGGCGGCGACACGGACAACTGGATGTGGCCCCGGCACACCGGAGATTTCTCAATGCTCAGAATCTACACTGGTACCGACGGCGAACCAGCTGCTTACTCTAAGGACAACATTCCGCTGGAGCCCAAGCATCATTTACCGATTTCTCTAAACGGTGTCAAACCCGGAGATTACACCATGGTTATGGGTTATCCTGGATCGACGGACCGGTACCTGACCTCCTATGGGGTTGAACTAGCTCTTGACCAGGTGAATCCGACACGAGTCTCCCTGAGAGACAAAAGGCTTAAATTACTAAAGCAGGATATGGACCAAAGCCCCGGGATACGCCTGCAATATGCTTCTAAATACGCCAGGGTTAGCAATTATTGGAAATACTTCATTGGCCAATCCCAAGGACTAAAGAGGCTGAAGGTTTTGGACCAAAAGAAAGAAATAGAGGACAATTTCCGAGCCTGGTATTCAGCTGACTCCGAAAGGAAACAACTCTATGGACAAGCGCTGTCAATGATTGAGGATGGTTACAAGGCCTACAGAAATCCAAACGTCACCCGGTTGCATCTTCAAGAGGCGGTTTTTGGGTCCGAGATACTGCCATTCTCGTACCGGCATAGAGCCCTCGAAGCGGCCCTGGAGGAAGGTGATGAATCTGCCCTGTCAGAAATTGTTGATGGGTTAAGAGCTGGAGTCCGGGGCCATTTCAAAAACTACCATACTCCAACAGACCAAAAAGTAACCGCGGCCCTGATCGGAATGTATTACCGCAACGTAAAACCTGGAGATCACCCTGAAGTCTTCAAGATGGTCGCAAAGAAATATAAGGGTGATACCGATAGATTTATCGCGAACATTTTCCAAAACTCGATATTTTCTACGGAGCAAAAATACCTGGCCTTCCTATCCAGTCCCAATCTGAAAACCATTCAAAAAGATCCCGCATATAGCACCAGTACCTCGATCATGGATCATTACAATCAAAACGTTAAACCCGAGATTAACCAGGCTCGTAGCCAAATTAAGCAAGGAAACCGCCTTTTTATCGATGGTTTGAGGAAAATGACTCCACAGAAAACCTACTATCCCGATGCGAATTCAACTATGCGACTGAGCTACGGTCAGATATTAGACTACAGCCCAAAAGACGGAGTCACGTATCATTTCATGACGACGGCCAACGGCATAATTCAAAAGGAAAACCCGGATGATCCTGAATTCATTGTGCCCTCTGATCTGATCCATCTGATCGGTAAGGCAGATTTTGGAAAATATGGTCAGGACGGTAAACTGGTGGTTGGTTTTATTTCCAACAATGACATTACGGGAGGTAACTCTGGTAGCCCGGTTATCAATGGAAATGGTGAACTCGTTGGCATCGCCTTCGACGGCAATTGGGAAGCCATGAGCGGCGACATTGCCTTTGAGCCGACCCTCCAAAGATGCATTTCAGTTGACATAAGGTATGTTCTGTTTATTGTGGATAAACTTGCGGGCGCAGGTCATCTGGTGGAGGAGATGACATTAATTAACGTGAGTTCGACAATAAGGAATGATTAAAGAGCGAGAAAGAGTTGACCGGTGTCCTGGTAGTTCAATTTGATTGAGGGCTTTTTTTCGCAAAAGTTGTAAGCGATTAAAGCCGAGAAAAGGTTGGTAAGGAAATTAGTTGGGCTCCTGTGCCTGGAGTGTTCAATCTGGAAGATGTTTTTAAGTTGATCAATGATAGTCTCACAAATAGCCCTTTTACGGAGCATTATAGCATCCATGATGGGGGTTAAGGATGAGGACTTCATATTGCGTTTGAGTTTGGTTATCAGATGGACTCCGCGGAAGAACAGATTTTTAAAAAGTTCCTTACTGATGTAGCCTTTATCACCAAAGAGCTTTCCGAATAATTTCTTAATAAACCGTTCAATTTTAAGAGGCTTTCTGTCATCCACATTGCCCGGTGTGAGCATAAAATCGATGATTTCACCCGTATCAGCAGTGATAAGATGGAGCTTAAACCCGTAGAACCATCCGATGGAACAATGGCCTCTTTTAGCTAACCCTTCAAATACTTTATGGTTATGGATCCGTCTGTTATGACAGACCCTTAACGGAGTGCTGTCTATAAAACTTATACCTGTACACTGTCCAGTCCCTTGTGTTTTCAGATAAATAGCCATTGGCAGAAGACTTCCACTACAAAGTTCTACCATTCGGTTATAGCTTACCACATCAGGAAAGAAGGAGCGCAAGTGGCCACAAACGTATGTGTTGTAAAAGGTCTTGAAATTTCGATATCCTGAGATCTGGAACAAGACCTGTATAGTCATTACTTCGGATAAAGAAAGCTTACCAGGTTTGTTGCGCTTTTTACTTCCCAGCAATCTTTTTTCCAATTTTGGGACAAAATCCAGACAAAAATCGTCAATGGAACAAAAAATTTCAGTAATTTTAGTAGCAGTTAACATAGGTAGAAATATTAGTTATTTTGTTGATTGTCAATGACTTAATATACTAATTTTCTGCCTTTTTTCTATCAATAAACTACTCTATTTTATATCGAACTCACGTTAATTAAGGACAATCCGATGGGTCACAATTTGCTCAAATAAATGGCCAGGCCATTATTCCTGTTCCTGATCGTAATATTAAGCGCAGCCAGGGCGCAGTCAGATTTCCAGAATGTCAAGATCGACGATCATATCGGGGCCTTCGGACCATGCGAACCCACAATTGCCATTAGTCCGGCCGATCCCAGGATACTGGTCGCGGGCGCCGTATTGAATCGAGTTTACAGCTCAACCGATGGTGGTCGGAATTGGCAAAAAGGCATCTTGGAATCTGAATACGGGGTTTACGGAGATCCCTGCATTGTAGGTGATCCGCTGGGAAACTTCTACTACTTCCATTTGGCGGACCCAACTGACGAGGGGCGAAAGGGCTCAAAATGGCTGGATCGACTGGTGTGTCAAAAATCCTCGGACCAGGGAAAAACCTGGAGCAATGGGAGCTTCACCGGACTAAATGGCCATAAACAACAAGACAAAGAATGGGCCGTGGTAGACCCGGAAAATCAGAATATTTACATGACCTGGACCGAATTCGATAAATACGGGAGCATCGAACCACTGGATAGCAGCGTGATCCTGTTTAGTCGATCCGATGACTTAGGTGAAACCTGGGCCAGACCGGTGAGGATTAACCAGTACGCTGGAAATTGCCTCGATGATGACGGTACAGCGGAGGGAGCCGTGCCGACTGTTGGGCCCCAGGGTCAGATCTACGTAGCCTGGAGCTTGAACGAAAAGATCTTTTTTGATAAATCACCCGATTTTGGGAAAAAATGGCAGGCCCGGGACGTTATAATCTCAAATCAGCCCGGTGGATGGGACATCGATATACCGGACTTAGGGAGAGCCAACGGAATACCAGTTACGGATTGTGATCTCAGCTATAGCCCCTACCGGGGAAGTATTTACGTAAATTGGGCCGATCAAAGGAATGGGGTAGACGATACCGATATCTGGCTATCCTATTCTCGAGACGAGGGCAATACCTGGAGCGTTCTATTAAGAATTAATAACGACAAGACCACGACCCATCAGTTTTTTACCTGGATGTCTGTGGACCCGATCACAGGGCACATTTATATTGTTTTCTACGATCGGCGCAGTTATCAGGATTCGCAGACAGACGTATATCTGGCCTGGTCGAAAGACGGAGGGGAAACCTTTTCAAACCAAAGAATCTCTGAGTCACCCTTTAGTCCTTCGGACGAGATCTTCTTTGGTGATTACAATAACATCAGCGCGTACAATGGGTCCGTTCGCCCTATTTGGACCCGGGCAGAGGGTAAAGAATTGAGTATTTGGACCGCATTAATTGAAATCAAGTGAGTGAGATCTCGGTTGAAGCCAGAATTGGCATACTGACCATTTCTGATCGAGCCAGCCAGGGGGTTTATGATGATAAGTCGGGCCCAGCCATCAAGGCAACTTTGACCGATTATCTAGAATCCAACTGGAAAGGTGATTATCGGGTGATACCTGATGACTTAGAGAAGGTCAAGACCACTCTGGTAGAAATGGCTGATCAGGCAAACTGTTGTCTGATACTTACTACCGGCGGCACCGGTCCCGCGGTGCGCGACATTACCCCGGAGGCTACTGAAAGGGTCTGCCACAAAATCTTGCCGGGATTCGGTGAATTGATGCGCGCTGAAAGTTTAAAATACGTGCCTACGGCGATTTTGTCCCGTCAACTTGCCGGAATTCGCAATCAAACTCTGATTGTGAATTTGCCCGGAAAGCCCAAATCGATTCGAGAGTGCCTCGACGCTGTATTCCCTGCTATTCCTTACTGCGTCGATCTGATTGGAGGCCCCTATCTGGAAACGAAGTCAAAGACAATCCAAGCCTTTCGTCCGAAGAAGTAGGAAGAGGTGCGCTTCAATTAATGCAGTTCTCCAATATTCTCCAATTCACCCTCATACTTTGAGGTTAGCACCCCAAACTTTGTCAAGAAATCGATTCCTTCCTCAGCCTCCAAGCCCTTGTGTTCGGCATATGAATTCAAATAGACGACCGAACTGATGCCCATGGTATAGACGATCCGGGCACAGGCCAAGCATGGGGAAAGGGTTACGTAAAGGGTAGAGCCTTCTATAGTCATATTATTCTTAACAGCGTACAGGATCGCATTCTGCTCGGCGTGGATAGCTAACGAGCACCCTCCTCTAGAATCTCTGGGGCAACCGGAATCAGGCCATTCATCGTCGCAGTTATGTGTTCCAGAGGGCGGACCATTATATCCTATTGAGATTATTCTGGTGTCCTTGGCCAAAACCGCGCCCACATGCCTCTTGACACAATGGGACCTCTTAGCTAAATTTACAGCCAATTGCATGTAAATATCATCAAACCGAGGCCGGAACACAGGAACTAAAAAACTTTGGTTGCGTTTATGTGTAAAAACCTTGTCAAATTTAAACATATCCTAATGATGCCAAATTCCCTACTAAAAATTACAATGGTTACGGTTATTGCAGCATTTAGCAGCATGGCGGTGGCCCAAATGGAAAAGAGACCAAGCCCTAATTCCTTCTCAAACCTGAAATTTGAGGACAGCTACGTCAAAGTTACTTATTGCCAACCTCAAAAGAAGGGGCGAGATGTGTTTGGTGGATTAGTCCCCTATGGAGAGATTTGGAGAACTGGTGCCAACGAGGCTACTGAAATAACCCTTACTAAGGATGTCAAAATGGGAGGGAGCTCGGTTAAGGCCGGGACCTACGCCTTATTCACGATCCCTAACAAGGATAACTGGACCATAATCCTGAATACTGGGCTAGGCCAATGGGGAGCTTATTCTTACAAGCAGGAGCAAGACCTGGTGAGGTTCGACGTTCCAGCGCAGGAAACAGATGAAGTTGCCGAGGCTTTTACCATCAAATTTGGGGAAAAGACCAAGGAAACTAAGATGATTCTGAAGTGGGATAAGACCTCGGTCTCAATTCCTATAGAATTCATGTGATCAAACCAAAGTATAAAAAAAACCAGACCGGTGGGTCTGGTTTTTTTTTTCAATTTTAGTGGCCAACCCGTTCAAATCGCTCTAACAGGGGCCGAACACTATATAGAATCTAAATTAGCGATAACTTTACTCCATGATTTCGATCAATGGTTTGGACTATTACATTGGGTCCCGGGTTTTGCTTGAGGGAGCTGATATGCATATCAGGCCTAATGATAAGATAGGCCTGATCGGACTCAACGGCACAGGAAAGTCCACGCTGTTAAGGATCATTAACAAGGAATTACAACCTGATGAAGGCGCCATTTCCCGGGCTCGAAACTGCACGACTGGGTTACTGAACCAGGATTTGCTGACCTACCGATCGGATGAGGTTATTCTTAATGTAGCACTCTCCGCCTTCGAAGACATTCTGAAATTGGAACATAAAATTCAGGAACTCCTTACGGAGATGGAAACAAACCAGGATGAAAAGCTGGTTAATCGCCTTACTCAGCTCCAGGAGCAATTTGAATCACTAGATGGTTACAGGACGGAGTCAACCGCTGCAGAAATTCTAGGGGGAATCGGTTTTTCTACATCTGACCTTCACCGACCGCTATCGGAGTTTTCCGGAGGATGGAGAATGCGAGTGATGCTGGCCAAGCTACTGTTGGAGAAACCATCGCTATTGATGTTGGATGAACCTACAAATCACCTAGACTTGCCATCCATCGTTTGGCTGGAAGACTATTTGAAGAATTATGAGGGTGCAGTGATAATTGTTTCTCACGACCGCCAATTTTTAGACAACGCCGTTAACATCATTGTTGAGGTTTCGAATCGAACCTTGTTTACCTATCCGGGCAATTTCACATTTTACCAGTCTGAAAAGAATCAACGAAATGAAATCCAGGGGAACGCTTTCCGGATCCAGCAGAAGGCAATAAAACAAACCGAAAGGTTCATTACCCGATTTAGAGCCAAAGCCAGCAAAGCGCGACAAGTTCAGTCCAGGGTGAAAATGCTGGATCGGCTGGATAGAATTGATGCTGTGGGGGATGAAAGCGTTGGCATCAATTTCAGATTTCGATTTACCAGAAAGTCCGGAAAGATTGTGGCCGAACTTAAGGGTCTGTCCAAATCCTATGGCGATCTGACGGTTTTCAATAATACATCGGGAACGATTGAAAGGGGGGATAAAATTGCCTTGATTGGGGCCAACGGGAAAGGAAAATCAACCCTATTACGCATTATTTCACAAACCGAATCAGTTAATGGCCAGGCTTCCCTGGGTCATAATGTGAACTATTCTTTTTACGCCCAGCATCAATTGGAGGCGCTAAATCTAAAACGTGAAATTCTGGAGGAATTGAAACAGGTCGGCTCTAATCTCACCGAGTTGGAGTTGCGTAATCTGCTGGGGTGCTTTTTGTTCTCCGGAGACGACGTTTTCAAGAAGATCAAGGTGCTTTCCGGAGGCGAGAAGGCACGGGTAGCTCTCGCCAAGACACTTGTTTCAGACTCTAATTTTCTGCTTTTGGATGAGCCAACCAATCACCTTGATGTACAATCAATAAACATCCTTATCCAGGCGCTGGTGCAGTACCAAGGCACCTATGTGTTTGTTTCCCACGACCGGGATTTTATCTCCAAGGTGGCCAACAAAATCTGGTACATTGAAAATGAGAATCTGAAGGAATACCCGGGGAGCTATCAGGAGTATGACTACTGGAGGAGCAAGAATAAAATACAATCCAAGGCGGAAACTAAGCCAAAAGAGCGAAAAACTAAGGACCGTCCAAGAACGCATGGGTCCCGAGAGCTTAAGAAATTGCGCGAGGTTCTGGCAGAGCTTGAGGGTCGAATAATGGATCTTGAGGCATCAAAGAGTAAATTAGAGTCCGAGATCGGTCGAGAAGAGATCTATACCGATCTGGCCACTCTGCAGAGAAAAAGTGGGGAACTGGAGGGATTAAGCAGGAAATTAGAGCAACTCGACCAGGAATGGAGTCTGCGGGTAGAAGAGGTGGAGGAACTGGAATCTGGGTCTGAGAAATAGTGCTGGCTCGTATGAAGTTGCCCTCGCGCGTGGTACGCTGTTACATGGGTCATTGGGATTTGGTCTGAATCCCTTTATGTCCTTAGAAAGTAATGCCCGTCATCAAGGAGAATCGACGGATTTTACGCAGTTGTTCAGTTTCAAACCCGTGTAGCTCCACACTCCCGGTAAGTGTTGTTATACTCTGATGTTTGTATCCTGCACCAACCAGCACTGAGATCCTTTCCAGGGGTATTTTAACCCCCATACCGGCAGTCCATCCAAAGCCGCCTCGAACCTGGTCAAAATCTATCCGGGTTTTGGAATTCTGCCACGCAAATCCGTAACCTGCCGAGGCGAAGTAATATGGAATTATCGGGGCTTTGACCAGATCGGCCCGGATGCTTGCGTAAACAGGAAGAACTGTGAAATCTTCGTAAAGGTCAAATCCTACTCCTAGCCCGGGCTCGAGGAAATTCCACAATCGATACCCGTTTATCGTGTGTACCGAAAAGGCGGCGGTAGTTTCTTCTCTGGTATTCCTTCCAAACAAGCCTCCAAATTCCATCCAGTGAAAAAACTTACCACCTGCCTTTTGGTGCGTGGTTCCTAACCCTGACCTTGAACGTTCAAAAGACCAGATTTGGTCATAATTTAAGGTAAGAGGATCCCCCGATTGGGTTCTAAAATTTAATTTTGGCTGGTCTTTACTTGGAGCAACGGACTGAATAAAAGATCCATCCTCTAAGTGAATATCGAAAAGTGCTGACTCTGCAGATAACGACGGGTTCTTATCCAAGGTAATTTTCCGGATCTTATCGTTTGGGATTCGAAGTCCTTGTCCATTGGCTGTTCGAACGATAACGGCATCGGCACCCAAGTCCTCAATACTGCCCCTCAGTCTGGTGCCGTTTTTCAACTTGATTTTACCAGTGATGAAATCCTCTTGTTGTCCGTAAGAGGGGACCAAAATAATCGCAAAGGCAAAAATAGCTAACAGGTTTCGCATGACGATCTATTTGGCTACAAAAGGAATATCACTTAGCAGCTCAACTCTATCACCAAAGTATTGGTATTGGAACAGCCCGTCATTACCGATCACCATTAGCAGGTTATCTAATGGAATTACATCAAAAGCGTGAATGTCAGTAAAATGGGCAATTTGGTTGTTTCCGATCGTATGAATATCCGAAGCCTTAAATGCCTTGAGGCCAAACTCACCTTCGGCGATGAA
This sequence comes from Cyclobacteriaceae bacterium, assembly GCA_965247065.1. GTDB lineage: Bacteria > Bacteroidota > Bacteroidia > Cytophagales > Cyclobacteriaceae > CBDFGN01. The sequence goes on along the minus strand of CBDFGN010000006.1, from coordinate 341,805 downwards.
CAAGGTTTCTCCATCTATTCCCAAACCATGAGGATTATCCATGGGAAAACTGGCCTCAAGCCATGGAGTTTTTTTGTCCGTGATATTTATGACATCCAATTGATCGGTGAATCCCTGGCAGAATGAGCCCGACCTCAAGGTTACATAGGCATAATCCCCTGACACAACCACTGGATCACAGCTGGTTATATGTTGGTAACTAGACACAAAAGATGGACTTCCAGGGTCCGTAATACTATATATGTGCATGCCATTTACCGCTCCCAGGAATAAATGATCCTGATAGGGAAAAATGGTTTCAATCCCCCACCCCAGGTTAACCGTTTGTCCTCGCTTGGGTAATGTTTTGGTAGAAATATCAAAAGTTTGCATGGACCACTGATCCACGGCATAAAGGTGATCGTCGGAGATGGCAAAGCGGGCTATGGAGCCGGCCGTTCCAGTTCCGTCGGAACCAACTGAAAAGCCTTCCAAGCTTTGAGACGCCGCTACACCATCAGCCACTCTAATAAAATCGACCGGAATGCCTCCGAAATCGATAAAGCTAACCTCTTCACAATCTGAGATACTAACTTGTTCGTCCACCTTTTCTACCCAGTCGACAATCACCCCCTGACTGGAATCAAACCCAAACTGCTGGGTGATAACATTCTGAAAAGCGTTGGTCGTAGAATTTACTATAATCGGAGCGTCGATGTCTGCGATATCGATTGTCAGCAGATCCATATGTCTGTCTGCGTACAGAATGTTCCCGGAAATTGCTAGATCGAAGTTTCCCGGTATCTCAATGAAACCGCGTGTATTAGGAGCTCTGGGATCGCGATTGTCAATTACGTGGATTCCCTCCCCAGGCTCGTTGATGAATAGGAAACCGTCTTTGAAGTAGATTCTTCCAGGCTGGGAAATTACCCTTGGCCCTGCGAAATCGAAAGTAGATCTCACTTCTGCCACCGACATAAATACCGGCTCCTGGTAAGTGTAGCGACGGCTGGTTTGACATTCATCGGTGCAACTTGACAGAGCTAATGAGCAACCAACAAGGGTGAAATAAACTCTCAGGTAGAGTGGCTTTGAATTGGGTAGGAGCTGTCGATATTTCATGGTTTGGGTCTTTTGGTTTTAAGAATGTTCTACACTATAGACCCGCTCTAAATCCTAAGGGTTGGAAGCAGCGAAGAGTTTTAGAGTTGAGAAGAAGGTTTGGAAGTTTGAAGGTTGGAAAAGCTTGAGAAGGCGGGTTCAATACTCCCTGAGCAATAACCGTACAGCGGTTGGGTTAAGGCAGGACCGTCATAATCAGGACCGACCTAGAATAGGCAAAACCGGGATTTTCCTAAGAGCCGACCACTGATTTCAAGTTTTTATGCCTGTGTCGGGTCGACTAAAGCCAACCAGCGACGGGCTGCTATTTTACTTGAAGTTGTACCTGACACCTAGTGAGATACTGAACAGATTGGGTGAGCTCCTGAAGAAAGAATCAGGCTTGGTTAACGAGCTTAGGGCGATCTTATAGCCAGGCTCGAGGGAAACGATGTAATTGCGCTTGAAGGTATAGGCAAGTCCCAGCCCTGTAAGTCCTGACAGGTAGGCGGACCTAAAAGGGTTGTTGTTTCCGGATCCCACATTGGAATCATTAAAATCATCAGCTGAGATCCGATTATTAAGCAAAAAATCAGTAGAAACCCCACCAAACAGCGCTAAGGTAAATTTTCGATCAAAAACTAAGTAGCCTGCTTTCATCGGTACCGACAGAAATTCGTAGGCGCTGGTAATATCAAATTCATTTGCAAAGTTGACCTGCGAATTGGCCAAAGACTGATTGTTAACGTTCGACGCGGCTATGGGAATCCTTTGGGAGCCGGACTCAATGAAAGCTGATGCCTGGGAACTGGATTGGTAATTGCCGTAATTCAAACCGCTCTCCAGGATCCATCGTGGTGCGACCTTCATGCCTACGTTAAACCCCGTAGAGAAGGCGATGCCAGGATCAGTTTGAGTGGAAACTGCTCCCGATGATGCAGGGTCCAAGGCCAAATCTGCTACTGTCCGGGACTCGGACTGATAGGCCGCACCATCACTAGCAGCAAAGGCCTGAGCCGCCGCATTCGCGTTGGATCCACCTCCAGGCCCGCCATAATTTGGATCGAAGCGCCCTGATGAGAACCCAACCCCAGCCCATAATACCGGTTCAAAGGCCTTCTTTTGCCCTAGAGTACTACTGGGCACACGGTATACAACGATATCCCCGAATCCTAAGTCGGAAATAGAGCCCGGATCCTTGGAATACAACAGAACCAATTCGCCAACTTCGGTGGTTTCCCGGGTTGAAGCCAACACTTCGTTCGGTTCTGCAGCTATCGGATCAGCGGACGTCGAGGTAGCCTCAAGCAGATCGGCTTCTTTGTCGACATCAGCTAATAACGGGGGAGCGCCGCTTTGACTAATCACCGGTACTGGAGCCGTCGCATCCGCCAGAGGTGATACTGAACGAGGTTGGTCAAGATCTTCAGTGGTAGAAGTGGCGGGAGATTCGAGGTCACTGGGCGGGGTCTCGGCCTGACGTTCTGCCAAAGTCTCTTTACTGCCAAGCTCCGTGCTTCCTTTCCGGGAATCTACCACTTGCACTGGTGAGCCACTCTCAAAAAGTGAATAAATGCCTATTCCCATGGCCATTGTGAATGATGCCGCAGCCACCAGTTGAAAAAACAAAATCCTCCCCTTGCCTCTTTTGACTTCCCTATTGGCCAGGTATGAGTCCAACCGGGTCCAGACCTCAGGCGAGGGGCTCATCTCGGCCTGGTCAAATGCGACGGCCCAGGTTCGTTCAAAACTCATATTTTCACTACCTAATCTTGCCATAATCGAGTTTTTCAGATTCTACCAGCTTTTTCCTAAGTAGGGCTTTGGCCCTTGAATACTGCGACTTTGAAGTGCCCTCGCTGATCTCGATCATCTTGGCGATCTCCTCGTGCTTGAAGCCTTCAATAGCATATAAATTGAATATTACCTGACATCCGCTAGGTAACTCCTGCACCATTTGCAATAGCTCTTCCAAGTGGTAATTGGAAAGAGATAGGTCAGAGTAATGATCCTCTTTTAGATTTTCCACATCAACCATCGGGTACAAAAACATTTTGCTACGATGAAAATTCAAGGCCGTATTGACAACAATTCTTTTGATCCAGAAGCCCAGAGTAGATTCATTTCTAAATTTCTTGATCTTATCAAACACCTTTACGAACGCCTCTTGCAGAATATCCTCGGCCTCACTTTTGACTTTAGAATACCTCATAGCAACGACCAGCATTCTGGGCGCATAGCGATCATACAGGACCCTTTGCATCTTTCGATCTTCTTTGATGCAGCCCTGGATCAATTCTTGCTCTGAAGCTATTTTCTTACCCTCCAGCAATTCAGTTCAGTATTCAGCGTTCGCTATTTGTTGGACACCGTTTATTGCCCAAAAGTTGGAATTGAATGTTCCGCTTCTACTCAATCAAACATTATGCTAATTTTGCAGCCCTATGCCTGTGTTTTTCCTACAAAAATTCTGGATTCTTATCTTAAACTTAAGCTTTCTATCTCTAAACGGCCTAAGCTCCACTGAAACGCAGAAAAAGCAGTTGGCATTCGATAATCGTGTATACGAAGAAAACATAAAGAGTGTCCAGATTTATGCGGTTCTAGGGTACCCCGAAGATGTGGTACAACCTGCTGTGGCATCCATAGCTCAGTCCACAGCCTTGGTGCTGGAATTTGATGACCTTTATGAGGATGTGGAGGACTACCGAGCCAAGATCATCCATTGCAATGCGGATTGGGCTCCTTCTCAATTTCTGGATTTGGATCTTCTGAACGAATACAACGAATTCCGAATTACGGATTACCAATTGTCTTTCAACACCAGGACCGATTACGTTCACTATTGGTTTCAATTACCCAAAGTAAAGATCCCAGGAAATTATCTATTGGTGATCTTCAGAGGAACGGACGAGGAGGATCTGATTTTGAGCCGCCGTTTCATGATTTTTGAACCCATAATTGAAATCTCACCCACGACTCGGGCAACACCCAGCCAGGGAGCGTTTCAGAATCAACAGCTAGATTTTAGACTAAACCACGGTGGACTGTACATATCCAATCCTATTGACGAAATCCAAGTGGTAATCCGACAAAATCAAAGGTGGGATAACGCCATTACCGATCTGAAGCCCTCTTTTATCCGCACTGGTCAATCGGTTCTGGATTACCAATACTACAATTTCGAAAACAATTTCAGGGGCGGCAATGAATTCAGGTTCTTCGATCTTCGAATCCTCAACGCCACTGGCCAGAACGTAGGAAAAATAGACCTGGGGTCCAATTATGTAAGAGCCTTCCTACTCAAGGATAAGACCCGGGAACATTTCGCTTACAGCGAATATACCGATATCAACGGCCAATATGTGGTCAACAATCTTGAGGTAGGTGGTGGTGCAGGGGCCACCGAGTCGGATTACGCGGAGGTTTTCTTTTTCCTGGATCATGATCGCAAGATTGACGGTGAGATTTACCTGTTCGGAGCATTGACTGATTGGCGGATCGAGCCGCAATTCGCTCTTCAGTATGACCAGGTCTCGGGCGGTTACGCGATTGATCTGACCTTAAAACAGGCCTGGTATAATTACATCTATCTGGTTCGGGATACCAAATTGACACCATTGCATTTTGAAGGATCGTACAGCGATACCGAAAACCTTTATGAAATTTTAGTTTATCACCGAGCCCCTTTGTCCCGAGGTGACAAATTAGTCGGGTACATAAATTTAGTTCACAATCGCCGAAGATAGCATTGGGAGTCTCAAAACCGTTACCCGGTCAGGTCATAGGGTTTTATGACCCGCCGGTAATCGGGTGCTCCTATATCGAGCATGCCAAAACCTTTATGGCAGTACTCTCCCAGGCCGCAAAGAAATAAAAACTCAAAGAATTCGGGGGTTCCGAGCAGAATGAAAGGGAATGTATATCCCCTGACCTCATACTTGACGTCCTCTTCGTAGAGGGTGTATATTCTTGAAAACTTCTTTTGGCCAACCTTGATCTTGGCCAGGTAGTCGCGATCCGGCTCCAGCTCAAAATGCTCTAAAGAAACTTCGCTCAAGCCAGTATCCTCAACTTTATCCAATCTTCGCGTAATTGACTGCCACAGTCGCCTACTAAACTCCTCTCCTGTCGGGGAAATAAATTCTTTACTTTCTTCATTTCTGAAAATCGCTGGCCAGGACCAAAGGAGAAATACATATAAACTTGGCGCTGGACCCAAATTCAGGAATAACTTCCTGGTCAACGGAATCCGGTTCCAATATTAGGTTTCCAGCTTCAATGGATGGCAGTTCGAACAGATTTTTTAGAAAATAGTCTACAAAAGGTTTTTGTGGAGATGAGAATACCATGGTAACTTTCTTGGAAAAATAGTGCAACCCACTCCGACCAACTCGGGTCTGACCTTTTAGGCCAGAGAAATTAAATAATTGGTAATTTCTAAAACAGGAATCCCCACCCTTGACCAGAATCCCTTTGATTATTTGGGCCAACAAGAACTGGTGATGAAAAGGCACGGTTGCCCCCTTGTTATGCAAATTAAAAATTACTCTAACTCTCAAAATACACCAGAATAGCCCTAAAAAATAGCTGACCTACCCAATTAAGATAAAAATATTTTTTCGCTAAAAAAAACCCGGAGGCTAGGGTTTAGACATTAAATCTGAACAGTATCACGTCCCCATCCTCAACAACATATTCTTTTCCCTGTAAATGCATTTTACCCGCCTCCTTACAAGCAGCCTCCGTTTTGTACTTTTGGTAATCTGACAGCTTGATCACCTCAGCCTTTATGAAACCCCGCTCAAAGTCGGTATGGATCTCACCAGCAGCCCTGAGTGCTTTCAACCCCCGGGTTATCGTCCATGCTCTTACTTCTTTGGGGCTTGCCGTAAAATAGGTAATGAGGTCCAGTAGATCGTAGGACGCTTTGATCAGGCGATTCAGCCCAGACTCTACCAGCCCGAACTCGGCCAGGAACATATTCTGTTCTTCTGGATCCAATTCAGCGATCTGCGATTCCAATGAGGCGCAGATTGTTATCACTTGGGCGTCTTCGTTTTGGACGGCTGTTTCCAATTGTTCTACATAGTGGTTCCGGTCGAGGATGGCGGCTTCGTCCACATTAGCTAGATAGATAACCGGTTTGGCAGTTAGCAACTGTAGGTCGTTGATCAACTCTAGCTCCGCCTGGGATCCTCCGAAGGACCGCGTGTTCTGGCCTGATTCCAACTTCTCCTTAAAAGATAATACAAGCGCCTGTTCTTTCCTGGCCTTTACATCTCCCGATTTGGCCACGCTCTCAAGTTTCAGCAGTCTTTTATCCAGGGTTTCCAAATCCTTTAGTTGAAGTTCCGCCTCAACCACTTCTTTGTCAAAGACCGGATTTATGCGGCCGGCCACATGCGCAATATTGGGATCCTCAAAGCATCGTAAAACATGAATTATGGCATCCACGTCCCGAATATTGGCTAGAAAACGATTACCCAACCCTTCACCTTGGCTGGCGCCCTTCACCAGTCCCGCAATATCCACGAACTCAATTACTGTGGAGGTAGTCCTGGATGGTTTAACCAGGTTACTCAAAGCTATCAGGCGCGGGTCGGGCACTGTTATGACCCCTACGTTAGGTTCTATTGTGCAAAAAGGATAATTAGCTACTTCGGCCCTGGCGCTGGATAAGGCATTAAATAAGGTGGACTTGCCCACATTAGGTAAGCCGACGATCCCACATTGAAGCGACATTGAGTGAAGTTAGGAGGTTCTGAAGATATGATACTGTTTGTAGCCATGAAAGAGCTCCAAAACACTGACCGTTAGAATTGTGTAAGTCGGAATGGCTATGATCATTCCCACTATTCCTCCAACGGTTGCACCCGCAAATATGATTACAAATATTTCCAACGGATGAGCCATTACACTTTTGGAGAAAATCACAGGCTGGATTACCAGGTTGTCGGTGATCTGGATCGCAATAAAAACCGAGATTATCCCAATAATCTTCACTAAAGATTCTTGAGAAGCCAGAAGTACGTCGCCAGTTGAAAGGCCCACGGCGATGCCGAAGATAGCCCCCAGAAGGGGGCCAGCGTAAGGTATCAGATTAGCCACTGCGGCAAAGAGTGCAATGCTCAAGGCATACTTGATACCAAAAATGCTTAGTCCAAGGGCGGCCATTGTAAAAATTGAAATGATTTGAAGGAACAGACCTAACAGGTAGTTGGACAAGAGTTTTTCGATTTTGTATACTGCGGCAATGAGAAGCTCGAAGTACTGATTTGGTATCATTCCGATTAGCACTCTTTTAAGCAATCCCTTCTCGTACAGCAACATGAACGTAATAAAGGTCACAGCCAAGACCCCTATGAAAAAGCCGGTCGCAACTTTAAGGGTGTTATTTATGACAATCCTAAGATTGGTACTTCCGGCGAATCCAGTGATGGCGGTCCAGATATTATTGGTTAGGAAGCCCGGAGGTTCGTCAGAAAGATTATTTGAGATCAAAAATTCCTCCACGGCCTCAACCGGGTCAGTGACTTTGTCATATAAATTATGCCAGTTCAGATTAGCCAAATTCTGGACTTGCTCTGAGATCAACGGCAAGAAAACGATTACCAAAGCCGCGATAAAAACAATCAAAACCATAAACGATATCAAAACACCAAAAATCCGTGGAACGCTGAAATTAAATATTTGGGTTTGGTTGATATGGTTGGTTAAGGACCGGAGAATGGTTGCCAGAACCAGTGAGATAATGATATACCAGAAGATGGCCGAAAAATACCAAATCGCTAGTAAGAACAGGCCAATTATCCCGATGGCCAAAGCAACGGTTCGGATTCTCATTGGTGAATTGGTCTGAAAAATCAAAGCCCTTGATTTAATCAAGAGCTTTGACAATTGGGTTAGATATTCGAAGTGGCTAATCCCACTTCAGTTCGTCATCCACATTGTTTTCGCCTTTAGTAGAAGTTGCTACAACCTCCCTTTGCTCTTCAACCTTGTCAAATTGGCTAAAATCCACTTCCGGTAACAGCTCCGTCTTAACATGGTCCAGTGTTCCCCGTAAGGCGTCAAGGAATTTGTTGAAGTCCTCTTTGTAGAGAAAAATTTTGTGTTTTTCGTAGAAATAACCGTCATCACGATATTTTCTTTTACTTTCAGTGATCGTGAGGTAGTAATCATTGGAGCGAGTGGACTTCACGTCAAAGAAATAAGTTCTCTTTCCTGCACGGACTCTTTGGGAATAAATTTCTTCCCGTACAACTTCCTTGTTCTCTTCCACAATCCTTATGGTTAAATTCGTTAGTAATTAGGGTGCCGGAGCAATTTTTCCAGCCAATACTTGGTTAAATATAGTATAATAATTTTCATTAAAGCAAGTAGAGCCTTATTTTTTGGCCGCCATTTCGGCAGGGACATAACTGATACTCAGAAGGATGAAAATCGATATAAATAATATCCGGGAATTTGAGAATCTGGAACTATTGGCCCGACAGATGGTTGAAGGTTTTTTCACGGGTCTTCATAAGTCACCCTACCATGGTTTTTCTGTCGAATTTGCCGAGCACAGATTGTACAATACCGGGGAGAGCACACGACATATCGATTGGAAAGTATATGCCAAAACGGACCGGCTTTATACCAAAAGATATGAGGAGGAGACCAATCTCAGATGTTACTTGGTGCTGGACAACTCATCTTCGATGTATTACCCCTTGGGTGAAAATAACAAGGTTCGGTTTAGCATTTTCACAGCGGCTGCGTTGACCTATTTGTTACAGAAACAGCGCGACGCTGTGGGCATTTTTACATTTTCCGATCAAATCGAGATTCAGACCCCTGTTAAATCCACGCCTACTCATGCACATAAGTTGTTGCTGCTACTAGAAAAACTACTTAAGGATAAGCCTCAAAACAAAAAGACCTCGGTTTCTTCGGTGTTGCATGGAATCGCGGACAAGATCCACAAAAGATCCCTGGTTGTGATTTTCAGTGACATGTTCCAAAACCAGACTGACCAAGCCGAGGTGTTTTCGGCCTTGCAACATTTGAAACATAATAAGCACGAAGTCCTGCTTTTTCATGTCACCGACAAGAATACCGAATTGGAATTTGGGTTTGAAGACCGCCCATACGAGTTCATCGATCTGGAAAGTGGCGAGAGATTGAGATTAAAGCCTTCCCTGATCCGGGACTCCTACCGTGAGCACATGTCCAAGTACTACCTGGACCTGAAATTGAAATGTAACCAATTCAAGATCGACTTCATTGAGGCCGATATCAAAGATCCCTATGATAAGGTGCTAACGGCCTACCTCATCAAACGAGCAAAAATGAAATGAACCGATGAGGCTACTTCAAATTTCACCGGCAATTCGGCCCCGGTGTCTTAAACAAAAAAAGACCAACCGCAACCGACTGATCTTTGTTGCAAGTTAATTTGGCCTCTTATTCGTGCATAAAATCCTTTTTTCCCAGAAGTACTTCCTCAGTCTCTTCGTGGTCGGGATCCGGAATACAGCAATCAACCGGACAAACAGCGGCACATTGCGGCTCTTCGTGAAAACCGTTGCATTCGGTACATTTGGAAGTCACAATGTAATAGAATTCATCCGAGACGGGCGCTTGTTCGGTATCGGCATCAACAAGTGTACCATCGGAAATCGTAACCTCACCGGAAAGAATCGTACCTCCAGCCCAGGTCCATTCCACACCACCCTCATAAATAGCGGTGTTTGGGCACTCTGGTTCACAGGCACCACAGTTGATGCATTCGTCTGTTATCATTATAGCCATGCTAGTACTATTATTTCTTTAAACTTAAATCCTCCAACCATGTTATGGAACAATATAGGAGGGCTGAACTTCATCGAAGGCCAAAGATAACATCCAAACTATTTTTTGCAATGAGTTAGTCATGAATTTAAACCAAAGAATAGAGACCTTCAGTGAGTTAGGAGACTACATTCAGACCCTTGACAGGCGACAATTGAATCCTATAACTACCGCGGCCAACAACCAAAACGCCTGGTTCTCGGGTCAAAGCGTGCAAACTGCGCTCAAAAGCCTGGTGGAGATCCTGAACCGGGACAACCTTGAAAAATGGGCTGAAAAATATAATATTGAAACCAGCAGGTCAAAACAAGTTGGCATTATCATGGCCGGCAATATACCATTGGTCGGTTTCCATGATCTATTGTGCGCCCTAATTTCAGGTCATGTTGCCCAGGTCAAATTAAGTTCTCAAGATAGTTCTCTTTTTTCGTTCATAATTGATCGTCTCGGTAGAATTCAACCCGAGATGTCTGGCAATATTAAGGTCGTCAGCGAAATACCTTCCATTGATGCGGTGATTGCGACTGGCAGCGACAATACCTCCCGTTACTTCGAATATAACTTCCGGGACATCCCAGCTCTCATTCGCAAGAACCGGACTTCTTGTGCCGTCCTTACCGGAAGCGAAACCGAGCAGCAGCTAACCTCGTTGGGCGATGACATCTTTCTTTATTTTGGGCTGGGTTGCCGGAACGTGTCCAAGATATATGTGCCTGCCGGTTATGATTTCAACCCCTTAATCGATTGCATGGAGGGCTTTAGGGAAGTGGTGCATCATCGCAAGTACGTCAATAACTACAATTACCAGAAAGCGATCTACCGGGTCACTGCACAGTACCACCTTGACACCGGATTTGTGTTGATAAAGCCGGAAGAGGAACTGGTAGCGCCCATTGCGGTCGTTTTCAGCCAGGAATACGAAAATCAGAAAGATCTGAAGTCCAAGCTCAAATCGGATTGGAACAGAATTCAATGTATTGTGGCCAGCCAGGGTCTGGTCGAGGGTTCGGTGGCCTTTGGCCGGGCTCAATTCCCCCATCTTTGGGACTACGCAGATGGAATGGACACTATGAAGTTTTTGCAGGAGTTGTAATTGCGAATTGTCTACGGGCTATTCCCTCTTACGATCTCAATCCAGCCCGAATAAGATTCCTCCCCACCCGGCATAGCCAGATTATAAAAATATACCCCATCGGCGTTCTGTTCTCCATCCCAATCATTTTGATAATCAGTCACCTGGTAAATAATGCGACCCCAGCGATTTGTAATGGTTAGAATAGTATTCTCAGGAAGATTCCGGATATATAGAATATCATTTACCGCATCGTCATTGGGAGTGAAAACATTTGGGACAAACAGGGATTTATCAAAATCAAGCTGGACCACCAATTCCACAAAACATCCTGCCGAATCCATAATTTCAATAAAGTATTCGCCCGCAAAGAGCTCTTGGTAAACTATTTCAAATACCAGGCTTTCATCGTTGAATTCCACTGTGTCCCAATCGGTAAGAAAGGATTGATTGGGAAAGGTGGGGTTAACCAATTCGGCCCTGGAAACGTAGTGTGGAAAGCCGCCCGAAATTTCAGTCACCGTGATCAAACCGGTCGATTGATCCGGGAGAGAAATAATGATATCTCCTATTGTTGCAGAAAGCGATGGTTCAACTACAAAGAGTTGCTCTACACTGGTAAAGGTGCAGGCAGTTTGAGTTTGGACCAATCGTAGATTATAAGTGCCGGGGATTTCTAGAAAACCTCGGCCTTCTATCAAGAAAGAGGCCCCGGAGGGGATCTCACTCAGTCCGATGGTGTCCACCGCGGTCGTTTCTCCCAGCTTGAATATCTCTATTGTGAGGGGGGAACCATACTGTCCGACGATATTGGTAAGAACTACCGCCTGCGAACCGTTGCTACATACAGTCTGGAGATCAAAATCAACTAATTCCGCTCCACCTGTCAAATCGACCACACTTTGAGACAGGCACCCTCCTACCTCCTGTACCGTTACGAAATATTGCCCACCCCCTAATCCGGAAAACTCCAAAAGACCATTGTTTGGCACCGGCTGTAACTGCGGTAAGATGGCCTGATCCGGGCTAATACCACCCTCGAATGAGCCAGGCAGAAATACCGAATCTATCTGAATAGTAATGGAACCGTTTTGCCCAGTACCCGAACAATCTGGTGCTATGGCCGTGGTGGCAAAGGTGATAAGGCTGGCTCCAGGAATCACAATATTATAGGTGCGCTGACACGATATGGCATCGATCACTTCAAGGACATGAGTCCCGGAAGACAGACTGTCGAATAAACTGTTTGGAGGTAAAGAGGTAAACACCAAACTATCCAATATATACGTATACGGGGCCACTCCGCCGGTTGTGGAATTGATTTCAATAGACCCATCGTTGTTGGAGCATGACGCGTCGCTAGTCTGAAAAGCTGCTGTTATCTCTGCATTGGCGTTGTTGATCGTGACCTGGACCGAGTCTGGGCAGGCGTCAGCGGCGTCATCTCTCACAAGAAGGGTATAAGTGCCGTTTGGAGGTAGGTTAGAAACCTGGTTGCCTGGAGTGACCGAATGGTAAATGATGCCGTTGTCAAACGAATATTCGACCGATCCACCGCTAAAATTAGTCGCATTAATTATGGCCGTGCCGGTGGAATCACCGAAACAACTAACGTCTCCAAAATTGGACGCCGTGGCCTGGACAATTGTTTCCTGGTCCAGAGTAAATGGTAATGAGCAGGTGTTAGACCCATCGTCCAGCTGATAATAATACTGGGCAGCCGTTAGGCTTGCAAATACGAATGGCCCGGAGCCGGTAAGTCCCTGGCTGAAGCCCGCACTATCGGTAAGGACAAAAGTATAGCTACCCGATCCACCGGTAACTAAGAAGGTCACTGCTCCAATGTCTGGTGCATCGCAACGTGGTCTCACCAGGTTCAGGGTGTCTATTGAGACCTTGAAAACGCCGCAATTGGCCGCCCCTCCGCAAGCGGGGTCAGTGGAAGGAAGAATGGTTATCACAGAATCCGCCTGGACGGAGTCGGGTACTGCACAAGTTAAAGTAGTATCCACGATCATCCGCACGCTTACAGAATCACTATCAGAAAGAGTGGCTATTGAAAAGATTGTGTCCGATGCCGCTGCCTGATCAACTCCGTTCACGAACCATTTGAAGGTAGGACTAGCACCTCCATCTGTGGGGCTGGCAGTAAAGATGACCGTATCGCCAGGGCAGGAGGGATTTTGATTAGGGGCCAAATTAATAGAAGGTGTAATTGTGGAACTCACTGACACCATTATTGTGTCGGTAGCTGAGCCGCAGGCGCTCATCGCATCTACTTCAATTACTTGTCCATCAATGAAGGCGCTTGACGTGAATTGGTTTGCCGACCCAGGCCCACTTAACACAGGCCCGGCAATGCCATCTCTGAATTCATATGAGTCAAAACCAAGTGTGGCGGTCAAAGTGACCGGGGAACCAAGACAACCAATATTGTCTTGGGTAAGTGTCACCGAAGGAGTGGTTATGACTGTATTAATGATTCCATTGCTAACCTCCGTGCAAACACCAATTCGGACATCGACAGTGACTGTATCTCCATCAACCAAGGTGGTTGTGGTAAACATATCACCAGCCCCGGATTGTGTGGGCACAGGATTAAGGTTCCGGTTTATGAAAAAATCGTAAATATCGGCCCCAGCTGGTGTTGCCGTAAAAGTCACACTAGCGCCAATACAAATAGTGTCATTGGGATCGGAGCTCATCAGCATCGGATTGATTGCCGATGGTGAAGCTATGGAAATATTGGAGCTGATTAGTGGGCCGCAATTGTTGATGTCATCCACTGTGACGTCGTACGTATTAGGAACTAAGCCGCCGAACACTCCGGTTCCGTTCGTGATAGCCCCGGGATTTAAGGTATAGTTCAATGGCGCAGTTCCGCCGCTAGCTATGATGGTTATGGTGCCATCCGAGGCTCCAAAACATGTAACATCTGTGAACGCTTCACTGTCAATTTTAATGGTGGTCGGTTGGTTAACCACTATACCACCGACACTTGTCACGCATCCTGAGGGCACATCCGTAACAGTCACGCCGTAACTTCCCGCCAACTTTCCACTGATATCCTGGGTTATTTCTCCGTCAGGTGCCCACAAATAGGTGAATGGACCGGCGCTACCGGAAATACTTATATCAATAGCCCCATTGGACCCTCCGTTGCAACTCACATCAGTTATCGCATCCACTGAAACCATATGCAGAAGTGGATCGTTGATTGCAATATTATTGGCCGTGCCAACACAACCTTCACCATCGGTGGCCGTGACGCTGTACAACCCGGCTATTTTCCCGGAAATATCCTGTGTCATTTCGCTGTCAGGGCTCCATAGATAGGAATAAACGCCATTTCCGCCAGCAACTGAAATATCAATGGCCCCGTCGCTACCTAAACACGCTGAGGTATTGGTCACCATGTCCACGGTTATTGAAACCGCAGGGTTTACGGTCACCGTAATCCCCGGAGAAGTATCAGTACAACCCGCTACCGTGACTTCAACGGTAACCGTCTCTCCGTTATTTAGGGAGGTTGTAGTGAACATGTCGCTGGCTCCGTTCTGAACCGATGCCGCATCAACAAAAAATTCGTAATTATCCGCTCCAGCGGGAGTAGCGGTAAAAGTAACGTTATCTCCAACACAAATAATGTCATTGGGATCCGAACTGAGTAATCCGGCGGTGGGAATAGGCAACAGATTGATCGTTACACTCCCGGTCATAGGCGTCGTACAAACTCCCAGCTGACCTTCTACGGTCAATACGTCGGTATCTGCGAAGGAGGCACTGGGAAGGGTTATGCTTATCGCGGCACCCGTGCCCGGTGCCGTCGTCCCGCTGGGAACCCCGTTCACTAAAATCTCGTAGGTCACCCCTACTTCCGAACCGTCCAGGTCGATCACCGCATCATCGCCGGTACATACATCCAGCGGATCGGCCGTGGTGATGTTCTGAGCGGTTGGATCAGGTAGCAGACTGATCGTTACACTGCCCGTCATTGGGGTCGCACAGGTGCCGATCTGACCTTCTATGGTCAAAACATCGGTATCTGCGAAAGAAGCACCCGGGAGGGTAATGCTTAACGGACCCGCTATCCCAGGTGCGGTGGTACCGCTCGGTACCCCATTCACCAGGATCTCATAGGTCGTCCCCGGATCCGAATTGTCCAGGTCAAGGGTCACATCATCCCCGCTACATACCAATTGAGGACTGGCCGTGGTTATATTATAAGCCACCGGATCGGGCAACAGATTGATCGTTACACTCCCGGTCATAGGCGTCGTACAAACTCCCAGCTGACCTTCTACGGTCAATACGTCGGTATCTGCGAGGCACTGGGAAGGGTTATGCTTATCGCGGCACCCGTGCCCGGGCCGTCGTCCCGCTGGGAACCCCGTTCACTAAAATCTCGTAGGTCACCCCTACTTCCGAACCGTCCAGGTCGATCACCGCATCATCGCCGGTACATACATCCAGCGGATCGGCCGTGGTGATGTTCTGAGCGGTTGGATCAGGTAGCAGACTGATCGTTACACTGCCCGTCATTGGGGTCGCACAGGTGCCGATCTGACCTTCTATGGTCAAAACATCGGTATCAGCGAAAGAAGCACTCGGGAGGGTAATGCTTAACGGACCCGCTATCCCAGGTGCGGTGGTACCGCTCGGTACCCCATTCACCAGGATCTCATAGGTCGTCCCCGCATCCGAATTGTCCAGGTCAAGGGTCACATCATCCCCGCTACATACCAATTGAGGACTGGCCGTGGTTATATTATAAGCCACCGGATCGGGCAACAGATTGATCGTTACACTCCCGGTCATAGGCGTCGTACAAACTCCCAGCTGACCTTCTACGGTCAATACGTCGGTATCTGCGAAGGAGGCACTGGGAAGGGTTATGCTTATCGCGGCACCCGCCGGTGCCGTCGTCCCGCTGGGAACCCCGTTCACTAAAATCTCGTAGGTCACCCCTACTTCCGAACCGTCCAGATCGATCACCGCATCATCGCCGGTACATACATCCAGCGGATCGGCCGTGGTGATGTTCTGAGCGGTTGGATCAGATAGCAGGTTCACCGTAACACTTCCAGTCATCAGCAAAGGGGGACACATGCCATCAACGGCCACTACCGTCAGGATGTCGCTGTCGACAAAGCTAGCACTTGTTAGCGTCAAGGAAAGCGGTGGTGGTGAGCCATCGCCCGTAACAGTACTGGCAACATTCGCTATGCCATTAACATGAATAGTGTAATCAATGCCGCTTTGATTACCATCAATTTGAATTACTGCATCATCACCGTCACATACATCCAGCGGCGATCCGGTAATGACGTTAAACAGACTCGGCAAGGGATCGGTAATTGTGAACATCTCGGTCCTGGAACAGTTCGTTCCATCGTCGGAGACCACTACCGTATAAGTTCCTCCGACCAGCATGGAAATATCCTCGCTGGTAGAGGTAAATACTCCGGGACCAGTCCAGCTGTAGCTGAAACTTCCGGTCCCACCACTAACTGATATGCTGATCGCGCCATTCGGTGCCGCACAATCCGTATTGTCCATTGGGAAACCGGGTTCGGCAGCTACCGTCATGTCGGGAGTTACATTCTCAATTGCCTGAAAACTAACCACAGTTTCAAGATCGTCCTGCACGACAACAGTATAGGACAAGGGAGCGCCCCTGGGAGCCAATCCAGTTACAGGAAAAGGAACTCCATCCAGTGGCATGAGTCCTGCCTGATTGGGGGGGCCAAAAATGTTCATAACAATTGTACCGGTGCTTCCAGTGACGGTTACGTCAAATGATCCGTTATTGGTGGCATCACAGGCGTCCTTAACGTTTGTGACCGAAACCATCATTTGAGCCTGGGCCGAGCCAATGCCAAAGAATGCAACCAAAAACAGCAGGCAGCGATATGTAATCCTCTTTAACAAATTCTCCTATCTTGATTTACTCAATTTCAAATTCAAGACTCTCAGAGCAAGTTTTATCCTGAATTACCACGTAGTACCGTCCCGGGGCCAGATTATATTGATCTTCCTCATTTGGGTTATCCAGAACCACTCTCCGATTCGTCCCAAACCAGAAAAAAGAATGGGGACCAAGACCCCCTTTTAGTGTCAATTCAATAGATCCGTTTTTCAATCCATCTGAGGTGTTCTCAACCTCCACGGTGACCTCAAAGCTGTCGCATTTCGGCGGTACCTCAGAGAGTGCAATTGTAAGAATAATGCCGAGCATAAAAGTTGAAATACTCATAGCTTAGTTTCTTTAAATAGCAATATAATACAAATAGCTCTTATTTATTTAATATCTATTGGAAGCAATATGTAACCGTAAAATATTAAAAATTAGCCGGTTATACATTCCGGTGGCTTGGGAGCTCCTCAAATCCTCATAAATTTAATACTATCTCGAACTCAGTTTTTTCGTTTTGCGGGTAGAAATCTTACAAATCTGATCCATTATTTCGGGCGGCAAAATGGGCTAAAACGAGCTAGAATTGACCAAAGCAGAACGGTAGTTGACCAAAAAAGCACATTTCTTATATTCTCCATTTTATGGTAAGTTTGTACCTCTGAAGAGTACCAAAAAGCACTCAAAATCAAATTTATGGCCTTTGATATTGAAATGATCCGGGATGTATATTCCGGCATAGGGAGCAGAATCGAAGCTGCCCGCAATCTGCTGGGCAAGCCTCTGAGCCTCACCGAAAAGATCCTTTATAGCCACCTTTTTTCCGATGAGCTCGACCAGGAGTTCATCCGCGGAGAATCCTATGTAGATTTTGCACCGGATCGGGTTGCCATGCAAGATGCCACCGCCCAAATGGCTCTACTGCAGTTTATGATGGCCGGAAAGAGCAGGGCTGCAGTACCTTCCACGGTGCATTGTGATCACTTGATCCTGGCTAAAACCGGCGCTAGCGAGGACCTTCGGACGGCTATCACTGTTAATAAGGAGGTATTTGATTTCCTGGAATCTGTATCCAGCAAATATGGTATTGGGTTTTGGAAACCGGGTGCCGGGATAATTCATCAGGTGGTCCTGGAGAATTACTCTTTCCCTGGCGCGATGATGATAGGCACTGATTCCCACACCGTAAATGCCGGGGGGCTAGGAATGATAGCTGTTGGTGTAGGGGGCGCTGATGCAGTAGATGTAATGGCGGGAATGCCTTGGGAGCTAAAATTTCCCAAATTGATTGGGGTAAAGCTTACCGGGCACATGAGCGGTTGGACCTCAGCCAAAGATGTCATCTTGAAAGTAGCCGGTATACTGACTGTCAAAGGGGGGACTGGTTGCATCCTTGAATACTTTGGAGAAGGGGCTAAAAGTCTTTCCTGTACGGGAAAAGGAACTATTTGCAATATGGGAGCCGAGATCGGAGCTACCACTTCAATCTTCGGATATGACCGGAAGATGGCCGACTACCTCCGCGGTACAGATCGTTCAGAAGTGGCCGACCTGGCGGATGCTCAGTCAGCTCATTTGACCGGGGATCCAGAAGTGTATCAGAATCCAGAACACTATTTCGACCAGTTAATCGAGATCAATTTATCTGAATTAGAACCCCATATAAATGGCCCCTTTACCCCTGATCGGGCTACGCCTATTTCCCAATTTGCTCAAGAGGTCCAAAATAACGGATGGCCTCAAAAACTGGAAGTCGGATTGATTGGCTCTTGTACCAACTCATCATATGAGGACATAACCCGGGCCGCGTCGCTGGCTCAGCAAGCGGTTGACAAGAAACTGAAGACCAAAGCCGAATTCACCATTACCCCTGGCTCGGAGCAGGTGCGCTTCACCGTAGCCAGGGACGGCTATCTCGATATTTTTGAACAAATTGGGGGCGTGGTCCTTGCCAACGCCTGCGGGCCGTGCATTGGGCAATGGGCGCGCCATACTAACGATCCGGATCGCAAAAATTCCATTATCACGTCTTTCAATCGAAATTTCGCCAAAAGGAACGACGGCAATCCTAATACTCATTCCTTCGTTGCTTCCCCGGAAATAACAACAGCCATGGCTATAGCTGGTGACCTGGGCTTCAATCCGCTTACCGACACGCTTACCAATGAAAATGGCGAGCAGGTTCGTTTGGACGAACCCCAGGGAATTGAAATGCCGGCTCAGGGATTTGCGGTTGAGGATGCCGGATTCGTGGCACCAGCTGAAGATGATAGTGCCATCGATGTGCATGTTGATCCAGAATCCAAAAGATTGCAGCTACTCACCCCATTTGATCCATGGGATGGTAAGAACCTGACGGCAATGAGACTTCTTATAAAGGCTAAAGGAAAATGTACCACCGATCACATCTCCATGGCGGGTCCATGGCTCCGATTCAGAGGCCATTTGGACAACATCTCTGACAACATGCTCACAGGAGCTGTGAACTATTTTAACGACCAAACTGATACTGTGAAAAGCCAAATATCCGGTGAGTATGGCTCGGTTCCTAAAACCCAACGACAATATAAGGCCGAAGGGATCCAAACGGTGGTGGTAGGTGACCACAACTACGGAGAGGGATCTTCGCGGGAACATGCCGCAATGGAACCACGTCATTTGGGAGTTCGCGCGGTGCTGGTCAAGTCGTTTGCTCGAATTCACGAAACCAACCTCAAGAAGCAAGGGATGCTAGGGATAACTTTCGCTAATGAACAAGATTACGACAAGGTTCAGGAGGATGACTTGATCGACATTACTGATCTCGAGGGATTTGCTCCGGAAGTTCCATTAACCGTCGTATTGAACCACTCAGATGGTGGCTCAGACCAGATTAAGGTCAACCATACGTACAACAGGGCGCAGATCGAATGGTTCAAAGCTGGTTCCGCCCTGAATCTCATTCGCAAGCAAAACGGTCAATAGCGTCGTACCTTAAGCTTAACACAAAATGGCCAATACCAAAAAGCAGATCGTAACTAAGGAAAGATCCCTTACCTCCGAAACTGAAAAATTTCTTAACAACCAGATCGAGATGGAAGGAACATCCTCGGCCTATTATCTTGCCATGGCCTCATGGTGCGACGTTAATGGATACGTCAACTCGGCCCAATTCCTATATCTACATGCAGAAGAAGAAAGGCAGCACATGCTCAAACTGTTCAGCTATGTCAATGACGCTGGTGGCCACGCCTTGCATCCACAAATAAGCAATCTTCGACATAGCTACGATTCCCTAAGAGAAATCTTTGAGCTCATCCTGGAGCATGAGATCAAAGTCACCCGGTCAATAAATAAACTGGTGGATCATTGTTTCAGTATAAAGGATTTTACCACTTTTCAGTTCTTGCAATGGTATGTCACCGAGCAGCGGGAGGAAGAAACCATGGCCCGGAGGGCGCTTGAGCTTTTCGATATCATCGGTGAGCAGGGAGTGGGACTGTGGACCATCGACCAGGAAATAGGCAAGCTGGGAGCAGAAGAAATAAGCAGCCCTGCCGACCCTGCCCCGGAGAATGGCTAGGTGATCTGATACACTATGCTGCTGCCGAGAGTAGCAAAGACAGACGTGAGCATTGAGTTGCTTGCTTGATGATCACTAATTGGAGCGCTTAGGGTGCGACCGATTGCATTAGAATTCCACAGAGCAGGGCCCCATAGGTCCCTAAAACATAGCCCAAAACAGCCAGCAATACCCCGACGGGTGCCAAAGATGGATTAAATGCTGAGGCTAAAATAGGCGCCGAAGCAGCGCCTCCTACATTGGCCTGGCTTCCTACTGCCAGGAAAAAATAAGGTGCTCGGATCATCTTGGCAACTATCAGCAAAAGGCTAACATGAACCAGCATCCAAATAAAACCTACCACGAACAACTCGAAGTTTACAAAAATTGCTCTGAGATTCATCTGCATACCAATGGTCGCCACCAGTACATAGATCATGACCCCACCTAAACGTGAAGCGCCGGCACCTTCCAACTTCTTCAATGGGGTAAAGGACATTATCAGGCCTAAGGTGGTAGCAATTACCACTAGCCAAAAGAACGGACTGGCCAATGAGGTCAGATTAAGTCTGGTTAGGATGAGAATATTGGCGTTCATAATGGGAGTTATAACATTGGAAGCCCAGTGAGCCAAGGCGCTGGCCCCAAAACCGACCCCAAGAATAAGAATAGTGTCGCTGAGCGCAGGCATCTTCAGGATAGTCGCTCGGTATTTCTCAATCCGCTGCTTTAGATCTTCAATGGCCGTGTTATCCGCTTTAAGCAACCGATCAATTTGTTTGGAACGGCCAATGCCTACCAGTAGAAACGCCATCCAAATACTGCCGACAATGATGTCCACCGACACCATGACGGAAAAGAGGTCGCCGCTGGGGCCAAAAATTTCCTTCATGGCCGCTTGATTAGCTCCTCCACCAATCCAACTGCCCGCGATAGTCGTCATGCCCCGCCAAACTGCGTCTTCGCCACTACCTCCTACCACCTCTGGTGAAATCATGGATACAGTCATAATAGCAATCGGGCCTCCAAGGATTATTCCTATGGTCCCGGTAAGAAACATAATGACGGACTTCGGCCCCAGATTTATGATCCCTTTCAGGTCAACACTCAGGGTTAGTAGCACCAGGCTGACGGGCAATAAATAGCGAGAAGCAACAAAATACAGGTTTGAAACACCGGGAATTATGCCAAGCGTACTAAAAACCGATGGCAAAAAATAACAGACAAACAGAACGGGTATATAAGTGTAGAACTTTTTCCAAAAGGGACCACGTAAATTATGGGTGTAGAAGACCAATGATAACAGCACCATCAATATTCCCAGAACGATGGCGTCATTTGTAATTAGGGCCTGTTGAGACTGGTCACCCACAATCGTTCGGGATGCCCCTTAAGCTAGCGAATCGACAACCTGAAGAAATTCAGATAGGATCATGGCAGTAGCGCCCCAGACTATATGATTATTGACCTCATAATACGGGGCGCGGATAATATATTCACGCACCGTTAGCTCTGTGGTTTTGATCTCCACCTGGTGCCTCAGATCCGATAGATCGGCGCTCAGAACCTCCTCTACCTCCCGATCATCCGGTTTAAACGAAGGTGCCGAGCTCATAATTCCGACCACCGGAAGGATGTCGAAATTGCTGGCATAAACGAACAATGGAGTCAGGGTGCCAAGAATGTCTACCTGTTCCTTCGGAATTCCTATCTCTTCCTGCGCCTCTCTCAAGGCGGTCTGCACCAAATCGGGATCCCTACCTTCCCTTTTTCCTCCAGGCAAACTGATCTGACCACTATGAACCCCTGAGTACATTGATCTTCTCATTAGTGGGAAATAAATTTTGCCTTCTTTTGGGAAAAGCAAAATAAGAACAGCGCCAGGCCGAGGGGGTTCTGACCAGTCAAACTGGAAGTTAGATGGGATTTTAGCTGCCGCTGTCATCTTTTTATGGGCTTCTGCGCCTGGCAAGGGGCCTTTAAGATCTTGTTCCAACTTTTGGGCCAGTTCTTCCAGCATCGTTCCTTCAGGATTTGTTCAAAGGTAGTTTTTTTGGATCAAAATGGTCCGAGCCCTTGGTATCTCGTAAGGTTTTTCCGGCACCATTTTTGAATTATCCTAATTGGATTTATAAATTATGTCATTATGAAACGAACGTACCAATTAATTCTGGCTCTTGAGCTGGGGGCATTAATCGCTTTCCAGGCTCAGTCTCAAACAATCGGGTTCCCCGATGAGAAAGCCGAGTTCCTGACTGCTATTATGACGGAAGAAATTCCGCTGAAGGCCGACCAGGTAGAATCTGTTTACGAAATCAATCTGGAAATGATTGAAGGAATTGATCAGGCTCGTGACAATGGTGAGCCTTACAGCGTTTTGCGGGAACATTCCGAAAACCGCGACGAATTATTATCCGATTTATTAGACGCCCAACAGTATCAGGTGTTTGAGGAGAAGCTAGCCCTATTCAGGCAGAAGATGAATGAGAAGTTTAGTAACTAGACTAAGGTCCAAAGACTGCCTCGAATTTGTACCCTAACCAGAAAAGTAAGAAATATCCAAGTGCCCATGTCTGCTTAAGCGTCACAAAATGCTTGCCTTTCTTTGGTGAAAAGTTTTGAAAACTAAACAAGACTGTAAAACCAAAAGCCCCATTCTGCGGATGAAATCATTTCATTAACCTACATAATCGATGTCAAAAACCAAGCTCATCAACGGGCACGAATACGTTGAATACGATAGGGAGACCCTGTCAGAAGATGAGTTAATGTCTCGATCAGAGTCTTTCTACCAATGGATGGATAAACGAAGATCAGTCCGCCAGTTTTCGGATCGCCCTATCCCTGTTCAGGTCATTCAGAACCTGATTTCCACCGCCTCAACCGCCCCTTCCGGTGCTCATAAACAACCCTGGACCTTTTGTGTGGTGTCAGATCCAAAACTTAAGGGCAAAATTCGTAAAGCAGCCGAGGAGGAGGAGTATGAAAACTATCACCACCGCATGGGTGAATCCTGGTTGAAGGATCTTCAGCCCCTGGGAACCAATTGGCATAAGCCGTTCCTTGAGATTGCTCCGTTCCTGATTGTTGTCTTTAGAAAGACCTACGGGCTGCAGGATGGAAAGAAGAATATCAACTATTACGTGAATGAGTCGGTAGGGCTCTCCTGCGGGTTTCTATTGGCCGCGATTCACCATGCCGGTTTGGTGGCCTTAACTCATACCCCAAGCCCAATGAATTTCCTAACTAAGATCCTCAAACGCCCGGAAAACGAGAGGCCCTACCTATTGATACCTTTGGGTTACCCCGCTTCGGAAACATTCGTGCCAAAACTGACAAGAAAACCACTAGACCAGGTGGCCGTATTCTATTAGAATACGATATCCTTGTAACTCCCCTTTTTATAGACCTTGCAGCTCATATGATCCTTGAAGATTCCGGGCTTAAGCATCGATTTTCCCAGTAACATTCTTACGCATTCCTGGATTCCTTCAATAATCGATGGATGGGGATGAATGAGTTCTGCCAGCTCCTCAATTCCTTTATTCATTGATATCAATAACGCGACGGCCTCGATGGCGCTTGAAGCATGTTCGCCAACGACACGCATCCCCAGGATCTTCATTTTGTCATCATTGGTGACCAGAATTTTTATAAAGCCCTGGGTATTGCGCATGGCCACTGCCCGAGAAATGCATGCATACCCCAGGCTGGCCAATTTATATTCAATCCCCTTTTCCTGTGCCTTGATTTCGTTCAATCCCACTCCGGCAACCTCGGGGTGAAGAAACATGATGGTGGAAATATTCTCATAAATCAACTTCTTCTTTGGCTTTCCGAATATCCTTTCTACCGCATATCTGCCTTCCAACTCGCCCACGTTTACCAGTGCGATATCCGCTGTGATGTCACCAACAGCATATATATTCGCCACGCTGGTTTGGGTGTCGCTATCGATTATGCCGCGACCGTCCATATTGATCTTGACCTCAGGGTCCCAAAGGTTGCTGTAGTTGGGTACCCGGCCTATGGAAACAAGAGCCTTTTCGACATTGAATATCTCCTTCTCCCCATTAACGTATTCCAGCTCATATTCTACCCTCCTATTCACTATTTCCATCCTTATCAACCTGGCATTGTGATGAATCAATACTCCTTTTGCTTTCAAGTTCTCTTCCATGACTTGGACGACATCTTCATCCTCGAAAGGCAAGATCCGGGTACCTTTGTCGATCAGGTTAACCTTGGTCTGTCCGAAATTGGAGAAAATGGTGGCAAATTCACAACCAATGACCCCTGCGCCCACAACTACCATACTCTTGGGAAACCGGGTCCAATTCTCAATTCCGTCAGAAGTAACAACCACCTTTTCGTCAATGGGCAACTCCTCAATCTTTCTGGGAGCGCTACCGGTGGCCAGCACGATCGATTTGCCGTAAACCACGTTAGTTCCAATGTCGGTTTTGATTTCAACCTCATGTTGATTCAGAAGTTTTGCCTCGCCGACTACGTAATGGAACAAATCGGAGTTGGAGTTATTTTTGAGCCGATACATGTGATTCTCAAGGAGGGATATTCGCTCGTTGGTGGCATTATTGACCTCCTGTTTTATATCCGAGAACCTAACTTCAGGTACAGACATGTCGAGATTTTCCAGTTGTTTCTTAAAGTGCAGATGTTCGCGCGACAGTTCCCACCACGTTTTGGAGGATAGCGCCCCATTGG
Source organism: Cyclobacteriaceae bacterium (assembly GCA_965247065.1). Lineage (GTDB taxonomy): Bacteria > Bacteroidota > Bacteroidia > Cytophagales > Cyclobacteriaceae > CBDFGN01. The sequence continues at coordinate 316,635 of CBDFGN010000006.1, read as the reverse complement.
AAATACCAGTGCCTCCAACCTTACCCTTTTCTACTAAAAGCACTCTTTTTTTGAAATCCAGGGCCCGCATTGCCGCAGCATACCCGGAAGGACCAGCGCCAATAATACATAGATCAAATTTTTCCATTGTGAACTGTCCCAGCCTGTCAGGTATGGCTAATGCCTTCTAAATTTAGGTAAGATTGGTGTTATTCCAAGTCCGGACAATTTTGAATGGACCAGGTAATTACTTCACCACCGTGCTATTCATCACCGCTGTTTGCCTACGGATAGACTCTTTGTGGATCAATTGCAGCAAATGTTTGAGGAATTCTTCACTCAGGCCCATGACCGACCCCATGCTAATCCGCTTCCGCACAATCTCATCCCAACGGTCAACCTGCAGAATGGTAACGTTATTGTCCCGTTTGTATTCTCCAATTTTTTCAGCAATCTCCATTCTGGAAGCAAGGTCCTGGATAACATGATCGTCCAAATCATCGATGAGGAGACGGAATTGATCTAGTTTGGTTTTGAATTCCTTGTTCTGAGTGGTGGGCTCCCTTACGATCATATCTTCCAACACCTCACCCAGTGCTGAGGGTGTGACTTGCTGGGACGCATCACTCAAGGCCACTTTGGGTTGAATATGACATTCAATCATCAAACCTGCCATGTCCAGATCTATCGCCTTTTGACTGATCATGGGTATGAGTTCTGTGCTGCCAGCGATGTGACTGGGATCGCAGATGATCGGAAGTTCGGGACATAGGGTCTTCAACTCAATTGGCAGTTCCCACATTGGCAGGTTTCTGAATGGAGTTTTCTGGAATGAAGAAAATCCGCGGTGAATAGCAGCTAATTTGGTGATACCGGCCTGATTGAGCCTTTCAAGGGCGCCAATCCAAAGCTGTAAATCAGGGTTTATTGGATTCTTAACCATCACCGGAATGTCCATCCCCTTGACTACATCGGCAATTTCCTGAACTGAGAATGGATTTACCGACGTTCGCGCGCCGATCCACAGAACGTCCACCTCATATTTCAGACAAAGCTCAACGTGGCTCGCATTAGCAACCTCGGTGGAGATCTTGATACCCGTTTCTTGTTTAGCCTGCTTCAACCATTTCAGTCCTTCTTCTCCAACACCCTCAAAAGAATTGGGCCGGGTACGTGGTTTCCATATTCCAGCTCTGAGAATTGAAACCCGGCCTAGCTGTGAAATCGCACGTGCCGTTTCCATAAGCTGACCTTCGCTTTCTGCGCTGCAGGGTCCACTTATTATTACAGGCTTATCACTCCCAGGCAGCCAAGTGTTAATTGGGTCAATCTTTAAATTTAGTTGCATGACAGGTTGCTATGTAAGTAAGTTGTTTTCGGTTAACCTTTGGCCATCAAGGACCCGCCTGATTTCATTAGCCTTCGTCATTAAAGTGACAAGCTTTGTTGTATCACGATCCTCAATGAGGCTCTTAAACTTATTCAAATTATCGATATAAGCCTCCAGCGCCTCCACCAGATACTCGGAATTCTGGTTAAAAATGGGTGCCCACATTTCGGGTGAGCTCTTGGCCAGCCTGACGGTAGAGTCAAAACCGCTCCCAGCCAAATCAAAAATGGCTTTTTCACTTTTTTCGATCTCAAGCACCGTCAAACCCAAATTAAACGAGCTTATATGGGACAAATGGGAAACGTAGGCAACATGCAGATCGTGCTCCCGGGATCCCATATACAGAATCGACATTCCAAGCTCGTTGTATAGTTGCTCTACCCGGCCCACCGCGCTTGAATTGCTCAAATGAGTATCGCACAGGATAGTCACCTTGCCGCCGAATAGATCTGGGATAGCGGCATCGGGACCAAAATTCTCGGTTCCAGCAATGGGATGAGAGGCTACAAAAAGTTCCCTATTGGGCATATCCCGGGCAATGGCGCAAATCCCTTGTTTAGTAGATCCCACATCCATTACCACTGTAGTATCTGGTACGGTTTCCATCACCAAAGGCAGTGTTTCTCTGGCTCGATCCACAGGAATGGACAAGACAATCAGGTCACTTTCAGAAACAAGTTGATCCAATTGAACCAACTTATCCACCAATCCCAATTCGAGAGCTCGATGGGCATGATCCGGATTTTGGTCCAGGCCCCATAGCTGCTTGGCGAAACCGACCTTCCTGAGACGAATAGCCATGGACCCACCAATAAGTCCTAATCCGATGAAAGAGATCTTCATTGTGTATGAACTTTAGCTTCTACGAAATGCTTCACACGGGCTTCGGCCTCACTCAGAATTTCCTCATCGTTGCAAAGGGAAATCCTCACGTACCTGGCACCGTTGGATCCAAAAATAAATCCAGGGCTTATGAACACCCCGGCACCGTTCATAATATCATCGACAAATCCTCCAACATCCTGAACGTTGGACGGAATTCGAGCCCAAACAAATAAACCCACTTGATCCGGGTCATATTGGCAATCCAAGAGATCGAGGATCTTCCATACAAAGCTGCGACGTTTGGCAAGTATTTGATTTTGTTGTTTATGCCAGGAGTCGGGATTTTTCAGGGCCTCTACCCCAGCATGCTGAATGGGGAGGAACATTCCGGAATCCATATTGGATTTGAATCTTAGAACTGCCTGCAAATACTGCGAAGCCCCTGACAACCATCCTAGCCTCCACCCTGCCATATTGTGAGATTTACTCAAGGAGTTAAGCTCCAAAGCTACTTCGTGAGCTTTATTCTCTTTGAGAATACTGATTGGATTCTCGTTCAAAATCAGACTATAAGGATTATCATTTACCAGCAGAAAGCCATTGTTATGGGCCAGTTCGACCAATGAATCGAATAATTTCTCTGACGCGGTGGCCCCAGTAGGCATATGGGGATAATTTATCCACATAATCTTTACCTGGCTAAGATCCTGAGATTGTATTTGCTCCACGTCTATTTGCCAGCCCTTTTCATTGGTCAGATCATAGGTCTGCACATTTGCGCCTGCGAGCCTACCTGCTGCCCTGTAAACGGGATATCCCGGGTTGGGGATGAGGATCTTGTCCCCCGGGTTCAAGAATGCCATAGAAAGGTGCATTATTCCCTCCTTGGATCCAATAAGCGGTAGTATTTCCGATCCGGGATCCAGATCGAGGCCATACTTCTGATGGGACCAAACTGCAATGGCCTCTCTTAATTCCGGGATCGACCGGTAGCTTTGATATCCATGGTGATTAGGGTCCCGAGCTGACTGAACAAGCTTCTCGACAGTTGAATCCGATGGCGGAAGATCAGGATTGCCAATGCCTAAATTGAGAATAGACCTTCCCTGAGCTTCCAGATCCCTGATTTCTTGTAATTTTTTTGAGAAGTAATATTCGGTTACTTCATCAAGACGTCTTGATGGTCCTATAGTTACCATAAAAAAAAAGCCCGACTCGTTGAGAACCGGGCTTTGATTGCTGCTTTTATTTTTATTCAGGGCATGCCATACCGGTTCTGAAGTGTTTGCTGCAGAAATAGAAATAGTAAAATGCCCTAAAACTTAAGTTCATGGCGCCAAAGGTAAAAGATCGGTATTTTGAATACAAATCTGAGGCTCTTTTATTTTTCGAAGGACGGTAGACGACGGACGGTAGACGGGGACGGGCCGTACTGTAGAATCTGCGAGGCTACGATTTTGAAATTTGCTCATCATAGCTCCTTGTCAATTACCGTATAACTTGATATTGCGCCTCTTTATATAATTTAGAGACTTCCTCTCCAGCTTCTTCTTATTCATCTTCTTCCTCTTGACTTCGGTAGCTTTACCTTTGGAATTTTCCTTAGGAGCCTTCAAGTTTTTCTCCAAATCAAATCCGAATAGATAGGCAACGTTTAAAGCGATAACAAAATTTCTGGATCGAAGATTGTCCTGAAATCCAAAAACCGGGTAGGTGATCTGCGTTTGTTCAGATAGGAAGCTATGAGCTATGTTGGCGTCCAATTCAGCGACCAGGAATTGGTTAGGAAGTAAGGTAAACATCACCCCGGCCGCGAAGTTAAAGCCTGCCTGAAGCCTATTGGCGTCTGGTATATGAATGGTGGACAGGGATGTTTCCCCTTCGTCAAAGGAAATGTCGTACTCTTGCTCTCCAGCATTCCCTCCAATAGCGCCATTTCCAGATAACCAGTAACTTAGGAGTCCTCCACCTCTTACATAGACCTCTTGACTGGGTTGAGAGCCCCTGGAACGGAATGTATACTTTATTGTAATAGGCAAGTCCAGGTGATGATATGTCGCTTTGTGAAACAGGTTCTCTCCTGGTATGTCAACCTTCTTACCCTTTCGACTATAGAAGAGTTCGGAATGAAGAGATAAGTTATGATTAAAAATAAACTCGCTTCGTAACCCTACATTCCAACCCAGTTTAGGCTGCATTTCCAATTCCGGATTCTTTTCATCTTGAATCATTGTCACCGCCTGTAAACCCGCCTTCGGACCAATTAACACCTGACCCCGGGTTACTTTAACGCTGGAGAAGAGCATCAAGGAAATAGTCAGTACCTCCTTGGAGAAACAGTATTTAAGTCCTAAATCAATCAAAATTATTTTCGAGAGAAACTAGGACGTATATTTAACTTTCCCAATATATTATTTAATTTTTCTTTTATAATTGGCTATTTTGCCGCTTGAAGCCGGTATTATTAATTAACTGCGCCCTAAAAATAATGGGTTTATGAAGAAAGTCCTCACCCTCCTTTTTTTTGTAAGCCTTTTTGTTCCTTCCTTGGGACAGCAAGTACCCGTTTTCAGTCAGCACTTTGTCAATCCCTATTTATATAATCCTGCTTTCGCCGGTATTGATGGAGCGTTTTCTGTATTCCTGACCTATCGAGATCAATGGGTTGGAATCGAGGGCTCTCCAGTGACGGCTAATTTGAGTTTCCATATGCCCTTACCCAACTAGGTATTGGTTGGGGCGAGCATTAATAGTGATAAACGAGGATTGCTCAATAATACGTCAGGACTGGCAACGTTCGGATATCTTTTGCCCCTGGGAGATGATCAGTCGTTGCGGTTTGGACTCTCGGCCGGAATCGGTTCCCAAAAACTAGATCTAACCGCCATAGCCGACACCAGCGACCCCGCCCTTCTCAACGCTATGGAAAATTCCAGTTATTTGACTGGAAATTTCGGTGTAGTTTTCGAAAGACAGCAATTGCGCTTGGGCTTTGCTCTTCCAAGGATTTTCGAGAATAATGTAATTAGCCAAAGTTCTTTTCAGGAAATTAATTTCAATCCCCTTAGCGCCTACAACGTTTCTGCCAGGTACAAACATCATTTTAACAACAGCGATTTAGCCATTGAACCGATAATCCTGTACCGCGGTGAGGAGAATGTCTCCGGACAGCTCGACTTGATTGCGCTGGTTTATTATCAGAACCTGGCCTGGGTTGGAGGTTCTTATAGATTGGATTATGGGCCTACGCTGCTGCTGGGTGTTAAGATAATGGAAAGATTGCACGTGGGTTATGGCTACGAATTTGCAACTAACCAGGTGAGTGGCATCGGTGATGGATCCCATGAAATTCAGCTGAAGTTTTCCCTGGCCAAGGATGAACGGGATAAACCAGCCCACAAGAAACCTGATGAGTTTGTTCATCAATTGGCCGAAAGAAGGGCCAAAGTTCAGGCTCAGAGGGATTCCATAGCCGCGGCGGAAAAGCAGCAACAAGAAGCCCTGCCGGTAACTCCTGCCGTGGTACCGGCTATCACCGAAACCAGCGAGGAACCTGATACCCAGATTGAGCCCTCCGAGACCGATACCGCACCAACCGGAGCCCAACCGGTAGGACAGCCGCCGGCTGGCCCCCGTCCAAGGCTGGACCAGCACAAGGCCATGGAGTTTAGTGCCATCATAATTGATCACCAGGATCGGCCCATCCGGGTTACAAAGGGAGAGCATTTATTTGAACTCCATCATGGACACTACGTCATAGTCGCAGCCTTCCATACCACAGCCGATGCGGTGGCCTACAGCGATCATCTGTTTGAGGATTTCGAGTTAGAAACGAAATATGGGTATGTAAGCGACACCGAACACTGGTATGTGTACCAGTTTTATTCTGAAGATTCTCACGAAGCTGCTGAGGACGCCCGTGACAAGGCGCGGGAGATCGCGGAGTATCATGATGCGTGGATATTGGTCGTAGAATAGGTTTAACAAGAAAAATTTTGAACAACCGTTTCAAATTAGTCGCACTGTTCAACTTTGCCATTGCTCTTGGGGGTGGAACAGCGTTCGGGCAAGCTCCTCAGGCCTTCTTTTTAAATAAGACTCAAGGGGCACCCGGTGAGATACTGTCAATATCCGGCTCTAATTTCGGAGGAGATCAGGCTGCCACTGTAGTCCAGTTCGGGGCTGCCAGGGGAAATGTGATATTCGCCTCCAACAATACCGTAGAGGTTATCGTGCCCCCCGGGGCAACCTACACCAATGTTTCAGTGACTAACACTGCTAACGGACTTACCAGTTATTCCTTTCAACAGTTCGGACTGAACTTCAATGGAACCGATTTTGAAATAGATCTGGTGGAACATGCTGGGACCTTTGATGCCACCCCAGGTCTTGCCGATCTATCGTTCGTGGACCTGGATCTGGATGGGATGTCAGATATTGTCACCACCGGTGACGAACCAACAGGAAATTTTAAGGTTCTCCGAAATACCAGTTCTAATAACACGGTAAACTTCAACTCGATTTCTATCACGGTTGGGAACGTTACCTCGGCAAATACATCAGGAGATTTGGATGGCGACGGCCTACCGGATGTTGTAATGGCTGAATTCGGAACAGGGGCACGTCGTTTATTTTTATATCAAAATACCAGTACACCAGGCAATATAAGTCTGGTATCTGCCGGCCAGCCGCTGGTGTCCTTAGGCGATAATCCCAGCCGGATGGTGATAAAGGACCTTGATTTTGATGGCAAACCAGAAATTACGGTCACCAATGAATCCACAAATACGATTTCAATATTCAGGAACACTGGTACCAAGGGCAACATTTCCTTCGATATTGTCTTCGCCTTGCAGGTTACCGGGGTCACAAAAGGCGTAACTGGATTGGCTGTGGAGGATCTCAACTTGGATGGCCTGCCGGAAATCGTGATTAATACGTTCCTTGACAAAGACATTTTTGTCTTTCGAAATATCAGTACGGCCAGTGGGTTGGACTTTGAAGAGCCGGTTCGACTCGAGGTTCCGGGTGCTTTGGTAACGCTACGCCTGGCCGATTTTAACCAGGATGATCTTCCCGATATTGCCGCATCCGAATTACTTAATGGGCGGGTTTCGATTCTGGAGAATCAGTCGTCTGTTGATGCCCGGACCGTTGCCTTCGGGGACCCACTGAATTTGACAACGGTCGCTCGGCCCTGGGGCATCGCTGTTGGAGAGATCGATGGTGACGGAAAGGTTGACCTGGTAGTAGCGTCGATCCAGGAAAACGAAATTACCGTTCTGCGCAACAATACCGTGGAAGGGGGCGCAATCTCGTTTGAGCGGCTCGATATCGATGCCGAGGAAATTACCCGAAACGTGCAAATTGGAGATTTGAATGGCGATGGAAAGCCCGATATTGGACTTACCGGAATTGATAACGACCGAGTTGTGACCTTTGTAAATAAAAACTGTTTCATTCCCCAGGTCAGTCCGGCTGGTTTATTTGAGATTTGTCCCGGCTTCCCTTTGTCTTTATCAACTCTTGAAATCGCCGGAGCTACGTATGACTGGTTACTAGACGGCACTTCCACCGGAATCACCACCTCTTCTATAGATGCCGGGAACGCCGGTGACTATACGGTAACCACAACATCCGAAAGCGGAGCTTGTGTGCATACCTCGGAAGCGGTCAACGTAACCTTTAAATCGGGCACTCCTCCAAATCCTGTTACAGCCGACAATGGAGGACTGGTGTGCCCTGGGGAAACCGCTGAGCTTTTCGCTTCAGATCTAACCGGGGCCACTTATTTGTGGGAAGGGCCCAATGGATTTACCTCAATCGATCAAAATCCCGTTGTGGACGATTTTACAGCGGAAAAAGCCGGGCGCTATACGGTCGAAGTGACGGTAAATCAGTGCCAAAGCACCAAGGATACTACTTTGTTGGAAACCAGCCCTTTGCCATTCTTTGCAATAAGCGGAGCAGATTCAGTAGGATTCTGCCAGGGGAAATCGGTACCCTTGGAGGTGAACTCTACTCCAGGATTCACTATTCAATGGAAACAAAATGGAAACCCTTTGACTGGAGAAACCAATCCCACGTATACGGCCAGTACCACTGGAACATATACGGTCGACATAACCAACTCCGATGAGTGTGCCCGTGAAACTCCAGCCGTAATTGTAATATCCATCCCACCCCCGGTAGCCTCTTTTGAATCCCAGGATACGGTATGTATCGGTGATTTGGTGGAGTTCACAAACACCTCTGAAACTACCTCGGGAATAGGCGTTTTCTATAATTGGGACCTGGGAAATGGGGAATCCAGTACCGGCGAAAACCCCTCGACTTCCTATAGTACTCCCGGCGACGTCATGGTCGATCTGATGATTAAATAACGTGAGTTCGATATAAAATAGAGTAGTTTATTGATAGAAAAAAGGCAGAAAATTAGTATATTAAGTCATTGACAATCAACAAAATAACTAATATTTCTGCCTATGTTAACTGCTACTAAAATTACTGAAATTTTTTGTTCCATTGACGATTTTTGTCTGGATTTTGTCCCAAAATTGGAAAAAAGATTGCTGGGAAGTAAAAAGCGCAACAAACCTGGTAAGCTTTCTTTATCCGAAGTAATGACTATACAGGTCTTGTTCCAGATCTCAGGATATCGAAATTTCAAGACCTTTTACAACACATACGTTTGTGGCCACTTGCGCTCCTTCTTTCCTGATGTGGTAAGCTATAACCGAATGGTAGAACTTTGTAGTGGAAGTCTTCTGCCAATGGCTATTTATCTGAAAACACAAGGGACTGGACAGTGTACAGGTATAAGTTTTATAGACAGCACTCCGTTAAGGGTCTGTCATAACAGACGGATCCATAACCATAAAGTATTTGAAGGGTTAGCTAAAAGAGGCCATTGTTCCATCGGATGGTTCTACGGGTTTAAGCTCCATCTTATCACTGCTGATACGGGTGAAATCATCGATTTTATGCTCACACCGGGCAATGTGGATGACAGAAAGCCTCTTAAAATTGAACGGTTTATTAAGAAATTATTCGGAAAGCTCTTTGGTAATAAAGGCTACATCAGTAAGGAACTTTTTAAAAATCTGTTCTTCCGCGGAGTCCATCTGATAACCAAACTCAAACGCAATATGAAGTCCTCATCCTTAACCCCCATCATGGATGCTATAATGCTCCGTAAAAGGGCTATTTGTGAGACTATCATTGATCAACTTAAAAACATCTTCCAGATTGAACACTCCAGGCACAGGAGCCCAACTAATTTCCTTACCAACCTTTTCTCGGCTTTAATCGCTTACAACTTTTGCGAAAAAAAGCCCTCAATCAAATTGAACTACCAGGACACCGGTCAACTCTTTCTCGCTCTTTAATCATTCCTTATTGTCGAACTCACGTTAACTATAGTGATGAGGACTGCAAGGACTCCTTTTCTAAATCTGTTCATGTTGCGGCCTCACCGGTCTTCGAGATTCTTGCCAGCCCGGATACTTTGTTCTGCCCTGGCAATAGCATCACTCTGGAGGTTTCTGAGGACCTTGATGGTTATTTGTGGTCCACAACTGCCATCAGTAAGGGAATCGTGGTAACCCAGGTTGGACTATATTCAGTGGTGGGGTCCAATGCTGCTGGCTGCACATCTCTTAAGGCAACATCCACTAACACTTATCAAGTTCCTGATGTTCAGCTCACCGCCGATACAACCGAAATCGTGGAAGGAGATGCTCTGACGCTCCGGGCTTCCGGGGCTTCCACTTATTTATGGGAGCCATCGAGCGCTTTTGTGGACCCTACCGGATCCGAGCAAATAGTAACTCCATTGGAGACCACCAGCTATACGGTTATCGGCACCGACGACAAGGGCTGTGAGGGGATGGATGACATCATGATTATGGTTAGTCCTGACCCAACCGGCGGATTATTAGTACCCGCCAAATTCTTCTCTCCCAATGGAGATACAGAAAACGATTTCTGGATAATTCAAAATATAGAAGATTTCCCGAACTGCACGGTAATTATCTTCAACCGCCAGGGAAAGGTCTTGTTAGAAGAGACCGGTTATAGCAATGACCGGGGTTGGGACGGCACTCTTGACGGACAGGATCTCCGCACGGGAGTATACTATTTTTCCGTTCAATGCGAGGGCACTGTCACCCTCACTGGGAGCATTACCCTGATACGTTAACTGGGTCCTTTCTTTTGGGTTACAATATTGCGGATTATGGTATTTATATTTAACCTTCTGTTTTCAACCAGGGTATTAGCTTCGGGCATCAAATGAGATTTCGAAATCTAGTTTTTATACTATTTGCGGGGTTAAGTGCGCCCTTTTATCTCGCGGCGCAGGAAATCGATTGCGCAAACGCCGCAGATGATGATGGAGATGGATTCATAGATTGCGCGGACAGTGATTGTGAATTGGCGGCGGCTTGTGAAGATTCGTTTATTTCCTCAGGTGCCGATTGCGTAGTAAACCCTCCACCTTCCACTGGATTTAACATGGCCGATAATCCCGCGGTCTCAGGACAGAATACCGTGGATACTCAATCGAAGACCGCCATTGGAGATGTCGACGGTGACGGTGTTCCCGATGTCGTAGCCACGTCCAAATGGAATCAAACAATACGGGTGGTAGCAACCACTGATGACCAGGCGGATGGCAGCGATGCCGGAGATATTAAAGCTGACTTTAAAACCCCCGGAGCCAAAATATTTCCCAACGGGAATTACTTTTTCGAACAAGAGGTAGGAATTGCCGATATCGACAAGGACGGACTAGGTGAAATGTGGTCCATTATCAGCAAGCGCCAAAATGCGAATTCTACCCCCCAGGAATTTTACCTGGTTGGATTCACATACGACTTAGGACCTCCAAAACCCTCCTTGGAACCCTTGTTTGACGCGGTTCTACTACAGGATGCAATAGGAGATTCAGAGAGGCCTGGAATTTTTGGTATCGCCGACTTCGATGGCGACATGCTTGTTGAGATCTATTTGAAGGACAAAATATATGCCGCAGAATCAGGAGAGCTGCTGGCCGATGGCGCGGCGGGAGACTGGGATAAAGTGGTGAATTCTGCCCCCGTAGCGGTGGATATTCTACCTGGTGGCAATCTGGAATTGGTAAGTGGAAGTTTAATTTACACTGTACCAAATTTGAATCGGGGGTCAACCGCAACTCTTACGGTAGCTCAGGACATGAATGCCCTGGCGGGTGACGACTTTTTCCCAAAATTGGTGAATGATTTGATTGAGTATGGGGAAGACAATTTCAGCAGTACCAGTGTGGCGGATTTCGACGATGACGGCGATCTGGATGTATTCATCTCTGGAGCGCTAAACGATCCCAATGGCAAAACAGCCGTCTTTTACTGGGACATTTCTGCCGGAACTGTTCAGACCCACCTTCCTATCGACCCGATGGATCCTAACGGGTGGCCCTGGGGCGCGGGACGGGTGAACATGGGTGACATAGATGGTGACGGGTTGCTTGAAGCAGTGTATGTTGCCGGAAATCAGATGTACGCTTTGGAATTGGTGGGAGGAGTTTTAACCCAAAAATGGAATATAACCATTAATGATTCGCGGTCCGGGGTAATCGCTGTAACCGTATACGATTTTCAAAACGACGGAGTTCCCGAGATCGTTTACCGAGATGCCCAAAATATAGCTATCATTGACGGTCCGACTGGGTTGACCACGCTTTGGTCCTACAGTTGCAAATCGCATACCTGGACTGAAGGACCCATAGTCGCGGATATGAATGGGGATGGGGACACCGATATTGTTGTTCCCTGTTTCCGGAATGATGCGACCTTTAGCATCAATGCTCCAATCCAGCAGCAGGCCCTCGGAGAATTGAGAGTATTCTTCTCCGATGAAAACGATTGGCTTCCCACCCGAAAGGTTTGGAACCAGGGCCCCTATTTCGTGAGCAATATTAATGATGATCTGACTGTACCTTTTCCGCAACTGGCCATGACCCAGGTATTTGGCACCGTCCCCTGCAGCAACGGGGTTCCGGGGCCTAATACGCCGCTCAATGTATTCTTAAACCAGGTTCCTAACCTCGGCCCTGATGGTTGCCCGGTTTACCCGGCTGCGGACATCGATTTTGTGCAATCACCGGACACTACCGCAACCGGGACACCTGGTTCGAACAGCTTCATATTGATTACCCCGCCCACTTGTCCCGATGAAGATTTTTCAATTGCCTTCCGGTTCATTAATAGCGGAGATGTCGCGATCACCGATGATATGCCATTCACCATGTATAATGGAGACCCCACCATGATGGGATCTACCAAGCTGGGCACCGATATTATCCAATTGGTCGATTTTAAGCCTCAGGATACAGTCGTGAAAGCGGGGTTCTCCGTAGCAGGTACTGGAGGGCCATTTCAGCTTTTTGTAGTTTTGAATGACGACGGAACTACGCCGATACCGATCACTCTACCAACCACTAACCTCCAGGAATGTGAGTTTGCGAATAACATAGCCTCCGAATTCGTCAACCCGCTTCCCTTTGGGATTTTTGCTGAGAAGCTGGCTGACAATAATAAATGCCAAGATACCATTCCCGATAATGGGGCGGCCCAGGCCTTTGGTATACTTGCTGGTGATACGGTGCAGGCTGGTAATACTTTCTACTGGTTTCAGGGAACTACTGTAGGGAATTTAGTCGATGCGGATTTTGTCGGGGCTGTACAAACCGGACTTGGCACCGGGCCCTATGCAGTTATTACCGTTAATGACGCCTTGGGATGCACGTCCGATACGGCATTAGTGACAATAGATAGCACCGGGGTCTCACCTCCACAACCAGTGATAACCCAGGATGCGCCTCTTACTAACTGTGGCACTCCGGACGGGCAGCTATCAGCCACAGTCGGAGGCGTAACGACAGGGTTCAATTTCGAGTGGTTCGAAGGCGGCATTGCTGGACCCCTGGTGGCCGTTGGTCCGGTAGCATCTGGCTTGGACGCCATTGGCTACGCTTTGTTTGTCACCGATCAAGGCTCGGGCTGTCAAAACCTGGCTACTGAAACGGTTCCGAGCGCCGTTGTCATCCCAATCGTAACAACCAATTTGGTCAGTAACGTAACCAGTTGTAATGACCCCAATGGCGGTGCTGTATCCGCAAATGTAGGCGGAGACATTACATCTTACAATTTTGAGTGGTCCAACGGGGCCTCAGTAAAATCTACACCAGATTTTATAGGTTCCACATACAGTGGCATTCCAGCCGGCCAATATACTGTAGAAGCTGTGGATAAGATCACCGACTGCCGCTCCTTTCCCCAAACCGAAATAGTGGGCGACGTAACTGAATTTCCAGCAATTAGTATAATCAGGGACGCGGACCAAACATCCTGCAATACGAACACCCCAAATGGCCAGCTGACGGCTTCCGCCTCTACAGCCGGTGGAGAACCGCCCCTGGGTTATACATTTCAGTGGTTCGAAGGTATCAATACCTTACCGGCTAATGAAATCTTCACAACCTCCGGGGCCAGTAATGAAACCGCCAGCCAACTGAAGGCGGTGAGCTACACAGTTCTGGTTACCAACAACAGCTCGGGCTGCCAACTCTTTAAGGACACCACGGTCCTCGAGATGCTGGCGAATCCGGTTCTGGACCCACCAACCTCAACTCCATTTACTAGCTGCGCCACTCCTGATGGGTCCGTTTCGGCCACGGTATCCGGCGGAACGGCTGGCTACGCCTTTTACTGGTTTGACGGAATAGTCGGCCCGATACCACCGCCTCCGACTTTTTGGGCGATACCTACTCTAACCTGGACACCGGCGACTACACCGTGGTCGCGGTTGACTTGATTACCCGATGTATGTCAACACCCGAAAATGCAACGGTCGGACCCGCTATTCCAGCGGGGTCATTAGGTTTTGTGAATACCCCTCAAACTTCATGTGTACCGGCCAATCCTAACGGTCGATTGGTAGCAACTCCATCAACCGCTGGCGGGGAACCCGCAGCGGGTTATACTTTTCGCTGGTTCCTGGGTCAATTTGCCCCGGGAGCTAACCCAATGGGTCCTGGTCTCCCTGCTACTTCCACTGCTACTTCCTCCACCCTATCCGGGCTGGCTGCCGGAGCCTACACCGTTTTTTACGTCAATGGTGATAATGGCTGTCAAAATCAAGCCGAAGCGACTGTCGTGGAAATGTTATCGGATCCAATATTGGATGTACCAACCACTACCCCGCTGACCAGTTGCTCAATGCCAGACGGATCCGCTTCCTCAGCGGTAGGCGGAGTAACCGCCGGATTTGACTTTTATTGGTTCGACAGTGTGCTTGGAGCTCCCAATCCCGATACATCCGGCTATGATTTCAAAGGGGCAAATTACTCAGGTCTTGATACCCTCAGTTTTACTGTTTTCGCTGCGGACCGAAACACCCGATGTCTTTCGGACCCCGAGACCGTTACCATTGTCACCAACATTCCTGCTGTAAGCATAAATCTGGTAATTAACGACCAAACCTCTTGCGATCCAACCAATCCAAATGGGGCCGTCTCAGCAACTCCCGATACGGCTCCCGTCGGTGCGGGAGGAGAGCCGGCTGGTGGTTACACTTTCAGATGGTTCAACGGGCAATTTGCGCCGGGCTCCCATCCAGCTGATCCACCCGACATAGCCGAGGATCCCAGTTCTACGAGCACGTCTTCGAATATTGCCGGTCTGAACCAGGGATTCTATACGATTTTCGTTACCAACAGCAACTCCGGATGCGAAAGCCAAGAAGAGGCATTTCTAAATGAGATTTTGGTAAATCCTGTTCTTGATGTACCCACGACTACTCCAATGACCAGTTGCGCTGCTTCTAATGGAACTGTATCGGCAACTGTAGGCGGTGGAACCGTTGGTTTTGATTTTTACTGGTTCGACAGAATTTTGGGAGCACCTAATCCGGACACCACCGGAAACGATTTCAAGGGGGCAGCCTACATTGGGCTGGACACCATGAGCTATACGGTATTCGCTGTGGATCAAAACACCCGATGTATCTCCAATCCAGAGTCAATCACCATCACTCCCCTGATCACCCCGGTAGCCATTGCCACGGTCGCCATGGATCAGATCGCCTGTGCTCCCGGGGTTTTTACCGGAGAAGTCACGGCCACACCCGCCGGAGGGGCCACCGATTATAATATCCGCTGGTTCCGGGGTCAGTTCGCCCCCAACTCCCACCCGGCCGATCCACCCGACTTCGGACCCGACAACAATGTAGCGCTGTCCACCATCACCAGCCTGTCCAAAGGATTCTATACCGCTTTTGTGACCAATAACGACGACGGATGCGAAGGGCAGGCCGAAGCCTTTGTCGACTCGATCACCGTGGTCCCGGTCGCTCAGATCGATATGACCAGTCCGATGACCAGCTGCCTGGCCCCCAACCGGGACGCTACCGCCAGCGCCCTGACCGGCGGCATGGCCCCGCCCCTCGGATTCGACTTTTACTGGTATGACGGAACCGTGGGTACCGCCGATACCACCATCGCCGATTATCCCGATAAGGACAACCTGCTGGAAAACCTGGACAGCCTGGATTATACCGTCTTTGCGGTCGACCGTCAAACCCGATGTATCTCCAACGGGGTCCCCTTTTCCATCGCCCCCCTGATCACCCCGGTAGCCATTGCCACGGTCGCCATGGATCAGACCGCCTGTGCTCCCGGGGTTTTTACCGGAGAAGTCACGGCCACACCCGCCGGAGGGGCCACCGATTATAATATCCGCTGGTTCCGGGGTCAGTTCGCCCCCAACTCCCATCCGGCCGATCCACCCGACTTCGGACCCGACAACAATGTAGCGCTGTCCACCATCACCAGCCTGTCCAAAGGATTCTATACCGCTTTTGTGACCAATAACGACGACGGATGCGAAGGGCAGGCCGAAGCCTTTGTCGACTCGATCACCGTGGTCCCGGTCGCTCAGATCGATATGACCAGTCCGATGACCAGCTGCCTGGCCCCCAACCGGGACGCTACCGCCAGCGCCCTGACGGGTGGTGTACCCGCCGCATTAGGTTACGATTTCTATTGGTACACCGGCATAGTAGGAACCGCCGACACCACTGCGGCTGATTTTCCTATAGTTGCTGCTATGGTCACTGGACTAGACAGCATTCAGCACACAGTATTTGCAGCTGATCGCGAAACGCGATGCCTTTCCGCAGGGGTGAATTTCACAATAGGTTCCAATTTTGATTTCCCGGCAATTACGATTACCCGTTTAGCCGAACAAACCGCCTGTAATCCAGCCGATTCCAATGGAATTTTTTTGGCCCAGGCAGCGTCTGTCGTAGAACCGTCAGCTTATACGTTTAACTGGTATTTTGGCCAAAACACGCTCCCAGCCTCTCTTTTGTATACTGCATCAACTGACGGAGTGACGGGCCTCACAGCAAACAATCTTGGAGCCTCCGTTTTCCGAGCCCAGGCGATAAATGAAGACACCGGGTGCGAATCGGTTGTTGATACAACCATGTCTCAAAACATTGTTTTGCCCGTTTTGGATCCTTTGGTCACCAGCCCTCAGACTAATTGTTATGTGCCTGATGGCTCTATTTCCGCAACGGCCACGGTTGGTGGAGGACCTCCTCCATTGGGCTTTGATTTTTACTGGTTCGACGGACAAACTGGCGTTACTGAACCGGACACCCTAACTGCAGATTTTGGGAAAACTTCGCCTTATGCCGGACTGTCAGCCGGATTATATACGGTCGTCGCCGTAGACAAATTTACCAGATGTATGTCAGATAGCGCGTCTGCCGAGGTCATATTCAATCCTGAGCCGCTAACTACAGCCATAACCAATACCAGCATACCAACACTTGCGATACCGAGGGACAATTTCAATTAGACGTTTCTTCGGCGTCCAATATGCCCGGTGGAGTAGGTTTTGAGGTTTCCTGGTACCATAACACGCCGCCTACATCCGCAGATTCCATATTTACAGTTGGTAACCCGGTTGGTATTTTTACTTCAGTAGTCGATTCTCTTATTATTGATGCACTAGGCCCCCCTACAGATATACACCCCGGCAATTTTTCTGGGATTCTTACCAATCTTTTTAATGGATGCCCTGACACTATTGCTCATTTCCTGCCTTTTGCCAACCAGCATCTGGTGGTTGATATCGATACCGTTCCTAGCACTGAATGCTTTCCGGGTAATGGAAATATTCTGGTAAATGTTATTATTCCTGACACCCTCAGCGACGGTAGCCCTAATCCTAATTTTGGGAATCCCCATTTTTACGAATTCCGGCTTTATGACGACTACGGAACTTCCAACCTGAAAGCAACTATAAACAATTTCCCTGCAGGACCACTAAATCCGGACCCTGCCACCGACGGATTTAAGGATGTCGGAGGACTGGACGCAACAAAATTACCTGCCGGGGAATATGGTGTTATTGTTTATGATCTGATTAATAATTGCCCTTCTGAACTGGATTCAGTAGAAATCTTCAAAGACGTCAGCGATCCTGACATCACCTTGTCCTTAAGCAAACCAAGTATAACGTGTGATCCGGCATTACCGACCGCCGAATTGGCCGCCATGGGTTCTACCCCAATACCGATAGGTACCTCCACCAATAGTAACTATCGGTTTAAATGGGTGGCTGGCAATGATACCTCAGTAGCCGCTCTCCAGCCTGAGGATATGGGTGACAACAAGGACACGACGATTGCATTGACAGCTGGAACTTATGCTGTAGTTGTTGAAGATCTTGATACAAAGTGTATAAGTGTGGCTGACACCACCATTATTGATGATCCAGCCATCGTTACTCTTATTGATGCGGACATAAGAATTAAGGATGACCGCTTCTGCGATATGGGAGGCGGCCCTCCTGCCCTCGGAGACGGTGAAATCGAAATCCTTGACATCAGCTTAAATGGAGCCCCCGACCCCGATTTCGGCCTTTACACATTTGAGCTGCTCGATGCAGCTGGATTGGCATATGGTCCGGCGGTCACGGGAAACCCTATCCTGGGACTTGATTCGGGTACTTATTTTGTACAAGGAACGAGTGGCACCACCAATTGTCAGTCAAGTCTGGTGGAGCTGAGAATTACCGATATACCCAACAATCCTGTGGTCCTGTTTAATTTGGACTCGGCCCAAACCTCTTGTGATATAGCCTTCCCCTCGGGAGCCACCGGTAAGCTCACCTCCATGGCCGAAGAATTTGATGGATCAACCCCGGACTTCTATACTTTCAACTGGAACCTGTTCCCCAACTCGGTACCGGGAGTCCCCACCTTCGACCCGCTCAATCCTGCCATGGGAGTGCTGGCTGATACCGCCCTGAGTGCCTTCCAGGGAAATTACCAGGTGCTGGTTACCAATGAAACCACCCTGTGTATCGATTCGGGAGTCTTCGTTATACCCTTTAACCAAACCTTGCCCCAACTCACTCTGGTCAACAAGGTGGAAGACCAATATTGTACCGACGGCAATGCCCTGGTTGAAGTGCTGGCCACATCCGGAAGCGTGCTCTTCCCCGAACCGCTGACTACCTACACCTACTCCATCTTCGATAAAGACACCGTCAAAGTGGTCCAGGGAGCCCCGCCCAGGGGGATCCTGACTACCTCCGGTAATGATATCGTACTGGCCGCTGCCATGAATGCCACCTTCACCGAACTGGATACCGGCATATACCACCTGCAGGCTCAGCGGGATGACAACGGTTGCATATCTGAGATCCTCCAGGTGCCGATCCAGGATGATTCCAACGATCCGGTAGTGCTCTTTACCCTGGATTCAGCTCAGACCACCTGTGATATAGCCTTCCCCTCGGGAGCCACCGGTAAGCTCACCTCCATGGCCGAAGAATTTGATGGATCAACCCCGGACTTCTATACTTTCAACTGGAACCTGTTCCCCAACCCGGCACCGGGAGTCCCCACCTTCGACCCGCTCAATCCTGCCATGGGAGTGCTGGCTGATACCGCCCTGAGTGCCTTCCAGGGAAATTACCAGGTGCTGGTTACCAATGAAACCACCCTGTGTATCGATTCGGGAGTCTTCGTTATACCCTTTAACCAAACCTTGCCCCAACTCACTCTGGTCAACAAGGTGGAAGACCAATATTGTACCGACGGCAATGCCCTGGTTGAAG
Organism: Cyclobacteriaceae bacterium; assembly: GCA_965247065.1. GTDB lineage: Bacteria > Bacteroidota > Bacteroidia > Cytophagales > Cyclobacteriaceae > CBDFGN01. The sequence goes on along the minus strand of CBDFGN010000006.1, from coordinate 297,267 downwards.
TGTTGGCCAATTCAGGAAGCGTGCTCTTCCCCGAACCGCTGACTATCTACACCTACTCCATCTTCGATGAAAACTTGATAAAAGTGGTGCCTGGAATTCCTCCTAGGGGCATTTTAACTTCTTCAGGGAATGACATTTCCATTGCCCCAGCCATGAACGTCAGTTTTACCGAACTGGATACCGGAATATATCATATTCAATCTCAAAGAGACGATAACGGATGTATTTCCGAATCGCTGCAAGTGACAATTCAGGACAATTCCAACGACCCGGTGGTAACCTTTGTATTGGATTCGGATCAAACATCTTGTGATTTCACTTTCCCTGCTGGCAGAACCGGCCAATTAACAGCTAATGCCACTGAGTTTGACGGATCTACACCCGATTTTTACCTTTTCGATTGGAATCCATTTCTCCCTCCCACTGTCGGGTCGATAGTTCCAGCCAATGGAACCGGCGGTATATTAACCAGTACCATATTCCAGGCAGAGCAAGGCAACTATACCGCATTGGTTACCAATGAAACCACCGGGTGTCAAACCACAGGTGGGTTCCAAATCCTGCTTAAAGAAACTCCACCCATTGTTAACTTAATAAGCAAAACCGATGATCGCTATTGCATCACCGGTGACGGAGAAATAGTGGTAATTGGTGATCCAGGAAGCTTCGCGGCTCCAGTTGCGCCTAATGATACCTATACCTACAATTTCTGCCAAGGCCCCAGCTTCGGCGCGGCGGTATTACAATCTTCGGTCAATGGTCCGGCTAATCCCCCCGCAAACGTAACTGAAGGTCTGCTGGAAAATAACACCTATTTCTTTGAGGTAAGAAGGAATGATAATGGTTGTGTATCCCAGCCCCTTTCTGTTGAGATTATCGATATCAGTATGGATCCTGTAGTTGCCTTCTCAAACATACTCCCTCAAACCAGCTGTGATGCGGCAAGTCCTGTGGGGTTAACTGGTGAACTATTAGCCACTGCTGACGAAGCAGACAATAGTATCGACACCTATACATTTAACTTCGTGAGCACACCCGGTTCATTTACCCAAAATGTTGTTGCCAATACCAGCGGCATAACCCAAGGAAGTTCAGGAAACTACACCCTTGACGTTTCGAACACGGTCACTGGGTGTATTGCTAGCGGAACGGAGGTCATTCCAGAAGACCTTGATATCCCGTCCATTAACTTAATTTCAATAGTTCAGGACCGTTTTTGCGTAGGCGGCAATGCAAGCATCGAAGTCATTGGCAGCCCCGGCGGTCCGGGTTATACCTATCAGTGGTACAAGGATACCATAAACGTTGCTAATATCCTGGCACCCACAGGATCCTTGATTTCAGGATTAGATACCGGTACATATCAAGTTACCGCGCGTCGTTCGGACAATTTCTGCCGGTCTCTTCCTCTCACAGCAGATATTCAGGACATAAGTAAGGTTCCGGTAATTACGTTAAGCGATATCTTCGCCCAATCCAGTTGTGACCTTACCAGCCCGGCCGGACCTTCTGCCGCGGTTTTGGCCACGGTAAATGAGTCCAATGGAATCATCGACGATTACGCTTTCGTCTGGAATACTCCTGGTCCTCTTTTCAACGTGACTAACACTTCCAATACCAGTAACATTACCAATGCTGAAACCGGAGATTACGTAGTCAGCGTAACAAACAATAACACTGGATGCATTGACAGTGCCCGGGTCAATCTTCCTGAGGATTTTCCGGAAATCCTAATTCTCGATGGAGGCTTGTTACTGGTTGATCAAACATCCTGCGTACCTCCCAACGGAAGTGCCCAGGTGATCAACGCTACCCAGGACGGGGTTCCAATAAATCTCAGCGCTGGTTATACAGTGGATTGGACAGATTCAACCAATATGAACTTATTATTCACTGGTAATCCGAACAGCCAAATGATTGCGGGCGATTATCATTCAATCGTTCGTAATAGCAATACCGGATGCGTGTCACTACCGAGAGCGTTTTCAATTCAGAATTTTACCCTACCCAATGAAGTTGCGTTCACTGAAACTATTCAGACCAGCTGCGATCCCAATAACCCTAACGGAGCCTTAAGTGCCACCGCCGATGGTGGAATAGATGATACAAACCCGGATTATGTATTCATCTGGTTTGCGGGGACTGATACGGTTGGAACCTCGATTGGCGGGGGAAGCACAATAGGCATGCTGAACAACGGACCATATACCGTACAGGTGGTAAAAGTATCTACTGGTTGTAAGATCCAGGATACCAATGTTCTGGGCGAAAATGTCATGCTCCCCAGAGTTCTGGCCTCCAATATACCCTTGACTACCTGTTCGGCCGACAATGGGGAACTGTTTGCCGCCGTAATAGACCCGGATCCAGGAACCGTGTATGATTACATGTGGTACGCCGGAAATCAAGTCAAACCAGTCCCTGATTATACAGGAGCACAGGTCTTTGGATTAACAGCTGGAGTTTACACGGTGGTCGCAACCGAAACGGCAATTAACTTCTGTGTCTCCGAACCGATAATGACTGAACTTCCGGACGAAAGGGAACTTCCGACAGTGATAATCCTGGAGGACAAGCCGGTCAACAATTGTGATCCTCTTCGACCTGATGGACAGCTTTCGGCCACGAACGGCGAAGGCCAGGTAGTAGGGTTTGCATTCAACTGGTATTTGGGACCGCCCCCTCCTATGGATACGATAATAGTGACGGGAAGTATTTTAAAGGACGCAGCAGCGAACACCTATACCGTCCACATCATAAATGATCTTACCGGATGCTCAGCCACTGCATCTCGAACCGTTACCGAAGATCTGCCTACCATACCAGTTCCGGATATTGGGATCCTTGCTCACTTAACCAAATGCGATATTGATGACGGGAAATTGGAGGCGTCGGTTGGGGGCACGGCCATTAACCACTTGTTTAATTGGTATTTTGGACCCTGGGTTTCACCAAATCCTGATTTCATGGGTCATATTCTGGACCAATTGGGCTTGGGGACCTACACGGTGACAGCCACCGATATTCAGACCGGTTGTGTATCTGATCCTGCCTCTGAAGATATTCTCGATTTAAGGGAGTTCCCCGAATTTGAGATAATTACCACTGCTGCAAATTGCGAACAGCTCAATGGAACGGCTACCCTGGAAACAACTCAAAAACTTGGGTATTCGGAGATACTATGGGGTAATGGCGCCTTTGGCCCCTACAATACCGGCTTGGATGCCGGAACTTATACGATAATGGTTACAGCCTCGAACAATTGTGTTAAGGAGGAGAGTTTTGAAGTGCCCATTGATATTTTCAATTTCAACGGTATCTCCAAAAATGGGGACGGAATGAACGAGTGGTTCGAAATAGCCTGTATCAGTGATTTTCCTAATAATAATGTCAAAGTCTTCAACCGTAATGGCTCGTTGGTCTATGAAGCGGATGGTTACGATAATGTGCAGGTATTTTTTGATGGAATAGCCAATCGCGGGTTGGATGTCATCGGTACTGATGTGCCAGATGGTACCTATTTCTACATAATAGACAAGGGAGATGGATCGAAACCAGTTAGCGGATTTTTAGAATTGCTCAGGTAATGGTGGAGAGCATCAAATACGGACTTTTTCTAGCCTACGGGTTCATATTCCTTGGAGCAAATCTCCTATTGGCTCAGCAAAAGCCTATCACCAGTCAATACATGTTCAATGAGCTGGCAATAAATCCGGCGTTTGCCGGTTCGCATCAATGGTTTAGCGCCACAGCCATGTACCGGGATCAATGGGTTAATCTGGACGGTTCACCGACTACCTCTACTTTTTCCATGCACACTGGCATGTCATCTACTAAGGTGGGACTTGGGATTTTAGCTTATAAAGATCAAATCGGGATCCATGACGATTTTGGCCTATATGGTAGCTATTCCTATTTCGTGGACATGGGCTCGGGAGTCTTGTACATGGGTTTGCAAGGAGGATTCAATACATTGAAGTCAGATTTCAACAAGCTTAGATTGAGAAATCCAGACGATCCCCTTCTTAGTGGAGTGCGTCGAGTGACCAATCCCAATTTCGGGGCTGGAGCGTTATGGCGAGGTCGAAATTACTTCGTAAGTTTCTCAGTGCCCTGGATCCTTAATAACCAGATTGTCGATCTTAACAACGTTGTCAGCGACGCCCGCGAGTTCAGAAATTATTACTTGTATATGGGAGCAACATTTGCCTTGGGGCCTTATGTGAAACTTAAACCTTCGACATTGTTTAGGGTCCAGGAAGGCCAACCCATTAGTTTAGATGTAAATGCTCAATTCGTAATACACGATCGAATAAGTTTTGGGGCCTCATATCGAAGCGTTGATGCCTTAGTAATGCTGTTTGAATTCGAGATCAGCCAGTCTTTGCATTTAGGTTATTCCTATGATTATATAACTTCCGAACTGAATCAATTCTCCAACGGAACCCATGGTGTGATGCTCAATTATCGTTTCAAAATTGAGCCGGTGCAAAAGGCAAGTTTAGATTGCCCTTCTTATTGGTAGAGAAAGTGCTTTTTATGATGAAAAGAACTATAATCGTGCTGCAAATAATCGTTGGGTTGGCCCTTGGACAGGGCACCTTGTCGTGCAAAGGATCTGAAAAGACCGCAGTACACCCTTCTCAAAGTGAACATTGTGAAGAATACGGCATCAAACTTAATAAGAAGTCGTTTGACCGGAATAAATACTCGCTAAAACAGCCCGGACGGTGACAGTGGGCAGTTTCAGCGGCGGGTCGACCCAGGATTGTCATAATCGTAAGTGCTATGACCGATTAGAAAATAAGAAACGGTCAGAAGGGTTTGAAGTTGAATACCCAGTTTTCAATCCCATTGTTGGCGATCATTCCTTCTTCTGACTCCATATCGGATGAATCAGGGCTGAAATCTGGGATGCTCTTACCGTGGATCTCATTTGCCAATCCCCGAGACCAGCCGTCTAACATCCTCAAAAACTACGGCCATTTTTTCAGCATCCTCTTTCTCCCGGAAAGCAAAAAGTAAATAGGAGTAATCCATCTCCTGATTGTCCACCCATTTTACCGAAGCGCAATTACCCTCGTTACATTTGAGCAAGACTGAATGAGGCGCCTTGTTAGTATCATATCGATCGTATACGTATTCTATTCTCTCAATTTGGTTCAGATTCACCCGACGTGTCCCTACATAGAGTTCCTGGTAATGGGTCAAGTTACCCTGCTCATTGATCTCTACCTTTCCTTTATAGGGAGATTTTCCTCTCAAGATCTTATTAATCTCCTTAACATGCTTTTGTAGATCACCGGTTTGAGCTAACGCTAAATTCCCCGGGCCAAGAAAGGCTATAATCAAGAATATCTCTGACCAAAATCTCACGATTTTCCAATTTGGGTCTAAAATATGAATAATGAAGAAATATGTAATATATTGGTTACAACCTGCGTGTTTTGCATATATACAAACGGGTATGATGGTCGGGTTGCCTAATACAGGCCCATAACGAGCAGCGGAAGGATCTTAGTCAATGATCGGAAGGAAAATTTTAGGCCAACTCTTAGTAAGTGTTTTAGTCACTACTCTCCTTTTGCCAGGATGTTTGGAAGAAATAGGGGATCTGAATTCGATTGCGCCCTTCCGATGGAATCCGGAGTTTGGCACGCCCTTAATAGATTCTAGGTTCAATTTTGTAGACTTTCTGACCAATGATGAAACGGAGAGTATTGTTGAAATCGATGACGAAGGACTCATAACTTTAAGATGGTCAGAAAACGTTTTGACCCGATCTGCCAGCTCGATTTTCGACCTACCCGATCAATCATACCAGAATCTGATAAGTGCGCAGGGATCAGATTTGACCCCCACCCCCATCACCACCACTTTGGATCTGACCCGAGAATTTGTCCAGACTTTTCGAAATGATGATAAACTGGATTCCTTGCAGATCAAACAGGGGACCCTTCGAATATCAATAGAATCAAATTTCAAGGCCGACGGAGAATATCGGATCATAATCCCATCCTTGATCAAGAATGGAGTGCCATTTGAAAAGAGTCTGAGCACCGTGTTCAGTGGTTCGATGACCAACCAAAGTTCTTCAAATGAAGCAGACTTACAAGGATATACTATGGATCTATCACAGGGTGGAACCAATAGCAACTCCTTTAAATATGTGGTTCAAGCCCAATTGCAGTTCAATAACCAACCGATCACTTCGAGTGACCGAATCCTGGCAAGCATCAGGCTGTCCGAGTTATTATTCTCGGGTTTATTCGGAAAACTAAACCAGAAGGCATTCGATACCAATCCTGATACGTTGCTTATTGATATTATGAATAACCTGGGAGAGAAGAATCCAGCTTTCGATTTTGAGAACCCCAGTGTAAGGTTGAATTTGAAATCCAGCTACGGCCTTGACATTAAGCTTGTCTTATCTTCTCTCACAACCAGAAATGTTAATGGCGAGGTAAAGCATCTTTCTGGAGAAATTATCGAGGACCCACCAACGTTAATAGGTCCTGGATTAAATGAAGTAGGGAAAACAATTGAAACCGAAATCATTTTGGGTAAACAAAATTCAAACGTATCTGAATTGTTCTCATCCGGACCTAATATGTTAACGTATAAACTTGAAGGAATTCTGAACCCTGACAATGAGGATCGGGTATTTGTCCTGGATTCAAGTAGTATTAATTTGGACCTTGGAGTGAGGCTTCCTCTTTTTGGGAAAGTATCGAATCTGGCCCTGGCCAATGATTTTGAATTTGACGGGGGAGATCTGGAGGATGTAAAGCGTCTAATTTTCAAAAGCGAGACCTTGAATGGCTTTCCGATGGAGATATCCCTGCAGGCTTACCTGCTGGATCAGGGAGGCGTTGTGCTGGATTCAATATTTTCACAGCCCACGAACCTTCTTTCGGCGGGGATGGTGAACGAAAATGGAGTCGTAATTGAATCCGAACCCGCCACTTTTGAGGTCGAAATGGAAGATGAAAGAGTGCAAAATCTAGAGGCCGCAGCCAAGATAAGAATTGTGGCCACCTTGAATACCAGAAATAACCAGAGCGCGGTAAAATTCCTCAACACCTATTTTGTTGATATAAGGATTGGAATCCAGGCTGAGTATGATGTTGAGATATAAACGACTGCTGCTGTGCACCCTGTGCTTTTGTACAGTTGGGATTACCAACATCTATGGCCAAATGCAGCTGTCTTTGTATCCTCTAAACAAGACCATTCCTCAGGCCCATCAGTTGAATCCAGCCTTTATGCCGGACTGGAGGGTAGTGATAGGTCTGCCGGTATTATCTTCAACTCAACTGTCCTTTGACAATGACGATATTGGCCTGAATGATGTTTTGAGGCGCAATGAAGATGGAGATTTGGAGGCGATACCAGATAAGGACGAATTCATATCAAAACTCCGGGATGTAAATGATTTGGACCTGAATGTAAACGTTGATTTACTCTTCCTGGGAATTCGCGCCGGAGGAAATTACTTTACCCTCTCGGCGAGATCCCGGTGGGAGTCTACTTTCAACTATACAAAGGACCTTGTAACCTGGGGATTAAGGGGCCCGGGCACTGAGGACTTGGTTGAACCTCTTAGCACCGACAACTTCTCACTGGATGGATCCTGGTTTCATGAGGTGGCCCTCGGCTATTCACGGAAAATAAACGACCGACTAAATGTGGGATTAAGGGCCAAATATCTGAAAGGGGTTCTTAACATAACTACTGAGAGCTCTACTGGATCCCTGATGGCCAACATAGATTCGATTAGTCTGGTGGCCGATGACTTCCTGGTTCAGACATCAGGAATAGAATTTTTTAATACCGATGATCCGGCATCCCAGCTTTTGATTGCCAATAGCAACAATGGGTTTGCCGTGGACGTCGGAGCCGAGTATGAAGTTTTACCCAGATTAACACTATCCGCATCGGTTCTTGACATTGGCTCAATAAAATGGAAAGATTACAACAAGGGCTACAGGCTCCAAAATGCCAGTTACAATTTCAATGGATTCGACGTTCTGGACTTGTTAAAAAGTGACACCATTACTAAGGATTTTCTAAGTGCCGAGATCGATACCATCCGGAACCGATTTGATCCTGAAGAAATTCTGGGCGAAATCTACTCTTCTAACATTCAGACTAAATATTACATAGGGGCCACTTACGAATTCCTTCGGGGACACAAGGTTGGAGGCTTGGTTTACAGTGCCTTCTATAAAGGGGACCTTAGGCCAGCGTTCAGCCTCAATTACAACTTTCAGGCAAGAAGTATATTTAATGGAGTTGTCAACACGTCTTTTATCGACGGCAGGTTCAATAACATTGGCGTTGGCTTGTCTGTGAATTTTGGTTTTCTGCAAATCTATTCTACCACAAACGCGCTGACTTCCATGATCTATCCCGCCCGGGCGAGTGTGTTGGACGTGCGTTTGGGTATCAACTTCATGTTTGGAAAGATAAGGGAGGTGTCGGGGTTTGCGGGCGGTTCCAGAGGAGCCGCTGAGGGCAATTTGGACGCTCCGAGAGCAGCACCAACAAGAAACAATGTGAACCCGACCGGAACCACTCAAAAAGTCAAGCACGATCCCAAGAAAGTAAACAAGAACAAGCAAAAAAGGATCAAAAAGCAATACAAGCAAAAAAAGAGGAAGAAGTACAATTAACCCGGTTGGTCTTTCCTTTCATCTCCAGGATTCACTATAACTAGCCGGGTCCTATTCTACCCGATAATACTCCCCGTAAAACCAGGTTTTGGGACTTAAATCAGGATCATCTTCGTCATAATACCCCCAGCCCAGGATAGTGTAGGTACTGTCCTCCACTGTTTCCTGGAAGAATTCCATTCTCCTGGGATCATGCTCACTACGTTCCCATGTAATAGTGTTTTTCCGATCCCAATTTCCAGAATGCATTACTCTCCCACTTGGCTTGTTGATCACGCAGACCAGCCGTCCGTCCTTGACCTGATTGTAGCCCTCACTTTGCACCGTTTTGGGGGCTTCACCATTCGGAAAATAGGTATCCTTGATCTTAACCTGCTGCAAGAATGGACCCTTGGAGTAATAATGTTGCTCTACCTCAACACTGTCATGAATTACCAACGGCAGGGCTTGTAGATACTCCTTGTCAAGTTCCCTGGGTTGACTGGTACTGTTAGATTGGCCCTCGGGATTGGTGTACACATAGAACTTACCTCGCCACATACCGTCCAAAGGAATAAAGACATTTGCTAATTCGGCATGGGTTGGCGATTCGGGCCGCTTGTTAAGAGGTTCCTGGCACGCACTGAAAAACACAACAATAAGGCTGAGACAAGAGGTTTTCAATACCAAAATGCGTCCGAATTGTTTCGTTTTGATCCTCCTTTTTGATTCTGAATCTCCTTCCTGACTGCATTTCAAAAACATGATTTAACCCAATATCTCGATTGTTAGCGCCAATTTGAGGCTCTAGTGCAGTTCCTAAATTCCTTGTACATTGTATGGGCCCGCAATGGAATAACTAAGGTCCAAATTCCCTAGTAAGGATCAATACGCGTCTCCTTCAGCAGCCTCCTTTCTCTGGGCAACGAGGCCATAAAACCCTATTAACACAAAACAAGACAAGGGAACCAAATAGGCCATATTAATACTACCGGTATAGTCGGAAACCTGGCCTTGAATAGCTGTTAATACCGCACCGCCCAGAATGGCCATTATTAGGCCCGAACCACCAATCTTAGTGTCATCACCTAGCCCCCTCAAGGCCAAACCGTAAATTGTAGGAAACATTAGTGACATACACCCGGAGATCCCAACCAAAGCGTAGACCCCAACTATCCCGCTTCCAAACACCACCCCCAAAGTCAGTAGCCCAGCCAGGACGGCCAAAATTGTCAACAACCTGCCTGGCGAAACAAATTTCATAAGCCAGGTACAAATGAATCTGGACCCCATGAACAGTATTAAGGCGGCAAGATAGTAAGTTGAGGCTTGCTCCTCGTTAAGGTCCAGTTCTTGCATAACGTACCTGATGGTAAATGACCATACTCCGATCTGGGCCCCGACATAAAAGAACTGGGCCACCACGCCCCAAACGTAATTCGAATTGCCTAACAAACGCCTTACTGTAGGGCCTAGATCCAATCCCGGTCCCGCATCCGAAGCCTTCGGCATCTTCACGTACATCATCACGACCCATAAAGCCACCAGGAAAAAAGCCACACCCACGTACGGCCCCATTACCGCATTCAGTTCTTCCGATTGTAATGCTGCCAGTTCATCCGGGGCCATAGCCGCCCTTGATTGAGCATCGGCCGATCTAAGCCCGGACAGTATGAACATTTTGCTTAAGAAAACCCCCATAATCGACCCAATTGGGTTGAAGGATTGAGCAAAGTTCAACCGCCTGGTGCCTGATTCTTCTGGCCCCATGGCAATAATATAGGGATTGGCGGAAGTTTCCAGGATGGAGAGCCCTCCGGCGAGAATGAACAAAGACAACAAGAAATGCCCGTATTTCATGGTAACGCTAGCTGGATAAAACAACAACGCCCCGGTAATGAACATACCCAAACCTAATAACACGCCGGATTTGTAGGTGAATCTTTTTATCAGAATAGCCGCTGGCAAGGCCAGACAAAAATATGATCCATAAAAGGCAATCTGAATCCAGGAAGTCTGGAAGTCGGTCATGCTCATGATCTTCTTGAAGGCAGCCAAAAGGGTGTCGGTCATATTGTTGGCCAATCCCCACATGAAAAACAGGCTGGTGATAAGGATAAAGGGAAGTACAGGGGTGTTCTTCAGGATCTGATGGGCAGAAGAATCCCGAGAGTTTGAGGTTGGAGTTTCCATTGAATCAGTTCTAATGTCAGGTTACATTAATAGTCTTGGATAAAAAGTTCAATCCACTAACCAAAAATCCGAATTTATTTGGGGTTTCTTCCGTACAAGGACATTGCTCAAAAATCCTGAAGCCTCAGGGCCTTCGACATTCCAAGATTCTGAATATCGAGAACGTATTTTGTGGTTAATTCCTCAAGTCCCTGAAATTTGGTAAGATCAGATTGCCACAAGCGGTTATGCTTGAGAATTTCGCTCACTATCTTTCGAGTTGAACCTTCACTACCATCCCAACTTTGCCATAGCTGACCGAATATAGATAGTATTTCCGGATCATCGTTCAATTCAATGCTCAAATCCATGTATGAGCCCTTATAAAAACAAATTAGAGCGGCCAGAGCGAAAACGATTCGCGGAGGTGAAAGCTGGGCGTTTCCATAGTAATCTACAATGGTGGGTAATAATCTAGTCTTGAATTTGGAGATACTGTTAAGAGCAATACTCGACAATAGGTGACGTATATGGGGATTACGGAACCGGTTCAAGGTCTCGCCGATAAAGCTTTTTTTTGTCTCGTCAGGGAATTTGAGGGTTGAAGAAACTTCTTCAACCAGTAATTGCTCCACAAATCGACTCACTTGAGGATCATTGATAACGTCCCCTACCGTCTCAAAGCCGTTCAAATACCCAACCGGAACCATGGCAGTATGGGCTCCGTTTAGAATGCGTACCTTCATCTCGCGATAAGGCAAAAGGTCGGGCACAAACTTCACCTGAAGTCCAGTTCGATTCAAAGGGAGCTCGTGTTGGAGAAATTCCGGACCTTGGATAACCCAACTATGATAATATTCTCCCGAGACCAGTAAGTGATCATCAAAGCCTATCGCGGTCTTGATTTTTATCGCATGCTCCTTAGGGAATCCGGAGACAATACGATCGACCAAGGTGTTACAGAAATGGTTATGATCCAGGATCCAATTCTCAAAACCGTCTCCCAGACCCCACAAAGAAGCGTATTTCAGAATGCACTCCCTTAAAGTGGTACCGTTCTGCTCAATAAGCTCACAGGGTAAAAGAATGCATCCCCTGTCTGGATCACCTCCAAAATGTTCATAGCGGGCATGAAGCCAAAGAGCAAGCTTGGCCGGGAATTGAGCTGGAGGATGCTCTGTGGCCTGATCTGTGCCACTGTAGATAATACCCGCCTCGGTGGTATTGGAAACAACAAAGCGTATTGAGGGGATCCTGGCTAGTTTCAGGTATTGCTCCCATTCGAGATAGGGATTGACGATCCTACGCAAGCATGACACCAGCCTCTGTTCTGATTTAAGGGCACCATTTTGAATACCATTTAAATCCACATGGAACAATCCTTCCTGCTTTCGGAGGGCCTCGTAACTTCCCCGATCCGTCGGTTTCACCAAGACAACGTCTCCTCCAAAATCGGTTTGTTCATTCAAGATGTCAATCATCCAGTCGACGAAGGCGCGCAAGAAGTTTCCTCCCCCGAATTGTAATATTTTAATCGGGAACTGAGGGCTTTGTCCAATTGTCGTTCGATTGAGGGCTTTCATTGGGACAGGCCGGGGTGATTACCTCATCTAGAAACGCGGCCGGATGAGTCTCCGCCCATAACCTTCTCGACCTCTTCGATGGATACCTGGTTGGCATCCCCGTAAATCGTATGTTTCAAACATGAGGCTGCCACGGCATAATTAAGCGCCTTTTGGTCATCCTTAGGGTAATGGATCATTCCATAGATTAAACCGCCCATAAAGGAATCGCCCCCTCCTACCCGATCGACTATATGGGTGATTTGATATGTCGGGGCGTGATAGAACTCTTTACCGTCGTACAGCAGTCCTGACCAGGTATTATGGGAGGCGCTAATGGAACCTCTTAAGGTTGTAATAACCTTCTTAGCCTGAGGAAAACGTTCCATGAGCTTCTGACAAACCAATTCATATGCCGTTGCATCCATGCTATCCGACTGGGTGACCTTAACTTCCTCGGGATGAATATCGAAATGTTTCTCGGCATCTTCTTCATTTCCCAGGATGATATCACATCCCGCAACCAGTTCCTGCATTACCTCTCCGGGCTCTTTTCCGTATTTCCAGAGTTTCTTTCGGTAGTTCAAATCAGTAGAAACCGTAACGCCCATTTTGTTGGCCGCTTGCACAGCCTCCAGGCACACATCTGCTGCGCCCTGTGAAATTGCAGGTGTAATACCGGTCCAATGAAACCACTGAGCATCCTGAAAAACCCTCCCCCAATCAATCATCCCCGTTTCTATGGTACTAATTGCCGAATGGGCCCTGTCATAGACTACTTTACTACCCCGTGAAACAGCCCCGGTTTCCAGGAAATAGATCCCTAGCCGCTCCCCTCCGTGGGCTATATTATCAGTCAGGACGCCCCGTTTTCGCATCTCCATCAAAGCACATTGGCCGATATCATTATCGGGAAGGCGGGTTACAAATTCCACCGGTACGTTGAAATTGGCCAAGGTAACAGCCACATTAGATTCTCCCCCACCATAGATTGCATCGAAGCTATTGGTCTGAGAAAATCTCAGAAAACCCGGGGGAGCCAGGCGTAACATAATCTCTCCAAAAGTGACAACCTTTTTCATAATTTAATGCGTATCTATCGGTCTAATGTCGTCTTGACCTGTCCTTCCACAGCAGCGAAAGTCTCGTTTTGCGCCAACTCAAAAACTCTGTCCATCAATTTCCATTTTTCGGAGGCTGAAGCTCCTTCCTCGCTTTTCTGATACTTGAACATTTTTACCTCCCATTCCGCCTGTCGAGGCAAACCCGCTAATTCGGTCATTGCCGAGTCATGGTTAAAATCAGGTAATGTATCCATGATCATAAAAAGAGTATTCCCATCCAGGTAGATCTCCATATCCAGGACCCCGACCTTTTTTAATCCGTGAACTATCTCAGACCAAACGGCCCCTTTTGAATGGTGCTGTTTATACTCCGCGATCAGTTCAGGATCATTCATTAGTTGAAGGACTTTACAATATCGCTTGAATTTGGCTCTCAACATCGACTTTTGGACTTGTACGTTGAATTCATTAGAGAGAAACCACCGCCTTGATTACCTGGCTTTCAGGTCGTAGCCAGGTGTCAAAATTACCCACCATTTCCGAAAAATCGCAGCGATGGGTGATCCAAGCTTCGGTATTAATGGAGCCATCCTCCATCATTTTTATGATCTGTTTGAAATCTGCAGGTAGAGCATTTCTACTGGACATTAAGGTAAGTTCTTTTTTGTGGAAGTAGGGGTCATTGAAAGTGAAGTCTCCTTGAAACAACCCTATAAATAGGACAATTCCAGAGGGCGCAACATACTCCATGGATTTTCGCATCGATGCCGGATTACCGGTTGCATCCATCACCACAGTAGGCAGGTCGCCCTCGAAACATTCTCTGATCTCATTTAATGTGCCTTCCTTCCCAGCGACTACCCTATTATCGACCTTCAAAATGGACGAAGCGAAATGCAACCTATCGGAATTGATATCCATCACTACCGTCCTTGCTCCGGCGGCAAGCGAGAATTGAACCGCCGACAACCCAATTGGACCGGCGCCGACGACCAAGACCGTGTCGGTAGCTTTGATCCCAGCCCGATTAACCGCGTGACATCCAATTCCCAGGGGTTCGATCAGAGCTAGCTGTTCATAGGTTAGCAATTCAGATCGGTGTAGATACCGAGCTGGCACTTTCATATACTCTCGCATGCCCCCATCCACATGTACTCCAAGACAAGTAACATTTTCTCCGCAATTAGTGAATCCGCTCCTTACGGACTGTTCATTGGTCATATTAAGGTATGGCTCGACTGAACACTTGTCCCCAACCCGGAGGTGCGCAACCTCACTTCCTATTTCCACGACTTCCACTCCCAGCTCATGACCCAAAATCCTGGGATAATCAAAAAAGGGCTGGTCACCATGATACGCGTGATAATCAGTGCCGCAAATGCCTATTCGGTGAACCTTGAACAGAGCCTGGTCAGCCTCCAGTTGGTTGTCAAACTGTGTGTCGGTATATTCGAAAGCTCCTGGTTTTTGCAGTACAATTGTTTTCATTATGGTTTTTTTCTTAAATCAAATTATTAGAGGCTGATGACCTGGCCATTTTTAAGCAATTGCTTCAGCAACATTTCATAGTCAATTTCTTGTACCCCCTGATCCTTATCAATGGCCATTACGGCTGCCGTGGCAGCTCTTTGGCCCAGGATCATGAACACGGGCTCCATTCTGATGGACCCAAAAGCAATGTAAGAACTTTGATTTCCATCGATTGCAGGAGTTCCCTGTCCTCGATTACCGTAATCTAACCGTCCTTGCCATTTCCAGGCTTCTGGATCCTGATATTTCTGATAAACCCGATGGTAAAACTCGCGGGCCATTCCTTCAATTACTTGTTTGTTCCCGGTGTCAGTCCAGCCTAATCCTCCTGAAGACAGGCCGCCAAGATGCCTGTCTGGAGAGACCATTATTACCGACCTCTGCATCCTTGATGCCTGCACCGCAGCAATCACAGCGCTTGCCGTACCTCCATATATAATCAGGTCAGCCCGATGAATATCAGGCTCTCCGGATTGGGCGAAAGATCGAATCGCAAGAAAGAATATAACCAAACTCTTTCCCCGCATGTACATGGTTTAGATCAATTCAATGGTCACATACCGTGTTTTCGGCACATGTTCTGGATAAAATCGAGGCCGTTCTTGGCCATTGCCCAGGGCTCCGAATACTCCCTCCAGACATTAATAGCATTGGCAAAATCAGGATCACTTCGAGTAAACGCCTCAATGGTCAACCAGCCCTTGTAATTGGCTACAGCTAGTGAAGCAAAAGTGTCGTCCCAAGGAATATGGCCGTCTCCCGGTGTACCTCGATCGTTTTCACTGATATGAACGTGACTTAGAAATGGAGAAATGTTACCTATGGCCTCAGTAAGATTCTTTTCCTCGATATTGGCATGATGCGTATCGTACATGGCGGTTACGCTACTGTGATCCACCATCGAGACGAGGTGTAAAAGCTGGTCAACGGTATTGCACAGGTAGCACTCAAACCGATTGATAGCCTCAAGTGCGAGTGTTATCTCCGCCTCAGCAGCATACTCGCCGGCCCTATTGAGGATCTCCGCGCTGTGTTTGTACTCGTCCTCATCGGGAGGTCGCTGTGAGAAAGTGGCAAAAGCAGAATGAAAGGGTCCGCAAATTACCTTCGACCCCATGTCCGTGCCCCTATCGATAGCCCATTTGATCCGGTCCAGTGCTTTGTCGCGAACAGATTGGGATTCACTGACTGGATTCTCCTCAGCACCTAGTGCAAGACAACAATTAACCTCCAGGCCAAGCTGCCTGGCGTGATCTCCAAGCTGGCGATATGCCACCGGATCCTGGCTTCCCATTGAGGTTTCTATTCCATCATATCCAATGGATTTGAGCCTTTCTACTATGGGCATCATTTCATCTGATACCACCGCCGACCAAACCAATAAATTAAATCCAATCTTATTCATGCCGGTCGTGTTTTTATCAACTTCTATTGGTAATCCTTAGGACTCCTCCCCTTGACATAATCTCCAAAACCGAACTTGGTGGGTTCATACTCACCGATAATGTCGACCTTACCGGATTCAGTGATTTGAGCGTCTATTCCCAATGCCCAATAGCACGCGTTCACCATTAAGCGACGTAGGTCTTCGTTTTGCAGGTCAACCGACGCGCCCATGGTGGTGCTAAATATCCGGCTGGTATTGCCTATTTCCGATATATAATTGGTTGTCCAGGCTACCGGCATCACCGATTTCTCCAGGTTAGGAGGCGAATCCGGAGTCATGCCGTTGGTGGACTGTCCGTACAACAAAACCGTCGCGTTCGCCAAATTTCTAATGCCATAAACGTCAGTAGGCACCCATATATCTTTCACGCCACGCAGCAAGGCATGATTTTGCACGGTTCCATTGATGATGGCCCTGCATCCCTCCTTACCATGGGCGCCATGGTGATTCACCCAGGTCTCCCCCAAAACTTGCCGGCCAAAACCGTCTTCCCAGCCCTTAACCTTGCTATCAAAGCTGTACTTGGCAAACGGGCTTTCGTTGTCACCGGAGTATTTGAAAGCGTGGGTGGAGGTTCTCATGGCCACGATTGGTTTGCCACTCTTGACATACGCATCAATGTATTTCATTTGTTCATCGGGCAGTTCCCGGAAGCGAGTGAACAGGATCATCAGATCGGCATCCTTTAGTTTTTCTAAACCAGGAATGTTATTCTGATTATCGGGGTTGATCTCTCCCGACTCAGGATCGAGTGCAAAAAGAACAGTGCACTGAAAGCCGTGATATTCTGACAGGATCCTGGCCATCATCGGCAGGGCCTCTTCCGAGCGATATTCTTCATCGCCGCCAACCAACACAATATACCGGCCATTGCCTGGGCCTGTCTTGGGCTCATATTCGATCCATTTTTCCCCCGGCTGGGCCATCAGCCCATCCGCCGACATCAGCATAATTGCCATCACCAGATAGAAAATTGAAAACTTGGTCATTCGAAGAATAATCATTTGCTCTGATAGTTATTTAAGGGTGGCTTGAATCGATTCCTCGGATTCTGATCTGAGATTATGGATCGTGTTCTGAATAAACCCTTCTATCTTTTCTCCATTCGCATTGGACAGGTTGAACTTAACATCCATTGCCCATGTTGGTTCGATCGCCGGAATGGTTAATCGCACCCTGGTGCCATTTTCCTCCAACTCTGCTTTTGCAACCTCCAGCGTTTGGGTGTTGTAATGTTCTGAACCATATTTCCTGGTGCGCTTCAAATCCCAGGTCGTGATTTGGTAATTCGAGGTGTTGTCTGAGACTTCCGGATCCAGCTTATCAGAAAAGGTCAGAATCAATCCTGATTGCACTGCCTCGATTCCAAGCGGCACTCTTAATGAGTGCCCTGTGTAGCGCACCCGATAAAGGCCTCCTGGCTTCAACATCTGGGTAGTAGACCAGGCGGACAATCCGCAAACGTAAAGCTGCCCGTCACTCGGATGAAATCTACCCCGCATGACCCCAGTCGGAAGTCTCGGGATAGGCAATTCGAACAGACCTCCCTGTTTCTGACCATTAACTTCCTCGTGAAGCACCAGAAAAATCTTGCCATAACCATAGGAAATATTCAACAGGTTGCCCTTTAAAGGGCCCCACTTATCGGTGTCAATCCAAACCAATTCTGCAGGAGAACGATCTAGTTGTTCGTCTACCCAGGCCAGGGGTTGCTCCATGCCCTGATCCGAGCTGTCAGCTGGTGGATCATAGCACCACATATTGCCATAAAATTTTCCCTCTTCCACCCAGTTAATACGGTTCATGGGATTCCAGAAACCCTCTTGGTCTGTCACTATGAAGGTACCATCCGGATTCAGACAGACTCCGTTAGCGGCTCTGAAACCCTTGGCAACGATATCGGTTTTGGATCCATCTGCACTTACCCTGATTAAGGTTCCATGTTGAGGCACCAGAGCTTCTCGCGCATGACGGCCGCTTTTGGCATAATACAAATTACCCTCCTCATCCACCTGTAAGCCCATGGCAAACTCATGGAAGTGGTCGGTCACCTGATGGTCATTATTAAAGCTCTCATAAAAGTCAGTTTCCCTATCTCCATTCAAATCCCGCAGGATCACCATTTGGTCTCGACAGGTTACGTAGATCTCACCGTCGATCAGCTTAATCCCAAGAGGCTGGAATAACCCGGTAGCGATCCGGGTCCAGGTTAAGACCCCGGATGGATCTTTAAGGCCTTCAATGATCCAAACATCCCCTTCCGTGCAGCTAGCGACCGCATTGTTGTCATCCTCGTAAAAATCGATCCCGCTCAAGCGCATCCTGCTATTCCATGGATTTTCATAGGGTGGGGTCAGGATATCCACTGCGAATGGCCCATCCTCGTTACCTTTTGTTACTAAACTGGATACGGGCGAATTCCGGGCCGGGCTCCCCGATGTGTAATCTTGCAGGGATTCAGGAGGTGATGAAGCTTGGGCAAATTGGTCCAAATCCGGCGTCCCTCCCTTTGCGACAAATACTTTTATCATGGCAGCTTGGTTCTTCTGCATTTCCAAGATAACGAATCCATCTTGCCGCTTTAATTTGCCGCCTTCACCTGTCACAGCAACTTCAGTTCCTTCGGGCGCAATCCGCATTCTTAGCAAATCCGAAGAAGGGGTCACATTTAGAGTTCGGGTGAATACAGCCTGCTCCCCAAGTTCTTCCATACCCAGAGTTTCTAAAATTTTGGCAACACCCACGGTATATTCAATGATGGCCCGGTCCTCGTAGTGATACAGCCCTTTGTAGTGGGCCCACTCCCTGGGCAATGGGCCAAAGGCTCGCCCGTCCCGGGCTCGAAATCGGGGGTCATCAAAGGATCCTGATTTGGGATTAGCCCACCCCGGGCCTACAGGGTTTGAAAAATGTAGGTCCCCGACAGTCCGCGGGCTGATATTGTGCTCTCCGTTAAAGAGAATGGATCGCCAGTCGATGAATCCTTCTCCAGTCCATCCACCAGCTACTCGAAGCAGGTCGTGATCAAAAATCATCCAGGACTTGCCAGCGGCAACCCCGCCGGGGCCTTTGTCCAATCGAACCGCAATCCCTTTGTACGCAAAATTTGCATCCCCAAAATCCTCATCAGGCAGCGGCGTTTTTCTTCCCAAGGAGCGCTCCCTGGGTTTGGCATCCAAACCCGCCAGCTCATAGGTATAAATGAGGAAATCTCCATAGTCCATGTCAGCCCAGGGCTCCCATTTTTTGGCCTCAGGACCAGGAGAACTACCCTTAGGAAGAGATTGCATGTAGGATTCATCCAATTCAAAGTACTGCTCTTGATTATCATTTTTGACAAAATTCTCTCTGATGAAATGGATAACGTCATATTTTTGTTGAGGGACTAAATGAACCTGTGGAGGCATACCTCCGAATCCCCTGCTCACCGTTTGATACATAGAGTAGGGATCAATACCCACCTGAAAATTACCATCCCAGAATCGAAAGGAGTTAGGCAAGGAGCCCGGTAGATCGGCGTCTCCATGGCAAGTAAAGCAAACGGTTCCGTAAATGTCCCGACCTCGCCTAAACGATTCCTTATCCAATGCCTTGATCAGCCCGGCGTGATCGATGTCGCTCTCGTAAACAGCGAGATCGGACTCAGCAAGGACGAAGTCCGCCTGGTTATCAGATTGGCGATTACAGGTAATGAGGATTATCGAAAGCAGGGTTACCAGTCCGAATATAAGGTACTTTTGTTTTACTCTAACTAACATTCTGAATCGAGGGTTTAAGGGTTTCAGAGAGGTATACTCCATCATCAATTGTTACCCCATCCGGGTCGGAAATGGCTCGATCGCATTCGTCTTCCATTATGATCCAACCCCCGAAATGAGTATCAGTCAATTCCTTAGTTATGGCGTCGAAATCAATGTCTCCTGACCCCATTTGCGCCCACTCCCCTCTATGGTACATATCCTTGTAGTGGACACAATTGACCATGTCCCTATACTGCCTAATTATAGCCAGGGGATCCATCCCAACCTTGGCAATGTGACCAACATCGGGGGTATACTTGATCACTTCTGAATCCAGACCACCGAGCAGGATCTTATAGTCTTCCTCGGTCCGGAAAATCGATCCTGGTGGGGAATTTGGATGATATGAGCAAACAATTCCTTTGTCCGCAGCTCTCCGGGAGATGGTGTTTACACATTTCAGTAAGTTCTGCTGACGAGTCTCTAGTTGGGCACGGTCATTACCAGGCATTTGTACTAATAAAAACAAGGTCTCCGGGAAATGCGCCAGGAACTCAATCCATTGATCGGCGTGGGCCCGTTCCAAATCGGTTTCATTGGGGTTTAACCAATCTTCTACCAGGCACAACACGGCCAGTTCAAGGTCAAGTTCTTTGGTGGCCTCAAGCATGCGTCCAGGATCGGAAAAATCCCCCATAAAGCTGGTCTCGGGCTCTATTCCTTCAAAGCCCGCTTGGGAAGTGATCTCCATTATATGTCTGAGCTTATCCTTGTACTGTTCTCCCGGCATTTGCCAGGTATAAGTTTCACAGCCAATTTTGATCCTACTCATTTTTAGTTTTCCAATAGAAATTCAGTCGTTATTTTATTAAATCGTTCAAGGTCCTCCCAATGATGAACGTGTCCACCCTTTGGAAAAGTCTCTAACTTCGATCCCTCAATTTTCCCATGGAGGATCCTGGAGAATTCCGGGGGTGTAAAAATATCCATTTCTCCTACTGTAATCAAGGTTGGCACTGTTAATTGATTCAAACGATCAACTGTATTATGGGCAATGCAGGCATCCAATTGTCCATCAAAACCTTCTCTGGACTGGGGATTCGGATTCGACGCAGCGGTTTGCTGTCCTTCCTGTAATTCGGCGAGATAAGTCTCGTAATAAGGAGGCGCAAATATCCACAGCTGCAAAAGTTCCATGAAATCTTCCGGTGAGCAAACCGGCCTTAGCTTCTTCAGGTTTTCATAAACCGTGGTGGCGTAATTATTGAAGCTGGGCCAGGTACTGATGAGAACCAGGCTCAGTACTCGCTCCGGATGCCTTAAGGCCAATTCCTGGGCTATTGCTCCTCCCATTGAAATTCCTGCAACCTTAGCCCTGGCAATACCCGCATCATCCATAACAGAAGCGGTGTCATTTGCCATCATTGCGGTGGTGTATGGGCCCAGCGGCTGGGCGGAACTGCCCACACCGCGATTGTCAATGACAATACACTGGAAGTGGTTTTCATACACCTGCAGATGCTTTTCCCAGGTGTTCCCATCGGCTCCAAATCCCATTAGCAATACCAGAGGGTCTCCTTGTCCCCGTATTTGATAGAAAATGTCAACACCGGCGACGTTTACATAATTGCTCATATGATCTGACTACTTGAATTACAATTACGGCTCCGAAGATAAGGAACTAAAGGAAAATATGGAAGATAGCGTGCAAAGGAGAGTGCGACGGAGTTGTTTTGGTCGTTTGGGTAGGGTGTAAGTCTTGAGTCGCCGGCCCAATTTCCCATCTTTTCAATTCCGAATTCAGAGTTACCGGGTATGTCACCCAAGGTATTGAACAACCAAGCTGTTAACGATGAAACAACAGGCTTATGTTCGGGTTGTTTATCACCCATTTACATCCACGACGACCCGGCCTCTTATTTTTCCCGCTAATATATCGGCACCTAGTTGAGGTAAGTCAGAAAGAGTGGCGAGTTGAATTACCTTCTCTAATTTGTCCACCGGCAACAACTCAGCCATCCTGCTCCAATCCTTTACTCGACGCTCATAAGGTTGCATAACCGAATCAATTCCGAGAAGGTTTATCCCTCGTAGGAGAAAAGGAATCATGGTGGCTGGTAATCCTGCTCCTCCTGCTAGTCCCACCGCGGCCGCTCCCCCGCCATATTTAAGCTGGCCCAAGATCCTCGCCAACATCGCCCCTCCCACCGCATCAATACATCCGGCCCAATTTTCATTTTCAAGAGGTCGTTTAATCGTCCCACTAATTTCTTCACGGGCAATAATTTGAGTTGCTCCGAGTTCTTTTAAATAATCAGTGGTTTCAGCTCGTCCGGTAACAGCTGCCACCTGATAGCCCAACTTAGATAGAACCGTTATCGCAATCGAACCGACCCCTCCCGATGCTCCGGTGACTAAAACCGGCTTATCTTCTCGATTGGCATCCAGGCCATGTTCCTCCAAGGCACTTATCGCCAACATCGCGGCGAAACCAGCCGTACCGATGGCCATAGCGTTACGCGTAGTGATCCCTCCGGGTAAAGGCACCAACCAATCCGCTTTTACCCGGGCCTTTTGGGCATATCCTCCCCACCATAGCTCACCAACTCGCCAGCCGGTTAAAAGGACCTGATCCCCCGGTTGATAACGGTCATCTTGAGAGGATTCAACCGTTCCGGCCAGGTCAATACCCGGTACATGTGGATAATTCTTTACCAATCCACCTCCGGGACCTATGCAGAGTCCGTCCTTATAGTTGAGAGTGGAATATTCCACCTTGATGGTAACATCGCCATCAGGAAGTTCTGATTCTTCAATAGTTTCTACAGAAACAGACGTTTTTTCGTCTTCCTTGTACTACTAATGCTTTAATACTCATTTAAGTTTTGTTCTTTTTCACCAAGAGCGGATGTTCCTTGAAGATTCCCGTATTGATAAAACGGTTCAGCCCTCACCCTCTTGGAATCCTTCAGGCACTGGAAGATCGGGCAATTTAGCCGCCCGCTTTTGTAAAGCTCGCCCTATTACCACTCGTTGAATCTCAGTGGTTCCATCAACAATCTTAAGCATTTGAGCCAGCCGGCTTAGTCGGTCGAGACCATAAGGTCTTAACAAACCCATTCCACCAAGTATTTGGGTGCAAGTGTTCGCAGCCCGAAGGGCAGCATCAGGAACGTATAACTTGGCATGAGCCGCCATAAGCGGCCCATCTTCACTGCCCAAAGCGTCAGCCGCTTTTCGATATAAGAGCCGGGCAATTTCGAGATCGGTAGCCACTTCTCCGAGCATCCATTGTATACCATCCAATTGAATACTGGTGCCGCCATACATTTTTCGATTTTTGGCATAACTCAGCGCGATATCCAAAGCCGATTGAATAAGACCACAACACCCGGCAGCGATTGAAACGCGCGATATGTCGATCGCGGCAAGGGAACCGCTCAATCCCTTGCCTACTGGCAAAATGAGGTTTTCGGCCGGTACGGTTACATTTTTCAAATACATTTCACTCAAGGGTAGAAACCGGTAAGAAGGAGTATCGTAAACTGGTCCGAAACTAAGTCCCGGGGTGTTGGCCGGAACAGCGATCATAGCCATATCTTTATACCCAGGCTCATCCGAGGTTTTGGTTACCACTAAATAAACATCGGCCTCGTTAGCCAGGGATATCCAGGCCTTGGAGCCATTGATGGTAAAACTTCCATCATCGTTGACACTCGCTATAGTGTACATAGTAGCCGGATCTGACCCGGACTGTGGCTCCGTCAACGCGAAATTGCCCAATTTCCGAGCCGAAATTAGATCAGTTGCCCATTCATTTTTAAAGGAGTCCGTGGCGGAATTACAAACGGCAGAGCAACAAGCGTTGTGCATCGCCAGGGTAAATCCGTATGCTGCATCTCCTTTTCCCAGCTCTTCGAAAACTCGAACTCCCTCGTTAAGAGGAAGCCCTTGACCTCCCAGCGATGTGGGACAATATAATCCGGTAAGCCCCATCCTGGCCGCTTGATCCGAAGCATCACGAGGCCACTTCCCGATTTCGTTCCACCGGTCAACATTTGGCTTGACCACCTCCTCGCAATGCTGTCGAGCTAAATCTAATATCTCATCTATATGTTCTGGCATTATCTTCCTTAAAACTGGTGGTGGTATATTTCGATGAAACTTCAGGTAGTTATTGAAATAACTGGATTATCCACTTAAACCATCTAAGTGAACATAATGACTAACAGGATCCGTAATCATGGAATGATTTAAAGGTACGAAACTAATCGATTTCGCAGTTAGGAGGGGTTGGTAGGTAGTCATTACTCGTTGGTGTGTAGTTATTAGGGAATTCTCAATCCTCAATCCTGAATTCCCAAAAGAGTTAGCGCTTGGTATAGATGCTAAATCGACCTATATTGGAAAAGTCATCCGCAGGTCCGATGAAATTTCGAATTATCGTAGGTTTCTTAATGGCGACTCTATTTGTCCCGTGGGGTTCTGCAATGGCCCAAAACCAGCTGGGATGGGCCAAGGATGAGAACATGGTCCCATACTATCGTGGCGGCGTTATCGGCATTGCCCTAAGCCATGACCAAAGTGTGCGATTTGATTCTTTTTCATACAATTCATTGAGTTTCAACCAGGAACAGGTGATTTCGATGTACCTGGATGAAGGCAACCAGGACATGATCTATTACATCAATCAGGATGGGGTGACTCAACATGTCTCTTACGGTTCCACCAGCTCTCTCAATCTAAATCAATTGCGCACCCCTAAAAGGGATAGCTTCAATCCTTACGGCGTTAAGAATCCTATAGAAGCAGTCGTAACCGGGGTCTTGAACGTGGTCTTCAATCGACGATTTGACTTGTTCAGGAACAATCGCAAAAAGAAATAGATAGATCGGTTAAGCCGGTTGGACCGAGAAGCTTAGGCTTAGTTTATCCCAGTGAAATCGTACCAACCCCTGATCGTCAATTTGAAATTCCATTCTTTCCCTGGTTTCCTCTTCATCTTTCGGTGGTACCCCAATGCGCAGGGCATCCTTGCTCTTTTCGTAATTGTATGAACCCCATTGGTCCCATACGGTATTAAATATTACAATCCAGTCGCCCCGTCTGGGAATTGTGAATAAGGCGTACTTTCCGGCGGCCAGAGTTTCACCGTTGATCAATACGTCCTGGCTCACTGCAAAGACCGTGGCTTCATTAGCCCCGGTTCTCCAGATCTCATCATAAGGCACTAAACCTCCCCAAATGGTTCTTTCCTTGATCCTAGGAGAACTGTAATTTATTTTGACGGTCAGCGAACCGATGGTTGCTGTGGCCCTCATCATGGGACTGGGTCTCTTTGATTTATCCTCTGCACTATTCTCATCCTCTGATTCCATTTCCAGGTCAGATTCGGTGGCCACGGTTTCATTGCCTCCACTTTTGGGTCCGGAACAGGAGTCGAAACCAAACAGCAGCGCGACCAGCATAAGGGATAGGGCGGTGTGGATTACATTCATTTTCATCTCGCCAAGGGTTAGACAAAACAATATAGTCATTACAAGTGGGACATGTTAACTGATGTCTTTGAGCCTTTTATTTTCGGGGAGTCGTTCCATGGCATCTCCAAACCCTTGTAAAGTGCGGACGATAGTCTTGTACTCGTCTGAGTCTTCCATTGGTAAATCATCAAATCCGCTCCTCTCCAGTTTATTCCACACATACAGCACGGTCAAACGATCGGTATCCTCCCCGGGCTGATAAGCGATATCCTTGTAACCTTCTAGTGCGGTTTCGGTCGCCAGCCTGATGTCGGTCAGATCCACCAAAATCCTGTCGACCAATCTGATCGGTATTTTTAAACTTTCGGATATATCAATTGTCGTTAGCGGTAAAGCGCCTTTGGCAAAGTTCTTAACCAGCAACTGCATTACCATCAGCGAGAGAACTCTATGGAATGCGGGGCTCATGGATTTCGAGTCCTTTTCAAACTCATATTTTTCAACATTCTGATAGGCCCAGGAAAGTTCGGCACCAAGCAAAATAATCAACCAGCTGATCTGGAGATAGACCATAAACAGCGGAAGCGCCGCGAAACTTCCGTAGATCGCATTATAACGAGCTACCCCGACCTGGAAATTAATATACAGTATCTGGGTCAGCTGGTAGAGGGTTCCGGCAAAGATCCCGGCGATAAATGCTGAGGTGAGCCTAACCCGGGTATTTGGCATTATTATGTAAATCAAAGTCAGTACCAGCCAAATAATGGTATAAGGGGTTAAGCGCAATAGGAAGAAAATATAAGAGCTTATATAGTCCAGAAGCTGAACCTCCTTGGTCAGAGATATTATATAAGTCGAAATATAAATGGTGAGGCTGCTAGAAAGGATAACCAGCATGGGGGCAATCACCATAATCGTCAGGTAATCGGTAAATTTGCGGATGTAGGTGCGGGCGCTTTTTACGCCCCAAATCCAGTTGAACGATTCTTCAATGTTGCGCAGCAGGTTAATGACCGTCCAAATCAAAATCACCAACCCAATTCCGGCAACTACGCCCCCCTTGGTGTTTTGCAGCAGGGTATCCGAGAACCGGAATATCTGTTCGATAACTTGCTCCTGACCGGCGAAGGTTTCAATAACACGGTCGTGGAATAACGTTTCCAGGCCAAAGCCTTTGGCAATGCCGAATGCCATGGCCACAACAGGGACGATTGATAAAAGGGAAAAGAATGTAAGGGCAGAGGCCCGTAATTGGACCTGATCCTCGGTGAATCCCTTGAAAGCTAAAACGCCGACCCTAAGCAGTTTGATCAGGAACAACTTGGAACCTGAAAGATCCTTCAAGTGGATCCTCCAAATATCAGTTGTTACAAATTGCCTTGCCTCCTGAAATCTTAACCGAACGTCCATTCTAACGGCTCTTAGCTCGTCTGGTCGGTCAATATACTAGTTTTGGAAGAATATCGGGAGTCAGCTAAACAAAAATGACTGCTGCAGCTCACGGGACTTTTTTATCCGCTGAATCATCGCTTTAGACTCCTCGAAACTTAAGGTCTGCTGGCCATCGGAGAAGGCTTCCTCCGGCTTTTTATGGGTTTCGTAAATAAGGCCGTCAGCCCCGGCCATTACACAGGCCAGCGCAATCGGTTCCACATACCTCCGGATCCCAATCCCGTGAGATGGATCGGCTATAACGGGAAGGTGACTTTTTTCTTTTAGGATGGGAATAGCATTCAGGTCCATTGTATTTCGGCTGGCTCGCTCATAAGTTCGGATTCCCCGCTCGCAAAGCATGAGCTTTTCGTTGCCCCCTGAGAAAACATATTCGGCTGAATATAGTAGCTCTTCCACCGTACCTGAGACGCCTCTTTTGATGATTACCGGCTTGTCTACTTCACCCAGGGCGTCCAATAGATTGTAGTTCTGGGTATTGCGGGCGCCTACCTGGAACACATCAACGTAGTCATACATGCCTTCTATTTGGGATACCTGCATAACCTCGGTCACGATCTTGATCCCGTTGGACTTTGCCATACCTTGCCACAGCTTTAGTCCCTCCAGACCCAGTCCCCTGAATGAATATGGGGAACTTCTGGGTTTGTATACCCCTCCTCTCATTATCGAAACTCCGTTGTCCTTTAGGTGATGGATCGTATCGGAAATCTGGTCTTCCCCTTCGATCGAACAGGGGCCGGCCATCAGCGCGAAATGATCATCCCCAATCAGCACTCCATCTCCCAGGTCAATTTGGGAAAGATGGACCTTCCACTTCCTGGATACCAATTTGAAATCATCCGAAACGATATGAATATCTGCTACTCCCTTTATATGACCAACATCACGGACATCGATGTCGGCTTTGCCTAAGCCGATGATGTATTCTCCCAGCTGGGTTTTTACTTCGCGGGTTTTGTATTTGAGGTCCGCAATCTTGCTTAAAATGGCTTGCTTGTCCGTAACCGATAGGTTCTTTTCTAATTGAATTATCATAGGGTTAGCTCTTGATATTCGAGATGAAGGAATAAATATCCTCATCAAGGTTCTTAGAGCTGCTGATTAAGTTGATAAAGGCGCTTCCAATAATGGCTCCGGAGGAATATTGGCAGGCCATTTTAAAAGTATTCTTATTCGAGATGCCGAAACCGATCAAAAAAGGGTTGCTTAAGCCCATATGGCTAATTCTTTGGAAGTACATGCTCTGATCAGAGGATATCTGGCTTTTGGCACCGGTGGTACTCGATGATGACACCACATATATAAATCCATCGGAGTTACGATCTATTTCTTGAATTCGATTCGGACTTGTATTTGGGCTGATCAGAAAGATATTATGTAATCCGTGAGTTTGGAAGAATGAACTAAAATCCTGCAAATATTCGTTCATGGGAAGATCGGGTATTATCAAACCGTCGATCCCAATATCGGCACATCTTTCGCAAAATGAATTTACACCAAACTGGTAAATAGGGTTCAGATACCCCATTAGTATGATCGGGATTTGAACCTTATTTCTTACTGCCTTCAGTTGGTCAAGTAGCAATCGCACAGTCATTCCATTTTCCAGGGCTCTTTGATTGCTGGCTTGAATCGTCGGGCCATCCGCGATTGGATCCGAAAATGGAATACCAATCTCCACCAGATCTGTTCCAGCCCTTTCGAGGGTCTGAAGGATTGGCAAGGTATCGTTGAGCTTGGGAAATCCGGCAGTGAAGTATACCGATAATAGCCTCTTCTCCTTTTCCTTGAACATCAGCTTGATTCTATCTGTAGAGGTCACGTGAGCCATCATTAATAATCGCCATACTTAATATAGGTTTCCAGGTCCTTGTCCCCTCTCCCGGACAGATTAACCACCACAACCTCATTTGGCGAAAATTCGAGAAGTTCCAGTCCTGCCAATGCATGAGCGGTTTCCAAAGCGGGTATTATTCCCTCCAATCGGCTAAGTCGGATACCGGCCTGAAGCGCTTCCTGGTCGGTTACGCTATAAAATCGAGCCCTTCCGGATTCAAAGAGGTGAGCAGGTAATGGGCCGATTCCCGGATAATCCAACCCGGCTGAGATGGAATAAGGCTCAGTGACCTGGCCATCCTCATTTTGCATCAGCAGAGTCTTGCTCCCGTGAAGGATCCCGGTTCGTCCCAGCGCGGTAGTGGCAGCAGATTCACCCGAGTCTATGCCCAATCCAGCCGCTTCAACCCCGATAAGTTTCACTCTGTCATCTTCCATAAAATTGTAAAAAGCGCCTATTGAGTTACTGCCTCCTCCTACGCAGGCTACCAGGTAATCTGGTTGAGCCCTTCCTTCCTGCTCCTGAAGCTGTGACTCGATCTCTCGGCTGATAACAGATTGGAATCGGGCGACCATATCCGGATAAGGATGCGGGCCCACTATCGAGCCAATAATATAGTGAGTGTCGGAGGGATGGTTTATCCAATGACGCATGGCCTCATTGGTGGCGTCCTTGAGAGTTTGATTTCCACAGGTGGCCGGCACGACTTTAGCTCCCAGGATTTTCATGCGTTCCACATTCGGCCGTTGACGCTCTATGTCCAGCTGGCCCATATACACAACGCATTCCATGTTCATTAAAGCGCAAACGGTGGCTGTAGCAACTCCGTGCTGGCCAGCACCGGTCTCGGCAATTATCTTTTCCTTCCCCAGTCTCCTTGCCAGTAAAATTTGTCCTATAGTATTGTTGATTTTGTGGGCCCCGGTATGATTCAGGTCTTCGCGCTTAAGGTAAATGTTGGTCCCATACTCCTCAGATAACCTGTGGGCTGGGAAGAGTGGTGTAGGTCTCCCAACGTAATTCGTTAGAAGTTGCTCAAATTCGGCCTGAAATTCGGGATCCTCAATGATGGACAGGTAGCGTTCCTTTAGTTCCTCCACGTTGGGGTGTAGCATTTCCGGAACATAGGCCCCACCAAAGGACCCATAAAAGCCATTTGCATCAACGTTAAATTTCATCATGGTGACCGTCTAAATATTGAACCAACCGAGTAATACTGGACACGTCCTTAAGACCAGGGGAAATTTCAAAACGACTGTTGACGTCCAACCCATACAGTTGAGGACTTTGTATTTTATCTAAATCATCAAGCTGTTCTAATCCAATACCCCCACTAATGAAAAATGGTACTTTTAACTCATAACCATCGAGTATTGCCCAATCAAACGTTTCTCCAGTTCCTCCCCTTTCGGTGGCTTTAGTATCGAACAAAAAGAAGTCTACCGCCTGTGCGTAAGGTCCCAGCACTTTGAAATCGAAGTCAGAACCTATTGGGAAGGCTTTGATCACCTTGTAGCCCATTCTTCTTATTTCCAAACACTGGCCAACTGATTCGTCGCCATGCAGTTGGACAAGCGAGCAACCCCAGGTTTGTGCGGACTCCAAAACCTCTTCGGTACTCGCGTTAACAAAAACTCCGACTTTTTCCATTGCCGTTTTGGCGGCCATCACCTTTTCCGGGGGTTCCCCTACGTAGCGGGGGGAGTCAGGGTAAAAAATCAACCCCATGTAGTCCGGATTCAAGGCCGCAACGTCCTGGATATTCTTGGGGTCGCGCATGCCACATACTTTAAGCTTAAGGGGCCTTTTCATGAATATTACCTCTCAACCGAAGACGGGTTTTTATTCAGTACGGATAGTTGGTCGATGAACCTGGCGCAAGCCTGCTCGGGCCGACTGTGTTTCATAAAATTTTCACCAATTAGGAAACCGAGGAATCCATATCCTGTTAGTTCGACCACATCTGAAGGCGTTGCAATCCCACTTTCTGCCACCTTAACCAACTCATCCGGCAGCAAGGGAGCCAGCATAAAGGATGTTTCCAGGGTTGTTTCAAAAGTGGTAAGGTCCCGGTTGTTGATGCCCACCAAATCAATATGGTCACCCAGGTAATCAAGCTCGCTCTCACCGTGAATCTCCAATAGAACCTCCATGCCCAGGGTTTGGGCCAACTTACCCAGGGCTGTAGCCCGATTTTTGTCCAATCCCGCCGCTATCAGAAGTATTACATCGGCGCCGATGGACTTGGCTTCAATTACCTGGTACTCGTTAATTGTGAAATCCTTTCTTAGGATCGGACAAAAGTTGAACTTCCGGGCGGTGGATAGATCCTGATTGCTCCCTCCGAAGAATTCGGAATCGGTAAGGATCGATAGCCCGGAGGCTCCAGATTGCATATATCCAATAGATGTTTTTTCTATCGAAACATGAGGGTTAATCATTCCCTTAGACGGCGATTTTCTTTTGATTTCGGCAATAATCCCAGGTAGATCTTCGCGCAGAAGGTACTTTTTCATCGACACCGGTTGGGTTGGAAAATAAATACTCTTTTCCAGATACTTCACCGGGTACAGCTCCTTACGCTCCTGAACTTCTTTCTTCTTGAACCCAATAATATCATTCAAAATCGACATGATAATTCTAATTCGCGTTCGCCTGATTAAGTTCGATTAACTTTTTAAAGCTCAGGCGAGCTCTGCCGGACTCCAAAGATTCCCTGGCTATTTCCAAAGCTCCCTTGGGATCAGGGCTCTTACCAGCGGTGAACAAGGCCATAGCCGCATTAGCCAACGCCACCGACTCTTGGGGCTTAGTAGCTTTGTTGTCGAGAATGTCTGAAAATATCTGGGCCGACTCCTCGATGGTCTCACCTCCGGAAAGATCCGCTGGGTCAGTTTTGGAAAGGCCAAGATCTTCGGGTTGGATTAGTTCTTCTCCATGGTTTGATATAACCTTAAAAGGTCCGGTAAGTGAAATCTCGTCATATCCGTCCAGGGAATGCAGAATCATGAAATCCAACGCGGCTTGTTGATACAGGTATGCATACAATCGAGCCAACTCCAGGCTAAAAACCCCCACAAGTTGCTTTTTAGGTCGAGTGGGGTTTACCATGGGTCCCAGCATATTGAAAAACGTTTTCACGCCCAATTCCTTCCGAATGGGAGCTACATTTTTCATCGCTGGATGAAAGAGCGGAGCGTGCAGGAAGCAAATTCCGCTTTTCTCCAAGCTTGTCTTGAGCTTATCGGCATCGTTTGTAAACTGGTATCCAAAATGGGCCAGAAGGTTCGAAGAGCCACAAAAAGAAGAGACTCCATTATTCCCATGTTTCACCACGCTTTGGCCTGCCCCGGCAACAATAAAGGAAGCCACTGTGGAGATGTTGAAAGTGTCCTTTCCATCTCCTCCTGTTCCGCATAAATCCATAGCGTCAAACTCGCTCAAATCTATTTTAAGGCAAAGTTCTAACATAGCGTCCCTGAACCCTTCCAATTCCTGGACTGTAATACTTCTCATAAGAAATACTGTCATAAAAGAGGCGACCTGGCTGTTATTATACTCACCCTGGGCCAGTTGCACCAATACCTGTTTGGCCCGGGCCTTATCCAGGAACTTGTGATCAAATAAGTCGTTCAATACTTGTTTCATGGTTAGCTGGTTAGCCAGTTTTTCATGATTGTCCCTCCCTCCGGAGTGAGGATCGACTCCGGATGAAACTGTAACCCCCTGACATCGAATCTTTTGTGGCTCACACCCATGACAATTCCTTGGTCGTTACGAGCCGTAATGGACAAATCGCCGTTTACAGAATCGGGGATCACCGCCCAGCTATGGTAGAGCCCTACAGTGATCAGCGATGGAACTCCTTGAAACAGTTCGTCATCCGGAGCCTCAATATTTACCTGTGTGGTTACTCCATGAAGAGTGACATCCATATTGAAAATGTCTGCGGAGAAAACCTCGGCAATGCCTTGATGGCCCAGACAAATTCCAAGAATGCTCTTGGTGGATCCATATTCTCGAACCAGATCTTCCATAATACCTGCATCGGCCGGGACTCCCGGGCCAGGAGAAAGCAATACTTTGTCGTACTCCTCGACTTGTCCAATCTCGATCTTGTCGTTCCTCACCACGGACAAGGTATTTCCAAATCCCAGCTGCCTGATCTGGAATACCAGGTTATAAGTAAACGAGTCGTAATTGTCGAGTACCAATAATTTCATTCATCTGCCGATTTCTCCAGCCATTTCAAGCGCCTTTCTTAAAGCGGCCAACTTGTTGTCAACTTCCTTCACCTCGCTTTCCGGCTCAGACTTAGCGACCACCCCGGCGCCGGCCTGATAATAGAGTTGATTCTTCCAACTCATAAAAGATCGGATCATGATGGCATGGTTGAAGTCTCCATTGAAGTCCAAAAATCCAATCGCTCCTCCATAGAATCCACGCCTGGTCGGTTCATAACCATCAATTAATTCCATAGCCCGGTACTTGGGTGCCCCGGAAAGAGTCCCTGCCGGAAAAGTATCAGCTACAACCTTCAATTTGGAGTCGGCACTGAGCAGGTCGGCGCTTACTTTGGAAACCAGATGAATTACGTGGGAGTAGTATTGAATTTCCTTGAAGGTTTCCACGTGGACCTCATCGCCATTGCGACTGAGATCATTGCGGGCCAGATCGACCAACATCACGTGCTCCGAGTTCTCCTTGGGATCGTCATATAGCTTTTGGGCCAATTCAGCGTCCTTTAGATCGTCACCAGTCCTCCGGAAGGTTCCGGCGATTGGATAAATGCTAGCGCGCTCATTTTTGATTACGATTTGAGCCTCCGGTGAAGAACCGAAGATCTTGAACGTGCCAAAATCAAAATAAAACAGGTAAGGTGAGGGATTGATAGACCTTAAGGCCCTATAAACATTGAATTCATCGCCCTGAAACCCCTGATTGAATTGTCTCGACAGCACTATCTGAAAGACATCACCCTTAAAGCAGTTCTGACGACCCATGGTTATGACTTTTAGAAAAGTGGGGTCGTCGAAGTTTGAAGATTCAGACCCCTTGGTTTGGAAGGAATAAGCGGGGAAATTCTTGTTATTGATAAGGTTGATGATCTCATCAAGTTTGGATTCCTCCTTTTTTTCCGGAATAAAATGCTCAAATACGTACAGCTCATTCTTGAAGTGATCGACTGAGATCACATATCTGAAAATCTGATAAAAGATCAACGGAATGCTGTCGTAGTTTGTTTTCGCCCTATCAAACTCAATATCCTCAAAATACTGTACTGCGTCATACGCCATATATCCAAATAGGCCGGAAGTTATGAATTTGAACGAGTCAGTTTCGTAATCGAACTGATGAATGAAATCGCTCCAATATCCGAGAAAATCCCGCCTTGTTTTTAAGTCAACCTTAAGTGCCTGACCATCGGGTTGGCTGACCTCCACCCTATCATTCTGCAATCTGAAAGACGCTATTGGATCGCAACAGATATAGGAAAAACTGTTTTCGTTGCCATGATAATCTGAACTTTCAAGCAAAATGCTGCCGGCATACTTGTCCCGCAACTTTAGATAAATGTTTACCGGGGTTACCGTGTCAGCCAGCAGCTTGCGGTATCGGTACCGGAGTTTAAAGTCTTTTGATTTCAGTTTCATACCTTAAATACAAAAGGCCTGCATGAACTGCAAGCCTTGTAAATCCAAGTGAATACGGTTCGACTAGTTTAGATTCAAACACCACCACCAAAAATCCTTAGAATTCATTTTTAAATCAAAAAAGCCCGCTGCGAACAGCGAGCTCCGTGTATTCAATTTATTGCTCTTGTCCACAAATCATTAATCCGGTCAAGTCCACCACCAATATTTCGCTGAGTTGCATTTCATAGTCAACGCTAAATTAGACAAGCATCTGATAAATGCAAAATCCGATCTCCATTCAGGGACATTAATTTGCGTTGTCCGGTTATTGCAGTGTAATTCCATATGCCGCACGATTTGGTTTGCCGTTTCTTATAGCTTAAGTCCTGCAGAATCTTGTTAGGTCACAGAAAAATGATTTTCAATTGCCCTACTTGATAACTAAAGACCTACTACTTTGTAATTTCCACTCATTACCTCATCAATAAAAATAGGGATCAATTCGGATCTTGTACACCTGGGCGAAATTAATGTCCAAAGCTCCCAGATTGCCAGAGGAACGTACAAAATAATCAATGTCCAATTTCCATTGTAAATCAATATAATGAGCGGCCCTATTATTAGAGCCAGACCAACAGCAATGATTGAGAGGAAAATCAAATAAGCCAGGATCTTGACCGGAATGAAGAACCAGCTTTGACGGTAGTTGAGGTTCTTCCTTCTAAAATTGTTGTAACTCCTACGTGCCCGTTCCATTTCTTCCTGCATGGATCGCTCGCTGCTTCTTTCATACTCTTGGTACTGATCAGCCTCGGCTTTCACCATGTTGGCTTCTTCCTCAGTCGTATTTAGCCGATCATAGTTAGCAATCAAGAATTCGTACACCCGGGAAATAAGGATAAACTCCTGGCTCGGGTGCGGTGATTTATTCCGGTCCGGATGATATTGAAACGCTTTCCTGCGATATGCTCTCCGGATCTTATCCAATTCGGCATCCCGACGCAGATCCAGAACTTTGAGGTTCTGTTTCAATCGTGGTTCCACTAGCCGTCGCTTGCTTTTTTCCAAGGTGGATATCTTCTATTCCAAATGAGGCCATTCAAATCGAGAATAGCGCGGTTGCTTGCAACTATTAAGCCCAGAACTAGGCTAGGGCCTTATAAAACGGGACGGAGATTTCTAGATCCGTAGCCAGAATGGTGGTCTGATTCAAGTTCATTAACTCTCGAATTTGTCACTAATTTACGCATTAATCAGTCCTGGTCGACGTCCAAAATAGGGTTGGATTTTACTCGCCCGTTTTTTAAATTTAGGGGCCCACCCTGAGGTCAGGATATAGGATAGCTATAGGGCTAAATTTCATCCCATGAAAGTTTTCGATCAGAAACATATTAAAAATATTGTGCTGTTGGGTAGCTCCAAATCAGGAAAGACCACCTTGGCTGAGACGATGCTATTTGAGGGTGGTACCCTCGACCGAAGGGGCACCGTTGAAAACAAGAATACAGTATCTGATTATCATGAAATTGAGCATAGCCGTGAAAACTCGGTATATGCAACTTCGATGCACGTCGAATGGCGCGATTATAAAATAAACATCATCGATACGCCTGGATTAGATGACTTTATGGGTGAAATAGTTTCGTCCCTTAAGGTAGCGGACACCGCCATCATGGTCATTAATGGTCAGCATGGAGTGGAGATTGGGACTGAACTCATCTGGAATTATGTGGAGCAACAAAAAAAGCCGACTATCTTGGCAATAAATCAATTGGATCATGACAAGATTAATTTCGAAGGCGCTGTAGAATCTATACAAACCCGTTTCGGAAGCGCCGCCATCTTGATGCAGTATCCGGTTAACCAAGGTGCTGGTTTCAATGGGATTGTCGATCTGCTCAAAATGGTATTGTATGAGTTCCCCGCAGATGGCGGTAAGCCGAAAAAATTAGAAATCCCGGATGACCAAAAAGAACGGGCCGAGCAGCTACATAATGAACTGGTTGAAAAGGCTGCGGAGAACGATGAGCAACTAATGGAACTCTATTTTGAGAAGGGTTCTTTGGATGAGGATGAGATGCGGCAAGGATTGAAATTGGGAATGATGAGTCAAGAAGTGCTGCCGATATTCTGCCTTTCAGCCAAAAACAACATGGGAAGCGGTAGGATGATGGGCTTTATTGATAATGTAGCTCCGGCAGCTAGCGAAATACCGCAAACCGATGCAGATGGTGCCGAGATCAAGAGTGATTCCTCCGAAAGAACATCCCTTTTCGTATTTAAGACCTTGATTGAACCAAATCTAGGCAAGCTGTCCTTTTTTAAGGTCATATCAGGAGAGGTTACAGCCGGCTCCCATCTGGTTAACCATCAAACTGGAGATAGTGAAAGTCTTAACCAACTCTTCATAATGGATGGAAAGAATCGGAATCCGGTCGATAAACTCACCGCTGGGGACATTGGAGCTACTCTCAAGCTCAAAAATACTAAGACCAACCATACGCTACACGAAAAAGGCTTTGATCTGTCAATCGAACCTATAATCTTTCCGGAATCCAGGATAAGAATGGCCGTGGTGGCCCACACTAAAAGCGACAACGAAAAGTTGGGCGAGATATTAAAGAAAATACATGATGAAGACCCGACCTTAAGCTACGAATTCTCTAAGGAGCTTCGACAATTAATTCTTTCCGCGCAGGGAGAGTTGCATTTATCGATTGCAAAGTGGATTATCGAGAATGTTTACCACCTTAAAATCGAATTCGATACGCCCAGGATACCTTACCGTGAAACTATTCGCAAAGACTCGGATGCTTCCTTTCGTCATAAAAAACAATCGGGAGGAGCCGGTCAATTTGGAGAGGTATATTTAAGAATAGAACCTTTTGAAGAAGGTAAGCCTAATCCAACCAATTATACAGTACGTGGTAAGGAGGAGATCGATTTGGATTGGGGTGGAAAGTTGGTTTTCTTCAATTGTATCGTTGGCGGGGTTATAGATCAGAGGTATTTACCCGCTATCTTGAAAGGGGTTATGGAAAAAATGGAGGAGGGTCCGCTAACTGGATCATATGTCAGAGATGTCCGGGTTATGGTTTACGATGGAAAGATGCACTCCGTGGATTCTAATGATATCTCCTTCAAAATCGCCGGAAGCAAAGCGTTTAGCATTGCGTTTAAGGAGGCCGACCCGCAACTTCTGGAACCTATTTATGACATGGAAATCTTGGTCCCAGAAGAACTAATGGGGGACGTAATGACAGACCTGCAAACCCGCCGTTCGATAATCATGGGAATGGACACTAGGGGAAACTATCAGGTGATCAATGCCAAGACCCCTCTGGCGGAATTGGATCGATACTCTACCTCCTTAAGGTCAATAACCCAGGGCCGGGCCAGTTTTTCGTCTAAATTCGCCGAGTATGGAACTGTCCCTGGTGAAATCCAAAAGAAATTAACCGACGAATATGTAGCAGTTGAAGACGAATAGTGATATATTTTCTCATTAGATTTATTTTTGAACCTCGCCAATCCTAATTTCTTGGTAAGAGAATATCTTTACAAGTTTATAAATTACAAAAGATCTAGTTAGCACTGATAAAAGATTGATTATAAGTCCATTAATTCTTAATTTGCCTTAAGTTCTGTAAAACCTAAACTAATTATGAATAATATTGTTGATTTCCTGCCAATATGGGACAAATACATGGTATTCGGATTTGTCGCATTTGTGGTTCTGGGGCTCTTGATCTTTGTTTATAACCGGGTCAAACAGGCTTCCATAAAGAACTATAAGGTTAAGTACGAGTATATCCGACAATACGAGATCAAAATGATCCAATATTCAGTGATCAATTTGGTTATAGGCTTTTCATTCATACTGAATACCGTAGCCACTGAGTTCGTCGCGGAGTATCCGACTATGTTCTTTTTCCGATTGTTTATAATCGTAGCCATAAATCTGATTCTTGGATTTACCCTGACCAAGTATATCGAATTCAACTACCCCGATAAACTCGAGAAAAAACTCCATAAGTTGCGGTATGCTCCACGAATTTCGCCCAAGTCGGGAAAAGAGATGAAATTATTGAGCGAAGAGAAAGAGGATGTACATTTGAGTGAAGGGCAGCAGGCCGAAGAAGACATTTTCTCAGTAGACTATGACGTCTGGATTGACGAAGAGAGCGGATACACCCAAATTGAGAAATACGTGGGCAATTCGCAGGCCGCAGAGTGCCCAAGCTGCCATTACCATACGTTGAAAGTATTAAACGAGGAGATTCTCCAATCTCCCACCAATCAAGAGGAAGGTAGACTCATGAAGCATTATAAATGCGACGTTTGCAGTTACCGGATGAAGAGAGAGTTCAAAGTAGCCAAACTTGAGGCTCACGAACTTAACGTACCGGCAGGAAAGGAACTACACTAAAAACAGCTTTTTGTTAAAAAAAGCCTTCTCCAAAGGGCTCTTTTTATTAATTGCAGGGAGGGTGATAATGCTCAATCAGATCCTTCAATATCTGATTGCGGGCGATCTCGTTTTCTTCCCGATGAGTGCATACGCAATTCGCCCGGTTTGATTGGAGGCATTGACTGGAACTATGGGCATTGAATTCAGCGGACATATCCTGAGTTGATCCGAAATATATTTTGTTATGAACCCCTTCCCCGTTTTCTGAGCTGGATCGCTCGGTAACACAATATACAGCGCTGTAGGGTCGAAACTCATTATCCATTGTGTAAACGTTAAAGGAATAGAGCTTGCCCGATTTACCGGCAAACTCGATTGTTCCGAATTTTGACATAACTTGATGTTTTATTGGAAATAATGGGAGGAATTCTGAGGTGAGTAGAAAGAGGCGATACCATCAAATTTTTTCAAGCTCTATTAATTTTACAAAATCTTGCCTTGCAAATCAATAGGGCAAATGGAGAAATTTCAATAAACTGACGGAGGCGCCCGGCGTGAACACTACTTACAGTCCTTAAACTTGTTGGATATTTCGGGATCGGAAATAGTTTGTACAAAATTCAGGTCCAAACAGCGGCGGATGTCATCCAGGCTCTTCTGATAATAACGTCTGAAAGCGGGATCCTTATTCTTTTCAATTTCGCTAGCCATTTCGTTTCCATGCCTGATAAAGTCACAATATACTGAAACCACCTCCTCCTTGCTAGTAGTTGTCTCCACCGACACCTCCTCTTCATCTACCAGGAAGCCGTCGTCATCATAGCCGAAGCTATCATCAGATGGGTACTGCGCGTCCACGGAGCCAAAGGTTTCAGCCAGGTATACATAGTCGTTTGAAATATTGAAAAGATTAGTTTCGAAAACCCTTTGCTGGGGAGTAATCACGTTGGCATACTTCTTAAGAGCCTCAGAAAATCGGATGGTTTTCTCAGACAATCCGCTGCACCGGAAATCTGTCTTATGGTCAGAAGGCAGATTTTCAATTTCATGGTAACTCCTGAGAAAAACATCCAAGATCATATATGGGAACCGTGCTTCACCCGTGTTGGTCCGCAATACCGGGTCAAAAGCACGATCAACGGTCAGGTTCTCATTCTTGACCGACTTGGGGGCAAAATCTTTCTTGAAGGTCAAAGGTTGAAGGATGTAAGCGACGCTCGTCAATTCTTTCTCCAGGTCTGTTCTTTGTATAATATCAATGGACTCTAGAATCAATTCCGAAAGATCCTTCAGCTTCCGTGCATGGAGCTCATTGATCCCGAAAGAAATATCGGTAATAGGAACGTTCTGGAGCTTGGCCATGGAAAGCTCAATCTTCTCGAAGGATTTCAAAAATTCGACCTCACCTCGCCCTACTTCCCTAAACTCAATTTTAAAGAACGACCTGGATGCGTGGTCTGCTCTAAAATGCAACTTTTGAAGTAAATTTATACCCTCAGGGACCTCCTTAACAGTGAGATTGTTTTTGTTTTTGACATTCAGCAGATACAGTGGAATGTGGATTTCATTGCCTGCCTTATTGAATACAGGTGAATTAATATTTACACCAACGTAGATGTATGATGCGGCGCGGTAGGTCGAGCTTGGAAACAGATCAGAGGCAAGCCCTCCCATGGAAACTTCGAAATTGTAATAGGTCTTTTCCGGTGCCTCATCCTTTGGGTATGGCCAAGCCTGCACTGAGCTATCCAGGATCCTGCGATTCTCTAGGACCTTGAATTCCGACTGTGCCGTTATTTCAGTGCTCGCCCAAACAAAAAAAACTGCTGCCAAGTACTTATAGCTCATTCTTTTGGATTTCCCGGTAGTAATGAGGTGAGCAAAGTAATTAAAATATTGCTGTAATTTCAACTATGGCAGATCAAAGCTTTCTGATGAATCGGAAATTGAGAACCAGGGAATAGAGCCTTCGATGTGTCATAAATCTGTCCTCCTTCAGTGGGCTTAGCAGCATTTTAAAAGCTGGCTCTAGTCCAAAACTATATTTATCGTCGATGGGTTTTTGCCAACCAAAGCCAATTAGAAATCCCGGATTATAGCGGGTAGCATTTTCGAGGTAAGGTTCGCCGAGCCGCTCCACATCTCCTTTATTAATTTCCCCGGATCGCATGATAACGTTATTCTTTTGGCTGAATAGAATGCTGTTATTGTAACCCACGAAGGTGTACCATTGTGAATCGGTCGTCTTGTTCAGCCTGTAGTAGATTAGGAGGGGTATTTCTATATAATTCTGAATGAAATCAATCTGGATCACCTTATTGAACAGGCTTAGATCGTCATAAGTAATACCCACGTTGGTATTTGAAAAACCCTTTTGGGAATACCAAACACCCGCACCAAACTTTAGCCTGGGGGATAGAGTCCGTTTCAAATCCAGCCCAAAGTCAAACGTATAGATGCCCTCCTCCCCATTCTGAATGGAAGCAGCAACCGGGTCACCGGCATCAACAGAGGTTCGATAGGAAATTGAGGGTCCTACATTGATCCCCATTTCATATCTCTGCCCAATCGACTGGACAAAAATCATCATGGGAAATATGAAGATCAAGAATCTCACTTCCGGGGGTCGGCTATCCAACAACGTCCATTTACTCCAAATGTTTCCTTTCATTGAAGTTAATCAGGTAGTTTTCCAAAAACAAGATTAAAACAATGCTTCTATGCCAACCTGATTGGTTGATTTGTTCCTTTAACTCAATTGAATGAAGATTAATGGCCCTGACACCGCCTCAAAGAGATCCACGGCCTTGTTGATACCAGTTAAATCAACAAGAATCCTGGTAGCTCCATTTCAGAGGGATTATCTAGCTTTGCAATAGATTGTATTAGTAACTCTAGACTCTAATGAAAATAACTTCATTAATTCTGGTTTCCTTACTAACGGCCGAGGCATGGGCCCAGAAAAGCATAACAGTTGAGAGTATCTACCGGGACCACCTTTTTGAACCCGAAACTGTGAGCGCCGTGAACTGGATGAACGATGGTGGGTTCTATACGGCTCTAAAGGATAATAGGATTGTCAAATTTGATGTCACCAATGGGCAGCAAGTGGAAACGCTTTTTGACGGAAATGACTGCGATCCAATCATTATTATCAGCGATTATAACTTCGACCCTAATGAAAGTAAGATCTTGATACTTACCGATAGGAAGAAGATATATCGACGATCCTTTACGGCCAAATACTATGTCTTTGATTTAAGATCGGGCAGCCTGAAACTTCTTTCCGATGCGGGGGCTCAGTCCTATGCGACTTTCTCCCCTGATGGACATACAGTCGCCTTTGT
This sequence comes from Cyclobacteriaceae bacterium, assembly GCA_965247065.1. Taxonomy (GTDB): domain Bacteria; phylum Bacteroidota; class Bacteroidia; order Cytophagales; family Cyclobacteriaceae; genus CBDFGN01. Next base: position 254,932 of record CBDFGN010000006.1, on the reverse strand, counting down.
TCGAGCTAACAATCTGTTTATGATTGATCTGAAAAGCGGTGAAGAGGTACAAATTACGGATGATGGCGAACCGAACAAGATCATCCATGGAAGCACCGATTGGGTATATGAGGAGGAACTGTATCTTACCAAAGCGTTCTTTTGGTCAAAAGATGGGTCGCAGCTAGCCTATTACACCTTTGATGAAAGTCAGGTTCCGGAATACAACATGCAAGTTTGGAAAAATGGGAAGTTGTACCCCAACGATCAGAGATTTAAATATCCAAAGGCCGGCCAAAGTAATTCGATGGTTCGAATCTCGGTATTCCACTTGAAAAGCGGTGAAATTGTGAACATTGATCTGGGCACCGACCAGGATATTTACATACCTCGGATTCAATGGACTTACAGTCCCAACGAACTTTCCATTCTGAGACTGAATCGACTTCAGAATCAATTAGACCTGCTTCACGCCGATTCCAGGACGGGTGCAACCAAGCTAGTCTTAAGCGAAAAATCCGAACAATACATAGAGTCTAAGGATGATACCAACCTGCGCTACCTTGAGAACAGGGATCAGTTTGTCTTTTTGTCTGATCGAAGTGGATTCAATCACTTCTACTTGTATAGCAATGTCGGTGAGGTCCAAAAGCAGATAACGTCAGGAGATTGGGAAGTCACCAAATTGATTGGAATTGACGAGAATCAAAAGGTTCCGAGCTTATACTACGTATCAACCGAAGGATCTCCACTCGAAAGAAACTTCTTCGTCACTGATTTGGCTGGTATAGAAAGGACACGTCTGGGCACGGATGGTGGAATCAATGCAATCAGCATGAGTAGGGATTTTAAATACTACCTGAGATACTTCAATAATCCCGAAACCCCGTTGAGTGTCCATCTTTTTCGGGTAGGGGAAGATGCGCCAGTAACAACCCTGGAAAACAACTCTGAGCTCATGTCAGTGGTCAAGGAATATGGGGTTGTTTCAAAAGAGTTCTTTCAGTTCACTACCACCGATGGGGTCATTATAAACGGGTTCCTACTGAAACCGAAGGATTTCCAGCAGGAACAGGAGTATCCGTTGCTCATCTACCAATATAGCGGACCCGGTTCCCAGGAAGTTCAGAATGCGTTCGCTGCCAGGCGCTATTATTGGCACCAAATGATGGTCCAGAGGGGCTACCTGGTTGCGTATATTGACCCTCGAGGAACTAGTGGGCGGGGCTCAAAATTTGGGAAAATTACACATGGTCAGCTTGGCAAATTCGAAACCCAGGATTTGATCGAAGGGGCTGAATACCTGAGATCCCAACCTTTCGTCGATGCGAAGAGAATTGGGATTTGGGGGTGGAGCTACGGTGGGTACACAGCCGCACTTTGCATGATGTTGGGATCGGATGTATTCAAAACCGGGATTTCGGTAGCACCTGTCACCAACTGGAGATTTTATGACACTATTTACTCCGAACGTTACCTAAAGCGTCCACAGGATAATCCCTCCGGGTACGATGACTACTCTCCTACCACCCACGCTGAAAAGCTCTCAGGTAGATTCCTACTGATTCACGGTACGGGGGATGACAATGTGCATTTCCAAAATTCAGTTGCCCTACAATCGCGCCTTATACAGGCCGGGAAGCAGTTCGAATCCTTCTATTATCCGGATAAGTCTCACTCGATTTCGGGAGATAAAACCCGAGTGCATCTTTTTCAGATGATGACAGATTTTATCACGGACAATCTATGATTGGAATGCCATCCTGGTTTTGTCATTTGAGGCCGTATTCAAGAAGGGGTCTGTACATGAGCGTGCGCAGCGTTAAGCCATCCCGGTGGGGATATTAGAATTTGGAACCCATCATCGGAGATTGAGGCACCGTATTCAAGTCAATTACAGCTTTCTAACAGCTCGCCCGAAATTTGGCCCTCCAAATGGGTTCGTTGTAATTGATTGTGATATGACACGGTCATCGATATGAGCATGAATGGGGCTCCTGTATTACTTCTTCTTAGCGTTATTCTTCTTTTTCGGTGGGGTCTGAATTTTGGTGGATGTGGCTTTCCGACGCCTGGAATTGCCATAGGTACCTTTTATTATTTTTCCCTTGCGGGTTTTCCTGTCCCCTTTTCCCATATGTGATTCTTGAATGCCTGGAGACAAATTTAAGAAAAACCTGAAGGCTTCAAAATAACAATCCAGCGCCACTCTTGATTTACAACCCTAAAACCAATAATTTAAGACCCATCTAATCCACCAATGGCACAACCAAATCCAGAGCTCATTTCAGCGTTGCAGAATACCGTTCGAAGGCTTGAAGGCGGGGTGCCATATCAATGGGGACATATGGGTCACTGTAATTGCGGGTTGCTGGCTCAGGAAATCAGCGAGCTCTCGGCAAGAGAGATCCATGAAATGGGTATGGAAAAATCCGGGGATTGGAACACCCACTGCCAGGAATTCTGTCCTGCAAGTGGTTTTCGGATCGATCGGCTTATAACGACCCTCCTATCGGCTGGGTTAGAGATCGACGACTTGGCGCACCTTGAACAACTGGATGATCCGCATGTGTTAAGAAGATTATCCGCTAACCAAAGGTATCTCCGACACAACTCCAGGACCCACTTGATTATTTACATGAAGGCCTGGTTAAAAATCTTGGAGGAATCCTGGCTGAGCGATAACCCATTCCCAATTTTTGCAATTCGCAGTTCGCAGTTCGCAGTTCGCAGTTCGCAATTTGCCGGGATCCACAACCAATCAACAAATAAACTAATAAGCGACAACACGGCATCCCACACCAGAATCTCCTAACCCAAAACATAAAAAACGCAATCCTTGGCTTTGTTGCCCTGGTTTGTGAATTGCACCCAGCTTTTGATCACCCCTTCATGCCTCATGCCAGCCTTCTCCAAAACTCGTCCGGAGGCCTCATTTTCCCGATCTGTCAAGGCCCAAATTTTGAATACCTCGTCTTGATGCTTGAGCCATTGCAGAAGCGTCCTGACAGCCTCAGTGGCATATCCTTTCCCCCAGTGTTTCTTAGCTAATATGTAACCAACGGATACACTGTTGGACTGATTTACCATACCTATGGACCCTACTAGCGTATTCCTGGTCCGAAGCCTGATCGAAAACGAAAAGTCCGTTCCTGCTTCCCATGCCTTGTTTGCACTCACCAGAAATTGACCGGTATCTTCCACCGTTTTATGAGGCTTCCAGGAAACATAATCCAGGATTTCTGGGTTGCTAGCATAGTTTGAAAATATTTCAGGTGCATCCCGCAGGTTCAATTTCCGTAATATGAGTAGATCTGATTCAAATTCTTCATGTGGTTTCATAAGCCGGGTTCAGGATTCGAGGCAGTTGACTTTTCAATAAGGGGTAAATCAAGTAACTTTGCACAGGCAAATCGGTACGACTAGCTCCCGCTTAACTCCCCCAGGTCCGGAAGGAAGCAAGGGTAGGCGGTTGTAGCGGTGTGATAACTGATTTGCCTTTTTCATCTCCTTTACAATATAGGTTATGCTTTAGTCAGCTCAAAACCAAAATCTTCTCATGACTTTTTCCAGTGATCCGGTCGTTAGAGTAAGCGAAACCAGCATTTTCCAGGAAGACAAAACCGTTCTTAATGGCGTCAATTTCGATATAGAAAAGGGAGAGTTCGTCTTCCTTGTTGGCCGAACCGGCAGTGGCAAGTCATCCTTATTGCGGACACTTTACGCCGATTTACCTTTACGTTTGGGGGACATTATGGTCGCCGGATACGACATGAGGAACATCACTCGTCAGCAAACCCCGAATCTAAGGAGAAAAGTGGGTATTATCTTTCAGGATTTTCAGCTCCTTGATGATCGCAGGGTGGATGAAAACCTGTTCTTTGTGATGCGAGCCACCGGTTGGAAAGACAAACCCCGGATGAAGGCTCGACTGGCCGAGGTGTTGATGCGAGTGGGTCTTGGGTCGGTAAGCGATAAAATGCCTCACCAGCTTTCCGGAGGAGAGCAGCAAAGGGTGGTGATTGCCAGGGCCCTTCTAAACGAGCCAATGATATTGTTCGCCGATGAACCAACCGGGAATCTGGATCCTGAAGTAGCTGATGGCATCTTTAAATTATTTTTGGAAATCAATAACAGCGGAACCGCAATCTTAATGGCCACTCACAATCATCAACTAATTGATCAGTATCCCGGGAGAGTACTTAAATGCGAAAAAGAAAAACTTTGGGATTCCAATACAGAGAACTTCCAGCTTTCAGGCCAGAACCAGGCTTAATCATCGACCACAAGCTCGGCATCCCCGTGCTGAGTTCTGATCAACACTTTAGAGGTTGATTCATCGTTAGAGCCAAATTTTCCCCTATACTCAGATAGATTGTGCTCTTGGGAAATGTAAGTGAAATCAAAGTCGCCTCCATGATAAGACAACTCACCGAACTGCATTCTAGCATCAATAGACCCGGAGGCTTCGGGATCCAGGTAGATCCGGAAATCCGAGAACCCGCCGTCCAGGTCAACTAGATCAAAACCACTATGGACCCGGTTGATATCCAGATCAGAGTGTTGGGCCTGTAGGGTGGCGAGTTTCACTATCTCATTAATTTCCAATTCGCTATGCTGAAAATCTCCGTCAAGAGACTGGGCTTTATCAATATCCACGCTAGAGTGTTGTCCTTTAATATCCAGGAGTTCTGCCTCACCGATGCTCATGCTTGTATGTCGGATATCGACTTCGACATTGCCAACAACGTCGATATCAAGTCCACTGGTGTGCTGAAGCTCCAAACTGCCCTTGGCCATCTTTTTCATTCTTCCTTCACTAAAGGAAAGGTCTACGCTCGATTTTCCGTTGAGTTCTTCAGTTCTGATACGACCATGAGCCAGTCGTAGTTCTACCTCCCCGTCGATTGCACCCAAATAAATATCGCCATGCTTATTGTCGACAGTCAGGTTATTTCTGCGGGGGATCGAAATGTTATAGTTTATTTCAAACCGCTGTCCGTCGTTGTTTGACGAACTACCCCTTCGAATTTCAGTTCGGAACGCAAGATAACGGGATGGGTTTTGGTCGTCAATCTCGATATCGATATTGTCCAGTATCCGCTGGGCCGCTTCCTCAGACCTTTTTTCCACCAAAATCACAATCTCCACCGTCACCCGAAGCTCATTCCAGGTGTCAATATGAACCGTCCCGAATTTGTTTGAAACTTGTATTTGCGTGTTATCAGAAACTGCATAATTCCTTTCAATTCGCTTTTCCTTTTCAACCCGGACTTTGGCAGCTTCAGAAGCGAAGCCTAATGACAGCACCAAAACCCAAGTTCCGAAATGTCTAAATGTTCTGTGTCCCATCATCTTGTTGGTACTTTTCTATAGCGTTATTCTTTATCTCGTCAATAAGTGCTATCTGATAATTCAGGAGGTCAATTCTCAATTTTAGATTATTGATCATGGCATCCAGAACCCTTTCATTATTCGTTTCCCTAAATTCAGCATGCAATTCCACATACAAAGATTCTAGGGAACCTACATCATTTTGGAAGCTTTCAATCATATCGGGATGATCAGCTGACACTTTGAGAATCTCTATTTTCCTTTGTTCAATAATAGAAGTATAATGCATCTCAATCTCACCCAGTGGGATTCTCTGAAGGTCCTCCGCTTGAGCCGTTTCACTATTGCGGGGTTCCGTTTGTCGCTCGATCAGCAAGTAGCTTGATAATCCAAATAAAAATACCGCAGCCGCTTTCCAGGCCCAGGAATATCGGTTCATCGAAACCACCCGGTTGTCGCCCAAATCGGCCCTTATTCGCTCCCAAACCTGCGCTCGGGGTTCTTCAGACTCAAATTCCTCCTGATGATCCTGAACAAATTTTTCTAATTTATCAGTCATAATTCACCTCATGTTCTAGTAAATCTCTTATCTTTTTTTTGGCCCTGTTAAATTGGGACTTTGATGTTGACTCAGTAATATCAAGGATTGCGGCAATTTCCTTGTGATCATATCCCTCCAGTAGATAAAGCGAGAACACCAGCCGGTATCCATCCGGCAAGATTGCCATAGCTCGTTTGATCTTTTCTACTTTTAGCATCTTTTCATCCCAATCTTCTGACTCAGACTCATGGATGTCGGGAATGGGTTGCTCTTCCATAGATAAGGTCTCAATCCTGCTTTTCCTGATATGGTTTATTGCTCCGTTGATCACAATCCTCTTAATCCATGCCCCTACTGTGGCTTCTTTTCTATAACTATTTATGTTCCTAAAGACACTGACAAACGTTTCCTGAAGTACATCTTCAGCTCCTTCCCGCTCACCGGTGATTCGGAGGCATATGTTAAACATCGCCTTTGAATACAACCCATACAGTTGATTCTGAGCACTTGCATCGCCCGTTTTGCACCTTTCAACAATGTCATGATGTAGGCCTACATCTGCGGAACTCATTCAAAGTTGATTTCTAATCTAACAGACAGTAAGCTGCCCAAAGGGTTGCATCCATTGTAAGAATAAACAAAAAAAGCGATGCCTACCGGTATCGCTTTAGTCAGATCGAATTAGAGCTAGTTATCTAACTCTTGCAGGTTGGCTATGGCCATCTGAAATCCTGGAGATAGCAATATCGCCTGCTTGTAATATTTGGTGGCATCCTCCTTGTTCTCCTTGGCTTTGGCAAGTAATCCCTTCATATTGAAAACGGCTGCCTTTAGGGGAACTTCCTGCTGCTGTTGATCGGCACCCGGAAAGTAAAGCTTAACTTCATCGGCCTCTTTTTTGCTCAGGATAATATCAAGATTGGTTTTGGATTCAACGTAATTGCCCAGCTGGAATTGGATCAATGATATCTTGTAAAGGGTTACAACGTCGTTAGTGCGCAAATATATAGACTCGTATAGTGGTAGAGCTTTATCTCCTAACCCAATTTGTTCAAAAGCATAGGCCCCGACCTCCTGGGCGGTTTCACTGTTTGGATTCCCTGCCAATATATCCTGCGACAGAATTGCTGCGGAAGCGAACATGTTTTCTTCCAGGTACATCTGGGCCAGGGAATCGGCAATAGCATTAGCACCCGCGGGATTCAGCATTAACATATTATAGAGCGCTCCTCGGGCAATTTCAGAGTCACTGTATTTAGTAGCAGCCATATAAATCTGGTACTGTCGCATGTAGGCCACGGAGTCAAATACAACTTTTGAGGTTTGTCCCAAGACATCAGCAGTCCAGCTACTCATTATGAGACCCAGGCACAGAATAAGATTTTTCATGATCATTAGTTTGGAAAGCAAGGACAAAACTAAGACTAGTTTTGAAGAATTCAGGCTACCGGCAGGCCTTTTTTTTGTGCCAGACGAACCAGGTAATCATACCCATCCTGGTAATTATTCTCAATTTTGCCCATCAAAATCGCCTCCTTTATTTCCTCCTTTAGTTCCCCTATTATTTTGGAAGGCCCGATGTTAAGGATTTTCATAATATCGTTGCCGTTTAGCGCTGGTTGAAAGTTTCGTATTTTGTCTTTCTCTTCTACAGATTCAAGTTTCTTCTCCACCAAGTCAAAGTTTTGAAGGTATTGCTTAACCTTATTGTGATTCTTTGAGGTGATATCAGCCCTACAAAGCAACATCAGGGCATGAATGTCATCGCCCGCTTCAAAGAGCAGGCGTCTCAAGGCGTTGTCGGTAATATGTTCTTTTACTAGGGCAATGGGTCGTAAATGCAGCCGGACCAGTTTTCTGACCAACTTCATATGCGTGTCCAGAGGAAGCCTAAAACGCCGGAATATCTGGCTTACCAATTTGGCTCCTTTGTCATCGTGACCGTGAAATGTCCAGCCGGATTTAGGATAGTATCTTTTAGTCATTGGCTTGGCAATGTCATGTAAAATAGCGGCCCAACGGAGCCATAGATCCTTGGTGACCTTGGCCACGTTGTCAAGCACCTTCAGAGTATGGTAAAAGTTATCCTTATGCGATTTACCATTGATGGTTTCGACGCCCTGCAGAGCGACCATTTCCGGGAAGAATACATGGAGCAACTGTGCGTGATAGAGCAGTTTAAATCCATAGCTGGGTTTGTCGGATAGTATAACCTTATTGAGCTCATCGGTTATGCGTTCGGTGGAAACAATTGACAATCTCTCCGCATTTCCGGTCATGGATTCGAAGGTATCGGGCTCAATGTCAAAGTTCAGCTGAGTTGCCAATCGCACTGCCCTCATCATCCTCAATGGATCATCCGAAAAGGTCTTATCCGGATCCAACGGAGTCCTGATTAACTTTTTCTGCAGATCATCAATACCATCAAAAGCATCACCCAACTTGCCGTATTCAGAGAGATTCAAGGAGGCGACTACAGTGTTTATGGTAAAATCTCTCCTATTTAGATCATCCTGAAGGGACCCGTTTTCAACCGTAGGCTTTCTGGAATTCTTTCGGTAAGATTCTTTCCTAGCCCCGACAAATTCGATATCAATCCCTGAGAACTTTATTTGAGCGGTGCCGAAATTCTTAAAGACCGTAACCGGAATAGACTTACCAAGTTTCTCCGCCACTTTTTTGGCCAGGTCAATCCCACTCCCAACACAAACGAAATCCATATCCTTGGTTGGTCGATCCAAAAGCCGATCGCGCACATATCCACCCACTAAATAGGAATCCAGGCCAAGCTCCCGGGACGCCTCTGCCACTATCCTGAAAATGGAATTTTTATCAAAATGGGCTTTGAAGTTCATTTAGCTGCAACGTGCTTCCGAGCAAAGTTAGAACTTCTTTATAAAAGCGTGGTTTAGAAAGTTGGACAAGGAATGAATTTTTCCTTGCGCTTTACTTTGGGGGATTTTTTGGCATTGAACTGATACATCGCTGATACCTCGTGGGAACCTCCAGAACTGGCACCAAGACCTGACACAGTTATGTCGTATGAATATCCTACATCCAATTGATCAAACCTCACCCCAAGCAGGAATACTATCGCATCTTGGTTTATGTTATCAACTCTATTTTGTTCAATTGGGATCCCTCGATACCATATTCCCGAAACTATCGGATTATAGTGAAAGTGAAATCCGATGTCTAGCTGATCAAATTCTCCTTGGCTTTTATAATGAAAGAAAGGTGCTATGCTTGATTTTCTATTGCTTTCACCAAATCCTTGGTAAAGAGTGATTCGGTATCCCCCGTGAATTGAATTCCTCATGGGCAGAATATCCTCCTGATCCACCAACGATCTATCCGGTTCGTTCAGATGATAGGAGGATATTCCCAACCAAAAATTCTTGTTGTAAATCAGGAATCCGGCTCCAAAGTCAAAGAACCTGGAAGTCATACCTCTTCCCAGGGTTGGATCGGAGGTTGGAGCATCGTTGATATCAAAAGCCAACTGATCCCCGAAAACCAGTCGATCAAAATCAAGGCTGCGCATGGAGTATGAAAAGTACAATCCCGGACTCAATACCCATCCACTTTCAAAACGAAATTTGTAGGAATACGCAAATCCAACATTCGTGGACCTTAAATTCGCGGATCCGGCTCTATCGGTGGTTGCCATCAACCCAAAACCACTATTCAGATCGGCCATATTGAAATCGTAAGAGAAAGAGTAGGTGACGAACGCTTTAGGTAAGGACGGCCACTGAAGCCTATGATTTAAGATAAATCGATGCTCATAAGTAGCCCCGGCAAACGCCGGGTTCAAATAAAGCGGAGCGGCATAGAACTGCGAGAATTGTGGATCCTGCGCCTTTAATACGGCCGTTACGAAAAAACCAAGGATTAATACTATGTTGGCTATCCTGCTCATTCGAATCCCTATCTAATTAATGTCAAATCCCCCACCCTGCTCGCTTTCTCGCCGTTTGCAAATGTTAGATTGAGCCGGTAAACGTAGACATCAGATTGCACCAGTCGACCCGCAAAGTACCCATCCCAGCCGATGTCCCGGTTTGTGGACTCAAAAAGAAGCTCGCCCCATCGATTGAAAATTAGGAGCTGAAATTCGACAACTCCCTCGGTGATAGGCAAAAACACGTCATTAACGCCCAAGTTCCGACTGGAGACACGTCCCCCGGTTGGACCTCCGGCATTCGGTGTAAAGCCGTTAGGAATTAGAAGCCTGCCCCCCGTCTCCACCAAAACCACGTTCTCCTGGGAATAACTATCGGAGCATCCCTGCTCGTTGGTTGCTGTTAAGGAGATGGTATAAAGCCCTCTTTCCAGGTAAGTGTGCTGAGGTTCATATTCATCAGAGGTGGTTTCATCGCCAAAATCCTAAAGATAGGTTGAGGCTCCCCGGCTGCGGTTTGAGGTGAACAACGGATCGTCAGGTAAGAATACGACGTCCGGTCGGATAAGGAAATCAGCCGTGGGCACCTCGAATACCTCTATAAGAAACTCCTTTTCCTCAATCACGTCTAAGCCGATGGGTTCCTGGCCTTCAGAAAAACCGAATAGATGCCCGGAACATCATATAGATAGGTTGGATTCTCGGCCGCCGAAGTTCCTAGCCCATCGCCAAAATCCCAAAAATACGATTCAGGATCAGCGAATTGTGAGAGATTGGTAAAGTTCACCCTTAATGGACGACAACCTGCCGTAGTATCTAAAGTGAACTCAACGATTGGCAGGATGGGATCGACGACAGTTATTTGCTCAACCTGATCTGAGCAATTTTCGCTGCTAACGACCAGCCGTACCAGGTACTCACCATATGCCGCGTAAGTGTGACTATCCGGATGAACCAGTTGGGAAGAATCACCATCTCCAAAAGTCCATACGTTTCCCCAGGCGCTTGCATTTAGCGAGTTATTCACCAAGGTGATAGTCGAGTTAGGCAGGCTCTGTCTTAGCGGGTCCAGGCTGAAATCAGCCTCGATCTCCGAATAGGTGGCTACCAAAAGGGTGTCAGAAGAGACACAGCCGAAGGAACTGGTTCCAGTGTATACAATCTCGTAGATAATCGTTTGGGTGGTTTGATTTTGGAGGGTTATTAAAGCCACTTCACTATCTAACTGTCCTTGAATGATAGAATCTCCTTGTTCCCTGTACACCCACTTGTGCTGAGAAGCTCCGAGCGATTCATTCTTAAATGACACCGGCAAGGGTGCGCAACCTTGTTCAACATCGGCCAGGATACTTGCGGCCACGGTCGGATATAAGCGCATTATGTCACTGAAATCGTCCGTACATCCAGTGGCGGTGTCCACAGCAGTAAGCTGAACTGAGAAATTCTTTGATAAAAAAGGATCTGAGTTCTCAAACAAATGGTCAATGCTTGATTGGTTGCTGGTAGTATCAGAAGGTTGTCCATCACCCCAATCCCAGGTGTACCTGACCCTTGGCTGCTCCGGGTCAAGCTGAAACGTCTGTAAAAAGGGTCCGCAGCTTTCACCGGGTCCATCCATGGTATAAGAAGCCGTGATCTCAGGGTAAGCAACAATCTCCAACGTGTCCGCAGATTGGCACCCAAAAGAATTTGACCCAGTATAAATCACGTCATAGATTATCGAATCGGGTGTCTGGTTCTGGAAGATGAATTGGACAATTTGGGTGGACAATTGTGCGAGATCATCCGGTTGGCCCTGCTCTCGAAAAACCCACTGGTGAAGAGTGGTTCCTAAGGATTCATTGGAGAATTCAACCAGTAATGGTGCACACCCCTTTGTTATGTCCGCCTCAATATTAGCTACTGCATTTGGATACACCCTGATCACATCGGAAAACACATCCTGACAGCCAGTAGCCAAATCGGTTGCTGTCAACATAACCATGAAATTTCTGGACGAAAACGGATCATTATTCTGGAATAGATGATCCACCGTGGATTGGCCAAATGTTGTGTCACTTAATTGTCCATCTCCCCAATCCCAAACGTATTCGACTCCCGACTGAAGCTGGTCTAGCAGGAAGGTCTGTAGCAAGGGTCCGCAGCCCTGGTCAGGGGCGGTAAGGGAAAACGCGGCATTTATTTCCGGATAAACGGTAATCACAGTTGAATCGGCATCGGTGCACCCTCCCACGTTTTCGGCAATGTAGAAGACCAGGAAATTCTTAGTAGTATCAGTAGTATTATCAAAGGTTCTGCCGGTGAATAGATCATTTGAGAATAGGATCGGGCTACCAACGCCTACTTCCTGGACATACCAACCACTGTTCGGACTCGTATTTCCTACCGAGAAATTATCAAAATTTACGGGTAACGGCGCGCAACCTTGGGTTGTAGAGGCCTGAATATTGGCAACGGGAAATGGGAACGTGGTAATTCCAATTGGCGGGGAGGAGTTAAAAACGCAGCCGAATGGGGAAATTGCGATGAGAACCGTCTCAAATGCCCCGTCATTAGGAAATTCATAACTAAAAGATGTCATTATATCACCAGTTACGGCGACCGTGTCAAAGGGATTGCCCCCCAGGCGGACCAGGAACTGATACGAAGTACCAGCCGGAGCTCCAATGGTAGTATTCACAAACTGGGCGATATACGGAATGCAACCGAAATTGGGTCCGGCCAGGCCAAGACCGACATTTATGTTGTCCTCCTGGTTTTGTACTATCTGCGGAACGGTGTTCACCGAACTAAGGCAACCAGAGGGGCCATCGGTCTGCAGGGTCAAGTCTACCATTAGATCCGGCAGGGTATTAATGGGTCGCAAGTAGGTTATGATGATCTCCTGACCGTTGTTTATTGGGGGGAAGTTCGGAACCGGATTGAAGGACCAGTTATAAGTGGTAATGCCTGTTTCCTGTACGGCCTGAAGCGTATAAGTCACCCGGTCGCACTCCTCGACAGAATCCAGAACTATGAAAGCCGGGGAAGGAATCGGAAAGACGTTGATAATATCCTGGGAAGACTGAACACATACGCCGGTCTTGGTCACATCCAGCCGTACTTGAAAACCTTCCAAATTAGGTAAGGTGTTTACGAATGTGAAATTGAAATCGTGGAAATCGGGAGCCAAGGGGTTGTTTTTAACCACCGGGGAGGGAGGGACCACCATTCCCACCGCATCAAAGATCGTCCAGGTGTACTCGTCTGGAGACAAGTTTTGGGTCTCAACATCGGTTTGAAAATTCACCAACAAGGGAGAACAATTTGGATTGCCGAAATTGTAGTCTGAGGTGAATCCTGATGGGGGCCCCGAAAAAACCTTGACTTCAATGGTATCGCCGTCAACCAGACACCCGTTGGTGGCCACTGATCTCAGGAAGACTTTGTAATCGTGGTCGTTGGGAAGAATCTTTGCATTTACGAAAGTTCGGGTAAAGAATTGATCGGCCGGTCCCTGAGTTGAGTCAATAACAAATCCCATCCCGTCATCGCTATCTATATACCATTCGTAGCGGTCTATAGTAACACCGGCAGGATGGTTGCCGAGGGAGGTATTTTCAAAGGTCAACGTAAAATCCGGGCAGTCCTGCTGGTCGGTATTCGGAGTGTACATAGCCACTGGAATTGGTAGCACGTCCACGTTTTGGATGAATGAATGGGTACAGTTTCCTGAAGCCGTAGTTACGGTCAATGTCACCGGATAGGATCCAGCTACGGAGGGCCCAGCCAGATTCCCAAGAGGTTGCAGAAACACCCCCGGAGGGGCGTTATCGATACGATCCGGAAACCCATCGTTATCAAAATCCCATTCCCATAGATTAATTGCATCCCCATTGACAACAACCGGTAAGCTCGAAAGATCTGTGAATTCTGTGTCATTTCCTTCGCAGACAGTTGTTGGGGAAAAATCCGAGATGGGGTCTTGGTAGACGATAACGGTCACTGTATCGCGAGTGTCACACAGCGTTATTATATCACGGGTAATCAGTTCCACCATGTAGGTACCCGGCAAAGTATAGGTTCCGGGATCTGGTGGATTCTGAACTATTACAGTGCTGTCGACCAGTACCATACTGTTCCTGGCAAAGAAATTCCATTCAAATTCGATTTGAGGTGTCACTCCAGGAGATGCATCGAGGAACGTGACTGACAAGGAACTAGACATTGCCGCGTCCTGGCAAATTTCCGGTGTTATGGTCATGCCCAAACCGTCAGTGGGATCAATGGTGGCTATTGATGTGGGGGTTATTGAAACAAAGTCCGAAAAGATCTCCGAGCAGGTGCTTTGCGCGGCGTTGTTAGTAGCCGTCAATCGAACCTCCTTCTGGCCGGCAGTATTGTAAACGAATGAAGGATTATTGGCTGTACTGGTTCCCAACAGCACAGTCCCCGGAAAGTCGTCGTAAAACTCCCAAAAGTATTGGTTGGCCCCAGTCGTCATGTTATTATAGAAGGCTGTTTCACCGAGGCAAAAATCCCGGGTGGCAACCCCTAAATTATCCTCCGAGATGAAAAATGGATTTGGGGCATTCACTATTTGGATAATAGCCGTGGTAGAAATCGCCTGGGCATAATTTGGACTGGCTGGATTACCATTGTAGGGGTTACAAAAATTCCAATTGAACATGGTAACTTCAAAAGTGTTGCCTACCAGATTTAAGACGTTCGCTGGAGCTGAGATCGGGAAAGTTTGCGAAATCGGCCCATTAGCTGGAAATGGAATCATATCGATAGGGCCAAAGTATGTTCCAGTGACCCCGTTTATTACGGTAGGGGTGGACAGGGCGCCCGCGCCATCCGTAAGATTCACGTTCATAGCCCCATCGAATAGGGTTAAGTTCCGAATTGAATTGGGCGGATGGTTAGTCCCGTATACAAATTGGATATTGCGTGTCTGCTGATTGGGTTTATCGGGTTCTTGAGCCAGGTTACAGTTGAATGTGGAGTTGTCCTGAAAAACGGCGTTAGTGATCGGATTGTCGAAGCAAACGTCAAATGTAGCTGGAGTAATGCTCAGAACTCCCCCAAATTCATTGTCTCTAGCCCATGAGAAAACCGTCTGCTCCTCATCGGAAGTAGGGCAAGGTGCTCCGGCGATTATTATTGACGCGGTGGGTAGAAATGAACAGTCGTTATTCACCGGGTAAGTAAATGTTCCAGTGGCCTCGAATTCGGTATCTCGGCTGCTACTATTAGTCCGGAAAAAATGTCGATATCCGTAGCATTTCCGCCAGGATCATTCCATTCAAAATGAATCACCACATCCGCCGGGACTTGGGGAGCATTAAAAAAATACCGTATGGTAAAATTTGTTACCGTTGATGGTGCACAATCCTGGTCGGTATTGAACTGGATGTCGCGTTGAGGACGGAGCTGATTGCACTGGGAAAGGGCGTTCCAAGGAGATGCCAAAACCATTATCAGGGCCGTATATAATCTGATTTCCTTCATTATTTCCACCTTGGAAAAATGATAGTTAGGATGTATACCTGCCCGGGGTTGAGGGGTAACCTTGGATTTCTATATTCTTTGATTAATTATATTCTACATACTGAATTATACCATCACGTAGGTTTTAGTCCAAATAAGAACCTCTGGATCGAGTCATAAACATAAAAATCAGCATTATTGGAATAGTGCTATTACATGTTGTGAAAACAAAAAAGCCCCTGATGGTTATCAAGGGCTAATTATGATGTACCAAAAAACTAATATTTGAACTCGTCTAAGACGGAGGTCCCAAAGCTTGGGCATGCTATGGGCTGCCGCTTCTTCCTCGGCGCAGGAGAATCATAGGCAAACTGCCACTGGAGTGACAGCTCATGAGCGCCACCGGAAGTGGCCCCAAGACTAGAAACCGTCACGTCATAACTATATCCTACCTCCAGTCTCTTGAAACGTAAGCCCACCATTAAAGCCACGGCGTCTTGCGCCCTTATAGCCTTCTCAAAAGTGCTAAAAGCTCCCCGGTACCATAGGCCAACCATTATTGGATTGTACCAGAAATTAGCCCCTAAGTCCAACTGGGAGAATTCCCCTTGGAATTTATACAAAAATCCCGGGGTCAAGGTTGGAATTCGCGTTCTCTTGAATATACCCCGGTAGAGTGGTATTTGATATCCGCCGTGGACATGCCATTTCATGGGTAGTCGACTGTTGTCACCCAGCATTGAATGATTGGGCTCATTCATATGATAAGCAGCTGCACCTAACCACGCTCCGGTATTATTGTAAATTAACACCCCCGAAGCGAAATCAAAATAGCTGATGTTTGATTCCAGAGTGGCCAATGAAGGGTCGTTGGACTGGCCCACTCCGGTGGCAAAGTCAAATTGGTCCCCAAAGAGGAACTTCTCCCGGTCAATGCTTCTGAAGCCAACCCCGAATTGAACTCCGGCGGACAGCACCCAAGATTCGGCGAAGGTAACCCGGTAGGCATATGTAAAACTTGTGCCCGTTGTTCTCAGATCCACCGTGCCCTGTTTGTCTGTCCAGGCCATAAGTCCGAATCCACTATTAAGCACTCCATAGTTGAAGTCATAAGAAAAGGCATAAGTAGTAAAGGCCTGGGGCAGGCTAGGCCACTGAAGCCGGGTAACCATATTAAATCGCTGTTGAACAGTGGTCCCGGCATAAGCAGGATTAAGGTACAATGGAGAAGCGTAAAACTGGGTAAATTGAGGATCCTGGGCAGCCAACTCCCCCAAGGCCAAGCTAAGCACCCCCATCATCCCCAATATCCTGGATAACCCTTTCACCATATCTTTCAATTTAAAAGAATTCCCACTTCCTACCTAATAATAGCCACGTCTCCAATTCTAGTAATCCGCTGACCATCAATGAATTCGATAGTCAGCTTGTACAGATATACCCCTTGTGGGGCCAGTTTGCCATTTACATAACCATCCCAGCCCCGAGACTGGTCATTGGTCTGGTACACCAATTCTCCCCATCGGCTAAATATCTCCATGCGGAAGTTCACAGCACCCACGAACCTGGGAAGAAATACGTCATTATTTTCATTACCGGCTCCGCTACCGCCGCCTGATACTCGACCACCGCCGGGACCACTCGGGTTTGGGGTAAATACCGTAGGTATGGCGATCCCTCCACCTGATTCAACTAAAACCGCATCCGCTATGTACAGCGTGTCGTTACATCCTTCTTCATTTTCAGCGATCAAAGTGACATCGTACAAGCCCAAATTTGTGTATTGATGGCTCGGCTCAATATCGGTTGAACTGGTTCCATCACCAAAATCCCATTGATACGCAAAGGCGTCGAAACTAAAATTGGCAAAGGCCACCGGATCAGAGACGAAACCACCCTGGCCGTCACCCTGCAAGAATGCCACACTAGGTCGCAGCGTGAAATTGGCTCTCGCATTCTCATATACATCAATAAATACGTCCGCGATCTTCTTATCCAGGAATCCTATTTCATTAGAGCCCTCCAGAGTAACAATATAACTACCTGGCTCGGTATAGGTATAAACTGGATTTTCGGCCCGGGATTGTCCTCTCCGATCACCGAAATCCCATAGGTATAGACTAGGATCGGTATACTGCGAAAGGTTCGTAAATTCTACTGTTAACGGAGCGCAACCGTTAACTGGGGTAAAAGTGAAGTCCACTTGTGGAAGAACCGGATCAATTTCGATTAGAACTGAAGCTTCCTCGGTGCAATTTCCATTTGTGACCGTTAGAAGGATCTGATACTGACCAAAACTCTCATATTGATGGCTTCCAGGATCAACATCATTTGAGGTACTACCATCTCCCCAATCCCAGGTATGATCCCAACTGGATTTGTTTGGTGTGGTGTTCTCAATGGTAATTACTCCATCAGTTTCATTTATTTGGGAACGCAGCGGATCCGCAGTAAAAGAAGGATTTACTTCAGGGAAGACGGTTACCTCAGTTATTATTTCCTCCGAGCATCCAAATCCATTGGTCCCAATGTACACAACCTCGTAAATCAAAGTTTCCGTTCCGTTATTGGGTAATTGGAAGGCAGCAAAGAAGGTACTTTGTTGCTGTTGCCTGTTCTCTGTTCCTTTTACCCGGGCAAACCACTCATGTATTGTCGAACCCAATGTTAAGTTCGTGAAATTCACATTCAGCGGGGCACAGCCTTGCTGCACATCTGCCTGTACATTGGTCTGAACAAATGGGAATATGCTTACCACCTGGGAGGATTGATCAGTACACCCACTAACAAAATCCCTGGCGGTCAGGATTACGTTGAAATTGGAAACCGCAACCGTCGAGAAATTCTGGAAAGTATGATCAATCGTGGACTCAGTGGTTGTTGTGTCGTTTGTCGAGCCATCTCCCCAATTCCAAATGTAAATCACACTGGAACTGTTGCTTATAGCGTCATTGCTAAAAGTAATAAAATGAGGCGTACAGCCTTGAGATTCGCCGGCAACTGAAAACACGGGCACGACTTCTGGGAATACGGTCATATCGATGGTGTCGGAATTAAAACAATTATTTAAGTCCGTTACCTGATAAATCACTTCATAAACTTTGGTGGTGTCTCCTTTATTGTCAAAAGTGAATGAAGCAAATGCACCCCCGCCATCCTGGATAATTAATTCGGTTCCCTTTTCTCGATAGAGCCAAATCTCGGTGCCTGCCCCGGGCGTTTGGTTTCGGAAATTCCCTATCAATGGAGCACAGCCGCTGATGGCGCTGGGGATGATATTAGCTATCGGCAAAGGATTAACCGTCACTATCGCCGGACTTCCAAGGGACATGGGTCCACACATCGGGTTGTTACTGTCCTCTGCTGAAATCAGAGTGTAGGTTGTAGTAAACGTAGGCGTTACCGTCACCGTATGACCATCAGAGATGGCGACTAAATCGAAATTGGACGCACCATTGTTATAGATAACATCAAACGGTCCGACTCCAGACAAATTAAAGCTCAGAATTGTCTCATCTGATGCACAGATATTGGTGGTTCCCTCTATTTCCGCCGTTGGCAGAGCATTTCTTGTGATATCTACGCTTTCAGTAGAGGTATTACTACATATCGGATTGTTAGAATCATTGACCGAAACCAAAGAATAAGTGGTGGTTTCTCCAACAATGCCTGGTACTTGGAGCGTGTGAAGCGAGGTAATGATGTTTGGAATGACAGTATTAGAGGTCTCGTCGTTATATTCTAGTGTCCATGGTCCTGCGCCTGTAAACTGAACCGTAATATCGGCCATACTAGCAGGGCTGTCATCGCAGATTACGACATCCGAGCTCAATATTGTAACCGTTGGTAAGTCGTTTACAATTACAATTGCGCTACCAGAGAGATTCGCTGATGGGGAAGACACGCTGCACGTATTATTATCAGCAATTGAGGCAATCGAGTAGTTCGTTGTGGTGGTCGGAGTCACCACAATTGGGTCTCCACTAGTATAGTTATTCACAGTAAATCCAGCACCACCATCATCTATTTGAACTGTAAAGGGTCCGGTTCCAGCGGTGGCTATTACGAATAGATTGCTGGTCGAACCATCGTTGCATATCGTGCTTCCACCGGACATTATTGCCACCGGTAAAGGGTTGACAATAATTGTAGCGGGAGTCACATCAACTGTTCCAGTACAAACTGGAGGGGCAGCGGAATTGTCAGTTACGGACACCAAGGTATAGCTGGTGGTTGCGCTAGGACTAACATTAATTGTATGCCCGGGGGATATTCCGTCTAGGTTGAAATTGCCTATTCCATCGTTGTATACAACATCATAAGTACCTGTTACGGAATTAGCCAGGGTAAAAGTAATGGTACTGGCTTCACCGTTACAGATTGTGGCATTTCCAGATATCGATGCAGTAGGAGTTGGATTGACGGTTACGGTCACGTCCATAGTGGGTCCAGGGCAACCGGCCGCATCGGGGGTCACGTGATATATTGCTGTCTGCGCTACCGCTGTGGTATTAATCGAGGTTTGTTGAATAGAGGAGGATCCACCACCAGGAGATGCTCCCATTGAAGTACTTTCCGTTACTGTCCAGGAAAAAGTTGTGCCAGCCACAGAACTGGTTAGGTCAATGGATGTCAAGTCTCCACTACAAATAGGCGGTGGCATGGCGGGCGTGAAGATAACGTCTGGCGTAGGATTGATCAGGACATCAACCGTAATATCAGGACCGGTACAACCAAGTCCACCTTTTGCCAATAGTGCCACCGGCGTAATCGTATAAGTTACCGTTTGCGGGTCCACCGTGTTATTTGAAATCATGTCGGAGATAACGGCCCCATTTGTAAGTCCCATAGCTGAAGTGGTGAAGCCGCTGACATCGCCGGGCAAACCAGTCGCCGTCGCGGCAAAGTTGAAAGTAACGGATCCAGTAGGGACCGATGACGCATTCAGGGTAATATTCGTCGTGCCGTCATCACAAATTGTCTCGGCCATCGGTGTTGCTGATACGGTAGGTTCCGGTTCGACAAAAACCTCTATCATTATCGAGGCACCAACGCAGCCTAAACCCGCCTTGGCCCCGGTTGCCCTAGGCGTGACCAGATAAGTGACTCTTTGGAAACTGCTAGTATTATTGCTAATTGCATCAGCAATTACAAAGCCATCGGGAAGACCATTGAGGGAGGTCGAAAAACCAGTGACACCTCCGGGGCCTCCAGTTGCGGTGGCAGTAAGATCAAAGGTCACCGTACCCAAGGTCGGCATAGTAGGAGTTGTCAAGGTTACATTGGTTCTTTCATCATCACAGATCGTTTCCGTGGCCGGTGTAGCTACAACCGTTGGGGCAGGTTCTACCGTGATGTCCACCATTATGCTGGGGCCAGTACAACCCGCTCCGCCTTTAGCGGCAGTGGCTGCTGGGGTGATAGTGTAAGTGACTGTCTGTACGATATCGGTATTGTTCGAAATCATGTCAGCGATTACCGCACCATCAACCAACCCCATTGCAGAGGCGGTAAAACCCGTCACATCCCCAGGTGCACCGGTGGCAGCAGCCATGTAGTTGAATGTTACTGCACCAGCGGTTGGTACGGTCACTGTGTTTAGAGTAACTGCCGTGGTCTCATCATCACATATTGTTTGTGCAACTGGAGTAGCTGTCACCGTTGGCTCCGGTTCGACAGTCACCACTACCATAATGATCGGCCCGGTACACCCTGCTCCACCCTTTGCCGCAGTTGCAACTGGGCTAATGGCGTAAGTTACAGTTTGAACTACATCCGTATTGTTGGAGATCATATCCGTGATCATAGCCCCATCGACCAAACCACTCGCTGCCGTGGTGAATCCTGAAACTGCACCAGGTCCTCCTGTCGCTGTTGCGGAATAGCTAAAGGTGACTACACCCGCGGTCGGAGTTATCGATGTATTTAACATAATATTGGTCACTTCATCGTCACAAATGGTTTCGACCATTGGAGTCGCGACAACTATCGGTTCAGGTTCAACCGTAACCACTATGCTCATGGTATTTCCCATACATGCACTGGCCCCAGGACCTATAGGGGTTACCAGGTATTCAACACTTCCAGGTGTCATTCCAGGGTTGTTAAGTTGCTGATCCAGGAATTGAGGATCTCCTCCCGGGGATGCCCCGGTTATACCCCCTACAATGGTTCCCAAAGTCCAAGTATAGCTGCTGCCGATTACGCTGGTAAAGGCATCCAAATTAATCCCTGTAAACTCATCATCACAAATCGTGGGAGTGGAAGTTGTAAGAATCGGTTTCGGATCAACAGTTACTACTAAACTGACCGGCGTAGCAACGCACGAAGCGCCTCCAGGACCCAATGGAGAAATAAGATACTCCACCGTACCCGTAGTCGTGTTCGGGTTAATAAGTTGTTGGTTCAGGAATTGAGGATCGTTATCGGCAAAAGCCCCGATGATTCCACCGGTTACCGTACCTACGGTCCAGCTGTAGGTGCTACCAATCACATCGGTGAGGGCATCCAAATCAATGTTGGTAAAGTCTTCACTGCATATTGTCGGTGCTGAAGGGGTAAGAGTCGGTATCGGGTCCACCGAGACGATAAGGCTGGTGACATTGCTGTTACAAGCACTGCCCCCCGGGCCGATCGCCGTTATCAGGTACTCAACGCTGCCGAGAGTGGCACCCGGATTGGTGAGTTGTTGATTCAAGAACTGGGGATCTGCATTCGCACTGGCTCCGGTTATTCCTCCTACTATCGTACCCAAAGTCCAACTGTAACTGCTGCCCACCACATCAGTCAATGCATCCAGGTCAATGCCAGTAAAGTCACCGCTGCATATTATTGGAGCCGATGCAGTCAAAATAGGCTTGGGATCTACTGTTACCGTCAGGCTTACTACATTACCCATACAGGCACTGCCGCCAGGACCAGTCGGTGTAATAACATATTCGACCGTTCCAGAAGTATTATTTGGATTGGTCAACATCTGATCCAGGAATTGCGGATCAGCGCCGGCTGCTGCTCCGGTAATGCCTCCAGTAATGGTACCTACCACCCAACTATAACTGCTTCCCACCACATCGGTGATCGCATCCAGGTCTATGCCCGTGAAGTCTTCGCTACATATTATAGGCGCTGAAGCGGTCAATATCGGCTTAGGATCTACCGTGACAATCAAGCTGGCTACCGCACCGTTACAGGCGCTGCCGCCAGGACCGATCGGAGTGATCAAATATTCTACACTCCCGATGGTCGGGTTCGGATTGGTCAGCTGTTGATCCAGGAATTGGGGATCAGTATCGGCTGTCGCACCAGTAATACCACCTACGATTACCCCTACCGTCCAACTATAACTGCTTCCAACTACATTAGTCAGGGCATCCAGATCAATGTTGGTAAAGTCTTCACTACAGATAGTAGGTGTCGAAGCCGTTAATACAGGTTCAGGATCTACTGTTATAATCAGGCTGGTTACATCCCCGTTACAGGCACTGCCGCCAGGGCCGATCGCTGTAATTAAATATTCTACACTACCCGTGGTGGTACCCGGATTATTCAATTGCTGATTTAAGAACTGAGGATCGGTGTTGGCAATTGCCCCAGTAATACCGCCTACAATTGTACCCAACGTCCAACTGTAAGTACTGCCCACAACGTCAGTGATCGCATCCAGGTCTATATTGGTAAAGTCATCACTACAAATTGTGGGTGCCGAGGCGGTTAATATTGGTTTGGGATCTACCGTCACGATTAAACTGACCACCGCTCCGTTACAAGCACTGCCGCCCGGACCAATTGGGGTAATCAAATATTCTACACTGCCCGTGGTCGGATTAGGATTGGTCAACTGCTGATTTAGGAATTGAGCATCGGTATCAGCGCTCGCTCCGGTGATCCCACCTACTATCGCCCCTACAGTCCAACTATAACTACTCCCAACTACATTGGTCAGTGCATCCAGGTCGATGCCGGTGAATTGTTCGCTACATATCGTAGGAGTTGAGGCAGTCAATACCGGTTCCGGATCCACGGTCACTATCAAACTGGTCACATTGCTATTACAGGCGCTGCCACCAGGACCTATTGCTGTGATTAAGTATTCCACACTACCGGTGGTCGCTCCAGGATTATTGAGCTGCTGATCCAGGAATTGGGGATCCACATCCGCACTGGCTCCAGTGATTCCACCGACTATAACCCCTACCGTCCAACTGTAGCTGCTCCCCACAACATCGGTCAATGCATCCAGGTCAATATTGGTAAAATCATCACTACAAATAATAGGAGCTGAGGCGGTTATTATAGGTTTGGGATCGACGGTCACCGTTAAGCTGGTTGCATTTCCATTACAGGCACTGCCTCCCGGACCGATCGGGGTGATGATATATTCTACGCTTCCACTGGTGGAGTTGGGATTGGTTAAAGTCTGGTCCAGGAATTGAGGATCTGCCCCAGCCGAAGCTCCGGTTATCCCTCCGGTTATCGTCCCAACCACCCAGGTGTAGCTGCTGCCGATCACATCGGTAATGGCATCCAGGTTGATGCCGGTCATATCTTCACTACAGATCGTTGGGGTAGAAGCCGTTAATATTGGCTTCGGATCTACGGTGACGATCAAACTGGTTACATTTCCGGCACAAGCACTACCACCGGGACCCGTTGCCGTAATCAAGTATTCTACGCTGCCCGGAGTGATTCCCTGATTGGTCAGCTGCTGATCCAGCATCGATGGACTACCTCCCGCTGAGGATCCGGCAATAGCCCCCACAATCGTACCCACCGTCCAGGTGTAACTACTGCCCGCTACATCGGTAAGAGCATCCAAATCAATATTGGTGAAGTCTTCGCTACAAATCGTGGGCGCCGAAACCGTCAAGATTGGCTTGGGATCGACCGTAACCACCAGGCTTACTATGTTACCGTTACAAGCGCTACCGCCCGGGCCGATTGGGGTGATTAAATATTCCACACTTCCGGTGGTCGGGTTCGGATTGGTTAGTGTCTGATTCAAGAACTGAACATCTCCGCCGGGTGCCGATCCGGTGATTCCCCCTACGATCGTGCCCACTGTCCAGGTATAACTACTGCCCACAACATCGGTTAGAGCATCTAAATCAATCCCGGTCATATCCTCACTACAAATTGTCGGTGTCGACGCCGTTAAAATAGGCTTGGGATCAACGGTGACTGTCAAGCTTACTGTATTTCCAGCACAGGCACTGCCGCCAGGACCCGTTGGAATAATTAAATATTCTACACTGCCCGTCGTCGGATTGGCATTGGTCAGCTGCTGATTCAAAAATTGAGCATCACTGCCCGCCGATGCTCCACTGATCGCCCCCACGATCGTGCCCACGGTCCAACTATAACTGCTGCCCACCACATCAGTGATCGCATCCAGGTCGATGCCCGTGAAGTCTTCGCTACATATTATAGGCGCTGAAGCGGTCAATATCGGCTTAGGATCTACCGTGACAATCAAGCTGGCTATCGCTCCATTACAAGCGCTGCCGCCCGGACCAATGGGAGTTATCAAGTATTCTACACTCCCGATGGTCGGGTTCGGATTGGTCAGCTGTTGATCCAGGAATTGGGGATCAGTATCAGCTGTCGCACCAGTAATACCCCCAACGATTACCCCTACCGTCCAACTATAACTGCTTCCAACTACATTAGTCAGAGCATCCAGATCTATATTAGTAAAGTCTTCACTACATATCGTAGGTGCCGAGGCTGTCAACACTGGCTCAGGATCTACTGTGACTACCAAACTGGTTACATCCCCATTACAGGCACTGCCACCGGGACCAATCGCGGTAATTAAATATTCTACACTGCCCGTGGTGGTACCCGGATTATTCAATTGCTGATTTAAGAACTGAAGGTTGGCTCCGGATCCACAATTACTACCAAACTAACCTGATTGCCAGCGCAATTACTGGCGGCAGGTCCGGTCGGCGTAATCAAGTACTCTACACTTCCGGGAGTAATTCCTGGATTGACTAGGAGTTGATCAAGAAATTGAGCATCGCTACTAGCGGAAGCGCCAGTGATCCCGCCTACGATCGTGCCCACAGTCCAACTGTAGGAGCTGCCCACGACATCGGTAATCGCATCCAAATCAATGCTGGTGAAGGTACCGGTGCAGATAGTGGGAGCTGATGGTGTTAGGATAGGCTTTGGATCGACCGTTACCACCAGGCTAACTATGTTCCCATTGCAAGCGCTGCCGCCGGGACCAATTGGGGTGATTAAATATTCTACACTTCCGGTGGTCGGGTTTGGATTGGTAAGCTGCTGATTTAAGAATTGAGGATCTCCTGCCGCTGAGGCTCCCGTAATTCCACCGACAATCGTCCCTAACGTCCAGGTATAACTGCTATTCGGAACGTCCGTTAATAGGTCCAGGTCAATCCCGGTAAAATCTTCGCTACAGATCGTAGGGGCGGAAGGGGTCAGAATTGGTTTGGGATCCACCGTAACCACCAGGCTGACAACGGAACCTACACAGTTTCCTGCCGCCGGTCCGGTTGGAATTATCAGATATTCAACCGAACCCGGTACTGGATTGGGATTGGTAAGTTGTTGATTCAAGAACTGAGGGTCAGCCCCGGCCAGGGCGCCTGTTATGCCTCCGCTAATGGTCCCCAAGATCCAGGTGTATGTGCTATTAACACTGGTAATTGCGTCTAAATCAATATTTGTGAAATCTTCACTACAAATTGTTGGTGAAGATGGTGTTATAACCGGCACTGCATCAACATCTATGGTGGTGTTTACCGTAGCCGACACGCAACCACCTGCAGTTGTTTCGATAACCTGCAGGGTAAAAGTACCAGACACCGAGCCGAAATCTATTAGAATGGAATTCGTCGTGCTTCCACCTGCCTGAATAGTATGGTCATGGGGAGGAACGGGTAGTATTTGCCAAGCATACGTAGAACCTGGTATGGGATTAGCTGGAACGGTATACCCTTCATTCATGTCACCAGCGCAAACCACTGCGTTACCAGCTATGGGTCCAACTACAGGTGGACTTTGGACCGAAACAATCAAATTCTCAGTGGCATCGCAACTAGCTGATGATTCCGTAACCGCAATGGTATAGTCTCCTGCTATTGGAAATCCCAGGTTAACAAAGTTGTCCATTGGACCTCCTCCAAAATTGATAGTAACGGCTCCAGGGATAACCCAGGTGTAGGTCGAACCGACATGCAGATCTACCGAGTAGAATTTATCAAACGGACCAGTACCTGCCCCCACGCAAACGGTGTCATCACCCGAAATGCTGGATACGGGTGGGGCATCCCTGAAACCCACAATTATGTCATCCTGGCTGGTTGGACAAGGTCCATTTGAGGTAGTCCATCTCAAATGATAGCTACCAAAATCCGCAGGGGCACCACCAATATCGATCACAGCATTAAACGCGGTCATGTCGGGAACAAAGTTGAGTACACCCAATCCTGTTCCGCCCGGTTGAATCGTCCAAGCTCCACTCCCTACTATCGGATCATTGGCATTTAGGGTAGTCGCCAGCCCGCATACAATTGTGGAATCAGGCATCAATGGTCCAGCTATGGAAATATCGGCGTCAGCAGTAGATGGATTGTCAAAATACTCGACATTAACATCTTCAAAATTGGAAGGACAAGTACCATTGGTGATAGTCCATCGGAACACATACTGGCCAAACATATCCACGATGGCATTAGCATTCTCATCGTTGATTTCTGAGTCACCCACCCCGAATTGAATTGTTGCGCCTCCGGGTTGGCTGAAAACACTCCAGGTGCCGGTACCGATAGCTGCGGCAGTGGCAGAAAGCACGGTTGTTAGGGCACAATCATCAATATCGACCATAGGAAGGGCTGTGGTTGGAGTTTGGTAAAAAATAACCGTTACATCATCCGGATCGCTGCAGTTTCCGTTGGTTTCTGTAAACCTAAAAACATAAGTTCCATAAAGTCCAATTGACACATTAGTCGTAGGATCAGTAGGATCGACAAAGGTGGGCGTGGGATCCGGTCCGGATACGTAAGACCAGGTCCGGGTGCCAAAGTTTACATTCGGCAATGCCAAATAGGTATACCCGGTTCCGCCTAAATTTACATTGAGATCGTCGCAGGCTACATTAATATCCGATCCAGCATCTGCGGTCGGCTGTTCATAGAAAGTGACAGTCACATCATCAGTTATTGTACAATTCCCATTGGTTTCGGTCCAGCGGAAAACATACTGGCCAAAAAGGGTAATAGTAACACTGGAAGTCGGACTGGTAGGGGTTCCGAAAACCGGCCCTGGATCCGGGCCGGAAACATAACTCCAGCCCTGGGTTCCGGAATTCACATCCGGAGGTGGTAGGTAGGTGTGCTCCGTCCCGGCCAGGTTGGTGGTAAGAGCATTACAAACCTGAATATCGCCTCCGGCGGTGGCACTGGTAGGCTCCTCGAAGTAGCGAACCTGTACATCGTCGAAATCGGAACAATTTCCATTCGTCTCAGTGAACCGAAAAACATAAACCCCATAGTTATTCACTGTTACATTAGTAGTAGGATCAGTAGGATCGGTGAACGTCGGCGTTGCGTCAGGACCGGATACATAGGACCAGGCACGAGTGCCAAAATTCACGTGTCCTCCTCCCAAATAGGTGTACCCAATCCCAGCGAGGTTTACATTGAGGTTATCACAGGCCGCATCAACGTCTAACCCTGCATTTGCAGTAGGTTGTTCATAGAAAGTGATAGTTACATCATCGGTAACGGTACAAATACCATTGATTTCAGTCCACCGGAAAACATATTGACCAAATAGAGTGATTGTAACGCTGGAGGTTGGACTGGTCACGGCTCCGAATACAGGGCCTGGATCCGGGCCAGAAACATAACTCAACCTTGAGTCCCTGAATTTACATCTGGCGGAGGCAGGTAGGTATGCTCGGTACCGGCGAAACTGGTAGTGAGAGCATTACAGATCTGAATATCGCCTCCAGCGCTGGCACTGGTGGGTTCTTCGAAAAAGCGAACCGTAACATCCTCGAAATCCGAGCAGTTACCGTTGGTCTCAGTGAATCTGAATACATAGACTCCGTAATTATCCACTGCCACATTGGTAGTAGGGTCGGTATCATCCGCAAATGTAGGGGTGACATCCGGCCCCGACTGGTAAGTCCATTGCCTGGTACCAGAGTTGACATTTGGAGGTGCCAAGTAGGTGTATCCGATACCTTGAAGGTTGACATTCAAAGCGTCGCAAGCTGCATCAAGCACAGGGGTTCCACCATCGGCATCAGCAGTTGGATCTTCGTAGAAATTTACCGTGATATCATCAAAGTCAGAACAAATGCCACCGTTTACCTCGGTCCAGCGCAAGGCATAGGTTCCATAGGTGTCAAGGGTCAACGTGGCGGCGGGATCATTTATGCTGGGAACTGCCCCAGTAATGGCCCCAGGGCCACTGAACACACTCCAGGTTCCAGTCCCAACCGTTGGGACAGCCGATGTGGTAAAATCCAAACTGTTACAAACAGAAGTACCTCCTGAGCCCGCATCCGCTACTGGAATTTCAAAAACGGTTACAGTTTGAGTATTGCCTGAAATGCTCCCCCCGGGCACAAATGCCATACAGGCATCTTCTACACTGAGCAGATCGAAATTATGACTCCCAATTGCAGGTAACAGGGATATTAGCACCCGAAGTGTAGCCACTCACAACCCCAGCGACTCCGATTATCGGATTGTCAAAAGTCAACTCGAAGGGTGGGGTTCCGGCGGTAATGGCAACTGTTAAATTCGCGGTTTGGCCATCGCAAATGCCAGTTCCGCCAGCAAATGCCGCGGCGCTGGGCATAGAACCGACGGTGACCGTAGGAGTTCCTGACAAACCGGTGGCAACACAGGTTTTTGAATCAACCACGGACACCAAAGAATATGTCCCGGTCGCAGGGGGAGCAGTGACCGTGATGGGAAATCCACTGGTATATCCTACTTCAATAATATGGGGCACCGCATTGGGATCGTCAATAGTAACTGTAAAAGTTCCGGTCCCCCCGGTGATAGTAACGGTCAAAGTTGCATCATCCCCCAAGCAAATAGATTGATCGGCTGCTAGAACTGCAGCTGTAGCAGGATCATTTACGGTTACCGTAGGAGAGCCGGAGAACATATCCGCAGGGCAATTATTCATATCAAAAACCGAAATCAGATTATAGGTGGTAGTGGCCCCTGGCGATACCGGGATCGGATCGCCGCTTACGTAGGGATTGATGGTGCCAACTCCATTGTCTATGGTTACGGCATAATCAGTAGCGCCTCCCGTTATAGTGACAATCAAATCCGTACTTAATCCGTTGCATATTTCAGCCGTTCCAGAGAGAACTGCGTTAGAGGGAGGGATGAAACGGGTAATAGTCACATTGTCATTACTGGAGGCGCAAATCCCGAATGGAGGATCCACGGTCCAGGTCAGCACATTAGCTCCGGCAGCCAGACTACGGACAATGGTGATAGGATCATTAGCATCATCGAAAGCAACTCCGGCCCCGGTCCAGGTCCCAACTCCCATATTAGTGGCGGGATCGGCAGCTAATTGTGCCGTATCAATGCATACATTCTGAGGAGGGCCCGCTACGGCGGCGGCAGGTTGCAGATCATAAGTAACCAATACTTCATCAGAGGATGGTACGCATCCGGCAAATTCGCTATTTATGATCCAGGTGAAATAATTATCTCCCGGTTGAAGATTATTGACTGTAGTTCCTTCGGCGTTATTATCTACAAATGTCGGTGTGCCCGGATTTGCTTCTCTAACAATCACATTATCAAAACGATTGAACTCAGTCGGTGCTCCATTTCTAGCCCGGATCATGATCCTGAGATTGGTCATTGCAAACGGTGCGCTTAAAGTAACCGTTGTGGAGAAGGGGCACCGCCAATAGGATCTTCTCTGGCAAAAAGAACCGTACTCGCTGGTGTTGGGATGGAGCCATCAAGAGTGTAGAAACCCTCGATCCAATCACCGCCGCCAGTTCCCTGGCTACTAATATCTACTGAGAATTCAATGTCCCCGGGTGCTGAGGAAATGTCTATTGTTTCTGTTATCCACCTAACCCCGGGATTACCCGAATTATTAACCTCGAAAAGCTTACCGGAATTAGTCGGGTCAAACTCAACCCTCATATGCCCGGGCCGGCCGGCTAAATTAATCCCGGCCGAATCTACTGTCCATGCGGTGGGGCCCGCATCCACCCGATCTCCAAAATCCAAACTGTCAAAGGTTTCAATCCAGATCAATCCGGTGGTGATGACCCATTGACCAGTTCCGTTGTTGTCGGCCATATTTCCCATCAAGGCCGTGTTGTTAACGTTACAGATCATCTGGTCTCCCCCGGCAGCGGCAGCTGTGGGTGTAGCATCGCGAGTTAAAGTGACGTCATCACTGGAACTACAGAACCCTCCGCCGGTGGAAATGGTCCAGGTGAAAACATTAGCACCTGGGTTAAGGTTGTTAACCATCGTTGTCGGACTCATGTCGTCCACAAAAGTAGGCCCGGGTGGCGCTACGGTCCATAAGCCGTTCCCGGTGACCGCAATGTTCCCGGCAAGCGAGGATGACGTGACGTCGCAAAGATTATCCTGGCCCGGCTGCAGCCGGTGTAGGACTATCATAGACCGTAACCGTAACCGGGACGGCAAAACTTTCACAAGCATTTACTCCGCCTACTACCTGGGTGGCATAAAATGTGGTGACACTGGGAACAGCGGTTAAAATACCATGAGTATAGGAATTCCCTCCCGCGGGAGCCTGAGATTGGAGCAAATTAGCAGGACCAGCAAAGGGATCGGCATCATACCAATTTATTAGCGTTGCTCCTCCAAGTGGATTAATGCTGACATCAGCCAGAGGAGTTGCATCACCTACGCAGGCCTGAACATTATTAGCAGTCGGTGCCGCCGGATTGGTTATAATTTCCAGCTGTGCGGTAGCCTCGATCTCATTATTCGGATAAAATCCGGGATAAGGATTACAAGTGTTCCAGTTCAATAATCTAATTACGAATATGTCTCCAACAACCTCGTTACCCGAGATGAAGGAAACTTCCAAAGATTGGGCGGTGGGTGTTTGAACCGCCGGGAAAACCTGGGCCGGGTAGGTAATCACTCCTCTTGTGTCCTCATAACCACCCGCAGAAATCAGGGTACCATTGTTGTCCGTTACCTGGATCCCGTCAACCGAAACACTCGGAATCCGATTTGCATCGCCTGTAGCAGGATCGCCATAAACAAATAATACCTGCCGCAACTCCTGGTTAGAAGCAGCCATGGCGGTGGCGGCATCACAGTTGAAGGTGGTTATGTCGTCGAAGAAGAGTCCCGCAGTATCAGTCCCAAGGCAGATGTCAACCTGAACCGGATCCAACACCACCATTCCTCCATTCATATCGTCGGTATTCCAGGCTACAAAGTCATTGGTCTGGGTTAAGGAACCACCCCCGCACAGCACCGAATTGTATAGTGGCTGAGCTTGCGCAGAATTCAGGCAGACCAATGCCGGCACATAAACGTGAGAATTCATGGCCTGGAAATCTGCGGTCCCCGGAGCAGTCTCTGGGGCGTTGATCGTTTCAATAGGCGAGCCGTCCCCCCAATCGTATTCCACGTCAACTAGAGTGGGATCAAAGTTTATGCTATTGCGCGCCCTGTCTCTCATTCGATAGGTGAGATCCCAATCAGCCGTCACCGGCACACAGTTTCCATCAGTGGAAACGTTGGAGGTCACATTGGTCCTAAAGTCAGCGCAGGTAACAACTCTATCGTTAATGCCTTGAATCGGACCAAACGCGGCAACCGCTCCGGTGCCTGAATTTGACCATGTACCGGTCCCATCGTAGGAAAGTTCGACTCCCGCGCCACCATCTGGAAGGAGATGGGTGTTGACCCAAACTATAGAAGGCGTAATAGTTACCGCAACGTCAGTTCCAAAAGTGCCGACCACACTTAAGGTTGTGGGTGTGGCAACACCATCAAAAGTTACAGTCCAAGTACCTGTGTTATTGGTAAAAACATCAATAGGTTGATCAAAAGTGACGATCAGTATATTTTGACTGGTGTTGATATACCTGATCTGGGTAACTGTAGGCTGGGCAATCAGGAGGCTGCCAATTGAGCCTAAACTGAGGACCAAAGCCCAGAGCCCTTTCCTCAAAAAACCACAAAAGATACTGGCTATTCTCACTAATAGGGTGGCTGGTGTGCTGAAATAATGCAATTCAAGGATATATACCTATTCCTTTGCTTTGGTAACCTAATATCCTAGTGTCATGTCAATTATAATATGACGTAATATTTTTGTATCTTTGCCGTACATCAAACTTAAAGATTATGGCAAGATATAAAGTGACATTAGCAAAAGTGGAACGCCAAGAGCTAATGGCAATTATTAACAAAGGCAAGCATACTTCTCAAAAGTTTCGCAGCGCATATATTTTGTTGAACTGTGATAAGGGACCATATGCAGAGAAGGTAACCAATGAGCAGATCAGCAAGGTACTGAAGGTAGGCATGCGTACCATTGACCGGGTCAAAAAACGATTTGTAGAAGAAGGCTTTGAGGCGGTATTGGAGCGCAAACCAACCACCAGGACCTATAGTCGTAAGGTAGATGGTGACATCGAAGCGCATCTGATAGCGCTGTGCTGCAGTAAACCACCTGAAGGATATGCCCGATGGTCGCTTCGGCTGCTGTCAGATAAGATGGTAGAGCTTCAATATACTGACAGCATTTCTCACGAAACGGTGCGTACCGTTTTAAAAAAACGCCTTAAAACCCTGGAAGGTAAGCCAGTGGATTATTCCCCCCAAATCCGACAGTAGCTTTGTGGCACACATGGAGCAGGTATTAGATGTGTATAAACGGCCTTATGATCCTGAAAGTCCGGTAGTATGCATGGATGAAACGCCCAAACAATTGATTAAGGAAACCAGGATAACCGAGCCGATGCAAAAGGGCAAAGCAACCAGGGTGGATTATGAATACCGGCGTTGCGGGGTGTGTAATGTGTTTATTGCCAGTGAGCCGGTCACAGGAAAGCGAATGGTTAAGCTTACCGAGAGGAAAACCCGGAAAGACTGGGCTAAGTTCATCAAAGAGATTGCTGATCAGATGTATCCTGATTCTGGGAAGATCACCTTAGTGATGGACAATTATATCACACATACAGCTGCCTCCTTATATGAAACATATCCTCCCGAAGAAGCAAAAAGAATATGGGATCGGTTTGAGCTTGTATATACACCAAAACATGGAAGCTGGCTGAACATGGCAGAAATTGAACTCAGTGTGCTTTCCAGACAATGCTTAAGTAGACGAATTGACAGTATGGAGATAATCCGAAAAGAAGTGAAAGCATGGGAGGAACATCGAAACAACAAGAACGCCAGTATTGATTGGCGCTTTACAACAAAAGATGCACGGATAAAATTAAAAAAGCTTTATCCGTCAATTCGAACTTGACATGACACTAGGTGAAAATTAGCAATTTTTCTATATGAATTTTCATTTTGCTGATTGTTGAATTATCTCCCCATTTCTCTCTATCTTTGAGCCCCATAGGTACAACTCCTGCTTATGGGTCAAGTCAAATACATTTTCGTCACGGGCGGGGTTACGTCCTCCCTGGGAAAGGGCATCATTTCAGCCTCCATAGGCAAGCTTCTACAATCGCGAGGTTTTTCGGTTACCATCCAAAAATTTGATCCTTATATCAATATAGACCCTGGCACAATGAACCCCTATGAGCACGGGGAGTGCTACGTTACTGATGATGGTGCGGAGACTGATCTGGACCTCGGTCATTATGAGAGATTCCTTAATATTCGCACCTCTCAGGCCAACAACGTCACCACCGGCCGAATATACCATAATGTCATCACCAAGGAGCGGCAGGGTGATTATTTGGGAAAAACAGTTCAAGTCGTTCCCCATATAACTGATGAAATTAAGCACAACATTTTTCTTCTGGGAAAAACCGGGGAGTATGATATTGTCATTACCGAAATTGGCGGTTGCGTAGGAGATATTGAATCCCTACCCTTTATTGAAGCCGTACGTCAGGTCAAATGGGATGTAGGCGCTAACAACTTCCTGTCCATCCATCTGACGTTGATACCTTACCTCGAGTCTGCGGGCGAGCTGAAGACAAAGCCCACTCAACATTCCGTGAAGCAACTGCTTGAGGCCGGGATTCAGCCGGATGTCCTGGTGTGCCGCACCGAAAAATCTCTTCCAGTGGAAATCCGGAAGAAGATATCTTTATTCTGTAATGTTGGCCTGAATTCGGTAATAGAAGCAATTGATGCCGAAACTATTTACGACGTCCCGGTTTTAATGAAAAAAGAAAAGCTGGATGAACGGGTGCTGACCAAATTGAAACTGGCTCATAAAGGAGAACCGCAAATCGAACAGTGGAAAGAGTTCCTGGGCCGACTCAAAACCCCTACCAAAGAAGTCAGCATTGGCTTGGTGGGCAAGTACGTGAGGCTTCCGGACGCTTACAAATCGATAATTGAATCGTTCACTCACGCAGGGGTCATCAACGACTGCAAAGTAGACCTCAAGCTAATTGACTCTGAAGACCTGGATGATCAAGAGGGGGAAAAGATTCTTGATCAACTTCAGGGGATCCTTGTTGCTCCTGGATTTGGAAGAAGAGGCCTTGATGGCAAAATTGAAGCAGCACGTTATGCTCGTGAAAACAATGTGCCATTCCTTGGAATATGCCTGGGAATGCAATGCGCTGTAATAGAATATGCGCGTAATGTCCTCGGTATGAAAAATGCGTCCTCCACCGAGCTCGATAAGGACACTTCAAACCCGGTCATCGACCTTATGGAGGAACAAAAGCAGGTTACTTTGATGGGAGGCACGATGAGATTGGGGGCCTACAAATGCAATGTCAAGAAAGGATCTAAGGCGGCTCAGGCCTATGGTAAATCCAAAATTCGCGAGCGTCACCGTCATCGTTACGAATTTAATAATCGTTACTTGGATAAACTTGAAAAATACGGTATGACGGCCTCCGGTTTCAACCCCGAGACCGGCCTGGTCGAGTTGGTTGAATTAAAAGACCACTCATGGTTTATTGGTTGCCAATTTCATCCTGAGCTCAAAAGTACGGTGGCCAAACCACACCCGTTATTCGTCCGCTTCGTGAAAGCCGCCCTTGAAATGCGGCTGAATGGCTCCAAATAATTTGGCCTTCCTGGCAACTATAAACAGCAAATCCTATAACTTTGCAGCTTCAATTTTGAACCCAATTCATGGATAAAAACCAGGCAATCGGTTTGGTCCTGATAACCGCACTGCTGCTAATATACTTTCAGTTTTTCAGCCGGCCGCCAATTACCCATGAGCCGCTTCCCGCAGACACCCTGGAAGCGGTTCCTGCGATCCCGGAGGAAGCCGGACAAACCCTGCAGCCGGAAAAAATTAACACGCGCCAGGACTCGCTGCTGCGGCAACAAAGACAGCAGTCTTTGGGTATATTCTCCCAAGCCGCTCAAGGATCCCCGACCGAGGTGGTTTTAGAGAATGAGGATATCAGGGTCGTGCTAAATTCGCAAGGGGGCATAGTCAAAGAGGTGCTTCTCAAGAAGTTTCTGACCTCTGATAAGCAACCACTGGTTTTGCTGGATGAGGCCAGTAGCTACTACACTTTCAAACTTCCGTCTCTCCAGGACGAAATTGAACTATCTCAACTATTTTTTCGGAGTGACCGTTCCAGGTTGGATCTCTCCGGATCAGATTCGTCCGAAGTGACGCTTACCATGGACCTGGGTAATGGACGGTGGATCAAGCAAACCTATGGCCTGCAGGGAACCGGGTACCAGCTAGGCTACCGCCTTGAAATGCACGGTCTCGACGATGAACTGGTCGGACAGACCCTTTTTCTCGAATGGACCAATAACATCAAGGCCGTAGAAGAGAACTTGCTGGATTCCCGAAACACTACAACTATCAACTATTACACCGTTGATGGCCAGTTTGATTATCTTAGTGAAAGGTCAACCGATCCCGAGGAAGAACAGCTAGATCAGGCGGTAAAATGGTTTAGCTTTAAGCAGCATTTTTTTACCACCGGATTAGTCGCCGCCGATGCCTTTAGCGGGGGCTATGTCCGAACCATGGTAGACCCAACGGACTCCTCGGTCGTCAAGAATACTTTCGCCGCGTTTGCCTTGCCCTTGAATCAGGTACAACAGAGTGGAGCGAATTTCGAGTTTTACTTTGGTCCCAATAACTACCAAATCCTGAAGAAAGTAACTGCTGGGTTTTCAGAAAACGTGTATTTGGGCTGGTCTTTGTTTAGCTGGTTCAACAAATACCTGATAATACCCATATTCAACTTTCTGGAGCAGTATATATCCAACTATGGCATAATCATTGTCATTCTGGTGCTCATTATCAAGGTCATACTATCTCCTCTCTCCTATAAATCCTATCTATCGATGGCCAAGCAAAAGGTCATGAAGCCTGAAATCGACGAGCTTAAGAAAAAGTACGGAGATGACATGCAAAAAGTACAGGCCGAACAAATGAAGCTGTTCCAACAGGTTGGCGTAAACCCGTTGAGCGGATGTATCCCGTTGCTGCTCCAGATGCCGATTCTTTTAGCCATGTTCAATTTCTTTCCCAACTCAATTGAGCTTCGGCAGGAAAGCTTTTTATGGGCCCATGACCTGTCGACCTATGATTCAATCCTTGATTTGCCATTTACGATTCCATTCTATGGGTCCCACGTTAGTCTTTTTACCATCCTGATGACAGGATCCACAATTCTCTACACCTGGATGAACAATCAAATGACCACCGTGCAGGGACCCATGAAGTCAATTTCTTACATGATGCCGGTGATGTTTATGTTCATTTTGAACTCATTCTCTGCGGGTCTGACTTTTTACTACTTTGTCCAAAATATGGTTACCTTCGGCCAACAAGCATTGATCAAAAGATTTATAGATGAAGAAAAAATAAGACAGGTACTGGACGAAAATCGGAAACGGAATGTGGGCAAAAAGAAGTCTAAATTCCAGACCCGGCTGGAGGAGGCGATGAAGGCCAAGGAAACGGGCAAAAAGCGCAAAGTACGCTGATAATTTCTCTGAAATTTCATGGGTAAGATCCTGGCAATCGCTAACCAAAAAGGTGGAGTAGGCAAAACCACCTCGGCAATCAACCTGGCGGCTAGTTTGGCCGCACTTGAGTTCAAAACTCTGATAGTGGACGCCGATCCCCAGGCCAACTCAACCTCGGGAATAGGATTCAATCCCAGGGAAATCACCCGGAGTATCTACGAAACCATGCTTGGCGAAATCTCCGTCCAGGACTGCATTGTGAAAACTGAAATCGATTACCTCTACTTGCTTCCCTCCCATATCGACCTGGTTGGTGCCGAAATCGAAATGGTGAACATGGATCACCGTGAGGAGAAAATGGCCGGGGTAGTGAGGCAGCTGAAGGATGACTATGACTTTATCATAATAGATTGCTCACCCTCACTGGGGTTGATTACCATAAACGCCCTAACTGCGGCCGATTCGGTGATCATACCAGTCCAATGTGAGTATTTTGCTTTAGAAGGCCTTGGCAAATTACTGAATACCATAAAGATCATACAGTCGCGACTGAATCCGGGTTTAGAAATAGAAGGAATCCTCTTGACCATGTACGACGTCCGCCTTCGCCTTTCCAACCAGGTGGTTGAAGAGGTCGTAACCCATTTCCGAAAAATGGTGTTTCAAACTCTAATTCCCAGGAACATAAGACTCAGTGAAGCGCCATCCTTTGGATTGCCGATAATTTCACACGATGCGCACAGCAAAGGTGCCGTCAGCTATTTGAACCTGGCTAAAGAAATACTGACCAAAAACGGACTAACGTTAAGCAAGATATGAGTCCGAAAAGTCCAGGCAGGAGAAAAAGCGTTCTAGGACGAGGCCTAGGGGCATTGCTGGAAGATTCGGCTAAGGTAATCAAAGACCAAATCATCCATGACACCGCCAGCTCAATTAGCGAAATCCTGATTTCAAAGATTGAAAGCAACCCTTTTCAGCCAAGGTCAAAGATTGATCAGGAGTCATTGGAGGAGCTGGCCGATTCCATAAAGGTTCAGGGCATTATCCAACCAGTAACCGTACGGCGCAGAGGGAAAAACAGGTATCAGCTTATTTCCGGGGAGCGAAGGCTCCAGGCCTCCAAAATGGCGGGGCTAAATGGAATTCCAGCCTTCATTCGAACTGCTAACGACCAACAAATGCTGGAGATGGCCCTCATCGAAAACATCCAAAGAGAGAATCTCAACGCCATTGAAATAGCCTTGAGTTACCAGAGGTTACTTGCTGAATGTCGTCTTAATCAGGAACAGTTGGGAGGAAGAGTAGGAAAGAATCGAAGTACGGTGAATAATTATCTTAGACTACTAAAACTTCCTCCGGACATTCAAATTTCCCTGAGGGATAATCGTATTACTATGGGCCATGCCAAGGCCATCCTCGCGGTGGAAGATATCGATCTGCAATTGACACTGCTCAGGAAGATTCTGGATTATCACCTTTCAGTTCGCAACGTTGAGCAGCTTGTTAGACAACTTGTTTCCGGTGCGGCGGCCAAATCCCTGGACCCAAAACCCGCCCCAAAATCGACACCCAATGCGGAAGTAAGGAAGCTACAAACTGAACTTTCGTCCTTCCTCGGCACCAAGATCTTGGTTAAGAGCGATCAAAAATCCAAGGGAGAAATTCGGATCCCATTTTATTCGGCGGAAGATTTGGAACGAATTTTGGAGATCATTGATTTCAAATGAAATTCAGAATTCTTCCCGGATCAGTTTTTAGCATCGTTCTTATGGCCCAGGCTGTGGTCGGTCAGGAAACGGAAATTGTATTCGACTCCACTTTGGCAGTAGAGACCACCGATTCTGTTGTTTTGAATGCTGACTCGATTCAGGTTGTCGAGGTGGCTTACGATTCGACCCAAGAGAAACCTGCAGCGAAGGCCGCCCTTTATTCTGGAGTCCTTCCCGGATTGGGTCAGGCCTATAACAAGAAATACTGGAAAATTCCAATTATCTATGGCGGCTTCGCCTTTTTTGGCTATTTCATCGAATTCAGCCACGAGCGGTATAACATCTTCCGCAAGCTGCTGTTGGCCGAGACCGACCCTGATCCACGCACTGAAAACGACTCAAATCTTAGTGAAGATTCGCTCCGTCGCAGAACCGATCAATGGCGCCGCACGCGGGACCTTATGCTTGGACTAACAGTCGTTCTGTATTTCTTAAATGTTCTGGACGCCCATATCGACGCGCATCTGAAGGACTTCGATGTAAACCAAGATCTTAGTCTTAAGGTAGCTCCAACCGTAGACCAAGTCGCCTATTTC
Organism: Cyclobacteriaceae bacterium; assembly: GCA_965247065.1. Classification (GTDB taxonomy): domain Bacteria; phylum Bacteroidota; class Bacteroidia; order Cytophagales; family Cyclobacteriaceae; genus CBDFGN01. The sequence goes on along the minus strand of CBDFGN010000006.1, from coordinate 215,276 downwards.
CCCGGCCCGGTTACTGGAATATCAATTACCTTAAATTTCTAATTATGAGGATTATTCTGTTCGGCTACGGCAAAATGGGAAGGACCATTGAAGAAATTGCCGTGTCCAGGGGTCACCAGGTACCGTTCAAAATCGACATTGATAACCAGGAACAACTGGATAGCGTTGACTGGAATGAATTGGATATCGGCATAGAATTTACTCAACCCGATTCGGCTGTAGAGAATATTAAGCTGGCGCTTGAAAAAGGCGTCCCCATATTATCCGGGACAACCGGTTGGCTGAGTAATTGGACCCGGGTGGAGGAAGCATGTCGGGTTAACAACGGGTGCTTCTTTTATGCCTCCAATTTCAGCATAGGAGTTAATCTCTTCTTCAGGCTGAACAAGTTCATGGCTCGGCTAATGAACAATTATTACCGCGATTACGATGTGTCTGTTGAAGAAATCCACCATACTCAGAAAAAGGATGCTCCAAGTGGTACCGCCATAACACTTGCTGAAGGAATTATTGCAAATTATTCTCCAAAAAAAAGATGGGCAGGTGAAAAAACAAAGGAGGTGGATGAATTAACTATTAGCTCAATCAGGGAGGGTACGGTCCCGGGAACTCACACGGTAACTTATTCTTCCCCGATCGATGAACTGCAAATAAAACACTTGGCCCACAGTCGAAGGGGATTCGCCCTGGGAGCGGTTATGGTTGCAGAATGGATAAAGGACCGTAAAGGAATTCTTAGCATGGATGATTATTTGGCCAATGTGCTTGGCGATTCCTAGTCACTACCGCTTATCTGAAATTTGTTTGTCTATAGCCAAATGAGTTATCCCCCTTTTCTTACCTTTGCGCCTTAAATGAATTGGGTACCTGATACTACGAAGTTGAAATTCTGGGAAAGGAGTTCCTCGGAAGAAGGTCAAAAAACAAAACCAAAGGCTACTAAGAAATCTGATCTTAGGGAATGGGTTGATTCCATCATTTTCGCAATTATTGCGGCTACCCTTATTCGGGGATTGCTGGTAGAGCCTTTCACTATTCCGACCTCTTCCATGGAAAAATCGCTGTTGGTGGGCGATTATCTTTTCGTAAGCAAGTTCCATTACGGCGCCAGGACCCCCAAGACCCTTATTCAATTCCCCCTGGCACACCAGTATTTTTGGGGCACCCAAATCCCATCCTATCTTGATTGGATCCAGTTTCCCCAAACTCGTCTGCCTGGGTTTACAGAAGTGCAAAGAGGCGATGCGGTAGTTTTCAATTACCCGCTGGAGTACCAGCATCCGTCCGACTTAAGAGTACACTATATCAAACGGTGCATCGGGACTCCAGGGGACGAAATTGAAGTGAGGAATCTTCAGGTCTTTGTCAACGGGGAACAGGGAGAGAATCCAGAATTTATGCAATACCGTTATCAAGTGATTTCCAATGAGTCCATAAAGGACAGGGTGTTTAGGAAATACGACATTACCGATTTTTATGCTGCGGACAACGGCTACATTATTCACTCCACGCCCGAGGTAGTCGAGACACTTAAATCTCTTACATTTGTACAGGATGTCCATCCGATCCACATGAGTGAGGATCAGATCAATCCCAGAGTATTTCCGGACCCAGAGACATTTCCTTGGAACGAGGACTTCTTTGGACCCTTAAAGATTCCTTATGAAGGAATGGTGGTGCAGATGACACCGGAAAACCTGGCCACCTATCAATCGGTCATTACCCACTATGAAGGCCACGATGACGTGTCCATCGAGAATGGCAAATTACTTCTAGAGGGCATTGAAGTAGACGCGTATCGCTTTAAGCAGGACTACTACTTTATGATGGGCGACAATCGTCATAATTCCGAGGACTCCAGGTTTTGGGGTTTTGTTCCGGAGGACCATGTAGTTGGGAAGGCTTTATTCATATGGTTTTCTCTGGACCCAAATGCTGGTTTATTGGAAAAGGTCCGGTGGAGCAGGCTATTTAACCTTATCCACTAATTACCAGTTTATCGGAGGCTGACGGTGCTCAATTAGGTATTCATTGGCCTTGCTAAAATGCCTACAGCCAAAGAAGCCTCGTTCGGCGGAAAAAGGCGAGGGATGAGGAGATTCCAACACCAAATGACGGTTTGTATCTATTATCGATCCTTTCCTCTGAGCGTAAGTGCCCCACAAGAGAAAAACCACACCTGCTTTCTCCCCTGAAATGCAGGCAATCACTTGGTCGGTAAACTGTTCCCACCCCTTGTTTTGATGGGACCCAGGACTTGCGGCCCGTACCGTCAGGGTTGCATTCAGCAGCAAAACACCCTGGTTGGCCCAGCGCTCGAGGTTGCCCGATTCAGGTATTTCGATCCCAAGATCATCTTTGATTTCCTTAAAAATATTCACCAAGGAAGGTGGCATTTTGATCCCATCCCTTACCGAAAAGCACAACCCATTGGCCTGACCTCGACCGTGGTAAGGATCCTGCCCCAGGATCACGACTTTAACCAGTTCAAAGTCGCAATGATCAAAGGCACTGAAAATCTCTTTGCCTGGTGGATAAACCTGCTGTGTTTTGTATTCAGAGCGAACAAATTCAACCAATTGGCTAAAATAATCTTTGGAAAACTCATTGGTCAACTTTTCCCTCCAGGACGAAGCTATCCTAACCTCCATAATTGGGCTCAATTTATAAAGGTTATGGAAAAAATAAACCAAATTCTTGAGCGCCTGAAGTATTTCAGTCAAAAAGAAGCCACATCATCAGAGTGATTCGGGCAGTTCGACTCAGGTTGCGATGGAATTTAATCCAGTGTGATGCTTACTGCTAAGAGCCCCAAAGACAATGTCCCGGATCTAAAAAAGAAGAGCCGGGTTTATTTGACTTTTGACAACCAAATATTTAAATAGAAAAAGGTTATAATTGCAAGGAGTCAAAATCTGCTCACCGCCCTAATCTATTTTTTGTCTTGAATGGTAACTGAGATCACAAAAGGCATAAAGGTCAGTGTTGAGACCGAATACCAACCGGAATATTCAAGTCCCAGTCAGCAGCATTTTGTTTTCACCTACCGAATCTCGATCGAAAACGCTAGTAGCCATACGATTCAACTTCTTCGGCGCCACTGGCATATTCATGATGCTCAAAGCAAACTGCGTGAAGTTGAGGGCGAGGGCGTAGTCGGAAAGCAACCCGTAATAGAGCCGGGCGAACACCATCAATATGTATCTGGCTGTAACTTGAAGTCGGGTATAGGCAAAATGTTCGGAACCTACACAATGGAACGGATTGTTGATGGCCGATCTTTTAAGGTAGTGATCCCTGAGTTTACAATGGTAGTTCCATTCAGGCTCAACTGAGTGCCTTGGATGTTGAACCTGCATCAAGGCCTTAGCTTCCTCCAACATTTTTTCCTTGCAGTCGACCAACACTCCCTTCACTCCCCGTATTTGTTTAAATTTTATAACGAAGTGGTGAAAGGTGCATTGGATGTCCCCGAATTCAATGCAATTGAAGAATACCGCCGCTCTATGCTAATGGATGACCGAATCATTAGTAGAACCGACTATGGAACCCGCGGAGGGGATACCATACCCATAAGCCGGATTGCCAGTCGTTCTCTCACCAGTCCTGGTTTCTCACGCTTTCTATACCGAACCAACCATTTTGTTGGAGCCAAGAACATTCTGGAATTAGGGACCTCACTTGGAATCAATGCCCTCTACTTGGCCATGTCGATGGAAGCTCAGGTAACTACAATAGAGGGTTGTCCACAAACTGCAGATCTAGCCCAGGACCTCTTTGAAAGATCAGGTAAGCGAAATATACGGCTGATTATTGGACATATAGAAATTGAACTGCCCAAGGTCGTTTCAGAAGGAACAACTTTCAACCTGGTTTTCATTGATGCGAATCATCGCTACGATGCGACACTGAACTATTTCCGACTTTGTCAACAAATTACCAGCGAAAACGCAATACTGGTAATTCACGATATTCACTCAAGTCTGGAAATGGAGAGGGCCTGGAAAAAGATCAGATTCGAACTTGTAGCCGCTCAGACTTTGGACCTCTTCGAATGCGGAATCATCTTATTCCGACCGGACTTCAGCCGCCAGGATCTAAGGTTGTTTTTCTGACTACCCGATCCGGGAGGTTGCTGTTTTGCCCAACTTTGAACTAAATTTGCGGCCCAAAAGGATTTCAAAAAAATCATGATCGACGGCCCCTCGAGTAACGTTCCACCGAGCGATTCGCCAAAAACGTCCAAGAACAACAAATCTATAATTTGGATTCTTGTGGTCATCTTAATATTACTGCTTGGAGCAGCCGGTTATTTTATTGTTCAAAACCAGAAGTTGCAGGAACGAAATGTTGCCCAGGAGGTGGAATTGAAGCTTACAATATTCAAACTTGATTCAGTGGGAGATGAGTTGGACAAAAGGATTGAAGAGGTTCAAGAGCTGGGAGGTGATATTGAAGACCTGATAATACTTCAGGAGGAGATAGAAGAGGAGAAAAAGCAAATCCTAACATCTAAGAACAGACAACTGGCCGAGGTAAGGGACAGGGTTGAGGGTTATCGCGAGTTGCTTCTTCAAAAAGATTTGGAGATCGAAAAATTGAGACAAGTGAACGAGAGCCTGCTATCCGAAAACGTTACCCTCAAGGTGGAGAAAAATGATTTGAACCGATCAATTTCAGATTTAAACAAGACTCGGGAAGAACTGAAAAAGAAGGTGGAAGTTGCCTCCAAACTTCAAGCCGAAAATATCAGGATCCGGGCGGTGAGTCGCACCGGCAAAGAACGGGAGGGCAGTTTTAAGAACCGTCAGATCGATAAGTTGATTATCGCATTCAATTTGGTCAAGAACGAGGTTGCACCTATCGCGGGGAAGGCAATTCTGATTCGCATTTTGGAGCCTGGGGGCAACGTTCTATTTGATGTAGCCACCGGCTCGGGGACTTTTATCTTGGATAACAAGGAAGAATTCTATACGGCCAAACAAGATATTTTGTTCGATAACACCGGACAGGCGCTGAGTTTCCAATACGACAAGGGCAGCGATTACACCTTGGGACAACACAGTTTGAGGATCTACGCTGATGGTATGGAAATTGGTTCAGCTAGTTTTGTAGTGAAATAAACATGTTTATGGCATCGGGGTCGTTGCTTAAGTAGCATAATTATCCTAATTTTGCAGGCCAAATAATTCTACAGCAACTGATGTTGAAAAACTATGAGACAGTATTCATTTTAACTCCCGTTTTATCTGAGAACCAGATGAAGGATACTGTTACAAAATTCAAAAAGGTCTTGAAAGAGAATAATGGCAAGATCACCAATGACGAAGAATGGGGTCTAAGAAAGCTTGCTTATCCCATCCAGCACAAGTCCACTGGCTTCTACAATCTTTTTGAGTTTGAAGCAGAGCCTTCGGTAATCAAACCTTTTGAAACAGAATTAAGGCGGGATGAGAAAGTGATGCGCTTCCTGACGGTTGCTTTAGATAAGCACGCCATGGAGTATAATGAAAAAAGAAGAAAAGGGGAATTCAGGAAAAAACCTGAGCCACAAGCTAAGGAGGAGCCAGCTGTGTCATGACCTTAATGAACGAACCCATCAATCGGGATAGCACCAAGAAGAAATATTGTCGGTTCAAGAAAAACGGAATCAAATACATCGACTATAAGGATGGTGATTTTTTGCTCAAATTTGTGAATGACCAGGGTAAGTTGTTGCCGCGCCGTCTTACGGGAACAAGTTTGAAATTCCAAAAAAAGGTAGCCCAGGCGGTGAAGCGAGCCCGTCATCTAGGGATATTGCCTTACGTCGCCGATTCCCTAAAATAAAAGCTCATGGACATAATTTTGAGACGGAATATCCCCGGGCTGGGATACAAGGACGATATAGTTAAGGTTAAATCCGGATACGGCCGAAACTATCTGATACCCCAGGGGTACGCCATCATTGCTAGCCTCAACAATCGAAAGATGATCGCTGAAAATATCAGGCAGGCTGCTCACAAAGCGGAAAAAATCAAGGTGGATGCGGAAGAACTGGCAAACGCCATTGGGGAATTGAAAATTGTTATCACGACCAAAGCTGGAGAAAGTGGTAAGATCTTCGGTGCGGTTACCACCCTTCAGCTTTCCGATTTATTGAAAGAAAAGGGATTCGAGGTCGATCGTAAATACATCGCCATTCAGGGAGATATTAAATCCCTGGGCGACCACAGCGCGATTCTTGAACTGCATAAAGAAGTAAAGAAGGAATTGAAATTCCAGGTTGTTTCCGAATAAATAACCGTAACCCGAAAGAAAGCGTTTCTCAGACTGGGAAACGCTTTTTTATTTGTGGTAAATTCAGAACAACGAAGCGACCCTATGTTTAGGACTGAATTAAATCCCAAGCCTTCTACTAACAAAGTCACTCTAGAGGCGTCGACTCTAACCATTGGATCGTGCTTCGCCGATGTCATCGGAAATCGACTCCTGGAGAGCAAATTCCCTTCCTTATGCAATCCTTTTGGAGTGATATTCAACCCCGTGTCGATCCTTAAACTATTACAATTCGCTTTGTCCAAGACCTATCCCCCACTAGACTCTTACGGTCAAAGAGAAGAGGTTTTCTTTAATTATTTTTTACATTCAGCTGCATCTGCTATGGATCGCGAGGTTTTGAAAACAGAGGTGGAGCATAGAATAAACCGAGTACACAACTTCTTGGGCGAGTGCCACTGGCTGGTGCTTTCTTTTGGGACCGCGTGGGTCTACCAACGAATAGACAACGGTGAAATAGTGGCCAATTGCCACAAAATTCCTGCAGATCAATTTGATAAACTACTCCTGTCAAGAAAGCAAATTCTAAAGGGCTTCGACCAGTTCTATCAAGTTCTTATGGAGATTAACCCGGGCATTCGGCTCATTCTGACCGTTAGCCCGGTCCGCCATTTGCGGGATTCGCTAGAACTAAATCAAGTTAGCAAGGCTACCCTGCGATTGGCTTGCCACAGTGTAGACCAGGAATATGATCGGGTGAGCTATTTTCCCAGCTATGAATTGATATTAGACGATTTGAGGGATTATCGGTTTTATGCCCCGGATATGCTCCATCTATCCTCAAAGGCGGAGGACTACATCTGGGAAAAGTTCTCCAAGGCCTATTTTGATAATCAGGCTCTTGAATTCCTGAAAATGTGGAAAGTGATCAAAAGCTCCTTGTCTCACCGACCGTTCCATCCGGCGTCCACCCGGCACCAGCAATTTCTTAGAAAAACACTCCTCCAACTGGAGTCTCTGGATTACCCGGTTGACGTGACCCCGGAAATCGACCATATCAAAAGCCAACTTACTTGAGTCAGCAAAAGCACTTCAATCGATTGGCGGAAGAAACCAGCCCTTATCTTTTGCAGCACGCATCAAATCCAGTGGATTGGTATCCATGGGGGCCTGAAGCCCTGAAGAAAGCTGAGTTGGACGAGAAGCCTATCATATTGAGCATCGGTTATTCCGCTTGTCACTGGTGTCATGTCATGGAAAGGGAGTCCTTCGAAAGCGACTCGATAGCTCAAGAGATGAATCAGAACTATGTGTGCATTAAGGTAGACCGTGAAGAGAGGCCGGACCTTGACCAGATCTATATGGATGCCATACATGCCATGGGGGTACAAGGCGGATGGCCTCTCAACCTATTCCTAACCCCAGATCAGAAACCCTTTTATGGAGGGACCTACTTTCCACCTGATCAATGGGTCAGGCTGATCCAGCAAATAAGTCTGGCCTTCAACAAAAACCGGGCGCAACTTGAAAGCTCGGCTGATCAATTTGTTGAGGCGCTTACCCGCAACGAGGCCCCACTTCAGAAATTGGATCCGGGCCTGGATCTGCCATCCAGGATGGACATGGAGTCCACCTTCAAAAAACTATCTCAAAGCTTCGATACCGAATTGGGAGGTACCGCAGGTGCCCCTAAGTTTCCAATGCCAGTTAATGGTGAATTCAGCATCGATTACTTCAAACTCACACAGGACCGTCAAGCCCTGGATCAGTTGAATCTCACCTTGGAATCCATGGCTTTGGGTGGAATCTATGATCAAATCGGAGGTGGATTTGCCCGGTATTCTGTAGACGAACGGTGGTTTGCACCCCACTTTGAGAAAATGCTTTATGACAACGGGCAACTGGTAAGCCTCTATTCTGCGGCGTACAAATTAAGCCCGAACCCACTTTTCGCCACGATCGTCGAAGAGACGATTGATTTTGTTCAAAGAGAATTGATGAGTTCTGAAGGAGGTTTTTTCTCAGCCCTGGATGCTGATAGTGAGGGTAGAGAAGGGAAATATTACGTCTGGAGTTACACGGAAGTACGGGAAATCATGGGCTCCGATTTCGAAATATTTGAACAGTACTACAATGTACAGGCCGGCGGAAACTGGGAGGATGGACAGAACATCCTTCACATTAATGACCCCCCTGACGAATTTGCCCGAAAGTCCGAATTAACCCTGGAGGCATTCATTACGAGGTTGAAGCATGTCAAAAGTGTACTCCTGGAGGCCCGATCATCAAGGGTTCGTCCGGGTTTGGACGATAAGATACTGGCAGGCTGGAATGGTTTGATGTTAAAGGGTCTGTGCGATGCTTACGCGACGTTTGGAAGCGAACGATTCCTGGAATTAGCCATCACCAGCGCATCATTCCTCAAACAAAAAATGATCTCCGATCAAGGCATTTATAGAAGTTACAAGAATAGTCAATCCAAACTCCCCGGGTATCTGGAAGACTTAGCCGCGGTTTCTCTTGCAATGACCTTGTTATATCAAATCACATTTGAAGAGCAATGGCTCAAGCTGGCAACCAAACTGGTTGAATTCGCCATGGCCGAGTTCTATGACCAAAAGGATGGCCTCTTTTTTTTCACAGGGACTAGATCCGAAAATCTAATTGCCAGGAAAAAAGAACTATTTGACAACGTCATCCCTAGCTCAAATTCAGTCATGGCCCAGGTGCTGCTTCAATTAGGGACAATCACAGACAATTCCGGCTACATCCGGACAGCCGAGAATATGATTTCAAGAATGGCTCATCTGACTAAGGAACACCCTGGCTCGCTGGCTAAATGGGCGTCTCTGATGACACAAATTGTCTCACCAAATTACGAAATTGCGATTGTGGGCCCCAATGCTGTTAGTCTACTCAAACAGCTCAGACCAAAAATAGAGGCTCAAGCAGTGTATCTCGGAACCACGTCCAAAAGCGAAATTTCCTTGCTCCGCGACAAGGTGCCCCGAAAAGGTCAGACCCTTATTTATGTTTGCAAGGACCGTACCTGCAAATTGCCTGTAACCAGCGTTGAAGATGCGCTCACTCAAATAGATTGAATTGACGAAATTATCTCTAAACATCGAGGCACCGCCGGAAAGAGACACTTGGTTTGCCGATGTTATTCTTCCGGTTCCCATTGCCCGGTATTTCACTTATCGATTACCCCAGTCTCTCAATGTTTCACTCAAAGTCGGGTGCCGGGTGATAGTACAATTCGGCTCCAAAAAGGTGCTGACTGGTATTATAGCACTAATCCACCGGCGGCCCCCTGAAAATTATGAAGCTAAATATATTCTGGAGCAACTGGAGCCGGATCCCCTGGTACATGACATACAGCTTCGGTTGTTTGACTGGATTGCCAACTATTACATGTGCACTGTAGGGGAGGTTCTTAACGTGGCGCTGCCCTCAGGCCTGAAGCTCAGCAGTCAGTCAAGAATTCAAAAACGGCCGGAATTCGATTTGGGGGACTCACCCTATCAGTTATCGGATCACGAATTTGAATTACTCTCGGCCTTGGAGAATAATCAATCTCTAACTTATGGTGAGGCCGGTGAGTTGCTCCGGCTCAAACAGATCCATCCAGTTCTTAAATCACTTATCCAAAAGGACGCCATTTTGATTTTTGAGGAGATAAAAGACAAATACACCCCCAAACGGGAAAAGCGAATCCGATTATCTCCACATTTATTGGAGGAGGAAGATCTTGAAGAAATCCTATCCAGCCTGGAAAAAAAGCCCAAGCAAGCAGATGTCTTGCTGAAGTATCTGCATTTAATTCCGGTTTTGCAGGATCGCTCTTTAAATCAGAAGGGGATCGATCAAGCTGACCTTACCAAAGGAGACCTGTCCAGATCCTCCATAAAAACCCTTATAAAAAATAAGATACTTGACGAGTTCGAAGTAATCGTCCCCCGGTTTGAGCCGGATAAAATCCAGCCAACCTCCAGGGTGACCCTGACGACGGACCAGCTTAATGCCAAAAAAGAGATCCTGCTGCAGTTCGAAACTAAAGAAACGATTCTACTCCAGGGGGTAACCGGAAGTGGTAAAACAGAACTCTACATAGACCTGATCCAGAATGCCCTCAGTGGCGGAAGCCAGGTATTGTACCTGTTGCCCGAAATTGCCTTGACCACCCACATCGTAGGTCGACTGCGAGCTGTTTTTGGCGACCAACTGGGGGTTTATCATTCTCGATTTTCGGACAATGAGCGAGTAGAGATATGGAAAGGTGTGCTCAGCGGCCAATTTCAATTTGTAATCGGGGTTAGATCTGCCCTGTACCTGCCGTTTGATAACCTGGGGCTGGTGGTCGTTGATGAGGAGCATGAAAATTCCTACAAGCAATACGACCCTGCTCCCCGATACCATGCTCGTGATTTGGCAATCGTTCTGGCTGGTATGCATCATGCCAAGACCGTCCTGGGATCAGCGACCCCCAGTCTTGAGTCCTATTATAACGCCCTCTCCGGAAAATACGGATGGGTGCATCTGCCGAAGCGGTTCGGGGATTCCCAAATGCCGGAAATAATTTTGGCGGATCTAAAGCTTGAGAGGAACAAAAAACGATTGCGGGGAGAATTCACCCCGGTTCTCATCGAGGCCCTGGAAAGAGTCCTCGAGTCTCGCGAACAGGCCATCATCTTCCAGAATAGGAGAGGTTATGCACCATTTTTGACTTGCATGGAATGTGGAGATATTCCTAAATGTGAGAATTGCGCCGTGAGCCTAACGTACCATCTTTATTCGGAAGAACTGCGCTGCCATTACTGTGGTTTTAGAGCCCGGGTTCCATCGCGGTGTAAGGCTTGCGGCTCAACCAAGGTTGTAACAAGGGGGTATGGCACCGAGAAACTGGAAGTGGACTTGGCCGAGGCATATCCGGAAGCCAAAATCGTGCGCATGGACTTGGATACTACCCGGACCAAGCTGAGTTACCAAAGAATCCTGCAAGGGTTCGATCAGCAGGAAATTGATATCCTAGTCGGTACTCAAATGGTAACCAAAGGGTTGGATTTTGACCATGTTTCTTTGGTTGGAGTTTTTGATGCGGACAGAATGATTCATTTCCCTGACTTCCGGTCTTACGAAAAGGCGTTTCAACTGATTACCCAGGTCAGTGGTCGGGCGGGACGGAGAAAAAAGAAGGGTACCGTAATTATCCAAACCAACAATTTGAATCAGCCCATTTTTCGGATGATCATCGACCAGGATCTCAAGACTTTCTATGAGTTGGAACTTTCGGAAAGGGCAAAGTTTAAGTATCCTCCTTATTATCGACTGGTCAAGATCATCACCAAGAACCGGGATAGGGAAGAGAATTATTCCGATTCCTGGCACTTGTTTAGGCAAATGGAGAAGGCTTTTCCGCCCAATATAGTCTCTGAGCCCCACGAACCGCTAATCCCAAGAATTCGAAACCAATTCAGGATGGAATTGCTACTAAGATTCAAAAGAGAAAAAGTGGATCTAAAAGCCGCGAAGAAACTCATACTAATACAAATCGAAGAATGTAGGAAATCAAAACAATTGAAAAACACTGGCGTAGTCTTGGATGTTGATCCCTATTAGGTCCTTAATGTTATATATTTGGCACCTTATTTGGGAGCAATGAACATCAAAGCTTATATACTTGGATTAGGGTTCTTTGTGGCTTTGGGTTGCACTTGCAATGACTGCGAAATCCGCAAGACTGAACCCGTATTTGCGGTTGAATTCTTTTCTGTTCAGGACAACAAACCTTTGAACGTTAGTTTCGAATCCATCAATGGTATACCACCGGGTCAGATTGAAGTAATACGGGATGGAAGTGCCTCGGAATATCAATTTCCGCTTAATATGAATGAGGATTCTTCATCGTTTGTTATTAACAGTTTCCAGCCCAATCTTGCTGACCTGCAGATTGACACGCTGGCTTTGACCTACACATTGGAATTGTTTCAGACTGATAAGGACTTCGTGCAATTTCGAGCCGATTCCATGACGTTGAAGTTGCACACTTATGATTCTGCTTCGTTTATTTGCGCCAACCGCGACTGTACCAATGCTGAAGTCACACTGCGCCTGTTCTACTAAGCTTGGATTTATCTTTTTGCTCTTTCTGGCATGCACTGACCTGATTGGGCAGGAGGACGATCCTGAAGTAAGCTCTGAGGAAATTGAAGATGAAGGCGAGGTCGTAAAACCCAAGTCAGGGCTGGAAATTGGCCTTGACTATGCAAAACTGGGGAGTTTCCTGCTAGATTTTGAGACTAAGTACGAAGTGAACGTTGGTCTTCTATACAAAAATAAGATCCGCCTGGCGGCTGAATATGGCTACGGAAAGATCAAACCCCGGCGCGCCATTAAAAACGGACAATACATTTCAGAAGGAACCTATTATCGGGTGGGTGCCGATTGGGTAGGGAGTATTGACTTGAACAACAAAGTTTACTTTGGATTAAGATATGCCAAGGGCATGTTCGAGGATCGATCGACATTCACGATAGAAAGCGATCTGTGGGATAACTTCACTGGGAATTTGGTCCGCAAAAACCTTGAAGCCGACTGGATTGAGATCGTAATTGGTTCGGAGAATAATATTTGGAATAGCCTCTTTATTGGTTGGATATTCCGGTTCAGGATCATGAACGAATACACCAGCTTCGAAGATTTTGATGTTTACACTATTCCCGGTTACGGTCGACCCATTAACAATACAATTCCCGCGGTGAACTTGTACGTCAAATATCTATTGGCACCCTAAAAATCCCAGTCATCATTCAAAAGAGCGATTGCGTGATGTGCCGTTAGATCGTATTGACAGGGAACCACAGAAACATAATTATTATCAATGGCCCACACATCGTTATCCTCCCCTTTATCATAATTAACAAAACTACCGGTCATCCAATAATATTTGCGACCATAAGGGTCGGTTCTCTGGTCGAATTCCTCTTGCCACTTGGCTCTGGCCTGCCGGCAAATCTTGATCCCACGGATAGGCTCCTCGTTTTTGGCGGGGAAATTTACGTTGAGTGACACCCCTTTGGGCAGGCCTTTATCCAGAACCTGCCGGGATATCTGAAGTACATAATCGCTGACATAGGAGAGATCCGATCGATGAGAATAATCACATACGGAAAACCCAATAGACGGCATACCTTCGATGGCAGCCTCGATGGCGGCGGACATTGTTCCTGAATACAAGACGCTAATGGAGGTATTACTGCCATGGTTGATTCCGCTGACTACCAGATCTGGCATACGCTCGGAATGTACCTGCTGCTTGGCAATCTTCACGCAATCGGCGGGAGTCCCGGAACACTTGTAAGCCTCCACGCCAGCGAATATGTTAGTCTCATACAACCTTAAGGGATCTCCTATGGTGATAGCATGACCCATTCCTGATTGAGCGCTATCAGGGGCTACGACAACCACATCTCCCAGTTGTTGCATAAGTGTGACCAACATTCGGATTCCTTTCGACGTAATACCATCGTCATTTGATACTAAAATCAAGGGTTTTTGCATATACTAATTAACGTGAGTTCGACAATAAGGAATGATTAAAGAGCGAGAAAGAGTTGACCGGTGTCCTGGTAGTTCAATTTGATTGAGGGCTTTTTTTCGCAAAAGTTGTAAGCGATTAAAGCCGAGAAAAGGTTGGTAAGGAAATTAGTTGGGCTCCTGTGCCTGGAGTGTTCAATCTGGAAGATGTTTTTAAGTTGATCAATGATAGTCTCACAAATAGCCCTTTTACGGAGCATTATAGCATCCATGATGGGGGTTAAGGATGAGGACTTCATATTGCGTTTGAGTTTGGTTATCAGATGGACTCCGCGGAAGAACAGATTTTTAAAAAGTTCCTTACTGATGTAGCCTTTATCACCAAAGAGCTTTCCGAATAATTTCTTAATAAACCGTTCAATTTTAAGAGGCTTTCTGTCATCCACATTGCCCGGTGTGAGCATAAAATCGATGATTTCACCCGTATCAGCAGTGATAAGATGGAGCTTAAACCCGTAGAACCATCCGATGGAACAATGGCCTCTTTTAGCTAACCCTTCAAATACTTTATGGTTATGGATCCGTCTGTTATGACAGACCCTTAACGGAGTGCTGTCTATAAAACTTATACCTGTACACTGTCCAGTCCCTTGTGTTTTCAGATAAATAGCCATTGGCAGAAGACTTCCACTACAAAGTTCTACCATTCGGTTATAGCTTACCACATCAGGAAAGAAGGAGCGCAAGTGGCCACAAACGTATGTGTTGTAAAAGGTCTTGAAATTTCGATATCCTGAGATCTGGAACAAGACCTGTATAGTCATTACTTCGGATAAAGAAAGCTTACCAGGTTTGTTGCGCTTTTTACTTCCCAGCAATCTTTTTTCCAATTTTGGGACAAAATCCAGACAAAAATCGTCAATGGAACAAAAAATTTCAGTAATTTTAGTAGCAGTTAACATAGGTAGAAATATTAGTTATTTTGTTGATTGTCAATGACTTAATATACTAATTTTCTGCCTTTTTTCTATCAATAAACTACTCTATTTTATATCGAACTCACGTTAATTAGGTAAATGGTTTCCTGCCTGTGACCTAGGAAGCCTCCAGAAGATTATTGTAGTAGGTGGTGATCTTGATTAAATCGATCCGCCGGTCGTGGTGTAATTTGTTTTTTTTGACGAATTTCTTTATCTGGGCCGTTTTCTTTCTCATGATGTAAATCAGATCATTTTTTTTCCCGCTGTAGCGAACGATCTCAGACCCCTGCGGCAAGAAATAATATTCGTAGGTAAGCTTTCTTCTCGTAAAACTGGATCCATAAGAATAGTTAAACTGGGGAACGGTTTCCAGTACGATCATTTCCCTTGCCAACAACGCCATTGGACCCTCATAAAGGACCTCGAACAGAATTGGAATCTTGTAATTGGGCTTTATATTATAAGGCAAGGCATAAAAGTGCCTGAAGTTGTCAACAGTTTCGTCAAAGATCTCAAAGTACGCGATCTTTCTAGTGCTGTAGGTTTGCACCGTATTATTGATATCAACCTGGATCAAGTCGGTCTCAATACTGTATTTTATGGACCCTACCAGGGTGTCCCCAGAAGCCAATACCGCTTTTCCTTCGTGCCAGATCTCAGAAGGAAAATCCTGGGCTCCAATCCGGAATGAAACGCAGCCAATTGCTAACAGCAACAACAACTTTCTCATACATCCTTCAATATGTTGTGACCCATTTTATCTCGCTTGGTCGACAAGTACTTCTTATTAAATTGGTTGGCCTGTATCTCAATTGGTAAATTCTCCACAATTTCCAGGCCATACCCGATCAATCCTGCGCGTTTCTTGGGATTGTTGGAAAGGAGTCTGATCTTGGTAACTCCAAGATCCCGTAAAATTTGGGCCCCGACCCCATAATCCCTTTGGTCCATCTTAAAGCCTAACTCCTGATTAGCCTGAACCGTATCCAGGCCATCCTCCTGCAATTTATACGCCTTGAGTTTATTAATCAATCCAATGCCTCTACCTTCCTGATTCATATATAGCACAATCCCTTTTCCTTCCTGTTCCACTCTTTCCATGGCCAAATGGAGTTGGTTGCCACAGTCGCAACGCATTGAACCAAAAATGTCCCCGGTAACGCAGCTCGAATGGACCCTGACCATTACCGGTTCAGTCTTTTCCCAGCTGCCTTTCACCAGCGCAAGGTGGATTTCATCGGTGATGGTTTGCCGATAGGCCGCTAACCTAAAGGCCCCATGGGCTGTCGGTAGATTGACTTCGGTCACCCTCTCGATCAGAGATTCCTTTTCCAGCCGATAAGCGATCAAATCCTTGATGGTGATCAGCTTAAGGTCAAATCTATCAGCTACGCCTCTGAGATTCTCGAGCCTGGCCATAGTGCCGTCCTCGTTCATTATCTCTACTAAGACGCCTGCCGGCTTGAATCCAGCCAGTTTAGCCAGATCTATAGCTGCCTCCGTATGACCGGTCCGGCGCAGCACTCCCTCTCTTTTGGCCTTGAGCGGAAAAACATGACCCGGCCTGCCCAGCTCCTCTGCCTTTATCTTCGGATCGAGCAGGGCGCGAATAGTCTTGGCCCTGTCGCTTGCAGAAATGCCGGTCGTGCAACCGTGACCAATCAAATCAACTGAAACGGTAAACGGGGTCTCGTGCAAGGCCGTGTTTTTACCCACCATCAAGTCCAGTTCCAACTCCTCGCACCGATCCTCCAATAGTGGTGTACAAATCAAGCCACGACCCTCTTTGGCCATGAAATTGATAATCTCCGGTTCCACGCATTCGGCCGCACAGATAAAATCACCTTCATTTTCGCGATTTTCGTCATCAACTACGATCACGATCCTGCCGTGTCGAATATCTTCGATTGCAGATATTATAGGATCAATCTTTATTTCCTGGTTCTCAGCCATACTTAGGTTATTCACAATTTAGTTATAAAAAACTCCAGGAGGTATATACAACCTGTCAAACCGCAACATTACCCAATAACTTAGCAATTTCCATCTCCGACTTTTTCAACTCATCGTGAATTTTCTGATGTTTGTTCTGCTCCTCACTTGTATCGGCAATTTTCAGATCCTTCATATTTTGTCCAATAAGGTTGCGAATCACTCGGAATTTTAATCTTAGGATATTGGTAAAAACGACATCTTTCAGGATCTCCGTCTCTTTTGGTACGTGAATATGGAAAAGCTCTTCCCAATTGTTGCTAATTTCGTATCTGTCCGTGATAAGATTGATGACCTCTTGTCTTATTTCCAGCGAATCGGCATTTAGGAGAAAGTCGGCGTCAATCACTTTGCCTCCTGCCAATTCTTGCTTAAAAAGCTCGAAAATCTCACCATATACCGGGGTAGTAAATTGAATGTCTTCCAATTCCTTCAGCAGGAAATCGTACAAATGGTATTTGTTCTCGATCTTGTTCATGCCATAGTTAATGAGCAACCTGATACTTTCCCTCTCCTGCAGTTTTACCACTTCCCTATCATATATTCGCTCCTTGCTCTTGGACTGATACGGCTGGGCCACCGGAGGGGCTGAAGGTCTGTATTGATCTTTCCTGGCGTCCCGATCCTTTCGGATCAGGAACTTGTTTTGTTCCAGCACCAGAGTTCGCTCATCAATATCCAGTTGATCACTTAGCTCCTTGATGTAAACCGTCCGTTTAATTGGGTCAGGAATCAGTGAAATGCTCTCCACCAGGTCCCTAACAGTTTCTGCCTTTTTTATGGGATCCTTGAGCGCATCGGCCAAATAGAGATCGGTTTTAAACGAAATAAAGTCCTTGGCTCTTGTATGCAGGAACTTCCCGAAATCCGAATATCCTACTTTTCGGGAATAGCTGTCCGGATCTTCGCCGTCCGGAAACAGTACCGCTTTCACGTTCATATCTCCCTTTAGAAGCATGTTAATTCCTCTAAGCGATGCCTTCAGTCCTGCTTGATCACCGTCAAACAACACGGTAATATTCTTGGTAAACCGGCCGATTAGAAGGATCTGGTCCTCGGTAAGAGATGTACCCGAAGAGGCCACAACATTGTTTACCCCCGACAGGGTGAGCGATATCACATCGGTGTACCCTTCCACCAGGAAGACATTATCCTTGTTCCGGATGGCCTGCTTGGCCTGGTATATACCATATAGTATTCTGCCCTTGTGATATATCTCCGATTCCGGGGAGTTAAGATATTTGGGTTCTTTTCGGGGCGTTCCGTCAGGATTTTTTTCGGGCTTTAGAGTTCTGGCTCCGAAAGCAATAACCTTTCCAGTTAAATTATGAATAGGGAAAATCACCCGCCCTCTGAAGCGATCGTAAATACCGCTCTTTCCATTCGAGGGGGCTACGCGTTTTATGATCAGCCCCACCTTTTCAAGCAATTCAGGATTATGGCCTTGTTTCTGAGCACCGTCGGCAAGATGGTCCCATTCATCAAGGGAATAACCAAGTTCAAATTGCTTTATGGTGTCCTGGTTGAATCCTCTCTCCTTAAAATAACTTAATCCGATTGACTGCCCCTGCTCGCTGTTCCAAAGAATATCCTGAAAGAACTTATTGGCAAATTGGACTGCGATATAAAGGCTCTCGCGCTCATTCTGAGCCAGGATTTGGTCATCTGTCTGTTCTTCCTCTTGAATTTCAATCCCATATTTCTGTGCCAGAAACTTGATGGTTTCCAGGTAGCTTAGACCTTCATATTCCATCACAAAGCTAATTGCATCGCCCCCATGTCCGGAACTAAAGCATTTGTAGATGCCTTTTGATGGAGAAACAAAAAAGGAGGGGGTTTTTTCGTTAGTAAAAGGGCTTAGCCCCTTGTAATTTTGGCCGGCCTTTTTGAGGTTGACAAAATCTCCAATTACGTCAACAATGTCTATCCTGCTTTTTACTTCGTCTACTGTTTGATCACTAAGTCTCAACTAAATATTATTTAATATCAGCCCTATCAAAGATAAATGTTGCAGCCCAAAGTGTACCAACTCTTCTGAAATTTCACCCCGATAATACGCGCTTCAGGCAATTCACCAAATAGGGTTAACTTTGCCCCGATAAACTCCATGAAATGGGCATTACAAAAGACCTGATTTTAAAGGCTCTGAGCACAGTTGAGGATCCAGATCTTAAAAAGGACCTGGTGACGCTAAACATGATAAAGGATTTGGTTGTTGAAGGCAATAAAGTGCGATTCTCTGTTGAATTGACTACGCCCGCATGCCCTTTAAAGGAAATATTAAAAAACGGGTGTGTTGAGGCTATCAATGAAGCGATCTCCGAGCCGGTTGATCTCGACATTAATATGACTGCATCTGTCACCACCTCCCGTAATGAGGGACCGATTTTACCTAGAGTCAAAAATATTATCGCGGTTGCTTCCGGTAAGGGTGGAGTTGGAAAATCAACGATAACGGCCAATTTGGGAGTGGCTCTGGCTCAATCAGGAGCGAAGGTGGGTATTATCGATGCAGACATTTTCGGACCGTCAATTCCAACCATGTTTAATTGTGAGCAGGAACAACCAGCAATAATAAAGAACGGCGATCAAAACCTCATCGTGCCCATTTTGCAGTACGGAGTAAAAATAATCTCAATCGGCTTTTTGACTCCTTCGGACAATGCAGTCGTCTGGCGCGGGCCTATGGCCAGTGCGGCGTTGCGGCAATTCATTTCCGAAACGGACTGGGGAGAGCTCGACTACCTCCTAATTGATCTACCTCCCGGAACCAGTGACATTCATTTGACCATGGTTCAAACCGTGCCAGTAACCGGAGCGGTTATTGTCACCACACCTCAGAAGGTAGCGCTGGCCGATGCAAGGAAGGGTATTGCCATGTTCAGGCAGCCCCAGATTAACGTACCAGTGTTGGGCCTGATCGAGAACATGGCCTATTTCACGCCTGAAGAGCTTCCCGAAAACAAGTACTTTATATTCGGTCAAGACGGAGGTATAAGATTAGCCCAAGAACTGGAAATCGAGCTACTGGGCCAGATACCTCTGGTCCAAAAAGTGCGAGAGAGTGGCGACAATGGATATCCTGCAGTTCTCAAGGATGACATATCCGCCCGGGCCTTTCAGCTGGTGGCCAACTCATTGGCTCAGCAAGTCGCCATTAGAAATGCGACTGCGGACCAGACCAAAAAAGTGGAAATAAAAGTCTGATCCGATCCTTCCAATTAAACCAACCAAATTTTTGATAATCTAAGGGGTTGAAGGTGTGGGTGAATAATGATTTGAAGATTGGAACGTTGGAAAGTTAGGATGCTTAGGATAATTTGGTTCTCACTTGCTTTTCTACCAATTCTAACTTTCGGCCAAGACAGGTGCGAGGTGCTGCAGCATCCTCTGCAGAATGCGTCCGATTTCGAGGTTTGGATCCAATCCAAAATTCAGGACAAGAGGATCAGGACACTTGCTCAGGGTCTGGAACAGGCTGCGGAGGAAATTGCCACCATTCCAGTGGTTATCCACGTGATCCATAACGGTGAAGCGATAGGGGAAGAAAGCAATATATCGGATGCCCAAGTACTAAGTCAGGTTCAAGTACTTAACGCCGACTTTCGTCGACTAAATGCGGATACGATCAATACTCCGATGGAGTTCCTTGATAGGGCCTCCGATCCAGGGATTGAATTTGTCCTGGCTAAACAGGATCCAGAAGGACTCCCCACTACGGGCATCATCCGAACTAAAGGATCCAGAACCAGCTGGCGTTCTTCGAATCACACTGAATTGGCTTCTCTGAGCTTTTGGCCCTCCGAAGACTATTTCAACATCTGGGTAACCAATCTGGCCACTCCTTTATTAGGATACGCGCAATTCCCAATTTCGGAACTGGACGGGCTTGATGAATCAAATGTAGACCCCAATGTCGACGGCGTGGTCATTGGCCATAGATATTTCGGTTCAGAGGAAATCGGGGATTTCCCCATATTAACCTCTCCATTCAACGGAGGCCGGACTACAACCCATGAAATCGGTCATTTTTTTGGCCTTAGACACGTGTGGGGGGATGTTCTCGATTTAGCGGGATGCCAGGTGGATGACTTTGTGGCCGATACTCCGCTTTCCAATTCGAATTATTTGGGATGTGCGGATCATCCGCAATCCTCCTGTGGAAGCGTGGATATGACCTCAAATTACCTGTATTTCAGTGACGACGCTTGCATGAACCTATTTTCATTAGGCCAAACTGAACGGATGAGAGTGATATTAGAGAATAGTCCTAGGCGGAAAAGCCTGGTAAACGCTGTTGGCACCCAGGAGCCGGTCATAGTTGATAACAACGCCGGAATTCGCCAGATCCTTTCCCCTCAAATCGGCACCTGTGATCAGGCAATTTCACCAATAGCCGAGGTCCGCAATTATGGAACTAATGTCTTAACCTCGTTCAGGATCTCTCTTAAAGTGAACGGACAATTAGCTCAGGATTTACTAATAACCCAAGAACTGCAACCCTTGTCATTGACTGAAGTCAACTTCTCGCTGGTTCTCCTGGATAATCCTGGTCTGTATGACCTAACCTTTGAAATTACCGAAACCAATGGCGGTCCCGACAATTTTCCAGAAAACAACTCCGTAAGCCTAAAGGTGGCCAGCGCTTATGATGGTTTAATCACCAATGAAATTGATTTCAATCAATTACCCGCTGATTGGATTATTAGAAACCCTGATGATTCCATTACCTGGAAATTGGTAGAAGCCCCCGGGAATGGCCTGGGCAATCAGGCTCTTTCTTTGAACTTCTATAATTATGGGTTAAACAGAGTTGGTGAATTTGATTTTTTCGTCTCCCCGGTTCTGGATTTCACCGGGGTAATTTTCGCGGAAGTCAACTTCAAAGTCGCTTATGCGGGTTCCAGCAGGCCCTATCCCGAAGGCCTCGCGATGGGCATTTCCAGGGATTGCGGAAACACCATAGAACCTGGAGATATACCTTACCAAAAATTTGGGAATTCCCTGTCCACGGGATTCTCTACCAACAGTGAATTCATACCCGGCTCACCCTCTGATTGGCGCACTGAAGTTGTCAACCTATCCGAATTTACCGATACACCGGACCTGCAAATAATATTCATTGCACAGAATGGCTGGGGAAACAACCTGTATATAGATGATATCACAATCCGCATCGAGAGGGAGTTCAGCCTGGAAATACTATCACCGGTTCAAGTTTCATGCGATAATGACCTGGTACCACAGGTTCGAATTGTTAATCCCAGGGTGGAAACCATTCAGTCCGTTTCCGCTCAAATTACAATTCCGGATGAAATAGATGAAACCTTTGAGTTTAGTGATTTGAATACCCCTCCTGGGCAATCAGTAATTTTGGAATTTCCTGGTTTGAATATTGAAGACGGAGAATGTGATTTTGAGGTGACCATCCTCTCGATTGATGGAAGCACTTCGGGAATACAAACTCAAAACTTTCTTACCATTCCCTTTCTTATCGACAACAGCCAGGAGGAGATCCCTTTTCGGGATAAATTTGAAACCCCTACGGCTAATTCCGAATGGAAACCATTGAAAGGCTTGCAACTCTGGCAATTCACGACAACTGACGCCGGCAACAACCGGGCGATTTACCTGGCTAACTATGACAATCCGATTGAAAATTCCTCCAGTTGGCTAGCCGGACCGGTGATCGATATGTCGTCCATTCTGGAAGCCGGCATGTTTTTTCGAGTATCCCACGCGAAGTTTCCCGGAATCAGCGATACACTCCAGGTTTTGGCCTCCGTCGATTGCGGCATTAGCTTTACAGAATTGGTTTACCAGAAGACGAACAGTGAGCTTTCCGTTTCCACCTCCACCAACGCCTGGTTTCCAGAAACCGCTATGGATTGGAGAACCGAGTTTATAGATATTTCCAGGTTCGCTGGATTTCCGGAGGTGAGGTTTGTATTTGTAGCAACCAACTCCGGCGGTAATAACATTTTTGTTGATGACATTGAGTTCTTCCTGTCTGCTGATCCGGAACCGGTTGAAGTTGACCTGAATGAATTGGTCATCTATCCCAATCCGGGACCCAAGGTCTTCCGGGTGGCTTTTAATTTGGAGGAAAAACAGGACCTTAACCTTGCCATCTATGACTCCGATGGCCGGTTCCTATTAGAAAAAACTATGCCGGATATCCTAAATCAAACTAAGACCTTTGATTTAACTCCGTATCCTTATGGTATTTATTTTCTGAAGGTCACCGGATCCTCTTTTTCAAAAATTGAACGCGTCAGCATAAGCTACTGAGCCAGGGTCTCTGGTAAGGTCCGATATTCGTATTTCGCTATATTTACGTCAAAACGGTAGCTCAATGAGTCGGAAAAAGGTAATCATTCTATTTGGTGGAAAGTCGGTTGAGCACGACATTTCGATTCAATCAGCTGCCAACATTTACCAGTATATTGACACCCAGCTTTTCGAAGTGCTCTTGGTTGGCATTAGCATTCAGGGTGGATGGTATCTTTGCCGACAGGCGGACCATCAAATTGAATCGGGTGATAAACTAGCCCTTCTTCTTCAAGATGGAAGGGCAGCTCTTTTGAATTTGGCATCAAATGAGGAAATAGATAATATCGATGCGGTTTTCCCCGTTCTTCATGGGACAGATGGCGAGGACGGTAGTATTCAGGGGTTGATCAAAGCAGGGTCCCTACCCTGTATTGGATCAGGAGTACTTGGCTCGGCCAACTCTATGGACAAACTGGTCACCAAAAGATTACTTCAACAAGCGGGAATACCATCGGCAGAATATTTGCATTTCGACTATGATGGCCGCGACAAATTTAATTACGATTTCATTGGTGAGAAACTTGGATCCCCTTTTATCATTAAGCCTGTTAGCCTTGGCTCTTCAGTTGGGGTAGAAAAAGTGGCCAACAATGAGGAGTTTATTAAAGCCATTAGTAACACCTTCCAGTATGATAATCAAGTTATTATTGAACGGTTCATCGTTGGAAGGGAATTTGAGATTGGGGTGTTGGGGAATGAGCACCCTGGTTCTACTATCCCGGGTGAGATTATCGTGGATTCCAGCCATAAGTTCTATTCCTTTGAGGCCAAATACCTAGACCCGGAGGCAGCCGAGATACACATTCCGGCGAAACTCAGTCCCGAGATCGTTGGCCAGGCGAAGTCCCTTGCAGAAAGATCTTTCGTCGCGTTAAATTGCAACGACTATGCCCGTGTAGATCTGTTTGTGACCAAGGAAAATGAAGTACTGATCAACGAAATAAATACTATACCTGGATTTACAAATATCAGTATGTTTCCCAAACTATGGGAATATGAAGGAACTAGCTATTCGGACCTGATAACTAAATTGATCGATTTAGCCTTGGCCAGGCACGCTAAATTGGACCGTCTTTCCACCGATTTTAATTCAGCTCTTAGTCGAAGTCCTAGTTCATGAGATTCATTTCAAAATCTCTGTTGGATCTGGTAATTCAAATTGGGGTCATGCTGTTGATAGCCGTAACTCTGGTACTTTTCTTCTTCTACATTTACCTGCCGACAACTACCAATCACGGGGAGACTCTGACTGTTCCCAACCTGGAGGGAATCCCCTTTGGCCAAGTCGATGAATTCCTTACTAAAAGAAACTTAAGGTTTGAGGTGACCAAAGATTCCTCCTTCACACGAAAGTATCCAGCCTTGACCATTCTTCAACAAGATCCCGCTGCGAACAGTAAGGTTAAGGAAAACCGGAAGATTTACATCACATTGAATATGACAAGGCCACCATCTACCCGGATGCCATGTCTTATAGACGGCTCGATCAAGAATGCCCAGGCCGTTCTGAGAAGCAGTGGATTGCGACTGGGGGAAATACGCTACAAACCGGCCCTTGGGCTGAATTCGGTTCTTTCCCAGATCTATCAAAAAACCGAGTACAAGAATTGCGAGGAGATTAATAGTGGAATTGATATCCCTAAGGGATCCAAAATTGACCTGATCGCTGCAAACGGTTTGGGTCGAATAAAATTTCCGGCACCCAATCTTGCGGGGATGCTGTTGACCGAGGCCGAATTCATTCTGATCGGATCAGGCCTAAAACTGGGGAGTGTAGTATTCGAGGCTATAGGCGCGGATCTGGATATTTCTGAGGACAGTATTTACACTTATATTACTTTGGAGGATTTGTTACCGGGTATGATCTTTAGGCAGGATCCGCGGTCAGATGAAGAGGTTAGAATAGGCAAGAGAATTAATCTATGGGTGGCCGGAACGCGTGAAGAGTATGAGGAACAGCTTAAGGAGGATTCAATTGCGGAAGAGGGGAGAAAGTACAATGAGTTTTAAGCTGAGGGTAAACTGTCTGATTGTTTTTGCCTGTCTGGCATTTAGCCAGGAGATTTCGGCCCAGTTTCGAATCATGCCTATCTCCCAGAATGTCGTTGGCCCTTTCAATCAAAGGTTGGGCGCCATTCACTCCGATACCATACCCATTTCCCTGCCACTTTGGGACGACTTTGCCTCCTCAAGCGGGTTGCCGGACTCGGCCTTCTGGATTAGCAGCCTTGACGTGATAATAAACGGTACTCTGGGTATCTCGCCTCCAAGCATAAACGTCGCCAGCTTTGATGGATTTAACGCTTCCGGGGGATCCCACAACGCGGAAGCTGCCCAAGTCGGTCCAACTGATAGTCTGACCTCGAGGCCTATCGATTTGTCAGTGGTTTCCCCAATCCAAAGAAATTCTGTTTTTCTAAGCTTCTACTGGCAAATCGAAGGGCATGGCGAATTGCCCGATTCCAAGGACGTGATAAGAGTCCAGTTCAAAGGCGAGTCCGGGAAATGGAACACTAAGTGGGAAATGAATGGGGGAAGCATGGAGGACCTGGGACTTTTTAGACAGGAACTAATATTGGTGGACAGCGCTCAGTATTTCCACGAGACCTTCCAATTTCGCTTTCAGGCATTTGGTAATCAAACCGGGTCATTTGATACCTGGCAAATTGACTATGTCTATTTGAACAAAAACCGCAATAGCTCCGACATCTACTCTTTCGACCGCACAATAACCAGCCTCCCCACCTCTATTTTCGGAGATTATACGGGTATCCCGATGGATCAATACCGGGCGAATCCGAATCGATATCTGGACTCCTCTCAGGTAGCTATTTTTAATCTTGACGCCCCTAATGAGCGTCAACCGATTTCGTTTTCGGCTTTGTTATTCAATGGGGACGATGGTGGTCTTATTGAGGCCACAGATGTCTTTAACAACCTAAGTTTCACTGAACAAGGCCAGCCAACAAATTCATCTATTTCGGGTCAAGAAACTCGGCATCTCAGGGCTCGACGTCCCGATGAGGCCAATTTGATGGGTGTGATCAACTCAATTATTGACGCCGGTCCCGCTGATTCGGTGGTTTTGAATTTGGAGAAGAAGTTCATATTACATTCTTCTGATGGTAAATTAATTGATTCCATATTTCAAAATGACGAAGGCAATCTTGACATAACTTTCTTTCAGCACATAGATTTGAAGGTGAATGATACTGTATCGTCCTATTTTACACTGGGAGATTACTTTGCTTACGATGATGGGACGGCTGAGTTTGCTGCTGGAGTTAACCAGCCCGGTGGTATAGTTGCCTATCAGTTCATCCTGGATCAGCCCGATGCGATCACGGATGTCGACATACACTTCCCACGAAATGCCAGCGCCATTGGATCCATTGAAATTTTCGTTTGGATGCGGTTGTCATTGGATCCCGATGATATTTTGTATCGTGATAACGTTTCCAGATCAATTATTCTTACCTCCCAATTGAACGAATTCGGTAATTACCCGCTAGTCAGCTCGGTGTCAGTTAGGGATACGTTTTACATTGGTTTTCAGCAGTTGAGCGAAAATCGGTTAGGTATTGGATTTGACAAGAATACTGATACATTTGACAGGGTGTTTTTCAATGTATCCGGCGCCTGGGAGCAGGACTCTACCCTTCACGGCAGCCTGATGATTCGTCCCAGATTCAGAAATCAGGTGGTTACCGCGGTACCAGAAAATCCATTTCAGCATCTGGAGTTACAAATATTTCCGAACCCAACAAAAGGCATTTTTCGGGTCCAGGGAGAATTTAAGGATATTAGAATGTTCGACCTCTGGGGTCGAAACGTCGAAATAGAGGAATTGCAACGTGGGCAATTCAGGGTAGTGGCTGCTAACCCGGGAATCTACATTATCAAGGCTTTGGGAACAAAAGGATTTAAGACCTCGAAGCTTCTGCTTCAGCCTTAGCTCATTCAAATATAAAGGGCTGAGGAGTGAAAGAAATCAAAAATACGATTAGCGAAAGCCATCCCAGTATTTTGCGATTGGAATCCAAGGGTTGATCCTCCATGGCAGGAGGATGGTAAACACCAAGGAAACGGCCGATCAAGAATGCGAGTAACAGCCAGCCCTGATAACCTCGCAGTTCCGGATCCAGATATACTAGCAGAAACTGCAGGGTAAAGATCCCCAAAGCAATGACCAACCTGTTTTTAGGCTCTGGATCCAATCCATAAAGCACGAAATACAAGAATCCGACGTAAAGCGGAATTTGCCACAATAAACTATCCAGAGGATGAAAAGGGCTAATTATGCCTAGCCCAGCGTAGCCCACAAAACCCAAAAAAAGAACCGCCGAGATAATCCGAAAGGTCCTGAAACCGACTAAGCCGTAAAGAATATGACCCCCATCGAGCTGACCAATTGGTAAAAGATTCAGAGCCGTAAAGAATATGGCCAAATATCCGGCAAACAGCCATGGGTAATGAATCAGCTCGTATCCATTGGGTATCAGCTCCGAGTGTTCTACTACATAATGCTCAAAAAATAGAAAAATCAGGTTGGTGCCGAGTCGGAACGTTCCTTCCTGGTTCTCGTAAACGTAACTCGCATAATCCAAGCCGTACTCCTGATATTCAGGATGGATTTCAAAGATGTACTCAGGAGGGGGTAGATGGGTAAAGCCATAGTAGAGAACACCAATCGCCATTACAAAGCCAGCCAAGGGCCCGGCGATGCCAATGTCAAAAAACTGCTTGCGTGAGGTAAGTCTTTCTTTTATTCTGATAAACGCTCCTACCGTTCCGATGGAGGGAACCGGGGGTAGTCCAATCAATGGCAAAAAGCCAAACCAAAACGGCATATAATAGGGCAATGACACCTTGACCCGGTGCCATTGAGCTGTGAAGTAATGCCCAAACTCGTGAACTGTTAAGATCCCAAGAAACGGTACCGAAAAGGCCAACGCCCTAATAAAATCACTCCAGCCAAATTCTGTTTCAGGGTTGAAAATGAATTTTCCCGAGACCCATTCAGCACCAGCAAGGGTGGTGGTCAGCAAGACAGTAAGAAAAAGAGTGATGTGGACTAAATACTGCCGCATTAATATTCGAATTAGGTGAGATAGTCAACCCAATCGTCCGAATCCTTCACTTGAAATACCTGGAGACCCAGTTGAGCGGCCGCTTGGATGTTATCCTGGTTATCATCCACCAACAACGTCCTTTCGGTTCTAAAGTTGTTGTCTTTGATAACTGCCTCGAATATTCTGGGATCTGGTTTAGCCAGATTCATTTGATATGAATAATAGACGCTGTCAAAATAAGTCGCAAAATCAGGTGCCCCTGTAGACCTTTGTAGCAGAGAATGTACGTTGCGAGTATGAATTGAATTTGTATTACTTAACAGAGCAATTCGGTACTTTTTCCTAAGAACCTGTAGCCGATCGAGCCGGTGTTTGGGAATATCCAGTAAAAGCTGATTCCAGCAATCGTCCAATGCCTCGTCCTTCAGGTTCTTTCCAATAACAGCCCTTAAACTGTCTCTGAAATCCGACTCGCTTATTTTTCCGATCTCAAACTGGTGAATGAACCCGGAAAAATGAGGTTCCCAATCAATCGCGGATTTAGGAGATCCAGAGATTTCGGAAAATGATCCAAGTGCTCGGTCAACGTCAATATTTATGATGACGCCGCCCAGGTCAAAAATGATGGAGTCGAAAAGAGTCACGGAATTCAGTTCTTCGAATGGTCTCAAAAAGCTCCAAATGTACTACTTTGGTTCTGGGATAAAAAGCGGCCGGTGAATTACGGGGTCCGGAGAAGACCTTAGAAATTCTCCTACGGAATCAGGGTTTCAGGCCTATCTTTCCGTCATTCTCCACCAGTTCATAGAAAACCATCCTCTCATGGGGGCTCTCATTGGGTTTATGAAGAACCATCATTTCTTTATCTTCCAGAGTTGTAAAGATCATCCCGTGGCCACCATCTTTGGGGTACACCGGATCTTTGAATTGTTTCCACGGCCCTCTCAGTTTGCCCGACTCAGATTGCGCCAGGCCTATGGCATAGCTGAAATCGCCAAAGCTGGACCAGATCATAAATAATTTGCCGTCGCTTGTCTGGTGAAGGAAAGTGCCATCGGTTACGAGGCCGTCTGAAGCGTAACCGGCATCCGCCAGATTCCTAACCCATGCGGCTTCAGATGCCTTAAACAAGGTTACAGGATCACCTGCAGGGCCTGAAAGGTCGGTTTTAAGCTCCATGAGTTCTACCGTTCCGTCATGAACCTGGGTCCATTCATGACAAAATACCATGAAAGGGGTGCCGTCCTCTGTGAAAAAAGTGCCGTCCACCGCCATCCAATTGGGTGGAGTGCTGGGCCCATTGCGAAAATCGACGAATGGTCCCAGAGGGGAATCGGACTTGAATATCTGAGTACCTCGTCGGTTCTGAGTAGGACGCGAAGGCGACAACGAGGCTGTCGCTAGAGTATCATCGGAGGTTAGCGTTACCAGCAAATAATAGGCTTCCCGGTACTTATGTACTTCCGGCGCCCAAACCATTTTACGGGCCCAATATGGATCCGGAATTTCTAAAACCACTATTGGGCCCCGCCAAGTTGCCAAGTCGCGGCTCAAGTAGGCCTCCACACCGGGCGGTCCCTGCTGACCACCCAGGCGATTCCCTTTTTGGGCATACAGTATGTAAACACCGGTCTCTGGCTCAGCTAAAATGAAAGGATCCCGTACCCGTATATCGGCGGCCTGAGTCTCCGGAAGGGTTATTTCCAACGGCTCCTCAACATCGATTGTGACATTTTGTGATAACGCAAATCCGGGCAATAAGACGCTTGCTATCCAGTGTCTCAAGAAAGTTGCCAAAGCATTGATCTTCATCCCTTAGTTGAAAATCGATAGATCGTAGTGGATCGGTACTCTTGGCCAGGGTCTAATCTGGTAGTAGGGAAATCGGCCTGATTGGGGGAATCAGGGTAATGCTGAGTCTCAAGGCAAAATCCCCACCGGTGTTCGTACTTTTGGCCATTTTTGCCAACAATGGATCCATCCAGGAAATTTCCCGAATAGAACTGGACTCCGGGCTCGGAGGTTAGAAACTCCATGAACCGCCCGCTAGCGGCGTGATAGACGCTGCCCCCCTTGCCCAATTCCAAGCCTTTGTCCAGAACCCAACAGTGGTCATAACCCAGGCCCACCAAGAGTTGCGGATGTTCGTCGCTAATTCTCTGGCCAATGGCTACTGGCCTAGTGAAGTCAAAAGGTGTTCCGGCAACTTCTTGCAACTCCCCCAAGGGTATCAGAGTACTGTCGACCGGTATAAACTGCCCTGCCGTTAATTCCAACTGGTGATCCAAAATATCCCGCTTGCCTCCGGACAAATTGAAATAGGTATGATTGGTTAGGTTGATGACCGTAGGCCGGTCGGTGGTGGCCAAGTATTCAATAAGAAGCTCATTATTATTGGTCAAAGTATAGGTAACCTGGGCTGTTAGGTTTCCCGGATACCCTTCCTCCATATGTTGGCTGGTATAAGAAAGTCTTAAGCCGGGGCCAGCATGCGTATCTAAGGGTTCGGCATCCCAGACCACCTTGTCAAATCCCTTGACGCCGCCGTGAAGGGAATTGGGGCCGTTGTTTGTGGCCAGAACATATTCTACCCCATCCAAATCGAACTTACCTTGACCTATCCGATTTCCATACCTGCCAACAGTTGCACCAAAATAAGCCACCCGTTCTAAGTATCCCTGTAAATTGTCATGACCCAAAACAATATCAGCATACTGTCCCTCCCGGTCTGGTGCTCTGATCGCAGTTATGATAGCCCCATAATTGGTGACTTGCATCACCATGCCTGAAGCGTTCTTCATGGTGAACAAAAGAACTTCTTTACCATTCAAGGCTCCAAAGGCCTCCCTTTCATTGGCCTTAGGAGGTCCATCGGAATCGTCACTCTCTTTTTTCTCCATCCGTACTGAGCAGCCAATCAGAACCGTAATGATAACTATCGAGAACCCGGCTTTCATTAGTTTTAGGTTTCAGGTCAAAATACTTGAACGTCTGGATCAAAAGCAAGGTAAGAATGATTTAGTTTGGGAACTGGACCTGTGAAGAATCATTACCAGGATCCCTCTAAGGGATATTTCGCCGGAGGAAGTTTGGCTTTACGTTAGTGCTAAATAACCCACACGGTCATTTGATCTACAGGAGATTGCGGGTTATCTTGGCATCTTTTGCAAACCCCGCAAAGATATTAAGGATATGGGCCTCTGGCCGGAGTTTCTTTCAATCTGGATTATCGTTTCAGTAATCAATGCCCAGTCTCCGGAGTGGATTTCCTTGTTTAATGGGGAGAACCTTGACGGTTGGCAAAAGTATCTTGGAGTTCCCAATGGTGAAAGCCCGGTTCCAATGCTTACCACGGATGTGCACGGCCGGTATATATCCGACCTTGGGGTTGAAAATGATCCACTGCAGGTCTTCTCAGTGGTGAGCCAGGATGGGGAGCCTGCCATTAAGGTCTCCGGTGAAGTTTCCGGAACACTCAGCTCGATTCAGTCGTTCAACAATTACCACTTGAGGTTGCAATACAAATGGGGAGGGAAAAAATGGTCTCCTCGAAAAGAACTCCCTCGACGTAGCGGTTTGCTGTATCATGGTTTTGGGGAGCCGGGGTGCATCAGGATGAGATGGCACCATAGCCAGGCCTTCCAGTTCCAGCAAGGGGAATGCGGTGACTACGGGTCAATAGGCGATGTGGAAATGGATGTACCATCGAATAGGCTTGATACTGGAGGATGGTATAGATATGAACCCGAAGGTAACCTGAGGACATTCGTTTCTAATAAGGATCTCACTCACAGAAGATGCATAAAGGCCGCTAATTACGAGCTTCCCCCCGGGGATTGGAATACCGTCGAATTGATTTGTTGGGGCGATAGCAGCATACATATTGTCAACGGTAGAGTCGCCATGAGACTCTACAATTCCGTCCAAATAAAGCGAGGTTTGAGAAGACCGTTAGCTTCGGGAATCTTAGCTTTTCAATCCGAAGGTGCCGAAGTTTTTTATCGAAATATTAACGTTCGCTTTATTTCGAAGATTCCGGAAGAATATGCTGAGCTGGAATAACCAACAAGCGGCACCCATTACTGAAAATGTAACGATACCAGAATATTCCTTTTGCCTGCACATCAATATCTTGTCATAACCTTTGCCGCACTTAAAAGACTGGAGATCCTGGGGCAGATCGATGAACAGCATCGGTTTTTTGAGTTAGTCATCCTCAATGTCGATCCACTGATTAATTTTGCTTACCCATCGAGCCCTTCATGAACATTTCATTCCTCTTTACACAGCCGTAGTAGGAAAGATTATTTAGATTGATTATAAACCAAAAGTAAAATAGATAAATTTGCATTTCGAAAAACCTAGATAGATGAAAATTAACAGAATAATTTCCCAATATTCTGGACATTCGGAAGGTCCGATCTTAATTTTCACCGCAGCTATCCATGGAAACGAGACTGCCGGGGTACTAGCACTTCAGGAAGTATTCAGGATTCTGGAAACAAAGCAACCTTCAATAAATGGATCCATCGTAGGTTTAGCCGGCAACTTGGGGGCTCTTGAGAGGGAGGTTCGGCAGATTGATCGTGATCTAAACCGGATTTGGCTAACCGAAGAAAGCTACCCGGAAATTTCTGAATTTAACGAGCGGGATGAGATTGTGGATACTCTTAATGCTATTTTGTCGTCCCAGCAGGACGAAGTATACTTCTTTGATCTGCACTCCTTGTCTTCCGAAAGCACTCCGTTTGTAATGCTGAGCGATACGCTCCGGAATAGGGAATTAGCTCACTTAGTCGGTGTGCCCATCATACTGGGACTTATGGAGCATCTGGAGGGGATGCTGATAGATATCACCTCCCGGTTAGGATTCCAGACCCTCCTGTTCCAAGGTGGGCGTTCTGGGAAGCAGGAAACCGTGGTCAATCACATGGGACTGATCTGGAAAGTACTGGAGGCCAAATGCTCCCTGGACACCTCTATGGTGCCGGAATGCCATGAGTCCATCGAACAGCTGAACAGCTTTGGCCCAACTCCCTACGAACCTGAATTCTACGAGATCTCCAACAGCTACAGAATCCAAAAAGGAACCGACTTTAAGATGAAACCTGGTTACATGAATTTTCAGCCGGTGAAGAAAGGAGAGGTCCTGGGTTCCACCGACGGCGTCGACGTGAAAGCGCCGAGGAGTGGCCGTATCTTTATGCCCTTGTACCAGGAAGGGGGCACGGAGGGTTTTTATGTCGTCAACCCGATTGCCCGTTTTTGGATTAGGTTCTCACGTCGTTTCAGATTATTTAACTATCATCAAAGATTGAATTGGCTGCCGGGAGTTTCGAAAATCAGTCGTGATCCCCTGACTTTTAAGTTGGACACTCACGTGACTCTTATATGGGCAGTAGAGGTCTTCCATCTTTTAGGTTATATCAAAGTGAGGCAAGTCGGGCCGATCCTTTTTATGACCCGGAGGGAAGACGAAACAAATCCTCCTTCCGCCATAGAGGCTATTCAGCAGTTTAAAATAAAGGCATACCTGAGAACTGAACTAAAGAAGATTAAGACCGACTGGAGAATACCATACTCCAGCAAGTATTACGTTTTGATCATCCTGGCGGCTGTGGCTTCCGGTGGTCATCCCTAATAGCTCCCCAAAGTTGCCCAAAACCCCGGTCTTCTTCAGGGTTTTAGTTTTATGATCCCTTGCCTATACAAATCCAGCGCTTGTTGTAGAATTAACTTGATCGTCTGCCAGGGAAGGTCCTTGGTGGGATCGATCCGGAATATTTTCATCCTCGAGCGCTTACCTTTTTCGAGTTTGGAATGGTTTAGGTACTTCCCTTCGACCAGCAGGATATAAGGCTCCAGGGTTTGTTTGTCAATCCATAAATAACAAAATATTCTGGCTTTATAGCAAAAACAAGGCATTCCATACTTACGCGTTTCGGATACGTCCTTATCCTGCTCGAGTATTATGCTCCGCAGCGCCAGTAAGCAACCCCTAGTGGGTTCTTGCTGGCTCAAATAAAACGAGTCCAGATCATCCACATTTGCTAGCATTGGTTATAGTCATGTTTGTGCCGGGCAGGTTGGGTCCCTGCCGGGGAATTGCTTGGATTTCTCAATTGCCAAAGGGAATGATTAGACCGATAAAAACCGATTTAGAAAAAAGCATTTGGGTTTTAAACGGAATTTAGATTTTTTTAAAAGCCCCGTGTATGGCTTGGTTACCTTGGGTTCTGATGGTTACCTGTACGTATCTTGTTTATCTTCCACCTCCTGTTTTTTCTAACCAGATCAAAGTGATACTTGCCATAGGAGTGGAAGTAATCATTCCTATTTGTGGTGAATCTCTTTATCGCAAAATCACAATTGCTCCGGCCCTGGTCTTTGTTAATTTCAGTTTGGAAATTGTTGAGCCTATGAATCGTATCTAGGTCTCTTAATCCGGTTTTTCGCAGCTCAACATAATCAATTCTGCTCATCGTCGTCGGATCCCTTCCTAGAAAAGTGGAGTAGTCAACCTGTACGTCATCGGAAAAGCATTCCAACATCTGATTCCAGTCCTTGGAGTCAAAAGGTCGGGCAAATCGTTCCAACCTCTCAGCTATTGATTGCAATTTTCAAGTAAATGGCTTCAACGATCAATTCCCTTGGCTTGCTTCAATCGAATAAACCAGCGGGATATTATTTCCCATTTTTTCAATTCTATGTTTGCCAGGTTCATATTCGATCGTGTTCTTGAAACAATTGTATGGTGAATAGTCAAATTCGTTCAATGAGTTAATAACCAGCCCATTCCTTATCAAACTGCCCACTACCTCGCCGATGCTATGATTCCAGGTAACACTGTCCTGATTTATGGTAGCATTCTTGTCAGCGTACGTGCCCTCTTCTTTTTCTTGGATGGGACCAGTGTTGAAATAATTGTATTGAACTCCATTGAAATTCTTGTCAAACATCCAAACAACCGGATGAAACTCAACAAAAACAAATTTGCCATCAGGCTTCAGAAACCTTGACACGACATCGGCCCATTTATCCAGGTCCGGAAGCCAACCGATAGTTCCATAACTTGTAAATACAAAATCAAATTCTTTATCCAAATGGTGCGGGAGTTCGTAAATATCGCAGCAAATGAACCTGGCCTTTGATTTGGTTGCTGAGGCAAGTTCCTTGGCCTTTTGGATTGCCTTGTCTGAAAAATCCATTCCGGTTGTGTCGGCTCCAAGTCTGTTGAGTGAAATGGTATCTTGTCCAAAATGACACTGAAGATGAAGAATTGACTGCCCTCTGACCTCTCCCAGCAATTTCATTTCAATCTCGTTAAGAGATGATCGCCCTTTAATAAAATTGACATTATCGTAGAATTCAGAATTAAAGTGCAAATCAGTCCTGCCATTCCATGATCTTTTGTTGATTTCTATATAGTCCACTTGGTTGTCCATAATCCAACAGTAGCTAATGCTGTGCGAAACTCTGGATGAGACATTAGCGGAAGCGAAATTAACTGTTTTGGCGCAGAATTCTTGGAAAGGGAATGGATCTGAGGAATTTAGAATACTTAAGATTCTCGATTGAGAAATCATTCATGTTCCCACTTAACCAACCAAGGGTCATTGGTCCTCTCCTGGAATGATCTCAGCCTTAGTTTCATCGCCTCCAAAACCTCCTGGTGTTGCACCTGGTCTGCCAGGTTTGCCACTTCATTAGGATCGGATTGCAGATCGTACAGCTCGAATTCGGGTCGATAGCTGTAGTCCTCAATACTTCGGAGACCGTACATCTTGTTCTCCGACCGCAACGCTCCTTGCCAGGTTGCCGATTCCCACAGGTCCGATGCATGGGGATAAGCCAGTGGATGAGCGATATTCCAAATTAGCTTGTATTTTTTGGTAATAATACTACGCATAGGATAGTACATAGTCACTTCGTGAAAGGTATGGGATGCGTAGGTTTCTTGCCAATCTGTTGGCTCCGGTTTGTGGAGTATTGCTTTGATGGAATGCCCATGGAAATTGTCGATCGGGCCGGTGCTAAAATTTGGATAAGAGCTCGATTCCAGGGTTTTCTTCAAGGCTTCTTTGGCCTCTTCCAGAATGCCTGCATAATCAAGAATGGTA
The DNA here is from genome assembly GCA_965247065.1 of Cyclobacteriaceae bacterium. Classification (GTDB taxonomy): domain Bacteria; phylum Bacteroidota; class Bacteroidia; order Cytophagales; family Cyclobacteriaceae; genus CBDFGN01. Next base: position 178,985 of record CBDFGN010000006.1, on the reverse strand, counting down.
GGAGTCACATCGGCCCAATTGATCAGCGCACTATTGACTCCACCCTGGCCCAGGCCATTTAGGTCTTTTACAATCAGGGGCAGTCGAATGCCCGGTTCGTAAATATTGGTTTTCGCTCCGGGAAAGGCGATGCCATTATCCGATATATAAATAACAACGGTATTATCCCAAATGCCGGCAGCCTTCAAATGATCCATCAACCGACCCACCCCCTGGTCCACCCGGTTTACGGACTCGTAATACTGTACTAATTCTGAGCGGGTTTCGGGTAGATCCGGCATAAAGGGTGCCACCTTCACGTTGCCGGGATCCGGAATCGCTCGTTCCACTCCAGGGTACCCTTCGTCCTTATTACCAAATCGATCGGGTCGGTAGGGGTTGGATGCTACCTTTCCTCCTCCACGATGAGGGTCGTTGGTACAGAAATACAGAAAGAATGGAGCATTCTCACTGGATTCAATGAAAGACTTACAGGAATCCGCCATGGCCACCGGATTCCTGCCATCAGCCCTAAGCACGTGTCTGAAACGGAAAACTTCCTCCGGGCCAACATGATATTTGCCAATTCGGACCGTCTTGTAATCAGCCAATTCTTCCAAATATACTGGCAGGGATTTCAGGTATTCGAAAGCTCTGAAATGATGATAAGAGTGCTGATGCCCGAAGTGAGCGTTCGCGTGGTTATATAAGCCGGTAAGAATGACCGACCGACTGGCGCTGCAGGACGGAGAGGTGCAATAGCCATGGGTAAATAGGATGCCTTCGGAGGCTAGATGATCGATGTTAGGGGTTTTGATCAAGTCATTGCCATAACAGCCGGCATCCCCAAAACCGTGATCGTCGGCTACGATGAGGACGATGTTGGGTTTGTCGGAAGATATCGAAATTTCGGATCCAAACCAGTCGGGAACCCTGGAGCAGCTGGTTAACAGCATTAATATCAGATAAACAGGTAAGTCGGGGTATTTCATAAGGCTGAATATAAGAGCCAGTGGTTGTTAAATTATCAAATGGCCGGATTTCGAGACGAAGCCGCCTGGAAACGGATGGCTACATCTCGGAATCCAGAAAAATTCAAATCAGATCTAAATTAACATTGCAGATCTCCGCGCCAGCAACTGTACGCCGGTCTTTGTGCCTTGAGCCTGTTGGTGGCAAATGCCAGGGCAAAGAGCTAACAAGCCTACACCTGGTCCCAAATTGCTGGGCTTCTGGCTCTCACCGTAGTCTTAGAAGCGCCGGTAGGATGCTTGATTCCATCTTAATTCCTTTTTGAACTCCCGGATCCGAGTATCCTGATCGATAACTACAAGCTCTATTCCGGCCATTTCTGCAAAATCCTCAATAGCTTCCGTTGGTAGTGACTGGCTGTACACCGTGTGGTGGGCACCTCCAGCAAGTATCCACGCGCTGGCAGCCACAGATAAATTCGGTCTGGGAGTCCATAGCGCCCTGGCCACTGGCAATTTGGGTAGGTCCTCTAATGGCGCGACCGCATCTACTTCGTTTAATAGGAGTCTGAAACGATGGCCCAAGTCGATCAGCGACACATTGATGGCCGGGCCAGGCTCAACATTGAATACCAGGCGGACTGGGTCTTCCTTCCCCCCAATGGAAAGAGGATGAATCTCGCAACGCGGTTGTGCCGAAGCTATGGACTCGCAAATCTCCAGCATATGGGCTCCCAGCACTTGATTTCCAGCCGGATCAAGATGATATGTGTAATCCTCCATGAAAGAATTTCCACCTTTCATGCCGGACGCCATGACTTTTATGGCCCGAACCATAACACAAGTTTTCCAGTCACCTTCCGCACCAAAGCCATACCCCTGCCTCATCAGCCTCTGCACAGCAATACCTGGCAACTGCTTTAATCCATGAAGATCCTCCATAGTGTCAGTAAATCCCTTGAAATCGCCTTGCGAAAGGAAAGTTTTCAAGCCCAATTCTATTCTAGCCGCATCTCTAAGAGAAGCCCTCCTATCTCCTGCAGGTTTCAGTGCTTCAGCCATATCATAGTGATTGTCGTACTCAGCTACTAACTCATCAACCTGACCATCGCCCACCTCGTCCATGATAGCAACTAAATCGCCTACTCCGAAGCCGTTCACTGAACATCCCAATTTTATTTCGGCTCCAACTTTGTCCCCTTCTGTTACGGCAACTTGTCGCATGTTATCCCCAAAACGGGCAAACCTTCCTCCTTGCAGGTCATGAAACCCGGATGCACTTCGGGTCCAAATACCAATTTTTTCTGTGACTTCCGGATCTTTCCAGTAGCCAGTCACCACCTTGCGGCCTAGTTGCATTCTGGAACCGATAAAACCAAATTCGCGGTCCCCATGAGCTGATTGGTTCAGGTTCATGAAATCCATATCAATGTCGGCCCACGGGATGTCACGATTAAATTGGGTGTGGAGATGCAACATGGGCTTGTGGAGTACCTTCAAGCCTCTGATCCACATCTTGGCAGGAGAAAAGGTGTGCATCCATAATATGAGGCCGATGCAATTATCGGCTGAATTGGCCAGCTGGCAGACTTCAAGAATTGCTTCAGGGAGCGTCAAAGTAGGTTTATGGATCACCCGTACTGGAATGGACTCCACCTGATCCAGGTATCCGGCTATTTCGGCAGAGTGTTGCGTAACCTTCTTGAGGACTTCCTCGCCATATAAAATCTGGCTCCCAGTGATGAACCATACTTCAAATTTCTTGAGATCAATTGTCATTATTTAAAATATTGGAAATACTAATTTCGATCAAGTTAGCCGATAGTTAGCGGTTTGATTGGCCATAATAGGAATCAGGACCGTGCTTTCTGGTGTAGTGTTTCTCTATGAGTGGCTCATTTAACCTTGGAGCCTCAGGGTTTATCTGCTCCGTGAGCCAGGCCATCCGAGCTAATTCTTCCAAGATTGCGCTGTTATAAACGGCCTGTTCAACGTCCTTTCCCCAGGTAAAAGGAGCATGATTTCCTACCAGAATCATTTCAACCTCGTGACTCGAAAGAGCCCGGCCTTCAAACTCGTTTAGTATTTGTATTCCGGTTTGGTATTCATAATCACCTCGGATCATATCCTCCTGCATCGGTGGTGCACAGGGAATGTCCTGGGCCAGATAATCGGCATGAGTGGTGCCGTAAATAGGAATGTCTCTTTGGGATTGAGCCCAGGAAGTGGCGTAGGATGAATGAGTATGGACAATTCCCCCAATATGATCCCAATTTTTGTAAAGAACAGCGTGAGTTTTAGTATCACTAGAGGGGCGCATGGTGCCCTCCACCACCTTAGCGTCCAAATCACAAACTACCATATCCTCTACCTGGAGGAGCTCATATTTCACCCCGCTGGGCTTAATCGCAAAAACACCCTGCTCACGGTCCATCGCACTTGCATTGCCAAATGTAAATACTACCAGGTTGAGCTCAGGGAGTTTCAGATTAGCCTGATGCGCCATGATCTTGATATCTTCGAATTTACCCATTAATCTAAGTGAGTTTGCGATTCCACGAAATTCCCCAGCGCCTCATATTGTTTGTAAAGATCCCGGTATAACTCAACCTGCGCGGGCATGGGATCATAGGTTCGGTCAAATCCGGATCCGATCTTTGATTTCGCTTTTTCCACGTCAGGGAACAGGCCGGCAGCGGTGGCGGCAAACATGGCCGCACCCAATGCACATGTCTGCTCGGAGCGGGCCACCTTAATGGGCCGGTCCAGAACGTCAGCCATGGTTTGCATAATAAAAGGGGATTTCCTGGCAACTCCTCCAAGGGCGATCACTCCGTCAATACGAACGCCGTTCTCTATAAATCGGTCTATGATTTTTTTTGCTCCAAAGCAGGTGGCCTCAACTAAGGCACGAAAGATAGCTGGAGCAGTTGATCCTAAACTTAAGCCTGTTATAGCCCCTTGCAGCGCTTGATCGGCATCGGGAGTCCGCCGGCCGTTAAGCCAATCCAGAGCGACCAAGGTCGTCTGATCCGGACCGATCTTTTCACCCTGGTCAGACAGCCTTCCAATAAGATGATCCTTCACCTGAAGAACCAAGGCTTCCCGGGTAGACGGATCCAGGAGATCCGAAGTTGCGATTATTTCATCTACCGGCCAGGATAACAGCCCTCCGAACCAAGCGTAGACATCTCCAAACGCAGATTGGCCAGCCTCCATGCCTACCATCCCAGGAAGGATCGAACCATCGACCTGCCCACAAATCCCATCAATTAATTTATCACCAATTTCTTCATTTGGAGCCACCAACATATCGCAGGTAGAGGTACCCATGACCTTAATAAGATGATATGGTTCTATTTCTCCACCCACCGCGCCCATATGAGCGTCGAAAGCACCGACGCCAATAACAACGTCGGTTGTCAGACCCAGCTTGGTGGCCCATTCCCGGGACAGAGTTCCTGCAGAAACCTCGGCTGTGAAGGTCTCATCGAACAGTCGGTCTCTCAAACCGCCCAGTAGCGGGTCAAGTTCAACAAAGAACTCATCCGGGGGTAATCCGCCAAAATCGTTATGCCACAAAGCCTTGTGACCTGCCGCACATCGACTGCGCTTCATGGAAGCAATATCGTTAGCACCGGTAAGTAAATAAGGGATCCAATCACAGTGTTCAACCCAGGAGAAAGCCCGTTTACCTATCTCTGCATCTTGGCGCAAAACCCATAAAATTTTGGCCCAAAACCATTCGGAGGAATAAACTCCCCCCACATATTTGGAGTAATCAACATGCCATTGACTGCACAAGGCATTGATCTCTTCGGCTTCCTTAATTGCGGTATGATCCTTCCAAAGAACAAACATGGCGTTTGGATTATCCTCAAACCCTTCCAGCAACGCGAGCGGAGTACCTGACCGATCCACGGCCACTGGCGTGGAGCCGGTTGTATCCACGCTCAATCCCACAACCCGATCTCCCGGGTCTCCCGCATGTTTGAGAGCGCCCAGGATGCTTAATTCCAAGCCCTCTACATAATCCAGCGGGTGTTGTCTGAATTGGTTAATCCTTGGATCACAATAATTGCCCTCTTTCCAGAGCCTGTAATGATGGGTGGCAGATCCTAATTCTTCTCCATTACTCGCATCCACGACCACTGAACGAACTGAATCGGTCCCATAATCGACCCCAATAACCGCGGCGTGTTTTTCCATTCAAGCTAGACTAAGTTAGAAGTGTCAAAATAACACTAATAAAGATTTAAGATCAAGCCAAGACACTTCCTCTCTCCTTGGAGGCTTAGTGCGCAGGCCATGTGGGCTCATCGCACTATTACCAAAAATATATGTAGAAGATGGCGATGACGCCAACAATAACGACCGTGTGAACAACATCCCAGCGGTTCCAGCTTTTCCGGGTCTCTTCGATTTGCTCGGGCCGAGCAGAACCCCAGGTTAGTCCCAGAACCTGCTCTTCTTTGGGCCTTTCAGTGAACAAACTGATAACTACCATGACCGCGATGGTAAGGAAAAACAAAAAGATGCAGTAGTGCAACCAATTGGTTGAGATGAACAATTGATACAGTATTCCATTAGGGTCCATTGTCGATTGGAAAATGTTGAGTACCAGCCTGAACATGCCCAGGGTGAACCCGACTATTAGGCCCCACAATCCGGCCTGGGGAGTTATTCTCTTGGAAAATACTCCCATAAAGAAAATGGCCGCGATCCCGGGGGCCAACAACCCCTGTACTTGCTGCAGATACTCGTACAGCACTTTCCCCATACCCTTCATTACCGGGATCCACAGGATACCGAGGATGACGATGGCTACCGTCGCAATTCTACCTACTTGCACCAGGTGCTTTTCCGAAACCTCGGGTCGATATTTTTTGTAAAAGTCCACGGTAAAGAGCATCGCCGATGAGTTGAACAATGCAGCAAGCGAGCTCATCAATGCGGCTAGGAGACCTCCCACGACCACCCCCTTAAGGCCGGAAGGTAGTAAAGTCGATACCAGGGTGGGGAAAGCTGCATCACTGGAGCTCAGGTTGATAACTCCTTTTTCATTTAAAGCAAAAGCGATCATTCCCGGAATTAGAAATATAAAAACCGGGGTCAACTTCAGGTAGGCACCAAAAATCGTTCCTCTTCTAGCCTGGGTTTGATCTCTTCCTGACAGAACGCGCTGAACGATATATTGGTCGGTGCACCAATACCAGAATCCTATGATGGCAGACCCAAGCAAAACTCCGGTCCACGGAAATTCAGGATCGCCCGCGGACCTAATCAAGTTGGTCATCATGTCCGCGTCGCTGGCGTAAGTCACCTTTCCTTGGCTGTCAAAATACTTCGCTTCGACGTTACCGCATATTTCCATCAATTCGCCCCAACCTCCCAGGGTGTTCAGGCCGATGACCAGAATCGTGATCGATCCAATTAAAAGCACCGGAGTCTGAAGCATGGATGTATATAGAACGGATTTCATTCCTCCAATAACCGTGTAAACACCGGTCAAAACCACTAGCCCAATGGCTCCAATCCAGAAAAAATCAATACCCCACAGACTTTCAATACCAAAGACTTCCTTGAAAACGATTCCTCCGGCATAGACGGTCACGGCGACTTTGGTAAGGATGTAGCTCACCAGAGATATTATTGAAAGCAATGATCTGGCGGCCGGGTTATATCTTTTCTCCAGGAATTCGGGCATGGTAAAGACATTGCTCCGGGCGTAAAAAGGGACAAAAAACCATCCCAAAACCAAGATGATCCAACCGTGCATTTCCCAATGCGCCATTGCCATGCCAGTGGATGCGCCGGCGCCGGCCAAGCCAACGAGATGTTCAGAACCTATGTTCGAAGCAAAAATCGAAGCGCCAATGGCAATCCAGGTTGCATCTCGACCGGCCAGGAAATAATCCGAGGAAGTTTCCTCCTTCATCATACTTACCCAAACCACAATTCCAATTAGAGCGGCACAAAAAAGGCCGAGAACTACCCAATCTAAAGTGCTGAATTCAGCCATATATTGTCAATTAAGTTTGGCAATATCCGTTAACAAAATCAAAAGGCAAAATTGGCCAGAATTATTGGGTGCTTCTTAGTTCCCATTCCCAAGCAGACCGGGTCATTTGGTCCAGACCCAAAGAAGCTTTCCAGTCCAGTTCGGAATTTGCCAACGATGTGCTCGCAAAAATTTTTTCAACATCCCCCGGCCGGCGATCCACGATTTCGAAATTAAGTTTCAACCCTGACACGCGCTCGAATGAATCTATTACCTCTAAGACCGTATAGCCGGTCCCGGTTCCAACATTAAAGGCCTCATAGGTTCCTGTGGCCTGAAATCTTAAGAGCCGTTCCAGAGCTTTGACGTGGGCCTGAGCCAAATCAACCACGTGTATATAATCCCGGACGCAGGTTCCATCGGGAGTGTCATAATCATTACCAAATACGCGTAGCTTTTCGCGCTTGCCCACCGCAACTTGGGTGATAAACGGCATTAGATTATTGGGGGTGCCGGTTGGGTTCTCTCCGATCAGGGCAGATGAATGAGCGCCAATTGGATTGAAATACCGCAGCGAAGTTGCGTTCAAGGCGGCTTTAGAACTAACCGTATCCTGAATCATTTCTTCACATATTTTTTTGGTATTACCGTAAGGAGCCAGTGGCCTCTTTACCGATTCATTCTCAGTTACGGGCAGACTGTCAGGTTTTCCATAAACCGTACAAGAGGATGAAAAAACCAGGTTAGCAATTTTGAAGTCCTCCATCACCTCCAATATATTGAGGGTGCTGGTCAGGTTGTTTCGGTAATAAAATACCGGTTTCTCCACGGACTCGGCCACCGCCTTGGATGCTGCGAAATGTATGACGGCGTCAAAGGATTTGCTGTTCTGGCATAGCGACCGCAATCTATCAAGGTCGCTGAGATTAAAAACCTCCAACGACACCTTCTTGCCAGTTATATTTTCGATTCCAGCAACGACCGAGGCCTTCGAATTTGACAAATCGTCGACAATCACGACCTGATGATCATTTTCAAGTAAATGCACCACCGTGTGAGACCCTATATAGCCTGTACCCCCGGTAACCAAAATCGAAGCCATTTATCCTTTAGTTATATTCCTTCAAAATTCTTAAACAATTCAGCTTATCTGATCACTTCAGCCCCGCTTCCTAGCCGTACCTCGTTTACTTTGAGTTCCTTGCCGAAACTGCCAAGAAACTCTCTGCTCATCTTTCTCGCAAACGCTTCCAACTGATCAGCTTTCACAATGTTAATCGAGCAACCGCCAAACCCCCCTCCCATCATTCGGGCACCTAAGACGCTCTCGGTTTCGGCTGCTACATGTACCAGCAGATCAAGTTCAGGACAGCTTACCTGGTAGTCCTCCTTCAGACCTTTATGGGTTTGAAACATCAGCTCTCCTAACCCAATCAAATCGCTCGAAGCCAAGGCATCACACGCCTTTTCTACCCGGGCATTTTCCTCCACCACATATTTACATCTATCATATACCGTAGCTGGCAGTTGCCCTTTGTGGCTGGCTAGAAAAACCATTGTAACGTCTCTTAGGCTCTTTACCTGGGAGCTAGATCTCGAGAGAATCTCAACTCCCTTCTCGCACTCCGCTCGCCGCGTGTTATATTCCGAGGATGCCAAGGCATGTTTAACTCCCGAATCACAAAGGACCAGGGCCATTTCACCTAATTCAAGATCGAAGTATTGAAAATCATGACTGCGGCAATCCAAGCGCATCAACTTTCCTTCTTGGCCAAAAACGCTAGCAAATTGATCCATAATACCACACTGCACACCGACGTAATTATGTTCAACTTTTTGGCCCATAAAGGCTATATCCCAAGCCGACAAACCCAGCTCAAACAGGTAATTAAGTCCGGTCCCTATACTGCACGTAAGGGCTGCGGATGAGGATAATCCGGCGCCGGCCGGTATATTTCCCGCGAACACAAGGTCCACCCCACGTGCTTCTGTGGCTAGTACCGCAACTTCCGCGACAACTCCATACACGTAATTCGACCAATCCCCACCTGTCGGCCTATTCTCGATCGTAATTTCCTGGTAATCTGAGTAATCGTAAGCCAAGGCTCTAATACCGTCCTTCTGGCTCCGCCCGATGGCAACAAAAATCGAGTTCTCAATTGAGCCTGGCAGTACAAGCCCCTGATTGTAATCGATATGCTCCCCTATTAAATTAATTCTTCCGGGAGCACGAGCCAGAACTGGTTGGTAGCCAAATCTGTTTTCGAATTCCTTCATTACATGATTGATCAAGGAATTTGCTGAAACCGCTGCAAGCATCTGATGGCAATTTACATCGAACCCAATTTAAACAGAGCCGAGCTAACTACAATAATCGGATGCTAAACTCAGGGGTGTTGAAACCCCTGTTTTAAGAAAGAGATAGGGAATGCGTCTTTAGGCCTTTGGAAAGAACCTCATTTATTTGACCATTTGATTATAGTCAAGATCCGGCCCAAGTCGCAGTACTTTGCATTATCTGGAGTCAGACATATTGCTCCTGCCTTTGTCCGGTGGGAATGCAAACAAAGTCAGAATTTTATCCGTGATCCAACCGAATTGGTGAGACGGAGTCAGGTAAGTTGATCTCTACCTACGTACATGTCCCCGTTGTCAAATATATTGACCCCGGTTCCCTCCACTAATCCCTTGGGATCAAATAAAAGATTTGACAATTCCGCGTTCAATCAGGTCGCCGAGGAGTTCTGGATCGCTTTCCTCTAGCTTCTTTATTTCTCCGACAACTACCACGTATCCAGACGACCCGGGCGGATCGCTAACAATACCTTTAGGCATAATTGAAAGTAGTTTGGTTAGAAATTTAAGATCGGAATAATCGGACCGAGAAGCAAATCCAGATTTCCAATAGTCACGGGTCCGAGCCCGCCTAGGCCGGACGGAGCAGTAAATATCCTAACTAATTGAATACCAACTAGTTAGGACTATTAATTGTGACCGCACAGGGACTCGAACCCCGAACCCTCAGCTTAGAAGGCTGATGCTCTATCCAGTTGAGCTATGCGGCCAACTGGGTGTGGGTGTGAGTGTGGATGTAGCAATCATGAACGGTAGGGTCAATTCATTTGTAGCTTCGATACATGCCTAATAGCTTTTTAGATGATTGTTCCGAGGCATCACCCACACCCACATTCAATAGTCGGGGTACTCAGATTCGAACTGAGGACCTCCTGCTCCCAAAGCAGGCGCGCTAACCGGGCTGCGCCATACCCCGATCTGAGAATGAGTGTGACCTAAATTTTGATACCGACCATTTTCACACTCACCCACACTCAAACTCACACCCTTATCGCGGAGAGAGGGGGATTCGAACCCCCGGTACACTTCACGCGTACGGCAGTTTAGCAAACTGCTGGTTTCAGCCACTCACCCACCTCTCCGGGTACTTAGCCAAATAATCTGCAAATATAGCATAACTGCTCGAAACGGTTATTCGCAATACGAAAGCTCAAATTCAAAAGCCTGAGGACTTAGCTGGGTATTCAGATTGCCAGGTTCAGTACCAAAATATCCCGATTCAACCAAGTCAGGACTTTTTTGGCTCCTTTCTTGTCCATAAACTGGTACAAACCAAATTACTAAAGATGAAAAGTACAACCATAATCTCCACAAAAAAGATTAAGAGAATAAACTATGATTCACTTTTTAATTTCCGCAAGGTTCGGCGGCCGGAGAACCAGGTTCAAAAGTTGAAAGCCTGGATTTTGAGGAACGTTGATCCAGGAGGCATTTCCGTGAACGAGAAACTGGAACTATATCGACTCCTTACTCTGTAACCAGGATTTGTGAAGGAGGTAAGTTTTGACTGGGGGCTGTAGTCCCCTTTTTCATTTCACTCCGAGCGATCTCTAGATCCCATTTTGCCTCCATGAAGCTCATGGTCATGCCGCCCCTAAAATGGAGGTGGGTCCATTCTATAAATCCCTTAACCCACGGATGAAGTAAAACTGAACTGAACGATTAGGTGATGCAAATCCAACAACATCTTTGTCAGTAATCGCGCAGCAATTTCAATGCGTCGATAATGGGCTCGGGCTCAACCCCGGACCTTAGATCGATAGTAATTGCCGCTGAAGTAAGGATGTCCTTTTCAAGGGCGGATTCAAGGCGCTGAGAGTACCCCTTTTGGTCGGTATAATAGTGGCTTACATAGATCCAGTACTTGCTATGGTTCTCCAGGAAAACGTAATGGTCATGAGCGTATATGATGTTAACATCGTTTAAGTCGAACTCAAAAAACAACAGCGACTTGTAATCCGATCCCACATAATTGATTTTCTTATACTTCACCCAACCAGAATCGTCACATTGGAAATCCTGACCAGACTCAATTGAAGAATTAATCAAAGCAATAATTTCCGGCATTCTTTGAGCCCTTCCTTCAAATGCCGTCAGGCACAAAAGCACCGCCACATACTTAAGACTCTGCATTGTTTGGACGAGATAGCAAGTCCGACCCGATGAAATTCGTAATAATTATTCGTGTAAGGTAATTCAAATGCCAACAAACGTCATTGACTTGCGCTCCGGTTTATATGCTGAATGCTTCTTTTGAGGGTTTTGTGTTTGAATGTTTTGGTACAAGTCGGGACACAAGGGGTCCTGCCTTGCTGTTCCACTTTCAAAACTCTAGGTCGGGGTATCGTCGTGGCCGTTGAGAAGAAATAGTTACCGAGCTCAGTTTCTCCAGGTCGAGATATTTCAACTTGCCCAATCTTAAAATCCGCCCGTCGCTCTCTTGGGCCCATCATGGGTGTTCAGCCTATATTTCGGCGCTGTTAATCAGAGTCCCGGCATTATCCATTGCAGCATTTACTCTCTGGTTAGTGTGAATAATCTTCTTCCAAAAAATCCATTCCCGGATCAATACTTAATCTTTCTGGCGTTAGGGTGCCTCCGCAAATACATACTGATTATTCTTTGCGTGTCATAATCATCCACATAAAAATTAATGCACTTTTTGAGGGATTCAATGGAAGTGTCCTGAATGGAATCCTGCACAAATCCGAACCCCAAGTACCTACCCTCTTCCACCCCGACAATCGAGCACTCGTCACAAGACCGTCCCTTTCCAAGCAACAAGAATGAGTTGTTGGCATCATTGAACGATTCAATGGCTTCAATGAATCTGGCATTGTACTCAGAGGAGGCCTCTTGTCCCAGACACCCCCCCCGGCACATTTGAACTTTGAAATGACCACATGGTCCAGGGTGGTTTTGTACACCAGCCAGCTTGGGACACAGATTGAATTCTGAAATTTTAGCCAGCAAGAATTCCCAGGCTTGATTAAAATTACTGAATACTATAAGCGGCCTCTTACCATTGTTGACTTGTGCCAAGCACATCCTCCAATAACCCCTTGAGTCTTCATACTTGTAAATTCCGTAAGCCGGGTATCGCCGCACCTGGGCACGATTGTATTTTGGCTTGCGCCTTTTTATTTCGTGAGATTCAAGCAGCAGCGCTATCAACTCATCACCAGTCAACTCGAAGCCGATGTGATGTATATTACCGGTTAACTGCTGTTTTCGTTTGGACTCCCCGGTAAAATGGCTTATCACGCGATTTCGAATGTTTTTGGCCTTCCCAATATACAAGGCCTGGTGTCTTTGGTTGAGAAAATAATACACCCCGGTTTCCTCTGGCAATTGATCGAATTCCATTCTCGGAAGATTCGGCGGTAAGGTCCCCTCTCGAGAGTTTCGCCTTAAGGATTTTCCGACGAAGTCCTCATGATCGTGCTGTAGGAGCTTCTTTAAGACGCCAACGGTGGCCCTGGCATCTCCTTCGGCTCGGTGTCGGTTGATTATTTCAATTTTCAAGTAATGGCACAAGTTACCCAGACTGTAGGACCGAAATCCGGGGAAGATCTCGCGACTTAACCTTACTGTGCATAGTTTAGTCCGGAAGAACTTTTTTCCTAGCACCTTAAATTCACTACGAAGAAATGAATAATCAAACCCCACGTTGTGGGCAACGAATATGCGGTCTTTGGTTAGATCGTAGACAATTTGCGCCACATCCCGGAAAGGAGGAGCACAAGCTACCATCTCATTGGTGATACCGGTTAGGCCAATAATATTCGTCGGAATAGTCTTTTCAGGATTTACAAAAGTTGTATATCGATCAAGAATTTTGTTGCCGTCAAATACGAAGATTGAAATCTCAATGATCCGATTTCTTTTTGCAATTCCTCCGGTGGTTTCAATATCTACAACCGCAAACTCCATGCTTAAAAACTGTTCTCGAGCCGACCAAGCAACGCACTCGAGATGACAATCCGTGTCACGACAAATTTGGCAAGTTGTTTTTACCTAAATCTGGGGGACTGTTTTTCTGACTTCGTTTCCTGAACTTGCGGTGTAAAAGTGGGAATGTTGGGAAAATGATACTCCAAAAAGTCAAAATCATAGGCCCGGATAAATGCCAAATCCTTAATCCTTATCCGAAACGCTCGAAAAAGATCAAAAATACTGGGGTGATAAACCAGAACTGGCTTGATTGGGAAAGGGAGCATTCGATGCCTCTTAGCCCAAAAAGGCCGAGTTGGGTCGCGATGGACGCGCTTAGAAGCGAACTTGAATTTCAAGGGTCTTTGGCGCAATGGAAAAATCGAATCATCCGAAAAATTGCAAACTTCAGATTCAATCCCGGTGATACGATATACTGGAATGACAGGAAGGTTCGCTTCCGCAGTTTTAACTATAATAACGCGATCGTATCGTTTAGAGACAATGCAAAATGGGTGAACACCAAAGTTCTTAAGGATGAACTATGCAAATATCGGGTAGGCAGTGTGCACCCAGTTAAACATGAACTGGGCGATGGAAGCTTGGTGCTTCCGTAAAATTGATCGGGCTGCGGTCCCGCCTTACTTTGCTACCTTTTCAGCCCTTTAGCCGTGTTCTTTATGAGATTCCACATAAATTTGCCCATCCATAACCGATGTTATTTTGGGGTTATAAAGGTGGCATTTTTTTGATCTTAGGTGACTCATAGATGTAAGAATTGGTTGTTCATGCCGCGTCGGAGCCATTGTTAAACATCTGGGATTTCTGTTCAGTAAAGGAGATATAAAAATGAGTAGAATTAAAGGGGTTTGACTATAGGGGGCTGAGCGAGTAGGCTAAAAATCGGAAGCCTTTAAGCTGTTAAAATTTTGTTAAAAATCAGTCCGGCACCCTTTCGATTCCCTATCGTTTGTTAGCTTTGTTTTCTGGATTCCAAACCAAATTTAATGGCGCATGAATTGGTTCAAATCTTTGGGCTCCGGTGAGGTACTTTTAATTGGTCTATTTGTTGTGTTCTACGCAAGCTACCTGATCAGGGTAGCTAGAGTCGGACAAGCGCTTCGAACTGATTACAAAACCGTATTCATAAAGCTTTTCTTGCGATCCGCCTATTTCGCATTGCTTATTATTGCACTCCTAGGGCCCTCTTTTGGGGAAACATCCAAGGAAGTGCGATCTGTTGGAAAGGATATATACCTCAGCGTGGATCTTTCACAATCTATGAATGCATTCGACATCCAGCCAACCAGATTGGAACGTGTGAAATTCGAGCTTAAGAAAATCATCCAGGAATTCAGTAGTGATCGCATCGGTTTGATCATTTTCTCCTCCGAAGCCTTCGTGCAATGTCCTTTAACTTATGATCAGGGAGCCCTTCATCTGTTCATTGACGGGTTGCACACCGGCTTGGTCCCGAACGCCGGAACTAACATTGGACCCCCTCTAAGGATGGCGCTTAATAAGCTGAATAGTGAGGAGTCCCTATCGGCCCAACAGAAATCCAAAATTATTATCCTCTTTAGCGATGGAGAAGATTTCGGAGATGAGGCTGACAATCTCTCTCAGGAAATTGAGCAGAACGGTGTCACACTCTTTACCATGGGCGTGGGCACTCAACAGGGCAGTAAGATCATGACGAGTCAAGGAGGATTTAAAAAAGACCGGGAGGGCCTGGATGTGCTGTCTCAGTTGAAACCTAAAACTCTTAAAGGACTTGCTCTCCGAACTGGTGGGAAATATTCCGAAATAAATGACAGCCGTGACGATACCGATCGTTTAATTAATACGATCAATAGCATTGAAGGAGAGCTTAGAGAAACCAGAACGCTTGAAGTTTCCGATAACAAATACTATTACTTTCTGGCCTTTGGACTCCTTTTAATGAGCTTTGACATGGCAACGAGTATCAGAACCGTACGGATATGAGGTATTTTCTGCTTCTTTCGGCATTCCTATGGTCAGATTTCGATGTAAATCGGATCGCGATCATTAACCAGCTCAAAAAAGAAGCCCAAACAGCGTATTTGGATGAAGATTATCAGGCTGCGATTGAAACGTATTTATTCCTAACCGATTCACTCCAGGTCCAGGATGAGAATATTTTGCTGAATCTTTCAAATGCCTATTTCGAGCTCAATGATAGCGCAAAGGCCAAATCAACTTATCAAAACTTGTAAACTCTATTGATCCTGAAATCCAATCAAGAGCTTTTCAGCAGCTCGGGGTTTTGGCTGATCAGAATAAACAACTCCCGGCCGCCCTTGATATGTTTAAAGAATCCCTCAAAGCTAATCCAGGAAATGAAGAGGCACGGTACAATTATGAATTGGTAAAGAAGAAACTGGAGAACCAACCGGAACAACAGCAACAGGATCAGAACAATAAGGAGAATCAGCAGCAGGAGAAGGAAGAAGACAAAGAACAGAATCAAAACCAGGATCAAGAGCAAAGTCAAGACCAGAGTCAGGAACAGCAGAATCAGGAAGAGCAGGACCAGCAACAGCAGGATCAACAACCGCAAGATCAACAACAACAGGATCAGGAACAGCAAGATCGGGAACAGCAACAAGATCAGCAGGAGGCTGAGCAGAACCAATCCGAGCCGGATCAACCTTCGAAGCCCGAGGATGGCGAACCGTCCAAAGAGCAGCAGGCGGAGGCGTCCACAGCCCAAAAGCTTGAGGAGATGAACATTAGTGAAGAAAAAGCCAAGATGATCTTGGAGGCAATGCGTAACGCGGAGATTCAGTATATCCAACAGAACCAAAAGAAAGCCAAGGAAAGAACTGACCCAAAAAAACCGGATTGGTGACCTAAGGCACTGGGCAACATGGAGGAAGTATTCATCATTTCAGCCGTACGAACAGCCATTGGCAGCTTTGGCGGCAGTCTTTCAGGCTTAACTGCAGTAGAATTAGGATCTAAGGCAATCCAGGGGGCCCTGGAGCGTGCTACCGTGCAGCCTGCGAAAGTCCAGGAAGTTTTTATGGGGAATGTGGTTTCCGCCAATCTTGGTCAGGCTCCCGCCAGACAGGCTGCTATTGGAGCCGGCATAGGATACGAGGTACCGTGCACCACCATAAATAAGGTCTGTTCCTCGGGTATGAAATCGGTAATGTTGGCATCACAAACCATTATGCTGGGTCAAGCGGATATCATGGTTGCAGG
Organism: Cyclobacteriaceae bacterium; assembly: GCA_965247065.1. Lineage (GTDB taxonomy): Bacteria > Bacteroidota > Bacteroidia > Cytophagales > Cyclobacteriaceae > CBDFGN01. The sequence continues at coordinate 162,518 of CBDFGN010000006.1, read as the reverse complement.
GGGAATGGAAAGCATGTCCAACACCCCTTATTATTTACCTAAGGCTCGCTTTGGCTATCAATACGGTAACGCGGAACTAATTGACGGCCTGAGCAAAGATGGGCTGTGGGAGATATACTATGAGATCCCAATGGGCAGTTGCGCAGATAATACGGCCAGAGAAATGAACATTACCCGTGAGGAACAAGATGCTTTTGCGGTCGGCTCCTATCAAAAATCAGCGGAAGCTACCAAATCAGGGAAATTCAAGTCAGAAATCGTACCGATTGAAATTCCTCAGAGAAAAGGAGATCCGATTGTGGTGGATGAGGATGAGGAATTCAAGAGAGTCGATTTTGACAAAATTCCAAATCTTAAACCCGTATTTACCCCCGATGGAACAGTTACCGCAGCAAATGCCTCCACGATCAATGATGGCGCCTCGGCTCTGGTTCTAACGAGCCGTAAGAAGGCAGAGGAAATGGGGCTGAAACCACTGGCCAAAATCCGAGGGTTTGCGGATGCTGCGCAGGACCCAATTTGGTTCACCACCGCCCCTTCCAAAGCCATTCCCAAGGCCTTGGCACTATCCGGAGTGGAGGATTCTGACGTAGACTTTTATGAAATCAACGAGGCCTTTTCAGCGGTTGTACTGGCCAATAACATGGAGCTGGGATTAGACCCCGAAAAAGTCAATGTCAACGGCGGAGCTGTCTCACTGGGCCATCCGCTGGGGGCCTCCGGAGCCAGAATTATTACGACCCTAGCTGGGGTTCTCGATCAGAATCAAGCCCGAATTGGAGTTGCCGGAATATGCAACGGCGGAGGGGGTGCTTCGGCAATAGTTCTGGAAAAGATAGGCTGATTCCCATGCACAAGCGCCTCTTGCCGGTTCTTATCTTGGCTCACGTTTTCCTGATTTCAAGTAGATCCCTATCCCAGAAAAGGATTATCACGTATTGGGACTCATCTCAGCAAGTAATAAAGGAGGCCTATTACCTGTCAGAGGAGGTTCAACCAAAATTGGAAGGCGACTACTTTCGCTTCTTTCAAGACGGCACAATGTCTGCAAAGGGCACTTTTGAAGATGGGAAGAAGGAAGGGTATTTTTCGGAATATTATCCCAATGGTCATCTTCGGGTCGAAGCCCATTATCAGTCTGGATTAAAGCATGGCTTATTCTTCGTTTATGACGAGGACGAGCAGCTTTTACAAGAGGCCGTATTTCAGAATGATACCCTCGTGGACCAGCTTACAACTTTTTATAACAGTGGTACAGTAAAAAATGAAGGCTCCTTTAAGCAGGGCAAACTCCAAGGGTTAATAAGACACTACTATGAGGGGGGCGCGCTGCGAGAGGAGGGCCATTACCTGAACGGGGTTCCAAACGGCGTACATAGGGTTTATTATCAGGATGGCACTCCTTTCACCGAGGCCAATTACGAAAACGGCAGACTGCATGGTTATTTCAAAACTTATCATCCCAATGGGAGCCTGGATACTGAATTCCACCATTTGGAAGGGGGAAAAACGGGCGTTTTTAGGATTTGGGATAGCAATGAAAATTTGCTAGTGGAAGGACATTATCTCGAGGGCAAACTCGATGGCGAAAATCGCGGTTTCTATCCCAACGGCAATCCAAAACATTACTATTATTACGATGAAGGATTTCGCATTGGTGAAAACAAGAAATACTATCCCAGCGGCCTGCCTAAGGAGATAATTCTCTATAATCAGAAAGAGGCCAATCAAAAGATCACTTCCTACTTCGAAAACGGCAATGTTGAGTGGACTAAGGAATTCAAACTACTGGTTCCGGTTGGAACCTGGGAGGAGCACTGGGAGAATGGCAACCTAAAAATGAAAGAACCCCATAAAGACGGTGAGGCCGATGGGGTCCGAAGTTTTCACTCAGAGGCGGGCAAATTGATCATGGATGAACGACTAGTGGCCGGAGAAAAGACCGGAGTTGAAAAGCAATACCTTGGTAACGGCCAGGTGAAATCCCAAACCGAATTCGTAAAAGGAAAGAAGTCAGGCCCTTATACCCGATTTCACAAGAATGGCAGGGCAGCTGAACATGGAGATTACAGAGATGGCCAAAAATATGGTGAATGGAATACGTACAACCCGAGGGGAAAGCTGGTTGACACACATTACTACTAATGTCGTTGGCCAGCACTATTTTCGAAACGAGTTATTCCTTTCCCGGGCAGACAGGCTTTTACAGAGGAAAGGTTAGGGATGTGTATCACCTTGGTGACAGGTTAGCGGTTGTTGCCACCGACCGGATTTCGGCTTTTGACTTTATTCTACCCCGCCAAATCCCGTTTAAGGGGCAGATATTAAATCAAATAGCGGCCAAATTTCTAAAAGAGACACAGCATTTGGTTCCCAACTGGCTTTTAGAGACACCGGACCCCAACGTAAGCATAGGATTAAGATGTGATCCTTATCCAGTGGAGATGGTGATACGAGGGTATCTTACTGGGCACGCCTGGCGGGAATACAACCTCGGGAAGCGTGCGCTGTGTGGTGTGGCGCTGGCTGAAGGACTAAGCGAAAACGATCGACTTCCGGAACCTATAATTACACCAGCAACAAAGGCTGAAGAAGGGCATGATGAGGATATAAGCCCGCAGGAAATTATTGACCGGGAGCTCGTGCCGGAGTCGGAGTACCTCCTAATAGAAAAGTACACCAAGGATCTATTTGATTACGGAACAAGTTTCGCCCACGGTCAGGGGTTGATCCTAGTAGATACCAAATATGAATTTGGGAAACGTAACGGAAAGATCTATTTGCTGGACGAGATTCACACCCCGGATTCCAGCAGGTACTTTTATCTGGATGGTTACAAAAAACGACAGGAGCAAGGTGATCAGCAGAAGCATTTATCCAAAGAGTTTACCCGCCAATGGCTTATTGACAATGGGTTTCAGGGTTTGCCGGGTCAAGTCGTGCCGAAAATATCAGATGTCATTGTGGAACTTATTTCCCAACGTTACATTGAGCTGTTCACAAAGGTTACTGGAGAAGATTTGAAAACCTATGATTCGGGTAGCCTAGAAGGGCGAATCGAGCAAAATATATTAAGATCGATTAGTTAGAATAAAATTAGCAAAAAGACCTATTTTAGGAATCTAAACCCCCAGCACTTGCATGAAATATTCAGTTGACAAACAAGAAAAATACTTGCTCTTCAAACTTGATGAAGACAAACTGGACTCTAGCATTGCACCGATGCTGAAGTCTGATTTTGTAACTCACCAGGCGGAAGGTAGTCGAAATCTGGTTTTGGATTTGGAGCAGGTAAAGTACATAGATTCCTCGGGACTAAGTGCCTTGCTGGTTGGAAACCGAATCTTTCATGAAAGCGGAGGCATGTTCGTTATATCGTGTATCTCCGAGCATGTCATGAAGCTCATTAAGATTTCACAACTGGACAATGTCTTGACAATTCTTCCATCTGTAGAGGAATCAGTTGACGCCATCGTAATGAACGAAATCGAAAACGACCTGAACACGGAAGATAACGGGTAGGGAAGCCGCAAAGCCATTTGAACTTTGAATTAACAATCTTGGGTTCGAACTCTGCCGCCCCTGCCCACAACCGGCATCAAACTTCCCAAGTACTTCATTTGCACAATTACTACTTCCTTATTGACTGCGGCGAAGGAACGCAAACCCGACTTCGGAAATACAAAATTCCCGCCACCAAAATAAGTCATGTGTTCATTAGCCATTTGCACGGAGATCATTATCTCGGGCTTATGGGATTGCTGTTGACCATGAACCTGCACCATCGCACCCAGCCTCTGAAAATTTATTGTCCTCCAGGAATTGCCGAGATTTTGACGGTACAGCTTAGGTACTCGGAAACAGTATTAACCTTTGAGGTTTCATTAGTGGAATTGGACACCAAAAAATCATACATCATACTTGAGGACGACAATCTTCAAGTGGAAACAATACCCCTTTCTCACAGGATAAGCTGCTGTGGATTTAAATTCCAGGAGAAGCCGAAGCCTCGAAGGCTTCGAAAAGACAAAATTAACGACCACATTCCAGTGGCAGATCGTAATGCCTTGAAAAAAGGCATCGACATAGAGGATGAATCAGGCAAAGTCACATACAAGAATTCTGATTATACATTACCTCCAAGGAGATCGCAGTCTTATGCCTATTGTTCAGACACTCGCTTCGATGCCAACTTGGTTGAATTGGTTAAGGGAGTTGACTTGCTTTATCATGAGGTAACGTTTATGTCAGATATGGAGCAAAGAGCAGCTTCCACCTACCACTCCACCGCCAGGCAGGCCGGCACAATTGCCTCAAAAGCCAAGGTCAGTAAGCTAGTAATCGGTCATTTCTCAATCCGTTATAAGGAATTGAGAGATTTGTTGCAAGAGGCTCAAGATGCCTTCCCAAATTCGGAGCTGGCCATTGAAGGAAAGACCTTTGAGATCCAGGAATGACCGTCATGACCAGTGTTTTAGGAGACAAAAAAGCCAAGCTGTTCATATTCCTTTCAGGGATCTTCCTGACCAATGCCATCATTGCCGAACTCGTTGGGGTTAAGATATTCTCGCTGGAGTCCACTATTGGAGTTGCACCGGCCAACATCCATTTGTTCGAGGGGTTGGTCCTGGATTTCAACCTTACGGCTGGTGCCGTTATCTGGCCTGTTGTTTTCATAACCACTGACGTTATAAATGAATATTTTGGGAAGGAAGGGGTTAGGAGAATAAGCTTTTTGACGGCGTATCTGGTGGGCTACATCTTCCTGATCATCGCGGTGGTAACTGTCCTGCCGCCAGCAGAATTCTGGTTAGATCTAAACCGGACGGACATTGGGGGCAACTCATTTGACATTGACTTCGCCTTTCGGAAAATCTTTCGACAGGGGCTAGGGATAATCATTGGTTCCCTCACTGCTTTCCTCGTAGCACAGTTAATTGATGTTTTTATATTTCAAAAGCTTCGCCGAATAACCGGTAGCAAATGGGTATGGCTTCGGGCTACCGGTTCTACCTTGGTTTCCCAATTCGTAGACAGTTTCATAGTACTGGCGATTGCGTTTTACATTTTTGGAAACTGGTCGGTGGGGCAGGTAATATCAGTTGGAATCATCAACTACATCTACAAATTCTCCATGGCTATATTGCTAACCCCACTTATCTACCTGGCTCATTACATCATTGATTTGTATCTTGGAAAAGAGGAAGCCGAAAGGTTGGCCAACGAAGCCGCCGAAAAGAGCGGCTCCGTGTTCTAACCAGTAGTTCTCTTGATATTATCACAAATGACTGCTGCCGCCACCGCAACGTTCAGTGATTCGGCCCCTCCATAACTCGGAATAGCGATTCTTTTCCTAACCAACTCTCGTAACTCAGGTCGAATTCCCTGCGATTCGCCACCCAGCAGTACAAAGCCCTGTTCATCAAAATCGACCTGGTGAATATTATCGCCTTTGAGGAAGGCTCCATAAATCGGCCGATCTGTGAATTCCAAATACTTCTTGAGATCAGTGTAATACGCTTCGACCCTGGTGAAGGAGCCCATACTGGCCTGAATTACTTTGGGGTTATAAAAGTCGGTGGTGCTCCTTGAACAAATCACGTTTTTTATGCCATACCAATCCGCGATCCTCAGGAGAGTTCCAAGGTTTCCCGGATCGTTAATCTTATCCAGGACCAGGCCGTACTGACCGGCCGCAATTTCAGAGGGGCCATTGGGCTTCATAAAGGATACGGCTATGGCTGCGTCGTTTGATTTGAGAGATCCAACCGATTCGATTTGAGTCTGACTTGCCTGATAGATCTCACATCCTGCAAGCCCTATTTGATCCTGATGCTCACTCAGGAATTTGGGGCTGCCAATTATAAATTGGAGGTTAAAATCAGACCGAAGCACCTCGAGTACACACTTGGATCCTTCTACCAAAAATCTTAGTTCCGCCTCCCGGTATTTCTTTATCTTAAGGGATTTTATGAACTTTAAGACGCCCTTTGATACCATTTCTCTTTTATCGTCTATCTTGAAGTCGTCGGTCCATAGCATTGCACTTGTTTGCCTGGCTTTAGCCCTAACAGGTTGCCTGGGGACACGCTTCTTGAAACCCGGAGAAAAGGTATTCCGCAAGCAAGAAATTAAAGGTAATGAAAATGTTCGCACCGACGAATTAGAGGCTCTGCATCAAACTAAGCCCAATAGACGTTTCCTGATCATTTTCTCTCCTTATGTCTCTTTGTATCAAATGGGGCTAAAGAGATACGACACCGAGGAGGTTCAGGCCAAGCACGCCACTGCAGAACGAGAATTCGATAGCCGCATCAAAGAGAACTCCAATCGACCGAAGAAAGCTGAGCGTCTTAGAAAGAAGAAGGGTAAGAAACTAGCGAAGCTGGACAAAACTCTGAACGAAGGTAATCTGCTGATGAGGTGGGGTGAACCGTTGTCGCTATATGATCGCACCACCTCCGAGCTAACCATGGACCAAATGAAGTTCTATCTAAACTCTAAAGGGTACTTCAGGGCCCAGGTTGACTATCAGGAAGAGCAACTCAAAAAGATGGTCAAACTTACCTACCAGATCACAGAAAGTGAGCCTCACCGAATCGATACGATCTTCTTTACCTCAACGGATAATAACATTCGGGATTTAATGACGGCAAACCAGGATCAAACCGAGATTGAGCCCGAGGAGAATTATGATCAGGCAAAGTTAGAGGCGGAGAGAGACAGAATTTATAACCTACTGAAAAATAATGGTTACTACGATTTCAACCGGCAATATATAACGCTGAACGTTGATACGGCCTGGGGTCCAAATAGGGTTGCCGTTGAGGCGTATATCGCTCAACCAGGACCGGATCACAATCACCGTATTTTCACAATTGACTCAGTTATATTCACTATCGATGCCAATCTGGCGAATATGACCTTCTCTCGCGATTTTGCTCATTACCAGGGCATTACCTACCAATATTACAAAGATAGATACAAGCGCCAGGTTCTGGATCAGAGAGTTTTCATTTACCCCTGAGATTTGTACAATCGCGAGCGGTCGCTTCAGACCCAAAGACAATTGGCTAACCTCGACATCTTCAAGTTCATTAATATAAACTATGACACGACAGGTGGAGAATTCGTCGCCCATATTTTCACCAGCCCCTTAAAGAAGTTCCAAACGACCGCGGAAGTAGGTTTCAGCTATTCCCAGGGTCTGCCCGGCCCATTTGGAAGTGTAAATTTTAGGAATCGAAACCCACTTCGAGGTTTGGAGATTCTCGACATAAATTTTAGTGGGGGCCGGGATGGAGTGCCGGCTGCAACCAGTGAGACTGCAGGATTATTTAGCACCGAAATTAACGGTGGCGCTGTTTTAAGTATACCCCGATTTGTAATCCCTCCTACAAGAGGGATTAAGAATCGGATGGGTGAGTTGGATTCACGGACCAATCTATCTGCCGGCGGACGTTGGACCGACAGGCCTGAGTACCTAAGATGGAATGTGAATACTTCCATGGGATATAGCTGGCGAAGCCGTCGTAACCACTTGTACAACGTCAAGTTTGCAGACTTCAGTTACATACAATCCAGAATAAAAACCGAAACCCAGGAGGGAAGGCTCTTCCAGCAGAGGCTCGATTCTCTGGCAGCGCAGGGCAATAATCTGCGAAACACCTTTGAACCTTCCGTGGTCACCAGTATTAATGGCACTGCCATTCTTGATTTCGGTGGATATACAAGCGACCGGGGCTCTTCCTCATCGGTAAGATTATATGGCGAAAGTGGCGGGTTAGTGTTTAATGTCTGGGAACCAAGTTTTATTGCGGACAGCATTATTTATCAATACCTAAAGGCCAATATTGACTACCGATCCAGAAAAGAACTCCTAAACTCTAGTATTATTGCCATCAGGGTCAACTTGGGCGTGGCGATACCATATGGTTCCAATGGAGTTTTGCCTTACGAGAAGTACCTGTTTGCCGGGGGTAGTAATAGCATCAGGGCTTGGAGGCCTCGAAGATTGGGCCCTGGCTCCTATCAACCTATCCTCAATGGAGAATACGATATTCGCTTCGAGCAACAAGGCGAGATACTCATCCAATCCAGCTTTGAGTTTCGTCGCAAGATTTTGGGCTTTGTGGAGGATGCGCTATTCGTGGATGCCGGAAATGTTTGGACAATTAACGACGAGGCAGCTCGACCGGGTTCACAGTTTAGAGCCGGACAATTTTACAAGGAAATTGCTGTGGGTACTGGGGCAGGCATTAGGCTAAATTTCTCCTTCCTTATAGTCAGGCTTGATGCCGGAATAAAGATCTACGATCCCTCAAGACCCGATGGCGACCGTCTGGTATGGATTCCCGGCTACAATAATCCTCCGTTTGACAACAGTTCCGCTAATGAGTTGGTGGTGTACAATTTAGGGGTGGGATATCCCTTTTAGATCAGTCTTGTAACAATTTCCCAATCTCCAGCTGCACCTTTTCAGGGTTGGGTAACATTTCCAACTCAAGTTCTACATTCAACGGAACCGCTGGAAGGGATTGAGAACCAATTAGGCCAATTGGGGCATCCAGGTTTTGGAAACACTCATTTGATAATCGGCCAGCCAAGGACTCTGCAAAGGAGTTCATTAACGGCTCCTCCGTAAGGATTAGTGCTTTGTTGTGTCTCTTTACGGATTGAACAACAGAAATCCAGTCCAGTGGATTTAGGGTTCTTAGATCCAATATCTCCACCAGACCCGGAAAATTCACTGAAGCCTGCTGAGCCCAGAAAACTCCCATACCGTACGTAATAACTACCAATGTATCACCCAGCCTAACTTTGTCGTCTGAAGCCTTTTGGAATACCCGGGCTTTGCCTAGGGGGATAATGTAGTCAGAATCAGGTTCATAGGTTTTGGCATCTTGGGTTCCCGGAACTTTAGACCAGTATAACCCTTTGTGCTCTAACATTACCACCGGATTAGGGTCGTGAAAAGCGGCTTTGAACAATCCTTTCATATCGGCCGCATTAGAAGGATATACTACCTTTATGCCCCTGATATTCAATAAAGTGGACTCGATACTCCCTGAGTGATAGGGTCCACCACCGCCATAAGCCCCGATGGGAACCCGGATGAGAGACTGAATTCGAAATCTGCCCATCGTCAAATAACAACTCTTTGAAATCTCTTCCGCCAGTTGGTTTATCCCAGGCCACAAATAATCAGCGAATTGGATTTCCACAATCGGTTTACATCCAGCCGCCGTCATCCCGGCTGATGATCCGATTATATACGCCTCTTGAATAGGAGTATTAAAAACCCTTTGCGGTCCAAATTTTTCGGCTAAATGGGCCGCCTCCCGAAAGACCCCTCCTAAATTTTCCCCCACATCTTGCCCATAGAATACCACCTCTGGATTTTGGTTCATAATCTCCTCGGTTGCATGAAGAGCCGCATCAACCATTAATATTTTCTCAGCGCCGGTCGGGTTTCGTTTTCCCCTTTCCTTAACAATTGGAGTAGGCGCAAAAACGTGATCGACGACACCTAGGGGATCAGGATCGGGAGCCTCAAGAGCCCTTCGGAATGCCTCCTTGGTCGTTTCAACAGCAGATGCCTCAATGCTTGATAATTCCTTCTCGGAAAAACCCTGTTCAACCAGATACCTAAACATCTTCTCATGGGGGTCGGACTTTTGATGAAGGTGCAAGTCCTCTTCAGACCGATACCATTCCTTTCTTACGCCAGAGGTATGATGCCCTAGTAAGGGGCATTTTGCATGTATCAGTACGGGTTTTCTGGTACGACGGACATAGTCTAAAGCTTCCTCAAATCCAAGGTAGGATTCCACAAATTCCGACCCATCAATACGCATTCTTCGTAATCCTGTAAATCCTGAACCGAATTGATAGGCGTCCATAGCCCTCATCTCATCTCCCCGGGCGGAGATTCCCCAGTCATTGTCCTGGACCAGGTAGATAATTGGCAATTGCTTAAGAACTGCCATCTGAATAGCCTCGGAAACCTCTCCCTCGGTTAAAGCTCCGTCTCCAATAGAACATAAAACCACCGGTTTTTTCTTTCTTTTACGGATATTCTGGTATTCCAAAAATGCAATGCCCTGAGCCATGCCGGTTGCAGGAATCGCTTGCATACCGGTTGCAGAACTTTGATGAGGAATTGTCGGAAGATTTTCCTGCTTTACATTAGGATGGCAGTAATAGCTTCGCCCGCCCGAAAAGGGGTCATCCCGCTTGGCCAGCAACTGAAGCATCAATTCGAAGGGTTCAAAACCTAAAGCTAGCAACATTGAATCATCACGATAGTACAACGAAGCATAATCGTAAGATCTCATTTGGAGTCCAACCGTGATCTGGATCGCTTCATGCCCCCTTGAGGTGGCGTGGACATACTTCGCTGTAATACTACTATTCTGCTCATAAACCTCGGCCATTGATTTGGCCATAGAGGCCAACCGGAATGCCTTGAGCAAAATCTTCTTATTTACAGGCCACCCTAGTCTCAGTTCAGGGGATCTTGAACCGAAAGAATCTTCCTGGGTCATGTTGGGTATCGCTGTTTTTTATTGGTGTAAATTAGTCAAATTTCGGGAATTACAGGGACTCTAGGCCACCGCGGCCCTTTTGATACTAACGGCCCGGGAGAAATTTAAGTTGAGCTAATTCTGATGGACCAAAAACGAATTGTAGAGGAATTCAAAAGGCTCCAAGACGAAATTTGTACCCAGTTGCAACATGCGGACGGTTCAAAAGAATTTGTCGAGGATTTATGGGAGCGGCCCGGGGGAGGCGGTGGAAGAAGCAGGGTGATCCAAAAGGGGACTATTTTTGAAAAGGGAGGAGTGAACTTTTCCGAGGTTTATGGAAAAACACCCACCAGGATCCTAAATGAACTAAGTTTTGACGGGGGCGATTTTTTCGCTACTGGAGTTTCGATAGTCATACATCCCGTTAGTCCCATGGTACCCATCATTCATATGAATTTACGGTATTTCGAGATGAGCACCGGTCAATGTTGGTTTGGAGGTGGCATGGACCTGACCCCGATATACATTGTCCCAACGGACGCCCGATTCTTTCATCAAAGTTTGAAAAAGAAGTGCGATCAATTTGAAGCCAGTTACTATCCTGATTTCAAAAAATGGGCTGATGACTACTTCTATATTAAGCACAGAAGGGAGACACGGGGAATAGGGGGCGTCTTTTTTGATCGCCTTTCTCAGACACCCGAAATTGGTCTGGATGATAGGCTGGAATTCTGTCTGGCCATTGGGAGTATGTTTGCCCCCGTTTACTTGGAACTTGTAAATCGCAATAGATCCAAGTCATATGGCCGAAATGAAAAGGATTGGCAACTTCTGCGCCGTGGACGGTACGTTGAATTTAATCTCGTCTACGATGTGGGGACCAAATTTGGGCTTGATACCGGGGGGAGAACTGAATCTATCTTGATAAGCTTACCCCCTAAGGCCGACTGGCGCTATGACTTTCAAACCACCTCTGGGTCCAGAGAGGCCGAGACTCAAAGCCTGCTAGTCAAGGGGGTCAACTGGATATCTAAAGGAAGTTCAGGCGCTCCATAAAGCTATCCTTGTAAGAGGCCCCAATAGGGATGCTCTTTTGCTTAATGACTACAGAAAAGTCTTCAAGCAATTCGATCTTTTTGGTATTTACTATGAATGAGCGATGTACCCGGGCAAAATAACTGGAGGGTAGCCTTTTCTCAATTCCCTTCATTGTATAATGCACAATATGTTTACCCTGGTCAGTAACGAAAATAACATGGTCTGCTAAAGCCTCGACATACAAGATATCGTTCAATTCTATCTTGACTACCTTGGATCCTGATTTTACATAGATGTCCCGTTGCTTCTCATTTTTTCGATTCTGAGTATGAATATTATTCCGGGCCTTCACTGAAGCTTTGAGGAATCGGGCATAATCGAAGGGTTTGACCAGATAATCGGTTACGCTATTCTCAAACGCCTTCACCGCATATTTTTCCCCCGAAGTAGTAAGGATTACCTCGTAGTCATGGTCGATGGATTGCAACAATTCCATACCTGACATTTCGGGCATCTCAACATCCAGATAAATTATGTCAATATCATTATCCGGTTCTTGAAGAAGGTTGGCTGCGTCGATCGCATTTGGGCATTCCGTTTGAAGTTTCAGAAAATTGGTTTTTTCAATATAGTGGTTGACTATACTCCTTGAGAGCTTCTCATCGTCGACTACAAGGCAATTCAATTCCATAGGCTTACCGTTAGGATTGCCTTCCTAATTTCGACAATTCAAGCCGCTCGATCAACCTCTGAACGTACTTTCCAAGGATGTCAAATTCCAAGTTTACCAAATCTCCCGTCTTGAGATCCCGAAAATTCGTATGGTCAAATGTGTAAGGAATAACAGCCACCCAGAAATGAGTGGGATCTGAATCAAAGCAGGTCAGGCTTACCCCATTAACGCAAATGGATCCTTTGTCAACGAGCAGAGCGTTAGGACCGTTGCGGAATTCAAACTCCATCAGCCAACTGCCCGCCTGGTCTACGATCCGATTACAAATACCAGTCTGGTCGACATGACCTTGCACTATATGACCGTCAAGACGACCGCCTGCTACCAAAGATCTCTCTAGATTCACCTTGTGTCCTACCTTCAAGGCGCCCAAATTAGAGCGATCAAGAGTTTCATCCACCGCGACCACTTTATGTCGCGAACCTTCCAAACCGGTTACTGTCAGGCAAACTCCGTTGTGGGCAAGACTTTGATCAATCCGTAATTCCTCGCCGATCGGACTGGCAACTTCCAGTATCGTATTGGTGCTATTAGATTCGATGGAAGTAACCTCTCCTATGCACTCAACAATACCCGTGAACATGGTAGCAATGAATAATTATTCGTGTAATTTTAGCAAATATATTTGAAATGCTATTGAATGCTTGAAGACTCATACCGCCACCGAGGAATGCGAAATTCCTTGGTCAAGGTCATCAAAAGAAAGGGTATTCAGGATCCCAGAATTCTGGAAGCCATTCGAAAGATTCCTCGGCATTTTTTTTTCGACCGGGCTTTTGTGGAGCATGCATATCAAGATAAGGCCTTTCCCATAGGTCACGGACAAACCATTTCGCAACCATACACTGTAGCTTTTCAGACTCAATTGCTGGGCGTACACAAGGGATCCAAAATTTTAGAAATAGGGACCGGGTCCGGATATCAGTGCTGCGTGCTGATGGAATTGGGTGCCAAAGTTTACACTATAGAATACGTTCAAGCTCTTCACAAAAAAGCTAGAAAAATATTACCTCAGATGGGCTACAGTCCACTTTTCTTTCATGGTGATGGCTCCAAGGGACTTAGAAAATTTGCTCCTTTCGATGGTATACTCGTTACCGCAGGTGCCCCTGATATCCCTAATGAGCTTATTGAGCAGCTGAATGTACTTGGCAATCTGGTAATCCCGGTAGGGAGTGAAGAGCATCAGAGAATGCTACGCATAACACGTGCAGACAAGGATAAGATTTCCAAAAAATACTACGACTATTTTGCATTTGTCCCACTGCTGGGAGCGCATGGCTGGAAGGCCTGATATCCCAACACATTCCTTAATTCATGAGTAAGAAGAGAAAAAAAGCAAAGGATTCCTTCACAACAATGACAGAGTTGGTGCTACCCAACGACACCAACACTCTTAATAACCTGATGGGCGGCCGCTTAATGCATTGGATGGATATCGTTTCAGCTATTGCTGCTCTTAAGCATTCCAACCGCACGGTTGTGACTGCTTCAGTTGATAACGTTTCTTTTACAAAGGCTATACAACTTGGCAATGTAGTGACGCTCCAAGCTCAGATAACTCGTGCTTTTAACTCGTCCATGGAAGTCCATATTGAAGTCTGGAGTGAGGATATTCCCTCAGGAAACAGGGTAAAGACAAATGGTGCATTTTTCACATTTGTCGCCGTAGATCAATCCGGGAAGCCGATCGACGTTCCGGAAGTAATACCGGATTCTGAGGAAGAAAAGGAGTTGTACGATGGCGCACTGAGGAGGCGTCAGCTTAGATTGGTCCTGGCCAAAAGGATGGACCCACAAGATGCCTCAGAAATCCGATCATTGTTCGATCTGAATGCGGGTCAGGAATGAAGATCGAACCCCAACTCCTACCCTACCTGATCCAGGAGGAATTGTATTTGATTAAGGATGAAAAGTCGGGTCCGATCTCCGAACCCGTGAAACCGGAAGAAAAGGACCAAGCAAGCACCATGCTAGTTGTAGTGGACACCGTGGATTCTGTCTCTAGCGCCCTGGAAACGGGTTCGTTTCTCAGCAAGGTACTCGCAGCGATTGATCTGGAATTAAGCAGTATTCAAATCCAATCTAAGGACGAATTTGTAAAAGACTCACTCTTCGAATGCAGGTGGGCTCTGTTCTTCGGTGTCAGGGATTTATTTCCGGGTTTCGGAATCCCTTATGAGATCAAAAACGATCCCTGTATTCACCTGGTGGCTGATTCACTTCTGGAAATTGAGGCCGAAAGAGAAAAGAAGGCTAAGCTATGGAACGCACTTAAGGCAATGTTCGAAAAAAAGGATTAGCCAAAGATTTCGTCCAGCTTTCTCTCTAAAGATTGACCTCGAAGGTTCTTACCTATGATTATACCATCCTGATCCAGTAAATAGGTCAATGGTATCGCTTTGATATCGTAAGATCTAGTAACTTCGGAATCCCAAAACTTAAGATCAGAAACCTGATTCCAGATTAGTCCGTCCGTTTCGATAGCTTCGACCCAGGCCTCTCTTTGACGGTCAAGGGAGACACCAAAAACCTCAAAACCCTGAGAGTTGTACTTCTTATACAGGCGGACTACGTTGGGGTTTTCCATTCGGCAAGGCCTGCACCAGGCAGCCCAAAAATCTATCATTACAACTCTTCCACGAAGAGAAGAAAGGCTTACTATTTGTCCATCCGGATTCGGGAGAGAGATTTCAGGTGCGGGCATGCCCACCGCCAATTGCCCAAGACGGGCTGCCTTGAGCCGAAAATTATCCACAACGGGTGCATTAAACCCTTCAAATTTCCTATTGAGACTATCGATGAAGGGGTATTGCTCATCCAGCGACAATAAATTCCTTTGAGCCAGAAACTCCAAACCATATATGGCGGCCACCGATTCACCCATGTCCCATATCAACGTTTTGAATTCTTTCTCATGGCTTGAGCTCAAATCCATGTATTTGCTCTGAACTTGGGTCGCTATCTGGTCATCGCCCGCCTGGCGAGCCTGCATAAATTGCTGGTTTAATAAAGCAATTTCCAATTCCATTTCCTGAGACTGTTTCACAAGAGTCTCGAACAATTCTGTGTCCCAGGATCCAATGACCTCCTTGGCACCTTCCGGTGAATCGCCATCCAGATTAATTACAACGTCCTGGTCATTCAGAATAACATCCACAGACTGTTTTTGGTAGAAATCAAGGCGGTAGAAATTCGGTGCGGGTACATTTACACGCAGTTCATAGGTGCCATCATCACTAATGGTAACAGAGTCAACATTCTCCAATGAATTCTCAAGGAATTTAGTTAGAATAATTACGCCGTGCTGCTGGGGAAAAGCGACCTTTCCTGAAATCATTATGCTTTTACCATGATCTTGGACCGAAGTTCCTTGGTTCGAGCAACTAAAAATCAGCGCCGATATAGTCAGCGCAATAGTTATTGTTTTGTATATCATTCCCATGAAAGTCTAAATATTAAACCGATTTTATACCTAACGGGTTCAGCTATTAGTTCAAACTCTTAAGCAGCAATTCATTGGTTACTTTGGGATTGGCTTTTCCTTTGCTCTTTTTCATAACCTCTCCTACGAATAGTCCAAGTAAACCTTTCTTACCTTTCCTATACTCATTAACCTTATCGGGGTACGTAGCTAAAACCTCTTCCACCAAAGGTTGGATGTGATCCCTGTCACTATCTTGGATCAAATTTAGCTCCTCAGCTAATTCAAAGGCTCCCCTGCCCGGATGTTCGAGCAGCTTCGGGAACAATGTCTGCGACGCCACCGTAAAACTAACCCGATTTTCCTCAACCAATCGGATCAACTCGGCGATTGTCTCTAAGTCTAAATTAACTTCCGCTATAGAAATTGCTCTGTCGTTCAGATAGGACTTGATCGGCCCCATTATCCAATTGGAAGCAGCTTTTGAATTCGATGTTAACTCCTTTAAATCTTCGAAGAAAGAAGCCATTTGCTTGGTCTCCGTTAAGAATCCGGCATCGTACTCCGGCAATCCATACTCTTTCATGAACTTGGCTTTCATTTCCCAAGGCAAGGCAGGCATTGATTCGCGTATTCTTTCCAGCCACGTGTCAGTCAAAATCAAGGGACTGAGGTCCGGATCCGGGAAGTATCGATAGTCGTTGAGATCCTCCTTTACTCTCATGCCTTGGGTAGTGCCGCTAGGTTCATGAAAGGTACGAGTCTCGGATAGAACTTCCAGACCTTCGCGCAGAATACTGATCTGTCTATCTATTTCATGGGAGACGGCCTTTTGCAGATTTCTAATTGAATTCATATTCTTAATTTCGACCTTGCTTCCAAGGTTGGGGCTCTTCGCGAGGGCCACGGAAACATTTGCGTCGCATCTCATGGAACCTTCTTCCATATTTCCGTCGCATACCTCCAGGTAGCGCACCATCTTCCGAACTTCCACCATTACTAATCCAGCCTCCTCGGGAGAGTTTATATCAGGCTCGGTAACTATTTCAACCAATGGTACACCGGCACGATTAAAATCAACTAACGTGCTGGTATTTGCCTCAGGATGAATGGATTTGCCTGCATCCTCCTCCAAGTGGATCTTTCTCAGCCTGATCCTCTTTTCCAGTCCGGGACCCATGGATATGCTTATGAATCCGCCTCGACAGATAGGTGCCCGATCCTGAGTTATTTGATACCCTTTTGGAAGATCAGGGTAGAAGTAGTTCTTTCGATCGAAATAATTTGATCTAGAGATCTCCGATTGGCATGCCAGACCTGTCCTGACCGCTAGTTCTACCACTCTGGCGTTCAAGCGAGGCAAGGTTCCGGGATGACCAAGACTCACCACGCTAATATTAGTATTCGGTTCGCCCCCGAACTCCGAGGAATCGCCCGAAAAAATTTTGGATTTGCACAACAGCTGGGCATGAATCTCCAACCCGATAGTGGGTTTGTAATCCTTTATTTGGTTAGGATTAATCATTGGTCTCTCACAATTGCCAAATCATTAGCTAAATCGCGGGCCCTTTCAACCACTCTTTTCAGTCCGTCTAATTTTCTACCTCCTGCTGTTGCAAAAAAAGGTTGCCCGCCGCCGCCACCATTTATTTCTTTTGCCAATTCCTTGACAATTTCTCCGGCGTGCATATTCTTAGCTTTCACCAGTGACTCGGAGACCACAACCCCTACCTGGGGCTTACCGTTTATGTCCGCTGCCAGAACCATGAAGAGCTGGTCAAACTCCTTCTTCAGTTGGAATGATAAACTCTTCAAGTCATCTGGACTATTCAGATTCACAGGTTCTATTATTACGGTCATGTCAGCTCGATTTTCGGCGGAAGCTTTTAGTTGAGCTCTAAGAGCCTTAACCTTTTCCTCTCTCAAGCCTTCAACTTCCTTGATTAATCGGGATCTTTCTTCCACCAAAACACCAACCGCCCTAGATAGTTCTTTGGGATGCTTAAGGGTTTCGTTGATCTCATTCACCAAATCCAATTTGGCGTCTAAATATTGCTCTGCCGCCAAGGCTGTTAGAGCCTCTATGCGACGTACCCCTGCCGCGATGGAACTCTCCGAGATGATCCGAAACTGTCCAATCTGACCCGTCAAAGGGACATGAGTGCCCCCACAAAGTTCAATCGAATAGGTCTGATCGAAAGTGACCACCCGGACAAATTCACCATATTTCTCGCCGAACAAGGCAATTGCTCCCATTTCCTTTGCTTGAGCCAATGGAACATCAGATTGAATATCTCCAGCAATATTTTCTCGAATCTTCTGATTTACTAAATGTTCTACTTTGTTTATCTCCTCAGAAGTCAGCTTCGCATAATGAGAGAAATCGAATCTCAATAGCTTGTCATTAACCAACGAGCCTTTCTGGTGTACGTGGTTGCCGAGAACCAACCTCAGGGCTGCGTGCATCAAGTGCGTGGCACTATGATTGTTCTGGATTGACAACCTACGATCTGCTTCCACTTTAGCAGTAACCGGTTTTTTCGGATCTTTTGGCAGTTTACTTGAGAAGTGCAGGATCAAATTATTCTCTTTGCGCGTGTCTGAAATAGGTATCTTCTCTTCTCCGGATATCAGGACTCCCGTATCTCCAACCTGACCTCCACTTTCGGCATAAAATGGAGTCCGATCCAGTACCAGCTGGTAAAAACCTCCTTTCTTCTCGTTCACTCTCCGGAATCTAAGAATAGAGGATATTGTCTCAAGTTCCTTGTGGCCTACGAATTCCACGGAATCTCCAGGTATTACGACCACCCACTCCTCGGTTTGCACCTCCGCCGCTTGCCTAGATCGATGCTTTTGTCGTTGCATTTCGGACTCAAAGCCTTTTAGATCTACGCTTAAGCCCTTGTCCCGAGCGATCAAAGAGGTCAGGTCAAAGGGAAATCCATAGGTGTCGTAAAGCTCAAAAGCGATTTTTCCATCAATGGTTTTCTTGTCGTTTTGGATGGCATCTAATTTCTTCAAACCATTCTCCAATGTCCGTAAAAAGGAGCTCTCCTCTTCGGTGATAACTTGCTGAATGAATTCACGCTGCTGATTTATTTCCGGAAAGGCCTGCTTGAACTGCTCGGCAAGAACCTCAACCAAGCTAAACAGAAACGGCTCCTTCATTCCCAGGAAAGTGTACCCATATCTTACGGCCCTTCGTAGAATCCTCCGTACCACGTAGCCAGCTTTGGTGTTGGATGGGAGTTGCCCATCAGCGATGGCGAAAGAAATTGCCCTTATATGGTCCACTATTACCCGAATAGCAATATCGGTTTTTTCATTCTGTCCGTATACAATGCCCGATCTATTTGAAATGGAATCGATCAGGGGTTTAAACAAATCGGTATCGTAATTGGAGGTTTTATTTTGAACCGCCATAACGAGGCGCTCAAAGCCCATCCCGGTATCGACATGCTTTTGGGGCAAGGATTCCAGACTACCACTTGTCTTCCGGTTGAATTGGATAAAAACTAGGTTCCAAATCTCCATAACAAGTGGGTGGTCTTGGTTTATCAAATCGCTACCGGGAATTCTGTCGATCTCATCTTGTGGCCTTAAGTCAATATGGATCTCAGAGCATGGCCCGCAAGGCCCCGAATCGCCCATCTCCCAGAAATTATCTTTTTTGGACCCTTTGAGAATTTTTTCCTCGCTTAACATCGTCCGCCAGATATTAAAAGCCTCCTCGTCCCATGTAAGGTTTTCGTCCAAATCACCACCAAAAACGGTGGCATACAATCGTTCTGCGGGTAGTTGGTACTCTCTAGTGAGCAATTCCCAAGCCCAGTGGATCGCCTCACTTTTGAAATAATCTCCGAAAGACCAGTTGCCGAGCATCTCAAACATCGTGTGATGGTAGGTATCCATCCCGACCTGCTCGAGATCATTATGCTTTCCAGAAACCCTTAAGCATTTTTGTGTATCGGCGATTCTAGGGTTCTTTATTTCCTGATGACCGAGGAAGAAGTCCTTGAATTGATTCATACCGGCGTTGGTAAACATCAGGGTAGGATCATCCTTTAAGACCAGGGGGGCTGAAGGGACAATCTGATGGGCCCTTTCTTTAAAAAATTCAATGAATGTGGATCGAATTGATCTGGAATCCATAAAAAATTATATTTTTCGATCTAGTTTTTTTAAATTGAAGCCGATTTAGCAATTATTTTTATATATTGGCAGCGATTATAAATCAAGCGGGACGTAATATCTGGGCCCGTTTTTGCAATATCCCAAGTATTTGACACGACAAAATTAGAGAAATTCAGTTTATAGCTGAACAATGGCAAGGATAAAATATTATTACGACACCGAGACCTGCAAATATGAACGGGTAAAAGTAAGCAGTTGGGACGTGGTTCTCAATTTACTTGGCTTTTTATCCGTTTCACTAATTTTGGCAGTGGGTATTATGCTGGCGTTCAATACTTATTTTGAGTCGCCAAAGGAGGCTATGTTGCGGAAGGAGAATGAGGAGCTAAATCTCTATTATGACATAATGGAGAAGCAAATGATGGACGTCAATAAGATGATGACCTACCTGCAGGAAAGGGACGACAATGTTTACAGGGTAATTTTCGAAGCAGAACCTATTCCCAATACAATTAGGGACGCAGGCACGGGCGGAACCAACAAGTACCGCGAGCTGATTGAAAAGGGACTTGAAAGGGAAGAATTGATTCTCAACAATTTCCAGAAGATAGATAAGCTTAAAAAGAAAATGTATATCCAAACCAAATCCTACGATGAGGTATTGGAAATGGCTCGCAATAAGGAAGACTTATTCGCCTCCATTCCAGCGATACAGCCAGTATCGAATAAAGAGCTCAAGAGATTGGCCTCGGGATTTGGGCGTCGATGGCATCCAATATACAAGGTAAAGAAAATGCACTGGGGAGTAGATTTCTCTGCCGATCGCGGCACACCAATTTATGCTACTGGGAATGGCAAGGTTGCTAAAGTGGCCAAAAGCAAAAGGGCACTGGGATACGGTAACCACGTCATTATCGATCACGGATATGGCTACCAAACCGTTTACGCTCACATGCACAGTTTCACCGTTCGAAATAACCAAGAAGTAAAAAGGGGTGAGATAATTGGCTATGTAGGTAGTACTGGAGGCTCGACCGCGCCTCATGTCCACTACGAGGTAATCAAGGACGGCTTAAAGATCAATCCGGTACGTTACTTCTTTCACGACATCTCAGACGAGGAATACGACAAGCTTTTGGAACTTGCATCAATAGAAAACCAATCTTTGGGCTAGAGATCATGATCCTTCTACTATGAAAGCAGCAATCTTTATTGCTGCTTTTTTTGTTGATTTGCATCTTGTTCGCGCCTAGCTGCTTCGCATGAAATTCCTGAACTCTATGGTCATCCTTGGCTTAGCTGCTGGGTTAGGCCAGGCCTGCAAAGTGGTCAGGCCTCCAACCGTTAGTCCCAAGGATTCTGCCCGAGTGACAGATGTCGATGATCAGGTGAAGGATGAAGCGGCTCCAGACACGGTTGACATTAAGTCTTTCCGACTCCTCAACGACACCGTTCATTTCATTGGTGTCGGTGACATTATGCTGGGAACTAACTACCCCGATCCAAAGTATTTGCCACCTAATGACGGTAAGGAATTACTCCTTCCGGTCAGGGAGATTTTAGAGGACGCGGACATTACATTTGGCAACCTGGAAGGGGTACTGCTGGATTCGGGCGGAACTCAGAAAGAGTGTAATAACCCCGATTTATGTTACTTATTTCGAAGCCCGGAATCATATGTGGAAAGCCTTGTGGACGCTGGCTTCAATCTTCTAAGTACCGCGAACAACCACGCTGGAGACTTTGGAGAAGAGGGCAGGCTTAGTACAATCAGGGCGTTGGACACCGCTAAAATCCATCATGCCGGACTGCTTCAAAGACCTTACACAAGCTTTACGCTCAACCATATGAAATTTGGGTTTGCGGCTTTCTCGCCAAATACCGGAACTTTGAGCATTCACGACTCAGTACGGGCCAGAGAGATTGTTGCTCATCTTGATTCCATATCTGATATAGTGATCGTTTCCTTTCATGCCGGAGCGGAGGGGAGTAAACACCAACACGTGACTCGTCAAAAAGAGATCTTCTATGGCGAGGATCGTGGGAATGTTTATCAGTTTTCCCATGATATGATCGATCACGGGGCGGACCTGATATTTGGCCACGGTCCCCATATTACCCGGGCCGTTGAGGTTTATAACAGACGCTTTATCGCCTATAGCCTGGGAAATTTTTGTACTTACGCCCGTTTTAATCTCCGCAATGAGAATGGGTATGCGCCAATAGTCAAGCTTTCAACCAATTCACACGGCGAGTTTCTTACTGGCCGGATCATTCCAATTGTACAAAAAGGCTTGGGTGGACCAGTATTAGATCAGGATAAAAGCGCAATCGTAAAAATTCAGGAATTGACCGCTGTTGATTTTCCCGAATCCCAAATAATAATTGACCCAAGTGGTTTAATTACTTATATTCAAGACTAATACTTCAAGCCGTAAAACCACTTTATTTTTCCCCAAAACAATGAATAAATCGATCAAGTAAACTGACGTCCATTGCCTTACAAAGAGAAAGAAATTTTAAAAAGGTACTACACAATCGGAGAAGTGGCCGATATGCTACGTGTAGCAACCTCACTAATAAGATTCTGGGAAACCGAGTTCGATATCATCAAACCCAAAAAGAACCGAAAAGGTAATCGCCAGTTCACCCAACATGACATTGACAATGTCAAATTGATTTATCATCTGGTCAAGGAAAAAGGCTATACACTTCAGGGTGCCAAGGATATTCTTAAGACTACTAGCTTGAATAGCGTAAGGGACAACCTTGAAATGATCTCTTCCCTTAAAAGGGTAAAAGAATTTCTAGTCAATATAAAGACCCGGCTTCCATAAAACTTCATAAGAATATCGAGGTGCTGTAATGAGCACAAATCGGCTTTACCAGGTGGCGCTGAACTTAGTGCCAGGCGTCGGAGATGTTTTGATCAGACACCTGGTTAGTTATTGTGGATCGCCCGAGGCCATTTTTAAAACGCCGAAGAGTAAACTCCAGAGAGTCCCGGGAATAGGCACTAAGCATGCGAACGCCATTGCTAACCGGCAGATACTGACCGATGCTGAACAAGAACTAAAGACAATAGAAAAAGAGGGCGCAGAAATACTATTCTTTACCGACAAACAGTATCCCAAGCGTCTTAAGCCGGTGTACGACGCCCCGACTCTCCTATATTACAAGGGTCAGCCGATTCTGAACAGTAGTAAAGTGGTCGCGATTGTAGGTACGCGAAAAGCTACCAGTTACGGCCGAAGAATGGTAGAAGAGATTATTGAAGGTCTAAGAGCCCTTGATCCCATTGTAGTAAGCGGGCTGGCCTATGGAATCGACATTCACGCTCATAAGATAGCTCTTCAGAACAAACTCCGGACTGTTGCTGTCTTGGCCAGCGGACTTGACGTCATTTATCCGTATGCGCATAAGAATATAGCCGATGAAATGAGAGTTCGAGGAGGGATCATGAGCGAAAACAAATTCGGAACTAAACCCGACGCCCATCTATTTCCTGCCCGTAACCGTATCATCGCGGCATCGTGCGATGTTCTGCTTGTAGTGGAAGCTGCTGCTCGCGGTGGAGCTCTTATTACTGCCGAAATTGCAAACAATTATGATCGTGAGGTCATGGCTGTTCCCGGAGACTTGAATAGAAACTTTTCCCAAGGATGTAATAATCTGATCTAGAAACACAAGGCCCATATATATACCGGAATTCAGGATCTGGAGGAAATAATGAATTGGGACTTGGCTAATAAGGAGGCTAAGAATAGGTCTAAGGCCCAAGTCGAACTGCTAAATGAGATTCCCCCCGAGGAACTTGTGGTATTGAATTTGCTTTCTGATAATATAGAAGGGATGGTCTTAGATGAATTAAGCTGGAGAGCTCAAATATCAATCAGCAAAATCGCATCTGTGCTCCTCAATTTGGAATTTCGAGGATTGATTAGATCACTTCCTGGCAAAAAATACGTTATTAAGTAAATAACTGATCGGAATAATTATCATGAATGATAATTATTATCATATACTCAAAATACCGTACAAGGCTTCGCAGGATGAGATAAAAGCTGCGTATAGGAGCCTAGCTAAGGAATACCATCCTGATAGAAATCCGGGTCAAGCACATATTGAGGAGTACTTTAAGAGCATTACTCAAGCCTATATGACCCTTTCCAATCCCCGGAAAAAGTCAGCATACGATTGGGAATTGTATAAAAAGTACGGTATAAATACGGTTGAAAGGCCGCAGCAATACCGGCGACAGCCGCAGGAGTTTCACCAGGCAGCTAGGCGAAGGCCATATTACCATCCAAATCCCTTCTATCGTGGCAAGCGGTATCGGTACAGTAAAAGGACCAGGCGACAAGGTGCCTTATTCATCGTAGGTTTCGTGATAGTCGTGTTTTCTTTTCCACTGATTCTGGAGATAACCTCTGCTGAGAGATATTATCAGACGGGCCTCGACTATTATGAAAAGCAAAACTACTTTGCCGCCATTAACAACTTTGATCTGGCTTTGCGGGATTTTGGATTGCGCAACACAGATGCTTGTCTTTTGGCCATCAAAATAATGATCTACCAGTATGATGATTACACTTACACCATCAGGTATATTGAAAGAGGGCTTTCTTACGCTGATGAGGATCATGAGTACGCTCAGTTGCACTTCTTCAAGGGGCTTTGTCTAAAGGAACAAAAGAAATACCGTCGAGCTGTAGGCCATTTCGAGACAGCGCAGAAATACAAACCCGGATACGACAGCGCCATTTACCAAGTGGCCCAGGTCCACGCTTTTTTTTTAAATGACTTTGAAGAAGGACTCAGGAATTTCAATCTACTCCCTGTGGAAAGCGGTAACTACAATTCGGCCTTTTTTGGAAAGGGCTTTTGCCATTACCATCTGCAGGATTATGAAACCGCAGTGCATGATTTAGAGCACTTTATTGATTTTAACAGGGACGAGGGTTATTCTTATTATCTCAAAGGGCTCAGCGAGTTGAAGCTTAACCAGGACTCCATCGCCTGCGAAGATTTTAAGCTGGCCTGGGATTTGGGGGTTAAAGAAGCCAAGCCCGCCCTGGAGGGGGAGTGTGGGATAGCGCAATTCTCGAGTCAGCACAAATTTGGCCCCGTCAAATAGGGGGAAAAAATACTTTTGGAAGCAAGGATTTTGCTGATTCAAGGCTTTCCCATTCCAATTTCGGCATTTGGTCGCGGGATTTTAGAAAATCCAGAATCTGAAGCGTATCAATGTTTCCAATTAGATGATCGTCCGCCATTGGGCAGCCTCCGTAACCGCCTAAAGCACCATCAAACCTACGGCACCCCGCCTGCCAGGCCGATTCAATCTTGACAATCGACTGGTCAGGTCGCGAATGTAAGTGCACTCCAAACTCTAGACGAGAATGGGCATCCACCAAAGTTCTGAATAGCGAACCGATTGATCCCGGGGTTGATATTCCAACTGTATCAGCCAGGGAGATTATCGTGATTTTCAATCGATCCAATTGATCAACAAACTGAGCAACTACCTCGGGTTTATAAGGATCTCCATAGCGGTTGCCGAAAGCCATGCTTATGTAGACCACCAATGTTTTGTCATTGGCGTGGCAAATGTCCTGAATTTTCGCCACAATCTCCAGGGCGTGCGCAATTGTTTGATTTGTGTTTCTCTTTTGAAACGTTTCTGATACGGACAAGGGGAAACCGATGTATGTAATCGATTCGAATGATGACGCAGTAACGGCCCCTCTGAGATTGGCCACTATTGCCAATAGCTTGGAATTGCCGCCCGTCAAATTGGCCAGAACCTCGGCAGTATCCCGCATCTGGGGAATGGCCTTGGGCGAAACAAAACTACCAAAGTCGATGGTATCAAAACCAGCTTTAGCAAGGTGGTTAATATATTCGGACTTTAGCTTGGTCGGAACAAAATGATCCAATCCCTGCATTGCATCTCTTGGACATTCGATAATCTTCATTAGAAAAGAGCGGAGGCAATCCTCCTAACCGGTTCAGCCTTGCCCATGGAGTAGAAATGCAGGCATGGCACCCCAAACTCTATGAGTTCCTTGGCCTGCTGGATTGTCCACTCGATTCCGACCTCCCGAGCCGCCGGATTGTCTTTACATTTTGCGATTTCAGCCGACAAGGGCTCTGGTAGATCAATGTAGAATGTTCGAGGCAGGACATTCATTTGTTTAAGCATAGTAATCGGCTTCAAGCCGGGGATAATGGGCACACTGACTCCTGCCTCTCTGCACTTCTTGACAAAATCAAAGAATCGATGGTTATCGAAAAACATTTGGGTCACCACATACTCGGCACCTTCATCAACCTTCTTTTTAAGGTAATCCAGATCGCTTTTTAGGTTGGGAGCTTCAAAGTGCTTTTCAGGATATCCGGCAACGCCGATGCAGAAATTAGTGTGGAACGCGTTTTCAAGCTCCTCATCACAATAAATTCCGTTGTTCATGTTGGTGATTTGCCGGACCAGATCTAAAGCGTAATGATTGCCACCTCTCTCAGGGACAAAGGAAGATTCAGATTTTATAAAATCCCCCCTGATAACCAGGACATTGTCAATCCCCAGATAATTCAGGTCGATTAGTGCGTCCTCAGTCTCTTCTTTGGTGAATCCTCCACATATGATATGAGGAACCGGTTCTACCTTGTACCGATGCCGGAGGGCGGAACAAATGCCTACTGTCCCTGGTCTTTTACGAATGGTCCTTCTCTCCAAAAGACCTTGCTCCCTGTCCTTATAGACATATTGCTCTCGATGGTACGTTACATCAATGAAAGGAGGCTTGAACTCCATCAGGGGATCAATATTATCAAATAGGGTTTGTACACTCGCGCCCTTGACTGGCGGAAGTATTTCAATTGAAAAAAGGGTCCTTTTGGCCTTTGTCAGATGATCGGAAACTTTCATATGTCATAAGAAAGATTAGGAGAAAGCCATTTCTCGGCAATTTCCAGGTTCAACTTCTTCCTTCCGCTGTAATCTTTAACCTGATCCCTTGTAATTTTTCCTAACCCAAAATATCGCGACTCAGGATGGGAGAAATAAAAACCACTTACTGATGCTGCTGGATACATAGCAAAGGACTCCGTCAACTCGATACCAGTGCTCTTTTGAACATCAAGCAAATCGAAAAGGGCGGCTTTTTCTGTATGATCAGGGCAAGCAGGATATCCTGGAGCCGGCCTAATACCAATGTAGTTCTCCGCGATCAATTCTTGACTGGTAAACTGTTCACCAGCACTATAACCCCAAAGTTGGCTGCGGACCTTCTGGTGCATTAACTCGGCAAAGGCTTCGGCCAGCCGGTCTGCCAGGGCCTTTACCATAATGGCACTGTAATCATCTTTATCTGCTTCAAACCGTTCCACCAATTTGTCAGTTCCACACCCGGCAGTGACCGC
Organism: Cyclobacteriaceae bacterium; assembly: GCA_965247065.1. Taxonomy (GTDB): domain Bacteria; phylum Bacteroidota; class Bacteroidia; order Cytophagales; family Cyclobacteriaceae; genus CBDFGN01. The sequence continues at coordinate 135,232 of CBDFGN010000006.1, read as the reverse complement.
GAACCCTCCGAAGTAATCCTGGACACCGCTATCTTGGGGGGCAATAAAGTCGGCTAAACACAAATTGGGGATTCCGTCGGCTTTTTTACTTTGCTGCCGTAAGAAGTGAAACACAGCTGTTTTTTGATCACCCAATTGAACTTGCACATCATCGGTCTCTAGGGAATTCGCAGGGAAAATACCCACCACCGCATGAGCTCTTAAGAGCTCTTCAGAGATAATTTCTTCTAGCAGATGGCTTGCGTCGTTGTAAAGTTTGGTGGCCTCCGCTCCCACATGGGTATCAGACAAGATTGCGGGGTATTTGCCCTTCAGCATCCAAGTTTGGAAAAAAGGAGTCCAGTCAATGTAATCGGCAATTTCGCCAAGCGAATAATTCTTGTGCACCTGATTGCCAAGTTGGTTTGGTATTGCGACTTCGGTAGACTCCCAATCGATTTGGAACCGGTTAGCCCTGGCCGTCGCAATAGAAACATACTTTTTATCTTCCCGTCGCTGCTTATGTTTATCCCTTAATTGCTCATAGTCGTTATTGACCACCTCTAAGAACCTGTGACCCTTATCTTCGCTCATCAAATTGCCAGCAACCGTTACACTCTTTGAGGCATCCAGCACGTGAATTACCGGCCCTTGATAGTGAGGATCAATTTTGACCGCGGTATGTAGCCGGGAGGTTGTAGCTCCGCCAATAAGCAACGGTATTTTGAACCCACCTTTCTCCATTTCCTTGGCGACCACTACCATCTCGTCCAAGGAGGGAGTGATAAGCCCGCTCAGGCCAATTACGTTTGCCTGTTCCTGTTTAGCAACCTCCAGAATTTTTTGGGCAGAAACCATGACGCCAAGGTCAATAATTTCATAGCTGTTGCACGCCAGAACGACCCCAACTATATTCTTTCCAATATCATGCACGTCGCCTTTTACCGTAGCAAGTAAAATCTTACCCGCTTTACTATACTGGGCCTCTTTCTCCTTTTCCAAGAAAGGGGTAAGATAGTCGACCGCCTTCTTCATAACCCGGGCCGACTTCACAACTTGAGGCAAAAACATTTTACCCGCACCAAACAGATCTCCGACCACATTCATCCCGTCCATAAGAGGCCCTTCTATGACTTTCAAGGGATTTTGGTACTTATCCAGAGCTTCCTCAGTATCGGCCAGGATATGATCGATGATACCCTTCACTAGAGCATGAGAGAGCCTGTCCTCCACGGAACCCCGGCGCCATGCATCTTGATTTACCGGAATCTTCGAAGTGTTTCTAATAGTCTCGGCGTACTCCAAGAGCTTTTCGGTTGCATCATCGGTTCGATCCAGCAGCACATCCTCTACCTTCTGCAGCAAGTCTTTCGGAATTTCATCATAAACTTCTAGCATGCTCGGATTTACGATCCCCATGTCCATGCCATTGTTGATAGCGTGATATAGAAAAGCAGAATGCATGGCCTCTCGTACTGCGTTATTGCCGCGGAAAGAAAAAGAAACATTACTCACCCCCCCGCTTACGTAACATCCGGATAGATTCTCCTTAATCCATCTAACGGCCCGAAAAAAATCGATCGCATTTCTGCGATGAGCCTCGATTCCGGTAGCTACCGGGAATATGTTAGGATCGAAAATTATGTCCTGGGGTGAAAAAGAGACGTCATCGGTCAATAGATGATAGGATCTTTGACAAATCTCGATTCTACGCTCAAACGTACCTGCCTGACCTTTCTCATCGAAAGCCATCACAATTACCGCGGCTCCATATTGACGGATCTTCCTGGCTTGGTGCAGAAACTCTTCATCACCCGCTTTAAGACTAATCGAATTAACCACGGGCTTACCCTGAATGCACTTTAGCCCAGCCTCGATAATCTCCCATTTGGAGGAATCGACCATAATAGGTATCCGCGCGATTTCGGGCTCGGAAGCAATGAGATTAAGAAAGGTAACCATAGCCTTCTTGCCATCCAGCATCCCCTCGTCCATGTTAATGTCCAGAATTTGGGCCCCACCTCGAACCTGATCCAGCGCTACAGTCAGAGCTTCCTCATATTGCTCTTCCTTAATCAATCGAAGAAACTTTCTGGACCCGGTTACGTTACACCGCTCGCCAATATTCACGAAATTGGTTTCAGCGGTTATAACCAGGGGTTCCAGCCCACTAAGCTTCAAAGGCCGTATTTTTTTGAAGTTTAGATCCATCATGGTGGTTGATCAGATAATTTCGGAAACGGGCCGGGGTGAATATTGCACGGCAAGGTTGCTCAATTGCCTGATGTGATCTGGAGTAGTTCCGCAGCAGCCGCCAATGACATTAACCAAACCCTCTTTTAGGTACTCCTCTATTTGCTGAGCCATTAGTTGGGGAGTTTGGTCGTACTCTCCAAAAGCATTCGGTAATCCTGCGTTTGGATGAACGCTAACGAACAAATCGGTTTCCTTAGCCAGCACTTGAGTGTACTGTAAAAGTTGATCCGCACCCAGCGAGCAATTCAATCCGACACTAATCAAGGGAAGATGGGTCACGGATATCAAGAACGCCTTAGTTGTCTGACCGGAAAGAGTCCGGCCACTATTGTCGGTAATGGTCCCGGAAATCATAACGGGAATCTCGACGCCAGTTTCATTCTGCAAATCCTTGATAGCAAATAAGGCTGCTTTGGCGTTAAGGGTATCAAATATGGTTTCAATAAGAAAAACATCGACGCCACCCTCCTGTAAAGCTGTAGTCTGTTCTTTGTACGACTCAGCGAGGAGATCAAAAGATATGGCTCTGAAAGAGGGATCGTTCACATCCGGGGAGATCGATGCTGTTCTATTGGTCGGGCCGATGGAACCGGCTACAAACCTGGGTTTTTCAGGTTGCTGCCGGGTGAATTGATCTGCCACCTGCTTGGCCACACGGGCCGCTTGAAGATTGATCTCAAATACTAAATCCTCCAGACCGTAATCAGCTTGAGCAATAGAGGTGGAGCTGAAGGTGTTAGTCTCAATGATATCCGCTCCGGCTTTAAGGTACGCGGCGTGAATCTCCCCAATTACGTCCTGGCGAGTGAGAGATAGCAGATCGTTATTGCCTTTTAGATCCAAATGATGGTCCTTAAGGCGCTCACCTCTGAAATCAGCTTCATCTAGATTATAACGTTGAATCATGGTTCCCATAGCTCCGTCCAATACCATGATCCTGCTCTCCAGAATTTCATACAATGATATACTCATGATCCTCACTCTAGAATCAAAAAAACTTATCAGGATACCGACTTCTGGAGGGTCTCCTTATTTTCCCCCAAATATCAGGTTGGGAATTAGCACCTGTCTCCTATGCAGGAGGGTTGCCAAGACTTCAATGGGCCCAGTCCCTCGGCCTTTCTTAATAAGGTGACGCAAACTTAGATGTTTCGACGTAAAATTGACAGGAAAATGCCTCTTATTTTAGCAAATTCATATATCGAGATTTGCGTATTTAGCATTCCTCTCGATAAATTCCCTACGGGGGGCAACTTCATCCCCCATGAGCATGGAAAAAAGGTGCTCTGCTTCGGCTGCGGATTCGATGGTAACTCTCTTCAAGCACCGGGTTGTGGGGTCCATGGTGGTACTCCATAATTGTTCCGGATTCATTTCGCCCAGACCTTTGTAACGTTGAACGGTCACCCCTTCAGTTTTCCCGTCTTTTGCAAGCTGCTTTACGAACTTCTCCCGTTCTTCTTCACTCCATGCATAGTGCTCATCCTTTCCTTTTTTAGTTAGGTACAACGGTGGTAGGGCAATATAAACGTATCCGTTTTCGATCAATTTGTGCATGTACCGGAAGAAAAAGGTGAGAATCAAGGTGCGGATGTGGCTGCCGTCAACGTCAGCATCCGTCATTATGATGATCTTGTGGTAGCGTAGCTTAGTGATGTCAAGGGCCTTATCATCTTCTTCGGTACCAAAGCTCACCCCGAGCGCAGTAATGATATTCTTGATCTCCTCATTATCGTAAATCTTGTGCTCCTGAGCCTTCTCAACGTTCAGAATTTTTCCTCTGAGGGGCAGGATGGCCTGAAATTGTCGATCTCGTCCCTGCTTCGCGGATCCTCCCGCCGAGTCTCCTTCGACCAAATAGATCTCACAATTCTCAGGATCCTTGTCCGAGCAATCAGCAAGCTTGCCTGGTAATCCAGTCCCGGTTAGTACATTTTTTCGTTGAACCATCTCCCTCGCCTTTCTGGCAGCATGGCGAGCTTGAGCAGCTAAAATCACCTTACTTACGATCTTTTTCGCGTCTCTGGGGTTCTCTTCCAAGTAATTCTGCAGGGTCTCGCTTACAGCTGTATCCACGGCGCCCATTACATCGGAGTTTCCCAATTTGGTCTTGGTTTGACCCTCAAATTGAGGCTCCGCAACCTTAACTGATATGACCGCAGTCAGGCCTTCCCGAAAATCATCCCCGCTAATATCCACCTTGATTTTATCCAGCTGCCCCGATTTATCCGCATATGATTTCAAAGTTCGAGTAATGGCTCGACGAAAGCCAGCAACATGAGTGCCGCCTTCTATTGTATTAATATTATTGACGTACGAAACCAGGTTCTCGTTGAATGAGGTGTTATAATTCATTGCCACCTGAACAGGGAAGCTGTTCCTCTCCACATCCAAATAAATTGGTTCCTCAATGAGCTTGTCCTTGGCGGAGTCAATGTAGTTGACAAATTCCCGTAAACCTCCCTCCGAGTAAAACTCATCTCGTTTTGGGCTGTCTTTATCGTCCTTGTCTCTAAAATCTACCAGTGTTAATCTTATTTTGGCGTTCAAGAAGGCTAGTTCGCGAAGCCTGGATGCTACCGTTTCATATTTATACTCAATGTTGGAAAAAATCTTGGGATCAGGAGCGAAATGTACATGGGTTCCCGTCAAATCAGTTTTGCCTTTTTTTCTCACTTGGTATTTTGGAATCCCGCGACCGTACTCCTGCTCATACAGAATCCCACCCCGGTGAACCTCAACTTTTAAATGCGAGGAGAGCGCGTTAACGCAGGACACCCCTACTCCGTGTAATCCGCCGGAGACCTTATAGGTATCTTTATCGAATTTTCCTCCCGCATGAAGCACGGTCATAACCACCTCCAGGGCAGACCGCTTCTCCTTGGGGTGGATGTCGGTCGGGATTCCCCGGCCATTGTCACGTACAACGATGGAGTTGTCCTCCAGAATTTCAACATTTATTTCATCACAATACCCGGCCAGGGCCTCATCAATCGAATTGTCCACCACCTCCCATACCAGGTGATGTAACCCCTTGGATGCGAGATCTCCAATGTACATGGCAGGCCTTTTTCTAACTGCCTCCAATCCTTCCAATACCTGAATATTACCGGCTGAATAACTGTCTTTTGGGCGTACTCTTTCCTGTGTTGGTGATATTTTTTCTTCGCTCATTTTGGACGGTTAAAAATCTATTAAAAATACAACAAAATACGATCATGTCACCCTAAAATGGCCATAAATATTAGTATTATTATAATCGAAAAAATTCTCCAAAATGAAACCGATTAACCTCCTCCAAAGATGGTTTTGGGCTTTTTTGATTAGCTGTTCATGGAAAAATAATATTACTTACGAGAGGTATTTTTAGAAGAATTTTGGTATCCTTAGTAGGTTCCAAGATTGAGCATGACCAGGGTGCACGCGTATTCCACAATTATGCCCTTCTCCCGGGCCATATGGGCCAGCTCATTGTTCTCTGCACCGGGATTAAAAATGATTCGACGCGGGTTTAAACTTAGGAGATATTCGTACCACTCCGGCTGGTGTCGGGGATGAATATACAAGGTGATCGTGTCCACTTCGCCAAGGGACGGTTTCTGCCTGAGGTCCAATATTTTATGACCGGCGATCTTTCCCTCCCTGATCCCCACAGGAACGAATTCAAGATCTTTACTGTTAAGCTCATGAGAGGCCATATACGCAAACCTGGAAGGATTTGGGCTTGCCCCAATGACGATTGTTTTTTTCATCCTCTGATCCTTATTCTATCAAAATGCGATCAGCCATTGCAAAAGCCAGTAATCGCTTAAGATGCGCTAATACGACTTCCGCAGTGGACCCATGAAGCCAATATTCAAACCAAACCGGAAACTGGTACTGAACCTGGACTGATCCAGATCACCAAAAATGTTGGATATTTCGGGAAGATTGTTGAAATCCTCTGCAAATGTCCTGTAACCAACCCCAAGTCCTAGATAGGCGTCTAAAGTAAATCCGCCCTTACCAACCTCCCTCATAATCCGGTCGCCTATGAAGAACCCGTATTCCACTTTTTCCTCCTCCGCGCGATACGTGTCCTTTCGGTTCCCCGCTGTTGAATCAACTTTGTTCACAAAGTGTTGCAAGGAAGAAAAATACAGCTCATGCCCGAAATAGAACATTCCGTACCTTCCGTCCTTTTCATAAAATTTTTGTCTTAGCGAGAGCGAGTAACCCCTTTTATACAGCTCGTCTTGGGTTACGTTTGCGTCGGTTATAAAAAAGGGATTTCGAATGACTGTAAAAATCAATTCATATCCCAGACGTTCCTGATAGTAGTACTCCAACGCGAATGGAAGGCTTCCACCTATTGTACTGACCGGATTGGTCGCAACTACGACAGCCCGATATTCGTTGACCCGCCGAGTAAAGTATTTTATCTTTCGATTTTTATACGTATAAGCAGGTTTTTGGTAATCCCCTGGTCCGGCATCCGCAATTTGCGGATCGCTGACCGAATAAGTTGGGTCTGCGTCTCGATAGATTGGATTGTAATAGCCAGTAAGTTCTCCTCGTTTGTTATACAATTTCCATTTTCCGACCTTTTTTTGATCCTCAATCGGGCCCTGCATTTTCATCACGCCGTTATCGTAATATCCGGCGTATTCCCCTTTGCCGTCTACGAATGTTGCCGATCCTTCCAAACTTCCATCCTGGTAGTAGTACCTCCATATTCCATGGTTTTTTCCCTCTTTAAGGTAGCCCTGCAGTTTCAGTTTCCCATTCGGATAGTACTCGCTGTACTTGCCACTTCCGGATTCAAAATCACCATCGCCTTTAAGCGATCCGTTTTCATAGTACAGCTTCCAAAATCCTTCTTTTTGACCCTCTCTTTCTAGGCCCTGGGAGCTTAAACTTCCGTTTTCATAATAGTAACTCCACTGGCCAAAAGATTTACCATCCACGTATTTTCCATGGGCCGAATTAGTTTCATTTTCATGATAATACTTCCAGTCCCCGTTCTTTAGACCGTTCATGTAGTTGCCTTCTGCTTTAAGCCGGCCCGAAGGATAGTAGAAACGCCAAAGGCTGTCGCTCTTTCTCCAACGTTAAGACCCTCCATTTGAAGCTCTCCGGTTGCATAATACTCCTTGTAAATGCCGCGACCCATTAAATAAAAGGCTTCGGCCTTCAATTCACCTCGTTCATAGAAATACGTCCAGGATCCGTGTTTTATGCTGCTTTTGTAGGGTCCAGAACTTTTCTCCCCACCAGATTCGTAATGGAATTTCCAAATTCCCTCTCGCCTGCCCTCGTACAACTCCCCTTCCATATTCTTACTCCCGTTTTCAAAGTAATAGCTCCATAGACCATAGTTGGAATTGTTCTTAAGAGCACCCGTCATTTTCAAGTTACCGTTGCGGTGGTAGTATTTCCAAACCCCCATCGGCTGATTGCTCTTATACAAACCTTCAGATTTTATCTTTCCGTTTATGTGATAGGAAGTGTAAGAACCGTCCAGGACGTTCGTTGAAGTGTCAGTAACGAAATATTTTTCATTTATCATATGGGGGTTCTCTGGATAGTAGTTGGTAATCTGAATCAGTTGTCCAAGTGTGCAATTTGCCACACCCGCTGATAGGATCAATATCTTAACAAAGGATTTCACTTCCTGTTATTATTACATGAGAATCAAAATCTGATTATTGATCCAAAACCTCTCTTACGACCCAGGATTTGCCCCAACTGTCAAGTTCCTCCAGATCCCAAAGATCTGGGAAGAACACCACCTTCTGAAATCTGGGCGGTAAGTACTTCTGCCAATTGGTTCCTCCAGTGGCAGCGATATGATCTGGATCCCTTTGAAGATATCGCACTGCGGACTTATAATGAGCTAATGGCCAGTCAACGTTCGCAAGGTGGTCTAAGCGGCGAAGCTCCTCCTTTAGTTTTTCTCGCTCATAGGGAGCCGGAAGGTTCAGGAAGCGCTGCCACAGGTTTTTGGTCTTATATTCTTTGGCCCTTTTGATCAGCATCGGTCCATACTTGTCCTCAAACTGCGCCAGTGTGAGGGTCTTCTTACCGGTGGCCAATTCAGTGGCTCCAGTCTTCCAATAAATACTGTTGAACAGCTCTTCGATTGTGGACTCTGGTTCTAAAACTTGTTTTTGCTGGGTATTGATCAAATTTATCATATCAGTGCAGCTAATTTCGATCAAGCGGTATTGCATGGATTGAAATCCGCTCGAGGGCAATAATGCCATCCTAAAAGCTAGAAATTGCTCTTTTTTCATCCCCTCAATCATTATATCAAAGGAATTGGTCAGGCTCTCTAAATAGCGGTTAATTCGACCCATCTTTTCCAAAAAAAACTCTGGGGACGGAGGTTCAGTTTCAACCACTTGCTCCAATTCCCATAGAATCATTTTAAAATATAGCTCGGTAATTTGATGATATATGATGAATATTTGCTCATCCGGAAAGTTGGTTTTAGGGTTTTGGAGACTTAGAAGTGTATCAAGATGAATGTAGTCCCAGTACGTAAGGTAATCCGTATAAAGCAACCCGTCCAAATATGATGAAAGATCCTGACCCATGGTGTCATACTTTTCCTCCAATTGATTGATTTTTGCTATGATTTGAGGAGTTAAGTCTTTGCCCATGACGGACCCTTAAGCGGGAATAATGTTGTAAATTTGAGACATTCCTTTGACTAAAACAAAGATAAACAATGGCGGTGAATTCCCTCAAACATGAGGGCCAAAACCTGAAAACTGCCCATCCTGACCTGTTTGAATCTCCCGATTTTTATCAGGTAGATGATCTACTAACGGAGGAGCACAAGCTCATCCGCTCTTCAATCAGAGATTTTGCCAAACGGGAATTAAGCCCCTTTATCGAGGACTGGAATCAGAATAGCACGTTTCCGGACGAAATTGTCCCCAAGTTTGGTGAAATCGGAGCCTTTGGACCTACAATACCGATTGAATACGGAGGCGGCGGTCTCGATTACATATCATATGGATTAATTATGCAGGAATTAGAGCGCGTAGATTCTGGAATGCGCTCCACAGCATCAGTTCAAGGATCCCTGGTTATGTTCCCTATTTCCGAGTTTGGCTCGGAGAAACAGAAAATTAAATACCTTCCTAAACTAGTGTCATGTCAAGTTCGAATTGACGGATAAAGCTTTTTTAATTTTATCCGTGCATCTTTTGTTGTAAAGCGCCAATCAATACTGGCGTTCTTGTTGTTTCGATGTTCCTCCCATGCTTTCACTTCTTTTCGGATTATCTCCATACTGTCAATTCGTCTACTTAAGCATTGTCTGGAAAGCACACTGAGTTCAATTTCTGCCATGTTCAGCCAGCTTCCATGTTTTGGTGTATATACAAGCTCAAACCGATCCCATATTCTTTTTGCTTCTTCGGGAGGATATGTTTCATATAAGGAGGCAGCTGTATGTGTGATATAATTGTCCATCACTAAGGTGATCTTCCCAGAATCAGGATACATCTGATCAGCAATCTCTTTGATGAACTTAGCCCAGTCTTTCCGGGTTTTCCTCTCGGTAAGCTTAACCATTCGCTTTCCTGTGACCGGCTCACTGGCAATAAACACATTACACACCCCGCAACGCCGGTATTCATAATCCACCCTGGTTGCTTTGCCCTTTTGCATCGGCTCGGTTATCCTGGTTTCCTTAATCAATTGTTTGGGCGTTTCATCCATGCATACTACCGGACTTTCAGGATCATAAGGCCGTTTATACACATCTAATACCTGCTCCATGTGTGCCACAAAGCTACTGTCGGATTTGGGGGGAATAATCCACTGGCTTACCTTCCAGGGTTTTAAGGCGTTTTTTTAAAACGGTACGCACCGTTTCGTGAGAAATGCTGTCAGTATATTGAAGCTCTACCATCTTATCTGACAGCAGCCGAAGCGACCATCGGGCATATCCTTCAGGTGGTTTACTGCAGCACAGCGCTATCAGATGCGCTTCGATGTCACCATCTACCTTACGACTATAGGTCCTGGTGGTTGGTTTGCGCTCCAATACCGCCTCAAAGCCTTCTTCTACAAATCGTTTTTTGACCCGGTCAATGGTACGCATGCCTACCTTCAGTACCTTGCTGATCTGCTCATTGGTTACCTTCTCTGCATATGGTCCCTTATCACAGTTCAACAAAATATATGCGCTGCGAAACTTTTGAGAAGTATGCTTGCCTTTGTTAATAATTGCCATTAGCTCTTGGCGTTCCACTTTTGCTAATGTCACTTTATATCTTGCCATAATCTTTAAGTTTGATGTACGGCAAAGATACAAAAATATTACGTCATATTATAATTGACATGACACTAGCATCAGGAGAGTTGCTAGGTTGTTTTGGTTTAACTGAACCTGACCATGGATCGGATCCGGCCGGAATGAGATCCCATTTTGAAGACCACGGCGAGCACTACCTATTGAACGGTTCGAAAATGTGGATTTCGAACGCTCCAAAGGCTGATATCGGCGTGATATAGGCAAAAAACCAGCAGGGCCGCGTTCAAGGCCTTATCCTGGAAAGAGGTATGGCAGGATTCACAACCCCTACCACACGTAATAAATGGTCGCTCAGAGCAAGCTCTACTGGAGACCTGGTATTTGATAACGTAAAGATCCCAAAAGAAAACCTCCTTCCCAAGAAGGACGGGTTGGGCGCGCCTCTCAAGTGTCTCGATTCAGCGCGATACGGAATCGCATGGGGTGTTATTGGAGCGGCTATGGACTGCTATGACTCAGCACGCAGATACGCCAACGAGAGAATCCAATTCAATCGACCGATAGCCTCATTTCAGTTGGTGCAAAAGAAACTTGCCGAGATGCTTACCGAGATTACTAAGGCGCAATTATTGAATTGGAAATTGGGCAAGATGAAGAATGAGGGCGGAGCCACGTCATCTCAGATCTCCCTGGCAAAGAGGAACAATGTGGAAGTGGCACTAAACATCGCCCGGGAAGCACGTCAGATACACGGTGCCATGGGAATCACCGGCGACTATCCAATGATGCGCCACCTGATGAATCTGGAATCAGTAGTTACTTATGAGGGTACTCACGACATCCATTTGTTAATCCTCGGCAACGAGATAACTGGAATTCAGGCGTTTAGCTAATCGTTGCGCCTACGGATTAGAGGGCTGATCGATTGAGGCCTTTATGGTTAGAACCTGGGCAGATCTTCTGGGGTCATTCGAAAAAATAGTCACGGATTTATGCTGCTTACCCCTTCGGCCCTCCGAGTTGAAACCAATAGCCAGCGTTGTGCTCTGGTTGGGCTGCAAGTCGTACTTGCCCAAAGTGATCACCGTGCAACTGCAGCCACTCTTCACCTTCCTGATATTAAGATTACTTAGTCCCCCATTGGTGATTACGAACTCGATGCTGGCAGAGGCCCCTGCCTCCAATTTACCGAAATCATGACTGGGTTTATCGAGCTTCAAAACTGGTGCTTTAGCCAAGTCCTCTTGACTCATCGCACCAAAATATTCGTTGATCGTGGCAATGACGTTAAGATGTTTTTCGGCGGCTGAATCCTCGTCAGTAATAATGGCAACCCGATCGTTTACATAGCCCAGATCATTTTTCTTAATAGGATCATAGGTCACCGCAATCTTGCCCTTGTCATTGGGATTTATGGCAGGGGTTGCAAATTGAAACTGGATATGGTCAGGGGCTTCTACCCGATCGGTCTGAAACGAGATAATCCGGTCAGAAGGGTTGTAAATTTCGAATTCGCGAGTAACAGGACCTTTGGTTGTTACTCCACCTATATTGATAGTCCGACTCTTAAATCGAAGGTCACCAATTAAAACTGGATAATCTTCTTCGGGGGTCCTGGGCCGAGGTATTACGCTGCCAGTAATATAGAATACCGTAATGCTATTCTCTTCGGAGTCAGTCGTCACTTTTAGTGACTTTCGAAACTGGCCAGGCCGATTCCTAGGATTGTACTGGGCCTGAACATAGCCTGATTCACCCGGCAAAATTGAGTCTTTGGACCACCCGGGAGTAGTGCAACCGCAAGATGCCTGCACATTGACAATCCTAACTGTAAGGTCCAATTCGTTAGTAAAAAGAAATTCATGCATCACGGGCCCATCAACTTCCCTTATTTCTCCAAAGTCGTGGGTTCGATTGTCAAACTTACTGGGATCTGGAAGTTGTTGTGCAGCAGCCGATACATATAAAAGAAAGGCGATGAGGAAGAAAAGATGGTCTTTCATGGACGATCCCGTTACTATGCAAGGATCCAAAGTTAAGCATGTTTGGGCGAATTTGGCCGGTCGACTGGCTTTCTTTTGAACCCCTAAATCCTCTTTTGGTCAGAATCCATCCGTTAGCCTAAAATTTGTTTACTTTGCCCCGAATTACCAAATCAATGACATGGCGCGCATTTTGACCGGTATCCAAAGCAGTGGAAAACCTCATTTAGGAAACTTGCTCGGTGCTATTTTGCCTGGAATAGAATTGTCCAAAGGTTCTGAAAATGATGCCCTGTTCTTTATTGCCGATCTACACTCGCTGACCACAATCAAGGAACCTGAAATCCGATTGAGCAATACGATGGCCACAGCAGCCGCCTGGTTGGCCTGCGGCTTGAGGACGGACAAGAATCTACTGTATCGTCAATCAAAAATTCCGGAGGTCTGTGAACTCACCTGGTATATGAACTGCTTCACCCCGTATCCTATGCTTGCCAACGCCCATTCATTCAAAGACAAATCTAAGAAACTCGCAGATGTGAACGCTGGTTTGTTCATATATCCGGTACTCATGGCCTGCGACATCATCCTTTATGACGCCAATTATGTACCAGTAGGTAAGGACCAGCAACAGCATCTGGAAATGACGAGGGATATTGTCCTGAGTTTCAACCATGTGTTTGGAGAGACCTTCGTAGTTCCGGAGGCCATTATAGATCAGAGAATAATGGTCATCCCGGGTACAGATGGTCAGAAGATGAGTAAGTCATACAACAATGTGATCGACATATTTCAAGCAGACAATTCCCTCAGAAAGCAGATAATGTCCATAAGAACCGATAGCACTCCGATCGAAAGCCCTAAAAATCCTGATACCTGCACCGTGTTTAAGTTATTTGAACTTCTGGCTACCTCAGATCAAACCAAGGCTATGAGAGGAAATTACGAAGGTGGCAATTACGGATACGGTCAGGCAAAGCAGGAACTCTTCGAATTGATACAACGGCAATTCAAAACCGAAAGGGAGCTCTTTGACTACTATACTGACAATCAAGGAGAGTTGATCACCCGGCTAGAAGAGGGAGAAATTAGGGCTCGTGATATAGCTCGCCGGGTTCTAGCAAGAGCCAAGAAGAAAATCGGATATTAGGCTTCAGAATTCCAGACCTCCTCCCTTGAATTTGGCCCTATTTGCAACAAAAGCCTGGTGGGAGTCGGGACCATAACCAGCCGCGTCAGCTTTCCTGGGTATTCATCCGCGTCTACCAACACTCCTTCATCCTGACTGACATCAATAACAGAGTCTCCATTGTGGGTGATATATTTCTTGGCTAAGTATGCAATTGGTAGCAAGATTTCAGTGTCAGGGCAATGCTGCTCATGCACGGTTCTTAAAACTTGATCCAAATAGTCACCATACTTTTCCACAAAATTGTCCTCTTTTTCATGCAACTCCTCCTCAAGCTGATCATACTCGGCCTGGTTATAGTCTATTTGAGCCAATCTATTTTTAACCTTGATAATGTCTAACAAGTCCTGATCTAACGCTTTTGCATCCATGCCAATCCTTTTCCGGTATATAGTCTCAAAATTTAAGAAAACTTCGGATAACAATACAACTAGATACCCATTTTAAAAGCTGAAGAAATGTCTTATTTTGGTAGCAAAGAGCTCTATTCTCAGAAATCAGTGGTTTTAGATTTTTTACCCATCAGGGGGACCGATCACATCGAATTTTACGTAGGCAACGCCAAGCAGGCCTCGTACTTTTATCAGTCAGCCCTTTGGGTTCAAACTTATCGCTTATCAGGGACCAGAAACGGGCTGCAAGGAACGAATCTCTTTTGTTCTGGCACAAGGTAAGATCAAATTGGTCATTACCAGCGGGCTCATTTCCAATTCTCCGGTTGCACGTCATGTAGTCAAACACGGCGATGGAGTTAAGACTCTTGCTTTGTGGGTAGAGAATGCCCAGTCAGCGTTCGACGAAACAGTCAAAAGAGCAGCTCAACCTGATCAGCCCTTCGAGGTGCAAAAAGATGCACAAGGCGAGGTAGGTGTCTCGTCGATCAAGACTTATGGAGACACGGTCCATCGATTTGTGGATCGCACAGGTTACGACGGTCCGTTTCTTCCTGGATACGAATCAAGATCCTGTGTTATGGAGGTGATCCCGGTTGGACTGGAATATGTAGACCACTGCGTCGGCAATGTAGAACTAGGACAGATGAACCATTGGGTGGACTTTTATGAAAAGGTAATGGGATTTAAGCTGCTTATAACCTTTGACGACAAAGACATTTCTACCGGATATAGTGCTTTGATGTCAAAGGTAGTTTCCAGTGGTAATGGATATATCAAATTTCCTATCAATGAGCCCGCCAAGGGAAAGAGGAAATCGCAAATTGAGGAGTATATTGAATTCTACCAATGAGCGGGTGTTCAGCATATTGCTATGGTAACGAATAATATCATCCAAACCGTAGGTGAATTAAAGCGTCGAGGCGTAGAGTTTCTCCATGTTCCAGAAAACTATTACGACACTGTTGATGACCGGGTAGGAAATATCGAGGAGGATATGCGGCCTTTGATTGACCTTAATATTTTGGTTGATAGAGATGATGATAGATATCTACTCCAGATTTTCACAAAACCAATTCTGGACAGGCCGACGGTATTTTTCGAGATAATTCAGAGAAGAGGAGCCAAGTCCTTTGGCAAGGGAAATTTCAAAGCTCTGTTTGAAGCTATTGAGCAGGAGCAGGCGTTACGGGGTAACCTTTGATTACGAAAAACGCACTTATGTCGAATACAGATGTCAGAGAAAAGGCTCAGAATTGGCTCAAGAGTAACATTGACAGCAATAGTAAGTCGAGAATTGCAAAACTGCTTGCTGATCCTGATCCTACAGAGCTCTTTGAATCGTTTTATAAGGATCTGGAATTTGGGACAGGGGGTCTGCGAGGCATCATGGGGGTTGGATCCAATAGAATGAACAAATATACGGTTGGAATGGCCACTCAGGGCTTGAGCAATTACCTACGCAAGGCTTTTCCTATGGAGGACATCCGAGTAGCGATTGCTCACGACAGTCGTAATAATAGCGTTTACTTTACTGAAATCGCTGCTTCAGTTTTCACCGCCAACGGAATTACGGTCTATTGTTTCCCTGAATTGCGACCTACACCTGAGCTTTCATTTGCAATCCGACATTTCAAATGTCAAAGTGGCGTTGTCATCACCGCCTCGCATAATCCTAAAGAGTACAATGGTTATAAAGCGTATTGGTCAGATGGAGCCCAAGTCGTTGCGCCTCATGACTCAAACATAATTGAAGAGGTTTCCAGAATTCAGAGCTTGAATGATGTAAAGTTCGAAAACGACCCCAGCAAGCGGAAGAACCTAGATACGCATATTGACGATCTTTATCTGTCTCAAGTTGAGAAATTGTCCCTAAACGCTGAAGCGATCTACAATCAATCGGACCTAAGGATTGTCTTTTCTCCCATTCACGGTAGTGGAATTACCTTGATCCCTAAAGTCCTTCGGAGATTGGGGTTTTCGAATGTTCATGTTGTAGAAGAACAATCTGAACCAAACGGTGATTTTCCGACAGTCATTTATCCTAATCCGGAAGAAACCGAGGCGATGAACCTGGCTTTGAAGTTGGGTGAGTCTTTGGATGCGGATCTAATAATGGCAACTGATCCAGATGCCGACAGGGTTGGAATTGCGACCAAAAACCTAAATAACAAGTTCGAATTACTCAACGGGAACCAGACCGCCAGTCTATTAACTTACTACCTCCTCGACCGCTGGAAAGAAGCGGGAAAGCTCAATGGCAAACAGTTTACAGTAAGTACAATTGTGACTACAGAACTTATTGACCAAATAGCTAAAGGATATGGCGTCGACTCCTACAAAACATTAACCGGTTTCAAGCATATTGCGTCGGTTATCAGGGAATTAGAAGGGAAAAAAGAATTTATCGGCGGAGGTGAAGAAAGTTATGGGTTTATGGTTGGAGATTTTGTTCGTGATAAGGACGCGGTGGCGTCATGTGCCGTAATCGCAGAAATGGTTGCTCATGCCAAAAACCAGGATAAATCACTCTTTGAATTAATGTTGGAAATGTACGTGGAGTATGGTTTCTACAAGGAAAGGCTGGTCTCAATGGTAAAAACAGGAATTAGTGGGTCGAACGAAATCAAACAAATGATGACTTATTTGCGAGAGAATCCTCCAATCCGGATCAACAACTCCAAGTTGACCAAAACCATCGACTATCAACTAGGGGTTGAAAAGAATCTAGATACCGGAGTTGAATCCGAGGTGGCCTTGCCAAAATCTAATGTCCTTCAATTCTTGACCGAAGATGGAACCAAGATTTCAGCTCGACCTTCCGGGACAGAACCCAAGATAAAGTTCTATATAAGCGTTCGTAAGGAATTAGGGTCAAAAGAAGGATTTTCTAAGCTAAACCGAACTCTCGAAAACCAAATTGACGCAATAGCTCTTGACCTAGGCGTCCTTTAGTATTGGGCCCTGGCGTTCCTTAAATGTAAGATTTCAGTTTCGTTTATACAAAATCTAAATAATTTCCTATAAATTGTTGATGGATAACATCCGGACTACTATGCACTATTACGGGCAGGATATTGGTCAAGTTCTGGACCACCTGAATACTTCTGCTGAAGGATTAAATCAAGAAGAAGCCGACAAGAGGCTGGCAAGTGATGGGCTGAATGAGCTTCAGACTGAGACAAGGATCAATAAGCTCAAGATCTTTTTCAGTCAATTTGAGTCTTTCATAATCTATATAATGCTCTTCGCGACAGTATTGTCGTTGGTTCTACAGGAATACGTGGATGCAAGTGTCATTCTCATAATCCTAATCGCCAACGCCCTGATCGGATATTATCAGGAACTTGGAGCCGCCCGGTCTTTGGAGGCGCTCAAGAAGCTTAACGTGGTCCAGGCCAAAGTCTTCAGGGATGGAAAAATGATTGAGACAGAAGCTAAATACCTGGTGAAGGGTGATGTGGTATACCTCGGTCCCGGTGATAAAATCCCCGCCGATGTCAGGATAATAAAATCCTCCCAGATTAAGGTCGAAGAAGCCGCCCTCACTGGAGAAAGCTTGCCGGTAAGCAAAAATGCGGATTCTCTAGAAGGGGAGGTTCAGATTGGCGACCAAAAGAACATGCTTTTTTTTACAACCACTATTCAGGAAGGATCCGGTCGGGCGGTAGTGGTTTACACAGGAATGGACACGGAAATCGGAAAAATTACTGAATTAGTTAAGAGTGCCGAGGAGCAACTAACCCCACTTCAAATCCGCTTGGACAAGTTCGGTCAGCAACTTGGATGGGCCGTGATCGGGATCTGTATAACGGTTCTGATTGTTATGAGCGGTAAGCAATTCTTTAGTGACGAAGGCTTGACGTCATCCGTACTTCTTGACGTCCTCTTGGTGTCGGTCGCTCTAGCTGTTGCGGCGGTCCCTTCAGGTCTTCCAGCGGTTGTTACGATTGCACTGAGCGTGGGAGTTAAGAAACTTTTGCGGCAAAAGGCATTGGTGAGAAAGCTGTCTTCCGTGGAGACACTTGGATCTTGCAACATAATTTGTTCCGATAAGACCGGTACCCTCACCCAAAATGAGATGACCGTGAAGCGGGCGTGGACCTTGAGTGGCGAGACTGAAGTTGAGGGAGTAGGTTACGCTCCTGGGGGAAGGCTAACAACTGCCATTCCGGAGCTCCTGTTCGAAATTGGGAAGTATTGTAACGATTCCTCGGTGTATGAAAAGGAAGGCCGCTGGGTGGTGTCTGGTAATCCCACTGAGGCGGCACTTCTCGTCAGCGCTCAAAAAGCAGGAATAAACGAGAACTCTGTTGAAAGAGTAGATGTGCATCCCTTTGATTCCTCTAAGAAGCTTATGAGCGTGCTCGCCCGGGGCAACGGCCAAATGCTCGTGTACACCAAAGGTGCTCCCGACCGGGTAGTGGATCGATGCACCTATGTTTTGAAGGATGGGGAGGCAGTGCCGATGTCAGAAATGATCCGGAAGGAAATTGATAGTAAGATCCACAATTTTTCTTCCGAAGCAATGAGAGTTCTTGCTTTTGCATTCAAGGAAGTGTCAGGACCAGATCAGTTTGATGAGGAGCAATTGACGTTTGTGGGCTTGCAAGCAATGATAGACCCTCCCAGGCTGGACGTAATTGATTCGATCAAAAAGACCAAGGAGGCCGGGATGCGAGTCATTATGATTACAGGTGATTACAAGGAAACAGCCAGGGCCATTGGAGAAAATGTAGGGATTACGGGAAAGATCCTGACCGGTTCGGAGGTCACCCAAATGTCAGATGATGAATTGGGAGAACACCTGGCCCAGGGCACTAATATCTTTGCTCGAGTAATTCCTGAGCACAAACAAAGGATTATTACTGCTCTTCAAAAGCAAGGGAATATTGTGGCAATGACCGGTGATGGCGTGAATGACGCTCCAGCCCTCAAAAAAGCTAACATAGGGGTGGCGGTAGGCTCTGGGACAGATGCAGCCAAAGAAGCATCTGACATAGTCTTAATAGATGACTCCTTCACTAGTATCGTAAATGCGATTGAAGAAGGTCGTGGGATCTATGATAATATCCAAAAGGCCATTATGCACTTGCTATCTGGCAATTTGTCCGAAATACTGATCATCTTCTTGGCTGTAATAGTAGGTTGGCCTTTGCCTCTGACCGCCGTTATGTTGCTCTGGATAAATCTGGTTACCGACGGCGCTCCAGCTCTGACTCTGGCTGTAGACCCATACGGGGAGGGGATAATGAAACGAAAACCAAAACCATCAAAAGAAGCAATACTTCCTAAACCCGAGCTTACTTTGATCACTCTTATGGGAATATATTCCTCGATAATTGCTTTATTCCTCTTCTACTGGTACTGGGGCGGGCAAAAAGAAACCTATGTCCTAGCCCAAACTGTGGTATTCAGTTTCGTAGTAATATCAGAATTTGTACTGCTGCTGGTTTCGCGAGCCTTTTTCGGAGTTCCCGTCATTACAAATACCCTCCTTTGGATTGCCATGGCCTTTTGCATCGTTCTGCAACTCATCCTAATCTACACACCTGCCAGAAACATTTTTGAGTTAGCGGTTCTGCATGAGCAGCAGTTGAGTGTAATCGCAATGGCGGAATTTGTGTTGTTCGTTTTTTGCTACTTTACTATGGTCATTTTGAGGCGGGTCAAGCTGCAGCGATTCTAGGAGGATATAGTAAGGAAATCCCATCGCAACTACTAAACTGCTTCCCATTCGAGGGTGTACTTAGCTTGGTCCCCTTCTTTCTCAGGACGAAGATCGGTCCTGAACGGCCCTCCCGTTTCGTCGATGATCATACGGCATTTACCAAGCCGATCATTAGGGCTCCAATAATCGTAATCCCAAATTTCGATTTCAATGGGCTCATGCGGCGTCACACCTTCTATGGTCACATCCAGGTCGGCCACTCCAACTGGGACTTTTTCATACTTCTTTTTAGGCCAAATTCGTTTACCCTTGTGCTTTAAGAATACTTCGTCACCGTCCAATTCATCAGAAAGATAGCAATGAAGGTGAAGTAAATGACAGGTAAAGGTTTCAGGTTCAGGCATTAGTTTTGTGGGTTAGAAGATTTTTACTTGGTGAATAACAATTATCGGATTTTCTGGACAAAAACAACCTGTAATAATGTTAAATTTCTCACCATTCCAAATTTTCTATTATGGTTACTTTTTGAGAATAAATTGTATTTATCCAATGTGGCTAAATTGCTAACCACATTTTTCATAGTTTTGTTCATTCTTGTTTTAATTCAATCTCCACGAGTTGGCTGTTCTCCTTAATCTGGTACTGATAATCATCGGGTTCGTTTTGTTGATTAAGGGAGCTGACTTTCTCGTGAACGGGGCCTCATCATTAGCCAAAAAGTTTCAAATCTCCGAGCTTGCAATAGGACTGACTATTGTGGCAATGGGTACCTCGGCGCCGGAATTGGTGGTCAATATCATTGCCGGATTGGACGGACATAGCGAGGCAGTTTTTGGCAACATAATCGGCAGTAACATATTTAATACTTATCTCATATTGGGGGTTGCTGGCACCATTTATCCCTTATTCGTCCAAAAGAGTACCGTATTCAAGGAGATCCCATTTTCAATGTTCGCCGTAATAGTACTATTTGTGCTTGTTAATGACCAGTTGTTTTTTGGGGCTGAGTCCAGCAGTTTGCATTCAACGGACGGAATTATATTGCTGCTCTTGTTTGCAGCTTTCCTGGTGCACGTTTTTTTGAGTATGAAACAAACCGGTGAAACAGACGTTGGCGAATTAGAGATTTATCCCAACGCCAAGACCATACTCATGATTTCAGGAGGAATGATAGGACTGGGGGCAGGGGGAGAACTAATTGTCGACAACGCCATTGCAGTGGTTCAGGCGTTTCAGATCAGTGAAAAGCTCGTCGGGTTGACTATTCTGGCCGCAGGAACTTCTCTGCCGGAATTAGCCACCTCTGCCGTAGCAGCATATCAGAAGAAATCCGATATCGCGGTTGGCAATATAGTAGGCTCCAATATTTTTAACGTTTTACTAGTCTTAGGAGCGGGGTCGCTGTTTGTCACGCTGGACTATAATACGATAATGAACACTGACATCGTAATTGTGGCTCTTGGTACCTTACTGCTTTTCTTGTTCATGTTCACCTTCAAAAAGTACCGCCTGGACCGCGCCGAATCAGCAATTTATTTGTTCGGATTCCTGGCCTACATGGTATTCGTTTTCATTCGAGAACAACAGACTATTCCCAGCTAAGATTCTTAAGATGATAGGCTTTTGGCTGGACGAACGCCCGGATGCCTTGATAAGAAAGAGTCGATCCGATGCCCGATTTTTTTCTCCCCGACCAGGGGAGGTTGGCGCTCACCCTATCAGAACAATTCCAGTAAACCGTTCCTGACTGCAGTTCTTTGAACAAGTTCTCCGCTTTCTCGAGGCTATCGGAGAATACTGCACCAGTCAAACCGAAATCTGTATCCTGCATCAATCTCAGAGCTTCATCATCGTTCTGAACTTTCTGGATACCGATTACTGGACCGAAGGTTTCATTCGTCATCAGGATCATTGAGTGATCCACATTGTCCAGGACTGAAGGTGAAAAAAAATACCCCGTACGATCCATGCGATGTCCTCCCAAAAGCAGTCGAGCTCCTTTTCTGAGCGCATCTTGAACCTGCCGATCCAAGACCTCAAGTTGCGCTTTCCTGGCAACTGGCCCTATGAAAGTACTTTCATCTAGAGGATCGCCAATCGTGAATTTCTTAATCTGTTTCAGAAATGCCTCTAGGAATCCCTGGTACACATTTTCATGCACATAGATTCTTTCAACGGCACAGCAACTCTGGCCGTTATTGTAAAAAGCTCCCTCAGCAGCCAATGAAGCGACCCGTTGGATATTGCTATTGTCGTCCGAAACGTACAATGGATCCTTGCCCCCGAGTTCCAACTGACATGGAACCATCCTGGGAGCCAATGCCTTATAAATATGTTGACCTGCCTGAAAGGAACCGGTGAAGAAATATCCGTCCAAGGGAGTCGTTAACAAAGCCTGGCCCTGTTCCTTTGGGCCCAGGACAACTTGAAAAACCTCCCTGGGTAGACCTCCTTCAGCTAAAAGTTCGCCTATTCTGGATCCTGTAAGTGAGGTCAACTCAGATGGTTTATACATTACTCCGTTCCCGCCAATCAAGGCTGGAACAAAGACGTTCACGCCAATTAGATACGGGTAATTCCAGGCCGAAATGTTGGCTACGACCCCTAGAGGCTCATAAGATATCCTTTCGGTCAAACCCTCCTTCTGAATTATCAATTCGTCCTGTAACCACCGCTCTGACTGCTTCAGAAAAAAATCTATCCTATCGCAGGCTCTTTCAATTTCACTTCTGGATTGAACTAGCGGTTTACCCATTTCCTGGGTCAGAACCTTAGCTAGTTCACTCCTGTGATCCATGAGTAACTCTTTAAATCTCGACAGGACCTCAACACGATCTTTGGGACGCCATTCCTTCCATTTTCTTTGAGCTTTACGGCAAAGATTGAATTTCGACTGAATGGACTCCCGGTCATCTTCTTGCAGTTGGCCGATAACCTTTTCCGTGGCCGGATTAACTATGTCCATGACTGCAAAAACTTAAAAAATGACGATACAAGATCTTGGCATCGATTAATTCCCCTTGGAAGTTGTGGAAGAATTCAGGATGCCACTGAATGCCCAGGACCTTTCCAGGTTCTGCTCCCTGCCAAAAGAATGCTTCAATCATCCCATCTTCCTTGCAAGTCGCAATCACTTCCAAGCGATCTCCTAATGTTTTGACCCCTTG
Source organism: Cyclobacteriaceae bacterium (assembly GCA_965247065.1). GTDB lineage: Bacteria > Bacteroidota > Bacteroidia > Cytophagales > Cyclobacteriaceae > CBDFGN01. The sequence goes on along the minus strand of CBDFGN010000006.1, from coordinate 112,345 downwards.
ATGGTGAATGGAATTGACCATTCGCTGCTCATCGACCGGATGGATTTCATCCAACAGCTTGCCGGGAACAAATTCAATGGTGTGACCCCATTGATCATAAGCCTCTTGGTTTCTGTGGTGTATGGAATCGGATCGATGGTCATCGATATCCTGGTAAAGAGTTCCTCCGAAATAGACGTTCATTAATTGAAATCCTCGGCAAACGGCCATAACTGGTTTTTGCTTATGGATGGCATATCTCATGATTTTTAACTCGAATTGGTCACGATACGCGTCTCCGTGCCACTTCTCAGGATGATCGGGAAGATCGCCATAGGTTTCCGGTGCAATATCAGAGCCGCCTGGAAAGATAAAGCCATCCATTTCACCACAAATCTGTAACAGATCCCTATTCTCAACATCGGGAAGAAGAACTGGCATGACGCCTTCTGATGTTAGAAATTGGGCCATTTCGTTTTCCATATAACAAAGGGTTTTGGGGGCAAAGTAATTCCTAGTGGGGTCCGGGTACAAAAAGCATGATGACACTCCAACCTTAATCATCCTAAAGCCGCGGAATAGAGGCCTGTGAGATCCTGGGCTGTAACCGACCTTGGATTAGCGGGTAGGCAAAAATCCTTGAGTGCCAGTGCCACGAGGGGTTCAATGTGGTCCTTGCTGACCCCCTGTGTGTTCAACTTGATGGGCAAGCCAAGTGAGGAGTTTAGGTCAAATAGTTTCTGTACCAAATTCTCTTTCTTTGTCCGCTTCAATCTCATTGCCTCGCCGATTCTTTGAAAAGCAACCTCCTTGCTATCATAATTGAATTGCACTCCATATGGTAGGTTTATGGCGTTAGCGAGACCATGATGCATGTCAAGCAAAGTCGACAATGGATGGGATAAGGAGTGTACGACACCAAGACCTTTTTGGAAAGCTACGGCTCCCATCAAAGAGCCAATCATCATATTGGAACGAACCGTTGGGTCGGGGTGATTTACAGCTTTTTCGATCGATTTGGTAATCAACCTAATTCCTTCTAAGGCAATGCCCTCACACAGCGGATGCCAACCTTTTGAAACGAAGGCCTCTACATTATGGGTCAGGGCATCCATACCCGTGGCGGCAGTGATATGGGCCGGTAGTTCATAGGTAAGCTCGGGATCTGCAAAAACCTTCAGGGCCATTAGCCTAGGGTGAAATAGAATTCTCTTCCTCTTGGTTAAGTCTTCTGAAATAATAGCGGCCCTACCTACCTCGCTGCCCGTACCAGAGGTAGTTGGTATGGTTATGAAATGAGGCATAGGCTCCGTTATGAACTGAGTTCCATTTTCTAACTCATCATAATCAAAAAGTTCCCTAGTATGATAGGCTTTCAACGTTATGGCACGAGCAACATCCATAGCCGCTCCGCCACCAAACCCGATAACACTATCTCGCCCCGTATCAATAAAATGGCGGGTCCCTATCAGTACATCGGACTCTATGGGATTGGCATGAATCCTATCAAAGGTCTCCGCACCAATTTTTTTGCTTTCAAGACTACGAACAACAACCTTGAAAAAGTCCAGCCCTGAGACCTGTCTGTCAGTAATGATCAACGGCCTGGAAAGACTGCAGTGCGTCAAATAATCAGCCAAATCTCGGACACTACCAGGTCCGAAATGAATGTTTGTAGGAAATGAGTAATCCTGAATCAAAATTCGGATCTTTCATATAATTTCAAAATACCGGCGAAGCTCCCAATCAGTAATGATTTTAGAAAATTCCCTCCATTCCCATTCCCGAGTTTGGATGAAATGATCCAGAAATTCCTTTCCGAATAGCTCGAGAGCTACTTCGGAATCCTTCATAGTTTGGGAGGCCTGGTTCAGATTTCCTGGCAAAGAGCCATTTTTGAAATCCAAATATCCATTTCCAACCGTATGCGGCTGATTAAGTTTAAGGCCCCTCCGCACTCCATATAAACCGGACGCCAGCGCTGCCGACATAGCCAGATATGGATTCGCGTCGGAGCCACACACCCGCATTTCCAGCCTGGAAGATTTGGGGCTATTGGATAAAACTCGTAGAGCCGTTGTCCGGTTATCCAGTCCCCAGGTTATGGTAGTCGGCGCCCAGGCACCTTCCACCAATCTCTTGTAACTGTTAATGGTTGGGGCATACATTGGCAGAACGTGGGGCAGGCAATAAAGCTGTCCAGCTAAATAGCTCTTCATGGTCTTGCTCATTCCATTTTTCTCCCTGCTATTATAAAACAGGTTCTGGGATTTATCCTCATTCCAAAGACTTTGATGAATGTGCCCGGAGCAACCAGGTAGGTTGATATCCCATTTGGCCATAAAACTTGCCATCAGGTCATGACGATAGGCAATCTCTTTTACCCCCGTTTTGAATAACACCGCTCTATCGGCAGACTCCAGTACCTCCTCATGGGCTATAGCCGCTTCGTAAACACCAGGTCCAGTTTCGGTGTGCAGGCCTTCCAGAGGAACCTCAAATTCCCCTAGCAAATCGAACAAGTCGTTGTAAAACGAGCCCCTCAATGAGCTCCTCAGAAGGGAATATCCGAACATCCCTGGAGTCATCGGTTGGATCTGACGAAATTCTTTTTCCTTTAGGGCCTGTGGATTCTCCATAAAATTAAACCACTCAAATTCCTGTGAGAATATTGGAATCAAACCCATTTCCGCGGATTGGGTCCTTATGCGCTTAAGAAGATTTCGAGGGCAAATGGGCAGTGGATTGCCCTCTAGAGTATAGAAATCCGCGAGGAAAAACGGGATCTGATTGTCCCAGGGTACTTTTCTGTAGGTTCCCAAATCGATCTTTGCCTTGGCATCTGGATACCCAGTGTGCCATCCGGTAAATTCGGTATTGTCGTAGGCAGCATCAGCCGCGTCCCAACCAAAGACCACGTCACAAAAACCGAAGCCATCTTCTACAATAGATAGAAATTTGTCCTTGTGAATTAGCTTGCCTCGCAAGACGCCGTCGATGTCACAGATTGCCAACTTCACTTTGCCACCTGGATATTCTTCGACCGACTCGATTACGTCGTGGTAATGGTCTCGGGACAGCATTTTAGATATCTGATCTCTGACTCATTTCCGGATTCCTGTATCTAAAATAATAAAACCAAAGGCCCGCTAAAATTAGCATTGTGAGGTAAACCAGAGATAGAGTGAAATTATAAACAGTCAAAGCAATCAAGGAAATCGAAGAAATCATCAACGCAATTCCAGGCAAAATAGGATATAGGGGCACCTTATAGGGTCTAGCAAGCTCCGGTTCTTTACGGCGAAGAGCAAAAAGTGAGACCATGGATATCATATACATGGTCAGGGCTCCAAAGCAGGCAATGGTAATAATTTCTCCAGTTTTGCCAGTTAACAGGGCAATGATCCCGACAACCATGTTGAAAACTAACGCCCGGGCTGGAGTTTGAAATTTAGGATGGACCCTTCCCAAAGTGGTTGGCGCAAAACCAACCCTACCAAATTCAAAAGTTGATCGCCCTGCTGCCAAAATGATTCCGTGGAACGAAGCAATTAAGCCAAACAACCCCAGGAAAGTGAAGGTTTGATAATGCCAAGTCTCTGAACCGATGACCCTTGCCATGGCTAATGGAAGAGGTTTGTCAGAGGCTTCCAATCCCGGTCCCGGGTATACCAACGCCTCCCATCCCGCGATACCAATTGAGGTCGTAAAAGTAAGAACGCACAAAATCACCAGGGTAATAATAGCGGATCCAAAGCCAATGAGGACGTTTTTTTGAGGATCTATGGTCTCTTCAGCCACGTTGGCCACCCCTTCAATCGCTAGAAAAAACCAAATCGCGAAGGGTATGGCAGCAAACACCCCTTGCAAACCAAATGGCAATCTTCCCAGGTCTAAGTTATTCATTTCAAAATGCGGAGCCGCCAAGTAAGCGAACATCAGTAAGCCGAGAACAGCCACGACAGTCACTCCCAATTCGAAACTGGCAGCGGTCTTCACTCCATATATGTTTATTGCAGTGAATACCAAATATGATAGAATGGCTATCGAAAGCACGGGCATCAAAGGGATTAAGACGTTGAGGTACGCGCCGATGGCAAACGCGATGGCGGGAGGAGCGAAGATAAATTCTATGTTCTGCGCCATTCCCCCTAGAAAGCCCCATCCTTTGCCCAGAGCCCTCATACTGTAATCGAATGCGCCCCCGGCCTTTGGAATGGCACAGGCTAGTTCAGTATAACTAAACGTAAAAGTCAGATACATTATTATTATGAAAAATGTAGCAATAGCTAAACCCAGGACTCCCCCTTTCTCAAGGCCCAAATTCCAGCCGAAGTACATTCCCGAAATCACATAACCTACCCCTAAGCCCCAAAGCATTAACGGGCCCAATGTCCTTTTCAATTCCGGCGTGGATTGCTTGCCCATGTAATCTTTATCCTCCATATCGGAAGATAATACAAAGTTTGCACATAGGATATCTAACGCTGACCCAGTTCAACCCACTATTGGGACTTCAGGACTAATAGCCAGAACCACTTAGTATTTTCTCAAATTATCAAATTGACATCCGGCCCTTGCGTGCAAACGGAATCTTACCGGTCGCCTATCCAGAGCCTCATGGTCGTGCTTCAAATTACTTTCGGCACTTTTTGCTAAATTTCCTGTTACGCAGCTCAGCACTCAATGAAATTGAAGAACTTTTTCAAACCCAAAAGAGTCCATCCGCCAATCTTACCGGCCCTCAAGGTATGGCCAGTGGTCCAGCTGAGTAGAAACCGAAAGCAATTTATAGAACAGGTGATTGAGGAGACAACTGCCAAACTAAGCCGGCAAACCCCAACCCCGAATGACCTTAAGGAGGAAATTGAGACAACATTATACCGGGAAAGGCTCCGAATAAAGCGAAATCCTTGGCGAGTGGACCTTCCAGACGAAAAGTCATTCTGGGATGACGTCAAACAACGACTAGTAGATATCTCAGGTAAGAACGGACACGGCAATCAAGTACAGCAGAACATTTTGCACGATATAATCGCGCGATATGCGAATGAAATCTCTGGCAGTTTCAATAGGAATTCCTATAAATTCGCAAGAGCCGTAGTAACTTTCGGATTCGCTCGACTGCTCAACGCTTTCAACGTCAAAGGATTTGGTTCTTCTTTAAGTACCAGATTGGCGCTCCAAGATAAGATCGAAGTAAAAGGAGAAATCGAGCAATTACGGGAATTGGCAAAGACCGGAACTATCCTGATGGTTCCCACTCACTTTAGCAACTTAGATTCGGTGCTAATTGGCTGGGCCATTCATTTTCTAGGATTACCTGCATTTATTTATGGAGCCGGGCTCAATTTATTCAACATTAGAATCTTTGCTTACTTCATGAACAGCCTTGGGGCTTACAAGGTCGATCGCCGGAAAAAGAATCTACTTTACCTAGAGACCTTGAAAACATATTCAAGTCTAGCCCTACGAATGGGCTGCCATAGTCTATTCTTTCCTGGAGGTACGCGCTCCAGGTCTGGGAGAATTGAAGACCGCCTGAAGCTGGGGTTATTGGGAACAGGCGTTGAAGCTCAGAGAATTCTATTGCAAAATGGAGACAAGGATTACCGCAAAATCTTTATCGTTCCGGTTGTAATTAACTATCACTTCGTCTTGGAAGCACCCCTGCTCATTAAGCAGTATCTTCAAATAACAGGTCAAGAAAGATTCTACCTGGAAAGCGACGAATATTCCACCTCATACAAGATCATAAAGTTTATGTTCAAATTCGTGTCCAGGGGATCAAGCATGTCCCTCTCTATCGGCAAGGCAATGGACTTGTTTGGGAATTATGTCGACAATAAGGGGGTCAGTTTGAACAACAATGGGGAGGCAATCGACATCAGGGACTATTTCGTACTTGATGGAGAAATTTCGGAAAATGAACAGCGGGAAAACGAATACACTCGTCGAATGAGCAAAATAATTGTCAAAGAATACTTAAAGATTAACCGGGTGTTCTCCAGCCACCTGGTGGCCTTCGCCGCTTTCGAAATGGTTAAAAACAAATTTGACAAGCTGGACCTATACAATCTTTTACGACTGCCGGAGGATGATTTGAGTTTACCTTTTCCGGACTTCTGCATGGCTTGCGAGGCCATTCGCAATCGGATAATAGAATTATCTAAAATTGGCAAAATAGGGTATGCCGACCATCTGATTGGGGATATAGAAAAAGTGGCGAAACACGGACTCAAAAATATTGGGATGTATCATGCCAAAAGACCCTTACTTGTGAATAGAAACAATCAAGTAACATCCCAAGATCTACCAACTCTTTATTATTATCGAAACCGTCTGGAAGGTTATGAGCTTGACAAAGTCCTCGCATAAATCGGTTGGAGTAATTGGAGCAGGAAGTTTTGGAACGGTAGTTGCAAACATTTTATCAGAGAAATCGGAGGTAATTCTCTATGCGCGGAACCCGGCAACCGTGGACCTCATTAAAAATGAAGGGGTCCTTCACCAGCAGCAAATCAGCCCAGGAATAAAACCCACCTCGGATCTTGAATACATTTCCGAAAGGTGCGACATTCTTTTTCCCGTAATTCCTTCAGCTTCCTTTCGGGACCTAATGCGCAAACTATCACCGTATTTACACCCCTATCACATTCTCATTCACGGCACCAAGGGTTTGGACCTGAGCCTCCCCAACGATCAGTCCATAGACAACTGTGCTACCTTAAGCAGAGATCAGGTGAAAACCATGAGCGAAGTAATCCAGGAGGAATCCGCAGTGGTGCGAATTGGATGCTTGGCAGGTCCAAATCTTGCTAAGGAAATGGCCATGGGTCAGCCGGCAGCTACGGTTGTTGCGAGCCAATTCCAGGAAGTTATTGAGGCGGGGAAGAAGCTACTGAAAAATGACCGATTTCAGGTTTACGGCAATAGCGATTTGATTGGAATTGAACTTTGCGGAGTATTAAAAAATATTATTGCGATAGCGGCGGGAGCATTAAGTGGACTTGGTCTGGGCGAAAATGCCAGGGCATTGCTCATTTCCAGGGGCATGGTCGAAATGATCCATTTGGGCAGAGCTTTAGGTGGGAATGTTGAAGCATTCGTGGGGCTGGCCGGAGTCGGAGATCTAATAGCTACTTGCTCTACCTCTTTGAGTCGAAATTTTACAGTAGGCGAACGACTTGCAAAGGGGGAATCGCTTAATGAAATAATGGGGACAATGGAAGAACTAGCTGAAGGGGTGAATACAACTAAGATTGCTAGAAAGCTTGCGGCTTATTATTCAATACGGGCCCCCATCACCGAGGCGTTATATCGAGTCATGAATAGCGAGCTTACCGCAGCGGAGGCTCTTAATTATCTTATGCGGTATCCTCTAAGCGTGGATATTGACTTTCTCTAATCTACATTTTCCTCGAAGAATATCGTAACCGGGCTATCGACATCCAGTCCCAACAGCTCACCGGCGTTGCCAGTATTTATGCCAATCTCCAACAGGTCCTGATCATTAAAAACCACAAAACAATCACCTTCTTCCGAATAATTGTAGTTCTGATGAAGTTTGGATGTCCGCTCGCGCCCAAATGCAATAGTAAAAGGCCTACCAAGTCTAAGTTTGACAAACGTATCCTTTTGAATATTGGTGATGAGGTTGCCATAGTGATCTACACGAATAACGTTCCCAGCTATAAGCTTCTTAGTGGCCTTCACCTTCCTACCAATTAATTGGACAAAATTGCTACACGGTTTACCAAGTTTTTGAAGTTTGGCTCCGTTTGCAAGTTCTACCACAACAGGGGACAGGATCTGCTTAGCAGGAAACGTGTTAATTTTGTCTCCATCTACGTCCAATTCAATAACGGCGCTTGGTGCGGTTGGGGCAATCATGCTCAAAATACCATTATTTGGTCCAACGAAGAAGTGCTCTTCTAACTCAAGGGCAATAAAACCAACATTGGCCTTGCCGTGAGAGTCAATTGCTACCAAATGCACTGTCCCCAAAGGGAACTCCTTGAATGACTGCGACAAAAGATAGGCCCCGTGAGCAACATCAAAGCGCCTCACCTGATGACTAATATCAACGATTGTTGATTGAGGGTCCAAAGACAGAAGTTCTGCTTTAACCGTAGCAACGTATTGATCGGTAAGGCCAAAATCAGACAGAAAAGTAATCAGAGCCATTTAGGCTAGGCAATTATTTGTACTTTTGTTGAATATTAATAACTTAATTCTAATCCCCTAAATTAAAGGAGATCCCGTATAAAGGAGCATAACGACAAGCGGTTGGTAGAAAAAGTAATTACTCTTGAGAACATATCCTTGTTAGATTTCTTGGGGATTGAAAATGAGAACATTAAGGAAATAGCTACGGCTTTCCCGGATAGTCAGATCATTTCGAGGGGAAATGAAATAAGGATAAAAGGAAGCACCCCGCAGATCCTTAAAATCAATGAGATACTGAATTCTTTGGTTCAACATTATCACAAATATGGAAAAGTTACTCATGATAATGTTCAAAACTATCTGAATCGAGAGCAAGCGGCGGAGGTTGAGGATTCGCAAGAAGAAATACTTTTGTATGGGACTCAGGGCATTCGTATTCAACCAAGGACAGCAAATCAAAAACGACTTGTTCGCGAATCCCTTAAGAAGGACCTTGTTTTTGCTCTGGGTCCAGCAGGAACAGGTAAGACTTATATATCGGTAGCATTGGCTGTTCGGGCCCTTAAGAACAAGGAGGTACGCAAGATTGTTATTTCGCGACCAGCGGTGGAGGCCGGAGAGAACTTAGGCTTTCTACCAGGTGATCTCAAGGAAAAAATTGATCCCTATTTGCGACCAATCTATGACGCCTTGGATGATATGGTGCCGGCCGAAAAGCTTCGGTACTATCAGGAGAGAAGAGTCATTGAAATTGCTCCGCTTGCTTATATGAGAGGCCGGACCCTTCAAGATGCCTTCATCCTTTTAGATGAGGCTCAAAATACCACACCAATGCAGCTAAAGATGTTCCTTACGCGTATGGGCCCCGATTCAAAAATGATTGTAACCGGAGACAATACGCAGGTGGATTTACCTCACCATCAGGAGTCGGGATTGATTGAGGCCATGAATATTCTAAAGGGCATAAAAGGGGTTGGGTTCGTGGAACTCGATGCACATGATGTTGTTCGCCACAGAATCGTACGGGACATAATTCGGGCATATCACCGATCTCAGTAGTGGAATTGATCCTTTAATCCAAAAAACACAAATTCTCAGGGAACTAATCCCGGCTGTCGTCTATAAATCTATGATAGGCGAAACGTCATGCATGTGTTTCACTGGGGGCAACATCCCTTTCTCAGACTGATTATTGGCTTGGTCATTGGAATCTTGATTGGAGTTTATTCCGATTTAGAGCTCAAATGGGCAACAGTTGTTATAGCGATTCTGGTGCTATACCTGAGTGCTATAGCTTGGAATTGCACGGCATTCTCATCGTCAACTCAAGCTCCCTTGGGGCTAGTTTGCCTGTTAATTCTGGGGTTGTCCGGATATGCTAGAGTTTTGCAATATCCCGAGATTGGAAACAAATCCCATTTCCATTCACACTTAAGTCAAATCCAGGCCTTCCAAGGTGTGGTTATCAGGCCTTCATGGGAGGCAAGAACAGGTCTAAGGACCCCTGTTGAGATATTACAAATTAGGACGGAAGGAAGATGGAAGGTGGCTTCGGGAAAGTTGCTGTTATATCATAAAATCAATTCCGGGGTGGGAGCAAAGAAGTATGGCACATTAATCTTGTCGACATCAACACCAAAATTTGTTCAGAGCCCGAAAAACCCGGGTCAATTCGACTACCAGGAATACCTAGCCGCAGAGAATATCTTTCATACGGCGTTGGTGGATTCGATAACATTGATTGAAATGGGCAAAAAGTCAGGCACCGACTTTTTGGACGTTACATTTAGGATGAGATCTTATTTAAGAAATGTGATTCTCTGTAATGTCCAAAAACGGGAGAATCAGGCGATCGCAATGGCCCTATTAATTGGGGACAAATCTAAAATCAGTCCCCATCTCAGGCGTGATTTTGCAAAGAACGGTATAGCTCACATCCTCGCGGTATCCGGACTTCACGTCGGCATATTATTCCTGGTAATCAGATCGTTGCTGAATTTCTTGAAAATCTCCAATTCCGCGATCGCTGTTCTGGTCCAGTTATCAAGCCTCTTTTGCTATGCGTTATTAACCGGATGGTCTCCATCAGTGTTGAGGGCCTGCAGCATGTTCGCTGCGGTTATTATAGGTCAGAACCTAAACCGCTCTAACAGCATTTATAACAATCTTTCCTTTTCGGCATTTTGTCTTTTAATGATAAATCCTTTTTACCTCACCCTACTAGGATTTCAATTGTCCTACTTGGCCGTATTAGGAATAGCCTATTACCAGACCAAAATAGAAGCATGGTTCGTTTTTCAAAATCCGCTACTCTTCAAAATCTGGTCTCTCACCTCCTTAACAGCGTCAGCTCAAATCTTAACTTTCCCATTGATACTCTATCACTTTCACCAATATTCAAGCATCTTCTTATTAACAAATCTTATCGTAATCCCAATGGTGACCGTAATCCTGTGCGCTGGACTCCTGTTGCTCCTTCTCGGCTGGTGGCAATGGATTGCCACCATGTTAGGTATTTTCCTCACCGGGATGTTAGATTGCCTTTTTTTCATCACTAGAGTCTTTGGTGACTTCGGCTTTAGTTCGATCGAAAATGTCTACATTACATCCTCTGAGGCATTACTCTTATTTCTAATAATCGGAAGCTGTACTGTTTTTTTTAATGTCCGAAGATTTTCCTGGCTTATACTGACCGCAATCATTATGACCCTCCTTACGGCCTTTAAATTAGCTGAGTTAAATACTTATGAGAACCAAAAGAAAGTTGTCTTCTATAGCAACTACAAGAGTCCCTTAGTTCAATTAATATCTGGTAGAGAATCGACCATTTTCGGTCCAGACATTACCCCAAAAATAAAGGACATTCCATGGTTTGTAGCCGAAAATAATTTGGCGAACGGGCTGTCGAAGGGATTAGGTCTTCATGTAAACGCTTTTACTAAAGTCCAAAATGAAAAATGGGATTTGATTGTCTTCGAGGGTTTAAAAATTCTTTGGATCAAAAAAATATGGAACTTCACAGATTTGAAAAGCCTAAAATTGGAGTACTTGGTATTAAATTGTTGTCCTCCCAAAGGCTTGTCAAAAATCGTGCATTCACTGACGTTCGAAAAGCTGGTGTTAGGGCCGCTGCCAAAAGATTGTCGTTTTGAGCTTGTGCAGGAGGCTAAACAGTTTGATTTATCGGTCCATGATTTGAACAAAGAATCCCTTGAGATCCAAATTGAATGAATTACGTAAGGCTATCGATTGAGGACAGGGTAGGGTTTGTAACTTTAGCACGACCTGAGAAAAGAAATGCATTGAACGGCGAAATGATCCAAGAGCTGAACACGGCGCTGCAATATTTGGAGCAGTCGAGCGAGGCGAGCATCGCAGTACTAAGAGCTGAAGGGAAAGCTTTCTGTGCAGGCGCTGACCTTGAATACCTTGGACAGCTCCGGAGCTTTAGCCAAGAGCAGAATCTCGAGGATTCGAGAAGATTCCGTGATCTACTATTAACACTCTACCAGTTCAAAAAGGTAACAATCGCACAAGTGCAGGGACCGGCAGTTGCTGGCGGTGCAGGTTTGGTAAGCGTCTGCGATTTCGCATTTGGGTCCCAAGATATGGTGATAGGTTACCCGGAAGTAAAGATTGGGTTCATTCCCGCCATTGTAATGCCATTTCTGCTCCGGAAGATATCAGAAAGCAAGGTCAAAGTCTTGCTGTTGACAGGTCAGCTTATTAACGCCAATGTAGCCCTTGAGATGGGGCTATTATACAGAATTGTTGAAAGGCAGGATCTCGAGAAGGAAGTGGTGAAGTTTGCAAAAGGACTGTGTTCTACTACTTCTGCGGAGTCAAGGGCCATTACCAAGAAACTGATCACTTCAATTCCAAATTTATCCATCGAAGAAGCCCTGGATTTGGTCTGTAAACATAACTCAGAGGGCAGAACTACCCTTGATTTTCTTAGAGGGATTTCAGATTTCTTGGCCAAAAAAAATACCGAATGGTGACGAAGTTAATTTGGGCCAATTGCAAAGATTTCAAAATAGCCCTATTTTTATTCTGCTAGTCCGTAAAGATACCCAATTGACATAAGCTGTCAGAGGGCTTGGCGACCTTGTTGAAAAAAACATAGCCATGAACCTTGTAGAATTTATTAAACGGTTTCCCAATGAACAGATGTGCCGTGATCATTTTCGCGAGTATCGGATCAGGAAAGGGATTATCTGCAAGAAATGCAGTCACCCTTCGCATTATTGGCTTTCCGGAAAAGAGCAGTTTCAGTGCAAGCAATGCGGTTTTAGGACTACCCTTCGAAGCGGTACTGTACTGCAGAGCAGCAAACTTCCATTTTGGTATTGGTACATAGCCTTTCACCTGATGAGCTCCACTAAGAAAGGGTTTTCTGCCCATGAAGTCAGAAGACAACTGGGCCACAAACGCTATGAGCCGATTTGGTTGATGATGCGCAAAATACGAGCAGCCATGGGAAAGGCCGATGGGACTCAAACACTTGCCGGGATGGTAGAACTGGACGATGCCTATTTCGCCACCGGTACGTCCAAACGGGTTAAGAAAAGGCTTAAACGGGGCAAAGGAAGCCAAAAGAAATCAAAAGTAACTGTAATGGCGGAATCCTTTCCATTGGAAATCGACGGACGCACAGAGCATTTCTGTGGGCAGTTCAAGATGAAGGCTCACCGTTCAGAAAGCAAGGAGGCGATTCAGCAGGTCGTCAGCCAAGCCATTGATCCTGCCAGCGTTTTGTTCACTGATCAATCCACCGGTTATGTGGATTTGAAAAGCCTGGTAGATGTTCACGTGAGTTTTAAATCCTCCTGGGAGGGTGCCGATGAACTCAAATGGGTACACATAGCCATTGCAAATGCAAAGCGGACCCTGCTGGGCATTTATCATGTTATCAAAGAAAAGTACCTTCAGTACTATTTGGATGAGTTCTGTTATAAGCTCAATCGAAGGTATTCAACCAATCTGTTTGATAATCTTGTCTTTAGCTCAGTTTAGTGGTACGATTGCGGACTAGCATAATTTTTATTGATAGGAACCAGCTTTATACTAAATCCTTACAGAATTGGACGTTCGGTTTCGGATTTTGTTTTTCCTTCGATCATATTCTCAATTTGAGGTCTCTTACTTGGGCATCATCTTGAGGCATCTTCTTATTACCGTATTTTTATGCTCTCTAGTGGGCCATAGCGGATTTGGCAATCAAGCCAAAATTGATAGTCTATTGAATCGCTTGAAAAGCGGGCCAAGTGGGATTGAGTTAATAGATGTTTATCTTGAGCTGGCCAACAATTTTTACCCAAATGAATTGGAGTCGGCAAAGCGGTACGGTGAGCAGGCTTTGGCCTTATCGAATGATTTGGGTCAGCAAGCCAAAATTGGAAAGAGTCTTTTTGTTTTAGGCAAAATTGAAAATCTGAACCACCCTGATATCGCTCTGGAGCATTATTTTAAGGCCGTTGAGGTTCTTAATGAGCTCGGAGATACAAAGATGCTGGCAAAGACCTTCAATAATCTTGGGATAATCCATAAGAATCAAGGTAAATACCGATTAGCCCTCGATTATTATTCCAGGTCCTATAAAATGTTCGAAGGCTCCAATGATGTTAAGGGTATGGGTCAAGTGCTAGAAAATATGGGAATCCTTTTTCGCCGCCAGGCGGAATATGAAAAGGCGATTGAATATTTAATAAAGTCTCTTAGACTAAAGGAAGGCAGTAAAGACAGAACGGGAATCGCAATAACTTACGGAAATTTGGCAAACCTTCACAAGGATCAAGGGAATCTGAAAGAAGCTCTTGCGTTCCAGATAAAATCTCTCGACGGGTTCCGATCACTTAATCAGAAAAGGCGAATCGCGATAGCCCTGAATAACATTGGGATTATTTATGAGGATCTCGGGGATTACAACCAGGCTTTGAAGCATTACCAAGAAGCTCTGGATATTAATCTTGAATTGAATAGCCAACGAGGTATGGCCTTGGCCCTAAACAACATTGGAGGCATCTTCTATCACCAAGAAAAGTACCAATCCTCGCTGGCCAATTACCAGCAGGCTTTGGAGATATCCAGAGAACTTGAAGAAGCTCAATACGTTGCGGAAGGGTTGATTGACATTGGATATCTATACCTTAGTTTGAAAGATTTGGCGGAATGCCAGCTTGTACTTGTTGAAGGCTTGGAATTGGCTCGAAAAATTGGCAATAAGAAAATTGAATTGCAGGGACTTTACGCTCTCTCGCTGTACTACGAGGCAAGACAGGATTACATAGCCGCTCTTTCGAGTTTTAAAAGATACGAGGAATTGAAAGACAGTATGTTCAATCTGCAAAAAGCCGAACAAATTCACGATATACAGACAAGATACGAAACCGAAAAAAAGGATCAGGAAAACGCACTTTTAAATTCAGTCATTCAGAGACAAAATATTGAGAAGGCCGCCTTAATCCTGGGGGCTGTGTTGCTGCTCATTTTCGCGGTTCACTTTTATCGCACCACCCAGCACAAGAAAAAGACTAATGAGCTCTTGGCTGGAAAGCAGGAAGAAGTAATAAAGGTAAATCGAAGCCTGAAGAAGTCACAGGAGCAACTTCACACAGCCAATCAAGAACTGCAGAATCTTAATCTGGGATTAGAAGGCAAAGTAAAAGAACGGACTCAGGAATTGCAAATCTCCAACAAAGAGCTGGACACCTTTCTCTACCAATCATCTCACGCCCTTCGGCGTCCAATCGTAAGCGTCTTGGGTTTAGTCCAGTTAGCCAGAATGGAACCCAGCCCTCGCAATATAACCGACGTTTATCAAAAGATTGAACGGACGGCTTCCGGAATGGATAAAATGCTAAAGAAGTTGGCGATGGCCAGTGAAATCAATCACGGCGAGGAAAAGGCACAACTCATCGAATTCGAACGAATACTTCCTGAGCTAAAAAGCAATCTGAAGGCGATTCAAAACGATACTACCTTCGAGGTTTCCTGGAACATCCAGCCTGAAATAGATCTCAAAGGAGATAAAGAATTGATTGAAATGGTTTTGGAATATCTTTTGAAAACGCCATCTACTTTCACGGTGAATCCAATGGTGCGAAGCCTATGATAAGGATCAGCATCGACAAAAGTGTAGCTGTTATCATTAAGGTGTACGACAACGGCATGGGAGTGTCCCAGGAGGTTCGTAGTAGGATCTTCGATATGTTTACTGTTGGAACCGATATCCCAAGCGGCAACGGATATGGCTTGGGTCTTTATTTAGTACGAAAGGCGTTGGCTAAAATGGAGGGGACCATTTCCTTCAAAAGCAAAGAGAACGAATATACAGAATTTACAATTTTCCTACCCCTGTCCGGCAGTTTATCCACGACCGCGTAACTAAGTATCCTTCAATTTCCGGAATTTGATCCTTTCCGCCAATATTGGATTGGAACTTACATACGAGCTTTCGCTATTTAACGGACTACAGTAAACATCCATCCCGCCAAATATGTATCCAAAGCCGATCTATGGTAGCTTATTGAGAACGTAATGAATAGCGTCTTTTTTCAATTTCGCGGGCAAAATTACATCCTTTCCCGACAAATGATACCTACATTTGGTACCTGGGTACGAGCCTAATTCTGAAAATAATCCAATTGCTTTTCTATATTGGTTGCACTCTCAAACCAGCAAAAGTTTAATTTCTTTATTAACCAAAAAATTTTAATCCTATGAAAAAGTTATTAGCCCTATTGCTCACTTTGTCCACTCTTGCCTTGTTCTCTTGTGAGGATCCTGCTGAAGATTTATTTGCCCAACAACTGGGCGGTTTCGCTGGTGACGCTGATCAAGACGATGAAGCAGGTGACGCCGATCAGGACGATGAAGCAGGTGACGCCGATCAGGACGATGAATCAGGCGACGCCGATCAGGACGATGAATCAGGTGACGCCGATCAGGACGATGAATCAGGTGACGCCGATCAAGACGATGAATCAGGTGACGCCGATCAAGACGATGAATCAGGTGACGCCGATCAAGACGATGAATCAGGTGACGCCGATCAAGACGATGAATCATAATAATTACTCGCGATCCGCTTCCTCAAAATTTTCAAACCAACAAAATCATGAAGAAAGTATTAGTAGCAATTTTTGCAGTCTCATTAGTGGCCATGGCGGCATTCCAAATCCCCATGCAAAATGACAGCACTCTGGAAGAATCTTTGAAAGAGGACCTGCAAGACAGGTCGATAGGCGAAATCAAACAGCCGGATATGAGAGTTCTGGATTTCGACTCTGAATCCGAATAGGTTAGGACGCCTTTCGAATCGCTTAACCACAAGAAGCAAATACCTTCTACGTGCAGAGTGCGTCTAAGGAATACCCCTATTCCAGGAAATTACGAGCCCCTGCTTTTCCGGGGGGACTAAAAAAAATCCGGAGGCGAGCGCCTCCGGATTTTTTCCCTAATTTACCAATTAACCTATTAATTAACTACCCACTACCCAAACTACTATATGCAAATTCGATTAGCAGGTATATATATAACCGAAATCTCTTCTAGAAAGTTGCAATCTGCTGTAAAAAAATCCCGAGCCTGGATCAATTTTTAGCCGGGGATAACTTGTAACTCAGTTTGTCCGCAAGCAAATACATGACAGGGACTATTATTAAAGTAAGAAAGGTTGCAAAGGACAGTCCAAAAATAATGGTCCAGGGCATGGGTCCCCAAAAGACTACCTTGTCCCCGCCAATATAAAAGTCTGGCTCGTAATTAGTAAAGAAACTCAAGAAGTCAAAGTTGATTCCGACTGCCAGAGGATTAAGGCCCAAAATGGTAGTGATTGCTGTTAGCATTACTGGTCTTAACCTGGTTTTGCCAGCCTCAATTATTGACTTGCGAATATCCGGGATTTGCACACTCTGATTATTGCCTAACGCGTACTGAAAGCATTCGACCAAGTCAAAAGAATGCTCCGGTGCTCTTTGTGCATGCGAAGCTCAGAGTACTCCAAGAGAAATCAAAGAAAGAGCTAACATTCGCATCATTGAATAGTCATTTTATTCTAATACGTGGCGATCAATTTCCTCCCTTGTCAGTAATTATGACATTTACAAAATGGTCGTAAAACTGCATTTGGACCTATCGAGAATCAAAGCGATCCCTGGGAAATATGGATTCATCAAAGGACATTTGAACCTCCTCCATTCGCAGAGTCGCCAAAATCGCCGGCTTGATATTATCTCTTATGTATCCTCCTTTTGTTCCTCGATGTAGTGACTTTATTGCTGATTCCAGAAATGGGTTCTTTTTGAAATCTAGATAGATCTCCCAACCTCGAGTATGATACTTTTTGAGATCAAACATTAGCGATGGGTTGATCTTGAGTACGCGCTGCCGAAGGAATTTGGAGAATTCAAACAACTCCTCGATAGAGTTCGAGGCGTTATTACATATTTCCTCGCATAAATGCCTGTCTATAGTGAGATCCCTTTTGATAACCTCTGACACCAATTGATCTTTGTCCTTGAAATACTGGTAAATTGTCTTTTTAGATACCGAAGGGTATCGAGCTATTTCATCCATGGTTATGCTCACGATGCCATATTGAGTAAACAAAGTGCTCGCTGCATCCAAAATCTTATCTCTACTTCCATAACTCCTAGCTTGAAAAACTAAGGAAACTATAAAATTTTTTAAAGTTTCCTAGTCTAACGTGCGAGACCTTAAATGGTTTATCTTTTTACCTTATTGGTCAAGCACGTTTAGAAGTGCGGATTCAGCAAAACGTCAGCAAAAGGCATCCGGTCCGAATTCAAAAGCCCAGGGCACCAGTTGCACATAAGTCCCTTAGCACGACGAAATCCATGAATTTCAGCCCCTAAAGCTGCCGTTGACAGTCTCACTGAGTGCCTCCGGACAATTACTTGTGCCTTCGTTACCTCGCTTTAATAATTATTATATTTTTGCATCTTCATTCAGACGTTAATGATTTCTTTCTTTCGTAATGCGAATTCAGGTTATTACGTCGTGGGACATTCTCAACCCCTGGCCGATAAGGATCTGGTGAAGCTTTCCTGGCTTTTTGGTGAATCCAATCCTGTTCCCAGTTATGAGATCATTGGCGAATTCGTGGGCCCCAGGAAGGAAATGATAAGCCCCTGGAGTACAAACGCTGTAGAGATTACCGACAGTATGGGCATCATTGGGATTGACCGAATTGAAGAATTTAAACCAAAGTCGGTCGTGCAGTTACCCTATGACCCGATGCTACAGGAGGAATATCACATTCTTGACCAGGAAATATTCAGCTTCGATCGGCCGGTTGATACAATAGAGCTCGTCGATGACATCCAATCCTATAATCTTAGCCATGGGCTCGCCCTTAGCATTGAAGAGTTGAACTATCTAGAACAACTGAGCCAAAGACTGGGGAGGAAACTTACTGATTCAGAGGTTTTTGGATTTTCTCAAGTCAACTCGGAGCATTGCAGGCACAAAATTTTCAACGGTAGATTCATTATCAACGATCGACCTCAGCAGCGAACATTATTTGAGCTTATAAAAGCCACCTCAAAGGCCAATGGGGGTAACCTGGTGTCAGCATACAAAGACAACGTAGCGTTTGTTAAAGGGCCTAATGTTGAACAATTTGCTCCAGCAAGTCCCAAAAAAGCCGAATTCTTTCAAACTCAAAGATTTGATTCGGTCCTGTCGCTGAAGGCAGAAACCCACAATTTCCCAACCACCGTTGAGCCATTTAATGGAGCCTCTACAGGGACCGGCGGTGAAATCCGAGATCGAATGGCCGGAGGAAAGGCCAGTTTCCCGTTGGCGGGAACAGCTGTGTACATGACCTCTTATCCTAGATTGGATCGTTCGTGGGAGAAAGGTACAGCCCGTACCTGGCTCTATCAAAGTCCACTTGAGATCCTCATCAAGGCCTCAAACGGAGTGAGCGATTTCGGCAACAAATTCGGACAACCTCTTATATGCGGCAGTTTGTTAACCTTCGAGCACCTAGGTCAGAACATCTACGGTTTCGACAAGGTGATCATGTTGGCTGGGGGTGTTGGTTTGGGAAAAATGAAGGACAGTCTTAAAGGTACCCCTTCTCCCGGGGACAGAATCGTTGTACTTGGAGGGGATAATTACCGCATTGGGATGGGTGGAGGGGCTGTCTCATCCGTGGCGACGGGCCAACTTGACAATTCGATTGAGCTGAATGCCGTTCAACGGGCTAATCCGGAAATGCAGAAAAGAGTTGCCAATGCAATAAGGGCAATAGCCGAAGCGACTATCAACCCAATCATTTCAATTCATGATCACGGTGCAGGAGGTCATTTGAATTGCCTCTCCGAATTGGTTGAGAAAGTTGGAGGAGTGGTTCACATCGACCAACTGCCGGTGGGTGACAACACTCTTTCCGACAAAGAAATCATAGCAAATGAATCGCAAGAACGCATGGGGCTGATTCTAAAAGAAGAAGACATTAGCTTGCTGAAACAAGTCGCGGATCGGGAAAGGGCCCCAATGTATGTTGTTGGAGAAACGACTGGCAATGGAGATTTGCGTTTTGAAAACGGATCGGACGAGTCGAAGGCCATTGATTTGCGAGTGGAACATCTCTTCGGCAATTCTCCGCAAACTGTTATACAGGATGAGGATTTACCGTTCTCACTCTCACCACTTTCTTACGACGCCAAACTTTTCATCCAATATCTTAAAACGGTTCTCCAACTTGAAGCGGTGGCCTGCAAGGACTGGCTCACGAACAAGGTGGATCGATCCGTAACTGGAAGAGTGGCCACCCAACAGACTACCGGGCCACTTCAACTACCCCTTAATAATCTCGGGGTAGCCGCCCTTGATTATAGCTCACTTCAGGGGATTGCTACGTCAATTGGTCATGCGCCGGCTGTAGCGATAATCGACCCCGAAGCAGGTTCAAGACTGGCGGTAGCCCGAGCACTAACCAATCTTGTTTGGGCGCCATTAAGGGGCGGCGTTGAGGGTGTCTCCCTAAGTGCGAACTGGATGTGGCCAGCGAACAACCCAGGTGAAAACGCCAGGCTATTTAGGGCCGTCAGAAGCCTAAGTGAATTTGCTATAAAACTTGGCATCAGTGTGCCCACAGGTAAGGATTCCTTATCCATGACTCAAAAGTATCCGGATGGAACGGTGGTCTATTCTCCTGGGACGGTCATTGTTTCCACCGTCGCCGAGGTGAGTGATGTCCGCGGGACCGTTACCCCATGCCTTGTCAAAGGGATGGCTTCTGAACTTATTTATATTGATTTCTCCGGAAATGAGCAAAAGCTTGGAGGTTCCAGTTTCGCGCAAAGCCTTAACCTACTGGGCAACGAAGCGCCGGATATTAAATCAGCCCCGGATTTCAAATTAAAGTTTGAGGTTCTTCAGACCCTATTGCAGGAGGGAAGGATTCTGGCAGGGCACGACATTAGCGCTGGCGGTCTCATCACATCACTCCTGGAGCTTACCTTTACTCAAGATGATATCGGTTTGGATCTGGATTTGACTACCCTTGAGGGTTCCGATTCGTGTGAGGTTCTTTTTAGCGAAAATCCAGGAGTGATAATTCAGGTGCAAAGAGGTCATTTAATCTCGGATTGGCTAACCCGTAAGAATATCCACCATCACACGATCGGAAGGCCTACTTCTGGTCCAAGTGTCAAAATCAAATTGAAAGAGGAATCTGTTGAACTGGATATAGCACAAATGAGAGACATTTGGTATCAAACGTCCTACCGGCTTGACGCCCACCAAACAACCGAGGGATACGCCAAACAACGTTACTTCAACTACAAACACCAAAGCCTTTCCTACAAGTTTCCTGAGAATTTTAGCGGCCATTTGAACGATCATGGCATTAAACATGCCGGCTATAGCTACGGGGTTAAAGCGGCGATCATTAGGGAAAAAGGAGTCAACGGCGATCGAGAAATGGCTTATTCCATGTACCTGGCGGGCTTCGATGTGAAAGATATCCATATGACCGATTTGGTTACAGGAAGGGAGACCTTGGAGGACCTGAATTTCATCGTATTCGTTGGAGGCTTTTCTAACTCAGACGTTCTGGGTTCCGCTAAAGGTTGGGCTGGCTCTTTTTTGTTCAATCAACAGGCTAAGTCATCGCTGGAAAAGTTCTACCGGCGAGAAGACACACTAAGTTTGGGTGTATGCAATGGATGTCAACTAATGGCCGAGCTTAACCTGCTATATCCTGATCATTCAGAACGAATCAAGCTAATTCCAAATTCCTCGGGTAAGTTTGAAAGCTCCTTCTTGAATGTGGATATACCGGTCAACCAGTCGATTATGCTCGGCTCACTGGCTGGAACCCGATTAGGTATTTGGGTAGCCCATGGCGAAGGCCAATTTTCCATACCGCTTGAAGAGGATAGGTATCATATAACCAGCAGGTACACATACTCTGAGTATCCGGGTAATCCAAATGGGTCGAGGTACGATGTTGCGGCTGTGTGTTCTGACGATGGTCGGCACTTGGCGATGATGCCACATCTTGAAAGATCAATTTTCTCCTGGCAATGGCCCGACTACCCGGTTGATCGTCAGCGGGACCTTGTAACGCCTTGGTTCGAAGCATTTGCAAACGCACGGAGATGGGTCTTGAGATTCCCTTAAAAATGGCTTGAAATGGTCAGTTGGTTTATTTGTCCACCTCGCCTAATTTCGCAGGAAGCTCGCTTGGCTAAAAGATACAGCAGCCGTGGTAGACGCATAATTGGATTTATCGAGGTTTATGGAGATGCCATAGAGGTGCTTATGAGGGAGTGGTTTCTATAAAGGACATGGAGGCCACACAATTAATTGCCGCTCTTTCAGACAATATCCAATGGTTTGAGGATAACTCCACAATTAGAGAGGAACATAAGAAAAAGGAAGCCAAAGGAATAACTTACAAGGTCATCACAGTTGTCAACGAAGCCGGCTCGGCTGCCCCCTCAACCCCAGTAGGAATCAACCTTCCCAATGCCAATTGGATCAGAAAGGAACATGGCTCCAAGTCAGTCTCTTTGGGTAACATTACGGAATCCTATAGCAAGACCTCTTCTGGAGGGACGTTTGAAGAGTTTGGGGTAGATAAAGAGGCGGCGGACCGTGCTCGGGAATTTGGGAACGAAGGTCGGAGACTTCACACATCTCTGCATGAAGTCATTGACATGCATCAGGTCAACTCGAACCAGGAATTGGGGAGCCCAGTTCTACTTTAAAGAATTACAGATCTCCAATGGAAGAAGCCCGAGCGGACTTGGTTTCCCTCTATTTTTTGATGGATCCTAAATTAGTTTAACTAACGTGAGTTCGACAATAAGGAATGATTAAAGAGCGAGAAAGAGTTGACCGGTGTCCTGGTAGTTCAATTTGATTGAGGGCTTTTTTTCGCAAAAGTTGTAAGCGATTAAAGCCGAGAAAAGGTTGGTAAGGAAATTAGTTGGGCTCCTGTGCCTGGAGTGTTCAATCTGGAAGATGTTTTTAAGTTGATCAATGATAGTCTCACAAATAGCCCTTTTACGGAGCATTATAGCATCCATGATGGGGGTTAAGGATGAGGACTTCATATTGCGTTTGAGTTTGGTTATCAGATGGACTCCGCGGAAGAACAGATTTTTAAAAAGTTCCTTACTGATGTAGCCTTTATCACCAAAGAGCTTTCCGAATAATTTCTTAATAAACCGTTCAATTTTAAGAGGCTTTCTGTCATCCACATTGCCCGGTGTGAGCATAAAATCGATGATTTCACCCGTATCAGCAGTGATAAGATGGAGCTTAAACCCGTAGAACCATCCGATGGAACAATGGCCTCTTTTAGCTAACCCTTCAAATACTTTATGGTTATGGATCCGTCTGTTATGACAGACCCTTAACGGAGTGCTGTCTATAAAACTTATACCTGTACACTGTCCAGTCCCTTGTGTTTTCAGATAAATAGCCATTGGCAGAAGACTTCCACTACAAAGTTCTACCATTCGGTTATAGCTTACCACATCAGGAAAGAAGGAGCGCAAGTGGCCACAAACGTATGTGTTGTAAAAGGTCTTGAAATTTCGATATCCTGAGATCTGGAACAAGACCTGTATAGTCATTACTTCGGATAAAGAAAGCTTACCAGGTTTGTTGCGCTTTTTACTTCCCAGCAATCTTTTTTCCAATTTTGGGACAAAATCCAGACAAAAATCGTCAATGGAACAAAAAATTTCAGTAATTTTAGTAGCAGTTAACATAGGCAGAAATATTAGTTATTTTGTTGATTGTCAATGACTTAATATACTAATTTTCTGCCTTTTTTCTATCAATAAACTACTCTATTTTATATCGAACTCACGTTAACTAGGAGTGATGTCCTCATTGGAAGTCGGCCAATACCAGTACGATGTTGCTACTTAAACGGTCTAATGCTACAATTGCGTCGAATTGAGGAAGGGGACAAGATTGAACAAGCACATGTGCGTAAACAGGCAGATGGTGGCAGCGTGGGCTTTTGAAAAGTCAAAGGAGGATAAGACCATTGAAAAGATCCGAAGAGAAGGCAAAACTTATTTCAGGATCAACGATTACCAAAAGCTACGCATAATCTTCGGGTCTATGCTTCGAGAAGTGCAACGAATCAAGTCCCAAGGAGATTACCAGGCTGGCCGTTTGATCGAAGGTTACGGAATTGAGGTGGATCAGGAACTCCTTAGGGAAGTGAAGAGCCGCTATGCAAACCTTGATGCTCCGCCCTACTCTGGGTTTATTCAGCCCAAACTAATCCCGGTTATGAATGGGAATGAGATCATGGATGTGACCGTTGAATACCCTAAGGATTTTGTGAGTAAATGATGGATTATTCACGAAAATACTCATTTTTGCCCCATTACAACTAGCTGTAACTACCGGACCAGAACCACCCCACCCTGCTGCTCAACCACGCCTAGCTCAGGCTCCAGGGTACTCTCGTACTTCATGGTATAGGCATACGTACCAGTAGGAGCCTCAATGCCTCGCACTGTAAGACCGTTCCATTGAAAATCCTGATCAGTCGAGTGAAAAACCAATTCACCCCACCGATTGTAAATGAATATCTCGAAGTTATCGACTCTTAGTTCCAGAAAAGCTCTGAACACCTGATTGTTCGAAATGGAGCTCGACGGAGCAAACGCATTGGGCACCACCACCCTTGGACGGCAATCATTAGTAACGAAAGTAGTATCAGAGGTTAAACATCCTGAAGCAGTAAACAAATCCACCAGGAACAATCCATCCCTTGGCTCTGCTGTTTCCGATAAAGTAATTGTTCTGGTCGTGGCACCGGTAGACCACTGATGAAAAGCAAATACTCCCGGATCTAGTGTTAAGGTGCCTTCAAGAGAACAATATTCCTCACTAAGCTCCAATTCACCCCTTTGGATGCTATCGACAAGTACGGTCAAGTTAGCTGTGGAAGTACATACGGTTCCACCGGAGGCCGTGCGATCATCGGTGGCAATCACCTGGTAATCGCCGTCAATCGTAACCTCAATGGTTGGAGTTGACTCAGGCAAAACGCTTCCGTTTCGTGACCATTCAAACAGGGCACCAGCAATAGTACCTACGTTGGCGGTTAGCTCCACGGGTAATTGGTTACTACATTGAGGCGTGCCATCAATAATGACATCCAATGCTCCCTCCACATTAAATGTTCCTTCGGCTTCACCTGTGCATCCAGTTTGTTGATTACGGAGGGTGACCTGGTAAGTTCCGCTGGTATCGGCCGCTATGGACATGGTTTGTTCACCCGTGTTCCAAATGTATGTGTAGGTATTACTTCCATTATTATTGTTGTCCAGAGCATCGATAATCAGCTGCCCGTCGCAGTCATCATCGGTAGTTGAAACCACTGGATCTGGATCCGGCGCTACGGTGGCCTGAACTGCTGCAGAAGAGTCACAGACTCCGCTAGTATTGCTAACCACCACCGTATAGGTTCCGGTGGTAGCCGCAACCGCGATCGCATTATTAGTCGTTCCTCCAAAGCTTCCGTCCACCGTAGACCATTGGAAATCACTCCCAGCATCGAAATTGGTTACTTCCAGGACTGCACCGCCATCAATTTCGCAGCCATTAACCACCGAAGCAGCAAATTGAAAACTAACCGTAGCAACAGTGCTCACCGTGACCGGATCCGTGCTCACGCACTGTGTGGAGTCCGTAATCTCAATCGTATAAGGTCCGGGAGGTATATCGATGGCGGATGCGGTAAAAATGCGCGTATTTATGGAACTCCCCTGACCGACGGTGCCACCGGAGGTTTGGTCAACCAGGATATAGCTCAATGGCAGGTTAGCCAGACTGTCTACAGTAACTTCCACCGAGAAATTGACTCCTCCGATCGTACTTCCGGGAAAACATGTAGAAAGTGCAGCACTTTGGGAGATGCCAAATACGCCTCCGCCATCCGGCACAGCAATGCCACCAATCGTCTGAACACAACCGGTTACTACATCCGTTATATCGACGCTGTAGGTACCTGCGGGCAACATGGTGAGACTATCCGGATTGTTCGAACCAGTGCTCCAAAGGAACTGGTAGTTGCTGGTTCCCGCACCTGAAAGCACAATTCGGCCATCGGAAATGCCACAACCAGAAGTGGTAAAGGGTGCGGCGGAATAGGTCGGAACTTCTGTAACCTGAATGACTATTGTATCACGTCCTGTACAGCCGGTAATAGAATCAGTGACTTCCACTCGATATTCCATAGCGCCCAAACTGGTTGTGTTCACAGATTGAGTTCTGACGGTACCAACCTGTATTTCATTCAAAAACCACACATATGCCGCGCCCGGGTTTCCAGCATCAAGATCCGTCACGGCTGAATTCAAACAAGCGGCCTGGTCCTGGCCAATGGTTACTAACGGGTTTCCGTCAAAAACATCAACCGTATCCAAGGGAGAAGTACAGCCATCCTGGGTGGTTATAAAAACTGTGTAGGAACCGGGGCGCGAAACCATTATAGTACGGGTAGTTTCTCCAGTGGACCACCTATAGTTTAACGTTGGGTCATTCAAAGTGTCGGCCACAAGTGTAGCGAACTGACCGCAAATTAGAGCAAACTGGGGCAACTGGGCATTCGGAGCCGCGTCGAAAATCTCAAAGGTACCAACCAAGGTTGTGTCAAAAGGCATCATAGTCAGTGTGTCAGTACAGCGGTTAGAAACGACCATAGTAACATCGTATACCCCGGCGGAGTCGAAGACGAAAGAGGGATCCTGAAGATTCGAGGTAGCAACCGGAACTCCATTCAGAGTAATGGACCACGAGAATTCATCAATGCTGGGGTTGGTAACACCAGTTGCTGTGAACATCACAGAATCGCCTGCACACGCATTGCTCAGCGACATCGATGGCGCCATCGGTGGAGTAGCCAGGTTTTGAATGAAATTAGGTAGGCCCAGCATGCTATTTCTTCCATTTAAGTCGAAACCATTAGGGTTCACTGTTGAGACCTGGGGATTTGAAGGATTGATGGAGTCATTAGCATTGATGGTAGCAAGGAACGGTGAATTATTAACCGCAACGTAGGTTTGGAAGTCTGGCCCGATTTGTATAGCTCCATACTCGTCTCCCACCTGAAGTCCCGTCAGGGCTCTTATTGACTGCTCCGCTAAATCGACATCGCAGGTATCAACCCTGAATTCCAGAATCGACGATGGGGACCCGATCAAAGAGGCAAAAATCTTATTCTCCTGGGGAGAAAACTCGATCCCGTACACCTGTTGAGTGCCCGATTTCCCTAAATCGACTTGATTTAGGCATTCGGAGATGTCCCCAGTGTTCATATTAAAGTCAAAAACCTCTACATAGTTCGCGTTGGATGTTGGAAGTGCCACACCTAATTTAGTGCCCATAGCACTGATTTTCATGTAACCTTCTCCGTTTTCCCGGGTAGCAATCGAGTGGATCGAACCAGCGGAGCTTAATACAGGTTCTCCAATTCCGTCCTCGGTAATGGGATAAGCCCTGAATGTATTATTACCGTATTCATGAGCGATCAACCAGACAAAGTTACCACCGCTACCGAAGGCGGTTACTCTTTCGGTACTATTGGCGAATAACTGAAGACCTTTTTGTATCACTGCATTTTGTTTGATATCAACCACAGCATAGTTTAGGTTGAATGTATTGGTACCATAGATCTCCTCCGTAGTGAAGATGTAAAGGTAGGTGTCGTCATTTGGGAATTGAACAATTATCGACGACTGGGTGGCTAACGCGTCCCCGCCAATATTAGTCCCATTGGTCATGATATTGTGGTCCTTGTCGAAGACAGTGCTTCCATTGGTATACATGATGAGGTCGCCGTTGGCATCGGATACCGTCGCGGTACCTTCTGGAGTATCCATATTGCTGTCCAGAACTGCTTGGGGCGGGGCTTGGTTAAAATCAATGCCGGCCAGGGCCCCGAAATACCAAAAATTGGAAATAGGATTATCGTTTTGGAACTGGGAAACTGTTTTTTCGGCATACAGAATGCATCCGCCGGGTATATCAGCGGCAACCCAATACAATCCGGGCTGGTCGATCGTCAGCGTTTGTCCTGTGGAACCATCATTCCAACGAAAAGTAGTTCCCAATGGGAGTTGGTTCATCGGGTCTGGATCTAATACCAACATCTCGCCGAAACAAATGGTTGTGTCGGCACCCAAATCAAGCATCGCCATAGGATCCATAATTGTTACTATCTTCATAAACTGGTCCGTCTTTCCGTTTCGCCGAACAGTCAAGGTTACCTGAAAAGACCCCGCCATATCGTACGTATGGATCGGAACCCGGAAATCAGAGGAATTGCCATCACCGAAATTCCAGAAATAGGACTCAGCTTGGGGCGTGACAGTTGGATAGAACTTGGTGGGATTTCCCATGCACAGATCCTCGCAATCGAATACGGTCATGAAGCTATCGGCCAGGTGAGGTGGTGAGAACTCAGGAAACTGCTTTCCATTGAAATCCAGGTTTCCCAAAGGAGACGGATCGTAGAGTATATTACTCACTGGATTATTCACTGAATCTATTCTGCCCAATAGGAAGGCACTACCGGATGAATTCTGGTAGAGGTGGTAAATGGAACTGTCAGGCGCCAATTTCAGACCATAGCTGCGAAATACCGGCGATGAAAGTACCGGGTTAAGGAACTGCAGAGTATCAGCAAGGTCAACCTGGAACACGTTAGCAACATTTCCAGAACCTCCGTGACGCGAAATGTACAATCGCCCACCATCCAAAGACCATTCAGTGTCATAAATAGCTTCGGTGGCAAAGTCAGCGTTGCCGCTGTTCAATATGTCTGTGTCGAGTGACAAGGCTCCGGTTCCTGTATTAAAATCCAGAATGTGCACATTTCTGTTTTGATCTTTGGGAGCCACAGCAACTTTGTTTGAGGCTGGACTATAAGAGAAATTAGCTGCAATGAGTGGCTGGCTTAGAGTCAAGGTCGAGGCTAATGTGAAATTTGAGTTTGCTCCAATGGCATAAACCCGGTATTCAGTGGTCACGGCATCCTGAATTAACAACCAATTCATTAGAAGAGAATCCCCCTCGATCACAATCATAGCTTCCGCTGGAGCATTGGTATTGAAAATCACAGTCGATCCCGGCTCTACATCGCCCAACATGGGTTGCCCTGCCATGAAGTTACCTTGCCGTCCCATGTCCACCACGCGGACCTCCACCTGATTGGGAGCACTGCCTCCCGTATTTGTTATAATATAGTAGCTATTGGTTGTGCTCGGAACCGGAGCCACCGCGGCAGGTTGATTAATGCTCGCGTTCCCCGATAGTCCCCCTGATGCTCCGGGCATAATCTGGTGACTCGCGTCATAAAGGTTGACCCCGTCTGAGTAGAAAAAGAAATCCCCGCTAAAGTAGCTGTTTACTACTGCACTTCCACCTATTCCGAAAGGAGTGGCCTGAATGCTATCCAGGCGCAGCTGACCATCCGATTTATTAAAGAGAAGGACTTTTTGGTCGTTTCCATAGAACCAATTGTTTGGAGCCAAATTTTGGGAGTTACCCTCTCCCACCCCCAGCAACATCCAGATTAAAAAATAAGCCGGCAACGGCTTCAAACTCCTGCAACTAGACATTACCCACACCGCTTTAATTGCAAAAAAATAATGAATTTAACATTAGCGAGACTAAAATCGTTATAATAACGCCCAATTCAACCTAATTATTCCGAAAAAGCTTATGCAAGTGGCCTTATTTTTTTACGATTCTGCAAAATAAATTAAAGCCTTTAGGAGTTTCTAATTTGAAATTAAATTTTATATTTTGCAAAATCAGTATCTAAATCGAAGTTTGATAAATCGCGTCTTGATGCGGCAAAAATGCATTCTTTTAGCTTTCTTAATAACGCCGCTATTCCTCCATAAAGCCAGTTGCCAGGACCCTCAATTTTCCCAATTCTACTCCGCTCCGCTTTACCTGAATCCGGCATTTGCTGGATCAGCTCTAGAGGCCCGGATAGGATTAAATTACCGAAATCAATGGCCCAAAATTAGTAATGCCAACTTCGAAACCTTCTCCGCCTATTTCGACACATATTTTGACGAGTATAATAGCGGAGTGGGGTTTATTGCATCCACTGATAAGGAGGGATTCGCGGGCCTAAGATCCACTTCAGTGAATCTTCAATATGCTTATCAGTTAAAAGTGACGGAGGACATCACTTTTCGACCCGGAGTTTCAGTTGGATACATGCTCAGGGATCTGGATTTCACACGTTTAACTTTCGGGAATCAGTTTGATCCAACTACCGGTGCTTTTGATCCGACCATTCCCGGAGAACCGGGGCTTGCGGGGTCCAATGGAAGCGCCGGGCTGCTTGATATAGGTTTTGGTGGTTTGGTATACACCAATGATTGGTGGATTGGATTCTCGGGTTTTCACGTTAATGAGCCTGACCAGTCGTTTTTACAGGATGGCTCTAGTACGCTACCAGCTCGCTTTTCCGCACACGGCGGTTACAAGTTCTACCTTAACAACGAACCATATGAAAATGATTACAATCGTAAAAGAGAAGTTAGCATAACTCCCACCGTTCATTATAAATTCCAGGGCGATTTTGACCAACTTGATGCCGGCGTTTATTTTGTGTATCAACCATTCGTCGGAGGCCTGTGGTATAGAGGTTTGCCCTTCAAAACCCTTGACGCGCAAAGCAATAACGAGGCACTTGTATTTATGGTAGGCCTTCAGGAGGTTAAGGGGTGGACCTTTGGATATAGTTTCGATTTCACTCTTTCCAACTTAGGCATTTCCAGCGGAGGCGCTCATGAAGTTTCTTTATCCTATCACTTTCCACTTACGCAAAAGAAATTGCCCCCAAAGGAAAAACGTTTCGTCCCCTGCCCCAAGATTTAGAACGAGTCTGACAGTTTTGGCTTAATTTTGGTCGCAACTGGGAAGCAATGGGGGCATCTATAATTCTGCTAACTATCGTCATGATTTTGACCTTAGATTTTGTTTTTGAGGAAATACTGACGTTTCTCAACTATAAGAGCATTCGAAAAAGTCTTCCCGATGTCCTGGTGGAAATTTATGACCGTGAGAATTATTTTAGGTCCTTAGAGTACAACAAAACCCGGACCAGGTTCTCTTTCGTTACCTCAACATTTAGCTTTCTATTGATAATCGCGGTCTTGGGAACGAAGCTTCTGGGAACTGTCGATGGTTGGGTTGGAATCTATTTCGAGCACGAGGTGGTCAGGGCCTTAGCTTTTTTTGGATTTTTATTTGTGACAACTGATTTGTTAAGCCTCCCATTCCAACTTTACAGCACATTTGTCATCGAACAGGAATTCGGTTTTAATAAAACATCTCCCAAGACATTTGTATTGGACAAAGTAAAGGGATATTTGGTCACAGCATTAATCGGTGGGTTGGTTATCGGAATTCTTTTAATGCTGATCCTTGAAATTGGCCAGGCCTTCTGGATATACTTTTGGGTGATAATATCCATGTTGTTGGTCCTAGTGAACATGTTTTACACAACATTGATCGTACCTCTGTTTAACAAATTATCGCCTCTGGAAGACGGACCGCTAAAGGAATCCATAAAAGCCTATAGCAAAAAAGTAAGATTCCCGTTGGACCAAATATTTGTGATCGACGGATCCAGGAGATCCACAAAAGCTAACGCCTTTTTCTCCGGCATAGGAAAAAAAAAGAAAATAGTGTTATTCGACACCTTGATAAATAACCATGGAACCGAAGAGTTGGTTGCCGTTTTAGCCCATGAGGTTGGCCATTACAAAAGGAATCACATCTATGTGGGCTTGGCGCTATCACTTATTCAGGTTGGCATCATGTTGTTCATAATGTCGCTGATGATTTACAATTCTGCCGTATCAGCCGCACTGGGAGGAAACGAGACTGTCTTACATCTAAATATTATCGCCTTTGGGATTCTCTACACACCGATCTCCAAGCTTACTGGATTGCTTATGAACATTTTCAGCAGGCGGAATGAATTTGAAGCTGACGCGTATGCCGCACAGACATACAACGGTTCAGCGCTACAGCTTGCTCTTAAGAAACTGTCCGTTAACAACCTTAGCAATTTGTTGCCCCATCGGCTGTTCGTTTTCTTCAATTATTCCCATCCCCCACTGCTCAAGAGATTGGCAGCCATTGACAATTTGATGCAACGAAGCTGATGCCATGCTAATCCGAACGGTCAGAATGACTTTTAAGTCGGGCTGCACAGATGACTTCCTGCGCATTTTCCATAATTCCATGCATAAAATAAGGAGGTATCCCGGATGTAGTCGTTTGGAATTATGGAGCGATAACCAGGATCCGGATGTGTTCGTAACCTATAGCCATTGGGAAAACAATCGGGCCTTAGAAAATTACCGCAAATCCGAGTTGTTCAAAACTGTTTGGGCAGAAACCAGAAAACTTTTCAAAGAGGAGCCAATGGCTTTTTCCTCGAAATTGAAAACCCATGTCAGACCCGGATAACCGATGACCACCTTGCCCGGAATTCTTTGTCGTCGGAAATTCCCTGAGGCTTGTTGTATGATCTTTCTTTCAGATAAAACGACGTTGGTGAGGCCAAAAGAACGGTGGAGTTAACCGTGCCATAATCATCTATGTTTATGTGAATCGCGGAAAGCGCACGTTCCCAGTTCACGGGAACGCCAGTGTCAGGAAGATCCTCATTGGCGGCCATTTCCTCATCGGCTAAAAGGTCCATCAAATCACCTGGCTCAATTTCATCCTCGGTCAATAAAGATCGAAAGACTTGTCTTCCCCGTTTCACCTTAGGCCAATCTGTATCTAGCAAGTCATTACTCAATCCGTAAATGCCGGGTTCGAGCTTCTGGATGTTATTCTCGACGTTAGAATAATAAAATAATTCCCTCAAATCCCCTACCACGAGGTTAAATCCATTGTAGTGGTGCCCAACAGCGGCAATTTCAGACAGATAATCCTTAGCAGAGGATGAACCGGTCAAGTAATCCAAAGTCAGTGCTCCCCTCGAGGGAGCGTGCTCCTTAATGTTAGAAAGATCCCGGTAGTTTGTAATGGCAGTAAATCTGCCGGATTCGTTCAGCCCTAACCAAGTTCCACCGGCCTTTAGATCCTTACCAGCCAGGACCCCGGGATGTTCTTTCCAAAAGGATAGCGGGGCCGAAGGTCTTTTGAAGAACTCATCTCGATTTGCGGCCACTATCAGGTGGTAACGGGGATGGCATTTCCAGGCAAATAGAATCAGGCACATAAACTTGATTTACCTATACGAGATACTGAGCAAACTGGATGAACAGATGAATATAAAGAAATTAGAACTTATCTATTATTATTACATTCCATGGGTTTGATTACAAATTTTGATTGTCAATGCGAATCATTCGCCCGAATGCCCATATATTCAGTCCTTCCCTAGCAATCAAAACTGTTGGTGGCAAAGCGTGATGATTTAAGTGTGATCGTTAAGCCTACGCTGGAAAGATAAACTTGGGATTTTCCTATTTGATTACCACTTGCACGCCACTGATGCTGATAAGAAGCTTCCGAAATAACCAACGCACCATTTAATGGATGAGGTCTATAAAATGCTATTGCACACCCAGTTAGGCCTATCAATTGTGGTTATCAGCTCCCTATTTTGGGTCTCCGCCCCCTACGGAAGGTTCCTCCGGGACGGGTGGGGGCCATCAATCAAGACCAAATTTGCCTGGATAATTATGGAGTTACCGGCGGTCGCCGTGATCGCTTGGCAGTTTTTCGCGGCATCCGCTTACAACAATCTAATTTTGACCTTATTTATCTTGATATGGCAGAGTCACTACCTGCACCGGACTTTCATATATCCATTCACCTTGAAAAACGGGGACAAGCATTATCCCCTACTCCTGGTGATTATGGCGATAATTTTTAACAGCATAAATGGATTCATAAACGGCCACTATCTTTTTCACCTTTCCGGAACTTACGACCTGGAATGGTTAAGTGATCCCCGGATGATTTCCGGTACAGTCCTTTTTTACTTTGGTTACCTAATTAATAAGAATTCCGATAGGATCTTGGGCTCGCTTCGGAACCGTGGTGAGAGAGTTTACAAAATTCCAGTCGGTGGCCTTTTCAGGTGGGTTTCTTGCCCAAATTATTTAGGAGAAATTTTGGAATGGTCAGGATGGGCCATTCTGACTTGGTCACTCCCAGGATTGGCGTTCGCACTGTTTACAACCGCTAATCTCTTGCCACGAGCGCTTTCCCATCACAGATGGTATCAATCTCATTTTGAAAGTTATCCTCGTAATCGGAGGGCCCTGGTTCCATACGTATTATAATAGATCCAAAATTTGTATTTTGATCAGAGGGAACTATTTAATCGTTGGAGTTGCGGATAGATTTCACCCACCAAATCCTGCGTTTAATGTATATTTATCAGATTGACTAGAGATTCCTTGAAAGGCCATGAGGCGTTTTGGCATAATCATATTACAGAGCTCAACCTGGGCCTTGCTTGCCCTGAACCCTATTTTAGGCCAAGATTTGGGCCAAAACAATCTCGTTCCCAATCCAAGCTTTGAGGAGAATGTACAACCGCCAACAGCGATTAGCCAATTGTACCTGGCGGTGCCCTGGCAAGGCTTCGCCACTGACGCAGGTTCCGTACCGGCAGATTACTTTCACAAATCATCAACAGCGGAAATTTCTTCTGTTCCGGCAAACTACTTAGGTTTTCAGGAGCCTAGAACAGGTTCTGCTTATGCCGGGTTCATAGCCTTTTCAGACGACTACGAGTATTACCGGGAATTTATCCAGGTGGAACTCCTGGAGCCCTTAACAAGAGACACTACCTACTACATTGAGTTCTATGTCAGCTTGGCTGAGAATAGAACCTTGGCAATTTCAGATTTAGGATGTCACCTATCCATGCACGACCC
The DNA here is from genome assembly GCA_965247065.1 of Cyclobacteriaceae bacterium. Classification (GTDB taxonomy): domain Bacteria; phylum Bacteroidota; class Bacteroidia; order Cytophagales; family Cyclobacteriaceae; genus CBDFGN01. The sequence goes on along the minus strand of CBDFGN010000006.1, from coordinate 77,744 downwards.
GTTTTCTTATCTGTTCACCCCGGCATATGTATCCAGCCTAAAGGATGATGAAACGAACCTGTTAAAAAAGGAGGTTTTCACAATTCTTAAGGCCCAAATAAAGAATCGCCCCGATCAGATACTAAAAAACCAGGTGGAGTGGGAACGCGTTTCGGGCACCGTTGTCAGCCGGGGAGGTGAAAGATTCATCACAATCGGAAATTTTTCCAGAAGAAAAAAGACCACTAAGGAGAAAGTAGTCTCCAACCCTAACTCAATACTATTTAATGACGCATACTACTTTGTCGACGATGTTAGCGTGATGACTCTTGGAAATGCCAGAAAACCCGTCGATTTAGCCAAAACAACAGAACCCCTCGATACCATTGACAACTATTTCGCTGATTTGGAGATAAATAAGCCAATTACCTTAAAGAACGTGTATTTCACATCCGATCAGGCCGAACTGCAATCGGAGTCATTTGTAGAACTCAATCATCTCTATAACTTATTGATGCAAAATCTGAACCTGAAGATTGTGATTGAAGGACATACCGATAACACCAACACAGAATTGTACAACCTCAACCTTTCTGAAATGAGAGCCGAAGCAGTTAGGGAGTATCTAGTCAATCGCGGGATTGAAGTTTCCAGAATTGAAACCATTGGATTGGGTGAGAATCAACCCATTTCGGACAACAGTACGGAAAAGGGCAAGCGCCTGAACCGCAGGGTGGTGTTCAAGGTAATTGACATAGAATACGAATAGAGTAAAGGGTTTGCCCAGTCCAAAGGACATACTTAAGTCAATTTGGGGTTTTCAATCCTTCCGACCTCTTCAAGAGGACGTCATCACCGCAGTCTTGGAGGGAAAGGATACTTTGGCTCTGATGCCCACGGGTGGCGGTAAATCCTTGTGTTTTCAGGTTCCTGGTCTTATTCTAGACGGTCTTACCCTAGTAGTTTCTCCTTTGATCGCGCTGATGCGAGATCAGGTTGATCGATTGCGACAGAATGGGGTCCGTGCTCATTGCATTTATTCGGGCATGACCTCCAGGGAAATTGATACAATCTTGGACAATTGCCGATATGGGGAGGTGAAGTTCCTGTACCTTTCTCCAGAGCGCCTTCGCGCCGATATTTTAAAAGAAAGAGCACCCGAAATGAACATAAGCCTAGTGGTTGTAGATGAGGCCCATTGCATTTCTCAATGGGGGTATGACTTCCGACCTGCATACCTTCAAATACCCGACTTCCGAGGCCTGCTACCAGAATCAAAAATCATAGCACTCACGGCGACAGCAACTGCGGAGGTTCGGCAGGATATAGTCGAGAATTTGAAGTTAAAGGATCCTGCCATATTTCAGCAGTCCTATAGTCGAGCCAATCTCTCTTATTCAGTCTCAAAGGAGGAAGACAAGGAGAAGAAACTGGTTAGAATATTGAACAATGTTGCTGGATCGGCCATAGTTTATACCCGTACACGAAAATCAACCAAAACTTTGGCAAAAGAACTATCTAGCCAAGGAATACAAAGCCATTTTTATCACGGAGGATTGTCGAGCGAGGAACGGGCTGGGATCCAAGATCGATGGCTTGATAACAGATTTCGAGTAATCGTGGCAACCAATGCCTTTGGGATGGGCATTGACAAGCCGGATGTTCGGTTGGTCATACATTGGGATATTCCTGAAAACCTAGAATCCTATTATCAGGAGGCGGGTAGAGCCGGTCGGGATCAACGGAAGTCCCATGCAATCCTGCTCTACCATGAAAATGATATTACCTCCTTGAAAACCTGGGTGTCCCAGGCTTATCCGGAACCCGAGTTCATCAAAAAGGTTTATCAATGTGTCGCCAATCATTTCAAGTTGGCCGTGGGCAGTGGGCATCTTGCTAGCTTTGATTTTGAGTTGGACGCTTTTTGTGCTCACTTCAAATTGAATACGTTGGAAACTTACAATGCCTTGAAAAAGCTTGAGGAAAACGAATTGTTACATCTCAACCGGGCATTCCATCACCCTTCCAGAGTTATGATCGAAACTGATAAAAATGAGCTCTACCGCTTCCAAATTGCCAACCCCGGGCTAGACCCAACAATCCAAACTTTACTCAGAATGTACGGCGGAGACTTGTTCTCTGAGTTTACCAGTATCTCTGAAACAAAGATTTCTAACTATGCTGAATTGGATCTAAATGCAGTTATCAGAGATCTGAACAAACTGCATAAACAGGGGATAATCCATTATGTACGGCAATCAACGAAACCTCAAATTACTTTTCTCAGTCCTCGTTTGGATTCTTCAAGACTGCCAATTGGATTGAAACAACTGCAAGGTAGGAAGGACAATGACCTCAAAAAGATGAATTCAATGGTTCACTTTCTGACCAACCGAACCAGGTGCCGCACCCAGCAGATTCAAGAATACTTCGGAGAAGTGTCATACAGTCAATGCAGGATATGTGATAATTGTTCATCCGGGGAAATCAAGGAATCTTTCAGGAATTACAAGACGGCAATCCTAAAGATCCTGCATCAGTCGGAGACATCACCTTCAAAAATATTGGATCAATTCAGCCCGGAGAATGAGCAGGAGCTGTTAGAAACGATCCGAGCGATGCTCGATAATCGGGAAATTGCCTATGACCAATTCGGACAGCTGAAGTTGGCCAAAAATACAGGCTGAACCTAGGTACAGTTACCCTTGAAGAGCTTTTACTCCCGGCAATTCCTTTCCTTCCATGTATTCGAGCAACGCCCCTCCACCGGTCGACACATAGGACACCTGGTCCGCAAACCCCAGCGAATTAATGGCGGCTGCAGAATCTCCTCCTCCGATCAGTGAGAATCCACCCATCTCTGTCGCCCTTACAACTGCCTCCGCGATCGTTATAGTTCCCGCCGAAAAGTTGGGCATTTCAAATACACCCATAGGCCCATTCCAGAGTACCGTCTTGGATTTTTCAATAATTCGGCTAAAGACCTCACGAGATTGCGGACCCAAATCCAACCCCATCCAGCCGTCCGGAATGGCATGATTCTGTGAGACATCTGTTCTCGCGTCGTTATCAAAAGCATCAGCAATTACCGAGTCAATGGGTAAGTGCAAATCCACTGCCATATCCTTGGCCTTTTGAATCAGTTCCCTGGCTAAATCCAATTTATCAGTTTCCACCAGGGATTTACCAATGTTTCCTCCAATGGCCTTGAAAAAAGTGAAGCACATACCCCCTCCAATAACCAGATTATCAACCTTATCCATAAGCTTGTCGATGATCAGGATCTTGTCTGATATTTTAGCTCCGCCCATTATGGCTGTATAGGGTTTCTGCGCTTTTTTCATAACTCGACCTGCGTTATCCAACTCTCTTTCCAAAACGTACCCGGCAACTTTGTCCTCAAAGAAACGGGCTACAATTGTGGTAGAGGCATGCGCCCTATGCGCTGTGCCAAAGGCGTCGTTCACAAACACGTCTCCCAACTCAGACAATCGCTTGGCAAATCCCTCATCTCCTGCAGTTTCCTCCTTGTGGAATCTCAAATTTTCTAAAAGTAGGATATCACCTGGCTGAAGCGCAGACGACAAATTCCTAGCATCTTCGCCAATACAATCGTCGGCAAATTTCACCTCACGGTCAAACACTTTGGATAAGGGAGCAACTAAATGTCTTAAAGAAAATTTGTTTTCCGAGCCTTTCTGCGGCCTTCCTAAATGAGACATTAAGGTCACCGAGCCTCCATCATCGAGAATCTTGATTATGGTCGGTACGGCTGCCGTGATCCTAGTATCATCTGTTATTCTGAAATTCTTATTCAAAGGAACGTTGAAATCCACCCTGATCAAGGCTTTCTTTCCCCTAAAATTGAATTCATTAAGTGTGTTCATTAAAATTATTTAGTTAAAGGAAGCACGTTTCAGACGATCATTTATAGCTCTTCCAAGTCCACGATTCGGGACAAGCTCTGCCAAAATAGTTGTTATCGGTTGATGGTCCAGTTTTCGAAGGGCGGTAAAGAGGTTTTGCGCCGCTTCATCCAGACTGCCAGATCCCGAAAGCACTACCTGGCTTCCTCTTCGGACTTGGGGATAATAATTGCGAAATGAAATGAGTCCCACATCATGGGCATCATAATCCTTTAGGAGTTTTTCCAAGTTTCCAGCAACCAGCTTTTTCGATGGCGAGTAATGGCTCTTCAGCATACCGGGCAAAATGAACCGATCCTCGTAATGGTCGTAGATCTTCACCACCCTCCCCAGAGTTTTTGAGATCCGTTCTATGCCAATCCCCCCTTCCCTATAAATAACTATATCCGAATTATCGAGTCCTACGATAGTAGACTCAATGCCCACCTGACACGCTCCACCATCGAGGATATAGGAGATCTTGTTGCCTAACTGGGCATTTACGTGGGATGGCTTGGTTGGACTAACGTATCCGAAAGGATTGGCGCTGGGGGCGGCCAAGGGAAATTCCAAGGTTTCTAGAAGGCCCAGTGTTAAAGGGTGATTTGGAATGCGAATCCCCACTCGTGCCATCCCGGCCGTAACCAAGTCGGGAACCGTTTCTTTCTTCTCAAGTAGGAGAGTTAGAGGTCCTGGCCAAAAATGATTGGCCAAATCAAGAAGTTCCTTTGGGATTCGGGTGACTAACGAGGCCACCTTTTTAACTGAGTTGGTGTGAACAATTAGGGGGTCAAAAAATGGACGTTGCTTAACCTTAAATATGGAGGAAACAACGCCTGGATTTAAGGCATCACCACCCAAACCATATACCGTTTCAGTGGGAATAGATACCAACTTGCCCCGTTCAAGAATGCTTTTTGCTTTATAAATATCGGTACCAATCTCTGCCATTTTCCAATAAGGAATTTAACCGGCCAAAGGTACAATGAAAATTGGTAACCAATTCAAATAACAAGAGCCAGACAAAAGACGAATACCCATTCCCCGCCCTAAGCCAAAATCCGGTCTGATCACCTTCTTAGGATCATTTTCCTGGCTCTGCGCGCTACGTTCCTATCATCCGAACTGGAGGGAGTGTACTCCAGGTTGTAGATGTAAATACCGTCGGATACGGTCACTCCGTTTACGTTGGTGCCATCCCAGGTGATTTCCCCGCGACCAGCGAACTGCGTGGCTAATAGAAGGGTCTTAACTTCTCTACCGAGCGGATCATAGATTTTAACTCGAGCAATCCCGTCTTCAGGCACATTGAAGGGAATAGTGGTAAGTTGATCAAATGGATTGGGATAATTCTGACCCAGTTCCACTATTGGGGCAATTGGCAATTCCTCAAGCGGAAGCACCTGATTGAATTTCCTGGTGTAGACCCCATTGCCATGAGTGCCAGCAACCACCATGCCGTCCAGAGAGCGATAGCGTACCATTGGAACCACGACATTTCCAATGGTCTCTTCCCCTTCTGGTGTCCATATGGTGTTTACCCCCTCCAACTGGCGAGTAAGGTACAGGCCTGTACTGGTTGCAACCAGGTAGGTGAACCCGCCATCGTTCATTGGTATGATCTCCGCCCAACGTATTGACGGGCCGTTTCCTGATCCATCAGAATTTTCTTCCAGGTTGCCACTAACAGCCTGAAAGCCATTCCCTCCATCCAATGAGAAGAACAAACTTTGCACATTGTAATTGGAAAAAACAACTATTAACTGATTTGCGTCTGCCTTAGACACGGCAATACTTGCAACGTAACCATTCTGAGGAAACTCGGCAGCACTTATATCCCGCACCTGATAATCGGGCCGGTTGGCTTCTGTGATCTTCATAACCTGGCCCTGTGTTGTTCCAAAGTAGACCACATGGGGAGGTGTTCTGGAAACTGAAATGCTGCTTATCTGGCCCAACATGATCTCGGTCCTATCCAACTTAGTCCAGTTTAAAATTGTTGGATTTCTAGACCCGGTGGGTATTTGAGAGAGATTTGAATTTCTCCAAACAATGTTTCCGCCAGTCAGGTACATCACATTATTATTGATAGGGTCCAATTCAAAGGGATTAATAAATAAATAACCCTGACCGGGGGAGTCTCCACCTCCCACCGGATCAACCCGGGCGAAATCGGTTATTAGGAACTGATTATTCAACCGAACTCTGAATATTTGAGAATCCTGAAATGAGAAATAAAAATACGAGCCGGCACCTGCCACAGCACAATAACCCCCATCAGCACCCAAAATACGTTGCCAATCAGAGAAAAAGTTTGTCGACGTGGTAGCCTGGCTTCCGTTATCCTGCATTCCGCCAATTACCAAATTATTTACAGCTGACTGGTCCAAATTGACGGCGTAAAACTGACTGGTAACAAAACCATTATTGAGATCGGACCACCTAATTTGCTCAGCAAGGTTATTCTCAGTAACGGAAATTCCTCCGTCATGAGCACTCAAAGACCTGCTGGAATTGGATGGAAAAAAGCGCAGAACATGCTGATCAGGATGATGTCCCGGGAAATTGTCTATTCCCTCTGCATCAGGATTATATCCCCCGACCCAGGCAGTATTTTCTGAGGTGGTAAACCCATCAGTCGAACGATAAAGATTGGTACCTCCCACAAATACAATCTCGGGATTTGACGGATGCACTCTGACCAGCAGGTTATATGAATTCTGGGCGTCAAAATCCCCGACCTGGTGGTCAAATGCCGGTACGTTTTGTGAAAGATCCGTCCATTTCAGGCCGATTCCACTGTCGTCGTATCTCCAAATCTGGGCCGGGTCGGCATCACTAAGAAAGTAAACGATATTAGGATTGCTGAAGGAAGGCCCAATTTCAGTTCTTCTAAACTCGGCTGGAAAATTATCCGGAGTAATGTCTACCCAGTTCGCTCCATTACTGGACTTATATATACCTCCTTTCGGGCTACTATCAAGGTCGAGTGTAGCGTACAAAATACCATCCTCGGTAATAACAACGTCCGTCAGACGTGCACCTGCTTGATTGTTCAGATTGGTAGTATCGGGCAGGTTAAGCAGGGCGTCCCCCAAAACAACCTCCCAGGAAATTCTGCCATCCTGCGATCTTACTACTCCACCATAAGTAGCGGCAAAGACCTCATCTATGTCGGACCGGCTGTGGTTCACAACAATTTCCCATACATAACGAAATTGAGTATTAAATTTGCTGGTGAGGCCGTCACTGCTAGCGGGCAGAATATCCCAAGTTCGACCTCCATCTGTAGACTTGAAGATCCCATCACCCCGGAATGGCGCCGATGGACCGCTCCTTGCAGTATTCCCGCGTAGTTCACCAGTGCCATAATACCAGACATTGGTCTGACCGGCTCGAGTATCCTGAGCGATACAGGTGGCACTATGAAGATTCAGCGGATGAGTAGATTTAGACCAGGACGCGCCAGCATCTTCGGTTCTCCACATACCGCCGCTTGTCCCGCCAGCAAGGAATACATCCTCATTCGTAACGTCTATGGCCAAAGCTCTGGTCCTGCCTCCAACATTAAATGGACCCCTTTGATCCCACCCGTCCTGGGTTTGGCGGGTATTGGCCAATCGGCTGGGGCGCAGGGTTTGGGAGAACCTGTATTCTCTTAGTTTTATCCCCCGCGGTATTTGGCCACTCTTAGGGTCAGAAATAATAAGAGCCTCGTAGCTGGCTCTTTTGGCCGGGTCATCTATAGTACCAATAGCCGACTTCTCCAACGCCAACAAGTGCGAAGGACTATCTGGACTCTCGCTGAGGGATTGACAGCCCAGCACCAAGACGCCAACAATGTAGATTTTAGAAACTCCCGACAACGGTTGATTTATGTAACATTCCAAACCCTACCTCGAATCTATCACAAAACAACCTTTGGAAGGGGCTGCGCCTTCGATCGGCTGCTATTCGATTACTGTATTAAGCTTGTTTACTTTTCCTTGTTCCAGTTTCTCTGTTTGGACACCCCTGCCGACATTGGTTGCATCACCCTTCTTGGCATGGATAAAGTAGGCTCTCGACTCCAGATTCTTAAAGGTAACCCGGCCTTTCTTGTCTGTCTTTTGGGGCGGTCCAACAGGATTAGTCTCGTTGCGATAGTGTTCCTCGGTAGTAAATAGCTGAACGCTTGCATTCTCCTGGATATTCCCTAAATCGTTCAGCACAGTAATTCGCAAAGATGTTTTAAGAACTTGATTGGGAGCAGGTGCCCATGCCATAAAAAGGGCAGAAATGAGGGCGATAGGTAAGATTTTCACTTTCATAAGGGAATATATTTTTTTGGAGAAATACGGACAAAATGGTCCTCAAATATACTGCCATTTTGGGGATTAAATTTTCAGAAATTGAAAATTTAGTCTACTTTTATAGTCCCAAAATTTTGGGTGTGAGTGTCCGATGGTGTAACTGGCAACACGTCAGGTTTTGGTCCTGAAGAGTCTAGGTTCGAGCCCTAGTCGGACAACGTAACGTAATCCCGGTGTCTAGTCGGGATAATGTTTTTCTATACCGTTTTAACCTATTGAAGTGACTCAAATCAAACTCTTCTCCGGCAGTAGCTCCCGGAATTTGGCCGAGAAAATAGCCGGTCATTATGGAACAAGCTTGGGTGATTTCAGTAGCCGAAAATTTAGTGACGGTGAGTTGTCAGTCAGTTACAATGAGAACATTCGGGGAAGTGATGTCTTTCTGATCCAATCGACTTGTGCCCCTGCGGATAATTTGATGGAGTTGCTATTAATGGCGGATGCAGCCAGGCGAGCTTCGGCACATTACGTTACCATCGTGGTTCCGTACTTTGGTTATGGACGACAAGATCGCAAAGACCGGCCGCGAGTATCAATTGCTGCCAAGCTTGTTGCAAACCTAATGTCGGCAGCCGGCGCTGACCGTTTGGTGACTTGTGACCTACATGCCGGGCAAATACAAGGATTCTTTGATTTCCCTGTAGATCACCTGTACGGATCAGCAGTATTTGTGCCATATATAAAAGCTTTGGGTTTAGATAATCTAGTATTTGCGGCTCCCGATGTTGGTGCGGTGGCTCGAGCCCGAGGATATGCCAAATACTTTGAAGATTCTGAAATAGTTGTGTGCGATAAACACCGAAAGATAGCCAATGAAATTACCTCCATGCGACTGATTGGAGATGTAAAGGACAAGAATGTCATCCTGGTAGACGACTTGGTAGACACAGGAGGAACCATATCCCGGGCTGCTAGTTTAATTCTGGAGAAAGGTGCAACTTCAGTTCGTGCGGTGATTACTCATCCGGTTCTGTCGGGTAATGCTATCTCCAATATTGAGAAAAGCGAATTGATTGAATTAGTGGTTACGGACACGATTCCGCTTAAGAATGATTTAGAAAAAATAAAGGTCCTGTCCATAGCGCAACTTTTCGCCGAGGGTATCAAAAGAATTCATGACAAGGAATCAATAAGCTCCCTATTTATATAAGGAGGAACCAAATTTACCATTTTGACAAATGAAGACTATAGCAATAATCGGATACAAAAGGGAGGGCTTAACCAAAGCCAAGACCAAAAAAATCCGCAGAGAAGGTAATGTTCCTTGTGTCCTATATGGGGGGGATAAAGAAGTTCATTTCCATTCTCCAGGAATTCTATTCAGAGACCTGTTATATACGGATGAGGCTCACTTCGTTGAGCTGAACATAGAAGGAGAACTTTATTCCTGCATATTGCAGGACTATCAATTTCACCCGGTAAGTGAGAACATTTTGCATGCTGATTTTCTGATGCTTCAAGGTCAGAAACCGGTCAAGATGAATATTCCGGTACGACTTCAAGGATTTTCTCCTGGGGTAGAAAAGGGGGGCAATCTTATACACAAAAGACTGAATCTGGCGATTAGGGCAACTCCGGCTAATATGCCCGATTTTATAACAGTGGACATTTCGGAACTTGATTTTGGTAAGGCCATAAAGGTTGGCGAGGTAAAGGAAGATGGATTTGAGATCCTTGATCCGAAGATTGCATCAGTTGCGGTGGTTGAAACACCGAGAGCCCTCATAGTAGAAACTGAAGAGGAAGTTCTGGAAGGTGAAGAGGGTGAGGAAGGTGAAGAAATTGTTGAGGGAGCACCCGCAGAGGAGGGCTCGCCTGAATCCAGGGCGGGAGAACAGCCAACAGAAGGCGGCGAACAGTCATAACCCAAGCACACATTCTTTGCTAGCAGGGTGGTGATTAATCACCGCTTTTTATCTTTCAGCAATGAAATATCTCATTGTAGGCCTTGGAAATATTAGTCCCGAATACCAGCTGACCCGACATAATGCTGGTTTTTTGGTTTTAGATCGTTTTGCGGATCTTAAAGGAATTCAATTTGAATTGAGGAGGCACGCATTAATGGCGGATTGCAAGCACAAAGGAAGATCTCTTTACCTGATCAAACCTACCACCTACATGAACCTCAGCGGTAAATCCGTGAACTATTGGATGCAGGAATTACAAATAGCTCTCGACAAAATGCTGATAATTACTGATGACATTGCAATACCGTTGGGAAAAATAAGACTAAGGGCCAAGGGCTCCGCTGCCGGCCATAATGGCCTAAATAGTATCGAAGACACCCTGCAAACTCGTGAGTATCCTCGATTGAGGTTGGGAATTGGAAATGACTTCCCTCTAGGAGGTCAAATAGATTATGTGCTTAGCAATTTTACAGCGGAGCAAATTGAAGACTTGAATCCGGTACTAGATAAGGCTTGTGAGGCGATCTTGGATTTCACAACCCTGGGCATAGCCCGGGCTATGAACTTAAACAACTAACTGATCACAGAACCATCGGATACCGCCCCGGATGGTGGCAGGAATTGAAGATTTCCATTAGGGTCTTCGGCCATTAAGATCATGCCTTTGGACTCAATTTCCATTATTTTACGGGGCTCCAGATTTACTAAAAGGGTAACCTGCTTACCTATTAATTCCTGTTCTTGAAAATGCTCAGAAATACCACTGACAATAATCCTGGTATCGGCACCTGTACTGATTTTCAGCTTAAGGAGTTTTTTGGATTTGGGCACTTTTTCGGCCTCTAAAACGGTGCCAATCCTCATATCGAGTTTGGCAAAATCTGCATACGATATCTGTTGCTTCAAAGGCGCCAGCCCATACGTCTCCGCATGCTCATTATGAATTCTAGTATCTTCTAATTTCTGAACTTGCGCGTCAATTGCGAGATCTTCGATTTTCTCGAACAACAGGGCTGGATCTCCTAGCTTATGATGGTCCTCCAATAGATCCCAATTGGCTGCCCTTGACCATCCCAAGGGCGGTGACCCCAGTATGCTCCACAATCGCTTGACGGTAAATGGCAAGAATGGCTCTGATAGGATTGCCAGATTAGCTGAGATTTGAAGACATAAATTAAGGATAGTACCCACTCGGTCTGGATCGGTTTTGATAAGCTTCCAGGGTTCCGTGTCAGCAAGGTACTTGTTTCCAACCCTGGCAATGTCCATCAGGGCCGCTAAAGCTTCACGAAACTTAAATTTATCCAACGAATCGCCAATCTGCGTCTCAAATTTCTTAATCTGATCCTTGACACCCTTCTCTATCTCGTGCTCAACGCCGGCCGAAGGAACCTTTCCGTCATAGTATTTATGGGTTAACACCATCGCTCTGTTTATGAAATTGCCATAAATGGCCACCAACTCGTTGTTGTTCTTAGCCTGAAAGTCTTTCCAGGTGAAGTCATTGTCCTTGGCCTCGGGTGCATTCGCGCATAGTGCGTATCGAAGGGCATCTTCCTTCCCGGGAAATTGGTGCAGGTATTCATGCAACCAGACCGCCCAATTTCGGGAAGTAGATATCTTTTCGCCTTCCAGATTCAAAAACTCATTGGCCGGCACATTCTCCGGTACAATATATCCCCCATAAGCCTTAAGCATAACCGGAAAAAGGATGCAATGGAAAACTATATTGTCTTTTCCGATAAAATGGATTAGTTGCGAATCGGGGGATTTCCACCATTTTTCCCAATCCCTACCAGTTTGGTTGGCCCATTCCTTGGTCGATGAGATGTATCCTATGGGAGCGTCAAACCATACGTAGATCACTTTGCCTTCTGCCTCCTTAAGCGGAACCGGGACACCCCAATCGAGATCTCGAGTCACTGCACGAGGTTGCAACCCCTGATCGATCCACGACTTGCACTGCCCATAAACATTGGGCTTCCATTCCTGATGTCCTTCGACTATCCACTCTCGAAGCCAGTCTTCATATTTATTTAAAGGAATGAACCAGTGCTTAGTATTTTTTAATACTGGTTTTTCACCGCTTAGAGCCGATCTGGGATTTATTAGGTCAGTGGGACTTAATGAGCTACCGCAATTTTCGCATTGATCGCCATAGGCCTCCTTATAACCACAGCGAGGGCACTCCCCTTTGATATATCGATCCGCCAGGAACTGTTCGTGGACAGGGTCGTAAAACTGCTCGGAGGTTTTTTCCTCGAAGACACCGTCATTGTATAACTTCTTGAAGAATTCGGCTGTAGTTTCGTGATGAATCGTGAGTGAAGTCCTGGAGTAGTTATCAAAACTTATTCCAAAATCAGCCAGGGCCTGTTTGATTTGCTCGTGATATTCATCCACTATCGCTTGAGGTGTTGTGCCCTGGTTTTTAGCCCTAAGAGTGATGGGAACGCCATGCTCGTCAGACCCACTAATAAAGGCCACTTCCTCTCCTTTGTTGCGTAAATAACGGACATAGATATCTGCTGGTAGGTATACTCCAGCCAGATGACCAATATGGATTGGCCCATTTGCGTAGGGTAATGCGGATGTAACAGTGGTTCTTTTTGCTGCCAAGTGCTGGGCATTTAGTTCAAGGTTCAAAGATAATTCTTCCCTTCGGATTTAGCGGAATTTTCTGAACTAGCTAAAAACTGCTACAGCTTCTTGATTTCCTGACTATTCATCCATCCAGCTCTTAACTTGTGACCTTCTTCCTTCATAAATACAAACCACCAAATTTCGCCGAGGCTGTTCATTTCAGAGCCCACAGCAAAGCCAATATCGGCGTGACCATAATCTTTGATACCATTAGTTCTCTCGGCCACTGATGAAGTCCTTAGAGAAGCGTGTTCTTGGTCCACCTCAAAGAGCATGGGGGGTAAATTCTCTTTTATGACCTTCAAACCATTCCTTATTATGATCGTATTGTCCAAAACGAATCGAAGCTCCCCGTTTTTAAAGGAGTGTGAGCATATTTGAAGTTCGCTATTCTCGTGAGACACCTTTTGGATAATTTGGAAGGAAATTGGATTCCACGGTTTTTCCCGAGAAACATAGATTAGATCACCGGTCTGATGAAAAATTTTTCGAAACTGTCCTCCCTTGTTTTTGTAAAAGATCACTGCCGGCTTGGCTGTTCCCTGGGGTCCATTGTAAACTAAATCCGGGAAGCCGTCGGCGTCGATATCGATCGCCTTGAAATGCTTTCTCCTTGCTTCGATCGGGGACAGTGAATCCCCGAAATTCTCCAAATCTTCAATTTGGGTAATTAACCGCAGCTTGCCCTCTTCATCTTTGACCGTCTCCCAAGTTTTCCAATCGAATTCGTCCCTGGTTATATATGGGACCATTTGGGCCTGTGCTAAGAAATTTGTCAGTAGAAAAATAGAGACCGACAATTTGATCAATGTCATGCCAATGTTTTGATTATTAATACAGTTGGATTGGAAATTGTAACACAATCATGGTCCTTGTTTGTACAATAAATCATGCGATCCCGAGTTTCATTACAAAAGTCCAAATTCAACGGAATCGCTCGTGTGGATTTAACAAAACTCAAAATATGAAAGCTGTGCATAATAGCCTAGAATTGAAAATACAGCACTTGGAAGAAAAAAGAAATCCGAATGGCTAACCGACGGTAAGGCAGAGAGCATTGATGCTGAGCTATAATTCCTTACCCAATTTTCGCCGCATCCTTTATTTTTAACCAAAAAATCCCCAAATTCGGCCAACTAATTACGCACCGTTATGGAAGACAACTACTTGAAGTTTCTTGAAGCCTGGAACCAGGTAATGCTAGTGGGAGTTTGGATTTTCTCCATGATCGCTCTGATCTTTCTGTTTTATCATCTACTTAAGCTCCTAACCCTCGCAGACCCTAAGAAGAAATACGATTACATTAATCTGAATGAGATCAGAACCTATTGGTTTGCTGCCTTGTTTCTGGATGTCGCCATCATTTGTTACCTCAACACGCTAGCTCATAACACGGTAAAACTGATCTATGTCTGGTTTGGGGTGCGTCTGTTTGTCACAGGAAGCTTGGGACTAATTGTCGGCTTTATCTTCAATTATACTCTGAAGGTTTATTATCCGTTTCGAATAGAAAAAAAGTTACGTCGATTTCGTTTCAAGCCCCGGAAGTCTGCCAAGACCGGCAAACTTATGAAATTACTTAGCGAGGAAGAAGAAGATGCTCATTTGGATGCTGGTATGCAAGCCGAGGAGGACGTGCTGTCGGTTGACTATGATGTTTGGATTGAGGAAGAAACCGGAGAAACCAGGATTGACAAATACACGGGCCGGCTGATCGCGGAACAATGTCCTTCGTGCAACTACCAGACTCTAAAAGTGACCCAGGAGGAGCTAGTGAAATCACCCACGCTAGAAGAAGCTGGTGAAGTTCTTAAACATTATACCTGCACATACTGTAAACACAAGCAAAGCAAAACGATAGCTGTTGCCAAGTTACCGCAGCCAAGCGACTGATCAGTGTTGCTGCGACTGAATTGGGTCCCGGCGATGAAAATGATTATGGGTGGGGTCGCCGCAGTTACGATTCAAGCTCCATTCCGAAGTTCCATCCTCGTAATACTCCCGCTTCCAGATAGGAACTTCATTTTTTAACCTTTCTATCATGTACTGGTTTGCTGCGTAGGCTTCTGTACGATGGGCGGAGGAAGTGATCACCGCCACAGAACATCCGGAGATATCGACTTTGCCAATCCTATGGACACATAGCGCTTGGTGCAGGTCCCACTTTTCACGAGCCTCCGTAATAATCTGCTTGGCAAGCTTCTTGGCTAACGGGACATAGGCCTCGTACTCCAGAAATAAGACATTCTTTCCATTGTTGTGGTTCCGAACTTCGCCGCTGAAAATAACCACCGCACCGGCTTTGGGATGGTGAGCCATTTCAACCAGCCGGGTCCAATCAATCGGCTCCTCCGTGATCAAATCCAATTCATCCACCGCTTGAGGGAGGTAAGAGGAATACTTCTTCATTCTGTTGCAACGAATAATTCTTATCTACCAAATCTTCTCCAACGGCAATGCGACAAGATTCCAAAATCTCTTGCAAATTCGGATGCCGTGAGGCTAACTCTTCCAAAATGTGTTTTGCCTGAGCATCAGCTGGAACCTCAACTGAAAACACTGGATCGTAGTGATCCTTCAAGTTCGCAAATACATTTACTCTTATTTCCACAGGCTATCCTCCTATTGCTTTCATGGAAATGTTACTGCCCACAAATTTCACCTTTTGCTTCTGACCTAAAGCTTTATTTAACCTTCGGTTTAATTCATCATAATTGTCCAAACAATCTTTAACGGTTATACCAACGTTGCTACTCAAACATCCATATATATGTCCAAAACTATCCAGCCGCAAACGATTGCAATCATGGCAGAATGGATTAGATTCATTGGAAATGATCCCAAACTGGAAATCATCATCGATTCTCCAGTAGTTAGCTGTTGCAGCTTTCTCCCTGGGAACAGATTCCAGATCATAACGTGACCCTATGACCTTCAGAATATCTGATTCCGAAAAAAAATAATCATTATGACCATTATGAAGATGACCCATTTTCATTAATTCTAGGAAGCGCACGGTTATTCCCTTTTGATGGGCGTAATCCATCAAGGGCAAGATCTCCTTGTCGTTGACACCTTTCATCACGGCGCAGTTCAGTTTAACCCCAAAACCGGCGTCCAGAGCGGCGTCTATTCCGGCTAGTACACGATGTAAATGTCTGCGCCTGGAAATCTCGTAAAAGACGTCTTCATTCAAAGCGTCCAGAGAGACGTTGATAGTTCCTAAGTTACAGTCCTTAATCCTGGGCACAAATTGCTGAAGCAAATAGCCATTAGTGGTTAGCCTTATTTTAGGAATTCCTAATTCATCCAGGCCATCGATCAGGTCAGGCAAATCTTTAAACAATAGGGGTTCGCCACCGGTTAGCCGAACGGTTTCCAACCCTAGAATCTTATGCAGTTGCCCAACTACTCCAAGGTAGTCTTCCAATTGCATCGGCTCCGATGAGCCATTGACGTATTGGGTCTTGCCTTCAATGTAGGTGGGGAGGTGTTGTCTTATTCTGTCTTCTTCCTCTTCGCTTACACAATAAAGACAAGAAAGATTGCACACATCGGTGAGACTTAACCTTAAGGTCTTAAACTGTCGTCCGAACGAGTCTGGGGTCATTTCTCCAAAGTAATACACTTAAAGATAGTTATTATTACGAGGTTTAGACGCGGTCCAAGGTCTTTTGTCCACCTAAATAACCAAATTTACAGGCCACAATGTTCGGAGAAAGCCCTATGACAAAGCAGCCTCCAAATCCGCAATAAGATCATCCTCATCCTCAATCCCCACGCTCAGGCGGATTAATGCATCGCTAAGCCCAGCCTTTTGACGCTCTTCCGGTGGGATGCTGGCGTGGGTCATGGTGGCTGGATGCCCGATCAGCGATTCTACACCACCAAGGGATTCAGCCAGGCTGAAGACCTTGAATCTCTTCATCAGTTCAAAAGCTTCTTCAACATCGTCTCCTTTGAGACAAAAAGAGATCATACCGCCAAAATCACTCATCTGACTCTTAGCAACCTCAAAATTCTTATGGTCCGAAAAACCGGGCCACAGAACCTGATCGACTTTAGGGTGACCTGTGAGGAATTCGGCCACGGATTGTGCATTGGAGCAATGCCTTTCCATTCTTAAGTGGAGGGTCTTAATTCCTCTAAGCACTAGGAAACAGTCCATCGGGCCGGGAACAGCCCCGCTTGAATTTTGAATGAAGGCCAACCTCTCAGCAAGATCATCGTCATTCAACATAAGGGCCCCCATAATTAAGTCAGAATGGCCCCCGAGATATTTGGTGGCGGAATGAACCGAGATGTCTGCGCCCAGATCTAATGGAGTCTGTAAATACGGAGTTGAAAAGGTATTGTCTACGACCACCAGGATATCCTTACTCCTTGCAATATCTACCACTCCCCTGATATCCACTATTGTCATCATAGGGTTAGTAGGAGTTTCTATCCAGATCATCCGTGTTTTGGGCGAAATAAGCTCTTGCAACTCAGCAAGATCCTGCATGCCGATAAATTGAAACTTTACGCCATAGGGCTGATATATTTTAGTGAACAACCTGAAGGTTCCGCCGTACAAGTCGCTGGTGCTTATTATTTCATCTCCCGATTTAAAAAGCTTCATAATTGAGTCAGTCGCGGCCATTCCTGAAGCGAAGGCAAGCCCGTATCTCGCATTTTCCAAGGCTGCAAGGTTATGTTCCAATGCGGTACGGGTTGGGTTTTGAGTCCGGGCATACTCATATCCTTTGTGGTCACCTGGAGCAGCTTGCACGTACGTGGAGGTCTGATATATTGGAGTCATTATTGAACCGGTAGATGGATCTGGGTCAATGCCGGCATGTATCGCTTTAGTACCGAATTTCATGTTACTTGATATTTGGCGTTCTTTGATTACAAACATTAACTCTGAGGAGGTGCAAAGGTTGTTCAAAAAACTGGTTAATGCCAATCGGAAATCTCTGCTGTTATTACTTTGGATGTTCCTGGTTCCACTGCTAACTAGTTCCGCGTTGACCTGGTTGGCATTTGACCTTGAAAACCATTTTGTGCAGCTCAATTGGCTTGATCTTGCATGGCCATATTTGATTTCCTGCTTCACCATGGCTTTGGCACTTACTCCTACCACCTTTATAGCACTTTTAAGTGGATTTTTTATAGGGCTGAAGTCTCTGCCTTGGCTAGTAGGATCTTATCAGGTGGCCTCCTTTATCGGATACACGATCGCCAAAAAAGTGGATCATGGCTCGTTTAGGGAGAGCACCCAATTCTATCCACAAGCCATTAGGATGCTTAACAGGATAAACGATGATCCGCTGACCCTGGTAATCCTGGCTCGCATCTCGCCAGTGCTTCCTTTTGCTATAATGAATGTGGTATTATCAATGGCTCGGGTGAGGTTGCTACCCTTTTTGTGGGGGGGATTATGGGGAATGCTGCCGCGAACACTGCTCTTTGTTTGGGTTGGTACCCAAGCCGCGGTTCTTGTTGATCTGCTGCAACAGAGGACTGAAAACCGGGTGATAATGACTGTAACGATAGCGCTGCTAATCGTTTCGGTTTTCGGACTTTACTTATATTTCATAAAGCTTTGGAAAAAAAGTCGAAGAGTTAGTTCTTAGGTCTGAGGGATTCCTCCATAGTGGTTCGCATTTGCTCAGGGTTAAGGTTGTATTCTGGTATGAGCGAGGGTTGCCCGGGAAAGTTTTCCATGTGCAATGTACGCGTTGGGAAGGCAAATCTCACCTTCAAGTCTTCCGCCAATCTGATTATTGATAGCATTACCTCATGACGGTATTTCAATTCCTCACCCCAGGTTGGGGCCTGAAAGAAGATGTAGAACATGATTTCCAGGGCCGACGCTCCAAAATCATTAAGATGAATTTCATAAAAATCCTTGCGAGTATTCGGGTGCCCCTCTACTATTTTCTTTAGGCCATCCACGAATACCTGGATCAAGTCGGTTGGGGTATCATAAGCGATCGTCAGCCGCGTGTAGAAACGTCTGTAAACCCTCATGCCATGATTGTCCACGGTCATGTCAGCCAATTGACCATTTGGTAAAGTGGTGAGGGAATTACGAAAAGTACGGATCCTTGTCGATCTGAACCCTACTTCCTCAACCGTCCCGTCAATATTTCCGGCAGTAATCCAATCACCAATTTGAAAGGGCTTGTCAATGAAAATCATGAGCGAACCAAAGAAGTTCTTGATCGTGTCCTGGGCGGCCAGGGCAAAAGCCAGACCACCAATTGATAACCCGGTCAAAAGGGGTATTATTGGGACATCCAAATTGTCCAAAATGAATAATCCTCCAATAATTGCCACAAATGTTTTTAGAGTCTTTCGGATCAGTGGAACCAGCTGGTCATCGAGTGTGGTTTCAGTCTTGCCTGCTAATTTTTCGAAATACAAGTTGAGCAGGTCAATCAGTCGGTAAAAAACCAGAGTGGCGAAGAATGGCAAAAGGGCTTTTAGGGTCAGAAGAATGTATTTGCCCGTCTGAACTGGAAGTTGAATTATAGGGATAAAAAGAATCAGGAAGAGTATCAAAACCAATATGCTAAAGGGCCTTGCTACCGGCAGCACGAATTTGTCCGCTACCTTCTTATACCCCTGTCGGGCCAGGATCCTAATGATAATGCGCTTAAAGAAAAGAGCGCATATGCGATAGATAAGGAAACCAACAAAGACGATTATGATCAGGCTCACGTGCTGCCAAACTGATAAACCCAGGAACTTGCGGTTTCCCATTTTGGGCAGCAGGTTGAGGAGCCGGTGAGTTCCAAATGGGAATACCTGGCGGTGCAGTTCATCTATCTGATCAACAGTCCTTTTGGAGTAATACCACGAGGACCCGACCCTCTCCAGATAAATACTTGGGAATTTTGGAGTAATCACATAACGGTGAATTCCAGCTGAAATCCTGGACGTATCTCTGTAGCCAGGTTTATTTGGTAGGGCTGCAAGCTCCACGTAGACACCTTCGGCGTCAAAGATTTGTTTGATCTTAACGACTACTTGCACAGCCTTCTCACCAGTGGAGTTATCAGGGTTTATTGTTTTGGCTGCTATTTCAGGATGGAATTCCTCTGGTTGCAAATAGCGGAGATGGGTAACCAACGTGTGGTAAGGGCTCGAAAGGTCGAATGAAATCGTATCGTTTTGGGCCCCTAAATGAAACGCTATTCCCAACACAAGAGAGGCAGCAAGGATACCGGAATACCGCATAATAGTAACTTTAGATCAAATATAAATGATTGCAAGCCACTTTCAATTTAGTCCGGACCCAAATATTATCGATCTCCTCCGATTCGCTTGGAACCAGATTCTTTTGTTACTATCTTCCGCCCCTTTGATATGAGCCAATTAGATAAGCACACTCACGATGTACTCATAGTTGGAGGGGGCGGGGCCGGCCTGAGGGCGGCAATCGCCGTTGCTGAAACAAATCCAGATCTAGACATTGCAGTCGTTTCAAAGGTGTACCCTATGAGGAGTCACACCGTATCGGCTGAAGGAGGAGCTGCCGCGGTAATAAAACCTGATGACAGCATGGACCACCATGCCTACGATACCATATCAGGAGGGGATTGGATGTGCGATCAGGATGCCGTGGAAGCGTTCGTAAACGAGGCCCCTCAGGAAATGCTTCAATTGGAGCATTGGGGCTGCCCTTGGTCACGGGAACAGGATGGCTCGGTGGCGGTACGTCCATTTGGTGGAATGAAAATCAAAAGAACCTGGTTCGCCGCCGACAAGACGGGGTTTCATATGCTTCATTCCCTTTTTCAAACCTCCCTGAAGTACAAACCTATTCAAAGATACGACGAATGGTTCGTCACAAAACTGATCGTAGAAGAGGAACGATGCCAGGGCGTACTGGCACTGGAAATCGCTACCGGCCAAATCCTCGCCATTGCCGCAAAGGCTGTAATAATTTGTACCGGAGGCGGCGGTAAGGTCTTTCCCTTTACCACCAATGCCAACATAAAAACCGGAGACGGAATGGCCCTAGCGTATCGGGCAGGGGTTCCATTGAAGGACATGGAGTTTGTCCAGTATCATCCAACCGGATTATTGTTTACAGGTATACTGATTACGGAGGCGGCGCGCGCCGAAGGAGGTTTCCTGGTTAACAAAGAGGGCTACCGTTACCTGCAGGACTATGACCTGGGAACGCCACAGCCCCAACCGGTTTTAAGGTCGATGGAGCTTGGCCCGCGAGATCGCTTGTCACAAGCCTTTGTAGGAGAGCTACAAAAAAGCCGCACCCTTGAGGGCCAATACGGACCGTTCGTACATCTGGATATCCGTCACCTCGGGAAAAAAGTAATAAATACCAAGCTGCCTTTTGTAAGAGAATTGTGTCTGAAATATGAGAATATTGATCCCATCCACGATATGATACCAGTGCGTCCGGTGGTGCACTATATGATGGGTGGAATTCATACCGATATAGGTGGCGCGACACCCGTTGTTGGTTTATACGCCGCAGGTGAAACGGCTTGTGTAAGTATTAATGGTGCCAATCGTCTGGGATCCAATTCACTTACCGAATTATTGGTCTTTGGAGCCCGGGCTGGTAGGGCAGCGGCCAAATTTGCAACCAATCAAAAGGAAATCGAGCTTGATCTAAAAACGCTTGGCTTGGCCGAAGAACGGTCCGTGCGCGATCGTTTTTTCACTAATGGCGGCAGCGAACGTATCGTCACCATCCGAAATGAGATGCACAAAGCCATGGATAATGGCGCCGGTATATATCGAACCGAGGTATCCCTGCTAAAGTCGCAGCAGATAATCAGCCAATTGAAAAGCCGGTTTGAAAACCTACATATTGACGACCATAGTTTGACTTTCAATACCGAGTTGATCTCAGCCTTGGAACTTTCCAATCTGCTGGACGTCGCTGAGGCGGTAATAGAATCTGCTATTCACCGAAAGGAGTCCCGGGGTTCACATCAAAGGACAGATCATGAAAAACGAGACGATAGCAAGTTCTTAGCACATAGTTTAGCTTATAAGAATCACGATTTTCCAAGAATTGATTATCTGCCGGTAGTGGTTACGAAATGGCCTCCGGGAGAAAGGGTCTACGGAAGGTAGGACTTCTAAATTCAGCAACCGTTCTATGCCAGATACTATCAGCCTAGAGATTTTCCGATACAATCCTGACACCGAAAAGGAACCTGCCTATGAAAATTACGAGGTTCCTTTGAAGAAAGATTGGGTGATCCTGGATGCTTTGAACTACATCAAAGACAACATAGACGGTGGTCTAACTTACCGCTGGTCCTGCAGAATGGGGGTTTGCGGTAGCTGCGGAATGATGGTCAATGGCGAACCTGTGCTTACCTGTGCTACTTTCCTGGTCAAATACCTCCCCGGACCCATCAAGATCGCCCCACTGGACCATTTCCCAGTAATTCGGGACTTAGCCATAGAAATGAGTGATTTTATGGGAAAATTGCAGAGAATTCGGCCCTGGATCGTCCGAGAAGATGAGGACGAGAACATCACTCAGGAGTACAAGCAGACTCCGGATCAGCTCTCAGACTATAAGCAATATAGCATGTGCATCAATTGCATGCTCTGCTATTCGGCATGTCCTGTTTATGGTCTTGAACCTACTTTCGTGGGGCCCGCAGCGCTGGCTTTGGCTCAACGTTATAATATGGACAGCAGGGACAAGGGAGAGGTCCAGAGGGAAGAAATCCTGTCCCAGGAGGACGGTATTTGGCAGTGCACATTTGTTGGTGAATGTTCTGAAGTGTGCCCCGAAGACGTTGATCCGGCAGGAGCCATTCAACGGTACAAAGTGACTGCCACCAGTAACTGGTGGAAATCCATGTTGATGCCTTGGGGTAACAAATCGAAGTAAATGATACGTATTAACCAATTCCCGATCTACTATAAGGGCCACGTGAAACTGCTAGTTCGTGATAAGCCTATATTATGGTGGGTGCATAAGTGGAGTCACCTCAGATTTATCCTTCGGGAATTAACCAGTCTGGGTGTTGGCTTTTACGCATTCGTGCTTATCTTTTACATTCGTTCGTTAAAACGTGGGCCAGAGGCGTTTGCTGAGTTTTCCACCTGGTTGGAATCATCTTGGAGTATCGGTTTGCACATCATTGCATTTCTGTTAGTTGCGTATCACAGCATTACCTGGTTCAAGCTGGCTCCGAAGGCCATGGTCGTTAAACTGGGTAAAAACCGTATACCAGATTCGGTTATTGTTGGCTTGAATTACGCGACCTGGATACTGATTTCTTTGGTAATTGTTATTTACTTTCTTAATACGGATGCGTTATGAAGCGGAGCTCTGAACCATTTTGGTGGGCCCTATTTGGGGCAGGCGGCGTTTTCTCCGCAATGTTTGTTCCCGCCTTGTTATTTGTGACGGGCATAGCTATTCCATTAGGTTGGATGCAACCACCATCTTACAGCGCGCTGGCCGCCCTGGTAGATCATTTCACAATCCGGTTGTTTTGGGCTGTGATTATATCCCTTTCTTTGTTCCATTGGGCTCATCGCTTTCGATTCACCCTATATGACGGCCTTCAAGTCAAGCATCTAAACGAATTGATTGCAATCCTTTGCTATGGAGTTGCCATTCTTGGAACATTAACCGCCGTTTATTTTATTCTTGTTATCTAACGGGGTTCGTGACCGTCCAGAATACCGTCTGTAACATTTCGGCATAATTACTGTGGGTATATAACAATACCGTTTTTGATTTCACATTTTTAGGTCCCAAGCTAAGATGGGCAAGATCTTGTACTCTTTTCCAGTTCAACTACTGCTTAACAACCTCAAAAGAAATCACTTCCTACTCCTCTATTGGCTATTTCTGTTTCTGGTAGTCACCAATAATTTTGGTAACATCTTGGGGATCCCTTATCTATTTCTGGACCCTGAGTACCTGCATAGAGTGGACCTGTTCAGCTTTCTGATTATGGGTTTAGTGCTAGCGGCTTTTGTAATGGCCTTTAACATAACAGGGTATATCATCGACAGCCATCGATTCCACTTTCTAGGTGCCCTGAGCAGGCCCTTTACTAAATACTGCATTAACAACAGCATAATACCTCTGCTTTTTTTGGGGGTGTACCTTTACAATATCATCAAATTCCAAATCCTCCATGAGTACAATAGCTTGCTAGATATAGTGATCATGCTTGCTGGGATGTGTGCCGGGATGCTCCTAATGTTCCTCTTTTTGTTCTCCTATTTCAGGGTTACCAATAAGGATCTTTTTAAGATGATCGCCGACAAAGTCAATATGAAGCTCAAAAAGATTAGGGCATCCCGGCTAAATATATTGTATCGTCGTTTCGATCGCAGAACTTATATACGAATCGATAACTACCTGGATTGGAATCTTAAATTCCGGCGGATCAGTGATGAACAGAAGTTTTATGCCAAAAACGAACAGGAGGCTATTCTAAGAGTTTTTGATCAAAATCACCTGAATTCGGTATTCATCGAGATACTAATGGTAGCCATTATCCTGGTTCTGGGAGTTTTCAAGGAAAATCCCATTTTCGAGATACCTGCTGCTGCCAGCGTTCTGCTTCTCTTTACCATGCTCATCATACTAACCGGGGCTCTCACTTACTGGTTTCGAGGCTGGTCGATTACAGTTTTCATTTTGCTAATGATTGGAGTTAATTTCATCGTCGGAACCCAATGGTTAAACCGCAAGAGCGAAGCATACGGGCTGGTCTATAAGGATCCGAAACCTGAGTACTCTTTAAAGGCTCTCCAGCACATGTCCAATCCGGTTAAGGTCAGTCAGGACAAGGCCGGAACCATTCACACTCTCAACCGATGGAAGTCCAAGTTTCAAATTTCCAAGCCAAAACTAGTGGTGGTTTGTGCCAGTGGAGGAGGTCAGCGCGCCTCGTTATGGACAATGAGATCTTTACAAGTGGCCGACAGCGTCACTGGAGGGGCTCTCATGAATCATGCGGTTCTAATCACTGGAGCCTCCGGGGGACTTGTAGGAGCCAGTTATTTCAGAGAACTCCAGTTACGCCGCCTAAAGGATGCATCCTTCAATATTTACTCAAAGAGATTTTTGGACAACATTTCCAGTGATAATTTAAACTCAACGATTTTCAATTTCCTTGTCGGTGACCTATTCGCAACTCAGGAGACATTCGAATACAATGGAGTCCACTACAACCGGGATCGAGGAACTGCATTTGAGGCACAGCTAAATCGTAACACTGAATATTTTCTGGACAAGAAATTGGTGGATTACTATCCGCCGGTAAATAATGGCAAGATCCCAATACTTCTGATCGCTCCAACTATTATCAACGATGGTCGAAAGTTGTTCATTTCGTCCCAACCAGTTTCGTATATGAGCCGAAATACTCATGCCCTCGGATTTAAATCGAAGAAAATCCGGGGCGTGGATTTTAATTCTATGTTCCAGGCCCAATGTTCGGACAGCCTTAGATTTCTTAGTGCACTCCGTATGGGAGCCACATTTCCGTATATAACGCCAACTATCTCTCTGCCTGCTGATCCGGAGATCCAGATCATGGACTCTGGAATTTCCGACAACTTCGGGATTGCGGATGCAATTCATTTCCTTTTTGTGTTCAGGAACTGGATCAGCGCTAACACTTCTGGGATTATCATACTTCAAATTAGGGACTCACCTCGGGATCGCTATATTGACAAGATTGGCGAATCTACCCTAATGCAAAGATTGTTCATCCCTATCAGCAGCATCTATAATAATTGGTGGAATATCCAGGATCTGAATAATGACAACAAGATGGAAATCGCCAATGCCTGGTTCAATGGTCGAATCTATAGAATCGGATTAGAATATAATCTGGCCAGCCCTATGATTGAAGCAAAACAGCAAATAACGGGAGGGAAAAAAGGGGCCAGGTTCGAAAGAGCTTCCCTGAACTGGCGGCTAACCAGTTGGGAGAAAAAGAGCATCAGGGAAAATATCTATACACAAAGCAATCAAAAGGCCCTTAGGGATTTGAAGAAGCTGCTACACCCTTAGCTGCCATAACTTCCAAAACCTCTCTGTCTGGAAAATAATAAGTAATTTTGAGGTAATCTCAGAAGAATGGATAATATCCGCATTAGACCTTACATTCCCAAAAATCATATTAGGATAGTCACTGCGGCCTCCTTATTTGACGGTCATGATGTTGCCATTAATATAATGCGCCGGATGATCCAGGCAGCGGGAGTTGAAGTCATTCATCTGGGCCATGACCGATCGGTACAGGAAGTAGTTGATTGTGCCATTCAGGAGGATGTCCAGGCCATCGCTATTACCTCCTACCAGGGAGGGCATCTTGAGTACTTCAAGTATATGTACGACCTGCTTCAGGAGCAAGGGGCCACCGCCATCAAGATATTTGGAGGAGGTGGTGGCACCATTTTACCCACAGAGGTAGCCCAACTACACCAGTATGGCATTGCCCGAATTTATTCCCCGGACGATGGTCGCGCGATGGGACTGCAGGGCATGATCAACGACTTGGTGGAAAAGAGCGATTTTCCAACCGGTCAAAACATCAACGGAGAGATCAGTGCCTTAGAGAAGCAGGATGTGAGGTCAATAGCTAAACTCATTACCGCTGCTGAAAATTTTCCACAAGAGGCCCAGAAGCTATTACAAGATATAAAATCCAGATCCAATGGAAAGAACCCACCGATTCTGGGGATTACGGGAACCGGCGGGGCCGGCAAATCCTCGCTGGTCGATGAGTTAGTTCGACGCTTTCTGATTGATTTTGAGAACCGAACAGTGGCAATCCTCTCGGTTGATCCGTCCAAGAGAAAGACCGGTGGAGCACTTCTCGGAGACAGGATCCGAATGAATGCAATTCATAATCCCAGGGTCTATATGCGATCGTTAGCAACCCGGCAGGCAAATTTAGCCTTGTCCAAGTATGTTAGAGACGCCATAGACGTAGTGACTGCCGCCAATTTCGACCTGATTATTTTGGAAACATCAGGGATCGGACAATCTGATACCGAAATAGCCGATCACTCGGACGTATCACTCTACGTCATGACTCCCGAGTTTGGGGCACCTACTCAGCTCGAAAAAATCGACATGCTTGATTTTGCCGATATCATTGCCCTTAACAAATTTGATAAACGTGGAGCGCCGGATGCATTGCGAGATGTACGAAAACAATACCAGCGCAACCATAACTTATTTAACCTGGACGAAGAAGCTCTTCCGGTATATGGTACTATTGCCTCCCAATTCAATGACCAGGGTACAAATCAATTGTACAAAGAGCTCATGAAGTTGATTCACGCGAAAACCTCAGCAACGGGTCTCAAATCAACCTTTAAGGTTGAGAAGGAGCTTTCCCAGAAGATTCATATCATTCCCCCGAATAGAGCCCGCTACCTGTCGGAGATATCTGAAGTTATACAGGATTACGACAAATGGGCCCTTCATCAAAAAGCCATCGCTCAAAAGCTTTACGGCCTGCAAAGCTCCGTTGAAACGCTCCTGGCTTCCGGAATTTCAAGTGCTGATAATGCTGTGGAGAGCCTTAAAGAAGCATCCGAAGAGTTGGATATCGATCTTGATCCAAACAACCGAAAACTGATTGATACATGGTCTGAAAAAAAGGAGAAATATAGTCAGGATGATTTCAGCTACCTGGTCCGTGGCAAAGAAGTAAAGATCAAAACCTTCTCTGAAAGTTTGGCCGGCTCTCGGATCCCTAAGGTGAGTCTTCCAAAGTATGAGGCCTGGGGCGACCTGCTACATTGGATGTTGCAGGAGAACGTTCCGGGCGAATTCCCATTTACAGCTGGAGTATATCCCTTCAAAAGAACTGAGGAGGATCCGACCCGCATGTTTGCCGGAGAAGGGGGTCCGGAAAGAACCAACCGGAGATTCCATTATCTTAGCCAGTCAATGCCGGTCAACCGGCTGTCCACGGCGTTTGACTCAGTGACTCTTTACGGAAACGATCCCGATTACCGTCCGGACATATACGGTAAAGTTGGTAACTCGGGAGTTTCTATTTGCTGCCTCGACGACATCAAGAAGTTATATTCAGGTTTTGACCTGGCCGACTCGAAAACGTCGGTATCAATGACAATAAATGGCCCGGCAACGATTTTGACTGCGTTCTTTATGAATGCTGCCATCGATCAGCAGTGTGAAAAGTACATCAGGAAGGAAGGCCTTGAGGAAAAAGTAAAGAAAACTCTTGAGGAGATATTTAAAAAGAAAGGTTGTGAACAACCATCCTATCAGGGGGACCTACCAGAAGGAAATGATGGATTGGGTACTATGCTTCTTGGAGTAAGTGGGGATGAGGTACTCTCAGATGAAGTCTATCGAAAAATAAAGGGCGAAACTCTAGCCAAAGTCAGAGGAACAGTCCAGGCGGATATCTTAAAAGAGGACCAGGCCCAAAATACCTGCATCTTTTCCACCGAATTTTCCCTTCTGTTGATGGGGGATCTTCAAGAGTTTTTCACTCAAAATCAGGTTCAGAATTTCTATTCGGTATCCATTTCCGGGTACCACATCGCAGAGGCAGGAGCTAACCCAATAACTCAACTGGCTTTCACTCTTGCCAATGGCTTTACCTTTGTTGAGTATTATGCCTCCCGGGGTATGAACATAGACGACTTCGCCCCAAACCTCTCGTTCTTCTTTTCCAATGGCGTAGATGCGGAATACTCGGTCATTGGAAGAGTTGCACGACGTATATGGGCCAAGGCCATGAAATTGAAGTATGGGGCAAGCGAAAGATCTCAAAAACTAAAGTACCATATTCAAACTTCCGGCAGGTCCTTGCACGCCCAGGAAATTGATTTTAATGATATTCGAACTACACTGCAAGCGCTATACGCCGTGTACGACAATTGCAATTCTTTACATACGAACGCGTATAATGAGGCTCTCACTACTCCAACTGAGGAATCCGTACGAAGAGCAATGGCTATCCAATTGATCATAAACAAGGAGTTGGGTTTGGCCAGAAACGAAAACTCTCTACAAGGATCTTTTATAATTGAGGAATTAACCTACCTGGTAGAAGAGGCTGTACTCTATGAATTTGACAGTCTCACCGAAAGAGGAGGCGTTCTGGGGGCCATGGAAAGCTTGTATCAGAGAGGTAAAATTCAACAAGAGAGTCTCTATTACGAAACCTTGAAACATTCTGGGGAATTCCCAATAATTGGCGTAAACACCTTTCTCTCTTCACAAGGATCTCCTACTATAATCCCCAGCGAAGTAATTAGGGCCACCAAGGAGGAAAAGGATTACCAAATCCAAATGCTCGGAGAAATGCGCCAAAGGAACGCCACTGAGGCCGAAACGCGTTTATCTGATCTCCAGAGATCAGCACTAGAGGGTAAAAATACCTTCGAATCCTTGATGGAGGCCAGTAAGTGCTGCTCATTGGGCCAAATCACCGGCTCTCTCTTCGAGGTGGGTGGAAAGTACCGTCGCAGTATGTGACGGACCTGGCCAATGCCAACTTGAGAAAAAGCATGGATATGAAGATTACCACCCGCATGATCTCGGACTTGGAATTTGAAGCCGAGAATGACACGGGCAACACGCTGCGAATGGATTCTCTTCCTCTGGATCTTAAGGAATCCCTCTCCCCTACTCAACTTATTCTGGCTGGTCTGGCTGGATGCTCCGCGGTAGATGTAATACAGATCTTGAAAAAGAAACGAAAAACTGTGGTCGATTTAACTATTGAATCAGACGGAACTCGAAGGGCGATGAATCCACACCGATTCACTGATATTGTGCTTCATTTCATTCTAACTTCCCCCGATGCCTCTTCTATCGACCTCGAAAAGGCGGCTAAACTTGTGGTTGAAAAGTATTGTTCCGTTTCAGCTAGTCTGAAGCAAGATATCGAGATAAGATTGGAGTTTACCGTAGACCGACCATAGATCTCCAAATATCATATCTACGGATAGAATTCACTCTTCAAACTTCACGACAAAACTATCCGGGTAGTCATCGGCCATTTTAGTTTTCAGCGGGTCCGCTTTGGCGCGGCTGGAGAAATTTCCAAGAATAATCTTATAGTACTTGACATTGTTAATGTTTGCAACCCGAATGGTGACCTGCTTACGATATTTAGCCTTGAGGCTTTCACCTACCCTCATCACGTTGGCGAGCTCAACAAAACTGCCAATCTGGATTCCATACCCAGTCGGCTCGAAGCGGGTTGCCTCAAATCGGTAATACTCCTTTGGATCAACCGCGTGAGTTTCGGGTTGTGGAGGTTTTCCGGCGGTTCCACCCTGATCTACAACGACCTTCACAATCTCAATCTTGACATCGGTCAAACCATCATAGATGAAGTCAAGGAGTTCTGCTGCAGACTTAGACAGGTCTATGACACGACCTTCCACAAAAGGCCCCCTATCATTGACCCGCACAACCACTGATTTCTTATTTGCGAGGTTGGTTACTTTGACCTTTGTTCCAAACGGAAGGGTCAAATGCGCAGCTGTAAGCTTGGAATGACGATATTTCTCTCCATTGGCCGTACGTCTTCCCTCAAACTTATCGGCATAGTAACTGGCTTGGCCGGTTTGGACATAAATATCCTGGGCTATAGCGGAACACGGATTTAGGGAGGCAAGGAGCAACAGACTTGCGATCGCCACTAAGGGATGGTCATAAAACAACTTTCGGTTCAATTTCAGATTCGGAGTTTTCAGCAACATCGTTCTCCTTTTGCTGTTTTGATTCAGCCAAAAATTTCTTTTGGAAAATTAAGATAAGGCAAACACCGATAAAAATCGACGCATCCGCCATATTAAAAACAGGTCGGAAAAACTGAAAGTATTCTCCTCCATAATAAGGAACCCAATTGGGAAAGGTCCCATCAAACAGAGGGAAATAGAGCATGTCGACTACTTGCCCGTGGAACCAGGGCGTGGCGGCATTCGCGGGTGCATTATTCAATAGTACCCCGTAAAAAGTGCTGTCAATTGCATTGCCGATGGCCCCTCCAAAAATGAGGGCCAAAGACCATAACATTCCTGGGTGGACTCCTTTTTGTGCTTGACGAAGTAGGTATATCCCAATTCCTAATATGGCAAAGAGTCGAAACGCGGACAATGCCATCTTTCCATACTCCGTGTGAAGCTCGAGCCCAAAAGCCATGCCCGGATTCAACAAATAGTGCAGTCGAAACCATTCGCCTAATACCAAGATCTCACCTGGGATTCCCAGTTCCATATTGTAATGAACCAGCAGTTTTGTTGTTTGATCGATCAGGATTACCCCGAGGCTCAATAAATAGTACTTGTAGAATTTCATTCCCGGAACACTCGCCCAGCTACAGGCATCAACTTTATGGGATCGACAAAAATATAATAAGAGATCTAATTTTGCCCATTGATTTAGGTAAAGATGAAAAGCCTCTTAAAAAAAGTTGCGGATTTTGTTTACCCGCGACCTTATTAAACGTGTGGTTATTAAACACGTTTCCAATATCCCGGTTTCCTACCCATCCCCCCGGACAATGATCAAAAAGCATCCATGCTCTATCGAGTCCAGCCTTCACATAATGGCCTTTGATCCAAACATACCTGCGATTCCTGGTCTTCCACTTCCAGTGTCCGGGGATCCTGACATGTCCCCTTTGGGTCACCGGTCCATGAATCATGGCCCTTTTTCACAACAGATCCTCAACCACTTGCGCCATCATCGAGTGAATGGAAAAAAATCCGACGATTATCCCAATCCCAATTACTATCAACTTTTTCATCTTCATATTCGTGAGCGTTTGGCTTTTAGATACAATCCAAATTCGAAGGTTTAATAAAGGCCTAAAATTGTACGTAGAAAGTGACCTAAGAATCTGCAATTTTGAACGAAATCCGGGAATCCGAATCTGGTGGCGCCCTATCGTTCACTAACGTGTATTACTCTTTTTCTGGTCAATGACGGTCCGGCCCTGCGGGGTTGTATTGGAAACTGTGAAAGTGAAGCACGGATGTGGGCAAAGTACAGTTGACCTTTCCAACCCCCCACTTTGTAAGGTGAAAGGATATTTGTAAAATCGGTTGCTTTTAAGATAGCTTCTCCAAAACCGCCATTACCTCAAGAACGTGGCTCCTTGAAGACTCGAGCATTTCCCTCTCCTGTTCGTTCAAGTCAAGTTCGATGATCTTTTCAATACCTGCTTTCCCCAGAATAACAGGAGCACCCAAATACACATCGTTGACTCCGTATTCTCCCTCAAGCTTCAGACAAACCGGAAAAACCCTCCGCTGATCTTTCACAATAGCCTCCACCATTTGAGCGGCAGCAGAGCCTGGAGCATACCAGGCTGAGGTACCCATCAACTTGACCAATTCGCCACCTCCAAACTTAGTCCGCTCAATAATAGCGTCCAGTTTTTGGCTATCGATTAATTCCGTCACTGGGATACCCCCAACCGTGGTATACCGTGGAAGAGGAACCATTGTATCTCCATGGCCTCCCATCAAAACAGCTTGTATGTCTTTCGGAGAAACTTTGATTTCCTCAGCAAGAAAAGAGCGATATCTTGCGGTATCCAGAATTCCCGCCATTCCCATAACCCTGGTCCGAGGAAGTTTGGAGATCAAATGGGCCTGGTAGGTCATTACATCCAGTGGATTGGAAACAACTATTATGATCGTGTCAGGTGAATGCTGAATAATATTTTCGGTAACCGATTTCACAATTCCGGCATTGGTCTCGATAAGGTCATCCCGACTCATTCCCGGTTTTCGAGGTAATCCCGAGGTAATGACCACAACCTCCGAACCGGCAGTGGCTGAATAGTCGCTGGTGACACCGGTGGTCTTGGTGTCATACAAATTTATTGGAGATTTTTGCCAAATATCCAGGGCCTTTCCTTCGGCCAAACCCTCCTTGATATCCACAACAAGTACTTCATTAGCAACCTCACGGTAAGCCAAGACATCGGCGCAAGTAGCGCCGACATTACCAGCTCCAACTACGGTTATTTTCATTTTGTCGGACTATTAAATTGAAAATCATTGATGCAATATATTACAATGGCCAGCCTTAAAAAACAATTTCAAGTCTAAACATCTCGTTCGTTTTGGAAGACTTGGGCCAGGGTGAAAAATCCGAAAGATGACTGATAAGCTTTGAAGAGCTTTTTCGAAATCTTGTCATAAGATTCCGCCAGGGATTCGGTCATTTTGGACCTTATTGACAGATTGGTAGAAAAAATCTCCTGAATATTTACTTGTGGGATCACGTAGAAATCAGCGGTCTCTGAAACGACCAGGGAACTATAAATCCGTCGGGAATTCTCCAGCAAAGAGTTGTCTCCAAATGCTTCGCCACTTTTCACAATTCGCAAAACCTCAAAATTTCCTTGTAGATCTACGTTTAAGGAAACTTTGCCACTCTTGACAATGTAAAGGGCATGGCTTGGGTCCTCTCGGAAGAACACAACCTCGTCTTGTTTGTAGTGCCTTAGGTGCATATAGGGCACAAATAATCCCATTTCAGGATAAGTAAGTTTTTCGAACAACGGAATCCGAGACAGAAATCTGAAAAGATTCAATTCCTTGGGAGAATAAGATCTTTTAAAAGGATTGATCATCACTGGGGAAGGTATCGAACCCGAAATACGTTTCTAGTCTGAGGGGTTATCTTAAAGCGGTCGTCTATTTTCCAACCAATCAGCCAGGCGATGGTATCACTGGTAGTTAGTACGAACAACCTCTTTTTCAAGTTTACAGGAATTTTCTCGTCAATCATAAAATCGCTCAGCTTTTTTTGGCCAGCCATTCCCAAAGGCCTAAAGCGGTCGCCAGCCTTCCAAGGTCGCACTGCCAACGGAAAGGTTAGTTTCTCAAAATCCAGGCTTGCCGTAGCCCGATCAGATGAAATTTGATAGTGTTTCTGGTCGAAGACTTCCATTTCAAGATTAAGATCTCGCTGGATGTATTTCCTATCCCCGGGATTAATCAATCCCGCCGATGGCCCTGGTGTCTGCAGTGGACTTACAATAATTAAGTCCCTGTCAAGATTCAAAACATGGGTGGAAGATTTAAAGACTCTGCCCGGTTTGTTAGCTAGCTGTCGCCAAACTTGGCGCACCTGTGGAAAATTGAACCCAAACGGTTTTAGGAGCTGATCCAGCAAGATCAATCCCCCCGCAGAGTCGACCAGGCATTGTTTGCTAATATAAAAATCCACCCCACGAGCTTCAACCGCATCAGTTCTCAACTGATTTACCGCTTCCGCAAGCAACTCCTCCGTGGCACGCAGTCGCTCCAGCGTGGGCCTTAGAGACTCGAGCAGATTTGGGTTTATCTCCTTTAATGCGGGTACTACCTTTGCCCGTACCAGATTTCTTTGATAATTCAAGGACTGGTTAGAAGAGTCCTCTCGCCAGTTTAATTTTTGCTCTTTTGCGTAATCAATAATCTCGTCCTTGGTCGCGAAAAGCAGGGGGCGAATTAACCTTCCGACCTTTGCCTGAATTCCCCGCAATCCGGAAATGCCGGTTCCTTTGGCAAGATTAAGCAGGATTGTTTCCAGGGTATCATCAAGGTGATGAGCGACCGAAACTAGATCAAAGCCTTCAGCTTTCCGTAAATCTTCTAGCCAGGCATAACGCAGGTCCCGGGCCGCCATTTGAGTGGAGACCCCCTGGTCGGTGCTGACGGTCTTCGTGTTGAAAGCTTGTGACCAGAACTGGACGTCGCATGACCGGGCTGATTCCTTGACCAACTCAAGGTCCAATTCCGACTCAAGTCCTCGCAATTGAAAATTGGCGTGAGCAACTCCAAAATTGAACCCGGATTGTTGAAAAATATGACACATCACCATGGAATCTACTCCCCCGCTGACCGCTAGAATAATCTTCTGATCCTTGGAGGCAAGATCATTGGTTTCCACGAAACTTAGGAACCGCTGCACCATACCCTCAAAAATAGGTTTTTTGCCTTAATTTGTATGAATCTGTGGACGGGTACGATAATTGTGGTGTCGAACTGGAGCATGGAAATCAGGACAAAAATACTATTCTCCCTAATTGTTGGACTCCTATGCTTTAACGCATCTGCGCAAAAGAAGAGAATTAATATCGAGCGGGCCGGGCTGATCGAGACGGGAAAGATGAGAGGAGAGCGTTTTACAAAATTTGCCGATGACGTCGTCTTTGAGCATAACGAGCTAAGAATTTTCTGCGACTCGGCTTTCCATTTCAAAAAAGACAATCGGATAGAGGCCTATGGTCACGTCAAGATCTTGCAGGATTCGGTGACGATAGTCGGAGATCACCTGAGGTATTATGGCGACACCAAAATTGCCAAGATGAGGAACAACGTGGTTTTTGACAACCGGATCGTTACCGTTTATACAGATCACCTTGATTTTGACCGTATGACGAATTTGGCCCACTATTTCAATAATGGCAAGCTAGTAGACAGTATCAACGTGGTTACGAGCGGAAAGGGATATTATAAGACCACCACGAAGATCATGTCATTCAAAAAGGATGTCGTTATGGTCGGGCCAGAATATGACTTGAAGTCCGATACTATGGTGTACAACACAATATCAAGAATCGTCCATTTTGTTGCCCCAACCGAACTCATTGATGGAGAAGGTAACGTAATCAATTACAATGAAGGGCAGTATAATACCAACATTCGGATCTCTAATCTTTTTAAGGGAGATATTGAGACTGAGAAGTACATTCTCAGCGGCGATAGGCTGACAATAGACAATCAGACCGGCTATTTCCGAGCAGTAACCAACGTAGTCATCTTCTCGAAGGAAGATAGTATCGAGATCCATGGCGCCGTGGCCGAGCATTGGAAATACGACGGCATCACCAAAATTTATGGCAAACCATACCTAAAGAAATTCATGGGAGGTGATACTCTTTATTTGTCAGCGGATACCTTGATCTCCTTTGATTTTGAAGATGAGAGCAAAAATCACCTCCTGGCATATAACAACGTTTTGGTCTATAAAAGTGATATGCAGGGAATTGCAGATTCGGTGGCCTATATGACGACGGATTCAACAATTTTTTTCTACCATGATCCGGTAATATGGTTTGAAGGAAAAAACCAAATTTTGGCTGAAGTCATTGACATAAAGCTCACCAGCCGGGGCATTGACAAAATGAATATGAACGGCAAAGCCTTCATTATTTTCCAGGACACTATCAAGAACTTTAACCAGATCAAGGGTAGGGAGATGGAGGCTCATTTCGAGGAAAATCAATTCGACAAACTTGACGTGAACGGTAATGGTGAAAGTATCTTTTTCGCTCTAAATGAGGATGAAACTGCTGTGGTAGGCATGAATAAGATCGAATGCAGTGAAATGTTGATAAACTTTGAGAATAACCAAGTGAACAACATCTCCTTCTATACCAGCCCAGAGGCCGAATTTATTCCTCCGCATCAACTCAAGGAGCCCCAAACCCGACTTAAGGACTTTAAGTGGAGAATTAAGGAAAGGCCGGAAAAACACCACGTGATCACAGGAACCAAACCTAAGCCGGAGGATTCAGAATCCCAGCACTTGGATGAAAACGCAGAGGCCAACGTAAGATCTGACCCAAATTAGGAGATCTCGGACCCTTCTGGTGTCGAAAGGAGTTCCATTCCAGGGCAACTTTTAGATCATTATTGGAATTATGATCTCAGGAGCGCTGGCCCTCTAATAATATTGATAGTCAATTAGTTATGTGGAGTTATAGCGCATGAGTTCCTTTGTTTATTTATTGCCGGTGGACTATATTTGCACGCTTATGTGGAGATGGGGCCTCATTTTGATCTTTCTGCTTGGTCTTGGCTCATCGTGCAGCAAGTTCAGAAAGATACAAAAGAGTAATGATTGGGAGGTAAAATACAAAGCCGCCATGGAATATTACGAGAAAGAAGATTATTATAAAGCCGGGATCCTTTTTGAGGAACTACTACCCATTCTCCGGGGCAGTCAAGAAGCTGAAAAGGCCAACTTCTATTATGCCTACTCTCTGTACCATCAAAAGCAGTATATAAGCAGTGCCCATTATTTTGAGACATTTTACCTGACCTACAACCGATCGGAATTTGCCCTGGAATCCATGTTTATGCATGCCTACTCGTTGTACCTGGAATCTCCGGATACCATGCTCGATCAAAGCAGTACCTATGAGGCAGTCGAGGCATTACAGTCATTCATCAATCGCTATCCTACCTCAGAGTTCAGGAAACAGGCTGGCGAAATTATTGATGAGCTACAAAGAAAATTGGAAGCCAAGGCGTTTGCCAATGCGAAACAATACCATAAGCTGAATCGTTTCAAGGCTGCATTGGTGGCCTTCGAGAACTTCAGGAAAGGGTTTCCTGACTCAAGATTAATTGAGGATGTGGACTTCCTGATGATCGATTCGCAACATCAGCTTGCCGCAAGTAGTATATACTCCAGGAAAAGGGAACGATATCTGGAGACGGTCGAGTTGTACCAAGAGTTTGTGGACGACTATCCAGAAAGCAAATTTCTGAAACAGGCTGAAAATTTGTACATAGACAGTGTAGAGCAAATAGATAAACTAGCGCGAATCAATAACTAATTCATAATCGAATAAAGAAAGTATGGCAACAAATTCATCTACTATCACCCTGGACCTAGAGGAAATAGCGAAACCTACCGGCAATGTTTACGAATCGGTGGCGGTGGTCTCCAAACGTGCTCGTCAAATTTCAACGAAAATGAAGGAGGAGTTAAATAGCAAGCTAGCTGAGTTCGCCTCCACCGTGGACAATCTTGAGGAAATTTTCGAAAACCGAGAGCAGATCGAGATTTCCAAGTTCTACGAAAGAATGCCAAAACCGACTCAGATGGCTACGGAGGAGTTTCTGGAGTCCAAAATTATGTTCCGAAGACCGGAAGAAACCCCGGAGGAATAGACATGCTCCAAGGGAGGAAGATATTGCTGGGTGTAACGGGAAGCATTGCAGCGTATAAGGCGGCATACCTCACCCGACTGCTAGTTAAACAAAAGGCAGAGGTTCGGGTAGTAATGTCACCCGCAGCAAGCGACTTCATTACTCCCTTAACATTGGCGACACTTTCGAAAAATCCGGCACTAACTGAATTCGTTAAGAGCGATGCCGGTGAATGGAATAATCACGTCGAACTGGGTGTATGGGCTGACCTTATGATAATCGCTCCAGCCAGTGCCAATACGATTTCCTCTATAGCCCACGGGCAGTGCCTAAACCTTCTGCAGGCGGTTTACCTTTCAGCACGTTGCCCGGTAATGGTCGCTCCGGCCATGGACCTGGACATGTTTAAGCATCCAGGTACTCAGGCTAACCTCAGTTCTCTTCAGAAAAACGGTAATTCTATCTTGAACCCCGGATTTGGCGATTTGGCCAGTGGACTAACAGGAGTGGGCCGAATGATGGAACCGGAGGAAATTCTTGCCTACATAGAATCCTATTTCAAGCGAAGGGATCTATTGAAGGGGAGGGAAATTCTAATTACAGCGGGACCAACCCATGAAGCAATCGATCCGGTGAGGTTTATCGGCAATCACTCCTCAGGAAAAATGGGATACGCCATCGCCGAGAAAGCTGCGCAAATGGGGGCCAAGGTAATCTTGATTAGCGGCCCTACACAGCTTGAATTGGATCATCCAGGAGTAACTATCTCTCGAGTTCATTCCGCAAGTGAAATGTATGAGGAAAGCTTGAAGCACTTCCCCATGTCCGACGTCGTCATATTAGCTGCGGCCGTGGCGGACTACACTCCGGCCCTGAAACTGAATCAGAAAATAAAGAAAAGAGATAAAGGCCTGGACCTCAAATTAGTCCGAACCATTGACATCGCGGCAGCACTGGGAAGCCAAAAAAGAGAAGGACAAATCCTGGTTGGATTTGCACTTGAAACCCACAACGAGTGGGACAACGCCCT
Organism: Cyclobacteriaceae bacterium; assembly: GCA_965247065.1. Classification (GTDB taxonomy): domain Bacteria; phylum Bacteroidota; class Bacteroidia; order Cytophagales; family Cyclobacteriaceae; genus CBDFGN01. The sequence goes on along the minus strand of CBDFGN010000006.1, from coordinate 39,019 downwards.
TGCGAAACTCGATAACAAAAACTTGGATTTGATCGTTCTTAATTCGCTCAATGATACTGGGGCCGGCTTTGGAACCCACACGAACAAGGTCACCATTATCGACCGGGAGCACAAGGCTCTAGAATTTGGACTTAAGGCAAAGAAGGAGGTTGCCAATGACATCCTAGACTCAATAGTATCCAGAATGAATGCTTAGAGCTGTCGCTTTTACAATTCTCTCGCTGAAGACCCTATTCCCCTCTTATTCCCAAGAGCTTAACTGCCAGGTAATTGTTAATTCGGAGCGGGCCCAAACCACGGAGAAAAGAGTATTTGAAGACATGCAATCAGCATTCACCCAGTTTCTCAACGACCAATCGTGGACATCGGACGTTTTCAACCGGGAAGAAAAAATTGGATGCAACTTGTTAATAACGATCGAGAGCCAGACTTCCATAACCAGCTTCAATGCCACCGTCCAAGTACAGGCAGCGCGGCCAATTTATGACTCAAATTACGAATCCATCTTGTTGAATTTTGCCGACCGCGATTGGCGGTTTGAATACACGGAAAGCCAACCCTTGTTTTTCAGTGACAATCAATACATGAACAATCTAACCTCCATGCTGGCTTACTACGCCTATATTGTCATTGGCCTTGACTACGATTCCTTTGGTAAAATGGGAGGCAGCCTTCATATTCAAAAAGCTTGGAATGTGGTAACCAATGCCCAGCAATCAAACCAAGCCGGCTGGACACAACTTTCCTCCAATCGAAATCGATATTGGCTTGCGGAGAACCTCCTTAATCCACAGATGGCGTCCATAAGAGAGGGGATGTACACTTATCATCGACTCGGAATGGATGTATTTCAGACCAAGCCAGATGATACGAGAAAATCAATTTTGGAGGTTCTGAAAGACATCCAGAAAGCGAATAAGATTCGGCCAAATTCTATTCTTGTAATTTCGTTTTTCGATGCTAAGCGAGACGAGCTCTTGCAGATTTTTTCCCGCGGTGACATGGCGGTTCGAAGGCAGGCATATGAGATCCTAAAGGATCTCGATCCCTCCAAAACCGACAAGTATCAGCAGATCCTCAACAATTAAACTCCTTCAAAAAAGTTTGCTAAATTGCCGAGCCTATTCCTTATCATTCGGATTCATGCTTAAACAACTGTTGATCAGGAACTATGCGCTGATCGAGCATCTGGAACTAAATCCGTCTCCAGAACTAAATATTATTACCGGAGAAACCGGGGCCGGGAAATCGATTATGATTGGGGCGGTGGGGTTGCTTTTAGGAAACCGTGCCGATACCAAAGTATTATTGAACCTAAATGAAAAATGCGTTATTGAAGGCACTTTTGATATCGCCGAATACTCGCTGGAGAGCCTGTTTGATCAACTCGATTTAGACCTGGAAACCGAAACGATATTAAGGAGGGAAATAAATCCCAGTGGAAAATCGCGCGCATTCATAAACGACTCCCCGGTAAATTTGGATACATTGAAGCGGGTTGGAGAGATGCTCATGGACGTTCATTCTCAGAATGACGTCATTTTGCTAGAATCAAACGCCTATCAGCTAAACATTATAGATTGCTTCGCCGGCCAACTTCCATTGTTCGAAAGTTATCAATCTGTTTTTCATGATTTTAACCAACACCAGTCTCAACTAAATCGTCTACTTGAGGAGTCGGATCAGATCCAAAAGGAAGCTGACTACCATCATTTCCTGTGGGATGAACTGGATAAAAGTGATATCCGGCCGGGAGAGATCGAGGAATTGAAGAGCGATGTGAAAATGTTAGAGCACACTGAGGAGATCAAGACTCGATTGGGCCAAGCCCTTGATTTCTTGGCTCATTCAGAATATTCCATACAGAATCAATTATTCCTGTTGGACAAAATACTCAGCCAACTGTCCTCATTTTCCGAACGATTTGAGAGCTCCCAAAGCCGGGTCCAAAGCTTATTGGAAGAGGTGAAGGACCTGATCCAGGAACTGGGCCACGAGGAAGAAGAAATCGAGTTCAATCCCGACAAAGCAAAAAGCTCTCAAGAAAGACTTAGCTTTCTTTACACTCTCCAGCAAAAGCACAAAGTTCAAACCGAGCAAGAGCTTTTACAAATCAAAGATGAACTGACGGAGAAAATTGAAAGAGTAACCAACTTAGAGGGAGAAATAAATGATATTGCCAGCGAAGTAGATACAACCAGAGAGAAGTTGAAGGACTTGGCCGCCCGATTGTCAAAGCACCGGCGGAAGGCTTTTGTCCCCATTTCGGTGGCGCTGGCCAGACTGCTGGCTGATATTGGAATGCCAGAGGCATCGGTCGAAATTGGCCATGAGAATCAGGAGCCCAATTCTAGCGGTATCGATCGAATCGAATTCCTCTTCAGCGCTAATAAGGGTATCGCTCCTCAACCGCTGAGAAAGGTGGCGTCGGGCGGGGAATTCTCTCGGCTTATGTTCAGCCTCAAATACATTCTCGCTGACAAAGCTGCCTTGCCGACCATAGTTTTTGATGAAATCGATAGTGGTATTTCCGGCGAAATAGCGAACAAGATGGCCATAATGATGCAGCAAATGGCTCAAAGACACCAAGTCATTACTATAAGCCATTTACCCCAGATAGCCGCGATGGGAGACGACCACTATTTTGTTTATAAGGATTCATCTCAGGAAAAATCGGTAAGCAAGATAAAGAGGTTGAATGAGGAGGAGCGAATACTTGAAATTGCAAAAATGCTTTCGGGAGATTCACCATCCGAAGTAGCTTTCAAAAACGCTCGGGAGTTAATTTACAAAACAAATTAGAATCAAATAACCAACCACAATAAGGATCATCATGGCTAACGACTTATTGAAAGGAAAAAAAGGTATCATTTTCGGGGCCCTGGACGATAGATCAATCGCCTGGAAGGTTGCGGAAAAAGCGAAAGAGGAAGGTGCCATTTTTACCTTGAGCAACGCACCAATAGCCCTTAGAATGGGAGCCGTGAAGAATCTCGCGGCGAAATGTGAGGCCGAGTTCATCGCGGCTGACGCCACTTCGATCCAGGAGTTAGAGGAGGTGTTCGCCAAATCAAAGGACCTTTTAGGTGGCAAGCTTGATTTTATTCTCCACTCTATAGGGATGAGCCCGAATGTCCGAAAAAACAGATCGTATGGCGATCTGAATTATGATTGGTTTCTCAAAACACTCGATATCTCGGCCCTTTCCTTTCATAAAATCCTGCAAACCGCGGAAAAGTTAGATGCTTTAAATGAATGGGCCTCGGTTGTAGCATTGACTTACATAGCAGCGCAAAGAACTTTCCCCGACTACTCGGATATGGCTCAGGCCAAAGCCATACTGGAATCGATTGCCCGCAGTTATGGTTATCGCCTTGGTCGAATGAAAAATGTGCGGGTGAACACCATTTCTCAGTCTCCCACTAAAACCACCGCTGGGACCGGCATTTCCGGATTTGATGTCTTCTTTGATTATGCGGATAGAATGTCTCCTTTGGGAAACGCGACCGGGGAAGATTGCGCTAACTACGTTGTGGCTATGTTTTCCGACCTGACCCGAATGGTCAACATGCAAAACCTGCTGCATGATGGCGGATTCTCAAGTTGTGGTATCTCCGATGAGTTGGTGGAGAAACTCGTCTAGCATCACTTTTCCACATATTAGGCCTCGATTATGGTAGTATTCTCCAATGCCAAAATAAACATTGGGTTGAATGTAATGGAAAGAAGGGATGACGGGTTCCATAACATTGAGACCTGTTATTACCCGATCCCCTATACAGATATCCTTGAAATAGTCCCTTCAGATAAGGTGAGCTTTAGCAGCTCGGGTATTCCAGTTCCAGGTGAGGAGGGCCAAAATCTATGTCTGCTGGCCTATGAACAAATCAACAAGGCACATAGTCTCCCACCGGTATCCATTCATCTCCACAAAATGGTGCCAGTTGGAGCTGGACTAGGTGGTGGTTCTGCCAACGCAGCTCATTGCCTTAAGCTATTGAATCAAATGTTCGTTTTGGGAATTACAGATTCAGAACTGGAGAGAATCGCAGCACAAATTGGAAGTGATTGCCCATTCTTCATTCGAAGCCAGCCTCTAATTGGGCTGGGCAAAGGTAACCGCTTCGAGACTGCCGAAGTGGATCTTTCCGGTCATCATCTGGTAATCGTTACTCCACCGATTCAGATCCCTGCTTCATGGGCTTATTCCAAGGTGGATCCGAAGCCACGGTCATATCGGCTGCGGGCTAACCTGGCCAAAAACGACGTACATGAGTGGAAAAACTTGATATTCAACGACTTCGAGCCCGCCGTTTTCCTGGCTCACCCAACCATCCGGAGTTTGAAGGTTAAGCTATATGAACATGGAGCTGAATTTTGCCTTTTGAGCGGGTCTGGCTCCTCAGTATTCGGAGTATTCAAATCTCGAGTGGATCTTGACTACCTGGATGACGGCCTCCGAGTCTGGCAAGGTCCATTGTGAATGCTACCCGTTTCAATAGTCAAGCATACTTCTCGATTAGTGGATGGGAGAATACGGCCGCCAAGACAATTAAAGTTCCCCAATAAAATCCGGCCGACATACGTTCGCTTTCGCCAAATATAAGGATGGCAAGCAAAATGCCGTAGACCGGCTCCAGGTGTATGGTTAGATTTAAGGAAAACGCGGATATCTTCTTCAACAGCTTGATGCCCATGGTATAGGCGTAAACCGTGCAAACCAAAGCCAACACCAGTAAGTAAAAGGCATCTGAAATAGTAAGACTAAGGTGTAAGTTTTGGTCTTCAGCAAACCATTTGAGATATGCCGGAAAACTCAGGCTTATTGTGGTGCAAGCTGACAGCATTGCCAGAAACATTATAACGAATGGGTCGATTCTTTTCACCAGATGGCCGTTTACGACTGTGAATATAGCGGCTAGCAGTGCAGAGGCGATCCCTAGACCCAAACCATAAGCATAGTTGAATTCGAACCGAAAGATTACATAAAGACCTAAGATAATTATCAAGCTGAGGATTACCTCATATGGTTTCACCCTTACTCCTTGGGCAAAGGGTTCTAGAAAACTGGTCCAAAGGGCTAAAGTTGCAAAACCCGCTAAGCTAACTGAGGCATTGGACACCCGGGCAGAGGCAAAGAAGAGGATCCAGTGAAGCCCCATAATGGCGCCCGCCAAAAAGATAATAAGCAAATCCCGGGTTGGAATCCTCAACGAGACGTTCCGAAACAAAAAAATGATTCCTAATCCAAGAAAGGAGAATAGTGTCCGGTAGAAAACCATCTCCACGGGTGGTATAGATATCAGAAGACCAAGCACGGCAGTGAAGCCCCAAAGGACCACTAAGAAATGTAATTCTAAATAGTTCTTTAGGGCCGCCATTAACGAGGAACGGTGTGGTACATAAACAGGCCCACCATACTAAAGACTATGTTTGGCAACCACACGGCCAATACCGGGTTCATGGAACCAGCATCGGCAATAGCTCGGCTCAAAATGAATAGAATGATATAAATGAAGGCTAGCAAGAATCCAAAGGCTATTTGAAATCCGGCCCCGCCGCGAGACTTCCGCGCCGAAACTATTACCCCTATAAACGTGAGAATCAGTGCTGCGAAAGGACTCATGTTGCGGATGTGTCGTTCATTTTCATAAAACCTAACTCCGTCATCTCCCCGTAATTTGAGCAAATCTATGAAATCGTTAAGCTCCTGATTGGTCAAAGTTTCATGATAGCCGTAGGTGCTTTCAAAATCCCGGGGTTGCAGGTTTATTAGCGTATCTAATTCGGTTCCGAATGACATGGTTTCACCGTCTCCGTTCAGGGCTCTCATTTGCCAATCTGTTAATTTCCATTGGGAGCTAAGCGTATCCCATTGAATTCTTTTAGAACTGAGCTTATTGATAAGTCCATTATCCTTGATGGTTTCCAGGGTGAAATTGAATCCAGCGTTAATGTTTGAATTGTAGCTCTTCAAATAAGCATAGGATTCAGGTGCCACTTTAACATGTATGTTTGTCTCAGTGAAATAAAAGGGTTTTTGGAAATATTGAACCTGAAATGCTATTCTGACCTTATTGGCATCCGGAATAACCCATCCATTAAGATAATAGTTTAGGCCTCCGATCATGGCCGCTCCTATTATATAAGGTAGCATCAGGCGCCTGAAGCTTACTCCGCTGCTCAATGCGGCAATGATCTCGCTATGGCTGGCGAGTTTGGAGGTGACGAACACTGTCGCAATAAACACTGTGATCGGGGTGATCAAGTTGGCCATATACGGGATAAAGGCCATGTAGTAAGGCAGTATTTCCTTGACGGTGAGTCCGTGCCGCATGAATTTGTCGTTTCGTTCGGTTATGTCGATAACCACAATTACGAGGATCAGCATCCCAACCACAAAAACAAAGGTGGTTAGGAACTTTTTGAGAATATACCTGTCTAGCTTTTTCAATTGTCTAAATCCTGTTGTCCAGTTGGGAGGTCATGGCGTTCTTCCACGACAAAAAGTCTCCTTCAAATATTCTTTCCCGAGCAGATTTAACCAGCCACATGTAGAAAGCAAGATTATGAATGCTACCAATCTGAGCACCAAGAATTTCTTTGCTGGCAATCAAATGCCGTAAATAGGACTTTGAGTAATTGGAACTAACAAATCCTCCAAGTTCGTCATCCAACGGACTAAAGTCGTTCTTCCATTTCTCATTCTTAATGTTAATCACACCTCTACTTGTAAAAATCGTGCCATTCCGTCCATTTCGAGTAGGCATCACGCAGTCCAGCATATCGACACCCAGGGCTATACTTTCCAGGATATTAGCGGGAGTGCCCACCCCCATTAAGTAACGGGGCCTATCTTTCGGTAAAATTCGGCAGACCAACTCGGTCAATTCGTACATTACATCGTGCTCCTCTCCCACTGATAAACCCCCTATGGCATTTCCGTCTGCATTAAAGGAGGCAATCTCCTCCGCCGACTCTCTTCTAAGATCAGTGTACACACTACCCTGTACGATTGGAAATAGGGATTGACTGTGACCATGGGGACAGGTGGTGGATTCAAACTGGTCCAAACATCGCCGGTACCACTTGTGGGTTAGATGTAGCGATTGGACTGCATATTCGTATTCGCAGGGATAAGGAGTGCATTCATCCAGGACCATAATAATGTCCGCGCCAATAGTCCTCTGGATGTCGATTGCAATCTCCGGCGAAAAGGTATGAATGGAGCCATCAATATGGGAGCGAAAGGTGACTCCTTGCTCGTCAATTTTCCGATTGGCCGCGAGGGAGTAAATCTGATAGCCGCCGCTGTCGCTCAGCATTGGGCCGTGCCAGCCACTAAACTGGTGTAATCCACCCGCTTGTCCAATGGTTTCCATGCCAGGTCTCAAATACAGGTGATAAGTGTTTCCTAATATAATTTGAGCCTTAATATCATCAACCAGTTCCCGTTGATGGACCGCTTTTACCGAGCCTGCGGTACCTACAGGCATAAAAATCGGGGTCTGTACTGTCCCATGGTCGGTGGTGATTTCCCCGGCACGCGCCTCACATTTTGGATCAGTAGCTTGAAGTTTAAATTGCATTCATTCAGAATCGCGTAAAATTACCCATTCCGGTTAAGAATTTGGTTAATTGAAAATTATCTTAGGAACTCGCCTACGGGACCCCGCGATGATCTACCACTTACTTTTTATCCTCTTCTTGATCAGCTTAGGCGTTCAACTGGGCTTCGCATTTTTCTACTACGATCGAATTCTTGGATTCAAAGGGTGTACAAAATCTGCCAGCCAGCCTCCAGTTTCCGTAGTTGTCTGTACCCATAATCGCATTGGCTCCTTACGCCGTCTTATTGACAAATTACAGAACCAGGATTATGAATTCTACGAATTAATCGTGGTCAATGACCGGTCTAATGATAGTACTGCCGTGTACCTTAAAGATCTGTCAGACGAACATCTCATTACATATATTAATGTGGAGCTCACACCGTCAGGGTACAACTCCAAGAAATACGCACTTTCAAAAGGCATTCAGGCCTCTAGCCATGATCTCATCCTATTGACTGATGATGATTGTTATCCAGCATCGAATGACTGGATTAAGCGGATGGTCAATGGATTTGAAAAGGATTTTGAAATCGTTCTGGGCTATTCGCAATATGAAGCCGGCTCAGGATGGCTAAATCGATTCATCCGGTATGAAACATTTCTTACTGGAATGAATTATCTAAGTATGGCGCTGGCTGGATTTCCTTACATGGGCGTGGGCCGCAATCTGGCTTTTCGCAAGACTCTGTTCCAACGATCGGGGGGATACCACGGTTATGAAAGCGTCACTGGCGGGGATGATGACCTTTTTGTCAACAAGAACGCAAATCAAGCTAATACCGGGGTTTGTATAGGATCGGGTTCTCTTACCTTTTCAATGCCCAAGCAAGAGATAATGAGTTACTTCAAACAAAAGAGGCGGCATTTGTCAGTAGGGAAAATGTACAAAATGTCAGATAAGATCAGGATTGGGGTACAGGTACTGACACAAGTTCTGCTTTGGGCTACTTTTGTTATCTTATCCGCTGCCAACATACAATCGTCCATCATTCTGGTGGGGTTTTTGCTGCGGATTATTGTGAATGGGTGGGCGCATTTAAGGATTGCCCGAAAGCTTGGGGATCGCTACAATATTTGGTATTCTCCGTTCTTGGATTTCCTCTATACGGTTTATGTCGTGATCGTAGGGATTTCTGCAATGAATTCAAAAGCCATTAGATGGACTTAGGCAAACAATTTTCGGATAAAGCTCTTAGAGATTTTGACCTTATTGATCATGCGGTCCAGAAAGGGGATCAACAGGCCTATGCAGAATTGATGGAGCGCTATAAAAAACCCGTTTACCATATGATCCTAAAGATGGTGCGCAACGTTGATGATGCTGAGGATCTTACCATTGAAGCGTTCGCGAAGGCCTTCAAGAACCTGCACCGATTTAAGAAGGATTTCACTTTCAGTACCTGGCTATTTCGAATCGCAACTAACAATTCTATCGATTTCATACGAAAAAAGAAACTGGAAACTTTTAGTTTAAATACTTCCTTGAAAGACGATGACGGAGAAAACGTTAGTATTGATGTAGAAGATAAGAACCTGGATCCACAAGAGGAGGCTATTAAGAGTCAAAAAATCGAACTGATTCAAATGTTTGTAACCAAGCTTCCGGCTAAATATCAGCGATTGGTAAGATTACGCTACTTTCAGGAATTATCGTACGAAGAAATAGCCCAGGAATTAGAGGCGCCCCTGGGAACCGTCAAGGCCCAACTCCATCGGGCCCGAGAACTGATGTATGATCTGGTTAAGGGCAAAAAGGATCATATTTAGCTGCTAGCCGGTGGCTGATTGCGTTAATCTAATTCTTAACTTCCTCTGTGGATTCGGCTGATGTTATTTTTGAATATTTCCCCGAAATCTCGGGTGACCAGAGAACCAAATTTCGGAAGCTGGGTGGACTCTACAGCGATTGGAATTCTCGAATTAACCTGATTTCGCGCAAGGATATTGACCACCTGTATACCCATCATATTCTTCATTCCTTGGCTATCGCCAAGATCATTGATTTTAAAGACGATACCCGAGTTCTGGATATAGGCACTGGAGGCGGACTACCTGGCTTGCCTCTTGCCATAATGTTTCCTCAAGTTCAATTTCATCTTATTGATTCGACCCAAAAAAAAGTATTTGCTGTCCGGAACATAGTCGATCGGCTGGAGCTCCGCCAGGTTCGTACCGAATGGATTCGGGCGGAAGATCTTGAGGACCATTACGATTTCATATTGGGAAGAGCTGTGGCTTCGGTGAAGCGGTTCCTCAGATGGTGTGAGGGAAGGGTTGATGGCCGTTCCAGAAATACACTTAAGAATGGGGTTTTGTACTTGAAAGGAGGAGAGCTGGATCGGGAGCTTGAGTTGACAACAACCGAGAGCCACGTCTATCCCCTTTCGGACTACTTTGATGGATCCTACTACCAGGAAAAGAAAATTGTGCATCTGATACTATAAATTTTGAACAAACCCAAAATATTTTCTTTCCTGGTCAGTATTCACTCCGTTCAATTATCTACATTTGTTTTCATCCCTTGCGACCGTTTTTATCTCTTACTTTCGATTAATGCCTGAGTTTAATCATTTGCACTGCCATACTCAATTCTCCCTACTTGATGGTGCTGCGAGCATTCCTGGAATGTACCAAAAGGCTGCTGCCGACGGCATGAAAGCCATTGCTCTTACCGATCACGGTAACATGTTTGGAGCATTCAAATTCGTCCAAGAAGCCAAGAAACACAGTGTTAAGCCCATTGTCGGTTGCGAATTTTACGTTGTGGAGGATCGACATAAGAAACAATTTAGCAAGGATCAGAAAGACAACCGGTATCACCAGCTTATGCTATCCAAGAACGAAACCGGTTACCACAATCTATCTCGACTGTGTTCGCTAGGATACATTCAGGGGTTTTATAGTAAATGGCCACGCATAGACAAAGAGTTGATCCTGGAACACCATGAAGGGTTGATCGCCACTACTTGTTGTTTGGGAGCAGAGATTCCTCAGGCAATCCTCACCAAAGGTGAAGAGGCCGCCGAGGAATTGTTTAAGTGGTGGTTAAACATTTTCCAGGAAGATTATTACGTGGAGTTGCAGCGCCACAACCTTGAGGAGCAAAAAATTGTAAATGCCACGCTACTTAAACTCGCTCACAAGCACGACGTTAAGATCATTGCAACTAACGATTCACACTATTTGAACGAGGATGATGCAGATGCCCATGATGTTCTGCTGTGCGTAAACACAGGAGAATTTAAGAGCAAACCGATCTGGAAAGGACAGGGTTTCGGCTCCAGGGACCATCGATTCGGATTCCCTAATAACTCTTTTTATTTCAAAAGTCAGAATGAGATGATCGAGTTGTTCAAAGACCAGCCGGCGGCCATAGACTATACCAACGAAATCGTCGACAAGGTCAATACTCCGGAACTCCAAAGAGACATACTGCTGCCAAACTTTCCTCTCCCCAAAGAATTCAGCAGTGCCCAGGATTATTTGAGACACCTGACCCTAGAAGGGGCACGCGCACCAAAGCGATATCAACAGATCTCCGCTGAGATTGAAGAACGCATTAACCTGGAATTAGGCATTATCGAAAAAATGGGATTTGCGGGATACTTTCTCATCACCGCCGACCTCATAAATGCCGGTAAGGACATGGGAGTATTGATTGGCCCAGGCCGCGGCTCAGCGGCTGGTTCGGTGGTTGCCTATTGTACCGGGATCACTAATATTGACCCATTAGAATATGACTTGCTTTTCGAGCGTTTTCTAAATCCAGAGCGTATATCAATGCCTGACATCGACACTGACTTTGACGATGAGGGCCGGGAAAAGGTAATCGAGTATGTGGTGGAAAAGTACGGGCGAAATCAGGTCGCCCACATAATTACCTACGGCACTATGGCCGCCAAGATGGCGTTACGGGATGTCGGCAGAGTCCTGGAGCTCCCACTAAGTGAAACGAATGCGCTCGCCAAACTAATCCCCGACGGCGTGGGCATGACTCTTGAAAAGGCCTACGAGGAAGTTAAGGAACTGAAGGTGCTAAGGAAAGGAAATGACATTAGGTCTGAGGTGCTTAAAATGGCCGAAAAACTGGAGGGATCCTTGAGGAATTCGGGCATTCATGCAGCGGGCGTAATCATCGCTCCGGATGACATCACCAATTATATCCCAGTTTCTACTTCGAAAGACTCCGATTTATTAGTCACACAGTTCGACGGCAAGGTGGTCGAAGATGCGGGGATGCTAAAAATGGATTTTCTTGGGCTTAAGACTCTATCCATCCTCAAGGATGCGGTTGAAATGATCGAACAAAATACCGGACGGAAAATTGATATTGACGAAATTCCGCTGGACGATCAAAAGACCTTCAAGCTTTACCAACTGGCGGACACGGTAGGGACCTTCCAATTCGAATCCAACGGGATGCGGAAGTACCTGCGTGATCTCAGTCCTACCAACATAGAAGATTTAATCGCGATGAACGCCCTGTTCAGGCCAGGTCCTATGGATTTTATCCCCAACTACATCAACCGAAAACATGGCAAGGAAAAAGTCGAGTACCCACATCCCTTACTTGAACCAATTCTGAAAAACACCTTCGGCATCATGGTCTACCAGGAACAGATCATGCAGGCCGCTCGGATCCTGGCGGGATACAGCCTTGGCCAAGCCGATCTTCTTCGTCGCGCCATGGGCAAGAAGAATTACAAGGAAATGAATCGTCAGCAGGAAATCTTCGTCAACGGTGCAAAGGAAAAAAACAATATCGATCAAAAGCGTGCGGAGGAAATCTTTGCGATCATGGAAAAATTTGCCTCTTACGGATTCAATCGCTCTCACTCTGCGGCTTACTCAATCCTAGCCTTTCAAACCGCATATCTAAAGGCTCATTATCCCGCGGAATACATGGCCTCAGTGCTCACTCACAACCATAGCAACATCGACAAGATTACCTTTTTTATGGATGAATGTCGTCATATGGAAATCGAAGTGCTGGGACCCCATATCAATGAGAGCGGAACGTTTTTCACGGTAAATAAGGAAGGACAGGTCCGATTTGGTTTAAACGCGATCAAAGGAACTGGAGAGTCGGCGGTTTTAGCCATAATATCAGAACGCGATAAGGAAGGGGATTTTGAAAACATACACGACTTCGCCCGCAGAGTGAACTTACGGTCCGTAAATAAGAAAACATTTGAGTGCCTGGCGCTAGCCGGGGCATTTGATTGTTTTTCGGATATTCATCGAAATCAGTTTTTCTCTGCGATGAACGGGGAACCTACTTTTATTGAAAAATTGGTGCGTTACGGAAATAAAGTCCAGAGTGAAGAAAATGCATCTCAGGCGTCATTATTCGGGGACCAGGGAGATATTCTTATACCACCACCGCAACCCCCTGATTGTGAAGAGTATCCTGATCTCGAAAAACTGAAATTAGAGAAAGAGGTGGTTGGTTTCTACATCTCAGGGCACCCGCTGGATCAGTACCGCATTGAACTTGAAAACTTCTGCACATGTACCGCTGACCAGGTGGAGACTCACAAGAACCAAAAGGTTTTTATTGCCGGAATCGTTACTAAGAGCTCAGAACGAACCCAGAAAAACGGAAAGCCGTTCGGGCTTTTCACTTTGGAGGACTATCAAAGCAACCTGGATCTGGCTTTCTTTGGAGAGGACTATCTTAAATATCGGCACCTGCTTCAAGTGGGATGCTTCGTCTATCTCCAAGGCAAGGTAGAGGAGCGATGGGGCCGCCCAGGCGTCTGGCAGTTCATGCCGCGAACGGTACAACTTCTTAGCGACATAAGGCAAAAGTTAACCAAAGCTCTGGTGGTTCATGTGGATGTAAAAAATGTGGATGACGATCTGATTGCTTACTTGGAAAAGCTAGGCTCGGACCATTCAGGAAATTGCGTCTTGAAACTAAATATATGGGACGAAGAAGAACAGATTGGAGTGGACCTTCTGTCCCGCAGGTTCAAAGTAAATCCCGAGAACGAACTTATTGAGGAGATGGAGCGAGAGTCCAGAATCAAATATGAGATTGTGGCAAATTAGACGTAACCACAGATCTCGTTTTTGAGTTACTTCATTAGAGCCGATATGCCGCTTGAAGTCATTGTCTTAATGACCCAAAAGGAGTCTTGAAGCTGAAGCCGCACCCGATATCTCCTCAGGATCACTCAAAACCTATTGGCAACTTTTTGTCTTATATTTGCGTTCTTTGTTGAAACTCTGAAAGAAATGAAGATGGGTAAACCAATTGAAATTAATGACAGCAATTTTGAAGATATTTTGACTAGTGAAAAGCCAGTTCTGGTAGATTTTTGGGCTGAATGGTGCGGCCCTTGTAAGATGATTGCCCCGGTGGTGGAAGAACTGGCTGGAGAGTATGATGGAAAGGCGGTAATTGGAAAGGTGGATGTTGACAATAATCCTAATGTGTCAGCCAAGTTTGGGATTCGGAGTATTCCTACGCTGTTGGTTTTTAAAAATGGGGAGGTTGTCGATAAACAGATTGGCGCGGTTCCCAAGGGTGTTTTGTCTCAGAAGCTGGATGCACAGCTTGCATAGCCAGCGGTATAAACAATATCCGGGGCCTTGCTTAGCGGATGGCCTTTTTATTTTCTGGAGCAAATAGTAGCATAGGGGCAAAAAACGCACTTGGATTCGTCATCGGTTTGGGAAAATGGGATTTTTGGATCCCAAATCTGTTGTAATAATCTCCCTAGTTGCCCCTCAAATTCGGCAAAGAGATCGTCAGTAATTATCTGCTGGTTTCGCAGCAGCTGGATGCCCTTATTGATTTCCTGAAGTCCAAAGATCCCGATCACTAGTTGCTTTTCCGGGTGAGCCTTATGGAATAGAAAACCATAGAAGTACCCCTGAAATCCGGCCCTATATTTACCCTCTGCAAAATAATCGGTCAGATACTCAACAATATTAGGGTTAGCCGCTTTGGATGGAGGCATCAGATCTATCTTACCCGTCTTGTAATCTATGATTCGGGTAATACTCTTACCTTCTCGCACTTTCTGGTCAATTCGATCTACAGTGCCTCCAAGTTTCACTATTCGGTTGGGTTCGATTTCCAACTCCAAATTATACTCTTTGGATTCAACTGCTATCAGATAGAATGGCGCATGATTTTGATCCAGGTCCAGAATCTGCCCAACTAGGCTCTCAATTATCTTGTGATTCAGAAGATTCCGGCCTTCCAGAAGTTGATCATCATGAATCAATGAATGCTCCTGAAGCTTCTGTATCAAAATATGCCGGATGTTCTCAGGAAGACCTACTTTGGTCAGAACGTCAGCATCGATGGTTTTACCAACGTAATTTTCAAGGACCGATTCCAGAACTGCATGAACGACCAAGCCAAATTCCCTTGGATTCATTTCACCAGAGAATGGTTCCGACTCCTGGAGGCCAACAACATACTTGAAATAGAATCGGAGTGAGCAATCGATATAATTGCCTAAAGCCGTTGGGCCAAGTACTGAGTTTGCTTTGGATCCTGCAAGGTACTTTTCCAGGACCCGATAGATCTCCGGATTCTTAAAAATCTCGATCTTTGGTGTCGTTTGGTTTAGGGCCGGGATGGGAGAAGTGTATACGGACTGTGAGACCTTTATGCGCGGGTGAGCATGGTAATGGTCAATCAATTGCAAAAGAAACCTGCTTTTCTCACCTGATCCATCCACTTCTACCTCTGTATCGTATAGAAGGAACGCATTCTTAGCCCGCTGAAGGAGTCGAAAGAAATGATAGGCATATATCGAGTCCTGTTCCCTGGTTGTTGGAAGATTGAAGGCTTTTCGCAGGGCAAACGGTATATAAGACCTGCCAATATTGGTTGTAGGAATTTTGTTTTCATTTATCGATAAAACAATAATATTCTCAAAATCCAACACCCGGGTTTCCAGAAAACCCAAAATTTGTAAGCCTACCAGGGGCTCACCGGTAAAAGGCACCCTGGCAGGCTGTATAGTTTCTTTTATTATATTCTCTAATAATCCAAATCCGGCTCCAACATCGAATTCAGCCAGTTTCTGATCCAACTGCTTGAGAAGCTTAACAAAATGATAAAGGACCTCTTTATCCATCCCCTGGGTTGGAGATTCGGAATAAAAAATGTGATTGAGCTTTAGAATGAAGCTGATGACCGTCTCCAGGGCTTGGTGCACGTCCGGCACCGGTCGAAGGGCCTCTACAATAGAAGGATTGCCAATTCGCTGTTTTAGATCAGGATACTTTACCCAATTCAGATGACTTCGTCTGATCCAAGCGAGACCGTGACTACAGCTTTCTTGGTCCAGTGCTTGAAGAAACGGATTAACAAGTATTGCCAGGAGATTTCTGGCTTTGTAATAGACTCCTTCCCCTTTGCCCTTTTTTTGGGCCTGCAGTCTGACAAGATCTTGAACTAGAGAATAAAGAGGTGAGTTTTTCAAAGGATAGCCCATTGAGACGTTTACCTGGTCCAAATCCTCGGGAAGAGAATAGAGCACCGGGAACAAAAGATTTTCATCGGCTAGGACAATAGCTGTTTTGGCCTCATCAAGGCGCTCCTTTAAAATAAGTCCGGTGGCTTTCGCTTGACCCACTGCCTGGGGAACACCTATGATGTGAACCTGCTTGTCTCTATTCCCTGAATCGTGTACGACCCACCGCTGATCCTCACCGGGCCATCTCTTTTGATGCTGCCTTAAGAAAAAACCGGCCTCCTGTTTGACGTCGTTGAGATATGATTCATCTGAGTCCCAATAGAATTCAGCTATCCCGCGGCTACTAAGCTGTTCGAAAATTATTTCTTCAGACCTGGAAAGGGCGTTGAATCCGGTAAATACTACCTTCTCATAGGGGAGTTCAAAAGTTTGATCAGTAAGTCGAGTTGCCAAATCATGATAAAGCATACCCTCATAGGCCATTCCCCTATACTTAAGCCGCGATTTGAAATCAACGAACACCTTTCGCACCAACTCCCAGGTTCTAATGAATTCCGTAACCAATAATGAGTCGGGGTTTTGCATAATTACCCTGGCGAATTGCCGGAAGGCTTCCAGCAAAGCCTCTTGATCGGCAAAGGCTTCGTCAATGTCCTTTACCTCCTGTAGGTTTCGATACAGCAAATCTGCGTCAACCATATGCCTATCGACTTCATCAAAATCTCTTAGCAGGATTTGTCCCCATGAGAAGAAATCATCGAAAAGTAGGTCTTTTTGGTATTTCTGATATACCGAATGAAGTTCGAAAAGCAACGTGAGTTCATCCGTTGCGCTTGTTTCGCAGCAGGATTCTACGAATTCCCGTATACTGAAAACAGTAGGAGCCCAAAACGTCCGGTCACAGAATTTCTCAGATAACCCGCGACCAAAAAATAGTCCAGCCCTACGGGTTGGGAACACGTAACAATAATCCCTTAAGTGGGCAAGATCGTCATATTCCAGCTTCTCTATGATGTTGTCCAAGAATCTGTCCATCCCTTATTCTATTTCCACGATCGAAAAGTCTGAAATGTAAACGGCGTATTTTTTCACCGTTTTGAATCCCATCTTACCAAGCAGATCACCATAGTGGTTTAACTGAGTCTGATGCCTAGATTGCCTCTTTTCTCTTTTGTAGTCAACGATCACTGCCAAATCCTTTCTAAGCATGACCCGGTCTGGACGGTAGACCTTACCTTGGTCCATTATGCTTCTTTCATTCAGTACACTCCATCCAGGTCCAAACCAATCCTTAAGAGTGGGATCTTCTAATAGGGTCTTTATTTTGTCTCCCAGCGGACTGATCTCCTCCCGGTCAATCAGTCCAAGATTGCGACATTGTTGCAATGCTTGGTCAAGGTCCTCCTCACGCACAAGTCTTTCCAGGATCGCATGGATCTTAAGCCCTTCCCGAATCTTAGCCGATTTCTCTTGATCGAAGAGCATAAAGAACTTCTTAGAATCGGGCCTGATGGTGACTTTTTGAGAATAATCGGTGGATGAGAATATCTCCAATTCCTTAGAGACATACGTTGGACCCTCATCTTGCGGCTCCTTAGCTTGTGGAGAACCTAACTTCCAGATTCCTTGAGTAGGTTCCCAATTCTGATGGAACTCGAATCCTGGATTATCGAGGACTCCAAAAATGATTTTGTTAAGGGTGGTATCTTCTAGTTTGTACCTCTTGGTGTTGAATTGGTTGGCCATTAGGTATAGCTGATCGCGAGCCCGCGTGAAAGCCACGTAAGCCACGTTCAAGCGTTCAAGTAATTCCTCAACCAACTCTTCCCTGTAAGCCTCCTTAAAATGTGATGCCAATAAATTGTTTGAGAAATCTAGGGGAAGTAGTTTGAAATCCTGGAACTGAGCTGTCAGATTCTCTGTCCAAAATGTGCTCCGAGCTTTCGGTTTCAATTCGAAATTGGCAAAGGGCATTATCACAATAGGAGCCTCCAAACCCTTTGCCTGATGCACTGTTTTGATACTAATTGCATCGGTCTGAGGTGGGAGTTTTACTGACAGGTCCTTTTTCTTGTCCCGGCGGCTTCTGGCCTCTTCCCACCAGACCAGGAAATCAGCAATGCCCTGATTGCCTCGGGCGGATTGTTCCAAACAAACATCCTGGAATCGCTGCAGATAAATATCCGCCTGACCGGAAAGTCCGAAAACGATGATCAGCTCCTCTACTAAATCGTAAACAGGCTTTATACGAATCCTGCTGAGGTTTTCCAAAAAGGCCGAAGGTAGGAGCGCGGTGCCAGAATTGCCATTTCCTTGGAAAAGAGGATGATAGTCTGCTAATTCCTTTTGCGTCACCACCGTGTACAGGTAAAGCATATTGGTTTCGGCAGTCCGGTCCTGGGGGTTCACCAACCAGGTTAAAGTGTTTAGCAAGAATCTGATCAGATCGGAAGTCTCAAGCAGAAGGGAGTTTTCAGTTACAATAGGGATGTCGGCGCCATTAAGATGTTGACTTATTACTCCAGCCAGATCCCATCGATCTACCAGGATCATGATATCGCCATAGGTATAACCTAATTTGACTACCCGATGGATCACCTCAAGAGTATATTGCTGTGGCGCTGTGCTTCCGTTTATGGGTTTTCCATAATCATTGATCTCGGGTTCGAAGAATCTAATTTCGACATACCCGTCCGTCTCGCGGTTTGGAAGCTGAGCTAAATCCTTGTACGCGTCCCTTATGATTGTGGATCCAGGGGGTATTTCAGGGTTTGATTGCAGTATGGCTTGAGCTATGCTGAAGAATGCGTTGTTAAAGTGGACTATGTTACGGCTGCTTCTCCAGTTCTTTTTAAGGCTTTTGACTGCTATCTGCTCGACATACTGCTTCAAATCCTTCTGAACCCCATTCAACAATAGATTAAAATTGCCGCCTCGCCAACGATAGATCGATTGCTTAATGTCTCCAACCACTACCCCACGGAAGTTACTTGAGATAGAATGGAAGACTAGAGGGAGGATGTTTTTCCATTGATAATTGGATGTATCCTGAAATTCGTCGATCAGAATATGGTTGAATCGACCTCCCAATTTTTCGAACAAAAATGGGGTATCCTGATCCTGAATGACATTGCGCAAAATGAAATTAGTATCACTTAAAAGCATCAGGTTGTTGTCCGTCCGGTATTGCCTCAGTTGTCTGTAAAGCAGATCAAGTAGCCCATAGGAGTATATGTTTTTGAGCAATTCAATGGACGATGTATAACCTCGGTACATTGTCGAATGATATTCTTGCAAATTGGAAGCGATATCCTGCAAACCTTCTGCTAATAGTTGGTCGATTTTATCCTTGTTCAAGGCCTTTTGCACGTACCAGCGCTCCTGTCCCTTTGCAGCTCCTTCGAAAGTCTGGGTAATATTGTATTGGCCAGAAAGAACCCTATCAAAATACGAAGCAGTGTAGCGTTTGAAGTCGCCCGGTGTAACCTGGTGTTCATTAAGAAAATTATTACCCTTGATGGCATGCTCACGCATGGTCTCAACGAATCCTCTTCGGGTTTTATTAAGTTCGGAGACAAAGCCTTTGAGATCATTAATAGCAATTTTCTTGTCCGCAAAGCCTTCGTGGAATTTTTCTTTGAAGAGTTCCTTCCCCAATTCCTTGATGTTGTAGTCAATTTTCCAGCCCTTGTTACCTTCCAGTTTGTTCAGAGCAAATTGTTCCATCCAAACCAGCAACTCCTGATCGGTATTCAGTTGAGCGTAAAGCCGTTCCAAGGCCTCCTCTATGGCTTTTTCATTATCTACGTCAAGGTCAAAACGGGCGGGCAATTGCAATTCTCGCGCCAAAATCCTAACCAACCGTGCAAAGAAATGATCGATCGTGCTCACCTCAAATCGGGAATAGTCATGAAGGATATTATCCAAGGCTCTCCTGGCTCTTTTCTCCATTACCAAATCGATCTTTTCTGACTCGAAATCCTTTTCAATTTCGCGACGCATATCAAAAACCTCTCCCCGGGCTAGCTGGTCAAGATAGGCTACGATTCTAGATTTCATTTCGTCGGTCGCCTTGTTGGTAAAAGTCACCGCCAGAATGTGCCGATAGTCATCCGGGTTGCGCAGCACTATCTTTAGGTATTCCTTGACGAGGGTAAACGTCTTCCCCGAGCCAGCGGAAGAACGATAGATGATGAAGTTCCGGGATGGTTCTTCAGGTGGCCGAGAGTAGAAAATATCGAGCTGTCCCGTTGGGTTCATCTATGCGACCTGGGATCGATAAATTGAATAATTCTCATCGTCAAAACAAACAAAAATTACCCGGAAGGAACGGCTGTTCTCCAAAAACTCACTAGCCTCAAGGAATGCAATTGAAGCAGCTATTTCCTTTGGAAAACGATAGACTCCAGTGCTAATATTGGGGAATGAGACCGAGTTTATACCGAGTTTTTCAGCTAGCTCCAGGCTTTTTCGATAAGCGCTCGCCAACAACTCCGTCTCCGCAAAGGCCCCTCCCTGCCATATAGGCCCAACAGCGTGGATCACATATTTTGCCGGCAAATCTCCCGCAGTAGTAACCACCGCCTCACCGGTTGGACAGCCTCCCCTTTCTTCTCTTATCCGATCACATTCCTTCATGATGCTAGGCCCACCGGCCCTGTGAATCGCGCCATCAACACCTCTGCCTCCAGCCAGCCTGGAATTAGCGGCATTCACAATAGCGTCAACTTCGATCCCGCAAATGTCTCCCTGGATCAATTCAATCATGGGGTTAGGAATCGGTTTGGTCAAGGCAATACTGACTATAGAGTTTCCAGTGTGTAAGTTCCAGGGCTACCAAGTAACCCATTCCTTCAAGATAATTGAAAACGCACCCACCATCAAGGCAAATGACCTGAGATTCCGGGAAGTCGACCGTCTTTTTAATCTGTTCCAAAGGCGTTGGAGTGTGACCGTGAATGATCACATCCGATCGAAGCCATTCAAGGTTCACTTCGAAATTTCGTATCCATAACATCGAGTGCTGGTCATCAAGCGGATTTTCCAGATGGCCATTAAAGCCTGCGTGCACTAACCAAAACTGATCCATCTTAAGGTAGAATGGGAAAGCCTGGATGAAGCCAACATGTTTCGGATTAACATCTATTACAGACTCGCAGTGGTATGATTTCAAAGTGCTTCCTCCCCCGTTTCCCATCCAGAGGTCAAAGATTTCGGAGTTATCCTGAGAGGTTAAGAGAAACTCCTCGTGGTTCCCCCTGAGACAATGAACTTGATAACCCCTGCTCCTAAGATCTATCAACGATTGTACCACGCCCTGACTATCCGGGCCTCGATCAATTAGATCTCCCAGAAAATAGAGAGCGTCGTCCTTGGTGGGAGCAAGCTTGGCGATCAGCTCTTCAAGAGTCCGACGGCAACCGTGTATATCGCCGATAACAAACTTTAGGGCCACGATGGGTATGGAAACAAAAAGAGCCCTGTCGACCGGACAGAGCTCCAGCGATGAACTGAATGAATTTAAATGCTGATGCCAATGAATGACATAAATCCAAGCCCCATGAGACCGGTAATGAGCATGGTTATACCCAGACCTTTCAAACCATTGGGCACGTTGGAATACTTCAGCTTTTCACGCACAGCAGCCAAGGCCACGATGGCCAGGAACCAGCCGATCCCTGAAGAGAAACCAAAAACCGTAGCCTCCGATAAAGTGTAATCTCTTTGAACCATAAACAATGAAGATCCAAGTATGGCACAGTTAACCGCAATCAACGGTAGGAAAATTCCCAAGCTGCCATAAAGCACTGGGGATACCTTTTCAATAATCATTTCCACCAATTGGACCATAGCTGCGATAATTGCAATGAACATGATATACTGCAAAAAGGTCAAATCCACGCTTCCAAATTCGGCACCCAGCCATCCAAGTGCTCCTTCGGTCAAAATAAACTGCTGAAGCATCCAGTTTGCTGGAACAGTAAGCGTGAGAACGAAGATTACGGCAGCCCCCAAGCCAATCGCCGTAGAGACTTTCTTTGATACTGCCAAAAATGAACACATACCAAGAAAGTATGCGAAGATCATGTTTTCGACGAATATCGATCGTATAGCAAGATTAATAAGATCCATTGTCCGATTTTTTAATGCTCCACATATCCGTTCACCGAGCGTTGCACCCAAATAATTAGACCCAGGATGATAAACGCCCCTATGGAATTGACCATGAGTCCGTTGTTGGGAAAATTTTGAATTCCTACGGCTTCAAAGATCTTGAAACCGAAGATCGCACCAGATCCGAACAACTCTCGGAAGAAGGCTACCGCCAGTATGATCCATGCATATCCAAATCCACTGCCAAAGCCATCCAGGATGGAATCATAGGGCTTGTTTGCCATTGCGAAGGCTTCGAGTCTACCCATTATTATACAATTAGTGATAATTAGACCAACGAATACAGAAAGCAATTTCGAAACGTCATAGAAGTAGGCTTTAAGCACTTGATCCACCAGAACCACCAACGACGCTATCACCGCCAGTTGAACAATTATCCTTACCCGGTTTGGAATAAGGTTTCTCATCACAGAAATGCTCAGATTGCTGAAAACGATAACAAAAACTACGGCGACCGACATGACAAACGTGGGTTCCATCTGAGTGGTAACAGCTAGCGCCGAGCATATACCCAAGACTTGAACAGTTATCGGATTATCGTCGCTAAGAGGATCAGAAACGATTTTCTTCCGACGTTTGGACAATAAAGGCTCAGCCGCCTGCTTAACTATCGGACTATCTAAAACATCGACACTCATTTCTTAATATTATGTTTGGTTAATTAGATTCAACAGATTCAAAGAAGCCGGAATAGGCGGCTAAATAATCCTCCAGCATGGCATTCACCCCTTTGGCGGTCAAGGTAGCTCCCGACAGTCCATCAACGTGGTGATCGTCAAACATGCTGGCATCATTTCTTTCCCCTTTTTTCATTACGATGGACACCAGATTGCCGGAAGGATCAAAGATCTTTTTGCCGACGTAACGCTCTTGGATTGATCCCTGAGTTATTCGGGCTCCCAACCCTGGAGTTTCTCCGACATGGTCGAATGAAATCCCTTTCACCGTGTTGAGGTCAGTATCCAGGGCGATGTAGGCCCAAATGTTGTTCCAAAGACCATTGCCGTAGGTGGGCAGAATATAGGCCTCGACTTCAGAACTGCCCTCCTTCATAATTTTAAACACCGGATAGAGTCGATCGCCAGGATCCTTCTTGAACTCTTTTGCGATGTTTACATTCTCCGCTATGAGTTCGTTCCCATCGGCGTCGTTCTGCACCGCTTGGCCGCTTATGTCCACTACCATTGACTCGGTTCTAGCCTTATAAAGGGCCATAACATCTTCTTCCCCAGTTAATTGCATCACGGCGCCAAGTATCTGTTTCCTCTTTTCCAGCTCAATTTGCTTTTGTTGAATGGGCTTAAGGCTTACCGCCGTTACGGAAAGGACAGCTCCCAGCACTACCGTGAGGCAAATTGAAAAGATTACGATATACAAATTAGACTGTCGCACGCTTTAATCTTCTTTTTTTGTTGGCTTCAACAACATAGTGATCGATCAGAGGGGCAAATACATTTAGCAATAGAATTGCCATCATAATTCCCTCCGGATAAGCCGGGTTTAGCACTCGGATAATAACGGTAATCATACCAATCAAAAACCCGTATATCCATTTACCCCGTTCTGTCTGACTTGCGGTCACGGGGTCAGTTGCCATATAAACCGTACCAAAAGCGAACCCCCCAATCACCAAGTGATAATGGGCGGGCATTAGCATATAATTGTTAGCTCCTATCAAGTTAAACAAATAACCGGTCAAAAGGGCACCCACAACAACACTTACCATGATTTTCCAACTACCTACCCGGGTTAAAATCAATATTAGAGCTCCTAACAAACACATCAGGGTGGAGGTCTCCCCTATGGAGCCTGGAATGGAGCCCATAAACAGATTTACCTCAGAAAATAATCCTGGCGCCCACGATACCGAGTTTAGAGCATCGATCACCAGATTTTCGGATCCACTGGCTCCAAATTCCGCGGCTATAGCCAATGCGGTGGCGCCCGAATACCCCTCAATTGTATTTCCATCTCCAATATAGGTCCAAACATCTCCGGATAACTCGCTCGGGTAGGCGAAATACAGGAAGGCCCGGCAGGATAGGGCCACGTTCAGAATATTATAACCAGTCCCCCCAAAGACCTCCTTGGCTACGATAACGGCGAACACGGTTCCCACCGCCACTTGCCACAAGGGAACCGTTGGTGGCATGACCAGTGGAATGAGCATCCCGGTAACCAGGAAACCCTCGTTTACCGGGTGTCTTCTAATCGTCGCGAAGACAAATTCAGTCCCCAACCCGGAGGCATAGGAAACGACTACAATGGGTAGAACGATCTTCAGCCCCAAAAGTATTTTGTCAATCTCACTTGCAACCTCTCCTACTGCCAAATAGTGCATGTGGCCTACATTCCAAATGCCCCACAACAGACACGGCAGCATCGAAACAATGACCGTGTTCATCATCCTTTTCAGGTCAATCGCATCTCTTATGTGAGCTCCTCTTGAGGGGGCAACGGAATCAGGAGCGTACAAAAACGTCTCAAAAGCTTCAAATATGAAATAGAACCTCTCCAGCTTACCACCCTTTTCAAATTGGGGTTTAATCTGATCTATTTGTTTTCTGATAAATTCCATCAGTTGCTGGTCATTAATAAATTAATGCCATCCCTAACAATTTGTTGAATTTCATGCTTGGAGACGTCGATGAACTCGCACAAAGCCAGATCCTCTTCAATAACCTCGTAAATACCCAAAGCTTCCATGTCATCGTAGTCCTCGGCTAAAATGGCCTTGATGAGATAGGTCGGAAGGATATCCATTGGGACCACCTTCTCGAAAACACCGGTTTGTACAAAGGATCTTTTTTCACCTCTTGTGTTCGTGTCCAGCACATATTCCTTTTTAGCCGAGTTGAGTCCGGAGAGAAGGCCTAGCGCCCCGTGAAAGCTTAATTTAGTGAAGGTCGGCAGCAACCAGCCAAACATCTCATGATAATTGCCTTCTGGTATAACGGTTAGGTGTTGGTGGTAGAAACCGAGGTGGTCGCGGCGTTGAATGGCTTCTCCCGACAGCACATTACCTGAAATAATCCTGACATTTTCCTGCTTAAGGTTGTTCTCAAGCATCTTGTTTACCCCTGCTCCTGAATAGGTCGAATAGTACTGGGGTTCTTTGATCTCGGATCCAGTGAGAGCGACAAGTGTTGAGGTATCGTAACGGCCTTCAATAAATAACCTGCCAATTTGAATTACTCCTTGCGGGCTCAGCGTCCAAACCATCTCCCTTTTGTTCACCGGATCCAGGTGATGAATCTGCACCCCAACATTTCCGGCAGGATGTGGCCCCGAGAATTTATTGAGCTCAACTCCCTTTGCATGGGCAAACATGTGAGGAACCTCCGCCTTCGAATTTATATTCAGGTGTATTTGGCCAGTAGTAAATTTCTTCAATACGTCAATTCCGGCTTGGAAGCTCTGATCGTTTCCTTTGTAAATGAAGTCGTAATCTGGAGCCAGAGGGGAAGAGTCGAATCCGGAAATGAAAATCGACTTGGGGGTATCCTCCGGATTAGCGATTACTCCATAGGGCCTCATTATGATGTTTGGCCAATTGCCGCTTTTTTTGATAAGGCGTGTTGCCGCTTCCCGGGTCAGGTTCTCAACCTCTGAAACAGAATGCTTTTGAAATTCCTCAAATTCAACCTCCTTGTCCGCCAGGATCCGAATATCAAGCAACTTTCTTTTTTCACCCCGGTTGATCTCAACAACTTCTCCACTCACCGGAGAAGTGAAAAGAACATCCTCCTGCATTTTGTCAAACATCAGAGGTGTCCCGGCTTTGACATTGTCCCTAACCTCCACCAAAACCTTGGGTCGCTGAAGGCCAATAAAATCAGTTGGTTTCAAGGAGAAGGTTTCCGGTTGAGGGCAGTCAGCTATCTTGCTTTCGGCCCTTCCAGCCAGGTTTATGTCAAATCCTCTTTGTAGCTTGATAAATCTTGACATATGTTCTGGGCCCAATTAAGAGGTTAGAACCGTGGCAAAAATAATAAATTTTGTAACAATTAAGGGCAGATAGTTGCTATATTGCATTATACGTTGCTATTGGTGTTTTTATGGGTGTTATAACCATTGTACGTTGCTATATGTTGCTTATTAACCGGGACTAATTTGGTACTAAATAAACGAGTAACGGTTTGACTGTCAAGCTCCGAAAAAGGAAAGGTAAAAAAAGCACGTCTCTTTTCCTGGACATTCAACATAAAGGGAAGAGAAGTTACGAGTTTCTGAATCTTCATCTGAGGCCGCAGGATAAAGACAATAATAAGGAAGTGCTAAGACTTGCCCAAAAGATAAGAACCAAAAGAGAGCTTGATTTGTCATACAGCCAACACGGAGAAATAGCCCCCTCAGAACTGGGCAGGAACTTCTATAGGTTTGCAGAAAATTTCATCAGCACCAAGTATGGATCCAATCATGACGGCTACCATCATGCACTAAGGCATTTGGAAAACTTCAGCCCCGCTTTAGTCTTTAAGGAGATCGACGAAGTATTTTGTGAAGCCTTCAGGGACTACCTATTGAAGAAGGTCTCCCAGAACTCAGCTCGTATCTATTTTTCGAAGTTTGTAACTATTCTAAATAAAGCGGTCAAAAGCAGAACAATAACTTACAACCCCGCAATCCCGGTTGAAAGCATCAAAAAAAAAGAGAGCCCCAAGGCATACCTTACTTCCGGTGAATACAAAACCTTGGCCTCCACCCCTTGCCGGTACCCGGAAGTAAAAAGGATGTTCTTGTTTGCCTGCTTAACCGGGCTAAGAAAAATTGATTTGGAAAACCTGGAATGGTCCGACATCAAAAAAGATGTTGACGGATATTCAATAGTTTTCGATCAGTCCAAGGGAGGAGGGATAAATTATCTTCCGCTAAGTTCTGAGGCTGTTGAACTGTTCAGGGATCACAAGCAAGAAGGCCAGGTCTTTAAAAAAGTTGCTGCCCTGTGGTGGGTCTTGAGGGAATGGGTTAAGGAAGCCGGAATCAAAAAGAATATTTCCTTCCATTCTTCGCGGCACACCTTCGCCGTTTTCGCTCTTAGGAAATCTGGAAATCTTAAACTTGTCCAATCCCTGTTAGGGCACAAATCAATTAAGACTACTGAGGTATACGCCAAAATTGTGGATAAAGAAAAAAGGCAAGCCGTGGAAGGGATCTTCTAGGACAGAAGTCAGCTAAAGAAGCAATAGGAAAAATTCCGGAGATTTTGTGAGGGGGAAATCGAAAAGAACACCAAGACCCAGAAATATACGCCAGCTAGGTCTTTAAATAGTTCTCTAACCCGTCCAGTCTAATTCTTGTCTCAATAACTTGGGAGGAAACATGGAATTTGGGGCATAGCTTGGCCGCCACCAATGCCTTAACCCCCTCAATCTTATCTGGGAATCCTTGATATTTCTTATTCAGCATAATTATTGTAGATCGTATCTTTTGCATTTCAACCTCCAATACCTCTACAGGGACTAGAAATTGACCAGCGAACTCTTTCGCTTGTCTTTCGAACCATTTGTAATCATTATCGTCCATTTGACTAACCCATTTCTTATAGTCGGCGATGTCAGTGAATGTGACCTGCTCATAGCATTTTTCGTGTAGAACATAATGACCCAGTTCTTCAGCTAGAGTAAATCGTAACCTGGGCTGAGCTCCTGGATCGTTGAAAGAATCGTTATCAACGTGGATAGCGGAGCGATCACCAGTTAGTAGTCCTTCCACTCCAGCAGAGAATGGTGATCTTAAACCAGGAGTTGGTACTATATCCAATCCCAATAATTCTATGATTCTTTCAATCTTGATTGGAACCAAGCCTCTGTCAATCATGTGATTCCGACAAAAGCTGTCAATAATCTGACCTATATGGGCATTATTTAGCTTTGCTGGTCTGCACCTTGATGCCATTCCCTTCTAATCATGGAAATTAACTTTTCTAGGTCATCCTCGTTCGGTTTTGTTCCGCTCACTGTTCGGAAAAAAAGTGGAAGTTTTTCAAGGACGGACTCATCCGGTCTTAAATCCTTCGGTATCGCTTGGATAAGTGCCAGATCTTTTATCTCCTGATACTCTTGTTCACTTAACTCCAAGGCCTCTGCGATTTGCCTCAATGCGGGTTCCGTCTTGGGAACCTCGAGCAAGCCTCGTTCGATCTTGCTCCAATTACTTGGATCTAATTCTGACTTCCTACAGAATTCTCTCGAAGTCATACCGCTCTTGATACGCCTCTCCTTTAGATGGCGTCCTAGGGTTTTTTCCATTCCTATAAAAGGGGTTACGATTATGCTTTAAAAAAATGGGTAATTGGTAACTTACTGACACGAAGTTACCAAATGTGGTAGACAATTACCACATAACCCCCGGATTATTTGATGATGGTCGTTCTCTCCGCCTCCTCCCAAAACTTTTCTTTCCGGATCCGACCCCGTATCTTTTTGATCAGTTCTTTTGTCTTCATACCTATTAATAGGAGTTAGGGGGAAAATGTTGCCTTTTTCGACCGCCTAACCTGCGTTCCAATGTTTTCGATTCAACAGGCCTCTATTCAATAGAATTCTTTCGTTTGCCAATTCGCAATACTCTTGAGAAATATCAATGCCTATCCAATCTCTGTTACATGCCTCGGCCGCTATAGCCGTAGAACCGGATCCCATGAAGGGATCAAGCACAACCTTTGCCTCGGTGGAATCAACGCAACGCTGGACAAGTTCTATATCTCCTTATAGTAAGAATATAACAAAAAAGAGCGAGGAAGTCAAGTTATTTTTGCATTATTGTATATAATTGCTCCTGGGTCATTCCCAGTTTATGCCGGTGAGCTCTGAGTTCTTCGGGAGTCATTTGGCGAAAATAAAAAGCCCTCCAAACTCCGGAGGGCTTGCCTTAAAGGGCTAGTTCCTGGAATGCCTGCTACTACAAATAAACGAATTCATTCAAACGCCTGGAATTACAACCTTTAGCAGTTCAATTAACTGGCCGAAATCAATAACCCCGTACTTTACTAAGGCTAGTAGTCCTGCCACACCACCGGCAATGTAGATAAAATCTTTGGGCTGCATTAACTTGATGTCTGCCCCCGTTAGTTTACCGTCCCCGTCTTTGTCAAATACTTTTTTAATGGGGTTGGCAAGGATGGTAAAAGGACTTGAATCAATAGCACCCCCGAGGGCCGGAGCGAGTATGTTTTTTACTACTCCTGACTGCCCTACCTTATTGACAAACTTTCCGAACTTGGAATCTTTGAATTTCTTTTTCATTCTGATAGTATTTCTTGGCCAACCGCTTGGAATACATTCTTGATAATGATTTTCACATTCTCCTCTTTGTCTAAAGCCGATTTAACTTTCAAATAGAACTTTCGAAAAGCATCTGTACTCTGCCCTTCTTTCGAATTGTCATCTGAATACAGGATGTTATTTACCAGCAAACACCCATCACTGTTTTTGGGGTAGTTTCCGATATGTATATATACCCATTGGTAGCCGGGAACATTTTGCAACCACAAGTGATTGTGGAACCAATCGTATTTTGCCCGATATTGTTCGCGCTTCGTACTGGGCTCATCTCTGAAAATCACCTCGTACTCTCCTGCCGGAATGGCCGTAATCTTAGGAATCTTTTCTGTTCGAACAGGATCCTCCATCGTCACTCCATAAAAAATGGTATCAATATAGATAGCTCCCCTACAAGAAGTTTTATTATTATCTAGCCTAAGATGCTGTATATCCATTCTTTTTAATCTGTTCAATCAACCAAACTCTTTAAAAACGCTCCAAGTCCTCCCAGCCCTCCAACCCCTCCAACCCACTTGGCAATCTTTATCCCTCCTTTGGTGTTTTGGATTATTACCTCGTGCTCATCCACTTTCTTGATGACAACATCTAATACAGGTTCGTACTTCTCCCTGAAAACATCATCTTTTTTTTGCTTCTCCTTTATCCATTTGACATCTGTATGGACCTCGGCAATCATTACCGCCAATTTCTCCAGGTGTCCGTTCTCTTTTCTATTCATTATCTGTCCGGTCGGTGGTATCGGCTTTTTCTAGATTGGCCCTGGCATAGGTCAATAGCGAAGAACTCAGCCCAACCCTGCCCAAAAAACTCTTGATCTTGGTAAGGCTCCATTGTACCGGAAACAGGAACATAAAATTGCCGGTCGTCGAATTGGTCCAGGGGTCCGATTTGTCACCCCAGTTTGTAAAGTTCCCCCGCAGGTCGGTTTTTATTACCGGATAAACCTTGTCGGCAAGCTCCTGGTAATCCCTAAAGGATGCAGCGGGGATTTCAATCCCATATTTTTGTGTCTCTGACATTAGAAGGCTGAATATCTGCTATTGATTCCTGTTATATAACTATCCATTGTGGCTTCGGTAATGTCTGAACTGAATTTGATCCAGCTTTCCGTAAAACGCCCGTCTCCACCAACAAAAAAGTTTGATTCTGATCCCATTGATCCGGCATTGCAAACATGAGAAGTCCAGGCTGCCCCGTCCACCCTCATATTCAGATCCGACCCATCTCTTCGCACTGCAATGATATGGGTCGTTCCTTCGGAAACCGCCCCACTCTCATCGTTGGCCCCTCCAATCCGAACCCTGAAAGTTTCGCCTGTCCTTAACTGAAACTTATTACTAGCATCAATATTTGCAAGATCCCAATGGAGTCCGCTTGACGTATGGCTTAGTACCCATATAAAGGAGAAGGCGGTACCAAACGTTATCGCTGCATTACTAGTGAATGAATCGGTGGTATTGAATTGCAAGCCGCTACCGGAAACGTATAGCGGTTGGTTGGGTCCAGTATCCTGCTTCATATAATTCAGTGAATCGTCCCCAGAACGTTCATCCCACCACCGGGAAACAAGATCCCCGCCGTCTTTGGTGAAATACCCTAAATTGTCACTTCCGAAGGCACAAACTATATCAGCGTGGGAATGGTACGGATACACCGGCAACCCGGCATCCCTTCGCCACCACTTCTCAGCTGCAACAGCTATTTCCTCTTGATTCATCAATAGCCGATTGTAAACTTATCAGCCCCGTTGGATTGCTTCCATCGAAGTCTCACTCCGTCCCAAACCTTCATGGGGGGCAATTTCTTTCCCGATGCTGTGGCCGGATGTTCCGCCGCAATCGTGTTGTTTACCGAAAACTGGATTGTTCCCGAATTACCTGAGTCTGTCTCGATATACACCACTACCGCCATTGGACCCCTTCCATGGTTCTCGATAGTCAATGTGCTTTCAGTTGTATCGCCCGCTGTTACTTCTTCAAAAGGTGATGTTACTGTCTTGTTTGCCATTATATTCTAGTTAGTTTAAAAGCCGTTTTATTTAATTTCCCCCGACCTTCCCAAAACGTGAAAGTCGTATTGTTCGCATCCAGGTATGCCTCCGCATCCGCCAGATAATTCAACGCTACCGCCTTGGCATCCTTCTGCTCCGCCCTGATCCTTTGAATGTCCAAGCCCTGGCTATTGCCACTCTCCTTTTCCTCCACGCCAAACCGCGACACCTGGACCGGGTTATGTAACAGCAGCCTCGCGTAGGCAAAGTACACCAAGGCTGGTTTCAGTCCTTCCAGCTTTATCACCTCTCCCGAGTACGTGTAATCCAACCCCACAAACAACTCGTGATACTTCTCAAGATTATAGGTGAAGGCCCCGGCACTGGGATCCGCAGAGAAGGCGCTGGCTATGGTTAAGCTCGTATTTCCCCCTATTACCGTCACCTCCCTGGTCTCCCTCGCTCCTGAGATCGTCACCGTGATATAATCCCCAACCGTCAGTTCTGATGTGAAAAGCGTTCCCACTCCAGTGATGGTTGTCGAAGCCCCGGAGATCGTCCCCGTCCTGGTAGCGAACATTTTATTGATGAAGTCCGTAAAGAACTCCGCTCCCAGGAAATTCCGCAGATCCACCTGCTGGGCCTCCGTTATGAAGGCATTCAATCGCGTCCCGATGTTCTGAGAAACAGATCGATAGTCGTCAAAATCACTCCGTTCCAGTAGTAGCGTCATCTTGCAACGGTTTTATTGTGAAGTCCTCTCCCATAGGCTGCGCAAAGAAGGGCGCCCAGCTTTCAAAGCTCCTGCTGATCACATCCCGATCCGGTTGTTTCTTCCTATTATAGGCGATCATCTCCTGAGCCGTCTGCTCCTGGTTAAACATCCCGCTCTCTGCTCTGACCCCATACAAGCCCCCGAAGCCTCCAAATGCCTGCACGATCCTATCTCTGGCCGCCTTCCTGGTCTCCGTGTACATGTTGTCCCGGTTGGGTATATCAAACTTCTCAAGAATGGGTTGTTCCGGTATCTCCCCTTGTGGAAAATCTACCAGGATGTTTGAGTTATTGGCCTCCGCACCCACTCCCTGATTGATGTTCTTGATAAACTGATTCCTCTCCGTTTCACTCTGAAATTCCCCCGGGTGCTTTACCAGGTGTCCCGCCATAAAACCATTCTGTATGCCTGAAATCTCAAATAATTGGATTTCTCCGTCCGTCTGAATCGAATCCAGAACCGAATCGTAAATCGTTACCGGGTAAGTGCCCTCCTCCGGAGTCCAATAGAACACTTGCCCGGGGAACTGGTCAATGCCGACCTCACGAATCTGCTCCGGGGCCGTTTCTGCATTGAACAAAGGGTATATGATCTTATCATCTCCGAACATCCTTTTTTTGTCCGCATCCCGCTCCCAATTCCTGGAAAAGACAACGCCGACCACTTCACCGGCCTCAGTTGGCTCCCAATACCGGATGTACTTGGTCTTGATGGGGGTTACCTCTGCAATCTGTCCAACTAAATTGAAATTGAAGTGAAGGCCAAAGGGTCGGAAACGTGCATAATCCTCCGCCACTGCCCCCAGTATGTCATTCATCGTCTGCCCCTTACCGTTGACAACCAAAGAGCCTAGAGCTTCATTTTCGAAGCCCCGCCCTTTTACAAAATCACGTAAGGTGTTGATTGCGGTATTGGTAATCCCTGACCGGGCCGTTACCAATTCTATTTTTTGGGGGTATAGGTTATCCGGCCCGTAGGTTAGGATACCTTTAGTTCTGTCAACCCGTATCGGTAATCGGGCGACATAAGGGGTTTTTGTTAAATGATAAGCCTTCATTCATCTTATTGAATGATCTTTTTCACCCTTTCGCCATCCTTTAAAAACTCTTCCCAATCTCTGGGGCTGTCGTAGAGTTTACTTTCCAGGGACTCCATGTAGCTATCCCGTTGCTCTCCACTGGGCAGCTTCCCTCCTTGCTCTTCAAGGATCTTTATATGCTCCTTCCCGAAGTCCTCGGCCTTCACCAATCCCATTCCTGGGATGTGGATGTGCTCCTTTTTCAATATTCTCTTGCCCTTTGGCATCTCTACCTTGTTTTTCTTCTCTGACTCCAATTGCTTGATCTGTTCCTTTAGGCTCTCGACTTCCTCGTCATAGCCCTGCTTCATTTCCGCAACCTCAGCTGCTAGCTTTTCGAGATCGGGTGCCTGTCCGTTTGTTTGCTTTTTTGCCATCTTTTGGATCGGTAACATCGCCCCATCGCTTGATCCAGTTCAGCTCCTCACGCATCGAATAAATCGTGTTCTGCGTCCGAGATCTTCCCGCCTTCACCTTCTGCACCTCTTTTTCAAGGTCGCTCAGGGCCTGCTCCAGTTTATTTAATTTATCTGTTATCATTCTTTCTAAGGAGTTCCCCGGTCAGTTGCCCGACCGGGGATAGGGACAAAGCAAGTATTTTTTACGCTTCAATAAACCTCTGCCTTTATTTTAGGTGTAATAAACCACGTGTTCGCCAAACTTGAAATTGGTATCAACCGCGCAATCAACCCGCACAAACCACGCTACTGAGTTGTTTTGAACGGGCATAATCTTGATCGATGCCTCTTCCAAATCCCTGAATCCTACCCAGAGGTTGGAACTGATTGAGGTATCGCCATAAGTAGCTATGACCTCATCATCCTGCATGCCTTCGAAAGCAACCAGGGGCTTGCCTCGGTATCTTACCGGGAATTCTCCACTGGGATCTTGTCCCTTGTTGGCTAACGCTTCGATGGCTGCTCCATACAAATCATGAGTATTCACAGATACCGCCATAAAGAATGACGGCTGATTCCGCGCAAACGTCGGGACAGCATTCCATACTTTTTCCAATTCCGCCAGGACGTTCCCCTCTGTGAGCGTCATCCCTACAATGTCCACCACGTCGCCATCAGCCGCAGCCTTGGTTCGGTAACCGTCAAACTTGTTATCAGGATCAGATCCCGCAAGATCCCCCTGCCACAAGTTCTTCCCCATGTAGGGGCCGATACCATTCGTTCCCCCCAGGACCAATTCAATAATCCCAGCCTCCACTTCGGGGGCCAGCGTTCTTTCCATTGGTGAATTACCTCCACCCTGGAACGGGTCCCAATCATCGTCGAAGTCATTCGGGTCAAACTCCTGGTATATCAAAAACGGGTCAGGCGTTAAATCCTTCTCGTCCTTGGTAAATGTTCCACTTGAGGAAGGGGTCGCGGCATAACTCTGGACTAATGCGCCCGATTGGAAATTGTTGATGTAGCGACTCTTGGCGATGTTTTCCTCGATGTGAACGAATCCCCCTTCGAAGAGTTCGTTTCCAACATCCATCAGAGTAAATAACGTCGCTACTGCATCTCCCGCGTAATTTGATGTAAGTGCAAATGCCATTGTTTCTTTACTTTAAAATCGACTGAAAATCTTGGTCCTGTTTCGTGCGTTGTCCTCTCTCCTTTTCTTTGCTTCCTCATACCTCAACCGGGCATCCGATTTGGTCTCTAGCTTGGCCCCGCCAAACTGTCCCATCAAGCTCATCCCCGGAGCCCCAGGGGGCTGCCCGTGACTCTGAACGCCCTTGGCTAACTGAGTGACCTGATCCTTCAGGGCCTCATTCTGCTCTTTGGAGGTTTTCAGCTCATCAACCAGCTGGTCGATCTTCTGTTCAATAACCTCCTCGGCAACAGGTTCTTCAATGGACGAAACCTTGCCGTCCTCAACCTTGATCACCTTGCCATCTTCAAGCGTGTAGTCCCCATTTTCCAGGACTACCTCCTGCTCGTCCTGCATCCTTGATAATTCCGAACCCTCTGCAAGCTCCTCACCTTTCACAATGATTTCCCCGCCTTCCTGGAGTTTGACAGTCATAATCTTGGGTTCCGGTGCGAACATCTTGATAGCATCGTCCAGCTTCGCACTCAATTTCTTAATTCCTTT
Source organism: Cyclobacteriaceae bacterium (assembly GCA_965247065.1). Classification (GTDB taxonomy): domain Bacteria; phylum Bacteroidota; class Bacteroidia; order Cytophagales; family Cyclobacteriaceae; genus CBDFGN01. The sequence goes on along the minus strand of CBDFGN010000006.1, from coordinate 3,565 downwards.
CATAACGATATTGTTATTGTTAACTTTTTCCGGTTTAACATAAGCCAACGCCTCAATGCGCTCCATCTTGGCAGTTGCAAATCCCTTCTCCACCGCCTCCTCCGCATTCATCCACGTTTCCTCCTTCATTAGATCATCCAGGTCCTTATCGGAAAGATTTGTGCCAGTCTGATATACTTTTATTGCTTTTTCCTCAAATGCCTGCAACCTCTCCGCCACTTTTTCCATGTCCTCTTTGTCCCCCTCAGCGAACGTGGTTGGATTATGTATCATTATCTCACCGTTCTCCGCAATCTCCCTTTCTCCCCCTGCCATGAAGATCACTGAAGCAATCGAGGCGGCTAATCCATCAACGACCGTTTTCACCTTTTTCCCGCTCGCTATCAGGGCATCATAAATCAAAAACCCCTCAAATACATCTCCACCTCGTGAGTGAATGTTCACCGCTACCTCGTCCCCTTCAAGAGCCTCTATTTGCTCCTTAAACCACTTGGCAGAAACACCTCCCCATTCCTCTGCTCCTTGGAATATGTCGCCATATACATTAATTGCTGGCATTCTTCTTCTTTTTTTTCAACCTCTTTTCAATCAAATCAAAGTCCCACGTACGTGCCGGAGCCCGCTTGTGCTGCTTGACGTACTCTGCCTCAGCTATCGCTCTCCTTTCGGGATCTGCTGAGAACATTTTCGCATAATCCCCATTCCTTCCGATCAGCATCCCCTCCACTTCGGGAGTGATATTGTTTACGTGGTACTGTTCGCCATTGCTGTGGATCACTATGGTGGGATCTCTCAGCATTAGGTTATTACAATTATGCCATCACTGGTGGCAATTCCCGATGCGGTAGTAATCCGGATATAATAAGAAGCCGCAGCAAGAGCCACACTCGATGTAATGGAAATATTAGTATCACTATCCACCGTATAGGCCGCTTGATTGGTGACCGCACTCGTCGACACATTGATAAAGTCAACGCTGTCCACATCCTCAGTCGTCCCGGCAATGTCAAAGAAGTTTTCCCCGCTTACGTCAATATTGTCGCCTCCTGCCGTGTTCCCGGTTATCGGGGTAATATTGGTGACTTTGGGAGCGTGGTAAATGTCCTCGAAATCTCCCAGGGATGTGGCATAGTCGGTCTTGAGATACGTCTGTGGCATTTTTGATTCTGCCACTCCATCGGGATTCGTTCCCAACTGGATCGCAAACCCTCCATTGGTTTCCGCACTCTGGTACTCTTTGGTCAGCCCACCGTCTACCATTATCATCCCACTGCCTACCCCAAAGACTTCAAAGGCGTTCGTATCTTGCTTCCGATGCCGCACCATCCCAATCCATAGCCCCTTGGCCATCCTTTCCAAATTATCCTTCGCATCCTGAGAATAATCGTGGACCATAAAAGGGAGATTATGCATGAAGAATACCCCCGCGGGAGTTCTCTTGCTCGTCAGGCTGGGCTTGATATTCCCTGCGAACCCTTCAAATAAATAGCCCTTCCTGTTATTGGCTAAAGTATAGCCGGTAAGTGTCGTGGACCGACTTCCGCCCGAGGTGAACGTGATATTGTCGTGGGCGATTATTACCAGTTGATCGTGGAGGCCGGAAACGCCGGGGTTATCTATGTCATAATCAAACCCCTTTATTAAATCAACGTAATCTTGGATAGGCATAAATAAAGATACGTTCGTACCCTATCCGTCCTGTACGCTACTTTTCTTCGGGAAGCATTTTAGGTAAGTCCAGCTTATTAATAATCCCTACTGCCTTCTCCACCGTCCGGATGCTCACACAGCATTTATTGGCCGTCAGGAAAAGCGCCTCGTCATACCCTTTCCCCATCTCCCGGAAGTCATGGAAAATGTCCGTATACTCCTTATAGAAAAGAAGTGTCTCCGCCTTGACCCCCGACTGTATGACGTGTTCCAGCTTTATATCTTCCATCACAAGTCTGCCCTATCTTCAACCTGGACCTTTTTGCTTAGCCCATCATCAATATCAGTCACTAGAACTCTGGGAGCGGGAATCTCCCGAACCGCATCCGCAATCAGCGCGCTCAAATCTTCATTTCTCTGCGTGGCTCCTAAAGGGACCCCACCCCCCTGGGCAAAAGTACCATTCGAGGCTCCTGTCCTGAACTGGTCGTTTATGGAACTGAGAAAATCCATACCTCCGCGGTTCATAACAAACAATCCTTCCCCCCTCTCGGCCTCAAACCTTGTCCCGTCCGATCCATAAAATTGTGTTCCCCCCTCGGAATGCCTCCTGCCCCCGATCACATAGCCACCCTCTTTGAACGACAACCCAGCCATCTCTTGCACCGCCAAAGCGCCGTACGCTATCACCGCCGCCGCTGCTAACGCTCCTAGTACAGGGCCAACAATAGGAATCCCCGCAAGAGATTTATATGCCGCCACTGCCCCGGCCCGGGTGACGCCTATTGTTTCCTTGATGTTGGCCCTATTCTGCACCGCTCGGGCCGCTTTACCCAATAGAGACTGCTCATCTAATTGATCAGCAATAATTCCCGTTATAAATTCCTCGTTCGACTTCTTAGAAACCGCCTCTTTTTCGTCCAATTCTGCCTTCTCGTCTGAAGCCTCTACAAGCGTTTCTATCTCTTTATCTATTCTCCCCTTGAAAGCCGCAAACAGCGAATCATGGTGCTCCTTGACCTGCTTCTGTTCCTCCTTCCTTTCCTTTTCTCTATCGGCCGCGAACTTCGATTCTTGCTCATTGAACCTGTTCTGCAACTCCCGCTGTCTGGCAAGAGATGCGGTTTCTAAATCGATCAGCTTTACCCTTTCCTCTATCATCGCCCGACGATCCTCCTCCGTAGATTCCGCCCTCTCAAAATCTTCTTCACTGACCCGTACCCGCTCCCTCTGAAGTTCAAGCACCTGTTCCATGCCCTCAATCTCCAGGGCCGTCGCTTCCGCCAAAGCCTCACTGCGCACGTTATCGGCTAAGGTAAAATCCCGGGTCAGTCCGATCAGCTTCTCTATGGCATTACGCCGTTCGGCATCAAGTAATAGCTGGTCATTTTCTCTTTTTTCTAACCCGATCAGGGCGTTTTCAAGTTCAGTAGCGAGTTTGATCTCTTCGCGGATCTCCTCGGTAATCGAGACGATAACCTCTTTGGCCGAATTGAACCCGTCAACCATCTTATCGGTAGCATTCTCAACCCCGGTTCCCAACTGGATCACCCCGTCCCCTACCTTTTTGAAATCAAGGTCAATGATCCCCTCAAGGATTACGGCAAAGGCAGTAAACCGGTTTATGATATTCTTAACCAAGAAATTCCCCAGGTCAAGCAGCGTTTGCTTAGGATTGCTGAAGGCTTCGAACAGCATTTCCCCTACCATGCTAACCCTATCGATCAGAACATCGACAATAGCCCCGAATGCAGCCGAAGCCACCCGCATGATCTCAATTCCTTTCTGGGTCTTGGTCAGAAAAGAAAACAGCGTTCCCAGGGCAAGGCTCAACGCCCCGATCACTGCCCCGATAGGCGTAGCAATGAATGCCAGGCCCGCCTTCGCCATCCCCTGTATCCCCTTGATAGCATTC
>CBDFGN010000005.1:75000-681663 GCA_965247065.1 Cyclobacteriaceae bacterium | reverse complement strand
CCGATAGCAATAAAATCCGGCTCGTCATTCAGAATCCCGCCCGTAGTACTAATCTGGTATTGAATCATCATTTCGCCCCAGGGTCGCCCACCCGCCGGTCAGCCCATATAGCAAGAAACTCGTTGGCCGAATCGTTTACAGTCACCCCGGTTGTTAATGTTGTCGTCCCCCACTGTTCTTGGAGAATAATATAAGCCTCTTTAAGAATCTCTGAATCTACAGCAAGCCATCTGAAGAAATTGGCGTCCCAGGTTTTAGACATTTCAGTCTTTAGATATGAGGCCACATCAAGTATCAACTTACCATTGGTATTGGGAACCAAATGAAACTGGGTTCCGGCAACTGATCCCACAACGACTTGCACTCCTATTCTGAAGTTTGGCCGGTCGGTAAGGTGTTGCAGCGCCCCGAAGGTCAGCACTTCATCGGTCGTATGAATAAGCTCGTTCATGGTAAGCACCGTCCGCCCTGCCGTGAACGCCTCGGTATCAACAGTACATTTAGCATTGAGATTTACAGATTCATCGGAAGATTCTCCATAGCCGAACAGATTATCAGTAACATCAAACTCCCCCCGTACATCACCGTGACTAGAATCTAGATAGACAATAGTTTTAGAGCCCCCAGATGTTCCTACCTCGTCAATATCGTAATCCTGCCTCCATAGCGTATACTTGGCCCCGCTTAGGGCAATCAGCCTTGCCGTCATTTTCCCTACCGTCTGGATTGGGCGTTCCCGTATCTTGATGGTGCTCATAGCTTAAATGTCTTTTCGCCTCTGATTATCAGCCTTATTGTGAATCCCCAATCCGCTATCGCTACATGCCAAAGCTCAAACTCTACCTTCGCCTGACCTAATGTCTCGCGTGTGTAAATCTGCGCGTGCATCTTTTCATCTATTGCGTGCTTCCAGCTACCGCACCCTGTTGAACTGCTTAACAAGATTGTCAGCGACAGCACTTTCCAAATCGTCCGCATATTTCTTTTGGAACTCTTTTAGCTCTCCTTCAATGATTTGTACCACATTAAGGCCCTCCCTTTTACCCTGGTGCACATCTGTTCCCTCTGTGGCTATCTTTTGGCCTATAGGGAAAAGGGCCTTCAATTCAATTCCCTTAACCTGAAGCCATTCCCTCAATGATTGGACATTAGGCCACCCTCCCGGCCCTCGATCACCAAGGAATTTGTAATACTCCACCCCGCTCACCTCTATACCATCCTGAGTTATTCGCACCTGGAAAGACTCCCTTGAACCACCCGTGCCCACCAGCCCCAATCTGCTCTGTTCATCCGTAACTGCCTTGGTGATCTTGTTCCCAAGGTCCGCTAACCGCTGGGACTTCTTCAAAAGGGCCGTTAAATCGCTCACTGGTTCCCCGTTTTACTTTCCATGAAATTCAACGAAACATCAAAACTCAGCCCATACGGTGCCTCATCAAACCGATTATCCGGCACTAGAATCTTGTATTCCCTCGTGAAATCAGGCTTTTGCACTTGTAGCACGTCATCCTCCTGCGAGAGATCGAAAAATAACTCGTCAAGGCTGGCTTCCATCGTATCCAAATTGGTCTCCAAACCCTCTAGCTTATCATCCGGCTCGTTCCCAATCCTGAGAATCGCCCCCTGCAACCTGACATTTACATTCAATACCCCTCCCTGTGTAGCTTTCTTCTTCAGGACTACCGGGAAAAGAATCACTATCGGCCAATCCGTCCGATCCTTCAATTGGTCATTAACATCCTGCGGGGCTCCGTATAGAAACCCCGTCGAAGTTTTCAGCGCACCTACCAGGGTGCGCACCTTTCCTACCATTGTCATCTCTGTTGGTTTTGTAACTCCCTCTGATAGCGCCCCTGGAATTCACTCTGCCTCAGCCAAAACTCTTTTAGCGAAAACGCCCAATCTGTGGGCATCTTGAAAACTTCATCAGGATGCAAATGCCAGCCTTTCACTAACTCGTCGATAATTTCCAGTTCCTTGAACTTCGATAACTTCGAACCATCAGCCCTATCAGCCGCCACCCTTCTTTGTTCATACTCAAAATCTTGATCAGACTGTAACGCAGAATGCCAAAAGCGATAAGTCTTCTCAGTTTCCTCAAAAAAAAATTACCTACCGGATACGTCTCCTTTAGAGGTAGCTGCCTCACTACTCCCTCCAACTTCAACGCCTTCTCCCTATCAAACTCCCCATCCAATTGAGGTTGTAGATAGACCGCTATCGCATACGACAAAGCCCCCAATTCTCCCTCAAGGAATTTCTGATATACCAACAACGTCTGCCCCAACGCCAAAGAGCCGACCTTTTTAGGTATCTCTACTCCCAACAATTCCGTAGGCATCTTGAAATTCAGATCCGGCTCTTGGTTTAACTCCCTCAAGGCTCTCAAGAGTCCAATCAGAACATTAGCCTTTGCATTATTTAGCACCCCATACTCCTTTCCCGTCAACGCTGAGAGCTGGGCAACGGGATCCGCTCCGATACCCTGTAAATCCTGGAACTGTCCTAAGGTGATCGTGCCCCAGTTGGGGATGTCAATCGTCTCCTTGCCGGATTCAAGTGTGAGGGTGATCTTCATACCTCTGCTTTCCTCACGTTAGCTTCCTTCAAGGGCTTCTCGTGCAGATAATCCTTGAGGTTCTGGTAAATCTTGTTTTCTTCAAGTTTCCCGATCACCTTAATGAATCCCAAACCCCCATGACGCATTAGGTTCTTCACATCTTCCAGCGTTTCCACCTTGTCCCAATCCACCCCGTAGAGTCTTACCTCCGGGGCATTTAACTGTTGCCCGTTAAGGCCCATTATGGGCCTCTGCCCTTTTCGTAATTGATTGCTCATATTTATTCCATTCTTCTGTTGCCTCTATTAAATCAAAGAAAATCAAAGCCCCTTTTTCCAACTCCTCAACAGGCAGGTGCTCCCCATTGTCCAGAGGCACCGTGTTATGACACAGCCTGTCCAAATCATCAATGCTACCCACCCTGCAGGTCGTCAATATCCTGATAAGTCCAACTCTCCGCTTCTGCTCGATCTCATCCACGTGGTACAGATCCATAAGCAACCCACTGGATGGGCGATTGTTCGCCTCCAAGGCCATCACGTTCATTTGTCGCTTGAGCCTTAGCTGTCCTCGTAATTCAATTTCAGGCATCGCTTCCCTGATGTATTCAAATAAATTACCGCTGTTGGATTTCTCCGCAACGCTTCATCAATGATCGTCTTCGTGGACTTCACTACGCCTTCCACGTTCTTGTGCCCATCTCCGGCCATCCAGTAGTGATACTTGAGGCTTTCCAGATCACAAACCGTAACAAGGGCAGCGTCTACCTTCAACCCAGCTCTAAGCACTCGTGGGGCCTGCATCCCAGATAGGACAAAATCTTTCCTGGGCTTGAGGTAGTTAAGCACTTTCCTTTTCGCTTTCAACCATCCTTCAGACCGGAAATCGTCCGTTCTGATGTGCTCAAGCCCAAACTTTGCCGCCACGTACTCAGCGATTACGCTCTTGGCGCTCCTCGGTGGACCCATTACTATCAGCCTCATGCGTATGTTTTCATAGTTATTCCTCTCATGAATGCTCCCGTAACGGCCATCACCAGGCAATCAACCTGATCATCATGTGACGCACTCGGAAAGCCCGTGACTTCTTGCAGGAATTGGTCGTTCCATGCTCCCCGCACCAGCTTCACCCGCCCGGATTCTACAAATGGCTGGGCCGCATACGCCCTGGTAACCTTATCCTTATCATGAAGAGTTTGCCCATGAACCTTTGGGAATTTGAAACTCTTTACGTTCAGGCGTGTGTTCCTCTTTAGGCTCTGGACTATGCTCAGTCCGGACGCTTTGGGCTCGACCTCAATGATAGATCCCACGCGATAACCCTGTTCAACGACATAATCCTGAGCATACTTAATCAAGTCCGGGAACTCCTTAAAAACTGCTACTGAATGACGTATGTACAGATCATTTTGCCACGTCCCTGCCGCCATCAATGCCGTAGGATCATTCTCAGTCTTTTGGGTATATGCTGTATCGAGAAAGAACCGCCATTGGCAAGGAGGTAAGTCGTCAACCACTTCAAACCACTCTCGCTTAAAGATATTGCCCTCTTGAGGGTGCGGGTCTTGCTGGAAGAGAGAATCAAATACTCTTGGAGCCTTACTTTGAATATTGCTAAGTGTTTCCAAGGAATGCCACTTAGGCCAGAGGGCTTCCCCTTTTTTACGATTCTCCTCGTCTTCTTTGGCAATTGCTGGAAGTTTAATTACCTCCCATTTTTCTGGTTCCTCCAATAATCTCCCGACAATATCATCTTCATGCCAACGAGTCATTAATATCAGCACTTGCCCCCAATTCTTGAATCGTGTTAAGAAAACGTTAGTGAACCAATCCCAGGTCGCAGACCGGACAACGGAACTCTCTGCCTCCAACCGCCCTTTGTACAGATCGTCTATTATCCCAACGTCCAAGGGTTCCCCAATTCCTGAACCAACGCCCGAAGAGAAATAAAACCCCTTATGTCCCACAATCTCAAACTTGCTAGTGTTTCTCCTTCTTGAGTTATGCCCATTGTACTCCGGGAGCCTGGTAGCTGGAAATATTTGCTGATAGCACTCACTATCTAAATACCTTTGGCAGTGTAGGTTGAAGCCTTGTGACAGAGTGGCCGCGTAACTAAATATTCCAATTTTGCAATCTGGGTTTCGCCCTAGTAAGTAGGCGGGGAAAAGCCTTGAAGATAGTTCACTCTTGCCATGCTGTGGAGGCAGATTAATGATGAGTCTTTTAATTTTGCCTTGAGCAAACTCATCTAGCTTGGCATTGATCAGCTCGTGATGCCAATTGGATTCAAAATCTTCAAATACAGCTATACAAAAATCATGAAACCCCGTCCGGGCTTTCGTCGTTTGCCGAGCCGTTAGTAGATTGTACAATTCCAGTTTTTCTGAGTAATTCATTGACCTTGTTGTCGAGCTCCTGCTCAGAGAGCTCGTTATTCTGAGTTATTGTAGTTTCAACTTCTGATCTTTCCACATAGCCTCGATGTTTCCCCTTCGTTTTAAGATAGAATATGGTGCTACTTGGAATCCCTTGCTTGATTTGTTTAAATAGTTGGCTTTCAGCAAAATCCAAGGCAGCGTTTTCGGTGTCTCTCACCGCCAGGGCGAATTGAGGATCTTCCTTCATGTACCTATAAAAGGTGGTCCGGTTTATGTCTACCTCGTTACAAGCAACAGTTACCACTCCGAGAGCTTTCTCAAGAGCTTCAACTAGCGCTTTTTTAGTCCGTTGTATTTTGTTGCTTTTCAATACCTGTTTTTATTTTATGAGATACCTTCTTAAAAGCTCAATTCAAGCTGTTTCACTTCATTTAAGGTCTCCTGCTTGTACTTAAACTCTGAGAGTGATACAAACCCTTGATTCGGGCTATGTTCGCGCGGAGACGATGATTTACTAGATACGTTAATGCCTGTTCTCCTGCCACCAGAACCGCCACCAGGACAAACATCATTATGAGAATCGTTAGGTACTTTAACTCCATAGAGGTTTGGGTAATGTAGATTGGGAGAGTATAACTGAGTATAACAACACCCAGGGGATAAGAGGTAAGAAGAAATGTACTCCAATGGTGTTAATAAAAATCTGATAGCCTGATAGGTAAGAGTTCGCCAGATAAGGGCCAAAGTCCAGCCCATCATTACCTATTAGAAGCCACGCATTGAAGCCTGCTATATACAGGACCAATACCCCCAGGTATGTTACGAATCTACCCTCAAGGTGGAGGAGGGGGCGAACCTCCAGGAGGGACACTGGGAAGGGGCGCGTCATCTTCGCAGCCCTGAAATGCAATAGCGGTGAGAAATACCGCCAGAATCGCAATAATGATGTTCTTGAGGATTTTCCGCATTGTTTTGAGTTTTTGACCTTAGTCAAATATACGGAAGTGTCAGGGTCTTTGATAAGATTATTCGCAAAATTGCTCATGGGTAGGGTCACCCCAAGCAAGTCTATTATCAGGCCACATTTCCAGTCCATTTAGCCCGCTTTTGTTATCTGCTGACATAAGAGCCTGTTTTGAGAATTCATCAGCCTCGATTTCCTCTGGTTTGAGCTCACAAAGAAACGTGCCAAATCCAAAGTGGTCAATCCCTTTAAGAGCTTTACATAGAATATGATTATCGTCATGCCTGGTAACCTTCAATCTTGTTTCCTTATTCATAAGTACTTGGTTTAAATTTCATCATTCACACTATCCTCCATTTCTTGTCAGATTGCCAGAGCTTGAGGGCTTTTGGGAATTTGTCAATAAGGTCCATTATACTGAAATCTTCCTCTTGGGGATGTGGGCGGCAGGATGTCTTTGTTATTTCTGCCCTTCAGGGCCATTTTAAGGAGCTCTGAGCGACTTTCTCCCGATTCTGGTCCACCTACCCCGAAGCAGAGATCTCCTCTTAGAAGGCGTCTCTGGGGGCGACAGAACCTTTTAATAAAGCTGGGTCTACTGATCCCCAATAATACTTCTCGCAAAACTGTTCTATCTTATCTTTCATTCTGCTTGTTTGATTTAACCCCATTGATCTGCCATTGCTTGAGCGATACCAGGATAAGTCTTTGCTCTGTCCTTACTTCGGTTTGGTCCCGGTGGCATTTTAAAAATCCTTTGCTCCCTTCTGCCATTTATCAGGCTATACATCAATGGAGGTAAATTTTTAAGCCACAAACACGTTTTTTTAGACTCCGGATGCCCGAATTGCCAAGGCTGAATAATCTGGTTGTATTTCCTTCCAATCACATTTAATGCATACTTGTGAGGGATAGGATTTTCAACAGCCTTTTGAGGTATTATTGATTCAAGCAACCGCCGAAAAAATACCCCTGCATCCCATAGCTTTATTTGTCTTTCCTCATTGCCGGCAAGCCATCTAACCCCGCTATTACAGAGGTATGTACAAGGAGGATGCGCTACCATCAAATCCCATCCATTCCCCAAAATATCCTCAACATCCCCCTGAATATGCTTCCCCTCTTGCATAGTTAATTCGCTTTCTGTTGGTAACAAGTCACAACTCCACGCATCGTGTCCTTTCCTGGAGAAAGCATCTCTCACAATTCCTGAATATTCACAAGCAATTAAAACCTTCATTTCATTTTAACATGAGCAGTCTTTCCCTTCCTGGCCTGAATGTTGAACTTTTTTAGAAGGTCACCCACTGTGTGATTGGCTATTTGGAAACTCCTGGCTATTTCGTGTACTGTTAGCATTTGGTTTAAATACAGATCCTCAAGTTCCTGTTCGGTTGGTTTGCTCTTTAGCTTTTTAACCTTTGCGGCTGGTTCTCCTTTTTGTCTGGCTAGTAACCAGGGGACAAAATCATCATCTAGCATGTAGTGCGGCCTTCCGTTGGTTCTTGAGCTGGAAGTATGTCCCCCTGATTGTGCGAATTTGTGAATAGGTTCTGTGTAGATTTTCATAGAGAACTTAACCTGTTTTCCAGAACTAGCTTCTTAATTTTGTTCGTCTTTTTAAGGACTCTTTTTCATCTTTCCCGGAAAGAATTCTTTCTAGGTGATCTTTATCCTGTAGTCGATTTTTAATAATTCGGCAAAATTTTGAATCCAGCTCGCTGCCTATCCATTTCCTTTGATGGGCTTCTGCAACCGCATAAGTTGTGCCTGAGCCTCCAAATGGATCCAAAATCATGCTCTCGGAATCAGATGAGGATAGAATAATCTTCCTTAATAATTCAACGGGTTTTTGGGTAGCATGCTCCATTTTTTCCCAAGAACTATTAGAGATAGCAGGAATTTCAAAGACATCTTTTGGTTTTGCACCAAGAGGGTGAGGTACCCAAACATATTCCTTCTTGCTATTTGAATATTGTGATGTCTCTGCCTGTGGTCTAACGGGATATTTTAAAGTATGCTGATTATACGGAATTCGGACTTGATTAATGTTAAAAATAAAATCTTTGGATTTTCTAAAATGCAAAATGCTTTCATGAGATCTACCCCAACCATTTCCAAGATTTCCTTTGTTTCTATAAAACCAAATCAACCACTTGCATCCCTTAAAAAGACTCGCCGAAGCCCATTTTAAATCCGCCAAAATTTCAGAAAACCCACACACGTAAAGAGATCCCGTTCTTTTTAATACTCTATGAGCTTCTCTAATCCAATCTAAACTCCAATCAACGTACTCCTTTTGTGAGGTAAAAGAATCCCATTCGGCCTTTTTAATATTATAAGGTGGATCTGCAAAAATTAGATCGACCGAATTATCATCGACCGTCTTTAATAATTTAATGGCATCAACTTTGAACAACTCGCCATAATCGGTTTTGAAAAACCTTGGAAAATCCCTCTTCCTTTCAGAAGATGCATAAGCAAATCCTGATTGGAGTTCTTCAACAAAGGATAAAACTTGGCGCTCAGCATAAACCCTATAATTATTCATGGGATGTTCTGTAAACTCTTCAGCCAGGCGTTTGATTGCGTCGGTTTTCATAAGGGATTATCGTCATGCCTGGTAACCTTCAATCCTGGTTTAAATTTCATCATTCAGCTATCCTCCATTTCTTGTCAGATTGCCAGAGCTTGAGGGCTTTTGGGAATTTGTCAATAAGGTCCATTATACTGAAATCTTCCTCTTGGGGATGTGGGCGGCAGGATGTCTTTGTTATTTCTGCCCTTCAGGGCCATTTTAAGGAGCTCTGAGCGACTTTCTCCCGATTCTGGTCCCCACTACCCCGAAGCAGAGATCTCCTCTTAGAGAGCGTCTCCGGGCCCCGGTTTATTCTTGAGCTGGAAGTATGTCCTCCTGACTTCGCGAATTGGTGTATGGGTTCTGTGTAGATTTTCATAGAGAACTTAACCTGTTTTCCAGAACTTGCTTCTCAATTTTGAATCGTTCAGGATTAGGGTCGGTATCTATTGCCTGCAAACCTTTCTGGCAGGTAAGCTTGTCGAAAGTGTTACACCCTGATAGGTTCATATCCCGGTAAATGCTCCGGTGTATCAGCCATCCGCCAGCCTCGCGCATAGCTACCAGGTCCGGAGTTTCTTCGGGTGTGTCGTACTCCTGGAATTCTCCGCCTGTCTCAATCTTTTGCGTCAAGACCTTGTATTTTAAAATCCAACCTTTGAGAGTCTTGAAGTTTAACCGGATAGGGGTAAAAGACTTTTCAGTATCAAATTCGCCAGTGACCCCTTTGTATAAAATTTCGGTGAAATCCTCTAAAGGCATGAACCTGGTCTTAGGGTCTCGGGATAAAAGTTTCATGGTCTCCTCGAGGTTCAGCCTGTGGTAATTTTCGGATTCCCTGGCAAACTTGCCATCCGGATTGAACCGGCAGAACATATCAAAATGCTCCTTTAAGATTTCGCGGACCTTTAACCCTTCGTTGTGAATCATATCTTCTCCCAGTCTACCGGCTCCGCCTCGCCGTTCTGTTTCTTGTGAGCTTCCAGCAAGGCCGCCCAGTCCTCATTATTCCATCCGCCATCTAGGAAGTTTACCAAGTAATGGGATTTGTCGCGAGTAACTTTTTTGAACTCGAAGTAAGCCTCAATTGTGCCTTTGTCTGAATCCTCCAAAGTCTTGACAAACCGGGAGACCTGCATAGCCTTATTCGTGGCCTTTACCCCTTTCCCTTTTACCCCGAAATTTTCACAAATCAATCGCTCAACCTCGCGCGCATTTTCTTGTGTTATTGTTATTGTATTTGTTATTGTATTTGAATATGAATTTGAAGGCATACGTTTTGCCATACGTTTTGCCATAGGGTTTGCCATAGGTTTTGCTATCGCTTTGCTATCGGTTTTGCTATCCCATCTGCGTTTACTGCCTAATTTGCCCGATTCTTTACGGACTTGTTGTTTGTGCCGTTCAAGTTCCATGCGGTGATTGAAAAACAGCCCGTCATCGTCGCGTTCCAGCTTCGATTTCACCACCTCAAAGACCCTGTTTTCACAGATTTTTTTGAGCTCTTTTTCTGACAATCTGCCATTGATTGACAGGTACCCCAGGATGCGGATATACTGCCCTACTTCAGCCTCATCCCAAAGGCTTGTAGCGGTAAGGAAATTGTCAAAATAAAACAGGGTTGCGGGGTCTTTAGCCATTTAATGAGACATTAAGTATTTCAAAACTCTCTACGGGAAATACCCTTCTTGGCTTATCCCCGTGTGTCTGATGGTATTTGCCATCGTTAAGGATGTCCATATACTGCCAGTAAATAACTTTTGTATTCTTGTCCATAATGAATAGTAGTGCCCTAATTCCCGTATCTTTTTGAAATTGAAGTCTGTGACGTAGCTGCCAATGAGGCAACCCATGTCCTTTAAATGGAGGCGGGTCAAAAACTGCTTGATGTTTGACCTCACCTACAAACCACCTTTCTTTATATTTGAAAATGATGTCACCTTGAAAGTATAGATTGCAGGTTTGCCTTATTAGCTCTCTTACCACACCTTCACCCTCTATCCCCTCTTGTAGTCTTACTATGTCAATCATTCTCAACTTGGTTGCCCCACGATACCCAACCTTCATATTTGTCCCTAGCGAACATTTCTAGCCTTGGTCCTGGCGTTTTCTTCTCAATTAATTCTCTAATAGAGTCTGGCTTTTTGGAGTGGTACGTTTTCTTCTCACTTATTAGCGTAGGTATAGCCTTGCCGGATTGATCTACATTCATTCGACCCTGGTAAGCGTACACCAAAAATTCCGTCATCCTATGAAAGCCAAACTGGGTCCATCCCCCTCCCTTATCCCATGTTATTAAGCAGTGATATTTAAAGCCCCAATGTTTAATAATTGCTAGTGCGTCTGGTAGAAATGTGTGAGTTGTCCACATGAATAGAGAGCAATCATCTGCTGCGGTACTTGTGACGGGGAGCCTCTTTATCTCATCGATATTCATGGTAGGGTACTTAGCATCGATAGGATTTTGCCACTTGCCCAGATCTATGGACCCCACAGGCCAGGGTGGGTCGGTATAGATAACACTGTATTTCCCTTGGGGGATCTCGGGGAGCGCAGGTCTTTCGCTATTTTCACCTGCAGGCCCATGCCTCAACATATATGTGACTGTCAAGTGTTTAGCCCCTGCCAGTAACTCCTCGAAGTCGGTATCATCTATTTCCGCCATCTTTTGTGCGGTGCTGCTCTCGTACTTGCTGATCCTTAATTCATTTAAACTGGGCGGTGGATTTTCAGGTAAAGGCCCTCTACCTGAAACGGGTGACCCTCGGTAACTTTGCCCCTGTTTTCTCAATCTGCCTTCTTCCTGGTGTTTGGGTATCATTTTCCCCAGTCCACGTATAGCCCGCACTTCTATTTGAGCAGCAGCATTGACCATATCTCTCCCAAGTCCCTTCGCCTGAGCGTATTTCTTGGCAGTCGTCCCTAAGTCCTTGATGTCCTTAATTTCTTGCAGGGTCTTGGCCTCCTCTAATGCTTGTCTTGCCCTGCTCAACTTCACTAATTCCATTATACCTTCATCTATTTAAAAAATAGGGGTGCGGCATCCCTATAAAACCGCACCCCATAACCCTAACCAAACTAAAAATAGAGCGCAGGAGCCTGCGATACCAAGACATGCGATAATTCCAAAATCAAATAAAAGCCTCTGTCCTAATGAAAGGCTGAAATAGTATCGTTTTAGTCGTCTTCTCATAGCGTTGCGTGTGCTTCCTTAATGACCCCTTAAAATGGATATTTGAAAAGGGTTAGACCCCTGTCATTCTTGGTTGCTTCAATCTGGTGGCCTTCCTTTCTCAAGTCCGAGATAACTGCAGTCAGATTAGAGATTGAGAAGTGAGCCCAGGCCCCGGGAACGGGAGATACTTCCATACCTTTTTAGGTAGGTTAAGACGTTCTGTTTTTGAGTGCGTTTCTCTTTCATGCTTCCTGGTCCGTATGGCTAGAAGGGTAAGTCGCCATCTGAGGACACCACCTGAGCTTCTTGATATTCCTCCTCGGCAGGAAAGTCTTCTTTGGGCTCTTTCCTCTCCTCCTTACTTCCAAGCATCTGGAGTTGGTGACCTATTATCTCGGTGACGTACTTTTTGTTGCCGTCCTTATCCTTGTAACTCCGGGTGGTTATTCTTCCTTCCACATAGACTTGTTTTCCTTTCTTCAAGTATTTCTCGCAGACCTTGGCGAGAGGCCCCCAAAAGACAATGTTGTGCCACTCGGTGTGGATTACTTTTTCGCCATCTTTCTTATACCTTTCAGAAGTTGCCAGGGAAAAATTAGCTACCACGTTGCCTGATTCCAGGTGACGCACTTTCGGGTCTTTGCCTAAATTTCCAATAAGGTGTACGCGATTAACCATTTTGATTTATTGTTTTAAAGTGAGTTGTCCACATGAAAAGACCACAGTCATCTGCAGCATTATGCTCAACTGATAAACGTTTGATCTCATCAATTGTCATGGTTGGGTACTTGTCATCTAAGGGACTTTCCCATTTACCCATATCAATTGAGCCAACCGGCCAGGGTGGGTCGGTATATATCACGCTGTACTTACCTTCCGGGATCTCAACAACATATGCCGTGCGCTTCTCCTTTTTCTTAACCCCCACATAAACCTTGTGGGGCGTAACCACGTCTCCCCTAGCTTTAATTGTCTCTATAACCTCCTTTATTTTGCCCTTCTTTTTGGCCTTTCTTAAACCTCTGGCTCTTGCGGATTCCGTTTTATTGGTAGGCATTGAAAACGGAGGTCTGTCCGTGCTACCTTCGTTTTCAGACGCATTGGTGTTGCCTTCCCTACCTCCATGCGGATAATTGTCGTCAAGCCATTGGCCTGGTTTGCATTCAACATCTACCCGAAATTCCCCCACATTGTTTTGAATTTCAAGACCTAAGTTTTCTCTGCGGGTAAACTCTTGATAAGCAGCAGCAGCGTTGTCTATCCACTTGATTTCCTCTAGTGTCTCGGCTAGAGCCAAGTCCTTTTGAAATGTCTCTATCTTTTGTAATTCTTTACCCATTATCTACCTCAACTTCACTAATTCCATCTACTTTACCTTCTTTATCAATTCCTTAATAAGTTCCGATACCACCTTGATGCGCTCACCGATGGCCTCAATGATTTCCTCATCCCTACCCACCCTTATAACATGCATCTTTAAAACCTCCTCAGTTATCCTTGGATCGTAGCTGATGTAGTCGCACCAATTACGACCTGTTACCATCAGGTTGCCTTGTATTTGCATATGGTATCTGTCAGGAACCAGATTGCCGATAACCGTCTCGATATGATTGGCAGGATTGTAGGGACACTTGATTTCTATAATCCCATCTTCTCCCACTAAACCATCCGGTGTGCCTCCTGCAACTTCTGAGAATCTGATAAACCCGCAAGGGTCTACATAGTTCTTGGAAATAAGAGAATACTGTTCCCTGGCTTCATCCTCCATTTCGAGGCCCCACTCCATTGCTTTAGAGGTGATAAGGTGAGCTGATCCGGTAAGTTGCTCGGCAATCTTCTCATAGACGTAAGTCATAGCTTTTAGCCCGAAGTCCTCACTCTTTCCACGTCCGCGCTGCATCATGTCCCCGAAACGTGAAGAAGTTAGTTTCCCCAATCTTTGCTCCTGCCATTCAGTAGTCCCCTGGAGCAATGCTTCTTCCTGCTCAATACTATCTACCTTCTCTTGTAGGTTATCGAAATAATCTTTCATGATCCGTATAATTCAAAGGTTTGGCTATGTTCCTGGCTGTTTAAATCAGCGCCGAATACTCTCCCAATGGATTTGGCAGCGTTATTAATAGCAAAAGCCTTGGCTGCGGGGATGTTCTTATGGAGAGCCTTCGCATGCAATGATCTAAAATCAAGTGGATTCTCAGCTTCTTTGCTGAGTTCAATAGGCACTGCCCCAACGCCGGCATAGGAAAGCCATTGCTGCAGGACTGGATGGTATACTTTAAGGTGACATTCAGCTACTACCGAGTTCCCTATGATATGTACTGGGCCAATCCACTCCACCTGGTACACCCCAAAGAAGGAACGCAGAAGATTTTCCACAATCCGGATAGGTAGGTACTTTGACTTATTGGCGAACTTGTTAACCTTTACCCACTCCTTTTTAGGGGGGTTGTCCAAGATGAGGTTGAACTTCTCAAGAGCGTTTTGTTTCTCTGTATCAATTGCTGACTGAACAACCTGGTACTTATCGGGCAATTCATTCTTGCCGTTCTTATTGGTTTTGGCTAATTCTTTAGTTTGGGTCATAGAATTATTAGTTTAACTTTCACAAGCGTCTGTTTTGTTCTCGGTAGTGCTGGATTAAATGAATGAGCTCGAAGGGCATGGGCTTCCAGAAGTTCTTGCTTTTGATTTCCATCTGTTCGGCTGTTTGTTTCCCGTGAATTTGGTTCAAGGTTTGAGCCATGATATATTGCATCCCTCCTTTAGGTCCATTGCATCCACCGCATTGCGGTAGGCAGTTCTTCTCTTCCCATCTTGTAGCTAAGTGATTGCGGGTCATAAAATGTCCACACTGCATCTCTTTCCAGTACCCCTTGAAGGAACACGTGCCGCATTGGCAGTAATCCTTTCCTTGAATCCGGTTGGACCTACGGATGAAGATTGAAAACTCCTTATCAAGAATCTTGATCAACTCGGAGTTCTTCAGCTCTTTCAGCTCCCGGTTTCTCTTGGTTGTTATCATTTAAAAAATCATTTAGCTCGTCTATGGCTTGCTTCCAGACAAAGTGTTCTGGATTTCCTTCGCTCTGGAGAGCCTGCATTCTTAAGAACCACATCTTCCGGAGATCCTCTATCACTGGAATATGGCTTTCAGAATAACTACTGCTATCAGCAGGATGAACACCAGCCATTGTTCTAAGTCTTCAGGTTTCTCGGTGAAGGAGGTCATACAAAACCTATCTCTATTTGGTTAGCCTCATCCAGCCTTTCAAAGTGTACGGACTGCTCTGCTATCTTAAAAGGATTGATTTTCCATTTTATGGCCTTGTTCCCGGCCCTGGTTCTTCCAATTAAATTTGCTGGCTCAATAAATCCCGCTTCGTGTAGTTCCTTGAATCTTCCGCTTATCTGATTAGGAAACACGCCTAGCTTGATAGCAATCTCCTCACAGGTCCTGGGTCCTTCTGATTCCGCCAGAGTGTCAACGACTCTCCTCTGAGCTTTTCTCAGGTCTTTGGAGACTTCTTTCCAGGCTTCAAGAGATAGAGGGTGTATCATTGTACATCCCAGTTTGTATCCTCAGTGACCTCTTCGGCCTGATGGAAATTCAAGAGGCAAAAGTCAGCCGCTACCTGATCTACTTTTTTCGAGTCATCCCGCCAGTACTCGCCGACATCCCAATTTGAGTTTGCGAACTCTTCCAACTCGTTGTTATCAAATACCCAGTGGTAGGCTTTATTGATTTGGTAGAAACGGATCTCGCAGTACATTTTCGCCATCCGTTCTGTGGGGTCTGTTATTCCCCAGTCGTGGTCTACTTCTATCCAGGTTTCAGGATGATTAAGAAGAGCTTCCAGGAGCTCCTTGGGAATGTAGGTTTGTTCTTGGGTTACTACTGTCATGGGATTTAGGGTTTTAGTATCGGTTTAAGGATTTTATAATAGATTCGATGCGTTCTCGGAGTTCTCTAGTTGAAAACCAGACCAAGAATGCATAGATGAACATCACAAAAAACTCGGCGACCCCCCTATCTGTGTCAGTGTCCATCCATGAGATGAGGGGAAGCATTAGAACTGCCACTATCGCTGTCTCTTTTATGTTTCGCCAAGAGTTTTTGGACCATTTCATCCGTTTATCGCTTTTTCTTCTAATTCCTGATTTGAACAAACCCTGTTCTGTAAAAGCCAGTCCTCTATCTCAGAGCGTTTAAAAAAGACTTTCTTACGAGTGGGTTTGTAATAGGGGAGTTCCCCTTGACTTACCAGCGTCTGTAGGTAAGACTTGGAATACCCTGTGAAGCTGGCTAGATCGTCATAGGTCCATACATCCTTGGAGAGTTTTAGAATAGCCTCCTGGGTGGCTACTTGTCTTTCTTCAATTCGGGTTAGTCGGTTTGAAAGGATTGGGTCCATTTTCTTACATGGGTTGTTTAGGCGGGAAGTTCCATTAGTTCGATACCCTCAGATTCTAGACCTTTGGTGATGAGTTCAGTACAGGCTTCACCAACACTTATGGAATTTTTAGTTTTTGCTTCTTGGTGAGCTTTGTAAACACCTACTAGCCCATGAATGGCAATAGGCATGTCAAACCGAACGTCTTTGGTTTCCACTACTTCTTCATGCTTATTTCGTACCATTTGATTATATTGTCATACACTCGTTTATAAAGATATATAAAAATTACACAAAAGTCAAGATTTTTTAGGATAAATATTCTACAATTTGTTTCGTTTGGGTAAAAAGATTCAGTCGTTAAGGAGAGAAAAGGGGTTTAAGAATGCCGGTGATTTTGCGCTGGCAAGCAAAATCAACGAAAGTAGTATTAGAATGATTGAGTCAGACCGTCAGCTACCAACCCTTAATCAATTAAGAAAAATTGTAATAATTCTTGATGTAAGCTACGAGAGGATTATTGGGCGCGCTAACCAATCGGACGAACCGGCCAATCGGAATGAAACCATTGAACCCCAAAATTCAATTAACCAATACAAAATAGACGTGGAGATACTAACCGGAGAACTTGTAAAACAGACAAATGAAATTGTAAAACAGAATCAGGACATAAGGGATCTCAGACAAGAGTTGGATCGATGTCAGAAAGAGCTAATAACATTGAAAACCCCTACACCCAATTTGCCGGGGGAGCGGCAAACGGGTTAGTTGTCCATAGAAGTCCAATGCTTACCGGTCTTAACGGTTGGCAACAGTTAACCCGTTCACATTTATGGACTTATTCTTTTATAACAAATCGTACCTCAATGAAATTGGAACCGAAAAAGTTGACTTCTAGAAATTCTATGCTCCTTGTTCTTTTAATCTTTATTTGTGAATCCT
The DNA here is from genome assembly GCA_965247065.1 of Cyclobacteriaceae bacterium. GTDB lineage: Bacteria > Bacteroidota > Bacteroidia > Cytophagales > Cyclobacteriaceae > CBDFGN01. Next base: position 664,673 of record CBDFGN010000005.1, on the reverse strand, counting down.
CCTATCCACAAGTATTCGGCAAAGTATTCGAATCACCGAGCGCAAATAAACTGATTCTCGGTCAAGAAATATTTGCTATAATGCCTTTTGAATTTGAGATCACTGAAAACAAGAAAAAAAAGGGGATGACCCCTATGGAAAGGCAAGAGGCGGAATCTTCGGGGTCCGAAGCTGCACAAAGTAGCTTCTACACATACGCCCTCAGGAGAAAACAAAACAAGGGCCTTAAAGTGGAAATGCAGGAATTAAAAAGGACTAACGCTCTTCTGAGCAGGGCAGGCATCAACCATGAAAACGTAGATCAGTTCTTAGCCGAAGAAATTTGTGAATCATTAGGCGTGGATGCTATAATTACCGGTGAAATTCATACAGTAAAAAAACAATCCTCTGGAGGGGCTGTTGCATCTTCGTTCTTGTTAGGGTATGGCAACACTGGCGATGCAAACGCGGCAATTAGAATATACGACAAATCCGGAGAAATGATTTGGTCGTACTCTAAAGAAGTAAGTGCCGGAACTGGTGACGTTAATGATATGATTCGAGTCCTGATGAGAAAATCGGCCCATCGATTCCCATATTTTATTAGATGACAAGAAATGGCGAGTTGAAAACCGTCAAATTGTAGCAGAAGAAGATCAATAAGAACTCTTTTTTGGTACTATTCCGGGACTAATACTGCTAACTCCTTGATTATCAGATGTGAAAACTTTGTAACAATAAAAATCTAAAGATCTTCATGCCTGACTGCTTCAAAAGCGTCGAAAACCAGGCGTTACTCGGTTTCAATAATCCTTTTTCTGGCCAGCTCTAGAACTTGTTGAATTTGCTCCTGCAAAGTAATGTTTGATGTATCAATTTCATAGGCATCCGAGGCCTTTGTCAATGGGCTCGAGTTCCTACGGATATCCTTGTGATCTCTCTCCTTTAAGTTCTCCTCAATTTGCTCCAAACTCACCTGGTCGCCATCCCTGACAAAATCAAGTCGTCTCCGTCTTGATCTTACTTCAACATCCGCTGTGAAAAACACCTTCAGTTCAGCCTTAGGAAAGATTGCTGTTCCGATGTCGCGACCGTCCATAACAACTCCTTTATCTTTGCCCAATTCTTGCTGTCTAGTCCGAAGTGCCTTTCTAACAGCGGGCAACGCACTGATGTCGCTGACCGTTTCGTTTACTTCCATTGATCGTATGTGATCCTCAACGGAGATTCCATTCAAGAGGATCTCGTTGCGGCCAACCTTGTGGTTGAACTTAAAATCCAGGGAAATGCGGTCCATTTCAGATTGCACTTGCTCGGGACTGGGGCTATCGATTTGCTCGCGCAAAAAGAACAGGGCAACAGCGCGATACATAGCTCCGGTATCGATATATGAGTATCCCAGCTGCTGGGCTACGGCTCTGGCCGTTGAGCTTTTGCCGCTCCCGGAAACGCCGTCAATGGCCACAATTATTTTACCCATGGGTCAGCAATCCTTTACTGGACAAGGAATGGGCTTGCCCGGTTGGAGTTTACTGTTCCTTTTTCTTTTGGAAGGATAACTGGACTTGCACTCCACCAGGGTGCCTATGAACAGAAAGATCAGGATAGCAAAAAGAGCGCGTCGCAATGGATCTGAATAATTACCTAGGTACAAATATAAAGGGTTTTGTCTGCTTTTGGCCATCTCCTCCCGGTTGTAATTTATAAATGCATTTTTCCGTTTCAGCTCATAATAAAGTTGACAAACTCTATTCCAAGATCGAGGTGATCACAAATGATCGGTTCGAAACCGACTTCTCCCTTTATGACTCTTCCGTTCAGGGCATTGCTGTTGATGCCGCCATTGAAGATAAATGACCGGTGTCTGCTTGATACGGACAAATTCGAAAGGACTAACATCTTTATTTGATCACGGTGCAGTAGCTTGATACTAATTTAACGTGAGTTCGACAATAAGGAATGATTAAAGAGCGAGAAAGAGTTGACCGGTGTCCTGGTAGTTCAATTTGATTGAGGGCTTTTTTTCGCAAAAGTTGTAAGCGATTAAAGCCGAGAAAAGGTTGGTAAGGAAATTAGTTGGGCTCCTGTGCCTGGAGTGTTCAATCTGGAAGATGTTTTTAAGTTGATCAATGATAGTCTCACAAATAGCCCTTTTACGGAGCATTATAGCATCCATGATGGGGGTTAAGGATGAGGACTTCATATTGCGTTTGAGTTTGGTTATCAGATGGACTCCGCGGAAGAACAGATTTTTAAAAAGTTCCTTACTGATGTAGCCTTTATCACCAAAGAGCTTTCCGAATAATTTCTTAATAAACCGTTCAATTTTAAGAGGCTTTCTGTCATCCACATTGCCCGGTGTGAGCATAAAATCGATGATTTCACCCGTATCAGCAGTGATAAGATGGAGCTTAAACCCGTAGAACCATCCGATGGGACAATGGCCTCTTTTAGCTAACCCTTCAAATACTTTATGGTTATGGATCCGTCTGTTATGACAGACCCTTAACGGAGTGCTGTCTATAAAACTTATACCTGTACACTGTCCAGTCCCTTGTGTTTTCAGATAAATAGCCATTGGCAGAAGACTTCCACTACAAAGTTCTACCATTCGGTTATAGCTTACCACATCAGGAAAGAAGGAGCGCAAGTGGCCACAAACGTATGTGTTGTAAAAGGTCTTGAAATTTCGATATCCTGAGATCTGGAACAAGACCTGTATAGTCATTACTTCGGATAAAGAAAGCTTACCAGGTTTGTTGCGCTTTTTACTTCCCAGCAATCTTTTTTCCAATTTTGGGACAAAATCCAGACAAAAATCGTCAATGGAACAAAAAATTTCAGTAATTTTAGTAGCAGTTAACATAGGCAGAAATATTAGTTATTTTGTTGATTGTCAATGACTTAATATACTAATTTTCTGCCTTTTTTCTATCAATAAACTACTCTATTTTATATCGAACTCACGTTAATTTAGTAGTTTAGCAGGCAAAATTACCCACCAATGGCTACCAGAAAGAAACAAGGTTCTGCGGAAAATCTGCTAAAACAATTTGGGCAGAAAATTGATGAACTTATTGCCAAAGGCAAAGAATCAACATCTGGCTTAAGAGGTGACATCGACAGTACAGCTCAAGAACTAAAAAAGAAGCGTGATCGAGTCGAGGAGGAAATCCAAAGACTAAGAGAGGATAATAAGGAGGCGTTTGAAGAAATCCGGGATGGCCTTGGCAAGGCCGGATCGGGAGTCAGGAAGACATTCGAATCGCTGCTAAAAAAGGACAAAAAATCTCCTTCCGAAAAGAAGCCGGGGAAGGCTGGGGGCGCTAAGAAAAAAACCGGCAAATAGCCGGTCTAAATTCTCTCTCAGAAATCGTTACCCTTTTACCTCGACCATTTGTTTCAAGTTAGCGAGGCCTTCCTCATAGGTAGGACCTAGCATCCCATCCATAAACAGGCCGAAGAATTTTGCCATTCCACTGAATTGCGAGTCAAAACCCCAAGTGACTTCAGTGCCCCCGGCCACTTCCTTTAGCTCAATGTAAGCATAAGATAGATCATCGAAACCTTCGAATTCCAGGGCCATTCTTACCCTTTGGCCGGGCAAACTTTCAACGATCCACTGAGCTCCATTTCCAACATCAGGATGAGCACTGGTCCAGGCAACTTTCGAGTCCACACCGGAATCCGGGCCTGAAAACTGATACTGCGCCTCAGGGTCAAGTTTAGCCCAGGGACTCCAATTCTGGAATTTTCTCATACTATTGACCTGTTCAAAAACCTCATTGCTCGGAGCTGTAATCACAATCGATCGTTGGACATGAGTTTCTGAAGGAAGAATGAGCATTACGGCTAAAAGAAGCAGCGCGATGACCAGAGCTACTATTCCCACTGTTTTTAGAATCTTCATCTTCTCAAAGATTGGTGAACCGGGAAGATAGTCAAATTTCGAGGCCGTGGCTGTTCAATATTTGAGCAAACCTCACACACTTTCCATCACCTTACTGATTAGGCGTCGATTATCTTATTGGGGTTTTTGGAAAATCTGCCATTGATACGGTTGGATACGATCCCATTGATGCTAAGTAATTCATGTCCAAGTATTCTGGCCAAGGCGTAATAACCCGCAGTTTCCATATCAAAATTGGCGATCCAAAAATTTTGGCAACGGAAGTGATTTAGTTTTGTGATCAGATCTGGAATTCTCAACTCGGCCCTCAAATCCCGGCCCTGGGATCCGTAAAATCCGGGAGTTGTGATCCTATTGCCTTCCAACATGTTGAGACCGAATTGCTTTTTGAGCTTTTCTGATCCACGGACGCAGTAGGGCCTGAAATGAAGCCCCAACTCCTGTTCGAGGCTGGAAGAAATTTCCTGCTCATAATCGGACTACACTATATTATAAAATCCCATGGTTGAATCGAGACCGATGGCATAATCGGTAACCAGATAATCCCCCAGTTTTATGTCCTCCTGTAGCCCTCCAGAAGTCCCAATACGGATTATTTTCAGTTTTTTCTTCCGGGCCTTGGGCTCCCTTTTCTTCAGATCTATGTTTACCAGAGCGTCCAGCTCAGTGAGTGCGATCTCAATATTGGCGGTACCCATTCCGGTACTGATAACAGTCAATCGCTTGCCCTGGAAAATGCCAGTATGGGTAATAAACTCTCGTCGATTCATTTCAAAATCGATGTCATCAAAATACTCACTAACCCGGTGTACCCTGCCTGGGTCTCCAACCGTGATTATCGTGTCCCTATGTTCTGAGGCTTCAAATTGAGGTGATAAACGCTTCCATTCGCGTTTAGGACAAGATCGGATTCCGGGAACGGTGACATCCACTCAAGTTTGAGCCGAATTCCTAGTTCTTCGAAACAGACCCTGTCTTGGATCATAACCATTCATAGCTCGAGGGTAGTGCCCCTTGCCGTCATAATGGCGCTTTAACGGATGATCCTTGCATTTCTGGCAGCACGATCCTTCCATATCCCAACCGCATTTTTCACACATGACTACATGACGGTTGCACTGCGGATTGGAACAATTGACCATTCGGTCGGAGTCCCCACCACAGATGTAGCAGGTTGACAAGACGGTTGGGTTTACGTTGTTAATGTCCACTGCAAGGCGGTTGTCGAAAACATAACATTTGCCTTCGAAATCCTCACCACGCGCCTCCAATCCATACTTTATTATACCGCCATGTAGTTGGTAAACATCTATGAAACTCTGTTCCATCAGGTATGCACTTGCTTTCTCGCATTTAATTCCTCCGGTGCAATAGGTTATAACTTTCTTGTTCTTAAGATGCTCTAATCTCTTTACCTTTTCTGGAAAGTCCCTGAAATTCTTTAAATCAAGGGTAATGGCGTTCTTAAACCTCCCCAACCGATGCTCATAATTTGATCTCACGTCCAGAATGACAATGTCTTCTCGATCCTTTATTTGCTTAAACTCAAGAGGCTCCAGGTAATTTTGCGGGCGATCTGGGGGCTTAATGTCCTGAAGGCCAGCATTTACAATTTCATTCTTGCGGCGGATATTCAGTTTTTGAAAAACATTTGCAGAATATTGTTCGATCTTAAATTCGATAGTCTCGAATCGCGGATCCGATCTCAATAACCTCATATACTCCTGGCAATTGTGAATTAGCCCGGAAATGGTTCCATTGATACCCTCTTTGGCAACAATTATTCGACCCCGCAGACCTAAGTCAACACAAAGCAAATGATGTTCTTCTCTGAATTGATCCGGATCTTGAACTTGTGTATAGCAATAATACAGTATGATCAAATAGGGTCCAGCCTCCACGGATCGGGACCAGTTCTCTCTTTCCTTCATGGCATACTAAAAATACAAATATAGATAAAAGGTTATACCGGCTGGGCCGGATTTCCGAGAACCGTTTGTCCTTCCTTCACCTGTGCGATAACAACCGACCCTGGAGCAATCTTGGCATTGTTCCCAATCTGGACCCCGGAGGTTATTGTACAACCTGAGCCTATGAGAGCATTCTTTCCGATTTGTACATTTTGATTCAGTACGCTTCCAACTCCGATTTGGGCATAATCGCCAATTCGGACCTCGTAATCTAGAACAACCCCAGAATGAATAATAGCAAGCTGTCCCAATTCTGCTCCGGAACCTATGATAACGCCACTATTTATGAAATTTCCATGTGATATCCGGGCGGACGTTTCTATCAAAACGGAAGGGTGAATAGCATTCACCGGCATTACCTTTCTCTCCTCAACGATTAATTGGCTTAGCTTCTTACGTAGCATTGGGTCATCTAGCGCCAGGAATACTTCACATTTAGGGCCAATCAACCGGAGTAGATTTTCATCCTCCAAGCTGCCCAGGACCGTAACATCATCTATCTCAGTTCCAAGCAGTTTTTCGTCTGAATCCAGAAAGCCGTACACAAGTACATTATTGCCTTTGAAAATGTCTAAAGCAGCGCGGCCCAAGCCTCCCGCACCGATAACAATTACTGGCTTATCCATCGTTTTTTTGGAGTTTAAATGTACGTTTATAAACGCTCTCGATCAATCTGATTCATATGATGTCGAGTGAATACATCAACCGAATTGCCTTTGGATTTTTTTGACGATTGGATTGTCAATCATGATTAGAAGAATCAGGAAAGGAAGAAACATCACCTTATAGCGAGCCAATGTGCCGAGGTTAGGTGTGGAAAGAGCAACCAAACCACTTCCAAGCCCGACGTACATGATCCCACCCAAAACCCAAATGGCCTTCTTAGAAATTAAGGTCCATCTTAGTTTAATAATTGAGGCAATCGTGGCTATCAATATCAATAGATTTTCAATAGCAGCAATTCCCTGAAACATATCCACTGCCTCAAAAAATGCGGGCCTGTAGAAACAAGAAAAAACGGCCTGGGGAAAATTAATTAGGGCGCTCCCAAAAGTTGGTTGAAGGTCATAGAATTTTATCACGCCGGTTGTGGAGGAATTGGCTATGGTCAAATCATGATTATTAACTATCACCTTGAGAAAATACTGAGGATACAAATTAGGATGTAGGGAACTGGCCATGAATATGAGGACAAGAAAAATCAGCAGCCAGTATTTTGTTTGCTTTACAGGGCTTTGTGCAATCGTCACCGATCCTTTGACCAATATTTGGGTAATTAAGAAAGTGGCAATTAAGGCAATCAGGAGAGCTGCCGTATAGTACTTAATTCCAAGAAGCAGGATAAACAAAGCCATATCCAATATCACCCATGATGTTGACAATTTGGCTTTGTGGAAGAATTTTATGAAACTAGCCGTCAGGAACGCTACAATTCCCAAAGCAATACTTTCCTTCAGTACACCTGAACTCCAAAAAATCACTGTTGGGGTGAAAAGAAAGGCCAATGCTGGCATCCACGGGGAAAGCACAAAGGACTCAGTCAGTTGATTGGCCAGAAACCATAAACCCAGGAAACTGAAGAAGGACAGGTATAAAGAAAGTATCCAGTAATCTCCAAAGGTGATGATTTTCAACACGGCAAGAAGCTCCGCAAACAAAAGGGCCCGGGGCTGATTGGCATAAACCAACCCTAACGGCCGATCAGCACCGGTCACTACAAAACTGAGAAACCCCGCAGGGTCCGAATAAAAACTATCCGCCAGAACCGTTGCATCCTGATAGAACAGGAAGGTATCACCCTGCCCCTGGTAGTATACCGCATAAAGCAAACCCAAGCAGATGCCGCTTGCCAATTTCAATACAATCCCCGGAATAAAGAATTCTTTTAGCATCCAGGGTTTTCGACCATAAACCCACAATGCGAGGCCCAGCAATACCCCCAGGTTAAGTATCCAAATTAAGGTGAGCAGGATCATTCTTAATTATACTTGCTCCAATCTTGCACGATAGACAATTCCTCTTTTGGCAATATTCATTAAATAAGCCAATTAATGCCTGCGAATCAAAAGCTGAATCCACTTTAAATCCCAGTTCCCGCCAATCACGGATTATTCGATTGTTTTCGGAAGGTAATTGCTGTAGCAGGTCCAGTGCCTTATCCTGGTACTTCGGAAGGTCCATCGCCAGGGCATAGGCCATCAGTACCGGCACCACCACGTTGATAATTAGTATTTCCCGACTTTCCTTGCCCAACCCGGTTAATGGTTTGGCGCTCTTCCGACCGAAATCATAGTGCTGTCGCCAATATAAGGATGGCTCGGCAGCCAGTTCGATGAGCAACTCGGTCAGGGTATTGCTTTCCTTTAAGCTCATAAAGAATCTCTGATTTCGATGAAGAAGAGCGCTCAATTGAGCCAGACGAATGCATGGAAAATTCGAAGGTCTTAAACGAAGGGATTTCCAAATTCCCCGGTTAATTTCCTGCGTATCCAATTGAAATTTCGCTTTCAAATACCTGTATTCAGTCTGTAATCTGTTGAAATAGGCTTCATCACTCCCGCCATCCAGAAATCCAGATATACCGAATATCAAAGCTTCCACCTGGTCAATGGAGGACAATCGAGGCAGCAGGGAGATCGACAGCCTGCGGCTTAGCTCGCCAAAGGCAACTTGATTGGTTTTGAATCCAAAATTGGCAATCAGAAAGCGACAGGTGGAAATATCCCAGTCATTTTGATTGGAGTCCAAAAATTCCAAAAGGATACGACTTTTCCGGAACATCCTTTGAACCATCACAGAATCTAGCATGGAAAGTCGTACCACCGATGGAACAGCTGGCAAAGATCTGGAGCATGGGACCCGGGCTCTTTCCTTAATCAAATGTTGATATTTGAATAGAAGATTGTGGTCTACTCTATCTTTTAATTCCAAGGTTGGAATGGGTTCTCCGTTTTGCTGCAATACCGGGCGATCGTTTTTCCATACAACGTGAAGGATAACCTGGTCATAAGCCGGATGTTGGTCGTGCCGGTGGCGAAACCACTCTGAGGATTTGATATGGATCTCGATGGCTCCATACCATTCCAGGTTGCCAATTTTGACCCGGCCCTGGCTGAAATCTGGACCTTCGTCGTTGTTGTGGACCCCGGGAGACAATATCACCAGGGGCTCCCCCTGGCAGGTTAGCAAATGGGATTTAGTAAACTCCTGGCAGTGCCAAATAAAGTGCAAAAAGTTCTCATGCATTAGGAAAAGGCAGATATGTGTCAAGATATCTGGCCATTTCCTGCTGTATTTTCCGGGCTGCTTTTCGCGAGGCTTGGGCAAAATCAATACCCTCAGAGGCGTAAATGATTCCCCTGGAAGAGTTTACCAGTAACCCACAAGCGCTATTCATCCCTAATCGGGAGACTTCCTCCAGGTTACCTCCTTGGGCTCCCACCCCGGGGATAAGCAAAAAATGATCGGGCACGGATCGACGGACTTCCTTTAACGCCCCCGCTTGGGTGGCACCAACTACGTACATAAGTGCATCGGGTACCGCCCAAGATTTAGTTTCCTCCAAAATTTTCTGGTACAACTTCTTAGAGTCTTTTAGCTCAAGCCTTTGAAAATCCTGACTACCGGAATTGGATGTTAAGGCCAGCAGTATTACCCATTTATTGCTTAACTCCAGAAAAGGTTCCACCGAATCTTTTCCCATATAGGGATTTACAGTTATCGCATCAAACCCAAGATGATCAAAAAAGGCCTTGGCGTACATTCTGGAGCTGTTTCCCATGTCTCCCCTTTTGGCATCCGCAATAGTAAAAATTTCCTTGGGAATGTGCTCGATCGTTTTCCTTAAGCTGTTCCACCCGCTCGAACCTAGCGCCTCATAAAAGGCTATGTTTGGCTTATAGGCCACGCACAGGTCTGCAGTGGCCTCGATGATTGCCTTGTTGAATTCGAAGACTGGGTCATCGTATTCAAGCAAATGCTTTGGTATCAGCTCAAGGTCCGTGTCCAGTCCTACACACAGGTAAGATCTCTTGGATTTTATCCACTTGAATAATTGTTGACGAGTCATTTTGAATGCCCGGGTCGTAAACAATTAAAAAGTTCCCAAGGTTACTTTAGAGTTAGTTTTGTAAGTGATACTGCGAAGATAGCATGGTAGGGGTTTCCAAAGGGCACCCTAAGCAGGAATTCATAATTCTTTGAAGCCAGCTAACGGGAGATAAGGAGAAGAAAGGTGAGAAAATGCTCGGATGATTCCCTGCCGGAATCCCGACTGTGGTTATTATCATCGAAAATCAATAACCTCTACGTCCTGGTGCGCGCTTACATCAAAGACGAAAAAGGCATCGTTCACATTCAGGTCTGTTTGGAAATTGCTTATTTCATATCCGTAAATGTTGCCGGTCTTATCATACATTTTCCAGCCCTTTAGAGTGTGGTCCGTCTGGTTGATCTCCATACGGATCTTAAAAAATTGGCTCTCTTTGTTCTCGGGAACCAGATCCACAACATCGTACCTGGCTCCAGAGTAAGTTGCCTCTTCTAACCAAAGGTACTTGTAACCATTTTTATACAGGTCATAGATCCCGGACGGAGTGATCTCGTCCTCTTCTGGATCGTAGTCTGTGATGTTAACCTCGTTCACTTCGTCCAGATAGGTCCAGATGGTAGTGCCATTGTTAATGATCTCCTGGCCAGAAAGGATCAGTTTGTACTTGTCGCCCATAACAATAATTTCTCCTTTAAATTCCTCGCTCAACTGCTCCGTTTCGTTCACCAAAGTATGGGACAGGCCGGCTTTGAAGGAAGAGATCGACTTGTACTTGATGCTCATTCCATCCAGTATTTTCCTGGCCTTGGCATCGTACTGGCTCCAGGACTGAAAGGAATTCAGTACCAAAAACAGTACGGCATAAGTGGGAAATGCTTTCATTTTCCGCTAATTAAGTTAGATTTAATCGTAGTGTCATCTAAACGATTCAATAATTGTTCCAAACTGTACTCATCCGAAACTAAAACTTCCCGGGCTTTGCTGCCCTCGAAGGGACCCACGATGCCAGCGGCTTCTAATTGATCAATTAAACGGCCCGCCCGGTTATATCCAAGTTTCATCTTACGCTGGATTAGTGATGTGCTTCCCTGCTGATGAGTCACTATAAGACGGGCGGCTTCATCAAATAAGGCATCACGATCACCCAAATCCACATCGGCGCTTCCATCACCCCCCTCATCCCCAACGAATTCAGGAAGCAGATAAGCCGACTCATAACCTCGTTGCGAACCGATAAATTCGCAAATATCCTCCACTTCGGGTGTGTCAATGAAAGGACACTGAAGCCTTATCATTTCAGACCCCATCGACAACAACATGTCACCCATGCCAACCAGCTGATCGGCACCTCCAGCATCTAGGATGGTCCTGGAATCTACTTTTTGAGTAACCCTGAAGGAAAGACGGGCTGGAAAATTAGCTTTGATCAGCCCGGTAATTACGTTCACCGAAGGTCTTTGAGTCGCCACAATCAAGTGCAGCCCGATCGCACGTGCCAGCTGGGCCAAACGAGCGATGGGGGCTTCAACCTCTTTTCCAGCGGTCATCATCAGGTCAGCCAGTTCATCAATAACTAGCACTATATAGGGTAGGAATTTATGGCCATTCTCGGGATTTAACAGTCGCTTAACAAACTTTTGATTGTACTCTTTCAGATTGCGGCAACCGCCCTTTTTAAGCAGTTCGTACCGGGCTTCCATTTCGAGGCACATGGAATTCAAGGTATAAACTACTTTCTTCGTGTCATTTATTATCGCTTCCTCAGAATCGGGTAGCTTCGCCAAGAAATGACGCTCGATCTTGTTAAATAGGGTCAATTCCACCTTTTTAGGATCTACCAATATGAACTTCAATTGCGAAGGATGCCGTTTGTAAAGTAGAGAGGTAATTAGCACATTCAAGCAAACCGATTTCCCCTGCCCGGTCGCACCGGCTATCAATAGATGGGGCATCTTTGTAAGGTCAGCCATGAACACCTCGTTCGAAATGGTCTTGCCCATTATAATCGGCAATTCCTTGTCGCTCTTGGTAAATTTCTCAGTGGCCAGGACCGATTTCATTGATACCATTTCCCGGTTTTTGTTGGGTACTTCAATTCCGATAGTGCCTTTGCCCGGGATCGGGGCAATAATACGGATACCTAGCGCCGCCAGGTTCAAGGCGATGTCATTTTCCAAATTCTTGATCTTAGAGATCTTGATCCCAGCGTCAGGAACGATCTCGTAAAGGGTCACTGTTGGGCCTATGGTGGCTTTTATTGATGCAATACCGATCTTGAAATTGATGAGGGTTTCAAGGATCTTGTCTTTGTTTTGTTCCAACTCCTCCTTCGTCACCTGAACCTTGCCACCTCCGTAATCTTTCAGCAGGTTTAGGGTCGGGAATTGATAAGTTCCTAAATCCAGGGTGGGGTCATAATTCTCCAAATCGGTGGAAGTCTTTTCTTTATGACTGTCTTCCACACTAAATCCGGGCTGATCCACTACAACCTCCGCATGTTCCTCGGCCAATTCAGTCGCAACGTTAAGTTCCAAATCATCCAACTTGGCCTTAGACTCACGAGTTCCGGGATCCAAGTCCATTGGTCCGGTTTCCTCCACCGGTGTCTCAAACCCTGATTCTGTTTCCATGTCATTCTCTAAAAAGGAAGGAGGCGGATTCCTCTCAGGCGGCAGCTCCTCAACATGATCCTTTTTGCCACTAAAGCTAAACCAGGAATTCAATCCTAACAAGGTGGTGATGTCAAAGAAATAGACGATGAAAACAAACAGAGTGAAAAGCAGAACCAAAAAGGTCCCGGTGCCGAATAAACTATCAATCAAAGATGCTAATTCATAACCGATTCCGCCACTTAAAAATCCCCATTCGGTAAGTTCGTTGGCTTGTACTATCAGGTAGCCCAGCAAAATCCCTGTCCAGAATACAAAGAAGAAGGAAAAGGCGAAAATTCTAAGAAAAGGAATGATCTCGACCTTGAATACGATTTTATAACCTAAGACAAAAAAAAGCGGTGGCATTAAGAAAGCAGCAATCCCAAACCAGCGAAAAATAAAATAATGAGCTACGGTAGCACCAAACAACCCCAGCCAATTCTCAGTCTCTAAGCCTGAGGCTTTAAGGTCGGATTGGCCAATCGCCTCGACAACACTCTGGTCGGCCTTCCCGGTAAATATGTAAGAGACAAATGAGGTAACCAGGAAAAGGGAGCTTAGGACCAAGAAAGAGCCAATGGCCAAATGGAACCGGCGGTCCTTCCAGAAAGCCCTGCCAGTCTTATTTGAACTCTTTCTCTTGGATTTCGGCGAAATGGTCTTGAAAGTATTCTGAGCCATGCGTTATGGTCAATGCACGAAATTAATCAATTAAGTAATATCCGTTGGAAAAGATCATAGATAGTAGATCATAACAAAGCACTACGATGGGATCGGGCTATCCCTTTTGATTATTTCCTTATTTATTCTCTTAACAATGGCCGGCCCATTATATATGAATCCAGTGTAGATCTGCACCAGGCTCGCACCCGATTCGAGTTTTTCAATCGCATCTTCCGGGTTGAAAATTCCGCCCACACCGACTATAGGAATATTTCCCTGTGTGCGTCGTGCAATGTAACGGATGACTTCGGTGGATCTACGACCCATTGCCCTGCCACTCAATCCCCCAACCCCAATTCGATCCAAATTCTCTTTGGGAGTGGACAAATCCTCCCTCTTAAGAGTCGTATTAGTCGCGATCAGGCCGTCAATTCCCAATTCCAGGACGATTTCGATAATATCATCGAGCTGGGCTTCGGACAAATCAGGGGCGATTTTTAGTAAGATTGGTTTATCGATCGGCCTGTCTTCTTTTCTTTTCACAAGGTCGGTCAACAGATCCTTCAACGGGCCCTTGTCCTGTAGTTGCCGCAACCCAGGAGTGTTGGGCGAACTTACGTTAACCACAAAATAGTCTACCACATCGTAAAGTTCCTCAAAGCACAAGCCAAAATCTGACTTGGCCAGATCGTTGGGAGTTTGCGTGTTCTTACCGATATTACCCCCAATCAATACTTTTGATTTCCTTTTTCTTAGCAACTCGGCGGCTGAAACTACTCCCCGATTGTTGAATCCCAAGCGATTGATTAACGAATGGTCCTGGGCAAGACGGAAAAGCCGGGGTTTGGGATTTCCCGGTTGGGCTATCGGAGTCACGGTGCCAATTTCTATAAAGCCAAACCCGAAACCTGATAGGGGGTCCACCAGGAGGGCGTCCTTGTCGAATCCGGCTGCTAAACCAACCGGATTGATAAAATCAAGTCCAAAGACTTTCCGGTGAAGCCGCTGGTCTTGAAAACAATAAACAGATCTAATTAGAGAAGAAATGCCGGGTATCCGGTGAATGATCTTAAGAATCGCAAGAGTGAAATTATGAATGACCTCTGGGTCGAATAAAAATAAGATGGGCCTTACGATGCTCTGGTACAAGTACGAGATTTTGAGTAAAGATAGAGCTTATTCCATTTCCAGAAGCCAGAATAGGTCAATAGGGTGAACAGCAGCGCTCCCCATTGAACCCGGCCAAAAGAGTACCAAGAAGTAGGTACCAATGGACCATTAGTACATCTCCAGCTCGCAACTAGCAATTAGCAACTAAATTTGGTTAGCTGCGCGGATGGTATTCCTGGATAACTTGCTTCAGATAATCCCGATCCAAGTGGGTATATATCTCGGTTGTGGTGATAGACTCATGTCCCAGCATTTCCTGAACTGCCCTTAAATCAGCTCCGCCCTCGATCAAATGAGTCGCAAACGAATGACGGAAAGTGTGGGGACTTACCTTCTTATTCAGGCCAACCAACTTAACCAGGTTTTTGATAATTGTGAACACCATTACCCGGGTCAGTTTGGATCCGTTGCGATTCAAAAAAACGTAGTTCCCGAATCCTGGCTTTATGTCGATATGGCAGCGAATTTCTTTGACATAAATGTTTAAATACTTAAGAGCGTCTCTACCAATTGGAACTAACCGCTCTTTGCTGCCCTTCCCAATAATGCGCAGAAAGGAAATATCGAAGTAAACGTTGCTCAGGCGCAGGTCAGTAAGTTCAGAGACCCGAAGTCCACTGCTGTAAAGTGTTTCGATCATAGCCCGGTTCCGAGCGCCAAGAGGATTAGACAAATCTATGGCCTGGAGTATATTTTCAATTTCATGAAAATCGAGGACATCCGGCAATTTTCTGCCCAGTTTAGGACCTTCCAATAATGCAGTAGGATCCTTGCCAATGATATCTGCGTACATGAGATATTTGTAGAATGATTTTATCCCTGATATCATTCGGCTCTGGGAATGAGCTGTTAGTCCCAATTCGTTAACGTATGCGAGGAAATCCTGTAGATGAGTCGGGCTAATATCGGTTGGAGAAATCTCCTGATTGGAGATTTCTCCAAACTGTCTTAGCTTTATAATATCACGGACATAGGCCTGAACCGAATTAGGAGCAAGTGAACATTCCAGTTTAAGGTAATTTTCAAATTGCTTGATATAAATGTCCCAGGCCATTCAAATACAAATTTAGCCGGAATAAATGAAAGTTATCATTGTCAATGGCCCCAACCTCAATCTACTGGGAAAGCGGGAAACCGACATTTACGGCAATCAGGATTTCGATAGTTTCTTTTCCGATTTGAAGAAAATGTTTTCGGATATTGATTTGGAATATTTTCAGTCAAATATTGAGGGAGAGATTATTGACAAGCTACATGAGGTTGGATTTTCATTTGATGGAATCATATTGAATAGTGCCGGCTTTACCCACACATCGGTGGCTATTGCTGATGCAATTGCCGCCATTCAGACTCCGGTGCTAGAAGTGCACATTTCCAATATATACGCTCGGGAAGAATTTCGCCACACCAGCCTTACCGGAAAAAATGCCGTTGGAGTGATTACCGGGCTTGGACTGAGCGGTTACATCTTGGCGCTCAACTATTTCCTAAGCAAGGAATAAATGATCTCATTCTATCCCGGACCCTCCAAGGTGGATCCAGGAGTTCCACTTTGGACCCGGAAGGCCTACCAGCGAGGCGTTTTGTCTATAAATCACCGAAGCCCCGAATTTCAGGAATTGTACCAGGAAACGGTCAGGAATATCAAGAAAAGGCTGAATATACCTCCCGATTATTGGGTCTTTTTTACTTCCTCCGCTACGGAGTGCTGGGAGATAATCGCCCAATCCTTATTGTTGAAGGAGAGTTACCACTTCTTTAATGGAGCCTTTGGTCGAAAGTGGTTTGACTATACACAAAAGATATGCCCAGGTGCACGTTCCTTGGAATTTGGCCTGGAAATGGAACCTGATTTCGGTCTGCTGCATGGAAATCCGGAGGTTATCTGCTTGACGCAAAATGAAACATCCAATGGAACTCAAATTCCGTATCCTACCCTGCTCGAACTCCGTAGCTCATTTCCCAATAGCCTGATTGCCGTCGACGCTACTTCCTCCATGGCGGGCATTAGACTGCCGATCGAAGCGGGAGATGTTTGGTACGCTTCCGTTCAAAAATGCTTTGGGCTGCCGGCTGGAATGGCCGTAATGATCTGTTCTCCACGATCAATTGAGCGAATCCAGGATCAAGATGAGAACCGACACTACAATAGCTTAAAGTTTATTCTCCTTAACGCCAAAAAAAACCAAACTACCTACACGCCCAATGTTCTTGGCATCTATCTGCTTCACGAATTGATGAAAAGCCGGCGGAAGATAAGTGCTGTTGCCAGGATGATCGAACAAAGAATGTCAAGCTGGGTCAAATTGATCCAGAAGCACAAAACGTTCGATCCGCTGGTTAAGAATAGCGGGGTGCGGTCTCACACGGTCCTTGCGGTGAAAGCGACGAAGGAAGATGTATCAGCCGCCCATCGAAAGGCCAATGAAGCCGGCTTCCTCTTGGGCCAGGGATATGGGAGCCTGCAGTCAACCACCTTCAGGATTGCAAATTTTCCAGCATTAAAGGATCTGGAGATTGCCAAACTCCAGGACTTCCTGATAAGTGAGTTTGAATAACTATGATTGATCAAATACCTAATGCACTATCAATGGTATCTTTGCTCACCATGAGATGTTTTTTTGAATGACACAGAATAGCATTCTTTTAATCCTACTTGTATTGTTGTTTTTGAGCGCCTGCAGCGACGACCACAACAATTGTACAATCGGTCAAGGTCAGATTGTGGACGGGCTCGGTGAGGTGGCTGATTTTACTGAAGTTTCTGTTAAGCCGGCCGGAAACGTAATGTTGACACAAGGCCCTGCCCAAGAGGTAATCGTACGGACCCACGCGAGCATCACACCAGTCTTGGACACGAGGGTTACCAACAGAAGCCTCACTATTCGAAGTATAGGTTACCTACAGTCAGTCCGCCAATTGGCGATCCGGTCCTGGATGTTAATATCTCCAAAACGAGCAACGTCCAAAAGGCTGATTGGCAGTCACAACTGATTATGGAGCTTAGATTCCTCGAGATCTTCTCGGTATTCCTAATCCTGTTCTCAGTAATTGATATTCTGGGCGACATTCCTATCATAATTGATTTAAGGCAGAAGGCGGGTAAAATCGAGTCCGAGAAGGCCACACTTGCCGCTGGGGGTATTATGATCCTTTTCCTATTCGTCGGAGAGCCAATCCTGAAACTCTTCGGCGTCGATATTGGATCATTTGCAATAGCCGGTGGGATTATTCTATTTCTGCTGGGACTCGAAATGGTATTAGGTCGTTCGATATTCAAGCCCGACCAGGGTGCAACTGCATCGACGAGCATGGTTCCCTTGGCATTTCCGCTTCTAGCCGGGGCAGGAACGATGACAACCATTATTGCCCTGAAAGCCGAGTTCGAAACGATCAATATTCTCATTGGGATTATCCTGAACTTAGCGCTAATCTATCTGGTCCTCAAGACATCCGGATGGCTGCAACGTCGAATTGGACCGGCCGGATTTAGTATTTTGAGAAAGGTTTTTGGCATAATCTTACTTGCCATCGCCATCAAGTTGATCAAGTCAAATCTGCACATTTTGCGAGGGTGATAAAAATTTACACAGATGGGGCGTCAAAAGGCAACCCGGGGCCCGGCGGATATGGAGCTATTTTGATTTCAGGTAAGCACCGAAAGGAAATTTCCGATGGATTTCGAAAAACCACAAACAATAGAATGGAACTGCTTGCTGTGATCATAGCGTTAGAAGCCATTAAGAAACCAGGCCACGACGTTCAAGTTTATACTGATTCCCAGTACTTGGTTAATGCAGTGGAAAAAGGTTGGGTTTGGAATTGGGAAAAAAAGAACTTTAAGGGGAAGAAAAATCCTGACCTTTGGAATCGATTTCTAAAGATTTTTGGTCGCCATCGAATAAAATTCCACTGGATAAAAGGCCATGCCGGACATGCTGAAAACGAGCGCGCCGACGAGCTGGCGGTAGAAGCAGCTTCAACCAACAACCTTAAGGCCGACTTGGGCTTCGAGAATACGGAGAATGAGCCGGGTCTTTTCAACTCCTGATCGAGCCATTTTCGCCCTGAGCAGGATGGTGCATTGATTTTGAATTCAATCCCCCTTTCACGATCTTTAATACGAAACTGCCAGCTTTGCGTCCTGCCTTAATAATATTAACGGGCTTCCTATGTTCTTATTTGCCAGTTTCATTTACCTCTTTGGGAAAAACCAGCCGGTCCATACCGAGCCGCGTTTTTCAAATGGACACTCTAAAGCTAAAGGTCCAATCAAACGGACTTACCCGGTATGTCGATGAAGCGTTACCAAACGCTTACGGGCTAAGTGCCTACAACAATTTGGCCGAGTCACTAAGGGAATTTGAGAAGGCGGCAGAAGACTATGAAAAAAAAGCTGACTGGCTGGGTTATGTAGCTGCGTTGAACGAGGTGGTCCGCATCCGCTATGAAACCCGTGAATTTGCGAGTGGTTTTGAGGTGGTAGACCGCTTGCTGGTCAGGGGACCTGAAAAGTTGGGACCCGACCACATACTGATTGGCGATTTATATTTCCACTACGGAGAACTCCTCTATAGCTCCGAAGATATGGCGGGGGCATTAACGGTTCATCACAAGGCTTTGAAGATCCGGCTTGCAAGGACTGGCGAATTTTCCTTGGAAGTGGCCGCCAGTTACTTCGCATTAGGAAACGTATCTCGTTTTGGAGACGATGACTATCAGAAAGCTGAAGATTATTTCTTCCAAGCCCTACGGATTTGGGACAAACTCCTTCCTCCTTATAGCCACGTATTGGCAGAGTGCTATTACAGCTTGGCAGCTACCCAGAGGTTAAAGGGCGATTTTGACCGTGGAATTGCCTTTGCCTCTCAGGCCGTGCAGATTTACGAGAGATCTCCGCCTGCCGACATCCACAAGCTGACCAATATATACATTGCGATCGCCAACAATTATTTACATAAGAACGAATATGACGCAGCCATTGAGTATTCAAACCGCGCCATCACTCTGACCTCAAGTACTCTGGGTCCCGAGGATGATATGTTGGGGTACTACCATAACACGCTGGGAGTGACCTATCAGTCCAAAGGGGACTTGGATCTGGCGAATGAGTCCTTCAAGAAGTCCCTGGAAATCAACTTGAAGGAACCCGAGCTAAATGCAGGTAGAATTGCCGACAACCTGATAAATATTGGTTTGGGCCTGGATGAACTTAAGCAATGGGATTCAGCCAGATCTTACTACCGAAAGTCCCTTGAAATCCGAGAGGGCTTTTATGGCAAATTCCATCCCCGAACTATCGAGGCAATGCTCTTCTTAGGCGAACATTTTGTTCTCCGCAATTACTACGATTCCGCACTGTCAATTTATCATCAATCTCTAGTCCAATCAATCCCGGAATTCAGCTCCTCTGGGGCCTATGACATTCCCCCGAAAGAATTGATTAACGACAATGCACAGCTTTCCCGAATCTTCAAGGCCAAGGGTGATTTGCTGAAGAAGATGTATTTGCTGGATCCCGAAAAAATTGATATTCTGAAAATCTCGCTTGAAAACTACCTTCATGCTCAATACACAATTTCCCTCAACCGCCGATCTTATGAAACGGAGGGGTCGAAGCTATTCCTTGCTAAGGAGCAAAAAGGCATCTTTGAAAATTCCCTGGACTGTGTTTATTGGCTGTTTAATAAATCCGGCGATCGCCATTATAGGCATCTGGCTTTCGAGTTTATGGAGAAAAGCAAGTCAATGTTACTGCTGGAATCCTTAAATAATGCCGAGGCATTCAACCTGGCTGGGATTCCGGACAGCATCAGACAAATGGAGACGGACTTAAAGGAAAGAATGGGCGAATTGCAATTCGAATTGGGAAGAGAGAAAAAGCTTGAGATCGTATCGAAACCTAGAATACGTGAGCTGGAAGAAGGGATTTTCAGAACCTCCCGAAAACAAGATCTGCTAAAAGAATTGCTGCAATCTTCCTACCCTAATTACTTCGAAATTAAATATAACCTGGATACAATAGGATTCTCAGGCATGCAGGAGCTGTTAATGGAAAGGGAAACTACTCTAGTGGAGTTCTTCTGGGGAGATAGCGCCATTTATGGCTTATCCATTGCTGGAGAACAATTCGCATTTACGAGGATTCGGTCAGATCGCGATTATTTGGGCGACGTTCATCAATTTCTGGCTGAGGTAAGCACGATCCCTTCAGACCTAGAAACGGACCCCGCAAGGGTCGAAGAATTTACCCAAATCGGTTACCGGCTATACCAGAAACTTTTGAAACCTCTAATTTCAACTGACGTACCAATTAAGAGGCTTTTGGTGGTAGGTGATGGCCTTTTGGCACGAATACCCTTTGAGGCCCTCGTGTCGGAGGAAGGCAAGTCCTATGAGGACTGGTTTCAATTGCCGTATCTTCTACTAGAATTTCCCACCAGCTATTCCTATTCAGCAAATCTGTATTTCAAGAACAGCACCACCGGGACCAGGAATTGGTCAAATGGGCTCTTGGCGTTTAGTTATTCTGACCAGAGCGCCGCTAATGTAAAAACTGGAAGCCTGGAAATCCTGAGGGGTATGGGATATGATGAGCTGCCCGGAGCTGCCAAGGAGCTGAAGGCCATTGCTTCGTTGATGGACGGCGAGTTCTATTGGGGAGAGGATGCAACCGAAACCAATTTCAAAATCAATGCTCCCGGATATGGCATCCTGCACTTAGCTATCCACGGAGAGGGAGGGCAAGATGCTTTTTCGGAAACCAAGCTGGTTTTCCGAAACAATCAAGACACCGCCAACGACGGTTCCTTGCATCCTCATGAGCTTTACAACATGCCTCTAAACGCTCGGCTGGTCATATTGAGCGCCTGTGAAACCGGGATGGGTAAATATTACTCCGGGGAAGGAATGTTCAGCATGGCTCGGGCATTTGCATATTCGGGGAACCCAAGTCTGATTTCCACCTTTTGGAAAATTAATGATAACACAACCTACAAACTAATATCGACCCTGTGTCAAAACTTAATCGCAGGGGAATCCGTAGATCGATCATTGCAAACCGCCAAAATAGTATACCTGAATAACTCCATCGGGGCCGCGGCTCATCCTTCTAACTGGGCGGCTTTTGTGGCTTTCGGGAATACCGCTCCGCTTGATAAACAAACCAGTCGATCCTATGTCCTACTGATCGTTTTAGCCTTGGCACTGCTGAGTGGCTACCTAATCCTGAAAAGAAACAGAAAAGTCATTTGGAGGATTTGCCTTGGGCAATGGTGTGAAATTGGAAGATCTTCAAGCCTCTCAAATTAATCCCGCTACCGTGGCTAAATTACTGATTCTTAAGGGAGGTTGAAGTGTCAATGGATTGGTTGGAAAAGGCATATGCAGAAGACTTATCCCTACTATTGAGCCCTACGGACTGATAGGATATGAGACCTACAGCACGAGAAAACTAGATTCCGGGTCTTGGTGACCCAACTCAACTTTCTTGAGGAAGCGACGTTACAGATCCAATGAGAGGGCTGAATCAGCGACGGTAAATCACAAAGCGAAATCGTTCGCGATCTATGGATTCCAGGGTTTGCCAGTCACTGGGATCAAATTCGGGAAAGAATGCATCCCCTTCGTAGTCTCCCTTTATATAGGAGATGTACATCCTGTCCGCATAGGGCAAAGTCTGGGAGTAGATCGAAGCTCCTCCGGCCACAAAAACTCTCCTGCCAAGCCCTTTAGATTTACAAGATATGATTATTTCAATATTATTGCTATTACCCCTATGAGGGGGTCTGGGGGAGACTCATAACTTGTGGACAAGGTGGATAACTTTAAAAAGTCAACACCGACAGAGGCGAATTATCTGCCTGCCAGGGTAAGACCCATCGTGCGATTCAATCCTCTGTCGGTTACTTAAACAAACGTGAGTTCGATATAAAATAGAGTAGTTTATTGATAGAAAAAAGGCAGAAAATTAGTATATTAAGTCATTGACAATCAACAAAATAACTAATATTTCTGCCTATGTTAACTGCTACTAAAATTACTGAAATTTTTTGTTCCATTGACGATTTTTGTCTGGATTTTGTCCCAAAATTGGAAAAAAGATTGCTGGGAAGTAAAAAGCGCAACAAACCTGGTAAGCTTTCTTTATCCGAAGTAATGACTATACAGGTCTTGTTCCAGATCTCAGGATATCGAAATTTCAAGACCTTTTACAACACATACGTTTGTGGCCACTTGCGCTCCTTCTTTCCTGATGTGGTAAGCTATAACCGAATGGTAGAACTTTGTAGTGGAAGTCTTCTGCCAATGGCTATTTATCTGAAAACACAAGGGACTGGACAGTGTACAGGTATAAGTTTTATAGACAGCACTCCGTTAAGGGTCTGTCATAACAGACGGATCCATAACCATAAAGTATTTGAAGGGTTAGCTAAAAGAGGCCATTGTTCCATCGGATGGTTCTACGGGTTTAAGCTCCATCTTATCACTGCTGATACGGGTGAAATCATCGATTTTATGCTCACACCGGGCAATGTGGATGACAGAAAGCCTCTTAAAATTGAACGGTTTATTAAGAAATTATTCGGAAAGCTCTTTGGTGATAAAGGCTACATCAGTAAGGAACTTTTTAAAAATCTGTTCTTCCGCGGAGTCCATCTGATAACCAAACTCAAACGCAATATGAAGTCCTCATCCTTAACCCCCATCATGGATGCTATAATGCTCCGTAAAAGGGCTATTTGTGAGACTATCATTGATCAACTTAAAAACATCTTCCAGATTGAACACTCCAGGCACAGGAGCCCAACTAATTTCCTTACCAACCTTTTCTCGGCTTTAATCGCTTACAACTTTTGCGAAAAAAAGCCCTCAATCAAATTGAACTACCAGGACACCGGTCAACTCTTTCTCGCTCTTTAATCATTCCTTATTGTCGAACTCACGTTAAACAAGCATCATTTAGAAATTAGGAATATCCAGCGAAGGATAAGATCCATTATCAAGGGTTTGATCGTGTTTAAGTGTGTTGACCTGTTTTTTAATCAATAATAAAGTTATGAAGTATAAAGTATTTATTGGCGTAGATGTGTCTAAAGAGGTTCTGGATTTTGTAGTGATTGCTGAAGGCAAAAAGTTGTTCCACTTGCTGGTAAGTAACGATAAAAAAGGGATCAATCTGTTTTACAAAAGATTACTAAAAGAAGTAGAGACCGATCAGATCCACTGGTTATTATGTCTTGAGCATACGGGTATCTACTGTAACCCTTTATTGGAATTTGTGGTTGAAAAGAACATGGCAGTTTGGTTAGAAAACGCAGCAGTAATCAAAGCACACCATGCGTTGGAACGAGGTAAAAATGATGCTTTAGATGCCTTAAGAATTTCTGAGTATGCTTATGCTAAAAGGGATAAAGTAAGGCTGTGGGAAGCTCCCAGAGAGGTTGTCAATCAATTGAAATCTATGATCCGTCTCAGGAAAAGACTACTTACTTCCAAAAAGAGGCTACTTGATCCTCTACAGGAAGACAAGCAGTTTGGTAATAAACAATGGGCAAAGGAACATGATAAACTACTTCGACCTGTTATAGCCAAAATAGAAAAACAACTCAAAGAAGTGGAACAGAAAATCCAGCAGCTCATTGATGGGGACCATCATCTTAAACAACTTTATCAACTGATTACATCGGTAAGCAGAGTAGGGCAGATTGTAGCTATCAATACCCTGGTAGTCACTAACGAGTTTAAACAGATCACTGACCCAAAAAAGATGGCCTGTCATTGCGGAGTAGCCCCTTTCCAATACGATTCAGGGAAAACGATTCGCAGCAGGGCCAGAGTGTCACACAGGGCAGACAAGTCGATGAAAGTACTACTACACTTGGCGGCTATGTCAGCCATCTCTGGTAAAGGAGAATTAAGAGATTATTACCTAAGAAAAGTAGAGGAAGGCAAGAATAAAATGGCTGTACTTAATGCTGTAAGAAACAAAATCATCCACCGAGTATTTGCTTGTGTAAGAGAAAATAGGAAATATGAAAAAATTTATAAGCATGCCCTTGTTTAATCCTTAGAAATCGCCTGGCAGCCTCGATAGCAGAGGAAATGCCGGAATAAACCCTGGCTCCTTCAATCTCGGACTGGTGTCGGCTGATTACCAGGTTGTATTTGCTGGTTAGGTCGATTTTGAATATTTCGTAGGATCGCCTGCCCATCAACACCGTTTGGTCATTTACTAAATTCAGGTACTGTTCATATTCCTCAGGAACATTCCATGGTAATTGGCCATCTTTACCAATGACCCGGTTAGATGCCATTGCGGAGATGATGATGATCATCAGCTTTTGAATGGGGTAGAATAAAGTAAACCCTTTGCGGTTAATAAGCTAATAGAATTATATTCAAGGCAAAACCGAAAAAACCGAAGATGGCCACTAGCATTTCAGATTATGTGATTCTAAATAATGGCGTTCGAATGCCTCGGCTGGGCTTGGGCGTGTGGAAGAGCAAAGAGGGGGGTGAGGTGGAAAGCGCAGTATCCACTGCGTTGGAGTTGGGTTACCGCCATATCGATACTGCCATGATTTATCAAAACGAGAGAGGAGTTGGAACCGCGATAGGGAGGTCCGGTGTTGCCAGAGAAGAAATATTTCTAACCACCAAATTGTGGAACTCGGATCAGGGATACCCGAGCCCAATATCCGCACTTGATGAAAGCTGTGCAAGGTTGGGTACCGATACGGTTGATCTGTATTTGATCCACTGGCCTGTGAAGGGGAAATTTATTGATAGTTGGAAGGCGCTCGAAGAGTTATATCAAAAGGGCAAGGCTAAAGCGATCGGGGTGAGCAATTTTATGATCAAGCACCTTGAGACCCTGCTGCCACAGGTTGAGGTTCAACCGATGGTCAACCAAATTGAATTTCACCCCTACCTGATGCAATCTGATCTCCACGCATTCTGTCGCCAGGCCAAGTTACAAGTGGAGGCTTGGAGCCCGCTGATGAAAGGTCAGATAGTGGACGTGTCATTGATACAAGAACTGGGTTACAAGTACAATAAAACGCCCGCGCAAGTAGCGCTTCGATGGGCCCTGCAGCATGGCGTTGTGGCTATACCGAAAACGGTGAACAAAAACAGGCTCGCAGAAAATGCCGATCTGTATGATTTTCAACTATCGGATGAGGACATGGCCCGCCTGAATGAACTAGACCGTGGTCAAAGATTCGGACCAGATCCAAATAACTTTGACTTCTAAGTGCCGGAACTAAGAACTGACACCGGTGAGCAATTCTTTTTTTCAATTTCGTCAGTTTAGGATCGAGCAATCAAATTGCCAAATGAAGGTGTGCACGGATGCCTGTGTCTTGGGAGCATATGCTATGCATCCCAATCCTGGTAATATTCTGGACATCGGTACCGGGACAGGTCTGCTGGCCATGATGCTGGCCCAGCGTTATCCTAAAGCCAGTATCCAAGCTCTCGAAATAGAATCTCAAGCTGGGGGTCAAGCCAAGGAAAACTTCAGGAATAGTCCCTGGGCAGAGCGTTTGGAATTGATCCAAATGGCCGTCCAAAATTTTTGTCCAATTGACGACTATGATATGATTGTGTGTAACCCTCCCTTTTATCGCGATCATCTGAGGCCCATGAGCCCATTGCGATCGGGCGCACGACATGCGACTTGGCTGAGCTTTTCGGAATTAACAGCCTTCGTGGGCCGGCACCTGCGGTCTACCGGGCGTTTTTGGGTTCTTTTACCTCCATCAGAGTTGTTAGGAGTGCACGCGTTGGCTCAAATCGAAGGACTTTGGGTTAGTCACTTATTGGAGGTCCGAAATCGCGCCCATACCAGGATTGTTAGAAACATCTGCTGTTATTCCCGGGATGATTGTACACAACCCATCCCCGTAGACAAGTTGGCAATTCGGGATAATTTAGGTCGATATTCCTCTGGAATGACCCGGCTGCTGAAACCATTTTATCTTGAATACAATTTTGCTTACTAGTGCTTACGATTCACTTATAGGCAAACTCAAAACGGGTATCTTCGAGTAGTTTATAATGGTTTCGGTAATACTTCTCCGGATCAATCGAATGAAACCCTGGGGTCCTTGAGTCACCATAGCGATTACATCGGCATTCTTTTGATTGCACGATAGCAATAACCCCTCCTCAACATCGTAAGTGCTGTTATACACATCGGTAGAGACGACTCTTTCAGGATTCATCTGCACGAAGCCGTCCATTTTGTTTTCGATCTTGGTGGAGTCCGTAAAGTTACCCGGGGTATTGATAAACAATAGATAGATTTTGGAGTCGGCTTTTCGGCAAATTTCACCACTTCTTCAAAGGCTCGTTTGACTTCGTCTTCAAAATCCGATGCGAAAATGATATTCGAAATCTGCAGATCTGCCTCAAGGTTTTTTACCACCAGCACCGGAACTGCAATTAAGCGCACCACCTTTTGGGCCTACGACCCAATGAATAATTCCTCCAATCCATGGGATCCCATAATGACGAAATCATGATCGTGTTTCTCAATTTAGTTAATGATGTCATTGCTGTTATCAGAGAACGAAACCCATTTCTCGGATATTAATCCCTGGTGACGAGTGCCGTTTACCCAGTTGTCCAATTTCCTATTCAACTCCACAACATAGCTGGCAACAGATGGATCA
Organism: Cyclobacteriaceae bacterium; assembly: GCA_965247065.1. GTDB lineage: Bacteria > Bacteroidota > Bacteroidia > Cytophagales > Cyclobacteriaceae > CBDFGN01. The sequence goes on along the minus strand of CBDFGN010000005.1, from coordinate 637,599 downwards.
ACTACTTCCTGGTTAATCCATTCCGGCGGCAAATTTTTCCATGTGGAAAAAGTGCACTTCTGCCATGGTTTTTTTGGCAAGATTGATGGCTACCGAGTAAGCCTGATCAGCGTATTTTGAGAAATCGGTCGGGACTAAAATATTCTTCATCATGGTTATTTTAGTTTGGAGGCCGGAATCACTATTAATGATACGTTTTTTTGGCAATAGTTTAAAACCGATCATCTAATGCTTGAAGGCCAAGGACTTGCCCGAGTTGCTCTTGCAAGAAACTCCTTTTCCATCAGGAAACACCTCTTGAAGAACAATATTCGGGGCCCGACCAGCACTCGCATTTTGATCAACCCAATCCCAACTAATGTATCGGGGGCAACTCCGATTATGAAGAGTAATTACGACTGGTCACGTCCGGCCCCTCTTTGCAATGTCTTATAGATCCTGAACCCTCTTTTCAAGTAGTTCTTAATGGCCGAAGGATGATCCAGAGTGCAAGTGTGTAACCAAACACGATCCACTGGATACAACCAGCAGATTTCAACAGTCCTAGACAGAAATTGTCCACCTAACCCCTTACCGATAAATGCGGGTATTAATCCGAAATAGAGGATTTGTATTTCTCTTCCTGGCTGGAGTTCAATTTCAAAGTATCCTATTGGAGTACCATGATGGTATCCAATATAAGTCTTCATCTCTTCGCGCTCAACATATGCGGCCCACTGCTCTTTGCTCCAACTAAGTTTATCCAGCCATTTCCAGGGCTCACCGACCCACTGGTAGAAAGTCTTATTCAGCATTGGAAGGTTGACCTGGGCTTCCAGAACTTCGAAGTTGTCCACCGCCTGATTCGACCGCATATGATCTTCGACGCGGAGCATTTCCAAATAATTGACCTCAATGGACCGAGCGCTATCCAATTTTCGATAATTATGCCTTTACCTCTTTTTGTAGGAACTCAGAAACGTAAGCTTTGATCAAATCCCGAACGCGACGAAATTCCCCCATTATCTCCTCTTCGTTGCCGGTGGCCATGGCCGGATCGGGAAAATTCCGGTGAACCATTTGCGCGTCCGATGGAAAATACGGACAGTTTTCACGGGCGTTATCACAGACTGTAACAACATAATCAAACTGGGCTTCCCGATACTCATCAATGTGGTTTGACGTCTGTCCGGAAATGTCGATCCCATCTTCATACATTACACGAACTGCCCTCGGATTTAATCCATGTGTCTCTACGCCTGCGCTTAGAACCGTTATTTCATCAGGTCCCATTAACCTCAAATACCCTTCGGCAATCTGACTTCTACAGGAGTTCCCTGTACACAAAACCAAAACTTTCACCGTTAATTAATTTAGACTACGCATAATGTCCTCAGCGTAACTACGAAATTCATCTGAGTATAGTTGAGGAGCGGTGGCAGCGATTATAGTCAAGCCTCCACCTTGGGGGATCAGCAAATTAATAATATAGGCTTTCGCTCCATAACCTAAAATGCTTCCCGAAAACTCGGCCCCAATGCCATCCTGATAATAGGTGATGTCACTCTCAAGTTGAATCGAAGTACCGGAGGTAGGATCGATAATTCCTTGCTTGGCATCGTCTTCCATCTGCATTGTTGAGGAGTAACGGTTGGGGTAAATGAACAGCATTCCGGTCTGCGTGGATGACGAAAACATATAGACCCCTTTTTTCTGTTGACCTGTCCAATCGTCCGGTACCGAGAATTCCAAATTGATACCAGGAAATTCATACCTCTGGGCGCGCCCCAGGGTCGTCGCGGCAGCAAAGAAGAGAATTAGAGAAACGCGACTTATCAAGTCAGAATTCTAATAGGTTGGGTCAATTAGCGAAACCTCAGTTCTTCGATTTAGCCTACGGCCTTCGCGGGAATCGTTAGCCGCTAATGGTTCGGAGTCCCCTGATCCGGCCGATTGGATCCGGGCCTTATCAATTCCTCTTTTCAAAATATAATTGCGCACGTTCGCAGCCCGAGCTTCTGACAAGCCCTTATTATATTCCGGATTACCGACGTTGTCGGTATGGCTTTTTATTTCCAGAGTTAGCTCAGGCCGCTTTCTGAGCAAAATACTAACATAGTCGAGGTTGTCAAAAGACTTTGGCAAAGCGCTGTTAAAGGCATGATATACCATCACTATAATCCTACTCCTGTCATCCGCCGGGGGAGTAGGGGTAGTCGGAATCGGATTCTCCGGATTCCCAAGCGCACGCTCAAGTCCACTTGAAGAAGATGGGGATGGATTGACCACCAAAAGACCAGGGTCCTCTACCTTCGCGATCGGCGGATCCACGGCTATCTCCAGGTGATACAACGTACTTGCTTGATCTGGCAGTTCGAAGTCGTACTTGCGATCCTCCAAGGATACCGGGTTGATTACAATACCTTGTTCGGTTGTGAGTTTGACCTGCACCTCCAGGGGGCTCTGAGACTCGCGGTCAACCACGGTTAGTTGAATTCTTCCTGAGGTCTGATCCTCAATGGATTTTTTTTCGGCCAAATTCCGAATATCGATCGGCTCGTATTCCTCCAGATTAACTTTGTAAATATCCTGCTCCCCCAGCTATCAAATTTCACGGAGGAATAGTAGGCATGCTTTTCGTCGCCAGACAGCACAAAGTATATATCGTCCTCTACTGAATTAATTGGATATCCCAGATTCAGCGGTTCTGTCCATAGCTTGTCCTTATTCCGTTCAGAGCGGTAAATATCCAAATCACCCATTCCATAATGCCCGTAAGAGCTAAAATAAAGGTGTTGACCATCCGAGGATATGAAGGCGCCATCCTCGTCAAATTCGGTGTTTATCAGGGCACCCTGGTTTACCGGAGCCTTCCAGCGGCCGCCCGGGCTGAGTTGGGACGACCAGATATCAGTACCCCCTAGACCACCAGGTCGATTGCTGGTAAAGTACAAAGTCTGCCTGTCGTTGGTTATGGTGGCCGAACTCTCCAGATATTCGGTGTTGACCTCCCCACGAATTGGGACTGGTTCCGACCAGCTGCCCTGATCATCCATGAAGGAAACCATAACATCGCCACCATTGTCATCGCTATATAAGAATAATTCTTTACCATCTGGTGAGAGGCCGATACTGGCGTTATGATATAGGGTGTTAATGGGGGCGCCAATATTAACAGCCGCCTGCCAATTACCATCTTCGAAATTCGAAATGTAAACATCTTCGTAAAAAGCATGGTCGTCCGCCAAATTGGGATTTACGTTATCCTCCCTTCTCGAGGTGAACATCAAAACCATTTCATCAGCCCTTATCGCAGGCGCGTATTCGGGAAACTCGGTGTTCACCTTGTCACCGAGGTTGGTGATCTCAACGTCAACCGGATGCGCCTTAAAGATCAACCCATTGCGGCATTCAAATATCTTGCGATTAACCAGATCAATTTCTCTGGCCTTCCCAAAATCCAAACTTCGGGCCAGTTCTTGCTTATGCAACTGGTAATATTCAATAGCCTTGGTGAACTCTTCTGTATAATGATATGCTTTACCGATCATGAAAAGGATCGAATCATTTACCTTCGGATCGAGATCGTAGGCGGTTAGAAAATAAGGCAGCGACTCCTCCCTATGTACCGTCAGCATAATCGATTGGCCAACCATGAAGTGCGCAAAGGCATTATCATGGTCGTACATTATCGCATTGGTGAACAACTCCCTGGCCTGTTTCCGATGAGCGAAGTCGAATACGTCAAGGCCCATCTCAATGAAATCCGAGGCAATTTCAGCAGAATCTTGCTGGGCAAGAGAATGACTATAAATCGACGAAGCAATAACCAGGCTGCCCACCAGCAGGGTCATCCTCTGTCTCCATAACTTCCTGCTCATCATCAAAAAGGCGATTTCTAGCAAGATAACAATTAATATTTTTAACTTTTTTTGGGGGTCTCCAAAAAGCGGGTTTGATGCTATTTTGGAGCATTTTCGGTGCTTCGGGCGTCTTCTGCGATTTGCGAGCTGATAGGGCCAACTATTCATAAGTCGGGCATTCCCCTCGATGGAAAAGTTGCAAAAACTCAAGTTCTTCCGGGTCCTCAATTAATCATCCGAGTTGCACACTGAGAAGACCATTGATTTAGTGTTCATTAATCTTTGGTATGAAGTTTGGGTAGTGGAAATCTAAACAAATAGAGTTGCGGATAATAAGTTTTTGAATTCTAGAGTTATTTGTTCTGATTTGTATTTCATCTAACCCTTTATGAGAATGTCTGGATTTGATCGTTCAAATTATCTATCTCTCGCACCGATCATTTTTTGTCTAATGATGGGACTTAACCTGGGGGGATGCAAAAGTCAAAAAAAAGCATTGGAGGCTCAAGAGCAAGCTGCCATGGAGGCAGAAATGGCAGCAGTAGAAGCCGCAAAAGCTGAGCTGAATGATCTGTTGGCGGACAATAGCCTGACAATCCAAGAAAAACAAAGAGGTTTGGAGGAGGTTAAGGCCCGCAATATTCAAGATGAGGGAGTCCAGGAGCTTATCGCGAAACTCGAGGAGCAGACCGCAGGATTGAAGATGGCTCGGGATGAAGAAGAAAGGAAACGGACCGAGGCTGAAGCGGTGGAAGCAGCAGGATCGCCCCAAGATTGGCTTAATCGCTACTTCGGGGCCATAGCCTCAGCTCCCTCAATTACTTCCGCAAATAAAAACATCGATGAAGCATTGCAACTATTTGGTTCAGGCGATGTCCCCGTCTTGATAATCATAGGTAAATTCCAGGGAGAGAATGACTACGACGAGCCGACGACCATCAAGAAATACCTTGAGTATCTGAAAGACCAAAAAAAGAACCCCAATGATATAGAAAATCTGGTATTTGATGCAAACGGGAAGATTTCGGAGGTAGAATTAATAAAGAAATAAATATGATGAGGCTCACTATTATCGTAATAACGGTTGTACTGATCACTGGCGTTTCTAACCTGGGCGCTCAAAATGATGTCAGCCCTGAAAGAAAGGCCGCAATTGACTCCTTGGCACTTGAAAAGGTCAATGATCTAAGCCGTTATATTAGTATCATCGGCAACAAGGAAACCCCATTTTCAGAGGCCAGCCGGGTAATTGAGCGGGCGCTGGAGCTATTTGCCGAAAACGCGCAAATGGGCGTCTCTTCACTTGGTAGGGATGAAATAAACTATTATCCGATCCGGAAATACCTTGAAAGACTCATGGCTCTGAACTATGATAAGGTCAATATCAAATGGTACAACATTCAGTATATAAGTGACCTTGAACTGCAACCTGATGGGCGTTATGTGGGGGTAATTACTGTTTATCAAAGGTTTGAAGGGACATCAGACGACGGACTTCAGTACAAGGACACCACTAAGAAAGACATCACCGTCTACGTCGAGCGCAAGAAAACACAAATCGGAGGTCGCTTGATTGGTTTCTGGGACGTGCTTTTGGGCGACATCCGGGTGACTGAAACCACTGAATGAAATCAATTGGCATTGTAGCCCTGCTGTTGGTTTGCACTCTGAGCAACGCTCAAAACGGAGTGCCACGGTACCACGGGGACGAATCCCGACTCTATTCAGCCACCAAACAATTAAATCAGTTCTTTCGCCGGTTCAATAGCGAGGAGGATCTGGACGGTAATCGTCTTTATCCCGGGGACAAGGGCTACCGTAACGCCAAATTTCGGAAGAAATATCTGGCCATGCTTTTCGACAAAGAAAATGACCGTTTGCCTCAGGATTTGAAACAGGATTTCATTTCCGGCCTGCTGAAAAAAAGCAACTCAAAATACCTTGACTTTCACGGGGGTGGGTGGTTTTCCGAGGTGAGAGCGAATTTTATGTATTCAGGCAGAGAAATGGATGCGATTCTGTTTTTGAAGTTGCAGGAGGAACCAGTGGGGTCTAAATGGGTAATCACCCAACTCTACTTTGAACCGTTTGAAAGCATTTGGGATCTGGATAGCCTTGATACCTCTACATTCCTGCACCCCTTGAGCCATGAACTGTATTTCATGAATTTACAAAATGCGTTTGATGACCCTGCCAAGGTGGAGCTCTACACCCAAAAAGGGTTCCAACCCGACCAGCTTACTCTTTTCCTTTACTCAATCAAACAGGGAGACCTAGAGTTTAAGTCAGTTAGGCACGTTAGGTTTCATTTCTTCCAGATTGATAATTGGTACTTTCAGGTAAATGAGCTGAATCGGTCCGGTTATAACACAGGATGGCTCATTACCGATTTAACTCGCTTGAATTCATTACAGGAAAAAGAAGCTCTTGAAAGCTTCATTCTCTTAGGAAATGATTAGGAGCTCCGTTCCGTTTTTCTTAGTCCTACTGATGTCTTTGAATTCCACTCCGGTTTTATGCCAGGAAATCTCAATCCAGGACTTTGAATCTAAGGTGCAACTACTCATTTCTTTTTTTGAGTTTACCCTCAACACATTAGGGGATCCAAAGACTCCTACATCGGAGAAGGAAATCATCATTAGCCAGAGTTACTTGAAGTTCTTTAAAGATTCGGAGGTGCAGATAGAGGATGACCTGGTCGAGAATCGCGAGATGGTTACAAACAAGGACGTGCAAGCCTATTTGAAGGATGTTGATTTTTTCTACCGTGAGGTGAAATTCGCCTATGAAGTACAAACGATAGAATATAGTCAGACCGAAGCCGGAGATCCATTTTTCAAGGTTACGTGCAATCGAAACCTTGCAGGGTTCAACCTTGATGGGGATAGCATTAACAATAACCACACTCGTTACATCGAGATAAATCTGGACCCAGTTCAGAATGACCTAAAGATCGCCAGCATCTATACAACTGGCCTAAGTCGAGAAACCGAATTGTTCAGCTGGTGGGAAAACCTCTCGCTTGAATGGACCGATATCCTCAGCAGCAAAATTGGCGTTCAAGCCAGCCTGACTCATTCGCAAATCCTTGAGGTGGCCCAAATAGAGGAGTTGGACCTGTCGTTCAATCTCTACATTACCGATTTGCACCCCGTTTCCGAATTAACCGAACTCAAGGTTTTGAATATATCGAATACTAAGATTGAGGACCTTTTTCCTATTAGAACCTTGACCAACCTGGAAACACTTCACCTCAGTAACACCAAGGTCGAGGATTTACAGGCAATCAAGTACGCCATAAAAATTACTGAGCTCGATATAGGTGGTACCGCCGTTCTGAACCTCCAGCCCATAAGTGGCTTTAGAAATTTGACCCATCTCGATTTCAAAAACACCCAGATCCTGGAATTAGCCGACTTGAAAGGAATAGCCTCCCTCCGAGCGTTAGACTGCTCCAATTCCCAGCTTTCGAGTCTTGAAGGAATCGAGGGCCTGAAAAGGCTTCGGAATTTGGACCTGTCCCGAACTTTCGTTTCGTCTTTGGAACCGACCCGTGGCTTGGACAGCCTTCGGGAATTGAGACTCGATAGAACTTTGGTAATAGACTTAGGGCCTCTTGAATCCCAGTCATATCTAAAAATCCTTTCTTTCAATGAAACCCGCATTGGAAGCCTAAAGCCCATAATGGATCTGCCAGCGATTGAAAGAGTTTATGCCGATAATACTCCGATTTCTGTGGAGGAAGCCCGGCGATTCACTGACCTTAATCCTGAAAGATCATTGATCTTCAAATCAGAGGTTTTGTCCGAGTGGTGGGCAGGAACGGATGCTGTTTGGAGGGATCTTCTGTTGTCCGAGAGTGGACTTGAGGAACCTTTGTCAAAGGAGGATCTTGGGAAGGTGATAAAGATCCAAAAACTGGACATTTCCGGGAGAACGGACATTCCTAGTTTAGAGCCAATCTGGATAATGGTAAATCTTGAAGAGCTGGACTGCCGCAGCACGCCGGTGGACGATCTAAATCCAGTAAGAGGCTTGGAGAAACTAAGAAGGATAAATATTTCCAAAACCCACGTAGTTGATTTAGAACCTTTAGAGGACCTTGGCATGCTTGAGGAAATTGACGTAAGCCAAACATCCATCAGAGCGATCCACTCGTTGGGAGAACTCGCCTTGTTGAGCGCGGTGAATCTCAACTCGACCCCGGTCGACGAGCTAAGCGGCCTCGAGAATCACTGGTATTTAAAGCAAATATTTATTGAAAACACAGGGGTGAGAACCCTCTCCCCATTATACGGAATTAGAAGCCTGGAGCTGGTACATGCAGATGGCAGTTTCCTTGACGATAACGAGGTAGCCGAGTTTATCGACAACAATCCGGATTGTGTGGTGACCTATCAAACCACCGTGCTGAAGGACTGGTGGAATTCATTGTCCCCCAAATGGCGACAAGAACTCAAGCGCCACATCAACCTTGAAGGTGAACCAGGTTCTAGGGATCTGCACCGAATGACGTTTCTGGATGAGCTCAGCGTGGAGGATTCAGAATTCCCGGACCTTGTTCCTGTGGAGCGACTTATACGGATCGAATCCCTGAAACTGGTTGGCACCAACACCACTAACCTAGCCCCTCTCCGATTCGCGACATCTTTGAAACATCTTCAATTGCCCAAAAACCCAGTTTCTGATTTGATTCCGATAAGCTCCCTACCCTTCTTGGAATCCCTGGATATCGAAAACACGGCGGTGGTTGACTTAAGTCCACTCAACGAAATGAGGTCTCTTGCGGTGCTAAAGATCTCGGGAACCAAGGTCAAGAGTCTAAAGGGAGTGGAGAATCTCATTGAATTGCGCCAGTTGGAGTGCTACAGCACCCCCATAAAGAATTTGAAGCCCCTTGACCGATTAAAGCGCCTTGAGGTGCTGAAGTGCTACAATACTAAACTATCCGCTAAAGCGGTCAAGAGCTTTCAGGAGGGCCATCCTCATTGCGAGGTAGTCTACTATTGATCAGGATGGTTCAGTGCTGATCATCGTAGTGCCTCTGTAGCAAATCGTCTCCAAAATCACTATCAAACCCCCGCCATACTGTATGAATATGGTTGGCACCATTTTGGGTGTTATCATATTCAAGCAAAAAATCAAGGGTTTGAATTCGGTAATAGTGTCCTCCTCCAGGTTCGACCGTACCTGCCCAGGCGAATAGGATATCATCAAGCCCTTGGACTTTCAGCTTCTGCGTATGTTCAGCCTGGATCGATGGGCTCATCCGCCCAAGGTAAAGGTCGATCAAATCCATCATCAGTTGCTGCTGTGTTGGATTCAGCTCAGAATATCTAATACCAATTTCCCCAGTAATCTGGGCCGTCCTTTCGGAAGCGGTAAGGATCTCTTTGGGAGCTATGTCGCTGAACACGGCCTTCACCATTTGAGACTCATTTAGGCTGGTGACCAGACTCCTTCCCATTTCCTCCTCCTGCCTTAAGAGTCTCCAATCCTTACGCGCGCCCTGGAGAACTTTGGCCGGATTCGCACCCATAAATGAGGGAGTGGCCGAAACGAGCTTGTTATTAATGGAGGTAAAATTTAGTGACAAATGATGCCCCTCAAATCTCCATCCCCATGGACCTGACACCGAGGGTGTACCAAATACCGAAAAGTAGTATTTCTGCGGATCCCGGTAAGTGCTGTTTGGACCATGGCCTTCAAGCTCTCTCAGGATTCCCTCCAATTCCATAATTCCCTGGATCCTGCGAATCCCATCGGGGCTCATGGCAGTTCTCAAAACGTCCATTACCAATTCCTTCTGAGAGGGGTTCAACTGCTTCAAGGGTAACCCTTTTCTGGCAATGGGCACATAGTTAAAATTGTACCGTTCTTCATGATCAAAGGAGAATTCTGCAGCCTTCAGTTGTTCTGCATCCAGTGATGATAATAAAGCATCAACCACGTCTTCAATACTAGACGGGGTGATGCCCGCCTCCGGATTTTTGATCCGGATCTCGGGTTGGAAGGGTATAACCGGATAGGTCCAATAGGTTCCTAGCAATATCCCTACAACAAGAATCAATAAAGGCCACAATTTTTTCATAAGTTTGATCAGGTTAAAACCTCGCTAAATTTAAAGATAAATGTTCTGTAATCTAGGGAATTCACCCTGGGAATGTTTGCAGTTGCTATTTGCCAGGCTTAAGCTCCTGGTAGTGCTTACCATTTGTTCTTTTATTAATCCTGGTTGTCAATTTTTCCCCGATTCTGACAGGGTGTATAACCAGGTTGAAAGTATGCCTCAACCTCAAGCTGGGTTTCGGTCGCTCAGTTCCCATGTAACCAGGAACCTGATTTACCCAGAGGAGGCCAGGCAGGAGGGAATCAGTGGTCGAGTCCTACTGGAGTTCGTGGTTACCGAATCGGGGTCTATTACTAATATTAAGATCCTCGATAGTCTAGGCCTTGGCTGCGACCAGGAATCGATTCGGGTGATCCGTACCTCTGGACCCTGGGTTCCAGGTGAGAAAGATGGTGAACCGGTAAAAGTCAGGCTGGTCTTGCCGATTGATTTTGTACTTGATCCCAATTCATTATGAACGGTTACAAGTGGGGATTCGGTGTACTTTTGCTGGTCACAATAGTTTACTTTATGGGTCCGGCACCTGACGAACCAAAATTAGACACCAAATTGCCAGAATTGGGATTAACCGGACATGCTCTTGAACAGGAGATCCTGAAAAAAGAACAGGCACTCGATTTGAAGGAAGATAACCAAGCCAGGATCATATGGCACGATAGTGCTAAAATGCCCACCCCCTATTCGGTCGTCTATTTGCATGGGTTTTCGGCCAGTCAGGCAGAAGGTGCCCCGATACATTCGGAGTTTGCCAAGCGTTTTGGCTGTAACCTTTATCTCAGCCGTTTGCAGGGTCATGGCCTTGAGGAGCCTGATGCGTTCTTAAACATGACCCCTGAAAACCTCCTGGAATCGGCAAAATTTGCAGTAGCGGTGGGTCGGCAGATTGGAGAGCAGGTCATTCTTATGAGCACCTCTACCGGAGGAACGCTATCACTGTTTCTGGCCAGCGGCAACGCTGATTTGCACAGCCTGATCATGTTTTCACCCAATATTGATCTCTCTGACCCTACGGCTTTCATACTGGGTAGCCATTGGGGACTACAGATATCGCGCATGGTCCTTGGAGGAAAGTACCGTGAATGGTCACCGTCAAGCCCTGCCGAAGAGCAATATTGGACATCACGATATCGTATCGAGGGATTGGTGTCTCTGAGATCTCTTATCAAAGCCACTATGACACCTGCGACATTTGCGAAGGTACATCAGCCAGTATATATGGGATACTACTATAGGGACGAGGAGAATCAGGACCAATCAGTGTCAGTGCCGGCAATGTTACAAATGTTCGATCAGTTGGGTACTCCAACCCCTATGAAATGGAAAGAGGCCTTTCCGGATGCTAATGAGCACGTTATTGGCTCCAAGTACCTATCAAATGACTGGGAGCAAGTACGGGATCGGACCTTTGAGTTTGCGGAAGAAGTGCTGGCCTTAGGCCAATACTTTAATTGCGCTTATTTTTAAATGTAACCTTTTTTGTTACATAACGTTGGCGTATATAATAGGTATTTAATTAACAAAACGAATTTGATATGACTACAGCAATAAAACCCATGGACCTAACTGACGGTAACATTGAGGAGGTCCTTTCCGGTGACAAACCGGTATTAATTGATTTTTGGGCTGACTGGTGTGGTCCTTGCCACATGATAGCGCCGGTAATCCAAGAATTGGCGGACGAATACGACGGCCGGGCCGTCGTGGGAAAACTCGACGTGGATGCCAATCCGAATACAGCCCAAAAGTACGGGATCCGCAGTATTCCCACTCTGATCATTACTAAGAATGGAGAGGTGGTGGACCAACAGATTGGAGTGGTCTCTAAAGGGACCATCAGATCCAAATTAGATGCTCAGATCTAACATGAAATGGCGCTGCTGGTTAACAAAAGCCCCCTTTCGGGGCTTTTGTGTTATGTGAAAATCCCCTTTCTACATTCTATTTCCGACGTTGGCAAAATTTCAAAAAATCTTGTATTATCCTCGAATAATTGAAATTATTTAACCATAAGACTCCATTCTTAAGAATGATCATAATAATTTAGCCCCTGATAAGAATACTCTTCAAACAGAGTACTGTAATTATTAACTTTGTAAGTTGGTCACGGAAGTGAATCGGGCACCAGATCAGCGCTAAGCGAAATAATATATGATCTAGAACTTAGGGGCCTGCCATGGGCTCCGTGGATTTAGCTTGCAAAATGGAAAAAGTGCAGCAGCAAAGTCTACACAGGTCAGAATTCGAACACGATTCTTGTGGAATTGGGTTCGTAACCCATTTGAAAGGAAAGAAGTCGCATTCAATTCTAGAGAAAGGGCTGTTGATGCTCCACAATATGGAGCACCGGGGAGCGTGCGGATGCGAAAAGGAGACTGGGGATGGAGCAGGAATGCTCATCCAAACCCCTCACCAGTTCTTGCTTGAAGAATGCCAAAAGATTGGAATCGATTTACCAAACTTCGGAGAGTACGGAGTTGGGATGATTATGTTCCCGGTTGAGGGGAAGGTTCGAGAGGCGTGCAAGGAACGGCTACTTGAAATCGCAGATGAACTGGAACTAGAAATCCTAGGTTTCAGAACCGTTCCCACGGACAACTCGACTATCGGGAAATCCGCCAAGGCAACAGAACTGAAGGTTGAGCAAATATTTATAAAACAGAAGAATCCTGGGAGCCCGGATGAACTGGAGAGAAGGCTCTTTGTTTATCGTAAATACACTACCCATTCGATTGGTAGTACCCGCAAGGGGCGGGCTATTCAAGGAAACGATTATGAATACTATTGGATTTCGCTCTCTTATAAGGTAATTGTCTACAAAGGTCAGCTGAGGACCGATCAACTGCCGGAATATTTCCCGGATCTTCGGGATCAAAGAGTGGTCACGGCGCTGGCAATGGTACATTCTCGTTTTTCAACAAATACCACCCCAAAGTGGAAACTTGCCCAACCGTTCCGCTACACAGCCCACAATGGGGAGATTAACACAATACGGGGCAATGTCAATTGGATGAAGTCCAAGCAGGCCTTATTTGAATCAGCCAGATTTACGCCAGAGGAGTTCAAGTTCTTACTTCCAATATGCGACAAAACTCACTCCGACTCAGCCAACCTGGATAGCATTATTGAAATGCTGACTCTGGCCGGGCGCTCGCTGCCGCACGCAATGATGATGGTAATTCCCGAGGCATGGCAGGATAATCCTTTGATGGAAAGGGACAAAAAGGCCTTTTATGAATTCCATGCCTCTCTTATGGAACCCTGGGACGGACCAGCGTCCATTTGCTTCACGGATGGAAAAGTAGTGGGCGCCACACTAGATCGAAATGGGCTCAGACCCTCCCGATATCTAGTAACTGAGGACGATTTGGTCGTCATGTCCTCGGAGGCTGGAGCATTGGAAATAGACGAAGCTACCATCATTAGCAAGGGTCGCCTCCAGCCCGGTAAGATGTTCGTAGCCGACCTCGAACAAGGTAGAATTATTAGCGATGATGAACTGAAAAGGGATCTATTCACCAGCCAGCCCTACCTGGAATGGGTGCAAAGCAATAAACTAACACTCGAGGACATACCGATTCCAGTGAACTCGGGTTTCACTCCAAACTTTGATAACCTCATCACAAGGCAAACTGCCTTTGGCTTCACTTCGGAAGACATAAAGATGATATTGGCCCCGATGGCTCAAAGCGGCACGGAACCCGTAGGCGCAATGGGAGCTGACATTCCTCTTGCCGTTTTGTCCGATCAGCCACAACATCTATCCAACTACTTCAAGCAAATGTTCGCCCAGGTTAGCAATCCCCCGATTGATCCTATCCGGGAAAGGATGGTAATGTCCTTATTCACCAAATTGGGGAGCAATCTGAATGCGCTGTCCGAGAGTCCTGAGCACTGTCGGAAGATTTTGATCGAACATCCCCTTTTGAGCAATCTCGAGTTGGAAAAACTCCGTGGAATAAATCAGGGCGGATTCGAAAGCACGGTAATAGATATTACCTATGGGGCGGATTATAGGCCCGGGGATCTGGAGATTGCCTTGGATAACATCTGCCATAAGGCCGAGCAGGTCGCGGTAGCTGGTAAGAAGATAATCATTTTGTCCGATCGAAATGTTGGACCTGCTTTAGTGCCCATTCCGTCATTGCTGGCCCTGTCCACCATACACCATTATCTGGTAAGCAAGAAACTCAGAGCCAACGTAGGTCTGGTAGTGGAGGCGGGAGATGTTATTGAGACCCATCATTTTGCTACGCTAATCGGTTATGGCGCTAATGCGATTAATCCCTATCTAGCCCTTGAAACCCTTTCTTCTATCAGTACCAGTCTTTTGGCGGATGGGGATATTAACGAGCAAACCGCATTTGAAAAGTACCAGAAGGCGATAGGATACGGCCTTTTGAAGATCTTTTCAAAAATGGGAATTTCAACTCTGCAGTCCTACCAAGGCGCCCAAATCTTTGAAATAGTGGGTATTAATCAGGAGGTGGTTGATAAGAGTTTCACTAAGTCGGTATCACGGATCGGCGGGCTTTCCTATGATGATATAGCCCGGGAGTCTCTTCAGAAACATCACAGCGCCTTTCACTCCAACTCCAATGGGCGCACTCTACCGGAGGGTGGTGTCTATCAATGGCGGAAGAGCGGAGAACATCATTTGTTTAACCCTGAGACGATCCATTTGCTGCAAAGGTCTACCCAGAGCAACGACTATGAGCTTTATAAAAGATATGCCAAACTGGTAAATGATCAAACCCAAAAGGCTTCAACCTTAAGGGGCCTGCTCGATTTTGCTGACAGAGAGCCGATACCCTTGGGGGAAGTAGAATCTGCTGAGAGCATTTTCAGAAGATTTGCCAGCGGAGCTATGTCATTTGGCTCCATCTCTCACGAGGCCCATTCTACGCTTGCCGTGGCGATGAATCGAATTGGGGGCAAAAGCAATTCGGGTGAGGGTGGAGAAGACGAAGTTCGTTTTTTCCCAAAATCCGATGGAAATTGGGAGCGGTCGGCGATCAAACAGGTCGCTTCGGGCAGGTTCGGGGTAACGAGTTACTATTTAGCCAACGCCAGTGAATTGCAGATTAAGATCGCGCAGGGTGCAAAGCCCGGGGAGGGCGGCCAGCTGCCAGGCCATAAAGTCGACGAATGGATCGGCCGGGTGAGGCATTCGACTCCCGGAGTGGGACTAATATCGCCTCCGCCACACCATGATATATATTCAATTGAGGATCTGGCTCAGCTTATTTTTGATCTCAAGAACGCAAACCGGGAGGCGCGCATCAATGTCAAGTTGGTCGCCGAAGCGGGCGTTGGAACCATTGCTTCTGGTGTTGCCAAAGCAAAGGCCGACGTGGTGATGATCTCTGGACATGACGGGGGAACGGGGGCCTCACCGATCAGCTCGATAAGACACGCCGGCCTTCCATGGGAACTTGGGTTAGCAGAAACCCAACAAGCCTTGGTAGAGAATGGGCTAAGAAGCCGCATCGTGGTGCAGGTAGATGGCCAGATCAAAACCGGTCGAGATTTGGCGATGGCAGCCTTGCTCGGGGCCGAAGAATGGGGAGTTGCAACCGCAGCATTGGTCGTAGAAGGATGCGTGATGATGCGCAAGTGTCATTTAAATACTTGCCCGGTTGGTATAGCCACCCAAAATCCAGAGCTTAGAAAATTGTTCACCGGCAAAGCCGAGCATATGGTGAATCTCTTCCGATTCCTGGCCGAGGACCTTCGCGGAATTATGGCTGAACTGGGATTTAAAACTGTGAATGAAATGGTGGGCAGAGTTGACCTTCTTGAGTCTCGCAAAAACCTTGATCACTGGAAATTAAGAAGCTTAAACCTGAATACGATACTTTATAAAGTACCGAACCCAGCTTGCGAATTGCACCAAACCATTCTACAAGATCATGAAATGGAAAACATCCTTGACTGGGAGCTCCTCAAAAAGTCAAAATCCACGTTACGGTCAAAGTCGCCGGTTTCGGGCTCCTTCAAGATCAGGAATACTAATCGGGCAGTAGGTGCACTTTTGTCCCACGAAATCTCCAAGAAATACCGGGGAGAAGGTCTGCCCGAGCGTAGCCTCCATTTCAAATTCACAGGTTCAGCCGGGCAAAGCTTTGGAGCGTTTGGCGCCAAAGGATTGACGTTGGAGCTGGAGGGAGAATCGAATGACTATTTAGGGAAAGGATTAAGTGGGGCCAATCTAATTATATATCCGAACCGAAAGTCCACTCTGGTGGCACACGAAAATATCATTGTTGGGAATGTGGCCTTTTACGGAGCTACCCAGGGAGAGGCGTATATTAACGGATTAGCGGGCGAGAGATTCTGCGTTCGGAATTCGGGCGTCAAAGCAGTTGTCGAAGGGGTCGGGGACCATGGATGCGAGTATATGACGGGAGGAATCGCGGTAATACTTGGCGAAACTGGTAGAAACTTCGCCGCCGGTATGAGCGGGGGAATGGCCTATGTTTTTGACCCTCAGAATATGTTTCAAAGGTTGTGCAACCACGAGTTGGTGGATTTGGATCCCCTGGAAACCGACGATCTTTTCATTTTATCCGGTATGATTGAAAAGCACCTCAAATTTACCCGCAGTCAAAGGGCAGATGAGATCCTGAAACGGTGGGGGACGCTTCATCAACATTTTGTCAAAGTTATGCCAAGGGATTACAAAGCGGTGTTGCAGAAGAAGAGCGAACTGATGGTCGCAGGTTAAGCTCCGAGCTATTTCGAAAGAAAATAATCAAAAGTAATTGTTGGAATTTAAAGTGCGTTGTGGTTACCTTTAATATTAAGAACTCCACTGAGTTAGTTATATGCGACTCGTACTTACCATTGTTTCCCTAGTTGTCGTGGTCATTTCAGTGACTTAGGGAGAATGGTATAGCCGTAAAAAACATAAAAATCAGCGCCATTCTCCAAAGAGGATGGCGCTTTTATTTTATGGAAATGTAAACGAAGAACACTCAGGGAGGTTTTGAAGTAAGAAACAAAGATGAAGACAAGGACATACTTCGATAAGGACAGCATGCTCTTCCTTGATGGGGAATGGTATAAATCCAAGGAGGCCAGCACCGATCTTTATGGCCAGACACTTCATTACGGCCATGGGGTATTTGAAGGACTAAGAGCCTATAAGACCCCTTCTGGCACCCAGATCTTCAAGCCTCAAGAGCATTTCGAACGCTTGATTAAGTCGGCAGAGGCGTTAAAGATAAAGCTAAGGGCTACTCCGGAAAAACTCACCGATATTTCGTATGAGCTTCTTGAAAGGAATAACTTGGAAAATGCATACATCCGTCCACTGGTTTTCCTGGGGGCAAAAATGTCCTTGATGCCCTCAGACCAGGTCCATTTGATGATTACGGCCTGGGACTGGGGCCGGTACCTGGGAAATCAATCGTTGGAGGTCATGGTGTCTTCTTATCGTCGGCCTCATCCTGATTCGGTTTCAATTCAAGCCAAGGTCGTTGGACAATATACCAACTCAATTCTGGCCTCTCACGAAGCCCGGACCGGCGGGTACGACGAAGCCCTGCTATTGGACACAAACGGCTTTGTTGCCCAGGGACCGGGTACTAACTTCTTTTACGAAAAGGATGAAGTTCTGTACACACCACCTGAAGGTCACGTGGTTCCGGGAATAACCAGGGCAACGGTGATGACCTACGCTGAGGAGTTGGGGTACGAGGTCCAGAAAAGTTATTTCAAGCCAGAGGATTTGTGGGAAGCGGATTCTGCCTTCTTCACTGGTACCGCCGCTGAGATTGTGGGAATAAAGTCCATTAATCGACAACCGTTCTTAAATACATGGGAGGACAGCCTGGGTTACATGCTCCACGTTATGTACCGTCAACGGGTGACCCATATGGATATTACCGACTTTAACCTGGTATAATGACCGAACTGAACAAACATAGTAAAACGGTTACCCAGGATCCATCCCAACCAGCCGCACAGGCAATGCTCCATGCCATAGGACTTACCGAGCAGGATCTTACTAAACCAATGATTGGCGTAGCCAGCACTGGATATGAGGGCAATCCTTGCAATATGCATCTTAACGTATTGGCTGAAGTCGTGAAATCAGGTATGAACAAAAATGACCTGGTGGGCCTGATATTCAATACAATCGGAGTGAGTGATGGAATCTCGATGGGGACTCCAGGTATGCGGTATTCACTTCCGTCCCGGGATATCATCGCTGACTCAATTGAGACCGTGGTGAATGCCCAAAGCTATGACGGGGTGATAGCTGTTGTCGGGTGCGATAAAAACATGCCAGGTTCAATGATGGCTGTGAGCCGGTTGAACAGGCCAGCCATCATAGTTTATGGTGGTACCATCGCTCCAGGAAAGTATGGAGATCGCCGGTTGGACATCGTCTCCGCCTTTGAAGCCCTCGGAGAAAAGTATTCTGGAAAAATAAGTGAGGAAGATTTCCAAGAGATAATTCTAAATGCGTGCCCCGGGGCAGGCGCCTGCGGTGGAATGTACACCGCCAATACCATGGCCACTGCCATAGAAGCAATGGGCATGAGCTTACCTTACAGCAGTTCCAACCCCGCTACAAGCCAGCAAAAGAAAGATGAATGCAGTCGAGTTGGACCGGCAATGCAGCGACTACTGGAGTTAGATCTCAAACCAAGGGATATTGTTACCAGGGAGTCTCTTGAAAACGCCATGACGCTGGTTATCGCCATGGGGGGCTCAACCAATGCAACACTACACCTAATGGCCATAGCTCATGCAGCCAATCTTGATTGGTCGCTTGAAGACATGCAACAAATAAGTGACAGAACGCCCTACCTGGCAAATTTGAAACCGAGTGGTGAGTTTCTTATGGAAGACGTCCACAATATTGGTGGCGTTCCTGCGGTGATGAAAATGCTGCTCAAAGCAGGATATTTACACGCCAATGCGATTACGGTAACTGGCAAAAGCATTGCGGAAAACCTTCAAGATATCGAGCCTTTGGACTCCACCCAAGAGATTATTCGTCCTGTTGCTACCCCGTTGAAAAATACCGGGCATATCCAAATACTTTATGGCAACCTTGCGGAAGGAGGGTCGGTGGCCAAAATTACGGGAAAGGAAGGAGTCAGGTTTGAAGGCCCGGCTAAAGTATTCGATGGCGAGCTTGAAGCTAATAATGGTATTGCGCAGGGGGAAATCCAACCCGGCGATGTGGTTGTAATCCGCTATGTAGGGCCCAAAGGAGGACCTGGAATGCCTGAGATGCTTAAACCAACCGGGGCCATCATGGGCGCGGGACTTGGCAAGGAGGTTGCGCTCATAACGGATGGACGTTTTTCCGGTGGGACTCATGGATTTGTTGTGGGACACATTACTCCAGAGGCCCAGGAGGGTGGCCTGATCGGTCTGCTCCGGAATGGGGATCGCATAACGATCGACGCTGAGAATAACCGTCTTGAGGCTCATCTTTCAGATGAAGAAATTGAAATTCGAAGGAATAATTGGCATGCCCCCGAAATGAGATTCGATCGGGGTATTCTTTACAAATACGCTAAATCGGTCTCCAGTGCGTCTCAAGGATGCATTACCGACCAATAATTATGGAAACAATAAGCAAAACTGGGAAGAGCAAGACAGCAAAAAAGACTATCGCTGGCTCAGAGGCGGTGATATTATCTTTGATCAAGGAAGGTGTTGACACAGTTTTCGGCTATCCTGGCGGGGCAATTATGCCAATCTATGATGCTGTGTACAACTACCAGGAACAGCTTCGTCACATCCTTGTTCGGCACGAACAAGGAGCGGCACATGCCGCCCAGGGCTACGCCCGGGTGACTGGTAGGGTCGGAGTCTGCTTTGCAACCTCCGGCCCCGGCGCAACCAACCTGATCACTGGAATTGCCGACGCCCAAATCGACTCGACTCCCATCGTGTGTATAACAGGGCAAGTCCCTGCCCATCTTTTAGGCAGCGATGCCTTCCAGGAAACCGATGTTGTAGGGATTTCCATGCCAGTGACTAAATGGAATTTCCAGGTCACCAAAGCCTCGGAGATCCCGGAGGCCATAGCCAAGGCCTTTTACATAGCCGGATCTGGTAGACCGGGGCCGGTATTGGTGGACATTACCAAAAATGCCCAGATCGAGGCGATGAAATTCCAATACAGAAAGTGCAAGGGTATCAGAAGCTACCAGCCCATACCCGATTTGGACTTGGCGCAGGTAGTTAAGGCAGCAGACTTGATAAACCACGCCAAAAAGCCATTTTTGTTATGTGGCCATGGAGTTCTGATTGCCCATGCTGACAGGGATCTGTCGTCGTTTCTTGAAAAGACCGGAATCCCAGCCGCCTCTACCTTGCTGGGATTGTCCGCGTTGGCTACAGATCACCCTAATAACATGGGTTTCCTGGGAATGCATGGTAATTACGGCCCTAATGTTAAGACCAATGAATGTGATGTGCTGATTGCTGTGGGTATGCGTTTTGACGATCGGGTAACTGGTGATCTGAACACCTATGCCAAGCAAGCTAAAGTCATCCACATTGAAATAGACCAGTCCGAAATAGACAAGAATGTAAAGGCGGATATCGCGATCAACGCGGACGCCAAAGAAGCGCTCCAGGCATTAATTCAAGAAGTAAAGCCTAATTCCTTCCCCAACTGGACCAAAGAATTCCACGATTGTGCGAAGATTGAATACGATCAGGTGATCAAAGGGCAACTTTATCCGGAAGAGGGAGCAGAGATACGAATGGGGGAAGTAATCCGAATTGTATCCGAGATTACCGAAGGTGAGGCGATCATTGTCACAGATGTCGGTCAGCATCAAATGGTAGCATCTAGGTATTACAACTTCAAAAACCCCCATAGCAACGTGACCTCCGGTGGTCTGGGAACCATGGGTTTCGCCCTTCCGGCTGCGTTTGGAGCCCAGATTGGCCAGCCCAAACGCCCGGTAGTAGCCATTATCGGGGACGGCGGAATTCAAATGACCATACAAGAACTCGGGACTATTTTTCAGTACCAGACCCCAACCAAGATCATTATCTTGAATAACAACTTCTTAGGGATGGTACGGCAGTGGCAACAACTTTTCTTTGAGAAACGATACTCCTCGACCGAACTGGTGAATCCTCGCTTTGAGATGATAGCCCGGGCTTATGGCATCGAGGCTAGCAAAGTTTCTGAAAGAAGAGATTTAACCCAGGCGCTTAGGGAATTGATTGACCATGAAGGTCCTTATTTATTAGACATCCAGGTGGAAAAAGAAGAAAACGTATTTCCGATGGTTCCGTCAGGCGAATCAGTAGCCAATATTCGGCTAAAGTAAAAACCAAAACTACAAAGTAATGACGTCAAAATCGATTTACTCCGAAAATGGTCAAACTCCTGAGATCAGAACGTTCACCATTTCTATTTTGTCCGATAACAAACCCGGTTTGCTTAATCATGTTACGATAATTTTTACACGGAGGAAAGTGAATATAGAATCGCTAAATGTATCGGAAACTGAAGTAGATGGCGTTAGTCGCTATACAATTGTAACCAAAGACACCCGGATCAAGGTTGAAAAAATCGTCAAACAAATAAGAAAGCTTATTGAGGTGTTGGGAGCCTTCGTTTACGAAGATGACGAGGTGTACTATCAGGAGATTGCATTGTACAAGGTACCTACAAAAGCATTCCTCAACAACAACAAAATTGAGCTGCTCGTAAGGAACAATGGAGCTCGAATCCTGGTAATTGAGGCTGATCACATAGTAATCGAAAAAACTGGTCACAGAACTGACGCGCGGGCGCTCCTGGAAAAGTTGAAGCCATTCGGCGTTTTAGAATATGTTCGCTCCGGCAGAATTGCTATTAGCAAATCCAAAAGAAAAACGGAGACATTCCTGAAGGACCTGGAGAAGAGCTCCGCACAATAATTCATCTCAAACAAACTTTAATCATAATGGCAAAAATCAATTTTGGTGGAATCGAAGAAAATGTAGTTACCCGTGAGGAATTCGCATTGGATAAGGCTCTTGACGTCTTAAAGAATGAGACTATAGCTATCATTGGCTACGGTGTTCAAGGACCTGGACAAGCCCTTAACCTAAAGGACAACGGTTTCACCGTTATCGTTGGGCAAAGGAGGCCTTCGCATTCGTGGGACAAAGCCGTTAAAGACGGTTGGATAGAAGGGGAAAACTTGTTTTCAATTGAAGAGGCGTGCAAGAGGGGCACCATAATTCAATATCTATTATCAGACGCTGGTCAAATAGCTTCCTGGCCGGTAGTAAAGGAGAATTTGAGCGAGGGTAACGCTCTCTACTTCTCTCATGGATTTGGAATCACCTACAACGACCAAACTGGAATCCTTCCTCCCGAGAACGTAGATGTGATCTTGATCGCACCTAAGGGATCAGGAACCAGTTTGAGAAGAATGTATCTGGCTGGAAAAGGCTTGAACTCCAGCTATGCTATCCACCAGGATTATACTGGCAAGGCCTGGGACCGGGTAGTCGCCTTGGGAATAGGCGTAGGTTCGGGTTATCTATTTGAAACAACATTCAGGAAGGAAGTGTTCAGTGATCTCACTGGTGAAAGAGGTACCCTTATGGGAGCCCTGGCCGGAATTATGGAAGCCCAGTACGATACGCTGCGCAGCAACGGTCACTCTCCAAGCGAGGCCTTCAATGAAACAGTGGAAGAGCTGACGGAAAGCCTCATAAAATTGGTGGCAGAGAACGGAATGGACTGGATGTACGCTAATTGCTCCACAACGGCTCAGAGAGGCGCTTTGGATTGGAAAAACAAATTCCGGGAGGCAGTTCAACCAGTTTTCACCGAATTGTATCAAAAAGTGGCCACTGGAGAAGAGGCACGCAGGGCCATAGACGCAAATAGCGCGGATGGTTACAGGGAAAGACTGGAGGAAGAATTACGAGTTATCAGGGAATCTGAGATGTGGCAGGCTGGATCCCAAGTACGTAGTCTTCGAGCGGATAGCTCCAAAAAGGCAGTACCCCAGGAATAGAAATTCCAATGCAGATCTTAGTGCTATGTTTCCGCTTCTACTCCCTAGTCCGTACCTTCAACTGGTGAGAGAGATTCGAATGCAGCGCAAGAGGATTTTGAGAATTTGCAAGAAAGAATGAAGTTATTTAACATCAACTTCAATTGATTAATAAAGAACCAGACCTTTTTATTTTGTTCGTGTAAGAATGGGCAAGGTGACAGGATTCTTGGAGTTCGAACGAAAGTTTCCGGTCAATCGTCAGGCCAAAAATCGGGTCGGTGATTGGAATGAAATTTATAGCGAACTATCCGAGAATGAATTAAAGGAACAAGGCGCCAGATGCATGGACTGTGGCATCCCTTTTTGCCACGATGGCACTGTTATTTCCGGTCAAACGACGGGTTGTCCGGTTAATAATCTGATCCCGGAGTGGAACGACATGGTGTATAGAGGTCTGTGGAAGGAGGCCCTGGACTTACTTGAAAAGACCAACAATTTTCCTGAATTCACCGGGCGAATATGCCCCGCTCCTTGTGAAGCGGCCTGTGTCTTAGGTATCAATGAACCCCCGGTTATTATCAAAAATATCGAAAACGCTATAGTGGAAAAAGGGTTCGAAGAAGGCTGGGTAAAAGCCAAGATTCCATCCAAACGTACTGGAAAAAAAATTGCAGTGGTTGGGTCCGGCCCAGCAGGACTAGCTTGCGCAGAGCAACTGAACCGAGTTGGTCACTGGATTACCGTCTTCGAAAAGGACGACCGCATCGGTGGGCTGCTAATGTATGGAATTCCAAACATGAAGTTGGAAAAGGAAATTGTGGATCGCCGGGTGAAGTTGCTGGCTGAAGCGGGTATTAATTTTGTAATCAACACCGAGGTGGGTACTCAGCTGCCGGTCGAGAATCTAAGGTCAGAATTTGATGCGGTGGTCCTGTGTATTGGGGCGCTCGAGGCCCGTGATGTATCTCTTCCAGGACGAGAATTGAAGGGCGTACATTTCGCCATGGATTACCTGTACCAAAATACCAAGAGTCTGCTGGATAGCAACCTTCAAGATGGAAACTTTATTAACGCCAAGGATAAACACGTAATAATCATTGGCGGGGGGGACACTGGTTCTGATTGCCTGGGAACCGCCGTGAGACAGGGATGCAAGAGTATCCGCCAATTCCAGATACACGAGCAGCCTCCCGCTGAAAGATCTGAAAAAAACCCTTGGCCTGAATGGCCTGAAGTATACTTACTTGACTACGCACAACAGGAAGCCAAGTCCCAATTTGGTAGGGATCCCAGAGAACATTGCTCACTGGCCAAAAACTTTATCGGAAGAATTGGAAAGGTAGAATCCATCGAACTAGTGGATGTCAGGTGGGAA
The DNA here is from genome assembly GCA_965247065.1 of Cyclobacteriaceae bacterium. Taxonomy (GTDB): domain Bacteria; phylum Bacteroidota; class Bacteroidia; order Cytophagales; family Cyclobacteriaceae; genus CBDFGN01. The sequence continues at coordinate 613,266 of CBDFGN010000005.1, read as the reverse complement.
AAAATAGAGGATGGACCGGAAACACCGGTTGAAGTCGCAGGTAGCGTACACTCCTATCCGGCCGATTTAATTCTAATATCGATTGGCTACCATGGCCCCTGGACTCAACTAATTGACAAGATGGGCGTTCAGAAAGTGGATCAATCACCTATCCGATATGCGATCGATGCGGAATATGGTAAATACGCGACTAGTCAGGAGGGGGTATTCGCAGCAGGGGATGCCCGTCGGGGACAAAGCCTGGTCGTTTGGGCGATCAATGAGGGCAGGGAAGCAGCCCGCGAGTGTGACCGTTTTCTAATGGGTCATTCCATTTTGCCATAGCGGTCCCCAAAGCCATCCAGCTACCTTAGATAATCCTCAAAGTTTAGCCGATTATTGTTTATGTTTATCGTCTAACTGAGCATGAAGATCCTAGGGATTGATATTGGTGGTAGCGGGATAAAGGGTGCGCCTGTCGACACCAAGAAAGGTCAACTTTTGGCCGAGCGCTACCGATTATCGACCCCGGACCCTGCAACACCGGAAACAGTAGCGTCCACCGTCAAAGAACTTGTAGACTTTTTTGGTTGGGAGGGTACAATCGGTTGTGGTTTCCCGGCTGCGGTCAAAAACGAAACCGTCATGACCGCGGCCAATATCGACCCTGCCTGGATAGGAATTAACGCTGCTGAGGAGATCAAAAGGATCACGGGATGCACCACGCATGTGATAAACGATGTCGATGCCGCCGGAATTGCAGAAATGAAATTCGGGGCCGGAAAGAAAAACAAAGGAACGGTATTCGTAATTGCTGTGGGGACGGGCATAGGTTCATCATTGTTTACCAAAGGTCGCTTAATCCCTAATACCGAATTGGGTCACTTGCGAATCGACGGCTCCAGAACAGGAGAGCAAATCGCCTCTAACGTCGTGCGTAAGGAAGAATGTCTGGACTGGGAACAGTGGGCTGAAAGGTTCAATCTGTACCTGAAGCGTCTGGAAGAATTGTTCTGGCCGGATTTGTTCATAATTGGGGGTGGAATCAGTAAATACTACCGGGAATTCGAACCCTATCTTGACAAGAGTTTTCCCATCAAGATGGCTAAGCTGCTGAATAATGCGGGTATCGTGGGTGCGGCTTGTTCAGCCCGGAAAGTTGCCCGCAAATCTCGGTCCCTGATTAGCTAGCCGCTTCACCAGTCGGTTCATCCGTATGGATATCCTTAAAGATTATTCCCAAGCTCCGAAGTTCCTCTAGAACCGGGTTGTAAACCTCAGGGAGGATTGGAATATGGACTCCCGTAATATCAATTCCCTTTTGCATAACCAGTTTGGCAGCTATTCCTAATGGCAACCCGACGGTCTTTGACATTGCCGTATTGGTGGCACCATCCCCAACCACTACCATATGTGATTGCAATTGTTTTAAACTTTCATTTTTCAGGTATTCAAATTTATGCCACATAACTATCATGTCGTTTTCATTCTCCTCCATGAACCACTTCTTTCTTAGGATATGCTCCAAGATTTGAGCCGGTGTGCCCTGGTCCATGCCTATTGGCTCATCCTCAAAAATTCCCAACCACTTCAGCTTATACATCTCCTCTGATTCCATCCCCAGATTTAGATAGTGAGCTAACTTGAGCTCTACCGAATCCTGAGGGTTGAAAGACAAAAACAGATTTATGAACTGGCGGTGGCTAAGCTCGCTTACCTGTTCCAGCAGGTAGGAGTCATCAGTTGCTCCCAATTGTACAAAAACATCCCAGGCCTTGCCAAATCCTGGGCGCCTGAAGGTTCCGCGATAAAGGGTTTTAATACCGTGAAGACCATATAAATCACGATACTTAAGCGAATCGCGGTTCGCATATCCCTCAAAGTAACCGTATTCCGGAATGTGAACTACCTCGGTCCTACGGAACAATCGATGGTAAGGAATATACTTATACCGGCCCTCCTGGAGGAATTTAACCACTCCTTGACCTGCCAGGACGACATTCCTTGGGTTCCAAGTAAATTTATAGCGCCAGGGGTTGTCGTCATTGGTCGGGGCCAGTAGGCCTCCGGTAAAAGTTTCAAAGGCCGTAAGTTCATTTCATTCTTGCCGTATTTGGTCAATCACCTTCATAGCCGACATATGATCGATTCCCGGGTCCAATCCAATTTCTCCCAATAGCACCAAGCCTTTTTCCCGGAACAAAGAATCCATTTCCCTCATTGCCGGAGTAACATAGGACGCCGTTAACATACTGCGGCCGCAATCCAGGCAAACTTTGGCGATTATATCATGGAAGCTGGCCGGTACCATCGATATCACTAAGTCCGACAGCCTGATGATGTCCACTAGAGCATTCTCATGCCGAATATCGATTTTAAGGACTTCCGCTCGGGGATCCCGTTGGATTTCTGCTGAAACTTGGCTTGTAACTTGGTCCCCGATAGTTAACCTCCAGTCCCGTCGCCGAGATTCATTCAATAGATACTGAATTAGGACCGAGGAAGACAGTCCAGCGCCAAGTAGAAGAATATGCTTCTTTTTGATGCCCATGTATTTCCTCCGTAAATTATTTTAAGCAATTCATATTTCCTTAATTTAACGTTCAATTTTATTGGTGCGAACATGCGAAAGGCGATAAAACAGACAGCGGAATTAGAAAGTCTCTCCGGACCTGAGGAGCTAGATCAAATTGAGCAGGGATTATTAGACCATGCCCAGGAGGCTACTGGAACCTCGTATGCCCCGTATTCAGGGTTTCGGGTTGGGGCCGCCGTACTTCTTGAAGACGGCACGATGGTTTTAGGGTCCAACCAGGAAAACGGCTCCTATCCCGAAGGCCAGTGCGCCGAGAGGGTAGCCCTTTTCGCTACCGGTAGCCAGCACCCAAATAAAAGGATCATGGCGATAGCCATCGCCGCCCGCCGTTCAAAAACGGACCAATTCTACCCGGTAAGTCCGTGTGGCGGTTGCCGGCAAGTGATGTTAGAGTATGAGCAAAAGCAACATCAACCAATAAAAGTTCTTTTCAGGGGCCAGAACCAAGAGGTACTCGTTGCGGACACCACCACTGTGCTGCTGCCTTTTGCTTTCGATGGCTCAGCTCTCTTATGAAATCGTTATGATACCTTGAATCCACTCTTATGATAGCAGCACTTTCCTTGGAGGCAACAGAAAAAACTCCCGCAATCAATTTAGACGTTCAAAAGGAGGTTTTCGAAATATCCGGTCGTTCATTGCCGGAGAATTCGCTTGAGTTCTTCGAGCCTGTTTTGAATTGGATTGATGACTATTCTCTAACACCCAACCTCGAAACTCATTTCGTGTTTCAACTGGAATATATGAACACGTCTTCTTCCAAGGCAGTTCTGGATATTCTAACCCGGCTGGAGGATATAAAAGGAAGCCGAGTCACCTGGTGCGCTGACCGTGAAGATGACGACATGAGGAGTGCCGGACAAGTGCTAGCTGAACTAGTGAGTATTCCATTTGACCACCGAACCTTGGATCAACCATCTAACCGCTGATTCTGGCGCTGCGCCCGTATTTAGGTTCAAAACCCTATATTAGGAGCAACTTTAACTTTACTTCATGAGCGAGGAGATTTTAAAAGCCCTAACTCAACTTTTTGCAATCATTACCAAGCAGGACGGCGGCGTCACCGAAAAGGAAAGAAGTTTTGTCATTAGCTTTTTTGAGCAAGAACTGGATAGAGATTCTGTTAAGGAGTACGTTGAGCTGTATGATGAGTCCGTGGAGTACACGAAGGGAGGATCCAAGGAAACACAACCTAAGGAGTGGAAATTAACTTCGGTTAGGGACTCGGTAAAAACTCTGGCAATCTGCAAGCAGATCAATAAAACACTAACTCAAAAACAAAAGGTAATTGTACTCATTAAGATCCTTGAACTGGTTAGTACCGATCAGAATTTCACCCCTCAGAGAATGGAAATTGTTGATACGATTTCCACGGTGTTCAACATCGTAAAGGGAGAATACAAACTGATAGAGAGTTTTATTCTTAAGAACAAGGGCTCTGATATGCCCTTTGAAGATATACTGATTTCCAGTTATGAAAATGGGTTAGACGGAGTTGAGCCCATCAAGCATGTTCATGCCCATATCAAGGGAGAAGCGTTCTTCCTGAGAGTGAAAAGTGTCGATTTGTATTTTACCAAGTACTTAGGTGATGCAGAGATCATCCTAAACGGATTTAGCATGAAACCCGGGGCCGTTTATCTTTTCTCCCATGGCAGCACCTTGAAATCCACCGGCGGAGACGCTCTATACTACACCGATATCATTCGGAATTACCTTGAAGAGATAAAGGCAACCAAGGTGTCCTTCCAGGCGAAGGATTTAGAATTCAGGTTCCGTAACGGCGCCCTAGGGTTGAGAAATGTGAACATCTCGGAAGGTCCGGGAAAGTTGATTGGGATCATGGGGGTAAGCGGTGCTGGTAAAACTACCCTGATCAACGTCCTGTCGGGCATAAGCAGGCCGTCTCAAGGCGGAGTATTAATCAATGGGATAGATGTGCATACCCAGCCCGAAGGGATAAGCGGCGTCATTGGATATGTTGCGCAAGATGATCTTTTAATTGAAGAGCTGACCGTTTACGAGAACCTATTCTACAATGCGAAGCTTTGCTTTGACAATCTGCGCTTGGATGAGATTCATGAAAAGGTTGAGCGGATGCTCAAGAATCTGGGTTTAGACCAAAGAAAAGACCTTAAGGTGGGAAGCACGTTGGAGAAGACCATTAGCGGGGGCCAACGTAAGAGATTGAATATTGCCCTGGAACTGATTCGAGAACCAGCTGTACTTTTTGTGGATGAGCCAACATCCGGTTTATCCAGCCGCGATTCTGAGAATGTCATAGACCTTCTTAAGGAGTTATCCTTAAGGGGCAAGCTTATATTCACGGTTATACATCAGCCTTCATCCGACATTTATAAGATGTTCGATAAAGTGTTTTTGATGGACGATGGAGGATATTCAATATTTTACGGAAACCCGGTAGAGGCAGTAACATACTTCAAACGAGTCTCCAATCAGGTTGACAAGGAGCGAGGCCAATGCCCGGTTTGTGGAAATGTAAACCCCGAACAGATTTTCAACATCGTCGAGGCTGAGGTTGTAGATGAATATGGCGCGTTTACGGGAAAGCGAAAAACTAATCCAGAGCAGTGGAATGAGCTCTTCGAAAAGAATTTCAAAATCGACCAGATGTTAACCGAAGAGGTAGCACCTCCAAAATCCTTAAATATTCCCTCAAAGCTTAAGCAGGTCTTCATTTTTACCAAGCGGGATTTCCTGGCCAAGGTCAGCAACCGGCAGTACCTCATGGTGAACCTATTGGAGGCACCGGTTTTGGCTTTGATTCTTGCTTTCATAATCCGATATAACAGCTCGCTGGATCACGTGCAATATGTGTTCAGGTTCAATGATAATTTCCCGGTATATATTATGATGTGCATAATAGTAGCCCTTTTCATGGGGCTTACCGTTAGTGCCGAAGAGATTATTAGAGACGCCAAAATCTTAAAGCGGGAATCATTTTTGCACCTTAGCCGGAACAGCTACCTGTTGTCAAAAATAGTTATCCTGTTTGCGATTTCTGCCATCCAAACATTCACATTCATAATCATCGGCAATGCGATCCTGGAGGTGAAGGGGATGAATCTGAGTTTCTGGATGATTTTATTCTCGATTTCATGCCTCTCCAACGTCATGGGTTTGAATATCTCTTCGGCCTTTAGGTCGGCCGTAACCGTATATGTGCTTATCCCATTGATAATCGTTCCCCAGATGATTCTGAACGGATTACTTTTCGATTTTGAGAAATTAAACGAGCTAATAAGTACCAAAGGAAGAGTTCCGATGGTCGCCGATATGATGGCATCCCGTTGGGGTTACGAAGCAATGGCCGTACATCAGTTTAAGAACAACGAATATCAAAAGTACTTTTACCCGTTTGAGCAAAGTCAGCGCCAGTCCGACTACCTGTTGGCCCATCTCATTCCTGAACTTAGACTCCGGCTGAACAACGTATTTGACAATTACCAGCATACGGATCAGTCGATTCAGGATGAGGTCTACAGGGATTTTAGGATCCTGTCCAACGAATTGGAAAAAGCGAGTGGAAATCAGCAGTTAGAAATTCCGGATCTAAAAGATGCCAATCTCTCAGAATTGGATCCAAACCTGGGAACCCGGCTTGAAGCTTCATTAGCGACCTGAGAAAGCAGTTTGCGGGATGAATTTAATCTGGCATCCCGCAAAAAAGAAAAAGCCATGGAAATCCTGGGGACCCATGGAGTAGACATAGGCCAGCTGAAAGACGACTATTATAATGAAAGCCTGAGCGAACTATTAAGAAACATATCCACAAAAGATAGAATCATTGAGTTCAAGGGGCATCTGCATCAACAAGTTGACCCGATATTCAACGAGCCGGGAACCAACACCTTGCTTAATTATCGGACTCACTATTTTGCTCCTAAAAAGAACTTGCTGGGTACCCTGGTGGACACCTTTTGGTCTAATCTCGGTGTAATCTGGGCCATGACGCTGCTCCTCTACGTTGCTCTGTATTTCAAATGGCTTCGTATCATGGTGGTTCGACTCGGTAAACTGGGATCCTAGCTACGGCAACCTAGACATGGTATAATTTGCAGATAATCTTGTAATTTTTAATTTTGTTATAGGAAAATTCTATTCCGTCATGAAAAGACTAGCCTACTGCCTCGTTTTGTTATTTTTGGTTTCATGCAGCACACCCAATAAACCCAGCCAAGACCAAATCCTGCAAGGAGTGGATAGTTTGGCTGCTGAGCCGGCGCTCCATGAAGAGGATGTCAAAGAAATTATACAAAGGATCCCCTCCCCGTTGGAAATCGCCGTCCTGCTCAAGGAAGTAGGGACTAAATATAATCCGGAGATATTGAATTCTTCCAACAAACACACCGGCTACAATACCACTTTTAAGAAGGCAATCAATCTTGGAATCTATGGCACTGATTTAGGGTACACCAACATCTACGAGCACAATGAAGATGCAATTGCATACTTGGATGCTATCAGGACCCTTGCTGACGAGTTGAGCATTGGCCAATTTTTCGATTTCGAGACTATCGCTCACCTGGCTACCAATAGCAGGAACCTGGATTCCCTATTACTGATTACCACTCAAAACTGGAATGAGATAAACCGGTATTTACAAGACCAGAATAGGTCCAAGGTCAGTATTCTGCTGCTGGCAGGAGGTTGGCTGGAAGCCCTTCATATCTGTGCACAAGTTTATTCAAACAATCCTGGGAATTCGGATTTAAGGGAAAGGATCGGTGAGCAAAAGATCATAATGGAGAATATTTTGCTGCTGTTGTCATTTTATGGCAGTGAAGATTAAGAATGTACAGAACCTGATCGACGAGTTTTCCGACCTCAAGAAAGTATTTGATGAAATTGAGATATCCTACGTATACGAAGAATCGACCTATGAGGTCGTTGATGGGATCCTAATGATCCACGACAACAGTTCAAGTTCCGTTGAAATTTCGGAAGACAACATAAGCAATATCACAAATCACACTGCATCGATTAGAAACAAAATCATTGAATAAACTTGCATGAATATGTTCAGGATCCTTATTTTGTCATTAATGCTAGCACTTGGTTTCCAGACTTTAGCCTTGGGCCAATGCGATCCCAGCCAGTTGGCTCAGGCGAACATAGGCAGCCTCCCAGACACTTTTACATTCTTAAAAACCTTCAAGATCGACGGGCAAGGTGGACATCGGGAAAAGGTAGAGTATTCCTACGTATTCAGCAGGGACACCAAGTATGCTCTGAATATCCACGCCGGGGGTGAAAACACTGATGGGATCGTAGTATCTATGTATGATGCCAACCGCCAACGTGTGGCCACAAACTTTGTAGATGGCAACTTTTTTGCAGGGATTCAGTACCCTTGCAAGGCTACAGGAATATATTACATCACATTTACTTTTGAAGAATCCGAGAGTTACTGCGGAGGCAGTGTGCTGGGATTCAACCGCTAGTGTTTTCGTGAAACATCAATTAGGCGGGTTCTGAGAGCCTGCCTTTTTTTTACCTGTTGCAGCCACAGTACCTCAAATTTAATTACCGGGCAAGGTTTTACGTTCTGGGAAATCCTGGTCCTGAGATCCAAAGGATTTGGATGGTTTGTCATGGTTACGGACAGTTGGCTCCTTATTTCATCAAGAAGTTTGATCCTCTGGACGATGGAGCTAATTTAGTCGTGGCACCAGAAGGGTTATCACGATTCTATTTGGACACTCGCGAAAATAGAATTGGAGCCTCCTGGATGACAAAGGAGGACAGGCTGCTGGATATCAAGAACCATCTGGAATACCTGAATCAGGTTTTTGATCAGGCAATTCGGCCAATCCATGAAAAATGGCAGGTAAAAATCAACCTTTTGGGGTTTTCCCAAGGGGTGGCGACAATCTGCCGTTATGCCGCCCAGGAACAAGCATTATTTGACAAACTCATTCTATGGTCGGGAACGATTCCTCCGGATCTGAATTATGCCCAAGCCCGTTTGAATTTTCGAAAGGCTCAAGTTCACCTGGTACGTGGAGACCAGGATCAATACGTAGACCAAGTGTATCTAGAGAATCAGAAAACTGCCGTCGCCAAGTTGGAAATCAGGCCGGAGATCAAGGTACTTTCGGGTAATCACAGCCTGGATCCGGATGTACTACGGACCTTAATATAGGCAAGTCGAAAGTCCTCGATCCAGTTATTGAACTATAAGGTAAATTGTAACCACGTTTTGGTGCAGTGACCGTATAGGTGCAGAAACGGCATTCATTTGGGCCTGTTTAAGATCAAATAATCCTTTGGAAAAACGAATTTCAGGTGAGAACTTGAACAACGGATAATATAAATCCAAACCGAACCCAAACTCCAGGAATAAATTGGAATCGCTGACTTGGAGCCTGTCGGCGGTTTCATCGGCCTCCTTTTTTCCCGAAGCCTCAATTGAATATTTTGCGCCACCGATCAAGAACATACGTGTGTTGCCCCGACGAACTGATTTGTATTTGATTAACACCGGTAATTCCACATTGGTGGAAGAAACAGACTCGACCTGGGTGGGCTTGCTAAGAAAGTTATAATCAATTTTAAGTTCATAGAATCCCACGGCAGGGGTGATCCTGAAGTCAACAAATTCGTGTAAACGAAGATTCCCGATAAATCCCAGGCTGAATCCAGCGGAATTCTGGGGCATTATGGAATGCAAATCAGGATTCAAGGTAATGGCACTGGAATACTTCAGTTTGTATATGGACGAATGAATGGCTACTAAAAAGCCATAATGGATTGGCTTAAGATCATAGGCGGGTAGATTAATCTCGCGGCTCGACTGAGCTGCCGCTTCAATTCCAATCGCCGAAGCCAGGAGAATGGCACCCAGGGCTCTAAAAAATCTGATCATGTGGCTTCTGAATTGGCTCCATTACAGCCAAAAGTAGCTGGAAAATAAAAGACTAACAACAAAACGCGAAGGGCCTCGATTTATTTTCTGCCGGTATAGATTGTGCTGATTCCAAAAGTAAGAGGAACAGCTTTGGCCTCCTTGAACCCGATATCTGCCAGGATACCAATAAACTCTTCACCCTCAGGAAACGCCATAACCGATTCGGGAAGGTATGAGTAAGCAGCAGAGTCCTTGGAAATAGATCGTCCTACCCATGGAAGGATGAAGTGGAAATAAAAGTTGTAAAACTGTTTAAAGGGGAAGATCTTTGGCTTGGAGAATTCGAGTATTACCACTTGGCTTCCGGGGCGCAAAACCCGATACATATTTGACAATCCCAAGATAAGATTTTCGAAATTACGGACCCCAAAAGCAGCTATTACCGCGTCGAACGCATTGTCCGGGAAATCAAGTTTCTCCGAGTCACCTTTTTGAAGTCGTATCCTCTGTTCCAGTTCCAAGGCCTGTAGCTTGGCATTTCCCACTTTCAACATGCCCTCTGAAATGTCAATCCCAACCACCCTGTCCGGGTTAAGTTTCATGGCTTGGATAGCAAAATCTCCCGTGCCAGTTGCGATGTCCAGAATCTCTTTAGGTTTATCATTCTCCAACAACGTGATGGCTTTTTTTCGCCAGGAAATATCGATCCCCAGGCTCAGAAGGTGGTTCAAAAGGTCATACCTGGGACTGATGCTGTCGAACATATCGGCCACCTGCTGCTTTTTTGAGGTGCTCCGGCTCTTATAGGGTAATACCGTCATCGATAATTTTGACTAAAGCGGAATCGAGAGGGCGCCATTTGTTTTGGAGCCACAGTTGGTTATTGGGTCACCTTGAATTCCACTCTGCGGTTAATCTCCCTTCCTTCCTGCTCGTCGTCATTGCTGGCCAAGGGTTTTCCCCTGCCGTAACCAACTGCTCTCACCCTTCGAGAATCAATGCCTTTTCCAACCAAGTAATCTACCACTGCCCCAGCTCTGCGCTGAGATAATTGCATATTATACTCCTCAGTTCCCACGTTATCCGTGTGACCCGATATCTCCAGGTTTATCGAAGAGTTCTGAGCCATCATGTTTTCCAACTTGTTCAACTCGGTATAGGACGCATCCCCGAAACGGATTTTGTCAAAATCGAAGTAGATATTACGAAGAACCGATCGGGTCCCAACCACCAGCTTTTTGAGGGAAATGGTTCTATTCAGATTCCGGGCGCTAGAGGAAGCGGCTGGAATCTCCAGGTTTAGATTTTGAAACGCATAACCTGATAGTTCCACAGATAGAGTGATGGCTGTAGCTTCAACAAAGTTCATAGAGAAGGTATACTGTCCAGTTCCACCCTTGGATGAGTTGACAATCGTGCCTCCTCCCCGAGTCCTGGCACCGACTCTCGCATCAAGCGGTCGGGAAGATCCTGCTTCCTGGACTTTAACAGTCAATATCACTGGAATAATCTCAGCGGCGGGCTCCTCAGGTTGTTGAACCACCTCTACTTCCAGCTGAGCTCTTTCCGATAGATCAGGAACCGTGATCATATAGATGTCGTCATAACCCAATCCGTCTTCTCTAACTGATGCGTAGTATCCCCGCTTTCCGTCCTTAGTTGAAACAAAGAAAATATCGTTGTCCGGCGTATTAATGGGATAGCCCACATTTTGGATTTCGGACCAGGAGTTAGTCGACTTGTCGTAGATGGTCTTGAAAATATCAAACCCACCCATACCTTTGCCACCTTTGGAGCTGAAATACAATGTCTTACCATCCCAATCCACAAACGGTCCATCCTCATCATACTCCGTGTTTATGTCCTCCCCTAAGTTTTGGGAGGGACCCCAGGTTCCATCATCCTGAAGCTGGCTAAGGTAGATGTCAAGTCCTCCAAATCCTCCTGGTCGGTCACTTGAAAAGAATAGCAGAGTCTCGTTCGGCGAGACACTCACCGACTTCTCCGTAAATGAAGAATTTATTTGCTCGCCCAACGGCTCCGGGGAGGAATAAGTGCCTCCGGATTGAAGCTCCGAATAATAGATATCTCCCCCATTATTATCCTTGTAGATATACAACTTGGAGGCATCGGGCGATAATCCGAGATTCGAATCGAAAAATGGAGTGTTGATCACCTGACCCATATTCTCAGCACGGCCCCATTGTTCGTTAACCTTTCGGGATATAAAAATGTCCTCGTATGGAAAGTTGTCTTCAAATACGTCCTCGTTAAGATTGCCTTCTTTTCGACGAGTGGTAAAAATCAAGAGAGTTTCGTCCTCGTTGAGAACCGGTGCATAATCAGGCCATTCTGAATTTACAAATGATCCAAGGTTTTGTATGGAAAAATTAAGCGGGTTGCCTACTAATTCCTTTCCAGTGTTGCATTCTAAGATTCTGCGCTCCACCAGCTCCAGGGGCACCTTGTCTCTGCCCCGGTAATCCGGCTGAGCTTGCAATTTCTGTTTGTACTGTTCCAAATACTGAAGCGCTTTATCAAATTCCAGTCCCAGCTGAAAACCCCAGCCAATGTTATATAACAGATCGAATCTATAATCCGGGTCCATTTCCAGCACATTCAGGAAGTACTCCGTTGCCCTATCCCTATTCACTGATTCCAAATATGTCTGACCTGCCATCCAATTCGCACGAATGTTAGTCGGGTCCGTTTGAACCGCCATCACATATTGCTCCTTGGCCAGATCCACTGCCCGCTGCACTTCGTAGGCCTCATCGGCAATTTCTACCAGCTGACGGGCAATTTCTGCATTGTCCTGAGCCCAAAAATCCAATGGATAAATCAATCCAAGGAGTATAAGGAATAGGATTTTAGGGGATTTTTGCACCTACATCTAGTTAATTAGATATTAATATTAGTAAGAGAAATTAGATTTTTCAAATAATTGCTATAAAATAACTCAGGAACCATCACGTTGAAAGTGTTGTTTTTTACACCTTTGGTGAGTAAATAAGCCAAGTGGGTCCGGCCAAGTAATTGTATTTTTGGTATTTCGTCGGGATTTGACTAAAATATGAAAAAACCAAGATTTAGATATTATCCTCAACTCAAGTTAAAAACTGATCTATGGAAGTGAGGACCGCGGAATTCATAGGTAGTCAAAGTGATTATCAAAAGTGCCCGCCGGCTACCCAACCCGAGTTTGCTTTCGTCGGTAGGTCTAACGTCGGTAAGTCCTCCTTGATAAATATGCTCACCAGTCGAAAATCGCTGGCCCGCATTTCCGGCACACCTGGGAAGACTCAGCTGATAAACCACTTTTTGATCGATTCAAACTGGTTTTTGGTTGATTTACCGGGTTACGGGTGGGCCAGGGCCTCCAAGAGCTCAAAACAGACATGGGACGCCATGGTCAAGCACTATTTACTGCGCAGAGAGAACCTGGTGTGTTCGTTCGTACTGATTGATATCCGGCATAAGTTTCAGAAAACCGACCGCGTTTTTCTGCAATGGATGGGTTCCCATCGAATTCCGTTTGCAATAATATTTACTAAGTCCGATAAAATATCAAAAAACTCCATAGCTGGAAATGTCAAGCGATTCAAGGACGACTTCGCACTGGATTGGGAGGAAATGCCCTCATATTTTGTCTCCTCTGCTTCACAGGATCGGGGTCGCGAGCAAATCCTGGATTATATCCGAGGATTATCTAGGGCCGTTAATGTCAATTAGAAACTTGCTATTCATTGGTCAAAACGAATAATTTGCAGTGGTAAACTTAGATCTGAATGGAACTTAAGGATATCGTAACAATATCCGGCAAAAGTGGATTATTCAAAATAGTGAAGCCGACCAGGGTGGGATTTGTCTTGGAGGCTTTGGACAACAGCAAGCAAAAGATGGTGACCAATCCGCGACAGAAAGTGTCGGTGCTGGACGAGATTTCTATTTACACTGACGAAAGCGAGGGCTCGGTTCCTCTGAAGGACGTGTTGGATAAAATCTATTCCGAATACAAGAATGAAACGGGCGTCACCCCTTCTTCCACTCCTCAGGAAATGCGGGATTTTCTTCAAAAAGTGGTCCCCAAATACGACGAGGAGAGGGTTTATACCTCAGACATTAAGAAGCTTATAACATGGTACATGGTGCTTATTGAGCATGGCCAGGAAATTTTTCAAAATCCAAAGACAAAACAACAGCCCAAGAGTAAGGACTCCAAAGCAGTAAAAGAGGGACCGTCCAAAGCCGCCAAGAAAGGACCGTCCAAAGCTGCCAGCGCTAAAAAAGATAACGGTTAATCAAAGAAAACTCTCCACTTTATTCACCAGCTCTTCAGAACCTACCATAAAAGGTACTCTTTGATGGAGACCCGACGGTTCAATGTCCAGAATGCGGACCCGGCCATCACTGGCTTTACCCCCGGCTTGTTCCATTACGAACGCCAATGCATTACATTCATACAGAAGTCTCAACTTCCCCTCTGGAGATTTTTGGGTCGATGGGTAAATGTAAATACCACCTTTAAGCATATTCCGGTGAAAATCCGCCACCAACGAGCCTATATATCTTCCGGTTAGTCCCTCTTTTTTGCAGTAATCAACGAATTTTCGAACCCCTTGTGGAAAAGATAGGTAGGATCCTTCATTTATTGAGAATATTTTACCGCTCTTAGGAGCTCTGATGCCCTGATGAGACACAAAGAACTCACCCAGGGAGGGTTCGTACGTGAAGCCAGAAACCCCCTTCCCGGTGGTGTAAACGAGCATGCAGGACGACCCATAGAGGATGTATCCAGCGGCCACTTGCTTATTGCCTGGTTGAAGATAATCTTCGGGTTGCGGGGGCGCCCCTAAGGGAGAAACGCGACGATAAATGGAAAAAATGGTCCCGATAGAAACATTGACGTCAATGTTGGATGAGCCATCCAACGGATCGATGGCCACTACGTACTTGCCATTCGGGTTATCAATATCGATAACCTCTTCCTCCTCTTCTGATATGACAGCGCACACCTCGCCTCCACGCTTCAATGCTCTGGTAAACCTAATGTCCGCAATGACATCCAATTTTTGCTGCTCCTCTCCTTGTACGTTGGTCGCTCCATAAGCTCCTTCTATGCTTACCAACCCCGAACGGCTGATCTCCCTGTTGACCAGCTTGGCCGCCAAAGCCAGGTCTCGAAGAAGTTGAGACAACTCACCAGTGGCATAGGGGAAGTCGGCCTGCTTTTGTTTTATGAACCGGTCAAGAGTAGTGCCCAAGGGAAGGGCCAGAGCCGAATTCGTCATACTTCAAAAAGTTGTAATTTCGGCCACTTGTTGGGGGCAAAGATTTTACAGGGCATTGTCTAATTTACGATACACATTCTATTCCTGAAATGGAAATCTACAAATTCGGCGGAGCCTCGATAAAAGATGCTCCATCGATTCGTCGCATAGCCGAGATTCTTGAAAAATCCGGGCCCGATAGGTTGCTGATCGTGGTGTCGGCCATAGGCAAAACCACCAATCTGCTGGAAAAGCTATTGGACAAGGCCCTCCAATCTCAACCAGATGCAGCTGATCTTGAGGAGTTGTCGATCCATCACACAAGCATTATCAAAGAATTGTTCGGGCCGAATAATCGGACGGTATTATTCTTAGTCCAGAAAATGATGGCCAGCCTGGAGGACGGATTGAAAAGGGTGCACAAACGCAAACGTTTAGGTCAATCATACGCCCGGATAGTCTGTCATGGAGAATTGATGGCGTCAACGATAATATCGAATTACCTTAACCATTGCGGATTTCAAAATCAATGGATTGATGCCCGGGATTGGGTTCGAACCGATTCCAGATTTCCCGAAGCCACAATCGATTGGGAATACACACGCAAAAAGATCCGATCGTCTTTGCCCAGAATGCTAGATCGAAAACCGCTGATAACCCAGGGCTTTATTGGAAAAGATAAGAACGGAAAAACCACAACGTTAGGGCGTGAGGGCTCGGATTTCACAGCGGCTATTTTCGGGGCCTGCCTGGGTGCGTCCAAGGTTTCAGTTTGGAAGGATGTTGATGGAATTAGAAATGCGGATCCGAGGTTCTATTCACCGACGGTAAAACACTCCAGGCTTTCCTATCAAGAAGCTGCTGAGATGAGTTATTACGGAGCCAAAGTGATCCATCCCAAGACGATAAAACCCCTGGCCCTAGCGGGCATTCCGCTTCATGTGAGAAGTTTCAATGACGTTCGCAAAACCGGAACTATCATTGACAAAAGGATCCATTCCAAATTGTTGCCCAGTGTCATCTTCAAACTAAGCCAGTGCCTGATCTCGTTCAAGGTACGTGATTTTACCTTCATTAATGAGACTAGCTTAAGCGGCGTATTCCACCGTCTTGACCGACTTGGTATCAAAATCAACCTCATGCAAAATTCGGCCATTACACTATCCATCTGCGTCGATGATACGCCACCCAGGATAGAGGCTCTAATTGAATCTCTAAGAAAAGATTTCGAAATATTATACAACCGAAATCTATGCTTGATAACGGTGAAGAACTATGACCAGGTGACGGTTGATAAGATCTATTCAAAAAACAGAATATTGCTGGAGCAACGGAGCCGGGTAAACTTTCAAATTGTAGTGCCAGAGGAGGATATTCAACTACCTATTGAAGGCGGCTGATGGTGTGGTCGATACTCGAATAATATGACATGCCAAATAAATTCAGGTGGACTAATAACGGGTACAGATTGTAGACCGGCACTCGTTCCTCAAAACCAGGCTCCAAAGGATATTCCTGGTTGTAGGCCACATAAAAGTTCGATTCGAATCCTCCGAACAACCGGGTAAACGAAATTTCTATCTCCCGTGATCCGTAATACACTGCCGGATCAATCAATCCGGAATTACCATCCGGGCCCACGATCACATTTCCGCTCCACAGATCGCCATGAATAAGTGCCGGCGGTTCATCTGGGAAAATGCCCGGAAACTTGGAATAGACAGCCCTGAACTTTTTAAGAAAAGCGGAATTTATATAACCCTTATCTAGCGCCAGTTCCAACTGCTTTTCCAATCGCAGCTCGATAAAGAAGTCGAGCCAGCTGTCCCTCCATTCATTAAGTTGCTCTAGCCGCCCGATGTAATTATGGTGACTAAGGCCAAATCGGGAATCGGTTACCTTGTGCAGTTTGGCCAATTCACAGGCCAGATTGATCCAGTAATCTGGTCGAATCCTACCCCGTTCTAAAAACTCCAACAATAAAAAGCTCCGAGATTGAGCTATGCCATGCCCGAAAACTTCAGGAACATTGTATCGGAAATTCTTCTTGACTAATTGCAGCCCAAGCGACTCTTTCATGAACATGTCTGCGAATGCCTTGTCATTCCATTTTAACAAATAGTCTCCTTCATCAGTCTTCAGGTGCACTGCCCTGTTAATGCAACCACCGGACAGATGTTGCGAGCTTCTGATATTTGGAATATGACCCAATGATTGACGGAAAATTTCATGGAAGAAATTGCGCTGGCCTGAGTCAGACATCAATTTGGTGATTATGCTGGATGAATTTCAATAGGGCATCACAAGAGCGGTCCAGGATCTCGTATACCTGTAGGAATCCGTCCTCTCCGCCAAAGTAAGGATCTGGGACGTTCATTGGTCCAGGCTCCGGGTCAAATTCTCTCATCAACATCAGTCTAGCCCGAGGATCCGAATCCGGGTCATGAATTTGTTTCAAAGAGTGTAAATTGTCCTCGTCCATTGCCAGAATGTAATCGAACTCGTCAAAATCTCGAACATTTATCTGCCGTCCTTGGTGCACCAGTTGAATACCGTTAGCGCCTGCAATTTGCATCGACCGGTTATCTGGACGCTCACCCAGGTGCCAATCCGAGGTTCCGCAGGAATCGCTATGCAGAAAGCGCTGTAACGAAAGTTCTCGGATCTTATTATTGAAGATGCCTTCAGCCAGGGGCGATCTACATATGTTGCCCAGGCACACAAAAAGTACTTTAATCGGCTCCTTCATCTATTTATTCGAGGCCAAAATAGGGGGTTACTTGCCGGGCCAAAACGGTATAAACAATCAAAATCTAACGATTTTTCATACACCTGTTTACAAAGAGGGAAGTCTGGCTAAGGCTTCCCTTTTTTTTTTATTATTGCATAGACAAATTATCTTTTCGACTATGGATTTGCCTAAAGTTAGCCCCGAATATAGGCACCAGGTTGCATTAGTGGAATTCATTACCCCAAAAGTGCTCAACCCGGTCAATCTGCAATCGACGGGGTGGCTCTGGTTTGCAAACCTTGAGCAGACCTTGCTCTTGATTTTGGATGACCACGAGATTATTGATCTATGCAAGGAGTGATAAGCAAGTCAACCGGATCATGGTATCAAGTTAAAGCTGAAGACGGTGCTCGCTACTCTTGCCGTCTTAGAGGGGTCTTCAAACTGGACCAGATGAATATCACCAATCCGGTAGCCGTCGGGGACAGGGTGCTGTTCGACAAAGATCTTAGGCGGGCCGGAGAGGGATTGATAACCAAAATCCTCCCGCGGGATAATTACATAATTCGGCGATCCCCCCATCGCACCCAGGTTGGGCATCTAATAGCAACCAATGTGGATCAGGCCTTCCTGATTGTCACGTTAAAACTACCGCGAACTTCATTGGGCTTCATTGACCGCTTCCTGGTAACGGCAGAAACATTCCGAATCCCAGCCGGCATTATCTTCAACAAAACCGACCTTCTAGATCGGGAGGAAATTCAAACCCAAAAGAATTTGGCCGCCATCTATGGCCCTCTTGGATATCGATGCTTTGAATCCTCGGCGCTTACCGGGAAGGGGCTCGGAAAGATTAATCGTGCTCTGACCGGCAAGACCACTCTTTTCTCGGGGATTTCAGGGGTCGGCAAATCATCTATCCTTAACCACCTGGGGGACCATATAGAACAGAAAGTTGCCCAGATTTCCTCGGTTCAAAAGGGTAAGCACACAACTACATTTGCCCAAATGTTCGATCTGAGCGACGACGCCTTTGTAATAGATACCCCCGGAATAAAAGAACTTGGATTACTGGAAGTAGGAGATGAAGAGCTAAGTCATTATTTTCCGGAATTACGGGACCTATTCGGCTATTGCAAATATCATAATTGCACTCACACTCATGAACCCGGATGCGGTGTCCCTAAAGCGATCAGAGACGGCAAAGTTGCTCCTTCCAGGTATGAAAGTTATTTAAGCATACTATTGGAAGAGGATAACAGGAGGTAGATCCGGCGATTTCAGCGCCTTAACAGGCGATTCATTTTCATCGCTGCCACCAGCGGCCCAACCAGATAAAGAAACTTCCACAGGAATCCAAGTGAAGTAACCTCGCTAATCAACGAATAAAACAACTTGGACTCTTTCCAATGGCCGCAGATCAGACCGTGTCTGAATTCGTATTTGAGCCGTTGGATCAAGGCTTCATCCTCTTCATCTGTTTGATTCAGAAAGCGGGCCTTTTGACAGACCCTGTAGGTCGACCTAAACTGCTCTGCCTGGAGATTTTGGATCTGGGACATTGACCCATGGGTCTTTCTAATCTTGGTCAGAATCTTGTCCTGATACTGGTATTTGTATTTGCGCGAAGATCTTACCCAAAAATCAAAATCCTCATACGCCAACTCCTCGTCATAACCATCTAAATCTTCCAGGACTCGTCGGCTGATCATCATAGTCGGAGTCGGTATGAAATACATACCTAACACCTCTTTATAAATATCACCAGTTGGAACAACCGAGAGGTTTACCCTCTGATTGGGGCCATGAAAATGACCACCCAATTCGTTCCCATCATCTCCGATATATATGGCATCAGAGAAAATAACCCCATAAGTCGGGTCCAACCGCTGAAAAAACCTTACCTGGGTAGCGATTCGCTCCGGTAACAGTATGTCGTCGGCAGCCAAATCAATTATAAACTCACCGGTCGATTGAGCCAGCCCCCGGTTAAAGGCGCTACAATTACCAACACTCTTTTTCAATTGCAAAAACTTTATTTGCGGATGGGATCTGAGTGCTTCCTTTATCTGCTCCACGCTCCTATCAGAACTTGCGTCATCGACAACAATTACCTCCAGATTTGGATAGGTTTGTACCAGAATTGAGCCTAATGCTTCTCGAACATAGCGCGCATGGTTGAAGCAAAGGCATATAACCGAAACTAAGGGATCACTCATAGCCCTTGGCTAGGCACTCGTTTCGCTCGACCATTCGAACGTATATTTCAAAGAGGTACTTGCCCCTAAACGATCTTTGAAGCGGGAGAGCCTGGTATTTAACTTTCCATATCCCTGGGATGTTCCTAGGTCCAGAAACGCGATTCCCTGGCTGCGACAGAAACCATGTATTTCACCTATGAGGTAAACCAACGGACTGATCCGGTTGAACTTCTTTTTAAATGCGGGATAAAAATTATACATAATCCTTCGTGACACTATTACACAGATTGTGGCCGCGGCCAATTCCTCCTCAATTCTGGCCGTAAATAATAAATAGTGAGCTGGAAATTGTTCCACCATTTTTTGTAATTCACTTAGCTTTAAAGACATCGTTTGCCTTCTTTCCATCCGGCAAGACAGGATGAACTCATAAATCAACGGCAATTGATTCAGATTTTCCTGTCGAAAGGACGGTGCCATGGATAGCATTACCTGAAGCTTTCTCTTCTCCATTGAATGCAGTTGAGGCTCATATTCCCGATTGGTCTCCAGGTGATGGTTCAGATGAGATTGGACAATTTCAAAACCAGCGGAGGTGAGCAATTGTCCTATTTTAGACTGGGACGTAGGAGAATATAAAGTTGGATAGTGTCTAATACGGATCTTGGATATCGATTGGCCTATCAGCTCCTGCTTGATGCTGTTTATTGCGACTTCCATCTCCTTCTGGTCAATTTTATTGGAGAGATCAAAAGAACCAAACGGGGCCAGCCCCCCGCTCACCGCCAGTCCCGGTCTGCATGGAAGGTTATTGCTGCCATTATTGCCTTGTTCTCTGGAGAACATATGCTAAATGTCAAGGGCTTGATATTAGTCCTGAGTTCCAAAAACTGGGGCAGGTTGTAGAAAAAAGGCTCGAAATCAAGCTCAAAAGCGGAGGGAGGTTCAGTAACCAGAAAAGACTTTGGACTTATCGCAACCTGTTCCATATTATAATCCGGTCAGTTCTTCAGTTTTGTTTTTCAAAAATAACTATTTTGAGTTTTTACAAGACCACCTGCTGATCAGTAGCCATGATACCTGACAGCTACAGTACGATATCCAGGCAAAGCAAAGCCGTTTTCAAAGATCGTAACAGCAAGTTTTTGGCATTTGCTTTTCCCGTTTCCAACCAGGAAGAAGTCCGGGAAATTATTGCACAAATAAAAAAAGAGTATCATGACGCTCGTCATCATTGCTATGGGTATATTTTGGGGGTGCAGAATGAGATCAGCAAGGCCCATGACGACGGGGAACCCCACCATTCAGCAGGTGACCCGATTTTGGGACAAATCCGCTCCAGGGAATTATCGGACGCTTTGCTCGTGGTGGTACGTTATTTCGGAGGCGTTAAGCTTGCCATCAGCGGTTTGATTCATGCCTATCGAACCGCGGCATCTCTGGCTTTGGATGCGAATCGAATCATTACCCAACCGGTTTACCTAAAATTCAGGATCCAGTTCCCTTATGAAAAAATGAATCCGGTCATGAGATTAATAAAAGAGCAGAACCTAAAGATCCTAAACCAAACCTTTGAAGAAGTGTGCGACATGGAAGTTGGAGTTTTGCCCAGCTTGGCCAATCAAATCCATAGCGGTCTTAATGAGGTCCAAATAGAGATATTGCCCGATTCAACCAAGTCAGGGAACTAGGAGGGTAAATATTCAGCCAATTTCCGGTTGAGCTCAAGGCATATCCAGGCATCTGTAGCCGCATATATCATTTGTTTTTCGGTCAACTGATTTCGCTCCCAATTGGAAGTTTGCTGACTCTTAGAAATTCGGGCTGCCAATAGCAGGTTAGTCAGACTTCTTACTCCCGTTTTCACGATACCCACCTCTTGAGCTTTAGAACTCAAATCGATAAATGCCCGGGGCTCGAAGTCTTGGATTTTTCGCAAGGCAGAAATATCGTCCTTCACCCCTACCCCAACCTTAGTCTGCACCTTGTTTTCCATGAATTTGATCATGGCCTCACTCAGACCGTACCGGCTAATTCTAAACAGGAATGCCTTGTTATCTGTGGATAGCTGAATCAAAGCTACGTGATGAAAATCACCTCTCTTGAATGTGGGCCTGGTTTCGGTGTCAAAGCCTATCAAGGATTCAGAGGATAGTTCTGCTAACGCCTTTTCTTCCGAATCCTCAGTCGTAATTAGGTCGATTTTACCTGAAAATTGAATCAGAGGAAAGGTACTATTGATTTGGTTCATTTCCTGGCATACCCTGGTTCACGGCTTCTGCTGGTTCCGCATCGTATCGGGCGATTTTTATATTAAAAACTGCAAAGATGATGGTCATAACCGGGCTAATGATATTGAAGAAGCAGAATGGTGCATAAACACCGGTGGCCACTCCGAGAATCGATGCCTGGGTAGCACCGCAAGTATTCCAGGGAATCAAAACCGAAGTTACGGTCCCGGAGTCTTCAAGTGTTCTGCTCAGGTTCTGAGGCCTTAAACCTCTTTCCCTGTAAGTTTCCGAATACATTCGACCAGGGACGACAATTGCCATATACTGGTCCGAGGCAGTAATATTGAAGAAAACGCAAGTTCCAACGGTAGAACTGATCAACGAGGCGGTCGACTTTGCCCTCGAAATTACCTCGTGAGCAACCCGTTGTAGCATGCCGCAAGCTTCTAACACCCCACCGTAAATCATCGCACAAATAATGAGCCAGATTGTGTTTAACATCCCGGCCATTCCGCTGGTTGCCAATAAACTATTCACCTGTTCACTAGCCGTTACAACCTCTATCGAACCATACATTGACTTCATAATCGCAATAAATGATGACCTGAAGTAATTACTTTGGGTTCCGGAGATCTCAGTAATAATTTGAGGTTGGAAGATAACCGCCATGACCCCTCCCAAAAGAGTACCCACCAGTAATGCAGGAATCGCGGCTACCTTTCTGACGATCATTATGATGACCGCAGCTGGAACCAAAAAAAGAATGGGTGTGACGTAAAATTTATCCTGAATGGCGGCTAAAACCTCCTGAACATCCTGGGTGTTGCCCTGGGCGTCAATTGAAAAGCCAATTACGAGAAAAATCGCCAATGTAACGGAAATCGTTGGGACAGTGGTCAATGCCATGTATCGGATGTGGGTAAATAAGTCGGTCCCCGCCATTGCCGGGGCCAAATTGGTGGTATCGGATAACGGTGACATCTTATCCCCGAAATAGGCGCCTGAAATGATGGCTCCAGCTATCAGGCCTTCAGATAGGCCCAAGGCCTTTCCAATTCCCAACAAGGCTATGCCAATGGTCGCGATGGTTGACCAACTGCTACCAGTTGCCACCGAAACGATCGCGCATACCACGCAAGCGGCAAATAAGAAAATCGTTGGATTCAGGATCTTCAGACCATAATAGATCATTACCGGAACTATACCACCGAGTAACCAGGTACCGGCTAAGGAGCCAATCAATAATAGTATTAGAATTGAGGCCATAGCCGAGCTGATGCTCTTGACCATTCCATCCTGCATTTGCTTCCAGGACCTGCCAATTCGAAGCCCAATGACAGCCGCTACCCCAGAAGACAACAGCAAAATGATCTGGTTGGAGCCATCCAGGGAGTTCGTCTTGAATACGAAAATGACGTTGTAGCTCAAAATAACGACCAGAAAGATGATCGGAATCAGAGCCTCTAAGAGAGTTGGCCGGCGTGAATCACCTGTCATGGATTATGGATCGTTTGTCCTTCCAGATTTAGCTTTAGAGTTTGCCAAACTTAAAGATTTTTTTGATTATGGCTAATGGGGGCTCAAATGGCTGGTGGCTATACATCCCTTTAACGGCAATATGAAAAACCGTAAATGACCGAATTATTAAGCGTCCTCCCCTGGCTACCGGGGTCCGCAACTCGCATTTCAAAAAAACATCTGAGCCCGGTGCAACCTTCTCCGCCTTTTCTAGTCTTTTAATAGATTCCCAAATGAAAATCCAAATGCGAAATATGCCCAGCTTGAATGCACCATTTAAAGCAGTTGCCCTAGGCCTGTTGTTTCTTCACTCTTTGGCCTATAGTCGTTCCGCAGAGACCAGAGATCTACCCTCATTTTCGGCAATTTCGTTAGGCATATCGGCCAATGTCGTTGTTAAGCAGGGCTCTCCGCAGTCGGTACGCCTGGAGGGTGATGCCAAGGATCTTGAGCGGATAGACACCCGGGTCAGAGACGACGAGTTAGTAATTGAAATGTTTAAAGGCGGAGGCGGGAACAATAATCTGGGTAGGGTCACTATATATATTACGGTTCCTGAAGTTGATAAGCTTGCCGTGGGAGGATCCGGTGAGATCCGAAGTGATGGACCTATTAAGACTGATAATCTCAAACTTAAAATCACTGGCTCAGGGGATGTTGAATTAGAAGCTGAAGCAGACGAAATGGAATCTAAAATTTCCGGATCAGGGCAAATTGTCCTCAGCGGCAAAGCAGGTTCGAATCGAATTACTATCAGTGGCTCAGGGCAATTAAAGGCTGAGGCACTGAGAACCAAGGAGTGCAAGATAAAGATTAGTGGTTCGGGAAATTGTCGCGTGGAAGTGGCTGAGCGCTTGGAAGTGGATGTCAGCGGCAGCGGAAACGTATACTATCGGGGAGATCCGGAAAGGGTCTATAGTAACATTGCCGGAAGTGGAAACCTGAGGCGCCTGGATTAGATTTCCATGGATGCCGGTTAGGAAACCAGTCCATCCAATATCGCTTTGGCAGCCAGGGCTCCCGGTCCGCAGGTGATTCCACCTCCAGGGTGCGAACCGCTTCCGCACAAAAACAGACCCTTAATGGGAGTTGAATAGCTGCGGCAGGAAGGAACGGGCCGGGAAACCAACTGGTCCACAGCATGCTCGCCGTGGAAAATGTGTCCCTCGGTAAGGCCGTATCGCTTTTCCAAATCCTCCGGTGTAAGGACTTCGCTGCCTACAATAGATTCGGTTAGATTCGGAACATGCTGTTCAAGGGTATTGATCACACAGTCACCTAAGGATCGCCTACTGAGTTCGGTCCAGCCTCCCTCCAAATTGTAAGGGACATAATGAACCAGGATAGAGACTACGCTATGTCCTTTCGGCGCAAGTTCTCGGTTGGAAAATGTTGGTATATGAATATCAAGTAGGGGGCGCAGCGATACCCTTTTGTACTTGACAGCATCAAATGCCTTTTCCATTTCAGTTAAAGAATTGCCGGTCCTTGCTAATTCCAAGGACTCAGTTGATGCGATATTAAATCTCAACCTGCCGGAGATCGCTAAGTTCACTTTGGCCGTGGTTCCACGAGAGCGAAGGTGAAGGATTCCCTGCTCTAAGGGTGATTCGATATGACGGGGGTTCATAAGTTTCAAAAAGGTTGTTTGAGGGGTGCAAGAAGCGGCCACAATGGGGGCGGACTCTTCAGAACCTCCGGCAATCTTTATGCCCTTGACCCGGCCGGAACTGTCCAATAGGATCCTCTCTACAGGAGTTTCGGTTCTTATTTCCGTTCCCAAATCTCGGGCCGACTTCTCCAAAGCAGACACTAAGGCTTGAGGGCCTCCGGCAATTCTTTCTTTCGCCGCCATTTCCCATAACAACAGATTCAGCGTCGTATAAGACGAACGCGGTCCGGTGAAAGACCCATAAAGGGCTGGAGCGGCCAGACCCGCCTTGAGTAAATCAGTCTCAAACCTATCCCCAAGGAAGTCCGATACACTCATCGGAGCAACTTTTAGTAGTTCCATCATTGTTTTGTTGCCCAGCCGTCTTAAGCCCAAACCGCTTTTGATCAGAGCCTAGGTTTCTTTGAGTCCCAAATTGCTTAGGTCAGTAGGCATTTTGTCGGTCAGGCCCTCAAAGAATGGGCGGACCTTGCTTATGAAATTCCGATAATCCAGGTAGGCCTGCGCATCGGATTGGGAAAACTTCGAGATATGCTCTATCGCTTCGGTCGTATCAGATGGGCACCATATCCCGGGACCGACATTAGACAGGAAAGCTACTGAACCACGGTTCCCTGAAAACCTCAGACCGTACTTTTCCAGTTGAAGAGGTCGAAGAAGACCCAATCTTACATTGCTGGTATCATGCAGGAGACCGTTCGTGCAATAACCAGGATGAAACTCTTCTCCTGCCCCACACCTCCCAGAACTGACCTTTTTTCCAGAACCAAAACCTTCTTGCGCATCTTCGCCAAAAGGGCGGCTATCGTTAGCCCGTTATGCCCACCCCCAATAATGATCATATCGTAGTTGGCCTTCATGACAGAGTATCAAATCGCTTTTGAGGCGAGCATCGTTTTGGCACATAGCTCTCCGCCAGCGCCCATAATGCCCCCGCCCGGATGAGTTCCTGAACCGCACATCCAAATATTGGGAATGGCCGTTTTGTACTTCGCGTATCCGGCAACTGGGCGTTGGAAAAGGAGCTGCTCAAGGCTTAATTCTCCTTGAAATATATTTCCCTCGGTAAGACCCATCTGCTCCTCCAAGTCCCACGGAGTTAGAACCTGGCGGTAAAGTATCATGTCTTTCAATCCAGGGATATACTCGGCCATGGTATCAACTACCGTATCGCCGAACGCCTCCCGGTACTGAGGCCAGTTTTCTGGCCCCTGCTCGATATGATAGGGGGCGTATTGAACAAAGCAGGAAAGGATGTGTTTTCCTGGCGGTGCAACCGTTGGATCGGTCAATGACGGAATTACCGCATTGATATAGGGCCTTTTCGAAAACTGCCCGTACTTGGCCTGATCGAACGCCTTTTCCAAATAATCGACACCGGGTGCTATTGCGATGTCACCCCGAATATGATCGCCATCTCCGGTTCTACTACTAAACTCAGGAACCCTATCCAGGGCCAGATTTACTTTTCCCGAGCTGCCTCGTAAACGAAACCTCTTAATTCCTTCCACCACATCCTGCTCAAGATGCGGCTCTCCGATCATCTTCAGGTAGGTTCGGTTCGGATCTAGATTGGACACCACTACCTTAGAAATCAACTCGTCGCCGTTCTCCAAAACCACACCCTCGGCCCTACCATTCTTAATAATTGCCCTCTGGACCATCACCTCGGTTCGAATTTCCGCGCCGTGGGCTCTCGCCGAATTGGCGCACGCCTGACTGACTCCTCCCGTACCACCTTTAGAAAACCCCCAGGAACGAAAAACTCCATCCAACTGGCCCATATAATGGTGCAGTAGAACATACGCTGTTCCTGGCGACCTGATTCCCTGGAACGTGCCGATAATTCCACTTACTGCCATCGGGGCCTTCAAAGTTTCCGACTCAAACCACAAATCCAGAAAATCCAGGGCGCTCATCGTCAACAGCTTAAGGTTCAAATCGAACAGCTCCCCGTCAAGATGCTTAAAAGCTTTGCCCAGTCGGAACAGGTTGCCTACTTCCTCGGGATGAATGGATGAGATATCAGGGGCCGGATGGTCAATAACGGCCTTGGCAAGTTTTCCCATTTGAGTCATCACCTTGCCGAATTCGGGATAGACTTCGGCATCCTTCCTACTGAACCTGGATATCTCGCGCCGGGAACGACTGGGATCCGCCCAACGGGCGAGAGAATTGCCATCAGGCAATGGCAAAAAGGAGCAATCCATTGGTA
Organism: Cyclobacteriaceae bacterium; assembly: GCA_965247065.1. GTDB lineage: Bacteria > Bacteroidota > Bacteroidia > Cytophagales > Cyclobacteriaceae > CBDFGN01. Next base: position 585,982 of record CBDFGN010000005.1, on the reverse strand, counting down.
CGACCTCATATCCATGTTTGGCCAGCTCCAGCTCCCTAATTATGTGCGGTCTAAAAAGGCTGACCACGGAGGAGGCCACGGAGAACGTGAAGCCGGGGTATAGCTCTTCAGAAACCGCCGCCCCACCCAGAACATGCCGCTTTTCCAAGACCAACACCTTCCTGCCGGCCTTGGCTAAGTATGCGGCGCAGATCAGCCCGTTGTGACCCCCACCAATTATGATACCATCATATATTTGGCTCATTGCTCTCTGGCAGTTTTGGGTTCGAAACCTTGCGTAGGGGGTTAAAGAACTGTGTTTTGCAAACGATGGCAGTAACGGTATATCTCTTGTGCTCCACAGTGATTTCAATTTGAAGCTGGGATCCCAGTTCAGCATGTTCTTTCCTGATGGTGGCAATTGCAATGTTTTTCTTTAAGATTGGAGACCAACTACCGCTTGTCGCATATCCAGCCTGAACTTTCCTACTGCGGGAAGAATAAACTGGAATCGAATCACGCCAGGCAAGCCCAGGTATTTCCGGTGGCAACCCGTATCGCCCATACAGTTCTTCAATTTCAGGCCAATTGATATCTAACCCGACCAGACTCCATTGAGAGCCTTGTCGATGCTCGATCCTCAGGGCCTTTTGTCCATTAAAGGGCTCCCTGTCCAAATCAACCATCCATCCAAGAGAGATTTCGAAAGGAGAGGACTTTCTATCCTCTATTAGAACATGCAAGGCATTATAATAGTCTACGTTCTTGAGGATCAGCCCGGCTTCCACCCGGGTAATGTCCAGTGCATCCAAACCGGCAGGTCGAATGTTGTAACTGATGCCCTCCCGCATCAATGCATCCCAGAGCTGCAGGGCATGATCGTTCTTTACCCATATCTCATATCCGAGATCCCCGGTATATCCGGTTCTAGAAATATTAGCTCTAAACCCTTCGATGCCGGCCGGTATGGTATCGAAGAATTTCAGTTGATCGACATTCGTATCCGCTAGTTGCCTTAGTATCTCCCTTGAACTCGGTCCCTGAAGGGCCAAAGCTGCTACGCTCTCGGAAACATCGTCGACAACAACGTCAAAGCCTCTGGTAAATCGGCTGAACCACGAAAAACAAGGATCTGCCGAGGTGACAAAAAAGTCATTCTCACCGTAGCGCATTACAGTACCGTCATCCACCACCTTGCCCTCATGGGTGCACCAGCAGCAATAGGCAACCCTTCCGACCTTTAACTTGCGTATGTCCTTGACCATGAGCCTGGATAAAAACGCCGCCGCATCGCGACCCTTAACCTGATATTTGAATAAAGGAGTTACATCAAGCAAACCTGCAGCATTCCGAAAAGCGAAATACTCCGAATCATGTGGGGTATGGTATGAGCTTGCTGCATAGTAGCCTGCCCATTCTTTCCATTTCATGCTGGTGCAGAGGGCTTCGGTACGAGGGAAAAAAGGTGTTTTTACCGGCATGACATGACGATATGGCCCAAGATGACAGTGAAAAGAAACATGATCGGCTCAGAAGCTGAAATTGAAAAGGCTATGATGACAATTGCACCCGAGGGGTGTTTTGATCGAGGCGGTTACAAACCAGGAATCATTATCCAGGGAAGGAACTTTTTCTTCATAGACTTCAAGTTAACTAAATTTTACCGGGTCGAATATTATCCCGACATTTAATTTCCCAGGGAGGAGGAAGGCATGACGCTCAGGAGTCTTACCCAGGAGAACCATTGGCCAATCGCAACGAATCCTAGTCTTTCTAGTGATCCAGCGATAGCCAATTTCCAATTCAGCTTGACAATATCCCGATTGAGATTAATAATTTCCCGGTACAAATTCTTTCTATTTTTTTTCGGTGTAAGGTACTCCACCTTTGGGCTGTCAGAAACTAAATGGAACATGAGCATCGCAACTAGAAGAAAGATCAACTACCTGATAGCCGGAATCTTAATTGCGCTGTATATGCTTTTGCTTTCGAGTGTTTTGAAAGCTCAGTCGGATCAAGGCTATATTTACGGCTCGGTAATAACAATCGACGACAAAAGCTACACCGGTCAAATCCGATGGGGCAACGAAGAGACATTCTGGAACGATATATTTAATTCCACCAAGGACAAGAACCCCCATCTTCAATATCTTGACCGAGACGACTACGATCACATCAAACAATATCACCAACCGGACGAAGAGGATCAATGGAATTTCTGGAAAATGTGGGAAGATAGCTATAGCAACTATACCCATACATTCGCGGTGCGTTTTGGAGACCTTAGATCGATAAAGATTATCGACAGAGATGAGGTGGAGGTTGAATTCAAGAATGGGAATAAAAAGCAATTAGATGGAGGGTCCAATGACATTGGAACCCGGATTGGAGTGTTTGACCAGGAAATAGGAGAGATTCGAATTGACTGGGCGCGTATCGATCGAATTGAATTCAAGGAAACACCTCGAGAGCTGAAGTACAAGTTCGGCGAACCTTTACTGGGCACGGTAACAACAACCCTGGGTGATTTTCAGGGACTGGTCCAATGGGACCACGAGGAGTGCTTGAGCTCTGATCGTCTGGATGGTGATTCTGACGACGGAAATGTATCGATTCCCATGGGGAACATCGCCATACTGGCTAAGGAGAACGAAGGAAGCATGGTCACGTTCAGATCGGGCAGAAAACTTTTCCTCTCCGGGACGAATGATGTGGACGAGGATAACCGGGGCATCATAGTAAAAGAACGGGACGTGGGAAACGTGAAAATTGGCTGGGATGATTTTGAATCGGTTGCTTTTGTAGCTCAGGCAATGGATTCAGGACCCGCATACTCAAGTTATGGGCCGCCAACGGAGCTTTCTGGCATCGTACTGACAGTGGAGGGAGAAAAACATAAGGGACGAATTGTTTACGACCTCGACGAGGCCTGGGATTTCGAGATCTTGCATGGAAACGATCATGACCTTGAGTATATAATCCCCTTCAGGAACATCCGCAGCGTCGCACCCAAGAATTACAATTACTCGACAGTGGAACTGAAAAACGGGAAAAGACTTCTCCTGGGAGATTCCCAAGACGTATCAGACGAACACGATGGTCTCCTGGTGTTCTCAAACGGGGAAGAGCCGCATTACATCCCATGGGAAGAGGTCGAGAAAGTGACCTTTGATTAAAGGATTCGCTGTTACTTTTTATTTTATCCTGTAACCGCACCAAGACCAGCAAGGATTTTTTTTTTAATTTCCCTATTTTAACTACTCTATGTCAGTTAAAATTATTCGAGTAATTGCCCTGCTGGTAGGTGTTCTGGCTGTAGGACTATTGGTGCTCTACGTCCGGAGCCTGCATCTCCAGCAAACGTATTTCGTGGCCATGCTTTGGATCGGTATGGTAATCACACTTTTCTTCTATGGCAACAGGTTTGTTTCCAGGGCTTTAGATCGATTTCTTCCTTGGAAAAGTTACGTTACCGTTCGATTTTTCGTGAATCTTTTGGGGAGCTTGCTCTATGCATTGGGCATTATCAATATCTCTTACTTTGTGATCAAAAACTACTTAACAACCGACCCTCCAACTCAGGAGCAATTGGTGATCACCAATTTTTGGGGTGCTGTCCTCCTGATCCCTGCCATTTCAATTTACTTTGGAGTGCATTTTCTCAAGGCTTGGAAAAGATCAGAACTGGAATCCGAAAGGCTTCAGAAAGAAAATATTAAGTCACAGCTGGACGCCTTAAAAAACCACCTGGACCCCCATTTCTTGTTTAATAACCTGAATATCCTTTCGGCCCTGATCGAGAAAGACACGTTACGATCGAAGGAATTTTTGGACAAATTCGCCGACTTGTACCGTTTTCTGCTGAAGAGCAAGGGATCCGAACTTGTATCGATAAAGCAAGAGTTGGAATTCCTTGATTCTTATATGTATCTGATAAATACTCGATTCGGCGATAATGTGTCCTTAACAAAACACTTAAGTTGTTCCGAAGAAGATTCCTTTATCCCTCCGTTAACCCTGCAAATGTTGTTTGAGAATGGTATAAAGCACAACGCTATCAGCAAAGAAAGCCCGTTGAGGTTTGAGCTGACCAGTGAAAAGAACGGCGAAAATGACTTTCTAGTGATCAAAAATAATCTGAACCCAAAAATTCAAGAGGAAAATTCAAATAAAACCGGGATAAAGAATATCGTGAATCGATACGGCCACTTTACCGATCAGAAAGTGGTCGTTGCAAACACCGGTAAGGAGTATATTGTAAAGATCCCCATAATTGAAATCGACGAGGTATGAACATTTTAGTTATTGAAGATGAAGAGCTCGCTGCCGAGAAATTAATAAATACGCTAACGGATATCGACCGGGACATCAATATACTTGCTACCACCGACTCGGTTGCCGGAACTCTGGAATGGTTAAAGAATCATGATCAGCCTGATTTGATCTTCAGTGATATCCATCTGGCAGACGGCCTTTGCTTTGATATATTTAACGTGAGTTCGACAATAAGGAATGATTAAAGAGCGAGAAAGAGTTGACCGGTGTCCTGGTAGTTCAATTTGATTGAGGGCTTTTTTTCGCAAAAGTTGTAAGCGATTAAAGCCGAGAAAAGGTTGGTAAGGAAATTAGTTGGGCTCCTGTGCCTGGAGTGTTCAATCTGGAAGATGTTTTTAAGTTGATCAATGATAGTCTCACAAATAGCCCTTTTACGGAGCATTATAGCATCCATGATGGGGGTTAAGGATGAGGACTTCATATTGCGTTTGAGTTTGGTTATCAGATGGACTCCGCGGAAGAACAGATTTTTAAAAAGTTCCTTACTGATGTAGCCTTTATCACCAAAGAGCTTTCCGAATAATTTCTTAATAAACCGTTCAATTTTAAGAGGCTTTCTGTCATCCACATTGCCCGGTGTGAGCATAAAATCGATGATTTCACCCGTATCAGCAGTGATAAGATGGAGCTTAAACCCGTAGAACCATCCGATGGAACAATGGCCTCTTTTAGCTAACCCTTCAAATACTTTATGGTTATGGATCCGTCTGTTATGACAGACCCTTAACGGAGTGCTGTCTATAAAACTTATACCTGTACACTGTCCAGTCCCTTGTGTTTTCAGATAAATAGCCATTGGCAGAAGACTTCCACTACAAAGTTCTACCATTCGGTTATAGCTTACCACATCAGGAAAGAAGGAGCGCAAGTGGCCACAAACGTATGTGTTGTAAAAGGTCTTGAAATTTCGATATCCTGAGATCTGGAACAAGACCTGTATAGTCATTACTTCGGATAAAGAAAGCTTACCAGGTTTGTTGCGCTTTTTACTTCCCAGCAATCTTTTTTCCAATTTTGGGACAAAATCCAGACAAAAATCGTCAATGGAACAAAAAATTTCAGTAATTTTAGTAGCAGTTAACATAGGTAGAAATATTAGTTATTTTGTTGATTGTCAATGACTTAATATACTAATTTTCTGCCTTTTTTCTATCAATAAACTACTCTATTTTATATCGAACTCACGTTATTTAAGGAAAATATTGTGGAGTGTCCAGTTGTTTTTACAACGGCCTATGATCACTACGCGATTCGCGCCTTCGAAGTTAATAGCATTGCCTATTTGTTAAAACCAGTCCAAAAGGAAAACTTCAGGAGAGTCTGGAGAAATTCAGTAGCCAGAAAGACAAGTTCACGCCACATGACCCTCATCAATTGGACCGGCTGGTAGATATTATCCAAAAAGGAAGCTCAAATTACAAAACCCGATTCCTGGTAAAGGTGGGACAGAAAATCAAGTCAATTCCTTCCTCAAAGATCGCCTTCTTTTACACCCGGGAAAAGCTAAATTACATAGTGACGAGCTCAGGGGACAAGTACCCGGTGGATCATACCTTGGAAGAGGTGGACAATGGAATGGATCCACGATACTTTTTTCGGGTCAACCGGAAATTTGTAGTCAACATCGAATCTGTGAAAGAGATTCATCCCTACTTCAAAGGTCGCTTGAAGATTCAGCTCAATCCGGAGCCCGATGTGTCCGAGGATATTGTAATTAGCTCTGATAGGACACCTGCTTTTAAGGAGTGGCTTGATCAGTAGACTCATAGTAACCCATTTTTCTTAACTTGGTCTAAGAACAACCTCAGCAGGGCACATGAGGGTAGGCTGTATCCCTATTTTCTTAATTATGATCCCGATTTTAACCAGATCACAAGATCGTGTGACGGGCAGATCATTTGCCACACGATCTGAGGTTATTGCCACCCACGGCATGGCTGCAACCAGCCAGCCTTTAGCTACCCAAGTAGCGTTGGATATCTTGAAGGCAGGGGGTAACGCGGTAGACGCAGCCATTGCTGCTAATGCCGTGCTGGGTTTGGTAGAGCCAACTGGAAATGGAATCGGAGGTGATCTATTTGCGATTATTTGGGATCCCGAAACGGCAAGGTTATACGGCCTGAATGCCAGCGGCAGATCCCCCAAAAGTCTTTCACTAGAACATTTGAGAGCTCAGGGATTCGAAAAAATCCCACCACTAGGACCGTACCCAGTTTCGGTCCCAGGATGCGTTGATGGTTGGTTTGAAATGCATCAGAGATTTGGGATTGCCAAGATAGAGGACATCCTGGCGCCGGCCATCCAATATGCCCGTGAAGGTTTCCCTGTGACCGAATTAATCGCCTTCTACTGGGAACAGGGCACCTATGACTTGAGCAAATTCCCAGGGTTCCAGGAAACCTATATGCCCAATGGCAAAGCTCCGGCAAAAGGGGAAATCTTCAAGAATCCCTACTTAGCCAATACCCTGGAAAAGATTGCAGAAAACGGTAGGGACGAATTCTACCAAGGATCCATCGCCAAAACCATTGACTCCTATATGAAGGAAAATGGAGGGTTTCTATCGTTCCAGGATTTAGCCGATCATAAGTCTGAATGGGTGGAGCCGGTTTCGACAAATTATCGAGGCTACGACATTTGGGAACTCCCTCCAAATGGTCAGGGGATCGCCACTTTACAGATGCTAAACATCTTGGAGGCTTACGACCTTAAGTCCATGGGATTTGGATCGGCTGAATACCTACATCATCTGGTAGAAGCCAAAAAATTAGCGTTCGAAGATCGGGCACGGTACTATTCAGATCCGGATTTCAATAAGATCTCGGTCGAGAAATTAATCTCCAAAGAATACGCCGATTCACGACGTAAACTAATTCAATCGAACCGGGCTGTCCGAAGATACGATGCCGGAGACCTGGAGCGGGGTAGTACCATTTACTTAACGGTGGCTGATGAGGCTGGCATTATGGTTTCTCTTATCCAGAGTAATTTCAGAGGAATGGGGTCGGGAATGACGCCAACCGGTTTAGGATTTGTCCTTCAGGATCGAGGTGAGTTGTTTGCACTGACTGATGAACATTACAATATCTATGCACCGGGGAAACGGCCTTTTCACACTATCATCCCTGGGTTTGTTACTAAAGACGGAAAACCCTGGGTAAGTTTTGGAGTTATGGGGGGATCTATGCAGCCGCAGGGCCATACGCAGGTGGTCATCAACTTGATTGACTTTGGGATGAATCTTCAAGAAGCTGGTGATGCACCAAGGATCAACCACAGCGGATCCACACAACCAACAGGAGGGCAGATCATGATGGACGGTGGGATCCTTAATTTGGAATCCGGAATCGATTACGAAGTCGGTAGAAAGCTTATGAAAATGGGTCACAACGTCAGGCAGGCAGTCGATATTTATGGAGGTTACCAGGCGATCATGAGGGATTTAATCAACCGGGTATACTACGGAGCCTCCGAATCCAGAAAGGACGGACAGGCCGCGGGCTACTAAAATCTTAAAATTCCTAAACAATTATGTGGGTCCGAATACTAGTATGGGTCTCGCTGGTCATGCATGTATCTTTTGCTAAACTATCCGAAAATGATAGTTTGAGACAAATCCTTCAGAATCGGACCCAAGATACCTCTACCGTTCATTTGTTAATTGACATTGCCTGGAAATCCAGGTTCAGCGATCCTGAGCAGCTTCGGGTGCACGGTCAAAGGGCCTTGGACCTCTCGCACAAGCTAGGCTACGATCGAGGGATCGTTCTGGGACTAAAGATCCTGGGTGCGGGCCAAGCCACCATTGGAAACGATAAAGATGCTCTTGCGTTTTATCAGGAGGCGATTTTAATGGCCGAGTCTATTGATCTAAGTAATGAGATAGCCATTCTTCATAACGCCATAGGAGTTAGCTTTAATAATCTCGGAAACTATGATAAAGCCCTGGAATACTACCTCAAGGCAGCCGCCGAACTGGAGGACCTCCAAGACAGCTTCACACTGGCGAAAGTCTATAGCAACATGGGAGAACTGTACACCGACAATAAGCAATGGGAGTTGGCCCTGGGGTATTTTTTCAAATCCCTGGAAGCCAAAAAGAGACTTAACAACAGGCGCGGAATGGCGGTCACATACTATAACATCGGACGCAACTACCAACTGAGCAACCAGTTGGACTCAGCCCTCTTGTACTTCGGTCGGGGACTGGATATCTCTCGGCAGCTGAAAGATGTAAACAATCAAAGTAGATTTATAAATAATGTTGGGGAGGTGTACCAGTTGAAGGGAGATTTGAATCAGGCACTGATCCACTATCGCAAGGCTCTGATCTTAAAGGAACAAATTGATGACCGAAAAAGCCAGGTGACAACCCTTAATAATCTGGGAAGAACCTACCTTGACCTAGGCCGTTACGATCTTGCGATAGGATATTTGGAACGTGGGGTCGGAATAGCAGGGGAAACCGAGTCCAAACCTGAAATAAGAGACGGCTATGAATTATTGGCCCGTACGTATCAGTCAAAGGATGATTATCGGAAGGCCTTTTATTTCCAGGTAAAAGCAGATTCGGTCAAGGGAGAAATTTTGGATGAGGAAAGAAACCGTATCCTGATTGAAGTACAGACAAAGTACGAGTTGGAGAACAAGGAGCGTGAAATTGAGGCACTCAACAACGAAAATACGTTGTTCCAATCGAACCTCAGCAAGCAACGGGTAATCCTTATTCTGACTATAAGTGGTCTGCTGTTACTGGCTGTCTTGGTATTCCTGTTCTACCGGGTCAACCTGAACAATCAAAAGACGAATCGAATATTAAGCCAGCAAAAAGAGGAGATCGAGGCCATTAATCGCAATCTGCTGGAGTTGAATGACGAGAAGAACAGTCTGATCGGGATTGTGGCTCATGACCTTCGCACTCCACTGAATCAGGTGGTTGGCTTAATTGACCTCATCAAATTGAGGTCAGATAACCTTACCTCGCAGCAAAAAGACTGGCTGGAAAGGCTCAGAACCTCAACTGACGGGATGAGCCAGATGATCTCCCGAATTCTTGATGTAGAAGCTATCGAGTCCAAGCAGGTCTCGTTTGAGCCCAAAAGAATCAACCTTGTCCCGTACTTCAATAAAGCGGTAGAGGAATTCGGGCCCGAAAGCCGGGAGAAAAATATCATTATAAACTACTCCCTACCCAGGGAAGCGTGGGTCTTAGCCGATGAAGATTATCTGTTGCAGGTCTTTAGCAATTTAATTTCAAACGCAATTAAATTTTCACCTCCGGATAGTAAGGTGACCTGCAATCTGGAAGAGGACGATGAGTCTTATCAAATGGAAATTAAAGATCGGGGCCCGGGGGTGCTATCAGAGGAAATAGGACTTTTATTTAGAAAGTTTCAAACCTTAAGTGCCAAACCCACTGCCCATGAGCAGTCCACCGGGTTAGGACTGTATATTGTCAAGAAATACCTGGACGCAATGGAGGGGGAAGTCTGGTGCCGGAGCACTCCAACAGAAGGATCCAGTTTTTTCGTCAAACTAAAAAAGGCCACGGCTTGAGGCTTCCAGCAGCTAGGCAGCTTTGACCAAATGTTTTGAAATCAGGTAGCCAAAAGCGGCTGCTGAGAGCAAAGCCCCGATCGAAAAAATCACTCCAAACATTTCTGCGTTATTCGAATAAACAGACCCTGAAACAAGAGCTCCTATGCCGATACCCACTTCCAGAGCAATATACATTGTGGCCATTGCTCTTCCCCGGTGTTGTTCGCTTGACAAATCGATAGTCCACGCGAAAATAGTCGGAGTGTTCATCCCCGAACCCAGACCGAGCATAACCGCTCCCACGAAAAAGGAGAACGCAGAGCTTGAAAAGCCAATTACTATCATTGCCATGGCCATTGTGGAGGTGGAGAACAATAGGATGATAGTGCGTCCATAGACATCCGAAGCCTTGCCCGCAAAAAACCGAATGGAAATAGAAGCTATGGTGAAATAAGCAAAGAAAAGTCCCTTGTTCTGAATGGCCAGGTGCTTGCTCAGGTCGGGGATCAAAGTCAGGACCACGCCAAACGAAAACGCGCTCAGTAGCAGCACTATAGAAGGAGGTATCACCCTCGGTTCAAAAACGTCCTCTCGGCCTACCCGGAGAAGATGCAGGCCAAACTTTTGGCGGTCAGCCACGGTCTCTTTCATGCCTATAAGGACTAAAACTGACAATAATGCGAAGATGGCTGAGCAATAGAACATAAAATCCATCCCGTACCAAATGGTCACAAAACTTCCAATTACGGGACCCATTGCCATGCCAAAGCCGGCGCTGACACCCTGTATCCCAAGGCCCTCTCCCCGCCGGTCGAAGGGAACTATGTCGGCGATATAAGCGGAAGTACCGGTAGGTTTAAATCCGGTAGAGAACCCATGAAAGAGGCGCAACAAGAGGAATGAGAATACTGTGGAGGCCACAGGGTAGAGTAGTCCACTCACAACGCAAACTACCGAGCCGATTACCATCACCGGAATGCGGCCGATAGTGTCAGCTAATTTACCACTGAAAGGCCTTGAGAGGCCGGCGGTGACCGTAAACAGCGAGATGATCAACCCCTTATAATCCTCACCTCCCAGGGTTTCCAGATAATCCGGCAGCTCGGGAATGATCATATTAAAGGAGGTGAAAAACAGAAATGAGCTTAGGCAAAGGAGCCAGAACTGCAGGGTATAAGGTCGATTGGAAAAAGACATATGGAACGATTCGAGCTGACCTTCAGAGCAGTCAGCTCTGCATCAAATAAGCTTTGATGAATGAGTCGATATCGCCGTCCAGAACGTTTTGAACGTCGGATCGCTCCTGGTTTGTCCTGTTATCCTTAACCAATTTGTAGGGGTGCAAGACATAATTGCGGATCTGGGAACCGAAATCAATTTTCAGCTTGCTACTCTCAACCTCCTCCTTTTGCTTGTTTCTTTTCTCGATTTCCAATTGATAAAGTCGGGACTTCAACATGTTCAAGGCCTTATCCTTATTTTGCAGTTGGGATCGTTCCTGTTGGCACTCGACGATTATTCCAGAGGGAGCGTGTTTGAGTCGCACCGCCGTTTCTACCTTGTTTACATTCTGCCCGCCCGCCCCTCCGGAACGAAATGTTTCCCAGGTGATATCCGCATTATTAATTTCAATCTGGATCGTATCGTCGATGATTGGGTAGGCAAAAACAGAAGCGAATGAAGTGTGCCTCCTTGCCCCAGAATCGAATGGTGAAATGCGAACCAGTCGATGCACTCCAATTTCCGCCTTGAGATAGCCATAGGCGAAATCACCGCTGATTTCCAGGGTCGCCGATTTTATTCCGGCAGTGTCTCCTTGCTGATGATTTACCTGACTTACATTGAAATCGCTTCGCTCCCCCCAACGCATATACATCCGCAATAACATTTCAGCCCAATCCTGACTTTCCGTTCCCCCGGCACCGGGATTTATTTCCAGCATGGCTCCTAACTGATCCTCCTCCTGATTGAGCATTTTCTTGAACTCCAGATTCTCTAATGACTCCAGAAGTGTCACATACTCTTCTTCCATCTCCTCATCATCTACTTCCCCCTCGTGATGGAATTCGAATAAAGTTTCAACGTCCTCAACTTTCGAATTCACGGATTTGAAAGCATCAGTCCATATTTTCTTAGATTTTATCGTCTTAAGAATCTTTTCAGCCTTCTTGGGGTCATCCCAAAAATTGGGTTCCATGGTGATTTTCTCTTCTTCAGTGATCTCTTCAACCTTCTTATCGTAGTCAAAGATACCCCCTCAAGGCTTCTATCCTGGCCTTTAAATCCTTTAGATTCTCGGTGGTCATCATGGGTAGAGTTTCATTTCATCCATCGGGCAAAACTAATGCAAAGACCTCTAGTCTCAAATTTGGTGTGCGAAGATGGTGCCTGGATTCTCTCACAGTCTGTTTAGAAATCACCATGAGAGTGAGTTTATACTGACTCCACTGATAACAAATGAGAGAAGACATAACCCGAACCCTTTGGTTAAAGACGAAATCGGATGGAAAATGAAAATAATGGAGCAAATTTGAATAAAGCATTATGATTCGTCTCATGACTCAGTCCAAGCGCTATCCCTCTGCCGCGAATTTCATACAATCCACAAGTTTTGGTGCGTTGATGCTATTCTGTTCGGTTGCCGTGGCCAAGATCGATCACGTGGAACCCCCTTTTTGGTGGACCGGAATGCAGAATCCTACTCTTCAACTCTTGGTGCACATGGAAAATATCGCTGAACTCAACGTACAGATAGAATATCCGGGTGTGACGATCCAAAGGGTCATCAGAGTAGAAAGCCCGAATTACCTTTTTCTAGACCTGCTCATCAAGGAGGAGGTCAAACCCGGGACCTTCGACATCGAATTTACCCGTCGGGGAAAGGCAATACACACCTACCAATATGAGCTAAAAGTCCGTCAGAAGGGTTCCTCAAATCGGCAGGGCTTTACATTTTCGGATGCCCTTTATCTGATAACTCCGGATCGCTTCATCAACGGCAATCCCGATAACGATAACGTGGAAGGACTAGTGGAAACCGCTGAACGCAGTAATCCTTGGGGTCGCCATGGCGGGGACATAAAGGGCACCATAAACGCACTGGATCATATCGCCGGCATGGGATTTACGGCCATTTGGGTCAATCCGGTGTTGGAAAACAATCAGCCAAGCTTTTCCTACCACGGTTATTCCACCACTGATTATTACAGAGTTGATCCCCGATTCGGATCTAATGAAGAGTACGCTCAATTGGGCGATATCGCTGATCAAAAAGGAATCAAGCTGATCATGGATATGATAACTAATCACTGCGGCTCAGAACATTGGTGGATGAAAGACCTTCCTGCCTCTGATTGGATAAATTTTGACAATGAGTTTGTATACACTAATCACAGGAAACCAACCATTCAGGATCTTTATCGCTCAGAATATGATTACCTCCATCTTGTTGACGGTTGGTTCGTAGAGACAATGCCTGATCTCAATCATCGGAATCCGTTGCTGTCCACCTACCTTATTCAGAATACTATGTGGTGGATTGAGTATGTGGGATTGGATGGAATCCGAATGGACACCTACCCGTACAACGATACGGATTTCTTGACGGCGTGGACCTGTGCGGTAATGAATGAGTATCCTAATTTCAATATCACTGGAGAAGAATGGAGCGAAAATCCATTGACTGTGGGCTATTGGCAACAAGGAAATCGGGCCGGGTATGAATCTTGCCTGCCCAGCATGCTGGATTTCCCCCTTCAGGGGGCCCTGAGGAAGAGCTTAGTGGAGGATGATACCGGCTTTGACAGTAGCTACGAAATGTTGGCCAATGACTTTTTCTATGCCGACCCGGATAATTTTGTAATTTTTCCCGACAATCATGACATGGATCGGTTTTTCACTCAGGTGAAGGAAGATCTGAACCTTTTCAAGTTGGGAATGGTGTACTTTGCCACCATGAGGGGCATCCCTCAAATTTACTACGGGACCGAATTGCTATTTACTAATGACGACCCCGGGAATCACGGTCAGATTCGGGCGGATTATTCCGGTGGATGGGCAGGAGATGCCACCAATGCCTTTACTGGGGAGGGGCTTACCCACCAACAAAGGGAGGCCATGGATTTCACTTCTATTTTGTTCAATTGGCGCAAGCAGGCTTCGGTGATCCACGCCGGGGAGCTGATGCATTATGCTCCGCAGAATGGTGCTTATGTCTACTTTAGATTCCAAGGGAATGACAAGGTGATGGTAGTCCTGAATCGCAACAGCACGGATCAGGTTCTGGATTTGGACCGGTTCGACGAAATGTTGAAAGGCACCGAAGCAGGTAGAGATATAATTACCCATAAAACAATTGCTCTCAAAGGATCGCTGGTAGTTCCCGCTAGATCACCAATGATCCTTGAGTTGGAGTAGAAGCAGGACTCATACGTGGAACACCCAGCCGTATTTGTCAGCTTCCTCTCCCCTCCTGATCCCCTCCAGCTTTTGCAGCACTCGGTTGGAGAATTCCCACTGGGCCGAATCATCCAACTCATAATCGACGTCGTCAAAGCCTATGGTGGAGATATGAGCTATAGTTGCTGCGGTACCGGTACCAAAGGCTTCCTTTAAGGTTTTGTCCTTAATAGCTGATATTATTTCCAGGACCTCCACCTTACGCTCTTCTACGGTTAGGCCCCATTCCCGGGCAAGAGTAAGAACGCTGTCGCGGGTGATTCCCTGAAGGATGGTGTCGCTGGTGGGCGCAGTCACCAACCGGTCCCCGATCCGGAACATGACGTTCATGGTTCCAGACTCCTCAATGTACTTATGGGTTTTGCCATCGGTCCACAAGAGCTGATCAAAGCCTTTTTCCTGCGCCAATTTTGCCGGATACAAAGAACCTGCATAATTACCGGCCGCTTTGGCAAAACCAGTGCCACCCTCGAATGCCCGAGAATAACGGGTTTCAATTTTTACTTTGACGGCCCGGGAGTAATAGGCCCCCACCGGGCAGGTGAAAATCATGAACTTATAAGTATCCGAAGGTCGTATTCCGATATATTCGTCGGTAGCGAAAATGAAGGGTCGAACATACAGCGATGTTCGCGGATTATTCGGAATCCAAGCCTTGTCAATGCGTATTAAATCGGTAAGGCCGGCCATAAAAATTTCCTCTGGAATCTCTGGAATACACATTCTAATAGCCGAGACGTTCAATCTTTTGTGATTGTCCAACGGGCGAAATAACAATGCAGCACCCTGTTGGTCCTTATAAGCCTTCATTCCTTCGAAGACTGATTGACCATAGTGAATAGTCGCGGTCGCAGGACTCAGCTGTAACCCACGATATGGGACAATCCTGAACTCCCTCCACTCCCCATCTTGAAAGTCGGAGATGAACATATGGTCAGCGTAGACTTTGCCAAATGGAATATTGTCAAAATCAACTTGCGAAACTCGGGACTCGCCGACCAGATGTTTTTCAATTTCAATAGTTGCTAACATGACTTTCTTCAGGACAACTACCCTTTGTAGGGCTCAAAACTACTAAATAATTCCCTTTTGAAGATACGACGCATGTTCATATCGGAATTCCGCTTTAAGGCCTCCAAATAACCTCTCCAACGTTCAACTCTCCACTCATTTTTCTAGCCAAAACAAAAAGATAATCAGAAAGGCGATTTAGGTATTTTATCAACACCTCATCCACCTCGTTGGTTTCCGATAGCCGAATAACCGCTCTTTCGGCCCGACGGCAAACTGAACGGGCCACATGGCAGGTAGATACCGATTCATGGCCACCGGGCAGAATAAAATTACGTAATTCCGGCAGGTTGCTATCCATAAAATCAATTTCTTTTTCCAGGCCCTCGATTTGCCTGGGGTCAAATGGAGGAATTTTTACTTTTGACTTTTTGGGGTCAGTAGCAAGCATCGATCCCATGGCGAACAAATCATTCTGTATGCCTAGTACAAAATCCCTACGCGATGAATTAACCCTCTGATCGGCTAGCAAGCCCAGGTAAGAATTTAATTCATCTAAAGTTCCGTAGGCTTCAATCCTTATATGGGACTTCGAAACCCTGGTACCCCCTAATAGGGATGTCTCGCCTTTGTCCCCGGTTTTGGTGTAAATTTTCATTCCGACGTTTGGTTAACGATCAAATTGGTTGATCCTCCCATTGCTGATTTTTCTGCATTTCCAACTCCTTTTCCTTATAAACTTGCTCAAAAGATTGCGATTCTTTGTTTTCAAGGCTCGCCCTTAAAACCTTCAGTGAGAGCTCAGCGTAATGCGCTAAACCAGCGTTCAGGCATTGTAACGTGTAGGCCATCCTTAGATCCGCTGAACTCTGGTTGAACTCCAATGCCTGAAGGAGCAGGTCATAGGCCTGGTCCGAGTCACCCAGGACCTCCTCAAAAAACCTGGCTGCCTCAATGACAATGCCCTCCAGGTATGGGTTGGCCGTTGCCAACCACCTATACAGAATCTCCGCGTTCTCAAGATCGCTTGCCCTCTCCAGATCCTTCGCCCTTAGGAATCCTGCAAGCAGTCTTTGATTTGGGTTATTTGGGCTCAGTTTTTCAACTATCTGATGCAAATTCTGAAAGTTCCCTGTATACAAACTATAGCGCAGTCTCGCCCAATTCAATGGGTCAGCCAGATCCTCACTTACAGCCGCGATCCTAGCATGCTCCATCCATTTATAGGCCATGCCCCACTTCCGGGTATCCATCGCCTGGTGGGCCATACCAAGGGCAATCTCGAATCGAATTCGGCCTTCAGTACCCCGCCATAATTCTTCCACTACCTCCTTCGGTTGGGAAAAGTTTAAGAGGATCCAAAAATACTTGACCTCCGCATCAAGTTCTTGGAAAATTTCAGAGGAATCAGCCTTCAACGCTTTCTTAATCTTTTCCACATAGGGTTCACTAATTACCTCATTCGGAGGTAATTCAGAGAATGCCGATCTTGCCTCCGACTCCTTCCCTCCAAACAGCAAGGCCAAAGCCCGATAAAACGGGGCCCCAGGATACGCCAAATTCTCAGCCGATTCGAAATGAGTGACGGCCCTTTCGAAATCTCTCTCCTCGAGCGCCCACAGACCCATCGAGCATTCATAATAACCGGCATTGCGCGTTGAGGATCTTAGGTTTTGAAGAGTTCGATAAGCCCGTGTCAAATTCCCAGACCGTCGTGCAGCCAGTGCCTGACCGAGCGACAAGTTCTCTTCACACCAGCGATTGGATGGATGAATTCTTGCGAGATCAATGAAACTGTGAAAACTAGAATCTAAATGACCGGATTGGTTAATCATGTGATTAAAAACCAATGAGAATTCCTCAAGATCCAGTACGGAGTCTTCCAAAAGCGGCGCTTGAAGTTTCAGATCTGCCTCGTGATTGTTCTTGTTTGCAAACGCCAGGTAATTGGCCTGCATTGGCACGTAGTCAGCTGGCCAGAATGAGTCCTCAGCAGAATCAAGTGACACCTGCACATCGTGTTCAATTAATTTAGCCATCAAATTAGTCCGGGCTTGCCTTGAACTTAAATTATGCTCCATACCCGCCTGCGCATAGAAAAAAAGGGAATCCAAAACGGTAGATTGGCCGTAAAGCAATGCCATATTGTTTAATAGGGCTGGCTGATTTGGGAAACGGGCCAAACCATCATTCATGGTGAATAAGGCATTGAAGAATTGGTTATTTCGGTCGTAATAGTTCGCCAGGTTGGCAAATGCATGCGGTGTAGGTTTCTTTTTCACGGATTCGGTCAGAAACCTGTATCCCCGAGGTCGATCGCCGCGATCAAAGGCACCCTGCGCCAAGATGTAATTTGATCTGTGGTTTTGGTAACCGTAATAGCTGGCATTCTCATAATATCCTTCCGCCAAAAGCTGCTGGCCCTGGATAGAATACAAGTCTCCAACACCGTTGTAATAGCCGGCAATGGCCTGGCTCACCGGGAAATTGTCCGATAAAGCAACCAATCCCAGTACGAAAAGGAGCGATCCTATACGGGCGGTCCAGAAGGGCATGTGCCTGGGCTTGTATACCACTTTATGGATAGGCAAATCATAGTAGATCAAATTGAAGAAATTGGCGAATACGTAAAGTACGCTTACCACTCCAAAACCAATAAGGCTAAACACTATGGTATCTTCAAGGGTTTCAATCAAAGGATCGTTCGCTGTAACGAATACATAAAAGACAGTACTGAAACATACCACCGCGGCCGATAAGTACAAATAGGCCCCCTCGGGTTCAAAGCGAAGAATATTCTGAAATAGATGATTACGCCTTCTTATTCCCCAAAAACCGATAATGGCCGAAATCATTAGCAAAAGGAATTCACTAAAATAGATGAGGTTCCAATCGATTTTCTGGCGGTTGTACAAATAAAGCATTAGTAAGTTGGTCAGATAGAAGATAGTGATGACCATAAAGTGCAGGAGGCTCTTCCGCGATTGAACTCCGGATGTAGTGATATGCAAAAATCCAAAAACGATTTCATGACTGACGAGGAAAATGAAGATGATGGTAGCAATAAGCGGCGCGAAAATCCCGTAATTGGCCAAATAAAGAAAGGGAGCTTCCACTTGGGCGACCGAATATATCAAGAAGCCAAACGCCAATGTAACAGCACCAAACGCCAAAAGCCGGCGGAGGAAATTAATGTCTGGCCGGAAGGCTTGAAAATAATAGCTTAAGGGCAAGTACAAAAAAAACGCCAGTATCAACCCTACCTGATCGGTTCTTCCAAAAAGAAGCAATTGCTCCAACTTGAAATTCATCATAAGAAGAACGAAAGCAGCCATCGAGAAAATGAACCAAAATCGGCTTAGAGCGGTAATTACGGCCAGTGAAAACGCTATGCTAGTCCCCAAAAAAAGAACATAGATCAGCGCCCAGGTAGAGCTGATATTTACATTGCTACCCTGAAAGTATTGAGTAATCAAGTAATTTTCAACCATGAAATCCAATTCCAATAGGCCTAGGTTAATTGTGTAGAATGGGATAGGCACCGAATGCAGCTTGGATACCACCTCCCAAAGGATCGCCGGCTCGGGACTTAAGAGGTAGCTAACGGCGGCAAGAATAGTTGCTCCAAGGGCAACCAGCAGCATAACACCTAGCAAAACCTTGTTCTGAGTGTCCCAAGTCTGCCAGAAAAACAAATCACTCATCCAATCAGAATTTGCCTTGGAATGGAAAAAACTTAGTCGATAACCTTTGGAACTTTGAAGAAGCGGCCATCACTATCAGGGGCATTACGCAATCCGCGCTCTCGATCCAGCTTTTGGTTTACTTTATCCTCCCGGTAGACATTCACCTCGTAAGACATATTGGTTAAAGGCTCTACGTCATCAGTATTCAGTTGATTCAGATGTTCCATCCATTCCAATATCTCCTTGAGACTCTCAACCATTTTGGAATCCTTCTTGGGGTCATATTCCAACCGGGCTAGATGATAGATCTTTCGTACGGTATCCTGATCTATGTTCATAGCGAAAGCTCCAAAATTAACCAACTTTGGAAACTACCAGTAGAAACTTTGGAAATATGGTCCTGACCGTGAGGAATTAGGCGGACCTGCGAGAAATAATATCTCCCATTGCATCCTCCAAATTTACCCTCAGATTAAGGATTTCTTCCAGATGGGCCATCCGGAACAATCGATGTATATTTTCTTGGGCATTTATAGGATCAACTCACCCTCTTCCTCAACGCAAATGCGGTTTGTAAGAAGAATCGCTGAAAAACCACCAGAATCCAGGTATTTACACCCCCCAAATCGAGAATGATGTTCTTCTTTCCTGCCTGTTTTCTCGACCAGGCACTTCAATTCTTGGCTCGTCTAATGGTCCAATCGGGTAGTGTCCAGGTTCAGAAGAGTATGAAGTTTCTGGTTATCTTGCGGCGCATCCATTGTCAAACATATATCTCTTCTGAGTCAAGGCTCACGCCAAAATGTTAATCCACTGATTTTCGAGTTTTTAATTCATCCGTGCAGAATGCTATTGTCCATATTCGGACAACACAGCCTGATTCTGACCGAAATTATTAGACCTACTTTGACGGTGGCAATTAACTTCGCTTTGGATTCAGGGAGTGATGGGGTCATTATTCGCCAAAACAAAGGGCTTTTGATAACTTACGAGTTATGAAATACCTCTTTATTACCGGGGTTTCCACCGGAATAGGCCTTGCCTCTGCCCGAATAATGATTCAAAACGGATTCACGGTCTTTGGTACCGTTCGACATGCCGATCGAGGAAGGGCTCTACGAGATTCTCTAGGACAGCAATTCATTCCCCTTATCGTCGATGTTACCGACCCAGTGTCAGTTAAGGCGGCAGCAAAGGAGGTTGGCCAACTGATGGGAGATTCGAGTCTTGCCGGGGTGGTGAACAACGCTGGTATCGCGACGACCGGACCGCTAGTGCGTATCCCTATTGAAAAAGTGAGCTACCAATTTGATGTCAACGTGTTGGGGCCTCTCAGGATCATCCAGGAGTTTCTGCCCTTGCTGGAGGCAAAGGGGTCGGGGCAGCCTGGAAGGGTTATAAATATTAGCTCTATTGCCGGGAAAGTAGCGCTACCCTTTACAGGCCCTTACTCCGCTTCTAAATTCGCCCTGGAAGCTCTTTCGGATTCGCTGCGGCCGAACTGATCATTTATGGGATCAAGGTCGTTGTGATCCAGCCAGGCCCAATTAGAACTGCGATTTGGAAGAAGGGGCTGAAGGAAGCCTCCCTATATGAAAACACTAAATTTGCCAGAGCAATCGGTAGACGGGAAGACCTGTCCAGACGATCCATGGGACAAGCCCTGGACGCCGAAGTAGTCGCCCGACGTATCTTGAGAGCGTTGACGCAAAAAAAGGTAGGAACTCGCTACGTGGTCACAAACCAAAAGCTGAAGTACTGGTATCTTCCTCAGCTATTGCCGGACTCCTGGATGGATTTTGTTGTTGCCCGATTGTTGAAGATTTCATAGCAACAATTCTAGGCCATGGGCACGGATTTGTGCATCCCTCGTCTACTAAGCAACTGAAACCTACCGGAAACCAAGATTGCAGAAACAGTCAATCCCAGAAGTAAACCATACCAGATCCCGGTTGCACCCATATCCATACTAAAGCCCAGAAAATAACCAACCGGGAGTCCCAGGACCCAGTAAGCAATCAAGGTGAAAACCGTTGGTATTTTAACATCCGCCATACCCCTCAGTGCACCAAGACCGACCACCTGAACGCCATCCGAAATTTGAAACAAGCCAGCAACAATAATTAGCCCTGAAGCCAGTTGAATCACTTCCAAATCAGAGACATAGAGGCTCGGGAAGAAATCCCTGCCTACAATAAAAACTACTGCAGCGGTGGTCATGAGCAGGATCACCATGACAAAAGCGGTAAATCCAGCCTGCCTCATGGTCTTTATATCCTTACGTCCAAGTTGATTTCCAACCCGAATTGTGGCCGCCGCCGAAATACCGGTAGCCATCATGTAACTAATGGAGGCCAAATTTATAGCTATTTGGTGAGCAGCCAGAGGACCAGCCCCCAGCCATCCTATCATAATCGCGGCAATGGCGAATGCACCGACCTCGAAAATAAACTGCATCCCGGCTGGCAAACCAATTTTGAGCAAGGTCCTGATAACCGGAGCAGAGTAGTCTGCAAAGCTGAAGCTGCCCAGGTAAGTCCTGAACCTGGCATGACCCACTACAAAAGTTATCATGAATATAGCCATTAGGCCCCTTGAAATAAGGGTGGCCCATCCAGCACCGTTCAATCCCATGGCCGGGAATCCAAATTTTCCAAAAATCAAAGCATAGTTCAAGACTATGTTTACCAGATTAGCTCCCACAGTGATATACATTGCCTGTTTGGTCAGGGACAGGCCTTCTACGAACTGGCGAAACGTTTGGAATAGCAAGAACGGTATGAGGGAAAGGGCCACGATCCGCAGGTAAGGTCCGGCTAAGAGGTGCACCTCAACCGGTTGATTGAAAAGGTGGAGATGAAAAGACAAATAAAGCAGCATGATCAGCAGTATGAATCCTAAAGTATTGTTAACTAAAAAGCCGTGCTTCAGTAATACGCCGATTCTGCTGGAGTCATTTTTGCCATCTGCAGCAGCAACAAGTGGTGTCACTGCATAGGATACGCCCAGGCCAAAAGTCAGAAGAAGAAAGAAAATTGAATTGGCGAAAGAGGCTGCCGCGAGTGGTTCGATACCAACCTTGCCGACCATAACACTATCGGCTACACCAACGAGCACATGTCCCAATTGACTTAGCATTACCGGGTAGGCAAGGCTAAAATTTTTCCTGAAGTGTTCTTTGTAAACCTGGACCTCGATCATTCCTCTAAAAGGCCCAAAGGTAGGAAAAGAGGACCTAATGATCGGGAGGATGCAGGTCGAGGATCCTGGCAGTTTTCAATAAACCCGCCAAAGATAGGCAATCCGTTATGGCACCCTCCATAGCTAATCCAAGGGCAGCCCTTAACGGGAGTTTCTGGATCAACAGGTCCTCGGTCTCCTCGAAGGAGACTTCCCCCTGGGATAATTGTTCTGCCCAAAATACATAACCTACCTCGTCAGTAACCGAATTAGAGGTATGAACCTTTAGAATTTTGGTCCATTTACCAGCTGAAAGGCCCGTTTCCTCTTTCAACTCCCTTTTGGCACCCTCGAGTGGATCTTGATTTATGTGACCGCCACCCATGGGAATCTCCCAGGAGTATTCCTTTAGAGGGTAACGGTATTGCCCCACCAGCCAGGTGTTTTGATCTTTATCTATGGGAATAATCCCAATGGCTCGATTCTTGAAATGAACCCTCCCGTAGATCCCACTGCCTCCTGCCGGAGTGAGTATTTGGTCCTCCTCTAACCTGATCCATTGGTTCTCGTATATCGTTCGAATGGATTTGGTCTGCCACGGATTCTCGGTAGGACGAGGAAGTACTATTGATCGGACCATTGTCGGCGCTTGTTGTATTGCAAGTCTTGAAGCACGGAAGATTTTACCCTAATGGAAAAATTATAAGATGTGAATCTTCCAAAGGGAACCCAATTAAAGTTTAACTCCCAGCAATGAAGGTCACGATTTATATCTATACTGGTTTGGGTAATTTTCTTCCTTTGAAAATCGTATCCTGATCGAAAACCAATTTTTGTTTTGGGTGTAACATTAAAATCTCCATTAAAAGTCAGCGTTTGGACGATCTGACTTTCGGAAAACCCCATTTTTCGATAGTTTACGCTGTAGTTGAGGTTAAGTTTCCACGGTATGCTAAAATCCACGTACAAATTGGGATTGGCATCTATATAATCCAGTTCCTGTTGCTCCTCTTCCGTCAAGTCATCCCTGTCGCGACGATCCTCCTTTGAATCCGACTCCTTGGCATTTGGATTAAAGAACTTCGGACTCAGCCTTAAGCCGGTTTGAAAACGGACGCTGCTTAATTGACCTAATCCATCACCGTTTTCCCAGGTAAATTTATCAATTCTTCGCTGCTGAACATTCAAGCGCCCGTTACTGCTTACAAAAGCAGTGTCCAACCGGTAAACATAAGGATCCAGAACTCCAGAAAGATTTATGTTGAATTTCTTTTTAAAGATTTTGGTTCTGATCCCCAGATTAATTGTACTTAATTGAAACGAGTCAGCAGCGAAATTATAACTCGAATTCAAGGAGAAGTTTTCAATCAGCATCATTTTGGTCATAGCATCCGTAGAGTCTTTTTTACGCTTAACCTTCGCTTCCAGGTTATTCTGCATCGAAAAACTCAAGGAGGCGGATTCACCACGCGGCGGTGAGCCATATATGAAGCCCTGGTACCGTGACCTTTGCCTGGTATCCCCTTGTTCATTGAATTGGAAGTCCTGATAATATCCGAATTTTGGATCTGCGAAATTCGGCTGGAAACTGACCCCTATTGAGGGCTGCATGCGGTGTCGAATAGCTTGAAGCCATTTTCCTTTGAATTGATATATTCCGTAGATCTGAGTGTTCATGCTTGCACCTACACGATACCAATTGACCCGGTTGAAACCCTCAATAGTATCGGTTTCAATGGTTTGCATTTCCTCATTGTAAGTGTAATTGAGTTTTTCGAGATACCAAAGCTCGGTAAAATTCAGGCTCGGGGAGAATGTGAATTGCTTCAATATGTTGAATGAGGTCTGGAGTGGAATAACGTGTTTAATTCCGTTTTTTGCATTTTCAAGAAGGGTTGGTATTGTTTCAAAATTAAATGGGGCAATGCTATCACCTCCTATCCGGTTGGTGATTCTGTTCAGGGAATTCATGCTATACCTTAAATTCATGTTGTCCAGCCATTTCCTACCCGTCCCGCCCCCTTTACCTTTGAAAGGGTAGATCTGGTTCATATTAAAACTCATGTTGGGCAGGGTAAGATCAACCTGGTTAGTGGAAATATTCTGAGTGTGCCTCAGGCTGGCCGACATATTGAACGGGGTGTCCCTGAATGAGGTTGAAAAGGATACGTTGGAGGCGAAGGTGGACGTCACATTTCGCTCCACTGAAAGCACATTGTTCTGATTGAAGCTGGACGAACCTGCATTCACCGAGGCCGATGTCCGAGATCTACCTTTGGTCTTTGGAGTATGACCCCATTTGATCCAGAAGTCATTTGAAATATTCTGATCATCCTCCCGGCCGGAAATGAATTTGTTATATCTGAAGTCCAACCGGCCCTGATATCTATATCGCCTGAAATAATTACTACCGACATTAACTCCCCAGCCCCCTTTGCTGTAAATCTCTCCGGTTACCTGAAGATTCATATAGTCGTTCAGGGCGAAAAAGTACCCTCCATTCTGGAGGTAGAAGCCCCGTGCTCTTTGTTCCCCATAGGTTGGGAAAATAATACCAGAGGCCCTGGTTTTCTGAGAAGGGAACATTCCAAACGGAAGTGTAAGCGGAGTCGGCACATCGTTAAATCTCAGGCTGAAAGGTCCGGTTACAATTTTATCATTCGGCATTACCTTGATTTTGCCTGCCTCAATATGGTAGTGTGGGTCTGGTAGATCACATGTCGTGTACTTGGCTGATTTGATAAACAGCTCGTTCTGCTGATTCATCTTAACTCTTTCACCGTGCATAAAGGCGTCACCTTGCTGGCTAACTACCCCCGTGATGTAAGCTTTCTTAGTGTTGAAGTTGTACTGGATATTCTGGGTCTCATATTCTTGCCCGGCATCGCTAAAGAGAGGAACACCCACTTTGTCCCCTACCGAATCTTCAGAGTAAGTCGCACTTAACGTATTGGTGGCATAATCGATTTCGATATAGTCTGCATCCAAACTTATGGATCCATACTTAATACTGGCATCCCCGTACAGGAACACCTTCTGACCCTGAACATCGGTGAGAATTGAATCCCGGGCCGAGTATACGATGGTCGTCTCGATATCACCCTTAGGGGCTGCAGCACTATCAAGCTCGGCTGTCGTGCTATCAGACACTACCAAGGAATCGGAAGATTCTGGAATGATTTTTGGATCAGAAGTAAGAAAATCCGGTGATGGGGAATCAGCGGTGATAGAATCCGCCTCCAACTCTTGGCCAATGGCCATACTAACCCAAAAACTGAGGCAATGAATTATAATAATGCAAAACCAACCCTCCTTTACCCCGCCCAATTTATAATTGAGTTTTTTCAGATTTCGGGAAAAATTCCCAATTTTGGGTAAAACTATCTTATTCCATAATAACAACGGGAATATGGTCAAGAATATTCTTTCCGCTTCGGTTTTAGGGCTTTTCTTAGTATTGGTATCGTTTACCGAGATTGGAATAAGGGAATATCGGGTGAGAAAAGTGGTTATTGATGCGGGGCACGGCGGCAAGGACCAAGGAACTTCCGGACAATTCTCACGCGAGAAAAATGTCGCCTTAAAGATCTCACTTGAACTAGGCAATATCATCAAGAAGCACTTAAAGGATGTTGAAGTGGTATATACCCGACTGGACGACTCTTTCCCATCCCTCATTGATCGCGCTAATCTTGCTAACAAAAATGGGGCCGATTTATTCATATCTATCCATTGTAACTCGGCTCCATACAGCTCTCGGATCAAAGGGACCGAAACCTATGTAATGGGTTTGCACACTTCACAGAAGAATCTTGAAGTCGCCAAAAGAGAAAATTCAGCAATTCTGTTGGAAGATGACTATCAGCAGAATTACCAGGGATTTGATCCGAATTCTCCCGAGTCGCACATAATCTTTTCTCTGTATCAAAATGCTTATTTGGAGAACAGTCTTGACCTGGCCCAAAAAGTGGAGCAGCAATTCAAGAATCGGGTGGGGCGTGTAAGTCGTGGAGTGAAGCAAGCCGGATTTGTGGTGTTGTGGAAAACGTCAATGCCAAGCGTACTGATTGAGGTTGGGTTTTTGTCGAATCCACAAGAGGAGAAGGATTTAAATGATAAATTACAGCAAACCTACATTGCATCCGGAATTTTTAGGGCGTTCCGTGACTACAAGGATGAGATCGAATCCTACAATTGATTAATTTGATGTTTTGGTGAAGATTTCGAAGGAATTCAAGGTCGCCCTATTAGCAATAGTATCTTTTACAATTCTCTATCTGGGTTTCAATTACTTAAAAGGGCAAGACCTGTTCAGTCCGTATAAGACCTATTACGCGGTTTACAATAATATCGCAGGTCTTACCGTCTCTAACCCGGTAAGCATACAGGGCTTTACTGTCGGCCGCGTTAGTAACATTGAACTGATGCAGGATAGGGACAACCAGATACTGGTGGCAATAGACATTATCCAGAGGATTATTGTAGGAGACTCGGCTAAGGCAGTTCTGACCAGTGATTTTCTTGGCAACAAAGCCATCGACTTACATATTGGAGACATTTCCAATCCGCTGGAAAGCGGCGATACACTAACCGGCGTTCTGGATAAGAGCCTGGCCGACCTTCTAACCGAAACCGCCAAGCCGGTAGTGGACAACATTGGGATCACTGTACAAAACATAAATACCATACTAGATAGCCTTGCAGGCAGCGGAGATGACCTTAAGCTCCTGTTGACCAACCTCAAGAATCTTACTAGCGCCCTGAATCGCACCGTGCGAGAAAACCGCGAAAACCTGCATACCATAACGGGGGATATAGCAAAGTTAACCGGTCAGTTGAATGAGATGGTAAGCAACGATATCCGGCCAATCTTGGGCAAATTTGATGGATTCGCCGATTCCCTTAACAACTTGGAATTAGCCAAGACGCTAAGCAAAATTAATGAATCACTGGACAATCTCAATTCCCTGCTGCTAAAGGTGGAACAAGGTGAAGGTACCATGGGACAGCTCTTGACCAACGATTCTCTTTATAACAGCCTGAACAAGACGGTTATGGATCTGGACTCGCTACTGATCCATATGAATAACGATCCAAAACATTTCTTTGCTCCCTTAGGCAAGAAAAAGAAGAAGATTAAAAAGGACATGGATAAATCTGGTGGCTCCTAACCTAGTTTAGATGGCCCATGCTGGTCAGGCTTAAATCATGCTGAATGGAAATTGCCTTTAATAAGAATGAGGATGCCCTTAAACAACAGACCTATCATCTAGGCAACAGACTAAAGGAGGTGTACTTAGGAGGCGGGCTCAAAAAGATCGAGGCCCACCACGAGAAAGGAAAGCTCACCGCACGGGAACGGATTGACTTCCTGATTGACCCAGATTCCAAAACCCTGGAAATCGGTGCCTTGGCCGGAGAGGGTATGTACGAGGAATATGGAGGATGTCCATCGGGAGGAGTCATAACAGTCTTAGGGCACATCCAAGGTCGGCAGTGCGTTATAGTGGCCAATGATGCCACAGTGAAGGCCGGCGCCTGGTTTCCCATAACAGCCAAAAAGAATCTGCGCGCCCAGGAGATTTCGATGGAGAACCGTTTACCCATCGTTTACCTGGTTGATAGCGCCGGGGTTTTTCTCCCACTACAGGACCAGATCTTCCCGGACAAGTATGATTTTGGCCGCCAGTTTCGAAACAATGCACGTATGTCCTCCCTTGGTATCATCCAAATTGCCGCAGTAATGGGAAGCTGTGTGGCTGGAGGAGCTTATCTGCCTATAATGTCTGACGAAGCCCTCATTGTGGACAAAACGGGCTCCATTTTTCTCGCTGGTTCCTATTTGGTCAAAGCTGCCATTGGAGAGACCATCGACAACGAAAACCTGGGAGGCGCAACCACACATTGTGAGATCTCAGGAATAACTGACAACAAGTACGAGTCAGATCAAGATTGCCTAATGGCCATCAGAAATATCTTTGACAAACTTGCCGATTATGAGAAAGCCGGGTTCGATCGGGCGGAACCGGCCCAACCTGAAAAAGATCCTCAAGAGATCTACGGGCTCATCCCTGAGGAGCGGGCAAAGCCCTATGACATGCTCCAGGTTATTGATCGACTGGTGGACAATTCCCAGTTCGATCAATACAAGGAGCTTTATGGCAAAACGATTCTCTGCGGGACAGCTCGCATTGATGGTTGGGCAATAGGCATTGTTGCGAATCAGCGAAAGACCGTGAAAACAAAATCGGGCGAGATGCAAATGGGTGGTGTCATCTACTCCGATTCGGCCGACAAGGCGGCTCGCTTTATAATGAATTGCAACCAGAGAAAGATCCCAATTCTTTTCCTGCAGGATGTAACCGGCTTTATGGTCGGCAGTAAAGCGGAACATGGTGGCATTATTAAGGATGGGGCTAAACTTGTGAATGCAGTTGCCAATTCGATTGTCCCTAAATTCACAGTTATTATTGGAAACTCATATGGAGCCGGGAATTATGCCATGTGTGGCAAAGCCTATGACCCCCGCTTAATCCTTGCCTGGCCATGTGCGCAAATTGCGGTAATGAGCGGGTTATCGGCCGCTAAGACGCTACTGCAAATCAAGGTGGCTGGATTAAAGGACCAAGGCCTGGATATAACTCCGGAGGAAGAAGAAAAGCAACTGGCAGAAATAACCGAGCGATACAGTAGCCAGTCAAGCCCCTACTATGCAGCGGCACGCCTATGGATTGATGGTGTGATAGACCCCATTGATACCAGGAAAGCGATATCCATGGGAATTGAAGCTGCCAATCACGCTCCTAGCCAAGAAAAGTTCAGTTTGGGAGTAATCCAAACTTAACCTCTTGAAGGGATGAACAAAAAGGAGATAAAAGCCCTCGTATCGCTACTGGACGATGAAGACACAGAAGTATTATGGGAAGTGGAACAAAAGATTGCTTCATTGGGTAATCACGTTATCCCTATTCTGGAAAGTGAATGGGAAAAATCGTTCAATCCAACGGTCCAGAAACGAATCGAAGATCTGATCCACAATTTGCAGTTTGAAAATCTTAAGGACAAGCTAGGAGTTTGGAAGAACAGTAAGAAGCAGGACTTGCTTGAAGGATTATGGCTGGTAAGCCTATATCATTATCCGGACCTGGAGTTGTCGCATCTTAGAAAGCAACTGGAACAGATCTATTATGAAGCTTGGGTAGCATTTGATCCCGATGCCCATTATATGGACCAGGTTAAGATCTTAAATGGAGTAATTTTCAACAAACTCAAATTCAGCGCCAACACCAAAAACTTTCACGCGCCGGGAAATTCAATGATCAACGTGGTGCTCGAAACTAGGAAGGGTAATCCGATTTCCCTTTGCATGGTATACTTGCTAATAGCCCAGAAGTTGAAGATGCCTGTCTTTGGAGTTAATTTGCCCAATCTCTTCATTCTCACTTATAAGAAGAAAGACGCCCAATTTTATATCAACGCCTTCAATCGCGGATTGATCTTTTCGAGAGAGGATATAGATAATTACATCTCACATTTGCAACTGAATCCTGTGGACATCTTTTATGAACCTTGCCAGAACATTGATGTTCTGAAAAGGATATTTCGCAACCTGATGATTTCATTCGAAAAAATCGGCGACCATTACAAAGTTGATGAAATCAAGATCTTGCTTGGAACAATTTCTGAGCCCGGAGAATGAGTTGAGGCTTAGGTATTATAGCATATAATATAGTTACCCCAGCGCAGGTATTCCAAATGATGATTCTCCCTAAAACCACCCACTTCTATTTGGCCAGTAAGGAGTCCTGAATCGTGCAGCTCAAAAGGGTCAATCAATATATCCCTACGAAAGCTCAACCTCTTCTTCCCAAAGACCTTATACAAGGCCTCCTTGGCGCACCAAAGTATGTTTAATGCCAAAATATTCTCGCCAGCCAAGTTAAGCTCCTCTTGGTTTAGGAATTTATGCGCGATCTTCAAAAACTTCGGATCGGTTTTTTCCATATCGATCCCGGCCGGACGATTTTGGTTGAACATAGCGACGGCATAGGGAAAGGTATTGGAGATGCTAATGTGGTGTTGAGAGTCTAACAAATAGGGCTTCCCCCATTCGTCCTTAGAAATGCCTTGGAAGTGTAGTCCCCTTTGCATCAATAAATCCTTCACTGCCATCCGTCCTGCTAAGTATTCTTTTCTCTTCTTCTTGTTATTTACCAAGGATAGTTGATCCTCGTCGAGTTTATCCAAAGGCAGCCCTTCGAACAGCTCCCCGTAACTCTCTGTTATTTCCCATATGGCCCAGGAAACCGACTCGGAAACCCGGGCACGTTTTCTTACCGGCATGGGCCACAATTTAATCCATCCAAACTATTTTCGCTTATTTTAAATATTCCAAATCGACTATTATTGCACAATATGGCCCTGGTAACCGTCTCCAAACTACATAATCTGACCGGTCACAATGATGCCGTTTATACGGTAAAAGGCGTTGGAAACGGAGCCATATTCTATTCAGGATCCGGAGACGGCATGGTAGTTGAATGGGACTTGCGCGCTCCGGAAAACGGCCGGCTGATCGCCCAACTTCCTAATTCGGTGTACGCCATGGACTTGGACCCATCCTCCAAACTCTTGGCAGTTGGCCACAATTATGAAGGTGTTCATTTCATAAGAACCGATCAACAAAAGGAAGTGGGCTCCGCTCAGCTGACCAAAGGGGCAATATATGACATCAAGTTTTGGAAAAATCTTTTGATAATTTGCACTGGCGAGGGTGAAGTGATATTCTTCGATCCAAAAAAAATGTCCGAAGTTGCCCGGGTTAAGGCATCTGACCAAAGCGCGCGTTGTTGCGATATCAATTATTTGCATCGCGAGATGGCCGTTGGCTTTAGTGATAATAAGATCCGGTTGTTCGATCTGGATACCCTTGAAATAACCAATGAATTTGAAGCCCATCAAAATTCAGTATTTACGGTGCGATATAGCCCTGATTACAATCAGGTTTTGAGCGGCAGTCGGGACGCTCACCTTAAGGTCTGGTCACTCCAGGAAGAGCCCGTGTTATTGCAGTCCATAGTGGCCCATATGTACACCATTAATCATTTGGACTTTAGTCCTGATGGAAAACATTTCGTAACTTGTAGCATGGATAAGTCCATTAAAGTATGGGACGCACAACGATATAAATTACTGAAAGTCATTGACAAAGCCCGCCACGCCGGCCACGGTACCTCGGTCAATAAATTACTCTGGACCTCCTTCCAAAACCAAATAGTATCCTGTAGCGACGATCGTACAATCTCGGTTTGGGACTTGGAATTTAATAACGAATCATGAAGATCACCCCAATTGAAATTCGACAAAAATCGTTTGAAAAAACCTTTCGCGGTTACGATAAGGATGAGGTGAGTGCTTTCCTACTATCTCTTTCAAAGGAATGGGAGAGAATACAGGAGGAGGGCAAGGAGCTAAGATTGAAACTGGAAAACTCACAGAAGGAAGTTGAAAAGCTAAGAGAAGTAGAGAGTTCGTTGTTCAAAACCTTGAAGACAGCGGAGGACACCGGGGCAAATATGATCGAGCAGGCGAACAAATCAGCTGAATTGCATTTGAAGGAATCCCAAATGAAATCGGAGGCTTTGATGAACGAGGCCGAGAACAAGGCCAAGGCAATTATCGAAGAAGCGGAAGCCGATTCCAGGGAAATCGTTGAAGGGATGCAGGATGAAGTAAAAAGCCTGGAGCAGGTTTATAAGGAATTCGAAAAATATCGTGATAACCTCATTTCCGAGCTCAAGAATTTATCTACTGACACGCTTGAACGAGTTGAGAAACTGCGAAAGCAAACCAATTACCAGGGGATAGATTCCTTTCTTAAGCAATCCAAGGACCTTTCCAGAGTCCAAAAGCAGGCTAAATCAGAGCCTCGTGTAGCCAATTCGCAACCCGCGCAACCCAAAGAATCCAATCCCAATGGCCCTGAGGATGAAACTAAGCCGGAGCGGACCAGCACGGAAGATAATAAGTCATTCTTCGATCAAATCGGCACCTAAATGGGTAAGGTTGCGCTCGAGGGGCTTGAGTTCTTCGCACATCATGGATACTACGACGAAGAACAAAAGGTTGGAAACAAGTATGCGGTAGACGTTATTGTAGAGACTGATTTCGATCGTGCCGCCGAAGAGGACCGATTGTCCGAGACTATCAACTACGAGAACCTGTACAAAATTGTGGCCTTGGAAATGAGCATTAGGTCGCGGCTCCTAGAGAATATTGGAAGGCGCATAATTCGCAGTATTTTTGAGAATTTTCCGCAAGCTGACGCCGTTGATATTTGCGTATCCAAGTTTAACCCCTCGATTGGAGGCGTTTGCCGGTCGGCTCAGGTAAGCATGAAACGAACCCGACACCAGTTTGAGAGTCAACTCTTGAAATTCAAGGCCTGATCACCGGCCGGTTCCCCGTATCCCCACTCGCAATGCGTAGCCGTCAGGAATTTGTTTTGCCTTCATTATTTTATTAATTTCTTCTTTCGCTTTACGGGTAATGGAAATGGCGATCATATCTAATCACAGGTGTAAGTGACGGTTCTTATTTACTTCCTATATAATCTTGCGATCGAATGGTTGATATTATATTTGACCTAAATTCGATTCTGCAACCTTAACGTCATGGAGATAGTTATAGAATTTGGAAAGCTTTTGATCCCCGCCGGATTGGTATTATATGCGATGTACCTTACGGTTAAGTCTTTTTTGTTTAAAGAAACTGAGAACAAAGTTCTAAATATCCGTACCAAGGGTACGGAAATCGTGTTGCCAATCAGGCTGCAAGCGTACGAGAGGATGTGCCTATTTTTAGAGCGAATAACGCCTAACAATTTGATACCCAGGCTGAACCACGGCGAGCTCACGGGTAAAGAGTTTCAACAGGTTATGCTCAGAGAACTCAGGGAAGAATACAATCACAATCTCTCCCAACAGGTGTACATGACCGATGAAACTTGGGATCTAATCAAGAATGCCATGGAAGAGGTTGTGATGATAATTAATGAGTCTGCTGAGGAAATGGACAAGAAAGCTAAGTCAATTGATCTAGCCCGGTCCATTTTAGAAAATGTAATGAATCGAAAAATAGATCCGGTAAGTTATCCGTTAAAGCACTTAAAGGACGAGATCCGGGAATTATTCTGATGGAAAACGGGCGAGAATCATCCATTTTGAAAAAGACCAAAAGGAAAGCCGAAAAACTGCTGGCCGATAACAGGGGATTGCAAGAACTTGCCGGGAAGGCCAAGGATAAGATCAAGTCAGTTCAGGTCGGCGACGAAACTCTTGAGTCTCTATTTACTTTGGTAAATACTTTCATTAGGATGTTATCCGCCCACCTGAAAGGAGCCTATCTTGAAACACCATGGCGGACCTTGACCCTCATAATTGCTGGTCTGCTGTACTTTGTGAATCCATTTGATATTGTTCCAGATTTTATCCCCGTGGCCGGGCTTTTGGATGATTTGACATTTTTGCTGCTGGTCCTCAAGAGCATCAGGAAGGACGTGGATCTATTCAAGAAGTGGGAGGCAACCCAGGGTATGACTGAGAATTCATAAAGCTCAAAAGCGTTCATGGATTCTATTACCCAAGCATTTCTGGGCGCCGCGGTAGGCCAAGCGGTTATTGGTAAAAAGGTCGGGAACAAGACTGCTCTTTGGGGGGCTGTGGGCGGAACTATACCCGATCTGGATGTTTTTGCAAATGCCTGGGTCACTGATGTGGAGGGTTTGCTGGTCCATAGGGGTTTTTCTCATTCCATTGTTTTCGTTCTTCTCGCCTCCCCCTTGCTGGGATATTTAGTCTTCCGGCTATATCGGAACAGAAGTGGAACCCGCCAGGATTGGACTAAGCTGTTTTTTTGGAGCCTCATCACTCATCCTTTGCTGGATATCTTCACTAATTACGGCACTCAATTGTTTTGGCCATTAAACTATCGTCTCGCTTTCAATACAATTTTTGTAGTTGATCCCCTTTACACCTTGCCACTGATCATTTCGGTGGTTGCCGCACTGTTCTTATCCGGTCACAGGCAGGCCCGAAAGCGCGTGATCAAACTGGGCTTGGTGATAAGCTCGGTGTATCTCACGCTGACGGTAATAAACAAATTCTATGTTGAACTTAGAACCTCGGAGATATTAGCGCTCAAGAAAATTGAATACCACAGGAAAATGACCTTGCCAGCTCCCTTGAACAATGTTCTCTGGTCCGTGATCGCTGAGAGCAAAGAGGGATATTATGTAGGATATTATTCACTCTTCGATCAGAACGCACAGAGTCCAAAATTTATACCCCGAAATGAGAATCTGCTCACTCCATTCGAACCCGCCCATGAACTACGGACCCTTAAGGAATTCTCCAAAGGTTATTACGTACTTCAGGAAAAGAACAATGACGTGCTCTTTAATGATCTGAGATTTGGCACTTCTTCCGGGTGGTTCGACCTGACTGGTAGTTATATTTTTTCATTCACTATAGCCGAAGCAACAGAGGGCTTGACCGTACAGCGTCGACCTTCCGGGATGAGCATGAATAGCGTTGTCTTCGCGCAACTTTTAGAGCGGGCAAAGGGTATTTGACTTAGACCCCGGTGCGGACCTTGCGCGGCTCATACTTCCTCCAAGCCAGGGTAACCAAGTACATTACCACGGCATATCCTAGCCATATCAGGACCATTTGCCAGGAGGCATATTCCGGATACCATTCTACGAATTCAGTCCACGAGTTGACGGGATCGGGTATGGTCGACCTAAGTTTCATCAACGGAAGTGATAGAACTACGGCGATGATCACCAAATTCTCAGATTCTTTTCTTATACCGCTTAAAAGCAGCGTCATAATGAAAGGGAATCCTAAAAACACAATTCGAAGCATATCCCCACCGGCCAAGATCCCGAAAACCAAATAAGTAAGAGAAAACAGGCCTAGGAGGGAATGTTGCCGGTCCAGTGAAAATTTCTTTGTTCGCCGCAAGTTCAGAATCAGCACTCCCCCAAATGCGACGAATATTGCGGCGATCCACCGCGCAATTCGAAAGGGATCTAAAGCTACCAGCTTAAGATGATAAGCAACTGTCGTAAAGCCACTGCGACCTGCTTCGAGTTGGGGAAACACCTGATTCATCCCAAACTTGACTAAAATAGAAATAAACAAGGTGAGCCCGATCCAAATCAGATCCATCTTCTCATATTCTTTTCGGTGGTAAAATGAAAAGCCAGCTAAAATGATCATGATGGCTATAAAGGATTCCTTTTGAGCCACAGCTAACGGAGCCAAAATAAGAAGCCAGTAGAATCTCCCATGAATTACTATTAAGCAAAGTAGCGCTTGAAAGAAGTACAAGGGCAAATCCACGTTAACCGGATCGAAAAGGTTAAGTCTAATCAATCCAGTCCAATGGAAAAGAAGCCAAAAAAAGCCGCTAAACATCAGCAGCGGAGAAAGGCCAAAATCTCTCCAGAGAAAGAAAAGCGCCACCAGGCTTGCGAGGCTGAATAGCAGATTGAGAGCCTTGAACGACATTATGACATCGTCAAAAGGCATCAGTAGAACCAAAGCGGGAACCAGTACCCGGGTATTATACGGAAAGCTCACCTCATACACTGAATCGGACCCCTGAAGGAAGGCTGTGATCTTTAAGTACTGATTACCATCGAACAAAGGTGCATTCGGGTAATCCACAGTCGGCTGGATGCGTTCATATATTTCGTAGGCAACAATAGTTAGGATCAATATTGTCCCAAGCGCTGCAAAGGAGGTCTTTCTTGATTTGAAATAGCTATGAACGGAGGGCACTGTGTTGCTTACAACCGAGGGTGCGGGTAATTGGGCTAGAATTTAGCAAGAGGATGGCTAAAAAGGGTGAAAACAGAAAAAAAGACAATAAAAAAAGACACTCTATTCCCAGTTAGGTCCCCTAAATGACACTGGAGTAACGTCGTCGGGCCCTCCCTGACACCGCCGGTCACCTACAACCTAACCACATCCTCATACTGCAATTTCAAAGCCTCCAGCAGCTATCCTTGACCATCATTTGCCAAATCTCTTACGCTTTTCTATATAGCTCATGATTAAAAAGTTTTAGTAATTTATTATTTGTACTGAAATTATTTACTAAAATTATCTGTGCCATCGATAAAGATATGATAGCAGTTGTTCAAAGGGTTTCCAACGCCTCTGTGGGAATTGATGGAATCCAATTGGGTAAGATCGATATCGGCCTTCTGGTACTGATCGGTATCGAAGAGAGCGACAACGACGAGGATATCAGGTGGTTATCAAGCAAAGTCGTAAATCTTAGGATTTTTAATGACCAAAACGGGGTAATGAACCTGGGACTCAAGGAGGTAAATGGAGATGTGCTCTTAATAAGTCAATTCACGTTGCATGCCAGCACCAAGAAAGGCAATCGTCCCTCCTACCTCAAAGCGGCAAAACCCGAATCTGCTATTCCGATATACAAAAAGTTTATAAAAGTGTTGGAACATCACTTGGAAAAGAAGGTCCAAACCGGTGAAT
The DNA here is from genome assembly GCA_965247065.1 of Cyclobacteriaceae bacterium. Taxonomy (GTDB): domain Bacteria; phylum Bacteroidota; class Bacteroidia; order Cytophagales; family Cyclobacteriaceae; genus CBDFGN01. Next base: position 549,225 of record CBDFGN010000005.1, on the reverse strand, counting down.
TTGGAGCAAACATGGATGTACAGCTGCTAAACCAGGGTCCGGTGACCATAATAATCGATACCAAGGACAAGAAATAACTAGCCATGACCATCAAACAAGCGCAACAAAAAGTAGATGAATGGATCCGGGACACTGGAATCAGGTACTTTAATGAATTGACCAATCTAGCCATTCTCACTGAGGAGGTCGGAGAGTTAGCCAGAATCATTTCGCGCAAGTTCGGTGAACAATCTTTTAAGGAGTCTGAATCGGATTCTGATCTCAGGGACGAACTAGCCGATATTCTTTGGGTCACGATATGCCTGGCTAACCAAACCGGTGTGGATCTCACTGAGGCATTTAAGAGAAATCTGGAAAAAAAGACTACCCGCGACAAGGATCGTCATCGGAACAATCCAAAGCTGTTTAGATAGCATTTAGAAATTCCCTTTCACTAGTTCATTTTGATCCAGGATTGGGATCACATTAAACTGATCCGGTGTTAAGCAAAATTCGATGTCCTTAAGCACATTTAGCCGCTTGAGCCGGTTGAAATGAGAGGAGTTGGCCAAAAAATCAAAAAGATTGCCCTCCGCACTCTGGTAGAGACGTTCAGAGGCCAAAGAGGAATCATCAGCCAATCGATAAACGGTGCTTAGTTTACGAACCAGCCCGCCTGCAAATAGGGTGTCCTCCAAGCTGAACTGCCCTTTCCATCCAGCGCAAAGAACCAGCAAATCTTGAGGTTCTTCCATTAAATAATTGGTCACACTGCTAATATTTAGGAAAGAACCAATAAGAACCCGTTCTGCGCCCTTAGATTTGGTAATGGCCAAGGTGCCATTGGTGGTAGTCATGGCTATTTTTCGATTTTGCCATTTGGGGTCCATAAAACTAAAGGGGGAATTGCCGATGTCGAATCCTTCCGCTTGTCGACCGCCTCGTTCGGCCGCTCCTAGGTATCCCTGAGCCTGCAGCTCACGACACTCCTCCAATGTGGCAACAGGAGTAATGCTCGCCACTCCGGAACCAATGCCGGCTGTCATACAACTGCTGGCCCTAAGCACGTCAACAACTACCACGGTCTTGCCGTCCACTGGATACAGATGGAGCAAATCGGGTGATAAGCAAACTTCCACCTGGACCATCGAATTTAACTTAGAGCTACAAATGGAGGTTTCACAACTTCGGCGCTTAGGCTTTTGCCGCGAACCCCAATGAAGATTTCAGTTCCCAATTCGGTATTTGGGAGATCCACATAACCCAGTCCAATACCCGTATTCAGCATAGGTGAAATCGTTCCCGATGTCACGTGTCCAACGGATTGTACTTGCGAATCGTAAATGGGATACGCAGGGCGCGGAATCCCTCGGTCGGCCATCTTAAAGCCGACTAACTTTTTCTTCACCCCGGACTCCTTCTGCGCTTTAAGGTAGGCGCTATTCACGAATTCCTTACTGAATTTGGTTATCCAGCCTAGTCCCGCCTCCAGAGGAGAGGTTTCATCATCAATATCATTACCGTAAAGACAGAACCCGGCCTCAAGCCTGAGGGTATCTCGAGCCCCTAAGCCTACGGGCTTAATCCCGATTGATGAACCAGCCTCGAAAATGGCGGCCCATACCGTGTGTACCTTATCGTTAGGGATGTATAATTCAAACCCACCGGAGCCGGTATATCCGGTGGCTGAAATAATTACATTTTCAATCCCGGCAATTTCTCCTTTTACGAAATTGTAGTACCCGATCTTGTTAAGGTCCACCGGCGTTAAGGAATTCATCGTTTGCAAGGCCTGAGGTCCTTGGACAGCGAGTAGGCTGATCTGGCTTGAACGGTCTTCAATCTCCACGTCTTTGGTATTGTGTCTTTGGATCCAATCCCAATCCTTTTCAATGTTGGACGCATTAACTACCAGCAGATACTCCTTCTCCTCAATTCTATAAACCAAAAGGTCATCTACAATTCCTCCTTTGTCATTTGGCAAACATGAGTATTGTGCTTTGCCAACAAGCAACCTGGCCGCATCATTGGTAGTGACTCTTTGAATGAGATCCAGGGCTTTGTCTCCTCTCAAAATGAATTCTCCCATATGAGAGACGTCAAACACGCCAATATTATTTCTAACCTGCATATGCTCCTGAATGTCGGAGCTATAGCGAACCGGCATCTCGAAGCCAGCGAATGGAACCATTTTGGCGCCTAAATCTCGATGTAATTGGTCAAGAGCTACTTTTTTCAATTGCATATGAACCTGTTTCGCCAGCCCAGAGGAAATTGCAAGCCCAGTTTCAGAACCCAGCCCCCCTATTTTTGAAGGTTACTTTTTCACCCATATCGGTCATTAGGTCCAGCAACCCATGTTGAGAAGCCAAGTCTACGGTAATTTGGGGACGAATGTTAATCAACAAACCGGGGCCAGATGTGAATTTTGAATCGAAAGACTTCCAGTCTCATGGTGGCCACGTTGCCCTCGGTTAGGGTTGCTTTGCAACTTGTTTGGAAGGCCAAAACAGATCCGGCTAAAAATAGACGCCTAAGGGTTATCGGAGATTCGCCTTATTGGACCAGCTGGTTTTTATCCAACCCCTCAAGTTCCGGTGTCATCGGGCAATTCAAATCCAGTATTTATATCCAGATGTTGTCTTTCCGATTTCAAATTTTCGACTCCGTCGGTGGTTACTTCGGTTTGCCAGAGATACAGTCTTCTTAGCGCAGGAAATGTCCTAAAAACGTCCAGGGAAGTGTCAGTGACTTCAGTTCCATATAAATTCAAGGATTCCAAATGCTTCAACCCCTCTAAAGAGGCTACACCCTGATCAGTAATGGGATTCTGCTGTAACCGAAGACGAGTCAAGTTGGGAAGTTGGCTGATTACCGATAACATTTCGTCGGTGACCCCCGCTTTACCCAAATTCAGCCATGTTATCTGCTCTTTGGCCATCAGAAGGGCTTCCATTTGGTCTTTGGTAACGGAATCACCCTTTGGCCCGACCTCAAGAAAGTAATTCTCGGCGGCCAACATGTGGACTTTCAGGCCACTGGATTCCATTTTGGCGTACGATTCTTCATCCAAAGGCTCGACGGAAGCTACTTCCACATAGGACCTGGGCTTCATATCATATTCATAATCCCGAAGTAAGACAGACTTAACGTCCTCCGGTACCGAGGCCTCGGTTATCCTTGATTCAAATGAGGCCCCCTGGGCAATCCACCATTGGAGCAGCCTGACCTCTCCATACGTCAACGGGGGGCCTTTAAGAGGCATAAATTTCCTGCTGGTTTGAGAAAGGGTTACTCTCGAGAAAAGTTCGCTTTGAAACGGATCTCCGGGGTTGATAATTTCTCCGTCCTCCCCTCCTTTGGCGACCGACTCCGGATCGGTAAGCGCAAGACCCCCTTTTTGTTGATCCTCGTTATGGCACTGGACGCATTTCGCCTCAAAAATCGGACTGATCAAATGCTCGTAAACTCCTACGGAATCGGGGATATGGGGTATATCTCTGGTAGGACCCTCCTCCTGGCCCAAAAAGATCTTCTGAACAAATTCGGGTGCGTATTGAACCAGGTAATTACCGCCGTGGGTCAGGACTCCACCTAAATGACCTGTGACGAAAACCAGCAAAACCAGGACGCCCAGAACCCACGAATAGACCTTGCCGGACAATGACAACCGCCCGGATTTTAGCAAATAGACGAAAACGGCGCCCACGGCCACAACGATCCCCAGGAATCGATGCCAATACAAGTTATCCTCATCATATCCCCCTGCTTCGGCAAGTAGCAACCCTAATGTTACCGCTAACACACCGCTTAAGGCTCCCCAGAATAGGCTGAATGATACGGCAGAGCCCAAATGCTCAAAACCCTTTTTACGAGACAGCAATTCCATAAGTCCAGCAAGAAGAAGAAAACCAATAGGCAGATGTACAATAACCGGATGAAACCGGCCTAGAAACAGCCCTAAGTCCATAGATTTAAAAGTTAGTTAGAATTATTGGTCAGGTAGTCAGTTGAAATTGGTCACGCAAATATAGCATCTACAACTTCGCCTTGCACAGCAGTGAACAGAAAATCCCAATCTTGAATTTATACTTCTTGTCTTTAAGTGTCCGCAATAGAACCAAATTTGATTAATCAATCGGTTCACCTAACGACTGATAAAGTTAATAGATTGTAGGATCTAAATCCAGTTGCAACTCTTAAATGGTTAAGCTGACGACTAGAGTTTTAGATTCCGGGCTTTGGAACACAGCAAGAATGAATAAATTGATTACCCAACTTTGCCTTTTGCATTCAGTTAACTAAAGTTAATGGATCATAAGCCAAAAGAAAAACAACAATGAGAGACCATATTGAGAAGTTATCCGAGATTGTCAGCCAGTTTCCAATAGATTTGGAACAGATCAGCCAGCAGGAATTTGATAATAAGCCTGCACCGGAGAAATGGAGTAAGAAAGAGATCGTTGGACACTTGGTTGATTCGGCGATGAACAATATTCAAAGGTTTGTGAGAGTACAGTACACAGACCCAGGAAAGTTTGTCTATCAACAAGATGAATGGGTGAAGTTTCAGAACTATCAGGATAGCAACCGAGATGAGCTCATCGATTTATGGAAACTTTTGAATCTTCAATTGGTCAGAATATGGAAATCTATCCCGGTTGAAAACCTGGATCTAAAATGCGATATTGGAAAGGATCAGGAACAGGTTCTTGATTTGAAGCAGTTGGCTGAAGATTACAACGAACATCTTTATCACCACCGGAGGCAAATCTTTGTATGAACAACTAAATAGGATGGTTGAAGCTCGCTGACAAGCAAGGACCGAAGGACCACATTCCAACCCACGGTGACCAAAGTTGAAAAAATGAGAAGGCCTTTGAATGGCTTGGAAGTGCTTTGTTAGGCACCTTCAATGGGCGCCATTATTTTATATTGGAGGATCTTGCTGATGGTCAAACTAAGCTCATTCATGGGGAACATTTTAGCGGATTGCTAACTAGACTGATTCTAATGTTGATTGGCAAAGATACGAAAGCCGGATTCAGGTATATGAATCAGCCCCTCAAAGAAGCTGTTGAAAATGGTAAGAGCCATTCCCCCGTCTGATTCTTTTCGATACCGTACTGGGAAATGAGGCACTGCGAAAACTTAGTTTATTATTTACCCCTTTACTAGGTGTTTCGTATTGGTAATTGAAGCTATAAGCGTCAACAGATCCAAACAGCTTTGCCGGAAATGAGAACAATCGTTAATTTGCATTAGCAAAGCATAATTTTAATATTATAGCTCTCAGTTAGAGACTCATGGAACTTCAAACCAAACGAAAAGAAAGCCGCCGGCAACGGGTTCGGAAAGTTGGCCAAAGCGGGAACTACTAGTATGCGGTCGAATTAAGTGCTAATCTTAAATCGGGCAAGTCGCTCGAAGTTATTTTTTGGAAAAGTCGGATAGCCATATATCGTGGGTCCGACAGCCGGGTGCGTGCCCTTGAAAATCGTTGCGCTCACCGACAGCTTCGTCTAACATCAGGAATTGTGGATGGGGATAACATTATCTGCCAGTATCATGGCTGGACCTACGACGGCTGTGGAAAATGCATCGCCATTTCACATGAAATTGGAACTTCCAAAAAAGATAAACTCCCCAACATCGAAATAAGATCATATCCGGTCCAGGAGAAATATGGGCTTATCTGGGTATTTCCTGGAGCCCCGGAATTAGCGGATACGGTGACCATTCCGACAATTCCCCAGCTGGATCAGAAAAAGCCATGGAAGTTCATTCCCATCGACATGACGATTAACGCCCATTTCTCCATGATACTGGAAAATGTGTGCGATTTCAACCATGCCTTTCTACATCGAGATTTGCGACCATTTACCGACCCACACCTTCGAGAGTATTACCGGGAAGGGGACACGATTACCATGGAGTACGACACGGATCTAAGCCAAAGTCAGCTGGTGAAAGTTGCTGGAGAAAAACAGGGCAAGGACTTTGACCGAATGACGCTTTGGTACAATTATCCCTTCCAGGCGTCCAACATATCAGATAAGTACTTGCACTGGCTCTTTATGGTTCCGATTGACGAAAAAACCACCCGTTGTTTTTTCATTTTTCTTTTCGGCTCCTTAGAGATACCGGTAGTACGCTGGCAAATACCTCAATTCTTGCGAAAACCATTGATCCGCCTCATTAACAAATTTTATGTCATACCGCTTTTGAACCAGGATCTATGGGCTCTAACGGAAGAGCAGCAAGCCCATGATCGCCATCCGGATGAGCATCATTATGAGTTCAATCCAATTGTTAGTGAGTTTCAAAAAATGAGCCTGGAAAAATGGGAGCAATATGTTAAGAGTGAATCGGAAAGAGAAGTAAGAAAAGATGGCGACCAAGGGCCGTTTTACTTCACGGGCGCTGGCCTTAACAAGGGCGATCTCAGGAGGTATCGGGCCAAGTCCGAGGCAGCAGATAAAGTTACCGTATGACCACACTGGTCACCGGCGCCACCGGCCATCTGGGCGCCAACCTAGTTCGGCAATTATTGATTCGAGACGAAAAAGTCCGGGTTTTATTGCGAAAAAAGAGCCGGAATCTAGAGGTTGTGGGTCTCGACGTTGAGACGGCGTACGGGGACATAAGTGACTTGGAATCCATCAAAAAGGCCGTATTCGGATGCGAACGCGTGTATCACCTTGCGGCCTTCGTCAGCATCCGAAGTGGCGACAGAGACAAGCTATATGACATTAACGTGTTGGGTACTCGTAGGGTGATGCAGGCCTGTCGGCAGCAAGGTGTGGAGAAGGTGGTGCATTGCAGTTCTTTTGGAGCGGTTGGAACCAATCCGGCAGGTCCATCAAACGAGGATTGGGCCGTCAGCCCGTATGAATTGACCACGGACTACGAAATCTCCAAAACCTTTGCCGAACTGGAGGTCTATAAGGAGGTGGTTCGCGGGCTTCCGGCGGTTATCGTCAATCCCAGTGGAATAGTTGGTCCCTGGGACTTCAAACCGTCCCTTTTGGGCAAGACGATCATAGATTTTGCTAACGGTAAAATGAGGGGATACATTAACGGAGCTTTCGATTTTGTTGCGGTCAGAGACGTGGTCGAAGGACACATGCTCGCCATGGATAAAGGAATTGTCGGCGAGCGCTATTTGCTTACCGGTGAGGAACTTACGATAGGTCAGACGCTCGACTGGCTCGAAGAGCTTACGGGTGTCAAGAAGCCTGGGCTAAGAATACCAACCAGCTTGATGCAGAAGATCGCGATTGTGAAAGACTGGGTGGAACGTAAACTTTTCCCTAAGGTCACCCCTCGGTTCAATTATCATTCAATCAGGATATTGAGCAGCGGCAAATACGGGAACAACGCCCGTGCCGTCCAGGAATTAGGCCTGAAACCGACACCGGTAAAAGAGGCCTACCGCGAATCGGTGACTTGGTTCAAAGAACATGGATATATTTGATCACGCTTGATCAGATATCCAGGATTTCTGCCGGTGGCAATGTACTCCACAGCACTTGGTTGACGCTTTTTGTACCAATTATATCCTCTTAATAAATGCTAGATAATCAGACACTTAACGACAAGGCTCCCATTTTGACCAGGTTTATCTATCTTGACGTTCGGTTCCTAGACCAACGGGACTTTGCCAATTATTGTAAGCGATTTCTATGGATCAAGCAAGAGTCAGGGTATATGTTTTTTCATATTTTCTGGTTTCTCGGACTACAGCAAAAACTCTATGAATAAGTTTGTTCCGGATCGCATTCAACACCGACATTTTGTTTTTCCCTGATTCCACTTTCCGTTCATAATAATCCCTTAATTCCCCCGGATGAGTAACCGCTGACATGGCTGCCAGATGCAGGAGCTTTTTCATCTTCTTATTGGCCAGATGCGAAACTCGACTCCGGCCCCGGTAGCTGGTGCCGGATCGGTACTCGAAGGGCACTACCCCTGAGTAACAGGCAAACTTCTTGGCCTCAGTAAAGTCTTTGAACTCATTGGTAGTTGCAATGAAATGGGCTGCAATAGTAGATCCAATGTTATCCACTGAAGTCACTTGCTCAAAGAGCTCATTTAAAGATTGATCGGATCGAATGAAATCATAAATTTTCAGATCCAAAGCCTTGAGCTTTTTCTCCATGTTAGCTAGTACCGGTTTGAGGGTAGTTTTCTGAAGTTGCATCACATCATCATCCACAAAACCACAGGCCTCCTTTAAAGGAGTTGCCAACTGCAGTTTAGTCTTGAGCAGTCGTTCTCTGAGTGATAGCATGAACTTTAAATTGCGGATTTTCTTTCGAGAAGGCTTCCATAACTGGGCTTTGTCCTGGTTTCGACAGGCATATTGAGCGATTCGATAGGAATCCACCTGATCGTTCTTTCCTCTCAAAACACCCAGGGATTGTTTGATCTGCCGGGCCGATTCCAGCCACACATTGAGCTGCTGTTTTTCAAAGTAATTGAGCAGATGATTGTTATAGATCCCAGTGAATTCCAGGCAAAACAAAACCTGGTCAGGCTGGTAGCCAGGCAGCTGCATAAGTCTCTTGATAAAACTCTTAATCCCTTTCAGACTATTAGCAGTTCTTAGGTGAAACAACCTGTGACTATTTTGTACTACCGTAAAATCAAGGGTTGACTTTGAAACATCAATGCCCACGAAATAATTGAAATTCATAACTTTACCATTAAGACTTATCAAGTGGGTTAACATTTTTGAACACGATCAAAACCTTACTAATGGGTCTAGTCCCAAATTTCTATTTGATGCTTGTTCAAAAAAGCTGGCAGAGGATTGAATCGCGAGATAGGTCGCAAACCTAGGCCTTTGCATAATTCGCCTCTGCCAGTGTTAACTCATGACCGCCTTGGTCACCTCATAAAAATAAACCTTGATTCTTGGAATAATCCTAGAGGCCTAATCTAAAGGATCCTTTGCGCTGAGGGCTTCGGCACTCTCCACTTGATACACCACGATTGGCTTCTCAATCCCCTTCACCTTTATTTCTTGGATTCCCAGAAAACCAGGGCCTAAAGCGCCTATGAAGAGCTTTGTTCTCTTGTATTCGCTTTGAACCGTTTCATCGTTCGTCCGATTTTGGGCATTGTTGTTATCCATAATCACATATGAGAACAAAATCAGGACAACAATAGTTGTGATCGGGCCGCTTCAGCCGCGAAAATCAAGTAATTGGCCGCCCGCTATATGGCGGTCATTCCAGTGTACGGCATTTTTGAAATAATTAATCTAAGGACTAAATTATCTTCACAATATAGTTTCTATCTATGATCGAAATGGAAATACGCCCAATACAGAAAAAAGAAGCTCCGGAGATATGCGAACTGTGTCATCAACTTGGGTATTGGACTGAAATAACTGAGATTAGCGACCGGATTGAAGATCTTTTTAGAGATTCCGATCATATGGCCCAGGTAGCCCTAAGTCATGGCCGGGTGATCGGCTGGATTCATGCCGCCTGCCGCTTAAACCTGGAGTCGGGGTGGTTCGTGGAAGTTGTGGGTTTAGTGGTAGATGAACATTATCGTGGTCAGGGTGTCGGAACAAAACTGGTTGAGGCCACTAAAAGATGGGCACGAGAAAGGAACCAGAAAACAGTAAGGGTTCGAACCCGGGATTCACGAACCAGAACCCACCTTTTCTATGAAGGGCGTGGATTTAAATGGAGCAAGACCCAACGAGTTTATGAAATAAGAATCGAGGCAGGCTAAATAGAGCCCTTCATTCTTCCCCCTTCGGACAAGGCACTGTTTTTTCGGGTTATCATTGATAAAAACCCTTGTCCCAGTTAATTTTCGTTTATGAGTCAGCAAGTGTGTCTTGAAGAACCAATGAACAGAAATGTCACAACCATTAAATTCTTGAGCTCTTCATATTGGAAAACCAGGCGGTGGCCGGCAGCCAATAGGAAATGATGTCTGACGTCGAAAGTTTCATTTACGAATATGAGGGCCATCAGAGAGATGTAATGCTTCACTTACATAATTTATTAGTCCTGGACTTTAATTTAGTTGCCAAGCTCCGTTACCAGATACCCTTCTATTATCGAAAGAGTTGGATTTGTTACATGAACCCGACAAGATCCGGAACAATTGAATTCGCTTTCCCGAGGGGAAATGAACTATCAAATGATCAGGGCTTACTAAATAGCAAGGGGCGAAAGCAGGTATTAAGTATGGAAATTGCCAACGTGGCTGTAATACCGACCAAATCTGTAGCTGAGCTTATTCATGAGGCCGTAATACTTGATGAAACCACTCCATATGGGTCAAAAAGGAAAAAGGCCTAAGCTCTTGCATTAAAAAACCTTGAGATTCCCTGTTTTGAAATCAACTGGATTTAGAGCGATTCGATTTGTACGTTTGTTTTAAACTACTTTTCTGGGGTCAACTCAATTAGTAGCACAGAATCCCAAGATCAACAACCATGAAAAGGATAAAGCGTTTCGGAATCCTCCAGACGGCTAAAGTAGCCGCAGTTATCTACTTTCTCATCGCAGCAATTGTGATGATACCCGTGACCTTGATTTCATTAACTTTTGGCGAGGAGGCATTCGCGGGCACCCCGTTTGGAGGGGTGGCTTTCTTTGTTTTCATGCCTTTCGCTTATGCGGTTTTTGCTTTCATATTTACCGCCCTGGGATGCTGGGTTTATAATTCTATAGCAAACTGGATCGGTGGCATTGAAATTGAAACTGAGGATGTCGGCTAGAGCAGGAATTGCACAAGAATAGTACCCGGTGAAGTGATGGGCCTTAGGCGCGGCTTTGGCTGTTGGCCGTTAGACGTTAGCCGGTTACGAATTATGGATTACGATAAGATCATATCCAATCTTCAGAGCAACAAGGAAGTCTTTCTAAGCCTTTTGAGTAATGTATCCAGGGAGGAATATCTATGGAAACCTCAGCCTGACAAATGGTGCCTGCTGGAAATTCTATGTCACCTGCGTGATGAGGAAATAGAGGATTTCAGAACCCGGGTCAAATGTGTTTTGGAATCCCCACAACTCGGCCCCCAACCTATTGATCCTGTTGGCTGGGTGGCTCAAAGGAAATATGTTGAGCAGGATTATGACAAAAAGTTAGAGGAATTCATTCAAGAGCGTGATGCCTCTGTGGATTGGCTTCGTTCCCTGGATTCGCCAAATTGGCACAACACTTATACTCATCCAACTTTGGGTCCAATGTCAGCCCGCAAGTTCCTTTCCAACTGGCTGGCTCATGATTACTTACACTTCCGGCAGATCGTCCGACTTAAATACGACCATCTTATAGAAATATCCGGAGAAGATCTGCAGTACGCTGGGAACTGGATCTAGCTGTGTTGAAAGAATCTTCTTAACTCGTGGATTGTGGGGGTGTGAAAAAGCGTACGGGACACGGACAGGGTTCAATTTTTCCATTCAAGTGCGAAATCTTTCCGGTCACAGAGGTCTCATAGATGGTATTTGTTCCTTCATGCCGCATGGACCTTTGCAAACCAAGATATCAGAACGATCTTTGGAAATTCACCGTCAGAATGTTTTTGTAGGCAAAACCGGTTGAAATCGCCGCGAATTATGAATATCAGTAGACACACGTTCCAATTCTTGAAGGACCTGAAGGCCAATAATGATCGCGAATGGTTCGAGGCCAACAGATCAAGATACGAACAAACCAGGTCCGAGTTTACACAATTCATTGACGAGCTGATCAAGGGAATTGCCAAGTTCGATCCCAGCATTTCCCAACATAAGGGGAAAGACTGCATCTTCCGAATTTACAGGGATGTGCGATTCTCCAAAGACAAATCACCCTACAAAACCAATTTAGGAGCCCACGTCACTTCGGCTGCTAGCAAATCCGAGATACATTCTCGCGCCGGATATTACATTCAGCTATCTCCTGGAGATTCCTTCCTGGCCGGTGGTGCTTACCTCCCTCAAGGCCTGTGGCTCAAAGCGATCCGCCAGGAAATTGATTACAATGCAGGAAAGTTGAAAGCAATCCTGAAGAACAAAAACTTCAAGCAACATTTTGGACAAATAGAAGGCGAGAAACTAAAGAAAGCACCTAGGGGCTACCCGGTTGACCATCCGGAAATTGAGCTACTAAAATTCAAGAGTTTCTTGGCAGTAAGCCGATGCTCGGATAAGGATGTCCTATCCGGGATTTTCCTTAGTCATTGCGTGAAGGTCTTTAAGGCCCTATATCCGTTTGATAGGTTCCTGAATGATGTATTGGACTAGACCACCGATCAATGCACCGCGCTATTTGACCAAAAAAAAGGCTCCAACGCCCGTCAGAAGCATTACTGTCCCGTGGAGCTGGGCAACGATCAAACCCCTTCTTCCCAATTTAAGAGCAATGCGATCCGATTGGAACATAATAATAAACATTAGTCCAATTGGCAAAGCCACTCCAAGATTATCGATCTCCGGGAGAAAGATTTTGTCAAAAAACCCATGCAACAAGACCCCCAGTCCCAGCACCAAATATGCCCAACGTGTAGACCTTGACAACGCTTTCGGTTCCATTCTTATCCTTGATTCAGACAAACCTCGCTCTTCGAGCCTGGAAATAAAATGATAAATGTCAGTTTAGGTTGGGGAAAAGCTCCGATAGCGGCAGGTCATCCCCTAGCTGTTTCTGTTGGACCAAAAGCAGTTTAAAAAGATCCTTAACCAGTGCTTGGTTATCGATTGATCCGGACAAATTCTCCAGTTCTAAGGGATCCTTTTTCAAATCGAAGAGCAATACGGTCCCGCCCTTTGGGTAAACAATCAACTTATGCTTCTCCGTCCTTATCATTCTCTGATAATTTATATAACCTCCAAAAACCTCCTGGTAATGCTCCTGACGGTTTCCTGTTAGGACCGGAACCAGGCTTCTGAATTCCACATGATCAGGTATGTGCACTCCGGCTAATTCCAGGGTCGTTGGCAATACATCCTGCAAATATGCCATCACTTCGATTTGTTGGTTTCGGGGGATTCCCGGCCCAGCAATTATCCACGGAACACGGACACTATGTTCATACATGTTTTGTTTTCCCATCAAACCATGATTTCCACAAGCCAATCCATGATCAGCGGTAAAAATCACGTAGGTATTGTCGACATCGGGAGAGTCCTCCAGAGCCTCAACTATCCGACCAATTTGAGCATCCATGTGGCTTATGATCGCGTGGTACTCGCCTCGATTCACCTGAACCGAATACTCAGTACGTGGAAAAGGAGCTAATTTTTCATCTCTCAGATCCGCGCTGCAGCCGATAGAGTCTTTGAAGGGATAAAGAGGCATAAACGACGCTGGCATTTTGACATCTTGCGGGGGGTACATATCTACATAGGCCTGCGGGGATTGGCGCGGGTCATGTGGAGCGTTGAATGCTATGTACATAAAGAATGGCTTGTCCCTTCGTGAAGCGTCTTCAATGAATTCAATGGTCTGGTCGGCTACCACCTCACTCCAGTGGGAACCTCCCTCCCAATATCCTCCAAACTTGGGATCCGATGGATTCCAGGTATCTGTCTGTCCTTTGATCGGTCGGTTGTAGCCTTCGGGAGTATCGTCTGGCATGCCTTTTCTTACGGTCCCTACATGATCAAATAATCCTTCAGTGCTAGTTTTTACGTGCCACTTGCCAGTCATGTAGGTTTCATAGCCATTCGCACTCATAATCCTGGACCAGGTGAGGCTTCGTTCACTCTCCTGTTCCAGCGAGGGTTCTAATTGGCGAGCCCGGTAAAGGGTGCGGCCGGTATTTAGCATAGTACGGGAAGCAACACAAACCGCTCCATGCCAAGCGCCCATGTTGAAGGCATAAGCTATTGAGGTGCCATTTTCGGCAAGCCTATCCAGGTTAGGAGTACTTACTTCGGGGTATCCCAGGGCTGGGATAGTGTTGTAGGCCTGGTCGTCCGCGAAGAGGAAAATGAAGTTGGGCTTGGTGATTTCTTTCTGGCACGAACAAAGGCCACAAGTGATCATAAGAAGGGGCAATAGGTATTTCATAGTTCTGGAGATTGGCTGCGGGAATGACGTTGTGCATTAATATACAAATTTTAACTCCGTCGTTCTCAAGCTCAGAGGTCCTCCTCTTATTCATTTTTTGCTATTTTGATAAATAAATGTGGACCGATTTATTAGTTGCCTCCCTTTTTTGGACTTTGGGGCTCTTGCACAACGGAAGATTCGGGGAGATTTCAGCTGAACACCAGAAACCAAAGATTAATGACTAGCCTTATTGGTAGGGGCATATTTTGGCAGACTAGTAGAAAATTGAATAGCCGGACAAGGGATTTCACCCGGATCAATTTAAACCGCCCCTAGGGATCATAAGAGATGTTCTTCAGATTCAAAGAGCTCCAGCTGGTTAGATAACAAGCGAAATGACTTGCGATGCAGGTCACACGGGCCTATTTTTCTAATGGCTCGTCGGTGACCCTTTGTTGGATATCCAACGTTGGTCTTCCAGCCATATTCAGGGTGGCTCTTGCCAAAATTGCGCATCCTTTGATCACGATGGGTTTTGGCCAACACTGAAGCTGCCGCGATCGATAAATATTCCCCATCACCCTTTACAATGCATTCATGTGGAATTCGGGGATAGGGATCAAACCGATTCCCGTCAATTAAAAGAAGTTGCGGTCGTCGATTAAGTTTCCCAATAGCTTGGTGCATGGCCAGATAGGAGGCATTAAGAATATTGATCTCGTCAATCTTATGATTATCCACCGAAGCGACTGACCATGCCAGCGCTACTGATTTGATTTCCACCTCGAGTTTTTCACGTTTCTTTCGACTTAACTTTTTAGAATCGTCCAAGTCGTCATTTTCGTAGTCCCTGGGTAGAATTACAGCGGCAGCAACAACGGGACCCGCGATGCAGCCTCTCCCGGTTTCATCAAGGCCCGCCTCCATCAAGTCTGCTGAGAAAAAGGACTTTAACATCTTACTGAAGTCAAGATTCAATCCAGCTCTTCACCTCTTCCAAACTGGGGTTCTTCACATCTTGAAGCTTCAACTTTTTGCGCATTCCGCACACATCATTAAACAGTTTGGCTGGACTCTGGGAATCCAATTGGACCACCTGTGAAATCCCCAACTTATGAAGGATGGGGATTAATTCTAATCTAATTCCACGAGCCTCGAAATCTTCGATCGTAGATTCAGCTTCCTTCGGCTCCGGCTTCATTTGAGGGAAAAATATAACATCCTGTATTGAGTAGGAATTGGTCATGATCATGCACAGCCGGTCAATACCAACCCCCAATCCGGCAGTTGGCGGCATCGCGTACTCCAGCGCCCTGAGGAAATCCTCGTCTAAAGTCATTGCTTCCTCATCCCCTCTTTTACCCAATTCCAATTGGGCTTCAAATCTTTGCCTTTGGTCAATGGGGTCATTAAGTTCCGAAAAGGCGTTGCACAATTCCTTGCCGTTGCAAATGGCCTCGAACCTTTCGGCCAAACCCGGTTTATCCCGGTGCTTCTTAGCCAGGGGAGACATTTCCACTGGGTAATCGGTGATGAAAGTTGGCTGAATCAAGAAGGGCTCGCATTTTTCCCCGAAGATCTCATCAATCAGCTTGCCCTTCCCCATAGTATCGTCCACAGCGATCCCTAAATCCTGAGCTGTGATTTTCAGGTCAGCTTCATCCATGTCCGAAATATCCACTTGCGTAAATTCTCCAATTGCCTCAAACATGGTCAGTCGTTTCCAAGGTCGCTGGAAGTCAATTGTATTTTCACCCACTTTTATCTTAGTGGTTCCGAGAACATCGAGAGCTACTTTTTCAATCATCTCCTCCACCAGGTCTTTCATCCAGTTGTAGTCTTTGTACGCAACGTACAACTCCATCATGGTGAATTCAGGATTGTGAAATCGCGACATACCCTCATTTCGGAAGTCCTTGGCAAATTCAAATACTCCATCATATCCGCCCACAATAAGTCTTTTGAGGTACAATTCGTCCGCAATCCTCAAGTAAAGAGTGGTGTCAAGCCTATTGTGATGAGTCGTAAAAGGTTTTGCCGCAGCCCCTCCGTAAAGAGGTTGCAAAACCGGAGTTTCAACTTCCAAGTAACCCTGGTCATCCAGATAATTCCTGATCGAACCTATCACTTTGGTCCTTTTGATAAAATCCCCTCGGACTGACGGGTTTACTATCAAGTCAACGTATCGCTGACGATAGCGTATTTCAGGATCGGTAAAGGCGTCGTGAAGCTTAGTCCTACCCTGGTCGTCCTTAGATTCCTTCACAATTGGCAATGGCCTAAGGGATTTGGAAAGCAGCTTAAGCTCCTGAACGTGGACAGATATCTCACCTGTCTTGGTAAGGAACGCAAATCCTTTTATACCGACTAAGTCTCCAATATCCATCAACTTTTTGAAGACGGTGTTGTAGAAGGTTTTGTCTTCATCGGGGCAAAGATCATCCCGCCGGAGATAGATCTGGATTCTCCCGCTGGAATCCATTATCTCGGCGAAAGAGGCTGAGCCCATTATCCTCCGACTCATGAGCCGTCCCGCCAGCCTCACACTTTGATAATCTTTTATCCGTGTTTCGAAATTAGAGAGTATTTCCTCGATTTTGGTATCTACCTGATACAGCTCCGGCGGATAAGGATTTATGCCTAGTTTTATTAAATCCTCCCGCGATTGCCTGCGAATCAATTCCTGTTCACTTAGTTGCATGTAATAACCAATTGTTTTTTCAGATTATTTTGCTTGTCACGCTTTTCCTGGGTTCTGTTTTCGTCGGGCTATTTCGGTGCGAATGTACCTGAACTCTCTACCACTTTGACCTGCTATTGATGTGTTCTCAGTAGCTCTGCGGAACAAGTAGGGCATTACCGCCTCAACCGGACCATACGGTACGTATTTGGTCACATTATATCCACGATTTGCCAGATTGAACGATATGTTATCGCTCATCCCATAAAGTTGAGCGTACCACACTCGTTTGTCTTCAGGCTCCAGGCCAAACTCCCCCATTAGCTGAGTAAGATAGAAATTACTGCCTTCGTTGTGAGAGCCGCAGCACAAACTAATTTTGTCGCAATTTTCTATACAAAAACGCAGCGCCTCGTCAAAAGCCACGTCGGTAACTTGTTTGTTGGGCTGGATGGGGTCTGCATACCCTTTTTTTTGGGCACGGTCGCGCTCCTTTTCCATATAAGCTCCTCGAACCAATTTCGCTCCCAGGAGGTAATCATTATCGACCGCATCCTTATAAAATCGTTTCACAGTTTCCAGCATACCCCGTCGATACAGCTGGAAAGTGTTGAACACAGTGGCATTGTTCGAATTGAATTTGCGCATCATTTCTAAGGCCATATCATCAATGGGCTCCTGGTACCAGCTATTCTCGGCATCGATAAAAACCGGCACTTCGGCATCGGCAGCCTTTTGACAAATATTCTCAATCCGGCCTTTTAAGCGCCTGAGTGAATCCCCTTCTTGGAGGGAGAGCAAGTCTTTATTCTGAACCTTGGTTAATAGCTCGGCGGATCCGACACCGGTAACCTTAAAAACACCAAATGGGATTTCAGTGGTTTGCCTTGCCCCATCAAATGTTCTTAAGATTTCAGCCAGCGTTGAATCGAAGCCGGCTTCAGTTTTCTCACCTTCCACGGAATAGTCCAAGATGGTGTAAACCTTATACCTACCCAGTTTGATGGCCGTGGTAATACTGTCCTCAATATTCTCTCCTCCGCAAAAATGCTGAAAAACCGTGTTTTTAATTATCTTTTTGATGGGAAGCCGCAGCAAAAAACCGAGTTTCACAAATTTAATGGCCAGCCAAGCAGTGAGATTCTTGTTCACAATGGCAAAAAGCCAGTAGGCTTTTCGGAGCTCCCAATCGGATTTAACCGAGAACGCTACGGATGTATCGGTAAATGCTTCCTTGGGAGTATTCTGCATCAGGCCTGAACAATGGGCAAATATAAATATATTACAGTTTTCAATCAGGCATTTATTATGAGCTGCCCATTGCCTAAATTTGCCTTGACCAATCCGAACTGACATAACGCTTTGAGCCTAAAAGAGCTAAGAAAAGAAATCGATCAGCTCGATAATCAGATCCTTTCGATCATTAATCAGAGGATGGAAATCGTGAAGAAGATCGGTAAGATCAAGAAGAAGGATCAGAGCCCGATCTATCATCCTGAAAGAGAGAAAGAGATAGTTGAGCGTCTGGTTGGTGACAACAAGGGATTGTTGGACAAAAGGGCCGTTGAGGCCATTTTTTGGGAAATTTTTTCCGTCAGCCGAAGCTTAGAACTTCCGCAACGAGTATCCTACTTGGGGCCGTTCGGCAGCTTCAGCCATCAAGCTGCAGAATTGAGATTTGGGGCGATGAATGATTATCTGACGCTGAACTCAATACGATCTGTATTTGAAACCGTGGATACCGAAAAATCTAAATATGGAGTAATTCCAGTCGAAAACAACCAGGAAGGAGTGGTAAGCGAAACGGTGTATCTATTGGAAGAATTCGATATACAAATCGCGGCCGAAATGCCTCTTGACATCCACTTTGCTTTTGGCACCAGGGAAGAAAGTCTGTCCCAAATTAAAAAGATTTACTCACGCGACATTGCTTTCAAACAATGCCGCAAATTCATAAGGGAGCATTTGGCAGACTCCAGCGTAGAGCAAATCCCGGTACAGTCTACATCCAAGGCCGTGAAAATAGCCATGGAAGAGGATTACTCTGGCGCTATTTGTTCTCACGTTGCCGCGAAAGAATTCCACCTTCCTCTGTTATTTGATAACATTGAAGATTCTTCCAATAATCAAACCCGATTCTTGATAATCTCCAAGAATTCTTCAAGTCAGTCCACTGAGGCCGACAAAACCTCGATCATAGCTAAGCTTCCTCACCGGCCTGGTGGTTTGGCAGCGTTTCTAGAGGAATTCCACCGGGCAGGCATCAATCTTACCAAGATTGAAAGCTATCCTGCAAAACGAGGTAAGAATTTCACTTACTGGTTTTTTATAGAATTTGAGGGACATCATCTTGATGAGAATGTTGCGGAGATCCTAACCAGACACAGGGAAGATCTGAAGTGGCTGGGTAGTTATGCCAAATTATGCTAAGCACGATGGATTTGGCTCCAATTATCTTCAAGGATGTATCAGCGGCCTTGACCGAATTCCTTGAAACCGGAGGTTACAGCCGCATTGCCGTCCTGGTTGACGAGAACACGGAAAAGAGTTGCTATCCCAGAATTGCAATCGACCTACCCAGCCACGACCTCATTCGCATTTTGAGCGGAGAGTCAAACAAAAACCTTAAAGGTTGCCAATCCATTTGGACTCAGCTTACTCAACTGAATTACGATAGGAATTCTCTATTAGTCAACCTTGGAGGTGGAGTAATTGGCGACATGGGCGGATTCTGCGCGGCTACCTTCAAAAGAGGAATCGATTTCATAAACATTCCAACAACGCTCTTGGCCCAGGTGGACGCCAGTGTAGGTGGAAAACTGGGAGTCGATTTTGAGGATTTCAAAAATCATATTGGACTTTTCCAATCACCAAAGACGGTGATCATAAACACTGAGTTCCTGGATACTCTAAGCGAACGGCAGTTGCGGTCGGGCTATTCCGAGGTTTTAAAGCACAGTCTGATAGCCAGCGGGTCAAGTTGGACTGAAGTATCCAGACAGAACTTCCTTGATTTGGACTGGAAGAAGGTCGTTCCTGAATCAGTGGAAATAAAGCAAAGATTTGTAGCGCACGATCCCAAAGAAGCAGGACTGAGGAAAATCTTGAATTTCGGGCACACCATCGGCCACGCTATTGAGGCCCATCATCTTTCCAGACAGCAAGACCTATTGCATGGGGAAGCGATTGCGGCAGGAATGGTTGCGGAGACTTGGTTGTCAACCCTTAAGAAAGGGTTGGCTGACTCACAGTTGAATGAAATCTGTGACCAGCTTATTAGCACTTTCGGTAAAATCACCTTACGTACGGAAGAGCTGGATCGAATAGTTGAGCTTACCACCCAGGACAAAAAGAATGTGAATTCGGATGTGCGGTGTGTACTATTGGAAGAAATCGGACGCGCCGCATATGACGTGTCGGTGAAGGCGCACGAAATCCGTTCAGCTCTTGAATTCTATCAGAGCGCCCAATAGGAAGAATTTTCAGGACCGGATTACTAAAGTATTTCGGCGACCTTCTTGTTGACCTCGGCGATGGCCGAATTGGTTAGGCTCTTGATCTTTTGGCCATTAGCCTCCAGCGCTAATCCAATTTCGTCAGTAATCTCAGTGGCCCGTTTGGCGATTTCTTCTCTGGTTTCCTTTCCGCTCTTGGGTGCTAAAAGAATACCAGCTAAAACTCCTGCCGCAGCCCCTCCTAGGAATGTTAGTACAGTTTTACCAGTAGTCATCTTTTTACGTTAAACATTTGGGAATGATCCCTATTAGAATAAACCTAAAATTTCCCCAAAAGGTTATACCAAATGCAGTCTTTTTTTGAATATTTTTGATTTTCTACCAAATACTGGTTCACGCAGGGATATTTGCTCAAGTTAAAGCTCTTCCATACACCGGAGTTAAACAAAACCCGGATCCGCTTGCCAGGCTCCAAAAGTGAGAGTAACCGGGCTTTGATAATAACGGCGCTGGGGAACCTAAGTAATCCAATCAACAATTTATCGGAAGCCAGAGATACTTCGACCATGGTTTGGCTCTTAAGAAGTAAGGATAAGGAGCTAAACGTAATCGATGCCGGAACCACGATGAGGTTCCTGGTTGCCTATTTCGCCTTGACCTCTGATGAAAGAATCTTAACGGGAAGCCACCGGATGCAGGAACGGCCAATTGGTACCCTGGTGGATGCATTACGTGAAATTGGAGCCCAAATAGATTACTTAGGAGTTGAAGGATTTCCCCCATTATTGCTTAAGTCATTTCCGGGTCAAAAACAACACCGTATTAAACTCAAGGGAGATATTAGTAGCCAATATATTTCGGCCCTGCTTATGATAGCTCCAACGCTGCCTCAGGGTCTGCTGCTGGAAATTGACCAAGAATTGGTAAGCCGGCCCTATGTAGAAATGACCCTAGCGATTATGAAGGAGTATGGAGCTACAGGCAGTTGGCAAGAGGATTCGATCCAGATATCACCACAGCAATATATCGGAGTAGATTACCAGGTAGAATCAGATTGGTCGGCGGCCAGCTATTGGTATTCGTTAGTAAGCCTAGCTAAAGCGGATAAAATCACACTCATCGGGCTACGCGAAAACTCCAACCAGGGGGATCAGCAAATTGCCACGATCATGAACAAGCTCGGCGTGGCAACCAAGTACGTTGAGGACGCGGTGGTGCTGTCTACAAAACAGGTCGAAGGCCCCTCGGAAATTGATTTCAAGCCCATTCCTGATTTAGCTCAAACTGTCGCGGTATCGTGCGCGGGCCTGGGCAAAACCTGCAAGTTCACAGGTATTGAAAATCTGGCTATTAAGGAGACCGACAGGATATCGGCTCTAATAGCTGAATTAGGAAAATTCGGAGTGGATCTGGTCAGCTCAAATGAGGGGCATTGGAAGCTTTCGGGGAGGGCCAGCCTCAAAAGTCCTCAACCGTTGGAAGTTGCAACATACCATGACCATCGAATGGCCATGTCGTTTGCTTGCCTTGCGGCGCTGGGCGATATAGTGGTCCAGGACCCATACGTCGTTGATAAATCTTATCCGGGGTTTTGGAAACACCTCGCTCTTGCGGGGATAAAAATGGAATTCTCCACTTCCTAGGAGGATCAATCCTGCGGTTCGGAGGGCTCTCCAACATCGCCCTTTTCTGACAAAAGAATGGCTATGATCCGGGTTGAAGGACTGATTTAAAATGATTATTAAGATCACCATTATCGGTACCGCCAGGACCATGCCTACCACTCCCCATATATATCCCCAGAATGTAAGGGAAAGAATTATCACAAGTGGGCTGAGATTTAGAGAAGTCCCCATGATTTTGGGCTACTAAGTTGCCTACTACAACTTGAACGCCACCGACCCCTAAGAGAACCAACAGGAAGGGCCCAAAAGAAGCGCATTGAACCAAGGATATAAGAGCCGGAAAGATGGTGGCAATGAGGGAACCGGTATTTGGAATGAAATTGAGAATGAATATCAAAAAGGCCCAGAAAACCGGAAAATCTATCCCAATTAGAACAAGGATAAAATAGCTCAAAAGTCCGGTAATAAAGCTTACAATCGTCTTCAGGAACAGATAATCACTGATACTATTATTGATATCCGTCAGCAACCTGATATCCCGGCAATATTGTGAGGATCGTCCCGATGGATTGCCCTTAATTTATGATCGAAGACCTTGAGTAGAGGCCTGACATCAAAGTTTTGAAACCGAATGCGAAGGTTCTCATCCAGATTCTCTAATCCAAATAAACCTCCATTTGCTGAAGGAAAATCTTGATGTTTATCTGGTATTCCGGCCAAGCGGCTATCATCAGCTCCACTTTGTAGGTCAAAATTTTCCCATCCCATAGAGCACCCCAAGGATTATTACCAAAGATAATGGTGCACGAAACCATTTGGGCGCCGGTCTTCCACGGACTTTGAAGCGGCCGATCCAGTCGTGTAGGGCCTTAATGAGGTGTCCAATAACCATGGCGATAACAAAAGGATCAACAACTCCTTCCCGGTTACCAACACGGCAACAACTATGGCCAGGATCAAAGCCCAATATGCCACCTGGACAGGCGGATTTTTTCAAGTTCCGCAATCAACCCGATTGGCTTTGATGCTTTGTCCAATGGGTCCGCTTTACTTAAGGTACCTGAAATCATGTCCCGATTTCAGTTGCTTCAAAAATTCAAACATCAAATTTATTACGTTTTCAATGTCGACTTTATGGACCATTTCAACCGTTGTGTGCATATATTTAAGGGGAAGCGAAATAAGCGCCGAGGCTACCCCTTGATTTGAATAGGCAAAAGCATCAGTATCAGTTCCTGTGCTCCTCGATACCGATAAACGCTGAAACGGAATTCCATTTTTGTCTGCCACCTTAATGATCATATCCAGTACATTATTGTGTACGGCCGGCCCATAGGTAAGCGCTGGTCCATCACCGGCCATTACGTCACCGCTGATCCTTTTGTCATATAAAGGGGAATGAGTGTCATGGGTAACGTCAGTTACTATGGCCAAATCGGGTCTGATCCGATGGGCTATCATTTGGGCACCCCGCAATCCTATTTCCTCCTGCACAGCATTGACCACATAAAGGCCAAAGGGCAATTTCACTTTCCCCTGTTTTATGCGCTTGGCAACCTGGGCGATCATAAAACCACCCACACGGTTGTCCAGTGCCCGTCCAACAAAATATTTCTGGTTTAATTCGGTTAATTCGTCCTCAAAAGTTATAACGCTGCCCACATGTACCCCTTGTTGTTCCACTTCCTTCTTCGAGGTGCAACCGATATCCACAAATATATTCTTCAAAGTGGGCTTCAACTCTTTCTCTTCCCCGATCCTGACGTGAATCGCCGGCCAACCGAAGACACCCTTGATGACTCCCTTATCTCCATGGATATTCACGCGCTTTGATGGGGCAATAACATGATCCGAGCCCCCATTCCTCCGCACATAAATGTATCCGTCATCGCTAATGTAGTTTACAAACCATGAGATCTCATCGGCATGGGCCTCAATGACTACTTTGTACTCGGATTCGGGATTGATCACCCCTACCGCAGTACCGTAAGTGTCGGAAAAATGGTGGTCTACATAGGTCCTTATGAAATCCAACCAGATTTGCTGTCCTGAAGCTTCAAAGCCCGTTGGAGAAGCATTGTTTAAGTACTCATATAGGAAGGCCTTCGTCTTTTTGTCCATTCTTTTGGTCAAGTAATAGATTTGTACTCCTTACAAGGGAATATTTCCGTGTTTCTTTTTAGGAATCTGGTCTACCTTATTCTCCAGCATTTGGAAGGCCCGTATAAGCTTTCTTCGTGTATTTTGAGGAAGAATAACCTCGTCGATGAAACCTCTATGAGCCGCCTTATAGGGATTCGCAAACTTTTCCTCGTACTGGGTTATCTTTTCCTGTAGTTTCTTTTCGGGTTCTTTAGCTCGTGCTATTTCTCTTTTGAAGATAATTTCAGATGCACCCCTGGCTCCCATCACCGCTATTTCAGCCGTAGGCCAGGCATAATTCAAATCGGCACCGATGTGCTTTGAGTTCATAACATCATACGCGCCTCCATAAGCCTTCCTGGTGATCACCGTAACCCGAGGGACGGTAGCCTCACTGAAGGCGTAAAGCAGTTTCGCCCCATTGCTGATGATGCCATTCCATTCCTGATCAGTCCCCGGCAAAAAACCCGGAACATCCACCAGTACCAACAATGGGATGTTAAAGCAATCGCAAAACCGAACAAAGCGGGCTGCTTTTACGCTACAATCTATGTCAAGTACCCCTGCGAGAGAGGCCGGCTGGTTCCCCACCACGCCGATACTTCGACCACCCAAGTGCGAAAAGGCCACAACTATATTCTCGGCAAAGTTCTGATGTACCTCAAAGAAAGAGTCTTCATCAACAATACCGTTAATAACCTCGCGCATATCGTAGGGTTGATTGGGATTATCCGGGATAATATCACCCAATACTGTTCGAAGCTCGTTTGACCCATTCGTGTAATCAAGTCGTGGTGGTTCCTCCTCACAGTTTTGAGGAATATACTGCATAAGCCTTTTGATATTAGCAATGCAGTCGACTTCGTTGCTACACGCAAAGTGGGTAACCCCGCTCTTGATGCTGTGGGTTGAAGCACCGCCCAATTCTTCGGCAGTCACCTGTTCATGAGTTACGGTCTTGACCACATTGGGGCCCGTCACGAACATGTAGGACGTGTTTTCGACCATAAATATAAAATCCGTAATCGCCGGAGAGTAAACAGCTCCACCCGCACAGGGCCCCATGATTGCTGAAATTTGCGGAATTACTCCTGAAGCCAGTGTATTTCTATAAAAAATGTCGGCGTAGCCTCCCAACGATACTACCCCTTCTTGGATCCGGGCGCCTCCTGAGTCGTTCAAGCCAATCAAAGGCGCACCATTCTTCATGGCCAGATCCATCAACTTGACTATTTTCTCAGCGTGCGTTTCAGAAAGCGAGCCTCCAAAGACGGTAAAGTCTTGGGAAAACACGTAGACCAACCTTCCCGATATGGTCCCATAGCCAGTGACCACTCCATCTCCCAGATAGTATTCCTTGTCTAGCCCAAAGTCTTTTCCCCGATGGGTGACGAATTTACCGATCTCCTCGAATGAATTCCGGTCCAGCAGCAATTCGAGCCTTTCCCGGGCCGTTAATTTTCCCTTGGCGTGCTGGGTCCCCACCCGTTTCTTACCCCCACCGGCAAGGGCTTCCTGGTTCTTTTCCTGTAAAAGCAGTTGCTTTTCCTTATTCGTCGGTAGAGTGTATAGGATTTTCTTTTTCGTTCCCATCAACCGTAAGGTTTTGGCTGGACCATTGTGAAATCTTGCCAAGATATAAAGATTTAATTTGAACCAAACAGGGCAATGTGGTCAATTATGAATTAAGGGACCTTCGGCTGGCATTGGTCTGGGTAAAGCTTTAATATTGGCAAAATCTTGGCTTTATGAAACTGGCGGTAATTGATCTTGGCACCAATACGTTCCACCTGCTTCTAGCTGAAACCGCAGTCCAGGGATTTCGGATATTCAACAATACCAAAGTACCTGTAAGAATCGGACAGGGTGGAATTAGTGAAAGCGTCATAACCTCCGAGGCCCAACAGCGCGCTATGACCACTCTAAGATCATTCAGGTCAATTATCGATGATGAGGGAATTGATAACGTAAAAGCCATAGCTACCAGTGCTTTTAGAAACGCAATGAATGGCCAGGAGTTCATTTCGACAATCTACGAAGAAACCGGATTTGTAATCGATACACTATCGGGCCATGAGGAAGCTGAACTGATCTATCAGGGAGTAAATCTTGCCTTAGATCAGAATATGGACAATTCGTTGATCATGGACATAGGCGGCGGAAGTGTGGAGTTTATTCTGGCAAATGGCCATGAGACTTTCTGGATGGACAGCTTCGAAATCGGAGCTCAAAGGATGATGGATCAATTTCATTCTTCAGACCCCATCACGCCGGTCGAAATTAAGGAGATCGATAATTATCTTAGGCTCGAGCTTGAAAGACTTTGGCAAAAAGCAGAATTATGGGAACCACTGACACTTGTGGGCTCATCCGGGACCTTCGATACCTTAATAGATATTAGCTATCTTGCCAGGAGCCAACCAAAGCAGCTGGAAGCCATCGAATTTGAATTGATGAGGGATGATTTTCTGAAAATATATAAGCAAATCACAACTAAAGATCGACGGGAAAGGGCGGCCATTCCGGGAATGATAGATATGAGAGTAGATATGATAGTGGTAGCATGCTGCCTGATAAAGAGTGTGCTGGACCACGTCCGGTTGCAAAATCGGATCAGAGTGTCCTCTTATGCGCTCAAAGAGGGAGTCCTGGCTGCACAACTAAAACAATGGGCAGAATGACCGCAATGTCAGCAGAGTCTACGCGGACAACGTTACAGCATGAGGAGCTATCTGACTTCGTCAAGCAGATATTTAAGAAAATGGGGTGTTCAGTCCAGCACGCAGAAATCGCTACCACAGTTCTTCTCTCAGCCGACTTAAGAGGGATCGATTCCCACGGGGTGGCACGATTGAGTGGATATGTTAGGTTATGGGAGCAAAAGAGAATAAATACCACCCCCAATATCCGGGTCGTCCACGAAACCAAGAGCACCGGAGTGGTTGATGGAGATGGGGGACTGGGACTGGTCGTGGCCCCATTGGCCATGCAAGCAGCCATGGAAAAAGCCGAAGACGTGGGAAGCGGTTGGATTGCGGTGAAAAACTCTAATCACTTTGGTATCGCCGGCTACCACGCTATGATGGGGCTTGAAAAAGATCTGATCGGCATGGCAATGACCAACGCCAGCGCCCTTGTCACGCCGACATTTTCCAAGGAAAAACTACTGGGAACAAATCCCATCGCTGTGGCAATCCCTGCCGGCCAGGAACCGGCGTTTGTAGCTGATTTCGCCACGACGACCGCAGCCGCAGGTAAACTCGAGATCCTTCAGCGTGAGGAACGGGACGCACCGTTGGGATGGGTTCAGGACAGGAAGGGCAACGACACCAGTAATGCGAATGTCCTGACGGAGGGGGGTGCGCTTTTGCCTCTTGGCAGTAATCGGGAGCATGGTAGCCATAAAGGGTATTGCCTGGGAGCAATCGTTGATTTATTCTCAGGAGTTTTTTCGGGAGCAAATTACGGACCCTGGGTCCCTCCTTTCCCAAGTTACCTCCCAATTCCCAAGGATCCAGTTGGCGAGCTAACCGGCCACTTCCTGGGGGCATTGAGAATTGATGGATTTCGTACCACAGCCGAATTCAAGTTTCACATGGATAACTGGATTCAACGTTTTAGGCAATCCACCCCGGCAAATCCAGGTCAAAATGTCTTAGTACCTGGAGATCCAGAAAGAGAAATGGAGAAGCTTCGACTTCAAGAGGGTATTCCTTTGCACCGGAAGGTCCTTGAGGACCTGGCTGAGGTCGGATCCCAATTTGGGCTAAAGCTTTAGAAACCGGCTACGATTCCTACCCTAAAAACCCATGGACGAGAGTAGGGACTAATCTGTTCGGAACTATCGTAAGTGAGATTATAAAATGCGGAAAGCATAAACGCGGCGTTCCGGCCCAACGGCTGAGCGATTCCACCGCCGATAAAAACACTATTATAGCCTCTACGCGCAGTTTGAAATTCAGTGCCGTTGAAATTGGTGACGTATTCGAAATTGAGATATTCATATTCTATCTGAGCGAATAATGGTCCGTAAATTGCACGTCGGGCGAACAGATTTCCACCGTAATTGTTGGTAGTAAGCTCAGGGGGCCGGGTGTCGCGAAGGTACTGGTAGATAATCCCCCCGCCTGCTGAGAATTTAGGAGTGATACGATACCCTACTATGGGCGCCAGGTAAAGGTACTGAATGGTCCCGAAGCTAGCTCCCAGGTTTCCTCCGGCAAAGACTCGCTCTTTGAATGAAGAAAATGGTGAACTTACCTGCTGCGGGGATACGGTCGAATTCGAAGGGCTTTCCCCTTCCTGGGCTCGAGCCTCCAAAATTACCAAGCCGAAGACGAATGCGCCTAACAAGATCTTTCTCATATCACACCATTATCAACTTGAAGTAAATTGTCAAATACAATGCCGGAATGTGTCCCGGTCCTAGTTTGATTACGAAAAAAGTCCCCATTTGGCTGAGGACTTAATAAAAAAAAATATGACCGCTAGCCAACTTAATCCTTGGCGACAATATAGAGATCCTCTTTCTCCTTCTTCATTAGATACTTTTCCCTGGCAAATTTCTCAAGCAATTCAGGATCCGAAAACAATTCTTCCCGTTCCTGCTCCACCTCTTTGATCTTTGCCTTATAGTAGTCCTTCTGAGATTCCAAAGCTTCTAATTTGCGAGACATTCGGTATTGAGAGAATATGTCGTTGGAATCAACAAACAGCAACCAGAAGAGGAAAAAACATCCGAAAACAAAGAAGAAATTCCTGGTAATCTTGGGCAATCTCCTAATCATAACTAAAGAAATTTTTCACAATATAATGATTATGAGGCAATTAATAATAAACCTAAGTTTCACCGGGCCTTTTTGCTACATATTTCTGCCGGGGAAATAACCAATATCTCCCAACTCCTCCTCA
This sequence comes from Cyclobacteriaceae bacterium, assembly GCA_965247065.1. Taxonomy (GTDB): domain Bacteria; phylum Bacteroidota; class Bacteroidia; order Cytophagales; family Cyclobacteriaceae; genus CBDFGN01. The sequence continues at coordinate 520,418 of CBDFGN010000005.1, read as the reverse complement.
ATCCTAATTAGTTGATTATATTTGGCCATCCGGTCTGAGCGGGATGCAGAGCCGGTTTTAATCTGACCAGTATTCAAGGCAACAGCAAGGTCAGCGATTGTATTGTCTTCGGTCTCGCCAGAACGGTGTGACATCACATTTTTATAAGAATGGGACCTGGCTAAATTGATGGCCTCCATAGTTTCACTCAGGGTACCAATTTGGTTAACTTTGATCAGGATGGCATTGGCAATGTTCATTTCAATTCCTTTCGCCAACCTTGTGACATTGGTAACAAAAAGATCGTCGCCAACGAGTTGTACTTGTTTACCAATCGAGCTGGTGTGTATTCTCCAGCCATCCCAGTCATCTTCGGCCATACCATCTTCGATAGAGATTATCGGATATTTGTCGACCCAGTCCTTCCAATAATCTGCCATATCCTGAGGGCTCAGTTTGTCCCCGGTTGACCATTTAAGGTGGTAAACGCCATCGTCGGCTTCAAAGAATTCCGAGCTTGCCGGATCAAGCGCAATGGCCACATCATCCCCAGGCCTGTATCCTGCCTCTTCAATCCCCTTTAGGACCACCTCAATAGCCTCCTCGTTGGAGCCCAGATTAGGGGCAAAACCTCCTTCATCGCCGACATTGGTGGAGTGCCCAAGGTCAGCCAGGACCTTCTTAAGATTATGGAATACTTCCGATCCCATTCTAATGGCTTCCGAGAAAGTTGGAGCGCTTACCGGCATGATCATGAATTCCTGAAAATCAATCGAGTTATCGGCGTGACTACCCCCGTTGAGGATATTCATCATCGGAACCGGCAACGTATTAGCATTGACTCCGCCGACATATCGGAATAAACTCTGGCCGGTTTCGGCTGCCCCGGCCTTGGCAGCCGCCAGCGAGACGCCCAGAATCGCATTTGCACCCAGGTTGCCCTTGTTTTCAGTACCATCCAGGTCAATCAAAGTTTTATCCAATAACCTCTGGTCCAGGACCGACATACCAATTATCTCCATGGCAATTTTGCCGTTTACATTATCTACTGCCCCTAGAACGCCTTTTCCCATGTACTGGCTCTTGTCGCCGTCTCTGAGTTCCACCGCTTCATGAACGCCCGTTGAAGCACCCGAGGGAACAGCGGCCCTGCCGAAGCAGCCATTTTCGGTAGCCACATCTACCTCGATAGTCGGATTCCCTCGAGAATCAAAGATTTGACGGGCATGAATATTCTCAATTAAGCTCATACTCTTTTCTATTAATCAATTCTAAGAAGTTATCGAATAAATAACGTGAATCATGCGGACCTGGCGAGGATTCCGGATGATACTGGACCGAAAAGGCCCTTTTATCCTTGAGTCGAATCCCTTCAATCGTGTCATCATTAAGATTGACGTGGGTCACTTGAACCGCATCGTGATTCTCAATCGCTTCTGCATTAACTGCAAACCCGTGGTTTTGAGAGGTCACTTCGCAAAGGCCTGTTCCAAGATTCTTCACCGGATGATTCAACCCCCGATGGCCATGATGCATTTTGTAAGTGCTTATACCGGAGGCCAATGCCAGGATTTGATGTCCCAGGCAAATACCGAATACCGGTCGGTCGGTTGCCAAGATTCGCTTCACCGTGTCAATTGCGTAGTCCATTACTGAAGGGTCACCTGGTCCGTTCGACAGGAAGTATCCCTCGGGTTGCCAGGCCTCCATTTCTTCAAACGCTGTGCGAGCGGGAAATACCTGACAATGACAGTTTCTTGCGGCGAAATTCTTAAGAATACTGGCTTTGATACCCAGGTCCAGGACCCCGATCCGTATTCCTCCCTCCCTTCCGTAAAAGTAGGGACTCTCGCAAGTAACCTTGGAAGACAGCTCAAGGCCATCCATAGAAGGCACCTCTTTCAATTTTTTTTGCATCCACTCAAGGTCGGTGTTTTCGGATGAAATAATTCCGTTCATCGCACCTTTGCTCCGGATGTGCCTAACGATCATCCGGGTGTCAATGCCGGCAATGCCTACCACTTGAGCTTCCTTTAAGTAGCTATCCAGGCTTTGAGAGGCCGTTTTACGACTATAAATCTTAGTGAACTCATTCACAACCAGGCCACTTATCTGCGGCTTGCTTGATTCAACTTCTTGATCCACAACACCATAATTCCCAATATGAGCCGTGGTATTTACGAGAATCTGGCCATGGTACGAGGGATCTGTATAAATCTCCTGGTAACCTGTCATCCCGGTGTTGAAGCAAATCTCGCCGCCGTTGGTTCCTGCTTTTCCAATGGAGATCCCTACAAAGGCGCTCCCATCGTCAAGTAGCAAAGCAGCCGGAATTTTTCCATTTTTTTTGGTCATTTGGGAGAATAGTTTAGCTCATTGAAGCTGGAACAAAAATAAAAAAGGGATTAAACATATAGCTTAACCCCCTGGTTTTTTCTGACGTCATTTTGGCGCTATTTCTTTGGTTCGGCATCATCGGGGTCTCCGGGCTTCTCCGGTTCGACCTGGCCCTCTCCCGACTCCTCGGTCGGTTTTGCCGGTTCCGTTTCAGTCGCATCGGCTGCTTCATCAATTTCAGACTCCAAACCCTTAGACTCGGAAGAAGTTGCATCTGGAACCTGCTGGGTCTTCACTTCCTCGGCACTTGCATCCGCATCCGAATCCTCTTTGGCAGCGACTTCCGATCCCTGATCTTCGGTCGATGGAGCGTCACTTTCAGCAGTCGTGGTTTCATCGGTGTGCTCATCCTCAGCAACCGCTTCTTCCACCTTAGCCATGGGTTCCTCAGTTTTCGCTTCTTCGGAACTAACGTCCGCTTCCGAAGACTCTCCGGTAGAGCCTTCCGAAACTTGATCTTCGGTTGCAGCAGCAGCACTTTCAACTGTAGGAGTTTCATCAGTGTCCTCGGCCTCAGAAACCACTTCTTCAGTCTCAGCCAGAGCCTCCTTGGTTTTAACTTCCTCGGAACTAACATCCGCCTCGGAAGTCTCTTCCGCGGCGGCTTCCGATACTTGATCTTCGGTTTCCGCAGCGGCAGTTTCAGCTGTTGGAGTTTCATCGATGTCCTCATCCTCAGCAACCACTTCCTCAGCTTCCGCCCGCTCCTTTAGGGGTTGCTCTTGTAGTTTCTGCGTGGTCTGATTCTCGTCGGCAGTTTGAGTTTCTGGCCCCTTACCTTTTCTCCCTCTCCTGGTTTTGGATTTAGAGGGTTTGGCTTCCTTGAGCAGATTCTCATTGTAGTCCACCAACTCTATCATGCACATTTCCGCGTTATCACCCAAGCGATTTCCCAACCTGATAATTCGGGTGTAACCACCAGGCCTCGTGGCAATGCGGTCAGCCACCTCTCCGAATAGCTCTGTCACCGAATGCTTGTCTTTCAGATATGAAAAGGCTAGTCTCCTGGAATGAGTCGAATCGGTTTTGGCTTTAGTGAGAATCGGTTCAACGTATTTCCTCAGGGCTTTAGCCTTGGCGACCGTAGTGGTTATCCTCTTGTTCATAATAAGGGAAGTGGCCATGTTAGAAAGCATGGCCTTGCGATGAGGAGGGGTGCGCCCAAGATGATTGAATTTCTTGCCGTGTCTCATGGCTTTTACTCCTCCTCCAATTTGTACTTAATCAGATCCATTCCAAAGGAGAGGCTCTTTTCCGACACCAGTTGTTCCAATTCAGCGAGAGACTTCTTACCAAAGTTTCTGAATTTCATCATATCCGAAATTTCTAACTGAACCAAGTCTCCCAGCGTCTTCACATCCGCTGCCTTGAGGCAATTGTAAGCCCTAACAGACAAGTCCAGATCGTTAAGAGGAGTCTTGAGCAATTTCCGCATGTGGAGCATTTCTTCATCCACTGCTTCCGGTTCTCCCTTAGCCGCTGTCTCGAGAATCATAGTCTGATCCGAGAATAACATGAAGTGCTGAATCAATATGTTAGCCGCTCCTTTGAGCGCAGTTTCCGGATGAATTGAGCCATCAGTTTCTATGTCTAGAATCAGCATCTCATAATCAGTTTTTTGTTCTACCCGGGTGTTTTCAATGCTATACTTGACGTTCTTAATTGGGGTAAAAACGGCATCGATAGGAATGTATCCAAATACTTGTTCCTTAGGCTTATTCTCTTCAGCCGGGACATAGCCCCGACCCTTTTCAGCTGTCAATTCAATTTCAAATTCCACCTCTTCATCCAAATTGCAAATTACCTGCTCGGGATTAAGAATTTCGAACGAGGACGTAAATCTGGCGATGTCTTCCGCACGAAATTGTTTTTGACCCTTTATGGTAACCGTAACCCTGCTGTCGAGTACATCTGATACCTTTTTCCATCGTACCATCTTAAGATTAAGTATTATTTCAGATACGTCTTCAACGATGCCTTTTAGGGTAGAAAACTCGTGTAGTACACCTGGTATCTTAATGCCCGTGATTGCATAGCCCTCCAAGGAAGACAATAATATTCTTCTCAAGGAGTTTCCAACGGTAACCCCATAACCTTTTTCAAGAGGTTTGAATGTGAACAGCCCGTGAAAGTCGTCGGCTTTCTCCATTACCACTTTCTCGGGCATTTGAAATGCTAGAATCGACATATTATTTAGCTTGTCTAACTGATGTAATTATTTAGAGTAAAGTTCAACTATGAGTTGCTCCTGAATATTCTCAGGAATTTCATCCCTCCTTGGAGGGTTAAGAAACTTGCCGGTCAAAGCGCTACTATCCCACTCCAACCAAGGAAAACTGCGAGCATGTTCGGTAATGCTGGTAGTGATGGCCTCAAGGGATCGGGATTTTTCACGTATGGAAACCAGGTCACTGGCCCTAAGAGTATACGAAGGTATACCAACCACTTTACCATTGACCGTAATATGTTTGTGCACTACCAACTGCCTGGCGGCTCTTCGGGAAGGTGCTATGCCGAATCGATAGACGGTGTTATCCAACCGGGCCTCCAGCATTTGAAGCAGGATTTCACCGGTTATTCCCTTCTTGCGGGAGGCTTTTTGAAACAAATTCGAGAATTGCTTTTCTAAAACCCCATAGATGTATTTAGCTTTTTGCTTAGCAGCCAGCTGAATAGAATATTCAGACGGCTTCCTTCGACGAGACCTGCCGTGATGGCCGGGCCCGTATGCCTTTTTCTGAAGTGCCTTACTGGGGCCGAATATCGGCTCACCGAATTTCCTGGATATCTTTGACTTAGGTCCTAAGTATCTTGCCATAATTAAGTAATATATTTTGTCAAACCCGTCTTCTTTTGGGAGGCCTGCAGCCATTGTGGGGTAAAGGGGTAACGTCCTTAATTGCCGCCACTTCTATTCCAACATTGCTCAGGGTTCGAATAGCCGATTCTCTTCCCGATCCGGGACCCTTAACAAAGACTTCCACTTTTCGAAGGCCCTGATCGTAAGCCTTCTGACCGCAGTCCTGTGCTGCCATTTGAGCAGCATACGGAGTATTCTTTTTAGATCCTTTGAATCCCATTTTCCCCGCAGACGCCCAGGAAATGACCTGACCGTTGGAATTGGTGATCGAGATTATGATGTTGTTGAAGGACGCCCGAATATGAGCCTGACCAACCGGTTCAACTACTACTACTCGTTTTCGTGCTTTATCCTTTCGCTTTTGACCCATGATACATACTAATTTTTATGCTTAGCTGCCTTTTTCCTGTTGGCAACAGTCTTCCTTTTTCCTTTCCGGGTGCGGGCGTTGTTTTTAGTCTTTTGTCCCCTGACAGGAAGGCTTTTTCGATGCCTTAATCCTCGGTAACAGCCGATGTCCAGGAGTCGCTTGATACTCAACTGCACCTCGGATTTGAGAACTCCTTCAACCTTGAATTCCTCAGTAATTATTGACCGAATCGTATTCGATTCCTCATCGGTCCATGCACCAACCTTCTTATCCCACTCGATTCCCGCCTTAGTGAGAATTCGCTGAGCCGAACGGCGGCCTATACCGAAAATGTAGGTTAGACCTATTTCGCCTCTCTTATTATCCGGGATGTCAACACCTGAAACTCTAGCCATAATTAACCTTGTCTTTGTTTGAACCTGGGATTCTTTTTGTTGATTACATACAGTTTGCCTTTGCGGCGAACCAGTTTGCAATCAATACTTCTTTTTTTGACGGAAGCCTTAACTTTCATACCTCAATTATTTATATCTATAGACGATCCGTCCTTTGCTCAAATCATAGGGTGACATTTCCAGCTTCACCTTATCGCCAGGAAGGATCTTTATATAGTGCATTCTCATTTTACCTGAAATATGAGCTATCACCTGATGTCCATTTTCCAGTTCTACCCTAAACATGGCATTTGACAATGCTTCCACAATTGTGCCGTCCTGCTCTATGGATGCTTGTTTTGCCATTCTAAAAATCTATAACTTCTTCTATATACCTATGTGTCGTCAATACTTCGGTTTTTTCCTCCATGATCGCGACCGTATGCTCAAAATGAGCCGAGGGTTTACGATCGGCGGTACGAATTGTCCACCCGTCGGATTCCTGCACTACACTACGATGCCCCAAATTTATCATCGGCTCAATTGCTATAACTAGGCCCTGCTTCATCATAGCTCCTTTTCCGCGCTTGCCATAATTAGGAACCTCCGGACTCTCATGTAGTGATTTCCCTAAGCCATGGCCAACCAATTCTCGAACCACCGAGTATCCAAAACCTTCTACATAATATTGGACAGAATGACCAATGTCACCTATTCGATTGCCGGCCTTGGCCTTTTCAATACCCAAGCTCAGCGAGTCCCTGGTGACCGTTAGCAGTTGCATAACATCAGGCTCAACTCCGTCCACCGGATATGTATAGGCACAATCGCTATGAAAACCATTTAAAAGAACGCCACAATCGATCGACACGATATCGCCGTCCCTCAGCTCATAGTCCCCCGGGATTCCGTGAACCACCTCTTCATTCACTGAGATGCACAAAGAACCCGGAAAACCGTTGTAGCCTTTAAAGGACGGCTTCCCGTTGTGATCGTTAATAAACTCCTCGGCAATCTGGTCAAGTTGATTGGTTTTGGTTCCCTGTGCTATCCATTTGGCTACTTCCCCATGGACTTTACTAAGAACCACTCCACTCTCTTTGATCAGATCAATCTCCTCCTCAGACTTATAATGAATCATCCTCTCTACGCCACTGCGGCCTGAGAACGACCCTTGATCCTACCCGATTTCATCATGCCCTCATAATGCCTCATAAGCAGGTAACTCTCAATCTGCTGCAAGGTATCCAGTATCACCCCTACCATAATTAGCAAAGATGTGCCTCCGTAAAATTGCGAGAAGTTTCTGGAAACACCGAGTAACACGGCAAATGCCGGCAAAACGGCTACCACCGCAAGCGCAAGAGAACCGGGTAGTGTAATCTTAGTCAAAATATTGTCAATGAACTCGGAGGTATGCCTTCCCGGTTTGATACCAGGAATGAATCCTCCGTTTCTTTTTAGATCGTCAGCAATCTGAGTTGGGTTAACGGTTATGGCCGTATAGAAAAAGGTGAAAGTCACAATCAACACGGCAAACAGCAAGTTGTATTGCCACGAGGTATAGTCGTTGAAGGTTTGACCGATTGTTGATGCAATATCGCTACTGCTGGCCCACAGACCTGCCAACGTCGCCGGCAGGAACATCATTGACTGGGCAAAGATTATGGGCATAACCCCTGCCGAATTAACCTTCAACGGCAGATATTGGCGTTGGCCTCCATACACCTTGTTTCCAACCACTTGCTTGGCATATTGCACAGGAATTCTACGGACCGCCTGGGTAAGCATCACAGTACCCATAACCACAAAAAACAGCGCTACGATTTCCAAGACGAACACCAAAGCCCCTTCCAAACCCCGGGTAATCGCTTCCGTAACCAGAGAAGCTGGGAACCTTGAAATAATCCCGATCATAATCAACATCGAGATTCCGTTTCCAATTCCTTTGTCAGTAATCCTTTCTCCCAGCCACATGCAAAAAATTGTTCCAGCCGACAATATGATAATCGAGGAGATGGAGAAGAATGCGGGGTCTACCATAATCGCTTCAGGCGGTATAGTAGTGGCAATGTAAGCCGACCCCTGAGCCAGCGTAATACCAATGGTTAGAACCCGGGTGATCTGATTAATCTTTTTTCGACCTGAATCTCCCTCCTTCTGCAATTTCTGGAAATAAGGCACGGCCACTGTTAGCAACTGGAGAATAATAGACGCGGATATATATGGCATGATGCCCAACCCGAAGATGGAAGCATTGCTGAAGGCTCCGCCCAGAAAGGTATCCAGAAGGCCAAAAATTCCACCTGGGTCCTGATTTAATTTAGACGGATCTACTCCCGGTAAGACCACAAAGGTACCTAGTCGGAAAATGATCAGGTAACCCAGGGTGTTCAGGATCCGGACCCTAAGATCTTCAATGGAAAAAATGTTCCGTATGGTTGTTAAAAATTTCCTCATGAACTCGCCTGAGTAACCTTGCCCCCTAGTTTTTCAATTGCCTCTGTTGCAGATTTCGAAAAAAAGTGTGCTGTTACGTCAACTTTACTCTTCAATTTTCCCCTGCCCAAAATCTTAACCGTGTCCTTAGGCTTGATCAATCCATTCTCAACCAGCAACTCAATATCAATTAGTTTTGCCTTGGTCTTATCAACCAGTAGCTGCAGCCGATCGAGGTTGATGGGCTTCAGTTCAATCCTGTTGGGGCTTCGGAAACCAAACTTAGGGACCCGGCGCTGCAGGGGCATTTGGCCCCCTTCATAACCAAATTTGTGGGAATATCCGGACCTGGATTTTGCCCCATTGTGACCTCGAGTAGAAGTACCTCCTCTTCCAGAACCTTGTCCTCTTCCTACTCTTTTGTTTTTCCCTACCGAACCTTCAGCAGGCTTTAAGGTATGTAGCTTCATCTTATACTTCGCTTACCGAGACCAAATGGCTCACTTTGTTTATCATGCCTTGAATTTGGGGAGTGTTCTCAACCTCAACGGAGCGGTTGATTCGACCCAACCCTAAAGCTTGAATAGTAAGTTTCTGTCGCTTTGACCGGGAGATCGTACTCCTAACCTGGATAATCTTGACTTTAGCCATAGCTGCTATCCGTTAAAAACGTTCTCCATGGAAATGCCTCTTTGCTGAGCCACGGTAAATGCATCTCTCATTTTTGAGAGAGCATCAAAAGTCGCTTTGACCACGTTATGAGGATTAGAGGAGCCTTTGGATTTTGCCAAAACGTTATGTACTCCGGCACTCTCCAATACAGCCCGCATGGCGCCACCGGCAATTACTCCGGTTCCGGGTGAGGCCGGCTTTAGAAGCACCAGCCCGCCTCCATATTTTCCGATTGCCTGGTGCGGAACGGTACCATTCAGGACCGGCACCTTTACCAGATTTTTCTTTGCATCATCTATTCCTTTAGTAATTGCGTCGGTAACTTCATTGGCCTTACCCAGTCCGAACCCCACTACACCTTCACCGTCTCCAACCACTACAATCGAGGAAAAACTAAACCTACGGCCACCTTTTACGACTTTGGCAACCCTCTTTATGGCCACAACCTTTTCCTTGAGGTCAATTTCACTGGCTTTTACTGCCTTTATATTCTTCTGAGACATAGGTTTAGAATTTTAGTCCGCCCTCCCTAGCACCTTCGGCCAAAGCCTTGACTTTTCCATGATACAAATAGCCGCTCCGGTCAAATATTACCGAATCAACGCCACCGGCCTTTGCCTTGCTGGCCAATTGCTTGCCCACTTCTTTCGACAACTCTATGTCGAATTTCTTGCCTTTCAACTCGCGTGATGAAGCCGAAGCCAATGTATGCCCGTCAGCATCGTTTATGATCTGGGCGTAAATTGCCTTGTTACTTCGAAATATTGAGAGCCTGGGCCTTTGAACAGACCCGCCGATCTTCCTTCGAATTCCCCGCCGGATCCTTAATCGTCTTTGATATTTCTTGCTAAGCATTATTATCTCCTATTTAGCAGCTGTCTTGCCCGCTTTGCGCCTAACCCGCTCTCCAACAAATCGAATCCCCTTACCTTTGTAAGGCTCAACCTTACGTAGAGATCGAATTTTTGCAGCTACCTGTCCGATCAATTGCTTATCAATGCCCTCCAGGGTTACCATCGGGTTTTTTCCTTTTTGGGTTTCGGTTGACAATTTCAGCTCCTTCGGCACCTGCAGGACCAGGTTATGGGAATAACCCAAACTCAATTCCAGCACATTTCCTTGATTCGAGGCCTTGTAGCCTACCCCTACCAACTCCAGTTCCTTCTTATAACCATCGCATACCCCTATAACCATGTTGTTAACCAGTGCGCGGCTCAAACCATGAAGGGCCTTGTGTCTTTTTTGCTCGGTTGGCCTTTCAAAACTCAGCCGATTTTCAGAAATGCTCATCTTAATATCGGGATGAATCTCCTGGGTTAACTCACCCTTGGGGCCTTTCACTGTAACGCTCGATTTGTCACTGGTTACAGTAACGCCTTCGGGGACATTTATGGGTCTATTACCAATTCTAGACATCGGTCATTCAATTAATAAACGTAACACAATACCTCTCCACCCACATTCTCTTTATTAGCTTCTTTATCGGTCATCACCCCTTTGGAGGTTGATAGAATTGCTATCCCAAGGCCGTTCATAACTCTGGGTAAGGAATCGTGCCTTGCATATTTTCTAAGGCCGGGTTTGCTAATTCTCTCAAGTCCGTAGATTGCCGAAGTCTTGGTTACCGGATTGTACTTCAAGGCAATCTTGATGGTTCCCTGAATCGCCTGGTCGTCCTCGAATTTATAGCTCTGGATGTAGCCCTTCTGATGCAGAACTTTAGTCAATTCTTTCTTCATGTTGGAGGCCGGCACCTCAACAATTCGATGGTTGGCACTGATTGCGTTGCGAATTCGTGTCAAATAATCAGCTATTGGATCTGTAATCATGTATTTTTTTTTTCGCGTTCTGCCTTCTAAAAAACGGGGTGCAAAATTACCTAACAATCATAACAATCAAAACTATGTTCAGGTATATTACCAACTCGCTTTTGTAACTCCCGGGATCATACCAGCTCCGGCCATTTCTCGGAACGTAACTCTGCAAATTCCAAATTTTCTCATATAGCCCTTGGGCCTGCCAGTCAATTTGCACCGGTTGTGCAGTCGGACCGGCGAAGAGTTGCGGGGAAGCTTGTCCAGTGCTTGATAATCTCCGCTGGCTTTCAGCTCAGCTCTCTTTGTTGCGTATTTAGCTACCATTCTAGCTCTCTTCCTCTCTCGGGCCTTGATTGATTCTTTCGCCATTATGATGGTTCGTTTTTATTAGCAAATGGAATTCCGAATGCTTTCAGCAATTCATAGCATTCTTCATCGTTTCGAGCGGTGGTCACGAAGGTTATGTTCATACCGGATATATTAGTCACCTTATCAATACTTATCTCCGGAAAAATGATCTGCTCCTGGATGCCCAGAGTATAGTTGCCGCGCCCATCAAAGGCATTGGGATTAATCCCTCTGAAGTCCCTAACCCGGGGGAGGGCAACGCTTAATAAACGGTCCATAAACTCAAACATCCTATCTGAGCGGAGAGTGACCTTTGCACCAATAGGCATACCCTCCCGAAGCTTGAAGTTTGATACCGACTTCTTGGCGATGGTGGCAACTGCTTGCTGCCCGGTTATTTGGGTTAGTTCGGCAACTCCATTGTCCACCAATTTCTTGTCAGCGGTTGCCGACCCGATTCCCTTATTCACAGATATCTTAACCAGCTTGGGTACCTGCATGACCGTTTTGTAGTTAAACTTCTCGATCAATGCGGGGACGATTTCCGTGTTATATTTTTCTCTAAGTCTGGTTTGCATGCTATACGAATTCTCCTGATTTTTTAGAAAACCGCTGAAGTTTTCCCTTTTCATTTAATTTTCTTCCTACTCGGGTTGGTTCTCCGGAAGAGGGATCCAACAGCATCAGATTACTCAAATGGATGGAGCCTTCCTGTTTCTCAATTCCTCCATTAGGATTGGCCGCAGAGGGATTTTTGTGCCTTGTGACCATATTCACTCCCTCGACTATGGCCCGATACTTGACCGCATCGATCAGCAATACGCGGCCGGTTTTACCTGAGGAGTTTCCAGCGATAACCTTTACAGTATCCCCTTTGTTTAGATGGATCTTCTTAACTGATTTGCTTTTCATGATCTATAATACTTCTGGGGCAAGGGATACGATTTTCATAAACTGCTTTTCTCGCAGCTCCCGAGCTACCGGGCCAAAGATTCTTGTTCCTGTCGGTTCGTCCTGCGGAGTTAATAGTACCGCTGCGTTATCTTCAAACCGGATATAGGTGCCATCCTTCCTTCGGACCTCCTTTTTAGTCCGCACAACTACGGCCCGCGAGACCGTTCCTTTCTTCATACTAGAAGAAGAAAGAGCCGATTTCACAGTAACGACAATCTTGTCACCCAAGCTGGCGTAACGTTTCTTGGTACCGCCAAGAACGCGGATGCAGAGCAATTCTTTAGCTCCGCTGTTGTCAGCTACATTCAACTTGGATTCCTGTTGTATCATCGCTATTTCGCTCTTTCAATTACCTCCACTAATCTCCACCTTTTGTATTTGCTCAAGGGGCGAGTTTCCATAATGCGCACGGTGTCGCCAATTCCACATTCGTTCTTCTCATCATGGGCCATGAACTTGGAGGTTTTGCCAATGAATTTTCCGTAGACCCCGTGTTTTACTTTGCGGCTGATCGCAACCGTTATGGATTTATCCATTTTATTGCTGACCACTTGTCCCGTTCGTTCTTTTCTTAAGTTTCGCTCCATTTTTATTAATCTTGTGCCAATTCTTTGGACCGCAGTTCGGTTGCCAGTCTGGCAACCAACTTTTTAGTTTCCCTGATTCTCATAGGGTTCTCAATGGGAGAAATGGCATGAGCGAATTTCAATTTTTGTAGATTCTCCTTCTCAGTCGCCATGCGGTCCCGTAGTTCATCCAAATTCAAGGCCTTTATTTCCTCGTACTTCATGTCAATTTTTCCAGGTAATCTCTCCGTACAACAAATTTGGTCTTGACCGGCAACTTTTGAGCGGCAAGCCTTAGAGCTTCTTGCCCTGCTTTACGATCTATTCCAGAGGTTTCAAACAATATGGTTCCGGGTCTGATTCGAGCCACCCAGAATTCGGGGGCTCCTTTGCCCTTACCCATTCGAACTTCGGCGGGCTTTTTTGTCATCGGTTTGTCAGGGAATACTCGGATCCAGACCTGGCCCTCTCTTTTCATGGCCCTGGTTACAGCAACTCGGGCGGCTTCAATTTGCCGGCTGGTGAGAAATCCAGGCTCCAGAGATTTTATGCCAAAGGTTCCGAAGGCAATACGGTGACCTCGGTTAGCGATTCCCTTGATCCGTCCTTTCTGTTGTTTCCTATACTTTGTCCTCTTGGGCTGTAACATTTCTAATTAAAACTAGCTTTGACTACCTTCGCCTGCGTTTGGGAGGCTCGTTCATTCTTCTACGATTCGGGGCGGCGTTGCTGATGCCGACGTTGGGAGACAAGTCCCGCTTGCCGAAAACCTCTCCTTTGAAGATCCATACCTTGATACCAATCTTGCCGTATACGGTATTGGCCTCGGAAACGGCATAATCTATCTCGGCCCGAAGGGTGTGCAGAGGAATTCTGCTCTCTTTGTATTGCTCAGTTCTGGCCATTTCCGCTCCCCCTAATCGACCCGACACTTTTATCTTGATCCCTTGGGCGCCAACACGTATCGAGGATGCGATGGCTTGCTTCATGGCCCTACGATAGGATATTCGTGCCTGCAATTGCTGCGCTATAGACTGTCCTACCAATCTAGCATCCAATTCAGGACGCTTAATCTCAAAAATATTTATTTGGATGTCTTTTCCGGTGAGCTTTTTTAACTCCTCCTTGATCTTGTCAACTTCGGTTCCCCCTTTTCCAATAACCACGCCAGGACGGGCGGTATGAATCGTCAGGGTGATTCGCTTAAGAGTTCTTTCGATAACGATCTTGGCAATACCTCCTTTGGGAATTCGAGCCTCAACATATTTCCTGATCTTTTGATCTTCGACCAGTTTGTCAGGAAAAGACTTACCTCCATACCAATTGGAGTCCCAACCTTTAATAATTCCTAATCTTAAACCAACTGGGTTTACTTTTTGTCCCATTACTTGTCCTCTTTATCGGTTTGTTGTTTGTTCTCCTGAATTTCTTCTGCGGGTTCAAGACTGTCTACCACCAAGGTCACGTGATTCGATCTTTTTCTAATCCGGTGTGCTCTACCCTGAGGGGCAGGCCGGAGTCTCTTTAGCATCCTGGCGCTATCCACAAACACTTCTTTGACAAAGAGGTCTGCCTCCTCCAGCCTTGTATTCTCGTTCTTTGCCTGCCAATTGGATATTGCGGACAGCAGCAGTTTCTCGAGTCGAAATGCACCCTGATTAGGTTCAAACTTAAGTATGTTCAAAGCCCTGCTCACTTTTTGTCCTCTCACTAAATCCGCCACTAACCTCATCTTGCGAGGAGACGTTGGGCAATTTCGGAGTCTTGCTACCGCTTCCATCTACCTACTCCCTTTATCTCTTTTGGAAATGTGACCACGGAAATTTCGGGTAGGCGCAAATTCACCCAGCTTGTGACCCACCATATTCTCAGTAATGTATACCGGAATGAACTTATTGCCATTATGCACGGCGAATGTGTGCCCAACAAAATCAGGTGAAATCATAGACCGGCGAGACCAGGTTTTGATGACCTTTTTCTTGCCGGATTCATTCAGAACATCTACTTTTTTTTCCAATCGGAAATCTATGTAGGGTCCTTTTTTAAGTGATCGCGCCATTCTGCTATCGTTTGCTAATAATTAGCTTATCTGAGTATTTTCTGGTTTTTCGCGTCTTAAAACCTTTAGCATACAGCCCTGTCCTAGATCGGGGATGTCCTCCGGAGGACTTACCTTCACCCCCGCCCATAGGGTGATCAACCGGATTCATGGCAACACCGCGGACCCTTGGACGAAGGCCGTGCCATCGATTCCTACCAGCCTTGCCCATGCGCACGTTCATGTGGTCGGAGTTAGACACAGTCCCTACGGTCGCCAGACATGTAGTTAACAACATTCTCATTTCACCCGAAGGCAATTTAACCGTGGCATACTTTCCTTCCCTGGCCAGAAGTTGGACGTAAGATCCGGCGCTTCGGGCCATGGCACCTCCTCTACCTGGTTTGATTTCTATATTGTGAAGGATTGTTCCTAAAGGGATGCTCGACAAGGGCAAAGTATTCCCAACCTCAGGCGCCACCTTCTCCCCGGAGATGACCTGTTGGCCAATCTTAATACCCTGGGGGGCAAGGATATAAGATTTCGCACCATCAGCATAATATATTTTAGCCACCCAGGCAGTTCTCGTAGGATCGTACTCGATGGTCTTCACCGTGGCAGGAATGTCAAACTTTTGCCTCTTAAAATCTACGAGCCTAGTCTTTTTTTTATGGCCGCCGCCAACGTTGCGAATAGTCATTCTTCCCAGTTTATTTCGGCCACCTTTTCGTTTTATAGACTTGACCAAAGACTTTTCAGGAACACTTGCTGTAAGTTCTGAGAAGACAGGAGCAACACGAAAGCGCTGTCCTGGGGTCATTGGTCTAAGTTTCTTAACTGGCATTTCGCTAGTCCTTTAGATGTTGCTATAGAAATCAATAATTTCCCCAGCAGCCACGGTTACCAGAGCCTTCTTGAAAGAAGCCGTCTTGCCTTTAGTGATCTTGGTTTTGGTATATCTGGTTTTGGACTTACCCCTGTAAACCATGGTTCTTACTCTCTCGACGTTCACTCCATAGGTTTTCTCCACCTCGTTCTTGATTTGGATCTTGTTCGCAGTCGTTGCCACCTTGAATCCATAGGTACCGCCTTCATTCATAGCAGAGATCTTTTCAGTAACCAAGGGCTTTAATAGAACTGTCATCATCTAATTCAGTAGACTTTCAATCTTTTTCAACGAACCCTCGCTTAACAGAAGATTATCAGCATTGAGCAAGTCGTAGGTGTTGAGCAAATCCGCTGTGGTTACTTTGGCTTTACTCAGATTGCGACAAGAAAGAGTAATGTTGTCATCCTTTTGGGCCAGAACCAGTAAGGTTTTTTTGTCGGAAAGCGAAAGCTTGTTAAGGAACTCGGCATATTGCTTAGTCTCGGGCTTTTCGAACGTAAAATCCTCGAGCACTGATACGTTTTGCTCTTGAGCTTTGTAGGATAAAGCCGATTTTCGGGCCAGTGTTTTAACTCTTTTATTAAGCTTGAAACTGTAATCCCGGGGCCTCGGCCCAAATACGCGACCTCCTCCTCTGAACAAGGGGTTCTTGAGACTTCCAACCCGGGCCGTCCCTGTACCTTTTTGTCTTTTTACTTTGCGCGTAGATCCCCTAATGTCAGCTCTTTCCTTGGTTTTGTGTGTTCCCTGTCGTTGACTGGCCAAGTATCGTTTAACATCCAGATAAATGGCATGATCGTTGGGCTCGATCTTGTAAATGGAATCAGACAAATCGGCCTTTCTCCTGGTGGTCTCTCCTGTCCGTTTAAGTACTACTACCTTCATTATTTTACTTTTCAAGAATCACGGTAGAGTTCTTAGATCCGGGAACAGGTCCGCTGACTAGTATTAGATTCTTTTCGGGCACAATCTTGACTACCTTAAGATTGAGTATTTTCACTTTGTTGCCACCGGTTCTGCCAGCCATTCGGGTACCTTTGAAAACGCGTGAAGGGTACGAGGACCCTCCTATTGAACCCGGTGCTCTCAATCGGTTGTGCTGACCATGTGTAGCATCACCTACACCCCGGAAATTGTATCTCTTCACGACACCTTGAAAACCCTTTCCTTTGCTGATCCCGCTGAGGTCCACATAGTCGTTTTCCGCGAAGATGTCCTCTACTTTGATCTCGTTTCCCAGCTCAAGGGGATTCTCGAATTCAGCGCGGAAGTCACGGAACTCGACCAACTGCCTTTTGGGAGAGGTTCCAGCCTTCTTGAAATGCCCTTTCAGGGCCTTGGAAGTGCGTTTCTCCTTCTTATCCCCCCAGGCCAGCTGAACAGCCAGGTAGCCATCAGATTCTTGACTCTTGATCTGGGTCACAACGCATGGCCCGGCTTCAATCATAGTACAGGGAATGTTCTTTCCGTCCTCATCGAAGATGCTAGTCATTCCTACTTTTCTTCCGATTATTCCCGGCATTTGTTCAAATATTTCTATTCAAATGTTAGTTCGATTGCGGGCTCACCAATCCAATTTTAACACCCTGCCCAAAAAACGAACTGCAAAGATAGTAAAAATGGGAGCCCGCCCAAAGCCCCGCTCCCATTTTTACTGGGTTCCTTGCTCAAAAAAAGAACCAATAAATCTCCACTTATTGGTCCCTTTTTCTTGACGGTTTATGTCTTAAACTTTAATCTCTACATCAACCCCGCTGGGCAACTCAAGTTTCATCAGGGCATCTACAGTTTTAGTGCTGTTGGAATAAATATCAACCAGCCGCTTGTAGGTACAAAGCTGAAACTGTTCTCTGGACTTCTTGTTGACATGCGGAGAGCGCAAAACAGTGAAGATTTCCTTGACCGTTGGCAAAGGCACCGGTCCGCTTACAACGGCGCCGGTGGATTTCACCGCCCTCACGATCTTCTCAGATGATTTGTCAACCAGATTGTGATCGTAGGATTTAAGCTTTATCCTTATTTTTTGAGTCATAGCATTAAATTCAGTTTACAGCCTCCCCTTTTACTTTGGCTATTATGCCCTCGGCTAAATTCGGGGGAACCGCATGGTAGTGGGCAAAAGTAAGGGTTGCCGAAGCTCTTCCCGAAGTTATAGTACGCAGATCGGTTACATAACCAAAAAGCTCGGATAACGGTACATCAGCCTTAACAATTTGAGCACCGCCTTTCATATCCATTCCTTTCATCAGACCCCTTCTTTTGTTCAAATCACCGGTTACAGGACCAGTGAATTCATCGGGAGTTACCACCTCTACTGCCATGACGGGTTCTAAAAGTTTAGGGGAAGCCTTTGGAGCCGACTCCCTGAAAGCAAGCCTGGCAGCTAGTTCGAATGATAAAGAATCTGAGTCCACATCATGGAAAGAACCATGAAACAGGCGGACGTACATGGAGTCTATAGGATAACCGGCCAACGGTCCATTTTTCATGGCTTGTTCAAACCCCTTTTGGACCGATGGTATGAATTCCTTAGGAATCACCCCGCCAACAATCTTGTTGTCAAACTCCAGACCTGGTTGGCTATCCTCTCTGGGACCTATCTCGAATTGGATATCAGCGAACTTACCTCGGCCTCCGGTTTGTTTCTTATAAATCTCCTTGTGCTCGATCTTGTTAGTTAAGGCCTCCCTGTAAGCAACCTGTGGCGCTCCTTGATTCACCTCGACCTTAAATTCCCTTTTCAGCCGATCTATTATGATCTCAAGGTGTAATTCTCCCATTCCCCGCAGTACGGTCTGACCGGTGTCATCATCTGTATGCACTCGCAAGGTAGGGTCCTCTTCCAGAAGTTTCGAGATGGCTATTCCCAGCCGATCAACGTCGGCTTGAACTTTAGGCTCAATGGCATAGCCGATAACGGGCTCAGGGAAAGTCATGGTCTCCAGTACAATCTTCTTCTTTTCATCCACCAGTGAATCACCGGTTTTTATATCCTTAAAGCCCACCCCGGCGCAAATGTCTCCGGCTTCAACTTTTTCTAAAGGATTTTGCTTATTAGAATGCATTTGGAGCAATCGTGAGATTCTTTCGCGCTTGCCGGTCCTGGTGTTGTATACATAGGATCCCGAACTTAAGGACCCGGAGTACACTCTCATGAAAGCCAGACGACCCACGAAAGGATCAGTGGCTATTTTAAAGGCCAGGGCAGAGAATGGCTCAGACTCTTCCGGCTTTCTTTCCACTAGTTGATCGTTGTCGGGATTTATACCGGACACCGCTGGCAAATCCATAGGAGAGGGCAAGTAGGCGCAGATAGCGTCCAAAACTGCTTGAACTCCTTTATTTTTGAAAGCTGTGCCGCAAAGCACCGGAGAGAAAGAAAGGTCGATCACCGCCTTGCGAATTGCCTCCATCATTTCTTCTTTGGTTATGGAGGAGGGATCTTGAAAAAATTTTTCTAAAAGAACATCATCGTATTCAGCTACACTCTCGACCAGTTTCTTTCTCCATTCATCCACTGTGTCTTTAAGATCCTCAGGAATAGGTATAGCCTCATAAGTCATACCCATATCTTCTTCGCTCCAAATGATGGCCTGATTGGTTATTAAATCAACAACACCTCTAAAGGACTCTTCGCTGTCTATGGGAATCTGAAGAGGAACCGGATTGGCTGCCAGCTTTTCTTTTATCTCCTGGACCACGTTGAAAAAATCAGCCCCAGCGCGATCCATTTTGTTTACAAAGCAGATCCTGGGAACGTTGTATTTGTCAGCCTGTCTCCAAACGGTCTCCGATTGAGGCTCCACTCCGGAAACAGCGCAAAACAAGGCAACCGCCCCATCCAGCACCCTGAGAGATCTTTCCACCTCCACTGTAAAATCTACGTGGCCCGGTGTGTCTATAATGTTGATCTTATATTCCTGACTTCCTTCTTCTGGTATGCCCTGAACGGTGGGATAAATCCAGTAGCACGTTGTGGCCGCCGATGTGATTGTTATGCCACGTTCCTGCTCTTGCTCCATCCAATCCATTGTAGCCGCCCCCTCATGTACCTCGCCCATCTTGTAGCTAATCCCGGTGTAATACAGGATCCGCTCCGTAGTGGTGGTCTTACCGGCATCTATGTGGGCCATGATGCCGATGTTCCTCAGCAAGCTTAAATCCTTTTTGGACATTTCGAGTTCTAGAATCTAAAATGTGAAAAGGCTTTGTTGGCTTCAGCCATTCGATGGGTGTCATTCTTCTTCTTCACCGCAGAGCCCTCACCCTTGGCTGCTGCGATAATCTCTCCAGCCAGCCTCTCCTTCATTGTCTTCTCACTACGCGCCTTGGCGTAGTGGATCATCCATTTCAAACCCAGGGAGATCTTCCTTTCCGGACGTACCTCTTGGGGCACTTGAAATGTGGCGCCCCCAACTCTTCTACTCTTTACCTCAACGGCAGGGATGATATTGTTTACCGCCTTCTTCCAAGTCTCCAATCCGCTCTCTTTGGTTTTGTCTTGCACAATATCCAGGGCATTATAGAAAATCCGGTAGGCCAAACTCTTATTACCCCTTTCCATTAGATTATTGATGAACTGAGAAACCAAAGCATCATTATACTTGGGATCCGGATCGATGTATCTTTTTTTTGGCCTACTTTTTCTCATTTTTTCAAGAGTAATTATTTCTTGCGCCTCTTGGCACCGTACTTCGACCTCGCCTGAAGTCTTCCTTCGACACCCGCGGCATCAAGAGCTCCTCGAATAATATGGTACCTTACTCCCGGTAAATCCTTAACCCTTCCTCCCCTGATAAGTACAATAGAGTGTTCTTGCAAATTATGGCCTTCTCCAGGGATATAGGCGTTCACCTCTTTTCCGTTAGTCAACCGAACCCTAGCCACCTTTCTCATAGCCGAATTTGGCTTCTTGGGAGTGGTTGTGTAAACCCGGGTACAAACCCCTCTTTTCTGGGGACAGGAGTCCAAAGCAGGGGACTTAGATTTAGAGACCAGCTTCTTCCTTCCTTTTCTTACTAATTGTTGTATGGTTGGCATTCAAACTAATTTACGCCCTTTCAAGCCCTCCAAAATTTTGGAGACGCAAAGGTACTTAAAAAAAGATCTCTAGAACAAAAAAAATCCCGACTCATCGGGATTTTTTTTGTTTGTTCGCATCAGCTTCTAAGCCTCTCCCACAGTTCCTCCAAAATTAATCGGATACTTAGGAGCGTCCTGGTTTTGCTTTATGGGACCAAAGGTATCCTCATACTTTTTCACGTTGTCCTCCAGTGCCTGGATCAGCCTCTTAGCGTGTTCAGGCGTAATGACAATTCTGGATTTTACTTTTGCCTTAGGCACTCCCGGCATCAACCTAATGAAATCGATCACAAATTCGCTGTTTGAGTGAGCGATCATCGCCAAATTCGAGTAAACTCCTTCGGCGATGTCCTCAGACAGTTCGATGTTTATCTGATTGGGAGAGGCTTGACCCTTGTTAGTTTTTTCTTCAGCCATCGGAACACTAGATTAAGTTTGTATCCTGCAACTCTTTGTCTTTCTCAAATTGCTCTTTGGACTCAATAAGGGCATCATATTCATCCTGGGAACCAACGATCAAATTGCTATAACTCCTTGACCCGGTTCCGGCGGGAATTAGGTGCCCAACGATCACATTCTCCTTCAACCCAGCCAACTTGTCACGTTTGCCCCGAATAGAAGCTTCGCTCAAGACTTTGGTGGTTTCCTGGAACGATGCGGCCGATATAAAGCTTTCAGTACCCAAAGAAGCCTGGGTAATCCCCTGTAAGGCCGGCTTTGAAACCGCAGCCTCCGCATTTCTGACTTCTACTAATTTCATGTCCCTTCTTCTCAGGCTTGAATTCTCATCCCTCAATTTTCGGGAAGTTATGATCTGACCCGGTTTTAAACTTTCCGAATCTCCTGCCTCGACTAAGACCTTCTTATCCAGAATTGAATCATTTTCCTCACGGAAGTGAAATTTGTCCACTACTTGTCCGGGCAGGAAATTGGTGTCTCCGGGTTCTATGATAACTACTTTCTGCATCATTTGCTTTACGATAACTTCAATGTGTTTATCATTGATTTTCACCCCTTGAAGACGATAGACTTCCTGGATCTCATTCACCAGATATTCCTGCACGGCGGTAGGGCCCTTTATCGACAGGATATCAGCCGGGGTAATGGCACCATCGGACAAGGGTGCCCCGGCGCGAACGAAATCGTTGTCCTGAACCAGGATGTGCTTTGACAAGGATACTAGGTAGCGCTTCTTGACCCCATCCTTGGATTCAATGAAGATCTCCCGGTTTCCTCTTTTGATTCCTCCGTAAGTGACCACGCCATTAATCTCGCTCACAACTGCAGGGTTGGACGGATTACGCGCCTCAAAGAGCTCAGTGACACGTGGCAATCCACCGGTTATGTCTCTGGATTTGCCCATCATTCTCGGTATCTTAACCAAAACCTGCCCGGCTTTGGTAGTATCACCCTCCTCAACCGCCAGGTGAGCGCCTACCGGAATGTTGTAGAATTTCTCAGTATTCTTGGCTTTCACAAGGATCGCAGGGTTCTTGGTCTTGTCCTTAGTATCAATAATTACTTTTTCGCGGTGACCGGTTTGTTCATCGGACTCTTCTCGATAGGTAATATTTTCCTCGATAGCCTCGAATCCTATTTTGCCATTGGTTTCGGAAAGAATGACCGCGTTATAGGGATCCCAATAGCACATCTCGGCCCCTTTGGACACTTTGCCTTTTTCCTTTATGGTCAGAAAAGCACCGTAGGGTACGTGGTTGCTGATCAAAATCTTTCCTGTTTTAGGCTCCACAATCCGGATTTCACCTGATCGGCCCATGACCACAGTGCTCGGATTACCATCCTGATTTGTCGTCTTGACCGATCGCAGGTCATCAAATTCAATAACACCATCGAACTTGGCTTGAATTCTCGCCTCAACTGCGATGTTGGAGGCAGTACCTCCCACGTGGAAGGTCCTCAATGTCAGTTGGGTACCGGGTTCACCAATTGACTGGGCCGCAATCACGCCCACAGCCTCACCCTGCTGGACCATGAGCCCTGAGGCAAGGTTACGTCCATAACACAGAGCGCAGACCCCCTGTTTTGCTTCGCAAGTTAACACCGACCGTATTTCAACCTCCTCAATGCTGGTCCCATCAATGGTTCGGGCTTTCTCTTCGATTATCTCCTGATTAGCTTCAACCAACAACTCATCGCTCAGCGGATCATATACGTCGTGAACCGAAACTCTACCCAGAATCCGTTCAGACAATGGCTCCACAACCTCCTCGTTGTCTTTAAGGGCCGAAACAACCAGCCCCCGCAAGGTTCCACAGTCTTCCTCATTGACTACCATGTCCTGGGCCACATCAACCAGTCTTCTGGTTAAGTACCCTGCATCTGCGGTTTTTAGGGCTGTGTCAGCCAGTCCTTTGCGTGCGCCGTGGGTCGATATAAAATATTCGATAACGTCAAGTCCTTCTTTGAAGTTTGAAAGGATAGGATTCTCGATTATTTCGCCCACCGAACCTTGCAAGTTCTTCTGCGGCTTAGCCATAAGGCCTCTCATCCCGCCTAGTTGCCGAACCTGCTCCCTGGAACCTCGCGCACCGGAATGCATCATCATATATATGGAATTGAATCCATCCTGATCCCCGGCCAATTGGTTCATGAGACTATTGGTCAACTGCGAGTTTATTCTGGTCCAAATGTCAATTACCTGATTATACCGCTCATTATCGGTGATCAGACCCATCAGGTAATTATTCCATACGCCGTCTACCTCTTGTTTCGCTTGTTCAAGCAACTTTTCTTTGTCCATAGGAATAATCACATCCTCGAGACCGATTGAAAGGCCACCCTTGTAGGCTGATTGAAATCCTAATTCCTTGATATCGTCCAGGAACTGAGCGGTTCTGGCCAAGCCAGAAATCTTGAATACATTAGAGATAATTTGCTGCAACTTCTTTTTAGTTAGCAATTCATTCACGAATCCCACTTCATCCGGAATGTGTTGATTGAAAATGACTCTTCCGGCCACTGTTTCCACGACTTGCGCCTCCAATTCATCATTTTCATTTCGAACCTTAACCCGCACCTTGACATTAGCATGTTGAGAAATACGTCGCTCATTGATGGCTATGATTACCTCCTCCTGACCATAGAAAACCTGCCCACCATCTTCATCCGGCACAGCCTTTTTCTTTGATTTCCTTTTAGTCTCTTTCACGGGCTTGGGAGGAACAGCGTCTCCTTTGGTAACATAGTAGAGTCCCAGGACCATATCCTGCGATGGTACGGTTATAGGAGCGCCATTTGCTGGATTAAGAATATTGTGAGAAGAGAGCATCAGGATAGAAGCTTCTAAGATGGCTTCATGCCCCAGCGGAACATGTACGGCCATTTGGTCCCCATCAAAGTCAGCGTTGAAGGCGGTGCAGACCAGGGGATGCAACTGAATTGCCTTTCCTTCTATGAGCTTAGGCTGGAATGCCTGTATGCCAAGACGATGCAGGGTGGGCGCCCGGTTCAATAGCACCGGATGTCCTTTCAACACGTTTTCAAGGATGTCCCAAACGACCGGATCTTTCCGATCAACTATCTTTTTGGCAGATTTTACCGTTTTGACTATGCCTCTCTCGATGAGCTTTCTGATGATAAAAGGTTTGAAAAGCTCAGCGGCCATATCCTTGGGTAAGCCGCATTCATGCAGTTTCAATTCAGGGCCCACGACAATTACTGATCTCCCTGAGTAATCAACTCTTTTACCCAGAAGATTTTGCCGGAATCGACCCTGCTTTCCTTTGAGCATATCGCTCAATGACTTTAGAGCACGGTTTCCATCTGAGCGAACTGCATTGACTTTCCGAGAGTTATCAAATAGAGAATCAACAGCTTCCTGCAGCATTCTCTTTTCGTTTCTTAAAATAACTTCGGGAGCCTTGATGTCTATTAATCTCTTTAGGCGGTTGTTTCTAATGATTACGCGACGATAAAGGTCATTCAGGTCCGAGGTAGCAAACCGGCCCCCATCCAGAGGTACCAGAGGTCGCAGCTCGGGAGGAATAACCGGTACCATCCGAATAACCATCCATTCGGGTCGGTTTTCAATTCTGGTCCTGGCATCACGGAACGCCTCAACTACCTTTAGCCTCTTAAGAGCTTCAGCCTTCCTTTGTTGGGAGGTATCGGTAGCCGCCTGGTGACGCAGACCATACGACAACTCATCCAATTCAACCCTGGCCAAAAGCATTTCAAGTGCTTCGGCTCCCATTTTGGCTATGAACTTGTTTGGATCATTATCGTCGAGAACCTGATTCTCTCGGGGAAGCTTGTCCAGAATGTCCAGATACTCGTCCTCAGTCAGAAAGTCCATCGCGTTTACCCCATCCTCTTCCTTCAATCCCGACTGTATAACCACATATCGTTCGTAATATATTATTTGATCAAGTTTTTTTGTAGGGAGCCCTAGCAGATAGCCTATCTTATTAGGCAAAGAACGGAAATACCAAATATGGGCCACAGGAACGACCAGCTCAATGTGACCCATTCGCTCTCTCCGGACCTTCTTCTCAGTAACCTCTACCCCACAACGATCGCAGATAATGCCTTTATATCTGATTCTCTTGTACTTACCGCAGTGACATTCCCAGTCCTTTACCGGACCGAATATTCTCTCGCAAAACAAACCACCCATTTCCGGTTTGTATGTACGATAGTTTATGGTCTCGGGCTGAGTTACCTCTCCATGCGAACTTTCCAAGATTGATTCAGGTGAGGCAAGGCTGATGGTTACAGTCGAAAAATCGGTGTTCAGTTTCCTATTTTTTCTAAATGCCATGGGAGCTTTTAGTTAATAATTAGTATCGAAATTATTTGGACAAAATAATATAGGTTCTACTCGAGAGTGATTTCCAGGGCCAGTCCACGCAATTCATGAACCAGGACATTAAACGATTCAGGGATGTTAGGCTTAGTCATATTTTCACCTTTTACGATGTACTCATAGGCCTTCGCTCTACCAATCACATCATCCGACTTAATAGTAAGAATCTCCTGAAGTACATGAGCAGCGCCGAAAGCTTCCAAAGCCCACACTTCCATTTCCCCGAAGCGCTGTCCACCAAATTGAGCTTTACCACCAAGCGGTTGTTGCGTAATTAATGAGTAAGGACCAATTGAGCGGGCATGCATTTTATCGTCAACCAAATGCCCAAGTTTCATCATATAGATGACACCTACGGTTACTGGCTGATCAAACTTATCGCCGGT
Organism: Cyclobacteriaceae bacterium; assembly: GCA_965247065.1. GTDB lineage: Bacteria > Bacteroidota > Bacteroidia > Cytophagales > Cyclobacteriaceae > CBDFGN01. The sequence goes on along the minus strand of CBDFGN010000005.1, from coordinate 494,422 downwards.
CAGTCCATCATATAGATGGGTCCGGCCAAACTCCGGCAACTTAGCCGCCTCCAACTCTGCAGCGACATCTTCCATAGTTGCCCCATCAAAAATAGGCGTAGAGTATTTTCGCCCAAGGGTTAGACCGGCCCAACCAAGAACCGTTTCGTAAATCTGGCCGAGGTTCATCCTCGAAGGAACCCCCAACGGATTAAGAACAATATCCACTGGCGTGCCGTCAGCCATAAAGGGCATGTCCTCTTCCCTGACGATTTTGGCCACAACGCCTTTGTTTCCGTGTCGTCCGGCCATCTTGTCCCCTACTTTAAGCTTACGTTTCTTAGCGATATAAACCTTTGCCAGCTGAACAATGCCCGCCGGAAGTTCATCTCCAACTTCTAGGGTAAATCGGGCTCTTTTGAATTCCCCGGCAATTTCATTTCTCTTTTTGTTATAATTCTTGACCAGCCGGGCGACCATATTGTTGGTGTTGCTATCTTCCACCCAGTTGTCCAGCAACACGTCAGAGATCAGATTTACCTCCTCCGGCACGCTGTAGGTGCTCTCGTCCCGATAGATATTCTTTTCCGGAAACAGGTTGTTCCGAATTATTTTTTCGGCGAATTTAGTACCGGCAGTGACTAACTCATCTCCAAACTTGTGCTTGACTCCATTGCTCTTTTTGGCATTCAGGACCTTGGTCAACTTTTTGATCATCAACTCTCTCAATTCGGTTAGGTCATGGCTATAACCATGCATCAAACCCTGAACTTCTTTCTTGGCCCTGACTCGGAGATCTTTATCCTTTTTGGGCCTAGAGAAAAGTTTGGTATCGATTACGACCCCCTTAATCGAAGGAGGCGACTTAAGCGAGGCGTCTTTCACATCTCCGGCTTTGTCCCCGAAGATAGCCCGCAGCAGTTTTTCTTCGGGGGTAGGATCGGTTTCTCCTTTGGGGGTAATCTTCCCAATCAGGATATCTCCCTCGTTAATTTCAGCCCCGATCCTGATGATCCCAATCTCGTTGAGATTTTTAACCGCTTCTTCACTTACATTGGGTATTTCGGAAGTTAGCTCCTCTTCGCCCCTTTTGGTGTCCCTTACCTCCAATTCAAATTCATCAATGTGTACTGACGTGAATACATCGTCCCTGACCACCCGTTCCGATATCACTATAGCATCCTCAAAATTGTAACCCTGCCAGGGCATAAATGCAACCCGCAGGTTTCTTCCCAGGGCCAATTCACCATGGGCTGTTCCGTAGCCTTCGCACAGAGGTTGTCCTGTGCCAATCTTATCACCTTTGTAGACAATTGGCTTGAGATTGACACATGTATCCTGGTTGGTCCTTCTGAACTTGGTTAGATAGTAGGTGGTTAGCTCATCATCAAAACTAGTCAGTTCCTCGTCTTTGGAAATATCATACCGCATGACGATTTTGGTAGCATCGACTGATTCAACCACACCTGCTCCAGTGGCGAGGACTAATGCGCGGGAATCCTGAGCTACTCTTGCTTCCAATCCCGTGCCTACAATAGGCGCTTCGGGCCTTAGTAGCGGCACCGCCTGCCGCTGCATGTTGGAACCCATAAGAGCCCGGTTAGCATCGTCATGCTCCAGAAACGGAATCATGGACGCGGCTACAGACACAATCTGATTGGGCGCAACATCCATGTACGACAACTTCTTTGGTTCGACAACCGGGAAATCTCCTTCAAACCTGGCCTTTACCCGATCCCGTCGGTAATTTCCACTGTCATCGATAGGTGCATTGGCCTGTGCGATGTTATGGGTATCCTCCTCCTCGGCAGTCAAGTAGATTACATCCTTGTTACTAACTTTTCCCTTTTCAACCTTCCTATAGGGCGTCTCAATAAAACCCATGGCATTAACCTTGGCGTGAACGCAGAGTGAACTAATCAAGCCAATGTTCGGGCCTTCTGGAGTCTCAATCGTACACAAACGTCCATAGTGAGTGTAGTGTACATCCCTGACCTCAAACCCCGCTCTCTCCCTGGACAAACCTCCGGGACCCAGAGCGGACATTCGTCTTTTATGAGTGATCTCAGCCAAAGGATTGGTTTGATCCATAAACTGGGATAGCTGGTTGGTTCCAAAGAATGAATTAATTACAGAGGACAAGGTCCGGGCATTAATCAGATCTACCGGTTTGAAATCTTCATTGTCTCTAACATTCATCCGCTCCTTGATGGTCCTGGCCGTGCGAGCTAGCCCTACACCAAATTGGGTGTACAGTTGTTCACCAACTGTCCTGACCCTTCGATTACTCAGATGATCAATGTCGTCAACTACCGCCTTGGCATTGATCAATCCAATTAAGTATTTGACAATCTGGATTATATCCTCTGTGGTAAGAACCCTCACGTCAGAATCAATGTTCAATCCGAGTTTTTTGTTTATACGGTATCTACCTACCTCTCCCAGGTCGTATCTCTTGTCACTGAAAAAGAGGCTTTGGATAATATCCCTGGCAGTTTGTTCGTCGGGAGCCTCGGTGTTCCTAAGCTGGCGATAGATTTGCTCAACAGCCTCTTTTTCGGAGTTGGAATTGTCTTTCTGCAGCGCATTATAGATTATACTATGATCTGCAATGTTGGCGTCTTCACGGTGAACAATTATAGATTTTGTTCCGGATTCAATTATGATCTCAATATCCTCGGAAGTTAGCACTGAGTCTCTTTCCAGTAGAACCTCATTTCGGTCGATCGACACCACTTCACCGGTATCCTCGTCTACAAAATCCTCCGTCCAGGTGCGCAAAACTCTGGCGGCCAACTTACGTCCATTGTACTTCTTTAGAGCCTTGGCCGTGGCTTCCACCTCCTCGGAAAGCCCGAACAAATCCAGGATAAGCTTATCCGTACCGTAACCGATCGCCCTCAAGAGGGTTGTGACCGGGAATTTCTTCTTGCGGTCGATGTAGGCATACATTACGCTGTTGACATCGGTGGCGAACTCAATCCACGAACCCTTGAAAGGAATGATTCGGGCGGAGTAGAGCTTAGTGCCATTCGTATGCTTGCTCTGGGCAAAGAAAACTCCTGGAGATCGGTGTAACTGAGAAACTACCACTCTTTCGGCTCCATTAATAATGAAGGAACCTTTGCCGGTCATATAAGGAATATTACCCAGAAAGACCTCCTGTTCGATAGTTTCGAAATCCTCGTTATCCTCGTCGTTGCAGGAAAGCCGAAGCTTTGCTTTGAGGGGTACCGAGTAGGTCAGTCCACGGTCAATACATTCTCCCACCGAATACTTAGGAGGATCGACCAGATAGTCAATGAATTCCAAGACAAAGTTTTCCCGCGAGTCGGAAATCGGAAAGTTCTCAGCGAATACCTTATAAAGTCCCTCCTGGATTCTGTGCTCAGGTTGGGTTTCTAACTGAAAAAAATCCTGAAAGGACCGTAATTGCACATCCAGGAAATCGGGATAGTCAATTACGTTTTTAATTGAAGAGAAACTTTTCCGTTTGGTCTTTACGGTAGCCAAGACTTTATAGATTTAAATTTTGAACGAAAGAACATTTTGATAATTAGACATTGCTTAATTATCGGAATTTTGTTAATATGTATTAGTTGCTTTTGCGAGATAACTGCTTCTCGCCCAACAAATTACGAACGGGAAAAGACCTGACTAAAAAGGCAGGCCTCTCCTGTGCTCTGATCATAATTTCAGAGTTATTTATCTTTTCTGTTATTTATATAGATTACTTTAATTCTGCTTCAGCTCCAGCTTCCTCCAATCGTTTCTTGAGGGACTCGGCCTCGTCCTTGGGTAGACCCTCTTTCACAGCCTTTGGAGCACTGTCAACCAATTCCTTTGCTTCCTTCAGTCCTAACCCGGTAAGATCCTTGACCAATTTAACAATTACCAACTTGGCACCGCCGGGAGAATTGAGCCAAAGGTCGAAAGAAGATTTCTCCTCCACTCCTGCTTCACTCTCACCACCGCCAGCGCCAGCTACCATAACCGGAGCCGCAGCAGTAGCGGGCTCTATGCCGTATTCGTCCTTTAAGATTTCCGCTAACTCATTTACCTCCTTAACGGACAAGTTAACCAATTGTTCAGCAAACGCTTTTAGATCCGCCATTTCATTAAAAATTTTAAAATTGTTTAGATGTTTCGAATTTATTGTTCACGCTCGGACAGGGTCTTTACGACTCCTGCAAGTTTGCTTTCACCGCTTTGAAGAGCAGTAATAACCCTCTTGATCGGCGATTGCAGTAGGTTGATTATCTCCCCAAGTAACTCAGTCTGCGACTTGAGTTGGCTTAGAGATTCTAGTTGATCATCACCTATATAAAAATCTGATTCGATATAGGCCCCCTTTAATAATGGGCGACCTGGCCGATCGGTCTTTCGGAATTGCTTGAGCACTTTAGCCGGTCCGCTGACCGATTCGTCGGCAAACAATATCCCGGTAACTCCTTTTAGAACCTGATCGTTGAGCAAGCTGAAGTCCTCGTCCAGCCTTTCCAAAGCCTTTTGGATCAATGTATTCTTGGCCACTTTGTACTCAACTCCTTGCTCGAAGCATAACCTTCTAAAGCCATTAATTTGCTTAACGGTTAATCCAGAGGCATCCGCAACGTAAAAGTTGGTCTTTGCACTAAACTTTTCCACCAAATCATCAATTGTTTGCGCTTTTTCTTGCCTGGTCATAGCAATTATATTATGATACTGTTTTGGTCGATTGAAATACCAGGGCTCATGGTACTGGAAATACTAATGCTTCTCAAGTATGTGCCTTTGGCGGACGCAGGTCTCAGCTTGTTAACAACCTCAATAAGCTCAATTGCGTTCTCCTTAAGCTGGTCGGCCTCAAATGAAACTTTGCCAATACTGGAATGTATGATCCCTGATTTATCGACTCTAAAATCGATCTTACCCGCCTTAACTTCGGTAACTGCTTTTCCTATATCAGGCGTAACTGTGCCGGCTTTAGGATTAGGCATCAAACCACGTGGGCCAAGAACTCTCCCCAGTTTGCCAACCTTGGCCATCACTGCGGGCATTGTAACAATAACATCAATATCGGTCCACCCCTCCTCAATTTTCTTTATATAGTCGTCCAAACCCACGTGGTCGGCCCCGGCTTGTTTTGCCTCCTCCTCCTTGTCGGGGGTACACAGAACCAATACCCGTATTTCCTTGCCTGTCCCGTGTGGTAATGTAGCTATGCCCCTGATCATTTGATCGGCCTTCTTAGGGTCCACTCCCAGCCTTATATCCAGATCCACCGAGGCGTCAAACTTGGTAAATGAAATCTCTTTGATCAGCTTGGAGGCCTCTTCAATAGAGTATTCGATTTTCGGGTCGAATTTGGCCAGTACTTCCTTTTTCTTCTTGCTTAACTTCATGTTGATCCGGATTGTCAGTTGCCCCAGGGGGCCGATCCAGTAACTCTGATTCCCATGCTTCGTGCTGTTCCGGCCACCATTCTCATGGCGGATTCGACTTTGAATGCATTCAAATCCTGCATTTTGGCCTCAGCTATTGTCTTAACCTGATCCCAAGTTACTGTGCCTACCTTCTCGCGATTGGATTCGGGTGAACCCTTCTTTACTTTGGCAGCCTGAGTCAAGAGGACGGCTGCTGGGGAAGTTTTGATGATAAAATCAAACGACTTATCCGCAAAGATGGTGACGACGACGGGCAACAACTGCCCCTTTTTTTCCTGGGTCCGGGCGTTAAAAGCTTTGCAGAACTCCATGATGTTCAAACCCTTACTACCAAGGGCCGGACCCACTGGAGGGGACGGGTTCGCAGCACCTCCTCTTATTTGCATCTTTAAATATCCTTCAATTTGTTTCGCCATGTTCAGTCAACTTTTTCAACTTGTATGTAGTTGAGTTCCACCGGTGTATTACGGCCGAATATCTTAACCATTACATTAAGCTTTTTTCTTTCCTCAAATACCTCCTCCACGGCTCCCGTAAATCCACTAAATGGTCCGTCCATGACTTTTACGGACTCCCCGACAATAAAAGGGGTTTCCAGCTTTTCCTCCAGTTCGTCAATCTCATCAACTTTGCCCAGAATGCGGTTTATCTCCGCTTGTCGCAGTGCAACCGGCTCCCTAGTCGGACCGGCAGCGTTGGATCCCAGAAAACCAATAACACCCGGAACACTGGTGATCACATGATAGGCCTCGCCATAAGTCAGGTCGGCTGATATCAAAACATAACCAGGAAAAAAGTTTCTTTCGCGTACTCTTTTCTTCCCGTTACGCATCTCGTAGACCTTTTCCGAAGGAATCATGACCTGGGGTATATGCTCTTCCAATTGATGTCGACTTATTTCGTTCTCCAGGTAGATCTTGGTCTTTTTTTCCTTACCACTTATGACCCTCACCACGTACCACTTAAAATCACTCATCTACTGCGTGTTTTACCTGATTTAGATCAAAATGCGTTATAGTACCAGATCATGGTTTCGTCAAAAGCGAGGTCTATCACCCCGATAATTAAGGCAAAAATGAGAGACGCCACTAGGACGAGGACCGAACTGCTTTGAAGCTCCACATACTTAGGCCAGGAGACCTTGTTAACCATCTCGTTTTTAGATTCTTTGATAAAAGTGATTAGCTTGTTCATCCAGGTTTTATTACACCGCTTTTTAATAGCACGGGTGGAGAGACTCGAACTCCCAGCCAACGGTTTTGGAGACCGCTACTCTACCAATTGAGCTACACCCGTATCGACCTTCGCCCAAAATGGTCTGCAAAATTATGGAAAATTATCCAAGCAAACAAACGCGCCAAGCTAAAAGATAGCCAGGCGCGTGAGTAAATATTTGATTGCCTGGAAGGCTATTCAACAACCTCGGTAACCTGTCCGGCACCTACGGTTCGGCCTCCTTCACGAATCGCGAATCGCAATCCTTTTTCCATGGCAATGGAGTTGATCAATTCCACGTCAATAGTGACGTTGTCACCCGGCATAACCATTTCGACACCATCTGGCAATTTGATCTCACCAGTCACGTCGGTGGTTCTGAAATAGAACTGAGGGCGGTACTTGTTAAAAAAAGGAGTATGCCTTCCCCCTTCTTCCTTAGAAAGCACATAAACCTCTGCCTTGAATTTATGATGTGGGGTTACAGAACCGGGCTTGCAAATTACCATGCCCCTTCTGATTTCATTCTTCTCAATGCCTCTCAGAAGAAGACCCGCATTATCACCCGCCTCACCTCGGTCAAGGATCTTCCGGAACATTTCTACTCCGGTAATGGTTGACTTAAGATTTTCAGCACCCATGCCTAGAATATCCACTGGATCTCCGGAGTTGATAATTCCTCGCTCAATTCTACCTGTGGCAACAGTGCCACGACCCGTAATGGAAAAGATGTCTTCAACGGGCATCAAGAAATCCTTATCTATCACACGCGTAGGAATTGGAATGTGCTCATCTACAGATTGCATCAACTCCGTCACTTTTTCGACCCATTCTGCTTCACCGTTAAGGGCACCCAAAGCGGAACCTTGAGTAATGGGAATAGTGTCGCCGTCAAACTCATAGAAAGACAATAATTCACGTACTTCCATTTCCACTAGCTCAAGCAATTCGGGATCATCGACAAGGTCCACTTTGTTCATGAACACAACCAAGGCCGGAACGCCCACCTGGCGAGCTAGTAGAATGTGTTCACGAGTTTGAGGCATTGGGCCATCATCGGCCGCAACCACCAGGATCGCTCCGTCCATTTGAGCAGCCCCGGTGACCATGTTCTTAACGTAGTCAGCGTGACCAGGACAGTCCACATGCGCATAATGCCGTTTTTCCGTTTGATACTCCACGTGAGCTGTATTTATCGTAATACCTCTCTCTTTTTCTTCCGGAGCATTATCAATTGAATCAAAGGCTTTTACTTCAGCTAATCCTTTTTCAGCCAGAACTTTAGTAATAGCAGCGGTAAGGGTAGTCTTACCATGATCCACGTGGCCGATAGTCCCAATATTTACGTGCGGCTTGGATCGGTCGAATTGTTCTTTAGCCATATTTGAAAATTCCTAAGATGTTGTGTTTAAATATTTAATTTTCTATTCCTAATAGGTCAATACTCTATCACCTCAACGTGACCAAAACCTTAACCTGCAAATATACACCAGTTAAACCTTTTCACGTTATCATACTCATTTATGAGCCAACGACGGGATTTGAACCCGTGACCTCTTCCTTACCAAGGAAGCGCTCTACCTCTGAGCTACGTCGGCTTAATCCGACGTCTTCCGGCTAATCAGAGCGGGCGACGAGATTCGAACCCGCGACCTACAGCTTGGAAGGCTGTCGCTCTACCAACTGAGCTACGCCCGCAAATCAATTAGGAATCAGGATCAAAAAAAGTTCGCGATCCAGCACTCATAATTAGAGTTATTTGCTGTGGGGGGAGCAGGATTCGAACCTACGAAGGCTGAGCCAACAGATTTACAGTCTGCCCCGTTTGACCGCTTCGGTATCCCCCCTACATCACTACCTTTAAAGAACTAATTTCCTGCTTTTGACTTGGCTCTAGATTTTTCGGAAGTGCAAAATTATGTGCTTTTTTCTTTTAATCAAATTTTTGAATAACAAAATGGGATGGGTCCGACCGCGTCCATGATCAATTCAATTGGTCATAAATTTCCAGCAATCTTTCGTCCCGTTCCCTTGATTTTATTAAGTCAATTTTCTCCTGAACGCCATTTACATCAGCAAACAAACTTAGTCCTTGAAAAGCCATCAGCCTTACATAATATAAGTCGTGATTTAAAGCAAGATGATCAAAAACGCCAATACCCTGGGATTGCTCTGACTCGGAAACGTATAAGGTGATCTCTATAAAGTATTGAAGGAAATGCCAAAGGTCTATTCCATCAAAAAAGCTGACCTTATCCAAGAACCATGTGTATCGTTCGACCTCGCGATTATAAGTAAAGTGCTCGGCCAGCACAAGGGCGATATCTACGTTGTCCAGGGCCAATCTCGACTCCACTACTGAATCCTTATCTTCGGCTGCTGTCATCAAGTACCCGGTAAGAGCCGCGGCCTCTACCAGGTATGATGAATCTGACAAAGACCGGTTAAATGATTCAAGATGTCGGGCAGGATCCAAAGTGGAGAGGGTATGAAGGGCACTGGAGCGGACGTTGGAGTTGGAGTCAGTTTCCACCAAGCGCATTATGGCTTCGCTTATTTGGATGGCTTCGGCTCCAATGTAATCTTCAAAGGCCTCAATTGCCGTTACCCGGTTAGCCCAAAAGGGGTCGTGCATGGCTCCGATCAAAACCCTGCGCGCTAGGCTGTCTTCAGGAGTTTGGGCCAGATTTAGCAAGCTTTCGTATCTATTTCCGAATTTCTTACCCACCGAGTACTGGTAGGCAAATTCTTCCATCGACTTTTGATGCTCCACCTCACCGACCAGCTGCTGTTCTCCATCGAAAATCAGCAGGTCGGGGCGATCCATTTCAAATTCAAACACCTCGACTTGGTCCTCGATGTCGACGGCATGTCGCTCCACCGTATCATTGACCCAGATATCCAGATAAACGGGGAGACGAAAAATCGGGGTGGTCTGGAAATCCTGTTCCTGGTGAACGGTAACTCTAAATATCCCGCTGTCATATGTCTGCTCCACCCGGATCTCCGGATGGCCCGAGGCGAAGAACCACTGGTCAAAGAACCAGTTTAAGTCCTCCCCGACCGTTTTCTCCATAGCCAGCCTAAGATTATCCGCTTTAACAGAGGAGTATTCATTCTGTTTGAGATAATAGTTCAAGGCCCTAAAGAATCCTTCGTCGCCGACATACTTACGCAGCATATGCAGTATTAGGCCACCTTTGGCATAAGAGTGACTATCGAACATTTCATCTTCTTGCTCATAATCAAAACGGATCAAATCAACCTGCTTCTCTTCCGCCTCGGCGAGGTATTTATCCAATTCTATTAATCCCCTGTAATCGGCCTCCTCTACACCATGCTTGTGCTCATTCCACAAGTACTCGGCATAATTCGCAAATCCCTCGTTCAGAGTCAAGTTGGACCATGACTCGGTTGTAACCAGATCTCCAAACCAATGATGGAAAAGCTCGTGAGCGATGATGTAATCCCAATCCTTATCGATCAGCTGCCGGCGGTCCATTTGAAGATTTTCCATGAACATGGAGGCAGTCGTGTTTTCCATTGCACCGGAAACGTAATCCCGCACAACGACCTGGGCATATTTGGACCAAGGAAAACTATAGTTTAGAAGCTCGGAAAAGAAGGTTAGCATTTCGGTAGTGTTACCAAATATATACCTGGCATAGGCTTGGTACTCGTTCTCCACGTAATAGGACACTTCAATCTCCCGGCTGGGCTTACCATCAGGGGACCACTTATCTTTTACGACTGAGAAATGGCCTACCACAAGCATGAACAAATATGGAGCATGGGGTTTATCCATTTTCCAGTAATCAGTCCTGGTTCCATCGCCGTTGTCTCTTGAATAATTGAGCAAACCATTCGAGAGCGTCATAAATTCCTTTGCCACAGTTATCAGCATTTCTTGAGTAGTGCGCTCATTGGGCACGTCGATTGTTGGGAACCACCGGGAGTTCCATTGAGTTTGACCCTGAGTCCAGATTTGTCTGGGCTTATCCGGATCTGACCTATCGTGGTTAATGAAGAAAAGGCCCCGATGTGAGATAATAGCATCGCCTCCAGTAACGTCTCCTTCATAAGGGCGAGCGGTATATTTTATCTCCAAAAAATAATGCTCATTCCGCGTATAGTCCCGCCCCAGGTCAATAAACAGCTTCAAGCCATCGTACTCATAGAGGAGCTCTTTGGTTTCACCGCCTTCCAATAAATGAATATGATGTACCTCAAAGCCTTTGGCATCCAATACCACCTGGTTCTTTGGATATAAGTAGGGAACCAGCTCGAGAGTAGCAATCCCATTTACTGATCGACCCTGCCAGTCAAATGAGAGTTCTAACTTTGTGTGAATCAAATCGTTTTCACGAGGAGATTCTGCCTGGTAAATATCATAATATTCTAATTCCGATAGTTGCTGTTGCGCAACTAGGATCACCCCGCTTGAGTCAACCGTTTGAAGGTCCGACTGGACCGGAGGCTCGGAAGCTTTATAGGACGTTTTGCAGGATTCCAAGAAAATCAACAGCGTAAGACCTAGCAGGATATCGTTTCGAACCAGGTTCAAAGCGGTGATTGAAGTGTAAGAACGGTATATGGAGAAGAGAGATTTTGTTATTTTGCAGCATCTCATGTTGGAAGCAATCGTAACAGGGCTCGATAATCTGAGCGGCAAATTTAGCCGCTATGACCTAGACTTCAGTTCAAAATCATTGATTTTAAACAAAAAATCGTATAGCTGGGACCTCCAATTAATTGGTCCGAGTTCTTTCCATATTATCAAAGATCACAAATCCTTTTCGGCCCGGATCCTTGAGATCGGTCCCGACTCCAGGACCCTGGTCGTAATGATAAACAACAGCCGGTACCGAGTTGTCTTAAGAACCAGATTGGATCTGCTGCTTCAGGATATGGGCTTTCGTCAAGAGGATGGCACCAAACTTGACCAACTAAGAGCGCCAATGCCAGGATTGATTCTGGATGTCATGGTAAATCAAGGTGCTGAGGTGAAGAAGGGAGATAGTTTACTAATTTTGGAGGCCATGAAAATGGAAAATGTTATCAAAGCTCCAGGAGATGGTGAGATAAAAGAAATGAAAGTTTTCAAGGGCGACCGAGTTGAAAAGAACCAAATAATGATCCAATTTTGATTTCATGAAATATAAGAGAGTACTCCTGAAATTGAGCGGCGAGGCCTTAATGGGGGAAAAATCGTTTGGAATTGACCCGGTCCGGCTGGCCCAATATTCTGAAGAACTAAAGAAGGTATTGGATGTGGATATTGAAGTAGCCATTGTCATCGGTGGGGGAAACATATATCGCGGAGTTGAGGCGGAAAAGTCAGGAATGGAACGGGTGCAGGGTGACTATATGGGTATGTTAGCCACCGTACTGAATGGCATGGCTCTTCAAAGCGCTCTTGAAATGCACGGAATGAATACCAGGTTAATGTCGGGGATCATAATGGAGCAGATATGCGAGCCTTTTATTCGAAGGAGAGCTATCCGACATCTTGAAAAAGGACGGATTGTTATTTTTGGGGCCGGCACCGGGAATCCCTACTTTACTACCGATTCAGCGGCAAGCCTCAGAGCTATAGAAATCAACGCGGATGTCGTGTTAAAGGGTACGCGGGTGGATGGCGTTTATACCGCGGATCCCGAGAAGGATCCCAAAGCCACCCGATTCACGAACATCTCTTTCAAAGAGGTCTACCAGAAAGGCTTGAACGTCATGGATATGACCGCATTTACATTGTGCCAGGAAAACAATCTGCCAATTATTGTTTTTGACATGAACAAACCCGGCAATTTGATTAAGTTGGTACAGGGCGAGGAGGTTGGCACTTTAATCACCTGATCGGGATCAAATGACTCAATTATGGAAGAAGTAGATTTATGCTTGGAATTGGCTCGAGAGGCCATGGAAAAATCAGTGACCCATCTAAAGGGAGAACTGCTGAAGGTGAGGGCTGGCAAAGCCGTACCACAAATACTAGATGGGCTGAAGATTGACTATTATGGAACATCCACTCCCGTCAATCAGGTTGCTTCCGTAAATACTCCTGACTCGAAAACCATTTTGGTCAAACCATTTGAGAAGAGCCTAATTCCCGAAATTGAAAAGGTCATTACGAATAGCGACCTGGGATTGAATCCCCAGAATGATGGTGAGGTCATTAGAATTTTTATTCCCCCATTGACCGAAGAACGGCGAATAACCCTGGTGAAGCATGCCAAGAATGAGACAGAACTGGGAAAAATAAGCTTGCGCAATGCCCGTCATGATGCCATTCATGCCTTGAAGGATTTGAAAAATGAAGGCGTTTCGGAAGATGAAATTAAACGGGGTGAGAGTAAGGTGGATGAGATGATCAAGCAGTTTGGCGAGAAGATTGACGAGCTACTTTCCAAGAAGGAGCAGGATATAATGACCGTTTGAGCTACCGGTATAGCTTTCTTTCGTTAATTATTTTCATCACCTCGGGCGGTATCAGGTAATCTACACTTTGCTGATTTAAAATCCTGGAACGAATATAGGAAGCCGAGATATCAATAATTGGAGCATCAACCCACCTTGTATTCGGATGCTCCCTTACTCCACTAATTTTCGGGCTGGAACTTCTTTTCGGGCCGGAACTTCCAGCTTCAGGCATCGGCCTGGGGTAAATGTATAGCCCATGATAGTCCAGGATCTTGTGGTAGTTTTTCCATTTAGGAAAGTTACGGAGATTGTCTTCCCCGATTATCAGTTTGAATTGGTTATCCGGATGGCTATCAGTGAGGTATGCCAGCGTATCCACTGTATAACTGGGCCTGGGCATATGGAATTCCACATCTGATGCTCTGAAGTTATAGCTATCTCGAATAGCAGCGTCCACCATGTCGTAACGATCAAACTCATGGATCAAGGACTTGCTGCTCTTATGCGGGTTTTGCGGAGAGACCACAAACCAAACCTGACTGACCTCCTTAAGATCTGCAACGATGTTAGCCACTACTAAATGGCCAATATGAATAGGGTTATACGAGCCAAAAAACAATCCAATATTCAAGATCGCTTGTCATTTAGAAAGTTATCCACCAACCGCTGAGCTTGGGCAATGGACACAGGCAATTGATCATTTACCAGGACCTTGTCGAATTGATTGGCAAACGTAAGCTCAAGTTGGGCTTTTTGCAGGCGCACTTCAAGGCTAGAGTCATTCTCGGTGTGCCGGTCTCTGAGCCTTTCTTCCAGAATCTGTATATTCCCCACCTTAACAAATATAGCCAGGCCATGTTCCATGAAATATTCCTTAAGTTGAATGCCGCCTTTGACGTCCACATCAAAAACCAAGTTCTTTCCCAGTGCTTCCAAGCGGCCAATTTCTGATTTGAGGGTGCCATAATAGATCCCCTGGTACACCTTTTCCCACTCCACAAATTCCTGGTTGTCGATCGCCTTTTTGAAATTGGGGACAGACCAAAAGTAATAATCCCTGCCCTCTATTTCTGTGCCCTTGCGAGGCGGCCGAGTGGTTACCGAGATCGAAAAACCCAGATTGTCGTTTTGTGCCAGAAGTTGCTTTACGATGGTGGTTTTCCCGGATCCAGAAGGGGCCGAAAAGATGAAAACTTTGGGGTGCATTAAAAACTAGGCGCCGCTTTTCAGATTCTTTCCAGTATGGAAATAATCACCTCGGAAGGTACGTTTTTTTTCCTAATTTTTTTTTGTATCAGTTTTTTTACTTCCTTCTCCATAACAAAAATTTCCAGGCATTTCTGGCATATTTTTATGTGAGTTTTGAAATATTCCAGATGCTCGGCATGGGCTTCTCCATCTATGATCATTGAGATGATCTGAGCACATTTTTGGCAGGTAGCGTGCGCGGACTGAGCCGAGTTTAGTGGATCCGGTTTGGGCCAATCGGCATAATCAAACGACATGCCGTAGGTTTGTTTCATCCATAACCCATGGACAGTGCGTATATCTGTAGTTTCTGTTTAAGTAAATTACGAGCTCGATGTAGACGGGACCTAACGGTTCCGATTGGAATATCAAGAATTTTGGCCATTTCCTCATAAGTAAATCCTTCCAGGTCGCATAGGATTATCACAGTCCGAAAATCGACCGCCAGGGAATTCAAGGCGACCGAAACTTCATCCCCGATCATGTCCCGTAACGATTCTATCCTTAAGTCAGAGGCAACCGGTTTATGAGTCTCATCGTAATTGTAATATGCTTCCACCTCTTGGTAATCCACCTTAAGAGGTTCTTTACTTTTCTTCCTGAAACCATTGATGAAGCTGTTCTTCAGTATTCGGAACAACCAGGCTTTGGCATTGGTTCCTTGCTGGAAGGAATTTATGAACCGATATGCTTTCAAGTAGGTCTCCTGAACCAAATCCTTTGCATCGTCCTCATCGTACGTCAGCCGATAGGCAAAATTGTACATGGAATCGATGTTGGGCATGAATTCCTCATGGAATATGCCGGTCTTTTGTATATCCGAGTAGCTGCGCCTTTGGGTCTGGATCATGATTGCTGTCTTTAACAAAAAATAATTGCCACTATTCTGCGGGTCTTTTACGCTGTGCCTTCGATGTAACAACCTGGTTTTCAGTTCAGTTTATACCTTAAATTACGAATCAGAATCCAACCGGTTAAAGGCAAATTTGCATTAATAGACAAGCGGTTTACGCGACCAGACATACGACACCACATGATCGACATATGGATCGACTTATTTGGACCTGGCGGGGAGAAATATAATGAGTTTAGTCAGTGAAGCAATGGAAGAGAATTCCGATACAGGACCGGATCGCAAATGATCTCATTGTCGATCGGAGTTCAATTCCACTTCTTTTGAGTAGGCGGGATGATAGGAGGTGAAGAAGCTACTGATTCTCATTTTCAAGACTCCCAGGAAGGCTTCCATAAAGATTCGCGATGACATCTTGGATTCACCGCGACTGCGGTCCGTGAAAATTATTGGTAACTCCTCCAGCCTAAAGCCATGTTTCCAAGCGAGAAACTTCATCTCAATTTGAAAGGCGTATCCAACAAACCTGATACCATCCAGGTCGATGGTCTCCAGTACCTTTCTTCGATAGCATTTGAATCCCGCCGTGGCGTCCGCAATGGGCATTCCGGTAATCAATCTAACGTAGTAGCTCGCCAGATAAGACATCAACACTCTTCCCATTGGCCAGTTGACTACATTAACGCCCTCGATATACCGAGATCCTATCACCACATCATTGCCGTTCCGGCAGGCATTCAAAAGCTTTGCCAAATCCGAAGGGTTGTGCGAGAAATCGGCGTCCATCTCAAATATGAATTCGTACCCGAGCGCCAAGGCACGCTTGAATCCGTGTATGTAGGCTGTACCCAATCCCGCTTTCTCGGTTCGGCTCTCAAGCATGATCCGGCCCGGGAAATCTTTCTGGACCGACTGGACCAGACCAGGGGTTCCATCTGGAGAATTATCGTCCACGACCATTACGTCCAATGCCTCGGGCAAAGAAACAAGGGTACGCAGCATTGAATCAATATTCTCAACCTCGTTGTAGGTAGGAATTATAACTAGTTGCTGGTTCACAGGTTCAAAGATATGATTTTGCCGTGGAGATCTTAAGGTGGTTCTGTTATTCTAAGATTAGAGATTTGCTCACAAGTTGCTTACAGTATTCAATTTTAACCATTTTGGGCTGTAAGCGTTTAAATGTTCCTTATCTTTAGGCTAGGATTTGGAACTAGACATACCAACAGAACAATCACCGGGAATCGTGGATTCATTCCATTGCTTGCCTTCACGATCGGACCAAGAATAGACAGAAATGACTTATCCTAATATAAGCCGCCGGGAGTTTGTGAAGATAACTTCCGCTACGGCATTTGTGATACCCTCCTTGCCAGAGGTGATATTCAGTCAAACCAACCAACATTTTGACCCCAAAGGTTTGCCCACCACCATTCTAGGCAAAACAAAGGCCAGGGTTCCTCTCATCGCTCTTGGAACTGGAAGTCGTTTCCTCTCTATTGAAGATGAAAATGAAGCCCTGGAATTACTGACCTACGCACTGGACAACGGATTGTATTACTGGGATACCGCCCACAGTTATGGGAATAAGAGGGTAAAAAGCGAGCACCTTTTGGGCAGAATCCTGAAGGAACGCCGAGAAGAAGTTTTTCTCAGTACCAAGATTCGTGCTCGCGAACCCGATGAAGCGATGAAACAAATCGAGGAGAGTTTGAAAAGGCTCCAAACGGACTACCTGGATATTTTGAACCTTCACGAGATTCAATCAATGGATGACGCCAGGAATATCTTACGTAAGAACGGTGTTCATGCCTTAGTCCAAAAAATGAAAGATCAAGGAGTGGCCAGGAACGTAGGCTACACTGGTCATTCCTCAGCCCAGGCCAAAGCGTGGCTGGCTGCCGAGGGTGATTTCGATTTTATGCTTATTGCGTTAAACCATTTCAGAGAAGGCCAGGATTTTGAAAAGAACGCAGTTCCAATAGCAGCGAAAAAAGGAATGGGGGTTTCAGTTATGAAAGTTGTCCGGCCGCGGGAAACCATTGAGAATCTGGCTGCCAGCGATTTGATTAAGTATGCTTTGACGTTAAGAGACGCCAATGCCTGTGTTATCGGAATCGACAGCATGACCGTACTTAAGCACAACATCCGGTTACTGAAGAACTTCGAACCTTTGAGTCCGGGCAGAATGAAGGAACTCCGAGGTTCACTCAGTCCATTTTATCAAGATACTGATCTTGAATGGATGAGACCCAACTATGTGGATGCCTATTGGAACTTGGGGTAAAGGACGCTAGCGCACGAACCGTAAATTACGAATGGCGCCTCAGCGAATTTGGATTGACCCACAACGGCTAAATCAGTTGACACACTTGGGGTGGGAGCTTCAGCGATCGAGCCAAAAAAACCCAGGGCGATGATGCCCAGGGGTTTGGTATATTCACCCCTTTATACTTTTATACTTTCTGCGTAATACTAATTACTCAGCACTTTTGCTACATCAATACCTATAATAATCTGGCTTAAAAGGCCCTGTCTGAGGAACGTTGATGTAATCAGCTTGTTCCTGGCTCAATACCTCCAGGTCGACTCCAATCTTGGCCAAGTGTAGTCTCGCCACTTTTTCATCCAGATGCTTGGGCAGGGTGTACACCTTGTTCTCGTATTGATCAGAGTTTGACCACAACTCAATTTGAGCTAAGACCTGGTTGGAAAATGAATTGGACATGACGAAGGATGGGTGGCCAGTAGCGCAACCCAGATTCACCAATCTGCCTTCGGCCAGAACAATTATTTCATGGCCGTCCACATCGTACTTGTCAACCTGGGGCTTAATAGTGTCTTTGGTATGACCATAATTCTCATTCAACCATGCCATGTCGATTTCCAGGTCGAAATGTCCTATGTTACAGACAATCGCTTTGTCTCTAAGTGCTTTGAAATGCCTTGAGGTCACGATATCGCGATTTCCGGTGGCGGTGACCACGATGTCCGCTTCCTTCACCGCATCGTCCATTTTCTTTACCTCGTAACCGTCCATAGCTGCCTGAAGGGCGCAGATGGGGTCAATTTCGGTTACAATAACCCGGGCCCCGGTGCCACTTAAAGACTGCGCCGAGCCCTTGCCAACATCTCCATATCCGGCGACCACCGCAACCTTTCCGGCTAGCATTACATCGGTTGCCCTTCGTATAGCATCTACTAAAGACTCCCGGCATCCGTACTTGTTATCAAATTTCGATTTTGTTACCGAATCATTAACATTGAATGCCGGTAACGGTAACGAGCCTTTCTCCGCTCTTTCGATCAACCGATGTACTCCCGTAGTAGTCTCTTCGGAGAGTCCTTCGATACCCGGAACCAATTCCGGATAATTGTCCAAAACCATATTGGTTAAGTCACCTCCGTCATCCAAGATCATGTTCAGAGGTTGCCTGCCATCCCCATCATCAAAGAAAAGGGTTTGCTCGATTGCCCAGTTGAATTCTTCCTCGGTCATTCCTTTCCATGCATATACTGGGATTCCAGCAACGGCAATGGCGGCAGCCGCGTGATCCTGGGTCGAGAAGATATTGCAGGAGGACCAAGTGACATCTGCCCCCAATTCCTTAAGGGTTTCAATTAACACAGCAGTTTGAATCGTCATATGCAGACAACCGGCAATCCGGGCTCCCTTAAGCGGCTGGGATTCACTGTATTCTTCCCTGATGCTCATGAGCCCAGGCATTTCCGCTTCAGCCAGCCTAATCTCCTTTCGGCCCCAATCAGCCAGCGATATGTCTTTTACCTTGTAGTTTTGCTTCGTTTCAATCATCAATTTCTGATCAGATACAGTCTAAAAATGAACGCAAAGATACGGTAAATGTTTAAGATTTCGATTTAAAAAAGCTGATCTACAGGTATTCAATTGCCTTAATATCAAACGCTTCGGTTGTACCATCGGATCTCCTGATCTGAAGCCGGCCGATGTCGTCCACACCGATGATCATTCCTTCGAAGACCTCGCCAGACTTGAAATCATGGAGTTCATTGATCCGGTACAACATCCCAAGATATTGGCTTTTTATCTCAGGCCAGCGGTCAGACCGCAGTTGGAGGTACCGGGATTCCAACCTGGAAATGAGGGTTGGCCATATCTGAGCAAGGTCAAATTCCATTTGAGTTTCAAGAGCCATTGAAGTTGCCTGCAATCCACCGAATTCACGCTGGTTCACATTGATTCCAATGCCAATTATCGAGTCAGCGATCTCATTTTTGAGAACCGAGTTCTCAATAAGAATACCCCCGATTTTAAGATCATTAAAATAGATGTCGTTAGGCCACTTGATTCGAATATCCGGACCCAGGAAGTCGGCCAAGAAATCGGCAACGCCCAGGGAAATAGTGGGGTTCAGCCAAAAGTTATTCCGAGCCATCAGGAAGGTCGGCTTAAACATGATGGATAATGTTAGGTTTTTTCCCGGCTGGGACTCCCAATTATTACCTCTTTGACCTTTCCCAACCGTTTGATTATCGGTAATTATAACAGTCCCATCGGCAACGGGCCGCTGAGACAAAAGTCTACTGGCATATTCATTGGTGGAGTGACAGGTTGTCAGATAAACCAGATTATGGCCGGTGAATACGGTTTTGGTAAGATTTTTATACAATTATTTTTAGTAGTTTTACAATATATGAAAAGATCGAATGAGGAAGAGATCTGGTGAGGCGACCTCGGAGGAGTTAGCCAACTGGATTGTGCGGGGGATGCAGGAGAAAAAGGCTTTGGACATAGTATCGCTTAATTTAAAGAGTGTCAAAAATGCAATTGCCGATTATTTTGTAATATGCTCTGGTTCCTCTGATACCCAGATTGATGCCATTTCCGATTCCATTGACGAGCAAGTCTACACAAAACTACAACAGAGCCCATGGCATAAAGAGGGAATGGAAAACAAGCAGTGGATCTTGTTGGACTATGTTGATGTGGTCGCGCACGTATTTAATAACCAAAGCAGAGAATATTACAATCTTGAGGACTTGTGGGGTGACGCCGTAAAAACGGATTACGAAATACAACACCTGTAAAAACTATACAGGGCAGATAGCGTTATAGTTTAGATATACCATATTCATGGTTCAAAAATGAATCCAGACCAAAATAAGAAAAAGAATTTGTTGCCTAAAGGGCCCCAAAAGCCCAATTACCAGGTCTGGATTGTCGTAATACTAATTGCGCTCATCTTTGGTATTACATACTTGAATAAAAGTACATCCACCCTTCCTATCACCGAGAAGCGATTTCACGAGATGATGATGCATGGAGACGTTGATGAGGTCGTTTTGGTGAACGAGAAATTCGTGGAAGTCACCCTGAGATCGGAAGCCCTGGATGATCCCAAATACAAGGTAGAACTTGAGGACCGGCACCCTTTCGCTATGGATCAGGGACCTCATTACCATTTCAATATCACTACCGCTGAAATCTTCGACAAGAAGTTCGAGCATATAAGCGCTGAACTTCCGGACGACAAACAGATCGGTTACCAGGTTCAAGAAAGATCTGACTTCACAAGCATCATATTTCAATGGGGCTTCCTGTTTCTGATCCTTTTCGGGTTTTGGTTTTTGATGCGGCGAATGACCGGAACCGGAGGACCAGGGGGCCAGATATTCAATATTGGCAAATCCAAAGCAGCTCTTTTCGACGCAGAGAGTAAAGTTAAGACCACTTTTGACAATGTCGCTGGACTTGACGAGGCTAAGGAGGAGGTAAAGGAAATTGTTGAGTTTCTGAAGACTCCGGGTAAATTTACGAAGCTTGGTGGCAAGATACCTAAAGGCGCTTTGCTCGTAGGCCCTCCCGGGACCGGCAAGACGCTTTTAGCTAAAGCCGTTGCCGGAGAAGCAGCAGTGCCCTTCTTCTCATTATCGGGTTCGGACTTTGTCGAAATGTTCGTTGGCGTAGGCGCTGCCCGAGTTAGAGATTTGTTCAAACAGGCCAAGGAAAAGGCTCCTTGTATCGTGTTTATCGATGAGATCGATGCAATTGGCCGATCCAGGGGTCGTGGTCAGATACCTGGTTCCAACGATGAAAGGGAGAACACTCTGAATTCTCTCTTGGTAGAAATGGACGGATTTGCCACCGATTCCGGAGTCATAATTCTGGCTGCAACCAACCGACCGGATGTTCTGGACATGGCGTTGTTGAGACCAGGCCGTTTCGATCGTCAGATTAGCATTGATAAACCCGATATCCTCGGACGTGAAGCGATTTTCAGGGTTCACCTAAAACCTCTGAAAATGTCCAAGGATGTCGATCCCAAGAAACTTGCCGCTCAAACTCCTGGATTCGCGGGAGCGGAAATCGCCAATGTCTGTAATGAAGCAGCTTTGATCGCAGCTCGAAAGGACAAGAAGGCCGTGGATATGTCTGACTTCCAGGACGCTATTGATAGGGTGATTGGAGGGTTGGAAAAAAAGAGTAAGATTATTTCGCCCGAGGAAAAGAGGATCGTTGCTTACCACGAGGCTGGCCATGCGGTAGCTGGCTGGTACCTGGAACATGCCGATCCACTGGTAAAGGTTAGCATCGTTCCCCGTGGTGTGGCTGCTCTGGGATATGCTCAATATCTACCCAAAGAGCAGTTCCTGTATCAAACGGACCAATTGATGGATGAGATGTGCATGACCCTGGGTGGACGGGCCGCTGAAGAACTAATATTCAAAAAAATATCCACTGGAGCTTTGAGTGACCTGGAAAGGGTAACTAAGATGGCGTACAGCATCGTTACCATGTATGGAATGAATGATAAAATCGGGAATGTATCATTCTATGATTCCAAACAATCTGACTACAGTTTCACCAAGCCATACTCGGAGGCAACCGCCGAAACAATCGATGAGGAAGTCAGAAACCTAATCAGCGGATTGTTCGACAGAACCAAGAAACTGCTGATCCACAAAAAGAAACAGTTGAGCATCGTCGCCAAAGAGCTATTGGATAAGGAGATCATTTTTCAAAGTGACCTGGAGAGACTCATCGGAAAACGTCCATTCGCCAAACAAACAACCTACCAGGCGTTCACCAATGGCGAGCCACCCAAACAGGAGAAAAAGAAGGAGAGCAAGGTCAAGAAGGCCAGAAAGCCCAGGGCCAAGGTAAAGAAATCAGAACCAAAAGCCGATGCTTCTCAAAATGGCAGCGAACCCTCTCCCACCACCCCATCCCGAAAAACCCCCGAAGAAACGTCAGGTTAAATCGGGAGTGATCTCCAAAACTCGGCACACATTAGGCAGTGGCTATCTTTGCCGAAACTCATTTTTTTGTATCATTAGCAAATGGTAAAGTTTGACCTGCCCCCTGGAAAAAAGATCTTCTTTGCATCCGATTTTCACCTGGGCGCTCCTAACCATGATGACAGCAAATCTCGGGAGGTCCGCGTAGTCCAGTGGTTGGACCAGATCAAAGAGGAAGCCTCGGCAATACTGTTGCTCGGTGACATCTTCGATTTTTGGTTCGACTATAAATACGTTGTACCCAGGGGATACGTTCGTTTCCTAGGAAAAATTCGGGAGTTAGGCGATATGGGAATAGAGGTGATTTTCTTTACGGGCAATCACGATATGTGGATGTTCGATTATTTTCCCAGCGAATTGGGTGTTCAGGTATTCTACGACCCGGTTACCATTGAAGTTGGGCCAAAACGATTAAAAGTAGGACACGGGGACGGATTAGGTCAAGGCGAATACGTCTACAAAACCATTAGGCACCTCTTTCGTAACAGATTCTGCCAAGGCGTCTTTGCCTTCCTACATCCGTATCTTGGTATCTCGATTGCCAGGTTCTGGTCTAAAACCTCAAGGGAAAACCACGATGATGCCGATCATTTGGACAGAGACCAAGAGCGCTTGTACAATTTCTGCCAAAAGGAGGAGCTAAAGGAGCATCACGACCTTTATATCTTCGGTCACCGCCACCTTCCCTTGGAAATGCCGTTAGGTCCAACCAGTTGGTATTACAACGTGGGAGATTGGGTAACCCATTCGAAATTTGGAGTTTTTGACAGTGAGGGTTTTAGCCTACGTGAATTTGCTGGGTAAGATCAGTCTCCTTGTGGATTGCCTTTTTTGCTCACTCCTTCCAGCTTTAGGTCAGGATCTGGTCAGAGTCGTTTCCATACCCACTAGTCCAATTGATAAGGTATCGATCGACCGGCAGGGTAACATTTATGTTTGCGACGAGGAAGGGTTGATCTATAAGTATTCTCCTGAAGGAGAAATGTTAGTGAATTACTCACCGGTCAAAACAGCGCGAATTACTCAAATTGAGGCGTGGCAGGGCCTTAGGGTCATCGTGTTTTACGCGGATTATCAAGAATTCGTCTTGCTCGATAGATTTCTTCGGGCCACCGATCCCTATCAACTTGACCCTGACGAAATTGGATTCGGAAGAACCGGAACACTCAGTAATGATAATAACGTCTGGATAGTCGATGATTCGGACTACAGTCTGAAGAAAATTGACGTAGCCCGCCGGGCATTGTTCCAGGATAATGATTTTAGCTTTTTACTTCAGGAACAGGTTACGGAGATAAACTACATCCGTGAATACAAGAACCTTTTGTACTTAAATGATTTTAATTCCGGTATCCTGGTGTTCGACAATTTGGGTAATTTTTTACATCAGATGGCGATCCCAGGTCTTGATTATTATGGCTTTGCAGAGGACGAATTGTATTATCTAACTTCTGGGTACATTAAGTTTCATAACCTGTATTCCGGTTCAACTCGCGAGATTGGGATCCGGGGTGATGAGCCAATTAAATTTGTCCTGCTCTCTCAAGAAAGGCTGTTTTTGATCGCTGATAACTACTTTAAGATATTTAGGAGGCCTTATCGATAATAGGCAATGAAAAAAGGTTTATAGGTTTGAAGGTTTGGGAGTTCAGGGAGTTTATGGAGGAAGCCTGAACCCCAGACTTGCTACTCTAGGCGTGAAACTTGAAACTTGAGATAACTTCCGACCTACAAGCCCTTGTATATTTCCAGGATCTTCTTCCTGAGAATGACGCTGTAGGTTGAATTGATCAGGGTAATTTCACCCCTGGTCAAATTGTTAAGAGCTTGTAAATAGGTATAAAAATCATTCCTGCCGGCGTTGTAACTGGCCTCGGAGTATTTGAAAGACTGTTCCAAAGCGGCATGGTTTTCCTTCGCCGCCAGGTAGTTGCTCTGAGCATTCATCAGATTCAAATAGGCCTGCTGAATGTTGTTATCAAAATCGAGACGGGCTTGGTCCTCAATTAATTGGGCATTCTCAAGGTTTAGCTTGGCGATTTCAACGTTATTGTTGGCCTGATAGCGGTTGAATATCGGAACCTGCAGGGTAAGGTTGACAAACTCATATTCATTGAAGTTCAGTTGATCGAAATAACCTACGTCGGGATCAAAGTTTCCCGATTCGGGATTAAGCGAACCATTAGAAGAATAACGGGTTCCAATCCCTCCCTGGGCGAAAAATCGGGGCATTCGTCCTGCCCTGGCTATCTGCAGGTCTCGCTCACGGACATTTATGCCAAGGTTGGCGCTCTTTAGCCATGGGGAATAACCCACTGCGGTTTCATAAACAGACTGGTAAGGTTCAAGATCCTGCAGGTATCTATCCTCTTCAAGATCTACGGCGGTTAGTTCATATTCCACAATCGTAGGATCCAATCGTAAGGTCTGCAGCAAAGCCAGCAGATCTGACTTAAAGAGGTTCTCCAGGGTGACGGCATTCAATTTCTCATTGGCTATTTGGGATTTCAGGTTATAGACCTGCTCCATATTGGCCACCCCAACCTCCACCCTTTTTTCGGCTCTTTCGAGTTGCTCTTCCAGCAATGATAATCTCTCAAGTGATATCTTGGAGTTTTCTCGGTCGTTGGTGACGTTAAGAAACAGATCAACAACGGTTAATTCGGTGATGTCCTCCTGACTCTGCACGTCATACAATGCGGCTTGCAGAGACATCCTGTTTCTCTTCAGAATATTGTGATTGGTCATGCCGTTGAAGATATCAACCTCGGCGAAGATCGCTGGATCGGAGGATCGAGTCGTTGCAGAAGTCAGTTGCCCGGCAGTCTGGTCGAAGGTCAACCCCCTGAGTAACCCGAAGTCGACCCTTGCGTTGACGGATGGAGCGAAATTATACTTGGCTTGTTTCTCATTGGACTGGGCCATCAGAGCTGAATTCTTGGCCCTCATGACATCTATATTGTTCTCAACCGCTATTTTCAGGCAATCCTCCAAGGAAAGAATCCTTTTCTCCCGATCCTGGCCTCTCGCCGAACCAGCCGAAATGAAAAGACATAGTAGGATCGACCAAACGGCCGCGGGGGTTAATGGGAAGTTTATGATGTTTAGATTCATAGTTCAGCTCTTTTAGTTTATCGGTTAGGTATTTTCAACATATATGCCACTAAGGTAAGGGTCTGCAGGTCAAGAACTTTGACTTTGGTCACACGTATTACCGTGTACGATATCAATACAGTTGTGTTCGCAATCGTACCTTCTTTCTAAGCATCAGGGACCCCCGATACAATTAATTGAAGATGGAACTTAAATGTTCCTTAGAAATGTTACCAGAGCGGAAACCCTTCCCTGATACACATGCAGTGAATATGGGTCCACAATGCAACTCTAGACACTCAGAATCACGCTCATTCGATCATTCCATTCTGTAAATGAGGCATCACTGAATACCAAGAGGTGCCGATGAGGAGGTAAGTAGTTGAACTGTAAGTTTTTAGTCTAATTATATGTATTTTTGATCGGTGGAACTATATTCTAAATATCTTTTCATCACCATCCTTCTGTTTACATTTTCGCAGAGTAAGTCCCAAACCTGTTGCACTGGCGGCGCGCCCATTACCGGTTCATTCAAGATCAACGCCTCCGCACCCAAGACCCTTCACTTTCGGCTCACTTACGATCACAATAAGATTGAGGATATCCTTGCTGGAAAAGACCAATTAGACAATAACAATATTCGCAGATCGACAAGAACAGTGATGGCTCAAGCTGATTATGTTTTCAATAGCCTGTTTTCAATGTCTCTACTGTTGCCCCATGTATGGTTGAAGGAGGAGGTAGATCAACTTAATCAACCTCTTACATCCGAAACCAAAGGATTGGGGGATTTATCAATTGTAGCCCAACTCCGGAAAGCCATAACCAATAGCTCTACCTTTATTCTGGGTAGCGGCTTGAAACTTCCCACAGGACAAACCATGAAGATCAATGACCAAGATGGCTTTACCCTGCCCGCAAATTTTCAGCCCGGAACAGGTTCATACGATTTTCTTTTTTTGCTGCATTATCAAACCAGCCTTGGGTTCAGAAAATCATTGTTATTTACACAGTCCCTTTATTACCGGTTAAACACATCAACAGGCAAATTTACATTCCATGATAGTTATCGGTTTGGTAATGAAATTCAGTCATTCACGGGATTTTCGGACCAAATTGCAATTGGCAATAGCATTCATAATCCCAGCCTGCAATTCCGATTCAGACATACCAAAAAGGACCAGATAGAAGACTTCTTTAATGATAATACCGGGGGTTCCTGGTTGTATCTGGTTCCGGGATGGAACTATAATATCAATCCAAATGTTTCCTTGGGGGTTAGCGGGGAGATTCCTCTATACAGAAATTTGAATGGCCTGCAAATAACCACAACCTACAGGTTAATTTTTACAATTGGTTTCCAATTCAGCGAAAATGAAGAGTTATAGATTTGTGAGGTGGGCCAAAGTTGGAATGAAAGCTGCTTGGATTCCTGGTTACCTCATTCTGGCTTTCCTGCTAGTTACTTGTGAAGAAAAAAATATTGAGCCCCAAAGCTCCGACCGTTCCGAAGGCAATGAGGTTGTAATCCAGGATGAGTTCGAAAATGAAAGAATAGTTATTTACAACAATCCGAAATTTGAGTTAATGGTTGCCTATAGCCGGGAGTTGAACGGGGAGATCCTTGATATTCAAAAGTCTGACTCGTTCCCGGCCATTATGAAGGATAATGTTGGCAACCGCTGGAATGTGTTTGGTGAAGCCATCTCCGGCCCTTATGCGGGGCAAAAGTTGAAGTATATGGATCAGGTAAAAGGTTACTGGTTCAGTATTGCATCATTCTACCAGGAAGCAACGCTTTACACGGAAAATAGTCAAAAGGATAGAATTGAAAAAGAAGGGAAGGAAGGATGGCTTATCGATACTGACTTTATGGTACGTGCCGCTCAGCCCAACATTATCCAAGCCCTTAATTATCCTGATTTCGGTGAGTTTCGCTTTAAAGAATTATTAATAGAGGGAGATCACCGGGCCGAGGATCTTATTCTGGTGGTCAGGGTAAATGATGAAACGCGGGTGTATCCCGAGCGCATCCTGGATTTTCATGAAATAGTGAATGACGATGTATTAGGTTCAAGAGTAGTGGTTTCATTTTGTCCCCTCACCGGCACCGCGTATTGCTGGGAGAGCAACGACCTGACTTTTTATGTTTCTGGATTGTTATACAATGCCAATCTGATCCTTGGCGATTGGGAAACCAACAGCATGTGGTCTCAGATTTATGGCAAAAGTGTATTTGGCACTCGGCAACAGGAGGAGATGCGACACTTACGCATCGTTGAAATGAACTGGTTTGGTGGCTTGGAACTGGTCGACAAAAATCAAATACTGGTTCCTCCGCAGCAAATCCCTGAACGGTCTCCCTATCAGAGTTACAAAAACAGTAATTCCATTGGATTCCCGGTAGATTTTGTTGATGAGAGACTTCCTGCTAAAGAAAAAGTCCTGGCCGTTATCCTAAACGACAGGGCAAAGGTTTACACCGTAAGGGACTTCTGATTCCCGACCGAGGAAACCTCGGCCCTTTGGTAATCAAGAGAGGTGCTTTGATCCGCCCCACGATTTTGTGATTGCCCCTAATAAATCCATTAGCGATTTGGGCACACAGGCCCTTCCACTGGGCCGGAGTGTTCAGTACGTATAAGGGGAGGCATTGTTTTGACAGTATTTCTCTTCCATGGTTTCTTGTAATCAATCTATAAATCCTAAGCTTCGCTAGGGGAAGTGAGCAGGGACGACGATCAAGAGTAAAGCAGGAGCTTCCTGGGTTTGAGGTGGAAAGTATCTCCACAGGCGGAAAATGCAAATTCTTCTGCCAAGCAGCCTCCAAGCATTCCGTCCATCAAAGACGGTGGTTCTTAATCTAGCAAATAAAAAAAGCTACCTGCAACCAGGTAGCTTTTTCGAGATTTATTTAGTAGATCCCAATTTAATTTTCAGCGAACATGTCCCAGAAGACTGGAGTGGTCATCTCATCTCCACCCACATCAATTGCGGCCTGGGCCCAGCTATCTGCATTCAAGGTTTGCTCCTGGACCGGGAAGGTAAACCGCTTTGGGATATCTGCGGTAGTCGCGGCACTTTCTGGCACGTTAAAAACCGGGTAATCCAACCTTCTCCAGGTTGTCCATGCTTCCAGACCTCGGGTATAACAGGCGATCCAGGATTGGGTGCCTATCTTTTGCCTCCAACCGTCGGCTGATGCGTCCGGTGCCGTAGTATAAGCCACATCCGCACTGGCCAGATAAGCACTTACCATTGCGGCTGAACCGCCCCAACTCAAAATAGATTCTTCGATGCCCATATTGTAATACTCCTCGGCTGTATTTCCAACTGAAATTCCTCTTGCAGCGGCTTCGGCCAGGTAAAAGAGCAATTCGTTATAGGTTAAGAAAAAACCAGGAAAATCCGGGGCCTGAATCTCAGGTGCAATGTGAGAATAGTTGAAGAAATTATTAGAAAATCCGTAGATTCCTCCTACATATTCCCCATTAAGCTGAGTGAAATAAAACTGACGTCTTGGGTCGTCCAGCCCGTTCATTATATCAACGATCGTATTGGCTGGGACGAAATCACTTCTACCGCTGGCTACAAGATCCTCGTAAAGCGGATTCTGATTGGGAGATGAACCTAGATAGGGCATAAGGCCATCATCCGCCGCCGAAGTAAAAGCACCAGCCAAACCTGATTGAATTGCCGCTTGAGCAGCACCTGCATGTGAATCGGCGATTGTAATGCCCAATCTTATTTTCATGGTGTTGGCGAACTTCATCCAGGCTGACACATCTCCGCCGTAGATCAGATCTGCGGATCCAAAACTGTCCTCACCAGGATTCAATGCCGCGATGGCAGCATCCAATTTGCTCAACAGATCGGTGTAGACGGCGTCTCCGAAATCGTACTTCGGATATACATTCCCAATATTCAGGGCCTCGCTATAAATAGCCATGCCAAAAATATCGACCAGGTTGCTAAAGGCATACACCTTTAGGATCTCAATGATCTGCAGCCGGTTGGTTTTAGTCGCCTCGGCGACAGGACCAGTTTCCTCAGCTATAAGCCGGGCAGCCTCATCCAAATCCTTCAAAGCACCTTCCCTGTAATAGTATCGATAGATCTGTTCAGGAATATTTCTACCAACAAGGTCATAATTGGCTTCATCGGTATAAGTCGTTTCAGTCCAATATTGAGATACCAGTTTAAAGATGTTCTGGTTCACATTGGTAGAATTCACCTGGTCACTCAATTCTTTGATTCCATTGCTGAACAGGGCATCCCCCGCCACGACTGCAGGGTTCTTTTTATCGGTATTGAAATCCGCAAAGTCGTCAGTACAGCCGACGAACAACAGGGTCAATACAAAGTATACTATATATGATCTTTTCATCTTATTCAGTTTTTAAAGTTTAGAATGAAACTTTCAGGTTGACTCCATAACTTTTAACGGTCGGCATCACGCCACTTTGCCATCCCTGGATATTTCCAGACCCCTGACTTGCCTCAGGATCGGCATGGGGCAGGTTTTTGGAAATGATCCAAAGATTTGAACCGACAAAGCTAACAGAGGCAGCTGGAATCGGTGTGTTGGCCAATATGCTTTGAGGGAAATTGTAAGTAAGCACCAATTCTCTCAATTTTACAAAAGAAGCATCGTAAACAAACCGGGAGTTGGGACTTCGAGCCCAACCATCGGCGGAGAAACGATCGCCTTGTACTCTAACCGTATTGGCCGATCCGTCAGTTTGAACACCCTCCCTGATAAGGCCTCCACCATCAGCTATAAGATTCCTGACCGGGTTGCCCAGGTCATTGGTGAAAACAGTTTCCTCATATAAGCCTGTACCGACACCATACCATTGGTCAAGAGAGAATATGTCTCCGCCCTGTTGCATATCAATCAGGAAATGGAACTGAAAATTCTTGTAAGAGAATGCATTGGTAATGCCCGCTATGAAGTCAGGGTTGGCATTACCGATCACGAAATCATTTGCCGAAGAAATTACAAAACGTCCGTTGGATGCGATCGTTGGTTGGCCATTGTCGTGAAAAACATATTCAGTCCCGTGAATGGTACCATAGGGTTCCCCTACCCGAGCGTTAATGGTAACTCCGCCCTGGAGCGATGCGAGTTGAAGATTCGTCACTTCATTTCCAGCTTCGTCAGTGTAGAGTGAAACCACCTTATTGTCATTCTTAGCCCAGTTCAGGGTAAGGTCCCATTTGAAATCTCCAACTGCAACCGGAGTAGCAAATAGCATGATTTCAACCCCATTATTCTGGATTTCACCAGCATTAACCCATTGCTCCCGGTAACCGGTAGACTGGCTAACCTTGACTGGCATCAATTGATTAAATGTGGATGAATTGTAGTACGCTACATCAAATCCAACCCGGTTCTCCAAAAAGTTCATGGCCAATCCGAATTCGGTTGACTTTTGCCTTTCTGGCAAAAGATCGGGATTGTTTTTGGCAAAGTAGTTGGTGGCCATCGCATTGCCAGCGAAAGGGGCCTTGCCTCTATAGGTGTCCGAAACACGCAAAGGTGGGGCGTCATTTCCAACTTCTGCATAATTCACCCTGATCTTACCAAGCGGCAGCCAGTCGGCCTGAACCACTTCTGAGAACATGAATGTTCCTGAAACAGAAGGATAAACATAAGAGTTGTTAGCCTCCGGTAAAGTTGACGAAACATCTCTTCTGATTGTGGCTTCCAAATATACCATATCCTTAAAACCAGCATTAATACTACCAAAGATACCGTTGACGCCTTTTTCTTCCAGCCGTTCTTCAGGTGGGAGCATGGGATCCACACTATTGCTCAATGCATATACCCCAGGTACCGCCAGTCCACCGTTTGTGGAAGCGAATACACGCTCCATCCTGTTTCGTCTAATATTGGTTCCCACCAATGCGGTCAAATCTATTTCCCCATATCTTTTGTGGAAATTAAGCATGAAATCAATATTGGTTTCTCTCCAGGTTCTGTCATATCGTGTGTAACCGGACCGAACATCAGGTCGATCAACACCCATTTCACCAGCCACTGAACTAACAGCTTTTCGTTCTTCCTGTAATTCGTCATACGTGTCAATGCCTACTCTTCCCATGGCGCTAAGCCAATCAGTTATTTCATAGTCAAGCATGGCATAGCCCAGTATGCGACTTCGGGTATCTTTCTGGAAGTTTTCGTATCTAACCCAATAAGGATTATCCCAATAAATAGGAGTATGGTCCAGGTAAGAATTCCGATTCCAGGTTACATTCCTCCCGGTCATATTATAAAGATCCTCCTGTTCCTTGAGATCGACATTGGTTTGCCACCATTGGCGAAACATTGACATTATGTTATCACTGTAACCAGTTGATGGCCGGCCCTTTGTATCACTCTTGATGTAGTTCACACTTGTTGTTATTTTCAACTTCTCCACGATGTCGTAGGTTCCAGTAAGCCTGAAATTATTTCTCTTTATTTCACTGTTTGGCATTACTCCGGTTGCGTTGGTATTGGTATACCCGAACCGGTAAGATCCATCGTCACTAGCATTCTGAATATCGAAACCGTTAGTAAGATTAACAGCAGTTTCAAAGAATGTTTCGGGGCCATTGGCGGCAGCAACCCACGGAGTCCTTTGACCAAAAAACGGAGATTCGGGAACGAACGCGTTGTATTGATAAACGTTAAAGTTCGGATCGAATCGCTGACCTCGTGAGGCGTCTTCTGTAAATGGAACAACCGGGTCAGTAATTCCGTCACCATCGATATCTATATCCTCCATATACGGATAAATAGCGCTACCGGAATAATAGGGCCCATAAGCTCCACCATGTTCGTTTTGGTAGGCTGGCATGGTGCTCTTGTCAATTACACCGAATGTAGTATTGGAATTTATGGTAACTCCAACACCTCTGCCAGTCTTCTTACCTTGCTTGGTGGTGATCATGATAACACCATTAGCTGCCCGTGAACCGTACAAGGCAGTTGCGGCAGCTCCTTTCAGGATGTTAATTGATTCGATGTCATTCGGTTCAATATCGCTAGCCGCGTTACCATAGTCGTATCCGCTTCTACCAGTTACCTGACCATTGGATTGGGTGTTGGCGTCGTTAGCATTGGTATTCTGATTACTGATGGGAACACCGTCTACTACGAACAAGGCCTGGTTGTTGCCTGTCAAAGAGGAAGAACCCCTTATGATCACGTTAATAGAACCTCCAAAATTAGTGTTGTTCTTAACGTGAACACCAGCAGCTCTACCGGAAAGGTTGTTTAACCAACTGTCCGTTCTAACTGTGTTCACTTCATCGCCATCAATTTCCTGAACCGCATAGCCAAGAGATCTTTCGTCTCTTTCAATGCCCAAGGCGGTAACCACGATTTCGCTGAGTTGCGTGACATCGAGGGCCAGGCTGACATCCATGATTGAATTTGCGCCAATCGGATATTCTTGGGTGGCGAAACCGATAAAGGAGAACACTAGGGCTCCCCCATCCTCAGGTACTGACAAACTGAAATTCCCATCAATGTCACTAATGGTTCCAGTTGCTGTCCCTTTAAGGATAACATTCACTCCGATGAGGACTTCTCCATCCTCTGCGGACGTAACCGTTCCACTAAGGGTACGGTCCTGGGCCCAAGCTAGCGTACATAGTAACGCCAGCCCAAGGGCCGTCGAGATTCGTAAGATTGCTTTCATGAAAAAAAGGTTTAATGTTTATTAGATTTTAACTCCAGCTCTGTGCGAACCAGGGTTAGCTACAATATTAAATTAATTAATCGAAAACAAAACCCGATGGAATTCGCAGTGTAAGCGGCTCCAGTATCCCCCATTTTGGGTTATTTTTTAGCGCTCCTGGGTAAGTTTTCGGGAATCCCTCTTCTGCCAAAGGCAAAATTCCGTTTTCCGATTCGGGCCTTGATAAAAACCCTAAAATGGGAACCTGGAATCCACCATTACCAGACGAAACGGCTTCTACAGGCGAAGGACCCAAGATTATAGCCAGTTGCGATTCGAAATTTGTCGGAGCTATTAAGAGGCGAGGATTACAAACCTGAGGATTGATGTGCGGGGGCGAATGTTTAATCAGCCAAGAGACCTTGGATAACCGCAATGTTGAGGTCATACACGTTGGACACGTTGGCAATCCATTTAGGCCTGGTTAGGGTGACTCAGGAATTACAGCAACGAATATGCATTCTGGTTATCTTCAAGCCTTACAACCTCGTTTTATAGGTTTCGCACGGAACACCAAAAACATGGAGGTATCAGTGAAATGAGGTAGCCGATTTTCGCTGTGAGTCGATCCGATTTTGTTTGATAGAGGGTACTAAAGTGACGCCCCTAAATCAGCTTTTCCTCCAGAGCCTTTTCGATGGCGTCGGCCTTAGTGTTTACCTGGAGCTTATGATAAATGTTTTTTATATGAGACTTGATTGTTTCCTTGTGAACAAACAGCTGATCGGCGATCACGCTATAGCTCTTGCCCTTGGATAGCAACTCAAGTACTTCGGTCTCCCGCTTGGTCAGGGGGGAATTATTGTTCTTCTGAAACGATTCAACCACCATTCTGGCAACGCTGCTGCTCATCGGAGCGCCACCGGACTGGGTTTCTCTGATGGCCTCCAGGAGCCTGGAATAATTCGAGGTCTTAGTCATATAACCGCAGGCCCCCGCGCAAAGTGCCTCGAATACTAAGTCGCTATTTTCATGAACGGTGATCACAATAATGTTCGTTTCCGGAATAAGTTTCTTAATGATCTTGATCCCCTCAATTCCGGTCATCCCGGGCAACTCAATATCCATAAGGATGATATCAGGACTGTCACTGGTTATGTTCTTGATGGCATCTTCGCAATTTGAGTAGGCGCTTACAACCTTATAATCGATCATGCTGTCAATGAGCATAGAAAAACCATCTCGAACAACATCGTTGTCCTCCACTATTGAGAGTTTGGTTGGTGGATCCTCCATAACGGTTTTCTGGTTAAAGTAGTATTATATAGATACTAACGGATTAATTGAATGGAAGGTATACCGCAAAATACGGGATGCTGGGGACTCTTTTCAAGCAAGGCAAGCTAAGGTAATTAAAAAAGTGCTGTTTGAAACCGGTTGGTCCATTTGGTTGCGCAGGATTACAATTCCTCAGAAGGTTGACCAGGATTGACCAATTAATTAAATCAAGTTTACCAAAATGACACAAAACCGTATATAATAAAGGACCCCGATCCTCATCGGGGTCCTAAGGTCAAAAACTCAAAATAAACCGGATAATTAAATCCGGTTTTCAAGATAATGAACTAAACCAGGCGAACCAAATAAAAGCCTCCCCAAAACCGATTTTAAGCTCCATTATCGAAGACTTCTAGCCACGGTTTGTGATAATGTTCGTATTTGATACACATTGTTGTTCATTAGTGAACACAATTTGCTTATCTTTTAGGGGCGAACCGTTAAGATAGCGACTTCAGTCCTTTTTTACCACGTTGGCACTATTTAGGTTGATTAGGTTATCAAATCTTATATAAAGTGGATAATGAATTAGGTAAAATCCTCATCATAGATGATGACGAGGACGTTCTTCTTGCCGCCAAAATGCTCCTCAAGAAGCACGCCCAGCAGGTGATCATCGAGAAGAACCCCAAGAAGATCCCCTTCCTCCTCAATAATGACACGTACGACGTAATCCTGTTGGACATGAATTTCAGCAAGGACATTACCTCAGGAAAGGAAGGTTTTTTCTGGCTGGATGAGATTCTTAAGAAGGACCCGCAAGCCGTGGTGATCTTAATCACGGCGTTTGGGGACGTAGAAATGGCAGTCAGGGCTTTAAAGGAAGGAGCTACCGATTTCGTTCTTAAGCCGTGGCAAAACGAAAAGTTGATTGCAACAATATCGACGGCTGGCAGACTTAAGGAATCTTATAAAGAAGTGGATAAGCTCAAAAAGGCGAAGAAGCAACTTGAAGCTGATATGAACCAACCCTTCAAGGAGATCATTGGCGAAAGCGAAGCAATCGGAAAAATATTTCAGATCGTTGAAAAAGTGGCCCAAACTGATGCCAATATCCTGATCCTGGGAGAAAACGGTACGGGAAAGGAACTCATCGCGCGGGCGATCCACCTACGATCCCACCGTAACGATAACGTGTTCATCGGAGTGGATATGGGAGCCATTACGGAAAGCTTGTTCGAAAGTGAGTTGTTTGGGCACAAGAAAAGCGCCTTTACCGACGCCAAGGAAGAGCGTGCCGGCAGGTTCGAAATCTCTAACGGAGGGACTTTGTTCCTTGATGAAATTGGCAATTTGAGCTTACCCCTGCAGTCCAAGCTGTTAACGTCGCTTCAAAATCGACAGATTACCCGAATTGGAGCGAATCAACCAATCTCGATTGATATAAGGCTAATCTGTGCCACCAACATGCCAATCTACGATATGGTGAAAGACAGCACTTTCAGGCAGGACCTGTTGTATCGAGTCAATACGGTTGAGATCCATCTGCCCCCACTTAGAGATCGTTTTGATGACATCTCGTTGCTGGCCAATCACTTCATGGAGATCTATTGCAGCAAATACCGGAAATCCTCCAAAAAGTTGCTTAGCGCCACTATAAAGAAGCTGCAAAAGTATCATTGGCCTGGAAATGTTAGAGAACTTCAACACGCTATCGAGCGGGCCGTGATCATGAGCGAAGACTCACAGCTTACGCCCGAGGACTTTTTCTTCCTTATCCAAAAAGCTGAATCGGCAGAGACGACAGTGAACAACTATAATCTGGAGGAAGTGGAAAAAAATGTCATCCAGAAGGCCATTGACCGGCATGGTGGGAATATCTCTAAGGCTGCCAAAGAACTCGGATTGACCAGAGCCTCTTTATACAGAAGGCTGGAAAAACATGGGCTTTAGGAATTTCAAATTCAATTTGATTCTCAGGGTTATATCGATAGGCCTAACCATCTATCTTTTTGCCTATCTATCGTTGGGAGACACCTTTGGGCTTACCCACTTTCTAATTCTGTTCCTGGTCATATTTCAGGTAATTTCCTTGATCAACTTCTTGAACAAAACCAATAAAGAGATCGCGGGTTTCCTTAACTCTATCAAGTATGATGACTTTTCTCAAACTTACTCCGCGAGATCCTCCAGCAGTTCTGTCGACTTCTTGAATGAGGAGTTCAATAAGGTCATCAAAAAATTCAGAGAAATTCGGGCCGAAAAAGAGGCGCAACATCACTACCTCAAGACCATAGTCCAGCATGTAGGTATCGGAATTATCACCTTTGACCGGAAGGGAGAGATCCAGATCATCAATTCAGCGGCCAAGAAATTGCTAAATGTAAGCCAGGTTAAGAATGTGGATCAAATGCGATCCCTAAGTGAACCTTTGGTTGACAGTTTCTATGAGCTAAAAACCGGAGGCCGGGATTTGGTGAAAATTGAAAAGCAAGATAACAATGTACAATTAGCCATCTACGCTATTGAGCTGACCCTAAGCGGGGAAGACTTCAAGCTTATCTCGTTGCAGAATATACAAAGCGAATTGGAGGAAAAGGAGATGGAGGCATGGCAGAATCTTATCCGGGTTTTAACTCATGAAATAATGAATTCGGTAACCCCAATTTCCTCCTTAGCGGCTATCGTCGAACAAGAACTGGCACAACTTCAAAAAGCTCAAGATCTGAATGGCAATAGCAACGCAGAAATCGATGATATTCATTTGGCCATCCAAACCATACACAGAAGAAGCGCGGGCCTCATTCGATTCGTTAGTGATTTCAGAAACTTGACTCGAATTCCAACTCCCAAGTTCGAAACCTACTCGGTCAAAGAGATATTCGATCAGATCGTCATTCTGCTAAAATTCGAATTGGAGAAATGTAATGTGGAGATGAAAGTAACAATCGAGCCGCAATCTATGCAGATCCAGGTGGATAAAGAACTGATGGAACAAGTTTTGATAAATTTGATAAAGAACGCCATTCAGGCCCTCGAATCGGACGAGGAAAATGAAGAGAGGATCATTTTCTTGAATGCCAGTGAAACTGACCAGGGAGAAGCAGTCATCACGGTAAAGGACAATGGACCAGGAATTGAATCCGAGGCGCTGTCGAAAATATTCATCCCTTTTTTCAGCACTAAAAAGAACGGATCGGGCATTGGATTGAGTTTGTCGAAACAAATCATCAGGAAACACCACGGAAACCTCAGCGTGAAATCAGCGATCAATGTAGGAACGGAATTTACCATAAAGATTTGATCACATCCGCGACTTTCCCTCCCCTGGATAACTTTTTTATATTTTAAACTTTAGTTACTTTTACCGATCCAAAATTGGACCTACCCAACTGATGTGTAGCCGATGAATAGTGTCTCAGATACAATCACTAAAATTCTCGTGGACAAGTTAGGAATTGCTGAAACCGAGGTAACCGAGGACGCCAATTTTATTAAGGACCTCGGTATCGACTCTCTTGATTACGCGGAATTGGTTTTGGAATTTGAACAGGCTTTTGATATACGAATTCCAGATAGCGATGCAGAGCGATTACAAACAATAAATCAAGCAATAAACTACATTCAGGAGAAGGTGGCTACTAAACAGCAGTGATCTGCAGCCGCTTTTATTTCCATTTGATATTACAACCCATACTGGCTATCTGATCCGAATTTACTGCCTGACCAGCCAAAAGATTGTCCACTGCGCTCCTAATATCCCTGCCTGACAATGGAACTCCGTTTCCGGGCCTGGAATCATCCAGTTGACCCCGGTATGCACAGGCAAGATCTTTATCAAAAATGTAAAAATCCGGGGTACAGGCTGCATCGTAAGCACGGGCAACCTCCTGGGTTTCGTCGTATAGGTAGGGAAAAGAAAAACCCAACTGACCCGCCAGGATTCTCATCTTTTCTGGAGAATCTTCAGGATAATTTTCAATGTCATTTGAACTAATCGCTACCAGCGAAATTCCCTTCGCCGTGTAATCATGATCCAACCGTACCAATTCGGGAAGGACATGTTTAACATAAGGACAATGATTACAGATAAACATCACAACCGTGGCCAGGTCCGATCGGATCTGATCCAAAGACAAGTTTTCGCCGGATTTTACATCGGGCAAGGTAAACCGAGGGGCTGGCGTCCCCAGGGGAATCATATTTGAAGGTGTTACGGCCATGAATCTACTTGCTTTTATTCAGTGTGAAGGACGGAATTACCAGTATCGCACAGAATCCGGTTATTAGATGCATTGGCACTGTGAGACTGGCAAATCCGACGGGAACCGGAGAACCGTCCGGCAGCGTTGCACTCAACGGACCCAGGAGGCTTACGAAAGTGAATATACCTCCGATTGTAAAAAAAGCTGCTTTAGAGTGTCTGGTATATTGGACCAGAGCAAAGTATAAAATGGCTCCCAGTAAACAGCTGAATAGGGAGGCCAAAGTTATTGTTCCGGCATGAATCAATTCAGACGATCTAAACCCTGTAACTGTGGAGTAAAGATAGGAGTACAGGTTATTCAGAAGAACGGCTAATAACCCCGCCACAAGGCCCGCGGTAAAGGTATTCCGGAAATCGGAAGTATCATTAGAAGTCAATTCCTTTGGCTCTCTACTAGGAACACATTTACCTCTAAGTTAAGATAAATGAACGATGATCGCCCTACAGTTTCTTATAGGAATTGCAATAATCGCATGCCGGAACAACTCTTCGACAGAGGATCTGGTTGCAGGTCATATTTTTTGAACCTCCGCAGAAATCCTTAACGGTTAATTTCATATATTCATCCGCAAATAGATCATCATCCCCTAAGAATGCTGAATTTCAAAATAACCTAAAAACATCTTAACATGGAAAATGTAAACTCAATTAAAGAATTCTTTGAATTTGCCAAAAAACATAACGCTGAAATGGTGGATTTGAAATTTACCGATTTACTCGGTACCTGGCAGCATTGCAGCTATCCTATCGAAACATGGGATGAAGGGACTTTCGAAGACGGCGTCGGGTTTGATGGCTCCTCTATACGGGGTTGGCAGGGCATCCACATGTCAGATATGCTCGCGGTACCGGATGCCGCAACGGCCCAAATCGATCCTTTCTTCAGAGAGCCTACGGTGAGCGTGATCGCGAACATCGTTGACCCGGTTACCCAGGAAGACTATTCCCGGGACCCCAGGCACATCGCCCGAAAGGGAGTTGCCTATCTCAAACAAACAGGAATTGCGGATACTTGTTACATTGGACCCGAGCCAGAGTTCTTTATTTTCGATGAGATTCGCTACGACCAAACTCAAAACAGAGGATTCTATGAGATCGATTCCATTGAGGGAGCGTGGAATACCAGCCGGATTGAAGAACCGAACTTGGGTTACAAACCGAGCTATAAGGGTGGCTACTTTCCGGTAAGCCCTACTGATACCTACCATGATCTTCGTGGCGACATGGTTAATGTTATGCGAAAATTGGGTATCGTGGTCGAAGCTCATCACCATGAAGTAGGAACGGCGGGCCAGGCTGAAATTGATATGCAATTTGAGGAGCTTCTAAAAATGGCCGACCAATTCATGTGGTATAAGTATGTTATCAAAAATGTAGCTAAGAACAATAACAAAAGTGTGACGCTTATGCCGAAACCCATTTTTGACGACAATGGAAGTGGAATGCATAGTCACCTGTCATTGTGGAAGGATGGGAAACCTATGTTCGCCGGTGATGGCTACGCCGGGCTCAGTGAAATGGCGGTACACGGAATTGGGGGTTTGTTAAAACATGCCAATGCTATATTAGCCTTTGCTGCACCTACGACCAACTCATACCGCAGATTGGTGCCCGGATTTGAAGCCCCGGTCAACCTGGTCCACTCCAAAAGAAACCGTTCAGCGGCAGTTAGGATTCCAATGTACTCTGACAATCCCAAAGCAAAGAGATTCGAGTTCCGGTGTCCCGACTCGAGTTGCAACGGTTATCTGACGTGGACCGCAATGATGATGGCGGTTTTGGATGGGATCCAAAACAAGATCGAACCCGGAGAACCATTGGACAGGGACATTTACGACATGACTCCAGAGGAGCTGTCCAAGTTTCATCATGTGCCCGGGAGCCTGGCTGAAGCCATGGATGCTCTGGAACAAGATAATGAGTTCCTGCTACGAGGAGATGTATTTACCAAGGATGTAATTGATACTTGGATCGATTACAAAAGAGAGAATGAGCTGAACGAACTAGCTCTTCGGCCTCACCCTTACGAGTTCTTTCTCTACTACGATAATTAAACAACTCAAGCGAGAAAGGGGGCGTCACGGAATTTGGTGACGCCTTTTTTCCGACCAGGAATCCAATTAAACATCAGTTCATTGTGTGGAGACTGCTTACTGTGGTGACTCTTCTCACGGCTTGCTCCAATCGGACTACCATTGAAGACCTCATGAACATTGATCGAGGCTTCTCTCAATTATCTCAAGATAAAGGAATGAACGCGGCCTTCCTGCAGTACATAGCAGACGATGGGATTGTTTTGAGAGCTGGAGCTCGCCCATTCGTGGGCAAACTAGCAGTTACCGAGCTTCTATCTCGAAGCGATGATTCGACCTTCGAACTTACCTGGGAACCGCTGGATGGCCTAGTATCCGAATCGGGGGATTTAGGTTTCACGTACGGAATCTATACGCTTGTTGCGGATGGATCAGACAAGCACGGCACTTACATAACTGTTTGGAAAAGGAATCTACAAGGCGAGTGGGAATTCGCCCTGGATACAGGTAGTGAGGGGCTCGGCGATTAGCTCCCCGATAGTGAAGATCCGATGGGCAGGAAGATATTAGCTCTGCTGAAATCTTTTGACCTTTGCTTTTAGAGCATCTCGGTTGGTAGTGATGCTTGGATCACTGTAAATGTAAGCCGAGAGCTCCGAGATCACCTTTTTCTTGTACCCTAACCTCTCGGCCATTTCCTGGCAAAATACGATTTCACTCTTATAGACCTTACCGTCAATTTTCATTAACTGCACAATGTTATATAGGTATTCGTACTTTTCATCATCACTTAGGTGGTGAAGGTCCCCTATAGGCTCTGGATTGCTAATAATCTCGTCTATCTTCTCCTCGGGTACTCCATTAGCTTTTCCGATGATCGTTATGAATTGCTTTTCCTGGTCAGAAATATTCTGATCGGTATAAGCTAGTTGGCTTAGGATGTGCAGTTGTCTTTCGTACATATCAGTTCGTTATGCTCTAAATTCGGAAAATGATCAACTAAATATAAAAATTATCCACTAATATCCTTTGATCGGCTCTTAATTTTTTACCCAGTTGACACCTTGTTGAGAGCCGGGATATTAATTGAGGTTTTGGAGCTTCACCCGAATGTTGTGGTTTTCTATTCGGGAAAGCTCCTCGAGGGAACCTTGGTTATAAAGTTCATCCAAATTCTGCACTGAGTACTTGGAATAATCTGCCTTATAATTGATGAAATCGGCGAACCTAATACCTTGGATGTTTTGAACATTGTAAGCACTGCGAAATCTGAGTCCCCCACCGTCAGTCTCATAGGAATAGCCGAAATAATCCATCTGGTAATTTTTCTTATGAAACCAATAAATAAAGACGTCCTGGTAATCGCTTCCTCCTCCCTCTTTCTGAAAGGTAATTTGTATTTTGTGATAGGGCTCACCAGCGATGGTACCATCACCCAAATATTCCTTTTGAACCGCTGAATCATTTAAGAAATATGGCTGCTGGATAAAATAGAGAACGGAATTGACCGACCTGGAGTAGGCCTTTTTCTTCTTTTCAGATACTTCAATCTCGGAATCCTCAATGTACCGATTGAAGGAATCATTATTCAAAACATCCTTAATGGTCACCGGACTTCCTCCTATGGTATCCCGGAAGATCCTTTCATATTGAAAGATTCCCCCATCTCTGCGAGAAACGTAGTGCCTGCCTCGAAAGTCAAACTCAATAACTGCGTTCCGATAGCGTTCTCCACCATGGGCTTCAATGGCGCGGTCTACCACTATCTGAGCCAGAATACTCTCCTCCGTTTGCTCTTTGGGAGAAGAACAAGCGCTCAGATAACCAGTTAGGAGTAAACAGTGTACGGCTATAA
The DNA here is from genome assembly GCA_965247065.1 of Cyclobacteriaceae bacterium. Taxonomy (GTDB): domain Bacteria; phylum Bacteroidota; class Bacteroidia; order Cytophagales; family Cyclobacteriaceae; genus CBDFGN01. The sequence goes on along the minus strand of CBDFGN010000005.1, from coordinate 451,804 downwards.
ACTTCATGGAATTTTACTGGGTATAACATCTGCCACCGCCAGAAGATTCAATGGTTGAGATCACTTACAGTCCAGGTTGTCCATAATAAAATAACACTCTCCGTTCATATAGATCTTGTTCTCCTCGATGAACAGGTCCACCTGGACTGGATCCAAGTTCTTCTTAGCAAAACTTAGAGTCAACTGTCCTTTGGAACCAATCCCTTGTGCGGTCCAGTTTCCATTGTTCTTCCCGGAATAATCTCCTCGCTCAGACCGGGCCAGTCTTCCTTTTCGGTTCAGTTGCGTTCGGAAAGTCCCGTCCTTGCAAAGCCAAATATGATTCTCCTTTTTGTAGTTTTGAAATGATTCATAGGTTACACCGTACTTATTCTGTAAAAACTCCCTCCAATCAAAATTTGCAAAAATGTCGTCAAGCGAAGGCTCAACAAATGTAATGTCATCGGCAAACCGTTGCACTTCCTTTTGCAATCGCTTAAAATCACTTGGTAAAGCGATAAGAAAAAGCGTTAGGCAATATCCGTAATTCCCACATCGAGCTTCCAGGTACCCCTGGTAGGCACGTTTTTTTTGTTGGTCCTCTTCTACAATCACATTGGAAGTGATCCAGCCGGCTCGATCTTCGATATTACCGTCAGATCGAATCGTTAATCCAGGTTGCAGCTCCAGACCTTCAGTCATCCACCCTGCCTTCACCTCGTCAATTGTGCTCTCATAAGCTCGCACAAAAAGCTGCGCATCTTCTCCCCCATTGGGTAGCAAAAAAAATATCTCGCTGTCATGGGGAATCATGCCGGCCCAGCCGATTGGTATTTTTGTCTCAATTCCAACAATCGGCGCATGAAGATCCTCACCCTCATAATATAGTTTTCCTGGCTGGACTCGATCCTGGGCGAAAAGCAGGCTAGAAAAAAGAAATCCACAGGCTAATCCTATTGCGCGAATGTTAATCATAGGTTATGCAACGTAAGACACAAATATTCGATAGAATTGGCGAATATATTAAAAGCTGGCAAGATATAAAGAGGAATATAAGAAGCGCCCTTCAGGAAATCGAAAATGAAGAGTCACTGAAGGGTTGCTCAGGGCGATAATTCGGTTGGGAAAGTCCAAACCAGTTTGAATTGGTCCAGAAACAAAAAAAAAGTCACTGACCGCGCGTGGCACCCATTTCAGGGTCGGGATCACTGGATTACCTGCAGCGGTCCAGATTTGGAGGTTTAACCCTTGAAGCAAGGCCTGCCTTTTCTTTTTGTCCAATGATCTGAAGCAGGCTTTGCTTTCTCAATCAAAAGGAAAGCCACCGTGCGGTGGCTCTTGCTTCAAAGTCGGGATGACTGGATTCGAACCAGCGGCCCCCACGTCCCTAACGTGGTGCGCTAACCGGACTGCGCCACATCCCGATGTTTAATATCCTTGGTCAATTCTAATTACTCGATCAAGTAATCACATTTTCGGTTCTCACTTGGCTTCGTCCGCCAACGCCGGACTGCTTTGCTTGACAGGGCTGCGCGCAATCGGGCGCCACCTCCCGAACTCTAAAATGCAAAAGTGAGAAATCTTTGGTTCTTCTCCAATGAGCATTTGGTTTCATCCGCCAGCCCCGACTTCTGGCAATTCCAACCCAAGTGATGGGCTGGTGGGCCAAGTCTGGTCATCAAGCTATATAATTATTAATTTCGAGGCACCAATGAAGTTTGCTAAGAGGCGGATGAGACTTATTCATTTACTATTTGCTTGGGGATTATTTGGAGTTCTTAATGGCCAAAGCCTGCGAGGTGTGGTCAAGAGCCTTGAAAAACAAGAATTTGACAGAGCTACCGAAATTCTGGAAAAATCATTGGAAAAAGAACCCCGCAACCCGGGTGCAAAGTATTACAAGTCGGTAATATTCATAGATCGGGCCTTTTCCGGGTATGATGTTGACTCCGCATATTACTTTATAAATCAGGCCCTGGTAGATTATGAAACTGCTGATGAAAAAGCGCTTCAGAGATTGACGCGTGACGAAATCTCTGAATCCACCCTGGCTGATCAAAAAAGTGTAATTGAAGGCCTCGGATTTGATTTAGCCCTAGAATCGAATACCATCAAAGCGTATGATTCATACGCAGAAAGATTTCCATCAGCAATGCATGTTGAACAGGGATTGGCCAATAGAAATCAAATTGCCTTTGACATCGCCGAAAGCACCAATACCTTTCAAGGCTATTTGACCTTTATTCAAACCTATCCGAACGCAAAGCAAATATCGGAAGCTAAGACCCGGTATGAATCATTGCTTTTTAAAGATCAGACCAAGGACGGAAAGTTGGCCACCCTTGTAAGATTCCTGGAGGATTATCCTCAAACACCTTACCGAAACCAGGCCGAGGAAGTCATTTACCGAATTCAAACCGCTGGGCACCGGATCGAAGATTATGAGGGATTCCTTGAGAGATATCCAGGTAGCGGGTTACAAAAGCAGGCCGTAGACATGCTTTATCATTTGTACAAGGAAGAGAGATCATTGGATATGTTCGCCCACACCGGACTTTCCAATGATTCAATTGACCAGACGATCGAGTTAGAAAAGGAGGCCTTGATCACCATCACCGAAGACGGAAAATACGGATTCATAAACACCTTTGGCGATGTGGTTCTTGCACCGCTTCTAACCAAGGTCCCCAAAGATTATCAATGCAAATTGGTATCCACCGATGTCCTGATCTTGGATTCAAATGATGAAGGCTTGGTCACTTACGCCCGAAACGGCTCAGTCGCTAATAATCAGGGGTTTGAATCAGCTTTAGACCTGGGTGCCGGTCTGCTGAAGGTAGTGAAAAATGGAAAGTCGGGAGTAATTCATAAGAGCGGTTTTGAAATATTGCCAACCGCATACGCGGATATTGAACTCGTAGGTGGGCGCTTCCTGAAAGTAAGAAAAGATCAGCGGTGGGGTTTGCGTTCAGTGACCGACTTGGAAATTTTAGGAATCGAATTTGAAAATATCGAGTCCCTCGGAGAATTCATTACAGTAGGAAAAAACGGGAGAGTCGCGGTAACCAATCGGGAGAAATTGCGCCGGGGGGCTGATCAAAACCCTATAGAACTCGAGTTCAACTATGATGAAGTCGAGCTACTAAGGGAAAAATTCCTTTTGGGATTCAACGGAGACAAGGAGGCTCTTCTGGATACTGATTTGACCCAGCGTATCGAGGAGAGCGTTCAGGAAATTATCGATCTTGATCGATTCTGGATTGTGAAGCGCCAGGAAAAATTTTATCTGTACGGAGCCGATTTTAACTTGTTGGTTGAGGAGCCCTATGATGAGATCCTCTCCAACGATAAGTGGCTGGCTCTGAACAAAGCAGGGGCATGGGCGCTGCAACATCAAAGCGACAAGTTTGCTCCACAATTCAAGTATACTCTGGTGAAGCTTCCCAGCGAAGAAATTAGCCTCGTCTATGATGAAAACGGATCCTATGCTCGGTTTGGGAGGGGCGATTCCTTAATCACCAATGACCTCAGCATACAGATTATCAAACCAAGCGATCCGGAGATAAAGGATCACTTGCTTACAATTGACACTAAGGGAGTCAAGAGATTGTACGGCCCCATGGGTCGCAAAATTCTCGGTGGCCGGTTTGACAATTTAACAGTCCTAACTCAAAACCTGTTCATTATTGATGAAAATGGTCGGAAGGGATTATCCGATTCAACCGGAAGAAATGTTCTTCCAATAAACAACGACGCGATTGGGGATTTCTTCTCTGGGAGCGTGTCCGTGTTGCGTGGTGGAAAATTTGGGCTGTTTGACTATCCCAGCCGCAAGATAATTGATCCTGAATATGGATCCCAATTAAGGCCATACGCAAAGGGCTTGTTTATTGCCACCAAAGACGATCAGCATGGGCTGGTCAATGTTGATAACCAGCAGGTTCTGGAATTCAAATATGACGAAATAGCCTACTGGAAAGATACCATTGCCATGGCCAGGACTGGCGATCTCTGGCAATTTGTCAATTTGAACGGCAATCCAGGAGACACCACGGCTTTCTCCATCGAGGAGTTTGTTCACAACCAGGATTCGGCCAAAACTATGATCTATACGGGACCCCTGGGCGTAGGCGTTCGAAGTAACCACCTCGGTGAAATAATAGAGGCCGGATTCGATGATATTTATTTGATTAAAGACATTGAGCCAATCTACTATGCGATCAAATCCATTCCGCAGGCTGATTTCTACGTAGTTGTATACTTTGGAATGGAGGGCAACCATTTCTGGAGACAGGCCCTAACCAAGGCAGAATTTGACAAAATAAAGTGTAGAAAATGACCTACCGGGAACAATTTAGCAGTCGGTGGGGAATAATTTTAGCGGCATTGGCTATGGCCATAGGGGCCGGTAATCTTTGGCGATTTCCACGCCTCGCCGGTCAGTATGGGGGTTCCTTTATTATCCTGTGGATTCTGTTCTTGTTGATCTGGTCAATCCCAATTCTATTAGCAGAATTCTCTATTGGCAAAAAATTTCACAAAGGCGTGATAGGCGCCTATGCCGGAATAGGTGGAAAATCGTTTACTTGGATGGGCTTCTTCATTACAGCCTGTACCGTGTTCATAACTTTTTATTATTCCATAGTCACTGGTTGGGCTCTGCGATACCTTGGTTTCTCGATCCAAGAATTGTGGCATAGCTGGTCGGGTGGCAAGTCTTTAGCTCAAAGGCTCAGTGCTCAACCGGATTACCTTGACATTTACTGGACTGGAATATCGAATGGAGATCCGGTAACCATCGGGCTCTATATAATTTCTGTTCTGCTCGGCGCTGCACTTCTGGCTCGAGGGATCCAAAAGGGATTGGAACGGGTCAACAAGATCCTGATTCCAAGTTTGTTCCTTCTGCTGATTGTAATTTCGATAGTGGCCCTAAGCATGGAAAACGGTGTGAAAGGATTGGATTACATGTTTTCAGTAAATTTTAACCACTTCGAGGATCCAAAAGTTTGGATTGAAGCTCTATCACAGTCAGCCTGGTCCACCGGAGCAGGATGGGGCCTGATGATGACCATTTCCTCATATTCCCGTGACCATGAGGATGTGACGCTTAACACGTTTGTTGGAGCCTTTGGTAACAATACAGCCTCCCTTGCAGCCGGAATGGCTATACTGCCCGCCGTCTTTGCCCTGGCGCCTTCGGAGGAGGCGGCCATTACATATCTTCAAAGTGGCAACCAGGCACTAACCTTTACTATAATCCCCAAGCTATTCGCTCAAGTTCCGGCCGGAGAGTTACTTTCCCTATTCTTTTTCTTGGCATTCTTTCTGGCAGCCTTCAGTTCCTTATTACCTATGATCGAAATGTTTATCCGCGTTTTGGGAGATCTTGGATTAACCCGTCGGGTAGCTGGGGTCCGAGTGGCATTTTTCTGTGTCATCTTTGGCTTTCCTTCGGCATACTCGCTGGACTTTTTTTCCAACCAGGATTGGGTTTGGGGCATCGGGTTAATCATTTCCGGCCTGTTCATTGTGTTCGCCGCAGCGAGATACGGTTTTAGAAAGTTCAAACGTGAATACATCGACGTAGACTCAGACTTTAAGATTTCCAGTCACTATTTCATGTTATGTATGGGCTTCAACATACTACTTGGATTCATACTTGTCTATTGGTGGATGTCCCAAGGCTACAGCGAGTATCCCTGGTTAGATGAAAACTCCAATTGGAATGTTATAAGCGTGTACAGCAATGCCACTATTATAACTCAATGGATATTGGTACTGGGCACAGGAATAGCCCTCAACGGTTTCTTATATAAGAAATTTGGTCTCGTTAAAACATGAGCATTTCTGCGATAGTTGGAATGATCGTGATTCTCGGCTTCGTAATGGGAGGGTTTGTTTATTTTTTAGTCCTTGCCATTCGAAAGGATCGGGGGTCAAAAAATTCGGATTAAACCTCGGCTTGGATCTGCTGAGAAATCAAGGCCAGGCCCTGGTCAAAGGACCTTGGGGCGTATTTCAGTTGATTTTGAGCTTTGGTAATTACAAAGCCGGTTTTAGGGGGGCGTTTGGCGGGCTGACTAAACTGAGTTGAGTCGGTCTCGCGGATCAAAGAAGAATCCAATTCAAAGAAGCTGGCCGTTCTCATGGCCATTTGATAAGGAGTCATAAGATCCTTGCCAGAAATGTTATAAATTCCCTCTGCCCGATTCTTAAGGATCAGCCAACAACCCAAAGCCAGGTCTTCCGATAGGGTTGGGCTGCGCCATTGATCATTAACTACCTGTATCGGTTCCTGGTTCTCCAAACATCTTTTGACCCACAATACAAGGTTTGACCGGCTCATCATATGGGTCACCCCGTAGACAAGGATGGTCCGCACAATGGCCCAGTGCGGAGAACTGTCCTTAAGCACACCTTCACTTCTTAACTTGGAGTCGCCATAGAAACTGATCGGATTAGGTACGGCCTCCTCGTCGTAGGGACCGTCAATTCCGTCAAATATGAAGTCGGTAGAGAGCTGTATCATGAATGTATTATGGATCATCGACGATTCGACCAATGAGGACACGGCCTCCACATTTAACTTCAGACATTGAGACTTTTCTTCTTCGCATTGATCAACATTGGTCATAGCAGCCGTGTTAACAATCGCGTCAGGACGCATCTCGTTCAATGTTTTTCTTACAGCCACCGGATCCGTAATGTCTAAAGACAGATACTGGTATCCCTGGTGGAACGGCAATCGGCTGGGGCCTCTGGAGGTGGCCACTATGTCGCAATCTATTTGGGTGGTCAGTAATTCAACCAGCTTCTGACCCAGCAGACCGTTTGATCCAGTAATTAAGACACGCATGGACTATTCCGGAAAGCTATAGCCATATCGAAGGGTTATGTCCCGCCTGGCGATCTCCTCAATGGTTACATTCATGTACACATCCTGGTCCGGCTTGTCAATCGCGTTGGTTGGTTGGCTGGCGATCTGATCAACCACCTCCATCCCGTGAATGACCATTCCAAATACCGTGTATCCGTTGTCCAGATGGGGTGCTCCTCCCTTTTGAGTATAGGTCTCTAAACGAGTAGGCGAAATTTCCCGGTCCAGTTCTACCCCGAATTCCTTCTCACAAACTTGTTTGTACTCGAGAGCCTTATCCTGGATGGCCTGGGAATTTCCGGCCCTTTCCAATGCCGCCATTTCCTTGTAGAGATCCTTGTACTTTTCCAGGCGTACCAACTGACCAAACAATTGGTTCAGTTTTTTGGTGTCCAAAGTAAGCTCGGACTTAGTAAAATTTCTTCCATCGACGATGTAAAACTGGCTTCCACTGGATTTTCTCTCGGGATTTCTCTGGTCTCCCTGGCGGGCGGCCGCAACAGCACCTCTCAGATGAATAAATTTCGGGTTGATCTCGGCAGGAATTAATTCAGGCTCATCTAGTCCTTTGGCAACGATCAAGGCTCCGGACTCAGCAAGATCCAAAAGGTTTCTTTTGTGCAGAGGAGTTTCGTCGAATAGTACCAGTTTTATTTCACCGAATCGAGTATTCAAGGTAATCACTGGTTCTATGTCAGAACACGAGTATAGTACTATTGTTGTTAGAGCCCAGAAATATAGAGATATTGTTTTCTTCATAATTTCATTTTTCCCGTCAAAATTAACTGAATTAGTCGCCCGATTGGCTCTTTATGTCCAGTAATATTTCCCTCCCTCCTCGTTCCAAGACCCTGTCAGCTACGGATTTACCCAAGGCCTCCGGACTCTCTGAGTTCTCTCCATTCTCGTAGATAAGCTTTGATCCATCCAGGCTGATTATGCCTGCCATCAATTCAAGTCCCTGTGACCCCAGGGCTGCATAAGAAAACACGGGAACACTGCAGCCTCCTTGCATTGTTTTGACAAAGCTCCGTTCTGCTGTAATACAAAGCTCAGAATCGGAATGATTTACCAATTCGCGAACTTTTTGTCGAATCTTAGGGTCCAGAGTGTCCCTGGCTTCAAGGACAATACTGCCTTGCCCGGCGGGAGGTACGAACTGGTCAATAGGGAGTACACGAGCAATTAATTGGTCATAACCCATTCGGTGGGCTCCTGCGAAAGCGAGAAGCAGGGCATCGCATTCCCCTGATTCCATTTTCCTAACTCGTGTTTGAACGTTCCCCCTGATTTCGATATGCCCTGTACCCGGATAATGATGTCTGAGAAAAGCTATCCGACGGGTTGACGAGGTGCCGATGACCAGACCTTGTTGCTCCAGGGACAAATTCTTGCGATGACTGAGCAGTACATCATTCGGCTTTTCTCTTTGGGTGAAAGCCACCAACTCGAAATCTTGCGGAATTTCAGAGGGCATATCCTTAGCGCTATGAACGGCCAAATCTATATTGCCCAAACTCAAACTTTCCTCAATCTCCTCGGTAAAAACGCCTTTGCTACCAATTTTGGAAATAGCTAAGTCCTGGATCTTATCACCGGTAGTATCTATTGGGACCAGTTCGGTTGCGAAGTTACCATTTTGAAGCAACTCCTTTACATAGCGAGCTTGCCAGAGCGCCAGGGGGCTTTTTCGGGTGCCGATTCTCAGGTGATGCATCTAGGACCGGTGGAATAACCTGGATATCGTTAGCGACATATCAAGGACCAGGATTTTTGAATTGGCATTTCGTTCAAGATGATAACAACCATCCTCCAGCCATCCACTCAATTGCTCAATACGGTGGGTGCTCATCACCGCCTGGAACTTTTCGACAAATTCTTTTTCCTCTGACTCCAAACGCACTAAGGTTTCCTGCTCATAGTTAAAGATCAGGCTGTTTCGCAGGATCTCCAGGCCATATTGGAATAATCCTTTTTGGCCAACCTTGGTTAAGCGACTGAATTGTTCAGCCCATTGTGCCAGCTTTTCAAAATCCCGTGAATAACAAAGCCGCATCCAATCTCTAAACATGACATGGCTATCATCGGGCGTCTCCGTAGCCACTCTTAGCGCCTCATTCAAATTGCCACCGACCAATCTGGCTGCACGTTTTGCAAACTTTCCATCCAGACCATGTTGTTTACTAAGAATAGTTGTTATTTCCTGGTCAGAAAAGGGTCTTATCCCCACCACGCGGACTCTGGAAAGTATCGTTGAAAGGAGCTTTTCCTGGTCCATGCAAACCATCAGGAAGACCGTCTTTTCGGGAGGCTCCTCAATTATTTTCAAAAGAGCATTTGCCGCCGATGCGTTCATCAACTCCGGGTACCAAATAATCATTATCTTATACTCGGCTTCAAAAGATTTCAGGGAAAGGTTCCTGATGATTTGGCGGCTTTCCTCTCTGCCGATTTGGCTTTGTTTGTTCTGGGCGCCGTAATAATTACTCCAATCTACGATGGTGCTATATAATCCTTGGCCAAGAAATTCACGCCACTCGGTCATATAGGTTTGGCTGACTACATCACCGGATTTAACCTTTTTCCCATCGCTGGCTTTTGAACTTGAGACAGGAAAAACGAAGTGGAGATCGGGATGGATATACTTGTCGGCTTTCAGACATGAAGGACACTTCCCGCAAGAATCCTCAGGTTGCCGATCCGTGCAGTTTAGGTAGGAGGCCAGGGCGAGGGCCAAGCTCAAATTGGGCCCGCCTTCCCGGCCCAGAAACAATTGGGCATGGGCTACCTGGTTATTCGTAACCGACTTGATTAGTTTAGATTTGGTCTCCTGATGTCCCTCAATTTCAGCAAATCTCATGGCCTGACTGCCTGTGTTTATTGGTAAAAAACTATTCCCAGCTTCGCCATGGAGCTGTCTCATGAAATACGGCCTTCAAAATCTCCCGGTCGAATTCCTCCAAATTCAGCTGTCTACGTTCCATCATTTTTTGAGCTACCTCCAGCGCTTGATCCAGGCGAAAAGTCTCAAACCCCTGAGTTGCTCCCCAGGAAAAAGAAGGAACAAATCTGGATGGAAATCCCTCACCAAAGATATTGGCTGAGATCCCTACTACTGTACCCGTGTTGAACATGGTATTGATTCCACATTTTGAATGGTCTCCCATCATAAGTCCAAGAAACTGCCTTCCACTAGATTCATATTCAGCGGCTCGGTAATTCCATAGTTTGACATCCGCGTAATTGTTCTTTAGGTTCGAAGTATTGCTATCCGCACCTAGATTGCACCATTCGCCCACCACCGAAGACCCAAGAAATCCATCATGCCCTTTGTTGGAATATCCTTGAATGACCGAATTAACCACCTCTCCCCCCACTTTGCAAAACGGCCCCATAGAAACATTGCCCCGGATTTTAGAGCCCATGCTTATGCTGGATCCCTGGCCAATGGCTAAAGGGCCTTTGATAACGGCGCCCTCCTGTACCACCACATCTGGGCCAATATAGACGGGGCCCTCGGAAGCATTGATCGTAGCATCACGAACAACCAGCCCGGACTCAGCGAAAACCCTACTAGTATCATAAATCCTGGTATATGGATCGGTAATCGGCGCCGATTTCCTGTCAGCCGTCACAAGATCGAAATCCTTTTCAATTTCATTCGGGTTATGCTGGAGAATGTCCCAGACCTTGTTTATTTGTACGATGTCGGGTACGTATTCATAGGTCTTAAAGTCCTGATCACCAGGATCATTTCTCCACTTCTCCAGGTCTGAATGATTGCAACGATAGCCTATCAGACTTCCATTCTTTATCAAAGCCTCTCCGATTTCCAGTTTGCCCAGGTCCTGGACCAATTGGTCATCTGGACACAGGCTCGAATTTATTACCAGGTACTGATCAAAGGATTCGCTGGGATATTTCCTCTGAAGATAGTCCCTGGTAATGTAACCGGCTTTAGCATCCAAGCGCCGCTCCCACTTTTCTAAGATAGTCAGGATACCTACGCGCAAAGTGCTGACCGGTCGAACATATGTGAATGGCAACAGGTTTTCTAAGGCTCGCGGCGGGTCATAAAGAAGAAGTTGATAAGACATTAACTAGTTAATAATCAATGATCTACGAATAAAGGAGGGTTAAGATTGTTCAAAAATAGCTCTTTTTGGATAGGGAATGCGATCTGATGGGCGTAAAAAAAACCTTCCAAACTTGAAGGCTTTTTTTAATCATCGTTTGAGATCTATTTCTTCTTGTACCGACGGTTAAATTTCTCAACTCTACCAGCTGTATCAACGAATATTTTCTTGCCGGTGTAAAAAGGATGCGAGGCAGAACTTACTTCAATTTTGACCAGTGGATAGGATTTCCCGTCCTCCCATTTTATGGACTCTTTGGAAGTCATAGTGGACTTGGTCAAAAACTTATATTCACTGGAGGTATCATAAAAAACAACCTCGTGGTAATCTGGATGCAGGTCCTTTTTCATCGCTCTGCTCGTTTTTAAAATGAGGGCACAAGAATAAACAAATCTCTCAATAATCACAAAAAGACTTCCTCCGCAAAACCTGACATTACTGACAAAATGTAACCCTAACGTGGTCCGGTACGATTTATGTCGATGGAAACGTAATGCCGAAACATATGCATGAATTCATAAGCTACAAAGCGAAAGTCAAAGCCTCCAATGGGACGAAAGCCCCAGGATCAAATCAGATCAACCTCATGGATGCTTATTCCCAGGCCGTCATAGGAGCTTCCCAGAAAGTAAGCCCGTCTGTTGTACACATTACGGTACAAAAAGCTCAAAAGTCTACCCAAAAACGAAGACAACCGGATTCGGGGGGATCTGGGTCAGGTTTTATTCTTTCCTCCGATGGCTACATAGTGACGAACAGCCACGTGGTCTCAGGGACAGTGAGTATACAGGTTGATCTACAAGATGGTCGGTCTTTCAAAGCCGAGCAGATTGGAGACGACCCATCAACGGATACGGCCTTGATCAAAATCTATGCCGACAGCTTACATCATGCATCTTTTGGAAATTCCCAGCAATTGCAGGTTGGCCAATTGGTCATCGCCATCGGGAATCCGTACGGTTTTCAATACACCGTTACTGCCGGAGTAATAAGCGCCCTAGGACGCTCTTTGCGAGCAAGTACCGGGAGGCTGATTGACGACGTAGTTCAGACAGACGCCGCCCTCAATCCGGGGAATTCCGGAGGTCCATTGGTAAATGCCAGTGGCCAAGTGGTAGGGATCAATACCGCAATGATCCTACCTGCACAGGGAATTTGCTTCGCGGTCGCATCCAACACAGCTGAGTATGTCATTAGCAAACTATTCTCAACCGGAAGGGTACGGCGCGGCTATCTTGGCATCGCTGGCCAGAACTTTGCCCTGCCCATCAGGGTGACCAATTATAACAAGCTCTCCCAGCACAGTGGCATTATGGTACATGACGTGGAAACGGACGGTAAGGCGGGCAATGACAGCCTTAAGAAAGGCGATGTAATTATCGGATTCAATGGATCCGAAGTAAGCGGCATTGACGATTTGCACAGAATCCTCAGCGAGGAAACTATAGGAATACGCCGTCAACTGGACATACTCCGAAAAGGAGAAAAACAAACCATTTGGGTCACTCCCGCTGAGTTAAAATAACCAACTCAGGCCTCAGTGAGGCGGTTTTTGGATCTATCGGAAGCCACGACCTTACAAACTTTCCTTATCTTGCGTTACTCAAAACAAGATGAAAGTGTTGAAAAGTGTACTTCTGTTGGGATGTTTCGAAGCGTGCAGTTTAGGCCTGTTTGCTCAAAGTGTCTACGTGCCGTGGAACTCCGATTACTATCATCTTGTTGACCGGTTCGAGATTAAGAGAGGCAGGCTGTCCGAAGGATTTTTCAGCCAGGTCAGGCCGTATCCACGAGACGGAATCGTGCGTCTCACCGATAGTATTATCTCCAGCGGACAACAGTTGTCACCAACTGACCAATTTAACCTTGAATATCTCCGGGATGACAATTGGGAATGGACCAAAGATGATGAAGCTTATAAGAGTAAGAAACCATTCCTAAAACACCTGTACAAAAGCAAGTCCGATTTCTATCATGTTCGGGTGCCCGATTTTCAACTCCATGTAAGCCCGGTGCTGAACCTGGGTATTGGTTACGATACGGACCTGGACAAAGAGACCTATATAAACACCCGTGGTTTTGAGCTCCGCGGAATTGTTGATGACAAAGTCGGGTTCTATTCTTTCCTGGGCGAGACTCAAGCGCGATTTCCACAATATGTACAAAATTTTACCGATACTCTCGGTGTGATACCCAACGAAGGCTTTTGGAAGACCTTCAAGGATAATGGGGTCGATTTTTTTAGCCCCAAAGGATACATTACCTGGAGGTTCACTAAACATATCCATACCCAATTTGGATACGATAAGAATGTAATTGGCAGCGGCCACAGGACCTTTGTCCTGTCTGATTTTTCATCCAATTATCTATTCTGGAAGATCAATACCCGCGTGTGGCGGCTGAACTATCAAAATCTGTTCACAAAAATGACCGCCGATGTTTTAAGGTTAAGTGCCGGCGGACTTGCGGGTAATGACAATTACCCACATAAATGGATGTCGATGCACCATCTCAGTATTAATGTAACTGACAATTTAAATATTGGAGTTTTCGAAACGGTTGTGTTCGGCCGCCAGGATTCCACTGGCCATAATCCCTTCAAAATTGAGTACCTCAATCCGGTCATATTTTTGAGGGCCATCGAACAACAGAGCGGGAGTCCGGACAATGTATTGTTGGGCCTGGACTTTAAGTGGAACTTTCTTAATCAATTCTCCACTTACGGTCAGATTGTCGTGGATGAGTTCCTATTGGAGAATGCCACTGACGGCAGCGGATGGTGGGGCAACAAATGGGCCCTTCAACTGGGCGTTAAATACATCGATGTTTTCAACCTGTCGAATCTGGACCTGCAATTGGAATACAACGTGGTCAGACCCTTTACCCATTCGCACCAGACCAATTTCACAAATCACTCGAATTATCGGCAATCCCTGGCGCATCCCCTAGGGGCCAATTTCAGTGAGTTTCTTACAATCGTAAGATACCAGCCATTAAACAGGCTTAACCTGGTGGGAAAACTTCTTGTGACTAATAAAGGAACTGATGCTGGAGGCAGCAATTGGGGCGGAAACATTCTGTTGGATAACGGTACCCGGGAGCAGGATTTTGGAAACGAGATAGGCCAGGGGGTTTCCACAGATCTTCTGTTTTTTGATTTCAGTGCCTCTTATCAACTTAAGCACAACTTCTTTCTGGATTTCAAACAAGTCTTTCGAGATCTGGGCAGTCAAATAGTCGTTCGAAATTCGAACTCCTCCTACTCATCCCTGGCCATAAGATGGAATATTCCCAAAAGGGAATATGATTTCTAATATCAGGCGTTTCAACCACTGTGAATAATTTTCTTGCTCATCAGTTACCCGAGGGCCCACCTTCTTTTGAACCATTTTGTCTATATTGAAAATTCATGTTCAAGGATACTTTGAAAATCCGGATCCTTCGATGGGTATTTTACCTGGTGTTCTTCTTTTTCAACGCTTTAATCTTCGGATTCACCTCCTACCTGTTCGGAAAATACCCAAACCTGCTAAGTGGCTATCAATTTATCCACTACCTATCAGGTCTGGGGATCGTGCTATTCCTTATAGGTTTCGGATTTGAATTTATCAGGTACCGTAAGTTCAAAAGAATAATTACGAAACTGGAAAATGAAAACATCGAGGTAAAGGCCAAGCTAAGCGGGTCGGCCAATCGGCCTGAAAAAGGCGAGGTGCTAACCGGGGCGAGCGAGGGCTCGGCCGCCTGATCAAGACCTCGGCATCCAATAATGGAAAATAATTCTCTGATCCTGGAAGAACTTAGAGAGGCTGCAGCCGTTCTTGAAAATTTCATCTCAAACCCTAAGAACCTGGACAGGATAGGACGAGCCGCTCAGTCCATGGCTGATTCTATAATGGAGGGAGGCAAGATAATCTCATGTGGTAATGGCGGATCTTTGTGCGATGCCATGCATTTCGCCGAAGAGTTGTCAGGCCGATTCCGTGACCACCGGCCGGGTTTGCCGGCTCTTGCCATTTCCGACCCTTCTTTTATGTCCTGCGCAAGCAACGATTACGGTTTTGATCACGTTTTTTCTCGTTTTGTTCAGGCCCTTGGGAAAAAAAATGACGTCTTACTGGGTATCACAACCAGCGGCAATTCTATTAATGTTATAAAGGCGATAGAAGAAGCCAAAAAAAAGGAAATGAAAGTGATAACCTTAACCGGAAAAGACGGCGGCCAAATTGGGCGGATGTCCGACGTGGAAATCAGAGTCGAGCACCAAGGATACTCGGATCGTATTCAGGAGGTGCACATTAAGATCATCCACATCCTTATCCTTTTGATTGAAAAAAGGGTAGGATAATGTTTGCAAAAACCTATGGAAGCGCGGTCTACGGGGTCGATGCATGCATTATAACTGTAGAAGTAAATGTAATTGGCGGTACGAAATTCTTTATGTCGGGTTTGCCCGACAATGCAATAAAAGAAAGTCAGCACCGCATCGAGTCCGCTCTTAAGTATAACAGGTTTTGGATGCCCCGTGAAAAGGTGATCGTTAACCTGGCTCCCGCAGACCTGAAAAAAGAAGGCCCCTATTACGATCTTCCAATAGCACTAAGCATTCTTAAGTCGTCAGGTCAATCAGAACTGATGGACCTTGACCGATACCTAATCCTGGGGGAACTATCTCTTTTTGGCGCCGTGAGACCCATAAAAGGAGCTCTGCCCATTGCTATTGAAGCCCGCAAGCGTGACTTCAGGGCACTCATCCTGCCCCGGCAAAATGCATCTGAGGCCGCTATTGTGGATAATATTAACGTAATTGGGGTAGAATCTTTCAAGGAGGCGCTGGACTTTCTTGAGGGCGAGGTTAAGATCAAACCCACCTTATCCGACACGCGTAATCTCTTTTTCGACAATTACGACTGTTATGATTCAGATTTTGAAAATGTTCAAGGGCAACAAAATATAAAACGTGCCCTGGAAATAGCCGCAGCGGGAGGTCATAATGTGGTCATGATCGGTCCCCCGGGATCGGGGAAAACGATGTTGGCCAAGCGATTGCCCTCCATTCTTCCACCCTTGTCTCTGACGGAAGCCTTGGAAACCACTAAGATCCATTCCGTGGCCGGAAAGCTTGGAACCAACGCAAATCTAGTCGCCAACCGTCCCTTTAGATCCCCTCATCACACCATCAGTGATGCTGCCATGGTAGGGGGAGGTGGATTCCCTCAACCTGGGGAAATATCCCTGGCGCATAATGGAGTGCTTTTCCTGGACGAATTACCCGAATTCCAACGCAACGTTCTCGAAGGATTACGACAACCGCTGGAAGAAAGACAAGTTTCAATATCCCGGGCCAGGGTATCGCTGGATTTTCCAGCAAACTTTATGCTGGTGGCTAGCATGAATCCTTGTCCCTGTGGTTACCACAATCATCCCGACAAAGAATGCGTTTGCCCCCCCGGAATGGTCCAGCGATACCTGAACAAGATTTCGGGCCCGTTGATGGATCGGATAGATCTCCATGTAGAGGTCACTCCAGTGTCATTCGACGAAATGACCTCACTCAACAAGAACGAAAATAGCGGCAACATCAGACAAAGAGTAATTGCGGCCCGGGATATTCAGAAGAGCCGTTTTAGCCAGAATGGAATCCATTCCAACGCTATGATGTCATCTCAAAAAGTGAAAGAGGTATGTTAAATTAATTCGTCAGGAAAGGCACTATTGAAAACTGCCATTGAAAAATTGGGGCTTTCAGCAAGGGCCTACGACAGGATATTGAAGGTCTCCCGAACCATTGCAGACCTGGCTGGACTAGATTCAATCCAAATTGAACATTTAGCTGAGGCGATTCAATACCGTAGCCTTGATCGTGATGAATGGGCGAAATGAGATTGAAGTTTAAAGTTTTGAAGTTTAAAATTGAAAGTATGTTAGGTTTGAGGGTTTGATGGTTTGGAGGTTTGAGAGTTGAGGCTGGATGGTTTATATCCACGGACTGGTTCCAGCTGCTGGTGTTAGTGAATGAATTTGGTCATTGGTCGTTAGTCAATAGGATTTTTTTCAATTCTCAATTCTCAATCCTGAATTCTCAGAGCTGCCGAAGATTGTATGATTCCTACCCATCGACGATCGGTCCCTGAGCCCACGGCCACTTTTTTATCGGTTTGCCTGCTCATGACTTAGTGGTTAACTCTGAAGTTGGTTGCTGGTAATTGAAACCAAAAGGATTTTGGATTATATTGCCCACAATGGCTGAACATATGAAATTAGAGCATATTGCTATCAACGTTCCTGATCCGGTTGCAATGGCCAATTGGTATAAAGACCATTGTGGCCTTCGTGTAGTTATCGCGTTAAAAGAGCCGCCTTTCACTCACTTTTTGGCGGATTCCGAGGGATATACCTCCATTGAGATCTACAACAACCCTGCGGCCTCAGTTCCTGACTATTTTCAACAGAGTCACCTGGTTTATCATCATGCTTTTGTGACCGGCGATTTGGATCAAACCAAAGAACGGCTGATCGAGGCCGGGGCGTCATTTGTCGAGGAGGTCAATTTACCAAATGGAACCCGCTTGATAATGTTACGCGATCCCTGGGGTGTGGCTCTGCAACTGGTCGCTCGAACCGATCCCTGGTACTAAACATTTGCCTTCGGTGAATGCTGCGATCTTTGACATGGACGGGGTATTGGTGGACAATAACTTCTATCACAAGGAAGCCTGGTTGATGTTTCTTGAGCAGTTCGGCTACCACCTCACTGATCAGGAGACCAGTCAGTACGTTTACGGTAAGACCAATTCCGACATTTTGAACCAGGTCTTCCAAAAACAACTGAATGAAGACAAGATCCGGGAACTGAGCCATCAAAAGGAAGTGATCTACCGCGATCTCTATAGAGATCATATTAAGGCGCCCTTGGGCCTTATCCCTCTTCTCGAAGCCCTGGCGGAGATCGGCCCCATTGGGGTGGCGACTTCCGCTCCGCCCCAAAACCTGGACTTCGTATTGGATGAGCTTAAAATCAGGCATTTTTTCTCAGCCCTGGTGCATGGTGAGATGGTGAAAAATGGCAAGCCGCATCCGGAGATCTATCTGCTGGTTGCCAGACTCATGGAAGTTGAACCCAAAGAGTGTGTGGTATTTGAGGATTCTTTGGTTGGTATCGCTGCCGGACAAACTGCCGGTATGAAAGTGATCGCCATTACTTCCACCTTTCCAATTCAGCAACTGGCCCATGCCGACCAGGTAATTGATTCATTCAACCAATACCATATAACCGGCAATTGATCTTTTGCCCGACCCTTGGGTAACAATTCTCCCGGCCGTGCAATTAATGGTAAAGATTGATTTTACTATATCCTAAAACGATTATGCACTTGTCGGATTTCATGAGCAATTATGTTTCGGAACACGAGTTCGAAACGAGAACCTACAATCAAAAGCAATTCGCCAATGAATACTTGAAAATTCTGGACGATTTGGATTCCGATCGGGAACTACCCCGGGAGATTGAATTCTTTTTTTACACCGATTCTAAAGTAAAGGCCAAGGGCCTGAAAAATGACCTTAAGGATATGGGCTATGACGTTTACGGAATCAACAAATCGACCAAAAAGAGTTATTCAGTAATTGGCGCGAGTACTCCAGTCATTTTGAAGGAAGAAAGCTTTAAACATTGGGTCCAGACCATGAACGAGATAGGATTCGCCAACGACTGTCTTTTCGACGGATGGGGGATGATATCGGAAATGGATTTGTAAGCCTTGGGCGGTTCCGTAAAGCCGGACCGATTCCGCCAGTTGACAACCGGGTAATGCCCTATCTATTGGTCGGAAATATCTCCCAGCTTATAGAGTTCAGTCAAAAAGTGTTCGACGCTTTTCGGGACTATATTTCTGGCCTTTGGAAGCCAGCGAACTGATCTTCCAGGAACTTCGCTACAGCAAAGGCAACTTGTTCATCCCAGGGACGGGCAACCACTTGAAGACCAATCGGCAGACCATCGTCAGAGGTGCCACATCGAACGACTACCACCGGCCATCCCAATAAGTTGAAGACGTAGCCATAGTTAAACGGGGTAGTCAGGTCATGACCAGGGGCGACCTTGGGAGCCATTGGGCAGATGAGTACCTCATAGTTCTGCATAAATTTCAAGCTCTTCGATTGGAACTGGTTCCACTCAACCAGGATGTTCATGTAATCTGAGGTGCTAATGTCCGACCCTTCCTGAGTCCAGTTGAGAAAATGGTGCATTTGCAGGGTCCCTAATTGCTTCAAAAAGCCCGATACCGAAGAGCCTCCATCGGAGATTACGATCTCTCTCCACAAATCCTCAGATCGCTCAAGATTGGGAATCTTACTCTCGCTGGTTGACCGGCAAACTGGCCCGATAGCAGCGATTGCCATTTTCAGGATTGCTCTGGTGTCTGAATCGGGGCTCGTGATCCCGTTGTCCAGAAAGTAGGCGATTCTCAGGTTTCCAAGCTGGGGCAACGGTAAAGATTGGAACGCGGGCCTGGTAACTGATGGGTCCACCCAATCTGGACCGGAAATGATCGGAAGCAGCAGGATCAGATCGGATATGTAACGAGCCAATGGCCCCGCTTGTGTTAGAGCCTCCACGGCACTTATTTCATTAAACGGGATATGGCCGGTTCTGGGTACCCGTCCTTTGGTGGGTTTCAGCCCGCAGATGCCGCAAAAATGGGCCGGTGTTCTAATGCTACCACCGGTATCAGTACCGATGTCGAAAGGAGAACCTCCGGCGGCAATAATGGCCGCGGCTCCGCCGCTACTACCTCCTGGTATACGGTTCTGGTTGTAAGGGTTGTTGGTTGGTCCGTACACGAAGTTATCGGTAGCAAAGCGCAGAGTGATTTCTGGAGTATTGGTCTTTCCCAACAAGATCGCCCCTGCCTTCTTGAGTCGCTCCACGACTGTGGCGTCCTGGTCAGGAACATGGTTCTTCAGTCCAAGGGTGCCGGCTGTTGTGGTCAATCCCTCGGTTCGAAAAGAATCCTTTATCGTCATTGGAATCCCATGAAGAGGTCCCAAAGTCTTATCGCCAGCCAGATTCTGATCAGCGCTCTGGGCCTCTTTCAATGCCGTTTCATTCAATTGCACCACCGCATTAAGTTTGGAGTTCACTTCCGCAATTTGCGCCAGGTGCATTTGAACCAACTCCGTACAACTAATTCTGCGGGCATTCAGGGCGGTTCTCATTGAAGCAATGGAGGAAAACAATAGGTTATCGTGCATATTGCTATGGTTTCTGTTCGGCTTTATAAGTAACCCTTAATTAATTTAATCCGGTCAAAATATGCGAGTGTTGAAGCCTGAATTTTTCTCAAAGCCCTCAGATTTAAGGAACTGGATGCAAAATCATCAATCTCACAAGGAGCTTTGAATTGGACCTAAGAAGGTAAAACCAAACTCACCAAGCTGGCCGAATCGATCGACCTGGCATTATGCCTTGAATGGATCGACGGATGGAGAAAGTCGATCGAGGGGGAAAGTTATAAGATTCTGGTTAACGCCCGGAGTTGATGAACTCCAAAACTACCACTATTGACCGCCAGAAGACTTACGACCTTAAGCCAAAGGCAAAAGAGAACTCTGAAAGGGCAGCTCACAAGCAGGGGCATTAAACTTGAACAAAGAGTATCTCAGGGAGCTCAAATCCAATGGTGCGGCCTGGAATTTTTTCAGTACATTGCCGCCATCTATCCAAAAACTTTCCATGTGGTGGATAATTTAATGCCAAAAAAAGAGGAAACCCTTACTCTGGAGTTGCAACATTAATTGAATGCGGCGAGAGTGGACAGCGAATTCCTCCACTGAAATGGAGTCAACCTAAGAAGTAAGATTTAAAGACAATGGCACCTAAGCCAATCCAGTTTAGCACTGCTTTCCCCCTTATTATATCAGAATTGCTTTTTGCTATAATGATCCTTGGCCCTGTCGAGTGTTTCAGCCAGCCAAGACCAACCAAAGCCCAGCTCATTAGGAACAGTTTTCAGAGCCACCTTGATGACCGGGAAAGGGATTTTTTTATTTACCTGCCCGAAGGCTATGAACCAAAAAGTCAGCAGAAATGGCCAGTACTCCTGTTCCTTCATGGGGACGGGGAAAGGGGTGACGGCAAGGCCGAATTGGATTTCCTTTTGATCCACGGACCCATATATGAAGCCTGGATACATAGACGAGACCTACCCTTCATAATTGTCTCCCCACAGCTGCCCATGTTTGGCCGGGACACAGTGGGAATTCCATACTTGACCAATAGGGACCGATCCAAAATTCCGCGACGCCTGGAATCGGGGACGCCGCCGAGAAGGCAATGGAGTTCTCCTTCAACACCTATGGAAGGCGCTGCCCCAGCGGATTCTTTACCCTTTTTCGCTTTGCCCAACGGCTGGGACAGGATTGAGGAGGACATTCTGACGATAATCGACCAGGTCCAAAAGAACTTTCATACCGACCCCGATAGATTCTACCTAACCGGATTAAGCTACGGAGGGTTTGGAACCTGGTATGTCGCCAGCAAGCATCCAGAATTGTTTGCTGCGGTCAACCCCATTGTCGGATGGGGTCACCCGGATCTAATGGAGCCCATTGCAAGGGCCAACTTGCCCGTTTGGGCAGTTAGTGGTGGTCGTGATTTAATTGTCCAAAAAAAGTATTTCCTCCCCGGATTGAACAAGTTGGAACAGTTAGGACATACCAATCTTCGATACACCATACATGAGGATCTGGGTCACGACGCCTGGCGCAGGGTCTACCGGGGAGAGGACCTCTATGACTGGTTACTTCAACAGGTTCGAAATTCACCCTGATACCTATTTGATGATTCTAAACATTACACGTCCCAGCCTTCTGTTAATTTTGACAATTGTGAAAGCTTCTCTTATGAGAACAGTCAGCATGTTATGTGCGATTCTGTTCATGTCATTACCGACGTTTGGTCAATCCCCTGGTTTTGTTTCTCTGTTTAATGGTCATGATTTCACCAATTGGAAGGTCCCCGAAGGGGATAACGGCCACTGGCAGGTCAAGGACGGTGTAATTGACTATGATGCCGAGAGCGAAGCTGAAAAGAAGCATCTTTGGACCCTCAAGGACTATCAAGATTTTATATTAAGGGTGGATTGGCGCATAAAGGAAACACCCTGGTCCAATCCCAGGGTTCCTCTGATCCTCCCCAGCGGTTTGCATAAGAAGAATGAGACTGGCCAAGAAATAAAAATGCTTGTACCGGACTCCGATTCGGGAATCTTAATTCGAGGGTATCCAAAATGCCAAGCCAATATTTGGTGCTGGCCTATAGGATCTGGTGAGGTTTATGGGTATCGGATGGACGATGAAATGCCAGCAGCGGTACGAAGGGCGGTTACTCCTATCACCAATGCGGACAACGATATTGGCCAGTGGAATACATTTCAGATTACGGTAAGGGGTAACCGAATGACCGTTGAATTGAACGGACAAAGGGTAATTGACAATGCGCAATTACCCGGATTGCCTGCTAAGGGTCCTATAGGGCTCCAGCACCACGGACATAAAGAAGACGGCAAATGGATTAGTCCTCCCAGTCTGGTCCAGTTTCGCAAAATTTCCATAAAGGAAATCTAGATATGCAGTTCTCGGTGCCGATTATATCATTTGGGAGTATAAAGCTTGAGATTGCCGTCAAGAACTGAAACCCTTGAAAATATAATCAATCCTTTCATCATCATACTATTCACGGGAGATCATAATGAGTGGAGTTTTGAATGAGGCCCGATGAAAAAAGTGGGATATTTTGATGACCCAAATAATGTTCGTGGTTATATAAAAATGACCAAGAGGTATGACGGCCGGGAATTGATCCAGAACCTGATCCGGTTTTTGCCACCCGGTTCGACGGTTCTTGAGCTGGGAATGGGCCCCGGAAAGGACTTGGACATTCTCAAGAAACACTATACGGCCGTGGGATCTGATAATTCTCAAGCATTTTTGGATCTTTATCGGAAAGCAAATGAATCGGCCGACGTTTTGTTTCTTGATGCCATCACACTGCAAACCGAGCTGAGATTCGATTGCATATACTCCAACAAGGTGCTCCATCATCTTAAACCTGAAGAGTTGCGGTTATCGGTTGGAAATCAAGTGTCCAGCTTGAACCCCAAGGGCCTGGTTTTTCACTCCTTCTGGAAGGGAAATGGTGAAGAATTCTTTCATAGGTTGCGTTTCGCATATTACCAAGAGGAGGAGATCCTTGCTGTTTTTGAGCGGGAATTCCAGATACTGGAGATGGTTTCCTACCGCGAATCGAGAGCCGACGATTCGATATACCTCATCGCTCAGGTAAAACAAACCTACGATTAGAGGTCGGGGGAACACCTTAGAGTAAGAAAAATAACGGAGATGTGGATAAGCGTGAGATGGATCAAAAGGTTTGTTCCAAAACTGGGTCGCCTGGTTGTTGGTAAAATATTGGTGGCAGCCACCATCGCCATCGTTATGTTGATATTGCCCTTTTAGCCTGACTCAATTCTGAGCAGACCCCGAGGCCTCTGAAATCACCTTTTTCAGGAAATTCTTAAAGTCACCCCATAGCCAGGTGAACAGAACCAATGAAAAGGTTGCCGACCCCAAACCGGTAACTATCCATTGAAAGGCCGCGGAATATTGGTCGTTTGGCCATTGCACAATAGGCAAGAGGTTGTATAAGACAAATAAGATAAGTAATCCGGCCAACCAGGTAGCAAGCCCTCTGGCCGGTTTCCCTTGAGTGTGGATCAGCCAGGCGCAGGCACTGCCCCATATTATTCCCGTTATCAAGGAGGAAATTGCAAGGAATATTCGATAGTTAAGCACGTACTGGGTTTGAACCGAGAATTCCTGGGTGTATAATATCCAACCGGTGGCCATGATAACCGCAAGCATGACTAACAGCGAAACGACTATTACGCGGAATTTGCCCAGAGAATTTTGGCCGATAATTTCCGCCGGTGATACTTCAAGCGACGCACCAACGCTCATAATGGTCTCCTTAGAAACTCCCTTACCGGCTTCAAGCCTTTGAATAGTGCGCAAGCTCAAGCCGGAAGCTCTAGCCAGGTGCTCCTGGGTCCAGCCTTTGGTGTCGCGCAGTTTTTGAATCTTTCCGGTTAGGTCTGTCATTTGCTTTCTTAAATTACTAAATGCTGCCCAGCATGGTAGCGACAGTTTTGCGACAATGCCGTGAACCTCAAAAAAAACTATGGTAATATTTTTCAACCAGCGGGCTGACGGATGTCCCGGACTACTAGCAATCCTAACCACTTGATTCCTAAATCTATCGTGCAATCGATTATCTTTAGGTTCAACCCCAGTTACCAAATACAATGGCCCGATCTAGTCTTGAATGGATTTCCATTGCCGCCTTTTTATTATTTCATTTACTATTTCTTTTCGTCGATTCTAATACATCTACTTTCCTCGCAATAAGCTCGCTGTTTTTCGTTTTTCTTACCGCACAATACATTTTTTTTTCAAAATCTCCAATCTATAGAATTGCCTTCGGACTTAACGCCGGATCCGCTATTTCAATCTTCATGCGAATCGAGGACTTACCAGATGCCCAGGCCGTTATGATAGCTGGATTTGCGGGGTATACATTTACCGGTTTGACCCTAACTCTGGCGGCTCTTCGTAATAGGCAAAGGATTAATACCCCGGCTATCTTGCCCTACGCGATCACGGGGCTTATCATAGTCCAAGTACTCCTTTATTACCTGCCGGGCATGGCTGAATACTCAGGATATTTGAACTACCCCATTTTTCTGTTTTCAGGATAAATTCTGCTTTCCCGAATCTCGCAAGGGCAGGAATTGGCAGGGTTCTATTACGCATTGAAACTTGTGTTACTAGGTTCAGGGATATTCATTCTCGATCAGTTTATTAGCAGCCTATAGCTCTACAATCTGTGACGTTCCTCTTTTCTGAAGCCTAAGATTTCCACTAGAAAGTAAATCATAAGCTCAATTTCATAAATCGTAAGTAAATGGGAAATCAAAAATCTCAAACTGTCCTCATCACAGATGAGGCTGTTGGCATTTGTTGTTTAAGATTTCTGCTTGCATCTTGTTGTATAAGCACTGAAACAAAGGTTGGAGATTCAGATTTTGATTGATTAAAATCGACCTAAATGAATGTAACACAAAGCCAAAAGGGATAATGAACATTGAAGAATTGCGACAACTGTGCCTTTCTTTGCCTCACGTTACCGAGGACATAAAATGGGAAGATGACCTTTGTTTTTCCGTTGGCGGTAAAATGTTTTGTGTTAGTTCCCTGGAAGGGCCGGTAAAGGCATCATTTAAGGTTCAGGACAATGAGTTTGATCAATTGACCACCTCTCCTGGAATTATCCCGGCCCCGTATCTTGCACGGTACAAATGGGTATCAGTCCAAGACGCCGATCAGCTTGGCCGGCGCGAATGGAAACATTACGTTAGTCAATCCTACAGGATGGTGAAGAGCAAATTGTCCAAAAAGATTCTCAGGGAACTTGATCAGGAGTAGATCCGACTCGTTTTTCAGCGCTTTTTGGCTCCTTGAAGGCCAAGTGTAATGGCCCTGAAATTGTGGCGATCAAGCTTTCCCGGTCCTGGCCAGCCCTTTTAACAAATACCTTCGACGCCGCACTTTCAGGATCATGCCTGTGGCTCCATACAATGAGTTCAACTAACATGGGCATAAGATCGATCCCTTTGGGCGCTAGAGTGTATATCACTTTTCGGCGATTAGCCGGGTCTTCAATCCGAATAATAATTCCCGAAGATTCCAAAATTTGGAGCCGGTCGGCCAATATGTTGGTGGATATGCTTTCCTCTCCCTCCAGAAAGTCCCCATAATAACGCTTACCCTTGAACATCAAGTCGCGAACTATAAGTAGGGTCCAGCGGTCGCCAAATATCTCAAGACCGAAGTTTATAGGACAGTTGGATCTACTGCTTGAATAGGATTTCATTTTCAATATATTTATCACTTGCATTATACAAGTAAAATTTCTAACATTACAATCACTTGCAAATTACAAGTAATTAGTTAGATCTGAAAAAACATTCGAAATGAAACAATTAATTCTGGGGACGGTAAGTTTTGTTCTCATCACTTTCATAGTCCAGGCGGTATCGCACTTTGTGATCAACGTGGATCATTATGCGGGAATCGGGTTTCTAAGACCCGAACCGGTTATGGAACTGGGTATAATTACAATGATCATTCAGGGGATCATCCTGTCATACCTGTATCCTTTTTATCAACCGTCAACCCCTGGACCTATCCTTCGGGGATGGAGCTTCGGTATCCTGATGGGGATTTTCCTGGTAGGGTACATTACGGTTGTGGAACCTTCAAAATACAATGCCCCCTCCATTCCAAATTGGATTATAGTTGAGGGCCTGGCCGGCTTAGTCCAATTTAGTTTGTTCGGAATTATGCTGGGTGCGCTGAACAGGTCTCACCACCAAAACCAGAACGGATAGAAATTTCTGTTCAACTTGGTCCGGAGGTCCATTCTTGATATTTTGGGGCATGGTCCGCGTGCTGCGATCCTTACCACAGGTACTGATCGGTGTCATGGCAATCGGCGTGGCCGTTTATGCCTTTTCATACTTTGCGGTCTATCACAGCAGTTACCCTTCGAATTTGGTTACCCCTGTTTATTATGACAATGGGAGTAAATTTAAATGAAGCCTATTTGGCAGTAGCCTGGTTTTGTTGGGTTCCAAACATTATCGTCGCTGCATGGGTGATTAGCAAACAACTAATTAACGTGAGTTCGATATAAAATAGAGTAGTTTATTGATAGAAAAAAGGCAGAAAATTAGTATATTAAGTCATTGACAATCAACAAAATAACTAATATTTCTGCCTATGTTAACTGCTACTAAAATTACTGAAATTTTTTGTTCCATTGACGATTTTTGTCTGGATTTTGTCCCAAAATTGGAAAAAAGATTGCTGGGAAGTAAAAAGCGCAACAAACCTGGTAAGCTTTCTTTATCCGAAGTAATGACTATACAGGTCTTGTTCCAGATCTCAGGATATCGAAATTTCAAGACCTTTTACAACACATACGTTTGTGGCCACTTGCGCTCCTTCTTTCCTGATGTGGTAAGCTATAACCGAATGGTAGAACTTTGTAGTGGAAGTCTTCTGCCAATGGCTATTTATCTGAAAACACAAGGGACTGGACAGTGTACAGGTATAAGTTTTATAGACAGCACTCCGTTAAGGGTCTGTCATAACAGACGGATCCATAACCATAAAGTATTTGAAGGGTTAGCTAAAAGAGGCCATTGTTCCATCGGATGGTTCTACGGGTTTAAGCTCCATCTTATCACTGCTGATACGGGTGAAATCATCGATTTTATGCTCACACCGGGCAATGTGGATGACAGAAAGCCTCTTAAAATTGAACGGTTTATTAAGAAATTATTCGGAAAGCTCTTTGGTGATAAAGGCTACATCAGTAAGGAACTTTTTAAAAATCTGTTCTTCCGCGGAGTCCATCTGATAACCAAACTCAAACGCAATATGAAGTCCTCATCCTTAACCCCCATCATGGATGCTATAATGCTCCGTAAAAGGGCTATTTGTGAGACTATCATTGATCAACTTAAAAACATCTTCCAGATTGAACACTCCAGGCACAGGAGCCCAACTAATTTCCTTACCAACCTTTTCTCGGCTTTAATCGCTTACAACTTTTGCGAAAAAAAGCCCTCAATCAAATTGAACTACCAGGACACCGGTCAACTCTTTCTCGCTCTTTAATCATTCCTTATTGTCGAACTCACGTTAATTAAGGAGTAATTGTACTGGCGCTCTGCCATCCCAATCCAGACATTCAGGATGTCAAAGCAATCAAGGCAAAATATCTATCTAAAGTTTTTCCTTTTCCACCTAGGCTTTCCAGAGGGATAGCAATGATTGGGGCTAGAATATCTTCTTTGGCGATGCTTGCGCTGAAGCTTTCTGGCCTGCTTGATTTGATAGATCATTCGTTTGTGATAGGCAATTTGCTCCTGTTCCAATTCTTGATGATAATTCCGAAATGCTTGTTTGCCCTTGTTTTGCCTTAGGGCAAGTTTCCTTTTTGCAGCCCACCAATTGAATTTGTGCGGCTTCTGCTGTTGAGCTGCGATCTCCGACGCAATGGCTGATGCCCCCGGATTTCGGGAATTGGGGACCACATCCTGACCTCTAACAACTAGGATCAAACTGGAGAAACCCAGAATAAAAACCAGACATTTCATGCGCCTCCGCTTTGCTTATAATAAAATAACCCAAAAAGCTGTGAATCATTGCCCAAACACCCTGAAAGCTGACGGCTTTCTAATAACCGGCAGCTCCCCCGTCCGGACTTCTGGAATCCGCTGCTCCCGAAATCAGTCCATTCACAAGGTCGATATAAATGCCCATCGCCCGACCCTGGCTTCTATTTTGGGCTACCATTCTGTGGCCCATACTTTCCAGCAAATATTTGGTGTCTGGGGAAATGGACCATTGCTCATAGAGGATTTGATCCGGAAACCATTGATGGTGTATCCGGCCAGCATCAATTGCTTGGGCTATATTCATCCCATGGTCCAGCACGTTGACGGAAACTTGCAAAACTGTGTTGATGATGGTTCGTCCGCCAGGGCTTCCAATGATCAAGAACGGCTTGCCATCCTTAGCAAGGATGGTAGGTGTCATGCTTGAAAGCATTCTTTTGCCCGGTTCAATCAGGTTTGGCCCGGTTCCAATTAGTCCTTCCT
This sequence comes from Cyclobacteriaceae bacterium, assembly GCA_965247065.1. Taxonomy (GTDB): domain Bacteria; phylum Bacteroidota; class Bacteroidia; order Cytophagales; family Cyclobacteriaceae; genus CBDFGN01. The sequence continues at coordinate 423,020 of CBDFGN010000005.1, read as the reverse complement.
TATTGGTCAGGCCCGGAATGGGGTTAAAATCACCCATTTCGTTGTTCAGGAAGAATCCTAATCCTTCCGCAACGATACCGGTGCCATAGGGATATTCCAACGTAAAGGTCATCGACACAGCATTGCCGTAGGTATCATATATCGAGAAATGGGTGGTATTCTCGCCTTCTACCCAATCAGAGAAAGTACCTATGTCGCTTTTGGACGCCGTATCCGGGTTGATTTGATTGCGAACCATTTGGCCGTACTCTTTGGAGATTAATCTGGCCACAGGGGCGTTTGGATTAAAATCAGGATCCCCCATGAACTCAGCCCTGTCGGCAAAGGCGCGGCGCATAGTTTCCGCTAGGATATGTATGTATCGTGCCGAGTTGTGGCCCAGGCTGTCAAGATTATAGCCTTCCAGTACGTTAAGTATTTCCAATAATGCTACGCCCCCGGAACTTGGCGGAGGCATTGAATAGACTTCGAATCCACGGTAAGATCCTATTACCGGCTCCCGTTCCACTGCGTCATATGCGAGCAGATCCCGCTCGCTAATAATGCCGCCGTTGGCGCTCATAAATGCGCTCAAAATTTGCGCAGTTTTGCCCTTGTAAAAGCCCTCTTCACCCTGATCCCTTATCCGGGTTAACGTTTCGGCAAGGTCCGGCTGGGTCCACAATTCACCTGGTTGGTAACGGGAACCGTTCTTCTTCAACATTTTCGTTGCGGTGGAAGAATATTCCTCCAACCGCCTTTCCAGAAATTGATCAAGGTGATGATAGACACTCCATGGTAAAGGAAACCCATCCCGGGCCAGTTTTACTGCAGGATCTACCAAATTGAACCACGCCTGGGTCCCGTATTTCTGATGGGCTCGAAATAATCCTGCTACGGTGCCCGGAACACCTACGGCCAACAACCCATCATGATTTGAATTATTCCGGATCTGGCCATTTTGATTGACGAACATATCTCTCGTCGCAGCCAAAGGGGCCTTCTCTCGGAAATCAAAGGTCGTCACCTGCCCCTCAGAATTCATGAAAACCAAAAAGCCACCACCTCCAATATTCCCAGCTATGGGCCAGGTTACCGCCAGCGCGAAGGCCGTAGCAACCGCGGCATCCACAGCATTACCCCCCCTCTTAAGCACATCGCGACCAATTTCCGAAGCAATCATGGATGCGGTAACGACCATGCCGCTTCGAGCATATACCGGGGTACGATCCGCGACTGTCCAGCTGAGTTTGACTGGTAGGATCAATAATGCAATTGAGACAACCGTTCGTTTGTTGAAACCACTCATTAACATTAATTAGGTTATTAAAGCAAATGGGCTGGCCAAAACCAGCCGGCATGGAGCTTAATTTATGCGGAAAGCTTGTTAATTACAATCGTAATCACCAAAAGGGTTCTTAATCGAATTGACGCTGAGCTACTAGCTGGTCAACCTGCATTTCAAGGATGTGAATGTGGCATTTGGCAGGGGCTGCTTTCAAGTCCATGAGGTTTGATGAAGAACAGCAGTGGTTTGCGCTGGTACCTATCTGAAAATTGTTATTTTGGGTTTCAAGAGACAATGTCATACAGCCGAACCGCAGAAAATTCTCTTGGATATTTCAAACTCTGAACCGGTGCGGTTGGGATTTAACTTGCTTGACAAAACGCTTTCCGCATGAAGCTTCCCGTTTCGAGTCGCAGTATTTATACTAACGGCATTCATATGCATCTTGCAGAGGCCGGAAACGATAAGGGGGAGCTTCTGCTATTCATGCACGGGTTTCCGGAATTCTGGCTCGGCTGGAAGCATCAGATCCCATTCTTCGCCCAAAAGGAATACCATGTGGTAGTTCCGGACCAAAGGGGATATAATCTATCTGACAAGCCAAAGAAGATCTCCGCCTATAATTTGGACGTTCTTGCCGAAGACATGGTGGGAGTGATTGAGGAATCAGGCCATGAAAAGGCAACTATCGTCGCCCATGACTGGGGGGGAGCCGTGGCCTGGTGAGCCTTAAATACCCACAAAAAATCAACAAGATGGTGGTTCTGAACATGGCCCATCCCGTCGTGATGAAATCTTATGTTCGAAAAAACAAGATACAGCGCAGAAAAAGCCGGTACATGTTATTCTTTCAGTTTCCTTGGTTACCGGAGCTTAGACTCAAAAGAAACAATTTCGAGAGATTAGAAGCCATGTTGAATAAATCAAGTATTGAAGGAACATTCAGCCAAAGTGATATGGAGGAGTATAAAGAAGCATGGAGTCAGCCAGGAGCCTTGACAGCCATGCTTAATTGGTATCGGGCCCTGACGCGAACCAAGCTATCGCGACTGGAAAGTATTCGAGTTACGGTTCCAACCTTACTTATCTGGGGCAAGAAAGACCTCTTTTTAGGTCATGAAATGGCTGGACCCAGCATTGAGTTGTGCAAGCAGGCTGAGCTTGTTTTTTTTGAGGAAGCCACTCACTGGATCCATCATGAGATACCAGAGAAGGTTAATTCGATAGTGGATGATTTCATACAAGAGGCCAACTGACCCAGTCCCCGGAGATCTGAATTGGCTCATTAAGATCGCAAAATTGTCCTAAGCTTCTTCCCGGAAATGTTACCGCCGCAAAGAACGATCGCAACATTCTTATGACGGAATTGATCAGGATGTTTCAGAAATGCACTTAATGCAACTCCAGCGGATCCCTCAATTATTTTGTTATAGGACTCGAACATGAGCTTTATTGCCTTGGCTATTTCATCCTCATTAACGAGAATGTAATCATCAATCAATTGGCGGCAGAGATCAAAGGTGATCGCGCCAGGCTCCAATCCACCAGATGAGCCGTCTGACAAGGTTTCTTTAGGTTTCTCCAGAACTATGATTTCACCCTTTTTGACGCTTAAATAAAGTTCTGGGGAGTTCTCTGGTAAGCAGGCAATCATTTTCACTTTGGGATTCTTCTTTTTGATCCATAAGGCCAGGCCTGACATTAACCCTCCTCCACCCACACAAGCAAGTACGCAATCTATTTCGTTCAACTGCTCAGTAATTTCCATACCCACCGTTCCCTGTCCTGCTATAACCAGCGGATCGTTATAAGGCGATATCCAAATTTGATTTCTAATCCGTGCTTGTTCTTGGGCGTGTTGTTCGGTCTCCACCATTGTATCACCATAAAACTCCAGTTTTACATCGTAGCTCAATATCCTTTCTACTTTAGATTGGTCGGCAATTGAAGGCAAGTAGATAGTCCCGGTACTATTGGTGGCCTTCATGGCATGGGCAAATCCCAGGCCATGATTTCCACTGGATGCACAAACAAAACCAGCCTCTCTTTCCAGCTCCGGCATCGATAGGACCTTATTTAGTGCACCCCGTACTTTGAAGGATCCAGTACGTTGTTTATTCTCAAGTTTAAGGAATACCCTTCCCTCGTTTCGGCTTGAAAGGTCCTTCGACTCCAAAACAGGCGTTTCTATTATGGAGGCCCGAATCCGATTTCGGGCTATTTTGATTTCATTGTACCAGGGGAAACTCAACACTATTTTCAGGACTGATTAAACGATCGACTTAAAGGCTGCGTTTCTTACCATAAATCAAGTAAATTACTGATCTTTAAATGATCACAGGCGGTTCTGTATGAAATATTGGACATTGTTGATGCTCGTGCCTTTGACCTCGCAGTCCCTTTCGGCTCAGGAAATTGAAGGTGAGCGGATAAAGGTCGACACGCGCACGCTTGCGGACATACCAGGAAATAAAGAGAAAATCCACCAGAAAACACGGGATTGGTTCGGGACCAATTTTACTTCGCCTGAAGAAATCATTACAGATGCCTCGCCCGGTAGAATCGCAGCGAGCTACTACGACGACTGCACCGTTGTCGACAGACGGGTGTTTTTTACTCACGATATGGTCATTGAACTCAATGATAATTCGATGACCGTTGAACTATGGGTTAGCAACCAGAAGGACAGGCGAAAAACGGCCCGGGAGTATTTTTATAAAAAAGACGGAACTCTTAAACAATCTGCCAACAAGCCGCTAACCCAGCTTGTCGCCAAAGGGCAATACTTTATCACCGAATTGGAGGACTATCTGAAGTCAAATTAGGCGACATCCCGGGCCTTCAAGTAATCCCCAACTTTTGGAACTTCGCTATTCCAACCACATCGCCCCAGATCTCAGAGTCCCACCCAACCTGCTTTTATTCCCCCATCGAATTGACCTATATCCCGTGTGAAACGCCCAGGCTAAAGCCTGTATAGGCCAATACAATCGTTTGAATAACCAGGATTACTATTCATGAAATACCGGAATTTCGATGATTCGCTTTGCCCTATATATTAACTTGACGCGCAAAAGAACAGAATTGTGATATATATAGCGATTGCACTTCAACTTTTATTCGGATTCCTCATTGGTTTTGGAGGGACATGGTCCGTGGAGCTTGCAACTTTTCGCGAAAGTTTCGTCTTTACCAGTGGCGCTGTTTTGGGTGTATGGGGAGTCGGCTCCATTTTCAAGGAGATGGAAGCTGGCAGTTCAACAAGGATCCACATGGTGAGATTATTGAACACCCTGATGGGCTCGTCTTTCGGGGCCCTGATGGTGATCCAAATTGGGACGATTGACCTGAGCGACGATTTTTCACTCCCCCTAATTGGTGCCCTGATAGGGTTCTATTTTCCTAATTTATCCCGCCCTAAACCGCAGTGAGGAGCTGGTCTGTTGCTGTCTCACGATTTGAAGGGGATCGGAGGCCAACTGGATCCAACCATGAAATAGTTGGCATCGGACAATAACCCCCTCCGCCTTTTCTAGTTTGGATGAACTAATAACAGACCTCACCAAGAAAAAGATGCACTTTGAAACCAAGGTTCTTGAGGAAATCAAAAAGGAAACGCAACGAAGGCTCAACGAGAATCTCATTCGACTCGAAAAATGCCTCAGCCTGTTAAATCAGGAAGAGCTGTGGTACCGTCCCAATGAAAACACAGCCAGCGTGGGTAACCTGGTGCTTCATTTGACCGGGAACGTTCGCCAATGGCTATTGTCAGGATTAGGTGGAGAACCGGACAATCGCAAAAGGCAAGGGGAGTTCGATCAAACCGGACCTATCCCTGCAAGTGAATTACTAACAGATCTTAAAACGGTGCTGGACAAAGTAAACCTCCTGCTTGATCGAATATCTCCCGAAATCCTGATCGAACAAAGAAGTGTTCAAGGCTTTAATGAATCCGGCATAAGCATTATCGTACACGTTGTAGAGCACTTCTCCTATCATGTGGGCCAAATAACCTATATAACCAAGGCTAAAAAGAATGTAGATCTTAAGTACTATGGAGATACTGACCTGAATCAAACAAAGGGTTCAAAATAGCTGGTAGAGCCCATAACCACCCACCCAGGCTATCGCCATGACACTCACCCAGAGGGCTATATCGTAAGAAATCGAAGGCTTGAAGGCGATTGGCAGCCTTTTGAATCTAAAATAGAGGGCAACATAAACGACCAGGAACAGAATAACCGAGGTGACGATACCTCCCCATAAGACCAGCAGCACCGGGGATTTGCTAAACAGGAAAATCACAGTCCACAATGCTGGAATCAGCCAGGCCAAAATGGCGATTGATCTTTTTCGCTCCTGCATATTGCTGAAGTTAATCCAACCGATCTGACTGAATATGTCGGAATACTGCCGGGTCCATGAGGCCAGCGCTGAAAAGAGCGTGGAAAAGAGTACAATTACTCCCCCCACCAGGAATAGTGTTTTGAATTGTGGCCCAAGCGTTTCGGTATACATTGTGGACAGCGTTTCTATCATAGCAAAACCCTCCGGAATGTCTCCCCTGGCATACAGCACCGATGCTCCTAATAGATAAAATGCTGCCGTGACGGAGGTATAAAGGATCATAGCCGAAATGGCATCCAATTCCATGACTTTGATCCAGCCCCGAGCCCGAGCTCGCCACTCTGCTGTATCTGACTTGGGGCCGGTGTGTGAGGCATAGCCCTTTTCCAGACACCAATAGTTGTAAACCATTAACTCATCCCCGCCAACCCCCGTGATACCAAAAGCCGCAATAGCAAAAGCGACGGTTTCCTTGGGTAATTGAAACTCAAGCCCACTCAGCACTTGTGAAAGGGAAATTGCATAATCTGTAAACTGAAGGAAATAAACGGATGCAAATGTAAAAGCCGTAAAAAGCGCGATGAGGTAAATCGAGATTTTCTCCAGAATTCTGTAGTATCCCCTGAAAACCAGGATCGCGACGAGAATGGAGCTCAGGACTGTCCAGATCAGCACAGAGTATTGCGGAAACGCAATGCTCATAATTATGGCCACCCCTCCCAGTACACCGGCGACCTGGGAAAACTTAGATAGCATCAGAATAAAATAAGTCCACACGGTCCAATGTGCTTTCCCAAGCTTAGGACCTGGAAGGTTGTTGAACGCGGTGAGAATAGTTTCGCCACTGTATATGGCGTGTTTGCCGATTTCAATTTGAATGGCCACTTTGACCAGGCAGCTCACAATAATAACCCAAAAAGTAACAAATCCGGCTTGGGCTCCCAACGCGGTAGTGGCAATTAACTCCCCCGATCCAACCACCGAAGCGGTCAAGATGAATCCGGGCCCAAGGTGCTTGATCCTTTTCCGAAAGCTGGTCGGGGGATTGATTATATCCGACGGTGAGAGAACATAAGGATCTCGAGGATCTTCCATTAATTTGAAGATGAGGGTCAGGTGAGTTAGGATAGTTATCTACCCTTTACTATTTTTAATCAAGTACTAAATAAGGATTCTTTTGTGATTGTCACAAGTTTCCATCGTATCCATGCACTATTCCCTAAAAACAGCTATTGTACCTGCCATCATAATGTCCATGTTAAGCGGTTGTACATCCGGTCCTAAGAATGCTGATCAACAGAATGAAACCCGGGAAGACGAAATCGCTAATTCCGTCCCCAAATCTCTCGGCAGCATTGAGAAATTGGATCCCGACCTCGATGGGATCTTGTCAAGCGATTCCCCCCTTGAAATATTAGCCGAGGGCTATGATTGGAGCGAAGGTCCTGTTTGGGTTGAATCCCACGACTTTCTGTTATTTTCAGACATTCCCCCTAACCAAATCCATAAGTGGGACGAGGAAAACGGGGCCAGCCTTTACCTGACTCCATCTGGTTATACCGGGGAGGTAGCCAGGAAAGGTGAGCCTGGATCTAATGGGTTGATCATCGATCCGGAAGGCCGACTGGTCTTGTGTCAGCATGGGGATCGTCAAGTTGCGCGGTTAGCGTCGAATTTTGATAACCCTGAGCCCATCTATGAAACCATCGTGGGCACCTACGAAGGTAAAAGACTTAACAGCCCAAATGACGGCACCTTCAAGAGCAACGGCGACCTTTACTTCACAGATCCACCCTATGGGCTGGAGGGTAATGTGGACGATCCCGCCAAGGAAATCCCTTTCAGGGAGTTTATCGGTACAGCTCACAGGGTGAACTCGAGCTTCTAACTGATGAATTGTCCCGGCCTAATGGCATAGGATTTTCTCCGGACGAAAAGACACTCTACGTAGCCAATTCCGATCCCGAGAGAGCGATTTGGATGGCTTATGATGTCACGGAAACCGGCCAAATCGAAAACGGAAGAGTCTTTTTCGACGCGACAGATAGGATCGGCATCGAGAAGGGACTGCCGGATGGACTGAAAGTAAACTCGAATGGAATAATCTTTGCAACCGCTCCTGGCGGTGTGTTCATATTTCATCCTGATGGCAGACATCTGGGCACTCTAAAGACAGGTCAGGCTACCTCTAACTGCGCTCTGGGCCCTGGAGAAAGGACTCTATTTATCACAGCCGATATGTTCATATTACGAGTTGCGTTGAATTAAATGGCCTTCAGCAGAAAGCTGTATTATTGACACTAAAACCGGAGAGGATGGACCGAAATCTGGAGTTCAAAAATCGGTTGGCCTCTTATTGGCCTAAATCTGATCTTAAGTAGTTTTCAGGAAAGGTGGTTGCATTGCGTGCCGTTTATGGCTCATTAATGTAATCGTATGCCCTTGCAGCAAATTCGGGTGTCCAGGGTAAGTCTAGTTGCATGGCTTCCTGTAGTAAGCCAATAGCTTCATTCTTTTCAGATGTTTTAGCCATATTCTTGATCAGGGCCATGCGGGAATTGTGGTGATAAGGATTTAATTCCAGAGTCTTTCTGAAGAACTTATTGGCTTGGGTTACATCATTTCGGTAAGCCGAGTATGTACCCATTGTATAATTGTATTCAGCCAGATTGAAAGTTGATTTATCATACTGAAGATCTTCCAGTTTCTTGGCGGCCAATTCAGACTCCCCTATCCCGGTAAGAACTCTAATCAGTCTGAAGTCATCTCCCCTATAGTCCAGGTCACGGTCAAGCATAGGTTTCATGGCCTGTCGGGCCGATTCTGAATCGCCGAAAATCAGGTAAATTTCAGCAATTCGAGCCATCAAGTCGGCGTTAAGATCTCCAGCCGAGCTGAGTAATCTTTGGGCCCCCTCAAGGATCTGGATAGCCTTTTTATGACGCCCATTAATCGCCAGTATTTCGCAGTACAACTTTTGAAACTCAATATTCTGCGGCTTCCTGGCGATCAAATCAGTAAACACTTTCCCGCTTGGACCATAATAGCCCAAACTTCCCCTAATCCAACTGGCGAAAGCCATCGCATCGTCTCGGTGATCCACCAGGTAAGAAGATACCGTCGGCGCATTTTCAACGTACTTTTCCGCCACCTCCAGGGCCTCAATCCACAAGCAGTGCTTGCCATAGAATTCCCGAAAATCCCGGTTTATTTCGGCACTGATGAGAAGGTCATTCTCGCGATTGTAAGCATCGGAATAGAATTGCACCTGTTTTTCTATAGCAGTTTCTTCTGAAATGAAGCCCTGTTCATAGAGGGCTTCAGCGAACTGGCCGTAGGTATTATATAACGGAGCATAATATGGATCGATCTTTTGGGCGCTATTGAGCCAGGCCTTGGCTTTGAACATATGCCCGCAGTTCATCTCCAAATCTGCGTAACTCAAATGAGCTGGTAAATAATCTGGATCCCACGATAAGGCTGTGTCAAGGTAGGCCTCAGCCAATTCGGTATTTTCGTAGCTTGACTCAATGGATCTCGCCTCCTCGGATAAATTAACATAAACCTGCGCCCAATTACTCTTGAAAACGGCGGAATCACCACTCATAAAGGCATTCTGCTTAGCAACCAAATCCTGAATGAAGGAGAATAATTTCGGATCTTTGCTCTCCAGATCCGGCCGGGTGTTCATCGATTTATGATTTAACGGGTGCACCTTCCGATAGGAAAAGTAAGCTGTATACGTTTGTGCCAGGTATTCATGATCATTGTTCTCTGAGTAATAGTCCAGAGTCAGCCGCCTAGCCTTGGCGTTATAAAATAGCTGCCTTACCTGCCGCTTTTCTTCGTCGGTGAATACGTTCAGGTGAAATAGGTGGACGAACTCATGGAGCAGCACGTTTCTCTCCAAATGAGCCCCTCGTTCTACATATTCAATTCCGGCCGCTCCGCTGCCCACACCGCGGATATCCATCCACTGGCGGTTGTCAAAAGTGGTCTTCTCCCGAAAACTATTGTCCTCCATGGCAGTTGCCAAGTCGACATGTAGGGGAGGGACAGCAAAGGCCTTCTTTTGCTTACCCAGGAAAGGTAAATAGGCCTTGGCTGTGTGCAGAGAACTCCAGACCATATTCTGCACTCTATCACCCGGATAATATTCCAGGGTAGGGAAAACCGCGCTAAACAACTCTTGCTGCCCGATCGAATAGCCTTGGATCTGATTCTCGAGAGCAGGATAGCCGTCTAGATAAGTCAATCTTTTTCGCTTGATCACTGCCGCTACGCCGTTGTGGGCCGGGCCAAAGTGCGGTTTTCGGTTGAGAATGCTTAGAAATACCGCCTGGGCGGAGTCCAGATGTGAATCCCGATCATGGCCGTAGGACATATAGAAGGCTGAACCCCTTAACATTGCAGGCAAAACCGAATCGTCGATCTCCTTCTCAATCTGCGAAATAAGGGCCAAAGCATCCCGGAGCTTTCCCTCAGAAACTAAAGAATCGGCTAGCCTTAACCTACCTCGAACCTCTTCATCATTAGGCTGGAAATAATCACTGTAGTCAAGGTTTGTATGTCCGTTGCCCCAATGCCAGTGGGTTTTGTAGTGCAGCGGATTCAGATCCAAGGCCAAATTCCACTGGTTCGCCATGAACCTGAGCTGACGGGCATCCCGGCGTCGCCAGATCGCATAGCCATAACTAAACCGGGCATCGGCGTTGAACGGGTCAAGCTCAAGGGTCTTTTTTAAAGGTCTTTCAGCCCCTGCCGGATTCTGATTCCAAAAGTATACTTCGGATTCTAATAGATAGGCTTCGGCACTATTGGAATCAAGATCCTGTATCTTTTCAGCAAGGATCAGCGCTTCGGCATATCTCTTCTGTAGGATCCTGATTTTGCCCAAAATCAGCAGGGCTTCAGTATCGGTTGGATTTGGATTGGTTAAATAGGTTGCTATCCCCTCGGCAGCTGTCAGTTTCCAGGCGGCAATGTTAAGCCAGGCTTTCAATACAACCGCTTCCCGATTTTCCCTATCCCGCTTGAGTATGTCGTTTACGATTTCATCTGCGGCCTCATATTGATTAACAAGATAGAGGTGTTGGGCCTTGACCAAGTCCATTGGATCATTCCTCCTGGAAAACTTTATGCGTGACGATTTATCGGTGAAGATTATTTCTTTGGCCTCATCCCAGGAACCCAGCTTCAACAGTAGCCGGGCGCGTTCGTGTTTCGTCAACTGTTGATTTCCCAGGACAAACTGGCGGGCAACTTCCAGCGATTTCTATGGATCAAGCAAGAGTCAGGGTATATGTTTTTTCATATTTTCTGGTTTCTCGGACTACAGCAAAAACTCTATGAATAAGTTTGTTCCGGATCGCATTCAACACCGACATTTTGTTTTTCCCTGATTCCACTTTCCGTTCATAATAATCCCTTAATTCCCCCGGATGAGTAACCGCTGACATGGCTGCCAGATGCAGGAGCTTTTTCATCTTCTTATTGGCCAGATGCGAAACTCGACTCCGGCCCCGGTAGCTGGTGCCGGATCGGTACTCGAAGGGCACTACCCCTGAGTAACAGGCAAACTTCTTGGCCTCAGTAAAGTCTTTGAACTCATTGGTAGTTGCAATGAAATGGGCTGCAATAGTAGATCCAATGTTATCCACTGAAGTCACTTGCTCAAAGAGCTCATTTAAAGATTGATCGGATCGAATGAAATCATAAATTTTCAGATCCAAAGCCTTGAGCTTTTTCTCCATGTTAGCTAGTACCGGTTTGAGGGTAGTTTTCTGAAGTTGCATCACATCATCATCCACGAAACCACAGGCCTCCTTTAAAGGAGTTGCCAACTGCAGTTTAGTCTTGAGCAGTCGTTCTCTGAGTGATAGCATGAACTTTAAATTGCGGATTTTCTTTCGAGAAGGCTTCCATAACTGGGCTTTGTCCTGGTTTCGACAGGCATATTGAGCGATTCGATAGGAATCCACCTGATCGTTCTTTCCTCTCAAAACACCCAGGGATTGTTTGATCTGCCGGGCCGATTCCAGCCACACATTGAGCTGCTGTTTTTCAAAGTAATTGAGCAGATGATTGTTATAGATCCCAGTGAATTCCAGGCAAAACAAAACCTGGTCAGGCTGGTAGCCAGGCAGCTGCATAAGTCTCTTGATAAAACTCTTAATCCCTTTCAGACTATTAGCAGTTCTTAGGTGAAACAACCTGTGACTATTTTGTACTACCGTAAAATCAAGGGTTGACTTTGAAACATCAATGCCCACGAAATAATTGAAATTCATAACTTTACCATTAAGACTTATCAAGTGGGTTAACATTTTTGAACACGATCAAAACCTTACTAATGGGTCTAGTCCCAAATTTCTATTTGATGCTTGTTCAAAAAAGCTGGCAGAGGATTGAATCGCGAGATAGGTCGCAAACCTAGGCCTTTGCATAATTCGCCTCTGCCAGTGTTAACTCATGACCGCCTTGGTCACCTCATAAAAATAAACCTTGATTCTTGGAATAATCCTAGAGGCCTAATCTAAAGGAGTCCTTTGCCCGACGAAAATCATCAGGATTAATGGGCTTGGCGCAAAGACCAGAAAAAAGTAGCAAAAATACCAGACCTGCTAATATTGGCCTTACCATTTGGTAGTTCAGATTCTGAAATGACTTCCAAATTTAGAGTTTAGAAAAGAAAAGTAAAAGATTTATATGGAAGACGCGGTAATTCTTGAAAGTCGAACCAGGTCAGGCTGCAAAATTTCCCTCGTATTTTTCCGATCCCTCCTTGAGCCAGGTTGCGACCTTTCGCGCCTGCTTCGTAGCCCCTTTTCACAACCGGGGGCTTAGCCACCAGAGTATACGAGGTAAGCAAAAATCGATCTCCAATTGAACACTGGAGCCATCCTTTTCCGGCCGTATGTTAAAGAAAGTGACCAAGCTACTGAACGGAAAAGGAGGGTCAATATTTTCTCGCCATAGACCAAGGTGCTCCCTGATTGCCGGCCATCCGAAACTGTTTCAATTTCCAGAGTTCCATTGTCGAACAGGCAAATATGTTTTGAACCAATCCGATTTAACTTATCATCGTGGGTAAGGTCTTTCAGTCCCTTGTTCCACAGATATCTGAGATCCAACCGAATCAAATACTGGAATAAGAAATGGGCTCCCGTTCAATAAAAACTTCCTGTGTTACTGGGTTTGATAGTCGAGCAATTTTATCTATGTCGGGCTCGGCGACCTGCTCATGAAGGGGTTGCAGGTGTACGTTTTTGAAGAACAACACCGCATCTCCCTCCACTTCTGAAACGTCCAGATCCAAATATTGGAATCTATTATAGACTCCAGCAGTTCAGAGATTATGTGCTGACTGTGTTGAACTTCAGTTTGATTTACAAATTCAGTAAATCCGCTTATGTCAGGAATAAATAAAAAGGAATCGTCTTTTGAATCCAAAGAGTTAAAAATTTGCTAAATATGCATTATTACACTAAACGCGGCTATTCCGGTAAGGTTCAGCCGATTTGGCAATGCTCAGGTTAAGAAATCTTGGCAAAATCCTAAGTTCGATGGCTGGTATCCTGCTGGTCCTGTTCCTCGCGCTCTTTACCTGGGTTGATCGTACCCCATATGTAGAGAAAGCTTACTATCATAACACTATTGAAAGATTAGACAATCTAAAACCCGAAAGGACCGATTCAGGGGAGGATACGCTCCGGGTAGGCTGGGCTCGCGTAAATATCACCCCCGGCAGTACTATGCCGTTGGCAGGTTATGGCAAAAGGCGAGGAAAAAAATACGTATCGGTTAACGATTCCATTTGGGTACGGGCTTTTGTTTTTGACGATGGACGGATTAAATCAACGCTGGTCACCGCCGATTTGTTGATCCTGCCGCCGGAGGTGGACCAGAATCTGCGAGAGTCGTTAGACAAAATGGGCTTCCAGAACAGCTTTTTCACGGCTACTCACAGCCACAGCAGTATCGGAGGATGGGCCTCAGGATTGACCGGCCACTTGTTTGCTGGTGAGTATGATCCTAAGCTCGTGGAGACTCTCCAAATGCAAATCATAAAGGCAGTCCGGCTGGCTGACGAGCACAAGGCAAAAGCCAGCATCGGATATGCGGCTTTCAAAACCGATGGACTGGTGTACAATCGTTTGGTGAAGGGCCGGGGTGAAATTGATCCTTGGCTACGAATTGTCCGGATGCAACAGATCGATGGTTCAACGGCCCTGTTGGCCTCTTTTTCAGCTCACGCCACTTGCCTGAGCGCCAAATTCCTTGGATTGTCCGGGGATTACCCTGGATTGCTTGTTCAGGCCATTGAGGATCTTCCCCGGGTTGATTTTGCAGCCTTTGCTGCAGGCGCAATGGCTAGCCAGGGGCCGATAATGAATGGAGAGAATGAACTTGAAAGCGCTGGGGCAATAGCAAGGGACCTAGCCAATCAAATTAGTTTGGGGATGAATTTTGTACCAACTGGTTTCACCTCAGAACTGGCCAGTGCTCAGCTTGCCGTTGATTTACGCGATCCACATTTCAGGATCTCCAAGAATATCAGAATAAGGCCCTGGCTCTTTGATCTTTTGGTGGGACATCATCCAGTGTATGTAAATGCCCTGAAGATTGGTGATATACTATTGCTCGGCACTCCGTGCGACTTCTCAGGGGAATTGGTTGATGGCCTGGAGCAAAAAGCCCGTAAAAAGGGATTGAATTTGATAATCACCAGTTTCAACGGGGGATACATGGGCTATGTCACCAAAGACCTTTGGTATGATGAAGACCTTTATGAAACACGAACTATGAACTGGTATGGACCCTACAACGGCGCCTATTTCACCGAGCTGATGAGCAGACTCCTTGATAAATTCTAGGGCATGGAAAGTGGATCTGCCCGTCCTGCTCGCATACTTCCTATAATTATTCTCTCGCAGTTTGCCGGAACGTCTCTTTGGTTCGCCGGAAATGCCGTAGTGGAGGATCTTCAACAAGAATTTGGCTTCCCACCCAACGTATTGGGAGACATAACATCGGCAGTGCAATTAGGATTCATAATAGGCACCCTGACCTTTGCATCACTTGCCATTTCCGACCGCTTCTCGCCCCGGAAGGTGTTCTTCGTATGCTCTATGCTGGGTTCATTGACAAATCTTGCCCTATTCCTTGCCGGTGATTTGCCATCGGTTCTAGCGCTGCGATTTTTCACCGGCTTTTTCCTGGCGGGAATATATCCGGTTGGGATGCAAATTGCATCCGGGTGGTACGAAAAGGGCCTGGGAAGGGCTATTGGTTATCTGGTTGGTGCACTGGTCGTGGGAACAGCCTTCCCTCACCTTATCCGCAGTCTGGGAAATGATATGACCTGGCAGGGGATAATGGTCTTGGTATCCGTGGTGAGCGCCTTAGGTGGAATCACAATTTTGGTAGGGGTACCAGATGGCCCTTATCTGAAGCGGGGGAATAAATTCAGCATAATTGACATTTTTCGAATATTTAAAGCCCAAAAACTCCTGGCGCCGGCCTTGGGCTATTTTGGCCACATGTGGGAACTATACTCGTTTTGGGCATTTGTTCCCTTCTTCTTGAAAGCCTACCATATACAAAACGATTCCGAAATCGCGGTGGATATATCCTTCTGGTCGTTTTGGGTCATCGCAGCCGGTGCCGCGGGATGCATAATCGGAGGCATCATCTCCATTAGACAAGGAAGCGCCAGAGTAGCATTTGCGCAATTATCGGCCTCAGGGCTTTTCTGCATCATTTCGCCCCTTTTGTTTGTGACTCCATTCCCGATATTCCTCCTTGGTCTGATCCTCTGGGGAGTGGTTGTTGTAGGAGATTCTCCTCAATTCTCAGCACTTATTGCCCGTCATGCTCAGCCAGAATTGGTCGGAACCTCATTGACTATGGTAAACAGCATTGGGTTCTTGCTAACCATCCCCAGCATGCAGTTGATAGGCTATTTAAGCCATCTACTACCTACCCGATACCTATTTCTCTGCCTATTGGTTGGACCCGTTTTAGGACTGATATCAATGTTGCCAGCTGTCAGGTCTCCTTCCACAAAGACCCGCGATCAAGCATTTTAACTTTCTTTAACATTTTTTAACCGGCCTTTAACACCAAGCGCCGTGTAGTCATTTTACTTTTATACGGTCAAAATTCTTGTTAAACTAAATTCAGGCAACTATTCTTTTTTTCGCTGCATTATTGCTGCAAAAGCAAAAAGACCAAAAACACCAAGAGTTGAATGGTGATAAGCTAACTCAGTTGTGTCAAAACGATGACCCCAAGGCTCAACAAGTGCTTTACGATCGATTTGCAGTAAAAATGTTCAGAACCTGCTACCGCTATCTCAAGAATGAGGAAGATGCCGAGGACGTGATGATAAGCGGTTTTGTGAAAGTATTCAGGAACATCGGGAATTTCGAAAATCGTCATCATTACAGCCTTGAAGCTTGGATCAAACGGATCATGATTAACGAATCCTTAATGCAGCTCCGGAAAAACAAGCAATTCACATGGGTAAACGATTTTCCGGAAATCAAGGACACCGACACGATTTTGCCTGATTCAAACCTACAAGCGGAGGACCTGTATGCCTTGGTCAGGAAGCTGCCCCCAGGGTACAGAACCGTTTTCAATTTGTATGTTATTGAAGGGTATAGTCACAAAGAAATTGCTGATCAACTGTCCATAAGCGAGAATACTTCAAAGTCGCAGTTAAGCAAGGCGAAGGCTATGCTACGCAGAAAATTGGCCACATTAGAAAATATTGAATGAACTTCGAAGACTTCATACGAGAGCAAATACAGTCGGTTGAGGATGCCACCCCTCCTGAGGTCAATTGGAGACCAGAACAGAGCTGGAGACGGATTGAATTTACCTTGCGGGGTGGGCGCTCGGGACGAGTATACTTTCATTATTACCTGGCTGCATCGATTTCCTTTTTTCTTATTTTTTCCGGAATCCTTGGAATTTATAGAAATCCTAAATTCAACGGTGAATTGCGGGCTGTTCTGGATAACCCGCTGAGATCCCTCGAACGTAAGGAAAATCCAAATCAGCCCGACTGGGTTGACCCCAAAGCGCCTACTCCCTTATTGGAACTTGCAAGTCCGAAACTCTCCTCAGTCTCTCACGTTGTCAAGTCACCAAATTCCTCATTTGCCATTTTAGAGCGCAAAATTTTCCCGGGATTTGAAACTTCTTTTAGTATCCATCCCCAGGTAAATTACCTCCAAGCCGAAGAGGAAAACCCCAGGTTATGCTTGACCGTCCAGGTTGGCGCGGGTGTTGTGGCCAAAACATTCTCCCCGAACGCAACCTTGAAAACGGCCTGGATAATGCCCAGACCGGGTAATACGTATTATACCTTCGGAGCTAGCATCTCGGCCTTCGGTTTCCTTGAACCACTGGAATCCGGTAATACAAGACTAAATCCAGCGGTTTTTCTCAATGCCGAGTTTGGTCGAATAAAAGGCCCATTAGGCATTTGGTCTAATCCCGGTTGGGATGTTGGTGTGGGATACCTGGTGGCCAACAAAAGCTCCGTACTCAAAAAGGGGGCAGTTCGGGTTTTTACCAGGCTGCCGCTCACAAAACATATCAAAATATCACCAGAATTGATATTTGCCGATCGCTTCAAGTCCGTACTACCGGGCATCACAATTTCTTTAGGCTAGATCATTGGTCTTGTTTTAGAGTTGGTTAATTAAGTGGTAAAAGGCGCTGCAACCTTAGCAGCGCTTTTTATTTTTGGGCAAATCCCTGTTGTGCCAAAGTTATTCATTGAATTCCTGCTGCTAATCAGCTTGGGGCTTTGCTGTTCCGAGAGCTCCGGACAAAGATACCTTGCCATCGACAAGAGCGGAATATCCAAGCAGCAGATCAAGATTGGGGATGATTTTCACTTCAAACAATTGGGGAACCCGGTGTTATACAACGCAGTGATAATTGGTTTGGGCGATACGGTCATATATATTGGGCCCAAAGAGGTACCAGTTTCCGTACCTTTATCCGAAATAGACCTTATTTATGTAGCAAGAAAATGGCCGAAAACCGTGTCCCTGGCTTCTAGTTTTGTAGGCGGATGGTTTCTGATTGCAGGTTTGGCTGAGGCTATTGCCGACACCGGAAATTATAGCGCAAAAGGGGCTGCAATCATAGGCATTTCCTTAATTGCGGTTAGCCAACTGGTACGATTGTTCAAATGGAAAAAGTATGGATCCAAAAAAAATCGCTTCAGGATCCTTGAAAAATTTTAGTTTATTGATTCGACCTGGACTGCATGAGTTCCTTATAAGTAGGATGGTCGATTTTTCGTGGAGTCTCGATCACAAACAGCCTTGAATTCTCAAGAGCCTTCAACTCAGCATTTTGCCCATCTTCCAATACTGCAAATGCGTCTTTCTCCATTGCTTCTCCATTAAGCTGTAATTTACCCTCAACCAGATAGGCAGAATAAATCACCTCCTCATCCAAATTCAAGGCATATGAACCGGTTTCAAATTGGTGCTCATAAATCACAACCCCCTGGGAATCCATCTCAAATGGAGAGCCCTCGCCCTTGTAGATCTTGATTCGGTGGCCGGTATCGATCTCTCGAATTGGAAAGCTCTCTGACTTGTAATCGTCATAAGAAGCATTCTTCTGCATGGTCTTATTGAGATCGGGGTCCATCCAAATCTGGAAAATTTGAGATCCTTCTTTAAAATTCTCGGCATGAGTGATCCCTTTACCGGAGCGGATTATTTGTGCATCCCCTTCCTGAAGAGGCTTCCATTCCTGGTGCTTACTGTCGTAATGTTCGATCACCCCGCTAAGCACGAATGACATGATCTCAAAACCCTGATGCGGGTGTTCCCCAAGTAGACTGCCTTCATTGGACCAGGCATGAGCCCAATAAAACAGATTTGAGTAAGGTTTTTGATCTCCTCTATCTTGAGGAAAGCCTATTGGCTTATTTTCCAGGATCTGGCCACCGTTGAATTGACCGGAAGCCTGTTTTTCTTTTGCGGTGATGGATATTCTCATTTCAATTTCCTTCTTTCTTAGAATGATACGGACAATAATATTAAATGTTTAGACATATACTATTTACGGACAGGGATATATTTTGCCCAGTCGCAGGCAGCAGTCCGAATCCGGGTAGATTGTGATGATTAGCAGCTAACAGATCCATCCTCAAGTGATTAGGATTCAATATTTGTTGTGATTAAACTTTAGCCAGATAAATTTGTTCCACCAACAAATGGCTATTCGATTTAGATTATCTCTTTTTCTCGGTTGCTTGCTGGCCGCAAGTAACATCTGGGCTCAGGGGTTCACTTTAGGACCAATCCGCCATCTTTGAAATGGCGCCAAATTGATACCGACAAAGTCCAGGTGATCTTTCCTGAGGCAAACGAAATCCAAGGTCAGAGAATGGCCAATTTGGCTCATTTCCTATATGATAGCACGGCTCGTTCCATAGGGGATCGAGCTGGAAAAATCACCATCTTTGTACAAAACCAGGACACTCGGTCCAACGGTTTCGTGTCAGGATTTCCGTTTCGGTCCGAACTCTTTATTACCCCCCCTCAATTTAACTTTAGCGGCACAACTGACTTTTTGGACATTCTAACGATCCATGAATACCGGCACGTACAGCAATTCCTGAATGCCCGAAGAGGAATCACCGGACTCATCGCCAAGGTTTTTGGACAAGTAGGCTGGACCACCATTTCAAGATTAGCACTACCGCGCTGGTATTGGGAAGGGGATGCCATTGTTATGGAAACAGCTCTTACCCGAGCTGGCCGAGGGAGGATGCCAGATTTCACCCGCCAATACTGGGCCCTGGCCCTGGATGAACGGTTATATAATTATGAAAAGGCCTCAGCCGGTTCCTTTAAAGATTTTGTTCCGGATCACTGGCATCAAGGTTATTTCATGGTCAATCACCTCAGGACCACCTATCCTCGTTTGGTGGTGAAGCAGGCTTCAGAAGAGGGAGTACGTTACAGGGGTCTCTTCTACCCGTTTAGCAACAGCCTAAGGCAGAGCACTGGTAAGGGCACCTTCAAATTACATCGGGAGATGTTCCAGCATCTAAGCGATAGTCTCAAATTGTTGGAGCAAAGAAGACAATACACTCAATCCGAGCAAGTTAACCGGGCCAAAAGGACTTATACCAACTACACCAATCCGCAGTTCCTGGACGACAATACCTTGGTAGTAGAGAAGGCAGGGCTGGATCAGATCCCCGGGTTCTTTAAGATAGATGAACAAGGGAGAGAAGAAGGGATTACGGCTCCGGGGATTACCGGGGCGGTCGGAAATCGACTTCAGATCACGAAGGGTGTACTGACCTGGAGCGAGTTGGGGTACGATGAAAGATGGCGCTATGTTAATTACCAGGTCGTGCAATCTTACGATTTCGATTCGGGGAAGAGGACTAAGGTAACCAGCAAGTCAAAGTACTTCTCGCCGGCTCTTTCTCACGATCTTTCCCGCTACGTGATCGTCGAATCCTCGGAAGATCAGAATGTGAGGCTGGCTATTTTAAGTGCGCAGACCGGTGAGCTAATAAACCGCGTTGACAATCCGCACGGGTACCAATTTGTTCATCCAATTTGGGCAGAAGATGATAAATCAATTTTTGCGATCGTCCGAAAGGCCCATAAAAATGGGATCATCCAGCTGGATCTTGAAAACAGCCAATCCAGGATGATCCTGGATTATACCGACAAACCAATTAGCTTCCCCCACCTCAAAGGGAATCACCTTTTTTATAGTGCTGCTTACCACGATATCGAAGACATCTTTGCTCTCAACATAAATACGCAACAGATCTTCCAAGTCACCAGCACCCGGTTGGGTGCCATCCAACCGGCCGTATCTCCGAACGGACGCTTATTAGCCTATAGTGAGTATACGGCAGATGGCTACGATATTCGGAAAATCACATTAGACCCGGCCCAGTGGCAATTAATGGACCGCGCGGAATTAGATGTTGACTATTACCCGACCTTGATTCCAGATTATGAAGGCGGCAATATTCTTGCTAAGGTCCCTGACAATAATTACCCAACCAAAAGATTCAGACAGAGTAACGGCCTGATAAATTTTCACAGCTGGCAACCCTATGTAATTCACCCGGAGTACGGACTTGACGCCGTGGCCCAAAACAAGTTGACAACCTTTTCGACTGTGGCGGGCTATCGCTATAATGTTAATGAAGACTTTAGCCAATTCAGACTGGATCTTAGTTATGCTGGTTTTTACCCAGTCCTCAATCTGGAGGCCCGAAGTCCAGGTGGCCGGAACAGATTTCATCCCAAGGTAAGCGCGGCTGATACCACTTTCCTTACGGTGCTGGAGTGGGATGAAAGCAACATTTCTCCGGGCATTACCCTGCCTTTTAACCTCACTCATCACAATTGGTTCTCTTCTCTGGAACTTAATGCCAAGTATCACTTGCTGTATGTTAATTACAAGAAAATTGAAGATAGCAGGGCCGACGGGATTCTAAATGCCGGTGAGATTCAGGTGTTATTCGATCATACGCTGCGGAAGGCCAGAAAGCATATCAATTCCCGCTGGTTTCAGGACTTGGATGTGCAGTACCAGAAGACCATCAATTCCGAAGATAAGAAGGGGCAGATGTTGCAGGTCACCGCAACGTTGGGATTTCCAGGGCTATGGCGTAATCACAGCACCTGGATCCAGGGGTCGTACAAAAATGAGAACTTCCAGGACCCCTACAAGTTCGTAGACGAGTTCGTGTACTCCAGGGGCTATCAGTCTACGTTTTACGATGATATCTACCGCTTTTCGTTTAATTATTCACTTCCATTGTGGTACCCGGATTTTGCCGTTGGACCGTTGGCGTTTCTCCAAAGGATTAAAACCAATCTGTTCTTTGATTTTTCCGAGCGATCCGCAACTCCTGTTCCGGCGCCGGAACTCAATGGAGTCTTTCCTATTCCAGATCAGCAGTTCCGATCCGCTGGAGCTGAATTGACGTTCGACTTTCGATTTATTCGATTATTTGATTTCGACATGGGTGTGCGCTATAGTTATTTGCTGGATGGTGAGTCGCTCGGGATTACGGAGCACCAATTTGACTTTATAATATTGAGCTTAGGGATCTAATCCGAATTATCATTTTTCCCAAACTTTATGGTATTATTATTGGGGTTTGCTAAATTGAGCGACATGTTAAGAATCACGGTTATAGTGATTTCCATCCTGTTGGCGAGCCCGGTTTTTGCCCAGCAAAACCGTTCGATTGACGGCTCCGGAAACAATCTGGAAAATCCTGAATGGGGGATGTCAGGAGCGGAGTTAAGGCGATACACGGAAGCATCTTACAGCAACGGATATGATCAGCCTAATGGTGAGAATCGACCCAACATACGCGTTATTAGCAATAATCTTTTTGAGCAAACTGATTTCACTGGGGATCCCAACCTGCTGAGCGATTTCGTTTGGCTCTATGGCCAATTCCTTGATCATGATATCTCATTCAACCCTGACGCCGAAGGGGAGGAAGTTTACATAGCCATCCCGGCCGGAGATCAATACTTTGATCCAGACAATACCGGCACCAAGGAGTTTCGAATAAACCGCGGTGCATACAACCGCGATACCGGTACCGAGCCTGGAGATCCGCGTCAGCAGCTTAACATGATTACCTCCTTTATTGATGCTTCGGCAATTTATGGAAGCTTTGACGATGTTGCGGCTTGGCTCCGGAGTTTTCAAGACGGCAGGCTAAGGACCTCATTTGGAAATTTCCTGCCCTTTAACACGGTCGATGGTGAAAGCTTTGGGGCGATGGATCCGGAAGCCCCCGAAATGGCGACCGGTGGGCCTCTAGTGCCTGAAAAGTATTTTGTTGCAGGAGATTTCCGGGCTAACGAACATCCAGGACTGCTCTGCTTTCATACCTTATTTGTGCGTGAACATAATCGTTTGGCGGGCGAGATTGCCCGGCAAAATCCGAGTTGGACCGATGAGCAGATCTTTCAACGAGCGCGCAAGTTTAATGGGGCCATCCTACAAGCCATCACATATGAGGAATGGTTGCCCGCCCTGGGTATGGGTCTTGAAGAATATCAAGGATATGACCCTGAAGCTAACCCCAATATCCTGAATGTTTTCTCTGCTGCGGCCTTTAGGCTGGGACACTCCATGGTGAATGAACAATTTGTGAGGCTTGAGGATAACGGAGATACACTTTCGTTTGGCAGCCTCCATCTGAAGGAAGTATTCTTCCGACCCGATGTGGTTACCGATGAGGGAGGTATTGAGCCGTTCTTGAGGGGAATGGCAACTCAGCCTATGCAAAAATTGGATAACAAAGTTGCCGGGGCATTGCGAAACTTTCTTTTCGGTCATCCAGGTGCCGGAGGTCTGGACCTGGTTTCGTTGAATATTTTGAGATCCCGAGAAAAAGGAATACCCGATTATAACACGGTGCGTCAGAATTTTAGTTTGGTGCCATTTTCTGACTTTAGCCAGATCACGAGCAACCAGCAGGACCAACAAATTTTGGAGAATCTTTATATTGATATCGACAATATCGATCCCTGGGTCGCCATGCTCAGTGAGGATCCCCAAGACCAATCGATCGCCGGTGAAACAATTACCACCACTATCAAGAAGCAGTTCAATGCCCTTAGGATTGGTGATTCGCTTTTACTATGAGAACGACCCGGATTTCTCCCCAGCGGAATTAGAGGAAATAAGCACCACTCGTCTTTCAGACATCATCAAAAGGAACACCACTATTGACAACATACAGAGCAACGTGTTCGTCTCATCCAATCCCTTTGTAACCGTAGGCATTTTACCTTTTGATCATATTCGCAAAATTGAATTTGAAGCCTATCCTAATCCTACCCCAAGCAATTTCCGGGTGAAAATCAAATCTATCAAACGGTGTCAAGCGAGCTTAAACATAATAGATCAACTGGGGAGATCAGTGGTTGAACGTGAGTTAAACCTTAAGGCGGGCAGCAATTCTTTCGAAATGCGACTGTCAGAAAACCTGCCGACCGGAGTGTATTTAGTTTCTCTACAATCCTCGGGTGGCAACGGCGCCTTGCGACTGGTCAAACAATAATTATTCACCAAACGTTTGGTATATTATATCTTGCAGAGACCTCTCCAGAAAGTATTTATCCCGATAAGCCAACATCAGGACAACACCTCCCTGAATTCTCACCAGAATGTCCTTTGAGGTTAGCCTGGCTGGCTGGTTTCCTGATTCACCGCCGATGATCGCAGTTACCGCCTGAGTCCAGTTGTCAAAAAACTGAGACAGATGAGGGTGATACCGTGGTTGGGTGCCCAGTTCGAGCACTGCCGCAATCATCAAGCTGCCCTGAAGTTCCAGGATCTGGTCCAGATCGATAGACATGAGGAAGCGCTCCAGTCGCTCCCTTGAAGGTATTTTATCATCATAGGCTATTGGTAAGAGGCCTAAACTGCGATAGGCCAGGCTGGATTGCAGAACGGTCTCGATCAGATCTTCTTTGCTCTGAAAATAGTGGTAAATGCTGCCTTTCAGAAGGCCACAAGAACCAGCTATGTCTGCCATGGATGTCTTTGCAAAACCCTGAGCAGTGAATAGCCGATACGCCGCTCCTACAATATCCCGCTTATTTACTTTGCGTTTAGGCAATTTATCGAACGACAGTTTGGTAAAAATAGGTAGTCAACGGATGAAAGTCAAGATCGGAGTCCAAAATCCTAGACTATGGGTTATTCGGTCCAACCGAGTTCTGGTTGCCAGTCCGATCGTGGTTCTTAAATGCGGTCTCTGAAAGACTGTCGACTGCTCCGCTGCCACGCTGCTTAGACCGCATCCCAGATTCTCAAGCCGGGAATTTGCCGAAAATGTTGGTCAAATGTTATCAGAACCGACCCGGTTTCGATAGTGTTTGCTGCAATCCACACGTCATTCAAGGGAATGGGATTTCCAGAGAACTGTAATGTCTGTTTGAGTTCTCCAAAAATCAAGGCAGTATCGAGAGTATCATTTTGTACTCTCACCGAAGACTTTCGGAGGAATTTTTGAAGATATTCCTTGTTTTACCTGACCTGCGAGCCACTTCTGAAACCAAAGTAAAGTTCACCCAGTACAAAAATGGACATGTAAACAACTTCGGCTGCAAGGATAACCTGGTACACATCATCATTTCCCTTAAGAAAATGGCCGTAAGCATTTGTATCCAGTAGGATCCTGGTCATTGCCAGTCCAGTGGATCGATTCTTCCTAAGTACTCAGTTTTTAAGGAGAACTCGTCGAATTCCTGTTGTGACCAGACCCCAAACAAATCCGAGAATTCCTTTTCCCTCTGCTCATTTGGCGGAACCGAAAGACCAAGAGACTTAGCCAATAACTTTTTGATCGTCTTATTCATGCCCATACCCTCATTCCTGGAGATTCTTTCTATCATATCCGCCATCCGTTCTTCCAGATTATGAATCGTAATTGACTTCACGAACCAAATTTCGAACCAAATAAACAATACTTGGTTCAACTACAAAATCATCCCAGGAATTAGCTGCAACATGGCTAATTTCCACAATGTTTCACTGCCACACTGTTTTAGTGCCACACTGCCAGACCACTAGATGTGGATCACCTCGTCATAAGCAGCCGCCGTGGCCTCCATCACTGCCTCCGACATGGTCGGATGAGGATGAACAGCCGTAATGATTTCATGACCGGTTGTTTCTAACTTTCGGGCCGCCACGACTTCCGCGATCATCTCGGTCACGTTAGCACCAATCATATGGGCTCCCAGCCATTCTCCATACTTCCCATCGTAAATAACTTTTACGAACCCGGTTTTGGAACCTGCTGCGCTGGCCTTCCCTGAAGCTGCAAATGGGAATTTGCCAACTTTGATATCATAACCAGCCTCCTCGGCAGCCTTTTCTGTATATCCCACCGAGGCTATTTCCGGCGTACAGTAGGTGCAGCCGGGAATATTATTATAATCCATTGGTTCAGGATTCTGACCTGCGATCTTTTCTACGCAAATGATTCCTTCATGCGAAGCTACATGAGCTAATGCGGGACCTTTTACAATATCTCCAATCGCATAAATTCCTTTTATGTTGGTCTGGTAGTAATCATCGACGACAATTTTATCACGGTCAACGGAAATGCCTAATTCTTCCAGTCCGAGATTTTCAAGGTTAGACTTAATTCCTACTGCCGATAGGACGACTTCACAGTCAATTGTCTCCTCTCCTTTCGGCGTTTTTACGGCTACCTTACAACTCTTACCCTTGGTGTCAACTGAAGTTACTTCGGAACTCTTCATCACGGTCATCCCGGACTTTTTGAATTCCCTTTCCAGTTGCTTGGATATGTCCTCGTCCTCGTTTGGAACGATCTCCGGAAGAAACTCAACCAGAGTGACCTCGGCGCCTAGCGTATTATAAAAGTAAGCAAATTCTACTCCGATCGCCCCGGAACCCACAACCACCAGAGACTTGGGCTGCTTTGCCAACGTCATCGCCTGTCGGTAGCCGATGATCTTTTTGCCATCAATCGGTAGACTCGGTAGCTCCCTGGACCTCGCACCCGTAGCCAGGATAATATGGTCGGCGGTGACCTCTGATTTGTTGCCCTGGTTATCCACCTCAACCTTTTTGTCAGATACCAGCTTTCCTTCTCCAGCGATGTGCTCCACTTTATTCTTCTTGAACAGGAAGTTTATTCCCTTGCTCATACCACCGGCTACCTCGCGACTTCTCTTGACCATCCCTCCAAAATCGGCGGAAAAAGTTTTGACATTAACCCCGTAGTCCTGAGCATGGCGTATGTAGTCGTACACTTGAGCACTTTTTAGCAAAGCTTTGGTAGGGATACAGCCCCAGTTGAGGCAAATGCCACCTAAACTTTCTCTCTCCACTACTCCCACCTTCATTCCCAGCTGTGCAGCGCGGATAGCGGCGACGTATCCACCGGGACCACTCCCTACTACTACCAGTTTGTAATTCGAAGCCATATTCCTTATGAATTAGATGAGGCTTGCAAATTAAGTCCATTTGAGATCAGAAAAAAATTGGTCTCACCTTGCCTGGTCGCGCAGCTTTGGGCCCGCCGTACCGTTGTAAACCACTTGGAAATTATTCGCGATTTAACTGCGACATTTGCTTGCGGTCATATTTCCGGGGCTCATATCGGTACAACCAGGGGAGGAGCGGACGGAAATAATGTCGGCTACTTGGATCGAACTTGTCTCAATGGTATGCCCGCATCGTGCACTGTTCCAAAAAACGACGTTCTTCACCGCCCTCACTGAAACATAGCACAGCCAAATCAATATGAATATCAAAGTTATTTTGCCACCAACAGATTTTAGGCCCTGCCTTGGTATCCAGTCCATCGGAACCAGCACCAACCAAACGAAAAGAGCATACAATGGGCTTAAATGCCTTTCTGGTGAGTCCGGAATTTTTGTAAAAGGAATGTGAAGCAAAAAGTAATATACCATGAAGGCAACCACCAGAACACGATAATTTTGAGTTTGGCTCCTGCTTACCACTGCTTTCCATCGCAGTGGACCCAGCAGAGCCACAACGGCTATTATCAAAACCAAAATAAGTACCCAGATTGTCCGGTAAGGGACAATCCAGTAGCTTATAGCGTAACCGAATGATTTCAAATTCAGGTAATAATGGCTCAAATCTAAGGTCAGAAGAGGAACAATGAGGGCGGATATTCTGTCATGTGTACCGACCGAGACCCATCCATTCCACCACCAAAAGCTCAGCGATGCTAGTAAGAAATAGGAGATGCCCCAGAGCACTTGTCTTGAGTTTCTCGCTTGAAGCAGCTGGACCAGGAACAATCCGAGGATCAGAAAAATCCCCGAATGCCTTTGCAAACACATTAGATTGCCCACAACAATCAACCCCAATCCCGTCAATGCCGATCCGGTCTTTCTAAGTGAAAGAAATAGGCCAACCTCGCAGCAGAAAAGCAACATAAAAAAAGATTCCGACCATAAAAACCCATGCACCAGGAAAAGAGGTGTGCCAAGGCTAATGCCGAACATTATCATAACCAGAACCACTTTTCGCTGGACTAAATCCCGCGAGATCCTACAGCATACCGTAAGCAAGAGAATCAGCGAAACGCCCTGTAGAAATACCATTTGATCGAGCCCGATCCAGGAGATGACCAGCGGAAACAGCGGGGGCCATGATTCCAGACCGGTCAGGTCAAGGCTTTCCCAAAACCCCATATCTGAGAAACCAACTGCAATTGAGGAATATAACCGGGAATCAAAGGTGATCCCTAAACCGCAGATCACACTAACGATGTACAGTGTAGAGGATAAGAGGATCCAGAGAATAATGAGCCATTGAGAATAGGCGCTAATAAATGGAATAACCTGGTTCAAGTGGAGATTCATAATTGACCCTAATATTGTTAAGTTTGGGGACAATTTCGACTAAACCCATTTATGCGCCATGAATCTACTGGTAGGTAAAACCGCCCTGGTGACCGGAGCTTCGCGTGGAATAGGGCTGTCAATTGCTCAAACATTTGCCCAAAATGGCGCCAGTGTAGCCTTCACTTACCTGTCAAGTGTTGAAAAAGGAGAAGCCTTGGAAAAGGAATTGCAGCAATCCGGAGTAAAGGCCAAGGGATACCGATCGGATGCCTCTGACTACTCGGCAGCCGAGCAGTTGGTAGACGATGTTGTGCAGGAATTCGGAAGCCTCGACATCCTGGTGAATAACGCTGGGATTACCAGGGATAATTTGTTGATGAGAATGGACGAAGCCATGTGGGACGAAGTGATGAATGTGAATCTTAAATCGGTTTTCAACACGGTCAA
This sequence comes from Cyclobacteriaceae bacterium, assembly GCA_965247065.1. GTDB lineage: Bacteria > Bacteroidota > Bacteroidia > Cytophagales > Cyclobacteriaceae > CBDFGN01. Next base: position 394,544 of record CBDFGN010000005.1, on the reverse strand, counting down.
AGCAGCCACCCGGACTTTCATGAAGCAAAAAGCCGGCTCAATTATTAATCTTACCTCCGTAGTCGGCCTGAAAGGGAATCCTGGGCAAGCTAATTACGCAGCTTCCAAGGCTGGAATCGTAGGATTCACTAAGTCAGTTGCCCTGGAGCTCGGTTCTCGAAATATTAGATCTAATGCTATCGCGCCGGGATTCATCGAAACCGAAATGACCGAGCAACTTGACACCAATACGACAGATTCCTGGAGGGCGGCGATACCATTGAAACGGGGAGGGCAGCCTCAGGACGTTGCAGAATGTGCACTGTTTCTCGCCTCGGACCTATCGTCTTATGTCACCGGACAGGTTTTACAAGTAGATGGCGGTATGCTTACTTGATGTGCATAGTGACGCAACCTCTGCAACCTCGGTGCCGATAATGGAGTATCCTAAGAGATACACTATGTTGGCTTAGATGGATAATTTCCAACTGCTATTCGAAAGTCCCCCCTGGCTAATCCTGTTTTGCCTACTCGCCGGAGCGGTTTACGCCTATCTGCAATACCAACCACGTGGACCATGGAGCACAAGAGTCAATCAGGCCCTGGCGGGGATCCGATTCCTGCTGGTGACTATTCTTGGAATAATTCTTCTCAGTCCATTTATTAAGCAGATACGAAACCTTGTTGAGCCACCCTCACTGGTCATAGCCATAGATAACTCCACCTCCGTCCGCGAAGTTGAAGACAGCTTGGCGCTGTATGACATTTTGGAGGAGCTATCACAAGTAACACTTGAACTGGAGAAACAAGATTTCGCGGTTGAAGTCAGAACACTGTATGACAAGGATCAGCCTGCAGACATTTCCCTAATCCGATTTGATTACCCAATCACTGACGTCAACCGACTCTTAACTGAAATTCAATCGGATTACGAAGGCCGCAATTTGGGCGGAGTGATCCTGATGAGTGACGGAATTTACAATCAGGGTATCTCCCCACAATTTGTTCCTTACAGCTTTCGAATCCATACTATCGGGCTGGGAGACACTTTGCCCAAAACCGACCTTAACCTTCAATCCGTGCTCTATAACAAGCTTGCCTATCAGGGAAACCGGTATCCGCTTAAAGCCGAAATTCTAAATACCGGATTCAACGGCGAGGAAATAGTCATTGAGGTGCTCAAAGGAAACGACCTTCTCGACTCCAAGAAAGTGTTAATTGAGGGTACAAATGAGCTAAATGAAGTTAGCTTCTTTTTAGATGCGGACCAAAAGGGCATTCAACACTTGGTCGTACGAGTCGTTCCGAAAACGGGAGAATACACCTATAAAAACAATGCTAAACACGCTTATGTGGATGTTGTGGAGGGCAAGGAGAAGATTCTCATGGTCGCTAATAATCCTCATCCTGACATCAAAGCCGTAAAATCGGCCATTGAAAAAAATGAGAACTACGAGTTTCACCAATTTATTCCAGGTATAGATCAATTCGAAGATGATAAATACGACCTGGTAATATTTCATCAATTTCCCGATCGTCAGAACTTATACCGATCCTACATGGAGCGGCTGATGGCCAATAATCCATCGGTTTGGTACATTGTCGGCACTCAAAGCAATCTAAGACAATTGAACGCGATCAACTCAATGGTGACCATTACCCCATCGGGAAACCTGACCGACCAGGTATTCCCGGTATTTAATCAAGGCTTTGAGCGATTTGGTTTTGATCCTGAATTGCAGAAGACCCTCAGGGAATACTCCCCTGCTACAGTTCCATTTGGTAAATATGAAATCCTACCAGAAACTGAAGTAATTCTCTACCAGAAAGTAGGGGCAATTGAAACACGCAATCCGCTGCTCGTTATCAAAGTTGACGGAGATAGAAAAACAGGATTGATGCTGGGCGAAGGTCTATGGCAATGGCGTCTACAGGAATACGCCTCCAACCTGAATCAGCGGGCCTTTGATGAGCTGATTTCAAAGCTGGTCCAATTTCTTTCCTCGAAGGAAGACAAAAGAAAATTTAAGATCTACCCAGTAAAGAATGACATTTTCACGAACGAAAGTGTTGTATTCGAAACGGAGACCTATAACGATGTTTATGAAAAATTTTACGGAAACAAGGTAGAATTGATCATTGAAGATGAGGACGGTATTCAGTCCGAGTATTCCTTTACGCCGTCCGAATTCAATAGCCAATACCATCTCAGTGGCCTGGACCAGGGAATTTATCGATATACGGCAACAACCCGGCTGAGCTCCGGGAAGAAAAGTAGCAGTGGAGAATTTACCGTAAACGAATTATTGATCGAGGCTTTGAATCTGACCGCAGATCACCAATTGCTCCGAACCATATCTCATCAAACGCTGGGACAATTCTTCAAGAAGGACCAGATAAGTTTGCTGCAAGAAAGTCTGCTCAGCCAAAAGGCCCAGGGAATCATACACACACAGGAAGAATTCCTTCCAATAATAAACCTCAAGTGGCTATTGATACTACTGGTAGTGCTGGTGAGTACAGAGTGGTTTGTGAGAAAGTATCTAGGAAGTTATTAAGTAAGTTCCTGGTTCCTAGTTCCAGTTCCTAGTTCTGCAGCTCCCAGGGAAACCAAACTTGCTATTTTCAGGGGATTCCAGAATATGTTAGCCTGGCCTCTTTTATGGGGTACTAATTGCGGCATCAATGCAATTAATGAGAAAGGACCTTTTGTGATGGCCTCGTTTTCTGACTTGGATCAAATAGTGGCTTGGAAAAAGGCTCGATTCCTTGCTAAGCAGATCTATATTGTTACCAGCCAGTAGTCACTCCAGAAGGATCATTCCCTGTCTAACCAGAGGGAGAGGTCGGCCGGGTCGATTACGGATAACATCGCCGAAGGTTTTGGAGGAGGGGGTAACAAAGAGTTTATACACTTCTTATTCATCTCCAGAGATCAGCAACTGAGCTAAGGTTTCAGCTTTGTCGAGCTGGGGAAACTAACCCCCTTTCCACCGAGAAAATTGAAACATGGTTGCAATAGTGATCGAAGTCGAAAAGGTTATCTCCGGGTTAGTCCGATATCTAAACTCAAAGCAGAATCAGAATTACAAGGACGCAATGCAAATCTAGGAACTACGAAATAGGAACTCTCAACTTACTAGCAACCAGGAACCAGGAACTTACTTCCCTTCTTTTTTACCTACCTTTTGCTTCTTCCTTTTCACCTTGATCTTTAGCTCCTCACCCTTTCCGTCGTAATCAGCGATAATAATGTCTCCATCTGTCAATTCACCTTTCAGAATTTCCTCCGCCACAGCATCTTCAAGATACTTTTGGATAGCCCGATTAAGAGGACGTGCTCCATATTGAGGATCATACCCCTTTTCGGAAAGAAAATCCTTCGCCTTTTCAGTAAGTTCAACTTTATATCCAAGGTTGTGAATACGGTCAAACAGCTTTTCCAGTGAAAGATCAATAATCTCGTGGATGTGCTCCCGGGCAAGTGAATTAAAGATTATCACATTGTCCAACCTATTAAGGAATTCTGGGCTAAAAGTCTTCTTCAGCGCGCTTTGGATAGTTGATTTCATTAGGTCATCCATATTGTCATTGCGCGACTGGGTGGCAAAACCGACGCCGGCTCCAAAATCCTTGAGATCCCTGGCCCCGATGTTGGAGGTCATGATTAGGATTGTGTTTCTGAAATCGACCCGACGGCCCAGGCCATCGGTAAGTATCCCGTCGTCCAAAACCTGAAGCAGGATATTGAAGATGTCGGGATGCGCTTTTTCGATTTCATCCAGGAGAATTACACTATAGGGCTTTCGACGCACTTTTTCGGTAAGTTGCCCACCCTCTTCATAGCCAACATAGCCTGGAGGGGCTCCAACCAATCGCGACACGGAAAATTTCTCCATATACTCGCTCATATCGACCCTGACTAGGGCGTCCTCCTTGTCGAACAAATAGGTAGCCAGCACCTTTGCCATCTCGGTCTTGCCGACCCCGGTGGGACCTAAAAACACAAATGACCCAATCGGCTTTCTGGGATCCTTCAGGCCAACCCTGGTCCTTTGGATTGCCTTGGTCAATTTCTTAATAGCCTCCTCCTGCCCGATGATTCGGCTCATTAGTTCATCATTCATACCCAGGAGCTTGGAACCCTCATTTTGGGCTACCCGGTTGGTGGGTATGCCGGTCATCATGGCAACGACCTCCGCCACATTTTCCTCGCTGACCGTGTAGCGCTTAGACCGGTTTTCCTCCTCCCATTTGGACTTGGCCGTATCTAGCATTTCAAGATGCTTCTTTTCTTTATCTCTCAACTGAGCAGCCTCTTCATATTTTTGACTCTTGACCACCCGGTTCTTTTCCTTTTTTATATCCTCAATTGCGTCCTCCAATTTGACAATCTCGTCCGGAACGTGGATGTTATTTATGTGGACTCTCGCACCGGCCTCGTCCAATACATCAATCGCCTTATCCGGTAGAAATCGATCGCTTATATACCGGTCGGAAAGTTTAACACAGGAACTCACCGCCTCTTCGGTGTAATTCACATTGTGATGATCCTCGTAGCGCTCCTTGATATTATCGAGAATCTGGATGGTTTCTTCGGGAGTGGTCGCATCTACCATCACAACTTGGAAGCGCCGGGCCAAAGCCCCATCCTTTTCAATGTACTGACGATATTCGTCCAGAGTGGTTGCTCCAATGCACTGTATTTCACCTCTTGCCAGGGCTGGCTTGAACATATTCGAGGCATCCAGCGACCCGGACGCGCCACCAGCACCTACGATCGTATGCAACTCATCAATAAATAAGATGACGTCGGGAGATTTCTCAATCTCGTTCATCACGGCCTTCATCCGTTCCTCGAATTGGCCCCGGTATTTGGTCCCGGCTACCAAGGAGGCCAAGTCCAGAGTAACTACCCTCTTACCGAAAAGAACCCGGCTTACTTTTTTCTGTACAATTCGAAGGGCCAACCCTTCAGCGATTGCGGTTTTGCCCACACCCGGTTCGCCAATTAGGATAGGATTGTTCTTCTTTCGACGGCTTAAAATTTGAGCCACTCTTTCGATTTCCTTTTCCCGACCAACAATTGGATCTAGTTTATCGTCCTCAGCCAACTTGGTGAGATCCCTTCCAAAATTATCCAATACCGGGGTCCTCGATTTTTCCGTAGATTTGGACGAGCCTTCACGCCCACCTCCTCCGGAGGACCCGCCGAATATGCGGGAGCTATCCTCGTCGCCCTCATCCGTATCCGATGAAGCAACCGGGTTCTCGGTTTGGTATTCAAGAAGTTCTTTTACTACGTCATAGTTTATGTCGAATTTGTTCATAATCTGAGTTGCAATGTTGTCCTCGTCGCGTAAAATTGACAAGAGCAGGTGCTCCGTTCCAATCAACTGACTCTTAAAGATCTTGGCCTCAAGATAGGTTATCTTGAGTACCTTCTCCGACTGCCGGGTGAGTGGAATATTCGCTAAATTCTTAACATTACTGGTGGCAGTTCCCTTGGTGGATTCCTCCACCGAAATTCGAAGCTCATCCAAAGACACGCCAAGCTTCTTCAGAAGGCTAACGGCGACCCCTTCCCCTTCCCGAATCATCCCCAATAGAAAATGTTCGGTGCCAATATAACCATGACCCAAACGGAGCGCTTCCTCCCTACTTAGGGAGATGACTTCCTTTACTCTGTTTGAAAACTTTGCTTCCATCTAAACGCTCACTACAACACCCGTAAATGTAAATTATTAATTCAAATTAATAAACCAAAGGATTCAAATATAATTTCAAATAAGTATTAGAACGGATGCTCCATCCATTTGTTCAGAATGCTATTTGGTTTCTGATGGAACCCTGAACCACATCCCGGGCATGGGTCCCTTCACAAAAGATCAAATCAATAATACTCAGATTGGGTGCAAATTTGTTGCCAAAGATTTGGGGATAGGTTATTGGCTGGTAATAGCCATTTTGATGGTAGTCCCAGCGGGGGTGAATAAGGTTCCGAGCATCAAAAACTCCCTGAAATGTATGCCTTTCGTAGGAGTCAGATAACTCGATTTGCTTTTCAACTCCCAAGATCCCTAAAATTGTTTTCAACAGCTGAAGATTCAGGTCAAACAGATGTGGATTGGGTTTGGATAGTATTGCATAGAATTCAGGGGCGAAAAACTCAAAAAACGGGGCCTTGCCGTAAGAGGAGGTCAAGCTTCGCCAATGGTTTCGAGCCCAATTGTGGCTGCTATCGACCTGGGTCTCCTTGATTTTCGTCTTTCCCCCAGGCTTCAACACTGGAACCGAAAGTTCTAATATCTTATTCGGAGCTTGAATCCTGCAACGGTTCCGATAGCTCTGCTTCTGATAGTTTTCCTGCGCCTCTATGATCACTTTGTCGAATTGAAGTATGTAAGTAAAAAACTCAATGCAGGGAAGGTAGTGAAGTTCTATGATGATGGTGCCTGGAGAACTTGATTGTGGTTCTACCAAAACACCTCCCCCCTTCCATAACGCTCTACTTCAGGAGGACTTATGGTCATATCCACAACCGTGGAGGGAACATTGTGGCCTACACCACCATCAACGACAATATCCACCTGGTGCTTGAAATTCTCATAAATATCAACCGGATCTGTAGTATACTGGAGGATCTCATCTGCGTCTTTCAAGGAGGTAGTGATAATTGGATTTCCAAGGGATGCCACAATGGCAGTAGGCACAATGTGGTCCGGAATACGGATCCCTATAGTCTTTTTGTTATTTCGAAGATACCTTGGAATGCGGCCCCCAGCTTTTAGAATAAACGTATAAGGCCCCGGCAGAGCTTTTTTGAGGATCTTAAATGTGGAGTTTTCAATGGGCCTGGTGTATTCACTTACCTGGCTGAGGTTTTGACAGATTATGGCCAAATTGTGGTGTTTGGCCTTTATTTTCTTGATTCGATAAATTCCTTCGATACCTTTGTTTTGTCTAAGATCGCTACCGATTCCGTATACGGTATCGGTAGGATATATTATGATTCCTCCATTCCTCAGGGTGATTACAATTCGGTTAATTTTCCGGATTTCAGGATTTATAGCGTTGATCCTAAGCAATTCGGTCATGGTGATTTTGAGAATCAGGTAGGATGAAAGTCAAAATTCTTTCATTCATGGAATGTTCAAACTTGGTCTAAGGGGGTAAATTACTATTTTTGGACGCTATATGAAAAGGTGGAAAACCGTTGGGCTGGTGATTGTAGTTGGATCTTTCTTGCTAACGACCATATCGTTTTATGTTTATCAGCTTTTCAATTCACCCAATATCTTAGTACAACAGGACGATAGGTTCTTTACAATTCCGGCTGACGCGAGTTTTAAATCAGTTCAGAACAACCTATACGATAGCGGTTATGTCCATGACTTGGTAGCCTTTAGCTTTTTGGCCAAATTATACGATTATGACCACCAGATTAAGCCTGGACGATACCAGTTAAAAAAGGATATGTCCAATCGGGAAGCCATCCTTCTATTATGGTCAGGCCGTCAGTCCCCTCTAAGGATCACATTTAACAATATTCGCTCGAAAATCGAGCTTGCTGAAAAAATATGTCACAGCGTCTCGGCTGATAGCCTGGAATTTGAAACTCTTCTAAAAGACTCTATCGTCGCGGACCGGTATGGCTTAACTCTGGAGACATTCATGACCATGTTCATTCCAAATACTTATGAGGTTTATTGGACCATAACGGCAACAGAACTTGTGGATCGTATGCACGATGAATATCTGAGCTTCTGGGATGACACCAGAAAAGCAAAAGCTCAGAAACTGGGCCTATCCCTGGCGGAAGTTTCTATCCTGGCGTCCATAGTAATGGCTGAAACCAAGCATGACGAGGAGATAAAAACAATCGCCGGGGTATACGTGAATCGGCTTAGACGGAGGATTGCGCTGCAGGCAGACCCAACGCTTATCTATGCCGTAGGAGATTTTTCAATCAAACGGGTTTTAAATAAGCACAAGGAAATCGATTCCCCTTATAACACCTACCGGTATCGCGGACTACCGCCGGGACCCATTAATCTACCCTCGATTACGGCCATTGATGCCGTTTTGAACCGGGAAGTGCACGAATACATCTACTTCTGCGCCAGGGAAGATTTTTCCGGGTATCATAATTTCGCAACCAACCTTAAGGTTCATAATGAAAATGCAAGAAGGTGGCAAAATGCCTTGAACCGAGCTAGATTGTATCGTTAACATTCGAGATCAAAAGGCATTACATCTAACCCGCACTTCTGATTTCTGACCCCGCTGACAACTGCCGACTCTAACTTCTGACTGGTTATGTACACTTTCAATACACAAATTCGAGTGCGTTACTCCGAAACCGATCAAATGGGCTTTGTTTATTACGGACATTATTTTACCTATTATGAGGTCGCTCGTGTAGAAAGTCTTAGGGCACTGGGTTATTCATATCGACAGCTAGAAGGGGCTGGATTCATTCTTCCTGTTCTGGAAAACCACATTCAATATCTCCAACCGGCGAAATACGACGAATTGCTTACGGTCAAGGCAAGTGTATCCAAACCCCCTTCGGTCCGGCTCTTTTTCAATTATGAAATAATTAATCTAAAAGGGGATGTTATAAACCGGGCCGAAACAATATTGGTTTTTCTGAACAAGGAAACCAACAAACCTGCCAGGCCACCCCAGTTTTTTCGGGACCTGTTTTCCCCGTATTTTGGCTAATTGGAATTAGTCCTGGCCAAACCTCTTAGGCCATCACCAGGGCGAAAGAGGAATCTGCATGCATTTCTGACCTGTTACGAAAGACTTCGACTTTGGACTTTGGACTTTCAGCTCTAAATTGCTTCTGGTATGCCCACTCTTAAGCAAATAGTTGAGGATCAAGACACTCCACATGGTCGGTTCTTTGATTTCTTCATACAGTTCTTAATTATCCTTTCTCTGGTTACCTTTTCAATTGACACGCTGCCCGACCTAAGTGATAATTCTCTTGCGCTCCTGAGCTATATCGAGTATTTCACAATTGGAGTATTCACCATAGAATACTTGCTCCGGCTTTACGTCGCCGATCTAAAATTGGCCTTTATATTCAGTTTCCATGGGCTGATGGATCTGTTGGCAATCCTGCCTTTTTACATAGCCTCGGGGGTTGACCTGAGATCAGCCCGTGCATTCCGACCTCTGCGCCTGATCCGGGTACTTAAGCTGTTGCGCTATGGAAAAGCTCTTGGAAGATTGAATCGGGCATTCTCGCTGGTAAAAGAGGAGATTGTCTTGTTCTTTACGGTCATTATAATGCTTTTGTTTTTTACGGCTGTAGGGATCTATCATTTTGAGAATCCGGCTCAACCGGACGCGTTTGCTTCAGTTTTTGACAGCCTTTGGTGGGCAGTAGTGACCTTGACAACGGTTGGATATGGGGACATTTATCCCATTACTATTGGCGGACGCGTTTTTACGTTTTTCATCTTGTTAATCGGATTAGCGGTAATGGCAATTCCCACGGGTTTAATTGCCGCAGCCCTGGCACGGGAAAAGGATCAGCAAGATCGAGCAAAGGAAAAAGGGTCAGGCCATAACTGACACCATATCCAGAATTTTTCCCGAGCCTCTTTCGCCTTTCAGAATTAGTTTTGGTTCGGCGTCTCTCCCGTAGCTTATTGCTTTGAAAAACAATTTCCCAGCGGTATCATAGTCCAAAGTAGCCTGGACATCACTGGTTTCATCTCCTCAAGTGATCAGCTCCCATTTGCGATCCCTCTTTGCGAGGGACCAGTTACCACCTCCGGGCACTGATGGTAAATCTGACAATCGTTCCCACAGGGACAGCTGTATCCTGGTACGTATAGGGCAAGGCTCTCATCAATATATATCCAAACAGGGAAAGAAAAACTCTCGGTTTGGAATTCCAAAATCTCCGAAAATGTAGCGAATTTGATTTCAGGGGCAGGTATGATAGTTGTCCCGATTACTGGGACCCGGCGAAGATCTCCATCCAGCTTGAATCGCATTCGGGGCAGCTAAGATAACAAACGGCCCCCATCAAGTCCAGGTGTGTAGGTACTTCTGTGTCTAATTGCATCTTTGTGCGGGGAAGGACGTTCAATTTTACATGCCTGACATACTTACCACCCAACAATTGGAGAACAGTCTCGATAACATTCTGAATAGCCCTCAGGATCAGGGCACATTGGAAATGATCGTAATTCGACCAGCTAAGAATACCCGGCAAGTAATAAACTCTTGCCAACTAACTGTCGGAAACGGGGCAGAGGGCGATCGCTGGACCGAGGGTTCCTGGAAAAGCCTTGCCAATGGATCCCCTCATCCGAATGTCCAAATAGCCATTATGAACAGCCGTGCTTTAAGTGCAATCGCCGGACCTAAAGAGCGGTGGCCCTTGGCTGGTGATAATCTCATCATAGACATGGACCTGGGCACCCGTAACCTTCCACCTGGACAAAGACTCGGAATTGGGGAGGCCGAGTTGGAAGTGACCAATGTACTTCATAATGGCTGCGCGAAATTTATGAACCGTTACGGCAAGGACGCGGTATTGTTCGTCAATAGTAAACAGGGCAAAACGACGCACTTAAGAGGCGTATATGCCAGAATTGTCAAGGATAGCCAGGTAAACTTGGGCGATACAATAAGAAAGTTATAAGCATCTTTGGTTAGTCCGATCCGGACTGACTGGCTCCGGCCAAATCTGTGATCTGAGCTTCCCATAATCCGTGGAATGACCCAGCAGCCCAGGGAAGTTTTCTCCCCGATTAGAAATGTTTTTCACAACCGCCAGCAAGCTGACTTCGGTCGATTTTAAATAATAGGATTTTTTCCGTATAATTGGCGGCTTATCACCAGCTTATATAAATCATCAAGTAGTAAAGGTTTAAACAGCAGATACATGATGTTCAAGAAGGTCCTACCCCTTCTGGCAATTATCATCGTAATTGGTAATGCTCTCATGGTGTTAGCACCATTGAGAGCTCAGACTATAGAGCCCGATGTAACCAACAATGCCGGCTTCAATACTAATATGGACGGGCTATCACTCTCCCACTCGGTTGGTGAACCCGCTATTACTACTATTGCCGGGTCTTCAGCGATAATTACGCAGGGGTTCCTTCAACCGGAGCTATTCAGTCGATGTTCGAATGTTGAATTCCTGGTGTTCCCAAACCCTTACCTGGACATCATTACTATTGAAATCCAGAATTGCGACAAACCGCTTCATAGCGTAGTCGTCTATGATCTCCACGGCAAAGAGCTGGTTAAAAAGGAAATAGCAAGCCGGAAGGTGGACCTGCGGGTCCTACCAGTGGGCATTTACATCGTTCAGGCGCTTGCCGAGGATGGGGTCCGGCTGGGATCGTTCAAAATAAACCGGGCCAAATCACCCTGACCCTGAATGCTAAACCTTACAGGAAGAAAATGGCAATGGCTAAGCGTAGCAGCGTCTCTATGCGTATGGGCGAGCGCGTATGCCCAAGTCATTCCAGGGATAAACTACCAGGGAGTTGCCCGCGATTTGAGCGGAAATCCGAGAGCAAGCCAGGCCATTAGCATCCGGATAAGCATAATGAATGGGTCGTCAATTGGACCTATTGAGTACAGTGAGAACCACGATCTGGCTACCAACCAGTTTGGGCTGTTTAATCTTGTGATAGGCCAGGGAAGTTCACAGTTTGGAATTTTCGAAAGTATCGACTGGTCCAATACCAATAAGTGGCTCCAAGTTGAAATGGACTCAAAAGGGGGCAGCAACTTTCAGTTGATTGGCGCGCAACAGCTCTTAAGTGTTCCATTTGCCTATTTTGCAGCCCACGCTTCGCAAAACATTACCGCCGGGGAAGGCCTTGAGATTCAAAACAATACCGTGATCAACACCGCACCAGATAAATTGATCTCACTCACCGCTGAAGGATCCATTGAGATCGAGGGACAGTACCCCTCATTTAACCTTATCGGAAGCGATAGCGTAAATGATGCTGACCCTGATCCAGCCAATGAAACGATCTCTGGTATTGCCGTGGGATCCGGAAATATCCTGAAGATCACTGAAGCTGGCATCGACCATGAGGTTGATTTAAACGGAGTCGTCCAACCCTAACAGAGGTCCTTACAGAGGACAATAGTGCCGGGGGGGCATCCATCACAGATCTTGCCGATCCGTCAAATGCCCAGGATGCTGCGACCAAAAGTTACGTTGACAATCAAAACCTGAATGATTCTGATCCAGATCCCATGAACGAATTGATTGTGGATGCTAAACTGACCGGAACTGACTTACAGCTTACCGACGCAGGAGGAACTCAAATTGTAGACCTAAGCTCCCTGAGTGGAATCGGCCCGGATGATCAAACTCTGAGTTTTGATACTGGAACTGGTCAGCTGTCGATCGAGTCCGGCAATAACGTTACGATCCCCGATGTGGATGCAGCCAATGAACTGATCATCGGGGCTCAGTTGAACACAACTGATCTGGAAATAACCGACGCGGGAGGAACCAACATTGTCGACCTTAGTTTTTTTGACAATTCAGGAACCGATGACCAGACCCTAGCTGAGGTTTTGACAGAAGGGAGCGCTGCCGGTTCGTCCCAGATCACGGACTTAGCTGATCCTGTGGATCCCCAAGATGCGGCAACCAAGGCCTACGTAGACGCCGCGGATGCTCTAAACAGTCTGGATTACGCATTTAAAGTCAAATTCTCGTATACCAACTCCTCGGGGGCGCCGGAAAACGATGTATTAATCGATTTGAGCTCACCGGATTTTGATGACCAAATGGCTTTAAGCGGTAATGATTATGTGGTCCCCGTAGATGGGGTTTTTATGTTTTTTGTTCAAGGCATAAATGGGGATTATACCCCTCTCGAAATCGTTATCAGTGGGGTCCCCAAGGGAGTACCCGCGAGCCCTGCTTCCTTTCCACCCGGTGACATCAACTTTCAAGGTGCCTTTATGTACAAGCTAAATGCCAGCGATATCATACAGCTTAACATTAATAACATACCAAACAGCCAGACCGTTTCAGGGGAGTTCTTTGGCCATAAGTTGTAAAGTTTCAACCTTCCCAACTTTCAAACCTTCTAATCCCATTATACTTTCCTCGGCATCCTGAAATCTGCAATTATCTGGCGAGCCATATGCCCAACAATCACCGGCAGAAACTTAATGCGAAAAACCAGCAATTTGGCACGGTAGGAGAAGACACTGCCTCATCGTTTTTCATGCCCTTTAGAATCCGAATCAGCAGCATCCTGAGCCTTAATCATTCTAAGCGTGATTGAATTAACTATTTTAGCGGGTTCGGCATTTAGCAGGGTAGACGATTCAAATATTCGGTCCTTAGATAACCGGCATACCCCACTTACCTTTACCCCCAGCTCTTCACCCTCCACCCCCAGGATCTTCCTCCAGCCAATTTTGAACCGTGCAGGGGGCGTTAGCTGGATTTAGTTATCATTAAGATAACTCAAACACTTTATTAGGAATGAACCTTTGGAAAACTTACCAAAAACCTAGCCCCGCCTCCCTTTTCGCTCTCGCACCAAACTTGTCCTTCCATCTCATCTACATATCGTTTTACGATCGACAGTCCCAAACCTATTGAGCTTTCTCCGGCCGTTGGCTCAGCGCTTAAACGTTGAAATTTTCCAAATAATTTGGCTCGATCTTCCTTAGTCAATCCCGGCCCTTCGTCGCGAACTTCGGTTATCCATGAACCGTTTTGCTCAGTTAACAAGATAAAAACATTAGTTTCCGGAGGCGAGAACTTTATCGCATTGGAAATCAAATTTTCAAAAATTTGACGGGCATATCCTTCATCCAGATCGGCGTAACTGCGATCCGCCTTCAAATGCAGTTGAATTGACTTATTGGTCGCAACAGGTTGGTAGTGATCATGGATTTCCCTGAGCAAGCTACCTAGATCGATCTTTTCGAAGTTCAGGGGAACGGATTTCGTTTCAATCCCTCTTACCTCCAATATTCGACTTATCATATTATTCATTCTCCATAGCGATGATAATATCTTATCGGTCATTTCGACTAGCTCCAATTTGTCTCCAAGAGCTTCTTGTTTAATTAAATCCACCAAGCTAATGGAACTTGTCAAAGGGTTTCTGAGGTCGTGCGCAAGAATATCAATGAGGTGATCCTTCTCCTTATTGAGGCCCACCAACTCCTGGTTTATTTGTTCAATCTCTTCATTTTGTTTTTTGATCCGACTGTTGCTTCGAGCTAATTGCTCCTGCACAACGTCATGCTGTCGAAGGCGCGCAGTCAACACCTTGAGCACTCCCCTGGCAAAACCTATGTTTTCTGAAAGCAGGTTGTAGTAATCTTCCTGGTCAAATCGATAAACCCGGGTCTGATCCACCCCGGTAACTGAAGCCGATCGGACTTCCGTGTCGATAACGGAATACTCACCGAACACCATGCCATCGGTCAAATGCGAAAACACGTGATCTCCATCGTGGACCATGACCTTGCCCTTTATGATCATATACATGGCGTGGCCTTGCTCCCCTTTATAGATAACGGTTTCCCCAGATTGGATTACTAACTCGTCCACCCTGGAGGCAATGGCGCCTAGTATATCCTCGGATGTCTCTGAAAAAATATTGACCTTCTTAAGTATTTTTATGCGTTGCTTGACGTGCTTTTGGTCCATTACTAAAGGAACAATTCGGACAAAATTTCAGGGGTTGAAAATTTAATCAAAAAAAGAGACAAATTGGCTTATTCCAAGAAAATAAATTAACATTTCCTGTCAAAATTGCAGTATTCCAAGTTACAGAAGGGGTTGGCCAGCATTTTGATTGACTAAAGCCAGACTACCAGAGAACGAAAACAAGGAATGATGAAACTTGACAAATACACTATCAAGTCACAGGAACTGCTTCAGCAGGCGGCGGAAATTGCATCGAATTTGGGACAGTCCGCAATTGAACCGGGCCATTTGCTTAAAGCTGCGCTAGGGTCCGATGAGAACGTTATCGGTTTTTTGGTCAACAAACTGGAGGTAGACCGCGGTGCACTGGAGAATGAATTGGACCAACTTCTGACTACTTTTCCTAAAGTAGCTGATCAGCAAGCTTATCTATCCAATCACTCCGGGCGAGTCTTGCAAAACGCAGAAAGGTTTGCCAAGGAGCTGGGTGATGATTTCGTGGCCGTGGAACATATATTATTAGGATTAAGCAATGAAAAGAACAAGGCTTCAGAACTAATGAGGAAAGCGGGCTTTGATCTCACAAAGAGTAAGGCTGCGATAGAAGAGCTGCGAGGAGGGCACAAAGTGACCGATCAAAACGCAGAAGCCAAATACCGGTCACTGGAGAGGTACTCAGTCAATCTTAATCAAATGGCTCGTGAAGGGAAGATTGATCCGGTAATTGGTCGTGATGAGGAAATTCGCAGAGTTTTACAAATACTGTCCCGCCGAACCAAGAATAACCCAATTCTCATAGGGGAACCGGGTGTAGGTAAAACTGCTATTGTTGAAGGAATGGCGCAAAGGATTTTAGATGGCGACGTACCTGAAAATCTTAAATCAAGAACCCTTATAAATCTTGACATGGGACTCCTGGTTGCGGGGGCCAAATACAAGGGTGAGTTTGAAGAAAGACTGAAAGCCGTAATCAAGGAAGTAGTGGATTCTAACGGAGAGATAATCCTTTTTATAGATGAGATCCATACCCTGATTGGGGCTGGAGGTGGAGGGGAAGGAGCCATGGACGCGGCCAACCTGCTTAAGCCTGCCCTTGCAAGGGGAGAATTACACGCAATCGGGGCTACTACTCTTAAGGAATACCAGAAATACATCGAAAAGGATAAGGCTTTGGAAAGAAGGTTCCAGAGCGTTATTGTAGATGAGCCAAGTCTGCCGGATTCAATTTCGATTCTGCGTGGAATAAAGGAAAAATACGAGGTTCATCACGGAGTCCAAATTAAGGACGATGCTGTGATCTCGGCCGTAGAGCTTTCAAGTCGCTACATCTCTGATCGTTTTCTTCCCGATAAGGCAATAGACTTGATGGATGAGGCCGCCTCCAAGCTCCGAATCGAGATTAACTCGTTGCCGGAGGAATTGGATGAATTGAATAGGCGGATCATGCAGCTCGAAATAGAGAGGGAGGCAATTCGAAGGGAGAAGGACAAGCACAAGGAAGCGTCTTTAAGCAAAGTGATTGCCAATTTGGACGAAGAAAGAAAAATTATAAGGGCCCAATGGGAAGGGGAAAAAAGCGTTATCGAGGGCCTTCAAACCGAGAAAGAGAACATCGACCGTTACAAAATGGAAGCTGACCGGGCAGAAAGAGCTGGGGACCTGGGCAAGGTTGCTGAGATCCGGTACGGCAAGATCGTAGAATCCGAAAAAAGGTTGGAAGAACTTAAAAGCCAAATGATCACCGATTTTGGTGAGAATGCACTGATCAAAGAGGAGGTTAGCGGTGAGAATATTGCTGAAGTAGTAGCGAAGTGGACTGGAATTCCAGTTTCCAAAATGTTACAAAGTGACCGGGAAAAATTACTCCATCTTGAGGAGGAACTGGCACAAAAGGTTGCTGGGCAGTCCGGAGCCATTGCCGCTGTCTCCGACGCGGTAAGGAGGAGTCGTGCCGGGGTTCAAGATCCAAAAAGACCAATAGGATCTTTCATATTCTTAGGAACAACTGGAGTCGGAAAGACTGAGCTGGCCAAGTCGCTGGCGGATTTTCTTTTCAACGATGAGAACTCCATGGTTAGGATCGATATGTCCGAATACCAGGAAAGGCATTCGGTCAGCAGGCTCATTGGAGCTCCTCCGGGATACGTTGGCTACGACGAAGGAGGTCAGCTCACCGAAGCCGTTCGGCGCAGGCCCTACTCAGTAATCCTGCTGGATGAAATTGAAAAAGCACATCCTGATGTATTCAATACTTTGCTCCAAGTTCTGGATGAGGGTCGATTAACTGACAACAAAGGTCGGGTGGCCAATTTTAAAAACACGATAATAATAATGACCACCAATATCGGGTCGCATCTCATTCAGGAGCGCTTTGCGAATTTTGATGAAACAAATGCCGAGATAATCATCGAAGAGACAAAGCAGGAGGTTTTTGAATTGCTGAGGCAGTCAGTTCGACCCGAATTCCTCAACCGGGTTGATGAGCTGATTATGTTCCGACCTCTCTCTAAGTCCGATCTTCGGCTGATCGTAGACATTCAGTTCCGGCTGATCCAAAGGCGGCTAAAGGAAAATGGGCTCAAGGTAGAGGTTTCGAAGCAGGTATTGGATCACCTGGGAGATTTGGGATTTGACCCACAGTTTGGGGCACGGCCACTAAAAAGAGTTATGCAAAGGGAACTTTTGAACGAACTGTCCAAGCAAATACTCTCCGGAACGGTCTCCAGGGATTCCATTATCGGGGTAAATATGGGCCAAGGAAAGCAAATTGAATTCATCAACTTAGATGAAGTGAAGATAAATTAGATGTGCTATCAGCGAACAATGAAGAGCTATTGTGTAGGTTGGGAGATGACTAGAAGATGGGCTTGGGACATCTGTGGAATCAACCCAGATTTCCGGGAATAGGACTATCCAGCATGTGCAGGTAAAACCGCAAAAAAGCGTCCCTTTGACAGTTTTGTTTTTGTAGCCAGGTCTCAGGGTATAAAAAAATGCATGTATATTTACTATATGAGATGGGTTCTCTGGTTGGTAATGCTATTCCTTCCGATTCATTCCGGGGCCCAGATCCAGAATTCTGACAGCCTGATTACATCCCTGTCAAATGCTGAAGATCCGGCGCTAAAAGTCAAAATATTAAATGACCTCACCCTATTGAAAGCTCGAACGGATCCTAATCTGGCCCTTACCTTTAGCCAGCAGGCCTTTGAGGTAGCCGACCAAAATGATTTGATTCAAGGCAAGGCCCAAACCTACCTGTTCCGAGGGGATCTGTTTTATCACAATTCAAGGCAGGAAGATGCCCTTTACTATTATGCTCAATCGTTGAACATTTTTAAGCAAGTGGGGGATCAGCTTGGCGAGGCTGAGGCGTCCCTACACATTGGCCAGGCCTACCACCAGTTTGATGACTATGTGAAGGCCTTAGAGTACGCCAAGGAATCTAGTAGGATTTTTGAAGAAAATGATAGCGAGGAGAACCTGGCTCGGGCCCAATCGCTGATGTGCAGCATTTATTTTTCTTTGGGCGGCAACGATAAGGCAATTTCCACGTGCTTCGATGCGCTTAAATTGTTTGATGAGGTAAACCGACCCAGCGGTAAAGTAAACATACTGAACTCTCTGGGTACAATATATTTGGACTTCGGCAACTTTGAGCGGGCTCAGGAATTCTTTGTTGAGGCCCTGTCAATCGCGGAGGAGTTGGAGGACAGGGAAAAAATGGCCTCTTCCTATAGTACGATCGGGGAAATGTACGTATCTCGAAAACAGTATGACAGGGCTTTGGATTACTTTTCTGAGGCCCTGGAGATTAACTTGAGACGAGCCGACATTAGAGGATTAAGTTACTCCCATTTAAAATATGGTGAGGTTCTGGCCCTCAACGGGCAAAATAGTTTAGCCATAGAACATCTCAATCAGGGTCTGGCTTACGGCCAGGAGCTTAACGATCTGGACTTACAGGCTAGAGGGCTGTCTGAATTAGGGATAGCCCACTCAAATCAGCGGGACTATGAAAAGGGTATTGACTACTTGAAACAAAGTCTGACATTTGCGCTCAAGATAAATGCACGGCCCATTTTGCAGACGTGTTATCAGAATTTAGCCAAGTTTTATGATAAACTAGGGGATGTTGAGAATGCATTCGTGTATTTCAATTTGTACATGAGGCAAAATGAGGAAATTTACACCCGGGAGAGTGCAAAACGAATCGCTGAAGCGGAGGCCCTGTATGAATTAGATGGCAAAGAGAAGCTCATACAATTACTTCAAATTGAGAATGAGATTCAGGATCTTCAAGTTCAGACTGACCGTCTTACGCGCTATTTCCTGATCGCCGGATTAATCCTGGTATCGATTA
Organism: Cyclobacteriaceae bacterium; assembly: GCA_965247065.1. GTDB lineage: Bacteria > Bacteroidota > Bacteroidia > Cytophagales > Cyclobacteriaceae > CBDFGN01. The sequence goes on along the minus strand of CBDFGN010000005.1, from coordinate 375,516 downwards.
CCGTCATAGTGGTGTTTAGCAGATACCGGTTGAAAATAAAGGCAAATCAGCAGCTTGAAAAGAAGAATGTAGCGATTCAGAAACAGAAGGAGGAAATTGAACACCAAAAGAATGACATTGAGGGCAAAACCAATGAGATCCAGGAAATGCATGAGCAGCTCAAAGACAGTATCAAATACGCCCGGCGGATCCAACTTTCTCTACTTCCTGAGAATAAGGAGCTGCTAACCGCATTCCCCAACAGTTTCGTTTTCTACAGTCCCAAGGACATTGTTAGCGGGGATTTCTATTGGTTTGCCGAAAAGGATAGCAAAAAGATACTCGCCACCGTGGATTGCACCGGCCATGGCGTGCCGGGCGCCTTTATGACAGTACTGGCCAGTACGCTGCTCAATAATATTGTTTTGGAAAGCCAGATCACTGAACCTAATATGATAATTACCCTACTGGATCAAAAGGTACAGCAACATCTGCATCAAAATGGAATGGAGCAGGGAAGCGCCGATGGAATGGACATTGCCCTTTGTACGATCGATGAGTCTAAATTGGAGGTTAGCTTTACCGGCGCAAAATTGCCTATGTACTATGTACATAACAATGTGCTTGCGGAAGTTAAAGGAGACCGTTTCTCTGTAGGTAGCTCCCAGGTCCCCGACAAATATTTCAACAGCCAGCAGATCAAACTCAAAAGAGGAGATACTCTTTATTTTAGCTCGGATGGGTTCCAGGACCAATTCGGCGGTGAAAAAGACAAGAAATTCATGAAGGCTAGATTCCGCGACATGTTGACCAACATCTACTCGTATCCGATGGACGAGCAATACAATCGTATCAACAGGGTTTATCATGAGTGGAAAAATGGCACCGAACAGACTGATGACATTCTTGTTCTTGGAATAAGGTTGTAGAGATATCACTCAAAACCGGCTTGACGGCTGATTAGGCCGTCACTAAGTGTCCGGCGGACACAGAGGTTGGTCAGCGGGCAGGTGGTAGGATTTCGAGGTTATCTTTTGATTTTGCTTCTTTCACCAATTCTCGAACATCGGATAACAATTTTTTAGCATCGTAGACAATACCATCCTTGATAGTGTAGCTTACCCCGCCGACCCGCACCACCTGATTATCGTCGGTTAACTTGATCGCCTTCCATCAGCTCCCATCTTCGCGTTTTCCCGAACCCATTCGCGGGCTTCGGCTGTCGAAGCAATACTTTCTGATCCTTGTCCGAAAACGGTATAGGCCTGAATACGAGGAGCTGTGATGGTATTTTGAGCGCTCCGGGTCTTATGGTCCAAAACCCAGTCCAGACCGTTTGTACAACTTGGGTCGCGAATCGTGGTGATACCGTGACCCATCCACAACTTGAACACGTATTCAGCTGGAGTCCCTTGATCAGCCCCTCCGATGTGACCGTGCATATCAATAAGACCGGGCAGAACAAACATTCCATGAGCGTCAATCTCTCTTGATCCATTGCCTGCTTCGGGCCTACCTTCCGGCGATATGGAAACCCCGGGAAATCCAACTGATTTGATCTGCGTTATTCGATTCTTCTCTATTACAATGTCGACAGGCCCTACCGGAGGCGAACCTGTACCATCTATTAAGGTCGCACCTCTTACGATAAGTTGGGGATAGGGTCCCTCCCCTTCAGTGCGGTCCGGCGCACCCTGGATACTGTTGGTTTGGCTGAATGCTGCAAGTGTTACTACTCGGGCCAGTAATAAATAGACAAGAAACTTCACCAAAATCTAATTCGGATAGGTTTTCATGAAGTCGATTTTGGACTTAGAATTATCTGGCCCTTCTACCTCAATCGACAAATGACCGTCCTCCCCAATGAAGGCAATGGTTTTTTTTTCTTTCTTTTCCTGGTCGGACCAGCGCACGTCATAGACGTTAGGGATGGAGCTTTTAGTGAAATAGCCCTTTACTTCGCCAGGTAACCACACATCATTGTCCGATTGAAGAACAACCGCCTTAAATACATCCTCAATTTTGCGAATAACCAGTTCCTTAATCCCTGGATCTTGTTGAGTTTCATAAATACCTTCAATTGGATCCAAATTACCATCGTCCAAATACTCCCGGACGGAATCGGTATCTATATTCAAGGTCTCCACGATTCGCATATCCAAGACGGTGACCAAGCTAGGATCAAATTGATACTCTGTTTTCTCCAAATCCTTGAACGCATTGTTCACGGCTATTGAGTATGATTCCATATAACTCTCAGCGTTGCCAAATCCAGTTAAGCTTATCACGATCCTGTGGTTGCAGTCCCTGCCCTGAATAAAGATCTTTTGCCTACCAATAGCTCTATCCTTGGCATTGATACGGCATTGCAGAAGTAGACAGGGATCCTGCTTTAACTCTTCCGGCCACGACTCTTGATTTTCAGCGACCAATTTCACGCCCATTGCCATGAATTTCTTTCGAATCACAACACTAATTCCGTGAATATCCGCGTTCCTATCATCGCCGTAAAACAAGGTCTCAACTTCCACATATTTGAATGCGTTCAAATTGCTTGCTTCTTGAGCGGCACCACAAAGCACGAATCCCAGATTTAATAATGTGCAAACAATGATTTTGAGCATGTCCAATGTCGTTTAATTTCCAAATATAAGATATGAGGGTCAAATTAAGATCTGGAGATAGGTCTTGATTGAAAAAGCAGCAACCTTGCCTATAAACTTCTGGGCTCAATTAAGATCAAAACCAGACCAGCAATGCAGTAACCCAAACCAGACAGGATTATCAAGAATTTGATTATGCCCGACCAAAACGCCAGTTGAGGATAAATCAGGCCGTCTGACCCCGTTAGCAGGCTGAACATCGCAGCGTTCCCAACTGCGTCTAGCAGAGCTGCCAACCATTGCAACCAGGCAATATCATTTCCCAAGCTTTCAAATCGGATTGAAAGTGGCACGTTCTTTACCACAAGGATGCAACCAATCCCGATCGTGGTGCTATACAGAATCAAGAAAAGGAAATCAACCAGAATGCTGAATTGCGCGTTGGTGGCTGCAGCTGTACCCCATTCCTCAGTTATTTCGAATGCCCGGTCTAAGCTCCAGGCGAACTCAAAAGAAACCATACCATAAGGAATATTGCCAGTGATCAAAGGGGCGCCCAGACCGTACAGGTAGTACATCACCCAGACTGTAAGGAAAACGAGCGTGAGAAAAATCGGAACCAGCAAACGCGTAGGTATATTCCTAAAGGGATGGAAGGGAAAGTCCAAAACGGCGCCTCGCTTCTTTATTGTATAAATTAATACTTTTAATCATACCTAATGTAAGATGAAGCCCTCTCTTTTTGCTAGCCTAGGGTTCCCGGCCCTGGTAATAACAGTGCTTTTATTTTCTTGTGGAATCAGCAGAAAGATTGAACGCTCGGACATCTTAAGAAATAATCATACTGGTTTTGCCCTCTATGATTTGGAAAAACAGGAATTCGTAGATCAACTCAATGCGGACAGGTACTTCACACCCGCCTCAAATATCAAGATCTTTACCCTATGGGCTGGATTGAAGATCCTCGGAGACTCGATTCCCGCCCTGCGCTTCGCAACCAAGGGTGATTCCCTGATCATATCCGGAACCGGGGACCCAAGTTTTTTGAATCCGGTTTTTAGAGCTAACCCAGCTTACGATTTCCTCAGTCATTGGAAGGGAGAGTTGTTCGTTGGAACCGGCACGTATCAGGAAGAACGTTTCGGTCCGGGATGGGGATGGGACGACTACCCCTACCCATATTCAGTAGAGAAGGCGGCTTTTCCGATATACGGAAATGTGGTTCGAATTTCTCAGTCTCCAGGCAGCGTCGGAATTCGCATATCGCCTGGATACTTTGAGGATCTAGTAACTTTCCTGCCGGCGGATTCTCTTTCCGATCCGATATCCAGGTCCGAATTTTCCAATAGGTTCCAATACCGACACCAACCATCTGATGAGGAGATACGTATGGAAATACCCTTCATCTATTCCGATTCCCTGCTTATAGATCTATTATCTAATTCCTTGCAGCACCACGTGCAGCCCGTGCATCTGCCTGCGGATTTAGAGTATAAAATCTTGTACAGTCAACCATTAGATACTTTGTACAAAATAATGATGCAGCAAAGCGACAATTTCCTGGCCGAACAGGTTTTGCTCCTTTGCTCGTTTGCCTTGTCAGATACTCTCAGCTCAAATATTACCATCAAATATATGATGGAAAACTGGTTGAAGGATCTTCCGGACCCGCCGGTCTGGGTGGATGGCTCCGGGCTGTCCAGGTACAATCTGACAACCCCGAGATCGATTGTCCGACTTTGGGAGAAAATCTATACCAATATTCCAAGGACCAGATTATTTCGTTTGCTGGCTCAGGGCGGTAAGGCGGGTACTCTAAGAGACGGGTACCGATCAGAGCGACCCTATGTTTTCGGAAAGACTGGCACCTTGAGAAATAACCACTGTCTTAGTGGCTTCCTGACCACGCGGAAGGGCAAGACCTACATCTTCAGTTTCATGAATAACAATTACACCCGAAGAACCTCTGAAATTAAGCAGGAAATGGAATCAATACTGGTCGAAATCCATGATCGGAGATAGTAAGTGATTATCAGTCCAGGGAGGGTCAGATATGTTCTTCGCATACTTACTAAACTGATTTTGGATATCTTTACCGCGAATTGGGGAATTAGCTCAGCTGGCTAGAGCGTTTGGCTGGCAGCCAAAAGGCCACCGGTTCGAATCCGGTATTCTCCACAGGGGCTTCCAGTTTAAGCGGAAGCCCTTTTTGTTTGGGTTCTTCATTTTCGAACACTAATATCCGTAGAGCCTGGGGCTCAATTGAAAAGTTTCCCCTCTACAATCTCAAAAGTAGGTGCTCTTCGAGTTGCTGCCACGCTGCCGATCAAAAAGGGGCAACAGCGTGCTGCCTTTGTAACCAATGACCGGAAGATCTGCTTTTTTTCTAAAACCGTTCGATTATTTTTTTCGGCCGGAATTTGATGTTGATCCAAAATAAATTGGCCCTTCTACGTGAAGGAAGAGGAATCAAACTCAAGCCCGGATGAATCTGGATCCTAGAACGGTCGTCGTGCTTTCACAAGCCTATCATGGTAGTACTTAGAGTACAAGTTGGCCTCAACAACACCCAAACTACTCGAGGCGTGGATAAACTTCACGTTGTTTTTGCCCCTTACTGAGGTAACCAACCCAACATGAGTAATCTTTCGCTTGCCTTTCTTTTTGGCAAAAAACACCCAATCTCCTTTTCGAATATCGCTTGAGCCTACCTTTTCCCCGAATTTGCTCTGGTCCTTGGATGTCCTCGGAATAGGCATTCCAATTGAGGAATAAGAAGTAAGCAGAAGCCCCGAGCAATCCATACCCATTTGGGTTGTACCCCCCCATTGGTAGGGTGTGCCGGTATAGGATCTCGCGGTCTGCACGACCTGGTCTATTCGATTCTCACGCACCCGCGCTTTTTTTCCGGTTGCGCAACCAAAGAGTATGATAATTAAGAGGAGCGCCCAGAAAGTAACCGGAGATAATTCCCCTGACCCAAACGAAATGGGGTTATTGTGTGGACCAGGCTGGATATGGTGTTTTTCGATCCTTACTGGGATTTAGGATCAAAATTAATTTAATTCGGGCCAAGTTCCATATTCTCGGTAAGATTTTATTTAATGTGCGGAATTACAGGTATTGTTGCCTTTAACGAGATCGGCAGGGTTAATACCATTAACCTGATGGCGGCTACCGAAGCATTGCACCATCGCGGTCCGGACAGCCAAGGGATATTCGGTAACAAACACGTAGGGATCGGTCATCGAAGGCTGGCAATTCTCGATACCACGGATGCTGCAAACCAGCCGATGCACGACCCCTCGGGTCGATTTGTGTTGGCCTATAACGGGGAGGTATATAACTTCAGAGAACTCAGAAACCAGCTTAGATCCTCAGGAGTCGAATTCACATCAGACTCAGACACCGAGGTTCTTTTGCAACTATTCGTTAAATACAAGGAGGATTGCCTTTCCAAGCTTAACGGATTCTTTGCGTTTGCCATTTATGACCAGCACTTGGATGAATTGTTTATTGCAAGGGATCGAATTGGAATCAAGCCACTGCTGTACTTCCAGGATGAAGACAAATTCATTTTTGCGTCCGAGATGGCATCCATCATGGCATATAGGCCAGTTACAAGTGTTGATTTCGATGCTCTTTATCTCTACCTGCAGCTTAACTATGTACCGGGGCCTTTGACCATGATCAAGAATGTAAAAAAGCTGCAGCCGGGTCACTTTCTCAAGCTAAAATCAGGGAAGCTGGAGGTGGGGTGTTATTATCAAATTCCTTACCATCCTCGAAATGTTACTCCCCTGTCCTACAGTGAGCAACAAGCTCAACTTAAGGATCTGATGGAGAGGTCCGTGTCGCGGAGGATGGTTTCAGATGTACCGCTGGGTGCATTTCTCAGCGGCGGTATAGATTCCTCGATTGTGGCCGGTTTGGCCAGTCGGGCAACTGATCAACTGAGCACATTTTCAATTGGCTACCAGGACGAGCCATACTTTGATGAAACCAACTATGCGGAAATGGTAGCCGCTCACTTTGGGACCAAGCATACGACTTTCAAACTTTCCAACCTGGACATCTTTGAGAATCTCTTCGACATTCTAGATCAACTTGACGAACCTTTTGCCGATAGTTCAGCGATACCGGTGTACATTTTGAGTCGTCAGGCAAGAAAGCATCTAACCGTAGCCCTATCGGGTGACGGAGCCGATGAATTGTTTGGCGGGTACAATAAACATATGGCGGCCTATCGTTCCATCGCCGGAGGAGCCAGCGCTTCGCTTATCATAAAACTCAATTTTCTTTGGGAACTGTTGCCAAAATCCAGAAATGCTCCTTTTTCGAACAAAGTAAGACAACTTCAGCGCTTTTCTTCCGGCATGACGCTGGAGCCGAGAGATCGATATTGGTACTGAGCTTCAATGGCGGACGGGGAATCGGCTAAAAAGCTGCTTCTAGATCCACTCGCGACCTTATCCTATACAGAGAGCCATCAAATTCGAAGCGCCTATCTGCATCACATTTCTGGCCCTGATGACCTTAACGACATACTCTATTCCGACATGCACCTGGTGCTCCCAAATGATATGCTTACCAAAGTCGATCTAATGTCCATGGCCAATAGTCTTGAGATTCGGGTACCTTTTTTGGATCATGAACTGGTTGAATTCGCGTTTCAACTGCCTGCGGATTCTAAAGTCAACTCCAGGTTACGAAAACGAATATTACAAGATAGCTTCCGGGACCTTCTGCCGGCCAAACTCTACAACAGGCCCAAAAAGGGTTTCGAGATTCCACTACTTAAATGGCTTAGAACGGATCTAAGGCATCTAATCGACCAGGATTTGCTGGATGACAAGTTTGTCGATGACCAAGGCATTTTCAAATCTCAGGAAATTAGAGGGCTGAAAGCCAAACTATTCTCATCAAATCCCGGAGATTCCCACGCCCGGATTTGGGCTCTAATCGTTTTCCAATGGTGGTGGAAAAAATATTTCAACTGAGCCAAATTTTATGAAAGCTAAAAACGAAAAAAGCCGGACCAATCGATCCGGCTTTTGTGTCTAGATATATATAAGTTGAATTATTTCTTGTCCTTTTTATCGTCCACCTCTTCAAATTCAACATCGGACACATCCGCATCATCACTAGCCGCTTGAGCACCCGGCTCGGGACCCGGACCAGCACTCGCATCTCCATCCGCCCCTGCAGCCTGGGATGCGGCATACATTTCCTGCGAGGCAGCTTGCCAAGCCTGGTTAAGTTTTTCCATGGCTCCATCAATGGCGGTCAGATCTTTGGATTCGTGGACAGACTTCAGCTCCTTCAAAGCCTCTTCAATCGGGGTTTTATTGCCCTCAGACAACTTGTCTCCATATTCGGCCAGCTGCTTTTCAGTTTGAAAAATCAAGGAATCCGCTGCGTTGATCTTATCAACCTTTTCGCGTGAAGTTTTATCGCTTTCCTCATTAGCCTTGGCCTCTTCCCTCATTTTTTCGATTTCCTCATCGGTCAAACCTGATGATGCCTCGATTCGGATCTTTTGTTCCTTACTCGTGCCTTTGTCTTTGGCCGAGACATTCAAAATTCCGTTCGCATCGATGTCAAAAGTGACTTCAATTTGAGGTACTCCTCTAGCGGCGGGTGGTATGCCTTCCAGATGAAACCTGCCTATGGTTCGATTGTCATTGGCCATAGAACGCTCACCTTGCAGCACGTGAATCTCAACTGAAGGTTGACTATCGGCTGCGGTAGAAAATACCTCAGATTTCTTGGTCGGAATAGTGGTATTTGATTCGATCAATTTGGTGAATACCCCGCCAAGAGTTTCAATGCCCAATGAAAGGGGAGTAACATCTAACAGAAGCACGTCCTTCACTTCGCCAGTTAGTACGCCTCCCTGAATAGCGGCACCTACAGCTACCACCTCGTCAGGATTAACTCCTTTGGATGGCTTTTTGCCAAAAAATTTCTCTACCTCTTCTTGAATTCGCGGCATACGGGTGGAACCCCCAACCAGAATAACTTCATTGATATCGGCAGGGGTCATACTCGCATCCTGCAATGCCAGCTTTACTGGCTCCATGCTTCTTTTGATGAGGCTATCGGCTAATTGCTCGAATTTCGCCCGACTCAAGCTTCTTACCAAATGCTTGGGTATTCCATCAACCGGCATAATATAAGGAAGATTAATTTCAGTCGCCGAGGAGCTTGACAGCTCAATCTTGGCCTTTTCAGCAGCTTCTTTCAGCCGTTGCAGGGCCATGGGATCTTTTCTTAAATCCAGGTTCTCGTCTTTCAAAAATTCCTCCGCCAGCCAATTAATAATAACGGCATCGAAATCATCGCCTCCCAAGTGGACATCCCCATTGGTCGATTTTACTTCAAAAACTCCGTCGCCCAATTCCAGTATCGAAATATCGAAGGTGCCTCCACCAAGGTCGAAAACCGCAATCCTCATGTCCTTGTTCTTCTTGTCAAGGCCGTAAGCCAACGAGGCTGCGGTTGGTTCGTTAATGATTCTCTTCACATCCAGGCCCGCGATTTGACCGGCTTCTTTGGTCGCTTGCCGTTCAGCGTCATTGAAGTAAGCCGGAACAGTGACTACCGCGTCGGTTACCGTTGTGCCCAAATAGTCTTCGGCAGTGCTCTTCATTTTCTGCAGCACCATAGCCGAGATCTCCTGGGGGGTATAGACCCTATCACCAATTCTCATTCTTACTGTATCGTTATTGCCCTTCTCCAGTTTATAGGTCACATTCTTGCGCTCCTCATTCACTTCGGAATGTTTCTTTCCCATGAATCGCTTCACCGACGATATTGTGTTCTGTGGGTTTGTGATGGCCTGCCGCTTGGCAGGGTCTCCAACTTTCCGCTCGCCCTTGCCTTCATCCAGAAATGCAACGATCGAAGGAGTAGTTCGGCGACCTTCACTGTTGGGAATAACTACGGGCTCATTCCCCTCCATAACAGCCACACAAGAATTCGTTGTTCCTAAGTCAATTCCAATTATTTTACCCATTGTATTTTTGCTTAATAATTCTTTTTCAGCTCTTTCTTCTCTGATTATAACAACAGGTGTGCCAACACGGTTTAGGAAAGGTTAGGATGACAGATTGTCATATAAAAACTCGGAAAATCCCGCCCAGATTAGAGAAAGCGCTTCAGGTGGCGGAAAGATTGGAATTTGCCTGGATCCGGTGGTAGTAAGTGAACCTAGGACTCATGCCAGAAAAGGCGAGCAAGAGTGGTCTAATTATCGATAACTTGGTCCCTAAAACATCCAGGAGATACCTGTTTGTAAGCTGAGATAGCTTTGAGCATCCAGATCCCCGGCCTTGAGGGAGTAGCTATAGCGGGCAAAAAAATCCCAGTACACATCATAAGCAAGTCGGAATTTGACCCCAAGTTCAGGAGCGAGAGCAAAATGCCATTGATTCTCCTCAAACGCAAAAGTTCCAATTTCCAGCCTTTGCTTATTGTAAATCGTACCTAAACCCAATCCGCCAAATCCTTTGATATCATCGCTTCCGAAATATTGGCGAACCACTGCCATAATAGGAAAGCTGTTTAGATATGTGAACTGGGTGCCGTGGACACTTTAGTCATCCACAAGCCTGAATACGAATAAAAGCACTTATGCGCTTGACACGGTTTTGGCAAGTGACAACCAAACAATCTACGTGGTGAGTGCTACTGTACTCACAGCCCTAATCCTGCTAACAATTTTCGGGACGTTGGAGTGAAACAATTCTACATCGATGCAAGTGATTATGCCGTCATTCAAAGTAGAACGGTATGATGATTATTCGCAGATCAAAAATTCATTTGACGGTATTCGCAATGATACCTTGATGTTTAAGTTGATTGATGTGTACCAAAAGATCCAATTCAGCCAGGCCCCGACATTCCTTATTGGTTAATGAAATAGTTACTGATAACCTGCAGATACCAACAAAGCAAGAAAGGATCGAACATAATCCATGGGATCTTATGGAATACGATTATGATTCTTCTTTTTGGCTGCACTATAACCGTATAAAAGAATCGGACCTTGACGAACAATTGATCCAGGATCTCGAACAGCAAGCGTCTTTGACTGAGCAGTTTTCCTCAAAAACCAAAGGATCCGTTTATTCCGTAGTATCCCAGCTCTCTCCAAAGGAGGTAAAGGAAGACCTGGAAATGCTTAAGAAGTACTTAGAAGCATATCATACCGGCTTATTTGATTATCGAGAAAAAGCAGACTGAATCAATCAGTGGATAGTGTTTTGAGTAGTCTAAACGACCCAGTCAACTCAATAGAGCTTTTTAGCTTATTATCGAAAAGCGGTAGCCAAGTTTAGAAATGGACACACACAGGTGTGGATGTATAAGGGTTGGCTAGATGATATACGTTTACTGTTCCCCTTTCAGTTAACTTTTTTGGATGGTTCAGTGTATGTAACTGAATCTCAATTGGACGACTGTTAAAATGCCTCAAAATCCTTTTACTGCCCAAAAGGCCGTTATTTCGAGATGTTACTGAAGTTCGAGCTCCTTTAAGTTGCTATTCTCAGACTGTAAACAGTATATTTACACTTTACACTGGGAATGATTCAAAGTTTTGGCAGCAACAATCTCAGACTATTATTTGAAAAGGGAGATGGCTCCAAAATCAGGCCGGATCTTTTGCGTAAAGTTGAAAATGTATTAACCAGGTTAGAGGCTGCCAAAGAGATAAGAGACATGAATGCACCGGGACTTAAATTGCATCGGCTGAAAGGAGACAGAAAACTTGTTTGGGCTGTATCGGTGGGAGCGAACTGGAGAATTACCTTCCAATTTGCAGATGGAGACGCCTTTGAGGTTACACTGGAAGATTATCATTAAGCGTAGACTATGGGACGAATGTTAAAACCTGTACATCCGGGAAGAATCATCAGAGATGATTACATGGAGCCGATAGGGCTTACCATGGGTGATCTTGCCTCTGCCTTGCATGTAAGTCGCCAGACGATGGTCAAAATCGTCAATGGCAAGGCGGGCATAAGCCCCGAGATGGCGTTAAGGCTGTCGGAGGCCTTCGATACAACCCCTGATCTGTGGTTGACCATGCAGAGAAATTATGATCTGAGGATCGCCAAGGAAAAGTTCCAGCCGCACAGGGTGGTGAAGAAGTTGTTTGTGAATCCCATACAGTAATCAGGGCATAGGTCAGCCCCTCCCCCATTCCGGTCCCGAATACGGGTTTATTTACGGAAGTGGCTTAGTATCTCACTTCAAGTTTGAGTGGGGGTGTGAAAAGATGAGAACATTCTCTCCGCTTTTAGTTCTCACCAATTTGCAATCCAAACCTCAATCGCAATTACAGGCAGACCCGGTTGACGGACCACGGTAGACGGTTCGGATCTGAAGGGGCTCAGGATAAAATGGCACATTCTTCCCGCTTAAGTCCCCGGGCACCGCCCGGTTTTATCTGGCCCGTCACGGACGGGCTTTATTTGGCCAGGCATTCCTGGTCCTCAGCGACAGGTCGGGCTGGGCGTGATGTCCAGCATTCGTTGAAAAGATCCGCGCAACTGCCCGCTTAAGTCCAGGCACCGCCTGGCTTTATTTTGGGGGATCGACACGATCATTTTAGCAGTCTGCAGTACTCCACAAACCGTGCATCTTCCCCGCTTTAGTAAAGTCAGCCTGATCTCTCACCGTCTCCCCTCATTTACTCTCCATCTCCTCGACTCCAGTCCAGTCGTCCCCTACCCCTTCCACAATCAATTTGCCTGCCCGATTGGAAAAATGCTGGGCTACCGGATCATCCGGATTTTCCTTTAACACCTGCTTAAAGGCAACCGTCGCTTCCGGAAAATCTCGGTTAAAAAAGTGCTCCAATCCCGCCTCGAAACTGCTCTGGGTCTTCATCTTTAATTCCACCATCTCCGGGACATCCCCATCGTAACACTCATAAATCCCAACCGGCTCCTTTTTCCCTTTCACCTGAACCTTGCCCAGATGTCGAAAATGGAAGGTGTTATTCTCGCCGATGGTGGCCTGGCTATCTTCACTTATTAAGATGGAGGCTCCGTAGTGTTTGGTGAGGCTTTCGATACGGGAAGCCGTATTTACCGAATCGGCAATGGTGGTGGCATCCATCCGTTTCTGATCGCCGATAATGCCCATAATCAGGGGTCCGGTGTGCAGGCCCACGCCCATCCGGATACTTTCATGCTGGTCGGCTTTCCGTTCGCTGTTATAATCCCGAAGGGCTTTTTGCATGTCTATGGCAGCCTGGAGGGCATCTTCGGGCTTTTGCGAAAAAATGGCCATGATGGCATCACCCAGGTACTGGTTGACAAAGCCCTGGTGCTGCTGGATGACAGGACCCATCCGGCCGTGCAGGGCATTCACGAACTTGAAGTTCTCTTCGGGGGTCATCGTTTCGGAGAGCCCGGAGAAATCCCGGATGTCTGAGAACAGCACTGTTACCTCCTGCTCGGTGTGGTCTCCCAGTTCCACCTCGGTGATGCGCTGCCGGTTCAGGGAGTGCAGGAACTCATTGGGGACAAACCGGCCGGCAACGTCAAAGATGCGGTGCAGGTCCAGCTGGGTATGGATGCGCGCCAAAAGCTCTTCTTTCTCGAAGGGCTTGGGCAAAAAGTCATTGGCCCCCAGGGATAGTCCCTGGACCAGGTCCGGCACCTGGTTTTTGGCCGTAACCATGATGACCGGCAGCTCTGAGGGCAGGTACTTCTCCGGATCTTCTCACATACCTCATAACCCGACATGCGGGGCATCATGAGGTCCAGCAAGACCAGATCAAATTGCGTTTCATTTTCCAGCGCCTTGAGTGCTTCAGCACCATTCATGGCCTGGGTTATCTGGAAGTTCTCACTGGCCAGATGATTCTTTAATACCTGCTGATTCACCGGCTCGTCATCCACCACCAGGATGTGGACATCGTCGGTTTGTGCTTTCCGCGCTGCGGCAGGTACAGGTACTGCTTCTGGTGACGGGCTAAGGGACGTGATCCGGGCTTCAGATTCAACCGGTACCGCCTTTTCTTTGGAAATGGGCAGGCTAAAATAAAATACCGATCCCTTCCCAACCTCCGATTCCACCCACATCTCACCGCCGTGCAGTTCCACCAGCCGCTTGCTGATGCTTAACCCCAATCCGGTTCCGGCAAATTCGCGGGATATGGAGCCATCTGCCTGTTCAAACTCCTGGAAGATGGCATCCCGCTTGTTCTCGGGTACGCCGATGCCGGTATCGCGAATGGAAATTTCCAGCATTTCGTCCTTTTCTTCGGCGTTTATGGTTACCCGGCCCGATTCGGTGAATTTGATGGCATTGCCCACCAGGTTGAAGAGAATCTGTTGCAGCCGGTTTTCGTCGGCATATACTGCCGGTAAATCGCGGGGAACTTCATTCAGTAGCTTTAGATCCTTGCCTTTCACCAGGGGAGCATTGTTTTTCCATACAATATCAGCTAGTACGTGCAGGTTGATGGGTTTGAGGTTCAGCTCAAGGTCATAGCTGCGGAGCTTGGAAAAGTCAAGAATGTCATTGACCATATTAGTGAGGCGCTTACCGGAAGAGATAGTCATAGCCAGATTTTCCTGAAGCTCGTCCGGTTTGACTTCCTTTGCCTTATCATAAAGCGCCTCGGAGATCCCGATAATGCCCTGCAGCGGCGTGCGCAATTCATGAGAAGTGTTGGCCAGGAACTGGTCTTTGAGCTGATCAACCCGCTGAAGTTGCTCTATGACTTTTCGATCCTGTTCCATCTTTTGTCTCAACCTTTGCTCCCGCTTTTTCATTTCGAAATGACGGATCGTTCCGAAAAATCCAAATACCAGCAAAACATATCCCATATAAGCCCACCAGGTCAGCCACCAGGGGGGCAGGATCGTGAACGAATAAGGGGCCGTATCACTCCAGAGTCCATTCCCGCCAACAGCTCTTACCTTGAAGGTGTAGTCACCAGGACGCATATCTGTATATGTGACCTTGTTGTCCCTGACAAGAGGTGACCAGAACTGGTCTTTGCCTTCCAAGAGGTAGCTGTACTGCAGCTTATGGGGAGCGGACCAGTGGATGGCGCTCCAGCTCAGGGTCAATTGGTTAATGTTGTGGGGGAATCTGGGATCAAGCGGAAGATTGGTAAAGGCCTGTACAGAATCGAAGTGGATTCCTGACACTGGGAAATCCTGTCCTCCAATCAAGGGATTCTCTCCCAACCGGATAGACGCTTGTGCCTTTCGCCAGTCGATGAAATCATAAAGGAGGTGAAGATCACGTATGACAAGCCGCGGTCGCAAGCTGTCCAACTGCTGGTGGCCCAAGTCCATTATATCCACCCCTGAAGGACCGCCCAACCAGAGCCTTTCCTCTTGATCCATTAATATTTTGCGGATCGTTATTCCCCCCAATCCGTCAGGATTGAGATAGGTTTGCAGCCCAATGCCGCCCTTTTTATCTAATTTCCGCAGTCGGTTCAAGCCTTTTTCCGTCCCAACCCAAATATCTCCTCGTTTGTCCTGGAACAGGCTCCAGACGTTATTATGGCTCAAACCTTCTTCCGTGGTGTAATAAGTAAATCCAGCTCCATCCCAAACGCTAAGACCCCTGTTGGGTGATCCGATCCAGATGTTTCCTTCCCGGTCTTCGAGCAGGCACCTTCCTACATAGTATCCCCCAGACCCTCTGCTTCGGTAAAATGGGTAAATCCGACGCCGTCCCAAACGTTCACCCCTCCTCCCCAGGTGCCGATCCAGATATTTCCCTCCCGGTCTTCCAGAAAGATGTTCACGTCATTGCTGCTTAAGCCCTGTTTGGTCGTGTAATTGGTAAAGCCACTGCCATCCCAAACACTTACCCCTCCAAATGTGCCGATCCAGATATTTCCTTTGCTATCCTCCATGATGTGAAATACAAATCTGTGAGCTAAACCGTCAGCCTGACTGAAATGAGTAAATCCTTCCGCATCCCAAACACCCACTCCGCCTCCCTGGGTCCCGATCCAAATCTTTCCGTATCGGTCCTCTAACAAGCCATCAATGTAACCGCTTTGCAGGCCCTCGGCAGTAGTATAGTGGGCAAATCCTTTACCATCCCACACACTTAAAACATCCAGGGCACCGATCCATACGTTTCCGTTGTGGTCTTCCCAAAGACCCCCGACGTCACTATTGCTCAGCCCTCCTGCCTGGGAATAACGGGTAAATTCGGCCCTATCCCACAGACTCACGCCTTCATCAGTACCGATCCAGATCTTACCATGATGATCTTCCAACAAGCTATGGACGGCATTGTTACTCAAACCCTCTGCAGTAGTGAAGTTGGTAAATCCTTCCCCATTCCAAACACTCAATCCACCTTCCGTCCCGATCCATATCTTTCCCTCCCGGTCTTCCAAGATGGAGAGAACAGTATTATGATTCAAGCCATTTTCGATCGTGTAATTAGTGAACCCGGCCCCATCCCATACGTTCAACCCATTGTCAGTCCCGATCCATATCTTTCCCTCCCGATCTTCCAATAAGCCAAACCACACTTCTGTGCCACTCAGGCCCTCGGCGTGTGTATAGTGGGTAAATCCTTCCCCATCCCAAACACTCAGCCCTCCAAACCAAGTGCCGATCCATATTTTTCCTTCCTGGTCCTCCAGCAAACTCTGGATGAAATTGCCACCCAAGCCCTCTGCAGTGGTATAATGAATAAATCCTTCCCCATCCCAGACACTCAGCCCCCCTCCCTGTGTTCCGATCCATATCTTTCCTTCCCGGTCTTCCAGCAGCGCCCGGACTCTTTCGCCTTCTAAACCTTTAGCAGTTGTATAATGCGTGTGATGGATAAATCCTTCCCCATCCCAAACACTGAGCCCTCCTCCAACTGTTCCAATCCATATCTTTCCTTCGCGGTCCTCCAGCAGACTATAGATTTCGTTTTGGCTCAAGCCTTCTGTTACCATATAATGGGCAAATCCAGTACCATCCCACACACTCAGCCCTCCGCCATATGTAGCAATCCAGATCCTTCCATCCCGATCCTCCAAAAGGGCACTAATTATACCTGAGTTCAGACCCTCTTCCATATCCAGATAGGCAAAGTGAAAGCGAGCATCTTCCCGGTACGCTGGCTGGGCCGGGGTCCATTTTGGCCAGGAAGAGGGCAATCTCTTGCCCAAGGCGGGAATGTATTTGGGTTTTGCCACGGTATCCATATTGATCACTTTGCCCATTGCCGGGATGTATTTCGGCTTGCCAGCCGGATAATAGTTGGATTTCAAGGGAACATATTTGGGCTTACCGGCTTTTACATATTTGCCTTTGGCCGAGACGTACTCTGGCTTGACCACCGAGTCCATGTTAATCTTTTTGCCCTGGGCGGGGACGTATTTGCCGGGCTTGAGGATATGGGGATCGTAGTTGGGGTCGGGGATGGGTTTGTCCGGGCGGAAACAGCTTGCCAGGAGGACGGCCAGGAGGAAGAGGAATGGAGTGGCTTGGTTCAAGGAATTGCTGGTCGTTGGTGATTTTAAATCTCGATTCAAGATAAGAAAAAAATTTCCCATAAGGCTTCGAACCAGGCCGGCATGAGAACTTATCCGATTCCTACCGTTCGGATTGGAAGAGGCGCAAAAATTGAGACCATGAAACCGCGGGCCCGTGGATAGGGGCGATGATTTCCACTTCGAGTCCCAGTCGTTTTACATGGTCAAAAAGGCTCCGGTTGGCGGGGGTCGGACCAGCGGCGGGTGGTGCACTCGAAAGAGGTGCATTGAAGAGATCCGCCTCGATTAAGATCTTCTCCCTCGGAAGGTAGGCGATCAGCATGCCCTCGACGTGAGCCAGCGGCTGGACATATGAGATAAGCATGGCGCGCCTACCGTCGTTCAACCAGTAACTCTCCCGAACGGTCTCATAGTAATAACCCTCAGCGAGCTCGGTCGGTGGGGACAAAGCCAACATGTCTGGTTCCAGCGTCCGGGGTGTGTAGTTGAGAACATCACTCACATAGAAATTGTAATTACTCCAGTGGGTGATGATGGTCGCACCAATGTGCATGTAGGTGCGAAGTCCCCCGATGTGATCGTGATGCTGGTGCGTGTTTACCAGGAACCGAATCGGTTTGTTCGGTACGAGTCGGGCAACCTCATCGATGACCGCCAGATTGCGTTGCTCGTCGAGAGGCGCCTCGACAACCACCACGTATTCGTTGAACTCGACCACAACGCTATTGTGCGAGGATCCTTTAAGGTGCCACGCCCCCTCGGCTAGCTTGTCGGTGATGACCCTGAGCGGAAAGGTCGCCTGCAGTACTTGGTCGGGGACTGACACTGGTTCCTCGCATTGGTTCGGCCTGATCTTGGCAAAGGAGCCGCCAAAGGCGTTGTGACCGGCACTGAAGCTTTGGTTCTGGAAGTTGTCATCCCACCCTTCATGATGATGCCAGGAGGTGGGAAATCGGATACCGTTTCCGAGATCGACGTAACTATCAGGGCTGAACTCGTGTTCATAGTTCATATCTCCTAACACAGGCTCTGGAACCCAGGTTTGAATTCGCTGGAGCAGATTATCCCGGTTGATCGTGCCGCTGACATGGTACCTCCCCAGCACCGTGATCGAGACAACGGTTACCTTCTCGGGCCGCCTGGTCGCGCCATCCCGGCCCATTTCCCCAAGCTCCCATCGCCAAAAGGCCTTCGGGTTGGCCCCCGGCATCATTGCCGCTTTCAGAAACCCGTGGGGGTTTAGCCAAAGGTCCAACTGCCAACGCTCTGCATCGTTCGGGGCCACGGCAACCGGTTTGCTCCCCGGTCCGTCCTGGTGCCAGGCGTAATCGCCGTTGACTATAAACCGTTGACGCGTGTTCTGCTGAAGGGGCGTGCCACCCCTCCATCCCAGCCCGTACTTCCATAAAGCCGGGTTGTGCCCGGGTTCACGGTCGAATTCTTCAACCATGGTGCTATTTTCCCAGTTCATGGTCCTGCTATAATTTTCTAATGGCTTGCCGCGTGGCCAATCGACTTCGTACCCGTGCAGACGTTGCTGACCCACCATACCGGTGTAACCGTTTCCCGAGATCGTAACGCAGCGTAGTTTGGCTGTTCCGATTGCCTTAGAGGCGGCCTTAAGAACGGGCCAGGGATCGACATAACCTGGCGGCAGATTCTGACTCGCAGCCAACCGTATTATTAACGCTGCGACGATGACTGATCCCCATGGTTTGATAGCCATATTCTTAAAGTAGACTTTTTAAGTATGCGATTTTTACAATCCGAATATAAATTGCTATTCGCATCCGGCCAAGCTTTTTATGCGGTCCGCTGTCAAATCCACAAAAAGAATAATTTATATCCAATTTTGAATTCTTAGGAAAACCGTTTCGCCGTAAGTATAAAAAATCTCCATCCCTCCTACCTGCTTGATCCACCGCTTCGGGTAGTATTTTTTTACCGGTGCCAGCACCTTACTCATGGCAACTTATTTCCCTGCCAGAATCCGGGAGCATTGGACATAAATTAATTTTTGTTCCACTTAAAATTTAAAGTCATGAACGTAGTACTGTTAACCGGAAATCTTGGAAAAGACGCTGAAGTAAGAGACTTTGACGGCGGCCGGTCAGTGATCAACTTCTCCATTGCTACCGATGAATCTTGCACCAAAGATGGTAAGAGAGTCCAGCAAACCGAGTGGCATGATTGCCGAACCTGGCGAGATCAGGAAGTTGCCCCCAAAATTGCAGCCTTGTTGAAAAAGGGTTCTCGCGTCGAGATCCAGGGTCGTAATCTTTCCCAAATATGTGAAGGACGACCAAACCCTCACCAAATAGTTCGTTGATGTTAAGGAGTTCAATGTGCTTCCTTCAGGCTTTAAACGGCGAGGAGTAATAGCTCAGAAGAGGAAGGCAGCTAATCCTTTCCTTTTTCCACTAAGGACTTAGTAAGTTATAAGGAGTGTCAACTTCTGTCAGTAAATTAAGCAAGTATCTTCTTGTAAAGAACTATCAAAAACGCAGCTGCGACAAATCCCAAACCAAACGCCAACAGAGCCAATTTGAATATTTTAGTGGTTAAGGCATCCACCTTTTCAAAAGATAGCTCAACGGCACGGGCTAAGATACCCTCAACATCCTCAAAAGCAGCCAAGCGCTCCCGGGAAATATTTTCCCAAATGTCATCCATTATTTGATCTCGGGCCTGGCCCAAATCGCTACTTACATCAACCCGTTCCTGATGTAATGTGTTCAGAATGATTATTCTTTCTTTTCTGATATCATCCATGACAGCTTCCCTCTGCATATCCACCAAGTTGGAAGTACTTTCAGCAACCACAGCCAGCCTTTCCGCAATTGACATGAGTGACATAAGCGAATCTATTCGTTCTTGAACATTTTGGTTGGAAAGAATCTCTCCTAACATGTACTCGGATTGCCATCTAACTTGCTTGGGGAGAGCCTCGGTATAGAAGTTTAAGCGGGTAGACAATTCCTCGAAGCCGGCAGTTAGATTCTCGGCCAGTGCCTTCAACTTGACTTTCTCTACCTCAATAAATTTTGCTTGAAGGGGTAAAGTAGAACGTCGCGTAAAGTACAATGACCTGATTGGATTATTCTTGGAATAGTTTTCCATCAATTCAACACCCTGGGTAATGTCCCGGTCATAAGACAACTTGGTCCCGATACTCTTTATTTCTTTCCACAGTTTTCGGGAAGCGCTGATGGCAATAAACTGCCATTCACCAAAAAGATCTTGACCCTTGCCCTCTTCAAAGAAACGAAGCATCTGAATGGAAAGGGCTGCAGCATCCGTGAATGCGGCAAACGGGTCGCTGACCATCACGGATCTCTGAGCAGTTGGAATGGCGTACATTTTCCATAGCAAGGCATTTTGCTTTATAAGAGGATCCTGGGCTGAAGTTGCTATACTGTCAGCGGATTCCTCAACTACTCCGGAAAAAAGGATGAAGAACTCATTCATATTCAATCTGAGCTCAAAAGCGGAAATTTCTATAGGCTGTTCCAGGGTTTTCATTAATGGGGTTTGTTTTCCCTTTTTTTGGGAATAGGAGTGGGAAGAAATCCCAATCATTATGACTAAAACGGCTATTCGGTAAACTGACTTCATGATTTAGGTTTAGCTTTTTGTTTTGAATACCTTGATTTCTCACAAGATAATGGGATTCCAAGGAATAATGGTTGATCGGATATTCTCCAAGAACTAGACCGCAGTGTAGTACGATCGATGAGCTACTGATCCAACCAAAATCTGAAATCTGCGATCGGTTTTTCCGGGATCACCGAGTCATCCCCCCATCCTAAGAATAACGCGTCCGGTAAAATCACCGTTTCTCCCGCCCATTTCAATAATCCATTAGAAAATGATATTAAGCGGCCGCCGTCAAATTTGCCTTGTAGAGAGTCACTCCCAAGGTTTGTTACCGTGGAAAGCAATTTGATTGCCTTCATCCTAATACGTAAGGCAAAGCGCAGACCGAGTTCTTTGAGGTTCGATCGTTCTTGAATATCACAGTGAGTCCGTAATAATATCGTTCGCCTACCCCCGGCCCTATCGCAGCCTTGTTGAAAAAGGGTTCTCGCGTCGAGATCCAGGGTCGGAATCTTCCTCAAAAATATGAGAACAAGGATGGCCAAACCATCACCAAAAAGTTTGTTGATGTTAAAAAGTTCAAGTGCTTCCATCGGCTTCAAACGGTGAATGTTTATAAGCTCTCTTAATTCAATGGCATAGAGTATTATTTCGCTTGTTTCAAAGAAATTCAACTTTTGATACACCCCCCCTTTTTCTTTGCTCTGGCCAGACTAGAAATTCAGACTTAATGGATTATTGTATTTGTTGTATTTAGGAAGGATGATGTTTCTTTTCATTGACAATGATTTAAGGCAGCTGAGATTTCACCCTAAAGTAAGACCCGGGCAATTTTCATATACGCTACTCTCAAGGCCTTCATAGGCCGATTCCCCCACCTTTTTTATTCGTTAGGTTAAAGGACAAAAAAAAGGGGGCCGCCTGAGCCCGGTTTGAACACACATTGACAAGCGCCATCCGTTGGCCAAAATCGGTCAAGAGGATAGGATATGAAAGAGTTCATAGCCAAGACGAATTAGACAATTTTGCACGCATAATATGTCTAATATTGTAGCTAATGCCGCTATTGGCAGTAGAATATATGTTAGGCCTTCCACGGGGTGATGAATGATGATGGTTAAGATCTTGCTCAAGGAAGCCGGATACTTCAGGAGCCTCGCTTCGGCTGCGGGTGATCTCGAATCGCAAGTTAACGCTTGGTCGTCGAGCGGCAGTAGCTTTGAGCCGAGCAAGACCGTCGTTTCGGTTTGGTACGAACCGAAGGTCTATCAAGGCGCTCCAGCGGACGCGGACAAGCCGCACCGCTAAGCTTTGTCGTCAGGCAACACATCGAAACCGAGGAAAACACAATGAATATCATTACCAAGAACATTAAGTGGATAATGCTCATTTCTGGGGCGCTTACTTGCACAATGATTTATGCTGTAATGGATCCAGAAGCGGCTTTAATGAACACCTTCGGAGCATCCATACACGGCCCAATTGCTGAAATAGTCGTGCGAAACTGGGGCGCTCTAGTCACATTAGTTGGAGCAATGCTGATATATGGAGCGTTCCGGCCACTACATCGCTCACTCGTTCTCTTTGTCGCTATCCTTAGTAAAATCGTGTTTATCGGGCTCGTATTAACAATAGGCAATCAATATTTGGGTAAAGCCGGGTTTGCAATCGCCTTTGACTCTGTCGTTGTGATAATTTTCTTGGTTTATCTGGCAAAAGCTAGAGATGTTGCCTAACAATTCGCATCCCCCAGCAATGGGGTAAAGTTCGAGCATTAATGGGGAAACTATGAGTCCCTGATAAAATCATTCAGAAAGGAGTAGTAACCGAAATGGCCCAAGTTTTCGGCAATAGAGGTTGAGGATTTTAAATCCAGAAACATGAATACCCTTTGTTCAATTTTGGGTGCATGGTAACGACCCCTTACATAGTTTAGCAATACTCCAGGCCCAAGTAACTTGTTCAGTTGCATAAAAAAAATCGCGACCGAGTAAAACAGCCCAACGGTGCCGATTTCCTTATAAGTTTCAGATTCGTAAATAACCTCGTTTACAAAGTCTTCCAAATTTTTACCCAAGGCCAACCATCCCACGAAGAATGCAAAGCTTAGGTATATTAGAGTAATGCTGCCCAGGTAGGCAGCCGTTTTAGCAATTACCGTCCTGGTGAATGAATAGGTTCTCATTCTTTTTGGAAAAACAAATTCTTCGAAAGCAGCTAAAGGAACTCCTAAGGTCAGGCCTATGGCAGGACCAAGGATTGAAACAAAACCGTTAGAAAGTAGTTCGAGGCAAGTACCAAGCAGCGTGGTAAATGCTATTATAACCGCTGAGGATTTCAATTTGTGATTGAGAATAGGACTAATCATGTTATTGAGTTTAAAAAGAAAGTTAGGGAAATTGAAGGAGGGAGTAAATATTGAGGACAAGTGATCATCACTCCGGAAGTTTCCCCGGCAGCCCGCCGAGAAATCCCGTTTAGTGCTTAGGCGAATTTTGCAAGTGTTTTTTTTGTTGGTTGGTTGATCGCCAGGTCACAGCCGTATGCGCGACATACTAACTTTGCACGTTCCACCTTAAGATCCACCAGGGTTCCTTCCGGAAACCCTTTAGAATTCTTAAGACGAATGACGGTTCCTTCCGCAACTAACGCGTGCAGGTGCTTGGAACCTTCGAGCTTTCCCTTTACCACAATAAACCCATGACGTACCAGGCTGTGGTAAAACCAATGGATGTTGATTCCCCACCGGCAATGAACTTGGCATAATCCAAACCCACACCCCGCCCGCTTACTTTATCAGTAAAGGATTTTGTATCACCCAGGGGAATGGAAACTGCATAGGTAATTGTAGAATAACCATCGTGCTGAGCGTAAGATCCAGCGCCAATCAACGTCAATATTGCAAAGGTATGTTCGGCCTCATATTTTGGAGCCACCACATCCAGTTCATCCACGAACTCTGCTCCGCCGGGATAACAGGAAATAAAAATTCCGGTAGCAGCAAGAATCAAAAAGCAGTTCGTTAAAATCGGGTTCAGCACCCTCATTTATAGGAAGTTTGGTACAATAAAAAAGTGAACTTGGAATTACAGGATTTAGCTAACCAAAAGCCCTAAGCCCGTTTCCGGCCCCAAAAGTATAAAAAAAAATAGTTAATAAACCCCGCCTGGATTTAGACAGTGATTAAAAAAAGCCGGAGAGACCGGCTTTCAGGAATACACTAACTTTAACTTTTATTGAGTTACAATCCGTTCCCTCAAAGTAGTGACTTGTTGGGAGATCTCTGCTAGCGCTTCACTAGTAAGAAGTGTTCCGGGGTTGCTTTCTGAGAGTGTCTTATCGACCTCCAGCTTCTCGTAACTCTCCTTTAATTGCCGCAGATCGTATATGAAAAATGTCTCACCAACAATGGAATTGTCCAGTGAAATCAAATGGTCCAACGCTTGTTCCTGGTTCAAAATACCCCTGACAAGGGGTACCATGATCAGATTACGGGCGTCTTCAGGTAAATCGGTGGGATAATTATCAGCCATCTGGGTAAGGAGGTATAATCCCTCGATGAACCACCCGGTGGCAGCAGCAGCTGACATCAATTCCCGCTCTTCGGTCCGTAAATTCTTATCGGCATTTTCCAGAGCTGCTTCAATTAGCTTCTGCGCCTCAGGATTGTTCTTTATCCGGTCTGCAAAACGATTGGCCATAAATTGTATAAAAGCCCGTGACGTACCCAGATGTTCAGCAAGTTTTTGAGCCGCGCGAAATGTTCCCGGGTTGTTTCTCCCTGCTCGTATAGGCGGCCAGGTATCCTACATCAGTGGCGTAGACCCCCAAGTTCGCCGCAACGATTACATCTTGTTGCTCGGTGTATAAGTCCACATTAGTGGGGTCGTTTACAAGCCCCGGCATAAAATCAGCTCCGGTAGCTTGGATACGGGCGGCGACTTCAGTGGCGGGTGGAAGTTTACCAAAAACCGCATCCCAAGATTTCTGTAATTCGGCGCTTTTTTGGTCAAATTCCTCCACTGCCTGGGCCTCAGCATTCTCTTCATTAGCTTGTCCCTGAGGCTTAGGCGGTCCACAAGCGATCAAGATAAAACTCAAGACAAAGATCAGCGGAAGCGGCTTTATATAGTTCATAGTCTAGGTCAAATTGGTCTACAAAGGTTCAAAATTAATCAGAAGCCCAACAAAATCAAGAACAATCTACAAATACCTTGGGCCCAAGAACGACAGTCCTAGGTCAGTTAATCCGGGCCCGATCAATTGCCCCCTTCAACTGTAAGTAATCAGGAACCTCAGGATCCAATTCCAACAGCCAATCAATTTGTTCGGATGCCTCATCGACACGACTTTGCTGCAAATAGAATACCGCCAGCGCATACCGCAGGGATTCCGAATTCGGGTCAATCACCAGACCTTGGATGAAAGCTTGTTCAGCCCCCTCAAACCTTTTAAGCTGATTGAGCGCCAAAGCCCAGTTGTAAAAGATTCGGGGATTAGTCTCCTCGATCATAGCGCCCTTTTCCAGATACACGACTGCCTCCTCCAGCCGGTTCTCCTCCGCCAACAACAGCCCCATAGAATAATACCCATATCCGTATTCCGGTTCCAGGTCCAATACGATTCTGTACAGGTTCAACGCCTCATCATTCCGTCTCTGCCGGTTATATAGCCCGGCCAGATTGACCCGGGCTGGATTAAATAAGCTGTCTATCTTAAGCGCCCTGAGATATGCCCTTTCAGCCTTAGTCGACTGTCCTGATCGATCCAGATACTGACCCAACATTAGTTGACCGGACGAAAATGCGCTACGTATATTTAGGGAGATCAAAAACTCGTTCAGCGCAGCCTGATATACATTTCGGAAACTCGAATCCATGTCGTTCAACGGGATCTCAGCTAATCCATTGGCCGCTGCCACCCGTACCGCACGAATGCTATCAGCCAACAACGGTGTAAAAAGCTGTGATCTAAGCTGAAGAGGCAAAAAGCCAAGTTGATTTGTCGCAATAGCCCTGATCAGTGGATTCGGATCCTGAAGGGCCTCAATTAGCCTTCTGCTAGCACTTTCGGAAGCAATTCTACCCAAATAATCGACTGCTGTAGCCCGGGCTATGAACGGTTGTGTCTGATCATCCAACAGTTCAATTAAACGACCTTCCTGATTCTGTGGATCCAATCGGCTTGGATTTAGTACATCAGAGAAATGAAAGGCCCTTTCAGATCCGTACCAATCGTTTACCGCATCAACGGCCCATTGAATATTCTGGTCATCATGGCAACCGTTGCAACTGTTAGGGGTCCCGAATTCGAGGCTTTGATCGGGCCTTGGAACCCTAAAACTATGGTCCCGACGAAAGTCATTTACCATGTAAAACTGGCCTGGCATGTGACAGTTTACGCAGGAGCTTCCGTCCGACTCCATTGAGTGAAAATGGTGTTGGGGGCTATCATACTCGGGCTCATGACATTGTAAGCACAGGCTATTGCCAATTGCCTTTATTTTAGTCGTGTGAGCGTTGTGACAGTCTGTGCATTTTACTCCCTCTGAGTACATCTTACTTTGCACGAACGATCCGTAAACGTACACCTCGTCCATAATTTGGCCATCACTGTGGTAGAATCCCTCACGAAGCACCTGTGGCAGGTAATGATCCAGGAAATGGCCCTCCGGGTTGTAGATTCCGGATAGGCGACTTCGTCGTGAATGACATGGAGCGCAAAGATCCACTTGTTGCTCCGGAGCAATACCGGAGGTCAAGTGCAGGTAGGAACCGCTCACCCTTTGTCCTTCGTGATATTCAGATGATTCTATGTAATTGAGATGCTCTTTTCCCGCTCCATGGCAGGCCTCGCAGCTGACATTCAGGATAGAATAGGTGGTAGCGTACGTACCGGAATCCGAATTGAAGTTCTCTCGCAGGTTGGTCGAATGACAATTCGCACACATATTATTCCAATTCATAGCTCCTTTTGTCCAGTGCAGCCACTCCCTTGGTGCAATATCCAGATCTGGATTGAGATTAAACCATCTATTTTTCTCGGTATCCCAGGCAGCCCGAAGTGCTTGGAGCTTTCCGCCGGCGAGCCCAACCAGATACTGTTGCAGGGGTTCAACCCCAAATGTGTACAGGATCTTGAAATCTCCGTATACGCCGTCAACGCCCTGGGTACGTACCCAGAATTCAGGACCTTTTCGGAAGAAAAAGGAGGTGATACCGCTTTCCTCGAATTTGGCTTCGGCGAAGTCACCCAGAACCGAAGAATCGCTGGCCTCAACCATAGCCCAGTCGTGATGGGAGCCCTTCCATTGATCGTACTCCTTGGAATGGCAACCTCGGCAGTTCTGGTCTCCTAAATAGTTCCCAGGGATCTCTCGTAAGGGAGAATCTGTTATATCCCTTTCTTTGCCTGGATCTTTACAACTTTGATAAATAACCACAGTTACCCAAAAGGCGAGAATTCCTGCCAGGATCCAAGTTCTTTTTAAGCCTCTGCTCCCTCCTTCCATAGTCTTAATCAAGTCGCCTAAACATCGAAAGATTGATTATCAAAAACAAGTTCAGGCTCCAAGGTCCGATCATTAATCGAAAATCACCGTTCTATTGTTAAATACCAGTACTTTCCGTTGCAAATGGCTCCAAATGGCCCGGGATAATACGATCTTTTCCAGATCCCTTCCTTTCCTAACCAGCGCTTGGACGGAATCCTTATGACTGACCCTGACCACATCCTGTTCGATGATAGGGCCTGAGTCCAGGTCGGCCGTTACGTAATGACTGGAGGCCCCAATGACTTTAACTCCTTTCTCGTAAGCTGAATGATACGGTCGAGCCCCCGGGAAGGCAGGAAGAAAAGAATGATGGATATTGATGATCTTGTTGGGAAACTGATTTACAAAGTCTTGAGAAAGAATTTGCATGTAGCGGGCCAGTACTACAAAATCTATTCGGGCGTCCTTAAGTAATTCCAACTGCGTCTTCTCTTGCTCCGTCTTGTTGCTTTGATCAACCGGAAAGAACTGGAAATCGACATTAAACCTACTGGCAACGTCCTGCAGTTTTTGATGGTTGCTTACTATAAGTGGTATCTCCACCTTCCACTCACCAGCCTGATATCGTGAAAGAATATCGTATAAGCAATGTGACAGCTGTGAAACAAAAACAGCCATCCTGGGCACCTTGTCCCCCAAATGCAGTGCCCATTTCATCTGGTAGCGGTCTCCAAGTTGATTTCCGATGCGATCGCTAATCTCGTCTGTCGGGATTGCAAAACCGGTTAAGTCCCATTCGACGCGCATGAAAAACACGTTGTGCTCGGAATCGACATGTTCATCAAGATCCAGGATATTGCCGTTGTGATCGCTGAGAAAATTGGTTACCGCCGATATAATCCCTTTTTGGTCAGGACAATGGATCAGCAAAATAGCCCGGGAGTTGGCTCGGGTTTTTAAATTGGCTAGGGTCATAGGGGGAAAATACTTACAAGATCATCAAAAATTTCTAAATCAATCTGTCCTCAGGCTTTGGACCTACGCAGAGGTCATATCCATAATCAATTCTTCTCTTATCTTAAATCGGATGTTATGGAACAACCTTTGGGCTAGCCCCTGCGGTGTGTCAAATCCACTGAGGCATCGATATGCAAACTGCCGAGATTAGCGAGGTGGAATTTCGGTACCCCTTTTGCTAAAATATGACTAAGTAGAACACATCGCCATTCGGTAACTTATTTGATCGTTGCTATACGATTGCTCCATTCCCGGGTTCCCAAAAACTGACAGGACAATCCCGCTATACCAGCTGCTTTAATCAAAGAAGAACGAAAATCCAATTGCAGTATGTAGTGGCAAAACGCTCCATGGAATATATCTCCGGCGCCCAAGGTGTCCAATGCCTTAGTCGGAGGAACAGGTATTTCATAGGTACGCTCGTTATCAACAACCTGAATTGGATTTTCCCCATGGGTCACTGCGAATTGCTTAATCCCCTTTTCCTGAAGTGAATCGGACAATATCCCACTTGGAAACTCAAAATGCTCTGAAAATAAAGGATAGGAAACGTAGTTCAGGATCTCATCGGTTTTCAGCTTGTAACTACCGCCATCGAAGACGACGGGCTTAACACGATGGTTTTGTTTGAGAATATCTAATGCACAATCGGCATGAAATCCATCAATACAAACAACATCGTACTCCGGAAGAACTGCCTGGTCTAAATTTAGGGCCTTAGCGGGAACGGGCTTGGTGGATGCCAGGGTTCGGGAGCCATTGTGTTGATTTACGAGGATGGATGAAATTGGGGGATAACCCGTTGCATCAGCATTGAGATCTAAGTGGTGAATTCCATAATCGATCATTTTCTGTTTGACGAAGGGGGATAACGGATTCCTACCTACTACTGAAATCAGAGTGGACTGCCCACCCAAAGCTGAAAAGGTGAAGGCCGCGTTGGTAGCTGGTCCCCCAATGTCTATAATCTGCGACTTGGCGTAATTTTTCGAATCCTCATCCGGGAATTCTTTTAATTGATAAATAATGTCAACGGACGTGACACCTATAAATAAGCCCTTCACGATTGATGGTTATGTAGCAATAGTGATTATTAGTTGGGGCGTTTTGCCACGCTAACTCTGGCAACAGCATTATTCCAACCACTTTAGAACAGGCTCGATGAATGACCCACTGCCTGAGGTAGTGAGATGGACCAAATTATCTTCAGCATCCATTTGGGCAAACACTTTGGCAGGATAAGCTAGCAAATCCGAGATTTTACTTTCTTCGGCTACTGACCCGTCAGCGGCAAGCGGATCAACAATCAAAACCTTTCGTGGACTAAGCGCCGCTATCAGATCGGGAAGGTCATATTTGTTAATCGCTCCAGCCACGGTTGAGGGAATAAAGGAGGGCGAGTATCTTGGCGATAATGCTATTTCAGCAAAACTTAAGAATGGCTGAATTAAGGCGATCTTTTGGACTGTAGCATCGAAAACAGCCGCATGCAAAAGTTCACTGCAAACTGCCCCGGAGCCAATTACTGAAATACTGTGAACTCCTTTGATTTCGGTTTTAAGAAAGGTTATGATCCTTAAAATATCCTGGGCCCGTATCCCTACGAGTGACTTGTTGGTTAAAATTCCGGCGAACCACTGATTGAAAGATGTACTGTCGATATATGCATCCCCTTTCAAGTACCCGGGTCCGAGACTGCCAATACCTGCAACATCAAATAGCAATACGGATTTACCCCCTTGAAGAATAGCATCTACCAGGCTGTCCTTCTTTGCTGCTTTGTCCATTCCCCGTTCATCCAATACAAGAAACACTTCATTTTTCCGCTTGGTCGGGGGCATAAACAGGGCAATAGGGAGCATAAAATCTCCACTTCCGGGTATTAGGTATTCCTCCAGAACATATTCCTCTTCATCATAGCGTCCTGCAAAGACGGCTCTTTGATAGTCCTCAGGATAGTCAAATCCGGACATTTTTCTCGCTGAAGAAACAACCGCTGCAAGATGCTTCTCAGAATCCAACCTGGAAGATTCCAGGTTAGCCACCTGGTCTTCAACTACCACCTTATTTAAAGAATACAGCGTTTCCCCTTTCAGGGATGTCGACAACTGACCTGTCTCAGTAATCCATAATTCCTCTTCTTCGAAAATCCCTACATCCAGATCAGTGGGATCACCAGGATGATTCAAGTGCTCCTGAAAAAATGCGTACATGGCCTCACGATTTTTCTTGGTTGATGTGTGACCATCGTCATCCTCAACCATTCGCAAGTGTTCCCCGGCGTCCACAGCGTTATAGAGTTGCTTGACCTCACTGAAGGTTTCCCTTGCGCCCTGAATGCTAAAAATTTCGGGTTGTAGTGATCATCAAGGTGGGTTTGGGTGCCCTCACTTCCAGGAGATCTGCATGATCGATACCCTCCTTTATAGTATGCATTAGGTTCTGCTCTGCGTCTTGCGGACCAATTGTTTTTAGAATATACTCTAAACTGGTAATGAAACATTCAGGAGCTGCTGCATAAATCCGGTCATCTACAGCCGCCACATATGCAGTTTGGGTGCCCCCGCCTGATCTGCCCGTCATGCCGATTCTGCTTGGGTCTACCTCGTCCCGGGTAAGTAAGTAATCTACACTTCGGATCCCATCCCACACAAAATATTTTGTGGGTGAATAGCCCGCAATGTAGCACTGAGCTCCTGGGTAGGAATGCTCATGAGTCGGGCCAAACTGGGATACTCCTTTCTCTTCATCAAAATATTGCAATCGCTCTCCCTGCCCAATCGGATCGAAGGCCAGAACTATGAAACCTTTTTTTACAAGATTAATAATAACATGTTGATACACTGCACTCCGAAAACCGTTTTTTGTATGCCCGCTTGCATAAAGTATGGCAGGGGCTTTTCGTTTTCGTTTATTGGGTAAAAACAAGGCGGCGGTTACATAATAACCGGGTATGGATTCATAAACCACTTTCTCAACCTGATAATCCTTTTTCTTGATTACACCGGTTACTCGTGTATTCAGAGGGGTCTTCTCCGGAAAAGGTCCCATCAGCCGCAGTAATTTCTCTTTTACCAACTTTTGCCTCTCCAAGTGGTCCCCTGTGGTACTCAATTGGGCAATCGCTTTTTTTCTTTGGTCAAGCTGCTTGAACGCGAAGGAGCAAGATGTCTTGTACTGGGCATTTTCGGCATCCGAGTAGAATTTCCAGAAATCAAACAGATTTTCGTCGCTCTGGGCCCGTAGAGATATCGCTAGGAGAAAGTATGCCAGCAACAGGGGAAGTAACCTTTGCATTCTCAGTTTTGGCTCAGGGGGAGGAAGCAATAAGTATAGATTTGCTCTAATCATCTCTAAGATTATTAAGAGGATTTTCCTATTACCTTCATTTTAGGCCAAGAAATTGTCCTTTGGCTCGGTTCTCTTGATGCTCGACCGCTTGTTCCCGAGGCACGTTTGAAGGCAAATAAGTTCGGCATCTTAACATCCTCAGCTCCGTTTGCGATTTCATTGGGCGAAAACTCTGGTGGAGTATGGGTCCTGGCAAAGTGAGCCGGGTTGTTTCAAAAGGCCGCTTACTCTAGCCGTCCGGAACACTTATTTTATCTTCTTTTCTTAATACTTGAAGCCGCGACCAGAGGTAACTCCTCCAGGGTTTTCGATCCACCTCCCTCACTTACGGTACCGTAGATTACCCGGCCGTCAAACGACACGACCTGTAGTTCCACCACCTCATTGGACTTTGTCAATATCAGAAATCTTGTCATGCTTTTTGATAAGATTATGTCCCAATGGAGTCGAGGAATCGTAAATTGTCCTGTAGGTGCAGCTTGAAAAAGAAAAAAGAAGGGCCTGAAGAGCTAAAATTCTCCATTTCATTGTTGACCCCGGAATTGCGATTCTCCACAAAGCTCCGATCTTGTGGGGCAGGGTCAAATAATTTCGAGGCAACTCTAAAATCCTGAACGTAACTATCCTAACACCAGATCCTTCTCAGCATATTCAAAAGGCTGATTGTACCAGCGCTCTCCAGATGCTTTGTACATGGCATTGGCCAATGCCGCCTGAACCGGAGGCAGAGACGGCTCTCCTAATCCAGTCGGATCAATACCATTATCCACAAAGAATGTCTCAATCTCCGCTGGTGCCTCGGCATGACGTATCAATCGATACTTGTCAAAATTGTTCTGTTCGGGTTGACCATCCTTGAAAGTTAAGGCGCTGTACATCGCATGACCGATTCCGTCGATAATGCCGCCCTCCACTTGGTTCAAAGCTCCCTCGAGATTCACAACGATCCCACAGTCGATGGCGCACCATACCTTATGTACTTTGGGCTTATTATCTTTCATTACCACATCCACGACCTGTGCAACATAAGAGTTGTGGCAATAGTATGCGGATACCCCGCGGTGTACCTCCGGCATATTCTGATCCCACTTGGATTTTTCCCTAACCAGCTTCAAAGCCCCGGCAAATCGAGCCGCATCATAATCATTGTCTTCACCTACCGGATTCTCTAGTGCGCGTTCAAACAATTCCAATCGGAAATCTATCGGATCTTTACCCGCGGCTTCAGCCACCTCATCCAGGAAAGACTGCTCAGCACAAGCTATGAAATTGGATCGGGGAGCCCGCCACGCGCCAGTGGAAATATTGGATTCGACTCTGACATTTTCAGCCAGATAATTATCTACTGTTCCCGCCGGAAAGCGATTGGCAAATACAGGGCTTCCGTGCATTCCTGAACCCCTGACATGGAATCCGGTCATTTTCCCCGCTTTATCCAGAGCTGCCCTATAGATTACTCGATATGCCGGTCGGTACGTACCCTGGGTCATGTCATCCTCCCGGGAATAGACCAACTTAATTGGGGTTTTCATTTTTTGCGAAATCACGGCTGCTTCTACACCGAAGTGGCCATAAAGGCGACGCCCAAATCCACCCCCCATTCGGGTCATCATAATAGAAACTTTATCCTCGGAAAGACTTAGAACATTAGCAACTGTCTTTCTCAAATTCTCGGGTGTCTGAACGGGTCCTACTAATTCGGCGCGCTCCGGCTTTACATCCGCCAAAAAATTCATCGGTTCCAGCGTATTATGCGCAAGAAAAGGAGCGCTATAGGTACGCTCGATAACCTGTGCCGCATTCTTGAATGCGGACTCCGGGTCTCCATCTTTGCGAGCAGCCTCTCCATTTTCCGGACCTCTGGCCAAGGCATCTTTCAACGCGGCGTCATGGCTGGCGCTACTTTCGGCCTCCGTGGCTACTTCCCACTCGACCTGGAGCGCTTTCTTGGCTTTCATCACCTCCCAGGTTGAACTGCCTACTACGGCTACCAACTGAGTGAAAGCGTTTGTATCCGACCATTCCTTGTCTTCAGGAGCCGTATCGATAGTGATCACATCCTTAATCCCCGGCATGCTTTTCACCTTGCTTCCATCTACCGATTTTAGTTTCATACCAAAGGCAGGGGGGTGTACAATCATCGCGATTAGCATTCCTTCACGAACGGAATCCAGCCCAAATAGCGGCTCACCTTTTACGATCCCAGGGCCATCCACATTTTTCTGCCGGCTTCCGATAATCTTGAAATCTTTAGGGTCCTTCAACTGCACCTCTTCAGGCACTGCGACCGATGAAGCGGCAGACGCAACTTCGCCGTAGCCCAATGACTCGCCACTCTTTTTATGGCTGATGACACCCGCATCAGCCGTCAGTTCATCAACAGGTACCTTCAAATGATCGGCGGCAGCTTGTAAAAGCATCCGGCGGGCTGTAGCCCCAGCCATGCGCAAACCCTCCCAGCCCTTCCGAATGGACTGGCTTCCACCAGCAAGCTGTCGAGTGTATTTCTGAGTATCAAGGCCCGCTTGCTCTACAGTTACATCCTTCCAGTCCACATCCAGTTCCTCGGCAACGATCATGGGCATGGAGGTTTTGACGTTTTGACCAATCTCAGGATTAGGTGACATAATAGTCACCATTCCATTATCGCCGATCTTAATGAACGCATTGATATCAAACCACCCTTCGGGCATATCAGCAATTTCCTTGGCTGAAGGGCTGCAAGACGCAAGCCAGCTAAAGCCAAGTACCATACCCCCTCCGGCGGCGGTAGAAACCTTCAAAAATGATCTTCGGTTATAACTTGTTTTAATAAGAGTCATGGTGATTGTCTTTGTGTTTTGGCAATTGAAAATCGGGGATTAGCCCATATTACTGGAGGCTGTTCTTATCGCTGCCTTGATTCGAATATAGGTTCCGCAGCGGCAGATGTTGCCATTCATTGCGGAATCTATTTCATCATCGCTGGGTTTCGGGTTCCGATTCAGCAAAGAGGCTGCGTTCATAATTTGACCGGCCTGACAGTAACCACACTGTGGGACATCGTGTTCGATCCACGCCTGCTGCAAAGGATGGTCTCCATCCTCGGACAAGCCTTCGATAGTAGTAAGGGATTTGTCCCCTACAGAAGAGATCGGCATCGAACACGACCGGGCAGCGACGCCATCCACAAGGACGGTGCACGCGCCGCATTCTGCCATGCCGCATCCGAATTTAGTTCCTACCAGGTCAAGATGGTCTCGTAACACCCATAAAACCGGAGTATCCGGATCGACATTGACCTTTTTATTTTTGTCGTTAACTTTTAGATTGAAAGAAGCCATAGTTATAAGGGTTCGGAGCTTTTATAATATGAAGTTATTAGAATAAGTTTTGTTAAACAAGTACCATTTTCCTGGAGGGTCAAAGTTGATTTAGCAGTAGGCTTCGCTACCCCGGCCAACAGTTGGTGGATGAAGAATTTCTTGGGAGGCTCTGGCGAGGTTCCTTCTCTTGCGATATGGCTTCAATTAATCGACTCCCATATGGTCCAGGACCCAATTTAGTTCGCGTTCAATTGATCGATTCAGGTCTTCTCTCAAAGGAAGCGGCAAAACTTCCCAAGTATAGGTTTCAACTTCCAGCTGATCTGTAACTGGCCTCCGCTGAATAATATTTAGGACTTTCTCAATTTCGTCCCTAGTAGAGAGAAGATTCTGGTATCGTTCCACAAAGATTGGAACATGAAAGTGAGAGCGCCATTCCCTGGCATCCGGTTTATGAATCTGGTCCAGGGCCTGTGGAAGATCCGGATAATTAGTCAATTGACCATTCTTATCTTTTTCAATCACTTGATGAAGATAGGTAGACTCGTTAAAGGGTTGCAGCTCACTGCTTATTATCGATCTTTCCTTGATATCGTTAGGCAAAACCGCTCGTAAGGCGGCACTGATTTGAATTTTTCCGATTAGAATTCCCTCTTGATCAAATCGATCAAGCGCCTTAGCTGGGTCTTCATACTCGACTGCAAAATGACAAACATCGTAGCAGATCCTAATATGGTTCTTCAACACGCGTTCTACTTCGGCTTCCTGCAGCTTGAGCGCAAAAAATTTTTTACCCTCTGGAATAAGCCACTCTTCAAAGTAATCGATGGTTTCCTGAGTATTCTCGATAAGCCCATCTGGCTCCGGCTCAATATCCAAATGTAACATCCTGCCCTGCTCCTGATGGATCTTCTGCAAATAATCCACCACCTCAAGCAAGTTGAGGGTGGAGCGTTCAAAAACCGATCGTTTCTGAGCCTCATTTTGAGTCCAGTGTTTGTAGCTAAGCGGGGAAGTAGATATACCGCCATCGATATTATCTGGAACAAGGCCCGACAATATCTGGAACAGTCGCTTGGTATACACTACCCTTTCATTAGTTGTCCAATCAGGTTTGTGTACAGTGTCCTTAACCTTTGATCCATGGAAATTGCCGTAAGGAAAACCATTAAGGGTGAAAACATAGAGGTTATTATGGTCCAGCCAATCCCGGAACTGAGCCAGCTCGTCCTTTTGCAGCAATTCCACAGCGGCCTGATTCGACAATCTCAGCCCTACCCCAAAAGGATGATCCGGGCTGAGCCTGGTCTTGATCTCTAGGAGATGCCTATTCAAGCTTTCCTTTACATCAGGCCAATTTTCTCCCGGATGAATATTGGTGCAATAAGTGAGATGAAATTTCTTACCTACTTCCATCCAAATCTCTGGCGAAAACTTCTGGCTCGAGTTGGGCCAGCGTTTTGATCGACTCTTCCATCCAGCGGTTATCCATAGCATTTACTTCCACCCCTTCACCGATATCTTTCAAGAGCATAATGGTAAGTTCTCCGCCCAGGTGCTCTCGGAATTCCTCTAATCCTTCAAGCAGGATGAGCTTTCCTGATTGCATCTTGGACATCTCAGGCAAATACACCTCTAACTCCAAAAGTTTCAACAGACGGATGATCCTTTTCCAGGAGTCCTCCGGTAGCATTCCAGCCACAAAGGAATAAGTGGAGTCCAGAGCGAGGCCCAAGGCGACGGCCTCACCATGTCTGAGCTCATAATCGGTCATCTGCTCTAATTTGTGAGCCGCCCAATGACCAAAATCGAGTGGTCTGGAAGATCCCAACTCAAACGCGTCGCCGGATGAAATATGATCCAAATGAAGTTTGGCGCATTCATAAATTACGGTTTTCATGGTTTCCAGGTCGCGAGTCATCAATTCCCCAGAATGCCTCTCCAGAGATGAAAATAAACTCCGGTCTTTTATCAAGCTTACCTTTATCGCCTCAGCTATTCCGGAGCGCCAATCTCGATCGCTCAGGGTGTATAAGAAGCCAAAATCGTTAATGACTGCGTACGGTGGAGTGAAAGTGCCCACAAAGTTCTTTTTGCCGAAATAGTTGATACCATTTTTCACGCCAAGACCCGAATCAAGCTGAGAGAGGACTGTCGTGGGAATCCTAATATGCCGGATGCCGCGATGCGCAATGCTGGTAGCAAAGCCGACAGTGTCCAGGAACGCACCCCCGCCGATCGCTACTAAATATGAGTGACGGTCCAGTTTGTTCTCATCAACGGACTTCAGTACTTTTTCCAACCAGCGGGTACTATTTTTGGATTTCTCGCCACCGGGTAAAACCATCGGATTCCCGCACAACTCAAGGAGGTCGGGATATTTGCCGATGCACTCCTTAATCCTTGGTAACAATTTCGGATGATTCCTATCGACACCATCAT
The DNA here is from genome assembly GCA_965247065.1 of Cyclobacteriaceae bacterium. Taxonomy (GTDB): domain Bacteria; phylum Bacteroidota; class Bacteroidia; order Cytophagales; family Cyclobacteriaceae; genus CBDFGN01. The sequence goes on along the minus strand of CBDFGN010000005.1, from coordinate 338,238 downwards.
CAATCAGGATCATGATCTTAGATGGACGTTCTCTTGGCTGTTGTTCCAACAGCTGATGAAAGATCAGGTTGCCAGGGTCAAATACCCCATCAGTGAAGATGACTTCATATTCGAAATTAACTGCAAACTGTTGTCGAATCGCTTTCATCCTGGAATTCCAACCCAGCGTTGGCACGAAACCGCCGTAAATCTAAGCTAAAGATTTTGAAACGATGTGGCTAGGTTACCGCAAAAGATTTAGAGAGCTGAAGAGACAGGGGTAATAATAAGAGGATTAACAAACCGTAAGCCCACCCGGCAAATCCCACTGCAATGGTGGCATCCATTACGATCAATGATAATACACCCATTTTCACCGCCTTTCCAATGTTGGTGGGTGAGGGTTGCCGAATAGCCCTTACTACTGGCGGAAAGATCAAAAAAACAAAAAGTAAAAGAAAAGGAGCAGTTTGCATTAAATCTGCATTGTTGGAGTACACCAACGTAAGAATGGCCAGAACCACAATGCCATACGAGATAAAACCGAGGATCAGGTTCCGTGGGTTTCCGCCTGTGACCTCACCGCAACTGATTATGGTAATGGCATTTATATAGATCACGGGCACCAGGGCCAAGGCGTAACTCATCCAACCAAAGGAGATAATGCTCATTCCTAGCAAAAGATTGCCACCTCGGCAGGCACCCATGTTTATTGGACCTAGCACGCGATGGTGCTTTCCGTATGAATCGTAAAGTATGGCCAAAAAAGCAACACTGAAGGCAATCAAGGCACTCGTTAGGGAAACTTGGGCAGCCGACCAAACTCCCAGAAGGAGAAGTGAGCACCCCATTAGCATTCCACTCCTGATTGAAGCATGACCACTTGGTATAGGTCTTTCTGGTCTTTCGACTTTGTCCAGCTCGGCATCAAAAACATCGTTCATTACCACACCACCTCCGTAAAGGCCGATGGTAGACAACATCAACCAGGGCAGTTTGTCGAGGTTAACCATGGCGATCTCAAACCTGTCATCACTGAAGAAATTAACAACCGAACCCGAGGCCGCATAGCCTAATAGGATATCAGCGATTGCCGTTAAAATATTGGCTGGGCGCGCCAATCGAATATGGGCAACAAGTCTGCTCATCACTATCATGGATCTGGAGTACTGACTTCTCAGATGACTACTAGCTGATTATGTTGGCGACGCCGGTACCGACCTGCGGTTTCTGGCCACCTCGAAGTATCGAATTGCCCAGAAATTTTTGACTCTGATCTATAGACCGATTCGCAATCCAATCATTCTCTTGCATCCGGCCCGATTGGCCAAATGCGTCCAGGGCATTTTGGTAACAGACTTTGACGATGTCATCCTCGGGAATTCCGTGCTCCCTCATCAAGGCCGCAGTTTTGGGAACTGCCAAGGGATCACTGATTCCCCAGTCAGCGGCGCTATTTATGAAAATCTTTTCGGATCCGTATTTTTTCACTATCTCCACCATTCTCTCATTACCCATTTTGGTAAAAGGATAAATGGTAAAAGCGGTCCAATAACCACGATTTAGCACTTCTTCGACCGTCTCCTCGTTGTTGTGGTCAACAATAACCGAACCCGGATTGAGCCCATGTTCTTCGCAAAGATCCATGCTCCGGGAAGTCCCTTGCTTTTTATCCCGATGCGGAGTATGGATCTGCACCGGCAACTCGTTTTCCTTTGCCAGCTCCAGCTGCAGTCCAAAATACTTGTGCTCAGCCTCAGTCTGATCATCATAGCCAATTTCACCGACCCCTACAACTCCCTCTTTGCCTAGAAACAGGGGCAACAAGTCCATGACCTGCTCGGCCAACGGTTCATTATTCGCCTCCCTGGAGTTCAGGCCAACGGTGCAATAGTGTTGAATTCCAAATTGACTGGCCCGAAAACGTTCCCAGCCAACTAAGCTGCTATAGTAGTCTTTGAACGAACCAACAGTAGTTCGGGCCTGACCCAACCAAAATGCGGGCTCAATAATGGCCACCACCCCAGCTCCTGCCATGGCTTGGTAGTCATCGGTGGTGCGAGAGGTCATGTGCACATGAGGGTCAATAAGCATCGTAAGTTTTTCCGACATTGTTTTATGGTTTTACAATCGGGTTCTTAATTTAACTCAAATTGCCTTGATTCTTGCGGGTCCACCATTCATTTGCTAGTGAATCCCAATTCAGCTCCTGGCTTCTTATCCGGGCAAGTTGATCCCCCCTTTCCTCCAACAACGCCCGAGCTTCTTCATGGTCACTTTGGTGGCACACCAGGCAAGCCGCATCGTGTTGAAGTTTATCCTTATCTCCAAAAAGCGTCTTGATGTCCTGCAATATTGGCTCGTCAACAAATTTGGCAACTGGACGCCAGAACTCAGGAGATACGTTTCTGTGGGCAGCCCATCTCTCATGGGCAAAGTCAGAAATTATCTTGGCTAAATCCGCATTGGCTCTCTTTTCCAGGCCCTGGATTCGATAAATGGGACGGTCCATAAAGGCCGCTTTCAAAACCATTTGGTTCCACGGAGCGTCCTCCAGATAGTTGGATGGATAAGGATTGTCAAGGGCGATTGCATCAAAAACAGGGAGTATATTGGTACGGATACCTTCTGCGGCTCGTTTAGTAAACTCCTCGGGAAACGGTATCACCGCAAGACTCGCGTACAGGGCCGCTTGCTCGTTCATATCGGCCGTGCTGAACAGTGTTTCGATCGTTTTGAGGAAAAAATCCTTCTGGCGGGATAAAGAAAGAATCAACAAAGCCCTGCACACCCGATCCATGGTCCAGCCTCCAGGATGGAAACCAGCTCTTAAGCTGTCGGCCTGATCAAGGTCCTGGGCGGTAAGGTCAAGTTCTCCTTTACCTACGTGTCTTGGGACGCCACTGAGTGCTAAATAAAAAGGACCAGGCTTATCTGTTTGCTGTATTTTTTGAATTTGGCTTTCTAACCAATCTTTGCTCTCCTGGGCTAACCTTCGCTCAACAAGCTCACCTAGAAAGTTCTTAATTGCTTCCAAATCATCCATGCAAAATGCATTACCAAAGATAACAAATTTGCCTCTGCTAATTGCGTTATGAGGCCCCAAGATGTAACAAAATAGAATCGAATACTTCATGAGAGCTGATAATATTCGAATCGAAGAATTCACCCTGTTGAGTGATTAGAATTGGCTGATCCTGGACCTGATTATTTATTCTTCCGTGAGACCCCTTGATCAGGGTGGCGTCCAAAGGAATTATATCCATCAAGGTGCTGAAGCCCAGGCTCTTCTTCAACAGTTTACCAGCAACCAGGAGTGTCAGAAATCGTATCTTGGGATCTGCAAACATTTCAACAGGGTCATATCCCGGCTTACGATGAATATCCACCGTGCGGGCAAAATCCGGTGCGAACTGGTCCTCCAGCCAATAGTAATAGGTGAACCAGCTGTCGCTGTCAGCAATTGCTATCAGCTCACCGGATCGAATATGGTCAATTTGAAATTCTCGCTTTTCATTCTCACCCAACACCATATCGACGCCCTCGATGTTTTCAAGCAGACTCCTTACTTGAGGAATTTTACTTTGGTCCTTGACGTACACATGGGCAATCTGATGGTCTGCCAGTGCAAAAGCCTGGCTCGCCCCCGTATCCAACAGTTCCCAATGTTGTTCACGACGGAGAGCCAGCAATCCATGTTCCCTGAGAATTCGATTCAGATGAATTGGACGTTGTACCCTGGTGATTCCATATTCCGAAAGAACAATGATTCGCGCCCCCATTTCTTGGTAATGAGTGATCAAATCCTGGCAAATCACATCAATTTCAGAAAGATCTCGGTGGATCCTGGGATCGTCGGGACCGTGGCGCTGCAGGTTATAGTCCAAATGGGGTAGATAGATGAGGGTCAAAGTGGGCTCATGCATCTCATCTACCAGGATAGAAGCATCGGCGATCCATCGACTTGATTTGATGGAAGTTCCAGGGCCCCAAAAATGAAATAGCGGAAATGGCCCCAGTTCATGATTTAGAAAATCCCGCAATTCCACAGGGTGGGAGTACACATCCGGTACCTTGCGTCCATTGGCAAGATAATTGGGCCTGGGGGTTACCGAATAATCAACGGAAGAGTACATGTTGTACCACCAAAACATGTTGGCGCAGGTGAAGGTAGGGTCCTTTTTTCGAGCCACATCCCAGATCTTCTCCGCTTGAACGAGTTTGTTGGATTGACGCCATAATTTCACTTCAAGCTCGTCCCGGAAGAGCCAGCCATTGCCTACGATGCCATGTTTTGTGGGTCTGCTTCCAGTTAGGTAGGTGGCCTGGGCGGTACAGGTCACAGCCGGCAGAGTAGGCTCAATAGTAATGCTCCTTCCCTGCTCTGACCATTTTTTTAGAAAAGGAGTGTTCTCACCGAGCAACCTGGATGTTAATCCAACGACGTTAACGATTACAGTTTTGTGCACTTAATGAAGATCCATTTAAGTTGGCCAAATTAGCTCATTAATCATTTTCAGGAAAGATAATGCCACCTATTGTCGACTTTTGGGCTCTCGAAAGAAACTCGGGCCCGATCCGGTAAAATTTTAGGAAGAAATAGTTTTGTGAATAGATGGGATGGCATTACATTCTCCGTGGGAAAATATCTCAGGTGGCGCAGGAAGATCGCTAGACCTCTTGCGACCATAATAACCACTCATCGCATCAAAAAAATCCGCATGAATATCGATCTGGATATCGATCTTGATTCGCTTACCTCAGAATTGCAACGGTTTTGGCCGCTTGCGGCTCGCAAGGCCGAGTTGCTTGACCAAGAGTATGATCCGGCCCAAGGGTCCCCGGTTTTTACCGAAAATGGGAAGTATACCACCAGGGGGTGGACCGATTGGACCCAGGGTTTTCAATTTGGGATTCCTCTTTTGATTTACGACGTAACAGCGGAGAGCAGCTTGCTTGAAACGGGCAGGAGAAATACGATAAGCAAAATGGCCCACCACGTTAGCCATTTTGGAGTGCATGATCATGGATTTAATAACCTCAGTACGTATGGCAATCTGCTACGATTGGGCAATCAGGGAAAATTCACGATGTCCGATGGCGAACTGGAATTCTATAGGCTGGCACTGAAACTGTCTGGGGCTGTGCAGGCCAAAAGATGGTCCGACGTAAAGGAACGAGGATATATTTACTCCTTCAATGGACCGCACTCTTTGTTTATTGATACTATACGAACCTGCCGGATCCTGGTCGCTGCCAGTATTTTGGAACACCAGATGCTTGAAGAGAATGACCGCGAAATCGATCTGCTGGATAGGGCCATTACCCACGGATTGACCACAGCTAAGTACTCCGTCTATTATGGTGAAGGCCGTGATCGCTATGACGTACCAGGAAGAGTGGCCCATGAGTCGATTTTTAACCTGAATGATGGCAACTACCGCTGTCCGAACACACAACAAGGGTTTTCAGGATTTACCACGTGGACCAGGGGCTTAGCCTGGGCGATATTGGGCTTTAGTGAGTTCCTGGAATTCTTAAACGAATTCAACCCTGATCGACCCGATTTGGCCCATGTCAAGGCTGCCTTTTTGAAGGCGGCGCAGGCAACCTGTGATTTTTACATTGACAACACAGCTTCCGACGGAATCCCGTATTGGGATACCGGGGCGCCGCAGTTGCACAAACTAGGTGACTACCGCAGTTTACCATCCGATCCATTTAACGACTTTGAACCAGTCGACAGTTCAGCGGCCGCAATTGGTGCTCAGGGGCTGCTACGGCTGGGCGAAATACTCAAATCCAGCGACCCGGTGATTTCAGCCAAATATCTAAAGGCCGGACTCACCATATTAAAGACACTGCTGGCAAAGCCTTACCTATCCACCGACGAGAATCACCAGGGCCTGCTTTTGCATTCCATTTACCACCAACCAAATGGGTGGGATTACATTCCTGAGGGGAGTAAAGTGGCCCATGGAGAGTCATGCATGTGGGGCGATTACCATTTGGTGGAATTGTGCCTTCTGGCTCAGCGCATGAATGAAGGAGATTATTATACATTCTATAGAGGCTTGAATCCCTAACCCGGGACCATAAGCATACGGAGGACCCTAAATCAAATAGGCTGTGCCATATACAGGCACGGCCCCTGCCAGGATTTGCAATCGGGAACCTACCTGAAACAGTTTTGACCATCGAGGCAGACATTGCATGCAGTCATTAAGGCACGGTGGAGGTAATTCATACTCACTTCCAGGGCACTTCAATTCAAAAAGTGTGGTAACTTTATCGGGGATTTAGAAAACATAAATAAGCCAGATCATGAGCACAACAACAATCACCCGTAGTGTCGCAATCAATTTACCGAAAGAGAAAGTCTGGGAGGCTCTGGCCGATTTTGGTAATGTTTACCAGCTCAGCCCTAATATCGTCAAATCATATTCTACCTCTGAGCAGAAGCAAGGTATGGGTGCCACGCGGCACTGCGACTTCGCCGCCATGGGAGCCCAGGTTGAGGAAAGGATAGTACAATGGAGCGAAGGGGAATATATGAAAATCGATATCTACGAAACCAAAAATATGCCCATGATCACAGGCATGGAGGCCGAGTTCTGGGTTAAGGCGGACGGCGATGCCACTATTGTAACCGGAACTTTTGAATACCAAATGACCAATGTGCTAGGCAATTTGCTGAACAATCTGAGCATGAAAAAGATAAATGAGAAAACCTGGGTGAAATTCCTGGCCGGAATCAAACATCATCTTGAAACCGGAGAAGAGGTGGACAAGACCACGAATTTGGATGCGTCTACGGTTCAGGCCGGGTAATGCTCCTTAAGTGTAAAATGGTAACAAAAAAGGAAGTATGACCCAATACAGGCCATACTTCCCACACAAATCACACCCCACTTCCGATCCTAATTTGCTGAAATCGTGACCGATATCACCGTATTGGTAGCCGGATACTCAAAGTCGTCATTAACCACCTGCACATTACCGTTTTCATCGGTACCGGTATCGGGGCCGCTTTGTCTAGGCGCCTGGTTGGATCCGGCTCCCGGTGCTTCGTTTACTTCCGTCCCTGCATCCCAAAGCATCAAAGAGTTTGTGAGATCACCGGTTGCAGGTAGATCGCCACTATACAAGGCTATCCCCGAATCCCCGAATCCGTAAAAAAGATCGTTGCTCTGGACAAACATGGTCGCAAAAGAAAGATAATCTCCTGGTTCAGCGGTGAAAGTGAACTCATAAGAGCCTCCGGGCAACAGGGGGCCCGGGCCTGAGGAGCCGGACGGCGTATTGAATACTCCTGAGCTAACTACTCCCTCAAGACCAGCCAGAGCAGCACCTAATCCGGAGGGATCTCCGTCCTCGGCCACAGCTTCCAGTCCGTTGGCGCTAACAGGACTACCACCTGTAAATAATGGCATTACGGCACTCGAATGAATTGCAAACCCTCCTGGAGCCATAGGAGTCACTAACCCGGTCTCATCTGAAATTACACCTCCTAAACCCGAGGGATCTCCGTCTTCTGCAATTGCCTCGAGTCCATCCCCTAAATCCGCCTGGTCTTTCACGAACAGGGGCGTGCCACCCGAATGAATTACAAAGGCTCCTGGCGCCAGCGGGGATGCCAGGGAACTGGTTTCTGATATGTTCTCTAAGGTAACTGTGAACATATTACCTAGATTCGATATCGTAACGGTGACAACCGAATTAGTGGCAGGATAAGTGAATCCATCATTCACATTTTCAATAAGGGAGACCGTTCCGGTTTCGGCATCGCCGGTATTTGGACCAGCCTGCCGGGGCGCCTGATTCGCACCCGTACCAGGTTCTTCATTTACTTCGGTTCCAGCGTCCCACAAGCTAACCATTGCGGTGATATCACCAGACAAAGGGCTACCAGACGTATCAAACAATTCAAGACCCTCAGCTGCCGGGGCAAAAAAGAGGTCGTTGGATTGCACAAACATCGTCGCAAAAGATAATCGGTGACCTACTCCTGCATAAAATGAGAATTGGTAGGATTTGCCGGGAGTGGCTGGACCAGCATCGCTGTCTCCAACCGGTGTATTGAATACTCCGCTTTGGAAATAGCTCTTTTCAGTTTGAACGTTTGCTCACGGTAACCGTGAAGTCATTCGAAATAACTACAGGGGCAGGCTCGTCGTCCTTGCAGGAGATGGCAACGACCAAAATCACAACCGATAGAATAAATTTTGCTTTCATCTTCTGTTTTTTTGGCAAAACTCCTTGGTAGAGATCACAGAAGAATCACGAAATGCTCAAGGTTATGTCAAAAATTATCACCTTTTTATGCCCAAACACTAACAGGTTCTATGGATTTAGCCCGCTGGCCTTTTATTTAAGGTCCTACCGGCACAAAAAGTACAGAAGGCGCCATTTTCAGATTTCTCCACTTTTTGGAGTTTCAGAGCTGTTTCTTGTCTCAGTTCCAAGAGGAATACATGAAATCAGTGAGAGTTATCAAATATTACAGAGTTGTGATCTTTTTGTGATAATCCGTTCGTTCATTTGCAATTGTCGAGTTGGTTCAAGTGAAAAAAGTACTCATTAGAAGACGATAAGGAGATTGTTGATCTGCTAGAGATCCACTTGAAGGACCTTTCCCTGGAAATCTCTAAATCCTATGATGGAGAAGATGGACTGGCCAAAGCTATCTCGGAAAACCCCGACCTGATTATTCTGGATTTAATGCTTCCCAAAATTGATGGTATTCAAGTGTGCCAGAAAATAAGGGCCAAAGAGATTAATACTCCAATTTTTATGCTAACCGCAAGGTCGGAAGAAATCGATAGGGTATTGGGCCTGGAGATAGGCGACGATGACTATATGACCAAGCCGTTTAGCATCCGGGAATTCATAGCCAGGGTGAAGGCAATCTTTCGTCGGACCCAGCTGATAAAGGATAGCCTGACTGAGGAGTCAGTCTCTCAGATCAAGTCGGGAGGGCTGTTTATTGATGTGGAAAAGCGCCGGGTTCTGGTGGATGAAAAAAAAGTTGAATTGTCTCCCAAGGAGTTTGAACTGCTGACGCTTTTAGCATCAAACCCTGGCAAAAGCTACAATCGCTCAAGGCTGCTTAATTTGATTTGGGGATATGAGTTTGAAGGCTACGAGCATACGGTCAACTCACATATTAACCGGCTAAGAGCTAAAATAGAACCAGATATGGCTAATCCAAATTACATTCTCACCACCTGGGGAGTAGGATATAAGTTTAACGAAGAGCTGGACTAAAGAAATTACTATGAGTGATAAACGAACCCTTTCTAATAAGCTGATCAGAAAGCTATCCGTTGCCTTCCTGCTGATCATTTTGCTGGTCGGCACGACCTACATTCTTATTACTGCCTATTTCACCAATAAGTACTTTGAAGAGGCCACACAGAGGCTGAATGCGGAAATCGCTAATCACTTGATCAATGAGAAGTTTCAGAATGAATCTCCTTTCCTGGAGGATGGAAGTGTTAACAAGCCCCTTTTTGGTGATTTGATGCATGATATGATGGCGGTTAACCATGGTATTGAAGTTTATCTTTTGGATAACGATGGTTATGTCCTCTATTCTGTGGTCCTGGAGCATAATCCTAATGAGCCCATGAAACAGGTCTCTCTGGAACCCGTTCAGAAGTTTATTTCGTCTAATGGTGGACAATATGTGACCGGTGATGATCCACGGAATCCGGGTGTCCAGAAGATCTTTTCGGCGGCACATTTCAATGAGGGGGGAAAAGAAGGTTATATCTACATCATTTTAGCCAGCCAAGAGTTTGAAACGGTGACCAGTTCCTTGTTTACCAGCTATTTCATGCGCTTAGGCACCGGGGCGACGATTGCAACCCTGGTTTTCGCATTGTTGATCGGACTGTTGGCCATATGGTACCTTACCAAAAACCTTCGTAACATCATTTTTACAGTAAAAAGATTTCAGGATGGCGACCTCCAGGCAAGAATAGACCAGGCTGAAAAAACCGATCTTTCCAGCCTGGCGGTGTCCTTCAATCAGATGGCGGAAACTATAGTGGACAATATCGACAAGATAAAGTCCGTTGATCGGCTTCGTCGAGAGTTAATAGCCAATGTTTCGCACGACCTGCGTACACCCTTGGCTATAATCCAGGGATATATTGAAACTTTACAAATCAAACACGAGACTCTTTCCGAGCAAGAGAAGCTCAAGTATCTTGATGTTCTGCAGAATAGCACAGGGAGGCTTTCCCACTTGGTTGACCAATTATTTGAATACTCAAAATTGGAAGCCAAGCAAGTTGAACCTGAAAAGGAACCTTTCCTGATCTCCGAGTTGGCCATGGATATCTACCATAAGTACAAGATGTTGTCGGAAAAAAAGAATATCACCATCAACCTTCAGATGGAAGACAACCTGCCATTAGTATTTGCGGATATCAAACTCGTTGAGCGGGCAATTCAAAATTTGATGGACAATGCCCTGAAATTCACGCCGGACCGAGGAATTATCAATCTTGAAATGAAAGCTTCCCCTGACAACGTTCAAATCCTCATTAGAGACTCCGGACCCGGTATTCCCGAAAGCGAACAATCTTACATATTCGAGCGATACAAAAAGGCTAGCGGTTCGCTCAAAAGTGGTAGCGGCGCCGGCCTGGGCCTTGCCATTGTAAAAAAGATCCTCGAGATCCATAACACCACCATAGAAGTAATCAGCAAACCCAAGGAGGGGACAACCTTTCAATTTTGGTTACCCATATACCATAGTGGAATGGCAACTGCCTGAGCGGTTCACCGTCTCAACACAAGAATTCATTCTTAGATAGCGGCTCGATCATCGAGCATGTATAGTCGAAGATTCTAAGAATGATGATGGGCAATCGGGAATCGGGGTCCAGGATCCGGCTATCACTGCGGAAAATTCATCCTCATAATCAAGTCTTCATACCTGGGGTCCGATCTCAAAGGCGCTATGAAAGGGTCTGCTTTAAGGTAAGATAGACCCATTGATCTTTCCCTGAAGCAGCGTTCCATCCAGGGGTGGTAAGGTGATTCCGGCTGTATTATCTTGCCTGTTATCATGGCTAACATTTATGGCACAGAAAAGCTGGGGAAATATTTAGGGAAAGGGGTGATTTCCCGTCAATCCTTATTGGAGCTAAGGAGCAGCCATTTTCAAAAATTCAGGCCGGAGCGGGATTATCACAAATTTTTTGAATTGCTTTTTTACAAGTTTCGATAAGTATTTCCAGCCCTCCTTTATCAAATGGGGTTTGCCATACAGAATATATATCTTCCCTATATAAATGTGATTCCGGGAGGTAGCCATTGGCCCCATTAATCAAATTCATGACAATGATTGTATGATCAGGAAACGCTTTTCTCAACTCAATCTGTAGCTTTGAATAAGCTTCCGCTTGTGTCCCGACCAAGATCGCCTCTCCAAGACGCCAAATCCATACTGGCAAATGAAAATCATTTGTATCACCAAGAGACTCTTGGACTCTTAGTCTTCTCAATAATCTTTCTTGAGTTATCCTATCTGTGGAATGTTCTAAATCCTTTTTTAATTGATTATTATCTCGCCAATCAGGTTTAATCTTAATTGGTGCTCTTTCCACTTGAGAATGTAGCATTCCAGAATACTTTTTATTCTTCTCCGGCTTCCACACTGCCAGAGGTGCCCCTGATTCCTGGATTTTATCAAACTTCAACTCCTCACTTTGAGATGAGCCATGCATGGCGCTTAAAACTGCAAAACCTAGTTTTTTGCCATGTTTCTCGGCAACTTCTGTATCAGCTGTATACTGATGGGACGGGGCCAAATCTCCACAAGCACCTAACAAAAACATGCATAGGGCATGTGGATAATGAGCCTCAATCGTTTCCCTCATCGCACCAACATAATCAGGAGATATTAGCTCATTTTCCCAACCCAGTGTAGTTGGATGACAAGCATAATTAACCAGTATGCCCAATACTCCACCGGAACCGTTTGCTACTTTACCTACCAAAACTGTCCCATCCGCATCAGCTTCAGGATTATAGCCCGTAATGTATCCTTTGTGACCGGAAACCTTCAAATCCCTATTCGTTGCTAGATCACAATTCCCTTTATACCAATTTAAACTGGCCTGTTGTAAATTGTCTTTGGCCTCTAAAACTGCGTTTACTATTTGTTCTTTTATTTTAGTCAGATATGGAACTACCAGATCACCTCCGGGTTTATCTGCATTATTCCGGGACAGAAACATGACCGAATGCGTGTGTGATACACCAATCATCACCTGAGCAATATCTGTATTCAATGCCTCTATTACCGCTTTGCGCGTTTGCCATTCATCTTCTTTGTTGGCATATAATGTCCCGTCAAAATTGACAAGTACATAATAGTTTTCAGGCCCGTGCTCAACAGCCATAACCATGGCAGTAGCATTTAACGGTTTATGAATGCCTTTTGCACCGTCAAATTTGGCAGCACCCCAACACCTTGAATAGATGCCCGGAGGCGGGGTTATATCCCGCCTGCCAAAACCAATATTGCCTTTGAATATTGACTGTAAACTCATAAGGTTCTCAAACTCTATTATCTAATGTCGAGGTTACCTAAGCTCAGCCCTCCAATCTCAACTCCGCAACTAGCCAATTCAGTAGCACTTGCGGATCCAATATCCCCTGAGCCCCTCTAATTATTGCTATATGATCCTTTAGTTGCATTTATGTTTACCGGAACATCCAAAACAAAAAGATTATTAACCCGGCAAACCACAACCACCAGAACAATACGCTTCTGTACCACTTACCTCCTAGCCCATTGAAAATGTTTAACTTTTTCCAATTGATCGCAAGATCATCTGTCACCTGTTCTGCTCTGGGCGGTGCTGTCATTATACTAATTAGCGAACATACCAATACACAAAACACCCAATTTATGCTGGCCTGATTTAAGAAGGGTTTAGCCCAGGGCAAGTGATCAGGATTGAGATAATAAGCCGCATCACCCATTCCTATATTTTTTGCCCAAACCAACAAATAATTATTGGAATAAAAATTCAACAGGAACCCAAGAATAAAACCTGAACATACCCCAGCCAAGGCCCCCTTTGAATTGATCCGACGAGAAACAATTCCCAAAAGAAAGACCGCTGCAAAAGGCGGCGCAAAAAATGCGTATAAGGTCTGAATGTATACAGTTTTCCGATTTGTAATAGGTTATTCCATAGCCAATACAAATAGCTATGAATAACACCAGTATGGAGGAACGGACTCCAATCCTTATCAAACTCTTCTCGGAAACTTTTGGGTTAATTAACCGCTTATGAATATCTATGGTATAGATGGTCGAGGTAGAATTAAGGACTGAGTTCACAGTAGATTGAATAGCCCCGAATAAGGCTGCCAAGAAAAGACCAACTAATCCTGCCGGAACAAAGGACTTCAATAATATCACATAGACTTTATCCGAGGTGATTCTTACAGTGTCCCAGTCTGCAAGCATCAACTCCGGTTTCGCAGCAAACAATATCAAACCCGGGACAACCAATATAAATGGCGTAAATATCTTAATAAATCCCGCCAGGACCATCCCCATACGCGCGTGCCACATATCTTTCGCACCTAATACACGTTGGATCATAAATTGGTTAATGACATTGTACCAGATACTTATTGAGAACGTCAATAATATTAGTGAAGTCCAGGGCGTGAAAGAATGTGTTTTGGGCTGAATAACTGATAATCTATCGGTAGTTCCGGATTCAATGTAACCGTTTATTTGGTCTGCGTGTTTTGAAGCTGCTTCCAGCCACGCACCTGCTGCTGCCCTATTTCTTTCCATCATAATACCCCACCCGTCAACAATAGAACCAGCATCTCCCGAAAGCCATTGTAAGCCTAACCAGGTAACGGCAATACCTCCCAAAAACATTACAATAAGGGTTATAAAATCAGTCTAGGCTACGGAACGCAAACCTCCGTAAATAGCCCATACCCCGGATAGTATTCCTGAGATTACGATTGCAATAAGTAAGTTCCATTCTATCTCAAAAAAAGCACCATTCGCATCTACAAAGGGTAGCGTGGTATTTGCTATCCCGAAATCAACAATTTCTGTAACAACAATACCACCTATATATAACACCGCAGCAAGAAAGGCCACTACGTTGGCTATGATAGAAACAATTGCAAAAAATTGTCTCAGGGAATTACTAAATCTCTTTTCTAAAAATTCCGGGATGGTAAATACCCTTGAGGCCAACAAAAAGGGAATGAAAAACCAGATCAACAAAGAGAAAGAACCTATGTTTCCCCACGAAAATACCGCTGCGCATATTCCATAAACAAAGGCCGAGCCCATAACTCCGACAAACTGCTCAGAACTAATATTAGAGGCTACTTGCGATGTCCCTACGACATACCACGGAAGCGATCGGCCTGCAAGAAAGTAGTCATCGGATATATTTTTCTCTTTTTTCCCAACACCGTACCCTACTCCACTCAGTAAAATGAAATAGCCAATAATAACTACATAGTCTAATGTTTCCAGGGAAAGATGTTCCATCAAAAAAACGATTTGATTATCCGCCAGGAATTTGTGAACGATGCTGCAATTAAATCTATGAGCGAGGTTGGTCTCTAATGGGCTCGGGAACCAATCCCAAAATGTGCAGGCCTAAATTATAGCTCACTAGCGATCAATGGACGTTTTTGCGAAGAGTGCCTTGGTTGTTGTTCTCAAAGTGGCAGAAAAACCACCTTATTCTGTTTGAATAAGGGAACCAGTACGCGATTTCGTTTGGTGTCGAAACCCAGGTCTGCAGGTGCATCTAGAGAGTCCATAAGAACACTGAATGTATTGTCCTTATTTAAAAAATAGATTGCCGAACCACCCCAACTGGAAATCACAAAACGACCATCCTTCAAATTCAGCAAACCATCAAGCCCGCCTTGGGGCGGGGTTGGCATGGCAGCTTTTTTGCCCTGTTCGTCGATGCTGAATACCTGGCCTGTCCCAAATGTCACGACAATGAGCTTATTTCCGTCTGCTAGGATTCCATTAGGATGGCCCATTTCTGGGTCTTCGACAATCGCCTCGTACTTGCCATTGGCCCAGAATTTGTAGATCGCGTCGGTACCTGATGCTGTGAATCCGTCGTTAAAGCCACTATCGGTGACGTACCCATGGTCATCATGTGCCCCTGGCGTGATTCCGTTTAGAAAAGTACTTCCCTTAATCGTAATGGATGTTTTTTGTTGGCCATTAGGTAGCTCAAAAATATGGACTTGGTTGATATCGGCTACAAAAAGATTGTTTCCTATAATGGCCGCTCCCTTGGGCGCATTCAAACTTACGCCCTTTTTTGTGCCATCGATCCATTTAAGGTCAACCAGATTACCATCGGGTTTGACTTTCGAGATGAAACCATTGCCGTCGGCCGCAAATGGACAGCCGTTAATATTGGTGACCAGATAAACATCCTCGGCTGCATAGTACTCAACTGATTCCGGGGTGGAATAAGGTGCTTCAGGCGTGGAATAAGCTACGTTGTCAGTAACCATATTCTTCTTGGTTTCACCCGTTAGAACCGTTCCGGTCACAATCAGTGACAGTAGTACCACGACAATAACATTTACTTGAAATGGCGATTTCATAAGTGCCTACATTTTAGATAATAATAATTGAGCGTAATACCATAACAGCATTAGTATGAATATACAGCCTTTATCTGGTTATCTTGAGATTCCTATCAAATTGCCACCCAGTCTGGATGATATTGCCCACGGATCTAGGACACATAGTCAATGTCATAACTATTTTCATCTTGACCACTTTTTTTATTCGGGTGGTTCTTCATATTACGGACACACCTAGCCGACATTGCCGCATCCAACAGTAGCTGTATTTGTCATTGAAACAGGACCGTTTCCAAACCGTGTCAAATTCGAGCGATTTTTGCATCCGTCACAAATCGACTGCAGAATAGATATCTGGCTTCTCGGTAAGGAAACTAAGAGGGAAAACCAGAAAGACTCCCAGGGAGGTTGAGGGAGCCACTTTCATAGCAGTACCAGCGCCGAAAAGCGAATGTATGAAAATGGGTTCAGCAACCATAACCAGGCCTTGGGATGACACGGATAATCCTTCGGCGTTCTCAATTATGAAACCTAAGCCAAATTGCCCCGGTCCTTTTAGAAAATGCAGAATTGGTTTGGTTCGGAATATGCGATTTGGATATTGCTAAGAATCTGGGGCTAGTAGATTGGTTTTTCGGCCCCAGTTAAAAAAGGCCTCCGTCGCTTTGGCTATGGCGGTCCGCGCCCCTTGGTTCGTAATTTCCTCTTTTGGAAGTTTTTGTGGAAAACCGCAACTTGCAAGAGGGGTCTATTTCACACTTGGCTGGATTAGTCATACTGTAATATTGATATTGCCAGTAAAATTTAGGTAACCTGATCATTATGAAACGAATTAGCAAACAAGACGTCAGCCAAGAAGTATTTGACCTGTACGATGACTACGCTCACAGTCGGATCGACCGGCGGCAATTCCTGGACAGGTTATCTACTTATGCAGTGGGTGGACTTACGGTAGCATCCCTGCTCAGTTTCATCATGCCGAATTACCATGATAACATTCAAATTCAACCCGATGATCCCAGGCTGACAACTGAATTTATCAATTACAGTTCCCCCCAAGGTGGAGGTGAGATCCGGGGCCAGCTTTCCGGCCGGTTGATGCTGATGGCAAGTTGCCCGGCGTCGTGGTGGTCCATGAAAATCGGGGACTGAATCCCCACATCGCCGATGTGGGCCGACGCGCCGCCCTGGCTGGATTTATCTCTTTGTCGCCTGACGCCCTAACTCCTCTTGGTGGATATCCCGGGAATGATGATGAAGGACGGACCCTTCAGCGCCAGCGGAACCGCAATGAGATGCTTCAAGACTTTATTGCCGCTTATCAATACCTGAAAGGTCATCAGGAATGTACTGGAAACATTGGTGTTGTTGGATTTTGCTTTGGAGGTTGGATTTCCAATATGATGGCCGTCGAAGTTCCCGATCTCAAGGCCGCGGTTCCTTTTTATGGAGGACAACCATCCTCTGAGTCGGTTTCGAAGATAAAGGCACCTCTCCTTCTGCATTTCGCTGAACTGGACACCCGGGTCAATGAAGGCTGGCCGAGCTTTGAGGCCGCTTTGAAAGAGCACAACAAGGAATACACGGCATACATGTACCCGGCAGTAAATCATGGCTTTCACAATGACACCACCGGTCGCTTCGATCCAGCTGCGGCTAAACTGGCCTGGCAACGGACCGTTGATTTTTTTGAGGAAAAGTTGAAGTAATAATGGTCAGATTGGGTAGATGCAACGAAATGTTGTCCTCCGCATCTTTGCCTTTGACGTACGAATGTTCCGGACGACACACTGCTCCGGGAATGTGAGCACGGGTAAAGGAGTAATATTCCCCGGGGCAGTCTACGATGACTAAATTAGGCTCATCCTTGCGCTCTAAGAGCCAATCTAGTTCTACAAGAAAATTTGCATTGGCATAGGTCATATGAAGTTCCTCCCTTTATAATTGGTCGACTAGTGACTTTGAAGTTAGCCAATTATGATCTTCCTCGGCCCGTCACCAATTGTTATGCTGCTACCACCAGGTTTGGACCGTATGGTGGGCTAATTAACAAAAAGGGTCCTGGAAACTTCAAACAAACAAAAAAGTCCCAAAATAGGGGCTGTTCGTGATCAGCTGAGATCAGAATTTCACTCTTATTAAATACTGACAATCAATTACTTGCAAAAGCCAGATATTCTTGGGTACAATTCCTGATACAACAATTTTGAGCACTTTTGAGTGAATTGTCCACCGCGCATTCCGAGACAGTTTCATAACTGACAATTCCAAATTTGGGATTCTATACCTTTCATTGACAAATTGAGGTTATGAAAGGGGGAATAATTCACTACATCTACGAAAGACGATGTTTGAATATTTTAGGAGGAATATGCCTCCGGGGTCTACTCCATTAACTTAACTAAACGTGCCTGAAAACAAAACTCAAGAACAAAGATTTTCAACCTCCTGGGGGTTCCTTCTTAGCGCACTGGGAATAGCGATAGGAACCGGTAATATTTGGAGATTTCCACGAATTGTTGCCCAAAATGGAGGCGAAACCGGTGCGGGAGCCTTTATTCTAGTTTGGATAATTTTCCTTTTTCTGTGGAGTATACCGTTGATTATTGCAGAATATGCCACAGGTATTAGCACCAGAAAAGGAGTGGTGGGTTCCGTATTGAAATTTGCGGGTCGAAAGTTTACATGGATGGGCTCATTTATGACATTCGTAACTGCAGCTATAACTTTTTTTTACTCAGTAGTCCTGGGTTGGTGTGTTTACTATTTTGTTTATTCCTTCATTCATGAGTTGCCCACGACCTCAGAAATTTCAATCGCTACCTGGAACAACTACCAAGATAGTTTATGGCCATTAGTAACCCACGCACTAGTCATGTCTCTTGGAGGAATTGCTATTTGGAAGGGAATAGATTCTATAGAAAGACTTAATAAGGTACTCATACCAATTTTATTGACTATAATATTTATCGCGTTGATAAGAGCTTTGACCTTAGACGGTTCTATGGAGGGTGTCAAATACCTTTTAACCATTGAATGGGCGCAGCTCGGAGATCCCAGAATTTGGGTAGCGGCACTGACCCAAAATGCTTGGGATACAGGTGCCGGTTGGGGAATGTTCATTACATATGGGGCCTATATGCAAATGAGATTTGGCATTGTAAGGAATGCCATCATGACAGGCATTGGGAATAATTTTATTTCCATGATAGCTGGCATAATGGTATTTGGGACTGTTTTTGCCATACTTGGCAATCAATTTGGCAATTCAACTTCCGAAATATTGGGGGTCATGAAAAATAGTGGTCCGGCTTATACAGGTTTGACTTTTATTTGGATGCCACAATTATTTGAAAAAATCCTTTTTGGCAAAGCACTTACCATTATTTTCTTTTTGGGGTTAACTATCGCTGGTTTTTCATCATTGATTGCGCAACTGGAAATGATTGTAAGATCTTTTATAGATGGTGGAATGACCAGACCATTGGCCATCTTGTTGATTGTAAGCATTAGCTACCTTTTAGGAATTCCTTCAGCTATAAATCTCAATATAACTAATCAGGATTTTGTATGGGGTCTTGCTTTGCTATTGTCGGGAGGTTTCTTTGCCTTTGTGATTATAAAATTCAGAGCCAGCAAGGTCAGGGAGGAGATATTAAGTGCCAATCCCAGCGATGTCAAAACTAATCGACTCTGGGATATTGTTATCTCCTATTTCATCCCCATTGGATCGGTGATTCTGCTACTCTGGTGGTTGATTAATGATGGAGCAACTGATGACTGGTACAACCCTTTTGCGCAATCAAGCCTAATGACATACTTCATTCAGTGGGGGTTCGTTGTTATGGTATTAATAGCATTAAACAAATGGGTGGTAAAAAAAATGGAATTGGATCATTAACGTGTTCGATCTATGAGGGGTAAAAATCAATTGATATGAAAATCAAAACCGTTTCCGTTTTTCAAGTTGACCTGCCCTTGCACGAAGGGTCTTATAAATGGTCGGAGGGAAAATCCGTTTCAGTTTTTGACAGTACGGTAGTGATTGTCAGAACCGATAAGGATATATACGGGGTTGGAGAGGTCTGTCCGTTAGGTTCGGCATATCTTCCATCTTATCCTGAGGGAGTGCGAACCGGGATAAGGAAAATTGGACCAGATTTAATTGGTGAGGATGCCACCAACTTGGGAAGGATCAATGAAATAATGGACCGAAATCTTAAGGGACATCTCTATGTAAAATCGGCTATTGATATGGCCTGTTGGGACATTTTGGGTAAAGTGTCCGGTCAGCCGCTGTGTAATTTACTGGGTGGCAGGTATGGGGAAACAGTCCAACTATACAGGGCAATTTCGCAGGAGGCGGCACATAAAATGGCTGAGAAAGTAAGTAGCTATAGGGCCGAGGGCTATAGGAGGTTCCAGCTTAAAGTTGGAGGTAGGCCCCGGGAGGATATTGACAGAATCAGGTCCGTAGCGGAAGTGATGGAGGCGGACGATATTCTTGTAGCCGATGCCAACACAGGTTGGTTGAAACATGAGGCGATCCGGGTGGTTAATGCCGTGAAGGGTTTGGATGTTTACATTGAGCAACCATGTACCACCTATGAAGAATGCTTGTCGGTAAGGCGTAAAACAGATCATCCATTTGTCCTTGATGAATGCATTGATAGCTTGCCCAGGCTACTGCAGGGTTACGCTGATCATGCCATGGATGTGATTAACATAAAGATCAGCAAGTTTGGCGGACTAACAAAGGCCTCACGCATACGGGATGTCTGTGTTGAGCTGGGCATTGCCATGACTATCGAGGATAGCTGGGGGGGTGATATTGTCACTGCAGCCATAGCTCATCTGGCTCACTCAACTCCGGAGCGTTATCGTTTTACGGCAACGGATTTCAATAGTTATGTCACGGTATCTTTTGCCAAGGGAGCACCCCAGAGAGATCAGGGAACAATGACTGCTTCCTTTGAACCGGGGCTGGGAGTAATACCCGATATGGCTGCACTTGGAGAACCTGTATTTACAGTTAAATAGCGAGGTCAAAATGACTCAAACTATTGATCAATCCTAATCCCTGGAAGTAATCGCAATCCTGCTGATGCTCCCTTGGCTGCACTCTGGGTAAACCCCGACGAAGATTCGCTCATCAGGGCAGGCTTCTCGCCTCAGAGGGCAGTCTCAGTCAAACCCGATTTGCGATTTGAAGTTGGGAATCTGTTGGGGTTTGGAGATTCGGGTATGAGATTTACCCTGAAGTAGAACAAAGCTCGCTTCAGGGCTTCCGTGATCCCGCTGAAATCTGATCCTACTCTTCCTAGCTGCTGAAAATCAATTACTTACAACAATAATTTTTTCTTGGGTACAATTCTGGTACAACAATTTTGAGCACTTTTGAGTGAATTTGACATCCTCAACCAAGCTCGGGCTTCTTGGGGTTCTATTTAACTGCTTGCCCATGCAAAGCTTATTGAAAAGGCATTAAAGCAGGAATGATAAATTATATTGTTGAAGTGAACATATGAAAACATATATCATGGAAGAAAAAGTGATTTTGAAATTGACCGAATGGGAAGTGGCAAATTTTCATCTTCCTCCTGTCGCCACTGTCACCTTCTATGAAGGTAAAGCTTCAATAGCTTTTTTGCGTAAACGATTGGCTAATGTATTGAAAAAAAATCCGTGGATCACCTCACGCATCGCGAAAAAGAATATCCCAGGTGGCAAGGCTGTAATGACATATGAAAATGCTTTTGACGCTGAGAACGTCATTGATCAGCACTTCTCAGTATATGAAGCTGGTGAAGTGGGCGATAATGTGGTCATAGAAACAGAAGAGAAATCCGAGACTAGATCCAGGGTCAAGTACGAAAAATCGTCTTTAAGAGAGGACCAGGCTCAGGAGTATTACGAAAAGCTGATCAGCCATGTGAAAGTTGAAAAGCCATTTCTAGAAAGCAAGTTCACTCTACCTCAGCTGGCTGATCAATTGGAACTTAACCCCAATTACATCTCCCAGGTTATTAATGAAAAGCTCAACCAGAATTTTTATGATTTTGTCAACAAGTATCGAATTGAGGAGTTCAAAAGAAGATTGAAGATCAAAACTGCCTCCAATTATACTTTGTTGGCCCACGGGTTGGAAAGTGGGTTTAGTTCTAAATCCTCGTTCTACGAAGTGTTCAAAAAATTCACGGGCCAAACTCCTTCTGAGTATAATAGGGAGCTTGCTTCCTAACCCATTCCCCCAGGGATATGCTGGACAGATAGAAGCTGGTCTGTTAGGGTCTGAAGTTGAATTCTATGTTTTTGGTTTAACCCCTTGAGATTCCCATCCTCAAATTTCAATTCTTGCAATTTTTTTCCCGCAATGGACGCAGAGGCTCTTGCGCAAAATCCGCAATGGCATTACCACTTATAGCGATTTCTATGGATCAAGCAAGAGTCAGGGTATATGTTTTTTCATATTTTCTGGTTTCTCGGACTACAGCAAAAACTCTATGAATAAGTTTGTTCCGGATCGCATTCAACACCGACATTTTGTTTTTCCCTGATTCCACTTTCCGTTCATAATAATCCCTTAATTCCCCCGGATGAGTAACCGCTGACATGGCTGCCAGATGCAGGAGCTTTTTCATCTTCTTATTGGCCAGATGCGAAACTCGACTCCGGCCCCGGTAGCTGGTGCCGGATCGGTACTCGAAGGGCACTACCCCTGAGTAACAGGCAAACTTCTTGGCCTCAGTAAAGTCTTTGAACTCATTGGTAGTTGCAATGAAATGGGCTGCAATAGTAGATCCAATGTTATCCACTGAAGTCACTTGCTCAAAGAGCTCATTTAAAGATTGATCGGATCGAATGAAATCATAAATTTTCAGATCCAAAGCCTTGAGCTTTTTCTCCATGTTAGCTAGTACCGGTTTGAGGGTAGTTTTCTGAAGTTGCATCACATCATCATCCACAAAACCACAGGCCTCCTTTAAAGGAGTTGCCAACTGCAGTTTAGTCTTGAGCAGTCGTTCTCTGAGTGATAGCATGAACTTTAAATTGCGGATTTTCTTTCGAGAAGGCTTCCATAACTGGGCTTTGTCCTGGTTTCGACAGGCATATTGAGCGATTCGATAGGAATCCACCTGATCGTTCTTTCCTCTCAAAACACCCAGGGATTGTTTGATCTGCCGGGCCGATTCCAGCCACACATTGAGCTGCTGTTTTTCAAAGTAATTGAGCAGATGATTGTTATAGATCCCAGTGAATTCCAGGCAAAACAAAACCTGGTCAGGCTGGTAGCCAGGCAGCTGCATAAGTCTCTTGATAAAACTCTTAATCCCTTTCAGACTATTAGCAGTTCTTAGGTGAAACAACCTGTGACTATTTTGTACTACCGTAAAATCAAGGGTTGACTTTGAAACATCAATGCCCACGAAATAATTGAAATTCATAACTTTACCATTAAGACTTATCAAGTGGGTTAACATTTTTGAACACGATCAAAACCTTACTAATGGGTCTAGTCCCAAATTTCTATTTGATGCTTGTTCAAAAAAGCTGGCAGAGGATTGAATCGCGAGATAGGTCGCAAACCTAGGCCTTTGCATAATTCGCCTCTGCCAGTGTTAACTCATGACCGCCTTGGTCACCTCATAAAAATAAACCTTGATTCTTGGAATAATCCTAGAGGCCTAATCTAAAGGAACTTTGCCGTTTCTTTTGGGCTCATCGCGTAGACCAACCTGTCGTCAACCGTTGATATTGCCCAAGAATTTGCCGTCCCATTACGGGAAAAGATTTCAGAAAAAGGTCCAGACTTTCATTTCCGGCCTTCGGGAACCCTCAAGTGCCGTTTCTACTAGTAAATCTGAAACGCTTAAAAAGAAAACAAATGAAAACTCTAGCAAAAATGAAAATCTTCTCGATCGCACTGTTGTCCATTCTAATTATCAATTCTACTCAGGCCCAAAGCGGTGGGTGGGATCATCAAAAGGCACAAAAAGCTATTGATGACCTCAAAGAATTGAAACCCGATATGCAAAGATTCTTTGATGAGTCTTATGGTTACGTAGTATTTCCGTCAGTTGGAAAAGGAGCTATGGGATTTGGGGGAGCCCATGGCAAGGGCGTTGTCTTTGAACAAGGTAAGCCCATCGGATACGCAAGATTGACCCAAATTTCCTGGGGTTTACAATGGGGAGGTCAGGCTTACCGAGAAGTGATCTTCTTTGAAACAGAAGCGGCCCTAAGATCATTCAAGGAAAACAATTTTGAACTTGCCGCGCAAGCTTCGGCTGTAGCCCTAACAGCAGGAGCCTCGGCTGATGCTGCATATGAAAATGGAGTTGCTGTATACACTATGACCAAAGGTGGCCTGATGTATGAAGCTTCAATAGGGGGGCAAAAATTCAAATTCCTCCCGGAAGATCGAACATGATTATCAGGAATCTTATTGAGCCGACTTCCAAGTCGGCTTTTTTTTTGCCCTCAAAACACGGCAGCTCCAACCACGGGAACCCGGGATCATGGAATGATTCGCCAAATTCAGCCAATGTTTATGCGGTAGTACTTGAGATTGAGTTCTAGTTAAAGAAAAAAACCTCCCAAATATTCAATTGGATTAGCATTTTGGACGGATTAGCTAACCATTTAATTTGCCCACAAAACAGGATAGGTTTTTGTGCAAATTCTAATGGAACCGGAATTGCAATCAACTTCCGTTATAAGGAGTTGTGCCTCATGCTGAAATGGATGGTTATCTGAAAAACAAGAGAGTGCCAACCCCCAGCAACACAAGCCTGCGTTTGAGCTTGGCACACACTTGTTTTTTCCAACTCTCGTTGATTAATAAAAATGCCGACTGACGAACTATCATCACAATAGCAACTCTAACTTAAAACACATCAATCATATCACGCTACTAATCCCTATTTTGTAAGATGTAAATAATAAACAAATTCGTATGGATTTGATCTCATCAAATAAAATTTCCAGTCCATTGATTAAGATTTTCTGGATCACGGTAGGCTGGACTTTGGTTGCTCTGTTTAAGTTTTTTAGTGGTTACAGTACTATCATTGATACGAAATTCGAATGTGAGTTTGCTGGATTGGATATAATGCTTTATCTAAAGAGTACGCTTATTGCCGGTGTGGTAGTGGGAATGATAGGCGGCAGTGTGGTGGTATTAGTGTGGGAAAAATGGTTAAGGACTAAAAGCTACGTTTGGGCCCTAAACAGTATTTTTTGGAGTTACATTCTACTTTATTTCATTGTGGCACTGATCAGTGGCCTCTTTTTTCAAAGTGGTCTAGAAAATCAATCGATCTCTGATCCCAAACTCTGGCAATTTGTCCTAACCCATATGTTAGACATTGAGAACCTGGAAAATTTCCTGTTTTGGTTAATCATTTTAATCGGCACACTGGTGATCTTACAGGTGAATGACAAATACGGCCCCGGAGTTTTTGCTTCCTTTTTATTGGGGAGGTATTTCCATCCTAAAAAAGAAGAACGGATCTTTATGTTCCTAGACCTTCGTTCTTCCACTAGTATAGCTGAACAATTAGGTGAAGGCCTCTATTTCAATTTCTTAAAGGAGGTATTCCAACACGCAACGCCAAGTATCTTATATTCCAAAGGCGAGATTTACCAATATGTAGGGGATGAAATTGTGATCTCCTGGAAAACATACAAGGGCATAGAAAATGCCAATTGTATCCAATGTTTTTTTAATATTCAAAGTTCGTTGAATAAGAAATCGGGCTACTATAATGAAAAGTACGGTGTGGTGCCCGAATTTAAAGCGGGCTTACACTATGGTTATGTGATGGCTGGAGAGATCGGCGTGGTTAAGCGGGAGATTGCTTTTTCTGGGGATGTCTTAAATACAACATCCCGCATTCAATCCAAATGCAACGAGTTGGGGGTGAATGTTTTGTTATCCAAATTTCTTTTGGACAAGCTCAACCTGAGACCCGATACCTTTACACCCAAATTGATGGGAGATATTGTATTACGAGGCAAGGAACAAAGTCTTTCGTTGTATACGGTATAGTACCCTCACTTAGTTAACTTTAGCCAAGCTGGCGATGAGCTGAATACCATAGGGCAAACAATCACAAGTAATTTAACGTGAGTTCGACAATAAGGAATGATTAAAGAGCGAGAAAGAGTTGACCGGTGTCCTGGTAGTTCAATTTGATTGAGGGCTTTTTTTCGCAAAAGTTGTAAGCGATTAAAGCCGAGAAAAGGTTGGTAAGGAAATTAGTTGGGCTCCTGTGCCTGGAGTGTTCAATCTGGAAGATGTTTTTAAGTTGATCAATGATAGTCTCACAAATAGCCCTTTTACGGAGCATTATAGCATCCATGATGGGGGTTAAGGATGAGGACTTCATATTGCGTTTGAGTTTGGTTATCAGATGGACTCCGCGGAAGAACAGATTTTTAAAAAGTTCCTTACTGATGTAGCCTTTATCACCAAAGAGCTTTCCGAATAATTTCTTAATAAACCGTTCAATTTTAAGAGGCTTTCTGTCATCCACATTGCCCGGTGTGAGCATAAAATCGATGATTTCACCCGTATCAGCAGTGATAAGATGGAGCTTAAACCCGTAGAACCATCCGATGGAACAATGGCCTCTTTTAGCTAACCCTTCAAATACTTTATGGTTATGGATCCGTCTGTTATGACAGACCCTTAACGGAGTGCTGTCTATAAAACTTATACCTGTACACTGTCCAGTCCCTTGTGTTTTCAGATAAATAGCCATTGGCAGAAGACTTCCACTACAAAGTTCTACCATTCGGTTATAGCTTACCACATCAGGAAAGAAGGAGCGCAAGTGGCCACAAACGTATGTGTTGTAAAAGGTCTTGAAATTTCGATATCCTGAGATCTGGAACAAGACCTGTATAGTCATTACTTCGGATAAAGAAAGCTTACCAGGTTTGTTGCGCTTTTTACTTCCCAGCAATCTTTTTTCCAATTTTGGGACAAAATCCAGACAAAAATCGTCAATGGAACAAAAAATTTCAGTAATTTTAGTAGCAGTTAACATAGGCAGAAATATTAGTTATTTTGTTGATTGTCAATGACTTAATATACTAATTTTCTGCCTTTTTTCTATCAATAAACTACTCTATTTTATATCGAACTCACGTTAATTTATGACGTTCCAGCTCTAATGCACACACATTGCCTGGTCCCCCAAAAGGCTACCCACTTGCCTAAACCAGCCAAAGTGTGCCCAGCACATTCCGAGACAGTTCATAAATGGCGAGCCCAAATTGGGATTCTATGTCTTCATGATATTTTTGGTGCTATTCTTCCGGTACCATTTTCAGATTTTGGGTAGTCGCGTTGGCAGACACGATCTCAATATCCTCAATTGCTTGAGCGGTGAATCCTTCCTGTTCAGCCTCTAGATCGTAGTTGCTCGCGGTTAATCCTAAAATGGCATAATCACCGTCTATGTCGGTGAAGGTCGAAGTATTAAAAGTATCACCAGCAAATACCGATAGGGTTACACCTTCCAGGGGATTTGCCAGGGTGTCCGTCACATTTCCAACTAACCGACCTGCGGTGGAGAGGTTGGCAGCTTTAATAACCGGAGAGAAATTGAAGCCTTTGATCCCGGCCGGGGTGTCCATATTCCCTTGGAGGATAAAAGAACGACTGACATCAAAGTCCAGTAATAATTCGGCAGTAAGGCCTCCTACAACCTCAATGGAGGGATTAATAAAAATCTTAAGTCCTGTTTGGGCGCCACTCGGAACAGTCATATCGAAGGTCGCTCCATCATTCAATTCAACCGATGCATCTTTTATATACAAACGGATCAAATCGTATTGGCCTACCGGAATTTCAAGGTTGATTACTTCAACCGTGACTCCATTGACCAAGTCCAAGAGATTGAAAGTTGCTTCCTCTTCCGATAATATCTGGAAGGGGTTTTCTTCGCTGCCGGCCAATCTAACTTCTATCTTCTCTATGGTGACTTCCGCTTTTGAAAGCAAATCGATGGGGAAGGGGGCGTCGGTCATTTGGATAACCAGATTCCCGGTTTGGGAAGCTTCATCATCGCTGTGGCAGTACCAAAATAATGTAGGTAGTAGCAGGATCATCAAAACACTGGGTAGTCTCTTTTTCATAATTGCTGGTTTATTTCTGATTTGACACTCATTGATACCAACGGTTTAACAAAGGTAAGCTCAGTTTTGACACTTTTTTCTGAGCTTCATGTTGTCATGGTTGTCAATCCAGATTGTGCTTCCTGTGAGGGTCATCCGGAGAGCACTCCTGGAAAGCTTCAATTCCCAAACTTGGGATTCTATAACTTTCATGGACAAATCAGAGCTATTTTGAAATCCATGTTACTTAATGTCTTGAAGCTTGCCGTGATTGGGGGATTTACATTTGAGATTTGCCCCGAGGTTGTCGCAGTGATAAAAGACCATCCTTGGATGGCTTCCTTCGTGAATTTGAAATTCACTTCGGGGCCAAAGCGATCCCGCTGAGACTCGAAGCCTGCCAGGCGGGAAGTAACCCCGCTAACCAGACCGAAAACGGCGATTTCTTACGACGATTCCGGGTGAATTTTGACCGATTTTGCCACAAAAAGTACCACAGCATCAGATCAAGTTTATCTATTCTGTACATTTTCGTATTTAGCCAGGTCTTTTTCCAGGCGTTGGGTTGAATTTAGGAATTTTACTCGGAAGAAGGAATGTTCCACGGATCATCCATTGGTGATCTGGATCATCAGGATAGAAAGAGAATTGAACTGGGAGCTTTGATCGAGCCGGCCCAGGGGAATTATCCAATAAACAATAATCGATTACCGAGGGAGATGATAATTTCCGAGTGCGCATACTGCGCCCACTGAATGTTGGATAGCGATGAGTCTTCTGTGCAAGGCGATGGTATATTCTTTATTGGTTACCCTCCACCCTCTTAACCAGCCTCGTGTTCATTGACAAAAATGGACTATTACTTAAGAAGTTGTCCTCTTATTTCTCCCCCTGGGTAATCATCACTATGGACGTTCACATAGTTAAGCCCAGCATTAAGGTCAGCTTCTTCCTCGGATGTCAGGGCTTCCGAAGTAAAATTAATTGGACTAGTGGCCGATGCAAAAGGAAAGACTACAGGTCCTGAGGCACCCGCGGCTCCTTTATGAATGTGGGCAGCCGTTGCCGTCATTCCGGTGTAGGTAACAACAATTGTAAAAATTTTCGTGTCTAGGTTAAAAGTAAGTGTAGCTGACCCAGTCGCAGTGGATGGGTTGGGGGTGGCTTGACTTGCGCCATTCAACGTTGCTGTAAATACTACATTAGGGTCTGCCGGAGCTTCATCATCCTTACAGGAATTAACCAACAATCCGGTGAAAAACATGAGTGAGAAAAAAAACAATTTTCGTTGCATAATTTTTGTGGTTTGTGGTAAAATAAATTGGCCGACCAATTTTCAAATCAGCCGGACCCAGAGCATCATTGGTGAAGCTCAAAGATAGATACAAGTGATTCCGGAGAATGGTTGCGTGGTTCCAGCGTTGGTCCGGTTGGCGCTGACCCTACCCGCATTTGTTTAGGTTTATGACCCTGAGACTTGGGATCGAAAAAGGGTTGAACTGGGGGAATTCATCGAAGAGGCGATCACCAGCCTACATTTATCATCCCCCGGCTATGCCCATCTCTGCTGAGTCGAATAATGATCCTGAATTTAATCCGTAGAATTTTGATATGTTGTATGCTAATTAGTGCCCCAGTTGTCCGGCATTTTGGCACCGGATGACCAAGCCAGTAATGGAGCCCTTTGAATATGTGGTAGTTGTGACTTCACTGATCCTGGGGTTAGGAATATCCCAAAAAACTTTAGTTTGTGATCCACCGAATCTGGTCGCACACGATATTTAACCCTTATCGCGTCTACGTAGTTCTCACCATGGGTTGAATTGTTATAGGCATAATTCGCAAACGCAGTTTACTATTTATCAGGTGCGGCAAACTTTGCTATATCATCTTTATCGAATTTTACCAATTCTATAATACTTGCATTACGTTTTGGATAAGCTGGGACAGTTTGGAGTGATTCCTCTTTGCTTTCAAAATCGCTTATAAACCACGCTTTGTGAACACCATCTTTACAACCCCAATGAGCGTTTGCAAGTAAATGTGAACCCGATGTTACAAAACAATTTTATAACCTGTTTACATTCAAAGCGCTTCCTGAATGTGGAATCTCAATTAAATAATTTGGCATTTAGTTTGATTTAGAATGTTAAAAATGCTTGAATCATAATTAACCTCATAAAGGTAATATTTTGGTCTGATTCTCCAGTTGTTGGAGATTTATTGAATAGAAGGTACCGGAAGAAGAGCAAAGTTCACTTCAGGGCTGCGTGATCCCGCTGATTCTAGAATCCTCATATCCAGACTAAATCAAGATTAGCTAAAAACCTTAATTAAGCATTTGAAGAAGGTTTTTGGAGATTTTAGTTGAGTTTACGTCAGTTCACTTGATACAATTTTTAGTCAGAAGTGTTCCCCACAAATAAATTGGGGAACAGTTGTTTTGCGAAATCTAGTGCTATCTACTATGTACCCAAAATGGAATCTACTTGATGGAAGTACATGAGGTGTTGTGCTACTAATCTTCCATCCCCCTGCCAGCCTTCCATTAACCCAATCTTATTGTTAACTTATCGGCAGATTATCAGCTATCATGCCCGAACAGACCCACCAACTAGCTGCAATTATGTTCACCGATATTGTCGGGTACACTGCCCTGATGGATGAGGATGAGGACAAGGCGTTTCAACTACTTGAAAATAACCGTTCCATTCAAAAGCCTATCATTGAAAAACATAACGGTAAGTGGCTTAAGGAAATTGAGGATGGCATTTTAGCCAGTTTCAAAGTTGTATCCGATACAGCAAATCGGGTAATATAAAGACTTATAAATGGGGGAATATTATTTCATATTTATCAACCTGGCAGCATTAACAGGCTTTTTTATATTTCTGTATTTTGTGCCGATTAATCTCTGGATCACCGCCATTTTTTCTGGGGTAAGAGTGGGATTGCTTGAATTGGTTTTCATGCGAATACGCAGAGTCCCCCCCGGAGTAATTGTTCAGTCCCTGATAACAGCTACTAAAGCCGGGCTGGATTTGACCGCAACTGAGTTGGAGACCCATTACTTGGCTGGTGGAGATGTGCCATCAGTAATCCGAGCCTTGATTTCTGCCGATAAAGCCAACATAAAACTTAATTTTAAACAAGCAACGGCTATTGACCTTGCCGGAAGAAACATTTTCGAAGCAGTTCAAATTTCGGTGAATCCAAAGGTGATTGATACCCCTCCGATTGCAGGAGTAGCAGGAGATGGTATTCAGTTAATTGCTAAAGCAAGGGTGACGGTTCGGGTAAACATTCAGCAATTAGTTGGCGGAGCCGGAGAGGAAACAATTTTAGCAAGAGTTGCTGAGGGAATTGTTACTACCATTGGTTCTGCACCAATACATAAACGAGTTTTGGAAAATCCAGAAGATATTTCTAAGACAGTGCTTGACCGGGGATTGGATGCTGGTACGGCTTTTGAGATACTTTCCATTGATATAGCCGATGTAGATGTTGGCGAGAATATAGGTGCCAAACTTCAAATTGATCAGGCAAATGCTGATTTAAGGGTAGCAAAAGCAAAAGCCGAAGAGAGAAGGGCAATGGCAGTAGCTTCGGAACAAGAAATGAAAGCAATGTCACAGGAAGCCAGAGCCAAAGTGATCCTTGCTGAGGCAGAAGTACCAAAGGCTATGGCCGAAGCCTTTAGGAAGGGAAATTTGGGATCAATTTAAATTTTCAGGATACCAACCTGCAAGTTCAACATTTTTTCCAGCCGGAACCTCCAATGATCTTGCCTTTGAATGGCTGGAGATCGATCTTAATGCAGAGGATTCCAAAAAAGATTTTAACCTAAATATGCCTTTAATAATCTACTCTTAGGATTTGAGCGAAGTAGGCTTAACGCCCTTTTTTTTATTTGTCTTACCCTTTCTCTTGTCAGTTTGAATTTTTCACTAATTTCCTCCAATCTCATAGGCTTCCCGCTTAGTCCAAAAAATAAGGTGATTATGGTAGCTTCCCTTTGTCCTAAAGAAGACAATGCCGTTAGCAGTTCTTTCCTCAGTGAATCTTTTATTAATTTTGAATCCGGAGTATCCACTGTGTCGCATTCCAACACATCCAGTAAATTGCTGCTTTCTTCATCTTGAAGAATAGGAGCATGTAGGGATGTATAGCGATTGGAAATTTCAATGGTGTGGAAAACGTCATCGCTGGAAACTTCTAAAGCCTTAGCCAATTCATCCTCAGAAGGTTCCCTCTCATATTTTTGTTGTAATTCTGAATAGGTCCTATTCATTCTGGTAATGGAACTAACTCTATGTATAGGTAATCGAACTATCCTTGACTGCTTGGCTATGGCATCCATAATGGATTGCATTATCCACCATACAGCATAAGAGATAAATTTAAATCCACGTTTTTCGTCATATCTTTGAGCAGCCATGATCGAACCTAAATTACCTTCATTGATCAAATCTCCAAGTGATAATCCCTGATTTTGATACTGTTTCGCCACAGAAACAACAAATCTTAAATTGGCTTTAACTAAGTTTTGAAGAGCTATGTGATCTCCCTTTCTGATTCTGACTGCAAGGTCAACTTCTTCATCAGGGGTTACCATCTTCACTTTCCCAATTTCGTGAAAGTATTTATCCAAGGAGCGATTCCCTGTTTGTAATTTTCGGACTGATAAATATGTGTCTCATCCAATTTATCTTCCCAATCGAATAATCATGCCTGAACAAACCCACCAGCTAGTAGCAATAATGTTTACCGACAATGTCGGATATACCGCCATGCTGATCTAAAGGCAAACATTCTATAAAACATTATAATTGTTCGCTTCCACCAAAAAGAAAGCAAAATATCATTTACTGAAAATTAAAATAATGAACGAAATTAAAGAGACCCATTTAAAGGGTAATGGAGTATTTGCAGTAAAACCCTTTAAAAAAGGGGAAATCGTACTAATTGGAACAATTGAAAAAGAATTATCGAATAATCATTCACATGCCTCGCAAATAGGTTTGAATAGGTTTGTGTTACATAATGAGACAATTCGCATAGTAAATCACTCTTGTACCCCTAATTGTGGTATTAAAGTTAATTCTACTGGTGCCCACGATTATGTAGCAAAAAAGGATATTGCTGAAGGAGAGGAAATTACATTTGACTATGCAATGAGAAATTATACCGTTCAACACTTTCCTCCCCAATGTAATTGTGGTTCTAAACAATGTCGTGGAAAAATTACAGGTTGGAAAGATTTAGCTGTTGATAAAAAAGAGGAGTATAGCCCTTGGGCAGCACCTTATCTTTTAGAATTAGATGCGGTGAATGCTTCCTAAATTAGAAAAGTATATGTCGTCAAGCAATTGGGAATAAAAGCTAAGAGACAGTTTGTTGATAATAAGTTAGTTTTTTTTGAGGGAAAAAACGATGACTTGTGGAAGCACGTTTTGAAGAGGTTGCAGATTCCTTTTTTGGAAAAAGAAGAATGCCAAATAACTGAAACAGGTAGTTAGTAATGATCATAACGCTCAGGCATTTTAGCAATGAATTACATTTGGATAATATTGGTCCGGTCGGGATTATTTACTGGAATGGGAACATCTGGTTATCCGATGCCGATAACAACCGACTGGTAGTAATTGCTAAGGATGGGAAAATTCTAAATGACTATTTCCCGTTTCAGAGACCAATGCACATATCAAACTTTCATTCCAAAATTTATGTTCCTGAATATTTATCGGACACAATCAAAATAATTTCAGATGTGGGCATTGATTTTTTTCACCTATTGGAGATACCGGATGCACCAAGTGCAGTTGATGTGAATAATGATATCGTAGTGGTATCCGATTTCTATAATCACCGAATAATATTACAGGATCGTAACCATACTAGGATCATTGGGAAGGAAGGTCATGACATAGGTGAATTATATTATCCAACTGATGTAGCATTGTACAATAGTCTAATTTACGTAGCAGATGAAACAACCAAGATTTATTGGGATATTGCCAGATCGGAAAAGGATGAAATGATCATGAAAGCATTTTCAAAGCCAAAGTCAAATCTAAAATTGGCTTAGAAACTGTTCCCCAAAACTGTTCCCCAAAAAACAAAAATGCCCCATACAGAA
Organism: Cyclobacteriaceae bacterium; assembly: GCA_965247065.1. Taxonomy (GTDB): domain Bacteria; phylum Bacteroidota; class Bacteroidia; order Cytophagales; family Cyclobacteriaceae; genus CBDFGN01. Next base: position 304,361 of record CBDFGN010000005.1, on the reverse strand, counting down.
CGCATGAGGTCTTTTCGTGATCCCGCTGAGGCTCGAACTCAGGACCCACGCCTTAAAAGGGCGTTGCTCTACCAACTGAGCTACGGAATCAATTCCTAAGACTTGCTATTTCGCTCCCTGTGTGCGATAATTGCAGCCCAAAACCGAGGTGCAAATGTACTTGTTAAAGTCAAATTCACCAAGTCGCCTTTTTAAACTCCCCCTCCTTTTAGGGATCATATCTTCGGGCATTTTCTTGCCTCTCCGGGGCCAGGTTTTTGAACAATCATTGGCCACCGCCGATTCCCTATTTGAATTAAGCAAGTATACCGAATCATTCAAGATCTATCAGGAATTCCATGACCGGAATCAGGGTTCTCCCAGTATGCTGCTTAAGATGGCCTTTATCAAAGAAGGCTTGAATGATTACCCTGCGGCCCTATACTACCTCAACCGATATTACCTGCTTACTTCCAATGAAAGGGTCCTTAAAAAGATGGACGACCTGGCCGAGGATCATAACCTGGTGGGCTATGAGTACACCGATCTTGACTTTTTCCTCAGCTATTATTACAAATTCCAAAATGAGGTCAATCTCGCAATCCTGGGGATTGCACTGCTTCTGTTTGCCCTGATCCTGTATCGGAGAATTAAGACCGGGGAAAGACCCGTAGTTGCAGGAATACTTTTCGTAATTACGCTGGGCCTGCTTTCTTACCTGGTCAACTTCGGCATAAGGTATAAAAAAGGCATAATCCTGGAATCGCCCGCCTACTTGATGTCAGGTCCTTCGGCCGGATCGGATGTACTTGCTGTTGTCGATAAAGGTCACAAAGTGGAAATTCTGGGGACTAAAGACGTATGGGTCAAGATCAAGTGGGGAGAGAAAGTAGCATATCTCAAGGAAAATAAGATTAGGCAGATTGTGAAGTAGTCACCAGTAGCTAGTCGGTAGTCTGAAGCGCTAGGAAAAATTGCGAATTGCAAACTGCCAACTGCAAAACTGCCTTAAATCAGGTCCACTCTTCACTCTCTCCCAAAAGGCGAATTGCGTTCCTTAGCGAACATCCGATACACTATCCCGTCCATTATCCCCGGGATCCATTTGTTCAAGAATACCGCCATCCTTCCCTGACGGGTTAGCACCAGGTCCCTTCTTTTGGTTTTTACCCCTCTCAAAATGGCTTTGGCCACCGCCTCGGCCGTCATCATTTTACCTTCGTCCAGTGGCGATTCTCCCTGAGAGGAACCATCCGCGTCAAGCGCTACATTTCGAATATTGGAGCCCGTAAATCCTGGACAAACTACCAGCACATGAACGCCCCGGTTCATCACTTCGGTTCTCAGGGATTCGAAAAAGCCGTTCAAGGCATACTTGGATGCGCTGTAGGCCGTACGAGCCGGTGTTCCGCGATAACCGTTAATGGACGATACACCTACGATCGTACCCTTGGTCTTTAGAAGATAGGGAAGACATAACTTGGTGGCATATACCGTACCCATGAGATTAGTGTCCATGACTTTCCGGAATACCTCCAACCCGAGATCTTCGAACAGGGCCCGCATCGAAATACCGGCATTGTTAATGAGGATGTCAATTCTCCCGAACTCCTCCAAAGTCTCCTGCACCATTCGTCGGTTGTCGGCCTCCACACTAACGTCGGCAGGAATGGCCAGGTTGGGGATCTCCAATTGGTCAAGTCGTTTAGACTGGGCTTGAAGATTCTCCCGGTTCCTTCCGGTAATCACAATTTTGGCGCCTGCTTTCCCAAACACTTCGGCGCATGCTTTCCCGATGCCAGAAGAGGCTCCGGTTATGACAACTACTTTGTTTTCCATGTTGAAGGTGCTCCTAAAGTAACCAAAAATTCATCTAATTTGCAGAACGACAATAGCCTCATCATATGGATTTATCCTACATCCTGAACCAACTTGGGGAGGAGGAATCGGCTGATTTCAATTCCTCAAGCCCGCCCGTGGTCCAATCGACCAACTTCCACTATACAACCCTGGCGAAGATGAGGGAGGCCATGGCCCAAGAAGATACCATCCCCTTATACACCCGTGGCGTCAACCCAACGACCCAAACCCTGGCCAGGAAAATGGCGGCCCTGGAAAACACCGAAGACGCTTTGATCTTTGCGTCGGGAAGCGCTGCGATTGCAGCAGCTGTTATCGCCAACGTGCAAAAAGGTGACCACGTGGTGTGCGTTCAGAAGCCCTACAGCTGGACCCGAAAATTGCTGGCGAGCTTGCTGCCGCGCTTTGGGGTGGGAACCACTTTCATTGATGGAACTGATCCCGGCAATTTCGACAAAGCCATAGTCGATTCCACTAAGCTTATTCTCCTGGAGAGTCCTAATAGCTGGACCTATGAGATGCAGGATATTGAGGAGGTGTCCAGGATCGCCAAAGCAAAGGGCCTCGTTATCATAATGGATAACAGCTATGCCTCTCCACTGGGGACAAACCCAGCCGATTATGGTGTCGACATCGTGGTCCACTCGGCTACCAAGTACATCGGGGGTCACGGTGATGCCGTAGGGGGAGTACTTTGTTCTTCAAAGGACATGGTGAACAAGATCTTTCACTCCGAATTGATGACGCTGGGCGGCATCATCTCCCCATTTAATTCCTGGTTATTACTAAGGGGCTTGAGAACGCTGGAACTAAGGTTGGATCGAAGTTCTCAAACTACGTTGGCCCTGGTTAACTTTTTGGAGCAACATTCGGCTGTCGAAAAGGTCCATTATCCGATGTCGCCGAAAAGCCCTCAGTATGCATTGGCCAAAAAATATCTGAAACTGGGAACTGGAATGTTTACCATTGACCTATACAGCACACAACCTGCCCAGATCGAAGTCTTTTGTGGTGCACTTAAATATTTCAAAATGGCCTGTTCGTGGGGAGGGTATGAGTCACTTATCTTTCCCGCCCTGGCATTGGTCGGCTCCCAAAATTACGACGCCCCTGATGTGCCGGTAAATAGAATTAGAGTGTATGTGGGTTTGGAAAGTCTGGAGATCTTAAGGACTGATCTCGAGGCGGCGCTCACTAAGGCTTTCTAAATCCAATTAACCAACCAATTCGTATTAATTAACATCCCCGAAATAACAACATTAGGCTAAACCGAATTGATACTGCGGCCATTCTTCCTTTCTTTAACCCTGGCATGCCTGTCACTGGATCTTCAAGCTGCGGAAGTCCAGGGTACGGTTATCGATGAAAACGGCCAGCCCCTTCCTTTTACCACACTCTACATCAAAGGGACTTCCACTGGAACCACCACCAACCTCGAGGGATTCTTCAACATCCAGCTTGATCCGGGTGACTACCAGTTAGTCTTCCAATATGTTGGGTTCAAAACCCAAATTCATGGCATATCGGTCCCCGTGGAGGGTTTGGTGCTAAACATCCAAATGGTACCGGATGTGATCCAGCTGGAAGAAGTCATAGTAAAAGCCGGTCAGGAGGATCCGGCCTATCGCGTTATCCGCAATGCGATCAAGAAGCGGAAGTTCCACCTGAAGGAGATCGATAGTTACACCTGCGATGTGTACGTAAAAGGTCTCCAAAGATTGGATAAGGTTCCTGAAAAGATCTTAGGCTTTAATGTTAATCTGGATACGGGCATTGCTTATCTGTCTGAATCAGTTTCGCAGCTCAGCTTTCAGCAGCCCGACAAAATCAAGGAAACCGTTGTTTCCTCCAAAGTAAGCGGTGACAATAAGGCATTCAGCTATAACATGGCGCACCAAATGCTGGCCAATTTTTACCAGAATCTACTCTCAGTAGAAGGCCTTACTGAGAGAGGATTTGTTTCCCCGATTGCCAGCAATGCCCTGATGTTCTACCGTTACCGTTTAGACGGAGTTATCAATGAAGGGAATATTTTGATCAATAAGATAGAAGTTATCCCAAAACGGAGTTCTGATCCAGCTTTTGTTGGATATATCTACATCATAGAAGACTTATGGCGGATCCACAGCTTGGACCTAATGCTGACTAAAAACCAGATCGAGTTCGTTGACAGTCTGAAAGTGAATCAAATATATGCCCAAATAGGTCAGGATCACTGGATGCTCATTACCCAGCGATTTAGTTTTATGTTCAAAGCGTTTGGGTTTCAGGGAAACAGATATTTTGTAGGTGTAAATTCAAACTATGAAATAGAGCCTGCATTCAAACGGAAATTCTTTAGCCACGAGATCTATTCGGTCCAAAAAGAGGCCAATCAGAAAGACAGCCTTTATTGGGCGGATATCAGGCCAATTCCACTCACTCAGACCGAGTTGACCGATTATAGAATCAAAGACAGCGTTCAAATCATCAAGGAGTCCAAGGTTTACAAGGACTCGGTGGATAAAGTTGATAATAGAATAACCTTCAGCAACATTCTGTTTGGGGGGTACGTCCATGCCGACAGTTACCGGGATCGCTTTTACCGGTTTGATCCCATCATATCAGCTATGCAATTTAATACGGTGGAGGGCCTGGTTTTGAATCTCAGATTGGGGTACACCAAGCGATATGAAGACAAACGATTTTTTCGGATCACACCGCAGCTTAGATACGGATTTTCAAGCCGGGATATTTATGGTCAAATTTCCGGAAGATACGGATATAACCCCAGGAAATTCGGCTATGCGGAAGTTGCCGCTGGCCATTTTGTAGCCCAGTACAACCACGAGAACCCTATCTCCCCCATCATCAATACAGTGATGACCCTTTTTGCCAAGGAGAACTATTTGAAGTTGTATGAAAAGACGTACGCTCGTCTTCGCCTTCGCCATGAACTGGTCAATGGGTTGCGATTCACCGGATCAATAGAGTTTGCGGAAAGAAGCCAACTGGAGAACACCACCGATTTTACCTTTTTCAATTGGAAAGACAAAGAATTTACGTCCAACATCCCATTGAACGCGTCCTTGACCGAAACTTCCTTTGTTAGTCACCAGGCTTTACTAATTGATTTGCAGTTGCATGTCCGCTTCGCCCAGAAATACTGGTCGCGTCCCTATGAAAAAATTAGTTTGGGATCAAGTTATCCCGAATTCAATTTAGTCTATCGGAGTGGACTAAAGGCCCTGGGAGGAGATATTAAGTATGATCAGGTTGAGGCACAGATGTCTGATAACTTCCGTTTCGGTTTGGTGGGAACAGGCCAGGTATTTGCAAGGGCCGGTACGTTCATCAATAACGACGAGATAACTTTCATTGACTTCAAACATTTCAATGGAAATCGAACGCCGTTTGCCAAATTCGATCTTAGAAATTTTCAACTATTGGACTACTATTTCTATAGCACCGAGGGTGACTATTATACGGCCTATTACGAGCACCATTTCAACGGTTTTATCTTTAACAAACTTCCGTTGATCCGCAAAACCAAGATACAGGCGGTAGCCGGGGTAAACTTCCTCTATACGGACGCCAGCAAATCCTACTTCGAGTTCGGATTGGGTATTGAGCATATCTTCAAAATCGTCCGGGTGGATGTCTTTACCAATTTGTTGGATGGGAAAAGACAGGATACGGGTGTTAGGTTAGGGATTGGATTTTAGTCAGTGTGACAGTAATACAGGGAAGCAGTAAAACCGGGATCAGTCTTAGTCTGACAAACAGTTAAACAATTCAACAAGTAGACAATTCAACAATTCACCGCCACATTAGGTGCGGAATTAAGAGCGCCTCTATTGGATCATCTCATCACCGAAACGACCCCCCGGTATTCAATATCATTGGTGTAGCGAATGTAGTAGTAATATACCCCTGCCGCTGCACCCAGGCCGTCCCAGACGAATTCTCTATTATCATCACTGAAAACAAGCTTACCCCAGCGATTATAGACTTCAACGCTTTCCATTTGGGCCATGCAGTTATCGGCCGGTAGGTTAGGAATAAAAAACACCTCGTTGATACCGTCTCCATTGGGAGTGAAAACATTGGGTGGCAGGAATTCTTCATAGTCTGGTATCGGATCGGACATATTAAAAACCAGCTCCAGCGTATCGACTTGGTGCTCAACGCAAAAATTGTCGGTCAGCACAAAAACGAAGCGTAGGCTCATCGTCGAATCTATGGCCAGGTCGGCACACTCCGGTTTTATGATGAAAGGTGAACTCAAAGAGCCCACCCCGTCAATAGAGGTAAATGAGAACCTCTCCTCAGGCAGATCTCCTTCATATTCCACCAATCGAAGAAATATGGAATCGTTATCCAGATCCTCTCCAATAAGGTTCAGATTTAATTCATAACCGGCGGCCAATTGAATAGACATAGATTCCATATTTTGAGCTGTAAGCACCGGCGCTGCATTTTCGGGCACAATCACCTTGAGATTGACCACAAGGGTGTCCGCATTGGGAATCTTGCAAGTGTCCTGATCGGTAGCGATGAAATAAACCAGAAACTCATCACCCAGATCTAAACTCAAATCTGCACAAACCGGGTCCCAGGAAAAATCGGATTGTGCGGTCGGTCGACCCTTGGCGGATTCAAAATTCATTCCCAGCTCCGACAGCATAAATCCGTTCCCTTCGGCCCTCAGTTCTACTGAATCGAAATCAAAGTCCTTGGCGAAAACCTGGAAATCAATACCCTCGAAGGCGTCAATATCTTGATCGATCAGTTCCGCTCCCGAGCCATTATCCAGGGTGGTCGTAACCACCGGGTCGGTATTCGGGGGAAGTATAACGTGCAAGTCTACCCGGAGCGTGTCTGGTCTACCTGTACCGCAATCGTCCAGGTCATCGAGGATAAACAGAAGTGGAAAATCATCGAAAAGGCCAAAATTATTAACGCCACAACCGGTGTTCCATGAGAATTCAGCATGGATCTCCCCAAGGTCCTCGCTGGTTATTGACAGCTCCATCCCTAAATCGGCGATATCGAAATCCTCTCCGATCAAATTCAGCACCAATGTATCCATATCATTATCTAAGCCAATCAGACTAAATCCAATGGATGCGCCTTCACGTAACGTGTCCACAATCTGGGCAGTCGGCTGGATAAAGAACGGATCGGCGTTCTCAGGAGGTTCTATGGTGATCGAAAGCAGGGCAGTGTCCATCAATGCCAGCGGACAGGTATTATCGCTGGCCCGGAATTCAATCTTAAACGGCTCGTCCTCCAGGTACGGGCAATCCGGGAGGCAAACTTCCATCTGCAAGGTGTCACTCTCACCAAACAACACTCCCGTAGTATCGGAAAGGATCTGGCCAATATCCGCATCAAAGTTTACGGGAAAAAGGTCGATATTCAGGATCTCCCCGCTCTCGAGATCCCCACTATTCAGGTCGGTTATTAATAAATCGAAGCACTTGTCCTCATCGACCGAAAAATGAAGGATCTCAGCCGGATCGTGAAACGGCTGGCCCTTTTTGCGAACCAGGAATTTCGGTGGAAAATTGGGCCCCGGACAATCAATCACCAGCATCTGAAAATCCCTTCGAACCTCCCCGATCTTAATTCCATCTCTGTATTCCTCAGCCTTCAGGGCGAAGGCATAGAGCCCGCTCCGATCTGGACGAACCGACAAGAATCCGTTTAAGGTCGTAGTCAGCGAAGGGGTACCCGGAATCTGATTATTGATGTCAATTCCCGGATTCCAAGGCACCACCGGGTGTGGTGCCGGGCTGGGAGTGGGCAGCGCAATTACCGCTGAGCTGTTGAGAGGGTTCGACATAGAATATACTATGGAATCACCATCGGGGTCCACTCCGGCAAAATCGAAATAGTACAGCTGATTGACACAGGCAAAGTCGCTTAAAGGTCGAAACAAGATTGGAGATGAGTTATTGGACTTCTCCTGGTTCTTAATTACTGGTGGAAACTCGAGGTAAAAAGTTTGACCCACCGTATTTGGGGCTGCAAGAAAGATATTGGAAATGACGTTGTTTCGGCAGCATCGCTCAAAGACGATATAATATCCCTCCGGGTGGTCAAATAGTTCTGGCGGTAGTTCGAGCCCTTTCGAGTAAACCAGTCTGCGAGTGACCAGCTGCCCTATGGCACATTCGGGTTGGGTATAACTTACCAGCTCCCGGTCAACCTTGTCCAAAGTAATAGACCTCATGAACTGGTTATCAAACTTTCGGAAAATAAATACAGTTACTGAGGAATCCTCGGCCTGCGGGTTGCCATTGACGACGTCAAAATACTGTACCAGGCTAAGGCGGTAATCGAAGTTCTGCAAATGAACCAGCTCAAATTCACCTCCCACAATATGGGTTGCCCCAGCTCGGCCCACCAGCAGGCAAATTAAGGCCCCGCTTAAAAAATGTATCTTACCCATCAAACCTTGTCCCAGCCCAAATATAAGGAATGGCCCTCCGATATTTGGAGGAATAGCGAACGAGGAGCATAGGGCGGTTCGATAATCACCCAAACTGCGGGACCAACTGGAAATAATGATTGCTCTAAAAATTAATAACGGGAAAAGCTATTAAATTGAGCAGCGTTTATGAGGTGGGTTGGACTTTTTATGATGGGAAAAGCGACCGCGTTTGCCTTCTTTTTTGCTTTACTTTCCCCGAACCAGGAGGCCTGCGCCCAGTCAGGCAGAATTAACCTGGTTGGCATCGTTATAGATGATTCCACCGGAGCCCCGGTGTCCCGGGTTTTAGTCCGACCCAAAGGGAGTTTCAAAGGAACCTACAGCAATCAAGAGGGAAGATTTGAACTATCGACCTCCAGAAGGCGGCCCTTAATACTTTCAATTGACAAAACTCAATACATTCCTATTGAGATGGTCGTAGAGGACACCTCGTTGATTCAAGTTCAACTGGTAGCCGAAAGCAGCGTCTTTCCGAAAACGGTTTCATCCCCTTCCCGCAAAACGGAAGATATTAGTCGATCAGCCCTTTCAGTAGACAAGATGACCTACCGCGATATCCGGAACGCACCGGCCTTCAATTTCTATCCGGCAATAGGTAATCTTCGTGGAGCGTATTTGAACAGTAGTGGAATGGTGGTTCAGTCCATAAGTCCGGCCGGGACTACCAGTTCCGTCAACCGACGTTCGCTTCAACTCGCCGACGGGGTGGACACTCAAGTTCCCGGGGAATATTACAACCTTGGTAATTTCTATGGGGTTCCTGAATTGGATGTAGAGTCTATAGAATGGGTTCCGATAAACTCCAGCCCGGTGTACGGCCCCAACTCCATGAATGGGGTGCTCACCCTGAACAGCAAGAGCCCATTTGACCATCCCGGTCTAAGCGCGCTGGGCAAAGTTGGCTTCGCCAGCGTTGGCACCCTGGGTGGCGATGAGCTAACACCGGTATACGAAGTAGGCCTGCGCTATGCTTTGGCCTACAAGAACGTTATCGGCGTTAAAGTGAACTTTTCCAAAATAGAAGGAGAGGATTGGCAGGGCTATGATGCTCAGAACGTTCGATCCGGCAGCCTTCCTTTGAGTACCCGGGCCACGGATCCGGGCTATGACGGAGCAAGCAGCTACGGGGACGAGATCTTTTCTTTGCTACCTTTCGGATCGGCGGGTGGGGACCAAGTGGTCACCAGGACGGGCTTTGACGAGCGGGATCTTAGTCCATCCGAAATGAACAATCGGAAGTTTGGGATCGCGTTGCACTTCAGGCCATTACCTACCCTGGAAGCCATTCTGCAGTATCAGACGGCCGCTGGAAACTCTATTTTCCAAGCGGACAATCGCGGCGTCCTGAATAATATCCACAGCGATATCCTGAAGCTTGAGCTACGGGGCACTCATTTTTTTCTTCGGGCCTACGAAAGCTATCTGGAAATCAGCACCAGCTACGATCTATCTCTGTTGGGACAAGCGCTGAATTTGTTTGTAAAAAGCAATACCGAGTGGTTTAGAGATTACAGCACCGTCTTTTTGGAGCCTCCTTTTGATCAGTCCACCCATCTGGCAGGCCGCAGGTTTGCCGATGGAATAGGCCTCAATCAATTCGGCAATAACACTCCCCGCCTGGAGCCTGGAACCGCAGAATTCGAAGATGTAAAGGAGCGGCTGATCGATGAAAGGATTCCGTTCATTTCTTCCGTGCGAGCCCCAGTTGAAAACCAAAATCGATTGACTCATTTTGAAGGTTTATATGATTTCAGCGAATGGACTTCGCTGGTTGATGTACAAGTTGGTTACATGGTGAGGAGTCAAGAAATCAACCAGGAGAGCGAACTGATCAACAATGTGTTCGAAGATCAAAGCTTCAACCAAGTAGGAGGATTTGTTCAAGTGGGTAAGTCATTGCTACAGGATCAACTGACCCTATCAACTGCCCTTCGCTACGATATTAACAACATTTACGAAGGTAGATTTTCCCCTCGGTTATCTGGCGTTTATTCGATCAACAGGGAGCACCATATTAGGGCCAGCTTCCAACAGGGGTTCCGAGATCCCTCACTGCAGGAAATGTTTGTAGTGAGACCCAATGGTAACGGAGATCTTAGGGGAGGCTTCAACGATCTAAATGTCACCACCATCCAGCCGGGCTTTTCCGGACAATTACCGCCTTTAATCGGGTTCGCCATTTTTGAGTCTCACGTTGAAGCTTTTTCAAAGGCGGTCGAAACTGAAGTAGCGGAGGGAACCCCCAGGACCACGGCAGAACAGAATAATTTACAAATACTTAACGCCGGCATCCTATCCCAGCAAAGCGGTTTGAGTACCATTCGGCAAGAAGAAAACCAGACCATCGAAGTAGGATATCGTACCTGGCTCCAGGATCGACTTCAGGCCGATTTTTCGTTTTTCTATAATACGCTGGAGAATGCCATCGGCCAAACCTCGTTAATTCGACCCTTTGGTACCCAGCCTCCGGGCCTCGATCTGGCTGCGGCGGCTAGACTGGTCAAAGACCCACGGACCCATCAAAGAATAACCTATTATCAGAATTCAGATCGCCAAATAAATTCACGCGGACTTATGTTGGGACTTAAATATCTACTGCCCCGCAATTACTGGTTGGGATTGAATGGGACCTGGATAAATTTTGATGAGACCGAATTCGATGTGGTTGATGTGAGTTTCAATGCTCCCGAGTATAATGCTAATGTCTTCTTTGGCAATCCCAGCGTTACCCCGGATATAGGATTTCAAATCATATTTCGCTGGCAGGACAGTTTCAAATGGAGCACTCCTTATGGCGATGGGGTAATTGGCAGCTACGGAGTTTTCGACGCCCAGGTCAGCTACCGTATCCCCCGATTAAAATCGAGAATCAAAGTGGGAGGTACCAACCTGCTCAACACCAAATACACTAATAACCTAAGCGGAGGAGAGATAGGTGGACTTTATTATATCAGTCTCTCGCTCGATGATTTGGCCCTATTCTAATCACGTATAGACACTATCCCCCGGAATTCAAAATTGTTGTATTCCACATGGTAGTAGTAGACACCCGAGGAATGTCCTCCCCCATCCCAAATAAAATCCCGGATATTATCCTCAAACACCAGCCTACCCCAACGGTTATACACCCGAATAAATCTAAATTGGTTCACACAGTTGTTAGCGGGAAGTTCAGAGATAAAGTATACATCATTGATATCGTCACCATTCGGGGTGAAAACGTTGGGAGGAAGTGCAATATCCGGATTGCTATCTATGTCTTGCACCGTTAGGGTGAGAGCCATAGTGTCCCCCAAAGGCAGTACACAATCGTCATCCCTAACGATAAACTGAAAGGAATACGCCTTTGGACCCGCGTCCTCGGTTAAATGTGAGCAGTTAATTTCCCAACCAAAGAACGACGAAATGAATCCCACGCCGGCAACATTCACGAACTCGAAACCGGTGGCAGCGCTGTCCCAGTCCACTAATTCCAGAATCAATTGATCGTCGCTGTCGCCGTCCCTTCCAAAAATCTCAAGGTCTACCATCTGGCCAACCTGGTAATCAAATTCCAGATTAATTTGATTACTGACCCCCACCAACGGTTTATCATTCTCAGGGGGTAAGATGGTCACGTTCACTTCCAGGGTATCGGAATTGGGCAATTTACATTTGTCAAAATCCTCGGCGATAAAAAAGATGCTGAACTCACCTTGTTCTGACAGCTCCGGATTGCAACCCAGGTTCCATTCGAATGTGGAACTCACATTGCCCTGGCCTTCCACTTGGTTGAAGCTGATTCCGAGTGTATCAAAACCGGAATCATAGGAAACCGCGATTAGAGAGACCAGGTCATTGTCAGCGTCATTTGCGAATACGTCAAATCGGACCACCTCTTCCAAATGATAAACCACTTGGGTCTGAGCTAGGTCGCTGGAAACTACCGGGTCCGTATTTGGAGGTAACTCTACATCGATCCGGACCTCTATGGTGTCGGGATTACCTACAAAATTACATCGATCCTTGTCGTTAAGAGTGAATAGCATGTTAAAGGAAGTTCTCTCAGAAAAGTCCCACACCTGGCAATCCGTATCCCAGAACAGCCGGGTCTTCACCTCCCCTGGAGATTCCTCGATGGTGTCCACCTGAATACCATAATCCTCCAGAGTAAATCCATCGGTAAATGTTTCAAAAATCAACGTATCCCCGTCCTGGTCAATTCCGGTCATTGACAATTCTATGATCTCTCCTTCGCCTATGTTGTAGGTGTAAATTCGGTTCTGATTGGTGAAAAACGGATCCTGATTAGCAGGGGCCTCCACATCAAAGACCAACCGCAAAGTATCCTGGAGGGGCAGAGGACAAGAATCATCCAACCCGACCAAGTCGATTATTGCTAGTTCGTTCTCCAAAAAGGGGCAATCAGGAATACAGATCTCAACGTTAAGGGTGTCAAACTCGGAACTCAGGAACCCCTGGTTTATAGCGAAAATGCTGTCTATTTGCCCGGCAAAGTTTACCGGCAAAGCCTTCAAATTGACCGTTTCTCCACCGTCCATATCCTGAACGAAAAAATTAAGGCACTTTTCGTCCTCAATGGCAAATCGAATAGTGTCAAGATCCTTCAGGAACAAATTGGTTTGAGGCGATCTTGCCTGCACCTGGGGGGCATTCCCCGGGTCCGGGCAATCCAGCACAAGCATCTGAAAATCCCTCCTGACCTCTCCAATTTTGGCCCCGTCACGAAATTCCTCTGCTTTGACCGCGAATACGAATAAGCCGGCCATGTTCGGCGTCACTGTCACCAGACCCCTGTTGGAAATCATCAGCTTCGGGGATCCCGGGATCATATTCTCCTCTGTAAATCCACTCGCCCATTGGATAAGCCGGTGGGGAGCAGGAGTGGGTGGGGGAAGCGCATCGGCCGTAGTGCTGTTCAATGGGGTTGAGAGCGAATAAGCAATCGAGTCGCCATCAAGATCGATCCCTGCAAAATCAACATAATAAAGCTCGTTGTCGCAGGCAAAATCTCGCAGTGGAGGAAATAAGATCGGGGAGGAATTGACAAATTGATTCCCCTGCGAATCGACCACCGGAGGGAATTCAAGGATGAAAGTCTGACCGACGGTGTTATCCTGGTGAGGAAGTCCGTAGAAGACATTGTCAATTACATTGTTGCGGCAACAGCGTTCCCAAACCACTTCGTATCCCCCGGGGTCGTTATATAGTTCTGGCGGTAGAGTCACGTCCACCTGGTAGAACAACCGATCGGTATCAAGTATTCCGATAGCACAATCCGGGTTGCTGTACAAAACGTCGGTAGAGTCCCTAAGCACCAATGTGTGGATACCCATCAAAGCGCCGTCTGTTCGGCGAAATATTCTGACAGTGGCAAGGCTATCCAGTGCTCCAGGGTTGCCGTTGAACTTATCAAAATAAATAATCATCCTGAGGGAGTAGTTGTAACCATCGACGTGGATCAGTTCCAATTCCCCTCCAACAATGTGGGTCGCTTTGGCCCGTATGCTTAGAATCGTAAGGATAATGGTTATTAGGATGAAAAATGATTTCACGTCTCAATCCGCGCGTTACCGTAATAAATATAACATGAATGAACCGGGGGTCGTTGCTTCGAGTTGATTTAATGCGTCAAGACCCGATGATTGAAGGAGAAGAGATTGGAACAAAATGGCTAATTTTGCACCCGTGCACGTCTTCTCCAAAAACTCCATTCTGACCAATATAGAAATCCAGGGAGCGGTGGCTGAAGGCAAGTGCATCACTAAAGTCGACGGTCAGGTGATCTTTGTGGCAGGTACCGCACCGGGAGACCTGGTTGACATTAAGGTGATTCGTAAAAAAAGGAACTACCTCGAAGCCATACCCCTGGAATATCACCGATATTCTGAAATTCGACAAACTCCACATTGCCGGCACTTCGGAACTTGTGGTGGTTGTAAATGGCAACACATTCAGTATGCCAGCCAATTGGCTCTTAAGCAACAACAGGTAATCGATGCATTGGAACGAATTGCCAACGTTACCAATCCCCCGGTCAATACCATTATACCTTCTAATAAGACCACCAACTATCGAAATAAGTTGGAATTCACCTTTTCCAACAACCGCTGGCTGTCATCAGAAGAGATAAAGTCAGGAGAGAAATTGCTGCGAAACGGACTGGGATTTCATATACCTGGTCGGTTCGACCGGGTACTTGATATCGAGGAATGCCATTTACAGGAAAACCCGTCCAACGACATTAGGAATAGTTTGCGGGATTTTGCTCTCGACACCGGATTGGGCTTTTACGACCTGCGAACTCGATCCGGTTTTCTACGGAATCTGATAATTCGTAACACCAGCCTGGGTCAAACTATGGTACTGATGCAGTTTGGCTTGGATGATTCGAAGTCAATTCATATGGTCATGGAGTTTATCAAACGAAGTCATCCTGAGATAAAATCCCTGCATTATGTGGTTAACACTAAAGGGAACGAGACATTCTGGGATCTGCAAGTGCGTTTTTATCATGGAACGCCCTTTATTGAGGAATTGATAAAAAGTCCATTCACTGTAGATCCCCTAATCTTCAGGATAGGGCCCAAGAGTTTTTTCCAAACGAACTCCCTTCAAGCCGAAAATCTATATAATGTAGTTGCAGAATTGGCCGACCTGACCGGGAATGAGGTTGTCTACGACCTTTACTCTGGCACAGGAACGATATCCTTATTTGTTGCTCCAAGAGCACGCAAGGTAATCGGGATTGAATCGGTACCGGAGGCGGTTGAAGATAGCTATCACAATTCCAGGATCAACAACATCCACAACTGCGAATTCATTGCCGGAGATATCAAGCAACTTTTGAGCCGGGATCTGATTGATCGGGAGGGTTTACCTGATGTGTTAATCACCGATCCCCCCCGGGCTGGGATGCATGAGCATGTTGTTTCGCAAATTTTGGAAACCAAAGTGCCAAGGATTGTTTACGTAAGTTGTAACCCGGCGACCCAGGCCCGAGACCTAGAGCTCCTTCTTTCGAAATATCGACTGAGAATCAGTCAGCCGGTGGACATGTTTCCGCACACCCACCACGTCGAAAATGTGGTACTTTTGGAGCTAAAATGACAGAAAAACGAACTGAAATATCCTCCCTCGGGGAGTTTGGACTGATTGACCGGATCAGCAAGAGATTCGAATCATCGAATTCCGGAACGATAAAGGGTATTGATGACGACGCCGCTGTCATTCGGATGGGTCCTGGCTATTCCTTGTTATCCACGGATATGCTCCTGGAGGGGATCCATTTTGACTTGTCCTACTTCCCTCTTAAACACCTTGGCTACAAAGCTGTGGTTGTGAATGTTTCTGACATCGCTGCAATGAATGGCACTCCCAGGCAATTAACTGTGAACCTGGGGTTGAGTAACCGATTTTCGGTGGAGGCAGTGGACGAGTTGTACGATGGAATCTACCAGGCCTGTCAGAATTACCAACTGGACCTGGTTGGGGGCGATACCACCTCCTCGAATTCAGGTCTGGTAATATCAGTCTCAATAACCGGCGAAGTGGCAGAAAAACAAATCTGTTACCGTAGCGGGGCCAAACAAAACGATATCCTGTGTGTTAGCGGAGATCTAGGGGCTGCCTATGTAGGGTTACAGGTTCTCGAAAGGGAGAAACAGGTATTTTTGACCGATCCCGAAATGCAGCCCCGGTTAGAACGATACTCATACATCGTGGAAAGGCAGCTAAAACCCGAAGCCAGGATGGATATCATCAAGGATCTGGACCGGTTGAAAGTGGTCCCAAACGCGATGATCGACCTTTCAGACGGCCTGGCCTCCGACCTGATCCATATGTGCCACCAATCAAAACTGGGAGCGAAATTGTACGAGAATAAGATCCCAATTGACAACCGGGCTATGGATACACTTTTAGAATTCGGTATCGAGCCTTTTGCGGGGGCAATGAACGGTGGTGAGGACTACGAGTTGCTATTCGCGATTGGCCAGGACGATTATACCAAAATTGAGGGTCATCCGGACATATCCGCCGTGGGTCATTTATCCGCCGCCGATGAAGGTTTGAAGTTGGTCTCCGAGTCGGGAGCAGAAACCGGTATTCAAGCCCAGGGGTGGAAGCATTTTTGAGGAAAAGGTTTGAACAGTTGGTAAGTTGGAAGGGTTGGATAGTTGGAAGAGTTGGTTGGAAGGTGGGAGGGCATAGGAGATTGAGGGAGTTGCAGGTTTGGAAAAACCTTGGAACTATCGAGAAAGGTTAGAAGTTAATTTTACGAGGATGAACGAATCAATTCAAAATGACCCAGATCTTGACGGTAAATATCTGGGTACTATAACCCGGGATTTTGTTGTCATAGCGGAAACTTTAAAAGAGGCTTCTTATCAGATTCGGAAACAGGGGTTTTCGAATTTCCCGATTTTTCCCATCTCCAAGGCGGCGATATCCATGGGTCAGCTCCTTCTCGCAAAAGAAGATTTGGGCCTTGAATGGAATTATTATGCCACCTACCTTGATGATTTTGTCCAACGAAAATTAATTGCTTCCGAAAGCCTTGACTTTTTTAAGGAGACCTACAAAGAGCCTGATGAGTTTTGCTGCCTCTTTGTCATTGATGAGGAATTTACCCGGTTTATGTATATACCATACCCTGATGAGGAGGAAGGCCAGGTTCAGTGATTTTTGGTCTGGACAATCTTCGACAATTGTCTGGTGAGTTCATAAAACTCAGTTTCTGGTCTCAGAGATGCGCGGTTTGGTAATCATATGCAATTGCATTTCCGGGGACATGTTACCTTGCGTGATGCGCCACTCTCTGAACGCCACATCATCTCAATCTTTCCCGACTCCTCAAACTTTTTAAGAAAAGTTCGCAACCTCAGGTTACCTGTCGGGCCCAATGTCAATTTATAGAAGACTATGATTGTACGATCCTTCTTAATTGTTTTAGTGGCCCTGCTAGTAGGTTGCAGTCCCAAATCAGGCTACAAAACCTCATCTGGTAAAAAGAAGCTTAAGAAATATGAACGCTACCAATACCGGGATCAGCATTGGGGCCACAAGCCTAAGAACTGATCTCCTGGCAAAGCTCGATCAAAACTCCGTTGGTCGACCTGGGGTGAAGAAAGGCGACGAGCTTATTATCAGCACCTGGCTTGGGCCCATCGCCGATTATCTGATAACCTTCCCTCCGGAGTCGATTCAGCTCAGCGCTAATGTCGTCCACATCGAAGGCTATGTGATGAACACCTTCGCCTTTTTTCTCCAGAAAACTTGCAATGGCGCTATCCTTCGAAACGGATTCCAGTAGCTCTATTTTAGAATCACCGACCTTAAAAAAAGAGGTTCTGACTCCCTCTGATGGGACCACTTCGGTCTTGTAACGATGAGCCTCCAGTAACGTTTCAAAGACCGGTTTGGAACGTTCAAGGGATTCTACGGCTATGCCTATATGCTCAATTTTGTTCATCTGATAAAAGCCATGTAACCTTTTAGCAAGATCTAAGTTTACTAAAATTAGTATATTTGCACTGAACAGAAGTCTGTAGAGTGATATCAGTTACTGAAAAGGCCAAAGACAGAATTCTTCAACTGAGGCAGGAAGAAGAGAGAAGCCAAGAATCTAACATCCGGGTAGCCGTACTTGGTGGGGGGTGTTCTGGTCTAATGTACAATCTTGAGTTTGACTCGCAGATGAGCGACAGCGATGAGATTTTTGAAGACAAGGGTATAAAAATCCTGGTCGACAAAAAAAGCATGCTATATCTGCTGGGCACCACCCTCGACTTCTCGGATGGTCTGAACGGCAAGGGATTTCAGTTCGTAAATCCCAATGCCAGCCGCACCTGTGGTTGCGGAGAGAGTTTTTCGGTTTAGTTTTCCTTTCAGTAAGCTCGCACTGATTTCCCCTCCATAAAATTGAGAAAGGATTTATTAACCACCCGATTTCCTCCAGGGGTTGGGTAATCACCGGTAAAATACCAGTCCCCTAAGTGATTCGGGCAAGCTTTGTGCAAGTCCGGGACTTCCTGATAAATAATCTGTATATCGGCCTTGAGATCACTGGGGGTAATAATTTGGGCTATTTTAGCTGATATCTGGGAGGCTTTAAAGGGTTGGTAAAGTTCCCTGACGTAGTTGGGTGGGTTTTTATCAGTTTGAGATCGCGAGCATTTTTCATAAACTTCATCCAGCAGGTTTTCGAGGCCGGTTTCTTTGAGCAGTTGAAGCATAGCCTTGAACGCCACAAAATCGCCCATCCTCGACATATCTATTCCGTAGCAATCGGGATACCGGATCTGGGGGGCAGAGGAAACTATAACGATCTTCTTGGGCCCAAGTCTATCCAATATTCTTAGAATGCTCTTTTCCAAAGTCGTTCCACGCACAATAGAATCGTCCACAATGACAATGGTGTCCTGGCCCTTTCGAATAACCTCGTAGGTAGTATCATAAACATGGGAGACCAGTTCCCCACGATGGTCATCCTCCGTGATGAAAGTCCTTAATTGCACGTCCTTGAGAACCAGCTTTTCAATTCTTGGTTTGAATGAAAGCAGGCTATCCAGGGCCTGCTGAGTGGCCTTACCTTCCCGAATGGCCTTTTTTCGGTAGGAAATCAAATAATCATCCAGAGCCGAAAGCATCCCCAAGAACGCAGTTTCGGCAGTGTTGGGAATGTAGGAAAAGACCGTGTTCTGCAGATCGTGATCAATTTCCTTAAGTATTCGGGGAACGAGCAGCTTTCCCAACTGCTTGCGCTCATTGTAAATATCAGGGTCCGTTCCACGGGAGAAATAGATCCTCTCAAAGCTGCATGATTTCTTCTCCAAAGGTTCATTGATCTGAAACTGGGCGAAATCACCACCCTTATCAATTATCAGAGCATGGCCGGGCGAAACGGGTTTAATCTGATCATATTCGACGCCAAAGGCGGTCTTGATCGCCGGTTTTTCGGACGCTGCCACTACAACTTCGTCATCAGCGTAGTAATATGCGGGACGAATTCCACTGGGATCCCGGGTTACGAAAGCAGCTCCATGACCAACTATTCCGCCCATGGCGTATCCTCCGTCAAAGTCCTTACACGAACGCTGCAAAACGGTCTGAAGATCGAGCTCCGCCTCTATAAGCTTGGAGATCTCCTCTTTGAAATGCTGACCCTTGTACTTCTTATAGATCTTGTCGTTTTCTTCGTCCAGGAAATGCCCTATCTTCTCTAGAACCGTTACGGTATCAATTCTTTCCTTCGGACTTTGACCTAAATCTAGTAAGATCCGAAACAGCTCCTCGACGTTAGTGAGGTTGAAGTTTCCAGCGACTACAAGGTTGCGGCTCCTCCAATTATTTTGCCTAAGGATCGGATGACAATTCTCGAGTTTATTCTTTCCGTGGGTACCGTACCTCAAGTGACCCAGCCACACCTCGCCGGTAAACCCGTGATTCCTCTTCAACCAGGTCGCATCATGAAACTTTTCTTTTCCCTGCTGCTTGGCCTTACAGAATTTCTTTTGAATCTTGTCGAATATGTCTTGTATAGGCTGAGAATTCGTGGAACGGTACCGGCTGATGTATCGATACCCGGGTTCTACATCAATCTTAATATTTGCCACACCTGCCCCATCCTGGCCCCTGTTGCGTTGTTTTTCCATCAAAAGATACAGCTTGTTGACCGCGTACGTGGGGGTTCGATACTTTTCTATATAGTAGGCCAGCGGCTTTCGCAGTCGGATCAATGCAATACCGCATTCGTGCTTAATAGAATCGCTCATCCAGGGTTTCTAATAGTTCAAAGGTAACACTTTATTTGATGCCGAAACAGCGTACATCCTCCCTTAAATTCTTATTACGAGCGCCAGATTTATTAAGGCGTCGGCTTTGCTAACCACCTGGCCAGGTGTCCTGTGGCGCCACGATAATGCAGATTTTTCATACCCCAACCAGAACGAATGCGCCCCAATAATAGGGCTCTGGATGCTTGCGTTTTAGATTCAGTTGGGCTTGTTTGAAGGCTTCGGCTTTGTTTCCGGTTCTTAGCCAAATATCATAAAAGTCAGTCATGAGTTCCTGAGTCGCTTGATCACTAACCTTCCATAGGCTCATAACCACCGATTGAGCCCCGGCAACAATGAAAGCTCGTTGCAAGCCGTATACCCCTTCCCCGTTCTTTACATCCCCCAAGCCCGTCTCACAAGCACTCAAAACCACTATGTCGGTATTGTCCAAGCTCAAGGTAACCGCTTCAAAGGCCGTAAGGATGCCATTATCTTCCCCGGCTAGATCCATTCCAGGCTCTCCTGTTAAGGCCGATTCCGCACCCGCTAACAACAAGCCAGACCTCAACAGCGGCTCTTGGTGGACCTTTTGTACATCAATCCCGAATATTTGCTCCTGGCTCAGATCCAGGTTTTGAATGAAGAATCCATGGGTAGCTAGGTGAAGTATATCAGGGTTGGAAACCCTCTTTAGGTTCTCTTCCCTGGCATCGTCCTCGATGAATACTAGCTGGTCATAGCCAGACCTCTCTAAGATCGGCCTCAAACTCTCGATCTCAGCCTTGGTTCCTGGAAGGGGGTCAATGCTACCTTCGGATCCAAAGTTGGGAAAACCGAGCATCCAAGCGGTTTTTCCAGTCGTCTTCCCTGTTGCCTGGCGATTCGAAGCTTCGATCAGGTCCTTGGAATTCCCAATCAGGAAAATATCGGTTGATTCGATTACATAAGTGCCATCCACACGCTGCAGTGTACTAAGATTGATTTGGTTGTAAATACCATCCACAGAAAGGAATACTCGCTCGGCAGAGCCCAATTCCTTATCAATGGCCGCCCAATACTGCCTGAATGAATGTTCATCGGGTTGCTTTTGCTTGATTGAATTCTTGTAATAGTTGTAATACCGCCCCTCCAATTCCTTGCCATTTTCCAGGACAACCATAACCGGCGGGCCCGATTCTCCCCCCTTTAGCACCAGGCCCACGTACTCGATCCTGTCCGAAAAACCGCCTTCGTACACCTGACACTGCACAACCTCCACCACCGCCTCGTTGGAGGCCAGTGTATTTCTAACATCCTGAAAGTTGTGGCTCTTGAGATCAAATCCCCGGGCAAAGAGTTCTGATCGCTCCGAAAGGCGCTTTTCGGTTGTATTGGTGGCATTTTCCAACGAATCAAGGTTTACTTTCTCTTCTAAAAGCTGTTGCTTTGAATACTGGTAAAAAAGTGCGAGCGACTCCTTTTGGTCAACCCAGACTAAGTAATCCCTAATCAAAGACTTGTCCCCTGATTCCATTATTCTAGCCTTCGCCTTGGTTGAAACACTTAACAAAAGCGCTTTTGTGGCTAAGTGGTAATTGTACATCTCTCCAGCCAGCTCCGGAATTTTTAATTGGTTTTGAACCGCGAACGAGTAAAATCGCTGGAACCGGGGCCGGAGTTTGTCCCAATATTTTGTCTTTTCTGCCTCACTCATGGCCGGGAAATAATCCTCAATGAATTCTAGGGATTGGTCCAGAGACTGATTGAAAAGGCCGTGGGCTTCCTGGACTTCCTTTCGGCTCCATAGTAATAGAGCCAGATCCTCAGTGGCCTTGACTGTACTGGGATTTTCGTTTCCGAAATTGGAGAGCTGAATGGCCTGAGCCTCCCTGAGCAACGGCTCCGCCTCGTCAAGCCGACCTTGAACCCTAAGAAAATTCCCCAAATTACTGATAGCATTGGCGAAGGACGGGTGATTACGGCCGAACTTATCCTCGTAGATCCGGGATGACCGAATGAGTAAGTCTTCGACCTCCTGGTATTTCTGCATGATCAGGTAAAGAGCTGCCAGGTTATTGAGCATATGGGCATAATCGGGGTGCTTTTTTCCGAAACGCTTCTCTTTCAATTCGATCGCTCTTTTATACGTCTCCTCCGCCTCCTCAAATCGTCCCAGATCCTGGTATATAAGCGCCAGGTTCACCATTAGCTTTTGATAGTTCCCTGACTTTTCCTTGAGCGACTCGTTGGAGATCTCGATGGCTTTTTCCATCAGGGGTTCAGCCTGGTCGGCCCGACCCACGGTTTGGGCAAGAATCGCCTGATTATTGAGTATGATGGCGGTGGAAAGATGATCCGCCCCCAAGGTGCGGGTATTGGTTTCCAGCGCTGAGCGCAATAGGGACTCGGCCTCAGTATATCTACCTTGGTCCTTTCTCAAGACAGCCAGGTTGTTCATCGATGAAGCATAAGCTCCGGTATTTTCTCCTAGAACATCTCTCCTGAGATCATGGGCCCTTTGGGTGAATGTCTCCGCGAGAACCAGTCGTCCGGTGGTATGGTATACCAAACCCAAATTAGCTATTGTTTTAAAATACTGATTGTGCTCGGTCAGCCCTTCATCGATGAAAATTGAAAGTGAAGCCAAATAGTAGAACTCGGCAGATTTGTACTTTCCATTAGCTGCCAACATATCGGCTACATCATTGTACTGGGTGGCCTCCTCCAGCGGAGTGATTTCCTCCTCCTTCTTCAGAGCACCCGAGAGTATTTTCTGATGCCTTTCGAACCGTTCCTTGTTTTCAAACAAGCCCGCGTTATCGCTCAGCGAAATAGCATAATTGAAGCTCCCTGTATCATACTCCGCCCTGGCCTCGTCCAGTTGCTTTACCAAGAAGTCCCGGGTTTTCTCATTGGAAACTACCTCCTGTAAACTGCTTGGTACCTTAAGCTTTTGCTTCAGTTTTTTAAACTGGCCAGAAGCCTGATCAATCGAGCATACAAGCAGCAAGAACACCGCCGATAACCGAAAAACCACAGAAATGCTTTCTCCAAGACTTGAAGTTTTCATCTCTTCCTCAACATTTGGTTTCAACTCTAATGAATCTTCCCTTAAATTATTGATTTATTTGGTAATAAAACTCAAGCGGTTGAAGGAATTGATTCTCAGGATCTACCTGTGGTGGTGCCTTTTTGTCTTTGGCGTGATCATGGTCACTCACACGCCCTTTGTTCTGCTTTTGCACTTGCTCGGAAGGCGTTTTGGAAAATACAGCTTTTATGTTGTTCAACAATGGACCTGCCTATTTTCTAAGTTGACTGCAATACGGATAAAAGCTGTTGGTCTTGAAAATGTTAGAAAAGATAACGCCTTTATCTATGTCGCCAACCATAACTCGGTCCTAGATGCTATCGCTGTCGCTTGCGCTATACCTTATCATTTCGCTGCTCTTGGCAAAGTGGAGCTTACCAAAATTCCATTTTTGGGATGGGTTTTCAACAAAATAATGGTGCAAGTTGATCGGTCAAATCCGGATAGTCGTACGAGGAGCATCAAAGCGTTGATGAGAGTTTTGCGCAACGAACGTACGTCCATTCTTATTTTCCCCGAGGGAACCATGAACCGTAGCAACGCTTTGCTTACGCCATTTTACGATGGCGCCTTCAGAATTGCCATAGAAACGCAGGCTCCTCTGCTACCCGTGATAATGAAAAATAGTAGAAACCTGATGCCACCTGGCACTTTTAGGATCAAACCGGGTACGATAGAAGTGATTTTTGAAAAACCTACTCCTGTGGAGGGACTTACTCTAAGAGATATTCCAGCGCTGAAGAAATCCATTTACCAACAGATGCTGACCATTTTAGAGGACCACAAAGCCAATCCCTTACTCCCTGAAAACAGTAAATCCAATTCACCCGATGTTACCAAGCTATGACCTCTCACCCCGGAGCCTAGTCAGGTATAATCCCTATCCTGTCCAAGGGACGTTTCCGGTCACCATACAAACCCGAACATCCGAGATAACCCACAAATGGCTCGAGTCGTTTAAGTCTGTGAAACAGGTAATATTTATGTTTAGGCTCAGCGGTAATTGTCCTGCCCCCCTACGATCATGGTTGGTTGAACGGAAAGTCCTTTCGTCTCAGGCCATAAGTATTGGTTACCTACTGGCGGCATTTACAATTTGTTATCCTGTCGCCGCCCAAAACTCTCCACAGATTAACCTCGGTCCCAACATCAACTCTCAATACAGTGAGGTGGGACCCGTAGTCGCCCCGGATGGGAAAACTCTATTTTTTCACCGAAACAACCATCCTGAGAATACTTATGGAGCCACTTCAAGCCAGGACATATGGCTCAGTGACCTGGACCCAGGCGGAAATTGGAGTCCCTCCCGGAGGCTGGGACTGCCATTAAATGACAGGAAATTCAATTCTCTCAAAGGGGTTACCCCTGACGGCAATACTATCCTGATTGAAGGGGCCTTTGTGAAGGGGAAATACGCCGGAAGGGGGCTGTCCTTCTCACACCAAACAGACCAGGGATGGGGTCAGCTAGAGAAGTTGAACATCCTTGGCTATACCGAAATGGCCCGGGGCGTTTTCAGTTCAAGCAGCCTTTCGAATGATCGAAAAACTCTAGTCCTGGCTTTCAGCGAGGTCCATGGCAGTAATTTCGATGATCTGTATTTTAGCCAGCAGCAGGACGATGGCTCATGGTCCAAGCCAAGATCGCTAGAGACATTAAATACCGAATATGCGGAAACCACTCCGTTTTTAGCTTCTGATGGAGCAACCTTATACTTCTCGTCCAATCGGCCTGGGGGATACGGCAAAAACGATATTTACTATACCAAAAGACTGGACGAAACCTGGCAAAAATGGTCGGCGCCGGTGAACCTGGGTGAAACCATAAACTCCGAAGGTTGGGAGGCTTATTATTCCATTGATGCCCAGGGGGAATATGCGTATTTGGTGTCAACCAAGAACTCCATTGGAAGAAGTGATATTGTCAAGATCAAGCTTAAGGATGAATTAAAGCCGGATCCGGTTGTGCTTATCTCAGGAACCGTCTATGATGCGAAATCTAAGCTGCCGATACAAGCTCTCATCAATTACGAGGTGTTGCCCCAGGGGCAGAACGCTGGAATTGCCCGGTCGAATAGCCAG
Organism: Cyclobacteriaceae bacterium; assembly: GCA_965247065.1. Classification (GTDB taxonomy): domain Bacteria; phylum Bacteroidota; class Bacteroidia; order Cytophagales; family Cyclobacteriaceae; genus CBDFGN01. The sequence goes on along the minus strand of CBDFGN010000005.1, from coordinate 279,116 downwards.
GGACACTACAAGATCGTATTACCATACGGCAAACAATACGGTTTCCTGGCCGAGGCTGACCATTTTGCTTCGGTTTCAGACAACATTGACTTGACAACTGTCGAATCATACCGGGAAATCAACCGTGACTTATACCTGGTTCCTCTGGAAATTGGAGAAACCGTACGGATGAACAATATTTTCTTTGATTTTGGAAAGGCAATGCTCCGTCCTGGATCATTTCCGGAGCTAAACCGAGTTTCAGAGCTTATGGCCAGAAACCCGGGTCTGGTGATCCGGGTCGCAGGTCATACGGACAATGTTGGCACCCAGGAAAGGAATCTGAAGTTGTCGGAAGACCGCGCTGCCGCAGTACGCCAATACCTGGTAGAATCAGGCGTAAATAGTACCCGTATTCTCATAAAAGGCTTTGGCAAATCGGTCCCGGTAGTAGAGAACAGCAATGATCAGAACCGCCAACTTAACCGACGGGTTGAATTCCGGATCCTGGAAAAATAGTTGGCAAGAGGTATGAATTACGGCCAGGAGTCGTTAGTAGACGGTGCCAGCTCCTTCTGAAGTGGAATCTCCCCCGGTACTACTCATTTGTCCAATCACCGGGCCAAAAGCCTAAATAGTAAGGGGTTCTTGGCTATCGCTGATAAAAAGGCCTTGGGATGCGCGAATTACCAGTTAGTCTCCGGTCCACGCGCCGAATCTTGAAAACACCGCGGCAAGCACAAGGAAATGCCCTATGATCGATACTCGATGTGCAATGCTCAGGTACCTGAGCATTGAATCTCGAAGCACGGGTTCCATCCATGATTTGTGAAGACTCCATATTCACTATTTGTAACTCACAATTATGATTCATCTTGACATGGCCATCAGAAGGTCATGTTGGGTGATAATGTGCACCTGGTTCTTTGCGTCCCTGACCAGAAGTGCTTTGTGCTCACTATCTATCAGAGAGGACATAACATCCAGTGTACTATCTAACGCAACAAATTGGAAAGATTCATCCATTACCTCGGTAACGGGCTGATCTCTTAAGTTGGGATCTTCTATAAGCAGGTTCAGTATATGAGAATCGGTTAGACTACCTACAAACTGAGTGTCGTCAACTACCGGGATCTGGGAAATCCCGTTGCTGTGGAGAAGTTTTATTGCCTCACCAACTTTCATATCCTTGGGAATGGACAGTAATTTGCCATCCCGATTGCTGACAATGTCATCGGCAGTGGCGAATTTTCTCTCCAGGAATCCGTGATCGTGCATCCAGTCATCGTTGTAGATCTTCCCAAGATAGCGCGTTCCATGATCGGGCAAAATAATCACCATTGTATCATCAGGCTTCAAATGCTCCCGGGCATACTCCAATGCCCCGTGAACGGCTGAACCACAGGACCAGCCAACAAAAAGGCCCTCTTCCCGTGACAATCGACGGGCCATTAAAGCCCCATCTTTATCGGTTACCTTAACGAAGGTATCGATAAGGTCAAAATCGACATTCTTAGGCAGGATATCTTCACCGATTCCTTCGGTCAAATAGGGATAAATCTCATTGGCATCAAATTCCCCAGTCTCCTTATACTTCTTAAACACCGATCCATAACTGTCTATACCAATTGAAATCAGATCCGGATTTTGCTCTTTTAGGTATTTGGCTGTGCCGCACATAGATCCGCCGGTACCAACCCCTGCAACCCAATGGGTGATTCTTCCCTCAGTCTGCTCCCAGATTTCAGGTCCCGTTGACAAATAATGGGCTTCAAAATTCGATAAATTATCGTACTGATTCGGATATATAGAATTAGGAATCTCCTTATTCAGTCGTTGCGCTACCGAATAATAGGAATTAGGGTCCTCAGCCGGCACGTTGGTTGGGCAGACGATCACATCTGCGCCCAGGGCCTTGAGAATATCAATCTTTTCCTGTGATTGCTTGTCCGCCAAGGTAAATATGCACCGGTAGCCCTTGGCGAGGGCGGCCAGCGCCAATCCCATACCGGTGTTGCCGGAGGTCCCCTCCACAATCGTACCTCCCGGTTTAATTTCACCCCTTTCTTCTGCATCCTCGATCATCTTCACAGCTATGCGATCCTTCATGGAGTTTCCTGGATTGAAATATTCCATCTTGGCCAGAATGGTTCCTTGAACCCCTGCATTAACCCTATTTAGTTTTACCAGGGGCGTATTACCAATGGTTTCGATAATCGAATTGTAGTACATGCTTGCGGATTGATAGTGAATTATAAAACTAGCAAATAAATTAAGGGCTTGCGGCGCACCTTGCTAGCCCTTGACGCCAGCTAACAAATACAGAATAGCCATGCGGATTGCGACTCCGTTTTCCACCTGGTCTAGGATAATGGAATGCTCAGAATCGGCCACATCGGAATTCAACTCCACTCCTCGATTTATGGGACCGGGGTGCATGATGGTAATCTCCTTGTTCAGACTGTCTAATAGTTTTTTGTTGATCCCGAAATAGAGCGTGTATTCTCTCAGGGACGGAAAGTACTTAAATTTTTGCCGTTCGAGTTGGATTCGGAGGACATTGGCGACGTCACACCATTTTAGGGCCTTTAAGACGTCCAACTCGACCTTTACGCCCAGATCTGCTGCATATTTCGGTAAAAGTGTGTTGGGACCGCAGATCATTACCTTCGCACCCAATTTTTGAAGGGCAAAAATATTGGATAGGGCAACCCGGGAATGAAGGATATCGCCTATGATGGCCACTTTCTTTCCAGTTACAGTCCCATACCTCTCTCGAATGGAAAAGGCATCAAGCAGCGCCTGGGTAGGATGTTCATGAGTGCCATCTCCGGCATTTATGATGTTTGCCTCAATATGTTTGGCAAGAAAGTGAGGCGCACCGGGACTCGAGTGTCTCATCACCACCATATCAACTTTCATCGCCAGAATGTTGTTCACTGTATCCAGGAGGGATTCTCCTTTCTTGACCGAGCTCTGGTTTGAGGAGAAGTTTACTACGTCGGCCGAGAGTCGTTTTTCCGCCAATTCAAATGAAAGTCGGGTGCGGGTAGAGTTCTCAAAAAAGACATTGGCGATGGTAATGTCTCTCAGAGATGGGACCTTTCTAATCGGCCGATTGATCACCTCCTTGAAGTTATCGGCCGTTTCAAAAATTAGTTCTATGTCATCCTGAGTTATGTCCTTGATACCTAGCAAATGCTTGACGCTCAACTCGGACATATTCAGTCTTCCTTGTCGATTAACCAGATCTTATCCTTCTTGTAGCCCTGTTCTTGCCATTCTACCTCCACAACCTGGGAGTGCATAGTGTTTACTCTTTTACCCACATAATTGGGCTCTATGGGTAGTTGGCGGCTGAATTTGCGGTCGATGAGGACTAGAAGTTCCACTTTGGATGGGCGGCCGAAAGCTATCATGGCATCCATTGCTGCCCGCACGCTTCGACCGGTGTACAAGACATCATCCACTAAGACCACCATCTTATTCTCGATTATAAACGTAACACGGGTCTCATTGGCGCGCTTTGGAGTCTCTCGTCGACGAAAATCATCACGGTAAAAGGTGATGTCAAGATGACCCAGGTGAATGGGATTTGTAACCAGGAATTGAAGCCGGGTCTTTATCCTTTCGGCTACATAAATTCCTCGGGGCTGAAGACCCAGGATTACGGAATCTTCAAATTGACCGTGAGTCTCGAGGAGTTGTTCACAAAGGCGATTGAGGGTAATTTCTAAATTTGGCCCATCAAGGATTAATCGCTTTTGCATAGTAATAGACCCTCAAATATATGCAAAAGAGTTAGAATATTTAACAAGCAGGAAGGTTGTTAGTAGGTGACTTTGTTTACATAGAAAACCTCTCGGCTATTTTGAAAATTGGCGATTCTCTGAACTCCGTAAGCGAAAAAGTAACGATCATACCAGAATTTAAGGCCCGCCACGTCGTCGTCGCTGGATCTTAATTTGTCACCCTCGAAGCGGAGTTTTATATCATTCTCTGATTTGCCATCCAACACCTTACCGCCTTCAATTACCTTAGACTGTATTTGATCGTCGTCGTTGTATAAAAGGGTGATCCTTTGCCCATCGATGCTCACCTGAACGAACTGCTCCAATTGAAAGGTAACCACATCATCGATCTTAAAAACATTATCCCAAAGGAGATTGCCGGTCTTGTCGAAGCCAATTATGACCGCGTGTGTATACTTGTAGCCATCGAAATTGGCGTAATGATGATCCCGGGAATTGTACCGATTGTAGGTTGTAGGGGTGTAGTAATAGTAGGTTCCATACGAACTGTACCGGGGATAGTAGGCTTCTCCAATGGCAATGTAGCTATTGTCCAACTCAATAATGTCGTGCACCATCAGTTTGTAGTTGAACTTTAATCGCTTGCCTTTTTCCCTTCTTCGGTCAATTTTCTCCTGGACCCGCGCCTCTCTTTTCTTTTTCATATACTTGAAAAAATTCTTGAGATCAGCATAGTTGTAATAGCGAATCTTGGATTCCTCATTCTCAGTTCCCACCCGTGCTACAAACAAACCCCGGGAGTACTTCGACTTTTTGTACGCATATGTGCCGGCTATGAATTGCTTACCACTATTGATGCGGGTTGATCGGCCTTCAATTAAACTGTAGTCCATATCTGGCTTCAGTCGGCTCCGATATATAATTTCACCTGAGGAATTGAAGGTATTAACCGTAAAGGTCTGGTTTCTTCCGTAACTTCTTTCATTGATTATCACGTTGAACGTCTCCAGATCATCCCTTGTATTGACTTCCACCAGAGCACTTTTCTGCCCATAAATGCCCGGCAGCACTTTTATCAACCCACTACTGAAATTGTAATGGAGGACCACTGGCCTGAAATTAATTTGGCCGGAGAAGACCAGGTAATCCCGCGACACCTGGAAGTCGTCCAAATCGAGGGGAATGATCCTCCGGATCGAAAACTGTTGCTCCTCTCTGGTAGTCAAGTTCAGCCTAAGTAACCAATATTCGTCATACCTGTATTCCCCCACCGCAAATAGAACGTACAAATGATTATCGAAATAATCGTAACCAAGGAAATGGTTTTTAACATTAACAAACCTGGAGTGTCTCCATGTTTCCGTAAGGCTGGTATCGAGTTTTATGAATTGCCATTCAAATCCCCGCTCACGATCCAGGTTTTCACCCTCCCGAAAGAGTACCATCCCATTCTCATCCGCCGATACCAGGGTGTAATTGTCTTCCCCCTTGTCCAGCATCCACTCTAGCCGCTTTGGCTGGCTGATCTGAGCCAGAAGTGGCAAGGTCAAAAGAAACATTGCCACAGAAAGAAGAAGTTTTCCTTGGGCCATTAATAGATTAGACGTAGAGCGTTCTGCGATGTTCAGTTATTAACCAAATAATAATATGCTAGTCCGCAATCGTACCACTAAACTGAGCTAAAGACAAGATTATCAAACAGATTGGTTGAATACCTTCGATTGAGCTTATAACAGAACTCATCCAAATAGTACTGAAGGTACTTTTCTTTGATAACATGATAAATGCCCAGCAGGGTCCGCTTTGCATTTGCAATGGCTATGTGTACCCATTTGAGTTCATCGGCACCCTCCCAGGAGGATTTAAAACTCACGTGAACATCTACCAGGCTTTTCAAATCCACATAACCGGTGGATTGATCAGTGAACAAAACGCTGGCAGGATCAATGGCTTGGCTGACGACCTGCTGAATCGCCTCCTTGCTTTCTGAACGGTGAGCCTTCATCTTGAACTGCCCACAGAAATGCTCTGTGCGTCCGTCGATTTCCAATGGAAAGGATTCCGCCATTACAGTTACTTTTGATTTCTTTTGGCTTCCTTTGCCCCGTTTAAGCCTTTTCTTAACCCGTTTGGACGTACCGGTGGCGAAATAGGCATCGTCCAGTTCTACCATCCCGGCAAGTGTTTGAGTCCCATCGGCCTTTCCCATGGCTGCTCGTATTTTGCGCATCATCAACCAAATCGGCTCATAGCGTTTGTGGCCCAGTTGTCTTCTGACTTCATGGGCAGAAAACCCTTTCTTAGTGGAGCTCATCAGGTGAAAGGCTATGTACCAATACCAAAATGGAAGTTTGCTGCTCTGCAGTACAGTACCGCTTCGAAGGGTAGTCCTAAAACCGCATTGCTTGCACTGAAACTGCTCTTTTCCGGAAAGCCAATAATGCGAAGGGTGACTGCATTTCTTGCAGATAATCCCTTTCCTGATCCGATACTCGCGAAAATGATCACGGCACATCTGTTCATTGGGAAACCGTTTAATAAATTCTACAAGGTTCATGGCTATGTTTTTTTCAACAAGGTCGCCAAGCCCTCTGACAGCTTATGTCAATTGGGTATCTTTACGGACTAGCAGAATATATAATGTCACTTCTAGAAACCAACCTCGCTCAAGATCAAAGCTACATTATCAGTTCTCGCTCATTTCAATTACCGCATCAAACTCCTCCTGGGTAACCGGTTGGACCGAAAGACGACTGATTCGCACCAGTGCCATGTTAGATAACTCGGGGGTGGCCTTCACCTCAACCAGCGTCACGGGTCGCTTCAATTTGCGCTCCGGGACAAAGTCCACTACCACCCAACGATCATCATCCGTTGTTGGGTCTGGGTAATGCTCGCGTGCCACCTTTGCAATTCCGACTATGGCCTTTTCACTCACGCTGTGGTAAAAAAATGCCAAGTCTCCAACCTGCATTGCCTTAAGATTATTCCTGGCACGAAAGTTTCTCACCCCATCCCAGTGATCTCTTTTCAATTTTACGAGGTCATCCCAGGAATACTCTCCCGGCTCCGTTTTGATTAGCCAATATCTCATACAATACAATTTAGGACCAAAATTTAGGAAATGTTACGGGTCCGAGCAATAGTTTGGGCTTGCCAAGAATTGCCCTAGATTTGCATCCAAACGTATTCGAAATCTGGAAAACGCAGAGATAATAGCCAAACTGAAGCTCACAGCTGACCTTTTGGACGTTCATAATGAAAACGTGTTCAAGGCTCAGAGCTACCGTAGCGCCGCCTGGAGATTGGAAAAGTCTCAGGATCCACTGGAGCATCTTGATTTGGTACAACTTCAGCAGCTGGATGGTGTGGGTCAGAGTATTGCTGCCGTCATTCATGCCTTAAACGTCGAAGGAGAGTTTGAAGTACTCAAGAAAGTTCTCGATGCTTGCGCCAAGAGTAACGTGGTCATAGAAATTAACTCCCACCCCTATCGTCTTGACCTTGACTGGAGATGGATTGGGCTGGCGACCCAGCAAGGTATAAAGATCAGTGTCAATCCGGATTCTCATCAAAAGGAAACCTGGATATGATGAAATACGGAGTTTTTGTGGCCCGAAAAGGAGGTCTTAGCGCCACCAATACGCTGAATACGCTTTCGGTCGGTGAATTGAATTCCTTTTTTAGGAATAGAAATGCCAAAAACCTAAATTAACCCGTTCACTGCAAGGTAATGAAGACTTTATATTTGGTTAGACACGCTAAATCCAGCTGGGATTATCCGGAGTTGGCCGATATCGACCGGCCCCTAAACTCGCGCGGCGAAAGAAATGCTCCCGAAATGGGCAAAAGGTTGAGAAGCAAGGGCATTAAGCCGGATCTTCTACTTTCCAGCCCGGCAAACCGGGCGCTAACCACGGCTCATGAAATCGCGAGGGCAATAGGCTATCCGATAGAGGCTGTCCAGAGTTCGAGGGATATTTACCATGCAGGCGAGGCAGAACTTCTCCGAATTGTCCAGAAGCAAGACGACGCACTGTCAAGTCTTATGGTCTTTGGTCATAACCCTGGTTTCACATGGTTTGCCAATTCTCTGGCAGGAGAAAACATGCTTAATATTCCTACTGCTGGGATAGTGGCAATCAAATTCGATTGCGCCTCCTGGCGGGATGTTAAATATCAATTTGGAAGATTGGATTTCTTTGATTTCCCAAAAAAGACATCCGGCGGTTAAAGGATATAATGACTCAAGTCTTTATCCTTCACCAGGTCGGAGAGTGTTTCTGTGACCATTTGCTTGGTAATGGCGAGTTTTGCGTTGGGCCCAATTTCATCGGGAACGTCGTACAAGAAATCGTTAAGCAATCGACTCATTACGGTATGCAATCGTCGGGCCCCAATATTCTCAATCTCCGAATTGATTTGAAAAGCGACTTCGGCAATCTCAATCAAGGTTTTATCCGAAAACGTCAACTCTACTCCTTCGGCCTCAAATAATGCCTGGTATTGCTTGGTCAACGCATTTTTGGGCTCTTTAAGAATATGGTAGAAGTCGTCTTGGGTAAGATTTTCCAGTTCTACCCGAATAGGAAAGCGTCCTTGTAACTCAGGTATCAAGTCAGAGGGCTTGGCATAATGAAAGGCCCCAGCCGCAATGAACAGGATGTGGTCGGTAGTTATGATGCCATATTTAGTGCTTACAGTACTGCCTTCCACTACCGGAAGAAGATCTCGCTGAACACCCTCCCGACTTACATCCGGGCCTGAGGTCTGTTTACCTCCCCCAGCAATCTTGTCAATCTCATCGATAAAAATTATCCCGGTATTCTCGGCTTTTTGGATAGCCTCCTCTTTAACTTCATCCATATCTATCAACCTGGCCGACTCCTCTTCTAAAAGAATCTTCTTCGCCTCAGAGATTGTCACTTTGCGTTTCTTACTTTTCTTGGGCATCATGCCGTTGATCATCTCCTGAAGGTTGATCATCGATGCTTCATCCATAGCTCCACCACCAATCATTCCAATCCCTCCAGCCGAGGCCTGTTTTACCGAAATTTCTATTTTTCGATCATCTAATTCGCCAGCTCTTATTTTTTCACGAAATCTTTCCCGGGTTTTTTCGTTAAGCTGCTGGTCTGTTTCCGGCATTGAGGGAGAAGAGTTGGGTATCTTAGGTGAACCTGCCTGTGAGGTGATAGGGGGAATCAGGGAATCAAGGATCAGGTCCTCGACAATTTGCTCAGCCCTTTCCATAACCTCCTCTCTTTTGCGAACCTTCACCAGATTTACCGAATTATCAACCAGATCCCGAACCATGCTTTCGACGTCACGCCCAACATATCCGACCTCGGTAAATTTGGATGCCTCCACCTTGGTGAAGGGAGCATCGGCAATCTTGGCCAATCTGCGAGCTATCTCCGTCTTACCTACTCCAGTTGATCCAATTAGTAGTATGTTATTAGGAATTATGTCACCTTTGATATCGCTTTCTACATTCAGTCGACGCCACCGATTCCGCAGGGCAATGGCCACGTTGCGTTTAGCATCGGTCTGGCCAATTATATATTTATCAAGCTCCGCCACAATTTGCCGGGGGGTCAAATACTTATCCTCAATCATTATTAGTACTGGTTTTATTCTTAAAATAAGAATTCAAGTTACTCGTTAACGTGAAATAGTTGGCGCCGCCCGCCACATTATACAAAACGCGGGAAAAGGCCGCCTCAAATGACTTTATCCTGACCACAAAACCAAAAGTAAAGCCAGCACCTCCGGAGGTCTGCTGAAGCCGCAATTCCTGGCGGATTAGATGATTGTAGCCCGCTCGCAATTCGAAGTTGTCGCTAAACAGTATCTCGGTGCCAAACACAAAGTGCCGGAATATCTTATCCACGGTTCCTGGTTTCTCTTTTCCTGGTTCTCCGTCTCCGGATGGATCAAAATATGAGATGTTCCCCTGGTAGAGGTTATAAGCGGTGATCGAGAAACGGGCTGGCATATGTTGTGGCTTAAAGCTGGTTCCAATCTGGATGTCGAACGGTAAAGTGGAGTTGCTTTGGCTGGTATAATCCCCGAGCACCAGGCCCAGATTTTTAAATACAAGGGCTACGTTGAAGTCCTCTGTGGGATGTTCAAAAACACCTCCAAGATCTATCATCAAAGCATTAGCTGAATAACCAGCAATTGAAGAGGCTGCGAATTTCAGGTTTGCCCCCAAAGCAAACGGACCAACCTTGCTGCTGTGCCCAACAACAAAAGCAAATTCTCGAGCTCCAAAAGTACCAGCGGGGCTTCCAGCCGGGTCGTATCCTTCGAATTTGCCGTAATTCATGTATTGGAGACCGGCAGTCCAAGTTCCGAGACGGTCGAATTCCCGGACGTAAGTCAAAGAACTATATGTCAGATCGGCCAAGTACAAAATATAATTGGCCGATACTTGATTATGCATCTCCGGGTTTGCTAAGCCAGGGTTCTGAAGAGCCAGGTTGACATCCTGGTCTTTGATGGAGACGTTAACATTCCCCAAGCCTGCAGTCCTGGCATTGGTAGGAACATTAAGAAATTCAAACGATCTCTGACCTCCAATCTGGCCATACCCGGATTTAAAAGCAAGCATTACGACGAGGACCCAGAGTACTCTTGCCATGAGAATGATAACGAAGCCTACCCGCTAAAATTTGTCCAAAGGGCCCAAATATATACTTTATTCTTTTTGGTCAGCCTTCCCGTTCTCGAAAACGAATTCCACTGGATTCTTCACTTTGCTCTTTAATAATGCCTTTTCAATTACCTCATCAACCGTATGGACATAACTGATCCTTAAGTCCTTCAGGTAATTGGCATTGATCTCATCGATATCCTTTTTATTCCTCGAACAAAGGATAATCTCCTTAATTCCGGCCCTCTTGGCAGCCAGGATCTTTTCCTTTATTCCGCCAACTGGCAAAACCTGACCTCTTAAGGTTATTTCGCCGGTCATCGCGATCTTATTCCTAACTTTGCGCTGGGTATACGCTGAGGCCAGAGTCGTAAAAATGGTGATGCCGGCTGAGGGCCCATCTTTGGGAACTGCACCGGCGGGAATGTGGATATGCAGATCGTAACTGTCAAACACCTGATAAGGAATATTCAACTGGTCGCTGTGTGATCTCAAATAGGACAGTGCGGCCATAGCCGATTCCTTCATAACGTCTCCCAATTGGCCCGACAAGGTTAGCTTGCCCTTACCTCGACTCAGGCTAGATTCTATAAACAAAATCTCCCCCCCAAACGGGGTCCACGCTAACCCAGTGACCACTCCCGGAATTTCATTTGTCTGATCGAATTCATTGTCGTAAGTTTCAACACCCAGAATACCGATAATATCGGAGGCGCCGATGCGACTTGAATACGTTTCTTCTAGAGCGATTGATTTAGCCGTGTTCCGTATTACCGATCCTATGTTTCTTTCCAAATTTCGAACCCCTGATTCTCGGGTGTAATCGTCGATCAATTTGTAAAGGGCCGATTCGGCGAACGTGGCTTGCTTTGTAGTCAGCCCGTGCTCTTTGCGCTGTTTTGGGACCAGATGCTTCTTAGCTATCTGCAGCTTCTCCTCCCTGGTGTAACCAGAAATCTCTATAACCTCCATTCGGTCCTTAAGAGCAGGGTGGATAGAATCCACTGAATTGGCTGTGGCTATGAACAGCACCTTGGACAAGTCGTACTCTACCTCCAGGTAGTTGTCCATAAACGTGCTGTTTTGTTCTGGATCAAGGACCTCCAGTAAAGCCGATGATGGATCTCCTCTGAAATCTGATCTCACTTTGTCGATCTCATCCAGAATGAATACCGGGTTGGATGATTTTGCCTTCTTAATGTTTTGCACAATCTTTCCGGGCATCGCGCCGATATAGGTCTTCCGATGTCCCCTAATTTCGGCCTCATCATGCATGCCTCCCAATGACATTCTGACATACTTTCTTTTCAGGGCCTTAGCAATGGATTTTCCAAGGGAAGTTTTGCCCACCCCCGGGGGGCCATACAAACATAGAATCGGGCCCTTAAGATCCTCCTTTAATTTGAGGACGGCCAGGTACTCCAGGATCCGGTCTTTGACTTTATCCAACCCAAAGTGATCCCTGTCCAAAATTACTTTGGCTCGTCTTAAGTCGAAGTCATCCTTCGTGAAATCTCCCCACGGTAAATCCAAAAGGAGCTCAACATAATTCATCGACACGGGATACTCAGCCGAAGCTGGGTTCATGCGCAAGAGTTTATCCAGCTCTTTGCTAAAATGTTCGGCAGTTTCCTTCCCCCACAGCATTCGTCCACCCCTGGCTCGCAAGGCGTCGATCTCCTGGTCGGGTCCATCAAAACCCAATTCATCCTGTAGCACCTTTATTTGCTGTCGAAGGAAATAGTCACGTTGCTGTTGATCTATATCGGAATGTACCTTGTTTTGGATCTCCTGCTTGATCTCCAGCATCTGAATATCCTTGAGCATGTACTCCAATAACATTGTAGCTCGTTTGGTACCATTATTCAGTTCCAACAACTTCTGCTTGTCGGAAACTTCGGCGTTAATGTTTGATGAAAGAAAATGAGTTAAGAAACGGGTGCTTTCAATACTATCTAAGGCAACTTGTGCCTCTTGGGGTATGTCCGGATTTAGTTTCAAGATCTTAAACGCGGCCTCCTTTAGTGATCTGATCAGCGCCTTGGTTTGTTTCTTCTTGACATCGGGAAAATGCTCCTCTATAAGCTTGATCTGAGCAGTTATATAAGGATCTTCCTGGTTGAAGGATTCTACCTCGAACCTGTTCTTACCTTGAATAATAATAGTAGTGTTCCCATCTGGGAGAACAAGCATTTTGATGATCTTAGCTAAAGTGCCTACCAGATAAATGTCATCCACACCCGGTTCTTCGACCTTCATATTTTTCTGTGCGATGACGCCAATAATGCGATCACCCTGATAAGCCTTCCTAACCAGCCGGATGGACTTTTTTCGGGTAACGGTAATTGGAATAATAACTCCAGGAAACAAAACGGTATTCTTGATAGGAAGAATAGGTAATTCACTTGGAATCGATTTCTCGCTTAAATCCCCTTCTCCATCATGCGATACCAATTGTATCATTTCATCCGAATCCTCAGGACCTAAATCAGAAACTAAAATGTTCTCAAAAAAACCGTAACCCATAGTAAACACCGTTTCATGCCATTATGACACCCTTTGTCCTCCGATCATGGCTACTGTGCATGTTGCAAGACCTATGCCAAAGTGGGGGAAGCCCTTGAACGGTTTGTTTAAGTATTAATTTTGTAACAACTTGAAAGACTAATCGATTATTCATAATTACAGGTTCCGCCGATCCATGGGGCTTCGGATTCTAGTTGTTTTTGCCATTTTTCTCTTCTCATCACAGGTCCTATGGGCTCAGAAAAAGATGAAGAAAAGAAAGAAGCAATCCGAGGAACTGCTCATCCACACCGATTTGTTCGATTTCAAAAACGTTAACAAAATACCCCTCTACTACAACAAATCTGCCTCTGAAGAAATTCTGAAATACGAGGAAGAGCAGAATTGGGAAGAGCTTTTCCCAGTGCTAGAGGATTACGTCCGCAATTTCGCCATTCAAAATTTCTATAAGGACACCTACTGGTTATGGCGATTCGCCAAGCTGACCGAGCTATTCGGGAGACTGGCTGATGCCAAGGTCTTGTACCGCCTGGTGCTTAAACACCACCGGTTGGACATTGATATCGAATCATTAGAAATCTACTACGACTCCTTGACTCAAAATGATAGGGACTATTTTGTGCCACTGGATTACTACTATGAGCTGGTTGAATACCGCAAGGAAGTAGATACTCTTCGTCCGCCCCGGGGTGTCCTGCTGAACATGGGGCAGAATGTGAATTCCAATTACTCTGATTACGGTCCCACGCTAGGTATTCATAATGACCTGATGCTGCTCACATCCAAACGAAATATCGTGGTCAGGGACTTCTCCGAGGTAGAGAATGAGGACCTATTTTATGCCGAATACCTGGATGGGATTTGGGACGAATCTAAACCACTTGCAGAGATTAACACCCCATATAACGAAGGGTCGGCCTGTTTAAGCAAGGACGGTCAGACGTTGTTTTTTGCCCGTTGCGATGCTCCAAATGTTTATGGTAATTGCGATATCCTTTCTGCTCAAAAGCAAGAAGACGGATCCTGGGGAGAAATTGTGAATCTAGGGATTAACGTTAACAGCATCGCATGGGATTCACACCCGTCACTTTCCCACAGTGACGACACACTTTTCTTCGCGTCGGACCGAATAGGGGGATTCGGATTATCGGACATTTATTTTACTTACCGGGATCAAAGTGACCAGTGGGCACCCGCCCAGAACGTGGGTCCCTATGTTAATAGTAGAGGAAATGAGGTGAGCCCATTTTATCACCCCCGATTTCACTTCTTATATTTCAGTTCGAATGGACATTTGCTGAACTTCGGTGAGTTCGACATATTTAAATCGGAATGGCAAAGCACTCGTTGGGGCGAACCTAAGAATATCGGCCCCCTTGTAAACAGCACCGGCTCCGAATTTTATTTTACCATTGATTCGGATTCAAGGAACCTATACTATGCTCATTCTTCGGAAAGCGAATTAAAGAATCTGGATCTCTTCAGTTTTCCGCTGCCGATGGCGGCTCAGCCTGGAGCAACAGCATCAGTCACCGGTTCATTGATCGATAATGTGACCAGAGAGCCCTTCAAGGGAATCGTTTCTATTGTTGACCTGAACAGCGGTGTTGAGGTCGCTCCTAAATTCCTGAGGCCTGACGGCACCTTTGAATTCAAACTCATTAACAATCAGAATTATTTGTTAATACTTCAGGGCCAGGAGTTCTTCCGCATTGAGGAAATTTTCTTCCTTGATGGTGATATGACTTTCGATCTTATGACCGATCATATCTCAAGCAAGATGAAGTTCGAGTCGATAGAATTCGAAGTTGAAAAAGCGGATATACTACCCGGTATGTACGGTGATCTAAATAAGATCGTGAACTTCATGCTGGATAACCCCGATTTTGCTCTGAGAATAGGTGGGCACACCGATTCACACGGTACTCCTGAGTTTAATCTGGACCTTTCTAAACGCAGGGCGGAGGCTATTCAGAGTTTTATTGTAGACTTTGGAGGAATAGAATCCGAGCGTGTTGACTCTAAGGGTTATGGAGACACGGAGCCCATTGTTGAAGAGCTAACTGACGACCACAAAAGGCTTAATCGGCGGGTTGAATTTGAGATCCTCAGAGAGGCCCTGGAATGAGCCAATTAAAAAAAGAGCTTGAACAGATCGTTGCCAATCACAAACACCATCAAGCTCAGCAGAACGACTAGTCCTACTTTTTGTGCATTTTCCAGAAAACTGTCTGAAGGTTTCCGGCCAGAGACTATTTCAATGATAAGGAACGCCACGTGGCCGCCGTCCAGAGCAGGTATCGGCAAGAAATTCATGAAAGCCAGGACCATTGACAAGAATCCCGTCATAGTCCAAAACCTCCTCCAATTCCAGGTATCACCAAAGTTTCTGGCAATCCCGATTGGCCCGGACAGCGACTTAGCCGGATTGAGTTCTCCCCGGAACATTTTACCAAAGGCTTTAAGCTGGGTACCAATGAAACCGAAAGCACGTTGGGTTCCAACAGGTATGGACTCCAACATCGAATACTCGACAGTCGAATAATCAAGTAATTCAGCGATTTCGAATCCAATTTTATTGTCTTCACTGAGAATCACCTTCTCGAATGTTTTCCTTTGCCCAGCCCGTTCAACAGTAATATCTATATTTTCCGCAGAGTAGTCGGAAAGGTACCCACGGACCTCATCGAAATAAGTAATCTGAACATTGTTTAAACTATGGATCTTGTCTCCCTCCAGCAATCCCGCTTCCAGGGCGCCATATCCAGGCAGTATTCTTCCAACCTGGAACGGAAGGCGGATACTAAAAAATGCTGCCGCCATGTCCTCGCTGGCGAATTTCTCAATAAAATCGGAAGGTATATAAATTTTCAGTTCTTCATCCGCCCTGTGCACAGTGTAATAGGCATTCTCCCCGAGCAAAACATCCAGGCTCTTAAGATCCCGGACTTTATCGTAATTCCGGCCGTTGAGTTTGGTGATCTTATCCCCGGTCTCAAGTCCGATTTCCTGTCCTAACTCGTATGCCACGATCCCATACTTATCCATTTCGGCCCTCGGAATGTACCGATCCCCGTTTTGATAAGCAATCACAGCGAAAACAACAATACCAGTAATAATATTTACGGTGATGCCACCCATCATAACTATGAGCCGTTGCCAAGCAGGCTTGGAACGGTACTCCCAGTGCTTCGGAGGCTCATCCTTGAAATTAGTGTCCAGGGATTCATCTATCATTCCCGATATCTTTACGTAACCTCCCAAAGGAATTGCACCAATGGAATATTCGGTTTCCCCAGATTTAAATCCCCAGATTTTAGGTGGAAACCCTATTGAATACTTCTCCACTCTCATCCCAAAGATCTTGGCGGCTATTAAGTGTCCAAACTCGTGTAAACCAACCAGTATCGATAGGCTCAATAAAACCTGAGCCGTCATGATCAATCCGTCCATCGTTATCTAATTATTTCTAAAGCTCTATGTCGAGTTTCAGTATCGGTTTGTATATAGTCGTCATAGGTTGGCGACTTAATAAAAGCAACCTTGGCCAAACACGTTTCCACCAATTCGGACATCTGAAGGAACCCTATTCTTTCTTCCAAAAAATTGTTAACCGCCACTTCATTAGCCGCGTTCAGAATGCAGGGTTGATTGCCCCCATTTTTTACCGCTTCAAAGGCCAACGCCAGGTTACGAAAGCTAGCTGTATCTGGCTTGCCAAATGTAAGTGACGGATAATCTGCAAAGCTAAACCTTGGGAATTCCGATTCCAACCTCTCGGGGTAGCTTAGTGCAAACTGAATGGGTATACGCATATCCGGTAACCCCAGTTGCGCTTTGATAGAACCGTCCTTGAACTGGACCATAGAGTGGATGATCGATTGAGGATGGATAACCACTTCAATCTGGGCTAGATCCAGGCCGAAAAGCCATTTTGCCTCTATTACTTCCAACCCCTTGTTCATCAAGGTGGCCGAATCAATGGTGATCTTATCCCCCATGTCCCAATTAGGATGCTTCAGGGCATCTATCTTAGTAACGCTACTTAGGTAGTCCCTGGATTTACCAAGAAACGGCCCTCCGGAACAAGTAAGAATTACTTTCTCAATTGGGTTATCCAATTCGCCCATTAGGCACTGAAAAATGGCCGAGTGCTCCGAATCCACGGGATAAATATTGACGCCGCTTTTCATAGCTTCTCGGGTAACCAATTCTCCAGCAATCACGAGGGTTTCTTTGTTGGCCAACGCGATGTTCTTGCCGCTCCTGATTGCTGCCAGTGTTGGCTGCAAACCGGCGTAGCCGACGACGGCAGTAAGAACCAGGTCCACTGTGGCCATTTCCATTACCGAATTGATAGCATCTTTGCCCGTGTAGACTTTTATCCCTACAGAGTCCAGAGCGGCAAATACCTTATCGTAATGGGCTTTGTTTCCAATTACCGTGACGTTTGGCTTGAATTCAAGGCTTTGCTGGATCAAAAGCTCGTAGTTGTTGCCGGCAATCAGAGCCTCAATCAAGAATTCTTCGGGATGGGCCCTGACTACTTCAAGAGCCTGTACACCAATGGAACCGGTTGATCCAAGAATGGCCAGATGTTTTCTTTCCTTCAAAGTTCTCGATTTTAGTTTACCTGAAGATCAGGTTCTATACGGTAGCAGCTCATCGGCCAGGGTTCGGTCATTGCAAAGTCTGGGAACTTTGTTTTGGCCTCCCAATTTTCCAATGGATTTCATGTAATTTCTGAATGCGTCTTTCTGCAGGGATACAACCTCAAGTGTTTTCAGAATTTTCCCTGATATAAGGTCGTCGTAGTATGAATTTAATTCTTGCAGGTGCAAATTAATGTCTTTTTCAAAAGCCTGCAAGTTAGCCGGCGGTTGTGAAAACTCCACGTACCATTCATGCAGGGGCAACCCTTGCTGCGGATTAACCTGCGGAGCAACCGTGAATTCAATCAATTCTGCTCGGTGCTTGTGTAGTGCAAACTGAATTGCCTTTTCAACCTCCTCGACAATAACGTGCTCGCCAAAGGCTGAGATAAAGTGCTTCAAGCGTCCTGTGACCAGGAGCCGATAGGGATCCAGTGAAAGAAATTTGACTGTATCTCCCAAGGAATAACCCCACAATCCAGCATTGCTGTTGATGACAATCGCGTAGCTAACGTTTAGCTCCACATCCTCCAACGAGATCCGGGTCGGGTTTTGGTCAAAAAACTCATCTGTGGGTACAAATTCAAAGAATATGCCGCTGTTAACATTGAGTAGTAGCCCTTGGTCCATATGTCCGTCCTGATAGGCCACAAATCCTTCGGAGGCAGGATAGGTCTCAATCGAGTCGATTTCCTTGCCCATTGACTGGAATAAACGGGACTTATACGGTTCAAAGTTCACTCCTCCATGAATCAGTAGCGAAAAATTTGGAAATATGTCCTTGATGGGTTTTCCGGTATTCTCGATGAGACGATCGAAGTACATCTGCACCCAGGGAGGTATTCCGGATATTAAGGTCATATTCCGATTCAAGGTTTCCTTGATAATCGCCTCCAGCTTTTCTTCCCAATCTTCAATGCAATTGGTTGGGTAACTGGGAAGTTGATTCATCCGGAAAAAGTAGGGAACGTGATGATTTACAATTCCGGATAACCTGCCAGTGGGGATTATCCCCTGGCCATCCATTTCTGGACTCCCTGACAGGAATATCATGTTCCCGTCCACGAGGTGGGCATTGCCGGTGCGGTGAATATAGCTGAACATGGCATTGCGGGCGCTGTTTATATGGTTTGGAATCGAAGCCCTGGTAATAGGAATATACTTGGCCCCGGAGGTGGTACCGGAGGTCTTGGCGAAATATAAGGGGTGACCTTTCCACAAAACATCCTTTTGGCCCCGAATTATTTTCTCTACATAAGGAGAAAGCTCTTCGTAATCCCTGATGGGAACTCTTTCTTTAAAGTCCTTATAGGAGGAAACGCCAGCGAAATCGTGATCTTGACCGAAGACAGTGTTTTTCGCGACAGAAAGCAGAGAGTCAAGTTGATTTTTCTGACATTCTATTGGTCTTCTGGCCCAGGAACTCTGCTTTTTATACAGCCAAGCTGCTATCGGTTTTATGGCTAAAGATCTCCAACGCATAACCGACAAAATTACCTAATTAAACGCTAGACTCGATTTTGGCTCTGCCATTTTTTGACACGGATCGCTTTTGCACGCTTTTTGTTGTAATTGGCAAAAACCTTGATCATGAGAAACACAGTCATCTTTATCGCACTTGGTTTCACATCTGGAATCTTAGGCGGGTATAGCTACCATTGGCTTGGCGCTGAAAATACTCCACTAAAAGCCACTCAGATTATTGACACCTTTCCCTCGGAAGCAGCGGAAGAGGCCCGCTTGGCTACATACGACCGGGTGGATACCCAACCGGCATTTCTGGCAGATGATTTCATCACTGCCAGTTCCATGAGCACTCCCAGCGTTGTCTATATTAAGACTTTTTCTGAGCAAGCAGTGGGGCGAAGATCCTGGCTTGATTTGTTTTTCGATCTGGAAGGAAGACAAGAACAACGGGTCAGCAGCGGATCCGGGGTCATATACACCAGTGATGGCTACATAATCTCGAACAACCATGTAATTGAAGAGGCAGACCGGATAGAGGTGATCGTTGGTAAACAAACTTATGAAGCCATGGTCATTGGCGCCGATCCTTCCACTGATATTGCTGTTATGAGGATCGATGAGGATGATTTACCCAGTATCGGCCTGGGGAAATCCAAAGACCTGAAGGTGGGTGAATGGGTCATAGCCGTCGGGAATCCCTTTAACCTAACTTCAACGGTCACCGCCGGTATTGTAAGCGCTAAAGGCCGGGAAATCAATATTCTTAAAGGCAAATTTCCTATCGAATCGTTTATTCAAACCGACGCCGCCATTAATCCAGGTAATAGCGGCGGCGCTCTGGTAAATAGACAGGGTGAATTGGTGGGTATTAATACCGCCATTTTGTCAAGGACCGGATCGTATGCAGGTTATGGATTTGCCGTTCCCATTGACATCGCTCGCAAGGTTGTTGATGATTTGATCGAATATGGTGAAGTCCAAAAACCTTTTTGGGGAGGTTCGGTGGCCGACATTGATCGTGAGATCGGCGAAAGGCTTGAACTGGACAACCTGTATGGGGTCGTCATTTGGGACATTCAAAAAGAAGGAGCTGCAGAAGCCGCCGGGTTGGAAAGAGGCGACGTAATAATCAGCCTGGATGACAATCCCATAAACAGCCGCAGTGAATTCGAGGAACTCTTAAGCTACCACTACCCCGGAGATAAGGTTACCATCGAATATAAGCGAAAAAACCAATCCCATCGTGTCAGCATTTCATTGACTAATAGGGAAGGCACGACCAAATTATTGAAAAGGGAGGTCTATAATTCGAGTACTCTAGGCGCCGAGTTTGAAGTCGTGTCCAAGGTGGAACGTGACATTCTCGATATTGATCATGGAGTGAGAGTAATAAAAGTAAAGGATGGCTTTTTCAGTAATCTAGATATCGAGGAGGGTTTTATTGTTACATCGGTCAACAACCAACCCATAAAGGATCCTGAAACGCTGGTTAAGATGATTGAAAGAATTCGTGGGCGGGTGATAATTGAAGGAATAAATAAGAGGGGTGTAAGAGGATATTATTCCTACTACTTCTAGAGCTCCTAAACGGTCTTCATCCTCAGCTTCTTTTTTAGCTCAAGCACCGAAGAATTGAATTTGGTGTCGATCTCCATCATATCGTTCACGGTCTGTACTGCGTGAATCACAGTACTATGGTCCCTGCCGCCGAAGTGATAACCAATGGACTTCAGCGAGTGATTGGTATACTCCTTTGAAAAATACATGGCCACCTGCCGGGCAATTACGATTTCCTTTTTCCGGGTTTTATCCTTCATCTCCTCTGTGCTCACATTGAACCGTTCGGAAACGGTTTTTTGTATAAAATCGATACCTACCTCGGCTTCAATATCGTGAACGATATTCTTAAGCGTTTGCTTGGCCAACTCTAGGTCGATTTCCTTTTTATTCAAAGACGCATGGGCTATCAACGAGATAAGAACCCCTTCCAGTTCCCGAATGTTCGTATCAACGCTATAGGCTAGATACTCCACTACATTATCAGGAATAACAATCCCATCTGACTGCATTTTTCTCTGAATGATGGCCATTCGGGTCTCAAAATCAGGTTGCTGCAAATCGGCGGTGAGTCCCCACTTAAAACGGGACAACAATCTCTCCTCCAAGCCCTTAAGGTCCCGTGGAGGGCAATCACTGGTCATTACAATCTGCTTACCTGACTGGTGCAAGTGATTGAATATGTGAAAGAAAATTTCCTGGGTCTTTTCTTTGCCGGATAGGAATTGTACATCATCCAAAAGCAAAACATCAACCTGGAGATAAAAATTGGTAAAGTTCTGTATTATGTTATTCTTGAGCGCCTCAATGAACTGGTTAGTAAACTTCTCGGATGATACATATAAGACCTTCTTGCTCTCCAAACTTCGGTTGATGCTGTTGCCGATCGCCTGGGCAAGATGAGTTTTACCCAATCCGACCCCACCGTAAACCATAAGTGGATTAAATGATGTTACTCCGGGTTTCTGGGCCACTGCAAAACCCGCGGATCTAGCCAGCCGGTTACAATCACCCTCTATTAAGGTGTCAAAGATATATTGTGGATTTAAATTTGCATCCCAGTTATCATGATCGATTGTCTGAACCTCGAAGGGGCTGGTTAGGGCCGGGCGAGAGGATCGGGGATCAGGTTTGGCATGTGCACCCACCCGGCTCGTAGGCAGATTAATTGTGTAGGGCTGGTTTCTGCCAGCCCCCTGGTCTACAATTACCGAATATTCCAGACGACCCTCATCTCCCAGCTGCCCATTAATGACGTCCTTAAGCAAATGAACGTAGTGCTCTTCCAGCCATTCATAAAAAAATTGGCTAGGAACCTGGATGGTCAGTACAGCATCTTGCAACTGTAAAGCAACAATCGGCGCAAACCAAGTTTTGAAACTTTGCTCTCCAACTTTTTCCTTGATCAATTGAAGGCAATTATTCCAGACTTCTTCGTGCATTACCAGAACAAAAATGAATTAAAAGTTGCGCCCTTTTGAAAACGAGGGAATCAAAGTTGAAGAAAAAAAAGTTAAGAAAAAAATGCGATTTTCCTTGACTTTTTGCATATACAAGCGGTTCAAAAAGATAGGTGTTTTTGAATGTTCATATTCTTTTAAAAATCCAACATATTACTTGAAATTTTATAGAGATCAATAAGCAGGATTTAGGCACGGTCCCTCTCAATCTAGTAAGAAAAAACTTTAACTTTAAGAGGTCTTTATCCAGACAGATTCCAAATGCCCGAGAAACCCTTCCCCTTGCTTTTCGAAGCGTTCCAGAAATCAGACAAAGAGAGTTGGAAACAACAGTTGAGCTATGATCTTCCGGAGGTTGCCTATTCTGACTTGGTTTGGAGGCCCACTGCGGAGTTGGATCTTGAGCCTCTTTACACCCGACAGGAGTGGCTTCAGGCAAGTCATGAGAATCCTATTTTATCTCAGCATTTTTTCCCAAAAACATGCGAGAACAGGGCGGTTTTGAAGATTTTGGATCTAGATGATCGAAATCCAGGGATTCGGGAAAAAATCCGTTCAGGTGCTGATGGTGTCATATTGGACCTCGATGGTCGAAGTAAGATTCCAAATTATGTAATCGACGAAATTGATCTGGAACTAACCTCTATCACCTTGTTGAATCTGGAGAACCCTGAGTCTACCCTAGACTCCCTTATCCAGGAGGTGCCAGATCGAGGATCTATTAAAGTGGGTCTGTACTACCTCTCGGCCATCGGCCATGCCGATTACCACAGGCAGGTTGAAATTCTCGCGAATCTACTAAATCGGTATTCGGATTTGACTGAATTTAGACCCTTTGGAATCCTGGGCTATGATCTGGCAAATTTATCGTCCAATCCGTCCCAGGAATTGGCCGTAATTATGGCTTGTCTAATGGTCCATCTCGATGAACTGAAATCTCATGACTGTCCCTACTCCAAAAGTCTTGCTGGAATGGAGGTCGATGTGGTTATTGGGGACTCATTTTTTCTTGAAATCGGAAAGCTCCGCGCCCTTAGATTCCTGATCCAGAGCATGGGCAAGCTACTCGATTTAGATCCGCCAAAGGCTTCAGCGTTTCGAATACATGCATCAATTGCCAGCCCAGTTGAATCAGAAGAATCTCCGCTAATCAAAACAACAACCAGGGCCATTTCATCGATACTTGGTGGAGCGGATTCGATTAGTATTAGCTGCCACTCGGGCTCTGACCCAGTAGACCGGGCAGCCTTTGAAATCCCTTCGATCTTAAAACATGAGTCCAATCTAATGGGACTAGCCGATCCCTGTTATGGAGCCTATTATGTAGACAAAATTTCTTGGGCGATCGCCCGAAGCGCCTGGGAGAATTTCTTGACTATTGAAAAGTCAGGAGGAATTGAAGAATTTCTGAATGAGCAACCGAAGGATCTGCAGTGATGAAACCTGATTTAACCGATATGTCGTTTCAGGATTTAGTCGATAAGGTCGTTCCCCATTCGCCTGACAAAGGACCTCAACTTGAGCACGAAGGATTTGGGGCCGGGATTCCTCCGTTTTTGCGTGGGCCCTATGCCTCCATGTATGTCCATCGACCATGGACTATCCGGCAGTATGCGGGATTCTCGACCGCTGAAGAGTCCAACGCATTTTATCGACGTAATCTCGCTGCGGGTCAAAAGGGTTTATCGGTGGCATTTGACCTACCCACCCACCGGGGATATGATTCGGATCATCCCAGGGTGACCGGGGACGTTGGAAATGCCGGAGTGGCAATTGATTCGGTAGAGGACATGAAAATTCTTTTTGACCAAATCCCTTTGGACCAGATTTCAGTCTCAATGACCATGAATGGGGCGGTACTACCAATTCTCGCTTTTTTCATCGTGGCCGCTGACGAACAGGGGGTTAAACCAGAACAACTGACTGGCACCATCCAGAACGACATCCTTAAGGAGTTCATGGTTAGAAACACTTTCATTTATCCACCCAAGCCTTCTATGCGCATTGTAGCCGACATCTTAAAATACAGCGCATTGAATATGCCCCGCTTCAATTCGATTAGTGTCAGTGGTTATCATATGCAGGAAGCCGGCGCCACAGCTGAAATTGAACTAGCCTACACTTTGGCCAACGGTTGGGAATATTTAAGAGCTGCTTTGGCATCCGGCCTTGAACTCGATACCATTGCGCCCCGAATTTCTTTCTTTTGGGGCATTGGGATGGACTTCTTCACCGAAATTGCCAAGTTGAGGGCCGCCCGATTGCTTTGGGCCAAGATCGTCAGAACTCACAATCCCAAGAACCCAAGATCTCTCGCTCTTCGCGCACATTGTCAGACTTCTGGGTGGAGTTTAACCGAACAGGGTGCGTTCAATAATGTTAGCCGAACCTGCGTGGAGGCGTTAGCCGCGGTCCTTGGCGGAACCCAATCGCTGCACACCAACTCCCTGGACGAGGCCCTTGCCCTTCCCACAGATCACTCGGCAAAAATCGCCCGGGAGACCCAACGGATACTGCAAGATTCAATCGACCTCACCAAATCAATAGACCCCCTCGGCGGCTCTATCAAACTTGAAACCTTGACCCATGATATCGCGCAAAAAGCCTGGAGCTATATAGAGGAAATTGAGAATTTGGGAGGAATGGCCAAAGCAATTGAAGTTGGACTTCCCAAAATGAGAATCGAGGAGTCAGCCGCCAGAAAACAAGCCCGGATCGACTCGGGCCAGGATGCCATAATCGGAGTTAACTTTCACAAGTCGTCCAAGGAGGCTGATATCGAGATTCTGGACGTAAAAAACGAAGAAGTCAGGCACACTCAGTTGCTGAATCTTGAGGCCGTAAAAAAATCCAGGGACCGAGAGAAAGTGGAAGGGTATCTTTTGGAATTGACTCGAGGAGCTGAAAGCCCGGATCCAAATCTCCTTCAACTGGCGATTCAGGCTACACGGGCCAGAGCCACTTTGGGAGAGATATCCGCGGCTTTGGAACAAGTATTCACCCGGCATCAAGCCAAATCCATAATTGTATCAGGAGTTTACTCAGACGAATTGCTTATGAATCCGCAATACAAAAAAGCGCAGGACCAGGTTCTGAGTTTCGAGAAGGTTGAGGGAAGACGACCCAGGATGCTGGTTGCCAAAATGGGTCAAGACGGGCATGACCGTGGCGCACGGGTGATTGCCACCAGTTTCGCAGACCTGGGATTTGATGTTGATATCGGTCCGCTTTTTCAGACTCCGGAAGAGGTGGCTCAACAAGCAGCCGAAAATGACGTTCATATAGTAGGGATTTCCAGTTTGGCTGGAGCCCATAAAACATTGGTGCCCCAATTAAAGAAGTGCCTTGACGATCTGGGGCGAACAGATATTATGATCGTTGTTGGTGGAGTCGTTCCGCGGCAGGATTATGATTTCTTGTACAGCAATGGAGTGAGCGAGATCTTTGGCCCCGGCACGGTCATAAGCGTCGCCGCCTCATCCATCCTTAACCAACTGCTGGAGGCACAGAGCGACTAAAATGATTGAATACCAAGGCGAATTTTACTAAAATAGTAGTATGAAAACCACACGATATAGCACCATTTTACTGACAGCACCGATCCTCACGTTTCCGATAGCCTCGGCAACCGCCCAAAAGTGGGAAAAATATATTGACAAGGCGGAGGCTATTTTTGAAGAAGGTAATTATAAGAAATCCCTAAAGCAAATAAGCAAGCTCAAGGCAAAATCAACCCAAAAGTTGGGGCCGTCCAATAAATATTTGGCGCTGGGCTACGTCAAGGAAGCCAAGAATAATATTGCCTTAGGCCGTTTTTCCGGTGTCGAAAAGCAGATTCAAAAAGGGGTGGAAATGAGCCTAAAGGTAAATGGAGAAAACAGCGGGGACCATCTTCTACTGGTTATTGAGGTTAGTGAACTCTATATCCAATTTGGGAATTATCGAAAGGCAGACGAATTCGTAGCGCGGATCGAAGAAGTCATGGAAGGAAGTGGGATCGATTTCGAAGATTTCAAAGCCGATGTGGACTTAAAAAATGCGATAATTCTCTCCGGAAAGGGGTTTTATTCAGACGCCCTGAAATTGATTGACAACCGGGAAGCTTTTTACAATGGCCGGGCGGTTTCCAAAGAAAGTTATGTGGATGAACAAACCGGAAAACTGGTCACGGTCAAAGTCCCGGAAGATCAACGAGTTAAGCGACTCCGAGATTTCGGAAGATTAATGTCCCTCAAGGCCAATACACTAAACAAAATGGGAGCCTTTGTAGCTTCGGATTCAGCTTTTTTAGTTGCCGACAATTGGTTGGACAAAAATCTGGGTAGGAGCGATCTGGCCTACCTGGAAAACCTCTATTACTGGGCCAAGATGTTGGAGGACAACGGGGTGGAAGGCAAACTCCCGATCAAATATTACGAGCGGGCGACCACTCGTCTGAAAGGGAAATATAAGCTCACCCATAATCTGAATTTAAAAGTTGAGCAAAGATTGATAAGAGCCTACTCAAGGAGTGGAGACAAAGGGAAGCTAAATCAAGAGCGAACTGCATACAAAAAGGCCGCGTTGTACTATGGAAATTCTAGTTTGCATTCGCTAATGGAAGATGCCCTGGAATTGGATCTCAAGCTAAATGCAGACCGGACCAAAAACCTGGAGAAGAATGCCCGCCGTATCATGTCTAATACTAAGGTATTTCCCAAATATCACCCTGACCGTATCAATTTTCTAAAGTTCGTCTACAAGACCGAACTCGTAAATCAGGATTATGATGGAGCCGAAAACAATCTAAACGAGATTCTGGCGATTAAGGCCGAGTTGTACGGGGAAGAAACCCCAGAGCACAGTCTTAGCATGATAGACTTGGCCAACCACTATTTAAGGTACAAGGATAAGATAGCCGAAGCGGAAGAGATCTATGATAGGCACTTCTTTGACAACCTGGAACTGCTGATCGAACCTGGGCACGTAGGGTATGTGGATATGCTTTATGGCTTAAGTGAGATCTATGAAAGCTCAGACCGCTATGAGCTGGCGTCAAAGAGCCTGGACAGGGCACTTGGAGCAATTCGCGCAAAATATGACAATGAGGACCCCGCCTACGCGGCAGCCCTGGATCGCATTTCCAATCTCCAGATTCGAATTGGAGAATACGAAAAGGCGGATCTTAACATTAAGATTGCCTTAGAGATCTTCAAGAATTCCAAAGTCAGTAGCCGCCCGGCTTATGCCAAGGCACTGGAAACTCAGGCCAAGGTAATGGCCATCTATTCCTTGTACGATGAGGCGGAAGATGCCTTCAACCGGTCTCAAAAGCTTCTGGGCAAGGTAAGGGCCACTGACAGGATTGCCACTCAATCTTCAATTGAGGAACTGGCTAGTTTGTATATCGATATAGGCAAATTCTCACTAACCGAGGATTTGCTAACCGAAGCCATCCAGAAATATGAGGAACAATTCGGCCCCGGGAGCCGAAAATTGCTTACGCCATTATTGGAGAACGCACGTCTTGAACTTATCACCGGAGATTACTCAAGGGCCGAGAAATTTGCCAGCAGGGCCAATAGAATTGCCGAATCGGTTTTTGGAGGCGCCTCAACCAAGACGGCTGCCACACTCATAGTCTTGTCGCAGATCAACACTACTATCGGCGACTACGAACGAGCTCACGAGAATATCGACCGGGCCTTGAAAATACAAACCGACCAATTTGGGGAGGACCACGTCGACGTGGCGAAATCCCTATCTCAATTGGCGCAGATCAAATATTACCAACACGAAAGTTTTGAGGAAATCGAACCTCTGTATCTAAGGTCTCAGGAGGTTGTAGAAAGCAAATTGGGCCCACTGAGTCCATTGTATGCTGAGACGTTAAAAAACCGGGCAGCTCTTTACATAAGAGTACATCAAGTGGACGACGCCTTTGAGCTTCTGGACCAGGCCGAGAGGATTTGGGAGAGAAAGCTTGGCCGTCGTAATAATATAAACCTGGCCAGTATATATACATTAAGCGGTGATATCTTCTACTTGAGGCGAAATTTTGAAGCGGCGAATGAACGCTATAAAAAGGCTAAGCGGTTGTACGAAAAGGTGTTTAATGACAGTCACCCGGACTACGTAAAGGTCCTGGCCAAAATGAGCAAGGTTTCCTACATGATGGGAGATGCCAAGGACACCAAAAAATATATCGATGAAGCCTTGCTCAATTATAATGATTTCATCAAGGTGTATTTCCCGGCATTGAGCGAACGGGAGAAGGCCAAGTTCTGGAATACAATCAAACCGGAATTTGAATTCTTTAATACCCTCGCTGCTAAACTTCGCTACTCTAATCCCAGAATCCTTGCGGATGTTTACAACAATGCCCTTACCACCAAATCTCTTCTACTCAGCTCTTCGATCAAAATGAGGGAGCGTATTTTGAATAGCAATGATGAGGACCTGAAGATCAAGTACAGTGAATGGATAGATAAAAAGGAACTGATGACCCGGGTCTTATCCATGAGTTTGGAAGAATTGATTCAAAACGAGATCGAACCAGGTACTCTGGCCAAGGAAGTTGAATTACTAGAAAGAGAATTAAGCCAGAAGTCCGAGTTATTCAGCCAAAGCTTTGAGGATAAACGGATCACCTGGGAAGATGTCAGGTCTTCACTACAGGAAAACGAGGTTGCCATGGAAATGGTGCGGTTCCGTTTTTTTGACCACGTCTTCACCGATTCTGTGCTCTATGCGTTGCTTTATGTTAAGAGCGACTCCGATATTCCTGAGATGTTGCTACTTAATAACGGAAAGGACTTGGAATTCAAGTACCTCCATTATTTCAGGAACAGCGTGAAGTACAAGGTCAGAGATCAGTTTTCAGCAGATCATTTCTGGAAACCGATAGCGGAGCGGGTGGGAGACTTCTCAACAATTTATTTATCCGCTGACGGAGTTTACAATCAAATAAATTTGGAGGCCATTCCTATTGGGGATGAAAAGTATGTATTGGATAACTCCAATATCATACTGGTCGGCAATACCAAAGATCTCTATCTTAGGACTCAAAGGGCCGACCGCCAAAATTATGAAGAAAACCAGGCCATAATGTTTGGAAACCCGCAGTTTTACGTTTCTACCTCCTCAGACATTTTACCACCCAGTAAAGTCATTTCTCAACTGCCTGGTACTCAAAAGGAGGTTGAGAGGCTTTCTGACCTCCTGAACACCGAAGGTTGGGCAACAACCGACTATCTACAAGACGAGGCCAGTGAAGAGCAGATTAAGAATCTGCAAAACCCTATGGTCTTTCATATCGCTACTCATGGATTCTTTACTCCTGATGAAGAGATAGAAGTAAATGAGGAGGAAATAGAAATGAACGAGGCTAGGGCGGTTCAAAATCCACTCTTGCGCACAGGGCTCCTGCTTGCCGGAGCAGGAGATCTGCTGTCCAAGACCACTTACAACTACAATATGGAAAGCGGGATTTTAACGGCATATGAGGCCATTAACCTTAACCTTGACAATACCGACCTGGTCGTTTTGAGCGCCTGCGAAACTGGTCTCGGTGACCTCGAAGTCGGTGAAGGAGTGTATGGCTTGCAGCGCGCCTTTCTAGTGGCCGGAGCTCGAACTCTTATTATGAGTCTTTTCAAAGTGCCCGACGAGGCCACCCAAAAATTGATGGTACGGTTCTATGAAAAATGGGTGGAGACGGGACTGAAGAGGGAATCGTTTATCGAAGCCAAGAAGGAAATTAGAAATGAATATCACCACCCGTATTACTGGGGGGCTTTCATTATGATGGGCTTGGATTAACTAACCCAATGCGTAGAGTAAAAAATCACTCAAAAAAAAGGCCATCCTAAAGGATAGCCTTTTTTCGTATAAGCCAGAATATCTTATCTATTCAACCCGTTCCGCTCGATGAAATCATTGTACATCGTCTTGAAATCATCGACTTCCGGAGAGAGTTCAACAGCCTTTCTGTAGCTCGTCAGGGCGTCCACCATGAGGTTGTTTTTCTCATAAAACGAAGCCAACATGATATGATTCAAGGAGGTTTCCTCCGTATTTTCTCCGCTTAATAGCGCCATCTCGCTCTGTAACGCCTCGGCATTGTCACCGCTTACCCTTTGGATTCCGTAATCTCCTGACTGGACATTATCATCTCCCTTGACCTTAACATTGAGGATTACCAACCTTTCATTGGAGATCTTCTTGTCTTCCAGATCCAACATCATTTGATTATCGGCAGTCTCCTGCGAATAGATGACCTCGTCAAACATGTTCTTTAGAGTAACAACGTAAGTCTGGTCGCTGCTCTCCATTTCGCTCCATTGTACTACCGCTTGTGGATTCAGAACTTCAACCGAGCTGGGCATAAAAACCTTAATGGAGGAGTTGTCAGTGGCTCGGGTCACGGCTCCAGTCGCGGTTAGATTGTCGCGGCGAGCAGATTCACTTTCGGACATCTTGTTCAGCACAAAGTCGGCGTATTTGCTTGTAACACTTGAAGTGCCCGAATTAAGGCTGGCCGCCAGTTCATTAATATCAATGATTTCCGGCTTCTTTAGTTCCACAGTCTTACCACTACTATGAACCAAGCCCAAATATGCATTTTCAGAAACTTTAAGTTCATCCCCGGCGCTTAGTGTGGCGCCGGTTTTGACTGGTTTCCAAGATGATTCAGATGTTGCCTTTACTTGATTTGAACCCTTGTTGGCTAGAACTTTGAAGATATAACTCTGAGCCATGAGGGAATTACCCAGAAATAGCAGGCATACAGTTAAGCTTAAATAGATAGTTCTCATTATCCTTGAATTTTTATTTAGGTGATTTAGTACAATTCGATTTAGGTATTTGTGAAAGAGTAAACCAAACGATTTTGCGCCAGATCAGCACTGTCTTTGGACAAAATAGCGTCAAAGACCTCCAAGGTGCGCTCTAATAGTACTCTTATCAGATTATACCAAAAATAAAAATTTTTCATGATAAATTCATATTTCCTCCATAAATACATCCACCGGATTAAAGGTAACCATTTATGAAAAGAAAATTATTCAAATATTTAGTAAAGATTTTCTAGTCCCTATCGTACTGCAATCGGAAGAGCTCTTTGCGGTCGTGTCCGCCAAAAAGGTTCTTTACGACTCCATTGTAAATCTCCAGGGAATCACTTGCCAAAACAATGCACACGATGGCCAGGGTGGTCTCCATTTTGTAGCTTACGCTACTAAATACTACGACACTGA
Organism: Cyclobacteriaceae bacterium; assembly: GCA_965247065.1. Taxonomy (GTDB): domain Bacteria; phylum Bacteroidota; class Bacteroidia; order Cytophagales; family Cyclobacteriaceae; genus CBDFGN01. The sequence goes on along the minus strand of CBDFGN010000005.1, from coordinate 247,829 downwards.
CAAAAGTCAGGGTAAGGACTTCAAACAATTGGATCAACTTGGTCAAACCATCATACCATCGTGGAAGCCTTCGATATATCCATGAAAAGATCCAAACATTCAAATAGCACATGACAATGGCAAAAATGACGGCTTGTGTGTCGGACATGGTGTCGATAGGATTATCCTGGATCACCATCGAAGCTATATTGGCATGCACTACCACGCCAAACATATCGGGATTAGCCCTCCCTGCGATTCTATCGTTCAAAGGTGTAAAAAATTTATCATCCCACGAAGGGTCACCGAAGTAGTTGCCCATATAACCGAATATTACAAGCTTGTCCTTGATGATATCTACTGTGAAGTTCTCGTTAAAAACGTCTTCAACGTCCAAGGCGAAGAACTGGTTTTTGTATTTGGCCTTGTTAAATGGATCGATAACATTACCCCTGAAGTTGATCCGCTCATATTCATTTCCCCTTCTTAAGAATCTTTGGGAAGCATCCGGATTAATAAAACGGGCCAACTCCACCCCAAAGGCCGACTCTTCAACTCCATTAACCATCCGATGGGTAGGAAATTCCCTGACTGCTTTTAGGTCATCCTGGAATTCTGCTCCAGTCTTAAGGTTGGCGATGGCCATGACGGCATTCTCAGTGAACATTTCATGAGAGGTAAAAATGCGCCCGTAAGTATCTTTTTCTTCATCATGATCCTCAAGACGACTGACCAAAATCAGGTTATCCACCTCCTTCAATGCGTTGGCCAGCAATACGTCTCCAACTGGATCATCCTCTTTGGGTTCTGGGAAAAACGCATCAATGCCAATGGCTCTGGGTTAGTATTTATTGATTATTTGGATTTGCTCCGCCACACCTCTTCGAGGCAGGTCGCCAATGTTTATGATTACGATGTTAGTGTCCGCAGTGGGTTCCTCCCGTATCTCACTGAATGCGTAATCGGACATATCCAAATCCCCCAAGGCTTCAGCGATGGGATCGAAGACGTTGAAAATGTTGAATATTTGGACACTGGAGAACAGGAAGATTAGAAAGAAGATAAACATTGTACCGTAAAGCGTATCAAACCAAAAGCGCTTATTCATGACGTGAAGTTGTTATTGGAATAATTCATAATAATATTCTAAAAATCATATTCGTAATCCGAATATACGTATTTTTAAGATAGGAAAAATGTTTCGGAGAGTAAAACATCTCTGACACAATTTGATTTATCTTTAGCGTCATGGCCGCGAATCTTCTGAAGCGCCTTTCAGCTCAGCAATATGTAGATGGCATCAAAGCGGGCAATAAGCTTATACTCAGTAAAGCGATTACCATTGTCGAAAGTAACTTGCCAGAGGACCAGGAACTTTCTGAGCACGTTCTGAACCAATTCATAGACCAACCTTCCAATTCCATCAGAGTTGGAATCACAGGAGTTCCAGGAGTGGGCAAGAGCACTTTCATAGAACGCCTGGGCAAATCCATAGCAAGCGAAGGAGGGAAATTGGCGATCCTGGCCCTGGACCCTAGCAGCCAACGTTCTGGTGGAAGCATCCTGGGTGACAAAACCCGGATGGAAGATCTTTCCAAAGAAAAGAATGTATACATCAGACCCTCTCCGGTCGGAAAATCTGTGGGGGGGGTTGGTCGCGATACCCGGGAGGCGATCTTGCTATGCGAGGCAGCTGGCTACGACGCCGTTTTGGTCGAAACCGTGGGGGTGGGTCAATCCGAGACTGCCGTAAGTGGGATGGTTGATTTTTTTATGCTCCTGATGCTACCCGGATCCGGTGACGAGCTTCAAGGAATCAAGCGCGGAATCATGGAGTTGGCAGATCTGATTGTGATCACCAAAGCCGACGGCCTTCAAAGTGAACTAGCTATTAAGGCCCAACTCGATTTTAACTTAGCCCTTAAACTGTTTCCTCCAACGCCCTGGGGTTGGGTCCCCCAGGCGATGGCCGTGTCGGCACTTAACAACGAAGGAGTAGAAGAGGTATGGGACCAGGTTTTGCTCTTCCAGAAAAAAATGAAGAAATCAGGAAACTGGGAAAAACAACGGCAGATGCAACGGGCTGAGTGGTTTCGAGACATTATTCAAAAGCACCTTCAAGCAACTTTTTTCAGCGATTCGGAATTGGTACAAAAATATGAAGTCCTCAGCAAGAAGGTCGAATCAGGTACCATCCCGGTTCATAGCGCAGCCCGCCAGATCTTTCAAAAGCGCCCACTGCGATAGGGGATATGACATTAATCTTGTTGAAATCCAAGTCACGGAATGGCAATCCGAAGTTGCATCTCAGTTGAAATAAAAATCAGTTGGCACAATTCCGGCTGTCAGGGTATCCGTGGCCGTTCCGGCGTCTGTGTATCTGATGACTCGGCCCTGACTGGCAAAGTCGATGGCATCAGCCGCGTAAATGAGTCCGTTGACCTGGTCATAGCCCAAGCCATAAAAGAAACCCTCAACCAGAGGCTGCTCACTTAAGGAACCGGAGTTCAGGTCATGACTGTAAATTGATCCGGAGCGGAGATAATATAGAACACCTCCATCGGCTCCTGCCACAAGTCTAGATGGGGAACTGAAAACATCAGGAAATTCAATTATTGCTGTTATCTGGTTGGTCCCCGGGTTGATTCTAATTAAACTCCCTAGCGTGCTTTGAGCAACATCGATTGAGAAGTCAGGATTGAAGACTTGATTGCCTGCGCAAGCGACCCAAAGGCTTCCTGAGGCATCCATCTGGATACTTTTAGGATTATCCCCAACGACTATTTGGTCTTCCAACTCGTCACTTTCAGTATTTATGACACTGATTGTATTGTCGGTGCCAAAGCCTCCCCCGTTGCAAACAAACAGCGACGTACCCACTATGGCCATCTTCTCAGAACCGTTGCCGGTTGCAATGGTCTTCAGCACCGTCATGGAATGCAGGTCAATAACATCAACCTGGCCCGAAACACCATCGGCCCCCCAGGATGAGACGTACCCCTTGCCAGAGTTAAACCCCACGAAATGACGGGGCAAAGGTAGATTTTCTATTACTTCAACCGAGCTAAAATCATCAAGATTCACCACCTCAATCTTATTTGAGTTGTTGACTACAATGAAAACCAAAGTATCGTGGACCTGCAGAGATTGTACAATATTACCAAGTGGGCGCCCATTGGCAGACTGGAAAATCTCCCTATCGATGACTTCAGTCTCTCTATCGAAGAAGCCAACTGTCCCAGTGCCGGTTTGAAAGGGACCTTCGTTAACGATGAAAACTCCATTCTCGAATTTTCCGGGCAAATCTTCCAGCCCAGGGACATTGCCAGTATCATTATTGCAGTTACTCGCAAGGATAGCAACCAAAAGGATCCAAAACTTTGTGCTAATTCTCATCTTAATACTGTCTTAGGTTCATGATCATCGGTTAAACACTAGTGCAAGACTTATATAATAGTTTCGTAAGGGCATTGGCCTGTAAGCGATCACCTGGTAGCTGTGATTCCAGATGTTTCTTATTTCTCCCGTGATATTCCAGTCCAAAGCCCAAAGCCCAAATTCTGCCTTAAGAAATAGATTCCCCACATTATAGGGCAGAATGAAATCCGAATTATCGGTGGTTGTATACGTTTTGCCAGTAAAGCTATGGTCATATCGTAGTTTGAAGTGACTATGAGCCAAAGCCACAAACAGCTGGGAATTATTCTGCGGAACGTAGATAAGCTGCTTGCCAAGACTGGCTTCATTTCCTGATCTGACCTCCTGGTTGGTCGAACTCACATAATTATACCGGGGTCTGAATTCAACTTTGAAACTTCTAATGTTGAATCTAAAGTTGCAGGCTACTTCCATCCCTCGACTGCGCACGTTCAACAGATTATTTGGAGACCAAATGCCCAATGTGTCCGGAGACCATAGGATCCGGTTTCTGATACGGCTATTGTAAACGGCCAGGGACCCATTGAAATCAACTCCCTCAAACCTTCGATCATAGTTTAAGGTAATATCCTGGCTCCAACCGGATTCGGGTTCTAATTCCGGGTTTCCATGAGCGAATGACTCATTCCAATGAAAATCGTTAAAAGTAGGAAGCCGATAATTTCGGGTTAGTGTACCTTTGATTAGCCAATTTCTAGATGGTATTAATTCCACTCCAAAAGTCGGTACCACAGGAACCGCTCTCCCGTTAAACACTTCTTGGCGGAGGCTCAGAACACCCCCTAATGATTCATCGTCGGTCTTAACCTTAAAAGATCCAAATCCTGCAATTCTGTTTTGAAAGACCCGGCCTCCAAGATTATCTGACTTTCCCATGAAATTGCTCCAATGAACGCCCGTATTCCAAGAATAATTGCCGGCCAACGCTCCATCTAATTCCAACTCATTCATCCAGGCCAGAGACTCGTTTAGGGACACTAGGCTTATTGCCGGATCCTGAAACATATTCTCCTCCTTCAACAAAGCGGATCGAAATGCCAGGCTGGCCGCCTGCATGCTCCTTTTCCACTGGGCAGAGATTCTAAAGATTTGGTCTTCCTGGAACGCCTCGGACGAAGCTTGGGTCATAGTAGGCGGAAGTTGACGATCGGTATTTTGATACCAGATTCCTACGTTTAATAAATCCCTGGCTCCGATTCTAACCTGGCTGCTGTTCAGAATTGCAAATTGCTCCAAAGCTGCATTTGACTGTCTGACAGTTGGGCTCCCTGGTTGGGCCGGGTTATCGTAGAGAAAGTCGTTATCAGTGGACTGGGTTAAAGTCCGGATCGAGGAGCTCCACTTATTCTCCTTGCCATAGCTAAAGTGCAGACCCTGAAAACGTCTGCCAAAGCTACCAGCGCCCAGATTTGCCCCCACTGACACCCCAGGGGTTACCTTCCCTTTACTGTTGAGGTGCACTACTCCGCCTACGGCACCAGTCCCGTAAAGAGCCCCGGCCCCTCCGAACTGCAGTTGGACCTCGTCCATCAAAAAGGCTGGGATCAACGAAAAGTCAACCTGCCCGTTCAACGGACTTTGAAGATTGAAGCCATTCCAAATAACCGGAGTGTGGCTGGCTCCTGAGCCTCTAAGGCTGGTAGTGGCCAATCCTCCCAATCCATAGGATTTTATATAAACCGTGGTATGACGCGAAAGGATATCGGCCAGGGTCTGATCGGTGGATTCGGCAATAATAACCGAGTCCATCGTCCACACCTTGTTTCCGGTACTAAATCCGGACAGTCTGGAAGCTCGAATTTGTACTTCGTCTAAAACGTAGCTCTGATGAGCCGAATCCAGGTTTTGAGAATACCCAAATCCGGCACCAAATGACCAAGCCAAAGCCAAGAAATGTTTAATATACAGGCGAGGATGCCTAAACAAAGTTCTTCGCAACACTTCCTCCGAATGTTTGTGCTCACTTCAAAACGATTTTGGCAGGTCTCCTGGCTCACCTCATTGCTGCCGCCTTCCCATCCCTTAACGGGGCAGTGGCAATCCGATTGGCAACAATCTTAATAGAGGTTCACAGTTGCGGGGACAGCTTCCGAATATCCACATGGACTCACGGAATTCCCTTTTAATCTGGTAGGGGAATCTACGTTTGAACCAAAATCAGGTTCAATATATAAAACTGTTTATTGCTTTGCAACTAGAGCTTAAACAGGTTGAGACAACCAAGTTGATACCTTTTAATTACCTTGCGCTTTTTGAACGTTGATGCTATTTCCATTGAAGTTCACTAGCTTCTGCACGATAATTGTTATCGGGTTTGCCTGTGCTGATTCCAAAATGCCAGCCGAAAAATCGGAGCACGGAGATGAGAATCTGACGAATATCCGTTATGCTCAGAATTTCAAGGTAGAACTAGGAAGCGGATACCGTAAATTACTGGTAGTGGATCCTTGGCCAGAAGCGGGCTTAGAATTCGAATATTATCTGGTTCCCAAAACCGCCGACCTACCCCCCCATATTCCGATCGACAATGTCATTCGGACCCCCGTTGATAGAGTTGTGGTTACATCCACCAGTCATATTCCGTTGTTGGAATATCTTGACCGGGGGGAGAAATTGATTGCTTTTCCAAGCACTGACTTTATTTCGTCACCGAGGATCAGGCAATTGATCGAGGAAGAAAAAATTGTGGATTTGGGCCCCCTGGCAGGAATTAATCTGGAGACTCTGATAGATTTACAACCTGACCTCATTATGGGGTATGGCGCGGGCCGCGAGTATGAAACATTCCAGACGATCACGGATTTGGGCCTTCAAGTGGTGATGAACGCCGATTACATGGAAAAAACTGCCTTGGGGAGAGCCGAGTGGATCAAATTCGCCGCTCTGTTTCTCCAACAAGAAGAGCTAGCGGATTCAATTTTTGGGGCGATTCAAACCTCCTATGATACCCTGAGGAAGTTGGCTCTGTCCGGCAAACCCAAGCCATCGGTGTACAGCGGTATCATGTACGGAGATACATGGTTTATGCCTGGCGGGGATAATTTCGCCGCCCAATTCATTCAGGATGCCGGGGGAGACTATCTTTGGAAACAGACGACCGAGCAGGGATGGCTGGAGCTCAGCTTCGAGGCGGTATACGAGAACGCCCATAATGCCGATAAATGGATAGGTGTAGGCTCATTCGGCAGCCTGCAAGAGATAGCCCAGTCCGACCATAAGTATGTTGAGTTTGAAGCATTTACGCAAGGAGAAGTGTATAACTACAATGCTCGGATCGGAGAAAAAGGCGGATTTGCGTTTTTCGAATGGGGCTATTCTAGGCCCGACCTTGTGTTGGCCGATTTGATCAAGATCACCCATCCAAGTTTACTACCAGATTATGACCTGTACTTCTACCAGAAGTTAAAATGAGCATGGATCAATGACATCCCGGAAGTTTAGAATCCTGCTGGTCCTAATTGTTTTGTTCATTACGGGCTTCCTCATTAATGTCTCTCTGGGATCGGTCAGAATCTCGCTGGACGAGGTTTTGATAATTATTTTGGGAGGAGAGCCTTCTAAAGCCACCTGGAAGGAGATAGTACTAAATTTCCGTATACCCAAGGCACTGACCGCTTCACTCGTTGGCGCCGGCTTAGGAATAAGTGGCCTATTGATGCAAACCCTGTTTCGAAATCCACTGGCGGGTCCATTCGTATTAGGAATTAGTTCCGGAGCGAGTCTTGGGGTGGCGCTGTTGGTATTAGGCGGATTCGCTCTGGGTAAGACAATCTCCTATCTGGGCCTCCTTGGCGGTGGTCTTTTGGTGCTTGCCTCTGGCGTAGGGGCCTTCCTGGTCCTTTTTCTGGTCCTCCTGGTTTCGATACGAATTAAGGACAGCATGACCCTATTGATCATTGGACTGATGTTCGGAAGCGCGACTGGTGCTTTGGTTAGCGTCCTTCAATTCTTTAGTAAATCGCAGGACATTCAAGCCTATTTGATATGGACCTTCGGAAGTTTGGGGAATATTTCTTACCAGGAAATGGTCTTGTTTGTTCCTCTCGTGGTTGCGGGAATAATTTTGGGATTTGTTCTTTCCAAACATCTCAATGCATTGCTTATTGGTGAGAACTATGCGGTTAGCATGGGACTGGACCACGCCAGGGTGCGCTTATGGATTATCCTGGCTACCAGTCTTTTAGCGGGAACCATTACCTCCTTCTGCGGACCGATTGCATTTGTGGGTATTGCAATTCCCCACCTGGCCCGCATAACAATCAATTCTTCGAATCATCAGGTGCTTATACCGGCTGTTTGCTTTCTTGGTGCAGCGGTAATGTTGATTTGCGATACCATAGCCCAAATCCCAGGCTCCCAATTCACTTTACCTATCAACGCGATCACATCGTTATTCGGCGCTCCAATTGTAATTTGGATCATCCTAAAGAAACGAGATGTAAGATCTTCATTTGCAGGATGATGCGAGCCCAAACGCCAATATTGACCACTTCTTCACTCTCGGTTGGATACGGTTCTGGAAGCCGGGTAAAGGTGATTCTGGAGGGCTTGAATCTGGAACTATTTTCTGGAGAATTGGTAGCCTTTATGGGGCAGAACGGGGTAGGAAAATCTACTTTGCTGAGAACTTTGGCTGGTATTCAAAACCCTTTATTCGGCTCGGTGACATTAAAAGGCAAGTCGGTGAAAAGTCTATCCCGAAACCAGCTAGCCCGTACTATCAGCCTGGTGCTGACAGAAAAAATAAACCCGGGTAACCTTAGGGTTTACGAACTCATTGCTCTAGGCCGATATCCATATACTAATTGGACCGGCAATCTTGGGTTGATCGACCAGCAAAAGGTGGAGTGGGCAATTGACGTTACCAGGACCAATTACATCGAAAACAAACCAGTGCTGGAACTTAGCGACGGTCAATTGCAAAAGGCCTTGATCGCCCGGGCTCTTGCCCAGGATTCCGAGATCATCATTCTGGATGAGCCGACCGCACATCTTGATCTGACCAACCAAGTCGAAATTATGACCCTGCTTAAATCCCTTGCAGAAACAACCGGCAAGGCGGTTTTAGTTTCCACACATGAACTGGAAATAACCCTTCAGACCTGTCACCAACTGTGGTTAGCAAACTTCAGCAAGCCAATAATCAGAGGAGCGCCCGAGGATCTGGTACTAGACGGATCTCTGGCCGATACATTTTTCAAAACGGGTTTTGAGTGGGATGCCACCACGCGACAATTCAAACTAGAGCGCTCTAATCAAATTGAGATCCGTCTGATGGGCGAGGGTCCTGAACTTTACTGGACCCAACAGGCTTTGGAAAGATCTGGTTTTAGGATCTCGGCTGCGCCCGACCTTCCTGTGGTGCAAATCCACAAGAGCCAGCGGATCAATTGGACCTTCGGGGCTGCGCAAAAGGAAAAAACTTACTATACCATCAGTGATCTGCTGCTTGGGCTGGAAATTCTCAAATAAATATCCCAGAGAGACGGGTCATAGCCCTTTGACCGAGTGGTTGTCGAATTGTTCAAGATAACATTGAAAGTCTTGTTGAAAAGGAACAGAAATCATCATAATCCACTTTTGAGAAACACATAATGAGGTAGTTTGGCCATTGCATTGGTTGCCCTTTCAACTTCGCTTATCGCTCGGATGCAAATAGCATTAGCCGTTTATAGATAGAAATATCAGCGGAAGAGCGGTGCTTAAACTAGGGTATGGATAAGACAACAATCAACATAAACCCGAAATTAAGCTGGCTTAAGTCTAAAACTTAAGCCAGCTTTGTCACAAGCCTAGCTTTTCTTTCCGGTCAAAGAACTTTTGAAACAAACTTTTGTTAAGGAATAGATTTGCTCCAACCAATACAAAAGATTGTCATTATCGGTAACGGCATTTCCGGCATTACCTGTGCCCGTCACATCCGAAAGCTAGGAAATGATCACATCGTCGTAATTTCAGCAGAGACAGATCATTTTTTTTCGCGTACGGCCTTAATGTACATCTACATGGGGCACATGAAATATGAGAATACAAAACCGTACGAGGACTGGTTCTGGGCTAAGAACAAAATCGATCTCGTAAGGGACTATGCTTTGGAAATAAATCCGGATGATAAGTTGGTCAAGCTCAAAAGTGGGAATTCGATGGGTTACGACAAGCTGATCATAGCCTGTGGCTCCAAGTCGAACAAGTTTGGGTGGCCCGGCCAAGACCTTGAAGGTGTACAGGGGCTATACAGCTATCAGGATCTGCTGCAAATGGAAAAGAACACCTGCAATGTGAAGCAGGCGGCGATCGTGGGGGGGGGGCTAATTGGGATTGAAATGGCAGAGATGCTTCTCTCCAGAAAAATACCTGTAACTTTCGTCATAAGGGAAAAGGAATTCTGGGATATAGTATTGCCACCGGAGGAGGCCTCGATGGTCAGCCGTCACTTGGTGGAACATCAAATCGATCTCCGAAAGGAGGTCAACTTAGATGAGATACTGGCTGATGAGAACGGAAGGGTGAGGGGCATCCAGTTGGACAATAGTGAGGTGATCGAATGTCAGTATTTAGGATTAACGGTTGGGGTAAGCCCAAATGTGGAATTCTTGAAGAATAGTTCTATAAACACCGACAAAGGGGTTCTTGTCAATCGGTTTTTCGAAACTAACCAGCCCGATATCTATGCCATTGGCGACTGTGCCCAATTCCAAGAACCGGTTTTAGGAAGGAAACCGGTGGAACAAGTCTGGTACACCGGCCGGATGCATGGCGAGACTTTAGCTCAATCACTTTGTGGCCGGCGCAGGGCCTACCAACCGGGCAACTGGTTTAACTCCGCCAAATTCCTTGACATCGAGTATCAGGTTTATGGTGATGTCAAGAATCTACCAGCCGATGGCGAGCAGCACCTTTATTGGGAGCATCGTGACGGCAAAAAATCTATCCGCATTGTTGTTAGAGAAGGGGACCGGGTAGTTATCGGGTTTAATTTGATGGGGATTCGCTACCGGCATGAGGTATGTGATCGCTGGCTCACAGAACGCAGGGACATCGATTACGTACTCGAGCATTTGCCTGAGGCGAATTTTGATCCGGAACTTTTCCAAAGGTTTGAGAATCAGGCGATAAAAAGCTTTTCCGACGCTCTTGAATCCGAACAGCCGGCATGAATACGAACAGTTTCAGACTACTGCAGAGTTTTGGCCTGGGCGCGTTCCTGGCTGGATTCATTTTATTTGTCGGCTCGTTTTTTATGTCCAGCTATGAGCTGACCGAATCGATACTGGAAAAGGCAATCCCCGAAGTAAGTGCCAGGTCAACATTTACAAACCAGGCAGAATCGTTAATAAGCAAAAGGGTCAGCAGCAATTTCCAATTCGTATCCCAATTGAATCAAATATTTCTGGATGCTAATCAGGAACAACTGGAGCGCTATGGTCTCACCAATGTAGAATTACGCCAACTGATCGATCCCTTCCGAATGGACGCTCCGCTGGTTTTTCAAATCGAGCAGGCTTCCCTAATATGGTCTGATTCCGGTCCGACGGGCGCTTTCAAAAGCAAGGCGTTATCTGATTATGGCAGTTGGTTGGAGGAGCGAGAATTTTCCAACGCGGAGGAATTGGAAAGTCAATTGCAAATTGTGGCCGCTAATATTCGGAATTATGCAATCATTAACCAAAAGGGCTTTGATCATTACAAGGTTAAGAGCCTAAAATATGAGTTAACCAAGGCCTCTGCGATCAGCCCGGTGAAAGACCGTCCGTTGCTCTTTGTCCTTCTTACCTATGTACTCTGCATCCTAGGAGCGACTGTGTACTTATTACCTAAAATGCACACTGATGGCCCCCCTGGAATTAAGAATAATAGGATCTTCCAACGCCCGATGACCAACCGAGGTTGGCTAGGCATTCTAACCGGTACATTTCTTATTCTGTTCTATATCTTCCTTTATTATTACCCAGAGTACATGACTAGCTGGATCATTATGGTCGATCCCATCAGTTACGCCCTGAAAAACACCGAGGCCGGCCGCTTTTTCCTTTACGGATTCATTTATACACTGTGTATCCTGATTATGGGCGTTAGAATGCTTGTCAAGTACAGACATAGTAACTACCAGATTGCGCGGACTTTCTCCGTGATATTCTTCCAGACGGCTTTCGCGTTTCTAATACCTGAAATACTACTTAGACTGAACCAACCGTACTTCGACTTCAAGAATATCTGGCCCCTAGATTACGACTTCTTTTTTGACAACGAGTTGAACAACCTTATTCAAAACGGATCACTTGGAATATTCATGTTAGGTTGGGGTATTGCCCTCATCGTAATAGCCGTGCCTGTGTTCGTGTACTTCTTCGGAAAAAGGTGGTACTGCTCATGGGTTTGCGGCTGCGGCGGTTTGGCTGAGACCCTAGGTGACCCCTATCGGCAATTGTCAGACAAAAGCCTTAATGCCTGGAAGGCCGAAAGATTTATTATTCATGGAGTGCTTGGATTCGCAATACTCATGACAGCCGGGGTTTTATACACTTACTGGACTAGAGAAGGACAATTATTTGGGGTTAACACCTACACCGTAAGGGAGATTTACGGAGCATGGATTGGAGCCGGATTTGCTGGAGTAGTGGGTACCGGATTCTATCCGCTGATGGGAAATCGTGTGTGGTGCCGGTTTGGGTGTCCGTTAGCTGCCTATCTTGGCCTGATTCAACGATTCAAGTCTCGGTTCAGAATAACGACCAATGGCGGCCAGTGCATTTCATGCGGTAATTGTTCTGCCTATTGCGAAATGGGAATCGATGTTAGATGGTACGCTCAAAGGGGTCAAAATATTGTAAGATCCTCTTGCGTTGGCTGCGGCATTTGCTCGGCGGTTTGTCCGCGCGGGGTATTGAACCTTGAAAACCGAAGCGAGGAGGGTCGATTTGGGACGCCTGTACTGCTGGGGAATGATATTTTTCCAAAAATCGGAAATGCCGCCAAACATTAAGGTGATCATTCCTGCCTTTAACGAGGAGAATTCTGTAGGTAAGGTTTTAGAAGAAATTCCTTATGATATCGTGAGCGAAGTGATTGTGGTGAACAATGCGTCCACCGACCAGACCGAGATTGCCGCGAAAAGGGAGGGTGCGACGGTCTTGCGGGAACCCATCCCGGGATACGGAAGAGCCTGCCTTAAGGGATTGGACTACCTAGCGCAAAAGGCCCAGAAAACCGATATCGTCGTTTTCCTGGATGCTGATTATTCCGATTATCCGGCGGAAATGGCCAAATTGGTAAAGCCCATTTCTGATCAAAATTATGATCTGGTCATTGGCTCAAGGGCGCTGGGCGATCGAGAAACGGGTTCGATGACTCCGCAACAAGTTTTTGGCAACTGGCTCGCAACTCGATTGTTAAAACTGCTATATAATGCTAATTTTACAGATTTAGGTCCATTTCGCGCAATCAGGTACGATCGTTTAATGGAATTGGGAATGGTTGATAAAAATTATGGATGGACTGTTGAAATGCAAGCTAAGGCGGCTCGCAAGGGGCTTTCATGGACCGAGGTGCCGGTCAACTATCGCAAGCGGATTGGTTTTTCCAAGGTATCCGGAACAGTTAAGGGAACTTTCATGGCTGGTTATAAGATTATCTGGACAATAGTGAAGTACTTATGATTGTAGCTTTAATTGCTGTGGCTTATGTATTGTCGCTGTTGTTCATTTGTTTGTTTAGCCTGGGGCAGCTGAATTTAACCTGGTTTTATTTAAGGAGCAGGAGGCGATCACATGATTCTTCTGTCGACCTCGACCCCACCAAACTGCCTCGGGTTACGGTCCAATTACCCATTTACAACGAGCTATACGTTGTCGAGAGATTGATTGAGGCGGTTTCTCGATTCGATTATCCAGTAGATAAGCTAGAAATCCAGGTTCTGGACGACTCAACGGATGAAACCCGTGAATTGGCCGCCAAGAAAGTCATGGAGCTCAGAAACCAGGGACTGAATATCTTTCATTTGACCCGCCTAGAACGTACTGGTTATAAGGCTGGTGCTCTGCAGTATGGTCTTGAAAGATCCACCGGGGAGTTTATCGCCATTTTTGACGCAGACTTCGAGCCAAAGCCCGATTTCCTGATTAAAACGATCGGGCGTTTTGACAATTCCGGTGTCGGCGTGGTCCAAACTCGCTGGGACCATATAAATCGTGACTATTCTATGCTTACCCGGTTGCAGGCCTTTGGACTTGACGCTCATTTTTCAATCGAGCAAGCCGGCCGTCATGAGGCCGGAAGCTTTATAAGCTTCAACGGCACAGCAGGGATATGGAGAAAAGAATGTATTCTGGATGCAGGAGGCTGGTCCGATGACACTCTCACTGAAGATCTCGACCTAAGCTACCGAGCCCAAGTAAAGGGCTGGAATTTCAAATTCGTTGAAGATGTGGACTCGCCTGCCGAGTTGCCGGTAATAATGCCAGCAATCAAGTCTCAGCAATACCGTTGGAACAAAGGAGCCGCGGAGAACGCGCGTAAGAATTTGCTGAACGTCTTTTTGCGATCGAAGCTCCCCCTGCGAGGTAAGGCCCATGCCTTTTTTCACTTGTTAAATAGCTCGGTTTACGCATGTCTGCTGGTAGCAGCAATGCTCAGTGTGCCAATGTTATTCGTCAAGTACAGTCACCCACAATACGGTATTTATTTTGACCTTGGGAGCATTTTCTTCCTCGGGTTTTTAAGCATTACTTACTTTTATTGGGTATCGTCCAAGATTCAGCCCAAACCCAAAACCTATTTCCTGAAAACCTACCCGCTTTTTCTAACGGTCTCAATGGGCTTAAGCCTGCACAACTCGATTGCCGTTCTGGAAGGTCTGCTGGGTTTTAAGACGCCATTTGTTCGAACTCCAAAGTTCAATATCAGAACCTCCTTAGATAGCTGGAAAGGTAATATTTACGTAAATCCGGCAGTAACCCCAATGATCATCCTTGAAGGCCTGCTTTGCTTCTATTTCCTTTTCGGAATTTGGACAGGCATTATGCTAAATGACTATGGTCTAATCTTCTTCCATCTTATGCTTACTACAGGTTTTGCGATTGTATTTTATCACTCGATAAAACCGGTCGGGCATGGCGCCTGACAAAAGGCACGCTAACCTTACACACGGACTCTGTCTCTTTTCCCTCATTGCCTATCTCACGATTCTCCATGTACTGGAAAGGTTTGAGACCGTTCCCCTTTTTGCGCTCTACGGGTTTCTGTTTGGGGTTTACCTATGGCTTTATCGAAATTTCGAGGATAATCAATTCAGGACACTTTTGTTATGGAGCGTCCTTTTTCGGGTTTCCCTTCTCTTCGGAATACCCAACCTCTCGGATGATGTTTTTCGATTCATTTGGGATGGCCGGCTGCTGGCCCAAGGGATCAACCCGTTCGCACATTTGCCCAGTGAGTATCTGGAATCGGGCTTCCCAGCAGGATTGGATCAGGAATTGTACCTAAAATTAAATTCCGCGGACTATTATACCATTTACCCCCCGGTTGCCCAGCTTACTTTCTGGATTGGGACTGTTATCTTTCCGAATTCCATTCTTGGTAGCGCCATCGTTATGAAGCTCTTCTTACTTTTGGCGGAAATAGGAAACCTTATCCTCATGCCTAAGCTTCTTGAGGCTTACCGATTACCGCGAAAGCATTTGTTCCTCTACGCGCTGAATCCGCTGGTGATCATCGAATTGACCGGCAACCTTCACGCTGAGGGCCTTATGCTTTTCTTTATTCTGTTTTCTGCGTGGTTGCTCTTGCGGGGCAAGTCGGTCTTTTCAGCTGCGTCATTCGGACTATCGGTGGCTACAAAACTAGTCCCCGTGATTTTCCTGCCACTTTTTCTTAGACGCGATATGCTTAAGAAAGTGCTGGTCTATTACTTGCTGATAGGCGTATCCATTGGGCTGATCTTTACCCCATTACTTTCCAAAGACCTGATCGAAGGGCTAGGCTCTAGTTTTTCTCTTTACTTTCAAAAATTTGAGTTCAATGCAAGCGTGTATTACGTAGTTCGGGAAATTGGATATTGGGTCAAGGGTTATAATATCATTGCAACGTCGGGAAAGTATATGGCTGCCTCAGCCATCTTGGCCATTCTATTGTTTGTCCTCTTGGAGTCGCCAAATAAAAAAAACTTTCTGGAATCTAGCATGTGGGTCCTTTTTATCTATCTTTTGTTCGCAACCACTCTGCACCCATGGTACATAATCACGCTGATCGGTTTTTCAGTTTTCAGCTCTTACCGATTTCCCGTGGTCTGGTCTCTGACCATCTTTTTGACCTATTCGGGTTACACTCTGACAGGTTTTTCAGAAAATTTATACCTGGTTACTTTAGAATACCTGATTGTATTTGGATACTTGTTGTTCGAACTAAAATCACCTAACTTAGGTTTGTTGCCTCTTAGGCATCCCAAGTGATGAGAAATTCTCTGTTGATAATTTTTGTACGAAACCCCACATTGGGTCAAGTCAAATCCCGTCTAGCCCGGACCGTCGGTCCGGTGAAGGCGCTTGAGATTTATGAACTTCTCCTGACTAAAACCTGCCAAGTGGCTCAAGATTCGGACTCGGACAAAATTGTCTACTATTCAGACCGAGTAGAATCAGAGGACATTTGGGATTCACGGATTTTCAGCAAAGCCCTGCAATCACGCGGAGATCTAGGAATTCGAATGTACAGGGCATTCCAGAGCTCATTTGAGGACGGGTATGGTAAAGTTGTAATCATCGGCAGCGACTGCTACGATCTCACTGCTGGAATTATCAACCAGGCCTTTAAGGAACTGGACAACAATGATGTTGTAATAGGACCTGCCCAGGATGGTGGATACTATTTAATAGGCCTGAACGAGCTCCATTCGCAATTTTTTATAAACAAAAAATGGAGCACCCCAGCAATATTGAAAGATACGCTGAGAGATATTAGTAAGCTTGGGATAAAGGTCAGGCTGTTGCCGCTCCTAAATGACATTGATGACCAGGAGGACTTAAAAGGCCTGGAAATCCTCATTAATCAAGGCCAAGAATAGACAAAACGATTCAAGCAGTCGTCGAAATTTTCCCGTGTTCAGTGAAATGGCCAAGCCCTGGATGTCACCTGATTTTAGTTGGACTTAAGAAAGCCTCCAAGGAATGAAAAAGTCGAACGGAACTCAACCGGGTCCGCAATCTGGCGAGAGGGACCTAACAGCAACAATTTCTCTACTTAGGAGTTCATTATGATCTCTAAATGAAGATTCGTACTTTGATACCGGTCGGACCTCAATGGCGATCTGACCAGTAGACATGAATTACGCAACCAAGTACCAAGAATCACTAAGTAAGCCAGAGCAATTCTGGGCTGAAGCCGCCAAGGACGTCCAATGGATCAAACAATGGGATCAGGTGCTGGACGGCTCTCAAAAGCCAATCTACCGCTGGTTTACTGGTGGCAAAATCAATACTTGTTATAACGCCTTAGATTTTCATGTGGAAAACGGCCGGGCCGATCAAGCCGCGTTGATCTACGATAGTCCGGTTACCAATACCATCAGATCCTTCACGTTTGCAGAGTTGCTGGACCAAGTAGAGTTGTTTGCCGGAGTTTTGACCGAACTGGGTGTATCTAAAGGTGACAGGGTAATAATTTATATGCCCATGGTGCCTGAAACCGTGGTAGCTATGTTAGGTTGCGCCCGGATTGGGGCTATTCATTCGGTCGTTTTTGGAGGGTTTGCCGCTAATGAGTTGGCCACCAGAATAGACGACGCCCAAGCCAAGATCATTGTTTCTGCCTCATGTGGAATCGAAGTGAATCGAATCGTGGAGTACAAACCTTTATTGGACTAGGCCATTGAGATCTCTACCAATAAGCCGGAAAGGACCATTATTCTGCGTCGACCTCAAATTAGGGCTGAATTGATGCCCGATCGGGATCTTGACTGGCATGAATTGATGAAAAAGGCCTCGCGTGTTAGTTGGGTGGAGCTTGATGCAACCGATCCGCTTTATATACTCTACACCTCAGGAACAACCGGAGTACCGAAGGGAGTGGTAAGGGACAATGGCGGCCATCTTGTGGCCTTGAAATGGAGCATGAAAAACATCTATGGGGTGGATCCGGGAGAAGTCTATTGGGCCGCTTCCGACTTGGGTTGGACGGTTGGACATTCTTACATCGTTTATGCTCCTTTGTTCAATGGCAACACCACCGTCCTTTACGAAGGAAAACCTGTTGGAACTCCTGACCCAGGGGCATTTTGGAGGGTGGTGTCCCAGCACAAAGTAAGTGTTCTCTTCACGGCACCCACAGTATTCAGAGCTGTCAAAAGAGAGGACCCAGACGGTGATTATATAAAGAAGTACGACCTTGGTCACTTCCGTACGCTGTTTCTAGCTGGTGAACGATGTGATCCCGATACTCTTTTGTGGGCGCAGCAGCAACTGAAGGTTCCGGTGATTGATCACTGGTGGCAAACCGAAACCGGATGGCCAGTTGGTTGCAATTGTGTAGGGCTGGGCATGTTCCCGATAAAGCCGGGATCATGTGCCAAGCCGGTCCCCGGTTACGACGTGCGAATATTGGAAGAAGTAACCGGCAACGAAATGAAGGCCAGTCAAATTGGTAGTATTGCAATAAAGTTACCTCTTCCCCCTGGTTGCTTTCCAACACTATGGAACAATGACCAAGGGTTCGTGGATACTTACCTTAATACATTCCCGGGGTACTATTCGACAGCGGACGCAGGGTACAAGGATGAGGATGGCTACTTATGGGTTATGAGCCGCACCGACGATATCATCAACGTTGCCGGCCATCGCCTTTCCACCGGGGGTATGGAGGAGGTTCTGGCCTCACATCCGGACGTTGCGGAATGTGCAGTAGTCGGAATTTCTGATAAGATTAAAGGAGAGGTACCGTTGGGGCTTATGGTAATGAAGTCAGGCGTTTCCAGGGAACCTGAGATTATCGTTAGTGAGGTCAAGGCGCTGGTTCGAGAAAAGATTGGGCCAGTGGCTTCTTTTAGATTAGCGATCATAGTCCCACGACTCCCCAAGACCCGCTCGGGAAAAATCCTGCGAGGCACTATGAAGAAGATTGCGGATGGTCAACCGTATAAAATGCCGGCAACAATAGATGATCCTGTGATCTTGGAAGAAATTACCCAAGCCTTTCAGAAGCTGGGAATTGTTGATTAACCTTTGATGCTTCCGGCTATATTTGCTCCATTAATTATTTCAGGATGGCATTCCTATATTTGAAGGCACTGCACATCATTTTTATCACCACATGGTTCGCTGGACTATTTTATACGCCTCGATTGTTCATTTATCATATTGATGCTAGCCACAAGAATGAGCCTGAAAAATCGATCTTGACAGAGCAATTGAAACTGATGACCAAAAGACTCTGGTACATTATTGCTTGGCCGTCGGCAATCTTGACATTGATATTAGGTGGGGCTTTAATGATAATTCCTCCGGTGCAGTACTATCAGCATATTCCTGCATGGCTTTGGATTAAGATTGCGTTGGTGATAGGGCTATATGCTTACCATCACTGGCTGCATTTCATTTTCAAGCAACTCCAAAATAATGTGGTGAAATACTCATCTCAGCAAATCCGATATTTAAACGAAATAGCCACCCTGTTCCTATTCACAATAGTATTTCTGGTTGTAATTCGCGAATCCTTGAGCCTTTCAAGCGGATTTTTGGGCTTAGTGATCATAGTAGTGTTGCTTCTTGTGGGAATCGTTGTGTACAAAAAAAGGAGGATCAGTTCCTAATGCGATGCAAGCAAGTAATTGGGTTTGCCCTGGTGGTTTTTATATGGGGCTGTGACCAGCATCACGATCGCCTGCCAATTTTCGGGCATAGGCAGATCAACGAACGAATTGAAAATGGTCAAACTGTCTATGACACGATCTACCATACAATCCCGGATTTCGAATTCACCGATCAGGAAGGGAATATTGTCAACAATGGTACATTCTCCGATGGGCTATATGTGGCTGATTTCTTTTTCACTTCATGTCCTACGATTTGCCCAATTATGAAAACCCAGATGCTTCGAGTATATGATGCTATTGAGCATGAGGATATGGTTTCAATTATCAGCCATACAATCGATCCTGAATACGATGATGTAGAGGTGCTAAACGATTACGCCAACAGCCTTCAGGTTAGCGCCGACAAATGGCATTTTGTGACCGGAGACCAGGATAACATCCACCACCTGGGAGAAACAAGTTATCTGGTGACCGCAGGTGAAGACGCCGACGCACCAGGTGGATACATTCATAGTGGTGCGTTCCTGTTGGTAGACAAGGAAAGGCGCATCCGGGGTGTATATGATGGCACCAAGGAGGATCAGGTAAATCTCCTCATTCAAGACATACAAATCCTTCTGCAGGAGTATCGTTAAGCAGATTGTTGAAACAAGCCTGCGGACCAAAGCTAAGTCCTCGATTGACCAGTCATTAATCCGGTATTTGCAGCTCCTTTTTGGCTGCTTCAACGGCCCTGGAAATCCTATCCTGAACGTCGCTTATCGCTTTCTTTTGATCCTCAAGATACTTTTTGACGTCCTCCCGAGCCATTTCGGTGAAATCCCCGGAATAGTTGCGCATCCAGTTCATCATACCGTCATTGGCGGCGCTTAATTCCAATAGCAAATCGTTAATCGCCTGGGCTTGCTCGGTAGCCATACTGTCCAGGCTTTCCTTCTTTTTTTCAAGTTCATCTTTCAATCGAGCCACCTCTCCCATGCCGGGCATAACCTTGTTATGAATATCCATGACCTCCTTCTCCAACTCGTCAATCTGGGACCGCTTTTTATCACTTGAGCAATGGATAAGGAACAAGCTGATAACGACAGCCATCCCCGTCCTAAGACTCATTTTTGACATAATATTTGAAGTTTGTCACGAAAGAATTTACTCAAATTAACCAAAAAAATTGGCAACTCGATGATCCTCAAGGAAATCCACCGTGGCTCAAAATCTCAGCAGTTTGCGATTAGACACTATGGATGCAATTACGATCAATCCAAAAGTAATTGCTGTAACGAAATCCACCATCAGTGGGTCAAAATTTGCGCCGGTAATCGAATCCATGGCGTATTTAATAAACGAAGGAGGCAAATCGGTAACTCCCAACCTGTACTTAACCTGCCAATGCCAATCAGTCAGGAAGCAATATCCCAAACCATAGAAAAAACCTCCGAAAATCCATGAAAACGCAGTAATCCCAACACTTAGCAAATGCCATTTTCTTGTTAGTACCCAAATCCATCCGGTTAGGTTGAATCCTATCACCGCCAAGTGCAAAATCAGCAGGGTTATGTCCAGAATTTGAAGCATACTAACACCTCAGCCGGCCTATGAAGGCCGGACGACAGGCAGTCCCTGTGAATTTATAATGATCTCCTTTGCGATCAAAATCGAGGTTATTTGATTAATTTATCTCCCAAATCAAAATGAGCCCTTCTATAATTAGCCTCTGGTCCGGTCCCCGAAATGTATCGACCGCTTTAATGTACTCTTTCGCCCAAAGGGACGACACTGTGGTACTGGATGAGCCACTTTATGCTCATTATCTAAAGACCACCGGATTTGATCATCCGGGCCGGGAGGATATCCTCATATCCCAGGAGAATGATGGAGGAAGAGTAATAGAAAATGTTTTTCTAAAAGGCGGCACCGGCAAAAACTTATTTGTAAAGAATATGGCCAAGCACCTTATTGGTTTGGATCATGGATTCTTAAGACATGTAAAGAATATCCTTCTGATACGAGATCCCGTGGAGATGTTACCATCGCTGTTAAACAACGTGAAGAATCCGAATCTGCAGGAAACAGCTCTGTATGATCAATTTGAGCTCATGCTGGAATTAATTTCCATGGGAATTCCAGTAACGGTTGTTGATTGTAAAGACCTTCTTGTCGATCCTGAAGGCGCTTTGAGAGACTTATGTCAATTTTGCGGCATTACGTACCGGAGGGAGATGCTACAGTGGGAGCCTGGACCCCGTCCGGAGGATGGCATCTGGGCCAAATTCTGGTACCAGAAGGTTCATCAATCCACAGGATTTGGTGTCTACTCCCCAAAGCAGGCCCATATTGAGGATAAGTTTCGACCCCTTTTGGCCGAGTGCCAGCATTACTATGAGCAATTATCCAACTATGCTATTAATAAATCAAACACATAGTGGATTCATCAAGTGACCCCAGGAACAAGGAGATCTTGGTGAGCATCAACGGTGACTTATTTTCACGGGAACAGGCCCGAATATCGGTATTTGATAGTTCAGTCCAGGGCGGGGATGCCGTCTGGGAAGGACTCAGGGTGTATGATGGTAGAATTTTCCAGTTGGACGCCCATTTACGTCGAATGTCTGATTCTGCCAAGGCGATGGCCTTCCAATCCGTTCCGAAGATTGAGGAGATTAAGACCGCCATTTTTAGAACTCTAAAAGCCAATAACATGTCGAACAACGCCCATATCCGGCTTACGCTGACCCGAGGGGAGAAAACCACTTCCGGAATGAGTCCTGAGTTCAATATAACGGGCTGCACCCTTATTGTTTTGGCTGAATGGAAAAAACCGGTTTACAACAACTCAGGCATTCGATTGATCACGTCCTCGGTTTGCCGAAATCCTCCTCAATGTGTTGATTCCAAAATCCACCATAATAACCTTATCAACAACATCCTGGCCAAGATTGAGGCTAATCAAGCCGAGGTGGATGACGCCATTATGCTGGACATTGATGGATTCGTTTCTGAAACAAACGCCACCAATATCTTTTTATTCAAACACCAAGAGCTAAGAACTCCATGGGCAGATTATTGCCTTCCGGGCATCACCCGCGGGGTGGTACTTGACTTGGCCCGGCGGCATCAAATCGCAGTTTGTGAAAAAAGAATCAGTTTGTATGAAATATACACCGCTGATGAAGTCTTTGTCACTGGCACTATGGGCGAAATCATTGCGGTTTTAGAAGTAGACGGACGAAGAATTGGAACCGGAGAATTAGGATCCGAAACTCAACGCATTCAGGCCTTTTATAACGAAGAAACCCAAAACGAGGGGGAACCAATAATTTAGAAGAGATCCATTTGGTCCGGATCGGGGGAATACTTGAAGCCCTCGTGCTCTAACAGCCACTGTTTGCGCCATAAGCCTCCACCATATCCGATCAGCCTTCCTTCCGCTCCTATAACCCGATGGCAAGGTATGACAATAGGGATTGGATTGGCACCGTTGGCACCTCCAACGGCCCTAAGTAATCCCTTATCTCCTAAATTTATTGCCATATTTAAGTAAGTGGTCACCTGTCCAAATTTGACTTTCCCAACTTTCTTCCAAACCCTCAACTGGAAATCAGTCCCTTCCGGCCTCAGTTCAAGGTCAAATTCCTTCCTGGAGCCATTAAAATACTCATCAAGTTGAGAGCCAACATGAGACAGCGCCGATGGTATTAGTTTTTGCTGTGCAATTGAGTTCTCGGTCACAAACTCTATTCGGTGCAAGAAAAGCCTGTCTCCCGTTATTCTCAGCAACCCGATGGGGGTGTCTAAAAAGGCTATGGAAATGGCGCCTGGGTTACCGATCTCTGGATTTGAATTTTTGTAGTTCAAAAAGTTGCATTTGTTGGAAATGGTCCAAGTAATCCTGGCGCGAATTATCGTCAAAAGTAAAGTCCTTTCTCAACTGGAAGTGCTTCACATTTCTTTTGTGCAAAAGCCTGGCGATTCCATGGGAAATACTAATTCTTAAGAGACTCATATAAAGCGAATTCCGGGTTATTCGATAATCACTTCATCTGCTACCGTGGCTGATACCTGGAACAATCCCAACGCTCCGTTAGAAAGATTAGTTCTGGGATTAGTAGGCAGTGGGCTGAACAGGCCGCCATCGTTGTTTATAGTAATATCTAAATCGGCATAGTATAGGTAGGCTTCCCGGGTGAGGCTGTACATTTCAAACCGGGCCAGTTCTCCTATTTTATACCAGTCATTGGCTGCAACTCCGTTAATATTTTCCTGCACAATGACATCGTCCGCATAGTAAATGTCTTGTCCATCAAAATTGCTTACCTCGCCGTTCCGGTAGAATTTGAACAAGTAGTAGTCAACAGTCTCCTGCGGCTCCTTAGTGTACATCAGAACTTCATAATAGCGGTCCTTGTCCTCCTCATCCACATCATCAGGATTTTTCTCGAGATCCGCTTTACGACGCTCGTCTATTCTATAAATGGTACTGTCAATTGTGGTTACCCGCATTAATTCTTCAGAGGCGTGAAAAGTTTTATTCCCTAACGTTACATCCAAGGAGTAGGTTACACCGACCTCCCCCCGGAATACCTCTTGAGATAAATAGAGCCCCAGGTCATTGGGCTGCTCAACATATTCGAAGCCGGCGCCCTTACTATCAGTGACTACCACTTGTGCGCCACTCACCTTTGGGGTTGAGCCGACCGAATAAAAATCAGCGGTCTGCGTGATCCTAATATAACGTGAGTTCGATATAAAATAGAGTAGTTTATTGATAGAAAAAAGGCAGAAAATTAGTATATTAAGTCATTGACAATCAACAAAATAACTAATATTTCTGCCTATGTTAACTGCTACTAAAATTACTGAAATTTTTTGTTCCATTGACGATTTTTGTCTGGATTTTGTCCCAAAATTGGAAAAAAGATTGCTGGGAAGTAAAAAGCGCAACAAACCTGGTAAGCTTTCTTTATCCGAAGTAATGACTATACAGGTCTTGTTCCAGATCTCAGGATATCGAAATTTCAAGACCTTTTACAACACATACGTTTGTGGCCACTTGCGCTCCTTCTTTCCTGATGTGGTAAGCTATAACCGAATGGTAGAACTTTGTAGTGGAAGTCTTCTGCCAATGGCTATTTATCTGAAAACACAAGGGACTGGACAGTGTACAGGTATAAGTTTTATAGACAGCACTCCGTTAAGGGTCTGTCATAACAGACGGATCCATAACCATAAAGTATTTGAAGGGTTAGCTAAAAGAGGCCATTGTTCCATCGGATGGTTCTACGGGTTTAAGCTCCATCTTATCACTGCTGATACGGGTGAAATCATCGATTTTATGCTCACACCGGGCAATGTGGATGACAGAAAGCCTCTTAAAATTGAACGGTTTATTAAGAAATTATTCGGAAAGCTCTTTGGTGATAAAGGCTACATCAGTAAGGAACTTTTTAAAAATCTGTTCTTCCGCGGAGTCCATCTGATAACCAAACTCAAACGCAATATGAAGTCCTCATCCTTAACCCCCATCATGGATGCTATAATGCTCCGTAAAAGGGCTATTTGTGAGACTATCATTGATCAACTTAAAAACATCTTCCAGATTGAACACTCCAGGCACAGGAGCCCAACTAATTTCCTTACCAACCTTTTCTCGGCTTTAATCGCTTACAACTTTTGCGAAAAAAAGCCCTCAATCAAATTGAACTACCAGGACACCGGTCAACTCTTTCTCGCTCTTTAATCATTCCTTATTGTCGAACTCACGTTAATATAGTGTTGTTTG
This sequence comes from Cyclobacteriaceae bacterium, assembly GCA_965247065.1. Classification (GTDB taxonomy): domain Bacteria; phylum Bacteroidota; class Bacteroidia; order Cytophagales; family Cyclobacteriaceae; genus CBDFGN01. Next base: position 222,837 of record CBDFGN010000005.1, on the reverse strand, counting down.
AATTCATCAGTTAACAGCCCCTCGATGATATATACGGGATCGGTCTCTTGAGGCTCTATTGTGTAGGGCTCATCACACGCCACCAGAGCGAGCGTGGAAAGTAATACGATTATATATAATCTCATTGGTTAATGTTTAGAATTTAATATTGTAGGTAACCGATGGTAGTACTGGGAAGAGGGAAACCATTCGGGCTTCTTTTTCGGAACCATCGCCGATTATGTTACCCTTGTCATCCTGTTTGGTCCTCGTGTATACCGTAAACGGATTCTTTCGATTATAGACATTATACACTCCAAAAACCCAGCTGGATTTCCATTTCCGTCGTTGGTTCTTTCGTGGGGTCAAGGTTACCGCCAGGTCTAGCCGATGGTAAGCGGGAAGACGATATTGATTTCTACCGGTGTAGTAATTAACGTTGTAACTTTCATACTCGTAACGCCCAACCGGCAATGTTATCGGCCTCCCGCTGGCGTAAACGAAGGTACTACCGAAAGACCATTTGTCATCTAGCTCATAGGAGGCAACCAGAGACAGGTTATGCCGGCGATCATAGTTGGCCGGGTACTCTAAGCCGTGGTTTGCCCCTTCGACGATCCGATCGGTCTTGGAGTAGGTATAAGCTGCAAAACCCTGAAGATTTCCTTTTTGCTTTTTAGCCATTAATTCGAGGCCGTACGCATCAGAGCTTCCGGTTCGGAATTCAACTGGCAGATCTAGATTGAAAAAAACGTTTGCATTATCAGCAAAATCAGTCAGGTTTCTCATCCACTTGTAATAAACTTCGGCCGAAAGCTCGATGGAGTTGTTTCTGACGTTACGAAAATAACCTGCCGCAACTTGATCCGCTCTTTGAGGATCCAGATAAGGAGAGCTAGGAGCCCAAGTGTTAAATGGCAAAGACACGGTGCCGTTGCTCATCATATGAACATTCTGGATCATTCGCTGATACGAAATTTTAGCCGAACTGACATCGGTAAGAAGATAGCGAGCCGAAAACCGGGGCTCGGGATTCACGAAAGTCTTAATGTTCTCGAAGGGGCCATAATGAGTTGAATCTATTCTCTCAACGTTTATGTTATCCCTTTGATCCCGGTAGGTGTAAATTGTTGACTCGCCAATATTTTGGAAAATTGATAGGCGTACCCCGTATTGCAATAACGTTCTAGCCCCAACTTTTTGGGTATTCCCAAAGTACAAAGCATGATCCAGGGCAAACATTTTGGATAACTCCGTAGGTTTAAAAATAGAGTTTGGGTCATTTGGAGAAATGCTACCTGGGCTAAAGCGTCGATAGCTGAGGTGATAGCCAAAACTGAGTTCGTTCTGAGGGTTCAAGTATAAGTTTAGATCCTCTTTCAACGCCACTTCTTGCATGTTCGCAGTCCACCTTAGTCCTTCGACTGGGTCGTAAATCTCAAGGCTATAGTCGAAATTGGAAAAGATAAGGCTGGTATTGGAAAAAAGTTTATCGTTGAATAAATGATTCCATCTGAAGGTACCTGTGGCGTTGCCCCATCCGAATTTCCCAGCGTCCTGAAATTCCTGAACATCCCTGCCAACATATGCTGCTACATAGAATCGATTCTTATTTCCTCGGCGCCAATTCACCTTGGCATTGGCATCATAAAAGAAAACCTTGTCGATATCCTGGCCATTCAGGAATAGATCGATATAGGATCTTCTACCGGAAACAATGAAAGAACTGGTTTCTTTCTTAATCGGTCCCTCCAACATCACCCTGCTGGCCAGAATTCCTAATCCTGCCGACCCACCGAATTTCTTATCGTTCCCGTCTTTGGTCCGGACATCCAATATGGATGCCAGGCGTCCTCCAAACTGGGAGGGTATGCCCCCTTTGTACAGCTCCGACTTTTTTATTACGTCAGCGTTGAAGACCGAGAACAATCCAAAAAAATGAGAAGGATCGTATACCGGGGCCTCATCGATCAAGATCAAGTTCTGATCTCCACTCCCACCTCGGACAAAGTAGTTGGAAGTCCCTTCGGCCACGGCAATAACTCCGGGTTGCATCTGAACCATTTTGATAATATCCGGTTCTCCAAACAGTGCCGGAAGCTTTCGTACCAAATCCGGGCTTATTTCGTGCCTACTCATTTGAATATCGGTGACATGGGCATCTTCTCTCTCGTCGGTGATAACAACCTGCTCAAGCAGAATGGTCTCCGACGGAAGATCAATATTCAACTCCATGCTCTGAGCGAGATCGATCTCCTTACTGATTGTTTGGTATCCGACATATCTGTAGACCAGATTATATTGGCCAGCGGGCAGAGTAACCGAGTAAAACCCATAAAAGTTTGTGGCTGATCCAGATGATATTTCCTGGACAAATACGGTAACACCGATCAGCTCCTCCCCATTATCGCCATCATTGACGTATCCACTAATGGTGAACTTTTCCTGTGAAAAAGCTGGCAGAAAAAGGATTGCCGCCAGCACAATAGAAAAGAGTGATTTCATTTGCTTTTTATAGTTTCATCATCTTTTGTCCTTAAGACAATCCATTCCTCGGCTACCCTTAGTGCATAGGGGTATTTTTTTCAATAGACAGTAGAGAAAGTCTAAGGTATCCATTCCCGGAACAAAAAACTTGGTAGCATTCTATTTGGGTATTATTCTGCCCAGCTTTCACATTGAGTTTATTGCTTATATTGTAAGACTATGAAACCCAATACCACTCACCTCAAAATTTGGACGATTTGTGCATTGGGTATATTCTTATCATACTCCCCCAGCTACGGCCAATTCGTCAAACGCCCACTGGATCGAAGTCTGAATATTCCTAATAGCTCCCACAACACCCCCAGCCTAAGTGCTGACGCTCGCACAATGCTTTTCCTGTCGACCTATTCCTCAACAGGAAATTTGGAGTTGATGTTTTCAAGGCAAGTCCGTCCCGACGTGTGGTCAAAACCCGAAGAGATAATAGGCGTCTATAAATCTAATCTTGACTATGAGAGAGGGTACTTTTTGAGTCAGGATGGCCGCGAGGTATACTTTACCTCTCGCAGATCTCCGGGCATAGGACTTTACGACATCTGGAGTACGGCCGGATCGAATCTCAATTGGGGCACTCCGGTAAACCTCGGTAAACCGATAAACTCCTCCATGCACGAGGGCAGCCCTTCAATCTCCCCAGATCGAAAGAGTCTTTATTTTATGCGTTGTCAAGATATGGATCAGAACCGTGCTGCGGGGTGTTCGTTATATACTAGTCAAAGAAAAGGGACTTCGTGGCAGGAACCGGAAAAGCTACCTATTCCCATCAACACCGGGCATGAAACTACGCCGCGCATAATGGCCGATAATGAGACCCTGATTTTTGCTTCCGACAGGCCTGGCGGCAAGGGTGGCACTGATCTCTACCTGACCCGTAAGGAGCGAACGGGCTGGTCTGAGCCGGTGAATTTGGACTTCCTTAATACAGAAAGCGATGACGATTTCGTTAGTGTCCCAGCCAAGGGGGACCTCATCTTCTTCTCAGCCAAGAATGACAGGGGCTACGACAATATCTTCATCGGTCGAATTCCGGAGGATCTTCGCCCGCGCAATGTCCTGGTGGTTCAGGGTCGATTTTCTACTCCAGCTGAAACCCCCGGTGCCATAGTGCAGATATATGACCTGGCCGATAATCAGCTGTTCAGCTCAATGCGATTGCGGCCCGACGGCACCTATTTCGGTTTGATTCCCTCGGGGAGCATCTACGATTTCTCGGTATATCCATTGGACCACAAATCCACTTTTTATTCTGAGACAATTGAAATTGAAACTCTTGAAAAGCTGGGTCATCGCAATATCGAAGGCGTCTCGGAGCCTCTGAATCCCGGTACAATTCAACCACTAACCGCCCTCCATTTCGCGCACTATGGAAGTGAAATTTCGGATGGATCCTCGATAGAGCTTCGACGCTTAAGCCTGTTGCTTCAAAAGAATGCTGGAATGCGAGTGGAGATAGGAGTCCATATCAAGGAGTTGATTTCCGACTCAACTCGTAGCTCGCCGGACCTGACCGAAGTGATTGTGGACTCAATCTTTCAAGTTTTGGCGGTGCCCCCACCGGTCTTAGAAGACACCACCCTCCGGAATGACTCAACCCTGGCAGCTTCCGATTCCGCCGCTGTTGGATATGATTCCACGAGTATGGCTCTGACAAATACGGGAGAGCCCTCAGTGTTGGCTGAAGAAGATAGCTCTCAAATGATCGTGCCTACCATAGATCCATTTGAAGCAGCGCAGGATTCATTGATAATCCTTGGTTACTCGGAATTCCAACGTGATTCGCTCGAGGTCCGGTTTCTGAAGTTAAACTACACCTATCATAACGACCGCACTCAAGACCAGGCCCAGGCGGTGGTTGACTATTTGGTAGGCAAGGGTGCGCCTCCAGCCCTGTTTGAGGCTAAAGGTTACGGGGCCCAATGGACTTCGGACCGATCGACCCCGGATAGGAATTATTGGGCGGAAGCAAAAATATTGGAATAGGTTATTCCGCCAGGTTCATAAAATCAATCCAGGGCTGGGCTCTTTGCGGATCTGCGGTGACAATGACCGAGGCGCCTTTTACCGGGTGTGGCAATTCAAGACGACGAGCATGTAGCATAATGCTCCCGTTACTGGTCTTCCGGGACGATCCATATTTTAGATCTCCTACGATAGGGCAGCCAATTGCCTTGAGCTGGGTCCTTATCTGATGTGGTCGCCCGCTTAATAAACCGATTTCCAGCAAGAACCATTTTCCTGAGCGTCCTTTCAACTCGTAGTTGAGTTCTGCTTTCAATGAACCTGGACGTTGTTTCTGATAAGCATGCACTACATTGCGACGGGAGTCCTTGGTTAGCCAATGCACCAGGCGAGCCTTATCCTGGTCCGGGAGAGATTCCACCGCGGCCCAATAGGTTTTCACTACCTTCCTGTCCTTAAAGGCCTGATTCATTCTTTCCAGCGCCTTTGAAGTCCGAGCCAAAAGTAGCACTCCACTAACCGGCCTATCCAGCCGGTGCACCAGGCCGACAAAGATCTTACCCGGTTTTCGATACTTGAACTTTAAATAATCCTTGGCCAAATCTACCAATGAGAAGTCGCCAGTAGTGTCCCCTTGAACCAATATTCCCGCTGGCTTGCAAACCACCAGCAAGTGGTTATCCTCATACAAAACTTCCAGAAATGGTTTCCTGGCCATGTTCAGAATGAATATCCGATGGAGGTATTTATGCCGAAGTCATTCCTGGCCGCAGCACCAGGAGGTGGTTGACTATCGAAATTGTTATAGAAGGTAAGCGCAAGAAACAGGTCGCTGATGATTTCGATCTTTGCCTTAAGATCAAAATTGAGACGGATCCTGCCGGTTTTGGTAAAGCTAGGGAATAAAGCCAGGTTGGAAGTTATGTCCAATTCGGGCTCTTTGTAGATAAACTTCTTGAACTGGGTCAGAATCAACCCCTCCAGGGAAGTTTGCCTGGCAGATTCCTGGGATACCTCCCTTTGAAAAATACTTCCTAATGAAAAGAACATATTAGTAGACTGGTTTTGAAGGAGGTCTTTCCCACCAGCAAATCCCAGGAAACTGCGACCATCGATTCCTAGCTCACTATTGCTCTCCCACCCTACTAGGCCTTGCACAAACCAGCTATGCTCAAAGAACACATAGTTTTGCAGTATCGCATCCTGCTTGGTTGTCGTAATATCTTCATTTCCCTGCACGGCAATTATCGAACTGACAGCCAAGTCACCTAGGTATTTCTCGGAACGGCACTTAAGCCCTGCATCAAAAGTATTGTTGGTGACGTTGCTTCCCTTGGTGAAATTGAACCCAAGATCCACATACCCATCGAACCTTTGCCAAATTACCCTCTTAATTGGGGTTATTTCTATCAAATGAGGAAATGTCGTTTGTTCCCGCAAGTCAGGAATCACCTGGATCAGATCATTTACTAGGGCGGTTGAGTCGAATTGGCCCCGTAGTATTTCCCCATCATCAAGTTTGGCGACAAAATCCTTGTTGGACAAGACTCGAGCTACGTCAATCCATTCGATTTTTATCGTCCCCATGCTGCTAGTGCTGTAATTTAGGATCCCGTATTTTAAACCCTTCACTTCGCCAATCATCCTGTCTCCGTTTTTCAGAAAGAGTGTGTCAGTTTTTTGAGAATACAAGGGGCTTAGAGTTAGCCAGCCCAGCGACACCAGGAGCAGTTTGAAAAAGAAGAATTCGATCTGAAACTTGGATGCTAGCATAAACTTCTAAATTTGCACGGTCAATTTCCAACTAAAATATACAATAAGATGGGAAAGGCTTTTGAATCATTAGGGCCTCAAATCAGGAAATGGATTGAGGACCAAAAGATGTTTTTCGTCAGCACGGCACCGATGAGCAGGAACGGAATGGTGAATTGTTCGCCTAAAGGCCTAGACTCCTTTAGGGTTTTGGATGATCACACTGCAGTCTATCTGGATCTTACAGGCAGCGGTGTGGAAACCATCGCCCATCTTAAAGAGAAAGGATTACTTTGATGTTTTGCACCTTTCAGGGGCCTCCTAAAATTCTCCGGATATGGCAAGGGAGAGGTTATGCTTAAAGCGTCCTCGGAATTTGAAAACCTTAAGCATTTTTTTCCCCTCTAAACCGGTGTAAGGTCCATAATAAAAGTGAATGTGCTTCGAATAGCCGACTCCTGTGGTTACGGAGTTCCCAGCTACCAGTTCCAATCGGATAGGGACGCTCTGATCATATGGGCCGAAAATAAAGGCGAAGAAGGCATCACTGAGTACGTTGGGGCCAATAATTTCCGGAGCCTTGATGGCCTGCTGGGAGTTGCCGGTTAGTTTAACCATTGCTGAATTAGCGGGCTGGGTTTTAACTTGTTTACAGTTCTTTAATCACATGGCGTTGGTGGATGCTGAGAAGATATGACGGCCAATTTTATCGTCTACCTCCACGACCAGCGTCACCATGGCCAGCCGACTATCCGGACCGATTGGAATTGTAGTTACGATATTGTTGGTTCCACGCTCACGGGATTGGGGGGTTCGATTAACGTGAGAGTTGCGGTCTTGTGCAGCGGAGTTATTCCACTGTCGGTCCCTCAACCAGACCATCAAGCCATGAGGTCTGGTTTCACGGTTTCGAAAGTAGACAGAATTAGGGAATTTTCAAGTCCGATTGGAGGCAATTGGGAATCAATTAGAGGGTTTGCATCGTATTTATTAATTTCTATTTTTGATCTCGAACTAGACCGACATTTATGAACCATTATCCTTGCAAGCTGCTCGCTCTGGCGGCATTTTGCATGATTCCCGTTGTGGGATTGGCCCAGCACGATTTCGATTCACTATACCAACATTCGCCGGAATTCAAGAGCGCCTTCAAGCAGGATGCGGGCAAGATGAACCTTTTTGACAATGAAGAAATCCTTGACATCACCATCAAATCCGATTTCAAAAACTTGATGAAAACCAAGTTCGAAGGGGCCTATCAACCGGCCCAGCTGACGACAGAGTACAACGATACAGTTCTCATCACCCGCAATATCGAAATTAAGGCACGGGGTAACTTTCCCGTAAAAACTGCTACTATCCACCTTTAAAGATGAATTTTCCCAAAGAGGCAAGGTTAAAGCAGTTACGAGAATTTGACAAAATGAAGGTTGTCGTCGAGTGCAAAGCCTCCGGCATATATCAGCAATATTTGATGCGAGAGTATGCCGTTTACAAGATCTATAATATTTTGACCGATTACAGTTTGCGGGTTCGTCTTATGAGAGTCCTTTATATTGACACGAACGGAAAGTATAAGCCGGACACCAGGTATGCTTTTTTAATCGAGGATATTGCTGAGCTCTCAAAGCGCACTGGATCATCAGAGGTGACCCTCAAGAATCTGGCCCCCAGTTCACTGGACACGGACCCTATAGACATAATGGTTGTGTTTCAGTACCTGATCGGCAATACGGACTTTTCAGTTCCGGGAATGCACAATATGAAACTGGTAAAATCAAATGATCCCTTAAAGCCGCTGGCAATCCCGGTGGCCTATGATTTTGATTATTGCGGACTGGTTTACGCCAGCTACGCTGTGCCTGCCGAACAGCTTTCTATTGAAAGTGTCAGGGAGAGATTATTCTGGGGCCACTGTCGCACCGAAGCCGAATTCCAGAAGACCTTCGAACTGTTCCGCAAAAAAAAGGATGAGATCTATGCGCTTTATGAAAACACCGAATTGTTGGAACCGAGTTATGTCAAGAGTACCATGAGATACCTGGATGATTTTTACTTTAATATCAACACCCCGAGAATGGTCAAAAGGGAATTCCTGAACCAATGCCGCAATGAGTGGCTATGATAAGATCTTTTAACCGATTAGGGGGAAGTGTTCTCCTACCCGCATGCACTATACATTTTACCCCCGATTGATGGTTGGAATTAATTTGGCCGATACCTCATATTCCTTAAGTAGCTGGCGAAATCCTCAATTGCTTGAAAACTCCAGGGCTCAATCCTAATTTGCCCATCCAGTTAAGGCCTTGACTTCAACTATAAGATCGACGCGCGCTTGGCGCCCGCCGGTGGATTGACAGATACGATGATCGAAATTCGAATTTTCATTCCCGATCATTCTACTGACACCCAGTCGTTTTGTTACTTTTGAAATGCAATGAGAATATATCTCATAATGGTCCTGGTTATCCTGGCCGGGGGATTTACCTACTTGTACGTTGCCGTTTTGCCTATGGTCAGTATTGCCACTGGTTACGCGGCTAAATACGTTTGCTCCTGCCTTTTCGTGGGAGGCCTGTCTTTAGATGAGATTCGGACAACCGACCTAAATTTCCCAGTGGTGAGGCAGGTGAACTTGGATGTTAATACCAAGAAACAGGTAGTAACCGGCAGCATGTTTGGATTGAATCCTCAAACCGCCGTTTACCGGTCAGGCTTGGGTTGCGCATTGGTACATGATCTTACCATTGACCAGGCAAGGGCTGATTCCTTCAGTGAATCAGCCAGCCCGTATTCCTTCAATTGGCCAGATATTTCATCCGACACCAGCGGTTTACTGGATAGCACTGTTCGAGAGCGGGTCCGATTGGTAGTTGCTTCAGCCTTCGAGGAGCCCGATCCTAAATCTATTAGAAACACCCGTGGAGTGGCGGTTTTCTACAAGGGGCATCTGGTAGCAGAGCAATACGCTCATGGAGCAACGGCCGAAACTCCGCTGTTGGGCTGGAGTATGTCCAAAAGTGTCTCAGCTACTATCATAGGAAGAATGGAATATCTTGGCTTATGGGATCGGAACGAAACCGGTATTATTCCGGGCTGGAGTGATGGACGGAAGGACATTTCAGTGGGTAATCTGCTCATGATGAATTCAGGGCTGGATTGGGAAGAAGCTTATGATAGGATTTGCGATGCCACCGAAATGTTATACCTGAGTGACGGCATCGGCGATTACGCCTCTCAATCTGAATTGGACCAGCTTCCCGGAACTCATTGGGAGTACTCTTCAGGAACTACCAACTTAATGGTAATGGCGGCTCAAGATCGCTTTCCCTCGGCTCAGCATTTTCGGGATTTTTGCTATCGAGAGGTATTTCACAAAATCGGCGTGAAAAGCATGGTAATGGAGACCGACGCCACCGGATATATTGTCGGTTCCTCCTACTTTTGGTCCACCCTGCGCGACTGGGCTAAATTAGGACAGTTATACCTGAACCAAGGAGTCTGGGAAGGGGAACGGCTTTTATCCCAAGACTGGATTGACTTTGTCCGGACCCCAGTTTCCGGATCTAGTATGAGGTATGGGGGCAGTTTCTGGCTTAACGCCGGGGGGCGGTTGCCGGATGTGCCCACCCAGGCATTTTCCCTCAATGGGTTTCAGGGACAACGAATGTTCATCATACCCGAGAAGGAACTAATCATTGTGCGTTCTGGAGTCACGTTCAAACGAGGTAGTTTTAACTTCAATGATTTTATTGGAATGATCGTTCAGGCAATGCCCTAACCCTTCACCTATAAGATGATTTAAATTCCGGGCAGTCCTAAATCCTGAAGTGACCGTGATGATTTTAGAGGAATGTAATTGGGCTGAGGGAAGGGGAATACAGACCGGTATGATGGGATTGTAAATGAGAAGGATCACCCGCAATGGTGACTTTGGTTAAGTCATGTTTTTTGAGAATTTTCAGAAAGTGCTAAGAGCAATGGCGTCATCTGTAGGTTTCATTGGCTATTGCACAGAGATTCTCAAAGAAGCTCCGAGTTACTCAAAGCGGGCTCTGTAATGCTCTGAATCTAGTTTTGGATTCATACCTTGGAGCTTGGAAATTATTTAGGATTTTGGATTTAGATATTAGTGCGTATATGCGCTGCTGCGCATAATTTAGAATTTCTAACTTTGCGGAGGAAACGATTAACCATTAACGATTATCCATTACCCATTGCAAAAGATGGAAATCACATCCCGATAGTTATCGGGACAAATCTCAAATCTTAAATAATTCTCAAATCTTAATGTTCCAAACTGCCTCAAGTAACTATCGTATTTTGTAAGGGCAATTACGCCGTACGGATTGGGTTTGGTGCTTGAAATTTATTTAAAACTTAAAGGGGACTAAAAAGCAGCGGATGGCAATGTCCGTAAAAAGTATGGTAAGAAACCTGGCGTTAACAGTACTGCTGATATCTGCCGTTGTGGCATTGGTGGAGGCCCAAGGGCCGGTATCCGGCAAACCCAATTTCCTGATTATCATTACGGACGACCAGGATTGCAGCCCAGGGTATCCTCTTTTCCCAGGCATATATATACCACGGCTCCCGTGTGCAGTCCTTCACGTGCCGGATGGAACACCGGGCGGTATCAGCAGCGCTGGGATCCTAAGTCCGGCTGGGCACCCGGGATGCCTGGGCGTATTCGAAACATCGCTGAAATCATGAAATCGAACGGGTATGCTACGGCTCGCTTCGGCAAGAACGACTACGGCAAAGGTTTTCACGATCAAAATACTCCGGAATACCCACTGAATCACGGTTATGACGAATTCCTCGGATTCTCGGCGCACGGGCACGATTATTTTCTCCTGTCGGAGGATATCGAAAAACGGACACCCGATCCGAAGGGGCCTAGCGCCGTTGTAGGACCGCTTATGCACAATGAAGGGTATAAAAGCTTCGAGGAAGGCTACACTACTGAAATTTTCTCAGACGCCGCCATCGACTTCTTCAAAAGGCATCAGGAGGGTCTCTTCTTTGTCACCCTCTCCTACAACTCGGTTCACCACCTGATCCACCAGGTGCCCAGGCCCTACCTGGACAAATATCGGGTAAGAGAGATCCCCGATTACGATCCCGGAACGATGGGAAATTACGAGGATTGGTTTGAAAGGTACATCACCCTGGGCGAGATTACCGATGACGAGATGCGCAGGTATTACCTGGCGAATCTTAACTGCCTGGACGACAACATCGGGCGTGTCCTGGATGTGCTGGAGGACCTGTCCCTGGCAGACAACACCGTGGTGATGCTCTTCTCAGACAATGGCGGACCGCCAACGACCGGTGCCTGGAACCTTCCGCTGGCCGGCAGCAAATTCACCCTTTGGGAGGGCGGCATCCGGGTTCCTTTTATTATATCCCGGCCGGGCGCACCAAACGCCGGCGCGGTCAGTGAACGGCCAGTCTCAACGCTCGATATCCTCCCCACCTGCCTCCAGGTGGCGGGTATCGATATCCCGGAAGGACTCGACGGCTCGGTGATCTCAGAAGCATTCAACCAGAATCAGGCAGAAACCTTTGAGGAACGCATCTTCTGGCGCCGGAATGATGGCTACGCTGTGCGCTCGGGGGACTGGAAACTGTTGCACTGGGGTAGTACGAGCGGCAGGCGTCCCTGCAAGGGGATCGTCGAGCGGACGGAGCCTCTCCAAAGCACATGCCTGTTCAATTTGTTGGAGGATCCGTCCGAAACACAGAACCTTTTCAATGAGTATCCGGAGATAGTGGAAAGACTGCAAAAGGAGTACGAGGCCTGGAAGGAGACGGTGGTGGGATCCCATTCAGCAATACATTAGGAAATCAATGAAAACAATGAAGCCGGCCATCATCATTGCAGCCATTATCCTGCTATTTGCATCCTGCAACAGGGAGAAACAAGAGGAAAGTCCGAATATAATGGTGTTCCTCGTGGATGATATGGGACAGATGGATACCTCCCGATCCGCGCTTTGCAGAACATTATAAAGACCCTGAAAAAAGCAATCTGGTCCAGGCTTATGCCACACTGATTGAAGGCATGGATAAATCGCTCGGGGACCTGATGGATCACCTCGAAGCGAAGGGCGTTGCCGATCATGCGCTTATTATCTTTCTGGGCGATAACGATGACCACCGGCACGAATGGATGGGGCATAAGAACAGTTTGTTGCTAACCCCCAATCTTGACCGCCTGGCCGGGCAAGGGTGGTCTTTCCCCAACGCATTTGTTAATGCCGGTGTTTGTTCGCCTTCGCGGGCTCCTTTCTCACCGGCAAATACATACATCAGGCATCCGCACCCGATATTGCATCGGATAACAATTCATTCCTGCGAACCCAAAGGATGTTTCTCAACAGCTGAAAAAGCTGGGGTACAAAACAGGATACATCGGCAAGTTTCATCTGGGTGAAATCTTTGGCATTAAAAAGATTGCCGAATTTACACCTTGCAGTGTCAAAATTCCCGATTTTCAATAAATCCTGCGTGTAAGTCTGTATGTAAGAGAACTAGCTGCATCGTAACTAACTTATTATTAGATAGTTGCAGATGAAGATCGTGGAGCCGGAGGGATTCGAACCCTCGTCCAGATAAGCAAGCCATAGGCTTTCTACACGCTTAGTCGGTGTTTAATTGTCGGGTAAGGTAAGGCACACAACAGGCCTGATCCTAACCGTATCCGCGATTAGTTTCGCTGTTGCATCACGGACCTGCAACAACTAGTTCCGCGATTGATGCCTCGATTGCTAACCAGCAGAACGGGAGGCTAGCGAGGCACAAGCTATCTAATTCTCAATTAGGCAGCAAGGGCGTAATTTTCTTCGCCATTTATAAGTGTGGCAGATCTTTTTTACGGGAGGACTACCATGACCCGGCATGCTTACATACAACTTCGACCTACTGTCAATTCCAGTCGGCCCCATATTATAAAGAACGATGGAGGCGCAAAGATAGTTATTTTGGACTTCCATCACATTGAAGAACCTGCCCGGAGTTGCCAGGCATGAACCAAAAAAGAGGGAGCAGCAAAGCGCTTCCTCTAGAGCCTATCGACTTTTAACCACAAGATCTTACCCTTAATGATACGGGAATCTAGGGTATGGAGCTACGAGATCCAGACCGGAAATATCCTCGGTTGAGCTAGAAAAAGCATTGAAAAGGGTTGCCCAAAGGGCTAGAAGCGGAACCCGATCCGGGTAATCCAACCACTGATGCGCCCCGTATAAATGGCCTCTTCCTTTGGGGCTCTAACTCTCCAATACCGATGTTCCAACATGATGAAAAACAACTTGGAAAACCGATAAGTAACTCCGCCTACATATTGAGCATTATGTTTGCTGCCAATGATCCCACCTCCGAAATCCCCGTAAGACATGAGTTTCAACCCTGGGGTGAGGAATATATTTTACCCGGAGGCCCAACGCCGGATCTACCCATCCCATGGATCTGGCACCCTCCACCGGTATGTTGCCAAGGATTTGGGATTTCAGATTTATGCTGTTATGCCAGAATTTTAATCCAGCATCTCCATCCACATCTAGTTTTGGATGTGAAGAGAGAAACCGATAGCCTCCAAATACTTCACCTGCGGCAAAACCTAGTCGTCCTTCAAGATCCTGAACAACCAAATCCCGGGGGGTGATAGCTTCCCCTTGTATTATAAAAGAGGTGAAATTAAAAAGCACCAACGCTTTGGCACCCTGGTATTCTCCTGACAGCATCAGAGCGAATTTCAAAGCGCCTTTGATGTCTTTGAAACCTACATCGATTTCCCATTCACGAGAAACGGGCTCATCAGTTGTAGCCGGAGCTCTGGAGACAGTGCCGTTAAATCCAATGTACCAGAAATACGGGGATAAGGCAACCTTCCATTGATTCCATTTAGCGTCTTCCCATTTCTTCTGGCCCCGTGAATCGCTTGCTCCCAAACAAAGGCCCCCAAAGAGCAAGCAGGTTAAAAAGATTTTAGCTTCCATCCGATCCATGGAAGCTGCTAAACCAGCCCGAAGGAGCCAATTAATGGTCATTGCCAGGAATTTTCTAATTAGATGTCAAACCGGCAGACCTTGGCAGTACCAATTGGGCACAGATGGTGAGCTTCCAATAGGGGCTGCCCTATAACTTGTGAAACCGGTTGCTGGATCAATCAGCCTCAGCAATAACATTTTTTTGGTCTTTAGCTTTCTGGGAATCGTTAGGCTCTTATGACGTCCGTGAGACGCTTCGGTCTCGTCATGGCTTGGCAATCTCCGCAGCAATGAAGAATTAGGACAAGAGAACGTAATGAGGCGTCACACCGTAATTTCGGTGGACCATTATGAACCTGCAATTTGCTGCCATCCTACTCTTGGCATCGGCGCTTGAGGCCCTCGGCGGTTAGTCTTGGACTGAAATCTTAGGGGCCTCAATCTGCGTCGATTATGCCCGATTTAATGGCATAAGCATTTGCAAAAGCGGTGGTGCCCATAATGTTGGTTGCGGCAGGGACCACTGCAGGTAGCCGTACCGGGCGGCCCCACCCGAAATTGGGTTGAGTTCCTTCAGTATGAACCGTTAGATTTTTTTCGGCTATATTATGCCTTCAAGGGTCATCTTCCCGCCTTTTTGGAGCGAATCTCATTTTTTTATATAAATATTTGAATATTTTTTTGACTTTTTGAATAGTTTTTGTTTACTTTATGTTACAATAATTAGATTTTTTGTAAAATTTTGAAGATAACTAACTATATCGCTATGAAACGTTTAATTCCAGCTATCTTATTGGGTTTGCTTCTTTGCGTGGGCAACCTCGCGAACGGTCAGGACTTTGTGTTTAAGGTTTTGGCCAGCAAAGGTACCAACCAGGTTAAAGGAACCGCCGGCAGCAATTGGGTACCTGTCAAAGCCGGTGTCCGGCTTAACGACGGCGACCAGATCAAGGTGTCCGAGGACGCCTATTTGGGCTTGGTACATGCCAGTGGTAAAACCGTTGAACTCAGAGACGAAAGTCTCATTACAGTCAATGAACTGGCCGCCCAAATCAAATCCTCCGGCTCCAATGTGGTCAGTAAGTACGCCGATTTTGTTCCGAACCGAATGGACGAAACCGAAGAAGAAAGGGAAAGCAATCTGAGGGTTACCGGTGCTGTCACCAGAGCGGCGGCCAAAATGCCGATCAAGGCAAATCTTCCGCTCTACGTAGATGTGATGACCACCGAGGCCATGGTCAAATGGACCCCGGTGGAAGGTGAACACACCTACGTTGTGGTGATGGAAAACATCTTCGATGAGGAGATTGTACGTCAAGAAACCACCAATACCCAACTTACGGTGGATTTAAAGGATCCTAAATTCTCCGATGAACGATTGATTGTTCTTGAGATCTTCCTGAAGGAGGATGAATCAATAACCTCAGCCGAGTACGGCCTGAAACCCCTGAGCGGCGACGACGCGGAACGTATCGAAAAAGATCTGAATGAATTGGATGTTGCCCTTGATGGCGAAAGTTCAATAAACCAGGTTATGAAGGCTGCCTTCTTTGAAGAAAACAACTTATTAATGAATGCGTCATCCAGCTATGAAAAGGCGATAGAACTATCACCGGATGTGAAAGACTTCCAGGAAATGTATGACTCGTTCATCGAGCGCAATCGCCTGTATTAATTTATTGCCCAATTAGTTAAAAGAAAACCTTCGGGATAACCCAAATCCTTTTTGCACTAATATATAAACATTTTAATAATTTTTTGCATTACATGTGGTTACCTGGGAGGTGAACCAGGTATATATATATAAATATACAATGAAAAATTTTAATTTATTGAAGTTTAAAACCAAAAAATACTTATCATGAAAACTATGCAATCGTTATTTATCTGCTTGATTTTATGTATGACGACCATGGCCCAGAGCAACAATGGGTATGTATTCAAGGTCCTGGCCAACAAAGGAGCAAGCGAAGTAAGGTCCGGTTCAGAAATGGCCTGGAAAACCGTCAAGACTGGTGCCGTTTTGAAAAGTGGTGATGAGTTAAGAGTTGCCGACAACGCTTATGTTGGACTAGTACATACTAGCGGACGAACTATTGAACTGACTTCTCCGGGATCGGTTGACGTAAACGAATTAGCGGCTGAATTGAAGGGCCAAAGCGCCTCAGCTACCAGTAAGTATGCTGATTTTGTACTGAATAAGCTTTCCGATGCTGAAAAGTCAAAACGCGACCAGCTGCAGGTAACCGGAGCTGTCGAGCGCAAACTGGTAGACTCCAATGTAATTGAAGTAATGATGCCGTTGACCAGCGAAGTTTATGAATCGAATGCTATGATCCAATGGAAGGCCGTTGACGGGAGTCCCACTTATGAAGTAACTCTTAAAAACGTATTTGACGAGGTGGTACTTGACCAATTGACCTCCGAAAATAGCATTGAGATTGATCTTAGCCAATCAGAACTGGCCAGTGAAAGGCTGTTGATACTTAACGTAGCCGTAAAGGGAAGCGACAAGGTTAAGTCCGAAAGTTACGGAATCAAGAGACTCTCCGAGGAAGAGCGAAAGGTAGTTGAATCCAAGATTGAAGATCTTACCAACGACAACAGCCAAAGCTCTCTGTCTGAAATCATGAAAGCATCTTTGTTCGAGCAGCAGAATCTACTGGTTGACGCTGCAGCAAGCTATCATAGGGCCATTGAGCTTTCTCCCCAAGTGGACGACTTCAAGACCATGTATGACGCCTTTATTGAGCGCAACAAACTGAAATAATTTTAGTGGTTTAGGTTTGGCAATGAAAGGCCGCCCTTCGGGGCGGCTTTTCTGTTTAAGCGGCTTTGGACAGAACAGGTGGTGTTGATTTTTATTCGACATTCAACTAAATTGATTCATTCACCATTGCTCCCGAAAAGTTTCTGCCCCGACCAGGGTAACATTTTTCTTCATTGTGCAATTAACCTATGAACTTGATCGACGCCAAACTACTGGAAGGATTAGCCCAAAATCAGCAGGACTCACTTCTGGCCATTCAACAATTGGCCTTCCCGGCTGTATTGCGGCTGGTCGAAACCAATAAGGGCATGCGACAGGATGCTGAAGACCTGTTCCAGGAGGCCCTTATCGTGGTCTACCGAAGACACCAGGCGGGGACCCTAACCCTTAACTGTCGGCTTAGCACGTTTATTTATGCCATCTGCCGGAATATGTGGATGGAGCGCATTCGCAGAGATTCAAAGCAAGTACCACTTGATGAATCTCAGATGGAGATCGTGGATCTCACCCCCAGCACCCTGGAGACCATTGAGGAAAATGAGAAAATCCTGATCCTGAACCGATACCTTGCCCAGTTGGGAGAGGACTGCCAAAAACTTCTCAGACTGTTTTTTGCCGGCGATTCCATGAAGGAGATTGCCAGGAAGATGAACTACTCCAGCGAGCGCTACGCACGCAAGCGAAAGTTCAGTTGTAAGGAGGTGCTGATAGGGTTAGTTAAACAAGACAGCCGGTATCAGGAGCTTACCAATATAGAAAAAGAGATAGAGGAATAAAGTCATGGAAAGCAGGGAAGCGTTGTTTGAACAAATTGAAGCCTATTTAGCTGGGCAAATGCTCGAGCCGGACAGGCTGGCCTTTGAAGCCCGGATAGCCCAGGATCTAAAATTTGCCAATGAAGTAAGGTTGCATGCGGACCTGGCCCGGGGATTGAATGAACCCGACATAGATAAGCTGAGGGCCAGTATTCAAAAAGTACTCCGACGTGATGACCAGCCCACAGTCCCCTGGATTCGGGAGTATCGTCGCCACCTGGTGGCCGCATGCATTACCCTGATCGTGGCGGTAATCGCCATTGTGCAATTCACTAACAAACCGACCTCCCAGCAACTCTTTACCCGGTATTTCGAACCTTATCCTGATGTACTTACCTCTCGGGACGCCGCGGACCTGGGGCCTAAGTTGCTCGAGGCCATGGCCCTGTATAACCGTCAAGAATACGAAGAGGCATCGGTGCTTTTCGAGCAGGTGGTCGAAGCCGGAAACGTGTCCGACCTGGTGTTCCTCTATTATGGGGTGAACGAGTTGGCCCGTGGGGATGGTGAGACGGCGAACCACTCTCTGAACCAGGTTGGTAGTAGCATCTTGGAGCACGATGTCGGTTGGTATCAAGTCCTAGCGCAGCTGAAGATGGGAAATGAAGAAAAAGCCAAGAGGGAGCTGAGAGGTTTGCTGGAGGCTGAGTTTAAGTATTCTACTAAAGCCGGGGAATTGCTTGAGCAATTGACAAGGTGAGATTCAG
Organism: Cyclobacteriaceae bacterium; assembly: GCA_965247065.1. GTDB lineage: Bacteria > Bacteroidota > Bacteroidia > Cytophagales > Cyclobacteriaceae > CBDFGN01. The sequence continues at coordinate 204,314 of CBDFGN010000005.1, read as the reverse complement.
TTTGGTATTTGTTTTCCTTTTCGGGTTTTCCTCGGCCCACGGTCTTGAGGAATCGGACACGGTTTGGGCCCGGCAGCATTATGAAAGAGGAGAGGTTTTGCTTGATAACGCCCAATACGACAGTGCCATAACCTGTTTTTTCATAGCCTTGAATTCATTCAAGGACTCAGATCTGCGCTGGACCTTGAGAACAAAAAACAAACTCGCCAAGGCGCATTATAAAATAAATAGATTTGGTGACAGCCGGCATATGTGTGAGGAGGTGATCAAAAGCGCCATACCACTATCCGGATCTAAAAACCTCCTCTTGGCTGATTCCTATAATGAATTGGGAAATATCCATCGTGCTTCTGAAGTATTTGATTCCGCAATTTGGTGTCATTCACGATCTTATGCCCTGAGGGTGGACATTTTAGGTGAATACAATCCAATTGTGGCCGGCTCTTTGAACAACTTAGGTTTGACCTACAAGTCTATGGGAGACTACGAAAAGGCCTTGGAGTTTATGACCCAGGCTCTACACATTTCGGAATTAGCAAAGGACTCCCTTAATCAAGCTGGCTATTTGAATAATATGGGAAACGTATTTCAAAAAATGGGCGACTACTACGCAGCGGTGGATTGTTATTCAACCTCCCTTAAGATTTATGATCAAATTATTTCATTGCAACATCCAAGCAGAGCATTCTGTCTAAATAATTTGGGAAATGCTTATGGGTCACTGGGTCAATTTGAATTATCGCTAAGGTATCGAAATCAGGCCTTTGAAATGAAAAAGGCGAGCTACAAGTAGGGCCAAAATTCTCAAGAGGCCATGGGTCTCAGTAATATTGGGCTTTCCTTGACTGGTCTGGGCCTGCACGATTCCGCACTGACCTATCATCAGTCTGCACTTGCTGTACTTGAACAAATGGGGAAGGCAGGTAGTTTGGACGCGGCTGACGTTTATGAGAATATCGGCTACGTCTACAACGGCTTGCAACAGTATGATCAGGCTATGATCTATCACCGGCAAGCCCTTCTGATTAGATACAATTCTTTGCCAAACAGCCCCTCAATAGCCATTTCTCATAAGGAAATCGGGGCCACTTATCTACACTTAAGGAAGTACGACAGTGCGCGATCAAATTTGCTGGAAGCGGTGAAAATTTCCAAAAAGAAGGCTGGTTCCAGGAACCGATTCATTGGCGAAATCTACTTACTTTTGGGGAATGTCTATCTGGAGACCGGGGAAATTATACCGGCATTGCAACACTATCAGAGGGCCTTAAGGGCCGTCGTACTTGATTACAATGACAATAGTCTTTACTCTCTACCGCGGTTATCTAATTATTCTGATCCTCTTCTGCTCCTTCAGATTCTCAGAAATCGGGGTCGCGCCCTCTATGAGCTGGGGGTGACCATTCCAGACCCTGAGATTGTACGGCACGGTTTTGATAGTTATGAGCTGGGTCTTGAAGTTATCGACTTAATGCGGTTGTCCAATTTGACATACGGGGACAAACTCGGACGGGGTAAGGAGGCAGCCTACACTTATCAAGAAGCGGTTGAATTATCATATGATTGGTATTCTTCAACCCAGGAAATAGGCGCGCTGGAAATGTCCTTTCGCACAGCAGAGAGAAGCCGAGCAGGAGCGCTGAAGGAAATGATTGCAGTCAATCGGTCGCGCAAGGATGTCGGAATTCCCGACAGCATTATTGAAAAAGAGCGAGCCTTAAAGCTCGAAATTGCCTGGATCGAAACGCTGCTGCTGAAAGAGAAGTCCAAGCCAGATCAAGATGCCGCAGTAATTACTTCTCTATCCGAGAAATTGTTTCAGAAAAAGCGACGCTCGGAGCAGTTTCTGCTGGCATTGCGAGAGCAATATCCACGGTATTACAATCTGAACTATATTAGAGGCTTTGCCGACATCAAATCAATAAAGGCCCAACTTGAGCCCACTGAAGCCCTAATTGAATACTTTCTTTCCGACTCCTCCATATTTGCTTTTGTAATAACCCATCAAGATTTTATTGTCATCAGGACACCGAAGGATTCTTTAACCTGGTGGATTCAGCACTTCACTGCCGCAACCGATCTCAGTGAATTCTCTAGTTCGGATTCCTACCAATTGTACCTAGCTTCATCCCGGCGGCTTTTTGAGATCTTGTTAAAACCAGTCGTTGCTAGAATTTCCTCTACAACGAACAAACTTATTATCAGCCCCGATAAGGAAATAGGCTACATAGCTTTTGAGGCCCTTCTTTCCTCAAACCCGAATCCGTTCAACGACGATTCAAATAACTTGCCTTATCTGATAAGGGATTATTCAGTCTCTTACGTTTACTCTTCGTCCCTAATGTTTAGCAATTATGAAGCACCCGGACGGGCCCAAAAAATGTTCTTGGGCTTTGCCCCAACATATCGGGATCAAAATGGGCTGAATGAATTAAACTACAGCCAACAGGAGGTTCAGCGAATTGCAGGAACCATGAAGGGCACCCAATGGTTGGGGAAAGATGCCACCGAAGAAGCTTTCAAAAGATTGGCCCCAGATTACCGGATATTACATTTAGCGATGCATGCACAGGTTAACGGTGCGGATCCCATGTATTCTAAATTGGCGTTTTCGCCAGTTGAAAACACAACTGACGATGGTTGGCTTCATACATTTGAGATACTTAACCTGGATCTTAATTCAGACTTGGTGGTGCTTAGTGCCTGTAATACTGGTCTAGGGAAATTGGAAAAAGGAGAGGGCATCATGAGTTTGGCTCGAGGCTTCGTACAGGCCGGATGTCCGAGCATATTGATGAGTCACTGGTCGGTAAACGACCAAACGACTCTAAGTCTGATGGAATCCTTTTACAACTATTTGGGAGATGGCTTAGAGAAAGACCTTGCTCTCAGGCAGGCCAAATTAGATTACTTGCGCGAAGCCGGCCCGGTTTTGTCTCACCCTTATTTCTGGGCCGGATTTGTGCTATTCGGGGACACCCGATCAGTGCAAATAGATAATGAAAACTATCTCAAAATTGCGTCCCTATCCTTTGCCTTGTTAGCGGTCGCTCTCCTTGTGTTTGGAAGAAAAGCTTTGGCTAAGGCAATTGGCAAACTAAGAGGTCATTCGGAATTATGAGATACTCCTACTTTTTTGCCAACTCCTTTACAATCCTACACTGGGCAAATTCTTCACCCAATTTTCCGGAAAGGACACTTGGGTTCTAGCAGGTAATCCTGCAAGCGCAATCCTTGTTTTCGAATCAAGCATTTTAACCATTTGGTTATCACCTTTTCCAGTGCAGATCTCCCAATTGAGCCCCTGGTAATGGAAATTGCAGGTTGGGACTTGTAATACGTCGCCAGACCCAAAATCAATCACAGGCTCTAAATGGCTTCGGGGTCTTGGCGGACTAAAAGGGACCTCGGATCAGGACAATCAACGCTGTTGCCGGCTAAAACCTCAGAGCCGGAATTGCTCACCGGTCAGATGAAACGGAACTTTAGCAGTTCCTGGGCTCACTCCGAAAAAGAGTCCTACCGAAAACAAGATCGTGATACCGGTAATAAAGTAAAGCAGGTCCGAGACGGTATTCCATTTTCTTTCCATCGGGATTGATTAGGTGCGATATCGGACCGAGTTAATCCATTAACAATACCGAGGCCGCAATCACGGTAGTCCACAGCCCTCTGCGGTCCCCCACGGCACTCTGACATACGCTTCGGGAGGCAAATATGTGGCCGCTGGTCTTGTAAACCTGCTTCCTTTCGTCCCACGCCTGGTCCGGATCGAACTCGATTCCCAGGGTGGTGGCCAGCATGGTAGCCGCCAGGTCTTCAGCGTAGTCGGCAGCAATCCGCCTGGTTTCCCCATGGGCATGATGTTCGGACAGGTAGCCGTAATGGGACCTGTTCTTGGGCACCGCTAGGCCGATAGCCGACGAAACCAGCCGGCTGGGCTCATTGGTATCACTTTTGGCCAACACGCAATACACGATCTGACCGGGCATAAGTCCCTTCAGACCGGCATTGGCTCCTATGATAGAGCAGTTGGGTGGGAAAATACTGGATACATAAACCAAATTGTACTTTTCAATCCCGGCATGCCTTAGTGCCAACTCAAATGAAGCCAGCCTTTGCCGGTGCTTTCCGACTCCTTTTACGAAGAACATCCGGGTTGGAACCAATGAAGACATTCGTAATTATTCTCTGCCCACTAAAGTCCGCTCAAAATAGAGAAGCGAATCGGAATTTCCGACAACTTGAGCAGTTTAAGTAGTCTTAACCGATCCATCAGTACACCAAACACCGGGTTTTTTGGTGGATACCTGGATATTTTCATGGATCTAAAAGGGTCTTGTGCCCGGTAGCGAGAATAATTGCACCCTTCAGCTTGGAAGTTCTTTCTGGGGTTCCCAATCGTAGACAATTTGAGGACCAGAGAAAGAGTCTTGATCTATTTTCCAAACGTGCCGCCGCTGATTATCGACTTAGAAAGAGGCGCGGAATTCTTCAACCTGTGTAGGAAGAAGGCAGGCAGGCTGCTACTCACTTCTAATTGCTCAGTCTTTTTCCCACCCAAGCCATCAAAAAATTTACCATGGGCTGATCGAAAATGGGAGTAATGACATCAGGAGCGCCCTCCTTTGAAGCCAGATCCAGTTCAATATGCAGGTTTTCCAATCTGTCTCGTAACATGCCCAGGTTGTAAAGGTCAACCACATCGTAAATTGTGCTTGTGTGCCGCCCCAGCAGAAAACACCACCAGAAAAAGTCACTGTAGGCGAAGGCTCTTACCCATTCGTAACGAGTTGACTGCAGGACGTCGTTCATCCAAAATTCAGATCTGAGTGAAAACCCCGGCGGGATGTAGCGCAGAATGGCGGAATAAATATCATCGCCGTGGGTCAACGACCAGCGGATGGAATGAAAATGCACAAAACAATGCCCGTGCAAGTGCGGGATGTCCCAATAGTCATCGGTGTAATTTGGAGGTTGACTCCCCCCCGGCCATTCCCGGCCCCGATGAGCCGGGATATTGAAGCTCCGGAGATAGGAGACCATAAAATTACTAGCGATGTGACAACCACCTCGTTTCACCTCCGCAACATCCACATAGTCGAATACCCCATAGTACGAGGCTGCATGGCTTTCAACCCCGGGATACTCAAGGTCAACTCTGCCCCCATGATACCATCCTATATCCCGCATGTACTGGATCATGTGCAAGACAAAATCCTCCTCGGTGGTGGGCACTTCTCCAAAAAGGGACATCAACAGATAACTAATGGTCGCCTCGTTCATCCTTTCAGCGGGTCGTACGTCCCAGACCCCTTCGAATTCATAACGAGTTGTACCATTAGCAGCAGGCCCGGTATTGCGCCAACCCTGGTAATGCCAGTTTATGAGCGGCTTCAAGTCATCCACCGATTTATCTTGAAGTCGCCAGGGAAAAATGTTTAACCGCTCGGAAAACAGGAAACAGGCAACTCGCATGCTATGAAGGGAAAACACCTCCCCCAGGTGAAGATAGGTGGGATCTGCTGGTTCCAAATTCAGGCGATATGAAAACCCTCTCTCCAGGTCCTCAAGGTAGATCTTTATATATGCTTTGGCCCAACCCTGAAAGGGCCCCGAATAACCAAGGGCGTCGCCAATAGGGCCCGCAAGCATCTGATCGTACTCCTGCTCTATTTGACTATTCCAGGCCATGTTTCCTGAAATCTATGGTTGAATCGGGATTCAGACCCTCGAACAGTGTTTCCAGCTGCGAAACCAAGTGGCTGCAATCGGGCGTAATGATGGTTTTAATCCGGGACTGGCCCGATTGTTGATCTCGGAACAATTTGACCACTACCGGACTACCCGAAAAATCGAATAGGAGGTCTGTCCCCTCCAATTGGTCGGCTAGTTTATTATCCAGAACGGAAGTTTTTATATTGAACGAAGAACCTCTTGTTGGCTTCCCTTTGCCCTTTACTACAAGTAGTTTTTTAATCCGAAAGCATTTCACCGACCGAAATAAAGGCAAGCAATGCCCCAACTGCTCTCTGGTGCCGGATAGGACAATGTTAAATCTCTTTTTGAGCCGTCCGGCTTGTTTTATCGAAGGAAGCCTAGCTTCGGGACCGGCGACTTTTAAAGTGATCCCCTGTGAAGTTTTGTAGGTCAACGTGCTACTGTTCTCAATCTTTATCTGAGGAAATTCAAGCTTCAAATCACTCCGTTGCAAGGTCAGCCTAACATATTCATGCTCCTCTATTTTGTTGGGATCAAGGCTAACCACAGCCCGGCCGGAAGTCCCCAGGAACCGCGTACCAGAAACCGGAAGTTCGGCCCCATCGGTTTTCGACCAATGCAGAAAAGCCCCCACGAACGGCTTACCGCTCTGGGAAAATTCGAGTTGGAGATTAACCACTGGAATGAGCTGCAGAGCTGGCCCAGGTTTCAAATGGCGCAGCGCCCTGGCAAATATGGCTTTATGATCTATTGGCCGAGTACCCTTCAAGGGCACTGGCGAGGGCGGAAATTTCGGATCCAGATCCATGAATTACTTCAATTTGGCAATCCAATTAAGATACCTAATAGTTCGGATAAAGTAAAGAATTAGAGTTGGCGTCGTCAAGTTTTCAGGTGACAATCATTTGGCAGGTCGAGAGGATGGCGTATGGATCGGATGTCATCAAAAAAATGATGAGATACTATTACTCTTTTGACTGCGATCGAGGACCAGGATTCCTGGGGACAGGCTTAGCATAACAGAGGACAATTCACCTTGCTCCTGAGTTGTGAGCCGCCGCTTCAGTCCTGACAACTCATAAGAACTTCGGTATCTTAACCCCCATTCGAGGCTTCTCAACTTGAATCCTATACATGGAAGAACAGAGGGACTTAAGATCAATGACCCTAAAGTCAATAGTTCCCTGGTCACCGGCGTCATCATGGCAGTGATAGGGGCCATAATCATCATGCCTGGATCCAAATCTGGAAGTTTTTATGCCCTTCCATCGGAATGGGTGTTTTTCGTAACGATACCGGCAGGGATTGCTGTTTTCTTAGGGATTACGTGGGTGATAAGATCTGATAAACGAGATGACTTCTAATTGCAAAATATCTACAGCGATCCTATCGGCGGGGTTTTGATTACATACGATAAGCTTTTATCTTGTTGCCATGTTTAATAAAACTAAAAGGAGGAAGTTACCATGCCGGTATATAAAGTAATCGAAGTGATCGGAACAAGTGAAAAATCCTGGGAGGACGCCGCTGGTCAAGCTGTGGCAAGAGCAAGCCAAACACTTGAAGACCTGCGGATTGCAGAAGTGGTCAGTCAGGACGTGAAGATTGAGGACGGGAAGGTGGTTGCCTACCGAACGAAACTAAGCCTGTCCTTTAAGTTTCGGGAAGGATAATCCTGCGGGACTGGAAATTATTAGCAGCACAGAGGGTTGGCGGAGTGGTCGAACGCGGCGGTCTTGAAAACCGTTGTCCTTCACGGGACCGGGGGTTCGAATCCCTCACCCTCTGCAAAGATCAAAGCCTGGCGCCCTGATGCTTGGATTTTTTGTTAGATAAGAAGCTTGATTAGATTAGGAAGAGAAACATAAAGTCCAACTGAGCCCAGCGAAGTAGGTCCACAAAAAAAGGCTGTCCCATAGGAACAGCCTTTGTCAAAGAGAATCGAAAAATTTGCTTCCTGAAAAATGAAGATCTATTAGATGCAGCTACCGCCAATCCGGAGTTAGCATTGCAGCTGCTGGCTTACATATCGGGCGAACTCCGTGGTACCCAGCTCAGAATAGGGATCTTGTCACAGTTAGGTACCAGAGGAAGAGTTATTGAAACCTTAAACTACCTGATCAATATGTTTGGATCCATTTCCGACAAAGGCATATCTCTGGACTTGACACGAAACGAAATCGCCGCCCTGGCCAGGACCACCCCTACCCAGGTCAGTAGGGAAATCTCTGAATTAAGAAAGGCTCAGATCTTGCGAACAAACTCCAAAACGTTGCTAATAGTTGATCCCAAAAAGCTAAAGAAAATGATTGCTTGATTTGGAAACTTAACGGCCCATCAAAGCCTCAACCCTTCGCCTTTGGTCGGCATTGGGTAGTGGTTAATGAAAGCAGGATTTTGTAATTTACCTGAATGAAACGAATATTCGCGACAACCCTGTTGTTGGGGCTTGTTCCTTTTGTTTTGGGAGCGCAACCTGAACCGAAATTTAAATCCCAAACCCTTGACGATGGCGTTGAAATAGGCTACGGCCTGGGCATCGGCGACGTTGATGGTGACGGAAAACCGGACATTCTGCTCGCCGACAAAAATCAATTTGTCTGGTATCGCAACCCCGATTGGAAGCGATTTGTCATGTCAGATGGTCTTACTGAAAAGGATAATGTTTGCCTTGCGGTGCGGGATATCAATGGTGATGGGAGGGTTGAGGTTGCTGTAGGGGCTCAGTGGAACCCAGGCGAGACTACCGATGCAACGCTTTCGGGATCAGTGCATTACCTGGCCTGTCCGGAAGACCCAACTAAATTATGGGAGGCTGTCCAATTGCATCACGAGCCTACAGTTCACCGGATGAGGTGGATAAAGGTTGGAGATTCCTATCAGCTTGTGGTGTTGCCGTTGCACGGGAGGGGCAACCAGAATGGCGAAGGCCAAGGGGCAAAAGTGCTGGCCTACCGAGTTCCTGATGATCCGGCTCAAGGCGATTGGCTTTATACCGAAATTGACCAAAGTATGCATCTAACACATAACATGGACATCATTTGGGACGAAGGGAAAGAGTTCTTGATTATTGGCGGTAAGGAAGGTGCCAAGGTCCTCGGACACTGGGATGGCGAGTGGTTGGAGTCCCAAGAATGGGTCATTAGCGACAAGGGCTTTGGTGAGATTCGATACAATGATGAACTGGTGGCGGGTATCCAGCCGCTTCACGGAAATGTTCTCGCACTTTATGCTGAAGACGGAACAAAAACTGTATTAACCGACTCATTAAAGCAGGGTCACGCCCTGGCACTGGCTGATTTGCTTGATCAGGGACGGGATCAAGTGGTAGTTGGCTGGAGGAATCCAAACGGCAACCAGGAAATTGGGATTAAACTATTCATATCCAGCGATGAGGAATGGAGTAGCTGGCAGTCCGTTTGGATAGATCACAACGGCATGGCGTGCGAGGATCTGAAAGTGGCCGATCTAAACGGTGATGGAAAGGACGAGATCATTGCGTCAGGCCGCAGCACTCATAATCTTGTTGTTTACTGGAATCATAGCCAGTAGATTATCTCGGACCCTACTAATTCCATCAGATGAAATCAAAGCAGGCCCTTTGACCACATACGCGATCGCCAACATGGTTATTTCCTTGCTGGTTTATTTGTTTATTTGCTGAATTGCATTGCCATTGCTCCAAACCTACACTGTACTCACCTGACCACCTATTACCTACCCGATGCCCAAACAATTCCATTCCTCTACTTTAATCGAAGCGGCGGGAAACAAGCCCAAAACAACCGAAGAGTATTTTGGCCGGGTTAATTCCGGGGACCAAAAAATTAGCATTGCCCGGATGAAGAGTCCCCCCGGATGGGTCGAGCCTGGACAGACACCCGAATTTGATGAGTACACCGTGGTCTTGAAAGGAGGCTTGAACGTGGAAACCAAGGCCGGATCTTTCGAAATCGAAGCGGGCCAGTCGATCCTGATTGAAGGCGGGGAATGGGTCAGATATAGTTCCCCCGGAGAACAAGGGGCCGAATATATTGCCGTTTGCTTGCCTGCATTTTCTCCAGACACGGTTCATCGTGACCATGAATAACTGAAACCTCAGCAGCCCACGGGTCATGGCGGATACTTTAAATTTTTTCGCTGACGTGTACCAGGTGGTTCGCCTGGTTCCACGGGGAAGGGTGACGAGCTATGGGGCTGTTGCCCGGTTCCTGGGAACCGGAATTAGTGCTCGCATGGTCGGGTGGGCTATGAATAGCGTTCATGGTGATAACTCAGTCCCTGCCCATAGGGTAGTGAATCGTAACGGAGTACTGACAGGCAAACATCATTTCAGCCCTTCCAACCGGATGCAGGAGCTCTTGGAAGCGGAGGGGGTGATTATTGAAAAGGACCAAATCCAAAACTTCGACCAACATTTCTGGGATCCAATAACCGAACTTTCTCTCTGAGCTGAGTCCTTCGGTTACTTTTTAAATTACTTTTGTATTTAGTAAGAAATTGAACTATTAGCAGATTCTAATATACCTATGAAAAAGGTCCTGGTCATTTTGTCGCTGGTTCTGTCCTCGCTTGTATCACCCTTGTTTGCCCAGTCAGAGGGCGATGATCCAAAAATAAAGGCCAACATAGTCGAGATTGTCCCCACTGAAAAGAAGGATAAGCTTGTCCTGCATAAGACCGACCATTTTAAGAAGACATTGGTGGAAATCCGATATTCCAACAACGACTACGTGGGTTATGTGAAAATGAAAAAGAACAAGCTGGAGATTGATTTCTCCGAGGTCAAACCCGGCATTTATATGGTAGTGGTGCTGGGCCATGACAACCACATTCAGGAGTTCCATTATACGAAGGAGTAACTGATCACTGGTCCCAAGTCCCCAGTCTTTGACTTGGATCGGGTCACTTCCATTGGCGGCAAAGACTGCATGACTGTCCTACCCAGTTTACTACTTTCTGCCCTTTACTGATACACTGCCACACTGCTACACAGCCGACCGTCTAATCCCCCATAATCCCAAAAATGTCAACGCCCCGTTTACAATCAGGATCTCAAAACCAAACTGGTAACCCAGCCAGCTAATTGAATTCAAATAAATGAGGTAAGATATAAGAGGAGCCACCACACATACCAGCGGCACCCACCTGTCCTTGACCCCGTAGGATGTGAACAGGCCAAAACCAAACAAACCAAGAAGCGGCCCATAGGTATATCCCGCTGCCCGAAACAGTCCGCTTATCACGCTTGAGTCGTTGATCATCTCGAAAATAAGTATGGCCACAAACAGCAACCCGGAAAAACCCAAGTGCACCATTATACGGGTCCGTTTATCATTCGTCGAATATCTTTCGTTGAACCCTAGAAAGTCAACGCAAAACGAGGTAGTCAACGAAGTTAATGCGCTGTCGGCACTGGAATAGGCAGCGGCCGTAATTCCCAGAAGAAAAAGAACTCCGGCTGCCACATTGAAATGCTGCAAGGCAAGAATGGGATACAAGTTATCGGTTCGATCCGGCAGTTCAATCCCCTTCTGGAGTGCAAAGAGGTACAAAAGCGCCCCTAGGCCCAAAAAGAGGATGTTTGCGAGTACGAGGGAAATGCTGAACCATAGCAGATTCTTCTGAGCATCTTTCAGATTGCGGCAGGTCAGATTCTTTTGCATCATGTCCTGGTCCAACCCCGTCATCACGATGGCAATAAACGCACCGGCCAAGAATTGCTTAAAGAAATTGTTGGGGCCCTGGTCCCAGAAAAAAGTTTTGGAATAGTCACTACCCATAATCGCCGAAACCATTTCGCCTAAATTATATTCCAGCTCGCCGCTAATCAGGATAATGGAAACAACAACCGCCAGGATCATGAAAAAGGTTTGGAGTGTATCCGTAATAACGATCGTTTTGATTCCTCCCTGAAAGGTGTATAACCATATTAGTGCAATCGCTATCAACACTGATACCCAAAACGGAATTCCAAGGGCATCAAAAAAGACCAACTGTAAAACTCCGGCGACCAGGAAAAGTCGAAATGAGGCTCCAATGACCCTTGAAATAATAAAGAAGGAAGCCCCGGTTTTGTAAGACCAGAAGCCGAATCTCTGACCCAGGTAGCTGTAGATGGTTACCAGGTTCAGACGGTAATATAAGGGCAGCAAAACAGTCCCAATGACCAGGTAACCTAAAAGGTAGCCCAGGACAATCTGAAAGTAGGAAAACTGAGAGTTACCGACCTCACCAGGGATAGATATGAACGTGACTCCGGAAAGGGATGCGCCGATCATTCCAAATGCCACCAAATACCAGGGAGATTGCTTATTCGCGGTGAAAAAGGTGCTGGAATCGGCTTGCCCGGAAGAAAAATGGGCTATGATTATCAAAAGTAGGAAGTAACCGGAGATGATAATGAATACCAGCAGAGGGGTCATGAAGTGGCCAAAGAAGTGAGCTTTTTTTTTTACATTTACCAAATAATAGAAAAACCGTGAACTTTTCCTATCAGGAAGAAATCTTACCCGAAGTCACCGAGGAGATCCTTGAAGGTGAAGTGCGGGAGCTGATAGTTTTCAACGATGACTTCAACACGTTTGATCATGTGATCAACACTTTGATCAAAGTCTGCAAACACAGCACCGAGCAGGCTGAACAGTGCACGTACATCATTCATTTTAATGGTAAGTGCACTGTTAAAGTAGGTGCTTTTGAATTTCTTAAGCCAATGAGGGAGGGCATCACCCATGCGGGAATTACAGCCTCTATATACTAGGTGCCAATTCAACTTTCCTAGGCGACCATGCATTTTTCCTCCCAACTTATAGAAGAGGCTGTGAACGAAATTTCCAAACTTCCCGGTATCGGAAAGAAGACGGCTCTCAGATTAGCGCTGCATTTACTCAAGGAAGATAAAGATTCCACTCTGCAGCTTTCAGAAGCCCTGGTGAGTCTCCGAACTAAAGTGAGATATTGCCAACAATGTCATGATATTTCCGATTCTGATATCTGCAGCACATGTTTAAGCCCCCGACGCGACCGATCAAAGATCTGCGTCGTGGAAGATTTCCCGGATGTGCTAGCCATAGAAAATACCGCCCAATATCGAGGTCTCTACCATGTTTTGGGAGGAGTAATTTCACCGGTTGAAGGAGTGGGTCTTGAAGAATTAAATATTGAATCCTTGATTCTACGCACTGCCAGATCCGATTCGGAAGTCCAGGAAGTTATATTAGCCCTAAGCGCCACCATGGAGGCCGATACCACCTGCTTTTACATAGCCAGGAAATTGCATGATTCCTCGATCAAGATCAGTACCATTGCGCGTGGAGTGCCGGTGGGCGGAGAGCTTGAATATACCGATGAAATAACTCTTGGTCGGAGCATATTAGGCCGCACTCCGTACACCTCATCTTAAGTTTGAAGCCATCATCAACGATTAATGGGTTCAATGGCTGGCATGTGAGTTTCGTAATAGCTATTTTTGCCCGATTTTTGAAATCGCTTACCGATACCAACATATGAATCCGCTTTCACAACGCATTCAAAACATAGAAGAGTCCGCAACCATTGCCATGGCTCAAAAAGCAAGAGACTACAAGTCCAAGGGCATTAACGTAATCAGTTTAAGCCTGGGTGAACCTGACTTCAAAACTCCAAAACACATTCAGGAGGGCGCAAAGGATGCGATCGACGAAGGCAAGTACTTTGCATATCCGCCAATTCCAGGCTATGCTGACTTAAGAGAAGCCATCGCGGACAAGTTCCAGCAGGAGAACCAAATTAATTACCAGGCTGAGCAGATTGTAGTCTCCAATGGAGCTAAACAGTCTTTGGCCAATCTGTTCGTCTGTCTGCTGGATCCTGGGGATGAGGTCATCATTTATTCCCCCTACTGGGTGACCTACCCCGCTTTGGTGAAACTTGTGGAGGGCGTGCCGGTTTTCATTCAAGGGAGCCTTGAAAATGATTTTAAGGCTGCTGCTCAACAGTTGGAAAATGCCATCACCGACAAAACCAAGGCGGTCATCTTCTCCTCTCCATGTAATCCCACGGGCTCGGTATTCAGTCGTGAGGAGCTTCAATCCATGGCCGATGTCTTAAGCCATCACAAGCACGTCTATGCCATAGCCGACGAAATATATGAGCACATAAATTATACCGGACAGCACATTAGCCTGGGGTCGCTCCCTGGAATGCTTGACAATACCATAACTGTCAACGGTTTTGCCAAGGGCTTTGCCATGACCGGATGGAGGGTTGGCTACATCGGAGCGCCCGGCTGGTTGGCAAAGGCTTGCACCAAGATCCAGGGTCAACTGACGTCCGCCAATTCTTCCATTTCGCAACGAGCGGCTTTGGTCGCACTTACCGGTGATATGGAACCTACCAGGGAAATGGCGAGACAATACCTTAATCGCAGAGATCTTGTCTCAGGACTGTTGGAGGAGATACCCGGAATAAAAGTTAACCAGCCCAAAGGAGCTTTCTACTTCTTTCCTGATGTAAGCTCTTTCTTCGGCAAATCTTTCAAAGGACAGATTATCAACGACTCAAACGACCTTTCCATTTTCATTCTGGACAACGCTCACGTATCGATGGTTCCCGGGGCGGCCTTTGGCGATCCTAACTGCATACGACTTTCCTATGCGGCTTCCGAAGAAAATCTCAAACTGGCACTGGCGAAAATGAAGGAAGCCCTGGCGCAGCTAAGTTGATGCAATACGCAACTCTCAAGGAGGTCTTCCAGTCCTTTGCCTCTATTAAAGTGGCGATCCTGGGGGACGTGATGCTTGACTCATACATCTACGGCAAAGCCGATCGAATTAGCCCGGAGGCACCTGTTCCGATTGTCCATGTCGACAAAAGGGAGCAGCGATTGGGAGGCGCCGCCAATGTTGCGTTGAACATTGCGGCCTTAGGTGCTAAGCCGGTTCTCTGTTCAATTGTCGGAAATGATTATGGGGGCGAGGCCATCGTTGAGCTTCTTGACCAAGCCAGAATTCCTTCGGTGGGGATCATTCGCAGCACCGACAGGATTACCACGGTGAAAGAGCGGGTTCTGGCTGGTTCTCAGCAGATGATTAGGGTGGATACTGAAATAAATGACGAGCTCAGCGGTGTGGAGCAAAAGAGCCTCATTAGCCAGTTCTTGAAACTAGCCAAGGACGCTGATGTTGTAGTATTCCAAGATTATGATAAGGGTACGATCAACCCCGGGATCATTACTGAGGTGGTTGGTTTTTGCAACGCAAATCAAATACCCACTGTCGTTGACCCCAAGCGTAACAACTTTTTGAATTACCATAATGTGAGCCTGTTTAAACCCAACTTGAAAGAACTTCGAGAGGGAATGAAAGTAGCTCTTGATATAAACGATCAGGATCAGATCATTGAGGAAGTTATCCGGTTGAGGTCTAAACTGGCCTTTGAGTTGGCCATGGTAACGCTCTCGGAACACGGCATCCTTCTCCAGGACGCAGAGAACAACCACTTCTTGCCGGCTCACGTCCGATCAATATCCGATGTTTCCGGTGCCGGAGATACCGTGATCAGCATTGCGGCATTGGGTCTGGCTTCTGGGATTGATCCCAAATTAATGACCGCTCTTGCCAATCTGGGTGGTGGACTTGTATGTGAACACTTGGGTGTTGTTCCGGTAAATAAGAGGGAACTCCTGTCTGAAGCGGTGAAGCACGGTTTGGGCAAAATGCTGCCGATCAAATAACCGCGCGTTGGACAGTGCTATATTCCTTAACCGTTTCTACAAAGCATCTAACTTTGTCGGGATCTGTATCGGGATAAACACCATGACCAAGATTGGCGATATGCCGGTTTGGGCCGAATCGATCCAGCATCTTTTCAGTCTCTCGTTTAATCTGTTCAAATGATCCATATAGTGCACAAGGATCAAGGTTTCCTTGAAGAGTCTTGGTCTCTCCATATAACTCCCTGGCCTCATCAACATCCATGATCCAATCGAGACCGATGGTCTCGCAATCCAAAGTACGGAATTCTGGCAAAGCAAAATAGGCGTCCTTAGCAAATACCGTTACTGGAACCTCCTGAATCGCATTACAGATCCTTTTAAGATAGGCGATGGAGAAGGTGGAATAGAGGTCTGGCGAAAGGATGCCGGCCCAGGAATCAAACAATTGTATCAGATGGACGCCAGACTTAATTTGGCCATTGATATAGTTAATGGTATTCCGGGTGATCAGATCCAGGAGCTGATGCGCAAGAGCAGGATCCGAATAAAGCAGTCCCCGAGCTTTTGAAAAGGTCTTGGATCCTTCACCCTGGATCATATAACAAAAAAGGGTCCATGGAGCTCCGGCAAAACCAATCAACGGCACCCTATCGGCCAAATCTCTCCTGGTCAATTTGATCGCCGTCATAACATAATCCAAATCAACTTCGGCATCCAGCACCCTCAGGCGGGTCACATCCTGGGCATTCTGGATGGTTTTTGGGAAGAAAGGTCCCTTATTTTCGGCCATTTCGTAGCTCAAGCCCATAGCATCCGGAATTACCAGGATATCGGAGAAGATAATTGCGGCATCAACCCCCAAGAGATCCACTGGCTGGAGGGTGACCTCCGCGACAAGCTCTGGATTGGTAACCAGATCCTTGAAACCTGGCAGCCTGTCCCGAACAGCCCGGTACTGCGGCAAGATCCGGCCCGCCTGCCTCATAAGCCAAACCGGGGTACGGTCGGTAGCTTCCCCCCGGGCAGCCTTTAGCAATAAATCATTTCGCAGATGCATCGGGTAAATATACAGTTTCTGTTTTTCAGACCTTCACGGTAAGATTGGATTCCCAAAATTGATTTGATTCGTTGGCGGGCTCAGTTCGCGGATGCCAGGCGGAAACCGGAAGCGCGGCCGCTATGGCATCGGGGGGTATTGCCTATTGCCTGGGCGGAACCATTGACCAGGTATTTAACTCGGTGGCTATTACGATTCAGTGCACGCTTGGCCTGGTTTGCGACCCGGTAGCAGGGTTGGTGGAGGTTCCTGCGTCGTCCGCAATGCCAGCGCCGCAGCCATCGCCTTTTCCTCAGCAAATAGCGCTGTCAAATGTAGATGCTGTCATCCCGGTTGATGGGTGCGTGGAAGCCATGGGGGAAATTGGGCAAAGTATGGAAGATCGTTACAAAGAAACGGCTCAAGGTGGACTCGCGGCTACTGCCACGGCTAAAGTGATTACCAAAAGGGTCTTAATAAAGGATGTAGATATTATAGATGAGCAGAAATGATTTTCCGACCCCAACTAAAGTAGAATCATAAGAATATTTCTACCCCCATCTGAATTAATACGGAAAATATGATGGACCAAAAGATAGCGCTGAACAGCATATATGACCAAATGTATTTCCTGGGACCGCCTACAATGCTCATCAATAAGGTCCCTAAGATCGGGGAAAAAATGATTGGAGTCAGGAAGGCTACACCAAAGAGACCATAGCGCCTCCAAATATAGACAAATCTTCGGGTCCGCTTGGTAAAGATCTTCCTTCCCGGTTTGTTACGGCCCATTATTCGGTTACGGGCCTTTTCACCCACGAAGGTCAAAAAGAACACGCTTGTCATCATTCCCATCGTGGTTAGCAGGGCGGTCTCGGCCACAGAAAAGCCATAAGCAATGCCTAAAGTAGGTCCGAAAATAAATTTGAAACAGCTTAGAAAAAATACCGTAAGATACTTGAGGAATTCACCCTCCATCACTGCAGGATAACCGCGAAAACGTAATAGAAGTACACAACCAAGAGCACAATCCCCTCCCATCGCTCAACGTTCTTTCCAGTGATCATAAAAGGTAAGGTTATGAAGGTGATACCCAACATCCAAAGCATGTCAACTCCTACTATAGCTTGATTTATCTCAATTTGGCTGACTAAACTGGTGATACCCAAGATGGATAGAATGTTAAAAATATTAGATCCTAAAAGGTTCCCCAACGCCAGGTCAGTCTCCCCTTTAAGGCTGGCAATTATCGCAGTAGTCAATTCGGGAAGACTAGTGCCTAACGCAACCACGGTAATTCCAATTATCCTCTCACTTACTCCGAGATAAAGGGCCAGAGTCTGGGCCCCACCTACAAACCAATCCGCTCCAAAAAATAATCCGGCACAACCCCCGACCAGTATCCAATGTCCTTTAAGATATTGTCGGAAGGTGCATCAATCTCCAATTCCGGATCTAGTTCACTATCACCGCGGTGCTTTTTACGCGAATGAATTAATAAAAATACCACGTAAGAGATAAGCAAGACTAGAAACGCCACCCCTTGATACCAGTGCAACAATCCTATATTAGCTATGGCAAACAACAGAAGAGCGCTGGCCATAGCCACCGGCCAATCAATTTTCAAACTATCATCCCCAACGGCTACCGGGCCAATTATGGCAGTAACACCTAATACCAGCCCAAGGTTACAAATGTTTGAGCCAACAACATTGCCCATGGTCAAGTCGGGACTACCGGCCAGAGCAGACCGTATGCTGATCAATAACTCGGGAGCACTGGTTCCAAATGCCACGATCGTCAGACCAACCACAAGGGCCGAAAGCTTAAAGCGGAATGCGATGCTGGAAGCGCCCTTAACCAGGAAATCTCCTCCTATGATCAGGACAAATAAACCTATCAGCAATTTGATAATATCCAAATACATCCTGACCTAAAGTTTTGGACCAAAAGCAAGATCACCGGCATCGCCCAATCCAGGCACGATATAGGCTTTCTGATTCAGCCTCTTATCGACGGCCCCGGTCCATATTTTGTAATCACCCACCATGTTGTTTTCCACGTATTCGATGCCTTCCGGGGCGCTGATCACAGAGGCGATATGGGTAAACTTTGGTCTTCCGAACCTGGTTAATGCCTGAAGGGACTTGATCAGGGATTTACCGGTTGCCAGCATCGGATCTACTAAGATAAGTACCTTACCGTCAAGGTGAGGAGTAGAAACGTAATCCAGCTGAATCTCAATCTCCTTACCCTCTTCCTCAGGACGTCGATATGCACCAATGAACCCTGAAGGAAATTTATCGAAAAAATTAAGGAATCCCTGATAAAAAGGTACTCCTGCTCGTAGTATGGTGATTAGTACCAATTCGTCATCGATAAAGTGCGTCGATGATTGTCCGAGGGGAGTTTGAACAGTATGAGGGGAGTAGTTCAACTCTTTTGAAAGTTCGTACGCCAATAATTCGCCCACTCTTTCCAGATTCTTCCGGAATCGGGATCTATCTTTTTGAATCTCTAAGTCCCTCATTTCAGCTAGAAAATGATTCGCTACAGAATTGGTTTCTCTCAAAACAAAGGTCATTTACTACTGTGGGTTGCCGCCCGACTTATACTTCTGCACAATTTTGAGTGAAATAGAAATTTGGAACTGAAACAGAGTACAAAAATTGGATTCGATCGTGCAGACTAAGAGGAATCAACGCGCTATCTTACTCGAACAATTTGAATATAGCAGGAAATTGCCTCAACTCAAGCCCTCCCTAAATGTTTTGGCATACCAGCGCCTGCTTTGTTTGAAAAAATCCATTTTTGGATAAATATTATGCAACTCCTTAAAGAACTTTGCAACATTCATGCCCCTTCCGGCAACGAAAGATCCCTAAGAAACTTCATTTTGAGCTACGTCAAGGACCATATGAAGAGCTGGAAGGCTAGGCCGAAGGTCATTTCCGGTCCCGAATTTCAGGATTGCGTCTTACTTAAATTTGGAATCCCCAGGGTCATGGCCCTAGCCCATATGGATTCGGTAGGTTTTATGGTCCGATACCAGGATCAGTTGGTACCTATAGGAGGTCCCGCAGTCCGAAACTCCTATAAGTTGGTGGGGAAAGATGCCTTGGGACCAATCGAGTGCACGTTGCGAGTCAACAGCGTCAACCAACTGCATTATAAATTTGGTCGCGGGATTATTACCGGAACCGAGTTAACTTTCAAACCTAATTTTCGGGAGTCCCGCAACTACGTTCAATGCTGTTTTCTGGATAATAGGCTGGGGATCTACAACCTTCTTAGTCAATGTAGTCAACTGGAAAACGGCTTGCTCGCTTTTACCTGTTGGGAGGAACAGGGTGGAGGGTCAGTTCCCATGATTGCTCGATTTGCTTATCAGGATCTTGGGATAAGCCAAGCTTTGATTTCTGACATCACTTGGATCACTGATGGGGTTCGACCTGGTAAGGGAGTGGCCATCAGCATCCGGGATTCGAACATTCCTCGTCTATCCTATATAGAAAAAATAGTGAGAATGGCGAAGGATGCAGCTATTCAACATCAGATCGAGGTTGAAGGCAAGGGCTCTTCGGACGGAAGGGAAGTACAGCTGTCCCCATACCCCATAGATTGGGCTTTTGTCGGGGCAGCCGAGCAAAATGTGCATACACCCAATGAGAAAGTTCATAAGTTCGATATTGCCACTATGATCAGTCTGTACAGGCTGCTGTTCGCCAGATTATAGCTAAGTGCCGAACCAGATTTATCTTTATATTTGCTGCCCCTAGTGCACGCTCATTGTACATGACCATCAAAGACAAAGAATTTCAGGTTCTGATCTCAAGCGACCAAATCGAGCGGCGAGTCAAGGAGATTGCTGGTCAGATTAATGAGGAATACCGTGAAAAGGATCCCATTTTTCTGGCGGTTCTAAATGGGTCCTTCATGTTTGCGGCCGACCTTATGAAAGAGGTTAATATTCCCTCCAGAATTTCATTCATCAAAGTCGCATCTTATTACCACACCGCCAGCACGGGGGAGGTCAAAAAACTAATTGGTCTAAATGAAGATATAACCCAAAGGAACATAATAATTGTCGAGGACATTGTCGATACCGGATTTACCTTGGAAAAAACCCTGGAGGAAGTAGAAACTGCCAATCCATCATCAATTGAGGTAGCGACCTTCCTGCTAAAGCCCGATGCGCTGAAAAGGCCAGTAGATTTAAAATATGTAGGATTTGAAATTTCCAATGAATTTGTGATTGGATATGGGTTGGATTACGACGGTTACGGCCGTAATTACGGGGACATTTATCAGATCGAGAGCTGATTGTATCACATGGCCACGGTGGGTGAGATTGAAACCGAATTGTTAATGATTAATATTATTCTATTTGGACCTCCGGGGGCCGGGAAAGGAACCCAGAGCGAGAAGATCATCTCAAAATACCAGTTGACTCACCTTTCCACCGGAGGCTTATTGCGTAGGCATTTGTCCGAGGGAACCGATCTGGGCAAAATGGCCCAGACGTTCTTAGACGCTGGCAATCTGCTGCCTGATGAAGTGGTTGTTAATATGGTCGAGCGCAGAATCACGGATTTTCCGGAGGCCAGGGGCTTTATCTTCGATGGATTTCCTCGTACGGTACCTCAAGCCAGGTCGCTGGACTTCTTGATGGAAGAACTACGAATTCCGATGAACCAATTGATCGCCCTCGAAGTGCCTGAGGAGGAACTCCGAGCCAGACTGATGAAAAGAGGGCTCACATCAGGAAGATCTGATGACCAGGACGAAGACAAGATCAATCACCGGATCAAAGTTTACCAGGATGAGACCTTTCCGGTTGCTGAGTATTATAGGGAACAGGGCAAGTATTCTCCCATAACGGGCATCGGCTCTATTGACGAAATATTCTCCAATATTTCTTCGGTAATTGACTCTTACCATTAAATCTCAAACCCAATTTCTTTTGGGCACCTCCAATTTCATTGATCACGTGAAGATCTGCTGCAGGTCGGGGAAGGGAGGGGCTGGTTCTGTTCATTTCCGACGGGAGAAGTTTGTTCCTAAAGGAGGGCCTGACGGGGGAGATGGAGGCCCGGGCGGAAATATCATCATCAAAGGGAACGCCCAATTATGGACCCTTTTGCATCTAAGGTATAAAAAACACGCAATTGCTGAAGATGGAAAACCAGGAGCAGGCAATAACAAAACCGGAGCCAAAGGCGCGGACGTCATTCTGGAGGTGCCACTTGGGACCGTAGCCAGAGAGGCGGAGACGGGGCAATTGCGGCTGGAAATCACCAATGAAGGTCAGGAGTTAGTGATTATCTCTGGGGGCCGGGGAGGCTTAGGGAACGAACATTACAAAACAGCTACCAAACAAACTCCAAGGTACGCGCAGCCGGGTGAACCAGGGGTTGAGGAATGGATGGTCCTGGAACTAAAATTGCTTGCCGACGTCGGTCTTGTCGGGTTGCCCAATGCCGGGAAGTCCACCTTGTTGTCGGTTATTTCTGAAGCCAAACCTGAAATTGCCGATTATCCTTTTACCACTTTGGTGCCCAACCTTGGGGTGGTATCCTACCGGGATTACCACTCGTTCGTAGTTGCAGATATCCCAGGTATTATCGAAGGGGCGTCCCAGGGAAAAGGGCTGGGAACCCGGTTCCTAAGACATATTGAAAGGAATTCCATTTTGCTTTTCCTCGTACCATCAGACTCGGGTGACGTTGTCCAGGAGTATAACATACTTCTTAAAGAATTGAATCAACACAATCCTGAACTTCTTGATAAGAATCGGTTACTGGCGATTTCCAAGGCTGATTTGTTGGATTCGGAACTGAAGGATGAGATATCTAAAGAATTGGATAAGAAACTTCCCGTCGATCTTCCTTGGATGTTGATCTCGTCGGTTACAACGGCCGGAATTGAAGGTCTTAAAGATCTGATATGGAGGAGCCTAAATCCTTAAGGAATCAAGAATGTCAATATGTCATATTATGAAACTTGGCCTAGAAATTGACACTAAATTTAACTGACGTGAAATAAAGCATGGATATGAAGAAAGATCAGCAAGAAGGCCCTAATCAAAAGCAATCTGAAGATCTAAAGGACAGTACGGAGGTAGCGGACCAAAATGGGAATGAGGTGGGAGATGTTGAGAATCTCAATGATTCGGAAGCGGACCTGGCCCAGAGCAAAAAGAAAGAAAAATCCCCTAAGATCTCGGAAATTGAAAAACTCTCCATGGATTTGGCGGAGAGTAAGGATAAGTATTTGAGGCTATACTCAGAATTTGAGAACTACCGGCGAAGAACGGCTAAAGAAAAATTGGAATTAATCCAGACTGCTAACGAGGACTTGCTGCTAGGGCTTTTGCCAATCCTTGATGATTTTGAGAGAGCTGGACAAGCCATAGGTGTTCGCAAGGAAGACAAAGCCCTTCGAGAGGGTTTGACTCTAATCCAAAGCAAATTGATCAAAGCCCTTGAACAAAAGGGATTAAAGGGAATGGACGACAAAAAGGGGACTGAATTTAATGCAGAATTCCACGAAGCTATCTCCCAGGTTCCGGTTGATCGCAAAAAGTTGATAGGTAAAATCTTCGATGTTGTTGAAAAGGGATATAAACTGGGCGATAAAGTAATTCGATTCGCCAAGGTAGTAATAGGATCATAATCATGGCCAAGCAAGATTATTATGATGTGCTAGGAGTGGACCGGGGGGCTTCTAAGGACGCGATCAAAAAGGCCTATAGGAAAATCGCCTTGAAATACCATCCTGATAAAAACCCCGATGACACGGCCGCGGAGGACAGGTTTAAAGAGGCTGCCGAGGCATACGAAGTCCTGGGAACCGCCGAAAAGAGACAGCGGTATGATCAATTTGGGCACGCCGGAATGAACGGCGGCGGTTTTAGTGGAGGGATGAGTATGGACGATATCTTCTCCCAGTTCGGCGACATTTTCGGAGGCAGTCATCCATTTGAGTCATTCTTCGGAAGAGGAAGCACGGGGCGGGGACGCAAAGGGTCTAATCTACGGATCAAATTGAAACTTGATCTGGAAGAGATCGCTCACGGAGTTGAGAAGAAGATTAAGGTCAGTCGAATGGTCATTGCCGACGGCGTGACCTATAAGGCCTGTCCATCCTGCCAGGGCACGGGCCAGGTCCGGAAAGTTGTTAACACCATGTTGGGTCAAATGATGTCGGCCAGCACGTGCCCTTATTGCAGTGGCTCCGGCAAGATCATAGAAAACAGACCCACCGGGAGTGATAGCACGGGCCGAGTCCAGAGGGAAGAGATCATCCCCATAAAAATACCAGCCGGAGTTTCAGAAGGCATGCAACTGTCAATGTCTGGTAAGGGAAATGATGGCTTTGGCACAGGGTCACCCGGTGACTTATTGATCGTCATCGAAGAGGAAAAGCATCCTGTTTTGACTCGGGAAGCCAACAATGTGATCTTTGATCTTTATCTCAATTTTGTGGATGCCGCCCTTGGAACCTCATGTGAAGTGCCCACAATTGATGGTAATGTGAAGATAAAAATTGACCCCGGCACTCAAAGCGGTAAGATCCTACGGTTGAGGGGAAAAGGAATCCAGGATCTGGATGGGTACGGCAAAGGCGATCAGCTTGTCTACGTCAACCTGTGGACACCGAAGGACTTGACTTCGGACGAAAAGGCCAAACTGCAAAGCCTGAAGGACTCCCCCAATTTCAAACCGAATCCCGGCAAGAACGAGAAAAGCATCTTTGACCGGATGCGGGAATATTTCTAGTTCTTCCTCAAATCCTCGGGATTCCAAAAAAACGGCACCAAAACGAAACCGGCAGAGCGTTCGGTACGTTGACAACTGCGTGCGTGGGTTATTATTAGTAATAACTGGGCTACTGGTATCTTCAATCTCCATTGCCCAGTTAAGAAAGCAGTTTGTAGTAGAGGATGACAGCAATTTTGACGAAGTTGACTTTACTCTCACTGCCACTTCGGGCTCCTATTTTATAAGCCCTACCCATAACTCAAATCCGATCAATATATACGGTAAAGTTTTTACCGAAACCTCCAATCCAAACTTTCAACATCACACTCGCGACCGGATCAATTATGTTAATCTGAACCTTCAGGAAGACGGAGAGGAGGACTTAAGTAAGGCGCTGTCGTTCAAAATGTTTGGCCCACAGCAAAGAACTGACAACGAGTGGAATGTGTACCTGTCTCAGAATAAGCCCTTATGCCTGAATCTGCACTATGGAATCGGCGATGCCGTAGTGGACCTATCGGGCATACCAGTATCCAAGTTGAAGATTAGCTCGGGCAGTGCCGATGTCAAAGTTGGATATCATCCGGGGCTGGGAAACAAAGTCAAAATGGACACCTTTTATGTCAAGGTAGACCTTGGATCTATCAGCATCAACCGAATGGACCTTGCGAAAGCAAGTACGGTGATAGCCGATGTAGGCTTTGGAGACTTGACCCTAGATTTTAGTGATCGGTCTTTGGTAAAGAGCGAAGTCGTGGCGACAGTCGGAGCCGGGAACCTCGAGATCCTGGTTCCGAAAAAGAATTCACCTATCAAAATTGTGGTGCACAATTCTCCTCTTTGCCACGTGAAGATCTCCAAATCGTTCGACGAGGTTGAAGAAAATGTATTCGTCAATTCCAGCTATTTTGCTGACGCCGAGAACGTTTTGATCTTCAATTTGGATGTGGCCCTGGGAAACATTGCTTTCAAGGAAGTCCGATAATCGGCTATCCTTGCCGCCGCTTGAAAGATTCCTAAGATTCTCATTTATTATTATATCTTCGCTTGATCTTAATTTTTGTTGCACTTGGCACTTCTGCAAGCTAAAGAAATCACCAAACGGTATTCCAATCACCTGGCATTAGACAATGTAAGCCTCGAGATACCCAATAGGTCAATCTTCGGACTTTTAGGTCCAAACGGGGCCGGAAAAACCACTTTCATTCGAATCATCACCCAAATAATCCACGCCGATAATGGTGAAATATGGATGGATGGTGAGGAATTGACAGCTAAGCACATTCAACGAATCGGTTACCTGCCAGAAGAGCGCGGGCTCTACAAAAAGATGAAGGTTGGCGAGCAACTTATGTACCTGGCACAATTGAAAGGACTCAAGCGTAAAGAGGCGCTGGAAAACCTCAAAACCTGGTTTCGAAAATTTGAGATAGTCGACTGGTGGAGGAAGAATGTAGAAGATCTCTCCAAGGGAATGCAGCAAAAAATCCAGTTTATCGCTACCGTAATTCATAAACCTCTGCTGATCATTCTGGATGAACCCTTTTCTGGTTTCGATCCTATCAATGTTAATTTAATCAAAGACGAAATTCTCGAACTACGTGAAAATGGCAGCACGATCATATTCTCCACCCACCGGATGGAATCGGTGGAGGAGTTGTGCGATCACGTAGCCTTAATAAATAGCTCCAAGAAGGTTTTGGAAGGAACCAAAGACGATATAAAGGCGTCATTCAAATCCGACTCCTACCGGATCACTCACAAAGGTTCAATTGATGGTGTCAATAATACTTTTGAGGTCCTGAAATCCGAGGAGCTTGACTCGGATCATTACGAAACGGTCATTAAGATCCTTAATGGCTCGAGCGCAAACGAATTATTATCGGAACTTATTGGCAGAGTCGAAATAACGGGATTCGAGGAGAAAATACCCAGCATGAATGATGTTTTCATTGAGGCGGTAAAAATGGGTGAGAATGCATAAGATCTGGCTTATCATCAAAAGAGAATATCTCACCCGGGTCCGAAAGAAGACCTTCATCGTCATGACCCTGATTGGACCTTTACTGTTTGCGGGCATAATGGTTGTGCCGGTATGGCTGGCCTCCCGAGAAGGGGAGCGTAAGATCATTCGGGTTTTGGACGAAAGCGGGATGTTCTCGTACAAATTCGTTGAGAACAGCAATATCGAGTTCGTCTATACCGACGAAGATATCGATCTGGCCAAAAAATCGGTTCGCGGGGAAGACAGTTACGGATTATTATATATTCCACCCCTGAATCTAGAATCGCCGCACGGTGTTACTTTTTTCTCAGAGAGGAACCCAAGCCTGGAAGTGGTGTCCTTGATTGAAAGAACTTTAAAAAAGGAAATCGAAAGCATTAAGCTAAATAAGTCCGGGATCGACGCCGATGTTCTCGAAGGCATTAAAACCAGTGTTAAAATCCAAACCATCAATTTGTCCGAATCAGGGGAAAAAGAAGGAAGTGCCGCAGCCTCTACGATTACCGGGTATTTAAGCTCTTTTCTGATTTACTTTTTCATTTTTTACTACGGCACCCAGGTTATGCGCGGAGTGATGGATGAAAAAACCTCTCGCATTGTAGAAGTGATCATTTCTTCAGTACGACCCTTTCAATTGATGATGGGAAAAATTGTTGGAATTGCTGGGGTTGGGCTGACCCAGTTTTTCCTATGGGTGATCCTCACTTTTGGCATATCCTCGGCGATCTTTTCATTTATGGACCTGAACCTGGAGGACCCGCCTCAAATTACCGCTATGCAGCAGATACCTGGAGAAGAACAAGTGGATATGTCGGCTGTAAATGAAATCCTCCGTTCCTTCAGGACCATTAATATTCCTTTGGTTTTCTTTAGCTTCCTGTTCTTTTTCCTCGGATCCTATCTTCTCTACGCCTCGCTGTTTGCGATGGTAGGATCGGCGGTGGATAGTGAAGCAGATACCCAACAGTTTATGCTGCCGATAATGCTGCCACTGTTATTGGCTATTGTTGTTCTAGCCGCAGTTTTGAAGGAACCTGACGGAAGCCTTGCCTTCTGGTTGTCGGTGATCCCATTTACATCGCCGGTGGTTATGATGATGCGAGTGCCTTTTGAAGTTCCCTTGTGGGAACTCGGGCTGTCCATGATTTTGTTGGTCGGCGGCTTTATTTTTACTACATGGTTTGCTAGCCGTATTTACCGCGTGGGTATTCTCATGCACGGGAGTAAAGTGAACTACCGGGTGTTGGCCAAATGGTTCTTTACTAAAAACTAATCCTGTGATAAATCTGTACCACAAACGCCTAACCCTCCGATGGGTGGTACTCGGGGTGGCGACATTGATTAGTATCGGATCCATTTTATACACCAATTTCATCGTCGATCAATTACGTGAAAGGGAGAAGGTATACATAGACCTTTATGCCAATACACTGGAATACACTATTAATGAAACCACCAGCCAGAACCTTACCTTCATTTTTCAGAAAATCATTATCTCCAACCAGACGATACCCGTAATTTTAACCAATGAGCTTGGTCAACCCATTCAATCAAAGAACATTAGAATAAGCGAGCGGGCCACCAAGGAACAAAGAAAATCAATCCTGGCTAGGGAATTGGAGGTGATGAAAGAAGAACACGAACCGCTAATCATCGAGCAAAGAGACGGAAGTGGGAAGATCTATAACGTCAACTACGTGTATTATAAGAATTCCCTTCTTTTGGGTCAACTAAGGTTTTATCCATACGTCCAGCTGTCAGTCATAGCGGTTTTTGGGGTCCTGGTTTACCTAGCCTTTAGCTACTCCAAAACTGCAGAGCAAAACCGGGTTTGGGTCGGCCTGGCTAAAGAAACAGCTCATCAACTGGCAACTCCACTCTCTTCCCTTATCGCCTGGCTCGAATACATACGTAACGATCCCGATCTTCAAAAAAAGGACATAATCTCTGAATTAGATAAGGACATCAAACGGCTGGAAACCATCACGGCACGATTTTCGAATATTGGTTCAGTGCCAATTCTTCGTCTTGAGAATATATACGACACAATCCTGGGCACGGTCCAATATGTACAAAAAAGAGTATCCACAAAGGTAAAGTTCGAGATAAACGCCCTGCCAATAGACATAAAGGCCCAAATCAACAAGCCACTGTTTGATTGGGTTATTGAAAATCTTGTAAAGAATGCCGTGGATGCTATGAGTGGAGCCGGTAAAATCGGGGTGCATATCAAACGAGGCAAGTATGGCGACGTATTGATCGATGTCCAAGATACAGGGAAGGGCATTCCGAAATCGAAGCTGGCCGAGGTTTTTCAACCGGGAATGACTTCAAAGAAAAGAGGCTGGGGCCTGGGCCTGACACTGGCCAAGCGGATAATCGAAAACTACCACCAAGGGAAGATCTTTGTAAAGCATTCCGAGGTAGACGCGGGCACAACCTTCCGGATCATATTGAAGAATTAAATGGCAGTCATGCTGACTCTATAGCCTGAAATGTTGAACTGGGAGATGGTAAAACACCCAAAAGTAGCTACCTTTGCCCTCTCAAAATTGTCTCCTAATTGTTCCGCAATCCATCCATCGAAGCATGGCAAATATTGGTAAAATAATCCAAGTGATAGGTCCAGTTGTTGACGTCAGCTTCGCCCAAGATGGACGGCTCCCCAACCTTTTAGATGCACTCGAAGTCACACGGGCCGATGGAAATAGGATCGTGCTGGAGTGCCAGCAGCATCTGGGCGAGGACAGGGTAAGGACTATCGCCATGGACAGTTCCGAAGGTTTGGTGCGGGGTATGGATGTGATAGACACCGGTGCGCCAATCCGGGTTCCAATTGGAGATGATATCAAGGGACGTCTTTTCAATGTAGTTGGTGATGCCATTGACGGAATTAGGCCACCCAAAGCAACCAGTAAACTTCCAATACACCGGCCGGCTCCGGATTTCGCGGATCTGTCCACCAGCACGGAGGTTCTGTTCACGGGAATTAAAGTTATTGACCTTATTGAACCCTATGCCAAGGGTGGAAAAATCGGGCTCTTTGGAGGTGCGGGTGTTGGAAAAACGGTTATCATCCAGGAGTTGATAAACAACATCGCCAAGGCTCATTCTGGTCTTTCCGTTTTCGCTGGAGTAGGTGAGAGGACCCGTGAGGGCAATGACCTTTTGCGGGAAATGATTGAAGCAGGCATTATCCGATATGGCGAGGAATTTGAAAAGTCCATGCACGAGGGATCCTGGGATCTTTCCAAGGTGAATACCAAAGAGCTGGCGAAATCCCAGGTTACTATGGTCTTCGGTCAGATGAATGAACCGCCCGGGGCTCGAGCCCGTGTTGCCCTATCAGGCCTCACCATAGCCGAGTATTTCCGCGATGGAGACGGCCAGGGCCAAGGGAGGGATATCCTTTTCTTCATGGACAACATATTCCGTTTCACTCAGGCAGGATCTGAGGTTTCGGCCCTGTTAGGACGAATGCCCTCAGCTGTAGGATACCAACCTACCCTGGCCTCGGAAATGGGTGCCATGCAGGAGCGAATTACCTCTACCAAGCGGGGATCCATTACATCAGTACAGGCTGTGTACGTGCCGGCTGATGACCTGACCGATCCTGCGCCTGCAACGACATTCAGTCACCTGGATGCCACAACCGTACTTTCAAGAAAAATTGCCGAATTAGGCATTTATCCTGCCGTGGATCCGCTGGACAGCAGCAGCCGGATCCAGACCGCAGAGATCCTGGGTGATGAACACTATGATACCGCCCAACGGGTAATCTACTTGTTGCAACGCTATAACGAACTTCAAGACATCATTGCAATTTTGGGTCTGGAAGAGTTGTCCGACGATGACAAACTGGTGGTCCACCGCGCCCGGAGAGTTCAGCGGTTCCTCTCGCAACCATTTCACGTTGCGGAGCAATTCACAGGAACCCCGGGGGTGTTTGTGGATATTAAGGACACCATTTCCGGTTTTAATCGGATAATGGATGGAGAATTTGATCATCTGCCGGAAACGGCTTTTAATTTGGTCGGAACCATCGAAGATGCTTCCAAAAAAGGCGAAAAACTCATTGCCGAGGCCGAATAGTTTATGTATCTCGAAATACTCACCCCAGATCAAACCGTTTTTGAGGGCGAAGTCGAGTCCGCCAAGTTTCCGGGAATCAAAGGAGAGTTTCAAGTGCTTAATAATCATGCCGCCTTAATAAGTTCGCTGGTCAAAGGAAAGATCGTGTACCTCTCAAAGCAGGGGATTGATGAATTAATAGTTGATGGTGGAGTGGTGGAGGTCCTAAATAACAATATCACGGTCCTGGCCGAAGGCATTGTCGAAGACGAATAGACTAGCGACTCAATATCCGCCATATCCCGCTGAACATTCTCTTTTCGAATTCCCAGAAGAAACGGAACTGACCAAAAAGGAACCCCCATCCCAGGAGCAGGAGGTTATATATGGGTAACAGCGCCAAGGAGAATACCGTGATTCTCAGCCATATGGGTGTTTGCTCGTCAATCCCAATCAATTGGCAGAACGGTGCTTTGATAAAAAGAAGGGAAACCCCGGTACAGGAAAATACCACTAAAATAACCAGGATCTGAAAAGTATTTCGAATTCCCCATCGATTTTTGAGGGAATCAAGGAATTTCATTTGTTCTTGCTTGCATCAAACACTGCTGCCTTTTCGTTGAACGCTGCCCAGGCAAACCAAAATGAAACGTAACTGACCACCTCTGATCCGTCCGCGAACAAAGCGCGTGCTACCTGGTCCGGCGAATTATACAATATAGTTAATTTCCGATCCATGAATACATCTTGAAACTCGGCGCCCTGTTTTTGTAGTTCTGAATACGGATAGGCCTTGAAGTTTCCATCAATGCTTATCGCGAGCACTTTCTCTTTCGGGTGATAGGAACGACCCCGATTGGCTTTACCTTTGTCCACCGGAAAATAAAGAGCTTCACTTTCATCATATCCGTCGTAAGGGGTTCTATCATAGTTCCTGCTGTAGCCGGTTTTGGTGGTCATAACAAGTGTTTCTGGATACCGATTTTTCCATTCGCTCCAGGTCGTATTCGCGGTCTGGATCAACTCCAAATCAACTCCTTTCATTGGCCCGGAGACTGCCTGGGTCATCATCTGGGACCAAAGGGATTCCGATTGGCGGTCATAAAGAAGAACGTCGCTGTTGTGAGCAATCCGGAGACTCCAAAGGTCCGGTTTAGGCCCTCCACAAGAGCCTTGAACGCTAATCCACTTCCACATAGCGGGCAGTAGGTTATTACTACTTTTTCATTTCCAAAACCATCATTCACTATTTCGTGATAGTTCAGTATTCCGATCAGGTACCCCTTGGCAATTCCATTGTACCAGACGCCAAGCACGCGCTCCTGGTCTCCGGGATAATCCGCCTTTTCAGCCGATACAAATTCCGGGGAGTCGATTGAAGGGATTCCATCGCGAGGGGGACCCCATGCCTAATTTCCCGAGTAGGAATCAAGGCACCGTCCAGATTGAAGCCATTCACTGATTGGCTTTGGGCAGTAATAGGAATCGACGCCGCCCACAGCCCCAACAACCATAAGGTTTTCAATTCAGATGTGTTTGATTCTTTAGAAGAACTTTTCTAGCGAGGAGATAGTTCCGTAAGAAGTTATTCGCCCCTTTCTTTTGGCTCCTTGGTATTACGGACGTTTATGAAGCTTAGTGCTGCGCCGAGTGCGATCAAGGAGCCAGCAATGATTATGAAAGTCGCGACGCCGGAGGTGAACATAGTTCGAAATAAATTGACAATTATTGACAGAAGTAATATTACATAAAAAAAGATCAAAACCTACTTTAGATCCTTTGACTTGGTCTTCGATAGTAAAATGTCGGCTAAAATTTCAACGGTTTTCCCTTTACTCAATGAGCTAAGTAACTTCAGAATTCCCTTTCGTTTTTGATCGATGTTTTGGGATGATTGCAGAAATGCTTTCAATTCTTTCAACTGGGTACCCGTTAATTCATCCTCCAAAGCTGTTACAATTGGTGGAGATTCTGCCAGGGCTTTTATCCGCTCGACGCCAAAAGTTTTCAACTCGCTAATAGACGTCTCGAGGATTTCCTTTCCTATTTTCTTACAAGATCTTACCGGATTATAGGATGATGAAGCATCTCTCAAGGCCCAACTGCTGTAGTCAATTTTCAAATCCTGAATTTGCTGGAGACGGTAATCTTCCTTTCCAAAAATACGGGCTAGCAGCGTTATAGAAGAACTTTTCCAGGCCTCCAGGTCAAAATCCTTGGTATTCAGTTTGGCGATCTGGTCCTCTAAGATCTTAATGCTCTGGTCGTTCATCAGAATGAATGCTTTTTATTCTATAATACGGTATTTTTTAGTGAAAAAAGATACTCGTGGCCTGTTTTGTTGGGGATTTTTGATGATGAAGCGCTATATTTCATCACAACAAACTAGTTCGCACGAACTCAAACCCATAAGTCATTGAGCAGATTTCATGCAACCCAATCCCAAGAGTACCCTATTCTTGAATTGCGATCGACCTGGCTTAAGGTTCTTCCATTAATTACCCTAATATTTCTTCTAAACGTTGAGGCAGCATTGGGTCAGAAAATAAATATTCCGGCGGTATATTCCAATATAAATAAGGATTCCAAGGGGATTTATCTGGATTTGAACGGAAGAAAGATCTATGCCTCAGTTGCACCAGCAGGCTATCGAATCAGCAACTTTCAGCAGATAAGTGGAACGCCCTCGGGCCTGCGATTTGAATTTCGTTCCGGTGCTCTTAATGGCATTTTATATTACGGATTTATTCCAACAGATGATTCGAAATACCCTCAAACGGTATTCTTTGGGGGTGCTTCACCCATTTCCAGAGGGGTGGCCCAGGTTAAGATCGCGGATATGGACGGTCCCTATGATATGATTGGCTGGGAAAAAACATTTAATGGGATTCTTGGCTATCGTGTGGTGGATAACCGTCAAAGCATCTTATATGATGGCAAAATAAATTTTAACGCTGAGGCCTACGTGACCAGCCCTAAAACCATAATTTCGGGTTACAGCGAGAAGCCCATAGCGCCTAAACCATTCGTAGTGGCGCCTTCAGTAGTGGAAGGTCCTTTATTGGCAAATCTTACCCACAACTCAGTAACCATATATTACAAAACGACAAGTAAGACTCAGACCGCTATACGGGTGGGGAAAAAGAGATTCAAAAGCAAGGGACAGTTGTCTCACGAAGTGTTGATCCCAGATCTAGAGCCCGATACCGAATATACCTACGAGCTGCAATATTCCACTTTTTCCGAAAAGTACTCTTTCCGCACGGCACCTGCACCTGGCACCAGAACTCCCTTCACGTTTTCCTATGCCAGTGATTCGCGTTCTGGAAATGGCGGGGGCGAACGAAACCTCGGAGGCGCTAATGTCTATATCATGAAGAGGATCATGGCCTTAAACATGCAAAACAAAGCCAGATTTATGCAAATGACTGGAGACATGATCACAGGTTACAGTCTGGATCCAGAGTCAATCAGGCTAGAATACATCAACTGGAAACTGGCAATCTCACCTTATGCACATTACATGCCGGTGGTTACCGCCATGGGCAATCATGAGGCACTATTGATGCAGTTCTATGATGAGTTAGATAAGCAGAAAATAGAAATCGACAATTTTCCCTTTAAGGACTTTTCGGCCGAGGCGATTTACGGACAAGAGTTCGTTAATCCATTAAACGGTCCGGACAGCGAAGATGAAGCCAGCTATGATCCCAATCCCGGGCATACAGATTTCCCTTCATACAAGGAAAATGTATTCCACTATTCCTATGACAATGTGGCTATGGTTGTGCTGAACTCCAACTATTGGTTCGCCCCCTCCCACCATTTGGTATCAGTTACCAGCGGAAATATTCATGGTTATATAATGGATCAACAGCTGGAGTGGTTTCGATCGACCATGGAAATGTATGAATCAGACCCCAAAATCGACCATATTTTTGTTACCGTCCATAACCCCGTTCTTTCCAAATGGGGGTCACGTTAAAGACGTTATGTGGTACGAGGGCAATAACGACAAGCGACCATACGTGGCCGGGAAGCCCGTTAGTAAGGGCATAATTGAACGTAGGGATCAGCTACTGGATATTATTGTAAATAAAGGCACCAAGGTCAAGGCCCTTCTAACCGGGGATGAACATAACTACGCAAGGACTTTGATCAACTCCAAAACGACCATCTATCCCAAACGATACTCGCCTCCCAAAATCAGCCTGACCCGCAGCGTTTGGCAAGTGAACAATGGGGCGGCGGGAGCACCTTATTACGCCCAGGAAATAATGCCGTGGACCGATTCCGTGCAAAGGTTCTCAACCCAAAATGCTCTCGTGTTTTTCCACGTGAATGGAAAGTCACTCAAAATGGAGGTGT
Source organism: Cyclobacteriaceae bacterium (assembly GCA_965247065.1). Taxonomy (GTDB): domain Bacteria; phylum Bacteroidota; class Bacteroidia; order Cytophagales; family Cyclobacteriaceae; genus CBDFGN01. Next base: position 169,653 of record CBDFGN010000005.1, on the reverse strand, counting down.
ATAACCCTGACACCCTTGAAAAGGTCGATGAAATGGATTTTGACTAGTCTTGTCGATTTCGGAAGCCTAGCCGAAGGGCCTTGCTGATGGAATTACCTAATCGGAGAATCAAGCCGCATTAACAAGAAATCGCTAAATTAGGATGGATAATCACCTTAACACACTGACATGTCCCGATACGATATTAGCCAGATCGATTCCAAAGAGATTTTTCCGGGTCTGCACTCCCGTTTGGTGCACACTGATAAAATAAGCCTGAGTTTTCTTACCATTGAAGATGGTGCCCTGATCCCGGAGCACTCTCACCACCACGAACAGGTGGTCATTATGCGAAAAGGTAAGTTGGAGCTTACCGTGGAAGGCGAGACGCATCTCCTGGAATCGGGTTCCGTCCTGGTCATCCCATCAAACGCCCCCCACAGTGGCCAAGCGCTTACCGAGGTCGAAGTTCAGGACGTATTTAGCCCACCCCGGGAGGATTATCAATGAGGCGAAAAAACAGTCTGGCAGTATGACCCGGAGGTAAGCAGAGCAGCAATAAGCAACTTCCATCCTAACTGCCGTGTATCGTAGTGCTTCTGAGCAAGTTCAATCCAAAGCGGTTTACCAAGCGACCTGAACCAGCTTGGTAGGGGTTCTAATTAGCCACCAATATTCGCCACTTTTTCGATGCCAGTTTCAAATAGGCAAGAGGATCCACCAATTTATTTCTCAACTTGGTATCTCCTAACATTCCGGACAAAAGACCTTGGATCCTCGGATCACTGTTGGCTATGCGCACCACCACGTTCCACAAATAGGGATAGGAAGAGAGTCTTTGTACCCAATTGCTGATTCGAAATTCCTGGCCCATGTGCTCATAGATCTCCCGGTCATAGCTACTTAGAAACTGTGCTGAAAAATCCTTGAGCTCCAAACATTTTATAGCTTGGCGGGCAGCCAACATCCCGCTGACCATCGCATTGCCGATACCCTCCCCGGTGAAAGGATCGATCAAATGGCCTGCATCTCCTGCTAGCAGGTAATGGTCGCCACTTAATCTCCTGGTTTTCGATCCAAGAGGCAAACCGAATCCTCGAATTCTACTGACCCGCCGCGAGTGGGTGAACCTGTGCTTCAAGTGGGGGTGATCCTCTATGCAACTCAATAAGCGCTCTTTCAGATTCATTTTCTTTCGTGAAACCACGTCGCTACGGACATAAATGCCAGCATTGGCTCGGCCCCCAGGAAGGGGAAAGACCCAGAAATAACCGGGCAATAAGGGCTCCAAAAAATGAAGCTCAACATAACCTCGGGAATCAAATCCACCAACGTTTTCGTAATAGGCCGTCACCCCCGCGCCGTAATGTCGCATCTCTTTCGGAATCTGTGCCCAGCGGCGGCTGAACGAAGAATGTGCTCCGTTTGCAACAATCGTCAGCATGGCCTTGATGTGCACTGACCCTCGTTTGTCAACCAATTCGATTCCGCTCCCATTTGAACCCCTGGGATCCATCTCAATTCCCTCAAGGAATCGTATCGATGGATTCCTAGCCGCTTTCTTGACCAGGATGTAATCAAAATCACTACGAGGGGCAGTATACCCGGGAGCACCCGCCTGAGATTTAGGGAATGGCAACATCAGCGACTCGCCATTGGGAGCCACTAGCGTAATTCCCCAGGACTGGAGTCCGGTCTCTTCCAGCGCCAGTCGTTGGGCAAGTTCAGGATCGATGCGATCAAGGATATCCACTACCTTGCCACTTAATGCGTCCCCGCAAACTTTATCCCGCGGAAACCTGGCCTTATCAACCATTACGCACTCTACCCCTTCTTTGGCTAAGAATAGAGCTGCCGTCGCCCCTGCAGGCCCAGCGCCCAAAATGCAAACGTCGGTCTCGATTCGCTCCATTTTGTCAAGACCAAAGTAACAATATCTTGCTTAATTCCCCCAACCGAATACAGCTTAGGCGACCTGCCTTCGGTCGCGACGGGCTAAAATAAAATTCGATATTGAGGGATTATAAACAAACCCAATTGATTCTCCAGGTTTATGGTTTGGGTTCGGTTGTTGTACGTGTAAATGAATGGGTTTTCTCTGTTAGTAAGATTCTGGACGTCAACGGCAAACTCGTGAGTCACCCTGAGCTTGTTCATTCGATAGGAAACCTTGAGATCCATTCTGAAATAATCAGCATATCGCTCGGAAAAGCCCTGATTATCCAGCCGAACCTCTTCTCCGGCCCCGATGGAGGCATCTAGATCTATGGGAGTGTAGGGCCTGCCACCAGCAAAAGTGGACTTGAGATCGACCGAAATAGTATTCTCCTGGCGACCCACGCTCCATTCCTTCCCACCAAGCAAATTGGTCACATAGTTGCCGTCAAATGCCGAGCTGCGCTTTACCTGGTCGCTCCCTTCATATTCGGATTTGAACAGGGAGGTAGTCAGTAGAAAGTAATATTGCCGGGAATAGAATTTTTCGAAAGTAACCTCCAACCCGTAGTTTCTTCCGGTCCCGTTGCTTACCAAATCATACTCCTCCGGGGTCCCAAAGTCAACTCCCGTATTCAGCAGGGAAAACGAACTGGAAATGCTCTCTACTGGAGCCTGGTCAATCGTTTGATAGTAGAGTTCAGTCTTGAGCCTCATATCCGCTGAAAAATTCCAGTCATGACCCACCACAAAATGATGGCTACGGGTAAAATCCATATCCAGGTTTGTGCTTGGGGTACCATCGGGACGGAGGGTATAGTAGGTTGGCTGAGGCTGCATTTGGTGATGAAGTCCATACCCCAGATTGAGGAATTGGCCTGGGCGAAGCTCATACTTGAGTCCCAATCGAGGATCCACACCCAGGCTTTTATTCAGATCGTAATGAAGGAAATGCACTCCGTTGTTAATTACAATGCGGGAACTAAATTTATGTTGCCAGCTAATGTGGGCTTGAGAAAGCAGATCTGTACCCTCACCTCTCTTAATAATCCACCATCGGTTTTCCCCCACCAGAGTGCTATCAGCAAAGTCACTTTGAAGCATTGAGAGTCTTAACCCCGATTGCAATGTGTTTCTGCGATTGATTTTTTTGTTTAGGTTAAAGCTGGCCATCCAACGGGTCTGAGAATTGTTAATGCTGTTATAGTGAATGGCTTCCAATAACAGGGGAGGATCAGTTTCCGACCATGCTAGGGAATCAATCTCAGTGGAACTTGCTTGAGTTGAAACAGCCAACGAGCTAGATAGGGATGTAGTTGAATTGAAAAAGAAAATGTGATTCAGTCCGACAATCCCGGTCTTGGTATTATTATAGATGGCTTCGTTTTCGCTTCCATAAAGATCGGTTTCTCCCGCCTGAAAATCGGTCTCGCTTCCCAGTAGCTCAATGTTGCTTCTTCCTCCCAGACCAAACAGGGAAAAGGTACCTGCTTTGGAAGTTGGAAAATTGAACTTAAAGGCTAGATCCTGATAAAAGGGAATAGCAGCTCCAGTCCCAAAATTCACTCCCAGGGCTTCGAATGCCGCCAATGTAGAATACCGATAATTAACCAAATAAGTGGATTTTCCCTTCTTGGAAAAGGGGCCCTCGGCCCCTAGCTCAAATCCATTAAAGCCAATCTGACCCAGGTACTGACGCTTTGCGATATTGCCGTTTCGCATTCTCAGATCAAAAACGCCGGAAAGAGTGTTTCCATAATCAGCAGGAAAGGCGGAAGTCATAAAATCGGAATTGTTAAGAAGGTTGTTGTTCAGCATACTCACTGGACCTCCGGTGCTTCCAAACGTTGAAAAGTGATTGGGGCTTGGAATATCCACCCCTTCCAATCTCCAGAGCAGCCCGGACGGGGAGTTGCCTCGGATTACAACGTCATTTCGGGCGTCATTCACACCGCTAACTCCGGCATAATTAGACGCCATTCGGGCCACATCATTCCGGACCCCGGCGTATCGAGAGGTTTCTTCAACCGTGAAAGATCTGGAGCTTACTGTGGTGAGGTCATTATTCACCTGCATCTTCTGATCTGAAGCCCGGATTACTATTTCATCCGCAAGTATGAAGGACTCCTTTAGCTCAATGTTTACCAGCGTTTCCCGGCCGGATACGACCAATAGATTGTCGGCCACCTGATCTTCATAACCCACCATACTGAGTCTAATAGTTCGTCGTCCCAGCGGCACATTCGGAAATACGAACTGGCCATCGATATCGGTCACGGCTCCCCTGAGAGGATTGAAATCTTCGAGGATCACGTTTACCCCAATCAGAGGGAATCTCGAATCCTTATCGATGACTTTTCCTCGAATGGTTTGAGTTTGGCTTAGGGAAATTGTTGAGATAAGAAAAAAAACAATTGACAGTGTGTAGGTATGCAGGCTTTTCATTGGTCTCTTTATCTTTAAGACAAAGATGAATGGGCTTACCCTTATTAAAATTGATTTGAATCAATAAACTGCGGCACTCCTCTTGATTTAAATCAAGAAATCAGGCTTTTTGAGTCAGTCTTTTGCGAATTCTGCTCAGAGATTCAGGCGTCACGCCAAGATAGGATGCAATGTGCTGCTGAGACATTTGAGCAATCACCTTAGGTCTTTGCTCAAACAGTTCAAGATAGCGCTCTTCGGGGGATTTGTAAAGTAGGGAATCCCTGCGCTGGGCCAGACCCACAAAGATAGACTCAGCGATCAATCGTCCGAAACGCTCCCAGGCATGGTACTCATGGTAGCTCGCTGCATATCGTCCCTTGATAAAACAAGGATCTCCGCCTCATCAAGTGCCTGAATGTATTCTTCGGAAGGGGTGCCTGAAACGCAACTGGAGTAGTTGGTGGCAAAATTTCCAGAGAAAAAGAAGTTCGTGGTTATATCCTTGCCGTCAACAATTCGGTACATTCTAAAATTACCCCGGTTTACGAAAGCAACAAAATCGCATACCTGCCCCGGTTCCACCAAAAAACCCTTTTTGGGGATTTCCCGATGTTTCAACGCCGTCAGGAAGAACTGCCATTCCTGTTCCTCAAGATCAATGAATTGGTCTATATAACTCTTGAGTTTCTGGTACATGGCGTACTACCCTACGATCCATATTAAACTGATTGGAAGCCAATTGTATTTGCATTCGAGCATATTGACGGGTTCCTTCCCGCATTTGCCTGGTAAATGTGCGATTCCGGTATTGAAACCAGGAAAGGAGCGTCGGCAATCACTTTCCACCCGGCTCAACTTTTTCTTCCAAAAAGTTTAATAGCTTAGTATACAGATGTCTGGTTGTATTCTTGCCTTCATAGATTCCGTGGGAACGGTTTGGATACGGCATAACCCGGAACTGTCGATTGTGCTTGATCAATTCGTTGATAAGAGCCTCCGAATTTTGATAATGAACATTGTCATCTGCAGTTCCGTGAACGAGCAGAAGATTACCCTGCAAGTTCTTGGCATAGGTGACCGGAGAGCCCTCTATATAATCTTTTTCATTTTCCCAGGGCAGTCCCATATACCTCTCCTGGTAAATGTTATCGTAATACAACTGATTGGTAACCGGAGCAACCGACATTCCAGTTTTATAGATCTCCGGATACCGGAACAGCAGGTTCAGAGTCATGGCACCTCCCCCGCTCCAGCCCCATACCGCAATGCGGTCGGGGTCTACAAATTCCCAGTTCATTATCTCTTTGGCTGCCATCGCCTGATCCCTTGAATTGATGACTCCCAATTTTGTGTAAAGGCTCTTCCTCCATTCCCTACCTTTGATACAAGGAGTCCCTCGGTTGTCCATCGATATAATCAAATATCCTCTCTGGGCTAACATCTTGTGCCATCCTCCAGACCACTGATCAGCAGCGGTTTGACCGGCAGGCTCACCATAAACGTAATATAATACCGGATATCTTTTGCCAGGATCAAAATCCAATGGCTTGATCATGTAGCCATCCAATGTTACCCCATCTGCAGTAGTAACCTGGAAGAACTCGTAATCAGGGTGATCGATTGCCCTTAATCGGATCTTGAGGTCCTTATTATCCTCCAACACAATTTCCTTGTTTCCGTGGAGAGAAATGAGGCTTTCTTCTGGCGGAGTTGTCACATTGGAAAATGTATGTATGGCGTGTTCCATTCCGGGGGCGAGGTTGTAATCATTCACTCCGGTAAATTGGCCGGGAGTGAGTTTCTCCAGCTTTTTCTTACCCTTTAGCGGAACCCGATAAAGATAGCGCTGAGTTGAATTATCTGGTGAGGCGTTGAAATAGGCAAACTTTTGGACTGCATCCACTCCGTATAGTGCCGCTATGTCATACTCGCCAGGGGTCAATAGCACTTCCCGATCGTTTGTGATGCTGTTAATATAAAGATGCCGCCATCCATCTTTCTCGGTGAGCCAGAGATAATCCTGGTTGTTTTCCAGGAAGTGAATATCGTACATCTTCCATTCCATAACCAGATCCATGTGGTCAACATCCACCCAGGCCTCGTCAGTTTCGGTGTGGACGACTTGGGCCTTGCCGGTTTCCGGGTCTGCAAGCCATAACTTGAGGGTGTTCTGTTTACGGTTCAATTGTTTTACTATGATCTGATTGGAGGTGCCGACCCATTGCATCCGAGGCAAGTAATTCTGCCGTGGGTCCCCTTCAATCCGAAGCCAGGTAATATTTCCTGATTCAATTTCGATTACTCCAATCTTTGCTGACGAAGGGGTCTCCCCTACTTTGGAATATTGGACCGGAATCGTATAACTATAAATTGAATCAGTGTAATTAATCATTTGGAAATCCTTTATCCCGGTAGCGTCAATTTGCCAAAACGCAAGGTAGTGTCCGTCAGGACTCCAACGAAACCCGTCCTTGTAGAAGAATTCCTCCTCATAAGCCCAGTCGAAAGTACCGTTTATGATGCTCTCAGTCCCATCTAAAGTAAGGGCACGAACCTCGGCAGATTTGAGTCTCTCGAGGTAAATATTGGATCGGCTCACGTATGCGACTTGTTCCAGGTTTGGAGAAAGCTTGGCAAACATTAAGGAAGATTCAGGCCGGTCCTTACCAATCTGTTGTAAGGAAGAATTGGAAAAATTATATACCCAGTAGTCCCCGCGGGTGTTTTCCCTCCATACTCTCTGTGAATTGGAATAGATTAGGACTTTTTCCTCCTCCTCAGTGACAGTGAAATCCTCAATCCAAATGGGCCGATCCTCTCCGTGAGGGGCCAATTGATCGGCTGATAGGAAGATTTGTCCATCACCGGTGTTGGATTGATGTTTCCAGATGTCCACCCCTGTTTCGGTATAGTTGAGTCGGAAATACGCTTCGCCATCAAAGCTCCAACTGACCTGGCCGTAGCTATCTGGATGAAACTCTCCGGAGGCAAAAAGGCGATCGATAGAATAAAGTGGGGAACTCTGTTGGGCCTGAAGTGCCATAGTGAGCCATAGCCAGCCGGAAAGGAAGAAAATACTGCGGTTCATGGTTTACTAATAACGAGTTCCAAAATAACAAAAGTATCAGCATTGATACCAAAAGCGGAATCAATTCTACAGCTCAAAAAGCTCCATGCATGTTAATTTCTAATCAAGGTTTTTGATGGATAAGCGTAATCCTTCCAAGCTGTAATGTTTTCCCGAAGATACAACCAACAATTTGGGTGACTTTAGCCCATCTTAACCAATGAAACTAAAATCTATTCGCTCAATTAAATTCCACTCAAATGTCCAACGGAAACAACCAAAAACCATCGGGTTATGATCCCGATTTCATCGGAATCGCCAAAGGCGTCCCAATGCCCACTTTTGCTCCCTCCATGGAAGATTTTATCTTGAAAAAGACCGAATTGAGAAGTGATGTCTACGCCGATTACATTCACTACAGCGCTATTATGCGTAAAGACACCAAACAGCCCATTTTAGTTGCTAGCAACATTTTTCAAAAGCAGCACATTTCGACCGAAAGAAAGACCAAGTGGGAGATCGATTCAAGAGTGGGATCTGAGAACCAGTTGAACAACGACCACTATACCCAAAACATTTACGACAAGGGGCATATGGCACAACGGGACAACTGTTCATGGGGAGATAGCAAAAGAGAGGCCCAAAAAGCCAGCGACGCCACGTTTTATTATACTAACGCCTGTTTCCAACACGGTTACATGAACCGTGATGAATGGCTGGAGCTGGAAAAGTGGGCGGGCCGTCTCTCTTTGGATACCAACGATCGGATCTGTGTATTTACCAGCCCGGTTCATTCAGAGTTTGATCGTCATTACGCCCGTCCGTGGCATGAGGATGTACGGATACCAACCGGCTTTTTTAAGATAATCTGCTTCGAGGACAAATTAACCAATGATTTGGGTGTGCGTGCCTTTATCATGTTCCAGGACGAAATGATAACCGCCGATCTGAGCGGTATGAAGAGTTTGTCGCTACAGCGGTACCAGGTTTCGGTGTCTGAAATTGAAGAGATGACCGGTTTAGACTTTGACGATCAACTGTATGATAAAAATCCAACTCTGTTCAACGACAATCCCGAAGCCAGGAAGCGCTTGCGCATCAATAATTTCCCAGAACGAATCGAAGTAGACGATCTCAGCGAAATAAAATCAGCTGGTGAAGAACGAGAGTTTGTATTGAATCCGCAGGAATCACCGGTTGCAATTATCGCAGCCATGGTTAATCCCGAATCCTCACCCCGTGATGAATGGGTGGCGCTATTTAACCATACCACCGGTGATATTAACATTGACGGTTGGAGGATAATTGATCTCAAAAGGCGAGAGATCACGCTATCCGGCATCACTAGCTCAGGGGAGGCTGAAAGAATTGATCTCAAGGAAACTCCCGTGATTTTGGCCAACACCGGTGGAACAATTTCTTTGTTTAATGAGAAAAATGAGCGAGTCGATCGTGTAAAGTATACCAAGATTGAGGGGAGCAAAAAGGGGAAGGTAGTGAGGTGGTGAAGGGTTTCTCTGATTATTTGCTTTGCTCCCGGTCACAGTATCACTCGTTGACCACCTCCAGCATAAAGTCCGGTTTCCTGCCCGTAAACCCAATTGACCTTCTGGCTTTGACCAGTAGACTGAAAATTTTTCATCACCTGTTGGGTCCTTGAAGCAAAATCCCAGTCGGAGGTACCACAGTCAAAGTCCAACTGTTTCAGCGCTTGGGGCAGTTGCCTGACGCTATTGGCATGAGTTCCTTTTCTCAATCATGGAAAGCCCAAAACCGTTATCAGCTAGAAATGCGGATAGAGATACTTGATTGCCTTGATTGCCTCCCAGACAATATATCCTGGAAGAATCCTTGGAGTATCCAAAGAACAAACCCACATGCTCTCTCCAGAAGACCGCTATATCTCCAGGCTCAGGATGGTTGGTAAGATTGCCAGAAAGAAGCCATGAACGGGTGTTGGCTTTGTTTTTCCCTTGTAGTCCCGAATTTAGGGCACACCAATTTAGGAAGATGGAACACCAGGGAGTCTCATCGTCATCCACCCATTCAAATCCGGCTTCTTTGCATAATTGATTATAACCGGATTGTCGTCCGGCCCTTCAATTTCTTTTTGGCCCAGCTCTTACATGGCGAGCTGCAAAAACTTATCCAATAACCGGGCTACAATTATCTGTCGATAAACTACCCGGTGTTATGGACCGGAAGTTTTGCTTACCGTTAATATGGATAAGCAATTTTCACCTCGCTACAGAGCCTCATATAACTTCAATCGAAACATTTGCCCGATTATTGAATTAAGTTAATGAAAGTAGCTCCGTAAATCGAATCGAACCTTTGCATCTTATAAGTCATTTGCGTGTTCTATTACGGGAATATAGAAGGCTAAGCGCGCTATTCTGGAATGGCTTCAAAAAAATTGCATCGGCTGAGAAGAATGGGAAAACAAAAACACTCCCCCAGGAGGCCTAAAACAAGTTCTGCGGCGGTTAGTTGGATATTTGTTTTACAAAAGGGGCAGCAAATATTACATATGTAAACAACCCCAATCAAAAGAAGCCTACAATGTGATCTAAAGGGTCAATCATCCACAGCTTTAAGCATTTAGATTGTAAACTTTTCAAATCGGTCCAGCGCTGGCTGTCCAATGCACTTGGGCTTATTATCCTCGATGATTCTAATAGTCACCAAATCACAATCTAAATCAACCTATTCTTAAGCTATCTTTGCCGAGGCCGTGAAAAAGGATATCCGCTTGCAATCGTCCACCGAGCTCGAAGCTTTTTTACTGGAGCATGGCGAGAAAAACTACCGTGCACGGCAGGTGCAGGAGTGGCTATGGAAAAAATCGGTACACAGCTTCGATCAGATGTCTAATCTATCGGTTAAGACCCGGGATCTTTTGAACGAGCATTTCGCAATCAATCCATTGCTCATAAACCAGATGCAAACCAGCGCCGACGGAACGATCAAGAGTTCATTTCGACTCAACGACGAGCATCTGGTTGAGGGAGTGCTGATCCCTGCCAAGGATCGAATGACGGCCTGCGTTTCATCACAGGTCGGTTGCTCATTGTCTTGCAAATTCTGCGCAACCGGCTATATGGATCGGATCCGTAATCTGGACCCGGGAGAAATCTACGATCAGGTGGTCCATCTCGGACGGCAAGCGGCGGACAGTTACAAAACCCCTCTTACCAACATTGTCTTTATGGGCATGGGTGAGCCTCTCCTTAACTACAGCAATGTTCTTTCCGCCATTGACCGGATCATCTCCTCTGATGGCTTGAACATGGCTTCGAGAAGGATCACCATTTCCACGGCCGGAATTGCCAAAATGATAAGGCAGTTGGGTGATGACCTGGTCAAATTCAATTTGGCTTTATCCCTGCACGCTGCCAATGATCAAAAAAGAGGAACCATTATGCCCATCAACCACCACAATACGCTAGCAACCCTGGCCTTGGCTCTAAACTACTTTTACTCCAAGACACATAGCCGTATTACCTTGGAGTATATTGTATTCGACCAATTCAACGACTCCCTTGATGACGCCAAGGAACTTTTCGAGTTCACCCGCAAGATCCCCTGTAAAGTAAATCTAATTGAATACAACCCGATTTCCGAGGCAGATTTCACCAATACCACAGTATCAAAACTGGATGAATTCGCCCGGTTTCTGGGAAAAAATGGAGTAAGTGTTACAGTCAGGCGATCTAGGGGGAAGGACATAAACGCTGCGTGCGGGCAGTTGGCTAACCGCGAGGTGTAGTTTGAAGTCCCAGGTCCTGTTTCAATTTGAAGCAGCTGACAAACAAAAAGCTTTTGCTCTCAAGTAACAGTTCCTTCAAATTTCGAAGATACCAATGACCAACAAAGACCAGCATCGGTTATCAACATACCAACAACCTGGGGGTACAATGATGACGGAAAATAAGGTTTAACCTTTACTTAAAACGGTCAACGTTATTAGGCACGACAAACTGGGACTTAGTACTTGAGACTTGAAACCTATTAGTCACTTCTTCGAGGCGTTGAACAGCTTTTCCTTCTCCTCCTTGGTCAAGCTGTCATACCCGGAGTCAGATATCTTATCCAGGATGGCGTCTATTTCGTCTTGCTCAACACTTCCAGTCTTGCCTGCTGAGCGGTTGGCGGAGCGACCGGAACGTTTGTAGCTAACCTTAATCTTGGGGGTGCTTACGAAAAAACTCTTGATAAAATCCCGGGCGCTGATGATCCAAATTCCAATGTCGTTCCCTTTGTGGATCTGCCGCACATAAAAGTAACCGATAAGTGCCCCTCCCAAATGGGCCAGTTCCCCGCCGGCGTTATTTCCTATGGTTTGGATAAAGGACAGAAAAACGTAGAAAATGGCAATGTACTTTATGCGTATCGGACCCAGTATCAGCAAGAAAAACGTGTAATTCGGAATAAGGGTAGCCGCCCCTACTACCACGGCGAATACCCCTGCTGAAGCTCCCAGCATCATTGAGGATGTCACACGGTCTTGAAAAATCGGAAGTATATTATAGATCAATATGAAAAAAAGTCCACCTGCAATCCCCCCAAGGAAGTAGAGCGAGAATAGCTTTTTGCTGCCCAGATACTCAACGATCAGCTTGCCAAACCAATAGAGAAAAAGCATATTGAAGAGAATATGAATTATCCCTTCGTGAGTAAAGAAATAGGTGATCAGTGTCCAAGGCTTAGTAATAAACCCTTCAAAAGAAGAGGGTAACATAACCTGGTTAAGGATCAATCCGTAGATATCTGCAGCTCCGCCCAATGTCAGGAATACCTGGAACATTTTCAGGACTACGAATACCCCGATATTGATCAGAATGATCTGGATCAACTCATTGTTAGGCTTGTTAAAAGCGTCCTTGAATTCGTCCAACACACCTACTCCCTGCTGCATCTAATAGAAATTACGTCGGTCTGACTGCCAGATCTTAATGAGAATGAAAGCAACAATCATACCACCTAAATGGGCAAAATGGGCCACATTATCACCAGGCGCTTTTTCTATTCCAGCGAAGATCGTATAAATGCCATAGAATGCTACCAGGTACTTTGCCTTTACCGGCATAGGTGGAAACAGCAAAAGTAACTCAGTGTTGGGGAATAACATTCCGAAAGCCAATAATATTCCAAACACTGCGCCGGAAGCGCCAAGCATACTGGAATCATTGATCGTCCTTTGTGAGAGTCCCCGGACAACCGCAACGCTGCCCTCCTCGTAATTACTACTTTCTGGGTTTTCGGCATAGCCAATTGCAATCTCATTGATCCTGTTATCCATGGTATAGTTCGGATAGTAATCCCTAAGAAAAGCAAAGAAAACATCCGGCGCCGGGCTTTCAATGTACTGATCTACTGAAGATTCCAGCTTTTCGAATTCATAAAGATTCACCAGCGAGTAGATTACTCCCGCACCCACTCCGGTAATAAGATAGAACGCCAAAAACTTCTGGCCTCCCCAAAATCTTTCCAATAAGGGGCCAAAAATGAAAAGACCAAACATGTTACTAAGCAGGTGGAAAAAGCCGCCGTGCAGGAACATATAAGTGAACAGCTGATAGGGTGCAAATTTGTCCGACAGGTAGCTGTAAAATGACAGATAATGATTGGGCATGCCGTCCAACAATGAATCCACGAAATAGAGCACTACGTTGATAAGCAAGAGGTTTCGAACAACTGGAGTAAGATTAGCAAACATGAATTCTATTTATTTAAAGAAGTTGGCTATCTGATCCACATCCAAAACCAGGAAGGTACCTCGACCGTCTGGAGCGTAATTCGGGTTTTGACAGGCAAAAAGCTGATCAATTAGTGTACTCATTTCCCGCTCGTCCAGCTTTTGACCAGGCCGAATAGCCGATCTTTTTGCCAAAGAACGGGCAATGTTCTCAAAATTTCCAATATCCAGCTTGGATTTGTTCTCCTTAAATTGCTCTATGAGTCCCTCAAAAACCTCCTTCTCGTTGACTGCAAGATTGGCGGGCATGCCATTTATTACGACGGTGCTTTTCCCGAAATAATCAAAGTTAAATCCAAGGGTTTTGATTTCGTCCTCCAACTCTTGTACCAAGGCAATATTACTGGGATTGATCTCGAGAGTTTGAGGAAACAGAAATTGCTGCGAGGCCCCAGTTTTGTTGGTAAGATTTTCCTGGAAACGTTCAAAAAGAATGCGTTCGTGAGCTGAAAATTGATCAATCAGCATCATCCCAGATTTAACCTGAGTCACAATGAACCGGCTGTGAATCTGAAACAGGATGGTTTCACGGTCCGGTTTGAAGTGTTCACCTTTCCCCAAGTCTCCTCGATTTGCCGCGCTTTCTAACCGAATGGACTCTCTCAGAAATTCGCGACTTTCATTAGGATTAGTTGCTGGGGCTCCATAAAGAGTCTCCCAATTGCTAAGGTTGCGGCTATCCCACGGGGTTTGGCGGAATTGCTCGTAGTCACGCCGGGCTAGGGTCTTGGCAGATACTGGAATATCCTTGGTTGATTGGATTCCTCTGAAGTTTACATCAAGGTCAAAATCAAGAGATGGTGTGACGTGATGGGTGCCCAGGGCCTGCTTCACAGATGCTTGAACGATACCATATATTGTTCGCTCATCATCAAACTTGATCTCCGTCTTAGTCGGATGTACGTTAACGTCGACGTGCTGGGGATCGATATCGATGAACAGCGTATAAAATGGGAAGCTATCTTCAGGCAACAAGCCTTGAAAGCCGTTCATAACCGCATGGTTGAGATAGTGGTTTTTGATAAATCGCTTATTCACGAAGAAAAATTGCTCCCCTCGAGTCTTTTTGGAATGTTCTGGCTTGCCCAGGTAACCATGGACTCGAGCATGGTCCGTTTCTTCCTTACAAACCACCAACTGTTCCCGATAATTCTTACCGAAAATTTGGACGATCCGCTGGCTCAGTTTGCCTGGTTTTAGATTGTAAATAGGTAGGTCATTCTGATATAAGCTGAATTCAATTTCCGGCTGAGAGAGAGATATTCTTTGGAACTCCTCCACCAGATGCCTCATCTCGACAGGATTGGATTTCAAAAAATTGCGCCTCGCCGGGACGTTATAAAACAGGTTCCTAACAGAGATGGAAGTCCCTTCAGGAGTGGATACAGGCTCCTGGCTTTTAACTTCCGAGCCCGAAACTGATATCGAGGCCCCGAGCTCATCCCCAGGCGTCTTGGTTTTCATCTCCACCTGGGCAACTGCGGCCACTGATGCCAAAGCCTCTCCTCGAAAGCCCATGGTACGAATATCAAATAGATCGTCCGTTTTGTTAATTTTAGAGGTGGCGTGTCTTTCGAAGCTCATTCGGGCGTCAGTCGCGGTCATGCCCTGGCCGTTGTCAATCACCTGGATGAGGGTCTTTCCGGAATCCTTGATCAGCACCTGGATCTGCGTAGCTCCCGCGTCAATTGAATTTTCCAGGAGCTCCTTCAAAACCGAGGCGGGTCTTTGAACAACCTCCCCGGCGGCTATTTGATTAGCAAGAGAATCAGAAAGAAGGTGAATAATATCGGGCATCTAAGTACCTGCTTTCCCCTTCATTCGGAAATAGAGATAGATAGGAACAATAATCAGAAACAGGTATAGAATGTTATTCCCAAACTGCAGATACCCTACTGAGGCTGTGATAAAGAAGAGGATCAGTAAAAGCTGCACCGTACTGGACTTCCGGTTATCTCTTGACCGGCGGCTAAACGCCGCGGAGATGGAGGAGGATTGAGCAGGTTCACCATCTTTCAGCACCTCTATCTCCTTCTTAATGCGAGAGGTTCTGTTGTCAATATCCTCCTTAATCGGATCATAGTAACGGGGCACGACGTTAAATCTTTGGGGCCTTGGGGTCCGAAACAAAGAAGGGAATTTCATAATTTCTTTATCTTACGAGCTTCCACAAATTTAACCTTTTTAGTCTTATCATAAGTGAAGAACGGAGGGCGAATCAAAAATGTTTTTAGTTTTTTGTGCTTTTGCAATATCGCTATGATGAGCTATGGCCCACTATTGTCGGCTGGCAATCAGATAGATAGGGCCAACGCCTGGGCTGATAGTGTCCTGGCTCAATTAACCCTTGATCAAAAGCTTGGTCAGCTATTCATGGTCGCCGCCTACTCGGATAAAAATGAGGAATTCAATGCCGGCTTGGAGACCCTGGTCACCCAATACCATGTGGGCGGTTTGCTGTTTTTCCAGGGCGGTCCCAAACGCCAGTTGCGTTTGGTCAATCGTTTCCAGGAAAAAGCGACCATTCCACTACTTATTGGAATGGACCTGGAATGGGGGTTAGGGATGAGGCTTGACAGTACTATAAGCTTCCCCAAACAAATAACCCTGGGAGCCATAGAGGATAACAGCCTGATTTATGAAATGGGGAGGGAGATTGCCCGTCAGTGCAAGTCCATTGGCGTTCATATCAATTTCGCCCCGGTAGCGGATATTAACAGTAATTCTCGAAATCCCGTTATTGGGGTTCGATCCTTCGGAGAAGATAAGAAGAAAGTGGCCACTAAGGCACTGGCCTATATGAAGGGGCTACAGGATGGCGGCATTATTGCCTGTGCCAAGCACTTTCCAGGCCATGGCAATACCTTCTCCGACTCGCATATTAAGATTCCAACACTCCACAATTCTGCACAAGGTCTTCGCGAAACTGAAATATATCCATTCGAGAGGCTTTTTCAAAACGGCCTCCAGGCCACGATGATAGGTCATCTGGGTGTGCCCGCATTGGATGATTCCGCTCTGCCCGCCAGCTTATCGTCGAAAGTCGTAACCGAACTCCTGAGTAATGGTTTGAGCTTCGAAGGACTAACCATTACCGATGCGCTGAATATGAAGAGCCTTGTCGGATACCAAAAAGATGAGGGACCGGAGCTGCTGGCTTTTGAGGCGGGTAATGACCTCCTCCTGTTGCCTGCCAACTTACCCCGGGCCAGGGAAAGCTTGAAAAGTGCCCTTTCCCGGGGACAGATTACTGTCGATCAATTGAATCGGCGGGTGCACAAAATCTTAAAAGCCAAGTTTTGGTCTGGACTTGACAAATGGCAACCACTTAGCCCCGGCAAGCTGGACCAGAGACTGAATAATCCTCATGCTTTGAATCTCAAACGCCAGCTACTGCAGGCTGCCATAACCGTAGCCAGTAATGCATTCGGCCTATTACCTATAACCGTGTTGGACACAAACTCCATTGGGTCATTGAGTCTGGGTATCAATCGAACTTCCGAATTTCAGGACTATCTGAATCGGTTTACCGATGTAGACTCCTACTACCTTCAGGATTCCGAAGATTTGGGATTGATCAAAGAAAGGCTTTCAGATTATGAAACCTTGGTTGTTGGAATCCACAATCTCAACAACTCGGCTTCAGGAAAATATGGTCTCCGGAACGAGCACCTTAAATTAATTGCCGAGTTGGGCCGGCTCACCAACCTGGTTGTAGTGGTTTTTGGCAATCCTTACAGTCTGACCTACCTTGATGAGATTCCCAGTTTAATCTGCGCTTATGAAGACAATCCCTGGGTCCAGCGCATCGCAGCCCAGGTAATTTTCGGGGCAGTAGGCTCTCAGGGTACCCTTCCAGTAACCGCCTCGCCAGCGATGCTTCAGGGTGGTGGATTTAAAACCCAGGACCTAGGCCGACTAGGCTATTCGCTACCGGAGGCAGTAGGAATGGATTCCAAAGTTCTGGCGCGAATCGATAGCATCATGAAATCAACAATCACGGGTCGGGCTGCGCCGGGAGGACAAATTGTGGTGGCCCGAAAGGGTCAGGTTGTTTACCAGAGACCGTTTGGCTACCACACCTATGATAGTATTCGCCCGGTGACTAACAATACTTTGTATGACCTAGCCTCAGTGAGCAAGGTCGCCGCTACCCTGCAAGCGATGATGTTTCTGGATGGCAAAGGAATACTCGCCACATCCCACAAGGCCTCCTCCTACCTGGACGATCTCAAAAATACGGACAAAGAGGACATAACGCTGGAGGAGATCCTTATTCACCAAGCGGGATTGATCCCTTTTGTACCCTTTTGGAAGAGAACATTGGATGATAAAGGGAAACATAATCCCGTTTATTACAATGACCGATTCAGCCAGGCATACCCGCATGAAATCACGCCGGTGCTATTCGGATCCACACAGCTTATGGATTCTCTTTGGTTCTGGGTTGTGAACTACCCAATCAGGCAAAGGGTTCCCTACCAGAAGAATCACAAATATGAGTACAGCGATATCGGATATTATTACTTGCTGCCCATAATAAATCAGCTACTCAACCAGCGGATGGAGGAGTTCCTCGCTGAGAACTTTTATGGGCCTATTGGCTTAAAAAGTTTAACTTATAAACCTTTAAGCAAACATGGGTGCGAGAAAATTGCTC
This sequence comes from Cyclobacteriaceae bacterium, assembly GCA_965247065.1. Taxonomy (GTDB): domain Bacteria; phylum Bacteroidota; class Bacteroidia; order Cytophagales; family Cyclobacteriaceae; genus CBDFGN01. Next base: position 151,827 of record CBDFGN010000005.1, on the reverse strand, counting down.
CAACCGAGCGAGAAAAGTCTTTCCGGCATCAGTTATTATGCGGACTGGTCCATGACTCTGGGGCCTCCATTTTTGGTGGCATTGCGGCACATGCCGGATTGTTCAGCAACGCGCTTGATTTAGCCAAGCTTATGCAGATGAACCTGCAAAACGGGGAATATGGAGGGATCAGGTATCTTCATCCAAGGAGTATCGAAAAGTACACCCAATTTCACGTAGCTGATAACCGCAGGGGCTTAGGTTGGGACAAGCCCGAACAAAGGAATTACCGAGGCCCAACCTCCGATTTTGCAACATCGCGGACTTATGGACATACGGGTTTTACCGGAACCGCAGTTTGGGTTGATCCGGGATTTGAATTGATTTATGTTTTTTTGTCCAACCGTATCTACCCAAATGCTGATAATGAGGAACTAATTGAAAAAAATATTCGTACAAGAATTCAAGACGTGCTATATGAATCTATTTGGAGTTATGAAAGTACTCAAGCCTGGTAAACCTGAATCCTTATCATGAATATTGGAATAGTCTGCTACCCAACCTTCGGAGGTAGTGGCGTCGTAGCGACCGAACTGGGCAAAGCCCTGGCCAAGGAAGGGCATAGAATCCATTTCATAACCTACTCTCAGCCGACTAGACTGGATTTCTTCAACGAAAACCTTTTCTACCATGAGGTTGATGTGAGCCCTTATCCTCTTTTTCGGTATCCCCCTTACGAACTGGCCCTGGCGAGCAAAATGGTGGACGTGGCGAAGTTTGAGAAGCTTGATCTTTTGCATGTACATTACGCCATCCCTCACGCGTCTGCTGCCTTCATGGCAAAACAAATTCTGGCTACCGCCGGAATCCATATGCCGGTTATGACAACCTTGCACGGCACCGATATCACTCTTGTGGGCAAGGACGCTACTTACGAGCCGGTAGTTACTTTCAGCATCAACCAATCGGATGGTGTCACCGCAGTGTCGGAGGACTTAAAGAATGACACCTACTCTCATTTCAGCATAACTAAAGAAATTCGGGTCATCCCAAACTTTATTGACTTGGAAAGATTCAAAAGACAGAAAAAGGAACACTTCAAAACCGCGATCTGCCCGGCTGGAGAAAAATTGATCGTTCACACATCCAATTTCAGGGAGGTGAAGAGGGTACATGATGTGGTCCGTGTGTTCTCCAACATTCGCAAGGAAATGCCTGCCAAACTGTTAATGGTGGGGGATGGACCCGAAAGAGCCTCGGTTGAATCCCTTGCCCGTGAGTTAGACACCCATAACGACATACGGTTTTTGGGTAAGTTGGAGGCTGTGGAAGAGGTGCTTTCGGTGGCGGACTTATTTCTTATTCCTTCCGAGAAAGAGAGTTTCGGTCTCGCGGCATTGGAGGCGATGGCTTGCGAAGTGCCCATAATTTCTTCCAATGCCGGCGGGCTGCCTGAACTCAACCAGGATGGCATAACAGGATTCTTGTGCCAAGTTGGAGATGTGGATGAGATGACAGAGAAGTCGCTATTGGTCCTTTCCGATGAAAATCTGTCCATATTCAAGCAAAATGCCTTGAAGAGGGCTAAAGACTTTGAGGTGAGTCGGATTTTACCTCAATACGAGTCCTATTATCTTGAGACGGTAGAGAAGGCCCAAAAGGAGGTCAACGAAGCGCTTTAGCAATGCCTCAATTGAGTCACCTTGAATTGGCAATCTTATTTTATTGCCCTAACTTGGCCAACCGTTAGATCCACTACCGAGGATTCATGAAGCTAGATCCACATAAACTACCGGTTCAGAATAAGGGCAGTAAGAAACTTTTCGATAACCCGGTTCTGGAGAGACTGACCCGAACCCATATTTCGGTACCCCTGATCATTCTGGATTCAGCTGCCGCCGGGTTGTTAATCTGGGGTTTAGTTAATTCGGTTATAAATCCCTTTCTAATCCTTGGACTTTTTTTGCTGGGAATTCTGGCCTTTACTTTCATTGAGTATCTGGTCCACCGTTACGTTTTTCACATGGAGGCGGATTCAGACCGAAAACGGGAGATCCAGTATACAATTCATGGAGTTCATCATGAGTATCCTAAAGACAAGGACAGGCTGGCCATGCCTCCGGTAATGAGCACCGTTATAACCATCGGCCTTTACTTTGCATTTCAGGCCTTAATGGGTGATCTGGTCTATGGTTTTCTTCCCGGATTCTTAGTGGGATATACTCTCTACCTTGGCGTACATTACATGGTCCATGCCTACCAGCCTCCCAAATCCTTTTGGAAAATATTGTGGATTCACCATGGGATCCATCACTACAAAGAGCCTGAGGCGGCGTTTGGAGTTTCATCTCCGTTATGGGACCTGATCATTGGTTCAATGCCCCACAAGAGAAAGCAAGCCGTTGGTATCAAGCGATAGCGAACCGATTCTAAGAACCATCGGAAGGTGAACTTCAAAATGAATTTCAGAAACAATTAGCCGTTCCCGGTGTTTAAAACTCCCGGAGAGCATTTCTTTCCTGCAATTGGTTATCTTAGTCTGAGATTCAAAATTTATGCCGGTCACTGGTACGGCTTCCGAAAAATCGTGAAGAGTAGGGACAAAATACTTGTAGCGTTCTCGTATGAAAGGTTTTAGGTTCACAAAATTTGTACCGGATAAGGCGAATACCAAGGGAGACTTTGACAGTCTGCTTAACTTGTTTATGCAGCTTCTGGTCATCAACTCTGGAGATGTGGCCGAGACCCTGGCATGGCTAAATGAACTTGACAAGCAATATAACCTCACCGGTGAAAACTACGGGATGGGCAATTTCATTGACGAGCTGAAAGACAAAGGATACGTCACTGAAGACAATAAGACTGGAGAGTTCCAAATCACCGCTAAGTCCGAGCAGACCATTCGTAAGAAGGCGCTAGAGGAAATTTTCGGAAAACTTAAAAAATCTACTAAAGGAAACCATCATACTCAACATGTTGGACTGGGGGACGAGAAAACTACTGATCGTCGGGATTACCAATTCGGGGACATGGCTGAGCAAATCGCCCTAACCGAGTCTCTTCGAAACGCTCAAATAAATCACGGGATTTCTGATTTCAAGCTGACCGAGGAGGATCTGGAAATTGTTGAATCCGAATTCAAAACTGAAACTTCGACGGTCCTTATGATCGATGTATCGCATTCTATGATTTTGTATGGGGAAGATCGTATCACCCCTGCCAAAAAGGTTGCGATGGCGCTCGCGGAAGTAATAAAGGTCAAATATCCCAAGGACGGTTTGGACATTCTGGCCTTTGGCAATGATGCCTGGCAAATTCGAATTAAAGACCTGCCCTATTTGAAGGTGGGTCCATACCATACCAATACGGTGGCAGGATTGGAATTGGCAATGAACATTTTAAGTCGGAAGAAAACGCAGAACAAGCAAATCTTCATGATCACTGATGGCAAACCCACCTGCCTAAAGCAGGGAATCAAATACTATAAAAATAGCTTCGGCCTTGACCGAAAAATTATCAACAAGACCTTGAACCTGGCGATCCAATGTCGCAAGCTTAACATCCCTATAACCACATTCATGATCGCTTCGGATCCCTATCTTAAGGCATTCGTACGCGAATTTACCAAGGCCAATAACGGAAATGCCTATTACAGCAGCCTCAAGGGTTTGGGAGAGCTGGTTTTTGAAGATTATCGGCGCAACCGGAAAAAGACATTCTAGAGGGATTTACTAATTCCATGGACGTGACAACAGAGATTAAAACATTAGGTCAGCTAAAGGAATCAGGTTATAAGTCCAAATCCGTCAAGCAGGAACTTCGGGACAATCTCGTTCTCAAACTACGGAATAAAGAGCCCGTTTTTGAGGGCATTTGGGGCTATGATGAAACGGTGGTGCCGGATATGGAAAGAGCCATTCTATCCAAACATGATATTTGCCTCCTAGGCTTAAGGGGCCAGGCCAAGACCCGGATAGCCCGATTGATGGTCAACTTGATGGACGAGCACATTCCGATTGTCGAGGGCTCAGAGCTAAACGATGATCCTTTGGCCCCGATTTCTCGACATGCCATAGAACTCATAGCTGAGATGGGGGACAATACGCCTATCCAGTGGATTTCCAGGGATGCCCGTTATGCCGAGAAGCTAGCGACACCGGACGTATCGATCGCTGATCTCATTGGTGACATCGATCCAATCCGCGCCGCCACTATGAAGCTGTCCTACTCGGATGAAAAGATAATTCATTACGGTTTGATACCGCGGTCGCATCGTGGCATCTTTGTTATTAACGAGCTTCCCGATTTGCAAGCCCGGATCCAAGTGGCCCTTTTCAACATTCTCCAGGAAGGTGACATTCAAATCCGCGGGTTCAAAATCCAATTGCCACTGGACATCCAATTTGTGTTTACCGCCAACCCGGAGGACTACACCAATAGGGGCAGCATCGTTACTCCACTCAAAGATCGAATAGACAGTCAAATAATTACTCATTATCCAAAGACCATAGAAATTAGCAAGAAGATTACTGAGCAGGAGGCCAAGGTAAAGCCTGAACAAAAGGAAAAAATCAGGGTATTTGATATTGCGAAGGACCTTATCGAACAAATTGCCATCGAAGCACGGGAAAGCGAGTACGTCGACCACAAAAGCGGGGTCTCAGCCCGGTTAACCATTACCGCGTACGAAAATCTGCTTAGCGCTGCGGAGCGTCGAACGTTGATAAACGAGGAAAAACAAACCACTGTCCGGCTGGCTGATTTCGTAGGTGTCATTCCTTCAATAACCGGTAAGATCGAATTAGTATACGAAGGTGAACAAGAGGGCCCGGGGATTGTAGCCTATAGCCTAATTGGAAAGGCCATTCGCAAGCAGTTCAATCAGTTTTTCCCGGATCCGGATGAGCTTAGAAAGAAAAAGGATCTGTCACCCTACAAATCCATTATTGACTGGTTTGGGAAAGCAGAAAAATTGGACATTCTTAACGATTTGGAACACCCAAAACTTAAGAGTCTTCTTCAGTCGATTCCCGGATTGTCGGAACTTGTGTTAAAGCACAATCCGAATGTGGACCAGGCTACTAAACTCTTTCTGATGGAATTTGCGCTGCACGGATTGGCCGAATACAGCATGCTCAGTAAAAGAATATTATCTAATGGATTGGAATTCAAGGATCTTTTGAGTGGTATGTTTACCATGCCCGATTTCGAGGATGATCAGGACGAGGATTATAAGAATTATTAGTTTGAAGGCTACTCCGAATGACCCTGAAAGAATTAGATGGCCTGGTTACTAAGGGTGAAAATGACCAATTGGAATTCAAAACCAGAGCCTCCCACCCTGAGAAGATACTTAAGGAATTTGTAGCATTTGCCAATACACGAGGCGGCCACCTTTTGATCGGAGTCCAGGACAACGGAAGAATCTCAGGATTGAATAACCCTGAAGAGGAAGTGCAGGCTATGGAGGAGGCTCTCAAAAGCAAGTGCCGACCGAAGCTGAGGTATAGGTATCAATTCATTGCTGTCTCGCGGAGGAGAGCCGTTATTCATTACCAGATTTACGAAAGCCGTAACAAACCTCATTTTGTAATTGAAAACTCGCAAAAAGGTTTCAAGAATGCTTACGTTCGCATTAAGGATATGAGTGTAAAAGCGAGCCGTGAAACTCGCGAAATTCTCAAAGGGAAAACCCGACGTCGCAGTTTGAGATTTACCTATGGTGATACGGAGAAAATCCTGCTTCAGTACCTTCAAAGCAACCATTCTATTACGGTAAATCAGCTTTGTGAACTTGCCAATATTTCGCAGAATACCGCTTCCAAAACACTGGTTATCATGGTCCTGGCAAATATAATTAGAATCATTCCTTCTGAGGACGAGGACCGTTTCGTGGGCAATCTCACTTAAAAAAATTACCAATAGAATCGGTTTAAATTACAGTCCTTTTATCGTATTTTTGCTGAAAGAAAGCGGGGGTCCGGCCCAAGTCTTTGGCCGGAGATTTTGTTATATGCCCGTTTATCTAGCTGCATCAATGAGCCCGCATAAGAAGGATAGCAAGATTTTCGTAATTGACACCTCGGTTATCCTCTACACCCATGACGCCTTCATGAATTTTGATGAGCACGACATCGGGATTCCGATTACTGTTTTGGAGGAATTGGATCATTTCAAAAAGGGCAATGACACTATAAATTACGAAGCCCGGGAATTCATTAGAATAATAGATGAGCTTTCCAAAGAACATAGCCTCCAAAATTGGATACCATTGGACGGAAGGACCAAGGGCAACTTTAAAGTCCTCATGTCTTCCAAGAGTGACATCGACGCGGAAAAGATATTTGATGAGGAAAAAGCTGATCATAAAATACTCAATGCCGCCCTTCAGCTAAAGAAAGAGACCGACAGGAAGGTGATCCTGGTAAGCAAGGATATCAACCTCCGGCTGAAGGCTAAGTCACTGAACATCCAGGCCGAGGACTATGAGACTGGCAAAATTAAGAACGTCAATAAACTTTTTACCGGAAAAACCGTAATGGAGCGCCTGGCGCCGGAGAAGATCAACAAGATCTACGAGGCGGGGGGCGTGGCAGTGAAAACGGTAGTTCGAGGAGATCTTCCGATACAAAACAGCTACTTCATCTTGAAAAGCAACAAGAATTCGGTCCTGGCATATTTCAACCCTTTTACCAATACTATTGAGAAAGTCGAAAAGCGTTCGGTATATGGCATAAAACCTAGAAACGCTGAACAAACCTTCGCAATCCATGCCATTTTGAATCCTGAAATCAAGCTTGTCACCGTCCAAGGCGTCGCAGGAACGGGCAAAACCCTGTTGGCCCTTGCAGGAGCTTTGGAACAAAGGCGCAATTTCAAACAGATCTATCTGGCTCGTCCAATCGTGCCCTTGAGTAATAAGGACATTGGTTATTTACCTGGAGATATAAAGTCCAAACTCAATCCCTACATGGAACCGCTGTGGGACAATCTAAAGTTCATTCAAAACCAATTCAGTGACAAAGACAAGGAAAGCGCTCGCATCAATGATATGGTAAACAGTGAGAAGCTGGTGATAACCCCACTGGCTTACATTCGGGGGCGAAGCCTTTCCAAGATCTTCTTCATTGTGGATGAGGCGCAAAACCTCACTCCCCATGAGGTCAAGACTATTATTTCCCGGGCCGGCGAAGACACCAAAATAGTATTCACCGGGGACATTCACCAAATCGATACTCCGTATTTGGATTCGCAGAGTAACGGTCTTTCCTACCTGATCGATAGACTTAAGAACAAGCAGCTTTATGCTCATATAACCCTTGAAAAAGGTGAGCGGTCCGAATTGGCTAATCTTGCCAATGATCTACTTTAGGCTCTAGCCGTGCTTGTACCCCTCCCACCGACCGAATCCAGTTCCACCTTAAGTCCCAGCACAATCCAATTGACCAAATTGAAGTAAGACACGATAAGCGTGGCAGCCAGAATGGCCCGGTCCCCACAACCAAACTGCTTTAGCCCATCCTCAACGTACACTTGATTAATTGATTGAGCTTCGGCTGTCAGCTGCTGGGCGTAATTCCACAAGGATAAATTCTGTAAGATAAATCGGTGGTACTATGATCCGCAGCCGGTGAATCCGTTTGGGCTCTGACTTTGCAAAAATGGTCCGAGGCCTCGGCATGGTGGACTACATAGTAGTAGCAATTGTTTTGTTCGAGGTGAGTACCCTAAGCATTTTGCTCGGATAACTCCTTAAGAGAGACTTTCCGAGCCTCATTTACAGGTATCGATCCATGTGAGGAGTGATCGATTCCGGGTTGAGACTTTGGACCATATGCACATCTGCTAATTTTGCCTCTGGAGGTTATTAGCCATGATAAATTTAAACCAATTCCCCCCTGGCTGCTCGAGTTCAATCACCTGAATGCAGGCCATCGTAAAATGATTTTAGGTGCAAAAAAATTATTTTAACGTATTTTAAGTTCTATAAACTGGAAACAGGCTAATCAGAATGACAGATTCGAGAAAGATATTGTTGGCTATTCTGGTAGGGATTGGTTTGTTTTCCCTGTTACCACGGTTGACCCGGTCTCAGGAATCACTTGTCAATTGGACTGATAAGTACAACCTGAGATCGTTGGTTCGAGTAAGCCACCGAGTGGTTGATTCAGCCGGAAGCGCCCTTGTCTTTCTTAGGTTGGATCTGCGAGAAGGTCTTAATCTAGCGAATTATCAATTCCAATATGGGTTGGCCGCCCAATTGAATCCGGGAGAGGTTCCGTTTACGGATTTGGATATAGATAAGAGTGCCATCTTTCAGGAGAAAGGCGTTCGGGTGCTTAAGATCAACCTACCCTCGACAACCAGTTTACCTGTACTGATCCTAAAGATCCGCAACCAGCAAGAGGGATTGGATTCATATTTTGATGTAATTCTTCAAAGTCCATTCTATTTCGACCGTTCCGATCTTAGTCTCTGGGTCAACGGCGGTATTAAGCCTATGATTAGAAATTACCTCTCCGTGAGCGATTCGATAGTCATCAGATCAACTAAGACTGCCGGAGGTTTGGCTTACTCATATCTGTATCGTCACGACTTCCCAGCGGCAGACCCCCCGGTTTCTTCCAGCCCGAGTGCAGGGAAGCAGCTTTCCATCGATTCTGTCTTTACCCTACCCATCGGAGAGCAGATCACTCTAACCAAACCGGGGTTGTACTTCATCCAAAGTGATAGCACATCCTTTGCCGGCATTTCAGTCTTCATTTCCGAAGATGCCTACCCAGGAGCGAGTTCCATTGAGAACCTTATCGAACCCTTAATCTATGTAAGCACCAAGGAGGAAACTCAAAGGCTAAGAAACGCCCCGGAAACGAAAAAGGCTCTGGATAAATTTCTAATGGATTTGACACGCTCCAAAGAGAGGGCAAAACTTTTTGTAAGGCACTACTTTCGTCGCGTTTCGGAATCCAATCGTCTATTCACCAATTACAAGGAGGGATGGAAAACCGACAAGGGCATGATATATATTCTTTTGGGCATCCCCGATTTGGTTCGACCGTTGGACGACCGGGAGCTCTGGACCTACAATTTGCCCAACGGTGAAGTAGTATTCAGTTTCTTACGGGTAAAGAGCATCTTTTCGAGCGAGCATCACCATTTGATACGAGACAAAAGTTACGATCGTATTTGGTTCGGAATTGTGGACGATTGGAGAAGGGGTAAATTCAGGTTTTAAAAATCTTCAAAAAGAATAGTTTCTTGATAAGCAATCAAATTGTCTACGGCACTCGAGCTGTCATTGAAGCCATCAAAGCGGGCCAGGAAGTGGAGAGATTGCTCATCCAACAGGGAGCCATGAATTCCTTGGTCAGGGATCTATTATCCCTGGCCAAAGAGCGACAGATCCCCTATTCGAAGGTCCCAATCGAAAAGATCCAGAAGATAACCAATAAGAACCACCAGGGAGTGGTTTGCATCCTATCCTCCATTACGTACGCATCCTTGGACCATATAATCGGAGAAGCCTATCAAAAGGGAAAGGTCCCCGGGCTCATGATTCTGGATCGCATAACCGATGTGCGAAATTTTGGAGCTATCGCAAGATCGGCTCTTGGAGCCGGACTGGATGCCATACTGATCCCGTCTCGCGGGGCAGCTCAAATCACTGGAGACGCCATAAAAACATCGGCCGGAGCACTACATTACATACCGGTATGCCGGCAACCCAACTTGAAGCAGTCCCTTCGTTTTCTAAAGGATTCAGGCATTCGCATCATAGCCTGCACCGAGAAAGCAAGTCTCCCACTGCATCAGGTCGACCTGACCAGTCCCACCGCGTTGCTGATGGGATCTGAAGAAAATGGCATTTCCGGCGAATATCTTAAGTTAGCAGATGAGTCCGGCTCCATCCCGATCATCGGAGAAATAGGATCGCTCAACGTATCGGTTGCCGCCGGTATCGCGATGTTTGAGATGCGACGACAAAGGGCCTAAAGATACTTGTCTCCCTTTTTGGCTCGTACATCCTTTACGATATCCCGTAAAACAGAGTCGTCACCCAATTTGGAGATCACCAATACGTTATTGCTTTCAGTAACCAAAAAACCATCCAAACCGTGAGTGACTATTAATTTGTCCTTGGGTCCTTTGATAAAGCAATTGTGGGTATCATAAACGAGCGCATTGGCTTCTACGACGTTGTTCGAATCGTCCTTTGGACGGTGGTCAAAAAGGGTATTCCAGGAACCTAAATCGGACCAGTCAAAATCGGCCAGAATTACATGGACGTTTTCAGCCTTTTCCAACACTCCATAATCAATTGAAATGTTTCGGCAATGGGAGTAAGCGCTATCAACAAAGTCCCGTTCCTGATTGGAAAAATAGCGATCTTTCCCTTCATGAAAAATCTCGGCTATGTCCATCAAGTAAGTTTCAAAGGCCTTAATTATGGCTTTTAGATTCCAAACAAAGATTCCCGAGTTCCAAACAAAGTCTCCGCTTTCAATAAACTTTACTGCCAATTCCGGTTCCGGCTTTTCGGTGAATGTCTTAACCTTTTTTAGATGATCATAGTCTTCCACTCTTTGGGGCCGGTACTGGATGTAGCCAAATTGGGTTTCGGGGCGATTGGGCTTAATGCCCAGGGTCATGAGCCAATCGTAACGACAGGCATCGAGTGCGGTTTCGATGGTCTTCTTAAACTTCTTTACATCAAATATGGCATGGTCGGAAGGGGCGACCACAATTTGGGCGTCAGGATTCCGTCTTTGGATCTTATAGCTGGCATATGCAATGCAGGGTGCAGTGTTCCTCCTTAAAGGTTCCGTTAGAATCTGGTCTTCTGATAACTGAGGAAGCTGTTGCTTAACCAGATCCAAATAATCGCGGTTGGTGACCACAAAAATGTTTTCGGGCGGACATATATCGTCAAACCGCAAGACCGTCGATTGTATGAAGGTCTTGCCCGTTCCCAGAATATCCAGAAACTGCTTGGGCCTTTGGGTTCTGCTATGGGGCCAGAAACGACTGCCTATGCCTCCAGCCATAACTATCACATAACAATTAGGATTCATTATACTATGCCTTCCTTTAGGATGTCGTGTAGGTGAATAAAACCAACGATTTTTTCCTCCTCGATGACAATCAGCTGCAGTATCTGCTTTTCTTCGAGAAAGTGCAACGCCTTGACCGCAAATTCTTCCGGGTGGATGGTTTTGGGATTGGTGTTCATAATATCCTTGACTCTAACCTTGCTAATATCAGTAGTCTTTTCCAATAGTCTTCTTAGATCGCCATCGGTGAAAATCCCAGCCAACTTTCTATCCTTGTTTAAGATCGCTGCGGACCCCAATCGTTTGGAGGAAACCTCCACGATCACATCGCTGACCAACGCCTTCTCAGCAACGATCGGAAGGTTTTCGCTTACCATAATGTCGCGCACCTTAAGGTACATTCTTTTGCCCAATGTACCTCCAGGATGATATTGGGCGAAGTCTTGCGAAGTAAACCCCTTCGCTTCCATAATAGCAACCGCGAGGGCATCTCCAAGGGCCAGGTGGACCGATGTGCTGGTTGTCGGCGCCAGTACATTGGAGTAGGCCTCGGAGTCAACGGTTGCATTAAGAACATAGTCTGAGCTTTTGGCCAGGTACGAGTTGATATCACTTACTAGAGCCACTAGCTTGGCCCCGGTAAATCTTATCAATGGTACCAGAACTTTTATTTCAGGAGTGTTGCCACTTTTGGAAATGCAGATAACCATATCGTCCTTCCTGACCATACCCAAATCCCCATGGATCGCGTCGGCACCATGCATGAAAATTGAAGCAGTGCCGGTAGAGTTTAAGGTGGCGACAATCTTGTTAGCAATTAAGGCACTCTTTCCAATGCCGGTAATTACTACACGACCTTTCAAATTGATGATTTCAGCAACGCATTCTACAAAGTTGCCGTCCAAAAAGTCAGCCACTTGCCTGATGGCATCGGCTTCATTTATTAAAACACTGCGAGCTATATTTGTAATATTTTTTCTTATATTCAAATTGTCCTACCGTTAATTTAATTTTACGGCAAATATAAAGAATCATTGGGTTAACCAGTCCAGCAAGGCAAGATGTTAGCGTTCAAAGAGGCGGAGTTAAAGGGAAAGTTGAAGGAGGTTTTTGGTTATAATCAGTTCAGAGGAAATCAGGAAAGTATCATCAGCAATTTGCTGGACAAAGGCAACACCTTTGTGATTATGCCCACCGGAGCGGGTAAATCCATGTGTTATCAGCTGCCGGCGATTTTGATGGACGGTACGGCCATCGTTATTTCTCCATTGATCGCCTTGATGAAGAATCAAGTCGACCAGTTGAATGCGGTTGGAGTGGAGGCCCGGTTCCTAAACTCATCACTCTCCAAATCGGAAATAAACAAGGTTAAAAGGGACACGATCGATGGAAAGATAAGGCTCCTCTACGTGGCTCCCGAATCGCTTACCAAAGAGGATAATATCAATTTTCTAAAAAAGGCGAATCTCTCCTTTGCCGCTATTGACGAAGCCCATTGCATTTCGGAATGGGGCCATGATTTTCGTCCTGAATATCGCCGGATAAGGCCAATACTGGATGATATCGGAGAGCTTCCTGCAATTGCCCTAACCGCAACCGCAACCCCAAAGGTTCAAATGGATATTAGGCGCAACCTGCGAATGGAGCATGCCGAAATGTTCAAGTCATCTTTCAACCGCAGAAATCTTTATTATGAGGTGCGTCCCAAGAGGAATGCAAAAAAACAGCTCATCAAATTCATACGAGTCAACAGAGGAAAATCAGGAATCATCTATTGCTTGAGCCGAAAGAAGGTAGAAGAAATTGCTGAGTTGCTGAGAGTCAACGACATCAAAGCGGCCCCCTATCATGCCGGTCTTGATAGCGCGGCTCGTATTAAGAATCAAGACGATTTCCTTAATGAAGAAATCGATGTTATGGTAGCCACCATTGCCTTCGGTATGGGTATCGACAAGCCCGACGTTCGATTTGTCATTCACTATGACGCTCCCAAGTCGCTTGAAGGTTACTATCAGGAAACCGGCAGGGCCGGACGTGATGGCTTGGAAGGAATCTGCATCATGTTCTACAGTTACAACGACATTTTAAAACTGGAAAAGTTTAATAAGGACAAGCCTGTAACTGAACGGGATAATGCCAAACTGTTATTGGAAGAAATCGCTGCCTACGCGGAATCGTCCGTTTGCAGAAGACGACAATTGCTCCATTACTTTGGTGAAGAATATAGCGACCCCGACTGTGCAGACAATGGCAAGTGTGATAACTGCGCCCGTCCAAAGGAGCAGTTTGAGGCTAAAGACGATTTGGCATTGGTGTTATTGACCGTAAACCAGACCGGAGACAGATTTGGTTTAAATCACCTGGTAGATGTCGTGCGCGGTAAAATCAACGATTATGTAAAAAGTTATGATCAAAATAAATTAAAAGTTTTTGGAAAAGGTAAGGACAAGGATCCCCTTTATTGGAGATCGGTGATCCGCCAAGCTTTGCTGTATGAATATTTAGAAAAGGACATTGACAACATCGGCGCTCTGAAACTCTCCGACCGAGGTAAGGAGTTTTTGATCGAACCTGTATCGGTAATGTTCTCCCTGGATCATGATTACTCCACAGAAGCAGCCGAAGAGGAATCGGTGGAAAAGGATTCACTATCGGTGAGGGCTTATGATTCCAATTTATTTGAACTTCTTAAGGCGGTTAGGAAAGAGATAGCTAAACATAAGAGCCTTCCGCCCTATGTTATCTTCCAAGATCCGTCCTTGGAAGAAATGGCAACCACCTATCCCACAAGCGACGAAGAGCTAGCCCAGGTGAATGGTGTGGGCCGGGGAAAAGTTCAAAAATTTGGCAAGCCCATTCTTGAGATGATCAACCAATATGTCGAGGAGAATGATATTACAACCGCCTCCGATGTGGTCATAAAATCCGCCGTCAATAAGTCAAAGTTAAAGATCTTTGTAATTCAGCAAATTGACCGCAAGGTCGATCTTGACGAAATAGCAGAATCCAAATCTATTAATATCGTGGAACTCATTAATGAGATTGAGCAGATTTGCTATTCCGGCACCAAGCTTAATATTGACTATTACATAGATCAGGTATTAGACTTCGATAAGCAGGAGGATATAGTCGAGTATTTCCTAACTGCCGAGAGTGACAAAATTGATGAGGCACTTCTAGAACTGGGTGAACTGGAGTACAGTGAAGAAGATCTGAGGCTCATGAGGATCAAATTCCTCTCTGAATACGCCAACTGATCACAGCAGCAGATCACATTCCGAAGCTTTCCTTTTTGGATTAATGTCAATGAATGTCTTAATTGTCGGCGCCGGCGGACGAGAGCATGCCCTGGCTTGGAAAATAACGCAAAGCCCGCTTTGCTCCAGGCTATTCGTGGCTCCTGGTAACGCCGGAACTGCGTTGATTGCCCAAAACGTCCGAATAGGACCTAATGATTTTGAAGACCTGGGTAATTTCTGCTTGAAAAACGATGTGGAACTAGTAATTGTCGGCCCGGAAGCACCGCTGGTTCTGGGGATCAAAGATTATTTTTCCGGCAATACACGACTGTCGGGTATTAAAGTGTTCGGACCCGGCAAAGAAGCCGCCCGCCTGGAAGGCAGTAAGGATTTTTCCAAAAAATTTATGATCAAGCATGGCATCCCCACTGCAGAGGCGGCCACGTTTGACAAGGATTCATTGCCCCAGGGACTTGACTATCTGGAGCACCATGCAGTTCCAGTCGTTTTGAAGGCTGATGGTTTAGCCGCGGGAAAGGGGGTAATCATTTGTGATACTGTTTCGGAGGCAAAAGAAACCCTGACCGGAATATTGCTGAACGGTCAGTTTGGGGATGCGGGGTCAAAGGTTCTGGTTGAGGAATTCCTGTCCGGAACAGAGCTTTCGGTATTTGTCGTTACCGATGGAAACTCCTATCAAATCCTGCCAGAGGCCAAGGACTATAAGAGGATCGGAGAGGGGGA
Source organism: Cyclobacteriaceae bacterium (assembly GCA_965247065.1). Classification (GTDB taxonomy): domain Bacteria; phylum Bacteroidota; class Bacteroidia; order Cytophagales; family Cyclobacteriaceae; genus CBDFGN01. Next base: position 136,814 of record CBDFGN010000005.1, on the reverse strand, counting down.
CACCGGCCTTAATACAGGCGGGATGGGTGCCGTTTCACCTGTCGCCTTTGCCACCACCCCATTCTTGGAAATGGTGGAGGAAACCGTGATCAGGCCAACGCTTGAAGGAGTTAAGGCGGAGGGAATGGAGTATGTGGGATTCATCTTCTTTGGTTTAATAAATGTGCAGGGCAGTCCCAAGGTTATTGAATACAATATCCGGTTGGGCGATCCCGAAGCCGAAGTGATTCTGCCTCGAATTGTGTCAGATTTAGTTGTTCTTATTCAAAGTTGCTTTGATCAAAGTTTGAGCAACAGACAGATTGAATTCGACACCAGGGCTGCTTCCACCGTTATGCTGGTCTCAGGAGGATACCCTGGGGAATACGATAAAGGGAAGGTAATCCACTATCTGGATTCGATTGAGGAAACGCTAGTCTTTCACGCCGGCACATTGGAAAATAACAGTCATGAAGTTGTGACCAATGGCGGAAGGGTAATTTCGCTCACCGGCCTGGGCGCGGATCTGGAACAGGCGCTGGGGAACTCCTACAAGGCCGCCCAAACCATCAAATGGGAGGGTATGAATTATCGACGCGATATTGGCCAGGATCTACTTGCAGAATGATTTTCTATTTTTAGAACTTAAAAAAAAAACAAATGTCAGCTTGTCAGACTTGCAATAATTCGATCGATCACGGGGCTCCTGGTTGCAGGAATAATGGCGGATGTTTAACGGGTGGCTGCAACAAGATGAATGTCTTTGACTGGCTGTCCAATATGAATATGCCAACCACCGACTACTCCGATCTGGTTGAAGTTCGCTTTAAGGGCGGCAGGAAAGACTTTTTCCGAAACACCAAAACTCTGGACCTGACCACCGGGGATGCGGTGGTGGTGGATGTTCCCAACGGTCACCATTTAGGCCATATCTCCCTGCAGGGAGAACTGGTGCCGTTGCAAATGCGCAAGAAAAAAGTTGCGGACAATGATGAGATCCGCTCCATCTATCGCATCGCCACCACCAAAGATTTGGAGAAATTTTCCCAGGCGAAAAAGCGAGAACTTGCAACGCTGTACCGAACCCGGCAAATAATAAGTCAATTGTCACTTGCAATGAAATTGTCTGATGTTGAGTACCAGGGGGACGATACCAAGGCAACCTTCTATTATAGCGCCGAAGAACGAGTCGACTTCCGAGAATTGATTAAGCTCCTGGCTGGGGAATTCAGGATCAGAGTAGAGATGCGGCAGATTAGTCTCCGACAGGAAGCCGGCAGACTTGGCGGAATTGGATCCTGCGGCCGGGAGCTTTGTTGCTCCACCTGGTTGACCGACTTCAAAAGTGTTTCGACCACGGCTGCAAGATATCAGAACCTGTCGCTCAATCCCAGTAAGCTTTCCGGACAATGCGGTCGCCTCAAATGCTGTCTCAATTATGAACTTGAAACCTACCTGGAAGCATTGGAGCACATACCCAAAGTGGAGAAAGCGTTGCAAACAAAAAAGGGGAGTGCCCGACTCCAAAAAACAGATATCTTCCGGAAAATATTATGGTTTGGATACGATGACGAGAATACATGGATCCCTGTACCAGCCGACAGAGTTCAGGAAATCCAAAGGCAAAATCTTGAGGGTAAGACCCCAGAGTCTCTGATTGAGGACCTTGCAGATATAGAAAGGGAAACCAGTACCGTCAATCGAGACCTGGAACAATGGGATAAGAAACTTCTAAAGCAGAGCAAAAAAAGACCCAAAAAAGGCGGTAAGAATTGGCGGCCAAGACGATCCAAGAGGCGTTAGAATGGCCCAGAAGATAGCATTTCTTGGGTTGATATGGTTCCTTGGCAGTTCATGTGATTCCGATAGGGTATTCGAACGGAATATCGATTTGGCGGACAGGATCTGGCACAAGGATTCAGTTATTACTTTTGATTTTGAAATCGAAGATCCAAACTTCTCATACAACATTTACTACAACATCAGGAACACAACGTCATATCCCTTTTACAACTTGTACCTAAATCACACCCTGGAAAATACTATAGGGGCTGTTTTGTCAAACAATCTTGATGAGCTGTTCCTTTTTGATCAAAATACCGGAGAACCACTTGGTAGTGGTATGGGCGACATTTTTGATCACCGGATTATTGTTTTGGAGAGCCTGAGGTTCCCAAGTAAGGGAAACTATCAATTCCATACACAGCAGTATATGCGGCAGGAGGAATTGCGTCAAATCATGTCGATCGGCATTCGGATAGAAATCGCCTCCAACGAATCCGAGCCCGAAGGCTAGGACGCAAGAAATTTTTCCAAATCTTCCCTGACCCGATCTTTCTCTAGCCAATACTCCCGACTAGAGATTTGGTGAGACCTCCAGTTCTTTTGAGCCAAAGTGAATGGAGTGTAAACGTGAATGTCTTTGACCGAAATGCTCTGGTGATACAGGTGGTCGTCGGTTAGCACCAATCCAAAGTAATGATCATCCTTCTTTACTGTTATGTCAGCGAACGGCAGATCGCATTCCAATTTGAAGCCTTTAGAGGTCAACCGGGAGGACCATTCCATGATCCGATTTCTCAAATACCAGTCAGCTCCATATTGGGACTTGTTGTCCATGGCAGGTTTGAATTTCCCATCTGAAACATCCCGAGCATAGTGCAAGTACCTTTTCAGGGTCTTAGGACCTTCATTCTGGGCCTGATCAACTTTCAGTTCCTCGGGCCAAATACTGGTTACTACATAAACGGCCTCTCTGGCTCGGGTAATGGCTACGTTTAGGCGGTTTTCACCTCCCGCCAAATTCAAACTACCGAATTTCATCCTCATTTTGCCTCTCGGATCAGGGGCATATGCAATGGAGAATATGATCACATCCTTCTCATCCCCTTGAATGTTCTCGATGTTTTTGACGATTAGGTTAGAAGGCAAACGGAATGAGCCAGAGGCAGCCTCTTCCTCGAGGATGTCCAGAATCAGACCCTGCTGTTTGGAATTGAATGTCACTATTCCAATTTCTTTGTCGGAGTTTTTTTTGACCAATCCCTTAACAATTTCAGCCACCTGATAGGCCTCAACCACATTACAGTTATCTTCCCACCTCCCCTCCACCTTAATGTATTTTACACCCGGCTTTCCCCTATTCACATCATGGCAATCGGGTAGTACCCTTAGCTTATGATCATAGAAATGCTGATTTGAGAAATCTATAAGATCTAGGCTATTACTGCGATAGTGTCTTAGTAATTGTACCTGCATCAAATTCTGATCAGCCAGACTCAGAAGGGAATCTATTTCCAGTTCAGGTATTCCTTCGTCAATATCTTCCTCCCATCGGGCTTTATAAAGATCGTTCGGCCTCAATTGTTTATCGTCACCAGCTATTACGACCTGACGGCCTCTATACATAGCAGGAATTCCTTTTTCCACAAAGCATTGTGAAGCCTCATCGAAGATGACCAGGTCAAAAACTTCTTTCATTGGAAAAACCGCCGAAACTGATTCGGGAGAAGCCATCCAGCAGGGCACCAAGTTGAAAATTTCATCCCAATAATTAGCCAAAAGCTTACGGACAGGCCATATTCTCCTTTTTTTAGTCACCTGATGTTGGAGATCGCGGTAGGTAACAAGATTATTCAATCGGTTATATTCTACTTCCTTATACGTCCTTTCCCTGGCCCTTAGGAGGAGATTATCATTGCTGAAATCATACTTTCCCATCACCTTCTCCTGTAGCTCTAGGATAAGCTTTTGAAATCTCAAAGATGAAACCGATCGTAGAACGGGGTACTTGGTTTCAATATGGTCGATCCAGGTAAGTCGCAGGCTATTCAGAAACAAATTCATCATACCTTCAGTTGTACCACTATCCGGATGGTCTAGGAGTCTCTGCACTGCCAAAGCCTGATGGGGATCGAAATCTCTTACCAGCCGATCGAATTCACAAAGCGAATCAAAATCGCGGAGCAAGGAATTCAACAATGCTTCGGAATACAAAGGCTCATCCAGTACGCTCTGAATTTGGGCCGAAGTTAAGTAATGTTGCCACTTGGCACGGTTTAGAGGGATATCATTAATTAGGTCTACCAAGTCTTCTATTTTTTGTAGAAGGGTTTTGAAATCCATCTGATGAACCATGAAGTAATCCTTGAAATTCCTTATTGATTCGAAGATCAGCTTAGCGCTCAAGGCCTTCTTCTGATACAGGAACCACCTCTGTAGCTCGATTTTATCAAGGTTATTAGGAACATTAGTAATCCACTGCGCATCCTTTAACTTGGTAATATTGTGCTCAAGGTTCAGTCGATTATCGATCTTATCGACAAGCGTTTTAAAACCTTTTCGGTTATTGGACAGGCCATTGGCCACTAATACTCTGGAAATGAATATTTTGTCCTTCGAGAAGAGTTTCCATCTCACCCATTTAAACAAGTTTTTCCTGGCTTGCATGCTTCGTTGAAGCGATTCTTGGAAGCGTCCTAAATCTTCAGTACCCAAGCTCATTTCAGGGCCCCCACCTCGATAGCAATCCAATATGATCCTCTCGCTATTTGACAACCATAATGAATCGGTGATCTTGTCCGGGTAGTTTACCATGTGGCGGAAGTAGTTAAAGACCTCTTCCTCCTCGAGCAAGGTCATCAGCACGCGGATCTTTTCCTCATGCTCCACTAAAGCCTCTGCGGTTGCCAGGTCTAATCGGGTATTGGTGATTGCACCCGTCTGCTCCTGGACTTTAGCCTGGTAACCAGGAATCTTCTGGATGGTGTCCTTAATCTTCTTCAGATCCGGAACCCCAAATTGAGCAAATGAAACCCTTGCTTTCCAGGGATAATTAGGCTCACTAAACCTGGCATTGTATTCCGCCAATAGGCTCAGGTCCCTCAGAAAGTTGCTGATTTCGTCAAAACGTAGGAATTTATATTCCTGTTTTAAGTTTATAGTTTCACTTCCCGGGTCCGCTGTCAAATACAACTCCTTTATTGAAATGCCAGCCTCATTAAGATCAAACAAAGCGAACTTATATTCCTCCAACTCCTCCGTAATCTGATCGATTCGACGGCTGTTCTGAAGGAAATTTCTTTCAAGTTGAATCGCGTCGAGGCTGTTATTCTTAAGTCGGTATTCATAAAGTGATTCTATCTGGCGGTTGATCTGATCATAAATTTGTTTACGGTCGTTCTTGAAGTCATGCACAAGGGCAACAAAGTCGGCAATCTCCTTTTCCTTCAGCCGACTATAGACTACATCCAGGGCTGCTCTTTTTTGGCAAACTAAAAGAACACGCCGATCGCGTGCGATAAAGTCCGAAATTAGGTTACAAATTAGCTGAGATTTCCCAGTCCCTGGAGGCCCTTGTACAACTACTGAATTACCTCTCTTTACAGCCTTTAGCGCGTTCTCTTGAAAGGCGTCCATCTCAAAAGGAGTAAAAGTCTGCTCCTCCTTCACTTTATCCAGGAATCTGAACACATCGATCCCAAGAAGCCTTTCTCCCGACTCTTGATCCTGAATCACATCTTCCTCAACGGTGCGACTGTAGAAGAATTCTTCAATGTCCTGGGCCTCTTCACGTTCAAGGAGAGTCAAATAATCGGGCACCAGATGCGAGCCGGCCTGGGGGAAGATTCCCAGCACGGCCTGGGGGAATAGCTTCAATTCCCCGGCTTCCTCAGATGACTCTAAATCAGCCTTGGTCAGAGGATTAAATGATTCTAGCTTGTCAGTGAAATTCTCTTGGTTGAAGTTGATCTCTACCGGGCTATCCTTCAGGAGACTGTACAAGGAAGTCCTAAAAACAGTACTATCAATATCGAAGTCATCCAAGACTCGTTCAACCAGATCTTCCTCAAGTTGTACTTGATTGTAGTATGAATAGGCCAGAAGGAAAGTCTTGTTTAGTGTTAAGTTGACTTCAGCTTTGAGATGCAGATTCCAGAAGTTTTTCTTGGTCTCCAAGGCTACCGGAAAGAACAGCAGAGGACACCTTACCAAGGTTCCATCCGCAAACTGACCTTGAATAAAAGGCCAACCCACATACAGATCGGCAGCCCCCTGTTCTTCCAGAATAAATTGAGCATTGCGTAGGATCCCTTTCAGACGCCTGCTTGCTTCGTTACTTTTGTCATCTCGACTGTCCAGCACCGGGCATATCTTTATGCTGTTGTTGCGGGCGACCAACCTTTCAATGATAGAAAAAGAGGAATCCCCGGCCAGGAAAGTCAGGTCGTGCAAATCCAGGTATTGCTCATTATAAGGTCTGAGAAGAACCAAGGATCGATTGTTACTGGAAAGATTGGTTAGCCGCCTCAGATACGTCTTTAGGATTTTCTCCATACCCAGTTAAACTGGGGAAAATACGATAGACGGAGTACTTTAGCTACAATTCTATTGGCTCTTTTTGAGGTAAGGACTGATCCGTTCAAAAATGCTGTCGTTAACAATTCGAATCTCTTTCAATTGCTGAAGATCTGTAAAAAGTCCATGCTGCTCACGATAAGCAATGACCACTTCTGCCAAGCGATAAGAGAAATATGGATGACTAGCCAAGGTCTTCACACCACAAGTGTCGATGTTGAGTTGATGAGGAATGAAGCCGGGAGCTACAAAAGTGGCATTTTGAAGCTGCTTTACGACCGGCGGGTCGAAGCCCCATAGTTCTTCAAACTGACGGGCGGAGACGAAGCCGCCTAGCCAATCCCGATACTTGACAATACGTCGGGCCCTTACCGGACCGATACCTCGGATCCTCTTGAGTGATGTTGTATCCGCCCGATTGATATCAAGTTTGGAGGGTGCCTTCTTAGCCTTTGTCTTGACCAATCCCGGGTGCACCTTACTTTCGATTTTTTCCGGGAGCATGATATGAGGGTACAAACGCTGGTAGGTTTTAGGGGACAATCCGTAAATTTTTGCCAAGTCACTCTTGATCCTAAACCTGCCCCCCTTTTGGCGATACTTTACCACTCTTTTGGCCAGAAATTCAGGAAGACCTAGCAGAATTAAGTCCTCGTAGGATACCCGGTTGGGATCAAAATGAAAAACCCGGGATTCGTGCGGCTCGGAGGAGAAAACCATTGGTCCCGGTTCGGTTTTGAAAGTCGATTTTGATTCAAGAACCACCAGAACACTGTCCAGTATCTTATGATCCAGCGTTCCATCATATTGCACCTCCGGAGCAAACTTTTCCCAAACCGTTGGTGTTATAGTGAGGATTAGCATGAAAAAGATCAGAACCAGTGTACCGTTGGTCTCGGTTTTTGAAAAACCGAAATACATCCGAATCCATTTTTTTAGGAATTTCAGCATAGGTCTTTAAATTGAATGACTTTAAACGGTCAAACGTTACCCGAATTGTTCAGGTAATTGTTCGGAGCTGAAGAGAATTACGGTTTTGATGGCTTTTATATTTCTCAAATAGGACTATTTTTGTCTCCAGCAAGGTCATGTACCAACATTTCAAAGCCATAAGTTTATCTTTCAAGAAAGCTCCGGTGGAGATCAGAGAGAAAGTCGCTCTTAACGAAACAGCTACCCGGGATTTTCTGAACAAGGCTGCGGAACACTCCGATATTTCCGACATTCTTTTGCTGTCCACCTGTAATCGTACCGAGATCTACTATTTGGCGGTGGAAGACCGGAGCGATGAATTACTGAAGTTGCTGGAGGCAGAAAGCAACATACAAGATATTGATCATTACCATTCCCATTTCAATTTCTACACCGAACCGAACCAAGCCGTTGAGCACCTCTTTAGGGTGTCAACCGGTTTGGATGCCCAGGTAGTAGGAGACCTGCAGATAGCCAACCAGGTAAAAAATGCCTACCAGTTGTCAGCCGACGAACAAACGGCCGGTCCCTTTTTACACCGGCTGATGCACACTATTTTTTTTACCAATAAAAGGGTGGTTCAGGAGACAGCATTTCGGGATGGAGCCGCCTCTGCTTCCTACGCCGCCGCTGAGATGGTGGATGACTTCGCCGGCAAGATAACTGATCCCAAGGTGCTTATAGTAGGATTAGGGGAGATTGGCGAAGATGCCTGTCGAAATCTCGCAAAGTCTAAGATAAAGCAAATTGCCATTGCAAACCGGACCGCAGAAAAAGCCACTGCCGTGGCTGCTGAATGTGGCTTTAAGACCATACCTTTCAACGCTGTTGAGGAAGCGATCCTGAGTTCTGATATCATTATCAGCTCGGTAGCCCAGGAAAAACCGTTTATCACCCCTAAGCTTCTGGGGAGGAGAGAAATCTTATCCTACAAATACCTGATAGATTTGGCTTTGCCTCGCAGTGTGGATCCGGCATGCGAAGAAATACCCGGCATGCTTCTTTATAACATCGACATGATTAGAAGCAAGGCCACCGATGCCCTTAATCGTAGACTGGCAGCCATTCCCGATGTTGAACAAATAATATCCGAATCACTGGTAGAATTTGCAGACTGGTCTAAGGAAATGGAGGTATCCCCGACCATAAATAAACTAAAAGATGCATTGGAGAAAATCCGGAAAGATGAGCTTCAGAAGTATTCGAAGGACTTAGAGGCCGATGAAGAGGAGCGCCTCGAAAAGATCACCAAGAATATCATGCAAAAGGTCATTACCCTGCCCGTTGTACAGTTAAAAGCCGCTTGCAAAAGAGGAGAAGCTGAAACACTCATCGATGTCTTAAACGATCTTTTTGACCTGGAAAAAAGGCCCGAGAAAACTTTAAAATAAAAAGCAGAGGATATTCTTTGAGCCAATTGTTGCCCAATTGGCTTTTTTTTTGCACCAAAGGAGTGAAGCATGTTTAAGAAAAATGCAAAGTGTTTGATTCTGCTTGTAGGTGCCGCAGCCATAAACTTGAAGTGCTGGGGCCACATCCCAGCTGATTATCAGGTTGACGAAAAGGGCAACAAGAAGGGCCTGTTGGATGCCCAGGGAAATGTGTTAATCCCGTACGATTATGATGACCTTGGCTGGAGTACCGGGGACAAATCGGTTGAAGGCGAGGTGATAGGGTATCAGCTTGAGGGCAAGTGGGGGATTGTCAACCTTGAGAACGAAAGGATAACCAGGGCTATTTATTCCGGAATCTGGCCTTGGCAGCAAGATCGTTTTATAGCGTCTCGCACTGGTATATATTCCAACAAGAACTTCTATGGAGTGCTCAACTCGCGGGGAAAGGCCGTGGTAGGGTTTAAATACTATTCGATTACTCCTAGGGAGAACTTGCTGTTGGTGGGGATCGAAACTAACAAGCGCTTGCTCTTTGGCCTATTGGATCGGGATAACGGTGAGATAATCCCCGCCAATTATCTGAACATTCAATTCCTATCCTCCAGCCATTTTGCGGTTACCAACCAATTCAAGAAAATTGGGATCTTCGAATCCACGGACCGAAAGTTGTCAGAATTTGAATTGGATAGCATCTCAGATTTCCAGGGAGAGTATGCTCTTATTTACAAAGAGGGCAAAACAGGGGTTCTTAACAGAGAGGCGAAGGTATTGATCGAACCATTTTATAAGGCTGTGGATCTCCGATCCAAACCTGAATTAAAGGTATTGTCTTATGACAAATGGTCATTCGTTGATAGCACCAACAATGAGTTCAACAATTTTTTTTGTGATAGCATCTTTCCTATCCGAAATAATCTTTATCAAATTCTGGTTGGCGATGCCGAAGCGATAGTAAACGGCGAGGTAGGTCAATATCATTTCGGCCGATGGAGAATATCGTATCATGAGCCTGGAGTCATTTTGGTAAAAACCGGGACCAAATTCGGAATGATCGACGAATTCGGAAATGTCATTCTTGATTTTGTCTACGATTCAATTCGGTATGACCAAGGCTACGTTTATTCCCTAAAGAAAGCTGGATCCGAAAAGGGTTGGTCGTTGAGAAACTCTCTGGGACAGGAGATCGGCCTGGTAAAATACCAGGAGATCCAGAACATTACCGAAAGGAGAATAATGGCCCGCAGGAAGGATCATTGGGGCTATCTGAACCCGGTGGGCAAAGAAGTGATTGCCTGCAAGTTTTCCCGCGCGGAAAACTTTGACGGCGGAATCGCACGCGTGGAGTATCTAGATGGGTTAGGGGTAATTGACCGAAATGGAAATTGGGTGGTACATCCCTATCAGGCTCGTATTGAAAATGGCCCTAGGGGCCTATTTATTACCAAAGAGTACTTCAGATCATTCGTTTTCAATGAAGAGGGCGATACAATCTATAGCTCTTATAATCTTCTGGAGGGGAGAGAATGGGGCATCTTGGAAAAGGATCAGGGAAGAGTTGGGCTGCTCAATCGAACCGGACAAAGGATTCTGGACCCGGTCTATGACCGTATAAAACCAATCCTTAGGGATTCCTTGTTCGCTGCCTGGCAACAGCGATCCGGAGGTATTTTTGATTTAACAGGTAACTACATCTTGAAATTCAACCGGGATTACGAAGATATTTTGTTTGTCAGTAACGATTATTTGGGAGTAAAACTTGATGGTAAGTACGGATTAATTGATTTCAAAGGAAATTTGAGAATTGCCAACCGGTATGATGGGATCCGGCCTTTTGAAGATGGGTTGGTTCCGATAAAGCTTAGAGGGAAATGGGGATTGGTCAATTCAAGCGAAAAACTTGTAGTCCAACCACATTATGACTCAATTGGCGTTTTCCAAGGTGGATTTGCGATAGTTCTCAGAGATAAGAAAAAGGGCATGATAGATAAGAAAGGGAAGGAATTATTAAGGCCCGAGTTTAATGAGATCAGAAGGTTAGGCAACGGCAATTTCTTACTCCAAAAACATGGAAAATGGGGCCTGGGCAATCAACTGGGTCATATAATCGAATATTTTACCTATGATTCGATACAAGAACTCACCAATGGCCTGCTGATCATTAGTAGAAAAGACAAATGGGGATTAATAACCCCGGAAGGCGAAACCCTAATACCGCAGATTTATGATTATCTGGAGTTTGACTCCTACCGAGAGATTTATCTGGCTCAAACCAAAGCGGATTGGGAGACCCTGGACATTCAACGTTGAGTGAAGGAGGGATCAAAAGCAAAGGACATTTTGAGATTTAAGATTTATGATTTGAGTTTTGAGATTTACGAATAAGGATGAATCGGAACCCGCGGACTACCGAACCCAAAATTGAACACTGAACAATGATCAAGAAATCTTCAATTAGACCCCGATTAAGACACAACCTGGGAAGGCTGCGGTGATTGCCTTATCTACTTAGGCTCGTCTCCTTTGTCCGTAGTCCCCTTTCCTTTGGATGTACCAGATCCGGAAATGGAATCCCGCATGTCGGTATCAGACTGAATATTCTTCATCCTATAGTAGTCCATGATCCCTAAATTGCCGCTTCGAAAAGCCTCGGCCATAGCCTTGGGTACTTCAGCTTCTGCCAAGATCACCTTTGCTCTCGCCTCTTGTGACTTGGCTTTCATCTCCTGTTCCAAAGCAACCGCCATAGCCCTACGCTCCTCGGCCTTGGCCTCGGCAACCTTCAAGTCGGCTGTGGCTTGGTCAATCTGTAGCTTGGCGCCAATATTCTCGCCTACATCCACATCCGCCACATCTATCGAAAGGATCTCAAACGCCGTTCCTGCATCCAATCCACGTTCCAAGACCAGCTTAGAGATGTTGTCGGGGTTTTCAAGCACTTCTTTGTGAGTTGCGGCGGATCCAATTGAGGTGACAATTCCTTCTCCAACCCTGGCCAATATGGTATCTTCACCGGCGCCCCCTACCAGTTGCTGAATATTCGCTCTAACTGTTACCCGCGCCTTAGCGATCAGCTGAATTCCGTCGGCCGCTACTGCGGCCACTGACGGGGTATTAATGACCTTTGGATTCACAGACATTTGAACGGCTTCCAAAACGTCACGTCCGGCGAGATCGATAGCAGTTGCTTGCTTGAAAGTCAGACTTATATTGGCTTTATCAGCCGATATCAAAGCCTTGATTACCGATGGAACGTGACCTCCAGCCAAATAGTGCGTTTCCAATTCCGAATTTCCAATTTGCAACCCGGCCTTGGTAGCCGTAATCAAGGATTCCACAATTACTCTGGGTGGGACCTTTCGGATGCGCATAAAGACCAACTCTAACAAACCCACCCGGACTCCAGAGAATATCGCCGTGATCCACAAATTTATGGGGACGAAATACATGAAAACGAAAAACCCTATAACCGCGGCAACGATTATAAATATGATCGAATATCCACCCATTATTGTTCCTTTATAGGTTCTACAAAAATTTTGTTAAGATCAATTCTTATTATTGCAACGGCCTGCCCTACATCAACATAGTTTCCAATGGTGGAAACCTCATAGACGCTTTCTCTAAATTCGGCCTTACCTATAGGTCGGAGAGCGGAAAGAGCCTTCCCTTTTTCGCCAACTTGGAGCCCCAGACTTAATCCTTCATTTACTTTGCTCCTGATGGCCTTTTTGAGCGCGAATCTTTTCCAAACGCCAGATCTAAAGCTAACAACAAAGCTAACCAATGATATCCCGGCAAAGGAAATCAGCACTGCGGTGCCAGTGGCATTTCCAAAGTATTGATAACTCAAATATATTCCGAAACCGGCAAAAGCAAGACCGCCAAGTCCCACCAGGGTAGTTCCGGGAATAAAAATGATTTCAATAATGACCAGGCCCAGCCCAAAAAGAATCAAGCCTATCACTGTAATCCATTCTATCATTTGAATCAAAACTACGAAAAAGCAGCCGATTCCACTTAATAAGCTCGGGCAAATAAAACCCTTTGGGAGGAAGGTTTTCCGGTCACCATACAAGAACCCGGTTCTGAACGATCATCTGACGGAATACACCTGATGGTGGCTTTAGTCTCGATCTGTATCTTAGCTTCGGTCTCGGCTGTACCATCCCAATGAGCCAGAACAAAACCACCTTTGTCCTCGATTAGATCCTTAAACTCCGGATAGCTATCTGCTTCCCGGGTATTTTCGGATCGGAAATCAATAGCTCTTTGGTAGATGCTGGATTGCATATCGTCTAAAACAATCCCGATCTTTTCAAGCAATCCTTCCTCTGGAATTATCTGTTTCTCCTTGGTGTCCCTTCGAGCCATTTCCACCGATTGGTTATCCAAATCACGGGGTCCGATCGTGATCCGTATGGGTACCCCCTTTAATTCGTATTCGGCAAATTTCCAGCCTGGCTTGTGGGTCTCCCTATTGTCAAACTTGACCAAATAACCTGATTCCGACAGGTCTTTCATTATTTGTTCTGCTTTCCCTGAGATACTCGAAAGTTCCGACTCATCCTTATAAACCGGAACAATTACCACCTGAACAGGTGCAAGTTTGGGCGGTAGTACCAATCCCTGATCATCTGAGTGAGCCATGATCAAGGCCCCAATCAGCCGGGTGGTGACACCCCAGGATGTTCCCCAGACATGCTCCAGATTCCCATCCCGGGTGGCAAACTTTACATCAAAGGCTTTCGCGAAATTTTGACCTAAAAAATGAGAGGTACCTGCCTGCAGGGCCCTCCCATCTTGCATTAAAGTCTCAATACAATAGGTGTCCACCGCACCGGCAAACTTTTCAGCTTCGGTTTTAGTGCCTTTGATTACTGGTAGAGCCATGGTATTCTCAACAAAATCGGCATAAACATCCAGCATTTTTAGGGTCTCTTCCAGGGCCTCTTCTTGGGTTTCGTGGGCCGTGTGCCCTTCCTGCCATAAAAACTCCGTGGTGCGAAGAAAAAGCCTTGTACGCATTTCCCATCTCACCACATTGGCCCATTGGTTAAGAAGAATGGGGAGGTCGCGATAGGACTGGATCCAATTCTTATAAGTATTCCAGATGACCGTTTCAGATGTTGGCCTTACGATATACTCCTCTTCCAACTTTGCGTCCGGGTCAACGACCAGTCCCTGGCCATCACCCGCCGCCTTCAGACGATAATGGGTTACCACTGCACACTCTTTGGCAAAACCCTGCACGTGATCAGCTTCCCGACTGAGATAGGACTTCGGAATGAACAAAGGGAAATACGCATTGTAATGTCCGGTAGCCTTGAACATATCGTCGATGATGGATTGCATTTTCTCCCAAATGGCATAACCATAGGGTTTGATAATCATACAACCTCGAACTGGAGAATTTTCAGCCAAATCAGCTTTCTTCACTAATTCATTGTACCAGGCGGAGTAGTCCTGATCACGGCTTGGAAGTCCTTTGCTCATTTAGATCTTAACAGTAGTTTGGTACGAAAATTGCATCAGTCTATAGGACGGTATTTGAGACGACAAAGATAATTTTTTAGGGACTAATCCAATTAAAAAAGGTCGTTTGTCGTATATTAATATGAAAGACTAATTATTTTGAATATTTTGGAATTAACTTTGTCGATTATGAAATGGAGAAGTAGGATTATGAAATGGAGAAGCAAAGAAACGAAGCCGGTTTTGGGAATTTTGGTGGCAGGTCTTGTATTGGTGGGAAGTGCCGTTTCGCAAGCCCAGGAAAACGACGACATGTATTTTTCCTCAAGTGATAGAGAGGCTGTTGGTCTAAAAGCCAGGTTAAACAGCGAACCGGCTCCCCTGGCAAGAACCAAGTACAGCGTTAAAGGTGACTATAATTATAGTGAGGATAGCTATTCGGCCAAAACTGTGAATCCGGAATACATAGCCAAGTATGCTAGTAGCGAGACGGTTAGCGCCAAGCAAAAGGAAACCAGTTACGGTAATGATGACTATTTTGTCCCCGAAGAAAAAGTCCTGGTTGATCCTGCTGAAGCATATGCCAAGAAGAATTATGGAAGTTATTCCAGCGGCCGAAACAACAATACGTGGCCGATGAGCCGCTACAGTATTTTCAATAGCCCGTTCTATTCACCTTACAGGTACTCGCCCTATGGACTAGGTTCAAGGTCGATTTTCTCCAGGTATTCGCCCTATTCGATGTATTCACCATACTCGATGTATTCACCCTATTACGACCCTTTTTACGACCCCTACTTTGATTCCTTTGCCTACGGCGGGCCAGGTGCATATGGGCGTCCTTTTGGAAGTTCCGGTTTTCGCACTAGCATCGGTATAGGTTTTGGTTCCTATTTCGCTCCTTCTGGATTTGGGGGGTATTATTGTCCAAGTCCCTACGCCGGGGCCTACAACAGAGGTTTCGTTAGTGGTTATTCCGCTGGGTCCTCGGAAGTTGCGACAGTTCCTACCCGGACTGTAACCCAAGCCGCTCGTAGTTCCCGAAGATCTGTAGTCACTCAGCCAACAACTGATATTACTAGCGCTCCCACCCACACACGACGGGCCCGAGTCGACCAAGCATCTTCTGTCCCCAATGTTCCCGTCAATGGTAGGGTGTCCGGAGACAATCGTGACTTCTCCACAACCCAAAACGAGTATTTGAGAACCTCAAGGACAAATTCAAGGATCGGTACCCGATCCACCGATCGGTCTCTCACTGCATCTGATTTGTCAGCACACGATTATGTCTCTCGTACTCGAGCTCGAAGCTCACGCAATTCCGGGGCGATCACCCGCACTGCGGCCTCAACAAGTTCATCAGGAGATTTGAGGCGGAGCTATAACAGGGATCGCTCATCAGTTAGCAGAACGAGTTACCAAAGAGGCTCCTCTACCCAATACAATAGAGGTAATAGAGGTCGTTCAAGCTTTGGCAGCTTAACCAGTCCGTCCCGTAGCAGCGGTAGTAGCAGCTCCGCATTCGGAAGTGGAAGTTCTAGCGGAAGTCGTAGCATATCCGCACCGTCTCGTTCCTCTTCTGGCCGTAGTTTTAGCGGATCATCCGGAAGCCGGTCTCGAAGATAACTTAAAATCGGTAACATGCGATTACATCTGCTTATTCTGATAAGCACTGCAACCGCTTTGTCCATTAGCCAGGTTGAAGCCCAGGTTGAGAGTGCTCTGGGGTTCTTCAACGAGGCTCTATTATTTAGCCAAACCACCTACGGAGGAAGTGCCAGGATACAGGGTATTGGTGGAGCTCAGATCGCCTTAGGGGGGGACATAAGCAACATCATGACCAATCCGGCGGGCCTGGGATTCTTCAATAAATCCGAGGTCAGCTTTACACCAGCCGTGAATATTTACAACTCCAAAACCTCCTATTTTGAAATGGAGTCATTCGATAATAATACGCGAGCCAATTTCAACAATTTGGGGTTTGTCTATGATCTTTCCAAAAGCGATATCAGCGCGAGCAAGTGGAAAGGTGGAGCCATTGGGTTAAGTTTCAATCGGATCAATAACTTCCACCAACAATTCACCTACTCTGTTGAGAATTTTGACAATTCAATAATCGATTTCTTTATCGAAGATTCTGAAGGTATAGCACCCACGGACCTCGGGGGACTTACCGAAGCCGCTTATGTCCACTATGTGATCAATCCCTTCAACAACGATCCTTACCAGTACGATTCTTTCATCACAGGATTTCCCATTCAGGACGAAACTGTTACCACCAAGGGATCTCAATACCAATTGACCCTTTCGGCAGGCGGAAATCTCGAGGATCGGTTCTATTTCGGAGGAGGTATCGGACTCAATACGCTCAACTACGAATACGAAAGCACTTTTAGGGAATCAGATTATTTCGACCCTGAATTTCCCGATGACCCGGTGATTCTAAATGAAATGATCCTACGTGAGGAACTCAAACTGGATGGAATTGGGTTCACCGGGACATTCGGCTTGATTTACAGGCTGAACGACATGGTACGATTAGGGGCTTCAGTTATTACTCCCACCTGGTACCAAATCAACGACGAGAGCACATTCGATTTCTTCACCGATTATAATAATTTTTACTTCCAACCAGACGACATTGTCCTAACCCAGGATACTACCTTTGGAGATCTCCTGGTAGCAGATTATGATCTTAAAACTCCTTTGCGTATTAATGCCGGAGCTGCCTTTTTTCTTGGGAAGAAAGGATTCGTTAGTGCTGACGTGGAATTCCTCGATTACGGAAGCTCGAGCCTTTCGTCCAATGGCATTCCGCCGGTCGAGGGTGATAATGCTGCCATTAAAAATCTATACACGTCCGTCACCAATCTTAGGATCGGTGGAGAATATCGCGTACAACCATTCCTGCTGCGGCTTGGGTACTCGCTGCAGGGTGATCCCTATCGAATCCAGGAGATAGACCGGAGTCGAAATGCTATAACGGGAGGGGCCGGTTGGAGGAAAAAGAATGTTTTTGTAGACCTGGCCATAACTCATGGTTGGTGGAACAGCCTGCACATTCCGTACAGCACCTCCAATTCACCAGCACCTGTTATCGGCGTTCTAAATCAGAACACCAACCTGGCCTTAACAGCCGGATTTCGTTTTTAGATCTGCTTCGCTATCATTCGAGAAAGCTTGTCCACCGATAGCGTATCATCCTCAATTTCCATCAGAGCTCTTTTATAGGTAGGTACTCGGTATCCGAATTTCCTTTTCAGCTCTTGCGCAAGATTATCATCTTTCAGATCTTTGATCAGAGGTCTGACGGACCGCGGGGCCTTTTTCAACCGATCCGCCAATTCCTTGTATGAAACGTTGAGGAAAATACTAAGACCGGTTTCATTTATAAAATCCATATTTCCTTCAAAACAGGGGGTACCACCTCCACACGACATTATGAACGACTCATGAGAGTGTGAGAGCTCTCTGAGCCTTCGAGCTTCAAGTGACCTGAAATAATCCTCGCCCTTTTGAATAAAAATATCCTTTATTGGGAGTCGTTCCCCTTTGGTGATCTTTTTATCCAGCTCAATAAAGATTAGATTCAACCGGGTGGCCAACTGGGTTCCCAGGGTAGTCTTGCCCGAACCGGGCATTCCGATAAGGAATACTTTCATGAATGATTCAGGGGCTATCCTGGTGTCAATAATTCATTAATATCGGCTACTGAGGGCACGTCGTTATGGTGCCATTTGCCTTTTACTATTCCTTGGTCCATCAGCACAAGGCCCGAATTGGATCGGATAATGGTCTTTAGCACAGTGGCATCGGCGAAGTAATAGGGAACGGCCAATTGAACATGGTGTCGGAACTCCTCAAATGAGCGGGCATCGGAAGATGTCAAAACTGTTGGCCTAACCTGGTTACTGCCCAGATTCTGAATTAAATTGTTCAGCTGGACCATACTCGGCCGGTGGGTCTTTTCGACGTTATGAATAATGATCAACAATTTCCTCCCATTGAAAGTCTCCTCAGTATAATCGCCATCGTCATTCCATACACTGTAATCGGTGATCTTAGGCTGAGCCTCTGGATTTAGAAGAATCATTTCTTTGAATTCATAACCATCCTCGGAAGGATATCGATCAAACTCAAAGATCTCTCCATCCTTCGTCATGACGTACTTGTATTTCAGCTCTTCTGACGGCAGCATTAACCTGGGAATATCAGCTCCCACTTTGTATGATCTGAAATCAATAAAAGGAAGATGTTGAATGGCATAAATGGCCAGCACAATACAAATTACCAAAGTGCTGCCCATCACCAGATCGTTCAGTTTTGACCGTCTAACGTCCATATTTAACCGATTAAGGAACAAAATTATTATCAGACCGAGCAGGACCAGATCTTTGATGAAGGATTCCCAAGGGGTGAGCTTTATAGCGTCTCCGAAACAACCGCAATCGGTAACCTTGTTAAAATAGGCCGAATAGAACGTCAGAAAAGTAAAGAAAATAATGATTAGCAGCAGGGCCCAGGCAGCAAATTTAACGCGATATTTGAGCCAAAGCGCGACGCCCAGAACTACCTCAAGGACACTCAGGAAAACCGATAGGAATAAAGCGGCGGGAATGAAATAATGAAAGAAAGTGGCAAAATCAGAGGAAAAGACATCAAAATACTCCTCAAGTTTTATAGCAGTCCCTACCGGATCATTCAATTTGATCAGGCCGGAAAAAATGAACAACGTCCCAACAAGGTATCTGGCAATATCATTTAAGGTTTTCATTGACAGTTTCTTGTAATTTGATCAACGCAAACACGGAATAGTTGATTATATCCTGATAATTCGCCTTTATTCCCTCAGAAATCAAGGTACGTCCCTGGTTATCCTCAATTTGTTTTACACGTAACAATTTCATAAGGATTATGTCGGTGATGGAACTAATCCTCATATTCCGCCACGCCTCATCGTAATCATGGTTCTTGTCTTGAAGCAATACCTGCGTTTCAGCCACCAGCCGAACATAAAGCGGCTCTAAGGCGGAGTATTCTAACTCCATTTGATCCTCATCAGAAAGAGACATCTGCATCATGGCGATCAGACAATAGTTTACAATTCCGACAAACTCCTGACTGATACTATCCTCAACTCTACGAGTCCCCTTCTCTTGAATAGAACGAATTCTTTGGGCTTTGATTAGTATTTGATCCGTTATAGAGGGCAAACGAAGCACTCTCCAAGCGGTGCCGTAATCTTCTGTTTTCTTGCGAAAAACTTCTTTGCATTCCTCAATTATTCGAGCATATTGCTCAACGGTTTGCTGGTTCAAAATCCGTTTGTTTATTATATTTTTGAGGAAACATTTTAGTGCCGAAAGATAAATTATTTTACCCAAAGAATACCCTCAATCTCAGTGGAAAAATTCTGGACTTGAGCACCCCCATCGCAATGGGGATTCTTAACCTGACTCCAGATTCATTCTATGACGGAGGTCGCTACACCACCGAATCTCAAATACAAAAAAGGATTGAGGCCATGCTTGATGAGGGCGCATCAATCATTGATTTTGGAGGAGTCTCATCGCGCCCCGGGGCCAAAGAGATCTCGATCGAGGACGAAACAAAAAGAGTGATACCGGCAATTAGGGAGGCGGTTCAGAATTTCACGGGCATCCGCATCTCTATTGACTCATATAGGTCGGCGGTAGTGCGTGAGGCTCTTAACGCAGGAGCCGTTATGGTAAATGATATTTCCGGCGGACAGGCGGATTCACGCATGTTCGAAACCGTATCCGAATTTAATGTGCCTTACATTTTGATGCACATGCGTGGCAGTCCCTCTGATATGCAGGGTATGACCAAATATCGGAACTTGATGGTCGAAATTACAAGTTTTTTACAGGAGGGAATAAACCAACTGGAGGCAAAGGGAGTTAATGACATTATAGTAGATCCGGGAATTGGGTTTGCCAAAACGGTAGATCAGAATTATGAGATACTCAGAAATTTGAGCTATTTTAAGGCTTTGGAACGGCCGATATTAGTTGGAATGAGCAGGAAATCAACCATTTACAAAAGCCTGGGTGGAACTGCGGAATCGGCCTTAAATGGCACGACCGTAGCTAACACCATGGCTCTATTAAATGGGGCTTCAATCTTAAGAGTTCATGACGTAAAGGAGGCTAAGGAGGCAATTAAACTTCATAAGCTTACGTACCCTTGATATTTCTTTTCAAAGTCGGTTTTCTTAATGTCGGCTGGGTGGATCTTATTGATATTGCCCTGGTGAGTTTCTTATTGTATCAGGTTTACAAGCTCATGAAGGGAAGCGTCGCAGTCCGGATCTTTTTGGGTTTCCTCTCCCTGTATCTCCTTTTCCTGGTCACCAACGCCTCGGGGATGGAATTATTCTCGGCTATTCTGGGTCAATTCATGGGAGTCGGGGTGCTGGCCGTAATAATCTTGTTCCAGCAAGAGATCAGAAAATTCCTTCTGATGATTGGAAAATCTACCACCTTCAACAGGGAGACTATTCTCAAGAGTTTCAATTGGGGTCGCGACAGCCATCTCGATTTTGATCTTTCTTCCATTATTGAAGCAGTCAGAAGTTTGGGGGGCTCAAACACCGGAGCCCTGATCGTGTTCTCCAAAAATTCGCCGTTGAAATTTTATGCCGAATCCGGCGATATCTTGAATGCCGAGATATCCAAGCGTCTCTTGCTAGCAATATTTAATAAACAGAGCCCCCTTCATGATGGTGCTGCAATCGTATATGAAGGCAGAGTTAAGGCGGCTCGCTGCATCCTACCCTTGTCTGAAAATGAAAACCTTCCAGCCCAATTCGGTTTGCGACACCGTGCGGCTGTTGGAATGTCTGAAGTGACCGACACGCTGGTATTGGTCGTATCCGAAGAAACCAGCAAAACCTCTGTTGCCCGCAATGGACAAATAGTCCACAATTTGTCGTCACAAGAAATAAGACGGAAGATAGGCGAATACTTTGCCGAGGAGTCACTGGATCCCATAACCGAGCAGGTTGAAGAGGAAAACGTTATTCCCGCCCCCGATGAATTACCGCTGACCAAGACCCAACCGGGGTAGCAATCGCAGATCGGGGGGTAGATATTAGGATAGGAGCTAGCAGCGGAGCCATCGGCCAATCCTAATTCTTTCATCCACCCATTGAATCATTTGGTCAATACTCCCAATTCTTTCCCAACCTCTGAGAATGCTGCGATGGCCTGATCGAGATGATGCTGCTCATGGACAGCCGATAGTTGAACTCGGATTCGCGCTTGACTGCCAAGTAGGAGTTCTCGGATAGTCTGATCTTCGAACTCGGTCTTAACATAACCTAATTTG
This sequence comes from Cyclobacteriaceae bacterium, assembly GCA_965247065.1. GTDB lineage: Bacteria > Bacteroidota > Bacteroidia > Cytophagales > Cyclobacteriaceae > CBDFGN01. The sequence continues at coordinate 115,290 of CBDFGN010000005.1, read as the reverse complement.
CTAAAAAGGCGGAGTATCTGCAATCGGTCAAGAAATTCTACTTGCAAACCTTCGGCTTAGTGGCCTGAATCGAGAAAAATGTATTCATTGTAAGGAGTCCAGGTCGTTTTAGGTACCCTTTGTCGGCGTTATTCTGACATTTTGCATTCATGCATTCTTAGCCTCCTCCAGCGACATGCTTCTGCCTTTCGTCAGCCCATCGAGCTCGGCAAACCTCAGTCTCTCAACAGTGTCCAAATCCAGCCGCCCAGTGGGGCTACGAGTGCGGGATACGGGTAGAACGACAATGGCGATGTCATTGGCTTCACCTGAAAGCCGGCAAAGATCTCTAGAACGGTGGCTCCTAACAAAACAGCTGCAAAGAGCCCTGGAAGGCGCGCGGCTAATGGCCGGGCGGGCGGAATGCTGATCAGCATAAGCGCCAATGCCCCCAGGCTAGTCCCCGCTCCACTCTCAAAGAATGAGTACGAAGGAAGAGGGGTGATTCAATTTAAGAATCCAGATTAGTATGAAAGTTGTTTCGCTAATTTATTTATTTCGGTCATTGCTCAAATTTCTAATCTACCTCCATCTCAGCTAATTTCAATCAAACTGCTTAACAATATTGTTGTTGACTGTTGACTGTTTTTGCTTTCTTTACCCTTACTTAATCAAACGACCAAGAAATGAGTTCTTACCAGAATTTGAGGCTAGGAATCAGTAATGGAATCTGTCTGATTACCATTAACCGACCCCAAAGCCTCAATGCGCTGAATCAACAAACGATAGCCGAATTGTCAGATGCGGTACAGGACATTTATAATGATCCTGATATAAGGGCGGCAATTATCACCGGAGAGGGCGAAAAAGCCTTCGTGGCCGGTGCTGATATTTCAGAATTTTCTACCCTAAATGAAGTAGAGGGCCGAAACATGTCTGGCCGTGGTCAGAAAATTCTCCAATTATTGGAGTCCTCTCCTAAGCCAATTGTAGCGGCGATTAATGGCTATGCGCTCGGGGGAGGTTGCGAATTGGCAATGGCCTGTCATATTAGGGTTGCCACCCCCAATGCAGTCCTGGGACAACCAGAGGTGAATCTGGGAATCATTCCGGGCTTCGGAGGAACTCAAAGGCTGACTCAACTGGTAGGAAAGGGAAAGGCGCTGGAATTAATGATGACTGGGGACAACATACCTGCTCAAGAGGCCTTGGCAATGGGACTGGTCAATCACCTCGTGGATGAACATGATCAGCTTCTACCCAAATGTGAGCGGATCTTGGTCAAAATTATGTCTAAGGCTCCAATAGCTATCGGAGGGGTAATTGCAAGTGTAAATGCAGTCTTTGAGCAAGAGGACGGCTATCAAGTTGAAGCAAATAATTTTGGGGCATGCTGTAAAACCGAAGATTTCAAAGAGGGCGCCAGTGCCTTCCTGGAAAAGCGCAAGGCCAATTTCAAGGGTGAATAAATCTTACTGCTAGGTTAGATGAATTCATTGAAACAACTTGCCGGGCAAACCGCCCTATATGGGGCGAGCAGCGTACTGGGCCGCTTTGTCAATTACCTTCTGGTGCCCATTCACACGGCTATTTTTTTACCCGAAAGTTACGGTATCGTTAGCGAGCTGTATGCTTATATGGCCATTCTGAATGTTCTCTACACCTACGGTATGGAAACGGCCTTCTTTCGCTTCGCCACAAAATCAAACTCCGACGACGCCTATAATACCGCAGCGACGTGTCTGGTTATATCCAGCCTGGTGCTTTCGGGAACTCTTTATTTCTACGCCCCCCAACTCGCCACTTGGCTCGGTTATTCGAATCAGGCGCTGGTGGTGCGGTGGATTTCGGCCATACTTCTAGTCGATGCGATCGTCGCTATACCATTTGCCAGGCTCAGAATTAAGAATCAGCCCATTCGATTCGTGAGCGGGCGCTTAGGCTCCATTCTGATAAACGTTTTACTTAATCTGCTCTTCCTGGTTGCGTTTCCCCGAATCGCAGAAGGAACCTCATTGACTAATCTACAGCCGCTGGTAGAGGCTATCTACAACCCTTCAATGGGAATTGGGTACATTTTCCTGGCCAACCTGATTGCGAACCTCTCATATTTTGTCATTTTGGGTCCGGAGTTCGTTAGGATCAGGCTCTCGTTGAATCGATCTTTGCTGTCTCCTATGTTATGGTACGGGTTTCCGATTTTTGTGGCAGGAATTGCCGGAATAGTTAACGATCAAATTGACAAAATCCTGTTTAATGATCTGATTCCTGATAGCTATTATCCAGACACGACAAGCCAGGCCGCGCTTGGTATTTACGGGGCATGCTTTAAATTATCCGTATTTATGTCACTAGCAATCCAGTCGTTTCGCTATGCCGGTGAACCATTTTTCTTTTCCAGAGCTCAAGAGAAAGAATCGCCCTCCCTTTTTGCGCAGACCATGCACTATTTTGTTCTTGTAGGCCTTGTTATTTTCGTTGGGGTCAGTATAAATATTGACCTATTAGGAAGATTATTCCTTTCCCAACCTGAATATCGTGAAGCCCTATTCGTGGTGCCTCTTTTACTTCTGGGAAAGCTGTTGTTCGGGGTATACCTCAATTTGTCAATCTGGTTTAAGTTGACCGATAAGACTATCTATGGGGTTTACATCAGTTTGATAGGGGCTGCCATAACGCTGGGAGCTAATATCGCTCTGGTTCCAATCCTGGGTTATCTCGGCGCTGGTCTGGCCTGTGTTCTTTGTTATCTTTCCATGACGGTCTTGGGCTATTATTGGGGTAGGAAACGATATCCTGTGCCATACAATTGGAGGCCTTTATTTGCCTACCTTCTGGCATCATTGATATTGGTATATTTGTCTTTCCAAATTGATTTTCAAAACTTCTGGTTTGATTCGGCCCTTAATCTGCTGGTTCTGGCCGTTTTCATAGGCGTGATGGTTTGGATAGAAAAAGGAAGATTCATAGAAAGCTCAACTGGCGGCAGGAAACATGGATATCCCGACAAATAGACCCGTTGTTCGTTTTTGATCGGATAGAAGAAGTTCAGGCTTCATAATGTACAAATATTGACTGTTATCAGCGAGACGAATATAATTTGACTAGATGCTTTTTAATTAACTGATTACTAAAGATTTTTGTAGCTGCTCGACAATATGCAGGTAAGAGTAATAAATCAATCCAAACACCCGTTACCAAAATACGAAACATCTGATTCCGCCGGGATGGATATCAGGGCAAGTCTGGAAGATACGAGAACCTTGCAACCAGGGGAGCGGGCTATGGTTCCTACAGGATTGTTCCTGGAATTGCCCAAGGGTTTCGAAGCCCAAATCAGGCCCCGAAGTGGAATGGCAATAAATCATGGAATAACGGTGCTCAATAGTCCTGGCACGATTGATGCTGATTACAGGGGTGAAGTGAACGTTCTGCTTATCAATCACAGCAACCAGGAATGCGACATTGAGGATGGCCAACGTATTGCTCAAATGGTGATCTCCAGACACGAAACTGTTAGCTTGGAAGCGGTGGAGGTTTTGACCGAATCCGGTCGGGGGAATGGCGGTTTTGGCAGTTCCGGTTTAAAGTGAACATGACCGAATGAATATCATCATACCAATGGCTGGGATGGGAACACGGATGCGACCACATACCTTGACTCTACCCAAACCCTTGATCCCCATCGCGGGAAAGCCGATAGTCCAAAGACTGGTGGAGGATATCGCCAAGGTATGTCCGACTGGGATTGACCAGATAGGATTCGTCATTGGAAGATTTGGAGACTAGGTTGAAAATCAACTCAAAGAGATCGCCACTTCCGTTGGCGCGGAAGGGAGAATTTTTTATCAGAGCAAAGCTTTGGGAACCGCCCATGCAATCCTCTGTGCAAGAGATATTCTGCAAGGAAACACTATTGTTGCCTATGCCGATACTCTTTTTCGTGCCGATTTTGAACTGGACACATCGAGGGAGGGTATTATTTGGATCCAAAAGGTAGAAGATCCCGGGGCTTTTGGAGTAATTGAATTGAACGGAAGCCAGGAAATAGTGGGTTTTGTAGAAAAGCCAGACCAATTTGTATCTGACCTCGCGATCATAGGGATTTATTTTGCGAAAAATGGACTTTTACTTAAACAGGCCATTCAATATCTGGTCGACAATGATTTGAAAGACAATGGGGAATACCAGCTAACCAATGCCTTGGAAAATATGAAGGAAAGGGGAGTGAAATTTGTACCAGAGGAGGTAAGTGAGTGGTTGGATTGCGGCAATAAAGATGCCACTGTTCTCACTAATAGGAAATATCTTGACTTCATAATGGCTCGAGAATCCGAAGGGCTGATTTCACCTTCGGTCAGAAAAGATAACTCTGTAATTATTCCACCCGTTTATCTGGGTAATAACGTGGAGCTGCATAATTCAGTCTTGGGGCCCTACGTTTCGATTGGAGAGAACACCATCATCAAGGATTCCAGAATCCAGAATTCCATAATCCAAAATGACAGTTCCGTTATCAATGCTAATATTGCAAACTCCATGATTGGCAATTCTGTTAATTTCCAATCAACCAGTAAAGACCTGAGCATTGGTGATTTCTGTACAGTGATTGATTAACAATAAACGTGTGTTTAGAAGTACCTTCGTATTCGCCCTATTAGCCGCTGTTATCACTATGGCGCCGTCATGGGTAACCGCCCAAAAAAAGTCCAAGAAATTGGAAGTCGTCGAGATCAGCGAGTTGGATCGATTTCAAGCGGAGAAATATTTCATTGAGGGAGAAAAATTTTACATCCTTGAAGACTACGCAAAAGCATATGTCTTTTTCCAAAAATCCCTTGACATCATTGCTGACAAGGCCGCTTGCCATTATAAAATAGCTGATATTCTTCGAATTGGAGAAGATTACGAAAAGGCGATATTGAGTGCGCTCAAGGCCCTGGAAATAGACCCCAGCAACAAATACTACTATGTTATAACAGCCGAGATATACTCGATCATGGGTAACTATAAGGCAGCCGCCGAAGTTTACGAGGATCTGATCGCCAATGTGCCCAAAAGCAGAATTTACCTTATTGATTTGGCCTCCACTTATCTTCATAGCCTGGACTACGAGAATGCGCTGAGGGTCTATGACTTGGCTCAGGGTTATTTCGGAATTAGTGAAGAGTTTGTAGGTCAAAAGCAGAGGATCTATCTGAAACTCAATCAACTTGAAAATGCCATTACCGAAGGAGAGAATCTAATCCAAGCGTTCCCCGAAAACCCGGATTACGTCTACCGCCTGGCCAATATCCTGGTCTCGAACAATCAGGCCGCCAAAGCCGTCGTTTACCTGGAAGACCTGGTGGAACAGCAGCCCAACAATGCCCGTGCACATCTTCTCCTTTCGGAAACTTATCAGCAGTTGGGAGAAACCAAAAAGGGAAGTGATCACTTGTTGAAGGCCTTTGGTTCATCCCGGTTGGATCTCCAATCCAAGCTGCCGGTGTTGGTTCGGCACATCAACTTACTTCCTGATCCCGAAACCGAAGAAACTACCCTCCAGTTGGCTGACTTGTTAATCGAAACCCATCCCGGCAGCGCGGATGCCTATTCAGTCTACGGCGATCTTTACTTTAAGCTTGAGAAAAAAGAACAGGCTCTCGAGCAATATTTGAAGTCGGTAGAAATTGAGGGCTCCAATTTCAGTGTTTGGCAGAACATCCTGACTATGGAGTACGAGCTAGGCAGGTACGACAAGGTTGTTGAACTCTCAGAACGTTCCATTGAATTTTTTCCCAACCAGGGAATTTTTTATTATCTAAATGGTATGGCGCAATTGGTGGAGAAAAACTACCCGGAGTCCATTGCTTCGCTGGAGCAGGGTAAAAAGTTGATGAGCGGTAGCAATGATTTGATCTCAAATATAAACGCTCAACTCGGTGACGCTTACAATGGCCTGCAAGATCATGCAAAATCGGATGCAGCCTATGAAGAGGCGCTGGAGTTCAATCCCGATTTCGATCATGTGCTTAATAATTACAGTTATTTTTTGTCCCTGAGAAAGGAGAAGTTGGATAAGGCAAAAAAAATGTCGAGTCGATTGGTCAAAAGAAATCCAGATAACCCTACTTACCTGGATACTCATGGTTGGGTGCTGTATACTCTAGGTGAATACAAGGAGGCTAAAGAATACTTAGAAAAAGCGGTGGAAGAAGACGCCAATGCAGTGATCATCGAGCATTACGGAGATGCGTTATTTAAGCTAGGGGATATTGACAATGCAGTAAAGCAATGGGAACGAGCAAAAGGGCTCGACGACTCCTTAGAGCTGATCGACAAGAAAATTGCCGACCGAAAGCTTTATGAAAAGTAGCTCTCTCGTTCCACTTGTATCATTTATTTTTCTTGCCTCTTGCACCCCAAAATCACTACCGGTATCTTCTGAATCGGGGCAAACTATCGAAACAGCCAGTTTAGACATCGCTGAACTGGATTTTACTTATCTCTCAACCAGGTCCAGAGTAAAGTATCAGGATCAGGCTACAAGCTTCACAGCTACTGCCAACATTCGAATGCTTAAGGACAGTTTAATCTGGTTTTCCCTTTCCTCCTCCATTGGCATTGAGGCCATCAGGGGGATAATATCTCAGGACTCCGTGCTGATCATGGACAGACTGAAGAAGACCTATTTTGGCTATAATTTTGAGAAATTGGGGGCAGAATTTAATTTTCCCCTGGACTTTACCCTGGTACAGGCCATGTTATTAGGCAAAATGTCAAAGCCAATAGCTGAAAATGACCTTCTAAGAAAGGACAAGGGATATCTGGTTCTTCAACAAAATAACGGATCTATGTCGGTGGAGAACTTCATAGACAAAAAAAGCTTTCTTTTGAAAAGGGTTGAAATCTCTCAGAACCCGAAACCCAACAAGCTTTCTATGGAATTCGCCAATTTCAAACCGGTTAGTGAAATCCTGTTCCCCCATGCCAACCGGATCAAGGTCAATTATGCGGATGATGGCAACATCCTCAATAATATCATTGAAATTAACTATAACAGGGTCCTTTTTGAGGACGAGAAGCTAAAATTCCCGTTCGGCATACCTTCCAAGTATGAGCTTAAGTAAACTCTTTGTGGTCGTTCCACAGAGGATTCTAACCATGGCTGTCCTTGCTTTGGCAATGGCATCTTTACCGTCGTTGGCACAAAAATCCAAAGAACGCCTGGAACAGGATAAAAAGGACAATCTCAAAAAAATTGAGGAAGCCAAATCCATACTTGCTCAAACGGAAACAAAAAGGAATTACACCGTAGGTCAGCTAAGGGCCATAAATCAACAAATCAAGATTAGACAAGATCTAATAAGATCCATTACCGAAGAGGTAGTGTTACTCGTCCGAGAAATTGCGGAACTGAATTCTATTGTGGAATCATTAACCGGGGACCTTGAAAAGCTCAAACGAGAATACTCCTCCATGATCATTGCCTCTTACAAAGCCAGCCGGGGATACGACCGGTTAGTTTTCTTATTCAGTGCCAAGTCCTTCAATCAATTCCTGATGCGGATTGAATACCTTGAGCAATACTCCATGGCCCGGCAGAACCAGGTAAAACAAATCGAAATGGTAAAGGAATCTCTGGAAAGCCAGAGACTTGATGTAAAGCAAAAGAAAGAGAAGAGGAACGATTTGTTAGCCTCGCAAATTCAGGAGAATCGAAATCTTATATCCCTGAAAGACAAACAAAATGATTTAGTAATTCAATTGGGTAAAAAAGAAAAGGAACTGCGCCAAGAACTTGAGAACCGGCGTCAGGCCAATATTCAATTAGATCGGCTCATTGCTGACCTGGTGAGAGCGGAGATCGAAAGAAGAAAAAGATCAGAGGCCACTGGCGACCGTACCTTATCCGCAGAAGCAGCGGCTTTGTCATCTGAATTTGCGAAAAATCGTAACAAGTTGCCCTGGCCTGTCGAAACTGGTTTCATCTCCAGCAAGTTCGGGAAACAACCTCATCCGGTTTTGAAAGGAATCATGATTGAAAACCCTGGGGTAGATATTCAGACCAAGGAAGGTCAGCCGGTCCAATCGGTGTTTTCGGGAGAAGTGTCCACAATAGCTTTCGTCCCTGGAATGAATAATGTGGTTCTTTTGAAGCACGGAGAGTTCTTTACCCTCTATGCTGGTTTGAATAAGGTTGATGTGAAGAAGGGTCAGGCAGTCCAAATCAACGACGTCCTAGGCAAAGTATACACCGATGGGGACGGGATTTCGGAGCTCCAATTTCAGGTTTGGCAAAACAGCCTAAAACTCAATCCGGAACAGTGGCTAATCCAGCGCTAACCGCTAAAAGCCGGAAAATTATTACGCCGGGCGCCTTTAGCGGCTCGAGAAGGTCACATTCAGCAACAAATTCAACATTCAATAAATCCGCCTCTTGTTTTTGAACATCATTATATTGGCTATCTTTACGATAATAGTTATTTAACCTTTGTAAGATGCAAGCTACGTTATTATTTATCGGAGGATTGGGTGGATGGGAAATTCTCTTGATCTTACTGGTTCTATTGATCTTCTTCGGCGCTAAAAAGATCCCTGAATTAGCGCGTGGGCTGGGTAAAGGCATTCGTGAATTCAAAGACGCCACCAAAGAGATAAAGGAGGAAATTGAGGAAGGTGTAAAGGAAGAACCAAAGAAGTAGTATTGACCACCTACCATTCTCTCTCCGAGATCCAAGAAAGTATCCGGAGTGGAGATCTCACCTGCCGGCAGTTAGTCAGCCAGTATCTTGAGAGAATTGAGAACAAATCATTTCTCAACATTTTCTTGCAACCATACTCTGAGGAAGCCCTGGCGAAAGCCGATGAGCTTGACCAAAAATTCCAAAAAGGGGCCGAAGGAAGATTAGCAGGAATGGTCATGGGCTTGAAAGACGTTCTGTGCTACCAAGACCATCCTCTGCAGGCGTCCAGCCGAATCCTGGACGGATTCGTTTCGCAATTCTCCGCCACTGTTGTCCATAGGTTGCTCGAACAGGACGCTATTATTATTGGGCGCTTGAACTGCGACGAATTTGCCATGGGATCTTCCAATGAAAACTCAGCGTTTGGCGCGGTTAAGAATCCGGTTAATCACTCGCGGGTCCCCGGGGGTTCCTCAGGTGGAGCAGCAGCAGCAGTTAAAGCAGATCTATGCCTGGCCAGCCTGGGATCAGATACCGGAGGGTCAGTACGTCAGCCGGCTTCTTTCTGTGGGGTCATCGGTCTCAAGCCAACTTACTCAAGAATTTCGCGCTACGGTCTAGCGGCTTACGCGTCCTCATTTGATTGCATTGGAATTATGTCCCATAGCGTTGAAGACAGTGCCTTAATTCTGGAGGTCATAGCCGGATCCGATGATTACGATAGCACTGTTTCACGCACCCCGGTGCCTAAGTACAGTCAGGCATTGAATTTCAACGGACCAGCCAGGATCGGTTATATCAAGGAAACTTTGGACAACGAAGCCTTAAATCTGGATGTTAAGGATCGAACGTTGGAAAAAATCGACTTCCTTAAGTCCCAGGGTCACGTACTCGAAACGGTCGAGTTTCCGTTGTTAGAATATGCTCTTCCGACCTACTATGTACTCACCGCAGCCGAAGCCAGTTCGAATCTGGCCCGCTATGATGGTGTCAAATACGGATATCGGTCGGGGACTGATGATCTGGAGGTTATGTACAAAAGATCCAGGACGGAGGGTTTCGGAGAAGAAGTGAGACGTCGGATTATCCTGGGAACATTCGTCCTGAGCGCCAATTATCACGATGCATTCTATAGCAAGGCCCAGAAAGTCAGGCGGCTTATCCGAGAAAAAACCCATGAGATACTGTCGAAATATGAGTTTGTCATTTTACCAACTGCACCTACGCCCGCCTTTGAATTAGGTGAACATACCCAAAACCCGATGGAGATGTACCTTGCCGATCTATTTACTGTTCAGGCCTCGGTTGCGGGTGTTCCGTCCATTTCAATCCCAAATGGCACCGACACGGAGGGCCTACCCGTCGGTCTCCAAATAATGGCCAAAGATTTTCAGGAGGACCGACTTTTGGCTTTTTCTAAGTATCTTTTGGACCAAAATAACTAAGAACGGGGATGCACCGAACCCTTTTGAATGGGCTCATAGCGGTAGCGATGAGCACTTTCGGGTTGACCGCAGCTGATGGCGACGATCCGAAAAATGATACTGATTCAGTTTATATATACGAGTTTGTACCCGAGGTCTCTTTTGAGGAGGTGGCAGACCGATTGAGTTGTCTGGAGGCAACGGTTCCACTTAATTTCAACAACCGGGTCTTTGGATTTGTTGACTACTTTGCCGTTCGGGATCGCGAATATTCAGAGATGGTGATGAGACGCGCGCCCACCTATTTTCCTTTGATCGAGAAGTATTTGCAAAAATACAATCTACCCCAGGAAATAAAATATCTCGCCATAGTTGAATCTGGCCTAAATCCCAGGGCCAAATCAAGAGCGGGTGCAGTCGGATTATGGCAATTCATGCCCAGTACGGGTCGATTGTACAAATTGCACCAGGACTGGTATGTTGATGAAAGAATGGACCCCGAAGAGTCCACCGAGGCAGCCTGCAAATACATAGCTCAACTCTACAAAATCTTCAACGATTGGGAATTGGCCTTAGCTGCTTATAATTGCGGACCTGGCAACGTTCGGCGGGCCATTCGCCGATCGGGGTACAAGCGGAAATTTTGGGAAATCTACCGATACCTGCCCCGGGAAACCAGATCCTACCTGCCCCAATTTGTTGCAATTCTGTATTTGTTCGAATATAAAGAAGAACACAATTTCTTCATCGAACCAGACCCCCGGATCGCTACTGAGACTGTAAGAGTTGATCATTACCTCCATCTGAAAACGTTCGCGAACCAGTTAAATATGTGTCCTCAAGAACTGGCGTTTCTGAATCCCTCTTTGAAGCGCGGGGCACTTCCCGAGGAAATAAGAAATTTTCCACTTAAGATCCCGAATGACCTCCACAGGCAATTTCTGGAGAATGAAGAGTCCATACTGGATTCAGCCCGAAGGACGGGGAAAAAGGAGATCGAGTATCAGGCTCGCAATGCCACCGGGGAGTACGTGGGGCAGGGAACGGCTTGTACACCTGGTTCGTAGTGGTGAGGTCCTGGGCCTGATTGCCCAAAACTACCGAGTGCGCATTGGTGACATCCGCAAATGGAACGGTTTGTCTGGAAACTTGATCCGGGTTGGGCAAAAGCTTAGCATTTGGGTACCAGGAAGGAATCTGAAACCGAATTCAACCCGCAGCGTTGCCAGCACAATAGCCACCACGCAATCGAGCTCCCCCAAGGGTGCCAAGATTTACTACGTCAAACCCGGGGATACTCTCCGGGACATTTCACGAATGTATCAAAACCTGTCGGTTGACAAAATCAAGGCGCTTAACAACTTGAAAACCAACCGAATTGACCCGGGACAGGCGCTGGTCATTGGTTAGAGTTGCTCCGATTTCAAGCTATTATTTGCCATTTATTAGGACTATATTCCTATCTGAAACAACTGATGATGCTTCGACGCGGTTTTTTTGGTTTACTTATGGCGGTTTACCTAATCTCTTGCGACGGAAAAGGACTGCTTTCTGATGTCTCCAACCTGCCACGCGCAAGAGGAGAAATCGGAGAGATAATTATGGTGATTGATTCGGTAAAGCGGTTTGGGCCGGTAGGCAGGGAGCTGCGTAGGATATTTCACGGCATTTTCCCAGGACTACCTCAAGATGAGCCAGCCTTTACCGTGCGGTACGTGGCTCCGAGCAGCATGAACAATGTTCTTAGGAATGCCAAGAATTTGATCTTCGTGGCGACTTTGGACGACCAAAGTCTAAACGGCAAATATCTGCTCAGGAATTACACCCAAGAATCCAAGGACAGAATCAATAATGATCCTAGTATTTTCATGCATGCCAAATCAAATGAATTCGCTCGTGGGCAAGAGATTTTACATTTGTTTGGCAAGAATGACCGCCAGCTTACTGAGAACATACAAAAAAACCAGCAGCGCATCCGTAATCATTTTGAAAGAGTTGAGCAGAAACGTTTACTTGGAACCCTTTTCGCCCAGGAAGTCAAAGGGATTTCTGAGCGTCTGTTGAAGGACAATAAATACAGTATCAGGGTCCCTTTCGGCTTTGAGATTGCCCATACCCGTAAGAACTTCACTTGGCTGCGGCAGATCGACAAAGGGGTGGATAAGATGATTTTCATATACTTCAAGGACTATACTACGGTCGAAATATTTGAGAGAGAACAAATACTGCAGTTTAGAAACACTATTACCAAGCGCTACATGAAGGACGTCGAGTACAACCATGTGTATGTGACAACACAAACGGTTCGAGCGGCACCATTCCTAACCGTAGAAACCAATTTTAACGAGAAGTATGCCATTGAAACCAGAGGGTTATGGAAATTGAGCGATGATTCAAGAGGAGGACCTTTTCTGAGTTATACATTTGTAGATCCCCAGTTGAACCGATTGTACTACATCGAAGGCATGGTCGATAGTCCTGGAAATGCCAAAAGAGATTATATGCGAGAGATGGAAGCGATTTTGTCAACCTTCCAAACGCAAACCGAAATAAATCAAGGCAGTTCCAATCAAACGTCCTAATTGGTATGATAGCTTACCTGGAAGGAAAAATTGTCGACAGAGAACCGACTCATCTTGTTTTGGATGTTCAGGGCATTGGATATTGGATCAAGATATCTCTGAATACTTACTCTGTCATAAAAGACAAAGATGCCTGCCGGATCCTTACCCATTTGCATATCAAAGAAGACTCCCACACTCTATTCGGTTTTGCAACCGAAAAGGAACGGCAAATATTCATGAATTTGTTAGGAATAACCGGGGTTGGTCCTGCAACCTGTTTAATGATTCTCTCTTCACTAGGGCCGGAGGAACTTCAAGTTGCCATTAGCAATGAGGACTTAGACGCGATTCAGAGCATCAAGGGGATTGGATCGAAGACCGCACAGCGGATAATATTGGAACTGAAAGATAGGATGCAAAGAGATGCATTAATGGAAAGATCAGCCGATTTATCCCAGCCTATGCACAATACATTACGAAATGAAGCGTTGACGGCTTTAGTGACACTCGGTTTTAACAAAAGCGTTGCCGAGAAGAACATCGCAACAATTCTCCGCCGAGAGAAGGAAATCTCTCTTGAGGAATTAATTAAATTATCTCTGAAAATAACCTGAGATCGGATTTTTGGTTTGCCAAAATTTGGTACCTATATATCATACTGCGCCGGGCTTTTTATCTCTATTTCAGCCCTCTATTCTATCGCGAGGCCGGCTACCCATATCTACTCACCTCTTGCTTTGCAGGTTCAGGGGGATAGTGTAGCCCTGGATTCGCTGACTCAGGACACGGTCAAATCTTACCGTCCTTCTTTTGAACCAGTGTATAATGTTAAGGATCGGTTTGGGGATCCATTTTCAAACACTACCAGCCCGTCGCCGCTATTCCTGAAGGATCCCTCCAGCCTGACGCTGAATGTGGAAATAGACACAGGAATGAACTATACTATATACGAGAAAATTGGAGATCTCAACTACCGTCCAACTACGTCGATGAGCTTCGACGAGTTCGACCAGTATCAGGAAAAGGAAATGATCAAGGATTACTGGAAGAATCGTTCTAAGGCCCTTGATGGGGAGAGTGCCGTCAGCGGTAGAAATCTTCTTCCCAAATTATATTTCAGCCCAGTTTTTGATCGCATTTTTGGCGGGAGTTTTCTGGAACTCCAAAAGAACGGCTTTGTTACTCTAGATTTTGGAGGCAGATGGACCCGAATTGAAAATCCCTCCATTCCGGTAAAGCAGCAGCGGAACGGTGGTTTTGAATTTGACCAGCAAATCTCAATGAATGTAGTAGGTAAGATCGGCGAGAAATTGGCGATCACTGCAAATTTCGACAACAACAATTCTTTCGATTTCGAAAATGACCTTAAGGTCGAATACTCCGGATACCCGGAAGATATTATTAAAAAGTTAGAGATCGGAAATGTTAGCCTCCCTCTTCGAAACAGCCTGATTTCCGGGGCTCAGAACCTTTTCGGAGTGAAAACACAACTGCAATTTGGCAAAGTATTTGTAACCGGTGTGGCCTCCACACAGAGGGGCAAAAGCGAATCACTTATCGTGGAAGGAGGCTTTCAAGGTCGGGAGTTTGAGGTCCGCGCTTCTAATTACGATGAGAATAGGCACTTTTTCCTTGGCCACTTTTTCAGAGACAATTACGAGGCCTGGCTTCGGGGTATTCCAAACCCATTATCCGGGATCAATATCACCCGGATAGAGGTCTACTTGATCAATCGGAATAACGATACTCGAACGCTCAGAAATTTCGTTGCCTTTCAAGACTTAGGTGAAGGGTCAAACGATATCATTTTCGATCCGGGCACTATGGGGTCCAACCTTCCATCCTCGAGTGTACCTACCAACAACGCTGCCAACGATCTGTGGGGGCGGCTCTTGGCCGACCCAGACTTGAGAAATGTCGACAAGGTGAATAGCGAATTGGAGATGGAACCGTTCAATCTTAACAATGGAACCGACTTTGTTAGAGTTACCTCGGCCCGCAGATTGGAGCCCGAAACTGAATTCAACTTTGATCCTAAGTTGGGAACAATATCTATGTTGAGAAAACTCCAGAATGACGAGGTACTGGCCGTTGCTTTCGAATATACCTGGAACGGACAGCGCTTCAAAGTGGGTGAATTGAACGAGGATTATGCTAACCGAAGCGAAGACGAAGTTCTGTTTTTAAAAATGCTAAGACCAGCAAAGATCAATACCCGGGTACCTACCTGGGATCTGATGATGAAAAACATCTATAATCTACATGCCAGTCAGATCACCCGGGAAGGCTTCCAATTGCGCGTCATCTATCGCGACGATCGAACCGGGATTGATAATCCAAGCCTCCATGAGGGACAAAACCTAAAAAATGTGCCTTTGATCGAAATAATGAGTCTGGATCGCCTGAACCCTTCCGGGGACCGTCAACCGGATGGCAACTTTGACTTCGTAGAGGGCCTTACCATAGATACTCGGAATGGTACGATTTTTTTCCCGGTGCTGGAACCGTTTGGTGCTCATTTGAGACAATTCTTTATCCCCGGGGAGGAGGAATTGGTACGAAGATATGTTTATGACACTCTGTACCGTACAACCCGAGCTGATGTCGAACTTATCGCCGAGCTAAATAAGTATTGGATCTCGGGAAAATTTCTGGCCGGATCCTCCAACGAAATTGTCCTTCCCGGCATTAATATAGCCGAAAATTCGGTGAGGGTGACTGCTGGCAATACTCCGTTGACTGAAGGAGTTGACTTTACGGTCAACTACAACTTTGGTAAAGTTCGAATCCTAAATGAGTCGGTCATCAATTCGGGCAAGGAAATCATAGTCTCCTACGAAAAAGCGGATCTGTTTAATTTTCAGAACCGGACCTTGCTAGGTGCGAGGGTTGACTACGTCGTTAACGACGATATCAATATAGGGGCTACCCTGCTCAGGTTAAATGAGCAGCCCCTCGTTTCCAGAGTGAGTATAGGGGATGAGCCCACCCGAAATATCAAATACGGCCTGGACTTCAATTATCGCAAGGATTCCCGGTTTCTCACCCGCATGATCGACGCCCTTCCGCTACTCAACACAAAGGAGATGTCCAACGTGGCATTTAGCGGGGAATTCGCGCAATTGGTTCCCGGCACGTCTAATAAGGTGGATGGCACCTCCACTTCCTATATAGATGATTTCGAGGCTACGGTGACACCATTCGGGCTGATGGGAAACGTGGCTGCCACCTGGAAGCTGGCCAGCACCCCGGCTAATAGCGGTTTCAATTTGGACCGTACAGGGGCAACTGCACCAAACAAATTGGGATTAGGGTATCAAAGAAGCAATATGTCCTGGTACATCGTGGACAATATATTTTACCGCAGCAACAGCAACATTACCCCGGACAATATTAACGATGAAGACCTTCAAAACCACTATCAGAGGCCAGTCTCCCCTCAGGAGATTTTCAGGCAAAGGGACCGGGAGGTTGTCAATACCAACGAAACCGTCTTCGATCTTGCCTACTTCCCATCGGAAAGGGGCGCCTACAATTACAACCCTACTTTCAACCAAGATGGCCCTGAAGCAAACTGGGCAGGCATAACCCGTCCAATTACCTTCGATGTGGATTTTGATAAGACCAACATTGAGTTTATTGAATTTTGGATGATGGACCCGTTCATCGATTCGCCTCGGGGTAGGGTAATAGATGGAATTGAGAATTCGATAAATCGTACAGGAGGATTTATGGTTTTTAATTTGGGCAGTGTCTCCGAAGACGTTCTAAATGATGAAAGGCATGCTTTTGAAAACGGCCTGCCCGCAGATGGAGACACCACCAAGGCGCTGAAAACCGACTGGGGTTATGTGACCAGACAGCAATATTTAAATGCGGCATTTGACAACTCTACAAGTGCCCGACCTAATCAGGATGTGGGATGGGATGGTCTCAGAAGCGAGGACGAGGGTAGCTTCTTTTTCGACGATGACTACTTGAGCGTGGCCCCCCCGGAACTACGCATTGACCCGAGCTCAGATGATTTTGACTATTATCTTGGAGGCGAGCATGATGCGGAAGACCGCAAAATCGTTGAGCGATACAAGCAATTCAATGGTCTTGAAAATAACTCTCCGGTTTTAACCGACAATACATTACCGTATACGCCCTCCTCTAGTAATATCCCGGACAACGAGGATTTGAACGTTGACAATACGATTTCAAACCTAGAGGAATACTATGAGTACAAGATCGACCTGCGCCCAGGACAATTGGAAATCGGGAAGCAGCACATTGTGGATAAATTAGTGCATTCAGACGGTGAAACCACCTGGTATCTTTTTCGAATTCCCGTCCGGGAGCCCGACCGCGCGATCGGTAGCATCAACGGCTTCAAGTCCATCCGCAATATTCGGACCTATTTGACCGGTTGGCGGCAGCCAGCGGTCTTGAGGCTGGTGAAATTCCAATTGGTGGGTACCCAATGGAGGGTATTCCAGAATACGGATAAACTACAGGAAGAGGGATTTGATGAAGTTATAGAAGATGAGGATGTTGAATTTACCATCTCAGTGGTGAATATCGAGGAAAATTCGGTGGGAGGGCCCGATAAGGTTCCTTATGTTTTACCCCCAGGCATTAACCGCGATCGAGACAACATATCCACCATTGAACGACGTCAAAACGAGCAATCCATGCAGCTAACGGTCACGGATCTTCCCGAAAAAGCCGGCCGGGCCGGTTTTAAGAATGTCAGTTTGGATATGCTGAACTACGGTCGAATAAAAATGTTTATCAGTGCTCAACCGCTAAGTTTAGATGATGAGGTCCAGGACCAGGAAGTCACCGCCTTTCTAAGATTGGGCACCGATTTTACTGAGAATTACTACGAGGTGGAAGTGCCTCTGACTATAACCCCTCTTGGAACCGGTCCCGAAAATGCGGAGGCCATATGGCCATCCGAGAATGAAATCGACATAGCGCTGGATGAATTGCTGGCCCTGAAGTCTCGCCGGGACCGACTTGCACAGCCGATAACCATTCGATTCGAAGGCGAAATAAGGCAATACAAGGTCTATGTAAGAGGGCGTCCGGATCTGAGCGTGGTAAAGAGTTTAATGATCGGGATGCGCAACCCCTCTGGAGTGGACGAACAGGATGCCAAATCTTTCAGGATCTGGGTCAATGAATTGCGCGTTACCGACTTCGACAAAACTAAGGGCTGGGCTTCGAATTTGCGCTTCAGTAGCAAGTTGGCCGACTTTGGAACCATTTCGGCCTCGACCCGGATTGTGACGGTCGGATTTGGCGGGATTCAATCCAAGATTTCTGAGAGAACTAGATGGGAATCCAGGCTCTACGATATATCTACCAACCTAAACCTGGACAAGCTTTTGCCTGAAAAAATTGGTCTGAAAATTCCCATGTTTTTCAGCTACGAGAGGGATAACGCTACCCCGGAATGGGATCCATATGATCAGGACACACCCTTGTCAGCCACTTTGGAGGGGTTTGAATTGGAGGAAGATAGGCAGCGATATGCAGATATTGTGGAGGATCAAACGACCCGCAAGAGTCTCAATTTCACAAACATTCGTAAGGTCAAGACCAAAGAGGGAGCCAAACAACATATCTACGATATTGAAAACCTCTCTTTCACCTATGCTTTTACCGAAGAACGCACCAGCAATCACACCACCGAATCGTACCTAAACAGGAGCTATCGATTGGCACTAGCCTACAATTACAATCCCCAGGAGAAGAGCCTTGAACCCTTTAAGAACGTGAATTTCCTAAATAGCAACTGGCTGAAGCTGATAAAGGATATTAACCTAAATTTTGTTCCCAGCAGCTTGGGATTCCGGTGGGATTTGGACCGGAGATTTATCCGAACCCAGTTTTGGAATGACAACCTGACCACGGCCGGAATAGATCCCAACTTCGAAAAGTATTTCTTCTTCAACCGGTCCTACAATTTGCGCTGGAATATTACAAAGAGTATTGCCTTCGACTACGAGGCCCGGGCTAATGCGATCGTTGATGAGCCCAGGGGAGACATAGATACACAGGCCAAGAGAGATTCAATAAAGACTAACTTGAAGAACCTGGGCCGGATGAAGAATTTTGACCAGACCATGTCGCTTACTTATCGATTGCCCTTGGACAAAATTCCATTGACTGACTGGATTCGCAGCGACATTCGTTATGGAGTTGGTTATAATTGGACTGCCGAAGCAATTACGTCTAGCTCCTTCGCGGTAAAGGACAGTCTTAAATTTGGGAATATCATAACCAACAACCGAGAGTTGTCTCTGGTTTCCAAGGTGGACCTGGTTTCCCTATACAACAAATCCAAATTTCTTAAAGGGATCAATAGCCCTCCGAGAAGAAGCCGGAGGCCAGCCGCGGCCTCGAGCGACACGACTCAATCTCAAACCCCCGATTTCAAAGGGCTAAAGGGAATCCTCAGGCTACTCATGTCGTTCCGTAACTTCGACTTCAATTACACCTCTCGCGAGGGTACTACGTTGCCCGGTTACAACAAGGGTGCCTTCCTCTTTGGGCTCGACAGCGCTTTCGATGCGCCTGGGTGGGGGTTCATCCTAGGGAGTCAAAATCCGAATATTAGGAGAGAGGCTGCCCAAAAGGATTGGCTGATCACTAACCAAAGGCTGACTACGCCATTTTCGCAGACTGCGAATGAGAATCTAAGTTTCAAGGCCCAAATCGAGCCGGTGCGCGATCTCAAAATTCAGATTGATGCCAAAAAGAACAAGTCAAGCACTTTCCAGGAAATATTTCGCTTTGATGACCGATCGCTCGAAACCGACACAATCGATAATATCAATGGTTTTGTTTCATTGACGCCATCGCGAATAGGGCAATACAGTATATCCTATCCTGTTATAAAGACGGCGTTTATCAGTGATGACCTGGACAACAACTCACCGGTTTTTCAAAATTTCGAGGACTATCGGGAGATCATAGCCCGTAGGTTAACAGCGGCAAGCGGCCTGGAGTATAGTCTGAATTCACAGGATGTTCTGATCACCGCGTTCCAAGCAGCCTACTCCGATCGGGACCCTGAAACGATTGAGATTAATCCGTTTCCTCGAACACCATTGCCCAATTGGAGGGTGGATTATTCCGGACTATCCAGAATCAAGGTCCTTAGCGAAGTTTTCTCATCAATCAGCATTACTCATGCGTACCAGTCATCCTACGACGTGAGCAACTATTCCAGCTCACTATTATACAATGAACAGTTCCTGGAGATCAATAACGATATCGAAGATTACCCTCTATTACCAGCACCTAGTTCCGAGAACGATCAGATCGTTCCAATATATATAGTGGGTCAAGTAGGGATTAGGGAGACTTTCGCTCCCCTAATTGGCCTTAGCATTAGAACCAAAAGCAGGGTAACTGCCCGGGCAGAATTTAAGAAGGAAAGGGCTATCCTTTTAAATTTGAACAATGCCCAAGTAACCGAGCAGAGAAGCAGTGACTTTAGTTTCGAATTTGGACTTACCAAAAACAACTTCAAGGTGCCTTTCCGCATCCAGGGCAGAACTGTCAGACTCAAAAATGATCTCACCTTCCGGTTTAATTTCACCCTCAGAAACAGCAAGACTGTTCAGCGTAAGATTGCAGAGATCAATACCGTGACTAGTGGAAATTTCAACATTCAATTTCGTCCAACGTTAAGTTATGTTTTGAATCAGCGACTTAACATCCAGGTGTATTTCGAGCGAAATGTTAATGAGCCAAGAGTCTCGAATTCATTCAAGAGATCTAATACTGGCTTCGGTACTCAGGTCCGATTTAGTTTGTCTGATTAATTAATCGTCTTTATTAAAAAGAATGTATTTTTAGTCCTCAAAACCTGCCCAATATGAATACACCCGAGGAATTGAAATACACCAAAGATCACGAGTGGATAAAGATCGAGGATGATCATGGGCTGATCGGTATAACTGATTTTGCTCAGGGAGAACTCGGTGACGTAGTTTACGTGGAAATAGAAACCCAAAGTGAGGACCTCGACAGGGGAGCCGCTTTTGGAATTGTTGAAGCAGTCAAAACGGTCTCCGATTTATTCATGCCGGTTTCCGGTGTGGTCGAGGTGATTAACCTGGATCTTGAATCAGAACCCGAAGTGGTCAACCAGGACCCATACGGCAAGGGATGGATGATCAAGGTTAAGATTAGAGATAAAAGTGAATTGGTTGAGCTCCTGTCAGCAGAACAATATGATGAGCTTATTGGAGTTTAGTGGACCGCCGCAACGTTATCCTACCAAGCAACCGAAATTTGCTTTAGCGAAAAAAATGTATATTTGGTAATAGCCCAATTGTAAACGGGCCCTGCTGTCACTTTAAAAAGGATCGAATATGGAATTGAAAAAAAGCCCTCAAGCTGACCTCAACCCTAAGACGGGATTATTCCTGAACATTGGGCTAGTTGTTAGCTTACTATTGGTAATTTCCGCTTTTGAGTGGAGATTCTATGATGACGGTAGTCTGCTCGATCTCGGCAATGTAAATGATAATTTTGAGGATATCATGGATATCCCTCCTACAGAACAGCCACCTCCCCCACCCCCTAAAATCCAGCAGCCAGAAATCATAGAAGTACCGGACGAGGAAGAAATCGAGGACGAAATTGAGATTGATCTCGATGTTGAGGTTACTGAGGAAACCGTAATTGAAGAAGTGGTATTCGATGATGCGCCGGAAGAAGAAATCGCTGATGAGATTTTTACAGTGGTGGAGCAGCAGCCTACGCCCAATGGGGGGATGTCTGCTTTCTATAAATATGTCAGCAAGAATCTAAAGTATCCGGCTCAGGCTCGCAGAATGGGAATTGAGGGCAAAGTATTTGTTCAATTTGTTGTCGACAAGGATGGCACCATCACCGATGTTCAGTCTGTAAAGGGAATTGGCGCAGGATGCGACGAAGAGGCAGCCCGAGTGATCGGCGGAGCCCCGAAGTGGAAGCCTGGGAAGCAACGCGGACGTCCAGTTAAGGTTCGGATGATTTTGCCCATAACTTTCAAGCTCGGCTAAACCGATTTAGAAATATTATGAGGGGAGCCTCGAAGGAATTCGGGGCTTTTTTTTATAGAATATTGTACAACTGCTCCTTTATCTTTTCCAGCTCGTCCTTCATCGCGACCACGAGTTTCTGAATGTCAGCTTGATTGGCCTTTGAACCTATTGTATTGATTTCGCGACCCATTTCCTGGGCAATAAATCCCAGCTTCTTACCCTGAGACTCTTTATCAAACAGAGTCTCTCGAAAATAAGCTAAATGGCTTCTTAGGCGGTCCATTTCCTCCGAGATGTCCAGTCTCTCCAGGTAATACATTAGCTCCTGCTCAAAACGGTTTGGATCCACCTTTGTTTTGGATTGTAAATCTCCGAGGCTCTGCTCCATGCGCTCACGTACCCGTGAGATTCTGTTTGGTTCTTCCATCGCTACCTGCTTGAGAAGTGCTGAAATTTTCGACACGTATTCTTCCAGATCCTTGGACAATACATTTCCTTCCTTTATTCGGAACGACTCAAGTTGATCAAGAGCCTGCTTCAGGACCTTTGTGATCAAGTCCCAATCCTGATCCGCAAGCGAGTCGGCCTGCCCGGTGTTGCTCACCTCAGGGGATTGAACCGCCATTTTAAAGATTTCATCAGTTTTCACCCCAACCTTTTCAGCTAAAGCCTTTAACTGATCGTAATAGGCCTGGAATTTGGCCTCGTCATAACTGATGCTAATGGAGGTCTCGCCCTTTTTTAGTATTTCGACAGCGAGGTTTACTTTGCCCCGGCTCAATTTTTTAGCGACCACTTTACGCAGCTCAATTTCCCGCTCGGCGAGGTCTTTCGGTACCCTCAAACTTAAATCCAGGAACTTAGAATTCAGACTGCGAACTTCTACATCAATTCTAAGATGGTCAGAGTCAGAGAATGATTTTCCGTAACCGGTCATGGACTTGATCATAATGGAAATCTTTTGCTTAGAATAGGCAGGGTGAAAGCTAGAAGTCGTAACCCAGGGTTACATAGAACTTAGGCGAACCGACTTCGTAATTTTCAACTGGCCAAGCCAAGTCAAATTTCATGTAATAGCCCAATAGCACGGTTCGAACTCCCATTCCGTAGCTGTACAACCAAGGATTATTAAAATTCTTTATCCTGGCTTGAAATGGCGAGTTTTCTTGGTTGATTACAATCGTATTCAGGCTGTTTTCTGTAGCGAAGGGAGTATTACCAGTCCAGGCTGAACCTAGATCATAAAAACCAACCAGTTGAAGGTTTCTCAGTAAATTTGAAGAAATGGGACCTCGATGGAAATACCTTATTATCGGGAACCTCAGTTCGGCGTTAAAGAGCAGCACGTTCTCGCCATTGAACTTATTATAGTTAAACCCTCTCAGCGGAGTGATGAACTGGGCGAACAGAATGTTACTGTTATCTTTATACGTTTCAAATGTTAACGGATCCCCCTGGCCTATGTTGTCGGTTTTGTTGAATAGCCAATTGTCCATGCCACCTAACAGATAGTCCTTGGTATTACGTCCGAAGAACCTTCCGTAATACAATCTTGTCGCGAATATCAATTCTCTATGAATCTTCTGATAATGGCGGGCATCCAGGTTAAAATTGGAAAAGCTGGTTTTACTTTGGGTGATGCCTTCATAGTGCGTAAACTCCACTTTGGCCTTCGATCCATCAATGATATTTAACCCTTTGGTTACAGTGTTGTCGAAAACAAAACCTAGTTTTAACCCAAGATAGTGATAATTAGACCTGATTTTAGGGTCGGCATTATTAGTAGGCGGGGAAATTGGATTGGACCTAAGCACATCCGGATCAAGATCATGGAACTTCGTAAACGCATAGAATGGACTTGCCGAAACCCGGGAGGTGACGCTCAATGGCAGCGATGCTCCAACCTCCATTTGATTCAGAGTGTACTTTTGCAAAGCTTGGTCCTCCTGGATGAAAATAACATTACGATCGAACCGGGCATTATAGTCCACCATGTATTTCAAGAACTGATATTCGGCAAAAACGTCCCCACTCTTCAGATCGGAAGTGGCCAGAATTCCTCCATAGAACTTATGGTTCTCCAGAATGTCGTTCATTTGGGTTTCCAGCTTTATCCCGAAGCCCAACAGAGGATCGATCACCCATGAGGTCACTATGTTATCAGCACTAAACCGGGACCTGTAGCCGAAAGGGCCGGTTACAGCCCTTTCCTTTTGACTTCGACGATAGTTCTCCAGAAATGTGGGTGCATCCGAATCTTCATCTTGCTCCGTATCAAAAACGTAGTTGTCAGTATCTATTATTTCGGTATCTATTATTTCAATATCCTCTGAAGGCTGCAGGACCTCATCCTCTAAAGTTTCAAAAGTAAGGCTATCAATCAGATCGGCTAAGGACCCGTCCTCTACCAGGGTTTCCTCTTTCTGTGGCTCCCGGACAGGAGAACCAATTTGCAATTTTATCGCGGGCGATTTCAGGCGATTCGAAAGAAGTTTGGCCTGGAGTATGCTTTGTCGTTTGGTCTGCGGAGTGAAAATAGTTTGGTTAAAGTTAAAATTCCTTTCCACAAAGATATTGTCATTACCATTGCTGATCATGGTATAAACCAGTGTATTGGTTTTTTCGCTGATATCAAACTGATGAATACTGTTGTCGTAGTTGGTGACCTGAGAGAATATGCTGTCTGATGTAGTGTACCGGTAAAGGTTGAAAATCCCTTTTTGATCACTTAGGTAATAAAAATCGAGTCCAAATGGGTGAGCTTGGAAGTCCTTGCTTACGGTTCTGGTAAGATTTACCAGAGTCGTTGTTGTCGTATCCAAATCATACAGATAAATATCGAAGTTCTCATCGGCAGATTCAATATTCCTTGATAGGTTTTGCAACGAGTCCGTTCCACGGTTGGAACTGAATACGATGGCCGTGGTGTTTGGAATAAATTTGGGTCCAAGGTCATCAAAAATATCATTGGTCAGTCGCTTGACTGCATTTCTTCTCATGCTAAGAAGAAATAGATCGTTCTGCCCCTTCAAATCTCCACTTAGAACGATCAATCGGCCGTTCTGGGAAAAATCAAAATCTTTGATCTGATTGAATCTAGCGAGGCTTTTCTTTTGTTTTGTTTTGGAGGGTAGATCGAAGAGCCATAAGTTCAGCTTTCCAAACTTAGGGCTTATGAACGCCAGGGTATTATTGTCTCTCCATTCCATAACTGGAATTTCATAATCCACCGGCTGATCGATTACCTTATACCCGCCAGTATAGACTTTGGCCTCCTCCTTGCTCAGCAAGTCCCTAACGTAGATATTGTACTTTCCATTTGCATTCCCGGAGAAAGCCAAGTAACGACTATTTGGACTGATCTTTGGATTTGCATAAACAAGATCTCTGGGATTTTTCTTTCTGATCGCGTTGCTATCCCGGGGGGTGATATAGTTTTGCTTGATTTGTTCTGCCATTCCCTTATAGTAGAATTGCCAGTCAAATATGAACTGGCGAAATGGCAGTCCCAAGGTGTTGGCAACACTGTTCTCCTCATTCCGGATGATCCGAGTCAGGTTCAGAATGTTGGAAATGTTGCTACGTCCGTAATTCTCGCCAATGTAATTCCAGATGGACTGCCCAACAATCGTCGCATCGTTCCCGGAGAATTTTGTTAGCTTTTTGAAGTCATTTTTGCCCAAAAGATCCCTTACGTAATCGTCCATATTTACGCTCCAACCATATGCGACATAATGAGCAGCGCCCTCAATGAACCACCGAGGCAAAGTGAGCAAATAGGAATTCTGGAACATATCCGATAAGCTGCCACCGAACATCATGTCATTAATCAACATTCTCGTGACATCCAACTTCAGCACCCGCTTAAACTCCGACAGGCTACCAGGGAAGGCTATTTCAACTTGAGACTTGACAAAGTTGGTCTGACCAGCGATGGTATAGGTCTTTTCATTTACACCTATGTTACTTTGCTGAAGATCAGTGATCGAGTTGTAGAGAAAGATCTTGGTCTTGTTGTAAGGAGCATATCCCAAAACCTCAGTAATGCTCTCAAATTCCTCTTCCAGGTAGGCGACCGCATTCTTAGCGTTCTCATTGCCCCCATCGTAGAAATAGATATCGAAGTTGTCCGTGCTGTAGAACCTCCAGTTAAAATCTTTGAATTGGAGACGGTTTTTACCAAATCTATCAAGATTATCTTGGCTCTGCGCTGGCTGGCTAAAAACTAAAAAAGCTGAAAAAATTACAAGGACCTTCCAATGACTCATCTCACAACCACCTATCTTGTTATTGTCTGGAATATAACGAAAAATATCGACTAATATTGACTTCTGCATCCAGCTCAGAACCCTGTTCCAGGCTATCTATGAAATGATCTGAAAAGTATGGCGCCAGAGATACACCCTTGGTTCCTAAACCATTAAAAACTCCAATTTGTTCGAATTCAGGATGGATTCCAATAAAGGGACGACGGTCCCGCGACGTTGGCCTGATGCCCGCCACCTGATCCACCACCTCATACCTGAGTTCTGCAAGTTGATTAAGCCTTAGAATCAACTCCAATCGAGCTGAATCCGTGGTATTATAAGACGTATCCTCCCAGTTATAGGTTGCTCCAATTTTGTACTTATCGTTACCTTGAGGTAGTATAAAAACCCCTCGATTTATGATTCGATCCAGCCCGGCATCCGAGTGGATAGTTAGGATCTCACCCTTGACCGGATGCAGAGGAAGCCAGTTAAATAATTCCCCCCCTGCACTTTCTATCCCGTCGCAGAACAAAATTTTCCGGGCAGAAATTCCTTGATATATGGCCCGGCCGTTTTCCAACTCCAACCGGTTCGGATCGAGTTTTTCCTCCACAATTAGCTTTCGCGATCTAAGAAAATCCCGAAATCCTAGCATTAGCCGAGGCAGATCAACGAATCCTGAAAGGGGGATCACCGTGCCGCCGTGAGGATCTAGCTCGAATTGAGGATACTGTGATGTCCTGACAACAGTACAACCAAAAACATCGCTTTGGTCAGCACCCATTCTTGACTCCCAGTCGTTCTGTTCCCTGAGGGACTTGAAGGGATGATAAATTCCTACGTGATGTATGATCTTCGCCCCAAGCAGACTTTCCAATTCAAGATAAAAGTCCAAGAGATAGGGAAAAACGAGATCAGCCTTCCAGGTCTTGACCATCCTTCTTCCGGTTATTGGATTGTACATCCCGGCGGCCACCCGAGAGGAAGAGTTTTTTTGCCATGAGTCATAGACAATGATCTTCTTGTCTCTCTTAATTAACTGGTAAGCAAGGGATAAACCGGCAATTCCCAATCCGACGATCAGGTAATCCACTTTAGTATTGTTGCTTGGCACGAGTTCTGGGATTTCCCCTAAATTAGCAGTGAAACTAAGTTGAGCATTCTATGATTCATATCAAATCGTTCTGCTTCGGAGCATTTATGGAAAATACATTTGTGGTTCATGAAGATTCTGGAGAATGCCTTGTCATTGATCCGGGATGTTATGAGCCTTTGGAGCAGGAAGAACTCGTTTCGTATGTCACTGACCAGAATTTGAAAGTTATCGGCCTTGTCAACACCCATTGCCATATTGATCACGTATTAGGTAACCAGTTCATCAAGAACACTTACAACGTACCGTTGACCATTCACCGAGACGAAGAGCCCATGCTCAAATCGGTTGCCAGTTATGCATCCAACTATGGTTTTCCTGGCTATCAACCAGCGGCAGCCGAACATTTCCTGGAGGAAGGGGATGAGCTAGAAGTTGGAAACGTAAAGCTAAAAATCCTTCTGGTACCAGGACATTCCCCCGGCCATATTATGCTTTACAATGCCGAGCAGAACATTTGTATTGGAGGCGATGTGCTCTTTCGAAATAGCATAGGACGAACCGATCTCCCTGGAGGAGATCATGATGCGCTAATCGACAATATTAGATCCAAAGTTTTTAGTTTAGATGACGATACCACTGTTTACTGCGGCCACGGTCCCGAAACCACTGTTGGCTATGAAAAGGCCAATAATCCTTTTGTTGGAGAGGGGTCCTGATTCTCAAGTTGTTGAAGGTTATCAAGAAGCATATTCCTAATTTTCTTACCATCTGCAACCTTATTAGTGGCTGCTTGGGAATTGTTCAGGTATTTCAGGGAAACCTGATCGAGGGTGCAATTATGATTTGGGTCGGGGCCCTGCTTGACTTTTTGGATGGGATGTCCGCTCGTATTCTAAAGGTTCAGTCAGAAATTGGCAAAGAGCTTGATTCCCTGGCAGATATGATCACTTTCAGCCTCCTTCCATCGGTAATTCTATTCCAAATGCTGGAAGTTTCATCTTCGGGGGTCTACCTACCTTACGTGTCGTTTACGGTGGTCGCCTTTTCAGCCATTAGATTGGCTCGATTCAATATAGACATTCGGCAAAGCAACTCATTCATTGGTTTGCCGACCCCGGCTAATGCAATACTAGTAAGTTCTTTGCCTTACATCGCACTGGGGGAAGGCCTGGTTTCGGACTGGATAAAAAGTCCCCAGCTACTGGTTTTTCTATCCATATTCCTGTCGTTCATGCTGGTCAGCAACGTTAGGCTCATGGCATTCAAGTTCAAAAGCCGGAGCTGGTCCTCCAACCGGGAGGAGATCATATTCCTGGCCCTTAGCTTGGGATTGGTGGTTGTATTTAAAGTTCCCTCCATTCCCTTAATTCTAATTTTATACTTAATTTTGTCCTTCCTGAAACGGAACGTCACGACCCCCTAACCCACCTTAATTTCACGTTAAAGCAATTATTCGCTGCAATTTGGTGTTAATAATTTCGACACAGTTTAAATAAATTTGATGGTGAAAGCGTTTGATTTCTAAAGGAATCAGCGGTTCCTGATAATGATAGTACCCGGAATTTGGATCTGGAGTTTGGTGGCGTTTGTGCTGGTGGGATGCTGGCCCGGATTAGCATTCTCGCAAAACCCGACAAATAGCATACTGTCCCAGGGCCCCTGGATCAAAATTGGAGTAGTAGAGTACGGAGTCCACCGACTGGATTTTGAATTTCTTCAAAATGCAGGCCTCGATCCTGAGGATTTTGATCCTCGGAATCTAAGGATATATGGAAACGGGGGAGGCATGCTCCCTCAAGCGAACAGTGATCCCAGGCCTCAGGATCTTATCGAAAACGCCATTCAAATGGTTGGGGAGGATGATGGGGTATTTGACCCTCAAGATTACCTATTGTTCTATGGCCAGGGAGCCGACCGGTACGAGTATGACCCCGCAGCAAACGATTTTTTCTACCAAAAGAACTTGTATTCCGATACGACTTTCTACTTTGTCACAGTTTCAAATTCACCCGGGCTAAGGATCGGGCAAAACCAGAATCAAGGAACAAGTTTTCCTTTGATCAACGATTACGATTATTATGTGTCCCATGAAGATGATCGGGTCAAAGTCTTAAGTCCGGGATCTGGCAGGGAATGGTACGGCGAGAAGTTTGACTTCATCCTGACTCAGGATTTCTTATTTTCGATCTCCAAAATCACTCCAGGAAGTGCTATTCAATTAATAGCCTCCGTCGTAGGCCAATCCTTTGGAGCTGCCAAGTTCAATGTAAGCATGAACAATCAGCCCATCGGTGAGCTACCCATTCAAAAAGTGGACGCAGGAACCTATTCACTCAAAGGAACCAACAGCATTGATACCTTCCGGATCACCAGCGATGAGATCTCCATCACTGGTGATGAGCTAATAGTTGGTTTGGAGTATGAAAGGCTGACGACGGCGCGTTCTCTTGGGTATCTGAACTTCCTGTTCATAACAGCGTCCCGACAATTGGCACTCGAGGAGGACCAGTTGACCTTCAGGTCCAGATCCAGCCTTAAGAATGATCAGTCCACCTTTGAAATCAGCCAATTTAGCTCTGAAGCACTAATTTGGGATATCAGTGATCCTCTTCTGCCGGCCAAGCAAGATGCCGCCACAGCCGGGGACAAGGCTCGTTTTGGGGTTAGTACTCAAGAGTTGAAGGAATTCATTGCCTTCATTCCATCGAGTGGAAAAGTTCCGTTTTTCAAAGGAAACGTACCCAATCAAAACCTTCGAGGCGCCGGAGTGGTGGATATGGTGGTCGTTACCCACCCCAGCCTGTTATTAGAAGCTCAGCGGCTGGCCACGTTCAGAACGTCGAATGACGGTCTCTCGGTCAAGGTAGCTACCACAACCGAGATCTATAATGAGTTCGCTTCCGGTGCCCAGGATCTGACTGCCATTCGCGATTACATGAGGCATTTATATGAGAAGGGAGGCGGAGCCGGAGGCTTAAAGTATCTTTTGTTATTTGGAAAGGGCTCTTACGATTATAAGGAATACCTGCCAGGGGAGAAAAACCTGGTACCCATATATGAATCAAGGAACAGCTTACATCCTATTTTTAGCTTTTCTTCAGACGATTATTATGGATTCCTGGATCAGGACGAAGGGTTATGGGAAGAATCCCGGCAAGGAGACCACATAATGGACATTGGGATCGGCCGGTTGCCGGTAGTGGATGCAAAGGAAGCCAAGGAAGTGGTTACTAAGATCCTCAACTATACCAACAATCCCAAATCCGTTGGAGATTGGCGGAATCAAGTGGTTTTTGTAGCTGATGATGGAGATGTAAACATACATCAGCGGGATGCCGAGAAATTAGCCACCTTGGTTGACACGGCCCATAGCGAATTCGATATCAAGAAATTGTATATGGATGCCTTTCAGCAAATTCCCACGCCTAAGGGAGAAATAGTTCCTGATCTCAATGAGGAACTTAATAACGCGGTAGAAAATGGGGTTTTGATGGTAAACTTCATCGGCCACGG
Source organism: Cyclobacteriaceae bacterium (assembly GCA_965247065.1). Classification (GTDB taxonomy): domain Bacteria; phylum Bacteroidota; class Bacteroidia; order Cytophagales; family Cyclobacteriaceae; genus CBDFGN01. Next base: position 84,763 of record CBDFGN010000005.1, on the reverse strand, counting down.
AGGAGAAACGGGTTGGGCGCAAGAGGGCATTCTCGATCTCCAAACCATCAAAGAATATAAAAACCGGGATCAATTACCCCTTTTCGTCACCGCAACATGTGAATTTGGACGGCATGATGATCCTAATCGCCGATCAGGTGGGGAGCTACTGGTGACCAACCCAAAAGGAGGGGCCATTGCCTTGATAACCACAGCTCGGCCGGTTTTTTCCAACACCAATTTCCAGCTGAATACCGCCTTGATGAGCACGCTTTTTGAAAGGGTCAATGGCCAATATCAGACCCTGGGAGATATCATGAAGTTTACCAAGAACAACAGCTTGAGCGGAAGCGTTAATCGAAATTTTTCACTACTGGGTGATCCCTCAATGAAGCTTACCTATCCAAAGGAAAGTATTTCCATAACCTCGATCAACGGAACACCCATTTCGGATTCAACCACCAATCTCCGAGCGCTTGAGACGGTTAAACTGGAAGGTCAAATCACACAGGCCAATGGTCAGGTAATGAAAGATTTTTCTGGTGTCCTTATTGCCACCATTTTTGACAAGGCTTCCGAGATGACCACCTTCGGTAACGAGAGTCCAAGTGTCACTTTTCTTGAACGAAAGAGTAAAATCTTCAAAGGGCAGGTTTCAGTAACCGCGGGAGAATTTGAAATTGATTTCGTAGTTCCCAAAAATATCTCTTACACTTTGGACCAAGCTAAAGTCAGCATGTACGCCAGCGATTCTTTGCTGGACGCAAACGGGGCCAATTTGAACATCCTGATCGGAGGAAGCAACCCGAATATACCCATTGACACCGAACCCCCAGAAATTAGCCTTTATATGGATGATCCAAGTTTTCAATTCGGCGGTTGGACTGGCCCTAATACAACCCTTTTCGCCCGGATCCAGGATGAAAATGGCATCAACATAACGAACATCGGATTTGGGCAGGAAATAAAAGCTTACCTCGATGATGAGCACGAATTTATTCTGAATGATTTTTTTGTTACCGACCTGGACGACTTCACCTCAGGATGGGTTGAATTCCCCTTTACTGACCTGGAACCCGGGCGCCATACCATCAGGTTCAAGGCATGGGACTCGCATAATAACTCCAATGAACAAATTTTGGAATTTTTCGTGGGAGAAGGCGCTAAGATTGACATTCAAAGCGTTATTAACTATCCGAACCCATTTTCCGCCAGTACCAAATTCAGAATCAGTCATAACCGGGAAGGTGAGGATTTAGCTTTAAGTGTCGACATATACAACTTGAAAGGCGAACTGGTTATATCCTTGAAGAACTCATATAGTGATAGTCCTCCTACCCTGGAGGCAATTGAATGGGACGGTCGCGGCTATCAGAGCGACCAAGTCAAGGAAGGAATTTACATATATCGGGTTGTACTTCAGTCACTTGAGGACGGCTCAAAAAACGAAACATTCAAAAAACTGATAATCATAAATTAATTATCTTTGATGCGTAATTGGCAAAATATGAAGAGGGGATTGAAGGCGTTTGGTGCGTGTGCGCTGGTAATATTACCAATGCTGTCATGGGGACAATCTACGGCCATTATTTCCGGGCAGGATACGGCACGACGAGTTATAACCACTGCAGTACCATTCTTGGTTATAGCCCCGGACGCCAGGTCCGGAGCAATGGGAGATGTCGGAGTAGCCACATCCGCCGACGCTAACTCTATTCACTGGAATAACGCCAAACTGGCATTCATCGAAACGGACATAGGCTTTTCGGCCTCCTATACCCCATGGCTGGGAAAGATCATAAATGATATGTCCATTTCATATTTGTCTGCATACAAGAAAATAACCCGGGAACAGGCTGTGGGAGTTTCACTGCGGTATTTCGATCTGGGGGAGATAAATCTGACCGATAATTTTGGCGAACCCCTTGGGGAATTCAATCCGCGTGAGTTTTCTTTGGATGCAACTTATTCCAGAATGCTCGTTGAGGGCTTTGGGATCGGGGTGACCACACGTTTTATTCATTCCAATCTATCCGGCAACTTCACCGCCCCGGGGAATGACGGACAAAATGGTACCAGCGTAGCGGTAGACTTGGGAGTCTACTACGAGAAAGACTTCCTTTTCAGTGGTAAAAATTCAAATATTGCGTTCGGAACCCATATGTCCAATATTGGCAAGAAAATAACCTATTCCAACGACAGCAACCAAGATTTTATATCGGGCAACCTTAGACTTGGTACTGCCTTCACGACTAATCTTGATCCGTACAATACGATTACATTGGCCGTAGATTTTAACAAGCTATTGGTCCCAACACCACCGGTTTACCAAATCGATAGTTTGGGCCAATTTGTAATCATCAATGGAAGCCCTGTAATCAAACGGGGAAAAGATCCCAACCGCAGCCTGCTCAGCGGCACCTTCGGTTCTTTTTCGGATGCGCCAGATGGGTTTTCAGAGGAAATCAAGGAAATCACAATCGGCGCTGGAATTGAATACTGGTACAAAAAGTTGTTTTCAGCCCGCACCGGATATTTTTACGAAAGCGCCTTCAAGGGTAATCGCAAGTTTTTCACACTGGGGCTGGGGTTCAGATACCAGGTGTTTGGAGTGGACTTTGCTTACCTGATACCTTCTGAACAGAATCATCCTCTATCCGAAACGTTGCGATTCACATTACTGTTCGATTTCGATACCAAAACGTACCAGGAGTCGGTTACTGATGAACCTTAATGCTGGATCGAGTTTCTCCTCCCCCCTTCAAAAAAGTTCAAGAGTTTGAAATTAAGCAGGCCGTAACCGAATACCTTGACAACGGCCTTCCACTGCATATAGTAGAAGCGGGGCAGCAACCGCTGGTCAAGGTGGAGATCATTTATCGTGCTGGGGCGTGGTTGGAACCGAAAAGCGGAGTTGCTTTTTTTACAACCAAAATGCTCGGTGAGGGAACCGCCAAGCGAACGGGAAAGAAGATTAGTCAATTGGTGGCTCAGTACGGCGGCGTGCTTGAATTTCATCCCGGGATGGATCGAGTTAGCATTGTTTTATACACGCTTACTCGTCACCTGCCCTCATTGCTTCCGCTGCTGGAAGAAATCATATTTAAGTCTATATTCCCCTCTGAGCAATTAGGCACTCTCCAGAACATAAAAAAACAGGACATAAAAGTGGAGAACCAAATGAATCATATAGTAGCATTCAAGCACATTCGCCAGTTGCTGTTTGGTTCTGCTCATCCATATGGCCGCAATTTGAGCGAGGACGATGTTGATCAGATTGATTCTGAGATGCTGAACAATTATTACCAGGACACAGTGCTTAGGAAGTTTGAAATTTTCGTTTCCGGAGATTACAATCCCGATAATTTCAAATGGTTCAACTCTTATTTCGGGCATTTTACCCGAAGAGAGAGAAATCCCAGATCATATTTTCCTACCGCCGCCGATAAGGATCAAATACTAATTCGCAAGGAGAATAGCCTGCAGTCCTCGATTCGTTTGGGGCGAGTGTTATTCAAGCGTAATCACCCCGATTACCCCTCTTTTCTGGTATTGAATGAACTTTTAGGAGGATTCTTTGGGTCTCGATTAATGAAAAATATTCGAGAGGACAAAGGCTTTACCTATGGTATTTCATCAAACGTTGTTTCTTTAAAGCAGGAGGGTTTCTTCGTCATCGGGACTGATGTAAAAAAAGAACACACCTCGCAGACCATTGATGAGATCAAAAAGGAGATCCGAAGGCTCAGAGAGAAGAACGTCGGCTCTGAAGAATTGGAGACAGTGAAGAATTACATGGTCGGTTCATTTCTGAGTGAGATAGCCAATCCTTTTGACGTTATGGACAAATACAAGGCCGTGTACTATGACGATCTTGACTATGGCTATTATGACAGCTTGCTTCGTACCTTAGGTGAAATAGACCCGCCCGTCATAAAGGGACTTGCAAACAAGTATCTGGATGAGAACGACCTTTTGGAAGTGGTGGTCGGTGATAAGACCAACTAGTGGATAGCCGTTAGTCAGAAGCGCGGGTTGGATCCTCGCTGGTGTTCCCAAAGCACTTCTTTAGAAATGCCAGACCATCCGAGGCGAAATCGTCTTGGTTCGGAGCTAATGGTCTCCAAACGCAAACCGCGCCGGCCAACTCTTTGACATTCGGCGTAAAACTTTCTATGGAGACAACTCCTTGGTAATCAATAGATTCTAGGCCTCGCTTTATCGCATCCCACCGAGTCTGACCGGTTCCTGGAGTTCCTCGGTAGTTCTCCGAGACCTGGACGTGGATTAATCTTTCCCCGGCCAGACGGATCGCTTTTTCAACATCGGCTTCCTCAATGTTCATATGAAAGCCATCCAAGAGGATCTTGGCAGCTGGATGATCGATATCGCGTATAAGCCGATCCAGATCTTCAGCTGTGTTTATGAGGTCTGATTCGAAACGATTTAATGGTTCAAGCGCAATATCCAGTCTTCGAGGCTCAGCCATTTCGCATACCTTATGCAAGTTAGCAACCGCTCGCTCCCACTCAATTTTTCGTTGTTGGTCAGGGATAAGCCGGGCTTTCCCAACTGCTGAATACATGGGGCCAGCCAAAAAGCCTACATCCAAGAAATTGCAAATATCAAAGCACTGATCGAGGTAGTTAAAGCACTGCTGGTGAACCGCCGGGTCTTCATGGGTAAGATCTCTGGCAGGTCCAAAAGCGCCGCATGCCACAGCCTTAAGATCATTGGCATCCAGTGCCCTGGCCACCTCTTCAACATCGATCAGATCGGGGTCCTCGATCGGAATTTCCACATGAGTGAAGCCCATCTCCTTGATCTTGGGGAAAAGCGAGCAGGTCTCGGTCATAAAGGGCGAGGTCCATAGCCACGTACTTACTCCGAAACTTATCGCCATGATCTTGTAAACTGTTTCACCATTTCCTTGACAAATCTAGGTATCCCTTGAGCCTAAGGGACAACCTTTAATATCCCGTTCATAGTCATCCAGTGGCCAGGGAAAGTACAAACGAAAGGATAATCACCTGGCTCCTGCGGAGCCTTGAATTTAATCACGGCAGTTTTACCGGGATCGAGAAGCCTGGATGCAAAGAGCACTTCAGGGATCTCCGGGATATATTGTTTTTCCTGCCCATCCGGTGCTTGCGCCATTCTATCGGCTTCCTTACCCACTCTTTCCAAGCTTCCGGGAACGATGATCACAAGGTTGTGCTGCAGGAAATCGGTGTTTTGAAAATTGATCTCCACCTGCATTCCGGCAGGAACGACTATTTCCTTGTGATCGAATTGCATTTGGTTCTTGGTCACCCCAAGGACAATCCGCGTGGTTCCTGCGGCTGGAGCAAATGCTTTCCGTGCGGTATCACCCCCATGTTCTTCTTTAGAATTGTAAGCGGCAAACCTGGCCGCCAGTTCCCGGCCCGATCCTATCTCGGAGGAATTAATTCCACGGCTTTTCCGAATTTGAACATAATATTTCCAAACTGGTCCCAAGGGAATTTGTTTGTCATCAAACGTAAAGAACATTTCGGTCAGGGGTCCTAGTAGTCCCCCCGGTCCTTTTTCATCTTCCACCCGAAGTATGATATAATTACTTCCTCTTTGAAGCACCTTAATCGGCACCTCGTAAACCCTCAGTTTCTCCGGATCATTTCGAGTTTCATGCAACATCGTGCCATTCACAAGGCTGTAGTCGGATTGGCCAATCCTCCCCAGGTTTAATCTGGCGGAGGTCGGCAGTTCCTCTAGCTCAAAAGCCTGATACATAAGCACCCTACCATCGAATTCAGGCAGTGCGTCGTCTTCCCATGGCTCCCCGGCGTTCATTTCTGGCCAATCGGATACAATGGACTCCGGATTATCCCATTGTTCCCAAATACGAGGAATCACCTTCTTCGGAGTTGGAGTAGGGACTTGATAATCTATTGCTTCTGTGTCATCTTCAAAGGATGCAAGAAAACCCCTCTTGTGACTGTTGGCTGCTATGAATAGAGCCTGGGACCGCCAAAGGTCCCGGGCCAGCCCGTCATCTTGGCTTACTTCATACAAGAGCATACCAACCTCTTCATCATAAGGCATTTCTGATATGGCCAGTAATGCCACCAATTGGGTATGAGGATCGATATCCTGAAGTACATTGGCATCCATCAGGGCTTGCCGAAATTCAAATGTTCTGGGTGAAACTTGGATGGCTGCTTTTCGCACTCCCGCGGAGGGATGTCTGAGAGCCGAAGCCACCGTACGGTTGATCTTTTCATTATTTCCCGAAAGGGCTCCCAATCCGTGCAGTGTCCACAGAGAATGAATTGCCCCTCCGTTTATTCCGATTTCGTCAGTTTGGGTATTGTCAATTAGTCGGATCAAGTCGTCAACAACGTCCTGATCGCCGCGCTCAACCAGCATCCTTTGGGCCGTCATCCGCCAGAATAGATTATCGCTTTCCAGGGCGTCTACAAGACCATCCGGGTCATCGTGACTCAGTTCTATGGGAGTGTAGGAAGGGGCGTTTTTATACGCTACTCGATAAATGCGTCCTCTTGCCCGGTCCCTGAGCGGATTGATGTGAGCATTTCCTCTACCAGTCTCCGCTGCATATCCGCCCCTCTCTGGAGTCGGAGTGGGGTTATGCTGGATGATAAAGTTATACCAGTCAGCCACCCAGACAGCACCGTCTGGTCCAACTTCGGCATGAACGGGTGAAACCCATTCATCCGAACTGGCCAGAAAGTTCCATTCGTCCATCAGGGCAAAACCCGCTCCTTGTTTCTCAAGAGCACCTTTAGCCAGGAGATGACCGGTAGGCTCGCTAATAAACGCAACCCGATTCCAGTACTGTCGGGGAAACGCTCTCGCGGTATATAAATTATGGCCAGCAGCGGCCGTAAATCCCCCAAAAACATCCACCTGCCGGTAGTTCAGAGTGATCGGGTGATAAGTATAATAGTCAGCGATTTTCTTGCTACCAATGTTGCCAATGCCTTTTACGTTTCCGAAATGGCGTTCAGGAATGGCCATGTACCAGCTGTGCGCATTGTTAGCTGTTGAAGCAAAAACATCAAAAGTCTCTGAGAATCCTAATCCCCAAGTATTGTTACTGGTTGGGGTTACGAATTCGAAATCAGTTGCGTCGGGCTTCAAACGGTAGAGGCCCTGGCCAAATTCAAAATCCTTGCCGGCCACAGTCCCCTTGAATGCGGAGTAGCCTACGGTACCCCAAATGTAATTGTCAAACCCGTATTTGAGATTGGAAGGACCGGCGTGAGTGTCATAAGTTCCCCAACCCGAGATTAATGTCTCTTTAATGTCAGCATGGTCATCACCATCGGTGTCCTTGAGGAATAAAAAGTCAGGAGCCATAGAAACAATCACGCCATCGTTAGCGAAGACCAAGCTGGTGGGAATGTTGAGACCATCAGCAAACACTGTAAACTTGTCAGCCCGACCATCTCCATCGGTATCTTCGCATATCTTTATTCGGTCGACGCCTTCACTTGTGGGCTTTACCTCATTGGGATAGTCCACCGTTTCAATTACCCAAAGACGTCCCCTTTGGTCCCAAGTGATAAAGATCGGGTTTATGATATCAGGTTCGGTGGCGTATACCTCCAGATTAAACTCGGGTGGAACCTGAATAAACTTTTGAGACTCTGGCTGTTTAAACGGAGCCTGCATGGGTAAGGGAGCCGATCGTTTTTCGTAGTTAGCTATGTTTTCTGACGGCGTATATTGGTGATCCGGAAAATCCAGTTGCTCCCACAGCTTCTTTACGTCCTCGTCTACCGCCCAGGTAATGCCCCTCACAATCAGGTCGTGAAAGCCGGGATGGGTCCAGGTGCGTTCATCGTGTCCGGATGCCGTATAAAAAACCCGTCCTTTACCATAATCCCTGACCCACGTCCAGGGTTCCCGTTGATCCCCCTGGACGCGCTCCATCAGGACCACCCGGTCTGGATTGAGTTTATCATGGACGTATGTTTCGTCCCACGCCTCGAAGGTCTCAAAACCGTCTGTTATAGGATGCTCTGAGTTTACCACCTGTGGGCTAAAGGTGCCGGTACCGTGGCTTTTGAACTGACCTCCGACCAATTTCACATATTCATCGGAGTTGCGAAAGCACCAACTTGCACAATGGATCGGCAAGAATCCTTTGCCACCAGCGACAAATTCCAACAATGCCTTTTCCTGACTGGTGGTAATGCTATCGTGATTAGCGTATATCATCAAGCCATCGTAAAAGGACAGATTTTCGGGATTGATATCTTCAGGCCGGGCGGTATAGGTCAGATTAATGCCCTTCTTGGTTAGTGCTGAGGCCAAAAAAGGCATGAGCTTTTCCGAATTGTGGTGGATGCTGTTATGGCCCAGGAAAAGGATCTCTAGCGGTCTTGGCGACTTGGTCTCACAACTGTTTAAGGCGAAAAACAGGATAATAAGGAGAGACCGAACTGTAGTAGTATGTGTATCCATTGTCATCGAGAAGCATAATAAGGCAATATTAGCATTTTTGCAATGAGTACTTGGAAATGAATCGGCTGACCAGGAAGAAGTACAAAGTATTGGGTAGAGAGTATTAGATAAAGAGAAGGGCTAAGGGCCAAAGAGCTAGAGGAGACGAGCGATCAGTTGAACAGATAAACAATTCAACAGTTAACCAAAAAAGAGCCCTGTGTTTCCACAGGGCTCTCTATAAAGTTGGCGACGACCTACTCTTCCACCGCTGAAGGCAGTACCATCGGCGCTACGGGGCTTAACTACTCTGTTCGGAATGGGAAGAGGTGGACACCCGTGCTATAGTCACCATAAGGTCTTAGATGACATGGGTAAGAGTAAAGACTGCCGACAAAAACACCTTAGCTATATACTGGACACTTTCGGGTAATTAGTACTGCTCAGCTTTGTCATTACTGACTTTACACCTGCAGCCTATCTACGTCATAGTCTCTGACGTCCCTCAATAGAAGCCTCATCTTGGGGCGGGTTTCGCGCTTAGATGCTTTCAGCGCTTATCCCTGCCGAACGTAGCTACCCGGCGGTGCAGTTGGCACCACAACCGGTACACCAGTGGTTCGTCCATCCCGGTCCTCTCGTACTAAGGACAGACCCCCTCAAGCTTCTTGCGCCCACAACAGATAGGGACCGAACTGTCTCACGACGTTCTGAACCCAGCTCGCGTGCCACTTTAATGGGCGAACAGCCCAACCCTTGGGACCTTCTCCAGCCCCAGGATGTGACGAGCCGACATCGAGGTGCCAAACCTCCCCGTCGATATGAGCTCTTGGGGGAGATCAGCCTGTTATCCCCGGAGTACCTTTTATCCTTTGAGCGATGGCCCTTCCATACGGAACCACCGGATCACTATATCCCAGTTTCCTGCCTGGTCGGCTTGTAGGCCTCACAGTCAAGCACCCTTTTGCTATTGCACTCTTTGCACGATTACCAAACGTGCGGAGGGTACCTTTGAAAGCCTCCGTTACTCTTTTGGAGGCGACCACCCCAGTCAAACTACCCACCAAACACTGTCCCCCCTTGCAGGGGTTAGGCACCAAATAAATAAAGGGCGGTATTTCACCAACGACTCCACCATACCTGACGGCACAGCTTCACAGTCTCCCGCCTATCCTACACATCATCCAGTCAGTGTCAATGTTAAGCTATAGTAAAGGTTCACGGGGTCTTTCCGTCCCGTTGCGGGTACGCGGCATCTTCACCGCGACTACAATTTCACCGAGCTCATGGCTGAGACAGTGCCCAGATCGTTACACCATTCGTGCAGGTCGGA
>CBDFGN010000005.1:0-70000 GCA_965247065.1 Cyclobacteriaceae bacterium | reverse complement strand
TCGATATCCGGAATGTAAACCGCTCTTCCTTCGGGAATAACCGATCTAACCTTATCCGAACCGTTACCAAAGAACCAAACTTCATTCGAATTGAGCACATCCGAGAAGGAAGTACCCTCAATGATTCTAGCTTCAGTCGGGCGCACAATGTTGAGGGTCCTGTCGCAAACCAGGGTGTACACCTCCATACGCCGGGCATCAATCATTGGGCACAAAAGGGCATGATCCGGGCTGAATTTAGAAACGCCTAAGGCCATAGCCAGCAGAGTATTCACGGCCATTAAGGGTATGTCTAGGGCGTAACACAATCCCTTGGCGCAAGAGGTACCGATACGCAACCCGGTATAGGATCCGGGTCCCATAGAAACAGCAACGGCCTCCAGATTCTGGTAGGCATAGCCCGCTCCTTGTAAAACCTGACTAATCATTAGAGCTAAATGCTCGGAATGAGATTTGTCCAGGAGCATCTCTTTTAGTCCAACCAGGTCATCATCATTATGTAGAGCTACAGAGCACATTGTGGTGGCCGTTTCGATGCCCAATATTAGAGCCATCAGACTAGGAGCAGATAGGTCTCGAATACTTTTTTGATGATTACGATCCCTATGAACAGGGCAAAAATATAGCTTATCAAAAAGGCTGGGGACGTACGGGATAATCGGACACCGATCGGAGTTGAAATAAACACTCCTATTGCGATGGGGATGGCGACCGGAAACAAGATATACCCTTTACCATAGCCCACCAACTGATCCGGATCCGCAAGTAGATTATATGCGGTGATGGCCAATGAAGTAAGAAAGATCACTCCGAGGGAAATTGATTTAGCCTTTTTTATGTTCATTTTCAAACCAACGTTCAACAAAGGCACCACGATAGCACCTCCTCCCAATCCGCTTGAAGCAGCGATAACTCCTCCCATCAATCCGGCAAAGGTGAACTTGCGACGATCGAACTCCACCTCCCGAACGAATTTGAATTTGCGGGAAGATCTCCTAATTGTCTGAACAAGGATTATGCTCAAGAGCACCAACACAAATAAGTTAAAGAAACTTTGAGAATACCAATCCTGAAATACCACCCAATTCAGGGCCAAAAGGGAAGCAAAGATTCCGGTAATCCCCACCAGCAGTACCTCCCTGGTGTAAAACCGTCTTTGGCTTAATTGGGCGATATTGCCGGAGATTGAGGCGATCCAAGTACAGAAGATTGAATTGGCAATTACATAACGGATCAATTCATTGCCGTGGAGATCATATTTGGACAAAAACATTGGAAGAATGACCACGTACAGTATCCCTCCCCCAACTCCAAGGAAACCTGCTAAAAAACCACCAACTACGCCTGTTGCAAATAGCAGAAGTACTTCGGCATCCAACAGACCTATTGTTGTCGGGACAACAGATGATCGTACTTTTGACGGTCGTTCAAGACCTCTACAGCCGTTTGGATAACCAGGTCGTTATCAAATGAGGCCTCGATAATTCCTTGTTGGAAGTAATAACGGGAAGCAATCTCCTCCTCCAGAATGCTCACGATATCATCCCTGAATTTCATTAGATCCTGATCTTTATTGTGCTTAACCTTTAGCTGCAATGACGCAATCTGATCTTTTATATCATCATAATATTTATCCCGCTTCGAAATCTCCTCCAGATCCTCTATCGAGCGTTCTACTCTGGTGGTGTAATCAAATTCCTTGTCTCCGAGCCAGGTTACGAAATCATAGTAATCCTGGTCTGACAGTTTGAAGTCTTTGGCAGATGCGATTTCCGAAGTTTTGTGGTGGTAGTAAGTAGCATAGTCGAAAATCATTCCTTTGGCAACCAGATTCAGTACAATCGGCATCAGGTCGGGGTTTTCAACACTAATGTCGGGATCAACTCCACCTCCATCGTAAACCACCCGATCGTTGGAGGTCTTGAAGGCTACTTTAAGCGAATCAGGAATTTTGCCCACGCTACCGTCTTCATTACGGTGACTGTAGTCAATGGCCTGAATGCAACGGCCGCTCGGAATATAGTATTTGGCCGTGGTAATTTTCAACTGCGAATTATAAGTAAGGGGTCGGGTAGCTTGAACTAAGCCCTTTCCGAAAGTTTTTTGACCAACAAGCACCCCGCGGTCATAATCCTGGATTACGCCAGCGACGATCTCCGCTGCCGAGGCACTTTTACTGCTTGTAAGTACGGCCACCGGAATCTCAGTGTCAACGGCGATGTTTAATGCTGAATAGGTCTTGTTCCAATCGGTCACTTTTCCTTTGGTACTTACTACTTCCGCCCCTTTAGGAATAAACACATTAGAAACATTCACCGCCTCATTCAACAACCCTCCTGGATTATCGCGCAGATCCAGAATTACTCTGGTGGCTCCTTTGTCCTTCAGTTCCAGCAGGGCATCTTTCACCTCTTTGCCGGCATTTGTGGTAAAATCCGACAACCGAATATATCCGACCTCCGGACTGGCCATGCCATAGTAGGGAACGTTGTCAATTGTGATTCTTTCCCGCGTAAGCTGTACCTCATGAGCCTCCTCCTGGCCAAACCTCTTGAGCGTCAATGTTAAGGTTGTATTGGCCTGGCCCTTCAGTAATTTGCTTATTTCGGACGTGGACATGTTCTCGACATTGACACCATCGACGGCGGTCAACTCATCCCCAATTTGCAAACCTACCTTATGGGCCGGAAAACCGATATAGGGCATGATTACCGTATTTTTTCCGTTGCGCTTTCCAATTAAAGCACCAATACCCCCATATTGACCGGTAGTCATGGTGCGGTAATCCTCTATGTCATCCTCGGGGATGTAATTGGTATATGGGTCCAACTTGCTCAGCATGGCGTCAATTCCATTCTTGATTAAGGAATTGGGATTCACCTCATCGACGTAATAGGTATTGACTTCTTTGTAGAGCGTGGCAAAGATGTCCAGGTTCTTAGCTATTTCGAAATATCTTTCGTTCGGGCCGACGAATCCGACCAATCCCAGCAGCGACAGACTAAGTACCGTAATTATGACTCTTCTTCTTCCTATCTTCTTCATGATTGCCAATTAAAAAATTATGATTTCCATACCTGGATTAAACGCTCCAGAGAGGATTTTAGTTTTTCCGAAATTTGACCAGAGGACAGTATCTCTTTACCGATATAAATATAAGCCAATAAATGAGGAATGGTTGCCTCCTCACCCTTGGTTATCACGGATTTATTCAATCGGTATGCTTCGCGGACCCGACGCTTGATCAAATTTCTTTGAACTGCCTTTTTGAAGTTTTTCGTCGGAACCGAGATCAGTATTTTGTGAGATGAAGAGGACTCGGGGTTTGCCAAATAAATTACTCGAAAGGGGTGTAATGAAAAAGAGGAACCTTTTTCGAAAAGTTCCTCAATGAGTTTTTTGCTACTTAATCGCTCTTCCTTAGGAAATCGGAACCTCAGTTCAGTGGAAGTCATGAATCATGGCAAAGTTTATTTTTTCTTACCCCTCTCGTCAGAAACGCTCAATTTCTTTCGGCCCTTGGCTCTCCTGCGAGTAATGACCGCTTGCCCTCCCGGGCTTTCCATCCTGGATCTGAAACCATGTTTGTTGGTCCTTTTTTTCCTTGAGGGTTGAAACGTTCGCTTCATTATTATTCAGTTTTCAATTATTCTAATTGCCAAGATTCGAGGCGTGCAAAGGTAATTACTTTTTTTTATTCCCCGGTCATAGCACCCTTTCTAAGAACGGGAATTTAATGGGTCCAGGGGAATCAAATGGCCGACCATCCGAACCATAACGACGCCCAGGAATTTGCCAACTTTCAGAGCTACCCCGCCACCAAATGAGACAGAACTTCCGATACTTTATCATCACTAAGCCTGGGCCCAAATTGAGTAACCACTTTGGATGACGCCAGGCTGGCCAATTTGCCGGCTTCGGCATGAGAGTGGCCGTTGGTAATACCGTACAAAAAGGCTCCAGAAAACATATCCCCTGCCCCATTGCTATCAATAGCGTCCACTGGGTAAGGTTCTATATCGACAAACGTTGTTCCATCCCAAATTATAGCGCCATTTCTACCTTGTGTTATTACGAAACTGGAAGCAGATTCTTTTAGTTTTTCCCGGGCTTTTTGAATGTTTTGTTCTTGGGTAAAAATGATGGCTTCCTCTTCATTACAGAATAAGAGGTCTACACCGTTACCGATAATCTCCCGCAGAGGGTCTGAAAAGAATCTTACCATACTGGGATCTGAAAATGTGATTGAAGTTTTAACCCCATTTTGCTCGGCAACATTCCTGGCCAGTTTCATAGCTTGCTGCCCTAGGTCGGTAGCAACCAAGTATCCTTCAATGTAAAGGTATTTGGACCTTGCCAGTTCAGATTTCATCAAATCCGACCTTGAAAATGAGCCAGTAATACCCAGAAATGTATTCATAGTCCTTTCGGCATCCGGGGTCACAAAAACTAGGCACTGGCCGGTCACCCCCCCAGGCAGAGCCCCATGGTCCAAATTCGTGGCGATCCCCTTTTCGGCCAGATCTTCCATGAAGAATTGACCAAGCTTATCGTTTGCAACCTTGCAAGAATAAAAAGCCCTTCCTCCAAATTGACTGATACTTACCGTTGAGTTGCCCGCAGATCCCCCTGCCTGCATTTTTCGGCTGCTACGATCTGCTAACCCCTCCAGAAGAACCTTTTGCCGATCGGCATCGATCAGGGTCATTATCCCCTTGGCTACCTCGTACCTCTCCAGGAATTCCTGGTCAATTTCATACTCGGTATCCACCAATGCATTACCCATTCCATACACGTCATATTTAACTTCGCTCATTTCAATCAAAATTTTCTGGCTGGCAAAGATAATAAGCAGGAAGTACTAAGTAGCTGGTACTAAGTACAAAGTCATGCAATGGTTTAGCAGGTTGAGATAGTGGGATGGTTTGAAGGTTTGTTGGAATTTTCAATTCTAAATCCTTATTCCTTGATGAACCGCTGCGCCCGGTCCGGGTAGTCGGTAATGATCCCATCCACGCCCCAGGATATTAACTCCTCCATATCATCCGGATTATTCACCGTCCAGGGGATTACTTTTAATCCGAGGGCATGCAATTTCTTAATCTCATCACGATCCAGCTTCTCATAATAACCACTATAAATGGCCGGATTGAATCCTAGATCAGCCAAATTCTCTTCAGGTTTTTTGTCATTTTCTATCAAAACCGCCAGTTGAATTTCGGGGTACTTCTCATGGACGTAGCGCAAGACCCGAAAATCGAATGACTGGATATTGAAGCGATCCGTGGACAATTGGGTCAGGATCTGTCCAATAACCAGTTCGCAGAAATCGGGTGGATTCGGGTGATATATATTGTCTCCCGGAGAAGAGCTTTTGATCTCGATGTTGTAATTGGGAGCCTTTCGGCCTCGCTCCTTGGAGTAACTTTCAGCCATCATTATGACTTCGGATAGAAGTGGTTTCGAAACCGCCAGCTTTTCCTGGTCCGGAAATCGGGGATGTTCTTTCAATCCACAGTCGCAGCGCTGAATTTCGATCAAATCCATTCGGTAAATGTTAAAGGATCTGGCGCTGCCTTCTCGAATTTCATTTCCTTCGGGATCGAGACAGATCTCCGCCGACACCCAGGGTTCGTGAGAAACAAGTACTTTCTGGTCACGTGTGATGACGACATCCAACTCCAAGGTGGTTACTCCGTAATCCAAGGCCTTCCTGAAAGCCGGAACAGTATTCTCAGGTAATAGTCCTCTGGCCCCGCGATGACCCTGTATATCAATGTCCATAGGCGATTCGCAGCTCAAGATTAAAAGGGCTAAAGTAATCAGCTGTCGTAGGTTCTTAATATTTGCCGAACCAATTACCAATAATTCCAAAATCTTCATAAATTATGCCTCTAATTTCAACCTATTAACCACTTAACCAAATGAAAATCATCAAGATCTTATTGAGAGCGTTAGGGGTTCTTGTATTCCTTTTGGTCGTGGCTGCCGTATTCATTCAATTCAGAGGGATCCCAAGTTATGACACCGTTGACTTTGACTATTCACACACCAGTTCGCCTGAAGCGCTGGTTCGCGGAGGCAAACTGGTGCGAACCCTGTGTGCTGCTTGCCACATGAACGGAGAAACCGGCAAGTTAACCGGCAAACAAATGCTGGATGCTCCTAAGGAATTCGGGACCGTCTATTCTCCTAACATTACTCAGGATCGAGAATTTGGAATTGGGGATTGGACCGACGCTGAGATCGTCTATCTGTTAAGAACAGGAGTAAAAAAGGATGGACAATATGCGCCCCCCTGGATGGCTAAGTTGCCTCATCTGGCGGATGCGGATATGAATGCCATAATATCATTTCTTCGTTCCGATGATCCCGCGGTAGCTCCCGATGCAGTCGAAGACTACCCGTCCGAGCCTTCCTTTCTAACCAAATTCTTGACCCAGTTTGCGTTCACTCCATTGCCGTTGCCCGATGGGCCAATAGCGCTTCCGGATACCGCCAATCTGGTAGAATTAGGGCAATATCTGGCCATCAACCTGGAATGTTATTCCTGCCACTCCGCAGACTTCAAAACCAACAACTCCCTAAGCCCTGAACTGAGTGCAGGTTTTTTTGGAGGTGGCAACAAGCCGCTGAATCTTGAAGGGAAGGTCATTATGACCCAAAACTTAACACCCGACCCCGAGTCGGGAATAGGAAAATGGTCTGGCGAGCAATTCCTTAAGGCCGTGAAATATGGTCAAAAAGAGGGTGAACCGGCACTCAGGTATCCAATGTTGCCCCAGGTATTCCTTACTGATCATGAGGTCCTGGCCATTTATGCATATCTTAAAACGATCCCGCCCATTAATAACAAAGTTGTAAGAACCAATCTGTGAAGGCTAATTAGCTCCATGATCCAGACAGCCGAGAAGAATCAGCCGTCCAATGGGCCTTACGCTTAGCGACACGATACCGCTGAATTACTTACTCCGGTCATTGATCCTCATAAATAACTCTACCGGACCCGAGCCTAAGGAGAATATTCCCAATTACAGAAGGCTCAAACTAATTACCCGGTCAAATGATTCCCTGGGTGGACCATTCCTTCACCATCCTAGAACCCGAAGCCGTTAGTCCCGCACTAACGCAATTCCTTTGGAAAAACTGAAAAATGGGTTTTTTGAACCAGACTTCACTCGTTTGGAAAATTGGAATTTGTGCTTTAGGAGGTTAAGGATCTGTGATTTGGGAAGTTCTCAAAAAACAGCAGCTGTTCTTCCGTCCCCTTGCTAAAAGGGAAATTCATACTAGATTTGCAGTCCTTATTAAATGGGCTCTTAGCTCAGCTGGTTCAGAGCACCTGCTTTACAAGCAGGGGGTCACTGGTTCGAATCCAGTAGGGCCCACATTGATTATCAAGGGGTTACAGATTAGTTTCTGTAACCTTTTTTATTTGTAAACTGTTTGTAAACATTTGTCTCCAAACAACTGGATTAGCTCGTTGCTATAAATCTACATCTCCATCCCTCCATCCAACCCTTTCCTTTTCTCCTCCTTTTGTTCCCTCTTCATTTCTTCCAGGTCTTTAGCCCATTCCTTTTCGCACTCTTGGCTGCCAGCTTTGAGTCCATCCAGATACTCTGATGTCCACTGGCCCCATTTAACAAGGTCTTGGCTAGGACCGGGTGATTTTTTCGGATCAGATATCCGTTGTTAAAACCCTTTACATATTCTTCTGATACTTCCATTATTAAAAAATGTCTTTGGCGTGTTTATCCAGATATTGATCCCGGCCGTCTGGTTTTCACTCTTTAATCCTGCCTTGATGCTGGCCACCATGCCGGCACATTCGTCATTGGTGGAAATGACTTTCCAAGAGCTTTCCCAGATCCTCAGTAAGGGCTAAACTCACGGCATGAGGCAAAGTGCAATACTTGGGATGTTCTTCCCTTAGAAACCACATAATAGCAGCAAAGGCGCTCTCTGAATTTCGGATCCAGAAATCCTCCTGGTTAATCGTCTCCGGCATCAGGTTGGAAAGGATCGTGGTGCTGTATTCCCGGGCATAACTGGAGGAGGTCATGAACCGGGGGTCCAAAGGATTGAGCCGGTGGCTGTGCGAAAGATCGGTGAAGTTTATATAGTAATCCTTGATAGGACTGGGCGTTCTTCTGAAGGCTGTCCAAACATGGCGGGCCAGGACGGGGTTTTCATAGTCCACGCATGCGGAAATTGCTATTGCGGTAGCAAAAGCAGGCAAAATGATCCTTGCGAAAAACCGCTTTCTCGTACTCTTGCCGAAGGGACAAAGCATGGTGAATGCCATTGAAAAGTCTGGTGTTAAGAATACAGTCTGGTATAACTACCGAAGGGTTCCAGCTATCGCTCTGGCAAAAAAGATCATCGATTCCGGAACGCTCCCTTGGAATTGGTGACCTTTCGATATCAAAATTAATCTAAGAATTATCAAGTTTATGTAACTCTCTTCGTAAGATTTTTCCTGTGCTTGTTTTAGGTATATCTGTAACGAACTGAATCTCTCGTGGACACTTATACGCGGATAATTTTTCACGACAAAAATCATTAATCTCATCTGTGGTTGCGTTCATGCCTTGTTTCAGAACGATATAGGCTTTCGCAATTTCCCCTTTAAGAGAATCGGGTTTTCTTCCAACGGCTACGATTGAAATAGCAGGATGTGCGGCAAGAACACGTTCAATCTCCGCAGGATAAACATTAAAGCCCCCTGTCAGAATCATATCTTTCAATCGGTCTACAATATAAGCACAGCCATCTTCATCAATTTTCGCAAGATCACCTGTCCGAAGCCATCCATCCGGCAATAATGCATCCTTTGTTTTTTGTTCATCACCAAAGTAGCCCATCATAGTAATTGGCCCAAATATTTGTAGCTCGCCGACTTCACCAGTCTCGAGTTCTTTATTAGGGTCTTCCGTATCACAAATGCGTATCTTACAATAAGGAAGAGCACATCCAATAGAACCATGTTTGTTTTCACCATATAGGGGGTGGGTCGTGCCAAGACCGGCTATTTCCGTCATTCCCCACAATTCTATTAATGGGGCCCCAAATTTGGCTTCAACAGCTTCCATTGTAGCTTTTGGCATAGTTTGCCCCCCTACGAAGGTTCGTTTTAAGCTGGAAAGGTCAGTCGAACTTATTTTGGGGTGATTTAGCATATACATACACATGGTAGGTACACCATCAAAAATGCTAGCCCTATGTGAAGCAATGTCAGTAAGCACTTCACCCGCATCAAAGAGTGCGTGCAGCACAAGTTTACAACCAAATAACATCATGGTTTGCATAATTACATTAGCATATACATGAGGGCATGGTAAAGCACTAACGACAACATCATTTGAACCCCTCATTTGCATCTGGGCAGTCATAGAGGCATTGAGAATGACAGCTCGATGAGATTGCATGGCACCTTTCGGATGACCTGTTGTTCCGGAAGTATAACAAATAGTTGACAAGCTTTCCGGTTCTACATCTATGAGTGGTAAGGAAGGTGCATCTGAATTAAGCAAACTATTAAAAGATTGTATTCCTTGGGGTGGGCTTTCACCGAAAATAAAAGCTGCTCTAACCTTGTCCAAAACAGCCTTGGCTCCTTCTATTTTATCATTGGAAGCAATAATTACTGAGGCCTTACAATCTTCGACTACAAAACGAACTTCGCTAGGGGTTAACATGGTGTTGACAGGATTGATAACCGCACCTGCGCGGGCAATCGCATAGTAGCTGACGATCCATTCCCATGAATTGCAGCATAAAGCGTAACAATATCTCCTGGCCTAAATCCTGCATCAGAAAGGCCAGCGGCAGTACGTTCAACCAGATCATTAAGTTCGGTAAAAGTGAAACTGCGGTCCTCAAATATGAGGGCTTCTTTATCTCCAAATTTTTTTGTAGCTATGGCTGCTGCTTGTCCAAGATGTCTTAACATTTTTTACTTTTATAATTGTCTAAGCTGCCAAATATTATTGTCAGTTCTACTTCCATTCAGTGGGCTATGGCTGGTAACGCCGAAGCTACCCGACGTCCCGCAGCGTAGCAAGGCTGGCGTGGTAGCTGATGTTGTAGTACGTTTTCTCATTCGAATTTCAAATACGTATTAAAAAAGGGAAGCATGTCATTTAGAATTCTTCCATCTTCTTTGTATACCCTATTAATGTGATCACCATTATATTCCTCGGCAAAATGCTTGATACCTAATTCTTTTAGCTTTTGACTAAATCTTCTACTGGTAGGGGGAATGTGGGTAAAAGGATCATCCCACCCCCAGTCCAGTTTTATGGCAGTCAGTTTTTTTAAATTGTCTGCATATGTTTCAACCATTTGATTGGGCAGGTTTTTGTTCCATAACTCCAAAACCTCCTCATGAACGATGAGACTATCTCCCTTGTAGGAATAAGGTAAATCTGCATAAAAAGGTGGCTTATCAGGGTTGGGGGAAAACGTACGTCCCATGGCAATTACTACATTTGCGCGCACATGTTTAGACACATTTATTAAAGAGTCTTTGGATTCAAATTTCGAAGCTTTTGAACGCTTCAGATTCCATTCCAAAGTCGCCTTCCAGGTCTAAAACACCACACGACAAAGCGTAAATACTCCCAAATACCTCAGGAAAAAGCATCCCTAATTTGATCGCTCCATGCCCTCCCATCGAATGTCCAGCCATACCCCGGCTTTCCCGATCAGGGATCGTTCGGTAATTTTCTTCGATATGTTCAACCAAATCTTTGGAGGTAAAATCAGCCCAATTTCCGGTAAGTGATGAATTTGTGTAAAAGCTTCCACGATACGAAGTATATTGGTCAGCCATTGCGAAAATAACAGGTTGGATTTTTCTCGTTGCAATAGCCTTATCTAATAATTGATTTAATTTCTGTCTGGCAATCAGTAGGCTATCATTTTGAGTGAACCCATGGAGGTAATAAATTACCGGATACCTGTCAGTAGTTTGGTCATAATCGGGAGGAAGGTAAATACTTACTCTTCTGGAGGGATCTTCGCCACCTCTATTTTCCAGAGACGAAGAATACAGTCGGTCGTAAATAACTTTGCCAGATGGAATCTGGGCTTGAGCTGTACCGATAATTACCGAAAGTAATCCTACTAAAAGTGATTTTTTCATAATTCTGGTATTACCATCTTGATTTTATGACTTACCTTTTGCCCGAATTAGTTCGCTTTATGTACCTACTGGCCTGATTTTATTCTACCGCTAGTATCATTGTTCGTTTCCCGATTCTAGCGCGAATTCTATAGCTGCATCGAACAGCCGCAATCCTTCCTCGGTCATAAAGTTCGATGTGCCTGTTATATTTTCTTCTTCAAGGAAGAAGCCAATTCGCATTTCAGCTGCTTCACTACCATCAAATAGTTCGGTACCTTTATCGTAGACATAGATAGCTGCTCCTTCCCTCTTACCTGTGAGGGTGGCTATCACTTTTGCTCCCTCTCCAACCTTTCCCCAGGATACTTCTTTGGGTTCCTCGTATATCGTCACCTGTCCTTCCAGTCCTGCCGCCAGTGGATGACCGGGCATAATTATATCTATACCAGTATCCTTTTCCCTAACGCCATAGGCGCAATCTTCTGGTTCACCGGGATCGCAAGAGGGCTCTCGCGCCGTCATCCCCATTTCATCCTGAAGAAAAGACTCGTAATTGAGGACCGGGATTGTGACCGATTTCAGCTTATCCCGCAGCCTCAATGAAAAGACAGATTCGGATACAATCACTAAATCGGACAATTCAACAGCCTCATAGAGTGTATTTGACGATTCTGTTTCAAAGAACAGGATTACCTCATGACCAAGTATCTCTTCGAGGCGATTCCGTATGAATACGTCTCCGGTACCCTGGCCCGCTTCAACTGTTTCATTGTCATCACCGACGATCATCAGGATTGTACTACGTTGTTCTCGTTCTCCCGAAACCCTATTTTGATCTCCGGAACCGGCACAGGTACTATATGGAATACCAGCTGCAAGGATGATCAATGCAGACAGCGCAACACTATTTTTCATAACTATATCTTAGTTTCGATCTGATTAAAATCCCAGTTCCTTATCCACCATATTCAGCATTGGTAATTCATTTGCATACCGATATACATTTTCAACCCAGACATCGTTTGATCTTGCCCTGTTATGCTCCGAGCGGGCGGCAATATGAGAGGTAATTATGACATTGGGCATGCTCCAGAGTTCATGATCTGAAGGCAGGGGTTCCGGGTCAATCACATCCAGTCCCGCACCGGCGATCTGCCCGTTTTTCAGCGCATTAACAAGATCAGGTGTTTTAACAACCTTGCCGCGGGCGACATTGATGAAATATGCAGTGTCCTTCATCATCCCGAATTGCTCGGCCCCAATCATTCCTTCACTGACCTTTGTATGGGGCGCGGATATCAGGACCACATCAGAGTTCGGCAGCAACCACTTGAGGCCGTCATCCTGCACTAGCCGGACCTCATCGCATATGTCACCGATCTGCTCCTTGTATTTTGGAACAATATCCACCGCGATTACATTCATATCCATGGCACGTGCGCGGCGGGCTGTCTGGCTACCGATACCTCCAATACCTACAATACCCAAGGTCTTTCCTTTCATCTCGAAAATACTTTCCATCGCCACACCTTGCCATTTGCCAGCGGACATATTCCTGGTCTGAGCACCTATATTCCTGGTAATTGCAAAAAGTAATCCGAATGCATGTTCGGCTATGGCCGGGGCAAAGCATCCTTTGCAATTGGTCAGCAAAACATCGCTTTCAGTCATTTCCGGGAACAGGTAATGTTCCACCCCTGCAGAGGTACTGTGAACCCATGCAAGATTGGGGGCCATTTTTAGCTGTTTGCTGTTGATGGGGCCATACCATGCATTGACCTCTCCCATGGCCTGCTCGTCATCAACCAGTGAGATTTCAGGTGATATCTTCTTAATTTTCTCATAAACCTGAGCGCCGACAGGATCCCGGTAGAAATATCCTGAACTAGTATTCAGATAGATCTTGAGTGGCAGCCTGGATAGTATAGCCTTACTTGAGGGATCGAGTGAGAATGAATCGTTTGCAAGGATTCCCATGGGAATAGCTGATAAGGCAGCAGTATTGAAAACTGCTCCTTTCACGAAATTTCGTCTTGATGGTGATTTGTTTGTGCGTTCCATGATCTTGATTTTTATTTGTAGGTCATTTATAAGTAATACAATATTGATAAATCTTCCTTTAGGGGAAGGAGTATTGGTGAACTTTAAATATTAATGGAGTCTATTTTCAGAGTCTAACAATGCGGTAAAATGGTACATAGCATGTAAGCTTCCATTTTTCGGACGGTTTTCTACCACCACTGAAAATATAAATAATTAATCGTTATTCACTGGCGTCAGGTAAAACTGTTTAAATAAGTGCGAAAAGTATAAGTAAATAATCACACTGAATTTTTAATGGACAGCCGAAAAAGATGCTGTCCGTAAATTTAGATTGGGGCCCTGGTGTTTAGTGATTTACTGGAATATATCATCTATGTTTAAGAGAATAATAACAATAATAAAAATCACTGCTTCATATCACCTTTAGGGAGCCATACGTGGTTACTAAATGGGAAGGCAATAGCTCTTTTAAATCTTTTATAACTCACCAACTTCCTTAGAAGTAACTGATAAATAGCCTTCTCATTTCCTGTGTTTTGTTTGCAAATGGCTTGCAAATAAAAAATAGTTACAAATAGCAATCTGTAACTATTTGATTTTCAAGTGCTACTGGATTATTTCGCTAACGCTCAATGATCCTTCCCCGGGGTGAAACCATGAAGTAAAGCCTAAAGGCTAATTTTTTTGTTCCATCGAAGAGGCGAAGCATGCTTCGCTCTCACGGTGGGCCCTACTGGATTCGAACTAGTGACCCCCTGCTTATAATGCACATCCACAATGGTTTCATATGAATTCACATGAATTTAAATATCTGTTTTTCAGTAATTTAACGTGAGTTCGACAATAAGGAATGATTAAAGAGCGAGAAAGAGTTGACCGGTGTCCTGGTAGTTCAATTTGATTGAGGGCTTTTTTTCGCAAAAGTTGTAAGCGATTAAAGCCGAGAAAAGGTTGGTAAGGAAATTAGTTGGGCTCCTGTGCCTGGAGTGTTCAATCTGGAAGATGTTTTTAAGTTGATCAATGATAGTCTCACAAATAGCCCTTTTACGGAGCATTATAGCATCCATGATGGGGGTTAAGGATGAGGACTTCATATTGCGTTTGAGTTTGGTTATCAGATGGACTCCGCGGAAGAACAGATTTTTAAAAAGTTCCTTACTGATGTAGCCTTTATCACCAAAGAGCTTTCCGAATAATTTCTTAATAAACCGTTCAATTTTAAGAGGCTTTCTGTCATCCACATTGCCCGGTGTGAGCATAAAATCGATGATTTCACCCGTATCAGCAGTGATAAGATGGAGCTTAAACCCGTAGAACCATCCGATGGAACAATGGCCTCTTTTAGCTAACCCTTCAAATACTTTATGGTTATGGATCCGTCTGTTATGACAGACCCTTAACGGAGTGCTGTCTATAAAACTTATACCTGTACACTGTCCAGTCCCTTGTGTTTTCAGATAAATAGCCATTGGCAGAAGACTTCCACTACAAAGTTCTACCATTCGGTTATAGCTTACCACATCAGGAAAGAAGGAGCGCAAGTGGCCACAAACGTATGTGTTGTAAAAGGTCTTGAAATTTCGATATCCTGAGATCTGGAACAAGACCTGTATAGTCATTACTTCGGATAAAGAAAGCTTACCAGGTTTGTTGCGCTTTTTACTTCCCAGCAATCTTTTTTCCAATTTTGGGACAAAATCCAGACAAAAATCGTCAATGGAACAAAAAATTTCAGTAATTTTAGTAGCAGTTAACATAGGTAGAAATATTAGTTATTTTGTTGATTGTCAATGACTTAATATACTAATTTTCTGCCTTTTTTCTATCAATAAACTACTCTATTTTATATCGAACTCACGTTAATTTATATTTCATAGCGTTTCACTTAATGCCTCATAAACCCTATATTTGTTTACAAATAGTTTACAAACGTCAAAAATATGGCGCTGACAACTAAGGCATTACTCAATACAACACGACAAAAAAACGACGGTACTTATCCTTTGGTGATACGAATGACCTATAACCGTCGGGTTATAAATATTCCTATAGGATACAGCCTAAAAGAAATTGATTGGGACTCAGAAAACCAAAGGATTAAGTCTTCCTCAAAAGTGGCAACAAACATTACCCGACTGAACAAAGTCATCAGTGAAAAATCATCCAAGATCTATGATGTGGTTGCTCGGCTTGAGGACGAAGGGAAAATCAATCGGCTTTCCGTTAAGGACATAAAAAAACTCATTATCTCGGACGGTGGAAACCAAAATGTTAATGTTTTTGACTTCATCCAATCCATCATGGATGATCTTGTCAAAGCTAAGAAAACAGGTAATGCCGAAGTTTATAAGGGTCTGTTAAATAAATTGAAAAAATTCTATCAAGGAGAGTCTCTTACCTTCGATGAAATCAACTATTCATTTTTAAAGAATTTCGAGACGATCCACTACACAAATGGCAACGAGCCAGGTGGATTGAGCGTCTATTTCAGAACGCTTCGAGCTGTTTACAACCGAGCCATCAAAGCGGGGCACGCCAGTCCGGACAAATATCCCTTTAGAGATTACAAAATCAAAAACGGTGAGCCTCACCACCGGGCCCTAACCGAAATGGAATTTGAACAATTAAAATCAGTTGAACTTAAATCAGGATCCGTCCTTGATGAAGCCCTTAAGCTTTTTATGGCCTCCTTCTATATGCGAGGTATGAACTGGATGGATATGAGCCTATTAAGATTCAACAACATTGAGGAAGATTTTGACCGCATTCTGTATGTGCGCAGCAAAACCCACCAACGGTTCAGCATTAAGATTACCGAAAGACTAAGGGATATTATTCATTCCTATGAAAAACCGAATGGGTCTGTAGATGATTTTATTTTCCCGATCCTGAATAACCAGATACCCGAAAGTAAGTATTATGAAACCATCAAAAACAAACGCAAACGACTGAATACCCGGCTAAAGGATATAGCCGAACTGTGTGAAATGGACCGTTTCACCATCTATGCTGCTCGCCACACTTATGCTACAATGGGCAAGCGTAAGGGAGTACCAACAGCCGTAATCCAGGAAAGTCTAGGTCACAAGACTGAAACGATAACCCAAACCTATCTGGATTCATTCGATAACAAAGTAGTGGATGATTATGATGAATTAATTATGAGTGATTGAATCAAGACCTGCTTAATTGAACAGACCAACTCTCATAACCCGAAGGTCGCAGGTTCAAGTCCTGCCCCCGCTACTCAGAAAGGCCGTTTTTAACGGCCTTTCGTTTTTTGGGTACGACATAGTTACAACAATCGGGGTGTTTACTTCGAGCCCAAAAGGTCAATTAGAGCCTTTGATTGAAGAACCTTATAGTCACTTAATATTCATGGCTCTTCAAAAGAGTGCGATTATTGCAAATTTTATCAGATTGACTTTCATAGATCGCTTCTAAGCCACGACCTGGATCCAGGTCATATCCGACAACCCCGGGAACCTTCCCTGGGGCAGAACTAAGCGTGGCGTTTTGGTCGCATGTTATGAGACGTGCCCGCTCCTTCTATTGGCAATCCTTCAACTGGGCTTTGAGCGATTCGATCTCCACATTGCAGGCATCCATCATGCTCTGAGCTTCCTGGGCTCGGTTCCTGGCAAGGAATACGAAAAAAATGATAATGGCTAGTGCTAGGCCATTGAAAATCCATTTTAACGTTTTGTTTTTCATGATTTCGTGTGGTTGGTTGCTACCGGATTTTTACCCATTCAGCGGCCAAGTGCGATCCTACTGCTTAATCAGCTTATAAGAGCTAGTTTTGGTTCTTAGCGTGTATAGTCCAGGAGATAAGGCTGAAAGATCCATTATGATCTTCGTATCGCTGATGTTAATGGCTTTTACGATAGGCGTGATATCCTCCCCAAGTAGGTTGAAAACTCTGAATTCCAACTCGGGTTTGATTCCTTCTAAGGTTATTTGACTACTTGTTGGATTAGGGTAAATATTTGTTTCTAAATCTTCAAATTCATTAATAACTACCCCTACTACTTGAGAGTAGGAATATTGTCCGTCAAAGTCAGTCTGCTTTAGGCGATAATACGAAACACCTAAAAACGGGCTCTCATCACTTGCCCGGTAGTTAAGTATAGAAACCGAATTTCCTGCACCCTCTACTACTATAACCACTTCCCAACCCTGCGCATCTTGCGATCTTTCAACGGTAAAGAAATCGTTATCGGTTTCGCTGGCTGTTGACCAAACTAAGTCAACGACTTCGCCATTCCATTTAGCATCAAAACTCAGCAATTCTATAGGTAAAGGTGTTTGTACACTGTTTGTGGTTCCGACGGTAAACTCTTCCCCGTCCAGAAGGTTCACCCCGGCAAATTTTACAGAACCAGGTACAGCTCCTCCGATCACTCCTCCGCCAGCGATAGTCTCATCCGCAAATGAACCATCTCCATTCTTATCGATTAGAAGGACAATATCTGAAATCGTATATGTTCCCCAGCTCGCGTCATCAAAAATGAGATCAACGGTACCTACATCGCCGTTATTCTCTTCCACTTTCCAAACACGCAGAAGCCTGGCATCAACCGATTCTGGCGCTCCGGTTGGGATGTCTGTTGTTTCCAGAGCTAATACGGACAGACCATTATTTCCAACGATAAAAAATTCCTTATCATCTAGTCCAGAGGGATTGTCCAGTTGCAAAATAGAGCTTGAACTAATGTTTTGTGAAGTAGTCTGATTGTGTGAACCATCATCATCCCTACCAATACCGGTAATGTCATTTAGAAAACCTGTGTTGACAGAATAATCAAAAATGATAGTCCCATCACTGGCGAAATAATCCCGTTCATCCTGACCACCGGTACCAACGTTATCAGCACTGTTCTTGGTAAGGCCATACTTCAGAGCAAGGTAACTCTGGATCTTCTCCTGTTCCAGTTCAGTGGGTATGGAGTTGTATATGATGCAGCTCGGCGATCTCTCCATCCAGGTAATAGTTATTTGCTCCTGTGTACCTGCCCCCGATGTAGAACCTCTGATTGTTCCCTACCCCATTATCGTTGTTGTCATTTGACAGGATCACCGCACCGTCCCTAGAGATGGCCTTGCGTGTACCGTTGGGTGTACTGGTGCCTGTGCTGGTCCCCATCGTCCACATGTAGTACTCCCCGTCGGTGCCTCCCCAGGCTCCGTTCAATCTTCCCGTTGGGCTTACTCCCAGCTGGATATAGGCCTGGGCATTGCTCCAGGTATTCAGGCTCATGAAGTATTCACTTGCACCAGCCAGATTCTCGTTAAAGATCGTATTGGTAATACCAGAGTTATCCGTCTGGCTCACATAGTAGAACCACATGTCATTGTAGGTGCCGGTACCCAGGATGCCGCCGGTAATTTCCAGGAATTCGGAAGAAGCACTGGTAAAGTCCAGGGTAGGGTTACCGTTGAGCTGGCTTGACAGCACAGTAGGTCCTGTGGTCGCGGTTGCATCGTTGCTGAGACCGCTCTGATCGGCCCAAGTGGTGACGGGGTTACCAGTTACGCCGGCATCGGCTTTCAGCCAGAGCTGAAGGTTACTTGAAACATTGCCCGGAGACTGAGCATGTCCTGTGTTCAATGCCCCTGCCGCTAGAATTGCTGGAATTATGCTGCGAAATGACAGTCTGAGACAAAACATTGCGAGTGTAATTTTTTTCTCATTCTTGACGAAAAACCAAACTCCCTTATCTTCAACAAAACATTGTTTATTAATAATATATCATAAAATATCAATATACTAAAATTCGGTCAAATGTACGGAATTAATTGATATCTTGAAAAAACAAACAAAAAGCCGACATTACTAACTGACGTATTTGAAGAGTTGGCAAATGCTTAATATCCACAATCTCCCCGGTTTCTGCATATGACTTAACCCTCGATTAGCGCCATCCATTAGGGTTTGGAATTGCTTTTTGAATTCTTCTTACATCTTCACATCGCCTTCAAAATCGAATGTCATAACCATTTCGACCTCGGAGGTGCCGTTGCTCCCACTGTCTCCGCTTATCGAAGTTCTCACATTACTAACTGCGGGTACTTGACCAGCTTGGAAATCAAGTTCACTGCAAGAGAATGGCCGTCTTTCCAATTTACGACGGTTCATTCACCTCTATGTCTTGTATGACATATCACTATCGTGCAGCTCCAACGCCTTCCTATTGTGCGGTACTATACCGGGATTGTAATCTGCAGGAGCTTCCTGACAAAAGATTAATCAGCATATTTTTTTGTTTCCCTTAGCAGTGAAAGTAGCAATTTGTGACCAGTAGCGTTCTTTCATTAGGCTTTCCTGATTATTGAAGTGTATTCACAAAGGCAATAGCTTTCTTGGCAAAACCAGGGCCATCTTTCAGAATGAAATCAAAGAATTTTAAAGTCAGTTCAACAATCTTCTGGTAAGCCTCATTCTGTTTATAAGAACCGGCTGCAAAGGGTATACAGCTAAAATCCTCATGTCGAGCATTCAGAAATCTTAAATAATATTTTTCTGTCTCAATGTGCTCAACCAAATTATAAATGGAATCTGGTTCGAAATCCTCTAACTTATTGCCACTTTCCAGATACAGATAAGGAGCGTTATGCTGCTCACGAACTCGAAGAAGCTCTTCCCTGATCTCCTCAAAATTTTCATCATCTCCCGCGGATTCTCCGTATAAATGCACCTCCGATCCATCCATTGACACCATGCCATTAATGAAACTACCGGTAAAAAGCAAGGCAGCAAGACTTCCCCAGCTATATCCTATTACACCAATACGGCTGGAATCGATGTTTGGAAGTTCAGTAAGTCTCTTGATAGCAAACTCAGCATCATATACCTGTTCCAATAAATCTTGCTTATTAGTTGTCATATGTCCTGGATGTCTGCCATTGGAACTTATTGAAGTCACAATAAATCCTTGTTGAGCCAGTTTTTCCATGAGGTAATAGTTCTCATAACTCATACCGTTAAATCCACACATATAGATTATTAGAGGAAATTTCTGACCAATAAAATTCTCCACATTGAAGCTATTTGTCTGGTGAGATTTTAAAGCACTGGGATCATCCAGTTCAAGGAAGCTGGAGAGATACAATAATAGTTCGTCGGATAGGCCATCATATTTATTTTGATCTTGATATGAGTTTGCTCTTTCTTCAAGAAGTAGAAGTAAATCCTGAAATATGACCCGGTTCTTTTCTTCTACTTCTTTAGCAGGAAACCAGAGGTCAATGTCTAGAGGTCTATAAAAAAGTTTGTCACCTTCGGAAGCGGAAGGATCATATCTTCTTGAACTATCTACAAGGTGGAGAATTTTAAATCCTGCTTCATAAGATTCACTATCATGCTGACCTTTTACCGATTGAGCGAGAATTATGAAAAGGAGTAAAAGTTTTGTTTTCAATAGAGCCTATTAAAGTTCTTAATATAAAATGAAGCCTATGCATTAATGGTTGTCTATATTGAAATACTAGAATATGGACCTTATCAGCTTAGTTCTTCCCAAGATCACTTGCTCAAATGATGCCAGGGAAGTATTTGTTAAGGTTTGGGATGATAACAAGATTGAATTTGTCGAGGAATTCAAGGTCATGCTCCTGAACCGGGCCAACCGGGTGATAGGTATTGTATCCATATCCGCCGGTGGCATTTCCGGATCGTCGATATTCAGGATACCTTCATTCCGGGCGACTTCTGAGTAACTCACTACATATGTGCGTGCACCAGAGTATGTATGCACCAACCGTGAAGCGGTTCAGACTTACCCCGCTACCTGGGACTTTTTCCGAGAATATTTCTTGTCCCTGGCTCTCAGCCAAAGAATCCAACTTAAGAGATCCTGAACCATCTCCAAAATCAACCGCTCCTTGACCTGGAAGGACTGGTGCGTCACTTTCGGTATAGACGGCAATGGATACTTCAAATGTGAGGGGACCGGTTTGTTTGTAGGAAATTTCTCCACCCACAAGATGGGATCCGTAAAGGGGCAGACAGATTATTACCCAGGCACCGAAGAATATCGTTTTGGCCAACCTTTCCACCGCGGATAATATCCTCACTTCATTAGCAGACTTCCAATCCATCCCTTTTACCGGATCATCTCTTGGACTGACTTACGCAGTTCCACCGGATCGTACTTTCTACCGGCTTTGAACACCATCACTACATTACCAATGTCGCTAATGGTTATGGACGGATCACCTTCCACAACCATAATGTCCGCAAGCTTGCCAGCTTCTATGGTCCCAATGTGAGACTTCTTGAGGGCAACGGATGCATTGTAAGTTGTGGCTTTGATAGCTTCCAGCGGTGTAAGGCCGGCTTCAACAAGGTTCTGGATTTCGCGGTGCAGCCCGTAGCCCGGAATCAATTGCGGGGCCACCGGATCGGTTCCGGCAACGATGAGCCCCCCGCGGCGGTGCAATTCGCCGATGAACTGATTTTGTTTCTCGATAGCGCGCGTCAGGCATTCGAGGTAAGCGGGTTCAGGCGTAAATTGCTTCATCATGTTTGAGACGTTAACCCGGGTTTCAGCGCTGAGATAGGTTTCCCAGTTGTCCACGACAGGATCAAAATCGGGAAGTGCTGATTGCAGGGCTACCGTCGTGGGGTCCACAAAAACGTTATTCTCCACGATCTTGTCCATAAGTGTCATGGCAGCCTCGCCATGGATATCTAATTCGGCAAGAGAACAAAATTGATCCCAGAAGCTTTGATCCTTATTCCAAAATTCTGGCATGCCGAAGATTCCGTGCTCCAGCCCATTTATGCCTAGCTCAATGGCCGTGCCTGCGGACACGGACGTGAGATGGCCGGTTACCATGAAGCCGGCGGCGTGGGAGGCCCTAATGATAGCCTCCAGTTGGGGCTCGGTGATGCTGGTGTACACCTTTACGGCATTGATTTGGTTCCGCCATACTTCAAACTGGTCCAGGGCCTCTTCTGGGGAGCTAACGCCTTGGATCCAGGATATTTTGGAGGGAGCATTGTCAAAATAAGGTCCGGCTGTTAAAATGCGAGGCCCTACGGTTTCCCCACGTTCAATACGATCGCGCAAGGCAACGGTTCCCTCCGGATCAAAATCTCCGGGTGAGAAGATGGTAGTCACTCCACCTGCCAGGTATAGGCTGGGGTAAGGGTCAAACTGGTTCTTGATCACTCCTCCAACGTTGGCATAAAGGTGTCCGTGCATGTCGACCAGCCCCGGCATAATGGTCCTACCGTTGAGTTCCAGGATTTCAGCTCCTGCGGGAATTTCAATATTAAGCCCAACCGTATCAATGCGTTCATTATGAATAAGGACAGACCATCCTACCCTGACCGGACCACCTGTTCCGTCAATGATGTTCCCTCCAACCAGGGCAAGGTGGCCTTTAGTGCCATCCTTATGGGTAGAGGAGGCATTTGGCTGACAACCGGCAGTGGAAATAAAACTGCACATCATGAGCACGGTATATATCAACCTTGGTCCAGCAGAGGCGCGAATTGGAGACGTCACAGTAAAATAGCTTAAGGGCTTTGGACAATGTACTCAAATTTTGAATAGTTGGATTGTTTCTGTTTTGGATCGAACGTTCGGACAACAATACGGACTTTCAGTTCTTGACGATGAGTCACCTATATTTCTTTTCATCAGCAAACCCACCTTTCGATTTAATCATGACCCAAATTTCGACCTTTGTGCCCGGACAAGAGGCAAGAGACTACGGCATAAAGCTGGCGCCACTGGCCAATGCCGGTTTATTCCGTTTCCTCTTGCCTTTAGCCCAGGCGCGCCTGCCGGTCACAGACCGGTTTTATAAGCAATCGAGGATTGACACCTAAATCATGGTCCAGTGGGGCAGTGGACCTTGGACCCCCTATTCAACCGGGCTGCAGCTGCGCTTCCGTTGAGAGGCTGTCAATCACAGCCCAGATAAAACCCAGCCATGCTGGGTCCGGGCAAAGGCCGGGAGGCGCTGCCATAATTCAATCTCAGTCAGTCGGCTGGGAGATGTTCAACTTAAATCTTAAGAGTTATGGCACAGTCAGAATTAAATCTTTTTAAAACCGGTCAGGTATCAGAGATCACCCTTTCCTACCGACCCAATGTTAAGCCTTCAAAGCGGCCCAAGGTGACCTGCTCCCGGGATGCTTGTGAGATCTTCAGGCAGATATGGGACTCTGAGAAGATCGAGTTTGTCGAAGAATTCAAAGGGATGCTCCTGAACCGTGCCAACCGGGTCATTGGTATTGTATCCATCTCCGCCGGTGGCATCTCAGGTACGGTGGCCGATCCCAAACTCATATTCGCTGCCGGCCTGAAATCCTGTGCCTGCTCGATAATCTTAGCCCACAACCATCCTTCCGGAAACCTCAATCCCAGTGAAGCCGACATCAAACTCACCCAGAAGCTGAAGAAAGCCGGCGAAGTCCTGGAGATGCCGGTGCTTGATCATTCATCCTTACCAGTGAGGGTTTTATTCCTTTGCCGATGACGGTCGGGCATAGCCCGCTCTTATTTGGTCAGAATACTGTAGTGCGTTAAGCGGCGGTGGTGGGGCAGTAAAAGGTAACCCGATTCTTCGGCTTTAGTTCTCCCGACCGGTTTCAAATCTTGCAATCAAAGCCAGCAATGGCTGCGGTCTAAGCATCACCATCAGGGTGTGCGTGCTGGTGAATAACACATTTTTCTTTTCACGGGCAATTTATTCCGTTTCCTCTTGCCTTTAGATCTTGAAAGTTATAGGCAGGACCATTCTCACTTTAATCGGTTCCCCATCGAGTTTGCCCGGATTCCATCTTTGAGCATTGGAGATCACCGCGGTGGCGGCCTCATCACAACCACTACCGATACCTTTTAAGACCTGCACATCTGTTATGCTACCAGTCTCGTCTACCACAAAACCTACAAACACCTTACCCTCTACACCCCTTTCCCTGGCTTGTTTGGGGTATTTTAGGTTTTCGGCAACATAATCATAAAAATGGTCAATACCCACTTCCGGAGCTGGCCATTTTTGGGCATAGGCGTAAATACCATTTTCATCCTTGGTTTTTTCGGCCAGGATCGTGAATTGTACGCTAGGCACCACTATCAAGCCTGCCTTATCCCTCCCCTTGAATACCATATAGTCCTTTACAATGCCATAGCCGCCTCGCATGGCTCGCCGAGTAAGTTGCTCTCCAGGATCAACCTCAATGTACACAAAATCGATTTCCGGAAATTCTGCCTTGAGCTGGTCCATCTTATGTTGCGCTTTGGGTGGGATCTCCAAGTTCGCAGCCTCCGGAAATCCTGTTCTAAGCTCGTCCACCTCATCCTTGGATTCTAAATCAGCAAAGGAAGTTTTATCCGGCTGTAATAGCCTCTCATCAGTGCAAGCAAAAAATGCCATAGCAAGAATCAGCGAAATCATTGCCATCGATTGCCTGAGTCCGAAAGTGGATCTTAATTTTGAGTCCATCATTTTGAATCGTTTTAAGGTGTTCAATTGTGCGAAATTATTGGCATATGCCACCATTGAACCCAAGCTTGATCGAGCGATTAGATTCTGGTAGGCACTTTTGTTATGGAGCTCCACCACATGCCGATCCGCGATGAATTCATGGTTTTCGGCCTGTAACTTTTTTAGAGCCCATATAGCAGGGTTAAGCCAGAACATGATCCTTAGGATTTCAAGTATAAGTATGTCCAGGCTGTGCCATTGGCGGATGTGGATCTTTTCATGCTCGATGACCTGTTGCATGTCTGTCTCGGTTAATTTCTCGGTCTGGTTGAGTATCAGGTATCGAAAGAATGAAAAGGTGGGGTAAGCTGAAGTTTGAATAAGTATAAAATCAATCTTGCTGGTTTTAGAATTTGATTTATCATTTATAATCCTAACCAGCACTATCAAGTGGGAGATGAACCTGAAAACCAGAAACGTTGAACCGAGTCCATAGATGGTGATGATCAAATGAGTCCACCATTGACCTTCCGATAGGGAGTGCGTAACTGCCTGACTCCCCCCGACAAGCAGGCCAGGTAGAATAAACATCATTTCGTTTAACATTGCTGTGTTATGGCTCTGCGTTATTACGGATCCCAAGCTTAGGAAGGGAATAAGAGGCACAGTAGCAATTACTGTCAGAATGAAAATACGCCTAAATCGTAGGTTGGGATCATTGCGCAGTGCGATGATGTAGATGAGCCAATAGATAATCAGCAACAAGTTTACTTCTATAAAAAAATTGGCAAGGTTCGTCATGATTTATTCTCTTTTAAGTTCTCCTTGATTTTAGAGAGCAACTCATCCAGTTGTTGAACAGAGAAGTCGTTTTCCTTGACAAAGAAGGAAACCAGGTTCTGGATTGATCCGCTGAAGTAGCCCTTAAGCATTTTGTTGAGGAAAAACTGACTGTACGTGTCTTTGGAGATCAACGCATGGTATTCATGGGTTTTACCATAAGCTTTGTAACCAACAAAGCCTTTTTTGATAAGTGTTCTCACTATTGTGGAAACCGTGGTATAGGCTGGTTTAGGAGCTGGCATCTGATCCAGTATATCGTGTACGAAACCTAGTTCAATTTTCCAGAGGATTTGCATGATCTGCTCCTCGGCTTTGGTAAGCTGGTTCATCTTATCAATTAGGCCTTCTCACTAGTTTTGATAATGTACAACTATATTTATAGTTATACAACTACTTTTCTAGTAATTATCGAATTAATCTAGACTCTTCGATTCAATCCTGCCCAAAGTTCGGCGTTGTGATTTTGAGTGTGGGTGTGGGTGTGGTAGTATTTCCTGCTAAAGTAAAAAGTTGCAAGAAAACTTCTTTTCAAATTTGCGCCTGAAGGTCTCCTCTCAATTTTGCCATTCAATAGTTCTTGTCAACTACCATTTGTTACTTTGTGGGTAACAACTCGACATCATGGATCCGTACGATTTACTGGTTCTGCTCTCAGAGCTTTTGGCATTGGCGATTTGGCTCAAAAATCCAGAACGATTGAAGATTCGGCTCTTCGTCGTATTCCTTCCAGTAGCCCTGGTCCTGGTACAGGCGCTGATACTTGGTGCAAAATGGCAAATGGTGCCTGCCTACCTGGTGGCATTTTTGCTAGCTGCATTCAGTCTTGGAAAGTTCAGAACCAAAAAAATCGTCCGGATAACCAGCACCATTCTCGGTTTTTTACTGGTTCTATTTTCAGGGCTAGCCAGCTACACCTTTCCGGTTTTTGAATTCCCTGAACCTGATGGAAATTATTCGGTAGGAACAACGTATCTACATTTCAAAGACACCGACCGAAAGGAATTTATCTCACCAGATCCCGGTGACAACCGGGAGCTAATGGTAAGGGTGTGGTATCCCTCGGATGACCGCTCCGGCCGAGAAGCATTTCAATATATGCCACCCTCATACGCGACTACTTTTTCCCGCACAAAAGGATTTCCCGGTTTCATGTTATCACATCTGGATTTGGTAGAAACAAATTCCTTCCAGGATTTAAGTATTGCAAATAATGAATCCTCATTTCCGGTAATCATATTCGCTCATGGCTATATGTGGCATTCGTGCATGTACACGGCTCAAATGGAGTACCTGGCCAGCCATGGATATGTCGTTTTTAGCATTGACTTTACTTATGAAACTCCTATTTCCATTTTTCCCAATCAAGAAGTACGATACCACAATCAGGTCTTCATCGATACAATTTGGCAGGACTTCTCATACGATCTTTATTTAGCAAAGCAAGATTCTTTCCAGAGGGAGGAGGATTTTTTAAATAGGATCAGCATTATGAAGGACTTGATGGATTACGCTCCATATTCACAAAGAATCGACCACATGGCATTAGATGTGAAATTTGTTATGAACCAGCTTGAGGCAATAATCAAGAAACCTAATGGCCCATTTTATCAGAAATTGGATTTGGAGCGGATAGGTGTAATGGGCCATTCATTGGGAGGAGCTGTTGCAGGGGTTGCCTGCAGTATCGATGCCAGAATTAGAGCTGGTATAAATTTAGACGGAACACAATGGGGCTCTTTGATTCACAACGATCTGGACGCGCCCTTTCTTTTCATGACTGCGGTCAGGGATTCCTCCTATTTCGACCCCAGCATATTCATCTATGATGTCGCCGCCAAGAATGATTATTACAATATGACCATAGAGGGTTCCACTCACGCTAATTTTGGGGACGTTTCATTCTGGTCAAATTGGAATTACATATCCCAAACAGGACCCATTGATGGCGATAGAGTTATTCAGATCATAAACCGATACACCGACGTATTCTTTAAAAAATACCTTAACAACCAACCCAATACTATTCTCGATGCTGAGAGCCATGAATTTCCGGAAGTGGCAATCAGGAAAGAGTTGCTTGACAAATCGATCAAAGTACAGATTAATGAGAATGTTGAATTATTGGGCTTTGTTTATTTTCTGGGATTTCAGGGAGAAGAAATTGAAACTAATAACACAGTTCTGTGGGAATCGGAAGGTCAACCGGTTACCCGGAAAGATTGGTACTCCTATGCCTATGATTTGTATCTACAATACAAGCCACATGCCTCAAGCGAATACTTGGACCAAGCCTTTGAACTCACTCAAAACATTTGGTTAGATCACCTCATAAACTTGTTAATTCAGGTTGATGATTTTCCCAACGCCAAGCTTCCGGAGAATATTCAAGAAAAATACATCTCAAGATTTTCTGAAAACGGTGATGTCGTGGAAGCCAGAGAAAATGCAACTGCATTTCTTGAAGCAATGAACCAGTTTTATCGGGAAGTAGAATTCGGCAATTACTTAACCACTCATAAAGCTCACTACAATAATGCGCTGAACCAAGTAAAAAAAGGAATCCCATCGGAGGACTTTATTCCGGCAATGGAAGCATTCTATCAAAATAAGTTTGAAAGATATATGTTAATTCCAAGCCTTACTATTCCTACCGGTATGGGATTCGGGACACGGTATACTTACGAGGAGGAGACAAAGATTTTCAATGTGTTCGGGCCGTTAGACCTCCAAAATTTCAAGAATGGGTCCACATTGGATATGGGCTTTGCGAATAGAGATCGCCTGAGAGAACTCAGTACTCATGAGTTTGGGCACTCGTTTGTAAATCTCGTTTTTGATCAAATTCCTCAAGAGCTGATTGAGGTAACCAAAAAGCTTTTTGATCCGATTCAAGAGGAAATGTCTGATCAAGGTTACAATACCTGGCGGCTCTGTCTTTCTGAACACATGGTGAGAGCAGGGGAGGTAGTCATTACCAGAAATCTGGGAAATAAGAAAAATGCTGAAGAGCTAATGACTGATTATATCGAAAATCGAAAATTCATTTATCTGCCATTGATAATTGAAGACCTGGATCACTACGAAAATAGTAACGAAATGTCTTATCAGGATGCAGCATTGGGCATTATGCAAAAATTAAGAAGGATAGCCAATAACAAATAGATTTGTAATTTTTATTCCATTAGAACGCCTTAAAATCCCTCAAACTCCCCTACCCTGCCAAAACCGCTGATTTCCCAGATATTCAGAAAATTCGGCTTTCATAGATGGTTTCTGACCAACGATCTCAAGACAGGTTTCAACCTCTTGGGGAGCAATAGGTAATTTTACGTTAAATCTTTAAATCCGGACGCTACCTGGCTCCAGGGAATAAGGATTCCAATATTCCCCTTGGAATAATGTAATTGAAATTCAACCTCTTTGACTAAAAGGTTATATGCGTCTTGTGGGCCATATCCCTAATGTCTTTTTCGATGAAATCCGTTGTTGCGTAATCTGGAATCTGGCCATAAGCATTAAAAATTAATGACCTTAGCCTTATGGCTGCATGTTTAGCCTCAAACAAACTTTCAATTCTAAAATCAATTTGGGCTGATGGAGAATAATTGTATGGGCTAGGTAACCAATCACGCCCATATGCTTCAAAAACTATTTCCATTGTAATTATCTTTTTTATAAAAGTAGGACTTTAAATTCTATAGTTCAACAAATGTATAATTCAACATTTATACAATTGTAGATAACTTCCCTCACTTCGATTCAATCATGGCCCAAAGTTCGGCCTTGTGCCCGGACAAAGGCAAGAGGGACGGCATAAAGCCGCCGTCACGGACGGCCCTTTTTAATGCAGCCTGTTTTATCTGGCCAAGTGAGGATGCAGCTTCTAGGATGGTCTTGCGGGGGAGTAGACCGCCGAGCTACATTTTCTTTTCAGCCGCAACTAAAATCTTCCTCTGACATATCCGGGCTGCACCCCGCTCCGCTAAGAACCCTTCGATCACAGCCCAGATAAATGCTGGCTGGCCAGCCCGGCGCTTGTTTATTCCGTTTCCACTTGCCCTAGTATCTCCCCTCCTGCCCCACCCGCTCCGGGCAAAAGCCGGGAGACCCTGCCATAATTCAATCTCAGTCAGTCGGCTGGGAGATGTTCAACTAAAATCTTAAGAGTTATGGCACAGTCAGAATTAAATCTTTTTAAAACCGGTCAGGTATCGGAGATCACCCTTTCTTACAAACCGAATGTTAAGCCTTCAAACCGGCCCAAGGTCACCTGCTCACAGGACGCGGTGGAGATCTTCAGAAAGATGTGGGAAGACGGCAGGATCGAGTTCGTCGAGGAGTTCAAAGTGATGCTTTTAAACCGGACCAACCGGGTGATCGGCATTGTATCGATATCAGCCGGTGGGATTTCCGGAACCGTTGCCGATCCCAAGCTGATCTTCGCTGCGGGCCTGAAGGCTTGTACAAGCTCTATCATCCTGGCCCATAACCATCCTTCGGGCAACCTAAATCCTAGTCAGGCGGACATCAACTTGACGCGCAAGCTCAAGCAGGCCGGCGAAGTACTGGAGATGCCGGTGCTCGATCATATCATCGTTACCGGTGAAGGCTTCTATTCGTTTGCCGATGAAGGGATGCTATGAAGGTTAAGCTCTTGACAGTTAGTCCAAGGGTATTCATAACACTTTCTAATTCTCCGCCTTTTCGAACTGCTCTTCCAGAGAAAGTTTCTTTTCCAGGTCCGAAATGATCTTCTGATCCATTGGAGTTTGCTTGATGAAATTGAAAGTCCCCCAGAATTCCGGATCATATTTAGTTACTTGTGTTTCCAGGGTCTTTCTGTAGTCCATCCTTTGAGATGGATGTATTTTCTCAGGATTTTCTGCAATTATTTTGTTTACCATTAAGTCAAATTTGTGAACCGAAAAGAAAGGCTCATCCGCATCGGGAGTTTGGTATTGGAATTTTAGGTACATACTATAATAATCGAGAAAATAGATACTTCCGTGATCCTTGAATCTCATTGATCTTTTCATTGACACCAGACTGGATGCTGTGGAGTCTTCATCATACTTTAAGAATCCGTATCCAAATGGGCCACCAAATTCAAAATCAAACTTAACAATGGCAAGATCTGTGACATTAATGTATACCGTATACTGCCGAAACACATCAATATCTTTTTCTTGGGTTTGGGTGAAAGTCACCACATAAACCGGTTGATCATTGTAAGTGGTTACCTGATCCAGTTGGTATTTGCAACGGTTGCAGAAGGGCGGGTTTTTTATTCCTGTGATGTTCCAGCCTTTGAAATCCCGGAATGGGTTGTAATTCGCTAGCCGGATGAAGCTTTTCCCCTTCGCAGGTGGATGGAACTGCCCAAAGGGGGCCAGGTAATATCGCCCAAAGGGGGCCAGCGAATAACGCCTAATGGGGGCCACCCAATAACGGGCAAAGGGGGCCACTTTTCATGGATTAAGATAGGGTGTTTTCCTTTGTAATACCACTTTTTTTCTTGCGCAGAGATTCACCCTTGAGTTCGATGCGATGAGCAGTATGCACGATTCTGTCTAAGACCGCGTCTGCAATAGTTTGAGCCTGGAACAGTTCATACCATTTGATGACGGGTAGTTGAGAGGTCACCATGGTGGAACGTCTCCCATGACGGTCCTCAATCACCTCTAGTAACATCAGCCGATTTTCTTCATCTAAAGGATGTAATCCAAAATCATCCAGGATCAGTAAGTCCTGTTTTTCTAACCGGTTGATTAACTTCACATAAGATCCATCGGCTCGACTCATCTTCAGTTGTGTAAACAATTTAGCAGAATTGTAATAAAGCACCTTGTAGCCTTTCATGCACCCTTGATGTCCCAGGGCTGAAGCCAGATA
This sequence comes from Cyclobacteriaceae bacterium, assembly GCA_965247065.1. Lineage (GTDB taxonomy): Bacteria > Bacteroidota > Bacteroidia > Cytophagales > Cyclobacteriaceae > CBDFGN01. Next base: position 38,646 of record CBDFGN010000005.1, on the reverse strand, counting down.
ACTCTTTCCCACACCGGTAGGGCCTGTGATGATAATATTCTCCTGCTTCTCTAAGAACTGACAGCTGGCCAGCCTGAGTAATTGGTTCTTATCAAGGCCTCGTGGCGAGGAAAAATCCACCTCTTCCATAGAGGACTGATAGCGGAATCGGGCCGCCTTCAGATAACGGTGGATCTTGCGGTTCTGGCGGTCTTCATACTCTGCTTCTATCAGCAGGTGAATGAGTTCATCACTAGCTAGTTATTGATGTTGTTTGGTTTCCAGGCTGAGCTTAAAGGCCTCATGCATACCCAGCATTCTCATCACTCTCATCTTTCTAAAAGTTTCTTCATAGTTCATGATCTTACTGATTTATTGGTTTGTTGATTATTGATAATATTTTTTACCTCGTATGTTCTCATGGAACACCGAGAGTTGACCGGAACCCTTAACGGGTTGCTGCCAGGCTTGATCCTCCAAGCCCTTCTCAAGAATGTTTTTAACAATGCGATAACTATAGTTATTAAAGTAGCCTGCCCTGTCACAAGCTTTCTCAAGGCGCTGTTTACCTGCTTTCTTGGCCAGGGATAGGATACCCAGGCAGGTCTTATAGCCCTGTTCAGGGTGAGGTTTCCTTTCCAGTATTTGCCGGATCAGGAAGGCTGTATGAGGACCAATATCACCAGCCCACCTGATAAACTTTTCGGAGTGCCAATCACTTACAAACTGGTGGGCGGATGGCAGGTGCACTTTCTGAGAAGTATAACCGTAGTGCCCTTTTACTCTGAGATGGGCAGCAATGCGCTGGTAATTGTAATACACTTCTACGCTATGGGTGGTGTAGGCGATCTTAACCTTTTTGCCCATGTAGCGATAGGGCACACTGTAGTAATGTTTATCTTCTCCCAGCCACACATGAGAGCTTTTGTAAACGGTAGCTTTTACATACTTCTTCAACTCATAAGCCCTTTCTGGTAAGGGCTGTAAAGCAGGTTTATCTAACTCCTCATACAGACTGAAGCGGGAGGTAGTTCTGCCCTTGAAATTGAGCTGGTTGTAGGTTGTCAAAGCTTCTTGGATAGCTTGATTTAGAGAAGGAAGGCTAGAAAATGTATGGTCTCTTAATGGGGCAAAGATCCGACTGTAGACGATTTTGACAGCCCCTTCTACCAAAGCTTTATCTCTGGGCTTATAGGCTCGGGTGGGAAGAATGCTGGTCTGATAGTGCCTGCCAAAATCCTGGAATATATCGTTGAGCAGTGGTTCATAGCGGTCCTTTAGATTTACCCAGTATAAATATTTCAAGAACATTATTGGTATTATAGTTATCCACCAGAGGGGGGTCCGGGGGGAGATTTAATAACTTGTGGATAAGTGTTGAGAATACAAAGCTAGGTTTGAAAAAAGAAGGAACGGGGTGAACTTTATAGCGGTCTAGGTAAGACCTATCGTCGGTTATAGTCCCCGTTCCTTCAACAAGTTGCCTTAAGAACCAATTAGAATTTTAGACTGTAGGGTCTTATTAAAGGTCTTAGTTTGGCAACTCAATTTTTAAAAAATCCAAAAGTATCTAAAAGTATTTAAAAGCATGAAATTTCACAACGCAATCGGCATTGATGTATCTAAAGGAACTTTTGATGCCCATGATTATTTAAGCCAGGCCAAATGTGAGTTTGCTAACAATCGAACCGGCTTTAATCAATTGCTCCAGTGGGCGAAAAGATTAAATGGAAAAGACTTAATTAAAGTCATCATCTGCTTTGAGCATACCGGGTTGTATTCTCTGCCACTGGCTGTTTTTTTGACTGAACGCCAGATATTGTTCTGCATGGTGCCGGGTTTAGAGATCAAGCGATCGTTAGGGATCACCCGGGGGAAAAGTGATGTAATTGCTGCGGGGGTGATTGCCGAGTACGCCTATTTGCGTCGCCACAGAATCAAGCTTTATCAGTTGCCTTCTAAGGCGATCTTAAATCTCAAAAGTTTGTTATCCTTTAGAGAGCGGATGGTCAAACAAAGGGCTGGATGCAAGGCATCTTTGCAGGAAATGAAAGCCTTTGTGAAGGTGGTTGATAATCCGATGCTATTCCGTGCCCAGGAGCAGCTGATCAGCCATTTGGACCGGCAGATCAAAAGGGTAGAAAAAGAGATCCAGCGGATCATTTCCGAGGATGGCGAGTTAAAAAGAATCTTTAACCTGGTCAGCTCGGTAAAAGGCGTGGGATTAATTTTGGGATCCAGTTTTTTGGTCTATACCAATTGCTTCACCGCCTTTGAAACCTGGAGGAAATTTGCCTGTTACAGTGGCATAGCTCCTTTCCCCAACCAATCGGGCATCAGCTGGAAAGGCAAGAGCAAGGTGCATTATCTGGGCAACAAGAAGTTGAAATCCCTCTTGTCCAACGCCGTTGCTAGTTGCATTCAATATAATCCGGAAATGCGGGTATATTACCAAAGAAGACTGGCTGAAGGCAAAAATAAGATGTCTACATTAAACATTATCCGAAACAAGATCGTGGCCAGAGTCTTCGCAGTAGCTAAAAGAGGAACCCCTTATGTGGACACACTCAAATTTGCAGCCTAAGAATCGGACATTTCTTAGATTATTAATTTGGTTAAGTCTTAGAATACCGCCTGGGTAACAGCTGCCTTTAGATTATCGGGTACCACTGCTTGGGGTACCCCACCAAAAAAAGAAAACGCATGAGTTAAGGCGTCAATAAAATTAGCTACTTTTTGATTGGCTACCGCTTCTACATAAGTGTACTGGCTGGCGCCCAACACTGCCACAAATACCTCTACCGGGGTGAGTTCACCGGTTTCTGTATCTATTAGGGATAGCTTTTTGCCGGTAAAATCTACAAATAGCTTGTCTCCCGCCTTATGTTCGAAGTGCATGGTGACCTGCTGACTTTGCTGCCAACGGCGGAAATGAAAACAGAATCGGGCATAGCTGATACCTTCCCGATGTAGTTGTTTATACTCCTGCCAGAGCACAAGACGGGTAACTCCAACCCGTTTGAGCTGTTTTTCTACAATGGGAAAATAGCTGTAAAGTATCTGTAGATAATCTGCTACTGGTTTCTGTGCGCTGGAATTTACAAGAGCACAGAGTTCCCCATCAGATAACTGTAATAAGTTCGGAGAACTTAGTTCACTTTGTTGTAGGTACCCAATGTACTTGTTGGTCGTTTTGCGGGAAAGGCCTAGCTGGCGGCTGATGGCACGATTGCTAAGTCCTTTGTTTTTTAAAGTAATGATCTGACGGAACACTGACATTCTGATAATTTTATTGGCCATTCTTTCCTTGAGTTTTTTTCCTCAAGAAAGGCCTTTTGTCAGTGGCCCCCTTTGGGCGAGAATCTATGGCCCCCTTTAGCCGATATTTAGTGGCCTACTTTAGCGATATTTTCCAGCAGGAAGACTCTTCCGGATCTCTATTATTTGCAGATCCGTGGATCTTGAATCGTAGCGTTTGTGATAACCCAACAAAGCTGCTTCCAGCAGGGCAACATGCTGGTCTTCTATCCAATCGGTTTTCCTAATGAACCCCTCCCAGTTGTAGGCTTTGTTTGGGTAATTGTCTTTTGCCCTTTCAAAGGCCATGGTTATTAATTCCGAACCGGTGAGTTGCGGTGCTTCAACAAGCACTTCGTCCAAGACTATGGCTTCAGGACGTAACCTAATGGTTACTTCGCCTTCTGTGACAAGCTCTTTCACCGGTTTCTTGTAGTTTCCATATCCTAGCATCGCAACAAACAACGTATCACTGGAAAAGTCTTCTGGAAAATGAAAGATAAATTCTCCTTCCGAGTTGGACGCCGTACCGATAGATCTGCTTCTAAGTCCTATCGAGGCAAATGCCAGTGGTGCCGAGGTTTCTTTGTCCAGTATTGTTCCGGATAGGGTGATTTGAGCCTGAGAATAGCAGATCAGGTGTGATATGCAGGTGATTAACAGAGGGATTAAGATTTTATTCATGTTATGCCAGGACTTGGTTATCGGCAGGTTGCTTTTGGTACGTTTTCGAATAGGATATTATAATTCCTCCAAAAGGATGCATTATAATCCTTTAATTGTAAGTGGAGGCTGGTTTCGGAATCCATGGTCTCTTTTACCTCAGTGAAATGAATAGGATCGGTTTCTATTCTGTTTATGAGCAGCTCATGTTGGTATTCATTGGTATGTAATACCTTCTGCGACTTCAAATTATAATCTTGAACCCAATCTGACCACCTTACATACTTTAAATACTGTAAATCCTCGAATCTGCTGAATTCATAGATGTGCGTGTGGCCGCGGACCACCGAGAGAATTGAATCATTGGTTTTAGTCACATTTCGGAATTCCTCCGGATCATATTGGCCTCTAGGACTGTATTGAAATAGGACTTTTATAATTGCAAATGTTTCTGCATCTACAAGTATAGTGTTGATGCGGTTTTCTTTTCCACGATCCTTTAGGTAGCCCTTATTTGCTTTGTGAATCGCTGAAATAACATATACAGTTCTATCGTCATAGTAAAGCATTGTGTCCATTTGGTAAAGGAATTTGCCAGGGTAAAAACTTTCCGATATTTTATTAGAGGAGGCAAGTTTTCGGACCCTGTTAACCTCCAAAGTACTCTTGAGAGAGTTGTGCTTCTGAGTGTAAAACGTATCGGCATGGTTCAAAAACTTTTTGGTGTTCGAATAATGACTTTTTCTAATTTCAACGATTTCCAGTTTTTCTTTCTTTTTCGAACCATACCCAGGGTCAAGGATGTTAACAGCCGCTTCAAGTATTGAAATGCGCTCAGTATCTACTTTTTGAATCTGCCTAAAAAAACCCTCCATCATATAAGGCTGTAATTGGTAATTTACCATAATGCTTGCAATCGCCCTTTTAACAATTTCCTCCGGTTCCAGATCTCTAGAAGTGACAACTACTCCTGGTAGCAAAATTGGTTTTTGGGCAAGTAAGATGACCACTTGAGGTGGCATTCGATTGACTGCTTCCTTATGACTTTCATACCCCAACATTGATACAAAAAGGGAATCGTCAGAACAGCTTTCAAGAAAATGAAACTCAAACTCTCCTTGCTCGTTGGAAATCGTACCAATTGATCTCCCGGTAAGTCCTATCGAGGCAAATGCCAGTGGTGCAGAGGTTTCTTTGTCGAGTATTGTTCCGGAGAGGGTGATTTGATTCTGGCTAAATCCAGGGTTCAAAGCGCAGAAGATTAATAGCATGGTGAAAATTTCCTTCATGTCATATTTTTTAGCTAATTCTTTCATGATCTATCACCACGTTAATGATTCCTATTTGTATGTTTTATACTCAACAATTTTACCTATACCAAATAGGCTCTTTTTATTCATCTCGTAAAGCATCCACAGGATTTGCAAAGGCAACTTCAAAAGCCTTGATTCCGGTAGCGATCAGCGCTATCACTATTCCCAAAGAACCGGCAACTATGAACGGCCCGGGACCTATATCCACTCTGTATTCGAATCCCTGCAGCCACTGGTTTGCCCAATACCAGGCTATCGGGGACGCCAAGAGAATGGCGATCCCTACCAGCAGTACCATGTCTTTGGTGAGCAAATACATTAATAGGAGGTTTCCAGCCCCAAGCACCTTCCTAATTCCGATTTCTTTGATCCTGTGTTGAATCAGAATTGAAGCCAGGCCAAATAGCCCCAAACCTGCAATGATCAAGGAAAGCAAAGAGAGGTGATTGAAAACGGATTGAGTCGATTTTTCCTTTCGATATTGCCGGTTGTAAGATTGATCCAGAAAATGAAAGTCAAAAACAGATCCGGGAATATGGGATATCCAATTCCGTCGCACCTGGTTCAAAAACCTTTCATTATCATCAGAGCGAAACCGGACCAGTAGGTTGCTTCCCACATAATTGCCCCGGTAGCTAACCATCAACAACGGTTCGATAGGATTATGGAGGGAACGGAAATGGAAGTCCTTGATAACGCCTACAACTATTCCCTCAAAACCCAAGGGGGATTGTATCTTTTTCCCTATGGGATCCACCCACCCTATGGTTTTAACAAGGGTCTCGTTAACAAGCAGTTCTCCATGATGGCCTTGTTTGTGAGGTAAGAGGTTTCTGCCCCGTGTTATTTGAATGTCCAATACATCAAGAAAATGCTCATCAATGGCGATATTATTTAGGAGAATCATGTCTGTGGAATTGTTCTTTTCTACCATGAATTCATCCAGAGCAGGGTTGCTCCCAGGAAGTGCGTTAGCGGACACTAAGGAAACACCGCTTATTACCTCCGGCAACTTGGACAAGTCAGTTTGCAACGCTGGGACTTTTTGAATTGTCGAGGAATTACCCGGTAGCGGCAGGGACAGTACCCTGTCCATAGTAAATCCCAGGTCTTGCTGTCCGATGAAAGTCATTTGTCGGGATACCATCAATGTACACACGAGCATGGACATACAGATACTGAATTGTAAAACGATCAATCCCTTCCGAAGCTCTATCCTGCCCCTTCTCCAGCCCGGATTGACAACAGCTTTCAAGACTTTTACCGGTCTGAATGAGATTAAGTGAGATGCGGGATAAAGACCGCTTATGACCCCGGAAGCAGCAAAGATCCCAATAACGGGAAATACTATCTTCCACTGAAGCAAATGCTCCGGCTGGAAGGTTTTCTCAACCATTTCGCTGAAATAGGGAAGGAGTACCATCAGCATTACCACTGCCAGCAGAGAAGCCAATGTCATTAGAAATAACGATTCAGCAAGGAGTTGAATTAGTAATTGGCTTTTGGTCGCCCCAATCGCCTTGCGGATACCCATCTCGCGGATCCTCTTAAAGGACTGGGCAATGGAGAGGTTGGTGTAGTTGATGCACGCCAAAAGGATAATGAAGCCTGCTATGAGGGAAAAAACATAAATTTGAGAACGATTTCCTTTGGGTGAATCATACAGCTTGCCGGCGCTGAGGTGCAGATCGGTAAGAGGCTCGAGATGATAGGTCAGTACGATCCCTTCTTCTTCGTATTCAGTGAGATAATCCGCCGCTCGGTGGTGCAGTTTGGATTCGAAACCAGCCCTGAGCGCTTGCTCCTTGAAAAGGAGGAAAGTTAAAGCCCAATCCAGCTGGTAATTGTCAAATGAGATTAAGGCCGAAATCTGCAGGTCGGTGTTGGAAGGAACGTCCTGCATTACCCCGGACACCATCAGACTGTTTCCATTCAGGGATACCGTTTTCCCTAAAGCATTTGCGGCCCCAAACAACTTCTCAGCCAAGGTTTCGCTAACGACGATGGAACTCGGGTTAGCCAGAGCGGTTTGTGGATTGCCATAGGCCAAGGGATAGGTGAAAACTGTGAACACCTCCTTGTCGGCATAATAGATGTTGGTTTGGAGGAATTCCTTGTTTTCCACCCTGATAGTAGCAGGTCCGGGTAAGCTTGCCAGTCTGACCGTTTTCTCGATTTCGGGAAATTCCTGGTTTAGGATAGGCGATAGAAAAGTGTTTGAGATGGCCGCATGTACAGTCTTGTCCTTGTCCCGGACTTCCGTGGCAATTCGAAAGATCCTGTCCTTGTTTTGGTGGAAGTAGTCGTAGCTCAGTTCATGCTGAACGAACAGAAGAATCAGCAGGCCACTGGCAAATCCTACGGCTAGCCCGAGCATGTTGATGGATGAAATAAGGGGGTATTTCTTCAGGTGACGGAAGGCCAGTCTGAAATGATTTTGGAGAAAAATAGCGACATTTTGGTTCAGGAATAGTGAACGCTCACGGTAAATTCCAAACGGCCTTAACAGCGAGAGGACATCTAGGATGAAAAGCAGTTTCGCGTGGAATACGCCTTTATCTGTTAGTCGCTGCTGAAACAGTTCATATAGGTCCCCCTGGATGTCTTCCAGGATTAGGGGATTGCAGTACCATTTTAAAAGCCGGTCAAAGAACCAAGGAGGACAAGATGGTATTTCCTTCCGCTTTTTTTTCATTGCTCAGCCTTGACTAATTGCCATGCAGCATCGGGAATTGATAGCCATAATTGTTCACGCGTATTTCTCACTTCCCGCAAAGCGTTCTTGCCTTCCATGGTTACCGTGAAATATCGCTTCCGTTTTCCACCTCTCTCTTTGGTCGCCTCACCCAGTTCTGAGGCCAAGAAGCCTTTCTTTTCCAATCGGTATAACGAGGAGTGTAGTGCCCCGACACTTACCCTTCGTTCAAGTCGTTTTTCAATTTCCAGCTTGATCGCTACGCCGTAGGCTTTTTCGTAAAGAATCCCAACGGTCAGCAGCACCACCTCTTCAAATTCCCCTAGGTATGTTCCTTTCATATACTTTTTTTCTTAAATGTATATAAAATGATAGACCATTCCTACCCTCTCATTCTTGCATCAGTTCTTTTGTCTACCAAGGTTGCTCCCCAACCCGTCGGCTCCCCATCTCTGTAGCCCAGTTAATCTATTCGGCCTCTCGATCGAACCACTCCACATTTAGAAAAGTCCCCAGTCCAGGCTGCTTTGTTTTAGAGGTTGTCTTGCCTGGGCAGTTGGGACTATGTGTGGAGCCGGACAAGCTTGAATTTGTCGAAGAGTTCAGTGGGAAGAGGAACATAGCGCCACGAAGTGATACTGCCGTCATATTCTGCATTTACCCATACTTGGTAGAGCCTGTCGGCTTTAGGAATAAAGGAATCAAACGAGGTCTCATCTGCCACCCAGAGCAAGATTAAGACGATACAAAGAATCCCAATGTCAATCCCAGCACATTTACAAGCGTAATGGCTTTTTCTCTCTTGAATGCTTTAATGGTAATTTTTTAGATGATTTCTAAACATGCCGTAATGGTTTAATCTATAGTTCCCCTTTGGAGGCCGGATAACTCCTGGTCCTGAAAAGTAGTATGACATCCATTACAAAAAGCCATTTTGCTTTCTTAATTCCCTTTTCGTTTTGTGAGACCATTAATCATTGCGATTTGTTGGTGATTAATTGTCGCGGAGAAAAAGACTCAAGCGAAACGGGGAAGCTTGCAATTTAATATCTTGTAAAATAGCGGATTTGTAGATCACTTTCAACCAGCAATCTGAGGCAAATGCCTATATCGTATGTTAGCAACACTTATTCCGTTCTCAATGAGTCTACGGGATTTGCCTTAGCAGTTGAGTAGGTTCGATAACTGACTGTCAATAGAGAAATAAAAGTGATGATTAGTCCTGGAATCAAAAAAAGCTCAATGCTCAGATCGGTCCTAAAAGCATAATTATCCAGCCAAGCTCCACCCCAATATAGTATCGCTGGAATGGCCAAAACATAGGCAATTGAGAGCAGAATAAGATATTCCCTGGACAACAGCATCATAAGGTTGCTGATACTGGCTCCAAGAACTTTGCGAATGCCTATCTCCTTCACCCTCAAGGAGGCCGAATAAGAAACCAGGGCAAAAAGTCCCAGACAAGCGATGAAGATCGCAAGGATTGTAAATGCGGCGAAAAGGTTCCCAAACCGGAGATCGGATTGGTACTGCCGATTGAATTCGCCTTCAAGAAAGAAATAATTGAAAGGATCTTTTGGAAAAATCGCACTGAAACTTGATTCAATATGGGTGATAGATTCTTGAATATTTGATAGATCCATTTTAATGGAAAAGTACGATCGGCAAATTCTTGATAGTTGAAAGAGCTGTGGCCTTTGAGCTTCTTTCAATGAAAGCCAATGATAGTTTTGAATCACCCCCACTACCTGTAATGTGTCGCCCTCATATACGAGCTTTTTATGTATTGCCTCTCGAGGAGAACCGAGTCCAAAAACACGAACTGCCTCCTCGTTGATAAATGCAGCCGGTTTAAGGGTTGGCATTCCCTTGGCAAAAGCCCGGCCTGCCAGGAATCGCAAGTCATAAGTTTCGGCAAAGTCAATATCCACAGGATTGATAAACCCAAGTTTGTAAGTATTTTCCGGCGCTCCTATTTGACGAATTTCTCTTTGCGCGTAATATCCTTTGGCAGGTACCGTGCCTGAGCCGGCAACAGCCGCAATTGAATGATGAGCGGTCACATCGTTCTTGAATGTTTGCAATCGAGATTTCAAGTTGGCATCATCAATATCTACGCTGGGTCCATATACGATCAATATTCTTTCCATATCAATTCCCAATTCCTGATTTTTCATAAAAGTGATTTGACTGAATACCAGATACAAACCGGCAATGAGCAAGACTGATACCAGGAATTGAAATACAATCAAGCCCCGCCGCAAGTTAAAACCGCCTCTTTGGCTTGTCTTATAAGAATGGAGCATACTCACCGGTCCAAAAGAGGACAAAACGAATGCAGGATACAGTCCTGAGAGTATGGAACCAAAAATGATCAAGGCGGAAAACCCTCCCCAGAATCCAATGGTCCCCAAAAGGGCAAGTTCCAATTCCCTTCCAGTGATATTGTTGATAATCGGTAGCCCTAAGGAGGCAATACCGATAGAAATGCAGGCAGCTATGAAATTTATGAGAACAGATCCTACTATAAACTGACTGATTAATTGTTCCCTAAACGCACCAATTGATTTTCGAATACCCACCTCTTTTGCTCTATGCATCGAACGGGCTGTGGAAAGATTGATGTAATTAACCCAGGCTATTATAAGTATGAAAATTGCAATCACCGAAAAAATATGTACGTCTTGAATGCTCCCATAATTACTTACATGATCTTCATCAAAATCAGATCTCAGATGAATGTCTTTTAGAGGCTGAAAACTTACTTTCACCTGTGTGCTTGATCGGGCAAGGTTGTCGCCATCATAGGTGATTATGAGATTGTCAAATTTTTCCCTCATAGTATCGAGATCCGCTCGTTGATCAACCGTAATGTAAGTCATAAAATTCCACCATCCCCAACCATTATCTTGCCTGTACTGTTTCTCGAGCAGAACTGCCAGTGGCAATAAGAAATCGAATTGCAAATGGCTATTGACCGGAATTCTCCCCAAAACTCCTGTTACTGTAAAATCTCCTTTAGTCCAGTTGCTACTAACATTAAGTGTTTTGCCGATCGGATCAGAAGTACCGAAATACTTTACAGCCATTTGGTCGGTGATGACAATACTATACTTTTCGTCCAGCACAGATGTCCTGCTCCCAAGGATAAGTGGAAAATCAAATACCTCAAGGAAATTGCTGTCAACAAACAGCAAAGCCTCCTCTTTAAACGGCTCATTGTTCTCGGGATAGCTCACTACTGCTCCAACATCAAAGTGTGGGTGAATTCGCACAAAGTGGTCGACCTCAGGAATATTTTCTTTACTCCTTACCCCAAGACCATAGCCCATAAAAACACCAGTGCCATCCTCATCACCATGTCTAAAAGTAGTTTGGGTAACTCGGTAAATATTAGCTGCATTTGCATGAAACCGATCATAGCTAAGGTCAAAATGTATGTATTGACAAATTACCAAGCAAACACCCATTCCAACAGCCAGGCCCAAGATGTTGATTAGTGAAACAAACTTGTTTCGGATTAGATTTCTGACAGCAACTAGGACATAATGTTTCAACATCTGCTTATTGATTATTGTCGCTTATAATCGTGAGCAAGCATAGGATGTCTGAAGGTAATGGTTGCATATGGAGTCCTGAAATAATTTTGAAACATGCAGGCTAGCTAATTTGTGTTCCGGGTGCTGATATAATGTTCAGAATTTTAGGAGTGTAGAATCTCGTCCCCGGTTAAACTCTCAGATAAGATCTGCCCGTCCAGAAGATGAATAACCCGGTGGGCGTATTCGGCATCCGAAGGCGAATGGGTTACGATCACTATCGTCGTTGCATTCTCATTTAGATCCGTTAATAATTCCATTACCTCTTTCCCATGTGCGGAGTCCAGGTTACCGGTAGGCTCATCTGCCAATATCAATTTAGGTTGAGCTACCACCGCTCTTCCAACTGCAACTCTTTGTTGCTGCCCTCCCGATAGTTGCTGGGGGAAATGATTCCTTCTGTGCATTATCTTGAGGTAATTCATAACCTCTTCAACCCTTTTTCTCCGGCCTTTTGATGAGTATTTTAAGTAGATTAATGGGAGTTCAATATTTTCATAGACGGTCAGTTCATCTATCAGGTTGAAGCTTTGGAAAATGAATCCGATATTTTGTTTTCTCAGATTGGCCCGGTGTCTTTCACTAAATTTGGAAACATCGGTTTCTGCGAAATGCAGCTCCCCTCCAGAGGGATCGTCTAATAATCCGATTAAGTTCAAAAGCGTAGATTTGCCGCAACCGGAGGGTCCCATTATCGCCACAAACTCTCCTTTCTTAATATCCAAATCCACTCCATTGAGGGCAGTTGTTTCCACCTCCTCAGTATAGTATAATTTCTTAAGGCGTTTGGTTTTGATCAGCAGATGGTTTGTGTTTATGCCAGCTCTCATTTTGGTTATTATTTGATTATCAATTGGTCTTTATCTTCATACCCGTTGTAGGACGAAACTACCACTTCCTCTCCCACCTCTAATCCTTCGAGTGTTTCATAATATCTTGGATTTTGTCTCCCTAACCGGATCTCTCGTCTGGCTGCATGCTCTCCCGATTCATCTATTACAAAAATCCAATTACCGCCAGTAGTTTGATAAAAGCTTCCCCTGGGAATCATTATGGCCTTCACATCCTCGCTCAACTGAAGCTTTATTTGAAGTGTTTGTCCTCTTTTTATACCTTCTGGTGATTCACCGACAAACTCCATCTCTACCTGAAAAAGGCCATTTGATACCTCCGGATAGATCTTCTTTATCCTCAGGATATAAGTCCTTGTTGCAAAGTCAAATTCTCCCGTGAGCTCCTCATAAATCCTGGATATATAATGTTCATTTATGGCAACCCCTACTTTGAATCCGTTCAGGTCATCGATTTGACCAATATTCTGACCAGGAGAAACCGATTCTCCTACTTCGCCGTTCACAGTGGAAAGTCTTCCTGATATCGGGGCCTGGATATAGAGATTATTGAGATTTTCACGTGCGTATTCCAGGTTGCGAGTAGTCCTTTTAAGGGTTTCCTGTAGTTGGGATATTTGAATCTCTGCATTCGATTGCTCAAACTTTTGGGCCTCTTTTTCAATTTCGCGCTGGTCAAGCAACTTTAAGTAATCCCTTTTGGCTGTTAAGAATTCCTGCTCGGAAATTACTTGTTCCTCAAAAAGCTCTTCGCTTCTTAAGAAAATGTCCTTGGCCTCATCAATTTCGTATTCCAGCCTCTTCAAGGTCCTCTTATAATCGAAGTTGTTTTGTTTCAACTGTAGCCTGGTGTTTTCCAACTCGTTTATCAGACGGTAAGCCTGCGTTTCCTGGTTGATAAAATCCCGCACCATGTTATTGTTGGACAGTTTGATAATCGTGTCCCCGATTCCCACCAGGGTTCCTCCCTCCAGGTATTTTATTTCGATAATACCTCCTTCAACCGCATCCAACTTGATGGTTTTGATGGGCATCACTGTGCCGTCAACCGGGATGAATTCCCTGAAATCGCCATAGACGACTTGGGCAATCTTTATTCGATCCCGAGACACATTGAGTTTTGAACCTTTGCTGGAAAGGATAAAACTGTACAGGAAGAACAACCCAAAGACCGTTCCTAGAAGGATTAACGTGATCTTTTTCCAGGTCCATTTCTTCTTTTCTATTTTCCGATCCATTGCGAGGAGTATTGGTTATCCGCCATTACCATTGCCTAATTCATTCATATCTCAACGAATCCACTGGGTTGGCCAACGCTGCCCTTACCGACCTAAAGCTTAGGGTAACCAAGGAAATAATCAAGGTGGTGAATCCAGCCAGGACAAAGAACTCCCACCCCACGTCGATCCTGTAGGCAAAGTTGTCCAGCCACTCATTCATAAGGTATAGGGCCACTGGCCAGGCAAGGATGTTGGCGATGATGATCCATTTCATAAAATCAGATGATAACATCAATAGGATGCTCTTTACCGAAGCTCCCAAAACCTTTCTAATGCCTATTTCCTTGGTCTTCCTTGCCGTCGCAAAGGCCACCAGCCCATATAGTCCCAGGCAGGATATTATTATTGCCAGTATTGAAAACAGATTCCCCAGGCCTGATATCACCTTCTCTGACTTATAGAGCTTCTCAAAATCTTGATCCAGGAAATGATATTCGAAGGGATAATCAGCTTCGTACTTTTCGTAGACTCTCTGCAAGGAAGCCAAAGCAGCCTCCGTTTCATTGGGAGTAATTTTGGCAAAACAGTAGGAGGTGTTCTCCGGCCAGAATCGAAGGATCATGGGCCCGATGCCCGAGTGGAGGGTGGCAAAATGAAAATCCTTGACTACGCCAATGATCCTTCCCTCTTTCTCCCAGAATTTCATCTTGGTGCCCACTGGATTTTGTAGTCCCATTAGCTTTGCCGCCTCCTCATTTATGAGGAAGCTAGCAGTGTCGGTACTTATCTGCCTTGAAAAATCCCTCCCTTCTTCCATTGGATCCCCAGGGTCTCAAGAAATCCATAGCCACAGTCGATAAAGGGGAAGATCAACCGCGTAGCTGGATCTTTGCCCTCCCACTCCGGATCGCCCGAGGAGTGGTAAACCGTCATAGGATTTTGGCCGCTGAAGGTAAAACTGGAGATGCCTCTCTGCATTGTCAGATCATTTTCAAAGGCCTGCTGCTGCCTATACATCCCTGCTTGAAGGGAAAAATACACTACGTTCTCTTTGCTAAACCCGAGGTTTTTGTTGTTTATATACTGCAATTGTCGAAAGAGGACCAGAGTGACAACAATAAGAATTGTGGAGATTGTGAATTGAAAAATCACCAGGCCTTTGCGTAGCCAGGCACCTTCACCTTTCAGATAGAACCCACTCTTCAGGGTTTTCAGGGGATTGAATCTGGAGAGGAAAAACGCAGGATAAATCCCGGAAGCAAAGCCAGTTACTAGGAAAAGCAAAAAGAGCCCCAGATAAAAATAAGGATTCAGATAAGGAATAGAGATCTCCTTATCTACGAACGAATTGAAAGAGGGCAGAACCAGTTGAGCCAGCAGCAAAGCTAGGAGCATTGCCAAGGCAGCAACTAATAGGGCCTCAGCCATGAATTGCTGGATCAGCACCGGCTTTACGGCTCCCAGGACCTTCCTTACTCCGATCTCCCTGGCCCTGGTGGCGGAATGTGCCGTGGCAAGATTCACAAAATTGATACATCCGATCAACAGGATCACCACGGCTACAATTGCAAATAACCTCACATACAATATTCTTCCGCTTGCCTCCCTGCTCCCCTCAAAGTGGTTGTAGAGATATCCGTCCTCAAAGGGTTGCAAGAACATTTCATATTGCCAGGTGTGATATTTAGTTGCCAGATCTTTGATCTTAACATCGATGTTCTCTTTGGGGGTATTCCGGGGTATTAATAGGTATGTTCTTAAGGAGGTAGTGCCCCAGCTTTTCATCCAATCGACGTGCATCTCAAGGATATTGGCCGGTAAAAGAAGATCGTATTTAATGGTAGAGTATTGGCCTGCATCTTCAATTACCCCGGTAACAATGAAATCGTGATCTATGATCCAGGACTTAATCCTTATGGTTTTACCTAGGGCATCCTGAATACCGAAATATTTTTTTGCTGTGGTTTCGCTCAGCACTACCGAATAGGGGTCATCGAACAGTACTTCCTTATTTCCCCTGATGACCGGGAAGGAAAACAGATTAAAGAAATCGGCATCAGTAAATACAAGCTCTTCGATAAATTTATCATCTTCAGTCTCGACCAGAATGCCCTCACGTCTAGAGACTCGAACTACTTTCTCAATCTCGGGTACATCTTTTAACAGGGCATCGGCCAGCGGATAAGTGGTATAGGATCCGATACTCCTTTTCCCATCTGAATACTGTTGATCAGTCATTACCCTATAGATCCTGTTCCCATTGTAGTGAAATCGGTCAATGCTGAGTTCATCTTCCAACCAGAGTAGAATAAGAATAGCAGTGCTAATTGCTAGGGCCAAACCCGAGACATTGACCATGGTTGAAATCTTGTTTCTTATCAGATATCTATATGCTATTGTCAGGTAGTTTCTTATCAACATTTGTAGACAGTGATAACCGAGCCAGAATTACCAATTAGGGAATTTAATTGGCATCCATTTTGAAATACAAATAAAGGCCCAACAAATGTGCCACATGTGCATTCATTTAGTTTTCAATTAGTTATGGCATCTTTACATTGGTGCCTGGGATCCACTGTTGCAAAATGAAACATTCAATTGTAACACAATGAAACAATACATTTAAATTCCAGTCTAATTTCGGTTATGGGAAAACCAGAGGGTAAGATCCTAATTATTGATGATGACTTGGATGTCCTCTATACTGCCAGGATTGTCCTGAAACCACATTTCGAGATAGTCAGAACTGAAAGTGCACCTGGTAACATCATTAATCTTCTTAGGAAAGAGGACTATGATGTAATCCTACTAGACATGAACTTTACCACAGGGGCCACCACAGGGAAGGAGGGATTATACTGGTTGAAGAGGATACTCAGTCATGATTCGGACATCCAGGTGGTAATGGACACAGCATATGGTGATATACAGTTGGCTGTGGATGCTATGAAATTGGGAGCGGCGGATTTTCTAATTAAGCCATGGGAGAAGGAAAAACTTAAATCTATAATCAAGTCGACATGTGAGCTGAGTCGCACCAGAAAGAAATACAAAGGCTTGGAAGAGCACGGGCATTATTCCGAGGTAACAAGCGTGGCCACTTCAATGAGAAAAGTGTACAAAACATTAGACAAAGTGGCAGTTACCGATGCGAACATTCTACTCCTTGGAGAGAATGGAACAGGCAAAGAAGTACTTGCCAGGAAGGTGCACCGCTCTTCACCTCGCTCTGGGGGCCCATTTGTAGTGGTCGATTTGGGGTCAATTACCGAAACGCTGTTCGAATCTGAACTTTTTGGGCATACAAAAGGAGCATTTACAGATGCCAAGGAGAATAAGACGGGTAGGTTTGCATTAGCTGATGGTGGTACTCTATTCCTAGATGAAGTTGGCAACCTTTCTCTTCCGCTCCAGGCCAAACTACTTTCAGCCATACAGACCAAACAAGTATATAAGGTAGGATCCAATCAGCCGCTTACAATTGATGTCAGACTAATCTGTGCAACCAATAAGCCAATTTATGAAATGATGGGCAAGGAACAATTTCGCCAGGACTTGCTCTATAGGATTAATACAGTTGTACTAGATCTTCCTCCGTTGAGGGAAAGGATGGAGGACATTCCCGTGTTAGCCAACCATTTTTTGAAATTTTATGGTACTAAGTACAAAAAGGGAAATCTTAGCATTACCGAAGGAGGTATGCAAGATCTTATTAAATACCAGTGGCCAGGAAACATTAGGGAGTTCCGACATGCGGTTGAAAGGGCAGTGATCATGGGCAGTGCTCGGCTATTAAAATCACAGGATTTCTTGCTTAAGACTGAGATAGACCTTTATAAAGCGCTTGAAAAAGAAAAAAGGGTCACTGACACGCTTAATTTGGAGGAACTTGAAGCCATTGCCATAAAAGAGGCTATAAGCGAGTGCCATGGCAACCTAAGCTGGGCTGCCAAGAAGCTTGGACTGTCAAGAACTACTTTATATCGAAAGATTACGAAGTATGGGCTTTAAAAATTTCAGACTACAAATAGCGTTTAGGCTTTTGTTGATTTTAATAGCTGCTTTTGTCTTTGTGGTATTGATCCGAACTCAATTTTGGCTGGTATCGATAATAGTTTTAGTTGTCCTTACAGGTCTTACTTTAAATCTAGTAAGGTACGTTGAGTACACGAATCGTCAGCTGGCCAATTTTTTGTTGGCACTCAAACAGGGTGATTTTTCTGTCTCCTTTTCCTCTCAAAAAGAATCGAATACTCGACTTCACAAGGCTTATAATGAAATCTTGGACGTTTTCCAAAAACTAAGGAGAGACAAGGAATTTAATCACCATTACCTTCAGAATATTGTTGAACAGGTACAGTTGGCCTTAATCTGCTTTGATGAAAAGCATGAGGTAAAATTGATGAACCGGGCTGCCAAGTCCTTACTTGGCAAACCCTACCTTAAGAATCTCAACGCTCTTAAACATGTTAATGAGGAGCTTTTTCAGGCCGTTAAACACCTGGTCCCGGGCCAAAGGAACATAACCAAATTCGTCCGGAAGAATGAACTACTCCAGATCTCCATTCGGATGACCGAGTTTAAGTTGATTTCTAAGATATACCGGCTATATACTTTTCAGGACATCGGGAATGAGCTGGCTCAGCAAGAAACTGAGTCCTGGCAAAAGTTGATCAGGGTATTGAACCATGAGATAATGAACTCGGCAATACCAATTTCAAACCTTTCCGCAGTAGTGAATCAAATACTTGTAACTGATAATGGAAAGCCTAAAGACATCCAGACTCTGAATGAGGAGGAGGCAGAAGATCTGCGTGGCAGCGTGAAAACTATAGAAAAACGAAGCACGGGATTGGTAAAATTCATTAACTCGTATAAAAGTCTTACCAGCATGGAACAACCGAAATTTGAGGAGATCGGCATAGCTGAGTTATTTCCCCGGATAATCAAATTACTGGAGAATAAGTTAAGTCAAAACAACATTCAGGTTGACGTCATCATGTCTCCAAACAATTCAAGCCTAGTTGTTGATCCCGATCTAATTGAGCAAATTTTAATAAATCTACTTCTTAATGCCATAGATGCCGTTGAAGGTAAGGTGAATCCCAAGATCATCCTTAAAGCCGGTGAAATGAACCGCAGAAAAATTATCCAAGTTATAGATAACGGGAAGGGAATTTCCGAAGAGGTTATGGAAAACGTATTCGTTCCTTTTTACACAACCAAAAAAGAAGGTTCAGGCATAGGATTGAGCTTAGCGAGGCAAATCATGCGATTACATAAAGGGGATATTACAGTAACTTCCAGACCTGATGAGGGGGCGGTATTTACTCTCAAGTTCTAGAAATATAAAGTTTCATGATAAGGCTTATAAATATTGATAAATATTATGATTCGAAGTTTCAAAGGACGTTCATCCTCAAAGGAGTTGATCTTGTTGTCAATGAAGGTGAGTTCATAACTGTAATGGGTCCAAGTGGGTCGGGGAAGTCCACGCTCCTAAACATTATTGGTATGTTGGATGAGCCTTCGGCTGGGGAACATTATTTCTTCGATCAGCCGGTGCACACTATAAAGGCAAAAAAAAGACGAATTTACATAGGAATTTCATGGGTTTCATTTTCCAGGCCTATCATTTGATTGATGAACTGACCGTTTACGAAAACATTGAAACGCCACTCTTATATAAGGGAATAAATGGGAAGGAGAGGAGGAGTTTGGTTGCTGAGATGTTGGATCAGTTTCAAATGGTTGCCAAAAGAGACCTATTCCCCGATCAACTTTCTGGGGGGCAGCAACAAATTGTAGGAATTGCCCGAGCTATTGTTGGAAAGCCAAAGCTGTTATTGGCGGATGAGCCTACAGGAAACCTTCACCTAAATCAAGGAATAATGATAATGGACTGGTTGAAAAAACTGAACCAGGCAGGAACGACGATACTTCAAGTGACTCACAATGAAAATTTTGCAGCTTATGGATCCAGGATCATTCATCTTGAGGATGGCTTGATTGCAAACCAGGAGAGTTAGAATGGTTCTCTGGTCAAAGCTGGTCACAATCAACGTATAGGGAAATGTTCTGGCACATCTCAAGACTGGGATCCGTACTTCCCCAGCTTTCTTGAGCTTTTGTGTGAGTTTTATCGGCCTCGCTGGGATCCGAGCTGCTGCACGATACCCTGTATTAGACTGCTAACCAGAAGGCCATTCACTGACAATTCTATAAATTAGGTCCTGAGACCTAGGGAGATGATCTACGGCTTATTTATAACCGCTTACCGGACCCTGCTCCGGAATAAGTCCTATGCGGCCATAAACATATTTGGGCTTTCGGTAAGTATCGCCTGCGTCATCATCATTTTTCTTTTTGTCAAATTCCACCTTAGCGCTGATCGCTTTCATGAAAAAGCCGCCGATATTTTCAGGATCGTAACCAACCTCCATCTAGATGACGGCAGCTTGGAAAATGATACGGGCACACCGTACGAAATGGCGGAAGCATTAAAATCAAATTACCCACAGGTGATTGAGGCGGCCACCATTATACGGGACCGCCCATTAACGATCACTGTCGAGGTTACAGACAGGGGTGAGGTTCACCGGTACCTGGAACAGAAAGGGATATCCTTTGCCGAGCCAAGCTACTTCAAAATATTTAACTACACATGGGTATCGGGCGATCCGGACGCTGCCCTAAACACTCCCAACTCAGTGGCCTTAAGTCAAAAATGGGCTGAGAAATATTTCGGTGAGTCAGATCCTATTGGAAGGACTCTTATTGCGGAGAATCAACATGTCCTTCAGGTGAGGGGAGTCATAGCAGATTATCCCCCGAATACTGACTTCAAGGTAGACATGTTCATTTCACTTCCCACCTTCAAGGTTATGAATCCCAAGTCGCCTACTGACGATTGGACCTGGATCAACAGTTATGTGCAAACCTTTGTGCTCTTAGAGGATCCTGAACTGGCCGATCGGCTGGATGAAATGATGGGGGCGTTATCGGAAAAGCATTTCGGTGAGTTTTCCAGGTATTTCGACTTTCATGCCCAACCGCTGTCAGATATCCATTTTAATCCGAACTATAATGGCTCGGTAGGGTACGACATCGTCTATGCCCTGATCGTGATTGGAATCTTCCTTGTTAGCATTGCCGCCATCAACTATGTCAATTTAGCCATAGCTAAAGCTATCAGCCGTGCCCAGGAAATCGGCGTCCGGAAAGTTCTGGGCTGCGATAAAAAGCAGCTGATTGCAATGCTGCTTACCGAGACATTCCTGATTTGCCTTACCGCGGCATCGCTTGGCACGCTACTGGCATATTCTCTTCTCCCAATCATCAACGGCTGGATTTACCAGGACCTGGCCCTAAATGTATTTGAAGACCATGGCCTGGTTGCTTTCTTGATCACAACCACCCTTGTAGTAACAGTTCTTGCAGGATTCTATCCCGCCTTGGTTCTGACAAACGTTGCCCCCATTAAGGCCTTGAAAGGGCATATTCGAGTTGGGAACCTGTCAGGATTCTCTATGAGGAAGGGATTGATCGTCTTTCAGCTTATCGTGGTTCAGGGTCTGATCACAGGGGCTGTAGTTGTCAGCCGGCAGACGGAGTTCCTTAGCCAGTCTGACCTGGGCTTCAACCAAGCGGGGGTGCTTATGGTGAACATTCCAAAAAAGGACACGCATCGGATGGAAGCCCTAAGCAACCGGATAAAAGCTATTCCGGGCGTTTCTAATATAAGCTTTTGCTTCAGAGGTCCCTCTTCCACCAACGAACACGGTGGCTCATTTCGCTATGATGGCCAGGAATGGGAATCCTATCCAATCCGTTCGCGGATCGGAGACCATAACTACCTCAAAACTTTTGGCCTGGCACTGGTGGCCGGGAGGGACCTGCAACCCAGCGACACCATAAAAGAGTTTCTGGTCAATGAGGAGATGACAAGAAGGCTGGGTCTGAAAGATCCTCACCTGATATTGGGGAAATCGTTGTTCCCCGGAGAGTATGGGGTGGATGGCCCCATTGTAGGGGTGGTCAAGGATTTTTATCTCAAATCGTTACACGCCCCAATAGAACCGGCCATGATCGCCACCAACGCAAGCCGATACACCCATGCCGGAATAAAAATTGCGGGAGAAAACCTGTTACAGACGCTCAAGAAGGTGCAATCAGAGTGGGAGGAGGTATATCCTAAATATGTTTTTCAGGCAGGATTCTTGGATGATGAAATAAACAGGTTCTACCAGTTTGAGGTTACGACAATGCGGTTGATCCGGTTCTTTGCTTTGATGGCTATTCTGATAGGGTGTTTTGGACTGTATGGACTGGCATCGAACCTGGCTGCGGTGAGAACCAAAGAAATCGGAATCCGAAAAGTCCTGGGTGCTTCGGTACTCAATATTCTTACGCTATTTTCCCGGGATTTTGCATTCATGTGCCTGATTGCGGTATTAATAGCAAGTCCGCTGGCCGGCTATTACCTGAATCTATGGATTCAGGACTATGCCTACCGAATCGACATTGACACGTCGATCTTCGTCGAATCCGCCCTGGCTACGGCATTTGTCGTCATGATCGCCATAGCGTACCAATCCATCCACACCGCCTTCAGGAATCCTGTGGAAAGCCTGAGATATGAGTAATGGAGATAAGTCTCTAACTTAAGCGGGAAAAATGGAGGAGGGAAGCATTTTGTTGCTCGAGTTCCCCCTTTTGTAGACGCTACCAATCTCGAATTCTATGAGATCAACAATTCGTTTGACAGGAAATGATTCTTTTGAGAGATTGACACTCAAAAAGTAATTCCCATGATAATCTGTTCTGGCCATTTCCTAATGACGAAAATGTTTTTGTTCACTTGCACGGTTTCAATATGTCTTGCCCAGGCCCATCAAAAACCGGCAGTTTCACAAGATTTACACAGGCAAATATCTTCCCTTGACGGTATTCTGTTTGAAGCATTTAACACCAAGGATCTCGATAAGCTTAAAACGCTATTTACTGAAGATCTTGAATTTTATCATGACAAAGCTGGTTTAACCTCCTACAGCCAGACTATTGAGGGCTTCAAAAGTCAGTTCGAAAGCAATGATGATATGCGCAGGGAATTGGTTGAGGGCAGCCTTGAAGTTTACCCCATACCAAATTTCGGTGCCATAGAAATCGGAGTCCATACCTTTTGCCATACCGAGGATGGTCACAAGGACTGTGGCACATTCAAGTTTTTGCATGTTTGGCAGAAAAGAGAGGGTCAGTGGAAGATTTCTCGGGTGGTCAGTTATGGGCACAAGTGATGATCCCGTCATCTTGAATTCTATAAAGAAAATTGACTGAAGCGGAATAGCACTGCAGAGGCGAAAAGAACACACAATACTCATCCGCTTAAGTCACTAATGGGATGACTTTAGCGAAGAAGTTATCAACCGGGGCGAAGAGGATACTATACTGGTTGGCTTGTTTATGTTGTAGACCTTGGAGTGATTCGGCTTGGTTCCTACCTTGTGACTGGATTGATTGAACCAACAAGGAGTGAAACAAAACTGGCCAATAATGTTCTTAGGGCTTTTTCTGGCCTGCCAAGGAAATTCTCAGAAAATAGCTGATGATCAATCGGCAAAGGTGGATTCCCTTTTTAGCTACCTGAATAGGATTGACAGCCCAGGTGTGGCAATTGGTGTAATACAAGATGGAGAATTTATATACAAAAGGTTTTTGGGGTATTCTAATCTCACCTATGGTATCCCCATTACCAATCAAACGGTCTTCAATATAGGTTCGGTAACTAAACAATTCACAGCCGCTTGTTTGCAACTGTTGATTCAGAGAGGAAAGGTTAAACTAACTGATAACATCAATAAACACGTTCCTAATTTTCGGCAATATGACATACCCATCACCGTCGAACACTTGCTCTACCACACCAGCGGACTACGTGACTATACTGAACTAATCCTACTTGGAGGGAAAAGGCTAATAGAGGGATATAACAACAAGGAGGCTCTGGAAATGATTCTCAGGCAGCAACAATTGAATTTTCCAACTGGTGATCGGTGGTCTCATAGCAACGCCAACTATGTGCTCTTAAAAGAGATTATTGAGCAAGTCAGTGGAACATCTCTGGAAGTGTTTGCCCAAG
Source organism: Cyclobacteriaceae bacterium (assembly GCA_965247065.1). GTDB lineage: Bacteria > Bacteroidota > Bacteroidia > Cytophagales > Cyclobacteriaceae > CBDFGN01. The sequence continues at coordinate 14,891 of CBDFGN010000005.1, read as the reverse complement.
AAAATATTTTTAATCCTTTGGAGATGAACACTACCCTATATTGCGGGGATCATGGCAAAACCATTCAAAATCGAGCTACTCGTTATGCCCTGTTAGAAGATGGCAGGTATGAAAGGATACCAAATAATGACATGGCAATTGGGGATGGAGGTGTGTTCAGCAACTTGGATGATCTTTTGCTGTGGGACCAGAATTTCTATGAAAGCAACATCGGTGAGAATGGTTTTATTGATTCCATGCTGGAAATTGGGCCTAATACTGATATTGGAGGTGATTGGCAGCTATATTACGCCTCCGGATTGTACATCGGAAATTACAAAGGTTTACCTATGGTGTTGCATGCTGGAGGTGATGCCGGCCTTCGAGCTGTTTTACTGAGATTCCCAGAAAGAAGATTTTCAGTTATATGCCTCGCCAATACTAACGAATTCGATTGGACCCAGGCGTTTCAAATTGCAGATATTTATCTCTCAGAATATTATGTGGATCAACCAGAATCAAAAAGTGGTGATGAACCCAAGCAGACAGCCAAACAGACAAAAATCGACCCCAGACAAGAGGAGCTAACGCAATATGCGGGGTACTACTATTCCCAGGAAGTTGATCATTTCATAAGGATATTCATTGAGGATGGAGAATTAAAAATGCCGGATACGAACACAGATTCAATTTTGCCGGTAAATATGCTGGCTAAGGATTATTTGAAATTTCGATTTGGAACGGCTTCCTTTCAAAGAAATAAAAAGGGAGAAATTGTTGGGTTTTCCCTAGACATTGATGGGGAAAGGGTCTTGGGATTGAAGTACCACAAAAGATCGGAATAAGGGGAGACGACAAATTAATGATACCAGGGATATGGCCCAGCCAGAGATCGTGAGGAGTTGGGTGATAGCAGATTTATTTGGCAAAGGAACGGGTAAAGACTTCTTTATTACAAGAAGAGCAAATTGGATAATAAATGAGCAGCCACTCATTTCTCCATATGGGATTTTTGAAGACGCAGGTCCGGACATGTATTTCAAAGGATGGGCTTTAATCCATATGATAAGAGAAATAATTGAGGATGATGAAGAATTCAGAATTTTACTTAGAAAGATGAATCAGGAATTCTATCACCAAACTGTCACGTCAACTGAGATTGAGAGATTTGTTAGTGGTCAATCGAGTAAAGACTTAGACAAAGTTTTCGATCAATATCTACGGATGGCCTCACTTCCAGTACTTGAATACTATATTGGACAAAAAACTCTAAAATACAGGGTCACAGCGGATGTGGAAGATTTCCAGATGCCAGTGAAAATTAAGGCAAAAAGGGATTTTTGGATTGATGTAACAACTGATTGGCAGGAATTAGATATAACCAACTTAAATTTAACCGACACCTTAGTTGTTGATTCTAATTTTTTGATCGGTGTTAAGAAAGTCGAATTTAAAGCGACTAACAATTAGATAAAGTGAATTTGCTTATGTGCCATTAGATACTTTTTAGAAGGCAGAAACTTTAACGCTCTTGGAAAATGATAGCAAACTCGCTTTATCAAGACCGTTACCAGCGAGCTGAAGATTAACTCGCGAACATGATAAGAATCATTGTATTAATTGGACTCACTTTTTCTTGCAACAACAATTCAAAAAACCGTGAATCAGATGGTTCAATGGACATTGAGGTTACTGATAACTATGCCGAATCTCTAGCAAATGAGTTAAGCAAATTGTATGAACAGGGGCATATCAACGGTTTTGCGGTAGCTATCACAAATCAAAACAAAGTGCTTTACCTTAATGGGTTTGGTTTCTCGGACATATCCACAAAAAAGGGATACACCCCAAATACCATTCAGAATATTGGTTCTGTTTCGAAGACATTAATAGGAATTGCTTTATTAAAGGCACAAGAACAAAAAAATTAAAACTCGATGATCCTATTAATAAATACCTTCATTTTGAAGCTGTTAACCCGTACCATCCGAGTATCCCTATCACGATTCGACACTTAGCAACTCACACATCAACTATCACGGACACAGAATACTATGATGCTGAAGCCTATATCCTCAAAGAAGATGAAAATTTGGGAAGATATGAATTAGGAGAAATTGTAGAAAATTTCAATAATCCTGACCAAAGAATGTCTATTGGCGACTTTGTAAAGAAATTACTTTCTTCAGATGGTGAGTGGTATGCAAAGAGCAACTACTTGAACGCAAAGCCTGGATCCATCCATGAATATTCTAACGTAGGCGCAACCTTAGCAGCTTATATTTTAGAAGAAGCAACAGGAGAATCATTTGATGATTACACTACCAAGCACATTCTTGAACCACTTGAAATGTCATCTTCCGGATGGGCATTTAATGATATTGATTTGAAAAAACACTCCGTTTTATATCTTAATCCTAATACTCCTTTACCTAAATATTCACTAATCACATATCCCGACGGTGGACTATTAACCAATGTCATTGATTTAAGCAGGTATCTGACCGAATTAATAAAAGGACAATCAGGGGAAGGTACCTTACTCAAGAAAGAAAGTTATAGTGAAGTTTTTTCACAGCAGCTGACATCCCAGCATTTTCCAGGTCGTGACAAGGAGGATGACTACAATAATGAATCTAAATACAATGACGAGTATAACAGTGGGATTTTCATGGGCTTCACCCCTACCGGATACATAGGACATACCGGTGGCGATCCAGGCATAGCTGCATATATGTTTTTTAACCCAGAAACTAAAATTGGAAGAATACTGATGATAAACACTTCAGTGATTAATTCAGAAGGCATAACCCAATTCTATTCGATTTGGAACACACTTGAGAAATATGAGAGTCATATAGGTCAACAATGACAGACTAGCCGTTATCAAGGAATGAATTGAAAGTCACTTGTTACCCGAGCTTCGAGAAAACATACAAAGAATATGAAACCAATCCTATCCGTAACCGGATCATCTCCAAAGCCATTGACGGCTTTGCCAAAGCGATTTCCTCAGGAGCTTATCCGGCCGGTATACCGGCGGCCGTTTTAAAAAAGCAATAGTAAAGGCCGTAAATGCTATATTTAAATCCGCGGAAATGGGGCTTTAGTGATTTCTTTTTTATCTGCTAAATTGTGTACTTGTGGCGTATATTTTTCCAAAAAAAAGTTCCACGAAACATGATGGTTACAAAAGGTATATCTGAGCGGGAATACCAGAGTGGCAAAAACAAAACGAAATAATCAAAGGGTCAAAATGAGATGGTGAAAAGCATTAGGCTGACACGGATGGGAATTTTGCCAGACGTGCTACTGGAGGGAATCGAGAAGTGGGCATGCACCGTATAACATGCGCCCTAAGCGCCATGCCTAGTCTTGCCCATAGGTAGCCTCTCCTATTTTCGTCATCTTAGCTAATGTGGTTAAGCTCCTGCGAAAGGAAACGGCACGCCGCTTTGCCGCCGACCGTTATCAGCAATTTAACAAATGTGAAATTTGATATTTATCCTTATCATTTTAGTAATTATTGGAGCTTGTGGAAATGTTAAGACACAGGGCAAGAGTCCATTGAATAATGACTCGGAAAAATATAGCGTTTTCGATTCGTTGAAAAAATATGTCACTTTTGCTGAAAAGAAAATTGCTTTCATAAATGCAACAATCATTGACGGAACAGGGGAAGCAATTAAGACAGGACAAATCATTATTTTAACGTGAGTTCGACAATAAGGAATGATTAAAGAGCGAGAAAGAGTTGACCGGTGTCCTGGTAGTTCAATTTGATTGAGGGCTTTTTTTCGCAAAAGTTGTAAGCGATTAAAGCCGAGAAAAGGTTGGTAAGGAAATTAGTTGGGCTCCTGTGCCTGGAGTGTTCAATCTGGAAGATGTTTTTAAGTTGATCAATGATAGTCTCACAAATAGCCCTTTTACGGAGCATTATAGCATCCATGATGGGGGTTAAGGATGAGGACTTCATATTGCGTTTGAGTTTGGTTATCAGATGGACTCCGCGGAAGAACAGATTTTTAAAAAGTTCCTTACTGATGTAGCCTTTATCACCAAAGAGCTTTCCGAATAATTTCTTAATAAACCGTTCAATTTTAAGAGGCTTTCTGTCATCCACATTGCCCGGTGTGAGCATAAAATCGATGATTTCACCCGTATCAGCAGTGATAAGATGGAGCTTAAACCCGTAGAACCATCCGATGGAACAATGGCCTCTTTTAGCTAACCCTTCAAATACTTTATGGTTATGGATCCGTCTGTTATGACAGACCCTTAACGGAGTGCTGTCTATAAAACTTATACCTGTACACTGTCCAGTCCCTTGTGTTTTCAGATAAATAGCCATTGGCAGAAGACTTCCACTACAAAGTTCTACCATTCGGTTATAGCTTACCACATCAGGAAAGAAGGAGCGCAAGTGGCCACAAACGTATGTGTTGTAAAAGGTCTTGAAATTTCGATATCCTGAGATCTGGAACAAGACCTGTATAGTCATTACTTCGGATAAAGAAAGCTTACCAGGTTTGTTGCGCTTTTTACTTCCCAGCAATCTTTTTTCCAATTTTGGGACAAAATCCAGACAAAAATCGTCAATGGAACAAAAAATTTCAGTAATTTTAGTAGCAGTTAACATAGGTAGAAATATTAGTTATTTTGTTGATTGTCAATGACTTAATATACTAATTTTCTGCCTTTTTTCTATCAATAAACTACTCTATTTTATATCGAACTCACGTTATTTTAGATAATGGCTATTTCAAGCATATCGGAGATAAGGGAATAATTGAAATCCCTCATGGCTATAAAACTATTGATGTAGAGGGCAATACAATTATTCCCGGCATAGTTGGTGTGCATAATCATCTACACATTCCAAGATTTCCTTTCATTGGCGGTGTGGCGACCAAATTGTATTTGGCATCTGGTGTAACTACTATTCAAACTTGTGGAGCGGCATCACCTGATAGAGAAATCAAACTTGCCAAACGAATTTCAGAAGGCAAACAAGTTGGACCAGATATTATAACAAGTGGCCCATATTTTACAGGTGAAGGTGGTAGCCCAAGTATGATAATACCCCGAAATGAACAACACATTAGAGATACAATGCAATATTGGATTAAGCACGGTGTCACTTGGTTTAAGGTTTATAGGCATACAAAACCAGAAGACCTTAAGATCATTCTTGATGAAGCACATCGAAACAACTGTAAAGTAACTGGACACTTTTGTTCCATAGCATTTGAAGAAGCCACCAAATTTGGAATTGATGGAATTGAACACGGATTGAATAGTTCAAGTGACTTTAGAACAAATAAGGACTATGGCATCTGTAATGGTGGAAGAGAATATATGGACGAGCTTGTGATGTCAAATCCAGAAGTAAGGAGGCTTCAACAGCTGATGATTGACAGTGGAGTATTTTTAACATCCACTTTATCTATTTATGAATCAAGCGTTCCCAATAGAGCGTATGCGGATGAAAGAACTTTAAAGGCGATGTCGCCGTATTTAGTTAGCCAATATAAGCAGCGAAGAAACAGATATGACAATGAAAAAAATGACTTATCGAGAGAGAGGAGATTAAAACGAATAATGGAATTCGAATATCAGTTTTATAAAATGGGCGGACTTTTAGGGAGTGGAGCAGATGCTGGAAGACACAATCTACCTGGATATGGTGACCAAAGAAATTTTGAACTTTTAAGAGAAGCAGGTTTTTCAACCGAAGAAGGAATTCAAATCTTGACTCACAATGGAGCCAAAATTCTAAATCGTGAAGATATTGGTTCTATTGAAGCAGGTAAAAGAGCTGATTTTGTGATTCTTAATGGGGATTTAAAAAGCGATTCTTCTTCAATTCGAAATGTAGAAACCGTATTCAAGAGTGGTATTGGTTATGATTCCAAAAAACTAATAGAGAGTACAAATGGCAAAGTTGGACTTGAATAAAAAGCAAATGATTATGCATTTTTTTAGCAGGAATTACTCCCAAGTGGGCTACCGAATTGGCTCTCCGGTATTCCCTGGGAACTCAGAGCGAAGGAGATCGCCTGCGGTTTTGTCAAAAGTTCAAAACCCGGATGTTATGCTACGGTCGTTTTTCACTAATACGTGCGTTTTCTCTTCTTGTTTTATAGCTAAACTTCCAATACCATCCTTTTGATTTAGAAACTGTATAGAGGTGTTCAGATATGGAGTTATGAATGTTGAATCATTTTCAGCCAATAATACCAAGGGAGATTGATTCTCAAAGGCGAACCATAGCTGACCATTATCCAGATTAATTTCAGCTTGCATGCCTGATTCCGATTTATACTTTCCAACACATTTCTCTAAGAGACGCTCATGCACTTCTACATATGATTTTCTCTCAGGTAAATAATTAAGCCACTCATATTCTATGGCAATGGCCCTTGTTACTTCGTTCATAATAGAATACCCTTCGTTGGAATTAACCATCACAACTGCCCCTTTCCCCAAATTTTTGTAGGCAACAAATTCTGTGACGAAACCTTCGTCCCAGCCTCCATGGGAAAATCTCGAGGAATCATTTTCGCCGTTTAAGAAGAAGCCAATGCCAATATGTGAAGCAATTGTTTGGGGAGTTAGCATATGTTCAATAGTCTCCTGGGAAATGAGGTTTGACTCACCTTTTGCAGCTTTTTGAACTTCAACCCCGATTCTTGCCAAGTCCTTGGCTGTGGTCCATAATCCGGCAGCGGCCATCTCAGGATATGTGTGATACTTGCCATTAATAGGTAGATATTTCCAGGGATGCCCAGTTGAAGCTTGGGTCATCCTCTCTTGGGGCAGGGGTTGCTCATAACTGCTGTTCAAAATCTTCAAGGGGCCAAAGATCTCTTCTTGCATAATAGCGGGGAAGCCTTTGTCCAAATGATCTGAAATTGCCAACTGTGCGATGGTAATCCCTCCACCCGAATAGCGGAATTGTGAGCCGGGAAGGATTTACCCTTACCGAGGCCTATTGGCAGGATATTCCCCATCCAGAATTTGGGGGGTGGATGGAATATCTTCCGACGACAAATAACCGGGAAAACCGTGAACGGTAAAGCCTGCTGTATGACTTAATAGCTGTCTCAATGTAACTATCGGCTGCCAGTCTTCTACCTGTGGAACTTTCCATGATGTTAAGTAATTGTTCACATCTTCATCCAGATCCAAGATACCCTTCTCTACCAACCACATAACTCCTAGAGCGAAGACGGGCTTGCTCACCGAACCTGCCAAAAACAACGTATTCTCATCTATTTTTTCCTTTTTTCCCCATTCTTTAACACCAAAGCCTCTGGCCCATTCCACTTCCCCATTATTGATGACAGCAATACTCATTCCGGGCGTCTTGTGGTGGATGAGCCTTTCTGCCAATGTTGCCGTGTCAAATTCGTTCTCCACATAAACGGTTTTCTGTTGATGACGGCAGAAGCGAAGGTAAGGGTTGAAATAGAACGTAACGAGCAAATATTCTCAATCGATGTACCATGCTACGATATAAGAACCCCTGCTAAAAGCGATAATCAAAAACAAAATACCTGGGCTTGGACGTTGATGGATTATAATGTGGGGTATCTAGACGCCGGCAAATTAGAGATTCAAGATGTCGGTGAAATAATGTCAGAATTGCAACATGCAAGGTCAATAATAATTGACTTACGCAAATATCCTCGCTTCGGCGCTATTGACACTCTTTTGAATAAATACTTAAGCCCGATCAGCAAACAGTTTTGTTTGATAAGATATCCAAATCCCGATATTCCAGGAACATTTTATTATTCGTCCAATTTTACCATAGGACCAAAAGTCTTTAATAGTAATCACTATCAAGGGGAAGTGGTGATTCTTGTTTCAGAATATACAGGCAGTCAGTCAGAATTTGTTACGATGAAGTTGCAAACACTTGCAAACGCTTATACCATTGGTAGGCAAACAGCGGGATCGGATGGAAATGTAACCTACGTCCAGTTACCTGGTGGCCTCAGAGCGATGCACTCCGGTATAGGGGTTCATTACCCCGATAGCTCTCAAACACAAAGAGTTGGGGTCAGGATAGATCAAATTGTAAAACGAAGAATTGACGATTTGTTAACAGGCAATGACGAAATTCTTGAAGCAGCAATCAATTTTCTCAAATCGAAATGATGCCAATGAAGTCTCACAAAACGAACGATATTACTCTATTCCTTGGAAATTCGCAGATATACGTGGAGGACAAGATTTCAATCACACCCACACCCACACTCAAACTCAAACTTGACCGGGGACTAAAGCGGAAAGAATGGAGAAGGGCTTCCGAAGGATTTACTTCACAGTAAAAATCATTTTGAGCCTGCCAAATGCCCAGCCGAAATTCCCCCTCAAATACCAGCACCTGTTGGCCAAACAAAACCGGACGGTGCCCGGGCACTAAAGCGGGAAGATTAGAGGTGGAGAGAATTCACCAAACTGTGCTTGATTTCATAACTTGGGGTAGAATTACTGAAGCCCATGAAACAATTCCCCGCCCTTTAGTCTCATCGGATGGACAAACGAACCGATGTATCAATTCAGAAATATTACAGTGGAGAAAGAAACCATACGTGATGAGTAGAATGAAAATAATAGGAATCCGAAACTATGTTCTAGTAAATGTTTTATTGCTATGCACAGTTTATTATGTCGGATTTCGGCAAGCACCGATTCAATTAGAACAAGAAAGGAGTGAACACCTCTTTTTGGGGATAATTGCTGATTGCCAATATGCAAATACCCCACCATTAGGTTTAAGGCATTACAAATTGTCGGATAAAAAGCTGGATGAATGTGTTGATAGATTTAATTCAATGAAACTTGATCATGTTTTTCATCTAGGTGATTTTATTGACAAAGAGTGGAAAAGTTTCGACGTTGTATTGCCAATTATTAATCGATTAAGAGCTCCCTTTACGCTTGTTCTTGGTAATCATGACTTTTCCGTTGCAGAGGAGTTTAAGGAAAAGGTACCGGAAATCATGGGATTGAAAGAACGCTACTTCACTATCACAGTTAAGGGTTGGAAATTTATCATACTTGATGGGAATGACGTGAGCCTATTTGCCTGGCCCAAGGGAAGTCAAAAATACTTTCAGGCTCAACAGAAATATGAAACAAAGTATAAAGATCAACAGACCTACAATGGAGCTTTAGGTGATGCTCAGATGGACTGGCTTGAGAATGAATTGGAAATCGCAGAAAAAACATCTGAAAAGGTTATTCTCCTTTGTCACTTTCCAATCCTTCCGGTTGATGCTCATGTTCTTTGGAATTCCGTCGAAGTTTTGGACTTGATAAGTGATTATTCTTGTGTCAAAGCGTGGTTTAACGGCCATAATCATAGCGGTGCATATGCTCAACGCCATGGAATTCATTTTGTTACTTTTAAAGGAATGGTGGATACTGAAGAAAATAGCTATGCTACGGTCCGATTGGAAAAAGGAAGCCTATATATTGATGGAATTGGCCGGGAGGAAGATCTAGAGTTAATCTTGAAAAAGAATGATTAATATCAGTCAAAGGAACTCAAGTGGAGATATTGGGACAGCCAAGTTGAATTACCAGATACTCATAAAGTGTATTTAATATGTGTTTCCAATCAAACAACATTCGTGCACTGGCTTAGCCAGACCGGGCGATGCCTGGGGACTAAAGCGGGAAAAGTGGGATTCAGCCTTATTCATTACAAGAACCAAAGATTCATCAAAAGGGTATTTCCAGGAGCTTAAATTGTACATAGAAATTGATGTCTAGGTCGAAGTGTTTTCGCATCTTCCCAATCAATTTTGTTCAATGCCAAAAAATGAACTTCAAAATACTATTTATAAAATTCAATGATCTTCAGTTTCCCATTCCCCTTATCCATGTAAGATAAATGTAAACGATTTTCTAAATAATTGTAGATTCTTATAGATAAAGGTCTTATATGATTTGAGGACAAAAAGGATTCTATCCTGTCATTGGCGGTAGTGAAGTTTTTGTATTGGGAAATATCCATTTCTGGATAGGTTAAAAAAGCATCAAAGAAAATACTTCCCTGCTTGGTTCCGGTTAATTGTTTATCACCTCCAACAGCAAGTCCTCCACGCGTGCCAAAAGACCCCAAAGCACCTCCTATGCTTATTCCAGAAGAGAAGCATTATAAGCTCCCAAGGTTAGCACAATGCTCCTATCATTGACTCTTTCAGCATAAATGCACGCAGTGCCCTGAGAAAATGTTTTATATAACTTATCGTTTCTCACCCCACTTAAGGTTTTAAACTTGCCTGTTTCATCTTCAAAATAAATCGGCCCCTTATTAAGGGCAATAGGCTGTTCTCCAGTGTAGGAGTAGCTCTTAGTTAATGCCCGGCTTTCGATATCGTAGATGGAAAGATCCAAACTTGTTTTGTCCAAAGTGATACGAAGTAAATTATTTTCATAAAGGAAAGAGTTTGAAGATGTACCATACGTGAATTTTTCTTGTGGAAAATTTATTAATTCGAAAGCTCCTTGCTCCCAGTTAATTATCCAAACATAGGTTTTGAAATGATTCGGCATATCAAAAGTAAAATAGATTTGCTCCCCTTGTAGATACACCTTTTTGGCAGCCTGATAACTATAAATTGATTTAATGTCAATGTGGTCAACATAAAGAAAATCGCCGTTAAGCATTAATGACTGATCAATAGGGGCCTGATATTGGAACGACCTGTTTTCGGGCTGGCTTTCGTTCAACTTTGCAATTTTTAATTCATTGTTATTGTTCGAAGCTATCAACACAAAAAAGTCTTTGCCATTTGACAAATGTCCAATGAGCTCTACATTTCTATCACTTTTGAGCTTAAAATTTGAATGTTCTTTGAACTTTCCATTTCCTTTGTTGACAATAAAAGCAGCAATATCTCCTTCTTTTTTGGTGGATCTGGGTTGATAGTAAAAAATAAAGGAGTTTGAATTATATCCCCCTCCTAGTAGATGGGGGTTGTATTTAAACGGCTGTTTCTCCTGATGTTGAACTTCCCCATCCTGGCCAATTATGTAAAAGAACAAGAAGGACTTTTTATAATAAAAAAAGCAAATTATTCCTTCGTCATCAGCCACCATTAAATAGTTCTCAATATTTTTTTCAGGGAGCTGTATACTTGCAAATTCATGTTGGCCATAAGCCGTAAAAGCAAATCCGAATAACAAAATTGTAAGCCGGAATTTAATCCGTTTAAATATCCAAGTTCTAGCCTCTATCATTTAATAACCTACTTAAAGATTCTGCATTTCTTCTTAATACTAATGCTTAGTTGACAAATAGAGTTCCTCTATACAACGGAAAAAGACCGATTGCAAAGCTATACTGGCAAAAGTCCAAAGACCTAAAATTTGTCCAAATATTATCGTTTAAATAGCTCAGCTAAGGGGCCGGTTGCGCTAATGATTTTACTTAAGCGAAAAGATTAGGTCTTCGAATTGCCTGATGCATCTTCCTCCCTCCAAGACTCCCATTCTATCATAGCTAGCCAAGATGTCCAACTGGTGACATTCCTTGGTAAGCCGGCAATAAGAACTAAAGCGGGAAGATGGGATGTCGAAGCCCAGCAAAAAGTCTCTTTGGAATACCGGAATTGCTTGGCCAAATAAAACCGGTCGATGACCGGCGGCTCGCGGCCGGGGCTAGTACCGGTTTCCGTTTCTCAGGCCCTCACACAACTTCTGAGCATTGATTGGCTCGAAATATAAATCCCGTTCCGGACCCAAGCCGAATTCCTAGAAACCAGTCAAAATTGATGGATTTTGAGGGCTTTGGATGTTTGAGCCATTTTAAGGCGCTTTGAGCGATATTAGGGATCGATAAAGTAGTGCTAAAAGAACAACTGCATTTACGTTAAGATCAGTAAGTTTGACTTGATAAATAGTGCTTATGGAATACAGAAGATTAGGTAATTCGGGCTTAAGAGTTTCTTCTCTTTGTTTCGGGACAATGACATTTGCTGATGGCTCAGATGAAGCAATGAGCAAAGAAGTTTACACTGCATGTCGTGACAAAGGAATAAATTTTTTCGATTGTGCCAATGTTTATGCCAAAGGGAAGTCGGAGGAAATCCTGGGAAAACTGTGTGCGGGTCATCGGCATGAAGTTGTTCTGGCTACCAAAGGCTATTTTCCCATGACCGGCGACGTGAATGGGAGAGGAGCCAGTCGCTTTCACTTGACTAAGGCACTGGAAGGCAGCCTCGTACGTCTGGGCACTGATTATGTTGATGTATACTATATCCACCACTTTGATGAGAATACACCACTCGAGGAGACCTTATCGGTATTGAATGATTTTGTAAGACAGGGTAAAGTACTCTATCTCGGTTTAAGCAATTTTGCGGCATGGCAAATCATGAAAGCCATGGCCATTTGTGACGGATCGAATTTTACCTCCATTTCATGTATTCAGCCAATGTACAGCTTGTTGAAACGTCAATGCGAATCAGAAATTTTGCCTATGGCAATAGCTGAGGGTCTTGGAGTTTTTACATACAGTCCACTTGGAGGGGGTTATTTGACTGGGAAATACCTTGAAAAAGCAGGCACAGGAAGGTTTGACACCAGTAAAATGTACCAGGAGCGTTATGAAGCCAAAACTAACCTGGCCACGGTTATGGCGTTTACAAAATTTGCCAAGGAGAATGATTACAACCCGGTGACTTTGGCGATCGCCTGGGCTGGCTCCCATCCCGGTATAACCGCCCCAATCGTGGGTGCTTGTAATATGGGGCAGTTAAAGCCTGTTTTGGATGCGGCAGATTTTTCAATGACAACCGAGTTGAGAGAGACTTTGGCTGATTTTTCATTAACTCCGGCACTATCAACCGACAGATCTGAAGAAGAGAAGCAGGATTGACCTTATGAACACGAAAAGGTTTTGTTTCTTAGTAATTCAACCAACTATGGGAAAAGTACTTGGAATATCCTCAAGCCACTATCAAAAGTTTCCTGGGAACATAAGTACTGCTTCATATTATTTTTCCTGTTCCCTGATAGAACAAGCGATTTTAAATGAAGATGTCAAATTTGGTGTATAAGCAAAGTCTTAAAAGGCAAATAGTTTTCAAGATCCTCTACCAAGCTTTCTGGGATGGCAGTGTCTCACTAATCGAATCCATCTCAAAACCAATGATGCTCTTCATAAGAACTATTATTAGATTCATTCAATAAAAGTGTCTGAATACTATTTTATCAAACTACTGAATCATGGAAAAAACCGAAATGAATCGAAGAACCTTTGCCACGAAAGCAACTTCATATACAATAGGTGCTGTAGCCTTTGGTAGCTTGGTTACGACCGTAAAAGCGAAGGAAAGTAAGAAGCAATCTTCATTATTTTTCATTGGGCCAATGGAAGGATACTCCCCTCAAATAGGAACTATAGTTTCTATGCTAAACTATAACCGGCAAACCATATTGGACCTTGTTAAATCCATGACCCTTGAGGAGCTGGATTATTTGCATGACCCGGAAGCCAACACCATTGGAGCTTTGCTCCTTCATCTCGGAGCAACGGAGAGATTTTATCAATTAAACACATTTGAAGGTAGGGAGTATAATGAAAATGAGCAGAAGGTTTGGGGAGCAGCAGCAGACTTGGGGGACAAAGGACGTAATACCATTAAGGGGCAGAGGCTCGGTTACTATTTGGATATGATTACGGAAGTCAGGAGCAAAACCTTGGCAGAACTAAAGAACCGAGATGACGAATGGCTACTGGCCATCGATCCGCTCTGGTCAGACAATGGGGCTCTCAATACTTACTGGAAATGGTTTCATGTATGCGAGCATGAAGCCAATCACCGAGGGCAGATTGCCTGGTTGAAGAAGAGACTTCCGTAATAAATGTTTCATAGTGCTAGCGGCTCCAAAGAGAAATTGTCACACATAATTAGTCTCACTAAACGAATATTATGAATGTTGAAGATTAAGTAATAAGCCTGATATCGGTACGTTGCACAATGGTTTGGCAAAAAGTGATTTCGTGCTCTCATTTTACAGTAAACAGCGCCAAGCTTCGCTCTTTACCGCGTAATGCAATATCTCCCATCATTTTAGGTGTATATGCATTTGGTTGCAGGTTAAGTTTGTCCAACAGGAATTTTGACAATAAAATATTCACACCCAGCTCATTGCATTTGGATTGAATACGTGCTGTAGTATTTAACACATCCCCGGAAAAAGCAATCTCCCGTTTGACCACCCCGATCTCTCCAGCCATCACATAACCGTAGTGCAAGCCTGCTTTAAATTCAGGCACTACACCATACTTTTCCTGATAATAACTGGCTTTTTCATTCAGTGAGTGCTGGATATTGAAAAAGCAGCGAATACAGTTGGCATTTTCTGTACCCTTATGGGTTTTCCAGGAGATCACAATTTCATCACCTACATACTGGTAAATCTCCCCTTTGGAATACAAAATACTGGGCGTGGCATGTTGGAATACGTCCTTTAGGAAATTGAAATAGTGGGTTTCGCCCAACTTTTCGGCAATGGTGGTGGAAGCGCGAAGATCCAGGAACATGAAAATCCGTTCTTCTTTCCTGGGGATGGAAGTATTTCCCCAATAAAAAGGCTGCGAACATTTCGGGACCATATTTGTCATTCACCAGCAAAATCACCAGTGTGCCAATCAGAATTAAAAGCCAAAAAAGGAAATTTTCCAATTCAGTCGGATCATCAACAATATGGCTAATCACAAGTTGCCAGAGCTCGGGATCTGAGATCGATAGATTGAATTCCCTGCTGTGCAAAAACAGACCACTGATTAGGTGCACTATTAAATAAAGTAAGATATAGGTCCAAAAAATACTGCTTAGAGCCCAACCGTAATTTTTGGTCCTGAGCCATTTTTCCCACACAAA
>CBDFGN010000004.1:0-4402 GCA_965247065.1 Cyclobacteriaceae bacterium | reverse complement strand
CATTCTTCATGAGGTTCAGGCTTTTCTTAATGATGTTACGGTCAAGCGACATATAGTGATTGGGAATTATATACAAAATTAGCAAACTTCATTTCCCGCCTTTCCGACCAACCCTGAATTTACCCTTTATTTTCTTATGTCCCGCTAAACTAATAGCTTTGGCAATATCCTCCGCCGGGGCATTTATAGGTTCAATTACATTCTTTACGGGCCTTCCTCTAGGTTGCTTCGTCTCTTCTTTTTCTTTCTTATCCATTCCTCTCCTGTGTTATAATAGAAATAAGAAGCGGGGGTGTAGTATTAACCGGCAAAACAGCCCACTGAATTATTATTTGTACAATAATAATGAATCTGGGAAGTTGCGGGTTCAAATCCCGTCACCTCCACTTCTTAAATTTATTCTTTTCATAAATAAGGGAGAATTAAATCCTCCACCTTCTGTTCCTTCTCCTCTGATTTCCCCAAAAATTCCTCCTTTTCTTTTTCTTTCTTATCCATATCTATTCCATGTTATAATAGAAATAAGAAGCGGGGAGGTAGCTCAATCCGGTAGAGCACCCTATTGAATCATTTAGTTATTACCAAAGCTAGGGCGGTTGCGGGTTCGAGTCCCGTCCTCTCCACTTCTTATTCAAACTATCCATATCTATTTCCTAATTACCGGACTTTTATTCGTATATACACCCCACTTTTGCCAAGTCTAGTGGTGCTGCTCGTGTTACCCCTATCCCATCCTCCCCAGAAAAAATCTGCTCCTGCGTAAAACCGGACCGTAACAAGTCGCTTTCCTGTATTAAGTTCCGTGACGGATCGGTAGAATGTGTCAAACCAAGGATATGATACAACTCATGCATTATAATAGGTCTTGATGACGAAGGGTTGTTATTCAAAATAGCTAAACGCCACCAAGGATAGGCACTACCGAGAACATTCCTTTCGTTACAGCAATACATGTAGATATGCTGGTCTGGAGGTATGTATTGACGGGAGGACTCAGTAAAATACTGAACATGGGTATAATTGATGTCGGTAAGGGGCAAAACTTTACCAGCCTCGAAAATCTTGTAGCTTAGAACTTGGTTGACTCGTTCAGCTTCTTCTGCCACAGCTTCAAGCAGTTCGTTTGCATTTGAAAAGCCAGATGAAATGTCAACAACAAAAGGTGTACCGTTCCATTCTTCGGGAGCAGCAACAACTTCGACAGCAGTATGGCCTCCTAATGTAATGTAGTTGACAGCTTGTTGGTATTCATCTGTGCAGACATATTCATCCACAATTCGTCTAGCTTCTTCCAATTCCGATATTTTTGGTTCAGTAGGTTCCATGGGTTCTGTTTCCGGCACTTCAGGTTCTTCTGGTATTTCCGCTTCCATGGGGTCGGGTTCAGGGGTTTCTTCTATAGGTTCCATTACCTCTTCCGGTTCCATAGGTTCCGGTTCCATAGGTTCCGGTTCAGGCATGGTTGGTTCCATTACCTCTTCCGGTTCCATATCATCAATAACTACTTCGGTAACAGAATCCCCATCTCCCCCTCCGCAACTGACAACAAATAACAGTAAAACAAATATAATTTTTTTCATAACAATCTCCTAATCTGTTCTAAGAATCTCCGCAGGAACGACACTCATAGGTGTCGGGTCCTGTGTTTAGTCAAAAAGGATTTAGACTTACCACTTATTTCCCGGAAGGGTTTTGTATTCGTGGGAACCCGACGTAGCGGGGTCCTTTTTAACTAAACACACATTCTCAATCATATCAGAACAGATTAGACATATCAATAACTCCTGTATTAAATTTCATCAATTACTTGTCAATTCCTTATAAGGAAGCTTCTTACCTATAAACCCTCTAGCCACAGACTTCATCTGATCTATAGTGTCCAACTCCCTCACATTATGCCTTCCCGCAAACTCCGTAACATAGCGTCCAAGATGTTTCTCACTCATTCTGTGATAAGTTCCGTCATAACCTCTTTTCAAGGCAGCCCAAAATGACTCAATTCCGTTAGTGTGTGCTTGCTCCCTCACATACTCCCCTACGCTATGGTTTACAGATTCATGCTCAAAAGGAAGTCCGATGTAGCTTCTGTGGTCATCCGTGTAAACCATCGCCTTTTGAGACACATTTTCACCTATAAAACCCTGTACCGCTTCCTTGGTTCTTTCTTGAACAGGTTTGGCAATCACTTTATTCGTCTCCCTTTCTTTCATTCCCATAACCACCGCCTTTCCCGAAGGGCCTCTGGTATGACTACGCTTACTTTCATGCTTGTTTTTCTCTTTTCCACCTATAAAAGTCTCGTCAACTTCTACAGTGCCATTCAGCATTCCTTCTCCCTCTTTCCACCCCTCTCTTATCTTCTGTGCCATCATCCAAGCAGTTTTTTGGGTTACTTTTAAATCCCTATGCAGTTTCATGCTTGATACTCCTTTAAGATTAGTGCTCAACAAATATATAGCGATAACCCATTTTCTTACGGGTAGTTTGCTTCCTTCCATTACTGTTCCGATTTTGCAACTGAAATACTTATGGCAGTCATTGCAACGATAAGGTTGTGGGTTTTTATCTTCACTGCTTTTCGTGTCGCAACTTCCACAGTGGGGACAATATCTGCCATCTTGCCAGTGTATCTTCTCAAACCATTTTACTGCTGATTCCTCATCTGGAAACATCTCAAAAAGTTCCACAAAACCTATTCCCTCTCTGTCTGATTTTCCCGGTGCTGTATGTTTCTTTTTAGACATTCTTAACTCTCCTTAATCATTCTCTTTATTATGCTAATATACTACCATAAATAGAGAAAATGTCAAGGATTTTTAGAAAGTTTTTTCACCTTCCTAAGTAATTTCTTATAAGACCAATTTTTATCCCTAGCCTTTTTCCTATCTTCGTCCGGTAAAAAACTTATAAGATCAGAACTCAAATGAAGAGGAGGTCGTTTTAATCTTAAAAATTGCGGTTTACCTTCATCTGTTAATCGAAATGCGTAGTTGGATTCATTTCTAATATAGCTAATAAGAGTCCAGCACATGACAAGAGAAAATATGCCATATCTCATAATGACACTGTTAATTATATCCATATCTAAATCCTTTATTATCGTTGTTAAAGCTCCTACCAAACTTAATAGCCATCCGTGTTCCTCACACCATTTCTTTATAGATTTCATGATTACCTCCCAAATTTTTGAGAGATAATCTTAACCTATAATTTAGTAATGAAGTTTGCTAATTTTGTATATAATTCCCTAGTGATTTATAAGGCCTTTAGTATTTTATTAGGACCGGTCCTTCCTGTCAACTGATAGGGTAAATCATGATTTACCCTTCAAGAGTTGAAGCACTTGGTTAAGCTCAAGCCTCTGGAAACGTTTTTTCTCCGTTGCATCGGAACATTATTCTCGTTTTCCTTTTAACCGGTCGCCGCGTGAAACCGTCAGCAGTAAAAACACAATTATCAGCAAGTTGAGCGCGGCGTTTTCAGTTGCATTTCTCGCCGCTCCGTCCAAAGCGATGGCACATCCTCCGCCTTCTTCGCCAATGTCCTCCCTCGGACTTGGTGGAGGAGACGGTGGCGGCGGAGTCAGACATTCTTCCTGGAAGTCAATTTCACCTAACCATGTCTGAAAACCTTGATCTTGCGGCGTATCGATACCCGTACACTCTATATTCAATGTCATAAGCCCTGACAGATCCATCAGGCCCAGCGGAAGTTCTCCTCTCAACTCGGGATTGCCGGACAGATCAAGCGTCTCAAGATCATCCAGGGCTTCAAGCGCGTTCGTAAGCTCTCCGCTCAACCCGTTATCGGAGAGATCAAGCCCCGAAAACCGGCCGTCATCCTCTGGTTCGACCCCGTACCAGCCGGAGAATAAGAATATTTCCGTTGGATCCTCGTTAGACGGGAACCATTTGTCTTGGTTAGTCCAGTCCGAACCGCCATTGTTGCTGTAGAGTGTCCGCAACACCGCCCTGTCCACCATCTTGCCCAGTTCGGTCGGGATTTCCCCGGTTAATTCATTGTCCCAGAGTCCAAGCTCCTGAAGACTGGTAAGATCCCCAAGTTCGGTCGGAATTTCACCGCTTAACATATTGCTGTTGAGATACAGACGCTGAAGACTCGTGAGCTCCCCCAGCTCCGCCGGGATCTCCCCGCTTAACTCATTGTCCGACAGATTCAGGACGAGGAGGTTGGTCAAGTTCCCCAGCTCGCTCGGGATCATACCCGTCAAGTTGTTATTGCGAAGAATCAGGCGCGTGACGCGGCTGGTCGTGGCTTCCACGTCGATCCCGTGCCACGTATCAAGTGATTCTTCTTCGCTCAACCAGTTGGTGTCGTTGGTCCAGCTCGCGCCGCCAGTTGCTTCATACAGAACCAAGAGCACTTCCCGGTCACTCGTGTC
>CBDFGN010000003.1:0-6592 GCA_965247065.1 Cyclobacteriaceae bacterium | reverse complement strand
GATCGGGAGAACGGTTGCCTCTACGTTATTCCGGGCAGCCACAAATGGGACATTTTTCAGCATGATGATCTCGAAGGCTCACAACAACGGGAGTTCAAGTTGGCACGTGGTGTCCGCGACGCAGACGGTGTTGCGGTAGAAGTCCCGCCCGGTGCGGTCGTCTGGTTCCATAGTCATCTCCTGCATAAGAGCATGGACAACCATAGCCTGCGGTTCCGCCGTAGTTTCGTTGCCCATTATCTCAGTGCGCAAGCAGAATGGACAACTCCTAAACCCGAGGGAGGCTGTGCTGTCATGTGGGTTCGCGGCAAAACCTATCCGGGTAAGGTCCACGAGGTCGAACGCGATGTCCTACCAATCCCCGAATCCGCTTGACATTTGACACCAAAGGAACACGCAACGATGACTGTTCAAAAACCACCTGTGATGATGTTGATAGTGTTCAGGACTTACGCAAATTGCGTAAAGCGGCAATATATTTCACCAAAAAATGCCTTGCAGTGAGAGTATTTCAGTTATTTAACCCCCTAAATCCCCCTTATCAGGGGGACTTCAAGAGGAAGTGCGTAAGTCCTAAAGTATCTAAAAAATGTAATTTTCTTGAAAGAACTTGACACGTTTTTCTAAACATTTAAAATTATAAGAAATGTTTGGATTTTAAATGCGTACTTTAAGTTGCTTAGAAGGAAATCAGAACCCAAGGAGGAATGATTCATGAAAACGAAATTATCTCTCTCTGTTCTGCTTTTAGTCGGTTTAGTAATTTCTATCACGGTGATTCAGTCGGCAGAAGCCGAGGACGCAAGAGTAAAAATGGGGCTTGTGGCACTTTGGACCTTTGACAAAGGCACCGTTCAAGCGAAAGACGTTGAAGATGTTTTCGGGAAGAACAGCGGAACCATTACCGGCAAACCCGGCCAAATCGACGGGTTCCGCAGTGAAGCCCTCGATTTTGACGGTGTTGTTGATTTGATACGAATGGGTGAGGACATCTTCTTCCCTTCTGTGACGATGGAGGCGATTATTAAGCCGACCCTTGGCACACGAAATCCCATCTATGACAAGTACAACTACGGCATTCAATTGCTCGATAACGATAATGTTGGTATCTGGATTCGAGCGGACACGGCGAACGCCGCAAAGCATTGGCCCTCCGCTTATGTACCGTTTCCCACTGATGGCGAGTGGCATCATGTCGTTGGGGTTGTTGAGAACAAAAAGTCCGTCCGAATCTATCTGGACGGTGAGTTAAAAAAGACTACCCCGGCACCTGACCCAATCAGTATCGCTTACGGTGCCGCGCACAAGCCGATAATCGCCTACACACAGCACTTGGGCGGTATCTGGTACGCCGGTGGCATTGACGAAGTTGCCATTTTTGAAGGGGCCTTAAGTGATGCCGACGTGAGGAGATTGCATACACTGGCGTTGGCAATTGAACACACTGGAAAACTGGCGGTAACTTGGAGCACACTCAAGCAGTCAATGATTGAACGGAACTAATTTTGGAGATTCCTGTCCTTTTCCCCTTTTCTGCTGGCGAGGTTTCCAACCTCGCCTTATAATTTTCCTTTAGACTTAGTTACCCGACTTAAGTGGAATATAGACGATTTGATCACGGAATTCGTCTGCCTGCAACGCTCCAACAATGAGAATCATCGGTATGTGAATTATTAGATTCGCTCTATCTCTCTGCCATAAGTTGACGTAGGCGAACGACACCGGGTGGCGGGTTTTTCTCGTATTCTTCTCGCGCTATTCGGCAGTATTCCAGATAATCCTCCAAATACGCACCAATTTTTTCTCGGTTCTGCAGATAATATAAGATTGTTGCGTAAACCTGTTCCAGTGTGAGCGTGTAGTAGTTATCAGCGATTGACTCTGGGGTTTGGCTGTTGTGAAGATATTCATATAGAACAGTTTCAATGCCTACGCGTGTCCCTTTTATTCGGATGTTACCTTCTGCCAAGAAGTCAAAGTAAGTTTCAATTTGCATGTCTAATTTCCGCTGGAGTAGAATCCTAAAAGGAATTCGCTTCTTTTGTCTATTTCAAGAAATTTTTCAGATAAGTCAGGAAAGGGTATGCCACTTACACCGGTATCTATTAGAAAGTTTCTAAGATTCCCTTTCTTCCTCAACTTTTGCGACCTCAATATCTCTTCTCAAGACATTCACAAAATCATCAATCCAGCGTTTAATAGATTCATTATCTTCGTTAGTTTTAATATGGAGGAGCTTCTGTTTTTTCGCATTATAGTATGAACTGACAGGTCCTGAGACCACCGTTGGTGAATGGTTTGCCATTAAAGTGTTTCGCACACTTTTCTGGGCACCGTAACGAACAAGAATAGCCCTCATAAAAGAGTTCGGCCAGTCTTCTGTTGAGAAAGTTTTGGGAGCGATTCTACAGATAATGTTCAATGCGCGATTTTCCGCGTCATTATCAACCCATTCCCAGATTTTCTCGCGTGGTATGAGCGTTATTGCCTCTCTTAGCCAGTTTTCTAAGGAAGGTTTCCTTGAAAAATTGTCTTGTGTTTCCAAGTGCTTCGTGACACGCTCCCACACCTGTTCAGGGTGATTTCTTGTTATTTCAGTCAGGATAAAAGACGTTTCTGCTTTAAAGCCACCAACGATGGTGCCTTCTACACCGAGATGTGCGAGCATTAACTCAGCAATCTCCAAACTCTTTTCTGGATAAAATTGTAGGAATGCTTTTCCGATTTCTGTCCAATAGTAATCTGTCATTGTATCAAATTGATATGCGTCCGATTCTTCAAACAGCGACGAATGCGAGAGTAACTGGAAGATTAGGGGATATGGTAAAGTCGAGGCTTGCCCCCCATGAATATAGTAGAAATAGAACAACTTAAGAGCAATTGATATTGTTAATTTTTCTGAGTTGTCTAATAAAAAATTAATCCACTTGGTAAAGATTTCATCGGATAGGTTAGCAATTCCTTTACCAGGGATGAAAGATTCAAAGTAATCAATACCGATGTTATCCTTTTCCGCAAGTTCGAGAAGTCGTAATCCAGCCTGATCTGTCAACCCAGAATAAGAAGTAAGTGCTGGAATTAACGTATTCAATGTGGTATCGTTTTTCAAGTCATCAAATTGTTTTTCCCATTCTGTCTTGTTAATGTCAAAGACCGCATGGAAATAACCTCCCAAAAAAGAGACACTAGCATTATTCTCCGTGTTTCTTTGCGCATCAAGAAGCGTGGGTAGAAATGAAAATTCATCGTCTATCTTCCCAAGCTCATATCCAAACCTATATCCATTCTCTGCCTCAGTGGTGACAAGCCAGTGCAATTCTGATTGCAAAAGAGAAGAACCCTCAACAGCTTGCTGGGCAAGTCTTTCAAGATTAGGTTGTACCCGATCTACTCCATTTCTGGTTTTGTATAATTGGTCTTCGGGCAAATCCATTCCAACGTAGCGCTGCATCAAGGAATGAAAGTCAGAACCAACCAATTCATCTAAGAGTTGTTCAAAACATTGTCGGATTTCGGTCGGTAAACCTTTGTCGTCCGCATACAAATCATCATGAAACAAGATTTGACTAATTGCCTTAATAATCTGTTTTTCGGTTGCATATCTATTTTCAGTAATTATTCTGACTGTGTCCACAACTATATCGCCTAGAGTTGGAATTCTTCCTATAGCACCTGCATGCCCAAGTAGAATGGTTACTCCCTGTTTTCGTTCATCTTCGGATAGATGTGCTAATTGTTCGGATAGAAATTGCCATACTTGACGGTACCCATTCCACCATTCGCCGTATGTTTCGGGTTCCCAAAACTCAGGTCTGTGCAGTCCTTGATATTCAGAACTTCCAGTTCTCGAGAAGAATTCCGATGTTAATGCTGAACTACAAGCTTTTAACGCTAGAGACTGTCGTTCCTTTGAATCGGATTCAAAAGCCTCTCTCAAGACCTGAAAACGCTTCGCTGGGGACGCTCCGGTCGGGGCAGCTCTGCCAGGTCCTGGTGAAAAAAGTTTGGCAAATACACCGCTAGCATTGTTTGAATAACCTTCATTTTCTGCTTCGCCGAGTGCAAGGAGTAATCGAGCAGCATCAGTAAACAGATTTTTCTGGAAAGCGATCTTTTCCAGAGCCCATATTACTTCCCTGCGGCCTGCAGTAAATTGCAAAAGGGTCTCTTGATTATATTTGCCTATGGTTTGCTTAAGGCATTTTAAGGCAGATTCTGAGTTGGCTTCGGTTAGTGCTAAGAAAAAGCGACCGCCAAGATGTGTCTGAAAGTAATTACCCTTTTGGAAGGGACCACTTGGACCGAGAAAATCTTCAACGATTCCTGATGCAACTCCTGACTCAGCGGCGTACTTGAACATCTCATAAAACCATTCAACTAGTTTTTCTGTTAAACCTTGGGTAAATTCCTCAAGGTTGAATGTTCTACCATAAATATCCCACCATTCTATCCATAATATGATATGGAGGGCTTTTGGTGTAATAACAAGAGTAGATTCTCCCTGAAGAATTTTGCGTTTCTTAAGGTTATCAATAATTTCTTGAAATATTGTCCAAGTAATTTGCGGATCCGCCGCCTCAACCTTTTGAGCGATGGCTTGGGCTTCATCTCCGACGGGTATTTCAAAACCAAATTGTTTAAAGAGTGCGAGGTATCGCAGTACCCGTCGTCGTTGCTCTATTCTTTCGCTACTTAGGTCGTCTACTGAAACAATATAATTTTCCCATATATTGACTGTACTTAACGGGTTGAGCAAGTTTTGAGGATGATTTTCCAAGTTCCAACCAATGACATGTGCTACCCTCGGTGAACCACTGCAGAGTTCAACCCATCGGGGATCCGATACTTCTGAGGTATTCGTATATTCTTGAATAATACTGCGAATCTGGTCATCTTCAAGTCGCTGTGGAGTATTGGCGGAAAGGTCTCCTGTTCTTTCCTCGTGGTTGTTATAAATGGTAATTAATTTAATCTGCGAGTGTCGATATCTTAGTTTAGCAAGGATTTCCGATTGACTGTATAGGTTACAGTCATCAATTACCAAAATGGCGGAGAATTGATTTTCGTCATTACAAAGTTCATTCATTAAAAAAGTATCTTGAAGAAACTGATCTGCTGAGCAATAAATCACTAAAGGACATAGATCTTTTGCCTTTGTCGCTTCCAAAATTAATCTCGTTTTTCCAATACCGGGTTGACCTGCAACCTGTACATGAGCAAGGTTTCCGTCTTGTCGTAAATCGTTCTGAATTTTCTCAATCAGTTCCTCTTGAGATTCTTGGAGAATATAAGAACCTTGCATGTCTGCATTTCGTTGCCAACTTTGGTGTGTTTGAAATTTCGCTCTATCGCGCCCTGTAACCCACAATGCTAGGGACGGAAATGACTCAAGAAAGCTAATAAGATTATTTTGGCTCCACACCTCAACCTTGGCATTCTGGTAACAACAAATTTCAAAATATTTTCTGATATGATTGAGGGCATTTCTATGCTGAGAATCGACAAGATCGACTCCAGTGCAGACCATAACATAGGTGCCATTATCGTTAAGACAGGTTTGAATGCCTTCACTAAGGTTTTCTTTATTTAATGGGGTCCTTCCACCGAAGATTTCTTTCTTGATAACCTTTTCCTGTCCGGGACTAAACGCGCCGGCTTTAATCTGATAGCTGGTTTTACCCAACTTAATAATCCCATTCTGTGCTGTCAGTTGATCCACATCAACAGTAGCATCAATTCCTCCGTCTGGAACGTTTACTCGGCTTGATATGTTAATCTTGTTGAGTTCTATGCCGAGACTACGCGCTTCCGCCCAAAGCAGCTTTTGAAAAAATCTAACTGCTGTGTTTTGATCTAACAGATCGAGGTGTTCATTTTTTACAGTAAAAATGTTATCATAAGTCATCATTTAGTTCCGATGGG
Organism: Cyclobacteriaceae bacterium; assembly: GCA_965247065.1. GTDB lineage: Bacteria > Bacteroidota > Bacteroidia > Cytophagales > Cyclobacteriaceae > CBDFGN01. The sequence continues at coordinate 670 of CBDFGN010000003.1, read as the reverse complement.
GCTTGGAATTACATCAATTAATTTTGTGTTTAGACGTGGTTGGAAAATCCCGTTGGCGAACTACAATTACCGAGTAGGCTGATCTGGAGGTTGGGGTTGGGAATCGAACCCGTAGATGCGGCGCATGGTCGGGGTGGCGCGTTCGACGACCTCCGGTTTGATATGATGCACGAAGTCGAACATCGGTTTGACAAAGGAACGACAACAGAAACAGATTAACGCGATCCGCTGCTGATCGGTTCTGTTAGCACCCGCGGAATGCCAGATCGCACCGTTAAAGAGAAACACGGAGCCTCTCGGTGTGGAGAGCCGAACCTCATCGGGATGGTGGGTGGTACCCGGAGGCGGTTTGATTCGCTGAAGATGGATACCCGGCACATGACGTGTGCCGCCGTTTTCCGGTGTGAAGTCATCGAGCAACCAGAGACTGTTGGCAACCAAGGGGAAACTGGGTAACGGCTCCGGCATTCCCCCTAACACACTATCGACATGATATCCACCATCCGGCGCGCCCGGGTCGATGATGTTGGAAGTGAGTGTGCTGAGCGTATAATCGGGACCGAGCAGATGTTCAAAGTAGGGCATCACCTTGGGGCGGGCGACCAATTGCTCGTACATCTCGCCTTTGTTGACTAACCAACGGACGTGTTGACCATGCCCGTCGGAATGT
>CBDFGN010000002.1:0-28634 GCA_965247065.1 Cyclobacteriaceae bacterium | reverse complement strand
TATTTGAAATGAATTTGCCGCTTCTTAGCGCCGATTGACCAACCTTCATGCTATAGTCTCTCCGCGTTTGTTCTCTGGCTGCAAGTTCTGCATCCGTAACATCCACATTCAAAATGGACTGCAGGTCTTCTATAGTAAGGGCATCCGCAATATTGGCTTGAAGATCACTTGAAAAATGAGAAACCTGCTGTCCAAAAGTTTGGATATCGTTAAATGTAAGCGTACTTATATCGACCCCTGCCTGGGTAGCGACCCGCTCTATGGCATTATAAGCATTAAATATGCTTCCTGAAAAACCCTCTTTTCCTGCTCTTGAAGTAGGTTCTCTGGTAAATATTGATCCCGTAAAATTAATAAACCCTCCGTTATCGGTCAGGGGTATACCGTAGTTTGCATTGACTTGAAATTGCTGGCCATCTATGCCGCCATCCTGGTTGTTGGATTCTGAGCTGAAATTGGCCCCGCGGTTTATCGCTATTTCAAGTCCGTCGTACTGGTCTTTTAGTACAATGTTGATTACGCCGGAAATGGCATCGGAACCATATTGAGCAGCAGCGCCGTCTCTTAGTACTTCAATCCGTTTAATGGCAAATGCAGGGATGGCATTCAGGTCTGTACCCACACTTCCTCTACCTACGGTACTGTTTACATTGACCAGTGAGGTAGTATGTCTTCTTTTTCCATTGACTAGTACCAATAGCTGGTCAGGACCTAACCCTCTTAGCGAAGCAGGGTCAATGTGATCAGTACCATCGGATACGGTTTGCGGAGTAGAAGTAAAAGAAGGTGCTACGTAATTTAGGATTTGGTTAACGTTGAGCTGGGGGGTGGAAAAAGTGAGTTCTTGTATGTCTAGCACATCTACGGGTACTGGCGTCTCAACCGCAGTTCGATTTTTATTACGTGAACCCAAGATTACAACTTCTCCTAATTCCACTCCTTCTAACAGCGCTATATTGTACTGCCTTGTGGTTTCGTCCAAGGTAATTTCCTGGGTTTTATAGCCAACAAATGATATTCTCAGAACATCTCCCTGGTTAACCTGAAGCGTAAAATTTCCATTTATGTCAGTACTAGTACCACGAACAGTGCCTTTTATGAGAATGGTTATCCCTGGTAGGGGATTATTCTGACTGTCTGTTACAACTCCTGAAACCTGGTACTGTTGACTAAATGCAAGTTGGCATACCAGGATCAGTAATGTGATTAGTAAAAGTTTTGATGTATTGATAAAAGAGTTTTTGGCTGACATCTCCCATCCCATTCTATGGATGGGAGATGTCAGGGCTTCGAAAAACAGCGTAGGTAAACTCCACTTGACTAACTGTTTCCCTCCTCGATCCGAAGGGTTTGTAGGAATTCAACGATAGCAGATCGTTCGTAATCCGATAACTTTTCAAATGCCAGGTGTTCCAGCTCCGCTTCGCCTCCATGTGCGAGAATGGCTTCTGAGATCAGTGTTGCCCGGCCATGGTCTATAAGCTCTTCCAATGAGAATTGGTCAGCGTTGATATCATCCTGAGTAATATGTTGTTTCAATGCTGGTTCATCGCCGATCACAGCAGGCGAAATATCCTGGCTACCAGCGAAGCACCTAACAAATACAGCACCTACGAAAAAAGTAAAGCTTATCGCGAAACGAATACGAACCATGATGAAATTTTTATTCCTGACATCTCCCATCCATAGAATTCGGTGGGGTTCTTGCACCACCCCTGGGCCGCTGCCTTACGTCTTGGCATACTGGCCATTGCCCTGGCTAAATGTAGTAAATACAGTTTGATATGCCAAAGTAACAAATAAATATCCCCGATGGAAAAGAAGCAAAACAGCGGTTTTCAACCTGTCCTATCATTTCATTTGGTGTACGAAATACCGCAGAGAATTACTTGTTGGAAAAGTTGAAACCAGGGTGACTGCTCCTCGCCTGAGTAAGGCGGGGAGCAGTCACGAGAGACCGGGAAGGCACCATGATTGCCGGCCACACTGGCCAGGGTATCTACCCGCTCGACTCTCCACTGATGGGGTGATTCTGCCCATACCGGTGATTCACTTGCAAAGCCCGCAGCTCTTTGCCACCTTTGCCTCTGGCTTCACAACCCAAAGATGAATACCCTTACCATCTCCAAACGGCTCATCAAAGCCGGCATGCAACCTGCCACGGCCGAAGAGCAGGCACAGATCTTGGCAGAGATCACAGAACAGCTGGCTACCAGACAGGATATTGAGCAGCTGCAAAAGGCCACCAGACAGGATATTGAGCGTCTGGAACAGCGTTTCGACCAGATGGAAGAAACCACCAGAGAACGCTTCGGGCAGGTAGACAAACGTTTCGACCAGGTAGAGAAAAGCATCAACCGCACACAGTGGATCGTGGGCCTGATGCTGGCTCTGCTGCTGGGTGCCCTGAAACTGTTTTGATTACGGCCCATTTGGGGGCGCTCTGAACGAGCATCTCCCGGTTTACAGGTCAAGAATATACCCTTTCACTTTACAACCATACTCGGAAAAACCCGAAGCCTGGCCAGGCCGCGCATTTGCGGCTCATGTCTTTTAATGGTGCTTCCCCGCAAGTCCCCCACCCTGTGACCATGAAAAGCACATCCCGGCCCCTCGTTCCGGCAATGGAGTAAACCGTAGGGTTTCAGACCGCGCCGGGGCAACTTGAAAGGAACAAGGCGCGGGCGCGGGGCGTGTGACCAAAAAAAGGGAGCCCTTTGTGAAGGTTCCCTTCCGCTGAGAGGTTCCCGAAGCCCGGGAACAATTCACGCGTTGCCCCAAGCCGGATATGGATGGATATATTCAACCAAAGTTGCTAAATTGAAGAAAAAAAGGGCGAGAGACGAGACACCCTTTTTGGAGGAACTGATTCAATTTTGAATTGGTTCCTCTTTTTCTTTCCGGAAATCCGGCCCATTTGGGGGCGCTTTGAACGACTTTCTCCCGCTTCTGGTAAACAACTACCCCCCGGGCAGAGATCTCCTCTCAGAGGGGGCATGAGTGGCCACAGGCCCCGCCTGCCATCCGCCCAGCCCCCCCAAAGCCCCCGTTTTTTCCCCTTGAACCGAAAGCTGGCCGGGCTCCGGGGCGCACTGGCCTTGTGGGAGACGGAGCGGCAGGAGCCGGCCAAATTGGGATTGTGTGGGGGCCATTTGAAAAAGTGAAAAATCGATTTGGGGAAGAGATTTTTCTCCTTGTTTTCACTGTTTGTGCGGTTTCCGGTTTTAATAAAATTGGAAAAAAATTGTGGATAAACTCGCGCGCGCGCAGATCAATACTAGTAGAGGAAACATAAATAGTTACATATAATAGGTATAAAGTCGACTAAACCTACTTCTTTACTAATATCTGAGGTATTAAACCTACTTCTTTACTAATATCTGAGGTATTAAACCCACTTCTTTACTAATAAAACAATCCTGTTATTTTAAAGTAGGTTTAATTACCTTTCCGGCATGGATAAAAGAAGCACTCAGATCAGCCTTCCGATGAACCTCCCGGAAAAGGAAATTAAAGACCATGTCAAGCAGCACTGGAACATCACTTTTGCCCGTCAGGGTAAAGTTTCAATAGTAGGTAAACGGATCATGGCCATGGTACTGGCACAAATTCATGACAACGATATGAAGCTCAAACCATACTATCAAGTCCATGTGTCCGAAGTGGTGGAACGTAGCCAAATGGATAAAATGAGTGCGTACAAACAATGCAAGCAAGCATTACAAGAACTGGCAAGACAGATATGGTCAATTGAGGATTTGGGAAAGAAAATATTTCGCCCCAAGCAGCTTGTCAATACATCTACCCTCGAAAACAAAGACGGCTTTGAATATGGTTACAAAGATGGTATGATCACGATGGTATTGAACCCGGCCCTGGAACCATATTTCATTCAAATGGCCCATTACTCGAGGTATCAACTGAAATACTACATGAAGTTCAGGTCCTGGTATTCCATGCGCCTGTGGGAGGTGCTTTCCGCCTACCGGGACACCGGGACCTGGTACTGCCCCCTGGAAGAGTTCAGGCAGATCGTGGGCTGTGAAAAAAAATATAAGGATACTAACTTGATGATAAAAAAAACGCTTTCCGAACCTCTTGAAGATCTTGCAAATACTGACCTGGCATTTGAGTTCAAAAAGGTCTATGCCAAATACCATGGCAAGGGCCGTCCTCCCGTGGTAGGCTTACAATTTACCTTGCTGAAGGAAAAGCTCACCAACGATGAAATACTCAAACAGTGGGCAGACCACAGTGAGGAACACGAAGTGATATTGCACGAGCTTCACGATACCTGGAAAATATCAAAAGCCAATCTCGTCAAGCATCTTCCCTCTCTCCGGATAAGAGGAGCTAAAAAGCTCATCAGGCAATGGCAGATCAAAGAGCAATCGAACAGAAAGATCGATGACCGGGGAAAATATTGCAACAAAGTTTTCTGTAAGGAAGCAGGAGCAGGCAGGACAGATCAAACAGGAGGGCATTATGAATAAAAAGTTTTTCAACCTTTCTGTATTTCTGTCAGTGGCCCTGATGGTAGGCCCCTCGCACCTGCAAGAATTCCCCGAAAGCTACCCACAAAAAACCCTCACCCTTAAGCAAACAACAGACGATCAAACTGATGAAATCATTCCCGATGTGGATTCCACACTGATTCCATCTCTTGTTGGCGGATGTGGGGTGAACTGGAATGAAAACCTCGAGGCGACCGATTTTCCCGATGTGCGCGCAATGGAAGGACATAGGATCAAAAAGAAAATAATCGCTTTCATAGCGACACAGAGACCAGAAAAGTCAGTTCTATCTTATGATTTGAAGCCAACCATGAAGTCTCTGTTGTAAGTCGAGCAGAAATTCATAGTAGTAGACCCCTGGAGACAGGCCAGCCCCGCTCCAACCACTTCGATAATTCCTCTGGGTAAAAACCAGGTCACCATAACGGTTGAAGATTTTCAACAAGTTTTCTTCATAAGCCTCCAAATCTTGTATTTCAAACGTGTCATTTATGTCATCGCCATTGGGAGTAATGACATTCGGGATCATTATCTCATGATCGAAGGAAATGACTGCTTCATTTGACCACGAGGCATGATTGGTTAACTCTTCAACGGCTTTGATTCGAAACCGATGAACAAAACCATCCAGGGCGTTGCTCAAGGATAATGCGGTAACATCTGGACCAGTTGATTTAATTTTCTTGTTATCAACTTGATCATCCAGGTTTCTCCAAATCTCATAGTACTTTACTCCATGGCGCCAATTTTTGTATGGATTCCACTCCAAATAGATACTATTCTTCTCCTCATCATTTTCACCATCAAGTAAAATAGTATTGTGGGGGGTGGAACGAATTTCTTGTTCACAAGAGCTAGTGCCTTGAATCCTGTATTTAATAATCGCCTCCTGATCGGTGGCTGGATTATCCCGGAAGGATGTAGATTCCTTAGGAATTGTCGCCACAACTTGCCAGTCATCGACGTTTGCGGTGCTCCTGAGAACTTCTATTTCATCCGATAAACCTTCAACGTTTTTATAGTCCCATATGATGTCTACAAAATCTCCATCAATACTCACGTAGTCTATATTGATCTCAGTTGAATCCAGGAAAACCAAGATTTCTAAGGTATCCGATACACCATGGCACACTGTATCTATCGTTATGCTTTCTTCCTGGACCCAAATCTTCTTTTTTCCCAATCCTTCCCAGTCAACCACCACTTCGTTTGTGCCCTGCCCGGTTAAGATTTGACCTCCATCTACACCCCAGTGATATACAGACCCGTTCGTTTTTATTATAGAATAGAGATTATTATTAGCCAAATTAGAGCAGACTTCATCTATGCCGTTTGGGATCTCTGTTTCTAGTTCAACATTTATTCTAACATCGAAGTGAATGCTATCTTGAGGACAACCAAATTCATTTGCGGTTATGACTTGAACGTATGCATCCGGATTAGTTGGTCCCCAGTTAACCTGTATGGCGTGACCGGTTTTTTCACCAACCATTTCACCACCATTCACGGTCCATTCGTAATTGAAGCCCGTTGTTGGGTTAACCCAGTAATCAACTTCTTCAACTCCCGGACATACCGATCTGCTTCCACTTATTGACTTTTCTTGCCCGGGATAAACTACTATGGTTACAGAATCCTGCTTACTACAAAACTGGTTGAAGGCGGTTGCGAAAAAATGGAACTCTTGATTTTCACCTGTTAAGTTATTGAATTGAAATACTGGCTGTGCCGATTGTGGGTCGCTCAAATGATCCATGGGATCCCACTGGTAGGATATCCCCGGCTGAGGAGTTGCTCCCAGGATAATCGATTGATCCGAACATATTGTGGTATCGGCTCCGGCATTGACTGTTATCCCATTGTATAAAAAGCTTGAGATAAATTTCGGCAGCCCGAGATTCACGGTCAGTCCACCCAGAAATATTGCATCCGCTTTGAAGTTTCCAGCAAGCCCCAGTTGGTTAGGGTCCTCGAATGACGGATAAGAACTCACCGAATCCTGTTACAACATATATCTTACCATCAGGAGCCAATTGTAGATCCCCAAGGATTGGATCAACCACCTCGACCGATGAAGATGGAATACCCACCTCGGATGACACATTAAATTGTAGAATACTTCCCTCACTGGTCACATACAGGAAGCTGCCATCACCTGAAAACTCGAGTTGATTAAAGACGAAATTAGGTTGGATATCGATATACTTGAAATTAGAGATCATGCCTGTTTCAAAGTCAAAATCTCCTATAACTAGCATAGCCTGCTCCGCATCGCTTCGAAAGTCCCTGTCTACAAAGGCAACCTTATTGGCTGAAGGTGAAAACTTGAAATAATTCACCTCACCTCTATTCTGAAAGATAGAAACAACCGGATTGGGATTTACCCCATTTTGATCTATTTGATACGCAAACAATGCATCGCTTTCGTCTTTTTTGCCGGCAACCACCCAATAGAAATCACTTTCACCCTGCCGACAGGAGCCTACGGCATCTAAACTCTCGGAACTTGGGGTGTGTAGCTGGACGTTCTTCTGTGTAATTTCACCATCTCCATTATTGAGATTGATATCTACCAATGAGTACATTAATCCGTTGTCGGACCCTCCTTCAAAAGCACCAGTGGTGAAGATATAGTAAAGATTGCTACTGCCTGGCTTGGGGACTATGATGGCTCCTTGTTGGGAGGAATTATTTCCGCCCAAATCAGAGCCATTGGATACTACCAGATGATTTTTGCTCCATACCGTTTCTCCATTGGTATAGAATAATAGTTCACCCTTCTGGTTTGACATTATTGCAGATGCTTCGTTGGAGACCAAAGCACCGTCAAGTAATGTCTTTGGAGGAACAACATTAAAATCCAACCCGGCCTGGTTTCCGAAGTACCAGACATTAGCCTCCTTCTGTGCATAAGCAACGGAGATGGGGATTAGGAAAAATACATTCAATAACCTCATTTAAATGATTAAAAAAGCCCATTAAATGATTTCTAGTGGGCCCTTATAAAAGTGAAACGCTAGGGTTCGGATAATCCTTTGCGGCAAATATAAATCTACTTTCTTTAAAGTTTAAAGGTTACGATCTTCCCTTATGGATAAGCCCGTGAAACCCAATCCTTTAAGCTTCGGGATATAATGGCTTTCTGTCCTGGCTCTTAGCCTATTTTTTTATAGCCCTTTCCATATCACCGATTTGCTTATAGTGCTCCATAATCTTTTCGTTTTCCTTAGTACGTAAAACACCTGGGTATTGTCTATGATGCTGGCCGCGGTACTGTTTTCCGGCAGCTGTGTGGGCGTCTGGATCACTATTCCAATTCCGGCATTCTGTTTCCTGATGGCCTGGAACTTGTATTCCACCGACGTGAGCACATTGGGGAACTTGAGCTGTTTGGCGAATTCGTCATAGAAGATGTATCCCCTTTTTGTCTTGTCCTTCCAGATCAGTCTTTGATCAATATCTGCGCTGATGCTGAGAAGCACTGATATCAGCAGCGGGTCATCCTTGGCCTCGTCCAGTTCAAAAATGACCAGTCGTTTTCCCTCCAGGTCAATATTGAACTTTTTCCTGGTCTTCGGGAAACAGAAAGCTGTAGGTTCCTCCATCAATGAACTCCGAGCAATTGTGAAGGAATTCCTTGACATTGAAGAATTGAGACTCGATGTCCAGGTGGCTGTCCAGTAATCGGTCCTGGTGCAGGTGGTGAACAAAACGGTAAAAATCGCAAAAGCTGTGGCCATCACTTTTCTTTTCATAATAGTACTTCAAAACTTTTCTCAGGGAAACCGCTTCATCTTCCTCGATGGCCTTGTCCCGTTTCCACAGGGTCCGGTTGAACTCGACCAGCTGGTTGGGTTTTACTGCGTCCGGAGTTTCTTCGCCGGACAGGTAAAACGGATTGATGCCCAGAGCTTCTCCCTGTTTGTATTTCAGGTATAGGGAAAACATCCTTGTATAGCAGTGAGAGCTTTTCATAGGATCCTCCCAGGTCATTGATCAACACATGGTATCCCTGGTCAAGCAGCTGCCGGAAGATGTGCAGGGCCAGAAAGGATTTTCCTTCGCCGGTGGGCGCAATGATGAAAAAATTTCTGGCTTTGATGCGTCTTTTCCCCGCATCCCAGATGTCCTTTTTGACCGGTATGTTGAACAAACGATCGTTGAAAATTACTCCTTCCCGATCGGCACGGTAATTTGATACATTGGATATCAGGCAGCTGGCCACCTGCAGATCACAAATGAATGTGTTGGCAGAATTCAGATTTGAAACATGACAGAAAAATGAATTGTTGTAGATGTTGGCCAGGTTGTTTCCCGTTGGGAAATAGGGCATGATATCCATTTCCCGGAACTGCTTGGATATTTCGTTGTCGTTTTTTTTGAATTCTTCTTCGGATTCACCAAAAAACAGCACGCTGAAATGGGTCCGGATCAGGCGGGATCCTCATCATTAAAAAAAGATCGATCCTCCAGCATAATTTCCTTCTTTTCTTTCTGCGTTCTTCGGCTTCCCTGATTTCCGGGTGTTTTTTTATAGTTTATAAAAAAATGTTTTGCATATATTTATACATATAAATGATTCAACTTGTAAAAAAATATGTTTGTACATATATCTATATATATATATATAGATAAATTCTTCAGGAATTGAAAGTATTATCTGTTTCCAATCGGAAAGGCGGAGTAGGTAAAAGCACTTTTTCATGCATGTGCGCTACCTTGCTCTTTCATCTTGTGTTCGCCAAAAAAGTGAAACTGTGTATCGTTGATTTTGATGAGCAGAAGTCAACGATGTTCGAACGCCAGGAAGAACTGCGGAACAAAGAAAAAATCGGGAAATTCAAAACTATGTTCCCCTCCGACTACCAGGAAAGGGGGAAGAAACTGTACCCTGTTTATTGCTGGAGCTATCGGAAATATCTCGACAATTATGAAGACCTCGAAAAAAACTTCAATTATGTTTTTCTGGAATTTCCCGGAAGGATTGATGATTCACAAGCAGAGGTGCTTGAGACCCTGGATAGAACGCTTATACCTGTCGTCGCTGACAAACCTGATATCCGCTCGACCATGACCTATGTGAAAGCCTGTTACCGGCTCAGGATTACAAGTGCCTGGTTCCTGAACCGGTTTTCCAATACAAATTTCAACAGGCTTCTTTATGATAGTGGGCATGAACGGTTTTTTTCAGAAGTCAATCCTGATCTGGAGAAATTACAATATGATCAAAGGCATACAGATCCTGAACTTGCAGGTACCCTGTTGAAGGTAGGCTACCGCCCTGCAACCATGTCCCGGGCCCGCTCTACCGTCGTTCCCTTTGATGATGCAGAAAAAAACATTAGTACTATGGTCCGCTGGTTAATAAAAAAGTAATCATGGCGAAAAAAAACACTTTGTCGCAAGAGTCTCTCAAGGAATTTGAGGGTCTTGGTCTTGAAGCAGGGGACGACCCTTTCAAGGATATGGAGAAAAAACCAGCTAAAACGATCAGCCAGCAGTCAGCCAGCAAACCGCGTGAGCGAAAACCCCGGCCTCATGAGAAAAAAACCCCTCAAGGTTCACTTCTGGATTTCGTGCATCATGCAGAAAATCTTGACAAGGGTAAATTTTTCCAAGGAAAGAAGCTGTCATCGATTGGGATCCCTGCCGGGATCGTAAGGTATACCAGTGACATGGCAAAGGCATTGGGTATTAGTCATTATCACCTGGTCACCGCAATCCTGCATAAAGTGGTGACAGATCATCACAAGGAGATCAAAGAGTTATTCGCCGCTAATGAAGCGAAAAGGGAAAACCTGATTTGACAAATGGGTAGTTCAAAACCCCAACTCAGCGACCTTGACCACCGCATCAACCGCTTTTATAATTCCCTTTTTGATAATAGTGGCAGGGATCCCGGCAGGGTGGGCCCCCGAGGTGATCATCCCGGCCACATTATCCACAGCTTTCGAAATAATCCTGTTTCTCAACTGCCTGGCATTGGTCGGTGTATTCAAAATCCGTTGCACCTCTCCTCTGACAGCCATTTGCCCGACCAGTCTTCTTGCTATTTGCCTGGGGTCGGTGGGTGCATTGATCAGCGCCTTTAGATATTTCTCAGCATCGTGCACTTTCGCATGGCGATATTGATAAGATTCCTGCAACGCACGATCATAAGCAAATTTCTTGTCAAATATTCTCTCTGCCTTATTCACAAACTCGCTGCGATTGAACCCTATTTGCACATTTTTCCCGTTCAGTTTATTCTGGCTTCCACGCGAATTGGCCAGGGGAGAAAGTTTCAATCTTTGCTGCTTGTCACGCCGGCTAACCACCACGTGAACGTGGGTATTTAGTCCTTTTTTCGCATTCCCGGGCAGAATCACTACACCCCCCTTGTCTCTCTGGTATTGCCCCTCAAGTACACTTATCTTTTTTTCAATCCGGGCTTTGCTTCTACCGGTGATATCGGACTGTTCTCTCAGCTCCCTTTTCAATTTTGTGATCTCTTTGCGGATCCCCTGGTTATGAGAATAGGATTCCTTGTACTGTATTTCCTGTGGTTTGTACGTGCGCTCGTTTTCGATTTTGGCAAAGTACACCAGGTCTCCGCCTTCCAATGGCCGCCCATCAATTTTTCGATTGAAACTTTCGGCGTATTGATCCATCACAGCCCGGGTATATTCCCGGAGCAATTCATTGGAGGCAGCCCCCTCGGTGCCCGCCGGTTTGTCCCCCAGGAACTCCAGTTCCTTTTCACTCGGATTGAGAGTCACCATGTGAAATTTTGAGTCATCTGCCGATAGCCCTTTGTGGTTGGTGTCCAGGATCAGTTCGGCTTTGTGTGCCGGCACCTGGTCCTGATAATGGTCAAAAAATTGCTCCTGTTCCACAGCCTCCTTTCCCGGGTTTTCTTTTTCCAGGTAGGCAATCAATTGACCGGAGCTTCCCCGGTTTCCAAAGTAATCATCGGGCTTGTGGATCTTCACATACATGCCGGCCGATCAGGTGAAAATTTCCTCAAACTCACCCTTTGTGATTTCAAGCACATAACCCTTGCCAAACCCGGTTGATTTCCACGATACTGCTGCCTTGATTCTCTCAAAATCAGGTTCAATCCGACTCAGCTTTTTCTCCGCTTTTTCACACCTGATCAAAAGATCTTCGTATTCCTTTTTTGATACGCCCTTCTCCATCACAGCAGAAGCAGGGGCGCTGGCCTGCTCCGTCGCTGCGGTCTGTTTCTCGTCCTCGATGATGCCAGGGGAGTTATCTCTCATGAACTCTGCCAGAACAAGCACCAGATTGTCCACTTTCTCCGACATGGGGATGATGTGATTCTTCTCCTGGGTCCTGATAAACGATACCAGCGTGTTCCTTAATTGCTTAAGTTCCTCAGCCGGGGTTTCAAAACTTCCAGCCAGGGGATCATAGCCGGACTGGTCAAAAAATTGGATCATCTGGCCCGCCAGATCTACTTGCTTTCGTCTGAATTTTACTGTCAAATCCGTGAAGGTTTTCTTATCTTCAGGTTTGACGCGGAGTACTTCATATTGACTCATGCAGCGAAATTTAAAGGAAACATTGTAACACTTAAAAAGTAATATATCTCAAATTTAAGAGGTTTACTAACAAAATGTGACAATTTTAAAAAAAACTGTTACATTACTAATGTATTACTATGCTGAAAATCAGCAACTTGACAAAAAAGAATCGGGCTCTGCCCGATTCCATCTTGCTTACCTTCGGAAACAAGGCACCAGCCGCAGTTTCCGCCTCAGGCACCAGCCGTCACCGGATTGCTGTGCCCTTCCTTCAGGTTGGGCCAGAGGGGATGGAGATTTTTTTATTCTTGTGGTGAAACTCATTTCCTCAAGAATCCGATATTTGGGATATGAATCAATTTTTTTGTGGGCTTGAAATTCATCATGGACGAGCCAGAACAAATTCAGGGGTTAGCTAAAACTGACCAGGGGCATTGGGAGAGACCGGGAAGGCACCATGATTGCCGGCCACACTGGCCAGGGTATCTGGTCGCTCGACTCGCCACTGGTGGGGTGATTCTACACTTGCAAAGCCCACAGCTCTTTGCCACCTTTGCCTCTGGCTTCACAACCCAAAGATGAATACCCTTACCATCTCCAAACGGCTCATCAAAGCAGGCATGCAACCTGCCACGGCCGAAGAGCAGGCCCAGATCCTGGCCGAAATCACAGAACAGCTGGCTACCAGACAGGATATTGAGCAGTTGCAAAAGGCTACCAGACAGGATATTGAGCAGTTGCAAAAGGCTACCAGACAGGATATTGAGCAGTTGCAAAAGGCTACCAGACAGGATATTGAGCAGTTGCAAAAGGCTACCAGACAGGATATTGAGCGTCTGGAACAGCGTTTCGACCAGGTAGACAAACGTTTCGGACAGATGGAAGAAACCACCAGAGAACGCTTCGGACAGATGGAGAAGATGATCAGGGACCAGGCCGTAAACACCCGCTGGATGATCGGTGTCATGTTTGTTGCCCTTTCTCTGCTGCTGGGTGCTCTGAAACTGTTCTGATTACGGCCCATTTGGGGGCGCTCTGAGCAAGTCCATTAGCCGCAGTTTTGCCCACCTGTCAAAGAATATACCCTTTCACTTCACAACCATGCTCAAAAAACCCCAAAGCCTGGTCAAGCCGCGCATGTGCGGCTCATGTCTCTTCGAGCACATGCCACCCCTTCGTTCCCGGCAATGGAGTAAACCACAGGGTTTCAGACCAATCAAAGCCTGGGCTTTCAGGGATTGCTCTGAAATCCATTGCCTGAAACCCCGATTGGTCTGGTAAACAACTACCCCCCGGGCAGAGATCTCCTCTCAGAGGGGGTTTCTGGGGCCCACAGGCCCCGCCTGCCATCCCTTTAGATTTACAAGATATGATTATTTCAATATTATTGCTATTACCCCTATGAGGGGGTCTGGGGGAGACTCATAACTTGTGGACAAGGTGGATAACTTTAAAAAGTCAACACCGACAGAGGCGAATTATCTGCCTGCCAGGGTAAGACCCATCGTGCGATTCAATCCTCTGTCGGTTACTTAAACAAGCATCATTTAGAAATTAGGAATATCCAGCGAAGGATAAGATCCATTATCAAGGGTTTGATCGTGTTTAAGTGTGTTGACCTGTTTTTTAGTCAATAATAAAGTTATGAAGTATAAAGTATTTATTGGCGTAGATGTGTCTAAAGAGGTTCTGGATTTTGTAGTGATTGCTGAAGGCAAAAAGTTGTTCCACTTGCTGGTAAGTAACGATAAAAAAGGGATCAATCTGTTTTACAAAAGATTACTAAAAGAAGTAGAGACCGATCAGATCCACTGGTTATTATGTCTTGAGCATACGGGTATCTACTGTAACCCTTTATTGGAATTTGTGGTTGAAAAGAACATGGCAGTTTGGTTAGAAAACGCAGCAGTAATCAAAGCACACCATGCGTTGGAACGAGGTAAAAATGATGCTTTAGATGCCTTAAGAATTTCTGAGTATGCTTATGCTAAAAGGGATAAAGTAAGGCTGTGGGAAGCTCCCAGAGAGGTTGTCAATCAATTGAAATCTATGATCCGTCTCAGGAAAAGACTACTTACTTCCAAAAAGAGGCTACTTGATCCTCTACAGGAAGACAAGCAGTTTGGTAATAAACAATGGGCAAAGGAACATGATAAACTACTTCGACCTGTTATAGCCAAAATAGAAAAACAACTCAAAGAAGTGGAACAGAAAATCCAGCAGCTCATTGATGGGGACCATCATCTTAAACAACTTTATCAACTGATTACATCGGTAAGCAGAGTAGGGCAGATTGTAGCTATCAATACCCTGGTAGTCACTAACGAGTTTAAACAGATCACTGACCCAAAAAAGATGGCCTGTCATTGCGGAGTAGCCCCTTTCCAATACGATTCAGGGAAAACGATTCGCAGCAGGGCCAGAGTGTCACACAGGGCAGACAAGTCGATGAAAGTACTACTACACTTGGCGGCTATGTCAGCCATCTCTGGTAAAGGAGAATTAAGAGATTATTACCTAAGAAAAGTAGAGGAAGGCAAGAATAAAATGGCTGTACTTAATGCTGTAAGAAACAAAATCATCCACCGAGTATTTGCTTGTGTAAGAGAAAATAGGAAATATGAAAAAATTTATAAGCATGCCCTTGTTTAATCCTTAGAAATCGCACAGCTCCCCCACAGGCCCCGTTTTCTTCCCTTGAACCGAAATCTGGCCGAGCTCCGGGGCGCACGGGCCTTGCGGGAGACGGAGCAGCAGGAGCCGGCCAAATTGGGATTGTGTGTAGGCCATTGGGAAAAAGTGAAAAATCGATTTTGGGAAGAGATTTTTCTCCTTGTTTTAACTGTTTGTGTGGCTGGAATTTCTTTTCAGCTTTTTTTAAACTGAAAAGAAATGTGGATAACCATTGAAAATACAAACTGAACTGTAATAAATGTTCAGGGAAGGAAAACTTAATCAGCTTGTAATCAGATAGTTAGTGATTTCTTTTTCATGTTTATCTTAAAACAATGTATATCATATGTTTATCGGTTTTTGGAAAATTGATGTAATTATCTTTAACTCAACTATTTACACGAAGTTTTATAGTCCCAACTCCTACTTTTTGAATGCTTTTACTTTTCCCAACTCCTACTTTTTGAATGCTTCCTCCTACTTTGAAAAAGAAATTAGGATTATGTTTGTGGACTGTGGCTATCAAGACAATAGATCAGCCGAAAGAAATCATCCAGTCTTATCTGGTGACCTCGGCTCGCTATGACTTCAATGTCTACGAAAAACGGATCAAAAAAGCCCATTAAGTTAAAACATTTAATGAGCCCTTGATTGGGTAACGGGTCTGGAAGGCTCATCCTCCAGCTTCATGATGAGCCAGCTGGGATTACGGCCCATTTGGGGGCGCTCTGAGCGACTTTCTCCCGCTTCTGGTACAACCTACCCCGGGCAGAGATCTCCTCTCAGAGGGCGGTTTCTGTGCCCCCACAGGCCCCGGCCTGCCATCCGCCCAGCTCCCCCAAATTTTCCCCTTAAACCGAAAGCTGGCCGGGCTCCGTGTGCACGGCTTGATAGTGAGTGGATTGAAAGAGAGTTTTCCGGGCTAACTAGGAGTTCTTTAATACTTTCTAAGAGTTTTCTATTTGAAACTCATATTGTCGAGCTTATCCAGGCAGAATTGAAGGGCCAGCCAATTGGCGATGGGGTAAGCATCCAGCCCAACTTGTTTGACGACAGGGATATAACAATGCCTGTTTCAAGATTTCTACGGGATGGAGAAGTAGACAAAAACCATCATCAGGTAAAGAAAGCCTTTAACGGCACTGCAGAAAAAAATCATCCAGAAAGAGGATGAAAAAAGGTGGATAAGCTATCAGGTTATCGGTACAACTGAAATACAAAAATGGGATGATACAGTGACCTTCAGAACTGATAAAAACCTGTATGAGGACCTGTTGGACTTCTCCAGGGGCTATACCCAATATGAGCTGCAAGTAGCCTTCAATTTCCGCAGTCAGTATACCATGCGCTTTTACGAACTGCTCAGCAAAAACAAAATGCCATCCATCACCTTCAGTATTGACAAGCTCCGTCAAATGTTCATGCTGGAAAATCGATATGCTCTGACAAGAGATTTCATCAAATACGTAATCAATCCCGGGCAAAAAGAACTTGAGCAGAGCAAGGCTCCTTACTGGTTCACCTACGAACCGGTCAAGACCGGAAGAAGGTTTACTCACATAAAATTCAGCGCCCATTACCGTCCCGGACTTGACGGCTCTGTGAAGAAAAAAACATCCGTCCGGTGGGAGGTTTCAAGAGAGTTCCTGGATATTCTGAACCGCGCCCTGGACACCGATAATCACACCTGAGAAACCCCATCGTGAGTTGCTTGCGAAAGCGGAAAAAATAGAGTTTAACGAAATTCAGAAAATTTTGCGAAAGGCCCCGCAAGCCCGAAACCCTGTCGGATATGTGATTGGTGCTTTCAAAAAACAGGGGAAGACAAAAGGGACAGGGGAAGAGTTACCATGAATAATCTCCAACTTGCAAAGCCCGCAGCTCTTTGCCACCTTTGCCTCTGGCTTCACAGCCCAAAGATGAATACCCTTACCATCTCCAAACGGCTCATCAAAGCCGGCATGCAACCTGCCACGGCCGAAGAGCAGGCCCAGATCCTGGCCGAGATCACAGAACAGCTGGCTACCAAACAGGATATTCAGCGCCTGGAGCAACGCTTCGAGCAGCGTTTCGAACAGATGGAAGAAACCACCAAAGAACGCTTCGGGCAGGTAGAGAAAATGATCAGGGACCAGGCCGTGAACACCCGCTGGATGATCGTCACCATGTTTGTTGCACTTTCTCTACTGCTAGGTGCCCTGAAACTGTTTTGATTACGGGCCATTTCAAGGCACTCTGAGCGAGCATCTCTCGATTTTGATCCCCAACTACCCCGGGGCAGAGATCTCCTCTCAGAGGGGGGGGGGTCTGTGCCCCACAGGCCCCGCCTGCCATCCGCCCAGCTCCCCCAAAGCCCCCGTTTTTTCCCCTAAAGGGTTTAGTTCCAGGTTTATTCGAAAAGAATTCCGTGAAGTAACCCGAAGGGTCCCTACACTTTGGACCAGGTCCTACTACTGTGAAAGTGTAGGACATATTTCAGAAAAAGCAGTCAGAGCTTATATCGACAATCAAAAGAACAAGTAGCGCTTTAGCCACAAAGTAAGGATGGGCTTTTACCCCCCACTACATCACTTCAGGTCCATATTGAGTCTTACAAATAAATACCTGCCATTCAAGCCGAATTGCGAAGTAGATCGCGGATAGATGAAATTATTACCGCTGGTAAGATCGGCTGTAGCTAGGTCAGGATATACGTCAAAAACATTATTGGCGCCCAAAGAAAGATTGAACAATTCACTAAACTTATACCCTATAGAAAAGTCGTTGATGACTTTAGATCTGTATACAGGATTTGTTCCGTTACTATCGGTATTGGGGTTAGTTACTTTACCGAAGAGTGTATTTCTTACAAAGAAGTTCCAGTTGCCGGATTTTAAGCTATGGCTCAGGTTGGCCTTTGTTCTGGGTTGAGCCACTTGCAGGAATAGCTGATCCCGGCTTCCGAAATAGGTGTCGGTAAGTCCTGCGTTCGCCAATATTTTTGACACCTTAATGTCTCCTACCTGGTGGGTTCGTGAGACATTAGCGGCAAAATTATTGCTTAAAATGGTATTTTCGGAAAGCCTTGTTTCATGAGCGATCACTAAGTCTATCCCTGTGGTTTCCGTATCTATGGCGTTGGCAAAGAACCTCGCTCTGGTAGCAGCAGCAGCATCGAAAAGTAGTTGTAATTCCTGTTCTGCACTTGAAGTAGGGGTTTCCGGTCTTGTAAAATTCCCTGTCAACACTACCCGGTCTTCTATTCCAGTATAGAACCCGTCTATGGTAATGGTCAGGTTGGCACTGGGAATATCGGCAGTAAAGCCAACACTTGCACTGAATGACTTTTCTTGCCTTAATTGTTGGATGCCCAGTAATTCGGCAACCCGGCTATCGTTAGAAAATGTACCTATTTCAAAAGGAATTCCATTAATGAAGTTAGTACTTGTGGCATTGAAGTGAAGTTGATGAAGGGAAGGAGCCCTGAACCCCGTACTTGCGGCGATACGTATGCTAAAATTATCAATGACACCGAATCGGGAAGTGACTTTCCAGTTGAAAGTATCGCCAAAATCACTGTAGTTTTCATAACGACCGGCTAGGCCCATGATCACATTCTCGCTCAGATCAGCTTCGAAATCAAGATATGCGGCATAACTATTCCTGAACCTGTCCCTTTGATTTTCGGGTCTGAATCCGGGAAATACCTGGATTCCTCCGGGCCGTGTTCTTCCAAAAAAATCAGTGATTAAAAGTGTATCGGGAGTAGAGGCCTTTACCACATCGCCATTAATATCATAAGTCGCATAGGATTCTTCTTGCCCTTCAAATAGCTGATAGTTTTCAAACCTGTATTCTAACCCTAAAGCAATATTAAATCCGGAAAGAATATCGTCATAGTACCGGGTTAAATCCAGGTTGGACGTGTTTTGAGTGAAAGCAAAGCCTCCGGCATACGCTGTAATAGGAGTAGACCTGTCCATGGAAGCATTACTGGAGTTGGTAATTGTAAAATCAAAGGAATTTCTTCCCCATGTATTACTAAAATCAACCCTCCATTCATTGACGGTTCCTATAATGCCGGCTGCAATGGATTTATCTTTAATATTGGCATAGATTTCAGGAAGGAACCCGTTAATATATACAAGTGTATTGGCTCTTGACTGGTCCGGCCTTCTGTAAAAGCCGGCTGCCTGACCATTTCTGTAGCTGACGTCTCCAAAGGCATAAAATTTAAGATCCTTGTTCAGTGGAATTTCCATATTTGAAATGAATTTGCCGCTTCTTAGCGCCGATTGACCAACCTTCATGCTATAGTCTCTCCGCGTTTGTTCTCTGGCTGCAAGTTCTGCATCCGTAACATCCACATTCAAAATGGACTGCAGGTCTTCTATAGTAAGGGCATCCGCAATATTGGCTTGAAGATCACTTGAAAAATGAGAAACCTGCTGTCCAAAAGTTTGGATATCGTTAAATGTAAGCGTACTTATATCGACCCCTGCCTGGGTAGCGACCCGCTCTATGGCATTATAAGCATTAAATATGCTTCCTGAAAAACCCTCTTTTCCTGCTCTTGAAGTAGGTTCTCTGGTAAATATTGATCCCGTAAAATTAATAAACCCTCCGTTATCGGTCAGGGGTATACCGTAGTTTGCATTGACTTGAAATTGCTGGCCATCTATGCCGCCATCCTGGTTGTTGGATTCTGAGCTGAAATTGGCCCCGCGGTTTATCGCTATTTCAAGTCCGTCGTACTGGTCTTTTAGTACAATGTTGATTACGCCGGAAATGGCATCGGAACCATATTGAGCAGCAGCGCCGTCTCTTAGTACTTCAATCCGTTTAATGGCAAATGCAGGGATGGCATTCAGGTCTGTACCCACACTTCCTCTACCTACGGTACTGTTTACATTGACCAGTGAGGTAGTATGTCTTCTTTTTCCATTGACTAGTACCAATAGCTGGTCAGGACCTAACCCTCTTAGCGAAGCAGGGTCAATGTGATCAGTACCATCGGATACGGTTTGCGGAGTAGAAGTAAAAGAAGGTGCTACGTAATTTAGGATTTGGTTAACGTTGAGCTGGGGGGTGGAAAAAGTGAGTTCTTGTATGTCTAGCACATCTACGGGTACTGGCGTCTCAACCGCAGTTCGATTTTTATTACGTGAACCCAAGATTACAACTTCTCCTAATTCCACTCCTTCTAACAGCGCTATATTGTACTGCCTTGTGGTTTCGTCCAAGGTAATTTCCTGGGTTTTATAGCCAACAAATGATATTCTCAGAACATCTCCCTGGTTAACCTGAAGCGTAAAATTTCCATTTATGTCAGTACTAGTACCACGAACAGTGCCTTTTATGAGAATGGTTATCCCTGGTAGGGGATTATTCTGACTGTCTGTTACAACTCCTGAAACCTGGTACTGTTGACTAAATGCAAGTTGGCATACCAGGATCAGTAATGTGATTAGTAAAAGTTTTGATGTATTGATAAAAGAGTTTTTGGCTGACATCTCCCATCCCATTCTATGGATGGGAGATGTCAGGGCTTCGAAAAACAGCGTAGGTAAACTCCACTTGACTAACTGTTTCCCTCCTCGATCCGAAGGGTTTGTAGGAATTCAACGATAGCAGATCGTTCGTAATCCGATAACTTTTCAAATGCCAGGTGTTCCAGCTCCGCTTCGCCTCCATGTGCGAGAATGGCTTCTGAGATCAGTGTTGCCCGGCCATGGTCTATAAGCTCTTCCAATGAGAATTGGTCAGCGTTGATATCATCCTGAGTAATATGTTGTTTCAATGCTGGTTCATCGCCGATCACAGCAGGCGAAATATCCTGGCTACCAGCGAAGCACCTAACAAATACAGCACCTACGAAAAAAGTAAAGCTTATCGCGAAACGAATACGAACCATGATGAAATTTTTATTCCTGACATCTCCCATCCATAGAATTCGGTGGGGTTCTTGCACCACCCCTGGGCCGCTGCCTTACGTCTTGGCATACTGGCCATTGCCCTGGCTAAATGTAGTAAATACAGTTTGATATGCCAAAGTAACAAATAAATATCCCCGATGGAAAAGAAGCAAAACAGCGGTTTTCAACCTGTCCTATCATTTCATTTGGTGTACGAAATACCGCAGAGAATTACTTGTTGGAAAAGTTGAAACCAGGGTGACTGCTCCTCGCCTGAGTAAGGCGGGGAGCAGTCACGAGAGACCGGGAAGGCACCATGATTGCCGGCCACACTGGCCAGGGTATCTACCCGCTCGACTCTCCACTGATGGGGTGATTCTGCCCATACCGGTGATTCACTTGCAAAGCCCGCAGCTCTTTGCCACCTTTGCCTCTGGCTTCACAACCCAAAGATGAATACCCTTACCATCTCCAAACGGCTCATCAAAGCCGGCATGCAACCTGCCACGGCCGAAGAGCAGGCACAGATCTTGGCAGAGATCACAGAACAGCTGGCTACCAGACAGGATATTGAGCAGCTGCAAAAGGCCACCAGACAGGATATTGAGCGTCTGGAACAGCGTTTCGACCAGATGGAAGAAACCACCAGAGAACGCTTCGGGCAGGTAGACAAACGTTTCGACCAGGTAGAGAAAAGCATCAACCGCACACAGTGGATCGTGGGCCTGATGCTGGCTCTGCTGCTGGGTGCCCTGAAACTGTTTTGATTACGGCCCATTTGGGGGCGCTCTGAACGAGCATCTCCCGGTTTACAGGTCAAGAATATACCCTTTCACTTTACAACCATACTCGGAAAAACCCGAAGCCTGGCCAGGCCGCGCATTTGCGGCTCATGTCTTTTAATGGTGCTTCCCCGCAAGTCCCCCACCCTGTGACCATGAAAAGCACATCCCGGCCCCTCGTTCCGGCAATGGAGTAAACCGTAGGGTT
Organism: Cyclobacteriaceae bacterium; assembly: GCA_965247065.1. GTDB lineage: Bacteria > Bacteroidota > Bacteroidia > Cytophagales > Cyclobacteriaceae > CBDFGN01. Next base: position 7,037 of record CBDFGN010000002.1, on the reverse strand, counting down.
TCAGACCGCGCCGGGGCAACTTGAAAGGAACAAGGCGCGGGCGCGGGGCGTGTGACCAAAAAAAGGGAGCCCTTTGTGAAGGTTCCCTTCCGCTGAGAGGTTCCCGAAGCCCGGGAACAATTCACGCGTTGCCCCAAGCCGGATATGGATGGATATATTCAACCAAAGTTGCTAAATTGAAGAAAAAAAGGGCGAGAGACGAGACACCCTTTTTGGAGGAACTGATTCAATTTTGAATTGGTTCCTCTTTTTCTTTCCGGAAATCCGGCCCATTTGGGGGCGCTTTGAACGACTTTCTCCCGCTTCTGGTAAACAACTACCCCCCGGGCAGAGATCTCCTCTCAGAGGGGGCATGAGTGGCCACAGGCCCCGCCTGCCATCCGCCCAGCCCCCCCAAAGCCCCCGTTTTTTCCCCTTGAACCGAAAGCTGGCCGGGCTCCGGGGCGCACTGGCCTTGTGGGAGACGGAGCGGCAGGAGCCGGCCAAATTGGGATTGTGTGGGGGCCATTTGAAAAAGTGAAAAATCGATTTGGGGAAGAGATTTTTCTCCTTGTTTTCACTGTTTGTGCGGTTTCCGGTTTTAATAAAATTGGAAAAAAATTGTGGATAAACTCGCGCGCGCGCAGATCAATACTAGTAGAGGAAACATAAATAGTTACATATAATAGGTATAAAGTCGACTAAACCTACTTCTTTACTAATATCTGAGGTATTAAACCTACTTCTTTACTAATATCTGAGGTATTAAACCCACTTCTTTACTAATAAAACAATCCTGTTATTTTAAAGTAGGTTTAATTACCTTTCCGGCATGGATAAAAGAAGCACTCAGATCAGCCTTCCGATGAACCTCCCGGAAAAGGAAATTAAAGACCATGTCAAGCAGCACTGGAACATCACTTTTGCCCGTCAGGGTAAAGTTTCAATAGTAGGTAAACGGATCATGGCCATGGTACTGGCACAAATTCATGACAACGATATGAAGCTCAAACCATACTATCAAGTCCATGTGTCCGAAGTGGTGGAACGTAGCCAAATGGATAAAATGAGTGCGTACAAACAATGCAAGCAAGCATTACAAGAACTGGCAAGACAGATATGGTCAATTGAGGATTTGGGAAAGAAAATATTTCGCCCCAAGCAGCTTGTCAATACATCTACCCTCGAAAACAAAGACGGCTTTGAATATGGTTACAAAGATGGTATGATCACGATGGTATTGAACCCGGCCCTGGAACCATATTTCATTCAAATGGCCCATTACTCGAGGTATCAACTGAAATACTACATGAAGTTCAGGTCCTGGTATTCCATGCGCCTGTGGGAGGTGCTTTCCGCCTACCGGGACACCGGGACCTGGTACTGCCCCCTGGAAGAGTTCAGGCAGATCGTGGGCTGTGAAAAAAAATATAAGGATACTAACTTGATGATAAAAAAAACGCTTTCCGAACCTCTTGAAGATCTTGCAAATACTGACCTGGCATTTGAGTTCAAAAAGGTCTATGCCAAATACCATGGCAAGGGCCGTCCTCCCGTGGTAGGCTTACAATTTACCTTGCTGAAGGAAAAGCTCACCAACGATGAAATACTCAAACAGTGGGCAGACCACAGTGAGGAACACGAAGTGATATTGCACGAGCTTCACGATACCTGGAAAATATCAAAAGCCAATCTCGTCAAGCATCTTCCCTCTCTCCGGATAAGAGGAGCTAAAAAGCTCATCAGGCAATGGCAGATCAAAGAGCAATCGAACAGAAAGATCGATGACCGGGGAAAATATTGCAACAAAGTTTTCTGTAAGGAAGCAGGAGCAGGCAGGACAGATCAAACAGGAGGGCATTATGAATAAAAAGTTTTTCAACCTTTCTGTATTTCTGTCAGTGGCCCTGATGGTAGGCCCCTCGCACCTGCAAGAATTCCCCGAAAGCTACCCACAAAAAACCCTCACCCTTAAGCAAACAACAGACGATCAAACTGATGAAATCATTCCCGATGTGGATTCCACACTGATTCCATCTCTTGTTGGCGGATGTGGGGTGAACTGGAATGAAAACCTCGAGGCGACCGATTTTCCCGATGTGCGCGCAATGGAAGGACATAGGATCAAAAAGAAAATAATCGCTTTCATAGCGACACAGAGACCAGAAAAGTCAGTTCTATCTTATGATTTGAAGCCAACCATGAAGTCTCTGTTGTAAGTCGAGCAGAAATTCATAGTAGTAGACCCCTGGAGACAGGCCAGCCCCGCTCCAACCACTTCGATAATTCCTCTGGGTAAAAACCAGGTCACCATAACGGTTGAAGATTTTCAACAAGTTTTCTTCATAAGCCTCCAAATCTTGTATTTCAAACGTGTCATTTATGTCATCGCCATTGGGAGTAATGACATTCGGGATCATTATCTCATGATCGAAGGAAATGACTGCTTCATTTGACCACGAGGCATGATTGGTTAACTCTTCAACGGCTTTGATTCGAAACCGATGAACAAAACCATCCAGGGCGTTGCTCAAGGATAATGCGGTAACATCTGGACCAGTTGATTTAATTTTCTTGTTATCAACTTGATCATCCAGGTTTCTCCAAATCTCATAGTACTTTACTCCATGGCGCCAATTTTTGTATGGATTCCACTCCAAATAGATACTATTCTTCTCCTCATCATTTTCACCATCAAGTAAAATAGTATTGTGGGGGGTGGAACGAATTTCTTGTTCACAAGAGCTAGTGCCTTGAATCCTGTATTTAATAATCGCCTCCTGATCGGTGGCTGGATTATCCCGGAAGGATGTAGATTCCTTAGGAATTGTCGCCACAACTTGCCAGTCATCGACGTTTGCGGTGCTCCTGAGAACTTCTATTTCATCCGATAAACCTTCAACGTTTTTATAGTCCCATATGATGTCTACAAAATCTCCATCAATACTCACGTAGTCTATATTGATCTCAGTTGAATCCAGGAAAACCAAGATTTCTAAGGTATCCGATACACCATGGCACACTGTATCTATCGTTATGCTTTCTTCCTGGACCCAAATCTTCTTTTTTCCCAATCCTTCCCAGTCAACCACCACTTCGTTTGTGCCCTGCCCGGTTAAGATTTGACCTCCATCTACACCCCAGTGATATACAGACCCGTTCGTTTTTATTATAGAATAGAGATTATTATTAGCCAAATTAGAGCAGACTTCATCTATGCCGTTTGGGATCTCTGTTTCTAGTTCAACATTTATTCTAACATCGAAGTGAATGCTATCTTGAGGACAACCAAATTCATTTGCGGTTATGACTTGAACGTATGCATCCGGATTAGTTGGTCCCCAGTTAACCTGTATGGCGTGACCGGTTTTTTCACCAACCATTTCACCACCATTCACGGTCCATTCGTAATTGAAGCCCGTTGTTGGGTTAACCCAGTAATCAACTTCTTCAACTCCCGGACATACCGATCTGCTTCCACTTATTGACTTTTCTTGCCCGGGATAAACTACTATGGTTACAGAATCCTGCTTACTACAAAACTGGTTGAAGGCGGTTGCGAAAAAATGGAACTCTTGATTTTCACCTGTTAAGTTATTGAATTGAAATACTGGCTGTGCCGATTGTGGGTCGCTCAAATGATCCATGGGATCCCACTGGTAGGATATCCCCGGCTGAGGAGTTGCTCCCAGGATAATCGATTGATCCGAACATATTGTGGTATCGGCTCCGGCATTGACTGTTATCCCATTGTATAAAAAGCTTGAGATAAATTTCGGCAGCCCGAGATTCACGGTCAGTCCACCCAGAAATATTGCATCCGCTTTGAAGTTTCCAGCAAGCCCCAGTTGGTTAGGGTCCTCGAATGACGGATAAGAACTCACCGAATCCTGTTACAACATATATCTTACCATCAGGAGCCAATTGTAGATCCCCAAGGATTGGATCAACCACCTCGACCGATGAAGATGGAATACCCACCTCGGATGACACATTAAATTGTAGAATACTTCCCTCACTGGTCACATACAGGAAGCTGCCATCACCTGAAAACTCGAGTTGATTAAAGACGAAATTAGGTTGGATATCGATATACTTGAAATTAGAGATCATGCCTGTTTCAAAGTCAAAATCTCCTATAACTAGCATAGCCTGCTCCGCATCGCTTCGAAAGTCCCTGTCTACAAAGGCAACCTTATTGGCTGAAGGTGAAAACTTGAAATAATTCACCTCACCTCTATTCTGAAAGATAGAAACAACCGGATTGGGATTTACCCCATTTTGATCTATTTGATACGCAAACAATGCATCGCTTTCGTCTTTTTTGCCGGCAACCACCCAATAGAAATCACTTTCACCCTGCCGACAGGAGCCTACGGCATCTAAACTCTCGGAACTTGGGGTGTGTAGCTGGACGTTCTTCTGTGTAATTTCACCATCTCCATTATTGAGATTGATATCTACCAATGAGTACATTAATCCGTTGTCGGACCCTCCTTCAAAAGCACCAGTGGTGAAGATATAGTAAAGATTGCTACTGCCTGGCTTGGGGACTATGATGGCTCCTTGTTGGGAGGAATTATTTCCGCCCAAATCAGAGCCATTGGATACTACCAGATGATTTTTGCTCCATACCGTTTCTCCATTGGTATAGAATAATAGTTCACCCTTCTGGTTTGACATTATTGCAGATGCTTCGTTGGAGACCAAAGCACCGTCAAGTAATGTCTTTGGAGGAACAACATTAAAATCCAACCCGGCCTGGTTTCCGAAGTACCAGACATTAGCCTCCTTCTGTGCATAAGCAACGGAGATGGGGATTAGGAAAAATACATTCAATAACCTCATTTAAATGATTAAAAAAGCCCATTAAATGATTTCTAGTGGGCCCTTATAAAAGTGAAACGCTAGGGTTCGGATAATCCTTTGCGGCAAATATAAATCTACTTTCTTTAAAGTTTAAAGGTTACGATCTTCCCTTATGGATAAGCCCGTGAAACCCAATCCTTTAAGCTTCGGGATATAATGGCTTTCTGTCCTGGCTCTTAGCCTATTTTTTTATAGCCCTTTCCATATCACCGATTTGCTTATAGTGCTCCATAATCTTTTCGTTTTCCTTAGTACGTAAAACACCTGGGTATTGTCTATGATGCTGGCCGCGGTACTGTTTTCCGGCAGCTGTGTGGGCGTCTGGATCACTATTCCAATTCCGGCATTCTGTTTCCTGATGGCCTGGAACTTGTATTCCACCGACGTGAGCACATTGGGGAACTTGAGCTGTTTGGCGAATTCGTCATAGAAGATGTATCCCCTTTTTGTCTTGTCCTTCCAGATCAGTCTTTGATCAATATCTGCGCTGATGCTGAGAAGCACTGATATCAGCAGCGGGTCATCCTTGGCCTCGTCCAGTTCAAAAATGACCAGTCGTTTTCCCTCCAGGTCAATATTGAACTTTTTCCTGGTCTTCGGGAAACAGAAAGCTGTAGGTTCCTCCATCAATGAACTCCGAGCAATTGTGAAGGAATTCCTTGACATTGAAGAATTGAGACTCGATGTCCAGGTGGCTGTCCAGTAATCGGTCCTGGTGCAGGTGGTGAACAAAACGGTAAAAATCGCAAAAGCTGTGGCCATCACTTTTCTTTTCATAATAGTACTTCAAAACTTTTCTCAGGGAAACCGCTTCATCTTCCTCGATGGCCTTGTCCCGTTTCCACAGGGTCCGGTTGAACTCGACCAGCTGGTTGGGTTTTACTGCGTCCGGAGTTTCTTCGCCGGACAGGTAAAACGGATTGATGCCCAGAGCTTCTCCCTGTTTGTATTTCAGGTATAGGGAAAACATCCTTGTATAGCAGTGAGAGCTTTTCATAGGATCCTCCCAGGTCATTGATCAACACATGGTATCCCTGGTCAAGCAGCTGCCGGAAGATGTGCAGGGCCAGAAAGGATTTTCCTTCGCCGGTGGGCGCAATGATGAAAAAATTTCTGGCTTTGATGCGTCTTTTCCCCGCATCCCAGATGTCCTTTTTGACCGGTATGTTGAACAAACGATCGTTGAAAATTACTCCTTCCCGATCGGCACGGTAATTTGATACATTGGATATCAGGCAGCTGGCCACCTGCAGATCACAAATGAATGTGTTGGCAGAATTCAGATTTGAAACATGACAGAAAAATGAATTGTTGTAGATGTTGGCCAGGTTGTTTCCCGTTGGGAAATAGGGCATGATATCCATTTCCCGGAACTGCTTGGATATTTCGTTGTCGTTTTTTTTGAATTCTTCTTCGGATTCACCAAAAAACAGCACGCTGAAATGGGTCCGGATCAGGCGGGATCCTCATCATTAAAAAAAGATCGATCCTCCAGCATAATTTCCTTCTTTTCTTTCTGCGTTCTTCGGCTTCCTGATTTCCGGGTGTTTTTTTATAGTTTATAAAAAAATGTTTTGCATATATTTATACATATAAATGATTCAACTTGTAAAAAAAATATGTTTGTACATATATCTATATATATATATATAGATAAATTCTTCAGGAATTGAAAGTATTATCTGTTTCCAATCGGAAAGGCGGAGTAGGTAAAAGCACTTTTTCATGCATGTGCGCTACCTTGCTCTTTCATCTTGTGTTCGCCAAAAAAGTGAAACTGTGTATCGTTGATTTTGATGAGCAGAAGTCAACGATGTTCGAACGCCAGGAAGAACTGCGGAACAAAGAAAAAATCGGGAAATTCAAAACTATGTTCCCCTCCGACTACCAGGAAAGGGGGAAGAAACTGTACCCTGTTTATTGCTGGAGCTATCGGAAATATCTCGACAATTATGAAGACCTCGAAAAAAACTTCAATTATGTTTTTCTGGAATTTCCCGGAAGGATTGATGATTCACAAGCAGAGGTGCTTGAGACCCTGGATAGAACGCTTATACCTGTCGTCGCTGACAAACCTGATATCCGCTCGACCATGACCTATGTGAAAGCCTGTTACCGGCTCAGGATTACAAGTGCCTGGTTCCTGAACCGGTTTTCCCAATACAAATTTCAACAGGCTTCTTTATGAT
>CBDFGN010000001.1:0-6548 GCA_965247065.1 Cyclobacteriaceae bacterium | reverse complement strand
TGGTTTTCCGTTTCATTCTGCCCCTCCCGGCCTTAAACTCAGTCAGGTAAAAATAGGTAATTATGTATTTAGTTGCCCAAAAATGAAAAAGAGGAATAAAAAATGATTGAAATAAGTTACATATTAATAGCAGTTTTAGCGATAACTGGTTACATAGAATTAAAAACGGCTCAAACGCCCATTTTCCGAACCGAGGTTTCTGAATTTGTGAATGAAGCCGGAAAGAAAATGATACGGAGAACTCTTGTTCCTATAACTACTACATAGAAGTACGCTTGACTAGATTTTCAGGTTTCACAACTGAATCAACTTTGTGAAATCTCATAAATCCGCAATCTATACAGCAGATAATGACGTATTCATAATAAGAACCAGAGGGAAATTTCTTTGTGTAAACATTGGTGTCCCCCTCCATGTTCTGTCCTTTGCATACAAGACAAGTCGGATTCCTTTTCATTAGGCTGTTTATGTCAACTGTCTTTTCCATTTGATCTAGTATACCACAAAGTAAAAGGAGATAAATAAACCCCTGAAATCCTTGACAAAATAGAAAATATCAGGTAATATATTGCCCATAATAAGGAGACTTAGTTATGGGTAAGAAAAAACACGGCAAGGAAGGCAAAGTCAGTTTTTATGAGTTCTTTCAAAGGTTCCCGGATGAGGAATCAGCGGAGAAATATTTTGCCGAGAAAAGATGGGGAAAGGATGGTGAGGATAGATTCTGTCCTCACTGCGGAAGCGTTAGGACAGTAGAGGCAAAAGACAAAATGCCCTATCGCTGTAAAGACTGCCGTAAGCGGTTTAGTGTAAGAACTGGAAGCATACTGGAAGAAAGCAAGGTTCCTCTTCACAAATGGTTAATGGCTGTTTATCTGCTGAACACGAACTTAAAAGGCGTGTCCAGTATGAAACTAGCAAGAGACTTAGGAGTACAGCAAAGAACAGCGTGGTTTCTTGCTCATAGAATAAGGGAGTCAATGAAAGAGGACACGGGGCTTTTCACCAACCCGACCGAGGCTGACGAAACCTATATCGGAGGACTGGAGAAGAATAAGCATGAGAGCAAGAGGAAACATGACGGCAGAGGGACTAAGGGGAAAGTCGCTGTTTTAGGAGTGAAGGAAAGAGAGAGTAAAAAGGTTGCTGTAAAGGTTGCTCCAGATACCACGGCCAAAACCCTATCAAACTTCATAGGAGACCATGTGAAAGCTGGAAATACTGTTTACACGGACGATCACAGAGGATACAGCCCTATTGCTATGGAATACGATCATAAGACAGTAAAGCACTCTCTCGGTGAATATGTTGACGGGCAGATACACACAAACGGCATGGAGTCTTTTTGGAGTATGTTGAAGCGCGGATACATTGGAACTTACCACAGAATGAGTGAAAAGCACCTGCAAAGATACGCTGATGAGTTTGCGAGAAGACATAACCTAAGGCAACTGGACACTATGGAACAGATAGATAGTGTCTGCCAGAAAAATCTCTAACCTACTGAAATAAAATAAATAATTGGCAGTTTTTTGTGGCGAAGATTGCCAATATATGGTATAATTACACCTGAATCATCAACATATAGGCCTGTTTTAAACAATCTTCGGGAGAATCGGAACCATGAGAAAGATAAAAGAACTCCAGCTTCAGCTCGGTGAAGTTGCGATTGAGGAAGTCCGCTTTAACCCCAAGTCGCGAGACGATATCCCCGCGATACTCAGGGGTCTTCAGTACATTTACGCAAACCCCCGGACGCGCGAACAGTTGTTTTCGCTTCTTGAGAAGCGGTTTCTGCCCGAAGTCAATCTCAACGTGGGCCGTCGGGGGATGGACATCTGGAGAGTCCTGGTTCTCGGGGTGTTGAAGCAGGGGCTCGGGTGCGATTTCGACCGGCTTCACTCCCTTGCCAACAGTTACAGTGAATTGCGCCAGATGCTGGGTCACAGCGATTACGGCGGTAAATACGTTTACGAGCTTCAGACGATGGTAGACAACGTGTCGCTGCTCACTCCCGAGCTGCTGAGGGAGATTGGGGCCATAGTGGTTAGAAGCGGCCATGAGTTGGCAAAAAAAAAGCCTGGAGAAGGGTTGCGCGGGCGGGCTGATTCGTTTCCGGTAAACACCGACGTGGATTATCCCACGGACGTAAAGCTGCTTTGGGACGCCACGAGGAGCCTGGTTCGAGAGGTGGCCGAGGGGGCGGGGGTGAACAAGCTTCCGGGCTGGCGTCAGCGGGGACATCTCATCGAAAAAGTGAAGAAGCTTTTTAACGGGTTAAGAACTTCACGCAAGCGCAAAGGCGGGGAGGATGAAGTGAAGGAGTATCTGAGGGTTTGCGGTGATGTGGTGAGACGCGCGGAGCGGACGCTTCTGGAGTTGGTGGCCCTTGAGGCTGCGCCGTGGCGGCTTGAGAGGATCCGGAAATACATAGGGCACGCGCGCAGGCAGATGGATCAGATCGGTCGGCGTTTGCTCAAGGGGGAAGTGATACCGCACGGGGAGAAGGTGTTTTCGGTGTTCGAGGAGCACACTCGGTGGATATCGAAGGGCAAGGCCGGGGTCCCGGTGGAGTTTGGAGTGCCGGTGTGCGTAATGGAAGACCAGCATCAGTTCATTGTGAACCACAGCATTATGTGGGATGAGGATGACGTGGACGTGATAGTGCCGTTTGTTGAGGATACGAAGCGAAGGTATCCCGATCTTCGCGTATGCAGTTTTGACCGTGGTTTCCACAGTCCGCGAAACCGCGGGGAGCTTGACAGAATTCTGGAACTCAACGTATTGCCGAAAAAGGGGAAGCTGAATTCAAAGGACAAGGAGCGCGAGGGGGCGGTGGAGTTTGTGGAGGCGAAGAGGCGGCATCCGGCTGTTGAGTCGGCGATCAACGCTTTGAACCACAAGGGGTGTGAGCGTGTGAGGGCGCATGGGGCGGATGGTTTCGCCCGGAGCGTGGCTTTGTCCGTGCTTGCCGCCAACGTGCACCGACTGGGGGTGCTTTTGAGGAAGCGGGAAGAGGAAAGAAGGCGACGGCGGCTAAGACCCGCGTCGCTTGCGGCTTAGCCGGACTGGTTATCATTCAGATATCCGTTTCTGAACAGAGAGAAGAGGATGGTTGCGTCCGATTTTGGCCATATTCGGGTTTGTTTTTCAAAAATCGTCGTGTTGTGGTACACTGCCGCCTTGGAAGCGTTCAAGACCTGGAATGCGGCAGAAATATTTGCGAAAAAAAGGCTTTCTCTGACAGACACTAGATAGGATTATTGAAGGAATGGGGGGTAAAAGATTGAAATATAAGGATTTAGTTAGAGGGTAAATTGTTATGGAAATTCTATTGATACTGCTTGTAGTGTTTGTAGGTATGCCGGTAATAGGAGCGATAGGCTTCGGTGGTCTGCTTTGGCATTACAAAGATAAGGAATACGAGGAGACTAAGCTTTTTTGAGTGAAGAATTTAAGAAGTGGAGGAGACGGGGCTCGAACCCGCAACCTCCCCAATTTCGTTATTATTGTGTAAATAATAATTCAGTGGGTTGCTCTACCGGATTGAGCTACTCCCCCGCTTCTTATTTCTATTATAACACAGGAGAGGAATGGATAAGAAAGAAGAATTTAAGGATTTGGTTGATGGGTAGAAAACAGAAAATAATTCCTCATATACCGGGGACATTGGATAGCATAGTAGAGGGATTTTTTGTCAAGGATAAGTACATCAAGGCAAAAAAGAAAGAAGAACCGACCAAAAGAAACAAGAAAAAAGATCAGACAAAACCTAGCCAAAAATCATAAAAATGCGGAGGTATGCTTTATGGAGAAGAACCCACCTGCACTTCCCTCAAAGCTGCTTCCTGAAATACTGGAATTGTAAGAACCATCAAGAAAGCAGCCCACTTCACATACCTCCGTTTTTATCTATTCTAACATACATTCGCATTCCCTATTCCTTCCGTTATACTCTTATTCGCTTGTAGTTAAGAGGAACCCGCTATGTCGGGTCTCCGTGAATAAAACACCCTCTACGGGGAATAACCGGTACGTCTAAATCCTTTTGACTACAAGCAAGGCCCGACACCCATATATTTAGGGCCAAGGAAAATGCTTGTTATGAAAAGGATTATATCTTTATTCGTCTTGCTGTTTTTTCTATTCATTTCCCTCTCTGCTTATCCTCAAGTACGCATAGAACCGGATGCTTTGATTGACTCGAATTTTAGTAGAGGAGCGGTAGAACAAGGTGTCCAGATAATCCGTTTATATGGATATGCTTGCAATAGCGTGAGCAGTCTATCCGTGGGGTGGAAGGGGAAAGTTAAGATCAAGTGCAACAATTATAAATATAAATACGAGATAGTGGACAGAGGCGGGATGTGGGTGGTCTGTATAGATAAATGCAAATTTTAAGGAGGCTACATAATTTCCTTGGTTTGATATTGCTTACGATAATCTGTATGACTGCCTGTAGTGGTGGTGATACGGAGATTGAAGTTATACAGGAACCGGAAACCGTACAGGAACCCATACAAGAGCCTGAACCTACAGAAGAAGCACCGCTAATACCAGAACCAGTTGTGGAAACTGGTTATCTTCCTACTCTGGAGTCTTGGGGAATAGAAGATGGAGAATTAGAAATTGTAAATGGCAATTGTAATCTACCTATATTCAGAAAGGTCCCATTCCCTTCCACTGTTCCTTTAGAGAGAATACGTAACTGGATGCCTATAATTGGTGGTGGTCCGTATTGTCTTGATGATGATGACGAAGGTTCAACAATTGAGACTCCTCATGGTACTAAACCTAGTGGGCTTGGTAACTTTTATGACAATGTATTTAGTAGGAAAAGCGGGTGGTATTTCAATGACAGAGGTGAAGTTAGGCTTCATGGGAACAGCCGAAGCTTTATAATGGTAACAACACATATAAATGCTAGGGGAGGGGGTGATGTTCGTGTTGCTAAAGGAAAATTATTTGGAGCTTATAGAGGTGGACTGATTTTTTAAACAGTTTTTTTGTTTTTTTAAGTGTATTCCAAGCTTCAAGAATAACATCTTAATCATGATTAATAAAGAGAACCTGGCTTTCTGAAACGAAGGGAGGGCGTAGCCCGACCGGAGTTTCAGAAAGCCAAAATCCATATTCTCGCTTCTTGAGTTTTTCTTAATCATTTTCAAGCCACTTTTATCAGTCCATCGGGAAGCCCTTGGTAAACCTCGTCCGGAGTAAGTTCCCCAATTCCACTATGGCGCCGACGGCGATTATAAAAATCTATCCAGCTCCCAATCCCTTCTTTTGCACAGCGAACCGAGTCGTAAGCTTTAAGATAGACCTCCTCGTATTTCAAACTCCTCCACAATCTCTCTATAAACACATTGTCCACCCAGCTGCGCTTCCCATCCATGCTTATGCGGATGTCCTTCTCCTTCAATACTTCCGTAAACATCTTGCTTGTGAACTGACTTCCCTGATCTGTGTTGAATATCTCGGATACCCCGTAATGATTCAGTGCATCGGTCAAAGCCTCCACGCAGAACTCCGTATCCATACTGTTCGATACTCTCCAACTCAGCACTTTTCTTGAATACCAGTCCATAACCGCTGCCAAGTACAAAAACCCCTTTGACATCGGTATATACGTGATATCCGCTGCCCAAACCTGATTTGCACGTTCTATCTTCTCTTCACGAAGCAGATAAGGGTATATCTTATGCCCCTCGGCCCCACGTGTCGTCTTTGGCCCGGGAGACAGCCCCCGCAAACCCATAATCCCCATTAGCCTCTGCACCCGTCCGCGACTGACATGGACACCACCTCTGTCCCGCAACGCAAAACATATCCTGCGTGAACCCTTGAACGGATACTTCATATAGATTTGGTCAATGAACCTCATAAGCTTCTCGTCCTCTTCCGTTAACTCTTTGCTCTTGTAATAGAGGCTTGAACGATTTATCTCAAGCAACTTACATTGCTTTACCATGGAAAGACCATGGTTGGGGTTTGCTGACTGCTTGCGCCGCGCCCGGCCTAACGACCGAGCGCTTTGGATAAAAAATCGTTCTCCAAGGTCAACTGACCGATTTTGGTGAGCATCTCCTTTTTCTGCATATCCCCAACATCTTTTTTGTCCGAAGTACTTGTGAAAACACCCTTGGCGTTTTCGAGCAATTGCTTTTTCCAAGCACTGATCTGGTTGGGATGAATACTGAATTGCTGGGACAACTCTGCAATTGTCTTATCCCCTCTTAGTGCCTCCAAGGCAACCCTGGCCTTGAATTCCGGTGAATGATTACGTCTTTTACTTCTCATTGTATACCTCCTATATGTTTTGTACCATACCGAAGGAATACACTTAAGGACCTGTCTAGTTTTCCCAGTCCACTTCTTATAATCCAGATAGCAGAGAGTATGAAGACAGAAAGACACTTTATGAAACTTGTGGTATAGGTTCCGAGCCTCCTTTATATGAATTTCGTGAGCCTACGGTTCTGGGAGATTGGCAAGCTACTTGGAATAACGGGGATCAAGAAGTTTGTATAAGATTGGATTCTATGCCC